>NZ_JBBPAK010000001.1:0-405000 GCF_038008995.1 Paenibacillus sp. FSL W8-0439
GTGGACAGCCATACCTCTGAACTATGGCAGCAAATTCTATCCATCATACAAACCAAGCTGAGTAAGCCGAGTTACGACACTTGGTTTAAGGCTACCAAGGCAGCGAAACTAAATGACCACTCCATTGTGATTTCTGCACCGACAACTTTTGCCGTGGAATGGCTTGAAAGCCGCTATACCAAGTTAGTCGGAGCAACGGTTTATGAGATTTTGGGCAAACATTTAGAGGTCAAGTTCGTTATTGAAGAGAACAAGCCCGCCGAGGTCGACCTTCAGCAACAACCTCAGCAGCAGCCGGTCGTTCAAGAAGAAGCTGTATCCCATATGCTGAATCCCAAATATACATTCGATACATTTGTCATTGGATCGGGGAACCGTTTTGCCCACGCGGCATCGCTGGCCGTCGCCGAGGCGCCGGCCAAAGCTTACAATCCGCTGTTTCTATACGGTGGTGTAGGTCTGGGGAAAACGCATCTGATGCATGCTATCGGTCACTATATTTTGGAGCATAATCCGACCAGCAAGGTCGTTTATTTATCGTCGGAGAAGTTTACGAACGAGTTCATTAATGCCATCAGGGACAACCGCGGAGAGAGTTTCCGGAATAAATATCGCAACATTGATATTTTGCTCATTGATGATATTCAATTCATTGCGGGCAAGGAATCGACGCAAGAGGAATTTTTCCATACGTTCAACGCGCTTCATGAGGAACGCAAGCAGATTATAATCTCAAGCGATCGACCGCCTAAAGAAATTCCAACGCTGGAAGAACGGCTACGCTCTCGCTTCGAGTGGGGACTTATTACGGATATTCAACCGCCGGATTTGGAGACGAGAATTGCTATTCTTCGGAAAAAGGCGCGGGCAGAAAACCTGGATATTCCTAATGAGGCCATGATGTATATTGCAAATCAAATTGATACAAACATCCGTGAGCTGGAGGGGGCGCTCATTCGCGTTGTCGCTTATTCTTCCTTAACCAATCAGGATGTATCAAGCCATCTCGCGGCTGAGGCGTTAAAGGATATTATCCCATCCAGCCGTCCAAAAATGATCACGATTCAGGATATACAGCATCAAGTCGGGGAATTTTATAATCTACGGCTAGAGGATTTTAAAGCGCGTAAGCGGACGAAGGCTGTAGCTTTTCCACGGCAGATTGCCATGTATCTTTCCCGTGAGCTAACCGACTATTCCTTGCCGAAAATCGGCGAAGCTTTTGGTGGACGTGATCACACGACTGTCATTCATGCTCACGAAAAAATCTCCAAATCCATTCAAGTGGATCAGGATCTATTTAAAGTTATCAACAACCTAATAGAAAAAATCAAAAATCCAACCTGAACAAGTTCAGAGCCTATACACAATTTATACACATGTGGATAGGCTTGATTTTATTAGGGTTACAGATAGTTATCCACATATTCAGTGCGCCTATTACTATTACTAATATATTTTAAAGATATACATCACCTATATAAGGCCCGCGTCAACGCGTGCTTGCAGGATTAAAACCCGTAGGAGGAACTTATGAAGATTAGCATTCTGAAAAACGTTTTGAACGAGGCTATACAACATGTATCCAAAGCGATATCCAGTCGGACCACCATTCCAATTCTGAGTGGTATTAAGCTGGATGTGAATCACCAGGGAGTCACACTGACCGCCAGCGATACAGACATCTCTATTCAATCCTTTATTCCGATGGAGGATGGTGACCAAACTGTCGTTCAGATCGAACAACCTGGCAGTGTAGTGCTGCCCGCTAAATTCTTTGTCGAAATTATTAAAAAGTTGCCGTCTCAGGAGATCCGCATGGAGGTAAAAGACCAATTCCAAACCTTTATCTCATCCGGTGCTACTGAAATTCAAATCGTTGGTTTGGACCCTGAGGAATTCCCGGTGCTGCCCAACATTGAAGAAAATCAAGTCATCTCTGTGCCAGGTGATTTGCTTAAAAATATGATTAAACAGACGGTATTCTCCATCTCTACCCATGAAACGACACCTATTTTGACGGGTGTATTGTGGAATCTGGCTGAGGGTGAATTGAAATTTGTCGCCACGGACCGCCACCGCCTTGCCACCCGCAGCGCTCATTTGGAGACCTCTGAAGGCTTGCGTTTTAGCAATGTTGTCATTGCAGGTAAAACGCTCAATGAGCTGAGCAGAATTATTCCGGATCAAAATATGCTTGTGGATATCGTCGTAGCGGACAATCAGGTATTATTTAAGGTGGATCGCGTGTTATTTTATTCCCGCATCTTGGACGGCACCTATCCTGATACTTCTAGAATTATTCCGACTTCCTACAAAACAGAACTGGTTGTGGACACAAAAAGTTTGAGCGAGTCTATTGACCGTGCTTATTTGTTGTCCCGTGAGGAAAAAACGAATATTGTAAAAATGCAATCGTTGGAAAACGGTGATCTAGAGATTTCCTCCAGCTCATCTGAGCTTGGTAAAGTGCGTGAGGAAGTAAATGTGTCTAAATTTGAGGGAGAGCCACTCAAAATCTCGTTCAACTCCAAATATATGCTCGACGTGCTGAAGGTGATTGACAGCGAGCAGCTGACGATTGCTTTTACTGGCATTATGAGCCCCATTATTTTAAAACCGGCAGATTCCAGCAATGCGCTGTACATCATCCTGCCATATCGCACAACCAACTAGCGTCACCCACCCGAACAAGCGAAAGGATGAACAGGCCTTGAAACCAATATCTATACAGACCGAATACATCAAGCTCGATCAATTTTTGAAATTAGCCGATTGTGTATCCACAGGAGGCATGGCTAAAGCCCTGCTGCAGGAGGGACAAGTCCGCGTTAATGGTGAGCCAGAAGAACGTCGGGGGAGAAAATTGTACCCAGGCGATACCGTAGAAGTAGAGGACATTGGACGTTTCGAGGTTACGGCAGGAGCATGATCGCCTGAACGGCAAGGACTCCTTTTAGGTGCGGAATAACAAGGGGGACCCTATGTGTTTGTGAACAACATTGTTTTGCAGCAGTACCGGAACTATCAACAGCTGGAGCTGAATGAATTCGGGCCCGTTAATTTGCTGATCGGACAAAATGCGCAAGGCAAAACGAATCTGGTTGAGGCGATTTTTGTATTGGCTTTAACTAAAAGTCACCGAACGTCCCGCGATAAGGAATTAATTTCTTTCGGGGCTACTTCCACCCATCTAGCTGCCGATGTGGATAAAAAATACGGGAAAATCAGATTGGATCTCTCGTTATCCACACAAGGCAAAAAAGCAAAGATCAACGGGCTAGAGCAGCGAAAGCTGAGCGATTTTATCGGTTCGTTAAACGTGGTCATGTTTGCGCCCGAAGATCTGGAAATTGTCAAAGGAACACCGGGGGTTCGCCGCCGGTTTCTTGACATGGAAATCGGACAGGTTGCGCCAGGATATTTGTATCATTTGCAGCAATATCAGAAAGTGCTGGTTCAGCGAAATAATCTGCTCAAGCAAGCTTGGGGTAAAGATATGGCGTCCGTGCAGCTGATGCTGGAGGTATGGAATGAGCAACTTGTTGAGCATGGTGTTAAAATTGTAAAAAAGCGGAAACAATTTATAACAAAGCTACAAAAGTGGGCCCAAGCCATTCATGAAGGGATTGCAGGGGGGACAGAAGAGTTAAAATTAACCTATGTTCCCTCCTTCGGTGAGCCAGAGGAAGAAGATGAAGCTGTCTTATTGGAGCGATTTATGATAAAGTTATCCCAAATGAGGGAACAGGAAATCCGCCGTGGCATGACTTTGGCGGGACCCCATCGTGATGATTTGGCCTTTGCCATTAACGGCAGAGAAGTGCATACGTATGGCTCTCAGGGGCAGCAGCGGACGACGGCCCTGTCTTTGAAGCTGGCCGAAATAGAATTAATTCATGAGGAAATTGGGGAGTATCCTATCCTGCTACTGGATGATGTATTGTCTGAGCTGGACCCCTATCGTCAGACTCAACTGATCGAGACTTTCCAAAGCAAGGTACAGACCTTTATCACGGCAACCGGGATTGAGACGTTGAACGCAGAACGACTTAAGGGTGCCCATATTTATCACGTCCACGACGGGCATGTGGAACACTAAGGAGTGAGTGACTGCTATGTATATTCATCTGGGTGGAGAAAAGATCATCCGCTCGTCCGAGCTTGTGGCTATTTTCGATATCTCGATTGAAAAATCCTCTAAAATCTCCAAACAATACGTGAACCACGCCCAACAGCAAAAGCATGTCGAGATGATTGGCGAAGAGGAAGCCAAGTCCATCGTAGTGACTCAGAATACGGTGTATTATTCCCCCATCTCCTCAACAACACTCAAAAAGCGGGCAAACCAGTTTGTTGCCAATGCTTAACCATAGAAATCTATAGAAGTAGGTGAAAGGCATGTCTATGAATCAACCGTCTTATGATGCGGGCGAGATTCAGGTCCTCGAAGGCCTGGAAGCGGTTCGGAAACGTCCCGGGATGTATATTGGCTCCACGAGCGCCAAGGGGCTCCATCATCTGGTCTGGGAAGTTGTGGACAACAGTATTGACGAAGCGCTGGCGGGTTATTGTAACAGCATTCAAGTTGTCGTTCACAAAGATAATAGCATTACCGTTACAGATAACGGCCGCGGTATTCCGGTAAGTGAACACGCCAAAATGAAAAAATCAGCGCTGGAAGTCGTAATGACCGTACTTCACGCAGGTGGTAAATTCGGAGGCGGAGGGTACAAGGTGTCTGGTGGTCTGCACGGGGTTGGTGTATCCGTGGTGAACGCGCTCTCCAGCAAAATGATTGTTCATGTTAAACGGGATGGACATGTATATGAGCAGGAATACCATCGTGGTGCTCCACAGTATGATGTCAGAGTCATCGGTGACACTGAAGAGACAGGTACCCAAACGACCTTCTATCCAGACGAACAAATCTTTACCGAAACGACCGTATATGACTATGATACGCTGCAGACGCGGATTCGTGAGCTGGCTTTCTTGAACAAAGGCATTGCAATTAGCTTGACCGATGAACGGACAGGCGCCAGCGATACATTCCACTATGAGGGTGGAATCAGTGAGTATGTGCAGTTTCTGAATCAAAAAAGAGAAGCCCTGCATGAACAGCCGATTTATGTCGAAGGCTCTCGTGACATGATTCAAGTCGAAGTTGCATTGCAATATAACGACAGCTATACCGAGAATATTTATTCTTTCGCCAACAATATCAATACTCATGAGGGCGGAACTCATGAATCAGGTTTCAAGAGTGCATTAACCCGGATTATTAACGATTATGCACGCAAAAATGGCTTAATTAAGGACAACAATGCCAATTTGACTGGTGACGATGTACGCGAAGGTTTGACAGCGATTATCTCCGTCAAAATTCCTGAACCACAGTTTGAGGGTCAGACTAAAACAAAGCTTGGCAACAGTGAAGTTCGAGGAATTGTCGAGTCCCTGTTCGCAGAGAAACTTCAGGAATTTCTGGAGGAGAACCCGTCCGTCTCCCGCCGTGTAGTTGATAAATCGTTACAAGCAGCTCGTGCCCGGGAAGCAGCACGCAAAGCGCGTGAACTTACACGTCGCAAAAGTGCGCTGGAAATCAGTTCGCTCCCAGGTAAGCTGGCGGATTGCTCCTCTAAGGATGCTTCGATCAGTGAACTGTACATCGTCGAAGGTGACTCAGCAGGGGGATCGGCCAAGCAGGGGCGTGATCGTCACTTTCAAGCGATTTTGCCAATTCGCGGTAAGATCCTGAATGTGGAAAAGGCACGCTTGGACCGTATTTTGTCCAGTGATGAAATACGGTCAATGGTAACAGCAATGGGTACAGGGATTGGAGATGATTTTGACATCAGCAAAGCCCGTTACCACAAGGTTATTATCATGACAGATGCCGATGTCGATGGTGCTCATATTCGCACATTGTTGCTGACATTCTTCTATCGCTACATGCGCAAAATCATTGATGCAGGCTATATATACATTGCTCAGCCACCACTATTCAAAGTTGAGCGTAACAAAGTTGTGCGTTATGCGAACTCTGAAGCGGAACGTGACGAGATCATCAAGGAATTTGGAGAAAATGCGAAGTACAATGTACAGCGCTATAAAGGTTTGGGTGAGATGAATGCGACCCAACTTTGGGAAACCACGATGGACCCAGAGAGCCGTACAATGCTGCAGGTAACTGTCAGTGACGCGATGCTGGCTGATACACTGTTCAATACCTTAATGGGTGACAATGTAGAGCCTCGCCGTGACTTTATCCAAGAACATGCGAAGTACGTGAAAAACCTAGATTTCTAATGTGTGTTATTCCATCCTGATGGCTATGTTATCTGTTCATTAGGGTTGTATAAGCAAGAGTGTACAAGGGGCGCCCAAATGGGCGTCCCTTTTCTTGTCATTAACCAGCCCGGATGGATTTGAATATTTAATTTCAATGTTTTAGGCCTTTTTCTTAGAGCGTACAGGTTTACCTGTGGATGCCGTATACCGGCCGTAGCCTACTGCATATCTGAATATTTTATGATAGAGGCTTTTATTTGGGAGGGAAGCGAACACTTTGATGGCTGGTCTTGTATTGACCTCCAAAATCCATGGATAGTTTTGCTGGTCCAATCCCACATCTAACCCGATTTCCCTTAAACGAGGGTATCTTTTTTGTAGCTGCCAGGCTACTCGCTCTCCCATTTTCGATAATTTTTGCTCCAGTCGTACGGCTTCCTTTACATCCATATATGGAGCCACCAGTTCATTGAAAAAACGCGTTGTCCCACCGCTGTGATGATTGGTGACGACTTTGTCAGGAGCAGCTACACGTCCTACAATAAGCGTTGTTTCCCAGTGATGTCTCAAGTTCATCTGGGTCAATACCCTCAGATCGAAGGGACGGGCTTCATGCTGAAGAAGAGGAATTCCGCGCTGTATCAGATATGGACGTTTCTTTATACGAGAAGAAACCACCCTATGCAGCTCATCCAGGCTTTCAAAGGTGAGGATATCTACTTCATAGCGAAGTACATACCAAGTTCTCTCCTCGATGATTCCTTCTTCTGTCGGCGGAAGCTGCTCTGTCTGCCTTTCTGCACGCATAACCCCTTTGCCGTAGGTACCATTATCCGGCTTAATATAGACAGTTCCATACACCGCCAACATTTCATTCAGATGCTCAAACGTGTACAAACGTGTTTCCGGTATATAAGCGGCCAATGTCGGATGGGGAAGAATGGCATTTGTTTTGGCCCACTTACTGGATACTCGCTGAATAGACAAGTATTCTCATCCCTTTCTTTTCGAATTATGAGTCATGTACCTGGAATTCACACCCTTTAACAAAACAAGGGAAACTAAAGGACAAGCGCGTAAAACAATGATATAATAGAGAAATACGGCGTTTTTCGGAATTTTGCTAAGTAGAACCCTGACCGTATACGTATTGTATGTGGAAAAGGCCCTTAGGGTGGGGGCTAATCCCCAGTTCAGGGGAATTTGTTATAATCAGGGCTTGTAAGTTGTACAAGAAAATAGCAATCTGCTACAGGCAGAAGGGGAATGACGAGGGTTTTACGCTGTAAAGAGGACAAATGCGTTTAATTGTGCTCTTTTTGTGAAAGTAATATAATTATACAGATGAGGATTTCAGCCAAAATCCTGCGCAAGGAGCGGAGTATATAGGCAGTGTCTTGTTAGGCTTTTCACATAGAGAGCGCTGTATTGAAGGATGAGAAGGAGGACCAGCATGGCGGATCAAAATAACTCGCAAATCATCAATAGGGATATCGGAGTGGAAATGCGCGAATCCTTTATGGATTATGCCATGAGTATTATTGTTAGCCGTGCCTTGCCTGATGTGCGGGACGGACTGAAGCCGGTACACCGTCGTATTCTGTACGCGATGTCCGAGCTAGGCATGTCGCCAGATAAGCCTTATAAAAAATCGGCAAGAATCGTCGGTGAAGTTATCGGTAAGTATCACCCTCATGGTGATACGGCTGTATATGATACGATGGTGCGGATGGCGCAGGATTTTTCCTTGCGTTATATGTTGGTGGATGGACACGGTAACTTTGGCTCCGTGGATGGAGATATGGCAGCAGCAATGCGTTACACTGAAGCACGGCTGTCCAAGATTGCCATGGAAATGCTCCGTGATTTGAACAAAGAGACCGTTGATTTTATGCCTAACTACGATGGTGAAGAGAACGAGCCTGTCGTATTGCCTGCACGTTATCCTAACTTGCTGGTTAACGGTGTCGGCGGGATTGCAGTTGGTATGGCAACCAACATTCCTCCGCATAACTTGGGAGAGGTTATCGATGGTGTACAAGCACTGATCGAAAACCCTGACATTACGCCGATGGAACTTATGGATTACATTCAAGGGCCCGATTTCCCGACAGCAGGTTATATCTTAGGTCGCTCAGGCATTCGTCAGGCGTACCAGACTGGCCGCGGATCTGTGACTATGCGTGCGAAGACCACCATAGAGGAAATTGGCAATAAAGCACGGATTATCGTGCATGAGCTGCCTTACCAAGTGAATAAGGCTCGTCTGGTCGAGAAAATTGCTGAACTAGTACGTGACAAGCGTATTGAGGGCATTACGGATCTTCGCGATGAATCCGACCGTACGGGTATGCGTATTGTGATCGAGTTGCGTAGAGATGTGAACCCGAACGTCGTTCTGAATAATTTGTTTAAACATACGGCCATGCAGTCCAATTTCGGTATCAATATGCTTGCGATTGTAAACAATGAGCCGAAGATTTTGAACCTGAAAGATGTCTTGTATTATTATCTCAAGCATCAGGTTGAGGTTATTCGTCGTCGGACAGAATTTGATCTGAAAAAAGCCGAAGCTAGAGCACATATTCTGGAAGGCTTGCGTATTGCTCTTGACCATCTGGACGAAGTTATTTCCTTGATTCGTTCTTCCCAAACTGCAGAAGCAGCCCGTGAAGGACTGATTGAGCGTTTCTCACTGACTCTTGAGCAGGCTCAGGCTATTCTCGATATGCGTCTGCAACGCTTAACCGGTTTGGAACGTGAGAAGATCGAGAACGAATATAACGAGCTAATTCAAAAGATAATGGAATACCGCGAAATTTTGGCGAATGAGCATCTGGTACTCAACATCATTAGCGAAGAGCTGAATGAGTTGAAAGGACGCTTCGCCGATGAACGTCGCACTGAAATTACAGTGGGTGAAGAAAGTATTCTGGATGAGGATCTCATTCCGCGTGAAGACGTTATTATTACTGTAACCCATACTGGATATATCAAACGCCTCCCTGTTACTACGTATCGTAGTCAAAAACGCGGTGGTCGTGGTGTAGTAGGTATGGATACCAAAGATGAGGACTTCGTAGAGCATCTGTTCATTACGAATTCACATCATCATTTGTTATTCTTTACGGACAAGGGCAAGGTATACCGGATTAAGGCCTATGAGATTCCGGATTTAAGCCGGACAGCTCGGGGGACACCGATTATTAACCTGATTCAGATTGAGCAGGGTGAGTCGATCAATGCAGTAATTCCAATTGAGGAATTTGTGGAGGATAGTTATCTATTCTTTGCGACCCAACATGGGATTATTAAGAAAACACCTCTTGATGACTATGCGAATATCCGCAAAGGCGGCCTAATTGCCATTAACTTGCGTGAAGATGACGCCCTGATCGAAGTGAAGCTGACTGATGGACAGCAGGAAATGATTATCGGTACAGCACAAGGTATGTCTATCCGTTTCCCTGAAAGTGACGTACGATCTATGGGGCGTAGCGCTACAGGAGTTAAAGGGATTAGTCTTGACGAAAGCGATGCTGTAATCGGCATGGATATCGTCAATACCGACCTGGATATTCTGATCGTAACGGCCAAGGGTTATGGCAAACGTACCCCTGCTGTGGATTATCGTATCCAGAGCCGTGGAGGCAAGGGGATCAAGACGATTAACGTTACCGATAAAAATGGTCCAGTGGTCGGCCTCAAGGTAGTAAAAGCGGAAGAGGACTTGATGATTATTACAGCTAGTGGCACCTTGATCCGGACTAGCATGGGGGAAATCTCCACGATGGGTCGGAATACGCAAGGGGTAAGATTGATTAATATTCGCGATGATGATTCGGTTGCAACGGTTTGTCGGGCGAACAAGAATGAGGAGCAAGATGAACTGCTTGAGGATTTATTAGAGGATGGAGGAACTGGTGAGGAGCCAACTCTGTCATCTGCTGAACCAACTCTTGGAGCGAATGCAGAAGATACGGAAGGTAACGGTTCAGAATCTTCTGGGGACGAATAAGCCCTGAATATAGAAGCAACACATTTAGATTGAAGAGACTCTCTGGCTATTTGGTCAAGAGAGTCTTTTTTTCTTGTTCAGGTTGACCAATTCAGACTAGCACGTTTTAAATGGCATAAAATGAATGTACAGGATCATTTCCAAGTAATATAATGACATCATAACTGGCAGCTGGAGCAGCTGTTGTGAGAACAGAGAGGTTGACCATGACAACTGTACCCGTATCCGAATTAAAAGCAGGACTTAAATTGCAAAGCGACGTTTTTACTGAAATGGGCAGCTTGCTGCTACCGAAAGGTCGTATTTTGCTACCACGTGACTTAGAGATTTTAGAGGCGTTCCTGATTCAACAAGTAGAGGTAGGGACGGATGATATTGCAAAATCCAGTAGCGAGCCTGCCACTGTTCGATCTGGGACAGCTGAATCGCAGGGAGTTTCGTTAGATGGGCGAGATGAAGCCGAACAATTCCAGGATGAGTATGACAAAATGGTGATGCTTGTTAAGAATGCGTTTCAATCCGTACTTGTCTCTAATTTATCTATATATGAGTTACGCGGACAACTGGAGTCCTTGCTGGCACATATCCAACGCTATAATGTAATGACCTATACTCCGCCTGCTATGATCGAAGTGGACTATATTTTTCACAATGCCGTGCTAACCTCCCTTACCTCTTACTCCATTGCACAATGGATTGGGTTGCCTCAAAAGGATTGGATGCAGGTGGCTTTTGCCGGATTGCTTCATGATATAGGGAATGCTAAGATGGACCCGTCCATTCTGTACAAGCCCTCCCAACTAACACGAGAAGAGCAAGAAGAAGTACGCCTCCATACATCACTAGGATACCAATTGCTTAAAAATGTGAAGGCTATTAACGAAGGTGTACGTTTGGCAGCTCTTCAGCATCATGAGAAAGTGGACGGTACTGGATATCCATTGCGCCTTAAGGGAGAGCAAATCCATATATACGCTAAAATCGTAGGGGTGGCTGATGTATTCCATGCCATGACTCTAGAAAAAACATACCGACCTGCCCAATCGCCTTATCTGGTTCTAGAGCAAATTAAATCAGAATCATTTGGAAAGCTGGACCCAAGTGTCGTGCAAGTCTTCATACAAAAGTTAACCCAATTTAATAATGGAACCAAGGTGCGTCTGAATGATAACCGTACAGGGGAAATTATTTTTGCTGATCGAGATCACCCGACTCGTCCGTTGATTCAAGTAGAGGGGGAGATCATTAACCTTATGCTTCAAAGAGAGCTTTATATCGAGTGTATTGTTACTTAACTGGGTCTTTTCAAAAAAAAATAGTTGCGCAATATAGTGAAGATATGATATATTCTTTCTTGTCGCTTCAAGTGTTGAAATAAAGAAGCGAAAAACACTTTTAAAAAAAGTGTTGACACAAACCTGAATAGCATGATATACTATAAAAGTTGCTGAGGGGAACGAGAGTTACTCTAAGGCAAACAATGAATGTTTGATCTTTGAAAACTGAACAACGAGTGAGTAAAATGATTTTGTTCGCAAAATCAAACAATGAGATATTTTATCTCGTCAGTTTCAAAATGAGCTAATCGCTCTTTCTATAACCAACTTCGGTTGGTCTTTAATGGAGAGTTTGATCCTGGCTCAGGACGAACGCTGGCGGCGTGCCTAATACATGCAAGTCGAGCGGGGTTAGTTAGAAGCTTGCTTCTAACTAACCTAGCGGCGGACGGGTGAGTAACACGTAGGCAACCTGCCCACAAGACAGGGATAACTACCGGAAACGGTAGCTAATACCCGATACATCCTTTTCCTGCATGGGAGAAGGAGGAAAGGCGGAGCAATCTGTCACTTGTGGATGGGCCTGCGGCGCATTAGCTAGTTGGTGGGGTAAAGGCCTACCAAGGCGACGATGCGTAGCCGACCTGAGAGGGTGATCGGCCACACTGGGACTGAGACACGGCCCAGACTCCTACGGGAGGCAGCAGTAGGGAATCTTCCGCAATGGGCGAAAGCCTGACGGAGCAACGCCGCGTGAGTGATGAAGGTTTTCGGATCGTAAAGCTCTGTTGCCAGGGAAGAACGCTTGAGAGAGTAACTGCTCTTGAGGTGACGGTACCTGAGAAGAAAGCCCCGGCTAACTACGTGCCAGCAGCCGCGGTAATACGTAGGGGGCAAGCGTTGTCCGGAATTATTGGGCGTAAAGCGCGCGCAGGCGGCTCTTTAAGTCTGGTGTTTAATCCCGAGGCTCAACTTCGGGTCGCACTGGAAACTGGGGAGCTTGAGTGCAGAAGAGGAGAGTGGAATTCCACGTGTAGCGGTGAAATGCGTAGAGATGTGGAGGAACACCAGTGGCGAAGGCGACTCTCTGGGCTGTAACTGACGCTGAGGCGCGAAAGCGTGGGGAGCAAACAGGATTAGATACCCTGGTAGTCCACGCCGTAAACGATGAATGCTAGGTGTTAGGGGTTTCGATACCCTTGGTGCCGAAGTTAACACATTAAGCATTCCGCCTGGGGAGTACGGTCGCAAGACTGAAACTCAAAGGAATTGACGGGGACCCGCACAAGCAGTGGAGTATGTGGTTTAATTCGAAGCAACGCGAAGAACCTTACCAGGTCTTGACATCCCTTTGACCGGTCTAGAGATAGATCTTTCCTTCGGGACAGAGGAGACAGGTGGTGCATGGTTGTCGTCAGCTCGTGTCGTGAGATGTTGGGTTAAGTCCCGCAACGAGCGCAACCCTTATGCTTAGTTGCCAGCAGGTCAAGCTGGGCACTCTAAGCAGACTGCCGGTGACAAACCGGAGGAAGGTGGGGATGACGTCAAATCATCATGCCCCTTATGACCTGGGCTACACACGTACTACAATGGCCGGTACAACGGGAAGCGAAGCCGCGAGGTGGAGCCAATCCTAGAAAAGCCGGTCTCAGTTCGGATTGTAGGCTGCAACTCGCCTACATGAAGTCGGAATTGCTAGTAATCGCGGATCAGCATGCCGCGGTGAATACGTTCCCGGGTCTTGTACACACCGCCCGTCACACCACGAGAGTTTACAACACCCGAAGTCGGTGAGGTAACCGCAAGGGGCCAGCCGCCGAAGGTGGGGTAGATGATTGGGGTGAAGTCGTAACAAGGTAGCCGTATCGGAAGGTGCGGCTGGATCACCTCCTTTCTATGGAGAATCGTTTCCTGCAATGGAAACGTTCAAATCAGCAGGTACATGTACCTGCGACCGGATATTCAATTCGGTTCATCACGTTCGTGTGAATGAAATGGATATCCTGAACTTACTCACTCGTTGCTCAGTTTTGAGAGTTCAAACTCTCAAGTTTCGACGAATGTTTCATTCACACATCGTGTGGAACCGAAATATTCATCGGGCTTCGCTTCGATGAAGCGAATTGCACCTTGAAAACTGGATACCGAAACGAAATTGCGTTTTAGAATATTCCTTTAAGCTGATCTTGTGTAAACAAGTGAAATAAAGGTAGCAGATATCGACATTTTCTTTTTATGAAAGAAAAGTCTAGGTTAAGCTACAAAGAGCACACGGAGGATGCCTAGGCGCCAGGAGCCGACGAAGGACGTGGCGAACAACGATAAGGCCTCGGGGAGCTGTAAGCAAGCTTTGATCCGGGGATGTCCGAATGGGGAAACCCGGCTGTCTTCATCGACAGTCACTACTCACTGAATTCATAGGTGAGTGAGAGGCAGACCAGGGGAACTGAAACATCTAAGTACCCTGAGGAAGAGAAAACAATAGTGATTCCGTCAGTAGCGGCGAGCGAACGCGGATTAGCCCAAACCAAGGAGCTTGCTCCTTGGGGTTGTGGGACGTCTCACATGGAGTTACAAAGGAACCGGTTAGATGAAGAGGTCTGGAAAGGCCCGCCAGAGAAGGTAAAAGCCCTGTAGTTCAAAACCCGTTCCCTCCGAGACGGATCCCGAGTAGTGCGGGGCACGTGAAACCCCGTATGAATCCGGCAGGACCATCTGCCAAGGCTAAATACTCCCTGGCGACCGATAGTGAAGCAGTACCGTGAGGGAAAGGTGAAAAGCACCCCGGAAGGGGAGTGAAATAGATCCTGAAACCGTGTGCTTACAAGAAGTCAGAGCCCGATCTATGGGTGATGGCGTGCCTTTTGTAGAATGAACCGGCGAGTTACGTTCCCGTGCAAGGTTAAGGTGAAGAGCTGAAGCCGCAGCGAAA
The DNA here is from genome assembly GCF_038008995.1 of Paenibacillus sp. FSL W8-0439. Classification (NCBI taxonomy): domain Bacteria; kingdom Bacillati; phylum Bacillota; class Bacilli; order Caryophanales; family Paenibacillaceae; genus Paenibacillus; species Paenibacillus sp. FSL W8-0439. The sequence goes on from NZ_JBBPAK010000001.1 coordinate 14,522, forward strand.
GCGAGTCTGAATAGGGCAAATGAGTACGTGGACGTAGACCCGAAACCGGGTGATCTACCCCTGTCCAGGGTGAAGGTGCGGTAACACGCACTGGAGGCCCGAACCCACGCATGTTGAAAAATGCGGGGATGAGGTGGGGGTAGCGGAGAAATTCCAATCGAACCCGGAGATAGCTGGTTCTCCCCGAAATAGCTTTAGGGCTAGCCTCGGAAAAAAGAATCGTGGAGGTAGAGCACTGATTGGGTGCGGGGCCCGCAAGGGTTACCAAGCTCAGTCAAACTCCGAATGCCATAGATTTAGTTCCGGGAGTCAGACAGTGAGTGCTAAGATCCATTGTCGAAAGGGAAACAGCCCAGACCATCAGCTAAGGTCCCCAAGTGTGTGTTAAGTGGGAAAGGATGTGGAGTTGCACAGACAACCAGGATGTTGGCTTAGAAGCAGCCACCATTGAAAGAGTGCGTAATAGCTCACTGGTCGAGTGACTCTGCGCCGAAAATGTAACGGGGCTAAACACACCACCGAAGCTATGGCTTGATGCTTGCATCAGGGGTAGGGGAGCGTTGAATGCGGGTTGAAGGTGTACCGGAAGGAGCGCTGGACTGCATTCAAGTGAGAATGCCGGTATGAGTAACGAAAAGATCTGTGAGAATCAGATCCGCCGAAAGCCTAAGGGTTCCTGAGGAAGGTTCGTCCGCTCAGGGTAAGTCGGGACCTAAGGCGAGGCCGATAGGCGTAGTCGAAGGACAACAGGTCGAAATTCCTGTACCACCGTAATCCGTGATGAGCGATGGGGTGACGCAGTAGGGTAGTGACGCGGACTGATGGATGTCCGTCTAAGCAGTGAGGCTGATGTGTAGGCAAATCCGCACATCGTAAGGCTGGGCTGTGATGGGGAGCGAAAATTATAGTAGCGAAGGTCATGATCTCAGACTGCCAAGAAAAGCCTCTAGCCAGGAGAAGGTGCCCGTACCGCAAACCGACACAGGTAGGCGAGAAGAGAATTCTAAGGCGCGCGGAAGAACTCTCGTTAAGGAACTCGGCAAAATGACCCCGTAACTTCGGGAGAAGGGGTGCCTCGGTAGGGTGAATAGCCCGAGGGGGCCGCAGTGAAAAGGCCCAAGCGACTGTTTAGCAAAAACACAGGTCTGTGCGAAGCCGCAAGGCGAAGTATACGGGCTGACGCCTGCCCGGTGCTGGAAGGTTAAGGGGAGTGGTAAGCCTTCGGGCGAAGCTATGAACCGAAGCCCCAGTAAACGGCGGCCGTAACTATAACGGTCCTAAGGTAGCGAAATTCCTTGTCAGGTAAATTCTGACCCGCACGAATGGCGTAACGACTTGGGCGCTGTCTCAACGAGAGATCCGGTGAAATTTTAATACCTGTGAAGATGCAGGTTACCCGCGACAAGACGGAAAGACCCCATGGAGCTTTACTGCAGCTTGATATTGAATTTGGGTACGATCTGTACAGGATAGGTGGGAGCCGTTGAACCTTGAGCGCCAGCTTGAGGGGAGGCATCCTTGGGATACCACCCTGATCGTATCTAGGTTCTAACTTGGTACCGTGATCCGGTACGAGGACAGTGTCAGGTGGGCAGTTTGACTGGGGCGGTCGCCTCCTAAAGAGTAACGGAGGCGCCCCAAGGTTCCCTCAGAATGGTTGGAAATCATTCGAAGAGTGCAAAGGCAGAAGGGAGCTTGACTGCGAGACCTACAAGTCGAGCAGGGACGAAAGTCGGGCTTAGTGATCCGGTGGTACCGCATGGAAGGGCCATCGCTCAACGGATAAAAGCTACCCTGGGGATAACAGGCTTATCTCCCCCAAGAGTCCACATCGACGGGGAGGTTTGGCACCTCGATGTCGGCTCATCGCATCCTGGGGCTGAAGTAGGTCCCAAGGGTTGGGCTGTTCGCCCATTAAAGCGGTACGCGAGCTGGGTTCAGAACGTCGTGAGACAGTTCGGTCCCTATCTGTCGTGGGCGTAGGAAATTTGAGAGGAGCTGTCCTTAGTACGAGAGGACCGGGATGGACGTACCGCTGGTGTACCAGTTGTTCCGCCAGGAGCACCGCTGGGTAGCTATGTACGGAAGGGATAAGCGCTGAAAGCATCTAAGCGTGAAGCCCCCCTCAAGATGAGATTTCCCAGTATGTAAGACCCCTTGAAGACGACGAGGTAGATAGGTTGGGGGTGGAAGTGCAGTAATGCATGGAGCTGACCAATACTAATCGGTCGAGGGCTTATCCTAAAGATAAAACGCAATGAAGTTTCGGATCCAGTTTTCAAGGTGTAACCTTGAAGGTATGTAGAAGTACATACAACAAGCGTATAGCTATTCATTCACACGATCCGTGATGAACCGAATAACCTTACGGAAGAATTTGCGAGGCAAATTCATGTTTGGTGGCGATAGCGGAGGGGTTCCACACGTACCCATCCCGAACACGACCGTTAAGCCCTCCAGCGCCGATGGTACTTGGACCGCAGGGTCCTGGGAGAGTAGGACGTTGCCAAGCAACAAGTAAAGAGGACCATGATCTTATTGAGATTATGGTCCTCTTTTTCGCATATAGATGTAATTTAGAAATATCCTTACAAAAGGAAGGTAACATTTTTGTTACGGAATGTAAGAGCAAACCCTGTATAATATAGGTATTGAATCCCATACACATACGCTGCTATATTGCAGAATTATGCAAACTCCATTATAGGATTTTGTATAGTCAATCAGGCTGGTAAGGAGGGAAGATCATGCGGCGAAATAAATGGCTTGCTCTATTGGTGCTATTCAGTGTCGCTGTCGCGATTCTTACCGGGTGCGTGGAAGAGGAGCCTTCTTGGACATCGTTTGAGGGTGCTGCTAACGAGAAGACGTTTCCAGTTCCCAAAGAAGCTAGTAAAACCGATCGGGCCAGCAGCAATTCGGACATGGACTATGTACGCTATGCACTGCCAGCGTTGAAGGAAAGCGATAGCCTACCTGCTCCTTATCTGGAGGAGATTGCAGCCTGGGGCTGGACTGAGGAACCGAATTTATCTACCTCGAATCAAAAGGTGTTCCAGAAAAATAAACACATGGTGCATTTGTCTGTGCATGATGGTTCTTTTACCGTATTGGTTCCAAAAGACAGAAAAGCTACTGTGAAGAGTAAAAGTGTAGACCTTAATTAAGAGTGCGATTTTCACTCAAGTATGCAACAAAGGATGTATTGTAAGGTCATAATTAACTCATAGCGTATTGGTTGCTGTGCGTATAATGATGAATGATAAGATGGGGAAGCACTTGAAACTGCCGTTGTGTAGAAAGTGACTTCCTTTTGTATATTTGTGTATAGATCGGTTTACTACTTTTATGACATAGATAATGTGGGTAAATCCTATGTGGGTAAAGTTATTTAATGAGAGAACTAAGGGAATATAATTGCTAAATTATAAAAAAGGAGCAACCCGACCCGGGTTGCTCTTTTTTATTGTTTTAAGGCTGGAGCGTTGGGGATGTATTAATTGAAGTTTCGATCTGTACAGATGGGAAGTGAATTGATTTACTGTTGATAGTAGGAGGCTTCTTCATCGGTGAACTTCAACATGCCGTCTTTTCTTTCGCCTATAAGCCGACTCAAGACGTATAAACGCGGTGCAATGAGCCATAGGTGCCAGAAGAGTAAGGATACGGTAAAGGCTGGCGGAGACCAGAGAATGAATACGGCTGAAAAGCAGATACCAATCCAGAGTGTATGTATGTGCACACGACGAAAAATCCTATAGCCTATGTATTGGTCTGTCATATAGCCTAGCCAAGGCAACCTGCGATGGAACGCCCAGCGTTTGCGGAAGGCTGTCCCACCACCTATGTATAGGACAGATCGCGAGATTACGAAGTGTACCCATAAGGTTAGGAAAAGGGCAAGAGCAAACAAAAATACACTAGTCCAGGAGAAGGCTAGAAGCAGAAAGAGAAGCATAATAACAGGCAGTGTGAGGTGACTCCATATCAGCTGACGTGGTATATTGATTTTTTTGATGAGCTTGTAGTGATAGTAGGTAGCTTTGGTTCCGGTTTCCTCTGTCATGCGAACAGTCCTTTCATTAATCTACTGCATCACAAGTGGCTTCCCGTCCACAGCCGGAAAAAGGGACGGTACTTCGCTCATGCGGCTTTAATAAGCATCAATTATTTTTTTGTAATAGTATAGAGCAAGGACATCTAGCGTTAGCTAACCTATTCTATAATTACAGGAAAAGCTCTCACTGATGAAGTGTGCAAAGGCTCCAATGAAAGGGCATCCATACATAGAAGCTTTTCTTATTATATCGGCATATGCGGCTGTTTTTTTAAACATACGGGGTACAAACACCATAATAGCCCAAGGGGAATATATATAGAGTATATCGTCGAATTGGGCTATGAAAAGGTTTAAAATACTAGAAAGTGACCCATACTAATAGTAAAAGAAACAAGGTGGGATGGATATGCATGATCAAGGTGACCACCGCTGCATCATATGCGGACAACACAAACATGAAGGCATTTTTATCGTTTCCGAGTTTATCTGTGATGCGTGTGAAGCCGAAATGGTGCACACGGATGCAACTGACGCCAAATATCATTTTTTTATTGATCAACTAAAGCAAATTTGGGTTCAGAAAAATGCATAATATCCTTCGCTAGCTAGCGTTTGAAGGATGGGCATTCCAAGGTCTGTCGATACGGGCCTTTTTTTCTGTGAGTAAAAGTAGGATTCCGCTTGATTTTACGATAAAATAGGGTAGATATAAAGCTTTGTTTGGAAGGATTGCAGAATGATGGGGAAAAAGGCGGTTCATGCACCATTAGTGGAAGCTCTAATACGTTACAGGTCTCAGGGAAACGCTTCTTTTCATGTACCCGGTCATAAAAACGGGCAAGTCTATAGGTATGAAGAAATGGCATCTCTGTTGCAAGAGGTGATGTCTATTGATGCGACTGAAATTACCGGACTGGATGATTTGCATCACCCAGAAGACGTGATTCGTGAAGGTCAGGAGCTGGCTGCGAAGTGCTTTGGTGCAGAAGAGAGCTTTTGGCTTATTGGAGGCAGCACGGTCGGTAATTTGGCCATGATTTTGACCGTATGTACGAAGCCGGGAGATGTACTACTGGTACAGAGGAATGTACACAAATCTGTTCTGAACGGTCTCATGTTATCGGGAGCCAAGGCCGTATTTCTAGATCCGGAAATAGATACACTAAGCGGGCTGGCGGTTGCTCCATCGACAGACACGATAAAGGCTGCTCTCAAGGCCTATCCATTGGCTAAAGGAGTATTACTTACGCTCCCTAACTATTATGGGATGGGGCATGATCTGACTGCTACAGCTAAAGTTTGTCATGCAGCCGATGTGCCGTTGATGGTAGATGAGGCACATGGTGCTCATTATGGACTGCATCCTCGTTTGCCAGTCTCTGCTCTTTCCTGTGGTGCTGATATAGTTGTCCAATCGACACATAAGATGCTTCCAGCTATGACCATGGGAGCCATGTTACATGTGCAAGGACAGAGAATTCATCGGGAGCTGCTCCGTCAGCGGTTGGCTATGGTGCAAAGCTCCAGCCCTTCGTATCCATTAATGGCCTCGCTCGATTTGGCAAGATGGTATATCGATGCTTATGGCACGGATGCCTTTACAGAGGGCCTAGCAGCAGCAGACGCTTTTAGAAAGGGGCTGGCGCAGCTCCCACGCTTTCGCTTGGTAGAACCTACACAGCAGGCAAGTGAACAGTGTGGCGCTCAGAAGGGGATCTCTGAGGCTCTGGAAAGGGCCGAGAAGAGAAGTGATGGGTACTCAACTCAGGATCCTTTTAAAATGGTGCTATATGATACATGGGGTGTATTAGATGGCTTTGGATTAAAACGTGAGCTGGAGACTTACAGTTGTATCCCAGAGATGAGCGACGAGAAACATGTGGTTTTATTGTTTACGTTAGGCTCTACAGCTAGGGATGCGAGTCACCTGTTGCAGGCTCTTGTGCATATAAATAATGATATAAGGTTTAAGTGGACGACTGATAAGCCGGAGTTAGCGGGGATAGAGCAGCAGAGACTAGAATTGGATTTTTCCACGTGGAACAATGAGGGAATGAAGGCTTACTCCAGTCCGGTGCAGTTTGGGCTTCAACCGATTAATCCAGATCAGATGGAGATCGTGCCTGTGGAGGAATCAGCTGGCAGGATAGCTGCTGAAATGATTATCCCGTATCCTCCAGGTATCCCGCTGCTATATGCAGGGGAAATGATCACAGAAGTGATTGCTCTACGGATGATTCGTCTACGTGAGCTAGGAGCTAAATGGCAAGGGATAGCAGATGAAAGTATGCTTACGATTCGGGTATTCCGTTTACAATAAAGATTAGATACTAGAGAATTAACAAATACAGAAGACTGGATAAAAGAAGCATACGCAGCCTGTGGATGACTTTTATTTTTCAGGCAGGAAAGCAGGGAATAACATGAATCGCAAAGGCATTTTTATTACGCTGGAGGGGGGAGACGGCTCCGGTAAAACAACCATGATCCAACGACTGGCGAAGTATATAGAGGAAGAAGGCTATCCAGTCGTCACGACGAGGGAACCGGGCGGCATTGAAATTTCTGAAAAGATTCGTTCTATCATTCTGGACCCTGCTCATACCAGTATGGATGCCCGAACAGAGGCGCTTTTATATGCGGCGGCGCGGCGCCAGCATTTGGTGGAGAAGGTAAAGCCGGCTATTGAGCAAGGAGCTATCGTATTGTGTGACCGTTTTGTGGACAGTAGCCTGGTCTATCAAGGGTTTGCAAGAGGCATTGGCATTGAAGAGGTAGCTTCGATTAATCGCTTTGCGGTGGATGATTGGGAGCCGGATGCCACGTTCTATCTGGATATTGAGCCCGAGTTGGGATTGGCAAGAATCAATGCGTCACGAGGAGAGGAAATGGATCGCCTAGATATGGAGAGCATATCGTTTCACCATAAGGTGCGAGAGGCTTATCTGGAGCTAGCTCGCGAATTTCCGGAACGAATTACGATTGTGGATGCCTCTCCCGCACCTGAACAGGTAGAGCAAGTATTGAAGGATTTGCTGAAAAAGCGGTTTATTCAGAATTTTAGCGTATAATTGTCGAAGGATATACGGTAAAATTGAGCTAGGGACAAGGCTGTCTCTAATATGACTTGAAGGAGGAATACAGGATGAAGCTGATTATTGCGATTGTACAGGATAAGGACAGTAATAGATTATCCAGCGGACTGGTGAAAGCTAATTTCCGTGCTACCAAATTGGCCAGCACAGGGGGATTTCTGCGTGCAGGTAATACGACATTTATGATTGGTGTCGATGACAATCAGGTAGACTCGTTGATGAATGTCATTCGCAGCAGTTGCAAGGTACGTGAACAGCTGGTCACACCCGTCACCCCTATGAGTGGGACGACGGACTCTTATCTGCCGTTGCCTGTTGAAGTGCAGGTGGGTGGAGCGACAGTTTTCGTGATGCCTGTAGACCGTTTCGAGCATTTCTGAATCTACACAATAGAACCTATTTTGCCGATATGATAGTGGAAATGCCTGTTTCTCGCTCATACGATGAGAATGAGAAGCAGATCCACTAAAACGGCAGCGCTACAGCGCAGCCCCCGGAAAGCCGAAGAGACTCCCGAGTTCTCTATTGAACTGTTCGTTGAGGCAAAGGAAAGCATCCGGGGAGAAAGCAGGTTTATATGAAAATAAATCCGGGCTACCGCCCTTTACACAGTACATTGTCTACAAATGAAACGAGTGCCAAGCCAATTCAGCCGAAAAGCTTCTCCGATGTTATGCAGCAAAATGGGGAGCAGGCTTCGAAGGAGGAATTGAACCGGCGCTTTAAGGAAATTCAAATGCAGGGAGATCGTCTTGCTCGCTCAATGACGATTCGTGAGTTGAAGGCTTATAAGATGCTGGTTAAACGGTTTTTGGAAGATACGGTTCGGCGGGGCGTGTCTATGAAGGATACAAAGGGATGGGATCGTCGGGGACGCAGCAAGCGTTATAAGCTGATTGATGAAGTGGATGAGCTATTGCTCAAAATGGCAGATGAGCTGCTCGATACCGAGCAAGGGAAGATTGAGCTTTTGCAAGGAGTCGGTGAGATTAGAGGCTTGCTGATTAATCTCTCATTTTAATGCAGTCTTATGTTATAAATGAATACAGACGGGCTGTTGCCACGAAGAAATAATCTGCTTGCTGATCATGCTGGCAGATTATTTTTGACTATGTACATGTGGGCAAACGTAATATGCGAATAGCGGCACAGCTATACTGAAGAACCATGATTTGAGGGTGAGAGCATCACAACATCAACAAACTCGCCCGGGAAAACAATGATTTGCTGATGATTCATCGTTGTTTTCAGTGGAGAAAGTGAGGAAATATGTCTTTCCAACATATATTGGGGCAGGATGTAGCCAAAAAAATGCTGCAAAGTGCATTGCGGAATCACACAGTCAGCCATGCTTATGTTTTTAGCGGACCGCAGGGAAGCGGACAGATGAACATGGCACAGACCTTTGCCAAGGCTTTATTCTGTGAAAAACAGACGGATGATGCATGTGGCGAGTGCTTGTCATGCCGCAAGGTAGAGCACGGGAATCACCCGGACTTGCACATTGTGGAGCCTGATGGAGCAACGGTTAAAATTGATCAGATTCGCGGGCTTCAACGAATATTTTCATACAAATCTGAAAGCTCCAACCCGAAGGTATATATCATTCGACAGGCGGATACCATGACAGTGCAAGCTGCTAACAGCTTGCTTAAGTTTTTGGAGGAGCCTCAGATTCCCGTGGTCGGTATACTCATTTCAGAGAATGGACAGGCGTTGTTGCCTACGATTCAATCGCGGACACAGCAGGTGCCTTTCCACGCTTTACAGCCGGAAATGATGATGCAGGTGTTAATTGGGGAAGGCTATACGGCAGGACTTGTCCGGTCAGTGGTTCATATGGCTTCAGGACTGGAATCATGTAGAGAAATTCTCCAGCAGAATTGGTTTGCAGAAATTAGAAACGTAGTGTTACAATTAGTGAAGGAGTCCATGAGCCGGGGGAGTTCGTCGATTATTCTGGCTCAACAGAAGATTTTTAAAACTGGACTTTCTGAACACCTGGATATTCTGTTTCATCTGTTTCATTTGTGGTTTAAAGATATGCTTCATTTCCGTTACGGAAGGCACGAAAGCATTGTTTTCATAGATCATTTGGAGTCCGTCTCCAAATTGGCAATCACCCGCAGCACGGAACAATGGGTCTCTTATATGGATTTGGCCGCGAATTGCAGGAAGAAGCTCCGTTTTCACGTCAACGGACAATTATGCGTGGAGCAGCTTCTGATTGGGTTGTCCGATACAAGCGGTTCTATCACCGGCTAACAGGAAGGCGCGCTTGTTCCACTCTGCACAATCCGCGACGCCAGGTTCCCGGTTTGTGCGACAGTGAGACTTCAATTGCGGCCATTCTTACAATGTCGGCTACAAATGAGGTTTAGTGGCATACAAGGGGGTTAATTTTTGTATAGTGTAGTGGGTGTCCGTTTCAAGAAGGCGGGCAAGACTTATTATTTTGATCCGCTGGACCTTCCAGTGGAGAAAGAAAACTGCGTCATAGTAGAGACCGCTCGCGGTATTGAATATGGCAAGGTTGTGGTGGGCAAAAAAGAAGTAAATGATTCGGATGTTGTCCTACCCTTAAAAAAAGTCATTCGTATTGCCGGAGATGATGACGCTCTTGTTGTAGAAGAGAATAAATTGGCGGCCAAGGATGCATTCGGTACGTGTTTAAATAAAATTAAAGACCATAACCTTAAAATGAAGCTGGTAGATGTGGAATTTACATTTGACCGCAATAAGATCATTTTTTATTTTACGGCTGAGGGTCGGGTTGATTTTCGAGAGCTTGTAAAGGATTTGGCCAGCATTTTTCGTACACGAATTGAGCTGCGGCAGATCGGAGTACGGGATGAGGCTAAAATGCTTGGTGGAATCGGACCTTGCGGACGTATTCTGTGTTGTTCCTCATGGCTGGGGGATTTTGACCCGGTATCTATTAAGATGGCGAAGGATCAGAGCTTGTCGCTGAATCCGACGAAAATTTCCGGGTTGTGCGGAAGATTGATGTGCTGTCTCAAATTTGAACATGATAACTACGAGAGCATGCGGGAAGAGCTGCCTCAGGTAGGTAAGATGGTTATCACCTCTCTGGGAGAAGGAAAAGTGGTAGGTGTCAATGCAGGCCATCGTACGGTACATGTTCAACTGTTTGAGATCAGTAAGGTCAAGGAACTTCCAATGGACGATGTAGTCGTCAAGTAAACCATTAGGTTGCTTCGGGGTGGAAACTTGGATAAATTAAATGTTTTTGCGCGTATTCACGAAATGGAAACCCAAATGGGACAGTTGCATAGCGATCTGGGTGAATTGAAACTGGCAGTAAAAGAGCTGCTGGAGGAAAATCAACGACTAACGATTGAAAACGAACAGGTGCGCAAGATGCTCAAACGTGAAACCTCTGGAGAAGAAAAGACGGCAAGCAAGCCGAAGCTTCCTCCTCCGATCGTCGTTAAGAATGAAGAGGAGACGGGTGAGGTCGTGGGCGAAGGCTACGACAATCTGGCAAGGCTGTATCATGAAGGATTTCATATATGCAACGTGTATTACGGACATTTGCGAACAGAAGGCGATTGCCTCTTCTGTCTGTCATTTTTGAATAAATAAAAACAAGCCGTAGGAGCAAGATGCCTACGGCTTTTTTGTAAGGAAGTATGAGTAAAAAGCGATTTAGGTTATAGGATAGGAGAGCATTATGTACGAAAATGAAAAGAAGTCTGAACGAATTGATGATCTGCTTTCACATAATCTGCGTATTATTCAGAGTGATGAAGTGTTCAGCTTTTCGATGGATGCGGTCTTGCTGGCACGGTTTGCTGGTATTCCGCTTCAGCGTGGTAAGATTCTCGATTTGTGTACGGGCAATGGGGTTGTTCCCATACTGTTGACGACACGCACCAAAGCATCTATTGAAGGAATTGAGATTCAACCACGCCTGGCAGATATGGCTAGACGGTCTGTCAGTTTGAATGGATTAGAATCTGCAATTGAGATTCGGGAAGGAGACTTGCGTGAGCTGGTTCAAATCACGGGACATGGCGTGTATGATGCGATTACCGTGAATCCTCCCTATATGCCGCTAAATGGTAGCGATATCAAGCTGAATCCTCACCAGGCCATTGCTCGTCATGAAGTGAACTGTACACTGGAAGAAGTCATCCAGGCATGTTCTCGGCTTGTCCGAAATGGGGGGAAAGTATCGATGGTTCATCGCCCACAGCGCCTGGGTGAGATTATATCCTTGATGCGCAGTTATAGCCTGGAACCCAAGCGGATACGTTTTGTTCACCCACGGATTCATATGGAAGCAAATATGGTACTTGTTGAAGCAATGCGTGACGGCAAACCGGAAGTTCGTCTATTACCCCCACTCATTGTATATCAGGAAGATGGGAACTATACTCAGGAAATAAGGGAAATCTATGGAGAAGTAAGCAAGGGGGATTCAGTGTGACAGCAGCTGTACAAAAAAGCTTTAGTAACCGTGAAGAGGAACGGGGAAAGTTATATCTCGTTGCTACCCCGATTGGCAATCTGGACGATATGACCTTTAGGGCAATTAACACCCTAAAGTCATGCAATATTATCGCTGCTGAGGATACGCGACAGACACGCAAATTGCTCACACATTTCGACATCACGCCGGAAATGCTCTTCAGTTATCATGAACATAATAAAGCTGCCAGCGGGCCTGAGCTGATACGTTATATAATAGAAGGAAAAAATTTGGCACTGGTTAGCGATGCAGGTCTACCGGCCATTTCTGATCCTGGTTCGGATCTAGTCAAGCTGGCACTTGAAGCAGAAATCAGTGTTATTCCTATCCCAGGGGCAAATGCTGCACTATCCGCTTTAATTGCCTCAGGACTGGATACAGAGAGGTTTACCTTCGCTGGATTTCCACCAAGGGAGAAAAAGGACCTAGAGAAGTTGTTACAATCATTTCAGGTATCCCATGGCACGATTCTTTTTTATGAGTCGCCCCACCGTATTGTAAAGACATTGACAGTAATAAAGGAAACATTAGGATCACGCAACGTAGTACTTGCCCGTGAACTGACCAAGCTGCATGAGGAATGGGTGCGTGGAACGGTGGAGCAATGTCTTGCAAAACTAGAGGAGAATCCACCGATTGGTGAATATTGTCTGGTCGTTGAGGGGAAAAACGAAGAGGAAGAGGAACAGGAGCGTCAGGCATGGTGGCAGGACTTATCTTTGGAGTCTCACGTCGCGCATTACGAGTCAGAGGGGCTTACGCGCAAGGATGCTATGAAGCGTACAGCTACAGACCGTTCAATTTCCAAGAGGGATGTATACAACGCACTCTTATGAGTACGTGTGTAAACAAAAAAGGGCCTTCCAACGGTTGGGTTCAAACCGTGGAAGGCAACAAGGAGTATATATGAAAAAGGTTAGAATTAACAATCTCTGATAAGTCTATTATATACTAAAATTCTCAGTTTGTCACAGGTGTTGGGATTTCGGAAATACAATCTTGGCAAACAATTTTCCCTTTGAAGTAAATTACGTTCTCAGCATTGCCGCAGAAGATACAAGCAGGCTCGTATTTTTTAAGCATGATGCGCTCACCATCAACGTAAATTTCCAAAGCGTCTTTCTCTCCGATTCCCAGGGTACGGCGCAATTCGATTGGAATAACAACACGTCCGAGCTCGTCAACTTTTCTTACAATACCAGTGGATTTCATCATAATAAATCAGGCTCCTCTCGCCGTTTAAAATAATATAAGTGTCATCATTCGACAAAATTTTCTCTTTTCTGATATTTACTATACCAACGATTCCCAAAACAGTCAACCTTAAAAAAGTAGTAACAGCCTAATTATGCAAAAGTATTTAGAACAAAGAGCTTTATTCATGTGAATTACCTTATTTTACGGATGATTTGTCTTGTGTGTCGATTTGGAAATGTCGAAAAGTGATAATTCGACATATTACGACAAACAATGTCGAATAAGGGAGGACGTTTAGGATTTTATTGTATTTTAATCCATTATTCCGAATATTAAAGGAGCTGATATCTTGCACCAGCCACTCAGTGAAGAAAAAGTTTTTAAGGACCCGGTACATAATTACATCCATGTTCAGGATACTGCGATATGGCGATTGATCAATACGCCGGAGTTCCAACGTTTACGACGCATTCGGCAGTTAGGCACATCTTATCTTACGTTTCATGGAGCGGAGCATAGCCGGTTTTCACATTCACTGGGCGTATACGAGATTACGAGACGCATCATTTCCCAATTTGAACGTGGAGACTTTCCCGACTGGCCAAAGGAAGAAAGACTGGTTGCTCTGTGTGCTGCTTTGTTGCACGATGTGGGGCACGGTCCATTTTCTCATTCCATTGAAGAAGCCTTTCATATGAACCATGAGGATTGGACATGCCGCATTGTACTGGGCGACACGAAGATTAACGCTGTGCTACGGCAAGTGGATGAGATGCTGCCCCACAAAGTCGCGGCGGTTATAGCCAAAACGTATGATAAGCCGATTGTTGTCAACCTGGTAACAAGTCCGCTCGATGCTGACCGTATGGATTATTTGTTGCGGGATGCTCATTCGACAGGTGTTAACTACGGAACGATTGATTTGGATCGTATTTTACGTTTGTTGCGTCCTCATAATGGGAGAATTGTCGTAAAAGAGTCGGGTATGCATGCTGTAGAGGATTATCTAATGTCACGCTATCAGATGTACTGGCAAATTTATTTCCATCCTGTAACACGCAGCTCGGAAATCCTGTTACGTAAAATTTTTAAGAGAGCAAAGGAATTGTTCAAAAACGGATATGAGTTTGGTTTTCTGCTTGATCCGCTGCCCGATCTGTTAAAAGGAGAACTAACAGTGGAGCAGTATTTGATGCTGGATGAGTCTTTGATTCAGACGGTATTTGGCCAATGGAAACGAGAAAAGGATGAAATTTTAAGTGATTTGAGTAGCCGTTTTATGGATCGTAGATTGTATAAATATGTAGAGATTGAAAATATGGATACAGATACCGTTGACCATATTCGAGAGGCTTTGAAAGAGGCTGGATTGCATCCTGAATATGATCTTGAAATTGATTTTCCAACAGATCTTCCTTATGATGTGTTTCGGCAGGGCGGCTCAACGGACAACCAGATTTTACTGCTTGGACGTCAGGGCGAGGTGCGGGAAATATCCGAAGTTTCGGAAATTGTGCGCTCAATAAGTGGCATTCACCGAGGAAAATATCACATGTATTTTCCCCAAAATAAATTGAATGGGGTAAAAGACAGGCTTCCTGCCGAAATAAGGAATTATTTTGTCAAACAATAGACAAATATATAGAAATGTAAGTAAAAAAAGGAGATGAAAACCTTGGATTTATTCGACACTCATACTCACCTGGATGCCCCACAATTTGACGAAGACCGTGAAGAAGTTATAGCACGTGCTGTCGAATCAGGAGTAACACGGATGATCAATATCGGATTTAATCGTGAGACCATTCCATCCACCATGAAGCTGGCTGAGACGTATGATTTTATTTATGCGGCCGTTGGATGGCATCCGCAGGATGCCATTACAATGCAGGAGGGGGATTTAGAATGGATTGCATCGTTATGCAGTCATAAAAAGGTTGTAGCGATCGGAGAGATCGGTCTGGATTACTATTGGGATACATCACCAAAGGATGTACAGCAGCGGGTGCTTCGAAACCAAATTGGTCTGGCACGTGAGCTCAACATGCCAATTGTTATCCATAACCGGGATGCGCATGAAGATATTGTGAGAATTTTACGTGAGGAAAAGGCGAGCGAGATTGGCGGAGTTATGCACTCCTTTTCTGGGAGCTGGGAGACCGCTAAAATGGTGCTGGATATGGGCTTTCACCTTTCCTTTGGCGGGCCCATAACGTTCAAAAATGCCAAGCAGCCAAAAGAGGTACTGGCCCAGGTTCCGCTGGATCGTCTGCTGATTGAAACGGACGCGCCATACTTGACGCCTCATCCGTTTCGCGGGAAGCGAAATGAGTCGGCCCATGTGAGATTGGTGGCAGAGGCAGCTGCCCAAATTAAGGGAATTAGAGTGGAGGAATTGGTATCCATTACGACCCAAAATGCTTTGGAACGATTTGACATTCAGTGAAAAAGCGAAGAAATCAATCAAAATAAAGAGATAGACGGAGCTAATTATGATTTTGTTGCAGGAAACTCAAGAATATTACAATTTTTTAACCGAATATTTTAAAAAATGTACTTGAAACCTGCTTTACAACATGCATGTAAACAGGATATCATCTTTTCAGTGAATTGTTGTTGAGTGTAAACATCAACAAATCATTTCATGAACCAGTCTCGCTGAGTCCCTTTTGCAGGGAACGGGGGAACCGATATGGCTTACAGTACGTCCGGCGTATGTGCAAGAGAGAATGTCTCTTCAGCAGCCGGCTCAACCGAAATTCATTTCCCGAATGGGATGAACAGGTAGAGAAGCCGTATTTCGATTTCTTTCTGGGTCTTCGGGGTGAATGTGAAGGCGACCGCCATGAGCGGTTGACCTAAGCTAGGGCGACTCTCTACGTCCGAACCCGACAGCTAACCCCGTAAGCGTAACAAGAGAGAAGCCATCTCGTGCATGAGTTTTCCCGCATATTCACACATGTCGGAAGCCACGAAAGAGCTCTCTAGTCTCTTTCTTTGGCTTTTTTTGTTGTGAATAAAAGAAAATCTGTCATCATACTGTGGTTAAACAGGGGAGGACAGCATGCCGCGAAGACGGGTACATGGTGCAGGACAGTCGCAGTACGGGCTTGTCTTGTAGAAAATCTGTTATAGTCACGTCAACGATCAACTATGTCTTACTCCAGACGGCGGGCTATGTAAGGAGGACGGAGGAAATGGGCATTTTCCGAAAAGAGGAGACCCATGAGTCACGCTCATCCAGCATGTCTTACGTATTACGTTGGAAGCAAGAGAATGTGCGCCAGGCTGCTTTGGTTGCTATTTTTCTAATCGCACTAACGATTATGATTTCAATTCTGATGTACACGCAATCTAAAAAACAAGTCTTTTTTGTCATCGATGGTAAGGCATCTGCGGTAGAAACCCGGGAATCCAAGCTCCAAGATTTGCTCAATGAGCATTCTATTTCACTTCAGCCGCATGATACAATTTCCATGCCGCTAAATGGGGCAGTACAGGATGGGGATCGCGTAGTCATTAAACGTGCCAATCAGGTTAAAGTATCCTCAGGCAATAAGACGAAAAAGCTGTACACAACAGAAAATACAGTAGAGGGTGCCATTCGCACTTCGGGCTATAAATTATCATCAACGGATAAAGTTTACCCTGCGTTGGATGCCTCTGTTTCAGCTAACATGGACATAAAAATCGTCCGTGTGAAGAAACAGCAGGTCGAACAGAAAAAACAAGTGCCTTATCAGGTCATCAAAACGGCAGATCCAAGTCTCTATAAAGGCGATAATCGAGTCATTCAAAGTGGCAAATCGGGTGTGGTAGTCCAGCATGTTCAAAAAGTATACCATGATGGAAAGTTGGTATCCAAACAGCTGGTCAACAAGGAAGTCGCACAGAATCGTGTGGATAAGGTAATTGCGGTAGGAACGAAGAAGAAACCGGTCGTTCTAGCTGCTTCCATCGGCCCTAAAGATGCGGTTAAGGCTACAAAGGTTAGTTCGGGCAGTGCTGTCCGTAAAGCAGGTATTAATTTTAATTATAGAAAAGTTTTACAAAATGTCTCCATGACGGCGTATTCCGCACAGGAGCCAGGTATCGGTACACGTACCGCCTCCGGCACGCGTGTCACGGAAGGACGCACCATCGCTGTCGATCCGAGTGTAATCCCAATCGGGTGGTGGGTGTATATTGAAGGGGTGGGCTTCCGCCGTGCGGAGGATACCGGTGGCGCGATTAAAGGCCACAAAATCGATGTGTATTATGAGAGTTTGAGCCGGGCCAACCAATTTGGTCGTAAGCACGGTAAAACCGTATATGTTATCGGACCTGTAAAGCCGGAAATCAACTAAAACAGGTTGTGTATGTTGAGGACAATGCGATAGTATTAACAACATAGTTATGCCATGCTAAGAAGAGGATACCCTCTTCTTATTTTGTTTTCAAAAGCAGGGAAAGATAAATATATGTTGCTGTGTAGCAGTGGAGGGAAACGAAGATGATCAAGGAAGTGATCGTGGTGGAAGGCCGGGATGATACGGTAGCCATTCGCCGTGCTGTCGAAGCAGATACGATAGAAACTGGCGGTTCAGCCATTAATAAAATGACGCTGCGGAAAATTGCATTGGCGCAGGAACGGCGGGGGGTCATTATTTTAACTGATCCCGATCATGCAGGGGAGCGTATCCGTAAAATCATCGCCTCCAAGGTACCAGGCTGCAAGCAGGCTTTTATACCTGAGGCAGAGGCGACGCGCAAAGGGGATATTGGCGTAGAGAATGCCTCCCCGGAAGCCATCAGACACGCTCTCGCGCGGGTACATACGACAGTGGAAGGTGCCGAACCGCTGATTGAATGGGCGGACCTGATTGACGCTGGACTTATTACCCATCCCAATGCTGCTGCACGCCGTATGGCCTTGGGGAATGTACTGGGTATTGGCTATTGTAACGGAAAGCAGCTACATAAGCGGCTCTCTGTATTTCAGATCAGCCGTGAGGAATTTGCCAGTGCGCTGGCACAAATCGAAAGTGAAGGATTGTGATATCCGTATGACAGGGATTCAAGATATAGCAACACCGCGGCGTACGAAGGAAATTATTCAAAAGCACGGTTTTTCGTTCAAAAAGAGCTTGGGACAAAACTTTTTGATTGATCAAAATATTCTGAGCAAGATCGTAAATGCTGCCGGTTTGGATGATACAAAGGGTGCGCTTGAGATCGGTCCGGGGATTGGAGCTTTGACTGAAAAATTGGCGCAATCGGCTAAGGCAGTTACCGCTGTCGAGATTGATCAGCGGCTGCTGCCCATTCTTGAAGAAGTGCTGGCCCCTTACGATCACGTAAAGGTTCGTCATGGAGACGTATTGAAGCTGGATTTGCGTGAGGTGTTCGCAGTCGATTTTGCAGACGTGAGCAAAGTGAGTGTCGTCGCTAATCTGCCGTATTACGTCACTACACCGATTCTGATGCGTCTACTGGAGGACAAGCTTCCTTTGGAGAATATCGTCGTTATGATTCAAAAGGAGGTGGCTGAGCGCATGGCTGCGTCTCCTGGTACGAAGGATTACGGCAGCTTAAGCATAGCCGTGCAATATTACAGCGAGCCTGAGTTGGTCTGTACGGTGCCGAATACAGTATTTATTCCTCAGCCGAATGTTGATTCGGCAGTTATTCGGCTGCGTGTACGAGAAGTTCCTCCGGTGGAAGTGGTGGACGAGAAGCATTTCTTTGAAGTGGTTCATGCCGCCTTTGCCCAACGTCGTAAAACCATTTCAAATAACCTAAAAAGCCGCTTCTTCACTAAAGAGAACAGGGACACGCTGGAGCCGCTGTTGCAACAAGCTGGTATTGAGCCTTCCCGTCGAGGGGAAACGCTGAGTATCGAGGAATTTGCGCGTCTCAGCGCCGTGCTGTTAGAGGCTGGAATATCCTAAATTGGAACCAAACTGTGCATTCACCCATACGATATAGGAGGGGTGATACAGTGTGATGAGTTTAGGAGACTTGGTCGTTCGGAAATCGTACGGCGGTGATGTCACGTTTCGCGTTGAGGACATCCAGCGGGATAAAGCGATCATTAAGGGGACGGAATTTCGGCTACTGGCTGATTCCCCGGTGAACGATTTGGTCAGAGTGCCGGCAGACCAGGTTAGCGGTAAGACTCAACAGGCCCACATTAAGGCCGGGGAGTCTCTTAATCTTTTGCAACGGGCACGCCAGCAGCAAGCTGCCCGTAGCCAGGCTGCTCTGATTGGAGAGTGGAGTGATCCGGTGGAGTCAACGTATTTTGAAATGCCAGGAAAGGTTCTTCATCTGGATGGAGACCCTGGCTATTTAAGGAAATGCCTCAGTCTATATGAACAGCTCCGTGTTCCCGCAGAGGGACATCACGTTCACGAATCGGCAATGGCGGATACGTTATACCGACTGCTTCCCCGCATTCGTCCTGATATTGTAGTCATCACTGGACATGATGGTGTGCTAAAGCAACCGCAGCCTTATGATTTGTACAGCTTGAAAAGCTACAAGAATTCGCAAAATTTTGTGGCAGCGATTCAGGTAGCGAGACAATATGAGCGTCATCTGGATTCACTGACAATTGTAGCGGGTGCGTGCCAGTCCCATTTTGAGGCGCTGCTGCGTGCGGGAGCCAACTTTGCCAGTTCCCCAGGGCGTATCTTGATTCACGCTCTGGACCCCGTTTACGTGGCTGCCAAGGCCGCATTTACTTCAATCCGTGATACGGTCAATATGGGAGACTTGTTTCACCAGACCATCAGTGGCAGCCGCGGAGTGGGTGGAATTGAAACAAGAGGAAGCTACCGCATCGGTTTGCCGAAGCTTGAAAATTTGTCAACGCTTAAAGTAACGCCTTCAGCGATCTGAGATTCAAATGTGCCTAATAGGATTTATCTGAACAAAAGCCTCTTTTTAGAGGCTTTTTGTCATTTTTTATGTATATTATTCCTGTTCGCAAAAAATTAAATTGACAACTTATTTTTCGTGTTGTTATAATATTTAGCTTGATTTGACAATCCCTCTAAAATTCGTTATAATGGACAAGGAAAGAGGTGGTCGTTAGGCAATGGCTAAAAATACGCTGTTGGAAATCAAACGCAGTCTCGACGCACATGTAGGGCAAAAGATTTTGCTGCGGGCTAACGGCGGACGCCGTAAGACCGTCGAACGAACTGGTGTCTTGGAAGAAACGTACCCTTCTGTTTTTATCGTCAAGCTGGATCAGGAGCAACAGACGTTTAAACGTGTCTCCTACAGCTATGCTGACATTCTTACCGAGTCGGTGGAGGTCAGTGTATATGATCCCGACTCTCACACAAGTGTAGTCGAATATTTCGAAACACCTTAATTCTTTTTTACGTGATTTATACCAGCTTTGCAGGTTTAACGGCGACCTCGTCATTTTTAATGGCGGGGTCGTTTTGTATTTGCAGAGCAGGATGAAGCATGATATCTCTGCACATACTAAGGCGGGAATGATCTTCCTTATTCCATTGCCGAAGGAGGCGTATGCATGAGCCGAAGAAGACGGAGTGTTATGTCGGAAGAGCTAAAGTACGAACTAGCCAAAGATCTGGGGTTTTACGACACGGTCAAGGAAGAAGGCTGGGGAGGCATTAAAGCCAAGGATGCGGGCAATATGGTCAAGCGGGCCATTCAGCTTGCGGAGCAGGCGGCTTCTCGCAAATCGTAGCTCTCGGTGGTGCTGATAAAAAGCGGGGATATCCGGGGTCATACCGGGGCATCTCCGCTTTTTTGAACCTCATGACTTGACAGGCTGAGTCTGATATAATATGTTAAGCTGTCTTGAGGGAAAAGTTGAAGGTGGGTGAACGCCTTGAAAATATATGAAAAAGCACCGGCGAAAATTAATTTAATGCTTGATGTTCTACGTAAGCGGGATGATGGTTATCACGAGGTCGAAATGATCATGACTATGGTTGATCTATCCGACCGATTGACGATGTCCGAGTTACCGCGTGATACCATTATCATTTCTAGTCAAGCCGGGTACATACCATTGGATGAAAAGAACTTGGCTTTTCAGGCTGCGCGTCTAATCAAAGAACGTTATAACGTGTCTACAGGCGTCCATATCCATCTGGATAAGCATATCCCGGTGGCTGCAGGATTAGCAGGAGGAAGCAGCGATGCTGCTGCAGCATTGCGTGGACTGAACAAGCTGTGGAAACTCGGTATCTCGGATGCGGAATTAAGGGTACTGGGTGCTGAATTGGGTTCAGACGTACCTTTCTGCATTACAGGGGGCACAGCTTTAGCGAGCGGGCGCGGAGAACTGCTCAAGCCACTGCCGAATCCGCCACAATGCTGGGTGATTCTCGCCAAGCCGCCGATTAATGTTTCGACGGCTGAAGTGTATGGTCGTGTCAAAGCGGATCAGATTACGCAGCACCCGTCTGCCCAGCAGATGGAACAGGCGATTCGTAACGCTTCTTTTACCGATGTATGCAACGCCCTGGGTAATGTACTGGAGGATGTGACATTAAAGCTGTATCCAGAAGTGGAGCATCTTAAAAACTCCATGATCCGTTTAGGAGCAGATGGCGTGCTGATGTCAGGCAGTGGACCTACAGTGTTCGGGTTGGTATCTAAGGAAGCCAAAGTGCCACGGATCTATAACGGACTAAGAGGCTTTTGTAAAGATGTATACGCAGTACGACTTTTGACCTGATTTTAGATATTTTCTTCATATTATAGTGGTAATTGTTGTACAAATACGTACGAAGATGATATATTTACTATTAAATATTCGGATTTTACTATATCACTTACATTCCGCCAGCAACCGGCCAGTCCGCCGGTGCTTTATTGTACGAAGCGGGCGGCAGGAGAATAGATCGCGAGGAATTGTTGTGAAAAAACTTAAAAGAAGCTCACGATTGGTGGAAATGACACAATTTTTGTTGTCACGGCCGCATACATTGGTGCCTCTTACTCATTTTGCAGATCGATACGGGGCAGCTAAGTCGTCGATAAGCGAGGATCTAGCTATTATCAAAGAAGTATTTGAGGATGAGGGTACTGGCGAGCTTCTGACACTGGCGGGAGCTGCAGGGGGCGTCAAGTTGATCCCACGGCTCTCCAAGCAGCATGCGCTTGCGTTTGCGAACGACTTGTGCGCGCAACTGGAGCAGCCTGATCGTATATTACCGGGAGGGTACCTATATTTATCCGATTTGCTGGGCCAACCAGCGATGATGAACGAAGCAGGTAAAATATTTGCGACCGCTTTTGCCGATCGTCAGATTGATGTGGTTATGACTGTAGAGACAAAGGGCATTCCGCTCGCATATGCAACCGGAGCACAGCTTAATTTGCCAGTCGTGCTTGTACGACGTGACCATCAGGTGACAGAAGGCTCAGCTGTAAGTATTAATTATGTTTCTGGATCACAAAAGAGCCTGCATACGATGTCTTTATCCAGACGTGCAATGCGTGAGAAATCGCGTGTGCTCATCGTAGATGATTTTATGAAGGCTGGCGGCACGATACAAGGAATGGTCGACTTGTTAGCAGAGTTTGATGCTGAGGTAGCTGGTGTCGGTGTTCTGGTAGAGTCGGGCGAGGTGGAGAACGAAGAGCGCCTGTTGCACGATTATATTTCACTGGCAAATCTGACCGCAGTCGATTCTCGAAGCAAGCAAATTACAGTCAAGCTGGGTAATTATTTTGATGAGTTAACAGGGCAGTAAATTGTCACAATTCATCATAAAATACCTAAATATGTCGAAAAGAAATCTTTTCAAAAAAATTACCTGAATTTAGGATACGAATTGTCCAAAAAAAGAAGGAATTCGAAATGCTGTGTGGAATGTATACACCAAGTCCTATTTGGAAAAAGGTGGTGAAACACACATGCAGATTACGGATGTTAGACTCCGCCGAGTGAACTCAGAAGGAAGAATGAAGGCGATTGCATCCATTACAATTGATAACGAGTTTGTTGTTCATGACATCCGAGTTATCGACGGTAACAACGGGATGTTCGTAGCTATGCCAAGCAAACGAACCCCTGACGGAGAGTTTCGCGATATCGCTCACCCGATATCTTCAGGAACTCGTGAAAAGATTCAAGCTGCTGTATTGACTGAGTACGAACGTGCAGCTGTTGATGAAGAAGTTGCTATTGAAGAAGGCGCTTAATTCGCCTAAAGCAGGATTGGGGTACAAAAGAAAAAGAGAGCCACTAACTGTGGCTCTCTTTTCTTTTTGTCTGGAATGAGATATATTCTTTAGTGAGTTAACAGTCAGTTTTAAGGCAACTTGGAGCCATCCGGGCTGCCGAAGCGGCTTTTTCATAAGACAGGGACTAGGCAGCGATGCGTCCTGGGGATGAACGTCCAGCACAAGCTGGCCTGAAAAAATAGCCATTAACCAAAGGTTCGCCGTTATTTTTCAGGAGGATTGTGAAAAGTTAAGCAAAATCTGATCTGGGAATTAACGTTTTAGCCGAGGGGTAACTGTTATTTTCAGGATAGGAGGTTGGACTTGTTGGAAAGGTTGGCAGTCATTCTTGCCGCAGGGCAGGGAAAACGTATGAAATCCAAATTATATAAAGTTCTGCATCCGGTGTGCGGAAAACCGATGGTCGGACATGTGCTCGACACGGTTCGTGCAATCGGTGTGTCCCGCAGTGTAGTCGTCGTGGGTCACGGAGCAGAGGCGGTACAGTCTTATTTGGGACCGTCGGCAGAATATGCGCTTCAGGCAGAGCAACTGGGAACGGGCCATGCTGTCAAGCAAGCCAAGGACCTGCTTGGTCAGGAGCAGGGCACCACAATTGTCATTTGTGGAGATACTCCTTTGATCACAGCTGAAACGCTGGAAGGTTTGGTGAAACTGCACGAAAGCCGCGGAGCGGCTGCAACGATTCTGACCGCCGAGTTGGACGACCCGAAAGGATATGGACGAGTTATTCGTGATACTTCCGGGGCCGTGTTTAAGATCGTGGAACAGAAGGATTGTTCACCTGAGGAAGATGCTGTCCGTGAGATTAACACAGGAACGTATTGTTTTGACAATGCCAAGTTATTTGCAGCGCTGGACAAGGTAACGAACGCCAATGCACAGCAGGAATACTACCTGACCGATGTCATTGGTATTTTGCATGGCGAAGGTGAGAAGGTTGAGGCGTATTTGACAGATGACGTGTCGGAATCTATCGGTGTAAACGACAGAGTTGCTTTGTCGGTTGCTGAAGGCTATATGCGCGAGCGTATCGTTCGCAAACATATGCTGAATGGTGTCACCGTCATTGATCCGTCTTCTACCTACATCGGAAGCGATGTTGTCATTGGTTCCGATACAGTATTGTACCCAAATACATGGCTGCATGGTCAAACACAAATCGGAGAAGATTGTGTGATTGGTCCGCAGGCAGAGATCCAGAATACGATTATCCACTCAGGAGCAACAGTGAAACATTCGGTGTTGAACGAAGCGGAAGTGGGAAGCAGTACATCTGTAGGTCCGTTTGCTTATCTGCGTCCAGGCGCGAAGCTTGGCGAACATGTGAAGATTGGTGATTTTGTAGAGGTGAAAAATGCGACCATTGGAGATCATTCCAAGGTGTCTCATTTGAGCTATGTCGGTGATGCCAAGGTGGGTACAAACGTAAATATTGGCTGTGGGGCAATAACGGTTAATTATGATGGATATAATAAATCCATTACAGAAATTGAAGACGATGCCTTTATTGGCAGCAATGTGAATCTGATCGCCCCGATTAAGATTGGAAAAGGTGCTTATGTTGTCGCAGGCTCCACTGTAACACATGCTGTCCCTGATAACGACCTGGCCATTGCCAGACCACGTCAAGAGAACAAAGCCGGATATGCGGACAAAATCCGCGCGCGTGCCAAAGCAAAGAAAAAAAGATCGGAATGACCTTAATCAGCAAGCTGTTGAATCTGTAATGAATGAACCAGCACGGAGGGTTTCTATTAATGACTTATTGCGATTCCAAACTCAAAATATTTACTTGTAACTCCAATCCGAAGTTAGCCCACCAGATTGCGGACTACATCGGAATCCCAATGGGGGAATCCCATACCACATCGTTTAGTGACGGTGAAATTCAGGTTAAGCTGTCGGAAAGTGTTCGCGGCTGCCATGTGTATATTGTACAGTCCACTTGTCTGCCAGTTAACGACAACTTGATGGAGTTATTGGTTATGATTGATGCACTTAAACGCGCTTCTGCCAAAAGTATCAATGTTGTTATGCCATATTACGGTTATGCTCGTCAGGATCGTAAGGCTCGTTCGCGTGATCCAATCACGGCGAAACTTGTCGCTAACTTGATTGAAAAGGCGGGGGCTCACCGCGTAATCAGTATGGATTTGCATGCGATGCAGATTCAGGGATTCTTTGATATTCCAGTTGATCATATGCTGGGAGCGCCAATTCTGGCCCAATATTTCCGTTCCAAGCAAATTGAGAACCCGATTGTCGTTTCACCCGATCATGGTGGGGTTGTTCGTGCGCGCAAGCTGGCGGACTTCCTGAGTGCGCCGCTCGCTATTATTGATAAGCGTCGTCCAGAGCCAAATGTCAGTGAAGTGATGAATATCATCGGGAACATTGAGGGTAAGACGGCTATTTTAATTGATGATATCATTGATACAGCCGGAACGATTGTATTGGGTGCAAATGCGCTTAAGGAAGGCGGCGTAAAAGATGTGTATGCATGTTGTACACATGCCGTGCTGTCCGGTCCTGCGATGGAAAGACTGGAGAATTCGCCATTAAAAGAGGTGGTTGTGACGGATACGATCCCGATCGTTCACCCAAATCCGACAAGCAAGCTGAAGGTACTGTCTGTGGCTCCATTAATGGGAGAAGCCATCATCCGTGTGCATGAAGAATTGTCGATCAGCAAACTGTTTGAAATCGAATAAGCGCTGGCTCATTAAAAAAGGGGTTGCTTTTTCCATATGGAAAAGGTAACCCCTATCAGCATGTCAGGCTAAAAGCCTGGCCGAGATATGAATGTGAAGCGTTGACGATTGTATAGTGTGTCCTCGATTTCGACGAAATGCTCATTAAAACGCGCAACGATGCCAATTTGAACATGTACATTCCCGTCATAAATTTGGACAGGAACGGAATGTTTTAAATGATATAGAAAATGGCTGTCATATAAGAGGATATCACCTTGATTGAGCATATCGGCACGCACCTTCCTGTTCACTAAAACTATTTTACCAAAAAATCAAGACTTCGAAAGAGGTGTCAAGGCTAATGAGGTGGATTGTAGGATTGGGCAACCCCGGTCCCCAATACGAGAAAACGAGACATAATGTCGGATTTATGGCCTTAGATGCACTTGCCT
Source organism: Paenibacillus sp. FSL W8-0439 (assembly GCF_038008995.1). Lineage (NCBI taxonomy): Bacteria > Bacillati > Bacillota > Bacilli > Caryophanales > Paenibacillaceae > Paenibacillus > Paenibacillus sp. FSL W8-0439. The sequence continues at coordinate 40,738 of NZ_JBBPAK010000001.1, forward strand.
CACGCCATAATATCCAGATTACCCAAAGCAAATGTAAGGCATTGATTGGTGAGGGGCACATTGGTGGCGTGAAAACGGTATTGATTAAGCCTATGACATATATGAATCTCTCAGGCGAGTCTCTACGTGCATACATGGACTACTATAAGGCCGATATGGAAGATCTGATTGTCGTTTACGATGATCTGGATACAGAGGTCGGTAAAATAAGACTGCGTTATCAAGGTAGCGCAGGCGGGCATAATGGCATTAAATCGATCATTCAGCATACAGGGACGCAATCCTTCAACCGGATTCGCATGGGCATTTCCCGCCCAGAGCCTGGACATGCTATTGTCGATTATGTTTTGGGCACCTTTCCAAAGAAGGAAAAGGAACTATTGACCGGAATGATAGAAGATACGTGCAACGCTTTAGAATACAGTCTGAATCATCCGTTTGAGCGGACGATGGCTGAATTCAACAAGTAAGTTCTGACGTAGATAGACGGGCTTAAATGGAAGATTGTTGGACATACTGAAAGGTATAGAAAACTTTCAGGAGGCATATACATTACATGGTTGTTAATTATGTATGCAGACATTGTCGAACTTTCTTAGGGCGAATTGACTCCGCTGCAATAACCGAAGAAAGGTTGGGCTTCCATTCCTTGACCCCTGCTGAACGTAGAGATATAATAGCGTATAATTCGGGTGGTGAGGTGACCGTTAAGGTCATTTGCGAGCATTGCAGTCAGGCACTGGAGAATAATCCGGAGCTGAGTCTGCTCGTAAACCCGCTCCAATAACAGGTATTCAACTGGTCTTATGTACCAGCTTGAGAGGTGAAGCGGCAATTCCGCTTATGGAGCCTTGGCAGCATTGCTGAGGCTTCTTTTTCGGTTTACATGTAACTATTTATAAGCATAAAGGGGTGCCTTTTTTGTTACAAGCACTTATTCAGGCTTTTACGAAGGATGCTGATTATGCATCCATTGCGGCAGGTATTTCCTCAGGCATGAAGGAACAGCTGATATCAGGCTTGTCAGGCTCTTCAAGACAGGTCCTGATGGCCGCACTTGCTGAAGATACTGGACGGCCGTTAATGGTCATGACGCACAATATGTTTGCCGCTCAAAAGATAGCAGATGATTTGCAGGAAGCGCTTTCTCCTGATCAGGTTTTATTGTATCCAGCTAACGAGTTGGTAGCTGCTGAAGCAGCCATATCCAGTCCAGAGACGTTATCCCAACGAATTGATGTATTGATCCGATGTGCCCAGGGTTTTCGTGGGGTTGTTGTCGTGCCGTTTTCTGGAGTCCGGCGTCTACTACCAATCCCGGAAACATGGCGTGAGGCTCGTGTTGAGCTGAAAGAGGGAGAAACGATTCAGCTGGAAGCATTTTTGCTGCATATGGTGGAGATGGGATACCAGCGTGTAGAGCGTGTTGAATCCCGCGGGGAGATGAGTGTACGCGGGGGAATTGTTGATTTTTATCCAATGACAACCCGATGGGGCTATCGTGTGGAGTTGTTTGATGATGAAATTGACTCCATCCGTATGTTTGATCCGCAAGATCAGCGTTCGGTGGAAAAGGTACAGGAAGTTACTGTAACGCCATGTAAGGAAGTTATTGCAAGCCACCAGCGTATGGATCAAGCTGCTGATGCCGCTGCTCTGTTGTTGGAGGAACAGCTGGACAAAATGACAGATCGTCAGGCTAAGCAGCATCTGAAAGAGGAAATTCATCGTGAAATTGAGCTGCTGCGGGAGCATGTGTATTTTGACGAAATCTATAAATATATCTCCCTGCTGTATCCTGAACGCAAAACCTTGGCTGATTATATGCCGGAAGATACGATTCTAATCATTGATGAACCAGCACGGATGCTAGAAACAGCCAGGCAGCTAGAGCGGGATGAGTCTGAATGGAATTTGCATTTGCTTCAAAACGGTAAAACTCTACCGCAACTGGAGCTATCGGATAACTCGGATAATCTGCTGTATAATCGGAGATTTCAAACGCTGTTCCTGTCGATCTTTCTTCGCCAGGTTCCGCATACACAGCCGCAAAATATTTTGAATTTCATCTGCCGTGGCATGCAGGATTTCCACGGTCAAATGAATGTACTCAAGGCAGAGATGGATCGTTGGCGCAAGGCAGGCACACAGGTTATGATGCTGGCGAGCGGAGATGAACGTCTGGATCGGATGCGGCGAGTGCTTCAAGACTACGGTATTGATGAGCCGACGATGGCGATTGGTAATCTGCAAAGCGGTTTTGAGATGCCGTCTATTCATCTGGCGGTGATTACCGAGGGTGAGATGTTCTCCCAGAAGCAGCGGAAAGCACGTAAGCAGGGGCGACATGTAGACAATGCAGAGCGGATTAAGAGCTATAGCGAGCTGAAGGTGGGCGATTATGTCGTACACCAAAATCACGGAATCGGGAAGTACATGGGAATCGGTACGCTGGAGGTTGGCGGTATCCATAAGGATTACATGCATATCCTCTATGCGGGCGGAGATAAGCTGTCTGTACCGATTGAACAAATTGATCTGATTCAGAAGTATGTGGGCTCCGAGGACAAGGAACCCAAGATTTACAAACTGGGCGGCAATGAGTGGACACGTGTTAAAAGTAAGGTGCGCAGCTCGGTTCAGGACATCGCAGATGACTTGATCAAGCTATATGCGGAAAGACAGTCAGCACCAGGCTTTGCTTTTGAAAAGGATTCACCAGAACAGCAGGAATTTGAGGATATGTTCCCGTATGATGAGACACGTGACCAGATTCGGGCTATTGAAGAAATTAAAAAGGACATGGAGCAGAGTCGTCCGATGGATCGTTTGCTGTGCGGTGACGTAGGCTACGGCAAGACTGAGGTGGCTATTCGTGCTGCTTTTAAGTCTGCTATTGAGGGCAAACAAGTGGCTGTGTTGGTACCGACGACGATTTTGGCACAACAGCACTATGAGACTTTCCGTGAGCGCTTTTCCGGGTATCCGTTCAATATTCAGGTATTGAGCCGTTTCCGTTCGCGCAAAGAGCAGAATGAGACGACCAAGGGAGTTCGACAAGGTACGGTGGATATTGTCATTGGTACTCACCGTCTACTTTCCCAGGATCTGGTGTTCAAGGATCTGGGGCTGCTTATTGTCGATGAAGAGCAACGTTTTGGCGTAACGCACAAAGAAAAGCTGAAAAAACTGAAAACGAATGTAGACGTGTTGACACTAACGGCTACACCTATTCCCCGTACGCTGCATATGTCCATGCTGGGTGTACGTGATTTGTCAGTTATTGAGACGCCACCAGAAAACCGTTTTCCAGTGCAGACCTATGTAGTTGAGCATAGCCAGACTCTAGTTCGCGAGGCCATTGAACGCGAGATGGCACGTGGAGGACAGGTGTACTACCTGTATAATCGCGTACAGGGGATTCAGGAGATGGCTGCCGAGATCAATGCACTTGTCCCAGACGCCAAGGTGGGCGTAGGTCACGGACAGATGTCTGAAACGGAACTGGAGAAAACCATTTTGGATTTCCTAGATGGTGAATATGATGTACTGGTTAGCACGAGCATTATCGAAACCGGTGTGGATATCCCCAATGTGAATACACTCATTGTGCATGATGCTGATAAAATGGGGCTCTCCCAGCTTTATCAGCTGCGTGGGCGTGTAGGCCGTTCCAACCGGATTGCCTATGCTTATTTCACGTACCAGCGAGATAAGGTGCTTACAGAGGTGGCGGAGAAGCGGCTTCAGTCTATCAAAGAATTTACGGAGTTGGGTTCTGGGTTCAAGATTGCAATGCGTGATTTGTCCATCCGTGGAGCGGGTAACTTACTTGGCGCCGAGCAGCACGGATTCATCGCTTCCGTTGGTTTTGACCTTTACTCGCAAATGCTGGCTGAGGAAATCAACAAACGTAAAGTCAGTGTGCTTGGAGAAGAGGATCAATCCAACCGGAATTGGAGTACATCGATTGATTTGGGTGTCGATGCTTACCTGCCGGGAGATTATATTTATGACAGCATCCAGAAGATTGAGATTTATAAGAAGGTTGCAGCGGTCAGTACCTTTGATGAGGCTTCCGAACTGGAGGACGAACTGGTCGACCGATTTGGCGATCTGCCAGAGGCTGTTCGTCATTTGCTTGCCGTGGCTCGTCTTAAAGTATATGGACGGATGTATGGAATCGAGTCCATTGTGCAGCGGGATGACAATATAGTGCTGAAATTCCATGAAGGTCGTCAGCACGCGGTTCAGACGGCCAAACTTGCCGAGATTGGCAATCGCTTTGAAAGACGTGTACAATTTGAACAGGGCACTTCTATGAGCGCACGCATAAAGGGCAAAGGTCTAAATGATCCACAGTTGCTAGAACTGTTGGAGCAATTTTTGAGTGCATTGAAAGAAGCATTCACATTGAAGGAGGAACTGCAAAATGCCACAACTAAATAAAAGAAAACCTTGGAGAATGCTCTCCTTGGGCATGGCAGCGTTGCTAGCTATATCGGTGCTGGCAGCATGTACAAAGCAAGCGGATGAGAATAAGGTCAAGGATGAGCCGAAAGACAACAGCAAGATTGTCGTGACCTATAAGGGTGGAACGATTACCGAAAATGAGTTCAACCAAGAAATCAGCATGATGAAATTTCTGTACCCAGAGTATGAGGCTGCTTTAGCTTCTGATCAGGTACGTGAGCAAATTGTAAAGCAGGAAGTAGTGTACAAGCTTTTGGCGGCCAAAGCGGACGATAAAGCCAAGGAAGAGGGCGCCAAACAAGGAAACGAGCAGTTGGAGCAGTATAAAAAGTCGGTCGGCGAAGATAAGTTTAAGACATTTCTGAGTGATCAGAAGCTGACCGAACAAGGTGTGAAAGATTACTTCACGCGTGTCATGACGGTAATCAACAGCGAAACCAATAAAGTAACGGATGATCAGCTGAAACAGGAATTTGAGAAAAATAAAGATCAATTCACGACAGCAACCGTGCGCCATGTATTGATTAATTTCGAAGATCCAAAAACAAAGAAACAGCGTACAAAAGAGGCTACTCTCAAGCTCGCCAAAGAAGTAAAGACGAAGCTGGACGGTGGAGCGGATTTTGCGACGATTGCCAAGAAGTATTCGGAAGACCCAGGTTCCGCATCTAATGGGGGGCTGTATGAGAATGCATCTGTAGCACAGTGGGTACCTGCTTTTAAAGAGGCTGCCGAGACTCAACCGATTAACAAAATTGGTGAGCCTGTGGAAACAGAATACGGATATCATGTGATCAAAGTGGAGTCCCGCAATGAGCCAACATTTGATAAATTGAAGGACAACGAGAAGGCTGCCCTGAAAAATAAATTGGCAGGGGAAAGTATCCAAAACTTTACCGAAAATGATTTGGCGAAGCTTGATTTGAAAATCAATCTGCCGAAGGCACCTGCTACGCAAGAGAAAAGTGGTGCAACGTCCGGTGCGGGCAGCACAACTACACCGAGCGGAACAACAAGCGGTACGGGCGATAGTAAAGCTGGAACAGCCAAAGATGGAGCTGCAAACGAAGGTAAATAACTGAACATGCATAAGGAATTGGGAACAGATGAATACTATGGTCAGATATCACCATAAACACCATGACCGCGACGTTCTTCGTGACCGCTTCTGGGGGAGTGGAAGCGTCTTTCGATACCGTCAGTAGTTTACTAAATTCTTCTTGAGAAAGTGGGGCAACATGTGAAATGAAAGCTACTGGTATTGTTCGCCGTATTGATGATCTTGGGCGGGTAGTTATTCCAAAGGAAATTCGCCGCACCTTGAGGATTCGTGAAGGAGATCCGCTTGAGATTTTTGTGGATCGTGACGGAGAAGTCATTTTGAAAAAGTATTCACCTATTGGTGAACTTGGTGATTTCGCCAAAGAATATGCTGAGTCCCTGTTTGAAAGCACAGGCCATATTACGATGATTACCGATCGTGACACCATTATTACGGTGGCTGGAGGCTCGAAAAAAGAGTTTCTGGACAAGCAAATCGGTAGCATTATCGAAGGTAGCATGGATAATCGCAAGACTGTGCTGGAGACAGCCAGCGGCTCTTATGAGCTGACGCGAGACCACGAAGAAACACTCTCGTCCTTTGTGACGGCTCCCATTGTTTCGGGTGGTGATCCCATCGGATCTGTTATATTGTTGAACAAGGATGAAAATGTAAAAATGTCCGAAATGGAGGTCAAGATGGCTGAAACAGCCGCTGGCTTCCTGGGCAAACAAATGGAACAGTAACACCCCGTTTCACCCCTGTATGACGTACAGAACGGACAAAGCCGTTCAACGTTGTACAGGGATTTTTTTCTTTCCGGGAGAAGAGACGGTATAATAGGACTCATAAAAATGCTTATCCAGGTGGGAGTGGAGACGGAGAATGCAGGAAAATCGCGCCGCTTCGCGGCTGCTACGGGGTGCTGTCATTTTGACAATGGCAGCGGTAGCAAGCAAGCTGATCGGCACATTGCAAAAAATCCCGCTGCAAAATATTGGCGGCGACGGCGTGTTTGGCATTTATAATACGGTTTATCCTTTTTATACGCTGTTTATTACCATTGCAGCTGCTGGATTCCCGGTGGCCGTATCCAAATTTGTAGCTGAGTATGAGGCTGTGGGAAACCGGGCAGCAGGGCAACGTGTTGCCCTGCTATCTTCGCTTGTATTGGGCATCTTCGGACTGATTCTGGGGCTGCTGATGTATACGTGTGCGCCGCTAATTGGCCAGTGGATCGACAATGCTCACGTCATTCCATCGGTGAGGGCGGCGGCGGTTGCCTTCTTGTTCGTGCCGGTTATGGCGGGACTGAGAGGCTATTTTCAAGGTTTGCAAAATATGATTCCAACGGCAGTCTCTCAAGTGACGGAGCAGGCGATACGGGTAAGCGTGATGATCATATTGTTGCTGTTCATGCTGTCACAAGGAGCAGGGGCGGATATGATAGCCGCTGGAGCAGTGTTTGGCTCAGCAGCAGGCGGAGCAGCGGGCTTGGTGATCATGCTGTTGTATTGGCGAGGTCACAGAAAGAGACTTAGGCGGCAAGAGACGGCAATGACAACAGTGCAAGCCCAGACTGGTGAGCTTCACCCAGCGGAAAGCAACGGCGCTTTGCTAAAGGCGCTGCTACGTTATGCCTTACCTGTTTGCCTTGGAGCGCTAGCCGTTCCGTTAATTAACCTGGTAGATACATTTACCGTCCCTCGCTTGTTAAAGCAGGAGGGCTTGGACGATACGGCGGTTATGGTGGCCTTCGGCGTGTATAACCGGGGGCTTCCGCTAGTACAGCTGGTCATGATGTTTGCCACCACATTGTCGGCATTGTTCATACCCTCGCTGGCTGAGGCTCGGGTAACCGGAGGTACGGAGTTGGCACGTCGTCAGTGCGAGCAATCGCTGCGCTGGTTTTGGCTACTAGGACTAGCCGCTGCGACAGGCTTGATCGTGCTGGCCGTGCCCGTCAATGTGATGCTGTATGCAGACGATACCGGCAGCACGGTGATGCGCTGGATGGCGCTGACCGCCGTAGGAGGTACGCTCAGCATCATCTCGGCTGCGCTACTGCAAGGGCTTGGCGCGGTTCGTGCGCCAGCTCTGGCGATGCTCGCGGCCGCAGCAGCCAAGGCGCTGCTAAACTGGCTGCTCGTGCCGCAGCTAGGCACGGCTGGTGCCGCCATTGCGGGGGCTGTCGCCTATCTGCTGGCGGCAGTGATCAACATCGCGCTGCTGGCCCGCTTGGTGGGGCTGCGCGGGAGCTGGTCCGCCAGTGTACTCAAACCGGCGGCATTGCTTGTCGCCTTGGCTGGTGCAGCCGGGGCGGCGATGTGGGGCACCAGTGCTGTGCTGGGTGCCTTGGGATGGGCTGCCGGAGGTCGTGCCACGGCAGCGGTGGAGAGCCTGCTGGGAGTAGCAGCAGGCGCCGTGGTGTTCGTGATCGGCCTCGCACGCTTGAGGTTGATCACGGAAGCCGAGCTTGTGGCAGTGCCCAAGCTCGGACGCCCGCTGGCAGCCGTGCTGCGCAGACTGCGTGTACTGGCTTAGCCGGGGTTATACGACTTGCCGCGCGACAGCTGCGCAAGCCATTTTATGAGCCTATACAACTTTGTGGTATAGTAAATGCCAAAGCAAAGGAAGCGGAAGCTGGATTGGATTGCGCCGGGTGTTTTTTCCGAGCATGAATCCTGCTTTTGCGGAACGGAGGATTGGATATGAGCGTAACATTAACGATCGTAGGTCTGGGCTCGGGAGATCCCGATCAGCTTACGATAGGGATATTGAACAAAATGCGGGGGGCTTCAGCGCTATATCTGCGAACCAAGGAACATCCGGCGGTTCAAGTGCTGGATGAGTTTGAAGTGGCCTTTGAGTCATTTGATGCGGTATATGAGACAAAGGAATCTTTTCCAGAGGTATACGAGGAAATTACCAGTCAATTGATGGCAACAGCTGCTAAGGCGGCAGACGGAAGCGAAATCGTCTATGCGGTTCCCGGTCACCCGATGGTGGCGGAAGCAGCGGTGCAGTTGCTCAAGGAGCGTTGTCCTGCGCAAGGGATTGAACTAAACATCTTGGGGGGCGAAAGTTTCCTGGATGAGGCTTTTGTGCGTCTTGGTTTTGATCCGATTGAGGGTTTCCAGCTGTTGGATGCAGGTACACTGGATGCGAGCTGGCTCCAGCCTCAGTTGCACACGCTGATCGGACAGGTATATGACACCTTTACGGCTTCCGATGTGAAGCTGTGCTTGATGGAGCGGTATCCTGACGATTATGAGGTGTATGTCGGCCACGCGCTTGGGGTAGAAGGTGAGGAAGCAGTCCACAAGGTGCCGCTGTACGAGCTGGATCGAGTAGAGGGCTACGGGAACCTATCCTTGGTGTACATACCTCGCAGTGAGGATGAGGCGCTGAAACGGCGTTCTTTTGACCGTCTACATGAGATTGTCGATATTTTGCGCAGTCCAGAAGGCTGTCCATGGGATCGCGAACAGACACATCAATCGATCCGCAAAAATCTGATCGAGGAAACGTATGAGGTCATTGAGACTATAGATGAGGATGATCCTGAGCATATGAAGGAAGAGCTCGGCGATCTGTTGTTACAAATTTTGCTGCATGCCCAAATGGAAGAGGAAGTCGGAACCTTCAATGTCTATGATGTGATCCAAGGGCTGAACGATAAGCTTATTTTCCGTCACCCGCATGTGTTCGGTGATAATCAAGCGAATGATGCGGAAGAGGCGCTGCAAAACTGGGAACAGATGAAGGCTGAGGAAAAACGACTTAAAGGTACAACGGCAGCAGACCCTTCCGTGCTGGATGGGGTTCCCCGTGATCTACCTGCTCTTATGAAATCGTACAAGCTCCAGAAAAAAGCAGCTAAAGTAGGCTTTAACTGGGATAGCATTGAAGGCGTATTTGATAAACTGGACGAAGAAGTGGCTGAGTTGAAGGAAGCGGTTCGGGAAGGGCATTCCGTGGAAGCTCAGTTGCTGGAGTTGGGCGATGTGTTATTTGTTGCCGTGAATGCAGCCCGGTTCATGGAAGTAGATCCAGAGGAGGCGCTGTCAGCCACTAATCGCAAATTTGTGAGCCGTTTCCAGTATATTGAGCAGAAGTTACGCGAGCAGGGACGTCGTCCCGAAGACAGCAGCGTAGATGAAATGGAGACCTACTGGCAGGAAGCGAAAAAGCTCCTTGACAGAAATTGACTCCATAGATTTGATCTTTGGCTGTATGGGCCAGTAAAATGAGACATAAGCAGGGTTGAAAACACGCCCAGCTTGAGCAGACTTGCCAATGGGCAGAGTTTTGTAGTAGGATGTTGGCTTAACTGGGGGTCGAATAAAAAACGCCTGTCATTGCAGGATTTTTAAGGACAAGCCCGAATAACTTGTAATAATTCTGAAAATAACTGTAGCCTATAGTTAACATGTTACAGTAGTATTCAGAAAGGCTACGGCCACAGTTGGACCTCACGTCTGCTCCATTTATGGATATGTAGCGTGATGATTATTTTTTGACATTTAGGAGGCTTTTATCTTATGAACAAGACAGATCTGATCAACAATATTTCCAGCAAAAGCGGTTTGAGCAAACGTGACGTTGAAGCTGTATTGAATGGCGTACTTGGTGAAATTACAGATGCACTTGCGAGTGGCGACAAAGTACAACTGATCGGCTTTGGTACTTTCGAAACGCGCAAGCGTTCTAGCCGTACAGGCCGCAATCCACAAACCGGCAACACGATTGAAATTCCAGAATCGACCGTTCCTGCTTTCAAAGCCGGTAATAAGCTTAAAGAAGCCGTTAACTAATGCGTCTTGATAAATTCTTGAAAGTCTCGCGGCTGATTAAGCGTCGTACAGTAGCCAAGGACGTCTCTGAACAAGGGAGAGTGCTGGTGAATGGACGCGAAGCCAAGCCGAGCAGTGCGGTCAAAGTGGGCGATGAAATTACCGTCCAATTTGGCCAGAAGCTGGTGACCGTGCGAGTGGAACGGCTCGCCGACACTACACGCAAGGACGAGGCTGCAAGTATGTACACTTTGGTAAAGGAAGAGCCTATTGCCAGGGACAACGGTTTGAACTGGTAAGCAGACATCTGATTTTCTCATAACGTTGTACATAGAAGCATTCCTTCATATTTTATGAAGGGATGCTTTTTTCTTTTGGATAATGAGCTTTCGTCTAATATATGCTCGTGAATAACCAATGCGGTTCTAAATCATGCCCACCCCTTCATAAGCTAAGAACAGAAGGAGGGGTACATGCCATGATTGAACAAGGGAAGTCCAAGCACCATGATCTGCGCATGCAAAGCCGCAAGCAGCTCGACATTTCAGGCGTCAGCAATGTGGAGAGCTTTGACAGTGAAGAGTTTTTGCTTCAGACCGAGCTGGGCCATCTCACCATTCGCGGACAACATTTACATATCAAAAACCTCAGTCTGGAAGAGGGGCTGCTGTCCATTGAAGGTCTGATTACTTCCCTCGTCTACCTAGAGCCTGGGGCCCCGGCCAAAAACGGAAAAAGCCTATTCGGCAAGCTCTTCAAATGAACCCTTACACACAATGGCTGACATTGACGTGGATGCTATTGTCGGGCATAGCGATGGGAGTGGTATTTGACAGCTACCGGGTGCTGTCAATCCGCTTTCATTTTGCCCGTTGGAGTGTTCATATGTTGGACGTGCTGTATTGGGTGGCCTCGGCTTTGTTTATTTTCCGTGTGCTATACGCGAGTAATCGCGGTGAGCTGCGGTTTTATGTCTTTTTAGGACTACTTTTGGGGGTTTGGCTCTATTTTTGGGCCTTTAGTGTTACAACCCAACGTTTTGTGGTAATGTTAATAGAGATCGTTCGCAGACTGACGTTGATCGTGAACAGCATACTGCGCATCCTGATTGTTCTTCCGGTGTTAGCGCTGTATCGGCTGTTACGCAAGCTGGTCGGATGGACATGGGCACTTATTGTGTTCCTAGGAAGGATGCTGATATACATCCTGATGCCGGTTTGGAAGCCGATTCTTTGGTTGATCCGTCCGCTTATAGCGCGCTGGAAGACGCCAGATCCGCTCATAAAGCTAGGTATCAGACTGAAAAATACAGCAAAAAGATGGTTTGGAAGGGGGTAGTATCATGCGTAATTCGTCTGTAGATCGCCATTCATCTCCTACGTCCAAGTCCAATGCGGGCGGGCGCAGGCGAATCATGATTTGGTTGCTATCGCTTGCCGCCTTTGGTAGTTGGGCCATATTCACCTTTTTTTCTCAAGGCATGATCATGGCCGATCGAAGTGAACAGCTCACCCAGAAGGAAAAACAGAAGCAAGCTGCTACACAAACGGAACAACAGCTTCAAACCGAAGTGAATCGTCTCAAGGACCCTGAGTACATTGGAGAAATTGCTAGAAGCAAGTACGGTCTTTACAAACCGGAAGAGACGCCAATCATCGGAGATCAAAAATAGAGGCATTATCGGGCCAATGCTTAGTTGACCTTGGTTCCGCCATTTTGTATAATCAAATCACCACAGCGGGATTTTTTTGCAAAAAAATCGGTTGTATATTTTAAGGGAGGATCATTTTATTCTATGGCAATTGAAGTGGGCACCAAGTTAGAGGGCAAAGTGACAGGCATCACGCATTTTGGAGCATTTGTGGATTTGTCTGGAGGTGTCACGGGTCTCGTTCACATCTCGGAAATCGCCGATAATTATGTTAAGGATGTTAACGACCACCTGAAGATTAATGATGTTGTGACGGTGAAAGTCATTAATGTTGACAAAGATGGCAAAATCGGACTTTCCATTAAGCAAACGATTGATAAGCCGGCAAGTGAAGCCCGTCCCCCAAGAGCTCCAAGACCGGAGCGTACAGGAGGACCAGGCGGAGGAGACCGTTTTGGCGGCGGAGGTTCAGGTCCAAGTCAGGGACGCGGTGGTGGTTTCAACCGCGATCGTGGAGGCCGTTCTTTCAAGCCTGCACCGGGTAAACCTTCATTTGAGGATAAAATGTCACGCTTCCTGAAAGATAGTGAGGAACGCATTTCGTCGCTGAAAAAGAACACCGAAGGTAAACGCGGAGGACGCGGCGCGAAGCGTGTTTAATTCACTTTGACAACCGTATCAACCATACACGGAAAACCGTACAGTCGAAAGACTGCTACGGTTTTTTTGCGTTCTACCGACAAGAGATGCGACAAGCTGTGGCTGCGGGCAATACATTTGGGCGGAGGTGTACAGGCACATTTTTAAGATTAGTAGTTTCATGAAGAAGAGAAGAAGCATCGTACTGAAATGTTGGATGTTTTTTTTGTCGTGTGGACATAATCGTCCGACAAACTCCAACGGTTTTCCGTCTATCTTCTGTGCAAATCGCTAGTCTGGGCATCAGGGTGGACGACATACAGAGGCCGTGCAAGGCGTGGAGTGATACAACTTCCATCTGCTTCCATACGGGCGCAGCTTGATGTACAGGGGGATGCTCTGTCCTTTCGCGCGGCACGTTTTTTTGTCGGAAATTTCTTGGAATAAGACGTGAGGTTCTGACAAACTTTCTCAATCGTTCCGGTTTAAGATGGGAACATCAAATTGATGAATGGGGTGCCTGACGCATGATGGAGAAATGGAACGTGGTACATTTTCCGGGGTTAAAATCTAGAAAGTCCAAATCCAAAGAGCGTACGGAAGGTTGGCCTTCCAGACTCAAGAAACGGCTCGATTCACATAAAATGGTGCAATGGGTAACCGCGCAAAGATGGATGCTGCTATTGTCAGCTATGGGAGTTCTACTGGGACGCGCCACTATTTTGGACGAGCTTTCTCCTTTTGCCCTCGCTTATTTTGCGGTCATTACGTTCCTTCGGCGTGATCTAATGCTGCCTGTAGCTGTATCCGTTGTGCTAGGCAGCCTGTTAGCTCCTTACCCATCGTTGTTCATGATTGGTGGTGAGCTAATTGTATTTTATCTCCTGTATCGCGGGCTACGTACCTTCGATCGTCTGGAATTATCCTATGCCCCGCTTATGGTCTTCTTGTCTGTGTTTATGGTCAATTTATTTAACGCCGTGATGGCTCCGGCTTTTACATGGTATGAGCTTGTCATTGTGGGAACGGATGCGGTGCTCAGTTTTATGCTTACATTGGTGTTCACACAGGCCATACCGCTGTTTACGTACCGCAAGAAGGCAAGCCAATTGAAGAACGAAGAAATTTTGTGTCTGATTATTCTATTAGCCTCTGTGATGACGGGAGCAGTAGGATGGACCGTTCATTCACTGTCTGTCGATCATGTGCTTTCACGATATTTGGTCTTGGTGTTTGCTTTGGTGGGAGGTGCTTCGTTGGGTGCTTCGGTCGGTGTGATTACCGGTTTAATTTTAAGCCTGGCCAATATGTCCGCAATTGTGCAGATGAGTCTACTTGCTTTTGCAGGTTTGCTGGCAGGAATGCTACGTGAAGGGAGAAAAGGTGCAGTGGCCCTTGGCATGCTGTTGGGCTCCTCCATTTTGACGATCTATTTGGATGGGACTGGGGACGTGTTGACATCAACTTGGGAGAGCTGCGCGGCAATTCTATTATTTTTAATGACTCCAAAAAGTTTCTTTAAAGCGGTTTCTACCTATGTCCCTGGTACGCAGGATCACGCCAAGTCCCAGCATGAATATGCCAAAAGAGTTCGTGATCTCACTGCCGAGCGGGTGACGAAATTTTCCCGTGTATTCAGCCAGCTATCGCGCAGCTTCCATCAGATATCTGCGAGTGAGGGAGCAAAACCGGACGGAGAAATGGAACACTTTATGAATGCGGTGGCGGAAGGAACCTGTGCCTCTTGCTTTAAGTGCGAGCAGTGCTGGGACGGCAAGTTTATGCAAACCCATCAGTATATGACGGAAATGATGAGCGCCATTGAGGATAATCCTGATTTGGAGCCGGAGCAGATGCCGCCACAATGGAGCAAGGCATGTGCCAAGACGGGCGCTGTCCTGCAGGTAATGAAGCAGCAGTATAGTCTCTACCAACATAATATGCAGTGGAAGCGCCAAGTATACGATAGTCGTCAGCTTGTTGCTGACCAGCTATCCGGTGTATCGCAAATTATGGAGGATTTAGCGCGGGAAATTCAGCGAGAAGGGCAGACCATGCATCGGCAGGAAGAGCAAATCCGAGAGGCTCTTGATCGACTCGGCTTGTCCATTCAATCCATTGAGATTATTAGCCTGGATGCAGGTCAGGTTGAAATAGAGATTGTCCATGCCTATACAAGGGGATTTGATGAATGTCGGAAAATCATTGCTCCACTGCTGTCGGACATACTGGACGAGCATATAGCTGTCATGCGCGAAACGGTGGCAGATCGCCGCCAAGGCTTGGCTACAGTCATGTTCGGCTCTGCTAAAACGTATGAGATTGCTACAGGAGTAGCTAGTGCGGCCAAAGGAGGCGATTTCTTCTCAGGAGACAGTTACAGCATGATGGAGTTAGGGAATGGGACTTTCGCAGTCTCTTTAAGTGACGGTATGGGGAACGGAGAGCGTGCGCAGCAAGAGAGCAGTGCAGCACTTAACATTTTGGAAGAACTACTGCAATCAGGTATGGACGAAAAATTAGCGATCAAGTCGGTTAACTCTGTCCTGATGCTCCGATCACCTGAGGAAATGTATGCTACGGTGGATATGGCGCTGATTGATCAGTATACGGCTCGGACAACCTTTATGAAGATTGGATCTACACCAAGCTTTATTAAAAGGGGGGAGGAGGTCATTCCCGTATCTGCCAGCAATTTACCGATTGGCATTATACAGGATATCGAAGTTGATTTGGTGTCACTGCAACTCCAGCCAGGAGATATTCTCATTATGATAACAGACGGTATATACGATTCACCGGGTTATGCAGTCAATAAAGAAATATGGATGAAACGCATGATTCAAGAGATTGAAAGTGAGGACCCGCAGGAACTGGCCGACTGTTTGCTAGAACGGGTTATTCGATATCAACAAAATCAAATCTATGATGATATGACTGTAGTTGTTAGTAAAATAGATCACTTTCGCCCAGAGTGGGCCACCCTTCATGTACCTGGCATGAGGTGGTTGGAACGTCCGCGGACGGTGAGCTAGACTGACATTGCCCGGGAAATTGCTTATTCATTTTTAAAAATCTGCATCCTTCGTTTGAATCGTTCCGGATTAGGCAAAGATAGAATCTATCGGAATAGATTAAGAGGAAGCGGAGGTCAAAAAGCGATGAAGCAAATTTTGATCATTACAGATGGATGCTCTAACGTAGGGGTTAGCCCAGTGATGGCGGCTGCCCAAGCTTTACGTGAGGGAATTACAGTGAATGTCGCCGGAGTCATAGATTATGGAACCATCGGCGAGCTTGGGAGCGCAGAGATTCAGGAAATTGCTAAAGCAGGGGGAGGGTTTAGCCAAATCGTCGGTACGAAGCAGTTGGCACAAACCATGCAAATGATGACGCGCAAAACAGTGGTTCAAACGATTCAGCAGGCGGTTAATAGAGAGTTAACGCACATTTTGGGTGAGGGCGGCGCCCGGCATATCGGTGAACTGCCTCCGGCCAAACGAGCCCAGGTAGTTGAGGTAATGGATGAACTGACAGAAACAAGCCCTCTGGAAATTGCTTTACTCATTGATGCAAGTGCAAGCATGAAGCCTAAGCTGCCTGCTGTAGAGGATAGTATCCGCGATTTGCTGCTCAGTTTACAGTCCAGAAGCGGACTCAGCCGTATATCTGTATTTCATTTTCCGGGTGGACGAATGGGAGAAGACGCAGTCATGGATATCGGGTGGACCTCTGAGCTAGACCAGATCAAGTCGATATTCGGACGCTTGCGGATGAAAGGAGCGACACCGACAGGACCAGCCATTTTACAAGTGATTGATTATTACCGATATGTTACACTAGGGGAACAGAAAGATCTGGAAGAATCCTATGGCAAAGGAGAAGGGATGCTCGGTGACTACGTCGTCTGATCCCGTTCTTGCACCCGGAACGGTCATCAAGGGCAAGTGGAAGCGGAGTAGCTATGTCATCCAGCGCTTGCTGGGCCGGGGAGCGAACGGAACTGTATATTTGGTAAAAGAAGCACAGGCCGATCGGCAATTTGCTCTCAAAATGGGAAAGAACACGCTTGATCTGCAATCGGAGATTAATGTGCTGACCACATTACAGTCTCAAGGGACTCAGGCTGCCCTCCAGCGGAATGGAAATCCTTCCTTCTTGTTTGAAGTGGATGATGTAGTGTTACGCAATGGGGAGATCCCCTTTTATGTTATGCGATACGTTAAAGGAGATCCGCTTCATAAATTTGTGGCAGCCAAAGGGTCTGAATGGTATGGTGTGGCTGGGACTGGCATACTGAATCGTCTGGCCGATCTCCATCAGGCAGGATGGGTGTTTGGCGACCTGAAGCCTCAAAATATATTGGTCAATGCCTATGGAGAGGCTGAGTTGATTGATTATGGTGGCGTGTCCCTTGCAGGTCGGAGTGTTAAACAATTTACAGAATGGTACGATAGGGGATTTTGGAATGCTGGTAGCCGAAATGCTGATCCCCAGTATGATCTGTTTGCCTTTGCTCTTTTAACGGTTCATATATTGGAGAGCGAATCGTTAAAGGCGGCTGCGAGTAGGCTGCCGCAGCTACGTAATACGGCAGAATTGACAGTCATCATTCGTCGCAGTCGTGTATTACGCCCCTACGCCGAATGGCTGCTGGGTGCAGTACGTGGAGAATATTCCGATACTCGTGCAGCGGCCCGAGCTTGGTCGCGTCTGGCTTCCGCGCATGTCAGGCAATCATCTGTCAAAAGAGGAAATCCACGCTGGTTGGGATATGCTTTCACGGTATCGCTTTTGCTGCTTGCTGGAGCGCTCTGGATTGCGTTAAGGTAGCAGCATGACTTACATAAGATAATAGAGGATCATCATTTTAACGGTCGGGAGAAAAGAGGGTCGTGAATGGGAACAACAAAACCGACCGGTGTTGTACAGGAAGTGCTCGCTTTGGCGCGAGAACATTCCCTGTGGAGCCCCGGAGACCGCATTGTGGTTGCTGTATCCGGCGGACCGGATTCGGTGGCCCTTTTGCACATTTTACATGAAATATCCGTTATACATATGCCATTACAACTTGTCTGCGCTCATGTTCATCATGGCTTCAGGCCAGAGGAATCGGATGCGGAGGCTGAAGAGGTACGCAATATTGCCCGAAGGCTCAAGCTTCCATTTGAAATGATCCGGGTTGATGCACCCGCTTATATAAAGGAAAGCGGCAAGGGTCCACAGGAAGCGGCCCGTGAGCTACGGTACAGCTTTTTACATGATACGGCTACGAAGTGGGAGGCACAGCATATTGCTATGGCTCACCATGGCGATGATCAAGCGGAAACAGTCCTCTTGCACTTGCTGCGCGGTAGCGGACCGGCGGGTTTGGCGGGTATGCGTTTGGCACGCACCGAAAAAAATGTGCAACTCATTCGCCCGCTGCTTCGTATGTACAAGGCTGACTTGATTGAGTATTGTAACTTTTATGGTCTTTCCTATGTGACAGACAGCACTAATTTATCGACCAAATACCGTCGTAATGCCATCCGCATGGATGTGCTTCCTTTTTTGGGGCAATATAATGAGCAACTGACACCGTCCCTGAACCGGCTGGCCGAAACGATGGCTGACGAAAATGATTTTATGGAGGCAGCTACACTGTCGGTATACGAGAAAATGGTGCATTTCAATAATGGCAGGTACATGTTTTCCATCGCATCATACCGTAAGCTATCCGTTGCTTTACAACGGAGGTTGATTAAACTAATATTAAATTATCTGCCTTCGGACAGTGGAAATTTTGATTTTCGTAAAATTGAGACCGTTCGACTAAGACTTCTCCAGGAGACAACTTCTACATGGAGCTTGGACTTGGGCGGCGGTGCGGTTGGAGTCCGCGAATATGACCAGGCGGTTTTGTTTGACCGTACGCAAGTCGTTATGGGTGAATGGAGCTATGGACTGAGCGTATTGCCTATTTCCGGTGAGCTTGAGTTGCCTGAAGCGGGTGGTATACTCCGGTGGCAAAGAGCTTCCTATTTGGATGGACAACATCCGGCCAATGAGGAAGAAGCATGGTTCGACGCAGATGAATTGACTCTGCCGTTGACTGTACGCTCGCGATTACCTGGAGATACCATGTATGTAATGGGATTAAACGGAAGAAAAAAGGTTAAAGATATTTTTATTGATGAAAAAATACCTCCTTCAATGCGTTCCGTTATTCCCATCGTCTGCGACCATTCTGGAGTTGTTCTCTGGATTCCGGGCGTACGACGTTCTGTACATGCTGCGGTGCAAAAGCACACGTCTTCGGTTATATATATGTCATGGCAAAGACGAGAGAGTCCGGGGCACCGGTAATTGCGCAGGAACGGCTTTCATAGTATAAACTTAGGAGGTTTACACCGTTGCAAAATGATATTCAGGAAGTATTGATCAGTGAAGAAGAAATTCAGAGTAAAATCAAGGAATTAGGCGCACAGCTTAGCGTGAAATATGAAGGGAAAAATCCATTGGTGATTTGCGTGCTGAAGGGTGCGTTTATCTTTATGGCCGATTTGGTTAAATCCATTACAGTGCCGTTGGAACTTGATTTCATGGCTGTATCTAGTTATGGAGTATCCACCAAATCATCAGGCGTCGTTAAAATCATCAAAGATTTGGACGCTTCCGTAGAAGGACGCGATGTTCTGATTGTCGAAGATATTATCGACAGTGGTCTGACACTGACACATTTGATTGAATTGCTTAAGAATCGTAATGCCAATTCGGTATGTGTCGTAACTTTGTTCGACAAGCCTGCACGCCGGACAGTTAACCTTGAAGCTGATTACACTGGATTTACACTTCCGGATGCGTTTGTTGTCGGCTATGGTCTGGACTATGCCGAGCACTACCGGAACCTCCCATACATAGGGATTTTGAAGCCGGAAATCTACACCAGCTAATCTCAGCCTCCAGTCCTAGGACTAAATAGGGTCCTTTGTTGAGAAGGGCTTACAGGCTATGGTAAAATAACTTAAGTGTCTCGAGAGGAGGTAGGGGATGAATCGGTTCATCCGGAATTCTGGTTTTTATTTGATTCTTTTTTTAGTTGTGGTGGGTATCGTTCAGTTTGTTAGCAACAGTAACGAAGCCTCCGATCTCCCTAGATATGACCAATTACGGCAAGAGGTTAAAGCTAATAACATCTCTAAAGTAACGGTCCAATTTGACGGTTACGCCTATCTTGTAACCGGTGCATATAAGAAGCAGCCGGCTAATGCTAAATCAACCAATTTTTCCGTATACGTTCCGCCAACGGATCAAGCACTAAGTGAACTGGTGAATGCCAGCGAAACGAACGGGTTTGAATACGTACAGAAGAAAATGGAAGGCGAAAGCATTTGGCTGACATTTTTGACTTCTATCATTCCTTTGGTGATCATGTTCCTGTTGTTCTTCTTCCTGTTTAATCAGGCACAGGGCGGTGGCGGCAAAGTAATGAACTTCGGCAAGAGCAAAGCCCGTCTGTATAACGAAGAGAAGAAGAAAGTTACCTTCGAAGACGTAGCAGGGGCTGACGAAGAGAAGCAGGAGCTTGTCGAAGTCGTAGAATTCTTGAAGGACCCACGTAAGTTCGCAGCCGTGGGCGCTCGTATTCCAAAAGGTGTTCTGTTAGTGGGCCCTCCAGGTACGGGTAAAACACTCTTGGCGAGAGCTGTTGCAGGCGAGGCCGGAGTGCCGTTTTTCAGTATCTCAGGTTCTGATTTTGTAGAAATGTTCGTCGGGGTCGGTGCTTCCCGTGTTCGCGACCTGTTCGAGAATGCGAAGAAGAACGCACCTTGTATCATCTTCATTGATGAGATTGACGCTGTTGGACGTCAACGTGGCGCCGGATTGGGTGGCGGACATGATGAACGTGAGCAAACGCTCAACCAATTGCTCGTAGAGATGGATGGATTCGGCGCAAACGAGGGCATCATCATCGTTGCTGCTACTAACCGTCCGGACATTCTAGATCCAGCCTTGCTTCGTCCTGGACGTTTTGACCGTCAAATTACGGTTGACCGTCCAGATGTTAAAGGTCGCGAAGCAGTATTGCATGTACATGCACGCAACAAACCATTAACGAAGGATGTTAAATTGGACGTCATTGCGAAACGTACAACAGGCTTTACGGGCGCTGATCTGGAAAACTTGTTGAACGAAGCTGCCTTGCTGGCCGCTCGTCGCAACCGTAGGGATATTTCGATGCGAGAAGTAGATGAAGCTATCGACCGCGTGATTGTAGGTACTGAAAAACGCAGCCGCGTAATCAGTGACCGCGAGAAACGAATTGTTGCTTATCATGAAGCAGGGCATACGATTATCGGTTACTTCCTGGAGAATGCCGATATGGTTCACAAGGTAACTATTATTCCACGTGGACGTGCAGGCGGATATGTCATCATGCTTCCGAAGGAAGACCGCATGCTGACAACCAAGCAGGAATTGCTGGACAAAATCACTGGATTGTTGGGTGGACGTGTTTCCGAGGAGCTGTTTATTGGTGAGATCGGAACAGGGGCTTATAGTGACTTCCAACAAGCGACAGGCATTGCGCGTAGCATGATCGTGGAATACGGTATGAGTGAGAAGCTCGGCCCGATGCAGTTCGGAACTTCCCAAGGTCAAGTATTCCTTGGACGTGATATCGGTCATGAGCAAAACTACAGTGATCAGATCGCTTATGAGATTGACCAGGAGATGAATCGCTTCATCACTGACTCCTATGAGCGTGCTAGAGAACTCTTGACGAAGCATTCGAAAGAGGTTCATTTGATCGCTCAAACCTTGTTGGAAGAAGAAACTCTGGAGCTTGAACAAATCAAACGTTTGATCGAGACAGGTTCTTTGGACGGCAATACGAATGAGGGAGAAGGAACACCGGAAAACGGTGAGCCTGTGATCGACAACATCGGTGATGTTCGTGTACGTATTCAAGGTAAGGATGACGAGCCTAAGAATACAACAGATCAACCGAACGATATCCCTAATCTGCAAAAACCAGAGGATGATAACAATTCAGGCAATTCCGGCGGTACTCCACCGACAACAACCTGATCATCTGATGGATAGTTGAATAAGCATATATGTAAGCTTCGGGGAACCAGATCCTATTGGTTTCCCGAAGCTTTTTTAAATGTGGAAGATTATTGCTGACGTGATTTGACAGACACAGGAACGTTGTGTACATTTATTGTTAAATAAACGGCTGTCGCCTTCCTAGCTTAAAAGGCCAACAGCCGCTGCAATCGACTTACTATCATTTTGAACATATCCGTGAGCGCATACTGTACAATCTATGGTGTGCGCTATTCTTCTGTGAAATCAGGTGAAAGGCATGATTCCAAGATATCTAGTTGATTTTGATGTAGCGGAATTGACCCAATACGAAGCCGACGTCTTAATCATCGGCTCCGGTATTGCGGGCTTATATACAGCGATTAAGGCTGCGGAGAATCGGAAAGTGTTGCTGATTACCAAGAAAACTTTAATGGAAAGCAACACACGTTATGCTCAAGGCGGCATTGCTGCTGTCACATCGGACGAGGATACACCGGCTTATCATATGCAAGACACTCTGATTGCTGGTGCAGGTCTGTGTGAACCCGAGGCGGTCAGAACGCTTGTTCATGAAGGCCCAGAAGGTATTAAAGAGTTAATACGATTGGGGACAGCCTTTGACCGTGTGGATGGTGAACTAGCGCTAACCCGAGAGGGGGCGCATAGTCATCGTCGCATTTTGCATGCAAATGGAGATGCCACCGGTTATGAAATCGTGCGTGCCTTGTCACAGCAGGTTGTCGCCCATCCCGGTATTGAGGTGTGGGAAGAGTGCATGGTCATTGACCTGCTGACTG
Organism: Paenibacillus sp. FSL W8-0439; assembly: GCF_038008995.1. Lineage (NCBI taxonomy): Bacteria > Bacillati > Bacillota > Bacilli > Caryophanales > Paenibacillaceae > Paenibacillus > Paenibacillus sp. FSL W8-0439. The sequence goes on from NZ_JBBPAK010000001.1 coordinate 63,211, forward strand.
AGCATGGTGAGTGTATTGGGGCCCTCGTTCAAATGCCAGATGGAGAAAGGTCGTATATCATTGCCAATGCAACCATTTTGTGCTCAGGAGGTAGCGGGCAATTATACCGTTACACGACTAACCCGGATATCGCAACTGGGGACGGTATTGCTATGGCTTATCGTGCGGGGGCAGTTGTACGGGATATGGAATTCGTACAGTTTCATCCTACGGCGTTGTGCCATCCGGGCGCTCCAAGGTTTCTAATTTCCGAAGCCGTACGGGGAGAAGGGGCCGTGTTACGCAACATTCATGGAGAACGCTTCATGGACAAGTACGATTCCCGGCAGGAGCTTGCACCCAGAGATATCGTAGCTCGTGCGATCATCCATGAGATGGAACGCACTCAGTCTACGTTTGTATACCTGGATATTACACACGAGCCGCCTGAGCGGGTAAAGCAACGTTTTCCAACGATTTATCGGACATGTCTGTCATATGGGTTGGATATGACGACAGGCTGGATTCCCATTGCTCCTGCTGCCCATTATATGATGGGTGGTATCCAGACTAATCTATACGGGGAAAGCTCTGTTAGGCGTTTGTTCGCTTGTGGAGAGACTTCTTCCACAGGTGTTCACGGCGCTAATCGTCTGGCGAGCAATTCGCTATCTGAAGCTATTGTGTTCGCCAGTAGGATTATCGAGCGGCTGCATTCATTGCCACCGCTGGTCGGCCATACTTTGATATCTTACAGTGATAACCGTGCAGAGTTCCAGGCTTCATCCGTCGTGGGACAGCGACATAAGCTGCAAGAAACGATGGTTCATTATGCTGGAGTTCGTCGGCATAGTGAAGGGCTGCAAGCAGCTTTAGAAGAGCTGCACGGGCTAGTGCCTGTCTTTCAGGCTGTGATCACCAGCCGGGAAGAGATCGAATTCGCCAATTTGCTCACCTGTGCTTTATTAGTAGCAGATGGTGCGCTACTGCGTGAGGAGAGCCGGGGGGCACACTATCGTGAGGACTTCCCTGAGACAGATGATCGCATGTGGCGAAAGCATGTTCAGCAGCGACGTGAGCAAGGCATAACGGAGGAGAGCGTTCATGACATCTAACAGCGAGCTTTATGGAGAGTTTAGCGGGTATCAGGAAGAGCTGACGGCACAAATTCGCAGCTGGCTGCGAGAAGATACAGGTTCTGGCGATGTGACCACACGTTGGACGATTGAGCCGGGCCACCAATCCAAGGCTGTCATTCATGCCAAAGAGAGCGGCGTGATTGCGGGTTTACCTGTGGCGGAACTTGTATTTCGAGTAGTGGACCCTTCCTTGTCGTTCACTCCGTTGGTGACCGATGGCCAATGGATTGAAAAGGGGAGCGTTTTGGCAGAAGTGAATGGGAGTACTCATGCGATTTTGACCGGGGAGCGATTGGCATTAAATTTACTTCAGCGGATGTCCGGTATTGCAACGCGGACGCGGACTTTTATAGATCAACTGCATGGACTTTCTACGCGCTTGGTGGACACACGTAAAACAACGCCAGGACATCGACTGTTAGAGAAGTATGCTGTGCGTGTAGGTGGCGGCTCGAATCATCGCTTTGGTCTGTACGATGCGGTTATGATTAAGGATAATCATATTAAGGGCGCGGGTGGGATTGCACAGGCGGTCAGCCGAGCGCGCGCGCATATACCGCATACAATGACGATCGAAGTAGAGACGGAAAACATGACGCAAGTCCGGGAAGCTCTGGAGGCTGGGGCGGATATTATTATGCTGGATAACATGTCCGTCCCAGATATGAAGGAAGCCGTTCGCTTCATTCGTGAACAGGCCCCACACGTCAAAACAGAAGCCTCAGGCAATGTATCGCTGGATACAGTGCGTGAGATGGCTGAGAGCGGCGTAGATGTGATTTCTGTAGGCAGGCTGACATACTCTTTTCATAACCTGGATATCAGCCTTGACCTTAACGCTAAGAAAGATAGGTGACACCGATTGATTCTTGTAGTGGATGTAGGTAATACCAATATTGTTCTGGGGATGTATGAAGGGCGCGAGCTGTTGCACCACTACCGGATCAGCACCTCCAGACAGGCAACCGCGGATGAATACGGCGTACTCATACATAATCTTTTTAGTATGGGCGGCGTATTAAAGGATGACATTCAGGGAGTTATTATTTCCTCTGTCGTTCCGCCGTTGGTCCGTGTATTAGAGGAAATGTGCGATAAATATATAGGCAAAACGCCGTTAATCGTCGGACCGGGAATCAAGACCGGTCTTAACCTGCGTTACGAGAATCCGCGTGAAGTAGGTGCGGATCGGATCGTGAACGCTGTTGCGGCTGTAGAACGGTTCGGCGGGCCTCTCGTTGTGGTGGATTTTGGAACGGCGACGACGTTTGATTGTATTGACGATAAGGGAAACTATCTGGGTGGAGTCATTGTGCCGGGTATCGGCATTTCGACAGAGGCACTGTATCAACGGGCTTCCAAGCTCCCTCGTATCGAGTTGGAGAAACCCAAAAAGGTTATTGGTCGGAATACGGTCCATGCCATGCAAGCCGGGATTATTTTCGGTTACGCTGGACAAGTGGATGGCATTGTGAGGCGCATTAAGGAAGAAATGCAGGCAGAACCTACAGTTATTGCTACCGGAGGTCTTGCAGAGCTAATCGCATCAGAGACAGAGAGCATTCAGAAAGTGTTGCCGATGTTGACGCTCGAAGGATTACGCATCATTTACCAACGTAACGCCGAATAAAAAGTGGATATAAGCTGCCGCTGAGTCAAGCCGATGATCTTATCGGTTTGGATTAGCGGCGTTTTTCGTCTATACTGAAATATGTTACGTTTTTGAACAATTCGGTGATCTGTTAAGGCAGGTTGTTTATATAGTGGGAAATGATGTTTCAAGGATGAGGAAATACTAACGAAAATAAGCAGCATGGCTGCCTTGGATAATAGGGGAGGATATCAATATGGAAAATAAGCAGGATCGACTTATTCGCGGTACAGCCATGGATGGAAGGGTTAGAGCCTTTGCGGTTCGGACAACTCAATTGGTAGAAGAATTGCGGAGAAGACATGATACTTATCCTACGGCAACTGCTGCTTTGGGACGAACTCTCACAGCAGGTGCAATTATGGGTTCCATGCTCAAAGGCAAAGAAAGACTGACCATTCAAGTCAAAGGTGATGGGCCGATTGGTCAAATCGTCGTGGATGCCAATGCTGTAGGGGAAGTGCGAGGGTATGTTACTGAGCCCCATGTGCATTTGCCAAGCAATAGTATGGGCAAACTGGATGTAGCGGGTGCAGTAGGTACAGAGGGATTTATTCATATCATCAAGGATTTGGGATTAAAAGAGCCGTATCGCGGTAGTATCCCGATTATTTCAGGTGAACTTGGTGAAGACTTTACCTATTATTTTGCCAAATCCGAACAGACTCCGTCAGCGGTGGGTTTGGGTGTGCTGGTAGATACGGATAACTCCGTTATAGTGGCCGGCGGGTTTATTATTCAATTGCTTCCAGGTTTGAATGATGATGAGATTACTGCTATCGAAAATGCAGTCGGCTCCATTCCACCCGTTACCGCTCTGTTGGATCAAGGGCTAGAGCTTGACGAAATGCTGCGTTGGATGCTGCCGGACGTTCGAATCCTTGATGAAATGGATATCCATTTTCAATGTGAGTGCTCACGCGAGCGCGTAGAGAAAACATTGATCAGTCTGGGAGAAAGTGAATTGAAGCAATTGATTGAGGAAGAAGGACAGGCTGAGGTCGTGTGTCACTTTTGTAACGAGGCTTATCAGTTTAATAAGGATGAATTGCAAAATCTGTTAGATCAAGCCAAGGCCTAACCGGATAGGCGGTGTAAGCGATGACTACACGGGAAAAGGGATTATGGACAGCTGTCATTATTCTGACCGTTAGCGTCGCCGCCTTGGGTGGTCTTATCATGCTTCGGGGGCTGTTAAAGCCGGGTGATGTAAGCAAGGATGACGGCGATCATACTGTGGCGGAGATGGGTCAGGAAGGCATATCGGAGGAACAGTGGGTAGCGGAACTGAAAAAGCGATATGGAACGAATACGCTGTTGCAAATGTTGAATCGTAAAGCCGTGCAGGCTGAAACCAAGCGTCTCGGTATCAAGATCACCCAAGAGGATTTACAGCAGGTGCTGGAGCAGGATAGCAAAGGGTACGACTCAGAACACGCCTACTTTGAGGAAATGCAGCGACAATTTGGCCTAGATCCGGTTGACTTGCGGAATGAAGCGGAGTACCGAATTGGCTTGGAGAAAATAGCCACGCAAGGTATTCAGGTTGAGGAAACGGAGATTGACGAGTATTGGGAACAGCACCCTGAGGAATTTGCCGTTGGTAAGCAGATCAAACTGGCAGCTCTTTATGTGGCCAAAGCAGAGGAAGCAGAGGTGTTGCTGGATCGGGTTAAGCAAGGAGAAAGCTTCGACACGCTGCTTCGGGAACATTCAGGCTCAGGTAATCTTCTCGGCGAGGATCATAGCGGACAGCTAGGATGGGTGGATGAATATGACCCATATCAACCGGAGGCGATCATGAAGGCGGCAAGAGAACTAAGCTCCGGGGACGTTGCAGGTCCCATCTCCATTAACGATGGCTATGCGGTCATTTATGTACAGGATGTCAGGCTAAAGAGTTCTTCGGATAAGCGGCAGATTCGTCAGCAAATTCGCCGGTCGCTTGCGCTTGCACAAGCCGCTCCTTTGGATGAGGTCGAGAAGAGTCTGCGTGATAAATATGGAGCTCGTATTTTATCTGGGAAAGAGGTACCTTCCGCTTCTCTATAGCGTCGTAAAAGAATCTAGATTTGAAGGAAGCACGGTGCGGATAACGCGGGCGAACAGCATTGTAGCTTATTTACTCGTATTGACAATGGAATTGAAGATTGTTATGATTAGCGTATAAAACCAACTATTTTTATCGGAAATTAAATGAACGGCATAACACGAAGAATGATTTACCTAGAATCATCTACAATATGTTTTCGCAATTTTTAATATATCATCTACAGTCAGGGAGGAATTATCATGGCTAAAGTTGTTAATAACATCACCGACCTTATCGGGGAGACTCCCCTCGTTCGCCTCAACCGGATCGTACCGGAAGATAGCGCCGAAATTTATTTGAAACTGGAATATCAGAACCCAGGCTCCAGTGTAAAAGATCGTATTGCGATTAGTATGGTGGAAGAAGCTGAGCGTGAAGGTCTGCTTAAGCCGGGCGGTACTATTATTGAAGCAACTAGCGGTAACACAGGAATCGGCTTGGCTATGGTTGCTGCTGCGAAGGGGTATAAAGCAGTAATTGTTATGCCAGAAACGATGAGTATAGAGCGTCGTAATTTGCTGCGTGCTTATGGAGCCGAGCTTGTGTTAACACCTGGCTCAGAGGGTATGAACGGATCTGTTAAGAAAATGGAAGAGCTATTGAGCGAAAACCCGGATTATTTCGCTGCCGAGCAGTTCAAGAACAAAGCTAATATCAAAATTCACCGTGAAACGACGGGTCCTGAGATCGTAGAAGCGATTCGTTCCATTGGCGGCACTCTGGACGCTTTTATAGCAGGTATAGGGACTGGTGGAACTATTTCCGGTGCTGGAGAAGTGCTTAAAAAAGAATTCCCTGATATTAAAATCGTGGCTGTAGAGCCCGCTTCTTCCCCATTGCTAGCAGGCGGCAAGCCAGGACCTCACAAAATTCAAGGGCTGGGTGCCAACTTTATTCCTGAAATTCTAAATCGCGATATCTATGACGAAATTTTTCATGTAGAAAACGATGAAGCTTTCGAGGTAGCGCGTAGAGTGGCCAAGGAAGAGGGCATTTTGTCCGGTATTTCTTCTGGCGCGGCTGTTCACGCGGCCTTGAAGCTTGCTAAGCAATTGGGCAAGGGTAAGCGGATTGTTGTCATTATTCCAAGTAATGGCGAACGTTACCTGAGTACACCACTATACAATTTCGAGCTGTAATTATGTCGTAATTGTGTATACTATACGTAAGGAAACCCTCATTTCCCTGTAACCGGGGGATGAGGGTTTCTTTGTAAGGAGAAGAATGCAGACTTTTGGCAAAGTAATGGAAGGGGTAGCGCACACAGATGAAATGGACAGCTAGAGTGACGGAGGCGCAGTGGCAAGCCTGGCAGAAGGAGGGCTGGAGTATACTTCCCTATATTGCTGAGTACCCATTGCCCGGAGGCGGATTGCCTCCATCGTGGCGGAGGGCTTGGGAGGATTCGTCGCCATATGCCTTCTTGCTGGAGAGCGCTAAAGGTGGAAGATATACGTATCTGGCCTTGAATCCGGTTGCTATATTGGAAGGCAAGGGGGAACAAGCAGTTTGGACTGATTTGCAAAGCGGGGAGCATGGTGCTATACATGGACAACCTTTGACAGTCATGAACGATTGGATCGCCCCTTACCGTGCGCCACGTGTACCTGGCATGCCTTTTTTCTCTGGGGGATTTGCAGGCTACCTGGGCTACGATGTAGCTCGCTCGTTAGAGCGTTTGCCAACTCAAGCTGCAGACGATACCGATATACCTGATTATGTGTGGATGCGGGTGAATGAGCTATGGATTTATGATCATGAAACATCATGCTTATACTGTGCTGTTCATATGCCTAACCCTGTCCGCTTCGGTGAATTCAGTAGTCAGACTGATTTGGCAAATGAGGTTATGTTGAATGAGACCGCATCGATACTTGGCAAGCATTATGCGGAGGCGGTCCAACGTACAGAACGCATGTTGACTCAGTGGAAGAACATTATACATGCGGGAGAGACTGATCCAGCTTACCCTCTTCGTTGTGCTCGGTTGTCCGAAAAAGGATTAGAGGCTGTTCATCAGGAATCTGAAGGCTGGAAAACGGCATTCAGTCAACAAGATTTTGAACATGCTGTGAAACGTGTGCAGGAATACATTGCTCAAGGAGATGTATTTCAGGTGAACTTGTCGATTCGTCAGCAACGTACGCTTGCAGCCCTTCCTGAGAATATATATGAATGGCTTCGTCTGCTGAATCCTTCCCCTTATATGGGGATGCTGCGCATGCCAGATTTGCGGATCGTCAGTGGCTCACCGGAATTGCTGGTGAAGCTGGAAGATGGACGTGTGAGTGCTCGACCTATTGCAGGTACGAGAAGAAGGGGACTAACACCGGATGAAGATGCCGCTATGGCCGCAGAGCTTCTATCAAGTGAAAAAGAACGAGCCGAGCATATTATGCTCGTCGATCTGGAGCGTAACGATATCGGCCGGATTGCTGAATACGGATCGGTGCATGTTCCTGAATTGCTGACTGTCGAATATTATTCGCACGTTATGCATCTGGTTTCTCAGGTTGAGGGGAAGTTAGCCACGGGTCGTACAGCTATAGACGTAATTGCTGCTACCTTCCCGGGTGGAACCATTACCGGAGCTCCTAAGGTGCGTACGATGGAAATTATTGAAGAATTAGAGCCCGTCCGTCGGGGTCCTTATACGGGGTCCCTTGGATGGATTGACTATAATGGTAATATGGAATTAAATATTATAATAAGAACACTAGCTGTAAAGGGGAACACTGCTTATTTACAGGCAGGTGCGGGTATTGTCATTGATTCAGACCCGTACAGGGAATATCGGGAGTGTCGGAACAAGGCCAGAGCTGTCATGAAGGCGGTACAATGTGGGGAAGAAGAAGCCGCTTTGAGCAGGAGCGGTATCACAGGAGGGTGAGTCTAATGATTTTGGTGATTGATAATTATGATTCATTTACGTACAATCTTGTTCAATATCTGGGTGAACTTGGCGAAGAAGTAACCGTAAAACGGAATGATGAGATTGATGTGAAAGGCATAGAAGAGCTGGCACCAGATCACATTTTGATCTCGCCGGGTCCATGCACGCCGAATGAAGCGGGAATATCGCTGGATGTAATCAGCCATTTTAAAGGCCAGATTCCGATTTTTGGCGTGTGTCTCGGTCACCAGGCCATCGGACAGGCTTTTGGCGGTAAGGTTATCCGGGCTGATCGGCTCATGCATGGCAAAACATCACCGATTCTCCATCACAATACCTCGGTATTTGAAGGCTTGCCCTCTCCGTTTACAGCTACCCGATATCATTCATTGCTGGTAGAGCGCGAGAGCCTGCCTGAATGTCTAGAGATTACTGCTGAAACCGCAGAGGGTGAAATTATGGGTTTGCGGCATAAAGAATTTGCCGTAGAAGGAGTCCAGTTCCATCCCGAATCCATTATTACGGACTACGGGCATCAACTGTTGCGCAATTTCCTAAAACGCAAGGTAGGCGTCTGATTTATGAGATATATCGGAGTCAATGGCGTCCTCACGGAAGCCGCAAAAGCCGTGATTCACGTAAGTGATCACGGCTTTTTATACGGAATGGGCTTGTTTGAGACATTCCGCACCTATAACGGGGTTCCCTTCCTGCTGGATCGGCATCTACGTCGACTGGAGGAAGGCTGCCGAATGCTCGGCATTCCTTTTCAAGCGGATAAGGAGCAGCTTACGAAACACATCCAGCATCTGATGGTGGCAAATGGGCTGGATGAAGCCTATATCCGCTACACCGTATCGGCGGGTGAAGAGGCACTGGGCTTGCCATCTGGTGACTACACGCGGCCCAACCATATTTTGTTCGCCAAGCCGCTGCCCTCTACAAATACACAAACCGGGCAATCCTCTGCGCTTCAGTTGCTACGAACCTCCAGAAACACTCCGGAGGGTGAGGTTCGATTAAAATCGCTCCATTATATGAATAATATTCTTGCGAAGCGGGAACTTCAGCAGTATGCCGAGGCTGTCCATTATAAGGCTGAAGGAATAATGCTTACGGCCAACGGTTTTCTGGCAGAGGGAATAGTTAGCAATCTGTTTTTTGTGCGGAATAATACGCTGTATACCCCTGACTTGTCTACAGGAATTCTGCCAGGCATTACACGTGAGTTCATTTTGGAGTTGGCGGACCTGCGGGGCATTCCATGTGAGCAAGGATTATACCACTGGGATGAGCTGAAACAGGCTGATGAAATTTTTATGACCAACTCTATACAAGAAATACGACCCGTGGATTTATTGTTGGAGCCGGGAGGCGTAGCAAGTCATTTATCGGTGCCCTTGGCGCAGACCGAGTCCATAACAGCTTTGCTGTTGCATGATTATAGGCAGAAAGCAGGGATGAAGTGAATATACCAACTCTTTATGAACGCAGCTATCAAATGGGGGATGCCGAGCTTACACTCGGACATTCCACCCAGATTATGGGCATACTTAATGTGACCCCGGATTCATTTTCGGATGGAGGATTACATTATAATCCAGAGATTGCTGTTTTACATGCATTGAAGCTAGTGGAGGATGGAGCGAATATCATTGATATTGGTGGGGAATCTACCCGTCCGGGTCATGAACCAGTAGGTGTGGAAGAGGAGCTGGCTCGGGTCATTCCGGTCGTCCAGGCAATCCATCGTATTGCACCGCACATCCCATTATCTGTAGATACTTACAAAGCCGAAGTAGCCAGACAGGCGCTTGAAGCAGGCGCACACATCATTAATGATGTGTGGGGGTTTAAGGCAGATCCCGATATGGCACGTGTAGCCTCGAAATTCGATTGTCCGGTCATTCTGATGCATAATCGTCACGACCGTAACTATACCGATTTGGTTTCTGATATGCTGTCCGATTTACAAGAAAGTATCCAATTAGCACTGAAAGCAGGGGTCCGTAAGGAGCAGATCATTTTAGACCCAGGCATCGGTTTTGCCAAAGACTATGATGAAAATATTCATGCCATGACTTCTCTTGATACATTAAGTCAGCTGGGATTTCCGCTGTTGTTGGCTACGTCGCGCAAAAAATTTATCCGTACAGCACTGGATTTGCCAGTGGATGATGTAGTGGAGGGAACTGCGGCTACCGTGGCCTTTGGGATTGCCCAAGGGTGTCAGATTGTGCGTGTACACGATGTGGCACAAATCAAGCGCACTGTACGTATGTGTGATGCGATGGTGTACGGGTCTAAAAATCCACTGAGTTATGGTGGGTAAAGCCCGCTTCACGAATCCTTTATGTGGAACTTATATAGATAAAATCAAAAAAACAGGGGGACTTACCTAAGATGGATAAAATGAAATTGCATCGCATGGAGTATTACGGATATCACGGCGTTTTTTCCGAGGAACGTAAGCTGGGACAGCGTTACTATATTGACTTGGAACTGGAGCTTGATCTGCGTGAAGCAGGGGAGCAGGACGCTTTGGACAAAACGGTTAATTATGCTGAGGTGCATTATACCGTGAAAGATATCGTAGAAAAGGAATCTTACCAATTGATTGAAGCTTTAGGCGAACGTATTGCATCTTCCCTACTGGACACTTATACTAGTGTCAATGCACTGACTGTCAAAGTGACGAAGCCGCATCCGCCGTTTGATATTCATTTTCAGGGTGTGACGGTTGAGCTTTATCGCGCAAGAAAGTAGGAACGATACATGAATGCACATTCGACCTCTGAGGCATCAGAGGCTTATATTGCTTTAGGGGCTAATTTGGGGGAGCGTGAGCATACCCTGTATGAAGCCATTACCGAACTGGACGAACATCCGGCGATACGAGTGTTGCGCTGCTCCAGTCTGTATGAAACAGAGCCTGTTGGATATCTGGATCAGCCTTCTTTTTTGAATATGACGGTAGCCGTATCGACAACACTTGCTCCAGAGGAGCTTTTGTTTTATATGCTGGACGTGGAGAGTCGTCTGGGAAGGGTAAGACATATTCCTAACGGTCCACGAACCATTGATCTGGACTTGTTGTGGATGGAAGCGGAACAACTGGCTACGACGGATTTGGAGCTTCCTCACCCTCGTATGTTGGAGCGTGCTTTTGTGCTGGTTCCCTTGGCTGACATTGTTCCGAACCAAGATTCGTCCGGTCTGTACAGTATCGTGCATACTGCATTGAATTCTGTGGATGGAAAGGACGGCATACAGCTTTGGAAAACTTGCAGCTGGCGCAACGACTCCGCGCCTTTCGGAAGCTAAAAGGATTTACCCAGCAGGAGTTGGCAGACCGAACGGGCATATCTTTGACTGTATTAGGTGCTGTGGAGCGAGGTAATCGTACAGTAGACTCAGACATGCTGAACATCATTGCCCAAACGCTAGAGATTGAAGTCCGGGAATTGACGGAATGAAGATAAGTATACGATATATAAAGAAGGAGTAAAGGAGGGAACGGATATGCTGAAAATCGGCGACATTGAAATGAAAAACCAAGTCGTCCTGGCACCAATGGCAGGCGTGTGCAACCCTGCTTTTCGCTTGATCGCCAAGGAATTCGGTACAGGCTTGGTATGTGCAGAAATGGTTAGTGATAAGGCCATCATTCACGGCAACAAGCGTACACGCGAGATGCTGTTTGTAGATGAGCGCGAGAAGCCGCTTAGCTTGCAAATTTTCGGGGGCGACCGCAAATCTTTGGTGGAAGCAGCGAAAGTCGTAGACCAGGAGACGAATGCAGATATTATTGACATCAATATGGGCTGCCCGGTTCCCAAAGTGACCAAATGTGATGCAGGTGCTCGTTGGCTGCTCGATCCAAACAAGATTTATGAGATGGTATCCGCAGTAGTGGAATCGGTGAGCAAGCCGGTTACCGTGAAAATGCGTATCGGTTGGGATAGCGAGCATATTTACGCAGTAGAGAACGCTCGTGCTGTTGAACGTGCCGGAGGTCAGGCCGTCAGCGTACATGGCCGTACACGTGAGCAATTGTATACGGGGCATGCGAATTGGGATATTATAAAAGAAGTTAAAGAAGCAGTATCCATTCCTGTCATTGGAAATGGTGATGTGTTAACTCCGGAAGATGCCCGCCGAATGTTGGATTTGACCAATTGTGATGGCGTTATGATTGGACGCGGCGCTCTGGGGAATCCATGGATGCTGTACCGTACGATTGAGTATTTGCAGACGGGTAAGCTGTTGCCCGATCCATCACCGGAAGAAAAAATCCGTATTGCCATTCTGCATATGGACCGTCTGGTGGCGCTGAAAGGCGAAGCAGTAGCTGTTCGTGAAATGCGCAAGCATCTGGCTTGGTACCTCAAGGGGATTAAAGGTTCTGCACGTATTAAGGATGTAATTATGGAAGAAACAAAGCGCGACGATATGGTACGTATTTTGAATCAATTTGTATCTCAATTGCACATGGTGGAAAACGAAGGGTCTTCTACAAGTGCTGCTTCTCCTGTTACTGTTGCGCAATAAGGAAGCAGTTCGGGCTTGTGCATGCGATTGACTTTTCCAATTGCTTGCCCTATAATCGTTCAGTATAAAATCTTGATGTATACTACAAATTGTATGCAGCTCTCAAGACAACAGCAGGAAATGTTCTCATTCCCTCAGAGTGGCATATTATGTTTTGAAAGCGTGCATTCCGATGCACTTTTAAACTTTTCCCATGACAGGAGAATCGGTTGAGATGAGCGATAAAGAAGTCATTCTGACACAGGAAGGCCTTAGAAAGCTCGAAGATGAGCTTGAGAACTTAAAGTCTGTCAAACGCCGCGAAGTGGCTGAACGGATTAAGGTAGCCATCGGATACGGAGATATTAGTGAAAACTCCGAATACGAGGATGCGAAGAATGAGCAGGCCTTTATTGAAGGCCGTGTAATTACTTTAGAGAAGATGCTACGTAATGCCCGTATTATCAATAGCGATGAAATTGAAACCGATGTTGTGGGAGTAGGGGCAACTGTAACCGTTGAAGACTTGGAATTCGGGGATATTACAGAGTATGCTATCGTAGGTTCTGCCGAATCCGACCCGCTCCAAAACAAGATCTCCAATGAAAGCCCGGTTGGCAAGGCTATTCTCGGTAAGAAAAAAGGAACTGTTGTAGATGTAACCGTTCCAGCAGGTGTTATTCAATATAAAATCGTGGATATCAAGAAATAAAAACACGGACTTTGGAATTTAATGTAAAAGCTTCCTTGTGGAAGCTTTTTTTCTCTACACCCGAGACGGACCCCGGCCCGTCTATTCATATTGAAGGAGCTGATTTAGCACCATGTCGGATGAAACTACTAACCAGGAATTACAGGAAAATCGCGAGGAATTAAGTGAATTATTGCAAATTCGTCGTGCCAAATTGGACGAGCTTCGCTCATTGGGCATTGATCCTTTTGGACGCAAATACATACGCACGGATGAAGCGGGCGTACTACTGAGCAAGTATGACAGCTTGACCAAGGAAGAATTGGAAGAAAAAAATATTGAAGTTAGCATAGCAGGCCGCATTATGGCTAAACGAGTGATGGGGAAAGCCAGCTTTGCTCATATACAGGATCTTAGCGGACGTATTCAAATTTATGTTCGTCAAGACACTGTACCTGAAGCAAATTATAAAGCATTTGGTATTTTGGATCTCGGCGATATTGTTGGTGTTAAGGGCGTGCTCTTTAAAACCAAGACAGGCGAAACGACGATCAAAGTATTGGATATTGAAGTCTTGTCCAAATCCTTGTATCCATTGCCGGAGAAATATCATGGTTTGAAGGATGTTGAATTGCGTTATCGTCAGCGTTACGTAGATCTGATTATGAACCCAGAAGTACAAAAAACGTTCATTATGCGGTCCCGTATTATTCAATCCATGCGTCGTTATCTGGATTCGCTCGGTTATTTGGAAGTTGAAACTCCAACGTTGCATGCCATTGCTGGCGGGGCGGCGGCGAAGCCATTTATTACGCACCATAATGCATTGGACACGCAGCTTTATATGCGTATTGCTATTGAACTTCATTTGAAGCGACTAATTGTTGGCGGAATGGAGAAAGTATATGAGATCGGACGTGTATACCGTAACGAAGGTGTATCGACTCGTCATAACCCTGAGTTTACGTTGATTGAGCTGTATGAGGCATATGCTGATTATAAAGATATCATGCAATTGACGGAAAACATGATTGCACATATTGCGCAGGAAGTACTGGGCACACAGCACATTCAGTATCAAGGTCAGGAAGTCGATCTGACGCCGCAATGGCGCAGAGTTTCCATGGTCGATGCTGTTAAAGAAGTAACAGGTGTGGACTTTAGTGTACAAATGAGTAATGAAGAAGCTCATCGCCTTGCGAAAGAGCATAAGGTTCCGGTTGAACCGCACATGACATTTGGACATATCCTGAATGCATTCTTTGAGCATTTTGTAGAGGAAACGCTTATTCAGCCGACCTTTATTACTGGACATCCGGTTGAAATCTCGCCATTGGCGAAGAAAAATGAACAGGACCCGCGTTTTACGGATCGCTTCGAGCTGTTCATGGTCGCTCGTGAGCATGCGAATGCGTTCACTGAGCTGAATGATCCAATTGACCAGCGCCAACGTTTTGAATCGCAATTGCTGGAACGTGAGCATGGCAATGATGAAGCTCATCAAATGGATGATGACTTTATCCGCGCCTTGGAATATGGTATGCCGCCAACAGGCGGGCTGGGCATCGGCATCGATCGTTTGGTTATGTTGCTGACAGATGCGCCTTCCATTCGCGATGTGCTGCTTTTCCCGCATATGCGTAACCGTACAGTAGAATAACATCACATTATGAATATAGAGGATCAGCCGGGGTTCCCGTGTCTTGTTCCTCTTTTTCATAAGAACGGATGGAGAGGAATAGTTCTGATGAAACGCAGCGTCAAGCTTAGTCGGTTCGCATCGCCTCCTTTTATATTGGTCATCGGATATGTATTGATTATTGCATTGGGTACTTTGCTGCTGATGCTTCCTATTGCCAATCATGGTGGACATGCTCCGCATTGGATTGATTCGCTTTTTACGTCCGTCTCTGCTGCTTGTGTCACAGGATTGGTCGTCGTTGACGTCGATTCGACCTATACGGTATTTGGAGAAACCGTCATTTTGGTGCTGATGCAGCTAGGTGGGCTAGGGTTTATGACCTTAGCGACCTTGTTTGCGCTGTTGATGGGACGACGGCTATCGTTGAAGGATCGGCTGCTGCTTAAGGAAGCGATTAACGCCGATAGCATGGAAGGGATCGTGCGCATTATTCGCAAGGTGCTGATCTTTTCTTTTACCATTGAAGCAATTGCGGCTGTCGTCTTAGCTTTGCGGTGGATGCGAGAGATGCCGGTCGGACAGGCGATATATTATGGGATTTTTCATTCCGTATCCCTCTTTAATAACGGGGGATTCGATCTGTTTGGGACCAGCTTTCAACAATACGCTGGAGATTTTGTTTTCAATATGATTGCATCTGTGCTTGTGATTTCGGGAGGATTGGGTTTCCTTGTACTAAGCGACTTGTTCGATTTTCGTCGTACCCGGAGACTGACTTTACACTCTAAAATGGTGCTAAGCGTGTCGGGAGCACTCATTGTCATTGGTGCGCTGGTTATATTTATTTTTGAGTTTACCAATGCACGAACCTTGGGCGGACTGAACTGGGAAGGCAAAGTATATGCCGCTGTCTTCCAATCCGTCTCCACGAGATCATCGGGAACAAGCACGGTCGACATCAGCGGGTTAAGGCAGGCGAGTCAATTTTTTATTATGCTGCTGATGATTATCGGTGCTTCTCCAGGCTCTACTGGAGGAGGAATTAAAACAACTACGTTTCTGCTTATGGTAGGTGCGTTAATCGCCGTCATGCGAGGACAGAAGGAGATTGTGTTTTTCCGTCATAGGGTTCCTCAGGATATCATGATGCGGGCGTTGACCATTATTGTAATGGCGCTATTTATATTCTCGATTGTGGTTATACTGCTCTTAATGACCGAGGATGCCCCATTTCTCTCTCTTGCATTTGAGGCGGCTTCTGCCATCGGAACGGTAGGGCTGTCTGTAGGAGTGACGCCAGGATTGTCTGACGCAGGCAAGCTGATTATTTGTGTGACGATGTTTATTGGTCGAATCGGTCCTCTTACGATCGCTTATGCCATTCGCCCACGTTCGACCAAGACGTTGTACCGTCGTCCTGAAGGACATATTGTAATTGGATAGCTTATCTATATAAAAGATGCACCCGTGCTGATGACAGGGGAGCATCTTTTTTTATTGCACATAACATAATCCTTTATTTGCAGCATATTATGAAAAATGCCCAATTTGAGAATAAGAGGAAATGGACTAAATAGCCGCAATTTTATTGTAAAAAAACGGCTATTTGTTTCCTTTTATGTAATTATAGACAAAATACTAGGAATATTATGTATAATATTGTATGATAGTGGGCATGAAGGGGGGGACTTAGGGGAATACCAATTTCAAATTTGAAAGGAATCGTCCATTATGTATTTATTTATTATTAGTGCTGAGGTTTTATTTTGGGTTTTTGTTGTTGCAGGGTTAGTCGCAAGGTATATGTTTGGGTTGAAGAAATTAGGGGGCCTTCTTTTACTCTTTACCCCAATTATTGATATCCTGTTGCTGATTGCGGTGTTCATCACGGTGAGAAGTGGCATGGAGATTACGACTGCTACTGGCCTGGCAGCCTGTTATTTTGGTATTACAGTGGCATTTGGTCATAGGTTAATTAAGTGGGCCGATGTACGATTCTCTCATTGGTTTGGTAAAGGACCCAAGCCTGAACGCAAGTATGGTGCTGCTCATGCAAAAGAGGAGCGTATAGGTTGGTTGCTTCACCTGTTGGGCTGGGCTATAGGCAACGCTTTGTTGCTCGCCATCATTGTATATGTAGGTGATCCGCAGCGTACGGCGGCACTGGAGGGCATCATGCAAACATGGGCGATCGTTCTGGCAATCGACTTTGTTGTCTCCTTCAGCTATACCTTAGCTCCTAAAAAACATAAACATAAGGCTTAGCCAAGAGGAATAGAGCCGCAAGCTTGAAACGAATCAGGCTGGTCACTCAGGATGTTCAAATCGGGAGAGTCATTGACGGTGAAATGAAGTGGTTACTTTCAATAATGGGATGAGTCTATCGTTGGAATGGAAATATTTATAAGAATATGATATTTTTATATTAAAATCGCTTTGACAGTCATCTTATCGTTGCCTCACCACTTTTTTCACACGCATGGACTCCTTTCGATTTGAACACAGACCAACAGAAACCACATTCACAATTTTTAAAATATTCTTGTCATCTGCCTAAAACGGCGCC
Source organism: Paenibacillus sp. FSL W8-0439 (assembly GCF_038008995.1). Classification (NCBI taxonomy): domain Bacteria; kingdom Bacillati; phylum Bacillota; class Bacilli; order Caryophanales; family Paenibacillaceae; genus Paenibacillus; species Paenibacillus sp. FSL W8-0439. The sequence continues at coordinate 80,394 of NZ_JBBPAK010000001.1, forward strand.
TATATAAGTTTGGCAACTGACGAGATAATATTCCAGGAAAGATTATATATGTCTATATATGTAGACAAACGCAATTAAGTTGTTATTATGTTTAAAAATGTAAAAAGGAAAGGTGGTTTCTGTGGCAGTACTACTGAGTGGAAAGAACATTTTGATTATGGGTGTGGCTAATAACAGGAGTATTGCCTGGGGGACAGCCCAATCTTTAGCTGCGGAAGGAGCAAATCTCATTTTTACTTACGAAAATGAGAGGGTTGCAGAACGGGTGCTAAAGCTCGCTGAAACCATTCCGGGTTCCATTGTTTGTCCTTGCAATGTACAGAGCGATGAAGAATTGGATGCACTGGCGGATTTTCTCAAGGAGAAGGTAGGCGTCTTGCACGGATATTTCCACAGTGTTGCGTTTGCTAAGGCTGAGGATTTGGAAGGCTCGTTCGTCGATACTTCTCGCGAGGGATTCGCGGTTGCTCAAGAAATCAGTGCCTATTCTCTGGCTGCTGTATCCCGCCGCGTATACCCGCTGATGACGGAGGGTGGAAGTATCGTCACCATGACGTATATCGGCGCAGAACGAGCCATTAAGAATTACAACATTATGGGTGTAGCAAAGGCCTCACTAGAAGCCAGCATGCGCTATCTGTCGAATGATCTGGGTACTTACGGCATTCGTGTAAATGCGATTTCGGCTGGTCCTATACGTACTTTGGCCGCCTATGGCATTAAAGATTTTAACACAATGCTAAAGCATATTGAAGAAACTACGCCCCTACGCAAGACGGTCGATACGTCTGAAGTCGGAGATACGGCGTTATTCCTATTTTCCCATTTATCGAGAGGCATTACGGGTGAAGTTATCCATGTAGATGCTGGATATCATATTACGGGGATGTAAGGAGGGAACGTTGTGCTTATTACGCATACGGATTGCCGTATTATCTCACCTGAAGGAATTATGAGCAGGGAACGTCTGGAGCGGGATGTGACGATCTTCTCACGGATGTTGGCTCTCAGAGGAATTCCTGAAGACGGTAGAGTGATTCTGAAAGCGGCCAATTCCTATTGGTTTGTTGTTTCTCTGTTTTCCCTGTGTCATCTCGCAGTTTCGGTAACTGTGGTGGACGAGCAGACTGTAATTGATGAGGTGGCCCAAATCTATGATGAAGCGGGTGCCTGTTGCATTCTGACGGATTCCGATTTAGAAGTTCCTCATGCTCTCGTTATTCTGATTCAAGATCTCATTCAAGAAGAAGCAGTACACCCGCATTGGGTGGGAGAGCCAAAGCCCGAAGCCCTCGACTTTAACAAGTGGTGCGAGAGACCGGATGCGCTCATTCTGTATTCTTCAGGTACGACGGGAAAACCCAAGGGAATCGTGAAAGCTGGTTCAGCTTTTATGGAGAATATCAGACATTCCATACACGCTATGAACTACATACCGTCTGACCATATGCTCCCCGTAGTGCCTTTCTCTCATTTTTATGGAATTTCACTTATCTTCTCCTGGTGGTTAACCTCATGTTCTCTCATCATCTGCAATCCAAAAAACCTCTGGAGCGTCATTGCAAGTATTACGAAAGACCGGGCGACGGTCGTAGACGCTAACCCCTCTGCTTTTTACACCTTGTTGCGTATGCTAAGCCGAAAACCCGAACAACTGGAATTGATCAAGCAATCCCCAGTCCGCATGTGGTGCGTAGGCGGTTCTCCACTTACTCAAGACCTCGAAGAGAAATTTAACAACATATTTGGACAGCCCCTGCTGAATGGTTATGGCCTTTCTGAACTGGGCAACGTCACGCTGGGGACGCTGGAGTGTCCGAAGGGGTGTGGCAAACCATTACCTGGTGTGGATTTGAAAATACTTGATTCTACTGGCAACCATCAGGTGGACGGTATCGTAGGCGAAGTGTGGATACGAAGTGCCGGATGCATGGAAGGTTATCTGAATCGTCCCGACCTGACACAATCTGTTCTCCAGGATGGCTGGTTTAAGACGGGAGATCTAGGCTATCTGGATGACGGAATGCTGTATGTTATTGGTCGCAGTGGTAAGACAGTCAACCGGATGGGCTACATGGTCTCCCCAGTCTATATCGAGGACCGGATTGGTTCACTAGGTTACCGATCCTGTGTGATTACTTTGGAGGATGAGGCAAAAGGGACTTTGCTTGTTGCATTCATCGAAAGTGAATCCTCACAGGTCTTACCTGTGCTCCGCAAAGAGATGAATCGGGTACTCCCTTCTTATATGTTTCCCGATCTTTTGCTTCCGCTCGACCATTTTCCTTTAAATCGCAATGGAAAAGTAGATCGTCTGGAGATGGAGCGCACTGCTCTAGAGAAAGCTGCTTCTCGCAAAGCATAACAAGATATTTACCAAAATCGCATATAGGAAAGGGAGAATGTGCCATGAGTATAAATCCAGAACTGGCAGAAAACACGCTGTTTTTGAAAAGGCATGAATCTATTCTGAAATGCCTCAATTATTTGATTGAAAATCGGCAAGAAGTGATGGATATTCTCACACAATTTTCATCCTATCGGGCCGCCAATGCAGAAATTGACTCCACGATCCTCACACTTCAAGGTGCATTGCAAGAAGTGCAGACCCATCAGCCAAGCTGGCAACGATCTATGGCTGTATTCATGCCCTCCAACGTCATTTTGTACTCCTATGCATTATACCTCTTGATTCCATCCCTGTACGTTGAAAATATAGACTTTCGTCCTTCTTCTCACGTAAACGAGTATGTCGATATGTTGCATGAAAAGCTGCAAGCAGTACACCAATTACCTATCTATATTCGCAAAGTTAGCCAGAAGGTGTTCATGGAGAATTCCGTGATGCCAGCTGATATTGTGGTGTTCACCGGGAGCTATACCAATGCGGAGAAGATCAAAAAACAGATTCGCAAGGATCAGCTCTACATTTTTTATGGACAAGGGATCAATCCTTTCATCATTGGACCAGATGCCGATCTGGAGCTGGCGGTTACCGATGTGATTCGCATGAGATTGTTCAACTCTGGACAGGACTGCCTGGGGCCCGACATCATCCTGGTACATCAAGAGGTGAGCGAGCCATTTAAAAACTTGCTGATTCAACGGATTGACGAACTCGTATTTGGGGCCAACAATGATCCGAACGCGAACTACTCCCCTATATTCTATAAAGACACGCTATATTCGGTTTCTGAATATTTTAATACGAACGATAAGTTTATTATTTACGGCGGCGGCATTGATTTCCGTACGAAAAAAATGGAGCCAACGGTTGTATATAGCGAATTGGATCAGAACTTGGAGATTATTGAGTATTTTTCGCCAGTGTTCAATGTAGTTAGCTACCAAGACGACGAGCAATTGATCAAGCGCATTTCCTCCAGTTATTTCAGCGAACGGGCAATGGGTTGCAGCTTATACGGGTCAGAGCATCTGGCAGACGTTCTACGAAAGAAGCACACATTGACCATTAATCAAACCCTTGAGGATGTGGATCAAGGCAATAAGCCTTTTGGTGGCTATGGCACGATGTCGAACTATATTTTTTACGATTATAAGCTCGTTTCGAAGCCGATCTTGATCTCGGAAATTGTCGCAGAATATTTGTCAGAAAAGAGGAGTTTGGTATGACCGCGAGCATATCCCCCTGGGATGCCATCATTGGCTACTTACAATCGGCTGGGGCCCAGCACCTCTTTGGATTACCAAGTGACGATCTCAATATTGTAGCGTCACTCCCCTCATCCGGTATGGATTTTATTTTGTGCAAAGATCAGCGTAATGCTGTGTTTATGGCTGCAGGCTATGCGCTCACAACTAACCAGATGTCCGTATGTGTTGTGGGGAAAGGTCCTGCGCTCAGCAATACACTTACGGGGCTACTGGAAGCCAAGAACCTGGGTGCCCCGCTCCTGCTCTTGGCGCTCGGCACCGGAGGAGACAAGCTGGGTACCCGATCCTTTCAGGAAGCCGATCAAATCTCACTCGTGAAGCCGCTCGTCAAATGGGCTTATCGTGTTGAGCATGTGGATCGGCTTGTATGGGCGATGGAGCGGGCTGCCTTTTTGGCTATCAATGGAGCACCAGGTCCTGTCTATATAGAATTACCCGAGAACCTGATGGACCAGTCTGTGCCAACAGGGATTCAGTTTGCCCCGCCAGAAAAGCTCTCGTGCTCTCCGTCTGTTCGGGAACTGGATGCGGCATGGAACATCATTGAGAATGCCCGTAGACCACTCGTTCTAGTCGGAGGCGGAATGAAGTCAGGGACAAGCGATGTGATTGAGCGGTTCGCTAACCAACATGGAGCGGCTGTGTTCGCAACTGCCTCGGGACGAGGTGTAGTGAATGAAGACCATGAACTTTTCTGTGGTGTTGCCGGTCTTTATACCGATCTTAGTCTGAGACAAATCTGGCAGGAATCCGATGTAGTCATTACGCTTGGCAGTCGATTGGAAGAAACGGCTACGTTCGAGTGGGATATTTTGCTACAGGATACGCCTTTAATTCAAGTCAATGTAGAGCTGGAGGATTTTGCGCACGAATTCAGAGGCATCAAGGTGCTTGGCGATGGATATGCGGCAGTGGAGCAATGGCTAGAACGGCGCGGACAGGAGCCCGATGGAGCGTGGCTTGAAACGATCAGAGGATGTAAACAGAAGGCTTTTTCAGAGAGGACTAATTATTTGGAAGGGTTGAAAAAGGCCCCCGGCATCCACGTTCCAGAACTGTTGGACATGATTCAGACGGAGTTTCCTGAAGACCTAGTGCTTCTACAAGAGAACGGATTGCAGGATATGTGGTCCTACTTTTATCCATATTTCCGTTTTACCACAGGCTCACTTTCCATTGTTCCTAGTGACCAAACGAGTCTTGGATTCGGTGCGGCCGCTGCTCTGGGGGCAAGTGTGGCGACAGAACGCCCGGTAGTAGCGCTTGTAGGTGACGGTGCATTCAATTTATTTTGTTCAGATTTTATGACGGCGGTACAGTATCAAATACCAGTAATTTATCTTGTACTTAATAATGGCGGCTACGGTTGGCTGCAAAACCAGATGAATTATAAGCATATCTCAGGACAAGCCTTCCCATTTGTTTCGGAGGCGGTCAAGACAGGAATCCAAATTCCCCAGTATGAATTTGTCGAAAGTCTGGTAATCCGCAGCAAGGGGGAGGCTCGGGAGCAGCTTCAGCTTGCTTGGCAAAAGTACAAGGAGAACAAGCTTGTGGTCGTCGAGGTGTTTGCTGATCTTGCAGATGTGCATGAGAAAATTAGTCATGTATATGGCGACTTTCCTCTCTACGAGCAACAGGCTTCCAAGAATTAATTTCAGCGAAGGACGTGGGTATGGTGAGAAGACGTGTTGTAGTGACAGGACAGGGAGTCGTAACGCCGATCGGGCTTCATCTTACAGATTTCTGGAATTCACTGCTGGAAGGAAAGAGTGGAATCGGACCTGTCACTGTTTTCGATACAGCAAATATACCAACAAAAATTGGTGCACAAGTTACGGGCTTTGACCCGTTGGAGTATATGAGCAAAAAGGAAGCCCAAAAGGTTGCACAGTTCACTCAATTCGCTTTGGCGGCTGCCCGTCAGGCAGTCGAGCAATCGAGGTTAGTCATAGACGAACGAAATGCAGGTCGTGTGGGTGTTATCGTCGGCTCTGGAGCAGGCGGCCTCGATGTCATAGAGGAGAACTACAGAAAATTAACGGAGCTTGGTCCTAAAAGGGTCTCTCCTTATTTTGTTTCCTCGATGATGATTAATTCCGCGCCTGGCGAAATTTCTATTGCCATTGGTGCTAAGGGACCTTCGTTTGCTGTGGTCACTGCTTGTGCCACAGGAAGCAATGCCATCGGTGAGGCATTACGTACGATCCAATACGGCACAGCTGATGTCGTAGTGGCTGGAGGAGCAGAGGCCAACTTTAGTCAGCTTGATTTGGCTTCTTTTGCGAATATTCATGCTCTTTCCAGACGTAATGAAGAGCCACAGAAAGCCAGTCGCCCGTTTGATACGGATCGCGACGGTTTTGTCATCGGTGGTGGGGCAGGGGTTCTAGTGCTGGAGGAGTTGGAGCATGCCTTGAACCGGGGGGCCACCATTTTGGCTGAAGTTGCGGGTTATGGATGCACAACGGATGCATATCATATCACGGCTCCAGATCCCTCGGGCTCCGGTCCGGCAGAAGCGATCAATATAGCGCTGCAAGATGGGGGCTTAACACCGCAGGAGATTGACTATGTCAATGCCCACGGTACGAGTACGCCATTTAATGATCGCATGGAGATTAATGCTATTCAAAAAGTATTCGGAGAGCATGCACCTCGGTTGGCAATATCGTCTATTAAATCCATGACAGGCCATTTAATGGGCGGTGCTGGGGCAGTCGAATTAATTGCAACGGTACAGAGCATGATCCACAGCAAAGTACCACCGACACTCAATTGTGACAATCCCGAAGCCCCTGAACTGAATTTTGTACCGCATGTATATCAGGAACGTGAAGTCCGTGCGGCGATTAGTAATTCTTTTGGTTTTGGAGGACACAACGTCTGTCTTGCCGTTCGTAAGTGGGAGGGGGTATAAGCCTGTGAGCGAAGAGCTAGTCCATATTCAGGATGTGCTTCCGCACAGGTACCCATTTCTTCTGCTCGATGGTGTGACCGGGTACGAAACGTCGCAATGGGCAAAGGGGTACAAGCTTGTTACCTCAAGCGAATGGTTTATTACAGAAGCTAATCCATACATGCCTCCTATGCTGATCGTGGAGTCGCTTGCACAATTAGCGGCATTCGCTGCGATTGACAAAAGAGGTATTTCATACCTAACCAACCTCAATGGCGTTCGCTTTCATAGCCTTGCGAAGCCTGGGGACCGAATAGATCTCTATTTTGAAGTGGTCAAGCGTCGGCGTGGTTATATTCTCGGAAGTGGCCGGGCTACCGTAGGCGAACGATTGGTGGCTGAGGCGCAAGAAATTGTTTCACTTGATCAATGACGGGGTGGAAGCGCGCGTTAAACTGTCTTTTTGTCCTCCTGACTGCCAAGTGCAGCGGGAGGATATTCACATCACGGAAATAGGAGTGAAATGAGATGAATAACATGCAGTTATTTGATTTAACGAATGCGCAAAAGCGTATATGGTATACCGAATTACTCTATCCAGATACATCCGTGTCACAGCTATCCGGTACAGCCAAGATGAAGGGTCACATCAATATCGCTGCCTTCATGCAGTCCATCAATTTGATTATCAAACAGTATGATGCGTTCCGCATTCGTATTACTTCAGTGGATGGAGTGCCCCAGCAGTATGTCGTTCCTTATGAAGAAAGACAGTTGGAGTGCTTGGATCTTACTCATATCGATAGTATTTCCGAGGTGGAAGCCTTACTTGAGCAGCACAAAAGCAAACCTTTGCCATTGCTGGACTCTGAACTCTTCCAGTTTTTGATTGTGAAGATTAGTGAGGAAGAGTATTGGATTAATATCAAAATGCATCATATTATTTCTGACGGGATCTCTATGGTGGTTTATGGAAATCAACTGACAGCCTTTTATATGGATTTAATTCAAGGAAATGAACCTAAGCTGAGCGATGATTGCTCTTATATTGAATATATTGCAGATGAGAACGCATATGAGCTTTCTGACAGGTACCAAAAGGATAAGGCATACTGGCTGGATAAGTTTTCTGACTTGCCTGAGCTGACAGGTTGGAAGTCATATAATCCATTATCGCTAAGTACCCAAGCTGTTCGGGAACATTTTACTGTGCCAGAGGCGCTATATCGCGAGCTACAGGCATTTTGCCAACAAAACAGGATTTCTCTGTTCCAATTCTTCATGGGTGCGATGTATATCTACATACACAAAGTGACGAATCAGCCAGATGTGGTGATCGGTACCTCGTTCGCTAACCGGGGGAACAAGAAAGAGAAGCAAAAGATCGGTATGTTTGTCAGCACGGCTGCCGCCAGAACATACGTTGACAAGGATGTAGAGGTGTTAAGCTTCCTGCAGGAAGTAGCCAGGGACCAAATGTCAGTCTTGCGGCATCAGAAATATCCATACAATCAGTTAATTCAGGATCTTAGAGAAATGCACGGCAACAAGGATATTCAGCGGCTTTTTGGTGTTTCCATGGAATACCGCCTTATCAACTGGGTTGACTTGGATGACGTGCGCATTTTGACGGATTATGATTTTTGCGGCGATGAAGTGAATGATTTCGTGCTTCATATCGTGGAAATCTTGGATGAAGGCGAGCTTGTACTGGATATCGATTATCGGACAGAGCTGTTCGAACGCAGTGAAGTAACGGACATGGTGTCCCAGCTGCTTACGATCGCCGAGCAGATCATTTATACACCGCAGCTTTCCATTGCAGAAGTAAATCTATTGGGAGAAGCAGAAGAGCAATCCATTCTGGCTCTTTCGGAAGGCGATGTAGTGGATTACCCGCGTGATAAGACCATTCATGGCTTATTCGAGGAACAAGCTGAGCGCACGCCGGACCACGTAGCTGTTCAGATGGGCGAGCAGAGCATTACATACCTAGCTCTAAATGAGCAGGCTAACCAGCTTGCGAGATATTTGCGCACCGAAGGCGTTGGTGCAGATGTACTCGTGGGGATTATGGCGGATCGTTCCCTAGATATGGTCGTCGGCATGTTGGCGGTTTTGAAGGCAGGAGGGGCCTATGTGCCAATTGATCCTGAATATCCTGAAGAACGCATTCGTTACATGCTAGAGGATTCAGGAGTCCGTCTATTGCTCACCCAAAGCCATCTATGGGAGAGTACCATTTTTGACGGAAAGCTTGTGAGTTTGGACGAAGCGGCAACGTATACAGGAGATGCTTCTAATCTGGAGAGCATTTCGGGACCGAGCCATTTGGCCTATGTTATCTACACATCGGGTACAACTGGCAAGCCGAAGGGAACGCTGATCGAGCACAAAAATGTAGTTCGCCTGCTCTTTAACGATAACAATTTATTTGATTTCAGTTCCCAGGATACATGGACGCTATTCCATTCGTTCTGCTTCGATTTCTCTGTTTGGGAGATGTATGGAGCGCTTCTTTACGGAGGAAAACTGGTAATTGTCCCATCCCTTACAGCCAAGAGTCCGGCAGCTTTCTTAGAGCTGTTGAGGGACAATCAAGTCACTATTTTGAACCAGACGCCAACATACTTTTATCAGGTTATACAGGAAGAATTGGCACAATCGTCCACAGAACTTAGCCTTAGAAAAATTATTTTTGGCGGAGAGGCTTTGAGCCCATCTCTTCTTAAAAACTGGCGGGCAAAGTATCCTGATGTGCAGCTGATTAATATGTACGGAATTACGGAAACGACGGTTCATGTCACTTACAAGGAAATCACAGAACATGAGATAGAAGCAGGCAAAAGCAATATTGGTAGAACCATTCCAACGCTTAGCGCTTATATTTTTGATGAGCACAGACGCTTGCAGCCTGTCGGGGTTCCGGGAGAGCTATACATTGCGGGGGATGGTCTTGCCCGTGGGTATTTGAACCGGCCAGATTTGACGGCTGAGAAATTTGTAGAACATCCGTATCGAGCGGGAGAACGCCTGTACCGAACTGGGGACCTGGCTCGCTGGTTGCCTGACGGCAATATTGAATATTTGGGCCGGATCGATCATCAGGTCAAAATTCGCGGCTACCGAATTGAGCTGGGCGAGGTCGAAGCCCAAATTCTCAAAGCTCCGGGCGTACGGGAAACGATTGTCCTCGCCCGGGACGACGAACAGGGACAAAAATTGCTGTGCGCCTACTATGTAGCCTCCAGCGATCTTTCGCCAGGGGAATTGCGTTCTCAGCTGGCAACGGAATTACCAGCTTACATGATTCCTTCTTATTTTGTTCGGTTGGAGCAAATGCCGCTTACACCTAATGGCAAGCTGGATCGCCGCGCGTTGCCGGCTCCTGAGGGTAGCGTACAATCCGGCGAGGATTATCTGGCTCCAAGAACTGCAGTGGAAGCACAGCTGGTGCTTATTTGGCAGGATATCCTGGGAGCTGCCCGCGTTGGCGTCCACGATAATTTCTTTGAGATCGGTGGTCACTCTTTGCGGGCAACATTGCTCGTTACGCGGATTCGCAAAGAGCTGGGATGCAGCATTTCGCTGCGTGAAGTATTTCAATCGCCTACGGTTGAATCCCTGGCGCGACTGGTGAAGGAACGCATTCCAACCATGTACGAGTCCATTCCACAGGCTGAAGAAAGCGAAGCATACCCAGTGTCCTCAGCGCAAAAGCGGTTATACGTGCTGAGACAGATGGATGGGGGAGAGCTCAGCTACAATATGCCAGGTGCCTTCACCGTGGACGGACCGTTGGATCGCGTGCGGCTGGAGTCTGCGTTCAAGGCACTGATCCAGCGCCATGAATCGCTGAGAACCGGCTTTTATATGCAGGATGGAGAGCTTGTTCAGCATGTGCATAAGGATGTTCCGTTCACGTTGGGCTATACAGAGGCTTCAGCGGAGGAGACGGATACGCTCATTCACAGCTTTACCCGTGCCTTTGATCTGAGCCAGGCTCCATTGCTTCGTGTTAGCTTAGTGAAGCTGCAGGAGGAGCGTCATCTGTTGCTGTTTGATATGCACCACATCATTTCAGATGGGGTTTCCATTCAAATACTAGTGGAGGAACTCACGCAATTATATCAAGGAGAACAACTACCAGAACTGCATATTCAATACAAGGATTATGCGGTATGGCAACGGGAACAGTCGGAAAGAGAATGGCAAGACCTTGAAGCGTATTGGCTGCAAACCTTTGAAGGAGAGTTGCCGGTATTGGATTTGCCTACGGACTTCCAGCGCCCTTCGGTTCGGAGCTTCGAGGGTAGCCGTATTGATTTTACATTGGACGAGTCTGGCAATAAGGCGATACAAGAGCTTGCATCCCATACAGGTACTACACTGTATATGGTATTGCTGGCCGCTTATTCGGTGCTGCTGCACAAATATACAGGGCAGAAGGACATCGTCGTAGGTTCTCCAGTAGCCGGCAGACCACAAGCGGAGCTTGAGGGCATCATTGGTATGTTTGTCAATACACTGGCTTTGCGCAGCTACCCGGCAGGAGAAAAAACCTTTCAGGATTATCTTCTGGAAGTCAAGGAAACAGCGCTCAAGGCGTTCGAGCATCAGGATTACCCTTTTGAGAAATTGGTTGAAAAACTGGGCGTAGGACGTGATGTCAGCCGCAATCCGCTCTTTGACACCCTGTTGGTATTGCAAAATACGGAGCAGGAAGAGCAAGACATGGATGGCGTGCACTTTACTCCTTACCCGATGGACACCGTCACAGCCAAATTTGACCTGTCCCTCAATGTAGAGGAGAAGGGCGCTGAACTAGCCTTTGGCCTTGAATATAGTACAGCTTTGTATCGGCGGGAAACTGTAGAGCGACTTGCAACCCACTTGCTTCGGGTTCTGCATGCAGTCGCGGCCAATCCTCAGTTGCAACTGGCTGAGATTGAAATGATTACACCGGAGGAGAAAGTACAGATCATTGAAGTATTCAACGCGACAGCTACTCCTTATCCAAGGGATAAGACCATTCATGCATTGTTCGCGGAACAAGCCAAGCATACACCGGAGCAGACGGCGTTGGTATTCGGCGATGTCCGGTTAACGTATCTTGAGTTGGAAGACAAGGCGAGCCGCTTGGCCCAAACACTGCGTCGTTTGGGGACGCTAAGGGAGCAACCGGTGGCTATTATGGGCGGACGGAGTATCGAGATGGTGGTTGGTATGCTCGCCGTGCTTCAGGCTGGTGGAGCCTATGTGCCGATCGATCCTGATTACCCAGAAGATCGGGTTCGTTATATGCTCGAAGATTCCGATGCCAAGCTACTACTGGTACAAAAGGGCGAGCTTATAAATGTAGACTACGGTATACCGATTGTTGACCTCAGCAGTGAAGAGGCTTATGCGTCTGATCCTGTCCAAGCTGAGGAGACAGTTCAGGGACCACAGGGACTCGCTTATGTTATCTATACCTCGGGTACGACAGGTAGACCGAAGGGCGTTATGGTTGAACATCGGAACGTGGTCCGTCTGGTCAAAGAAACCAATTATGTGGAGCTGAACGAATCCACGCGAATTTTGCAGACAGGAGCCGTGGCCTTCGATGCCTCGACCTTTGAGATATGGGGAGCGTTGCTTAACGGCGGACAGCTTTATTTCGTGGAGAACGACGATATCCTGATTGCCGATCGGCTCAAAGCAGCTATTGCCAAATACGGAATTACGACCATGTGGCTTACTTCACCGCTTTTCAATCAGCTTTCACTGCAGGACGAGTACCTGTTCAGAGGACTGAAAGCATTGCTGGTAGGTGGTGACGTACTGTCCATATCTCATATAAACCGTGTCATTGAGGCTAATCCTGATCTTGTCCCTATCAATGGCTATGGTCCGACAGAGAATACGACCTTCTCCACCACCTACAAGATTCCGGGTCGTGTTGAAGGGGGCGTGCCGATTGGGCGCCCGATTAGTAACTCGACCGCTTATGTAGTCAATGGATCGCTGCAATTACAGCCCATTGGTGCTTGGGGCGAGCTGATTGTCGGTGGTGAAGGTGTAGCGCGCGGATACCTCAATCGTCCTGACCTCACAGCAGAAAAATTTGTCCCTAGTCCTGTTAAGGAAGGGGAACGCTGCTATCGAACTGGTGATTTGGTTCGCTGGCTTCCAGATGGGAACCTGGAATTTAAGGGAAGAATTGATGAGCAGGTCAAAATACGCGGTTACCGTATCGAACTCCCCGAAATCGAGGCTCAATTAGCCAAGGTGGAGTCAGTAGTTGAAGCCGTAGTCGTCGTTCGCGCGGATGAGCTTGGAGAGAAGCAGCTTTGCGCTTATTATGTGGCAGATCGTACACTCACGGCAGGCGAAGTACGCCTTGCTCTATCGCAGGTACTTCCGGGCTATATGATGCCATCCTACTTTATCCAGATGGATCGTATGCCATTAACGTCAAACGGAAAAGTAGACCGCAGGTCTCTGCCAGCTCCGCAAGTAGGTGCGCATACAGGACGGAAGTATACAGCTCCTCGTACACCGGCTGAAGAAGCTTTGGCGTCTGTCTGGCAAGGGGTGCTGGGTGCCGAACAGGTGGGTATCCATGACAATTTCTTTGAATTGGGCGGAGATTCCATCAAGGCCATTCAGGTGTCGTCACGGTTGCTGCAGGCTGGCTATCGGTTAGAGATGAAGCAACTGTTCAAGTCCCCGACCATTGCCGAGCTAGGTGCAGAAATACAAACGGCTGTGCATATGGCTGAACAGGGAGTTGTGCGCGGAGCGGCTCGCTTGACTCCAGTCCAACAGTGGTTCTTTGGGCGGAAACAGGCAGAGCCTCATCACTTCAATCAAGCGGTCATGCTGTATCGTGAACAGGGATTTGAGGAAAAGGCCTTGCATCATGTGCTGAGAAAATTGGCTGAGCACCATGACGCCCTTCGCATGATTTTTCGGCAGACCGAGCATGGCTACGAAGCTTGGAACCGTGATCTTGGAGAAGGAGAGCTGTATAGCCTGATCACTGCTGATTTACGGAGCGAATCTAATCCGGTTGCAGCCATTACAACGCTGTCGGATGACATCCAGCGCAGCATCAATCTGGCAGAAGGTCCACTGATGAAGTTAGGGCTTTTCCATTGTCAGGATGGAGACCACCTTCTGATCGTGATCCATCATTTAGTGGTGGACGGAGTATCCTGGCGGATTTTGTTCGAGGACTTCGCAGCAGGCTATGAACAGGTGATCCAAGGACAAGCACTGACATTTCCGCAGAAAACGGATTCCTTCCGTGATTGGGGAGACGCTATTGCCCGTTATTCGGAAGGACCAGAAATCGAGGTGCATCGGGCGTATTGGAGCAAGCTTGGGGATCAGCCACTCGAGCAGTTGCCGAAGGATGAGGCTGTGGAAAGCCTTTTATTACAGGATAGCGAAGTGGTGACAGCACAATGGACGGTAGAAGAAACCGATCAACTGCTGAGAAAAGCCCATCGTGCTTACCAAACGGAGACGAACGATCTGCTATTGACTGCTCTAGGCATGGCGGTATCCAAATGGTCTGGTATTGGTAGGATCGCTGTGAATCTTGAGGGGCACGGTCGTGAGCCGATTATACCGAATATCGATATTACCCGTACTGTTGGCTGGTTTACAAGCCAATACCCAGTCATTTTAGACTTGGGAAATGATCTTGAGTTGTCAGCCTTAATCAAATCAGTGAAAGAAGAGCTGCGCCGTATTCCGAATAAAGGTATCGGATATGGGTTGCTCAAAACGATGGCGAGTCAGGAGGACGCAGACAGTTTCAATTTGCAGCCTGAAATTTCTTTTAACTATCTGGGGCAGTTTGATCAGGATTTGCAAGGAAGCTCGTTGCAGGTTTCTCCTTATCCGACCGGAAGCGCGCAAAGCCTGTTGGGAGAGCCAGCCTATACGCTAGATATTAATGGCATGGTGACAGACGGAGCCTTGACTCTGACGATGAGTTATAACGGAAAACAGTATAAGTCATCTACAATGAAACAGCTCGCTGGATATATTGAAGAAAGCCTACGGCAGCTTCTTCAGCATTGTGTAACCCAGGAAAGAACTGTATTGACACCAAGCGATGTGCTTGCCAAGGGGCTGAGCATTGCTGATCTGGAGGAGCTTTCTAAGCAGACCAGCCACATAGGCGATATTGAGAATGTATACAGCCTGACGCCGATGCAGAAGGGCATGCTGTTTCATGATATGTTCGAGCCGCATACAGGTGCTTATTTTGAGCAGGCCGCCTTTGACTTTAAGGGTAGTTTTGATCCGACCGCTTTCGGACACAGTCTGGATGCAGTGGTGGAGCGTCATGCCATTCTGCGCACGAACTTCTACAGTGGTTGGGGCAGTGAGCCTTTACAAGTCGTATTTCGGCACAGAGGTGCCAAACTGGTGTATGAAGACCTGCGTGAGATGAATGCACCGCAGCGTGAAGCTTATCTAAAGACATTTGCCGCTGAGGACAAAGCACAGGGCTTCAACCTGGCTGAAGATGAGCTTCTCCGTGTATCGATTTTGCAAACAGATGAAGAGAGCTTCCGTCTCTTGTGGAGCTTCCACCACATCGTCATGGATGGATGGTGTGTTCCATTAATTACACAGGAGGTGTTTGAACACTATTTTGCCCTCCTGGAAGGAAGAGAGCCTCAGCTGGCAGAGGTCCAGCCGTATAGCCGATATATTGAATGGCTGGAACAGCAGGATGAAGCAGCTGCGGCCGACTATTGGAGCCGATATCTGGCCGGTTATGAGCAACAGACGCTTTTACCTCAAGTCGGTGGAGCAGTCAAAGGAGAAGGCTATGTAGCAGAAAAGCTGAACTATCCTGTCAGCAGGGAATTGACTGAACGTCTGGAAAAGGTGGCCAGAGATGCTCATGTCACGATGAATATATTGCTGCAGTCCATCTGGGGCGTTGCGCTTCAACGCTATAACGGTAGTCGGGATGTTGTATACGGAAGTGTAGTGTCAGGCAGACCGGCTGAAATTCCGGGAATTGACCGGATGATCGGTTTGTTCATTAATACAATTCCAGTTCGTGTGAAGACGGAAGAACATCTCCCCTTCACAGTCCTGATGAAGCAACAGCAGGAGCAATATATGGCTTCTCATATGTATGACACCTACCCGTTGTTTGAAATTCAGGCTCAGACGGACCAAAAGCAGGATCTAATCTCACATATTATGGTATTTGAGAATTATCCTGTGGAAGAGGAAGTAGAGCGTCTAGGAGATGGCGAGGCTGCCTTTGAGATTGAGGAAGCGGAGCTTCTTGAACAAACGAATTACGATTTTAACTTAATTGTTCTACCGGGCAAAGAGATGAGATTGTTGTTCCAATACAATGCGCTCGTCTATGATTCAGCCACGATTGAACAAATCAAGGGTCACTTGTTTCACCTCATGGAACAAATTGTGGAGAATCCTGCAATTTCCGTGGATGCTCTGGAATTGGTTACGCCGCAGGAGAGAGAACAGATTCTGAGCGTATGGGGAGAAACGGAAGCCAGCTCCAAACACCGTACCACGTTTCACGGGCTGTTGGAGGAACAGGCGGCTCGAACGCCGGACGCGACTGCCATTCTGTTTGAGAACGAGATGCTGACCTATGCCGAGCTGAACGCAAAAGCCAATGGATTGGCGAGAAGACTGCGTGCTGAGGGAATCAAGACGGGAGACCTGGTGGGGCTGCTTGTTGAACGGTCAACGGATATGATCGTTGGGATGTACGGCATTATGAAAGCCGGGGGCGCCTACGTTCCAATAGATCCAGAGTATCCGAAAGAGCGAATCAACTACATGCTCGAAGATTCGGGGACGAAGATGATCCTTGCCCAAGCGCATCTTTTGGAGCATATAGGCTGGATGGGAAATGTCCTGTTGCTGGAAGAACCGTCGACCTATGATGCCGATGAATCGAATTTGAAGGATACGGCCGACTCTGATGATCTGGCTTACGTGATCTATACCTCAGGCACGACGGGTCAGCCTAAAGGCGTATTAGTGGAACACCGCGGACTACGAAATCTGTCGGACGTATATCGGGGACTCTTCGAAGTTACACCGCAGGATCGGATCGTTCAGTTTGCAAGTCTGTCGTTCGATGCATCGGTTTCCGAGATTATAACGGCACTGAGCCACGGAGCTACTCTATGCATTCCTTCTACGCAAGATATTTTAGATCATGCCCTGTTCGAGCAGTTCATGAACAGCAAGGCAATTACGATAGCGACTCTGCCACCAGCTTACATTATTCACCTTGAGCCGGAGCGCCTGCCAGCACTGCGATGCCTGCTAACCGCCGGCTCGGCCACATCGGTCGAGTTGATCGAAAAATGGAGGAAGCACGTACAGTACTTCAATGGCTATGGCCCAACAGAGGATTCTGTATGCACCACAATGTGGACTGTCCCGGACAGTGAAGAAACGATGGAACGGGTGTCCATTGGACAACCCATTGCTAACCATCGTGTGTATATCTTGGATGACCATTTCAGAGTGCTGCCTGTCGGCGTAGCTGGAGAGCTATGCATTTCAGGTATCGGGTTAGCCCGGGGCTATCATAACCAGCCTGCGTTAATGGATGAGAAGTTCGTGGACAATCCGTTTACTCCAGGAGAGCGTATGTATCGGACGGGTGATTTGGTTCGTTGGTTACCAGATGGAACTATCGAGTACTTAGGCCGGATAGATCACCAAGTCAAAATTCGTGGCTATCGGATCGAGCTGGGCGAGGTCGAAGCACACATGCTCAGAGTGCCGTTCGTTCAGGAAGTCGTGGCCTTGGCTGTGGAAAGTGAGGATGGCTACAAAGATCTAGTCGCTTACTTTGTAGCTGCTCAGAAGCTTGAGGTATCGGGGCTCCGGGCAGTTCTGTCGGAGATGTTACCTGGATATATGATCCCTTCCCGCTTCGTACAACTGGAGGACATGCCTCTGACGTCGAACGGAAAAATAGATCGAAAAGCGCTGCAGGGCGAGCAAGGATGGGCAGTTGCTTCATCTGAGGCTCCACAGACACCTGTAGAAATTCAATTAGCCGAAATCTGGCAAGAGGTGCTGGGTGTAGAGAGCGCGGGAGTAAAGGATAATTTCTTCCATTTTGGAGGCCATTCACTGCGTGCAGCTCTGCTAGTCTCACGAATTCGTAAGGAGATGAACCGCGAGATTAGCCTAAGAGAAGTGTTCGAGTCGCCTACCATTGAAGGCTTGGCTCGTGCCATTGAGGGCTATACACCGCTGAATTTTGAAGAAATTCCTACAGCGGGAGCGCGAGAGCACTACCCATTGTCCTCAGCCCAAAAACGGCTGTTTATCCTTAGCCAGCTGGAAGGCGGAGAGCTGAGCTACAATATGCCAGGTATCCTTACGGTTGAGGGAGCCCTGAATCGGGAACGACTGGAGCAGGCATTCCGTCGTCTGATTCATCGTCATGGTTCACTGCGCACCCGTTTTGTGACTGTTAACGGTGAACCTGTACAGCAGATCCTACCGGATGTTCCGTTTACGGTGGAATATGCGGAGTTGAGCGAGACAGAGGCAGAAGCTGCCCTTCAGCAGTTTGTTCATCCTTTTGACCTTGGCGAAGCACCATTGCTGCGGGTAGGTCTCATTCGAATTGCACACGAGCGCCATTTACTGTTGTTCGATATGCATCATATTGTCTCGGATGGGGTTTCTATGAATATTCTCATAGAAGAGTTCCTTCACTTCTACCAAGAAGAGGACGTATTGCCTGCGTTGCAGATCCAGTACACAGACTATGCGGTATGGCAGCAAGAGCAGCTCGGAAGCGAGCGCCTCAAAGCCCAGGAAGCTTACTGGCTGGATGCATTCCGCGGAAGCTTGCCAGTGCTGGATTTGCCAGTAGATGAAGTTCGTCCTGCGGTACGAAGCTTTGCGGGAGATCGGATTGACTTCCAGATTGATGCTTCTCTGAGCGCTTCACTCCAGGAGCTGGCTACCCGAACAGGTTCTACGCTGTTCATGGTGCTGCTGGCAGCCTATACGACGCTCTTGCACAAGTACACGGGGCAGGAAGATGTCATTGTCGGTTCACCAGTGGCGGGAAGATCCCATGCCACACTCGAGGGCCTTATCGGTATGTTCGTAGGCACAGTGGCACTGCGTACTTATCCAGAGGGCGAAAAGTCTTTCGAGGCTTACTTGAAGGAAGTGAAGGAAACAGCACTGCGGGCCTATGAAAACCAGGATTATCCGTTCGAGGAGCTGGTAGAGAAGCTGGAGCTTCAGCGTGACCTGAGTCGTAACCCACTATTTGATACTATGTTTGTTCTGCAAAATATCGAGCAGGGAGAACAAGAAATAGAGGGATTGCGTTTCACTCCTTACGATCAGGGCCATCCTGCTGCCAAGTTCGACCTCACGCTGACAGTGAGTGAAGCGGATGGGGCATTGAACTGCACGTTGGAATACGCGACTGCAATCTACAAGCGGGAGACCGCTGAGCGGATGGCAGGCCACTTTGTACAGCTTATTCAGGAAGCTATCACCAATCCGGGAATGTCGTTGTCATCCCTTGATATCGTGACACCGCAGGAAAAGTCGATGCTGATGAAAGATGCGGACGAAGCCAAAGCAGATTATCCTCGTGACCAAACGATTCATGCACTGTTCGAGGAACAGGCTGTCCGTAATCCGGATGCAGTAGCGGTCGTATGTGAAGAGGCAACCTTGTCCTATAGCGAGCTGAATGAGCGGGCCAATGGACTTGCCAGAACGCTCCGCGAGCGTGGTCTGCAACCAGACGGTTTGGTTGGAATCATGGCGGATCGTTCCCTTGAAATGGTCGTTGGGATTTTGGCCATCTTGAAGGCGGGCGGGGCTTATGTCCCTGTCGACCCTGAATATCCAGAGGACCGCATTCGCTTTATGCTTGAGGATTCGGGAGCCAAGCTGCTGCTGACACAAGCGCATCTGGAGACACGTATCTCCTTCACCGGAGACATCGTTAATCTGGACGAGGCGGCTTCCTACAAGGAAGATGTCTCAAATCTGGAGCCTACGGCTGGACCGAATCATCTTGCCTACGTTATCTACACATCGGGTACGACAGGCAAGCCAAAGGGAACGCTGATCGAGCACAAAAATGTAGTCCGCTTGCTCTTTAATGATAAAAATATGTTTGATTTCGGTCCTCAGGATACGTGGACGCTGTTCCATTCATTCTGTTTCGACTTCTCCGTATGGGAGATGTACGGGGCATTGCTGAACGGAGGTCGTCTGGTCATCGTTCCATCGCTTACTGCGAAGAGCCCAGAGCGTTTCTTGCAGTTGCTTAAGGACCAGAAGGTTACCGTGTTGAACCAGACGCCAACATACTTCTATCAGTTACTACAAGAAGAACTTAGTCATCGCGCGGCAGAATTGAGTCTTCGCATGATTATCTTCGGCGGGGAGGCATTAAGCCCGGCCTTGCTCAAGGACTGGAGAGCGAAATATCCGCAAGTACAGCTCATCAACATGTATGGCATCACGGAAACGACCGTGCATGTAACGTATAAGGAAATTACGGAACTGGAAATTGAACAGGGCCGCAGCAATATCGGTATCCCGATTCCGACACTACGTGCGTACATTCTGGATGAACAACGCCGTCCACAACCGATTGGCATTCCGGGTGAACTCTATGTGGCGGGCGAAGGCCTGGCGCGTGGCTACCTGAACCGACCGGAATTGACGGCAGAGAAGTTTGTAGCTCATCCGTTTGAAGCGGGCGAGCGCATGTACCGCTCAGGTGACTTGGCACGCTGGTTGCCGGATGGCAGCATGGAGTATTTGGGACGGATTGACCATCAGGTTAAAATCCGGGGTTACCGTATCGAACTGGGAGAAGTGGAGGCGAAGTTGCTCCATGCTCCGTCTGTGAGGGAGGCCGTTGTGCTTGCCCGGGAGGATGGAAGTGGACAAAAAGTACTGGTGGGCTATTTCACTGCCGATCAGATGCTGACAGTAGGCGAATTGAGAAAAGCCTTGGCTGCTGAGCTGCCGGCTTATATGATTCCGTCATACTTCATGCAATTGGAACAGATGCCGTTGACACCAAATGGTAAGCTGGATCGCAAAGCACTTCCAGCTCCTGAGACCAATGTGCAGACTGGAGCGGTTTATGAAGCGCCGAGGAACGCAGCTGAGGAAGCCTTGGCTTCTGTATGGCAAGGTGTGTTAGGAGCACAGCAGGTCGGCATCCATGATCACTTCTTCGATCTGGGTGGTGACTCCATCAAGGCGATTCAGGTGTCCTCTAGATTGTTCCAATTGGGATATAAATTAGAGATGAAGGATCTCTTCAAATATCCGACAATTGCTGAGCTAAGTCCGTATCTTCAAGTAGCCGGACGCACAGCAGAGCAGGGTGAAATCAAAGGTGCAGCGGAGTTAATGCCAATTCAGCGCTGGTTCTTTGAACGTCACACAGCGGAGCCACATCATTACAATCATGCTGTCATGCTCCATCGGAAAGACGGCTTTGATGAGGCTGCACTCCGGTTGACAATGGACCAAGTTGCGATTCATCATGACGCGCTACGTATGGTTTTCCGGTCTACAGAAGCTGGATATGCAGCTTGGAATCGGGGAATTGACGAAGGCGAACTCTACACATTGGACATCGTCGATATGAGACAGGTAGAAGACCAGGCAGCTGCTGTTCAAGCCCAGGCCGATGCCATCCAGGCAAGCTTCCACTTGGAAGACGGCCCTCTGTTCAAGCTAGGCTTGTTCCATTGTAATGATGGCGATCATTTGTTGATTGTCATTCATCACCTCTTGGTTGACGGCGTATCCTGGCGCATCCTGTTTGAAGACATTGCAACAGGATACGAGCAGGCGTTGAATGGACAAGCGATTGTTCTTCCGCAAAAGACCGATTCGTATCTTGTATGGTCCGAGCAAGCGGCGAAATATGCAGCAGGCCCTGCCCTGGACGAGGAACGTTCATACTGGCAGCAGATTGAGGAGACGATGCTGGCTCCACTGCCAAAGGATGAGGATCAGGAACCGGGCACCATTCGGGATACCGAGTCGGTTACGGTAACGTGGTCTGCTGAAGAAACAGACCTGCTGTTGCGACAAGCAAACCGGGCTTATCATACGGAGACGAATGATTTGCTCTTGACTGCGCTGGGAGCAGCTATTCAGCGCTGGACAGGCATGGAGCAGATTTTGGTTAACCTTGAAGGGCATGGCCGGGAAATGATCGTACCAGATCTGGATATTACCCGTACCGTGGGCTGGTTCACCACCCAATACCCTGTTCTGCTGAACGTGCAAGGTGGGCAGGAAGTATCTGCCCAAATCAAGCGCATCAAGGAGAATTTGCGAGAGGTTCCGCACAAAGGCATCGGCTACGGTTTGCTGAAGTATATGGCACCGGAAAAAGGTACTCGATTCAGCGTAGAACCGGAGGTTTCTTTCAACTACCTTGGACAGTTTGATCAGGATTTGGAAGGTAATGCTCTTAGCTTGTCTACACATTCAGTCGGTAAGGCGCTCAGTGATCACACACCACAGCAATATGCTCTGGATGTGAATGGCATGATTGCCGAAGGCCAGCTATCACTGACGATTACGTACAGCAACAGGCAGTACCGTAAGGAGACGGTAAGTCATTTTGCTGAATTATTACAGTCAAGTCTTAGCGAGGTCATCCAGCATTGTGTGACTCAGGAGCGTTCGCAGCTTACGCCGAGTGATGTTCTGTTCCAAGGACTGACCCTGGAGCAGCTTGATCGACTCACAGCCCAAACGGCCCATATTGGAGAGATTGAGGATGTGTACAAGCTAACGGCAATGCAGAAGGGCATGCTCTTCCACAGCTTGCTGGAGCCGGACTCCTCTTCATACTTTGAGCAGGCAACGTTTGAGCTACGTGGCAGCTTCGATGTAGATATCTTCTTCGAGAGCTTCCAGGCTTTGGCGCAACGACATGCCATATTGCGTACCGGCTTTTACAACAATATCGCTGATGTACCGCTGCAAGTTGTCTTTAAGCAACGGCCAATCCCTCTGAACTACGTAGATTTGCGTGCCGGTACGTTGCAGGAGCAAGAAGCCCAAATTCAGGCTTATACTACTGAAGATATGGCTAAGGGATTCAGCTTGTCAGAAGATCCGCTGATGCGAGTGACTGTTTTGCAAAAGGAACAAAGCTGCCTTGTATTGTGGAGCTTCCATCATATTGTCATGGATGGCTGGTGCATCCCGATTATTACACAGGAGCTGTTCGATTATTATTCTGCCCTGCGTCAGCAAGTACAGCCTGTACTACCACCGGCTCAGCCCTACAGCCGTTATATAGAATGGCTTGATGCACAGGACGATCAAGAGTCTTCAACATATTGGAGCCAATATCTCGAAGACTATGACGGTAATACTGTATTGCCGGAAGCTAAAACGAAATCTCAAGCTAAAGTAGAGGGTTACGTTCTGAATGAGCATGTTCTCCATTTGGGCGCGTCCTTGACCCATAAAATGGATGTTGTCGCGAAGCGCAATCATGTGACCGTCAACACACTCATGCAGACAGCCTGGGGCCTGATTCTCCAACATTACAATGCCAGCTCCGATGTTGTTTTCGGTGGCGTTGTATCAGGTAGACCTGCTGAGATCGCGGGGATCGAGAATATGGTGGGTCTGTTTATTAATACAGTACCTATCCGCGTACAGACATCCAAAGACGAGGCCTTTGTCGATGTGATGAAACGTACACAAGCACATTCGTTGGCTGATCGTGCCTACGACACCTATCCGCTGTATGAGATTCAGGGGAAAACAAGCCAAAAGCAAGACCTGATTTCTCATATTATGATCTTTGAAAATTATCCGCTCGACGAACAGGTAGAACAGTCGGGTAATCACACAGAGGACAATCTCGAAGTCGCCAACTTCGCCATGTTTGAGCAAACCAACTATGACTTTAACCTCGTTGTCATTCCAGGCGAGGACATTAGAGTCTGCATTCGCTACAATGCTTCGGTCTACGAGCAAGAAAGCATTGCGCGAATCGGAGGACATTTGTTGCAAATGCTCGACCAGGTAGCTACTCGTCCGCAAGCGACGATACAGGAGCTGGAGATTGTAACACCGGAGGAACGGACGAAGCTGCTTGACTGGGGTGGCAAGGCTCATGCCTATCCAAGTGATCAGGGTCTGCATACCTTGTTTGAGGAACAGGTTGTCCGTACGCCAGATAAGATCGCAGCAGTAAGCGGCGATATCCAGATCACGTATCGGGAGTTGAACGAGCGGGCGAACAGACTGGCTTCGACCTTGATAGACCAGGGACTGCGGAGTGAACAAGTAGTGGGTCTGTTAGCGGATCGGTCAGTGGAACTGCTGGTTGCCATCATGGGTGTACTCAAAGCGGGCGGAGCCTATGTACCGATTGATCCTGAATATCCGCAGGAGCGGATTCAGTATATTCTGAAGGACTCCGGCGCTGAGATTCTGCTCACACAGAGCCACCTGACGAAGCTGGCCTCCTTTGAGGGAATGGTTATGGAATTGGATTCTCCGCACATCTACGGAACCGGAGTGGATAATCCTAATATTCCTGTAAGAGGAAACGACCTAGTGTATTTAATCTATACCTCAGGTACAACAGGGAATCCGAAGGGAACCATGATTAACCATAAAGGGATCGTGAACTACATCTGGTGGGCCAATAAGGTCTATTGTGCAGGGCAACCAACGGACTTCCCGCTGTACTCATCCATTTCCTTTGACTTGACGATGACATCAATGTTTACTCCGTTAATAAACGGAGGGATAGTACGGATTTATGATGGTATAGATAAGGCAGAGGTCGTTCAGCATATTTTGCGCGAAAATGCGGTCGATATTCTCAAGCTGACGCCGACGCATCTCAGTCTCATAAAAGACATGACCATTCCAGCGGAGAGTCGTATTCAGCAGCTTATTGTGGGTGGAGAGAATCTGACCACGCATTTGTCCAAAACGATTACCGATCTCTTTGGCGGCAACATCAAAATTTACAATGAATACGGCCCAACCGAAACCGTCGTTGGCTGCATGATTCACCTGTACGATCCTGCGAAGGATACACGGGAATCTGTACCGATTGGATTGCCGTCCGACAACATATACATTCATATCCTGGATGAACAGCTTCGTCTTGTACCTTTAGGTGTGGAGGGCGAAATGTACATCGCCGGGGACGGAGTAGCCCGTGGATACCTGAATCGTCCGGATCTTACCGCAGAAAAATTCATTAGGGATCCGTTCGCTGCGGAAGGAAATATGTATCGGACCGGAGATTTGGCTCGTCGCCTTCCTAATGGAGACATTGAGTACATTGGGCGTATTGACCATCAAGTTAAAATACGGGGCTATCGTATTGAGCTTGGTGAGATTGAGGCCAAGTTGCTGGATATGCCACTTGTGGAGGAAGCTCTCGTTGTTGCGTGGGCAGACGCCAATGGACAGAAGTCTCTATGTGCTTACTTTGTAGCTGATCGGGAAATGTCTGTCAGCGAGCTGAGAAATGAACTTTCTGCCGAGCTGCCTGCATATATGATTCCGTCTTACTTTGTCCAAATGGACGTAATGCCTTTGACACCAAATGGCAAGCTGGATCGTAAGGCACTGCCTGAACCAAACTTAGGTGTGAAAGCAGGAGCCGCCTTTGCTGCTCCGCGGACGGATGTGGAGAATATTTTGGCTTCGATTTGGCAAGGTGTGCTCGGCGTACCGCTTGTTGGCATACATGATAATTTCTTTGAACTTGGAGGCGACTCGATCAAATCGATTCAGGTTTCATCAAGACTTCTCCATGCAGGCTACAAACTGGAAATGAAGAATTTATTCAGCTATCCAACAATTGCGGAACTGGCTCAGCGTGTTAGCGCAGTCAGCCGAATTGCAGATCAGGGTGAGGTACACGGAACGGTAAAACTGGGACCTGCCCAGCGCAGATTTTTCGAAGAGCAGTCAAAGGATCTACATCACTTTAATCAGTCGGTCATGCTGTACCGACGCGAAGGCTTTAATACCGATGCGCTCGCCAAGGTTATTCAAAAAATTGCAGAACACCATGATGCGCTGCGACTGGTATTCCGCCAAGGAGAGCACGGAGTAGAAGCGTGGAACCGCAGTTTGGGCGAAGGTGAGCTGTATAGCCTCCAAATCCACGATTTGCAGGATGAAAAAGCCCCGGCTTTGGCAATAGAAGCTGGTTCAGAAGCCATTCAGCGCAGCATCTCTCTGGAGGATGGGCCTCTCTTTAGACTAGGTTTGTTCCGCTGTGCGGAAGGCGAACATTTGTTGATCGTTATTCATCATTTGGCTGTGGATGGCGTATCCTGGCGTATTCTCTTTGAGGACTTGCAGGAAGGCTACGAACAAGCAGCACGTGGAGAAGCGGTCAAGCTCCCACAAAAGACAGATTCGTACCGTGCATGGGTTGATGGGATTACGCAATATGCCAACAGCCCGGCGGCTGAACAAGAACGTAGTTTTTGGGCAGAGGTAGAAGGAGAGGGATTTGCCCTTCTTCCAAAAGACAAGGTAGACGGCGCTCTTCTCATAAAAGACACCGAGGCTGTTACGGTAACATGGTCGCCAGAAGAGACAGAGCAGTTCCTGAAAGAGGCGAATCGCGCTTACAATACGGAAGTTAACGATCTGCTCTTGACGGCCCTAGGTATGGCTGTTCACGAGTGGACAGGGATCGAACGTGTAGGCATCGTGCTCGAAGGACATGGACGGGAGCCTGTTGTACCGGAATTAGATATCACTCGCACAATAGGCTGGTTTACAAGTCAGTATCCTGTCGCCCTTGAGATGGGAGGCGAAATGGAGATCGGCGCCAGAATCAAGCGTATTAAGGAAGGCCTGCGTCGTATCCCGAACAAAGGTGTAGGATATGGTATTTTGAAATATTTGAGTGACGTATCCACTGGCTCCTCCTTCTCGGCAGAACCGGAGATTACCTTCAACTACCTGGGGCAGTTTGACCAGGATCTTGCAGAAGGAACGATGGAGGTGTCCCCTTACTCGGCAGGGTCTGAGGTCAGTGAGGAGATGGTGCAGCATCAGGCCTTGAATATTAATGGACTGATTACCGAAGGACAGCTTCAGCTTTCGGTCAGCTATAACCATCAACAGTTCCATGTGGATTCGGTAGCGAAGTTTGTCGGTATCCTGAAGGAACGTCTCAGTGAAGTCATTGGACACTGTGCACGCAAGGATAGAACCGAGCTTACACCAAGCGATGTACTCCTCAACGATATCAGCTTGGAGGAAATCGAGGAGCTGGAAGAGCAGACACGGCACATCGGTAGCATTGAAAATGTGTATAAACTGACACCGATGCAAAAGGGAATGCTGTTCCACAGCTTGCTGGAGCCTCATTCAGAGGTCTACTTTGAGCAGGCCACATTTGAAATTCAGGGAGTATTCTATCCTGAGGATTTCAAACGCAGCTTACAGCATCTGATGAAACGGCATGCCATACTGAGAACGAATTTCCATGCTGGATGGGGCGACTTCCCTATACAGATTGTGTTCAAAGAAAGAGCATGCGATTTCGTATACGAGGAATTGCATGAGCTGGAACCGGGCGAAATGGAAACGCGTCTTGCAGCTTATATGGACCAGGACAAAGCGAGAGGTTTTGATCTTGCGAATGAAGCCTTGCTGCGTGTTGCTATTCTACGTACTGCAAAAGAGCATTACCATCTGTTGTGGAGCTCTCATCACATCATTTTGGATGGCTGGTGTATGCCTCTTGTGCTCCAGGAAGTGTTTGAAACGTACGGAGCTCTGCGTGAGCAAAGGGAACCTGAACTTCCTGCAGCTGTATCGTACAGCCAGTACATTCAATGGCTGGAGAAACAAGGCGAGGAAGAGGCATCCTCCTACTGGAGAGGGTATCTGGAAGGCTACGAGCAGCAAACGAAGTTGCCGCAGGCCGTCACACAGCCATCGGCAAAAGCAGAAGCCTACGTGTCGGAGAAGCTGGTATTCACGTTGGATGCGGATTTGACTGAGCGCTTGGAACAAGTGGCCAAACAGCATCAAGTGACGATGAACACGCTGATGCAAGCTGCTTGGGGAATCGTATTGCAACGCTACAATAGAAGTCAGGATGTCGTCTTCGGAAGTGTGGTTTCGGGGAGACCTGCCGAGATTCCAGGCATCGAAAGCATGATCGGTCTCTTCATTAATACAGTTCCAGTTCGAGTTCAGGCCGAAGGAAGCGAAACGTTCTCTCATGTGATGAAGAGACAGCAGGAATTATATTTGGCTGGGCATGCTTATGATTCCTATCCGCTTTATGAGATTCAGGCACAGAGCGAACAAAAGCAAGATTTGATTTCCCATATCATGGTATTTGAGAATTACCCGGTAGAAGAGCATCTGGAAGAGAAAATTGCCAATGATGAGGCTGAATACAAAATTACGGATGTTCAGATGTTTGAACAGACAAATTATGATTTTAACCTCATTGTGCTGCCGGGACGTAGTCTGGAGTTCTTGTATCGTTATAATGCCCGTGTCTATGACCGGGAGAGCGTGGAACGGATTCAAGGGCACTTGACGAAAATTCTGACAAGCGTATCTGTACAATCTGCTATCCGTATTGATGAGCTGGAGCTGATAACGCCAGAAGAGAAATCACAAATTATAGAGGTATGGGGAGACACAGCAGCTCCTTATCCGCGTGAGAAGACCCTTCACGGCATATTTGAGGAAAAAGCTGCACTCACACCGGATCATACAGCACTTATTTTCGGCGAAACGGAGCTTACCTACGGAGAACTTCATCAGCAGGCCAACCGCCTCGCACGTACGCTGCGTGCGCAAGGGGTCAGACCAGATCAGCCAGTCGGCATCATGGTCGAGCGTTCGCTTGAGATGATCATAGGTATCCATGCCATTCTAAAAGCGGGCGGCGCTTATGTTCCGATTGATCCGGAATTCCCTGAGGATCGTATTCACCACATGCTGGAGGATTCGGGAGCGAAGCTTCTGCTGACGAAGAGCCATCTCAAGGATCGTTTCCCATTCACTGGCACGATCCTGGCACTGGATGATCCGCAGGCGTATCATGCGGATGACTCCAATCTGGAGCCAATTGCAGGACCAGAGCATCTGGCGTATATCATTTACACGTCGGGTTCAACCGGCAAGCCGAAAGGTGTAATGATTGAGCATCGCTCCGCCGTCCATACACTGAGTCAGTTGGAAGCTGAATATCCGATGTTGGCAGGTGACCGATTCCTGCTCAAAACGACATTCACCTTTGACTTCTCCGTACCGGAGCTGTTCTGTTGGTTCTTTGGACAGGGGACGCTCGTGATCCTGCCGCAGGGCGTGGACAAAGATCCGGTGGCACTGCTGGAGGCTGTGGATGCGAACCGAATCACGCATCTTAATTTGGTACCTTCGATGCTCAGCGTGCTCGTTCAATATTTGAAGGAAAGCAGTACCCAAGGATTCCTTACTCTGAAATATCTGTTTGCCTGCGGCGAGACGCTGCCTGCCAAACTTGTGGAAGAGTACTATAAAGTATCACCTTATGCCGTACTGGAGAACATCTACGGCCCTACGGAAGCTGCTGTATATGCGACTCGATATACAACGAGTCGTGAGACTGCGACTCTAACGCATGTGCCTATCGGCAAACCGTACGCTAACGTCCAAGTATGGATGATGGATAGCGCTTCTCAGGTATCACCAGTAGGTGTGCCGGGGGAACTCTGCATTGCAGGTGAAGGGGTAGCGAGAGGGTACTTCAATCAGCCGGAACTGACAGCAGAGAAGTTTATTCCTCATCCGTACAAGTCGGGTGAACGGATTTACCGAACGGGCGATTTGGCTCGGTGGTTGCCTGACGGGAATATTGAGTACTTGGGACGGATTGATCACCAGGTAAAAATCCGCGGTTACCGCATTGAGCTGGGAGAAGTGGAAGCACAAATTCTGAAGGTACCATCGGTGCAGGAAGCGGTTGTTCTAGCACTGGCTGACTCCAGCGGAAGTACTCAGCTTTGTGCATACTTTGTGGCCGAGGAGGCGCTTGCAGCGGGCGTACTACGCGAGGCACTGGCCAGCGAGCTACCAAGCTACATGATTCCATCTGCTTTCGTGCAGTTGGGGCAAATGCCGCTGAATCCGAATGGCAAATTGGATCGCAAAGCGCTACCGGCACCGGAAACACTTCTGCGGAGCACAGCCGAGTATATCGCGCCGCGTACGCAGACAGAAGTAGAGCTTGCTAAGATTTGGTCCGAGGTGCTCGGAGTACAGGAAATCGGGATCAGGGATCAATTCTTCGAACTTGGCGGTCATTCCCTGAAAGTATTGGGCTTGATCCAAAGGATCTCGTCCAGTATGGGTGTTCATCTCCCACTTCAAGCCGTATTTAATCTGCCGACTGTGGAAGAGATGGCACATGAAATTTTCAAGCTGCAGGCAACAACTGCTGCAGATGAACAAGAAATGGAAATTATCCACTTCCCAGGAAAAGGAACGCTTAAAGTATTTTGCTTCCCTCCTCGGGTAGGTCACTCTCTGGGGTACTATGAGATGGCCAAGGAGCTGGATGGGCTTTGCGAGGTGTACGGGATGGAATTTATCGGCGACCGTTTCCAGGGTCAAGATATGTTGGATCGATACATCGATGCCATCGTAGATATTCAAGCAGAGGGTCCATATATATTCTTGGGATACTCACTTGGAGGAAATCTTGCCTTTGAGGTAGCTAAAGCCATGGAAAGCCGAGGTTACCATGTTGGGGACATTATTATGGTAGATGCTATGAGAAAGATGTCCAAGGATGAATCGACACCTGAGGAGCTTGAAGAGATTGTCGAGACGGTGCTGGACAGCATTAGGGAGCAGTACAAAGCATTCCTGGCCGATCCAGCCGACAGGGAGCGAGTCATGGACAAAATGTTGGTTTACTCCAGCTACCGCGATGAGCTTATTAACGCAGGTGAAGTTCATGCGAATATCCATGCTATGATTGCAGAGGATGATAGTGTTGGTCCGGATACATCATTAGATAAATTGTTATGGCAACAGGCAACACTTGGCCAATACAAAGAATACGGGGTCATTGGAACGCACGATGTGCTGCTTGATTCCGGTTTTGTTGGGGAGAATGCTAAAGTACTGAGACAGATACTTGGTAAAATTGCAGAAGCCTCAACTAAAAACAAGTCTATTTTGTCCTAATATCAATCAACCAGAATAGTAGTGGGCAACAAAGACGCCAGGGTTCCTTTATAAAGGAGGGACCCGGGCGTTCTTTTTATTTTATGAAATCCGCAACATGCAGAGAGTAGCGCCCCTAATGATCAGTGTTTGTTTTAGCAATGGTTGACCGAGAATAATGGATATTGGAGATGAGATCACGGATGACTTGAATGACGAGCTCAGGTTGATCATGGATAATCATATGTTCGCTCTTTTTGGCGACAATAAGCTTGCTGTTGTTAGAGATGTGGAGCATCTCGCGCTGCCCGATTTGCCAGCTTTGTTCGATCTGATCATTTCCACGCTTACTTATACCGAACTGAGTCAAATTTTGCTGAATGCCTCGGGCAATTACGCGTACAGGGAGGTTGCCCAAATGCTGGCCGCGTATGGCATCTTCGGTAGTGCTCGCCAGATCACCCTCCTCGGCAACAGAGCGAAAGTACTTGGGGGAAGCAACAATGTTCACGAAAGATTTTCTATCTCGATACTCCACCCGACCGTTTAGCATTAAGTTGGGGAACAGACGAAAAGCCCCCGATCTTTCTAGGAGAATGGATATGAGCGGCGAGGGATTAACCTTAGGCCGTTCTTTGGCATAGATCTTATTTGTCCGGCGGGCATCATTCTCAGGCCTAGCATCCACCAGAACCAATCCTGCGACTTCGTCTCTGTACGTCTGTGCATAGAGTCTTGAGTACATCCCCCCGAGGGAATGGCCTACAAGGATATATGGAGCTTGGATGTCTGCATTTTTTAGAGCGGTATGAAGCTCCCGAACGATGTTTTCGCCGGTACGTGGAGTATTTGCCTCTTCGCTCCATGCATAGCCTGCCCGATCATAGGATACAACGGTGGCAAAGGATGATAGCTTCTCGGGAATATCTCTCCAAGAAAGGCTACTTTCCCCGCTCCCTGATTCAAGCACTATCGTTGGAGAGCCGGCACCCATTTTATGAATATGGAGACGATAACCTCCAGCGTCGACCATTCTCCCCAGAGGAGGATGTTGCGACTTATCATGTTTGGATGCAATCCACTCATACACAAATCCAGAGATAACAACAAGCAGTAAGCAAGAGATAACCCAAAACACAACTTTCGTCCAGGTCAGCCTTCGTTGTTTCATATAACATCTACTCCTCTATAAGGTCATTATTCAATTCACAACATCTATTTCATATGAGGTAAAATTGCTTTGGTGTGGTTGGTTCATGATGAACTTTCATGTAAACATTAAGTTGGAGTTCCGTAGTATCTACCTTTTCACTATTAAAGGCTGGGGGGAATGGCGCGGGCGTTCCTTATCATTTATACCCATCCTTTGTTTGTCAAATCATCAATATTAAAGAAAAAATGAATATACAATCTAGGAACCATTTGAACAAAAGCCTAGGGCCCAGCTACAAACATAATAGGTGTGAAAACAATTTAATAAAAAAGCTTGCATTTAAAAATCAAGAATGATATACTCTAATTCCGGCCAAGAAGACATAGTGGTTGCGAGCGAGAGATACAAAAAAACGTTTTAAAAAATGCTTGCAAAGTTGGTTCGGAAGTGATATGATATAAGAGTTGATGAGGCGATGAGTTGATTCAACGAAAGAAATGTTTGATCTTTGAAAACTGAACAACGAGTGAGTAAATTGATTTTGTTCGCAAAATCAAACAAAGAGATATTTTATCTCGTCAGTTTCAAAATGAGCTAATCGCTCTTTCTATAACCAACTTCGGTTGGTCTTTAATGGAGAGTTTGATCCTGGCTCAGGACGAACGCTGGCGGCGTGCCTAATACATGCAAGTCGAGCGGGGTTAGTTAGAAGCTTGCTTCTAACTAACCTAGCGGCGGACGGGTGAGTAACACGTAGGCAACCTGCCCACAAGACAGGGATAACTACCGGAAACGGTAGCTAATACCCGATACATCCTTTTCCTGCATGGGAGAAGGAGGAAAGGCGGAGCAATCTGTCACTTGTGGATGGGCCTGCGGCGCATTAGCTAGTTGGTGGGGTAAAGGCCTACCAAGGCGACGATGCGTAGCCGACCTGAGAGGGTGATCGGCCACACTGGGACTGAGACACGGCCCAGACTCCTACGGGAGGCAGCAGTAGGGAATCTTCCGCAATGGGCGAAAGCCTGACGGAGCAACGCCGCGTGAGTGATGAAGGTTTTCGGATCGTAAAGCTCTGTTGCCAGGGAAGAACGCTTGAGAGAGTAACTGCTCTTGAGGTGACGGTACCTGAGAAGAAAGCCCCGGCTAACTACGTGCCAGCAGCCGCGGTAATACGTAGGGGGCAAGCGTTGTCCGGAATTATTGGGCGTAAAGCGCGCGCAGGCGGCTCTTTAAGTCTGGTGTTTAATCCCGAGGCTCAACTTCGGGTCGCACTGGAAACTGGGGAGCTTGAGTGCAGAAGAGGAGAGTGGAATTCCACGTGTAGCGGTGAAATGCGTAGAGATGTGGAGGAACACCAGTGGCGAAGGCGACTCTCTGGGCTGTAACTGACGCTGAGGCGCGAAAGCGTGGGGAGCAAACAGGATTAGATACCCTGGTAGTCCACGCCGTAAACGATGAATGCTAGGTGTTAGGGGTTTCGATACCCTTGGTGCCGAAGTTAACACATTAAGCATTCCGCCTGGGGAGTACGGTCGCAAGACTGAAACTCAAAGGAATTGACGGGGACCCGCACAAGCAGTGGAGTATGTGGTTTAATTCGAAGCAACGCGAAGAACCTTACCAGGTCTTGACATCCCTTTGACCGGTCTAGAGATAGATCTTTCCTTCGGGACAGAGGAGACAGGTGGTGCATGGTTGTCGTCAGCTCGTGTCGTGAGATGTTGGGTTAAGTCCCGCAACGAGCGCAACCCTTATGCTTAGTTGCCAGCAGGTCAAGCTGGGCACTCTAAGCAGACTGCCGGTGACAAACCGGAGGAAGGTGGGGATGACGTCAAATCATCATGCCCCTTATGACCTGGGCTACACACGTACTACAA
This sequence comes from Paenibacillus sp. FSL W8-0439, assembly GCF_038008995.1. NCBI lineage: Bacteria > Bacillati > Bacillota > Bacilli > Caryophanales > Paenibacillaceae > Paenibacillus > Paenibacillus sp. FSL W8-0439. The sequence continues at coordinate 114,238 of NZ_JBBPAK010000001.1, forward strand.
TGGCCGGTACAACGGGAAGCGAAGCCGCGAGGTGGAGCCAATCCTAGAAAAGCCGGTCTCAGTTCGGATTGTAGGCTGCAACTCGCCTACATGAAGTCGGAATTGCTAGTAATCGCGGATCAGCATGCCGCGGTGAATACGTTCCCGGGTCTTGTACACACCGCCCGTCACACCACGAGAGTTTACAACACCCGAAGTCGGTGAGGTAACCGCAAGGAGCCAGCCGCCGAAGGTGGGGTAGATGATTGGGGTGAAGTCGTAACAAGGTAGCCGTATCGGAAGGTGCGGCTGGATCACCTCCTTTCTATGGAGAATCGTTTCCTGCAATGGAAACATTCAAATCAGCAGGTACATGTACCTGCGACCGGATATTCAATTCGGTTCATCACAATATGTGTGAATGAAATGGATATCCTGAACTTACTCACTCGTTGCTCAGTTTTGAGAGTTCAAACTCTCAAGCTTGGACGAATGTTTCATTCACACATCGTGTGGAACCGAAATATTCATCGGGCTTCGCTTCGACGAAGCGAATTGCACCTTGAAAACTGGATACCGAAACGAAATTGCGTTTTAGAATATTCCTTTAAGCTGATCTTGTGTAAACAAGTGAAATAAAGGTAGCAGATATCGACATTTTCTTTTTATGAAAGAAAAGTCTAGGTTAAGCTACAAAGAGCACACGGAGGATGCCTAGGCGCCAGGAGCCGACGAAGGACGTGGCGAACAACGATAAGGCCTCGGGGAGCTGTAAGCAAGCTTTGATCCGGGGATGTCCGAATGGGGAAACCCGGCTGTCTTCATCGACAGTCACTACTCACTGAATTCATAGGTGAGTGAGAGGCAGACCAGGGGAACTGAAACATCTAAGTACCCTGAGGAAGAGAAAACAATAGTGATTCCGTCAGTAGCGGCGAGCGAACGCGGATTAGCCCAAACCAAGGAGCTTGCTCCTTGGGGTTGTGGGACGTCTCACATGGAGTTACAAAGGAACCGGTTAGATGAAGAGGTCTGGAAAGGCCCGCCAGAGAAGGTAAAAGCCCTGTAGTTCAAAACCCGTTCCCTCCGAGACGGATCCCGAGTAGTGCGGGGCACGTGAAACCCCGTATGAATCCGGCAGGACCATCTGCCAAGGCTAAATACTCCCTGGCGACCGATAGTGAAGCAGTACCGTGAGGGAAAGGTGAAAAGCACCCCGGAAGGGGAGTGAAATAGATCCTGAAACCGTGTGCTTACAAGAAGTCAGAGCCCGATCTATGGGTGATGGCGTGCCTTTTGTAGAATGAACCGGCGAGTTACGTTCCCGTGCAAGGTTAAGGTGAAGAGCTGAAGCCGCAGCGAAAGCGAGTCTGAATAGGGCGAATGAGTACGTGGACGTAGACCCGAAACCGGGTGATCTACCCCTGTCCAGGGTGAAGGTGCGGTAACACGCACTGGAGGCCCGAACCCACGCATGTTGAAAAATGCGGGGATGAGGTGGGGGTAGCGGAGAAATTCCAATCGAACCCGGAGATAGCTGGTTCTCCCCGAAATAGCTTTAGGGCTAGCCTCGGAAAAAAGAATCGTGGAGGTAGAGCACTGATTGGGTGCGGGGCCCGCAAGGGTTACCAAGCTCAGTCAAACTCCGAATGCCATAGATTTAGTTCCGGGAGTCAGACAGTGAGTGCTAAGATCCATTGTCGAAAGGGAAACAGCCCAGACCATCAGCTAAGGTCCCCAAGTGTGTGTTAAGTGGGAAAGGATGTGGAGTTGCACAGACAACCAGGATGTTGGCTTAGAAGCAGCCACCATTGAAAGAGTGCGTAATAGCTCACTGGTCGAGTGACTCTGCGCCGAAAATGTAACGGGGCTAAACACACCACCGAAGCTATGGCTTGATGCTTGCATCAGGGGTAGGGGAGCGTTGAATGCGGGTTGAAGGTGTACCGGAAGGAGCGCTGGACTGCATTCAAGTGAGAATGCCGGTATGAGTAACGAAAAGATCTGTGAGAATCAGATCCGCCGAAAGCCTAAGGGTTCCTGAGGAAGGTTCGTCCGCTCAGGGTAAGTCGGGACCTAAGGCGAGGCCGATAGGCGTAGTCGAAGGACAACAGGTAGAAATTCCTGTACCACCGTAATCCGCTATGAGCGATGGGGTGACGCAGTAGGGTAGTGACGCGGACTGATGGATGTCCGTCTAAGCAGTGAGGCTGGTGTGTAGGCAAATCCGCACATCGTGAAGGCTGGGCTGTGATGGGGAGCGAAAATTATAGTAGCGAAGGTCATGATCTCAGACTGCCAAGAAAAGCCTCTAGCCAGGAGAAGGTGCCCGTACCGCAAACCGACACAGGTAGGCGAGAAGAGAATTCTAAGGCGCGCGGAAGAACTCTCGTTAAGGAACTCGGCAAAATGACCCCGTAACTTCGGGAGAAGGGGTGCCTCGGTAGGGTGAATAGCCCGAGGGGGCCGCAGTGAAAAGGCCCAAGCGACTGTTTAGCAAAAACACAGGTCTGTGCGAAGCCGCAAGGCGAAGTATACGGGCTGACGCCTGCCCGGTGCTGGAAGGTTAAGGGGAGTGGTAAGCCTTCGGGCGAAGCTATGAACCGAAGCCCCAGTAAACGGCGGCCGTAACTATAACGGTCCTAAGGTAGCGAAATTCCTTGTCAGGTAAATTCTGACCCGCACGAATGGCGTAACGACTTGGGCGCTGTCTCAACGAGAGATCCGGTGAAATTTTAATACCTGTGAAGATGCAGGTTACCCGCGACAAGACGGAAAGACCCCATGGAGCTTTACTGCAGCTTGATATTGAATTTGGGTACGATCTGTACAGGATAGGTGGGAGCCGTAGAACTTTGAGCGCCAGCTTGAAGGGAGGCATCCTTGGGATACCACCCTGATCGTATCTAGGTTCTAACTTGGTACCGTGATCCGGTACGAGGACAGTGTCAGGTGGGCAGTTTGACTGGGGCGGTCGCCTCCTAAAGAGTAACGGAGGCGCCCCAAGGTTCCCTCAGAATGGTTGGAAATCATTCGAAGAGTGCAAAGGCAGAAGGGAGCTTGACTGCGAGACCTACAAGTCGAGCAGGGACGAAAGTCGGGCTTAGTGATCCGGTGGTACCGCATGGAAGGGCCATCGCTCAACGGATAAAAGCTACCCTGGGGATAACAGGCTTATCTCCCCCAAGAGTCCACATCGACGGGGAGGTTTGGCACCTCGATGTCGGCTCATCGCATCCTGGGGCTGAAGTAGGTCCCAAGGGTTGGGCTGTTCGCCCATTAAAGCGGTACGCGAGCTGGGTTCAGAACGTCGTGAGACAGTTCGGTCCCTATCTGTCGTGGGCGTAGGAAATTTGAGAGGAGCTGTCCTTAGTACGAGAGGACCGGGATGGACGTACCGCTGGTGTACCAGTTGTTCCGCCAGGAGCACCGCTGGGTAGCTATGTACGGAAGGGATAAGCGCTGAAAGCATCTAAGCGTGAAGCCCCCCTCAAGATGAGATTTCCCAGTATGTAAGACCCCTTGAAGACGACGAGGTAGATAGGTTGGGGGTGGAAGTGCAGTAATGCATGGAGCTGACCAATACTAATCGGTCGAGGGCTTATCCTAAGATAAGACGCAAGGAAGTTTCGGATCCAGTTTTCAGGGTGTAACCTTGAAGGTATGTAGAAGTACATACGACAAGCGTATGGCGATTCATTCACACGATCTGTGCTGAAGCGAATAAGCTTACGGAAGAATTTGCGAGGCAAATTCATGTTTGGTGGCGATAGCGGAGGGGTTCCACACGTACCCATCCCGAACACGACCGTTAAGCCCTCCAGCGCCGATGGTACTTGGACCGCAGGGTCCTGGGAGAGTAGGACGTTGCCAAGCAACAAGTAAAAAGGATCATGATCTCAAAAAGATCATGATCCTTTTTTGTATATAAGTGAATTTATTTATATTCTTACTCCTTTGGTACCTTTAAAGCCGTTTGTTTATAATAGTTGTCCTTCGTAGGAGTACAGTTGTTTGTACAGGGAAATACTACGGGTTAGGGCTGTTGATGAAGGCTTGACACCCCTATACCGCTTTGCTAAGATTGCAATAATATATTTTCAGAGAGCCTTGATTTGTCCATGTCGGACAGACAACAAGACCAATACAGACTAAACATTTTGAAGGAGGATCATCTTGGTGTGGGAAGATAAATTCGGTAAGGAAGGCCTTACCTTTGACGATGTTTTGTTGGTACCTCGTAAGTCGGTGGTACTGCCCAAAGAAGTAAGCGTAGCGACTCGTTTGAGTGATAACGTGAAGCTGAACATTCCTTTAATGAGTGCTGGTATGGATACTGTTACTGAGGCAGTGTTAGCAATTGCGATGGCTCGTGAGGGCGGTATTGGTGTTATTCATAAAAATATGTCGATTGAACAGCAAGCGGTAGAGGTAGATAAGGTTAAACGCTCAGAGAGCGGTGTTATCACCAACCCATTCTCATTGACTCCGGATCACTTGGTATCCGATGCTGAGGCCGTTATGGGTAAATATCGTATTTCCGGTGTGCCTGTTGTAAACGAAGAGAACAAATTGGTGGGTATTATTACTAACCGTGATCTTCGCTTTATTCACGACTTTGATCTTAAAATTAGTGAAGTCATGACGAAGGAAGAACTGGTAACTGCACCAGTAGGCACGACTTTACAGGAAGCGGAAGTCATTTTGCAAAAGCATAAAATTGAAAAGCTTCCACTGGTCGATGAAGGGAACTACCTCAAAGGTTTGATCACCATCAAAGATATTGAGAAAGCTATTCAATTTCCGAACGCAGCGAAGGATGCACAAGGGCGTCTTCTGGTCGGTGCGGCTGTCGGCATTTCCAAGGATACGTTTGAACGGACTGATGCACTTGTAAAAGCTGGTGTGGATTTGATTGTTGTGGATTCCGCTCATGGCCATCATATTAACATTATTGAAGCAGTCCGCGAGTTGCGTAAAACATATCCTGACCTGACGATTGTAGCAGGTAATGTAGCTACAGGTGACGGAACGCGCGAATTGATTGAAGCAGGAGCATCGGTCGTTAAGGTCGGTATTGGTCCAGGCTCTATCTGTACAACACGCGTAATTGCAGGGATTGGTGTTCCACAAATAACAGCTATTTATGATTGTGCAACAGTAGCACGTGAATATAATATTCCGATTATTGCAGATGGCGGTATTAAATACTCTGGTGAAATTACAAAGGCCATTGCGGCAGGGGCCTCTGCAGTAATGCTGGGAAGTCTTTTTGCAGGTACGGAAGAAAGCCCAGGCGAGTCGGAAATTTATCAAGGACGTCGCTTCAAAGTATATCGTGGTATGGGCTCTATGGCTGCGATGAAGCAAGGTAGTAAAGATCGTTATTTCCAAGATGACGACAAGAAATTGGTGCCGGAAGGTATTGAGGGACGCGTTGCTTATAAAGGACCACTTTCCGACACTGTGCACCAGCTGTTGGGCGGTCTTCGTTCTGGTATGGGATATTGTGGTACTGCTAATATTGAGGAGCTTCGAAACGATACAAGCTTTATCCGTATTACAGGTGCAGGTCTGCGCGAAAGCCATCCGCATGATGTGCAGATTACGAAAGAAGCACCAAACTACTCTCTATAAAGTTCGGCTGTAATAGACTTGACGACAGGCAGAGCGCATTTCGCTCTGCCTGTCTTTTTTTAGAGATACCCCTGTGATAGAATAGACAAGTGTCCGCCTTCTCATGAGGTTATTGATGAATTAGGACGCTTAGGTATTTTGGACGATTCCTACCAGTTAAGAAGATTCGGGCACAGAATGCTCATGACAAGCTATATCTTAGGAAACGAAATGACACTAAATTGTATAATACTAAAACATTAATTCTTTGGCCAAGTAAAGGCTGTAACCACCGTCTCGTTATACATAGCATAGCGGTTCGGGTTGAGGTACGAGAGGAGTTTGTATTCATTTGAAAGCGAACAATTTTAAGAAAAATAATAAACGCAGCATGATTAAAAAGAGTGTGACTGCAGTCATGGTGCTTAATATGATGTATATGTCGGCCTTACCTGTTGTAGGCAATTTCGATTCAAGCGTGGCTACTTTTGCTGCTGGAGCGGCAACAGAGGCAACGAATATCACGGGAACAGGTTCTATTAACCCCCCTAGTCTGGCACTTCGTTCAGCTATTTTGATTGAGCCTTCCACTGGGCAGGTTTTGCTTTCTATGAATCCAGATGAGCCGCTCCCGCCAGCCAGTATGACCAAAATGATGACAGAGTACATCGTAGCGGAGCAGGTTAAGCAAGGCAAACTTAAGTGGACGGATAAGGTTACAGTGAACGAGAATGCTTCTAAGAGTATCGGATCACGTATTTTTTTGGCTCAAGGGGATCAACATACGGTAGAAGAGCTTTATATTGCCATGGCAGTAGGTTCTGCCAATGATGCAACAGTAGCTCTTGCTGAACGCGTATCTGGAACCGAGCAGGATTTTGTGAAACTAATGAATGCAACAGCTCAGAAAATGGGTATGAAAAATACGTATTTTATCAACTCGACTGGCTTGGATCGCAAGGATATGCCTGCAGGGTTTCAACCGGACACAGACCGGGAAACTGTGATGACTGCGAGAGACGCAGCTACTCTAGCAGGTTACATCATTAAGGACCATCCAGATTATACACGGTTTACCACAATTCAATCGTACAAATTCCGTCCAACGGATAAAGCACCGATTATTAACTATAACTGGATGCTAGAAGCGAACAAAAATATTACTAACTTTAGAAAGTTTGCTTATCCAGGCTTAGACGGAATGAAAACAGGTCATACGGCTAATGCTGGAAACTGTTTTACAGGTACGGCTGAACGTAATGGAATGCGTCTCATCAGTGTAGTTATGGGCGCTGACTCTGATGCACACCGTTTTACAGAGACGGCTAAAGTGTTGAATTATGGCTTTGATAACTTTGAAGTGAAGCAGGTTGTGGCTCCAAAGACAGTGGTTAAGGGCGTTGAGAATGTGCCTGTGACCAAAGGTACAGAAACAGAAGTGCCGATCGTCACAAAAGATGCAGTAAGTTTTATCGTGCCCAAGGGTGCGAGCAATCCTAAGGTAACCTTTACAACGAATATAACACCAGCAAGCTCTCTCGTGGCACCTTTGAAGCAAGGGGCAAAAGTCGGAACGATTACGTACACATACAAAACGGATGGCGTGGATAAAGGCCAGACGAAAACTGTTGATTTGGTTACAACTACAGCAGTAGAAGAGGGTGGTTGGTTCCGAATGCTTTTCCGGGCAATTGGTGATTTCTTCGGCGATTTGTTCCAGGGAATTAAAAATCTCTTCTAAAGATGAAACGCTAACCGGTCTAACCTGTTCTGCATTACTTATTTTGCAACTTGAAATGATTGTGTATTTGGCGTTCGTACGGTAAAATCTTAAGTTAGAAATCTAAACGTAACCCTTACAGGAGGCAACGACATGGAAACGGGAACTTCACGTGTAAAAAGAGGTATGGCAGAGATGCAAAAAGGCGGCGTAATCATGGATGTCATGAACGCTGAACAGGCTAAAATTGCTGAGGCAGCAGGCGCTACGGCCGTAATGGCTCTTGAACGAGTGCCTTCGGATATCCGTGCAGCGGGTGGGGTTGCTCGCATGGCTGACCCTACGATTGTGGAAGAGGTAATGAAGGTTGTTTCTATTCCTGTTATGGCTAAGGCTCGTATTGGTCACTTTGTTGAGGCAAAGGTACTGGAATCTCTAGGTGTTGACTACCTCGATGAGAGCGAAGTATTGACACCTGCGGATGAGGTATTCCATATCGATAAACGGGAGTTCACCGTTCCATTTGTTTGTGGAGCAAAGGATCTAGGGGAAGCATTGCGTCGTATCGGTGAAGGCGCATCTATGATCCGTACAAAGGGTGAACCGGGAACTGGAAATATTGTTGAGGCTGTTCGTCACATGCGTTTTATCAATGGTCAAATTCGCAAGGTGCAAAACCTGTCAAAGGACGAGCTGTATGCAGAAGCGAAAAACCTCGGAGTTGCTTATGAGCTGCTGTTGGAAGTGCATGAGCTTGGTAAGCTTCCAGTGGTTAACTTCGCAGCGGGCGGTGTAGCAACACCTGCAGATGCTGCGTTGATGATGCATTTAGGCGCTGATGGTGTATTTGTAGGTTCTGGTATCTTCAAGTCGGATAGTCCTGAGAAATTTGCACGGGCCATTGTGGAAGCGACCACTCATTATACGGATTACAAGCTGATTGCAGAAGTGTCCAAGAATTTGGGGACTCCTATGAAAGGCATTGAAATTTCCAAACTGGCATCGCATGAGCGCATGCAAGATCGTGGTTGGTAAGAAAGAAGGGACCGGCATGAAAATAGGTGTATTGTCGCTGCAAGGCGCTGTAGCTGAGCATATACGAAGTGTTGAACGTGCGGGTGCTGAAGGTATAGCAGTGAAGAAGATCGAACAGCTCGATGAGCTGTCCGGTCTTATCATTCCTGGTGGTGAAAGCACCACTATCGGTAAGCTAATGCGCAAGTATGATTTTATAGAGGCTATACGCCAATTTTCCAATCAAGGGAAGCCTGTATTTGGCACTTGCGCGGGATTGATTGTACTGGCCAAGACGATTCAAGGACAGGAAGAAGCACATTTGGGACTCATGGATATTACAGTATCGCGTAATGCCTTTGGTCGCCAACGAGAAAGCTTTGAAACTGACTTGAACATTAAAGGGATTGAGGAGCCGGTTCGTGCGGTGTTTATACGCGCGCCTTTAATACAATCTGTCGGAATGGGAGTAGATGTGCTATCTGAGTATAACGGCGAGATTGTAGCAGCCCGTCAGGGTCATCTGCTGGCTTCATCCTTCCATCCGGAATTAACAGACGATTACCGGTTACATCAGTATTTTGTGGATATGGTCCGCGGATAGCGGAAAGTCAGGTTTGTAGTGTAGGAGGGATCACCTGTGTTAGATATAAAGATTTTGCGTAATGAGCTTGGTCGGGTTGAGAAAGCTTTACAGAACAGAGGTAAATCTCTGGATCTGATTAATGGTTTTACAGATCTGGATGTAAGCCGTCGTGAGTTGCTTCAGGAAAGTGAAGGACTCAAAAATCGTCGGAATGTCGTATCTGGTGAAGTAGCCAAGTTGAAGAAGAATAAGGAAAATGCGGATGATCTTATTGCTGAAATGCGCCAGGTCTCCGATCGTATTAAAGAATTGGATGAGCAAGTGCGGGAACTGGAAGTTCAGATCGACGAACTGGTGATGTCGATTCCTAATATTCCTAATGAGACTGTGCCTGTAGGCGCTTCGGAAGAGGATAATGTGGAAATTCGCCGCTGGTCGGAGCCGCGCGAGTTTTCTTTTACACCCAAAGCGCATTGGGAGTTGGCTCAGGATCTAGATATTCTTGATTTTGAGGCTGCAGCTAAGGTGACGGGTTCTCGTTTTACGTTCTATAAGGGACTGGGAGCGCGATTGGAACGTGCGCTAATTAACTTTATGATGGATCTGCACAGCAGTGAGCATGGTTATGAAGAAATGCTACCTCCATACATTGTAAATCGGGACAGTCTGTACGGAACGGGTCAGCTTCCGAAGTTTGAAGAGGATCTGTTTAAACTGCGTGATACCGAGTATTATCTTATTCCTACGGCCGAAGTTCCGGTAACGAACTACCACCGTGAAGAGATTATGAATGCAGATCAGCTTCCTAAATATTATGTGGCATACAGCTCTTGCTTTCGCTCAGAGGCAGGATCAGCAGGGCGTGATACACGTGGCTTGATTCGTCAGCATCAATTCAATAAGGTGGAAATGCTCAAGCTGGTTCACCCAGATACCTCTTATGAAGAATTAGAGAAAATGACGAATAACGCTGAGCGTGTTTTGCAGCTGCTTGGACTTCCATATCGGGTGCTGGCACTTTGCACAGGAGATATGGGTTTTACGTCTGCCAAAACGTACGATCTGGAAGTATGGTTGCCGGAGAGCGGCATGTACCGTGAGATTTCTTCCTGTTCCAACACTGAAGACTTCCAAGCGCGTCGTGCAAACATCCGGTTTCGTCCAGATGCGAAGGCAAAGCCTGAATTTGTACATACACTGAACGGTTCAGGATTGGCTGTAGGACGGACTGTAGCTGCTATTTTGGAGAACTATCAGCAAGAGGACGGAAGCATTGTGATTCCCGAAGTGCTACGTTCATACATGCGAGGCATTGAGGTTATAACTCCTAAACAGTAAGCCTTGCATTCTTAAAAATTCTGTGGTAAAATAATTTTGTTGCGCCTGAGTTGTTTAATAGAGGGAAGCAGCTTTATCCATTTACCACCTGGAGAGGTACCGAAGCGGTCATAACGGGGCGGTCTTGAAAACCGTTAGAGTGCAAGCTCACATGGGTTCGAATCCCATCCTCTCCGCCATATTCTAAATAAAACCAAGCCATTCGAATCTGATAGCTGGTACATTAGGCTCTATATGCTAATGATCAGGATCGTGAAGAATGGCTTTTTTGTTGTATAAAAAACCTGTTTTTTTCACACGTTATCAGATGTGGAGGTGCTGGCATGAATCGAGAAATGACAGTAGATCAGCAAAAGCTGGTAGAGGCCTGGCAGGAACAACTGCCGATTCTTTTGAATTCAGGGGATAAATCACAGGTACAGGCAGATGAAGCTGATAACCGGGCTATACGAATCCATATCGAGGTAGAAGGCCGACAAATGTACTCCTTTAACTTTGCATGTACGTATGTAGATTCTCGGGAGGTACAGGTTAGCTTAGTCGATGTAGAGCGTGACGGACGGTCTGTGGATGAACGAACAGATATCATTCAACAGCTGGTGTCCGATTATACGCGGCACATTCACCAATGCGCCCAAACATTACAGTCATTAACGCACTCGTAGTCATGAAGGAATGAGGAGGAAGGTTACATGACCAAGGCCAAAAACGGATTGGATAAAAACCTGTCCAACATTGTCGATGATTTGGAACAACGTCCAGTCAATAGTCATCAGGCACAGCAAGTGCAGCAGGATCGTAATGATCGTCGTCATCAGGATTCACTGAATCACGATAAAACGGAAGATCTGAACCATCTATAGTCCTATTTTAAATGGTAATAAACGGATTCGTTGATGTGCCAATAATTTAGACTGAGAATGGAGGATGCGTAAATGGGCAAACCTAGAGCTGTTCCTGTTCCCGAGGCTCAGGATTCTGGTGGAAGTAACGAAAAGCGTGAGCGTAGTCATCAACAAGAGCCGTTATCCGGTTCCAAGAAGGTGAAACAGCGCAATCACGTGGATCACCATAACAGACAAGGTTCATAAGCAGTCAGACTTTTCTCCTAAAAATATTAAGAAGTATAGTACACCCTGGTTAGAGAGCCAGGGTGTCTTTGTGCTTATTGCAAGAAAATTTTCCAATAAGTGTTTCGCCGTTTATGAATATGAGTTAAAATAGAGGGAGTGTATTTTTTTGTTAGCATAAAAAAAGGGGTTAATTATGAGAGGAGAGAATCTACACAATGAGTAAAAAATTATCCGTCTTGGTCCTCACTATGGTGTTGCTAATGACGGTAGCGCTGGTAGGTTGTAGCAAGAAGTTAGAACCGAAGGAAGCTGTTACGACTGGTACAGCAAATGCGATGAAGTTGAATTCCTATGAATCCAAAAGTCAATTTACCGTTAAGGAACTGACAATTACCTCCGCTTCTGTGCCAGCTGAGCAAAGTGCAATGGTAACTAGCATGCTGAAAAATGCTGATATTACACTGGATGGCGTATACCAAAAGGAGCCTTTCCAATCTGAAATGACGCTTGGCATTCATTTGAAAGGTGATCTTTCTACTAGCTTTACGATTCCAATGGTAATGACTAAAGATAAATTGTACGTTAAAATTCCTAATATTCCATTTTACCCGCTTCCACAGGATGTTGTAGGTAAATTCCTGCTCATTGATCCACAAGAACTGGCTAAACAAACGGGACAAGAATTTAACCCAGCAACCATGGATCAGGAAAAATCTCAGAAATTTGCGAACGAAGTGATTGCTGCGATCATGGGCGAGTATGATCAAGCTACGTATTTCTTTGATATTGATCCTAAAGATGCTAAATTGCCGCAAGGCGTTGAAGCTAAACAAGTGGTTCAGTTTAAAATCACGAACGATAACGTGAAGCAAGCGACCAATACATTTATCACTAAGGCGCTTCCTAAGGTCTTGGATATAATGTCTAAAGACGAATATGCTGGCATGCTTCAAGTGAAGAAGGAAGAACTGGCTGAAGCGAAAAAAGAACTGCAATCCAACACCAGCGAAGTTAGCAAAAAGCTGGATGAGTTGAAGAACTATTTGACAGTGAAACAGTTTGACATTAACACTGCTTTGAACAAGGATAACGTTCCTGTGTATCAAGATCTGAATGCGAACGTGGAAGTGAATGATCCTTCTACGAAAGATAATGTGAAGTTGTCTGTAACAGGCTACTCGCAATACAGCAAAATCAATGAAAAAGCATCATTTAAAGTGGGGATTCCAACAGCTGACCAAGTCCTCACTATCGAACAACTACAACAAAAAATGCAAACTGTATCTCCTTAAACAGAGGATGACAGGATTACAAACATCATTTCTTCGAATGTGATGTAAGAAAACCGCTCGGCATAGGCCGGGCGGTTTTTTTGTTCATGATTAAGTTGTCCTCTGTGCAGTTGTTCAGATTCGTCACACGTCATCTTCAGCTAGAATCCCGAACATCTGATGATCCTGCCATTCGCCCTGAATCTGTACCAGCTTGCGAGCAATACCTTCCGGTTGAAAGCCACACTTCTGTAATACACGTTGTGAGCGATCATTATGCAGAAGGGTACCTGCTTGGAGACGATGTAGAGATAAGGCACGGAAGGCATACTGTATGATCAACTTTAAAGCGGCCGTCATATGTCCCTTACCCTGCTCATGTTGATCCATCATATAGCCGACGTCGGCGAATTGTCCAACTCCACGCACCAGATTGGAAATGGAGATGTAACCTATCAGCCGTTCTTGTTTTAAGAGAAAGATACCAAACAAGTACCCTCGATCTTCTTCCGCTTGATGCAATCTCTCACGGATGTAATCCTGTTGTTTTTTTAAAGTGAAAAATGAATCCTCATACAGTGGCTCATAGGGCGCATGAGAGTCCCTATTTCGAAGTCTAAGGGCGAGAAGGGCTTCGCCATCCTCCAAGCTTAGGGGACGTAAAAAGATACCTTGAGGCGTATTATACAAGCTCATAGGCATAAGGTGATCTCCTTTCACGCGGAATTAGCAGTGAGATGAAGAGCTTTGGACTTTTCCTCCTCAGGATGGAGATGAAGGAGGAGACAATTTGGCAGCCGCTCTTTTTTGCCGGAGCTGCCGAAAGAAGTTTGTTAGCATGGAGGCACATTCCTCCTGAAGTACACCGCGGGTTACTTCTGTACAATGATTGAACCGAGGCTCCTGCAATAAATTCATTAGCGTGCCTGCACAACCCGCCTTGGGATCTGTGGTGCCGTATATTAGATGGGGGACGCGTGATTGCACAATGGCTCCAGCGCACATCGGACACGGCTCCAAAGTGACATACAGCCTGCAATCCAGCAGGCGCCAAGCGCCCAAATGCTCACTGGCCTGCCGGATGGCAACCATCTCTGCATGTGCAGTTGGGTCGGTGTCGGTCTCGCGCAAATTGTAGCCGCGACCGATGATTTCATTATCTTTTACAATGACAGCTCCGATGGGGACTTCACCCAACGCTTCTGCCTTGTACGCTTCCTGAATGGCTTCTCTCATCCAATAGGCGTGATCCATAATGGTCACTGGGAAAATGCTCCTTTCAAACGCGGAATTATCCAACGAACAAGTATTCCGTTGTTAACATGATGTGAATAAAATTGTGGATAACACCATACTTGTCCACAGATTTATCCACAGTTTATAATAACATCTGTGTATTTGTGGACTATATGTGGATGATTATCTTAATACATTGTAGGTAAATGCTCGCCTATTGACAACATTGTTCACAGGATGTGTATTTATGTATATCCGGTAAATGTAAATGCTGGTATCCCAGGCACTATTACGGTATCATTGAGTTAGCAATTGCCAGTAATCGCCAGCATACGGCAAGAGGTGAGAAATCAGTGTGTCGATAAAAATCAGAATAACGATCATTTTGTCGGGGTCGGTCCTGTTTATCCTATTGTTAAACATCGCACTCAATTACTACACGACCCACGAAAATCTAAGAAGTGATAGTGAAACCAAAATGGTTCTGACGGCTAAAATCATCGGAGGAGCTATCGAACAAACCCGACATAGCTGGGAGGCCGTTGACAAGCAGCTCGGATATAATCTGTGGCTTTCTGCTACGTTGGCTGCCAATCAGCTCGATCCCGATATTCGTAATATCCAGCAGGAACAGCTACAACAGATAGCTACACTCCACAGGGATATTAATATCTCTTTGATGATCCGAGATGGACAGGGATATAAGGTTGTCAAATCTTCGAATCCTAAAGAGCTAACGTCATCCGATCCATTAATGGGGTATTGGAAAAATGCAGTTGACCAATTATATAAACATGGACAGGTGGCCATGGCGCATGGTCAGAACCTGGATCATTTTTGGACCAGTTCTTTTGATTACACAGATTCAGGTTCCTCACATATTAATAAATGGGGATTTTATTATGATCAAAAACGTAACTACTTAATTCGAATATCCTTCCAGGATACTTCAGTCCAGGATTTTATACCTATCCTGAGCCCAGCTGAGATTGTGAAGCAGACTCAGCAAGTGGATTATCGCATTTTGGAGATAACAGGAATCAACCCTGCAACCTTTGGTGGCGCTACGATGGACAAGAACGGTAACGATCGAAAGCACTACTACATGTACAACGAACCGATCCAATTCGGCACGTATCAACTAACGAGAGTGCCTGAGGATCGTTTGGCCGTGTCCAGGGCGATCCTTTCGGGAGAGAGTATCGTACAAGATTGTTATATTAAAGGCGAACGGGTGCTTGTCAGCTACATACCTTTTTATCCGACAAACCGTGATTCCTATGTCATTCGTATTGTCATGAATTATGATACAATCGCTTCTGTTATATCCAAGCAATTAATCAGTTTAGTTGCTATTTCCATTGTTCTATTGGAGGTTGTGATCATTGGAAGCTATGTGCTCGCCAGCCTATTTGTCCGTCCGATTCAGTCGATATTGGGAAAAGTGAACGAGATGGCTGACGGCCATTTTGATACACGGCTAGAAATTAAGGGCGGCCATGAGCTTGCACAGCTGGGTGAGCGCATCAATGCGATGGCCTACAACCTGGGGATGTATACGAGAAGACTTGAACAAATGTATGAAGAAAACCGTTCTGTAAAGGAGCATCTAGAATCGGTTATTAATCAGACGGCAGATGCAATTCATGTAACCGATCAGGAGGATCGTGTTGTTCGGGTCAACCATGCCTTCGAAGCTTTGTACGGGTGGACCAAGAAAGAATTGGTTGGCCGTAAGCTGGAGTTTGTGCCTCCGCAGCAACAGGAGGAGTATGAATTTCAGAAGGAGAGCCTGCTTCAGGGAGAAAGCATCGTATCAAGCGAGACCCTACGAATGCGTAAGGATGGAAGTACAGTAGAGATTAGTATGAGTACTTCACCTATTCTGGATGAACAAGGCGAAATCTTAGGCTTTATCTGTGTCTCGCGTGATATCACAGGGCGTAACCGGATGGAGGAACTGCTACGTAGATCAGAGAAGCTGACAACCGTAGGACAACTGGCGGCAGGCGTAGCGCATGAGATTCGTAATCCATTAACCACGCTACGTGGCTTCCTACAACTACAGCAGCAAAATCAAGTGTTGAATATGAAACACAACGATATTATGATGTCTGAGCTGGATCGCATCAATTTGATCGTTAGCGAGTTTTTAATATTGGCAAAGCCACAGGCAGTACATTTTCAGAAAAAAGATGTTCGTTATATTGTGAGTGATGTTATTTCTTTGCTAGATAGCCAGGCGCATCTGTTGGGTATTGTATTCAACCTTCAGGTTACGGACGAGCCTGCCTTGGTATATGCTGAAGAAAATCAGTTAAAACAGGTATTCATTAATTTACTTAAAAATAGCATGGAGGCTATGAGTAAAGGCGGCATCATCACAATTCATTTGTTCTTAGAGGGAGAAAGCGTTAAAATCTTCATACGGGACCAGGGAACGGGTATTCCCGCAGAAATGCTATCCAAGCTGGGAGAACCTTTTTTCACAAATAAAGAAACAGGTACAGGACTAGGGCTTATGGTCAGCCAGCGTATTATACAGAGCCATAAAGGCACACTGGATATTGAAAGCATAGAGGGAGAGGGAACAACCGCCCTCGTGCAGCTTCCGATTGCCAAGCCCGAGTAACGGGCTGGGGGCAGGAGGAAGTGTGTTCGTAGAAATGGAGGGTACACAGGTTGCGCATTAACAAATTTATCAGCGAAACTGGCTTTTGCTCGCGCCGGGAGGCGGACAAGCTGGTAGAGAGCGGCCGCGTGACGATTAACGGCGAAGTGGCCGTGCTGGGCAGTCAAGCGGAAGAAGGCGATGATGTTCGTGTGAACGGCAAGCCACTGCGCGATAAGTCCGATCACGTCTATATTGCATTGAACAAGCCAGTCGGCATTACTAGCACGACAGAGAGTCACATTAGAGGCAATATTGTCGATTTTGTGGGGCACCCGCAACGGATATTCCCAATTGGACGCTTGGATAAGGATTCGGAAGGTCTCATTTTATTGACCAATGATGGGGACATTGTGAATAAGATTTTACGGGCAGAAGGCAAGCATGAGAAAGAATATATGGTAACAGTGGATCGTCCGGTCACGCCATCCTTTGTGCAGGGGATGTCCAGCGGTGTGAAGATACTCGGTCATCGGACGCTGCCCTGTGAGGTAACACGTGTATCTGAGTATGTATTCCGTATTATTCTGACAGAAGGGAAAAATCGTCAGATCCGACGTATGTGTGCTGCCTTCGGTTATGAAGTTAGAAAACTGCAGCGCCTGCGAATCATGAATATTCGATTGGGGTCCCTTCAGAAAGGCGCCTGGCGCGATTTAACAGAGGCTGAAAAGCTGGAACTGGGCCAGATGCTTGATTATACACTTAGCTAAGGCCAGAGGCCTTCTTATAGCCTTCAGCGCTGGGTTCTCCTATATGGCAGGGCTAGACAACAGGAATCACTAAATCAAAAGGCACCAGCTGCATAAAAAATGCGGCGGTGCCTTTGTTCATATAACATATTCATGATCAACCTTCATTCGAGCTTGAGGTAGGACTAATAACTTGTGTACCGTTCTGATATTTGCGAAGAACGGAAATTTCGACACGACGGTTTTTGGCGCGTCCTTCTCCAGTCTGATTGCTTGCCAATGGTCGATACTCGCCATATCCGATGGATACAAACTTGGTAGGATCGAGCTGCGGATTGAGCAGCAAAATACGCAAGAAATTGAGCGAGCGCTTGGCACTCAAATCAAAGTTGGACGGAAACTGACTATTGGAAATAGGTACATTGTCGGTATGACCGGATACGATAACATCATAACCAGGAAACTGCTGGAGCATGCTGGAAATGGATTTGGCTAGCTTTCTCGCTTCTGGCTTTACTTCGGCCTGCCCAGATGAAAACAGGGCATTATCACTAATGGTGATCATCAGCTGGGATTGGTTCAGCTTGGTGTTCAGTAGAGTGGACAGGCCGTTATTTTGAATATACTGATCCATTTGTTTTTTAAGCTTCTTTAAATCTTCTTCTTCCCGCTGGGCGAGTTGCTTCTGCAGATCAGAGGTAGAAGTGGCTTTTGATTTTAAAGGTTGCGATACCTCTTCTTTATTTTTGCCCATATCCATGGATTGTGACGACGGATTCGCGGCCGAGTGATCCAGCACGCCAGTACCGCCACTAAAAGCTGAACTCAAGGATTGAGCCATAGTTTCAAATTTTTTGGCATCGAGCGAGCTCATACCGAATAAGACAATGAAAAGAGCCAACAGAAGGGTCATTAAGTCGGAATATGGCAACAGCCAGCTTTCGTCAGCATGCTCTTCATGCGGTTCATGTCTCTTTTTACTCACTGGAATCGCCATCCTTCTGGGTCATCGAAGCCCGTTCGGTTGGAGTTAGGAAGATTGCTAGCTTTTGGCTGATGGCAATCGTCGAGATACCGGATTGAATCGAAAGCAGACCTTCGACCATCATTAACTTAAGTTCCACTTCTTTTTTGGATAGCCGTTTCAGCTTGTTGGACATTGGATGCCATAGGACATAACCTGTAAAAATACCGAGCAACGTTGCAATAAAGGCGGCCGCAATGGCATGGGACAGTTTTTCCATGTCACTAAGGTCGGCTAGAGCGGCAATCAGACCTACAACCGCACCGAGTACCCCGAGTGTTGGAGCGTACATACCGGCTTGGGAGAAAATTAGTGCGCCTGCGCGGTGTCTATCTTCGGTAGCGTTAATGTCTTCCATCAGAACATCGCGTACGAACTCCTGATCATTACCATCGATAATCATACGCATACCGCCGCGCATAAAGGGATCGTCGATCTCTTCGACCTTGGATTCCAGCGCGAGCAGACCTTCACGACGGGTAATGGATGCCCATTCGGTAAATGTACCGATAAGCTCCTTGCGATCCAGCAATTTCTGCTGGGTGAAAATAATTTTAAACAGCTTTGGCACCCGTTTCATGTCATCCATCGGAAACGCCATGAATATACTTGCTGCTGTTCCGACGAAAATAATCATGTAAGCAGCGGGATTATTGACCAGATTGACGACTGGCGCGCCCTTCAGGATCATCCCGACGACCAGTGACAAAAGCCCGAGCACAAGTCCAATAATGGTTGTAATTTGCATGATACACCTCATCCATGAGAATAGATTTTGAATCCTTTCATGCCGCATGGGTCGTCCTTGCCCCAAGCGCGTCATTATGAGACGGATTATAGTATTTATCGACAAAACTCTCTTTTTTGTTAAGGGCGAATTTCCGGTATAATAAAGTGATTATGTATTGAATCGCTGAACCACTGGAGGAAATAGCATGGGAGTAAAGCATGGGCGCGAGTATGAACAAATTTTGAACGATTTGACAGAGGCTGTGGGACGCATTCCAGATAGCTATGAATTTTTTGAAATGGAAGCAGAAGATTGGGACAGGCTGGACCCAGCGGGGTGCCAGGAAGTCAATGAGGCTTTGGCAGAAGACTTATTTTATGCACTGGGCACAGAACCTATAATCACTGTAGGCAGCGGTGTTGTGATTTATGAGCCGGAGCAGCACCGGATCTATGTACTCATCGGGGATGAGGAGCTGACGTCGGTCCCATTGATTTGATGGCCGTCTTATGGATTTATCAACGGGGCCGTGGTAATATGTACACCAATATATCGTAGTTTTGGCCGCATCTAAGCGGCTGAAAGGCTTCCGTATAAACGGGGAGGAGTTCGTAACATGCCTTTTACACAAGAAGAGATTGAAGCACATCTGGAGAAGCTGGAGGGCTGGGAACTGGAGGAAGGACGTTGGATCGTTCGGAAATATAATTTTTCCAGTTTTATGAAAGGAATTGCCTTCGTGGATGAAGTTGCCGCTATATCTGAGGCATTTAATCACCATCCATTTATTACGATTGATTACAAGACCGTGACTCTGCGTTTGACCTCCTGGGACGATGGCGGTATTATGGCCGTAGATATTAAGGAAGCCCAACAATATAATGAAGCTTTCGAAAAAATGCGCAGCAGTCATTGAGTTTGTAATGATCTGTCGTATATATGAAGAGCGCCTTCGTTATACAACATCGCGGTTGTATAGTGAAGGCGCTCTTATTTATAGAATCCGATTCTGTTGTTCAGGACGATATACCATACAATGGAACGGCTTTCTGCCATCTGGAGTCTGGCGTTCATAGGTATCCGTCAGCTCAAATCCAGCTGCCTTGTAGGCTCGGATAGCCCGCTGATTCCAAGTGAGAACCTCTAGGTCAATTTCATTCTGCGGATGACGTCGTCTGGCTTCCTCGGCAATGGCCCGGACAAAATTGGAGCCTGTGCCATGTCCGCATCTTTCGGGATGCATTCCAAGACCCAGCCGGGTCACACCGACCATAGGGAAATATTGAGCAAATCCCGTCAGCTCATTCTCTTCGTCCAGGACCGCAACATATTGCTCTTGGCGAAGCGTGGGACTTCCAAATTCGACTTCAAGTGCCTTCATTTGTTCCCAGGGAAGCCAGCCGTATATGTTGTAGGGGGGATCATAGCGCCACTCACAGATTTCAGCCGCTTGATGCTCGTCCATCGGTACGATCCGGTAGTTGGATATTGAGGCCGGCACTTTTCCATTCCTCCTTATGCAGGTACTTCAATCATTAACCACAGATTGTAGACAAGTTGTAGGAGAATGGCAAGCGTGTTTATTTCTTACCTAAGTCGGGTATACATTCAATAAGAAGGATTTACTGCTCATATGCTCCCCCAGCGGTGACGGTAAAACCGACGATGTTCGCTAAAATTGAAACCTTTTGAGGTGTCAGTTCGTCAGTAATGATAATCATTGCGATGTAGTGGACATAAAAAACCGCAATTCGATTCCGGCCAGAATCAAATTGCGGCTAGGGTTAGCTTGCTGTGCGGTAGTTATTCTACGTTGTCGTCATCAGGAATATCTGAAGCTACAGAATGGTAAGCGTCTGTGCTCATAATTCTTTTTGCACCGACATAACGGTTAGCGTAATAATTTTCGTTCAGTGAGCTAACTACTACACCACGTGAAGTCGAGGAGTGGGCGAATTTCCCTTCACCTACGAAGATACCTACATGGGAAACGCCTCTTCCTGTGGTGTTGAAGAACACCAGGTCGCCTGGTCTCATTTCATCGCGGGATACAGAAGAACCCATTTTGAATTGTGATCCAGATTGATGCGGCAGTTTAATTCCCAGTTTGTTGAATACATACATTGTGAAGCCGGAGCAATCGAATCCCTCGAGTGTAGTGCCTCCGCTTCTGTAGTTCGTTCCTTTGGCATCTTGGATGACCTGGTCCATCTTAGAGTCTGCAAATGCACTGCTGCCACCGAATGTAAAAGATGTAAAGGCAATGGCGAGACCCATGGCTGCGATCGTTAGCTTCTTCTTCAAAAAAAATATACCCCTTCCAATGCCTGCGAGGTTAGCTTAAGGATTCGGTAGAAGGTTCCCCTATGACCACTCTGTTGCGAGATCAATTCACCCAAACTGGTTCCCCCGCTTCCTAGGTGCCAGGAATTAGGCTTAACTTAAGATGTGCACCTTGGAGAGCAGTATTCACGACAACGATGTTTTTAAGATAAAGGTTACAATAAAGATTACAAAGTTGTTACTATCAGTTCACTGCGATTATTGTAACAAAGACAGCAGGCTTTGGCAAATGTTTCATCGCAAAAAGTTACAAAAAAAATCTGTTCCTAACGCTCTAGGAACAGATTCTGTTAACAGTATTCAGTTATGTGCCGTTTGCACGGGAAAGAAAAAAGTTTTTTCGACAGCTGAAAATACAGAAGAGAGGATATTGTGAGGGGTTAGCCTCTGCTGGAGATATCGATGTGCCATAGCCGATACTGTGAACTGATATGCCACAGCCTGACCAGACTGGTAACAAAATGATACGATTGTTGGAGAATCAGTGCCAACATACCGGTCCAAATCATCGCCACGGTGCCAAATAGACCGAAAACTAGCAACACACAAGTACCGAGCAACAGGGATACACCAACAGCCGGAAGAAGCTGGCGAAAGAAGGCGAGCAGGGAGGATAGTATGGTGTGACCACTGACAGTGCCCAGCTGCATATACAGGATGCACTGCCGAATGACCCAACCGTAAGCTATCCACCCCATGGCATAGGGCAACAAATGTAGCAGGTAAGAGGAAGATTGCAACGTTCCTACTACAATAGGATAGAGTCTCGGTACCACCCAAAAGGCGGGAAGCAGCAGCAAACCCAACTCGATGATGTAATACAATAGCGATGACATACCGTGGCGTTTCATCCCCTTGAAGAAGGACAGGCTTTGCGGTTCAGACGCATCGGTATGCAGGCTTTGATATATGCCAGCTCTAATGAAGGGAGTGATTAGTATGCGCAGTACGGTCGCCCCTAGTAATATCCACAAGTACACATGTACTTCCCGGCTGTCCATCAAGGCGATCTGTCCCTCCATCCAAAACAAGGTCTTTCCCAGTTCGTTTTGGCTCTGATCAGGATAACGTAGCAGCAGCGGGATAACGGCAGACTGTACCAGCCTATAGAGAAATACTCCCCACAGCAAACGATACAGAAATAAAATGATAACGATATAAAAGCGTATGCGTACCAGCGCCCAGCCTTCTTTTATAACAGTCCGCATCTATAGACACCTCACCATGACAGACTTCCAAGCAGTGTCTCCAACAGCTTGGTTACACTTACACTCCAACGGGTTTGTTGTTTTTCATCCAATTCAGCTTTCAGGCTATTATTAATATGCTTGTTCTCCAGTGCAATAGTGTATAGAGGATCTACAGTCACATAGGACACGGGGGAAGCGCTTTTGAGTCGGAAAGTTGTACTTTTGCCCGCACCATCCCATGCCTTGAATATCGTTGAGCCATCCTTGAAGGTAAATTGAACAGGGATTTTGGGATAATCTGCTCCTTTTTTGCTGAGCGTCACGACTGCTTCGTATCCATTCTCCAGCTTGTGGTTCATGATGCGATCGACTGAAAAGTCCGCCATCTGGCCGTCATATACATATTGTTCAAAATAGTGGCTCCATGATCGTCCGGTCACTCTCTCCACGACATGTTGAAAATCCTGTGAGGTAGGATGCTTGAATCGATAAGTCTGGACGTAGGTCCGCATAATCCGGTCCATTTTTTTCATACCCACCTGACGCTCAATACCTCGTAGTACTAATTTACCTCGAGAGTAGGCATTTTGTGCATATTCAGCTGCCGATCCATACTTCCAGGACTCACGGTTTAGCGGCTGTGGGGAAGCTACCTGTCCCGATTGTAATGGCAAGTTGGGGGTAAGCCCATACTCTTGTTCCATGAGCCGTTCCTCTGCATAGGAGGTGAAGCCTTCATCCAGCCAAGGCTCCTCAAATTCATTGTTGGCTACCATTCCGTAGAAATATTGATGCCCAATTTCATGAACCAGCGTCCGTTCCAGATTATAGCCAGGATTCAGTTGGTCCGCAGCTGCGGCCGTGATGAGTGTCGGATATTCCATGCCGCCGGCTCCACTGCCTGTTTTGGGTGGAACGACGATGGATAGAGTGGAATATGGATAAGGCCCGTACCATTTGCTGTAGTACGAAAGGGCAGCCTTGGCTGCGCTCATGTAACGTCCTTTGAGTTCCTTATGGGACGGGTCCAGATAGAGCTTGATTTTGACACCAGGAACCTCAGTAGAAGAGAAAGGTTCTTCTACGGCTACGAAGTTGGGTGAAGCAGACCAGGCAAAATCGTGTACATCATCGGCATAAAATTGATATATTTTCTGGCCGTTCTGTCGTACTGCACCACGGGTGGGAAAACCGGTCGCTGCTACGATGTGTGTTTCAGGCACCCGAATCCGTATACTGTAAATTCCAAAGTCGGCATAGAACTCGGAGTTGCCATGGTACTGATGGAGGTTCCAGCCCTCTTCGGCGCGTCCACGTTGTCCTGCAGTCTCATAGACGCTGAGCTTTGGAAACCACTGTCCAGCCATTACAAAATCATCTGTCGCACCCATACGAGCAAAAATGCCAGGCAGTTTGACTTCAAACTTCATATATAGTGTGATTTCTTCGCCACCTCGTACCGGCTTGGGTAGACGCACCTTTATGAGCGAACGGTCGCTTGCGTTACCGTCATCTGGTTGTACATATTGAGTGCGGTGCATGAGAGATAAACCGTCTTCTGTTTTTAGTTCGGTCAGCGTCATGGAGCCAAAGCCGTCCTTAGGCATGGTGTCTCCGCGCAGCTTTCCGCCGGATTCTTTCATAAAGGTGGTTTCCATGGAAGAGAAGGCATTCGGGTATAGATGAAGATACAGATCATTCACAGTTTTCTTACCCGGATGCTTCCAGGTCAGTGTCTCAGTGCCTCGCAAAACCCGTCCTTTTTCCAGAGATACATCAATGTGATATTCCACCACCCGTTTGCTGAGAATTTCTGAAGCGGGCTGTGGAGGGTTCTTGGGCAGATCGGGCATGATGTTGGCCCCTAGAGGCTTGCCCATATTTGGCGCAAGCGCAGACTCAGACTCGGAGCCGTATAGTGGTTTGCCTGCGGACTGAGAGACGGATTGCGATTGGGGTTGCCAGGCAAACCATAACGTCCCTGCGAGGAGTCCGAGGGCTAGTGTGGACAATAAAACGATTTTGGTGCGTGCTGGGGTCATACAATGGATACCTCCCGTTGACAAGCATCTACAGCATGTATATGTTTGCTTTCGGGAGATTATTAGTTAAAATATTTATAGTGTAGAATGAGTGTGAAGACGGAAATTGGAGGTCTAGTGACGCATGAGTGAAAATCAACCGGACGGCAAAAAGCAGATTGCACTGAATATTGTCAGTGGCAAGAGTAAACATAAGGGCTTCGGCGCAGGCTCAATCGACCTGAATAGCATGTCCCCGGTCATCATTGACCGCGGAGAGGCGAAAATTGATGTCGGTGCCATGCATGCCAAAAGTAAAGTAGAACGTGGAATCAAGTTCTCTACGAATAAAGAGGACGTACCGAACGGACGCCAGGTATGGCTGGTATGGGTAGCTGTGGACCGTACGCCCGAAGGACGTATGTATGGTGGCGCGACGGCCTGCGAGATGCTGATTGACGACGAAGCCAAACGCGGCTGGAAAATTCTTGCCGATCATGTTAATCGTATGGATTATGCACTCAAACGCCGTTTCATGCTGGATGATCTCGGCAGCGAAGATAAAGCAGCGCTCAGAAGCCTGCTGATTTCGCATAATCAGGAATGGTGGGACGCTTCGCCTGAGGAATTGAAGCAGGCGCTGGAAGGGTAAGCCTAGCGTTAACGAAGTAACAGTATTGTAGAAAAGCAGCCACTGTAGGCTGCTTTTTCCTATAAGAAGAACCGAATTGGAATCTCTATATAAGCTCTATGATGCCTTCAATTGTTAGTTTTTTGACCTCATAAAATATGTACCGGACAATAAAATAGTAGTCTACTTCCTTTTCATGTAAGTTATGAACATCATCGCCTTGACATCATGGAAAGGCATTCACTATAATTCAAATAGAAATCGGTTTCAATCCGGTTTTTATTTAATTCGTGGAACCGGTTCCTAAAAAGATGAAGTTTTTTCCTATTGCTGTTTATGAATGTAATCTCTAAATAAGGTGGCATCGTTATGTTTAAATGGTTGAAAAAGAAGGCGGCTCCCCGTATTGAAGAATTCGACATGGTAGCGCCGGTTAAAGGAAAAGTGGTTTCCCTGGAAGAGGTTCCAGATCCTGCATTCTCGACAAAAGCTATGGGGGATGGCATCGCTATTCATCCGTCTGAGGGTAGGGTCACCGCTCCTTTCGCGGGAAAAGTTGCTCATGTTATGGAGAAAAGCAAACACGCTCTCATTATTGAACATGAATCTGGCGTACAAGTTTTGATACATGTCGGCATTAATACCGTTTCCCTCAAAGGACAGGGATTTAATCCTAAAGTTCAAGTAGGAGATAGCATTAAAGCAGGGCAATTATTGATGGAATTTGATCTGGATGCAATTCAACAGGGTGGATTACCTGTAATTACTCCAGTAATCGTTCCAGACGGGCAAGATATGATCAGCCATGTCGAAATACTGGATAATCCATCTGCTTCTCCAGATGTACCTGTATTAAGAGTTCACTTGAAAGCATAGTTAGCATTTTTGTTTTCTACTATCATGCTCATAGAAAAAATTCTTTGAATGTAAAGGTAAAATATGTAGAAGAAGACTAACCAGGAGATCTTGGTTGGTCTTTTCTTTTAATAAGTAAGTCCAGTTTAGGATAATGTAGAATGGTTGTGAAAGGGGAAATGTATATTGAATGCAAACCGTATTTTAAAATTAGAAAAGGCGTTGTTTCAGGCTTGGTCTTTGGAGTCTAGCTCTAAATGGACAGCCAAGAATCCTGCCGCCGGACAATGTGGTGTCACAGCGCTTGTCGTT
Source organism: Paenibacillus sp. FSL W8-0439 (assembly GCF_038008995.1). Classification (NCBI taxonomy): domain Bacteria; kingdom Bacillati; phylum Bacillota; class Bacilli; order Caryophanales; family Paenibacillaceae; genus Paenibacillus; species Paenibacillus sp. FSL W8-0439. The sequence goes on from NZ_JBBPAK010000001.1 coordinate 140,540, forward strand.
CAGGACAGGCTTGGTGGTGATATTTTGAAGACATGGCTGGACAGCGGCTGGCATTATTACAACCGAATCGGTGAGGATATTATAGATTTTACGGAGTCACAATTTTCAAGCCTTCCACAGTATCAGCATGTACAATCCAACCGGGAAGAAGCATTTTCAGACACCAACGCAGAGCAGTATGCAGCTTTAAGCCGGAGACTAGGGGAATCGTATATGGGTACATAATTAAAGCAACAAATTCGACTGGGCAAAGCTGGATATTGACTGCATACGAGGGGCCGGGTGGTCCAGCTATAGGGGGAGATACTGAGAAAGACTCAGGATTTGCTGAATCTAATTGAGGCCACAAAGCCCGCCAATTAAAAAAATGTGGGTTATTATGAGGATGCAGGATCTACTATTCAATATGGATGCAAGCATCAAGTCTGTTTTTATCAGGAAAGCACCACAGAGCAATATGCACCGGATGAGTGAAGTTACGGGGTGAACATTAAAATATCAGAAGTAGATCGGTACCTTGTCGAGGGCGGTCTACTTCTTTTTCGTTTAGGTAAGTATTGTTGCTCACGAATAAAACTAATGCAGCCAATGGCTGGGAACGCTTAGAGACGAGGGCAGCCTGGTCTTACAATTGCCCTTAGCCGAATTTAATTGCGCTTGGGTAAGAAAGATACTTCCCTCCAGATTAGCCCCACTTAAATCAGCATCTCTAAAGTCTGCCCCGATGAGGTCAGTCATGCTCAAATCAGCTTCTCGCAGGTCAGCAGCAATCAGTAGAACGCCTCTCAGGTTGGCACCTCTCAGATTAGCGCCTCTTAAATTGGCCCCGATCAGATCTCTACTTTTGATTTTTTTACTCAGTTTAGGGTTCTCCATGTTTTTCTTACATTTTTCTCGCACTAACTCACTTGTTTGTACAAGTAAATCATTGACTAGCGCCCTATGGGTGGGTACATGAAGATCTATGAGGGATTTTGGATCTTGATCCGTAAGCTGCTCGGTTTTGGCCATTGCTTCTTGTAACTCGGTATAGATGGAGTGAGTTTCTTGTAAGCTAAGGGCTTCATTTAGGTAATAGAGCATTTCATAAAGCTGCTGCATGATGGGAAATAGATTGAACATTTCATCAGCTATTGCCGGGTCGTCTCGCCAGCTTTTTCCGTTGTATGTAACTTGGGAAATTCTTTGACCTGCCCCAAAGCAATCATATACTGTACAGCCTCGCAAGCCTTTATTCCTCAGGTTCTTATGAATGTCACAGCGATAATCCGCATTTAGATGTTGACAGGGAGTTCCTCCATCCTTGTTAAAGGCAAAATCAGCAGATTTGGCATAAGGCAAGGCGACACAGCATAAACCAAAACATTTTTCACAATCGGCAGTATACAATAAATACACATCCTTTTATTAGCACCTACTACATGTAATAATACCAAAAAAAGATGCAGGATGGTGTATTGCTAAGTAAAATAGGTCGATTACCCTTTTGCCAAATTCAATTGCCATGAAACACCGTATTTATCTTCGACCCAGCCAAACTGTTGGCTTACGGGCGAGGCTTCAAGGGGCATCAAAACTCGGCCTTCCTGAGATAGCTGACCAAACACACGATGAATTTCTTCTTCCGAATCACAAGTGACGAATAGCGATAAAGCTGGAGTAAAAGAGTGTTTGTCCTGATGGTTATAGTCTATGGCCATAAAGGTTTGCCCTTTGAGGTTGAATACGGCATGTAACACGGTCCCATCTTCCTGATGAAAAATGCTCATGATACCAGACGGCTTAAATACAGAGGTATAATATTGCATGGCTTCCTCTGCTTGACCGGGGAACATGAAAAACGTTGTGATTTTTGGACTAGAATCCTGCATCAGATCAGCTCCCTTGAGTGGATTATAGATGATAACATTTTTTCTCTTTAGTAATAGAAATATTCATGATTAGAGAAGTACTTCATAAAGAAAGATAGGCATAACTGGGAAGGGGAAACCAGATGATAGATGCGACAGCAAAGCTTATTGAGATGGTGGGTTCAGGCAGGAAACTGGACGCCAGCATTATTTCGGCCTATACGGATGTAGTTGCCCAATACGGAACCGCGGAGGATGCTTGGGAGTTATATTGGCTTTTTGTAGAAGATCCTGATCACTATGTTAGGGGTTTGTTACTTGGGCCGATCATGAGATGCGGAGATGGTGCTCTGGCGCAGGATATGTACGAGCGTTACGTTCGAAATCAGACATCCCAGGAACATATACCTGATGGTGTGCTGCATGTGTTAGGTTATTTGGGTTATGTGGAAGCTGCGGCTGATCTCGTCGCATGGTTGAACGGGCCCTATGGGGCAGCATCCGTGGATGCTTGTTTGGGGCTCGTACATCTTCCATGCGAATCGTTTCGTGAACGATTGGCGACTGAATTGGAAAAAGCAGTAAATCAAAATCTGTTTAATGAATTCTTACCTCTACTGAGCTTTAAATGTACTACAGAGGATATGGTTCCGCGATTGGTGCATTGGGGAGAGCGGCATGCTTCCGTAGACTGTAATGCGGGAATTATTGCTGGAATTGCATTGTTTGGAGAAAAGCAGAAGGATACGATCCGATCTATTTTGTGGAATCCGCTTTGGGAGGCTCATGGAACGGCTACGGGAAGTTGTGTGTGGTCTTATATTGCTATGCAGCATGTAGGGTTGACCTTTAGAGAGCTTATTCAGGATATAAAAAGCTACGATGTATTCAAAGCAGGTGTACAGGCATTGGAGTACCGCTTGGATGTGTTATATGAAATGTTGGAACTAAAGCTCAGCTATAGGGCTCGGCCAATCCGGTTCGCTCGCTGTAACGAGGAATCATTTGCTCAAATCTATAGCGATTTGTTTAGCTGGTCGACGGAGCATAAGGATGACTCTATGATAGGTTGGATGAACGAACATTTGGGGTATGAGCACCGGTTGCTGGAACAGTATGATGAGATTAGGAAACGAATCGAGATCAAAATGGTGCATGAAATTGAGCTGGAGCATGTCCAGACGGGAGTTAACCGGGTTGAGATATAAGAAATTTTGGTATAAAAGGACGAAATGACGGAGTTTGGCGGCGATATAGGGATTCGCCCAGTCCACGGGCTGATGTCCCGCATAGGATACATCAGCCTAGAACACAAGGAGTGAAACACATGTCTTTACTGCCACAAGTTCCTTTCGGAACGCAACCGGGTATTCCGGGTCCATTCACACCGTCAGGTCCTTCGATTCCACAATTTCCTGATATACAGGATTCGTTTCCGTCTCCGGTAGGTCCGCCACCAGGGCCAGGCCCCTTTTCGCCCCAGCCTTTCTCACCGCCGCCGCAAGGGCCGTTCGGTCCGCAAGGTGGGCAACAAGCTCAAGCACCAACTTCCCCACCACCACCATTTACGCCACCAAGGCCGCTAGTTTCAACATTTGCGGTTGACCCTGGAGCCATTTTCGGTTGTTTGTTCCGCAATACGTTTGTATGGCTGACGAACGGAGAGCGTTTCTGGATGTACCCTGTCTTTGTAGGCAGAACATCGGTAGCGGGTTTTCGGTGGAGTGGACGTTTCTGGTTTTACTATGGTGTAGACACCAACCGTATTGAGTCGTTTAGTTGTTTTTGGTAATAGCGCAGCTTTAGGGAAGAACGGGGCTTAACTGGGGAATGGCTGATGGCACTGGCAAGAGAGCTATAATGGGCGAATGAAATAAGTGAAGTAAAGATAAAAAAGACTGGGAGAGCGCATCATGGCGTTTCCCAGTCTTTTTTTGCTATTACTCCATCCACCATCGCTTAAAATTGCCCCACCAGGATTTTTTTTCGGCCTGCCGTTCCGCTTGGTCAGTAGGTGCCGATGCCTGTGGGTTATTCTGCCCCGATAGGGTCCCTTTCGGCTCGGTACCGCTAACGAATACCTCCAGCCGCTTGTCGGGACTGTCCGGCGCAGCCAGCTTGCCGCTGGCCGGATCAATATAGGCGCTGACTACGCCGTCAGGGATCGGGAAGATTTTGGGCGGCACATTCTCCAGCGCTTTTTCTGTATATTGTGCGAAAATCGGTGCCGCCCGCCGGGCATCCTGCGTGCTGATGGCCTTGCCTTTGTCATATCCAACCCAAACAGCGGTGGATAGCTCGGGGGTGAAGCCGACCATCCATGCGTCCGTGTTGGTCGTGCCGCTCTTGCCGGCAACCGGGCGTTTGATCAGCTTCGCGACCCGGTTGCCGGTGCCGCCTTCTTCAAACACGCCTTCCATGAGGCGTGTGAGGACATAGGCGGAGGCGGGCTTCACGATCTGCACAGGTGCGGCCTGCGGTGCTTCGTACAGCGATCGCCCGGCCGCATCGGTGATGCGCAGCACCGCTACCGGAGCCACCTTTTGCCCGCCGCTGCTGATGACCGAGAAGGCCGAGGCCATCTCGAACGGGCTGACGGGCGACACGCCCAGCGCCAGCGAAGGCACGGGCTTGAGCTCGCTCGTAATGCCCATTTTGCTGGCGAGGTCCATGACCTTATCCGCTCCCACCTGCAAAATGGTGCTGACGGCATAAATATTATCAGATGCCGCAATGGCGCGCCGCAGATCTATTTCGCCCCAATATTTGTCTCCAAAATTCTTGGGCTTATAAGTTTTACGGTTGTTGTCGTAGTGGAACAACGTTGGTCGGCTTTCGAACTTAGACGTACTTGTCAATTCACCGGAATCGAGCGCGCTGAGATACATGATCGGCTTGAAAGAGGAGCCTGGCTGCCGGGTTGTGGCTAGCGCATGGTTATATTGATTCCCTACATAGTTCGTTCCGCCGACCATAGCCTTGACATGTCCGTTACGCGGGTCCATAGAGATTAATGCAGTTTCCAGTCCGTTGCTGTTCTTCATGCCCTCATTGACAGCCGCCTCGGCTGCCTGTTGCATGTGCATGTCCAGCGTCGTATAAATGCTTAGCCCGCCATGCTCAAGCACCGCTTCGCTAATCCCAAGTTGATGAGTCGCTAGTTGGCGAACGTAATCGCGAAACCAGGGAGCGGCTTCCACTGTCCGACGCTGGCTCTCGGGCCGCAAGGGCAGTATTTCTTCATAGGCCTTGCTGGCTTCAGCTGGTGTAATTTTACCGATGAGTGCCATAGAGTCCAGTACAATTTTCTGCCGATCCTTTGCGTTTTTCATATGATTATAGGGTGAATAGTAGGTCGGTCCTTTCGGAATACCTGCCAATAGGGCGCTTTCGGCCAAATCCAGATCCTTTGCGGATTTACCGAAATACATTTGCGAGGCCGCCTCAATGCCATAGGCCCCATGGCCATAGTAAATTTCATTCAAATACATTTGCAGCAGCTCATCCTTGGAATACTTCATTTCAAGCTGTGCAGTATAGATGGCCTCTTTAGCCTTGCGCGTCCAGGTTTTCTCGTGAGATAAGTACAGATTGCGCGCAAGCTGCTGAGTCAGCGTGCTGGCCCCCTGTGACATATCCCAGCGGGTCAAATTAACGATTACTGCCCGGCCCAGGCCTTTGAAATCAAAGCCAAAATGATCGTAAAACTTCCGGTCTTCCACAGCCAGTGTAGCTGCTATTAAATCGGGCGAAATATGATCAAGCTGGACAGGAATAGATTCCTTGCCTCCGGCAGAGAAGGTAGCAATGACTTGCCCCTGACTATCGAGCAGACGTGAATTCCGATCTGTATCGGCGAGTGGAAGACTGGTTGTGTACAAATAAGCGAGCAGAATGCAGGCGGCGATGACCGTCAGAATCGTGAGAGACATTAGCCCTTGAAAGCATCGAAGCCAAAGCGGTTTACGCTTGGAGGATCGCCCGGTAGTATCGGTCATCATGCCACCTCCTTCCATAGTTGATGTTCTCAGTATAGTCAATCCGAAAGCGTCTATTCATCAGATGCGCATACGTATCTATTTTAAACAAGATTAAGCCCTAAAAATGCTTTTGCAGTCCATTCAGGTATCGCTTATAATGCAAAAAGTGTGAAATTCAAGTGTGTTTGGTACAATAAATATAGCAAACTCGGCGTTTGCGTGTTGCAGTTATAAGGGAAAGTCCATGTTTATGCTACCGGATTGCCGGACACATACTTTGATCAGAAAGAAGGTTGGAATGATGGACTTGTGGTTTACGGAGAAGCAGACTCCCTCTTTCGGCATTACAGCAAAAATCAAACAAACCTACGTCTCTGAGAAAACAGATTTTCAAGATCTGGCAATGATCGAGACGGAGGAATTCGGCAATATGCTTGTTCTGGACGGCATGGTGATGACAACGGTGAAGGATGAGTTTGTATATCACGAAATGGTAGCGCATCCGGCCTTAAATACACATCCGAATCCGAAAAAGGTTTTGGTTGTGGGTGGCGGCGATGGCGGCGTTATCCGTGAGGTCATCAAGCATCCTGAAGTGGAAAAGGCTGTATTGGTTGAGATCGACGGTAAAGTCATTGAATATTCTAAAAAATATTTACCTGAAATTGCCGGGAAGTTGGACGAGCCTAATGTGGAAGTGCTGGTCAATGATGGTTACATGCATATTATCAAACACAAAAATGAATACGATGTGATTATGGTCGATTCGACGGAGCCAGTGGGTCCGGCAGCGCCGCTGTTCGAACGTGGGTTTTACCAAGGTATTTTTGAGGCGCTGAAGGAAGACGGCATTTTCGTGGCGCAGACGGATAATCCTTGGTTCAAGGCTGACCTGATTCAGAAGGTCAACAATGATGTAAAAGAGATTTTCCCGATTGTGCGTGTGTATGGTGCAAACATTCCAACCTATCCAAGCGGTCTATGGACATTTACATTGGGCAGCAAGAAATATGATCCGCTCGAAGTGGACGAGAACCAAATTCCAGAGATGGACACTCGATATTACAGTCCGCGTCTGCACAAAGCAGCGTTTGTACTGCCTAAATTTGTGGAAGATTTAACAAAGTAAACATTTTAAGAAGCGTCGTAGTGATCTTTATCGCCAGTATAGAGCGAAAAGAGCGCTATAGACGCTTTTTTTGTGTTAAATCAGAATGTAGTAGGGATGAGAATATAGTGGACACTGAATTTCCTTTTAAGATAAAAGAAGGAAATTTAAGGGTGCGTGTAGAACATACAAAAAACCAGACATTTAACAGATTTGTAATCGACAGGGGAGGTTTGGTTATGGAAATACATAAATTGGCGATGTACCAAAGAGGGGGAAACTTTTTTGATCAGACGCTCTTTTTATTACCTGTTGGGGTCTCAGACGATCTCCAACGCAGCAGATATCATCTATATGTTGAGTGTGGTGGTGTTGGTGTTCAGTTCAAGTAATTCCTTAATGACGACTATTTTAATCCCGTTGTTCCGGTTGTCAGCTCAAGTGCTTAGTGGGCTTGTTGCACCGATCGTGCTCGGTCGATTTCGGCTGACGCAGGTTCTTCTATTTTCCCAGTTTGGGCAGTTCGTCATTTTTACGTTGCTGCTGCTTTATTTGTGGATCGTACCTGAGCAGAGGTCGTTTCTGTTTATTTTTGTAATGGTGTTCGGTATGTCTTTCCTAGATGGCTGGACCAATCCTGCGCGTAATGCGCTTGTACCCCGTTTGGCTACGGGTGAAGGACTGATGCGTGCCAACGGCATGGTAGCGGTCAGTGATCAGGTGGTAAGGTGTGCAGGCTGGGCATTAAGCGGAATTATTGTGGCTTGGCTGGGTTCCCTGAATACGCTTGCAATTGCCTCCTGTTGTTATCTCGTGGCTGTAACTGTCACGTCCTTCATTCGTGATCCGCTGGATCAGAAGCAACTAGGTCTTGAAGCTTCGAATTCCCCAACAAATGCGGAAGAACCCGCAAAGGAAAAGGAAAGAGGCTCCCATTGGAAAGAGCTTGGGGAAGGCTGGAAAATCATTTGGCACAACCGCCGTATTCGTTCTCTGATGATCGTCGATAGCGTGGACAGTATTGGGGGAGTCTCCTGGCTCGGTGTATTTATTTTGGCGTACGTCAGCCAAGTGTTGCATCGTGATGAGAGCTGGTGGGGCTTTATGAATGCGTCCTTTTTCTCCGGCACGATTTTGGGTGGGTTAATTGTTGTTGGCTTGGTTAAGCGGTTGCAAAAGAACAGCTTTTTGTACATGCTCGGAGCTTTGCTGGTGTATGTACTGATTACCATTGTATTTGCGCTAAATACCATTCCCGTGGCTGCGCTTGTTCTTTTTGCTGTATCAGGCTTACCTGTTCAAATGGCGGGCATTATTCGCCGCACCTTGCTACAAAGCAGTGCACCGGCAGCCCAACTACCCAAAGTGATGGCAGGGATTGATGTAATTACCAATCTCGCTTTTGGCCTGGCTTTATTATTCATGGGCTGGTATGCTGACCGATTCGGCATGGTGCAGGTGTATTTGCTGGCTGCGGCTATGACTACCATTGCTGTTCTGATCGGCTGGTGGTATCGGCGTGATTTTCAGGAAGACGAACCGATTGATCATCCGACCGCTACAGGAGCAGGGATATGAATTACATAAGCAATAGATCCTTTCTGTGCCACAACAAAAAAGTCGGTTGCATAAGAGCAACCGACTTTTAAGGAGAACGTTTTTTACGAACGTAACGTCCTGTTACCATAACTGCAATGTTAGGCCGTAGTGAACTGGCTGTTATAAAGCGAGGCATAATGGCCGCCGCTTGCGAGCAGTCCTTCATGGGTACCGCTTTCGACGACATCGCCGTTTTTCATATATAAGATCAGATCCGCTTCGCGGATGGTCGATAGCCTGTGGGCGATGACGAAGCTGGTGCGTCCATCGATCATTTTCATAAAAGCCTTTTGGATACGGGCTTCTGTAAGGGTGTCTATGCTGCTGGTTGCTTCATCCAGAATGAGCATAGGTGGATCGACGAGGATCACTCTTGCGATGGTAAGCAGCTGCTTTTGCCCTTGCGACAGGCTGTCGCCTGACCCGCTGATGACCGTATCGTAACCATGAGGCAGGCGCTTGATAAAGCTATGCGCATTGGCAGCTGTCGCAGCCGCGATAACTTCTTCGTCTGTGGCCTCTAGCTTCCCGTAAGCGATATTGTCCCGAATCGTTCCGCTGAACAGCCATGTATCCTGAAGCACCATACCAAAGTTAGTCCGCAGGCTGTCCCGGCTCATATCGTTGATATTCACCCCATCGATGGAGATCGAACCGCTGTCCACATCGTAAAAGCGCATGAGCAGGTTAACGAGTGTGGTTTTGCCTGCTCCAGTCTGCCCGACAATAGCTACGCGGGTGCCTGGCTTGATCTCCAAACTAAAGTTCGTGATGAGCGTCCGTTCCGGATTATAGGAAAATTTCACATGATCAAACAGAATCGTACCTTTGCTACGCTCCAGCTGTACGGCGTTCGATTTTTCCGGTTGCTCCGGAGGCGAATCCAAAATAGCAAATATGCGCTGAGCAGAAGCCGTAGCAGCCTGAAACTGAGTCAGCACCCCTGTGATTTCATTAAAAGGTTTGGCGAACAAATTGGTGTAGATGAGAAAGCTCGATAAACCGCCTACCGAAATCCCACCCAAAATGATCGAAATACAGCCAATCATAGCGGTGACTGAAAAAGTCATGTTGTTGACCAAACGGGTAGAAGGGTTGGACAAAGATCCGTAAAACTGTGATTTAACTCCGGCTTGATACAACTGCTCGTTTCGGGCGGAAAATTCCTCAAGCGAGCGATTTTCATAATGAAAGGCAGTAACTACCCGCTGTCCGCCAATCATTTCTTCCACATAACCGTTCAGACTTCCTAAAATTTTGGCCTGTTCGCGGAACATACGTTGCGATCTTGTAGTAATGAACCGTGCAACGCCATATGTGATGGGGGCAGACACTAATACCACCAGCGTCATCACTGGACTGATATACAGCATGAGTACAATCGAACCAACAATAGTAATCAATCCGGTGATCAAGGTGGAAAAACCCTGCAACAAGCCATCCGAGACGGCATCCATATCGTTCACAAAACGGCTAATGCTATCTCCTTGCGGATGATTGTCATGAAAGCTTAACGGAAGGATATTAAAATGATCGAATAACTCCCGTCGCATATCATTTACAGTCTGAAAAGCAATGCGGTTCGTCAAATATGTGAGCAGCCAACTAAATAGACTGCCTACAACATATACAACGCCTAGTCCAGCTAAAATCTGTGCAATACCTCTAAAGTCCACCGTTCCCTTATTCACCATATGGTCGATAGCCCGACCAATCATATAGGGTCCGACCAGACTGGCGAGCACGCTGAGAATCGCACTGACGATGACCCAAAACGTTGTTGATTTATATTGTCCCACATAGGTTAACAATCTTCTCCAGGTTTCCTTGCCACTCATTGGTCTACCTCCTGCGTTGAGAGCTGGGAGCGATTAATTTCCTGATATACCTCCGAGCTGCTCATCAACTGATCATGTGTGCCGATCCCGACAATCCGGCCTTCATCAAATACAATGATTTTATCGGCATGCTGTACACTGCTTACTCGTTGTGAGACCAGCAGGACAGTCATGCGGGTGCTATTTTCCCGAAGCGATTTCCGAAGGGCGGCATCAGTTGCAAAATCAAGTGCGCTTGAGGAATCATCCAAAATCAGTATTTCCGGATTGCCTACAATAGCTCTGGCAATGGTAAGTCGCTGCTTTTGGCCGCCTGACAGATTAAGTCCACCTCGCGTGATCGGGGCGTCGAATTTTTCCGGTAAGTTAGAAATAAATTCATCCGCTTGCGCGATAGCGGCGGCCCGGGCGACTTCCTCATCGGTGGCATGTTCATGTCCCCAACGGATATTATCCGCTATAGACCCTGTGAACAGCAGTGCCTTTTGTGGAACAATCCCGATTTTCTGCCGCAATTGCTCCAGCTTGTAATGCCGTACGTCGATGCCATCGACACGTACACAACCTTCTACTGCATCATAGAAGCGGGGAATCAGATTCACGAAGGTGGATTTTCCCGAGCCTGTTCCTCCTATGATTCCAACCGTTTCACCGGGATAGATGTCTACGACTACATCGCTAAGTGCCAGTTGTCCTGTCTTATTGTAGCCAAAGGAGACATGATCAAAAGAGATGGCTGGTACTGGGCTCATTTTACCCGTTCTTACCTGATCGAATGATGCAGAATTGGCAGTATCGGAAATCGAAGCTTCCGTGTCTAGGACCTCCTGAATTCTCGCGGCTGAAGTGGCCGCCTTGGTGAACAGAATAATGAGATTCGTCACCACAATCAGGGCCAGTAAAATCTGCGTAATGTAATTAATAAACGCAATAATCTCTCCTTGTGTAAGAGATCCATATTGGATATGGATACCGCCGATCCACAGAATGGCAATAATAGCTCCGTTGACCACCAGTAAGGTGGCTGGGCTAAGTAGAGCAGAAATACGGCCGACACGAATAGCGGTCTGGGTCAGGTCATCTGAGGCAGTATTGAACTTTACTCGTTCAGCTCCTCTTTTGGCAAATGCACGGATAACCCTTACACCTGTGAGATTTTCGCTTAGCACCAGAGCGATTTTATCGAGCTTTTTCTGGTATAGCTGGTACAGCGGAGAAGCCTTCGTAATGACTACATACAGAATCAAAGCCAGAACGGGTGTAGCCGCCAACAGCACCAAAGCAAGGCGGAAGTCCAGTATCATGGACATGATGATCGCCCCGATACAAATAAAAGGAGCACGAATAACCAGACGAATCAACATCGCTACAGCTGTTTGCAGCTGATTGACATCATTCGTAATTCGGTTGATGAGAGAGGGCGTACCAAATTTATCGAGATCTGCATAAGAAAACGATGAAATATGCTTAAACATCGTATTGCGCAGTGTGGTTCCGAATCCTTGGGAAGCACGGGCTGCGTAAAACTGGCACACTAGAGAACTGCCAAAGCCCAGTATAGTCATGAGCAACATTAAAAGACCCATTTGCCAAACATAATGGGTGTCTCCCTTACCAACGCCATGATTAATCATTAAAGCCACCATAGTAGGCAACAACAATTCCAGAATAGCCTCAATTAGTTTAAACAGAGGCCCAAGAATCGTTTCCTTTTTATAGGGTTTCAAAAAAACAGCAAATTTCAGCAAATCAACCATCACCTAACCTGAATATTGTATAAAATTTTCTATTGTAATTGCATATCTGAATATGATTATGGCATATCCTCAACCATATGAATAATATTTAATATATATTAGAGATATAGGTTTTACATATATCAGGACCGGAGGTTCATGATGGAATTGAGACATCTCAAATATTTTTTAGCGATTGCAGATGCTGGACAGATTACAGCGGCAGCCAAAAAACTGCAAATCGCACAGCCTCCCTTAAGTCAACAGCTTATGCAGCTGGAGGAAGAGCTGGGTGTAAAGCTTGTGCATCGAGGCTCACGAAGCATCCAATTGACAGAGGCGGGAATCATTTTACGGAACAGGGCCAAGCAGATTTTGGAGCTGACGGATGCTACGACAAGGGAAATAAACGATTTCGCCATGGGGATGAAGGGGACGCTCACCATTGGAACGGTTTCTTCCTCTGGGGCAACCCTGATGAAAGACAGGCTTTCCGAATTTCATAAAACCTATGCGGGTGTAAAATTTGAAATACATGAGGGAAATACCTTCCGGATTCTCGATCTTCTGAACAAAGGAATTGTAGAGGTCGGTATCGTCAGAACTCCTTTTAATACCACTGATTTAGGGTGTAGATATGCGTCCACTGAGCCGATGGTAGCAGTGATGACGGAAGAACATGATTGGAGTCCCGAACAGAAGAGCATATCATTGGCTGAGCTGAAGAACAGACCACTCATCGTATATCGTCGTTTTGAGCAATTGATCCACGACACCTGTATGAAGCATGGCTTTGAGCCAAACTACTTTTGCAAAAATGACGATGCCCGCACCACGCTTCTTTGGGCCAACGAAGGGCTGGGTATTGGCATGATTTCGAGCTCCGCATTGTCTTTGGGCAGCAATAATCATTTAATTGTTAAGGAAATTATGTGTGAAGATTTGCACACTCGTGTGGCTGCCGTCTGGTTGAAGGATAAATACATGTCTTCTTTGGCTTCCCGGTTCATTGAAAGTTTTAGCCAGGCATCCAGTGTAGCTGACCTACAGTAGTTGAATTTTTTAAGGGAGAAAGCATCTTTTTGTAAAAACTCATTTGAATTGCAATCGGGAACTGGATATAGTAGTACAGTAGGATAGCGATAGAATGGAGTTTGAACACATGCCACACAATGCAAAGGTTCGAATCCGTCTTCATAGTCATCATGACGGAGAAGATGTGGTACAGGAGCTTCCTGGAGAAGCAATCGTTCGCGGGAAGCATCTATATATAAGGTACGAGGAGCCGCAAGAGAGTCCTGAAGGCGGTACGACACGGAACACAGTCAAGATCGGACCGGATGAGCTAAAGCTGATTCGTCACGGTGAGGTACAATCAGAGCAGTCGTTTGCGCTGGGACGCAGGTTGCCTGGATTTTACCGCTCGCCTTATTTAAACCTGAACATGTCTGCGCATACGCAGAAGCTCGATATTCGGATGGATGGATTCATCGGACAAGTGAGCTGGACTTATGATCTATACGTATTTGAGGATTTCTCGGGGCATTTTGCCATCAGTTTGCATATACAGGAGGAGCAACAATCATGACAAGCAATCCACTGGAACTTATTAATCAAAAGGTGACCTCAGCAATCGAGGCAGCGGTGCTGGCTGCTGGAATCGTGGGTCGCGAAGAGCTGCCGACCATTACGCTGGAGGTACCTAAGGACAAGTCACACGGTGACTTAGCTACCAACGTAGCCATGCAGCTCACTCGCATTGCGAAGAAGAATCCGCGTCAAATCGCTGAAGATCTGATTGCGAATATGGACTTAGCTTCCGCTTCTATTGAAAGTGCTGAAATCGCGGGACCAGGCTTTATTAACTTTCGTTTGAACAAGAGCTACCTCTATGCAGTGATCGGACAAGTACAGGAGCAAGGAGCAGATTACGGTCGTGTACAGGTAGGTGAGGGCAAAAAGGTACAGATCGAATTTGTCAGCGCCAATCCGACTGGGAGTCTTCACTTGGGCCATGCACGTGGTGCAGCCGTAGGGGATGCGCTCTGTAATGTGCTTGATTTTGCCGGATATCAAGTCACTCGTGAATATTACATTAATGATGCGGGGAACCAGATTTACAATATGAGCCGTTCCATCGAAGCGCGTTATTTGCAGGAGCTAGGACAGCCTGCGGAGATGCCGGAGGACGGATACCATGGTGAGGATATCATCGGGTTTGCGAAGGAACTGGTGGCTGAGAAGGGCGATTCTCTGTTGTCTATGGAACCGGGAGATCGTGCCGCTTATTTCCGTGAATACGGTCTGGAAAAGGAACTGAATAAGATCAAGCGTGATCTGGAGCGGTTCCGTGTACCTTTTGATTCCTGGTTTAGTGAAACATCACTGTATGATAACGGTGAAGTGCTTAAAGCGCTGAATGAGCTGCGTGACCGTGAGGAAATTTATGATAAGGACGGAGCTACTTGGCTGAACACGACTAAGTATGGTGACGATAAAGACCGCGTATTGATCAAAAATGACGGTACTTATACGTATCTGACTCCGGATATCGCCTATCATCGTGACAAATATGCTCGTGGGTATGACACGATCATCAACATCTGGGGAGCGGATCACCACGGCTATATTCCACGGATGAAGGCCGCAATGGAAGCACTGGGCAATGACCCGGATAAGCTTAAAGTACTGATTGCCCAAATGGTCAGCTTGTTCCAAAACGGGGAAAAAGTAAAAATGTCCAAGCGTACTGGCAAGGCCGTAACGATGGAGGATCTGATGGAAGAAGTGGGCGTAGACGCGATTCGTTACTTCTTCACCATGCGTAGTATGGATTCGCATCTGGATTTTGATATGGATTTGGCGATTTCTACCTCCAATGAGAATCCGGTATTCTACGTGCAATATGCACATGCACGTGCATGCAGCGTATATCGTCAAGCCGAAGAGCAGGGTATTGCTGTACTGCCATTGGCAGAAGTTGACTTGTCGAAGCTGACGGCTGAGCATGAATACGATTTGTTGCGCAAAATTGGCGAGTTGCCAGAGGAAGTATCGGTGGCAGCTGCAAACTTTGCGCCGCATCGTATGATTCGCTATGTCTACGAGCTGGCATCCATGTTCCACAGCTACTATAAAGCAGAGCGTGTCATCACGGAGGATGCCGCTCAAACGCAAGCTCGCTTGGCGTTGTTTGGCGCGGTCCGCACGACCATTGCCAACGTACTGAAGCTGGTGGGCGTGTCTGCACCGGAACGTATGTAAGTAAACAACTGCAACATAATGATTTTGTAGTCATATGTATAAATGGTTAAAGGAACCGTTCGTGCTGCCCTCTAGGGAGGCTCGTTCGGTTCCTTTTTTGGTTTGAATACAATAAGTTTGAGTAGCTTAGTAGCGTTCCAGTACCAGATTCGTTTTCAGGGAATCGGCAGGAATCAGCCATCCTTTGGATTGTAGCAGATTCATCAGCTTGGTGCGGTTGCTTGCGGCAGTATTGTAATCCGAAGTTTTGAAGGAGATTTCGATGATATTGTCGGTACCCGATCCGTTGGCGCTGCGAATAGGCCATACTTCAACGTCAGTATCCAAGCCCTGAAAGCTGCCCTTATATTTGTTAACCTGTACAGGACCGCGTACTCTGGAGTTTGCCAAGGTATGTTTGCCCCAGTTGCTGCTTTTCCAGTTTTGCAGCTTGCCCGGAAGATTGTCCTGCAATTGTTTTAATGCCTGATCCGGGGAAGGCAGAGCTAATCCTTTGGAGGCGTTCGTTTTCTTGTCATTGGAAAAGCTTAATGTCTGCTTGCTGTATCCCCAATCCACCTCAGCCTCATAATTATCATCAGAGGCACTGAAGCCTTCTTTATTCGCTTGGGTAAGTGCTGCGTCGATATTCCCGTTTGTGATGGTATATCGCTTTTTGTAGGTTAACTCATAATTTTTTTTGTCCTCTTTTTTGCGAAATCTAACGTTCCAGCCCTCGTCATTCAATTGCAAGGAGTCTGTATCAAAATACTCGACGCTTAATCGTTGCGCATCTTCACTGATTCCGAACTCATTTACAATACCGCTTTTTAAAGAGCCATCCGCATTGAGGACCTGAGCTGTATCCAGCAGCAGCTTTACCTCATAGCTTGGTGTGGCATTGGCAGCGGCTTGTACGGGCTCTGCACCTTTCCATCCTGTTGCGAGCAGCACTGCACTCAGAGTTACTACTGACATGAATTTAGTGATACGCAGGCTTGTTTTCATTTCATCCTCTCCTGTTCGTCCGAATAGGTTACACGCTTCACTTTACGGGTGATTTGTCAGTCGTATGTCAAGCTAAGATGGTATTCTGGTTAAAAAATACCATAATTTTTATATGACAGCTAAGATTTAATCTTGGTTCCATCATAAATATTTAGTGAATCTGTGAATCAGCGCGGAGCGATGACGATCTTTGTTGCTGACCATATAAATATGCCGCTCAACAGGCTGTCCCGGAATAGGTCTTATGATCAGTAAACCCCGCTCAACCTCTGATTGAACAGCAAGGCGAGAGACAAAGGAGATGTGTTCTCCCAGCATAACCGCCTGTTTGATAGCTTCCAGTGAATCCAATTCCAGATAGGATGGAAGTCGGCGCCTTCCGCGCTCCAGCCATTTGTCAGTCACGTGGCGTGTGCTGGAATCCTTCCCATGCAACACAAAAGAGGAAGAAGCGATGCGCTCGGGTGTTACATCGGTTTCGCTAGCGAGCGGATGAGTGGGTGAGCAGATGAGCACCAGTTCATCTTCTCCCAAGGATTCTGAGAGCAGCGTTGGGGATTGAAACGGCTCTGCCGAAATAATGCCGAGGTCAATTTCGTGGCGAGCGAGCATGTCCTTGATCACGGGCGCTGTTTTCACGGACAAGGCAATGTGAATGCCCGGATGCTCGCGGGCAAACCGATGCAGCACGGCAGGAAGCAGATAGGTGGCAGGTACATAGCTTGCGCCAATCCGTATACTCCCTCGTTGGAGCGTATCGAACTCACGGACAACTCGCTCAGCCTCAGCCGCAAGTGCATTAATTTTGGTGGCATAGTGCAGCAGCGCATCTCCGGCATCCGTCAGGATGATTTTGCCCATACGTGTATCAAACAGCTTTACTCCAAATTCACGCTCCAGATTTTTCATATGAAAAGTAACAGTGGGTTGCTTTAGGCCGAGAACCTCGGCTACGGTGGTAATTTTATGGTGCTTGTTCAGCAGCTCTACAATATGTAACTTTAGAAGACTTAAGTTCACTTAGAATGCCTCGCTTTCGGTTAAGTCAAACAATCATGCTTATTCTCTGGGTAACAGCATCCACCGCCTCTATATAGATTTAATCTATGAGTGTTAACACAATTCATTGAAATAATTAATTTTGTTTTAACTTCCCAATAACACAGGTTGCGAATTCAAGTTTTACACTGGGGTCAGTCACAAGAACAGGCAGGTAATGCGATGAATCAGGATCTATATATTCGTGGAGTAAGTAAAATGTTCAGCCAAACCACCGCGTTGCATGAGACGAATCTGGTCGTACGACAGGGCAAATTCACCACACTGCTCGGACCGTCCGGTTGTGGGAAGACGACGCTCTTGCGCTTGATTGCTGGTCTGGAGACACCGGATACCGGCACAATCACGATGGGAGAGGAAATTCTTTTTTCGGCTGAACGCAAAAAGGATGTTCCCGCACATCTCCGCCACTTTGGTATGGTCTTTCAGGATTTTGCGTTGTGGCCGCATATGACGGTGTTTGAAAATGTGGCCTTCGGCTTGCGAGCGAGCAAGCGGGGAAAAGGGGCTGTTAGCGCTCAAGGCAAGGAACTGCGAGCAGTGGTGCTAGAGGCGCTCGATAAGGTGAGGTTGTCAGGGATGGAGGATCGCTATCCCCATCAGCTGTCCGGTGGTCAGCAGCAGCGGGTTGCTTTTGCAAGAGCAGTTGCTATCCGGCCTCGACTGGTTTTGTTCGACGAGCCGCTCAGTGCACTGGATGCCGTGCTACGGGAGGAGATGCGCATTGAGATGATATCGCTTGTGCGCGATCTGGGGCTGACCGCCTTATATGTCACTCATGATCAGATCGAGGCCATGTCCATGTCTGATGAAGTAGTGGTTATGAAAAGTGGACATATTTTGCAGACCGGAACACCAGAGGTGATCTATGGTTGTCCGTCTCATCCAGAGGTGGCAAGCTTTATCGGCAAATCCAACTGGATCGAGTTGGAACGGACACTATTTCGACCTGAACATGTCCGTTGGGAACAGGAACAAGCGGATCAGCACACTTTTACAGTAGAGATCCTGCATGTCAGCTATGTTGGCGATCGCTATGAAATCCGTCTAGTAGCCGAAAACGGCGAGCAATGGACTGCGTATCACTCCACCCGCTTGCCCATAGGCGAACAAATGCATATTTGGGTATCACCGCAATACATCCACCAACTTGAAACATAGGGAAAAGGGGTTATATAAGATGATGAATAGGCGTGTTTTTCGTACAGGATGGAAAAAAGGGGCTATGCTTGCTTTAACATTGACTTTTGGACTGGCTGTGGCAGGCTGCGGAACGGCTACGACATCGAAGGATGGGGCACAAGCCGATGGATCAGCAAAACCAGCGGGCGCAGCGGCGTCCACCGATCAGAAGCTGGTTGTTTACAGCGCAGGCCCGGATGGACTGGCGAAAAAGCTGGTAGCGGGGTATGAGGCGCAGAGCGGGGTTAAGGTTGAGTTATTTCAGGGAACGACAGGTAAGATTTTAGCCCGCATGGAAGCGGAGAAAACGAATCCGGTAGCAGACGTGGTTGTGCTGGCATCGCTTCCGTCTGTACAAGGCTTGAAAAAGGAAGGACTCACACTCCCCTATCCGGACGCTAAAAATGCGGACAAGCTAAACCCGGATTGGTCTGATAAGGAGGGTCACTATTTCAGCACAAGTGCTTCTGCTTTGGGTATTGCATATAACACGAAGTTAGTGAAAACGCCACCTGCTTCATGGGCCGATTTGGCGAAGCCTGAGTACAAGGATCAGGTTAACATTCCCGATCCATCGCTGTCTGGCTCAGCGTTGGATTTTATGACAGGCTATCTGAGCGCCAAAGGCGATGGAGGCTGGACGTTGTTTGAGCGGTACAAGGCTAACGGTGTGGCCATGGCCGGTGCCAATCAGGAAGCGCTGGATCCAGTGATTACGGGGGCTAAAGGTGTAGTCGTCGCTGCGGTCGATTACATGACCTACAAGGCTAAAGCCAAAGGCGAGCCGATAGACATCGTTTATCCGACAGAGGGAACGGTCATTAGCCCGCGTCCTGCCGCAATCCTCAAGTCCACACAGCATGAGCAAAATGCCAAAGCGTTCATTGACTATCTGTTGTCAGACGAAGCACAGAAACTAGTAGCAGATGCTTCCCTACTCCCTGGACGCACGGATATCAAAGCTGACAAGCGTGCAAACCTCGACGAAATCCCATTGCTGAAAACCAACTGGGAATGGATGGGTGAACACGGATCAGACGTGACGGAAAAGTTCACGCAAATGTTCAAATAATCCGATGGGAGGTTTGTCTGTTAAACACATCAGGGGATGGTCCCTGACACTTGCTCTGATCGCGCTTTTTATCCTAATTGTACTGCCGTTGCTGCAGATCTTCATCCAAAGTGTGTATGTTGATGGGACATTTCAATGGGCTGCGCCTTTTCGAACGTTAGCTGCTTCTCAATTTGCAGGAGTGCTATTCAACTCGATCTGGCTAGGCATCTGTGTGATCGCAGGAACGACAGTCCTTGCACTTCCGCTAGCCTGGATCATGTCCAACACCCGACTCGCACACTGGCGCTGGTTGGATGTCGTGCTGCTGATTCCGTTTATGACTCCGCCCTATATCGGTTCCATGGGATGGATCCTGTTTATGCAAAAAAACGGGTATATGGAGCAGTTGCTTCCGGATCTGCATTTCTTAACGGCTTCCTTCTTCAGCCTTGGCGGCATGGTGATGATCATGAGCCTGCATCTGTTTCCATTCCTGTACCTGCTGTTACGCGGGGCGCTGATGAGGATTGGCGGCAGTCTGGAAGAGGCGGGTGCTGTCATGGGCGGAGGCTTTCTGTACAGGTTCCGTCGAATCATTTTACCGCTGCTACTATCGGCATACGGAATGGGTGCGCTGCTCATTTTCGTTAAAACGATTGCCGAGTTTGGCACACCCGCTACCTTTGGGCGACGTATCGGGTATGAGGTTATGACTTCTGAAATTCACAAATATATTTCCAGCTGGCCCATCGATTTTGGCAAAGCGACGTCCATGGCCTCGGTGCTGTTAACGGCCTGCCTGCTTATGTGGTATGTGCAATCGGTGATCAACCGAAAGTTCACATACAGACTGGTAGGGGGTAAAGGTTCCCGTCCTTCCCGTCTTCGTGTATCCAGCTGGACTACAGCACTGAGTGTCATGTTCATCCTATTGCTGCTCATCGCAGCTATTGGCATCCCATACTTTTCAATTATTGCGGCCTCCTCCATGAAGCTGCGGGGAATCGGATTGGCATGGAACAACCTTACACTCGACTATTACAAGGAACTGCTGTCGTGGGGTTCAGAAAGCATGGAAGCGCTACTGAACAGTGTATTTCTCTCTTTGGGTGCATCGACGCTTGCAGTGGTGCTGGGCACCTGGTTTGCGCTTGTTATCGGTGGATCACGCACGAAAATCCAACGGACAGTTGATGCATTCAGTTTACTTCCGAATACAGTGCCGGGAATTGTTATGGTGGTGGGTCTGATTTTGTGGTGGAATTCGCCGTGGATGCCCATTCCATTGTATAACACATATGGCATGGTCATTCTGACGTATGTTATTTTGTTTGTTCCTTATACGGTGCAGTATGTCAAAAGCGCCTTTACACAGGTGGACACTGGTCTTTTTCAGGCGGGACAGGTATTCGGCGGGCGTCCGTCTTACATATTCCGCCGGATTGTACTGCCGCTGATTGGACCGGGGATGCTCGCTGGTTGGATGATGACCTTTACCATTGCTTCACGGGAGCTGGTAGGATCGTTGCTGATTTTACCGCCATCCGTCCAGACGTCTGCAACCTATATATTTGCCCAGTTTGAGCAGGGACAGGTGTCGCTTGGCATGGCGATGGCTGTTATATCGGTTGGTTTGACCACATTGCTACTGATCTTAATGGAAAGCTTAAACTCGCGGAGAAAGTGGAAATGATGATGACCAAGCTTAGGATTTGGGGTGGAGCGGGCGAACATGGCCGCTCCTGTTATGTTTTTGAAGGAAAGCAGCATCGTATCATGCTGGATTGTGGCGTAAAAAAGGAAGGAACCGGGCAATATCCGGTTTTTCCGCCACAGAAGGTGAAGGAGCTAACTACTGTTTTGCTGTCTCATGCACATGAGGATCATTCCATGGCGCTCCCCTTACTATACAAGTATGGATATCGGGGAGAGGTCTGGACGACCAAGGCTACCGCTGAGCAGCTGGGCTCCTATTTTCGCTCCTGGCAAACTTATGTTGAATCGAGAGGCGGCGAATTGCCCTACAGTGAACAAGATATCCAATCTATTACCTATCGCTATCTAGAAGACGAAACGCCGTCAGGAGTGTGGCATGAAGCTTGTCCGGGTGTGAGAATGATGTGGGGACGCAGTGGACATTTGGCTGGTGCAGTGTGGTATATCGTAGAAATGGAAGGGAAGCGGCTGTTCTTTTCTGGAGACTATAGCCGTGAATCTGAGCTTCTTGCTGCCGATGCACCGGACTTGTGTATGGGGGAGGGGGTAGATGACCTTCCTGGATGCAAGCCAAAGTCCAATCTAGTGGACATATCTATCATGGACAATGCTTATGGTATGGATATAGACCCGCAGCCTGTTAAGCTGGAGCGGCTGAGGGTCGAGATGGAGCAGGTATTATTGTCTGGCGGCCATGTGTTGTTGCCAGTGCCTGCCTTTGGCAGAGGACAGGAATTGATCGTATGGGCCAGCGAGCAATTTCCTGAACAAGCAATAATTATAGAGCCTGACCTGTGGCACGGATTGAAACAGTTAAATCGATGGAAAGAGTGGCTACGTCCGGGAGCTTCCACGCGAATAAAACATGTGTTGAACAGTGACAGGGTGTTTGTGCCTCGTGATACTGCGGGACGGATAAGTCTGCTGGAACGGAACACGGCCACTATTATCGTAACAAGAGACGGCATGATGGATTCCCCGCAGGCGCGTTGGTATTATCAATATCTTTCGGATCACCGCAGTATGCTGATCGATGTGGATAGCGGGGAGGATATTAGGAACAGTGTGATATTGACCGGGCATGCTTCCAATGGTTCTTTTGGTAAACATCTGTTGGAACGTGCAGACGCCAATGACATCTGTATAGCTCGGCATTTGATTTACAAGGTGCACCAAGGATTATCGGATGTACGGCAAATGGTGAAGGGGTTGCCTAGCAAACAGGTTGTACTCGTTCATGCACCCAAATTGCAGACCGACCTTGTACGAGATGAGTTAATAAGAGAAGGAAATAATGAACATGGAGGTCCTGCCAGAGAAGTTCACTCTTTGGAGCCAGGTGCAACGATAGAGGTTTAGTATTCATCAGATCGTGGTTCACTTTGTGCCCTCTTGCATCAATCGGAAGGCATCCACTTCTCCAAGCTTGGTGGAGATGGAAGTGCGTCCAGCACTTTTACGAAGGCGTAGCGGTGTGGCAGTGCGCTTAAGCAGCGCTTTAATTTCTCCAGGCTCCAGTTCCGGTCTCAGTGAAAGGAGAAGTGCGATGCTCCCGGTCACATGGGAAGTAGCCATAGAGGTGCCGCTCATTTCATGATGCTTTCCATGAATCCAGGAGGATCTGATCTTCTCACCAGGTGCGTACACGTCTACGAATTGCCCCCGATTGCTAAAAGGAGCGATACGTCTGTATTTGTCGGTAGCTCCGACTGAAATCGTCTGGGAATAGCGGGCTGGGTAGTCAATACTTCGACGCTTACCCTCATTTCCCGAGGAAGCCACGATTACAATGCCGTTATGATATGCTTTATTCACCATATCAAGCAGTGCCTTGCTACGCGACTTCATACCAAAGCTCATATTAATAATATCGACACGATTTAATACACACCAGTCGATACCAAGAATGATGTCAGAGACATAGGCGGCTCCATTATGATCGAATGCTTTTACAGGATGAATTAAAGCCCGTGGTGCTACGCCAACCATACCCTCGTCATAGTTGGATGCCGCGATGGTTCCAGCAATATGAGTGCCGTGGCCGTTGTCGTCATAGGGTAGCATGGTCCGGTTCAACAAATTGATACCTCTGGCAAGGGAATGGCGAAGATCAGGATGATGAAAATCCGCTCCTGTGTCGATCACACCGATTCTGACCCGATTCCCTGTCGAGGAAGGCCAAGCCTTGTATGCACGTACCTGTTTGACTCCCCATGGCATAGAAATGCTTTTCTCTGCTTTCGGTATATAAGCCGTTTCTGCGTGAACCTTTATGCGGGTATCTTCTTCAACGGTAACACCGTGGTGATATTTGCCCAGCCTGTCTCCCCCTGAAAGCGGAGCGATGAGAGCACGGATTAGCCTAGCCGGTTGTACTTGCCGTAATCCCGCAAGCTCAGGTTTCAGCTTCCTGAGATAGGACAGGCATTCCCGGTATTGGTGAGGCTTATCGAACGTGATAATCTGTTTGTTCCGTCCACTGCCGGACGGCTCCGAAATACCCTCATGCAAACGCTGCAAAAAATCCGGATAGTCCATTTGAGACGGTCCCCCTCCGATGAGCCATGCTGAGGTATTGTATGAGCAAGCGTCAGCTACGGCATGGGAAACTTGCCCCTTTTTTATGGAAATAGGCCTGCTTGTCGTGTCAAAGTAGCTATGGACACATACGATACATGGAGGGCATAAGCTCTTGTGCAACAACTTTGGGAGGCCTCTCCCGGAGCGGGTACAGTCGGAGGCGGGGGGAACCCCGTCTTTTTACGTGTGCCGTCTTGTGCAGAGGGATATTCTTGGAAATTATGACGATACCCATGTTTAACTTGCAATTTGCTTCCAAATAGGTTTTACTTAGTTTTGATAATGGATATGTTAGTATTGCATGTATCGTGTATGCTCTGAAACATGTTCTTGTGAATTACGTGTGAGAGGAAGTGTCCCTAGGTGAGTACACCACTCAACTTGAAGATTGACCCGGAGAAAGTCCACGAGACTCCAATGGTGGATTTGGCATTTATGGTATTGAAAGCAGCCAATACTCCATATTATTACCGTGACCTGATGAATGAAGTCGCCAAATTGCGCGGCTTGTCCGACGAAGAAATTAATGACGTTATTGCTCAGCTATATACTGAAATCAACATTGACGGGCGTTTTGCCTGTGTCGGTACGAATCTGTGGGGCTTGAAACGTTGGTATCCGGTAGATAAATCCGAAGATGCCCTGACAGGCGCTAAGCGTCCTCGTATCATTAACGATGAAGACGATGACGACGAAGATGACTATCATGAGGAAGAAGAAACATACAACTCCGATGACGACTTCGATGCAGATAGCGAAGACGAGGATGGCGAAGACGAGCTGTTCGACGGAGAAGATGACGATGATAGTGACGATGACGTAGTTATTGACGATGAAGACCTCAGTGATGAGGAAGATACAGATGATGAAAATGACGATGAGTCGATCGAAGACGACGACGATTCACTTCGTTAGGAACAGGTTGCAAGGGGAGATACGCTCTCCCCTTTTTCATGACCGTTTTCTTGAAACCCCTGCTGATTTATAGCTTTCAGATAGATTTATTCCAATCAGGTTCAAAGGACAAATTAACACAGATAACTTCCTTGACAGCGGATTGGACACGGGGTAAACTATTGCTTGGGCTTATGATTGATTCACTTATATGTTTGCTTTTTGTATAAAAGTGCCCCGTACTACGGGAGTGCTTTTTTGTTTTTTATAGGGGTGTTTTCACTCATGAAAGAGGGCTAAGGGCGGCGGATTGGAAAATATAACCGCTGCCTTCTTCATGGATGATAATCCGTGCAAACGGGTTACGATAACATCATAATGTCGCCTGAATTTTTGCATCTTATCTAGGAGGGTTTTGAACAGTGACGAAGTATATTTTTGTGACAGGCGGGGTTGTGTCTTCCTTGGGCAAAGGGATTACGGCAGCTTCACTGGGGAGGCTTTTGAAGAACAGGGGACTGAAGGTAACGATTCAAAAATTTGATCCTTACCTGAATGTCGATCCAGGTACCATGAGCCCTTACCAGCACGGTGAAGTGTTTGTAACGGATGATGGTGCGGAAACGGATCTCGACTTGGGACACTATGAGCGCTTTATTGATATTAATCTGTCCAAGAACAGCAATGTCACAACAGGCAAGGTATATTCCAGCGTGATCAGCAAAGAGCGTCGCGGAGAATATTTGGGCGGTACCGTACAGGTTATCCCTCATATTACGAACGAAATCAAGGAGCGCGTGTACCGTGCAGGCCGTGAAGCGGGTTCGGATGTCATTATTACGGAAATCGGCGGTACTGTAGGCGATATTGAAAGCTTGCCATTTTTGGAAGCCATTCGTCAGCTTAAAAGTGAAGTTGGGCGCGAAAATGTGATGTACATTCACGTAACGCTCATTCCTTATATTAAAGCTGCTGGTGAGGTTAAAACCAAACCAACTCAGCACAGTGTGAAAGAACTGCGCAGCATCGGCATTCAACCGAATGTCATTGTTTGCCGTACAGAGCATGAATTGTCCTCCGATATGAAGGCTAAAATTGCATTGTTCTGCGATATTGATGCGAATGCAGTGGTAGAATGCCGCGATGCTTCGACTCTCTACGAGGTTCCGTTGAACCTACGTGAAGAAGGTTTGGACGAAATCGTAGTTAACCACTTGAAGCTGACAACACCTGCACCGGATATGACCGAATGGGAAGGGTTAGTTGATCGAATCAGCAAGTTGGACAAAACGGTTGAAATTGCTATTGTTGGTAAATATGTTGCGCTACATGATGCATACTTAAGTGTTGTTGAGTCACTTTCTCACGCTGGGTTTGATGCAAATGCGGACGTAAAAATCCGCTGGGTGAACGCTGAAGAAGTAACGGACGAGAACGTAGCTGACATGCTGGGCGGCATTGGCGGTATTCTCGTACCAGGTGGCTTCGGCGATCGCGGAATTGAAGGCAAAATCAGCACCATTCGTTATGCACGGGAGCAAAAAATTCCGTTCTTCGGTATTTGCCTGGGTATGCAGGTATCTGTTATTGAGGTTGCTCGTTCCCTGGCTGGTCTCGAAGGAGCCAACAGCTCGGAAATTAACCCGGCTACCGATTATCCTGTCATTGACTTGCTTCCTGACCAAAAAGACATCGAAGATTTGGGCGGTACCATGCGTCTTGGCCTGTATCCATGTAAACTGGTGGAAGGTTCCCTGGCAGAGGCTTGCTACAACGACGAGCTGGTGTACGAGAGACATCGTCATCGGTACGAATTCAATAACGAATATCGTGAAGTTATTGAAAAAGCAGGTCTTCGTATTTCTGGTACTTCACCGGATGGACGTTTGGTGGAAATTGTCGAGCTTCCTGAGCATCCATGGTTCCTGGCGGTACAATTCCATCCAGAATTTACTTCCCGTCCGAATCGTCCACAGCCTTTGTTCCGTGAATTTGTAAAAGCGGCATTGCAGCTTCAAGGTTAATGCTGCAGCTTGAAAGACCTCCTTTGGGAGGTCTTTTTTTATCCCATGCTTCCTGATTATGAAAGAATATTCCACAATTATGTATAAGAGCAGGATTTTCTTTTTGCAGGAGCGAATATAGTTTTAGGTATGGGACGGATATTGTACGTCATCGGACGCTGTTATGGCAATAGCTGCATGATCCTCGTTTTAAGATCTTAGGAGGTTAAAACATTGGAAAAGAAAAAAGTATTAATCGTCGATGACCAGAATGGAATACGGATTTTACTGATGGAAGTGTTCGGAAGTGAGGGTTATGAGACCTTTCAGGCAGCGAACGGGAAAATTGCTCTTGAGATTGTTGAGAAGGAACCACCTGATCTGGTTCTGCTCGATATGAAAATTCCAGGTATGGACGGACTTGAAATTCTGAAGCACCTAAAAAGCATGAATCCCGACATCAAGGTTATTATGATGACAGCGTATGGAGAACTGGACATGATTAAAGAGGCGACGGAGCTAGGTGCACTTATGCATTTTACCAAGCCCTTTGATATTGATGAAATGCGGATCGCCGTGAACAAACAACTCAGAGGTGACTAGGGAAGTCATTTTGGTTGAGAACTCTGTTAACAAAACAGGGTTTTTTGTTTGTGATTATGGGAAATACTGAAAGTAAATCCTCTCCTTATACAATTCTATGGAAAAACGGCGTCCTGAGCGTGATTTTTGTATGTGTTGATATGCAAAAGCTTGTTTAGTATTTAACATGGGTTGTGGTATAATAAGCCCGTATGTGATGTCGGCTAAAAATATAGACAAACCCAAACACCTTTAGGAGGACTGTAACCATGCCATTGGTATCTATGAAAGACATGTTGAACAAAGCACTCGAAGGAAAATATGCAGTAGGTCAATTCAATATTAATAACCTGGAGTGGACTCAAGCTATCTTGGGCGCTGCTGAAGAAGAAAAATCCCCAGTAATCTTGGGTGTTTCTGAAGGCGCAGCACGTCACATGGGCGGATTCTACACTGTTGTTAAAATGGTAGAAGGTCTTATTCATGACATGAAAATTACGGTTCCAGTTGCAATTCACTTGGACCACGGTTCTAGCTTTGACAAATGTAAAGAAGCAATCGACGCTGGTTTCACATCTGTTATGATTGACGATTCCCACAGCCCAATCGAGAAAAATATCGAAACAACGAAGAAAGTTGTTGAATATGCACATTCCAAAGGCGTTTCCGTTGAAGCTGAAGTTGGAATGGTTGGCGGTCAAGAAGATGATGTTGTAGGTGACGTAATGTACGCTAAGCTGGACGATTGTGTACGTATCGTTAAAGAAACAGGCATCGATACACTGGCTCCTGCACTGGGTTCTGTTCATGGACCATACAAAGGTGAACCAAACCTGGGCTTTAAAGAAATGGAAGAAATTCGCAATGCTGTGAAAATGCCACTCGTTCTTCATGGCGGAACAGGTATCCCTACACATGACATCCAAAAATCCATTTCCCTGGGTACTTCCAAAATCAACGTAAACACTGAAAACCAAATCGCATTTGCGAAAGTGGTTCGTGAAGTGCTTGCTGCAAAACCAGATGCTTACGATCCACGTACATTCATCCAACCAGGTCGTGAAGCAATCAAACAAACAGTTATCGGTAAAATCCGTGAGTTCGGTTCCAACAACAAAGCGTAATAAGTTCCAACTAGTCATGCCTCTGCATAGACTGTATGCATTTCTTCGTTGTAGCTGTAATTATGCTGCACAAAATATTTAAATCTGTACAGTTGAATAGTGTGGTATGGAAAGCACACCGCTTAGCCGGTGTCTTTCCATTTTAACCACTTAAAAAGTTGAAAGTTTATGGTTTCA
Organism: Paenibacillus sp. FSL W8-0439; assembly: GCF_038008995.1. Lineage (NCBI taxonomy): Bacteria > Bacillati > Bacillota > Bacilli > Caryophanales > Paenibacillaceae > Paenibacillus > Paenibacillus sp. FSL W8-0439. Next base: position 169,273 of record NZ_JBBPAK010000001.1, read on the forward strand.
GTTCATTGTTTGACCGACTGCAAAACACGTAGGGGGACCCTCAAGCTTATGGAAAAATTGATGATCACCGGTGGACGGCCGCTTCAGGGTACAGTTTCCATCAGCGGTGCCAAAAACAGTGCCATCGCCTTGATTCCCGCAGCCATTCTGGCAGAGTCGGAAGTCATTTTGGATAATTTGCCGCTGCTCAGTGATGTGGCGGTGTATTCCGAAATATTGGAGGAGCTTGGCGCAAAGGTTACCTGGGAAGGTAGCCAGATGAAGATAGACCCTTCCTCCATTAAATCCATTCCTATGCCGAATGGACCTGTTAAGAAATTACGAGCCTCTTATTATATGATGGGGGCCATGCTGGGCAGATTCAAGGAAGCGATCATCGGTTTGCCAGGAGGATGTAATTTTGAACCCCGGCCCATTGATCAGCATATCAAAGGTTTTGAAGCGCTGGGTGCCACGGTTACGAACGAGCACGGCGCTATTCATTTGCACGCCAAAGAACTGCGCGGCACCAAGATTTATTTGGATGTCAGCAGCGTAGGAGCAACCATTAATATTATGCTGGCGGCCGCACGTGCCAAAGGCGCCACAACTATCGAAAATGCGGCTAAAGAGCCTGAGATTATAGATGTAGCAACTCTGTTAAACTCCATGGGGGCGATTATTAAAGGCGCTGGTACGGAGACAATTCGTATTGAAGGTGTGTCGGAGCTGCATGGTTGCCGTCATTCCATCATACCTGACCGTATACAAGCAGGCACTTATATGATTGCTGCTGCGGCAACCCGTGGAAATGTATTGATTGACAATGTAATCCCCAAACATATGGAGGCTCTCACTGCCAAAATGCAGGAAATGGGCATCGGCATCAAGGAATATGATGAAAGTATTCGCGTACTGGGTGCGCCTTCCTATGGGCATGTCGACGTTAAAGCCTTGGTATACCCCGGCTTCCCCACAGATTTACAATCTCCCATGACCAGCTTGCTAACCCAAGCTCAGGGTGTCAGTGTATTGAGCGATTTTGTGTACAGCAATCGTTTTAAGCACGTCCCTGAACTGGTGCGAATGGGGGCTAAAATTCGCGTAGAGGGTCGGTCTGCCATTATTGAAGGTGGCCAACTGAATGCGGCTAAAGTGAAGGCTGCAGATCTGCGCGCCGGAGCGGCCCTTGTCATTGCTGGACTTACAGTAAGCGAAGGGGTAACCGAGGTGGCAGGTGTCGAGTATATTGACCGTGGTTATGATCATCTCGTTTCGAACCTGCGTCTTTTAGGCGCAGATGTGTGGCGGCAGACTGAGTAATTAAACCATGTACTTTGTTTGAATTTACTGTAACCAAAGCGGAATAACGGGTAACACCTATGCAGCCGCTGCTTGGTATAAGATTTGGTCCATACCTAACAATCTTTTATCAAAAAACCGGAATAATTCGGTATAATTCAGGCAGCTGGCTGCATAACTTTATTTGTTTTGGTTAAAATTATGTTGATGGTGTTTATGATATCATTGTCTATCATTTAATTGTATGAATGGACTTAATAATTGAATAGGTGGTTATTATATGGATCTGCAAATTTCCGATCTGGAAGAAATGAAGCTGACCGACCTGTACAAGCTGGCCAAGCAATACCAGATCCCGTACTACGGAACGCTCAAGAAGAAAGAATTAATTTTCGCCATCCTGCGCGCACAAGCTGAGAAGAGTGGATTAATGTTTATGCAGGGTGTTCTGGAAATACTTCCTGAAGGTTACGGCTTTCTGAGGCCGATCAACTATCTCCCGAGTACCGAAGATATTTACATCTCTGCTTCACAAATCCGCAAGTTTGACCTGAGAACGGGCGATCTCGTTTCCGGTAAATGCCGAACGCCGAAAGAAAACGAACGGTATTTTGGATTGCTTCAAGTTAACGCCGTCAATGGAAGAAGTCCTGAGCAAGCTGCTGAGCGGCTACATTTTCCTGCACTGACTCCACTGTATCCGCAAACCAAATTAGTCCTTGAAACTTCCCCCAACCATTTGTCTACGAGAATTATGGATGTACTGGCCCCTGTCGGACTTGGACAGCGCGGACTTATTGTGGCACCTCCCAAAGCTGGGAAGACGCTTCTCCTCAAAGAAATTGCCAATAGCATTTCTACCAACAATCCCGAGATTGAGCTATTTGTCTTGTTGATTGATGAACGCCCTGAAGAAGTGACTGACATGCAGCGTTCTGTCAAAGGTGAAGTTGTGGCCTCTACATTTGATGAACTTCCTGAAAATCACATCAAAGTGGCAGAACTGGTGTTGGAGCGTGCACTGCGTCTCGTAGAACATAAAAAGGATGTTGTCATCCTGTTGGATAGCATTACACGGTTGGCTCGTGCGTACAATCTTGTCATCCCTCCTTCTGGTCGTACTTTGAGTGGGGGTATTGATCCGGCAGCATTTCACCGTCCAAAACGCTTTTTTGGCGCAGCTCGGAATGTGGAGGAAGGCGGTAGCTTGACGATTCTTGCCACAGCGCTGATTGATACAGGATCTCGTATGGACGATATTATTTACGAAGAGTTCAAAGGCACAGGCAACATGGAGCTGCATTTGGACCGCAAACTGGCAGAACGTCGTATCTTTCCTGCGATTGATATTCGTCGTTCCGGTACACGTCGTGAGGAAGTGCTGTTGAACAAGGAAGAATTAGATACGATCTGGGCTATTCGTAAAAATATGACGGAAAGCCATGACTTTGTGGAAGGCTTCCTCAAAAAACTGCGTAACAGCAAAACCAACGCTGAGTTTTTAGCCTCGTTTGATTTGACAGCACCTTCTTCCAGCGGCTCGCAAGGTAGCTCTGGTGGCCAACAACGAAGAACTACGCGTTCTACCACAGCGTCGGTTCCCGCCACAACCAATTAAACCCAAACCATGTATTTTATCTGTTCCGTAAGTAGACAGCCATTACTATTCATTTGGTTAATGGCGCGTTTAATGGAACGAAAGGAGCTCCATAATGTATTTGGTGTATGCCGACGAAAAAGGCAATGTATATGATCATGCTTCTTTGTATGGGCTTGCCCGTAGTGCAGACATGATTGTTGAAATCATGGAGGATGAGCTTATTCCGTTGCCGGAAGGAGCCACACTGGTAAGCCTGCCCAGCACCCGCCCGGTCGGTATGAACCCTGAAACAGGGGAAATGGTCTCTCTTCCGGGAAATATGCAGGCAGTAGGGGCTTTGTTACCGCAAGGCTTTACACGCCTGTGTCTGCCGGGATATGTGAAGACGGATAAGGAGTATAAACTCCCCTTGTTCGGTTATTCAGCCGTTGTCTGGAAAGATGGGGCGTTTTATGTAACAGCAGAGCAGAGTGACAGTCCTTCCAAATGGAATCCCGAAAACTGTGACCGCAATCAAGTTAAATTGGGAGTTCAGCGGATGACAGAGCAGTATCCCGAAAATAGGCTGTACCAGCATTTGTCTAACTGTGCGCTGGGGTACGAATGCCTTACTTCCTCGAATACGTTCCTGAATCGCTGGGAGGGGGGAGTTCCGGTATCTTATTCTTGTAATGCGGGCTGCTTTGGTTGTATATCTGAACAGCCGGATGACAGTGGTTTTGTATCTCCTCAGACAAGAATGAACTTCCGTCCCCGCGTGGAAGAGATTGTAGAAGTTATGTTGGAACATTTGAAGACACCTGAGTCTATCATCAGTTTTGGGCAAGGTTGTGAAGGTGAGCCCTCCACTCAAGCCAAACTGATTATTGATGCGATCAAAGAAGTACGTTCCGTTACAGATATGGGATATATTAATATCAACACCAATGCGGGATTGAATGATCATATCCGGGGAATTGTGGATGCGGGTCTTGATCTCATGCGAGTAAGCACAATTAGTGCATTGGACGACCATTACAATGCGTATTACAAGCCGCGCGGATACACGCTGGCTAATGTGGAAAAGTCACTCCGTTATGCGTCCGATCAGGGAGTGTATACGTCCATCAACTATTTGATTTTCCCGGGTGTAACAGACCGGGAGGAAGAAATTGAGGCAATGATTGAATTTGCCAAACGCACTAAGCTCAAGCTGATTCAAATGCGTAATCTGAATATTGATCCTGAAAGCTATCTGGAGTTGATTCCACCGGCTCAAGGGGAGATACTTGGTATGAAGCAAATGCTTGAGATTTATCGTGAGGAACTGCCGGATGTGGTTATCGGTTCTTACACTCATGTGCCGCCGCAAGGGCTGGCACGTCCCAAATTTGCCAGAACCTAAACGGTCGGGAGTTATTTGAAACACACCGATCTTACACTGTTTTGTGTGCTAAAAAGATGTTGAAACACTTATATTCAAGTGCTATAATTTGAACATGTGTTCATACAACTCTGGGCTGATAGGACGTTCAGGGCGGAAAGAGGTGAAAGTTAATGCAACAGGCTATTCAACCGAAGTATAACGTAACTAATGTTACTTGCGCATGCGGGAATACGTTTGAAACTGGTTCTGTAAAGGAATCTCTGCGTGTGGAGATTTGCTCCGCTTGCCATCCGTTCTTCACAGGTAAGCAGAAGTTTATTGATGCTGGTGGACGTGTGGATCGTTTCAAAAAGAAATACGGTATGTAATAAGTTGCCGCAAGAGATAAAGTTATTAGAGCCTTCTGCAATTGCAGGAGGCTCTTTTTGTCGTTATTTGCTATTTGCATTTTGTGCAACCATGAGATATACTTATTTTCACCGTGCTAGATGGGGAGGTAGCGGTGCCCTGTAACTCGCAATCCGCTATAGCGAGGTTGAATTCCTGTTAGAGGTGTTGTTGATGTGAGGCTGGTCCCTGCGCACAATGTTGACGGTTGGGTCCTCCGCAATGAGTACTTGTGAACCTGGTCAGGTCCGGAAGGAAGCAGCCATAAGCAAGTCCACTCTTGTGCCGGAGGGTTGCCTAGCCCGAGTTGTTGCTCAGGGTTGCCGCTCGGATCACAACGATCAATAACAGGTGCACGGTATATACTTAGGGATTGAAACATCTTGGCGATTATGCGAAGGTGTTTTTTTGTGCTTATAATTTGAAATGTGTCTGGTTTAGATTCGGACGGGAGTATAGTATAATGAAGTGACCATAAATGGTCATGAAAGTGAATGGGAAAGAGGGAACGCGCATTGGAACATATAGCGTTGTACCGTGCTTGGCGGCCGCAGGCTTTCAAGGACATGGTAGGACAACAGCATATTATCCAGACATTGCAGAATGCCATCCGCGAAAATCGCACGTCCCATGCCTACCTGTTCAGTGGTCCGCGAGGAACGGGTAAGACCAGTGCGGCCAAAATTTTGGCCAAGGCAATCAACTGTGAGCATGGACCTGCGCCGGAACCTTGCAACGAATGCGAAGCCTGTAAACGGATCACGGCCGGAGCGGTCATGGATGTGCAGGAGATTGACGCAGCCTCTAACCGGGGTGTTGAAGAGATTCGTGATTTGCGCGATAAAGTCAAATATGCGCCCACAGAAGTGCGGCACAAGGTTTATATCATTGATGAAGTGCACATGCTGACGACGGAAGCGTTCAATGCGCTGCTCAAGACGCTGGAAGAGCCGCCGCCACACGTAATGTTTATATTGGCTACGACAGAGCCGCATCGGATTCCCGCGACAATTATTTCACGTTGCCAGCGTTTTGACTTTCGGCGAGTATCGCTGGAGGAGCAGACAGAGCGGCTTGACCTGATATGTCAACAGGAGAACATCCAGGCTGATTTGGATGCACTGCAATATATTGCACGTCTTTCAGATGGCGGGATGCGAGATGCGGTTAGCGTTTTGGATCAGATATCCTCGTTTACTGATGGCCGGGTTACGTATCAGCAGGTGCTGGATATGACGGGCGGGATCGCATCCGAGCAATTCGGTAAATTGGCCTTGGCATTACTGAAAGAAGATGTGGGCACAGTGCTCCAATTGATCGAGAACTTTATGCAGGAAGGTAAAAGTGCGGATAAGTGTATGGAGAATCTTCTGTACTATTTCCGAGATCTGCTAATGATCAAGATGGTGCCGCAGGCGACCAAAATGACAGAGCGAGTGCTGAATCCGGAGCAGTTTAAGGAAGTGGCAGATGCTTTTACCAAGGAGCAGCTCTTTGCAATGATCGACACCCTTAATCGTTATCAAGGTGAGATGAAATATGCCGTTCAGCCCCAAACTTTATTTGAGGTAGCTCTATTGAAGTTATGCAGCATTCCGGGGGAAGCGGGAACTGCTGCTCAGCCGACTGTACAGCGCTCTGGTGCTGCTGGTCAGGAAGAAGTGGCCATGTTAAAGCGCCAGCTTGCTGAGCTGGAAAAGAAGTTGGAACGTGCAATGCAAGGTGGCTTGGCCGCTGGAGCGGGTCAGGAGGCATCTTCAGGCGGTCGTCAGGCTTCTGGTGGTCGTGCCCCTGCTCCACGTCTTTCAGCGCCAGCTAAACTTCCTTCTCAGTTGGATCGCTATATCGCTGAGAAGTCAAGCGAAGCATTCGCAGCGGTGGGGCGCAAGTGGAGCCAGATTTTGCAAGGGGTAAAAGAGGCGAAAGTTACGGTTCATGCTTGGTTTATGGATGGTGAGCCGGTTTCTGTGTTAGAGGACAGTGTGCTGGTCGCGTTTAAAAACAACATTCATCGTGAAACTACCGAAAAGCCTGCCAATAAGCAGGTCATCGAGAAGGTTTTGCATGAGCAGTTGGGTCATCCTTATCGTTTGGTAACGATGATGCAAAAGGATTGGAATGCTGCGATTGAAGGAGTTTCTGACCAGCCTGCCGAAGAATTGCAACTGGAGCCGGAGCATGATGCGCCGGGAAAGTCCAAGGAGCCCTGGATTGATGAAGCGATTCAGCTGTTCGGGGAAGACCTGGTAGTCATTAAAGAATAATGAAATGTAGATGTATACTTCATTAAAGGAGATGATTGAAATGAACAATATGAACCAAATGATGAAGCAAGTGAAAAAAATGCAGGAACAAATGCTGAAAGCCCAAGAGGAGCTTGGTGGGAAAGTAATCGAAGGTTCTTCTGGTGGCGGTGTGGTAACTGTAGAGGTAAGTGGACATAAAAAAGTGTTGTCCATCACAATCAAACCGGAAGCTGTAGATCCTGATGATGTAGAAATGCTGCAAGACCTCGTACTCACTGCAGTCAATGATGCTTTGTCCAAAGCGGATGAACTGGCTAATGATGATATGGGTAAATTTACAGGTGGTATGAAAATTCCGGGCTTGTTCTAGTCTACTCATAAAGGAGAAACGCGCTATTGCATTATCCCGAGCCGATTGCAAAGCTGATTGATGCTTTTACGCGCCTGCCGGGAGTAGGCCCAAAAACAGCTGCCCGGTTGGCTTTTCACGTACTGAAAATGAAGGAAGATGATGTGATTGATTTCGCCAAAGCGCTGGTCAATGTAAAACGAAATCTTCACTTTTGTTCAGTCTGCGGCAATATTACGGACACGGACCCTTGTCGGATCTGTCAGGATAAGACGAGGGATGCTTCCGTCATTTGTGTTGTTCAGGATGCCAAGGATTTGGTGGCTATGGAGCGTACCAAGGAGTTTGATGGTTTGTACCATGTGCTTCACGGGGCAATATCTCCGATGGAGGGGATTGGTCCTGAGGATATCAAACTCAAGGAGTTGCTGACCAGGCTCAGTGATGAACGCGTCAAGGAGTTGATTCTGGCTACGAATCCGAACATTGAAGGAGAGGCCACGGCTATGTACATTTCACGGCTAGTGCGTCCTTTTGAAATCAAGGTTACTCGTATTGCTCACGGTTTGCCTGTGGGCGGGGATTTGGAGTATGCTGACGAGGTCACCCTGTCCAAAGCGCTAGAAGGCCGCAGAGAGCTCAATTAGTAGGTGTAGTTATACGTTATAAGTTCTGAGTCTAAAATGTCCTTGGGACATCCTTGATTTGCTTAGGGAGCCGTTACGGCTCCTTTTTTATTTGCATGAATAGATGGCTTTATAGTCGTTTCTGGTTCTAAGTTTGTCCTTTGTTCAATAAGTATGAATAAGGTGGTCTTGCAGACTGTACACATAATTCAGCTTGTGAGGAGGATGAATGAATGTGGGAACGGATGAAGCAAAATTTCCGTCGTCAGGAGAATGGGAAGACAGAAGCGGAGTATCGCCAGGAATTGTTTGCTCAGATTCGAGCTTCGCATGCGGAATGGTTAAGAGCACATCGTTTATTTCATGAAGCTACGGGTAAGGATGAAATCGACTACGCCATTTTTGTTCTGGAAGCTGCGGAGCGTAAATATCAAATACATTTAAAAAGCGCAAAGCAGCAAGGGCTACATCGTTTTCACCTGCCAGCAGATGAACCGGGGTATGCCAATGATGCTGACCGGGTTCACAAACGGAGAGCGGAATGAGAGGGGTAGTCTGGCTTGTCTTGATTGCCTGTGCCGGATTACTGATGTACCTAATCCTCAAAAAACGTCTGAGGATCGGTTGGTTTGTAGTATTCGGAGCGCATATGGCTCTGGCAGCTATTGCACTGTATGTTATCAATTATTCAGGGTGGATTACACAGGTGTACATTCCGATTAACCCAGTGACGATGGGAGCAGTAACGATATTAGGCTTGCCAGGAATTGCGCTTTTACTGGGATTGAAAATAATATTGTTCGGACAGGCTGTCTGAAAAACATTATTGTAGCAGTTGTTAGGGAAGGGGAGTGTGCAAAAAAAGATGGGTTTTGGTTAGTCTAATGCGGTATTGTTTTATTTTATAAATTATAGTTGACGACGAATTCTGAAATGTGATACATTAATTCTCGGCCTTTAAAGCCCGGGAATTTTTTGTGTGAGCAATGCTTAAATAGAATTGAAAAATAATTTTAAAAAAGTGTTGACTTAAATCCCGGCCGTATGTTATATTAATTAAGTCGCCGCTGAGATGCGGTGATGAAGCAAAGTAAGATATTATGAAGGTTTGATCTTTGAAAACTGAACAACGAGTGAGTAAATTGATTTTGTTCGCAAAGTCAAACAATGAGATATTTTATCTCGTCAGTTTCAAAATGAGCTAATCGCTCTTTCTATAACCAGCTTCGGTTGGTCTTTAATGGAGAGTTTGATCCTGGCTCAGGACGAACGCTGGCGGCGTGCCTAATACATGCAAGTCGAGCGGGGTTAATTAGAAGCTTGCTTCTAATTAACCTAGCGGCGGACGGGTGAGTAACACGTAGGCAACCTGCCCACAAGACAGGGATAACTACCGGAAACGGTAGCTAATACCCGATACATCCTTTTCCTGCATGGGAGAAGGAGGAAAGGCGGAGCAATCTGTCACTTGTGGATGGGCCTGCGGCGCATTAGCTAGTTGGTGGGGTAAAGGCCTACCAAGGCGACGATGCGTAGCCGACCTGAGAGGGTGATCGGCCACACTGGGACTGAGACACGGCCCAGACTCCTACGGGAGGCAGCAGTAGGGAATCTTCCGCAATGGGCGAAAGCCTGACGGAGCAACGCCGCGTGAGTGATGAAGGTTTTCGGATCGTAAAGCTCTGTTGCCAGGGAAGAACGTCTTGTAGAGTAACTGCTACAAGAGTGACGGTACCTGAGAAGAAAGCCCCGGCTAACTACGTGCCAGCAGCCGCGGTAATACGTAGGGGGCAAGCGTTGTCCGGAATTATTGGGCGTAAAGCGCGCGCAGGCGGCTCTTTAAGTCTGGTGTTTAATCCCGAGGCTCAACTTCGGGTCGCACTGGAAACTGGGGAGCTTGAGTGCAGAAGAGGAGAGTGGAATTCCACGTGTAGCGGTGAAATGCGTAGAGATGTGGAGGAACACCAGTGGCGAAGGCGACTCTCTGGGCTGTAACTGACGCTGAGGCGCGAAAGCGTGGGGAGCAAACAGGATTAGATACCCTGGTAGTCCACGCCGTAAACGATGAATGCTAGGTGTTAGGGGTTTCGATACCCTTGGTGCCGAAGTTAACACATTAAGCATTCCGCCTGGGGAGTACGGTCGCAAGACTGAAACTCAAAGGAATTGACGGGGACCCGCACAAGCAGTGGAGTATGTGGTTTAATTCGAAGCAACGCGAAGAACCTTACCAGGTCTTGACATCCCTCTGACCGGTCTAGAGATAGACCTTTCCTTCGGGACAGAGGAGACAGGTGGTGCATGGTTGTCGTCAGCTCGTGTCGTGAGATGTTGGGTTAAGTCCCGCAACGAGCGCAACCCTTATGCTTAGTTGCCAGCAGGTCAAGCTGGGCACTCTAAGCAGACTGCCGGTGACAAACCGGAGGAAGGTGGGGATGACGTCAAATCATCATGCCCCTTATGACCTGGGCTACACACGTACTACAATGGCCGGTACAACGGGAAGCGAAGCCGCGAGGTGGAGCCAATCCTAGAAAAGCCGGTCTCAGTTCGGATTGTAGGCTGCAACTCGCCTACATGAAGTCGGAATTGCTAGTAATCGCGGATCAGCATGCCGCGGTGAATACGTTCCCGGGTCTTGTACACACCGCCCGTCACACCACGAGAGTTTACAACACCCGAAGTCGGTGAGGTAACCGCAAGGAGCCAGCCGCCGAAGGTGGGGTAGATGATTGGGGTGAAGTCGTAACAAGGTAGCCGTATCGGAAGGTGCGGCTGGATCACCTCCTTTCTATGGAGAATCGTTTCCTGCAATGGAAACATTCAAATATGAAGCGTAAGCTTCAAAACTCAGGTTTAGGCCTGTTACTCACTCGTTGCTCAGTTTTGAGAGTTCAAACTCTCAAGCGTTTGGTGGCGATAGCGGAGGGGTTCCACACGTACCCATCCCGAACACGACCGTTAAGCCCTCCAGCGCCGATGGTACTTGGACCGCAGGGTCCTGGGAGAGTAGGACGCCGCCAAGCGCAACCACTAAAGAATAATTTTTTTGGTGGTTTATTATGGGCCCTTAGCTCAGCTGGTTAGAGCGCACCCCTGATAAGGGTGAGGTCGGTGGTTCGAGTCCACTAGGGCCCACCATATAATTTTATATTTCCTTTTGGGGCCATAGCTCAGCTGGGAGAGCGCCTGCCTTGCAAGCAGGAGGTCAGCGGTTCGATCCCGCTTGGCTCCACCAAAAGATTTATCATTGCACCTTGAAAACTGGATACCGAAACGAAATTGCGTTTTAGAATATTCCTTTAAGCTGATCTTGTGTAAACAAGTGAAATAAAGGTAGCAGATATCGACATTTTCTTTTTATGAAAGAAAAGTCTAGGTTAAGCTACAAAGAGCACACGGAGGATGCCTAGGCGCCAGGAGCCGACGAAGGACGTGGCGAACAACGATAAAGCCTCGGGGAGCTGTAAGCAAGCTTTGATCCGGGGATGTCCGAATGGGGAAACCCGGCTGTCTTCATCGACAGTCACTACTCACTGAATTCATAGGTGAGTGAGAGGCAGACCAGGGGAACTGAAACATCTAAGTACCCTGAGGAAGAGAAAACAATAGTGATTCCGTCAGTAGCGGCGAGCGAACGCGGATTAGCCCAAACCAAGGAGCTTGCTCCTTGGGGTTGTGGGACGTCTCACATGGAGTTACAAAGGAACCGGTTAGATGAAGAGGTCTGGAAAGGCCCGCCAGAGAAGGTAAAAGCCCTGTAGTTCAAAACTTGTTCCCTCCGAGACGGATCCCGAGTAGTGCGGGGCACGTGAAACCCCGTATGAATCCGGCAGGACCATCTGCCAAGGCTAAATACTCCCTGGCGACCGATAGTGAAGCAGTACCGTGAGGGAAAGGTGAAAAGCACCCCGGAAGGGGAGTGAAATAGATCCTGAAACCGTGTGCTTACAAGAAGTCAGAGCCCGATCTATGGGTGATGGCGTGCCTTTTGTAGAATGAACCGGCGAGTTACGTTCCCGTGCAAGGTTAAGGTGAAGAGCTGAAGCCGCAGCGAAAGCGAGTCTGAATAGGGCAAATGAGTACGTGGACGTAGACCCGAAACCGGGTGATCTACCCCTGTCCAGGGTGAAGGTGCGGTAACACGCACTGGAGGCCCGAACCCACGCATGTTGAAAAATGCGGGGATGAGGTGGGGGTAGCGGAGAAATTCCAATCGAACCCGGAGATAGCTGGTTCTCCCCGAAATAGCTTTAGGGCTAGCCTCGGAAAAAAGAATCGTGGAGGTAGAGCACTGATTGGGTGCGGGGCCCGCAAGGGTTACCAAGCTCAGTCAAACTCCGAATGCCATAGATTTAGTTCCGGGAGTCAGACAGTGAGTGCTAAGATCCATTGTCGAAAGGGAAACAGCCCAGACCATCAGCTAAGGTCCCCAAGTGTGTGTTAAGTGGGAAAGGATGTGGAGTTGCACAGACAACCAGGATGTTGGCTTAGAAGCAGCCACCATTGAAAGAGTGCGTAATAGCTCACTGGTCGAGTGACTCTGCGCCGAAAATGTAACGGGGCTAAACACACCACCGAAGCTATGGCTTGATGCTTGCATCAGGGGTAGGGGAGCGTTGAATGCGGGTTGAAGGTGTACCGGAAGGAGCGCTGGACTGCATTCAAGTGAGAATGCCGGTATGAGTAACGAAAAGATCTGTGAGAATCAGATCCGCCGAAAGCCTAAGGGTTCCTGAGGAAGGTTCGTCCGCTCAGGGTAAGTCGGGACCTAAGGCGAGGCCGATAGGCGTAGTCGAAGGACAACAGGTCGAAATTCCTGTACCACCGTAATCCGTGATGAGCGATGGGGTGACGCAGTAGGGTAGTGACGCGGACTGATGGATGTCCGTCTAAGCAGTGAGGCTGATGTGTAGGCAAATCCGCACATCGTAAGGCTGGGCTGTGATGGGGAGCGAAAATTATAGTAGCGAAGGTCATGATCTCAGACTGCCAAGAAAAGCCTCTAGCCAGGAGAAGGTGCCCGTACCGCAAACCGACACAGGTAGGCGAGAAGAGAATTCTAAGGCGCGCGGAAGAACTCTCGTTAAGGAACTCGGCAAAATGACCCCGTAACTTCGGGAGAAGGGGTGCCTCGGTAGGGTGAATAGCCCGAGGGGGCCGCAGTGAAAAGGCCCAAGCGACTGTTTAGCAAAAACACAGGTCTGTGCGAAGCCGCAAGGCGAAGTATACGGGCTGACGCCTGCCCGGTGCTGGAAGGTTAAGGGGAGTGGTAAGCCTTCGGGCGAAGCTATGAACCGAAGCCCCAGTAAACGGCGGCCGTAACTATAACGGTCCTAAGGTAGCGAAATTCCTTGTCAGGTAAATTCTGACCCGCACGAATGGCGTAACGACTTGGGCGCTGTCTCAACGAGAGATCCGGTGAAATTTTAATACCTGTGAAGATGCAGGTTACCCGCGACAAGACGGAAAGACCCCATGGAGCTTTACTGCAGCTTGATATTGAATTTGGGTACGATCTGTACAGGATAGGTGGGAGCCGTTGAACCTTGAGCGCCAGCTTGAGGGGAGGCATCCTTGGGATACCACCCTGATCGTATCTAGGTTCTAACTTGGTACCGTGATCCGGTACGAGGACAGTGTCAGGTGGGCAGTTTGACTGGGGCGGTCGCCTCCTAAAGAGTAACGGAGGCGCCCCAAGGTTCCCTCAGAATGGTTGGAAATCATTCGAAGAGTGCAAAGGCAGAAGGGAGCTTGACTGCGAGACCTACAAGTCGAGCAGGGACGAAAGTCGGGCTTAGTGATCCGGTGGTACCGCATGGAAGGGCCATCGCTCAACGGATAAAAGCTACCCTGGGGATAACAGGCTTATCTCCCCCAAGAGTCCACATCGACGGGGAGGTTTGGCACCTCGATGTCGGCTCATCGCATCCTGGGGCTGAAGTAGGTCCCAAGGGTTGGGCTGTTCGCCCATTAAAGCGGTACGCGAGCTGGGTTCAGAACGTCGTGAGACAGTTCGGTCCCTATCTGTCGTGGGCGTAGGAAATTTGAGAGGAGCTGTCCTTAGTACGAGAGGACCGGGATGGACGTACCGCTGGTGTACCAGTTGTTCCGCCAGGAGCACCGCTGGGTAGCTATGTACGGAAGGGATAAGCGCTGAAAGCATCTAAGCGTGAAGCCCCCCTCAAGATGAGATTTCCCAATTAGTAAGACCCCTTGAAGACGACGAGGTAGATAGGTTGGGGGTGGAAGTGCAGTAATGCATGGAGCTGACCAATACTAATCGGTCGAGGGCTTATCCTAAGATAAGACGCAATGAAGTTTCGGATCCAGTTTTCAAGGTGTAACCTTGGAATTACGCTTGGTATTCAATATCATTTTATTGGTAATCTGAATATCTTGTAGAATTTCACTAAGCGAGTCCGTTTATATGGAGAGATACCCAAGTGGCTATAAGGGGACCCTCTGCTAAGGGGTTAGACTGCGTAAGTGGTGCGAGGGTTCGAATCCCTCTCTCTCCGCCATTTAGGACAAGCTAGTAAATTATGTTATGGCGGTGTAGCTCAGCTGGCTAGAGCGTACGGTTCATACCCGTGAGGTCGGGGGTTCGATCCCCTCCACCGCTACCATACATACCCAGGAGGCTTAGCTCAGCTGGGAGAGCATCTGCCTTACAAGCAGAGGGTCGGGGGTTCGATCCCCTCAGCCTCCACCATTGTGCCGGTGTAGCTCAACTGGTAGAGCAACTGACTTGTAATCAGTAGGTTGGGGGTTCAAGTCCTCTCGCCGGCACCATTTTTGAAAAATATAGGGAACTGTGGTGTAGAGGCCTAACATGCCTGCCTGTCACGCAGGAGATCGCGGGTTCGAATCCCGTCAGTTCCGCCATTTTTCAGTTTAATATTTTCACCGTACTAAAGTGGGAAGGGGTATCCCTCCGCACTTTATTTTTTTGTCAATGGATATGGCTCGGTAGCTCAGTCGGTAGAGCAGAGGACTGAAAATCCTCGTGTCGGCGGTTCGATTCCGTCCCGAGCCACCTTTATATGGAGGATTAGCGAAGTGGCCAAACGCATCAGACTGTAAATCTGCTCCCTTACGGGTTCGGTGGTTCGAATCCATCATCCTCCACCAGTTTTACGAGCCATTAGCTCAGTTGGTAGAGCACCTGACTTTTAATCAGGGTGTCGAAGGTTCGAGTCCTTCATGGCTCATCAGAAGTCATCAACTATAAGTTGATGGCTTTTTTTGTATTGTTATAAGTTATGTTTTTATATAGCTTTTTATTTTAAGGTATCGACGGGTTATAATGAGTTCATTATGTTCGCTTAGTGTTTAATCTATATTCTAAAAAAAGTGAAGTGGTGATCGCGTGACTTTGGATACAGAATGGATTCAGCAACAGCTTCAGAATATAATTCAAGCGCCTTTTACCATAGTGCCTTGGTGCCCAGAAATGATGGCAGAAGGAGAAACAGCCGATTCAGTTATACCGGATAGATCGTTTGTTAGTGAGAATAAATTATATTTTCCGTTTCGTGCATCGGCAGGTGAACTGGCTGCTTTTGCGGTAGAGGACAGATATTTGACGGATCGAGAACGGAAGTTGATAGAAGTGTTACTGGGGAACATGGAACAAGTCTGGCAGAATGGTTCACGCTTGTCGATCAACCCAGCCTATAGCGAGGAAGAGCGGATGAATCGTTTTGGACAATGGCTCATACAGCAGGCTGCCGACCTAAACAGTGAGGAAGAAGTTCCCACTGAATTGGAGCTTCGTGATTCGTTATCAGCGTGTATGGTGCCTTTTTTACTGAATGGCGAGGGAACACAGGATGGGGCTATCACCTATACGCAGCTTCATCGATTGTTAGCGAGCTATTTTGGAGGGGAAGTGCTGCTTACTCCATTAGACGAACAATCTTGGCTGATTCTCGCAAAAAAGGAGCTGTTATTAGGAGCCGACGATGAACGGGATAAAGATCCTGAGACTAGAGAGGCAGATTTTGCGGAACCGCTGGAGGAGGTACTTACGGCTTTTAGCTTGGGGTTATATGAGCTTATCGCGAATGAATGGGTCGGTGTATTCCATTTGGCGATTTCCAAGCCTTCGGTCCCTTTGCAAAGTTTCCCCCACGAGCTGAATTTATTATGGGAGACGATCCATCTTGGCAAGCTTTTTCATGTAACAGAGCACATCCACCTTTCATGGGAGCTTCATTTGGAGAGACTGTTAAATCGGATTCCCAAGGAGCAGCGTGTACTATTTTTGGAGCAGGTAATGAAGTCATCTGTCATACTGGAAGACTCAGAAACGATGGCTACATTAGATATCTTTTTTCAACTGGATTGTAATGTGAGTGAGACAGCCAAGCGTCTGTATGTTCACCGTAATACGTTGATTTACCGTTTGGACAAGATTAAACAGGAGACCGGATTGGACGTGCGGACGTTTAATGATGCAGTTTTGGTCAAACTATATCTGCTATTGTACAAAGTGACAAAAAGGAAATAGCATTTTTGTGCAGTTTGCGAATAGCCAGGGTTTAGGTACTAGGGTAAGATACAAGTAGAAAATGTATTCGATTTCAAAACTTGACCTTGGGGAGGCAAAAGCTATGGCTGGCGTACGTTTAGAGCATATTTTCAAGAAATATCCGGGTGCAGAAAAAGCTACGGTTGTTGATGTCAATTTGGACATTCAAGATAAAGAATTTCTCGTATTGGTTGGTCCTTCCGGTTGTGGGAAGTCTACTACACTTCGTATGATTGCTGGTCTGGAGGAAATTTCAGACGGTAAATTATACATTGGTGATCGTGTTGTGAACGATGTGGCTCCAAAAGACCGCGATATCGCGATGGTATTCCAATCCTATGCCTTGTATCCGCATATGAATGTATACCAAAACATGGCTTTTGGTCTGAAGCTCCGCAAGGTTAAAAAGGAAGAAATTGATAAACGCGTACGTGAAGCAGCTAAAATCCTTGATATTGAGCATCTGTTGGATCGCAAGCCGAAAGCGTTATCAGGCGGTCAGCGTCAGCGTGTTGCCTTGGGACGTGCGATTGTGCGTGACCCACAAGTCTTCTTGATGGATGAGCCACTGTCCAACTTGGATGCCAAGTTGCGTGGTCAAATGCGTGCGGAAATCACGAAGTTGGCTAAGCGTCTGGAAACGACCGTTATCTATGTAACACATGACCAGGTTGAAGCCATGACGATGGGTGATCGGATTGTAGTTATGAAGGATGGTATCATTCAACAAGCTGCATCCCCGGATGAACTGTACAACCGTCCAGTGAATCTGTTCGTTGCTGGTTTTATCGGCTCTCCTACAATGAACTTTATCTCAGGTAAGCTGGTTGAAAAAGAAGGTGCATTGCATTTCACAGCACCAGGTCTGGATCTGTTTGTACCTGAAGGTAAGGGACAGATTTTGAAAGCGAAAGGCTACATTGGCAAAGAAGTGATCTTGGGCATTCGACCTGAGGATATTCATGAAGAGCCTGTATTCTTGGAGGCTTCTCCGAACACGATCTTTACATCCACTGTGGATGTAACGGAAAATCTCGGTCATGAAATGCTGTTGTACCTGAGCGGTGCTGGAAACGATACGATTATTGCCCGTGTAGACGGACGTTCCAATACTCGTGATGGTGTCAAAGCGAAGTTGGCTGTTGATATGAACAAAGTTCATATTTTTGATAAGGAATCGGAATTGAGCATTCTGGTTGGCGAATAAGATCAGCCTCTGGAAGAGAGTCGCAGTTTTCCCAAGCGGAGAACTGCGACTCTTTTGTATATCATATCCGCTACTAGCTTCGGCATTGCATTCAATGGAAAATTCCGATACGATGGGTGTACAATGGTGCAGGTCTAGATTTAGACAAGGCTCGTTGGCAGGAGTTCCAGATTGGGGCCTCCAACTGTCAGGATAGGGATAGCCTGGAATCCTATTGTTAAATCAAGTGAAGTGTAGACTCATTCAGGATAGACTGCGTGGGGTTGTATGGTTAATAGAATAATGCTACATAAATCAAATGGCGTATAGAATCCGGTTTTTGCAGATGAGGAGAGAATACAATGGCTAAACAGGTAAAGGTATCCGAGCTTGTACAGCAATTCCAAATGGAGGTTATTTCCGGTGAAAAGGGTCTGCGCAGACTGATCACCGTGGACGATTTGAATCGCCCAGGCCTGGAGATGGCCGGGTATTTTGAATATCATACACAGGAGCGGGTACAGCTTTTGGGAAGGTCTGAGCTGGCCTTTCTGGGTATGCTGCCTCCTGAGGAGCGACGGGATCGAATGGAGCGTTTGTGTACAGAGCTGACTCCATGTATTATCATCACACGTGGCCTGGAGGTACCGGCCGAGCTAGTGGAGGCAAGTACAGAGCGAGATATTCCTGTACTGCGAACTAATATGGCGACGACGATTTTATCGAGCCGTATCACAGGTTTTCTGGAAAGAAAGCTGGCACCTACGGCAACTATTCATGGCGTATTATGTGACGTGTATGGCGTGGGAATGCTTATTACAGGCAGTAGTGGAATTGGTAAGAGTGAAACAGCACTGGAACTTGTCAAACGTGGGCATCGCTTGGTAGCAGATGATGCGGTAGAAATCCGGCAAACGTCCGATTTTCAGTTGCATGGAACAGCACCTGAACTCATTCGTCACCTGCTTGAAATTCGAGGCGTAGGCATTATTAATGTGATGACACTGTTTGGTGCTGGTGCAGTTCGTAATAATAAGCGAATTACACTGGTTGTCCGCCTGGAGGCATGGCAACAGGACAAGCAGTATGACCGTCTCGGTCTCGATGAAGAAACTACACGTATTATTGATACAGATGTTCCACTCGTTACGATTCCAGTTCGTCCAGGCCGAAATCTGGCTGTTATTATCGAGGTAGCGGCGATGAACTATCGTTTGAAACAAATGGGCGTTAATGCAGCCCTGCAATTTACAAACAAGCTGACTGCCACGATTTCTGAAGATATGGAAGAGATGGATTAAGGTTCGTTCGGTTGCAAGGAAGGACAAGGAGTGAGAGAAACATATGTCAACGGCAACATTACTGCTGAATCCGATTGCTTTTTCGATCGGGGCAATCAAGGTCCATTGGTATGGGCTTATTTTGGGGCTGGCGGCGCTTGTGGGTTTATATCTCGCCATCCGTGAGGGAAAAAGATTCGGTATTCCGCAGGAATTCTTTATGGATATGCTGCTTCTGGGTGTTCCATCGGCCATTATTGGAGCGCGTATTTATTATGTAGCCTTCAAATGGGAAGACTACCGGGATAATCTATGGGATATCTTTAAAATTTGGAATGGCGGTATCGCGATATATGGTGCCTTGATTGGTGCCATTATATGTGCGGTTATTTATTTCCGTTATAAAGGGTATAACTTCTGGCGTGTTGCTGATATTTGTGCGCCGGGTCTATTAATCGGTCAAGCGATTGGACGCTGGGGTAATTTTGTCAATCAAGAGGCTTACGGTGGACCAACGGAAGAGACTTTTTTGCGCAGTCAGCTGCATCTACCGGATTTCATTGTGAATCAGATGAACGTTAACGGGGTGTTTCACCACCCTACGTTCCTGTACGAATCACTGTGGAGTATTGTAGGCGTGATTTTGCTGCTTGTGATTCGCCGGATGAAATTTGTACGTGCGGGTGAAATGTTTGCATTTTACTTCATTTGGTACTCTATTGGTCGCTTTTTCATCGAGCGGGTGCGGACGGACAGCTTGGCCTTTCAGGGACCGGACTGGCTGGCTTCCTTTGTGAATGCTCTGTGGTCCCCTATGGTGTGGCTAGGTTTTGAACCAGGATACTTGGACCCGAGTTACGGTAACGTACGGATTTCACAGTTGCTTGCTATTTTCATCATTGTAGCTGCCGTGATTTTCATCTTGGTTCGTCGTCGGAAGGGCTCAGCCGTTGCAAAATATAGCGACCCGATTGTCTCCAGCAAGACGGGGATTGATCAAGTACCTGATGTGACACCAGAGCAGGTGTCCCGTCCTGGGCAGGATACAGTTTCTCCAACGGCCGCGACAGATAAGCTATCTAAGGAAGACACGGATGAGGACAAGAAGGAGCATCTATGATAAATACGATTTTGTTTGATTTAGACGGTACCATTATGGATACGAATGAGTTGATTATCAGCACATTTCTACACATTTTGAAACATCCAGATGCTGATCCGCTGACGCGGGAACACATTATTCCTCATATGGGAGGAACGTTGGACGATCAGCTCCGTACTTTTACGGGATTAACGGATGTATCTGAGCTGGTTAAAGACTACCGTGCCTACAATCAAATTCATCATGATCAAATGGTAAAGCCATTTCCATATGTTATTGAGGTTATTCAGGAGCTACGTGCACGAGGAATTAAGTTGGGGGTTGTGACAACTAAAATACGACCATCCACGATACGTGTACTTAACCTGTTTAATCTGACTTCCTCTATGGATTATATTGTGACGGTAGACGATGTGGAGCATCCGAAACCTCACGCGGAGCCAGTGCTCAAGGCTTTGGCAGGTTTGAATGCTAAAGCGGAACATACGTTGATGGTTGGAGACAGTTCCTTTGATATTTTGTCAGCTCAGGCGGCAGGTGTGAAATCTGCGGGAGTGGCCTGGTCGCTCAAGGGTGAGGAAACTCTGCGCGGATATGGACCAGACTACATGCTATATGATATGAGGGATTTGCTGAAGCTGGAACTTCAAGGTGTCAATGTATCGTGAGAAAGGTGAACCGCTATCCTGTAGAAGGTCCCAATGCGTTGTGGCAAATTTATCGGACGGTGAGCCCTTGGAAAGGCGTTAAGAACTTCATTTTTATACAGATTGCCCGGTATTGTCCTGTGCTTTCTCTGAAAAATGTTATCTACCGCAGAATGCTGGGGATGAAGGTTGGGCAACATGCAGCCTTCGGTCTGATGGTGATGGTGGATGTTTTTTTTCCAGAGCATATTATAATCGGGAACAATTCGGTCATTGGATATAACACGACCATACTGGCTCATGAATACCTTATACAGGAGTATCGCATCGGTAAAGTGGTGATCGGGGATCGTGTGCTGATCGGCGCAAACACAACCATTTTGCCGGGTGTTACCATCGGTGACGGGGCTGTGGTAGCGGCCGGAGCGGTTGTGCATAAAGATGTACCGGCAGGTGCATTTGTAGGCGGTAATCCGTTGCGTGATTTAAGACGCTCTGGTGTGGATGAGTAGTCAATAGTATGATAAGAAGGGCCCCTTATATATTAAGGGGTCTTTCTTGTGCTGTTTTTCTGTATAATAAGTGGGGTAATGCATGTTGGTTATGTTTAAAAATTGATAATAGATATTTTTGCAAAGCGATATGGGAGCGTGTTGATTTGGTCAAAAAAGAACGTATACCAGAGCTTGATATTTACCGGGGAATATTAATTTCGGCCGTCATTACCATCCATGCAACTTCAATGGCTTTGATTGATGCGCGTCATTCTCTATTGTTTTATCCTTTCTTATTTTTAAATATGTTTAGCAGCTTTGCAGTGCCTGTATTTATTTTTGTGAGCGGTTTTGTTCTATTTTACAATTATGTCGATCGGCCACTTCGTGGAAAGAGTATGCTTTTGTTTTTTCGAAAAAGACTGATGTTTATTGTGTTACCCTACGTTTTATTTTCTCTTATGTACTATTTGACCTTGGTGACACGTGGGTTGATGCCGCTTAGTGATCTTCCGCTCGTGCTGCTAACGGGAAAAGCGTATACGCATTTGTATTATGTCATTATCATCATCCAATTTTATTTGGTCTTTCCGCTGTTGTTGTGGGGAGAGCAGCGTTTACGTCATTGGTTATCGAGTCCGCGGAGAGCAGCTTTTGTCATTTTGACAGTAGGGTTAGTCATTCAATGGGGGTTTGTACTACTGAACAAATACGTTTGGCAAGAGGAGAGAGGAAGCCTTGCGATTACGTATATCAGTTACTTTGCCTTGGGTGCCGCTGTAGCGATTGGATATGAAGGGTTTAAAAAGTGGCTTTTTCCAGTCCCAGGCACGGTAATAGGTCGCGGTCGATTGATCAGCTGGTGGGCCCTGTGGGCGGCTTGGTTATTACTGGGGGTCGTTTATGTACAAGTATGGTTTGTAGCCTACCGCAAAGCCATTTATGCAGACTCGCTGGTCTATGAACTGCTACATAATGCATATGCTCTCGTATCTGCATTGGTGCTGTTTCAGTTATCGGTTTTTTTATATCGTCATACTAGTGATAGACTGCGAATGTTCATCAGTTGGCTGGGAGCATGTTCTTTCGGTATTTATTTACTTCATCCGGCGTTATTACGAGTGTATCGCAAACTGGATTTGCATGGTACACCCATAGAATATGTCTTCTCTGTTGCTGGCGGATGGGTGTTGGCGCTGTTTGGAACATGGCTGATTGTGACGTTGTTTTTTCGATATGTACCATTTTCATGGATCGGTTTGGGGACAGTTCCGAAGTTTCCATCCCAGAGTAAAGATGAACAGGCAAACTACTAAATACTTTGACTTAGACTGTTGGCTTAAGGCTGACAGTCTTTTTTTAGGATTCATGTATTTTGCATTGGATAAAATATAGAGAGGGACAGCGACTTGTCCGGGCTGTAAAAATGGGCTGCTACGTTTGGTTGACGTTCATAAGTAGGGCATGATAATATATCGAATATACTTTAGTTTGTTAGCACTTTACCATGATAAAGATATTGTGAAATCATGAGGTGATAGAGATGTCTAAGCCAAAAGGATTTGAGATTCCTGTAGGGGTTCGAGATTATCTTCCACGTGCAGTGTCGAAGCTGCGGGCCATTGAACTGAATGTACTCGCATGTATGGAGCGTTGGGGTTACCGTCAGATTATGACGCCTACGATGGAATACTACGATACAGTGGGAGTGGCTAGTTCTACTTCTGATCGGAAGCTGTTTAAATTGCTCAACAACCGGGGGACTACGTTGGTACTTCGTTCTGATATGACTGCTCCGATTGCACGGGTGGTGTCTTCGTTGCTAAAGGAAGAAGAAGTACCGCTTCGCCTGTCCTATCACGCCAATGTATTTCGAGCGATTGAGGAAGAGGCAGGAAGAGAGGCGGAGTTTTTTCAAACAGGCGTGGAGCTGGTAGGGGATGATTCACCTGAGGCTGATGCAGAGGTTGTAGCATTGGCCATTGCATCATTGCAGGCAGCGGGTGTTAACTCTTTTAAAATTGCCATGGGACATGTGGGATTCCTGAACGGGTTATTTGAAGAGATCATTCCAGGTCGCCAGGCTGAACAGCAAGCACTAAAAGAACTGTTGCTCAGTCGTGATGTAGTGGGCTACCGAACGGCGATTGAAGCTTTAGGTTTGGCCCCCGCGCATCGGGATAAGCTGGAGGCCATTCTTCGGCTTCGTGGTGGGAAGGAAATTTGCGAGCAGGCTACTGGCCTTAGTGTGGAGCAGCAGACGATTCAATCCATTGCTCATTTGTGCGAGGTGTGGGAAGTGCTGGAGGCATACGGCGTATCTGAGCATGTGTTAATTGACCTTACCATGATCGGTGATTTTTCATATTATACAGGAATGACTTTTGAGGGCTATGCAGCGGAAATCGGGTTTCCGGTATGCAACGGAGGTCGTTATGACAATCTGCTTCAGCAGTTTGGGCGATCGGTACCGGCAACGGGATTCGCATTGAAGACGAACCGAATCGTTGATGGTGTGGATGGTATTTCAATTGAGACGAAGCGTCCGATATTTATCCGTTATGACGAGCAGGAACGACAAGAGGCGCTATCCGCCGCAGCACAGCTACGTGCAGAGGGTTTTACTGTGGTGACAGGACTCACGGGGGGACCGGAGGATCGACGTCGTGAGCAGCAGGATCTGTACGCAGAGGTATACAGCTATACAGCTGAAGGAAGACGGCCCGTACAAAGGGGGGAATTGTCATGACGGAAACATTGAAGGTAGCCATGCCGAAAGGACGGATTTACAAACAGGCTTCCAAGTTTTTCCGCCAGGCAGGGGTTCCAATTCCACTGGATGTGGACGAAACCCGCAAGTTGGTTATCCCATTGCCTGAGCTGGGAATGGAATTTATTATGGCGAAGCCCGTCGATGTTCCTACGTATGTGGAGTATGGTGCAGCTGACATCGGCATTGTCGGTAAGGATGTTTTGCTGGAAGAAAACAAGGATGTATATGAGCTGCTGGATCTGGGGATTGCCCGTTGCCGGATGTCGGTAATTGCTTTACCTGATTGGCAACCAGGTATTCGTCAACGGGTCGCTACCAAATATCCAAATGTGGCTTCCCAGTATTTTCGGGAGCAAGGTCAGCAGGTGGAGGTCATTAAGCTGAACGGCTCCATCGAGCTGGCGCCGTTAATTGGTCTGGCAGATCGCATTGTAGATATGGTGGAGACGGGACAGACCTTGCGGGAGAACGGATTGGTTGAGCAGATTAGCATACTGGATATTACCAGTCGTTTGATTGCCAACCGGGTCAGTTACCGGATGAAAAATGGTCCGATTCAGGCATTGTGTGATCGATTGCATCAGGTGATCCCAACTGAAGTAGTACCGAAGGATTAAAGGAACGGAGCAACGGTTCAGGAACATTCTGCAAGCAAGCAGCAGGTAGGGGGAATGAGCAAATGAAGATCGTAGCAGCCCGTGATTTCAGCCTCCAACGAGAGGTGGATTACGGAACACCGGAGCAAAACGAGGCTGTGCGTACGATTATTCAATCGGTACGCCAAGAGGGGGATGAGGCTGTCCTGCGGTATACGAAAGGGTTTGATGGTGTATCGCTGACAGCGGAGCAGCTTCGTGTGACAGATGAAGAATTGAAGTCGGCTTATGACAAGGTAGAGCCTTCATTTATACAGGCAATTCGAGAAGCGGCAGATCATATTCGCGCTTTTCACCTCAAGCAAAAGCGTAACTCATGGATGGATTTACAGCCGGACGGTAGCTTACTTGGTCAAATCATCCGGCCGTTGAAACGTGTAGGCGTGTATGTTCCGGGCGGTAAAGCGGCCTATCCATCCTCGGTGTTGATGAATGTCATTCCCGCTCAGGTGGCCGGAGTACCGGAGATCGTCATGGTGACACCCCCGGCGACAGGCGGCAAGGCAGGGATCGACCCCTATACACTGGTAGCTGCGGCAGAGGCTGGTGTAACGGAAATATACAGGGTTGGCGGAGCGCAGGCTATTGCCTCTCTTGCATACGGGACACATAGTATTGAACCGGTCGATAAAATTTGCGGTCCTGGCAACATTTACGTAGCGCTGGCTAAGCGAGAAGTATACGGTGCAGTGGATATCGACAGTATTGCGGGACCGAGTGAAATTGTCGTATTGGCTGATGACACGGCCAATCCCTCTTATGTAGCGGCTGACCTACTTTCACAGGCGGAACATGACGAAATGGCCTCAGCCATACTGGTTACGCCTTCACAACGCTTGGCCGAAGAAGTATCAGCCGAGGTAGAGCGCCAATTGGCGGAGTTGCCGCGCAGAGATATTGCTGCTGCATCGGTAGAGGCATACGGAGCCATCATTGTCGTTGACAATTTGGAAGAGGGCATCCGTATTGTCAATCGGCTTGCGCCCGAGCATTTGGAGATCATGACAGAGCAGCCGATGGAACATATGGGGATGATCGAAAATGCAGGAGCTATTTTTCTGGGAGCGTACAGCTCGGAGCCGGTAGGCGATTATTTTGCCGGACCTAACCACATCATCCCGACGAATGGAACGGCGCGTTTTTCCTCGCCAGTGGACATTGATGATTTTATCAAGAAGTCGAGTATGATCTATTACAGCAAGGAAGCACTGCTGCGAAATGGAGAGACCATTATGCAGCTTGCCCGGCATGAAGGGCTGGAAGGCCACGCACGGGCGATACAAGTTCGATTGGACAATGAGAAGAAGGCGGTGGATGGCGATGGGGAACGAAAATAACGAAGCAGGGCGTACAGGCAGTGTCAGCCGGAAAACGAATGAAACAGACATTCAGCTGTCATTTGCAGTAGACGGGACAGGGCAGGCAGAGATTGAAACGGATGTTCCTTTTTTAAATCACATGCTAGATTTGTTCACCAAGCACGGACAATTTGATCTTAATGTACAGGCCAGAGGGGATGTGGATATCGACGACCACCATACCGTCGAGGACATTGGGATATGTCTGGGGCAAACCTTGCTGGAAGCATTGGGTGATAAAAAAGGCATAAAGCGCTATGCCAGTGTCTTTGTACCGATGGATGAGGCGCTCGCGCAGGTTGTTATTGATCTGAGTAATCGACCTCATTTTGAGTATCGTGCAGAGTACCCGTCTCAGCAGGTAGGCAGCTTCTCGACAGAGCTGGTGCATGAATTTCTATGGAAATTTGCGTTGGAGGCTCGCATGACGTTGCACGTCATTGTTCACTACGGGCAAAATACCCACCATATGATTGAGGCGGTGTTCAAAGCGCTGGGGCGTGCTTTGGATGAGGCGACCTCCATTGATCCGCGGGTGACAGGAGTGCCTTCAACGAAGGGAGTGCTGTAGTCCATGTCCATTGCCATTGTGGATTACGGCAGAGGGAATCTGCATAGTGTGAGCAAGGCGGTTGAGCGCCTTGGCTTTGAGGCTGTAGTGACAGGAGATGCTCAAGTGATTCGTGCCTCCAGCGGTGTGATTTTGCCGGGTGTAGGGGCCTTCGGGGATGCGATGGAGCATCTGCGTTCCAGCGGATTGGATCGGGTTATGCAGGAGGTTGCAAGTGCTGGACAACCGCTGCTCGGTGTTTGTTTGGGAATGCAGCTATTGTTCACTCGTGGTGAAGAATACGGCAGTCATGAAGGACTTAATATTTTACCAGGCGAGGTCGTTCGGTTTGCTCCTGATCTGGGCGTTAAAGTGCCGCATATGGGCTGGAATCGTCTGCGTATGACTCAGCCGGAGCACCCGCTGTTGCAGGGCTTGGAGGAAGGGCATGTGTATTTTGTGCATTCCTATCATGCGAAGCCGGAGGTCGAAAGTGATCTGCTGGCGGTGACCGACTACGGTGGGCCCGTAACGGCTATCGTGGGCAGAGGCCATGTGTATGGCATGCAGTTCCATCCAGAGAAAAGCGGAGAAATGGGGATGCGCCTGCTTCGTCAGTTTTTGGAACTAGCGGAAGCGAAAAAGCGAGCGTAACGATTCGTGAGTCTGCATTTGGTGGTACGCCAACTTTGGTCACTGATTGATGTAAAGGCATATAGATGTTGAATAGCTCACAAGGGGGTCTTAACTTTGTTCACGATATACCCGGCGATTGATATTCGCGATGGCAAATGTGTACGACTGGTACAAGGTGATTATAACCAGGAGACGATATACAACGAAAATCCGGTGGAAGTAGCACGAGAATGGGAACGCTCGGGTGGCTCCTACATTCATTTGGTTGATTTGGACGGTGCCAAAGCAGGTCAACCAGTGAACGATGCGCTCATTGGGCGGATCGCTTCTGCGGTGCAAGTACCTGTACAAGTGGGCGGCGGCTTACGTACGCGCGAGCATGTGGAACGGCTGTTGTCGCTGGGCGTGAGCCGGGTGATTTTGGGCACGGCAGCTATTGAGGATCGTGCTTTTACGGAAGCGGTATTGGGTACCTACGGTGATCGTATCGCCATCGGTTTGGATGCGCGGAATGGCTATGTGGCTACACGTGGGTGGCTCGAAACCTCGGAGGTCCGAGCAGATGAATTGGCTGCTGAGCTGGCCTCCAAGGGAGCTGAAACATTTATTTTCACAGACATTTCCCGCGACGGAATGATGCAAGGCCCGAATGTGGAGGCGATCGCAGCGCTTGCCAAAAGCAGTGGGCGAACCGTGATTGCATCCGGCGGTGTCAGCAAGATGGATGATCTAATCACACTGAGCACCTATGCGAAGGAAGGCGTAGGCGGAGCTATTGTGGGTAAAGCATTGTATACAGGGAGCATTGATTTACAGATTGCCGTACAAGCTGTAGCAAAGGCATAGGGGGAGTAGGCATGCTGGCTAAACGTATTATTCCCTGTCTGGATGTAAAGGATGGCAGGGTGGTTAAGGGCGTTAATTTTGTGAACTTACGCGATGCAGGTGATCCGGTGGAGCTGGCTGCGCTGTATGACCGGGAAGGGGCGGACGAAATCGTGTTTCTGGATATATCCGCTTCGGTTGAAGGTCGCGCCACGATGGAAGAAGTAGTTCGCCAGACAGCCGGGGAAATTGCCATTCCTTTCACCGTAGGTGGCGGGATATCTCATGTCGATGATATGAAACGCATTTTGCGGGCTGGTGCTGATAAAATAGGCGTAAATACGGCAGCTGTCCGCAACCCGCAGCTGATTGCGGAAGGTGCGCGCAGCTTTGGTTCACAATGTATCGTTGTTGCCATCGATGCCAAGTACAATGATGCGTGGGGCGAATGGGAAGTATACACGCACGGAGGCCGCACGCCATCGGGTATTCGAGCCTTGGCCTGGGCTAAGGAAGCAGAGCAACTGGGAGCCGGTGAGATTCTGCTGACCAGCATGAATGCAGATGGAACCAAGGATGGTTTTGACCTGCCGCTGACTTCCGCAGTTTCGGATACCGTAGGGATTCCAGTTATTGCTTCCGGCGGTGCAGGCAAACAGGAGCATTTCTATGACGTGTTTACGTCAGGCAAGGCAGATGCTGGATTAGCAGCAACGATTTTTCACTATAAAGAAATCGGAATCCCTGAGCTGAAACGGGATTTGAAGCGCAGAGGAGTGGAGATACGATGAGCAGTGAATTGAACCAACAGCTAACTCTGGAGCAGATATTGGATAATGTCCGCTGGAATGAGGCGGGGCTTGTCTCGGCGATTGTGCAAGATGATGCTACGCTTCAGGTGTTGACGCTGGCCTATATGAACCGCGAGTCGCTGAAATTGTCTTTGGAGTCAGGAGAGACCTGGTTCTGGTCACGTTCCAGACAGGAGCTATGGCACAAAGGCGCAACTTCTGGGAATACGCAAAAGATCTCTTCCATCCAGCTGGATTGTGACGGCGATGCTCTATTGGTGCGTGTCATTCCGAGCGGTCCGGCCTGTCATACAGGCGCAACGAGTTGCTTTTCTCGTGATATTTCCGTGCCAGGAACAGCTGTAGCACCTGTGGCAGGAAATGCAGGCGCTCAAGTTTTGGAAGCTCGTACCAATGCTATTTCCAATGCTTCAGAAGGCCGCTTTGAGGTGCTCGCCCAATTGGAGGCAATTATTAAGGAGCGCGAGGAGACACGTCCTGAAGGAGCCTATACGACCTATCTTTTTGATAAAGGCGTAGACAAAATCCTGAAGAAGGTTGGCGAAGAAGCCTCCGAGACGATTATTGCAGCCAAAAACAAAGATAATGAGGAGTTGCGCCTGGAGATCAGCGACCTGATTTATCACCTGCTGGTGCTGTTGCAGGAGCGCAAGCTACCACTCGATGACGTGCTGGCTGAGCTGAATCGCCGTCATGAACGCCCTCGTCGTGATTAGGACGGGTATTGTAGGGTTTGAAAAGGGGAGGGCTACATGAAAATTGACTATCATACGCATCATTCCCGCTGCGGGCATGCGATAGGAAGTCTGGAGGAGTATGTACAGCAGGGAATTCGACTGGGGCTGGATCAGCTCGGTTTGTCCGATCATATGCCGCTGGTGCATGTAGAACCGGCTAACTATTATCCAGAAATGGCGATGCCTATGGGTGAGCTGCCCCGATACGTGGAAGAATGCTTGGATCTGAAGGAGCGCTATAAAGGACAAATTGATATTCGTGTTGGCTTGGAAGGCGACTATATCGAGGGCTGGGAACGCGAAATTGAAGATATCATCCATGCATACCCATGGGATTATGTGATTGGCTCCGTCCACTTTCTCGGTGAGTGGGATGTCACCGACTTCCGTCAGGTACACCATTGGGGAGGCAAAAATGTGCTGGAGGTATACCGCACATATTATGATGCGGTTTCCAAGGCGGCCGCTACGGGTTTATATGACATCATGGGTCATTTGGATGTCATTAAACGTTTCGGCTATCATCCGAAGCCGGAGGAAGAGGATGAGCTGCGTGAATTGGAGCGCTCCGCACTCTCAGCCGTAGCCCGCGGTGGTCGGGCAATGGAACTGAATGCATCGGGGCTTTCCAAACCCTGTGCCGAAATGTTTCCGAGCCGACGCATGCTAGAGGAAGCTTTCACGCTAGGTATCCCGTTGACCATCGGCTCGGATGCCCATGATCCGGCAAAGCTGGCTGAGCACTTGGAGAAGGCGCGGGCGCTTTTATATGAAGTCGGCTATCGCGAGCTCGCTGTATTTCAGCACCGTGAACGTTCACGGGTTCCGTTAGCGCTATAATACTTATTTATTGGGTCTTAATGTTATATCTAGTTGCTAGCCGAACGCGCCTTTCATACAGGGGAAATGCGCTCGGCTATTTTGCGTATTTTTGCATATGTATCTATTGGGGTACGAGTACGGAACCGTTTTTTGGAATGAGGTAGGATCGACTGTCAAGTCGTTTTGAAGTTGTGGTATACTGAAGGGTATGAACATGCCAGTTACTTTTAAAGGAGGTGCCTTGGTTATTTATGAAAGGGAAACATCTGCGAGTTTCGGAACCTAGCCCTAAGATTATTGCTTTGCGTTTCGACGCATCTTTCTTTTTTGAGAAAGCTGTGCGCTCGCTTGATCGCAATCATTATGACAAGGCATTGAAATATTTTCGCAAAGCCGTTGAATATGAACCGGATAATCCGGTGAATCATTGCAATATGGCGGGTATATTATCAGAGATGGGGGATTATGCAGGTTCGAATGAGATCCTGTCCTCTGTTCTGAGTGACGTAGACTCGTCGATGACAGAATGTTATTTCTATATGGCGAATAATTACGCTAATATGGAGCAGTTTGAAGAAGCGGAAAAAGCATTGGTCACGTACCTGGAGGAGGACGAAGAAGGCCAGTTTCTTGATGAAGCCGAGGAAATGATGGAGCTGCTCTATTATGAGCTGGACCGTCCAACGAAGCTGAACCGCATTAAGGCCCGGCAGGGAGTGGTCGAGCATGATCAGGCCCGTGTTCTGCTGGAGGAAGGAAAATTTGCTCAGGCAGCCCAACTGCTCAAGCAAATTTCGGAGGAGCAACCGGACATGTTCGCTGCGCGGAATAATCTGGCGCTAGCGTATTACTACATGGGATTGTTCCAAAATGCTAAGGCTACCATTATTCAAGTGTTGGAGGATGAGCCGGGTAATTTACACGCATTGTGCAACTTGGCGATTTTTTATCAGCACGAAGGCGGCGGCCCAGAATTGGATCGTCTGGTTCAAACCTTGGCGGTCACTATACCGTTTCAGGAGGAGCAGGTGTTCAAGCTGGCGACCACTATGGGGATTCTCGGGCGCCATGAGGAGGCCTACAGGCATTTCCGCAGGTTGCTTCATAGCAATGGAGAGAACAATGCGGACGCTTCTTTGTACCATTACACAGCGGTGGCTGCCAGCAATACGGGAAGATATGCGGAAGCTCGGCGGTTATGGAGTCACTTGCAAAAGCAGGATGCTTCCTCGGAGGTTCCAAGGTTTTTCCTATCCAGATTGGAAGAGCTTCAGCAGGAAGGTACACCGCTGCAAGTGCTCAGCTATCACTATCATCTCCCGTTTGAGGAGCAATTCCGCATGTGGGAGAAGTTTGGCGCTGAGCAGGTGCCTGACAGTATGAAGAAGGACCCGCTAATCCGATCATCTTTCTTCTGGGCCTTGCGCCACGGAGACCGAGCGACTCAGCTACAGGTTATTCAGGCGTTAAGCTTGATCGGTGACGATGAAGTGCGTCAGGCACTGGAGTCCTTCGTAGAAGATCCTGATCAGGAGGGTGAACTCAAACGCCGTGCTTTGCAAGTATTGCAAGAGCTGGCAGAGCAGGATGTGCAGCATACACACACGGAAACAGAACATCCTGAGCGGTTAGAGGCTGAGCAAGATCCGCATACAACTGAAGGTGACATCTCTGCTTCGCCAGTTGATCCACAATGGCAGGCCGTGCTGGACAAGGTACTAACCGTCATGAGCAAATCATCCGATCCGGCCATGCAGCATGATTTGAGATCACTTTGGCAGGAGTATTTGGATCGGCTTGCTCCAGAGGTCCCGATGGTTCAGCATACTGAGGGATGGGCAGCTGCACTGGAATATTTGACAGCCAAAATGCATCATCATTCCGTCACCTATCAGGAAGTAGCTGACCGCTATGGTATTTCCGTATCGACCGTAAGCCGCTACGCACGTCAAATTGACAGCGTGTGTGGTATCAAACAGAAGCTAAAGCAGCCGCTCTCCACGTTTAAAAAGCAGGTCTAACATCTGCTCCAAACATCACTTAAAGGAGGCAACAAACGTATGTATAAATCCATAATTATTGGTACAGGTCCTGCAGGCTACACAGCCGCTATTTATTTGGCACGCGCCAACATGAATCCGCTGATCATTGAAGGAATGCAGCCCGGTGGGCAGCTTACCACAACGACTGAAATTGAAAATTTTCCGGGTTTTGAGCAAGGTATCCTCGGACCTGAGCTGATGGATAACATGCGCAAGCAGGCCGAACGTTTTGGCGCTGAGTTTACTTCCGGTTGGGTAGAGGAAGTCGATTTCAGCAAGCGCCCTTTTAAAGTGAAGGTAGAGGGTAAAGGCATCATTGAGGCGGAGTCGGTTATTATTGCTACAGGCGCGTCCGCCAAATATCTCGGCATTCCGGGTGAGCAGGACAATGTAGGTCGCGGAGTTAGCACATGCGCAACTTGCGACGGCTTCTTTTTCCGTGGGAAAAAGATTATCGTGGTCGGCGGTGGCGATTCAGCCATGGAGGAAGCGAGCTTCTTGACCCGTTTCGCTTCCAGCGTAACCTTGGTCCATCGTCGTGACGAATTGCGGGCATCTAAAATTATGCAAGACCGCGCACGTGAAAATGAAAAAGTACATTGGGCATTAAATCGGACTCCTCTGGAAGTTGTAACAGGGGAAACTGGCTTAAAGGGCTTGAAAGTACACAATAATGAGACCAACCAGGATGAGCTGATTGAGGCAGATGGCGTGTTTGTGGCGATTGGCCATACACCGAACACAGGCTTCCTGAACGGACAAATTCATACCGATGAACACGGCTATATTGAAGTGAAGCCAGGCACGACGGAAACGAACATCCCGGGTGTTTTTGCCTGTGGGGACGTGCAGGATAACCGTTATCGACAAGCCATTACGGCTGCGGGAACGGGATGTATGGCGGCTATGGATTGCGAGAAGTATCTTGAAGGCAGCGCTGTCCACGACTGGAGCGAAACACTGGATCAATAAAGAGTGTCTATAATACACAAAGTGGCTCATGTGAGGGGCTAAGACCCCTCTGTTAAGCCCCGTTGTTTGTTCAGGAAGAGAAAGCCTGGTGCATTTGCACAGGCTTTCTCCTTTTTATGATTATTGAATTTATAAATTTTCAGCGGAGCTGAACAATTCTATAATCGCAAGAAAAATTCCGTTAAGCGTGGTCTGGCTTCCTTGAAAGTACGTCAATAGACGTTTTTCTTACGGAGGCATGAGTTAAAAAGTTCAGCTAATCGTACATTTTTCAACAGGTAAGTGTCCTTGACCGTAACGGGGGCTTCAATTATAGTTGGAACGTAGGATTACTCCTACGAGGCAGGAATTTTAAGCATATATTTTATACCAGATTTTTAAGTAAACATAAAGGTGGCTTGGAACATGTCTGAAAGTATCTATGTAGGTGTCGATTTGGGCGGTACCGCGATTAAAGTCGGCATTTGTAATGAAGACGGACAGCTTTTGCACACATATGAGGGACCAACCGAAACCGATAAAGGTGTAGACGTTGTCATCGGTAATATCGAAAAATATGTGCGGCATATTGTTGAGCAATCTCCTTATGAGTGGGATCAACTAAAAGGTGTCGGTGCAGGTGTTGCAGGTTTTACGAATGTTCGTGATGGTATTATTGTCCTCGCTCCTAATATTGGCTTTCGTGACGTACCGATCCGTGCGCTCCTAGAGAACCGGATTGGCAAGCCTGTAAAAATAGACAACGATGCGAATGTTGCTGCGCTGGGTGAGGCTTGGGCTGGCGCAGGCAAAGGCATAGAAAACTGTGTATGCTATACCCTGGGAACAGGTGTAGGTGGCGGTATTATTATAAATGGTAGAATATATCAAGGTTCTTCGGGTATGGCTGGGGAAATTGGACATATCAGCGTCGTGCCTGATCTGGAGGCTATTCAGTGTGGATGCGGCAAAATGGGTTGCTTGGAAACTGTATCTTCCGCAACAGGCATCATTCGTATGGCCAAGGATGCTGTGGAACGTGGCGACCGGACCTCTCTGGCGCTGGAAGATCACATTGCTGCCAAGGAAGTATTCGATGCTGCTAAAGCCGGGGATGAAGTCGCGTTGCGTATCGTGAACCGGGCTGCCTTTTATTTGGGGAAATCGATGGCAGCGGTTGCCGCTGTGCTTAATCCAGAATTGTTTATTATAGGCGGCGGTGTTTCTAAAGCAGGCGACTTTTTGTTTGAAGAGATGCGTCGCGTATACGCCAAGCTGGCACCTGAGCCGCTTCAAAAAGGGGTATATATCGTACCAGCGGTTTTAGGCAATGACGCGGGTATCGTAGGGGCTGCTGGGTTGCTGCTACGCTCTTAATCCGGGGTTGACGATAGGGGTACTGACATAGAGCAAAGAAGCAAAAGGAGAGGGAAGTCCATATGACAGATAATTTAAAAAATGCTGCACCGTGGGCAACGCTCATTATTATTACAGGGATGTCAGGCGCTGGGAAGACCATTGCGGTGCAAAGCCTTGAAGACTTGGGCTTCTTCTGCGTTGATAATCTGCCCCCTGTGCTGATTCCCAAATTTGCCGAGTTGATTGAGCAATCTAACGGTAAAATTGGCAAGGTGGCTCTCGTTATTGATCTACGCGGACGAGAATTTTTCACCGCCTTGTCAGAATCGCTAAATTATATTAAAGATCATTTTACGATTCATTGTGAAATTTTATTCTTGAATGCGAATGACGGTGTTCTTGTACAGCGGTACAAGGAAAGCCGTCGACGGCATCCGCTTGCTCCAGATGGTATGCCTTTGGACGGGATTCGATTGGAGCGTAAGATGTTGGAAGAACTCAAAAGCTCCGCTACACAGGTTATTGATACCAGTACGATGAAGCCCGCAACCTTAAAGGCGAGGATTATTTCTAGATTTTCCCATCTGGAGAGCAGTATGCTGTCCGTGAACATTACATCTTTTGGCTTCAAGTATGGTATTCCCATTGATGCCGATCTTGTATTCGATGTGCGTTTCCTGCCTAATCCCCACTATGTGGACCAACTACGTCCACACACGGGACAGGATAGCGATGTATATGATTATGTTATGAAGTGGCCGGAGACCCAGGCGTTTCTAACCAAGTTGTTGGATATGTTGCACTTTTTGATTCCGCAGTATCGCAAAGAAGGTAAAAGCCAGGTCATTATCGGTATTGGCTGTACTGGAGGTAAGCATCGTTCAGTTGCAATATCGGAGTATTTAGGAAAAATGCTGGGTGCCAGCGAGACAGAATCCGTTTCTGTTTCGCATCGGGATGCTGATCGGGACCGGCATTAATGAGGTGAAATCATGAAAGAGACCGGATCACAACGGGAGCGCCCACGTATTGTTGTTATGGGCGGCGGAACCGGCTTGTCCGTCATGCTGCGGGGCTTGAAGCAAAAGCCGCTGGATATTACGGCTATTGTTACAGTCGCTGACGATGGCGGAAGCTCCGGGATATTGCGCAGTGAGCTGCAGATGCCCCCTCCAGGGGATATCCGCAATGTGCTGACTGCCTTGGCTGACGTGGAACCAGTAATGTCAGATATGCTAAAATACCGTTTCGGTGCTGGATCAGGATTGTCAGGCCATAGTCTGGGGAATTTGATCTTAGCAGCGATGACTGATATATCGGGGGATTTTGTAACGGCGGTGCGTGAGCTTAGCCGTGTATTTGCTGTCCGGGGGCGTGTACTGCCAGCGGCTGAAGAAGGCGTTGTGCTCAGCGCCGAGATGGAGGATGGCACGGTGATCACCGGGGAGTCCAAAATCCCGGAAGCGGGCGGACGCATCAAACGTGTTTTTCTTGAACCGACTCACGTGGAGCCGTTGCCTGAGGCTGTGGAAGCCATTAATGAAGCCGATGCGATTCTGATTGGTCCCGGCAGTCTATATACCAGCATTTTACCGAATCTGCTTGTGCCAAAGCTTGCTGAGGCTGTGGTGAAATCAGATGCGATCAAAATATTTGTCTGCAACGTGATGACCCAGCCAGGGGAAACCGACGGCTATACAGTGGGAGATCACCTGCAAGCGATCTATGAGCATGTTGGGCATCACCTCTTTGACTATGTCATTGTGAATAACGGGGAAATTCCACCCCAAGTACAGGAGATGTATGCCGAGCAGGGAGCTAAGCCTGTTCAGGTAGACATGGGCGAGCTGGCTGATCGAGGATATAAAGTAGTGGCAGATACGTTAGTTCTGTTCCGTACGTATTTACGGCATGATGCCGACAAACTGAGCCAGCATATTTACCAATTGGTACAAAACTGGATGTTAAGAAGGAGGTGAGTCCCTTGTCCTTTGCGGCACAAACGAAAAAAGAGCTTACGATGATTGAAAGCCAGCCCTGCTGTGAAAAAGCGGAACTGTCTGCGCTCATACGTATGCTCGGATCCGTACAACTGTCGAATAAAAGGGTGATATTGGACGTGTCCACAGAAAATGCCGCGATTGCAAGGCGGATTTACTCCTTGATCAAAAAGCATTTTCAACTTCACATCGAACTGCTTGTACGGAAAAAAATGCGCTTGAAAAAAAATAATGTGTATATTGTCCGTATCCCCAATGGTGTACAAGAGCTGCTAAAGGAGCTTTATATTGTCTCAGAAGGTTTCTTGTTCACTGACGGGATTAATCGTGATATCATTCGGAAAAACTGTTGTAAGCGGGCTTATTTGCGGGGTGCCTTTATGGCAGGTGGCTCTGTGAATAATCCAGAGGGGTCGTCTTACCACCTTGAGATTTCTTCGATGTATGAGGAGCATTGTCAGGCGTTAGTTGATCTCGCTAATGAGTTTCATCTCAACGCCCGCTGTATTGAGCGAAAAAAAGGCTTTATCCTTTACATCAAGGAAGGCGAGAAGATCATTGAGCTGCTCAGTATCATTGGGGCGCACCAAGCCTTGTTCAAGTTTGAGGATGTACGCATTATGCGCGATATGCGCAATTCCGTAAACCGTATTGTTAATTGCGAAACAGCGAATTTGAACAAGACGATCGGAGCCGCTGTCCGGCAAATTGAGAATATCAAGCTGCTGGAGAGGGAAGTTGGTTTGGAGACCTTGCCGGATAAGCTGCGTGAAGTGGCAGAAATTCGACTCGCTCATCCCGATTTGAATTTGAAAGAAGTCGGGGAAATGCTCAAAGGGGTCGTGAGTAAATCGGGTGTAAATCATCGACTTCGCAAAATTGATGAGATGGCTGACAAAATCAGGGGGGAAAACGGCCTGATTCCGTAAAAAAGGGTCTGTGGGGCTCTTAGCCCCGGTTTTTTTAGTTTTTTTTCTAGTGTCTGTCCCGGGTTAATGTTATAATGTGATAAATAAAATGGAGTAAATAGCGTCCAGATTTATTTGATGAGGGGGTAAGCTGACATGTCAAAACATCCAGTAGTCGTACGCTTGAAAACAGGACTGCACGCCAGACCTGCTGCGTTGTTCGTACAGGAAGCGAATAAATATTCATCAGAAATTTTTGTGGAAAAAGAAGACAAAAAGGTTAATGCCAAGAGCATCATGGGTATTATGAGCCTCGCCATCAGTACAGGTACTGAAATCAATATTAGTGCCGAAGGTGCGGACGCCGAACAGGCTGTAAACGCTTTAGTAAGTCTGGTTAGTAAGGTTGAACTGGAAAATCAATAAACGAACATCTGCTTTGTGATATGATGTACTCTTAGTGAAAGCCCCCTCGGGGGCTTTTTTTGTATCCAGAGAAAAGCATTCAACCCGTCCCACCATTAAGCTATTGATGTATATTTATTTGAATATAGCACCGCATTAAGTCCAAGCTACAAATAATTAAAACCCCTGTGGTATGCCTTGTTTCGGAAATTTATACCGCTTGACTGCAACCTTTTACCGTTTTTTCCGTCTGGAAGGTACAAACATTTTCAAGAAAGAGGTTGAGTACGATGAGAGTTTGGACAAAAACAGTAAGCACAGCAATTCTTGCAGGAGCATTATTAGCTGGAGGAGTAGCAGGAGGGCTGTGGACGGGGGCTGATCGCGCTTATGCTGCAACGGCGACGACGGCGAATGGTGTAATTAACGTGAGTGGAAGTGGTGAAATAATGGCTAAGCCAGACATCGCTTATCTCTCCATTGGGGTGCAATCGGAAGGAAATACTGCTGCTGCTGCTCAAAAAGCTAATGCTGCGAAAATAAACAAGGTCACACAGCTGTTAAAAGAAAAATGGAGTATCAGTGCAGACGATATTCAGACAAGCCAGTTCTCTGTACAACCTAACTATACCTATAACGAGAAGGAAGGACAGAAGCTCAAAGGCTACATTGCTAACCATACACTTTCAGTGAAATATCGCAACTTGGACAAAATTGGTCAGCTGCTGGATGAGGCTACAAACTCCGGTGCAAACAACGTAGATAATATACAGTTTTCCGTAGAGAATCCTTCTTCTTATGAAGAAGCTGCTATTGCAAAAGCGTTGGATAACGCTCAATCCAAAGCCAGTGCCGTAGCAAAATCAGCTAAACGCGGCTTAGGGGCTCTGGTGAATGTGACAGTAGATGGCGGGGAAGCTCAGGTTTTCACACAACGTGAGAATGCCATGTCCAAAGCGCTCATGGATATGAGTGGCGGAACAGAGATACAGTCGGGCCAAGTAACGGTGAAAGTCCAAGTGTCTGCCCAATATGAGATGAACTAGTATAGACCATTAAAACGGAGCCGCAAGCGCCTGCAACATTGCAGGGTGACTTGTTGGCTTCTTTTGTCTATTGAAACCGTTTTGTAATGAGTCTGTCATAGCTAATGGCTGTTAGGTGTACAGATTGAAATCAGTGAGTGTACAGATTGTAAACTACATACAATGGGGTATAGATATAATAAGAAAAGTGATCAAAACACATAGATAATACAGATTCACAATAGGAGGAATACTTACGATGAACAAGCATACGAAAAAATGGGGCTCAGCACTGCTGGCAGCGGGAATCTTAGCAGGGGTTGCGGTCGTTCCCGTTTCCTATATTGAGGCAGCTTCGACCAAACAGCAGCAAGCGACAACACAGCAACCCGGGATCGCCATCCAATGGAATGGTAAAACGTTGGCCGCTAAAGGTGTACAAGTGAACGGGAACACAATGATTCCAGTGGCAGCACTGCGTGATAGTTTGGGAATTCCGGTGAGCTATGACACCAAGGAAGGGACATATACAGTGGGGAGCGGGTACAACAAGCTCTATATCGTGGTCTCCTCCTCGGATGCCTATGCCAATGTGAACGGGATCAACACGCGCAGCATGGATGCCAAAATGATCGCCGGGAAGCTATATATTCCTATGAGTCTGCTGAAAGACTATCTGGGTATCGATGCGCAGTGGAATGCAACTCAGAAAACAGTAACATTGAGTAAAAGCCAGCTAAATCCGATCACAATTGCATCTCAGACGCTTCCAGCTTCGAGTAATGCAAAGGTATCCTATAAGATTAAGTATCCGCAAATCAGCGGCAGCCAGCTGAATCCTGAGGCTCAACAGGCCATTAATAATGTGCTTAAAAAGCATGCAGAGACAGTATTGGCAGCAGGCAAAAAGATGGTGGCAGAGGGAGAGGTTACAGCAGAAAGACCGTATGATTTCGAAAATGATTTTGCAATTGCCTATAATAAGGACGGTATTCTAAGTGTGATTATGCAGGACTACTCGTATACAGGTGGCGCACACGGTATGACGGCACGTAAAGGATATACGTTCTCGCTTGCTGATGGTAAGCAGTTGCAATTGTCTGATGTATTGAAGGCAAATCCTAACTATAAAAAGTTCCTGAATACTGATTTGAAGAAAAAAATTGATGCGCTCCAGGCTGGCGAAGGGTTTGAGAAATTTAAAGAGTTGGCCGCAGATCAGAATTTTTATGTGACCAACAGTGGAGTAACCATCGTGTTTGATTTGTATGATTATGCGCCATACGCTTATGGAATTCCGGAGTTTACTTACTCGTTCGCTCAACTGCTGCCTCAGGGCGGTAAGCCTTTTGCGGGACAAAATCAATAATCTGGATTAGTTATATATTGAAAATTAATAGTAAATAAAAAAGACTGCCTACCGAATACGAAAATCCGAGGCAGCCTTTTTATTTACCAGCTATTCAGAAGAAAACCACTTTTCTTATACACCTTCTGGAGAGGAGCTAGTTAACACTTTATCAATAATACCGTATTCCTTGGCATCATCAGCGGACATGAAATAGTCACGGTCTGTGTCTTTTTCGATGCGTTCCAGTGGTTGACCTGTGCGATCTGCGAGAATGCGGTTCAACTTGTCACGCATTTTCAGAATGCGACGGGCGCGAATTTCGATATCCGTTGCCTGTCCTTGTGCACCGCCTAGTGGCTGGTGAATCATAATTTCACTGTTTGGCAAGGCAAAACGTTTACCTTTGGCACCTGCATTCAGCAAGAAAGCACCCATGGAAGCAGCCATACCTACACAAATGGTAGATACGTCAGGTTTAATGTATTGCATCGTATCGAAAATGGCCATACCAGCTGTGATGGAACCGCCAGGGCTGTTAATATACAAGTGAATGTCTTTTTCAGGATCTTCAGCAGCCAAAAACAGCATTTGGGCAATAATTGAGTTGGCTACAACGTCATTGACGTCCGAGCCCAACAAAATAATGCGATCCTTCAACAGTCTGGAATAAATGTCATAGGCGCGTTCGCCGCGGTTACTTTGTTCTACTACCATAGGAACATAGCTCACGTCAAAAAACCTCCCTTAAATCGTTAGTGGATTTGGTGGATATGCCGAATACACATCCCTATTTATAAACTGTTACCGTATTAACCACATGATAAACAATTTCAAACAAAAAGTCAAAGAAAGTCAAACTATTGATTAAAAAAAAGAACGCTTAGCGCTCTTTTTGGTTAAAAACATCATATGGAACATTTAGCCAATCGTATAAAACGACGCGCCCGCGAGGAATCGAACCTCGATCTCAGGCTCCGGAGGCCTACGTCATATCCGTTGGACCACGGGCGCAAAGATGAATCATTACAAGCAACCAACTAATTAATTGGAAACAAAGATGATTATATGATATACGGCATTGAATTGCAAGCTTTTATTACGTGCGCATATTCACATAAAAAGTTGAGAAATATAGGTTCAGATAGACTTGCATGTGAAGCAAATATTGGGTAAGATATACGTGGGACTTAAAAAGTTATCCCGGGACATTTTAAGACCAGTTAGAGATATAGCATAGAGACAGAACTTAGAAGTGTGCGGGAGTGGAAAGCATGCGAAAGATATTAGAAATACAGAAGCAGCTTCTGCCCGACCTCATGGATGTTTTGAAAAAAAGGTACACGATCCTGCATCAGATTATGCTGTCCGAAGTTATCGGACGCAGAACACTGGCAGCTTCACTGGATATGACCGAGCGCGTACTGCGCGCTGAGACTGATCTCCTTAAAGCGCAAGGGCTAATTGAGATTGAGAGTGTGGGCATGAAGGTGAGCAAAGCAGGACTGGATCTGCTGGAACAGCTGGAGCCGATCGCGAACAACTTGTTCGGCCTGTCCCAATTGGAGGATCAGATTCGTCAAGCCTACGGTTTGAGGAAGGTGGTTGTCGTTCCAGGGGATTCGGATGCTTCACCGTTAGCGAAGCAGGAGCTGGGCCGTGCTGGCGCAAAGGCGCTGCTGAGTGTTATGGATGACGAGGACGTGGTCGCTGTAACAGGTGGCACGACGATTGCAGATGTGGCGGAACAACTGGCATTACCTGCTAACGGCCCGCTTAAGGGCGGATGGTTTGTACCGGCACGCGGGGGTTTGGGAGAGAGCATGGAAATGCAGGCAAATACAATTGCCTCCACGATGGCTCGCAAGGTCGGCGCTCAATACCGTCTGCTCCATGTACCGGATTTGCTCAGCAATCATGCTTACAACTCCTTGCTTGAGGATACGAATATTCAGGATATATTAAGCCTGATTCGAGAGAGTCGTATTATCATTCACGGGATAGGCAACGCAATAGCAATGGCCCACAGACGCAAGCTTGACCCTGAAACCTTTGCCCAGATCAGCAATGAGGGTGCGGTCGCCGAATCGTTTGGTTATTATTTTAACGAAGACGGCGTCGTTGTTCACAGAATGCTGACGCTCGGACTCCGTTTGGAGGACATCAGGCGTACGGAGACGGTGTTAGGTGTGGCTGGAGGCAAGAGCAAGGCTGCTGCTATTCATGCAGTATTGCGTTTCGGACAGGAAGACATTCTTGTCACCGACGAAGGCGCTGCTGCCGAGATTGTAAGCCGTTATTTAAGAGATTGATAAGGTTTTTTAATTGTGTTGTCTTGACAGGCTTTCGGGTCTGTCTTGAATATATAAAACTAAACTAAACGAACTTTGGGAGGAACTCACTCATGACAGTTAAAGTTGGTATTAACGGTTTCGGACGTATTGGACGCCTTGCTTTCCGCCGTATTCAAGACGTAGAAGGTATTGAAGTAGTAGCAATTAACGACTTGACAGATTCCAAAATGCTGGCACATCTGTTGAAATATGATACAACACAAGGTACTTTCCAAGGACAAGTAGAAGTACATGACGGTTTCTTCAAAGTAAACGGTAAAGAAGTTAAAGTTTTGGCTAACCGTAACCCTGAAGAATTGCCTTGGGGAGACCTGGGCGTAGACATCGTTCTGGAATGCACAGGTTTCTTCACAACTAAAGAAGCTGCTGAGAAACATTTGAAAGGCGGCGCTAAAAAAGTTGTTATCTCCGCTCCAGCTACTGGCGACATGAAAACTGTCGTTTACAACGTAAACCATGAAATTCTGGACGGAACTGAAACTGTAATTTCCGGTGCTTCTTGCACAACTAACTGCTTGGCTCCTATGGCTAAAACACTGCAAGACAAATTTGGTATCGTTGAAGGCTTGATGACTACAATTCACGCTTACACTGGCGACCAAAACACTTTG
Source organism: Paenibacillus sp. FSL W8-0439 (assembly GCF_038008995.1). Taxonomy (NCBI): domain Bacteria; kingdom Bacillati; phylum Bacillota; class Bacilli; order Caryophanales; family Paenibacillaceae; genus Paenibacillus; species Paenibacillus sp. FSL W8-0439. The sequence continues at coordinate 212,545 of NZ_JBBPAK010000001.1, forward strand.
GATGCTCCACATGCTAAAGGTGACTTCCGTCGTGCTCGCGCAGCAGCTGAAAACATCATTCCTAACACTACTGGTGCTGCTAAAGCAATCGGTCTGGTTATCCCTGAGCTGAAAGGTAAATTGGATGGTGCAGCTCAACGTGTTCCAGTACCAACAGGTTCCCTGACTGAGCTGGTAACAGTTCTGGAGAAAAACGTAACTGCTGAAGAAATCAACGCAGCGATGAAAGAAGCTTCCGATCCTGAAACTTACGGATACACTGAAGATCAAATCGTTTCTTCTGACATCAAAGGTCTGACTTTTGGTTCCCTGTTTGATGCAACTCAAACTAAAGTTCTGACTGTTGGCGACAAACAACTGGTTAAAACTGTAGCTTGGTACGACAACGAAATGTCCTACACTGCACAATTGATCCGTACGTTGGAATACTTCGCTAAATTGGCTAAATAAGAATTCCTTATCGAGCAACATCATAGAGCGGAAACAGGTGTTATTGTTTCCGCTCTTTATATATCAAAATGTGCCTTAAATTCCTGTTTCGTAAAATTATAAGGGTGCGGAGGAATATGGAGATGAACAAAAAGAGCGTACGTGATATAGAACTGAATGGAAAACGGGTGTTTGTTCGTGTAGATTTTAACGTTCCGGTTGAGGATGGTAAAATTACCGATGACAAGCGTATTCGCGAAACCTTGCCAACCATTAACTACCTGATTGAAAAAGGTGCAAAGGTTATTTTGGCGAGTCACTTTGGACGTCCAAAGGGTCAAGTTGTTGAATCCATGCGTCTGACTGCTGCTGGTGTGCGTTTGTCAGAACTGCTTAATAAGCCTGTTGTTAAGGTGGACGAAGCAGTTGGCGAGGCTGTTAAAGCGAAAGTGGCTGAACTGAAAAACGGCGATGTGCTATTGCTTGAAAATGTACGCTTCTACCCAGGAGAAGAGAAAAATGATCCTGAACTGGCGAAGCAATTTGCTGAGCTGGCTGACATTTTCGTGAATGATGCTTTTGGTGCAGCACACCGTGCTCATGCTTCTACAGAAGGTATCGCGCATCTTCTTCCGGCTGTTTCCGGCTTGCTGATGGAAAGAGAGTTGTCTGTTATTGGTAAAGCCCTGTCGAATCCAGATCGTCCTTTTACAGCCATTATTGGCGGTTCCAAAGTAAAAGACAAAATCGACGTAATCGACAACCTGCTGAACATTGCAGATAACGTAATTATTGGCGGCGGTTTGACTTATACATTCTTCAAAGCTCAAGGTCATGAAGTGGGTCAATCTTTGCTGGATGAATCCAAACTGGACGTAGCTCTTGGATTTATTGAAAAAGCGAAGAAGCTTGGCAAAAACTTCTACCTTCCTGTGGATATCGTTATTTCTGACGATTTCAGCGCTACAGCGAACACGAACATTGTGGACATCGACGGCATTCCTGCAGATTGGGAAGGCGTGGATATCGGACCGAAAACTCGTAAAATCTATGCAGATGTTATCAAAAACTCCAAATTGGTTGTTTGGAATGGACCAATGGGTGTATTTGAAATCGAGCCTTTCGCTGGCGGTACTCGTGAAGTAGCGGAAGCTTGTGCTACAACAGAAGCATACACCATCATTGGTGGCGGTGATTCTGCGGCTGCGGCTGAAAAATTCCACTTGGCTGACAAAATGGATCACATCTCCACTGGCGGCGGCGCATCCCTGGAATTCATGGAAGGCAAAGCACTTCCGGGTGTTGTTGCACTTAACGATAAATAATCAAACGCATTACGCGTAATAAAGGCTTTAGGGCACCTAATAGTTAGGAGTTGAAACCATTGAGAACACCGATTATCGCGGGTAACTGGAAGATGTTCAAAACCGTACCAGAAGCTAAAACCTTCATCGAAGAGATCAAAGGTAAAGCAGAGGTTGCAGGAGTGGAGAGCGTTATATGTGCTCCATTTACAAATCTTCCTGCTCTGGTTGAAGCAGTAAAAGGTACATCTATTAAAATCGGCGCACAAAACCTGCACTTTGCAGAAGATGGCGCATTTACAGGTGAAATCAGCGGCGGAATGCTGAAAGATCTGGGCGTAGACTACGTTGTGATCGGACACTCCGAGCGTCGTGAGTATTTCAACGAAACAGACGAAACGGTGAACAAAAAGGTTCATGCAGCATTCCGTCATGGATTGACACCAATCGTATGCGTAGGCGAAAAGCTGGAAGACCGTGAAGCAGGTCAAACCAAAGAAGTTGTAAAAGTGCAAACTGTAGCAGCTTTTGCTGGTCTGGCTAAAGATCAAGCGGCACAAGTTGTAGTTGCTTATGAGCCAATCTGGGCCATCGGAACAGGCAAATCCTCCACTTCGCAGGATGCGAATGAAGTGATTTCCTACATCCGTAGTTTGATTAAAGAGCTGTATGATGAAAATACAGCAAATGCTGTACGTATTCAGTACGGTGGTAGTGTAAAACCTGAAAATGTTACTGAGTACCTGGGTCAAAGCGATATCGACGGCGCGCTCGTGGGCGGTGCCAGTCTTCAACCGGCGTCGTACATCGCGCTTGTTGAGGGGGCGAAGTAAGATGACAGCACCAAAACCGGTAGCTTTAATTATTATGGACGGATTCGGACTGCGTGACACTGTGGAAGGCAATGCGGTTGCACAGGCCAATAAACCGAATTACGACCGGTATTTAAAACAGTATCCACATACTACTTTGACGGCTTCTGGTGAAGCGGTGGGTCTGCCGGAAGGACAAATGGGTAACTCCGAAGTAGGTCACTTGAACATCGGCGCAGGCCGAATCGTATATCAAGATTTGACTCGTATTTCGAAGTCCATCCGTGAAGGCGAGTTCTTCGACAATGAAACATTGGTTAAAGCCGTGCAGCATGCGAAGAAGAACAACACTAAACTTCACTTGTACGGACTTCTGTCCGACGGTGGTGTGCATAGCCATATCAGCCATCTGTTCGCTATGCTGGATCTGGCTAAAAAAGAAGGATTAACCGAAGTGTACATTCATGCTTTCATGGATGGACGTGACGTTATGCCTGATAGCGGCGTAGGCTTTATGCAACAACTGGTCGCTAAAATTCAGGAAGTGGGCATTGGCCAAATTGCAACCGTACAAGGACGCTATTATGCAATGGACCGCGACAAACGTTGGGAACGTGTTGAGAAATCTTACCGTGCAATCGTATACGGTGAAGGTCCTCAATATACCGACCCACTCGAAGCATTGAAGGAATCGTATGAAAAATCAGTGTTCGATGAATTCGTGGAGCCAACTGTTATTGTGAAGGCTGATGGAAGCCCTGTAGGGCTGGTTGAAAGCAATGACTCTGTCGTATTCCTGAATTTCCGTCCTGACCGTGCGATTCAATTGTCTCAAGTATTTACCAATGAAGATTTCCGTGGTTTTGACCGTGGGCCACAATGGCCTAAAAATCTGCACTTTGTTTGCCTGACCTTGTTTAGTGAAACGGTTGGAGGCTTTGTTGCCTATGAACCGAAAAACCTGGACAACACGTTTGGCGAAGTGCTGGTACAAAACAACAAAAAGCAATTGCGTATTGCTGAGACAGAAAAGTATCCGCACGTTACTTTCTTTTTCAGTGGCGGACGCGATGTGGAGCTTCCTGGCGAAACTCGTATTTTGATCAACTCGCCTAAAGTGGCTACATATGATCTGCAGCCTGAAATGAGTGCGTATGAAGTAGCGGATGCTGCTGTTAAGGAAATCGAAGCCGACAAGCATGATGCGATTATCCTGAACTTTGCCAATCCGGATATGGTTGGACACTCCGGTATGCTGGAACCAACAATTAAGGCAGTAGAGACGACGGATGAATGTGTTGGACGTGTTGTAGATGCAGTTAAAGCCAAAGGCGGCGTGGCAATTATCATCGCTGACCATGGTAACGCGGATATGGAAATTGATGAGCAGGGACGTCCGTTCACAGCTCACACAACGAATCCGGTTCCGTTCATTTTGACTGACGAAAATATCGTTCTACGTGAGCATGGAATTCTGGCTGACGTAGCTCCAACGCTTCTGGATTTGATGCAACTTCCGCAACCTGCGGAAATGACAGGAAAATCTATGATTGCATCCCGCAAGTAAGCTTGATTTAATAAGTATAGGCTTGACCAATAAATTATGAATTACAAAGGAGATTAAGTACAAATGACTATTATTTCTGACGTGTACGCTCGCGAAGTCCTCGACTCCCGTGGTAACCCTACGGTTGAAGTTGAAGTATATCTGGAATCCGGTGCGATTGGTCGCGCTATCGTTCCTTCTGGTGCATCCACAGGCGCTCACGAAGCTGTAGAGCTTCGCGATAACGACAAATCCCGTTACCTGGGTAAAGGTGTTCTGCAAGCAGTTAAAAACGTGAACGAAATTATTGCTCCTGAAGTAATCGGCTTGGATGCTGTGAACCAAGTAGAAATCGATACACTGATGATCAAATTGGATGGTACTCCAAACAAAGGTAAACTGGGTGCAAATGCAATTCTGGCTGTATCCATGGCTGTCGCTCGCGCTGCTGCTGAAGCTCTGGGCTTGCCACTGTACACTTACCTGGGTGGATTCAACGCTAAACAATTGCCAGTACCAATGATGAACATCGTTAACGGTGGTGCTCATGCCGACAACAACGTTGACGTACAAGAATTCATGGTTCTGCCTGTAGGCGCTCCTACATTTAAAGAAGCTCTGCGTGTTGGCGCAGAAATCTTCCACAACCTGAAATCTGTACTGAATTCCAAAGGCTTGAACACAGCTGTTGGTGATGAAGGTGGTTTTGCTCCTAACTTCAAATCCAACGAAGAAGCTCTGTCCACTATTATCGAAGCAATCGAAAAAGCTGGTTACAAACCAGGTGTTGACGTATTCCTCGGTATGGACGTTGCCTCCACTGAGTTCTTCAAAGATGGCAAATACACTTTGGAAGGCGAAGGCAAATCCTTCACTTCTGCTGAGTTCGTTGACCTGCTTGCTTCTTGGGTTGATAAATACCCAATTATCACAATCGAAGATGGCTGCTCCGAAGATGACTGGGAAGGTTGGAAATTGCTCACTGAAAAACTGGGCAACAAAATCCAATTGGTTGGTGACGACCTGTTCGTAACTAACACTGAGCGTCTGGCTAAAGGTATCGATGAAAACATCGGTAACTCTATCCTGATCAAAGTAAACCAAATCGGTACGCTGACTGAAACATTCGATGCTATCGAATTGGCTAAACGCGCAGGATACACAGCTGTAATCTCTCACCGTTCCGGTGAATCCGAAGACAGCACAATTGCTGATATCGCTGTTGCAACAAATGCAGGCCAAATCAAAACTGGTGCTCCTTCCCGTACTGACCGTATTGCGAAGTACAACCAATTGCTCCGCATTGAGGATCAACTGGGCGAACTGGCTCAATACCATGGCCTGAAATCTTTCTACAACCTGAAAAAATAATATTGCGAAAAATGCTGACAGCGTCTTAGATCGATGGTTTATGATCACGAAGTCTGACGCTCGAAGCTTTTACGCATGAATTAAACAGACCTGCTCGCTATATGCAAGCAGGTCTGTTTTTTGTTATGAATAATGTATCTTTTATCTACAGAAGCTTAATGGCTAAGTGTCTTACTGTAGCTGTTGTTATCTACTGGAAGCTGTGGTAGAATAAAAATAGTGTTTTGCGTTAATTTCCGGCTATTTAAAGCATGATATGTGCATGTTTTCATAAAAGAGGCTGTGTTGTTTTGCAAAACAGATGTATAAGCTCAGGAGGTGGGATTTTTCATGGAAATCTTTTTGAAAGTGCTGCTCGTTGTATTCTCGATTGCTGTTATAGCGGTTGTTTTACTGCAAAAGGGGAAAAGCGCAGGTTTGTCCGGTGCCATCTCTGGCGGTGCTGAGCATCTGTTCGGCAAGACCAAAGCTCGCGGTATGGATTTGATTTTACAACGCGTAACTGCTGTTTTGGGTGCATGTTTTATGATCGTTTCCGTTTTGGTTGCATTTTTCGCAAAATAAGATAAGTATATACCTTAAGCCTTCGTTTCATGGGAAACGGGGGCTTTTTTGGATTTTGGACAGGCAGGGATGCCGTCGATTAAATTCGTGTATACTAGGGTATGAGTATATTAAGAGCCTTGTATCAGGAACAAGGAACATGCGGATTTATTACTGAAAATTAAAGGTCACCCGAGGTGGACAAAATTATGATAACAGAGCAACAACTACTTGATTTCATGCGCGAGACCGCATACAAGCCTATGACATACCAGGAGCTGGAGCAACATTTTGATGTTAAGGATGCAGAAGAGTTTCGTGAATTCCTTAAGCTCTTGAACGCATTGGAGGAAGAAGGGAAAATTCTACTGACCCGCACAAACCGTTATGGTGTTCCAGAACGGATGGATTTGCAGCGCGGGCGTTTGCAGGCCCATGCCAAGGGCTTTGCTTTTTTGATTCCAGAGGACCGGGAGCACCCGGATGTGTACATTCATGCCAACGACTTAAAGAGCGCAATGAATGGAGATACGGTACTGGTAAGAGTGACGTCAAAGGGACCTGCGGGTGGCCGATTAGAAGGCGAAGTTGTGCGAATCGTGAAGCGCGCAGTGCTTCAGGTAGTCGGTGTGTTTCAGAGCCACGAAGCATATGGTTTTGTTTTGCCTGATGATAAACGTATTAATCGGGACATTTTCATTCCTAAGGACAGCTTCAACGGAGCTGTGAACGGGCAAAAGGTCGTCGTACGTATTGTGAGCTATCCAGAAGGACGTGCAGCGGCGGAAGGCGAAGTGCTGGAAGTGCTGGGTCATAAGGATGATCCGGGCGTTGACATCTTGTCCGTTATTCGCAAGCATCAGCTCCCGGAAGCCTTTCCGGATGAAGTGATGGCGGAAGCGGATCAGGCTCCTGATGCGATTACGGAAGAAGAGATCATACGTCAAGGACGGCGTGATTTGCGCGATAAGATCATTGTTACCATTGACGGTGAGGATGCCAAAGACCTCGATGATGCGGTTAATGTAGAGCGTTTGCCGAACGGAAACTACCGTCTGGGCGTTCATATTGCTGACGTAGGGTATTATGTGCGTGAGAATTCCAAGCTGGATCAGGAGGCATATAACCGCGGTTGTAGTGTGTATTTGGTTGACCGCGTCATTCCGATGCTTCCACATCGACTTTCAAACGGAATATGTTCATTGAATCCTCAGGTGGATCGACTGACTTTATCCTGTGAGATGGAATTCAATGAGCATATGAAGGTCGTAAAGCATGATATTTTCACCAGCGTGATTAAAACAAAGGAACGGATGACCTACACGAACGTTCGCAAAATCCTCGAAGAGGAAGATGCAGAACTGATGGAACGCTACAAGGACCTGGTTGATGTATTCCGTACGATGAAGGATTTGGCGTTGAAGCTGCGTGCAAATCGGATGCGCCGGGGTGCGGTTGATTTTGATTTTGATGAGGCCAAAGTGATTGTAGATGACGAAGGCAAAGCTGTCGATATTGTGAAAAGGGATCGTACGATAGCCGAACAAATTATTGAAGAGTTCATGCTGGCGGCCAATGAAACGGTAGCCGAACATTTTCACTGGCTTAAGGTACCGTTCTTGTACCGAATTCATGAGGACCCCGATCCAGAGAAGCTGCAAAATTTTATGGCTTTCGCAGCTAATTTTGGTCATCAGATCAAAGGTCGAGGAAATTCTATTCATCCGCGTGCACTGCAAACATTGTTGGAAGACATTCAGGGCACGAAGGAGCAAACGGTGCTTAGCACGATGATGCTGCGTTCGATGAAGCAGGCAAAGTATGATGCAGAGTCAACAGGACATTTTGGACTGGCCGCGGAGTATTACTCTCATTTTACATCACCGATTCGTCGTTACCCTGACTTGGTAATTCACCGTGTTATTCGTGAGGTGTTGGAGAATGGCGGGGCTTTGACAGATGAGCGTCAGGAATACTTGACTGCACGCATGCCAGACATTGCTCAGCAATCGTCCGAGCGTGAACGTGTGGCTGTGGATGCAGAGCGTGACACAGAGCAAATGAAAAAGGCTGAATACATGCTGGACAAGGTTGGCGAGGAGTTCGAGGGGATCATCAGCAGTGTAACCAGCTTTGGGATGTTCATTGAGCTAGACAACACTGTCGAGGGTCTGACGCGTCTGAGTGCACTTACGGACGACTATTATCATTTTGACGAGCAGCATATGGCGTTAATCGGAGAACGCACCTCTAAGGTGTTCCGCATTGGGGATGAGGTTAAGGTTCGCGTCGCACGTGTGAATATGGAAGATTACACAATTGACTTTGAACTCGTCGATATGAAGCAACGGCAACGCCGTGAACGGACGGGTGGATCGGGCCAGGGCGGAGATTTTGTACGTGGCGAGGGCCGCGGTAAAGGCAGGGGCCGAGAAGGACGTGACCGCAAGGGCGGCAAGGACAAGGCTGGTAGAGAGCGTAAAGGCGGTCGTGAGGCGGCTGGAAAGCCTAAAGAGGGCGGTAACGGAGGCATCAGCACCGCAGGGCGTTCAGGGCGCGGCAGTGCTAATGGAGCAGGAGCTGGTTCAGCTAGCAGCTTCGGCTTTGGCAGTGGCAAGGGCGGGTATAACTCGCCAGCAACGGGTGCAAGCAAGCGACGGAAGAAGACGTCTGCCAGCGGGATCTTCATTGGTGATGCAGCTACCCCAGGTAATGATGCCAAATCAGGCGGTGAAGGCGCAGCACGTCGCAAGCGGAAAAAAAAGGGCGCTAACGGTGGGAATAGCACCGCTGGGTTTGTACGGAAAAAGAAAAAGTAGGTTGAACCAACTTACTTTTTTAGGAGACTAGAGCTTCTCAAGAGCAGTAGATCATGCTAAATGAGGCTTAGGTATATGAGCGGTTTCTGTCTGTAGCAATGGATAGAAGCCGCTTGATTTTAGTGTGCTATTGGGGTAATTAGAAATGTAGAAGCCTTGACTTTTCTTGCTTTTACCATCCGAAATTTGTTACAATATATTTCTAGGGTAGCTCATTGTAGCGAGATTTCTAGATTGAATTAAGTTATGTATAAGGAGTGGTATTCATGGGTAAGAAGGCAGACGGGAAAGTGCTCGCCCAGAACAAAAAAGCTTCCCATGACTATTTTATTGAAGACACCTACGAGGCGGGCATGGTGTTAACGGGAACAGAGATTAAGTCTCTGCGGAATGGTCGCTCTAATATAAGCGATGCTTTTGCTACGATCCGTAATGGCGAAATTCATATTCACAATATGCATATCAGCCCTTTTGAACAAGGTAATCGTAACAATCCGACTGATCCGACGCGTACGCGTAAGTTGCTGCTGCATAAAGAGCAGATTCGTAAGCTTATTGGTCTCTCGAAACAGGAAGGCTACACCATCGTGCCGCTCAAAATTTATGTTCGCAACGGTTATGCCAAACTGCTACTTGGACTGGGTAGAGGTAAAAAGCAGTATGATAAGCGCGAAACAGCTGCCAAACGTGATGCACAGCGTGATATCCAACGTGCACTAAGAGAGAAGCAAAAAATTGCAAGATAAGTTACTGCTGATTAGAATGGTACAAATTACGTGGATAAGTTACATGTTCCTGTAATGGTGCTATTTTATCAAGCTATAATGGCTTCAATCCGTTTCGTTATGACATGTAATATGTTATACTAACGAAGTAGTAATTTTTCAATGCATCTTGATTTAACATGGTTCGAGTGTTGAATCTTAGGATTCAGCTTTTGATATTATGCACTTATGCTCCGGTATTTCCGGATTTATCCGTGGAGCCCTTTTATAATAAGGGGGCGTTTATGGATTCGACGGGGATAGTTCGAGCATGGGTAGCGGGTAGTGGGGACGCGTCCACTTCATCAACGCTAAAGCCTATTAAACGGCAAACAACAAAACAACTACGCTTTCGCAGCTTAATAACCTGTGAGCGTGCTCCTCTCCTGCATCGCCCATGTGCCGGATGTAGGGGCTAACCTATAGTGGGATACGCTGTCACATCTCCGCCTGGGGTGTGCTGAAGAAGACAATCAGGCTGACCCAACGTATAGCCGGTTACGGGGCGATACTCGGGTGACATCAAAACTGTGACTACACCCGTAGAAGCTTATGTGTCGTTATCTTCGGACAGGGGTTCGACTCCCCTCGCCTCCATTTGAAAAACCCGCTCATTGAGCGGGTTTTTGCTTTTTAATGAGTTCGATTGTGGACCATGTGTAACTTCAACTCTACAAACCCCCATTATCCAAACCGCTTGATAAAATCATTTTTATTATGGGAGCGACCTTTCCAAGTCATAATAACTGCTTTTATTCTGAGCAAGGAAGGATTCAATTCGATCCATTGTCCGTTCCGATATCAATCCCCTTCTCCATATTAATTTCAGAAATATACATTGAAAATAACACATGGGATGGTTCTTTCTGTAAACAAACTCTCTATTCTGGCCGATACATACATAAGATGGGTTATTGTTAAATATGCCCTTTTGCTTTTATATTTTGAATTAAATACTTATCTTTTTTACGAAGAAGGGACTAACCCTATGAGCTATATGGACGAGCATATTTTAAGTCTCAAAAATAGGCTTAATTATGATGTTGCATCTAATAACGTAAATACGAGTCTTTCTCAAACTGCTATATCCGAACGGGATCAATCCGTTTTCGGGAAAAATCAGGCGTTGCGGTTAGGTGATGAGTTCATTACGTTGGAATTGAGGATGATTTTGGACGGACAAATGCAGGTAAGCGTGCCGAAATCTTTTAGCTTGATGCCGCTGGAGCAGGCCCAATTTAAGTATCCTTCGGAGTATCGTCCAGAGGTCATTTATACCTCGGAGGATGGAACGGTGAATATCACCTTTAATCGGACAGAATCCACTTTGGCAGACGAGGAGCTTTCTGATTTTGTGGAGCAAATGGCGGACACTTTGCGAGCTGTACAACCGATCCGTAACTGGTTGGGCACTCAAGTGATCGTAAATCATTGCGGTCTGTCCATTGGAGTGATCCGTTTTATAGCTGCAGGCGTGGATACGAATTTGTACAACGAAATCCTGCTGTTCACCCATGCAGGACAGGTGATGATGGGGACGTTTAACTGTACGGAATCGGACATGGAGGTATGGATACCTGTAGCGGAAAATACAGTGCAGTCGCTTCATGCAGTTTCATTGCCCTTACAAACTACGCTTGAGAAAGGAGCGGATTCGCTATGAGTCTGGGCTACGATAATATCCAAATCCAGCCTTACGAGCTGGTTGAGCTGGAGCAGCTTACCCTCACGAAGAAAATCAACGAGCATACTCGGCTCTATTTTACAGGGATCATCCCGGAAGAGATGCAAGACAGCTATGTGGAAACGACGGAAAAGAACACGGTGATTGAGGTAAGCCAGCAGAATGAATTGGGTGAAAGTAAGCCGCTATTCAGCGGGATTGCGCTATCGGTCGAAGTGAAGGTTGTGCGGGATGTGTACTATCTGGAGGTAGAGGCGATATCCCATACTTATCGGATGGATATTCAGCAACGCACCCGTTCTTTTCAATATACCAAAATGACGATTCCTCAGATGCTGGAGCAGATTGGTAAGGATTATGAAGGGTTGGATGTGATTGATGGAGCGACAGGTGGAGAGCCCATTGGACGGATTGCCATTCAGTATCAGGAAACGGATTGGGCTTTTTTAAGACGCATGGCTTCCCGCTATCATACGAGTCTGATGCCTGTGGCGCGTTTTGACAGTCCTAAATTTTATTTTGGCATTGAAGACAGCCCTGCACAGACCGTGCTAGATCATACCCGTTATACGGTACGCAAGCAGATGCTGCCTTTTCGCTACTTTCAGGAAAATGAGCAGGCGAAGGTGAACGAAAATGATTTTATTTTTTATGAGGTGGAGACAGACGAGGTGCTGGATCTGGGCGCTCAGTTGACCTTTCAGGGACACAGTTTGTATGTCATTGAGGCTTATACGGAGATGAGGCAAGGGCTGTTGCGGCATCAATATGTGCTTGCCTCGTACAAAGGCTTACGGCAGAAAGGCTATTATCAGGAAAAGCTGGCGGGTGCTTCATTAGGCGGGGTGGTCGTAGACGTACGTCAGGATCAGGTACGTATCCATCTAGATTGCGACAAGAAGCAGGCGGTCGATCAAGCGCATTGGTTCAATTATTCGACGGTGTATAGCGGCGGGGGACATACAGGCTGGTACGTAATGCCGGAGAAAGGGGACCCGGTTTCACTCTATTTTCCGGGCAGCCGTGAAGAGGATGGGGTAGCAGGCAGTGCAGTCCGACGTGCAGACAGAGGAAGCGGGCATAACAAGTTTTCCAATCCGCAGATGAAAATATGGCGAACACCTCATGGAAAAGAAATTCGTTTGGGACCGGATGAACTGGTCGTGACGGGTAAAGATGGTGCTATTTTTATCAAGCTGGACGATAAGGAAGGCATTCATATTATGAGCAATAAAAAGGTAAGTATCTCGGCGGGTGGTAATCTGAGCTTGTCGGCTGGGAAAACGATGAATTTGTCGGCAGGCAGCGAGCTGCGTATGGATTGCAATGGCAGTCATATTCAATTGAGTGGATCAGCGGATATGAAGGGCAGTGAAGTGAAGTCGAATTAGGCTGTAGGGCAGCGGACGAATGACATCAGCCTGTAGATATGAGTATATGAAGAGCTTTGGGTGGTGGTTGAGTACAAATGGAGAAGCCTATTGATGAGTTAGAACCGCAATGGCGAGCTATATTGAATCAGGCATGGTTTCTCATCCGCAGAGACTGGGCACTGAAGTTCAAGGTGACGCAGGAGCAACGGATTCAGGCCTGTGTCGAAGAGTTTCGGGGATATTGCCAGCACATTCGGCAAGAGCAGCTTCAAGGAAGAAAAGGAAGGATCGGTTATATCACGTACTCTATGCTACGTACCATGTGGCTGGAAGAACGGCCTGGTTATCTCGTAGAGATTTCCGATGCTTTATGGATGCTTGATCTGCAGCCGATCCGTTTTGAATGGAACACAAGCTGGACATATTCCTACTGGACCGATTTGCAGCGACAATTGCGAGGGGAGGTAGAGAAGCAGCATGTTTCTCTATCGGAGCTTGAATGGGAGCAGATAATGTTGGAGGCAGCAGTACACATTCATGCGCTCGTTGTGAATGCGTTGCGTTTGGCGATGAAACAGGCGGTGTGCTTGCCGGAGTTTCAAGAGCTGGAGCGAGATGAGACGTTCGAGATTCGTGTGGGGGAATATATGGATCATAGTGTGTCGGTATATCGAGAAGATCGCAGAGCCATGGAGGCAAATGAAATCCAGTCGTGGTTGCAGGAAAGAGAAGAACATGCGTACAGCTATCAGGCATTGACCCAAGTTGAACTATCGGATGGGGATTACAGCCTGTTGGATTTCCGTTATACAGCCTTTCGCCAAATCAGAATGGAACACAGCCGTCTGCATGGTTGTATCCTGGTAGGAACGGTGTGGCAGGAAAGTCAGCTAAATGGAATCGATTTGACATACAGCGTACTTCATGGAGCCAATTTTAGCGGATGCTCGTTGAAAGAGGCCATATTGGATGTCGTTATAGGTAACGCCGGATATGGATCAGATGCTTTACTAGATTGGGAGCCATTGGGTTTTGCTGGCGTAGATTTCACAGGGGCGAGCTTGCAGGGGGCCCGTTTTCAAAATGCACAGTTGCGGGGAGCCATATTTCAAGAGGCGTTACTACAAAAAGCGTCCTTGGACGGGGCAGACCTCACGGATGCCTGCTTTGTTGGAGCAGATGTGACAGGTGCATCCTTTAAAGGGGCTTGCCTGATCGGGACTGATTTTACGGGTGCAAACGTACAAGGAGTCATTTTTACCAATGAACAGCGTAGAGGAGCCATTGGTTTGGAGTGGTCTACACAGGTCAGGGAGGCTGCTAGCAAAAGGGGGTGGCTGCACTGAGATATTTTCGACTGATGGTAGACGAGCGGGTAAAGCATCGGGTGGAGCCTGCTGCGCTGTCTCCTTTGCAAGTAGAAGATATCCTGACGGAGGCCGAGGGACAGCAACAGCAGGATGAACCTCTTTTTTTGGCTGTACATACCGATCCACGAACAGTGTACCCGGATTTTTTGGAATTTCCCCTACCACTGGTGTCCGATCGGATGAAAGTATTATTGGAGAAATATATGCCGGAACTGAAGTGGAAAGCAGCCATCCTTACCGATTTCCAGCAGGCCAGACAAGAGGTATACTGGGTGCTTCGTCCGCCAATGGTGGACTGTTTGTCCGTACAAACGGAATGGTACCCCAATGGTACGTTGAGGCGTTTGCTACTGAGACAGGGGGAGATAGAGCCTCCTGTTTTTCGGATTGAGGGACTGATCGAACCTTATATCTATATCCATTTGGCTGTGGCAGAAAGCCTGCTGCGCCGATCTTTTACAGGTATTCGAGTGCTAAGAGTTGAGATAGAAGCACTAAGGAGGATGGGGTAAGTGGGAGAAGCCCAGGTGAGACCGGGAACGGGTGCAAAAAAAAGCTATGTCGTGGCAGGAGCGATCTTAAGTTGTAGTTATGGCACACAACCTACCCGTTTGAAGAGACCTTTTAGCCATGGAGTCTACGTAAAAAACAAAGCACAAATGAACATTGGAGATTACGTTCCAGGGGTGAACATTCAGTCTTTTGGAAATTGCTCCAGTCCCTTAAATCCAGCTGTGCAGGCTAGTGAGATGGTAGACATCTATGGCGTGAAGAAGGCTCCGTGTGTTCCAGTCCTGACCATGCCGTGGCTGAATGGGAAAAGTGATGTGAAGATCGAAGGACAGCCGGCTTTGACACAAAACTGTACCCATCAATGTCTGTATTGTGGTCATATTCAAATTGAAAATGATGGACAGGAGCTGGACTAAGAGTCTGTTTCAAAGCTGTTAGGTTTCGAATTGTATTCGGGACGTGTATACAGTTGAACTGAAGGCTGCTTCGTATTCGTATCAGATGGATATCCAGATAAAGAAGCGATCTTATCAGGATATCCATCGTACCTACGATGGTCTGGTCACTGCAATAGTACGTTTAAAATACAAGTAATATCAGTATGGAGATGGCCTTGATATTATGGGGGTGAGAAGCAACTCAAGAGTTCATCATCTTCTTCTCTTTGTAATAAAGTATTGACAAGAATAAAAATGTATTATATCTTTATATCAAGATAAATAAATTAAAGATAAAAACAAACAGAAAATTTTGCATAGGGAGGTATACACATGATTGCGATTTTAGAAAGAATTAATCAGTTGGCAAACAAAGCAAAAGAAGTTGGGTTAACTGAAATTGAAAAAACGGAGCAAATGGATCTTCGCAAGGAATACCTTCAAATCTTTCGGGGATCTGTACAAAGTATTCTCTTGAACGCTACGATTTACGATCCAAATGGTGATGATGTAACTCCTGAAAAACTTAGAAGAGAGCAGGCTAAAATCGTTAAACCATGAATTTAGCTTTGCCAAATATCTCTAATTTAAAAATCTTTAAATAATAAATATAATATGGAGCGTGATTTTATGTTGGCGAGTGGACTGTTGTTGATACGTTTGGTAGTAGGATTGCTATTTGTGGGGCACGGGGCTCAGAAGCTTTTTGGCTGGTTTGGTGGTTATGGTCCAAAAGGTACCGGTGGTTGGATGGAATCAATCGGGATCAAGCCCGGAGTACTGATGGCCGTGGCCGCTGGATTGATGGAATTGCTGGGAGGAGCTCTATTTGCTGTAGGACTGCTTACTCCACTGGCAGCATTGTTGATTACGATGACGATGCTTGGAGCGATTGTCAAAGTACATGGTCAAAACGGGATCTGGGCCACCGCTAATGGCTATGAATATCCGCTGGTTCTTATTGCTGTCGTAGTCGGTATTGCGTTGATAGGCGCAGGTCCATATTCCATTGATGCAATACTTCATTAATACATGAACCTAAGTCATTAAAATTACCAATGATGAAAAATAGGGATTTCTACGATTAAAGGAGGATTTTATATGTCACTTCAAACTACAGGTATCCATCATATTACAGCTTTTGCTGGTAATCCGCAGGCAAATGTCGACTTCTATGCAAGTATTCTTGGACTTCGGTTAGTGAAGAAAACAATCAACTTCGATGCTCCTGAGGTTTATCACTTGTATTTTGGTAACGAGGCAGGAAGTCCTGGAACGATTATTACTTTTTTCCCGGCACCAGGAACTCCCAAAGGGCGAGTCGGAGGCGGTCAGGTGGGCATAACCTCGTATGTGGTACCGCCAGGTTCACTTGATTTTTGGCAGCACCGTTTGCAAAGCTTTGGTATTGAAGTTACGAAAACAAGCCGTTTTAATGAACAGTATCTTCAATTCGAGGATAATGAGGGCCTGCGTCTTGAGCTTGTTGAACGTGCAGAAGGAGCGAACAGTACTTGGTCTTACGATGGCATTTCGGCTGATAACGCCATTAAAGGGTTCGGAGGCGCCGTACTATTTAGCGTCAATCCACAGAAAACGATGGATGCATTGGAGAGCATACTCGGATTTACGAAAATCGCTGAAGACACCGAATATGCTCGTTATCAATCTGCTGGAGAAATCGGTAATATCGTGGATGTTCCGCTTGCGAAAATGGGTTTAGGCTTTGGTGGAGCAGGCACGGTACATCACATTGCATGGCGCGCAAAAGATTTCGAGCAACATGAAGACTGGAGAAGCACAGTTCAGAATTATGGCTATCAGCCGACCCCAATCATCGACCGCCAATATTTTAATGCGATATATTTCAGAGAAGCGGGCGGCATACTATTTGAAATTGCTACAGATCCACCGGGATTTGCTAACGATGAACCTGCGGAATCTTTGGGGCAGAAATTAATGCTACCAGAGTGGTATGAACCGCAGCGGGCTCAGATCGAGGCAAACCTGCATCCTATTGAAGTGAGAACATTAACAGATAAACAAAAGTAAATGAAATGACTGCTGTTTTGCATCCAGATGAAGTCACGTAAATCCACAATCTTTTTCGATTGTGGATTTTTCATCTAATGGATTACCACCTGAAAATGGAATCTCCCGCAACGACTTCTCAATCCAGGACAGAATCTGCCTCAACTTATGTGTCTCGTGACCTCCGCCCTCTTATTATTACACCAGCCTTTCAGACTTTACTAACATTTCTCGTAACACATGAGCGACTCGGCTTTTCCGGTTCTCAGCTTTCCTTTGTATCGCTCGTAATGATTGTTGGTATGCTGGGGTGTTGTTGTGATAATAAAACTGCTTGGCAGCAATGCGTAGTGTCCTTCTCAACAACATAGCTGATGAACGTGTTAACCTGGAACGGAGTCCCCTGCGCAATACTCGCAGCGTATTTTTGTAGGTCTCAAAATCCTCGGATGGAGGAATCAGAGCAAATAAATTTAACGAGGAGTCATTAAACCCGTAAGTTTCATACATGATTCTTAAATTTTCCGTATTTAAAACGTTACCTCTAAGATGGGTTGGATGCTCCTGATGATACCCGACCACCTCTTTGATGCAATAAAAAGGGATTTTTAAGCGATGCAGTCTATAGCCAAGATCCCAGTCTTCGAGTCCGTACAGCACAAACCGTTCATTGAAACCTCCAATACGAATTAAGTGGTTGCGTCTGATGGCCACACAACGAGTTACTAGCATCATCCAGGGAGCTACGTCCGTTGAGGCAAATTGTTTCTGCGTATTGGGAGGAACCCTTGTGGGACTAACGACTTTAGACAGTGCACCCGTTTGATGAAGGACATCATCAGGGGTGATGATCGGAACAATTTCATTCGCTGTTTCAAAGTCAGGATTCCATAAGCCGGATTGTGTAAGTATGCTCCGACAATGTTCTTTTTCTTCCACAGAAAAATCAGGGTGATAGTGGGTAAATGCATCGTCCCACGAGTGCGGAATGCCTGAAAGCACAGATTTGGGATACTTGCGGTGATAACGGCTCACGGTTTTAATGAAATGAGGCAGCACCAAAAAGTCAGCGTCACAGAAAATGATGTATAGCCCTTTTGCTCGGCGCAGTCCCAAATTTCGAACGGCAGATCGACCGCGTTGTTCAGGGTGTGACACATAGATAAGAGGATAGGATGCTTTGAAGCCTTCGACCATTTCTTTCGTTCCGTCTGTAGAACCATCATCAGCTACAATGACTTCGAATAGTTGCTTCGGGTAGGTTTGTGATTCAAATGAAGCGAGTGTGAGCAACAGCTGCTGGGCGCGATTATAGGTTGGAATGATGACGCTGTAGCGGATAGCCAATGTGATCTCCCCCCACCATTCTAATTAGACAACCTTTGAACGAGATAAATAATAACAATGTATTCAAGGATTTTAGCCTGGTCTAGTCAAACAACCCACAAAGTTCGAAACAGGCTTGGTCCTATGCGGATGTTAATGTGGAAGTGCTGTATTTTTTGCTGATTTGCAGATATGTTTCAGTGGTGTGATGTATATGTCATGGTAGCATTATGCATAAGGATGTAAAGTAGAAGGGACACAAACAAACATGAGATGAAATGGGCATGTTTATGGTAAACTATATGGAGTTATAGAAGACCTGAAAGAGGAGTACTATATGACACAATTTGTCTATAAGCAAATTATTGACGATCTTAAAATGAAAATTTTCGCTGGAAAGTTTGCAGATATGAGATTGCCAGATGAACGTAGTCTTAGTGAGACTTACCAGGTTAGTCGTAGTTCCATTAAACGTGCTCTGACTAAAATGGAGAGTGTCGGAATTATTTTCAAAAAACAAGGTTCCGGGACATTTATTAATCCCTTATACATAAGAAATGAATCTATCTTTAACTACGAGGGCTCTAATCTAGGAGTTACTGATAATTTTCAAATGCATGGCAAAAAGCCAAAAATCAAAGTATTGAGTTTTGAGGTCATTCCACCGACAGAAGAACTACAGCGCGATTTGTTCTTGGACACTCATGATTTTGTTTATAAAATCGTTCGCTTGCGTCTGTTTGATGATGATCCATTTATGATCGAAACGGGCTATATCCCCATTAAAATTGTCCAGGATTTAAATCAGACCATTATTGAGGGTTCCATTTTTAATTATTTGGAGGACTCGCGGAACCTGGCCGTCACCAAATCCTTTTTATCTATTTTTGCAGAACCGTCTGAAGAGAATGATCAAAAGCTACTGCAATTGAAAGAAAATGAACCCGTAGGCATTATGGAGGGTGTTTTCTTTTTGGATAACGGTACCCCATTTGAATTTTCGCATATGCGATTTCACTACAAATATTTGAAATTTAATACCTTTGTATCGGTACACTAATGAAAAGACTGGAGAATTCTCCGGTCTTTTTTTTATGGTTACGAAAAAGGATTAGAGTCTGCAAACTCTTCATTTATCACAAATTTTATTGGTTTATCCTGCTATATATTTTAATGTAAGAGCTTTTTTACTGTCTTTTTAATTTATATTTCATAGTATGTTCAAAATTTCACAAAATTGGACCGTATCACTTGTGAAAAAGGTTGAATTAATTCAGTGTAGCGTTATGATGTACATGTAGATGAAATTTCCGGAAATAAATTACAAACAAAATTACTAGGGAGTGGACACCATGGCTTTATCACCCGTGTTAGAAGATTACTCGTCTAAAACATATTTGGAAAAACTTGATGCATACTGGCGTGCAACGAACTACATTTCAGTAGGTCAGCTTTATTTAAAAGACAATCCTTTGTTGAGAGAACCTTTGAAAGATTCGGATGTAAAGGTTAAGCCTATTGGACACTGGGGTACGATTCCAGGCCAAAACTTTATTTATGCTCATCTTAATCGTGTTATTAATAAATATGATTTGAACATGCTTTACATTGAAGGTCCTGGTCACGGCGGCCAAGTTATGGTTTCAAATTCATATCTTGATGGAAGCTACACCGAAATTTATCCGCAAATCACGCAGGATATCCCAGGTATGAAGAAACTGTTCAAACAATTTTCATTCCCTGGCGGTATTGCTTCACATGCTGCGCCTGAAACCCCTGGATCTATCCATGAAGGCGGGGAGCTGGGCTATTCCCTTTCTCATGGTGTAGGTGCTGTTTTAGATAATCCGAATCTGATCTCGGCTGTTGTTATTGGGGATGGTGAAGCTGAAACGGGTCCATTGGCCGCTTCGTGGTTCTCTAACCGATTTATCAATCCAATCACGGATGGCGCAGTGCTGCCGATCTTACATTTAAATGGCTTCAAAATTAGTAACCCAACGATTATGTCTCGCCAATCAAAAGAAGAGTTAACCTCGTTCTTTAAAGGTTTGGGTTGGGAACCATTCTTTGTTGAAGGTGAAGATCCTAACCACATGCATCCAGAAATGGCGAAAGTATTGGATACTGCCATCGAAAAAATTGAAGCTATTCAAAAGAATGCGCGTGAAAATAATGACCTTACTCGTCCGGCGTGGCCAGTGCTTATCTTCCGTTCCCCTAAAGGCTGGACAGGTCCAAAGGAATGGGATGGCGTGCCGAATACAAATTCGTTCCGTGCCCACCAGGTTCCAATTCCGGTCGATCAAAAAAATATGCAGCACGCACCTGCTTTATTAGAATGGCTGAATAGCTATAGACCAGAGGAATTGTTCGATGAAAACGGTCGGTTAAAACCTGAGATTGCTGAAATTCTGCCTACAGGTGATAAACGAATGGGAATGAACCCTGTTGCGAATGCGGGTAACCTTATTAAAGACTTGAAATTGCCAGATTTCCGCAACTATGCGCTGGATAACTCCACGCCTGGTAAAGTGATTGCGCAGGATATGTCGGTTTTGGGCAAATACGTTAAAGATGTGGTTGTTTTAAATGAAGAGAATCGTAATTTCAGAATCTTCGGGCCTGATGAAACGATGTCTAATCGCTTGGCACCTGTTTTTGAAGTAACCAAACGCCAATGGATGGATCAAATTATTGAGCCTAATGATGAATTCTTGTCTTCGTATGGTCGTGTCATTGATTCCCAATTATCCGAGCACCAAGCTGAAGGATTGCTGGAAGGTTATGTGTTAACAGGTCGTCATGGTTTCTTTGCAAGTTACGAAGCCTTCCTGCGTGTGGTTGACTCGATGATCACTCAACACTTCAAATGGCTGCGTAAAGCAACGGATCAAGGATGGCGTGCAGATATCCCATCATTGAATGTTGTAGCAACTTCAACGGTCTTCCAACAGGATCATAATGGGTATACACACCAAGATCCAGGCTTGTTGGGTCATTTGGCTGATAAGAAACCAGAATTTATTCGTGAGTATCTGCCAGCTGACGCCAACTCTCTGCTAGCTGTTTTTGATACCATTTTAAATGACCGTCAAAAGATCAATTTAGTTGTTTCGTCCAAACACCCACGTCCACAATGGTTCTCTGCTGATGAAGCGAAAGAATTGGTAGACAAAGGGTTAAAGATTATTGACTGGGCAAGTACAGATCAAGGCGGAGAGCCTGATATTGTCATCGCTTCTGCTGGTACAGAGCCAACGATTGAAAGCTTAGCTGCGATCTCGATCTTGCATAAAAAACTGCCTGACTTGAAGATTCGCTACATCAACGTAGTAGACTTACTGAAGCTGAGAAGCCAAAAGTTAGATCCTCGTGGATTATCTGACGCTGAGTTTGATCAATTTTTCACAAAGGACAAGCCAGTCGTATTCGCTTTCCATGGTTACGAAGGTCTGATCAAAGATCTGTTCTTTGACCGTCATAACCATAATCTGCATGTACATGGTTACCGTGAAAATGGCGATATTACGACACCATTTGATATGCGTGTATTGAATCAAATGGACCGTTTTGACTTGGTGAAGGAAGCTGTTCTAAGCTTACCTAACGCTGGAAAGTACGCAAATATTGCGGATGAAATGGATGCAATAGTTAAGAAACATCATCAGTTCATTCGTGAAGAAGGTATTGACTTGCCAGAGGTAGAGAACTGGGTATGGGAAGGCCTGAAATAAAAAAGTATAGTACATTTCAGCTTTGTGTTGGACAACCAAGCAGTCAAGTATGAGCTGGAATATATGATTTGGTAGTAGTATAGATGTGCCTGACCCCTTGAATTCAAGTATGATTTCAACGGGGATCAGGCACTTTTCGATGTAGCACACTGAGAATTTAATAGGGAAGTCACGAGCAAGTGGGTAATAAGTATATGGGAACCGAATGGTTCACTGTATTTTGTCTGAATATTGAAGAGGTGTTATGGTATAAGAGAATAGGAGAGGAGGCTGTTAATATGAACCATCAAATTCCAGAGAAGGTATTGAATGATGGCACTAAGGTGCCTGCCATTGGATTTGGAACTGCTGGGTTGAAGGGTGCAGATGGAGTAAAAGTGATAACCGGCGCGATTGATGCGGGTTACCGTCTGATTGACACAGCTTTTAACTATGAAAATGAGGGCGCTGTCGGGAAAGCTGTCCAGCAGAGTTCAGTACCGAGAGAAGAATTGTTGATTTGCTCCAAACTTCCAGGTCGTCGACATGCGTATCAGGAAGCCATTGTCACGATCGAAGAGTCACTATATAGAGGCGGTTTGGACTATTATGATCTGTACTTGATCCATTGGCCAAATCCCAAAATCAATCGGTATGTTGAAGCCTGGCAGGCATTGATTGAGGCGAAGAAGCGGGGCTATATTCGTTCGATCGGAGTCTGCAATTTCCTGCCTGAGCATAATGAACGATTGATTCGGGAAACAGGTATCACACCGAGCATCAATCAGGTTGAACTGCATCCATTATTTAATCAGGAGCATCAGCGTACCAAAGATGCTGAACAGGGCATTGTGACGGAATCGTGGAGCCCTTTGGGTCGCGGTCACAGCATGATGGAGAACGAGGAGATTGGGAAAATTGCCGCTGCTCATGGCAAAACCGCGACACAAGCGATTTTACGTTGGCACATCCAACTAGGAGCGATCCCAATTCCTAAGGCTTCTTCTGTAAAACATCAGACGGAAAATCTGGACATTTTTGATTTTGAGTTGTCACCAGAGGAAATGAACGTGATTTCAGCGCTTAGCAGGGAAGATGGACGGCTATGGGACCAGGACCCCAATTCCTATGAAGAACTGTAATCTACAACAATGAATTCGAAGGGTTCAAAAATCTGTAGAGGGTTTTTGAACCCTTTGCTTTTTAGTAATAGCGGAAAGGATGCGATAGGCCTGAGTATAGCCATGATGAATGATGAACATTTTTAACCGGATTTGATGTATGATATGGGGGAATGTAGTCCTTTCGAAGGAGGTCATTATGGGGATTTTGTCAAGGTTTAGGGATATTATGAAGGTGAATATCAGCGCCTTATTGGATAAGGCGAGCGATCCGGAGAAGACCATTGATGATTATATGCGGAACTTGAACAGTGATCTGGGCAAGGTGAAAGCGGAAACGGCCTCGGTACTAGCTGATGAGAAAAGAGCGAAAAGAGCACTGGATGAATGTAGAGCTGAGATCAAAAAGCTCCAGCATTATGCAAGTAAGTCTGTGGAAGCTGGCAATGAAGATGAGGCTCGAAAGTTTCTGGAACGTAAAATCTTGCAGGCAGAGAAACTGGAATCGTTACAGACCTCTTATGACTTAGCTTCGGCAAACGCCGTACATATGAAACAAATGCAGGAGAAATTGGTGTCCGATATAGGGCGTCTGGAAGTGCGGCGTGCCGAACTTAAAGGGAAGCTGGCGATCGCCAAAGCACAGCAAGCCTTGAATTCTATGGGCGACCATGATTCTGTATTCGAAGCCTTGGAAGAGAAGGCAAACAAGGCATATGATGAAGCGATGGCGATAGCTGAGCTCCGGGGAGAGACGAAGGACGACCTGGATGCGTTATTCACGCAATATGAGAAGAGTACCAATGCAGAAGATGAGCTGGCTGCAATCAAGCAGAAAATCAATTCCAAAGAATCATAATAGTTTCTACATGAAGAGGTGAGCAGATGCCGGTTATCGAATACAAATGCCCCAACTGCGGCAGCGGTATGGTCTTTGACAGTGAGACAGGAATGTTATCTTGCCATAGCTGCGGAAGAGAGGACAACATCGATACGATTCCTGATCCTCTGACCAATCGTGTTTTTTCAGAAGATGAGGCCCATGAGTATCATTGTAATAACTGTGGAGCAGTAATTATGACCGAAGTGGAGACGAGTGCAACGGTGTGCAGCTTTTGTGGTTCTGCCGTGGTACTGGGTGATCGACTGACCGGGAAGCTGGCTCCGGCGCAGGTTATTCCCTTTTCGATCAGCAAGGAAGAAGCCATAGCTGCGTTCAAAAAATGGTGCAAGAATGGCCGTCTGACACCGAACCGATTTATGATAGCCGACCGAATCAAGGGAATAACCGGTATGTATGTCCCCTTCTGGTTATATGAATTACATAATCAAATTGAGGTTCAAGGTGAAGGTAACCAAGTGAGAACCTATACGAGCGGAGATTACGAATATACAGAAACGAAGCATTTTGATGTATATCGGAAAATCCGTTTGAATTACGTGAAGGTTCCGATTGATGCTGCGGAGAAAATGAATGACGAGCTGATGGATAAATTGGAGCCTTTTCCTTATGATCAGCTCAAACCTTTTAAAACGCCATATCTAGCAGGATATATTGCGGAAAAGTATAGTTATAACGAAGAGGAGCTTTTCCCGCGCGTGAAAGACAAAGTGAAGGAATATATTGATGCTTATATTCAGTCCACGGTGTCAGAGTATACGTCTGTGAGTTACACGGAAAAGCAAATTGATACTACATTAAAACAAGCGGATTATGTCCTGCTCCCAGTATGGGTCATCCACTATGACTACAATCAATTGGAGCATACGTTTGCGATGAACGGTCAGACGGGCAAGGTAGTTGGTAAGCCTCCGATTAGCAAGTTCAAAGTGACAGCTTGGTTTGCAGGCATTTTCGGCATAACTCTCTTTTCATTAAGGTTCATAACTTGGCTAATAATGGGGGGAGAATTCTATTGAAAAAATATAGAGCGATTGTGGCTGTTTTGTTGTTCTTTGCTGTTTTTCTAGCGGTTCCTATGGAAATGAAGGGCGAAGCAGCAACGACAGAGATGAAGCCATTGATTTTTGACGAGGCAGGTCTACTTAATCAGGAAGAGTATGATGTGTTGAACTCTATGGCTAATCAATACGGAGCTGAAAGAGAGACAGACATTATTATTTATACGACCAACAATCCCGACAATATGGATGTTATGAAAATGACACAGGATTTTTATGATGATCATGGTCCGGGTTATGACAGGGCTCATGGAAATGCAGTCATTTTAACGATGGATATGAGGAATAGAGAGGTGTACTTGGCCGGATTTTATAAGGCAGAACGGTATCTGGATGACGACAGGCTTACTAAAATCCGCCATGAAATTACCCCGGATCTGACGAATGGCAACTATGGACTTGCCTTTCAAAAGTATATTCTCGGCGCGCACAAATATTTGGCTATCCGCCCAGGGGTGAATCCGGACAGTATATTTTTCAAAGGCTGGCTTCACTTGGCGATTGCGCTGGGATTGGCGTCTATTATTG
Source organism: Paenibacillus sp. FSL W8-0439 (assembly GCF_038008995.1). Taxonomy (NCBI): domain Bacteria; kingdom Bacillati; phylum Bacillota; class Bacilli; order Caryophanales; family Paenibacillaceae; genus Paenibacillus; species Paenibacillus sp. FSL W8-0439. The sequence goes on from NZ_JBBPAK010000001.1 coordinate 238,194, forward strand.
TAGGTAAGATGGTTTCGAGTTCCGGCGGTCGGGTTACGGTAAATCGGCAGACCTACGAGGATGCAAGCACGTCAGGGGTTCTTGCACATCAAGATCTGTACACTCACACCACGACAACGAAGCGGAAGATTGAAAAGAGCAGTAGCAGCAGCTCATCAGGCGGAGGGGGTGGAACCACCAGCGGCGGTCACTCGCATAGCGGCAGCAGAGGATCATTTTAACGGAAGGGATGGATACAGCACATGGGATTCTTCAGAAATCAATTTGCAAATGTAGTAGAATGGGAAGAATTTAGGGATGATATGATTTTTTGGAAATGGAGCAATCGTGAAATTAAAAAAGGCAGTAAATTAATCATCCGCTCCGGTCAGGACGCGATTTTTGTTAATAACGGCAAGATCGAGGGTATCTTTGAGAATGAAGGGTCATATAACATGGACTCGGATATTATTCCATTTCTATCGACATTAAAAGGGTTCAAGTTCGGTTTTAACAGCGGCATGCGGGTGGAGGTCTTGTTCGTTAATACGAAGGAGTTTACGGTCAAATGGGGAACACAAAATCCGGTTTTGATTCCGACCCCCCAATTGCCAGGCGGGATGCCGATTCGGGCCAACGGTACGTTTAATTTTAAAGTAAACGATTATGTTACGCTTATTGATAAGATTGCCGGGGTAAAGGACAGTTATCTTGTAGAGGACGTTAAAATACGCATTACTTCGGTGTTGGATCAGTTATTGATGAAGTGGATCAGCAGAGAAGGCAAGGACATGTTTAATCTACAGGCAAATGCTTCTGATATTTCGAAGGGCATTCAAGAAGACCTGGATATGCAAGTGATGGACAACGGTATGACGATTACAGGCTTTCATGTGATGAGCTTCAATTATCCTCAAGAAATTCAGGATATGATTACGAAGACGGCTTCTCATGAAATGATCGGTAATCTGCAAAAGTACCAACAAGTGACGATGACTGACGGTATGGCATCGGGGAATGTAAAAGGCGGCGGTGCTGCGTCGGATATGGCGAGTATGATGATGGGCATGAATATAGCCAATGAAATGATGAAAAATTTGAACCCAAGTCAACAGCCTCAGGCTGAGACTCAGCCTGCACCCGATGCCCCCACTCCTTCTGGCGACGGTAAAAGGCCAAATTTTTGTCCGAATTGTGGTACAAAAAACGAGGGAGCTAACTTTTGTCCGAATTGTGGACATAAATTGAACGGGTAGCTTTGTAAACCAAACAGCAGTTGTTGCAGAGTATTCTCTGTGATAACTGCTTTTTTATTGTAGTTTGTTCAAGCATTTTCTTTATAAATCTGATTTATTGGATTGAAAAAAGTACACAGGATAAGGTACTATAGCTATATAGTATGTATTTATATTAACTAATTAGGTATTACATTAATAAACTATAGGTATAGGAGCCACAAAGATGACCAAATTCCAAGATCAAATCATTGCGCGGTACAAGTTTGATGATGCAGAGAACGTCGGCAAGGATAGCTCCGGACAAGGTAATGACGGAATTGCTTCAGGCACAGCAGCACCTACGATCTCCCATGCTACAGGAAGAGCGGCTTTGGCACTTGAGGGAGGACCCAACGGAACATCTTATATTCAGCTCCCTTCTGATCTGTTTAAAGATGTAAGCGATAACACCGGTGTTACAGTGACGGCTTGGGTAAACTTCGGCAGATTCACGGATATGTGGGAACGTGTTTTTGACTTTGGTAAAGCGCATACTGGGCCTTATATGTTTATGACACGGAATCTGCGCGGAACTCTTTTCACTGAGGTGGATTTGTCCGTAGACCCAGGAAGAGGCTTTGTCAGGGATGAGTGGATGCACATAGCCCTGTCTGTCATCGGCACAAAAGGCGGTACATTAAGCAGTGCGGGACCGGTGGTATATGTTAATGGTGAAGTGGCAGCAGACGGTTCCATTAGCCAAACCTCCAGTGGTAACTATGCCAAGCTGCGCAAATGGTTCGAAACATTTGCAGATACGACCAACTATAGTAACAATTTTATCGGTCGTTCCCAACATGCAGCCGATGTAGACTTTGCTGGCTCGGTTTCGGACTTCCGAATTTATAAAGCAGGTTTGACGGCGGATGAAATTATTGAGGTCATGTGCGATTCATTGACAGATGAAGAGATCGTGAAGCTTGCCCGCGATAAGTATTTGTCATTCCCGACGACAATTATAACCAAAGACATATCCCTGCCAACGGTTCTGATGGGTGGAAGAGTAGAAGTGACCTGGAAATCCAGCCAGCCTAGCATACTCTCTGACCATGGGCAGGTTCAGGCGATTACCTCCGCACAGGGGGTCACCGTTACGGCTCTCTTGACCAGAGGTTCAAGCAGGATTGAAGAAAGCTTTGAAGTTTCCGTTCTTCCAGAACAGTTGCCTCCATACACGCTGACCATTCATGGGAATAAAGAAGTTGTGGATGTCAGCGAAGTGATGTACGGCTTATTCTACGAAGATATCAATAACGCGGCAGATGGTGGGATTTATGCAGAACTCGTGCAAAATCGTTCTTTTGAATCCTTTGAGTTTGATACGTATTCCCATGCTTCTGGTGAATGTGGCTGCTCTACAGGACGGAACCGTAATCCACTGTTCGCCTGGTCTGGTGATACGGACAAGATGGCTCCACAGCATAGCGGTGGATTAAATGAGTTTTTGGGCGCAAAAGACAAGGATGTGAACTCTTGTTATGTGACGGTAGCGGATGGGGCAACGATTCGGAACAAAGGCTTTTCTGATTCTAACCAGAATTGTGCCATGTCCATCCGGGAGCGTGCCAAGTATGAGTTCACCATCTGGGCGAAGGCCGATTCTGCGGGTACAATCACACTGCAACTGCAAGACTCGAAGGAAAAGGCTATCAGTGATTCGGTAACCGTACAGGTGGAGGGTGGCAACACGTGGAAAAAGTACGGCGTCGATTCCAAGCTGGTGCTGACAGGTACAGCTACGGTTCTGGGACAACTGGCGCTTACATTTGAAGGCGACATTTCCATTGATATGGTTTCCTTATTCCCACAAGATGTATGGGGGGCGGGAGAGGAAGAGCACTCCCCATCGGCACACGCCAACTATCAGGGTAATCCGAACTACCGATTGAGAAAAGATCTGGTGAACGCACTGGTCGGCATGCATCCGAAGTTTTTGCGTTTTCCAGGGGGATGTATTTCCGAAGGATCGTTTATATGGGAAAACGTATATGACTGGAAGGAATCCATTGGGGATATCGAGCTGCGCAAGGAAAACTTTAATGTATGGGGCTATATGATGACCATGGGTCTTGGTTATATGGAATACTTCCAGTTGGCAGAAGACCTCAATGCAGCTCCGCTTCCAGTTATGGCCTGTGGTGTGCTCTGCCAAGCCCGCTCGGATTATGCTCATCCGGCTGGCGGCGCATTAAGAGAATACTATATCAAGAATTTTACGGATCTGATCGACTTTGCGATCAGCGTTGATTTTGAACATAATGAATGGGCTGCCATGCGTAAAAAAATGGGTCATGAAGCACCGTTCGATCTGCGTTATCTGGGTGTGGGGAACGAAAACTGGGGCACAGAGTTCTTCGCCAACTTTGAAGTGTTCAAGACATCGATTGATGAGTACATGGAGAAAAACTATCCGGGATATGAGCTGCACATCATCTCCACGGTTGGCGCTCAAGCAGACGACGATGCCTATCAACAGGGCTGGAAGTTCCTGAGCGGTAATATGGAGGGCTCTGCCAAGGTTGCTTTTGCGGACGGTAACCAGGTGACGGAAGAAACTGTAACCTGGTATGAAAAGCAAAAAGACTATATGGACACCATTGCCGATGAACACTATTACCGTTCTAATGAGTATCTGTTGAATAATGTGGACCGCTATAATTACTACTATAGAGCTTATAACACGGATGGCAGTGTCAACTGGAAAGAAACGTCGAAGGTTTTCGTTGGGGAGTATGCCTCGACAGATAAAAATACATTGGCAGGCGCAGTAGCAGAAGCAGCAGTGATGACGGGCTTCGAAAATAATGCCGACGTCGTCCGGTTGGCCGCGTATGCGCCGCTGTTTAACAAAGTCCTGACGGACGGAACGTACAGATGGACACCGGATTGTATCTGGTTCGATGACGAAACGGTATGGTTTACACCAAACTATTATGTGCAGCAAATGTATGCCCAATATTTGGGCAATAAAGTATTGGCCACTTCGTTCTCTACTTACAAAAACGGCCAGCCAATTGACCTCATTCCTCAGGGTGGAATTGAGATCGCGACAGGTAACGCCGAGGTTGTGGTTAAGCGTGTGACTGTTACTTCGAATAAGGACGGCAGTGTGCTGCTGGATCAAGATTTTACCAAGGCATTGAATTCGGCCTGGAAGGTTATTCCTGGTTCCGTGGGATATACGGTGGAGGAAGGCAAGGGGCTTGTCCTCAAAGCCCAAGATAGCGGTCTGAACGGCCTGTACATCTTGAACGACAGCTGGAACAACTATAAGGTAGAGGTCGTTGCTTCCCGCATTTCCGGCACGGACGGTTTTTATGTGGGCGCAGGTCTCACGGATATTACCGCTGAGAAAAAGAACGTCATCGAATACGCGATTGGCTATGGCGGCAATGCTACCGGCGTGAAGGTTTACAAGCAAGGCATAGAAGGCTATACCATGGGTGACTACTCTTCCAGTACAGCTGCGGGCAACTTGAGAGCAGCCAGCTATGAAGAACTGGCCGATAATACCGACTACACCATCACGATGAACTATGGGGGAGAAACGGGCAGCAACCTGATTTGCTCCTACACGGACGGCAAGACAACCAGCAAAGTGCTGGATTACAAGCTGGAGGCTTATAACAGAGACGTGTTTCATTCGGTGACCCGAGATGCTGAACATGTATATGTGAAGCTTGTGAATGCCGACAACGTAGATAAGGCAACGCAGCTGAATCTACAAGATTTGAATGTTGAGTCCAGCGCCAAGCTGATTACACTAACCGGCGATTCCTCGCTTGTTCATGTACCTAACGTGAATAAGAAAAATGATGAAAAGGTAGTGCCTACCGAACATCAGGTCACACTTCATACAGATTCTGTCCTCTTACAATTACCGGCTAATTCGGTAAATGTACTGGTACTGGATCTTAAAGCGTAGGGTACGAGATAGTTAAGGTAAGGATGTCGGAACCTTTTCTCGCTTAAAAACAAAAAGGGGTGTCCCAAGAGCCGTTTTATGGCTTTTAGGACACCCCTTTTTTCTATGGATCAAGTCAGAACGTTGTTGTCTCGATTTCCCTGACGGGCATTACTTCGTGCTTCTGTTTACCAATTCACGCGGATTGGTGCCATCGTCTATCGTTAGCGGGGTAGGAGCACCTGTAGCAATTCGTTCCCAAGGTACCATTTTAAAGTTCTGATTTAACTTCTTGCCGTTTTGGAGATTTTCGTCATCTTGTGCAACGAAGATACCATGAGGGAAATTCTTGCCTAATCCATAGCCAAGAACATCAATACCGTCTGTGACAGACGTACCATCTACGGTAGGGCTGTCGCCGATCGTGAAGTTGCTAATATAGGCATTGTCACCTTGTCGTTCATAGATCGCATAGCTGCTGTTGCCTTGACTGGAGGCCATCAGGTACCCCTTGCCGTCCTTGCCATAATACAATGTGAGTCCCTCTATGTCATCGTGAAGTCTGCGTCCATCTGCAATATCAACACGTTGCAGCGGCTTGGATGAACCGTCTGGCTCGGCGCTATATTTCCAAATGGCGTAATCCTCTTCAGCAATGTACAGCGTACCATATTCATCATCGGCGACCATGCCCTCGGATTGCGTAGCCAGCTTAAACTGACGGACAAGCTTGCCGGCAATTTTGCCGTTACCATTGTCAGTCAACTCATATTGCTCGAATTCGCCCTCTTTGCCCAAAACGAGCGCGTAAAACTTATCTGTCTTGAGGCTATGGTATAAACTGAATCCATATACTTCTTTCATGGTTGCTTTAATAGGTTTGCCAACCACGTTGGTCAATGTTCCTGATTCACCGTCAATGGCAAAGATATCGATCGTATTGTTGGTTCGATTGGTTGCGCCTGCAATATCGATCTTTTTACCGCCCAGTGTAAAACCGTAGCGAAGATCCACGTTGTTCATTTTTCCGACTTTGATGTTCTGCAGTTGCTTGCCATCCAGATCATAGACTAAAATTCCGCCGCCTTTATTGGTAGCTAGAATTCTGCTCTTCTCCGGATCAACCGGATTGAGCCAGATCGCAGGGTCATCAGCTGCATCTTCTCCATCCTCCACGGCTTCTGTTTCGACAGAGGGGGTCACTTTATAGGTGGGAACTGCGTCTTTAGGATCTGCATATTTGCTATTTTCTGCTTCAAGCGCAGTAATCACTTTTGTAGGAAGATATACATTTCCATTGATTATTTTAATTTCACGGTCTGCTTTTCCGGTTTGGCCGGCTAGACGATATTGCTTCTCACCGACTGTAAAAGTTCCCACAATGCCATTTTTCAGCTTGACCAACACTGAATGGTCATCACTATCCCATGTAATAGTTGCCCCCAATTTATCTGCTTGTGTTCGTAGTGGTGCATACCCAGATGGTTGAGTGTCTGCCGCATGGATCAGGTCTGGTGATACCAGAATCCCTGTTAACATGGTTAATAATGCTAGTTTAGTTGACTTCATATGTATGCCCCTTTTCTGATGTAAAAATGATATAACCGACTCAGTATAAAGCGACAATATCAAAAGAATACAATCGAAATGTAAAAGAGACGTAAACATTCAATTGGTGGCTGGTTTCCAGTATTGTTGTCTGTAATTTTTCGGCGACATTCCGAATCTTTCCTTGAAGCACTTTGAAAAATAGCTGGCTTGGGAGAATCCTGTTTCCTCCGTAATTTGTTGGATGGACCAGTCGGTTTGCAGCAAAAGACTGCGTCCCTGATCCAGACGGTAGTCCATTAAATACTCAAGTGGTGTGCGCTGAAAGGTGGCCTTCATGCATCTAGCAAGATAATTTTGATGTACGTGAAAATGCGCCTCCAGGTCTTTATTAGTAATCGCATTTCTGTAGTTTTGTTTTAAGAAAATTTCGATCTGTTCAGCTAACTTGGAGGAACTGCTTTTATAATTCTCATCATATTCCAAACTCTGAAAAATATTCACAAATGTTTGTTGAGTCTCCCATAGAGCCAGCTTTCGGGTTTTTAGAGTAGAGGCTAGTAAATAGTCCAATTTGGAGAACAGCTCATGGGGATTAATTAATTTCTGATATTTGGGTAGATGGATGGTGGTATGTTCTGAGTGAAAATGCAGTTCAGGAATGGGGGTGCTAGGGATAATAAAATTCGGCGAGGATTGGGCACACCACATACTGTTGGTTTGAAAATGAAACCAGTAAAAGGAGGTTTGTTCTGTACATGCCTCTATGGGGAAATGGTGCTTGTCCGGCTCAAGAATGAGAGCATGATTTTCAGTTATCTTCCACGATTCATCTTCCTCACCGATGTGCAGTAGTCCTTCTTTAATGATAATTACGTCAAAATAACCCAAGTTATAGCGATTCGGATGCCAGTCCCCTTTTTGATATGTAGTAAAATTTCCCTCTATGAAATAGGGCAATGGAGGGACAAGGAAAGATAGAAAGTCTGTTTTGCTCATAGAAGTCAGCTCCTTTGTGTGTGAAATCGTATAAGTTTTAGTTAAAGATCGCGATTTTTTTTATAAATTCAGGTTGATAAAATAAGGACTGTAGCAAGGGGCGCTCAGGTTAGCCTGTTCGATATTATCATTACTTTATCCTTATTTTTTCAAAAATGAAAGCGTTCTATTTCCAGGAAGGGATGTTTATTCAATGAAAACGGCAAAGCCAGTGAAGCATGTCATCGTCGATGATTCATTTTGGAAAAAGTATAAGCAGGTTGTGGCGGAAGAGGTCATTCCTTATCAGTGGAAAGCACTAAATGATGAATTACCAGATACAGAACCCAGTCATGCGATTGAGAACTTTAGAATTGCGGCCGGTGAATCTAGTGGGGAGTATTATGGAACCGTTTTCCAAGACAGTGATCTTGCCAAATGGCTGGAGACGGTCGCTTTTAGCTTAAGGGATCATCCAAATTCTGCGCTTGAAGAGCGGGCCGATGAAGTTATTGAACTGTTGGGAAGGGCTCAAGCTGAGGATGGGTATCTGAATACGTATTATCTGCTCAAGGAACCCGATAATCGCTGGACGAACCTAAGAGATAATCATGAGCTGTATTGTGCCGGGCACTTTATAGAAGCGGCTGTTGCTTATTATGAAACGACAGGTAAGACGAAATTTCTTCACATTATGGAGAAATACGTAGACCTGATTCAGCAGACTTTTGGTACAGAAGAAGGGAAACGGAAAGGCTATCCGGGCCATGAAGAAATTGAGCTGGCCTTGATCAAATTATACGACGTAACGGCTAAGGATCAATATCTTAAATTAGCGCAATATTTTATTGATCAGCGGGGACAGCATCCAATTTATTTTATGGAGGAGCAAGAAAAGAGAAAGCATATTCAAACAGAGCCCACCTGGAATGATGATAACAACATTAATTTTGGCCTAGGCTTTGAGTACCAGCAGGCACACCAACCTGTACGGGAACAAAAAGAGGCGGTCGGTCATGCGGTAAGAGCAGTGTATTTGTATATTGCGATGGCGGATCTGGCCGCAAAAACGGGAGATGCTTCCCTGTTACAAGCCTGTGAAACGCTGTGGGATGATGTCACGAACCACAAAATGTACATTACCGCCGGAATCGGGTCTACGGTGAACGCGGAAGCGTTCACTTGCCATCATGATCTTCCCAATGACAGCATGTACTGCGAAACTTGCGCCTCTGTAGGGCTGGCTTTCTGGGCCAATCGCATGCTGCGCTTAGCGCCGGACCGGAAATATGCCGATGTTCTGGAGCGCGCGTTATACAACGGAACGATCAGCGGAATGGATCTGGATGGGAAACGGTTTTTCTACGTGAATCCGCTGGAAGCCAATCCTTTTCAAAAATCGAGAAAGGATCAGGAACATGTAAAAACAGAGCGGCAAAAATGGTTCTTCTGTGCCTGCTGTCCACCCAATTTGGCGCGAATGATTGCATCAGTGGAGGACAATATGTACACCCAGACTGATGATACGTTATATACGCATCTGTATATTGCCAGCAAGGTGAACATGAATTTATCTGGCCAAGACGTTGAAATTACACAAACTCATCATTATCCGTGGGATGCGGATCTTGCTCTTTCGATCCATGTAACAGAGCCAACTGCATTTAAGTGGGCACTGCGAATTCCAGGGTGGTGCAAGCAGGCAGAGGTCAAGGTAAATGGGGAAGCTATCTCCATAGACCATCTGGAAAAGGGCTATGTCGAGATTCAGCGTACTTGGAAGGACGGTGATGTGGTCACTTTGCATTTGGCTATGCCGGTCGAGCGCATTCGGAGCAACCCGCTTGTCTCCATGAACCAGCAGCAAATTGCTCTCCAACGCGGTCCAGTCGTGTACTGTCTGGAAGAAGCCGATAATGGGGCGAACCTGGCAGGGCTAAGATTACCAAAGGATAGTCCTATTACAGAAGAGTTTAGCGAGAATCTGCTAGGTGGCATTGTAAAGCTGACCATAGAGGGATATCGGGTAAAAAGTTCGAATGCATTATACAGCTCGGAGCCCCCTGAACTTGTTCCTCAACAAATTACCGCTATTCCTTACTACGCCTGGTGTAATCGGGCCAAAGGGGAAATGCGTGTATGGGTTTATGAATCATAATTCATTCGCATGGGGAGAGGAAAGATCATGAGTACGAGAATTGTGAGTACGGAACCACCTGAAAAAGCAACCAGTACCGTTCCTTTTCATCGTAAAATCAGCTATTCATTAACGGATACGGCTGGCAATCTACTATACTGTGTCATCTCCAGCTATCTGTTATATTTTTATACAGATGTATTCGGTCTTTCTATCGGGATTGCCGGAACATTACTATTTATCACCCGTTTTATTGATGCCATTGATGCCCCGATCTGGGGCATCCTGATTGACCGGACCAAGTCCAAATATGGTCAGAGCAGACCTTATTTTCTATGGCTAGCTGTTCCGTTTGCCGTGTTCATGGTCCTTACGTTTACGACGCCCAATTGGAGTGAATCGGGGAAAATTGCATACGCGGCTATCACTTATATCATAGCGGGTATCCTGTATACGGGAATCAGTACGCCGATTACGTCTATTCTGCCTAACCTGAGCACCAATTCCAATGAACGTGTGGTCTTGAACTCTTTCCGTATGGTCGGGGGAAACGTGGGCTTCTTCATCGCCACGACGTTCACATTACCCCTCGTAGCCTTCTTTGGACAGGGAAATGATCAAAAAGGCTTTTCCTTAACGCTCGTTTTATTTGGAATCATGGCGATTATTATGTTTTTCATAGCGTTTGCCGATTTGCGTGAAAATGCGGCAGTGAAAACGAAATCTGTCCCGATTGCTAAAAGCTTTACAGCTATCAAGCGAAACTGGCCCTGGATGCTCGTTGTAGCTGCTAACCTGTGTTACTGGATCGGCTTGAATATTCGTTCGGCTACACTTATTTTTTATCTGCAATACAATTTGGATAGTAAGGACTTGGTACCTTTAATCAATGGATTGACCTCTTTGCAATTGATCTCGATGGTTCTGATTCCATTTTTCGCCAGAAAATTAAATAAAAATACGATCATGATTATCGGATTGATATTAGCTGCACTAGGTCAAGTCGTGATTTTAATGGGGAGCACAAACTTAACCCTTATTATTGCCGGTTGGATCATAGGTGCCTTAGGATCAGGCTTTGCGTGCTCGATGCCATTTGCAATGTTGTCCGATACAGTAGATTATGGGGAATGGAAAAATGGTATTCGGGCAAGTGGATTCCTGACTTCTATTGGAAGCGCATTCTGTATTAAAGCGGGTAGCGGAATTGGCGGATTATTGCCAGCATGGGTTATGGGTAGCACAGGCTATATTGCTGGAAAGGTTCAAACTCCGACTGCTTTGTCAGGCATTCAGTTCAGCTTCATCTGGCTACCGTTTATCGTCTTCTTGATCGGAATCATTCCTATGTTTTTCTATAAGAAATTCGAAAAGAATGAAGCTTCTATTCAACAAGATTTAATTGCGAGAAGATCATAATCATTCTTATAACAAGAGGTTAATAACGTTTCATAACATGGTCATACTGCTTAAAAACCTGTTCACTGAGCTGAGCAGGTTTTTTCGGTTTTTTCTATTCAAATGTGAGCAAAACCATTGACAGGATTTTCTTTTAGAGTGATACTTCTATGTAGAGAAAAGTGTACAGAATCAAGAGCCAGAGACATCTAGCCTTGCAACTTTATACATTTTTTCGCCATGAAAGACTCTTCTGCTGAAGGGTTTTTTTCAATTTGATAAAAAAGAATGTGATAATATGAGTCAACTGAGTGTAAGGATGAGAACGCATGGCTTTCTAAATAGACATTTTTCAGGAGAGTCCATTGATTATCGGCAGATTATCGCCCTGTTTATCCCGCTTCTGATTGATCAGGCTTTTATCGTAGGTCTTAATTTGGTGAACACGGCTATGATTAGCTCGTCAGGAATGGCGGCGGTCAGTGCCGTAAATATGATTGATTCATTAAATATTTTTCTAATTAATGTGTTTGTGGCTGTGTCTACCGGGGGAACGGTTGTCGTGGCGCAGTATAAGGGGAGCGGTAATGACCTTATGGTCTCTAAAGCAACCTCCGGTACCATATCCTCCGTTTCCTTGCTGGCCTTATGCATCAGTCTGTTTATGATCGTGTTGTACAATCCAATTTTAAGTGTGCTGTTTGGCTCCGCCTCGCCTGATGTATTGGCTAACGGCAAGGTGTACCTGCTGGGAAGCTGTATGTCCTTTGTAGGGATTGCGATTGTTGAAGCGGTATGTGGAGCGCTGAGAGGGATCGGCAAGACGAGGGCATCGCTGGCTCTTTCGCTTATCATGAACTTTTCGTACGTACTGCTGAATGTCGTATTTATTAACTTGTTGGATATGGGTGTACTGGGCATGACGATTGCAGTCAATGTGTCCAGATATGCAGGGGCTGCCTGCGCGTTGATTTATTTGGTCAGGGTAGATGATGACTTGCGTGTCCAGCTTAGGGATATGCTTTATTTTAATCTGGCTATGCTTAAAAAGATTCTGTTTATTGGTCTTCCTTTTGCGGCGGAACAGATGTTTTTTAATGGGGGTAAAATTTTAACCCAAATTTTCATTGTGAACCTGGGGACCAATGCATTGGCGACGAATGCCATTTGCTCATCCCTAGCTAATGTGTTCCAAATTCCTGCAAATGCTCTGGCTCTTACAATTGTGACCGTGGTCGGTCAATGCATGGGGCGGCGAAATGTACACGATGCCCGCAAGTTTACCAAATCGTTTATTTGGCTGTCGTCCGCTTCGTTTATTGTAATGGGGCTGATCCTAATGCCTTTGTTTAAGCCGATGGTAGGGCTGTTTCATCCGCCTGCTGAAATTGTAGATGACATTTTTATGGTCATGCTGATTAATACGTTGGCCCAGATTCCGCTCTGGTCCATCGCCTTTATCACACCTTCTGCGCTTAGGGCGGCAGGTGATTCTAAATTTACGTCCCTCACCTCAATGCTGTCCATGTGGCTATGTCGGGTAGTGCTCGGATATGTTTTGGGTATTGTGTTCAATTGGGGAATTGTTGGTGTTTGGCTGGCCATGGATATTGAATGGGGGGTGCGGGGGATCGTTTTCCTCTGGCGCTTCCGCGGCAACAAATGGGTTCAGCATCGTTTGATCGACTGAATAGGTCCACTACTATAAAATTGACCTCGGATGAGGCCCTTTATAGTAGTGGATTTTTTTCTAGACGCATATGGTTACGTGCGTATTACTCCATGCTGATCCCTATATTGCCTACCTGCGCTCCCTGCTGCATACGGTAAAAGGCTTGCGCCGTATCTTGTAGAGGGAAGACGCCGTCTATAATGGGATGAAGGGAATGACGCTCCATGAATTGGAGCATATCTGCGAATTCCTCGCTGCTCCCCATAGAGGTACCGATGATGCTAATCTGTGGGAAAAATATGGAGCGAAGCGGAAGTTCTATGTGATCTCCTGAGCTTGCGCCAAATGTAACGATTCGACCATCCGGTTTGATGACATCCAGGTATTTATCGAACGTAGCGGGTCCGATGCTGTCAAGGATCAGATCCACGGTGTCTCCGTTCATACTTTCTTTCCAATCGATATCACTGTCGAATGCATGATGAGCGCCATGGGCGAGAGCAGCTTGTTTTTTGGCTTCGCTACGTGATGTGACGCTGACCTGTGCGCCCGCCGCTAAGGCCATAAGCATGGCATACGTGGCTACCCCGCCGCCAATACCGGGGATGAGCACATGATCCCCTTGCTGCAATTGGCCTCTAGTGAAGAGAGCGCGGTAAGCGGTCAAGGCAGACAGAGGCAGTACCCCTGCTTCTTCCCAAGACAGGTAAGCTGGCTTGCTGACGGCATTTTGAACGGGAATGATAACCGATTCGGCCAATGTTCCGTCCGAAGGACCACCCAAAATGGCAGGAACCAAGGGAACGAGGTGCGCCTTTTCCCATCCGATACAAGGATTGATGATTACTTCAGTGCCAACCAGCGAGTTTGGAACGCCAGCGCCTACAGCTTCGATCACGCCTGCTCCATCCGATCCGAGAATGAGTGGAGCATCGTTGTTGGTTCGATCCGCCATGAGGAACAGATCCCGATGGTTCAAGCCCGCGGCTTTGAGTCTGACCTTCACTTCGCCGTGCCCCGGATGTCTGTCCGTAACGTCCTTATACATCAGGCCCTCAAGGCCGCTTTTGCCGGTATGTATTACAGCTTTCATTTTAAAGCCTCCTGTAGTCGATTTTAGATGCATTTGCATGTACTTTGAATTGTACAGAGCGGCAAGCATCCGGTAAAATGAACAAAATCGAACGTCAGTATCATAAATGATCATACCAAGCAGGTGATGTATATATGGAAAGCAGTGATTTGAAAATTTTTCGGGCGGTTGCTCGCGAGGGCAGTATCACAAGGGCTGCACAAGTGTTGAACTATGTACAGTCCAATGTGACCTCGCGGATTCAGCAGCTTGAGGCACAATTGAACGTACCGCTATTTCGCAGATCTAACCGCGGAATGACGCTAACATCGGCAGGAGAGAATCTGCTGGAGTATGCAGAATCCATACTGACCTTGCTCGACGAGGCAGAGAAGTCTACTCAATATTCGGCTCAGCCTGCGGGACCGTTGCGACTGGGCTCGATTGAGACGACTGCGGTTACGCATCTAACCTCATTATTGACGGGATATCACGCTCAATACCCTGATGTGCATCTGTCGCTTATGACCGGGGGGACGCATGCTCTTGTACAAAAGGTATTGAATTACGAATTAGATGGGGCATTCGTCTATGGTCCTGTCGATGATCCGAATATAGAGCATGTTGCGGCTTTTGAAGAGGAATTGGTGCTTATTTCGGAACCGGGAGAAAGGGATATGAGCAAGTTACTTGCCAAGCCTATGCTGTTCTTCGATGTAGGCTGCACACATCGGGCAAGAGCGGAAAGCTTTCTGAGCGAAGCAGGTGTAGATGCGTATCAGACTATGGAATTTGGGACATTGGAAGTCATTGTGGGTGGTGTAGCCTCTGGCCTGGGGGTGTCCATGCTTCCACACTCGTCAATTGTAAAGGCGAAGGAGGCGGGAAGGATTGCTTCGCATCGTTTACCCGAAACATATAGCAAATTAGAGGTGTGGTTTGTTCATCGGCGGGATTCGGCTCACTCCAGTGCGCTGTCAGGCTTGCTCCACTGGATGAAAAAGGATGCTATACTTAACTAGGATTAAATTGACATCAGGGGTGTATCATTTGGAAGAACATCATTTATCGAAAAATCCATCTACAGTAGCACCGGGAGAATTTGTGAGGAATGGCGGCTATCAACGACGAGAACCAGATAGGATGGCGGTATTATCAGAGACATACGGAGCCTCTATCTTTTTCAGAAGATGGGCCGCCTGGATGATTGACTTCATTCTTATCGTCTTTGGGTATGGAGGGCTGGTTTATTTCGCAACGAAGAAACTATCTGAAACGGAAACTCCAAATCTGGGCATGGTAGTGATTCTCTTCTTGATTGGCTCTTTCTGCTATTATCTGTTACTGGAAGGACTTACAGGCTATACGCTGGGCAAGTTTGTACTTCGTATTCAGGTTGTGAATGGAGAAGGAAGGCCACCAGGCATGATTAAATCGTTGATCCGTACGCTCATATATCTGGTGGATACGAATCCGCTGCTTTTCTGGGGGCTGCCCGCCGGCATCTGTGTGCTGGTGACACCTCGGAAACAACGAATTGGAGATATGGTCGCCAATACATATGTAGTTAAGGTACGGGATTTGGGGAAGGTAGGCAGAAAGAAAGCCGGAATTATTGCAGGAGCAATCATTCTGATGACGATCGCTTCGATTGTCTTGGCTGTATCCTTAATTTCTACGCTCATTACTCAAATCGTGAAGCCAGAGGTATTTATCAGTAAGGATAACCAGTTTGCGATTACGGCTCCGTGGAATTGGTCACGAGATAATATGATTAATGAGGAAGCGGATATTTCCATTAAAAATGAATTTACCGATAGATATTTGATTGTATTGTCTGAACCGAAAAGCGACTTTGACAGCAGTATGACCCTTCAAGAATATAAAGGGATCATTGAGGATCATTTGGTGTCAGGAATTACGGACCCCGAATTGGGGCTGGCCTCCGACAGGATGGTGAATGGATACCCAGCCATTGAATTCACCCTAAAAGGAGAAGTGGACGGGATTCCGATCATGTATAATGTGACCACGATTGAAACGCCTTCGCATTATCATCAAGTGCTTGCTTGGACCTACGCTTCCCGGTACGGTCGAGCCCAGCAAGAGCTGCGTAAGATTAGAGACAGTTTCCGTGAAATGAACATGATGTAACGTGAACATGAAGCAGCCACTATATTCGAAGTTATTAGGGTAAACAAAAAAAGCAGATAGCTCATAGGAGCATCTGCTTTTTTTTTATTTAAGCTGAATTTAAAAGATGAACATCAAAAACGGAGCAGGCAGAATAGTGCTGGACAAAGCAAAGCGGTGGAGTTGGGAAGCACTATCCGCCTGCGTAGTGGCGTTATCGTAGATTTATATACATAATTTGGTCATACAATAGAATGTCTGATCACTCGTAATCCAGCCACTTTCGCCACCTTGCCTTGTGGATGGGCTTTGAATTGAATTGTCACTTCATTTTTGTGGCTCGTCACAGACAGAGGCAACTCATAGGCAAACGTCTCGAATTTATTCATTTCCTCGGATTCCAGCTTGCCTTCTCCCAAATTCTGACCATCTGCGATGATGTCAAAGTCACGATGAGAGCGGTCGGAGTCCTTCAGATAGGTCACTGCTAATTGGACAGGCTCATCAGGGAGCACCTTCATGACAAAAGAGAACCAGCCCCCAGGCCATGTATCGCGATATTTGCGGTTATAGATGGACCCCAAGCCTACATGTTCGCCAGTAAAGGCATGATCCCGTTCAGGCTGCATTTCGGCAGGCTGCACAACATCCACTGTACGTCGTTCCAGTTCCAGCTGGTACGCTAACGCGGTACGGTATTCTGCCTCTGTTGATGTCCACTCCTCCTTGGAAAAGAGATCCCAATAAACGGTATAAGAACGATCATATATCTGATAAAACGGACGAAGCTGCAACTCTCCGATATAACCCAGGTCGCTTAGATGGAATGTATTCGGCTCGATCCTGTCAGCAGTCAGCTTGGTTGCCAAGGAATCAGCCGATCCGATCAGAACAGATGCCAGCAGACGTTCCTCGTTGGACTCCTGTTCAACAGGACCCAGATCTCCAGCCAGCACAAGTGGACCGTACATGAAGGCAATTCGTCGCGGATTATCTGGCATTTCCTCAACTCTTACTGTCATAGGAATATCGTACTCGACCGTATCTCCATCGTTCCATTCCCGTTCAATTACAATATAGCTGGTAGGACAAGCCTCTGCTGCATACTCTTCCCCGTTGATCTTAATCATCATGCCCTGCTCCGCCCAGTGTGGGCATCTTAGTTTGATCGTGAAGAACTTGGGCTCCTTGCTTATGACACGCAGCGTTCCTCGCCCATTTTGCGGAAAGAGAGTTTCTTGTTGGAGCTGTACACCCATTTCATCCCATGTCACAGTAGAAGGGACATATTGGTTAACATAGATTGTATTTGCTGTGTGAAAATAAATCGCGGTGCCGTACATAGAGTGACTCTCCATACCGGACCCGACACAGCATGTAAAATCCTCATATTGAGAATTGAAGGACTTGTGTCCACCCATCTCCAGCGATACAAAATAGCAAACACGTCCATCTACAGGCTGCTGTGAAGCCAGAATATGATTAAACATTGCCCGTTCATAGTAGTCGGCATAAGCTGCGTATGCGTCCCATTCGAACATATGTCTTGTTAATTTCAGCATATTGTAGGTGTTGCAGGTTTCACAGGTGCCTTCACCCAAACGATCATTCAGCTTGCCGGGTTCACCAAAATGTTCATTATAGCTATTGCCGCCGATTACGTAGGAATGTTTGTGAACCACCCGATCCCAGAAAAAGCGGGAGAGGTCCGCATATAGAGGTTTGCCTGTCACTTCGAACTGCCGTGCTGCACCAATGATCTTAGGAATTTGCGTATTAGCATGTCGTCCTGCCAGCGTATCGCGGCTGTCTGCCAGATCATTCAGCACTTCTCCATGATAAAAGCGTTCCGCCAGATTCAGAAAGCGTGTCTCTCCAGAATGTTCCGCCAGATCGGTCAGCACCTCGTTCATGCCGCCAAACTCGCAATGGAGCACCTGTTGCACCTGTTCATCGCTCAGTCCTTGGAATACATCCTCCAGCCAGTCGCCGAGTTTGATTTCCATCGCTAATGCTTTGGGATGATGAGCGAGCAGGTGGGCATCACGCAAGCCTGCAAAGAGCTTGTGCATCGTATATAGCGGTACCCAGCCTCCGTTAAGGTCAAAGCCCTGGGAACGAATATCTCCGGCTTTGACCTCTTCAAAAATCTCTTTCCCGCGCGGAATACCGGAAATGTATCCGTTTCCATGACTGTTTTGGCATATTTCCAACTCGTCGATCACATAGTTTACTCGCTCCAGCAGTCTTTTGTTACCTGTTGAGGCAAACATCAGTGCACAGCCAGACAGGTAGTGACCAAGTGTATGTCCACTGATGCCGCGTGCTTCCCAGCCTTCATAATGAGCCGCTTTGGGTTCCAGTCCCGCATATTCACGAAAACGTGACAATAAACGGTCAGGTTCCAAACTCAGCAGATAGGTCGTATTCAGCTCCATGGCATGGTAAAATGGGCCGGAATCAATGCTTACTTTATGCAAGTCAAAAGCTTGTGCTTTCAAAATCATCGCTCCTTAGCTAAGATGAAAGTGTATATTTCTCCACTACATTAGCATTGCAACCGCGGTATGTCAGTAGCTTAACCATACAATGGGTGGACAAATCCGAACATGAATCTAAAGAGGCGATAACATGACCTATCTGAAAGTGAATGTAGATGCTCCGATCCAACTGATCTCAGCAGGCGAGTTTGTTTCCGAGGTGCCATGGAAGCATATGAGCCGTTCCATTGAGAACTTTGAGTTGATCCTGGGTGTCCAAGAGACAGTATATATACGGGAGGAACAGGAGGATTTTGAAGTAGGGGAAGGAGATATTCTATTGCTGTACCCTGGTCGTACGCACCGAGGATACATGGAATCGTTGCCGGGGGTTAAATTTTATTGGTTTCACTTCGATGTGCCTGCGACCCCGAATGTATTATCTAGTGAGGAAATGAAGCAGGAAACAAGTGCTATGGACGGGCTTTTGCAGCGTCATGGCGTAATGCGCGATATCTATTTACCGCAAAGCGTACAGGCAGATAATGGAGATCGGATTCATATTATTGTCAATCAAATTTTGCATGTCGCCAACTCACATTATCTTACATATCACAGTGCTAACTATTTGTTCACCTCACTGCTGATCGAGATATCTGAACTGGCCCTCAGCCGCTTGATCTCCAATCCTGTCCATTCACAGGGGAATGTGAGCATGAACAAAATTATCGAGTGGACTCGAATTCATGCTGAGGAACCGCTGACCGTGACCAATCTGGCTCGGAAGTTCAATTACAACAAGGATTATATATCTCGTTTATTCAAGCAAAATACGGGCATGCGCCCCTTGGAGTTCATTCACAGTATTCGAATCAACAAAGCGAAGGAATTGATTTCCCGTACAGATATGAGCATTAAGCAGGTTGCGGAAGAAGCGGGATACACGGATGAGAAGTATTTTATGCGATTGTTCAAAAGGCGAGTCCATATGACTCCCTCACAATACCGGAATGCCTATCACAAAACATTTATGAACAATGTCTAGTCCATTTCCGCTTGGATCGGGAAATTTTATAGATAAAACATGGAGGAAGAGTCGGCTAAAATAAATTTGTAAGCGTTTCACTTATAGATAGAGGGGAGGAGAGACATCCACCATGATTACTAGAGAACAGATTTATTTGGATGAGAAGCTGGAGACCAAATCGGCTGTGTTTGAGTTTATTGCTCAAGAGGCTGAAAAGCTGGGTGTCACCGTCCATAGGGAGCAACTGGTGCAGGATTTATGGGAGAGGGAAAAGGTATATTCGACAGGGCTTCAGGACCAGTTTGCCATCCCTCATACGCAAAGCGAGGTGGTCACCAGACCGGCAGTCCTCGTCATCCGATTGCAACATAGCATTGACTGGGACTCTCATGATGGCAAGCCTGTCCAGTATATTTTTAGTATTTTAGTGCCTAAAGGGTCTGTGGATGTATCCCATTTACAAATTATTTCCTCGCTCGCAACCCTGCTTTTAGAAGATTCCTTCAAAGAGGCGGTAGCGGACGCGAATAGTAGCGGCGATGTGTATCATTTGCTGGAACAGTATACAGAAGGGTTGGTGTCATAATGAAAATTGTAGGCGTTACATCGTGTATTGCAGGGTTGGCTCATACTCCAATGGCGGCCAAAGCGCTGGAAAAAGCAGCAGCACAGCTCGGTCACCATATTAAAGTGGAACAGCAGGGTGCGCTGGGCCAAGTGAACAAGCTTACGGTGGAAGACATTGCAGCAGCGGATTTTGTATTGATTGCTTCGGATCAGACGGTGAAGGATGCGGAGCGGTTTGAAGATAAAAAAATCGTTCGCGTTAAAATCGGCCATGCGGTCAACAATGCGGAAGCGGTACTCACCAAAGCGGTGGAAGCGATCTCTGCTCAAAAATAAGGTTAGGAAGGCACACGGAGAATCAGCAGCGTAGCTGACTTACATGTTATCCGATTATCCGAGGAGTCTTTGAATTAACAGTAGTATTCATGATGGGGGAGAACACGATGAAAAAATGGCTCGGTGAAGCTAAAAAGCATCTGATGACAGGCATTTCTTATTTGCTTCCGGTTATTATTGCAGGCTCCTTGATTGTTGCCGTGTGTAAAATTATCGGTCTGACCATGGGGGTCACCGACTTTGGCCCATATGCTGACAAAAGTGGTTTTCTTCATATTTTATACTTAGTTGAAAATGTAGGTTGGCGCGGAATTGGACTGCTAAACATGGTTCTGGCTGGGTATATCGCCTATTCGATTGCTGACAAGCCTGCACTTGCTGCAGGGCTGATCGGCGGTGTGCTGGCGCAGGAAACAAATGCGGGCTTTCTAGGCGCTCTTGTTGCAGGTTTTTTTGCGGGGTATGTCACCCTCTGGGTGAAAAACAAAGTGAAAATTACAGGCCCAGCCGCTGGTTCTGTTCCGCTGATTATTTTGCCGCTCATTACGGTAGGATTAACCGGGATTCTCATGTCCGTCATTCTGGGTGGGCCGTTGAGCGCGATTAATGAAGGACTGGTCAACTGGATTAAGCATATGAGTGAGAGCGGAACCAGCACCCTGGTGCTTGCCTTGATTTTAGGGGCTATGATCGGGTTCGACCTTGGGGGCCCTGTTAATAAAGCAGCCTGGATGGCGGGAAATGCGTTATTCCTGTCGGGCGTGTATTTACCCAATATTTTCGTAAATATTGCGATCTGTATTCCACCTCTGGGCTATGGAATTGCAACTCTAATTTTGAAAAAACGCTTTTCCAAAACGTATCGGGAAGCTGGAAAGGGCTCTGTGATCATGGGCATTATCGGAATTACAGAAGGGGCTATCCCGTTTACACTGCGTAATCCTGCCAAGCTGATTCCAATAAACATGATTGCCTGCGCAGCAGGTGCAGCATTGACAGCTTTGCTAGGCGCACATGTCATCATGCCTCCAATTGGCGGTTTGTATGGCGCGATATCCGTCGGTACTCCGTTTGCATATCTGGCTGGAGGGATTACAGGCGCATTGATCATTGTAGCTGGAACCTTGCTCGTCAACTTCCGTGAGGAAGAGCAGCAGGCTGAAGCGAAAGAGGCATCTGTTAAGAAAAATGGAGAAGACATAGAACTCGTATTTGACTAAATATCACTAGACAGAAGATAGATGGAGGGAGAACGAGATATGAGCCGTACAAAAGTGCATGTCATACCCCATACTCACTGGGACCGGGAGTGGTATTTTACCACTTCCAGATCGAAAGTCTACTTGGTGAAGCATGTGAAAGAAGTATTGGATGCGTTGGAAAACGGGGACGGTTTTAAATACTATCTTTTGGATGCTCAAGGGTCATTGCTCGACGACTATACCCGCTGGTGCCCGGAAGATGAAGAGCGCATTCGCCGCCTAGTAAGCGATAAGCGTCTGATGACTGGACCGTGGTATACGCAGACCGACCAATTGGTGATTTCCGGAGAATCTATTGTGCGTAACCTGTATTACGGTATGGAAACCGCACAGAAATACGGTTATGCCATGAAGGTCGGATATGTACCGGATGTCTTCGGTCAATCGGCGCAGATGCCACAGATTTATCAGGAGTTTGGTATTCGGCATTTTCTATTCTGGCGTGGGGTGGCAGATAACACCAATCCAAAAACCGAGTTTTTGTGGAAAGGGTCGGATGGCAGTCAGGTGTTTGCGGTACAGATGCCGTTTGGCTACTACTATGGTGGCAATATTCCAGAGGAAGCGGGAGAACTTGAGGCGTATCTCGACAGTCAGATCGGTGCACTGGAGGAAAAAGCGTCCACTCGCCATGTTTATTTTCCCAACGGCTTCGATCAGGCGCCGATCCGCCTGAACTTGCCGGAACTGATTCGCACGTTTAACGAGCTGGACCCGGAACGGGAATATGTGATGAATGAGCCGGAACGTTTCCTTGAAGAGATTGAAAAAGACAGCAGTGATCTTCCTGTACTGGAAGGAGAGCTTATGGAAGCCAAGCATATGCGTATTCATAAGTCGATTTTTTCCACACGGGCCGACCTTAAGCAGCAAAATAATGAGATTGAACATTTAATCGCCAATACGCTGGAGCCTCTACTGTCGATCAGTCATGCACTTGGACATGAATATCCACATCATATCGTGAAGGATATATGGAAGCTGTTGTTTGAAAATGCGGCTCACGACAGCATCGGTGGCTGCAATAGTGATACGACGAACCGGGATGTGGCTTTTCGTTACAAACAGGCACGCGATATCGCGGAGAATTTACTGGAACTGCACAAGCGAATGATCGCATCGAAGATTAAGCAGGAGGAGACTTTTGCCTTCACCGTCTTTAATACGTTGCCTTATCCGCGCAAGGGAGTGACGGAGATTGAAGCTTACTTGCCGGAAGGAAGCTTTGTCATTCGGGATACGAAGGGTCAGCAGCTTCCATATACGATTACCGAGAAAGTGGAACAAACCGACTACGTGCTTGGTCAGCATATTGATCTGAATCCGAGCAAAAAGGTGTACCTGCCTGAGCGTGTGTTTCGTGCCAAGCTGTTAGTGGAGCTTCAGGAAGTCCCTGCTATGGGGTATACACAAATCGTGTTTGATTTCAGTTCGACTGGGGATGCGATAGCAGAACGCAGCAACGGAGACTGTATTGAAAATGAATTTTTTACGATATCTGTACAGGAGAACGGGGCATTAAGCATTACGGATAAAGTCTCGGGGCGCGTGTACGTGGATCAAATGGTTTTCGAGGAAAATGGAGATGACGGAGATTCCTACAACTATTCTCCGCCAGAACGTGATCTTACTGTTTCTTCGCTTGGTGCTGATGTGGAGACGATAACATCCAAAGGTCCGGTAGCCGAGGATCTGTCCCTTCGGATGAAGCTGAAGGTTCCGTATGACTTAAATGAGCGTTCCGCTGCTCTGACTTCGGCTGAGTTGCCACTACAGGCATCGGTCTCGCTACGTAAAGGCGAGCGTCTGATACGTTTCTCAGTGGATGTGGACAATCAGGTTTTGAGTCACCGTCTGCGGGTGCTTTTTGATACCGGGATTGCCTCCAAGCTATCCATTGCAGATCAGCCGTTCGGCGTCATTGCCCGTCCAACTACGCTGGAGGAAGTAAAGGTATGGGAACGGGAGCAGTGGACGGAGAAGCCGATCACCATAGAGGCGATGCAAAGCTATGTTGCGTTAAACGATGGCTCACGTGGAGTAGCGGTGCTGACCGAAGGGGTAAGAGAATATGAAATCATAGGCCCTGAACATGATACAATAGCGCTGACGTTATTCCGTACTTTTGGATATATGGGTAAGGAGAATCTGCTATATCGCCCAGGTCGTGCCTCGGGAGAAAAGATCGTCGAAACGCCGGACGCACAGCTGCTAGGTGAGCTTTCGTTTACGTTTGCTCTACATGTCCACGAGTCTGGGTTTGATGAGGCGGACATCGCTCGAGCAGCGAAGGAATATTTAACGCCGTTGTCCAGTTATCAGCTGTCTGATTTTCTCAACGGTCGCTTAATATTTGCCTTCCGTGACGAAGAGAGAATATTCGAGCAAAACTACAGCTTGTTATCATTTAGCGAGCCTTCCAACGTCATCTTAAGTGCATTCAAGAAAGCAGAACATAGCGATGGGTATGTCGTTCGTGTGTTTAATCCTTACCTGAAGAAAGACGCAACTGCACGTATCACATATGGTGGATCAGCCCACTACGAGTTGGTTTCGCTGGATGAGCGCTCCAAGGGGGAGACACTGGTTGCATCCGCTTCGGAGGGTGCACAGTTGCCGGAATTGCAGCATTGCAAGCTGCTGACAGTACTGGTAACCCCGGAAATAAAGTAACGTGGCAGTAAAATACGGTTTATCGGAAAGGAGGTCTTGAATCTACATGATTTTTCCCTACAAACGCTTGAAAAAGCTGTATCAGATCGTCGGTGGAAATGATCAAGGCTGGTCTTGGACCACCAAGGCGCTCGCTGAGCGGCTGGAGGTCACAGAACGGACAGTCCGCGACGACCTCAAGAAGCTGGATAGTATGCTGAATGAATATGGAGCACACTTGGAATCCAAAAGGGGCAGCGGCTATACGATCAGGATTGATGATCACGAAAAATACCATTTTTTCGCGGATGAAAGTCAGGAAGAAAAGGAAGTAGGCCCTGGGCTACCGGGGGCTCCAGAAGAACGCATACGATATGAGCTGTTCAAGCTGCTAAATGCGGGGGAATACGTGAAGATGGAGGACCTCGCCGATGAGCTGTATATTAGCCGAGCAACGATGAATAATGATTCTAAAATCATTCGTCAGATTCTGGAGGATTATAGCCTCAGCCTGCGCACTAAGCCAGGACATGGTGTAAAGGTGGTAGGGGAAGAAAAGAGTATTCGTTACTGTCTGGCTGAATATGCCGATATCCGCGATGAAGAGGGGCAACGCAGCGGCATGCCCTTGGAGCAACAACAGCTGTTTCAAGGATTAGATCTCTCGCAGATCAGGACAATTATTCTAAAGCATTTGCAGTCCAGTGGGACCAAAATGGCTGATTTGGCCCTGAAAGACCTTATTACTCATCTGGCGGTCATGGTGCTGCGGGTGAAGGAAGGACATGGGATAGAACGCTTTGAGGCAGTGGTGTGCAGTCAGCGGGATATTGAATTGGCTACCACCATTATGAGGGAAATGGAAGAGGTATTTGGCATCATCTGCCCTGAAGGAGAACTGGATTATGTTCTGCTGCATATTGTCAGCAAAAAGATGACCGAAACCGAGTGGGAGCGTCTTCAGTCTGACCGTCTCTTCTTGGCAGTGCACGGGATGCTGACGTTTGTCTATGAACGCTTCACCTATGACTTGCGTGACGATGAACGGTTATCCCGGGATTTATTTGTACATTTGAAGCCAATGCTGATCCGGCTGGAGCATGGCATGAACATGCGCAATCCGCTGCTTGGACATATCCGCAAGTATTATCCGCTTGCTTATGAAATCACAGTAGGTGCAGTAAAAGAACTGCAAAAATCGTTTCCATACGACATCAATGATAACGAGATCGGTTATTTGGCACTTCATATCGGAGCTGCACTGGAACGTAAATACCATATTCCTCATCGGCGTCGCAAAACCGTGTTGCTGGTGTGCGGCTCCGGCTACGGAACCGCCCGTATTCTGGAATCCAGGCTGCGTTCGCTGTTTGCTGAGCTGGATGTATCCCGTGTGGTTTCCCTTCGGGAATACGAGGAAATGTCCACCGTCGATGAGGACCTGGTCGTTTCGACCATTCATTTGCAGCAACGTAAGGATAAGCCTTCGGCGGTAATCAGCCCGATTCCTTCGGAACGGGATATGGAGACCATGACACGGATGGTACGCGCCAGCGATGAGGAACAGGAGACATCACTGCTGCGGTATTTTGACAAGGAATGGTTTATGACTCGCTCCGATCAGCCGAGCAAAGATACCCTGATTGAAGAAATGAGCGGTATTTTAAAGCAAAAAGGAGTGGTGACCGACAAGTTTTTGCCAGCAGTCAAAGAAAGAGAGCAGCTGGGTTCTACTGCGCTGGATCGAGGGATGGCCATTCCCCATCCTCTGGAGCTAAGTTCTAACCGAACAGTCGTAAGTGTGTGCTTGCTGGAAAATCCGATTCAATGGGACGCTAACCATGAGGTTCACGTGGTATTCCTGCTCTCAATCTGCAAAGAGGACTATGAGCAGGCCATGGGAATTTATGATTTGTTTGTAGAACTGATCCGGCAGGAGGAAACACTTGAACGATTAAAGCATTGTCATTCCTTTGATGCCTTTATGCTAATCGCCCGTCAGGTGCTCGCAGTCAAGAGTAATGATTTTTATTAAGGGTGACCATATTATCTACTCTCATATGGAACGGAAGAAGAGATCCTAAGGGTCTCTTTTTAGTATTCTACGTCCTTATATCTGCTAGAGAAATATCTTGTCAGACTGTAATTTGGTAATCTTATGTAAGACTTGTATGGGAATATATTTATATTATTTCATTCAAAAGGGGCGAGTGAGATGCTGAAATCACCATTAAAGGAAGAACTGACTCGAATACTCGAAGAGCATTCACTTGATGAAGAATTAAAAAAAGAGATCAATCAGGAAGCTCAAGCTGCTATACAATTTCATCTAGATCATAAAGAAAATTACGAGCGTGTTGGCAATAGTCGGATCGCCGGCTATCCAGATCTGCCGCCTTCGATCGAGTGGCCGTGTAATTCAGACGGAGAATATTATACGTTTATTGCTCAGATCAATCTAAGCGAGTTGCCTTTTTCACCATTCGAGGGATTGCCTCATCAGGGCATATTATACTTTTTTCTTGGGCTGGATGAGCCAGCTTATGATATTGACGATAAAGTCTTTTACTATAACGGTGACAGCAGCGCTTTGAAGAAAACTTTGCCGCCGAATGGGAAGGTTGAAGTATGTGCCGAGAACAGGGATTTCACCTCGTATGCAATTTCCTTTCATCCGATCCTGACACTACCATCGGAGGGTGAGCTAGGAGATATTCTTGTAGATCAGTACGAAGAGCTTTATGAGCTTCTATATGAACATAGCGACACGGTGTGGGGACAGCATCAGTCTTTTGCCGGGAATACTCGTCGGGATGCTTATCTGTGCCGAAACGGGCTAGAGGGTCTTCTATTTAACTGGCATAAGAGTGAGAGTCAGATCCACCAGGAAGCCGAGCAAGCTATACATAGGGGAGGTACGGAGTATGCGGAGCAGTTACGATCCAAAGTGCTGCCTCAGCTGCAAGAATACCAGGCCAACCGGAAAAAGCACGATCAAGCTTCAGAAAATTGGCATGTTCTGCTCTCTGTATCATCCTTGAATAAGGTCGGTATGTGCTGGTGGGACGCAGGGTATTTGGAGTTTTTTATAGATCAAAGGGATTTGAAAAACCTTGATTTTACGCGAACGTATGTTAATCTGGCAACGAGCTAGCCGGGGCGCCAGACTCATGTTTATGATGAAGGCTAAAGGCCGGGGTTAGAGCAGGGTGCTTTTTTGTTTGATAAAAAGTAGTGAATTGAGCATATGGCACAGTAGGTTTGTTTTGCCTGACCGTTGGGAATTGAACGATAATCAAAGGTGGTCCTATATAGGACTGCCTTTTTTAGATGTAAATGAACGATTGTACTCTGTTATTAGTCTTATAGATGAGACCACAACAAGGGGGGGGCACACATATGACTGATCGAGAGCTATTTGAACTATATAAGGAACAGATATATTATTTTTGCTATTATCTGATGCAAAATCAAGCAGATGCGGAAGATGTTTGCCAAGAGGTATTTGTCAAAGCAATCTTGGCCGACAGGTCAAAGGTACAAGATCTCAAATCATGGATTTTACGAATTGCTTCCAATGAGTGCAGCAATGTGCTTAGAAGGCGAAAGACTGGGCTGATGAAGGAAATACGAACTTTTTTATTGTCACGCCCTCATTTATTTAATCCGGTGGAAGAGAGCTTATATCATCGAGAAACTCAGACAGAGCTACACAAGCTATATAACAAGCTTCCAGATAAAATTCGAATGGTCGTGATCCTTCGTTATGTAAACGAATTGACTGTGCCGGAAATATCTAGAGTTATAAATATACCCGAAGGAACAGCTAAATCCAGATTAAATCGGGGGCTTAAACTGCTAAAAAAAATGGTGGTATCTCAAGTAAAGGAGATGAATAGCAGTGAGTCGGTATTTTGAAAAAGAACAGCATATTCCTCAACCTGAATATGATGCAATGTGGGTGAATATAGAACAGGAAGCAGCCAGACGAAAAGAAACTCTGCAACAGTCAGAGGAAGCACCTACACCTAGAACAAAAATTGTTCCTGTGAGTATCGTATTCTCATGTTTTTTACTCGTTGCCATCCCTGTATTCGCTAGTGTAACTATCAATTGGGATAAAATAGGCGGACGTAGTGTAACCAATGCGCTAAATAATGGTATTGGCCAGCGGTATGATCTAAAAGCAACCAATGCAGGCATTACGATGAATTTGAATGGTGTTGTAACAGATGGTGAAAAAATGAAAATGCTTATCTCTCTGGATCCAGGAATCGATCCAACCAGTTATATTGGGTTTGCTATAGAGAACACTATGGTAACTAGCAATTCTAATAACAAGGAACGAGCACACGGATATTTAAATTACGATCCTAAAAGCCAGAAACTCCTTGGTATTTATGAAACTGTTGATACATTAAAAGATCGGAAACAAGATTACACACTTGAGGCACAAAATCTAATTTTTTATCGTAACCAGGACATTCCTCTAAAGACGGATCATCAAGCCGGGGATACACTTGTTACGGGGACCAAGCAGTATCCTAACATTTATATAGAATCCGTTCGACAAACCAACAACAAGACTGTTGTCCGCTTTAGAGTTGCTACAGCTCCATCTGATTTAGGACGTGGGAACCCGCATTTAGTAATGAAAGTGGGCGACAAAGAAATAGACGCAATCCCCACCATTCTACCTAGCGACAGCCCAGACTTGCATATTGAGCAGGTATTCAACATGACTGCACAAGATTGGAGTAAGGCAAACCTCCATTTTAGTTACATTGAGGAAGCAAAACGAATTGAGGGCACCTGGAAGTTCGAATTTGAAGCGGATGGGAAAAAAGCAAGTGAAGCGATTTATTCTAAGAAGTTGCATAGCAGCACTGAATTCCAAAATAATACAGGCGCTACCCTAGACCAACTGATTGTTACCCCCTTGGATATTGAAATTCTAGTAACAGAGCGTGATTCACTTAAAAAAGGAAATGTTCATTATAAAACAGTTCAACTGGTTATAGGTGATAAAAAAATTAGCGGTGGTCGGAATATTAAAGGAGTTGATCCTGAAAGTTATCAACACTTATATCAGTTTGAATCTCCAGAATGGTATAAGGACTGGTCTGATGTTCCAATGAAACTTATATTGAAAGATGCTGTCATTGAGAAACGTGATACGTCTAAAAATTGGGTCACACTTCATAAACCTAAAGAAGAGAAACAGTTCGCTGGCCTTAAAGCGGACGGTTATCAAATTGATTTTGCATACTATACAGAGGGAAAAGATTTGATTGTCGAATCGAAATCCGGTTCCCCTGGCTTCAAAGGTGTCAGCCAAACAACGATGCGAATTAACGGCAAAGAAGTAGTACCTGAGATCATTGCGAAGGGTATGGTATCCACAGGCGTTAATGTTGATCGTTATAAAGATATTAAATTAGACGGAAGATTGAAACTAAATCCTGGCATCTACAAGTACAGTGATCCTGGACGTGATATTGAAGTTGTTTTGAAATAGATAGGGCGTTCGCCGCCTATTCTACAATTACGTAAATACAAAAGCCCTTCCGGCTTTCCATGAGGGAAGCAGCGGAAGGGCTTTTGTTATATATACTTGCCTATGCGGGGAGTGTATTTATACCCGCTGCACGGTAAACTCGAATTCCAGCTTTTGATCGGCTGGGATTTGATATTCCTCATGTACTGGAGCACCCCAGCTGTCGTCGCCGCCTACGCCCATTTGCTTGCCAGCTACGGTGACAACGGTGTAATACACGTTCGGTAACTCATACACATGGTATGCACTTTCCAGCTCGAACGCTGTATACGGCGAAATATTGCATTCCACCGGCGCGGTGGCAGGTGCGGTAATGCGGATGCCCCGCTGGGAATCGTCAGTAATATCGACACGGCGCACGCCTGTACGATTGCCGGATTCCTGTGGCACGACATACCCGGACACGTTATCCGCAGCTTCGTTGCGGAATACGCCAAGTCTAGCACCGAAGGCCCGGTCGATGTAATTCTCCTCTGGTCCCATCGCATACCAGTCCAGATGGCGGTAGTCCGCTGGAACCTTGAACGAAAGGGCAAAGATCGGCAGGTTAGGCAGTCCCGATACACCTTCATAGGTGGATTTTACGTTCAGACTGCCGTCCGCCAAGACGGTATAGGCTACCGTTACCTGTACGTCTGCATGAATGCTCAGCGTGTAGCGGAACGTAATGGTCACACGGTCTGCCTGCTCTTCCGTGACCTCGATGTCCACACATTTACGCGTCAGACTTGCAGCGAACCAGCCACCAGCTTCAAAACCGAGTGCGGTTCCCCGATCATTGTCTGTGGTCGCCCGCCAGAACAACGGGGCAGGAGGCGTAGCAATCATCTCACGTCCTGCGTAGCGAAGTGAAGTCAGGCTACCTGCTCCTTTGGAGAACATGATGCTGAAATCTGCACCGTGAACGCCAATATTTACATCGCCATGCACCACTCGTAGGGCTCCACCTGTAGGAGCTTTCAGCGGATTTGGATTTTCCACAATGAAAATATGCTGTCCGAAGGCTACTTCATGCCCAGCCTCAGCCCAAATCGTCGCTTCCTTCAATACAAGCGCCGTGTGAATGACATATTCCCCAGGCTTCCCGTCTGTGCTTGGGAACGTCAATGGAATATAGGCTTCGGTCTGAGCCGCCACATCCACATGACTCACATTTCGCGTGATCTCTTGACCTTCATGCAACAGGCTGTATACCAGTTCATAGTCCCCTGTTCCCTCGAACAGGTTTTCGTTGCGAATGGTCACACCTTGGGTATCCGGGATGAGCTTCAGATTTTGATACAGGAATTTGACCTCCTGCATCTTTGGTGAAACCTTCCGGTCCGCATAGACAATTCCGTCCGTACAGAAGCCATAGTCTGTCGGACGGTCGTCAAAGTCGCCGCCGATCGCGAGGTACTCGCGTCCGTAACGATCTTTTTTCATGACCGCTTGGTCGATGTAATCCCAAATAAAACCGCCTTGATACAGCTCGTATTTGTCCTCTAGCTCGGTATACTTGTGCATGCCGCCCACGGAATTGCCCATCGCATGCATGTATTCGCAACTGATATATGGCTTTTGTGGATTGTCGTTCAGGTATTGCTCGATATCAGCGGGCTTGGCGTACATCCGGCTCTCCATATCGCTGGTATCATCGTACGTACGATTGTGAAACACGCCTTCGTAGTGTACCAGACGGCTCGGATCGGTGGACCGGAAATAGTTAGCGACATTGCGTAGCACTTCGCCTGCATACGACTCATTTCCGCAGGACCAGATCAGAATGGATGCATGGTTTTTGTCCCGTTCCAGCATGGAAATGGCGCGATCCATAACGATATCCTGCCACTCAGGCAGATTGGCCGGAATATTCCACGAAGGCTCGACTGCGCCGAGTTTTTGCCAGGAACCGTGTGTTTCCAGGTTCATTTCGTCAATCACGTATACCCCGTACTCATCGCACAGTTCATACCACAGTGTCTGATTCGGATAATGAGAGGTACGTACAGCGTTCATATTGTTCTGCTTGAGCGTCCGAATATCCCACAGCATATCTTCACGGGAAATTGCACGCCCGGTACGAGCGTTAAATTCATGACGGTTCACACCCTTAAAGATGATGCGCTTGCCGTTCAGATGCATGACCTTGTTCACCATCTCGAATTTGCGGAAACCAACCTTTTGTGGGATCACCTCGACGAGTGTTCCATCGGCATCATAAATTTGAATGAACAACGTGTACAAATAAGGCTTTTCCGCGCTCCAGCGCTCTACTTGCTCCAAGGTTGCTGACAGCGAAGCGGTGCCCTCTGTAAAGTCAGCTTTCAAAGAAGCTACTATATGTCCGGTGGCATCCTTCACATCGACAGTTGTATGGGCTGTTGCTGGTTGCTCCAAAGTCAGTTTCAATTCCAGCAGGCCCTGCGTGTAGGTAGCATCCAGGTCTGCCTTGGCATGCAGGTCACGTACGTGAACAGTAGGGATCGTGTACAAATATACGTCTCTGAAAATGCCGGAAAAACGCCAAAAATCCTGATCCTCCAGCCAAGCTCCCGTACTTCTTTGATATACCTCTACCGTCAGTTTGTTTTCGCCAGCTTGCAGGTAGGGTGTCAATTCAAAATCAGACGGTGTAAAGCTGTCCTCGCTGTAACCGACAAATTGTCCGTTCAGCCATACATAGAAAGCCGACTCAACACCTTGAAAAGAAATGAACACAGGCTGCGCGTCAGAAGCCATATTTTCAGGCAAAACAAAGCTTTTGATATAGCTACCGACCGGATTGTGGTCTTCTGGAATATGGGGTGGACGAACGTCCGAATGTCCGTCCCACGGGTACATCGTATTGGCGTACTGCATTTGGCCGAAGCCTTGCGTCTGAATATGACCTGGAACCTGAATATCGCTCCAGCCGCTATACTCAAAGTCAGGGGCATAGAATTCTGCTGGGCGAGTGGCTGGATTCGTCGCATAGTTGAACTTCCAGCTCCCATTCAGGTTGTGACGCCAGGCCATATCGGCCTGGTGTTCTGCTTCCTGAAGCGTGGCGTAATATTTATGATCGGAATAGGCAGGCAAGCGATTTACCGCGAATTTGGTCACATCGGTGAGCCAGTCCAGACTAGGGGTATGAAGGGTCAAGGCGAACACTCCTTATTTTTAATTTAAATGAAGACCGTATACAGAAATCTATTATTTTACCGAGCCGACCATACCTGCGACAAAGTGCTTCTGCATCAGGAAGAATACCAGTGCAGTCGGCAGTGTGGACAGGACAATGGCGATCATAATAACGCCGTAGTCCGGTGCATAGCTGGAGCCGAGGTTCGAAATCAGCAGCGGGATCGTTTGATTTTCTGGTGTTTGCAGTACAATCAGAGGCCAGAGGTAGTTGTTCCAGCTGGACATGAACGTGATAATTGCGGCAGCGGCATAGGTTGTTTTCATCGTAGGCATATACACCCGGAAGAACAGACCTAGCTCGGATAATCCATCCATCCGGCCAGCTTCCAGCAGATCCTTGGGAAACATCTTGGTGCTTTGACGGAAAAAGAAGATCAGGAACGCCGTAGTTACGGTCGGAATAACGACAGAAGAGAGCGTATCAATGCCGATCCACGGTATCACATTAGAAATGCTGCCGAACATCCGGTAAAGCGGGATCATGATTGCCGCAAACGGAATCATCATTGACATCAGCAGGATATTGAAGACAACGTCTTTCGATTTACTTCTGTAAATTTCAAAGCCATAACCAGCCAGTGATGCAATGAGCATCGCCAGCAACGTCGTTGAGATGGAAACCTTTGCAGAATTGCTTAGTGCTGTAACGATGTCTACTTGTTCGAGCAGATTGTGCATGTTATCCATCAGATGGGAGCCTGGCAGAAGCTTGCCTTTGGTCACATCGACTGACAGGTTTGTGGAGCTGGATATCATCCACAGGAACGGAAAAATTGAAATGAATGACACAAGAATCAGGAAGGCGTACGTAAATACTCTTTTTGTTTTCATCATTTTTTCTCACCTGCCACTTTAAACTGGATGATCGACAAGATAATGATCATAATGACGATGGAATAAGATACGGTCGCCGCATAACCAAAGTCGGATGAATACTTGAAGGACAGATTATAAATATATTGCGAAATAGAAGATGTTGCGTTACCTGGGCCACCTTTGGTAATATTCATGATTTCATCGAAGAGCTGGAGTGTACCAATCGTCGATGTAATCGAGGTGAACAGGATAATCGGCTTAAGCAATGGAACGGTAATGCTGAAAAACTGCCGGATCGGGGAAGCTCCGTCAATACGGGCTGCTTCATAGATAGAGCTGTCAATGTTCTGAAGACCAGACAGGTAAAAGATCATGTTGTACCCTGTCCAGCGCCATGTGATCGCGATAATAATCGTTACTTTGGCCCAGAAAGGATCTGTAATCCATTGGATTGGCGTGCCAATCACGTGCAGGTTCAGCAACAAGGAGTTTACCAAACCGTCAGCCGAGAACAGATACTTGAAAACAACCGAATAGGCTACAAGGGATGTGATACACGGCAAGAAGATGGCGGTGCGGAAAAAGCCTTTGAATTTCAGGTTTTTATCATTCAATAATACAGAAATGAACAGGGCCAGAATGACCATTAAAGGTACCTGGAAAATTAAATAGATAAACGTATTCTTCACGGCGGTGATGAACATTTTATCAGTGAACAGACGCTTGTAGTTATCAATGCCGTTAAAGCTCAGATTAGACCCAGTACCCGTCTTAAAGGATAAGATTAGCGCCTGAATCATCGGATAGAAATAAAAGGCGGCAATCATGATCACTGCGATGGATATGAACAACCATCCTGTCATACCTGCTTTAAGACGTGTTGTAGTCATTTTGGGCGCGGCTGTCTTCATACCATGTCAACTCCCTATGCAGCAATAAAACCTTGAACTCGCAAGCCCAAGGTTTTAAGTGCTTATCGTTTTATTGTTTAGCCTTGGCTAGATGGACTGACTTATTTAAGCTGTGCTTCCGCTTGTCCTTGAGCGTCCTTCAGAACTGCATCTACATCTTTTCCGTTCAGGTAGTTTTGAATTTCAACAGTCATGATGTCCTCAATCGCATAAGTGTGCAGGCCATAATTGACTTTTGGAACTTGTTTAGTCCAATCAGCAAATTTCTTGTATACTTTGTCGCCACCGAAGTAAGCATCTTCCACGTCATAAGCTTTACCGCTGGAAGCTGCGTTCAATGAACCAACAATTCCGATTTTGCTCAGCATATCTTGATACAGCTCTGTATCTGAACCGAATGTTTCTTTCAGGAAATCAGCAGCGGTATCTTGACCGTCCGAGTTGAGGACATACCAGGAGCTGCCGCCGAGGCTGGAAGCATTCACGGATTCAGGTATATTTTTCAGTTTAGGGAAAGGAACAACAGCCCATTTACCGGATTGCGAAGCTTCTGCCTTAATCGAAGGTGTAATCCAGTTACCTGTAGGTACAGAAGCAACTGCACCGCTGTTGAATGCGGCCAAGAATTGACTCCAGTCGGCATTCATTTTAACAATGTTGGCGTCGAACAAGGATTTGTACGTCAAGAGCGCTTCTTTCAGAGCTGGATTACCAGCCAGGTTTGGTGTTTTACCATCTTCTTTCAGGTACCAGGAACCTGCAGTTTGGATCATGCCACGGATCAGACCGAGGTCATTCGGATCTTGAGTCAGCATATCTTTGCCTGTTTTTTGTTTTACAGCTTTACCGATTTCAATAAATTTGTCCCAATCAATATTGGTCAAGTCCGCTACTTTGTAGCCGGCTTGTTCCAGATAATCCGTTCTTACATACAATCCCATAACGCCGGAATCGAAAGGAACTCCATATTGCTTGCCGTTGTAGCTAGTCGGTCCGATTTTATAATCAGCGAAGTCGGATGCTTTGATCGAATTAGTCATATCATGGAAAGAATCGGGATAGGCTTGCAGGAAGTTCTGTGCCCGGTAATCCTCAATTAAAACCACGTTCGGCAATCCTTTAGTAGAACCGGAGTTGAGGCCGGCATTCATTTTTTGTACGATATCGTTTTGAGCATATTCGACAATGTTTACGGTTACATCTGGATGTTTGGCAACATAGCGATCTTTTGCCAGCTTCAGGGCTGCGATGTTGAAGTTCGGGTCCCAAGCCCAGACTGTAATTTCTTTCTTGCCTGAATCTGTGGTCGTAGCTGCTTTCTCAGAATTGCTGGAGCATGCGGATAACAAGATCAAGCTTGCGATCAGCAGAAGGAAAGACATTTTTTTCATTTTGTTCAACCCCTACTCTTTTTTTATATGTGGCTAACCATGTAGAACTTTTTTTGAAAGCGGTTACCTTGTTTATGAATTTAGTTTATCATCCTTGCTATACTGGCAGTTAGGAATATCTTTATACAGATTGGTCTTATTATTATGATTTATCCAAAAAGGTACCGCTTACATTTGTACTTTCTTTAGACTTAGGTACTTTTTATAGATTGAACTAAAGATTTTCACGAAGCGCCACTGCGCGGCCGGATGGTGCTTCCCATCGCTGTTGTGCCTAGATGGCTAGCACCATTCCGCCCACTCCATTCTTGTTTCACTTCTTTGTTTCGTTCAGCCTATATTTTTTATGGGGTAGGAGGAGCGGGTTTTACGATCAGTGGCAGTGTCATTCTTACTTTGGTGCCCTCGCCCTTCTTGCTGGAGATGGTCACACCATATTCTTCTCCATACAAAAGGGTAATGCGATTGTGCACATTCTGGATGCCGATGCCCGTAAATAGTTGGCGTTTGCTCTTGGGATTCGGCAATCCGTCCTGCGCTGTATTTCCGTCCAAATCCATACCGTCTCCATCGTCGACTACTTCACAGATCAATGTATCCTCTGTTTTCGACACCAATATATAGATGTGCCCTGTGTTTTTCTCATTAAACGCATGGAAAAAAGAGTTTTCGATAAAAGGCTGAATAATCAGCTTGGGCACATGATACTCCAGACAATCAGGTGATACAAAATAATTTACCTGTACCCGTTGCCCATAGCGCACATGATTAATGAATACATAATTTTGCATGTTGGCCATTTCTTGCTCGATGGTGATCGTTTCGCTCACATTGCTGATTGTATTTTGCAGCAAGGAAATGAGCGCATTAATCGTCTCGGCGGCAGTTTCCTTGTTTCCTTTGAGCACTAGCATTTTGATTGAAGCCAATGTATTGTACAGAAAATGTGGATTGATCTGCCGTTGTAGTGCAGCTAGCTCTGCATTTCGTTGGCCTTTTTGGGTTTCTAAAAGCTTACGAATATAATCATTTAGTTCATCAAGCATGTAGTTGTAAGCATGACTTAACTGTCTGACCTCGTAGCTACCCGTGACCGGGATATAATTATCAAAATTTTTCTCGCGTATAGTCGACATTTGCTTGACCAGCCGAGTCAGAGAACGAATCAGGCGACGTGAAATGAGAAAAACAATCACCAAAGCAATCAGTACAATGGCGATACAGATCCAGACAACAGATTTAACGTCAATAATTTGCCCAACTGCGGTTTGCCTATCGATCATGTTCACCAGATAAAAATCAAATGAAGGGATATAGTTGGAAAGAACGATACTTTCTTTATTCATTACATCCGCATTAATATAGTTTAGTCCCTGTTCATTGATTTTGGTGGCATAGCCCAGCAGCTCACTGGAGCGTTGTCCGACTAGGTCCTGACGGTTGCTCGATACAATCAGTCCTGTTTTGTCCAAGATCAGCACATCATTACCGTTACTCGTGAAATTGTTATAAAAACGCCGAAATTCTGGCTCCCGAATGGCAATGTAGATCATTCCGTACAAGGTGCCACTGGTTCGCTCCATAAATGGTTTAGAGGCGATGATATAGGGTGTGGGTTTTTGCATGGTGCTAGTCATTTGTTGATGAAATAACTCCGTATCCATTTGATACATAAGCTGTGCCGGGCGTGCTACACTTCGGGCCGTAATAGCACTGCTCTTAAGCTGCTCCGCAGTTACAGGCCAATAGGAGGAATCGGAGTAAAAGCTCCGTCCGTTCAGACCTGTTACAGCGACACCGACATCATAAGCATCGACGTTCGATTTAATTTGCTTCATTTGCTGTGCCATACCGAAGTAAATCCTTGCCGAGTTAATCGAGTCAGATTGGCCGCTAGTCAAATAGTTTTTGACGGTTCCATTTTCCGAAGCGTGGGTTACAGCATTCACGATAGAGTCATTGAAGGATTCAAAGCTGGATTGAATCTGGCTAAGCACCTTGGCATTGGTAATACTGAATGTCTCAGCGAATAGTCGTTCAGACATTCGAATCGTCACCAAAGAGGTCAGCAACGATACCGCAGTGATGCTGACCACCATAACAATAAAGATTTTGAAGAACAGACCTTGATATTTGATCTTGTGGATATATCTTTTCATATTCGATCTCTTTTCTGCTGGCAGATATGCGCTTGCTCTCTAATGGAGATGCTCCCGGCGGTACTGGCTGGGCGAGTAGCCCTTCACCTTTTTGAACACTTTAGTAAAATAGCTGGGGTCCGAATAGCCTACTGTACTGCTAATATCTGAAATGGGCAGCGTCCCCGATCGCAGTAATTCAGCAGCCTTTTCAACCCGAATTTTGTTTAGATACTCGCTAAATCCCTCTGTATGGTGTGCCGTGAAATAACTGGACAAATAAGAGGGGTTAAAATGGAAATATTGCCCAAGGGTCGTCAAATTGAGTGTTTCAGCATGATGTTCCTCAATATACTCCAGCAATTTTTTCATGCTTGCACTACTTCCTTGCTGCGTCTTAGCCAGGATCTGTCGGTTCGCTTCCTCTAAAAAAGTCTCCAGCAACCGTACGGCTTCATGTACATGAGGGGCATCATTAATTGTTTTGAAATACGAATATTTCGCCGCATCCAGTTCCTTCATATCATACCCCTGATTCCCGAGCAAAATTGTAATGTTGAACACGATATTTCCGAGCAGCGATTTGAATTCAAAAGCGGTCGAGGTATAGTTGCCGGACATGGCGGCTACATAAGACCTCAAATCCTGAAAAGCTGTATCAAAATGCTCACGCTTCATCTCTTCCGTAAACTGTTTTAAATTAAATGAACGATTCACCTGCACAGGTTGAGGGAGCTCATCTTCTATCAGTAGCGCTGTCTCTGGGAAATAAAAGCGGTAGCTTAGTAATTTGGGTAGCTCATCCTGATAGACATCGCTGATCTGATTAAAATCCTCAAATAGCTGACTGACCGCCCAGCCTGTTTGTGGATCGAGCTGCTTCATCTCTTGAGCCACTTCTCGAATTGCAGTCATCCAGCAGTCTAATTCCCGTAGCTCCAGATTGGCTAAAAAAACGGCCGCATACCCATCCGATGGCAGCTGTCGCAGAACGATGTGTTCACAGGCAGAGGCTACTCGGTCTGTAAGCTTGGAAAATAGGTCCGAAGCCGAGGGATTGGTAGAGCGTCCCTTATCTTGCTGTGCCGACTGTTCTATACCTATGAGCGCAAAACGGGCGTAAGGAAATGCTTGCTTCACCAGCTCAACGTCATAATCTATGCTATAGCCAGAGATCAATTTTTCGATCACATGATCCATCGTGATTTGATTATTCCCGGCATCTTCCTGATATTGAATGGATGGAATTTTGCGGGCTGTTCGCTGGAGCACCTGAAGCAGCTCATCTGTGTCCAGCTTGGGCTTTAAAATATAGTCAGCCACACCTTGCTGAAAGGTGGAGCGTACGTAATTAAACTCGCCGTAGCTGCTGAGCACAATCACCTCGATATCTGGATAGTTCTGTCTGACGATGCGTGTCAGCTCCTCACCATCCATGATCGGCATTACGATATCCGTAATGACAATATGAGGACGCAAGGCTTCAATCAGCTCCAGCGCCTCTTTCCCATTGGAGGCCTCACCTACAATTCGAAATCCGTATTGTTCCCACGACAAATGATGTTTGATCCCTTGCCGTACCAATATTTCATCATCTACAATCAAAATGTTGCATAGCTCATTCATGACAGCACTCTCCATAATTATATCTATTCAAAAAAGACGCCATTAAGGCGAGGGCCTAATCATCTGACGGACATAGTTGATAACGCTTCCAACTTTAACTAA
This sequence comes from Paenibacillus sp. FSL W8-0439, assembly GCF_038008995.1. Classification (NCBI taxonomy): domain Bacteria; kingdom Bacillati; phylum Bacillota; class Bacilli; order Caryophanales; family Paenibacillaceae; genus Paenibacillus; species Paenibacillus sp. FSL W8-0439. Next base: position 278,322 of record NZ_JBBPAK010000001.1, read on the forward strand.
AATCTAAAGCTTTTAATCTTTACATGCTAACATAAACGGCAGGGTGATTCCAAAAATAATTTAGTTCAAATGGCATACAAAAGACAAAAAAGGCTGCCGAGAAAATCTCGACAGCCTGAACAACCGGGATTACTTTATACAGTACCCCATGTCCGATCTCCTGCCAAATATTTTTCAGTCAAAATAGACAGCAGTTGAATACCAACCTCGTTATGTCCTCCCTCAGGCAGGATCAGGTCGGCGTATTTCTTGGAAGGCTCAATAAATGCCTCGTGCATCGGTTTAACCGTCGTTAAATAGTGATCATGGATCGAATGGATGGTGCGACCGCGTTCCTCAATATCGCGAAGAACCCGACGGAGAATGCGAACATCTGGATCCGTATCCACAAATACCTTAATATCAAGCAGGCTGCGGAGTTTTTCGTCTGACAGTACGTGCAGACCTTCCAACATAACGATATGATTCGGCAGAAGCTCTACCGTCTCGTCCGTGGAACGAGCATGAACCGTAAAGTCATACACGGGCGCTTGAGTTGCTTGTCCTTTTTTCAGACATTGAAGATGCTCAATCAGCAAGTCGTTGTCAAAGGCAAACGGATGATCATAGTTGACCAAAGCACGTTCGTCATAACTCAGATGTGAATGGTCTTTATAGTAGTTATCCTGAGATATGAAAGTCACTTTATTAGATCCCAGACGCTCAACGACGGCGCGTGCGACCGTCGATTTACCGGAACCTGTACCGCCGGCAATACCAATAATAAGCATGGCGTTTCACTTACCCTTCCCTAAATGTATCCCGATACAACTCAAGTATTGTAGCACAATGCACACTTTTTTTCATCACTGTTGCACGTTGTATTTCTTCCATTTCCGTATTTTAGTTCCGAATGTTTTGAACGGTGCTACGGAGTTGATGTGAATCCATCTCGCCATAGGCCAGTTCGGATTAGTGCCTGTCCAGTTGTAAATGCCCTGGGTGAAGAGCTCTTCATGACTGAGTGTGTCCACCCAATCCAGCCACGTTTGCTCAGCCAACTTGAACATATCGCGTAATTCATATAGAGAGTGGTGGGAATAGGTCTTGTAGAATGATTGGTATAGTTCGCCTAGTCTATTCCACTTATAATTCGGGGCAGGCATGATGACGGTTTTCCCTTCCCGTTCGTCTCTGTCCCAGCTCATGACAAGATGAAGCCATCCAAGCTGGTAGGCAATCATTTCGGCGGGTGTTTTATCTACTTCGTCGATTCGAGTATCCTTGTGGCTTTCGTCAATGTCCTGGAATTCACCGTCAAACCGTAAGTAGGCGGTATGAATGGCTTCTTTTAACTCTGATTTGGAAGCGTAGTCGTAGCTAGACATCTAATCGCTCCTTTACATGAGAAATTGGTGATACTCACCCCTTTATATGTACCATTCTCAATATGACAACCGTATGTCTTATTCAAAAATAAAAAAATCTCGTTTTTTGTGATTTTATGAAACATCATTTGGTGTGTTCGCGAAAAAGAACGAAAAATTAATAGAAAAATTAAGACAAAAGATAAGTAATTAGACATATTTTAATATTTATTTAAGTCCCTATAATTATTGGAGTATAGCGATTAGGGGCCCTCATTGGTGCATGGATATGATTTCCTCCATCAATACGTTATATACCGTTTGCTTTAGTATTCATAAATCCAATTAAGAAGGGAATTGTGATATGAAATCGAGTTTGTTAAAAAAATGTGCAAGTGTAATGTTAAGCAGTACGTTGGCACTGTCTTTATCATTACCGCTATTAGGCCACGCACAGGCTGATGAGAATGTACAGGTAAGTGATGATTTTGAACAAGGAGAAGCTCAAGGCTGGTCTGCAGATTCGGGGAACTGGTCTGTGGTCAAGGACGGGAATGGTTCTACATACCAACAATCTAGTCGAAGCGAAAGCCATTCCGTAAAAGGCAATACCTCATGGACAAATTATAGTGTGCAAGCAGATGTATATGTAAATGATTTTAATGGCTCTAATCGAGTATATGTGGCAGGTAGATACACGGATTCTAACAACTTCTATGCAGCATCGTTGTACAACAAGAAAGGCGGAGCCCTTGAGATTCGTAAAAAAGTTAATGGATCTATGAAGACACTGGCTACCAATAAAAAATACAAACTGGACACCCATACATGGTACAGAGTGAAGCTGGAGCTATCTGGTCCAGAAATCAAAATGTATGTTAATGATCAGCTGGAGCTGTCCGCAACAGACACCAGCCTCACAGCTGGAGCCATGGGTCTGGTAACGTCTAAAACAGTTGCTCAGTTCGATAATGTGATTGTATCCGGTGCTTCTTCAGAAGGGGGTACAAGTACACCACCTGTGAAGCCGATACCGGGTACAGAACAACCGACTCCTGGGGTGGAGCCTAGTGTAACCTCCAAAAATAACTATAATTTGACTGGCTTTTCGTATGGTAATACAGGCGGAGGGAACATTGCCAATACGGATGCCAATTACAAAAAGGTGTACAATGCTGTAGATCTTAACGAAGCACTGAAAAAAGGCAGCAAGGTTAAAGTGATTGAGATTATGAATGATCTGGACCTTGGCTGGAATGAAATTCCTAGCGCTGCGAAGACAATGCCATTTAGCGCCAACAATCCTGTACAAACACATCCTGTTCTGAAAAAGACAGGTGTGAGCAAAGTCTATATCGAGAATATGAATGGAGTTACAATCTTCTCGGCCAATGGTGCGAAAATCAAGCATGCCGGTTTTGTCATCAAACGAAGCTCTAATCTGATTTTCCGTAACCTTGAATTTGATGAACTTTGGGAATGGGATGAAGCAACCAAAGGAAACTATGACAAAAATGACTGGGATTATATTACCATCGAAGGTGCAAGCTCTAAGGTATGGATCGACCATTGTACATTTAACAAAGCCTATGATGGCCTGGTAGATGTGAAAAAGGGCAGTAACGGAGTTACGATTTCCTGGTCATTGTTCAAAGGAGATGACCGCAGCTCCAGCAGCTGGGTAACCCAACAAGTCAACGCGATGGAAGCAGATAAGTCCTCCTACCCTATGTACGCTTATTTGAGAAGCAGTGCAGTGGGCATGAGTAAAGAAGATATCATTGATATTGCAGCAGGACAAAAGAAAGCGCATCTGGTGGGTGCCACGGAAATGGCAGGCGACAATGCGGATTTGGAAGTGACGCTGCATCATAATTATTATCTGGATATTCAGGACCGTATGCCACGTTTGCGTGGTGGTAATGCGCATGCATATAACATCGTTATGGATGATGCTGGATTGGCCAGAGCCAAAAAAAGAATTACGTCCGACATGGCCAAAGCGATCGCTGCCAAAGGATATCATTTTGACGTCGTGGGTAATGGTGCGATTTCAACAGAAAACGGCGCAGTGCTGCTAGAAAAATCGTATTTAATTGATGTGTTTTCTCCGGTGCGTAACAATCAAAAAGACCCTAATAAAGCGGATTATACAGGTAAAATCAAAGCCGAGGATGTTATCCTTTCGGATAACGGTGCCGTATTTAGAGGAGGCAGTGACGCTGCGAATAGCCCGTTAGCTCCTTATCCAGCGAAGGCTAAGACCTTCTCTTGGAATGGGTTCACAACGTTGCCATACAGCTATACAGCCGAAGACCCTGCCAACCTGGTTGCTCAATTGCAGGCCAAGGATGGAGCGGGCGCAGGCAAGCTGAACTGGTCGAGTGAGAACTGGCTCAAAACGGTGTACAATACAGCCGCTACGAAAGACGTACAAGTGGAAGAAGATTCCGAGTAGGTAGTTTTGAAAAAAAGCAGTCAGGACAGATGCGCTCTGTTCTGACTGCTTTTTTTGTTAAACACGTTTAGGCTACGTTCGGTACGAACTTAACCAATAACGACAAATGAGGACACGCCAGCAGGTACGGATCTAACGCGGAATAATACTCCATCATCTCTAAAAGTACGCAGAATATAAGGCTGGTTCGTAGGTGTGCGGACTCTGTTGAATCGGGCAGTACCAAAGCGGTCGAAGCCTGCAGCTTGCACAAAGGTTCCATCTAAACGCCGGAGTGTTGCAAAAAATCCAGACGTGTTAAAAGGTACACCATCATTATTAGCCCAGATAACTGTAAATCTACGAAGGGTTTGTGTTGGACTCACATTGCGATATCTCGTAACAGGAACCTTTCTGCCCGTAGATTTCAGCGTTTGTGGAGGACGAATGGCCACTTCAAATCAACTCCTTTGTTGTGATGAGATATTAAATGCACACAAAGGAGTGTTGGACCGTGCTATAAACTACTCTTCCTTAAAATAGGCATATAACGAACTTAGCACCTCATTATGCCCAATCGCGCCGTAGCGTGAAGAGGTCTTTTAACGCGTCTGTAGACAGCTCAGTAATCCAGCCCTCGGTGCTGGTGATGATTTGGTCACTGAGCTGCTGCTTGCTCTCCAGCATTTCATCAATGCGTTCCTCCAGCGTACCCAACGAGATAAATTTGTGAACCTGTACATCTTTGGTTTGTCCCATCCGGTAGGCTCGGTCTGTGGCCTGATTTTCAACAGCTGGATTCCACCAGCGATCAAAGTGAAAGACATGGTTGGCAGCTGTTAGATTGAGGCCCACCCCTCCGGCCTTGAGCGATAAAATAAACACAGACGGCTGCTCGTCATGGGGAAGCGTGTGTGATTGGAATTGATCAATCATTCGGTCACGCGCAGTTTTGGATGTACTACCGTTCAGATAGAGCACGGGTTCTTGAAGTTCCTGAGCGAGTACCTGCTGAAGCATCTGTCCCATACCAATATACTGCGTAAAAATAAGACAGCGCTCGCCCTCTTCCCGCAGTTCCTTGACCATAGCCAGAATACGCTCCAGCTTGGATGAACGGCTAATAACCGCTTCAAGAACGGGCTGACTATAACCAGAAGTTGCTGCATCCAGGAGCGCCTCCTTGGTTAAGAGAGCAGGGTGGTCACAAAGTTGCTTCAACTGGGTCAGGGCTGATAAAATGGCTCCTTTGCGCTCGATCCCCTCCAGCTTCTGCATCCGTTCCATCAGTTCTTTAACAATCTGATCATAGAGCGCACCCTGCTCGGAGGTGAGGTGAATGTACGTTTTCATCTCATTCTTGTCAGGCAAATCAAGCTGTATCGCAGGGTCCTTCTTTTTGCGACGTAGCATGAAGGGCTGAACCAGCTTTTGCAAATCCAACGTGCGCTGCTCATTATGTTCTTTTTCAATAGCATTCATGAAGCGATTGCTAAAGGCGCGTGAGCTGCCCAGATAACCAGGATTGATGAAATCATAAATGGACCATAGCTCGGACAGCCGATTTTCAATAGGTGTTCCTGTCAACGCGATACGATGACGTGCAGGGAAGCTGCGCACAGCTGTGGATTGCTTGGTTTGAGCATTTTTAATGTTTTGCGCTTCATCCAGGCAGATCGAATCCCAAGTCATGCTCTGCAGCAGCTCTTGGTCCAGAGTTGCCGTAGCGAAGGAGGTCAGGATGACATCAGCTTGCTCGACTTTTTCGCGGAACAAGTCTCCTTGTTCTCGCTTGCTTCCATAGTGCAGCATGACCTTCAAGGAGGGAGCGAAGCGGCTGAGCTCCTTCTGCCAGTTGCCCAACACCGAAGTCGGGCAAATCAGCAACGAACTGGAGTGCACCCCCGTCTCGGCGGCAATGTCCTGTAGGTGCAGTAAATAAGTGATAAACTGCACCGTTTTGCCGAGTCCCATATCATCGGCTAGGCACGCGCCCAATCCGAAGCGTCGCAAAAAGGCAAGCCATGCATACCCGTCCTGCTGATACGTCCGCAGCTCGGCTTGCAGCCCATCGGGTACGTCCAAAGCGGGCCATTCCGATTGCCGTCCGAGCTGGCTGATCAGCTTCAGTAGATGAGCGTTCAGCTCTACTTCCAGTCGGAAGCGTGCCGGGTCCTCTGGCTGCTCGCCCGAGGCATCGCCTTCAGGCTCGTCGGTGTTGCCGAGCAGATGCAGCTGCAGGATGTCCTGAAAGGACAATCCCTGAGTGCTGTCGATCCCGGCCATGGCGCGGCGGATTTGCGCCAGCAGCGCAGGGTCGAGCGCGATCCATTGGCCGCGGAAGCGCACCAAGCGCTCGTTGCGAGCCACGAGCTCGGCGAACTCCGACTCGCTCAGATCGGCATCGCCGATGGCCACACGCCAATCGAACTGGACAATGGAGTCCAGTCCGAACAGCGAGCTGCCCTTCGTGCGCTCTCCCGCCCCTTCGCCTGGGCGAACCTTGGCCCGCAGCTTTGGCTTCTTGCGGGTGGCTGCCTCCCACCAGGCTGGCAGCAGCACCTGCCAACCGCTTTCCAGCAGACGCTGGCTGTCGGTCGTCAGGAATTGCCATGCGGCTTCGTCAGAGAGCGGGCGGCTCAGTATGTCATCACGGCTTCCGGCACGCTGCCCTGCGGGCAAAATAGCGGTCAAGCGTTCCAGCCACCCGCCTGAGCGCTCACGCACATGCGCCGTCCATGCATCAGGCCATGAGCCGGAGGCATAACCGTCATCGGCGAGCTGTACAGGCACCAGCAAGGCCGGGTCTTGCTTGTCCTGCAACACTAGCTTGAGCTGCCAGGACGGCTCGTCGTCCTCCAGCTCTGGCTCCAGTAGTTGCAGAAGCGGACGGAACGGCGCCGTATCGGCCTTCCAGCCAATGGCGATCAGCCATGCCTGGGCATCCAGGCCTGCTGCGACCTGGCGTTGGGGAGCGAAGAGAATCGGATATTCTCTTCGCAAGTCAGCGGCTTCCGCTTCGGTGCCGTACCAGCGCTGAAAAACAGCGGCCGAGAACGCCGCTACCAGGCCATCGCGCTCGTTCTCATCCAGGCTGTCCAGCAAGGCAAGCTCTGCCGGTTGGACATTTTCCAATGCTTCTGCATCCCACTTCCATAGCAGCTTCCCCGCCTGGAACGACGTGAAGCTGGGCACATAGGCTTTCGTTTCAATGCAGTGAGCCAACAGAGAGATCAGCCGAAGCCACGGGGCATTGGCTTCGTCCCAGATCCATTCGATGTGCTTCAGCAACTCCTGCTCTGCCAGAAAAGGAATCACTTGCTCCGAGGGCAGCACGATAATATCTGTGTCTTGAACATGCTGAATCTCTAGCTCGGTGCCATAAAATGAAGCCTCATGCCAAGCAAACAAACGTTGCTTCAACATTTGACCGGAAATGCTATAGTTCATGGAGGAATCGCCATAAATTAGCGCGTCTCCATAGGTAGTTAATTGGATGTACACCGTAATCGTTTCGGTATATTGGCTCATGATAACAATTTCCCTTTCCGCAATTCCTCCTGTAGCGCCCGCAGGCGGCTGTGACGGCTGGTAAAGGTCATGAAGAACAGCTCCCAGCGTGTTTCTTGCTTCATTTTTTTGTACAGCTTGAACAATCGCTTTAACAGCTTAACTGCCGCTTTATAGCTAGATCTGTTTTTTTCCAGCACATAACGTTCTACCGCTTGATGGTAAAAGGGCAGCAGTAACTCTGGCGCGTTCTTTTCGATGGGTTGCAGCACGCTCACCCGAAAACTCAAAGGTTCACTGCGTATGCTTAGCTGATAGTCGATCCATTGCCGCCATTTTTCATGAGCAAGCAGGGCCTCTTCATACATCCCCCCGGCAAATGGAAGCATACCCATCAGCGTGTCCCACATGTCCTGTTCTGCATCTGGAAGGTGCTGCAAAACCAGCTCCCAATCATGCATATAATCCTGTAAATGATCATCCCGATGACTGTGAAGGAGGGGGCCGATATGTCGCAGTCCATCCTTGAGACGTACCCAATCTGCGGCCTGTCGCAATGCATGTAAGAACAATAGCAACTGGCTGGAGGAGATTTTTAGTGGAAAAGCTCGTTCCGCCTCCTCTAGTAGTTCCCAGGCTTTATGATCCTGCGCTTGGTAAACATACATCCAGCTCTGAGCCAGCATCCACGGAAGGCGTGCCAACGTAGCACTACGCTCCTCTTCAGCTGCAAGTAAATGCTGTAATTCTTCCGTATATATGCTAGGGTCCTGCCTTGTAGGATACACCCAGTACAGCCAAAACTGATAATATGCGTCTGAAAAATAAGTACCGTTCCGCGACTCTATCAGCATTTTCTCGCGCAAATAAGCTAAAGTTTCTGCCATACGAGCTTCGTGCATCGGTTCATCAGTTAGCTCCAGAGGACGCTCAAAATCACGTTCAATCGCCTCTTTCAGCTCATCTGCGGCGATTTGGGTGTAGTAGCCCATATAGGTATGAGTGGGGTAACCCGTCATGGGGGCCTGAGGTACCAGCTTCTCCAGTACACGCAGATGGGCATGCAGTCCATATAGCTGCTGCATACCGGGTGAGAGCGGCGGCTTCACAGCATAGATCGAAGCTAAAGCACTTTGCACATATTGGGAATTTTGAGTGTGTACATGATTAAGGGCGATACACTGATCGAACAGATCATGCCATTCGGAAACGGGCATGTCTGGTATGTTGCTTGCTTTTTTACGGAGAGCATCTCTTGTTGCTTCCTTGTGATCCGGCGAAGGGTTCGACCGGAAAGCAGATGTGGTACGGGTGTCTGCTTGTGTAGTCAGCCGTGTGAATCCTGCCGAATGAGCGTTCACTAATGCATGCACGGAACGTTCCTGTTCATTCGCGTAATTCAGCAATACGGCGATCATATGCTTGCAGTTGGTTTGAACAGGGCATGTACATCTGCTGGCAGCAAAAGCACTCAAGTGGAGATCCACTTCGTAGAGTTCATTCCCATCCACGACAGCCGCGATATGGTCAGCATCAGGCATTGCGAATTCTTTGACCTTTCCCTGCTTAAAGTACTGAAAACCTCGTTTGATCGTCACATCATTAAAATGGTCAGCCACGTTTTGAATGAGCTGCTGCCACTGTATATCATCCAAAAGATAGGTTGGTTTCATATGCAATAGTCTCCTAAGAGAGAATAGTTGATCTGATATTGATCTAATAGTAGCTTAACTCTTCCATTATATCAGTTCACGAATATAAATTGAGTGGAGGGGACAGTTGGAAAATTCCGAAGAATAACCGCTGGGGTAAAAAGTGAAAAACCCCTTACGCTATAGCATAAGGGGGGCATTCATTGGCAAGAACGAGGAGGAAGTATCCCCTACTTCTTCCCATTTGGCTTCTCTGTTCGATGGAAGACCATAGAGATGACGAGAAGCACCAAGGGTACTGCCGCGCATACCACTATTCCAAAGTAACCTATTATTTTATCGAAGTTGCCTATTTCAATAAAATTTTGGGGATACATGCTCAGGCAAAATAACATAATTAACGGGAGATAACAGATATACCTGTTCCACTTTTGGGTGAGCTGGCTGATCCCAGCCACAATATAGAAATAATAATTTGAGGCGGTCATGAAAATTTTGATCGTCCACAAAATGATAAATAATATTTCAAATCGTTCCAGAAACGCGCCGGGGAATTCAATTTGCTGTGCAAAAGAAACGACAGGCCATTGCAGTCGGGAAACTTCTTCAACGGACATACAGCCAACGACCATCGTTACCATTAAAATATACAAACCCATTGCAATCGAGTAGCCGATCCACCCGGCCTTCCATGCTTTTTGTGGGTGGGTCATCACATTAGTTAATATAAGAATGGATTCAAAACCCATTGTAGAGAAAGGTATAACTTTAAGTGATTCAAAGATCGGACGCCATCCTTTATGGAAAACAGGCCGCAAATGATCAAGATTAAAATGGTTGACATTAAGAACGATCAACAATAAAAAAACAACAAAAGTTAAAGGGAAAAAAAGCTCAATCAATCGAACCATTGCATGGAGACCGCCCCAGGTCAGATACCCGATAAGCAGAAGAAATGGCAAGAGAATCATGCTTATCGGGGTTCTCTCCAGTGCAAGACCTTTGAGGAATTCCGCCATCATTCTACATACAAAAGAGCAGATCATCATGCAAAATACAATAAATGCGATATTGATCAGAAGGCCGATGAATTTACCTGCAATCACAGGATTGAACTCATAGAACGTCTTCCCCGGAAATCTATGGCACAATTTAACCTGGATAAAAATGACGACGATTCCAAGCAGAGTTGCCAGCAAAAGTCCCTGCCACACGTCGGGCGTTTGCGTCTTCTCTGCAATGGTTCTTGGTAAACTGACAATACCCACAGCATACACGGTCGAAGTGACGGTAAATAAGGCTTGTATTGTGGATATTTTTTCATGTTTCATGGAAGGTATATTAGACATTATTCACCCTCTCCTTTTGTATAAGCACCAGTTCGCTCTATCTGTACTTCAGCCTTAACATCGATTGGTATTTGACTGAATGTATCTTGCCAATTTTCCTTTACCCGATCCCAGTAAGCGGGATAGTTCACTTTTACTTTTGTGCCAAAACCGACCACATCTGCTCTCATTTCTTTCTGGAGTGTGTTTAGCGATTGGGATACGTTATATTTGATTTCATCCTGCGCCTCTTGTTTAGCGGTTTGAATGAATGATTCCTTCAGGAAGTCTTCAGAATTAACCGTGCTTTCGTTTAGTTTAATATCTGCTTTAATACGAACTGTGAATGAGAGGTCCTGCCCGTTGAGGTGAGGAATAAGTTTAGTGTGGACATCCTCAACTTCAAACACCACGGATTGATTTGACTTTGAGCTCTCAATTCTAATAATTGAGCCCTTCGTTTTTCCCAGCATCCAGTTGATTCCGATGACATCCTCTTCGTCCAGCCAATAAGCAAATTTCTTCGTTTTGCCGCTGATCAGAGCTGCGCCAGAGAAGTGGTTGCCTCCATTGGTTTTTATGCCTTGAACGAGGAAGTCAGCTCCTTGTGAGATATGCGTAGAAATTTCCCCTAATGTTATTCTATAAGGTATTTTTGAGTTTAAATTGCTGTTTTTAGCCATTGCTTCAAGGTCAATAGAAGGGATCTCTTGATGTTTACCGATCTTATTGAGCGCTTCTTTCGCATCGCCTTTTATGATCATAACAAGTGATTTTCGACTTGGTTTATAGGAGCGAGTAAATGTATCTAACAACTGGTCGATTCTTCTTTTTTGTATAGCTTGGTCACTAATCAAAATCAGGCGAATAAAACTATATAAAGGAGCACGGGATACCTGCTTGGCCTGTTCCCTGGAAGCAGACTGGATGGAATCCTTGTTAAAGGTTGTTACGTTGCTGTACATATTTTTTCTGGATTTCTGCGCGATTAAGTGCTGATAGGTAAGTTCCAGCATATTCTGCTGATCCATATCAATGGCGACACCTTGAATAATACTCAAGTTATCGATCTCTCTGCTATCCCAACAACCGGTGAGGAGAGCACACACGATCCATGCGGCAAAGCATTTTTGCACCCAGAGGGTGCGACGAAGCAGAAAGGCGTAAGAAATCATAGGTTTACTTCCTTTTCCGGTTAGAATGTGTTTCGTCCTGTGTTTTTAGCATCATAGGACGCTTTCTGAGGTATTTAAAAGGAACCCGTACCAAGGTGTCTTGTTGATCTCTTAGCCGAACAGGGGCTAGGGGTGACATGTAAGGAACTCCAAAGCTTTTGATCTGGACCATGTGTACGCCTAAACAAATAAAGGCTAAAATTACTCCATAAAGCCCATAAACCCCCGCGATCATCATAATGGGAAAACGAAGAAGCCGGATTCCGATACTGCCGCTGTACTGCGGGCTTGCAAAGGAAGCAATGGCAGTAAGACCAACAACAATAATTAGAAAAGCACTTACAACCGCCGCCTCGACAGCTGCTTGTCCAATAACCAGGCCGCCTACAATCCCAATAACCTGTCCTATCCCTTTGGGTAGCCGCAGACTTGCCTCACGTAATATTTCCAATGCCACTTCCATAATCAAAGCCTCCACAAAAACGGGAAAGGGAATCCCTTCCCTTGAGGCAACGATAGATATGACCAGCTCAGGCGGGATTAATCCAGGATGGAAAGAAATGAGTGCAACGTACAACGAAGGCAGGAATGTTGCAATGAACAAAGCCATTAAACGAAGCATACGGAAAAATGTTCCTAAAGGAAAACGCTCATAATAATCCTCTGGGGATTGAGCCAGCATCCAGAAGGTCATGGGAGCAATTAGGACAAAAGGGGTGCCATCTAGCATAATGACAACCCTCCCTGACATTAAGGCCGTTATCGCTTTATCCGAGCGTTCAGAGGCTTGAATCTGGGGAAACGGAGACCATGGATGTTCCTCGATCCATTGCTCAATAACCCCGGTATCAGAAGCATCATCCACATCAATCGTCTCGACTCTTCGCTTCACTTCCTGAACTAGCTCCGGATTTGCGATATCCGATATGTACAAGATTGCTAATTTACGGGAGGATCTCCTTCCTATGGTTATTTTGTCTATTCTGAAACTAATATCTTTGATGTGCCTTCTAACCATTGCCAGGTTACTTTCCAAATCCTCAATAAAACCTTCCCTTGGTCCTCTAACCAAAGTTTCGGTGCTGGGTTCATCAACACTTCGCGAAGGAAATTTGCCTGTAGAAGCAAAAAAAACATCATCCGTTCCTTCGATCAGCAGACAAGTATATCCCGATAATACTTTGCTTACACACGTCTCAAGGTCTGTCCCTTCTGTCATATCGATCGTAAATGCTGTCTGCTGTATCAACTCCTCCTTTATTTTCTCAGGATTAACTGGGGAGTGGTTTTCACGGACTCCAGTTAAAATGAGCGGCTTGACGATTTGTTCGTTAATCATACTTGTATCCGCAATACCGGAGAGATAGATCATAATGACATGAATTCCCGTTTGGCCTACATTCATTTTTTTGAAGACGACATCAGGAAGATGACCCAGGGTCTTTTTTAGATGGTCCAATTTCGCCTCGAGTGGTCTTGCCAATGACGTTTCCCCCTTCAAAAAACTTAAGCATGATATGCATGTAATATGTGTAAAATAGTGATAAATATTCATGAATCCTTTTGTACAGTACAAGAAAAAAACGAACACCTAATGGTGTTCGTCTCTAGTCATACATAACGTCATATGAACTTAATCAGAATGAGATCATTTTTTGAACTCGTAAAAATGTTCCTCCAGCATACTCAAAGAAAGCTCGGCTGTAGTGGCTACCACGATATCCGCACCTTGCATTTGCGAAGGCGTTCCTACACCAACTGCGAACATCCCGGCGCCCTTGATCGCCTGAATGCCGGCCTGTGCGTCTTCTATGCCAATACAATCGGCAGGCTGAACGCCCAAATTCGCAGCTCCGGCGAGGAAAATTTCTGGGTCAGGCTTGCCATTCCGAATGGACGTAACATCCACCACACTGTCAAAATAGTGTGCTAGCTCCAGCCGATCCAGTATAAACGCTGCATTTTTGCTCGCAGAGGCGAGCGCGATGCCGATTCGGGCTTCACGAAGCTCCTTCAGAAGCGCTTTAATACCGGGAAGAACGTCTGCGGGAGTTAAAGCTGAGATAAGCCGCTGATACTCGGTGTTTTTTTGCATGGCCAGTTCTTGCTTGCCTTCTTCTGATAACGTATCGGACAGGTTACCACGCACTAGTATTTTTTCGAGTGATTCCGTACGGCTGATTCCTTTTAACTGTTCATTAAATTCCCGATCAAAAGGGATGCTGAGCGCTGCCGCCAAGCTGCCCCATGCCTGAAAATGATATTCAGCCGTATCTGTAATGACTCCGTCCAGATCAAAAATAACTGCTTTCATATGCTTTCCCCCTGTCTGGTCCATTTATGAAGCACTGTTCGCCATTAACGATTGCCCACTGGTAATGTGCGTTGGCTGTCCATACAGCTCCAGCGTCAGCGGTTCTCCGTCCAGCAGGGTAATGACTACTTCACCCTCCTGTACGAGAATACTTAGCAAGCGGCCGCGATAGTTGATTTTAAACGTATATTTGTTCCAGTCCTTCGGTAGAAAAGGGGAAAAGCTGAGTGTTTCATTATAGGTTCTCATCCCGGCAAATCCCTGTACAATCGCCAGCCAGCTTCCTGTCATAGAGGTGATATGGAGTCCGTCTTCGGTGTCGTTATTATAGTTATCCAGATCCAGACGGGCCGTCCGTTTATACATTTCGACTGCCTTATCCTCCATTTTGAGTTCAGCGGCCAGCACGGCATGAATCGAAGGAGACAGACTGGATTCATGAACGGTCATTGGCTCGTAAAATGCAAAATTGCGCGCTTTTTCCTCCAGCGTGAACTGGTCTCCAAAGAAATAGAGCCCTTGCAGCACATCTGCTTGCTTAATGAAGCAGGAACGCAGGATTTTATCCCATGACCATTTCTGATTAAGTGGCAGATTGCTAGGATGCAAAGTGGATACAGGCTGCAAATCCTTATCCATAAAGGTATCGTGCTGTACGAAGACGCCTCGCTCTTCATCATACGGATAATACATGTTGTTGATGATATCTTGCCAATGTGCAAGCTCATCAGCTGTAACTGCCAGGCGCTGCGCTTTCTCAGTCGAAATTTGAGGCAAGACCGATAATGTATATTTCAGAACCCACGCAGCCAACGTATTGGTATACCAGTTGTTATTGACGTTATTCTCGTATTCGTTCGGCCCAGTAACCCCGTGGATCATATACTGCTGACGACTGTTGGAAAAATGAACCCGATCGGCCCAGAAGCGGCTAATTTCGACCAGTACATCGATTCCGTAGTCATGCAGATAGGTCAAGTCCCCCGTATAATTGGTGTAATTGTAAATGGCATAAGCAATCGCACCGTTACGATGAATTTCCTCGAAGGTAATTTCCCATTCGTTATGGCATTCCACGCCTGTAAAAGTGACCATAGGGTACAATGCCCCTCGAAGCCCTTGCTGGGTTGCGTTATGTTTGGCACCCTCCAGTTGTTGGTGACGATACAGCAGCAGGTTTCGTGTTACATCTGGGTCTGCAAGTGCGAGGTACATAGGTACGGCATATGCTTCTGTATCCCAATAGGTGGCACCGCCATATTTTTCACCCGTAAAGCCCTTCGGTCCGATATTCAGACGGGCATCTTCACCGTAGTATGTAGAGAATAGCTGAAAAATGTTAAAGCGTATTCCCTGTTGGGCCTCCGTATCCCCCTCGATTTCGACATCTGCCTTGTCCCAGCGTCTGGCCCAAGCGTCGATATGCTCTTGCTTAAGAGAGGTGTAGCCTTTGTTCACAGCTTCTACAGCGATGCGTTCACCTTGCGGAATCAATGCATCCTTTTCCATATCGCGTGAAGTGGTGACGGCTACAATTTTTTGCAGTTGGATACGGTCCCCTGGTGAGACGTTATATTGATAGTGGCGTGCAGCATACAAAAAGCCCTCTTCCGTCGTCTGCTCATCTTGTCCCTCGGTTACAATACCCATGGTAGCGTTTACGGTAAAGCGCGGAATACCGAAGGGATTATCTATCGTCGTTGTGGACAGGCTGATGAATTGCTCTTGAACCTCACGGGCCTCTTCCAGCCAAAATACCTCGTCATAGTTGGTGTCCTCATTTTTCGTATTGCCGTCCAAATAAGGAACAAGCTCAATGCTTAAAGGCTGATCGCTTATATTTTCGACCTGATAATCAATCAGGCATAATTCACGTGTGGTAATGCTCAGAAAACGCTCTGTAGTGATACGAACCTGGTCGTTCACAGTACAAGCGCGCCGCAGGATTCCCTGCTTCATGTCCAGCTCCTGCACAAAATCGCTGATCTGTGCCGTAAATAAGTCCACTTCCTCTTGGTTTACAATCAGACGGATGCCGATGAAATTCATAGCATTGATGACCTTGCCAAAATATTCAGGATAGCCGTTCTTCCACCAGCCTACCTTTGTTTTGTCAGGGAACCATATACCGGAGATATACGTCCCTTGATGATGATCCCCTGAATAAGTTTCTTCAAAATTGCCGCGCATGCCCATATAACCGTTGCCTATGGACGTTAAGCTTTCCTGTAATCGCATGTGTGTGCTATGTAGAGTGTGTGTTGTCAGCTTCCAACTATCTACGTCAAATAATCGGTTGTAAACCATGATTGCGTACCCCTCTCGGAAAATGAGATCGTTGTTTTAACGGAACCAATATATGAGCGAGTTCAGTATATAGTGCAACCGTTTGCCCTGTCAACGCAAAAAAACTGATTTTATGAATATCCACAAAATCAGTTCTTGTTCATTTCTTAGAGATTCATAGTGTCTGGCTTGATTTGCGCTCTACAATTCGGTGGGGAACAATGATGTGCTTGGTCAATTCTTTCGGGTCTTTAATTTTTTCGATCAGACTTTTGGCAGCCTGATAACCAAGGCTGAAGATATCAATATCCACGGAAGTAAGAGGGGGATTCATCAGCTCAGCCAGCATCAAGTTATTAAAGCTCACCATGGAAAGCTGCTCTGGCATGGATACGCCTAACTGAGCAAGCATTTTCTGTACGGCCATGGCTACAAGGTCATCGCTAACGATCATCGCTGTAGGTGGCGGGGAAGCCTGTAATAACGTGCGCATGTCCTCCAGATTAAAGGGCTCCCTAACCACGTATTCTTTTGGTAGAGGCAAGCCAGCCTCTCGTAGCGCATCTTGGTAGCCTCGGAGTCTTTCAAGATTTACGATGTGTTCCTGATCACCGCCAACATAAGCAATGCGCTCATGCTTCAGCCCCGTCAAATAAGTGACCACATCTTTGGCAGCCTGGTAGTTATCGTTGTCTACATGGGTAGTTTCACTGACAAACTGCTGAGGCTTGCCGATGACGGTATAGGGGATTTTCTCTTTATGAAGATACTCCACGATGCTGTCCTTTTGCTTGGAGTACAGGACAATGTAGCCGTCAACGCGTCCGGTCCGGGTCATCAACTTTACGCGGGATAGCAATTCATCACTCGTCTTGCCTGTGACAATCGACAGTGTATAGTTGTGCTCGTTTACCCATTCGCTGATCCCGCGTAGGCTTTCCGGAAAGAAAGGATTCTGAAAGATCGCCACGTCCGATTCAGGCATAATAATGCCTATCGACTGTGTGACACGGTTAGCCAGGCTTTGAGCGGAATAGTTGGGTTCATAGCCAAGCGCCTTCATTTCTTTGCGAACGCGTGCCTTGGTGGCTTCGCTGATTTTGGGGCTGTCTTGAATGACACGGGATACGGTGGAAGTAGCAACTTTAGCACGTTTTGCGACATCTTTGATGGTTACTGCCATCGTCTTCGTCTCCTTTTGCTATCTCAAGCAGAAAATATTATGTTCTATCATACGATATTGCTCCAATTTCAACAAATTAGCGGCTTTTTCGAGTATTTCTATCATCATTAACCAAGATATTTATAACTAGGGTATTGCCAATAGAAAGCGATATCATTATAATAATCGTGCAACCGATTGCATAATATTTTTTATTGAGCACTACCCATGCTATACATACTATAAGGGATGGAGACTGAACGAGCATGAAAAAACTTCTATCATTTGATTTTTGGCAAAAGCTTGGGAAGGCACTTCTTGTGGTTGTTGCTGTCATGCCAGCAGCCGGGATTATGATTTCACTTGGTAAAGTAGTGGCGATGTTGGCTGGCGATATTCATTTCTGGGTGACTGTCGGCGGGGTCATGGAGAATCTGGGCTGGGGCATTATCAACAACTTACACATCCTGTTTGCCGTGGCGATTGGTGGTTCCTGGGCTAAGGAACGAGCGGGCGGGGCTTTTGCGGCTCTAATTGCCTTTGTTCTCATCAATATTTCAACAGGAACGATTTTGGGCGTATCCTCGAAGATGCTAACCCAGGAAGGAGCAACCACTCATACCCTCTTCGGTGCAACGATTCCGGTTAGTGGTTATTTCACCTCTATTTTGGGGGCTCCTGCACTCAATATGGGTGTGTTTGTCGGTATTATCTCCGGCTTTGTCGGGGCCGTGGTGTTTAATAAATACTATAATTATCGCAAGCTCCCCGATGCTCTAGCCTTTTTTAACGGTAAGCGTTTTGTTCCTTTTGTCGTGATTTTATGGTCTGTAATCGTTAGTTTGATCATGTCTGCTGTCTGGCCATTTGTCCAAGGAGGGATTAACCAATTTGGCGTCTGGTTGGCGACTTCGGGGGAGTCGGCTCCTTTTGTAGCGCCGTTTGTCTATGGTACACTAGAAAGACTGCTGATTCCTTTTGGTCTTCATCATATGCTGACCGTTCCTATTAACTATACTCAACTTGGTGGCGTTTACACGGTGCTCACGGGTTCTGGAGCAGGAAGCGTTGTTGCTGGGCAAGACCCGCTGTGGCTGGCTTGGGCTAGTGATCTCAGTGCGCTTCGTGGTACGGATCCGGCAGCCTACAACAGCTTGCTGGGAGACGTAACGCCTGCCCGCTTCAAGGTAGGACAGATGATCGGCGGAGCGGGTATCCTTATGGGGCTGGCCGTGGCTATGTATCGCCGCGTAGATAAAGATAAACGCAGCAAGTACAAGTCAATGATTTTCTCTGCAGCAGCAGCCGTCTTTTTAACAGGGGTGACGGAGCCGCTGGAGTTCATGTTTATGTTCGTAGCGCCCGTGTTGTATGTAGTTTATGCTATTCTTACCGGAATCGCGTTCGGAATGGCTGATATCATACATCTGCGTTTACATTCATTTGGTATGATTGAACTGCTGACTCGATTGCCATTGTCTATAAATGCGGGGTTGGTACAGGATATAATCAACTTCGTGCTGACTTGTGTTGTGTTTGCGGTAGCAACCTACTTTATCGCGTATTTTATGATCGGTAAATTCAAAATGGCTACGCCAGGAAGACTGGGGAACTATACGGATGAGGAGCCCCAAGCGACTTCCGAGGCAGAGAGTACATTAACGGATGGTGTGGCAGCGGTTTCAACTCAAAATCAATTGGCTGCGGATATCATCAAGACACTTGGGGGTGAGCAGAACATTGTCGAGGTGGATGCTTGCATGACCCGTCTGCGTGTGACGGTGAAGGATACAGAAGCTGTCGGGGATGAAAAGACGTGGAAAGCGCTAGGCGCCTTGGGCTTAATTAAAGTAGATAATGGGGTACAAGCGGTTTACGGACCAAAGGCCGATGTGCTTAAATCAGATATACAAGACATACTCAATAGGTGATTAGCTTGAAATTGTTAACCTTAAATGCACATGCTTGGATGGAAGAAAACCAGCACGATAAGCTAAAGCAATTGGCTGCTTTTATTGATGAACAGCAGTTTGATGTCATTGCTTTGCAGGAAGTGAATCAGTCCATGAAAGAGACTCCTTTGTCAGCGGACGATTTGGGCGCGTACTATAGTGCAGATCCTGAAGTTGTCATTAAACGTGATAACTATGCTTATGTGCTGAATGGGCTATTGTCCGATGCCTATCACTGGACGTGGGCTCCTGCGCATGTGGGTTTTGCCAAATATGACGAGGGTTTGGCGATTCTGTCCAAAGCACCGATTACAGCTACGGTGAACGAATATGTTTCCTCGGTACAGGACTATGACAACTACCGCTCGCGTAAAATTGTGGGCATTCAGACTGTGGTGGACGGAGTGCAGGCCTGGTTTGTCAGTGGGCATTATAACTGGTGGAATGATGAGGAATCCTTCCGCGGACTATGGGATCGTACAATCGAAGTGCTCGCTCCTTTAGCTCCGGCTCCTATGTTTGTGATGGGGGATTTCAACAACGCGGCTGAAGTGCGCGGAGAAGGATATGACTATGTATTGCAATCCGGTTGGTCAGACACCTATCCGAATGCAGTAGTACATGATGCAGGACACACGGTCATCAAAGCTATTGCAGGCTGGGAAAGTAATGCGGAGCCGCTCCGTATTGACTATATCTTTTCCAATAAGACAGTACAGGTTCAATCCTCAACGGTCGTACTGAACGGGAAAACAGGACCCGTTGTATCCGATCATTTCGGCGTTGCAATCGAGTTGGAACTGTGATGAACACAAAGGAGGCCATTTGCTTATGCAAGTGGCCTTTTTCTTATGGATTTTGATTTTAATCGAATAACATATTGAATAACAATCGCAATCAATACTAACATCATATTGTAATAAAAGGGGGTATTGAGGCTAAAACGGTCCATGAGCGCGCCTGCAATGATTGGAGACACAATGGCCCCCACTTCGGACAAAGATACGACGTTGCCGATAAATGAGCTTCTATTGTCTTCAGGAATAACATCTCCTAGCTGCGAGTAAAAGGAATCCAGATAGCTGGCTCCTCCTATACCTCCGATGAACATCCCTAAGTATACGATCCACGGTTCTGTGAACCACAGAAATAGGATGATTTCCATCATGATCAACAATAGACCGATGATACATAGCAGCAAGCGATCCTTGAGTATATCAGATATTTTGCCAATAAAGGGTGCTGATACAAAGGTTGATATGCCGATGATTGTAAAGGCTACGCTGATTTCTGCTGGATTCCAATGGAGCTTGTAGGTCGCATATACTGAGAAGTATGTTAAAAATATAGCAAATGCACTCATTTCAAGAAAATGAACGGTGGAATAAAGCAACAACTGTTTCGTTAATTTGATTCTTCTCTGCGATTTTTGAAAGGGGGGATGCTGTGGCTGTGGCTTTAAGAGAGAATTAGCGAAAGTCATTCTTGAAACGGCAACGAAGGATATACAGGCAAAAAAAGCAACGAAATAGAATGGAAAGGATAAAGAAAAATAAGAAACGATAACTCCACTTATAAGAGGGCCTAAAATCATACCAGCACCTTCACTGCTGCTGATATATCCATTGAGCGTGCCTCGATTCTCTGCGGTGCTCATATGGTTGATCGTGACTCTGACGAAGACGGTTAGCCCTATAGCCACCAAGCCTTGAAGAAGTCTAAGTATAGATAAAACAATGAAGCTTCCTGCAACCGGGAACAGAAGCATACAAACAATTTCGGCGATGAGTAAGCTCAACCCCAAGCGTTTTGCACCGATCTTTTCATATATTTGTCCTGCCATGCCTCCACCAAGAAATCTTCCCACATAAAACAAAGAAAATAAAATGCTCATGCCAAGTGAAGATATCCCGGATTGCTCTACATAAATAGCAAAGAGTGGAAGGATCATGCTTCCACTCATGTTAGCAATAAGGCTGATCACGATCATACAGGCAATATTACGATTTAAATATAAGTGTTTTACCATATCCTCGGAGCCTCTCTTTGAGCTTGCATTATGGGAACCGTTATTCGGTTTACACCTGATTACGGATGAACGGCTTCAAGTCGAGTTAGTCGGTTCCCATATAGAGTACGCAAGTGAGTTCCTCGCGGTACCCAAATCCCAATGCATTGATGGAGGTATGAGCAGCGGATAAGAGGAATTCTTTTGTTTAATTTATGCTCTGTTCGTATGACAAGGGAGTGGTGTAGCCTTTAAGCAGGGAAGCCGCCTCCTGGTGGTGGCCAAGCTCCATAAATACGGCGCAGCAGTACAATTTCACCCAAATGATAGGAATTGTGGGAAGCGATATTTCGCAGCAATCCCGCTTTTGTTTCACCTGGGAAATGAGCCAGTGATTCATCCAGTTGCGCGGTTTCGGCAATTTGCACAGCCCGATCTACGCCTTGTAAAAATTCATTAATGACAGCCTGCCATGCCTCTTCGCTTTGCGGTCCAGTTTCTTCGGGCCAGCTTTCCATGACATTGCCCGGAAGCTGGGGCTTCCGTCCTTCCAAATGCTCCAACATAAATTGCTGCCAGTAAATCATATGTTTCAGTAGTTGATAAATGCTGTAGGGCATTTCTGCGTTTTTCTTCCCTGCTAGCTCGACGTTAATATCTGGCAAAGCCCGAGCCACGCGAATATGTCCACGTTCCCCGACCAGTGATTTAACCAGCGCTTGACCGAATAATTGGTTGGCATCCGACATGTAGGATCATCCCTTCTATGAGAGCTTGTTTCTAGCTTAGTCTTATTTTACGATTATACAATTATATTTTCCAAAATGTAAATGAATACGTGGTTTAAAGTAAAGGGCAGAAATCATTTTAATAAAGTAGTTGATAATTGTTCTCAATTAAATTACAATAATATTGTTTCAGGAGAAACAATAAACGACATTTATATGTGTTGTTTAGTATATACGGAAACGTTAAGGGGAGCTTTCTGTATATATATATTGTTTCTGTTGAAACAATAGGTGGTGGGAATAAAGTTTTTAGATAGGGGTGTGAACATGGATTACGAAGTGATTGTTGTAGGCGGCGGACCCGTTGGGATGTGGTTGGCTGCTGAGTTGGCATTGGCGAGGGTAAGCGTATGTGTAATTGAACGTTTGGAGGAGCCTATTCGCCAGTCGCGTGCGCTTACGCTACATCCACGGACACTTGAGATGTTTGATATGCGTGGATTGAAGGAGCGGTTTATGAAGCACGGCAGACCTATACGTACAGGTCACTTTGCAATGCTGGATACCCGCTTGGATTTTTCTGCGCTTGATAGTTCCTCCAATTATACATTGTTTATCCCACAGGTGATTACAGAGCAGTTGATTGAGGAGCATGCGCTCAAGCTGGGAGTTATCGTCCATCGTGGCATGGAAGTGGTATCTGTACGGGAGCAGGAGCAGGGCGTAGAAGTGGTGAGTGTACGCGCGTCTGGACCACAAGCCAATGTATCGGTGATGACTGCTGCCTATGTCGTAGGAGCGGATGGGGCCGGTAGCATCGTGCGGAAACAAGCGGGGATTGCTTTTCCGGGCACGGATACTACTCTGACTGCTGTATTAGCGGATGTAGAGTTAGCCAATCCGCCTGAAAATGGCGTACATTCCGAATATAGTAAACGAGGCGGGGTGATGATTGCCCCCGTGTCTTCAGGTATTTATCGGGTTATTTTGACTACACTTCGATTGATGGATGTCCCGAAAGACGCACCTGTAACGCTGGAAGAAGTGCGCACAGAGCTGTACGATCTGCTTGGTACAGATCTTGGCGTATCCAATCCTCGCTGGTTATCTCGATTTGGGAATGCAACGCGGCAGGCGCAGACCTATCGTAAAGGGAGAATCCTGCTAGCAGGTGATGCTGCGCATATCCACTTCCCGGCAGGCGGACAGGGAATGAATGTTGGCTTGCAAGAGGCTGCGAATCTGGGATGGAAGCTAGCAGGAGTGATTCGTGGCTGGGCTCCAGACACGCTGCTGAATAGCTATCATGACGAACGCTATCCGGTTAATACGCAGTTTTTACGGAATACCGAGGTTCAGACCCGCTTAATGGATTTTACGCCTGCTGTCTTGGCGCACCGCCAATTACATGAGGAATGGTTCCGCCATCCGGAAATTAATCGGTCTATGGCAGAGCAGATTAGTGCACTGGATGTATGTTATCCAGGGGCTGGCAATATACCGCAGCATCCGCTGAACGGGAAACGGTTTGCTGATTTTGAATTGCGGTTGCCTAACGGAGTGACATCGTATGCTTACGATCTTCTTCATGAAGGCCGATTTGTACTTCTCCATCTTGCACAGGATACTAAGGTATCGAATGAGTTTCGCCATATCTCACTTTCACATATTTCATATGTGGAGGCCATAGCTGAAGAATTGCCCGTTGGATGGAGAGATGTGCATACGGTTCTCATCCGTCCGGATGGGTATATCGCTTGGGCTGTTTCTGTGAAACAAACGGATATATTGAGTGTTATTAAGGATGCATTATCACGTTAATATAAAGGAAAAAGGTATGATCATGACCATATTGTTTCCTGCGAAACAAATGTGGGCTATAATGAAAGGAGGAGTATGCCAAAGGAGTGACTACTTGTTCGTATGGAGAAGGCGACATCGGTTCAGCATGTCTATGATTTGCTTATTAAGATGAATCACCAACTGGAGCAGCATCAGCAGAGAGAGGGCATGATCTTTCTCGAGGAAATCCGCGAGCACTTTGACGGAATGACTTCGCTCAATATGACGGATGTGCACGTTATGGATTGTATTGGGAGGCATGAGCCGATCAATGTTACAACCTTAGCGGAACGAATGGAGCTGAGCAAGGGGACCGTTTCGAAAGTTAGCACCAAGCTGCTCAAGGAAGGCTGGATTCGCAGAACCCAGCTGAACGACAACAAAAAAGAGATTTATTTTCGGCTAACCCCGTTGGGGAAAAAGCTCTTTCTTGTACATGAGCGGCTGCATGCTAAGGCACAGCATCAGTTATTTGAATTTTTAGATCGTTACAGCTCGGAAGAACTAAATGTCTTGAAGCGTCTGCTGTCCGATGGTGTAGGTTTCTTGGAAGCTATGGAGTAGCAGAAGATGAGTCTCAATTCCAAAGGACATTTAAATCATCGACAATGTGCACCTGTTTATTCTTCATGTGATAGCTACATGGAGAGATGCGGGTGCTTTTCTTTTAATGCAATAGCCGTTTTGCTTCCATATAGAGCACCTGCACGAACTTTTTCGTATTAATGCGGGCTTGAGATAGTGAAGGCTCCACATTGTTTTGCAGCTCCAACATTTTTTTGCGGATTTCTGTAAAATCAAAAAACTTGGATGCATAATTTTCGAACTTAGGATGGGTATAGTCGGTCAGCCCGAGCGATACAATATGGCTTAATGTCTGGAAAATAGCGCGGCGGACACGCTGCTCCGATGCCTTGATTTCCTTGCTTAGCTCTATTGCTGAAGCTGAGTCTCCTAATCGTTTCAACGCTATATTGGCAAATATATCCTTTAGCGAGGGAAACAGATAGGGGGATAGATTGCCTGTTTCCTCCTCATATTGGTCCAAGTATTCCAACATATCCAGTAAATCCACACTTCCGGCTTCGCCGATCATTCCCATTTCGGAGAGCAGAAACTGTCCCGAACTCACAATGTTTCGGGTCGGTTCCAGTGTCGCTGATGGGCCATTCGATGTGAACATCGACAGTCCTTGCAGTGTGCGCTGGATATCTGTAATCGATTGCTGCATACGCAGGCGTTCGGTTACTTTTTGGATAACTGCAATAATTTCCAGTCGGTTTAAGGGCTTGGCAATATAATATTCAATACCGAGTGAGTACGCCTCACCGATCATGTTTTTGGATTCAATCCGAGAAATCATAATGATTTTTCCGCTAAATTGATCACCGAGTGCACGCACGGTCTGAATGCCGTCACGAAGCGGCATCAGCAGGTCAATCAGCAATACATCAATTCGGTTCAGCTCCAGCAGGCCGCTATTCACGTAGGAACCATCCTCCGCTTCCCCAACAACCTCTCCTAAACCCTCGTCTTCAATAATGTCTGCCAGCATCGAACGAATCCCCTGATCGTCATCTACAATATAAAAACGCATCCGGGCTATCTTCCTTTCTCCGTCAGTTTCCGTAAAGGTAATATGATTCTAAAAGTGGTCTGTAATCTATCTGTATGCTCATCTTCATTCTGTAGTAGTTCAAGCGTTCCATCAAGACTCTCCGCGACTTCACGCACATAAAATAAACCCATGCCGGTCGAAGGCTGTCCTCCCTCATCATACTTGGTTGTGTATCCCGGTGTGAAGATCATTTCCCGTTTGCGCTGAGGAATACCTGGACCGTTATCGGTGACACTAAAGGATATTATATCCTCTTGTCCTGGTAGAAAATGAATGGAGACGTCAATCCTTCCACTGTCTTTCATCGCTTCTACTGAATTGGAGGTCAGGTTGTTAATCAGAGTGAGAACTGTATAAACATGCAGTTTGGGCAACAAAGGATCGAAATTCAGCGTGAAACGGATAGACTTGCCTAACGATTGGGCGTATTTGCTGTTTGTTCGGACGATCAGCTCGCCAAGTTCCTGTGAGGTCATATAATGCACGTCGCTTTCCGAATCAATGAGCTTGGACAAGCCGGCAAAAATCCGCTGGCTGTCTTTTTTAATCTCATGGACTTGTCCGGAAATACGAAGTGCCTGTCTGGCGTAATGTTCTCTATCTTTCAGAGATTCATCCTGCTGCAGCTCGCGGTATAGCTCATAGCTTTCACGGGTGATTTGCTCTGCATGTGACAAAGTTTTGCCTAACTGGACTGACTCCTCATACAAGTCCGATACCAGGAGTAAAATTCGCTCCGTTTGCTGTCTTTGTGCCTCTTCATGCTGAACAGATTGATTTAATCGAATCATATTATAGAACCCAAGCACAAAGAAGCTGCGGATCATGGCCATAAAAGCCACTTTGCTGATCTTAACAATGTCCCAGAAATCACCATCAATGCTTCGCCGGACACTAAGCTCCGCCACACTTGCGGCAACCTCAATTCCCACAGAGAGGATGCCCACACGCAGTGCGCGGTAAGGCTCAG
Source organism: Paenibacillus sp. FSL W8-0439 (assembly GCF_038008995.1). NCBI lineage: Bacteria > Bacillati > Bacillota > Bacilli > Caryophanales > Paenibacillaceae > Paenibacillus > Paenibacillus sp. FSL W8-0439. Next base: position 304,650 of record NZ_JBBPAK010000001.1, read on the forward strand.
CATTAATGTTAAGAACCTGAAAGAGCAGGCCATAAACCATATAATAAAAAAAGGTAGGTCCATGCAAGGTCATTAATTCTTCAAAGGAAGAGCCGGGATGAAGGTAATGATTGAGTGAAATACGAAATGCAACTACTGCTATCCCTGCAAATACTCCCGATAATGCAGGTGGAATATGACGTATAGATAACAGAAAGAAAAAAAATACGGGCGTACCAAAGCTGAGACGAAATGTATTATCGAACGGGTGAATATTCAACTCACCTGCTAGGGGTACAAAGATAAGCATCAGCAGGAAAAGAAGGGTATTTAGCTTCATCCATATTCACCTCCGGGTATTTGTTTCAGAAAGTCAATGTAAGATAAATTCACAGGCTTAGCATTAATACTTGTGAATTTATAGAAAAAAACAAATACATGTGTAGATAACTGTCGGTTTTTATAGTTCGGATTGTAGTATAAATAACATCATTTGAATATTAAGAGCTGCATACTGCAAAAATATACAAACCAGCCAGGGGGGACATGAAGTGAAAAAGATTAATTTAACAATGCAAATCTTTATCGGTCTGGCTTTAGGTATTATTGTTGGTGCCTTATTTTACGGCAATTCAGGGGTGGAAGTCTACTTAAAGCCGATCGGTGATATTTTCATCCGCTTAATCAAGATGATTGTCGTACCTATTGTAATCTCAACGCTCATTATTGGTGTAGCCGGCGTCGGAGATATGAAGAAACTGGGGAAACTCGGCGGGAAGTCGATTCTGTACTTCGAAATTGTAACGACCATTGCGATCCTGTTTGGTCTGCTTGTTGCCAATCTGGTTCGCCCCGGTGAGGGCGTGGACATGTCCCACCTGGCCAAGAGCGATATCCATTCCTATGTGGAGACTGCGGAAAAGTCAGGCCATAGCTTTATAGATACGATTGTGCATATTGTACCTACCAATGTTATTCAAGCCCTGGGCGAAGGAGATATGCTGGCTATTATATTCTTCTCCGTGTTGTTTGGACTAGGAGTAGCTGCGATTGGTAACAAGGGCAAGCCTGTGCTGAATTTCTTTGAAGGTGTAGCCGACGCCATGTTCTGGGTAACCAATCAGGTCATGCGCCTCGCTCCGTTCGGTGTATTTGCACTGATTGGCACGACAGTGGCCAAGTTTGGATTAGCCTCGTTATGGCCGTTATTGAAGCTTGTACTGTCAGTGTATGGCTCCATGTTACTGTTTATTGTGATTGTCTTTGGAATTATCGCCAAGCTTTGCGGTACCCGTCTCTGGACTATGGTTAAAATTTTGAAAAGTGAGCTGTTGCTTGCATATTCGACGGCCAGCTCGGAAAGTGTCCTGCCTAAGATCATGGAGAAGATGGAGAAATTCGGGTGTCCGAAGGGAATCACATCCTTTGTCATTCCGATCGGATATTCTTTTAATCTGGACGGCTCCACTCTGTATCAAGCACTGGCTGCAATTTTCATTGCCCAAATGTATGGCATTGATTTGCCGATCACGACCCAAATCACGCTGGTACTCGTGCTGATTATTTCCTCCAAAGGTATTGCAGGCGTGCCGGGCGCTTCCTTTGTCGTGTTGCTCGCTACGCTGGGAGCAGTGAATCTCCCGCTGGAAGGTCTGGCCTTTATCGCTGGTATTGATCGTATTCTGGATATGGCGCGTACGGTAGTCAATGTTTTAGGGAACTCGCTTGCGGCTGTAGTCATGTCCAAATGGGAAGGACAATATGATAAAGAAAAAGGCGAGGAATACGTTGCTTCAATTAAATAAGATACATTGAACCGAATAGTGGATACCAAGAGCACCTTTGCGAAGTAATGCAGAGGTGTTCTTTTTGTTTCCAAACTTGTTAACACACTTCCTTTTTCGACATTTTTCGATGTTTTTTGTATGGATATATAGGTATATGGACACGAAAAATAAGTCTTAATACCTATGTGATTATAGATTTATTTATAATGATTCTTAATAAAATTCCGATATTAAATTATACCGTTTTATATAACTGGCTTAGAAGGGAAGATCATATATGTTTCTCAAGAAAAATGAGTCTCAATCACTTGCTCCTTTAGTAGAAGAAAGCCGCAAACTCTCACAAAGAATACAGCAAAAGGATTATTCTGCTGCAATACAGGTTTCCTCAGCATCTCCTGAAATTCAAGAAATCGCAAACAATGTCAACCAAGCGATAGAGTCCATGAAAAATGATGCTCAACATGTTGATATCCGTTTGAAGCTTGTTACTAAGGCGATAGAGATTGGCTTATGGGACATGGAGGTCATTGCGGGTGATCCCGTCAATCCAAGTAATACGTTCACATGGTCAGAAGAATTCCGTTCTATGCTGGGATATCAGAGCGAAAAGGAATTCCCCAATGTATTGGACAGCTGGTCATCTCGACTACACCCCGAAGACTATGACAGATCTTTGGCAGAATTGTCTGATCATTTACTGGATACTACGGGAAAAACCCCTTATGACGTACAGTATCGTTTGAGGCTGAAGCATGGAGAATATCGCTGGTTCCGGGCTACCGGAACGACGATCCGTGACCAGCAGGGAGTGCCACTTCGTATTGCGGGCGCTCTGTTGGATGTGCACGATCAGAAGATTAAGTCAGAGGAGCTTCAGGCGCTAGTTACAAGATATGATCTCATCAACCGTGTTTTGGTGGAGGCGCCATATGACGTCATTCTGGCTGATGGAGACATTGAGAACCCGGATAATATATTTTGGTGGTCCCAGCAATTTCGCCATACCTTGGGCTTTAGGGATGAGCAGGACTTCCCGAGTGTACTAAGCAGTTGGAGTTCACGCATACATCCTGACGATGCCGAGCATGCGTTTAAGGCTGTAGTTGATCATTTAAATGACTATTCAGATCGTACGCCATATGATATGGTATGTCGCTTACAAAGTAAAAATGGAGAATATCGCTGGTATCAAAACAGTGGAAGAAGCATACGCGATAGCAAAGGAGTGCCTATTCGCATTGCCGGAACCATCCGTGATATCACAGTGGAAAAGGAAAAGCAGGCTGTTGCAGACGAGCTTACGCTCAAAATTCAGCATCTATCCGATTCCATTACAGAAATGGTGAACGGTGTTAACTCGGTTAGTAACCAGGCACAGGAATTGGCTACGGCTCAAGAGCAATCGACAGAGGCAGCGAATCAGGCCAAAGTCAGTGCAGAAGAGACGCAAAACATTTCGAACTTCATTAAAGAGATTGCGAATCAAACGAATCTATTGGGTCTGAATGCTGCAATCGAGGCATCGCGTGCAGGCGAGCAGGGACGGGGTTTTGCAGTAGTTGCAGATGAAGTCAGAAAACTTGCCATCCATAGTGCGGATGCGACCGGGAATATCGAGACCAGTCTGGACGAAATGAAAACACTCATCGAGCGAATTCTGCACAACATCGGGAATATGTCTACGCTGACACAAACACAAGCCGCGCTAACACAGCAAGTCAATGCATCTACGGACGAGATCAACAGTATGTCCAAAGCTTTGTTGGATTTTGCGAGAACGATGTAAGGCTTTAGACTTCATGTAAATAGTAGACCGGGCCATAGGCTCGGTCTCTTTACTGCTTTTGGTAGATGAACTATACTTTTGAGGATCAATCTAAGATGACCTCAGAGTAATTTCATGTGGAAAAGAGGAAGCGATTTGAGCCTACTTAGTTCAATATTGGTTGGAATTGTAGCGCTGGAGCACGTGTACATTTTAGTATTGGAAATGTTTTTGTGGACGACTCCACGCGCGATGCGTACGTTCGGTACCTCGAAGGAACTGGCAGGAGTGACCAAACCCTTGGCAGCCAATCAGGGGCTGTATAACGGATTTCTGGCTGCTGGATTGGTGTGGGGCTTGTTCTATCCCAATCCTGTGATCGGGCGGCAAATCGAATTATTTTTTGTCATTTGCATAGTAGTGGCTGCAGTGTATGGTGCATTAACGGCTAATAAGTCTATTTTATTAAAGCAAGGTCTGCCTGCCATCTTGGCATTAATCAGTTTGCTGGTCTTCTAAAAGACGCCCTTAACGGGTGTCTTTTTTGCTAATTCGATCACATAATGTCTGCAATGCTAATGACAAGGGGAATAAACAGTTTTTGAACGATTGTAAATCCGACTATTCCGATTTATAATATTTTTCAATACATACTTAAAGAATTTGGAGGCTAGAGCGATGCGTCGTAATTTGACAGGTATATTCGTATTCATCGTATTAATGTTGGTAGTAAGTGCATGCTCCGGCGGAAATTCGGGATCTTCGTCTGCGACGAATGGTAGTGCGTCTGGCACAGATGCAACTACAGCGGATAACGGACAGCCCAAAGATGGTGGCAGCCTGATTATCGGCGTGCAAGCCGATCCGGTGGTGCTGAATCCGAACTATGCGGGTGACCGGGTAAGTCTGACGATAGATCAAGCGATATTTGCACCTTTGTTCCAAGTGAACAATGGCAAGAAGACGTTTTATTTGGCAGATAGCCTGACTCCTTCGGCAGACAAGTTGACCTATACACTAAAACTGAAAAAGGATCTGACTTGGCATGATGGCGAGAAGCTGACAGCTGACGATGTCGTTTTCACGATTAACAAAATTTTAGATGAGAAGCAGCACAGCTTCTTGAGAAGTAATTTTATGGTCAACGGCAAGCCGGTACAGGCGAGCAAGGTTGATGATACGACGGTGGACTTCAAGCTTCCTCAGCCAGCCCCAGCTTTTGAGGCGGCCCTGGTACAGGTATCCCCGATTCCGAAGCACATTTTTGAGAATGAAGCGGATATTGAGAAAAGCACGAAAAACAACACTCCGGTTGGATCAGGTCCTTTCAAATTTAAAGAGTACAAAACTGGCGAGTACGTTACACTTGAACGGTTCGATAACTATTTTGGCGGCAAGCCGCATCTGGATTCTGTGACATATCGAATTGTTAAAGATTCGAATGCTGCCAATTTGGCCCTGCAAAATGGTGAAATCAATGTAAACTATCTCGACCCACAAAACGTAGACACCATTAAAGCGACAGATAAGTTTGACATTTTCCCTTACAGCGAAGGACGCTTGGCATACCTGATGTTTAATGAAAACAGTGATACGAAGCAGTTGAACAAAAAAGAAGTACGTCAGGCACTTTCTTATGCACTGAATCAGGATGAATTGATCCAGGTATCGTATGGCTCCAAAGATTATGCAGATACTGCAAAGTCCGCTTTGACACAGGATGTACTGTATCACACGAATGATGTTGCATTTTTCAATAATGATGTGAACAAGGCGAAGGAGCTGCTGAAATCGGCCGGCGCTGAAGGGCTGAAGCTGCGCATTATCATTCCGGGCGGCAACAAGGTACAGGAAGCACAGGCGCTGTATATCCAGCAGAAGTTCAAGGATATTGGCGTTCAGCTGGATGTGAACAGTATGGATTCCTCAGCGTGGTCGCAAAAATTCGTTGATACGAATGCCAAGGATTTCGATCTGGCGATCAGCGGCTATATCATGGGGTATGACCCTGATGCGTATCGTATTTTGTATAGCACGGGATCGTCCTCCAACTATTCGCATTATTCTAATAAAGAAGTAGATAAGTTGTTGGAAGAGGGCGCGGGTGAGTCGGATACGACTAAACGTGGAGAAATTTATAAAAAGGTACAAGAAATTTTGGCTGATGATGCGGTTATCTACCCGATTGCATACACCAAAACGATTGTGGCCTTCGACAAGCAGTATGGCGGTATTGATCAGGCTGTGTTGAAGCCGGTCGTGATTTTCGAGGATTTGTCCAAAATTTATCACAAATAAGACAGGGTTTTCAAAAAATAAGCTGGGGTAACCAGCTTATTTTTTTCGAAAACAGCAAGGGGAAGGAAAACGTATGAGACAACTCATCGCCAGAAGGTTGCTGCAAGTTATACCGATGCTATTTTTTGTGTCCGTCGTCTGCTTCGGCTTGATCAAGCTGGCTCCAGGTGATCCGGTTCTCTCTTTTGTTACACCGAATATGCATCTGGAAGATATTGAAAGAATGAGGCATAGCTTGGGGCTGGACCAGCCCGCTTATGTACAGTACATATTATGGCTTAAAAAAAGCCTGACAGGAGATCTAGGTTATTCGCTAATTAATCATCAGCCTGTACTGGATCAGATTCTCGACCGTCTCCCGGCGACAGCGGGGTTAATGGGCGCCTCCATCATACTCGCTGTGTTGATTGCAATTCCACTTGGTTTGATTGCTGCGGCCAATCGGAATCGCTGGATCGACAAGCTCATTAATCTAATGTCGTACATCGGTATTTCTGTCCCATTGTTTTGGCTTGGCATTTTGCTTATTTATCTATTTGCAATTTATTTGCATTGGCTTCCAAGTACAGGGATGCGTACGATCGGAACGGACTCGGTGCTGGATGTAATCAAGCATGGAATTTTGCCATGTTTTGTACTGGCCTTTGGCTTTCTATCTGTCTATGTGAGGTACATCCGTTCCAGCACGATTACGCAGCTTAAGGAAGAGTACGTGCAGATACAGTACGCGTTCGGATCTGGACAGCGACTGGTTTTGTTCCGACACGTGCTCAAGCATGTGCTGCTGCCCATCATTACGCTGCTTGGTATGTCGGTTGCGGATCTGGTAGCGGGAGCCATTGTGACGGAGACGGTATTTTCCTGGCCGGGTATTGGCTCGCTGGGCATGACGGCTGTAAAAGGAATGGATTATCCCGTCATTATGGGGATTACTTTATTTTCCGCTTTGCTGCTGATCCTGGGCAATCTGCTGGCAGATATCTTGTACAGCATGGCGGACCCGAGAATTAAATCAACGAGGTGAAAACATGAATCGGAGCAAATGGCGCAACATCGGGATCGAGCTGATGACGAGCAAAATGGGCGCCGTCGCCCTCATACTATTGATCGTATTCTCGCTGGGAGCGATTTTCGCATTTTTATCACCGCAGGACCCGAATAAGCTGAACGTACTGGAGCGCCTCCAACCACCGGGAGGCGCACACTGGTTTGGAACGGACGATTACGGTCGGGACTATTTTACAAGAGCGCTGTATGGCGGTCGTGTATCCTTGCTGGTGGGCTTTGCCTCTATGATTATTGCGACCAGTATTGGTGCAGTGGTAGGCATTGTGAGCGGCTATTTTGGCGGGTGGATTGACAACCTGCTTATGCGGATTTTGGAGCTAATCATGTCGATTCCGTCTTTTCTAGTTATATTGCTGCTTAGTGTGTTTTTGAAGCCAGGCGTTGGCAATATCATTGTCATTATCGCCCTGCTCATGTGGATGAATATTGCCCGGGTGGTGCGGGCAGAGACGATGACGCTGCGCGAACGGGAGTATGTGCTTTATGCCAAAGCTTCCGGACAAAGTACATTTGGCATTATCCTGAAGCACATCGTTCCCAATCTGATTCCAGTCATTATCGTAGGAGCGACGAACAATATCGCTTCAGCCATTATGATGGAATCATCACTGAGCTTTCTCGGCTTTGGTGTTCAACTGCCGAACGCTACGTGGGGCAGTATGCTGAATAATGCCCAAGGTTATATTGCACAGGCACCATATATGGCATTGTTTCCGGGACTGCTTATTTTACTGACCGTGTTGAGCTTTAATGTACTGGGAGATGTACTGCGTGTAGGCTTTGAGCCCAAATTAGTAAAACGGTGATTCACAGCATAGATCCATTAACAATGGCTCCAGGAGCGACAGGAAGGGGCGAAAACACAATGACAGAACATCTGCTGTCCGTCGAACAGCTGGAGGTCTCGTTTTTCACTCGTGAGGGGGAGAATCAGGCCGTTCGAGGGGTTAGCTTTCATATTGATGCTGGAGAAACGGTAGGAATTGTAGGAGAATCCGGTAGCGGCAAAAGCGTTACGGCGAAAGCGATCATGTCGATGATTGCCCCGCCCGGCAAGCGGCTGAACGGCGATATCCGTTACCGTGGAGAAAGTTTGACCGCGCTGACAGAAAAACAATGGCGTAAAATACGCGGTAACCAAATCGCAATGGTGTTTCAGGACCCGATGACTTCGCTGAATCCAGTCAAAAAAGTAGGCTATCACCTGGTCGAGGTGATTCGTAGGCATCGAGGACTGAGCAAGGAAGCAGCTACGCAGGCAGCTGTGGAGCTACTGCGACAGGTAGGTATTACTGAACCGGAGCGTCGAATGAATCAATACCCGCATCAATTCAGCGGAGGGATGCGCCAGCGGGTGATGATCGCAATGGCGCTCTCGTGCAGCCCGGAGCTACTGATTGCTGATGAGCCAACTACAGCGCTGGATGTGACGATTCAGGCGCAAATTTTGGAGCTGCTCAAGACGCTCAAGCAGCAATCTGATATGGCGATTGCCCTGATCACCCACGATCTGGGCGTCGTCGCTCAGGTGTGCAGCCGTGTCATCGTAATGTATGGCGGCATGGTGATGGAGGAGGGGCGTGTGGACGATATCTTCTATCGTCCTGGGCATCCATATACGCAGGGTCTGCTGCGCTCTGTACCCCAGCGTACGAACGGCTTCCGTGAGCGGCTGGTGCCGATTGAGGGCACGCCCCCGGATCTGGTGAACCCGCCATCAGGCTGTCCGTTCATGGAACGGTGCCCGCACGCGTTTGCCCGCTGTGCGGAGCGGCCGCCGATGGTGGAGCTGCGCCCAGACCAGCGAGCAGCCTGCTGGTTGAACGAGCCGGACGCCGTGCCTGCCGGAGTCTACGAGACGTCCGAAGCGGGTCGTGCAGAGGAGGGGAATGACGGTGAATGAAGCGTTGAGAGAGGCCAACCATGTGGCGGGTGAGGATCAGCCCTTGGTGGAGGTACACCAGCTTAAGAAGCATTTTGTGACCGCAAAGGATTTGTTAGGGCGCAGCTCCGAGGTGCTCAAGGCGGTTGACGGCGTAAGCTTCCACATCAAGCGTGGCGAGACGTTCGGACTGGTCGGTGAGTCCGGTAGTGGCAAATCGACAGTTGGACGCTGCCTGACACGGTTATACGATTATACGGAAGGTACGGTACGCTTTGACGGTCAGGATATTTCCAAGCTGAATGACAAGCAGCTCAAGCCGCTGCGTCGGCGTATTCAGAGCATTTTTCAGGACCCATATTCCTCGCTTAATCCGGGTATGAACGTGCTTGACCTGATTGGTGAGCCGATGGATATTCACAGATTGCATCAGGGCAGTGAGCGTAAGGATGCCGTAGTGACTTTACTGGAGAAGGTAGGGTTGAAGCGGGAGCACCTGTACCGCTATTCGCACGAGTTTAGCGGCGGTCAACGCCAGCGGATTTCCATCGCTCGTGCCTTATCCGTGAATCCCGAGTTCATCGTCTGTGATGAACCGATTTCGGCCCTGGATGTGTCCATCCAGGCGCAGGTCATTAACACGCTGGAGGATCTCCAGCAGGAGTTCGGGCTGACGTATCTGTTCATCGCTCACGACTTGTCGATGGTGCGGCATATTTCGGATCGTATTGGCGTGATGTATCATGGACGGTTGGTGGAGGTAGCTGATGCAGATGAACTGTATGAGCAGCCTGCTCACCCCTACACACAGGCGCTGCTCTCTTCCATCCCTGTGCCTGATCCGAGAGCGGTCGGCGAGCGGCAGAATAGCTTGGCTCAACCCGACGGTTCATGGGTATGGGACAAGGATAGCAACGATGCTGGCGAGCTAAAAGAAATTAGTCCCGGACATTATGTGGCGTACCCGGTTAGCCGTTAGGTTAAGATTGGTTGTACGTGTACATAACCCATAGGAGGTAAAAAACGATGACTGAATCAACGAAAAGAGTACGTATTTCCCAGTGGGACGCGCTCATGCTGGAATCTTTACGTTCATTAGGCTGGTCCCCTGAGGAACTCATCCGTCGGGTGCAGCAAAATGAGCTGCCAACGGACGGACAATTCGATTATGCGGAGCTTGCCACCGGGCTGGCGGCCAATGAACCGGAGGTGTTTGTCAGCGCGGTAACAGACGGGTATCAAATCAAATATAATACGATCCGTGGCATTCGTACGTGGATTGCCGTGGCGCTTGGAGGTGAGCCAGAGCTGTCTCTGGAGGAAGGAAGCGAAGCTGTCACATCCGAACTGACGCAGGCCGAATATGATCGGCTGGAGCAGGTGCTGTCGTTAGGTTGGGTCATTCAGGAGGTACGGCCCGCAACTGGCGATACTGCAGGATTGTACCGCATTGTGCCTGCTGCACAGACGAATTAAATTGTGAATATGGAGCAACACACTTTACCAGGAATTGAAACGAGCTGACCGGGAGGTCAGCTCGTTTTTTTAATACGATGCTTCTTCATTATTTTCATACTTTAGAAGATACGTTTACGGCTTGGCACCTCATTCACGTCCCTTCCATCTTTCCTCATATGGATATCATCAGTTGAAATGATTAGAAAGGTTACATTTTTCACCATATATGACCGATAAAAGTATAGTGTTATTTATATTTTATGGGAAATGAGGAAAGGGGACCTTTTAAATCTGATGAGTGAACAAGAAATACATGTGGGTGAACGTAAAGATGAGACGATTGCCGCCGAATCGAACGCAGCTCCACCACGTCCACAAAGAATAGTTTTGACTCTGGTTACAGGGTTTGCATTATTGATCTTTAGTTTGTTCCTGTCGCTAACCACAGGTATATTTCCTATCAGCTATGCAGAGTTTTGGGAAGTGTTGTTTTCTTCCAATCCTGATCCCCTATTGAAGGAAGTTGTATACCAAACTCGTTTGCCATTTGCCTTGGATATGTTGTTGCTCGGAGGAGGTCTGGCCGTTTCAGGCACTCTTTTACAACTACGAATAGCTAATCCATTTGCATCACCCACCTTAACCGGACTTATGCCTGGGGCAATGGTGGGGTTATGTGTTGTCCTTTTACTGGGAATGAACATAGACTCTTTTGGTGGTATGGCCCTTTGTATTGCAGGGGCGGTATTTGGGGGATTCATTGTATTTACATTAAATAGAATCCGTTTCATTCGAGGACGGTCTGCGGGAATTCATTTATTCATGATTGGTTTCATTATTGATGTAGCCCTTCGTTCAATCTCTGGATTTATTGTGCTATTTGGAGAAAATCAGCAAGAGTGGGCAATGTCTGTGGGAGGGAGGGGAATAAGAGAAGGGTCATTCACGTTTTGGCTTACCTTGGTTACACTTCTCGCCGCAGGATCTGTCTTCGCATTCCCCAAGCAGCTGAAACCGCTGTACATTCCCTTCGCAATTGTGTTGACCGCCATTACGGTGTGGGCATGTGGTACCATCGGATATATAGGGCTTATTGTGCCTTATTTCATGCGTTGTATGATAGGAAACCGTCCACGGCTTCTCATGTTGGGCTCCATCCTTTGGGGAGGCGGGTTGTTGATGCTGGCCAAAGTCATTTCCGCTAGAATCCATGAGCCGGTTGGGTTGCCCTTAACCCCAGTACTGGCCTGCATCGGCATACCCCTTTTGATCTTTATGATGTGGAGAGAATGGAGAAGAAGCGTTATGGAAATGGTAAATTCTGAACGCTATTAGCCAGAGCATCAAACTCTCTTTTTTTATGCTATATTTTATACATAAAAAAATAGAGTTGAGGTGCAGCATGACATCAATGACGATTGTCGATCCATCCGTCAAACCAGGAATAGTGGCTTATCAGGCAAGTAATGAAGATCAGGCTGAGATTCAGGAGTTAATTTTAAAGACGGCCAGATGGCTGCACAGCAAGGGTTCCACGCAATGGGGCAAATTACTAAAAGGAGAAGATGATCACAATCTGGGTGGCGCTATTGCACGCGGAGAAGTGGTTATTTTCCGAACCTCAGACGATCATCGCTTGGCAGGCGCAGTGATCTTGCAGCAGCAGCCCAGTGCTTGGGATTGTAGATTGTGGGGATTAGACGGGATGAATTCCGAGGGAGGTACCTCCGTGTATCTGCATCGTTTGGTTGTAGATCGCGATAACACGGGGAAGGGACTGGGCCGTGAGCTTATGCAGTGGATTGAGCAAGGTATCCGCTTCGCAGGCAAGGATCGAATCCGTCTGGATTGTATTGCGGGCAATGACAAGCTTAGCGGTTTTTACCAACAATGTGGCTATACTTATATAGGCGAAACAAATGGCTATAACACTTTTGAAAAGATGCTAATAAAGTCATAGAAAACGAAATCATAATTGAAGGAATACAAAAGAAGGAAGCAGGTGATCTGCATTCTTCTTTTTTTGTTGTGCAGACCTTTACGTCCTCGTGATGTCTTTCTCTTGGTTACTGTCATATCAGAGCCACTCAAAAGAAAAAAATTTATATAAAAATGAAAATGGGGATATCGCGCTTTCTCCTTCTACATATGATGATAGGGAAAGTTTTGTAAGCGCTTCAAAGAAGGGCGATATACAACCATGCGAAGCTACAGGAGGCGGTTAAGGTGGACAATTACATGAGTTGGATAAAAATTGGATTTTTCCTCAGCATTCTGTTTTTACTTGCAACGGCATGCAGCACTTCTCCCAAAATAGAGAATACAGATGGAAAAAAGGTGCGGCTTACGATGCAGGTTTGGGGTAACCCTGCGGAGGTGAAGGTGTATCAGCGGGCACTGGATGCATTTGAAAAAGAGAATCCGAATATCGAAGTTAAGCTGGTACCAGTACCGGGAGACCAATATGAGCAAAAGCTGTTGACACAGCTACAAGGAAGTCGCGGACCGGATGTCTTTTATTCATATGAGTCGACGATTGCGCGTTTGATCGGAGCAAAACAGGTGCAGCCTTTGGGTGAATTTTTAAAAAGTGAGGCAAGTGACGTGAAGGCCGAGGATTTTCCGGAAGGATTATGGGGTCCGGCCAAGCGTGATGGGGAAATCTATGGGGTCACTCCTGACTCAAACCCGATGGTCATGTACTACAACAAAAAGGTATTTAAGGAAGCAGGTGTGAAAACACCGCAGGAATACTATGATGAGGGCAAGTGGAACTGGGACGCCTTTGAGGAGGTTACATCCAAGCTGAAGGCCGCCGGAAAGCAGGGCTATATTGCGGAAAACTGGTGGGCTCACTGGTATTCATGGGTGTGGTCGAATGGTGGCCGGATCTTTGATGAACAAGGCAAGTATGTGCTGGACCACAATGAAAAGGGCAAGGAAGCGTTCGCTTTTATGTACGATATGGTGAAAAAGGGAAATGCGGTATACCTTGGCTCACTCCCAAAAGGGCAGGGGGCAGATGCCATGTTCATGTCCAATCAGGTCGGCATGCTGGCGGCAGGAAGATGGCTGGAGCCCTTGTTTAGTCAAAATAAAAGCCTCGACTTTGATTATATCTACTGGCCCTCCAACACTGGTAAAAATGAGCCTGTCGCCATCCCGGTTGCATATGTAGCTGTCAACAAAAACAGTCCGCATGTGCAAGAGGCCATGAAGCTGGCAGCCTTCTACGTCTCTGTGAAAGGGCAGGAGGCGCGGCTGGTTGAAGGTGGCAATGCCATGGGTACGCTTGCTGCCGCAGATGAGAGCATCATGAAAAAGGCGACGATTGAGCACTCGGGCTATCTGACTGAGGGACGTGATAAAGGGCATGCTTATGGTTCTGCATTGGCGTATGATGCACAGGTGCCGGGGTTGAACTCCGATATCACGGAAACCATTGACCTGATGTTCCTGGGCAAGCAGGATGCTGCGACAACCATTGAAAAGTTGAATCAGATCATATCCAAGGCGGTCAAGTAAACACGGGATGGGCCGTGACCAGGGAGGAAGGTGACAAGATGCAGAAAAAGCATCAAGCGCTGTGGGGCTATCTATTTATTGGCCCCCAGTTTCTTGGTCTGTTATGTTTTTCACTGCTGCCCTTGCTGTATGCGTTTTACTTAAGCTTTGTCAATTGGGATGGTTTTGGGGTGCCTTTGTTTGTCGGCTTGGACAATTTTAAAGGTCAATTATCTGATCCTGATTTTTGGAAGGCACTCATTAATACGGTGTACTATATGGTGCTGGTCATTCCGGTGGGGATTGTGTTGGCTCTGCTCGTAGCCATCGTACTCAACAAAGTGAAGGGCAGGGAAATCTATCGCTTGTTTTTTTTCATGCCTGTCGTAACCAGTTCGGTATCGGTGGGGGTCATCTGGATGTGGATACTGAATGGTGAATTTGGCATTTTAAACCACTTGCTGCGAGCGATTGGGATTGTAGGCCCGATGTGGCTTACCGCTACGCATTGGGTGATCCCATCGATTGCCCTACTTAGCATATGGCTGGGACTGGGATACAACATGGTCATTTTTTTGGCAGGACTTCAGGGCATCTCCAAAAGCTATTACGAGGCAGCCGAAATTGACGGGGCCAGCAAGTTCCAGCAGCTAAGGTATATCACATTGCCGCTGTTGTCACCAACAACCTTTTTTGTCACCATCATGATGGTCATCAGCTCTTTTCAGGTGTTCGATCAGGCGTTCGTCATGACAAACGGCGGGCCAGCCAAAGCAAGCTATACGCTTGTGTATCACATTTACGATCAGGCATTCATTGATTTCACGATGGGAGAAAGTGCGGCAGCGGCAATGATTTTGTTCGTGATTATTCTCATATTTACACTGCTGCAATTTAAAATGCAAAAGAGGTGGGTGCACTATGGAGATTAGTTGCAGAGGCAGGATGCTCCTGCGCCATGTGCTGCTCGCTGTCGGCTCTTTAATCATGTTTTTTCCATTTCTATGGACCATCCTCAGTTCTTTAAAGGATATCTCTCAAATTTTTGTCGTTCCGCCACAATGGATTCCCGATCCGTTTGTATGGAGCAACTATCCGGCATCGCTGGAGGCCATGCCCTTCGTGCAGGCGTACATGAACAGCTTTTACATTACGTTTATCATCGTGACAGCGACGCTGATTAGCGCATCTATGGCAGCGTATGCCTTTGCTAAAATCCGTTTTCCGGGTTCGGATATATTGTTTATTTTGTTCCTCGCTACGATGATGGTGCCTAAGCAGGTAACGATGATTCCGCTATACTTGGTGATGGATCGTATCGGCTGGCTGGATACGCATTGGTCTCTGATTGTACCTGGAGCCTTGTTTAATGCATTCGCGGTGTTTTTGCTCCGTCAATTCGTCATGGGAATTCCACGCGATCTGGAGGAAGCAGCAGTCATGGACGGGGCGGGATACATTCGCATTTACTGGAGTGTCATTCTGCCACTCATTCGTCCGGCATTGGCGGCGATCGGGATTTTCACTTTTTTGGGTGCCTGGAACAGCTTTCTTGATCCGCTGATCTATCTCAATACACCAGAGAAATTTACAGTTCCACTTTTGCTCAACAATTTCAAAGGCCTTTATACCGCCGATTGGTCACTGATGATGGCAGGTACCACCATCTCTGTCGTCCCGGTGCTCATCGTCTACATCATTGCCCAAAAGCAAATTATAGAAGGCATTACCTTAACAGGTATCAAGGGGTAGGGGCTTTTCCCTACTCCTTTTTATGTGCTTTCCGATACTGTAACGGAGTACGCCCGGTGAAATGCTTGAATACACGGCCAAAGTGAGCAATGCTGTCAAAGCCCGTTTTTTCAGCAATGGCGGTCACTTTCCAGTTTGTTTCCTTCAAATACGCCCGAGCCTGCTGGACCCGTACATCCTGAAGATACTCGACCAACGTAAAACCTGTGGTCTGCTTGAAAATGCGGCACAGATAGGTGCTGCTAATATAAAAGTGTCCTGCCAGTTGCTCCAACGATAGCTTCTCGGCATAGTGGATATGCAGATACTCAATCACCGAGTACACGCGCTGCTGCTTCTCGCTGCGCTCAGGCGCTATGGTGTCCGGAGCCGTTGATTGTATGCGGCGGATTCGTATCAGTAGCTGCAGTAGCAGGCTTTGAAGATACATATATCGGTAGGCATGCTCTTGATGGTATTCATCCAGCATTTGCAGGAACAGATGCTCCAACTCGCGTTGTTCTGCTGCAGAGGGGCGAAGCAAAAAGCTTTTTTCAGGCAATAGCAGGTGATTCTGATCGCCGGATGGAGTGACAGACGTGGACGAGCCTACAAACGCTTCATCAAAGTTGATCAAAATTCGCTCATGGCTGCCGTTCCCTTTGTTACTCGTACGGTGGAAATCATGTTTGCTAATCCAGATCAGATCGCCCTTTTGTAGTGCGTATACACGCTGATTAATGTAGTAGTAACGCTCTCCTGCCAGCAGATAATAGATTTCATGCGCTTGATGGACATGGTCAGCAGACATGCTAAATGGCACCGTCCGAAGCGCTTGCTCGATAGCAAAATGGGGAGTGGCGATCATAACGACGTGCTCCTTTATGAAAATATTCATGAGGATAATATATGCATACTTTTTGGACCGATTCACAATAAAAGCGAAGATTTCGCTCTTTCTTATACTATAAAATAGAAGTAATTCATGTAAAGGGTGTGAACCTATTGGCTAAAATCAAATATGCACTTGTGGGCACCGGAGGAAGAGCTGAATTTTTTTACGGTGAAGTTGTTACCGTTTTCAAAGATACATCAGAGCTAGTCGCGTTCTGTGACGTCAACCAGACGAGAATGGACTATGCCAATCGGCTGTTGCAAGAGAAATACGAGCACCAGCTGATTCCAACCTATAAAGCTCACGAATTTGATCGGATGATCGCGGAGGTGAAGCCCGATATCGTCATCGTCACTACCATTGACCGGGTGCATCATCGGTATATTATCCGGGCGATGGAGCTGGGCTGTGATGTCATTTCCGAGAAGCCGATGACAGTTGACGAGGACAAATGCCAAGACATTCTGGATGCTATAGAACGCACGGGACGGAAACTGCGCGTCACCTTTAACTATCGCTATGCCCCGCATAATACGAAAATCCGTGAGGTTATCATGGACGGGACACTGGGTGACATCTTATCAGTCAATTTTGAATGGCTGCTGAATACCCAGCATGGCGCGGATTATTTCCGCCGCTGGCACCGGGACAAGCGCAATAGCGGCGGTCTGTTGGTGCACAAATCAACCCATCATTTTGATCTGATGAACTTCTGGCTTGGCTCGAAGCCGGAGACGGTGTATGCGCTGGGTGATTTGAAATTTTATGGCCGGGAGAATGCGGAGCAGCGTGGCGTGACGGAGTTCTATCAACGGGCTTACGGCAGCAAGGCGGCGGAGAATGACCCTTTTGCCTTACACCTGGATCGTAACGAGCATCTAAAAAGTATGTATCTGGATGCGGAGCATGAGGATGGATATGTGCGGGACCAAAGCGTATTTGGCGACAATATCAGTATTGAGGATACGCTCAGTGTCATGGTGAAGTATCAGAATAAAACGGTAATGAACTATTCACTGAACGCTTATATGCCTTGGGAGGGCTTTATCATCGTATTTAACGGCACCAAGGGACGGATGGAAGTTCGGGTGTCCGAGCAATCCTATGTTAATTCCGGTGGCAGCAAGGCAGATGAGGGGGCGCTAAAAGAGAAAACCATCACGATCTATCCTCACTTTGCAGCACCTTACGAGGTCGAAGTAGAGGAAGGCGTGGGGGGACATGGCGGAGGAGATCCGGTCATGCTGCGGGATATTTTCGATAAGCCGGCAGAGGATCGGTTTCATCGTGCGGCCTCCCATATTGATGGCGCATGGTCCATTTTAACAGGCATCGCTGCCAACCGCTCTATGCGCACAGGTCTGCCGGTGAAGGTGGAGCAACTGGTGCGATTATAACGATGGTAAGTAGACAGCAACTTTAATAACAAGAAGCCTCCTCTAATCAGGTGAACAGAGGAGGCTTCTGTTTGTATTTAAAATGCACCTTATATCTTTATGTCTTAGGGCACTATATTTTATTATTTATCGGTCTTCAGCTCACGGGTTCCCAGCTGTTGTACAGGACGATGGTTATCGGGAAAAATGGCAGCAAACTGATTGATTTGGTCTGCGGACATTTCAATAGGCTGTTCCAATACCGTCCAATTCACATGTTCTGTACATGGCGGGGTAGTCAGTGATCCGTTGTAGCGAACGGAGTGCAGGTCTTTTGGCAGCAGTGAGGCAAGATTTATTTCTCCCTCCAAGTTCGCTTCTTGAGAGATACCCTTTGGCAGTTTGGACCAGATGCGGTTGAAGGCCTTGTTTTCTTTGCCACTTTGTATAAGAACCCCTAAGACAGCTGTGCTTCCGTTGTCGCTTTGATGAACAAAATGAAGCTCCATTTCAGCATTTTTACCGTCTATTTGGTGTTCACTTGGATGATGAAAATGGAACTGCTTTAAGGTGAATGTAGTGCCGTCCACGACAATATTATTGCTGGGACTAGCCGCATTGACTTGGACGGTATGTCCATTATTTAGTATGGATACTTTAGTGGTTGAATAATGAACCTGCAACGGCTGCTGCGTATGCGAAGCTTCCAGATGGGAATGCTCTATGTTGATGGGAGATTGTTCCTGACCGTTACCACAAGCGACAAAATCCTTTTCCAGCTCCCCCCAATGCTCCGGTCCTTCATCCCCTTCGTAGGACCAGTGCGGGCTTTTCTGAACAACTGCATGAGCGCTGTTAGCTGATGACGATGATGCGCGAGTAGTACTAGAAGTGGTGGGTGATGTACATCCTGTTACCGACAGTGCCAAGATTATGGAAAATATGCTGAACAAGCAACCTCTCCAATGTTTTTTCATGTTTCTTTATCCTTCTTCCAAATAGAGTATGTGAAACTTTTTACATTGTAAATTATTGTACAAAGTTCCTGCAAGGGTACAAGGACTTAGGAAAAAGGTAGAAATGGTTGCTTATTATTACCGGGATGTAGAGAGAATAATGGAGTGGTGAAATATTTGTTTGTCCTCTTTGGGGGAAGTAACTATAATAGTGGGGTGTGCATTACAAAATAATTCCATATCCACTCAAAGGAGAGATCTACATGAAAGCAGCAATTGTTACAAAAGACAAGAAAGTTAGTGTAGAAGAGAAACCTTTGCGCTCCCTGAAACATGGGGAAGCGTTAGTCCAAGTTGAATATTGTGGGGTTTGCCACACAGATTTACACGTAAAAAATGCAGATTTCGGTGATGTCACAGGCAGAGTTCTGGGACATGAAGGTATTGGGAAAGTCATTGAATTAGGTGAAGGAGTGACCAGTCTTAAAATTGGCGATCGCGTAAGTATTGCCTGGATGTTCGAAAGCTGCGGTCACTGCGAATATTGTTTAACCGGACGGGAAACTTTGTGTCGTGAAGTTAAAAATGCCGGATACACGGTAGATGGTGCAATGGCAGAACAATGTATTGTCACAGCTGACTATGCGGTCAAAGTACCTGATAATCTTGATCCTGCCGCTGCAAGTAGTGTAACTTGCGCAGGGGTTACAACATATAAAGCAGTTAAAGTAAGCGATATCAGACCAGGACAATGGATCGGTATCTTTGGTATCGGCGGCTTGGGTAACCTGGCTGTGCAATACGCCAAAAATGTATTCAATGCTAAAGTTGTAGCGTTTGACATCAGTGATGAAAAACTCGAACTGGCCAAAAAAATTGGTGCTGACTATATTGTTAACAGCATGAAAGAAGATCCAGTCGCCCGAGCTAAGGAATTAACGAACGGTGCTGGTCTGGATGCAACCGTGGTTACTGCTGTTGCCAAAACACCTTTCAACCAAGCTATTGACGTTGTGAAGGCTGGCGCGCGTGTCGTAGCTGTAGGTCTTCCAACCGATAAAATGGATCTGGACATTCCGCGTCTGGTTCTGGACGGCATTCAAGTAATCGGTTCTTTGGTCGGTACTCGTGAAGACCTTAAAGAAGCGTTCCAGTTTGCTGCAGAAGGTAAAGTTGTTCCTCTTGTACAAAAACGTCCGCTTGAAGACATCAATGAGATCTTCGAAGAGATGGAGCATGGCAAAATCCAAGGACGTATGGTCATTGATTTTACCAAATAAAATGATGTCCAATTCGTAACTCTTGGAATTGTAAGAGAGAGAAAGCGCCTGCTGATCTAGTGCAGACGCTTTTTTTTGCTTTACAGCTTATTCAGAATGTTATCCTCCAAAACCGCAGATTTATCCCCGTATTCTTTAATAATATGTCTTTCTCCCCAGGCACAAAGTGAATCCAAAATGCTTTTCAAACTACATCCATATTCACTAAGCTCGTACTCCACTTTGGGTGGAACCTGATTATAGCTAATCCGATTGACAATGCCGTCTTCCTCTAATTCACGAAGCTGTTGAGTCAGCATTTTTTGTGTTATGGAAGGCATCATGCGCTTTAATTCACTTGTTCGCATCTTTCCATGGGTCAAATGACACAGAATCACACACTTCCATTTTCCCCCGATCACCTCTAATGTCGCCTCAACAGAGATATTGTATTTTTTCTTTCCCAATGCCGATCCCTCCGTGTATGTCGCCTCTAGGGTACTTTTTGGTACCTATATCACTAAAAAGTACGTACTGTTCATAATTGATTGAATAACTCATAATAACATCTGCTGGTCGAAGATTACTATAGATAGGAGTGAAAAACATGTCGCCAGAATCCAAACCAAGTATCTGGCCATTACTGGCTTTAGCCGTAAGTGCCTTTGCCATTGGGACCACTGAGTTCATCAGCGTAGGATTGCTTCCCCTGATCGCTGAAGACTTGCACATATCCGTAACAATGTCCGCACTAACTGTAACGCTGTATGCATTAGGGGTTACCATTGGGGCACCTGTGTTGACCTCGTTAACATCGAGTGTTCCTCGTAAAATGCTACTGCTGTGGATCATGATTGTGTTTATAGCAGGCAACAGCCTTGCTGCGGTCTCTAGCGGAATCACCCTGCTGCTGATTGCACGTGTCATCTCGGCATTCTCCCATGGAGTGTTCATGTCCATCGGGTCCACCATCGCGGCCGACCTTGTTCCCGATGATCGGCGGGCGAGTGCTATTTCGATTATGTTCTCCGGCTTGACCGTTGCCACCGTGACAGGGGTACCATTGGGCACCTACGTTGGGCAGCAATGGGGTTGGCGGGCTGCATTTATGGCTATTGTGGTCGTCGGTGTTGTGGCCCTCATTGCCAATCTGATTCTGCTGCCCTCTACGCTCCGAAAGGGGAATAAGACTCCTTTCAGCGAGCAGGTCAAACTGGTTACGAATGGTCGCTTGCTACTTGCATTTATCATTACTGCCTTGGGATATGGGGGCACATTCGTCGTGTTTACTTATTTATCTCCATTACTTCATGACATAACCGGTTTTGGAGAAAATACGGTAACGTTCATTCTCTTATTGTATGGAATCGCCATTGCTATCGGGAATGTCATCGGTGGAAAAGCTGCGAACCGCAGACCGCTTTCAGCTTTGTTTTACATGTTTCTGATTCAAGCTGTGATCCTGTTTCTGCTGTGGTTTACCGTGCCATTTCAAACGGCAGGTCTGGTGACGATTTTTTTTATGGGATTGCTTGCGTTTATGAATGTGCCTGGTCTACAGGTGTATGTAGTTATGTTAGCCGAACGTTTTGCACCCAAAGCGGTCGATGTCGCCTCTGCTGTTAATATTGCGGCTTTTAATGCAGGAATCGCAATCGGAGCATATGTGGGAGGAATTGTGACAGATTCACTGGGGCTTATGCATACGACTTGGGTCGGTGGGGTAATGGTTTTTGTAGCGGTTCTACTGACAGCATGGAGTCGTATGCTCGAAAAAAGGGATACAACCGCCTTGGTAGGCTAAAACTTTTAAAAAATAGAGAGGAAGATACAAAATGACACAAAACCTACAAAGCACAACAACATTGCACAACGGAGTTCGCATGCCTTGGTTTGGCATCGGGGTATTTAAAGTAGAAGAAGGTTCAGAGCTGGTCAATGCTGTGAAGGCTGCTGTAAAGCATGGCTACCGCAGTATAGATACAGCGGCAATCTATGCGAATGAAAACAGTGTAGGACAGGCTATTCAGGAAGCCCTCTCGGAGAATAATCTGTCCAGAGAAGAACTATTCGTCACGTCCAAAGTGTGGAATGCAGATTTAGGCTATGAAGAGACACGAGCAGCTTATGAAGCAAGCCTGAACAAGTTGGGACTGGACTATCTGGATCTATATCTGATTCATTGGCCGGTTCAAGGCAAATACAAAGAAGCCTGGAGAGCTTTGGAGTCCTTGTATAAAGAAGGACGGATTAAGGCCATCGGAGTCAGCAACTTCCAAATTCACCATTTGGAAGATCTCATGCAGGATGCAGAAATCAAGCCAATGGTCAATCAGGTGGAGTTTCACCCGCAGCTAACCCAAACCGAGCTGCTGCAATTCTGTCAAAAGAACAACATTCAAATGGAAGCCTGGTCCCCGCTCATGCAAGGCCAATTGCTCGATCATCCGGTACTGCAAGACATAGCGAACAAGTACGGTAAATCGGTGGCTCAAGTGATTTTACGCTGGGATGTACAGCAGGGAGTCGTCACTATTCCCAAGTCCACCAAGGCGCATCGAATCGTCGAAAATGCCGATATTTTTGACTTTGAATTGACGCGTGAGGATATGGATCAGATTCAGGCGTTAAATGCCAATCTTCGGGTAGGTCCAGATCCGGACAACTTTGATTTTTAAAATCCAGTCCATCATAAAACGCCGTTTCCTTCTTCATGGAAGGGACGGCTTTTTGTGCATAGTGAAACTGAAGCTACAGCAATCCAATCCTGCCATATGGTATTATAGAATTATATGAAATGAGAAGTTTTGGACGCTTATGAAAATGAAAATCTCCGGGGGACCTCATGAATAAGACAATTGCAGATATAGCCCAAATGGCTGGTGTATCCAAGAGCACCGTATCCCGTTTTTTGAACGGCGGATCTGTCAGCCTGGACACTAAGCGTAAAATTGAAAAGGTGGTTAAGGCCACGGGGTATGTGCCCAATACCTTTGCCCAAAGTTTGAAGGCAAAACGAACCAACATTATCGGAACCGTCGTGCCACGGCTGGATTCCTTTGCGACATCCCATACGTTAATGGGAATTGATGAGGAACTGCGTTCCCAGCATTACCAGATGCTGATCTCTAATACGAGTCAGGATGTAAAGCGTGAAATCGAAGCGATCTATGAGTTTGCACGACAAAAAATTTCAGGCATCATTCTGCTGGCTGCTCAAATTACAGACGACCACCTGACCGCGATACGAGACATCAGTATTCCGGTATTGCTGGTAGGCCAACAACATGAGCAGATCCATAGCCTTATCCATGATGATTATCGTGCCGGATATGATATCGGTGCATATGTCCTGTCACAGGGCCACCGTGAAATTGCCTATGTCGGTGTTACTGAAAGGGACGTTGCTGTCGGTGTGCAACGCAAAGAGGGCTTTAGGCAGGCTGTTCGCGATGCGTTACCTGCTACGTGTTATACGGACGAGACGATGCGAGTCGCAGGATATGATATCAGGTACTATGAAACCGGGTTTAAAATGTCCGATGCACGGATTGCCGCATCCGCCATCTTAGACCAATTCAAGCCATCGTTGATGGTGTGTGCTACGGATAATATCGCGCTTGGGGTAATCAACGCGGCTTATTCCAGAGGAATTACCATTCCGTCGGATTTGTCGGTCACTGGCTTTGGGGGATACGATATTACGGAGGTCATTCACCCTGCGCTAACAACTGTTCAATACCCGTATATGGAGGCTGGACGTGTAGCAGCCCAAAACATTGTACGGCTGGTAGAACATAAAACGGTAGAGCAAGTGACGGTCATGGATTATACCCTTATTGAAAGAGAAAGCGTTGACAAACGCTGAGCAGGTGGATTATAATTTCTTCGAAACCGGTTCCATTGCACTCTTGCACAATTGGAATCGGTTGCAAATCCATGGATGAGTATATTTTTTTCATTGTATAGGAACCGGTTCCGTTTAATTTTTTTCATTACATTGGAACCGGTTCCCAAAAATCTAAGTTTTAAAAAAATGAGGTACACCTATGAAAATGACAAAAGAACAAAAGTATCGATTAATCGAGCAGGCTGAGCCCGGTGAAATAGCAAGCTTGCAGAAAAAGGTGGAGCAATGTCCGTGGCGGCAGTCGTTTCATATCCAACCACCGACAGGCTTGCTCAATGATCCGAATGGATTTTCATATTATCAAGGCGAATACCACTTATTTTATCAGTGGTTCCCACTAGGAACCGATCACGGAATGAAATATTGGTATCATTTGAAATCCAAAGATTTGGTCACATGGCATAGTGCAGGCATTGGCATCACACCTGGAGACTACTTCGACTCGCATGGGGCTTATTCCGGCAGCGCGCTGGAGCATGAGGGCAAATTATACATGATGTATACAGGAAATACACGTGACGAAAACTGGATCAGACATCCTTATCAATGCATGGCTGTTATGGATGAGAGCGGTCACATTACCAAGTGGGAGCATCCTGTTATTGGCCATGTGCCAGAAGGTTATACAGACCATTTTCGTGATCCCAAGCTGTGGAAGGACGGCGATAGTTTCTACTGTGTGATTGGTGCACAAAGAACAGATTCAACAGGCTGCGTTGTCCTTTATCGTTCAACGGATCTTCACACTTGGCAGTTCGAGGGAGAACTGAGCACGGGGCTGGAATCGTTTGGATACATGTGGGAATGCCCGGATTATTTTGAACTGAATGGAGCGGGTGTGTTGGTCTTTTCTCCACAGGGCTTGGAGTCTTCAGGGGATGAAAACCACAATATTTATCAATCGGGCTACGTCATCGGCAAACTGCTGGATACAGAGACAA
Organism: Paenibacillus sp. FSL W8-0439; assembly: GCF_038008995.1. NCBI lineage: Bacteria > Bacillati > Bacillota > Bacilli > Caryophanales > Paenibacillaceae > Paenibacillus > Paenibacillus sp. FSL W8-0439. The sequence goes on from NZ_JBBPAK010000001.1 coordinate 329,462, forward strand.
GAACACTGGAGCACGGCGCATTCCACGAGCTTGATCGGGGCTTCGACTTCTATGCACCACAGACGATGATTGACCCGCAGGGGCGTCGTATTATGGTGGCCTGGATGGGGCTACCGGATATCGAATATCCGACAGATCCGAACGGATGGGCCCACTGTCTGACATTACCGAGGGAACTTACGCTTCATGAGGGAAAACTCTTGCAGCGGCCTATCCCCGAATTAACCACGCTGCGTAGAAATAGTGAGGATCGGGTAGCTGACACGTTGTCCTCAGAGAGCAAAACCTACGAAGGATTTAAGGGTACTGCCTATGAGATGATCTGCGAAGTAGATCTTTTGGATGCCAAGGCATTCGGTATTGAATTCCGTGCAGGTGAGACGGAGAAAACGGTGATTAAATATGATGCCATTAGCCGTAAACTTGTATTGGATCGTACGCAATCGGGTGAGCCTGTAGCCACTTCGTACGGTGAAGTACGGCAGTGTGCATGGGACAAGGATCATATTAAACTTCATCTGTTTGTAGATACATCTTCAGTTGAGATTTTCGTCAATGATGGGGAAGAAGTGTTCACCAGTCGTATTTTTCCGCACCCAGAGAGTGACGAAATACGCTTTTTTGCCGACAAGGGAGAGGCTCTCTTCCAAGCGGTAAAATGGAATTTTACATGAGTAGGCTAATTCATCAAGTGGATCGTTAATCATCAAACATAACGGAATGAACGAGGGGATGAACATCATGGCGGAAAACAGAGAGATAGCTAAAGAAGTGATCGAGGCGATCGGTGGAAAGGAAAATATCGCTTCGTTTGCTCACTGTGCAACGCGCCTGCGCATTATGGTGCATGATAAAGAGAAAATTGATCAGAAAAAGGTTGAGGAGATCGACAAGGTTAAGGGGGCTTTCTTCAATTCAGGTCAATATCAAATTATTTTTGGTACAGGAACGGTAAATCGGATTTTTGATGAGGTTGAAAAGCTTGGCGTGACGGGTTCATCTAAAGAAGAGGTGAAGAGTCAGGCGAAAAAGGAGGGCAACGTCTTCCAGCGGTCTATCCGCACCTTTGGCGACGTGTTTGTACCGATTATTCCAGTGCTGGTCGCTACGGGGTTGTTCATGGGACTGCGCGGTTTGCTCACTCAGCCGCAAATTCTCGCATTGCTCGGCATGACGCCGCAGGATATTTCACCTAACTTTTTATTATATACACAGGTATTAACGGATACGGCTTTTGCCTTTCTGCCTGCGTTAGTTGCATGGTCAGCCTTTAGAGTATTCGGCGGCAGTCCGGTGCTGGGTATCGTTCTCGGTCTGATGCTGGTAAACCCGGCTTTGCCTAACGCGTATAGTGTTGCGGACGGCTCAGCCCATCCGTTGACGATGTTCGGTTTCATTCCTGTGGTGGGCTATCAAGGCTCGGTATTACCAGCCTTCTTCGTGGGCTTGATCGGAGCCAAGCTGGAGCGGGCGCTGCGCAAACGGGTGCCTGAAGCGCTGGATCTGATTCTCACACCATTTTTAACACTGTTGATTATGATCACTTTGGGACTGTTTGCTATCGGTCCAGTTTTCCATTCACTTGAAGAATGGGTGCTGCACGGAACCATATTTGTACTTGATTTGCCTTTCGGTATTGCAGGGATCGTCATCGGCTTTTTGCATCAGATTATCGTCGTTACAGGTGTGCATCATATATTTAATTTCCTGGAGATTCAACTGCTTGAAAAGAACGGCGTAAATGCCTTCAATGCTATTATTACCTGCGCAATGGCTGCACAGGGAGCTGCCTGTCTGGCAGTTGGTCTGAAAACGAAGGACAGCAAGCTGAAAGCGTTGGCGCTTCCTTCTTCGTTCTCTGCTTTCCTAGGAATTACAGAGCCGGCTATCTTCGGGGTCAACCTGAGATATATGAAGCCTTTTGTCATGGGTCTCATCGGCGGAGCGGTTGGTGGTTTTATTGCTTCGGTCTTGCATTTGGCGGCTACAGGGATGGCGGTTACGGTTATTCCAGGTACGTTGCTTTACATGAACCATCAGCTTCCGTTTTATATTTTGGCGAACTTGGCTGCTATGGCAGTATCCTTTGTCCTGACTTGGATGTTTGGCTTTAACGATAAAATGCTGGACAAAGTCAAAACAGCGGGTTCCTCCAAATAATATCATTCAGTCAGCACCAATACATGCAGATTCATGCGTGTAACTATAAATATAATGGTCGCTTTTATACGGAGCGCTCTTGTCCCTTAATGAAAAGGATAACTAGAGCAGCATTCGATGTGAAGCGGCCATTTTTTTATCTATGAAATTCCGCTTCAGGCTATCAGATTAGACGATGGAGGAACGTTCATCCAGAAACTCGGACGGGGAACAGCCTGTTAAGCGTTTGAAGATCCGATGAAAATAGGACACATCACTATAGCCCACATACTCCGAAATTTCACGAATCGTTAGCCGCGACTCCGTCAACATGTAGATAGCGGTTTTAATACGTTGCGTATGTACATGCTCGCTGATCGTTTGGCCTGTAACCTCACGCAGCAGTGTCGCGGCATAATTGGGGGTTTTGCGAATGGCATCACCAAGCTCTTCTTTGGTTACCTTTTCCCTGTAGTGATTCTGAATGTACTGTTTCATATGTTCTACATGCCGTTCTTTATCGCGAGGAACGGTACCTTTGTCCCATTCCTGGTTCATATAAATCATGGCTTCGGTCAGCAGACAGTCAGCCATCAGGGCGTAGTAGCTTGGGTGTTCAGTCCATTGATAATACATCGATTTGATCCGTTCATGCAGCAAATCGTAGCATCCGGGCTTGATCCATAACGGCTGGTCTGTATTCAGTATGGGAAGTGTGCTGTTCGTACATGTTTTGCGGCAATGTATCACATACTTGGTATGGAAAAGCGTAGGAATGCTCTTGCCATAGTAATTCAGATGAGCGGGTAAAAGCAGTGCTTCACCCTTGCCCAGAATGATCTTGCTATCGTTCACCCAATATACACATTTGCCAAAGGTGACCAAAATGAATAGCAAGTCATCGTTGTCGGTATTTGCACCAGCCTTTTCATACCAGTCTACGCCATTGTCCTGCCGTATACCCGTCAATGTAATCACAAAACTCACTCTCCAATGTCTTCAACATTCATCATACTGTAATACATCCATCATACTATAGTTCATAGTCTTGGTGAACGGGTACAGGTAGAATAGGACTATATAAGTTTAATGTAGATAGAGAAGCAAAGTGGAGAAGAAGTTATACAGTAAAGACATTCAGGAGGATGACATTACTATGCTTAAAACGAAAATTATTTGTACTATGGGACCTGCCTGCGACTCCATTGATTTGTTAAAAGAAATGATCCAGGCTGGTATGACTGTAGCTCGCTTGAACATGGCTCATGGGGAGCTGGAGGATCATGTTAAACGTATTGAAAATGTGAGACAGGCAGCGAAGGAAATGAATACCTGTATCCCTGTCATGATGGATATTAAAGGACCGGAAATACGGATTGGCAAGCTGAAAGAGGCATCTGTTCTGTTGAAGCCAGGCAGCCAGCTCATTCTGACCACGGAAGAGATTTTGGGGGACGAGCATCGTATTTCGGTGAATTACCCAGATATGCCGAAGGATATCAAACCAGGTGACCGCATTCTCATCGACGACGGTTTGGTTGATCTGACTGTAACCTCCATCGAAGGTACCGAGATGATTTGTAATATCGTAAGCGGCGGTATTTTGAAGCCGAGAAAAGGTGTTAATCTGCCAGGGATTCATACAACTCTTCCAGGCGTAACAGAGCGCGACGTGAAGCACATTCAATTTGGGGTGGAGCAGCGTATCGAGCTTATTGCGGCTTCTTTTGTGCGTAAAGGCGACGACATCCGTGAAATCCGTGAGATTTTGAAGGGACATCATGCCGAGCATGTACAGATTTATTCCAAAATTGAAAATGCCGAAGGTATGGAAAACCTGGATGATATCATCGAAGCTTCGGACGGTATTATGGTAGCTCGTGGCGACCTGGGCGTGGAAGTGCCGATTCAAGACGTGCCTGTGATGCAAAAAGAAATGATCGACAAGTGTAATCTGGTCGGCAAGCCCGTTATCGTTGCTACTCACATGCTGGAGTCCATGCAGGTGAACCCGCGTCCGACAAGAGCTGAAGTTAGTGACGTGTTCAATGCCGTTATGCAGGGAGCTGACGTAGTGATGCTGTCGGGCGAATCTGCTGCAGGTAAATACCCTGTTGAATCCGTACGGACCATGGCTGCGGTAGCTGCCAGTGCAGAATCACAATTGGATTACCAGGAGCAGTTCGATAAGCGCAGAGCACGCCAAAGCACCAACATTACTGAAGTCATTAGTCAGGGTGCGGTGAGTTCGTCTCTGGAGCTGGATGCCAAAGCGATTATTACCTCGACTGCCAGTGGATTCACGGCTCGTATGGTGTCCAAATATCGTCCGAAGGCGCCGATCATTGCGGTTACTCCGAATAACACGGTATTCGCTAAAATTTGCCTGTTGTCCGGTGTATTCCCGATTAAAGGGGATAAGGTAGCCACAACGGATGAAATGTTCGAATCTTCCATCCGTAACGCGCTGAATGCAGGATATATCCATAAAGGAGATACTGTAGTCCTGTCAGCAGGCGTCCCTGTCGCTGAGGCAGGCACGACCAATCTGATTCGGGTATATCAGGCGTAAGTTATATCAAATACAGAAAAGGCGCTGATCCTCTAAGGGTTCAGCGCCTTTTTGATGTTTGGTCGTGTCTAGGCTTACAGCCCGAATACACTTTTGGCAACGACTTGTGTCAGTTCTGCCTTATGGGCTTGGTATTGCTCTGGGGTAATGCTCTTATTGGCCAGTCGTTGATCCAACTGCTCCGTCAACTGAGCTACCTGTAGATCAACGATAGCCTGAGCATCCTGATTATGGGTTTGTGCAATATCAGCCAAGGTTTGACCATTATATAACGCATCATATAATTGCTCATCCGAGGATATACCCAGTGCTTTCAACAGATCATCATCCTTGGAAGCTTCATTGTCCTGTACATGCAGGGCTCTCTCTGGAGCCAGTGCAGCAGCATTAGCCCGACTTCCCCAAGTAGATGACTGCCCAATAGATAACGCCAGCAACAGTGTGCAGATGACCAACATTCGTTTTCGATTCATAAGTGTAAATCTCCTTTTGTGTTTCATTAAATTTCTGACGGGGTGGAACGGTATATGGATATCCAACGGGAGTGATGTTTATGCCTTTAGCCCATCCGGCTTATGTAGTTACCAGATTCTTAAATACATCATACACGCCCAATCTTAGCGCCAGCTTAATACTCGTTTAAAATAAACTAAAAGAGGAGATTGTAAACAGGTAGCGCTAAAAAAATTCGCAGATAACGAAAAATGAGTGTGATTTACCCTTTGGATGCTGTTTTTTTCTTTGACCAGATTGTTCGTATCCCATGAATACAGAGCAGCAGTAAGGGGAAAAACAACCCAATGGATAGAGAATAGGGAATCCACGTCTTTGTATCATAGGTTTGTTGGTAAGGGACATTAGGATACACGATGATGGACAGGATGACTAATAACATCCCGAGAGGAAGCACCAGTTGCCGATCGCTTTTCAGACAAAAGATTTGGGCTATTGCTGTCACTGTGGTGTGCATATACAGTGTGATTCTAAAAAAAAGTGAAATAAACCACATTGTAGCCATGATGGCTTCGATGCGCTGTAGAAAGTTGCCAATGCTAATTTTTTTGGCTAACGCATAGCTAGGATATATATTTCTTGCCGTTAAGTCAGGACCAAATACCAAAATTGTCAATGCAACCACCACGACCAGCATCAATCCGCCAATCAGGCTTCCTATGAAAAAAGCTTTACGGGTTTGATCGGAGCGATTTATAGAAGAAGGGAAGATCATGAGCAAAATAATATGAGGTATAAATACTGTGCTAAAAAAGGACAGGGCAGCAGGCCAAATCGGCCCTACTCCTGCCTCCAATACAGGTTGGACATTTTCCAGCTTAATGTTGGATACCACTAAACCTACAAAAGAAATATACAGCAGAGTAAATAAAGGAAACAACAGTTCGGCCGAACGAGCCAGGACTTCGAGACCCAGCCGAGCAGCGAATACTATGATAAGTGCAAAAAGAATATTTACCGCTAGAATCGGCGTTTCCGGTATCATTTGAGTAGTCATAAAATTCCCTAAATAAAATAACACCGGTACAGGAGCATTAATGAATAGTAGGGTGAAAAATAGAAAACCTACGGTTTTGCCTAACCATTTTCCGAGTAGGGTTTCCATCATCTCAACCAGGGTCATCTCTGGATAAAGCGCCGCAAGCTTGCTGTACATATACAAGATAAGAAGCCCAGCCCCGACCCCCACGAGCGCGGCAATCCACGCATCTTGTTTGGCTACAAGTGCCATCCCTGAAGGGACGATGAGGATTGCACTTCCGACCGTAAATAAAGCAGATATGATCATGATTTGTCGTGCTGAGATTTTGATTTGTGCGGGCACCCGTTTTTCACCTCCTCTTATTTTATTAGGCCCATATGGATCAGGAAATTGCTGAATGGTCTATATATGGCTGTTATCCAATCCAGGGGGGTGGGAATGAGCCAGTGTAATACCTTGGCACAACTAATTCCGACCGCAAAAAAGAGTAGGATGAAAAATAACCAAAGCTCTTTTTTAAATCCTTTTTTCCACATGTCGGGGACTTCAATTAAGCTAATTACAGCAGCGACGAGGAATATGCCGATGATTTTTACGATTTGAGATAGCAATTTGGAAAACACCTTCTTTTGTAGAGTGAGGAATTACTCTTTCATATCATTCATAAAGGAGCTACCGATGGTGCCCAAGCGCCGAATCTTGAAATCGACTTTGATCGTTACGGGTAATTCTGTAAAGTATTCCTCATCCCAGTTTTGCTTCAGTCTGTTCCAAGTCTTCGGAGCAGCGCGGTGAATGGCTTCACCGAATCCGAATATGTCCGTTTTGTATGATTGTTGGGCCTTTCTAACGGCCGACTTCATAATATTTTCTATTTTTTCTTCTTCTTGCTTTTCAATGTCATAAATCGTTCCTACCTTGGTCAAATCGAGGTCAGTACACTCGACTTCTCCCACGTTGGCCTCAACCTGCATTTTAATATGAATCTGGGGCTCTCCCCTATAGGTGCTTCCTTTTACAGTGGTTTGGGTGCGAATGATTTCGGAGACGACTTTGCCGCCTCTGGGGCAAGCAACGTAGCCGACAGAGCTTTGCACTTTGCCAAGGATAAAATTATAGCCCCTACTTTCAGTTTCATCTAACCATCCGATTAGTCGATCTTTTCTGAATACAGCAAGTCCTGAATACTGTAAACGACTGAACGGAGCGATCTTTTGCACATTGTCGCTGGTTTCTCCCATTTCTTTATTGCCAATGATCCGAAGTCCTGTCAACACAGGCTGCTTTCCTTCACTAGTCATAGCTGCAATCAATTCATCCAAGGTTACCGTCGTAGTAGGCGACCAGTTTTTCTGTGATGTTTCTAGGGAAGAAAAAAGGTCATTGGCGGGAATCGGATTTAAAGGCGTCATAATTTTCAACGTATCCTCCGCACTAACGTCCTTGGACACTACAATATAAAAATCAGTGCGGAACTGATGATATCTGGAGAGTAAATCTAAAGATTTTGCCATCCCTTCGGCAGCTAACGACTCACCGATAACACATATGCGCAGGTGAGAAAAATACATTCTCCGGGGGCTAATTGTTGTTATTTTCCGGATCGCTTCAAATATGGTGTCCGCCTCCTCTGTATACAAGGTGGCTGGAGCCCCACCTCCTGCTCCTTTTTTAGCCGATGCTTTGCCAGGGTCCACCACTTGGATAGAGACCCGGAATTGGTCTCCTTGCTTATCGATTCCCATACCGACGGCGATGGCAAGCTCATTCAACTCTCTACGATTCCAACAGCCTGTCAGAAGTAAGACGAGTGCAAGAATCAGGAAGAGAAACGCCTTCTTCCGCTTCATGATGATCCACTCCTTTCTGACGGTTTCTCTTTTTTCTATTCCCGTGATTTGCGGGGCGGAGTGCTGTTTCGACGTTTGACATTTTTCTGATCGACTAACCGGGGACGTGACATCATCATCCAGTGAGGGAATCGAAAGATGGTATCTTTGGTGTCTGCCGGTATGAGAGGTGCAAAAGGAGTCATATAGGGAACGCCGAATGAACGAAGGCTGCACATATGCAGGATCAGGGCAATGCCTCCGACGATAATTCCGAACAGCCCAAAGGAAGCGGCAAGCCCCATTAAGGGAAACCGCAGCATGCGAAAAGCGATAGACATATTGTAGGCAGGAAGAACAAAGCTGGAAATAGCAGTAATCGATACAACAATAACCATTGCCGCAGATATGATGCCCGCCTCGACAGCAGCTTGTCCAATGACGAGTGTGCCGACGATAGAGACGGCTGCCCCGATGTACTTGGGCATGCGAACGCCAGCTTCCCGCAATATTTCAAATGTCAGTTCCATCATGAGTGCTTCAATAAAGGCAGGGAAGGGGACCGCTTCGCGCTGTGCCGCTAGACCGATTAGCAGTGAGGTCGGCAGCATTTCCTGATGAAACGTAGTGATGGCAACATATAAGGACGGACCGAGCAGGGAAATAAAAACTCCGGTATAACGAAGGACACGGATGAAGCTGCTAATGTCTGCACGCTGATAATAGTCCTCCGCCGCATGCAAGAAGGAAACAAATAATGCAGGCACGACAAGCACAAAAGGGGTACCATCCACTAGGATCGCAATTTTTCCCTCCAACAGTTCGGCGGCGATCACGTCTGGGCGTTCTGAATTGTATACTGTCGGAAAGGGGGTGAAGGTTTTGTCTTGGATTAATTCCTCGATATATCCGCTTTCGAGAATGCCGTCTACATCAATGCGATTCAATCGTTCATGTACTTCCTCAACCAATTTAGGGTTCACAATCCCCTTTATATACATGACAGCGACATCGGTCTGGGTTACACGACCGATTTGTTTGGTCTCCAGCCATAGATTCGGATCTTTAATTTTACGTCGAATCAAGGCTGTGTTCGTACGCAATGTCTCAGAAAATCCTTCCCGAGGCCCACGGACGACATTTTCTGAGGCAGGCTCGGTGACCCCCCGATCCTTCCATCCACGTGCGCTGGCCGATATTGCCTGCGTCTCACCCTCAATCAAAATGATTGCATCCCCCGACAACAGCGCGTTATACAAGGCTTCAAAGTCAGTAATATCCCGAATGCTGCCGATAGTAAGGGCGTAATCTTTCAACATTTGCATGACATTAGAGGAGGCTTGAATCCGGCATTCCACGTCCTTGGACAAGCTGCTGTCCAGCATCATTGATTCCATAATGAAGTCGGAGACTATATTTTGGTCCACCAAACCGTCGGTATAGAGGATCGCAATGGTCTGGTCACCGTCCTTGCCGATTCGAATTTCTCTGATGACGATGTCGGTGCTGTTGCCGAGCGCTTGTCTGATCTGCTGAAGATTGGTTCCGATATTTGCACTGAGCTGTTCTGCGGAATGTTCAGACTTACTCTCGCTTTGCTGAACGGGTGCCTTTCTAAATTTGTTAAGGGGGGTTCTTTTCCGAAAACGCATGCACGTTCTTCCTCTCTTTGAGGATACTTTTTAATCCAGTATGGACGCTGGAGTCTCTTGGTAAACTTATAGCTGGAATTTCGATAGGGGAAAAGCGGGTATAAAAAAAACCTCCTTCACAAAAGTGAAAGAGGTTTTAGACCAACTACATCAAATTACAATTTAGGATTTTTCCCATACTTATTGTCGCCAGGCTGACTGTCTAGGCATGTGAATACAAGCAGCACAATGCTCCCAAAAGGAACCAATGCGATCAGAATCCACCACCCGGTTTTGCCGGTGTCGTGTAGTCTGCGGAAAAGAACTCCCAGAGACGGTAACAAAACAGCCAGACCATAGATAGATGACAATACGAAAGGAAGTCCCAAGAGGAAATCCAACAAGTATAATACCAGACCAGCTATCGCATTGAACAGAGTAAACATCCAGTATTCTGTTCGTCTTGCTCTGCCTTGAAATCCTACATAGTTTTGAAGCACTTTTAAATACCATTGCATAAATTTTCACCTCCTCATAAAATGTGAATATTTGTATTATGTTCATCGTAAAACAATTCTTTTTAGATATATCGGCAGGTAACATATAGAATTTTACTTGTCAAATTATAACTTTAAACTAGGAATTAAAGCAACACATTTATTAAGATTAATAATTAAACGAATAATTTATAAAAATATAAAATTACATATTGAATTTTCCATATTCATTGAATAATATAGAGATACGATTAACCGCCAGGTTTGAATCGTCCTTCTTAACAGAAGGAGGTTTTATTTTTCACATTATTTGAAAGCGCTTTAATTCAGAGAGGGGGATGATCAGCATTTAATTTAAGAGTGAGAGAAGTTAATACAAACATAATCCTGACCGTCTTATTCATTATTGTTTTATGTTAGCAGGAATGTTCAAAACGAGAGGAGATTGATTTATGAAGCAATTATTTGTTCGTAAAGTAACGGCTGCTTCTCTGGCAGGTGCACTGTTGTTGCCTGCTTCTTTGGTGGGCGCCGAGTCCACACTCAATTCAGATACAGCTGGGATTCAAAGTCTGGAGCAAACCACCCTTCAAGCTCAAGGTCTGGATAACATTTTAAGCCAAAGTAAAAAGGCTGTTTCCTTCAAGGAGACTTCCGTACATGATCCATCCATCCTGAAAGTGAAAGATACATTTTACATTTTTGGTTCACATCTGGCGGCTGCCAAGTCCAAAGACCTCATGAATTGGGATACAATTGCGACAGGTGTGGCAAATGGTAATGTATTGATTCCCAACGTCAAAGAGGAATTAAAGGAAGCGCTGGATTGGGCGCGGACAGACACGCTGTGGGCAGCGGATGTCATTCAACTGGCGGATGGCAAGTTTTATATGTACTATAACGCTTGTAAAGGAGACTCCCCGCGTTCAGCTATGGGCCTAGCGGTTGCTGATAAAATTGAAGGACCTTATAAGAATAAAGGAATTTTCCTGAAGTCCGGTATGTGGGATCAACCGAGTGAAGATGGGACGATCTATGACGCAACCAAGCATCCCAATGCCGTAGACCCTGACACTTTCTATGATAAGAACGGCAAGCTGTGGATGGTATATGGCTCCTACTCCGGAGGCATTTTCATTATGCAGATGGATGAAAAAACAGGGAAGCCTTTACCAGGCCAAGGCTACGGGAAAAAACTGACGGGCGGTAACCATGCTCGTATGGAGGGGCCGTACATACAATACAGTCCACAAACGGACTACTATTACTTGTTCCTGTCCTATGGCGGATTGTCAGCGGATGGCGGATATAACTTGCGTGTGGCTCGGTCCAAAACACCGGATGGTCCTTTCTACGATGCTGAAGGAAACGACATGATCAAGGTTAAAGCGAATCCTGACAAACCTCTTTTTGATGACGCTTCCATTGAGCCATACGGCGTCAAGTTAATAGGTAATTACCTAATTCCAAGAGAAATTGGTGATCCGGGAACAGGGCTGGGAACAGGCTATGTGTCGCCCGGACACAACTCGGCTTATTATGATCCCAAGACGAAAAAGCATTTTGTCATTTTTCATTCCCGTTTTCCGGGGAGAGGTGAGCAGTTTGAAGTGCGGGTACATGAAATGTTCATGAACGCTGACGGTTGGCCTGTAGTTGCTCCTTATCGTTATTCAGGAGATGAGGATTCACTGAAAAAGCTGTCAGAGAAGGATGTCATCGGCCAATACTCGTATGTAAATCACGGGAAGGAAATTTCGGCCAATATTAAGCAAGCTGTTACCGTCAATCTGGATCACGGTGGCAAACTGTCTGGCGGAGTGAACGGTACATGGAAGCTGGGGGCAGACAATCAGCTGGAAATTACAGCAGATGGTGCGAAGTACAAAGGGGTATTCCTGCGGCACCGTGATCCAGACACGGGAGCCAAAACCCTTGCTTTTACCGCACTGTCCTCCAAGGGTGTTGCAGTATGGGGTTCGCTAAAGCCTGACCTGAAGGCCAGCAAGATTGTAGCTGCGGTGCAGAAGGATCTGAGTCTAGGCGACACAAGCAACGTTTTTTATGATCTCACGCTACCTACTCAAGCTGCACAAGATACCACGATTTCGTGGGAATCTTCCCGCCCTGAGATTATTTCTGTCACTGGTGAAGTGTACCGTCCAGAAGCCGGTTCCCAGCCTGCAGCAGTTACATTGACGGCGACTATTAAAAAGGACAAAGCTACAGCAAAGAAAAGTTTTAGTGCCATTGTTCCCGAGCAGGCTCAAGGCCCTCAGCTCGCACGTTACTCATGGAGTGAGGATCAAGGAACTTCGGTTGTCGACAGCACATATAATCAACTCGACGGTAAGGCCTATGGTGGTGCCACATGGGATAAAGATGGGAAGCTTGGCGGTGCTCTTGCCCTGAACGGCAAGGATGGTTACGTGCAGCTGCCCAACACGGTAACGGATGCGAAGGACTTTACCTTTTCCGCGTGGGTGAACTGGAAGGGCGGAGCCGCTTGGCAACGGATTTTTGACTTCGGCAACGGCCAGGCTCGCCATATGTTCCTCACCCCTTCCCAAGGAAACGGTGTACTCCAGTTTACAATCCATGAAGGTACGGATCAGAGCCTGCTCTCCAAATCATCATTACCTCTAAACCAGTGGACCCATGTGGCGGTTACACTGGAGGGGAATACAGGGAAGCTGTATGTAAATGGTGAAGAAGTAGCTGTAAATGACGGTATTACCTTTAACCCTAATGAGTTGCTGACAAACGAAGCGTATCTCGGTAAAAGCCGCTTTGTCGCTGATGCCTACTTTAACGGCAGCATGGACGAGGTACAGTTATATAACAAAGCGCTGACAGCAGAGGAAATTAAAGCACTAGCGGATTTGTAATTAAAATGAGCAAACAAAGCAGGGGATGGACTTTTTCTCAAGAAGTTCATCTCCTGCGCAACGTTGTGTATATTTATTTCTTGATTACTGGTATAATAGGAAGCAATTGCGGATATAATGTTTTAAGTAGGCGTTAATGACTCACTCTTGTCTAATGGAGACAGCTTGAGGCAGCAATAGATGACATAAGCACTCTGCATAAATTAAATTCTCCAGTGCTTGCGTTTTCAATACACTTATGGTAATATGAGTATATTGAAATTGTGACCTGAGATTCACATATTGTAGAGGGTTATTGTTTTAGGTTGAAATAACCTTGTGCAATATGTGAATTTTTATTTGTAAAAAATAAAGGTCATATAAATATATTTTGGAGGTAATTCCATGCAAACAGGTACAGTTAAATGGTTTAACGCAGAAAAAGGTTTCGGTTTCATCGAAGTTGAAGGTGGAAGCGATGTATTCGTACACTTCTCCGCAATCCAAGGCGAAGGTTTCAAATCTTTGGACGAAGGCCAACGCGTAGAATTCAACGTAGTTGAAGGAAACCGTGGACCACAAGCTGAGAACGTTGTAAAACTGTAATTTTAAATTACAGCCTACTTCAGATGCCCCGAACATAGCGTTTGGGGCATTTGTTTTTATCTGTTCACAAGACCGTTTTTGAACTGATTACATCTTATCGCTTTATAAATCATGAAGAAAGAGGGATGTTTATGTACAATTCACGGAAAAAGCCAATGGATGAAATTCCTGAGGAAATTACAACTGTTTGGAATTGCGCCAGTGATACATGCAACGGCTGGATGCGGGATAACTTCGCTTTTTCTGTCGAGCCGACATGCCCCATTTGCGGTTCTGCCATGGTGAAGGGCGAGAAAAAGCTGGCTGTTTTAAACAATACGAGCTTTAATCATACCAAACAATCCTAAGCGGATACATGTTTGTAGTAAAAGATGCCCCATAGCCATAACGGCGCTGAGGCGTCTTTTTTGTTTTTCTGAGAACAGGCTTTCAATTAGGGTGTATAGAGGATGGGGATAGTATGCTCAGTAAGGTGGAATTAAATTCAGGTAGTGCCTCATAAAATACACCGTGACCACTTCGTTCGAAAGGAATAAGCCTGGAGCCGGCAATTCCTTTTTGAGTTTGGAGCGCTAGAGGGAAAGGGCAGACCCGATCCAGCTTGCCGTGTAGAATCCACGTAGGCACGTGTATACATGGCAAATCGGGCCGTAAATCAGAGTCACGCAGTGAATACAAAGTACAAGCCATGCTATGAACCGAAGCCGCAAAGCCCTGATCACGTAACCAGTCACGTAAACTCTGGCTGACGGGTTTGGCGAACAACATTTCGCCAAATGATGTTACCAGTTGCGGACGATCTGTATAGGCTTGTGTGATGAGTTTATCTACCTCTGCGACAGGAGTGCCGTAAGGAAAGTCGCTGGTTGGGGTAAACCGAGGCGTGGCAGCTCCGATCAAAATTAGCTGATCAACACCCCATCCCCTATGTCTGCTCATGTAGCGCGTGACAATTGCTCCCCCCATAGAAAAACCGATCAGCCGTATATGGCTTAATTGGAGGGCCTGTATAACAGCCAGGAGATCGTCTGCCAGTCGATCATAATTGTAGCCATGCCATGGTCGATCAGACTTCCCGAACCCCCTAAGATCAACTTGAATACAGCGGTATCCGTAAGCAGGCAACTGGGCAACCTGGTATTCGTACATTCGATGGTCCAGCGGCCAGCCGTGCACCATCAAAACGGGGATGCCTTCTCCTATATCTTCTACATACAGCTTAACGCCACGTTCCACTTCAATATAATATCCCATGATGCTCCCCCCTTTAAAAATCACGAAATTTCGTTCTCTCTCACATATATGTAGTCAGGGCTTAGCTCATTCGGAAAAGGGGTGAGATCGCCGCTATACAAGTATAGAATTAGTAAAATATGTATGTCATCCTGCATGGGGATAGGATATACTTATGGAATGAAACAGCATTGGGAGAGTGGAACAATGACACCATCAAAAACATTAAAATGGATTACGGGCGGATTGGAGCTATTTTTTGCTATTCCTGTTTTGGGCGGGCTGCTCGTCATAAATTCTGCGTATACTGTATTGTTCTTTATGTTGATTTTCCACATTGTTACGTTGGTACTATCGGTGACTAATAAAGAGACTTATTATGGATCTATTTTAGGGATTGTGACCTCGGTTGTTGGGTGGATTCCATTTGTAGGCTGGTTAATGCACCTGCTCTCAGGCATATTTTTGATGATTACCGCAGCCCAACAGCCGCGAGACCATTATCGTAATCGCAATCCCTACGATGATTATCGCTACTAGGGCCAATATCGCCTCGAAATGATGAAAGATCCTGTGGAACAGGATCTTTTTTAGTTATGGAATCTTCCCATGATTATGGTGTTGTAGTATTGACCATCTGAGAGAATCTTGTCGTTTTTTAATAACCCTTCGATTTCAAATCCATGCTTTTTATAAAGTTCAATGGCTTTATTATTGGTTTCTAGAACTTGTAGGTTCATTTTCTGGATGCCGTTAGAGTCTGCCCAGGAAATAGACTCTTTCAAAAGATTCGTCCCGATTCCATACCCCCAGAAATCCTTTAGTACACACACACCGAATTCAACTTTATGAGCGAATCGACGCAGAACATGACCTTCACATCTTGAAAATCCAACGACTTTATCATGAACGACCGCAACTAAAAATAGATTTTTGGCGTGCTCTGTATCGGCTTTAATAAGCTGTTCAAAACCGGATGTACTTATGAATGCTTCTCCCTTTTCTCTGTCTAAATTTTCAGTCTCTCCATCCATCCGTAAGCGGATTTCAGACAAATTCATCGCATCTTGAATCATAGCCGATCTAATGATATAGCTTACTCCTTGTGCATGAAATTCCTGTTTATTTATTTTCATTACATACTCCTTTTGCTGAATCAGGATAAAAAATGTGATCTCTGGCTTAAGTTAGTTTACCACATATTGTATGAAGTGCATGAAAAATAAGCCTGTCCTCTTCTGTTGTATCGTAGCAGAGGGCAGGCTTATTCATTCTCGATCCGTACAGGGAGGCCGGATGGAGATTTATTATTGTGGAGTGGCTGTGTCAGATTAACAAATCGTTCTTATGAATGTGACTTATCGAGCTACAGCTTTTGGAAAACAGAAGCTGTAGCTATTTTTGCTTATCAGAGGCTTTAGCTGCATTTGGCTTAGCAGGAGCCTTAGCCGCATCTGTTTTAGCTGGAGCTTTACCTGCTTCTCCTTTAGCCCCGTCTACTGGTGGCTTAGAGGGCTTAACGCCATTCACCATATCGGTAATCATTTGCTTCAGATTGGAAACACGCTGATTATATTCGCTTGCGGTAATCTTGCCATTTTGTTTTTCCGTAGCGAGTTTTGACTTCATATCCGAAACCATCACATCAATTACGGAGTTTACGCTCACGCCTTGTGCTTTGGCGATCGTAGCAAGGGATTTACCAGCCTTCAACTGTGTATCCAACTGACTGGAGGACAATTTCAATAGTTTCAGGAGAGCCTTGTTCTCAGCATAGTTTCCTCCTGCGATTTGTGGACCGTTAGCATCGCCAGGGTTTCCCTTAGGTGCCTGTGCTTTGCTTGCAGTAGGAGCCTTCTCAGGTGTAGTTGAAGCAGCATGGGCTGCGCCTGTGGAGTACAGCGCTCCGCCTCCTAAAAATGCCAACGCCAACGTTCCGGCCAAAATTGCTTTCTTGGTGCTCTTCATCTTCATTTCCCACCTTTCGTTTATGGTTTGTTTGGTACGTGATACATCATAAGGGATTAACTTGAATGCTATCTGAGCGCAAGCTGAGCATTTACTGAATGGAATTTGGATGGCAGGACTAGCATTTTAACGAATTGCTATTGTATTACGTGTATTAAGTGATATAATACACTACAGGCACGATAGATACAGCCGAATTAGGGGGAAACACCCATGGAAGAACAACGGGTTGGCTCGTTCCGATTTTTAATAGACTTTAGCCAGCCATTATATGAACAAATATTAAATCAAGTACGAAGCTCCATTGCTAAAGGAGAGATTGAAATGGGAAGCAAAATGCCATCTGTGCGTGATCTGGCGCAGGAATTGCGTATGAATCCGAATACCGTGATGCGGGCGTATCAGGAGCTGGAACGGGACGGATTGACTGAGAAGCGACGCGGTCTGGGTACGTATGTAACTTCGTCCAGTGAGCGGATTGCCAGCTTTCGGGAACAATTGGCTATGTCGTATATCGATCAGTTTCTCGGACAGATGAGCAGCCTGGGATTATCCTGGGAAGATGTACAGCAATATATAAGAAGCCGACAGGACGGAGATCACAAGGAAGGAGGCGAAAAGGCATGACGGAGTCTGTGGTAACCGCAAAGCAACTGATGAAGCAATATGGAAATAAAAAAGCATTGGACCAACTGGATGTCGTCATTCCGGCAGGACGTATTGTAGGTGTGCTTGGGCCCAATGGCTGCGGGAAGTCCAGCCTCTTTCGAGCCATCACGGGGTTGATTCAGCCGGACGGGGGCGAGCTTCAGGTGCTGGGCCAACAGCCAAGCTGGGAAACCAACCGGAATATATCCTATCTTCCTGACCGGGCACGCTGGTATCCCAATCATACAGTTCAGCAGACGCTGGAATGGGGGAAGTCCTTTTTGCCTGGCTTCAATCTAAAGGATGCCTATAAACTTGCTGACCATATGGATGTGGAATTGGAGCTAAAGATGGCCGGGTTGAGTCGCGGACAGGAGGCACGTGTGCTGCTGATTCTGTGCCTGGCACGAGAAGTACCGCTTATGATCCTGGATGAACCTTTTGTAGGCATTGATGTCCTCTCTAGAGAAGCGATCGTAGCTGGGATTATTGATTATTTGGAGGATCGGCAACAATCTATACTCATTAGCACACATGATATTCAGGAAGTGGAAGGCTTGTTTGATTACACGGTCATGATGGACCGCGGGCGAGTGATATGGTCTGGTGAATCGGATGATCTGCGTGCAGAGCATGGCTCGCTGAACCAGGTGTTCCGCAATTTGTACAAAAGGGAGTGGAAGGCGTGAATTCATCCGGGCTGTTCAAAGATTTAATACGCCATGAATTTCGAAATAAAGGAAGCTGGAGAAAGCAAAGCCGCAATCGACTGCCCAGATCGTGGAGACTTGTATATTTCTCACTATTTCTAATTGCGGCGTTCGCGATCTCCTTGTACTTCGCTCTTCACAACCAACTCGAATTGACAAGGCTGTGGTATGTCACCCTGGGCTTGCCGTACATGATTGTTTTCATGGGTGTGGGAATGCTGAGAAGAGAATGGGAAAATGACACCTACGGATGGTGGCTGACCCTTCCCTATCCGCGTATGTGGCTAATTAGCGCCAAATGGATTGCTGCTATTTTACAAACCATTGTCGTGATATTGCTCTTGTTTGTAGTAGGTTCTCTATACGCGCTATTTATCTCATCGACCATACAGGCTTATACGTTTGCGGATGCAGCGTCTTTTATGATAGCCGGCTTAAACTGGTTTGTAATGATTATCGCCTTTACGCCGTTGGTTATTGCGCTGGGTCTGCTGACGGCCAGTACCAAATACAGCACCTTGCGGCCGCTTAGCCCAATCCTGTGGATTCTTTTGATGGGTGGAGGAAGCGTCTTTTATTGGTCAGGCGATCAGCGGATTTATGAGCAGTTTCATCATGTTCACAACGGACAGTGGTTTCCTTTTACCTGGCATTTTCCGGTTGCGGTGTTGATTAGTTGGGTTGCTGCATATGCATTGATCCGCTTGAACGCTTATTTGCTGGAGAAAAAACTGTCGATTTAACTTAGGATAAATGACTCTATATTAGAAAGGAATTTCACCATGGCGACAATCTTTATCTATGCATTGATGGCTGTTCTGGTGGGTCTGATGATTTGGTTGAGAACCAAAAGACGAAGGGGCCCGGTAAAGGGAAAAGGATTTCGGATTTTGCTCCCTATGTTTATCGCTTTCCCAGCTATGATGATATCGGTATATCAATTGATGCATATTCCTGGTCAAACGTACGCGCCTCCCGCCTTTTGGGAACTGCTGGTTGCTGGGTTATTAGGGGCTCTGTTTGGCTACGTTATTTTGCTGCATACGGCGTATGAAAGACGAGATGACGGTCTCATCTATCCCAAGCCGAACCAATATTTTAAGTATATTATTATCGCTATTATTTTGATTCGGGTTGTTCTGACTCAATACCTCAGTAGTTTGGGTACGACCGAAATTAGCATGCTGGCCATTACGATGGCGCTGGTATATATCTCAATCTGGCGAATTGGGAGCTTTATCAAGTTTCGGAGGACGTTATCTGTATAACAATATGAATGAGGTAACAGCGGCTTTCTATTCAAAAAGCGTCCATTCGCTTGGTGATAGGAGCCGCTTTTTTTGAGCTAACTTCATTAGTACATGTTATTTATAATAAAATAATGAGGATGATCATACATTGTTATTGCTTTCCATATCCTTTATTCGAAGGTTTGTGACTTGCATGACAACGGTCATAAGTATAAAAATTCAAAGGAGGGTTAATAAGGTTTCAAAAGATTTAAATGGGGTTTAAAGTTAGATAGGTGGGGAAGAGTTCATACCTTCGTAGTTAACTGCAACCACATTAGTTACATAAAGAGAAATTGCATTCCATACTCTATTTTACAGGTTGAGAGGGGCTTACATTCATGAAAAAACATACGGTTACTGCTGCACTTGCTGGCTTGCTCGTTCTGTCTTCTGCTGTACCGGCTTTAGCAGCCGACGTGAAACCTGCTACGGGTATCCAGGTTTGGGTAGATGGCAAGAAGGAGGCTTACAAAATTGCGCCTATCGTGAGAAATAAGCAGGTGTTGATCCCCCTGAGACAATTGGCTACTAGTTTAGGAATTCCGCTGGACGCCAAGCATATTACATTCAATACGGCGCGTCAAAGCACGACGATTCGTTATGATCAAGCGACGGTTGTACTGGTATCAGGCAGTCCGGAAGCGCAAATCAACGGGATTAAGGTACCACTGTCCACCTCGACCATCTTGACCAAGCAAGGGGTAACCTATGTACCAGTTGATGTCGTCAAAGAAGCGTGGGGCAAGCAAGTGATTTGGGACCCGGCCAGCCAGACCTTGCAAATCGGGGTGAGTAATAAGGATAAGGTTGTAGAGATTCTGAAGAGCTTTGAAACGGGCGATACGAAAGCAGCTGAGGCTTGGATCAGCAAAGATCAGTACATTCAGCATAATCCGAGCTTTGCTAGCGGGAGAGATGCCTTTTTGCAAGGGATTAGCCAATCCAAGGGAGCCAATGTGCTGGTTGAAGTCCAGCGGGTTATTCAGGATGGCAATGATGTAGCAGTACATTATAAAAAGTCTATTGCAGGGAAAACGAGCATTGCTTTTGATATTTTCCGCTTCGATAGCAATGGTAAAATTGTTGAGCATTGGGATAACATGCAGGACTCGGCTCCAACCAATCCAAGTGGACATACCATGATTGACGGAACAACACAAGTCACGGATCTCAACCAAACCGAGACAAACAAAACGCTGATCCGCAAGTTTGTAGATGATGTGCTGGTTGGCAAAAATCGTGCAGCATTGGAAAGCTATTATAATGGGGATCAGTACATTCAGCATAATCCTCTTTTTGGTGACGGTGTATCCAGTCTGAAGCAAGCATTATCCGCTACGGGTCAAGGAGCTTCTATTGGATATGATCAGGTGCATATGGTTCTTGGAGAAGGCAACTTCGTGCTGGTTGTAAGTGAACTGAAATCTCCTAAGGGAATCTCAGCTGCTGTCTATGATCTGTTCCGTGTGGAGAACGGCAAAATAGCCGAGCATTGGGATGTAGTTCAGGAGATTCCAGCTAAAACAGAGTGGAAAAATACGAACGGCAAATTTTAAAGAATATGCTCGTCGTGTGATCTGATTAGCACTGTCCAGACCGTCCGGTTCCTGTTAAAATGGGGCAAACATATCAGGGGGTTGGACGGTGGAAGACTTGAAGCAACGTGTGGGTTGCCTGCATGCGCATCACTCGAACATTGCCTATGTGGAACGAGCTTTTGCTTCTTATGAGGTGGAGCTGGTACATTTTGTGGAGCCGGGACTTATGCGCCGGGTATCGTCGGATCCGCATTTTTCTTCAGATGATGCCAGTCGCAAGGTAGAAGAGCAACTGAGATGGATGTCTCAAAGCGATCTAGACGTTATTTTGATAACGTGTACGAATTATATTGCTTTGGCGGAGAAGGCTCAAGGGTCAATGCCTACGCCAATTGTCGCACTGGATGAGCCTCTATTTCATGAGATGTGTGATGATTTGCTGCCACGAACCTTGGTATTCACGAATCCGGCTACCGTAGAGGGCACGATGAAGCGTCTTTATCATACGGCCAATGTATTAGGCAAGCCGGACCTCTCTTCTTTAATAGAGGTCAAGGTGGTGGAGGGCGCTTTTGAACTGATTATGCAGGGACATAAAAATGAGTATGAGGAATTGCTGGTTCGTTCATTGCATGAATTGAGGAAGGCTGATCCCAGCAGAGGGCTGGCTGTAGCACAGTTATCGATGGTTGATGCTGCGTTGCAGGTGGAGCTGGAGACAGGGCGGACGATTGCCAATCCCTTACGGTCGTTGGCGAATTTACTTGAGGTTTTGTTAGGTTAAATAAGTATAGCTAAAAGAACTTCCTACCCATTTTGGGACAGTGGAAGTTCTTTTTTTTGGAAGTGGGTAGGTGGGGGCACTTCTGTACGATTCATTAGTGCTCCTGCTGGTCTTGGGTGATGAGCGCCGCGCCTGCCGATTCTCTTTGGACAAGCGTAACGTACAACCGTTCATGCTCCACGTCTTCCCCGGCAATGATTTTGAGAACCTGTTCAGCGGCTACAGCGCCCCATTTGCGCTTGGAGTAGTCTATCGTTGTCAGCCGGGGCTGAATATATTGCGCCAGCTCGATATTATCAAAGCCGACGATATGAACATCCTTGCCAATGGTAAGCTCTGACTGAGCCATTCGATTGTAAAAGCCTACGGCCATTTCATCATTGAGACAAAATACAGCTACAGGTTCCGAATCTGGGCGAGCCTGCTGCTGTAAAATGATCTCAGCCGCCTGCTCACCGCCCGATTTCTCGAAATTGCCGTCAATTTCAATCATCTCGGCGACGCCGCTACGCTCAATGGTCTGCTTGACCGCCTGCATTCGCTGCCAGGAATCATAAGAACCTTCTGGTCCGGTCACAACATATAGCTTGCGGTGTCCCAATTCCAATAGATGCTCTATGGCGAGCGCGGCACCTGCTTTGTTATCCAGCAACACCTGGTTAATGTTAGGATGATTCAGTTCGCGGTCCAATACGACAATTTTATGTCCGCGCTCGGCGTAGTTCAGCAACTCCTGACTATCAAACGTCTGATCCAGTACGATGGCACCGTCAATCATGCGTTCTGGCAGCATTCGATGTGATTGCTTGCCGCTGCAGACAATGAGGTCATAGCCCTTGCGGTTCAAAATTTCCTTGATGCCGTACAGCAAATCGCCATAAACGTCTCCGCGAAAATCAGTCAGGAATACGCCAATAATTTTGGTCTGCCTTTTCTTGAGATTCCGTGCGGCGGCATTGGGCACATAGTTAAGCTCTTTGGCAATGGCCAAAATACGTGCGCAAGTCTCTTCTGTTACCTTATCGCTACCGTTCAAAGCATATGAAACGGTAGATATGGAAACGCCCGCCTGTTTGGCGATATCTTTAATGCTGACCACAACGTCACCTCCTTGTGTTCGTCTTATATGTGCTATTGTATATGGATTATTAACCACATAGCTATTCAAAATGTCGTAGCTCTACATGCAAGCAGCAAAGGGCGATCCCGCAAGATCGCCATTCCTTTGTTGCCTATACCTGATTTTGCTTATGCATCATTCGATTTATAAAATAATCTCCAGACGGTGTACACCATCATGTTCTGCTAACGCCTGCTCGAAAGTCTCACGTTTGATGCGCAAGGCACCGGAACGATAGCGATTATCATCGGCTGGCTCACTTTCCAGAGGGGCACCGTTCAATACTGCACGGCCTTGCTCACCGCTCGTATGCTCTTGCAGCATGCGGTAGACGAAGGTGATTGGCTTTCCTGCAAAGGAAAATTTAAATTCCAATCCGTTGAGATCGTCCGGCAGCACAGGGTCCAGGATCAGGTCCTCGCCTGACTGACGAATACCAAGGACATTCGATATGAGCTGATTCATGTAGATTCCCGGACCGCTGGAATAGATTCTCCAGCCACCCTTGACGGGTACGGCTCCTTCCCGCAGTTCACCAAACCGTTCCTGTGCTTCATAGCGGGTGTTAAATTTACCGTCCGAGCTGCTGAAATACGCGTTGCTTTGGCGCCATTCGGCATTCGGTACGGTTGCACGGATGCCGACCGGATTGATGAGCTTCAGGCTGTGCCAAGCGTCATCCTTGCGTCCTAACTTGGCCATGGCTTCCACAAAGCGGATATGAGCGTGCACATATTGCAGCCCCACCTCACGTCCAAAGTTGGCCGCTTGCTCTGCGCGCTTGAAGTGCGAACTCACACCGCCATCATATTGAGCAGGGCGGTTCATCAGACGCACACCATCCGGGCAGAGGAACTGCTCGCGGATGAGCTGCTCATGAGCCAATGCTTGCTCAGGCGTGAGCAACTGGCTGATCATGCTGCGTGTCATCGGCAGCAAACGGTAGTGGATTCCCGTCTCGGTGTCGGACGGATGGAGCATGAGCTTGGGCTGACCAGGCTCTTCCATATATACAAAGCCTGGAATAATTCCGCTCTCCAGCATGTAGCGATTGAAGTCTTTACGGATGCCGTTCGCCATCTGATGTAAATCTTGTGCAATCTTATCCGCTTCGCTTACTACATTTGCTGGAGCTTGCTCCAACACAGCAGCAAAGTTACGAATCACTTGGTAGGTGAGTGCAACCGTCCAACTGCTCGCCATGTATTGCTTCAGCTGCGCATTGGCTGGCTGGAGGGTGTCATCCCAATCGCCATCGCCATAAGCCGATAAGTACGTATCATGCAGGAAATTCTCTCGAATATATTCGATTTCCTTCATCGCATGTTCCATAAGGGTCGCAGTCTGCTTGGTATAATCGAAAGTATGTCGATGGGTGTAAGGTACATTTTCTCCCAGAATACTGTAATCACGGGTAGCGGTCAAATAATCGCCCAGTACCTTAAGCGGCCAAACGATAATATCCCCATGGCTTTCTTCTTGCTGCACGTGAGTATAGTTGTCAAACATAAACCATTGCGGCCAGTTTCCGCTGTCTTCATACTGATGGCTGAATACAGTTAGCAAAATGGAACGAACCTCATCAAAATTTTGCACTGCCGAAAAATATTCGACAGGCCCCTGACATACATCACGTGTTCCCCAGGCTGCTCCGCCGTATTGCTCCAGACCGTGAGGCACAGAGTAGTGGACGAGCATGTTGTGGGTGTACCACCAGGCCACTGCGTTCACACGGAATAGCTCGCTGGTTTCCTGTTGGCCAAGCGTCAGATGGAAGCCATTCATAAGCTCGGCAAAATACTCCCGGTAGCGCTCGCGCTCATCTTCAAAGGAGGCGTGTAGCTCCTTGTGTGCTCGGTCCTTCCCAGTCGAACGGCCATGCAACCAACCTTGTACAGTGCAGGTCCATTCGCTGCTGTCGCCCAGTTCCAAAACGACCAGGGATGCATCAGGAGAGGCTCCACCCTGTAGCAGTGCTTGAGCGTCGCTCACATGCTGTAATGGAGCGCCCTCTACGTGCATTCGGTAAAGCAGGTCGGGATAGGCCTCGGCGCTCAGGGAAGCGGAATCAGCTCTAAAGAGCAGGTCATCACCTTCGCGTTCCATATGAAACGGAAGCTCATATTCGTTCACATGCATACACATTTGCTGAGTGATCAGGAATGGATAGGCTTTACCACTTGCCGAGCGCATGTGAAGCCGCACTTCTGGGCTATCAGCATTCGTATGGTTTGTAATAATGAATGTATCGTCAGCCGTTTTGTAATACCAGCGCACATAATTAAAGCCAATCTCAAACAGGGAAGGCATGGTGAGCAGGCGATATTTTCCTTGAATTCCGACGTAGATACGTTGACCGGATGTCTTAGGAATGTTGAGCGCATTACGCACGTTGGTGATCATTTTGTTGAAATTCGTATTGCCGATCACGAGCTGGGAATTGAATACCCCGTACATATAGGAAGTGGTTGTAATGGTTTCTTCCTTACCTCCAGAGTAATGCCCACCCATTAAAATGTGTCCGTGAGGACGCTCTACACGAAGCTCTTTGGATTTGAGTACGACATGCTCATAGCTATCCGTGAAAAAGGAAAGTAGTGTATCGCCATCCCGTTCTTCTTCCTGGCGTTTCGGGAAAAGCTGATTCACTTCGGCATCGGTCAAGTCCAGTGTGCGCAGCGGTTCACCGATGGTTTGAGCTGGGGCCACACGCCCTGCCTGAAGATCACTTGCCGCGTGTGCTGGTATGCTGGTCTCAGAAGCGTCCGCTAGAACGGCAGCTACTTCATCGCGTGCTTTGGTTACCAGGTCCTGATACTCCAGCTTCGTCACTGCAGCCGGATGGCTCGGCTGGAACAGACCGTAAAACGTAAAGCGAGCTTCCCCAGCGAGTTTTACCCGCTCAGATTGCAGCGCTGTATAAGCGAATTCGTATTGATACACTTCATTGGCGAGCGTGTCGCGGCGCAGTGCTTCCGGCTCATTCGTTTCCTTGTAAGAAAGTCCAAAGAACTGAAATCCGTCTGTCGAGTAACCAACAGTGCGGGTTAACGAGCCTTGTTGAATGTATGGGAATGCCTGACTTTGAGGCTGGTTTTGACGTGAGCAAACAGTATAGCCTCTTTGTTCATCATGATAGACAGTATGGTCAATATATTGAGACAAATAAGCTTCATTACTGCGCACAGCAGCGGTATCGGCAATGCCGATATCCTGACCGTACACAATATCTGCTTCAACATCATCGCCCTGTAGGGTTACATCCCAGAACCATACTCCCAGGCGGCTGAGTGTGAAGGTCACCTGATAGCCTACACCGGCAGTGAACCCTTCCCATATAATCTGCTGATCCGTTTGTCGGATTACGCCGGGCGAACGAACTCCCAGCAGAGGAGTGATGCTTACGCCGGAAGGACGATACAGTCTCAAGTACAGATTGTTCAGGGAACCATCGACTGAATTGGTCAACAGTTGGTTGATCATCGTTGAGCCGTGAGCGATCTTGTACACATCACCGCTGCTTAAGAAGGTAAAAGACAGGTCTCCGGCCCGCAGCAAAATATTTTGGTCTAGACTTGTATTCATCAAAGGGAACGCCTCACTTTCCTGTTTCTTTTACTAACCGAAAACGGCCTTTAGTAGTATCTCGGCTGTTAGGTCCTGTAAAGACGGCGAATTCACCGCTGTCACTGTCAAAGCTCAAATCTGCATGATGATAGCGCAGCTGAGGCTCGGTCACTGTAAACTCCACTTCCCGGCTTTCGCCTGGGGCAAGCAGGATTTTGCAGAAATCTTTCAGTTCCTTCATGGGGCGAACCGTATCACCGCTGATATCACGGACATAGAACTGAACGGTCTCCTCGACTGGACGTGTTCCTGTGTTCGTTACCTGCACTCTAACGGTCAGTTCTTGACCGGGAATAAGAGTATCGCCTGAAAGTTGTAAGCTGTCATAGGCTACATCGGTGTAGCTCAGGCCATAGCCGAACGGGAATAAAGGTTCGTTCGGTACGTCTAGATATTGAGACACGTAGCGTTCTGTTGTGTTCGGATCTAACTGCGGACGTCCAGTATTAAAATGATTGTAATACACTGGCACCTGTCCGACCGATTGCGGGAAGGACATCGTCAGACGACCCGTAGGTTCAGCATCACCGTATAACAAATCGGCAATTGCCGCGCCGCCTTCGCCACCAGGGAACCAGGCTTCCAGTACAGCGTCTGCTTCTTCAATGACGCCGTGCAGATCCAATGGACGACCATTAAACAATACGGCTACCATGGGCTTGTTCAGTGTCTTCAGGCGTTTCACCAATTCCAATTGAGCCTGCGGCAGGCGAATATTTGAACGGCTGCCTGCTTCACCACTCATATCTGAGCGCTCGCCAAGCGCTAGTACGATGATCTCTGCTTGACTGGCAGCATGCAGAGCTTCTGCATATTGCTCCTCTGTTATGTTGTCTACAGAGCATCCTGCCGCCACCGTGAGCAGCGAGGAGGATATTTTCGATTGGAATCCATCAACAACACGAATGGCTTCCTCTTGTGAACCGCTCCATGACCAAGAGCCCAGAATATCGCCGCTCTCTGCAAAAGGTCCGATCAATGCAATATGTTGATTGCGATTCAATGGAAGCACAGAATCATTTTTGAGCAGCACGCATGATTTAATGGCTAGTTCTTTAGCAACCGCACGGTGGGCTTCGCAGAATACCACTTCACGTTCACGCTCAGGGTCTGCGCCGCGTAGCGGATTCTCGAACAAGCCCAGCTTTTGTTTGAGCCTCAATATACGCATCACTGCTTCATCAACGAGCGCTTCATCCAGCTGTCCGCTGCGAATCAGCTCAGGCAGGTGCCCATTGTAGCAGGAGGTCATCATTTCAATATCTACGCCTGCCAGCAATGCTTTTTTTGCTGCCTCCCGTTCATCCTCGGCGATGCCGTGAGGAATAAGCTCTTTGATCGCGGCCCAATCCGAAATGAGCACACCGTCAAAACCCCATTCATCACGAAGCAGATCACGCATCAGGCGCTTGTTGCCCGTTGCCGCTACGCCTTCTACGGTATTGAAGGACGTCATCACCATTTCGCAGCCTTCATCTAAAGCAGCTTTGTAGGAAGGGAGATAATACTCTCGCAGCTGCCATGCAGATACATCTACGGTATTGTAATCACGTCCACCTTCACCGGCTCCATAAGCAGCAAAGTGCTTCACGCATGCGGCTACCCGCTCGGTATCATTCGTCAGATCATTACCCTGAAATCCGCGCACAAACGCACGGGCAAATTGACTGTTGAGATAAGGGTCTTCCCCAGTAGATTCCATTACACGACCCCAGCGTGGGTCACGTACCAGATCGACCATAGGAGCGAATGTGACGTGAACACCGGATACGGCTGCTTCCCGAGCAGCGATAGTAGCGCTCTCTTCTGCAAGTTCCATATCCCATGAGCAACCCATAGCCAGCGGTATAGGGAAAATCGTTTTGAAGCCGTGTACAATATCTGCCATAATTAAAAGCGGGATACCCAGACGGTTTTTACTCAAATGAGCCTGCTGAACACGAATTGCTTCCTGGGCTCCTGCAAGGCCGAGCACGGAACCAACGTTGTGAACCGTCTGCTCTGTGATGCCGAGAGAAGCCATAGGCCCAGTAATTTGGCCCTCTGTACCCGCTTCTTCAAAAAAGCCACCCACAAGCTGAAGCAGTTGGTCAACTTTTTCTTCAAGAGTCATGTTTTGTAAATAGGAATTCAGGTGTTGTTCCATCATAATCCTCCGTAAGCTGTTTGGTTGGTAAAACAGCTCTCTTTTTCAGATTCATGAGATTTTTTGGATAAAGTTGATTCAAAAAAGTGCTGAACAGGCTAATAGCTAGTATAGAAGCATAATCTTCTGTTGTATTATTAATCGAAACGTTTCTATTGTTGGACTCAGTTGGATTATATACGCTTCCAAATGGAGAGTCAAATGCAAAACGGGGGTTTTTTATAGGACAAATAGCGTAATAAAGATTGAAATAAATGAAAAAGAGATGTGATTCCAAGTAAATAAAAAATAATATCCCTATTGAATACGGTTTCAATTTGTTCTATAATGACTATCGAAACGTTTCTATTGATGAGTATGGTCCTTAGGCTTTAAACATAATTGTTATAACGGTATGCTTTAACTGCTATGTATTTGCATGTATCAGGATTTTGCAAAATTCGATTTTAGTCGCTCCAAATTGCAATATTTGGACATTGGAAGTCGCTTATTGAATTTTTGCAAAATTCATGTGCTTGAATCCGTTATCATATTGCATGATCGGTAAACTGATCATCTCGGGAGGAATTCGTATGATGAAAAGAACATTGGGGATCATTTTGGCAAGCACCTTATTACTGGGGGGTGCGCTGGTAGGTTGTTCATCCAAGGATGATTCGTCGGGCAAAGATGCAAATGGCAAGACGACCATCACCATGTGGGGAATGGGAGCGGAAGGGAAGTTGCTGCCTGAAATTGTAAAAGATTTTGAAAAAGAAAATCCAGATATTCACGTTGATGTACAGGCGTTGCCTTGGGATAACGCTCACGACAAATTGCTCACGGCGGTTGCCTCAAAATCAGGTCCAGATGTTGTCCAGCTCGGTACATCATGGGTGCCGGAATTAGCATCTGCGGGTGCACTAACAGACATCACGCCTTACATCAGCAAATACCCTGAGCTTGAAGCGAAAAATTTCTTCAAGGGCGCTGTCAGTACGGCTCAATTTGAAGCTAAACCGGTCGCCGTACCTTGGTACACTGAAACGCGAGTTTTATTCTATCGTTCGGACCTACTAAAACAGGTTGGATACAATGAAGCACCTAAAACGTGGGAGGAACTGTCCGATGCTGCTCAAAAGCTAGCGGCTCGGGGTAAAGGCAAATATGGTATCTCCTTTAGTGCAAAGGAGCAGTCCATGGGCTTTATGTTTGCTCTCCAGAACGGTTCCAAGCTGGTTGACGAGCAGGGCAATCCGCTATTCAACCAAGCACCGTTTGTAGATGCTGTGAAGTATGTAAATACCTTTTTCCAAAATGGCTCTAACGCAGTGGATATTGGAATTGATTCCGTTCAAGGTTTGCAAGGCGAGGGGATCGTTCCAATGTTTATCAGCGGTCCTTTCATGATTAAAGAAATCAAGAGCAAGGCACCAGAACTGGAAGGCAAGTGGAATATTGCGGAGCTTCCTGGCAAAGTAAACAACCTATCCGTTTTGGGTGGAGCCAACCTTTCAATTATGAAATTCAGCAAGCACCCAGAGGAGTCGGCCAAATTCCTGGCTTACATGAGCAAACCAGAAACACAACTGAAATGGATGGAGCTGTCCAGTAACTTGCCTGCGACTACTAAATCGTGGGAAGATGCCAAACTGAAGAGTGATCCGATGCTTCTGACGATTCGCAAACAGCTGGATCATTCCGCAGCATTGCCGCAACTGGCTGCATGGGAAGAGGTTTCTCAACAATTCATCAAGAGCTTTGAGCGTATTTACCGCGGTCATGCCGATGTACAGAAGGAAATGGATGACTTTAATCAGCAGGCTGCAAGTATAATGAAAAAATAATGATCCATATCCGTCATTGTCAAAGGGAGTGAAGGCATGAAAGGAAGCTCGCAGAAGCTTGCGCCATACTTGTTTATCGGTCCCTCCATCATCCTGTTAACGCTGTTTTCGTTATTGCCGATACTACTGGCGCTCGTGATCAGCTTCACGGATATGGATCTGTCCGGACTCGTTAATTATGAAAGTATTCGCTTTATAGGATTGGAAAATTACACGAACGTGCTTTTGGACCCTTCCTTTTTGAAGTCCATTGGGAATACGTTGTTCTTTGTTATCATTGGCGTTCCGCTGGTGCTGATATTTTCGCTCAGCATCGCGATTCTGATTAACATGGGTAAATCACGTGCTTTCAAAGTATTCCGCGTCGTGTTCTATCTGCCGTCCGTAACGAATGTGGTTGCGGTCGCAGTGGTTTGGAGCTATCTGTATAATCCGACGCTTGGGTTATTCAACTACGTGCTTGGTCTGGTGAATTTAGGTCCCGTCCCATGGCTGACCGATCCAACAGTAGCGAAAATTTCGCTGATTGTGTTAGCGGTTTGGCGGGGCATCGGTTTAAACATGATTATTTTTATTGCGGCTATTAAAGGCATTCCAGGCTCTTATTATGAAGCGGCCCAGCTTGACGGGGCCAATACATGGCAGCAAATTCGTTATATTACGCTGCCGCAGCTTCGTTACGCTATTTTCTTCGTGTCCATCACGACGATGATCGGCTGGCTGCAATTTTTTGAGGAACCTTTTGTCATGACCAAAGGGAAACCGCTGGACGGTACGCTGACGGCATCCTTGTTCATTTACAATAACGGCTTCCAATTTAGTAAATTCGGGTATGCCGCGGCGGGATCGTTCATTCTGTTCTTCGCGATCATCGCGGTAACGCTGATTCAGTTCCGTTTGCAAAATAAAGCGGAGTCCTGATAGAGAGAGGTGATGAACGTGAAAACAGCTGTTCAGCAAGCCCGCGCCAATACGCGCAGTGGTGAAAAAACATTTCAATGGTTCGTGGCGATTCTCCTGACTGTGGGAGGTCTGTTGATGGTGCTGCCTTTTGCGTGGATGATTTTATCCTCCTTTAAGACAGAGGGCGAGGTAACCAAAATTCCTCCAACCATCTGGCCGGAGCATTTTACACTGGATAATTTTAAAATCCTATTCGATAGCATGGCGTTTGGAACCTATCTGACAAATACGCTGATCATTGTCCTAGCTTCCTTCTTCGGATTATTCCTTAACGCTATGGCGGGTTATGGTTTTGCCAAATTTCAGTTTAAGGGCAAAGGTTTCCTGTTCTATCTGGTGCTGGCAACCATGATGATTCCAGGTCAAGTGACGATGATTCCCGTCTATTTGATTCTAAACCAGATGGGGTTGACCAATTCCATGCTGGGGATTGTGCTTCCTGGATTGGTGGGCGCGTTCGCGATCTTCCTCTTCCGGCAGTTCATGTCCGATATCCCGGAAGAACTGCTGGAGGCGACACGACTTGATGGAGCAGGGGAGTTCCGCACTTTTTTACAAATCGTGCTGCCCATTTCGACGCCGATTATTGCGGTACAGGCGATCCTGACCTTCATCGGTGGATGGAACAGCTTCTTATGGCCGCTCATTATTGCGAACGATGAGAAGCTGTACACCTTGTCCGTAGGTTTGTCACTGCTCAAGGGACAGAACGAAAGTCAATTTGCCCTGCAAATGGCGGGTTCGACCTTTATGGTCGTTCCGATTATGATTATCTTCATTATTTTCCAAAAGTATATTATCGAGAATTATACAATTTCGGGAATTAAGTAGGGGTATAGGGTGAAAGCAAGTTTAGTCACCAGAACGAGTAGCGGAGCTTCTCTTTAGGAGAGAAGCTCCGCTTTTTTGCTTTACATGGATATATTTATATATGAGTTAGACAATATTGATGGGATAATGTACGAATTTTTCGTTTTAGTCTGTAAATCCGGGTCGTTGTCGCCGTAACTGAAATATTATATTTTTCAGCGAGGAAGGAAACAGGCAGTTGTTGACAAAAGTAATCCTGATAGAGCGTATATTCAATGTTGGAAAGCTGCATCAGTATGCTAACAATCACCGTATCCACATCTTCCAGCTTTTGATTCTCCCACTCCTCCTCTACCGAATTCGAAAAACCACATATTTTCTCACATTCAAGCGTAGTTTCATGCTTTCTTTGCGTATAGTAGCACCTAAATGATTTATATATGAGATTCCTAGCCGTAAGGTACAGCCATCCCTTAACATTGGGGTGATGCTTGAGCTTGACCAATTGCTGTCTTGCCGCTACAAAAGTATCTTGTGTACATTCTTCTGCCATAAATTTAAAACAAGATTGATTCTTGATTAAATGCATACAGAACCGATATACCTCACTCAGATACAGTTCACAAATTTTTTTGTAAAAGCATCTGGAACTACCTCTGCATTGATCCTCTTTGCAACAGTCAGTAACCATCGTGGTCGGCATTTGTTCAAGCCCCCTTTGGACGGATAAAAAGATAAATGACTTTTACATGTTCCAATCGTATACATTAATACCAATTTTGAAGAATGACAAAAATCATATTTAATCTCGAAAATGTGGAATTACTAGAACAGTTAAGAGATATTTTAAGGTGATTTTGATTCCGATACGGAATTAGTTAATAGGGGGAGAGGGCGCACCAGCTGAAGGGGGAAAAGGATGAAGGATTCTGTAGTATACAAACACTTGGCAGCAACCTTTAAACCTCATTTGAAGACAGTCGTGATCATTGTGACATGTCTCATCGTATCAGCGGGCTTGAATATATTGTTGCCTTTGACAAGCAAGACTATTGTAGATCAAGGTCTCTTGAAAGGAGATATGCGGGCTGTAGTCCTGTACACTTCTGCTGCGTTCTTCATCGTTTGCTTGGACAAGCTGCTGAATGTGTGTAAAGAATTCTTTCGGGCAGGCTTAAGCGCACAGGTTACTTTTTCCTTATTTGAAAAGGCGTATCTGCATCTGACAAGAGTCCGAATGAGCTATTTTAAACGAACCAACGAAGCTGAACTGTTGAACCAGATTAGTACAGATGTAGGTAATGTTTCAAGGATCACAGATAGTGGAGTGTTTTTTACTATTATGCAGGCGTTCAGTATGATTGGTGGTTTATGTGGTCTGCTGCTTATTAGTTGGAAAATGACTGTAATTGTGCTGTGCTTTTTGCCTATCAAATATGTTGTAGTGAAGTATTTTGTGAAGCGCAGAAAAAGACTGGTGGGGGATTTGATTGAAGGCAGCAGTGATTTTGCCCAGTGGTTTGGGGAATCTGTCGGGGGGATGAAGGAGCAGCGGATGTTTGGTCTTATCCCTGGTAAGCATCAGCAATTCTCATCCAAACAGCGGCGAATTGTAGATTCGGAACGGAAACTGTCTCTTCTGGATGCTTGGAATATCGCTTCAGAATCGATTGTAATTCAACTTCTGATGATGCTTGTGTATGTTGTTGGAGCTGATCTTATTTTTCGTTTACAGCTCACTGTAGGTGGTATTTTTGCCTTTGTTACTTACAGTGCTTATGTTACCACTCCCATTTTCGCTATTTTAAACATTGGCTACATGCTGGCCGAAGTTGTTCCTTCTGCCGTGCGATACTATCAGTTTTTGGATTGGGCAGAGGAAGAGACATCTAATTCAGTCCCTGTTGCGTCTGTTCTCCCTGAGCCGCCTCCTGAGGACCACATTTCGTTTCATCATGTTTCTTTTTCATATACCAAGGATGAGCCGATCCTATCCGACGTGAACTTTAGGATTGCCCGGGGGGAAAAGATAGCTATCATAGGAGCAAACGGGGCAGGAAAGTCTACGCTCTTGGATTTGATGATGAGGTTCAGCCAGCCTGATCAGGGGATGATCACTTATGACGGCATGGACGTTCAAAGCTATGAAATAGATGAGTATCGAAGTCAGATAGCCTTGGTCAGCCAGCATTTATATTTATTTGATACTACTCTTTTTGAAAATATCCTCTTAGGCACAGAAGTCAGTAATGAAGCGATAGAGAGAATTATCGCGGAGGTTGGTCTGAAAGATTTGGTTCACAGCTTCGCAGATGACTTCCCAATAGGCTCGAATGGCTCCAAGCTGTCGGGAGGGCAAAGACAGAAAATAGCCATGGCCCGGGCATTGGTCAGAGAAGCGCCATTGTATATTCTCGATGAGGCGACTTCCCATTTGGATGTGGCAGGCAGGCTAAATGTCCAACAATTGTTGAAGACCCGATTGCGTGACAAGACCGTAATGATCGTTACCCATCACAGTGAGATATTAGCGCATGTCGATAGAGTTATTTTGTTGGAACGTGGCAAACCACTCCAAATCGGAACACATTCACATTTTATGACCTGTCATACGGAATACAGAGGATGGATATCAGAGAAAGAAGAGGTCCCTATAAAATGATGAAAAAAAACAAACGCTTTCATCGTGTGATTTAACACTATGTAAGGAATTAGTATGGGTGAACACCCGTTTTAATCATATTAAAAAATGAGAGGAGTAGTTTTACATGCGCAAGCTTGTGAAAAGAAGTACGAATGTAGGCGACACGATTGAGGCATTTGGCTGTGGTTGTTCCTGTTATTGTCCTTGCTCCTGTTATTGTGCTGGCAGTTTGACTCGAAGCTCCAATACATCGCGAGAAAGTGACGGTTCTTATCGCAGAGATAATGGAACGGGAATTGGTAATTATTAAGTTTATATTTGTATGGAGGAGCCTGGAAATTGCAGGCTCTTCTGTCCACATCAAAACAGAGTAGGTGTGAATCATGAACATGTGCCAACCTTTTATATACACGTTTCAGACGAGACTCCACCATTATGTATATGATGTAAATACCAATTTAATCTTACGGATTAAAGAGGAGGCTTATCATTTTCTGAATTCGCATTCCAGTTTCGACCTGGATGAGATGGATGCTACACCGGAGTTGCAGCAGTATATCCGTGACTTGTTGGATAACGGATTTTTATCTTCGCAGCGTCCACAGATTATGATGCATCCGAAGACGAAGCACTTGGAGCATATGCTTCAGCATCAGTTGAAGACCCTAACTTTGCAGGTCACTCAAAATTGCAATCTTAGATGCTCTTATTGCGTGTATTCAGGAGGATATGAGAATCGGGGTCATACCAGTCTGATGATGGATTTTGAGACAGCGCGCAAGTGTATAGATTTTGTCATTGATCGGTCAGTGGACAGTGACCGCTTGGACTTTGGTTTTTATGGGGGAGAACCGCTTATTAATTTCCCTTTGATCAAGCAATGTGTTGAATATATCAAGGAGCAGGTAGCATACAGAGATGTGGGTTTTCACTTAACGACCAATGGTACGCTGCTTAATGAAGAGATTTTGGACTTTTTGGATGAGCATCATTTTGTGCTGACGATCAGTCTGGACGGAGATCAGGAGAATCATGACAGAAACAGACGGTTTGCTGTTAACGGGCGGGGCTCGTTCGATACGATCATTGCCAATGTAGACACAATTAAAAGGAATTACCCTGCTCTCTTTGAATGGATTAATTTTAATGTGGTGCTGGATACTCGCAATGATTTTGGTTGCATTAACGACTTTTATACGAACTATGAAACGTTCGAAAGTCTGTACAGTGTGAGGTCTTCCTACATTAATGATGCTTATGTGAAGGATGAAATCTTGTACAGGAATGAATTTATTGAGCAGAGGGGTTATGAGGTTTTTAAAATGATGCTCTCCAAGTTTGGAAGAGTAGATGAAAGCCATGTCTCCAAACTGATTAAAGACTATTATATTCAGATTTATTTCCGAATGTTTCATTATAGAAAGCCTTCGGCGGGGATGCCTATAGAAGCACATCATGGCGGACCCTGTGTGCCCGGTGTTCAACGCCTGTTTGCTGA
This sequence comes from Paenibacillus sp. FSL W8-0439, assembly GCF_038008995.1. Classification (NCBI taxonomy): domain Bacteria; kingdom Bacillati; phylum Bacillota; class Bacilli; order Caryophanales; family Paenibacillaceae; genus Paenibacillus; species Paenibacillus sp. FSL W8-0439. Next base: position 365,905 of record NZ_JBBPAK010000001.1, read on the forward strand.
TGTACATGGAAACTTGTTTCCATGCGAACGGGTGAGTGAGCAGTCGGAGGTCGTGCAGATTGGAAAGGTGGACACTGGCTTTGAAATAGATAAAATCAGCCAAATTTTAAATGTAGGGACGGTTACGGAGGATGCATGTAAAGACTGCTGGAACTTCCGTTTTTGTACGCTATGTGTGGCTGTAGCAGATGATCTGCACACCTTGTCTAAAGAAAAGAAGCTGAGTCACTGCTCTGTAGTTAAGAATGATATCAGGCATACCTTACTTGATTTTTGCATGATGAATGAGCTGGGATATGATTTCTCTGAGGATACGATCCTTGATTTTGAAAAAGCATGAGGGGTGTCTCCATGACGAATAAATTAATCATTTTTCCATTTGATTATGAAACGATAGCTCTGGTTAGAAACTTGAACTTATTAGGAAGTTATGGGGAAGTTGTACTTATTTCTTTTCAAGGGTCGGGTATGATCGGGAAAGATGCCTGTGTGGTGGACAAGGGACAAGTAACAGGCCTTATCGTGAAGCCGGTGTCTTGCTTGGAACAGGAATTAGAGAGCTGTGATGACATTTTACTGGTACAATCTAACTTCAAGCTGGATGTAGCTGAGGTGTATCTCCCAGTGATCAAGAAGGCTGGACAACTTGGAAAAAAAGTTATGTTTAATTTCACTTTGCCAGACTCATGTATGGAACTCATTCAGCCCGGTGAGGAGCATGGCTACAAGCTGATTTTAAAAAATACATTTGATGTGCGCACGGAACATATTTCACCACCGGACCCGTCTTCCGCCATACATGATTTTTTTACACCGGTTTTGTTTGTAATAGGTCTGAACGAGCGAACCCATAAGCTTAATTTGCAGCTTAACATCCGGCAGAAGCTTGAAGCACAAGGATATCAGGTATCGCAAGTGACATCTAACGGATGCGGAGAGCTGATAGGTGCGCATTCTTTCCCGCAGTTTATGTTTGAGGGCGGGATGACCGAGACGCAAAAGATTATTATGTTTAATCGATATTTGAAAAAAATAGAGCAGAGTGAAAAGCCGGATTTGATACTCGTAGGTATCCCAGGCGGGATTGTTCCTTTTAATAACACATTCACGAATTATTTTGGAGTAACCTCATTTTTGGCATCCCGTGCAGTTAGACCCGATGGGCTGATCTGTTGTCTTCATTATGATGAATATAATCTAAAATACCTGGAGCATGTCAAACAATACATGGAAAATCGCTTTTCCTCTTCATTGCTGGGATACGCCTTGAGTAACAATGTATTCGATAGCTATTCTTCTTCCTCAGTGAATTTGCAATATGCTTCTGTTAATCCTCGTTTTGTGGAAGAGAAAAAACAAGAGTTTTCCAGTTATCCCGTGCCTATACTCAATCTGTCTAGCGATGAGGATATGGGCAAGCTGACGGAGGACATTTTACACTATTTTTCGGTCGATCATCATGTAGCTCAGTTCTAATGGAGGGGAAAATATGAACTTTACTCAGGATGTAACAGAAACACGAGCTAAGCTGGAAAATATATTTGGGGAACTTTTTAACATCAAAGCGAGCGAGATCAATAAAGAGGCTACTTTATTAGGGCCAGAAATGAGGTTGTTTCCCCGAGATCTGGTATATCTATTATTTGAGGTGGAAAAAAGATTCGCCATCCAAATTCCGGAGGAGCGTATATTGGAAGGGGGGTTGCTTACATATAACAGCTTGTATGAGACGATAAAGGATTGCTTGGCAGTGGAAAAGGAATGAAGGATTTGTGAAAATGATGATAAAACATACAAAAACATACAAAAAAATCCGATATACCTCTAGAATCACTTATTAGAAGAGAATTGGAGGTTTTAGGATGAATGTATCTTTTACATCATCTCACCAATCGCCGTTCCGCACCGCAGATAACAACCGACTTGAACTACGGCATCCACTTTCTGCGCAGGCTGAAAGAAAGAGTATAGGCAAGCCGCAAAACAAGATTATTCAACAATTGACAGAGCAAAAGCAAAATTTAATGGAGAGGCGTTCGGACTATGTAAGTAATGCCCTCAAGCGTGGTCTCGGTCCAGAAGCTGTAAAGGCTGAAATGGAGGAGATCGATAAGCAGATTCAGCAAATTGATGAGAACATTCAAAAACAGTCACTGGAAGAACAAAAAAAGGCCTTAGGCATGGATGAGGACAGTAAAAAAGAGGCTCAGGAAGGTAAAAAGGAACAATATATACCCAAGACTGCTGAGGAACAGAGACAGAATCTGATCACCTATACCATGCATGGTATAGTATCTGCAAACAATGAGTTGAAGAATGCCAAAATAGCTAAAATGGCACAAATCACATTGGGAAGCGAGGCTAAGGGCTGGGAAAGCACTAACCCTGCAAAATCAGCGGCTTTGCGTGAGAAGGCAGAAGGGCTTGACGGAGAAATTATGGGAATCGCAGCGAGTATTAATGAGCGCATCAGTGAAGCCGCGAATAATGCACCGACGATGACTGAACGGGATGAGCCAAAGGATGAGAAGGAGGTAAGTCCAGAGGCCGGCAGAGTGTGGACTGAACAAGAAATCAATGCCTACCAGGATTCGGCTAAAAAAGAGGAGAAGGCTGCAGGTACGAACGTAAATATTGCAGTCTGATCCAGTTATTTTGCGTATAGTACACGAACTAGGAGGGTGCTTATAGACGAACGCTAACGTTCGTAGAGGCACCCTCCTCTTACTTAATGAAATGGAACAGAGCAGTGAGAACCATTTCGCGATCCGAAGGAGGAGGGGGAGAAACAATGAATGCCAAGATCCATGTAGCCATCATTGACGATGGGGTGAATGCTGACTTCCTGAACTCTCATTTATTATACGACGTCGAAATAGCGCATGGGGGCGCAGAAGATGGGCGTAGCTTAAATCACGGTACGCTGTGTGCTGCTATTGTACAAACGTATTTCCCGGATGCGATGATTAGCAGTGTGAAAATAATGAACGATAGAAAAGGAAATGCGGTGCAGCTTTGTGCCGCACTGGATTGGTGTGTAAAGCATGGGGTACAGGTAGCGAATATGAGCCTGGGAAGCATAAAGTATCGGGATCGAGAAATGCTGCGAGAAGCTGTAAATGATGCAGCTAGAGCAGGACTGATTATGGTATGTGCTGCACAAAACGGGGGGCTTCTTACTTATCCGGCTTCTTTTGCTAATGTGATTGGAGTGCGCTGTGACCGAAGCGGCATACTTATGGTAGGGCAATATACATATGATGCTGAAAAAGCTTATTCAAGTGGTATTGAATTTACCGCTTTTGCCAGACATGAACTGGTAGATTCAACGGGAGGGATTGTGCGCTGCTCCAATTGCAATAGCTATGCCACTCCATTCGTTACGGCCCAGGTGTGTAAAGCTTTGCAGCAGTCCAAGCATGTTCCTTCTATAGAGAAGCTAAAATATATACTGTATGAGAATAGCTACCGTCCGATACAGGATACGGATTTACCTGTAATCCAATACAAACATCCAGATTGGATACGACGTGCACATGTGTTTAAGGGGGAGGGCGTAGTTGGCTCGGTAGCACCTTATTATTTTCAGACCCCATATGAAGCCCAAATTCCTCGCACAAAAGTAGCTGCATTCATCGAACAAGCGATCCTCCGGGAGCAGGAGCAGCAGCCGGATTCAGCCTTTAGGACGGGAAAATGGAGTGGGGATCTGACAGATACGATTGTCTTGCTGGGCACAATGGAACCAGAAGAGTTGCAGGAAGTGGAGCAATTGGCTGTGCATTATAGAAAACATGTCGTTTATATCTCTACAAGTCAACGCCACACTCCTGCCCCGCCTTTTTTATCTGACCATTTGCGCTGGTGGCAGCAAGAGGATCATTTCTTTATAAAGCAGGAGGAGACGATTGCGATAGAAGCTTCTCACATTCCGCTTATTTGCATGTATTATAGCAAGGAGTTTGATATCCTATATTTTTTGCATGTGCTGAGAGATTTCTTTGCCCGAGATGGATATCAAAGCTGGATCGTGGTAGACCAGCCTACCGCTATGCTGCATGATATGGAGTATTTGCCTCTTAAAGCTGCAATCCATGGATTACAGGCATTAATAATCGCTGCCGGGGCAATGGCTTATAGTGCGTATACGGATATTGCCATTTTCTGCGTAGAGGCTCAGCATATTTCAAATTGGAGCAAAGAGCAAGATGTATCAGGGGTTGATATTGAGCTTTCTGTGATATCTGTAGCAGAGGCTGACAGCATTCAAATCTCTATACAGACAGAGCAGCGATATTCGCAAGAATGGGTTTTTCCGGAGTTAAACGAGGGAGATATAGGTCGTTTTTATACAAGTTTAGAGCAGCTACTGGTAAACTGATATATAAAATACGTAACCAAATACTTATCGTTTAATATTATTTTATTAATATATATATTAAGTATTTAATAATAATATTGACTATAGTGATTATGGTGTGTTATATTGAAAGCGTTAATAAAATGGCTTGTTAGCTTTAGGTACAACAAATTTTATTTTCGCATTCAGAGAGGATGGTTTAGGTGGCAGCAGCTGTAAAAGCAAAGATGATCGTAGACAAGTCTTTTCGTATTGCTGAAGTCGATAAACGCATTTATGGTTCTTTTGTAGAGCACCTCGGGCGTGCTGTATATGGTGGTATTTATGAGCCTACTCATTCAACTAGTGATGAAAGCGGTTTCCGTAATGATGTTAAAGAACTGGTAAAAGAACTAGATGTTCCTATTATACGCTATCCAGGCGGTAATTTTGTATCCGGTTACAATTGGGAGGACGGCGTTGGCCCTGTCGCATCCAGACCTAGACAGTTAGAGCTGGCGTGGAGAACGGTCGAACCGAATGAAGTAGGGACGAATGAATTTTTTAAATGGGCCCAGGATGTTGGCTCCGAAGTAATGATGGCGGTGAATCTGGGTACGCGTGGTATTGATGCGGCGCGTAATTTGGTGGAATATTGCAACCATCCAGGAGGCTCCTATTGGAGTGATTTACGTCGTAGTCACGGTGTAGAGCAGCCACATAAGATTAAAACCTGGTGTCTTGGCAATGAAATGGACGGTCCATGGCAGATTGGTCACAAGACAGCAGAGGAATATGGTCGTCTGGCTGTAGAATCTGCAAAAGCTATGAGGCTGATTGACCCTGACATTGAACTTGTATCCTGTGGAAGCTCCAGCTCCACGATGCCGACGTTCCCGGAATGGGAGGCAACCACACTGGATCATACGTATGAGGTAGCTGACTATATTTCCCTGCACCAATACTACGGCAACCATGACAATGATACGGCTAATTATCTGGCACGTTCTATGGACATGGATCATTTTATTCGTACAGTCATTTCGACTTGTGATTATATCAAAGCGAAGAAACGCAGCAAGAAAAAAATGATGCTCAGCTTTGACGAATGGAATGTGTGGTACCACTCCAATGATGCGGACAAAAAAATTGATCCATGGTCTGTGGCACCACCGCAGCTTGAGGATATTTACAACTTTGAAGATGCATTGTTGGTCGGCAGCATGTTGATTACGTTCCTGCGTCACGCAGACCGTGTAAAAATGGCTTGTATGGCTCAACTGGTCAACGTTATTGCACCAATCATGACCGAAAATAACGGAAAAGCGTGGAAGCAAACGATCTTCTATCCGTATCTGCATGCCTCCCGTTATGGTCGTGGGATATCGCTGATGCCTGTAGTGGACTCCGAAAAATACGACTCCAAAGACTTTACAGATATTCCTTATCTGGATAGCGCTGTAGTTTATGATGAAGAGGGAGACGCGCTGACGGTCTTTGCAGTGAACCGTCACTTGTCTGAATCGCTGGAGCTGACGGTAGATGTACGCAGTTTTGAGGGTTACCGCATTGTCGAGCACACTGTGCTGGAGCATGATGATCTCAAAGCGACCAACAGCCCAGCTGGTGAAATGGTTACACCTCATAACGGTGGCAATGCCAAGCTTGAAGACGGAATTATAAAAGCCCATTTGGGTAAAGCCTCGTGGAACGTGATCCGTCTTGCTAAGTCTCATTAATTCTCTTTCTAAAAGGAACACACTAGGCTATGCCTAATAAGTCCGCATTCTCTCTTGTAAGGCTACTACAAGAGCAGGAATGCGGGCTTTTTGTATAAAATGAGTCATTTGTCCCTCCATCGATCTAGTGCCCGAAAGGAAGGGATAATTTTAATAAATATTATGTTTATTCCTAAATTTAACTAGGTAAAGATGATCCTTATTCACTAAGTGTTCGTGCTTCATTCATTTTTGTGAAGTTAATTAGACCCAGGTCCGACATTCCCGGGTGAAAAAAGACCCTGTTATACGGTTGTCAATGAATTGATATCTGAAACGAGGGTGTGTAATCCGACTTGAATCCACGTTATACTTTAAAAGATAGCTATTTTAAAAAAAGATGGCTGTAGCATTTCGAGAAAGGAATGATCTCTATGAGTCAAACGGACGAATATCGTTTTCAAGTGAATTTGGGCGGCATGATTGATATTTTGGCCAATCATTTATATAGCAGTCCACGAGTGTTTATACGTGAAATACTGCAAAATGCAACAGATGCGATCACAGCTCGCAAGGAGCTGGGGAAGGCTGCTGCTGAAAGTAAACCATTGAAAGAAGACAATACTCTTGGAGATACAGCTTTTGAGAGTAACGACTATGAAGGCAAAGTCATCGTGGAGCTATCCGGTGCCGGGGACCAGCAGGTATTGATGATTCAGGATAACGGGATTGGATTGTCGGAAGAAGACATTCACCGGTTTCTGTCGATCATCGGGCAGTCTTCCAAGAAGGGAGCTGACTTGCTGACCTCGGAGACTTCATTTATCGGGCGTTTTGGGATTGGTTTACTGTCTTGTTTTATGGTGAGCGATGAGATTGTAGTACTGACCCGTTCGGTGAAGGAAGGCGTCTCTATGGAATGGAAAGGGAAGCCGGATGGGACATATACAATTCGTCGATTAGAGACCCAATTGCCTACAGGGACGCAAATTTATTTGCGCTGCAAGCCAGGGAGCGAGTTTTATTATGAGCCAGCTCAGGTGAAAGATTCTTTATTTTATTATGGAGCCTTGCTTCCCTATCCTGTCCTGCTGTCTGTAGACGGGGAGACCAAGCAGGTCAATCTTCCATCGACAAGCTGGATGCAAGACCCGGAACAATTACGGAGCCGCCGCGGTGAGGTGCTGGATTTAGGCTATCGTCTGATGGGTGAGCGCTTCAGTGATTTTATACCGCTACGGACAGCATCGGGTAGAACAGGCGGGATTGCATTCATTTTGCCTCGCAGTGTTAATCTGAACAGCAAGCGGCTGCATCGGGTGTACTTGAAGCATATGCTCGTGTCTGACAAAGCGGAAAATGTATTGCCAGAATGGGCATTTTTCATTAAAAGCCTGATTTGGACAGATGAATTGCAACCAACGGCATCACGTGAATATTTTTATGAAAATGAGCAGCTTGATGCGGTTCGTTCTGAATTGGGGACCTGTATTCGCGAAGAACTGCTACGCATGGCGGAATATGAGCCAGACCGCTTGCAGCACTGGATTCGTTTGCATGAGCTGTCCATGAAGGCGCTCGCGGTTGAGGATGATGAGTTTCTGCGGATTATGCATCGCTGGTTTTCCTTCGAAAGTACATTTGGGCGGCGCGAGCTGAGTGAACTGATCCGAGAGGCGGGCGGACGTCCGCTCCATTACACGGCGACCGTGGATGAGTATCGCCAGATTACGCATGTGGCGGCAGCGCAATCGATGCTGGTGATCAATGGCGGATATATCTATGATGCAGAAATTTTGGATAAGCTGCACTGGATCGACGCTACCCTGCAAACAGAGCGGCTCAGCCCTGAGGATGTATCTTTATCATTTACCGGACTGACGCAGGAAGAGCACACAAAGTATTACGGTGTGCTGCGTGTGATGGATGCTGCATTGCAGCCAATGCGTTGCCGTGCTGAGTTGAAGCGTTTTGAGCCTGCGAGCTTGCCTGTGCTTTACACCATTTCACAGGATGCACTAACCTTGCGCTCCATGGAACACACAGTTGAAGAGACAACTTCACTTTTTTCCAATGTGCTAGATAGTCTAAAAGCGGGAGTCCAGCAGAACGCGGGCTACTCGACCTTGTATTTTAATTTCAACAACCCGGTAGTGGAGCGAATTTTTGAAGCTACTGATACACAGATGATTACGGCTGCCACAGAAATGATGTATGTGAATGCACTTATGATGGGTCACTATCCGATGAACCGCAGTGAGCTGGAGCTGATGAACCGGAGTGTGCTGCATTTTATCAATTGGGGATTAGGGAACGGACAGAATACGTAATTGCGTAATAAAGGAGGATTCAAATGGAAGAGACGATATATGAATTGATGGAGCAGGCGCAGGATATGCCCGGAGGGGCGGCGAAGCTGGCCATTCTGGAAGAGGCTGTTCGCTTGGCGGATACTTCAGGTTTGAAGGAGCTCGCTTATGAAATTCGGGGAGAGATTGTAGACTGTGCTATTTTTAACGGATATCCATTGAAATCACTGATTGCTTTTTCATGGCAGCTGGGTCAATTTGACCAAAATCCAGAGGAGTACGACCCCGTTGAGCTGTTGTGGAACTACAAATGGATACTCGGGAAGGTGTGCAGCTTTTCCAATATATCGAAGACTCAAATCGAAGATTTGGTGGAGGATATGCGCAGACGTTATGCCGAATACGGGTATAATGAGCGTCCATATTACTATTATAAGTTCCGCATCGCGATGGACATGGGGGAACTGGATGAAGCACGGCGGTATCTGGATATGTTCCGCGTGATTGAGCCAGACAGTATGAGTGATTGTGAAGCCTGTGAGCAGAGCCAGATGGTGAGGTTCTATTACTTGACCGGAGAAGACGAGCAGGCGCTTGCCGTGGCAAAACCGATTTTATCGGGACGGATGAGATGTGCAGAAGTACCGCATGTGACGCTCTCGCAGGTGCTATTGCCGCTGTATCGTCAAGGCGAGGTTGATCAGGCGAAGGAGCAGTATCGCAAAGGCTATCGCCTGGTTCGTGATGACCGAGACTTCCTGAAAACGATCGCAGAGCATATTGAGTATTTGACAGTTGCAAATCCGATTGAAGGCATCGGAGTGGTGGAACGTCATTTGCATATCGCACTGGACTATGAGAGCGGATTGGAGCAAATGTATTTTTACGCAGCGATGGTAGGGCTGCTGCAAAAGCTGGATACTTCGAGCAAACTTCGTTTGATTCGGATGCCTGCATCTTTTGAATGGGGCAAACAGGAACGTACGTTAGAAGAGATCATTGCGTACTTCAGACCACTGGCAGAGTCTGCGGCAGCTGAATTTGATCGACGGAACGGGAATACATTTTATTCGGATTGGATCGGGAGGATCGTTCAACCCGCGTAGAAGAACAGGCATCTGGGATGAATATTTTATACAGCCCAAACAATGAACGAGTACAATGTTCTTGTTTGAAATGACAGGAGGGATTAGATCGTGACTATGACCCAGAAGGTGATTAATTTTGCACATCGCGGAGCTTCAGGGGTATGTCCTGAAAATACGATGGTGGCTTTCCGCCATGCGTTGGAACTGGGAGCAACGGGTATTGAAACGGATGTGCAGCGTACCCAAGATGGGCATTTGGTGCTAATTCACGATGAGTCGCTGGAGCGCACGACAGGCTGTCCACTAGATGTAAGAGATATCACGCTGGAAGAATTAAATAAACTGGACGCAGGCAGTTGGTTTGATGAGAAATTCCGAGGTGAGCGGGTACCGATGCTGGATGAGTTATTGGAACTGGCCCAGTCCTCGGATACCATTATTAATCTGGAATTGAAAAATAGTGTTCATCTCTATCCAGGGATGGAGGAAGAGGTTATTGCCGCTGTGAAGCGTTTCGGATTGGAAGAGCGGGTGATCTTATCCAGCTTCAATCACGAATCGCTCGCGCTCTGTGCGCAGATAGCCCCTGAGATCAAGACGGGAGCGCTATATATTGAAATTATGGTTCGCCCATCGGAATATGCAACCCAATTCGGGGTTACAGCACTTCATGCCTATAAGCAAGTGGTTACACCAGAAGCTGTGTCTGAGGCCTTGGCATTAGGTGTCGTCTACCACCCATGGACGGTGAATGAGCCGGAAGAAATGGAACGTCTGCTGGAGGCTGGAGTGAACGGCATCATTACAAACTACCCAGATCGATTGGCGCACATTCTAGCTGTCCACTCTTCTTAAGAGGAAGGTGAAGCAAAACTACACTACACTACTACTAGAGATTGTACGGAAATAGTAGTAGAAATGTATTGAATGAAAAAAGACTCTCCTACGTACTCGCTTTCACGAGACAAGGAGAGTCTTTTTTTGCTTGAGCCGAAGAGAATATGATCACGACAATTTTGGTGTTGTTCTACTTGATGCCAAGTCTCATACGATAGCTGAACAGGATATCCAGTGTTCTGCCTTCAAAATGATTCTCTACCAGCTTCACGAAGCGAGCTATATCGTCGTCAAGCGTTCGATTGCCAAGTTTGAAAAGACTCTGAATCCCCCCTTGGCTAAGAGCGAGCCCAGTATAACGAGCAGCGTCACATTGCTCACGATTGTGGAAGACAATCTCCCGAGTATAGCGAAATTGTCCGCTGCGGTGCAGATTAGCTAGATGCTGATCCTTACTCCATTTATGAGCTCGTTGCTCTACTGGCGCTTCCTGTTCCAAAACGCCATCCGCTTTGGTGATAAGCTCTGTATAAGCTTGCTCTATCTGCCATTGCAGCACTGGAGGCCAGTCACAGTCAAAGGCCGCAAACACACCGCCTTGAGCCAAGACCCTGCCTGCTTCCTGAAGCGTACTCTCGGGGTCCATCCAGTGAAAGGATTGAGAGCAGGTAATGACGTCTACAGTGCTGTCCTCAAAGGGCAGGTTGTTGGAGAACCCGCTCTCGAAGGAAATAGCTCCTGCCATTGTCGTTCCTGCTCTCTCCAGCTTGCGCTGCGCTATTCCTCTCATGTCCGGGTTAGGCTCGATGCCGACGATTCGCTGAGCGCTGTCTTTCCATATGAAGGTTGAAAGTCCGGTACCGCAGCCAATATCGGCAACTAGCTCTACGTTCCGATCCAGATAGCGGCTGATGATTTCCACCACGAGTGATGGCGCTTCTGGACGGTGCTGATCGTAGTTGTCGGCAAAGCCATTGAAACGATCCACATTACTTTGCAGATTTCCCTCAGGAATCATAGGGTCTTTTCCTCCTTAGCTTCGGCCGGGCGACCGAACAAATTCCGATGTTCTGTACTCTTACATTGTACAAGTTTATGTGCTTAACCAGCTACTTTTGTGTTTTCACAACATCATCGGATTTCGGTGGAGGAAAGTCTCCTATTTTATCATTGAAGCAAGCGCCCACTCACGCATTATGGAGTCAAGCATTGGACGCAAATCTTCGCGCTGCATGCCCATGTGGAGCACCGCTTCCAGATAGCCGGCTTTATCACCAATATCATAGCGTGTGCCCTCCAGTTCCAAGGCGAGCAGTTGGTTCTGCAATGCTACTTGATGCAGAGCATCTGTCAATTGGTATTCACCGCCCGCTCCAGTGGACATATTATCCAAAATGGAGAAAATAGAAGGCTCCAATACATAGCGACCAATGACGGCCTGCCGCGAAGGAGCATCTGCTGGAGCGGGTTTTTCAACAAGTCCGCCGACTTCGTGAATAAGACCATTCTGGCGGATAGAGTCAATAATGCCGTATTTACTTACATCCTGTTCTTCCACTGTACGCACGCCGACCACTTGCTTGCCAGTGGCTTCGTAAACATCCATCATTTGACGAATCGCCGGAGTGGAGGAATTCATAATATCATCGCCCAGTAACACGGCGAAGGGCTCATCGCCAATGAACTGACGTGCGCAGCGTACCGCGTGCCCCAAGCCGAGCGGCTCTTTTTGACGGATATAGTGAATGACTGCTTTGCCCCCGATGCTTTGTACTTCACGCAGGAGATCATATTTACCCTTGCTCTCCAGTACTTGCTCCAGCTCTACGGACTTGTCAAAATGGTCTTCGATGGCTTTTTTATTACGCCCCGTAACGATAATGATGCTCTCAATTCCGGACTTGATGGCTTCTTCTACGATATATTGAATCGCTGGTTTGTCTACGATGGGAAGCATTTCTTTCGGTAAAGCTTTCGTAGCTGGCAAAAAACGGGTACCTAAACCGGCGGCAGGAATAACGGCTTTTGTAATTTTTCTCATAGGGACTCACTTTCCTTTCGGGATGGGGAACCGAACACCCAGTATCGGCTCCCGATATAATTGATGATCATTCCGGTTGCAGTGGCGATCAGCTTGCCTAAAGCAAGCGGCAGCTCGGTTTTAGTGTGAAGCACTTGCAGCAATAAAGAGGTTATCCCCAATACGATGAGGTTGATTACGATAAATTTGAGTAATTGACCTTTGTTTGTGTTGTTAGCTTGTTGTTTGCTGAATGTCCATTTGCTGTTCAAAATATAACTGTTGGCTGTGCCGCAGCTGTACGAAATGATCTGCGCCACCACGACCGGCACTCCGGTCCAAGCCAGCAGCATGAAAATGATATAATCTACACCCGTATTCACCAGACCTACGATGCCAAATCGGATCATAGGAAGCAGCTGGGCTATGCGACTATTCATGGATTAGGCTCCATGGCCGGATTTGGGTCCAGTATATGCCGCGCTGTTGCCGCGCACTGTGCGTGCACCCGAAATCAGGCTGTCACGGGCTCCTTGCATGTACAGGGAGTCGCGTTGTTCAGGAACATTCATAGCATGCGTCGGACCGTTATCGTATTGTCCACCCAAACGCTCACGGACAATGTAGAGCGGACGCGCTTTGGTTTCGTCATAAATCCGTCCAATATATTCACCCATAATACCGAGGATAATCAGAATCACCCCGTCGAAGATCAGGCTGATGCTAATCATGGATGACCAGCCTTTCATCACATAGGAATCGGTGAAAAGATTAAGAAACAATACATACATCAGATACAGGAAGCCGGACATGGACAAAAGTGCGCCGATATACCCTGCCAGCTTGAGCGGCTTAATCGAAAAGGATGTGATCCCGTCGAGACTGAGCTTGATCATGCGTTTTAGCGGATACTTGGTTTCGCCTGCGAGCCGCTCATCGCGCTCATATTCAACAGCGGTTTGTTTAAAACCGATCCAACTGACCAGGCCGCGTACGAATCGGTTATTTTCCGGCAGTCGTTTCAATTCATCTATGACCTTGCGATCCATTAGGCGGAAGTCCCCGGTGTCAACCGGGATATTAATATCCGTTGATGCTTTAAGAACGCGGTAGAAGAGGCTGGCAGACCATTTCTTGAAGCGAGTTTCGCCATTGCGTTTGAGCCGTTTGGCGTAGACGACTTCATAGCCTTCCTTCCACTTGTTAGCCATCTCAACGATCAGTTCCGGCGGGTCCTGGAGGTCGGCGTCAATGACGACGACCGCCTCTCCCACCGCATAATCCATCCCGGCGGTAATAGCTAGCTGATGACCAAAGTTGCGAGAGAAATCAATCAATACAATCGTATCATCTCTGAGACTGAATTCCTTAATAAGCTGGACGCTGCGGTCCAAACTTCCATCATTGACGAAGATTAGCTCGTAGGGCTCTCCCATTGAGCCCATGACTTGTTTCAGCCTCCGATAGGTTTCCGTAATAACGGCTTCCTCGTTGTACATTGGAATAACTATGGAATAACGGATAGGTTCACTCATTCGTAGTTCCTCCTCATTTATAATGTGATTTCGTATAAAGTACCGCTTCCGCCACGCTCGTCTCCGCCAGGTCCACCTTGGCCATTCTGAGCGCTCGCATTGCTGTTTGTGGTGTCGTTTCCGCTGTCGGTTGCTTTCGCTGCTGTACTTGTTTCCCCTGTTGTTGTTTTCCATTCATCTGTAGGGATTACTTTGCCGTGTTCCTTGATCCATGCAGTGACTTCGGAGTTGCCGCCATCCGGTCCACCGCCGCCACCAGAAATCATAAAGTATTTCACTTGCCCACTTTCAACCAGCGCCTTGATTTTATCGACGGTATAGACCGGATCGGAAGACACAAAACCGTTCATAATAATTACCTTTTGTCCGGCTTCGATCAGGTAAGGAGCGGCTGTTGAATAATTACTTGCTGCGAAAAGATAGGTTTCACCTGTGTTGTTTTTTTGCAAATAGCTCAACGTTTTTTGATCTAAACTTTGACTGCCGTTCGGGCCTCCCATTCCTCTGGAGCGGGTAGAAGATCTCTGTTCCGTGTCAGTACTTGTTTGTGTGCTTGAAGTATTTCCGTCAGAGCTGGGATTGTCTGCATTATTGGTCTGGTTATTCGCTTGAATTCCTTCAGCTTGTTGTCCATTGAAGCCTGAACCTCTGTTGCCATCATTGCGGCCTGGCATTCCACCACCGCCGCCAAATTGAGTCGGTCCAGCTTGTGGAATCATGCTGTTCCCCCCGTAGACGATTGGTGTCAATGCCCAGTACACAGGACCGATAAACATAGCGAGTACACTTGCAATAATGGCATATCTTGTGAACTTCTCGGATTTCATTCGTGCTACTACCAGAAGTGCTGTGCCGATGATCCCTACGATCAATACCGCGATGGACCAGCCGCTACCGATGGTGTCGTTGTAATTTTGCAGAATGAACCAGCTAAATACCGATGTTGCCAATACTGCCACGGGTAATAGCCAGGAGAGCCAGTTGGAACGCTCACGATACTGCTGCCACAATTCTACGAATCCTGCTCCGAAGAGCGCTGCAATCGGTGGTGCGAGCATAATCAGGTAATAATGATGGAAGAAACCTGCTACGCTGAAAAATGCAGCTGCGGGAATCAACCAGGCGAGCCAGAAGATAACCTCTCTATGTTTCTGTGTGATATTACGGCGTCGAATACCGGCAAGCAAGCCGATGGAAGCAATGATTACGAACGGAAGCAGCCAGCTGGCTTGGCCTGATAGGGAAGATTGGAACAACCGCAAAGGCCCCTTTTCACCAGTACCGAACATGCCGCCACCGGAATTTCCACCCGGGCCACCACCAGGACCACCCTGTCCGTCTCCACCAGGAGCGCCTTGTCCGTTCCCACCGAATCCGCCCGGTGGCATTTGACCACCTGCACCAGGTCCGCCTGCTGTCATGTTGTTGGCACCAGAATCATATGTAGTGGTAGTGCTGTCGGATGATGGAGTTGTCTGGATCTGATCCGTGTTCGTATTGTTGCTATTGGTTGCAGCGTTGTTGTTCTGCTCTGAGCGTTGACCGCCACGATTTCCACCTGTTCCCTGATCTCCTGTCAGGCGGGACAGGCCGTTATAACCGAAGGCCAAATTCAGTACAGAGTTGGTGCCGCTACTCCCCATATAAGGACGTTCATCTGCTGGAGTGGAGTCCACTATGACTGCCCAAGAGAGCGATACAATCAAGAGGACTACTGCCGAGCCTGCCAACGTAATTGCTTTACGTTTCCAGTTAAACTTGGAAGCCAGCAGATAGAACAGGCCCAACGCCGGAACGATCATATAGGCTTGCAACATTTTTTCGTTAAAGGCGATGCCGACGACTGCAAAAGCAGCCAGGATCAACCCGGTTTTGCTATTTTTAAGGCCTCTGAACAACAGCCAGGTTGCGAGCAATAATGTGAAGACCAACATAGCGTCAATGTTATTCGTGCGGCTAACCGCTACGGCTATCGGTGTCGTTGCCATGGCGAAGGCAGCCAGGCGTGCGGCCAGTGTACCAAAGCTCGGTTTGACGAGTAAGTAGATGAGCAAGACCGATCCGACCTGAGCCAGCGCCTGTGGCAGGATTACGCTCCATCCGTGAAGCCCGAATATATAGGCGCTCAACGTCTGAATCCAGAACACCACTGGCGGTTTGTCTACCGTTACCGATCCTGCAGAATCAAGTGAGGCGAAAAAGAAATTATGAAAGCTCTGCAGCATGCTTGCTACTGCCGTCGTGTAGTAGGTGTTTACGTATTTGTCTTGCCAGATGTTGTATCCGTTCAAAAATGCGGATATCAGCATAATGATGATCAGGGGGAGGTCCGCCCTGGTCTTGAACCATTTCTTAATCATGTTCATTCCACTCCCTGTGAAAATTCTTTGTTTTTATTCCGTTGTTCTAGCCGCTATCTTCAGGACTGCGGAATGACCAGTCGCTTCCGATCTTGGCCCGGTGAACTACCGGCTTGCTATTATCATGCCATACGTACCTTAATGAGTTCTGAGCGCTCCCTGAACGTTAGCTGAAAGCTGAGATGAGGTGCTTTTTTTACGGCAGGATTCAGGTATATTAGATACAGGTGAAAATGAACCGACTTTTAATGTGAGAAAAATGCGCCAATATGAAAGGGAAGATTAATGATGAAACCAATACACGGAGTTAAGATTATGCTGGCGGACGATGAGCCTCATATTTTGCAATTTTTAGAGCTTGGACTGATTAATGAAGGGTATGAAGTCAGAACCGCCGAGAACGGGAGTGCAGCGCTCGATCTGGCTAGAGAGTTTCGCCCGCATGTAGCGGTGCTGGATGTGATGATGCCGGAAATGAACGGTTTTGAGGTATGCCAAAGTCTTAAGGAGACAGAGGATAACATCGCAGTCATTATGCTGACAGCCAAGGATGATGTGGATGATCGGGTAAAAGGACTCAAGCTCGGCGCGGATGATTATATCGTAAAGCCCTTCAGTTTTAATGAGCTGCTGGCTCGCATCGAAGCGCGTTTGCGAAATCAGTTCCCTGACCTGTTGGGGGAAGTGGTTCACGGACCCTTTCAAGTGGATGACCGACGGAAGGAGATTCGCTATCAGAACCAGGTGCTGGAGTTATCGCCTACCGAATACGAACTATTGAAGTTTCTGGTGTTGAATCACGGAATTGTGCTGAGTAAAAGTCGTATTTTGGACCGAGTCTGGGGGTACGATTTTGGGGGCGAGGATAATATTGTGGAAGTGTATATTCGCTCCTTACGTGAAAAACTCAAAGATAAGGAACATCGGGTCATTCGGACGCTGCGTGGTGTTGGGTACCGAGTGGATTTGTTATGAAGGCGGGAGGGAAAAGTCGGAGAAAATATGCGCTTCGTTCTCTCCGGTCCCAGCTTTTGGCCAGAACCTTACTCATTTTGGCTTTATTGCTCGTATTGATCGGTTTTCTCCAATACTTTTTAATGAAAGATTTTTTGTATCGCAGTCGGGCGGAAGCTATGGATACACAGCTGAATTCAATACCTGCCGACTTATTGATTAAGGATTCGCAGGAAAAGAGCGGGGCTGGGGTCACTGTTCCTCAAGATGAGACCAATCGGAGAAGTAATCGACCGGGACCATTTCTGTTTTGGCCGGATATGTCGCTTGCTTCTATAGGTATAGACGGCACCTTCCAGAGCTTGTCCAATGAAAATGGACTTAAACCGCCGCGCCTCACCACTCAGCAGTATCAAGCAATGCAGCAGAGCAAGCGCATGCGTCACGGCTATCAATTAATTACGGATGCTCAGGGAAAAGAGCAGCTGGTTGTGTTTCGCCCACTCGGACCACCAGACCGTTCGTCAGGGTTACTTCAAATGGGCGTATCCACGAATTCTATGCAGGCGCAGTTGATCAATCAACTCCGCACCTTTATTTTATTGTCCCTGATTGCACTTGCGATTGGTTTAGCACTTATGCTTCCTGTGCTTCGCCGCACATTGGTTCCTCTTTCCAGAATGGTCGAGGCAGTCAAACGTATTGATGCGGGCAATTTGGACGAGCGCTTTGACGCAGAGCAGGGTCAGTATGAGGTAGATCGCTTGGCAGTTTCATTTAATGGAATGCTGGAGCGGTTGGAGCATTCTTTTGCTGCCGAGCGGGAATTGCAGATGCAAATGCGACGATTTATTGCGGATGCCTCCCATGAACTGCGTACCCCGCTCACATCCATTCACGGTTTCTTGGAAGTGCTGCTTCGTGGAGCAGCATCCAATCCAAAGCAGCTCCAATCAGCACTAGAGAGTATGTATGGTGAATCCAAGCGGATGAATAAGCTTGTCTCTGATTTGCTATTGCTGGCTAAGCTGGATCGAACACCAGAGTTGAAGCTGGAAGATATATCGCTAGATGCATTGCTGCTGGAAATGAAACCGCAGCTCCTTATGCTGGCAGGCACACGTAAGGTAGTTTTTGATATGACAGCAGGTGTACGGGTATTGGCAGAAGGCGATAAGATCAAACAAGTCGTGCTTAACCTGTTTCACAATGCTGTTCAACATACCGATATGGAGAAGGGCGTGATCCATGTCAACCTATCGGCTGGTAAGAAACTGGCAGATATTCAAATTCGTGATAATGGACCCGGCATGGAGAAGGAACAGCTGGAGCGGATATTTGAGCGATTTTATCGTGGAGATGAATCACGTACACGCAGCTCAGGTGGAGCGGGCCTTGGTCTGGCTATTACACAATCGATCGTGGAAGCTCACGGTGGGAGCATTACAGCTGAAAGCACACTGGGAACGGGGAGTATATTTAAAGTAACGCTGCCTTTAGCAGGAACAGTATAGTATCGCAGATTATGGTCTAACATAAGAATAGCCCCCCAAACCGCGACTTTGGTTAAATAACGGCTTGGGGGGCTTTTTTAATTGTTAGTTAATCAGCGCAGCTTTTTGTAAAAGTACATGCAGCACCTTGGCAGATGCCTCACGTGTTGTAGGTGCATTCGGCTGGAAGTAGGAAGAGCCTTTGATCGTGGCTCCGTTAATAATACCTGCTGCACTTACTTTTTCAATACTGTCCTTGGCATAGCCTGCAAAGGATGAAGTATCATGGTACGGTGTGCGTGCAGGACCATCGGTTGCTGTTTTGATTTGAAGCAAGTCCACTGCTTTGCCCAGCACAACAGCAATTTCTTGACGACTGATATTTGCTTGCGGATCAAACTTGTCGTTATTGCGACCTGTAATCAATCCGGCCTCATAAGCGGCTGCCACATCCCCGGAATACCAGCTACCTGCCGGAATATCACTGAATGGTGCAGCAGTACCTGGTGTCAGGCCAAGTGCCCGGGTGATCAAGGCTGCAAATTCTGCACGCGTCACGTTTTGCTTCGGTGAGAATGTTGTGTCGGTTGTGCCGTTAATTAGCAACTTATTCGCTAGCGATCGAATTTCGGATTGGGCATACGACGATGAAATATCTTCAAAGCTAACAGGACGTGTCGCCGCTGCATACGTGGAGAAGCCTGGACGACTTACCTTAACGATGGTAGATCCATCAGCTTGCTTGGTGAAAACGGATGGAACGGGATAGACATTTCCATTCGCCGTATAGAGCACACCGGCTGTATTAGGATCAATTTGACCAGGTACGGTAAAGGATCGGCTAATGAACTGTCCTGGGACCACTTTGAGCGGTTGACTCTTGCCACCAGTGACAACGTTGACCTCAAACCCTACCGGGGTGCCGATCACATTCGAGCCTTTAAGCTTGCTTGTAAATGTGCCGCTCGCCTCTGCCTGGCTACTGATGACCACTTCAATGCCTGCACCTTCAGGTGCATTTTTTAGAGCAGATACCGGCAATGCCAGGGAAGAACCTGTATTGCTCACAATCAGGCTGCTTCCTGCTGCGGCTTTGCCCAGTGTTGCCAGCTGTGACGAAGTGAGTGATGCCTTAGTCGTTTGGCCTGCTTGGCTAGTAGCCGACAATACGATAGCTGTCGGACTGGAGCCAGCTGCTGTCACGGTAGCCTGCAGATCTGCATCAGCTACTGTCAGTGACTGTACATTATTGTTTAACGCAACGGCTGTAGGCACAGCTTTTACAGCTTGTCCTTGCTTCACTACGCTTTGCAGCGAAGGTGCAGATGTAGCGACAGGGGTGGATGTATTCGTTGCAGCAGAAGGTGTAGTATTGCTTCTGCCGCCACCTCCACCTCCGCCGCCGCTACTACTACCGGAAGCGGCACTATTATCCACGCGGATCGATTTCGTGGCAGTGAACAGTTTAGGACCATCGGTATTACGTTCAACTTCTCCCTTTTCATTCAGTTCTGGAGAGCTGACTTCCAGCTTGTACACGCCATCCTTCAAGTGTTGAATAACCGGCTGACCGTTAGCATCCAGAACAGGCTTGCCATTCTCATCAAATTCAACATAACTTCCGTTAATCCCCTTAAAGGAATATGCGCCTTGTTTGAGGCGAGCGTTAGCTCCTTGTTCTTTGGTAGTGGCAATCCCATCAATCAGACCGATTAGCTTATCATCTAATCCGTATACATAGAGCGCGATCTGATTGGTTTTATCTGTGGTCAGACGGAAAGCCAAATCTGTTGTGCGCTCCGCACCTGTACGACTTGGATAAATAATCGGGTTCGTGAAACTTAGATCCTGCAAGCCGAAACCTGTCGTTGGATTTTCTTTGCCGACATACACAACGAACGGAAGATGAAGTGTCGGCTGTCCAGCGCTTTTTAAAATAACTTCTCCTTCATATACACCTGTAGCTGCACTCGAACTTGGTTGTACAGACAGGAAAAACGGTTGTGACTTGCCAGGTTCTGCCGTGATGGCTCCATTCGCGCCAACACCCTGCAACTGAACGGCAATGTTGCTCACATCAGGGGTAGCAATAGGCTTAGTCGGATCAGAGGTGACATTATCATGTAAAACGTAGCTGGCTTCATACTGCACAGGGTTTGCGGATAAGTTTTTGAGCTGAAGCTGGATCTGCTTCGCATCACTACCCGGTCGTAACACCCCGAAGCTGGCGGAAGGATTGTAATTCACAACCTCCTGCCGATTAAAGTTCTTGTCAAGAATCGTAATCTTTTCAACGGTTTCCAGTAGGGCTGGAGTCTGAATCGCATTTGCAATGTTTACAAGACCTGCACCTTGGGAATACACATCATATTGGATTTTATCCTCATCAAAGAGTGTAACCGAAGTGTTTGCCAGAGCAGCGCGGATATCAAACGGTGTCCAGTTCGGATGCTGCTGTTTCAGCAGCACGGCAAGTCCAGCCACATGCGGAGATGCCATACTCGTTCCGTTGCTGCGTTTGTAAGCTTGCTCATAGGATGCATCCGGATAGAACTTGGCGAAGGCAGGGTACGTCGACATGATGCTAACCCCTGGTGCGCTCACGTCCGGTTTGATGCTCAGCAGTTCATCGCCATTGGGTCCGCGGGAGCTAAATCCCGCCATGGTATTACCAGGATTGTCAGTACGACGATACTCTTCTCCAAAAGCAATAAAGAATTTTTGTTTGTGGTTTTGGCTTTCAATGATTTGTCTTGCCAGTGCTCTACCTTCTTTTCCTGTCATGTCAAAGGTAGGGATATAATCTACATTGTCTCCTTGATTTGAATTAATGTAACCATCGTAACCAGGGATAGCTTCACTCAGATTGGCTTGTGTGCTGTCGCCAGATTTTGCTTGACCATTAAAAATAATAATAGCCTTTACACCATTTTGTTGTGCGTTTGCGATCTTGTCTACGAAGCCCAAGACGCCACGCGATACGATCACAACCTTATCTTTTACATCTTTAGAAGTGAAATCATCTGGATATCCCAAATTGGCATAAACTAATTCCAATGGTTCTGTCCCCAAAATAGAAGAAAAATCCTCATGAAATGTTTGCCAAGCCATCATATTAAAATTGTAATAGGTATCTGATGTAACTGTTAAAGGCTTTTCATCATCACCATAGGTTACAAGATTGACGGATGCTTTATTTGAATAGCTATGGCTCGGCGAAGTGGCTGCACCAACGGAAATCGCTAGCTGGGATGTTGCGGGAGAACCCATGGAATAAAAATAGGGTCCTTGTTGTGCAGCGTTACCGTTCGCGATGACCGCGACTACCCCGGAAAGTACCGCATTATTGATGGCGATGGCATCCGGGGAGTTGGGATCCTTTTCAGAATCTGAACCTAGCGACAGGTTGATGACATTCATGCCATCCTTGACAGCACGTTCAATACCGTCAATGACCTGAGCCGAGGAACCGGAGGAACGACCGGTCTTGGTATTGCGTCCAAGCACCTTATACACATATAAGTCCGATTTATAGGCAATGCCTTTTTGTACAATATCCGAGGATTTATTTGCAGCTTTCCCGGCAATGGTACCGGAGACATGAGTACCATGTGTCGTTCCACTAAAACCTGTGCCGTACGGATCATTCTCTTTTTCAAGGAACGGTTCCTCGTAAGGGTCGTTGTCCTGTTCAAAAGAGTCATATCCGCCTTTGTAGGCTTCTTTCAAATCTGGATGCTCATAATCAATACCGGTATCAATAACCCCGACCTTGATTCCCTCGCCATGCAATCCTTTGGCCCAGGCTTCAGGCACACCAATTTGGTCCAGTGGTGCATTGTCATAAGTGGCTTCATTGGCTGTAAGTGTTGGTGGGTCCTGCACGGGGATGGAATAATATGTTTTGTTTTCGTGAATGGATTTAACGCCTGGTAGTTTAGCCAATTCTGGAATTTTATTGGCTGGCACTGTAACCTCCAGTCCGTTAAGCACCGTATTGTACTGGTAATTCACTTGAAGGGAAATGCCGTGCTCAGCGGCTTGGTCTACGAACGTTGTTTGCTCGGTGGCGATCGCAGATTCGGCTTTTTGCTCGGATTGAGCGGTGAAAGCTTTGGCGCTTGAACGTGCGGCATATTTGTCCACAGCTAGGGGCTCACCATCAAGCTGTACGATGACTCTGACCTGACGAGAGGAGTCTGTGCTCAGCTCAGGTGAGATAAAGGCTGGAGCCGACTCAATAGTTAATGCTTCCTGAGCTTTTAAAAATGAGTCGATTGGCAGATCTGCAGTAGCGGCAGAACTGAAAGACGGTAGAGATAAGCTTACCGTCAAGGCAAGAGCGAGTGATACGACAGGTATTTTTTGCAAAATAATCGGCTTTTTCAAAGATTTCCCTCTTTTCAATCAAAATATGATATCTCTACATACTAGGATTTGAAGCCACTGCCGTTGTTCTCACGCCTCCCTTAATATCTAAAATAATAGAATTGACCACTGGTGACTAACTTGCCAGTTTTGAGGCATATCTTACCATATTGGTGGGATATATTACTATATGTTTTTTATATTTTTAGAAAAAATAAGGTTAACTTCACATATAGATTCCATGGAAATGTTATGAATTTACTAGATTATTTTTGAAATCAATCGAAGAGGAATGGGAGAATGCAAGATTTAATGATATAATCTGCATTGGAATTGTTGAGGTTACACAATCACGTAAAATGCTTAAGGTGAAGGAGTCGATTATGTTGGCAAAAACATTGATTTTTGGGCATAAAAATCCGGATACGGATACCATTTGCTCAGCTATTGCTTATGCAGACTTGAAAACCAAACTGGGCGCGGACGTAGAGCCGGTTCGTCTGGGCGAGGTTAACGGGGAAACGCAGTATGCGCTGGATTATTTCAAAGTGAGCGCGCCGCGTTTGGTTGAGCAGGTTGCTAATGAAACAGACAGCGTCATTCTGGTCGATCATAATGAACGCCAGCAAAGCGCAACTGACATTGACAAGGTGCGCGTAACTGAAGTCATCGATCACCACCGGATCGCTAACTTTGAAACAAGCCAGCCGCTGTACTTCCGTGCTGAGCCAGTAGGTTGCACAGCCACCATTTTGAACAAGCTCTACAAGGAAAATGGTGTAGCCATTCCCAAAGAAATCGCAGGTCTGATGTTGTCCGCGATTATTTCTGATTCCCTGTTGTTCAAGTCCCCGACTTGCACAGATCAGGATGTAGCCGCTGCCCGCGAACTGGCTGAAATTGCTGGTGTGGATGCAGACCGTTACGGTTTTGACTTGCTTAAAGCGGGTGCTGATTTGAGTGGCCACACGATTGAGCAGTTAGTAAGCTTGGACGCCAAAGAATTCCAGATGAATGGACGCAAAGTGGAAATCGCACAAGTGAACGCAGTAGACGTAAACGACGTATTGTCCCGTCAAGCTGATCTGGAAGCTGCTTTGTCCCAAACCATTGCAGCCAAAAATCTTGATCTGTTCTTGTTCGTCGTAACAGACATTGTGAACAGTGATTCCATTGGTATTGCGCTGGGAAGCCAGGCTCAGGCAGTTGAAAAAGCCTACAATGTACAGTTGGATGACAACAAGGCTGTTCTGAAAGGCGTCGTATCGCGCAAATCGCAAATTGTACCTGTATTGACTGAAGCTTTTAACAGTTTGTAATGATAAAAAATAAGCCTCCTGAACCCGACTGCATGAGGGCAGTGGAAGTAGGAGGCTTATTTTTATTTTTATTTCTTCAGCTCTGCCAGAGTGTCCTCGATACGAAATTCAAATGCCAACTTCAACTGGTCGCTCATCAGGTGCCAGGCACTTTCAGCTACAGCGAGATCCCCGCTATGAGTAAAAGCATGTGCGGCGCCCATATATTTCTTATATGTTACGGGCACATCCGCTTCAATCAGCCGCTTGGCGTACAGCTCAGCTTCCTCAGCCAAGGAATCCAACTCAGCTGTTATGATCAGCGCAGGAGGAAGATCATGCAGCGATTCTGCATAAATAGGAGAAACCAACGGATTTCGCGCCTCATCTGGCGAGCGCAAATAGCTTTCATTGAAGATTTTTGCCACACGAGGCGGGATCGCCTTCTCAAATTGGGGCTTCAGCTTGGGATCTGTAGCAATATCCAGTGATGGGTAATCCAGCACCTGATACACAATTGGGAATTCTTTGCGATCCCGGGCCATAAGACACAGCGCTGCTGCAAGATTACCTCCTGCACTATGTCCGCCGACCGCAATGCGTTGGGGATCGATGTTTAGTACGTCAGGATGCTTGTACACCCATTGGGTCACATCATAACTTTCCTGTAGCGGAATAGGGAATTTATGCTCCGGGGCCAAGCGATAATCGACATTAACGACGACACAATTCGCTCGTTCGGCAATGACCGGGCACCAGGGGTCATCCATTTCAGCGCTGCCCATTATGAATCCGCTACCATGAAAATTGACGAATACAGGGAGTGGATCAGCAGACCGGAGGGAAGGTTCATATACAATTACCCTGGAATCACCTACAGAGGTGGGGATCATTCTCTCAGTCCGATGTACTTTGGGAGCATGCGAAGGCTTAAAATCGGATGCTGTTATCATTCGGCCAGCCGATCTGCGGGCAAGTTTGACGAACAGATTTTGTCTCAGTCTTCGCATCATTTGTCTTTCTCCTCTCTGAGGGCGCTGGGGGTGGTTAGACGCGAACCTTTAACATCTTCAAAAGCATCTCGTACGCGTGACAAATAGGTCTGAAACTGGCAGAGTTCCGATTCAGTAAAGTCTGACATCAGACGTGAAGCCAGCCCTATGAAAAAAGGGTCCATCTGCTGGATTTTACTTCTTCCTTTATCATTCAGAGAAACAAAAACTCCCCGCTTGTCATTGGGATCGTCGTATTTATTTATGAATCCTTCTTGCTCAAGAGAAATGACCATAGAACTGATGGCTGCCCGGCTGACACCCATCTTTTCAGCCAACGCTGAAGGAGATGACATTTCATCTCTTTGCGCAGAAAGTACACAAAGTGCAATATATTGCCCATAGGAGAGACCAAACTCACGCGAACGTTTTTCCATATTTTTTCTTATTTCGTATGTTATAGAAAATAAATCTACCAAAACACCAATCGGTTTATTGCCACCTGGAAATAGGTTATAGGCCAGTTGACGAATTTCGGAGTCCAAAAAAAAGAACATGCGATCCACCTCGATGTAGTTAATTAGTTAACTGTAATTTAATTAACCACTGGTTGCAATGATTTATACAAACTTTGTTCTGCATTTTTTGAAAAAGTATCGGCAAAACGTCACTTCCAGGGTCCAATGCACTGTTCAATACCTTGATCCACAAGAGCTTGGATGGAGGGCTGACGCAAGGTACGTCCTTCTTGCCACCGCCACTCACTATATTGAATTTTGGCGGTAAACATGGGCTTCACCCAAAATGCGTCTTGATGCCGATCCGGTTTGTTAATAAAAGGTCGCTCCGATAGAGTATGTGGTATCAGGCGCTCGGTAAGCTGACGCCAATCTCCACGAGTCAGCTTACCTGTACCCACGTGCCCGATATAGCGCAGCATTCCTTGCTTATCATACTGGCCCAGCAATACAGCGTTGATCACACCTCCGTTCAGGGTATAGCCACCGATAACGGCAATGATATCGCCATAATTTTTGACCTTGACCCATCGTCTGTCCTGTCCGCCCAATGTGTAGGGACTATCCAGTTTTTTGCACACAATACCTTCCATTCCTTGGCTGCACATAACCTGAAAAAGAGCCTGTCCATCAGGATGAGCAGGAGCCAGTTGGATCCGTTCATTCGGTATGATGATCTGATGCAGCAGTTCAAGCCTTTCCTGTAACGGTTTGCGATGAACCCATTCCCCATTTAGATATACAATGTCAAACAACATGTAAGTAGCGGGTACGGCTTCATAGGCTGCCTGAATTCGCTCCGTCCGGCGAATCAGATCCCGGCGCATAATTTCATGGAACGACGGTTTACCGTCGGCACCAAGTGCGATCATCTCCCCGTCCAGTATGACTGAATCTGCCCTACAGTAGGAGGAGAAGCGAGCAAGCTCCGGGTACAACAGCGTTCGTTCATGCTGCTTACGATTGAACAGACGCGTGTTGCCCTGGTCGTGATACGTTAAAATTCTTGTACCGTCCCATTTTATTTCGTAACGCCAAGGGCCTGCATCTATAGGGACTTTTTCACTCAGTTCTGGTTCAAACGGGATGACAGGTTTCATTTCCGTACCCAATACAGCACCTCCCTTTACCTTAATTGGAATAAATATAGTGTCGACGATAGTTCCTTTTTTATGTATGTGATGTTTCGCTGTCCCCTAAATAGGGGAATGATAAGGATATCTAGCGTGGGTATCAAGTGAATGCAGCGTTCGTTCGCATGGAGTCGTTACGGCATTTCTTCAGTCAGAAAGGGGATTGGTCTCATGAGACAAATTCGCGAGGAGGACCATGCAGTAGTCATGGTGGATGATGGACAGGTAGTTGCAGAAGTAGGTTATAAATCTGTAGATGACCACTCTCTGGTCATTGACCATACATTTGTATCTGAACAGTTACGGGGTCAAAAAATTGGCAAGGAGCTCATCGACAAAGTTGTTGCTATGGCGAGGGAACAGCATAAAAAGGTGATCCCGGCTTGCTCGTATGCGCTGGCTCTGTTCAAGCGCCATCAGGAATACAGCGACGTCTGGCAGCAATGAATATTGCTATCAAGGCGCGTTATTGCATAGCCGACACAACACCGGAGTGGGGAACGATCCCTTCCCGGTGTTTTTTGTGTGCATAAAGCTTGTAAAATGAATGCATTCTACCGTTGATATTGGGAAGTAAGAGTGGTTCCCAAATCGATGAAGCATATTTTCTGGAGAATGGCTGTGAAATTGTTCATACTGTTGTCACTTCACAGGCTATCTATGAGTTCTATATAATATATTATGGTTATGACCGCAAAAATAACGAAAACCTGAATTTAAACGAAGGAGACGCTCATGATGAATAAAGCGAGTGAGGACAAGCAGTACGTTCCAACGAGCAATCGTAATTTTACAGCCTTGATTATCACCGTTTCCATTATAGCCAATGTGATTATTTTGCTGTTGTTCTTTTCGCCGATCGGATACCAGGGGAGTGTTAGTTTTGATCTCACTATTTTCCCAAGGTTGAATGCGATTTTTAACAGCTTCACATTTATTTTCTTGGTGGCTGCATTGGTTGCGATTTTCAAGAAAAACATTAAGGTGCATAAAACCTTTATTCTGCTGGCCTTCGCCAGTACCGTTTTGTTTTTATTTTCCTATCTGACCTTCCATTACATTTCACCGGAAACTGCAAAATATGGCGGTGTGGGTATCCTTCGGCCGATTTACTTTACGCTGTTGATTTCGCATAGTATATTGGCGGCGATTATCGTACCGTTGGCGCTATTCACAGTTGTATGGGGATGGACGATGCAGGTAGCAAAACATCGTAAAATTGCCCGTTGGACGATGCCTATTTGGCTATATGTGAGCTTGACTGGAGTTTTGGTGTACGTTTTCATGGCTCCATATTATTAATAGATATGAATCCTCTGCGGGTTGATTTGGCAAACATGGCGTCTCTATTGAAGAGGCGTCTTTTTTGTATCCAATAAAAGAAAAATTATTCCTTCTAAATTTATTTTATTGAAAAAATGTTCCTTCTATAACGGTATTTCTGTTATAATTTACCTTAATCAACTAAGAACAAGGGGGTCACCATGTGACAAAGAAAGCGAAAGGCAGGTTACGGTTGCTTGTATCTATGCTGGCGCTGGTTGTACTGCTGAGCGGCTGCGGTGGCGGAGGCTCAAAGCCGGAAAAGGTAGACGGAGGGAAAGTGACACTCCAATTTTGGACCATTGCGCTACAACCTACATTTACCCCGTATTTTAATCGGGTCATTGCCGATTATGAGCAGAAGAACCCTAATGTCAAAATTGATTGGAAGGATTACCCGTATGATGCAGTGACCAATAAGTTGTTGACGAGTATCGCTAGCAACAGCAGTCCGGATGTAGTGAATCTCAATACGGAATTTGCTAGCCAAATGGGCTCTAAGGGTGCTGTTGTTGATATGAATGAACACTTGTCGCCTGAGGAAAAGGCTGCTTATTTCGAAGGTATTTATAATTCGACTGTTATTAACGGTAAAGCTTATGCACTACCCTGGTATACAGGCACGGAAGTGCTTTACATGAATACAAAGCTAGTTAAAGCTGCTGGATTGGACCCTGCCCATCCGCCCAAAACGCGGGAGGAATTGTCAGAATGGGGCCGCCAAATCAATAGAAAAATCGGTAAGGCCGGCTATGCTCAGCAGCTTGTATCCAAGCTTTTTGCGGTTGACGGTATTCCTATCTTAAATAAAGAAAAGACAGCAGCTGCATTCAACACACCAGAAGCAGTCACCATGATTGATAATCTAAAAAAACAGATGGAAGATGGTGTCGTGCTCAAGGAAGATGCTGACTTCTCGCAGCAAGTGAAATATTACGCTGGCGAGCAGGTTGCCTTCGAGCTGGCGGGCCCGACATTCATTAATTTTATCAAAACGGCAGCGCCGGACGTATATAAAAATACGATTGCTGTTCCCGTCCCAACCGGTAAAGCTGATTTGCGGCTTTCCAACTCTATGGACCTGGTCGTACCTACCAAGTCTGCACATATAGACGAGGCGGTGAAATTTGCTGTTTTCTTAACAAATGCAGAGAGTCAAACGGCATTTTCTAAAGAGGCCAATACACTACCTTCCACGAAAGAATCGATTAAAGACCCGTATTTTACTCAGTCTGACCAATCATTAGAGGCACAAGCCAAGGTAGTATCTGCACAAAGCTTGGATAAGGCGACAGATTATATGGTCGGTGTGCCTAATGCCAAGGATGTGAACAGCGCGATCGCGCGAGCCTTGCAAAATATTTTATTGAACGGAAGTAATACGAAGGAGACGCTTACTGCCTTGGAGCAGGAAGTGAATGATATTTTAAAGCAATAGGTATGACAGGGGAGTAATGCGAATACTCCCCTGTTCATTTATCAAAATCAGGTGGTGATGCAGCATGATCAAATGGTTGAGGTCGGAGTCCTTTACGGCCTGGGCCTTTATGACGCCGGGACTGTTATTGCTTGCCGTCTTTGTATTTTGGCCTATTATTTACAGCATTCCGCTGGCATTGACGGACTACTCTGTCATATCAGATACCCATTTTGTCGGCCTGGATAATTTTGAAGCAGCGTTTAAGGACCGTAACTTTCTTATTTCGATTTGGAACTCATTGTTGTACGTGCTCATTGTTCCCTTTCTTCAAATATTCTCTATCCTGATGGCTGTGCTGGTGAACAGTCGTATCCCCGGAATTAAAATATTTCGTACGACCTACTACATCCCTGTTGTGACTTCGATGGTAGCTGTGGCCTTAATTTGGAGCTGGCTGTTGGGCAATAACAGCGTAGTGAACTATTTGCTTATACAAGTCGGTTTGATTAGCAAAGACATACACTGGTTATCGGACAGCAATTTAGCCTTGTATGTACTGATGTTCATCACGATGTGGAAGGGACTCGGGTATTATATGATGCTCTATCTGGCAGGATTACAAAACATTCCTCAAGATCTGTACGAAGCCGCTAGGGTGGATGGAGCCAGTCGATGGCGTCTGATTGTTCATATTACACTTCCGCTGCTGAAGCCATACGTTCTGTTTTGTACCCTCATATCGCTCATGTCAGCTATTCGCGTATTTGATGAGGTATATGTGTTAACCAAGGGTGGACCGGGAACGGCCACGTTGACATCCAGCTTGTATATTTTTCAAAAGGGGATGGAGCAGTTTAATTTTGGGTACGCTTCGGCACTTGGCTTAATTGTCGGTGCAATGATTGCGGTACTTAGTATTATTGTATTCCGATTCAATAGGAAAGGCGGTGTCAATCCCTATTGATGAATCTACAGAATGATAAAATGCTGCGCTCGTCTCTTCCTAAAAAAGAAAGCAGTCGCATCATGCGTAGTCTTGGTCGAGTGATCAGAATGACGGTAATGTATGTGCTTTTAGTGCTGCTAGCCCTCTTTTTGATGGGACCGTTTCTATGGCTGCTTAGTGTATCCCTCATGCCAGGCCGTAATATTTTTTCAACGCCGCCTGCGATCTTCCCGACCTTTATTGATTTCGACAACTATGTTCAGGTGTGGCAGTTCATGGATTTCCCTAAATATATGCTGAATACAGTCATCATTACGGTGTTGGGCGTTGTGCTCAATGTGGTACTGGCCAGTTTGACGGGATATCCCTTGGCTGTATTTCGTTTTAAGGGTAAAAATGTGGTGTTTACGCTGCTGATTGCTACAATGATTATTCCTTCTTACACGGCATTTATTGTGCATTATCTGACCATTCAAGGGCTTCATCTGGGCAATACATATATGGGTGTGGTGTTGCCTGGGGCAGTCTCTGTGTTCAACATTTTTCTAATGCGGCAGACGTTTATTCATATCCCCGCCGATGTGCGTGATTCAGGTAAAATGGATGGCGCTTCGGAGTTTCGAATTTGGTGGCAGCTGGTGCTTCCACTGGTCAAGCCGGCGCTTGCTGTGATTTCTCTGTTGGAGGCCATGTCGTTCTGGAACAGCTTCCTGTGGCCTATCGTTATTCTGAACGATACGGAGCTTTACCCGCTGGCAGCTGCGCTTACGTATCTCAATGGTCAGTTTGCCTATAATTTTGGCTGGATTGCTGCAGGCACAATGATTTCGGTATTGCCGATCATTATATTGTTCCTGTTCACACAGCGCTATTATATGGAAGGCTTGGCGGGAGCCGTAAAAGGCTAAGTCAGAAGTCTCGGCTACGGAGAGCCCGTAAATGGAAGGAGACGATTAGCATGGAACTGTCCAAAAGAATGAGACCTAATTCGGATGTAGGGCTAACACCGCAGGAGGTTCAATATTATTTTCGTGATGTGTATGACAGTGGGGACAAACTGGTTATCTCTGAACCGAACCTGATCTGTGAACTGTCCTCTCGCTTTGCAATGAATCAGGAGTATGAAGGTGTGCTTGACCCCGAGGGACCGATCAGGCTCATTGCACCTCCGGGGCCCGGTGTTCCGACTGAAACAAGGGGAAGCGTGCAGTTGATGCTCGAATATGACGGAACGCTTACTGCAGATGGATATCGTTTGGACATTCAGAAGGAAGGTAGAATTGAAATCCATGCGTTCAATAAAAGAGGGCTTAAGTACGGCATGGATGCCCTACATCTCCTGCTTCAAGTAGAACAGGAACGATGTACGCTACCGGTGATATCTATTCGGGATGAGCCTTCCTTTCCGGTCAGAGGAATCATTGAAGGCTTCTACGGGAAACCGTGGAGTTTCGCGGATCGGCTGGATGCCGTTCATTTTATGGCTGCGCATCGGATGAACACGTTTATGTACGCTCCCAAGGATGATCCCTATCATCGCGAGCTATGGAGGGAACCGTACCCCGAGGAGATGTTTGCCCAAATCCGCGAATTAAAGGAAGCCTGTGAACGGCACGAGATTGATTTTCACTATTGTATTAGTCCAGGGAATGACCTGAATTTTGGTAGCGCTGAAGATTTTCTCAAATTGACGGAAAAGTTGGCAGCCATGATAGCGATAGGCGTGCGCCATTTTTCTGTATTAATGGATGACATTGACTACGTCCTTAAAGGAGAAAATCGGCATTTGCTGGGCCGCTCGGGCCACGCCCATGTCTTTTTGACGAACAAGGTTCATACATGGTTGGCTGAGCGGCTGCCTGAATTTACGCTGACAGTCTGTCCATCGGAATATTGGTCCTATTGGGATACCGAATACAAAAAGGATTTCCGGGAGCGATTGCATCCAGATATTAAGGTATTCTGGACGGGATACTTTGTATTTGCTCCACAGATTGGTCGCCAGCATGCTGCCGATAATCATGCATTCTATGGGCATGAGCTGTGGTTATGGGATAACATCCCGGTGAATGATTGTGACCATGATCGGTTATTCCTCGATCCGCTGCGCGGACGGTATTCCGGGCTTCCAGCTTGCGGACATACCGGCATGGTGGCCAACCCAATGAACCAATGGGAGTGCTCCAAGGTGACGCTTATTACGATGTCCCACTATATGTGGAACAGTGAGCGTTATATGCCGGAGCTGTCCTGGGAATGGGCTGTGCGGGAGTTAGCGGGGGAGCATGCAGATGAACTGATGTTTTTCTGTCGCCAAAACAAGAACAGCCGACTGGGCGGCAACACGTATGAGGACGTGGACCTTGCCTTGCAAATGCGCGATATCCCTGCGCTGGATATCTACTTCGAGCGGCTGCTTCACGTTGTGAGCGTCCTACAGAATATATCTGCCAATGATGCGGCGGCAGGCTTCGTGGCACAGGCTACGCCTTGGCTGGAACGTGCCAAGTTGGATGTGGACCTGTGGCATGTGCTGCGCCAAGCTGCGCTAGGCAACGAGCGCCAGAACGATGTGCAGTCGCTAGGAAACCTCATGCAGAGCGAAGCAACTGGCGGACAAAAGCCGCCGCCTCTGACGGACGAGGTCGTGGACGAACTACGACGCGGTATCACGGCTTGCCTAGAAGCAGAGACTCGACTGGGGAACAATCCGGCGATCCGTGCCGCCGTGCAGTGGGGTTATGTCGATCAGGATGAACAAGGCAAATATCGACTGATCTTGTGAGAATTGGTGATGGTTAAGAAACAAGA
This sequence comes from Paenibacillus sp. FSL W8-0439, assembly GCF_038008995.1. Taxonomy (NCBI): domain Bacteria; kingdom Bacillati; phylum Bacillota; class Bacilli; order Caryophanales; family Paenibacillaceae; genus Paenibacillus; species Paenibacillus sp. FSL W8-0439. The sequence goes on from NZ_JBBPAK010000001.1 coordinate 399,367, forward strand.
CAGCATAGCTGCCTTGAAAATTACCATTTGCCGTTAGAATAACGGTAATTTCCAGGAGAGGTGGAGCGTATGGTGAAGCCAAATACCCGATTACTTTTTGTACCGCTGGATGAGCGGCCCTGCAATTATCAATTTCCTTACTTACTAGCACAGGGCACAGACCTTGAAATGGAGCGCCCTCCTTTAGAATGGATGGGACAAAAGAAAACCCCTGGTGATACGACCAGACTATGGGCATGGCTCGAAGAACGTGCGGCGAGTGCTGATGGGGCGATTATTGCGATGGATACGCTGCTGTACGGAGGAATTGTACCCTCTCGGCTACACGGAATGTCGATTGAGCAGGTCACGGACAGGGCCAATCGTCTTCGTCTGTTGAAGCAGCTATACCCGCAACTAACTCTGTATGCCTTTCAATTGATTATGCGTTGTCCGCAATATTCTTTGGCTGATGAGGAACCAGACTACTATGCTGATTGGGGTCGTGAGATATTCAGAAAGGGTTTCATTGAGCATCGTCAGGAGCTAGCGATTGCTACCGCAGAAGAGTTGCTGGAATTAGCGGACATCGACGAGCGTTTGCCTATAGAGATTTTGGACGATTATCTAGGGCGTCGCCGTGTGAATTTGGAAGCCAATCAGGTAACACTGGAACTGGTAGCAGAAGGCGTGATTGATTTTATGATCATTCCACAGGATGATTCGGCTCCCTACGGCTATACCGCCAAGGATCAACAGCGACTAAGAAGTCGTATTTCCGAGCTTGGGCTAGATTTGAAAGTATACATGTATCCGGGGGCAGACGAAGTGGGTTGTACGTTGCTAGCTCGTTGGGTGAATCGGACGAATCATGTAGTTCCACTGGTATATCCTCGATTGTCTGCTTTGCAGGGGGCGTTCGTGGTCCCGCTTTTTGAGGATCGTTATTTTTACGAAACGTTAAAGTATCAGATTATAGCGGCAGGTGGGCTGATTGCATCCTCAGCAGCGGAGGCTGATTTGATTTTGCTGGCCAACACACCTGGTGACACGATGGCAGAAGCTTCATCCCAGCAGCATGCGATGGCCGGATATGATGTACATCGGAATCTGGTAGAACTGGTGGAGTACGGTGCTCATATGCAGCATGATGCCAATAAACATATTGCAATTGCTGATGTAGCTTACGCCAACGGCGCCGATCTCAAGCTGCTTAGACTATTGAAGCAAAAAGGACTGCTTTTTAAACTGGCAGGCTATGCAGGCTGGAATACCAGTTCTAATACGCTCGGTACCGTCATTGCCCAGTCCATGCTTTATGTTCGCTATGGTCCTACGGAGGAGCACCAGGATTTTCTGGGGCTACGCTACGCTGAGGATGCCTGTTATTGCGCTGTGGTACGTACAGCTATGAATAATGGAATTGTGGAGCAGATGGGTTTTAACAAGTTTATGCTCGATGGCTCTAGAGGATCGGTAGCTGCGGTCATTCGCGGACGGCTGGAGCAGGCGCTCGATGAATATGTGAACGGGCCGGAGGGTCGCGTGGAAATTACAGATTGCTACATGCCGTGGAACCGTACCTTTGAAGTTGGATTGACCGTTCGGCATTATGCTGAGGAGAGGGAGTGATTCCTATGGAGATGGAAGCTATATTATCCAAGGTTCGGCATGGACTGATCGTTTCCTGTCAGGCGCTACCTGGCGAACCGTTGCATGGAACAGATTTTATGGTCAAAATGGCACGTGCTGCACAGGAGGGTGGAGCTGTAGCGATTCGTGCCAATGGTGCATCGGATGTACGTGCGATTAAACAGGCGATCCCTCTACCAGTCATTGGTTTGATTAAACGGGATTATGATGATTCTGATATTTACATTACGCCTACCCTCCGTGAAATGGAGGAACTGGTGGAGGCAGGTGCAGATATCATTGCGCTGGATGCCACATCACGACCGCGCCCAGCGGGGAGCAAGCTGAAGCAACTCATAGATTACGCTCATGAGCACGGAGTCACCTCCATGGCGGATATATCGACACTGGAGGAGGCGCTTCATGCGGCTTCCCTTGGTGTAGGCTGCGTATCCACGACGTTATCCGGTTATACGCCATATTCTATTCAGATAGAGGGTCCAGACCTGGAATTGGTGCGGAGAGCATCAGAGCTGGTTCCTGTTCCTGTCATTGCAGAAGGCAGATTCCATGATCCGGCACAAGTAGAGGAAGCATTTCGGCTGGGTGCACATGCAGTGGTTGTAGGCTCGGCGATTACTAGACCCCAATTGATTACGCAGCGGTTTGCCGATGCCGCAAGGAAGGCAGTGAAATGCATCTATGGAGATGAACGACCGAATTAACACGTATTATCCTTCATTAACGAAATCGGAGCAAAAAGTCGCTTTGTGCGTACTGGAGTGCCCCGCTGACATCATATATTTCTCCGTGACGGAGCTGGCTGACTTTGCAGGTACAGGCGAAACGACGGTTATGCGTTTTTGCCGGAAAATTGGTTTTAAAGGGTATCAGGATTTCCGACTGTCGCTGGCACAAAACCAGACTTATCGAAAAACCGATATGAGCGAGGAGAACATCGACCCAGATCACGAACATGATATTACCCGCACGGTGTATCACAATATGCTCGATATTTTGCACTCCAGCATGGGGCTCTTGGACCGTTCGGAGCTTAGTCGTGCGATAGCGTGTCTCGATCAAGCGGGTTATGTTCAATTTTTCGGTGTAGGTGCATCGGGAATTTCCGCACAGGATGCTAAAAACCGATTCTTGCGGATTGGGCGGCGCGCCGAGGCTGTGGCAGACGGACATATTCAGTCGATGATGGCCGTGTCCATGAGTCCTGGTGATGTCGCTATTGGCATCAGTGTATCAGGAAGTACACTGGATACCAACGACATGCTGCACAAGGCCAAGCAGAACGGAGCAACAGTTATCGCAATTACGAATTATGCAAAATCACCTATTACCTCCATTGCAGATATTGTTTTACTGACCGCAGGGAAGGAAGCTCCGATAGAAGGCGGTTCAATCGGCGCCAAAATCTCACAGCTATTCGTGATTGACCTCATCTGCGAAGGACTTGCTCGCAAGCACACAAGCCGCACCGAAGAGATGAAGGAAAAAACAGCGAGGGCGGTTATTGAACGAAGTTATTGAGATTCTGCGGTTGTAGATTAGAATATGATACGCTCCGACAGTTCATCATGTTTTTCTATCTATAGAAGGTTTGTGCTAAGAGCTCGTAAGCTTTTATGTGGGGGAACAAGGAGGATATGGTGGTGGCAGTTGCATTGAACAAAGTCATTGGGGTCGACATTGGAGGAACTTCCGTAAAGGCCGCCATAGTGGCGCGGGATGGATCGGTACTTGATGAAATCCGAATGGATACAGATGCCTCACGTGGGCGTGAATGGGTGTTGTCGCGTGTGTCTGAGGCTGTATTCGGACTGATGCGTTCATTTGGAGATACCAGTGTGAGTACCCCTATAGGTATAGGCGCTTTAGGTATTGCTACTGCTGGCAGAGTGAACGTGGAGAGCGGTGAAGTTGTGTACGCCACAGATAACCTGCCTGGCTGGCAGGGGACATCCTTGGTGGAGTGGGCTAAAGAAAAGTTGGCGCTACGTGCGGTTGCAGATAATGATGCGAACGCTGCGTTACTAGGAGAAGCGTGGCAGGGAGCTGGGAAGGGCAAACAGCGCTTGGTCATGCTCACCTTGGGAACAGGGGTCGGAGGCGCGTATATGGAAAATGGCCTCTTGTGTAGAGGGGCTCACTGGAGCGGCGGCGATTGGGGGCACAGTATTTTATTTCCCAAAGGTCACCCTTGTAATTGCGGGAAAAAGGGATGTGCCGAGCAATACGTATCAGGTAGTGCCCTGTTACGTCGAGGCAGTGAATACACCGGAAAATTGTACCGTTCGGGGAACGAGATTGTGACAGAGGCCACTCACGGCAATCTGAAGACAATTCAGGCGCTGGATGACTACACGGCAGATTTGGCTGTGCTTCTGGCTAATATTTCGGTGACCCTCGATCCTGAGTTGATCATTGTTGGGGGAGGAGTAGCGGATGCGGGGGAGGTATGGTGGCCCTTGCTCGAAAAGCATTTGTACCAACTGGGAGTTCAAACAGAAGTAAGTCGGGCAATGTTGGGCAATCGCGCTGGATTCATAGGCGCTGCTAGACTAGCTTTTGAAGTGATGGAATCTTAGTACAAAAATGAAAGGGGAACGAACCATGACGCAAAAACGGCTTGATGCCGATGTTGTTGTGATTGGCGGAGGTCTGGGAGGGACATCGGCAGCCCTTGCGGCGGCGAAAGCTGGTATGAGAGTCATCATGACAGAGGAGACGGACTGGCTGGGAGGGCAATTAACTTCACAGGCTGTTCCCCCAGATGAACACCGATGGATCGAACAGTTTGGTTGCACAGCAACATATCGTCAGTTCCGTAATCGTGTACGCGAGTATTACCGTCAGAACTATCCGTTAACCGAAGAAGCCTACAATGATCCGATTCTTAATCCTGGGAACGGCTGGGTAAGTCGTCTGGCCCATGAACCACGGGTAGCTCTACAGGTGCTTGAGGATATGCTTGCTCCTTACTTAAATACGGGACGCGTTCGTGTATATTATCACACCGTGCCTATTGCTGCTCAGACAGATGGAGATTGTATTACTTCTGTTACCGTCCGTACCTCGCATAATCCTGATCATAAGAGTGGCCTCAGAGTGCTGCGTGGAACGTTTTATCTGGATGCCACAGAGTGTGGTGATCTCCTTCCCATGGCGGGTGTGGAGCATACGAGTGGAGCGGAGTCACGGGCTGCAACGGGGGAGCCTCACGCACTGGAGTGTGCTAATCCTCTTGATATGCAATCTATCACACATGTGGCTGCTGTAGACTATATCCCCCAGGAAAGCTTCATTATAGAGCGACCGCAGCAATACGATTTCTGGAGAGATTATATCCCGTCATTTTCCCGTTTTCCGATTTTGAGCTGGTTTGCTACAGATGCAGATGATACCAGTAAGCTAAAACAGTTCACATTATTCCCTAACGATCAGGGTATTGTATCCTTATGGGATTATCGTCGTATCGTAGATCCTTCCATATGGAGCGAACCGCTAAACGATGGCGAGGTTACTCTTTTAAACTGGGCGCAAAATGATTATTACCTAGGACCATTGATCGGCGTCACCGCTCAGGAGCAGGCAAAACATCGCGAAGGAGCGCGTGAGTTGACCCGTTCATTAATATATTGGCTTCAAACTGAAGCTCCCCGCTTAGATGGAGGTTTCGGCTATCCAGGAATTAGACCACGGGGTGATTTTCTTGGGACTTCTGACGGGCTGGCTAAAACGGCTTATATTCGCGAGTCGCGTAGGATTAAGGCCAGGTATACGATCTCAGAGTTTGATGTAAGTCGTGAGCTTCGGGGTAAGGAGGGACCCAAACGGTATTCAGACAGTGTAGGTGTGGGCAGCTATCATTTAGATCTTCATCCGACTACGGTATCTCAGCGAACCTTTTATATCCCTAACTATCCTTATGAAATTCCATTGGGCTCACTTATTCCCGTGAGAGTACGTAATTTGCTTCCTGCTTGCAAAAATATAGGGATGACTCAAATA
>NZ_JBBPAK010000001.1:407500-512500 GCF_038008995.1 Paenibacillus sp. FSL W8-0439
TCTTGTGTAAACAAGTGAAATAAAGGTAGCTGCCTTGAATTTCATTCACACGTGAGTGTTGAACCGAAATTCAAAGCAAATCGTATTTACGATGTAAATACTAGGTTAAGCTACAAAGAGCACACGGAGGATGCCTAGGCGCCAGGAGCCGACGAAGGACGTGGCGAACAACGATAAAGCCTCGGGGAGCTGTAAGCAAGCTTTGATCCGGGGATGTCCGAATGGGGAAACCCGGCTGTCTTCATCGACAGTCACTACTCACTGAATTCATAGGTGAGTGAGAGGCAGACCAGGGGAACTGAAACATCTAAGTACCCTGAGGAAGAGAAAACAATAGTGATTCCGTCAGTAGCGGCGAGCGAACGCGGATTAGCCCAAACCAAGGAGCTTGCTCCTTGGGGTTGTGGGACGTCTCACATGGAGTTACAAAGGAACCGGTTAGATGAAGAGGTCTGGAAAGGCCCGCCAGAGAAGGTAAAAGCCCTGTAGTTCAAAACTTGTTCCCTCCGAGACGGATCCCGAGTAGTGCGGGGCACGTGAAACCCCGTATGAATCCGGCAGGACCATCTGCCAAGGCTAAATACTCCCTGGCGACCGATAGTGAAGCAGTACCGTGAGGGAAAGGTGAAAAGCACCCCGGAAGGGGAGTGAAATAGATCCTGAAACCGTGTGCTTACAAGAAGTCAGAGCCCGATCTATGGGTGATGGCGTGCCTTTTGTAGAATGAACCGGCGAGTTACGTTCCCGTGCAAGGTTAAGGTGAAGAGCTGAAGCCGCAGCGAAAGCGAGTCTGAATAGGGCAAATGAGTACGTGGACGTAGACCCGAAACCGGGTGATCTACCCCTGTCCAGGGTGAAGGTGCGGTAACACGCACTGGAGGCCCGAACCCACGCATGTTGAAAAATGCGGGGATGAGGTGGGGGTAGCGGAGAAATTCCAATCGAACCCGGAGATAGCTGGTTCTCCCCGAAATAGCTTTAGGGCTAGCCTCGGAAAGAAGAATCGTGGAGGTAGAGCACTGATTGGGTGCGGGGCCCGCAAGGGTTACCAAGCTCAGTCAAACTCCGAATGCCATAGATTTAGTTCCGGGAGTCAGACAGTGAGTGCTAAGATCCATTGTCGAAAGGGAAACAGCCCAGACCATCAGCTAAGGTCCCCAAGTGTGTGTTAAGTGGGAAAGGATGTGGAGTTGCACAGACAACCAGGATGTTGGCTTAGAAGCAGCCACCATTGAAAGAGTGCGTAATAGCTCACTGGTCGAGTGACTCTGCGCCGAAAATGTAACGGGGCTAAACACACCACCGAAGCTATGGCTTGATGCTTTGCATCAGGGGTAGGGGAGCGTTGAATGCGGGTTGAAGGTGTACCGGAAGGAGCGCTGGACTGCATTCAAGTGAGAATGCCGGTATGAGTAACGAAAAGATCTGTGAGAATCAGATCCGCCGAAAGCCTAAGGGTTCCTGAGGAAGGTTCGTCCGCTCAGGGTAAGTCGGGACCTAAGGCGAGGCCGATAGGCGTAGTCGAAGGACAACAGGTCGAAATTCCTGTACCACCGTAATCCGTTATGAGCGATGGGGTGACGCAGTAGGGTAGTGACGCGGACTGATGGATGTCCGTCTAAGCAGTGAGGCTGATGTGTAGGCAAATCCGCACATCGTGAAGGCTGGGCTGTGATGGGGAGCGAAAATTATAGTAGCGAAGGTCATGATCTCAGACTGCCAAGAAAAGCCTCTAGCCAGGAGAAGGTGCCCGTACCGCAAACCGACACAGGTAGGCGAGAAGAGAATTCTAAGGCGCGCGGAAGAACTCTCGTTAAGGAACTCGGCAAAATGACCCCGTAACTTCGGGAGAAGGGGTGCCTCGGTAGGGTGAATAGCCCGAGGGGGCCGCAGTGAAAAGGCCCAAGCGACTGTTTAGCAAAAACACAGGTCTGTGCGAAGCCGCAAGGCGAAGTATACGGGCTGACGCCTGCCCGGTGCTGGAAGGTTAAGGGGAGTGGTAAGCCTTCGGGCGAAGCTATGAACCGAAGCCCCAGTAAACGGCGGCCGTAACTATAACGGTCCTAAGGTAGCGAAATTCCTTGTCAGGTAAATTCTGACCCGCACGAATGGCGTAACGACTTGGGCGCTGTCTCAACGAGAGATCCGGTGAAATTTTAATACCTGTGAAGATGCAGGTTACCCGCGACAAGACGGAAAGACCCCATGGAGCTTTACTGCAGCTTGATATTGAATTTGGGTACGATCTGTACAGGATAGGTGGGAGCCGTAGAACTTTGAGCGCCAGCTTGAAGGGAGGCATCCTTGGGATACCACCCTGATCGTATCTAGGTTCTAACTTGGTACCGTGATCCGGTGCGAGGACAGTGTCAGGTGGGCAGTTTGACTGGGGCGGTCGCCTCCTAAAGAGTAACGGAGGCGCCCCAAGGTTCCCTCAGAATGGTTGGAAATCATTCGAAGAGTGCAAAGGCAGAAGGGAGCTTGACTGCGAGACCTACAAGTCGAGCAGGGACGAAAGTCGGGCTTAGTGATCCGGTGGTACCGCATGGAAGGGCCATCGCTCAACGGATAAAAGCTACCCTGGGGATAACAGGCTTATCTCCCCCAAGAGTCCACATCGACGGGGAGGTTTGGCACCTCGATGTCGGCTCATCGCATCCTGGGGCTGAAGTAGGTCCCAAGGGTTGGGCTGTTCGCCCATTAAAGCGGTACGCGAGCTGGGTTCAGAACGTCGTGAGACAGTTCGGTCCCTATCTGTCGTGGGCGTAGGAAATTTGAGAGGAGCTGTCCTTAGTACGAGAGGACCGGGATGGACGTACCGCTGGTGTACCAGTTGTTCCGCCAGGAGCACCGCTGGGTAGCTATGTACGGAAGGGATAAGCGCTGAAAGCATCTAAGCGTGAAGCCCCCCTCAAGATGAGATTTCCCAGTATGTAAGACCCCTTGAAGACGACGAGGTAGATAGGTTGGGGGTGGAAGTGCAGTAATGCATGGAGCTGACCAATACTAATCGGTCGAGGGCTTATCCTAAAGATAAAACGCAATGAAGTTTCGGATCCAGTTTTCAGGGTGTAACCTTGAAAGTATGTAGAAGTACATACAACAAGCGTATGGTGATTCATTCACAGAATCTGTGATGAACCGAATAATCTTACGAAGGAATTTACGGTGTAAATTCATGTTTGGTGGCGATAGCGGAGGGGTTCCACACGTACCCATCCCGAACACGACCGTTAAGCCCTCCAGCGCCGATGGTACTTGGACCGCAGGGTCCTGGGAGAGTAGGACGCCGCCAAGCAAAATCCTTTAAAGGATGATAAAATTTAATGAATTAGGGCCTTTAGCTCAGCTGGTTAGAGCGCACCCCTGATAAGGGTGAGGTCGGTGGTTCGAGTCCACTAAGGCCCACCATTTCTAGATTGACTAAAAGTTTGGGGCTATAGCTCAGCTGGGAGAGCGCCTGCCTTGCACGCAGGAGGTCAGGGGTTCGATCCCCCTTGGCTCCACCAATATTCCCTGATAGCTCAGTTGGTAGAGCACTCGACTGTTAATCGAGTTGTCACAGGTTCGAGTCCTGTTCGGGGAGCCATATTTCAATACTTCTGAATTTTATATATAAGGTGGCGGCGTAGCTCAGCTGGCTAGAGCGTACGGTTCATACCCGTGAGGTCGGGGGTTCGATCCCCTCTGCCGCTACTCGGAGAGATACCCAAGTGGCTATAAGGGGACCCTCTGCTAAGGGGTTAGACTGCGTAAGTGGTGCGAGGGTTCGAATCCCTCTCTCTCCGCCACAAAATTATTAAATCAGAATTCATTTTGCAAGGCCCGTTGGTCAAGGGGTTAAGACACCTCCCTTTCACGGAGGTAACAGGGGTTCGAATCCCCTACGGGTCATAATTATGGAGGCTTAGCTCAGCTGGGAGAGCATCTGCCTTACAAGCAGAGGGTCGGGGGTTCGATCCCCTCAGCCTCCACCATTAATAGTATTAAGAAATACCTTTGATGTCGCGGGGTGGAGCAGTTCGGTAGCTCGTCGGGCTCATAACCCGAAGGTCGTAGGTTCAAATCCTGCCCCCGCAATTAATTTCCTATTGGAAATGCCTCTGGAACTGTGGTGTAGAGGCCTAACATGCCTGCCTGTCACGCAGGAGATCGCGGGTTCGAATCCCGTCAGTTCCGCCATTTTAACTACATATAGTGTAAACTATATGATATAATTGTAAAATAAAACATGGCTCGGTAGCTCAGTCGGTAGAGCAGAGGACTGAAAATCCTCGTGTCGGCGGTTCGATTCCGTCCCGAGCCACCTTTCAAGTGGGAATTGGCAATTTGCCGGTGTAGCTCAATTGGTAGAGCAACTGACTTGTAATCAGTAGGTTGGGGGTTCAAGTCCTCTCGCCGGCACCATTTTGGAGGATTAGCGAAGTGGCCAAACGCATCAGACTGTAAATCTGCTCCCTTACGGGTTCGGTGGTTCGAATCCATCATCCTCCACCAGTCTTTTTATAATCATATGGCGGTCGTGGCGAAGTGGTTAACGCACCGGACTGTGACTCCGGCATTCGTGGGTTCAAGCCCCATCGGCCGCCCTTTGATTCTTAATTTAATGGGGATTAGCCAAGCGGTAAGGCAACGGACTTTGACTCCGTCATGCATAGGTTCAAATCCTATATCCCCAGCCATTAAGAGCCATTAGCTCAGTTGGTAGAGCACCTGACTTTTAATCAGGGTGTCGAAGGTTCGAGTCCTTCATGGCTCACCATTTATAAGTTATTTTGCGGTCGTGGCGGAATTGGCAGACGCGCACGGTTCAGGTCCGTGTGGGCTAACCCCCCGTGGAGGTTCGAGTCCTCTCGACCGCACCATATTTTGCGGACGTGGCTCAGCGGTAGAGCATCGCCTTGCCAAGGCGAGGGTCGCGGGTTCGATTCCCGTCGTCCGCTCCATTATCCATACGGCGCCATAGCCAAGTGGTAAGGCAAAGCTCTGCAAAAGCTTCATCCCCAGTTCAAATCTGGGTGGCGCCTTGACTGCTCATTATGGAACTAAATATGCGCCCTTAGCTCAGCTGGATAGAGCGTTTGACTACGAATCAAAAGGCCGGGAGTTCGAATCTCTCAGGGCGCGCCATTTATTAAAAAATGTATAATGTCGGGATGTAGCTCAGCTTGGTAGAGCACCTGGTTTGGGACCAGGGGGTCGCATGTTCAAATCGTGTCATCCCGATACTGATTTGCGGGTGTAGTTCAATGGTAGAACTCCAGCCTTCCAAGCTGGTAGCGTGGGTTCGATTCCCATCACCCGCTTTTTGCTATAGCGGATTCTTGTTGCCTCAGTGGTGACACCTTATAAATAAAGAGAGCCTGTCTGGGGACAGAGCTCTCTCTTTTTTTGTATGTTTATCTTCCATAGATTCTATAAAAGTGTTGACTATCGATAATCCTTGCTATCGGTGTATTCCTTCTGCTCCTGCAGTGAGTATACACCGATAACTGATCTAGTACACAGGTTTTACACTGGTATGGTCAGCTGTATGGAGGTTCCCTGATTTGGAGCAGAGGTCATGCTCAAGAAGCCGCCTACTCCTCTAGCTCGTTCTTCCATGCTGAACAATCCAACTCCCTCTCCTTTGGATTCTCCACAGAAGCCCATACCCTCATCCCGAATAGTTACTTTTATTATTTCGTCTTGATCCTCTACATCAACGTATGCTTCTGCTACATCTGCGTATTTAGCCACATTCGTCAGTGCTTCCTGTACAATTCTATAGATTGCTATTTCTTTTCGGATATCAAGGCGTTTACGTAAAGTACATTGAAAATGCACTTCGATTCCGTAATGCGAACAGAAATTTTCAATATAAGTTCTTAGGGCCGGTACGACACCCAAATCATCCAGAACTGAGGGACGAAGTTCCCACGCTAGGCCACGAACATCTTTAATGATATCGGTTACCTGTGCACGCAAATTTTCCAAAGTAGCGTTGGGTTGTTCAGCTAGTTGGCTATCTAGTTGAATAATAAGTGAAAACAGGCTTTGACCAATCCCATCATGAAGCTCTCTTGAAAAACGTTTACGCTCTTCCTCCTGTATTTGCATGACTTGCGTCATCATGGTCTGAAGCTCTGCCTCTACTTTTTTTAATTTAGTTACTTCATTACGGATCGCTAAGTACTGATAGGGTTTACCTTCCTCGTCCATAAATGGAACAATCGTAGTATTCACCCAGTAGTAGCTGTTATCTTTAGCACGATTTCGTATTTCTCCCTGCCATACCTCACCAGAACGGATCGTAGTCCACAGGTTCTTCATGAAGGCTCGAGTATGATAGCCCGAATTAATGAGACGATGATCCTGCCCGATCAATTCTTCACGACTATATTGTGAAATCTCACAGAACTTATCGTTTACGTACTGAATAATTCCTCGATGATCGGTCAGAGCAACGATGGAAGATGTATCTAGAGCAAATTTTAGATTGGATAGCTGGTGGAGAGAACTACGCAGTACATGGAGAAAAGGAGAATCTGGTATATGAATTTCCAAATCATTCAGTAGTTTATCGGTTGACTCCCCAAAGGCGGGCTGCAGTAAAGGGTTAGAAGGTTCATTCATAATGGAGCAACCCCTTTTTCAGTGCAAATTTGACCAACTCAGGCCGTGTTTTCAAGTTAAGCTTCTCCATAAGGTTGCTTTTGTGGGACTCTACGGTTTTGACGCTAATCACCAGGTGTTCGGCAATTTCCTTGTTGGCATATCCTTTGGCTACCCATGATAGGATCTCTTTTTCCCGCTCAGACAGGGATTCATACGGCCCGGCTATGCCCTCTTGTTTGATTTTGTCCAGATATTCACTCATCAGGCGTTTGGTTGCATTGGGGTATAGATAGGCACTGCCTTCGGCCACAGACTGGATGGCAGCGAGTAATTCCTCATGAGGTGCACTTTTTAAAATATATCCAGATGCTCCGGCTTGAATGGCTCGGAACAGATATTCCTCATCATCATGCATCGTTAAAATAAGCACTTCTGTATCCGGCAACTGTTTTTTTAATTCGGTGGTTGCCGTGAGGCCATCTTTGCCAGGTGGCATACTAAAATCCATGAGCACGACATCAGGTTGTAGCTCCACCGCTTTGCGGATTGCTTCATCCCCGTCTGCTGCATCTCCTACTACCTTAATACCGTTTTTGCCGTCCAATAGGGCCATGAGGCCAGAACGTACGACAACATGATCATCCACTACTAGTATACGAATCAATTAGTCATCCCCTCGAACGGTAAAAAAACCGTGCGTTTTGTCATAATCATAGCAAATTTTAGGGATTTCAATCAACAGAGATAGTTAGATGAGCTGTTCATGTTCACTTATATTTATAATTTTAGTTTTCTTCAAATATCAATCTATGGAGTGAGAGGGGGGCACATAGCTGGCCAAGGCGATGAGCGACTTGAGTGGCCTTGGCTACATCAGATTCGGTGAATGTTCTCACTTCACGGTTACCGACAAGTAGCACACCGTTTGGCAAGTCTCCTGTACTGGAAAAGGGAATGGCTACTGCAGAATGTAACTGTTCGGCCAGCATAAGCGCACATTCTTGACGTAAACGTATACTGCCTGATATTAAAGCACTAACGGTCACAGTACGTCCAAGACGAACAGCCATCCCGGCGATCCCATGCCCAACTTTAAAAGAAATAAGGCGATAGCGATTGTTTCGGCTGCCGGAGGCATAATACCAATGCAACTTACCCCCTGACTTAGACATAAATGCAAGGGCGGTGAGATCTCCATAAACATGATCTCGCAACTGGTTCAGTTCATTTCGCATTTCATCCGTTATTTGTAGCATAGAAGACACATCCTTTATCTTAACCAACTGTAGCTCTAATTTATTGTAATTCTGACAGGTACAAAAGTAATTCAGGGAACCCCCTGATCTATAGGCGCAGGAAACACTGACTTTTCATTAGACTGGGTAATCAATAAGAGGTGGGCCGATAAATGGGGCGTTAGATAATCCTGGAAGTGATATTTATCACTGCAAATCAGGGAGTAGGGAGGTGCAAAATCAGGTGTTCTCCCGATAACAACCCAGGAATTAAAACATTATGATAAAGATATCAGGTAAACACGAGGAGGACGCTAATATGCAAGCCACTTGTATGGAACGGTTTAGGGACGAAACGCAGCGCACGGGGATTCAGCTTTTTCTGACGGAAGAGCATTTTGAACTGTTAAAAGATATCATGTCCTGGAAGAAGGTAAAGGCAGGCGTTATGCTTTTCCGAGAGGGTGATGATGCGGAGCAGCTTTATTATATACATTCGGGTCATGTTAAACTCCGTAAGTCGACAGAAGACGGTAAAGAATTGATTCTGACTATTCAGCACCAAGGCGATTTAATCGGGGAGTTTAGTGGGATAGATGGGGAAGAGTATAGTTGCACTGCAGAAACAGCCGATGTGTGTGAATTAGGTGTCGTGCTTGTTAAGGATCTGGAGTCGCTCCTGTCTAAGCATGGGGAAATGGCGCTTCAGTTTATACAGTGGATGGCAATGAAGCAACGAATTATGCAATCACGGTTTCGGGACTTACTGTTGTATGGTAAAACGGGGGCACTAGCGTCTACGTTAATCCGTGCAAGTAATACATGTGGCGTAGCTGTGAAGGATGGCATTTTACTGAATATGAAGTTAAGTCACTCCGAACTGGGTGAGATGATTGGAGCAACGCGCGAGAGTGTGAACCGGATGCTGAGCTCGCTGAAAGAGCAGGGTACCTTGGATACGAGAGACGGAAAAATCGTCATTCACGATCTCAAGGTGTTGCGTGCTATGTGCTGTTGCCCTTCGTATGGTCAATGTGCCCATGAGATTTGCAGACTATAAATTATGAGCTTGTTAGGCGGGGCTAAAAGACTCCGTCTAATTGTAAAGTCTTCTGAGAACAAGCGAATAAAAGGAACGAATATCATAGATATCTAAAAAAGAATCGACGGATTTAGCGGCAAGCCAACGATAATAGTGGTTTTTAAAATAGCAATCATGTTGATAAATAGTTGATTAGCAGTCGAAAAGAGTTTTAGGCAATGGTCAATTTACATTTATTACAAGTTGTATTCTGTGGTTGAAAATGATATATTATTTTAGCTGACAACAAAACAGCCGTTTCAAAAGAGAATAAACAGGGTGAAATAATCTTTGAAAAGAAGAAGAAAATAACCCTTGCGTTTTTGAAATGAATATGATATGATCTTATAGCTGCTGAAAAACGCAGCGAAAAAGAATTTGATCTTTGAAAACTGAACAACGAGTGAGTAAACTGATTTTGTTCGCAAAATCAAACAAAGAGATATTTTATCTCGTCAGTTTCAAAATGAGCTAATCGCTCTTTCTATAACCAACTTCAGTTGGTCTTTAATGGAGAGTTTGATCCTGGCTCAGGACGAACGCTGGCGGCGTGCCTAATACATGCAAGTCGAGCGGGGTTAATTAGAAGCTTGCTTCTAATTAACCTAGCGGCGGACGGGTGAGTAACACGTAGGCAACCTGCCCACAAGACAGGGATAACTACCGGAAACGGTAGCTAATACCCGATACATCCTTTTCCTGCATGGGAGAAGGAGGAAAGGCGGAGCAATCTGTCACTTGTGGATGGGCCTGCGGCGCATTAGCTAGTTGGTGGGGTAAAGGCCTACCAAGGCGACGATGCGTAGCCGACCTGAGAGGGTGATCGGCCACACTGGGACTGAGACACGGCCCAGACTCCTACGGGAGGCAGCAGTAGGGAATCTTCCGCAATGGGCGAAAGCCTGACGGAGCAACGCCGCGTGAGTGATGAAGGTTTTCGGATCGTAAAGCTCTGTTGCCAGGGAAGAACGCTTGAGAGAGTAACTGCTCTTGAGGTGACGGTACCTGAGAAGAAAGCCCCGGCTAACTACGTGCCAGCAGCCGCGGTAATACGTAGGGGGCAAGCGTTGTCCGGAATTATTGGGCGTAAAGCGCGCGCAGGCGGCTCTTTAAGTCTGGTGTTTAATCCCGAGGCTCAACTTCGGGTCGCACTGGAAACTGGGGAGCTTGAGTGCAGAAGAGGAGAGTGGAATTCCACGTGTAGCGGTGAAATGCGTAGAGATGTGGAGGAACACCAGTGGCGAAGGCGACTCTCTGGGCTGTAACTGACGCTGAGGCGCGAAAGCGTGGGGAGCAAACAGGATTAGATACCCTGGTAGTCCACGCCGTAAACGATGAATGCTAGGTGTTAGGGGTTTCGATACCCTTGGTGCCGAAGTTAACACATTAAGCATTCCGCCTGGGGAGTACGGTCGCAAGACTGAAACTCAAAGGAATTGACGGGGACCCGCACAAGCAGTGGAGTATGTGGTTTAATTCGAAGCAACGCGAAGAACCTTACCAGGTCTTGACATCCCTTTGACCGGTCTAGAGATAGGCCTTTCCTTCGGGACAGAGGAGACAGGTGGTGCATGGTTGTCGTCAGCTCGTGTCGTGAGATGTTGGGTTAAGTCCCGCAACGAGCGCAACCCTTATGCTTAGTTGCCAGCAGGTCAAGCTGGGCACTCTAAGCAGACTGCCGGTGACAAACCGGAGGAAGGTGGGGATGACGTCAAATCATCATGCCCCTTATGACCTGGGCTACACACGTACTACAATGGCCGGTACAACGGGAAGCGAAGCCGCGAGGTGGAGCCAATCCTAGAAAAGCCGGTCTCAGTTCGGATTGTAGGCTGCAACTCGCCTACATGAAGTCGGAATTGCTAGTAATCGCGGATCAGCATGCCGCGGTGAATACGTTCCCGGGTCTTGTACACACCGCCCGTCACACCACGAGAGTTTACAACACCCGAAGTCGGTGAGGTAACCGCAAGGAGCCAGCCGCCGAAGGTGGGGTAGATGATTGGGGTGAAGTCGTAACAAGGTAGCCGTATCGGAAGGTGCGGCTGGATCACCTCCTTTCTATGGAGAATCGTTTCCTGCGATGGAAACATTCAAATCAGCAGGTGTATATACCTGCAACCGGATATTCAATTCGATTCATCACATTCGTGTGAATGAAATGAATATCCTGGACTTGCTCACTCGTTGCTCAGTTTTGAGAGTTCAAACTCTCAAGCTTCGACGAATGTTTCATTCACACATCGTGTGGAACCGAAATATTCATCGGGCTTCGCTTCGACGAAGCGAATTGCACCTTGAAAACTGGATACCGAAACGAAATTGCGTTTTAGAATATTCCTTTAAGCTGATCTTGTGTAAACAAGTGAAATAAAGGTAGCAAATAAGGAAAGTTATTTTGCCTTTGGCAAAAATCACATTCTTATTGAACATCGACATTTTCTTTCTGTAAAAGAAAAGTCTAGGTTAAGCTACAAAGAGCACACGGAGGATGCCTAGGCGCCAGGAGCCGACGAAGGACGTGGCGAACAACGATAAGGCCTCGGGGAGCTGTAAGCAAGCTTTGATCCGGGGATGTCCGAATGGGGAAACCCGGCTGTCTTCATCGACAGTCACTACTCACTGAATTCATAGGTGAGTGAGAGGCAGACCAGGGGAACTGAAACATCTAAGTACCCTGAGGAAGAGAAAACAATAGTGATTCCGTCAGTAGCGGCGAGCGAACGCGGATTAGCCCAAACCAAGGAGCTTGCTCCTTGGGGTTGTGGGACGTCTCACATGGAGTTACAAAGGAACCGGTTAGATGAAGAGGTCTGGAAAGGCCCGCCAGAGAAGGTAAAAGCCCTGTAGTTCAAAACCCGTTCCCTCCGAGACGGATCCCGAGTAGTGCGGGGCACGTGAAACCCCGTATGAATCCGGCAGGACCATCTGCCAAGGCTAAATACTCCCTGGCGACCGATAGTGAAGCAGTACCGTGAGGGAAAGGTGAAAAGCACCCCGGAAGGGGAGTGAAATAGATCCTGAAACCGTGTGCTTACAAGAAGTCAGAGCCCGATCTATGGGTGATGGCGTGCCTTTTGTAGAATGAACCGGCGAGTTACGTTCCCGTGCAAGGTTAAGGTGAAGAGCTGAAGCCGCAGCGAAAGCGAGTCTGAATAGGGCGAATGAGTACGTGGACGTAGACCCGAAACCGGGTGATCTACCCCTGTCCAGGGTGAAGGTGCGGTAACACGCACTGGAGGCCCGAACCCACGCATGTTGAAAAATGCGGGGATGAGGTGGGGGTAGCGGAGAAATTCCAATCGAACCCGGAGATAGCTGGTTCTCCCCGAAATAGCTTTAGGGCTAGCCTCGGAAAGAAGAATCGTGGAGGTAGAGCACTGATTGGGTGCGGGGCCCGCAAGGGTTACCAAGCTCAGTCAAACTCCGAATGCCATAGATTTAGTTCCGGGAGTCAGACAGTGAGTGCTAAGATCCATTGTCGAAAGGGAAACAGCCCAGACCATCAGCTAAGGTCCCCAAGTGTGTGTTAAGTGGGAAAGGATGTGGAGTTGCACAGACAACCAGGATGTTGGCTTAGAAGCAGCCACCATTGAAAGAGTGCGTAATAGCTCACTGGTCGAGTGACTCTGCGCCGAAAATGTAACGGGGCTAAACACACCACCGAAGCTATGGCTTGATGCTTTGCATCAGGGGTAGGGGAGCGTTGAATGCGGGTTGAAGGTGTACCGGAAGGAGCGCTGGACTGCATTCAAGTGAGAATGCCGGTATGAGTAACGAAAAGATCTGTGAGAATCAGATCCGCCGAAAGCCTAAGGGTTCCTGAGGAAGGTTCGTCCGCTCAGGGTAAGTCGGGACCTAAGGCGAGGCCGATAGGCGTAGTCGAAGGACAACAGGTCGAAATTCCTGTACCACCGTAATCCGTTATGAGCGATGGGGTGACGCAGTAGGGTAGTGACGCGGACTGATGGATGTCCGTCTAAGCAGTGAGGCTGATGTGTAGGCAAATCCGCACATCGTGAAGGCTGGGCTGTGATGGGGAGCGAAAATTATAGTAGCGAAGGTCATGATCTCAGACTGCCAAGAAAAGCCTCTAGCCAGGAGAAGGTGCCCGTACCGCAAACCGACACAGGTAGGCGAGAAGAGAATTCTAAGGCGCGCGGAAGAACTCTCGTTAAGGAACTCGGCAAAATGACCCCGTAACTTCGGGAGAAGGGGTGCCTCGGTAGGGTGAATAGCCCGAGGGGGCCGCAGTGAAAAGGCCCAAGCGACTGTTTAGCAAAAACACAGGTCTGTGCGAAGCCGCAAGGCGAAGTATACGGGCTGACGCCTGCCCGGTGCTGGAAGGTTAAGGGGAGTGGTAAGCCTTCGGGCGAAGCTATGAACCGAAGCCCCAGTAAACGGCGGCCGTAACTATAACGGTCCTAAGGTAGCGAAATTCCTTGTCAGGTAAATTCTGACCCGCACGAATGGCGTAACGACTTGGGCGCTGTCTCAACGAGAGATCCGGTGAAATTTTAATACCTGTGAAGATGCAGGTTACCCGCGACAAGACGGAAAGACCCCATGGAGCTTTACTGCAGCTTGATATTGAATTTGGGTACGATCTGTACAGGATAGGTGGGAGCCGTTGAACCTTGAGCGCCAGCTTGAGGGGAGGCATCCTTGGGATACCACCCTGATCGTATCTAGGTTCTAACTTGGTACCGTGATCCGGTACGAGGACAGTGTCAGGTGGGCAGTTTGACTGGGGCGGTCGCCTCCTAAAGAGTAACGGAGGCGCCCCAAGGTTCCCTCAGAATGGTTGGAAATCATTCGAAGAGTGCAAAGGCAGAAGGGAGCTTGACTGCGAGACCTACAAGTCGAGCAGGGACGAAAGTCGGGCTTAGTGATCCGGTGGTACCGCATGGAAGGGCCATCGCTCAACGGATAAAAGCTACCCTGGGGATAACAGGCTTATCTCCCCCAAGAGTCCACATCGACGGGGAGGTTTGGCACCTCGATGTCGGCTCATCGCATCCTGGGGCTGAAGTAGGTCCCAAGGGTTGGGCTGTTCGCCCATTAAAGCGGTACGCGAGCTGGGTTCAGAACGTCGTGAGACAGTTCGGTCCCTATCTGTCGTGGGCGTAGGAAATTTGAGAGGAGCTGTCCTTAGTACGAGAGGACCGGGATGGACGTACCGCTGGTGTACCAGTTGTTCCGCCAGGAGCACCGCTGGGTAGCTATGTACGGAAGGGATAAGCGCTGAAAGCATCTAAGCGTGAAGCCCCCCTCAAGATGAGATTTCCCAGTATGTAAGACCCCTTGAAGACGACGAGGTAGATAGGTTGGGGGTGGAAGTGCAGTAATGCATGGAGCTGACCAATACTAATCGGTCGAGGGCTTATCCTAAGATAAGACGCAATGAAGTTTCGGATCCAGTTTTCAGGGTGTAACCTTGAAGGTATGTAGAAGTACATACGACAAGCGTATAGCTATTCATTCACACGATCTGTGCTGAAGCGAATAACCTTACGGAAGAATTTGCGAGGCAAATTCATGTTTGGTGGCGATAGCGGAGGGGTTCCACACGTACCCATCCCGAACACGACCGTTAAGCCCTCCAGCGCCGATGGTACTTGGACCGCAGGGTCCTGGGAGAGTAGGACGTTGCCAAGCACAGAAAAAAGAGCACAGCCTTAATGGTTGTGCTCTTTTTGTATAACCGATTTATTTATCGTCCACATGAAAGGCTCATGCCATGCCTTTGGTTAAAAGCACTAATATATTCTGGTTGTTCCTTGTATAGGGCTGCTTGACGTGCTGTTTCAACTGAGATCCAGCATTGTGCGATGTTAATCTATTTCAACCTCTTCTGTCTGGAGGACACTTAAGGCTTGAAGTTTACGGGTAATTTCCTTTTGCCACTTTGTATCTCCGACTTGTACGGCAAGATTGAGAAGATCCAAATAATCATCGATATGCAGGGAGGTTTTACTAAAAGCTTCTTTCACTGCGGTCCTGCCTCCTTTAAAGTCTATGTGTATTTATCATTTAATAATGATAATCATTATCAAATAAAGATCTTATTCATATTATGCCTGTCTTCTAGATAAATTGCAAGTTATGATATGAATGAATTTTGAAGCACGCAAATGAGGGCTTAAAAAAACAAACCCTTCTCCTTAAGTTCACGCATTGTTCACGTCTTTTCTATGTAACATAATGAAAAGAACAAGCGGGCATTGAGTGTCCACCGACTAGGAGGATAAATTGCGCAATGCTTCAACCAGAGGAGGAAAAGGAACATGAGCAGAGTAAAAATGAAAGCGTTTGCCGTTGTGGCGGCGGGCGCCTTGGCATTGACGCTGGCAGCTTGTAATAACGGACAGAGCGCAAGTCCGGGAAATTCAGGGGAAAAGGGTGGAGGCAATGTAACGAAGGATGTGACGATTACCTTTCAAAACATCAATCCTGATCCGAGCACCCCTTCATACAAAATGATAAAGCAGATTGTAAGTCAATACGAGCAGAATCATCCTCATGTCAAAATTGAATTGGATTCGCTAAATACAGATCAGCAAAAGCTCAAGCTGAAAACACAAGCAGCAGCGAAGGAAGTACCGGATATTACGATTGTAAATCCGGCTGCACAGATGAAGCCATTCGTAGATGCCGGGCTACTGGCACCATTAAATGATGTAGCTGATAAAGAGGGGTTAAAAGATACGTTTCAGGATGGCCTTCTTAACTACTATAGCTTCGATGATAAGCTTTACGCTTTTCCAGATGGTAACAATATAGAAGTGGTCTTTTACAATAAAGAATTGTTCGAGCAGGCGGGAATTCAAAAGTTGCCGACCACCTTTGATGAGCTGATAACAACGGTGAAGACACTGAAGGCAAAGGGAATTACTCCAATTGCTATTGGGGAAAAGGATTCATGGACCGGTTCCCTCCTTTTTATGAATATTCTGTTGCGTACAAATGAAGGACCAAATTTCCTCAATGATGTGCTGGATGGCAAAAAGACGTTTAATGACCCGGCTTTTGTGGAAGCTGTGGATGCATTTCAGGAATTGGTGCAGGCCGGGGCTTTCCCTGATGGAGCTACATCTATTGACTATAATGCAGGCGGTAATATTTTTAAAACAGGGAAAGCTGCAATGTATATTATGGGCACCTGGGAAACAGGTTCTATTGATGCCTCCCCGGTAGCGGGTAAGGTCGGAGCGTTTCAATTCCCTACGGTGAATGGCAAAGGGAATGTGAATGAGTATGTCATTGCGCCGGGTAGCGCGTTTGCGGTATCTGCGAATAGTGAACATTTACAGGAGACGAAGGACTTTCTGCACTATTTTATTACAGAGATGCCCAAGATTCAGTTTGATCTGAAGAATGCAATTGGCAGCGGTCAGAAAATGAAAGGTGATCTGAAGGAAGCGGGTTATTCCGAGTTAGCCATTAGTCTCAATGAGCTGTTCAAAAATGTAAAAGGAGGGGACCTTGCTTTTGATAATACGATGAATCCGGCTATTGCACAGGCGCATCTAAGTAGCATTCAAAACCTGTTTGTACAACAAGAAGACTCTGCGCAAGTTGCGAAGGAACATCAGAACACTTTTGAAGCAAATAAATAATTGAGAATTTTGCAAACATCCAATAGGTGGCTTCCAATGAAGAATGTATAGATCGAAATGGCCTAGTTCGTCTAGATATTGCACTTTGGAGCGACTGGAATCGAATTTTGCGAAATCCTGGAGTAGCAGACTTGAGGGGAGGGAGCGAAAGTTCCCTTCCCTGATTCGGAATCACATATGGCTGAGCATTCCCAGAAAGATGCTTCGAATCAACACAAAGGAGATTAGAGCATGAATGTACTGAAGGTGCCGGCACGCACGATTGCCGTTTTCGTGCTGCCCTGCCTGTTGCTGTATACCTGTATGGTATTTGTTCCGATTCTGGTATCTGTGTATTGCGGGTTGCTGGATTGGAACGGAATTGCAGAGGCGAAGTTTGTGGGGCTGGCTAATTTCAAACGAATTTTTACAGCCGATCCAGTGTTCTGGCCGTCCGTGAAGCGGACGATGATGTTCGCTGTATTTTCCATGCTGGAAATTCCATTCTGTCTGCTGCTGGCCATTTTACTCAATCGTTATGTGCGTAAGGCAAATACATTGGTAACGATGTATTTTCTGCCGGTCATTCTATCGGTAGTCATTATCGGGCAGTTGTGGAAAACGATCTATAATCCGGCCTCGATGGGTGGGATGCTGAACGGTATATTGATGGCGGTCGGACTGGAAAGCTGGACACGCTCTTGGCTGACAGAACCGCAGATAGCAATGTATGCTCTATATTTTGTATCGTTGTGGCAATATTTTGGCTACCATTTGCTTATCCAGTTTACTGGGGTACAAAACATACCCAATGAGCTGTATGAAGCAGCTAAAATTGATGGGGCAGAAGGATTCAAAGCAGACCGTTACATTACGTTGCCGCTCATTGTGCCTATTTTCAAAATATCTATTGTATTAGCCTTTATCGGGTCCTTGCAATCGTTTGATTTGATCTGGGTGATGACGGGTGGAGGACCAGCCCATGCGACGGATACAGTATCCACGTATATGTACAATATGTCCTTTTTATCTATGAAATACGGGTATGGCAGTGCATTGGCTTCGTTTCTTGTAGTAATCTGCTTGTCATTTACAATTGTGATAAATTTTGTTTTCAAACGAATAGAAAATAAGGTAAGCTAAAGGGGATGGGACTGTTGAACGCTTTGAAAAAAATGGGGGTTTTCTCCCTGTTGGCCGTCTTAGTGGTCACCCAGCTGTATCCACTCTTTTGGCTGCTGACCTATTCGTTGAAGACGAATGAAGAGATATTAAGTTCAAGCTTCTTTGCACTCCCTCAAGTGCCCCAGTGGCACAACTACCAGGAAGCCTATGAATCAGGGAGCTACTTGCGTTATTTAGGAAACAGTGTGCTGGTGACCGGGGTTACAATGATTTTTGTCATTGTATTAAGCTCGATGACTGCTTATGCAATTACACGTTTTCGCTGGCGTTTCGGGGCTGTTGTGCTGACATTGTTTTTGGTCGGGATGATGATCCCCATGCAAGCTACACTGCTACCGCTGATGGTGATGTTTAAAAACGTCCATATTCTGAATACGTATTTCTCGCTGATTTTACCCTACATTGCTTTTCAGACACCGATTGCGGTCTTCATCCTATCCGGCTTTATGCGGTCCATTCCCCACGAAATTGAAGAATCCGCCTACATTGACGGAGCGAGCATCTATCGTATCTTCCGCAGTGTAATCTTACCCATCTCGATTCCGCCTATCATGACAGTGTGTATTTTAACCTTCATTAATATTTGGAATGAATACATTATGGCTGCCACCTTTATCTCGTCCGAAAAGCTAAAAACGCTCCCTTTCGGCGTATATACGTTCGTCAGCCAGTATTCTGTGAATTATGGCAACATTGGTGCTTTTTTAGTCATGGGGGCCTTACCAGTCATTATTATTTATTTTGTCCTGTCCGAAAAAATCACCAAGGGCATGGTTGCAGGAGCGGTTAAAGGATAGGCGGCCGATGCGAAAGGAGCGCACAGAGGTATGATGCGCCGTTTTCAATCCATTCAATACCGCTTGTTTGTTCTGTTCCTATTGAGCATGTCCAGCATTGTGCTGGCGGTGAGTCTATTATTTTACAACCGTACTACGGTGCAGTTCCATGATAAGATCAGTGAGCTTGCGCGTAAAAATGTATCTCAGACGGCAGGTCTGTTCGAATTGCTGCTCGACAGCTATAACAGTCTCTCCAAGTCGATCAGCAACAATATGGATTTGGTTCGTCTGCTGACGACAGATCATAGTGATTTACCTGCTGTCAATTACATCAACGAACGTACGATTACGAATATCCTTGGAGCCATCTACTATTCGCGCGAGGATCTAATCGGCATTCATGTCATCACAGACACAGGCAAGGTATACAATTATGGGAATTATATGAATGTCATTGATACTCATTACGAGCATACGGAATGGTACAGGGAAATTCGAAGGTCGGCAGGCAAAATTGCATGGCTGGGTGTTTATCCTCACTCTGTCATCGACCAAGTGGAAACTAGGCCTGTGTTTGCATTTGGACGGCAGCTCTATGATCTGGATGAACACAAGCCGATTGGTATTGTTCTATTTGAGGCTGAACCGCGTTCAATATTGTCCGCTCTCCACAATTTACGGCTGAGCACTAATAGTCAGGTCTATCTGTTGGGCCATGAAAATCGAATTGTATCGGCTACTTCTTCTGATCCACCACCAGATTTGCGAAATCTAGAGCCACAGGTCCCGGAGGAGGATGTAATTGTAGATCGGAATAATGAGAAAGTTGTAATCGCTTCCAAACTTCCGTTTGCCGATTGGTCGGTGATTAGTGTGACACCCAGCGAGGATCTGAATGTGGAACTGGCTCAAACTCAAAGGTACTTATTTATCGTGGCACCTATACTCATTATGGTATCGGCGCTAATTGCGTCTATCGTCTCCAGGGGCATCTCCCTTCCGCTCAAACGAGTTATTCGGGAAATGAAACGGGTAGAGACAGGCAATTTCCGCCACACGGTAAACATCGAATCCTATGAAGAAATCAACCAGTTGGCTACCTCTTTCAACCATATGGTAAGGCAGATTGCAGAACTGATTGAGTTGGTGCGTATATCATCGGTCAGCGAGAAAAATGCGGAGCTACACGCTCTGCAGACGCAGGTTAATCCACATTTTCTGTACAATACGCTGGATATGATCTATTGGATGCTGGATGAAAAGGGGCAGGATCAGCTCGGTGAGGTGGTTCTCTCCTTATCCCATATGTTCCGTTACAGCAGTCACTGGGAAGAGGGAGCCGATGTGAGCCTTCGGGAAGAAGTAGAGCAGGTCGGTTACTACCTCACCATTATCCAGGCTCGGCTGGAGGGCAGGGTATCTGTTGACGTCCACATTGAAGAACGATGGCTGGATATCCGTTTACCTAAAATGACCTTACAGCCGTTAATTGAAAATGCGGTGAAACATGGGCTGGAGCCTCTTCATGCAGATACAGGTGGCACACTGCTCGTCAGAGCGGAGGAGTATGGCGGTGTATTGAGCCTGCACATCATCGACAACGGTGTAGGGATGGAATATGAACGATGGGGGGTGGTCCAGGTCGCTTTGGCAGAACCCGGCAAACAGGCGGGCAGCGGGCAGGCGGGAGGCATCGGCCTGCAAAACCTAAATTTACGGCTACGGCACATGTTCGGAGAAGAGTACGGCCTACGGATCTCCAGCGCACCAGGGGCCGGAACGACAGTCACTGTAAGTGTGCCTCTGCCACAGAAGGAGGAGAAACATGAATATTCTGATAGCTGACGATGAGAATATGATTCGACAGGGGATTCGGCGTACTATTGGCCAAGCACTACCAACCTGCGGCATTCATCTCGCTGCTTCCACCGAGGAAGCAGCAGGCATTCTGGCGGAGCATCCTGTAGATATTGTATTGACCGATATCCTCATGCCCGGTATGGATGGTCTGGAATTCATGCGCATTTCCAAGCGAAAGCATCCTCATCTGCAGTGGGTTGTCATTTCGGCCCATTCCGACTTCCAATATGCGCAAAGGGCAGTAAAGCTGGGTGCCAAAGACTACCTGTTAAAACCAATCGGTAAAAAGAAGCTACTGGAATGCATTGAAATGTTAGCAGCCGAAGCGCTTGTGGCCTCGCAACAGGCGAACGAGGGCAGGCTTCTTAAATCCAATATGGTTTATTTGCGTGAAGCTGTTTTCCAGCGTTATGCGCTCGGACTGGATACGGGTAAGCTGGATATACAGCCTTTCGTCGAAAATTATCCAGAATTCCATCTTTTTATGGTTCGCATGGAACCTGACCACAAGCAGACGCATTTGGAGCATTTTATGATTGAAAATGTACTGTCCGAGCTCATTGAGGCTGGAGGCAGCGGCTTTGTCGTTAGTCTAGACCGCCATAGTCTGCTGGGGATTGCAAGGCTAAGGGATGAAGCAGAGGCTGCACGGCTAGAGACGTTGCTTGAATCCCATTTGAAGCGTTATGTCAGGGTGCCTCTGCAAATTACACGTTCAGGTGTTCACCACAATTTCTCATCCATACCTGAAGAGGTAGCGCGACTAAGACGAACACCAGAGGAGATTGCAGCCGCAGCAGCGGATACAGGAGAATGCCTCCGCAAGGGTATGCATACGGTTGATGTAGCATTGCAATATATCCGGGCTCATTTTACAGAGGAGCTGTCACTGGAAAAAGTGGCCTCAATCGTATTTTTAAATCCGGTGTATTTCAGCCAGTTATTCAAGCAAAAGACGGGACAAGGCTATAAGGATTACGTTATTTCATTGCGTATGGAAGAGGCAAAGCGGCTGCTAAATGATCCTCATCTGCGGCTGGCTGATATTTCCGAGCGGATTGGATATCAAGATATGAGGCATTTTACACAGGTATTTCGGCGCAAATGTGGAATGACTCCGACCGAGTATCGGCATCAAGGAGTTAAATAAGTTGGTATCAACGACCGAATGAAGGAAGTTCATACAGCATCAGACTGTTTCAGGAGTAGAGCGGTAGAGCATCTACTCGGGAACAGTCTTTTTCGTGTCTCCAGCTTGTAGCAGTTCAACAAATTTGCGAGCTGCATTGGATAAATAACGATCCTTGCGCCATACGACGGCAGGCTGTGTGAAAGGGAATGGCTCCTTAATGGAGAGTGTGCGAAATCTGTCCCCGTATTCTTGTCCCAAGCCAGCGTCTGGAATAATGGTAATTCCCATGCCTGTGGAAACGAGCGAGAGAATGGTCGATATTTCTGGACAGTCCAATACGACGCGCGGAATAAGATGGTGTTCCTGAAATTTGCGGATGACGGTTTCGTATAGTCCGTATCCTTCTGTTCGGCGTCCCAACAAGAGGTCATAGCTGGCAGCTTCCTGTAATGTAATTTCCCCACTGGGATGGCGATCTGCCCATTCACACGGAAGAACCGCAACAAAAGAAACGCCCTCCAGTTCAATCGTATGGTACGATTTGTCGTCTACCGGAAGCAGCAGCAGGGCCAGATCGACTTTATTTTGATGCAGCAGCTCTTCCAGATGATGTGTGTCTCCGTGTCCTATTTTAACGTATACCTCTGGATAAACCTGATGAAAGTGACTGAGTTGTTCAGTAATCAGAGACATACAGGCGGATGACGTGCCTATGGCAAGTGTGCCGGTTACTCTGTTTTCAAACTCCCCAATTTCTCTACAGGTGTCCTCCATTTCAGCCAATAATCGTTTGGCGCGTGTATACAGTATATATCCGGCCTCGGTAACTTCCCACTTCTTTCCTTTACGGTAAATCAGCTTTACACCAAGCTCGTCCTCCATATTTTTGAGTTGTTGACTCAGTGGAGGCTGGGCCATGTTGAGCGTTCTGGCGGCCTTGGTGATTTGCCCTTCCTCCACGATGACGCAAAAGTATTGCAGATGCTTCAAGTCCACTGGGGATTCCTCCTCATTTCTAAACAACGCTTCGATTTAAATACTTTTAAAGTATGCATTACATATATTATATATATTTTTCGTGTGCAGGGAACGGGCGTATAATTTTTGACAGTAATGCATGGGTGAACATAAAACGATGGGATGGAAGGAGGGGACATATGAAGAAAATCATTGTAGGAATATCGGGAGCGACAGGGTCAATCTTTGGTATCCGTATATTGCAAAAATTACGGGAGGCTGGAGTCCAAAGCCATCTGGTGCTATCCCCGTGGGCTATTGCCAACATTCCCTATGAGACAGGCTACACGGTGAAGGATGTGGAGGCAATGGCGGATGCAGTCTACTCGTATAAGGATCAGGCCGCACGTATTTCTAGCGGCTCCTTCCGGGTAGATGGTATGGTCGTCGCTCCTTGCAGTATGAAGACTCTTGCCTCTATTCGTATCGGTATGGCGGACAACCTGCTTACCCGATCAGCGGATGTGATACTGAAGGAGCGAAAGAAGCTGCTGCTCATGACCAGAGAAACACCATTAAGCAGTATCCATCTGGAAAATATGCTGGAGCTGTCACGTATGGGCGTGATGATCCTGCCGCCGATGCCTGCCTTTTATAATCATCCTGTAAGTATCGAGGAATTAGTGGATCATATTGTTTTTCGCGCATTGGATCAGTTCGGTATTGTCACAACCGCAGCCAAACGCTGGGATGGGATGAAGCAGAATGACTCCAGGCTGCACCAGAATTGAGAAATCGAAAGACGAAGGAGAATGAATGATGGCTTATAAAGACTTTCGCGATTTTCTACACACCTTGGAAAAGGAGGGACAATTACTCACGATCAGCGATGAGGTAAAGCCGGAGCCGGACCTCGCAGCAGCTAACAGAGCATTAAACAATCTTGGAGATAAGACGCCTGCTCTCTTTTTCAACAACATCTATGGATATACGGATGCTCGTATTGCAATGAATGTGATGGGCTCCTGGCCCAATCATGCCCTCATGATGGGAATGCCCAAAAATACGCCGCTCAAGGAGCAGTTTTTTGAATTTGCCAGACGCTATGAACAATTTCCGGTGCCCGTGAAGCGGGAAGAAGCCGCTCCTTTTCATGAAGTCGAAATTACGGAGAATATTAATTTGTTTGATATTTTGCCGTTGTTTCGTTTGAATCAGGGGGACGGAGGGTTTTATTTGGATAAAGCAATTCTAATTTCACGCGATCTGGATGACCCGGACACCTACGGTAAGCAAAATGTCGGCTTATACCGGATGCAGGTGAAAGGCAAGAACCGTTTGGGCATCCAGCCTGTACCACAGCATGATATTGCGATCCATATCCGTCAGGCTGAGGAGCGTGGCGAAAATCTGAAGGTGGCTATTGCCCTCGGATGTGAGCCTGTGATTACCACGGCTGCTTCTACGCCGCTGCTGTACGATCAATCCGAATATGAGATGGCGGGCGCCATTCAGGGCGAGCCTTATCGTGTGGTCAAAGCGAAGGATGCAGATCTGGATCTGCCTTGGGGAGCCGAGGTCATTTTGGAAGGCGAAGTGTTAGCAGGTGAACGTGAGTATGAAGGTCCATTCGGTGAATTCACAGGTCACTATTCCGGCGGTCGCGCGATGCCAGTCATTCAGATTAATCGTGTATATCACCGCAAACAGCCTATCTTTGAGCATCTGTACATCGGGATGCCTTGGACGGAAACGGATTATATGATCGGTGTGAATACAAGTGTACCGTTGTTTCAGCAGCTTAAGGATGCTTTTCCTAATGAAATCGTAGCTGTTAATGCCATGTATACGCATGGGCTGGTCGCTATTATTTCCACGAAAACCCGGTATGGCGGCTTTGCGAAGGCTGTGGGAATGCGTGCGTTAACGACTCCGCATGGATTGGGGTATTGCAAGCTGGTGATTGTGGTGGACGAGGAGGTCGATCCGTTCAATCTGCCGCAAGTCATGTGGGCTTTATCCACCAAGCTTCATCCAAAGCATGATGCTGTCATTGTTCCTGGCTTGTCTATTTTACCGCTTGACCCCGGCTCTGATCCGGCAGGTATGACGCACAAAATGATACTGGATGCGACGACACCTGTAGCACCGGATATTAGAGGCCATTACTCGCAGCCGCTCGATTCCCCGCTGGGTGTAGCGGAATGGGAGAAAAAGTTGAGCCAAATGCTTCGCTAAATATTTTTAAAAACAAAGAAAATTTAAAGGAGTGCTGACAGATGCATATTTGTCCCCGTTGTGAGTCCAATCGTTCAGAAGTCGTTTCCCATTCGCCGGTTAAAGGTGCCTGGGAGGTTTTGTTATGCCCTGTATGCCTGTTCACATGGCGAACCTCAGAACCGGATAGCATTACTGATCCAGCAAAGTATAAATCGGCGTTCAAGATAAACCCCCAAGATATTCCGGATGCTGCTCATGTTCCTCCTATTCCAGAGCGGATATAGGGTCGTTCGTAAGTAGCCGTAATTTATGGTATTTTGAAGTTATAGGCCAAATGTAAAGGGGATTATACTTCATGCAGACGCCAAGGATCGGTAAGGAACTGTTCACGCTGCTGAACGGCAAGGAGTTGGAGCACAAGCAACAGGAAGCAATGATGCTGTTGACGGTTACGGAAGATCAGTGGCCGCACATAGCGATGATTAGTGTGGGTGAGATTGTAGCGCTGGACGAGAAAAATCTGCGTCTGGCACTGTGGCCCGGTACGACCACGACGGGCAACATGATCCGTACGGGGAAGGCGACACTTGCGGTGTTCACCGGGGGAAAGGCACATTATGTGCGATTGTCGCTGGAACATCTGCCCGCTTTGCGTGAAGCCAAGCATGTGCGTGAGCGATTTGCGGCACGGGTTTTCGCAGCTAGAGAGGATTCGGCCCAATATGCGGATATCTTGACAGGTGTCACAATTCGCCTCAAGGAGCCGGAATCGGTGATCAATCGCTGGAAAGAGACGGTGGCAGAGTTGTTGGTATAAAGCTATCTGATTATGACAAATCATCTTTGTAATTACCAAGTTTACCGTTAAAATAGATGCAAGGGAATAAGCGCTTACAAGGAGTCAGGTTGAGCTTGTTGGAACAGGAATTAGAGCGTGAGGGGAAGCTTGTTTCTTTTGAAGGAAAATAGGAGGGATGAAAATGTCTCGTTTTGACAAGGTAGATCAGCTATTGCAACAATTCTTAGCGAATGGACCTGCAGGGTGTGGTTGTGCCATTGCACAAAATGGCCAAGTGTTGTATGAAGGATATCATGGATATGCTGATGTGGAAACTCGGAAACCGATTACTGAAGATACCGTGTATCGCTTGTTTTCCATGACAAAGGTTGTTGTATGTGCGGCTGCCCTTATGCTGTATGAACGCGGACAATTTTTATTGAATGAGCCTTTGTGTGAATATTTACCTGAGTATCGCGATTCGTATGTATTCAAAACTGCTCCTAACGGATACACCTACGTTGACAAGGCGGATAATCCTATTTTAATTAAGCATATATTCAATATGAGTGCGGGGCTTCCTTATGCTTCCGAGTTTTCAGAAACAGGAAAAGCTATGCACAAGGTCATTACAGCTTTAAAGGAAAAGCAAGGGAAATATGACCTGCGTACAGAAATTAAAGCGCTTTCTAAAGTTCCGCTTGCATTTGAACCGGGAACACGATGGTTATACGGATATGGACATGATCTTGTTGCAGGTCTAATTGAAGTCATTTCAGGTAAATCATTAGGACAATTTTTGAAGGATGAAATCTTTGATCCACTTGGAATGAACAATACAGGTTACCGTTATCGTGGAGATATTGAATCGCGGATGGCCTCCATGTATCAACGGACAGACGCCGGAAAACTTGAAAAAATTGAAGGTTTCTTGGATGAACATCATCAGCCAGATGCTATATATGAAGGTGGAGGCGCAGGCTTATATTCGACAGTCAAAGAATACCTGACATTTTCACAAATGTTGTCAAATGGCGGCATGGTAGACGGTGTGAGGCTATTGGGGAGAAAAACCATTGATTTAATGCGCACAAATCATCTGAGTACAGCCCAACTATCGGATTTCACCAATTCATACCATACAGGTTATGGCTATGGACTGGGCGTGCGTACGTTAATGGATAAAGCGGCTGGTCATGCAAACAGCTCGATTGGGGAATTTGGCTGGACGGGAATGGCAGGCACATGGGTTTCTATAGATCCGAGCGAACAGTTCTCCGTCGTTTATATGCATCAGCTTGATCCCAATATGGAAGAGTATCACCATTTGAGAATACGTGCAGCAGCTTATAGCTGTTTGTAAAAGTAAGGGTATATTTAACGATTTGATCTTCGGTAATACCGATTCTAGTTAATAAGGACCAAATTTTCTTTAAAGTCTAAACTATTCTTTTCCATATGACGACATAAAACGTAGGTGTAGGGATTTTGCGAAATCCTCAATTTTTAGCATTGAAATGGGAGGGAATTAGATTTTGAAGAATAGATGGTCCGGATTTCTGGCGTTGGTCATCCTGATTTCAAGTTTTACATCATATGCAGGGTTTGCATCTGCAGCAGATGCGGTGCTTTCCAAGATTGTCCTTTCCTCTAACGAGGTAACTTTGCAGCAGGGAGATACGGCTGCGCTGACGGCTACGGCTGTTTTTAGCGATGGGACGACCTCGAATGTAACCGTAAGCACGGATTGGAAAAGTGATAATACAGCTATCGCTACAGTGTATAACGGTACGGTTTCAGCCAAAGCTGAAGGGGAAGCGACCGTGGTAGCGACCTATAAAGAGAAGGTACAATCGGTTCAGGTACATGTTACGAAAAAGGTTAAGGCGCTGACATCCAATGTACAAAGCCTGAACTTACGTTCGAGCGGCACAGGACAGATTGATTTGACAGCGACTTATAGTGATAATACGACAGCTCAGGTTTCAGGTGATGCGACCTGGACCTCGGATAACCAAAAGGTAGCGACTGTAGTTAACGGATTGGTTACTGCTCAGGGAGCAGGTACAGCTAATATTAAGGCTGTTTATGGTCAACAGACTGTAACGATTGCTGTACAGGTAGAGCAGGTTAAACGTCTCGATGTCAGTTCATCAGAGGTTTCTCTTTTGTTGAAGGATACAGAGAAGGTTAAATTGACAGCAACGTTCCCGGATGGATCGGTACAGGACGTGACAGAGTCTGCTGAGTGGAGCTCCAGCAATGCAGCTGTGGCAGATGTACTGAAAGGCACTATTACCGGCTATAGCGCGGGTAAGGCGACGATCACAGGTAAATATGGCACGATGTCCGCTACGATTGCGGTGGATGTAGATCAGACGAATAAGCTGAAAGCCAGCGAAACCAATATTTTTCTCCGTTTGGATGAATCTAAAAAAATACAGGTATCTGCTGTCTACCCGGATGGAACAGTAACGGATATCACAGATAAAGCTACTTGGGCATCAAACGATGAAAAAGTTGCAACGGTGAATAAAGGAACGATTATGGCCATTGGAGCGGGTTCAGCTACAGTGACTGCTAAGTATGGAGATAAGACAGTTTCGATCAAGACAGATGTCGAAACCTCTAGATTTCTGGATTTGAGCGAGGACAAGCTGAGCTTGAACGCCAAGGAATCCAAAAAGCTCAAGCTGACTGCAACGTACGTAACAGGTACGGAAGAAGATATCACAAGTAAGGCAGAGTGGAAATCCAGCAATGAAGATATCGCTTTTGTCAGCGCGGGGGAAGTCACAGGTTATAAAACAGGTGAGGCTACGATCACAGCTTCTTATGGCGGCAAAACAGCTACAGCTACAGTATCCGTAAATGTGCCTGGTGATCTGTCTCTGTCCTCCAAAACGGCAACGATTGATATTAATGAGGACTATACTGCAACTCTGACGGCTACTTATGCGGATGGACGCAAGGAAGACGTGACACAGGATGCGGAGTGGGCTTCAAGCGCGGAAGATATTGCTTCTGTGTCCAAAGGAACGATTACGGGTAAAGCAGCCGGTAAAGCGGTTATTACAGCGACCTATAACGGCAAAAAACTGACAATAAACGTACAAGTGGGCCTTGTGGACCGTCTGGAAACAGACTCGCGTGTAATTGCGCTTGGTGCTCAAGAAACAAAGCAGCTGAAAGTAACAGGCGTTAAGAGTGGTGGCACAAAAACAGACGTAACCAAGGACGCCACTTGGACTACTAGTAATGTAAAAGTAGTTGAAGTTAGCGAAGGTTTGATTAAAGCGAATGCAAGCGGTAAGGCAACGGTCACTGCTTCATATGGCAAGCAAACCATT
This sequence comes from Paenibacillus sp. FSL W8-0439, assembly GCF_038008995.1. NCBI lineage: Bacteria > Bacillati > Bacillota > Bacilli > Caryophanales > Paenibacillaceae > Paenibacillus > Paenibacillus sp. FSL W8-0439. Next base: position 436,273 of record NZ_JBBPAK010000001.1, read on the forward strand.
ACGTTTACGGTAGAAGTGGACGTAGCGCAAAAGATTGAAGCGGATGCCATTGCGTTATCACTAAAATCCGGGGATCAAAAAACGATTGCGATTGTAGTTAAATCCAGTGATGGAAAAGAAAAGGATGTTACAACCCAAGCTGAATGGAAAACGTCCAACTATAAGGTAGCCACCGTCAAAAAGGGTCAGGTTACCGCGGTCAGCTACGGTAAGGCTAACATTCAGGCGAAGTTTGGCGGTAAGGTGATCAGCGTACCTGTTGATGTTGATACGCTTAAATACCTGCAAACGGACGAAGTCGCCTTGACTTTGAAGGCAGGACAGCTGGCCAAGGTTACGGCTACAGCCACGTATAAGGATGAGTCGGAGAAGGATGTTTCCAAACCTGCTGTCTGGTCCTCGTCCAGAATTATTGTTGCGACCGTCAAAGACGGCAACATTAAGGCACAGGGCAAGGGCAAAGCTGTAATTACAGTGAAATATGCAGGTAAAATGACGAAGGTACAGGTAACCGTTCAGTAATCTGTTAAAATGAAAATAAAAGAGCAAGCATACGTCTAGAGACGATATGCTTGCTCTTTTATTTTTTGAAGCTTAGAAGCTACGATTTATTCTTCTTGGTTGATGTGTTGCGTGTCAGTGATTCGGTCAAACGCTTGCCAGTGGGTGTCTGGGCCAAGCCGCCTTTGGCGGTCTCGCGGTGCTTTGATGGCATTGCGCTGCCGACTTCAAGCATTACGTCAATGACTTCGTCAGACGGAATGGCGCTGCGCACACCCGCCAAAGCCATATCCGCTGCGGCAAGTGCGGTCACGGCTCCCAGCCCGTTGCGCACGATGCACGGAATCTCGACGAGTCCGGCGACGGGGTCGCAAATCAGACCGAGCGTGTTCTTGAGCGCTAGGCCTACGGCGTGAACGGCCTGCTCAGGTGTGCCGCCGCGTAGCTCCACCATCGCGCCAGCGGCCATCCCGATGGCTGAGCCAATCTCAGCCTGACAGCCTCCCTCCGCGCCGGAAATGAAGGAATTGTTGGCGATGACGTAGCCAATGGCTCCGGCTGCGAACAAGCCGTGCACCATATGCTCATCATCCCAGCCGAACCGCTCCTGTGCACTAATGAACACACCGGGGATGACTCCACAAGAGCCAGCAGTGGGCGTAGCCACAATACGCCCCATGGACGCATTAACCTCCGACACGGATAGCGCATAAGCCATGGCGAGTGCGGAGGCGTCGCCGGAGCAGGTTTCCCCTGCCCGCAGATACTCGGCCAGACGCTTGCCGTCACCGCCCGTTAATCCACTGCGGGATACGGTGTCTTGCGTCTGACCACGATGAACGGCCTCCTTCATGACTTCATAATAATCAGACATTTGGCGGAAGATTTCTTCTTCCGTTGTATTCGTCTCTTGTACCTGCTCTTGAATCATCAGGCGGCCAATCGTGGTGGATTCCTCCGCGCATATGGCGCTGATTTCATGCAGATGGCTAAATCGCATCAGATTCAGCTCCTTTTTTCAAATTAATCATTTTAATTTCGTACATATGTGGTAAGGATCGTAGTTTTGCGATCAGTTCAGCCGTAGGAGGACTGTCCGTTTCGATGGCGGTAAGTGCTTCACCATCTCGGCCTTTGCGATCCACATGCATATAGGCAATGTTAATGTCGGCAGCGCCGAGTGCTGAAGTCACCGCACCTAATGTGCCGGGCTTATCCGAGTGAAGAAGCACCAACGTAGCCAGCTCCCCGGTCAGGTTGACTCGGAATTCGTTGAGCTGCTGGACATGGATGCTGCCGCCGCCGATGGAGGAGCCCAGCAGTGTGCGCTGATCCTCACCCTTCCACAGTTCAAAACGGACGGTATTTGGATGGGGCGCGGGTAGTCCGCTGACGGCAAACTCCACGGCCATTCCAGCCTGCTCCGCCCATTGCTCGGCATCTGGAATTCGGTGGTCGTCTGTATCGTAATTGAGCAGGCCTGCGATGAGTGCTAGGTCTGTACCGTGTCCTTTGTAGGTGTCGGCGAAGGAGCCGTACAGTGTCATGCGGGCACGGTCCGGCTGCATCCCGAGCCAGTGACGGGCAACGCGTGCAAGCCGCACCGCGCCTGCAGTGTGTGAACTGGAAGGTCCGGTCATGGCCGGACCGATAATGGAAAATACATCTTTGAAACGCATGGTGTGGCCCCCTGTATGTTCTAGTACCATAGTATATGGTATTTCCGCGTTTGTGCGCAGCTATGACGGTTCCTAATGCTAACGTACAATGTGAGCGCAAAAAAGGACAGGATAAGGAAGTTTCCCTTATCTCTGTCCTCGTTACCTGAGAGTTTCGTGCGGTGTCCTTACCGCCTTACCCCTTGGGTGGCTTGCGCTCTCTCCAGAGTTGCGTCAGATGACGATACATGGACCTGAGAGATTATCCGCCAGCCGGGTGCTGACGTCTTGCTCCTTCGGTGCCGCCAGCGTGTAAGCCCCTGGACAGACTCTCCCGTCATCTTCATTCGCGTATACCGTTCTACATATCTTTCTTAGCGTAATGTATGCCGTGCTCGGTGTCAATCGCAGGTTTCAATTTTTACATAAACAGGCGAGTTTCCGATAAAAAAGATTAAAATTTACATAATTATGGATGAAATCAGGAAGGAATTAGAAGATTGACAGCTAATCTGATAGAGGACAAGTACATTTATGGAATTATAGGAGGGATATTGACGTATGGTAAAAGGCTTGCGGTTCACAGGTTCACGCTTGAAAGGGGTGCTGCATCTAGCAGCGATCGTATCGCTGTTGATTGGGATCCTCGTTCCATTCGGTCAGGTCAAGGCAGAGGGAGCATTGACAGTAGACGAAGCACTTCAGCGCCAAGGCAGTGGAGGTACAGTGACGGTGGAAGGCTACATCGTCGGACATGCTACCGGATCGAAAACAGCTAATTTTTCTGCTCCGTTTGCGAATGATTTTAACGTACTGATTGCCGACCAGGCCAATGAACGTAGCACGTCTAATCTATTGGATGTGCAGCTGACATCTGCGTACAGAGGGCAATTTGGGTTAACAGGTCATCCTGAACTGGTCGGCAGCAAAATTCGCGTGACAGGTACGCTTGGTGCCTACAATAATTTTGGTGGAGTAAAAAGTCCAAGCGCTGTGGAACTGGTGAGTGGAAGCGAGCCGGGGGAACCAGGTGAACCTGGCGAACCTGAACCTGGCAACCCGGGTCAACCCGGTACTACACTGCCGGATGGAAAAGGCAAAAAGGTGCTGTTCGATAATACGCACGCACAGACGGCTGGTGCAGCAGATTGGGTCATTGAAGGCGCCTTCTCCGACTTTGCCAATGGATTACGTAATGTAGGCTTTACTGTGGATCAATTGAACCGCCCTATTCCTTTTACTTATGGAGAACAGGCCATAACCTATGATAAGCTGCGCCAATATGATGTGTTCATCATCGGTGAAGCGAATGTGGCCTTTAAGGCATCCGAGCAGGCTGCCCTGCTGCAATATGTGAATAACGGGGGAAGTGTCTTCTTCATCTCCGACCATTATAATGCCGACCGTAACAAAAACCGTTGGGATTCCTCCGAGGTTATGAATGGCTACCGTCGTGGAGCCTATACTAATCCGGCCAAAGGCATGACTGCAGAAGAAGCTGCATCGCCGGCGATGCAAGGATTAACAAGCTCCGATTGGCTGGCGACCAACTTTGGTGTTCGTTTCCGTTACAATGCGCTTGGCGATGTAAATGCTACGGACATCGTAGCCGCAGATCAATCCTTCGGCATTACCAAGGGTGTACGCTCGATTGCCATGCATGCGGGATCTACGCTGGCTATTATTGATCCTACCAAAGCCAAAGGAATTGCCTACATCCCGACAGGTACAAAAAAATGGGGCAATGCAGTAGACCAAGGAGTCTATAACGGCGGAGGCCGTGCGGAAGGTCCTTATGCTGCGATCTCCAAGGTGGGTCAAGGCAAGGCAGCATTTATCGGTGATTCTTCCCCTGTAGAAGATGCTACTCCGAAATATGCGCGTGAGGAAAACGGACAGTCGAAAAAGACATATGATGGTTTTAAGGAAGTAGACGATGCCACCTTCCTAGTGCAAACGGTTCAATGGCTTGCGTGGAAGCAGGACTACACGAAATTATCCGATGTGGCAGGCTTAACGCTGGATCAACCGACGAAGCTGCTGCCGTTTGAAGAGCCTGCGGCTTCCACAGAACCGCAACCGGAGCCTTGGTCTGCTCCAGCAGCAGGCTACAAATGGTACGATCCAAGAACGTTCAAGCCGGGCTCCTATGGAGCGGCTTCGTAATAAACGCAAAAAATAATTCAGTGTGAGTGGTTGGATGCTAGTTAGCCGTTTGGTCCTCTGTAGGGGATCAAACGGCTTTTTTGTGATGAAAATTAACCTGTGGTTGGTTATTTTATTACATTTTGTGCCAGGAAGGTCGCGCTACGGCTGGATCATTGATTTTTTAAATGATGTTGATAGCATAATCTTAATTGATATATCCATATACTGGTGATAGGATGTATTCAAATTATTCCGACAAAAACGGTATGTAATGTTTGTGGAAGGTTTTAACATCAAACATGGTGAGAATAAGCAGGACAAGACCATGGAGAATGGAGGAAGCGCGCGCATTGAATATCGAACCTGTGTTGGAGATTAAAGGATTATCCGTATCTTTTCGTATCAACGATCAATACCACCCGGCAGTCGATCATCTGGATCTGACGGTCAACCCCAATGAAGTGCTGGCTGTAGTCGGAGAATCCGGTTGTGGCAAAAGCGCGCTGGCGCTTTCCATCCCACAATTGCATGACATGGAGCGGACACGTGTCGAAGGAAAGGTTCTTTTTAAAGGCACGGATCTGATCCGTCTCTCCTCAGGGCAAATGAATAAAATCCGCGGAGCGGGCATTGGCATGATCTTTCAGGACCCGCTGACAGCACTGAACCCGTTAATGAGCATTGGCAAGCAGATCGAGGAAAATCTCGATTATCATACGTCCCTATCTACGAAGCAAAAAAGGGAACGTGTACTGGAGCTACTGGAAAGCGTGGATATACCCAACCCCGTACGTGTGTATGAACAGTATCCACATGAACTTTCAGGAGGAATGCGCCAGCGTGTGATGATCGCGATTGCCATAGCTTGCCGACCCTCACTTATTATTGCAGATGAGCCGACGACTGCGCTCGATGTAACCATTCAATCGCAAATTCTTGACTTGCTCAAACAGCTTCAACAGGAGACTGGAAGCGGAATTATTCTGATTACGCACGATCTTGGCGTTGTGGCGGAAGTAGCTGACCGTGTGGTGGTCATGTATGCCGGAGAAATCGTGGAAAGCGCTGATGTTTTTGAATTATTCCGGCATCCACAGCATCCGTATACGCGTTCCTTGCTAGCCTCCATGCCGGGATCGCATACCAAGGGCGAATCGCTGCATGTCATTGGTGGCATTGTTCCCTCATTGCAAGATATTCCTCGCAATAGCTGTCGCTTTGCTTCGCGTATTCCCTGGATTCAGCAGAGAATGCATGAAGACCATCCCCAATTAAGTGAAATTTCCCCCGGTCACTGGGTCCGTTGTACATGTTATCAGCATTTTCATTTTGAAGACGAAACAAAGGGAGAGACTGCTCATGGCACTACTGGAGCTAAATGATTTGAAGGTTCATTATCCGGTGCGCGGTGGTTTTTTCCAGCGTGTTGTTGATCAGGTAAAAGCAGTGGATGGCGTGTCGATCAGCATAGAGGCAGGCCAAACATATGGGCTAGTGGGAGAATCCGGCTGCGGAAAAACGACGACAGGCAGGACGATTATCGGCCTGAATAAGCTGACGAGCGGACAGATTATTTTTAATGGAAAGGACCTTGCGGCTTTGAGTCGGAATAACCGCCATCCGCTGCGTAGAGACATTCAGATGATTTTTCAGGACCCCTATTCTTCGCTTAACCCGCGCAAGCGCGTATTGGATGTCATTGCTGAACCGCTGCGGAACTTTGAAAGGCTGAGTGATGAGGAAGAGCGGCGAAAAGTGCAGATGCTGCTGGAAAAGGTCGGCTTGAACGCTGATGCGGCCTACAAATATCCGCATGAATTTTCCGGAGGCCAGCGGCAACGGATCGGGATTGCGCGTGCGCTGACATTAAATCCAAAACTGATTATTGCTGATGAACCGGTATCGGCGCTAGATGTTTCTGTGCAGGCACAGGTGCTTAATTTTATGAAGGATGTGCAGCGAGAGTTCAAATTGACGTATTTGTTCATTAGTCATGACCTGGGTATTATCCGCCATATGTGTGACCAAATCGGCATCATGTACCGAGGTCGCTTAGTGGAACAGGGAAGCGAGCAGGACATTTATGAGCGTCCACAGCATTTGTATACCCAGCGGCTTATTGCCACCATTCCCAGTATTGATCCTGCGAAGCGGCTAGAAAATGCTCGAAAAAGGCAGAAGCTTTTATCCTCTTACAAGTCAGAGCTGCCCAAACATTTAGATGCGAGTGGAAAGCCGTTTGCACTAAAATCAGTAAGTCCATCCCATCAAGTCGCGCTACCTTAAGGGAGGTACAGAATATGTGGAAATTTACAATGCGCCGGCTGCTGGTTATGATCCCTCAACTTTTTGCACTGAGTGTGCTTATATTTTTCCTAGCTAAGGCTATGCCAGGGGATGCCCTGACAGGGCTCATCACTTCAACACCCAATCTGAATCCGGCTGCACTGGAAGAACAGCGGCAAAAACTGGGACTCAATGACCCGGTGTGGGTGCAATATGGGAACTGGCTTGTCCAGCTTGCTCATGGGGATCTGGGCAAATCTTATGTACATAAAATTAGCGTTACCGATTTGATTGGCAGTCGTTTGGGGAACACGTTCTTTCTGGGTGTAGTGATTCTGGTTCTGACGTATCTGATCGCCATTCCGCTGGGAGTACTAAGTGGTCGGTATCAGCATAGTCTGCTGGATAAAACCGTGGTGGGGTATACCTATCTCAGCTTTGCAACACCTCTGTTTATACTCGCGTTGCTGCTGCTGTACGTGTTTGGATTCAGACTTGGCTGGTTTCCAACCAGCGGCAGTGTGGATGTAGGAATGGAGCCGGGGACATGGTCGTATTACGTGAATAAGTCGTATCATCTCATACTACCGGCGGTTACAGGCGCATTGCTCAGTACGACGGCTACCATTCAGTATTTGCGCAATGAGGTCATTGACACACGTCTGAAGGATTTTGTGAAAACAGCACGTTCCAAGGGGGTACCCGAAGGAAAGATCTATTCCCGTCATATTTTCAAGAACTCTTTATTACCCATTGCTGCTTTTTTGGGCTACGACCTGACGGGTGTGATTGCCGGCAACATTTTCCTGGAATCTATTTTTGGTTATCCGGGATTGGGCCAGTTGTTTCTTCAGTCTATCACCCAACGGGACTTTTCAGTCGTGAACGCGCTGGTCATGATCTCCGGCTTCTTGGCACTATTAGGAACCCTTTTATCTGATGTCATCCTGAGCAAGGTCGATCCACGCATTCGAATTGAATAGCGAACAAGTCTAGAGAAAAGGAGGGGTTATGGTGTCTATGCAGGTGGAGGAGGTCTTCTCGCCGGAAATCATTCGTAAATCACCATCCAGTTGGTCTGTACTGCGTCGTGAGCTGGTACGTGACAAAATGGCCTTGATTTCCATTGGATTTGTGGCTCTGTTCTTGATTTTTATATATGCCTCTGTCCTGTTTGTCAATCAGGATGTAGTCACGACGGTCGATTTGGGCGCGATCCGCGAAGCTCCCGGCTCAGTGCACTGGCTGGGTACGGACCGAGCGGGCAGGGATATATTCGGCCAGCTGGTCATTGGGGCCCGCAATTCCTTTACCATTGGCTTTACGATTACTTTGTTATCCGCCGCCATTGGCTTGACGCTGGGCTTACTGGCTGGGTTTTATGGAGGAATGGTCGATAACATCATCATGCGAATCATTGATTTTATTCTGGTGCTTCCATTCTTGATGCTGGTTATCGTATTTGTCAGCATTGTGCCCAAAAGTGGCATAGGGTCCTTTATTTTCATTATGACCGCCTTTTTGTGGATTGGAAAAGCGCGCCTGATCCGGGCCAAGGTACTATCGGAGCGGGAGCTGGACTACGTGCAGGCTTCCAAAACCCTTGGCACACCCAATTGGAAGATCATCTGGTTGGGTGTGCTGCCCAATCTCAGCTCTGTTGTGATTGTTAATCTAACGCTCAGTCTTGCAGGAAATATCGGGATTGAGACCGGGCTTTCCTATCTCGGCTTTGGCTTGCCAGAATCAACTCCAAGCTTGGGTACACTAGTGAGTTATGCCAATGACCCGGATGTATTGCAGAACAGCTGGTGGATGTGGTTGCCTGCCTCACTGCTTATATTAGTGCTGATGCTGGCGATTAATTTTATCGGTCAGGCGCTCAAACGTGCCACGGATGCCAGACAACGATTGGGTTAAACCGAAGTTCAAGGATAAGGACAACGACAAGGAGGGGTTTACAATGATTAAAAGCTGGAAAAAAGGAATTTTGCCTGTTCTATCTGCCATTTTGGTGCTTTCTTTGGTCGCATGCAGCGGCTCGCCTTCCACTTCGAGTGGAGCAAAATCGTCTGACGGTACAGGTGGGTCAGGGTCCGACAACAAGCAGGTGAATACGACTGCGCTGGCAAAGGCGGTCAAGAACGATAAACCCCCGATTAAGGGCGGCATCATCAATTATGCACTCGTGTCCGACACCCCTTTTGAAGGTATTCTAAATCCTGTATTTTATGATGGAAATCCGGATTTTGAAGTCTTCCAGTTTTTCTACCCTTCCATGTTTTCGATTGATTCCAATCTGAATATTGACGATAAAGGAGCGGCGACGATTTCCTTTTCCGCAGACAATAAGGCGGTGACTGTCAAAATTGATCCCAAACTGAACTGGACAGATGGTAATCCCGTAACGGCAGAGGATTATGCCTTTTCCTATGAAGTGATCGGTAACAAAGACTACGAAGGTCCGCGTTATGATAGTTTTATGACCAACATTGTAGGGATGGAAGATTATCACGCCGGCAAGGCCAAAACCATTTCTGGCATCAAGGTGCTGAATGAGAAAGAGGTTACCATTCATTTTAAGGAACCTAATCCTTCGGTAAAGTCGGGACTCTGGTCCACACCACTGGAGAAAAAGGTATTCCAGAAAATTCCTGTGAAGGACATGGCCGGATCTGATCCTGTCCGTAAACATCCGATTGGCTATGGGCCATTCAAAATTAAATCTATGGTCACAGGTGAATCTGTAGAATTCGTCAAAAATGAAGATTATTTCCGCGGTGCGCCCAAGTTGGATGGCCTTCATCTGAAGGTGGTGAATCCGAATGTCATTACCGAGGCGTTGAAAAGTGGAGAAATCGACTGGGCCAGCTATCCGACCACCCGTTACAATGAGGCCAGTAATCCGAAAAATGTACAGTTTCTCGGTCAGGAGGAATTGTCTTATAGCTATGTAGGCTTTAAGCTGGGCAAATTCGATCAGGCCAAGAGTCTGAATATCATGGACCCGAACGCCAAGCTGGCGAACAAGTCATTGCGTCAGGCCCTTGGCTACGCGCTGAATAATGAGCAGGTTGGCAAGCAGCTCTATCATGGGCTTCGGACTCCTGCGACATCCCTGATCCCGCCCGCCTTCAAGGGATACCATGATGTGAATGCGAAGGGCATTGCGTATGATCCAGACAAGGCGAAAAAGCTGCTGGACGAGGCAGGATATGTGGATACCAATGGAGATGGATACCGTGAGGACCCTAAAGGTAAGGAACTGGTGCTCCATTATGCAGCAATGAGCGGGGATGCGACAGCTGAATCGCTGGCGAAGTTTTATTTGCAAAATTGGAAGGATGTCGGGCTTCATGTCGAGCTGGTGGACGGTCGTCTGCTTGAGTTCAATTCTTTCTATGACCGTGTGCAGAAGGATGACCCTGGCATTGATATTTTTGGCGGCGCATGGAGTACGGGTACAGATGTAGACCCTAGTGGGCTGTATGGACGCGGAGCCAGCTTTAACTACTCGCGCTTTACCAGTGAAGAGAATGATAAGCTGTTGCAGGAAGGGGTGTCTGTGAAAGCCTTTGACGACAATTATCGTAAAGATATATACAACCAGTGGCAGGCGTATATGAGCGAGGAGGCGCCCATTGTACCGACGTTATTCCGTTATTCGCTGGAGGCAGTGAATAATCGGGTAGCCAATTACGATATTACCCGTGGTAAGGAGTACGATGCAGACGCGTTTGCGAATATTACGTTGACTTCGGAAAAAGCAGAAGTAGGTCAATAATCTAAAAAAAGCGCAATAACCTGCGAAGAAGCGCGAACCGGAATGATCCGATCTCGCGCTTCTTTTGACCTGTTCATGCAAACATTCTTGGATTTTCGAAGGGAGAGAAGGAAGACGGAAATACGTCAGCTTCAATACTTCATAGCCGTATGCGAGGAACTGCATTTTACGAAGGCTTCGGAAAAGATCGGTATCTCTCAACCCACACTTAGCTTACAAATTAAGGCGCTGGAGGAGGAACTGGGCATGACGCTCTTTGACCGCGCAGGCAAGAAAATTAAAATGACAGATGCCGGTAAACTGCTGCTACAACACAGTGCCCATGCGCTCAAGGGATTACAGCAAGCAAAGGCATCCATTGAGGAGCTGCGTACCGAGCAACGCGGAAGTTTACGGATTGGTATCGCATTACCTGAGCTGGAGGAACCTTTGCAAAAGATGCTTGCCCATTTTCATCGGTCATTTCCTAAAATCAGCTTGCACATCTGCCCATTCTTTGATGTAACAGAACAGCTGCTGGATAACCGTGTGGATGTTGGCATCACCCTACACTCGGGTACAGATGAAAGGCTTGTCCGGCTTCCTCTTCGCACAGAGAACTACTGTCTTATTGTCCCGGTAAACCATGCATTTTCCAACCGTTCTTCCATTATGCTGGACGAATTGAGGCATGTCCCCTGGGCGATGCAGCCAGAATGCCATCCCGGCAGGAAGCTGATTGAGAAATGCTTTCGTGATCGCGGGTATCCCTTTGCAACCGTCTTGGAAACCAATTCTATAGCTTCAATCCTGCGCTGGGTGCAGGAGGGACTTGCCGTAACCTTACAGACGAAGTCCCTTGCAGCCGAACTGGATCGTTCGCATTTTTGCACGGTGCCTATTTTGCGTGGTGCGCCTCAAGGTCAGCTAGAGTTGATTTATCGAGCTGACCGTTACCAGGGAGAAGCAGCGAAACGATTGATAGATAAGATACAAGCTGTGCTGACAGAGCGCTCCAACTAATGGCAACCGTGATGAGTATCACAAGCCTTAATGTGTACGAACCTCCAACCTGCGTGCAATCAGTGACATACTGTAATTAACGGCAAAGTACAGGAAAGCAGCGAACAGCAGAGCTGGAATGACAAAGGATTGATTTTGCCCACCGACGATCTGAATGTTATGCGTCAGCTCCGGCAAACTGATAATGACAGCCAGTGACGTATCCTTAAATAGGGAAATGAACTGGCTGACAATCGGGGGCACCATGCGACGAAGCGCTTGGGGCAGAATGATATGCCATAAGGTTTGAGAATAGCTTAGACCGGAGGAACGTGCGGCTTCCACCTGTCCTTTATGGACCGAATTCAGACCACTGCGCACAATCTCGGCGATCATGGCTCCCTCGAAGATTGACAGTCCTGTAATGGCTGCCCACTTGAGGGAAATTGAAAATCCGATGGATGGCAAAACCATGCCGATGAAGAAAATAATGAGCAATAAGGGCAGATTGCGAATCAGATCAATGATAAAGGCTGCAACCTGTGAGAGCACAGGTAAGCGGGTATAGCGCAGAATGCCGAATACGATACCAAGAGCGAAGCTGAATATGATAGAGTAAATGGCAACTTCCAGCGTGAGCAGGAAGCCCTCCAGTATAAAACGCACATTAGGCCATACAAACAATCCGCTGAAATCCATACGGGCTTCCCTCCTTAGGATGTTTTGGACAGGCGTCGCTCCATATAGAGTACAAGAAAGCTGAGCGGAACCGTCAATATAAGATACAGCAGTGCCGTGATCGCATAGACTGTGATGGGCAGGAAGGTATCCGAGTTAATGAGATCCGAGTAATACATGAGATCCAGTCCGGCCACAATGGCCAGCACGGAAGAGTTTTTGACCAGATTGATGAATTGGTTGCCGATTGCAGGCAGTACAATTTTGATGGCTTGCGGTAAAATAATGCTGATCATCGTCTGGTTGTAATTCAACCCGGAGGATCTTGCCGCTTCAAATTGTCCTTTGGGTACAGATTGAATGCCGGCACGTATAGCTTCTGCAATGAAAGAGGCTGTGTACACAGTCAATCCAAGCGTTCCAGATACAAAGCCATCCAAGGGGATGCCCAAAGTGGGAAGACCGAGATAAAAAAACAGTACGACAATCAGCAATGGAATATTGCGGATGACCTCTACATAGACAGTACCGATCCAGTTTAGCCATTTAAAAGGCGCAATTCGGAAGATGGCAATGATAGCGCCCAGAATAAAGCTTCCGATCAAGGCAATAACACTAGCTTGAACGGTATGAAGCAAGCCCTCTCTAAAACGGTCGCCATGATCGAGAAGTACGTTGATATCAAAAGTAAGCATCTACGGGTATACCTCCTTATCCAGAGCTAAGAAAGGAAGGAGCACGCAATCGCGGCTCCTTCACAAGATCATTATTCGGGTTTAACCCCAAGCCATTGCTCATGCAGCTTATCGTATTCACCATTGCTTTTCAGTTCCTTGATCGTATCATTAATGGCTTGCAGCAGTTCGGTTTGTCCCTTCTTCACTGCGATACCGTAAGGTTCCTCTGTGAAGTTCCCGCCTACTAGGGTATAATTCGGATCTTGCTGCTGCATGCCAAGCAGAATAGAGTTATCGGTCGTCAGCGCTTGCCCTTTACCTGCCTTGAGGGCGTTGAAGGCATCCTGATAGTTTTCAAACTCTAAAATCGTTGCTTTGGGCGCTTTTTCGCGGATATTTTTTGCGGAGGTAGAGCCTTTAACAGCGAGTACCTTGGTATCGGGAGTCAGGGACTCCAGACCTGTGATCGGGCTTCCCTTTTTCACAAGCAGGGATTGCCCTGCATTAAAGTAGACATCGCTGAAATCGACCTGTTTTTTGCGTTCATCCGAAATGGTCATCGTGGCGATAATAGCGTCGATGTCCCCATTTTGCAGTAAGGTGATTCGTGTTTTGGACGTGACTTCCTTGAGCTCAAGCTTGGTTTCATCACCAAAAATATGCTTGGCTACAGCCTTGGCGATGTCGATATCAAAGCCCTCGACCTTCCCGCTAGCCGGGTCTTTTAGTCCGAACAACTTGGTATCGTACTTCACCCCAATGACCAGCTTGCCACGCTGTTTGATGGCTTCCAGCCCGTTGGAAGCTGCTGCCTCATTTCCTGACGTTGTTGCTTCTTGCTTGCCTCCACAGCCTGCCAAGACGAGCAGACAGGATAATGCAACCAGCACCAAAGTACTCCACTGAAATCTTTTTCTCATCAAGATGATCCCCTTTCGATTTTTATTCCATTAATAGTCTGTTTAATGATGAATCAGACGGCTCAGGAACAGGCGAGCCCGTTCTTCACCCGGATTCTGAAAAAACTCAGCAGGTTGGCTATCTTCCAGGATCTGTCCTTTGTCCATAAAAATCACGCGGTCTGCCACTTCACGGGCAAAGCCCATTTCATGAGTGACGATGACCATCGTGATGCCCTGATGGGCAAGCGAGCGCATGACATCCAGCACCTCTCCGATGGTTTCGGGGTCCAGGGCTGAAGTAGGCTCGTCAAACAGCATAATTTTCGGATTCATCGCGAGTCCACGGGCGATCGCCACCCGCTGCTGCTGTCCACCGGACAATTGGGCGGGGTAGCTCTGTGCCTTTTCCTCGATTCCGACACGCTTCAGATAGGTGAGGGCTGTTTGAATAGCTTCTTCTTTCGGGATGCCCAGTACCTTCATCGGTGCCAGTACAATGTTCTCAATCACCTTTTTGTGGGGATACAGATTGAAATGTTGGAATACCATCCCGATATTGCGACGGAAGGCATTAATATCAATCTTTTTGTCATGCACAGGGACATCGTTAACGATTAGCTCCCCATCGGATATCGTTTCCAGACGATTGATGCAGCGAAGCAGGGTGCTTTTACCTGAGCCGGAGGGACCGATGATGACAACGACCTCGCCCTCCTTAATCTGAAGATTGATGTCTTTAAGTACATGAAAGTGACCATAATGCTTGTTGACATTGCGAAAATGGATCAGAGAGCTCACCCCTTTTTTGACTTGAATACATCGCTTAGTAGACGACTGACATGATTAAGCTCTATTAGAATTTCAAAATTTCTCTCATGATACTATAAGCTTACAATAAAAAACAAGATTTTATGTCAATAAACTTTACGTGAAATATGTTTTGAATGTATTTTTACTAGTTTAATGTTATTTATATGATGAAAATGAGTATGTATCCACAATTTAATGTCATTAAATTTGACATAGTTTATTGATCTTCGACATGCAGAGGGAGAAACGTGACAAAAGCAGCGCTATGTTTTACAGTAGGGGAGAAGGAATTTAGGGTAAAGGAAGGATAGACAATGACGAAAGCTATTTCACCGCTAGTCACGGCATTGGGCATGGAGCCCCATCCAGAAGGCGGCTGGTACAAAGAGATGTGGAAGGCCAATTTTCAAATTCCGAAGCCTGTACTGCCGGATGTGTATTCCGGTCCGCGCTTTGCAGCTTCGTCTACGTATTTCTTGCTGCATCCGGGTGAGTTCTCCGAGTGGCATGTGGTCCATTCTGATGAGCTGTGGCTATACCATAGCGGAAGTCCTATAGAGCTAAAATTGGGTGGAAGCGGAGAAGAACCTGGCGAAGAAACGGTAATTATCGTTGGTGCAGATGTGGAGGCAGGACAACATCCACAAGCACTCGTACCAGGAACAGTATGGCAAACGGCACGTCCGCTGGGGGATGAGCCTGTGCTGGTAACCTGTGTTGTTGCACCAGGATTCCACTTTGATGATTTTAAGCTGATTGCCAAGAATTCAACTGAAGCATGATGTGAACTATGGCGGGTGTATTTCTGTAAACGAGCAGGAATAGCCCGCCTGATTTATTTTATCCATAGGAATGGGCGATTTAGCTAGGTTTAGGTGCTTAGCTTGGCTTGAACAATGAGACGATGGGTGGGATTCACGAGAGGGTCGCATGTAATTAGCGTGAGCAGCTTATGGTTTTTGAAGCTTTTCAGAACAGACACGTCCATTGGATCGACTACCTTTATGCTGTAAACTTTATACATATACTGGCTACCTTGAGCGTTAACAACAATTTTATCTCCAATCTTCAGTTCATGAAGACGATTAAATAAACGTCCGGGAGTACGGGCTCGATGAGCAGCAATAGCAGCATTCCCCACTTGTCCCAGCTTTCCCGTTTCCGGCATATGTACTGCCGCATATTTCATGTTTTTCCTCGTTGCGCCTTCCAACACAGGGAGCTTTAAAGCAATACGACTTATGCTAATAGTGGCTATAGGAGTTTGTTCATTAACGCTGGCATTGGGAGCGGGGGATGGAAAGGT
The DNA here is from genome assembly GCF_038008995.1 of Paenibacillus sp. FSL W8-0439. Lineage (NCBI taxonomy): Bacteria > Bacillati > Bacillota > Bacilli > Caryophanales > Paenibacillaceae > Paenibacillus > Paenibacillus sp. FSL W8-0439. Next base: position 452,004 of record NZ_JBBPAK010000001.1, read on the forward strand.
ATGTTGCCGTGCCTCACTAACCGGAGCTTCCGCAACCCGAGTGGGCAGGTGAGCATAGCTGTCTGCAAGACTAGAAGGCAATACCGAATTGCTTTTTTCTAGAGATAACTCCGCTGCTTGTAACAGCTTGTGTTGTTCTCGATCCTCATTCCATTCGGTCGCTTTAGGAAACAAAATAAAGAGTAAGCCCAACCCAATAAACAGATAGGAAAGTTTACGCAGATTCAGCAATCTCATCTCCCCTAAGCAATGTACGGATGATACATACTTTGAAAAAAATGCCCCATTTCCGTCTCATTCCACTCGGGAATGAGACGGAAGATCAGGGCAGGTAGATTGCATTTATTTTTTGTTTGTTCGTCTAAATTTCAAAAATACGCCGCATATAATCATGGCAATGCCTGCCAAATAAAACGGAACGGGGCTACTTTCACCTGTTTGGGGCAACTGATGCACTGCAGGTGGCTCCTCCGGCTCTTTCTCCGGATCATGGAGACGGATTTTAGGTTTGGGCTCGTCGTTCGGCTCCACTGGAGGAGACGGATCTTGATGAGGCATGACGGCTGGTGGTTCAGGCAGTGCTTTGGGTTCCTCCCGGGCTGCTGGTGGCGGTGTGGGTGCGGGTTCCTTCTGTGGAGGGACAATGCCTTCCGGAGGCCTTGGCAGTGACGGAGGAACGGTTATAGATGGTGTCACGGGCACCTCGGGATCTTTATCATGTTTTTTTCCGGAGCCTCCCGCTGGGGGAGACGGCTCTGGGTGGGTAGGTGTGCCCGGGTCTACAGGTGTTTCGGGTTCGTTTTTCTTTTCTTTACGATTGGTGATCACAACCTTCTTTATGCCAGAGCTTTGTTGGAGTGCTGCGTCTATTCTGATCTCAAGTTTACCCTCTGTTATTTCATACCCCTCCGGTGCTGCCAATTCTTCCAAAATGTAATCGTCATGAAGCAAGGAGGAAAAGATGATTTTGCCTTCCGCATTGGTCGTTTGTATAAGCGGTGCTCTTTTTTGTCCCTTATCATAGAGCGCAAACCGGGCGCCAGGCAGCACCCTGTTGGGAGCATCGTGATCTACCTTGGTCAGCTCAAGGGTTTCGGTTACGCCCCCACCAGAACCGGAGCCGGAAGACGTTCGTACGATGATTTCCTGACTGGTTTCCCGCAATTCTGTCGTCAAACGATCTCCTGCAAAAGCAACCTTGTTGCTCACCTTAGCTTTATCCTCAGCATGAATGAACGATTGATATTCAAGAATAAAAGCAGTGGAAATATCCTTGGCAAAAGTAAGCTCAAAAGTTTGCTGGCCCTGAGTGTCTGTCTTGATGTGAAGCCAGTAATCTTGGTTTTTGATTAATTCGGTACCCTTGGTGGTATTTCCATTGGCAGCCATGATTGTAGAGTATAAATGGAAGGAATCTTCAATTAAGATTTGGTTGCTGCTAGGCTGATCGACTATTTTAGCGTTGGACACATGTGATTGTCCTTCATTGATACGAATGCTCCAGTCGATCTTATTTCCATTTTGTGCGCCGGCCTTAGACACATATTCCCCGCCATGAGGTACCGTAACTTGGGCTGTCCAATCGGAGACGGTTTTTTGTCCATCCAGTAGAAGAGCGCGATTATGAATTTCCTTTTCAATCAATTCTCCTTCCAATGAAGTTTGAAAGGTAATCCAGTACGGAGTCTGTATCGGCTTCTTGAACTGGATACGCAATTCATTACTATTTTGTTTAGTGGGAGGAATAATTGTATATTGATCTGCCGGGATTTCAGCCCCTTTTTGTACGCCATCCCACCATCCCAGCAAGGTCATATCGTATACTTTTACGGAGCCAGGCAGTAACCTCTGACCTTGCAATAAGACATCTCTCACTTCCGCATGATTCAGGATCTTGCGATTATAGTTGGCTTTAATATCCCAGGTAATGAGTTTGGAGCTCGCATCATAGCTTCCTTGCTTGGCCCCGTTCCGTTGTGTCATAAAGTCCGGCCAGATCGGGCATTCCACCTCATGCGATGATGTTTCACCATTTTCATATTGATAATCTATAAAGGATTTGTTGCGAAATTCGGGCTTCGTCGTATCTGTTTTCCAATCATTGTTGTAGAGAGTTGAATATTTGATCGTATAAGCTTTCTGAATCGTTTTATGAAAAATAAGTGTAAACCCTTGTTTATAGTCCGCTGATCGTGGAACTAGCTCATAATCCATGGGTGCGAGTAGTTCCGTTGTACCGTCAACACTTTGAATTTTCAGGGTGTCGGGCAACAAGGTGAGGCCCCCATTAGGGAACACATCCTTAATGACAATATTTTTCATGGTGTATGAGTCTGTATTAATGGTGATCACCCAAGGTATGACTTTCGTGTTGTAATTGGGCGTGTCATACATTTTAGTCATAACTCCGCTTGTGATTTCCGTCGATATGATCTTCTGGGTTCCATCTGTGGTGATGATGTTTGTAATTTTTTCATCTTCATAGACGCGGCCTCTAGCCTGGGTCTGATATCGGATGGTATAGGCTGAATCTACGTCGAAGTTGAATTGAAGTTTGAAGCCGTTACGGTCGGGATAGTCAACCGGGATGACGGTGTACGCCCACGATGGAAGCTCCTCCAGTGTATTTCCCTTAAATACTTTCAAAGAACCGGGCAGCAATTTTTGAGTTTTGTTGAAATGATCAATTAAAAGGGCTTTGGCTTCGGGGATTTTTGTCTCGCCAAAGTTATATCTTATGGCCCACGAGAGTGTTTGTGTGGCATGATCATACTTTTCAACTTTTTTGGACAAAAATTCACCACGCTCCACCTGAACTGTAGCGGTGGCAGCAACGTTATCTATCGCATCTCCTGAAAGCGTCGCTGTGTTGGAAAAGCGAGTTTCGTTGCCAGTAATGCGGGTGGAGTATTGGATCTGATAGGCAGTGCTAATGCTAGCATCTTGAAAACGAATTGCAAATCCGGTCCCGGCTTGATCCGATTCAATGGCGTATTTACTCGCATTCACTAGGTCTTTGACAACGGTCGTGCCATCGATATTGACTTGCAGATGATAGAGTCGGATAGAGCCTCTCACGAGTTCCAGTCCTGAAGGAGTTGGATCGGTAATGAGGGCGTGTTTAACGGTGTTTAGCTGTTTGTTCACATCAATGGCCCAGTCGATCTGGTGGGTGCCATTTATTTTTCCTTGCTTGCTTAAGGTTGGCCCTGACTGGGGTTTCACATTTACGATGACCGTTTGAACCCCGCCTTTAATTGGAATCGCAATGATGACTTCTGTGCTGCCTTTCACCGTTTCTTTTGTGAATTCGGTTTTAATTTGCAGTTTGCCGCTGACATGGGAATGGTTCTCTACATATTGGTTAAAGGTCATGATGACCTTACCCTGACGATCTACTGTAAAGAACCCCACGGTCCCGTCTGTAGTCACTAGCGGAGATGAGATATCAGTGTAGATGACAAACTGTTCTGGTAAGTGAAAGGTGAAGGTATCCCCTGCTTTATAAGTATCGTCAGGAAGCTCCCATTCATAGCCAAGTTGGATGGCTGATCCAATGTCGAACGTACTACCTGGATTATATACCGCATCAATGACACGTCCGGCTTCGTCCGTTAGACTCAACTTCGTTAGTATACTCTGGGGAGCTGCTTCCTTTTGAGACTTTGAATGAGCTGCTCCTTGCACGGAAGGGACAGTGTTTGGCGGAACCTCCTTAGGGGGTTCAGGGTTTGGGACCGCATATACAGCATCCGTAACGGTTGTAGGATCGGATACAGCACTGTGCGGCAGTTCAGGGGCAGGAGGATCTGCGTAAGCCAGTGTGGTGCTGAAAAAGCTTTGGACAATGAGCAATAAGGCAATAATCATGACATTTATTTTGGTTCCCATGCTCCAAGTGATTCTCCTATTCATCGTAATATGGCAAGCTCCGGCGGTTATGTTGTGTTATATTGTTTTCCTTCCCTCCTCCTAGTTCGAAATTAGTATATTCAGCATGCTAGGTTGACATGACTACCCCAACAGAAAAAAACCTTGATCATAGTGATCAAGGTTTTTTCTTCGAGAGAGGTATAGCAATTTTGTGATGGAGCTATGTAAAAAGGCATAATAAAAAGCTCGTTCACCTGGTAACTGGCTGCCATCCGAGTAGGAAGGCCCTATAGTTTTGCGTCACTGTCTTTCGACAGCTTTGCCATTAGCTTGAATAGCTTGTTCGTCTATCGTCTATCAAACGGAGTACATGAGACCTCCTATTTACAGTTTGGAGCGGTTTCCCCATTTTTTACGGAAGGAATGAGGTGTTTCCCCTACATGTTCCTTGAATAGGTTGATAAAATGGCTTGTATTGGGAATCCCAACGTACCTTGCGATATCCACAATGGATATGTCACTGGTTTTAAGCCATCCCTGAGCGGCTGTGATCCGGACATTAATGAGATAATCAATTGGAGAAAATCCAATCTGTTTTTTGAAATTTTTAGCAAGATTAAATTTGTTTAGGTTGAACATGTCTGCCAGTGAGTCTAGCGTAATTCGTTCACAATAGGACTGGTCCAAGTACTGCTGCACCCGACGTACTTCGCTGAGCGTTCCAGCATTTACATGCCGCTGATCATAAGGATGCTGCAAAATGTACGTCAGTATCTCACCAATGAGTCTGGACGTTAGCAGCTCGCCGGAAAGGCTCCGATCAGACTGTCCGCAGATTAGAGCATGCAGCTTGTCCAATATAATAGACGGATTGTGCACGGATATTACCGGTTTATTATGCTTGGCAAATTGTTCGTAAAAATGCTCGATCAGGTTGCCGTACAGGTATAAGCTGATAAACTTCCAGGCTTCATCACCGGAGGTGCTGTATTGTACATATTCCTCGCAATTAACAAAAAACAAATCATGAGGCTTTAAAATATATTTCTTGTCCTGGTACAGTAACTCTCCCTTACCAGACAGCGTAAAAACAAGCAAAAAGGAGGTGAGTTCTTTCCTTTCTATTGTAAAATCAGAGGTTTTTTGGAAATATCCTAATTCCTGAATATATAAAAGGGATTGCTTGGCAAAAGCGGAGGGGGTGCGCACAATTACGACAGGTTCGCCGTTCCAGAGGCCCTCGATGTTTTTTTGGTCTGTTGTCATATTCAATTCCTTTACAAAAAAGCAATTTTATCTAGCTTATCTTGGTTTGTTTTACCAATATATAATGGCTGATTAAACATGATTTACTATTTAATAAAAGTTTATTTTATCACATTAAATATGTCTAATATCAAAATTTGCACTTTATAACATTAAATATGTCTATATATCAAATTAAGTGTGTTAGTTTTATTGAAGCCTCGCTTCTTATGGATATTCAACTTGGTCATCCGTATAAAAGGTCGAATATTGTTGAAAGAATTCTGAGGTCATCATGGATTCAAATCCTTTCTGGGGTCAAATATAGGATAGTGTTGAAAAAAATATCTTACATGCCCATTCAACTTTTCCATTCACTTCTCCTTTCGGTTTAAGAAATTTAGGACTTGGTTCTGATAAAATGGTTCGTAAGGCTTATTATTGAAAATGAGATTTTGGACCCAGTGTTGTGATTTGGTTCACGAACATGAATGTAAAAAAGAGAGATATATGCATAAAAAATTACGCAAAAAATGTCCTTATGTGTTGAATTATAAGTGCTCTCAACTTTGGAAATTACACAGGCAATGATATGATGGGTAATACATGTATAGTAGCTTAACTTATCGATAGTCAGTTTGGAGGATTACAGAATGGAAAAACCCAAAAATACGAAAACCGCAGCGGCTTGGTCGCTCGTTATTCTAGGGGCAGGCTTTGCAGCCACCGTGCCCTTCCAGCAATATGGCTGGGCTCGATTGTTAGCCGGAGCCTTTGAGGCAGGACTTGTAGGGGGACTGGCAGACTGGTTCGCTGTCACAGCATTGTTCCGTCATCCGCTAGGCATCCCGATACCACATACGGCGCTTCTCCCCAAAAATAGGGACAAGCTCACGAATGCATTGGTGAATACGGTGGAAAATAACTTGCTGAACAAAGACAGCATTGCTTCTAAAATCGCGGACATTCGTTTGGCGGAGCTGATGCTGGGCGGTGTGGAAAAAGGATTGCGTACACCAGAAGCAGCAGCATCGATAGATGTGCTCGCCAAGCGGCTCGTCCAGTCGCTCCCGCTCGCGGAATTGGCTCCGATTATCGTGGCTGAGATCAAGCGACAGGTGACGGACATCGATGCCGGACCACTACTGGAGGCGCTTGCCCGCCAATCCAGTGAGAAGGGCTATGATATTCGCGCACTGGATTACACGCTGGAGCAGGCGGAATCCTGGCTTTTGCGACCGGAAACAGGCTATACACTTGGCACCTTAGGGATGCAGGCTGTCAGTGGTTTGCAGGTGAGCGGGCTGATGCAATTTGCCTTGAACGCCTTCCTCGGCTATCTGAACGAAGAGCGCATGGGTGAAATGATTCGTCATTTCCTGCTGGATCAGGTAGCAGAGCTGCAAAGGGAAGAGCATCCGCGCCGTCTGGCAGTGATCGACGGTCTGAGAACACAGGTGACCCGATTGGCAACGAAGGATACGGTTCAGGAAGGGCTGAACGGCTGGAAGGATAGCCTGATTGAAGCTTGGGAAGGCGAAGCGTCCGTGCTCGGTAAAATGGAAGAGCTTCGTACCCGCTTATTGAACTATATGGAAGACGAAGACTATGTGCCGACCTACATTTTACCGTTACTGGATCGGATGCTGGCTGATTTAAGAGGGAATACCGAATTGCTGGACAAAATTAATGCACGAATCGTGGAAGGAATTACTAGTCTCGTGGAAGCCAATCATAGCCGGATTGGTAACCTGGTGCGCGAAAATGTAGACAAAATGGACAACAAATCCCTGATTGCACTGATGGAGGACAAACTGGGACAGGATTTGCAGTGGATACGTATTAACGGCGCAGTAACAGGCTTCCTGATCGGTATTGTACTGACAGGTATCCGTATGCTAATCCAATAATACAGAAAAAGCTACAGATAAGGTTGTGGAAGCATGAGGCTTTGGCATGAACAATTGATTGGCAAGCTCCCCCGTCCCCAACTGTTGGGACAACATCGTGAGTGTTGTGCCCTGCGGGGGAACGGGTGGGGAAAGCCACACGCCACAGTGAATTATGTGTTCGACTATCACCCCATGCTGCTGGTACGCTATCATAAGCTCATTATGGACGAAATGAAAAGCAGAGGATACAATGTTGATCCACTATGGGAACAGCCATTGTATCGTGGTAAGCAGTGTGAACCTTGGGAAGCGGAGCTAGGCGAGGAACTGGCAGGCGCGGACGCATATGTGGAGCATGATGACGAATATATGAAGGAGTGCCTGGATAACCTGGCTTCCAAAGGAATTTTAATAGAGATTGAAGTGATCTAAAAAAGCGGGCTGCGGTGTGTTCATCATTCAGATGGAGCGCCGCAAGCCCGCTTTTTAGATGCTTTAATGTCCTAGGTTTGGAAGGGTATGAGTCGCAGGCTACAGAACCCAGCGTGTGACCTTCTCCAGTGGTTGTCTGGATTTTTCCCGCTTGGGTTCATGAGCACGATAACCGAAGGCAGCGATGACTGAAATATCCAGCAGCCCGTCCTCCAGCAGGCCTTCTTCCTCCAAAATGGCATGCACCTGATCATAGTTAAAGCCTTCAATCGGGCAGGAATCAATGCCGATCTGAGCTGCCGCTGTCATCATATTACCTAAGGCAATATAAGTTTGCTTGGAGGCCCAGTCGAATAACGTGCGTTCGTTTTCCAGCAGGCGTTGGTTTTCACCTTGGAAAATCTTATAGCGGCCTGGTAGGGAGGCAAAGTCTTCGTCAGACATACCCTTCACCTCTTTATACATGTACTCCACGTAAGGTGAATCATAACGGACATCCTTACGTGCCAAAATCAAAATGACATGGCTGGCCGCTGGGATCTGCTTTTGACCACCACTGGAAACCGCAGCCAGTTTTTCTCTCAATGCCTGATTTTGTACGACTACAAACTGCCAAGGTTCAAATCCTACGGAGCTTGGGGAAAGTCGTCCAGTTTCGAGAATGAATTGAAAATCCTCCTCCGGTATGATGCGATTAGGGTCGAATTCTTTCGTGGCATGTCTGAATAGAAAGGCATCCAGAATTTCCTGTTTTTTAGCTGATGTATTGGACATGAAATGTACTCCTTTAGATTTGAGTTTAGTTGGTGCTCCATTGGTTTTCTGCTACTATAATGAGAGTTGATATCGAATATATAGTCATCATATAGAAAGTTTTTTGCGGGAACAAGTACGCACATATTTGTACCTTGTAGGTCTGGGGCTATTAGTCTACAACCTGTAGAAAGAAGGGGAATACATGGCACAGGAGATGGAACATACAGTTAGCGTTAATTTTGGGTGTCCTGTCGCGACAACTGTTGGGATTATAGGCGGCAAATGGAAGGGGGTCATCTTGTATCATTTGACCACAGGACCACGGCGCTATAATGAAATTCGACGGACCCTCCCTAATATTACACAGCGGATGCTAACCTTGCAGTTGCGCGAATTGGAGCGTGATGGCATTGTGCACCGTGAAATTTATAACGAGAACCCACCGCGTGTGGAGTACTCGCTTACCCCGTTGGGAGATACGTTAAGACCGTTGCTGGATTTTATGAGAGACTGGGGTGTCTTCTACGGAGAACAGGGTTGCGAGCCTGTGGCGACAACTTCCAAGTCAGGCAAGCATTTTGCTAAAATAGACATGAAAAAAGCCCACCGATGATTTCATAGCAGACGCATGAGAATCATTAGCGGGCGGAATAAGAACGGGATATCTTTATAAAATATAATCTTATTTAAACTCGATGGCTTCGTTCATCTGTGCCCAGGCTGTTTCTCCGATGATGCCCAGACGCCAGATAGCGATTCCTTTGAGGTCATAACGTTTGGCTAAACCGATCTTGGCGTTAACGGTGCTGTCTTTTTCGCTACCCATTGAGATTCCCAAAATGAGCTTATCCCGCGAGGTTTCCTTCAACGCCAGTTTTATGGCTTCGTCCACTTTATCCAATGGCTCAGGCGTAGATTTTTGTCCGTAATCATAGGCCATAATGATCAGATCGTCCGCCAGATTACCCAGCGTCTTGTAATCATAACCAGTGTAAGAGCTATTCAGCGGATGCAGAACGACGGTGAGCTTGAGTCCCGCTTGATGCGCTTTGGCCGATAACTTTTTAATAAAAGCGTTGTAATCAGAACGAGCTTTGGCCTTATCACCGCTCCAGCCTAACCCTTCGAGATCTAACGTAATGCCCTTGAACTGCTTATCGGTGGCAGTGCTGACGATTTGGGAAATGGTCTGTTCTTGAAGCTGCGTATTTTCCAAAACCTTGGTTAGCTCATGATTACCGTCTACAGAATAAACCATCAGATAAGGGGAAGTTCCCTGGCTATCTGCTTCCTGTAGAATAGACTCGGGCGTTACAGATCCAGCGGCTTGAGGCCATTTATATTCTTTGCCGGTCGTCGTGAACTGTCCGTTTGTATCAATTCGGCTCCAGCCGAAGGCAACGGCATTAAAATTCGGTATTTTGGATTTTTGGTCAAAGGAAGACAGCGCATAGAAGCCTACAGTATACATAGCTTCACGTGGCGATGTAATAGAGACCGTCCGTGTTCCCTGATTCCAGTTCACTGTGGCTCCAAACTCTTGCCCGAAAAAGCCCAGCGGAATCATCGTGCTGCCGCGCACGGTTTGCGGTGCGGCTGTGAGTTGAACCGTTTGCCCGTCTACTGTGGCATTGCGGCTCCCCATTTTGAGAACTACCTGCTTGGTTGCACTGCCTTGCGTTTTGGTAGCGGTGATGCTTTGGCTGGCTTGATCCCATTTCACTGTAATGCCCAGAGCCTCAGAAATAGCGCGAAAGGGAACCATCGTCGTGCCGTCCATCATGGCAGGCTGTACAGGGAACGGCAATGGATATCCGTCCAGCATGATGCTGATCTTACCCGCATCCGCTTGTGCCATAGGGCTATAGATGCCCGCTGCGGTACTCAGAAGGATAACGCTAGATAACAGAGCCTTATTTACGATTTTCATCCTATGATCTCCTATGCTCAATAGATTGCAATGCTATCATGTTAGAATCGTGAGGTATCTACCATTTTACCAAAAAAATGATAGATAGGTGAATGTGAAATGATAGGATGAGATAAATCTGAGGATATATTTAGGCTGAATAGTATACGAAAACATTGTTATTTCTCATATAAAAAAGCTGACACCTTTTAAAACGGTGTCAGCTTTTTCTTTTTAAAACAGTCTTATATTTTATTGTAACCCAGATTACTTGCGGCGTTTGAGTGCAATGCCGACAGCTACGGCACCAAGAACGACTGCAATGATCGAGAGGACAAGTGCTGTGGTTTGTGTAGCAGAGCTGGCTGGAGCAGAAGCAGCAGGGGCAGCCTCAGCAGCATTGTCCGAGGTAGGTGCGGTGCTGCTGCTATCTTTAGCCGTATCTGTGCTTGCATGACCCTCTGCGGTGCCTGCCGAATCATGTCCGCTGTCTGCGGCAGGAGCAGGAGTTTCCGGTGTGGCATCCGCCGTGATTGTAGTAATGGAATGAGGATTGTTACTTCCTTCATCGCCTGTCCATTCCACAATACTTCCGTCACTGTAATATTGGAAGGCGTCCCAGGCTGCTGCAGTATTCTGATCTGCATTTTGTGCTACAAAGCTGAACCGTTGGTACTGACCCGCTTGGATTCCGTCTTTTTCGGACGTCCAGGTGACGGTAGTTATTTTGCCAGAGCTGTCTTTTTCGGTGGCTACCTTCCATTCCGGTACAGGCTCGTATTGTTTGAAAACGACCTCTTTGGGAATTTTCAAGGCCACTTTAGTGGTTGGAATGTTTTTTTCCACAGGCACTTTCAACGTGTACGTTTCCCACGCATTAGGTTGTGAAACGGAAGGCTTAACCGTCACATGCGCACTGGCCATACCTGCAAAAAGCAAGGCACCAGCCGCAATTAAACCCATGGAAGTTGCTAACCTGGACAACCTGGATTTTGCTGTTTGAATCGTTGTATTCATATTTATTTCGCTCCTTTTAAGAATAAAATAATTATTTTTTACCGTCTACTTGCAGAGTGAATTCAGCATCAACCGCATCGAGTGATGCTGTCAGAGCATGTACTTTTACCGCCCATGTTCCTTCGGAGGTTATCAATTCCTGACTGCGGAAAGGCTGTTGCTGCTTCACGGGCAAGACAAATTCCTGTTGATCTTGGTCAGGATTAGCTGGGATAAGCGTTAATGTGACCTGCTGGATTCCTGAAACGGCAGCCCCCTTGCTATCCTGAACGGATACCTTAAATTCATTGCTGCCCACAGCATTAGGGCTGACTGCCAGTGTAACGCTGTATTCGCCAGTAGTGCGAGTCTCCTCAAACGGTACAGCAGGTGCCTGGCCAGGTGACAGGTGAGTGAGCACCGCTGCCAGTAGCATCACGAGCAGACCGACGGACAGCTCGGCACGCAATCCTCCGGCGGCTCGCTTGCTCGCCGCCGCTTGCCGAGCGCTGCGAAACTGGCTGGCTGCGAAGACCAGCATCACTAGCAGTAGCGCTGCTTTACCAAGCAGAACGAGTCCATAGGATGTGTTCAGCAGCATGGAGGGAGCTGGAATGTACAGCACCGCTCCATAGATACCAGTGGCGAGTAGCGCCGCCACCATAGCCATGCCCCAGCCAGCGAAGCGGCGCAGGACCGTTTGTCGCAGAGTTGCCTGCACGGATACAGGGAGCTCCAATCCGGCAACAGGCAGGCACACCACCATGACGGCAAGTGATCCGATCCAAAAAGCTGACGCTGCAAGATGGACGAAATCTGCCACAATGGCTGGAGCCGGGTGGGTGGCTGCTGCCGGATGCCCGACAAAGGCCTTGGACAGCATGAGGCTCAGCGTGAGTAAAACGGAGCTGTAGCCCCAAACACGGCGCTGGCGATCAGAAATGCTGGGATCGATCGCATAAATTAGCGTTACGCTTAGAAGCAGCACGAGAATCATCTGGATAAACCAGATTTGCCCTGCTCCCGTAAATTGAAGAGCTTCTCCCAGAATAGGGAGTGAGAAGCCCTCCCCGATGGAAACTCCGGCATCCCAAGACGCCTGAAGCGGTAGGCTAATTAAAATGACAGCAGACGTTATGCCGTAGCCGCTCCAGAGCAGCTTAGTCCAACGGGGTAATGTGTCAGAGGGTCGATGACTAAGCGTCTGCTGTTCACTGCGATTCTTGGATCGGTTTATGCTCGGTAAGAGGAACAGTCGGAAACAAATCGCTCCAAACAGCAGCGATAACCCTATGTAAAGGAGCCAACGGACAGCAATTAAGTCGATTCGTGATGTCCCAGAGCTTTCAGAAGGGGTAGCTTGATCGGTATACGCATTGGAACCGCTACCTACTTGAAATGGAATCACTCCATTGACTGGGTGTCCATCTGCGGACAAAGCTCTCCAAGTGATGGTGTAAATTCCATTCTTCACCCCTGGAATCAATTGGATCTCCATGGTGGATTGGTGCTCTGGATTGAGCTGTGCTTTTCCTGTGTCGACCCGCTTGCCTGTTTCATCAGTCACTTTGATGGACATGAAGGCAGACTGCAAATCTTCGTTGAAAGTGATAGTCACCTGAGAAGGGGACTTGTCCAAAACCTGATTTTCGGTCGGGCTGGATTCAACGACAAATGCATGAGCCCACGATGAGTGAGGAAACAGGAACAGAAGAGGGAGACACAGCAATAAAAGACAAGCCACACGGGCTGGTCTGGACAGGTACAACATGCCTGTGAAGTCACCTTCTCTCGATTACTTGAAGCGAGGATATCCTCATTTGTAGCATTTTATACGGACAAACCAATTCCTATCTTAATCATAGTGCATATAGCGTGAATAGATGGAGCGAATTATGACATTTATATGAAATTTGAAATAATGAGTATGATGCAAAATGCCGCTCTTATGAAAAGTCCCTACTGTGAAAGAAATCGCCTGGATTTCTTTCACAGTAGGGATAAAGTGGAATAGTGTATGAGACATTAGATGCCTGCTTCTATAGACTGCGTGAAAGCAGGTTGCTTATGTTGAATATATTGGATAAAAATAGCCGTTAGATCGGGATCGAATTGGCTCCCCGAACAAGTACGCAATTCTTCGATGGCCTCCTCGAATGTTTTGGTCGGTTGATAGGGACGTTCTGTTGTCATCGCGTCAAAAGAGTCGATGATCGTCAGCATCCGACACAGCCTTGGGATTTGCTCGCCCTTAAAGCCAAACGGATAGCCTCCCCCGTCATAACGTTCATGATGCAGCTCCACAAAAGGAACTAAATCTATGAATCGTTCATTGGCTTCGACAATACGTTTGCCCCACATGACATGAGCTTGTACCATCCGCCATTCCTCGCTAGACAGCTTCTCTTTTTTATTAAGAATATTCCAGGGTATTTCCAGTTTGCCAATGTCGTGAATGAGGGCTCCCAGTAAAAAACGTCGCTTATCCTTCGGACCGAGCTGAAGCACATCGCTCATGTCCGCTGCATATCTGAATACCCGTTTGGAATGCTTGAAGGTGTTAATATCCTTGTACAAGAATAGATTAAGCTGCTGCTCCAGATCACGAATATCCTGTCCGAGATCGACCTCGCGTTCCACTTCATTTAGACTGCCGTGTGTATGAACGATATTTTTGCCCTGTTTCTTGGCATAGTACAGTGCTTTATCCGCTAGATCGACCAGCTGTGATTTGTCGTAGATGTCAATGCGGCTTTGTGCAATGCCTGCGGAGAAGGACAGACACCCGTGTGGGAAAATTTCAACTCCCTCGTAACGGGAATCATTCAGTTTTTTTCGGATAGCATTGACCTTTTCATAAGCTTGTTCAGCAGTATGATCGGGCATAAGCAAAGTGAATTCTTCTCCACCATAGCGGGATACGGTAATATGAGTACCGAACGTTTCCTTTTTGAGAAACTCACCGAGAAACCCCAGTAGCTGATCGCCCTTGAGATGACCGAAGTGATCATTGTATTTTTTGAAATCATCAATATCAATCAGCGCCAGACTTAGGGGAGTATTCTGCGATCTGGATGTATTTAGTTCAGCTTCAAGTGTATTTTCAAAGTAGCTGTGATTGTACAGCCCTGTTCTGCGATCCGTGTTGGCTTTTTCTTCAATCTCACGATACATCGTGAACATTTGCTTGAACGCGTGGGATAAGAGCATGCTTAGCCCCAAGAACAGCAAAAGTCCTAAAATGCCGTTGTAATAAATCAGCGTGGTCAAGACCAAAGACAGGATGAGTGTACATAAGTATACAAGCAGGGATTCTGCCAAAAAAGCCTGTTTGAGCTCATTGAACGACCCTTTATATGCGATATAGAAGTAGATGCCCAAGGTGATTGTGTTTACCGTAAAGTAGCAGATCAATGCGAGCAGGTAGGAAGCAAAATGGTCCTCGTTCAAGGCTCCCTGCGTTCCGCCGCTTAGTTCGAACACGGTTGACGACAGGAAAATGGAAAGTGCGTAAATGGAAAAATTGACGGCATGTTTCCACCAGGACAGTTCTGTATGCCGAAACGCAGCAATGATCACATTGAACAGCAAAATCAAAATGGCAATTTCAGTGCCATGCACAAAAATACAAGCGAGGTACACGGAGGAATCCATGGACTGCTTGTTACTGGCTGGTGGCAACTGGAATGTAAAATGCTCCAGAATCAGAACTGCTCCCAACAGGGAATAGATCGTGACCCACTCTGTCGTCGAATAGTGCAAAAAGGACCAATGGTTCGTATACAAGAGAACGATCAGGCCTACCATACACATGAAAAATACGTATATTCCCGTCGTGGTAACCCGTTCTTGCAGCTTTTTTAATATACTCATCATTTTTTCTCCTGCCTTGTCGTATCTTGATGTCAAAGCTACCAGGGGTGAATGGGATAATTTACAATTTTGTAATCGAAAATTTCACATGAAAAAACAGGCCGGAATCCAGCCTGTTTTGTTGAGCCTGTGCTTCCTTTTTTTCTTTATCGGTGACTAGCCTCCAATTTTGTAACCGGAAGTCAAAGCGATTACGACAGAAGCAACGATAATAGCATTGATAATCACACGGGAGTATTTCAAGTTTTTCATACGGTTCCCTCCCTTCCTTGGAATAAGCTCTGAACTAGGCATGGTGGGGGTTGGTTTCTTGTTGATTATCCTTATTTCTTTTTACGACCATCACATTTTGGATAAACAGGAACATCCCGAAGTTCATGACGACATCTCCAATACTAATCACCTGCGTGCGGGGATAGGGCTTGGAAAGGGGAATGATGTCACCAAGCAATGATAAACGTGTGCTCGCATCCATCATGTAATGTTTCGAGATGACACTGCCGGATTTAAGCATATCTGTATAATAGGGACCCAGTACTTCAGAAGCGCTCAGCGAGACCGGCATCCTGCCGCCATTCACTGCCATAACGATAAAATTCATCAACACGCCGATTAAAATAAGCTTGAATCCCTTATGATGTCTGTTCAACCAGAGAAATATCAATCCGACCACGTAGACTCCCATAAATAGATACCCATTAATGGCTGCCAGCCAAGCCCACTTTTCCTGAGCATAAAAAATAATGAATTGAACCACCAGCAGCAGGGGGAACATCCAACCGGCTATAAGGCGAATATGACTGAAACGGATCAGACCTTGCCGCCAGCCTCCTCTAAACAGGCCTACAATGAGACCCAGCAGCACTCCATCATAGACCATTATCATTCTCCAGATTCTACAATTTTTTTGTTTTGGTTACCGTGTAATTCGACCTGAAATTGGTAAATTCCTGCCTGATTTATAGCAATTTTGAAAAAAAATCGCGGATTAGCGTGTAATTATTCGAAGCTAGACGAAATGAATGATATCATAATATATCGAAGTTATTATTTATATTTTAGTGAAAAGGATGATTATTATCATGAATCGGTTATCCAATACGGTAATGGTTGCCGCAGATATGACCAAATCACGAATATTATGGATTGCCTTTGTTCTGGGTGCATTAAGTGCCTTTGGACCATTGTCCATAGATATGTATTTGCCGTCACTGCCTACATTAGCCGACAATTTGCATACGACTACTTCGCTGGCACAGCTTAGTCTGACAGCCTGTCTATTGGGGCTGGCCGTTGGTCAGATCGTTGCTGGTCCGCTTAGCGATGTGAGGGGGCGCAGAGGACCGCTGGTGATCTCGCTTATTCTGTACGCTGCGGCATCGTTGCTATGTGTGTTTGCGCCGAATATCGCTGTACTCATTGCGCTTCGCTTTATTCAAGGGCTTACGGGATCGGCGGGGATTGTGATTTCCAGAGCAGTGGCCCGTGATCTGTACTCGGGCAAAGAACTGACACGTTTTTTCTCACTGCTCATGCTGGTGAACGGCGTGGCTCCCATTGCTGCACCTGTGCTGGGCGGTGTCATTTTAAATTTTGTTTCCTGGCGCGGTGTATTCATGGTGCTGTGTGTAGTGGGTGTGGCCATGCTGATTGCCGTCGTATTGGGTCTGCCAGAAACGTTGCCAGCGAACCGCCGTTCATCCGGTGGCTTGAAGCAGACGTTAGGAACACTCGCTCATCTGTTTACGGATCGGCGCTTTATGGGGTATGCCCTCTCGCAGGCACTGATTACAGGGGCTATGTTCGCGTACATCGCTGGCTCGCCTTTCGTGCTTCAGGATATTTTCGGGGTTTCTCCCCAGACGTATAGCATCATTTTTGCGGTGAATGGTTTGGGTATTGTACTGTTTTCCCAGTTGACGGGTAGACTCGTGGGTCGATTTAGCGAACGACAGTTGCTCTTGTCAGGTCTGATAATTGCGGCTGTAGCCGGGATCAGCTTGCTTACCGTAGCTTTTACCGGAGGCCAATTGTTAGCTGTATTAATTCCGATGTTTTTTGTCGTATCCTGCGTAGGTATTGTGAGTACAACGACGACTTCACTGGCCATGCAGAGTCAGCAACGTTCGGCAGGCAGTGCGTCCGCCATGCTTGGCTTGCTGCCTCTATTGCTGGGCTCCATCGCTTCACCGTTGGTAGGCTTGGGTAGTGGAACAACCCCCGTACCGATGGCGGTTGTTATTGCTATAGCTGAGCTTGGTGCGCTGTTAAGCTTTGTTGTACTTGCCAAGGAAGCACGCTCAAAAGTGTGAAACAAGGCAAAATGGTGACATTTTTCAGGAATGTTGACATACCCCATGGGGGTATATTATGATGGGGATATATTAAATGCATGAGTGCATTACACCACACAGGAGGCTGATGTATGGCTGAGGAGCAACCTGTTTCCCACACTGAAGTCCACGGGACTCATTGTGGAACAGATGGGGAGAAGACAGTTAGAAAAAGTCATCATTCGGCGGAATTCAAGAACAGCCTTGTATCCCGGTTAAACCGTATTGAAGGGCAGGTACGCGGGATTAAGGGCTTGATTGAGAAGGACACTTACTGTGACGATGTGCTGAACCAGATTGCGGCTGTTCAGTCGGCACTGAATGGTGTCGGCAAGCTACTGCTGGAAGGGCATATGAAAAGCTGTGTCATTGAGCGCATGCAGGCAGGAGAGCAGGAAGTGATTGATGAGCTGCTGGTTACGGTTAAGAAGCTAATCCGTTAAAAGTAGCAGATATACACATTATGGGTATGGACGTACCCTTGAGGAGGAAACGAAAATGGCACAAGTTACATTGAACGTAGAAGGCATGAGCTGCAATCATTGCGTGAAAGCCGTAGAAGGAGCTTTGGAAAAAGTAGGCGCTACCGGCAAGGTCAACCTCGAAACGAAACAAGTAAGTGTAGAATATGACGAATCCAAGCTGAGTGTTGAAGCGCTGAAAACAGCCATTGAAGACCAAGGCTATGATGTTGTTTAAGATTAAGATGCTGTATGATGCGTGAACAGATTTGTTCGAAGAAGAAGCTTCCTTGTAAGGAGCTTTTTCTTTTTGAACACAATATACCCCACTGGGGTATGTAGAAGGAGGACTACCATGGAAAACCGTGCGACCGACGGTGATAAGCATACAACACTTCATATTACGGGGATGTCCTGCGCAGCCTGCGCAAGCCGTATTGAAAAAGGTTTAAACCGAATAGACGGAGTGGCGCAGGCTAATGTGAATTTGGCATTGGAGCAGGCGTCTATATCCTATGACCCCAAGCAGGTGGAAATCCCTGAATTCCGCGATAAAATTGCTTCTCTTGGTTTTGGAACTGTGAGTGAAGAAGCCAATTTGAATGTGACGGGCATGACTTGCGCAGCCTGTGCAGCTCGAATTGAAAAAGGATTAAACCGAATACCAGGCGTAACAGGTGCTACGGTTAATTTGGCGATGGAAACAGCTCATGTGGAATATTCTGCTGGGAGTACTACGGTTAGTGATCTGGTAAGCAAGATTGAACAGCTGGGCTACGGAGCGATCCCACAGAGTGCTGAGGACAATATTGCGGATGTTCGCAGTAAGGATATCCAACGTAAAAAATGGAAGTGGATAATATCGGCAGTGCTGTCGCTTCCGTTATTGTGGGCGATGGTGGCTCATTTTTCCTTTACCTCATGGATTTATGTACCGGAACTGTTCTTGAATCCATGGTTTCAACTTGTACTGACAACACCCATTCAGTTCATCATTGGATGGCAGTTTTATGTGGGCGCGTATAAAGCGCTTCGCAACGGCAGTTCGAATATGGATGTGTTAGTTGCACTGGGTACGTCTGCGGCTTATTTTTACAGCTTGTACCTTACCCTGCGTCCGTCTGATGTCATGGAGGGAATGGCGGGAATGCCTGTCATGACCATGCCAGAGCTGTATTACGAGACAAGCGCGGTACTCATTACGCTTATTCTGGTCGGTAAATGGTTCGAAGCGGTAGCCAAAGGACGTTCGTCTGAGGCGATCAAGAGCTTGATGAACCTACAGGCGACAACGGCACGTGTGGTACGTGATGGACAAGAGCTAGATATACCGATTGAACAAGTGCGTGTGAAGGATATCTTTATTGTGCGTCCAGGGGAGAAAATTCCCGTCGATGGTGTAGTCGTGGATGGGCGTTCGGCAGTGGATGAATCCATGTTAAGTGGCGAGAGTCTTCCGGTTGAAAAAGGAGAGGGTTCCCCAGTCACAGGAGCCACGCTCAATAAAAACGGAGTACTTCGTATCCAGGCTGAGCGTGTGGGTGGTGATACGGCGTTGGCCCGTATTATTAAGGTCGTGGAAGATGCGCAAAACTCCAAGGCCCCGATTCAGCGGATTGCGGATCAAATCTCGGGTATCTTTGTTCCCATCGTAGTTGCTATTGCCGTGATGACGTTTCTCGTCTGGTTTTTCCTTGTGACACCGTCTGATTTTGCAGGATCATTGGAGAAAATGATTGCAGTTCTCGTCATTGCTTGTCCTTGTGCGCTCGGATTGGCTACCCCAACGTCCATTATGGCAGGATCGGGACGTGCCGCTGAGTACGGTATTTTGTTCAAGGGCGGCGAGCATTTGGAAATGACCCGTTCCGTCAACGCAGTGATTTTGGATAAGACAGGTACGGTTACGAACGGCAAGCCAGAGCTAACGGATGTTATGGTTGGCGCAAGCAGCCTGGCTGAAACGGATTTGCTGCGATTGCTCGGTGCGGCAGAAAAAAGCTCGGAGCATCCGCTGGCAGAAGCTATTGTAAAAGGGATTGCTGATCGAGGTATTGAGCTAGTGAGTCCGACGGATTTTGAAAATATTCCGGGTTATGGTGTGAAGGCCTCTGTGGAAGGCAAGCAGGTATTGGTGGGCACACGCCGGTTAATGAGCAGGGAAGGCATCGCGATTGATGACTCAACCGAGCAGCAAATGAATGAACTGGAAGGCGCAGGGAAAACGGCGATGCTTGTCGCTGTGGACGGTTCCTATGCCGGATTAGTGGCCGTCGCGGATACAATTAAAGAAACGTCACGAGAAGCTGTTGCCCGTCTGCGGGCGATGAACATTGAAGTCATCATGATTACGGGTGACAATGAAAGGACGGCGCGGGCCGTTGCCGCCCAGGCGGGAATTGAACGGGTGCTGGCGGAAGTGTTGCCTGAAGGAAAGGCCGAAGAGGTAAAACGACTTCAGGAACAGGGCAAGATCGTAGCCATGGTCGGGGACGGTATTAACGATGCGCCGGCGCTGGCTACAGCTCATATAGGGATGGCAATGGGTACGGGTACGGATGTGGCCATGGAGGCTGCCGATATTACGCTCATGCGTGGTAACCTAAATAGCATTCCGGACGCGATCGAAATGAGCCGGCGGACCATGACAAACATACGGCAAAATCTGTTCTGGGCGCTCGGTTATAACGTGATCGGCATTCCGATTGCTGCTTTGGGCTTTCTTGCTCCATGGTTGGCGGGAGCGGCCATGGCATTCAGCTCTGTTTCGGTCGTGCTGAATGCGCTGCGTCTCCAGCGCGTGAAGCTGTAAATGTTTTGATGTATTAGGCAGACGCATACTGCTGGATATTTGTAGCGAGATCATTTTGTAATTAGAGCAAGTACGCACAATTTTAGCTTTGTGCGTACTTGCTTTTTTGCTAAGTTTTTCATTTGTGTAATCCATGGTGCCATCTTTCATCGCGTCAGGTTGCTTATCATTGGCGAAAGTTTCATAATATTTGTAGGAGTGCCATGCAAGTATGCAAGAACCTTTTCGTGTACTCACAGCTTGAAGCAGATAAAGAGCTTATATTATGGATTAGGAGTGAAGCCGTCATGAATGATACGATTTCCTTGTTGATGAACCACCGGTCTGTGCGAAAATTCAAGTCAGACCCCATTACCGACGAGCAGCTCGCAGCTATTGTGGCAGCTGGCCAAATGGCATCCTCGTCCAGCAATGTGCAGGCATATACCGTTATTGCCGTTACCGAGCCTTCCTTAAAAACAAAACTGGCCGAGTTGGCAGGAGGGCAGGCTTATGTTGAGCAATGCCCTACATTTCTGGTGTGGTGCGCAGACCTGTATCGTTTGAAGCAGGTGACGATTCATCATCAGCCAGGCCAGCCTTCCTACGAAGGGTCCGTCGAAAATTATACGGTTGCAACCATTGATGCCGCGTTAGCTGCACAAAATGCAGCGGTGGCCGCTGAATCACTCGGCTTGGGCATCGTTTACATCGGGGGCATTCGTACTAAAATAGCAGAGGTATCCGAGTTGTTAGGGTTACCAGAGCTGGTATATCCAGTGTTTGGTATGTGCATTGGTGTACCGGATCAGGAAACGGGCTTGCGTCCACGACTTCCACTGTCCGGTGTTTTGCATATGAACGGTTACGATAAAAATCAGACGATGAAAGCTGTAGAGGTATACGACCATACATCAGCTGAATATCTGAAGGAACGTACGGGCGGTCAACGCTCTACACCTTGGTCTGAGCAAATGGCGACGAGATTGACCGAGCCAGCGCGTTTGCAGTTGAAGCCATTTTTGGAACAGAAGGGTTTCTTGAAGCAATAAAGTGGAGCAACGTCAAAAAACGTTGCTATGGATGAGCCGCATTTTAAGCAACACGTGTATGTAAAATTACAAGAACCTCCTTAATTACGCATGATAAAGTTTCGCGTATATAAGGAGGTTCTTTGCTTTGACTACAAGTTATGGTTGTGAGCCTTTTAGTAAATAGCTGATATGCCTTTATGAATTAGACAGGGAGTAGAAGCGGCTCGTATTATCATAAAACAATTGACGGACAGTAGCTTCATCTTGACCGGTCAGCTTGCTATACGCGCGAATGACCTCGGCAGTCATCCGTGGATGTGTCTGCTGTCCGGTAAAAGGGCCCTCGAATGGCCATGGACCGTCTGTCTCTGCCATGACCTGATCAGACGGATACTGTCTTGCCAAACTGCGGATTTCTTCTTCGTACAGGAGATCCGGTGTGAAGGACACATAATAGCCATTACGGGCCATACGTTCGGTCGTGGCGGCAGAGCCCTTGAACCAGTGAAAATGCGCCTGCGTAACGCCGTGACGTTCCAACAGGTCGCAGGCAATGTCTGCATCTTCATAAACGGCGTGCAGCACGATGGGTTTGCTATGCTTGCTTGCAAACTGGATAAAACGCTCCAGTAGCACTATATAGGGAGCGAGGTCAAAAGCATCTCCGCTGCGTGAGACTTCCAGCCGATTGTAATAGGGCAAGCCGACTTCACCCACCGCGACCATCTGCTGTACATGTTCGTCCATCCAGTGGAACAACAGGTCAAGCTCGGCTTGTGATGGCAGAGCCTGTTCTGGATGAAAGCCGAAGGCTGGACGTACTAGCCTGGGCCAACGCTCAGCCAGGCGCAAGTTGGCTTGACTGGAGGCTAGATGCATGGACACAGCTATGATGGCTTCTACATGGTTGTCGACAAGCGAAGCGAGCAATAGCTCCTGTTGTTCAGGTGGGTAACTGTCTACATGAATGTGTGCGTCGATTAAGGGAACAGTTGCTGCGACGTTCAATCTCAATGCAGAGTGCACATTCCAATCATTCATAATGGTTTACCCCGCCGTCAGAGGTGTTTTTACGGACACTTTCAGCGGTGTCCATATCGCCGTCCAGTTTGTGCTTTTCCTCACGCATCCAGCCAGTCATTGTCCGCTTCCATTCCATAAAGCGTGGATCGAGGGTGATTTCTTCCCTACGCGGGCGAGGAAAAGGAACGTCTACGACATGCATCACTGAAGCAGGTCGCGCCGACAGCACATAAATGCGGTCGGAGAGCAACAGCGCTTCTTCGATGCTGTGGGTAATGAACAGCACAGAGCGGCGGTTCTTCTCCCACATCCGCAATAACCATTGCTGCATGTCTGCACGTGTCAGCGCATCGAGTGCGCTGAACGGCTCATCCAGCAGCATTAATTCCTGCGGGCTAAGCAGGGCGCGGAGAAAGGCCGCACGTTGCTGCATGCCACCAGATAGCGTATGCGGATACGCCTTTGCGAACTTGCCCAGCCCAACCTGCTCAAGCCATTGCAAGGCTTCTTTGCGCCGTTCACGTTCGCTGACGTATCGGGACTCTGCTGCTGCATCCTTTCGCGGTGCGTTTTCCTGCCCGAGCAGTATGTTGTCCAGCGTGGTGCGCCACGGGAAAAGGGCGGGCTGCTGCGGCATATAGCTAATATGACCGCGTTCACCAGTCACGTCCTGTCCATGCATACGAATACGTCCCTGCTGCGGCTTGAGCAGCCCGCCGATGATGTGAAACAGCGTACTTTTGCCACTGCCTGACGGACCAATGAGGGAGACAAATTCGCCTGGCTTAACGGTAAGGGATACATCCTGTAGTACAGGCAGTGAGCTTCGCTTTTCCCGGAAGGCGAGGCTGATCCCGTCCAATTCCAAAGCAGGAGGAGCAGGTGCCATTGCCTGCGGTTCTCCGGCTTGTTGCTGTTCATCAGCCACAGGTGGTGATGTCAAGTCCGTCGGATGCAGACTCATATGTGCCACGTCCTTTCATTAATGCTTTAATGCAATATGTGGAGGCTATTCTTGATCGGGTTTCCAGCGCACCAACCATTTCTCCAGTAGTAGAATAACGACAAACATCAGTAAGCTGAGTGTAACAATAATCCCGATAGCGGCAAAAATGAGATCCGTACGATAGGCAGATTTTTGCAGCAACATATAATATCCAATTCCTTCACTGGCCCCAATCCATTCGGCAATAATCGCGCCCATCACACTGTAGGTAGCAGCGATTTTAACGCCAGAGAAGACTTGTGGCAGGGAGTGTGGCAGCTCCAGCTTCATAAAAATAGCCCTGCGGCTTGCACCCGACATCCGCATGTAGTTCATCATCATACGGTCTGTCCGTGTCAGCCCGTCCATGGCTGCTACAGCCACGGGAAAAAAGCATACTAATGTAATGACCATAAGCTTGGGCAGCACGCCAAAACCGAACCATACCATGAGCAACGGACCGAGGGCAATGATCGGAATGTTTTGGCTAAGGATCAGGAGCGGGTACAGAGCAGATTTGAGAAAAGGAATCGTATGGAGAACGATGGCGATCAGCAGTCCTGTTGCTGTCCCTATAGCAAATCCCGCAAGCGTCAGGCGAATCGTAGCCCATGTATGGGCACCAAGCAACGCCGACTGCGCCATACCCTCTTGTACGATTAGGGATGGAGCTGGCAGCAGCCAGGATTCAATATGTAAATAGGAAACCGCTCCCTGCCAAGCGGCTAAAAAGAAGAGGACCGCCACAAGGGGCGGCCATACGCTTTTCCACCAGGATGCGTTCTTGCCTTTCGGATTCATGGGCGATACTTCTCGGTCAGCTTGTTCATGCTGATGCCCTGTGGGTTATGTGCAATTTTGATCTGTGAAATGACGCTGGGACTTCCAGCTTCCGTCAAAGCCTCGTGCATTTCTTTAACCACTTTCAGCAACTCGTCGAGCTCGCCCTCCATGGTCGTATCCAATGGATTCACCTGATGTTTGACACCGGAACGCTGGATGACCTCAATCGCCTTGTCTACATAGGGGTAAGAGTCTTCGTTATTAGGTGTTTTAGGGATTACTTGAATGCTGAGAAGTGTATTAGCCATGTGAATTTCACCTGTCCTTTATTGTTTAAGTTATTAGGAAAATAAATTGGTTTAAGGCGGGGAGACCGCTTCGCGTTTCATTTGATCTTACGATCGCTGTTGCCATGGGATTCTTTGAATTAAATTTTAAAGGTAAGAATCCCCCTGAGCGTATGCTTCCGAAGCTAGCTTTCCTAAAGAAAGCTTCAGGCGAACGCTTCGCTTCTCCAGATTCAAATGAACCGCTCCGCTACTAACCGCCTTAAAAGCACTTTAGTTTTTTGATAGGTTGTGTGGCATTTTTACACACAAAGCGCGTAGTGGCGCTTCGTTCTTCTCTAGTCCAGTCTTATTTAGCGTTTTAACAAAATGATCAACGCTTGGGCAAGAAGTCGTTTGTGAAGGCCTTATCGACTTCCAAAGGTTTGCTGAGCAGCTTGCGTTCATACATCCAATCCGAGTAGTTTTGCCATACCTCTGCTTTTTGTAAACCCCATTGCGTGGCATCGTCCTGATAACGCGGGCTTAGCCATTTTTGGCTAGCAAGTACCAGTTTTTTGTCCAGCTCTGGCACAGCTTTAGTTAAGATATTCGCCGCTTCTTCTGGATGGGCGATAGTGTATTCATAGCCTTGTGCAGTAGCGTCCATGAACGCTTTGACTAGGTCAGGATCGTTTTTTATCGTCTGTTCATTGCTCACAATTACAGGTGTATAGTAATCGAGACTTTTGGAATAATCTTTTACATACAGCATATCCAAGGGCTCGCCTCGAAGCTCGGCCTCAATCCCGGTCCATGCGTAGAAAATCCAGGCAAAGTCAATATCCCGCTTCACGGCTGTAAAATAGTCTGCATTGCCCATATTGACGATTTTCACTTTGCTCACATCACCTTGGTCTGAATCCATAATGGATTTCATGACCGCTTCTTCTACAGGAGAACCCCAGCCGCCGTAGCTTTTACCCTCGAAATCTTTCGGGCTTTTAATTCCGCGGTCTACCGGAGCTGCGAAGCCAGAGGTGTTATGCTGAATCACCGCAGCGATGGATACGAGCGGTACGCCTTGGATGCGAGCCTGAGTGACGCCTTCTTGATAGCTGATACCAAAAGGTGCAGCATTCGAAGCAACCATTTGGTCGGCTCCTCCTGAACCAGGTTGAACGATTTGGACATTTAAGCCTGCTTTTTCGTAAAATCCTTTGTCCTTGGCGACATAGAGTCCCGTGTGATTCGTATTGGGTGTCCAGTCGAGCACGACTTTAACATCTTTGAGCCCCTTTGCTGAGGTAGACGTTGAAGTGTCGGCAGCAGGAACCTCCTTTTGAGATGTAGGGGGATTGCCGCCGCAAGCGGTCAGAGTCATAGCCATGAGCCACAGACTGATCAGACCCAGGCTTAACATTTTCATGCGCTTCATCGTTGTGTTCTCTCCTTTTTAATTACCCGTTATCCGTCCAATCAGACAGTTTATATTCCCCATTTTCACAAAAATCACATCTGCCGGAAGCAATCTTTCCAACAACTTTATCTTCAACAAAAAAAGCGTCCCGAGATTCCGGGACGCTTGCGCTTGTATATACCAAAGTAAGGGATGTCCTGTTTTAATAAAAGGCACATCTTGCTTAAGCATTCCTACGCTGGCATTACCCAGATCAGGTTGTAAGGGTCAGTGTCTTGGGACACACTCTCAGCCGGCCGATTCCAGCACCCCTGGCATTGTATGGTTTAATGGGTTCGTTTATTCGGGTTTACTACGACGATTATATGCCTTGAAAGCGGGTCTGTCCAGCTTTGAGGAAGCGCTCACGGTTCATTTGTCGAACGACAGGGTACACTTTTACTGTGAGCTTCGATCTGAAAATGAACATGAATCATTCAGATCTGTTCTGGTCATGTTATTTTCAGAACAGCTACACTGTATGTTTAGGAGAGCTGGTGCCAAGTGGCATAGCCCTATAGAATTCTAATTCGTAAAAAGGAGTTGTTGTACTGTGGGTAAAACGGAGACACTGGATCGCAGTCAGCTGGAACAAGCCATTGTGAAGGCTTTGGATAACAACAAATTTTGCTCGTTAGGTACGGTTGAGGGCGGAAAACCGAAAGTACGCTATATGGCCCTTTTTAACGATGGAATGAACATTCATCTGGCGACGGATCGCAAAACACATAAAGTGGATGAGCTAAAGGACAATCCGAATGCTTATCTGCTGCTGGGCTATGAAGTGGGTGGCACGAAGGAAGTCTTGGAAGTGGAGGCTACCGTCCAGATTACAGCTGATGAGGGGTTACGCAAACAAGTGTGGAATGATTCTCTGAAAAAATGGTTTTCCGGACCAGATGATCCCGATTATGTCATCTTAGACGTCAATCCGACTCGTATTGAGTACGTGGGTCAACAAACGGAGCGCCAGGTGTGGACGAAATAGAAACAATATAAACGGACAAGCCAGTAAATTTCCAACTTTTTCAGGAGATTTACTGGCTTTTTTTATACGCAAAATAATTATTTTTTCATAAATATTTTAAGCAAATGACTACTCTTTTGTCTGGCGTTGGATTAAAATAGGAATGGTGGGTTCAAAGCTTACATATATGTGCAAAAGTATGTATATGAGGCATACACCTTAATGAGGAGGGGTATATTTTGTTATTTCGTAAAAATTGGTTTAGAGGGTTTACAGCAGCAGTTGTAGCTTGTAGCCTACTGGTGTTTTCAGCCGCTCCATCCTGGGCAGCTAGCAATTCTCGCGATAGCGCTACGGTGAATTTGCGGATCATGGAGACAACGGATATTCATGGAGCGCTCATGAATTATGATTATTATTCGGACAAAGAAACCAACGAATATGGCTTGATTAGGACAGCAAGCTTGATCCAACAAGCGCGTAGTGAAACAAGAAACAGCATGCTGTTCGATAACGGTGATTTGCTGCAGGGCAATCCATTAGACGATTATATGGCCCGCAACAAAACCTTTGAGAAAGAAGGCGGTGTTCATCCGGTCTATAAGATGATGAACTTGATGGACTATGATGCGGCTACTGTCGGCAACCACGAATTTAACTATGGTCTCGACTTTCTGGACAAATCGCTCAAGGGTGCTGATTTTCCTTACGTAAATGCGAACGTTTATGTTGATAAAGGGGGGCAAGCTACTAAAAATTATCTTACCCCTTATCAGATTCTTGATAAAACAGTAACGGATGAGAAGGGCGAAGAGCATACACTCAGAGTGGGTGTCATCGGTCTAGTAACACCTCAAATTATGCAGTGGGATGAAGCTAATTTGAAGGATAAGGTCGTTACAAAGGATATCGTGGAAACAGCCAAAAAGTTTATTCCACAAATGAAAACAGAAGGTGCTGACATTATTGTTGTGCTTGCACATACAGGCTATGAGGATGTGCCGCAAACACCAATGATGGAGAATGCCGTTAAGTATTTGAGCCAGGTGGACGGAATTAACGCGATTCTGTTTGGGCATGCTCATAAATCTTTCCCTGGCCCTGATTTTAAAGATATGAAGGGTGTAGATCTGGATAGAGGAACCATTAATGGCGTGCCGGCCGTGGAAGCTTCTTCATGGGGTAAGGATCTGGGGATTATTGACCTGAGCCTGGAAAAGAAGAAAGACGAGTGGAACGTAATCAACTCTCAGTCTCAAGTGCGTCCAGTTGTGAGTACTACCAATCAGTCTGTGCAGTTTACTCCTGAATTTAAACTGATTGATGCGATCAAAGAAGAGCATCAAGGAACGCTGGATTATGTTCGTCAACCTGTCGGAACAACGACTGCACCGATTACCAGCTATTTTGCATTAGTACAGGATGACCCGTCCATTCAAATTGTGACAAATGCACAGAAATGGTATGTTCAAAACCATCTTAAAGGAACCGAATACGAAAATCTCCCCGTATTATCGGCAGGCGCTCCATTCAAAGCCGGTGGTCGCAACGGTGCCGAGTATTATACCAACATTCCTGAAGGTACAATAGCGATTAAAAACGTGTCCGATCTGTATGTGTACCCGAACACGGTTCATGCTGTAGAAGTTACTGGTGCTGAAATTCAGGAGTGGCTGGAGTGGTCTGCGGGTCAGTTCAACCGCATTGATCCTAGCAAAACTGAGGAACAATCGCTGATCAACAAAGATTTCCCAACCTACAATTTTGATGTGATTGACGGTGTGAATTACCAGATTGATGTAACTCAGCCTGCACGATATGATGCCAAGGGAACTATTATTGATTCTTCAGCCCATCGTATCAAGGATCTGCAATACAACGGGAAGGCTATTGATCCTGCACAGAAATTTATTGTTGCGACCAATAACTATCGTGCTTCCTCCTCCAAACTGGCCAACCCAGATGGCAAACGTATTGTGATGGCAGCACCAGATGAAAGTCGCCAAGTCGTTGTTGATTATATCCGTACGAACGGAACGATTAATCCGTCAGCGGACGGCAACTGGTCTATTGCTCCTTTTGGTCAGGCCAAGGTTACCTTTGAGTCCTCTCCTGATGCCAAAGACGTGCTGGCCGGAAATCAACAAATTTCATACTTGAGCAGCGCGGCAGACGGGTTTGCCAAATACAGCTTGAAAGCTGGCGCTAAGCCTAGTGCAGCAACGACCTCTGTGAAGGAAGCTGCGGCACCTGCGAAAGCAACCGCGAAGCCAGCTGTCAAAACGACTAAACCTGCGGCTGCAAAACCGGCTAAAACAACGAAGCCAAAGGCGTCCAAGTAACTTGGGATTTTAGTCTCCACTCCATAACAGAATGAAGCAGTAAGTCTCTTTAAACAAGAGATTTGCTGCTTTTTTTGATGCCCAATACAATAGTACCGTGTTTATTATGAGTGTAAAAAAGGCTTTGTTTTTGTCGAATATGTACTTAAGTCCTAAGTTGTTGTTCGGAATAAGCTTATTTTTTGTCAAAACACGTAATTATATAGTACTTTTGTTCTAATTGTTTGTGATATAATGGTGAAAAAACCGGGAAATTGTTCCGAGGAGGACCATTATGACTTGCAGCAATTGCAGCATCATATTACCTATTAAGGATCAAGGATTGCTGAAAATTAGGCATTCTAGGGTGTCGCTTACTCCAGAATTAGAGGGCTTGGGTATGCTATCGGAACAAATGAAACCAGAATATTGGTGTGAGGATAACATCGTGTTTCGCTACGACAGCCGTTCACAGTTGGAACAGCTAGTTAACGGACTGGCTCGTCTGCCGCAGGAGTGTTTGGACCGAATACAAGTTGTGGTGACTGGTTTGCAACATGTTGAGGGATTTGAGGACTGGCTTTTATTTAGTCAATTGCAAGCTCGACTGCAACATCCGGATCTGGTGAGTATTATTAAGAATCAAAACTTTACCAGCCATATGCAGCCTATTGTTGACTACAAGCTGAATATCATCGGCTTTGAGTTTTTGCTGCGTCCATCACAGCCCGATAAGTCTTTTCAGCCTTTCCGATTGTTTGAAGTTGCTCGTGAAGCTGGCTTGCATGCTCATTTGGATCGCTCGGCTCGTATTTCCGCCATTGAAAAAAGTGCGACATGCCTTCCGATGGGAATTAAACGATTTATTAATTTTCTCCCTTCAACCATTTATAATCCGGCTTATTGCTTGAATCATACCTTTGAGACAATTGATCGGCTATCCATGAATACGGAGGATTTTGTGTTTGAGGTTGTAGAGACGGAAGAAATAGACGACCTGAATTTTTTGCATCAAATCTTTGAACAATATCGTACACGGGGAGTTTCGGTGGCACTGGACGATGTAGGGGCAGGCTATTCTACGACAGAGCTTATGAATTGCCTCCAGCCCGATTATGTTAAAATTGACCGCAGTATAATTGATGGCTGTCACAGTAACAGTGATCAAAAACGCCAAATTACTGGGATAGTGGAATCCGCTTTTCGTTTTGGTGGTCAGGTGTTGGCTGAAGGTGTAGAGCAAATGGAGGATTTTGAATTTTGTCGTGATGCAGGTGTGTCGCTAGCTCAGGGTTATTTGTTTGGTAAGCCGGAGCCTACTCCACCATCCAATTTTATACTTAGTAGAGTAGTGTAATCTGAAATAGCGTATTCTATAAAGAAATCGACACAAATAACCCGATGATCTATGGTCACCGGGTTATTTGATTTTTTAGAACAATTACATCTTAATTATATTCTTTGCCACTATTGAGGCGACCCATGTGCCCATCTAATGTTATTACGATTATAGTGTGATCACGTATAGACCCAGCGGAGTAGTCGCGCTACCTGCAACCATGAAGCTAAGAGAATAGCTCGACTGGCCAGGCGGGACGCGGATGTCAGTCAGTCGGCATACCTTGGTATTATCTTGTAGCAAGGGGATACCGTATACATGACCATCTACGCGTACAGACCCGGCGAATGCACCTCCACGTGGATTAGCGTAGATTCGTACGGTACGTACCTCACTACTGTGATTAACGATAGGAATGGTTGCGTTATATATTGTTCCGAATTGTCCGCGATTATCAAGCGCAGGCCCCAGCTCGCTGCGTTCCCCTGTAAACAGTAGATCGGTAGGAGTTTCGCCGTTCAGTTTCTTAGTGGCACATGCTCGGTAGTTGGCGCTTTCTCCTACTACATACTCCGGCATACGCGCATTTGTTTCAGAAAAGGACCATACGCCCCGTGGATGCGCCTGTGGAGGGGGTACAGGAGGGAGCGCATCCTCATGAATCTCGCGCAGATCAGTCTGCGTATCTTTGCTGACTACGGTGCGAATCACATAGTCCAGCGTACCGTGGCCTTCGGCATATTCTACCGTGAGGTCATAGACGAATCCGGCCAGTGATCCTTCGGGTAGCTCAAATTCCTCCAGCAAGGCGGTGCCTCTGCCGAATTTGTGACGGTCTACTGGCTTCAGACGTTTCATCGTACCCGCCAAACAGCTTTTGGCAATAGATTGCCCGACATCAATAATCCAGTTGCCATCCTCAGGTACAATCTCCAGGGCACGTTCAATATGGCGTACTTCCAGGCGGGCCGTGCTTTTATTCTCTATGGTGATCCCCAGTTTAACAGAGCTGCCGATTTTGTTATAATGCCAGCCGAAAATTCGGTGCTTGACTGTCCGGGTGGTGGTGTGAACCACATCATGCCACAAAGTGGCTTGCTCGGTAGGTACCGTCACGTGGGTAAGCGTCTCCGGGTTATCACTAAGCATCAGGCGGCGTGTTCCCCCCTCAGTGGCTGACTCCACATCCACATGGATGTTGGGCGGGATCACAGCTGACTCCACAATTAAATCCTTTGGCTCCTTGGGTCGAAGGTTCATATCAATTCCTCCCTAAATTCAAGAATGGCACCGCTTTTGGTTCAAGTATATGGGTAGTTCATAAATATAGGTAACGCCAAGTCCATGTATACAACCTGTTTTTCAAAAAAAATAAATTAAAAAAAATATATCGTAAGCTATAGGAGCTCTGCTTGTGTACCTAAGCAAGTTTACAAGTCCCTCATTTCCCTACACCGACGATTCGCATACAGGTATTGCGTGTATGTTAAGAGCATAAGCTATTGGATGTACAGAGAAGATACAGGAGGGAAACATGCCTAAAAAAATATGGTGGAAGGAAGCTGTTGTTTATCAGATATACCCGATCAGTTTTCAGGATTCTGACGGAGACGGAAAAGGGGACCTGCGCGGCATTTTGTCTCGGCTGGATTATCTGTCTGAGCTGGGTATTGATGTGATCTGGATTTGCCCGATATATAAGTCGCCCAATCACGATAACGGATATGATATTAGCGATTATTATGCCATTATGGATGAGTTTGGAACGATGGAGGATTTTGATGAACTCCTTCATCAGGCGCATGAACGAGGTATCAAAATTATGATGGATTTGGTATTAAACCATACGTCGGATGAGCACCCGTGGTTCACGGAGTCACGCTCGTCCAAGGATAATCCGAAGCGGGACTATTACATATGGCGAACAGGCAAAAATGGCGGATATCCGAACAACTGGGAATCGTATTTCTCCGGTTCTGTATGGAAATATGACAAGCTTACAGACGAATATTACATGCATCTATATTCCGAGCATCAGCCGGATCTGAACTGGGAAAATGAAGAGATGGTGGGTGAACTCTATCGTATGGTGGAATGGTGGTTAAAAAAGGGAGTCGATGGCTTCCGCTTTGACGCTATTGCCCATATTGTCAAAGCCGAAGGACTGCCGGATGCGCATAATCCTGACAAACAAACCTTGGTGCGTGCCTATCAGCTCTTTTCCAACCTTGAACAGGTACATGTACTTCTACGGATGCTGAACGAAAAGGTACTGGAGCGTTATCCCTTAATGACGGTTGGTGAAACGTCCGGTTTAGGGCCAGAGCAGGCACTGGATTATGTGGGAGATCAGCGGCATGAGCTGAATATGGTGTTCCAGTTTGAGCACATGTTTATTGATGCCCAAGGGTTAGGAACGGAAAAATGGAAGTACAAGTCGTGGACGCTGGTGGAACTGAAAAAAATAATGAGTAGTTGGCAGACGGTGCTTCATCAGGAAGGATGGAATGCCAATTATCTTAATAATCACGACCAACCGCGGGCTCTTTCTCGATTTGGGAATGATGGGCAATACCGTGTGGAATCCGCCAAAATGCTGGCAACCTTCACACATATGCTTGAGGGTACGCCTTATATTTATCAGGGTGAAGAGATTGGGATGACGAATATTGCCTTCCCTTCGATTGATGATTACCGGGACGTAGAAACATTGAATTATTATGAGCAGCAACGAAAGATCGGTGAGCCGGAGGAGCAGATTATGGCCGCGATCTGGCGAAAAAGTCGGGATAATGCACGCACTCCCATGCAGTGGAATGCCGGACCTGCAGCCGGAT
Source organism: Paenibacillus sp. FSL W8-0439 (assembly GCF_038008995.1). Taxonomy (NCBI): domain Bacteria; kingdom Bacillati; phylum Bacillota; class Bacilli; order Caryophanales; family Paenibacillaceae; genus Paenibacillus; species Paenibacillus sp. FSL W8-0439. The sequence goes on from NZ_JBBPAK010000001.1 coordinate 485,579, forward strand.
TTACCGATGGAGAGCCGTGGATGAAAATTAATGATAACTACACGCACATTAATGCAGAGGCGGAAAGAAATAATCCGAACTCGATTTATCACTATTATCGCAAGTTGATTGCTCTGCGCAAACAACATGAGGTCATAGTCTATGGCGAATACAAGCTGTTGTTGCCACTTGATACAGAACTGTATGTATTTGCGCGCATGCTGGGACAAGAGCGTTTGCTAGTCATTCTGAATTTTTTTGACCGTGATCCAGTGTTCCACTGGCCCGACGGTGAGGAGTTTCCTATCGCCAAGGCGGGGCTGCTTCTCTCCAACTATGAACCGGTAAAAGGAGAAAATTTGCACGCTTTGAAGCTGCGCCCTTACGAAGCTAGAGTGTATAAGTTAACCTTAAAATAAATGTTCGTTATCCTTAAGATGATAAAAGAAGGGGAGGCTCATAGAGGAGCCTCCCCTTCCTTAGCGTTGGACTAAAAAGTTACTGTTTCAGCCAATTCACGGATTTTGGCGATAATCCGTTCTTCTTGATTTTCCCCCTCATTAGGGATAGATTCAGTCGCGTAGGCAGCCAGTTCAGCATGATGATGAATCATGACGGCATGGTGTGCCTCTTTGAACATTGGAATATCATTCGCATCATTACCAAAGGCGATAAATTGACGAGGCTGCACACCTAGCTTCTGAAGCGCGTTCCATTTATGGATATTCTGTGGGCTAATGTCCAGTACCTGTTCATTGCGGTGTTGATGAATGACCACACCCAGCGGTAGAAGCTTAGCAGCCAAGCCTTCCATATCGTCAGCAGTTAAAATGAGTATTTTTACAATAGATTTCAGGGCCGCCAAAGGCAGCTTTTGCGCCAACTTGCTAACATCCACATTGCTGAGTATGGGATGATCAGCTGGGCCTGTATACGCATAATCCCACTCACTGTCAATCAAGTAGGTAGCTTGGTGTTCCTCCAGCAGTGGGAGCAGAGCATTCTGTACTTCCGGAAGAAAGGACTCTACGTATTTTACACTGCCATTTTGGGAGATCATTGAGCCGTTACCGCCAATCAGGGTATAGTTGTGAAAGCGTTCAGGAAGTACAGGCAGCATGTCGCGGATTGGTCGTGCCGAGGCAAAAATGACTTCATGTCCCGCTTGAGTTAACTGTTCCAAACAGCCTGCAATCTTATCCGACACACACTGCCCCTTGAAGCAGATCGTCCCATCCAAATCAAATACAAAGTGCATAATAGATGTACCTCCAAAAAAGTGCTCTCCAAATCGTTTCTTACGTCATTATATCCATGACCTTCCTTATTCGTAAACTTAAAAGCCCGATTCACACTGTCTGCTAGAGCAGATGTGGATCGGGCTGATGACGGTATTAAGTCATTAAGTTAGAGCTATTTTTAGTGATAATGCTTAACTTTAAGGTCATCCAGGCTTTTGAACTCATATCCTTGCTTACGAGCCTCGTCAATGATCGAGCCAAGTGCCTCGGCATTATCCTTGGATACGGAATGGAGTAAAATGACCGCTCCAGGGTGGAGCTGCTGCATGACTTGGCGATAGGCATAGTCCGTTCCTCGCTGAATATTCGTGTCCCAATCCTTGTAGGCTACCGACCAGAACACACTCGTATATCCGGCTTCTCGACAGGATGCCAATGCTTTTTCATTAAAAATGCCGCGTGGTGGCCGGACATATTTCATTTCCTTTTGCCCGGTCAGCTCTGCAGATGCAGTTCGTACCCGATCCAGCTCAGATCGAATCTCTGCCGAAGAGATGGTGCTCATATCAGGATGGCTCCATGAATGGTTTCCGATGATATGGCCTTCACTCGCCATGCGGCGCATCAAATCTGGTTGGTCTTTTACAAAATGCCCAGTAACAAAGAAGGCGGCCGGAACCTTTTTCGCTTTCAATACATCCAGTACCTTGGGGGTATATCCATTTTCGTAACCGTTGTCGAAAGTAAGAAATAATTCTTTCTTAGTCGTATCCCCCAAAAAGATGCCGCCTTGTCTTTCAATCAGGTGCATAAAGCCTTCTTGTGCGATGGAGGGCAGCTCGCCTCCCTTGCTTTTTTTAAACCCAAAATGATACGCTTGTCCGTCCACAGCTTGGGTAGCTGATGCCGATTCTCCTATAACTGTGGACATTCCCATCATTGCAATGCATAGCCACAAGGTCAATATTCGCTTCATCTATGTTCCTCCGCTTCCGCCCCGGTTCGGGTAAGATGTGTATACTTCGGCATATTCCATACCATCTGCAATATCATGTTCATTTATGCAAAGAAAGAAATGCTTGCACCAAACTTAAAACACATATTGACATCAATATAAAATCGAAGTAGTATACTCTATAAAACTTACTAAAATACTCGGATTTAATTCGAGTATTCATGCCATAGGAAAGAAATCAACTCAGAGAGATCTTACATACTTGATGGAGCGGAAGGAGTTAGGAGCTATGATTGAACTTAGGAATGTATCCAAAACCTATGTAAGAAAAGGCTTAAGCATTCAAGCGTTAAAGAATATAAATATCACAGTAGATAAAGGAGATATCTTTGGTTTTATCGGATTTAGTGGTGCAGGGAAAAGTACGCTTATCCGTTTGGTCAATCGTCTGGAGAAAGTAACGACTGGTGAGGTTCTTGTCGAAGGGGAGAGCTTAAATGCCTATTCGACCTCCGGGCTGCGAAAAGTAAGGAAAAAGATCGGAATGATTTTTCAGCATTTTAATCTGCTGGAATCGAAAACAGTATTCGAAAACATTGCCATTCCATTGGTGTTGCTCAAGCGCAACAAGCGGGAAATTGAGAGGCGTGTAACAGAGTTGCTGGCATTCACAGGATTATCGGATAAGGCAAATAGCTATCCCAGCGAGCTTTCCGGCGGGCAAAAGCAGCGTGTCGGGATTGCGCGGGCGCTTGCGAGCAACCCGTCCATTTTGCTCTGTGATGAGGCAACCTCGGCACTTGATCCGCAGACCACGCAGTCTATTCTTGATTTGCTTCGCAAAATCAACAAGGAATACAAGATCACCATCTTGATCATTACCCATGAAATGTCGGTGATTCAGCGGATTTGCAATAAGGTGGCCGTCATGGAAAAGGGAGAAATCATTGAGCAGGGCAACGTGCTGGAGGTATTCGGACAGCCGAAGCATCCAACGACGCAAAGCTTTGTACGCACAGTTATTCACGATCAAGTGCCGGATAGTGTGCTGCAAACGTTCGAGCAGCAAGAGTCGCAACGCATCTACAAGCTGGAATTTATCGGACAGGCAGCTTCCGACCCAGTGGTTCATGAATTGATTCGGAAGCACGATATCCATGTGAACATTTTGTTTGCCAACATGACGGAGATTCAAGAAACGACGATTGGCTATATGACACTTCAATTGCGCGGTGAGCAGCATGCCGTTCAGCAGGCTGTTGATTTTATCAAGAGCAAAGGGGTTCATATTCAGGAGGTGGAAAGTCTATGATGATTACAGGAACCACGATAACTTGGGATCAACTGTGGGAAGCTTTGTATGAATCTATACTTATGGTCAGCATATCATTATTTATTGGTGCTCTGATTGGTATCCCTATCGGTATTTTACTCGTCGTCACCCGTTCAGGCGGAATTTTGGAGAACAAATGGCTGTACAGTATTTTAAATCCGATCATTAACATTGTTCGTTCCTTACCGTTTATTATATTGCTAATCGCGATCATTCCGTTAACCCGTCTGATTGTGCATACATCCATTGGGACCAGTGCGGCAATTGTCCCCTTAATTATTTATATAGCACCCTATATCGGTAGGCTGGTCGAAAATTCGCTGTTGGAGGTCAATCCGGGGATATTGGAGGCAGCAGATGCGATGGGAGCGACTCCGTTTCAGGTCATTCGATACTTTTTGCTGCCCGAGGCATTCAGTTCTCTGATTTTGTCGTTAACGACAGCCGCCATTGGACTGATTGGTGCAACGGCTATGGCTGGTGCGGTCGGCGGCGGCGGCATTGGCGATCTGGCGATAGCGTATGGCTATCAACGTTTTGATACGCTGGTTATACTCATAACCGTTGTCATTCTAGTCGTGTTTGTACAAGGGGTTCAATCCTTGGGCAACCTGCTCTCCCGCAAAGCACGCAGGGGTTAATGAACAAAACGGATATTCAACATATGTAGTTGGCATGTTAGGTTCTAGCATTATTCCATTATCCAAGAGCATCCTCGCTCATTATGAGCAAATTGCAAATATTTAGATTTCACCTCCTCATTCTGATCAAGAACGCCCTATATCAATGGATAGGGCGTTCTTGTCATTTCTTATATTAGAACGGTCATAGTCATTTTCCACCGTCTCACCCATCCTTGCTAGTTCTGTCTAAATAACCATTCGCAGCAATAAATTAAATGAATACAAGCATATTAGGCCATGTGTAGTTAGCTCCAAGTCAAGCAATATTCTACGAAACACGTTGTATAGGTCTAATTGTTCAGAATCGGTTCAGTGGGATTTCATATAATTCTTTTAGCATAGTTCCTTGGTTGCATAAATCGTAGAACTAAACATGACTAAAGCCTTTGATATAACAGGATATATGCCAATAAATAGCGTCTAGGAGTGAAAATATTGAAACTTGTAAATCGAAATAAATGGATTGCATCTGCAATGGTGCTGGGGATTGCTTCAGGCTCCATTGTATCTCTGCCTTGGATGGGCGGCGCCCAGACTGCTTATGCAGCGACAGCAGATACGCAAAGTGAAACTGGATTTGTAGCACAAGCTCGCACTTTGGGTTTGATGACAGGTGGTAATCAGGGCGATTTTATGGCACAAAAGAATTTGACCCGCGCCGAAGCGGCTAAGATTTTGTGCAGTCTGTTCCAGTTGGAAGTTAACAATAAGTCGCAAACTTCTTTTATGGACGTGTCGTCGGATGCATGGGGTGCTCCCTATATTGAGGCTGTACGTGCAGCCGGGTATATGACAGGCAACGGAGAACTGTTCCGTCCGGGGGATGCCATTACCAAGGAAGAACTGATCGTATCGCTAGTACGCGCAATGGACTTGCAGGATGCAGGTAATGCGGACGCCCAGCAAAATGCAGTTCAGGTAGCTCGCAATTATGGTCTATTATCAGAGGATGCTTCTGCAACAGATTTGAAAAATCCGTTGAACCGGGAGAGTGGTGCCGAAGTATTTGTTAGCCTGTTGGATCATCCAGTAGGAGAAGTGAAATCAGAGGGCAATACGGTTCGAATCGGAAATATCCCTTACCAACTGGAAGGATCTTTGCAAGGTTTGTTCGGTGAAAATAATAAAGCGGTATTAAAAGGGGCAAAAATCGATCTTAACCGTAATTTGCGTACACTCACAGGTGTAAATAAGCTGGAAATTAACGCAGACGGTGGCGTATTTGACGGTAAGGGTGTGTCTTTTGATGGACGCCTAATCGTCAATGGTTCGGTAACCTTGAAAAACATGTCCTCCACAGGCGTATTAGAAATCAAAGGCTCAGGTACCCAGCCGGTATCAGCCATTTTGGAAAATACGACATGGTCTGGTGTTGAGCTTGGCTCTCAAGATGCACAATTGACAGCAACCGGGACGACAAAGATTGACAACTTGACGCTGAAAAATGATGCATCGATCGTGACCGAAGGTAATGCTGCGATTAGTCGTGTTTCATTGCAACAGGGACTTGGCAAGCTGTTGGTTAACGGTAGTATTGGTTTGCTGGATGCATCTCAATATGTGGGCGTTCCTTTTATTACGTTGGCTAAGGGAGCAGCAATCAGCCAGCTTAACCTGCCGGAACAAAAACAGCCACAGGATGTTATTATCAACTATAATGCGATGAAAGAAGCTGTTAGTCTCGTGAATGGTACGACGAAATCGTCCTCTACTGGAGCGGTTGTCACGGATACAGACAGCAAAGATAAGAAAAAACACAACAGTGACATTATCAGCGTAGACCGCAGTCGGCTGGAGACAGAAGTCCATGCAGCCAAAGAACTGCTGGAGCGTGCAGGCGAGGGTGGAACGGATCAAGCACTTTACCCAGCCGGAGCGAAGGAAAACCTGTCCATAGCCATCCATCAAGCTATGCTGGTACTAAACAATACAGCAGCTACACAAGTAGAAGTAGATCAAGCGCTCAGCACATTGAAACAGGACGTTTCTGTGTACACAGCCTCAGCTACAGAACCGGTGATTGGAACACAGGAATTAACTAGACTGATTCAGTTAGCTTCGACTACCCTTGAACAAAACCGAAAGATTGGTGACGAATTTCCGCCTCTCTGGGATGACTCGCTAAGTCAAGCGATTCGATTTGGCAACAATGTGTTGGAAGGGAATGCGCCTCAGAATATTGTGGATCGGGAAGTAGAAAGCTTGGGTCGAGTAATCAAGGTATACAAAGCATCAGTAAAACTCAGAGATGCCTATCTGCATTTTCTCGATGTAACGGATCGTGTGGAGAATTTGAGAACGGACAAAGCGCGTTACAAGTCCATAGTGAGGGAAGGATCAAAAGTATATCTGAATCCATTATCTACAACTGAGCAGTTGGAGGAATGGACACAAAAAATAGAAGGTGCCACAGAATCATTCCTAGCACTGCAAGCAGTGGACTTCTCAGTGCTTAAAAATACTTTACAAGAAGCGCAGGTTATCTACGATCAGAGTGGTTCTCAAAATACTGAACTAGACAACCTCATTCAGGAATATACAGAGAAGATGCACACCGCTATGACGCAGCTGGATGTATTGAACTTGAATATGGAGCTGAGTCAAAGGCTTGCGGAATTCACTGCCCCAGTGCCTGCTACAACTCGGGAAAAACTGCAGCAGCTGGTTCAAGATGTTCAACTCAAACTGCTGTCTGACCCTGTGGCTCGTAATTACTTGAATGCGGAAATGATGCTTTTAGATCAACAAACAGTACAAGCCCACTTTGCACTCATTATGCCGTTTACTCCTGAGGAACAATTGGTGATCTCTTATAATCAATTAAGTCAGGCTAAAGGGACCTATATTGAAAAATATAACGAGAAAAGACTACAATTGAGAGATAAAGTCATAGAAATGCAGACAGCGATCAATGGAATTTTGATGCAAAATTCAGGCGCATTAAGCGCTGAGGCTCAGCAAGCCTTGTCTTCTGCTTCAGAGCATGCCTCCATCTTCTTGGGATTGCCCAACTTTGAATTGCAAGACGTTGTCCCTGTATATGAGGAGTTGCAACAGGTACAGAGCCAGTATACTGCACCTATAGCGGTGGATACTATGTTGTTGAATTACAATATCAATTTGGCTAGTAACGAAGTTTTGACGTACGGCCGTCATTATACCGAGCAAGATAACGAAGAACTTCAATGGCAAATTAATCTGGCAAACCTTGTGCTTAATAATCCGGATAGCACACAGCTGCAGGTAGACCAGGCTAACACAGATTTGATTACAGCGTTTGTGAACTACCAATCCAAATGGATCGTAACTGATCTTGATATCAATGAGATCAAGAACATTGCGAACAATCTGCTTACAGTAAATGGTACAGATCCTACGACGGTCTACTTTCACAGAGTAGTGGATGCATTCAATCGTCTGGACCCGTATTATCCTATGCCGGAAGTTAAGAAAAATTATATGAATCTGGAAGATGCGATTCAGGAGTATAAAGATTTTATAGACAGCCAGCAACAAAGTAGTGGTGGAGCAACGCCGCCAAGCGATAGCAGCGGAACAGGAAGCGGCGACAGCAGCGGTGGAGCAACGCCGCCGAGCGATAGCAGCGGAACAGGAAGCAGCGACAGCAATGGTGGAGCAACACCGCCAAGCGATAACAGCGGAACAGGAAGCGGCGACAGCAGCGGTGGAGCAACGCCGCCGAGTGATAACAGCGGAACAGGCAGCGACGACAGCAATGGTGGAGCAACACCGCCAAGCGATAGCAGCGGAACAGGAAGCAGCGACAGCAATGGTGGAGCAACACCGCCAAGCGATAGCAGCGGAACAGGAAGCAGCGACAGCAATGGTGGAGCAACATCGCCAAGCGATAGCAGCGGAACAGGAAGCGGCGACGGTTCAGGATCGATTCCTGGCGGTGGCAATGATGACGGTTTGATTCCTTAATAGGAAAAGTTAGGAACTACAAGGATGTATAGAAGGGGACGATTCCGCACAGATTTTATCTGCGGCGGGCGTCCCTTTTTGTATGGACAACGCTTCTAATGTAGCTGGATAGAATAACCGATACAAAAAGATAGACGTTATTGAAAAGAGCGGGGGATTTATGAAAAAACAGGGTATTTTATTTTTTATTATACTTCTGCTTGCGGTTGCGTTGCCGGTGTATCCGTTAGTGTCGGGTGTATTATCCGGAAACAGTCATTGGAAAGCTCACAACGGTGTTATTGATTTACGTAATTGGGACCCCGACAAGGAAGGCGCTGTACAGTTGGGAGGAGAGTGGGAGTTTTATCCTAATCAACTTTTGCAGCCTTCATCTTTTCAGGAAACGCGAGATCAGGATTGGGAAAATCGTGGAAACTCCTCCAAATTGGGATCAGGCACCGGATCTTCCGCCAAAATTGTGGATGTGCCTGGTAGATGGAATCAGTGGATGCCTGGGGGACAGGCGACTGGATATGGTACCTACCATATTCGTGTACTTTTACCTGAAAAATTGGAAAATCTGTACGGCATCCATATGCAAAACATTCGCAACTCTAGCCGAGTATGGATTGATGGAGCAGAGGTGGGGGCAAGCGGTATTCCCTCTGTTTCGGCCGAAAAAGGCAAACAGGGCAACGCCCCCTTTGTTGGATTTGCTGCAATAGATGGACATGCGACTGATATTATCGTGCATGTGGCTAATTATAGCTATTCCTCCGGGGGAATCATTTATCCGCTGCTGTTTGGTGATTATGCCAGTATTACGCATAGCCGGGAAGTAGCGATGGCGGAGGACACCGTACTGGTCGCTGGATTTTTTATCCCTACTGTATTTTTTATCATGCTGTACCTTTTACGTAAAAAAGAGAAGGCCTTGCTTTACTTAGCATGCTTTTGCGTCGCGGCAATATTTTACATTCTGACACATGGAGAGAAGCTGCTAGTCTGGGGAATGCCGGATTTGCCTTATGAATGGATATTGAAAATTCAATCGTTCTCTTCGACGCTGTTCTACTATTTTCTGATTCGGTATGTTCATCTTTCAACGCAGATTGTTATGAATCGAATCGTGCTGCGTCTCTATAGTATTACAACTGCACTGATGCTGGGTATGGGGCTATTGTTACCTACACTGGTACTCTCATCCTTTGAAACGTTTATCCTTCTTTTTGGTGTAGTCAGTGTGGGATATGTATTACTGATCCTAATTCGTGGACTTGTTCAACGTACGGACGATGCTGCACTGCTAGTCATTAGTATTATGAGCATTCTTATGATTGTGGTGACCAATTTTGTGTATGTTCTGGGATGGGGAGATGTACGTGGGGTGACAGCCTATGAAATGCTCATATTCGTATTGGCTCAAACACTGTTGCTGGCCAAACGTTTTGTATATTCGTTCATGGAGGTAGAGAACCTATCACGACGGTTGCTAACCCTGGATGGGTTAAAGGACGAATTTCTGGCGAACACGTCACATGAGCTGCGCACTCCTCTACATGGAATTATTAATATTGCTCAATCCATGCTAGACCGCTATGGGACACAATTCAATGAGCCGCAAAAGCACAATTTGGTCTTGATTGCGAATGTAGGGCGCAGGCTTTCCTATTTGATTAACGATATTTTGGATTTTTCTAATTTGAAAAATGGAAGATTAGCCTTAAACCGCCGGCCTGTAAACGTACAAGCTGCAGTGAACTCTGTGCTGGAGGTATTGGGTCATTCGGTAGGTAAGAAAAAGCTCCAATTCGTCAAAGAATGGCCTAATTTGTTGCCTAAGGTGGATGCAGATGAACATCGCCTGAATCAGATCTTATACAATTTATTGGGGAATGCGATGAAGTTTACGGAGGAAGGCGAAATCGTAATCTCTGCCAAGACCAGGAACCGCGAAATGGAAATTAGTGTGAAGGATACCGGACCAGGTATTGCCCCAGACCATCTTTTGCACATATTTGAACCTTTTAACCGAGGGGCGAATGCTGAGGACGAAGGATATAGTGGAACTGGGCTTGGGTTAGGCATAACCCGTCGTCTGGTGGAGCTGCATGGAGGCCATATCCGAGTAGAGTCCAGATTGGGTAAAGGTTCGACCTTTTATTTTACACTGCCCTTAGCGGAGACTGGTACGTCGGCACATGAAGCTCAAAAAAATGTTTTGTCTGAGGTTATATTGCAGCCTGGTGTGACCTCGAGTCAGGATGTGAATCCGCTTGAAGAAGATGGATTGGAGCAAATGAGGAATGTTCCTTACAGAGTGCTGGCTGTAGATGATGATGAGGTTAACCTTCGGGTGTTGGAGGAGCTGTTATACACCACAGGTTGTAGTGTGGTGGCTGTGGAACATGCTGAGGAGGCGCTTCAGCTGCTGAATAACCGTACCCGATTTGACCTAGTCATTACGGACTGGATGATGCCAGAAATGTCCGGTATTGAGCTGTGCCGACGGATTCGCGAACGGTATTCTCTCTCCGAACTACCCGTGTTGCTGCTGACGGCACGCGACCTGCCCGGCGATATCCGTGCAGGCTTCATGGCTGGAGCCAATGACTTTCTACGTAAGCCTGTTGATGCTGAGGAATTAAAGGCGCGTGTGCGCACCCTGCTGAACATGCGCCATTCGGCAGAGGAAGCGGTGCGTTCGGAAATGGCCTTTTTACAGGCACAAATCAAGCCGCACTTTCTGTACAATGCATTAAATGTCATTGTTTCGACCGTAGCGGTAGACCCGGACAAAGCAGCGGAGCTGCTTATGGAGCTGAGCCAGTATTTGCGGGGAAGCTTTGATTTTCAGAACAGGGAGAATACAGTTCCGCTATGCAAGGAGCTGGAATTGGTAGAATCGTACGTGGCATTGGAAAAAGCCCGATTTGAAGAACGTTTGCAGGTGACTATAGAGGTAGGGAGGAACATCCGGTCGCTGATCCCGCCATTAAGCATTCAGCCCATTGTGGAAAATGCAATACGACATGGTGTAATGCAGCGGGCCACAGGTGGAACGGTGCGGGTGATTGTACAAGAGGCTGGAGCCGATTTTGTGGTCAGCGTGACCGATGACGGCGTAGGGATTCCGCCAGAGCGACTGCGACACTTACTGTCGGAGGAGCATGTATCCTCCAGTGTGGGGCTGCGTAATATCCATCGCCGTCTGATCCATATGTATGGAGAAGGATTGCAGATTGAAAGCAATCCTATGCAAGGGACGACAGTAAGCTTCCGTGTGCCGGAAATGACCTTATCTCGCCCTAGTGAATGAATAAAAAATACAGTGCATCTGCCGAAAAAAGCTAATGTCGCGCCCGAGTTTATACGATATATAAAATATAAGAAATTAAAAATCGGATGGTAAAGCAGACAGCTTGGTCATGGAGCATTGTAATGGATGGTTGCAGCAGGAAGGGAGCGCGGACACAGATGAAGGCGATATTGATTGATGATGAGAGGTCGGCACTAACCTACTTGGAACGGTTGCTGGAGGCAGACGGACGATTAACGGTCATGGGCAAATATACGTCTGCACAAGCTGGGTTGGATCATCTGGCGGCAGAACGTGTGGATATTGTTTTTATAGATATCGGAATGCCGGAGATGAACGGACTGGAGGCCGCCGAGTGGATTCAACAGCTGGACTCGCATATTCATATCGTCTTTGTGACTGCGTACTCGGAATATGCTATTGAAGCATTCGAACTGCAAGCACTGGATTACTTGTTAAAACCTGTTCATGCCCGGCGGCTTAATAAAACGTTGGATCGGATTGTAGCCACGCTGGCAGATTCCCGTCCTTCCAGCTCGGTCGTCGCAGCAGAGCAATTACCCAAAGTGCGTTGTTTTCAAAGGCTTGAAATTTTGGAGGATGGACAAGGAGCTGTGGGAGCAAAGCCATTCAAATGGCGTACATTAAAGTCGCAGGAGCTATTCTCCTTTTTACTACACCATGAAGGGGAATGGGTTAGCAAGGAGCAATTGCTGGATGCGCTGTGGCCCGAATATCATTTGGACAAGGCTGTTGTTCATCTACACACGTCCATTTACCAAATTCGCAAGGCGCTGAAAGAACGGATGCAAGATACGAAGCTGGAGTACAATCTGGATCGCTATCGTTTGAACCGTAATGGCTGGGTTACAGATGTGGAGCTATTCGAGCGGGGAATTTCCGAGTGGGCGGCGTCTGGCAGCGGCGGTACGCCGCGTATCGAGAGCCTGTTGGCTCTGTACCGTGGCAATTATCTGGAGGAGCACGATTACCCATGGGCGTATGCAAAAAGAGAAAAGCTGCGCAATATGTATCTGGCATGTGCTTCAGAACTGGCTAGAGAAGAGCTCCGTTCAGGTCGTGCCCGGCAGTCCGTCCAACGCTTGCTCAACCTACAGCAGCGTGAACCTTATTCAGATGATATCTGCGGTTTGCTGCTGACTGCTTATGCCCAGCTGGGAGAGTATATAGCTGCTCAAAAGCATTATGAAAGCTTCGTCAGCTTACTGGAAGATGAGTTGGGTATTGAGCCGCAGCAGGTGACACACCAGTTGTACGTGCAATTGAAAACACAGACGCTACCTGCCTAGACTGCTGTACTGGCTCAGGTAGCCGCTCAAAAACCGCTTCAAAAGGTAATTCATTTGAAGCGGTTTTTTTGTGTGGATAAAATCATTTTAATCGCCTCTTTTCGCTATGATCGAATATTCGCCGAGACCTGTTTTCTTCAGCGGCATATGCATATAGCATATCTCTTCACAGTTAGGTCATATTGAGAGGTTTATAAAGCCACGAAGACTTAAGGAGGCCATGGCATTGGGAAAAAGGAGACGAACGGGCTTTAAGGGCAAAAGAATTAGGGTGGATGTTAGACAATCTTCATCAGCTCACACAGGACAAGGCGGTAACCCCATTTCGATCAATGCTTCGGATGTTGGGGTAGTAAGAACAGATGTCAAAAATAAATAATCAGCTTGTGCAAAAGCTACATCCTCGACGTAAAAAGATCGCCGGCAACAAATTATCTAACTTGTTCCCGGCGATCTCGTTTTTTGCCATAGTCGGCAGGTGCTTTCATCAGCATCCGCGCCTACATAACTTATGCCTTTCTTCTCGTCTTCACACCACCATCTTAAGCAGGTTTTACTGACCGGGCAGGTGCTGCCTTCAGCACAGCGTATCCGTAGGGTGGAAGCTCGACATGCAGCCCCTCCGGTCCTACGGACCACTGGCTTTCGCCAAAGGCTACCTCCCATTCCTGCTCTGGAATAGACAGTTCAAAAGTGTGATGCTCATCGGAACGGTTGAATAGCACAAGCAGCACTTCATCGTCGCTGCGGCGCTCATAGGCGAGTGAAGCACCTTCCGGCTGTGCCTCCAGGAAAGTGATGCTTCCTTGATCACGAAGGACAGGGTGTGCCTTGCGAAGAGCGATCAGCTCACGATAAAAGTCGAACAGCTCGTGGTCCTGCTTATCGGTGTCCCACTCCATGCACTGGCGGCAGCCTGGATCAGCATCTCCATCCAGACCGACCTCATCGCCGTAAAAAATGCAGGGCGCACCCATGTACGTGAACTGGAACAAAGCAGCCAGCCGCATCAGTCGCTTGTCGCCCCCGCACAGTGTCAACAGGCGCGGTGTATCATGACTATCCAGCAGATTGAAGGCAACCTCGGATGCCTGTTGTGGATAGCGGGCAAGCTGTCGCCCAATGGCAAAGGCAAAGCTCTGGGCATCGGTCACTTTTTTGACGAAAAAATCATTCACCGCATAGGTGAACGGATAATTCATCGTCGCGTCGAATTGGTCCCCCTGAAGCCATTCAGACGATTCATTCCACATTTCACCCAAAATATATGCATCTGGATTAGCCTGCTTGACCGTCGTACGGAATTCACGCCAAAAGGCGTGATCCACCTCGTCTGCCACGTCCAGCCTCCAGCCGTCGATACCGATCTCTTCAATCCAATGTTTTGCCACATTCAGTAGGTACTCTTTTACCTCAGGATGCTCTGTGTTCAGCTTGGGCATCATCGGTTCTAGCCCGAATGTATCGTAGGTCGGTGTGCCATCGTTCACTTCCAGTGGAAAGCTATGGACATGGAACCAGTCCTTATAAGGAGAGGCTTCACCTTTCTCCAGTACGTCAACGAATGGCTTAAAAGTACGCCCCGAGTGGTTGAACACCGCATCGAGCAGGACCCTGATTCCCCGGTCGTGGCACGCCTCCACCAGCCTTTTTAATGTCTTTTTATCCCCGAAGTGCGGGTCCACCTCCATATAATCCTCGGTATCATATTTATGATTGGTCGTCGCCTTGAAGACAGGGGTCATATATATGGCGTTAATCCCCAACTCGCTCAGGTGATCCAAATGATCCAGAATTCCTTGTAAATCACCACCGAAAAAATTGTCCTTTTGCGGTGTGCCACCCCAGTCCTCAGCACCTTCCGGGCTAATGGAGGGGTCGCCGTTGGCAAAGCGTTCCGGGAAAATCTGATAAAAAACAGCATCCTTCACCCATGCAGGTGGCTTCAATATATCAATCGGATTTAGAAACGGGTATTGAAACAGACTGTCTGCATTTTGAGGTTCCTCGGTGGTGAAATCGTTCTCGTTCATCCAAATTCGTTCCTCGCCGTCTTCCAGCAAAAATCCATATTTCAGCCGACGGTGAGTAGGCTTTACAGTACATTCGTAGTAATCGAACCTGCCATCGGTGGCAAATTTAGACATCGGAATAAGCTGCCGAGTACGATCCCAGTCGTACTTATCTACGGTAAGAACGTGAACAGCAGTCAGGTCATTTTTCTTTGTACGGAGCCGTAAAATTATCGTTTCATCATCATAACCAAAAGCCCAATTACGTTTCGGGTGGTGGTATATCGCTTCCAGCAGCATCAGATAGGCCTCCTTGTTCACCTGCATTCAAATTTGAAATTGTGAAGCGTATGTCGTATAAGGTAGTTATTAACCTTTTTAAGTGGGTTATGTACCATAACTGCTATAATGCCCATTACATAAAAGAAAAACGATAAGTAGGTGTCTATTATGAAAACAAATGTGCTATACATCGAAGATGATCAAGATATTGGTGCTTGGACGCATCAGTATTTGGAAGAGCGGAATTACGCTGTAACCTGGCTTCGCAGTGGGGATGGAGCTGTGGAAGCAGCTCGCGCGTGCCGACTCGTGATTTTGGATGTGATGTTACCCGGCCTGGATGGGTTCACCATTGGGAAGCGGCTCAAGAAAGAGTACCCGGAGCTTCCCATCCTCATGTTGTCTGCCCGTACGTCCATTGATGATAAGTTACAAGGACTGGATTTTGCTGACGATTATGTGACAAAGCCCTTTCACCCCGACGAACTCATAGCACGTATGGAGATTTTGCTGCGGCGATCAGGAAGCGTGTCCGAAGAATCTTTACAACTGGGGCATCTGTCTGTGTTTCCTCCAGATAATCGTATTGTGAATCGTGATACCGGGGAGGAAATTACGCTAACAGGCAAGCAATATCATATTTTTGCTTATTTGCTGCGGCATTTGGGCCAGATTATGACGAAAGAGCAAATGTATGAGGCGGTATGGGGAGATCCATATATCGACGGAGACAAAACTTTAATGGTCCACATTCGGCACTTACGGGAAAAGCTGGAGATTGATCCTGCGGCACCCCGCATCATTGAGACGATCCGTGGTGTAGGTTATCGGGTGAAAGCATAATGAGCGGTATGCGTAAGAGGTGGGCATGGTGGCGTCGCAGCTCCCGTCCAGCCCAAAGAGGGCGGTTTCGTAATTCACTGTTGTTCCGCTATTTGGTCATTATTGTGTTGGCTATGATGTTGTTGCCCATTGTATTGCCTGTTACAACCTTGATATATAGCATACTGTTGAATTTGCAGACGGATATCAAGCCCAAGAATCCTTACTATCTCTCTACGACCCATACTGAACATAGCTGGCATCGAGAAGCTATAGACTTGAAGGGAGCTAATCCAGAGCAAATTTCAGCCCATCTGCGTAAAATACAGCAGGATATGTTCCCAGATTCACAAATATTTTGGGTCGATACCGCAGGGTTAACCAGACTGGAGCTACCGACACAACCTACCATTCCAAAACAATGGAGTGCGGCGCAAGCTATAGCTTTTATGAAGCAAGCCAGCTCTGAGGGGCCGTTTACGGTCGTGGCCTTTATTGGCGGGGGCAAGGATGATGTGAATCAGGGCTATATGGTATTAAAAGTGCCCCGTTCGTTCTTTGAACATCCGACTAGTGACACTGGCATGTTAATGTATTATCTCCTTTTTATTCTATTGGTTTTGGGAGCTTTTATATTCGTATCGCTTCTGTTTTTTGGAGGCATTCGGCGGAGGCTGTTGCAGCTTCAGGCCGCCATGTCGCAGCGAGGCGAGGATGGATTACCCATTCTCGTTGCTACCGGACGCCCGGATGAAATCGGCAAACTGGAAGAGTCGTTTAATCGGATGGTTGAGCAGTTGGCAGAGAGTCGAGGACGTGAGCGTCAGGAGGAGGAACTGCGGAAGAGACTAGTCGCCGATCTGTCACACGATATTCGAACACCACTTACGGTTGTGCGCAGCCATCTGTATACCCTGGATGCGGAAAATCTCAGCAGCAAAGGGAAGCAGTCGATTACACTGATGGAAAATAAGTTAAAGGACCTTGGGAGTCTGATCGACAACTTGCTAGCCTATAATCTGCTATCCAGTGGCAAATACACCATGAATAACGAGCCGCGTGATATCTTGCGGCTGGTGCGCGAGTGTGCAGCCAGCTGGTACCCAGTGTGGGAAAAGGAAGGCTTTGAAGTGGATATCGACCTGCCTGAGCATAGTTTGGTATGGAATGTCGATGAGCAAGGCTTCCGCCGTCTGCTGGACAATCTTTTTCAAAATGTAGTTCGGCATGCCGCCTCCGGTCGATATATCGGTATTCAAGTACAGAAGGATAACGGAAGAGAGGCATTGGTCATTGCAGATAAAGGCCCGGGAATGGAACAGCAATCCAGTGAAAAAGGAGCTGGAATTGGCCTGGCGATTACAGAGCTTTTGGCGCGTGAAATGAATTTGGAGAGGGAGATTTCTAGTTCATCAGCCGGGACGCAAATCCGTTTTTTAAACAAAACTTAAACTCAGAGTTCCCTTGGCTTTAAACTTGGCACGTTACGATAGGTGTCGAGGTGAGGAACTTGAACGAAACAATTATTGAAACGAACAGTCTCAGCAAAATATACAAAGGCCGCGCCGCGGTTAATCAGCTGGACCTGAAAATAGCACGGGGAGATATCTACGGATTCCTCGGACCGAATGGAGCAGGGAAAACGACAACAATCCGCATGCTGCTTGGGCTTATTCGCCCAACTCGAGGAACGATCCGTATATTCGGCAAAGATATCCGCAGACATAGACTCGATATTTTGCGTAAAGTCGGTTCGTTGGTAGAGTATCCTTCATATTATGGTCATTTGAACGCCATCGAAAATCTGGAGGCTATCCGTCGTATTTTGAATGTACCGAAAGAGAACATTGCGGAAGTATTGGAGGTCGTTCGGCTGACCAAGCACGCCAAACGCTCGGTTAAAGGCTACTCGCTGGGCATGAAGCAGAGACTTGGTATCGCAGCAGCCCTGCTCGGCAATCCCGAAGTGCTAATTCTGGACGAGCCCACGAATGGCTTGGACCCCGAGGGCATTCAAGAAATGCGCGAATTGATACAGGCGATGCCCAAGCAGCGGGGGATCACTGTACTGGTATCCAGCCATCTGCTGAGTGAGGTAGAGCATATGGCTAATACCGTCGGCATTATCCGTGAAGGACAGCTGGTCTTCCAAAATACAATTCACAATCTCCGTCAAGAGTCCGCAGGGGGGATTCGGATCGTAGTATCGGAGCCGGAAGCAGCCCAATTCATTGCACGTGAGCAGGGCTACCATTCAGTGATGAACGGGGCAGCGCTGGATTTTGACAACATGAATGACGCGGCTGTTGCGCTGCTGGTCAGAAGATTGGTGGAAAACACACATGCTGTATATCGTGTGGAGGAACGCCGCAAATCGCTGGAGGATATGTTCATGCAGGTGGTGGGCAAAGGAGGGGGCTCCTTATGATGCTGCGAGCGCT
This sequence comes from Paenibacillus sp. FSL W8-0439, assembly GCF_038008995.1. Taxonomy (NCBI): domain Bacteria; kingdom Bacillati; phylum Bacillota; class Bacilli; order Caryophanales; family Paenibacillaceae; genus Paenibacillus; species Paenibacillus sp. FSL W8-0439. Next base: position 503,883 of record NZ_JBBPAK010000001.1, read on the forward strand.
GACAGCGGATCTGCTCAAAGCACGCAGAAAGGGAATATGGTTCCTGGTATTCCTCGGTCCCCTTGGGCTGGTGGCCATGCAGGGACTGAATTTCGGACTCCGCTATGATTATCTGATTCCGCGATACAAGGGTCGCTTATGGGAAAGCTTGATGGATAACATCGCGTTGTTTGTCCCCCTTGCGCTGGTGCTTGGAGCTACGATGGTCGCTTCCATGTTGGCGAATGTGGAGCATACATCTAACTCCTGGAAGCAGCTGCTGGCTTTGCCTATTTCCAAATTTAGTGTTTATATGGCAAAGCTAACATTAGCCATTGGAATGCTGTGCGTGTCCTGCCTACTTTTGACGATTGGGACTTGGACATTAGGAATGCTTCTTGGCTTTGGGGGAGAGCCTGCACCGATAGGGGAGCTACTGCGGCTCGGATTTTGGCCCTTGGGCGGCACGCTGCCTATACTCGTATTGTTGTTGTGGCTAACGGTCACGTTCCATAATCAAGCGCTACCTGTAACACTGGGCATTACGTTAGGCATTGGGAGCTTGTTTGCTTCCCAGTTGTCCGAATGGTTTCCGCTGGCTTGGCCGCAATTCGCATGGGTTGCGCCACAAGCGTGGATATTTGCGTCCATCGGATGCGGAACAGGTGCAATTCTCAGCCTGCTGACCGCAGCTCATTTTAGTCGAAAGGATGTGGCGTAATGCTTGGAGGATACGTGCGGCTACTTTCTGTCGAACGCATGAAAATAGCAAAATCGCCCGTCTGGCTGCTTGCGCTCGTCAGTCCAGCGATTGCCGTCCTGATTGGTTTGCTGGCGAATCCAGGAGGAAACTGGCTGTTGCTGCTGGCGGCCATGCTTACAATACATGCAATGCTGTTCCTGCCGATGCTGACCGCCGTGTTTGGGTCTCTAGTCTGCCGATTCGAGCATGGGGGCGGCGGCTGGAAGCAGTTGATGTCGTTGCCGTTGTCTCGCACGGGGTTGTACGCAGCCAAGCTGACCATCATTATGGCTATGGTCGGACTGACTCAGCTGCTGTTTGGAGTAGTGCTGCTGGGTGTTGGAACTGTGCAGGGAATGAGCGGACCGATTCCTTGGGCCGCAATCGCCCAAAGCCTGCTTGCAGGCTGGGTTGCTTGTCTGCCGCTGGCTGCCTTGCAACTGATGGTGTCCTTTTTGTGGTCTAGCTTTGCTGCACCGCTTGCTTTGAATTTCGTCTTCACCGTGCCCAATATGCTGGTCGCCAACTCTCAGACCTATGGTCCATACTATCCATGGACACAGCCTCTATTGGCGATGATGCCGAGCGGGGGAGACAATTTCGGGGCGTTCATGGTGCCAACGGATACACTTTTGATAGTGGTACTGGGTAGCTTTGTCGTGTTTGCGTTTGCTGGCCTGATGATATTTCGTTATAAAGAGATATAAGACGAAATGTGGAAACTGCAAAAGCTCCTTATCCTAAAAAGAGGGTAAGGAGCTTTTTTGCTGTGCTGCAGGTTCGTGTTCTGAATAAGACACTTACTCTATGGGCTTACACTAAGCCTGAAATAGCACGAATATTATCGCTGATCAGGCGGCAAGAGGCGTCAAACTTGGCTTGTTCTTCTGGACTCAGCTCAAGCTCGATGACCTCCTGAATTCCTCTACTGCCGATGATTGCTGGAACGCCCGTGCAGACATCAGTGTGTCCGTACTCGCCGTCCAATACGGCAGAAATTGCTATAATTTTACCATCGTCATTCAAAATGGAACGGGTAATGTACGCCAGCGCATTGGCAATACCAAAATAAGTGGCACCTTTGCGGGTGAAAATCTCCCAACCGGCATCCCTTGTTTTACGGGCGATGTCATCCAGATCAACGTGTCTGAATCGTTCCTTATGCTGACGCAAAATGTGCAAGAGCGGCTTGCCGCCAATCGTAACGTGCGACCAGGCCACGAATTGGGATTCGCCATGCTCGCCCAAGGCATACCCCTGTACACTGCGTGGATCTATGGAAAACACCTCAGAAAGCAACGTCTTGAGCCGGGATGAGTCGATAGAGGTGCCCGTGCCGATCACCTTGTTGCGCGGCAGACCGGATATACTCTGCACCAGATAAGTAACAATGTCGACAGGATTAGCGGCAATAACGAAAATACCATCGAAACCGCCCTCCATAATAGCTGTTACAATCTCTCTGGTGATATGCACGGCATCGTCCAATACAGATAGGCGGTCTTGACCCGGTTTAGGATTGGACCCAGCCGTTATAATCACAACATCCATATCCGTGCAGTCTGCATATGTGCCTGCACGGACCTTGGTGCGTGTAGACGTAAAATCCATACAATGGGACAGATCCAGTGCATGGGCCAAAGCCCGGTCATACGTGCGGTCAATCATCATGATTTCGTCACAAATGGACTGATTGACCATTGAGTAGGCACAGCTCGAACCGACCATTCCCGCGCCGACAATCGCTACTTTCCTTGCCTTCCCCTTCATTTATGTTTCCTCCTCGTTCCAACGAACGTTAATATGCTACAAATTATGCCTGAAATCCATTTTACGTTACATAACATAACATATTGCTGATCTTTTGAAAATATCCATTTTTTTGTCCTCATTCCGATAAATTAAAAAAGAACGGTGAATAGAGGGAGCAATTTAGGATTAATCAAAGAATAAGTGTAGATTATCCATATTCTTTTATTGGAAGACAGGATGTAAGGTATCTATTTATTTATAAGTGGTTTCCGTATAAATCATAACATGAGCCATATTCATGGAAGAAAAGTTTACGTAATAATATTGGGAGTATGACATTTATGTGACGTTTCTTAACGAGTCTCAAGAGTATACAGTGCAGGAGCATTCTTAGCGATGTCGCTTCTTGTATGTTTTTAAATTATTCGTTTATGACAAAGGTTCTTAGCAGTCTGCAATATTAGAACTATTTTGCCAAAGGATTTCCAATGGTTTCCGCGAATCCTACATATACAAGCTTTTTCTTTCCATACCATCCGGGGAGGTAATGATTAAATGGAAGAAAGCAAGTCGACGACGGAAGCAGCAAAGCAACTGGGAATCGGGGCGAGTACCCTTCGTAAATATGCAGCGGCGCTGGAGGAACAGGGATATGTGTTTCAGCGTTCCGCTAATCAGTCAAGAATGTTCAGTTCAGAGGATATTGAGTGCTTGAAGGTGATGCGGAGGGCGTTGCGTGAGCAGCATATGACAATGGAGCAATCCGTTCAGGTGGTACTTGAGAGAATAACCGCTCCCTTCCAATTGGAGGATGAAGAATTCCGCTTGCCACCCATCTCGGATGCTGAGTCACTGACCGCAACCTGGCAAGAAATAATGGCGGCGGCTGAGGGTAGAGAAGAGACGGTCATGCAGGAGCAAGCTGCTGCTACGGTTGAGCTGACAGAGATAGAGGATGAAATGAATGTTCAGGAGCTATCAGAGGAACCCATGCAGTCGCAGGAACAGTTCCAGACTTTGACCCCAACCATGGAGTATAGATTGGAGCAAGCACCTGTATCCGTACAAACGCAGGAGTCTGTAGAGCCACAAGAACTGGCGCAGATGCAGGATATGGTGCAAACCGCTTTGTTGGAAATGCGGAGCCGTTTGGAGGAACTGGAAGCAGAGCACAGCCGTTTAGTGGAGAAGAATGTTAGCTTATCTAACCAACTAGAGGACCATAAACGTTGGATGAAAGAAAGGGTCGAGGAAGAACGGGATCGGCAGTTAATCACTAATCTACGTACCTATCAGGGCCGGCAACGCAAAACGCGCAGTTCGCTGTTGTCCTGGCTCGGTCTGACACCACGTAGCCGCAGAGAGGCATAACGATCATTATCTTGTCTAATAAGACCATCAGACCTACCCGGCTCTGATGGTCTTTTGGCGTGGATGATATAATAACGGAATACAAGAATACGAGGACAAGTCGCATAGGAAACGTGGCTGCGGCATGTATAGGAAAGGATCTAAGTATGTTTGCTTGGTTGCGGAACATTTATGAATCATGGATAGATTATCCCAAACAGCCTGGTGATTTGCTGAGCGGACGTTATTGTGTTCGTTCGCTTTTAGGCATGGGTAGCTATGGTCTAACCTACCTCTGTCTGGATCGGCTCAGCGGACAGGAGGTGGCGGTCAAACTGCCCAGACCGAGCAAACGAGCGCAGGCAGTTCAGCTATTGCAGCGCGAGGCTCACATTATGCGAAAGATGGAGCACCCTTATATTCCAAAGTTGCTTGAAATTGACCAACATTCGGACGGAATGTATATGGTCATGGAATACGTCTCCGGTATGACCTTGGAAGAGCTTATCTTTGAACAGGAGCGTTCCTTTACGGAACGGGAATGTATCGTCTACATTTTAGAGTTAATGGAGCGAGTTCTGCATGTGCATGAACGGGGATACATCCATCGCGATATCCGTATTCCTAACGTAATTCACCGCGAAGGGAAGTCGTACCTAATCGACTTTGGGCTTGCTCTGGCCGTGGGAGAACGACAGGAGGATGTATTCACCGAAGCCATGCTGGAAAAGCGCGCACCTGAGCGACAAGATGTCGCCTTCTACAGCGATTTGTATGATGTTGGGCATTTCATGCTTTTTATGCTGTATAGCAGTTATGAGCCTCAGCCGGATCAACCCCCTGGAAGTTGGCAGGAAGAATTAATGCTGAGTCAACCTGTGCGTCATATACTGGAGCGGCTTTTTCAAATTCGTCCACGTTATGAACATAGTCGACAGTTTATGCAGGAGTTGGAGGAAGCATTGTTGCAGTTAGAGGTTAATCCATAACTTTAATCCCTAAAAATAAACAGGCATTCGCCGCAAAAATGGGGGAATGCCCCTTACGCATTTGACTAGGTCTACATACAATGATCCTGAAATGAGCGAAGGGAGTGTTGTAAATGAGTCATATGTGTGGAGTAGGCGGTATGGGTTGCGGCGTAGGAGCCTGGACCTCTGTAGGAGCGATTCTGGTACTGTTTATTTTGTTGGTGATTATCTCTAAAACCCTATTTCTGTAATTTAGGTTATAGCCGATTTCCTGTAAAATGCACTGATGTTGCTCTGCATAACGAAGGGCGCACAACAATAAAGCGAAGGCCCTTGATGAGAAGGGGCTTCGCTTTATAAGCTTAAGGAGCCTGTGGCTTGCTTCTTGTGTTACGTTGTACTCCGCCACTGCTTTTTGTTGTGTGGCTAGGAACTGGAGTAGTGACGGCGTTTATCCTTGTAATATCGGTGACCGTTATGGCTGTTCTTGTATCCGTCTGATGAAGAATGGCGTCTACGGTCGTAATAACGATCTGAGCTGCTGTATCGCCGCTTATGGGAATGAGAGGTGGAATGTAGCAGGCGGTGCAGTAATTTTTTGAGCATCGTCTAATCCTCCTTCTTATCCTATCCAACTGACATAGACAGGTCTTATAAAACGATAATACGCTACAACGTTAGAACAGGTTCCGCTAATTTAAGATTGTAGGGACTTGGCCTGAAATTCTGCAATATCCTTGAACTCTTCTTCAAATTTACGTGAAATGCGAATATAGATCGGCAGTAAATCGCGATAGATATCTACGTGCTCTGCCGCAGGTTTATGCTGATGAGTGGTGCCGATCATACCGGATACTGCGTCTAGCGAATCAATTCGTCCTAACGCGTACAAGCCTAGAATAGCTGCACCTAGACATGAGCTTTCCAGACTTTCGGGAATAATGACTTCCTGATCAAAAATATCCGCCATGAGTTGTCTCCACAGCTCCGAGCGTGCAAATCCACCCGTGGCGTGAATGACAGACGGTCTGTCAATGACTTCCTCCATAGCGAGCATGACTGTATACAGATTGAACAGTACACCTTCCAGTGCGGCTCGAATCATATGCTCTTTTTTGTGCCGCAGGGACAGGCCGAAGAAGGAGCCACGCGCATTTGGGTCCCACAGAGGAGCGCGTTCGCCAGATAGATACGGAAGGAAAAGCAGACCGTCCGAGCCTGGACGCACCTGTTCTGCGATTTGGGTCAGCACATGATACGGATCAATTCCTAAGCGTTTGGCAGTTTCCACCTCAGAGGCTGCAAATTCATCCCGTATCCAGCGGAACACGATACCGCCGTTGTTCACCGGGCCGCCGATGACCCACAGCTTTTCGGTCAAGGCATAACAGAAAAAGCGACCTTTGGCATCGGTAAGAGGCTTATCAACTACAGTACGGATGGCTCCGCTGGTGCCGATGGTAACAGCGACAACTCCAGGTTTGATTGCATTCACACCGAGGTTGGACAAGACACCGTCACTGGCCCCGAGCACAAAAGGGGTCGTCTCCAGCAGGCCCATGTCATGTGCATAGGCTGCGTCCAGTCCTTTTAGCACATGAGTTGTCGGCACCAGCTCGGACAACTGCTCCTTCGTCACACCTGCAATAGTGAGCGCTTCCTCATCCCAATCCAGCTGCTTCAAATTCATGAGTCCGGTAGCAGAGGCGATCGAGTGATCCACGACATATTGGTGGAATAACCGGGCAAAGACATATTCCTTTATAGAAATGAACTTGTACGTCTGGGCTGCAACATCCGGTAAATCTCGTGTAATCCACATCAGTTTTGTCAGCGGTGACATGGGGTGAATGGGCGTTCCCGTGCGTAAGTAAATATCGTGTCCATTGTATTTATGTTTGAGCGCTTCAGCCCATTTGGCACTACGATTATCTGCCCACGTGATGGAGGCGGTCAGTGGTTTACCGTTCTTGTCCACCGCCAGTACGCTGTGCATAGCCGAACTAAAGGAGACGAACAGCACATGTTCGGCGGGTACTCCGCTTTGTGTCATGACCTCTTGCACCGTCTCTACGACAGCTTTGAGAATATCTTCAGGGTCCTGTTCTGCCGCATCTGGCTCAGGTGTATGGAGTGGATAGCCCACATGATGCTGCGCGGCAATATTGCCGTTTTCTTCAAAAAGCACTGCCTTGGTACTGGTCGTGCCAATATCGACGCCGATCATATATCGGGTTTCAGTCATATTCATTCTCCCCTTCACTTACCTTATTAGCTATTATCGTTAAATTAACACATCCAGCAGTATAATCAAACCGAATGCGACTAGGGAGAGGATGGTTCCATAACATTCAAAGAGTAAAGGTGCTAATATGTATAGTTAATTGTATACTTGTCGACAATCTAGTCTGAAAAGAGAACCGCGTCAGTTGGAGTGGGCATAAAGACGCGATACAATTGGCTCTTTGTCGGGTATGTTCCGGCTAGGATAATGTCTTTCTATAGGAGGACAAAACGCTATCGTTAACCGCGTTGCGAGTGTCTCGGTAATGTTCCTCAATGAGTCGGGATAATTCTTGATCATTTCCTTGTTTTAAAGCATTTGCAAAGGTGCGGTGCTTGTGAATCGTGACTTGAGATTCTTCGATGTTAGACGCAAAACGTTGTTCTGTCGCAGCCAGCATAACCGTCAGGATCAACTGTCTCATGCCATTCCAGGTATGGAGAATACGGGTATGGCCTGCTTCCAGAACCAGAGCTTCATGAAAATTAAAATCCTGAAGTGAAAATTCAGCGATATCTCTGTGCTTGAGAGCGACTTCCATTTTGTCGATCATCTGATTTAAAGTGTTTACCAATATCGTATTATCCTTATGTACATACCTTTGAACAACAAAATGCTCAATCAGCATTCGTACGTCGAATAGCTCCTCCATATCATCGGGTGTCATGCCGATCACAACCGCCCCCATGCGCTCCAAGCGGATAAGTCCTTCGCTTGAGAGCACTTTCATGGCTTCACGCACAGGAGAACGGCTGGTACCAAAATCGGTAGCAATCTGATTTTCAGATAGAACAGTGCCGGGTGTCTGCATACCACGTATAATCTGAAGTCGGAGTTCGCAAGCAATCCTCTCTCCAAGCGATGCGCCCTGTAACCAGGTTGTTGGATATTTCATAGAATACTCCTATCTTGCCAATAATTTTGCATACTTGTATACAAATTATGGAGTATTATAAACCCCGTTTAAGCCCTTGTAAACGGTATCAATTGACATCGGTTCCATTTCACTGCTTTTAGCGTTACAATAGAAGCAGAAAAAAAGAAGCAGTGAAAAGTGGAACGAACATGGATAAGAAGGAGAACATTTAATGATTATCATTAAAACCAAAGAACAAATTGAAAATATGAAAAAAGCTGGCGAAATTTTGGCTGCTTGCCACCGGGAAATTGCTAAAATGATTAAACCAGGTATTACGACACTGGAAATTGACGCCTTTGCAGAATCATTTATGAAGAAGCATGGCGCAACGCCGGAGCAAAAGGGTTATAACGGCTACCAGTTTGCAACTTGTGGTTCCCCTAATGATGTGATTTGCCACGGTTTTCCGAACAAAACACCATTGAAGGACGGCGACATCGTGACGATCGACATGGTTGTGAACCTGAATGGCTGGCTGGCAGATTCCGCTTGGTCGTATGCGGTGGGGAATGTGTCTGAGCAGGCCCAAAAGCTGTTGGACGTTACCAAAGAGTCTCTGTATAAAGGGATTGAGCAAGCTGTTGTTGGTAATCGGATCGGGGATATTTCCCATGCGATCCA
>NZ_JBBPAK010000001.1:517500-697500 GCF_038008995.1 Paenibacillus sp. FSL W8-0439
CATGATCTCAGACTGCCAAGAAAAGCCTCTAGCCAGGAGAAGGTGCCCGTACCGCAAACCGACACAGGTAGGCGAGAAGAGAATTCTAAGGCGCGCGGAAGAACTCTCGTTAAGGAACTCGGCAAAATGACCCCGTAACTTCGGGAGAAGGGGTGCCTCGGTAGGGTGAATAGCCCGAGGGGGCCGCAGTGAAAAGGCCCAAGCGACTGTTTAGCAAAAACACAGGTCTGTGCGAAGCCGCAAGGCGAAGTATACGGGCTGACGCCTGCCCGGTGCTGGAAGGTTAAGGGGAGTGGTAAGCCTTCGGGCGAAGCTATGAACCGAAGCCCCAGTAAACGGCGGCCGTAACTATAACGGTCCTAAGGTAGCGAAATTCCTTGTCAGGTAAATTCTGACCCGCACGAATGGCGTAACGACTTGGGCGCTGTCTCAACGAGAGATCCGGTGAAATTTTAATACCTGTGAAGATGCAGGTTACCCGCGACAAGACGGAAAGACCCCATGGAGCTTTACTGCAGCTTGATATTGAATTTGGGTACGATCTGTACAGGATAGGTGGGAGCCGTTGAACCTTGAGCGCCAGCTTGAGGGGAGGCATCCTTGGGATACCACCCTGATCGTATCTAGGTTCTAACTTGGTACCGTGATCCGGTACGAGGACAGTGTCAGGTGGGCAGTTTGACTGGGGCGGTCGCCTCCTAAAGAGTAACGGAGGCGCCCCAAGGTTCCCTCAGAATGGTTGGAAATCATTCGAAGAGTGCAAAGGCAGAAGGGAGCTTGACTGCGAGACCTACAAGTCGAGCAGGGACGAAAGTCGGGCTTAGTGATCCGGTGGTACCGCATGGAAGGGCCATCGCTCAACGGATAAAAGCTACCCTGGGGATAACAGGCTTATCTCCCCCAAGAGTCCACATCGACGGGGAGGTTTGGCACCTCGATGTCGGCTCATCGCATCCTGGGGCTGAAGTAGGTCCCAAGGGTTGGGCTGTTCGCCCATTAAAGCGGTACGCGAGCTGGGTTCAGAACGTCGTGAGACAGTTCGGTCCCTATCTGTCGTGGGCGTAGGAAATTTGAGAGGAGCTGTCCTTAGTACGAGAGGACCGGGATGGACGTACCGCTGGTGTACCAGTTGTTCCGCCAGGAGCACCGCTGGGTAGCTATGTACGGAAGGGATAAGCGCTGAAAGCATCTAAGCGTGAAGCCCCCCTCAAGATGAGATTTCCCAATTAGTAAGACCCCTTGAAGACGACGAGGTAGATAGGTTGGGGGTGGAAGTGCAGTAATGCATGGAGCTGACCAATACTAATCGGTCGAGGGCTTATCCTAAGATAAGGCGCAATGAAGTTTCGGATCCAGTTTTCAGGGTGTAAAAGCATTGCATCGTATAAGTTCGAGTAGCTTATATGAGGCAAGCGAACACACAGCATTTGGCGATGCTGATTCCTGAAAAAGAATTTGCGAGGCAAATTCATGTTTGGTGGCGATAGCGGAGGGGTTCCACACGTACCCATCCCGAACACGACCGTTAAGCCCTCCAGCGCCGATGGTACTTGGACCGCAGGGTCCTGGGAGAGTAGGACGCCGCCAAGCATAAGCCCCTTCTCTGGGGATTTTTTTTCGCCTGTAAGACTGACCTCTATATAGTCAGAATTAAGTGTTATGTCTAAGATGGGGCTATAGCTCAGCTGGGAGAGCGCCTGCCTTGCACGCAGGAGGTCAGGGGTTCGATCCCCCTTGGCTCCACCAATATTCCCTGATAGCTCAGTTGGTAGAGCACTCGACTGTTAATCGAGTTGTCACAGGTTCGAGTCCTGTTCGGGGAGCCATATGGAGAGGTGTCCGAGTTGGCCGAAGGAGCACGATTGGAAATCGTGTAGGCGCCAAAAGCGTCTCGAGGGTTCGAATCCCTCTCTCTCCGCCAGCTCTTATAATAGATATGTGGCCCGTTGGTCAAGGGGTTAAGACACCTCCCTTTCACGGAGGTAACAGGGGTTCGAATCCCCTACGGGTCATAGTAGTATGGAGGCTTAGCTCAGCTGGGAGAGCATCTGCCTTACAAGCAGAGGGTCGGGGGTTCGATCCCCTCAGCCTCCACCATTAATAGTATTAAGAAATACCTTTGATGTCGCGGGGTGGAGCAGTTCGGTAGCTCGTCGGGCTCATAACCCGAAGGTCGTAGGTTCAAATCCTGCCCCCGCAATTAATTTCCTGTTGGAAATGCCTCTGGAACTGTGGTGTAGAGGCCTAACATGCCTGCCTGTCACGCAGGAGATCGCGGGTTCGAATCCCGTCAGTTCCGCCATTTAATTTAATATGCCGGTGTAGCTCAACTGGTAGAGCAACTGACTTGTAATCAGTAGGTTGGGGGTTCAAGTCCTCTCGCCGGCACCATTTTGGAGGATTAGCGAAGTGGCCAAACGCATCAGACTGTAAATCTGCTCCCTTACGGGTTCGGTGGTTCGAATCCATCATCCTCCACCAGTTTTATTGCCATGGTGGTCGTGACGAATGGATTAACGTACTGAATTGTGGCTATGGCATTTGTGGGTGCAAGTCCCATCAATCGCCCTGTTGAATACATAATGGGGATTAGCCAAGCGGTAAGGCAACGGACTTTGACTCCGTCATGCATAGGTTCAAATCCTATATCCCCAGCCATTAAGAGCCATTAGCTCAGTTGGTAGAGCACCTGACTTTTAATCAGGGTGTCGAAGGTTCGAGTCCTTCATGGCTCACCATTATTATTGTATGCGCGTGTGGCGGAATTGGCAGACGCACTAGACTTAGGATCTAGCGTCTTTGACGTGGGGGTTCAAGTCCCTCCACGCGCATACCTGTTTTTGCGGACGTGGCTCAGCGGTAGAGCATCGCCTTGCCAAGGCGAGGGTCGCGGGTTCGATTCCCGTCGTCCGCTCCATATTTGCGCCCTTAGCTCAGCTGGATAGAGCGTTTGACTACGAATCAAAAGGCCGGGAGTTCGAATCTCTCAGGGCGCGCCATTAATTTCATAAGCCGGTGTGGCGGAATTGGCAGACGCGCGCGACTCAAAATCGTGAGGGAAACCGTGGAGGTTCGAGTCCTCTCACCGGCATCTATTTCGGGATGTAGCTCAGCTTGGTAGAGCACCTGGTTTGGGACCAGGGGGTCGCATGTTCAAATCGTGTCATCCCGACCACTTTTTTTGCGGGTGTAGTTCAATGGTAGAACTCCAGCCTTCCAAGCTGGTAGCGTGGGTTCGATTCCCATCACCCGCTTTATATAGATGAAAGAAGAGATGGCATAAGCCATCTCTTCTTTTTGTATTTATTAAGCTATCGTTTCCCGTTAGATTACGACCGCTTATAATAGCTCTTCTTATTAATCCAGTTAATGCACGAGGTGGACCTTGGTTAATATTTATTTTTTGCTCTAAAAGGTTTGTAGAAGGCACGAATGTCCTGAGCTAAAAGCTCAGGCTCTTCCATGGCAGTAAAATGCCCTCCGCGAGCGATTGAAGTCCAGCGAGTTACATTTAGGTTGCGCACGCCCATTCTTTAGGCGTTAACAATATATCTGCTGGGAATAATGTAATTCCGGTTGGCACTTTTATGTAGCTCAATGACGGCAAAGAATGTGAATTTTCATAATACATACGTGTAGTAGGTGGCTTTATTGGTCTTATGCGAAAAATAAGGGTCATAAAATGAGTCCAATGTTCGATATCTTTGTTCAGCATCTGGAGCAGTCAGGAGTGTCCGATAGGAGCGTATTGGATGGATAAGAAAACAAAGACTATATAGCAGCTTAGAAAAATCAGCGAGACAAGCAGAATTCAGAAAACAGTCAAAGAAATCCCAATTACGATACTGGGTGTTGCTAAAACGGTGGGGATAAGCCCCCCGGATAATCCGGGGGAAAATAGCAAGGAATTAGTTCCTTCCTGATAACTCTGTTCAATGATCATCTTATTGCCCTAGTTAATCTAGACACCTTTTGTAGGCTTTTTATACAGATAGCGAACTTTTTATCTGGTATCTTTTTTGATCAGTCCGTTATATAGAGTATCAAGAAGGCTATCTACTTTACAGTTTGTGAGACTGGTTGGGTAGGGCTGAACAATCGGTCAAAGCGGCGCATCAATCCTTCAAGCGGACCAACAGGACGCTGAGCAATCAATAATCCCAGCAGTAGTGTTGCAACTGAGATCATTACGTTGCCGAATGGAATTCCATCCAGACTGTGCTCAATCTTTGTCAGATCAAGAATCCACACCACTACAAACTGAAAGGCATACATGGTCAGGGCGACACGTCCGACTGCTGCGAAAGGCATTAATACAGCGGAGGTTTTTTTGGATACGAGGCACGTAACTCCCATTACCAAAAATGAAATTCCTAATCCTATCATCGTCTGGAATGTCGAAGCGGTGTGCGGAGCCGTTCCCAAAAGGAGCTGCCACATCGGTGATTCCGTATTAAGAGGCCAAATTGCGTATTCATCCGGCTGTACAGGAGCAGTTCCTTGCACACTTATCAGCCATTGTTCAAAGTGAAGATTCCAATTCGGAAGCACAAAAGCGGCCATTACTTTGCCAATAACAAGCATAACGATACCGCTGCCTGCGAGTGAGAGGGCTGTACGTAATCTGGTGAGGTCAACGCGACCAATGGCCATACCAGCAACAAATGCAGGAGTCAAGGCGAGGGCAGACATCGGACCTCCCGCGATATCACCAAGAAGATAAGCTTTTGAGAAAATGCTTGATCCAAGAATCATTAGCGGCGGGGCCGTTACGAGCAAAACGACTGCTGTTGTAACAATGGTGCGGGTCGAACGACGAAATAACATGAGGGCCAACACAAACATAGCTGCATAGGCAGGCAAAATGATGCCGTATGAAGTGTTCAGCATAATAAGCAAATAACCAATAATATCAACAAACACCGCACGGGCCAGCATTCGTGCACGAAAAGCGGTCGCCTTTGCTCCTCGATCCATCATACGCTGTCCCATAATAGAATAGGAGATACCGCCGCACAACACAAATAATAGGGTGGTATTTCCGGAAACAATTGCAGAAACGCTTGGATTTGATCCGAAATGCTGCAAATACATTCCCAGCACGGCCAGTCCGCGCGCAGCATCAAGCGCAACGAGACGTCCTTTGATGCTGTGTGTCTTTCTCCGTGGCTCTGTCACAGAGCTTTGGGGGAGATTATCGGTTTCTGTACTGTCGTGAGATGAGGTGGTCCCTGATGTGTCCACTGCTTTATTATCCATGTTATTAGCAACCGGATCTTCAATCTTTGTGTCCCCCTCATATTTTCTGACAGATCTGCTTGTCAGTTTGATGCTACTTAGCAAATTACATTCCTCCCTAAAATATTGAATTCATACATTCCATAAATCCCTGTTGTGAACAGGATTCATTTCACGTTCTAATCCAAATATAGCCTTCAGATGTCGCTAAAATTTGATCAAGTTGTAAACAAAATGTCACAGAGGACAATAACCCTTATCACAAAGACAACCTTACTCACGGCTGATCACCGGAATAAGGTTGTTTGCAAAATCATTCAGGGTTTGCTGGGAACGGCATTGAAAATCGAATTGGCCAGTAGTCGGAATTGATGCTGCGGATGAGCGCCATTGGTTAGATCGTTGGAGAAAACTGTGATATTCTTTTTGTTTTCCATATAGGTGAAGGCCATGATCTTTCCTCTTGCAGCATCGTGACCTGGCCACCAACCTGCTTTGAAGAAGTTTTCTTTATTGCTAATGGTTGCAAGAACTTTTGCGGCTTTAGGTAGCTTCGTAATGTAAGAACCTGTAACGGTGTAGAAATATTCTTCGTTATCGTAAGGGGCTGTAATCACATGATCCTGTTGGACATTCGCCAGGAAGACCCCTTCGTATTTTTCCCATGTCGGTCCAGCAAACGCAAATTGAGGAATCCAGTTTTTCACGTTACCCATCCCCATATTTCCATAAGCAATGTATGGCTTTCCTTTCTCAACAAGTTTGTCGGAATCGAATGTATTCACGAGCACATCGGCATGCTGCTGATCATCGGTCACTTTAAAACCGAGATTTTTGAGCACATAAGCCGGTTCGCCGAGAGCGGCTACTGTAGAAGGTTTAAGAACTTTGCCAACGGGTTTGTTATTGCCGAATGCCGTGACATCAAGATAGTATTTTGACACCAGCGGATGCAGATCATCATAGGCCACTGCAAAGTCACCCGCTTCATATCCTGTTCCGCTTTTGGATAGCATCGTAACCACTTTGCCGGATTTAAGTAATTCATTGACCGTTTTGATGGCATCGTTATTGGTGTTGCGGATTAAAACATAGGCAGAATCATTCGGCAATGATGTGGCCGGAATCGATACGGAAGTCACCGGAGTCGTTTTGCCCGCAAACACGCCGGCTTCTCTAATCACATCACGTTCAAATCCTCGCGTGACGGGAAAGTTCTGCACAATCTCGCCAGCTACGGAAGCATAATCTGAGACGTTAATACCGTCATATAAAACCATGTTTGCGATGCCGTGTTTAGCCTGATGCATATTTATGATAAATGAACCCGCGGGGTAGGTCTTGCCAGCAGTACTTACAGCCTCTGTCGAGCGTTCAACCGTTACTCCATTGCGGATAAGATACTCAATCATCCGATAGGCTTCCAGCGGATTTTTTTGAAGACTTTTATCGATCGGCAAAACGTAATACTCAGGAAAAAAATTCTCATTACCGTGACGGGGGCGACCGATGATCTGATTTTTTGCATTGAATAGATACCGATCTACGGCATGATCATCGATATTATTAACTCCACGTTCATATACTTTTAGCTGGTTCAAAAATAACTTTTCTTTCTTTTGCATAACAAAATCAGTTGCTGCAGCGACACTATAATACAATGCTTTGGTCGACTCTTCATTCGATTCAGGTGTTTCCAGCGTATGTCCCATTGCACCATGGTGCATGGCGAAGACAGCTGTATAGGCTGGAGATGCATCATCCCATCCTGAAGCAGTTCCCTTCGAAACATATTTAGGATTTTCAACTGTTTTACGATGCTCTTCATAAGGAATATGGTAGTAATCATACTTCGTGTTTGCTATACCTGCTTCACCCATCGCTTTGGCCTGTTCTACCATGTTATCCATAAGTAGATCGTACTCAATATTCGGATCGTGAGGCGGTGTGGTAGGCTCGATCAGAAAATTCTTATCAAACCCATGCAGATCTAAGAAAGAAATCGGCGACCACTTGGCGATTTGCTCTGTGATACTGCGTGTTTCAGGCTGGGTTTGATATGAATTATCCCGATTTAAGTCAAAATATTCAGCATTATAACGTTCGGTATGAACCCTTCCATCTGGATTTTCTGTATACAGGAACAGGAAAAACACATGTTCAAGCGCATCATCCATATTGAGAGTTACCGTACTCGATTTTCCATTGGACAAGTTGGTCTTGTACGTAACATTTTTATCGAGTGCCATAGTCTTAAAATAATTGATAATCGCATCAAAGCCTGGCGCTTCATTCGGATGAATATTGTTGATCCAGATGGGCACTTGATAATCTCCGAATGCACCGGATTGAATATCGTTCTCCAGCTTTGCAGGATCATTCAGCATGGCAGGGTGAGTTACATTCTGATATTTGTCAATCGTTGCTTGATCTTTGGCAACCATAGTCATAAAAATATCGCGGCCTTCAACGGATTTGCCGATCGACAACGTTTTAATGTATCTGTCGTTTTTTTGAGCTGCCTGTGCCGTAATCGCATCAATCTCCGGCTTCAGCTCATCATAGGTACGGAAGCTGTCGTACGGGACCAACTTAATAGGTGCTTGGGCAACGGTTTTGCCGTTGACTACTGCAGCCAGTTCATAGGTTCCCATCAATGATGCGTACAGTGGACGCTGCAGACTCGGCTCGGCAAGATTCTCCGTACCATAGGTAAGACCGAAATTGATACTGGCAGTGACTTCTGCGTGTTCGGCTTTGACCTGAGTAACGGTGATAAAGGGGGCGCCATTATAACCGCGATTCTTGTACGATTTCCATTCCGATAATGGCTTACCACCATAGGTCCAGCTTATTTTCTTTATATCGGTACCCTTCGGAAGCTTAAATCTAGCCTTAATAGTTCTTTTCTTCGTCATGGATGCCACATGGCTATCCAATTTTAGTGTCGGGGTATTTTTAACCTGCGTTGAAATTATTTTTGTTGGTTCACTCTTATCGTTCAACAACGTGCTTTTTGCACGTTGCGCAGCATCAGCCATAGCCATGTGCGGAGCAGTGATCTCCAGAAGCATGGCGGCGGATATAGTTAATGCCAAGCAGAACCTTACGATCTGTTTTGTACCCATTCTTTTTCCCCCTATAGATAACCGGAAGATCATGTTATGCTCTTCTTTATTCACATAGAGCATTTAACAGACTATTGTCCGGCAAATACGATCTAATATATTGTCTAACCCTATTCAAAATCTGTTTTCTGCTCCTGCCCCGAAGAATTGTCTGTAATCGAATTTGAGGAGTCGGAATTTATGATACTTTGCACAAATTGCTTCAAATCTGTTCGACTTTTTACATCCAGAACAGCCGCCTTGCCCACATAAGTTTCTTTTAATAGCTTCATTGGCGGTATTTGTTCATTTCCGTTTAATGTACTTTGGTACCCTACTGAAGCCAAATTCCACATATCAGAGACTGACAAATTGGTATCGATATACGGACTGATTTCCTCTAGAATAGAAGGGAATTTCATAATGGAAGTCGTTGTTTTTACCTTCTCGGCTAATGCCGTAATAAATTGCCGTTGTCTTTTTGTTCTGGAATAATCGGACATGGCATCATGACGAAAACGGACATATTGAAGCGCCGTTTTGCCGTCGAAATGCTGCTGTCCCTGTTTTAAATTAATATCATACTCATGCAGATCGGCCTTGCTTTCATAGTACATATCCTTCTCGACATAAAAATCGAGTCCGCCTACAGCATCTACGAGTTTAATAAACCCCTGGAAATCCGTGTATACATAAAAATGAACTGGCACCCCCAGCAATTCGCTGACTGCTTTCATCGCCGTATCGGGTCCATGCGTAACAGCGGTATTAATTCGATTTTTGCCGTGCCCAGGAATATCCGTATAAGTGTCTCGAAGAATCGAAAACACATGAATACGCTTATCGGTAGGATTCAACGAAACGACCATCATGCTATCGGATCGGGGTACACTGCCCTTGTTGTTCTCGCGAGTATCCACGCCCATCAGCAAAATATTTACAGGTTCGGTTCCCTCCCATTCCGGTGCTTTTAGTGCTTCGACTTTATCAGTGCTCACTTTAACAAATGGGGAGTTTTCCGGGGTTTTACTAAGTCCTTCTAACCCTTTGTAAATGGAAAAGAAATAATAAAAGATAAAGCTTACAGCAGCGACCCCAAGTAACAACGTTACAATCAATATCCTCTTTTTCCTCTGTGTCATGTCATTCTTCCTTTCTAGATGTATAGACGCGCAGGCCCCTTTCTGTATTAAGATTTTTGCAAGGCTGCTACGAGGAGTGAAGTGTAATATCGGCTACCATCTGGTTTTAAATGGACACCATCTTTATAAAAGTATTCGTCTTTGCCTACACTGGCCGAATACCAGTCCATCACGCTGACGTTGTTAAACTCATCGGCGACCTGTGCAATCGTGTCATTCACCGTGTTTTGCCATCCTTTCGGAACCCGGGTGGTGACCAAGATTACCTGTCTGGCTCCGGAAAGGGATTGCAGTACGTCGTGCAGTTGGTTTTTGCTAAACGGACCATTGGTGCCGAGTTCGATAATGACCTGGTCTCCCAGTTTGCCTTGGGCGGCCAATTCATTAATGACTTTTACAGCTTGAGACATCTGCCGGCCAACCTTACCGTCAACCGTCATATTCGGAAGCTGCTCTTTTAAATAAGGCTCAATTCCGACCGTAACCGAATCTCCAATCATCGTGACGCCCTCGCCGTTTAAGGAAGCAGATGATTGAGCTTGTTCCCCGCTGGTGCTAGAAGCCGCACGCTTTTGTGCAGCAGTCTGCATCTTATCAAGATTGTATAGAGAAGAGTCCTTGCTGCGGGATTCGTGATCATCTGAATTTTGCTTTGCGTGCATATGGAGAACTATGGCACCTAAAAAGATAAGGATAATCATAAATCCCCATAATCCGCTTACCATCCATCCATTTTTTTTGTTCATAGCTAGTTCATCCTTTCCTTTAACATGCTAGTAGGTTTTATCTTGTTTGATAGCATCAATTAACAACGAGGCATAATACTGAGCGCCTTCTGGTTTCAGGTGGACACCATCACCATAAAATAGATCGTCCCGGTTTTCGCTGGCTGAATACCAGTCGATAAGCTGGACATTTTGAAATTCACCAGCAATTTCACGCAGATTGTCATTTACGGTATTCTGCCAACCTCTTGGTACTCTAGTTGTTATCAGATAAATTTGCTGGGAGTCCTGCAGTGAAGCCAGCAAGGACTTCAGTTGACTCTGGTTAAAAACGCCGTTGGTGCCGAGTTCAATAATGATTTTATGGCCAAGTTTACCCTGTTCCCGCAGGCCATCAAGCACATCACCTGCCTGTGACATTTGACGTCCCACCTTGCCATCAATGATCATACCGGGGAGCTGCTTTTCCAGAAACGGGGCGGCATCCAGAATAACGGAATCTCCGATCGCAGTGATCCCCGCTCCTTCTGCGGAGTGGCTTGTATTTTCAGCGGGATGATTTTCATCGGAACAGCTGCATTGCAGTTGTTCTGTCTGGACGGGGTCCCGGCTTACGGCTGCTGGTGCATCAGGTACAGGATCTGGAGCTGGTGAATCCGTCTTCCATGATGCCAGGACGAGAATGATGGCGATAACAATGACGACAAGGCCTAGCTGGCTGCCAGCGCCTGACCTGCGGAGTGATTGCAGGCCAGTCCAAAAGGTTCCACGGCGGATGGGCTCTTCGATGTATCTGTAGGAAAGACCCGCCATTATGAAACTGGCCGTTACCTGCAGAGCCATGCGCATATAGCTGGCATCATCGGTATTTACCACGGGACTTGATAAAATAATGATTGGATAATGCCATATATACAGACTGTAAGATCGTTTACCGATCCAGCTTAGAGGCCGGCAGCCGAGTAATCGTTCCAGTCGGTTGGCTGGATGAACCAGTACAGCGATAACAACCGCAGTAATGAGTGATAAATAAAGAAAACCGCCGCGATACAGCGAATCATCATACTCGTTGGTCTGAGCAATCAGGATAAACAGCATTACAATGCCCAGCACGCCATTCATATCCAGCATGGTGCGGGATGAAGAAGATACATTGTTGCTCAGTCTCCAACTGGGCCAGACAACCGCCAGAGCCGCTCCGATCAAAATAGCAGACGCGCGCGTGTCCGTCCCGTAATACACCCTGCTCGGGTCTGTTCCGGGTTCGTATATAACGGCCATGGCTATGGCGGATACGAAGGCGCAACCCAGAATGTATAACATAAGTCTGCCTCGTCGCGGTGCAAGGCACAGACCAATCAGTAGAACGAGCGGCCAGATGACGTAAAACTGTTCCTCAATGGAAAGCGACCAGAGGTGCCCGATAGGTGAAGCCGGACCAAAGCTCTCAAAATATGAAACATGATGAAAAATGAGATACCAGTTGTTTACGTAAAAAAGCGAGGATACAAAATGGCCTTCTAATGCTTGCAGTCTGGAAAAATCGGTAATTAAAAGCCACAATGCCACTGCAGTCAGCATAAAGAGCATTGCCGGCAGTAGTCTGCGCATTCGTCTGATCCAGAACCGCACAATGGAAAAACCGTTGCGTGTCCTCCATTCATAAAGGATCTGATCCGTAATCAGATAGCCTGACAGGACGAAGAAAATCTCCACTCCTAGCAGCCCACCCTCTGCCCATCTAAGATGAAGATGATAAGCAATAACAGCAAGCACAGAGATGGCCCTTAGCCCATCCAGACCGGTCATATAACGTTTTATGGGTTGATTTAGGTGCAGATTCGGATTTTCATTCACTATGGTCCATTCCTTGTCCTTATAGGCTAATGATCTTGCTTCATTTACTATAGAAAAAAGATGTCGCGAAAGTTTGATCAACATGTAAACAAATTGTCACAACGGTTGCAAAAAGAAAAACCTTATTCCGGCTGAACAACCGAAGTAAGGTTTTTGACATCCACAAATATAGAAATCCTAATCGCTATTTCAACTCAATGATCAATGACTCCTTACTAGGAGAATCCGTTGGCGCAGTCTGCGAGGAATCCAACTGTTTTTGTCCTTGAAGTAGTACACTTTTATTGTTCGGATTCCAATACATATGCGTTGGCACAATTCCGCGATACACCGGTTCGTTGTACAGTATATTTCTTCCCTGCACCTTGGCTACGTAAGTGACATTTTGATCATACACGGTGTATGCGATATTTTTCCTGTCAGGCGAAAATTCAAAATCAAGCACTTTTTCCAAAATGACAGAGAGCTCGCCGTTTCGCTGATCATATTCGTACAATGAATTATCCGTTCCGAGAAACACAAACTGGTCGTTATTCATCCAGGCTACTGAATCTCCACCAATCTGACGCTCGTATTGAAATTCAATATTCTTTCCCGAAACCTTCCCAAGGGTTAGCACCTTTTTCTGGCCTTGTTTTGCACCAAATAACTGTAGCAGTACGCTGCGGCCATCATTTGCAAGGTTAACACTCAAAAGTGTGTCTTCCTTTAGGATCCCTTTTAACTGATATTTGCTGGAAGTTTGAGACCCAACATCGTAGATGTATAGGCTATCAGCTCCATGATCAACCAGGTTTTCTACCAGGTAGCTGATATACGAACTGTTGGACGACCAGGAAACATATTGTACATAAGATTCGTTCCTGGTGCTGATCCTGTCTATTTCCTTTTCCTTGCCATCCTGCAAGGAAATAAGCTTTAAGGTTGTCTCCGAGGAAGAAGGGGAAACTTCGCAAATATATTTCCCATCGGGAGAAAGTATTGTATTGGAAGTTACCTTGTCGATTTCGGATATGACCTTGCTTTGCTCATACGGATAAGTTAAACGTTCCAGCGTGCCTCGCTTCAGTATGGTCATGGCCCCGAACGATGCGATGATGGCATCTCCAGACGACCAGCCCAGCAGCTGACCCCGATTTGCAAAACGATCCGGAAGCCGATATATTTTTTGGACCTGAAACGGACGAGAGCTTTGATCGGTACTGGAAACTTCATTGCTGTCGGCGATGACGACAGTCTCTGTTTTTGGTTCTGAACCGCATCCTGACAGCAGTAATATCACGAGAGATACGACCAGCGGCATTACAACATATTTATATTTATTGCCCATTATTCATTCTCCGTTCCCCGCGGTTTCCAGCGCTTTAAATTCTACCGTAACGATAGTTTCATTATGCTCATTTGTAATTAAGATGGAACCGGCAAGTTCTTCAACAATAGATTTCACAATGCTGAGTCCCAATCCTACACTGCCTTCTTCGGCGCTGTCGGAATGAGCCGGATAAAACGGCTGTAATAGGCGTGACAGATGTTCTGCTTCAATTGGATCGCTTGGATTGCTGAAGATCAAGCGAATCTTTTCTTCTGCCCGCACCGCTTTTACCGATACTGCCGAAAAAGGCAAACTGTATTTAATCGCATTATCTATCAAATTGATGAACATCTGTCTGATTCTGTCCCGATCGGCCAACATGATCAATTCCTCATTAATCTCATATTCAATGGTTTTTTTATAGCGCTGAGAGCGGATCATCATTGATTCACACACATCCTGCAGGATCAGCCCGATATCCACCCGTTCAAGCTCTTGGAGCATGATATTTTTGCGTGAAACTTCCAGTAGTTTTAGCACCATCGCATGCAGGCGCCTGCTCTCCTCGATAATATGATTCATTCCTTTATCAAAAAAAGCACGGTCTTTCTCACCGTTAAGCCTGATCAGCTCCGCATATCCCAAAATGGAGGTTAACGGCGTTTTCAGTTCGTGAGTAATATTGTCAAAAAAGCGCTTTTCCTGCTGGTGAAGCTGCTTTAAATGGTCCCGATCCTTCTCAATAATATGAATTTGTCTGCTAATTTGACCAATCATATCGTTAAAATTCTCAGCCAGTCGGCCAATTTCATCCTTGCGTTTAAAATGTAGGCGGATATCCAGATTTCCGTTTTTTACCTCGGTGGAGGCCTGCGTCAGTCTGGTCAGCGGGATGGTAATATGCCTGGAAAGAATATAGGAAAACAGAAAGGCTGCCGCAAAAATCGCTAGGGCAATATAGAGGGTAATCTGTCGAATCTGTCCGGTTTGTTCGTAAAGTGAGCTGAAATCTTTGTAAAAACGCAGGATGCCCACCTTTGAACCGTCTATAACAACCGGATAGGAGAAAAGAACAGTCGTCTTATTACGATCATAAGTAATGCTGTACGCTGTATTGCCGTCAATCGCTTGCTGCAGATCGCTTTGCATTTGCTGCTGAAATATGGAGCTGTCTGGGGCATAAAGCAATTTGCCTTCCACCGTATACACGCCAATACTGCTGTCCGTAGTATGGTTCAGATTAGTGGCTATCTCCCTGGCGATTTCTCCAAAATACAGCTCATTGCTGCTGAAATGGTTAATCAGGAAAGCCTGGCGTACATACACATTGCTATTATTTTTCAGTCCGACGAGTTCGGAGGTAACCAGATTCTGATTGCTTGTCTGGATAAATTCCTTGACTGTCTGATTAAGCACGACAAAAGAAAGCGAGAAAATCAGAAAAAAACCGATCAGAAATTTGATGCTGATTTTACGTATCATGCTTAACCACCCATTTTTTAAAATTTGTATCCGGCTCCGAGGACGGTAGTAATGCATCCCGTGGTCCGTACAAAAGCAAGTCGGTAATCGGAGCATCATTTTCAGTAATAAGAATCTTTGCTTTATTCATCGTAATCCTCATCTCTAATTTTAATACGGCAGGTTCATAACATCGTCCATTATATTAATCATTCAGGAGAAAACAATCAAATGTATAAAGAGAGAACCGACAGCCCTCGATAGACTAAAAAGACCAAAAAGACACGGTTCCTGTGGGGAGAACGTGTCTTTTTGGTCTATACAGCAACATGCGAGTGTGCACGTTAAATATCCGTTGGTCAGATGCGGACTTCCGTCTCGTCCGGAACGAACTGACGATATTGAAAATACATACGAAGCCGCCAGTGTAACAAGGTCCCGAAGGCTAGGATGAAAAATAGCCCTGCTGTTTGCGGAATGGTAATGTAATGCTGAATAAATTCATGCAGCAGCAATCGGACGATCAGTAGGCTGATCAGGATAAAAAAGAAGGTGCGTGAGCGTTGCACGAAAACCAGCCCTTCTTGCAACTCAAATTTAGTGCTGCGGATCAACGGGTAGGAAAAAATAAACCAGCCGACCAGAAAAGCGCCCAGCGCCCAAAGCCAGGGAACCCGTACTTCCGGTACCACAAACATCATAAAACCGGTGCTCATGCCGAGCGGAGGAATGATGATTTTTTTGGCATTAATCGGGCGATGACCTGTCTTCATACGGATGAAAATAGCCGATATAGCGATTAAGATCATACCGAAAGTTGCGCCATATTGCAGCAATGGGGTGCTGATATGAAACATGGACTGGCCCCCTCTATAAGGAATATAAGCGTTATTGGACAGACTGCAAACCTTTTACATTATAGCACATATGCAATGGATATATTTAGTTACAGTCTTTCCTCCGGCAAGCGGATTATACGCCTCTTGGTGGTAACCGGCCCTATAATCGGGTCTCTTTCATCTTATGCGAGTTCTGTTGCTTGTACCTCTCCCGTAGCTGATTTTTTCTCCTGACGTATGATATAACCCATCGCTACAATAATAAGGATAAAAGCAATGAGTGCAAGCAAAGGAATGGTGATGAAATCCAGCCAGTTCAGATAATCCTGTTCGCAGGATACTCTACCGCAAGCCGTCGAAGTTTGCGTGGCTGCTTTGGCGGCTGCATGGATACGCTGAATGATAAAATGATAGGCCGAAATCGCACCTCCAATGATAGCTAACGGCATAACGTAAATCCGTATTTTTGTGTCACCTCGAAAATATGCGATTCCGAGTAGAAGGGTCAGGGGATACATCAGAATACGCTGAAACCAGCACAGTTTACAAGGTTCATATCCCAAGATCTCGCTGAGATACAGACTGCCCAATGTCGCCACACAAGCTACTACCCAGGCGGCAAATAAAGCAATATCCGTTTTTTTAAACGATCCGATCATAGTAACGCTCCTTTTTAAATTCAAATGAGAACAGTATGAACTCATCGTGTCTTGTCCCATCGGCAGGCATTTGCCGATATGCATGTCTTTATCCGTATTGTACTGTATTTTGAGTGCGGGGTCATACTTAAACATATTGACATCATTCACTATCATTTTTATAATTGCAGTAGTTTGGGAAGTTAATGAAGATTCAAGATATATATTAAGAAATTAGGAGTGTGCCCAGAATGTCGAGCAGCCGGAAAAATGAAACCTTATCTGTTATTAGTGAAAGACACGCGGTAAAAAGCTATGTAAAGGATTTTAAAATGCCAGAGGAAGATCTGGAAGCAATCTTGACTGCCGCGGTAGAAGCTCCTTCCGCATGGAACCTTCAACATTGGAAATTCCTCGTTATCGAAAGCGAAGCAGACAAACAAAAATTGTTGCCTATAGCCTACAACCAAGGTCAAGTAGCAGAGAGCTCTGTTACGATTGCCGTACTGGGTGATCTGGAAGCGAACCGTAATGCTGTCATTTATGATCAAGCGGTAGAAGCAGGCGCATTGCCAGCGGAAATCCGTGACGCATTGGTAGGACAAATCAATGGCGCGTACCAAAACCCGCAGGTAGCTCGCGATGCAGCGATTCTGAACTCTGCTCTTGCAGCACAAAACATTATGCTGGCTGCTAAATCTTTGGGCTACGATACTTGCGCAATGGGTGGATTTATTCCAGCACAATTGATCGAGCAATTCAATATTCCGGCACGTTACCTGCCAACCATGCTTATTAGTGTAGGTAAAGCACAAGTACCAGCACGTCCATCAGGACGTTTCCCACTGTCTGACGTTGTTGTAAAAGGCAGCTTCTAAGACGAATAGTGAATATAAAAGGGTGTTCCTGCAACCATTGTGGCGAGGAACACTCTTTTTTACGTCGTTTTGAACTGTCAAAATCCTTTTATTTCGTACCTCGTTTAGTCTGAGCGTTTGGACACGAGATACACCAGTTCCAGCGTCAGGATCGGTAGAAAAACAGAAGCTGGATAGGCTAGATAGCGCGGCTCCCACTGCGGCTTGAACTTATCCTTGAAGCGTCGGAGCCCCTGGAAGCCGTAAAAATGTCCCCCGTATTGAAAAACAAGTCGAGCCAGCTTTTCCTCGCGCAGTGCCTTTTCGCTTTGTCCTACCTGGGACAGCGGTGCCATGCCCAGATTAAATGTCGTATATCCACTCTCCTTGGCCCACTCAATGACCCGTGTGAATAAGTAATCCATCGTTCCATTGGGTGTGTCAGGCAGGTGACGCATCAGATCGATAGAGACCGTCTGCCCATGATCATAGGCAGGGGCCATCGTGGCGAAAGCAATAACCTTCCCTTCAGAGTCTTTCAGCAATGCAATTGGAGCCAACTGAAGGTAAGATTCCTTGAACCAGCCGAGTGAATATCCCTTCTCCTTGCGCCCGTCCAGCCAAATATCCGAAATATGACGCATCTCCTCAATCAATGACGCCTCTAGAGGAGGCTGGATCATTTCGAATGAATAGCCTTCGCGGTCAAAGCGATTTTTGGCGCTTCGCAGTGCCTGATTGCTTTTGCCCGTTAGTGTAAAGGACTCCAGCGGCACGAGCGCTTCCTCGCCCAATTTAAAAAAGCGATAGCCGTTCTCGTGATAGATGGACAAATATTCCGGGGATGCTTGATAAAATACAGCCGTCAAAGCATAGCGATCCGCGAACCGTTGGAATTCCTGAATGGCTTCACTCACACGTTCTTTTGGACCGAGGGGGTCACCTAATACAATCAGTTTGTCCCGACTGCGAGCATAGGGGAGAACTACCTGTTCGTCCTTGGTCCAATACAGATATTTATCGCCGAGAAAAAGCATATGAGAAACGAGATTACCACCCTGTCGTTCCAAAAATTCTTTTAGCTTAACCAGTTCCTGTGCGTCGGGTAGATTGCTGATGCTACGTTGAGGACGAAGAAAGAAATATACCGTCAAGAATACCCATGCCAAAATCAAACTAAATACGGCTGTAACTCCGTAATCGCTGCGGTTCATAAAAAAGTCCAGGTGGACCTTGGCATGCAAATGACGCATAAATGGAGTATTGGAGCCTGCCCCGATTATAAAATAAGCACCAGTTACGAGTAGAGATAATCCGCCCCATATTAAAATGTTGTGCCGATTCAGCGGCGCACTGACCCGATAAAACCGTGAACGCGAAATCCACAGCATTAATGCCACGAACAGCAAAAATAAGGCTTCTTCAAAATCCAGACCTTTCGTGAAGGTGAAAATGGCTCCTGTCAGCAGCAGTATCAATGTTAGCCGCAATGCTCTGCGAATACGCAGAGAAATTCCGTGGGACAAAACGACAAGCATAATTCCGATGATAACCGAGATTTCATGCGATAAGCGCATAACTGGTAGAGTGAGCAAATGTTCAGCGAAACGGAGCCGATACAGTAGACCAGGCGTGGCGGCCGATAACAGAAGCACCACGCCGGAGATGAGTACCAGCTTGCCAAGCGCCCACACCCCCAGATCGGCTAAAAACCGAAATTGACCAGGCCAGCCCCATACCTTCTGCCAGGCATTCAGGGAGTAATCCCAGCCTGTCTCAGCGAGCTGGCTCAGGCGCTCGTTACGCGGGATCATTTCCAGCGCGGCTAATACCAGGCCGATGAGCCACGGAATGATGAAATAAAAGACGCGAAAGACCAGCAGCACAGCCAGCGCCCGGTCCGAGTTGGCTCCTGCCATTTGCAGCCCAAGCAGGGCGATAATATCGAATGCGCCGACGCCTCCGGGTGCAAGACTGATTAACCCTGCAATTGCGGCTATCACATAGATACCGAACACAGCATGGAGCGGCAGCTCATGGAGCAAGTGCGAGCCAATCCATGCAAAGGTAAGACCAGCCAGAAGCCATTCCAGTAGAGAGGCGCCAATGGAGGCAGAGATGGTGAACCAGGAGAGCTGTCCTTCTCCCTTGTTGAACCAGGTGGCATACTTTTTGGAGCGCTGCATGATCAGAAATAGAGGCAGGTATAGTGCCATACCCCACAGTGCCCAATGAAGCCATGGGTGAGCATCCAGCACAGGCTGCACTGGATACAGATGGACAATAGCACCCCAAGCCAGCAAAGATAGTCCGGTAATAACGACAGGTGAAAGAAATACGACCGCCGAGGTGATAACACCCAATGGCACACCGCTCTTTTTATACAGCACAGTGCGCAGTCCAGCTCCTGTAAAGCCGGCGAAGCCGAAGACATTATTGAAGGTATTGGAGATCCAGGCGTACCGGAATGTCGTTCCAGGCTTAACCTGAAGCTTATAATGATGCCTGATTACATAATCGTAAGCACTCATAGCTGCCACGGCTGCCAGGGAGAATAAGCCAATTTCGATGAGAAATGCAGCATCCATTCGCCGCAGCTCATGAAGCATCCGTGCCAGATTAAAGTCTTTTAGCTCTCGTCCAGCCTCCCATATAATAAAAGCCAGTACAGCCAGCGGTAGCAAAATACGCGTTAATCGCTGCCTATAGATGGTCATGATGTACTGTACGATTTTAAAGGATTGGATCGGTTTGTGATTTGACTTCATAGATTCACCTGCTTGAAAAAGGATAAGATTGAGACTGATAATGCGCGAAAAATTTTCTGCCCAAATAAAAGGCTTCGTTATATTATACCTGTAATAATAGCTTGAATAACAACAGAAGGGTTACGAAATGGGAGTTCAGATTGATTGCTGTAAATAATTCCAATATAATGATGGAATACCTAGTAAATTGCTTGGCATTGGAGCTGACTGGATATGAGTATATGGGATCGTAATCTTTTTATACGTCGATTGGAGCTATTATGGCCTCCAGATGCTGACAGGAGCCAATACCCTTTTAACTTAAAGGCTCTTCAACAGTGGAATGAACTCAAATTCCATCCTTCCGTTACCTATATTGTTGGAGAAAACGGTGTAGGTAAATCGACGCTTATGGAGGCAATCGCAGTCGCGTGGGGATTTAATCCAGAGGGTGGCACTAAAAATTTTAACTTTTCTACACAAGCCACGCATTCCGCGCTGCATGAGCATATTCGGTTGGTGAGAGGGATCGAAAAGCCGAGAGACGGCTTCTTTTTCCGGGCGGAGAGCTACTATAATGTGGCGACTCATATCGACGAGCTGGATCGAGAAGGAGGAGGGCGACCCATTCGAGATTCGTATGGGGGGAAGTCGCTACATGAGCAGTCGCATGGCGAGTCTTTTTTTGCTGCATTTGTGCATCGGTTTGGAGGACAAGGATTGTATATTTTGGATGAGCCAGAGGCAGCACTCTCGCCCTTACGCCAGATGGCCATGCTTGCACGGATTCATGAGCTTGTGCAGCAGGGATCGCAGTTTATCATTTCTACACATTCCCCCATCTTGATGTCTTATCCAGATTCGGTCCTGTATCATCTGACACATGAAGGGATCGACACACGGACGCTAGAGGAAACCGATCATTACATCATCACCAAACAATTTCTGAATAACAAGGAAAAGTTGTTGCAGGAGCTATTCGAAGATTCACCATAAGGATATAGGAAGTTTGGTAGTATCCACTTGATGAGGAGGAAACCGTATGAGTTCAAATCTGGATGTAGTTATTCAACGGATAGCGGCTTTCAAGATAGCAGCGCTGACTGCGCAAGCCCCTTTTGCCGAATTGGGTGATGAGGTACGCAGACAGTGGCGACAAGTGCAACAGAACGTCCCAGAGAACCACTCAGGTCGTTTGGACGCAGATATAGGCTATGTGTTAACTCCCCAATGGACAGTTGTTGAAGAGAATGGAAGTACGGCAGTCAAGGTGGGCGTTAAAGTGTTCTCGTGGAATGAAGTGCCGGATAGTCTTGAACGCATTGAGGTGCCTGAAGGAGAGTATGCGGTGACCCGTTTTCAGGGAGATCGGGAACGATTAAATACGATCTATGATGACCTATTTGCTTGGTTGGATCGTAATGGCTATGAGCGTAATACGACAGAGGGGGTATATTGGATCGAGTCCAATCGACTGAAGCCGGTGAACCCTTTTGATATTCCATCCGCAGAAATTCAGAAATTTGATTATGATATTGCGATCGCTATTGTACAAAAATAAAGGATGGTGAAACGTTATAAGAGGGACAACCTCATGATTTAGTGGTTGTTCCTTTTTGCTACCTTGTCAAAGGTAACATTCAGGGTTATCGGAAGTATTTTATGATTGTTATTTGCCTCCCGCTCTATTAATATAATGAAGAGTTTTGCGGAAATAGTTGCAAAATAAGAAATTCGTATACGAAATAAAGAACC
The DNA here is from genome assembly GCF_038008995.1 of Paenibacillus sp. FSL W8-0439. Taxonomy (NCBI): domain Bacteria; kingdom Bacillati; phylum Bacillota; class Bacilli; order Caryophanales; family Paenibacillaceae; genus Paenibacillus; species Paenibacillus sp. FSL W8-0439. Next base: position 539,179 of record NZ_JBBPAK010000001.1, read on the forward strand.
TGAGGAGGACAAAACGCAACATGTCGGATTCACAACAGTTGAAAATGGGGCCGCTCGTCATTTTGATGATTAATATGTTTATTGCCATGCTGGGGATTGGACTCATTATTCCGATCCTCCCCAAGTTCATGGGTTCCTTGGGAGGCAGTGGTGAAACGGGAGGCTATCTGGTTGCCGTGTTTGGCTTGACCCAGTTTATGTTTTCGCCGTTAGCTGGGGAATGGTCCGATAAATACGGACGTAAAAAAATGATTATTATCGGTTTGGTCATCATGACGGTATCTTCTGTATTGTTTGCGATTGGCAACTCGTTGACGATGCTGTATATTTCCCGTTTGCTCGGAGGCGCAGGAGCGGCATTTATGATTCCTCCAATGATGGCTTATATTGCCGACATCACAACAGTCCATAACCGAGGCAGAGGAATGGGGCTGTTGGGGGCCGCTATGTCGCTTGGTTTTGTGATCGGTCCTGGTGTAGGCGGTTTGCTGGCAGATATCTCGCTTCGTACACCCTTATACGTTTCGGCGGCGGTATCCGGTTTAGCGGCACTGATTTCATTGATTTTACTGCCCGAAACCCTGTCGTTGGAGAAGCAGTTGAAGTTTCGAAATGTTAAGGTGAAAAGAGACAATGTGATTAAACAGTTTGCGCTGTCTTTCCGCAAGCCGTACTTTATGTTGCTGATTATGATATTCACGTTAACTTTTGGCCTGACGCATTTTGAAACGATGTTTCCGTTCTTTGTAACAGGCAAGTTTCATTACAATGAACGTGATATTGCTATCATTATTACGGTAGGTGCATTGGTCGGGACCGTGATTCAAGCTGCGGTCATTAGTCCGATGTTGAACCGTTTTGGTGAAAAAGGTGTGATTATCGGTTCTTTTCTGTTTTCCGCGATTTCCCTTGTGCTTATGCTGCTCTCAGGGAACTTTTATTATGTACTCGGAGTATCACTTATCTTCTTTACCGCTACATCGTTGCTGCGACCAGCCATTAATACGGCCTTATCCAAAATGGCAGGAGATGAGCAGGGAGTTGCAGCCGGGATGAACAATGCTTATATGAGTATTGGTAATATTCTGGGACCTGCGCTTGCGGGTACATTGTTTGAGGTGCATATCAATTTGCCGTACATTTTTGGGGCGGTCATTCTCATGCTTAGTTTGGGGCTGGCTGTAAAATGGAAAAGTAGAGATACGCAATCCACAGCGGTTTAACGTTATTTTCTCTGTAAACATAGTCTCTTTTGGTGTGAACTGTGACGTTCTTATGAACCACAGGTTGCAGCGGAAGAGGCTATTTTTTTGCATACATAGCCACTTGTTAATGAAACGGCAGAATCTTGGGTAATAATGCATGATAAGTTTATAACCAGATAAAAAGTAGAACTTAAAAGTCGGATAACATGTAAGTAATACGCTAAAAGGAGCTGAGATCGGATGGAAGAGCGGAATGAGCAGTTGTTTTATATAGGAACTTATGCGTCTCGTGAAGAAAGAGGAATTTATATAGGCGCTTTGCATATGGACAAAGGTGATTTGCGTATGGTTGGAGGTGTGGAAGGAATCGAGAGACCTTCTTTTCTGGCACTGCATCCGAATGGGGCGAAGTTGTATGCTGCCAGTGAAACAGACCAAGGCGAACTGTACACATATCAGGTGAACAACCAGACGGGGGAATTGCATCCTTTGGATCGAAAAGGAACGGAGGGAGCACATACTTGCTATGTATCCGTAACAACAGATGGACGCTATGTGCTGGCTTCTAACTATTCTGGGGGCAATGCCGTTGTATTCCCTGCGACAGAAGCAGGAGGACTGGGAGACATGTCGGGGCAGGTTCAGCATACGGGGTCAGGGATTCGCCAGGACCGTCAGGATGCGCCACATCCACACTCGATTATTCCTGATCCTTCAGGACAGTATGCTATGGTATGTGATCTGGGGCTGGATCAGATTATAGGTTATCGTTTGACAGAGGATGGGAAATTGGTAACCCACCGTGAGACAGATTTGCCACCTGGTTCCGGCCCACGTCATCTGGTTTTTCATCCCTCGGGTCGATATGCCTTTGTCGCCAATGAATTGAATAATACCGTCGCTGTGTTTGGTTATAACGAACGTAATGGTAAGCTTACCTTGCTGCAAAGTCTGTCCACACTGCCAGAAGGCATTATCGATGTAGAAAATACAGCAGCGGATATTCGGATTACTCCCTGTGGACGTTTTCTGTATGTATCCAATCGAGGACATGACAGCATCGTACTCTACCATGTCGATCTAGACAGCGGGAAGCTGAAGACGATTGAATGGGTCGAGAGTTTCGGCAGTACGCCGCGTAACTTCAACATCTTGTCTGGTTATTTGCTAGTGGCGAATCAGGAGGGAAACAACATTGTATCCTTTGCTATCCATGAGGATGATGGACGGCTGACCCGAACGGGATATGTATTGGAGGTTCCTTCACCGGTATGTATTGAACCTGTACGTTAATTACACAGCGCATGGCAAAAAAGGGTCGAAGGACCAGTAAAAGAGGATAAAGTAAAACACGGCGCTTTGTCTCCCAAGAAAGGCATGGGCAAAACGCCGTGTTCAGGTTTTGAAGGAGTCTAATGATTACTTGCTGCTCTCGCCAGCTTCTACCGTTGCTGTTTTGGTATGGTTTTCCGCAGGTTTGTAGTACAAACGGAACAGGATATCCTGGTTATAGTTACCGAATCCAGTACCGAACAGGGTTACCCCTCCAATATGCTGGGCATCATCCAAAATAGCGATACGGAATTTCCATTGTTTCTGGTCAATCAGCACGTCGCTTAGAGTCACATCGGATATCTGCTTGCCATCCATAAAGGTGCCTTCAGACGTAACGCGAAGTCTCTTAAGTAGGCCATACTGATTGATAAAATCAGGCCACCATGAAGGTGTATATTTACCACGATTATCCCCAAAATCCCCTGGACTGGTCCAAGTGCCCAAATTCACATCATTTAGGAAAAATGTGATGTCTGAAGGCCAATTATCATTGGTAAATGGGGCTTCTGATGATAATTCCATTGAAATTTCCAGTTCCTCAGCTTTTTGACTGGACAATAGGAAATTCGGCACTTTATAATCCATATACCCTTGGCTAAACCACAGAATTTTGGAATTGAAGCGCTCAGGGTCCAAGAACGAACGAGGCTCATCAAATTCTCCGATAATCTTTTCGACGGTGGCTAGACCGCAGGTGGACTGAATCTCAAAATCTGTAAAGTGTCCGACGGAAATCTCCGTCTGATGAAATTGCCGTACATCCTGCTGATAGCGTGGCATGGCGATTTCAATTTTGTCCGTAGCCAATGAGCATACTTTCTGAACCCCGCCTCGTCCGGGCAGCATTTTAGTCGAAATAATGGATGCTCTTTCCAGTTTCTTGACATGCATTGTCATAATCGCACTACTGAGTCCCAGCGCTTCCGCTAGCTCACGTATATTCATCGGTTTCTCCGCAAGCAGAACAATCATATTCAGCCGAACCTCACTGGCCAGCGCTTCATAAACGGGAAGTGATTTTTCAGAAATGTCCAGTTGCATAATTCCTCCAATTCTAACGCACATCATAAATTGATGGTAGTTTAACATATATGGATTTTTTTCAATATTCATACATATAAAACGATATGATTTACATTTATATAAACAATATACCCTTTCCTTGATCGCTGGCACAAGCCTAACCCGGCAAAAAGCCAAAAATTGTTCAAAAAACAGGACACCCCATGAACTCTTTCTTTGTGTGTTGGGATGTCCTGTGATGGTATGTGATTTGCGGGATGTATACGGGATCTATTTCAGGCGCAACGGGTGTTTAGGACCGCATATGTTCATCAGCCACAGAAGAATCAGCGGTTGTATCTTTATCAGTTGTGTGTAATTCCTGGTGCTGCGAACCATCGGCCTTCATCAAGCCGGGATGACCTACATAAGGACGATCACTTCGCGAGCGACCTCGGGTAAGTCGGAAGCCAATCAAGAACAGCACAAGCTGTGCAGCCAGTATGTAGGGAGATGCTTCTGGCCCGAGCCACTGAAACAGGGCGACAACGGCGATGACCATACACAACAGGCTTGTTGGGAAATGGGATGCCGTCACGTCCAGATCATTTTGTTTACGCAGGGTCATCAGACGATAGACATACAGCAAGGCGATTAAGCCAGAAACGAACCTTATCCATGCATACCCTATAAGCCATGAGGCAGATTGTGTGGTGTCGGGTAGACTAACATCGACATGACTGTAGGTTATCAGTTCTATAACCAATCTTGAGATTAACCAGACCATTCCCGCCAGCGCCAGCGGACCGGCCGCTGGGCGCAATAGTTTCCATAATGCTGTTCCCCAGCTTGGAGCATGGGATTCCAGTAGAACAAGTCGTCGTTCCTCGATCAGTTTGTTCATTTCACGCTCCAGTGATTTGAGAAGCAATTCCCGGCGGAATGGATCACATTCCCGAAGGGATGCTTGAACCTGCTCTTGAAGGTGAGGGGTCAAATAGGGGGCGGCCTTAGCCTCCTGAAGAGCATGAATTAGTCCATTCTGGTGCTGCTGCTTTTCGCTGTTGTTGATCGCGTTCTGGGTAGCCGTTTGGAGATAACCAGCTAACCGGCCATAGATACGCAGTGATTCCTGTAATTCTTCGAGCCGCTGCTGACGCGAATTGCGAAGCTGGGCTGCACTGTGAACATACAGCCATACCAGCAAGGACAACGCCAGCAGGAAGGCGATCAGACCGGGTGAGATATATGCGGCTAATGCCGCGAAGTCCGTCGGGGACACCCGCAATCCCTCCTTCCATTGTTCTTTCTACACTATTGCACAGACCACACAGGCATTTCAAGGGCTTGTATATCTCTAAACTAAGAACTATGAAGTATTTTTTGGTAAAATAGACAAGATTACAGCAGGAAGGGAGATTCGGCATGAATAAAAAAATTGAATTTGCAACAGAACATCATGAGACATCGAATCAACCGTACGAGCTGCTTCGCGTAGATTACGCCATTCCAGCCGTCGAGGAATATCGGGCTTTACGCAAGGAGGCTGGTTTATCGCAAATTACGGAAGAAGCGGCAGCTAAGGGCCTGCCGAACAGCCTATTTACTGTAACGCTACGTCTTGGACAGGAATTGATCGGGATGGGCCGGGTGAGCGGTGATGGCGGTGTGTTTTTTCTGGTTACGGATATTGCAGTCAAGCCTTCCCATCAGGGGAAGGGCTATGGGCGTAAGCTTATGGAAGAGATTATGGAGTATTTGAGACGGGAGGTTCCGGTGGGCAGCTTTGCAACGCTGATTGCGGATAAGCCAGCCGACCGGTTATATGCGCAGTTCGGCTTCCAATTGGTCAGTCCGGGGTCGGAAGGGATGTACTGGCGCCAGCCGGGGGGACTGTAAGCTGAAATCCTGTACGAGTTTGAGCTGGTTATAAAACGGATAATTAACAGTAAGAAAATTATAGATAGGAAGAAGGCAACTTAATATGAAAGTAATTATTTTTGGAGCAACAGGAACAATTGGCAAAGCGTTAGTAAAGGAAGCGATCAAGCGTAAGTATGAGGTGACGGCGGCAGTGCGCGATCCGCAACGAGTGACGGAGCAAAGTGAATATTTGATGGTGGTTCAGGCGGATATTCTAAACCCGAATTCCGTTACAGAGGTAGCCAAAGGGCACGATGCTATCATTAGCGCCTATGGTCCCAAGTTTGGAGCTGAGGAGGAACTGCTCGAAGCAACTCGTTCTTTACTGGAAGGAACACGGCGTTCCGGCGCGGAGCGCATACTTGTCGTTGGCGGAGCGGGCAGTCTGAAAACAGAATCCGGTGAGCGTCTCATGGATACCGCTGAGTTTCCGGAGGAAGTGAAGCCGCTGGCGGCTGCGCACGCTGATGCCCTGGAGCTGTACCGTGCTGCGGATGTAGACTGGACCTATTGCAGTCCTGCCGGAATTATTGAACCAGGTAAACGTACAGGACAGTTCCGTATTGGCTTGGATCATTTGGTGGTTGATGAATTAGGTCATAGTCGCATCTCTGTCGAGGATTATGCGGTAGCCCTGATTGATGAGTTAGTAGAAGGGGAATTTGTCAATTCCCGCTTTACCGTCGGATATTAATCAACAGGGATGGCTATATGGGAGGCGAAAAAGCATGTATATGGTGACCGCCGAACAAATGCGGCAACTGGATCGGTACACGATTGACAAGCTGGGAATCCCGGCCCTGATCTTGATGGAAAATGCCGGGCGAGCAATAGCTGACGAGGTACTGAAGCTTTGTGCGGAGAGACGTGAAACAAGCGATGGCATAAATGTGGTCACACACACAGGACCGGGGGATGTACCAGGACATGGCGGTGTTATACGGACGGATTCATCGAGCGGTGGGCAATATGACGTACGTGAACGAGCACACTGGTATATCCTCGTAGGTAAAGGCAACAACGGCGGTGACGGACTGGTGGCAGCCCGCCATCTGACCGATGCAGGTCTGCGTGTCACCGTTGTGTATGCCGAACCGCCTGCAAAGCTACGCGGTGAAGCGGCTGCCCAGCGCGATATCATCGCGGCGCTGGGTATCCCGGTTATCCTCTATGGTCGGGATAACCTCGACCTGCGCGGTGCCTCTGGCATCGTCGATGCCCTGCTGGGCACAGGCACGCAAGGTCCACCGCGCGAACCTTACGCCTCGCTGATTCGCGAGGCTAATGCCAGCGGCGCGCCGGTCGTGTCGGTAGACGTGCCTAGCGGCCTCGACGCCGACACAGGTGCGCTGCACGAGCCGTGCATTCATGCGCGTGTCACCGTATGCCTTGCCTACTTGAAGTGTGGGCTCGCCCAATATCCGGGCGCCGGAAACGCTGGTGATGTGGTGGTACGCTACATCGGTATCCCGCCCGGCCTTGCCCGTGAGCGTGGCGTGCAGCTGCGGCTCCTGACCAGCGATACGCTGCGCGACGCGCTGGACGTGGACGTCAGCCGCAGTCGTGTGCCGGACGGGCACAAGGGCACCTACGGCCACGTTCTGGTCGCAGGCGGGAGCCTGCGCATGAGCGGTGCGGGCCTGCTGGCCGCACGTGCCGCCTTGCGCATCGGCAGCGGGCTTGTGACGTGGGCGGTGCCAGAAGCGCTGTTGCCACGCGTCATTGGCGCCGCACCAGAGCTGATGCTCGCTGCCGCAGCAACAGGCAGCGACGGCGAATGGAACGCCGACTCCGCAGATGAGATGCTACAGCTCGCGCAGGCGCGCGATGTGCTGGCCGTCGGGCCTGGCCTCGGCCGCTTCGCAGGGGACACTGGCTGGCTGCGCCGCCTATGGGAGGAATACAGCGGTCCGCTCGTGCTTGATGCGGACGCCTTGAACATCCTCGCCTCGGCGGGGCCTGAGCTGGATGCATGGAAGTCGAGAGATGCGGCAATCGTGTTAACGCCGCATCCCGGTGAAATGGCACGTCTGCTGGGAATATCGACAGCGGAGGTGCAGCGTGACCGTATCACCCATGCCCGGGAGTACGCCCGGACACGCGGAGTCACGCTGGTGCTCAAGGGAGCACGCACGGTCATTGCGTGTCCCGACGGAGCGACCTACGTCAATACCACAGGCCACGCCGGGATGGCGACAGGCGGTGCGGGCGATGTGCTGACAGGCATCATCGCAGGGTTGTTGGCTCAAGGCTTGAACGCTTCACAGGCAGCAGCCTTTGGCGTGTATCTGCATGGTGCGGCTGGAGAAACGGCCGCGCGCCATCGCCAGCATCCCGCCTCAGTGGTAGCTGGCGACATCATTGAAGCCCTATAATCCATAGCAGCAGTGGCAGGAGGAAGGCCAGCATGATCTGTACTCCATATTCACGGTTCAGCCAGTGCCTTCCGCCATAATAGAGCAGTGTAATCCCTGCACCTGCCATGCCGTTGCTCAACGAGATGCCCGTTCCAGCAGGCGACATCAAAGATCCTAGCAGAAGAAAGACACTGAACCCTACGGCAAGATATAGCGTGAACTGCTCAGGCTTGCGAAGCCAGGGTAAAAGATCACGTAGTGCATCAGCGGCAAGAGCCGCCGGAAGGGCAAAGCCATAGGCCCATAACTGCGCGGTCAGTTCACCGCTATTGCCTGCTATACTCACAGGTAATCCCGTTATTTCCTCTGTCAGATAGCAGTAGACCCATAACAGACCAAAAACCAATCCTCCACAGGCAAGCTTATTCAGCGCATAACAACCAAGCTCCATCCGCCAAGGCATTTTAGAATTAAATTCATTCCAAGGCTGTCTCATATTGCGACTCCCTCCTCATTTCAATCGGTAAATCAAAACCATTCAAGGAATTTATTCTCAATTACAATCCGCTTACCGTTTGCGACATTTAAGTTTACGTTAGCTGTGTATCATGTTCCTAAGCAAAATAAAGATTGCGGATAGCCGCGGTACGGAAAGGCGGGGATTGCATGATACAGGCGGTTATTTTTAATCTGGAAAGTACATTGTTAGACCCCGGAGGTCGGGGCTTAATCCAGGGAATGTGCGACATCTTCAGATGGAAGGGTATACAGGTAACTGAAGAGCAGGTATCTCATGGACGGGGACTGCCCATCCGGGATCATATTGCGAATGTGCTCGGACTTTCAGAGGTTCGTAAAAAATGGTTGGAGTGCTTTGGTGCGCATCCTGGCAGAGTGGATATTGAGCATATTTATCTTGAGCTTGTCCCTGTTCTTCGCTCTTTGATCCAAGGGGCTGAGACTGCTGTCGGTATAGATAGGGCGTTGCAGGAGCTTCAAGATCGCCGCATTCAGTCAGGCGCTACTGCATCCTGCCCGATGGAAATGCTGAGTCATGTATTCACGCCTGCACAGTCACCCTATACGCTGGATTGTATGGTAGCCCCATGTGAAGTTTCGCAGGGGAGGCCTTATCCGTGGATGATCTATGAAATTGCACATCGCCTGCAGGTATTCCCGCTTAGCGATATTGTGAAGGTAGGAGACACAGCAGCCGATATGCAAGAAGGACGGAATGCCGGCGTTTGGACGATTGGTGTGTTGAACCATAACGAGAGTGCTTTGGCCGCGAACCACACTACAAGCTGTGAAGTGGACGATAGGGTAGCCGAGGAACGACGCAGACAAAGTATATATGGTTTGAAAAGGGCAGGGGCCCACATCGTGATGAACTCGGTCGCTGACTTGCCGCGTATTTTGCGTGAAATTGAAATGCTCCAGCATACGGGAGGCTATCCTTCTTATATGAAGCCGAAGAAAACAGCTGCGATTCCCCCATCGTGAGCATAACGGCTATAACTCTTAAGTGCTTAAATTGACCTTCTAGGTTATATATGTATGCATCTACCTGGATAAAGGTGTACTCAGCTCGGCTTTCTAACCTCAAAAGGAGCATTCGCTATGTTAGCGAATGCTCCTTTTGAGTGTACTTCTTTTCGTCTGTAAAATGACCCGTAAGATGGACACTTTCAATCAAGTGTCCATCTTACGGGTCACAGTTCACCGAAATCATTACTGGTCGGAATTTTTCACCCGGAACTGATCAGCATGACGCTGTAGATTGTTGGAGAGTGTGGTCAGATTACGGGCTACTTCGGATAGTTCTTTTACTGCTAGGGCCTGCTTCTGTGCGCTTGCGGATACATCTTCTGTCATTCCGGCAGTTTGCTGCGCCGCGCTGGCTGTGTGCTTCAGATGTTGATCTACGCTGTGACGTACCTCCTGCATTTCTGTAGTCAATTGGGCCAGATGTGCAGCCAGTTCCTCAACTTCCTCTGATACCTGGGTGACTTTATCAACAGACTGTAGACATAATGCAATTTGTTTTTCTTGTTCATTGACAGTGTTTATATTTTCATCAAATTGATCGCCCATTTGCTCAATTTGCTCGACAAAACTACTTAAGATTTCGTCAATTTCACGAATAGATATGGCAGATTGTTGGGCAAGTTGTCCCATTTCATGAGCTACGACAGAAAAACCTTTACCAGCTTCCCCTGCACGCGAAGCTTCAATCGAGGCATTAAAGGATAAAATCTGCGTCTGCTTTACGATGCCCTGTACCTGCTGTCCAATGTTAGCTGCTTCGCGGGACTTTTCAGTTAGCGCGTGTGACATACGCTGCATTTGCTTGATTCGCAGAGCGCTTTCTCGTCCCTTCTCCAATAGTAGTTCATGTTCACTGGCTACCTGATTACGGACTTCATTGAGATGGCGCGCCGTATCCGTAAACTGGTGCACATGGCTTCCGACTTCATCCAGCGTTTGTCCTAAGCGGTCAGATTGCTGAACCGACTCTATCGTTTGATCTGCTTGGTTTGTAGATACATCGGCAATTTGTTGGAGTGTGCGGGACAGTTCCTCGGTTTGGTGAAGGGTTCCTTCTGATGTCACGACGATATTCTCGGATGCTTGCTGAAGTGTACTCGAACTGCTTTGAATGTCCACAATCATATTGGACATGGCTTCTACCATCCGGTTCGTCAAGCCGCTGATTTCACCTAGCTGATCATACGTAACTTGCTGCGATGTAGCCGTAAGATTGCCATCAGCTACTTGCTCCAGTGTATCTTTAATAAACCGCACTTGACGTAGTATTCGACGTGTTACCAGCATCATTGCCGCAATGGAAATGATCAGAATGATGGAGACCACAGGGATAACTAGCCGATAGGCCTCAGGCAATGTTTTCTCGTATACTTCAGTTACAGAGGCTAGAGATCTGTCGATTCCCAGATAGCCTATGATGGTTCCATCTGTATCTTTAATGGGTGTAAAGGAAGAAAACATCGTTCCCCAATCAGGGTCCGTTGTGATATCTGTAGTTACCGTCTCCCCTTGTTTCAATCTATCTGCCGTTTCTTTACGGGTAAAACTTACAGGACTTCCGAAAGGACTGTAGTCTTTGTCGTCCCAAGCAGCTCCGTCCACTGTAAGCTTCCACTCATCGCCAACACGATTGTACATATACATATACAGGACTCCGCTTTGCAGCCTGAGCGTATTTAACTCGTTCCGAAGTTTTTTATACTCACTGCTCTGCTCGGATGGATTCGTGTTTAAGCTTTTGACGGCTGATTTGTCCAGTAGCTTGGCCGTATTCACCGCCAACGCTTCATTGTTTAGCTGCATGGTTGATAGAGAAGCATTCTGAATAGATAGTTTGGTCGTCCACAGAATCATGACGCCAATCACAACTAAAGGAATGAGCAAGATGAAGTAGAGTTTGGATTGTAATCCCATTCTTTTTTTGACTTTGCTTTTCATAATATGCTCCTTACTATATTATTTCACCTTCCTATATATCGTGTTTAACTAGGAAAATATGAATAGTAATTCATATGTTTCATGAATTTTTTGCATATTTACGCAAGTTTCATCCCCATAGAAAAAAGCCTTAGCTCAGCAATAACCGAGTTAAGGCTTGTAGCTTATGATTTACAAATCGTCAAATCCATTGTCATCTCCGACCTTGCCATAATTGCGTGATTTTGCTTCAAAAAAGTCCGTTTTTGTTGCATTCAGCGCTTCATCGGAAAATGGCTTGATCCAAGGCATACAGTTTACATCTACACCTTCGTATGCTTTGTCCATACCCAGAAGTCTCAGGCGCATGTTTGCCATGTATTTGATATAATCGCTCAGCTCGTTCAAGTCAATGCCGCGAACCTCTTTGAGCGTGTAATGCGCCCAATTCGTTTCCAGTTCCACGGCGCGATTGATCATACGATAGACATAGTCCGTATTTTCCTTGGTATTCAACTCAGGGAAATCAGCCAAAAGCTGCTTGAACACTTCGGCAAAGAAGTAGCAATGCTGATTTTCGTCGCGCTGAATATACGAGATCATCTGGCTGGTGGCCATCATTTTTTGGTCACGGGCCAAATTGTAAAAGAAAGCAAATGTACTGTAAAAGAATATGCCTTCCAGAATCAAATCCGCTACCATGGCTTGGAAAAAGGTTTGCGGGTTCTGCTCATCGCGGAACTCTTGATAAATGTCCGAGATGAATGTGTTACGCTCCAGCAGGACAGGATCATTTTTCCAGTATTCAAAAATTTCCTTCTGCTCCTGCTCTGATACCAGGGAAGACAGCACGTAAGAGTAGGACTGGTTATGCACGACTTCCTGTTGTCCGATAATGGCCGAAATAGCTTCCAGCGAGGAATCGGTAAAATATCGTTTTACATCTCCGACAAACATGGTTTGCATGGAATCCAGCACAGCTAGCAGGCCAATATTAATTTTGAATGTGCGCTGCTCTTCGGCATCCAGCATAGGGAATTGGGACGCGTCCTTGGACATCGGAATTTCATCTGGAATCCAGTGGTTTAGCAGCAGTACTTTATATAGTTTGTACATATGCGGCATCCGAATATCGTTCCAGTTCAGGATACCGGAGTTTTCGCCTTCAATAATACGGGTAGAGCGGTTAGGCGCTTCCGTGTTAAAAATCTTTTGTAACTGCATGAGAGCCTCTCTCCTTTAGTTTAGGATGCGCAGCTTTCGCATTCTTCAATCGTCAGTGCGCGGCTGCGTACATAATAGGTCGACTTCATACCCGATTTCCAGGCATGAATATGCAGCGCTAAAAATTCGGTAGCTTTAATATCTGGGCGTACATACAGATTAAAGCTTTGACCTTGGTCAATATGACGCTGACGTGCAGAAGCCATGTTGATCGAAGCGTGTTGATCCAGCAAGAAAGCTGTTTTGTAGTACCAGATGGTTTTTTCATTCAAATCTGGTGCAGGGTTAGCGATCTTGTAGGTTGTTTTCTCTTCATAGGAAAGCAACTCATACAGTGGATCAATACTAGCGGTAGAGCCTGCGATGATGGACGTAGAACCGTTAGGCGCGATGGCGAACAGCCATGCGTTACGGACACCGTTTTGTTGGACTTCTTCCGCAAGCTCGCTCCACTCGGACGTAGTGACGAATTTGCCTTCACGTGTACCGTCTGTATAGCCACGGGAAGTGAAATAATGCCCAGTCGACCAGTCAGAACCCTCGAATTTGGCATAACGGCCTTTTTCTTTCGCCAGCTCCATGCTGGATTTTACGGCCAGGTAGTTAATTTTTTCATACAAATGATCATTATAGGTTACCGCTTCATCGGACTCCCAGCGGATGCCCTCAAGTGCGAGCAGATGATGCAGCCCAAATGTACCCAAGCCGACAGCACGATATTGGCTGTTCGTGTATTGTGCTTGCAGCACCTCAATGTTGTTGATATCAATAACATTATCCAGCATACGTACCTGAATCGGTACGAGACGATCCAGCACACCTGCCGGAACGGCACGAGCCAGATGGATGGAGTTCAGGTTGCACACCACAAAGTCGCCAGGAATTTTGGAGATAACAATGCGTGTTTGACCGTCCTTGGTGACCAATTCTTCTTTTTCTACTACCGTTGCAGATTGATTTTGCATAATCTCCGTACACAGGTTGGAGGAATACACCATACCATGGGCGCGGTTCGGATTAGCCCGGTTTACTGTATCGCGGTAGAACATGTACGGCGTACCTGTTTCCAGCTGTGATTTCATCAAACGCTTCATGATGTCAATGGCAGGCACCGTAATACGAGAGAGGATCGGATGCTGTGACGCCTCCTCATACTTCTCACGGAAGGAGCCTGAACCGAAGGCTTCATCATAAAAATCCTCCAGTCCCAGGGGACGACCCTTGTCATCCTTCCAGCCCATCACCTTCTTCACTTCATGCGGACAGAACAGATTCCATTCGCCCCGTGCTTCGACCCGCTCCATGAACAGATCGGGCAGACATACGCCGTGGAACACGTCATGTGCACGCATCCGCTCATCACCGTTGTTCAGCTTCAGGTCCAGGAACGCCAGAATATCCTTGTGGAATACGTCCAGATAAACGGCAATTGCCCCTTTGCGTGTACCCAACTGGTCTACGCTAACAGCTGTATTGTTCAATTGGCGAATCCAAGGGATAACGCCAGAGCTTGTATTTTTATGTCCGCGGATATCGGAGCCGCGCGCACGCACTTTACCGAGGTATACGCCGATACCGCCACCCATTTTGCTAAGACGGGCTACATCGGTATTGGAATCGAAAATACCTTCCAATGAGTCGTCTACGGTGTCGATAAAGCAGCTGGAGAGCTGTCCGGCCACCTTTTTTCCGGCATTGGACATGGTTGGTGTAGCTGCCGTCATGTACATGTTGCTCATCGCCCAGTACGCTTCCTTGACCAACTCCATACGTTTGTCGGCCGGCTCTTGATGCATCAGGTACATTGCGATAATCATGTAGCGTTCTTGTGGAAGCTCCATTACGCGTCCGTCAAAATCATTGGCCAAATAGCGCTCAGACAGCGTCAACAGTCCAATATAGTCGAACAGAAGGTCATTCTGCGGCATTATGGAATCGCCGAGCTCATCAATCTGCTCCTTGGTGTAGCAGTCAAGCAGTTCCTGACGGTAGATTCCTTTTTGCACTAGATCGGTGATCAGTGGATAAAAAGCGCCGTAAGGCTCGTCTGCATAGGATTTGTAACGGCGGTGAGTAGCCGCTTTTTTATATAGGGAAGTGAGCAAAGCACGCGCAGCGGCAAATTTCCAGTCCGGTTCTTCCTTGCTAACCAGTTCTAGAGCAGCCATTGCAAATGCGTTGCTAATCTCATCTCCAGTGACTTCGTCCCGGCGGAGCTTACTAGTTACACCGCGAATGAGTCGATCTTTATCCAGCTTGTCCAGCCCGCTGAGTACACGGTCAGCATATACGGATATACGTATTTCATCAAAAGCCAACTGGCGATTGTTTGGTTTGGTTACGAGTTGTGGCATAGGATTAATTCCTCGCTTTCTTGATTTGGAATCATACTTAGGGAATAGGCATGAAAATGATCTGAGAAAAGAAACTGGTGAAAAAAGCGATGGTCAGACAGCATTTTGGGGCTGTATGTAATCCAATAACATAGAAATAGCGATGCGCCTGCCAATGAAGGAAAAAAAGATGGTTTCCGTAGGAATCATCGGCTACATCACTATATTTAGAGGTGTTATGAATATTTAACCCAACATATTGTGTGTATAAACTTAAAATTTCAAATAAGTGCAAGGAGTATTATAGCAACATTCGAAGCCATACGTAAAGGAAAAGGAATGGAAAATCAAAATATGCAGAGAAGTCGCGGGCTGTATTTGAATTGAGACGGAGTGAACGGTACAATAAATGATAAAGATGTTTCCTACTAAAATAAGCCGTATACATATGGAACTTTTTTGAAGAACAAGGTTGCTTTATCGACTGAGTTTTTAGAATTTTAAAAAAGATGATTTTTTCAATTTAAAGGAGGAACTTGGTGATGGCCATTGCAGAAGTGACAGTAATCCCGATTGGAACGGGGAGTACGAGCCTGAGCGACTACGTTGCTCAAATGCAAAAAGTGTTGAAGACGCAAAAGGGAATTACCTATGAACTTACCTCTATGAGTACGATTATTGAAGGTTCGTTGGACGATGTGTTCACTGCTATTGCTGCGCTACACGAAGCGCCATTCCTAGCAGGAGCCAAACGCGTTTCCACCTCAGTCAAAATTGATGATCGCCGTGACAAGCCTTCCTCCAGTCGCCAAAAGCTGCGATCCGTCGCAGATAAGCTATCCGGAACCACGGCAGGGAATGTTACAGAATTAAATCCAAATCTTAGTTGATAAAGTTGATGTAAGTGATTGATTTTTATGTAACTAAGAGTATAATAGTTTTTGTTGTCAGTCACACTGACCTGCTGGTGTAGCTCAGGGGTAGAGCAACGCACTCGTAATGCGTAGGCCGGGGGTTCAATTCCCTTCACCAGCATAGCTATCAACTCAAGCACAGCGCGGCTTCCAAGCTTTTTGGAGGCTGCGCTTTTTTGTGATTTTGGACAATCAACAAGCTCTACAATATACATACGCCTATGCGGACTTGGATTGGGTTAGAGAGACTGATGATGATACCCTCTATTGGGTAGAAATGTATCAAGATTGGGCACGATGCAATATTTATGTAAATAAGCTCTTGTCTGGAGATGTCAGCGTGCTCTCAGATTATGTCGAATACATAGCCGAAACAGCAGATACCATGGAAGGTGAGAAACTTTCAAAGCTGTTAAACGTTATGATAGCTGCTAATCAATATAATTTGGATGTTGATGATGTACTTTCAAGGTTTAAAAAAGACATTGATGCCTTTACTCAACTCCCGACATCTACTGATATGTACAGCCAACAAGTAGTACCCGACTACATTGCATGGTTTGGTTACGAACTGGCCTACTATTATTTAAACAGAGAAAGGTACAGTGATGGTTTTAAACAATTGTTATTTGCAATGGTAAAGTCACATATAATAAATAATGAGACTTACTTTATAAATTGTATTGGCTTGTTTATGCGTTTCCAAGTCTATGCGACTCCTGAAATCAAAACAGAGTTCTCCAATCTAATTGAAAAGGTGTGGGTAGGTAATGTTGAGAAAAATAGGACTGTTAATTGTTGCGAGTAGCTTTTTAGCTTTCATGACTGTACCTGGTATCCAGATTCTTGTACAGGTTGGAGGTTCTTAAACGTCATTAAAAAGCTCTGCTAACCTTAAGGTCGGCAGAGCTTTTTAGTTGAAAAATTGCTTACAGACGGACATTTAAGGCGGAACTGATATGAATCCACTTTTTAAATGTTCGCAGAAAGTAAAGTTTTGATAACTACAATAAAAGAAACAACGGTAGGCTAGGACGAGAAAATATGCCCTAGACTGTCGCTGCTTCATCTGCTTCATTGAACTAACGTTTCCCGTTAGCGTAATGGGTTCATTGTCATTAGCCTCAACCGCTTACCTGTTTGCTCAGACTCCTGACAACAGCTGGGGCATGATGCTTTTGACATAATCCAAGACGTACTTATTAATCTCTGAGACAAGTTTTGTATCCTTAGTTTTGTAGTGCACCTTGTTAATTACGAAGTAACCTGTACTAGAATATTGCTCATCACTCGAAAACATCAACGTAAAACGATAAAACAAAAAAGCCGCTAAAATAGCGACTTCAAATGGGACTATGCTCTTGTCCCCCGACAGTTAATCCAGATACAAAATCTCAATCTCGCCCGGAGCGAAGGATTGCTCTGCGTAATTCCCCCCCCAATCACAAAGCGATCTCAAAATGGGTTCAAGTGATTGACCCAGTTCCGTCGTTGAATATTCCACCTTAGGCGGTACCTGATTGTACATCTTTCTGCGAATTAATCCGTCTGTTTCCAGTTCCCGAAGAGTTTGAATCAGCATCTTTTGCGATATATTATGAACGAGTCGCTTAAGCTCTCCCGTCCGTTTAGGTCCTTTTATTAAATAGTACAGAACAAGCCCCTTCCACTTTCCTCCGATAACCTCTAGTGTAACTTCCAGTTCACAGAAAAATGTTTTCATATCAATTCACCATCTCCCGATCTAAGAATATCCCCTTCATGTATCGCTTGATCCTTCAAGGATCACTGAAGGAAAAATTGAACGTTACATGGAGGGGATAATACAATCGCATTTAAGTTGATTTAAAAGTCTTTGTCGTTTGAAAATTATTATGTCCTGGTTAAACTTGAGCTACTCCGCCATCTACGAATAATTCAACGCCGTTCATATAGCTGCTTTCATTAGAGGCTAGGAACATGACAGCATTGGAGATCTCTTCAACCTGCCCCACTCTGCCGAGCGGAATATCATTTTTTGCCTGTTCCAGTAAATGATCTAGTTCAGAGCCAAATAACTCATCGTACGCCGGCGTTACGATTGTTCCCGGACTAAGGATGTTTATACGAATTTCGGTCCCTCTCATATCAAGAATCCAGCTGCGGACGAGCTGTCTGATCGCTGCCTTGGATGCACCATAGATACTAAACGCTGGCATCCCCGTCGAGCCAGCAGTGGATCCCGTTAGAATAATCGAACCTCTTTTATTTGGAAACAAAGCTAATGCCTTTTGTACTGTAAAGATGGTTCCTTTCACGTTGACATCGAAAGTCTTGTAGTATTGTGCTTCTGTAATTTCTCCTAATGGAAGAAATGACCCTAGTCCGGCATTTGCAAAGAGAATGTCCAAGTGTCCCTTTTCTCGCTTAACTGTTTCGAATAAAATATCTAGATCTTCCGATTTAGATATGTCACCTCGGACACCTGTAACATTCTTTCCGATCTGCTTTACTGCTTCATCCAGTTCACGTTGTCTGCGTCCCGTGATAAAAACGTAAGCCCCTTCTTTTACGAACTGTTGTGCCGACGCGAGACCGATGCCGCTTGTACCTCCGGTTACAACTGCTACCTTCCCGTCAAATTTCCCCATTCTATTACACTCCTTTTATAATGATTTATATGGTATAGGATGCTCTGTCTGCTTCATGAACCTCCTATGAACGATAGTATGGGGGAAAAGTTACAAGAAAAACAGTACCCACTTTTTTGTGATATAGTCACCAAAAAGTGATAATTGAGGCGGCACAAGCGTTTGTTTTTACAGCCTAACAGATGGAAGTGAGCTCCATTAATTACTCACCACATGATACCACGTATTTGAACTATCCTGCCCGTTCGTATTATGAGATCAACCAGTTCTTTCTGGTTGATCCTTTTTTCATTTGCATAGAGGATTAAGGTAGCCTGGTCGAACGTACCTGCCCGTGGGACTTGATCCCGAGCACTATAGTGTTCGCCCTACTTGTCATGACCATGATTGAGGCTGGTTGGGACGTAAGATCCCGTATAACAAGCGATGCTATGGAGCGACAAGAAGAACCTTAGGGATGCCGGGGAATCTAAACTTACAGGGAGAGATGAAATGAATCCAGTTGTCGGTCTAGATATTTCAAAAGAAGAAAGTCATGGACAAGCCTTTTTAGCGCGCGGAAAGCCCTTCAGAGGGACATTCCACTTCGAGCACACTCGTGATGGCCTAGCAAATTTACATCAAGTTTTGAAGGATGTTGAGACTGCATCCAAACTACGTCCTCTGCTTATTCTAGAAGCAACCGGCCATTACCAAAGTCCCGTTGTTCAGTTCCTAGAAGAACATCACTACATTTACATTATCATTAATCCGCTCATCTCAAATCGGCTTAGAAAGTCTCAACTTCGTAAAGTAAAGACGGATGCTGCGGACGCTTACCTATTGGGAGAGTTGTACTACAAGGAAGAGTTTGAACCTTTTAAAAAAAGAGGTGTGCAACTTCTCAATCTGCGCTATCTTACAAGACAGTATGAGTCCCTTTCAAAGATGTGTGTACAGACGAAGCTGCAATTCCAAGCCGTTTTAGATCAGGTTTTCCCAGCTTACAAAGGCGTCTTTGGAGCTATGTATTCCCGTATTTCACTACGGTTTTTAAGTAAATTTCCAACCTCATATTCAGTTTTGCAGACGGATGAAAATTACACTCAAAGCTAAGATGAAAGAACTACTTTCTTCGAAACGGGGGCGTTCAGAGGGCTGGATTAACCAACGGGTTCAGCGACTGCTAGACGCGGCAAAGCAAAACCCATTTCAGCAAACCATGTATGCAAGCCACTTAATCAATTTGAAAGTTCTTATTACCCTTATTCTTCAGTACCAAGAGCATCTTGCTGAACTGGAACAGAACATAGATGCTCTGGCTGAAGAAATTGAAGAGTATGAATTAATTCAGTCGATTCCCGGTATTGGGCATAAAATTGCTGCAACAATTTTATCTGAAATTGGAGAAGTCGACCGATTTGATCATCCTAAAAAGCTAGTGGCTTTTGCAGGCATTGACCCGAGTGTCTTTGCTTCCGGTAAATTTACAGCAACTCGAAACCGAATCACGAAACGTGGTTCCAGGCAGTTGCGTTACGCACTGGTAATGGCTGTCCAGTGTGGGCTTATACGCTCCCGAAATATGCGACTCAAAGCGTTCTATGATCGCAAGAGAGCAGAAGGAAAACCACATAAAGTAGCTCTAATCGCACGTGCAAATAAGCTCATCCATTGGCTCTATGCAATCTTGAAAAACAAAAAGGAATTTCGTCCAATTTAAAAGATTATTATTGGCATAACCTTCCAAGGCACAACGGAAATTGGAGGGTTATTTGGCATGCTCATTTTAACTATACCACATGATTTAGAATCACTTTACTGGTAATCTTGACAAGCTATTAGCTGGTATAGCTTAATGAAGCAACGTCAGTCTAATACTTTATGTCTAGAACTTTATTTCCTTTTGACACCAGTCATAAGTTTTGGGCTTGCTGGCCGCACTGCTCACGAGTTTGCTTACTGTATTTGGAACAAGTAACGACACGGTTATTCAAGTGACTGGCGTTATTGGTGCATTCGGTGTAGTGATTGCTTACATTCTGGCCGAGGCTTATGTAGATGGTAAGTCGGCTGAAACATCAACCACTGACGATCTGTAAATTTACGATCTTTTGGAAATACGAAACACTCTGCTGGCTTAATGCTGGTGGGGTGTTTTTTTTGTTTACAGAAGTGCCTTTATGACAAACGTAGCTTTTCTACGCGATTCGCAAAAAAAGATTGACAACTGTTAATTGCTGGACAAAAATAGTAAATGATTATAAAATACTGGAATTTTTATGCGAAGGGTGGCTATGGCATGAAGCATACACCTACGATTCGAGCAGAATTAGACAGATACCTACAACAAGAAGGATTGAGTTTAACACAATTTGGTCATATTGCGGATATGAATAGGGGAGCAGTAAGTGCTATCGTGACAGGAAACAAACCTTTGTCTGTTAACCAACTGGATCGAATTACTGAGGCTATGGGTTTATCCGAAGGCTATTTTTACGAACTGTTTATAGAAAACTACATCATCGACCATCCTCCGAACATGAGGCGAATCGAGCCCTTTTTGTATCGCTGTGCAGAGTTGGACAAGTTGGATGCGATCCGTCGAGTGGTGGGAGACATCATGGACAATCTACTATATTCACCCAAGCTATTTGAAATTGCAGAAGAATTGTTGGCGCAGGGACAATATGAGGCTGCACTACTGCTCTATGAGGGTGTGGCTGAAGCGGAGAAATATCAACATTCTGAGCGTTTGGCAGTCTGTCAATATCGTATATTCACGATTCAAGTTGGAGACGATCAAAGCCGTAATCTCAAGGCAGCAACGCTATTTGAATCCTTCGTGGAACGTCTGGATGAAATAGAACAGCTTGATGCGCTTAAGGATTTGGCTAACGTGTACAGGTCTTTGCGTAAATGGGACAAGGTAGAGGAAGTAGCAAAAATAATGAGGACTAAAGCGGAAATTCAATATAATTTGAAACACGAACCCAAGAGTCGACAATGTGATTCTACTAACAAGCTGACTCGTCCTTTGTTTGTATACATTTCCTATGCTGACCTGCTGTGTGCAGGTGTCTACGAAGCCCAAGGCGATTACCACCAAGCTCTACAATATACATACGCCTACGATAATTTAGATTGGGTTAAAGAAACAGATGAAGGTACCCAACACTGGATTGGCTTGTTTAAGCACTGGGCAAAAGCTAATATTATTGTCAATAAGCTTTTATCTGGAGATATAAAGGTGCTACAAGATTATATTGAATACATCGATGGAGCGGAGGATACAACTCAAGATGACAAGGTCATCCAACTGCTGAATATTATCATAGCGGCTAACCGATATGATATTGATGTTAGTAACATAATTAAACGCTTTGAAGCGGATATTGTATCATTATCGCAACACTCACCAAGTGATATGTATACTCAACAAGTGGTACCAGATTATTTTGCATGGTGTGGTTACGAGTTGGCTCATTATTATTTACATCGAAATTTTTACGATGATGGTTTTAAACATTTGATGTATTCAATGGTAAGTTATCGTACACTAAATAATGAGACTTATTTCATAAATTGTATGGGGCTATTTTTACATTTTCGAGAACATGCGACTCCTGAAACCAAAGCAAATTTTTTAAATCTTATTGAAAAGGTGTGGATGGACAATGTTAAAAAAAATGGCACTGTTGATCGTCGCGGCTAGCTTTTTGTTAATTGTTACTGTACCTATTCACTCGCATGGTATAGAGCCTCAAGTACAGCATGGAGGGGCTTAAACGTATGCAAAACAAATCCCCGCTAACCTTAACCTGGTCGGCGGGGACTTTTTTAGTGCAGGAATTACCACACATATGGCAGAATAACTATCTGAGTTGAACGGCATGAACCATACATATAGAGTGTTGCAGTCGGATATTGAACTATTTGCAGCTGCATTAAGCCATATGTAGTCCAGACGTTGGGTGAGGATCTGATAGATATAGTGGATTACGGTTGGCGCAGTGGAGAAGATTACACCAGAGTCAATTAGGATTAACGGATCTTATTTTTTCCGTAAGCAGTTTGAATTTAGAGTAAATGTGAAAGACTCTGCTAGGTAACTTGTAGAGTTTTTTTCTGTGTAAGTATCTATAAAATTATAAAAGGGGCGGCTTATGAAATTAGTTAATTTTTATAATAAAGTGATTGGTAAAATGATAATATTGGTAGAAAAATACAAAAATTATATTCCTCTCTCAAAATATCTTCTTATTTATCTGAGAATACCCTTTTTCTTAAAATTAATTATTGGTTTTTTGTTTGGGTTAGTATCATGGAAAACTTATTATGCAATAGGTTTTATAATTCTGCAAAGTAGAGCTAAGAATGAAGTCCTCTCGATAATCAAGGCATATCAAAATCCTATTAAATTTTCAGATGAATTGATTTATAGTTATTCTTTTATGTTTTGCTTTTTATTTTTGTTTTCATTAATTCCAGTTTATATAATATATTTTTATATTTCCTACTTAAAAAAATTTTTTAATAGAAATAATAATAGTAAGGTAAAAAAGTTTTTTCAGTTTTTGTTGATTACAGCTTTTTTTCTAATAGCAGAGTTTCTGTTTGGTTATATGATTGTAATTAAATCTTCCCCATATGTAGCATACTTGATGCTATATGAATCTAAAAATTCAACTTTTGTAGAATATATTATTAATTATTTACTAG
The DNA here is from genome assembly GCF_038008995.1 of Paenibacillus sp. FSL W8-0439. Lineage (NCBI taxonomy): Bacteria > Bacillati > Bacillota > Bacilli > Caryophanales > Paenibacillaceae > Paenibacillus > Paenibacillus sp. FSL W8-0439. The sequence goes on from NZ_JBBPAK010000001.1 coordinate 562,268, forward strand.
GTGAAATAGATTCTTTACCTAACATAAATATCCTAAGTTATGATTTTTTAAGTTCAAAGATAATGGCTTCTTTAACATTAGGAAATATAATACTTTGGGCTTTGATCACCATCTTGGTTTATTTATGGATTTTGATGAAAAAAGTTAAGCACATTTTATGGTTTTTTACTTGTAATATTTTCGTGTTAGTTTTATTTCTTGTAGTCTTTGTCCTTTATACTCATACTTTTTTTCAATTAGGAAACTTCGGGAAAAGTATTTCTGACTATGATTTAGACTATGTATGCATTGAGTATGAGTTGAATGGAAAAAAAGAATTGAAGGGACTCAGGGTTTATCAAGGGGACGGACATATCGTTATACGAGATTCGTCAAATCAAACACATGATATTTCTTCGGATACGTTTCATATCAAGACAATATCTTCAATGAGTACTAAGTGTGGAAAATAAGTACTTACACTTGCACTATTAAGATCAAGTTATAAAGTATATTTTTCTTCTACCAAATCTTCTACCGTAATACGGATATTTATACTACCTGCGGGAACCTTATTCCTGATAGATCAGGCTATAGGAGCCTTTTAAAGCCTATTAGAACTCTATTTCAACGCACTCGTAATGCGTAGGCCGGGGGCTCAATTCCCTTCACCAGCATCTTATAAAATTCAAGTACAGCGCGGCTTCCAGGCTTTTTGGAGGTCGCGCTTTTTGTTGGAGCGAGCATTTTTCTAACGTTCCCTTATGGTGGATGAATACCGAAAGCGGGTTGCACCAATGGCTGCCAAGTGGAATGAATAGCGCAAAAGCAAAGTCAATACGGTACCGCCGAAAGATGGGGAGCCAGTAAACGGTCAGCAAGAAGAACAACAACATGACGACGGTGTCGCGATGAAGGAAAGACATGGATGCAGATAAGCATCGGCTTGAGCAGCGGCCAGATAAGGATTCCAAAGCTGGGCTAAAACACAAATATTAACTATGCATTAACGCCTAAGGGAAAATTGAATAGCATACACCGTAACGAAAAAATTCCTGAGGGAGTGGGTAAAATGAAGAATGCAAATCAGAATAGACAAAGTGGGAAACGTGGGTTAGGAGGACCGACGTATCTACTAAATCCAAATCAAGTGGCCTCGTTTATAAATCAAACGGTTGACTTTACACTTAATAGTGGGCAAAGAGTTTGTAGAGTCTTTATACATTCTGTATCATCCGAGACTAACCCTCAAAACTCAACTTATGGAGACTTCACTTATCTAGTTTTCCAAAATGGGAAGTTCTATATGATATCAAATAATGCAGCTAACATCTCGCAAATAGGATTGGCCGGTTCGATTTGTATGTAAAATGAAAGTGAGCACTCTAAACGGAGTGCTTTTTCTTTTGCATTTATACGACAGGATGTAAGCCATTTTGAGTGCTCTTCCCGTTACATGGGAATGCCGGAAGGAGTGCAGAAGAGAACAGAGAGAGGGCATGCACACGCTCTGACAGCCTATTAGCCACCCACCCGAATAGTGGAAACCAACTCCAATAGCCTTTTGAACATTTACACTACCTCTTTCATAGTATATGGCAGTTGATAAAGAGAGGAGGCTACTGATGGAAATACCAATAACAGGTTTTGTTGTTCATTCCGGTGATTCCGGCTCTAACCATTCGCATAAGCTTTTTATTAGTTCGTGGGATGGTAGACCAGTTAATGTTCACGTACATCCTTTTAAAGGGAATACATCACTTGATGTGGGACACTACCACCATTACGCTGGGGTAACAGAACCAGCTCCAAGTGGTGTTCCGCATGTTCATAATTATTATGCAGAAACATCATTTAACGATCAACATACGCATTTAATTAGAGGAACTACAGGACCAGCCATTCCCTTGACTGGTGGTGGGCATTACCATCATTTTGAAGGGTATACAACAGTAAACGGTAGAATTCCTCATGCCCATAGGTACAGTGGAAATACTGGAGATGAGAAAGAATATCGACATTAATCAATTAGAAAAACTCAACCCGCTACAAATAGTGGACTGATAGAGTTGGTGCTGACGCTTAGATAGCAATTTGGATGGGAGTTTCAATTTAGAAAGCACTAGAATTTTACCTGCAAGGACCTATTGATGAAATGAGTGTATATTTAGCTCCTGTAGTAGAGGCAGGTACGAACCAGCAAACAATTGTTGAAGTAATGCCCAAATATGGTGAAGCTGTGGCCGCTATACTGTAACGTCCCCCTGATTATCGGCGTATCCTCCGGCTGGATAGCGGCCCGCCTCGCTTGGCATTTTTGCGGACTTCCGCTATTGCCGTGCCCCAGATGAACTTTAATTAAACCAAGCTATCAAACAAAGGAAGAAAGCTCCAACCTTTTCTGGTTCGGGGCTTTCTTTGTTTTGCCCAAAGGTCACATCATATTATTAAATAAATTAAAATAATTGCATTTACATTCGTGGGGGTGGTGATTGTGTAACATGGCGAGAGAACGGAGTCCTGAGCGGGACAAGGCAAAACAGATGTGGCTAGAGAGTGACGGAGCGAAGTTACCATTGGAGGAGCTTAAACATAAGCAGAGTAACTCCTCGCTAACCTTAACTGGCGGCGGGATATTTTCTTTCTATTTACCTGCATGCCCAGTCACAGTGTGTATTCACACATATATTAAGGTGACGACAAATAAAGGAGGGCTAAAGTTATGAGTGGATGCGCAGGTCCAGCTGTTTGCGGTGCGTGGACTTCTACAACAGCAATCTTGGTGCTCTATATCCTTTTGGTTATCATCCTTAAATCATGTTGGGTGTAACTTTTTGAAAAGATTGTATAAATCCCGCATTCATCAAGTTTCTTCCGAGATTTGCCCGAAATTAAATTAGATAGAGAGCTCTGCTAACCTTATGGTTGGCAGAGCTTTTTAATTAAAGAAATTGCTTACGTTACGGAGAATTTTAGTTCACCTGGGTTCGTAGGCACCGTTTGTTGGTCCCTGTGTTTATGGCAAAGAACGGGGAACGGGGTAAGAATTGAGAGAGGACAAGTTAGGGAATTATCTACGGGACAGACCCTATAATCCGAGGTCTAGGATACCCGTTACGGACTACTGCCGGTTAGTTTAACGGTGTACTTTACTTCCAAATTACAGGGCGATGGGCTATTTATTATTTAAGGCAGAACCAATATTGAATTCTATGTCACGCAGGTGACTGATATCTCTCATCGGTGGGCGTCCGAATAAGCGGGCGTATTCTCGGTTGAACTGGGAAGGGCTTTCGTAACCGACGCGAAATCCTGCCGTAGCAGCATCGTAGCCTTCCTTGAGCATCAGCCGACGTGCGCTCTGCAATCGAATGATCTTTTGATACTGAAGTGGGCTCATACCCGTTACTCTTTTAAAATGCTTGTGAAAGGTTGTTGGGTTCATGTTCACTTTTTTTGCTAACTCTTCAATGACTAGCTGTTCAGAATAGTCACGATTGATTACATGTATTGCATTTGAAATACCTTGTGCATAGCTTCCGATCACAACGAACTGCCTGAGTAACGTTCCTTGCTCTCCCTCCAGCACACGATAAAATATCTCCCGGATGTAGAGTGGAGCTAGTATCTCGATATCCGTGGGTGAATCTAAAAGATTGACGAGGCGTAGAATCGCATCTAACAGAAAGGAAGTGGACGGATTAACCAAAATGCCCCTTCCTGTGTCTCCCTTTTTCTGTGAACTAGATTTCTTGCTTATATCTATAATGACATCAGGGCTAAGTGTTAATTGTAAACTTAGGTACGGCAACTGCGGAGAAGCATGAGTAATTTTCCCAATCACTGGTAGATGTACGGATGCGACCATATAACTGGACGAATCGCATATGAAGCTTTCCCCAACAAATGTGACGGTTTTAGAGCCTTGGGCAATTACGTAAAGAGAGGGCATGTTGAGGGTATGCGTCGGTTCCGTTTCCGCGGATGTGCGCCTGAAACAAAGCTCTGGAATCGCAGTTTGGTGTAAACCGTCCGTAGACGTATGCCGTGCAATTTGCTTAGCTAACTCCGTAATGAGTTGGTTCAAACTTATTCACCAATCCTTTTTCATTTAAGCTGATATGAATATTGTAACTCATACCGGACAGGATTAGGCAAGGAACGCGTATGAATCGTCTACCTGCTTTATTTTGATATTTCTTATAATTCAAGGCGAAAGACAATTTCCAGATGAAAGAAGGATTCGGCTATGAGATTAATCCAGAATACAACCTTGTCCGGAATCAAAGATAAAGTTGTTGTTATTACGGGTGCAAGCAGTGGGATTGGTGAAGCGACTACGCTTTTACTGGCTGAGCATGGGGCAAAAGTCGTACTTGGGGCACGACGACCTGATCGTCTTGAAGCTCTTGCGGCCCGTATCGCGGAGGCTGGGGGTGAAGTCGTGTATGCTAGCACAGACGTCAGACGGCGGGAGGACGTAAACAAGCTCATCCATTTGGCATGTGAGCGATTCGGCACGATTGACGTTCTCGTGAACAATGCCGGCGTGATGCCGATTTCCCCCCTTGATGACTTGCGTGTAGAGGATTGGGAGAACATGATCGACGTCAACATTAAAGGTGTTTTGTACGGCATCGCCGCAGCACTGCCTGTCTTTCGCAAGCTGGGTTCCGGACATTTCGTCAATATTGCTTCTACAGCGGGACATAAAACTGTACCGAACCAGTCTGTGTATTCTGCCACGAAATTCGCTGTCCGCGCCATCTCCGAGGGTTTGCGACAGGAAGCCGGTGATAAGGTGCGGGTAACGATCATTTCACCCGGTTTGGTTCGGACGAATTTCGCTGAAGGAGTGACGAATCTGGAGGTGAAGGCCAGACTCGAAGAGTCTCGTGACCAGTTCGCATTGCCACCGGAGGCGATTGCTCGTGCCATTGCGTACGCGATCGAGCAGCCGGTTGACGTTGATGTGAACGAGATCGTAATTCGCCCCACATCTCAAGTGTAAGGTATAAGTGGGATGATAAGTAAGCCAGTGCTCCAGCGAACGTAATGTGGACACGATAGCAAGAGCACTTAATCCTTAAACAGGACAAAAAAAAGCAGGCCAAACGAGCAAATGTACTCGTTGAGGCTTGCTTTTTTTTGCCCCTATAGGAGCTGAGCAACCCACATTAAGAACCGGCTGAATGGCTTTTATTTATTTTTAAAAAGGCATTGAAATCTTTGTAACCCTTAGTTATAATACAAGACATAACAAATTAAAGCGCTTACATTAGAGGGGGTGAAGCAAATGAAGATTGCGGGAATGAATATTACGTATAGGCATTTTCCTTTCGAGCACTTCCTGGATCACGTGACTGAACTCGGGATCGAGCACATCGAGTTGTGGGCGGGCGAGCCTCATTTATACGTCTACCGGAAAGTTCTTGGCAACTTGAGGCACATAAGGCAGCAACTGAAATCCCGAGACATGAAGGTCGTCTGTTATACGCCGGAACAGTGTGTCTATCCCTTCAATATTGCTGCTTCCGATTCCCAACTGCGGCAGAAGAGTATCGTATACTTCATAGATAATCTGTACGCGGCTCTGGAGCTGGAGACCAACATGATGCTTGTGACTTCAGGAATAGGGGACTTCGCTGTATCACAATTGGAATCATGGAAATATGCAAGCGACTCCATCTATCAGATATCCAGGGTGGCGGAGAAGGAAGGGGTGACTTTAGCGTTGGAACCTCTGACCCGATTCGAATCGAATCTAATTATCGATGCTAAGGGAATCAAGAGGATGCTGGAGGAGATCCGTTCCCCGTCATTAAAAGGGATGATCGACACCGTTGCGATGCAGCTCGCTAGCGAGACACCCGAAGATTATTACTCCCTACTCCCGGAGATGGTCCATTTCCACCTGATCGACGGTGACGGCACGTCTGATGCGCATCTCGCTCTGGATGATGGGGTGCTGAATTGGCGGGAATATCTAACCAGTCTTCAGAGCCATCATTACGAGGGAGCTTGTACACTAGAGATTATGGGGTTCAATTATTATCAGAATCCACAGGAAGCACTTAGGGAATCAGTCAGGAAAATAAGGGGAATGGAAGTCTTATCACCTTGATTTGGAGGAACTCGTTATGAGTAATGACTCTCTTACACGAAAACTGGGCTTTTGGTCGGCCCTAGCCATCGCTGTTGGTACTACGGTAGGTTCCGGAATCTTCGTCTCTTCCGGTGATGTCGCAAAAGCTGCGGGTATGCCTTCGATCTCAATTCTAGCCTGGATTATTGGTGGAGTTATTGCGATTCCGCAGGTCATGGTGCTGGCCGAGTTGGCGACTGCCTACCCGCAAAATGGAAGCGGTTACGTATACTTGAATAAAGCAGGATGGAGGCCCTTGGCCTTTCTATACGGATGGGCAACCTTCTGGGCCCTCGATCCTCCGTCCATTTCAATTATGGCTCTGGCCATTGTTGCATACCTGGCGAGCTTCTTCCCTTTCTTCGTTGGAATTACCGGTAAACTGCTAGGAGTAGCGATCATTCTGATCATCACGTCCATCCATTACCGGAGTGTCAAGGCAGGCGGTAGTTTTCAGGTCATTATTACGGCTATCAAAATCATCCCTTTCCTGATTGTCATTGTGCTGGGCCTCATGTATATGAACTTTGACAACTTTGCTTACACGCCCGTCGCAGGAGCGACAAGTTCAAGCTTAATTGGTGGCGTATCTGCCACGACGTGGGCTTACACGGGAATGGCCGCCATTTGTTTTATGGCTGGAGAATTCAAAAATCCAGGGAAAGTTCTCCCTCGGGCCTTAATTAGTTCGGTACTGATTGTATTGGGTTTATATACGCTGCTTGCGGTATGTGTCACCGGCCTAATGCCGTTCGATAAACTGATGGGTTCCAGCTCCGCTGTGTCCGACGCCGTCAAGTACATTCCCGGATTATCCGGCATGGCCTCATCCTTTGTAGCTGTTACCGCGATTATTGTTATCCTGGGTTCCTTGAGTTCTTGCATTATGTTTCAGCCTCGCCTGGAGTATGCCATGGCAAAAGATGGGCTGTTCTTTCAGCGTTTTGCGAAAGTTCATCCCAAATTCGAAACACCAAGCTTTTCGATTATTGCTCAGGTTACGTTGGCCTGTATTCTTGTGTTCTTCAGCAATTTAACCGAACTGCTGGGTTATTTCACGCTGATTCAGCTGGTCATTAACATTCTGGACTTTGCCGCGGTCTATAAATGCCGTAAGAGAGAGGATTATAACCCGATTTACCGCATGCCAATGTGGAGAGTAACTACTATCCTGGCTATCCTTGGGGCAGGATGGCTGGCTTGGGGAACCTTTACGTGGGCTCCAGTGCAGGGCATGATTGCCGCGGCGATAGTCATCGCAACGGGGTTGCCTGTGTATTACTACTGGGAGAAGAAGTATGGATCTAAAAGCAGTCATGACAGCAGCAATATAGTCATTTAACCCGGATGAAATGAAGGGAGCGAACTCTAACTTACTGATTTCCTTCAGATGATACAAAAAGAGTTGTTTTAATTGTAATGTCTGGTTATACTACTGTATATAACAAATAAAATTGAATGATATTGGAGAGGAACCGCTCCAGTATAGGGAGGGAACGTAAAATGTTGAATTTTGATGAACAGTTATTCCTTAAGCTTGTGGAACAAGAGGGCCTGGCCTTTAGAGGACAAATTGAAGAGATTGTAGACGGGATTGCCAAGAAAGGGTACAGCAATATTTTTCTGATTGGTGCGGGTGGCACAATTGCGATGATGTATCCTTATGAGTATATTCTGAAATCAAACTCGACCATTGATGTGCATGCGGCGATTGCCGCTGAGTTTATGGTGATGAACAACAGACACTTCAGTAAGGATTCCGTATGTATTTTTACATCTGTGTCGGGAACCACGCAGGAGACCGTTGCGGCAGCCGAGTTCTGTAAGGAACGGGGAGCGACTACGATTGCACTTGTGGCAGAAAGGGACACTCCGTTAACCAAAATTGTAGATCACTGCATCACTACTGGCTCGGAGAAACATTCCTTCGATACATTCTTCATGCTCCTGTACATGGTTGTGTTCCGGTTCATGTATAACAACAATGAGTTCCCTCAATATGAGCAGTTCACGAAGGAAGTTGCCTTATTGCCGCGTGCGATTCTGGACGCAGTCAAGACCTTTGACCCTAAAGCGGAAGCTTTTGCAAAAGAACATAAAGATACTGACTATCATATGATGGTTGGCTCCGGCAACCTGTGGGGGAATACGTACTCCTACGCGATGTGTATCCTGGAAGAAATGCAGTGGATTCATGCGAAGTCGATTCATGCGGCGGAATTCTTCCATGGCACGCTTGAGCTTGTGGTTGAAGATACCAGTGTTATTCTGCTGAAAGGCGAAGATGAGACAAGACCTCTGATGGATCGGGTGGAGAGATTCGCCGAGAAGATTACGAAGAAGCTGACCATTATTGATACCAAAGACTTTGCCATGGAAGGCATTAGCGAGGAGTTTAGAAAGCATTTTGCCGTAAGTATCAACTGGTCTGTACTAAGCCGTATCAGCGCCTACCTGGAGCGGGAGAGAAATCATCCGTTAACACTTAGAAGATACTATCGCCAAATGGAATATTAAGATACGCAGTCTTTAGTTCATTCTATATTGATGCATTTGATTTGAGCACTACTTTGTAGTGCTCATTCTTTAATAGCAGGGAAGGCGGGAGCAAGATGAGAATCATTACAGTCGGGGATAACTGCATGGATGTCTATCAAGCAAGCGGCAAAGCCTATCCTGGAGGCAATCCGGTGAATGTTGCCGTCTATTTAACTGAAATGGGTGCAAAGACGGCGTATCTGGGCTGGGTGGGCACCGACATTTATGGGGAGATCATGATCCAGGCTATTCAGGACAAGGGTGTGGATACTTCCCGAATTTCAAAAAAGGACGGAAAAACAGCGGTAACCCACGTGGAGATGGTGGAGAATGACCGGAGGTTCGGCGAATACGACGAGGGAGTTATGGCACAGTTTTTCCTTACAGCAGAAGAGATCGATTTTGCTGTCAATTATCAGCTTGTCCACTCAGGGATATGGGGACATGCCGATCCGTACTTTCCTCTCTTTAAGGAAAAGGGCCTGATCACTTCCTTTGATTTCTCGGATCAGTTGCAGGATGATCGGGTACAGACATTAACGCCCTACGTAGACTATCCATTCTTTTCGTACACTCAGGATGATGACTATATCCGCCAACTTTTGGTAAAGGTCAAGCAAAGAGGAGCGCAGATTGCTGTGGCTACCTTGGGGGAGAATGGTTCGCTTGCTTACGATGGGGAACAATTCTTTCCACACGGCGTAGGTAAGGTGAACGTCGTGGATACGATGGGAGCTGGCGATTCTTTCATTGCCGGGTTCCTTTACGGTAGAATGAAAGGGTTTTCAATAGAGAACTGCTTGGAGCTTGGGACAATTACAGCTGGGAAGACGATAGGTTATTTCGGTGCATGGTGACTGGAGATGATCATCAATGTATAATACTTATTATAATCATTGATGGATAAGGATGAATTTACCATGAATTTGAATCCTTCAACCCCCCAGCCGCTGTACATGCAGATCAGGCAAATGTTGAAGAACGATATCCAGGACGGACGGTACAAACCGGATGAACAGATTCCAACCGAAGCAGAACTCTGTGATACTTATAGTGTAAGCCGAATCACTATACGGAAAGCAATTGAGGAGCTCGTGCGGGAAGGAACCCTGACGCGAATTCCTCGTAGAGGCACCTTTGTAGCCTCCAATAAATTTCATAATGAACTGTTATCCGTAAGCGGTTTCTCGGAGTTCAGCCACCAGCTGGGCATGATTCCAAACTCACGGATATTAAGAAGCGAAGTAATCCCGGCATCTGAAGAGGTGGCTGGACATCTTCTTATTGAAGAAGGCAGCCCTGTGTTGGAGCTTGAACGCTTGATGTATGTAGATGACCGCCCACTTTTTTATGATATAGCCCATTATTCGCTGACCCGGTTTCCGGATTTGGAAAAAAAGATCGCAATGAAAGAATCGACTTACAAGATTCTGGCGGAGGATTATAACACCGAGATCGTGAGCAATGACAAGATCATTGATGTGATCGGTGCGACTAAAGATTATGCGAAATTTCTGGAATGTGATATCGGGGCGAACTTATTCCGGATATTGAAAATTGCTTTTGATGCAAACGATGAGCCTGTTCATCTCTCTACATTTATGTGTGAGACGAATCGGGTCAACCTGACGGTCCACCGGGCAAAATAGGTTATGCCCATCAGCATGGCTTATTTTCCAAAAAGGATTTAGCTTCGAAACGATTATACGGGTACTCCAGGACGTAGCTTTATTCATCAGAATTGCTTCTTTTACTTGGACCATGGAGTCATAGGCTCTGCTGGCTTACCACCGGCGGGCCTTTTTTGTGTGTTGAAATACGAAATCAAGTTTTTGTAAGATGATTGCAGGGGTGGTATAGAATTAGATGTTTCAACCATAATAAGACAGCCTGTTTAATCCAAACGTAAGAGGAGCAGAAGAATGTGAAAAATAAATGGTTACTGGCATTGTCGTTAACCTTGGCGCTCGTTTTTAGCATGAATCCACTAGTTGTCGTGCAAGCGAAGGCGGGGGAGGATAAGGGGAACATTTGCCTAAGTCCCAAAATGGTGCAACTGAAAGTCGATATGCAGAAGGTATGGATCGATCATACGATATGGACGAGAAGCTATATTGTCAGCGCCATATCTAATCGTCCAGACCAAAAGGATGTATTGGACCGACTTTTACGGAACCAACAGGATATAGGCAACGTGATTAAGCCTTATTATGGGGAAGCTGCTGGGAATAAGCTGGCTGATCTTCTGAGAGAGCATATTTTGATCGCAGGGAAAATCGTAGCGGCTGCCAAAGCGGGCAATCAGGCGGACGTGAAAAAGCTAGAGGCGGATTGGCATACAAACGCCGATGATATCGCCAAATTTTTAAGTGCAGCGAATCCGAACTGGCAGTTCAAAACGCTACAAGATATGCTGTATACGCACCTTCAGTTGATTACGGAAATAGTCCTTAACTGTCTCAAAGGAGATTGGAAAGCAGATATTGCAGCAACCGATAAAAATGAGATCCATATGATTCATTTAGCGGACTTCCTGACAGAAGGTATTGTCAAACAGTTTCCTGAAAAATTTTAAGCGAGCATTATAGACGCTGCAAAGCAGATTAGCTTTTTATAATCACCCCAAAGGTGGCTATGGAAAGCTTTTTTCATGTTATGAGATAGACATTACCTGACAGCTAGCGTTTCTTTGGAAAAGCATAATAATTAATGACTTTTAATTAGAGTATGAACAAGGTGTACACTAAAAATATGGATCTTAATCCAAATCAAGTTGGAAGGCAAGTGTAGGTTTATTGAAAATAGGCGGTTTACAAATCTTTTGCCTAAAAGGTATATTGTCTGTAAAGCAATTTAAGCGTGACTTAGATATGAGTAGATGAAAAAAGGACTTCAATGGCATATTAGCTGATATGAAGTCCTTCATAAAGTTTATTTGGTTGAATACTCACTTACTTCGAATGTGAGAATTTTGTTGAAGATTACGTAGTCTTTGCGATTGCTGAACGGGCCTTTGTTATTATTATGTTTATCGATGGCAAAGAATGAAGCACCTCTGCCCGCATCTTTAGCGTCATACCAAGCGATGAAGGCATTCAATTCTTTTTTACTCAGATCGAATTCTTTATCAAATCCATTGTCCATCGTTACAGTTAGAATGGCGCGGTCACCAGTTGGTTGTGAGGAACCATCTGTATCCGACGGATCTGGCGTTGTGGACGACCCAGGTGTTGTAGATGAACCAGGCGCCGTAGAGGGATCAGGTGTTGTAGATGGATCGGGTTTTGTAGATGGATCCGGTGTTGTGGACGGATTAGGTGTTGTTGATGTACTTGATTCTTGGTAAGGCAAAAATCCTTCAGGAATTGGATATTTAAAATCACTTGCCCCAAAATTAGCAGTATAAGTAGCAGGTTGATCTTGAGGGTTTCTTATATAAGGATATACAGTCTTACCTAGTGAAGAAGGAGTATATTTCGAGACTCCTTGTGAGATACCATTTTTATAAAAGGTTAGTGTGTCATTTTCTAGATTTAAAGCAACAGATATAACATCATTTACTGTATACACATTCCCGTAACTATAACTTCCAGCTTTAATAGAGTCATTTGTAGGCCCATAATTTACTCCGTTATACCCTTCATACCTAATTGGTGGTTTGCCTGGACCGAATAATCCAACTTCACCATATCCACCATCAAGCTTTATCTCCCAATACCATTTCCCTGAGCTTTTACCTACATTAGCAATATCGGTTTGGTTCCATTCAGTTATGGTTTTTGTTAGAGATCCATCGGACCAAGTCACATTTGTAGTCTCAGCTTTTGTAACGTTAGGGAACAATGAGAACACCGAAACTCCAATAAGTAGGGCTAACAAGATACTCCCCATTCTTTTAAACATTTTATTATTCATGACTTCCTCCTAAAATTATGTATTAACAGGTGAATTATAAAACTGAATTGGGATAATTGTCCAAACATTAAATGATATATATTCAAATATGAGTTATATTATGGAATTTAATTTTTGAATAAGGAAAATGAGATAACATACGCAGAAATGCTTGTTGCAGAAGGAATCTATATATAATCTACCGAATGAAAATATTTGAGGTGATCGTTGTGAAACGTACATATAAAGTATTGAAGACAGATATGGAACTGTTCGGAGCCGCTTTGGTCCAGGCGCATGTATATGTGGTATCCGTTGATGAGGAATTACGCGTGACATTTGAGGATTATGGGGGAATAGTAGAGGAGATTAAGCCAGAATCGGTCAAGATTGCAGGTAAAATTTTTATGAGAGACCAGCTTGAGTTTCGGGTAGACTTGGTAGCGGAAGAAAACCCTGAATGATTTAATAACTCCGGCTCAATTTCGAAATTGGATTCGTATGAGACGTTGAACTTCGATATTCATAATGACCTGTTATATCCCATATGACTAAGTAAGTACTTTTTTGCTCATTTAGAGGAGGGATATCATTGGATGCATTTGTTTCACGCTCATTAGATGAAATACGTTTTTGGTCCAGGATTATGAAGGAGCATTCCTTTTTTCTGGGGTTAGGCTTTAGAGCGGAAGATACTCAACTTAAAACAGAAGCCAATCGGTTTTACGCTATCTTTGAGGATATTGAGAAAAGATCGTATGAATTTAATATCAATACAGATCCTTATACAATCAAAGAGTTTAATACGGAAGTACAGAATGCGGCGACAAATATTTGGGCATTTAAGAGGATGGTATTGGGGCTTATATTACAATGCAAACTTCCTGGACAAACCAATTTTCCCTTACTGGTAGACCATGTAAGCCGGGAAGCGAATTATTTCAGAAATCGTTTAGGGGAACTCAATTCAGGAACGCTTGAACCATTACCCGATGCTATTATTGATGAAAATATTTTTTTCTTAAAGATCATGGCCGATCACGCAAAATTCATAGGCCATTTGCTGGATCCATCCGAACGCAAACTGGTTGAACAAGCTAGGGAGTTTAGTAATGACTTTGATACACTGATGTTTCAGGCGATTGATTTAAGTTATATGCGTCCACAGTCGCAGACCGTTCCACTTCTGAGTCAATTTGTGGACGAAAACCGTATCTCTGTTAAGTCCTTGCGAGATTTTAAGAAAACAGCGCGTGATTTGATTGACGAGTGCCGAATAAAAAGCATTATCCATCCTCTATTAGCTGATCATGTATTTCGTGAAGCTGAGCGCTTCCTCTTTATTCTCGAAATGTTTGATCAGTCCTTATCCGGCGTTAAGGTGAATAAGAAAGAAATCATGCACTGAGATTCCCAGCAAAACGAATATAGTTTCTGTAAAATGTGCATTGGAAATAAAGTTTTAGATTGAGCAAAAATTCAAACAGCGGCAGAACAAGACTTAAAAAGTAAAGTCTTAGACTGTCGCTGTTGTCATTCAACTAACGCATTCTAATAGGTTGTCATAACTTTTCTTTTCCATTAACTTTCAAGACCAATATTCATTAAACTTAGATATCCTCTGATGGATTGATAATCGCCAGAACCTGATGGTCCTCCCACTTTCCATTAATTTTTACGTTGCTTCGAGAAATGCCTTCTTTGTGAAAGCCAGCCTTCTCAAGCACACGGATGGACCCTGGATTCCGAGGAGAGGCTTCTCCGACGATCCGATGAAATTTTAGTTCATCGAAAGCGTAGCGAACCACCTGCTTCACCGCCTCCGTCATATAACCCTTGCCGTTATAGGCTTGGTCTAGGCTGTATCCGATCATACAGCTCTGAAGTGGTCCCCTTACTACAAAAGATAGACCTATGCTGCCTATAATCTGGTCGTCCTCCTTGTGGCACACCACGAAGGAATATTTCCGATCCTCTACCATGTCAGCCTTACTCTTAATAATCGTTTGGAGCTGGTGCTCCTCCGTATAGTGCTCTTCTTGGTGGTTTGGCGAAAACGTATCAAAGAACTCCCGATTGCGTTTGTACATTGCTGTCAATTCTGTGACGTCCACTTCTTCTGGGAACCGGACGTATACTTGCTGCTCCGACATCTGCACCATCCTTCCATACAATGATATTGAAGGAATTATATCACAGGATGAAGATGTAGAATTGATTGGATGAGTGGTGTATGTCAGGTAGCATTTCTCTAGATTTCAACTAAAAATATATAGCGAAATGATCATATTGGATATAGTATTTTCTAAAAAGGGAGGCTAGAAAGTATGAATAGTGCCTACGAAATGCTCGAAGCGCGTATATCCGAATGGGGAATTTCTAATGATGAAATTATTGCTATTTATATCGTAGGGTCCCGGGCAAGAGAGAATAAGCCCTTTGATGAGTTTTCTGACTCGATAAGACGGGAAATGGAAACCAAAATCATCCCTCAGACCACAACAATCTCAGGTACTCCTCCGATATCTGAAGAGGCTTATCTACAGGTTGTTAATATAAGAGTATAAATATACGTATCCGGTTGGATTGTTTTCCCATATTCAAACCTAGGGGGGCAACATGATAAGCATAGATAAGAAGTCGGACACCCTCATTGTCGTGCTGCATGAGATTTATGGAATTAACCAGCATATACAAAATTATTGCAGCTTATTATCAGATGAGGGTTATGACGTGATTTGTCCAAATTTAATAGGCAAAGAAACGCCTTTTGACTATTCGCAAGAGGAAGCTGCCTATGCCCATTTTATGAAAAATATAGGATTTGAATACGCTTCCTATCATATTGAAAGTTTATTATTAAGTATTCGAGCTCGCTATAAAAAGGTATTTATCGTTGGATTTAGCATCGGGGCAACGATTGCCTGGCTGTGTAGCAAAGAAAAATATGTTGATGGAATCGTAGGATACTACGGCTCTCGTATTCGAAATTATTTGGAAATAACTCCACATTGTCCAACACTACTTTTTTTCCCACAGGAAGAAATATCATTTAATGTGGATGAGCTCATTTCAGCTTTAGACAACCATAATATCCGGGTACATAAATTCAGCGGAAAGCACGGATTCAGTGATCCGTACTCTCCCCGATATCACGTACATTCAGCTCAGCAATCATTTATCGAAATGGTAGAGTTCTTTAGGAAGACTGATCAATAAAAGCAGTCGTTTGCTTCCAGCCCACACCTTTTTCACTGTTCTGGGGAAACGCACAGTCATAATGTGTGGATTAGTCATATGTATATACATCATTGACTATGAAAAGGAGATGTATGTGGCTGTGGCTACCTTTTATCAAGCCTTCAAGCTGAAGAGTCGGATATGGCGAACGATGCTCAAACGGAACGGAGTAACAGGGATTGGAGTAGGTTATGCTGATCCCAATAGACCGGCAAAGGGCGCGGCGATTGTGGTATACACCTTGAGAAATCTTTCGGCTGTGACGCAAACCAAATTGCAGGCAGTAACCCATAATATAAGTCAGGCTTCTGCGGTACCTATCCGAATTTTAGGTGTGGGTTCTTTCAAAAGGGAAGCGGCGACTCCTACCCAAACGAACCCACGCCAAAGATGGCGCCCCGTGCCCGGTGCGGTCAGTGTAGGAACGACGGTTCCCACCACTGCAGGAGGAACCGGAGGACTCATTGTTATTAAGAATAATACTTTGTTTATTTTGAGTAATGCCCATGTCCTAGTCCCAACGAATACAAACCAATTTCACAATACCATTCAGCCTTCTCCGGCAGATGGTGGCAGAACGGCGGATCAGATCGGGAGAGCCTTTCAATTTGTCCCGCTTACTACGACAGGTGTTAACTTTCAGGACTCTGCCATAGCTATTGCCAATTCAAATAGTCTGCTTAATCCGAGGTATCTGATTAACCAAAGTGGTGGTCTCATTACCGTACCTGGGCACTTATTGAGTTATCGTCTGGGGATGACGTTTAAAAGAATGGCTAAAACAAACGGCTTCGCCAGAGGAGTCGTGGAGGCGATTGGCGTGGAACAAAGAGTGAGGGGCGATTCGGGAATCGAGATTTTCCGTGATCAAACCGTCATTCGTTTTACCCAGGGACGAACTGGACCTGGAGATTCGGGTTCCGTATGGCTGAATGACAGTAACGATCGGCTGAACAATTATGCAGCCGCAGTTCATTTTGCCGGATCTACCGATGGAATGCGTTCTGTATCTTTCCCAATTGAACGGGCGATGAGAACCTATGGAACCTTGGTTGCCATTCCGGCTGCTGCTGGAGGATATAAAGCAGGTGTGGCAAAAGGAAAGGCTCCAAAAAACAATTATGCCTATGTCCGGCCATTGACGAGGAAACAAAGGTCCTTGTCCCCAGTCATAACATTCAATGCGGGACAAAAAAAGCATTAGAACTATGATTATCTAGCTGATCTCTATCGAAAATACCTCTTTAAAACCTCTTTTACCCTCGGCTGTAATGCGTATCGCTCGGGTTGTGGGCAGATGCTCGACCCAATGTAATTCGAATAATCTGTCCAGAAGAGCACTTCCTAAAGCACCGGCAAGATGATGGCGTCGTTCACTCCAATCCAGGCATTTATGTGAGAAGGAGCGACGCTTTTGTCTTGTATTCTTGAGGTTGATCTGAAAGTCAGCGAAGAAAATCTCTCCTTGTTGGGTGATATGAAGTCCGTCTTGATCCTCGGAAAGAATCCCCTTTTGCATGAAAAAACTCATGATCTGTACGCCTAAATGACCCGCAACATGGTCGTAGCAAGTTCTTGCCAACCGTATGGCCTCGTTTTCGGAGGCTTGCTTGAATGACTTGATTGGAACAGGTGGAGCTATGGACAAAAGTGACTCCATCACCTGGGCAACCTCGGGGTCTTGAATGCCATAGTAACGGTGCCGCCCTTGTTTTTCTACAGTAATGACTTGTGCTTCGGTCATTTTAGCCAGATGGAAGCTGGCGGTTTGCGGTTTGATACCTGCCATATGGGCTAATTCACTTGCCGTGTGGAATCTGCCGTCTAATAGAGCGGTGAGAATGGCTGCACGGGAAGGCTCGCTGACAAGAGAAGCAATCATGGCTACATTCGATTGGGTGCTCATGGCACGGTTATCCCCCTTTGTAATCCATACTTCGATGAAGGTTGAAATGTTTACATTTTACAATAAGGAGGCAGATCTGAACAGAAGGAGAATAAAACATGGACTCAATGAATCAAATAAATCAATCGAATGTCAGCCCAAGCATACAAACGATAACCCCTAGCATTTTATATTACGGAACCCCTGTGATTTTACTCAACACGCTGAATGAGGATGGAACGACCAATATTAGCCCTATTTCCTCCTCGTGGGCATTAGGAGATTGTGTGGTGTTAGGTATTGGAACAGGTGGCAAAGCATTAGAAAATATGGAGCGGCATCCCGAATGTGTAATCAATGTTCCTGGGCCTTCCATGTGGGAAAATGTAGAGCGTTTGGCTCCTTTTACAGGCAAGAATCCCGTTCCAGCGGAAAAAGAGAAAAATGGATTTTCATATCAAAAAGATAAGTATGAGATCAGCGGACTGACTGCGATTGAATCGAATAGGGTCAAGCCCACCCGAATCAGGGAGTGCCCTATTCAAATCGAAGCCACAGTGAAGGAGATACGGATTCCTGACCATTCTCCTTATTTTGCGATCGTCGAAACTCAAGCCATACAGGTGCATGTTCATCAGGATATGATCCTCGGAGAGAATCATATTGATCCAGCAAAGTGGAGTCCGCTCATCTATAATTTCCGCCATTATTTTGGTCTGGGTGAGCATTTGGGCAAAACCTTCCGAGCGGAAACCTGATTATTCAATAAAATAATAATATCCTACCTGAATAATGAGAATTATCTTCCCAAATCGTTCTTTTTGTGCGAGAATAGTTGGAAAATCATCCAAGACTACGCATACAGGAAGAGACGATTCATACAGCACGTATAACAAGGGAGGCAATAATCATGTCAGAAGAACGCAAGCTGTCATTCGAAACCCTCGCTGTCCATGCCGGACAAGAGATTGATCCTAATACCTTTGCCCGCGCCGTTCCGTTGTACCAGACCACTTCATATGGATTTCGGGATGCCGAGCATGCGGCTGATTTGTTCTCGCTGAAAGAATTCGGCAACATTTATACGCGTCTGATGAATCCGACTACGGATGTATTCGAGCAACGAATTGCCGCACTGGAAGGCGGAGCTGGCGCGTTGGCCACAGCTTCTGGAATGGCGGCGATTTCCTTCTCCATTCTGAACATTGCGGGAGCTGGAGATGAAATTGTATCTGCCTCCAGCCTGTATGGCGGTACATATAATCTGTTTTCTACTACACTACCGAAATTGGGTATTAAGGTGCATTTTGTCGATTCGGATGATCCGGAGAATTTCCGCCAAGCCATCACGGATAAAACGAAGGCCATATTTGCCGAAACGATTGGCAATCCACAGGGCAATGTGCTGGATGTAGAAGCTGTAGCAGCGATCGCACACGAATATGGTATTCCGCTGATTGTGGATAACACGTTCCCAAGCCCCTATTTATTACGCCCTATCGAACATGGAGCGGACATTGTTGTGCATTCGGCAACCAAGTTTATTGGCGGACACGGTACGTCTCTTGGTGGGGTAATCGTGGACAGTGGCAAGTTTGACTGGAAAGCGAGTGGTCGTTTCCCCGGACTGACTGAGCCGGACCCAAGCTACCATGGAGTTGTATACACCGAGGCGGTGGGACCTATCGCGTACATTATCAAGGCACGGGTGCAATTGCTGCGTGACTTGGGAGCAGCCATTTCTCCGTTCAATTCATGGCTACTGCTTCAAGGCTTGGAAACATTGCATCTGCGGCTGGAAAGACATAGTCAGAATGCCCTGAAAGTAGCGCAATACCTCGAAAGTCACAAGGATGTGGAGTGGGTCAGCTACTCTGGATTGCCGAGCCATCCATCCTATGAGTTGGCCCAAAAATATTTGCCAAAAGGACAAGGGGCAATCTTGACCTTTGGTATCAAAGGCGGGAGTCAGGCGGGAAGCAAGCTGATTGCGAATGTAAAGCTGTTTTCTCATCTGGCGAATGTGGGCGATTCCAAGTCTTTGATTATTCATCCGGCAAGCACAACCCATCAGCAGCTGAGCGCAGAAGAACAGGTGGCTGCTGGAGTAAAACCGGAGCTGTTACGTTTATCTGTCGGGACCGAAGCGATAGACGATATTTTGTATGATCTGGAGCAGGCAATCGCGGCCAGTCAACAGTAATAAACAGTAGTTGGCGGCTTGTTAGCCCAGTGAGATAGGGCATTTTTGCAGCAGTCGCAAGTGATTTGTGATTCCAATCGGGTTTTGTTTAGGGTTTGAGCAGGCGGGGGGTAACCTCTGCCTTTTTTGTTTGTTGACATCATACCCCCATAGGTATATATTATACCCCATAGGGTATATGAGGAGGGGAAGAAATGGGTAAGAGGATAGTTATTATTGGCGGGGTAGCAGGTGGA
Source organism: Paenibacillus sp. FSL W8-0439 (assembly GCF_038008995.1). Lineage (NCBI taxonomy): Bacteria > Bacillati > Bacillota > Bacilli > Caryophanales > Paenibacillaceae > Paenibacillus > Paenibacillus sp. FSL W8-0439. Next base: position 582,388 of record NZ_JBBPAK010000001.1, read on the forward strand.
GCTTCTGCTGCGGCGAGATTGCGTAGATGGAATGAGGAAGACGAGATTATTCTGTTTGAACGCGGTGAGCATGTTTCTTTTGCAAACTGTGGTCTTCCCTACTATATTGGGGGGACAATCCAGGCACGGGAGAAGCTGTTTCTCCAGACGCCTCAAGGCATTAGAGACCGATTTAATATAGATGTTCGGGTGCTGAAAGAAGTAATACAAATAGACCGCGAGCATAAGCTTGTCCGTTACCGCGATATGATCACAGGAGAGATGGATGAGCAGCCGTACGATATTGTGGTATTGTCGCCGGGAGCCAAACCGATGATACCAGACATTCCCGGACTACATGAAGCTACAAATGTATTTACGTTAAGAAACATTCATGACACCGACCTTATTAAGGCATATGTAGATGAAAGGCAACCCAAGCATGCCACGATAATTGGTGCTGGATTTGTTGGGCTGGAGATGGCTGAAAATTTGCGGGAGCGTGGACTTGCAGTAACCGTTATGGATAAAGGACAACAAGTGTTGAATCCGCTTGACCCTGAAATGGCCAAACTGGTGAAACAGCATATGCAGCTGAACGGGGTGGAGGTGCGTTTAGAGGAAGGAGTCGCAGCTTTTGAAGAACAGGGTACACGGCTACGTTTGACCTCTGAGGAGATGCTTCAGACGGATATGGTTATTTTGGCGATTGGCGTGGTGCCTGAAAATGAGTTGGCCAAGCAATGCGGATTGGAACTAGGTTTTCGCGGCGCTATTCAGGTGAATGCACAGCTGCAAACCAGTGATCCGTCCATTTATGCGGTAGGTGATGCCATCCAGGTCAAAGACCGCAATCATGGGTTTGCAACGATGGTATCGCTGGCCTGGGGAGCCAATCGGCAGGGGCGTTTGGCAGCGGATCATATTAATGGTCAGCCGATTTCCTATGATGGTGCGCTCGGAACATCCGTAATTAAGACCTTTGCATTGACCGCAGCTTCTACAGGTAACAATGAAAAAACATTGCAGCGGCTAGCTGTTCCTTATCAGGCTATTCATATTCATCCTGGTTCACATGCCGGTTATTATCCCGGCGCATCACCCATTTCGATGAAGCTGCTCTTTCATCCGAAGACCGGGATGATCTACGGAGCGCAAGCTGTTGGTGCTGATGGCGCAGACAAAAGGATCGATGTTATTGCGACGGCGATTCGCGGCCATTTAACCGTCCGTGAGCTGGCAGATATCGAGCTTGCTTATGCACCTCCTTATTCTTCAGCTAAAGATCCAGTGAATATGGCGGGTTACGTAGCTTCGAACATCCTGGATGGGCTGGTCCAGACGATACAGTGGCATGAAGTTGACGATTTTTACCGCAATGGTGGTCTTGTTATTGATGTCCGGGATGCGATGGAGCTACAGGGAGGAGCGATTCCAGGTTCTATTCATATTCCTCTGGCCGAGATCAGAGAGCGGATGTCGGAAATTCCCCGTGATCTAGAGATCGCGGTATCCTGCCAAGTCGGGCTACGCGGCTATCTAGCGGCCAGAATTCTAACCCAATCCGGATATCGGGTGAGAAACGTTGATGGCGGCTACAAGACGTATTCAGTTATGGCTAAACGTGATCATCTTTTAAAATAGTTCATCACCCATCCAATTTGATTCAGATGATCCGTTACTTCGCCGTGTAGCGCACCAAAGAAGGTATCTTGTAGTTCTACAGTGATGGTGCCTTTTTCGGATAGTGCATGGTAAGCCTGTTTAAGCTCATCCTCACTCTCACAGTCGAGAATGATTTGGACATGCTGTGCTTTCAGTGGTTTACCATAGGAATCGGAAAAATGGATATGGCTGCTGCCCAGGTGCAGTTCGGCATGTAAGAGCCTGCCGTCCTGCTTGTTCAGTACTTTGATTTTCCCGCCTAAAACAGATTGGTAGTAGTCAACCGACTGCTGCACATCGTTCACAATGACAAAAGGACTTGCACTTCTCATAAGATCAATTCCTTTCATTTCTTCTATGTAGGGTTGTCTGCTACTATACATTATTTACATTGTCGGCAGGGTTTAGCCCTTTTCTAATCAAATTATGGCTTGGTTCACTGTGTGACGTCTGTTACAATAGAAGAGGTATATATGATGGATAGAAAAGAGGTCGAACAGGTGGGCACTTCAGCGATTTGGGAAGCAGTTATCTATTGGGTGATCTTGGTGATTTCTGCTCTGTGTGTGATTGCAGTATCTGGTAGTCGTAAGACCGCAAGCACAATTATTTTGGCACCCGTTGTTTTGTTCTGTACCATATTTATGATGCAGGGCTCGGTGTTTACTGCTATGAAGCACCCGACCATGGGGGCTAATGTCGGCTTGGGTATGGCGTTTCTGACCACATGGGTAGTCAGCGGAATATTGTTTGCTATAGCGCTTGTGATTGCTTTTATTAAATATAGCAAAAAGAACAAGGCGTAGTTCAGCCTTAACCTCAGATGAACAAAGGCTTTCGGTGATGTACCGAAAGCCCTTTTTGTATTCTCAGTTAACCATAGAGGATGTCTTCGTTCATCTGCGTCTTCTCATGAGCAAAACAACGATCAGCGCAATGATGATCACGATCAATAGAAACTTCATATTCGATAACCTCCTTGATCTGTCTCCTATTTGATATTAACCATTTTTGATAAGTGTGCACCGATGCATCCTAAGCAAGTATCTATTGTCAAATGTTTGGCGAAAATGTGATTGTGGGATCAAAAAGAGGTTTACAGGCTTAGCCGGAAAGTGTATACATAAAGTAAGGAGGCGATTGCCATGAGTGATCGTACATTTCATTTGTTTTATATTATTTTCTTGACGGTTTTGGCGCTTGGAAGCGTTGGAGGAATCTCTTGGTGGTTGCGCTCTATCGGTCGTCAGGAAAAGGAAAAAAACTAAATTCAGCATGGGCATACAAGCCCGTATGCATCTTCCAGTAGGAGGGTGCATTTTTATGTGTTATAATAGGAACATATGTTCTTTGGGAGGGGTAACGATGTTGCCGGATTTGGAACGGAAGCTACTACGTATTTTGTATAATTATTTTGCTCAGCATCGCCATATGCCTACAATGGCTGAATTGTCAGCAAAAACGGGTAGGCGAGACCCTGAAATTACAGCTGCATTGCGACATATGGAACAAGAACGCTATATCACATGGGAAACTAACACAGGTACCCAGCATATTGTTTTACTGGAAGGATGGGAGCGTCCTTCCAGCTACAAGCCTGCCCAAGTGGAAGCTGGACGCCCTACTACCCAAAAGATACAGTCCGGTAGTATGGAATATTGGACGAATTATTAGTAGCCATATAAAGCTGGAAAATTAATGAGTTTTTAAGGTGCATATCATTTTGTTTTAAGAAAGCAAGACTATAATGACCCTATTAACCCCTTTTTGATCAAGCTATAGGCCCTGTCGATGTATCGGCAGGGTCACTTTTTTGTTCATAGATGCGTTTTCCGTATATGAAAAATCCCCCGGGGATCATCCGGAGGATCTGCGCAGCTTGCGTATACTGCACGGCCTGCTCAAACTTCATCGTTTGACGGCATAATATATATTTAACCCCTGCTACCTTGTATTATATGGTCAGCATGTTCATAAGGGGCAGTCTGATTCCTCTGTTTATTTTCCAAACGACAAAAGCCCTACCTCTCTTTCGTCCTTGCGGCTCCGATGACCGCGCCAGTGTGAATGTGAAAATCTTCGGCAAAAGCTCAAAATTCTACATTAGGGTTATACATAAAATTTGGAGAAGCTCCATGCGGTGATAGGAGTATAGCTTCTTGCGTGGAATCCTATGGGGTTAATACATACTAATACAGTATAACAATAATGATTCTAAAACACAAGGGATTTTTGGTTTTTTTGATTGTAGACTGGAAATAATGCACTTTCTGCAATGGATTAGACTTATTTTCATTTGCAGAGAATAGAGGCTGTGATAAATTGCCCTGACAGAGCGTGCGAATTTTGAAATAGTGTAGTTACACGAAAGATGGAAGGAAACAAGAACTATGACTGCCTCAAGGAAAGACAAAAAAACATCACAGAATAACTCGCCCTCAGTCTGCACATGCATTAATCTGCGTCGTGCCTCGATGGCTGTAACAGGGCTGTATGACCAGTATCTGGCTCCAAGTGGACTCCATATCAGCCAGTTTTCGCTGCTCAAGCACTTAACGGTACTGGGACCCGTAAGCGTAAGCGAATTAGCATCGGAGATGCGACTCGACCGAACCACGCTTGTGCGCAATTTGAAGGCCCTGGAGCAAAGTGGGTATGTGGAGGATACATCCGCTGAGGGAAGCCGGAACCGCTGCCTTACCCTGACAGAGAGAGGAAAAGCGTTATATAACGATGCAGCAGAGCTCTGGGAGGAGGCGCAGTTATTTTTACAGGAGTCACTGGGAAGCGCCGATTTGCAGATATTGACCGCACTGTTATCCAAAATTGAAAAATTGAGACTGTGATTAGCCTTCGCCTAATAAGGGAGGCCATGCTGTCCTATTCGTGTATATACACGTATAGGGGGTTCAGATATGTAACGCAGTCACTCATCGGTCACCGGGTATCCGCCAGGAATTCGAGAGAATCACAATAACTTAAGAAGAGGGATGTGGATAGGATGGTAACGCCCGTACCAGACATGAAAGAACTTATCGCAGCCGAGATGAAGACCTATGTGAGCGAAGACAAGTGCAATTTCTGCGAAGAATTACAGAGCCCTTACTACGAGGAACCGATTATTCAATTTGCAGAGGCCAATGATCCTTTGTTTGAGGATTATAAAAGAGTGGTGGGCCCCGACCATGCTACGCCGCAGGAAGCCTTCGAACGGACCTTCGGCACAGGAAGTTTTGGTGGAGGCACCGTTGTCAGTGTTGTGCTGCCGATCAGTGAGACGATTCGCAAGGCCAATCGTGCGCAAAAAGCAAGAGCCTCCAGAGAGTGGGCGCTACTACGGACCTTTGGCGATGAATATTTTGTGCGGTCGGCAAGGCACCATTTGGCGGGATATCTGACTGGACTTGGCTATCGAGCTGTGGCGCCGCTGGATACGGATTGGTACAACATCCACGGTGCCACAGGTGGTCCGGTCTCTAATTGGTCGGAACGGCATATCGCGTATGCAGCCGGTCTCGGCACCTTCAGTATCAACGATGGCTTCATCACCGAGAAAGGAATTGCCATCCGCCTGCTGTCTGTAGTAACGGATCTGCAGGTGCCGCCTGATGTCAGAGTATCCTCGAACCTGAGCCATACCGGTAACTGTCTGCTGTGCAGCAAAGGCATTTGCGGTGTGTGCATTACCCGCTGTCCTGTGCAGGCCATCAGCAAGGAAGGCGGTCATGACAAAATCGCCTGCATGAAATTTGTGTACGGCGAGGAATCTCGAAAGTGGGCCGTTTTAAACGGCGGTGAGGCTGAATCGGGTGCCGGCTGCGGACTTTGCCAGACCAAGGTGCCCTGCGAAAGCCGCAATCCGATGCGGACCGCTCGCTAGTGTTATTTTCCTAGGATTCATGCAAATTGCTCATGGAAGAAGGTTAACTTTTGACGGCTGGACTCCGATATTGAATACAAAGATATTTTATGAGCGTACGGATGAAAAGAGGGGTAGCATTTTGCCGATCTATAAGCGCTTTATTCAGCATGTTATCCTGAACTATATTATAGGTTCATTTATTGCTGTACTACTGGTATGTATGATTTTTGTGTTTTCCACGTTAAATGTAGCCCACTATGAGCTTCTGGGTCTTGTCAAAATTGTTGCATTTTCCAGCGTCATTATGATTGTCTGTGAAACCATAGTGTTTCGAATGCACTTAAGACCCGTTCATCGTTTTTTTCAAGGCAATCAGGAGACGCTCAAGGATGTAGAAGCGGTGTATATCCGGGTTCATCATCTGCCTAATTTGTCAGTTTTACGTATTGTTGGACCGCATTTGCTAGGCTTCTCTATCCCGGCAGCCGTCATTGCACTATGGATGATACATACTGGACAACTTACCTTTCCCTTTTATTATGTAGGAATCGCCTGTATAGGAGCTTGTTTGGTCGCTTCCATGCATGCACTGGTTGAATTTTTTCTGACCATGAGAGCAATCAAACCGTTGCTGGAGGAGATTCGGGATCGAACCTATCAGCAATATGGATTGAACCTGTCCCTGCGAGGTCGAGTTCTGCTGTCACTTCGGCATAAATTTCAGTTAAGTGCAACGTTAATTGGTGCTTTTCCACTATTTCTGTTTTGTTTAGCTACGCAGATTCGGCTGGAACGTTTGGAGGCGGCGGATTCCGGCTCCTATTGGGCATGGGCGGGTACGATTTTAATATCTGGTGTAGCCTTTGCCTATTTGGGAGGCAGGCTGCTAACCCGTGAGATCGAACAGCCGATCCATCACTTGTTGGAAAAAATGAATGAAGTGAAGGAAGGCCGCCTGAACAGTAACGCCAGTGACTTGTATTCGGACGAGTTTGCGGAGCTGGTCGAAGGATTTAACATGATGATCGAGGGCCTGAAGGAACGAGAGGAAAAGAACGGTCAGCTATTAGACAGTTACTTTGCCACTTTGGCTGCAGCGTTGGATGCGCGGGATGCCTATACCGCAGGACATTCGTTGCGCGTGGCCGAATACTCTGTACTCATTGGGCGAAAGGGCGGCTTGGGCGAGACGGATCTTGACTTGCTGCGTAAAACAGCCTTGCTGCATGATATCGGTAAAATCGGTGTGGCTGACGCTGTGTTGTTTAAGGATGGCAAGCTGACGGACGAGGAGTTTGACCAGATTAAAATGCACCCGGTTATGGGGGAGAGTATTCTTCGGCAAGTGGAGCCGGCTTATGCTATGGCCCCTTATCTGCCCGGCGTGCGCTCGCACCATGAGCGTTATGATGGCAAGGGATACCCTGACCAGCTCTCCGGGGAAGACATCCCACTATTTGGGCGCATCATAGCCGTAGCAGATGCCTATGATGCGATGACGTCGGATCGTCCCTATCGGAAAGGTATGAAGGAAGAGAAGGCGGTTATGATATTGGAAGAGGGTAAAGGAACCCAGTGGGATCCTTACTTTGCCGAATTATTTGTCAAGGAGTGGCGCCGGAACAAAGGCATTCCAAGCTGACTCTATAGATACTCCCACTAGGGCGAGCCGTTGCGGTTCGCTTTTTTTATACACACACGCAAGCCTCTTGGATATGTCGAAAGATGGGGCTTCATGTTATGATGTACGAGTAAGGCAAAATCGGCTAGCATAGGCCTGGCATCCAATTTCTCGCGCAATGGGAGTGTGAATCCATGCAATTTTCAACGATGTTTATAATGAATTTGGGGATGCTGATTGCCGTTGCCTATGTGGCGAACGTGATTTATAAATATGGCTTGAGTCGTACGTCTACGCGGTTCAAATATGTCAGCTCAGTGTTGCTGGTGGTATTTGGCGGATGGGTCAGTTCTTGCTTTGGCTTTAATTTCAATGAAACGGTTATTTTCGATCTGCGTTTTGTTCCGCTCATTATCGCAGCATTGGTGTATCCCCGTTCCTACACGCTGATTATTATTGGGGTAGCAATCGGTCTTACGAGATTTACTTTCGGCCTGAATATGGCGGCGTGGGTCGGTTTTCTGAATATGAGCATTTTGGGCGTATTATGCGCCGGTTTGAACTACTGGATGCGCCGCTCCACTTGGCGCTTGATTATTAAGGCATCTGTAACCATTTTAGTGGTTAATATTGTAAATACGTTAAATATTGCCTTTCTGGGCGTCATTCCCTGGCGCTATTATGTAGTAGAGGTCGTTCCTCTTACACTGCCTATCGGCGTTATCCTCAGCTTTTTATTTGCACTGATATTACGTGATTTTCAGATGGAGCAGCAGCGAAACTATCAGATTCAGCAGGCGAATGAGTTGTTGTCAGAGCAGCGTGATCAGCTGCAAAAGGCAAAGATTATTTTAGAGGAACGCGCCAAGCAACTGATGATGGCTTCCCAGTATAAATCGGATTTTATGGCAACGATGTCGCATGAGTTACGTACACCTCTTAACAGCATCATTAACCTGGCACAGATTATCAATGAGCAGGGAAAAGAGCTGGATGAGGACGAGCTATACCAGTACAGTGATCTAATCTATGCCTCGGGCCATGATTTGCTCCAACTGATTAATGACATTCTGGACTTATCCAAGGTCGAGGCTGGGCACATGGAAATCGTAAGTGAGCCAGTCAGTGTGCGTGAAATTGCGCAGGGGATGATGATGCATTTTGATGTCACAGCGAAGGATAAAAACCTGGAATTCAGCCTGAATGTGCATGAACATGTACCGGATGAAATCCGATCCGATTCCAAACGAGTACAGCAAATTTTACGCAATCTATTGTCCAATGCCTTTAAGTTTACTCATGAAGGGCGTGTATTGCTGAAAATCAGCACACAGCATCTGGATCGAAAGGGTCAGGAGGGAGACTGGGTTGTATTTGCTGTAAAAGATACAGGCATCGGTATATCCAAGCTTCAGCAGCATGTTATTTTTGAGGCATTCCAGCAGGCGAACGGTTCGATTAATCGTAAATATGGTGGAACTGGGCTGGGGTTGTCCATCAGCCGTGATTTTTCCCGCTTGTTAGGCGGATTTATCCGTCTGGAGAGTGAAGAAGGCAAGGGAAGTACTTTTTCCCTGTACCTGCCTATGTGTCCGTCCGACAGCAAGGAGGCGGACGAACAGCCGTTTAAATTAACCTGATCGCAATCATGGGACAAGGAGCGTTAGGAGGTATATCATGGAACGTAAAGCGGTCGTTGTGGGTGGCACAGGGCTTGTCGGGGGTTATGTTGTACGGGAGCTACTGGTGCAAAAAGAATACACCCGCGTCATGGTTTTGGGCAGGCGTCCATTGGACATCAAGCATCCCAAGCTAGAGCAGGCGCTCATCGACTGGGAACAACCACAGAAGTCGGCCTTCGCCCTCGAAGGGGTGGATGATGTGTTTTGCTGCCTTGGGACAACGATGAAAAAGGCTGGCTCTAAGGAGCAGTTTCGACAGGTGGATCTGGACTATCCGGTTCTGACAGCTCAGTTGGGTAAAGAGGCTGGAGCAGTACAGATGCTTGCGATCTCTGCGATGGGCGCTGACCCGGATTCACGTGTGTTTTATAACCGTACTAAGGGTGAGGCTGAAGAGGCGCTTGCCGCGATCGGATTGCCTGCACTGCATTTGTTCCGTCCGTCGCTCATCTTGGGAGCGAGATCTGAACGACGATTTGGCGAAGCCGCTGCCACGATTGTCATGAAAGCGCTAGATGGCCTAATGACGGGCAGGTTCGCTTCCTATCGGGCCATTCCCGCTTCGTTCATCGCACGAGCTATGGTACGAATTGCTCTCGCGCAGGCGAGCGGCGTACATATTTATCCGAATGACATCATTCGGGTCATCGGTGCAGAACTAACCTCCGATGATGGGGAGCCTGGTACAGGAACAACTCCTGATGACAATGTCTAAAACCACGCTTAGGATTAGAAATGATAATAACGCCGCTGTTGCCCGATCATTCGGACAGTAGCGGCGTTATTCGTGTTTTATGGGTGGTTTGTATTTTGCGGCACATCGATCGTAATTTCTAATTCATCGATGTAATGGCGTGTCCAGTTACCTTTAGCATCGAGTAGGGCGCTACCTCCTGATTGGGTTGGCAAGATATATGGCTTGAAAATGATCTTCTGGGGAGTGTCCACAAAAGGAGTAAACAGTGTGATCATTTTGCTATATTTGGTATGGGGAACTCCAGAACCGCTCAGCAATTGAAGTTCTCTTCCCTGCTCGTCGAATACAGCATAATCGAGTATATCCAATTCCTTTTTGGTGTACTGGTTCGTGTGTCCATTCTTCATGTTATTGTACTCTCGTTCCACGGTGTACTCATCCGGCATATGTGCAATATCAGTCAGCATTTTGAACGATGTTGTAATCTTGGTCGTGATAGGGGTCATTTCTAACTTTTCTACCGTAAATGCAAGATACGGATTAGATTTGCTCATTTGCGGCTGAAGTATCTTGTTATTTATTTTAGTTTTGTGAACCGTGGTTTGTATGCGGAACGGCTCGGATACACCTTTTAACTTTGCATATACCTCTAGCTCAAACTGATCTGGTAAGGCGGCTTTACCACTGGCAGGGTCACGCATATACGCAATCAGCATAGAATTATTGTCTTTGCCCGGACGACCATACATGAGATTAAAGGCGCTACTGTTGCTGTCGACCGACGTCCCATTGATGGACAGGTCTATCTTCTCCACCATATCCTCTTCCTGCCCTTGCGTATTGGTAGTTGGGTACAGCAATTGATGCTGTGAATCCCCACCGCTTTTTTCCAACGCGACGACCAAGCGTGTCCCATCAAATATGATTTGAGGTACCTTCAATGTAATACCGTCATGGGTAACGCTGAGATTCGATGAAGTGGCCAACCCTTTCTGGTCAGCGGTTTGCAGCCCAAGATCCCCGGCTAGCTTGAACACGCTATCGACAAGGGGGACCTGTTTCAATGATTCCGCCATTGTAGGCGAAACATAGGCGCTGCCAATGATCATAACGCCAATGAGCGCTGCAGAAGCAGCGGTAATTGCAGTTCTCCGAAGAAACCTTTTAACGGGTCGATGAGAGGATGAACGGTCGGGTAGCAGGTCAGAATCTGATTCCATTTGTGCATAAAATGCGTCTAGGCGTTGCCTTACCAAATCAGGGATGTCTACCATATCTGCTTCCAAGTTTTCTTTTTCCAATTGTAATTTCTCATCCAGCTTTTGTTCCTGATTCTCATACTCTGAAGGATTCATTGAAAGGTCACCTTCCTTTCTCCGCGATTTTGTAGCAGATCCATTAATGTTCTGCGAGCACGGTGCAATCGTGTTTTGACGGCACCCTCTGATAGGTCCAGTAGCTCTGAAATTTCCCTGATCGGCATATCACGCAAATAGTGCAGGGAAATCACGGTTCGCATGGATTCCTCCAAGTGGTCGATGGCCTCGCGCAGCTCGATTTTTTCGTATCCGCCCGAGGTGGACGGTTCCTTTATAAATTCCGCGACGGGTACAACCCGTTTTTGCTTACGGATCATGAGATGGCATTCATTAATGAGAATACGAAGCAGCCATGTTTTAAAATAGCGAGGTTCACGCAGCTCACCCAGAGACTTGTATGCTTTGAGCATCGCTTCTTGTATTGCGTCCGCGCAATCCTCATTGCTGCGAAGAATGGAACGCGCCATGCCATACATATCGGATTCCATCTGTTTCATCAAGGCGACGAACGCCTTGCGATCCCCGTGCCTTGCTTGGTATACGTTTGTTTCGAGATTCAAAGGATGGTGCTCCTTTCCCGTCTATACTAGCTATGATCAATGTAATTGTACCTGTATTTGAATTTGTACAATCTATTGTGTAGCAGGTTACAAGAATTAGATGATACATGGGCTCTAAAGGTTACAGCGGAAATAAAAAAATATAGCACCATCGCAATAAGGTTTCTTTAGAGAAACCAACGTGTCAAACCGTCGCACGGAATAGTGGCTTTGGACTTCACATGCTATAATACGGTGAACCAGTATCAGGAAGGAGAATCCAACCCATATGAAAAAAACAATTGCTACTGAAAAAGCCCCCGGCGCGATCGGGCCCTATAGCCAAGCGGTAGAGGCAGGCGGGTTTATTTACACCTCAGGACAGCTTGGGCTGAATCCGGCAACAGGTGAGTTCGGCAAGGATGTACAGGAGCAGGCTCGCCTGTCCTTGAGCAATGTACAGGCCATTCTGGAAGCGGCAGGCAGCAACATGAACCAGGTTGTGAAAGCGACTGTATTCCTGAAGGACATGAACGATTTTGTCAGTGTCAATGAGGTGTACAGTTCCTTCTTCGAGCAACCATACCCAGCACGGAGTGCGGTGGAGGTAGCTCGTCTGCCTAAGGACGCACTGGTGGAGATTGAAGTCATTGCATTGAAGGGCGAATAAGTTACCAGGGTTCGTTCATATAATAAATAGTTTGCATGGAACCGGGTGTCACTACTATAGTGGCATCCGGTTGTTTTGAATGTAATGAGTGCTGTTCTTTTATATACAAGTGGAGGTGGAGATGATGAATAAAAAAATAATGTTCACTGGTGGAGGTTCTTCAGGACATGTAGCAGTAAACCTAGCTTTGATTCCTCACTTATTGGAACAGCATTGGAGTGTCCAATACATAGGCTCTGAACAAGGGATTGAAAGAAAACTGATCTCTGGATTAGAAGACGTGTGTTATTTTAGTGTCGCAACCGGGAAATTACGCAGATATTTTGACTGGAATAATGTTAAGGACCCTTTTAAAGTGCTAAAGGGCGTTTCTCAAGCATACCGAATTATAAAGAAAGAAAAACCAAATATTATTTTTTCAAAAGGCGGGTTTGTTTCCGTTCCTGTGGTATTGGCTGGGTGGTTGAACAGAGTCCCCGTCATCATCCACGAATCCGATCTTACCCCTGGATTAGCGAATAAAATTTCCAGCATGTTTGCTACCGAAATTTGTACTACTTTTCCTGAAACAGCTGAATATTTTCGCTCTAGGAATACCCGATATATTGGTGTTGTTGTGAGAGATGAGCTAAAAGAGGGGAAGGCGGCCAAAGGGTTAGCCTACTGCGGTTTTACTCGAAATAAGCCCATCATGCTCATCATGGGTGGGAGTTTAGGCTCCAAGAAGATCAATGAGCTGGTTTGGCTGAATTTAGAGGCTTTGCTCGCTCAATTTCAAATCGTGCATATTTGTGGTAAGAACCAAGTGAATGATTCTATTCATACGAATGGTTATCAGCAATTTGAATACATAAACGATGAACTGGCGGATGTAATGGCGATGGCAGATATGGTTGTTTCCAGGGCAGGTTCAAATTCCATTTTTGAATTCTTGACATTGCGCAAGCCTATGCTGTTGATACCTCTTTCAAAGGCAGTCAGCAGGGGGGATCAGATTCTAAATGCAAAATCATTTAAAGCACAAGGCTTGTGTGAGTTTTTAGAAGAAGAAGAGTTGGAATCTGAACGCTTTGTCGATATGATTCTTCGTTTGTATGAAAAAAGGTCGGATTACATTCACAATATGGAGAAAATTAATACGGATCAATCGACAAGCAAGCTTTTAGATTTGATTAAAGTCTATGCCTGATCATATTTTATAAAAAACAAAGCAAGCGAGCTTGGGCTAAATGATTCCGACCCATGCTCGCTTGTGCTTGTTGCTAGGAGATGATATTCGTTTCCTTTAATCCCGGTCTCGATTACGGGCAAAGAATAGCCACAGCGCGTACACCAGGATAATTGCCGACAAGATCCATGCAGCCAGCCGTACATTTTCATTGTTCGGATGCTCGACGGCGATAGCTACATAGGCCCATACAAATACAAGTGGATAGATGCTATCACGATAAGGAAAGCTGACCAAGATGGCCAATACGGTGCCAATAAACAGGATGATGATCGCCCATATCGTATCGCTGAGACCCCAGCCACTCCATTCATTCTTTTCCAAAGCTACAGTAATGTTGATGATGGTAGCCACAGATACCCAACCGAGATTCAGACTGAAAGGAAGCTTGACGAACCACATTTCTCCGCGAGTTGGCTGCGGTGTACGAGTACGTGTATATACGATGAATAGGGAGAGCAAGTATAGAATAATGACGATCACGCACAGTTCTACGTATACATACTGCCATAGGAAAATCCAGATGATGTTGAAGAGACAGCTCAAAATAAAGAAAATACCGATAGATTGAACGCTTGTCTTGGCTTGCCCTGTAGATGTAGCTTGGTACACGGCAAAACAGGCGAGTAGCACGTAGATGACCGACCAGATGGAAAAAGCGTAACCTGCTGGCGTAATTAAGGTAGGATACATGTTGGATACAGCAGCGGTGCTTCTTCCGCCAATAGGAAGTGTAGAAGCCAAAATATTAACGAGAACGACAGCGATGAATGCAATAATATTCCACCATTTATACGGATGGCTTCGTGACATAGGAATAACTCCTCCTCAACGAATGATATTCAAAATGACCGACTGGTCACTATCTTCTACTATGAATATACCCACTTTGCTTTCAAATATGTCCGAACGGGGAAAAGTTTCTTGATCCCAATAAAATCATAAAAAGTTGTATGTATATGCATTCATATGTAGTACAATGGTAAAAATTTTAAGCACTATATAAGCTGAAGGAAGAGTTCACATGGCGTGCCAACTATGCAGCCAGAAGATGCTTCCGATGTGCATTTTCTTAAATCAGCTTATATAGAAGTAAGGGGATCAGTAGAATGAGAGGATTAGAGAAAGTAGGAAAATTTGTAGGTGGGACCTTTTCCGTCTGGGTGCTTTTATTTGCATGTTTGGGATTTTTCTTTCCTACGGCGTTTACAGGGTTGAAAGGATACATACAGTTATTTCTGGGCATTGTCATGTTCGGGATGGGGCTGACTTTATCTGCGGCCGACTTTCGTGAAGTGTTCCGGCGTCCAGTGGATGTGGCTATAGGAGTGGTAGGGCACTATCTGATCATGCCGTTTCTCGCCTTTGTATTGGCATTAGTATTGCAGCTTCCACCGGATATTGCGGTGGGTGTCATTTTGGTCGGCTGTTGTCCAAGTGGAACTGCATCCAACGTAATGACGCTCTTATCCAAAGGTGACGTGGCGCTTGGCGTATCGATCGCTTCAGTGTCGACGCTGATTGCTCCACTGGCAACCCCAGCGATGATTAGTCTGCTTGCCGGACGCTGGATGAATATTGATGCGAAGTCGCTGATCATGGATATCCTCATCGTGGTTATTGTCCCTATTGTGCTGGGTGTAATCGTCAAATCGCTATTCCGCAGACAAGCGGAAGCCAGTGTCAAGGCGCTGCCGCTCATTTCAACCATGGCGATTGTACTTATCGTGGCTATTGTGGTTGCAGGCAGCAGAGGCAAGATTTTGGAGACAGGTCCGATTATTTTTGCTGTGGTTATTTTGCATAACGGTATCGGCTTTCTGCTCGGATATTGGTTTGCCAAGTTATTCGGCATGGATCTTTCCAAGCGTAAAGCCGTTACGCTGGAAACAGGAATGCAGAATTCCGGGCTGGGCGCTGCGCTGGCAGCGGCTCATTTTAATCCGATTGCTGCTGTACCGAGTGCGATTTTTAGCGTGTGGCATAATATTTCCGGCTCGTTGCTCGCGACCTGGTTTTCCCGCCGGGAGGAGAAAGATAGCATAGCCGGAAGCAGATAAGCGACTGTCAATAGCTGATGTAAAGTGGCTAAAGTTCGGACTTTTCGGACAGTTTAAGGGAGGTCAAAAAGGTTGGATTTGACTTTATAGGGGCGGATCATTATACTGTGGTTATTATAACCACTGTATTTAAGTAAGCAACAGCAAAGAGGCTTCGTCATGGAAGGAAAATGACATTGAATTCGTATTCGTTTCATGCTCAATAGCCCTATATGATCTGATCTGACTTAAACTGAAGGAGAGAGAACGAATGAACCCGAAATATAATCCTTTATTTGAAGCTTATACCCTGCCATCCGGTGTTACATTGAAGAACCGCATTACGATGGCCCCTATGACTAACTTTGCTTCCCACGAAAATGGCGAAGTCAGTGACCAGGAACTGGCATACTACCGTGAACGCTCCGGTGGTGTGGGCGCGGTTATTACCGCTTGTGTGTATGTAACTCCAGATGGCAAAGGATTTGTTAATGAGTTTGGTGCGGACAAGGATGAAATGATTCCTAGCCTGCGTCGTCTGGCGGATACGATTCATCAGGAGGGCGCGAAAGCGATTCTGCAAATTTATCATGGTGGCCGCCTGTGCCCACCGGATCAGATTCCAGACGGACAACCAATCAGTGCAAGCGCAGTAGCTGAGGAAAAAGAAGGCGCACCTGTGCCGCGTGAAATGACATCTGACGATATCCACCGCGTCATCCGCGCCTATGGCGAAGCAACTCGCCGCGCGATTGAAGCAGGCTATGATGGTGTAGAGCTTCACGGAGCGAACGGTTACCTCGTGCAGCAATTCTTCTCTCCGCATTCCAACATTCGTACCGATGAATGGGGAGGAAGTCTTGAGAAACGCTTGACCTTTCCGCTGGCAATTGTTCACGAAGTGAAGAAAGTAATCGCAGAGCATGCGAAGCGTCCATTTATCTTCGGATACCGCTTGTCTCCTGAGGAAGGACACACGCCAGGCATCACGCTGGATGATACGATGGTGCTTGTAGACCGTCTGGCGGATGAAGGGCTGGATTACCTGCACATTTCCGTAAATCATTTCTTCGGCGGTTCGTTCCGCGACCGTAGTGACGAACGTTCACGTACGGTTCTGATTCATGAGAAGGTTGGGAACCGTGTACCAGTCATGGGAGTGGGTTCCCTGAATACACCAGACGAGGCGCTTGCAGCACTGGAGACAGGTGTACCGCTTGTTTCACTGGGACGTCCGTTGCTGATGGAGCCGCAATGGGTTCAGAAAGTGCAGAACGGCACAGAGGATACCATTCGCACGACATTGTCCAAGCAAGCCCAGCAGGAGCTGGTCATTCCTGACTACTTGTGGGGTGCGCTGACGACTATACCTGGCTGGATGCCTGTTACGGACTAAATTTTGAATAATAATACCCTAGGCTGCTTTTATGCGCCTGGGGTATTTTCTTGTCTGGTGACTGTGAATTACAATTACGTTGAATAACACAGAGAGAAGGTAATGATAATGTCCCATGAAACGAATGGTGTGATTTCGATGAAGTCCACCCATCCAGGTCTACAGATTCGGCTTTTACAAGTAAAGGATGCAGAACGTTTATTAGAAATTAGACGCCAACATTTTGAGTTTTTCAAACCATTCGAGCCAGAACGACCTGAACATTACTTTACCCTGGAAGAACAGGTGCGTCTGATTTCCAACGGCTTGGAAGCTGCACAAGCCGGACAGGGATATACGTTTGGACTTTTTTTACCGAAAAATGATAAGCTGATCGGCAGAATGGAGCTGTCTGGTGTCGCTAGAGGTCCCTTCCAAAATGCCAATCTGGGCTACTTCGTAGATCCTGCATATCATGGACAAGGCTATGCTACCTCCGCAGTGAAGGATATTGTCCGCTACGCCCTGAATGAGTTGGAATTACACCGTATTCAAGCTGGAGTCATGCCAAGAAATTCGCCTTCCCATCGAGTGATGGAAAAGGCGGGATTTCGCCGCGAGGGGCTGGCTCTCAACTATTTGAAGATTAATGGTGTGTGGGAAGATCATGTGTTATATGCGATAACGGCTGAGGATCTGCAGAATGGCGCCTTCTGAATTCGCCAGGCGTAACTCCCTCAAGTTTTTTGAACACCTTGCCAAAGTATTTCTCATCCTGATATCCGACCATACCAGCAATATGGTGAAGGCGCAGCTTGTCATTCAGCAGTAACAGCTTTGCCTTGCTCATCCGGATCTGGCACAAATAATCGGACAGATTAACCCCGTACTCCTGCTTGAACTTACGAGAAATGTATTCCCGGCTGAGGTAAAAGCGGCTCGCTATATCCTGTAGGGAAATATCCTCGTCATAGTGAGCATCCAGATAGCGGGCAATATCACGGATCGTCGGGTTGTTTGGGCTATGGCTTGGCGTAAGTGCCTGACCGGCTGCCAGCAATCGATTTTCGATCTGTTTTGTCCATAAAGGTAGGGAAAGCACCCCACGGTTGTCGACTGGCAAGGCAGGTATGGAGTTGGACTCATCTGTCAGCTCCTCGCCTTCGGCATCTCCAGGTCTGTCATTCAGCCAGCGAGCTAGCATCCAATCCAGCTCTTGATTCCAGCCAGCGAGCTGCTCTGCTGTAACCGAAGGCAATACGGCTACGGCTGCCACCCAGTCGCCTACCGCTGTAGATACGCGACTGGCATTACAGCTGAGCGCACTAAGCCGTAGTTCCTCTTCCATTTCAGACAACTGGGGAAGACGAACGGTCTGCCGGGCCGGAGAACTCTCATGTATCCAGTCGGTGGCCTGCAACATATCCCGTTTCCAGAGCGCTTGCCGTGCTTCTTGGTAGGCTGTGGCTGCCCCCATCGGAAAGGTTCCGAAAGAACCAACCCCGATGTGCATATAGCAGCGTAGCGCCGTTCTAATCCCTGTGTGAATGTCCTGTAAGAGCACTGGCCAACGAGCCGGCTCGGCCCAATACAGCAGAATAATTTCGTCCGTACGCTCCAGATGACGGAATGCAATTCCGGTTTGAGAAGTACCCAGAAATTCGTTGCAAATGTTAATGAGGGAAAAGCCTAGAAGCGCGCGGCGCGTTTTATATTTGTCCAGTATATCGGCATCCAGTTGAGTGGTACTCATCACTGCTGCATTACAGATCTGAATAGCTGTGGGAAGACGCAGCTCCTCACGTAAGGGAGTGATGGAGAGCGCCGTACCGGAAATGAGTTCGGTCAGGAGTTTATCAGCATAGTGCGGCCTCATCCGGTTGACCTCCATAGCCTGCATGGTCTGCCTGTTCCGGTCTTGCTCCGCTGTCCGCCAAGCTTGAGTGGCTTTACTGAGCGCCTCATTGATCTCTACCGGATCTACGGGCTTAAGGATATAGTCCATGCCTCCCCGGCGAATGGCCTGCCGAACCAATTCAAAATCATCATAGCCGCTGACCACCACGACTCTGGTAGCTGGAGAATTGGCTTGAATCCACTCCATCAAGGCTACTCCATCTTTACCAGGCATTCGCATATCTGTGAGTACCACAGGCGGGGAAAGTGCGGTAATAACCTCAATCGCCTGGTCGCCCGATTCAGCCTCAATCACCTCGCTCACACCGTAAGCTTCCCAATGTACAAGCATCCGAATGGCGTGACGTACATGCCTTTCATCATCCACAATCAGGACCTTCATTGACAGATCACTCTCCCTTAATATGAATTTCTGTATGGGGCTCGGTGCGAATTTCAAGTGTGAAACGAACGCCATGAGGCAGAATATTGTCTACACACAGGGTATTAGAACCATCATCCGAGTGAAGCTGGATACGTAATAGAACATTACGAAGACCAATAGAGTTTTGCTCATCAGTGTCTGATTCTTCATGGGCTTTCAGCGGACGTTGCAGCATATGCTGAAGCTGCTCCAATTCGTTTTCTGGAATCGATGCCCCGTTATTTTCCACTTCAATCCTCACAATGCCTTCCCGGATTCGGCAGGCTGTAATACGAATCTTACCGGGCCCCAGCCGGGGATCGGCACCGTGTTTAAAGTAGTTTTCCACCAACGGCTGGAGAATCATTTTAGGCACCCGATCATTCAGAACTTGATCATCCCATTGATAGGTGACTTCTAATTGCTCACCGAAGCGTTCCTTTTGCAAATCAAGATATTGTTTTACATGCTCAGCCTCTTCCTTGAGTGTAACAATCGTATGGTCCCGCATGTTATAGCGGAGCATTTTCGCAAGGGAAGAGAGTAGCGAATAGATTCGCGGCACCTCATGCTGTAGAGCCAGTGTTCCAATAGACTGTAGCGTATTATATAAAAAATGAGGATTAATCTGTGCCTGAAGCGCTTTCAATTGGTGTGTCTTGTTTGCCAGTTCCAGCTTGTATTCCCGCAAAATGAGGTTGTTGATGGTATCCATCATCTGTCTGAAACGACGCGACAGCACTCCAATCTCATCGTTGCTCATGGCCCGGATGTCTACATCCAGCTGACCAGACTGAATCTGGTTTATGTAGCGAGTCAGCCGCTTAATCGGTTCCGTAATTTTTATTGAAATCCATAACGTGGCGACAATAACGAGCAGCAATGCTGCGCCTGTAATGACCGCATTGATCTGGGTCAGTTGGGTAGCTCGCATATAAAGCGTCCGATGAGGGATTTTCTTGACGAGTGTCCAGCCTGACAGGTTGGCATCCAGTTTGCCATATACGTGCAGTGCTGTATCATCTTCAATTACACCGTGCTCGTCTTCTTTAGAAATTCGCTTGAGTAGGCCAGATTCCTTCCAGTGTGTTCCAATGGATGATTCTTTTCCACTATAGATGATCGTTCCGTTCCGATCAATTAAAAACAGCTCCTCTGTATCTGCATCATACAATTGACGGCAAATACTGCGCAGTGCCTCCAGATCAACGTCTATAGCCAGTACCCCAAGCGTTTCTGAAGACGGAATGTTCCGAATCGCCCGGTGGAGTGTAAATACCTGCCGCTCTGTGCTGTGCTCCGCATAGGAAACCGCCGAAAAGCCGTACAAATGCTTTATATGCGAGGGTTGTATGAACAGTCCGGAAGGGCCGTAATGGATAGAACCGGTAAAGGGCTCCAGCCGGAACTCCCGTAAAGGAACCGTGCTGGTAATCAGCGTAGATTGCCCAGCCTCAAACGAATGCAAGTACACCTGGTCAATACCTGAGGAAGCATTCATCATCGTTTGCAGCGTGGTGTAAATCTCGGCAACGGCCCGGTAATCATCCGGAATTTTAGCCAGGTTGCGCAGAAAATGAGGGTCATTATAGACTCCGATCGATGCGCGATTTAATCCCTGTAAATAGTTATCCAGATTCGTAATTCCCTGAAAAATAAGCCGCTCATTTTCTTGGGTGGCCTGCTCCCGTAAGGATTGTTTGGTGAGGATGAAGGTCATGGTCATTGAAAGCAGCAACGGAATGGTGACCGCAATGAGTAGAAACCAGATTAGGCGAGAACGAATGCTATGAAATTTCATGCAGGTAAGCTCCTTTCACAATTCAAGGCAGGCCTGAGGTCAATATTTTCCCCCTTAATGGTTCACGATCTTGCGTGTTCTCCAGAGCACTAATTCGACATAATGAACATGTGAATCGCATATCCATACGGATTCAACGTCCACACTGCTTGCAAGGATGCCGTAGAGGAGCGTTCCAGACACCAAAGAGAACAAAGGGGGGATCGGTTTGAATCGCGCCAAGTCGTCGCAATGGCTCCAGCAATGGATTTTTGTAGGGCCATCGACGTTATTTTTCGTTATCATTATTGTAATCCCTTTCATGCTAGGAATGTACTATTCTTTTACAGAGTGGAATGGGGTAGCCAATCAGGCAAAGTGGGTCGGGCTGGATAATTTCAGTCACATTTTATTAAATGACGACAAATTCGGGACAGCGTTCTGGTTTACCGTCCGTTTTACGGTGATTGGAGTGGTGGCAGCCAATATCTTTGGTTTTCTGCTGGCGTATTTTCTAACCAAGCCGCTAAAAACAAAAAATGTGCTTCGAACTATTTTTTTCATGCCTAATGTGATCGGAGGTCTGTTGCTCGGTTTTATCTGGCAGTTTATTTTCGTCAAGGGATTTGCAGCGATCGGCGAGAGTACGGGGTTATCCTTCTTCAACCTGTCCTGGCTGGGAGATGAGATTACGGCCTTCTGGGGCATTGTGATCGTGTTTATCTGGCAAACAGCCGGTTATTTAATGGTGATTTATATCTCTTCCCTGACCAACGTGCCCCGGGATATGCTGGAGGCAGCCGAGATTGACGGAGCGAGCCGGATGCAAATCTTGCGGTCGATTATACTGCCTTTGATCATGCCCGCCATTACGGTATGTCTCTTCCTGGCGATATCATGGTCGTTTAAAATGTTCGATCTCAACCTGTCATTGACGAAGGGTGGTCCTTTTGGTTCAACAGAGTCAGTGGCGCTCAATATATACAATGAAGCGTTTGTCAATAATCGTTATGGGTTGGGAACGGCTAAAGCACTTATTTTCTTTATCATTGTTGCTCTCGTTACGAGCCTTCAGGTACGCCTGACGAAAAGCCGGGAGGTGGAATCGTAGATGGAAACAAACAATCGCTACCGCGTTGGAACCTGGGCGACTGAGTTGGTGATGATCCTCGTCGCATTGGTATTCCTCGTCCCGTTTTACTTTTTGTTCGTGAATTCGGTCAAAAGCTTTGGTGACCTGCTCACGGATTCTGCGGCCTGGCCACAAACATTTGTATGGAGCAACTATGCTAGAGCTTGGAGCATTACGCGTTTTCCTGAAGCGTTATGGAACTCATTCGTGGTTACGGTGGTCAGCAATCTGCTGCTCGTACTGATCAGCTCAATGGCTGCTTATCGAATGGTTAGGCATCCAACACGTTACAATCGGGTGCTGTTCAGCCTGTTCGTGGCCGCGATGGTCATTCCTTTTCAATCGGTGATGATCCCTTTGGTCAAGGTTGTAAGTACGCTGGATTTAATGAACAGTATTAGTGGTCTGGTAATCTGTTATCTGGGATTTGGGGCTCCTATGTCCATCTTTCTCTTTCACGGATTCGTCAAAGGTGTGCCAGTCGAGGTGGAAGAAGCAGCTACAGTAGACGGTTGCACGCCTTACGGGGTGTTTTTCCGGATTGTATATCCGTTGATGCTGCCCATGATGGTAACAGTTATTATTTTGAATACACTCTGGATTTGGAATGACTATCTACTGCCTTCTCTCGTGCTGCAAAAGGCTGAATTGCGCACCATTCCGATTGCAACCTATGCCTTTTTCGGACAATATACGAAGCAGTGGGATTTGGCATTACCTGCTCTGGTGCTGGGTATCTTGCCGGTCATCGCGTTCTTTCTGGCCATGCAAAAATATATTATACAAGGGATTATGGCAGGTTCGGTTAAAGGTTGAGTGTTGATTATGGTGCTATGAAACCTAGAATAGAAAGGAACATAAATATGAAAACGCATACTTTTAAAAAGAAAGCCCAAGCACTGATTTTGCTTTTTGCAGCTTTTGCTCTGGTTTTGGCGGGATGTAACAGCAGCGGGGGGCAAAATGCAAGCAATGAGGAAGTTAAGGAGAAAACCATTCACATTTTTCAGTTTAAAGTAGAGATTGCAGAAGCACTAAATCGCATGAAGGGGGAGTATGAAGCGACTCACCCGGGGATTAAACTCGACATTCAGACCGTAGGTGGGGGTAGTGACTATGGGGCGGCGTTGAAGGCCAAGTTTGCTTCTGGTGAACAGCCGGATATTTTTAATGTCGGCGGATATCGTGAGCTGGATACGTGGATGGAATATTTGGAGGACCTATCCGACCAACCTTGGGTTGGTGATGTGGTCGATGTCGCCAAAGAACCGATGACCAAGGATGGCAAGCTGTACGGTCAGCCAATGAACCTGGAAGGATACGGCTTTATTTATAACAAGGATTTGTTCAAAAAGGCTGGAATCACCGAGCCTCCTAAAACGCTGTCTGAGCTGGAGGCTGCTGCGCAAAAGCTGCAAGCCGCAGGGATTACACCTTTCTCCAATGGATACCAGGAGTTTTGGGTGCTGGGCAATCATTTGCTGAACGTGGCATTTGCTAATCAGCCAGACCCGTCGGGCTTCGTCAAAGGACTGAATGATGGCACAGCCAAAATTCCGGGCAATGCTGTATTCGCCGAGTGGATCAAGCTGCTCGATCTGACGCTCAAGTATGGCAATTCGAAGCCGCTCACGACTGATTACAATACGCAGGTAACGAACTTTGCCACTGGCAAGGCTGCCATGATGCAGCAAGGGAACTGGACTCAGGTCCAAATTGACGGAATTAATCCGAAGCTGAATCTGGGTATTCTGCCTATGCCGATTGGTGAAGATGCAACAGCCGGAGATAAGCTGTTTGTAGGTGTCGCCAATAACTGGGTGGTTAATAAAAATTCGTCTGTCAAAGCTGAGGCCAAAGAGTTCTTAAATTGGATGGTGACATCCGAGCAAGGGAAAAAGTATATCACCAAGGAATTTAAGTTCATTCCAGCGTTCAAGAGCATCAAAGGAGAAGAGGCCGATATGGGCCAACTGGGTGCCGAAGTGGTGAAATACAGTCAGGAAAATAAACTGCTGGGCTGGTTCTTTAGCCGTTATCCTGAAGGAGCGCAGCAAGAATTCGGAAGTCAGATGCAAGCTTATGTGGCAGGTAAATCGGATGCTGGGAAGCTGTTCGAGGATTTCCAGAGAACATGGGATAATTTGAAGACCAAATAATTAAATAAAATACGCAGAAGAGCCTTCGTATGTCAGGGAGATTGCATGATCCTGAACATCCGAAGGCTTTTTTGTTAACATAATTATACATTATAATAAAGCAGTACAATATCCCCGCGGCGTTCTATTTCTTGGAGTTCAAATGTACTTGGCAGTGTTCCTTCTGGAAATAACGGTATTCCTTGTCCAAGCACTTTAGGAATGATCGCAATGATCGCCTTTTCTAGCAGTCCAGCCTGCATGAAGGCCTGAACTAACTGACCTCCACCTACTAGCCATACCAAACCTTCCGATTGTTTTTGCAGACGCGGAACTAGCTCAGACAGATCCTCGTCCGTAAATGTAACATGCGGTGCTTGCTCATGCTTCGCTAATGACCGGGTGAGTATATAACAAGGCTTGCCAGCATAGGGGAAATCATCGGAAAGCTTCAATACCTCTTCATACGTCAGCCTGCCCATCAGTACCGTACCTACAGTGTCGTAAAAGTCGGCATATCCATTGTCGCCACCATCCCCTTTGACATCAAACAGCCAGTCTACCGAGCCATCCGGCAGTGCAATATACCCGTCAAGACTCACGGCAATATACAATACGACTTTGTTGGATTTTATAGCATCCATGGTTCATCACTCCTTTCTATCACCTATGTTACAATCTATTTATGACATACTTTGTCGTAGTAAAATAATCGTTTAAACTTTATTTTTATTAGAGGAGTACCTGATGAACGAACGCAGAATCGCACTTATGAGGATACTGGATTCCCGAAAAAAATATACGGCACGTGAGCTGGCCGAGCGGTTTGGTGTCTCCGTCAGGACGATTCAAAGAGATCTCGACTATTTGCAGCAGACCGGGTTACCCCTGTATACCGAAACCGGACCTCATGGCGGCTATCGGGCACTTCCCAATCGACTTCTTCCTCCCCTTCATCTTGCTCGTGATGAGGCTTTTGGTCTTTTTCTCATGCTGCAGCTGCTGGAAAATATCCCGGACATCCCCTTCGGGTCGGTGCGGGAGCATTTATCCGAGCACTATTATGCCGAGCTTCCTCAGGATGTGCGGGATAGCATTGATCAATTCAAGGACTATATCGCTTTTCGGATGATGCCGACTCACGCAGAGTCACCCTACACCTCGCTCATTTTGGAGGCTGCGTTGAATAAACGCCGGGTGAACATGCTTTACCGCTCCGCTTCTGGGGACAAGTGGACGAAAGTATATCCGGTGGGGCTCTATTTTGATCACGGATATTGGTACATGCCTGCGCAAAGCAGAGATCGGATCATTTTGTACCGCTCAGACAGAGTGATGACAATGTCCATACTGGAAGACACCTTATCCGGCCTTCCCACCCTTAAGGAATGGTTGACTGCGGAGGATTCGCGTACGGGAATTCCGTCCAAAATAAAATTTACACCATTAGGTGCTCGGCTGGCGGAATCAGACCCCCTCTTCCAAAATGTTTCTCATGAGAAATCGCGGGGTCAGGAATGGTACGGACATATCCCGGTCGAAGAGTTTAAATATGTATCCAGACTTCTGTTAAAATACGGGCCGGAGGCCGAGGTTATATATCCGAAAGAGCTGCGTATGCAAGTCAAACGGCTGCTGCAAGACAGCCTGAATCCTTATCTGAAGGATGATGAGGCCGATCAGGAAGGATAAGTCTCTTAATTGTTAATTACATGAATATTTAAGGTTATTAACGTATGACTTTCCAATTATTTTTGTGATAAAGTTTTGAAAAGAGCCCGTTTTCGTATATGATGAAGAGTAATAATTCAAAAGGCTGGACGGGAGACAGATATGAATCAACCGCTTTATGGAATATGGCTCGGAGATGTGTTTTTTTGCTTTTCTGGTGAGACGTCGGAACCACGTATTGATGCGTGGAGCAGTGTGATCCGCAGGCTGACGCTGAAGGGAGACCTTCGGCCGTTTCGGCAGGCTGCGTTGCGTCTTGCCGAGGTGCGGATACCTAACAATGCTCGCGTGGAAACCGCGGGCAGAGGTGGCAAAAGACGTTCCATGCTGGGGCGTACGCTGGAGGGTCTGGCACTGGAACCTCGCGAGACGATGGCTCTGCTGACTCGCATGGACGAGAAGGGCTGTGCGGCTTCGGGCATTACGCTTGGCGAGGAAATGCAATATTGGCAAAAGGCTGCTTATTTTGCGCTAGAGCTGATGCAGCGGGGCGAAATCGTGCCATCACTTACAGAGGCGCGTCCCTCTGGACCGCGACGACGCGGTCCGGATGCGGCGGTAGGGGTGTGGATTCCTCGGCTTCGCGAAGAGGAGGACATCCGCCGCTTTCATGAGCTGGCAGCTGCGATGCCGGCTGTTTGTATGGCAGCTCCGGCCGTTTTTGCGGGCAAGGAGCCAGAAACACGTGAGGATGCAGCTGGAATGGTGCTGTATTCCTTCTTGTGTGCGGTCGTTCATGCAGAAACGACCGCGGTGCTGGCTGCGTCAGATCGTGAGCTGGGACGATATCGGGCAGATTATCGGCGCGGAGGATCACCGCTGGCGGAGCTGTGGTGGAACAGTCTGTTGACGGGTTCGCGTCAGGTTGCGATTCAGGGAACGCCTGCTGAGATGGAGGAGCTGGTTCTTCAGGCGTCCTCTCTTGAGGGAAGCACGATGCCTGTCACCGAACGGGAAGCCAAGGAACCCATTGAAGGGCAATTGCGTCTGTGCCTTCGTTTGGAGCCTTCTTTGGAAGAGAGTATCCAGGAATGGCGCATTACCTTTTGGGCAGAAAGCGATGCAGAGCCCGGATTACGACTGCCTGCTCTGGCATTGTGGGCATATCCTGAACGTGATCTGGTTCGCGGTGAAATTGTGTACCGTCAAGTGCAGGCGCAACTGCTGACGAGGCTCGGACAGGCGGCTGAAGCGGCACCTATATTGCAGGAAGCATTAAACCGCCCTTATCCCGAGGGGTTGACCCTGGAGCCGGAGATGTTCTTCCGCTTCCTGACGGAAGCCGTACCTTCTTTACAAAAGAACGGTATTACTGTGCAAATGCCTTCACGCTGGAGCCGGGAGGGGCGAAGACGTGCAGGCTTGCGGCTTAAAATGCGCTCGACAGAGCAGGGGACCAAGCCAGATGGTGTGATCGCCGATACATCGTCTGTTGGCATTAACCGCATGATTTCGTTTGATGCCGAGGCTGTGCTGGGGGATACGGCCTTGACGATGGAGGAACTGGAAAGCATCGTCGCGGCCAATTTGCCATACGTACGTCTCGGAGGGGAATGGATCGAGGTAGACCCCAAGGAAATTCGTCAGGTGCTGCGCTTTATCAAGCGTGGAGAAAACGGTGAAATGAGCTTGTCCGAATGGATGCATTTGGCTGCGGAAAATGAAAGTGCAGGCGAGGCCTCATGGAAGGGCTTGTCTATCTTTGGCGCGGAATCCGCCGGATTGCTTGCGTCGTTGGCTGAGGGAGGGGTACTCCGTTCCGTAGAGCCGCGTCCTGTGCCGGAGACGCTGCATGGTGCACTACGGCCGTATCAAGAGCGGGGTTTTCAATGGCTGGCTGCGATGCGCGGATTGGGCTTTGGTGTGTGCCTGGCGGACGACATGGGGCTGGGTAAAACGATTCAGGTTATTACCTGTCTGCTCGATGGTGGCATCGGAGCAGAGGATCAGCGTCCGGCGTTAATCATCTGTCCGACGTCCTTGCTTGGCAACTGGCAGCGGGAATTGAAGCGCTTTTCACCGGATTTGTCGCTTTATATTCACCATGGCAACCAGCGACTCCACGGGGAGCAGTTTCAGGAAAATGTACGCGAGTATGATATCGTCCTCACTACCTATCATTTGGCGGGCCGGGACGGCAGCGATTTATCTGCGGTCTACTGGTCTTCCATCGTGTTGGATGAGGCGCAATATATAAAAAATGCACGCACTAAGCAGGCACAAAGCGTCATGAAGTTGTCCGCCCCACATCGGATTGCCATGACAGGTACTCCGGTAGAGAATCGCTTGAGCGAACTGTGGTCTATTTTCCAATTCCTGAATCCAGGGTATCTTGGTACAGCGTCTTCATTCCGCCAGCGGTACAGTCTGGCAGGAGAGGAACGGGGGTCCGCGTTGCGTGAGCTTCATCGTCTCGTCTCCCCGTTCATGCTGCGTCGGCTCAAAAGCGATCCGGATATCCGCAAGGATTTGCCAGAGAAGCTGGAGTTGAAGTCCTATTGCGTACTGACACCAGAGCAGGCCGGATTATACCGCGGCGTGGTGGATCAATTATTGGGAACACTGGATGGACAAGTCGGTATGGCCCGCAAAGGGCTTGTCCTGTCGTCGCTGACCAAGTTGAAGCAAATCTGTGACCATCCGGGTTTAATTATTCCAGGCCGTGCTGACAGCAGTAAAGCCGAAAACTCGGGCAAAATGGAGCGACTGCTGGAATTGGTAGAAACCATTCGCGAGAACGATGAATCGGCGCTGATTTTCACCCAATATGTGTCGATGGGAGAACTACTGGTTTCCCGTTTGGCCAAAATTTTGGGAGAAGAGCCATATTTCCTGCATGGGGGACTGGCGAAAACCAGACGGGACGAAATGGTTCACAACTTCCAGCAGGGAAAAGGACCGAATATATTCGTACTTTCCTTGCGTGCAGGTGGCGTGGGTCTGAACCTGACGCGTGCCAGCCATGTCATTCACTATGATCGCTGGTGGAATCCTGCGGTGGAAAATCAGGCGACAGACCGGGTATTCCGTATTGGTCAAAGTCGCAATGTACAAGTGCACAAGTTGATTTGTCAGGGGACACTGGAGGAAAGAATCGATGAGCTGATCGAGAGCAAAAAGGCACTGTCCGAACAGGTTGTCGGCTCGGGTGAACATTGGCTCACCGAAATGTCTGATGATGAACTGCGTGGTCTGATTGCGTTGCAAAATGATGTATGGATCGAGTGAGCAGAGAAAGGATGAAGGCGATGACGAGACCGCGAGTGAAGCTGGACGTAACTGACGGTCGATGGATCGTGGGATTTGACGGAAATGGGCCGGAAGGTGAATCGACGGGTGTACCTTCCGCACAACCCGTCCAATGGACTGGCCCAGTGCCTGTACTGAACCTGGAAGAGCGAGAGGCATGGCTGGAGCAGCTAAAAGCGGAGCCTTTGGACATCTACCGTCTCCTGAAAGGAGAAGCCTGCCTGTCGCTGGATGAAATTATTCAACTCGCAGCTGAGACCGCCGTTTCCAGCAGAGAGAATGGAGTGGGGGCAGTCGAAGACGTGAAGGAAGCTCTTCAGGCTGGACTGAAAAACGAGCCCCAACACTGTCCGGCGTTGATCGGAATGACGCCGGAAGAGCTGCTGGAGTACGTGTTTAGTGCTTGGGCTGGAGAGTTATCCCATGTGCAGAGAACCTCCCCCGCGCTTGAGCCTACCTCACGCGCGGAGGGCGGACGCAGCGGATCGGCAGCAATTAGCGAATGGATTGCAGAATCCGCAGCTGAAGGAGCATTGCATCGTCCCGGAGCAGGCTTTCATGCCATTGAAATCCATCTGCCACAGAAACTTGCTTTCAAGAAGGAAACTGATATTACGTCTTTGCTGCCGAGGTTACCCCGTGCTGAAGAAGCATTGAAACTCATACGTGAACGGGTAGCCGAGCGAGCTCGGGCTGCAATCCCGCAAAAACGTCATAATCCGTAACAATTCGGGGATATGCTTCCTTTTTCGAGACTGTTCACCTTCATTGGATAGGATAACAGCTTCGAAGTGTGTCCAAAGTTCAGTTACAATGGGGAAACGGAAAAGTCACTGCAAGTCATGTATCAATTGCAATATTGGAGGAGATACCAGCATGAAACGACATATACAACAGATGCGCACATCTCAGCGATGGACTAAAGCGCTTATTCCGGGGCTGATCCTGCCGGGTCTATTGCTAGCAGCGTGCCAGCAAGGAGGATCAGGTGGACAGGAAAGTGAGCCATTAAAATCGTCTACAGCGGTACAGGAGAATGTACAGCCTTCCACCCAGCCGGATGCGGGGAATGGCAGCGCTAGCGCTGGACAAGCCACCGCGGGTACTGGAAGCGGACAAGCCGACCCTGTAATGGCGTTGCGGAGCCAGAGTGCGCTGCAAGCTACGGTTAAGGAAGAGGATGGAACAGCGGTTGTCACCAATGCGACTTCAGATACAGTCGTTGTGAACAAAAAGCGCAGCTTGCCCGTGGGCTATGTCCCGGATGATCTGGTGGAGCCGCAGGTGCCTTTTTCCTTCGAGGGACCGCATGAGAAGCGGCATTTGCGTAAGGAAGCGGCAGAGGCACTGGAGAAGCTGTTCGACGGTGCGAAAAAGGACGGCATTGAACTGCGTGCGGTATCGGGATACCGATCCTATAAGCGTCAGGTGTCTATTTTCAACAACAATGTAAAGACAAAGGGGCAGGAATATGCCTCTAAAGTCAGCGCCGTACCAGGTACGAGTGAGCATCAGACGGGATTGTCCATTGACGTATCCAGCCCCAGCGTAGGCAATGAGCTGGAGCAATCCTTCGGTGCTTCTAAGGAAGGTGAATGGCTGGAACAACATGCACC
This sequence comes from Paenibacillus sp. FSL W8-0439, assembly GCF_038008995.1. Classification (NCBI taxonomy): domain Bacteria; kingdom Bacillati; phylum Bacillota; class Bacilli; order Caryophanales; family Paenibacillaceae; genus Paenibacillus; species Paenibacillus sp. FSL W8-0439. The sequence continues at coordinate 613,030 of NZ_JBBPAK010000001.1, forward strand.
GGAATACGGATTTATTATTCGTTATATGAAGGGTAAAGAAGATGTGACTGGCTATGTGTACGAGCCTTGGCATATCCGTTATGTGGGAGTAGATATTGCAGAGGATGTTGCCAAGCAGGGGCTGACACTTGAGGAGTATTTCGACGAAAGCAATATCAAACTATAGGCGTTACAACCAAGCCGTAATCCTGGGGATTGCGGCTTTTTGTCGTATTTTTCTTCCAAATTGAACCTTTTCAAGGTAGAATCTCGTATAGTGAACGACGACAGATGCTTGGATTTATAGTAAACCTCATGACAGAAGCGTACAGGAAGGGAAGGGAATCATCATCTATTATTCATTAACGTATCGCGAATGGTCAGAAGACACTCAAAAGGAACTGCGCAGCCTAACACGGGAGTCCGTATCGGGAGATGAGCTGTTCCTGCGCAAGCTTGTAGACGCTACGCGTCTCCATGACAAGCTGTGGGCGCATATCTCGAATGAAAGTGAGGAGCATACGGATCATTCCGTCTATGTAACCGAATTTACGGGGGAACGTGCGAAGCCTTACGGCGCGTCGATCACAGACCTCGTCCTGGCTAGTGAGGGAGGCTACAGCTCCACATTCAGCGCATTGTACTGGGTATGGCATGAGCCTGCGTTCCGAAGTATGGATCAGCGGGAAGGCTCGGTATTTACCTTGGAGCTGGCCCAACGGCTACTGGATCACTATACGGTTTTGGGTGGCAAAACATACGAATTTATATATTCAGTATTGGACCCTCAGCTGAAAAAGGTGCATTTGTTTGTGAAGGAGGTCGATCTGTGATGGAGCATTCTTGGGAAACCATGAAATCCAAGCCCGGCTCTCGTGCACGGATGGCGGCCTTTGCCCTGATGTTGGCTGTCCCAGCCGCTCTGACGGGTTGCGGTGACGACGAATATTATGACTGCGACGAGCTTCCTGTATCGGAGCAAACGGCCTGCCGGGATTCAGGCAGCAGCGGGTATTATTATGGCGGATCGACCTATTATAGCGGAGGCTCCTCATATCATAGCAGCCGTTCATCTTCCAGTTCTTATCGCAAGAGCTCGTCTTCATCTTCCAGCTCACACAGTGGTTTTGGCAGCAGCGGCTCACGCAGCGGCTTTTTTTCTGGGGGTTAAGATGAGCATACGTACGATTCGGCAATTGCCTTATGAACATGACGAGCTTTTTCAGGGTGAAATTAGCCGTATGATTCCGTATCATCGCATGTACGGCAAGTCCTATTGCGTGCCGGCCTTAACGGTGTATCGGGAAAGCGAGCTGGCAGAGCTTCAGGCTGCTTCTGAGGCGGTACATCGTATTTATCGCAAGGTTCAGCAATTCATCCAGCGCTATATGCCGGATGAATACCTGGTGGAGCGGTTGGGAATTCATCCAGGCTTGCTGCGTGCTGCACGTATGGAGGCCACGCCGGATGGGATCACCCGACAGGACTGGATTGTGGGGGAAGCGGGGATCAAGTGCATTGAGAATAACACCGATACCCCAACCGGGATTCCCGAGGTGGCTTATCTCGAAGGAAAGCTGCTTGAGGTGCTGCATAGTGAGGGAATGTCAAGGGATGATATTGCTCTACATGGACCCTCATCTGGAATGGATGAGGCGATTCAGTCTGCTTTGACGGAGCTCATTCATTTTTATAGCCGCAAGGGTTTAGGGACAAAGGTGCACTTCACTTGCTATGATTGGCATATCGAGGATCAGACGAATACCAAATATATCATGCGTTTATGTGAACAAGCCGGGTTTGAAGTGGTTTATGCGCCATTGGAAGAACTGGAAATTATCCCGAATGAAGGATTGTATCACCGGGGAGAGCAGATTCACATCCTCTATCGCCTGTATCCGCTGGAATACCTGATTGATGATCGGGAAGAGGACACGGGTCTTGAGGTGGGGCAGGCGTTAATGGATATGGTGGCAGACGGGAAAATAGGACTAATTAATCCGCCGCAGCATATCATTACCCAGAGCAAGGGGTTCACCGCAACCGTATGGTCGCTGTACGAGCGCAATGAGCAGACACCAGCGTTCTGCGGTTTTCGTTTATTTGACGACCGGGAGCTGGAGGTCATACGAACCTACCTGCTACCTACATATTTTGAGCCATCCGTGTTTCTACAAAATCAAGAGCCTTATGTCGCCAAAGGTATATGGGGACGAGAGGGTAAAGGGACGCATTTGATTGAGCAGCCTGAACCCGAGGAGAGACTGGAAGGCGTCTTGGGAGTGGTTGAAAATGTGAAGGCTGACCAGCCTGATCTGCTTCATCAAGTTGATGCTCCACTAACGCCTGAACAGGAGGAAGCCGCACATATTGCCGCTTATTACGAGGGACAGCCTAAGATTTATCAGCAGCTGTGGCCCATGCAGAGCGCAGAGGTGCAGACGGAGGAAGGGCTATTTCACGGCTACGTGCTGACAGGCATATTCGTGATCGGGGGGCGTTTTGCGGGGGTCCTGCCGCGAATCGGTGAAAAGGTAACAGGGGATATGGCCTATTATTGCGCTGCCTCCGTTGCCAACGAACCTTCTAATCCACCCGCTGTATAGGCGAATTGCACAATGTATACTATTCGAACAGATCTGTTCCCTATTCATAAGTATCATAAGGAGGAAAAAAATTGGACTCTCATATCAGTTTGGGCAACGCATTGGGCAATGTAGGTATCGGCCTGCTTATCTTGTTTGCCATCTTAATCGTAGGTTATTTTGTGTTCAGCTTGCTGACACGTTATAACGATAATCAGGAAATCGCACGCGGCAATGAAGCGGCAGGTATCTACATGGGGGCAAAGCTGCTAGGCCTGTGTATCATCGTGGGAATGGTGTCGTATAGCAGCCATTCATGGCTCGATATGCTGACCTGGTCGGCCGTAGGCATTGTAGTGCTGTGCCTGGTCTATGTGATTTTTGATCTGGTAACGCCGCGTACCAAGGTGTGCGAGGAAATTGCTAAAGGCAATGTGGCTCTGGCACAACTGCTACGCTCAATCATCATCGGGGTATCTTTTGTCGTAGGTACATTTTTGATGTAGTCGAAATGATGTAGTTAATATAGAGAAGAGGTACAAAGAATCTGCAAAACCGAACAACGGAGCTGCAGATTCTTTTTTTTACGGGGAATTGTATTCACTTGGTGGGGACTATTCTACAAAGGTAAGGGTGATACTGCATAGCAAAAAGAAATGTGCTCCAGATATCAAACCAAATTGCAAAGAAGGGAATTCTGAACATATGAGTACCTTTACCTCCCCAATCCTACCCATTCGGGTGGGGATCATCGGCTTGGGCTTGATCGCTGAATATCATATCAGATCATTACACAGCATGTCGGGGGTATCGATTGTGGCCGTTAGTGATGTAAATGCGAACCGCCTTCAAGTCATCGGAGAGCAATTGCAACTGCCTGCTTCCAAGCGGTACTCCCATTATGAAGCATTGATCCGTGACCCAAAGGTAGATGCGATTCTGTCGCTGACACCCAATGATGTGCATTTTGACATTATTAGGATTGCGCTGGAAGAACACAAAGCTGTACTGGCAGAAAAACCATTGACGCTCACGTGGTCTGAGGCAGGTGAATTGAAAAAGCTGTATACTGCGAATCCAGTGCCTTTGCTGGTTCACTACAAGCATCGCTACGGAGCGGCCTTCCAATATGTCAAGCAGCTGCTGGAAGAGCATAAGCTGGGTAAAATCTACAATATTCAATTCCGCTATCTAATGGATTCATTTTCACCGTATCGTCAGCATCCGTATACATGGCGACACAATTTAGCCAAGGCCGGCTCTGGAGTCGTGGGGGATACTGCCTCACATATTATTGATCTGGCCCGTTTTCTGATTGGTGAATTTAAAAGCGTCGCGGCGCTGCTACATATCATTACACCTGAGCGGCCCGATCCGGTCACGGGTCTGCCTGTAAAAGTGGATGTGGAAGATCTCGCCGCCTTTCATGGCATCATTGGCGATAATACCGTGGGTACCTTCATCACTCACAAAAATGCCATCGGCAAACGTCACGATATCGAAGTGGATATCTACGGCGAGCTCGGTACGCTGCACGCTAGTCTCAATAATCCGGAAAGTATTCGCATCGTGCTGCGTGACCTGGAACACCCGGATGCCGAATACGAGAATTGGGCTGTTCCACCAATCTATAATCATACAGCCGATGGCGATTTTGTTAAGCTGGCAAGGGGGGAGTTCGTGGACCGAGCCCCATTGTTCGATGACGGATACAAGAATCAGTGGGTACTTGAGAAAATACTGCAATCCTGGAGAGAGAATGGGCGTTTAGTAGAAGTGTAAGGAGGCCCTATCTCTTATCTTGTTGCGTTCTTGCCCGTTTAGCCCCGATCAGCCTCCAGCCTGTTAACAATGCCGACACAAGACAGATGGAGGCAGACGTCATAAAGACTACATGCATGCCTGACAGAAAAATTTCAGGATGACCCGGAACTAAGCCGGTGACCCGATAACCAGCCTCTTTACTCATAATATAAAAGAGAATGGATGTGGCCAGCGTAATCCCTACAACCATACCGACGTTGCGCACCAGCGAATTAACACTTCCGGCTGAGCCGAGCTGTGTGCGGGGTACCTTGGACATAATCAGCGAGTTGTTCGGCGATTGGAATAAACCACTGCCAATACCCAGCATGGCAATCCACAGACCGACGAGCGGGATGGAGCTGCCTGCATGCAGCTGGGCTAATCCAATTTGGGCAACGACCATAACGACCAGCCCGGCGAAAGTGAGCAGTTCAGACCCGATTTTATCGGAAAGCGCACCGCTGAGCGGGGCCACAATAACCATAGAGATGGGGAACAACATCAGCAGAAATCCGGCATAAAAAGGCGACAAGTTCAGCATATTCTGCGCATAGAAAGGCGAAATGATGTTAAAGCAGAAGTTAGCGACGAACACCAGAAAAGCACACAGGATACTGAGTGAGAACAATGGATTTTTGAATAATGCGAGCTGTAACAGCGGCTGCGGACGACGCAATTCCAACCGAATGAATACAGCAAAAGCAACTACAGCCACCACCAGTGAAGCAATAATACGTGCGTCTCCATACCCGACCTGCTGTCCCAGCAACAATCCGACGAACAAGGTCAGAATAAAAATGGCAAACACCAGGCTGCCGGGAATGTCAACCTTATCCTTCACCTTGATCAGATCCTTCGGTAGAAGCTTCCAGCCAAGAAAGACTGCGACCAGGCCTATCGGTACATTCACCCAGAAAATGTATTGCCAGCCCAGCGAGGAGACAATAATACCGCCCAAGCTCGGCCCGGCGATACTGCCCAGAGAAACGAAGGTTCCAATGAGGCCAAGCGCTTTGCCCCGTTCAGTGGACGGGAAGATATCTGTTACGATCCCTTGGCTGTTCGCCATGGTCATGGATGCTCCAATGGCCTGAATGATGCGGGAAATCAGCAATAGGGAGAGTGAAGAGCTAAGACCGCACAATAGGGAGCCGAGAATGAATATGATTGTGCCGATTTTGAATATTTTGATTTTACCGACCATATCCCCCAGCTTGCCGAAAAATAAAATAGCGGTACATATCGCCATTAAATAGGCGGTTGTCACCCATTCAATTTGTGCCACGGGTAAATGTAACGTGCGAGACAACACAGGAAGAGCAATATTAACAATGCTTCCATCCAAAGTGGACATAAACGTAAACAGATTTAAAACAATCAAAATCATCCAACGTTTCTTCTGAACTTCGATATTCTCTTGATAGGTTGCAGCAGTTGTAGCAGTTGAACTCATTATGAACACCTCTTTATCGTTGAAAGCCCTTTTTATTAGTTGCATGCGCAACTAAATGAACGGTTCTAGTGTACAGCAAATTAGTTGCGTGCGCAACAATAGTATTGTAAACTTTGTTTTGGTCCCAGCTGGGGATTGCCATTTTCAAGCCAATGAGGTGTATTTGATGAGAAAAAAACCGATTGGAAAGCTAATTTCCCACCTGTACCGTCGAAATCAAAAAATACTGTCCAAAAAACTGGCTCCTTATGGAATCGGCAGTGGGGGACAACACAGTTTCCTAAAGCTGATTTTGCAGCGGCCGGGCATTACACAGGAGCAGCTGACGAATGAACTTAAATTTGACAAGGCAACCACGACACGCTCTGTAAAACAATTAGAGGAATCAGGCTACATTGAACGTAAAACGGACCCCAATGATCGTCGTTCCCAACTTGTGTCTCCTACGGCCAAGGCGTTAGAATTCGCTCCTGTCTTACAAGGGATATTGGACGAGCTCAATGCCGGTCTTGCCCGCAATTTATCCGAAGAGGAAGAGGACCTTCTAATCGACTTACTGCAAAAGATTAGTACAGATCCTGACGAATAAATAAATCAGGAGTTAGCATAGAGGATCGGCGGGTAAAAGAAAAAAGAAAAAAGAAAAAAGCAGCCATTCTCAGAGAATACTCTGTGGTGGCTGCTTGGTGCAGTCTGAGGGTTTATTGCACGGGAGAACGGTCGCCGCTTATATGGCATTCGTAATTCAGTCCAAGCTAATCCCTTCGAACGCATTCATGACTAATTGTCGCACATAGGCATCGTCTAATGGATAACCAGTTACCAGCAATCGATAAAAAATCGGCCCATAAATGAGATCGATACATAATTCAACATCGAGATGCTCCTTCAATTCCCCGCGCTCTATTCCCCGCTCAATTAGATGCCTGGCTTCAAGTCTTCGAGGATGAAAATATCGTGTTCGGTATGCCTCTGCTAATCCTGGATCAAGTTGCCCTTCACCAATTAACTCCGTAATGATTTTACCTTCTCGACTGGTTAGAAACCGTACTAAATTCGTAGCATGAATAAGAATATCGTCCAATACACGACCTGTGTCGGGTACGGGCAATCTTGCCATGGTAGCTGACAAGAAACCATCCATTACTACGGCAGCTTTGTTAGGCCACCATTTATATATGGTGGCTTTGCTCACTTTTGCTCGCTCAGCAATTTTTTCTACCGTAACAGCCCCAAATCCTTGCTCCAACAGTAGTTCATAAGAAGCGGTAAGGATAGATTTTTGCGACTCAACATTACGCGGACGTCCTCTTTTACTCTGCACTGGAATGCTCACCTTCTTACATAGATATAAGAAAACATAGAAAAGTAAACTATACGTTCAGTATATCAAATATCGGGTAAGAATAAAAATTTGAATTTGCCTATTTACAAAACGAAACGTTCAGTATATTATTTGATTATCGAATTAACGAACTATACGTTCAGTATTTAAATTCTTGAGGAGGATTATCATGCAAAGAGAACAACAAGCCGTAGAAGGTAACCGTATTTCAAATTGGATGATGTTTCTGTTGGCAGCAGCATGTGGCCTTATTGTTGCCAACCTTTACTATGCTCAAACTCTGGTAGGGCCTATTCATGTGGCGCTGGGTCTTTCTTCCACAACAGCGGGCTTCATTGTCACCTTAACTCAAATCGGTTATGTTGTGGGATTGCTGTTTATCGTACCGATTAGTGACATTATTGAAAATCGACGTCTAATGATCGTATCGCTCATCATTACAGTCTGTGCATTGCTCGTTGCTGCCTTCGCCCCCAATGCCACGTTGTTCCTTACTGCATCCTTGTTCATTGGAGTTGGATCTGTAGTTGCCCAAATACTGGTGCCGTATGCTACCTATTTAGCATCCGAAGAGCAGCGCGGACGGGTTGTAGGGAATGTTATGAGTGGACTCCTGCTAGGGATTATGTTCGCACGTCCATTGGCAAGCTTCATAACCAGCATCTGGGGATGGCAAGCCGTATTTATTATGTCAGCCATTGTTTTGACGTTGTTGACGATTCTCCTGTCGAAAGCACTTCCGGAGCGCAAGCCTGTGCCTACGGTATCTTACAGTAAACTGATTTTCTCACTAGGTACCCTGTTCAAACAAACGCCTGCATTGCGCCGGCGTGCCCTGTATCAAGCCTGCTTATTTGGTGCCTTCAGCCTGTTTTGGACGGTTGTCCCTCTACGCTTGGCGGATGATTTCGGCATGTCTCAGCAAGGGATTGCACTGTTTGCTTTAGTAGGTGTAGGCGGCGCAATAGCTGCTCCGATTGCCGGGAGATTGGCTGACAAAGGCTGGAGCAAAGTATTAACCGGGCTAGCTATGGTCATTGCCGCCTTGTCCTTTTTGGTCATCTATATTTTTCAAAGTCATTCGACGGTTGCGCTCATACTTCTCTTTATTTCAGCCATTACACTGGATATGGCTGTATCGGGAAATCTTGTGCTTGGGCAACGTGTTATTTATTCCTTGGGAAGTGAAGCGAGAGGGCGTCTGAACGGATTGTTCATGTCTATCTTTTTCATCGGTGGAGCGATTGGATCATCATTAGGCGGTTGGTCTTATGCGTTAGGTGGTTGGAATTTCAGTGCTCTGATTGGAGTCATCTTGCCTGTGCTGGCTTTACTGTACTTTTTCACTGAGAAAGAAACGAGTGGAGACGTACGAAAAAAACAAGTCGGGTAAAGATCAGCTTTAAAATTACGCCGTACGTAAAAGCATCATCATTAAAATGGCTGTTCCCAAGAGAAAACAAAGGGGCGAGTAGAGCACGGTGTCCCATTTTGTAAAAACCGTTCCTTTTTTTCTCTTGAAGAACCCAACCCATTTGAAATCTCCTATTGAACGTAAAATAAATAAGCTCGACAACAAGCCTGCACCGTAGGAATAGAAGGAATGAAAAAACCGAAATGGTGCAACTCCCCCTAGCTGCAGGACGAACCAAGCGGCTAAAGCTAGTAAAATGGCAACAATCGATGTCCCTATTTTGGAGGGTGTAAAGAGCAAATCCGTTCCCGTGCTTGGGATCGCTGCCTTAGCACCTTTTTGTCCGCCGAATACCCAATATACATGCATGCCGCTCAGTATAAATAAAATTCCGCCAACTGCCCATGTAAGTAACTCCAACATCTGACTTCCCTCCTTAATTTGAAATCCACTCTGTCCAAATCATATGAATATGCTGCTGAATGGCTTCTTCACTTAACGTCTCTTGCTTGTGACGCTCATACCAACCCAAGTAGTAATGGTACAATATCCATGATCTCTGAAAGGCTTTTTCTGGCTGCATTCCCTTCTGGATTAAAAGCTCTTTCATAAACTCCATTCTCATCTGTTCAACTTCATCGAGTAAAGCACGGTAACTATCATCCTTCAATGACAGCCTGCGTAGATAAAACAGAAAATCTCCCCGTTTCGTCTTGCCGAACATCTGGGTTAGCACTTCTCGAATCCGCTCATCTGCGGCAGCATGGGTGATGGACGCGGCCATAACCTGTTGCGTCGTCTGTGCCTTCCATGTCTCTACAATCTGTCGAATATAGCTGCTGCGATTGTTAAAATACCAATAAAAACTGCTCTTACTGCACCCTAAAGCAGCGGCCATTTTTTCAACAACAAGTTGATCGATTCCACCCTGCTCAAAACGTTCCATTCCTTTTTGAATCCATTGTTCTTCTGTGACAATAATCTTAGGCATCTCTCGCGCTCTCTTTCTGTACGGTATCGTCTAGATAAAATGATTTTACAATGGTTTTAGTGGTGTGTAAATATAAGCCGATTCGTCTCCACAGCCAGATGATCAATAACGGGCATAAAATTACATAAACGCCCACTTGAAATACCTGTGAATTTGAACTATAATGCTGTAGCATATAGTAATATTCAAGGCATTGACCAAAGACATGATTTCCTTGAAGGGCCGTTCAGAGAGAAAAGCCAAGGCTGAGAGCTTTTCCGGCAACCGCATGTGAAGTTACCCCTTTGTAGCCGTGACGTTGAACATGTAACTGTGCAAGTTAGCAGTGACATCAGTAAGCGCCCACCGATTTATCCCCGTTAACGGATACCAATGGAGGGCCACGCAGGTCGTGCATGAGCATGTTCCGATGAACATGAATGTACGTACAGCAGCGAGCCGAACTAGGGTGGAACCACGAGCTGAACGCACTCGTCCCTTGAGGGAGAGAGGCGTTTTTTTGCGTTCAATTTTGATATAGCACACAATTTGAAATGGAGGCTTTAATCGTGAGTATTCAAGTGAAATTGCCGGATGGAGCCGTACGCGAGTACGAGCAGGGTGTATCCATCGCCGACGTGGCGGGTTCGATCAGCTCCGGTCTGAAAAAGAATGCAGTAGCAGGTAAAGTGAACGGGAAGGCTGTAGATCTGAACACCGTTTTGGATCAGAACGTTGACCTTGAAATTATTACGCTGGACAGTGCGGACGGCCTGGAAATTTATCGTCACAGTACAGCGCATTTGCTGGCACAGGCGCTCAAACGCATTTACGGTGAGAAAAACGTGAAGCTGGGTATTGGTCCGGTCATCGACAGCGGCTTCTACTATGACATTGATATCGAAAACCCATTGTCCGTTGACGATCTGGCGAAGATCGAAAAGGAAATGACGAAGATCGCGCAGGAAAATCTGCCGATTACACGTCGTGTGGTCAGCCGTGAGGAAGCCACTCGCATTTTTGGTGAACTGGAAGATCCATTGAAGCTGGAACTGATCCGTGATTTGCCGGAAGAAGCGGAAATTACGATTTATGATCAAGGCGAATTTTTTGACCTGTGTCGTGGTCCACATCTGCCATCAACTGGCCGCATCAAGGCTTTCAAACTGTTAAGTGTAGCGGGTGCATACTGGAGAGGCGATTCCAACAACAAGATGCTGCAACGGATCTACGGAACAGCATTCCCGAAGAAAGCGCAACTGGATGAGCATCTGCACTTGCTGGAGGAAGCGAAAAAACGCGACCATCGCAAGCTGGGTAAAGAACTGGAACTGTTCATGTTCTCCGAAGAAGCACCTGGCATGCCGTTCTACCTGCCTAAAGGTATGGTTGTCCGTACTGCGCTGGAAGATTACTCCCGTGACATTCAACGTTTGCATGGCTATGAGGAAGTACGTACACCGCTGATGATGAACAACCGTCTGTGGGAACAATCGGGACACTATGACCATTACAAAGAAAACATGTACTTCTCCGAAGTAGACGAAACTACATTTGCTCTGAAACCGATGAACTGCCCGGGGCATATGCTTGTGTTTAAAAATGAACTTCATTCTTATCGCGACCTGCCGATTCGTATATCCGAATTTGGACAAGTGCATCGTCATGAGCTGTCCGGTGCGTTGAACGGTATGATGCGTGTTCGTACATTCTGTCAGGATGATGCGCATATTTTTGTGACACCAGAACAGATTGAAAAAGAGATTACAGACGTAATCAAGCTGATTAACGAAATGTACAGTGTGTTTGGCTTTGAATTCACAGTGGAATTGTCCACACGTCCGGACGACTTTATGGGCGAACCAGCGCTGTGGGATCAAGCGGAACAAGCTTTGCAAAACGTGCTGGAACATCTGGGCATGAACTACCGTATTAATGCGGGAGATGGAGCATTTTATGGTCCAAAAATTGACTTCCACATTCTCGATGCGCTCAAACGCAGCTGGCAGTGCGGAACAATCCAATTGGACTTCCAAATGCCTGAGAAGTTCGACCTCACTTATGTGGGCGAGGACAACCAGAAGCACCGTCCAGTCGTTATTCACCGTGCCATCTACGGTTCGATTGACCGCTTCATGGGCATTCTGACTGAGCATTTTACAGGTGCATTCCCATTGTGGTTGGCTCCTGTTCATGCGAAGCTGTTGCCTGTATCCGAGAACTATATCGAGACTGCCAATGAGGTGCAGGAAGCGTTGCTGAAAGCGGGTCTGCGCGTCGAAGTGGATACTCGGAATGAGAAGCTTGGTTATAAAATCCGTGAAGCGCAATTGGAGAAGGTTCCATACATGTTCGTTATCGGGGAAAATGAAAAAACAACCGGTACTGTAGCTGTGCGTAAACGGGGCGAAGGCGATCTGGGATCATTCAGCATTGCGGACATCGTAGAGAAAATCAGCACAGAGATTCACGAGAAGCAGTAATATTGGATTAAAAAATATATAAAAGAGCCGTCAAAACCATGATCATAGTGGTTTTGACGGCTCTTTATTTATACATCATACATAAGTTCCTAAGCTCCAGCACGAGAGAGGGAACAGCCTCGATTGAATGCTTTAGTTATCCTGTGCCTGTATGCCTAGCACGTCTGCGACCGAGAAGTGGCGTGATCTGCGGGGAGGGAAAGTGCCTTCAAAGCTGACTCCTCGGCTCGTTTGACCGAGGTCTCTTCCACATCCTGTTCCTCGCTAAGCGATAAAATTTCGCCACGCAATTTGAGCATTTTCTGATCCAGTTCGTAGGTTGCACGTGCAGCTTCGGTCAACCCGTTAACCACGTGTTCGGGCACTTTCTTATCAAACTTATAGTACAAAATATGCTCCATACTGGCCCAGAAATCCATAGCCAATGTGCGCAATTGAATTTCGACCTTAATCCAGCGTGTGCCCTCAAACAGAATCAATGGAATCTCCACAATGACATGTAGACTCTGATAGCCGTTGGGCTTAGGATGGGCAATATAGTCCTTGACCTCTAGAATCCGAATGTCTTCCCGTGTGCGGAGGTGATCCATCAGACGATAGATATCTTTGACAAAAGCACATACCACGCGCATGCCTGCGATATCATGAATTTCACGCAATATATTGTCCAGGGTGACCTCATGCCCTTTGCGCCGAACCTTTTCCACAATGCTGTGGGGTTCTTTGATCCGGGTTTTAATGTGCTCAATCGGGCTAAAACCATCTATCAGTTTCCATTCCGTCTGGATCAGCTTAATTTTATTCTTTAACTCCTCCAGAGCGAGTTGATAAAGGACGGGAATCTTTCTCCATTCCTCTAGTTGCTTGGCGTCAACACTGTTCTGGTCCAGCTGTAGCTGAAATTCCTGCAAGGGCAAAGGGACAGCATTCAAGTGCTTCCAATCCGGTTCATTCACAGAGCATTCTCCTAAATGAGGCTTACGATGTCCTCGATCTATTTCGTAAAAATGGATTACCGTATACATTGTACACTATGTCAAAACGTACAGGCAAAGGAGAGACGGACAAAGAAATAAGAAATAAAATAATAATTATAGTGGTAAAACCGAGTAATCCGATGTATAATTGCAAAAATGCTGATTTAAAGCATTAAATTTTTTCGAAATAGCACAAATGTTGAGTAGTCGTTATTAGATCAAAAATATAAATTATAGAAAATGAGGATGAGCAAAATGGCAAAAGTAGAAAGCTTTCAATTAGACCACACGATTGTAAAGGCTCCTTATGTAAGAGCAGCAGGAGTAGAGCATGATGAAAAAGGAAGCACGGTACAAAAGTATGACTTGAGATTTCTGCAACCGAATGAAGACGCACTGCCAACAGCTGCTGTACATACGCTGGAGCATTTATTGGCGACGTATCTGAGAGACGAAATCAAAGGCATTATTGATATTTCTCCTATGGGCTGCAGAACGGGATTCTACTTGATTTTATGGAATGAACACGAGCCTGAGGAAATTGCACTTGCTTTGGAAAAAACGTTGAAGAGAATTCTGGAAACGACAGAAGTACCGGCTGTTACTGCTTTGGAATGCGGAAACTATAAGGATCATTCCCTTTTCTCCGCGCAGGAATATGTGAAGATTGTTTTGGAGGCTGGCATTAGCCGCGATCCTTTCAAAAGAGTATTTTAAAATCTATGATTTCAATAGACCTATCTCATCAGACAGCAGTAGTGACAGGCGGCAAGTCAGGTATAGGCAAGGGGATTGTAGAGCTTTTCATTCAAAGTGGAGCTAAAGTGATCTCCGCTGATATTTCTTATGAAGAGCCGTATAGAGTGATCAATTCACAGTTGGTTGAAACTCAATTGGACATATCCAAGCCGGATGATATCGAAAGATGGTGCAATCTGCTAATCAGCGAAACGGGAGTTCCTGACATATTGGTGAACTGCGCAGGTACTTCTACGATGGATTATGTCATTGATAGTGAGTTGGCTGATTGGGAGAAAGTATTTTCGATCAATTCAACCGGGCTGTATGTAGCGTCCAAACGGTTTGCCAAGGAAATGGTGGATGCGCGTAAACCGGGGCGAATTATCCAAATTGCTTCACAGGCTGGAAAAAATGGATATCGGGCTATGGGCGGATATTGTGCATCCAAACATGCGGTTCTCGGCTTGACCAAGGTGATGGCCATTGAGCTTGCTCCGCATCAAATTTTGGTGAATGCGGTTTGTCCAGGTATCGTAGAAACGCCGATGAAGCATCGTGAGCGGATTGAAGGGGGCGTCATTCGCGGAATGACCGCCCAGGAGATATATGAAGAAGATTGTTCGCAGGTACCATTGGGGAGAACCGCCGAGGTAGAGGATGTCGCCAATGTGGTGCTGTTTTTGGCAAGTCCGCTCTCCGCATATATGACAGGACAAGCGATTAATGTTACAGGTGGAATGACGATGCACTAGCATACTAGCATGATCTGGGGGAAAACAACATGAAGAAATCGTTCGTTTTACTATTAGGGATTAGTTTATTACTCGTAGCCGCAGGGTGCGGTAATAAAAGTACAGACAGTAATGGCTCCAGCTCCGCTTCCGGTGCGGAAACGCAAAAGGTAGTCATTGGCTCCATGGGGTCTGACGCGCAGATTTGGAAGCATATTGCTCAATCCCAGGCCGCCAAGGATGCCAAGCTGGATATTGAAGTAAAGGAAATTAACGGTGGAATCGAAACGAACAATGCGACTAGACAAGGCGATGTGGACGTGAATGCATTCCAATCGTGGGCATATCTGGTGAGCTATAACAAAGAGAGCAAAGCCGATTTGAAGGCGATAGCCACCACCTATCTGGAGCCGATGGGGATTTATTCGCAAAAGTTCAAAAGTATTAATGAAGTGACCGACGGAGCGTTGGTGGCTTTGGCGGACAATCCGGCGAATACAGCAAGAGGTTTGAAGCTGTTGGAAGCATCCGGTTTGATTAAACTTAAAGCTGACTTTAATGATGCTTTAGGTACAGTCAATGATATTACGAGTAATCCTAAAAACTTGAAATTTGAGCTCATCGACGACAAAACAGGTCCGCGCGTGATTCAAGATGTAGGTCTGGTGTTGATCGGGAACACGATTGCTTTAGAAGGCGGTCTGAATGTACTGAAGGATTCCTTGTTCCACGAAGAGATCAGTCAGGCGACAAAGAACAATATTAACGTTCTGGTAACTTCATCGGATAAGGCAAACGATAAGGGACTACAAAAATTAGCGGATCTCTATCATAACGAGGATACTCAAAAGTACATTAAGGATGAATTTGGCGGTACCAAAGTAGAGGTTAAAGAACCTGTTTCTTATTTGGAAGGACAAACTGCAAAATAAACATAAAAGAGGTCAGCCAGTTTTCTGGTTGACCTCTTTTATTCGTTAGAGGCTTCTACTCGTAATTTCGGCTCGATAATGTTTGGGAGAGAATCCCTTTACCTTTTTAAAAATTTTTGAGAAGAGTAAAGGGTCATTATAGCCGACTGAACGGGAAATATCGCCTATCGAAAGTTCAGCGTTACCCATCATTTCACAAGCTTTGTTGATCCTGTAGCGAATCAGATAGTCCTGAATGCTGGTGTTTACTCGTCGTTTAAATAACGAACATAAATAACTCCGATTGAGTCCGATAAAATTTGCAATATGCTCAATGGTAATTTTCTGAGCATAATTCATTTCGATAAAATCCTTCACTTTTTCAACGTAAATTTCCGCCCGACCTTCCTTTTGTCCAGAGAACGTTGCCGGACTGAACTCAATTAGCTCCGATAGCATTGAGTAAAGCAGACCGGTCAGTCTGGTTTCCCGAGCTTTATGATACTCACTTGATTCGTTCATTTGCTGCAAATACTGATAAATCAAGTGCTCTCCTTCAAAGTAAAGGATTGGGGACATCATCGTCAGGCCTGCCTGCTTGAGGAGTGTTTCTGCCAGTAACCCGTTAAAACCAAACCAGCAATAAGACCAAGGATTTACGGCATCGGCTTGATAATAAGTGATGACTTGCGGGCAGATTAGAAACCACTGACCTTTCCGCAGGCGGTAGCTGAATCCACCGACCTCAAAGGTACCCTCTCCGTCCAAAATATAATGGAGCAAGTAGTGATCTCTTATAGCAGGTCCAAAAAAGTGACCGGGTATGCATTCCTCTATGCCAAACTGAGTTAAATACAATTCAGAGTGTTGTTTACTACGTGGCAAATACTCTATCACGGTATATCTCCTTATGTAAATTATCAAGCATTATAACATAAATAGTGAGTACCATGCCATGTACTTCATATCTAAAATTAATATATGATTTCTATAGAACCTATTGCTATATCATTGAATCTTATCAAGCTTTACACCATATGGACTTAGTTGATGGCTGTTACAAAAGGGTTGTTCTAAGTGCCATTTTAGGTGTGGATATCTGATGATCATTATTTATGAGAGGGGTTATTTTCCCAATGGGTATCATTGTTCAAGAGCAACCGGGGCTGTTTCATTTGCAGTCGTCGGGCATGAGTTATATTATTCAGATTGTCGACGGATTTCCTGTACATGTATACTGGGGAGACAGGTTGAAGCACCGCGAACCCATGGCTGATCTATTGCTTCACACTCCCGCGACGGCTGGATTAGATCGGCTGCCGCAAGAATACCCACAGTATGGGAGTGGAGACTTCCGTACACCGGCGTATCAAGTAGAGCTTGAGGATGGAACACGCATCACGGAGTTAAAGTACGATGGTTACCGGATCATTAAGGGAAAGCCATCTTTACCCGGGCTTCCGGCCGTTTATACCGAGAATGAAGCCGAAGCGGATACGTTGGAACTGGAATTAAAAGATGCCTTTTCAGGTCTTAAAGTGGTTCTTCTTTACACCGTCTTCGCGGATCGAAACGTAATCGCTCGTTCGGCTCGTCTAAGTAATGCGGGGGAACAAAATCTTCGACTCCTCCGCGCGCTAAGTGCCAGTGTCGATTTCGCGGGGAAAAGCGATTTAGAGTTCATGTATCTTTCGGGAGCATGGGCACGGGAAGGGAATATTACCCGCAAACCGATTCTTCAAGGTGAAACCCGAATTGATAGTAAAAGGGGCATGAGCAGCCATCAACTCAATCCTTTTACTGCATTAGTCACGCAGGAGACCACGGAAAGCCAGGGTGAGGTATTCGGCTTTAGCCTTGTGTACAGCGGAGGCTTTGAGGCGGGAGCAGAATTAGATTCATTTGGCTCTACACGGTTTAGCATTGGTGTGAACTCGTTTGACTTTTCATGGTTACTGAATCCAGGGGAGAGCTTCCAAACGCCAGAAGCCGTTATGGTTTATTCCGGTCAAGGACTGGGAGAAATGTCGCGTACATATCATCGCTTGTATCGGACTCGGCTTTGCCGAGGGACATATAGGGATGAAGAACGCCCTATTCTGGTCAATAACTGGGAGGCTACCTATTTTGACTTCGATGCGGATAAGTTGGTATCGATAGCGAAAGAGGGGGCTGAGCTAGGCATCGAACTCTTTGTCCTGGATGATGGTTGGTTCGGAAAACGGGATTCTGACAATTCGTCTCTCGGTGATTGGTACGAAGATCGTCGGAAGCTGCCAGACGGACTGGCCGATGTCGCGAAACGCATCAATCAATTGGGGCTTAAATTCGGGCTCTGGTTCGAGCCGGAAATGATCTCCCCAGATAGTGAGCTGTACCGCAAGCATCCAGACTGGTGCCTTCACGTTCCAGGACGGCGGCGCAGCGAAGCCAGATGGCAGTTGGTATTGGACTATACTCGCAAGGAAGTGCGCGATTACATCTACGATTCGCTGGCTGCCATTTTCTCCAGCGCTCCAGTTTCTTATGTGAAGTGGGATATGAATCGGTGCCTGACGGAAATTGGTTCCGCTGATCTGCCGCCGGAACGCCAATCCGAGACTGCCCATCGCTATGTTCTTGGATTGTATGAGCTGTTAGAGCGCGTCACCACCGAATTTCCGCATATTCTTTTCGAGAGTTGCTCAAGTGGTGGAGGACGCTTTGATCCAGGCATGCTTTACTACATGCCTCAAGTCTGGACTAGTGATAATACCGATGCGGTGGAACGCCTGAAGATTCAATATGGAACTAGCCTTGTCTATCCCGTAAGCGCCATCGGAGCCCATGTGTCGGCCGTCCCGAACCATCAAGTTGGACGCATAACGCCCCTTGATTTTCGAGGTGATGTCGCCATGTCTGGAAATTTTGGATATGAGCTTGATCTCACGAAATTCACTGATGAGGAAAAAGAGACGGTTAAACGTCAAGTCACAGCATACAAGCAGATTCGTGGCTTAGTACAGAAGGGTGACTTGTATCGCCTAAAGAGTCCGTTTGAAAATAACGAGTCGGCTTGGATGTTTGTTTCCGAAGACCAAGAGGATGCCATCGTCTACTATTTCCAAGTGATGGCTGTTCCGAATGCACCTTGGCGAGCCCTGCGCCTTGACGGACTGAATCCAGAACTCGAATATGAAGTTCAGTCTGGAAATAGCGGGGAAAAGTCTATCCATGGGGGGGATAGGCTTATGAAGTTGGGCCTCCCTCTTGTCTACAGACAGAAAGACTATGAAAGTGGATGGTTCAGGCTTCGGGCCATAAAGTCCAGCAAGGCTTAGGGCTTAAAGGATCAGTACAACAGTACATTGGCGAAAGATAGAAAACAATTGATTGAGTTATGCATGCCCCTTTTTATATGAAAAGGGGCATTTTGCGCGCAGCAGCCGTACTGATCGGGGAGGGCAAGCCATGTTTTTTATACGAATGATGAATGATATGAAACTAAGGAAGAAGATGACGCTTACATTCATTTCGGTAGCTGTTCTTCCCTTGCTGTTATGCGGCCTGTTTCTGACGGGGAAGCTTCGAGAGGCCGTCATTAAGGACGCTTTTATGCAAGTATCCAACAATGTCGAGCGGGTCCAAAATCGTACAGAAGAACTGATTAAAGTACCACTGGACATCTCGTATCGGCTAACCAATGATAACCGGATGAAAATGGTGGCTAGCCAGAAGTATGACAGCTACATTGAAGTCATTCAGGCTTACCGGGAGTATACAGGTATTCGTGACTACCTCCAATTGTACAAAGAGATATCCGGCATCCGAGTCTATGTCTCTAATCCTGGAGCATTGAACAACTGGGAATTTATTCAGCCGGACGAAAGAATCACAACCGCAGATTGGTACAAGGAGGCCATCGCACAGAAAGGATTGGCTGGCTGGAACTTAATCAAGGATGAGAGAGACGATGCCGATTATCTCAGCCTGATTCGTTCATTCGCAGTGAATTCACTAGGGCAAAAAGGAGTATTGGTCATCAATGTTAGTAAGCGCCAATTAAATTCAATCCTGGATCAGGAGTCGTTCCCTACCTTGATCGTGGATAACCGGAATCAGATCGTCGCGTCCAATGAAGCAGAGTTGTTCGGGAAGAATCTATCTGAAATTCATGTCGACGAGAATATACTTTACCAACAGGAAGGAAGTTACAACACACTCATTAATGGAAAAGCGTCAAAAGTGGTGATCGCAAATCTAACTCCACAGAACAGCTGGAATGGACTTCGCATTATTTCCGTTTTTTCCGTTTCCGAGATTACCCGAGATGCCAATCAAGTGATATGGCTCGGTGGAGTCGTGATCACGGCCAGCCTGATATTTGCAGCCTTACTTATCTATGCTTCTGCTTCGCTACTATCCAGAAGGCTTCTTCGCTTGAGCAAGCATATGACCCAGGTAGGGGCGGGCTCATGGGAAACCTATCTCCATATCGACGGAAAAGATGAAGTTGGTCTACTATCGAAGGAATTTAACGCGCTCGTCAGTAACGTAAACCATCTGGTCCAGGAGGTTCAAGAAACGAATCGTCAGAAAAGTCTGGTGGAGCAAAGACAAAACGAGATCAAGTTCAAAATGCTGGCAAGCCAGATTAATCCGCATTTTCTCTTCAATTCTTTGGAGTCCATCAGAATGGAAGCCCACATTCGCAAACAGGACGATATCGCCAAAGCAGTATGGCAGTTGAGCGCGTTGTTACGCAGCAGTCTGGAGGCCGGTAACGACAAGATTCCGCTGCGTAAAGAGCTTGAGCGGGTGTGCTGTTATCTTGATCTTCAAAAGTTCCGGTATGAAGAGCGTTTGGAGTATCGCTTAACGGTTGATCCGGATTTGGAGGAAATGTTGGTTCCACCTCTGATTATCCAACCATTGGTGGAAAATTCTATTGTACATGGTCTGGATAATCAAGCAGAAGGAGCTGTCATTGAAGTGAAAGTAAAGGAAATCCCAGAAGGGGTCCGAGTTATGGTATGTGACAACGGCGCCGGTTTCACAGGTGATCGTCTCGCCCTTGTACGAGAAGAGCTTGCTGCATCCGTACATGAGCAGGAGGTCCAGCGAATTGGATTGCGAAATGTAAACGATCGTCTTGTCTTATTGTATGGGACCTCTAGTGCCTTAAGCATTGAGAGCGAGCCGGGGAAAGGCACTTGTATTCAGTTTTTCATACCTGGGGGTGAATCCAAATGATTAAGGTAGTTATCGTTGACGATGAGCCGAAGCTTCGTCAAGGCCTTCAAACTCTGATTCCATGGGAGAGTCTTGGGTTTACCGTTACAGCTACGGCAGCCAATGGAAAAGAAGCATTGGAAGTCATCCAGGAAAAGTCCCCCGATGTCGTAATCGTCGATATCCGCATGCCGGTTATGGATGGCTTACAGTTGATTGAGCACTTGAGATCTGACGGTCATCATTTACATTTTATGATCCTCAGTGGATATGCCGACTTCGAGTATGCCAAACAAGCGATCAAATACGGGGTGTGCGGCTATCTCCTTAAACCGGTGGACATTGTTGAAATGTCGGCCAGTTTAAAGCAGGTACGCGAGCGGATCGAAGAGGAGCGCCTTCAACGGGAGTGGCGTAAGAAGGAGGTTATAAATCGGGATTTATACCTGCACAGCCTGCTCGTCTCTCAAGAGAAGACGGAAGATCCCACCAAGTTGAGAAGTAAGGCAGTAGAAGCAGACTTGTTGTGGACCCACTACGAAGTTGTGGTCGTGTATCCGCGCGTTTCCGAAGTGGACCGTTCCGATGTCGCATACCAGCTTTCGAATGGATTGAAGGCAACGATCGAGGGGCAGATGATGGGGCTTGTCACAGTAATCCCGCCGTATACGGTCCTTTTGCTCAACGAGCCGCTGCGTGGAAGACAACGACGCGAAACTCTGTACAACGAGATTCGTAACGCTGCGGATAAGGTCCGGTTCGCCGCTGCAACCGGAGGGAGAGTAACTGCTCCCGAAGATATTTGCAAATCTTTTTTAAAGGCCCAGGAAGCGGTAAAACGATCCTTTTTCAGCGAGAAGAACCGACTGCTAGATCCGTATCCTTTCTTTTCTCCTTCGCTGGCTTCCCCCGGATTGTCTGTCGATAAAGCTGAAGAAACGATGGAGGAATTCATCTTCCGCCTGTATTACAGTCTGGAAGTAGGAAACCAGAATGTCATACTACCATTGTTGAACGAGGTGGCAGCATTTTTTCTCCAACAGGGGCAAGATGAAAAGTCGATCAAAGAGTCGTTCTTCTTTCTATCCAATGCGATCATTCACAAGCTGACTGCGGGGTTCTGTATCGAGTTGAAAGAGACGGAGGAAGTTTCCCGTTTTTTGAATGGGATATACCAGCATGATCACCTAGATGACCTTTTGGAAGAGACCTACCGTTTCCTGCTAGCTTTGGCGAAAGACTCCGAACCTCGTGGAAAGGAGCAGGAATTCAAAAAAATGATCGACTTTATTCACAAGCATTATGCAGACAACCTGAGGCTGGAAGCGTTAGCCGGACTACTAAACTATAGTACCGCCTATTTGGGCCAGCTCTTTAAGAACAAGACAGGGGAGTACTTTAACACCTATCTGGACAGAGTCCGTATCCACAAGGCAAAGGAGTTGCTGGATCAGGGAATGAAAGTTTACGAAGTCGCTGAAAGCGTTGGCTACACAAGCGTCAACTACTTTTATAGCAAATTCAAAAGGTACGAAGGCTGTTCACCGTCGGAATATAGAAATCCATAATTTGTGGATGATTTTTCCCGAAATCCGTTATCTGGGCTCTGACTCTCCTCTGTTTTATGATGGATTTTAAGAGAGGGGATGAGAAAATGAAAGCGGTAACAGCGAATTCGGAAAACGTATACAAAAAACCGAAGAGGAATGCTTGGAAGGTATTTAAAAGCCAAAGGTATCTTTACTACATGTCTATTCCGTTTGTTATTTGGGTCTTCGTCTTTCAGTATTTGCCGCTATGGGGCTGGACAATGGCATTTCAGAAATACAGACCCGGTTTGAGTTTTTTTGAGCAGAAGTGGGTGGGCTTGGAGCATTTTCGTACTTTGTTCCAAGATGATCATTTCTACCAAGTACTGCGGAACACGTTGGCTATGAGTCTTATGGGACTGGTCGCTGGTTTTATTGTACCGGTTGTCTTTGCTCTATTGCTCAACGAGGTCCGCATACAAGTGATAAAACGATTTGTTCAGACCGTATCTTATCTGCCACACTTTGTTTCATGGGTGGTTGCTGCAGGCATCGTCACCAAAATGCTTTCAGCGGATGGCGGTGTCGTAAACGATATGCTCATGGGTCTAGGCATCATCGATCAGCCAGTCCAGTTTATGGCCCAAGGTAAATTATTTTGGTGGGTTGTAACTTTCGGAGACATCTGGAAGGAAACCGGTTGGAACGCCATTATTTATCTGGCTGCCATCGCCGGTATTGGTCCTGAATTATACGAGGCTGCGCGGGTGGACGGCGCTAGCCGATTCCAGCAAATGTGGCACATTACGCTGCCGGGAATCCGGCCGACCATTATCATTCTCCTGATTATGTCTATTGGCCATCTGCTCGGTACGGGATTCGAGAAACAATTTCTGCTGGGCAATCACCTGGTCATCGATTACTCTGAAGTACTTGATTTGTATGCGCTTAATTATGGTCTGGCGATGGGACGTTACTCTTTCGGAACGGCCATTAATATTTTCAATTCGGTGATCAGCCTAGTCCTATTGTTTGCGGCTAACGGAATCTTTAAGCGCTATACCAACGAGAGCATTATGTAAGGAGGAGAATGGACATGGAGGCTGTCAAAAGCACTACGCCGGTCGGCGGATTAAACAACAAGCTTCAGGCGAAATCACCACAAGACCGAATCCTGGGGGTAGTTGTTTATCTTTTCATGATTGTGGTCACCGTTCTGACGATCTACCCGTTCTTAAATGTGCTGGCTATCTCTTTTAACGATTCGGTAGACACCATTAGAGGGGGAATCACCATCTGGCCAAGGCAATTTACGTTGAAGAATTACGATTTGATTTTCACCTATGAGGGGTTAATCACTGGATTCAAGATCTCCTTTCTGCGGACCATCATTGGCACCGTAGCGGGTTTGGTCAGCGGCTCGATGCTTGCCTATACACTTGCCCGAAGTGATTTTCAAGCTAGAAGGTTCATCTCCATCTTTCTTGCTGTCACTATGTATGTTTCCGGGGGGTTAATTCCAGGTTTTATCCTGATGAAGGAACTGCATCTAATTGATACATTTGCCGTCTATATTTTACCAGGTCTTGTAAGTGCGTTTAACGTCTTCATTATTCGTTCCTTCATTGACGGTCTGCCTTATGCGTTACAGGAATCAGCCAAGCTGGATGGTGCCAACGATTTCACAATCTACTGGCGCGTTATACTTCCTCTTTGCAAACCGGCATTAGCGACCGTAGCACTCTTCTTGGCCGTTGGGCAATGGAACTCTTGGTTCGATACTTATCTGTTTAATGGGTCCAATGAATCGTTGACGACCCTGCAATATGAATTGATGAAAATTTTGCAAAGTACGACAACAAGCGCAACCAATTCCCAGGACGCTGCCAATATGGCGGAGCGTATGGCACAGGTATCCCCGGAATCGGTTAAAATGGCAATTACCATCATTGTTACCGTGCCGATTCTTATCGTCTATCCTTTTTTACAAAAATATTTTGTTAAAGGTATGACGCTTGGAGCGGTAAAAAGCTAAAACGAAGCAGCAAACATTCATTATACAGGGAGGTTTCGCTCCATGAAGTCAAGAAAAAACAGAATGATCGTATCTTTCGTAATGTCACTGACTTTAGTGGCTACCCTAGCAGGGTGCAGCGGTAATAATCCGTCTGAGGCTACCAAGGCCGTAACTACAGGTGACATCACGCTTACTTATTTTTCGGAAGACTCCAGCACGAATTGGAATAATATGAAGGATGAAGTCGGCAAGGTCATCGCGGAAAAAACCGGAGTAACTCTAGATGCTGAATTCGCTGTCGGCGACCCGGTCCAAAAGATTTCATTGATTGCAGCCACAGGAAACTATCCTGATTTAATCGCTGCTAAGGCGGATGTCGGCAAACTTGTCGATGCTGGCGCAATCATTGATTTGACGGATTTGATCGACAAACATGCACCAAACATCAAAAAAATGCTAGGAGACAAGCTTGTTCGGGCGAAGTACAGTTTAGATGACCAATCCATCTATGTTATTCCGACCTGGTCCGCTGTCGAAGAAGAAAAAATCAAACCCGACGTAGGATTTAAACTCCAGCACCGTGTCGTCAAGGAAGCGGGATTCCCGGACATTCGTACAGTACAGGATTTCGAAAAAGTCATTAAGGACTATATAACCAAGCATCCGACGGACGAAAATGGCAACAAAAATATCGGACTGTCCCTAAATGCCGACGATTGGCATATGTACCAGGTAACCAACTCAGGCTTCCAAACGACCGGGGGACCAGACGACGGCGAATACTACATTGATCAAAAAACACACCAAGCGACTTATCATTTCCGCCGACCGGAAGAAAAGGAATATTTCCGTTGGTTAAATCACATGAATGCCATTGGATTGCTTGATTCGGAAAGCTTCGTGCAGAAGACCGATCAGTTTAAGGCAAAAGTGGCTTCTGGCCGCGTACTGGGTCTAGCCGATCCAGAATGGGACTATGGCGATGGACAAAATGCACTGAAGGCGGAAGGCAAATTCGACCAGACTTACGGTCATTACCCAGTCACCATGAGCAAGGAGTACAAGGATACCAACTTCTGGCTGCCTGGTTTTGATGGGGGATACGGAATTTCGATCTCAAGCAAGTGCAAGGACCCGGTACGCGCTATTAAATTCCTCGATTTTCTGGCATCGGAAGAGGGTCAAGTCCTGAATAACTGGGGAATTGAAGGCAAGCATTACACGGTTAAAGACGGCAAACGGACGATTATTCCGGCTGTACTTGAACGGATGAACAATGACAATGCGGCTTTCCAAAAAGAGTCCGGAATCGGTCTATATTGGAACTTGATGGTCCATTATGGTGATGGCATCAAGGACTCAACTGGCAACTATTTTACTCGTAGTTATCCGGAACTGCTGACGGTGACTTATAACAAGTCGGAGAAGGAAGTTCTGAAGGGCTATAAGATTGAGCACTGGAAGGATCTATTCCCGAAGGAAGATGAATTCCAACCGAGAGCATACGGAGCAGCTTACACGATGTCTCTTCCCAATGACGATCCGGCTGTTATTCTCGGAGCCAAGATGAAGGATATTACATGGAAACGAATTCCGGAAGCTGTCATGACCAAGCCGGAAAACTTCGACAAGGTTTGGGATGCCTATATGGCAGAACTGGAGAAAGCCGGAGTACAAGAAATGGAAGAATCTTTTACCAGGCATATCCAAGACCGAATTAAGCTGTGGTCCACTAACTAACTTGATTCACATAAAAGAACGGGACCGTTCCCACTTTCCTGCCGGAAAGGAGACGGTCCTTTTTTCATAATGGTTTGCCATAGACGACTTTTGCTCAAGGCACAAACAAACAGCGGCTACCCCGGTTATTTTTAGAGGTGGCCGCTGTTTGTTTAAAGTAGACTACTTCGTTACTTCATGACGCTGACGGGACGGTATAGTTACGGATACGGTAATTCTCATAAAAGCGCCTTACTCCGCTTTATTTTTGGATAAAGTAAGCAGGTCTTGAGGAAGCTCATCCCTCGTGATCACGTAATCGCTGTTGAACACTTTTATGAGATGATCCAGGGAGTTATATTGTCCATTGCGGATGAAGTCGCCCGTCCACGTAGTGAAAAAGAGCCAATGCGCTGAATATGTTTGAAGCAATTCGGGATCGCTAATCGGGCCGTTTTCAGACAGACCAACCAGCTTCTTACCCTGCACGAGATTTACCAAACTGTCGTACTTGCCAATACTTGGGCTATAATTAGCCGCCTGGTTGTAGATATCCACACTTACAATATCGACGACATCATCCCCTGGATACCAGTCGGGACTCTCGGAGTTCCATACCCAGATCAGGTTGTTCAGGTGATGGTAGTGTGTTAGGCGGTCGTACATGATACGGTACAGCTGCTTGGCGGAGTCTGGACCTTGGGCGCCCCACCAGAACCATTTGCCCTCCGCCTCGTGCAGCGGTCTCCACAGCACCGGAACGTGAGCGTCTTGGAGGCGTTTCAACTGAGCAGCAATGGCATCGATATCCCTTAGGATAAGCTGATACTCTTCCGACTCGGGATGACTAAGTGCATATTGAACGTCGAATGTAGTAGCGTCCGTGTAAAACCCGCGCCACCATTCTTTACCGGGAATATCATACAGTCCCTTAGGAGCATTCCAGTGCCATGCGAATGTGACAAGTCCACCTTCTTGGGCCCATTGAATTGCCTTTTCCACCTCAGTTGAGGTGGCGCCATGCTCGATGCGAGAGGGGGAATAATCCATCATGTCCATTGATAACATGGCAGGATACTTTCCAGTTTGGTCTTTAATCCACTGTGCATCCTCCAAAGTGTGCTGACCGGAAAGAATGTGGCTGCCGTAACTATCCACGAGATAACCCATGAGTGCCGTGGTTTCCGCATTCGCATTCGGGTTTACTGGCTTTTTCTCAATTTGATGCAGTTTCGGGGGGGACACTGCTGATAGCTTGACGTAGTCGATATGATATTGGTCCGAGTCGACATTGAACTGTAAGATATTGTTTCCCGAATTCAGCATCAGTTTACCGCCGGATACCTCTGTGTAGCTTGCTGTTGTCGGCAGTGATATTTCGCTGGTCTGGCCGTTGACCACCAATTGGGTCTTTTTGTCTCCATTGGGGTTACTGTAGCCGATTGCAAGTTTGTAAAGCCCGCTTGAAGGTGCATTATAGGCAAAGGTTAACGAACCTGTGCTTTTGAAGGCTGCGTAACCGCTACCTGAATAGCCTGTATCAGCAGCTTCGATGTTGACCTCACCAGTAATGACTCCGTCTTCGGCTTCAATTTTACTAATTGCAGCAGGCAGATTGGCGAATTCAACCTTCACGTATTCGATCCCGTAATATCCCCAGCCTCTTGCAAAAGTAAGCTCGTTTGTGCCGGCATTCAGCATGATCTTGGTTAATATTTTCTCGTTCACTGCCGCACCTTTCGGAGGAGCAGCCAGCGTTATGTTCTCAGACATTGTGCCATTGACCTCGATGCTGGTATCCTTGGAGCCAGTGCCCGCCGGAATGTAGTAGCCGAGGCTCAGTCTATAAAGACCTGCTGTAGGCACGTTCACTTTAAACGTGGCCGTCCCGTCGGACTTGCCGGAATTTGGGTCGTAGTCATAAAAGAAGGATACATAGCCATCGCCTTTATAAAGCGTATCGCCGGTATAGGGTGTATCCCGTTTTTCTACACCGTAACCTTGAAGAATTGCATCTTTGGAGCTGACGACGATAGAAGAGGAATTGTCGTTAGTGGATGAATCTTGACTTGCATTCATCAACGTTCGGTCTTCAACATCGGTGACCAAGTGAGTTGATTCTGCTTTAGCTAAGCTTGGAATTAAACCGAGAGATACCAACAAAAAGGATAAGAGAACAAAACTGAGAATACTGAAAAACCTTTTTTTCCATGGATCTGGCATATGACTCACTCCTTGAATTAGTAGTTGTTACCGCCTTAATTGACCTGCAAAACATATTTCGGAAAACGCTTTCATTAGTGCGTACATATGAAGTACACTTTGAAGTAATCGATGACAGGTGATTAAGGACTAGCTTGCACTTGTAAGCATTTTTTCTTCATTTGTATACGTTTTCAATATTTGGTATTCGTTTTTTGGCACCTCACCTCTCTTTAATTTCATCATAAATTAGAGGTGAGGCAGGAACCATACAATGAATTTCGGAGAAAATCATCCTTAAATTATGGATTTTTATACTCCGGTGGCAAGCAATCTTCATATATTCTTTGAGATGTATAACACAAGATTATTAAGGCTATATGGGGTAAGCGGGAAGGATAGTTTCAATTTGTGGTATCATGCCAATAAGAAGATTACCCACATGGAAATGAAAGGGACTAATACATGATTTCTCATCGACTGCTTACCTACGAAACTATTTATCAATTAACGGACCAGATTCATAGGGATCAACACTTGTTATTCTATAGCTATTTAACTCAACGTAAGGAGCAGGCTAAATTTGTTGGTCAATATGTAGATGACAAGCTGACAGGGGTCTTAGCATACTTTTGTGGGCTCTCCTTCCCTGCGTTTTCTTTCCACTGCATCAACCGAGAGCAGCTTAACTTCCTAGCTCTTATTGCTTTTACAGAGGAACTCATTCAACTTAAGAAAAATACCGTTTGTGGTACAATCCTGTGTGATTGTGACCTACAACTTTTTCAGTCTCATGGGCTCATAACGGGTAACCCACAACGTTTCTTAACAATGAAGCATAGGGATCAATCGAAACTGCTCGATTCAAACGTGGCTGAGCTAGTTAAGGAAAATGACATTTCAGATATAGTGGATTTATTGCGAAATGGGGGCATGAAATTTTTTACGAGCAGCGAACTTGAACAATATCCTTTCCTTGGGATCAAGGAATGTGGCCATTTTATTGCCGCAGGCGGCTTCCACTTTTATGATTCTAAGCTCGTGGAGATCGGAAACATATATACAAGCCCTGCTCACAGGGGGAAAGGACTAGCAAAGCACTTGACGAGCCAACTTACAAAACTGGGTAGAACACTATCATCAGATGTCTATCTGGGAGTACTGGAGGAGAACCAGGCTGCTGTACAACTTTACAAAGGATTAGGATATGAGGTTACGGCTGAGCAAACGATTGTTGATTTTAAACTATCTATTGATTGACGAACGAGGAGGGAGAAGGCCCTGGAACAGAATGATATTAATGTTCATCGACTGGCTGGCGAGATCCGTCAAATTTTACACAAGAGAATGGATAAACTAGGTATAGCATACGGCATCGTTAGCGAATTTAGTTATAATCCTGAGGAACTACCATCTTGGATTATTAGTATCAAGGATTCTGAAATCGTACTCACCTCGGCCATCTTGTTCCAATATCTGAAACGGCATCAAAATTTGAAGGATGCGTTAACTCATTTTATGCGCGATCACTTTTCATACTTTAATTAAACAGTATCCACTGGATTATATAAAACTTACTTAAAGGTACATATCATATAGTCAACAGGAGGGTACAAAATATGTGGTTTAGGAAGAAAGAAACGCAACTGGATCGAATACAAAACAAACTGAATCAGGCTATGAGCAAAGACAAGGATTTCTTGGTGTTTGGAGCATCCTCACATCAATATAAGGTTAATGAGAAGCTTACAGCAAAAGCGCTGGCGGACTGGCAAGCCCACAATCAGGTCACACTTCCTGAGCCTTACGCGCTGTTTTTAACGAACGTCGGCAACGGAGGCGCCGGACCCTATTATGGAATTTATCCGATTGAAAAGACAACTTCCTATACCGAGCACCAGGCACTCCTTGCAAAATCCGTTCTGCATCCCGGGATGACCAAAGAGGAATGGAACCATCTGATTGAGCCCCTGACCAAGGATGAGGACATCCCCGACGAGGAATACGATGACGCCCGTAATAAGGTGCTGGGCGGCATGTTGTGCATAGGCACCCAAGGCTGCGAATACGACATGTATCTCGTACTTGAAGGGAAATACAGGGGGAGAATTGTGTACACCTCCGATTTTCATCCCGATCATCCCTTTTTCTTTGTCTATGAAGACAGCTTTCTGGACTGGTACGAACGCTGGCTGGATGAAATTATTCTGGATTATGATATTGGGTGGTTTGGCAGTCGAATGCCGGGTGATGAGAATGCGCTGATCCAGATTTATCAGAGCGCTCCAAACGAAGAAATCCAAGCCAAAGCGCTTGATGGAATGTTCAAATTTAAAGTAGTTTCTCAGCCAACCCTTGTTTTTATGAAAAAAATTGCGGAGCAAAGCCCAAAAAATCGAGCTACAGCCATTAGGCTAATTTGCAAAACTTCTTTTGATACGGGGAGAAAATATCTTCTGGAGTTGTTGCGATCGGATGAATATGAGGATTTTCTGCAAGCTTTAATGATTCTGCACGCTTCCAGTAAAACAGTAAATTTAAAGGAATTTATTCCAGTGATTTTGCACAGTCTTGACAGGATTCACGACCCGGAAAC
Organism: Paenibacillus sp. FSL W8-0439; assembly: GCF_038008995.1. Lineage (NCBI taxonomy): Bacteria > Bacillati > Bacillota > Bacilli > Caryophanales > Paenibacillaceae > Paenibacillus > Paenibacillus sp. FSL W8-0439. The sequence continues at coordinate 643,699 of NZ_JBBPAK010000001.1, forward strand.
GTTGCGTTATGCAGGATATATCCTGGAGGATTACGGTGCGATTACGCTCCAGAACTTTGCGCCTTTCTTGTGTGACGCCGATCCGAAAATGCAAACCACTGCCATCTATGCCGCACGCAGTTGCGAAAACAAGCTGGGAAGCTGGCAGATCATTGAACAGATGTTGGTGGGGGGCGACCCGCATGTTCTGAAAAACTCAATTTTATATTGGGGCGTTATTCCACATGAGAAGTTGCTGCCTTACTATCAGGCGGTATGGCCTGAATATAAAAGGAATCCGAATTTCAAAGAAAAATTTATCGGTTGTTTGCGAGAACTGCATTTGCCAGATGATTATTTTGACAAGGGCGAATCGTGAGAAATGAGATCTGGAAATGACGATGATAACGTGCTAGTCAATCTACAAGGTAAATCAATAAAAAGCGAATTGAAAAAAGGGCAATCCCGCAAAAGGACAGCCCCATAAGCGAGCTATTTTATTGAATTTTTCGTTGCCTTATACATATTTTCTACGTGTTCGTCTACTTCGTCTCGTGACATGCGTAAGCGAGGCACAGAGGTACCAAATCCGATTTCTATTTTCCCCTCTTCTAATCCTTTGAAAATTCCATCTGCGAAGGCATCTAATGGCTCTCCATGCGTATGCAACCCCGCTCCACCTAAATCTGTATTTACTGCTGGCGGGACAACTTCAATTACCTCTACAGACGTATCAGAAAGCTGGTGTCTTAGGCTGATTGTAAAGGAATGAAGTGCCGCTTTCGTTGCTGAATAAATCGGAGCAATCACAAACGGCGTAAAGGCTAACCCAGAAGTGACGTTAATGATAGTCGCCTCTTCTTTTTTTGCAAAATAGGGAGCGAACAACATGGATAGATGGAAAGGTGCTTCAATGTTAGTGGTGATTTCTTTACTGAAATAATCCCAATTGCTTTTTACATCCGTTTTTAGAACGTTAAAGCGTTGTTGGATACCGGCGTTGTTAACTAACACATTTACTTCTGGATAGTTGGCTGTTACCCAATCCGATAAAGCTATACGCTCGGATTCCATATTCAAATCACTTACATGAGTAATAAGGCTAGGCAATTTCTCTTTCGCTTTTTGAAGTACATGTTCACGCCGTCCAGAAACAATGACTTTATTTCCAGCTTTTAAAAATCGTTCTGCAAAGGCTAATCCTATTCCAGTACTTCCACCGGTAATTAGTATTGTATTTCCTGAAAGTTTCATTATATGTTCTCTCCTTTTATTAGTTTTCGTTCTTGTTTCCTGAATGCGTTGTGCCTAAACTGTAACTTTAACTTAGATAAAATTATATATAAAAAAACGGCAGACTAGGATTTTATTCTCACATCCTAGTCTGCCGTTATTTATTTTATTTAGTCTGTCCAAAACTTATTTTCGCAAAAGACAGTTCCATCCGGCTATGTGCGCCTCACATTTATCTGGCCGGGATGTTGCGCGTTCCCTCCGTCATCGGGGAGGAGCAAAGCGGACACACCGGCGGCATGCCTGCACTGGCCCCCGTTGTGCGGCGTCCACCTACTGTGTCGCGCCGCATCCATGCCTTGCAGGCGGCGTCCGTGCATTTCCACACAGGCACATTGACGCGTGGCTCTGTCTGCGACTTAGCCGCCGCCGAAGCCGTACGTGCTGTAGGGGTTGCTGGGGCTGGTCCCGGCCTGCTGCTCACACGGGTTGCCGTGCCAGACATTGGCGAACCACCGCCAGCCCGGCTGCCATACCCCGAAGTACCCTTCGGTTGGCCGAAGCTACTGCGGCGCGTTTCTGGTTTGGAGACTTCAGGGGTGACCCCATAGGCTTCCAGCAGAAAACGCGACACGGCGGCAGGTTTGCCGTGATTGGAGGCAGGGGAGGTGATATACAGCAGCTCCTTCGCCCGGGTAACGGCTACGTAAGCGAGGCGACGCTCTTCCTCCAGCGCAGCATCGTTATCCACGGCTGTTGCGGGGGCGGCGCCTGCCCGACGATCCTCTGGCAGCTCGCTGTGTAGAGCTGAGCTGTGCGGCAGGATGCCTTCGCTGGCCCCGATCCAATATACGCAAGGGAACTCTAGTCCCTTGGCTCGGTGGATCGTCATGAGCCGAACAGCATCGCTGTCTTCCTCTCTGCGCAGAGATTCCATCTGGCGGTGGCGCTCGGAAAGCTCGTCCGCAAAGTTGACGAATGCCTCTACCGTGTCAAAGCGCTTGGCTGCCGTTTCGAGCTCCTCCAGACTTTCTTGCATCGTTTCCTTATAATGTGTCCATGCGCCTGTATCTCCGCTTTCCAAATATTTGTCATAAAAGACGCGCCGCATTTCTTGAATGGCATAGGCAGGCTTCATGGTAGTGAGACTGCGAATCAATCGAATGCGTTCTTTCACCTGTTCACGCTGAAAATCACGTAGTCGATCCCAACGGCTGAGGTGGATTAGCGGGTATTTTTTAGCCTGCTGCTTCTCTTCACGCATAATCCATTCCATTCCGGCCTCACGAGAGACATACAGCGGTCCAAGGGTGCTTGGAATAGATTCCATTCGCCGGGGATTCAGCGACAGACGCAAGTGGTCCATTAAGGGACGAATCAGAGATTGATCGTAAAATACGGCTCCCGCTCCGTACTGAATAAATGGGACATCCCGCATAATCAATTGCTCAAAAATAGATCGGCTTCCGCTGGCTGTCCGGTGCAAAATAGCGATATCCCGGTAGCGAAGCCGACCTTCCTCTACCTGTCCGAGTAGATGAGTAACAATATGTCCCGCCTCTTCCTCAGGCCCGGATGGGGTGGCAAACTGTGGCGGCAAGCCCTCACGCCCAGCAGCCGCAAGACGTTTGGAACGTCGATGAACATTTTTAGCAACGATGTTGGAACCCAGCCCCAAAATGCGCGCATCACTACGGTAATTAATATCAAGGGTGATGACCTTTGCATCTTTATAGACCTTGTCAAATTCCAGAATGGATTCCTGGCGGGCTCCGTTAAAGGTATAGATCGTCTGGTCATCATCTCCGACGACCATCAGATTGCGATGCCTCGCAGCCAATCGCTGCACCATTTCGTATTGTAGGGCATTCGTATCCTGGAATTCATCGACCATGATATAGGAAAAACGCCGTTGAAGCGGCTGAAGCACATCCGGGTCACGCAGGAGAACAGAGGCACGTAGCAGAATATCGTCAAAATCCATCTTATTGCGTTCCTGTTTCCACGCTTCATAGGCGAGCATGGCACGCTTGGCATCCGCTTCCTCGCGCATGGTTTCCGGCAACTCGTCTGCGCTACGGCCTTCCGCTTTCCAGGCGGAGAGTGCGGACAGCAGGCTTTCCGGCTGGAAAGCCTCACTCAGTCCAAGCTGGCGTAGCATCATTTTCATAACGGTATGTTGGGCCTGCGTTTCGCCGAACACTTCGTCTTGCACGCCGCGATGCCGCAGCATCGCCAAAGCGAATGAGTGGAAGGTACGCGCCTGTACTGCGCGTGCAGCGGCAGGTCGCACACCGGGTAATCCCGCGATGCGCAGCTTCATTTCGGCAGCTGCTTTGCTGGTGAAGGTCACCAGCAGGATGGAAGATGCAGGGACATCCCGCATCGCCATAAGGTAGCCTGCACGGGCTGCCAGCACCGTGGTTTTGCCGCAGCCAGCCCCTGCCAGGGTGAGAAGGGGGCCTTTACCATGGCGTACAGCCTGAATCTGCGGGCGGTTCAGATGAATGCCGGCGTTCTCTATAGCACGAAAATAGGCTGCGTCTTGGTCGCTGTCGGGTACCAGCGTTATACTGGTATCCATAGAAGCTCGACGTGCCTGAGGGCTCGTCGTTGAATAAGGAACCCCGATGGGTCGGGGGTAAAATGCAGGATTTGGGTTCATGATCCTGAAACCCCTTTCGTTCTTAAAATCTTCCATTTTCACAAATGGGGGTAGTTTTTGGTATGATAGAGTTCTAGTCAGCTTTAGATGATGATAAGAACAAGGCGATGGACTAAAATGATGCTGAATTCATGCGGATCTAGAGCTGGAGCGTCAGAACGTTAATAGGTTGACGCCAATGCCTATAGCCTTCAAACAGGCAATATGACCGCATTCCATTATACAGGAGTTCGAGGCTTGCCAACAGAAAAAAACTTTGGGATATACGGACGGTACAGTGAAATCCGGCTGGATATGGGGAGGAAATAACGATGAAGCTGATTCAACGTATAAAGGAAGGCGCTAATCGCGCAACAGAAAAGGCGCAGCATGCTGTCGAGATTAGTAAGATCAATTCGCAAATTACAACAATTCAGCAGGAAATGGATGTACACTTTTTACGAATGGGTCAAATTTTTTACGAAGGCTACCGGGCGGCCGATATGTCAATGGCTGAAACCGAGATGACACAGCTATCTACTGCTTGTGATGAGCTTCAGGATGAAATTGATGAGCTGCGTAGTAGAATTGCAGAATTGAAAAATGCCCATTTATGTACCTGTGGTGCAGTTGTGCCGCTGGATGCGAACTTTTGCCCCAAATGCGGGCGCAAGCTGAATGAAGGGCAGGCTGCCTCCAAGCAAGTAGCGGCCGTGCGGGAAGAGGTGCCGACAGACGCCTATTCGTTTGATCTGCGCAAGTCAGAGGCAGTGAAGGATGCTGCGCCTGCTTACACGGAGTATGCAGTAGATGAAGTCATCGATCGGCATGAACAGGATGAGCGGTATGAAACGCATGATCCAACGGAATTAGACCGCAATTACACAGTGTCTGATTTTACTCCGGAAGAAAAAGCTGCATTTGATGAAGAGTGGGAGCGTCGTCGTCAGGAAGAACTGGAGAAAGAACACCAGCGTCTTGAAGAACTGGAACGTGAGCGGGAGCGTCAAGAGGAGCTGGATGAGCGCATTCGATATTGGAAGGCCAACAATTCCGGGACCGAGAAGCCGGCAACACCGTCTACGCAAATACGCGAAAATGTAAAATGTCAAATCTGCACAGCGGAACTACCCAAAGGCTCCAAATGGTGCCCGCGCTGTGGAGCTGAACAGATTTGACGCAGCCGAACAGGCTGCCGCAGGACACAGACATAACGCCGGGCAGCATAGGGGGAACAGAACATATGGAGCGTTTGCTGCAACATCTGCGGAATCTGGGTTTTACGGAGATGGAAGCCAAGGTGATGGTCGAGCTTTCGAGACAAAATGCGGCGTCCGGCTATGAAGTGGCTAAGCGTTTGGGGGCATCGCGCTCCAACGTGTACGCAGCTTTGCAGCGTTTGGCCGGACAGGGATATCTCAGAGCGAGTGCAGGAGAACCTGTACGCTACAGCATGCTGCCGCCGGGTGAGCTGACCCGGATGATTGAAGGGCAGATGCGGGAATCCCTGCTGGCGGTGGAGAAGGAGATGCCACGAACAGAACCAGCCAAGCCGACCTTTTATAATGTGGAAGGTGACCGGAAGGTGCTGGAAAGCCTGACACGCGAGCTGGAACGGGCCAAGCATGAGATTGTGCTGGATTTGTGGCGTGAGGAAGCCGAACTGCTGCGGGAAGAGTTGAAAAAAGCCGAGAGTCGGGGTGTGCGACTCCTATGGTCCTGCGACAACGGAGAAAGCATGTTGGGGCCGTGGCTACCGCGTGCATCTGGTACAAACAGCCAGGAACCGTCAGGGCGCAAGTTTTCCTTTGTTATTGACCGGCGTTGGTGCATGCTGGGAATGCGGGGAGAGAATTGCCCGACACAGGCGCTTATTACCGAGCATCCGGTGATGACAGGTTTGCTGCTTGATCATTTTGCTCAGGATCTTATTTTGTATGAGCTGGAGCATGATATGGGCAGCGAGCTGTCGACCCGATATGGCTGGCGGTATGAAGGCATTGTCGGCAAATATATGTCAGCCGGAGAATAGGTTAAGGACTACTGGGAGGGAAGTTCCATCAGAGCCCGGCATACAGATGTAATATAGCCCGCTTGATGAGGCACAAATTGATCCGGTGTAATCAGGCGGCGAGTTTTTTCCGGGTTCGGCCCCGACGTAATACCTTGGGCTTCGATAAATGGAATATGGCCTTCAAACAGGGCCAGTGCTTGCTCAAGGTCTGCTTCGTACAGTCCGGCTACTTCTTCCTGCTGAAGACGATAGGCTTCCAGGGGCTGGTTGGACAGCAGTCCAAACACCGAGCTGATCTCCCGATCCCAAAAAGAGGTGCCCTGTGCGGTACCTTTACTTTCATACCGAACGGTCATCAGCGGTGTTAAGGAGGTAAAGGGAACATGAATGCCCAGTTCTTCCTCCAGCTCGCGAGCTGCCTGGGACATATCTTCGCCTGAGGTCAAATGCCCTGCTGCTGTAATATCGTAGCATCCGGGGAAGGTGTCCTTTGTATCCTGACGCTGTTGGAATAGCAAGCGGCGGCCTGTCGAAGTGTCTCGTGCCAGCCAGCAGTGAAAGGTATGGTGCCAGTATCCCTTGGCATGTGCTTCCTGTCGAGAGGCTGTGCCAAGGGGGTTGTCTTCATCGTCATAGATATCCAGAAGCTCGCTAGTCATCGTGGTTCCTCCTATAATCAGCAGAAAATCAAAGTCTTACTTTACAGTATAACGTGTTTTCCACCCTGACGATATGATGGTCGATGTGGAATGTGGAGTAGCTTTTGGGGTATGCTGGGAACATGGAGATTTGCGCCATAACATAGGTTTATGATTGAAAGGAGCGATTTTACATGGAATGTATTGTACATTTCCGAGTGATGCATCCAGAGGAGCCCAAAGAACTGCGCGGGCTGATTATGCTGGAAAGCGGAGGCAAGCCGGGGATTGACCAAATAACAGATATGTTCAAAAATATGGGCTATGACGTGCGTCCAGACAACCCGGAGGAATTGATTTTTAAACCAGTCGATGCCAGAGCGAACTATACATATATCCGGGTTATTGAGCTGGATACGGGTGAGGAAGTTTACCAAGAAGACAGAGATTTGCGCGCGATTTTGGAAAATTTGCTCAATAAACATTAATTAAAGATCAGGAGAGCAAACCAATGGAATGAGATTAAGCGATCCTGTCGCCATTCTTAGGAACGGAGAACCAATGATGAGATTGTATATTATCCGACATGCAGACCCTGATTACCCCAACAACACCATCACGCCGGAGGGACATTTGGAAGCCAAGGCACTGGCCAAACGACTGTCCAGTCACGGATTGGACCGTATTTACGTCTCTCCGTTAGGGCGGGCTTTGGACACAATGCGCTACACCACCGACTCTCTCGGTATGACTTATGAAGTGGAGGACTGGACGCAGGAGCTGGCTCTAAAGCTGGAGGATACTCCATACGGTCGTCTTTCCCATTGGGATTTGCCTGGTGAAGTGATTCGTTCCGGGTCGCCTCTGCCGACTCATGACTCTTGGAAGGAAATTTCCTATTATCAGGGGACGCAAAGTCCCGAAACCTTCGAGCGACTGAAGGTTCATTCTGATGAATTCCTGAAGCGGCAAGGCTTTGAGCGGGTGGAGGGCAGGTACCGAATTTTGAAGCATACCGAAGACAGGGTAGCCGTATTTTGTCATGGCGGCTTCGGGCTGACCTGGCTTGCACATCTGTTGGAACTACCTTTGGCTTTGGTCTGGTCCGGTTTTTGGATGCCGCCTAGCTCTGTAACCACCATCTTGTTTGATGAACGCTCCAAGGAATGGGCAGTTCCCCGTTGCATTGGCTTCGGTGATGTCTCCCATTTGTACGCAGAAGGTTTGCCAGTCAGACCTCGGGGTATTATTACCAACTTCAGTTAATGGGATTTCTATACGATGCCAAAACGGCTTAAGACGAACCACCGTCTTAAGCCGTTTGTTGTATTTATAGGAGTATAGGTTGAGTCAGCGTGATTCAACGAATCCCTCTAGCTTGGATGTGCAATGTGCACAGCGGGTAGCAGCTATAGGAATTTCGGACAGGCAATGTGGGCATTCCTTGATCGTTTTTTCCTGAGGAGGTTTTTCTTCCTCTTTGCGCTTCAGCATGTTAATCCCTTTGACCAGCATGAACACACAGAAGGCCACGATGAGAAAGTCCAGTAGGACATTAATAAACTGACCATAGGCGAGGACCGCAATTCCTGCTTCTTTGGCTTGTGCTAGGGTTTTGCGTGTACCGTCAGAATTTAGAGGATCGGCAGCTTGTAAAGCTACATATAAGTCTGGAAAATTCATGCCGCCCAGAAGTTTACCAATCGGAGGCATAATAATATCGTTCACCACAGAAGTGACAATCTTGCCAAACGCTCCACCAATGATAACGCCGACCGCGAGGTCAATCACGTTCCCCCGTACAGCGAATTCTTTAAATTCTTGAATAAAACCTTTTCCGCTCATGTGATGTACACCTTCTTTACATAAAATCATTTATTTATAATACATGCTATGCCTACTGAGGGCAATTCCAAATTGATGTATTGCACTTTGTCACAAAACCACATGTTCATTTGTCTTCTATATGTAAACCAATAATGGAGGCGATATATCGTGAGTTTAAGATTTAATCACAGAGCAGTGAGTCCTAGTACATTCAAGGCAATGATGGAGATGGAAAAATATATTTCCGGCCGTTTTACAGACAAAGTTTTGTACGAACTATTGAAAATTAGAGTATCCCAAATCAATGGCTGTTCCTATTGTCTTGATATGCATGCAAAGGATTTGCTAAAACTAGGCGATTATGCTGACCATATTTTGCAGCTTGCTTTATGGCGGGAGGTTCCTTTGTTCACGGAAAAAGAACGTGCTATGCTTGAATTAGCCGAAGCGGTCACTCATATCTCAGAGCAAGGGGTACCTACAGACTTGTATAATCGGGTCAGAGAACATTTTACAGAGGAAGAGTACGTAGATTTGATTACCGCAATTAATGTGATCAACAGCTGGAACCGGATTGCCATAGCGACCGGAATGTATCCAGGCAGTCTTTAATGAATGGGGGCTATGTTTTGTCTGGCAAAGAATACGGAATTGAACAAGAATCGGTGGATGTAAGTCTGGAGGAGCTGTATCAGAAATATCGCAAATATTCTTTTGCCATTGCTTATCGCATGCTTGGAACGGTGACGGATGCCGAGGATGTCGTTCAAGACTGCTTTGTCGAGCTGGAGCATAAGCCCCTGAATGACATAAAGAACCCCAGAGCCTATGTAGCCAAAATGACGATGAATCGGTGCTTGAATCTGCTGAATTCTGCGCGCAAGCAAAGAGAGACGTATGTAGGACAGTGGCTGCCGGAGCCGCTGGGTGAGAGCGCGGATCTCCCTGCCGATTGGTTAGAACGCAAAGATATGATATCTTACGCATTTCTGGTTCTGCTGGAGCAACTAAAGCCGATAGAGCGGGCTGTTTTCGTGCTGAGAGAAGCTTTTCAATATGATTATAAAGATATTGCGGAATTACTGGGCAAGTCCGAGAGCAACTGTCGTCAGTTGTTCAGTCGCTCCCGTCGTATTCTATCTTCCGGAGACTCTGCTCCTGAAGCTCCAATCAGTCCTAATATAAATAACTCTTCCCGGGTAAAACTGCTGGAACGTTTTACAACTGCTTTTCTCGCCTACGATGTGACTGCTATGCTGGAACTACTGGCTGAACAACCTGTATTCGTGTCAGATGGTGGAGGTAATGTGCATACGGTGATGAGACCGATGGTTGTACGCAAAGGCGTTCTCGCACTGTTGACCTCTCGTCGGGTATTAACTGTTTTACGAGAAAGAGATGTGGTCCACACGGTCATCAATGGTGAGGTTCAGCTGGCATTTCTGAAAGACGGTGAAGTGAGAGAGACCTTGTGTCTCAGACTGGCACCGGACGGGGAGCATATTCAGAATTTTTATTTAATGGTTAATCCAGATAAGCTAGGACACATTCATATAAGGACAGAAGAAGCAAGTGTAAAAGAATGAGCTGCCCAAACGGAAAAACCTTGAATCCTTGTTTAGGATCAAGGTTTTTTGCTGTTTTATAACTGCCGGGCTTGATGAAGAGCTAGATCGCCTATCCAGGGAAGCTTGAGCCACTTTCCTTGTCCCGCACGAATTAACAAGATAATCCACAAGGCAAGGCTTGTCAGCGTTAGCAGGGAAGCGAGCAAAGGACCGAGTAGCGGAATGAATCCGACTAGCACATGCCCGATCATGAGGGCTACAAAAAGAAGTATGGATTGCAGTGCGTGAAATAATACGAACCGGCTTTTCTTTTCCAGCATGACAAAGGCCAGCGCTCCAATAAATGCGAACAAATAGCACAGGACAGCTGCTATATTTTCATCCAGTCCTGTGGAAGACTTATAGACTGACATGTCAGGCATATCCTCCTTTATAAATGATTCAAGCTAAGTCTCCGTACTATACAAGCTATGAGGACAGGATTGAAGGATATGCCCGATCTCGGTAAAAAAGTTAACTCTACATATTGAACCACTTTCACCTTACGAATTGCCTGATAGTCTTTCCCGAGAATCCGTTTCTGTTCCCGCCAAACGTTTTAGAAACGTATTTCTCCAGTTTACGGACAATTCTTCCACTTCGAGAATTTGTTTAATACCCTCGATATGATCCTTCTCTTGATGCATAATTCGATTGGCAAATGAAACCGTAATTGCTTTCGGATGGCGATGAAGGAGGGATAGTCCGTCGGCTTTAGAGGCAACTCCTTCTTCCAGAACGCGGAAGTAGAATCCCGTGTAGCCTGTTTGCTGTACCTTCAGGGGCATGTCCGGTACGCCGTACTTGAGGGACAACTTGTAGCAAGGCTGTCTCGGCTGGCTAACTTGAACGATAGCTTTGCCAAGCTTAAAGACGTCTCCAATGCAAACGTCGGATTCTAGCAAACCCTTTATCGTTAAATTTTCACCGAATGCGCCGTAATCGAGCGGCCTCCGCAATTCATTTTCCCAGAAGGGGTAGTGCTCGTAGGGATAGACGCATACAGCTTTCTCGTGCCCTCCGTGATGAACTAGATCGCCCTGCCCATCCCCCTCGAAGTTTAGATAAGATAAATACAGATATTCATCTGTGGCCGATTTGAATATCCCCGTAGAAACATCCTTCTGATTAAACCGGATCTGCTTGGGCATGCCGACATTAAGAGAAAGGATTTTAATAGATGCCATTCGGATCACCTCTACTCCAAATTTTGGTCAACGAGTTTCGCTAGATGCTTCTATATTCACGTGCCTGCATTCCTGTTCCGCTTTCATCACGTCCATGATGACACCGCCTTTTTACATTTCGGTAATTTCTCTTGTGACTCTGTTCGTCCCCGTTTCCATTTTACACTTCTCCATGCGCTATTTGCGAATTAGAGAATGTGTATAAAAATACGAAAAAGGCTGAACGAAAAAGATTCGTTCAGCCTTTTAAACGGTTATACACATGTTTTGCACATGTTGTACGCACTTTATCCACCGCATAATAGTGTTTATCCACAAAAACAACGTGGTTTATACACAACTTGTGCACAAACTGTAGACAATATTACAATAATTCATAGTTTGCACACAGTTTGTCCACAAACTATCAACATATTGGTAGTAATTGTGGATATACTTCCGTGATTATCGGTCGCCAGTTTTTAAATGACGGCGCGGGTGTGTGATTTTACCCATTTTATTCTTGTCATCCTCTTTGGGGATAAGTCGTTCATCGGTACGTCCTTCGTGATGGTTATCAAAGGCATATTCGGTCATTTTCCACTCGGAAGTACCCAAAACAACATCAGCGGGAAAGTGCTGGCCTCTGTGCAAATGCTGCTCATGTCCATCCTCATCCACATAAATACCATCCACTTCTACCTTTTCACCCGTTAGTGGGAGTAAATCCTTTCCTTTGTGTTCCATTGGTATCCCCTCCGTCTGGCTTATTCTTCGTTAATTTGTCCGGACGGAGGTTCTTTTATCCACAAGCTGCTGTAAAATATCCTCGGCAATCTGGTCTGCGGGATGAGGCTTGCGAAGTAACTCAATCGCCTGCTTCATTTCCTTAGCAAGAGAGGGAGTGGAGATCAGATCCAGACAATGTTGAATCAGTTCCTCCGTTGTGCGAGCAATGCGGGCAGCTCCTTTTTGCTGCAGATACAGAGCATTATTTAGTTCCTGACCGGGTACGGGTTTGAACACCAGGATAGGCAAACCCGATGCGATGCTTTCCGAGAGTGTGATACCGCCGGGCTTTGTAATCACCAGGCTGCTTGCTCGCATAAGTGCTGGAACGTAGTCCACAAATCCATAGGTGTAGATGTCGGGGTGGTCTGCATACAGCGCATCCAGTTCTGCTTTTAGCTGCTGGTTGCGTCCACAGACGATTAGCAGTCGCAGCTGCGGCAGCTGGCTTAAATGATGACAGATATCCAGTATGCCGGATAACACACCATATGCACCTGCCATAATCAGCAGCGTGGTTGTCTCAGCCCGTAACGGTGGGATTACCTGTTGCTGATCAGGGGGTTCGTTGACAGATAGGTTATAAAAAGAAGCGTGAATCGGAATCCCAGTCGCGGCAATACGTTCGATAGGTATTCCCCGCTGTGCGGCCTCCTGCTGCAGATCCTCAGTAGCTACATAGTAGCGGTCAATATCGGGATGTAGCCAGCGCCCATGCAGGTCAAAGTCTGTAACCACGTTGACAATAGGCAAATTCATCCTCATTTTGCGGCGTAACGCTGGAAGAGCGAGCTGCGGGAACGTATGGATCACGAGGTCCGGCAACTCCTTTTTCAGTGTAAGAGCAAGTTGACGCATTCCGAATGAATGCAACACATGGCCAAAGGCTGATTTAGCCTGCATACCGCGCGTGATGTTATAGACCCAGCCGTAAAGCTGTGGAATGGTTTTGAAACTTTGCATATATACAAATTTGGTCAGCCCATTCAACCATGGATGAGATTCAGCCATCAGGTCGAGTAGTTGTACCTCGCAGTGTCCGAGTCTTCGCAGACTATCCATGATTGCCCGAGCGGCCTGCACATGGCCTTCCCCGTAGCTGGCGTATAAAATTAGAATTTTCGGTGCTGAGACTTTCATGATTGTTTAGCCCCCTATATTCAATAAGCACATGTAGCTCATTTTAGGAACGTTCCAAGTTGAGGGAGGATACGGCTGGCAAGACGAAACGCTCTAGCAGTGTTCGTGGGTTTTTCCAACGGCTCACCTTGCTGTCTGCTGTAAATACCACGACTGCATTCGCTTCCGGTAGCAGATAAATTTGCTGTCCTCCATGTCCGTGTGCACACGCATAGTCAATGCCGTGGAGTCGTCCAGTCCACCATTGGAATCCGTAATCTCCGAATTCTGGATAGCCTTCAATTTGTCGCTGCGTCGCCTGATGGAGCCAATCGGCTGGAATCAATTCTCTTCCATTCCAGATGCCTTGATGAAGGCAGCAATCGCCGAATTTAGCCATGTCTCGCGACGTCAGATACAGTCCGATATGGCCCATGGTGTAACCCTCTGGATCTTGTGCCCAACCACTTCTCCCGAAACCTAGCGGTTCGAATAAATGCTGGAGCGCGTACGTATATGCGTCAATCCCACTGCAACGGGTCAGGAGCACGGACAGCAGATGTGAATCAACACTGCGATATTGGAATACCCCGATTTGATCCTCCTGTACAGGTAAGCGTAGGGTAAAGGACGGCCAGCTTTTGCTGCGATGAAGACGGTGGATAAAGGCTTCGCCGAGCTTTTTGCCCGTCTGCCAATACAAGCCGGATGTCATGGTTAACAGATGACGAATCGTAATCCGTTCTAGCAGTGTTTCCTTCCGCCGGGGCAAATACTCAGGCAAAAGCTTATGCACAGCCGTATCTGGTCCGGGCATATCCCCGCGTGCCATAGCCATACCGACGAGTGTGGAAGTGAAGCTTTTGGTCGCAGAACGCAAATCGTTCAGAGCGCTTGCTTCATGACCGTTGTAATAGCGCTCCCAGATCAGCTTGCCGTGGCGAAGCAGGAGAAAGCTGTGCATTTTCGGAAATTTAGCTCGGATTTCATGATCTGCCTGATCAAGTAGGGAGGCATCGATGCCTTCCTCTTCACAAGTTCCGAGGTTCAGCGCAGACAGACGGGCAACAGGTGCAGTGAACAGTGGAGCATAACGGCTCATCCCTTTCCCCCCTTTTTATGTTTATTTATTTTACCCCAAACACATACGCTCCAAAAGCCGATAAATAAGGTATACCTCTATGCAGCAGCTAATTGAGAACTCCAAATGCTATGAAGCGTAAAAGATAGGTAAAATCAATGTAAATTTACTGGAAAGCTGAAAGCTGTATCTGAATATGGTATAATGGGGTAGTGATTCAGCCAATAGAAAATCGGTTAATAATAGTGTCAGGTACATGCCTCGCGTAAGGCATTCCCGACCTAAGCTGCACTAGACATACTACTTCACTGCATAAGGACATCAATACTTTTCGGCATTCTCTTCAACGGAGCACTTATTTTCAACGTTTTGGGAGGGAGTTACATGGCAACGAAAGGTCACAATGAAGTTAAGGAAAGTCTGCGGGAAATGACTCGAATTTTCCGGCCTAAGGATCCCAAAAAATTTGTAAAGGAATATGTGCGAAAATACCGGATAACAGGAGGGTATGAGGAAGAGTTGACCATGGTGGTGGAAAACGAACTCGGCCGCATCAATTCTTCAGTATCTTAAAGGGTTCGCTTACCCGAACAACTAGAAACACGACTTTTATAAACCGTCTTTCCCTAGAGGAGACGGTTTTTTTGTGTCCGTCCTGCATACAATGGGATAGGTTTAGTGAATTTGTATGCTCAAAGGAGGCGGATTCCAATAGAAATAGCGATACGAACACCGGAGGAAATCGGCTACATCAGGGAGGCCGGGCGTATTTTGGCAGATTGCCATCGTGCGCTGGAAAGTCGTATTCTTCCGGGAATCACAACGCTTGAAATCGATGCTTGGGTGGAGCAATTTCTATGCAAGCGTGGAGCTACGCCTGAACAAAAGGGCTACAAGGGGTTCCCTTATGCGACCTGCGCTTCGGTCAATGAGGTGGTATGTCACGGCTTTCCCTCGGAGCGGGTGCTTCATGATGGGGATATTGTAACCATCGACATGGTGGTTAACAAGGACGGATGGCTAGCTGACCGGGGATGGACCTACGCAGTGGGTGACATCAGTCGTCCGGTAGCAAGGCTGTTGCGGCAGACCCATAAGGCGCTGATGCGCGGCATCGAGGTTGCCCGCCCCGGCCGGACATTAGGGGATATTGGGCATGCGGTCGAAAAAGCGGCAGGCTGGCGACGGTACGGTAACGTCAAATCTCTGATCGGGCATGGGATTGGCCGCCAAATACATGAACCGCCGGACGTTCTCCACTACGGTCGTGCTAGAACGGGATTGCCACTGCGCGAAGGGATGGTGATTACCATTGAGCCGGTATTTACCCTCGGACCCGAAGGCGCGGTGCTCTGGGGGGATGATGGTTGGACCATCAGCACAGCAGACGGCAGTTGGGGCGCTCAATATGAGCACACCATTGCGATTACAAAGAACGGTCCTTATATTTTGACCTCATAAAAGAGTATTGTGCCATAGGGAGTCCAATGTGCGGGTTGTGTGCATAAGACTCTCTTGGTAAGTTTTTTTAGGATGGCATATCCGCTTCACCAAACAATGAGCTACTTGTTATAGATCATAGATCGCGATTCGGATCGTCGGTATAATAGGAGGCATAATATTGGAAACTAGGAGTGGAACCCACATGATGATTAGGGAAGCGATGATATCAGATGCCGAAGACATCGCCAAGGTGCACGTAGACTGCTGGAGAACGACATACAAAGATATCATGCCTGCCGAGGTTCTGGAACGGCTCTCCTATGAGCAAAGAACAGAATTGTGGAATGCGAATCTATCTACTGAAGACGGTCATCTCGTATATGTGGCTGAAAATGAGAAGGGGGAAATGATCGGATTTGTGAGTGGAGGTCCAGAAAAGTCAGGGGAATATCCCCCGTACGGGGGAGAGATAACGGCTCTTTATGTTTTGAGTGAATACCATAGTTTAGGGCTCGGCAAGAGACTATTTCTGCGGTTGCTTCAACACTTTAATAGTATGGATATTCACTCTGTCATGGTGTGGGTGCTGGCAGATAATCCAGCGTGTACTTTTTACGAAAAGCTAGGGGCCAAGCCTGTAGTTGAACAGCATATTATTAATATGGGCGGCAAAAACCTGAACATGGTGGCTTATGGCTGGCTGCTATTCTGATAGAATACGCTTTTGTCCTTCCAAGGCGCGAATAGGCGCGATATTTTGCGTGAATTCCAGTGTTCCCAAATAGCGTCCTTCGGAATCACGAACGGCAAAATAACGGATGTAGACAAATTTGTCCTTGATTGGAATCCAAAAATCTTCAACATCCTTGCGTCCGGCCTTAAAATCTTCCAGCAGTTTCTCAACGACATGCACGCTTTGCGGCGGATGGCAATTTTGCACGGTACGACCAATGACGGCCTTAGTACGGGCAAAGATACGTTCTTTACCGTGAGAGAAATAGCGAACAACATCATTTTCATCGATAAAGGTCAGATCCACAGGCAGGTGATTCAACAGTAGCTCCAATTGTTGTACGGATACAATCCCTGTCTCGAATCGTATGAACCCTTGCGGAGTACCAGAAGTGGAAGTGTCTTCCGTTTGCTCAAGGGCTTCTACAGGTTCCTCTGCCCGTTCAGGTATCCATTCACGCTCAGGAGCGGTCAGGCAGAACCCGATTTCCTCGCTTTCCCGGGCTATTTTCAGCCATTCATCCTCGGTCAGCTTACTGAGTGCCATCGGCAGCAAAATATTCTCTTCCTTGAATATCATTTCATTCACTTCACTCATGATATGAGCAAGCGCCTTCCCAATCTGATCACGATCTCCGTTATATTCGGTAAGCAGCTTCTTCGCATCCTTGATTGCGGCGCGAATGCCGTCGTCCACCCCCCACATCACTTTGGTTGGACCAAAGATTCCATAGCGTTCTAGATAAGGAAATACTAGATTTTCTTTGCGGCTATAGTGTTTGTCGACATCCATCAGCAGACTTAAATCTTCAAGCAGCTTGTAAATAACCTTGGGGCTGTCGTCCTTTTGAAACTGCTCTGCATGGAGGGCCAGCTTAAAGTTGACCAGACGTTCGATCTCACGATTTTCCAGCTTGAAGGTGTGAACAGGATGTCCTGGTTGTTCCTCCGGTCCCGAAGGACGATGAATATCCTCAATAGAGCCCTTGAATATCGATGTATGAACGGAACAGAGACGTTGGACTTCCGACACCGGAATTCCCTCTTCGGTCATCAAGGCATGCTCCATCGCTGAAATTTCCGCCACGCTTACCCCACCAACAGCCTCTGCAAAACGCGCTTTAACTTCCTCCACGCTTTTCCCGGCATGTAGTTCTTTAATAATTTCCTTCAATGTTCGCTGACGCTCCGTTAATTCCTGTGCTGTATGTTCACGGTTGTTAATTAGCTCGCTCATGATCGTTAACCCCTTTATTTTTGAATGGTAAAACCATGTTGCATAAATGTCTGCTGCACAGTTTCCATACTTATTTTCTTCAACGCAATTCCTTTGGACAGTGTCATAAAACGTCCTGCGGTTTGGAGCATGCCGGGCTTGGCAATATCGTGAAAACCCAGTTCTACCATAATGTCCTTCACTTCAGGATAACGATTAACAAGGTTAAATATGGACTCATCCCAATGCAGTATTTTATCCATTTGTTCATCCCCTCAATTGAGAACGTTTTTCATTTACAGAGTAGCATAGGTCCAAACGAGCTATTGTGATTGTACGCACAATATTGTTCAGGTAGTTGACAACGGTAAATCTTGGTTTATATACTGTGTATAAAGATATATACAGTAATAACACTGAATACTGTGGTAACACCTTTGAAATGAAGAGCGAACGAAGTTGTTATTACACAAGCAGTGCAGAAGGGATCAGGATAAGAAAATGACAATCATGAAGCAGGCATGGATGATTACCCGTCAGGATTTTCGCAAGAATCCATATGCAGGACTATGGACGTTGCTGTTTATTGCGTATTTGGGATTTACCATGAGTTTTGCGGTAAGTGTGCAATGGGGTGAGCATGCAGCCTTGAGTCCAGTAGCTGATTTCATCATGCTGACGTTGATTCCGTTTTTAGGGTTCATTTATAACCGTCGAGCGTTCAAATATTTACAGGAAGATTCTTATACGCACATGCTAGCCTTTTTCCGCACCTTGCCTATACCGATGAAAGCGGTAATTATGAGTCGAATTCAACAGGCGGTGTTGGCGTTTGTTGCGAATAGTGTGATATTTTTTGCTCTTTTGTTTACATTGTCAGGTACGCTTCGGATATATGCCAGCACAGGATTCTTTGTATCGTTTGCTCTGACCTGGATAGGCTACGGAATGCTCATTCAAGCCATTTATATTCACTTGGAATTTTTGAAAAGAGGAAAAGAGTACTTCTGGCTATCTATTGTGATCATGCTAATGTGTGGGATGGTTACGATTATAGCTCGAGTATGCGGGGCCAACCTGGTATCGATAACGGCTTCTTATAGTAAGGAATGGTTGCTGTTGTCCCCGGTGATGTGGGGAGCATTGTTAGCAGGAGTTCTGGCTATGTCAGTGTCCTATCGGGTGACACAGCGTAAGCTCATGAAACGGAACTTAACTTAGTAGTATGTGTACAAAAATAACTAAAAAGGGGGGGAAAGCAGGTGAATATTCCAGTGCAAATTGATGAGAATAGCGCGGAACCGCTGTATGCGCAGATTGAAAAGCAGCTTCGTTCACTCATTGTAACCGGACAGATTGCAGCGGGAACGCTGCTTCCCTCCATTCGTGAGTTTGCGGGGACGCTTCGTTGCAGTGTAATCACCGTCCGGCGAGTCTATCAGGATTTGGAGAACGAAGGCTTGCTTCGTACCCGGCAAGGAACGGGCACCTTCGTAGCTCTGGTCGAGGATGATATGCGCTCAGGTTACCGTCTTAAAGCGGTGACTGAGGCATTGGAAACGGCGATTGCTACAGGCATCGCTGTACAGATGAAAGAGCGGGAATTATTGGATCTTTTTGCAGAAATGGTGAAAAGAAGGTATGAAGTCCAGGTGAGGGAGTGACAGCCGTGAATAATCATGTGGGAGTTCCTACGGAAATACAGATGAAAGCACCAATTATTGAGATGAGCCAGGTCTATAAAACCCGAGGTGACCGGAAAATTGGACCGATTAATTTAACGGTTGAACCAGGATATGTGGTCGCTTTGGCTGGACATAACGGATCAGGGAAAAGCACATTGATTCATTTGCTGACTCAGCTTGTTCATCCGGATTCCGGTGAGATTCGTTGGTTCGGTCAAGCATACCCCGACGGCATGCCGGCAGATACACGACAATGGGTTGGGTATATACCGGAGCAGCCGGTTCGCGAGGAGGATCGACTAACTGCAGAAGCAGCAGCAGCTTTTCGAGCATTGTGGTATCCCGGCTGGGATGAAACACGTTTTCAGCGTCTAATGGACCGCTTTCAGGTTCCAGCACATACGAAATTATCGAGTATGTCCAAGGGACAGCGCCGGAAATTCGAACTGGCTGCTGCCTTGGCGCCGCACCCCCGTGTGTTGCTACTGGATGAGCCTTCATCGGGTCTAGACCCCTTTGCCTGGAAGATCATGCTGGAGGAACTGCGGGATTGTATGAAGAACGGTAAAACGACGATCATTATTGCTACCCATATCATGGACGAGATCAAGCGTTTGGCGGATTATATTGTCTTGATGCACGATGGCAGGCTGCTTGGCAAGCTGGAAAAAGACCATCTGCTCGAAAATGGCAAGGAAATGTGGTTTGAAGGTACACCAGAGGAGGCATCGGAGCTTCCGGGAGTTGTAGAGACGGAGAGTGATGGGAATTTACAGCGAATTATAACGCTGGCAGCTGGAGAGACCAGTGCCATATTGGAACAAGCGGGTATTCGCCCCATCCGTGTGCGCCGTCTGGAGCTGGATGATATTTTAGTACATTGGTCTGCGGGACAACTATCGACGGATACAGAGACATTCATGAAGAAGGAAGGGGTAAAACAATCATGAGCATGCTGCAATTGGAAAAGGTCGTGAAGCAATATGGGAATCATACGGCGGTAAACGGAATATCCCTGAATGTGAACGGCGGGGAGATTTATGGACTGCTGGGAGGCAATGGAGCAGGCAAAACGACAACGATGCGCATGGTGCTCGGCCTGATTTACCCTGACGGGGGAAGCATTCAATATGAAGGCAAGCCCTACAGCAAGGAGCTTCAGCGGACAATGGGCTATTTGCCCGAGGAGCGTGGACTGTACCCCAAGGTGAAGGTGAGCGAGCAGATTAATTACTTGGGCAGGCTGCGGGGAATGTCGGCCAAGGAGGCAGACAAAAGTCTACGCTACTGGCTAGAGCGCTTTGGAGTGCCGGAATATTACGACAAGCGGATTGAGGAGCTATCCAAGGGAAATCAGCAAAAAATGGGCTTTATTGCGGCTGTTGTGCATCGTCCGACGCTGCTCATTTTGGATGAGGCCTTCAGTGGGCTGGACCCGGTGAACGTCGAATTGCTCAAGGATACGGTGAAGGAACTACGGGATGAGGGTGCTGCGATTTTATTTTCAACCCACCGTATGGAGCATGTAGAGGAACTGTGCCGACATATTACGATTTTGCACCGCTCGAATACCGTAGTGCAGGGAAGTGTGCAAGAGATTAAGGGCCGTTACCCACGTGAAAAAGTTCGCCTCATCACTACAGGTGAAGTGAACGGACTGGAACAGCTGCCGGGCGTACGCCGTGTAGAGCATATGGATCGTGGCTGGATGCTGCATATTGAGCAGCCGGATGCGGCGAAGTTAATTTTGCAAACAGCGTTGGGACAAACGGATGTGGAGCATTTTGAGATCAAGGAACCTACGCTCAACGAAATTTTCATAAGAGAGGTGGGGGATTCCCATGAATAGACTGGGTACGGTGATCGGGTTTACGTTTCGTCAGAAGGCGAGGACCAAATCCTTTATCATTACGACACTGGTATTGGCCTTGCTCATTACGCTGGGCATGAATCTGCCGTATTTGATTTCTTTGTTTAAAGGAGAAGGGGCCGGAGGTTCCGGCACAACTGCAGCCGCACATCAACGCTTGGGTCTGATTGCCGGGAATCAGACAGAAGTGGCAAATCAGCTGGAGCGATTTACTAAGGAGCAGTCCAATCCGGCAGCCATCTGGGTACGTTATGACAGCGTACAAGCGCCGGCAATGCAGCAAGCCTTGAACAACGGAAAGCTGCAAGGTTACGTGCAGTTCACGGAGCCTGCCGCCAAGGGAGACACGTTTCCTAAAGTGGAATACGTCTCTGTAGAAAAAGAGCCATCTCCGGCTGTCATTACATTGGTGCAAACGGGACTTCAGGAAGCAAAGGTCAAGGCTATTATGGGTGACAAGTCGCTGACCAGCGACCAAATACGTGAAATTAGTACACCTGTATTGGTGGATAGCAGGAAAGTAGACAGTCCGTCTGAGGCAGGGGGAGCTGCGGGGAAAGAGGAAAAAGCGACCTCCATGATTAACTATGGTTTGGTCTATGTATTGATGATATTATTCTTCACTTCTTCCATGATGACGGGGAATATGATCGCTGCAGAGGTAACATCGGAAAAAAGCTCACGGATCATGGAGATTCTCATCACAAGCGTGTCGCCGTTGACCCAAATGTTTGGGAAGATTATTGGCATCTTCCTGGTAGGTCTGCTGCAAATTGCCGTTTTCGCAGCTGTTATGTGCGCCAACCTCATGCTGCCGCATAATAATGTCATTCTTAGCTCGGTCGGACTGAATTTGTCTCAACTGAATATTGCGGTGCTCGGCTATGGTCTCATATTTTACATTCTCGGCTACTTTCTGTACGCGGTATTGTTCGCCGCGGTGGGCTCCATTGTTAGCCGTACTGAAGAGTTGGGGCAGGCAATCATGCCGATTACCGTGCTGTCACTCGCAGCCTTTTACATCGGGATCTTCAATATTGCCGCACCTGATACGATTTTCATTAAGGTGGCCGGATACATTCCGTTCTTTTCTCCGACCGTCATGCTGCTACGCATCGGACTGGAACGGGCGAGTCTGCTGGAAATTTGGCTGTCACTAGCCATTCTAGTTGCTTCCATCCTATTATTTGGCTGGCTGGCCGCCAAGATCTACCGTACGGGTGTCTTAATGTATGGCAAACGACCTTCGTTCAAAGAGCTAAGAAAAGCGATGAAGGCTTACAAGATTTAATAAATGTAGGAGAACATTGTGAGTAACCATTATAGTTGAGACAAATGTATTAATAAATGAGATTTTTTCAATATATGTTTGAGACAAAGTGAGAGCCTTGATTCATCAGAAGTACCGATGGATCAAGGCTTTTCTGCTTTATATTGTGATGATTAATAATTGTTGATGTTTTGAGAGGAGAAGTTAGACTTATCATTAAATAAATCAATAAAGCTTATGACTGAGACAAGATTCCTTTAACAAACAATGAGACACTGTGCTTGTAGAACTCTTCCTCGGTGACGAGTTGGGACTGATATTGCCGGTGAATCAGCTCGCTCATCTGAAATCCGTAGCACATCGAGAGGAAAGTCATGGCGGCAAGACGCTCATCCTGTCTGGCTATAACTTTTTTCTTCTGCAGGCGTTCAAAATATTCAACTAGCAAGGAGTGCAGCTTCACCGGCGGATCGGCCAGCACTCTGTCCAATTCGGGAAGCATTCCTTTGTCACGGATGCCAATCAAAATGATGTCCGCATTTTTATGGAAAAACAAGCGGTACTGCTGACTTACATTCAGCAGATCTACTTCCGGATTATCGGTCGCATCCTCTTTTAACAGCTTCTCAAATTGCGGGATATCCGAATGTCTTTCAATAATGGCTTCCAATATGCCTTGCTTGCTTCCAAATTGCCGGAAAATCGTAGATTCATTGACTTTAGCTTCCGTTGCAATGGCTTTGGTGCTTACTCCCCGATAGCCCTTCTTTTTGATGAGCCGTGTCGCGGCTTCAATGATTCTGTCTGAAGTTTGCATTGCATTTCTCCTTTTACATATGTTAAACCTATTCTACTACAAGATTTTGCATATGCAGCAGGGGCGGGGTTCATCATTTTCATAAACGTTTATTTAAGGCAAATCGCTTCTTTTTTCCCAGCGGCTTGGTTCAGTAATTTTGACATGATCAGGCACCAATTGCGTGAGCGAGCCTAATTTATCAAATGTAATCTGGATTCGGTCAGAGGGCAACAGCCATTGTTCGGTCTCGATTGCGCAGCAATCCGGTATCGTCCCCATTCCTATAATCGTGCCCGGGAGCGGCGTGAAAACTTTGAGAATCTCCTCCATCACTTTTGCAGGGTGTACAGAATACTCGGATGTGCTTCCCTTCCAGTGCAGTCTCTCCCCGATCCGTACATCCACATCCAGTGCCAGCGGGTTGCCGATTTCATCCGGCGTAGCCAGAAATGGTCCTATTCCTTTGCTGCGATCAAAATCTTTGCAGCGCGTCGGTCCAGTCAGCGCCAGGAAATCAGGCCACTGCACATCGCGAACAGTACTGTCGTTAAAAATAACATAACCTGCAATGCAGTTCCCCTTCCCTGTAACAAAGGCCAGCTCCGGCTCGATATCCAGGTAGGAAGAGTACGAAGGCCAATGTATCGTATCCCCATCGCCAATTAATGCATTATGGTTACACTTGTAATAACTGAAAATTACTTTATTCGGATCTTGCTGGAATTTTTCAGCGATTTTTCGTTTAAGTTCTACTCTTTCCGGTCCTGTGTATTCTCTTTGCAGCAGATTTACGCCAGCATTTCTCAGATGTCTTGGCGTCAGCCCGAAATCGATAAGCGCAGCCGGATGTGGAACCGGCGGCAGCAATTTTACCGCTGCAATCGGGCAGACTTCATTTTCATTGAATTGATGCGACAGTTCGACAGCATATTGCATCAATTCCTTAGCGGCATCATAACTTGCCGGCAAATAATGAAGATAGCTGTCCATACTTTCAAGACTGTCAACGAATGTTCCCTGCTTTTTCATGATTGCGGCAAAAGACACGACAAATTTCTCGTTAATTACAAGCCCAAATAAAGGTTCCTGAGATGTCTTGGTTTGAAAGGTTACTAGCTTCATGTTGCAGCGCCACCATCCATGTTGTTTGATGTTGTTCTGTTACTATCATATTGCATAACATAAATGCATGCAAGTGCTTGCTTGCATTTATGTTTTCGATTCTCTATATTAAAGACATAATCAGTGTGCTTTACCCCAAAAACATATACGCAAAGGAGAATTTCCATGAAGTATGGACGTATTATCCAAAAACCTCGCGTTAAATTTTTTGAAGTCGCAAATGGCGTCTTTGCCGGTATTTCGCCGTATCGCGGCATCAGTTGGGCCAATGCCGGGTTCATCAACAAGGGCGGAGGGCTGGTGTATGACACGTTCTTCGATTTGTTCCATGCGCGGGAAATGCGGGAGGCTTTTAAGGAAGTAAGCAACGGCGGCTCTCCCGCATATGTGGTGAATTCGCACTATAACAGTGACCATGCCTGGGGAAACAAAGTGTTTGAAGATGCTTGCATTATTATGCACAAGGAAGCGTCCAGAGAGCGTCTCACCGAAAATATCGCCTGGATGGATAGCGTCATCAGAAGAGGAAAGAATTCTCCGGAATCGACTTCGGGCGAGCGGTTTTTTGCAGCGGAATTTGAAGGATTCGACCTAGAAGGCGTAGAATGGGTGCTCCCGAATATTGAGATAAAGGACGATATCAACATCCGTCTTGGCAATATGGAAGTTATGATTTACAACGTAGCTCCGGCCCACTCTGACAGTGACTTGCTGCTGTGGATGCCAAAAGAAAAGGTGCTGTTCGCCGGCGATGTCGTGTTTAACGGTTGTACGGCATACAGCGAAGAGGGAACCCTCAATTGGGTTAAAGTGCTTGATCGCATTATTGATGAAATTAAACCCGAAATCGTTGTTCCAGGACATGGCGCCATCTGCGGCCTGGACTTCGTGAAGGAGCAAAGAGACTACCTCCTGAACCTGATTAGCGAGTTTAACAAGCATTACAATGACGAAATTGATACCTTGTCCCTGACCAAGCAAATTGATATTTCCCGCTTCCTTCATTGGATTCAGCCAGAACGGTTGTATGTTACAGTGGATATCCTATTGAAAAGCAAACGAGGGTTACCACCCCTTCCAATTTGGAACGAGGTGCCTGCTAAGCTGGAAGACATGAAAGCTTTTTTGGCCGGAAAATATGGCGATCAGATCAAGCCATGGGACCCTATGAGTGTTTGGCAAGAATAGCAAGTTGAAGCTAGCGTACGAAAAACAAAAAACGGCCTTGTCGCAAACGATGCGAACAGCGGCCGTTTTTTTTATTGTTCCACGGAATTTAAATCGGCGTTTAGAACCGATTATAAAGAAATGGAGATGGACTTATGACTAACTTAACTTTCGCAGCTCAATCATGGGAGAAAAAACAGAGAGTGGTAAGTCAAGGCAGTGTCTGAGCTTGGAAGTTTTCCACCCATTCGGATACGGGTCCCGGATTCGCCGCAGTACACACCGCAGCAGCCGAAGAGTAAGGAGCAGTTTATAGAAGGACTTCGTGGTGTAGTGGAACGGATGAAACGTACTGAAATCACCTTGCGTCAGGCACCCGGATTTGAATAAAATCCTTCATCCCGGTTTCGATGCATTTAATGTTACAGAGTGGCTTTTACTAGTTAAAATGCAATACAGCATCATCTATTGCAGCTAGGGCGTTTGTAACATTTTTTAGAAAATAACGATGTATAAATTGCCAAGTAGAAGTGATGTAACAATGTTAAATGTAAATAAACAGCACCAAAGTCGCGGCTGGAATGGCGTTGTATCTGCTTTGAATGTTCTATATGTTGGGTTCGCGCAGCTCTGTCATGGCCAAGCCCCGCCCGAAGTGATTCTTCTAAATTCATATTTTTTAAAAGAAAGCAATTCTAAAACCACGATAACATTGTCCCGCTGAAAGTCGCTATTTTAAGTTGAAATTAAACATTGAAAAAGCTTGTCGCTGGCAAGCTTTTTTTGATGTCTTTGAGCTAATAAAGATAATATGAAACCTATACAAGGTAGATGTATACTTATCCATTACAGTAATGAGGATATTCTCATTAATTATGATTTTTATGGCTTACATGAGTTGGATAGCGATAATTTTCTCACCAATTATGACACCGCACATTGTGAGTAACCATTATAGTTGAGACAAAGTAGGGACCTTGATTCGTCAGAAGCACTGATGAATCAAGGTCTTCCTACTTTATATGGTGATGAATAATAAAACAGCAATTTAGTTTAACCCCGGAAACAATTATGGCGAACAAGTGTTCTTTACATATATTATGTATGAGTATATAATCAAAACGAAACGGAAACGGAGATCTGGTGTGCTAGATAAAGCAATGTAGATTTTTCTTTAGTATAAGCACATTATAAATATATCAATTGGAGGAGTCTGTATGCCATATTGTAAAGTCAAGAATGCCAATATATATTACGAGGAAATTGGTACAGGCAAACCGATTATAATGATCCATGGTTTTACACCAGACCATCGGTTAATGAGTGGGTGTATGGAACCGATATTTGAAGATATCCCCGGTTGGCGTCGTATCTATCTTGATTTGCCTGGAATGGGACAAACAATGGATTACGATCAAATATGTAATTCAAATGATATGCTAGAAGCAGTTATAAATTTTATTGAAACTCTTGTCCCAAACCAAGATTATCTCATAGCAGGCGAATCATACGGTGGTTATATTACAAGAGGAATAATTAATAGACATAAAGATCGTATTGGTGGAGCTGCACTGATTTGTCCATTAATTGTTCCTGAACACAAAAGAAGAATACTTCCCGAGCATTTTGTTGTTCATCGTGATCGCGAGTTTATGGGCACCTTAAGTGAAGAGCAAATAAGTGATTTTAGCGCAAATCAAGTCGTTCTCGATGAATATAATTGGAAGAGGTATTCAGAAGAGATCGTGGCAGGTTGTAAGATCGCTGACTACGATTTTCTTAGCAAGATTCAAAGAAACTATGGATTATCCACCAATATAGATGAATTAGTATTCGATAAACCAACAGTATTTACTCTTGGACGACAAGATGCAGTCGTTGGTTACATAGACGCTTTTAAAATTTTAGACAATTACCCTAGAGCAACCTTTGCCGTTCTAGATCGAGCAGGCCATAATCTTCAAATTGAACAGGCTCTATTATTTGAGTCACTTATTCGTGAGTGGCTTGAAAGAGTAACAGAGTTTGGATTTTAGTTGTATATGAATCCATTGAACTAACGGGCAGGGAATTAATCTGTACTTTATTCAGAAAGCTCTGAAGCGTAAGCTACTGATCTTGGAGCTGGAATCGTTCGAATCTCAACTGGACATCTACTGAAGAATAAAGGCTATGCCGTCGTACGTAAATAAATAGTCACTTCAAAAAGATGAGTCGCTTGGCTCATCTTTTTTTGTTTTGAATGATTCAAGTTCTCATCTCAGGTGTGGATAAGAACTTGAATCGATGACTAAATGCTAAACAGGTACCTCTTCAGTGAAATAATCCAGCACCATACAACCAGCTCCTTGAGCTACAATATTGTAGGCTTCAGTGGATTTAATGATTTGAACATGACTATCAGGATAAAATTTTAGTCGATCTTGTGCTGTTTTAGCTGCTACCTCAAAAAAACGCGGTTTTGGTACTAGAGTTCCTCCGAAAATCACGATCTCAGGACGTAACAGAAAAATCAGATTACTGAGACCCACACCAAAATAATAAGCTGCATCCTCAACAACTTCTAAACAGAGTGCATCGTTTTGCTCTAAAGCATATAAAATGTGGTGTAAATTGATCTCTTCGAAATCGTTAAC
Organism: Paenibacillus sp. FSL W8-0439; assembly: GCF_038008995.1. Lineage (NCBI taxonomy): Bacteria > Bacillati > Bacillota > Bacilli > Caryophanales > Paenibacillaceae > Paenibacillus > Paenibacillus sp. FSL W8-0439. The sequence goes on from NZ_JBBPAK010000001.1 coordinate 671,736, forward strand.
TTCGGTCGTAAGCATTGAAGGCTTGCCACGCTTCATGAGCCTAACCATTTCGTCACGAATAGCAGGCAAACTACTGTATGCTTGGAGACACCCATATGAGCCACAAGAACAACGTCGACCATGAATATCAATGATGATGTGCCCAAAGGTATCATCCATATCTCTTTTTCTGCTAACCAATCTGCCTTGAAAAATAGTACCGCATCGAATTCCAATATCACTGGATACAAAGACTAAATTATCTGTTTCTTTCCAAAAGTTCATACGATATTCAGCTAGCGCAGCCAAGTTGGTCCCATTCTCCAGAAATACAGGAGTGTTGGTTTTATGTTTTAAATATTCAATTATATTTATATCCCATCCACCTGCAGGAAAAAGTTGGGGATGTGAAATGACTCCCATTGCCGGATCAAACGAATCGAGAACCCCAATGCCGATGCCCAACAATTTCTCCTTAGGAACGTTATGTTCAGCCAGTAAATCCTCAACGCACTTTGCTACATAATTTAATGTGTACTCTCCAGTACATTCGGTGGTCATCTTTAATTTTTTGACGCCTATAATATTTAGCTTTAAATCAAGCAGCAAGACAGTTGTGTATAAGCTTGTAATCTCAACCCCAATCAAGTTGTAAGCATCCGGTTTGATGACATAGGCCAGAGGTTTACGTCCACCACTTGATTTTCCAATCCCACTATCATAGATAAGATCTTCTGCAACAAGTTCGTCAAGTAAACGCCCACATGTTACATGCTTAAAACCAGTGTGTTCAGCTAACGTGTTAATGGTTACAGGACCTAATTTACGAACTAAGCTATATAACAGTTTTAAGTTTTTCGCTTTGGGTGATGATAACTCTTCAAATTTATTTAACATATAACTTCCCCTTGATCTTTAATACAAGATGTTGTTTTCAGACATAAATATATAGTTACAATTATTATCGGGCTTTTTTGATGATATATCTACTCTGATTATTAAATCTGTACAATTTTGGATGTTTTAGATACACGTTGAGCTAATGAAGAAAACATGAATTAACTTTTGATAATTAGTATAAAAAGAACTGGAGATAATGACGAATTATTTAACATCTAATTAGTCTTTTTATATAAATGATAAATAGTTATTTACAAAAGGTAGTTAAGCTATTACACTAATCAATGAAAGCTGTTGGAGCAGCAATTTGAAGTGATTGATACAGATAGCTTACAGCAAACTATTTTAGGAGGAATTAAATATGCATAAAATGCAAGATATTTTGGAAACCAGAGACTTTATCATGAGTAAAACATCATATCGTCCGACGATCGGAATGATTTTGGGGTCCGGATTAGGGACACTGGCTGATGAAATTGAAAACCCTTTCACAATACCTTACAGCGAAATTCCTCACTTTGCAAAATCTGAAGCGGTAGGTCATGCCAACGAATTGGTCATTGGCGAATTAAAGGGGAAAACTGTAGTCGCAATGAAAGGACGTTTTCATTACTATGAAGGCTTTTCTTTGGATGAAGTGACTTTTCCGGTGCGTTTGATGAAGGCCCTGGGTGTAGAAAACTTGCTCATCACCAATGCTTGTGGCGCCGTTAATAAAGACTTTAAACCGGGTGAGTTAATGTTGATTACGGATCACCTCAATTTGGTAGGTACAAATCCATTGATTGGACCGAATAATAACGATCTGGGTACTCGTTTTCCTGATCTTTCTCAAGTGTACAATGCTGAATTGCGACAAATTGCTACGGAAGTTGCAAAAGCACAAAATACAACTTTACGCGAAGGCGTATATTCCTGGTGGAGTGGTCCAGCTTATGAAACCCCAGCTGAAATTCGCATGATTCGTACATTAGGCGCAGATGCTGTTGGAATGTCAACCGTACCAGAAGCCATCGTAGCTGTTCACGCGAATATGAAGGTTCTTGGAATCTCCTGTTTAACCAACATGGCTTGTGGAATTCTAGATCAGCCTCTAAGTCATGACGAAGTAATTGAGGTAGCTGCCTTGGTAAGAGAGAATTTCATTGCTTTAGTTAAGGGAATTGTAGAGAAGGTCTAGTAATTATATAAAATCCGATGAAGAAAAAGGCGAGGTTATGAAAGGGTATATATATGTCATATTAGGTGCAATTTGTTATGGTTTATTATCGACTTTTGTGAAATTAGCCTATAAAGATGGTTATATCGTGAATGATGTTGTTGGAATACAGCTCCTCTTAGGATCGATATTATTATGGGGCGGAGTGCTGGTTACTAAAGGCACGAAGAGTACAAAACAGAAGAAGTTTGTAACGCCAGGTAAAAGGGAAATAATATTATTAGTTACCGTAGGGGCTACAACGGGGCTTACAGGAATGTTTTATTATCTTTCACTTCAATATATTTCAGCTTCTTTGGCAATTGTACTCCTTTTTCAGTTTACATGGATCGGTGTGTTGCTAGAGGCAATTTTCAATAGAAGAATTCCTGAAAAAGGAAAGGTACTATCCATCATTCCTTTACTTATCGGAACGATAAGCGCAACTAATATTTATTCAACTGGAATTTCAGCCGTTCATTGGCTTGGCTTTTTGTATGGTCTGCTTGCAGCATTATCTTATTCTATTTTTATGATCGTTAGTGGTAGGGTCGCCGTTCAAGCAAATCCGATGATGAAGACAGCTTTCATGACTACCGGAGGCCTCATCGTTTGTTCGATCATTTTACCTCCAACATTTTTAACAGACGGAAAGCTTTTATTACAACTGGCTGTACAATACGGGTTTGTTTTAGCTTTTGTCGGTCCCTTCCTCTCCACACTGCTTTTCTCTAAAGGTGTTCCGTTAGTGGGATCAGGAATAGCATCAATATTAGGTGCAATGGAGCTTCCAACAGCCTTATTAATGTCTGTCTTTGTCCTGAATGAGCACATTGGTGTTCCGCAATATGTAGGGATCGTTCTTATCTTAATTGGAATATCATTACCAAAATTACTGAAAAAAAGTAAAAAGGACATCTTAACCATTTGAAACGTCCTTAGATGGATAATAATCATAGATTAGGGAGGAATATGGAATGACAAACAAAGATGAACTCTTTATGAAAAAGGCAATTGAGGTTGCTCTACAATCCCGAAATGAAGGAAATGAGCCCTTTGGTGCAATTTTGGTCAAAGGGGAAGAAGTCGTAATGGTTGGGGAAAATAAAATTAATACGTTTTGTGATCCAACACATCATGCAGAAATTGGTTTAATCCGGAAATTTTGTTCTGAAAACAATGTATTTGATTTGAGCGAATACACTTTGTATACAAGTTGTGAACCTTGCGTTATGTGTTCGGGCGCCATGGTGTGGTCTAATCTGGGCAAAATAGTATACAGCGTATCACATGATCAGTTAGCTGAAATCGCTGGGAGCAACATCATGATCGCATGTAATGAAGTATTTGAGAAAAGCCCTCAAAGACCTGAACTGGTTGAACAAATACTCAACGAAGAAGGTTTAAAAGTCTTTGATGGATACAAATTTTCTCATTAAATAACTTTTTAAAAATATGAGAATCTATGAATTCATTGGGCAACTTCACTGGATAGTGAAGCTGTCCTCTTTTATGTATCGTTTTACTGCTTGAAATCTAAAAAATAATGCTTCAGATAAAACAAAGGTGCGTGTTGAGAGGAGAGATTGATATATGAATAAACGATTTCAACGAATTCATTTAATTGTCCTAGATTCAGTTGGTATTGGAGAAGCACCGGATGCTGCGGCTTTTGGAGATGAGGGGTCTGATACGTTGGGGCATATCGCAGAAAAAATGAATGGACTGTATATGCCTAACATGGCTGCACTTGGATTGTCCAACATTAAAGAAATTCAAGGAATACCGAAAGCTAATCACCCAGCGGCTTTTTGGACCAAAATGCAGGAAGCCTCTAACGGGAAGGATACGATGACAGGGCATTGGGAGATCATGGGGTTACGTATAGACGTCCCCTTTCAGGTGTTTCCGTATGGTTTCCCTGCCGCTTTGATTGAAGAACTTGAAATCAAATCAGGGAGAAAAATCATCGGAAATAAACCTGCCAGCGGCACTGAAATATTAGATGAGCTTGGGGAGGAGCATATGAAAACGGGGGCTTTGATCGTTTACACATCAGCTGATTCCGTTCTGCAAATTGCTGCTCACGAAGAGATTGTACCGCTGGATGAGTTATACAATGTCTGTGAAATGGCACGTGAAATGACCAAAAACAGTGATTATATGGTTGGCCGAGTCATAGCTAGGCCGTTTGTAGGGGGGCCGGGACAGTTTAAACGAACGGCTAACCGGCATGACTATGCACTGAAACCTTTTTCCCGGACGGTCATGAATGAATTAAAGGATGCTGATCTGGATGTGATTGCTGTAGGGAAAATTTCAGATATTTATGATGGGGAAGGCGTTACTGAGGCGATCCGAACGGTATCCAACATGGATGGAATGGACAAGTTTATTCAAGTTGCACAAAAGGATTTTACGGGCTTGTCTTTTTTAAACCTGGTTGACTTTGATGCCCTTTTTGGTCACCGCCGAGATCCGCAAGGGTATGGCAATGCACTGGAGGAATTTGATGCCCGGTTGCCAGAACTGCTAGAAAAGCTTACCGAGAAGGATCTGCTTATATTGACTGCGGACCACGGAAATGACCCGGTTCATCACGGAACCGATCATACACGTGAATATGTGCCGCTACTCATCTACTCCAAAGCGTTTATGGAAGGCCGAGAGCTGCCTCTTCGCAAAACGTTTGCAGACATTGGAGCATCCGTTGCTGACAACTTTGGGGTCAAACTGCCAGACCAAGGTACCAGTTTTATGCATGAATTAATGATAAAAAGATAAACGTTGTAGCGTGCTAATCCAGCACTTGGATTAAACGAATTAAACCAAATAACTTCCGCTTCTACGGAGGTCATTTGGTTTGGAAAAAAACAAACTTTTATTATTTTATGTAAAAAGTATAAAATTAATATGTATATTATAAGTCATTTATTATGAATAATTCATTACTTTTTATAAAATATATATTTAGTTCTTTACTTTAATGACTTTACCTATTACACTATGAATAACAAAATGTAAGCCTTTCCAAGTGTGTCCGATAGAAGAATCGACGGAAGAGTAGTAACACAACAACTTGAATATTCAAGCTCAAAAGGGGACAGGAAAAATGGCAATGAAAACACGGCTTAGAATAATGAATTTCTTTCAGTTTTTCATTTGGGGATCATGGCTTGTTACGCTAGGCTCGTATATGATCAATACATTACATTTTACGGGCGCACAAGTTGGAATTGTTTATAGCTCAAAAGGATTAGCCGCGATCATCATGCCTAGTCTTGCAGGCATTATTGCGGATCGTTGGATTAAAGCCAATAGATTATATGGAATATTCCATGTTCTAGGTGCGATTTCTTTATTTATAGCAGCACACATTTCAGATCCAATGACTATGTTTTGGGTGATATTTTTCAATTCGTTGGTTTACATGCCAACAAGTGCTTTGACAAATGTTATATCATACGTTGCGCTTGAGAAAGCGGGATTGGATACAGTAAAGGATTTCCCACCAATTCGCGTTTTTGGAACAATCGGGTTCATTATTGCCATGTGGGTAGTTAGTCTTAGCGGATTTGAGTTAAGCAACATCCAGTTATATATAGCCGCGAGTATCTCGCTCTTGCTAGCCCTATACTCACTTACGCTACCTGATTGCCCAACCTCTAACGAGAAGAGAGAAAAGTCATGGATTAGTCTTTTAGGCTTGGATGCGTTTGTACTGTTCAAACAGAAAAGAATGGTTATATTCTTTCTTTTCTCAACACTTCTAGGTGTTGCCTTGCAAATAACCAATACATTTGGTAATCCGTTTTTGCATGATTTTGGACTGAATCCTGAATTTAAAGATAGCCTGGTCGTACAGTATCCATCTATTTTATTATCGGTATCACAGATTGCTGAGGTGTGTTTTATCCTTGCCATCCCATTCTTTTTACGTAACTTTGGAATTAAAAAGGTTATGCTCATTAGTATGGTGGCTTGGACATTACGTTTTTTATTTTTCGCATATGGTAACCCATCTGGTATGGGATTCACTTTCCTTCTGTTATCCATGATTGTGTACGGCTGTGCATTTGATTTCTTTAACGTCTCTGGAGCCATTTTTGTAGAAAAAGAAGTCGATCCTCGTATTCGCGCAAGTGCGCAAGGCTTATTTTTAGCCATGGTTGATGGAATCGGAGCGTATGTAGGCGCCATCGCAAGTGGAAAGGTTGTAGATTATTTCACAGTGGATGGTGTGAAAGATTGGCAAAGTATCTGGTTGACCTTTGGAGCATATACACTCGTACTTGCAGTTGTTTTTGCTATAAGCTTCAAATATAAACATGATCGAAATGCTATAAAAGATGTAACTACAGGCCATTGAAATCAATAATGAAAGAAGGTTAATGTTTTTCTGCATTGCTGTTTATGATTTTAGCTCTTTATTTCATATTTAAAGGAAGCAAAAGATCGAATGAAGTGAAATTGGCTTCAGATCAGGGCAAGATATTTATACAACAATAAAAGAAAAGCTTGGTGAGATGGCGAGCCTTTATCTGTTATGAACAGTGAGGGGCTCGCCATCTGTATAAAAGCACACCGTATGTTCAAACATATTAAGCCGTTGGGTTGCATCATGCCATTGTATACATATAAGTCCTGCTGACAAAAATTTTAAAGAAACTGACTCAAACGTATTGACTTCGAGTTACACGAAGATGGTAGGCTACTACTTATAAACAACATACTGCACTCATTAACACACCATTTTATTGTAAAGTGAGGTCAATTCAATGGAATTTGTGAAGCTTGGAAATACCGGTTTGGATGTGTCACGGCTTTGTCTCGGCTGTATGGGGTTTGGCGATGCGAAACGTTGGATTCATCAATGGGTACTTGATGAAGAGAGTAGTCGCCCGGTTATTAAAAAAGCGCTTGAGCTTGGCATCAATTTTTTTGATACGGCTAATGTATACTCTCTTGGAGCAAGCGAAGAAATTTTGGGACGCGCGCTTAAGGATTATGCCAGCCGGGATGAAATTGTAATCGCAACGAAAGTTCATGGACGTATGCATCAAGGACCTAATGGTGCCGGTCTTTCTCGCAAGGCTATCATGAGCGAGATCGATAAAAGTCTGAAACGGCTAGGTACTGATTATGTAGACCTGTATCAAATTCACCGTTGGGATCACAATACGCCTATTGAGGAAACGATGGAAGCCTTGCACGATGTAGTGAAGGCAGGAAAGGCCAGATACATTGGGGCATCCGCTATGTATGCTTGGCAATTTCAGAAGGCTTTGCATGTTGCCGAGAAAAATGGATGGACTCGGTTTGTATCCATGCAGAATCACTTGAATCTCATTTACCGTGAAGAGGAGAGAGAAATGCTTCCATTGTGCAGGGAAGAAAAAATCGGTGTAATTCCATACAGCCCGCTTGCATCGGGAAGATTGACCCGTGAGCCGGAGGAAACAACCTATCGATCTGAAACCGATGATATTCAAAAATCAAAATATGATGCAACAGCAAATGCCGACCGATGGATTGTGGAGAGGGTTGCGAACATTGCAGAAAAACATGGTGTTCCCTGCGTACATATTGCACTTGCCTGGTTGTTGCAAAAAGCACCGGTAACTGCTCCTATTATCGGTGCTACAAAAATATCTCATCTTAAAGAGGCTGTAGCTGCACTTACTGTGAAATTAACAACGGAAGAAGTAGCATTCCTGGAAGAGCCGTATGTGCCGCACTCTATTGTTGGTTTTAATTAACTGACATAGACTGAAAATTGCTGTTTCGGATAGCAAAATTTAAATACCTGATAGAAATGATGAAAAACTACTTTCCGGGAGGTTTATATGCAAAAAGTAATACTGAACAATGGTGTTGAAATGCCTATCATTGGTTTTGGGGTATATCAGATTAAAGATGTGAATGAATGCGAACAAAGCGTTTATGCGCTCTTATGGCAGGCTATCGTCTAATCGATACCGCTGCGGCTTATCAAAACGAAGAAGCAGTTGGCAGAGCTATCTAAAGGTGCCACACTTATGAAGGAATACAATGTACAGATTGAGTCTAATATGTTCCATAATGGAGTGTTGGTGTCACTGGCTGAAAAGTATCAAAAATCCGTGGCTCAGGTGATTTTACGCTGGTTAACACAAAGAGAAGTCGTCGTAGTTCCAAAGTCCGTCCATAAAGAATTATTGAAAACTTCAATATCTTTGACTTTGATTTAAGCATAGAGGATATGGAGACAATTGCTGCATTAGATATGAAACAAAGCAGCTTCTTCTCACACAATGATCCGGAAATCGTAAAAGCGCTTGGTACGACCCGATTTGAGATTTGATGCTATCATTCTATTACAAAAAGTCGACGCAAAAACCTCCTAACAAGTCTTCAATGGGCAGGATGTGATCGGCGTTTCTTTTGACCAATAGGCAGGATTGGTATCATCCGAGATCACTTGATTTATAATGTCACGGTAGTGCTCTTCTTTGTTGGTAATAAATTCTGCCATAAATTTTACTTCTTCTAATTGAGCTAGAACCGCTTCTTTTTGCTTGCGTATTATTTCATAGCGTTCCTCAATGGTTGCATCGCCTTCCAAACATAGGTCTACATATTTTTTGATGTCTTCGACGGACATACCACACTTTTTTAAGTTTTTTGCACCTGTAAGCCAGTGTATGGAATCGTCATTAAAAATACGGTTATTGTTTTTATCACGCTGTAAACCTGGAACTAATCCTTTATCTGTATAGAAGCGAATGGTGTGTACAGTTAAGTCAAGTAGTTCTGCAACTTCTTTCACAGTATACATGCTACCCCTCCCCAATTTCATGTTGAATGAAGCTATTTAAATTATTATTTCCTTCGTGTTACTCGAAGGTGATGGTTTAAATAATACTTTAAGCTTCGACAATTGTAAATTCCGAATACAGAACAAAACTTTTTAACATTGTTGACTTCGTGTTACTCGAAGGTTGTATGATTTTAATTGTTTGGGGCTAAGATGATTTGATATTTAAAAACGAATGACAAAAGCCGAGGGTAAAAGGGATGAGTAAAATTATATGAAAGCAATGATGTTAAGAGAATTTGGCGGACTCAACCAACTGAAGCTGGAAGATGTAGAAACGCCTATACCTGGTTCGAAAGAGGTTGTCGTGCGATTAAAAGCAGCAGCTCTTAATCGCCGGGATTTGCTAGTCATACAAGGCCGATATCCGGGGACCAAGGTACCTGCTATTCCCGGCTCTGACGGCGCAGGGGAAATTGTTGCGGTTGGAGATGAGGTTTACGATGTCTCAATTGGTGATGAAGTGATCATCAATCCAGGTTTGAACTGGGGCAACGATATGAACAAAAAAAGGGCTGAATTCACAATTCTCGGCGTTCCTACTAACGGAACGTATGCCCAATATGTAAAGGTACCAGCGGAAAGTGTCTATTCAAAGCCGTCCCATTTATCTTGGGAAGCAGCAGCAGCGCTCCCACTCGCCGGTTTGACCGCCTACCGTGCTCTCGTGACGAAAGGCAAGGTAAAGAAAGGCGAAACCGTTCTGATCCCCGGCGTTGGTGGAGGTGTAGCTACCTATCTCGTTCAGTTTGCAGCCGCAATCGGAGCTGAGGTTTACGTGACATCCAGCAAAGAAGAAAAGATCGAAAAAGCAAAAACATTGGGTGCAACCGGAGGTGTCAACTACACAGCAGATGATTGGGTGGAGAAATTGGAGAAACTAACTGGCGGCATTGATCTATCCGTCGACAGTATTGGCGGCGAGGTGTTCAATAAACTGCTGTCACTTGGCAAAATCGGAAGTCGAATCGTCAGCTTCGGGGCGACGAGAGGTCCGATTCCGAATCTGCTTCTACCCAATATGTATGTGAAAGAAATCTCGGTGTTAGGCTCAACGATGGGAAGCCAGCAAGATTTTGCTGATATGGTCAAACTCATAGAAGAACACAAGATTGATCCTGTTTTGGACGAGATTTATCCGCTGGAGGAAGTGACCGAGGCACTGTTCAGAATGGAAAAGGGAGAAAATTTCGGGAAAATCGTTTTGACCATTCCACAAGATTAACGAGAGCATGGAGTCACCAATTTCTGAAGAATAAGGGCTATGACGTCGTACGTAAATAAGCAGTCACTTCCAAAGATGAGTCGATAGGCTCGTCTTTTTTGTTTGATGATTCAAGTTCTCATCTCAGGCGTTGACAAGAAATAATCCAACACCATACAACCGGCTCCTTGAGCCACAATATTGTAAGCTTCAGTGGACTTAATGATTTGAACATGACTATCAGGATAACATTGTAATCGATCCCGTGCTGTTTTAGCTGCTACCTCAAAAAAACGCGGTTTTGGTACTATAATAAGCCGCGTCCTCAACGACTTCTAAACAAAGCACATGTTTTGCTCTAAAAAAGAGTATGAACCGTATAGGGAAAGTCCCTTTCTTTTATGAAAGACCTGGATGAGACTAAGCGGAATTGTGTTCAATGAAATAAAAAAACTCTGCCAATGAGAGTGTAGAAGCGACATGGGGGAAAATACGTAACTTTCCTAATCTAGTAGTGGAAACAATCGAGTCTGTAGACGCTTTTGTTAAGGGGGATGCAGTTGTTTTAGTTAATCGACAAACAAACGAGATATTGACTTTCTTAAATAAAAAAGGAGATCGTTTATCAAGTAAGTTAAAATCAGAATTAGATTTGACTAGAGAGTGAGGACGACTATGAATAACTATATAATATCGTTTACAAAAAAGTTTGATTATTTTTTCGAGCAAAAAGAAATCTCAAATATTATTTATTTACATGATGAAGATGATAATGAGAGATTAGACCATGTCCTTTTCCTTGAGAAAGGTGATGGTAATGTTATAGGCTTATATATAAGAGGCATGAATCCGTTGATCTCAGTGAATAGAATTTACGATTTGGATGATTTTAATTTATTTGCAAGTTATGAAGGATTGATTGAATCTAAAGAGAATATTAAACTCAGAGTAGAATATATAGGTTTGTTTTTTAGTACTCAATACAACGAATTATTGGGTTTCTATTTGGCGAATAACGATGTATCTAGTTCTATATTTATATTATTTTCACAAGATGAAATTTATGTGGAAAAGGATTGTAGTAAATATGAGGCTAGTAGGGCGCTTGAGAAAAGGTTTTCGACTGAAGGTTTTATAACATACGAAAAAAAATGTGAGACTGACTGGAAAAAAACAAACTTCTAATCGGAAAAAATTAAGTATATAAGGCTAAGCTTCGCTCTACTCAGAAATAATATTTTAGATTCCTAATATTGGACAGTGTTTTAAAATCGAAATAATATAATTGAAAAGATCACTGAACACAAGAATATAAACACATAAAAAAAGCTGTCGAGAAAGTTTCTCGATACTCTGAGCACCGGAGAAATCTCCGGTGCTTTTTATTATTCGAGAGCGATAATATTACTTCTTTCTACATAGCAACTAACCATATGGCTGGGATAAAGCAGCAGTTGTATGTTGAGTATAAAAGGAATATAATTTAGACATCTAATATTTAGATATCTAAATAAGATGTCTAAATATATAAATTTTGAGTAAATTGATAATGATAAAAGGAGATATCAACATGAATAGACTGGTAGGTAAAATTGCTATAATCACAGGCGGAGGATCAGGGATAGGAGAACGGATGGTCGACCTCTTCAGTGAGGAGGGAGCTGTAGTTATTGCTGCAGACATCAATGTTCAAGCTCTTGAACGGGCTAGTAAGAAAACGAATGTGTACGGAATGAAACTGGATGTTTCTTCTGACGAGGATTGGAAGGCTCTTTCCGCAGAAGTGAACAATAAATTCGGTAAAATTGACATTTTGGTTAACAATGCAGGAATAACTTCTGAGAAAGGATATCAGGATATCGACCTAAATGACTGGTATAAATTAATGTCGATTAACGGGTATGGACCGTTTGCAGGTATTAAGCATGTAGCCCCGTATATGGCTGCCCAAAAGAGCGGCGCTATTATTAATATTTCTTCTTACACCGCTCAAATCGGTCAGGGATTTAATCATTATTCCGCTTCAAAAGGTGCTGTACGTGCTTTGTCGAAGGCTGCGGCAACAACGTTCGGCCGGTTTGGGGTCCGTGTAAATACGCTTTTTCCGGGCATTATTGAGACACCAATGACTGAAGCCCTTAGCACATCTAAAGAAATGCTTACCCACTTAATTCAAGCGACTCCATTGCAGCGACTTGGTCGACCTGATGATGTAGCTAACGCTGCTTTGTTTTTGGCTTCTGACGAGTCTTCATACATTACGGGATCGGAGCTTGTTATTGATGGCGGTTTTTCTGCTCAATAAAATTAGAATTCACTTTACAGGGGAATGGGTATATGCCTGACCTTCTTTCAGTAAAGAATGACTTTTATACAAGCCCCCTATACAATATAGGGGGCTATTACTTCATTTGAGAAAGCAGGTTAAAGAGTATTAATGAAAGAACAAAATATATTTACGCTGATTCATGCTATGGACCAGGTTACCAATAACCTATTAATTAAGTGGAATAAAATGTTTAATGAGAATCTAGGGGTATCACATATCCTTATTCTTTCGTACTTAAATAGTTACGGAAAGTGCCGCCCTTCTGATCTGGCCAGGTTATTGGGGCTAACTCCTCCGACATTAACCCATCTATCTGGAAAGCTTGTAAAAAAGGAGTTGGCTGTACGAGTGGCGGATGAGGAGGACCGGCGGATTGTGTACCTGCAAATAACTGACGCTGGTGTCGGAATGCTAAATAAAGCGCAGGAAGACGGACGACAGCTTAGAAGAGAACTATTTGAAAACCTAACTGAAGAAGAAAGAGAGGCCTTGTTGTCTGTTTATGAAAAACTAAATAAGGTCATGAGTGAGGATTGATACAGGTAATCATAAAAAAAGCCGCCATGTTGGCGGCTTCTTTTTATTAATAATTGTAACCGCTCCGACTTTAGGAAGCAGAGAGCGTACTGCGCTTATTCTTAGCGTTGGCGCGGTCGCGGCGGCTCAGCAGAAATCCGACCAGAGATGCTGTGGATTGCTGAAAAATCATTCCGAGTACAACGGGCAGTGCTACGGGAGCCGGGAAGTAGGTGATAGCAAGCACGGCCCCCGCGCTAATATTGCGCATGCCGCCGTTAAAGACAAGCGCCGTACGGTCTGCATTATTCCACCGCATCAGCCATGATATGAGATACCCAATCGCATATCCAGTGGAGGCAAGGATAATGATGGAGAGGCATACTCCGACAAGCTTGAGATTAAAATCAACCAGATAAGGCGCGATGACAGATCCGTTAATCATGACGACCAGAGCCATAGCTAGCTTGGAGAACGGGCCCAGCCGAGGTCCCCATACCTGCTTAATCTTTCCTTTGGTCCATTCGTTCAGCACCATGCCAATTAATGAAGGAACGACAATCATCCAGAACAGGCTTTGCATCATTGCCCAGGTGTCGAGCTGGACATTCGCTCCGATCAGCAGGGACATAATGCCGGGCACAGCGAACGGTGCCAAAATTGTATCGATTAGAATGATCGCCAATGTAAGGGCTGTATTGCCTTTGTAGATATTAACCCAGACGAAGCTGGAAATGCCAGTAGGGATAGCTGCACCAAGAATCAGTCCAGTAATCGTATAAGGATCGTCACTGAAAGCCAGATGCCCAAGCATCATGGCGAGCAGCGGCATGGCTAGGTGAAGAATAAACAGACAGGCGATCAGCGGACCGGGATGCTTGATTACATGGATAAAATCCTTGAACCCCATGCTGATGCTGCCCGCGAAGGTCATGAAGGCAAATAGCCAGGGAGAAAACTCGGTATATTGGGACAACGGCGTACCGATCAGGACGCCGATTAGAATGCTGATGGGTGTGATTAGCGGCATAGCTGAATTGAGTCTACGATTCAACGTTAGGAGCATACAAAACTTCCTTTTTTGTACTTAAGTATAGACCTTGCCCCTTGATCCGTAAATGATCCGTGTAGGGGGAAGATCATCTATGGATCAGCCCTTTAAATTATTTCGGTACGCCAGAGGAGAGCAGCCCATTATTTTTTTGAATAGCCTGGAGAAGTAATAAGGGTCCCTAAAACCGAGTTGTATGCTAATTTCTTTAATAGAAGCATTCGTTAAATCCAAAAGCTGACTGGCTCTTTGAATTTTCATTCTTAAATAGTAATCGACAGGGGAATACCCGGTTGATTGCTTGAATATTAGGTTTAAATGCTGCTTGGATACCTGAACATGCTGGCTAAGCTCATCAAGCGAAACGGTGGATTCCAATTGTTCGCCCATATAACGTATGGCCTTATCGACATGGCTCTGGTACGTGCTGTCTTCCTTGCGAGCTGCAACGGATACAACAAAACTCAGCAGATAGCGGATGGTTTGCGACACTTGAACTAAATGTATCATGGAGTATGATTTGTTCAGTAAAAGGGCGCAACACTGATGAAATAGCTCCAGCAGTTTGATTTCATCACTGGCAGCCAGCGAAATATACATTTTAAACGGCTCAAACAAATCCATAAAATCATCCATTTGATCCCCTTTAAGATGAAACCAGTAAATTGTCCATGGATCTTCATCGTCAGCCCCATAAGCATGTGGCATGTCCCTAGGAATGTACGCAAAGCTTCGCTCTTTCAGGACAATGGTTTGGTTATCCTTGGTTCGTATCCAGCCCTTTCCACTCGCACAGTAAATGAATATATGAGAGTCGCAGCCATTTGTTCTTTCACGAAAATGATGACGGGCATGGCTAAAGCAGCCTATATCCGTAATATATAAATCTTTCGTAAGCGGATTCATTTTTAATTTTCTCAGCATATAGGGAGGGAGGACATATACCTTTTTACGTTCAAAATCATCGGCTTTCTTAGTCATAATCTATTTATCTCCCAGCCGTAGGCGGCTCTAATGATGAAATACGTATATAGTCCATCATAAACAGTGGATTGTCAATTGTCTGTGATACCGCTTACTTGTAAGCTTTGATATAAGAGCGATTATGAGGGAGTGATGAATTGAAAATGAAGGTAACCGGTCAGAGTGAACAGGCTGTAGAAGGGCTGCGGAAGGCTTGTAGATTAAGGAGCATTGAACCCTATGGACTGGAGCTGGGAGGGAAATCACATGAGTAATCTGATGAGAAATGTACCGCGTAAATTGACGATCACGATGTGGGACTTCTCTTGGTATACCATGACACAGGAGAGGGAGCCCTACAGCGACCTGGCAGCTCGTTTTCAGGAAGCGGTCGAAAGAGGATACAATACGATCCGAATATGCGCTATGCCCTTTATGTTGTTTACGGTGGATGGCAAACGCCCAGGTCCATTGGAGTTTGCGAGTCTGGGAAAAGTGGGCCAGCGTACGCGCTGGTATAACTGTCGCGGCGGTGCAGTGCTGGATGGGCATGCTCATTTGCTCGAACTGTTTAGACAGGCAAAGGCTCATAATTGTTACATTATATTATCCTCTTGGGAATATCAGCAGAGTCCGACCTTCCTGGCCCATGCTGAGCTTAGAGATGAATTAGCTGCGATCCCACCTAAGGAAAGATTCATGACGATTGCAAAATCAATGGATCAGTTGATTCGTTTTGTTACAGCAGCAGGCTATAGGGATCAGATTATCTATACAGAGTTACATAACGAAGTGGAGTTTGGGCAGTTAAACGCTGTCGGAACGTCTGAAGGCATAGCGGAAACAAACATACCAGCGCTTATTGAAGCAATGCAGCCCTACGTAGAAGAAGCGATTGAATATCTTCGCCAAAGCCATCCAGATATTATGATGACAGCCAGCTATACGTTAAATGAAGCCTACCCCAAAGCTTACGTCGCGCGCAATATGCAGGTGGCCCATTTTCATCTTTATATTAAAGGGGTGCTGAATGAGCTGATGGAAACGGCGGGGCTTGATGATGAGTTGGCGCCATTCCCCAATCCATTTGTCCAATCTCTATTGAGGGAAGATGCTCCTCCATTTGCAGAGTGGGACCTGCCCCCAGAGCAGAAATGGCGGATGGAGGGCAATCCCGTTGGGATGAGGCTTATTTATTTACACGACTGGGTAGATCCGGATCAATGGGATTTATTTTTGTACGATCGGTACGGAGATCATAAAATGGCCATGTTGCAGAAGGCCGACTCCCGATTGGAGGAGATTCATGAGTGGACCCGTCGTTCCGGTATTCCAATTGTCATAGGAGAAGGTTATGTAGGCTATACGCCCCTGCATGCCCAATTTGAAGAAGGTCCGGTCGGTAAATATATAGCTGAATATGTGTTGCGAAAAGGAATGGCACTGGGGTTCTGGGGAATGACCCTCTGCTCCAACTGTGCTCCGCATCATCCGTTCTGGAATGATATAGCCTGGCAGCGCAAGTGGAACCAATTTATCCTAAATTCAGATTAGAGGTTCCTTCCTAGACAATCTATTATCTCTGAGATAGCTGGCGTCATTCAATATGAACGATTGAGGGGAGTGAACTTTATGAGAAACTATCGAATTACAGTCCAAGATGATCATAAGCATATTGTGAAAGGCCAACTCAGACTTGGCGGCATCAATCCAAAGGGAGAACAAATCGGCTTCACCAACTATTTTATGGAGAAGGATGGAGAGCCTTTTTTCGGGATTTGTGCTGAATTCCATTATGCACGCTATGATGAACGCTATTGGGAAGACGAAATTATTAAAATAAAATGGGTGGCGTCAATATCATTGCTACTTATGTTTTTTGGAATTTACATGAAGAAGTCGAAGGTATTTTTAATTGGAGTGCGAACAAAAACCTCCGCTATTTTATTGAGTTATGTGGCAAATATCAGCTCTATGTCATTATCCGAATCGGGCCCTTCAATCATGGCGAAATCCGAAACGGCGGTATACCGGATTGGCTATTTGGCCGCCCATTTGAGGTTCGTTCTAATGATAAGGGATATTTGTTTTATATGAGAAGAATGTATAACGAAATCGGTATTCAGGTTAGAGGGCTGTTATATAAGGAGGGGGGGCCGATCATCGGCACTCAAATCGAAAACGAGCATCATCATTCCTCTGCCCAGTGGGGATTGACTGTAGGAATTAATGATATGTGGTTAAACTCTGGAAGTGACGGTAATTCACATATGTTAAAACTTAAAGAAATAGCTCTGGAAGCGGGGATTGATACTCCGATCTATACATGCACAGGATGGGGAGGAGCGACAACGCCTGTTCCTGATATGCTGCCCTTATGGGGCGGATATGCCTACTGGCCGTGGATCTATTATGAAGAGGGACGGTTGGAGGGGAAGGATGAGCATCCTGCGACACCGGAATACATTTTCCGAGACAAGCATAATAACAAGATTCCGAAAAGCTACAATTTTGAGCCCCTATACGCCCCGGAAGACTATCCGTACGCTTGCTGCGAAATGGGTGGCGGTATGGTTCAGTTTTATAAATACCGGTTTGTCTTTCCCTATCGCAGTGTTCCAGCGATGACTGTCATGAAGGTTGCAGAAGGCTGTAACCTGATCGGATACTATATGTATCATGGGGGTTCCAATCCGCGAGGTAAGGTTAACCCGTTCACAAACGATATGGCTACACCTAAAATATCCTATGATTTCAATGCCATGATTGGAGAATTCGGTCAAATAAGGGAGTCATACCGAAGAACAAAGCTACAGCATTATTTTCTTTCAACGTTTCAAAAGCAATTCTCTCTGACGAAGACTATTCTGCCAGAGGACACGTCATCAATGGACCCTTATGATGTGGATACCTTACGATATGCGATTCGCTCCAGTGCCGGGGCGGGGTACCTGTTTCTAAATAATTTTCAGGACCATGTTGAAAATTACGACCTGTGCAATTTCAATGTAAGCATTGAGCTGCCTGAGGAAACGATTGTAATCCCTAGTCAAGGTGAACTGACATTAGGACGGGATAGCTTCGCTATTTTGCCTTTTAACCTCAATTTGGATGGAATAAAGCTCAAATATGCAACAGCCCAGCTGATAACAAGGCTAGAAGAGGATGGAGAAATATATTATTTTTTCTTTGTACCGGACGGGATGAAAGGCACGTATGCATTGGAGTCAAAAGATATCATCCGTGCCACAATCGACAAAGGTTTGATAGAACAATTGGATGGGAATACGATCATTCAGGTTGCTGAAGAAGAAGAGAGTCTCATCCGTTTGGTATCTGAAAGTGGCCAAAAAGTCGCCATCTATACGATGACTGATGAACAAAGCTTGGAGTTTTGGAAGGTCAACCTGCAAGGTCGAGACAGAGTTATCCTGACAAGTGCCAATTTACTTGTATCTGGAGCAGAGATAAGACTGGAATCAACAGATCAGGAGACTGTAACACTCAGTGTATTCCCGGATTTTGACGACTCAATCACATCCATATCCGGTGGAGAGTTGCTTGCAACAACAGAAAGTGAATTATTTACAACGTATCAGTTAAGAGTTCCAAAGAAAGAAATACACTTCCATCTGAAAAGGGTGAATCATGATAAATTCGTCCTTGATTTTGAAACAAATGCCCTTGATGGGATCAAAGAGGCTCTGCTGCGTATCAATTATACGGGAGATATCGGTTATGCATTTATTGATGGCGAACTCATTCACGATAATTTCTGCAACCATACGACCTGGGAAATAGGTTTAAAATCATTTGAACATCGGCTCATCGAGCGAGGGATGTACGCTTATGTTTCTCCAATTCGAAAGGGCAGGGTTGTAAACAGCAATACAACCATGGCTGGCTGGAAAGAGACAACGGAGGAACGAATCGCGAACATTGGCGTGGTCAGCATAGTGCCTGTGTATGAAATCAAAATCACTGTATAACCCAGAAAGTGTAAGATCAGAGACGCTCAGCGAGTGCTTTTAGTACGAAGTATAAAAAAACGTAATAGCTCATGGTGGTTCAACCATGAGTCTATTACATTTATTTTCCTATATTGCTATTAGTAGATACCGGCTTTTTTCGATGTTTCTTTGATACCGTTGGTTCCTTCTACCACAGTGCGGCCCCAATCGGTCAGATTGCCGTTAGGTCCTGTTACAAGATCAAGATAAGAAAGGTTGGAGCTATTACCGTACCAGGACCAAGCTAACCAGCCTATGCCTTTGGATTGGCCGTATCTCATGATTTCTGTCTCGTCGACGTCTGCTCCCTGGTGGTAACCGCCAAATTCACCAATAATCAGAGGGAGTCCTTGATTCAGAACGTTATCAATATTGGTTCGAACAGTTTGAACATCTTTACCAGCGAACTCATACATATGGATGGAGAATACCGTATTCTTCAAAGAATCAGCTGCAAATACAGACTTACCGAAGTCATTGATAGATTGAGGATATTGCCCCCAACCAGCACAATCGACGATGAGCGTATTTTTAATACCTGCGTTTCTCAGCTTGGGAATCGCTTGCTTATACCCATCTGCCCAGCCGCCTCCATTCCAAGAGCCATACCATTCGTTCGCAATGTTCACGATAACCCGATCTTCTTTGCCGATCAGGGCATCTTTTATGCTAATCCAGTAATTCACAGCCGCATCCAAAGACGCATAGTCGTCTTTACCCGTAGCGTCATGAACCTCAAGTACAGGAATCATTTTATAACTTGTGACTAGGGAGATAATATTTTTTACGGAATTTATGTCATCCTTGGTGTATTGTGTTCCGTTAGAAAGGACAATCCGAACGGTATTAGCACCTGTCTTGGCAATGGCTGGGATGGCAGTATAAAGATCGTTTTTGTACCAAGTGTGAGCATGATTGACGCCTCTCATAACGAACGGCTTGCCTGTAGAGTCATACAATTTGGTACCGCTTACATAAAAACCTGAAGCAGCTTGCGCCTTGGAGAAGAATCCCCCCAAACCAATCATGATAAGCAGACCAGCGAGTCCAGACAATAATGCTTTTCTTAACAATGTTTTCACTTTTATTCCTCCCTAAATATATTATTCAACTTCCTGCTATATAGAGGTGGAGTAGGGGGGCAAGTATGTAAATAGCAGTAAGCTAAACACATTATGAAGCGCTTTCATTTTTGTTATTAGTTATTTTTCGTTATTCTACCATTTGTGTTTTTGTTATTCAATTGATTTTTTTTAATTTATTTTTGTTTTCAGATCATATCTATATAGGTTTCTTATTGAGGTGTGACTTATAAAGGTTTTATTATAACTTTTCTCTCTATGTATGATATGTTTACTTGATTTTTCTGTAGGGTAAGTTAGCTGAAAATAATAAAATAAAACCTAACTATTTTGATGATTGATTTGTTGGATATAAACCAACCTAACGATATGTTTGGTTAGCTATCAGTAGTTATGTGAGGAACCGATAGTATAGCTTCATGCCAAGCTTCACCCCGGTATTAAATTATTGTATGATATTCTCGTAATACTTTTACCAGAATGGATAGGGGCAAGATGATGAAAAAACCAATCATAGCAGTCGATATGGACGATACGATCTGTCATCTCGTCAAACGGGCTATATACCATAACAATAGTGAATTTCCCACTCATCCGCTTCGTTATGAAGAAATGTTAGATTGGAACACCGATCATCTACGTCATCCCCAAAGCACACATGATGTATTTTATGGACGACCGGGTTTGTTTGAGGAACTTGAGCTATATGACGAGTATGTCGTAGAAGAAATGGAGAAGCTTTGCAATGCTTTTGATGTCATTATTGTGACAGCGGCAGAACCAAAAACCGTCGTGGAGAAATGGAATTGGCTTCAAAGGCATATGCCATTCATTCCGATTGAGAACTTTTTCCCATGCAAACGAAAGAATCTGATTAACTATGATCTCCTGATTGATGATGGTCCTCATAATTTAGTGCCTGCACTGCAGGAGGGGAAGCAAGTGCTTTGTATTCCTCATCCATGGAATATGAAGGCAAGAGAGCAATATGAGTTCCCGGTCATGGCATCTTGGCAAGGAGCAAAAGAACGAATTGACTCCATTTTGGGAGTTCTGAAATAAAAAAATAGATGCATTCGTAAAACAGCTGGCTCACTTGGAGCTGGCTATTTTGCTAGAAATAATAGACCCCATAATAGAATAAAATGGTACAATTGATACATATTTTTCATGGGGAGGGATACGTGTATGACCATGACTATGGGGCAGATGGTGAATCATCTGACAAAGGGAATAGACATACCCAATACGACCGTAGATCTGCTTAACCCAGAACTCAGGGATATTGAGATTCAAGGAATTGTAACCGCTTTCTGTGCATCGCAATATGTGATAGAACAAGCTATTTCGCTTGGCGCGAATTTTATTATTACGCATGAAGGTATGTATTATAGCCATCACGGGATGCAGGAATGTTTACTACATGATCCCGTTTATTTGCGCAAATCTCGCCTGGTCGCCGATTCAGGCGTAGGCATTTATCGCTTTCATGACACCATACATCGTTATCAACCGGATGGAGTGATGGTTGGACTTCTTCAGGCGCTTAACTGGCACCCCTACGTTGTGAAGCAGCAGCCTTCTTCCGCCATTTTGGCTATTCCGGCTATGGAAGTTAAGGAGATCGCTGAATATATGAAAGCCAAACTTCAGATTCGTTATGTACGAGTATCTGGCGAGGTATTCATGCCATGTGAACGAGTGGGAATCTTAGTCGGATATAGGGGAGGTGGTGAACTAGCGATACCCTTATTTCTACATGAAAATGTGGACCTGGTCATTGCTGGTGAAGGGCCCGAATGGGAAACACCAGAATATGTGAAAGACGCTGTCTATCAAGGTCAAAATAAGGCACTTATCATGCTGGGACATGCTGAAAGTGAAGCACCTGGTATGAAGTATCTTGCTGAAACACTTTCCGTCCAATTTCCAACGCTCCCCGTCTACTTTGTTGAGGATCGCCCCGTGTTTGAAATATTGTAAGAGAGAATATACCTATGCTGATGATCATCCCGCACTGTTGTTTATATCCGTTCATCTACTTTATGAAATGGAGGCAAGATAATGGGAAGCAGAGTGATTATGCCGTTCAGAACGGGCTGGAAATTTATAGAAGGCAATTACACAGGCGCTGAGAAGACAGACTATAACGATGGGCATTGGCAGGACCTTCTTATCCCTCATGATTGGAGTATTGAAAAGTCCTTTGATCCACATATGCTGTATGGCGGCAATCAAGCTTATTTGCCCAGGTGGTCTGTTGGGTGGTACAGAAAGCATTTTAATGTGAAGCCCTCCTCTCCAAAACAGCGCGTATACATACAATTCGATGGCATTCACAGTAATAGTGAGGTTTGGCTCAATGGGCATTTTGTGGGCAAGCGGCCCTATGGGTATGTTAGCTTTCAATATGATTTGACTCCATATATTCGGTGGGACGAGGATAACGTAATTGCCGTCAAAGTGGACAATACGCTTCTTCCGCCTGACAGATGGTATTCGGGGGCCGGTATTTATCGTAATGTGTGGCTGATTTATACGGATTATCTTCACGTAACCGAATGGGGAACTACTATTACCACACCTGAAATTTCGCCAGATGAAGCCAAGGTGAGTGCCAGAATCAAGATCAGCAATCACCATGAGCATGCCGTAGAGTGTACGATTAAGACTGAAATACTGGATTCACAGGGACAACTAAAAGGAAAAATTGAAAACCGAGTAGCTCTTGCGGGCTTTGAAACAGAGGAAATTGAGCAGAAAACGAAAGTTATAGAACCAGAATTATGGTCACCGGACAACCCAGTGCTCTATGAAGCCCAAACGACGATCTATTGCGACAATACTGAGGTGGATCGTTATCGTATCCCTTTTGGCATAAGAGAAGTGATCCTCGATTCTCAAAAAGGATTATTGCTAAATGGAAGCAGCTTGAAGCTGAAGGGAGTGTGCATTCACCATGATTTAGGCTGCCTAGGGGCTGCTTACCATGATACAGCCATGAAGAGAAGGCTGGAGAAGCTGAAGGAAATGGGCTGCAACTCAATCCGTTTTGCGCATAATCCTATGGCGCCCGAATTATTAGACTTATGTGACCATATGGGTTTCTTGGTGGTGGACGAGGCTTTTGACAAATGGAAATCTCTTTCCTATGAGCATGTATATGATGAATGGTGGGCAAAGGATCTGGAGGCCATGCTTGTTAGAGACAGAAATCATCCTAGTGTTTTTATGTGGAGCGTTGGTAATGAAGTGGAGAACCAAGGTCAACCGTCCATGCTAAACATGTTGGAGCAGCTCGTTGCCTTTTGCCATGAAAAAGATCCAACCCGGCCTGTTACCTGCGCGCTTGAGCCGCATAATACACCGATCAGCTTGCGTGATGGTTCGATTGAGGCCAAGGTGGAGCATACCAAGCTGCTGGCCCAACGAGTGGATGTACTGGGGCTGAACTATCAGGAGCAGTGGTACGAGCACTATAGAGCGGCCATGCCGGATACGCTTATCCTTGGAACAGAGACGTTCCCATATTATCGGGGTAAAGATAACCGGGTTAAAGGTTATTTGCCCCTGAATCCCTGGTTTGATGTCGCTAATCATGATTATGTGATTGGTCAATTTGTTTGGAGTGGAATCGACTATTTGGGAGAAACAAGCTACCCCTCCAAAGGGTGGTCCTCCGGCCTGATTGACACGTGTGGGTTTCGCAAACCTGTATCTTATCTCCAGCAAAGTCTTTGGTCTGATCAGCCAGTTGTGCACATAGCCGTATTTAATGAGCATATGAAATCGGAGTATAATCCGACATGGACAATGCACTGGAAATCGCCAGCTATGGAAGATCATTGGACATTTCCAGAATACGCAGGAAAACTGATACGGTTGGTTACTTTTACCAACTGCGAGAGCGTAGAATTGATCGTGAACGAGGAATCATACGGTGAGAGAAAGTTGGCTGATTACCCTAATCATTTAATCCTATGGGAGCTCCCCTATACACCAGGCAAAATTCGGGCTATAGGCCGCAATGGGAATCAGCAGGTTTGTGAACATGAACTGACTACCGCCGAGCTTCCTTATGCTCTAAAAATGGAGGCTGATCGGGCGACTCTACCTGCTGATGGGCATGAGATATCTCATGTGGAAGTAACCGTTATAGATCAACACGGGATCGTTGTACCTCACCGGGATTTTGATTTGAGCTTTGAGCTGCATGGTGATGGCCGCATCCTTGGAATAGACAATGGGGATCTCACCAGTGATGAACCTTTCAAGGGAAAAGGAAGACGAACACACAGAGGAAGGTGTCTTGTAATAGTACAATCCGGGGATGTAGCTGGTGAACTGTTGCTACAAGCCTCAGCAGATGGGGAATTACAGGGAGAAATCAGCTTGAAAGTGGAATAAAGGAGAAAATGAATTTTTGCCAGCTCTTGCAGCTGGCTTTTTTTGCGTGAAAACTGAATATATTTCAGAATTGACATGAAAAAAAGGAAGATTTATAATTTCGTTATTAATATTAAAGTAATTAATTGAATAGTTTAGTGAATGGGGTGTTTAATAGTGAACGAACGAGATTTCAAAGATGGGCTTTTCACCGAATACGCACGGATCGGAAAATGCTTGTCCAGCCCGAAAAGGTTGGAAATTCTTGATATTCTCATACAAGGACCCAAATCAGTTGAAGTTCTATCTAAAATGACTTCGATGTCCGTTGCCAATGTTTCTCAGCATCTACAAACTCTATATCAGGCTAAGTTGGTTCAATCCAAAAAGCAAGGAAACTTTGTCTATTATGAACTTTCTGACTCATCTGTTTTGCACTTTTTAAATTCATTGTATGACCTGTCTGAAAAGCAGTTAATTGAAGTTCAACACATTAAAGAGCAATTTTTGGGTCAATTCTCAGATGTTGAAGGAGTCACAATGGAAGAATTGGCAATGCGGATGGAAAAAGGGGAGGTCACACTTCTTGATGTACGGCCGCGAGATGAATATGAAACTGCTCATATACCGGGAGCTGTTTCCGTTCCAATTGAAGAATTAGCGGAGCAGTTATCTCTGTTGCCAGCCGACTCGAAGATTGTGGCTTATTGCAGAGGCCCGTATTGCTTAATGGCGGTTAGGGCTATTGAATTGTTGCAAGCTCATGGCTTCAAAGCTAGACACTTGGATAAGAGTGTTCACGATTGGAACGACTTTATTCTTAACGAAGTGACAGGATCATGAAGCTTGGAATGTTTTTCGTTCTGCAAATGTAGCTTGTCGAGTGGGCCGATAAGACCGTCGCTTTTTGATGGAAAAAATAGATAACTGTTCTGTAGGGAATCAGGGGAGGATGTTAGCCTTAATGAATTTGACGAATGCTTCGCAGAAGAAGCAAGCGCTTATCAATTCCTATGTGGAATCTTCAGATAAGCAAAGAAAACTGTATCGTCGTACGCTTATCACCGTTATTTTCTCTCAAATTTTTGGAGGCGCTGGACTGGCTGCCGGAGTAACCGTTGGTGCGTTGTTGGCGCAGGATATGCTGGGTACGGATAAGTTCACGGGGATTCCTACAGCACTATTTACACTTGGATCAGCGGTTGCAGCACTCCTCGTCGGTCGGTTTTCCCAAAGATTCGGCCGACGAATGGGATTGGGACTTGGTTTTATCGCAGGGGGAGTTGGGGCG
>NZ_JBBPAK010000001.1:702500-875000 GCF_038008995.1 Paenibacillus sp. FSL W8-0439
AGGCGTAGTCGAAGGACAACAGGTAGAAATTCCTGTACCACCGTAATCCGCTATGAGCGATGGGGTGACGCAGTAGGGTAGTGACGCGGACTGATGGATGTCCGTCTAAGCAGTGAGGCTGATGTGTAGGCAAATCCGCACATCGTGAAGGCTGGGCTGTGATGGGGAGCGAAAATTATAGTAGCGAAGGTCATGATCTCAGACTGCCAAGAAAAGCCTCTAGCCAGGAGAAGGTGCCCGTACCGCAAACCGACACAGGTAGGCGAGAAGAGAATTCTAAGGCGCGCGGAAGAACTCTCGTTAAGGAACTCGGCAAAATGACCCCGTAACTTCGGGAGAAGGGGTGCCTCGGTAGGGTGAATAGCCCGAGGGGGCCGCAGTGAAAA
Source organism: Paenibacillus sp. FSL W8-0439 (assembly GCF_038008995.1). Taxonomy (NCBI): domain Bacteria; kingdom Bacillati; phylum Bacillota; class Bacilli; order Caryophanales; family Paenibacillaceae; genus Paenibacillus; species Paenibacillus sp. FSL W8-0439. Next base: position 702,887 of record NZ_JBBPAK010000001.1, read on the forward strand.
GGCCCAAGCGACTGTTTAGCAAAAACACAGGTCTGTGCGAAGCCGCAAGGCGAAGTATACGGGCTGACGCCTGCCCGGTGCTGGAAGGTTAAGGGGAGTGGTAAGCCTTCGGGCGAAGCTATGAACCGAAGCCCCAGTAAACGGCGGCCGTAACTATAACGGTCCTAAGGTAGCGAAATTCCTTGTCAGGTAAATTCTGACCCGCACGAATGGCGTAACGACTTGGGCGCTGTCTCAACGAGAGATCCGGTGAAATTTTAATACCTGTGAAGATGCAGGTTACCCGCGACAAGACGGAAAGACCCCATGGAGCTTTACTGCAGCTTGATATTGAATTTGGGTACGATCTGTACAGGATAGGTGGGAGCCGTTGAACCTTGAGCGCCAGCTTGAGGGGAGGCATCCTTGGGATACCACCCTGATCGTATCTAGGTTCTAACTTGGTACCGTAATCCGGTACGAGGACAGTGTCAGGTGGGCAGTTTGACTGGGGCGGTCGCCTCCTAAAGAGTAACGGAGGCGCCCCAAGGTTCCCTCAGAATGGTTGGAAATCATTCGAAGAGTGCAAAGGCAGAAGGGAGCTTGACTGCGAGACCTACAAGTCGAGCAGGGACGAAAGTCGGGCTTAGTGATCCGGTGGTACCGCATGGAAGGGCCATCGCTCAACGGATAAAAGCTACCCTGGGGATAACAGGCTTATCTCCCCCAAGAGTCCACATCGACGGGGAGGTTTGGCACCTCGATGTCGGCTCATCGCATCCTGGGGCTGAAGTAGGTCCCAAGGGTTGGGCTGTTCGCCCATTAAAGCGGTACGCGAGCTGGGTTCAGAACGTCGTGAGACAGTTCGGTCCCTATCTGTCGTGGGCGTAGGAAATTTGAGAGGAGCTGTCCTTAGTACGAGAGGACCGGGATGGACGTACCGCTGGTGTACCAGTTGTTCCGCCAGGAGCACCGCTGGGTAGCTATGTACGGAAGGGATAAGCGCTGAAAGCATCTAAGCGTGAAGCCCCCCTCAAGATGAGATTTCCCAGTATGTAAGACCCCTTGAAGACGACGAGGTAGATAGGTTGGGGGTGGAAGTGCAGTAATGCATGGAGCTGACCAATACTAATCGGTCGAGGGCTTATCCTAAAGATAAGACGCAATGAGTTTCGGATCCAGTTTTCAGGGTGTAACCTTGAAAGTATGTAGAAGTACATACGACAAGCGTATGGCGATTCATTCACACAATCTGTGATGAACCGAATAACCTTACGGAAGAATTTACGGTGTAAATTCATGTTTGGTGGCGATAGCGGAGGGGTTCCACACGTACCCATCCCGAACACGACCGTTAAGCCCTCCAGCGCCGATGGTACTTGGACCGCAGGGTCCTGGGAGAGTAGGACGCCGCCAAGCAAGAAAAAAAGGCACATCCCATTAAGGGGTGTGTCTTTCTTTTTGGAATTAAGCCGATCTTAGAAATGCGATTTCATTTACGCACTTTTTTATGAAAAAAACAGTAAGATATTCATGTGCCACTACTCCTGTGCTTACTTAACCATTTACTTCTACTTTTACAGTAAGTGTAGAAGTGTAAACCAGCAATTACATGCGTGCTTTATAAGAAAAACGACCAAGAGAAGTACCTTCCTTGGTCGTTTTTCTATACTTGTTATTTCCTTGTGTTATCAACCATTCTCTGAAGCACACTCTCAAAGATATGAAGATCGTCCTGAGAGATCCCAGCAATGGTGTCTTGCTTAAACTTCTCAGCAATCGGCAGAAGCTTAAGGCAAACCTGCGTACCAAGATCGGATAATTGAATTTGTTTCATTCGTTTGTCTGCATCATCAATACTGCGAAGTAAATATCCTTCGGCTTCTAGTTTTTGTAGCAGCCGCACTACACTTGGCTCCTTAATCGACAATTCTTCTGCGAGTTCCCGTTGAGTCATGGATTTGTGTGTATTGATATAATACATCGCAATCCATTGACTCCTAGTAATGTTATAAGGTCGAAATTCTTTCTCCAAGGCTTCCGAAAAGATTTTTCCACTACGATTGGTAATAAAAGCAAGACAATCCTCTAAGTTAAACATGGCCACACCAACCCATTCAACTGAACTATATTTCTTATACATCAACTTAAGTATAACAGACCTTTGTACTTTTCATCATATCAGATACTAACAACTAAAAAAATTACTTAGCTAACTATTGATTTTCGAAACTAAGAGTGCTACAATTTCCCTGAAGAAAGTTATTTATTTCACAAAGTAAACGGGAGGTTATATTTATGTTAACTACATTTAAAGCTACTGCAAAAAAATTACCTGAAGGGTTGCAAGTGGAAGCTCAATCCAGAGGGTTCAAAATTGTGATGGATGAGCCTGAAGATTTTGGTGGAACCGACAAAGCGATGAATCCGGTTGAAGCACTTCTGTGTGCGCTTGGTGCATGTCAGTCGATCGTTGTTGCTGCTTTTGCCGAAGGCTTTGGTTTCTCATATGAAGAATTCCATGTAGAGCTGGAAGGAGATTTGGACCCGGATGGGTTCATGGGGTTAGCGGATGTTCGATGTGGATTTCAGGAAATACGTTTTGCCATGCACTTTAAAACAACAGAGAGCCAAGAAAAAGCAGAAGCTTTTGCAGCGTTTGTCGAAAAGACCTGTCCGGTTGGGGATTGTTTGGCTAATGGGGTTAAATTGGTACAAGCAGGCGTAGTCAGACATTAAATTTTTCGCTAAAAGGGCTCAAGGAATTCTCTTTTGGTCGTGAAGGAGTTTGAGAATTATGGAAGTTAAAATGTCAATGATCCCTGGAGGAAAAAAAGGGAAAGCTAGCAAAAATCACGTCCAGCTCGGACAGAACGTTTCCTTTGGGGATGTACTTCTTGAGGTTGAGACAGGCAAAGGTGTTCGAGAAATTACAGCAAATGTCGAAGGAAGTATTAGTAAAATCCACTTTGAAGAAGGCGACGAAGTATCCTCTAATCAGGCCTTATTTACAATTGAAGCTGCTACCGAAGAGGGGACGTCTACAGTAGAATCACAGGCTATCAAGGTGGAACAACCTACAGTGGATAAGAACGTGGATTTGCTAATTATTGGAGCCGGACCTGGAGGGTATGTGGCAGCGATTTATGCCGCTAAAAAAGGAATAAAGGTGGCCTTGGTGGAAAAAGAGGAATTGGGTGGCACCTGTCTTAATGTAGGTTGTATTCCAACTAAATCCCTGGTGAAGTCTTCTGAGATTTGTCACCACATCAAGGAATCGTCTTTGTTTGGTATTCATGCGGGAACAGATCTTCAAGTCGATATGAAACAAGTCATTCGTCGTAAAGATGAGATCAAAGGAAAGTTGATTTCGGGTATTGATTATTTAATGGAAAAAAATAATATTGAAATCATTCGCGGTCAAGCTGCCTTTTTATCTGCCACACAAGTAAGCGTCAAAGGACAACGACATTACCAGGTTACAGCAAAAGATATCATTATTGCGACAGGCTCCAAAATTACCAAAGTGAATATTCCCGGCATCAATCTTCCTTTTGTAATGAATAGCAGCGATGCCCTTGCCTCTACTGAACTACCAAAAAGTATTACGATTATTGGCGGTGGTGTGATTGGTATGGAGTTTGCCTTCATTTATCGTAATTTCGGCGTAGAGGTTCACGTGGTAGAATTTATGGATCGTTTGTTGACCATGGTTGACAGTGATATTTCAGAAGAAATTAAACATTCGGCAGAAAATGCTGGGATTCATATCCATACCCAATCCAAGGTATCTAAAATCCAACAAGCGGACGATGGACAGGCTATTGTCACCTATGAAAACAAACAAGGTGAGCATTTGTTAGTTAGCGAGAAAGTGCTTGTTGCAATCGGACGTGAGCCCAATTTGGACGGACTGGATATTGAACAAGCGGGTATCCAGCGCAATGAGCGTGGGAAAGGCATTGCTGTTAACGAATATATGCGTACAAACGTCGAACATATCTATGCGATTGGTGATGTGACGGATATTATGCAGCTTGCCCATGTCGCCTCCCATCAGGGGATCACGGCTATTGATGCCATCATGGGTGGATCGGAAGGTATGCACTATGCTGCCATTCCCAATGTCATCTTCACTTCACCCGAAATCGCAAGTGTTGGTATATTAGAGGATCAATGCAAGCAAGAGGAAATGGATTTCAGTGTAAGCAAAGTTTCGTTCTCCAGCAATGGGAAAGCATTAACGATGAATGAATCGGAAGGCTTTATTAAATTGATAAAGGATAATGTGTCACAAAAAATTGTGGGTGGATCGATCATTGGTCCAGATGCATCATCTTTAATCAGTAGCCTGACATTGGCGATTGCCAATGAGCTGGCGGAGCAGCAAATCATGCAAACCGTTTTTGCTCATCCAACGACAGGAGAAGTGATTCACGAAGCCGCGTTTGGCCTTAGCATTGGAGCGCTTCATCAAGCGTAATATCAAAAATAAAAGGAATACTTCTAGTCTGAGTAAGCGGACAAGGAAGCATTCCTTTTTTATTATTGGATGTTCATGTAAGGTACATATACGAAACTGGTCATCATAATGTTTTTGGGGAGAAAGCGAAGAGGATTGACGAAGGAAGAGAGCTGTACAGATCCATTATTGTAGGAACTGGCCCTGGGGGATGGAGAAAAAGCTTGTAATGATGAAGCACTAAAAACTGGAGGCCGCTGCCCTCAGCTTATCACACTGCCCAGGTATTTTTGACAAAAAAGTGCTGGATGCGATCAGAATAATATATTATAATACTACTTATTAAAAGATTTATAAAAAGTCTCGCTAAGGAGCTCATCGATGACAGGAGAACCCTCCATGAATCCTGGGATAGTTCGTAATATTTTATTTTTGTTATTCGCTTTACCGGGTGTAGCTTTTGCTTCCTGGGTGTCCCGCACGCCTGTCATACGGGATATTTTGCATGTCTCGACTGCCGAAATGGGGATTATTATTTTTGGATTAGCCGCGGGTTCCTTATTGGGATTACTTAGTGCGGGCAATGTTATTTCTCGTATAGGTGGACGGTCGGTCATTCTGGGAAGTGCGCTTTTGATTGTGATTGGTTTTGTCATTGTAGGGTTGGGAACTGCATTTTCGCTCACGAGCATCGTGTTTGTTGGTTTGGTCATCTTTGGTGGTGGCTATGGCACAGCAGAAGTAGCTCTTAACGTCGAAGGTTCTGCGGTAGAAAATCAGTTGAATAAAACGCTCTTGCCCGCCTTTCACGGTTCGTTTAGTTTGGGGACCCTTGTAGGGGCTGTCATCGGTTCTGGAGCAGCTGCACTACACATACCTGTTGTGATTCATTTTGGAGCTATGGCTGCCATGATTGCCACGGTAATTTTGTATTTGTATCGTTATTTGCCCCACGATACAGGTAAAGAAAAGGTTATTTCTACGTACAAGGTTGGATCTAATATCAAGGTTCAGCTTGCTGTCTGGAAAGAAAGGCGAATCCTACTGATTGGTATCATCGTGCTCGGGATGGCGTTTGCAGAAGGGGCCGCGAATGACTGGCTGCCGCTAACGATGGTAGATGGTTATGGCGTGGACTCCTTAACAGGCTCCTATATGTATGGGCTATTTGTGGCAGCGATGACCATTGGACGTTTCACGGGTGGATTTATACTGAATAAATACGGCCGCGTCCCTGTGTTGAAAGGAAGTGCTGTCCTGGCTGCTGTGGGTATTACTCTAGTGATCTGGGGGCAGCATGATCTCTTAGCCGGATTGGGTATCTTGCTGTGGGGGCTTGGAGCTTCACTTGGTTTTCCTGTAGGATTGTCAGCTGCAGGAGATGACCCTCATGGTGCAGCTATCCGGGTAGGAGCCGTAGCCACAATTGGTTATATTGCCTTTCTAGTGGGTCCTCCGGGATTAGGGCTTTTAGGTGAACAGGTGGGTCTCCTGCATGCCTTAATTGTAGTGCTTATTGGCGTTATGGTGGCTGGTTTGATATCGGGTGCTGCCCAGCCTGTGGGGATGAAAGAAAAGAAATGAATTAAAATATAAAGGAGATTGTTACATGTCTATGAAAACGGAAAAACAAAAGATGCTGGATGGGGAGCTGTATGTAGCTGCTGATCCTCAATTAACAAGTGAAAGAGAGTATGCGAGAAGATGTGTACGTCTCTTTAATCAGACGACGGAGGCGGATAGCGATTATCGTGAAAAGTTACTTAAGGAGCTTTTCGGATCAACGGGTGAAAATATAAACATGGAACCCAACATACGCTGTGACTATGGATACAACATCCATGTTGGGGAAAATTTCTATGCCAACTTCGACTGTACTATTTTGGATGTTTGTGAGGTGCGTATTGGAGATAATTGTTTTTTGGCCCCAGGAGTGCATATTTACACAGCGACTCATCCCATTGATCCATTTGAAAGAATCGCTGGGGCAGAGTATGGAAAGCCTGTAACGATTGGTAACAATGTATGGATCGGCGGTAGAGCTGTTATTAATCCCGGTATTACGATAGGCGATAATGTCGTAGTGGCATCAGGAGCAATAGTAACCAAGGATGTTCCAGATAATGTAGTTGTAGCTGGAAATCCAGCACGAATAATTAAGCAAATTGAAATCTCATAAACACTATACAGGTCTAATCATTTAATATTTGTACCGATGATCCTATTAAAAGAGCTCTTTATTTTAATAGGATCATTTAATTTAAGGGCTTTTACATGTATGCTCTTTAAGAATTGAACTATACAGAGTAATAAATGATCATATTCATCCGTACCAGTGTTTCTCCCGAATTATAGTATATATGTGGACGGTCTGCTTTAAAGCGGATCGAATCTCCAGCTTTCACCGTGTACATTTCTTCGCTAACTTTTACCACCATTTCACCCTCAAATACGGTAATAAATTCTTCAGTACCCTCACGGTGTGGGGCAGAACTCAGTTCCCCGCCTGGTTCAATCTCTACGGTATAGACCTCAAAATTTCTATTTCCTTCATAGGGGAAAAACGGATACAAGCGATAGTGATTGCTTTCTTCAAGCACTTGTACTTTGCTTTTAGGAACGACTATGGCATCGGCAGGCGGCTCGCTAATCAGGGCAGTGAATGATATTTTCAGACCGTTCGCAATTTTCCATACCGTTGTAATCGAAGGATTAGATTCTCCGCGTTCAATCTGGCCGAGCATCGTTTTACTGATCCCCGTCAGGTCAGCTAATTTATCTAAACTCAATTTTCTTTCATTTCTTAGATGTTTTAGATTTTTACTTAAAATCAAATTAATATTCTCCATCATTTCTTCGTCCCCTCTTGTGCTGTATAAAGAACATGATGTACAATCATGAAGTACAAATGTGCGTTTCAACGTACATTTTATTCAATTATAACACACTGGAGTTGATTGTTGCATGCCGTTTATTCCATTTTTATCTTATGTACTTGTTACTAGCTTTACGCCAGGCCCCAACAATATTATGTCATTGGACAGTGCCAGGCGGTTAGGTTTGAAGAGAGCTTTTCCATTCTTACTGGGAATAACAGCAGGCTGTTTCGCTATTATGCTGTTAGCCTGCTATTTTAATCTAGCTTTATATCATTTCTTGCCTCGGGTTAAAATCTGGATGAATGTTCTTGGTAGTCTGTACATGCTTTACCTGGCAGTAAAAATAGCAAAGAGCAAATCTACTTCGGAGGATAATGACCACAATGAAGGATATTCCTTCAAATCGGGACTGCTGCTGCAATTTATCAATTTAAAAATCATTTTGTATGGTATTACGGTCATTTCAACGTTTGTAATGCCGTATGATGTGTCATATATGACAATGATAACGATCTCGTTAATCCTGACCTGTATTGGTTTTGTAGCTGTCATGTGCTGGGCGATTTTCGGCGCCATGTTTCAACGCTTTTTGAATAAGTACGAGCGCTCCTTCAATATCATAATGGCCTTATTGCTCCTTTATAGCGCACTATCTATATGGATTTAAATAAATACCGTATTCACGATTTAAAAGATGGGTTCCTGACTTATAAGCAGGAGCCTTTTTCGTGTGAAATAGAGTTTATTGAAAGAGTCATGAAATACAATCGGACAGAATGGATGAGTTTTCTGGTCATTTAGCTGTAAAACGGGTATTACCTTAATACATAAAGTATATTGACAACTTGTATATACATGATTTAATCTTGTATATACAAGAAGTTGAAAGCGTTATATTAAATTCTTTTACGCTACTTCATTTCGTAAGAAAGGAATGAGCATGAATGGAAGCAATGAACAAGGCTTTAATTCCTCAAGATCAAGACTGGTGGCGCAAATCGGTCGTCTATCAGGTTTATCCCAAAAGCTTTAACGATACGACGGGCAAAGGAACCGGTGATATAAGAGGTCTGACACAAAAGCTGGATTATCTGCAAGGACTGGGTGTTGATATTATCTGGTTGCAGCCTGTATATGTCTCGCCACAGCGCGATAACGGGTATGATGTAGCCGATTATTGCCGGATTAATCCTGAATATGGAACAATGCAGGATTTTGAAGAATTGAGCCAGGAAATTCGGGCGCGTGGGATGCACTTGATGATCGACATCGTGGTTAACCATTCTTCCACAGAACATGTCTGGTTTCAGCAGGCGCGGCTTTCTAAGGATAATGAGTACAGGGATTATTATATCTGGCGTGACCCAGCACCCGATGGAGGACCTCCGAACAACTGGATTTCCAAGTTTGGTGGACCAGCTTGGCAGTATGACGAGGCGACAAACCAATACTTCTTGACACTGTTTGATAAGACGCAGGCGGATTTAAACTGGGAAAATCCCAAAGTTCGCCAAGAAGTTGTTAATGTGCTGGAGTTTTGGGCTGAGAAGGGAGTTAGTGGCTTCCGACTTGATGTCATTAATTTGATCTCCAAGGATCGGCAATTCTCGGATGATGATGGAAGCACGGCTCCTGGGGACGGGCGTAAGTATTATACGGATGGTCCGCATGTGCATGAATACCTTCATGAATTACATGAGAAAGTATTCTCAACATATAACAGCGTCACTGTAGGGGAGATGTCCTCCACCTCACTGGATCATTGTATCCGTTATTCCAATCCAGAGAGAAGAGAATTATCTATGACCTTTAATTTTCATCATTTGAAGGTGGATTATCCTAATGGGCAAAAGTGGGAACTCATGCCTTATGATTTTGAAATGCTGAAAAGGCTATTTTCGGATTGGCAGATTGGCATGCAACAGGGTGGCGGCTGGAGTGCATTGTTTTTTAACAATCATGATCAGCCAAGAGCGATCTCTCGCTTTTTGGATGATGGTGAATACCATGTGGAAAGCGCCAAGCTACTCGCCACCACGCTACATGGACTTCAGGGAACACCATATATATTTCAAGGTGAAGAGATTGGAATGCCCAATCCGCAGTGGTCAGATATTGAAGAGTTTCGGGATGTTGAATCGCTGAATATGTATCGTATCTTGCAGGAGCAAGGCAAAAGCGCAGAGGAAGCGTTGGATATCATTCGAGAGCGGTCCCGTGATAATTCGAGGACACCGATGCAGTGGGATAATACTCGCAATGCAGGTTTCACTACAGGCACGCCTTGGATTAAGGTAGATGAACGATATCCACATATCAACGTTCAGTCCCAGTTAGAGGACCCGGACTCGATCTATAATCATTATCGTAAGCTGATTCATCTGCGTAAGACGGTACAGGTCATCACCGATGGGGATTATCAACGCTTGGATGAAGCCCACCCTCAGGTCTATGCCTATCAACGCAGCAATGAACAGGAGACTTTGGTCGTCATCTCTAATTTTAGCGGGCAGGATGTACAGTTCCGTATACCGGATTCATTTTATTCATCATTAGATAATCAAGCAGGGGTTGCGGCTGAGCTTTTAATCGGTAATACCCAGCACGCTCCGCAGCTAAATCAGGTGGTCTCTTTGACTCCGTATGCTTCCTATATGTGGATTGTTCGTTAACCTGAGTGAATAGTATGGAAACATCTAGTAGTACCCCGGTAGTACATTTATTTTTAAGCCGGGGTGCTGCTTTAAAAATGAGCAAACGTCGAGGGAGTGGACTAGATGGCGATTGAAAGAGCACAGGTGGAAGACATTGTAAAAGCCGTTGGTGGTAAAGACAACATAGAGGCCTCTACGCATTGCGTAACTCGTCTGCGATTTGCCCTTTATGATGATAAGCTGGTCGATAAAGAAGCACTCGAACAAAATGATCTGGTCAAAGGCCAATTTTCTTCACAAGGACAGTATCAGGTCGTGATTGGTCCAGGTCTGGTGGATAAGGTATATGACGAAATGATCTCCATTACAGGAGGCAGTCGGGCTTCTAAGGACGATGTTAAAAACGCCGCTAGTAAAAAACAAAACCCGATTCAGCGTGCCATCAAGACGCTGGCAGATATCTTTATTCCGATTTTGCCCGCGATCGTGACTGCAGGTTTATTACTTGGGATCAATAATATTTTGACAGGCAATGGAATCTTTTTCGAAGGAATGTCTCTGGTTCAGGTCTACCCTCAATGGACCGACTTTGCAGCAATCATTAATACCATTGCCAGCACTGCTTTTACATTTCTACCTGCTTTGATTGGATGGTCGGCTGTTGTCCGGTTTGGCGGTAGTCCTTTACTCGGGATTGTACTGGGTTTGATTCTGGTTCATCCAGATCTACTGAGTGCATACAGCTATGCAGATGCCGTGACCAAAGGGACCGTTCCGGTGTGGGATTTGTTTGGCTGGCACGTGAACAAGATTGGTTATCAGGGACAGGTTCTACCCGTTTTGGTATCCGCTTACGTGCTCGTACAAATTGAGAAATTCCTCAATAAGAAGATAGCGGATTCATTTAAGCTGTTGCTCGTAGCTCCGATTACATTGTTAATTACAGGATTTCTTGCTTTTACAGTGATCGGTCCGGTTACTTTTATGATTGGTAATGCAATTACGTCTGGTCTTGTATACGTTTTCGATTTGGCTCCTGCGCTGGGTGGCTTGATTTATGGAGGCTTTTACTCCTTGCTGGTCATTACGGGAATGCACCATACTTTCCTGGCGGTGGACGTGCAATTAATTGGTACGCAGGGTGGCACGTTCCTATGGCCGATGCTGGCACTGTCCAATATCGCTCAGGGGGCCGGAGCACTGGCCATGATGCTGGTATTGAAGGAGCAAAAGGGAAAAGGATTGGCTCTTACCTCTTCTGTGTCTGCGTTTCTGGGTGTGACCGAGCCTGCCATATTCGGGGTGAATATCCGGTATAAATATCCGTTTGTATTCGGAATGATCGGTTCCGGTATCGCAGGTATACTGCTCACCGTAAATCATGTGTTGGCTTCTTCCATTGGTGTAGGAGGGATTCCAGGCTTCCTATCCATTTTCCCAAACAACTGGGGCGTATTCTTCATCGGGATGGCAATTGTATTGATTGTACCGTTCGCTTTAACCTTCATGTATGGGAAACTGCTAAGTAAACGCCGTCAGACTCCTGCTACACCAGCTAACGACTCCGTACAGAAAGATTCGGGCCGTCAAAATTCTGCACTGGATGTGCTTGAAGTAAAGACCCCGGTATTGGGGCATGTGGTGCCATTGGAGCAGGTTCCTGATCAGGCTTTTGCCGAACGGCAGATGGGGCAAGGTATTGCCGTGGAACCGAGGGATGGTCGGATTCTTGCCCCTTTCAGTGGAAAAGTCATTCACATCATGGTGAAAAGCAAGCATGCCTTGATTTTGGAGCATCCGACAGGTGTACAGATACTGGTACATGTAGGAATCAACACGGTGTCATTGAAGGGAGAAGGATTCACCATGCATGTGGAGACAGGTCAAACTGTGGAGCAGGGCCAGCTACTGATGGAATTTGACCGTGAGCTGATTCAGAAATCGGGATATCCCATCATTACACCGGTTATTGTCCCCGATGGGCAGAATATGATTGAATCAGTTGAGGAATTGCCGGGTGAGGCGAATGATTTGCAATATATCTTAATGAGAATTCATTTGAATTCTTCATCAAACAAAACGGATTAAGTCAGATTCATCCTGCTAGCCTATTTTAGTAACCTGGTCAGTGAAAGAATGCTACAATAAACGTGGTGATGAAAATTGACTAAGAATATATTTTTGCAAATTTATCAAGAGTACTCGGGACGAATCCAGACAGGCGAATTGGCTCCTGGTTCGAAAATGCCCTCTGAAAATGAATTGGCCCGGGAGTATGACACTTCTCGTGAGACCGTGCGTAAGGCACTTCACTTGCTTGCACAAAATGGGTATATCCATAAAATAAAGGCTAAAGGATCTTTTGTTCTGGATATAGGACGGATGGATTTTCCCATAGGGGGATTGGTCAGTTTCAAAGAAATGTCTGAGCGGATTGGGCGTAAATCACAAACGATTGTTCATGAAAATCAGTTGATTCCCGTTCCAGATGATATAGCTACTCATCTTGAGATTGACAAAGACAAGTATTTGGTCTGGAAAGTCATTCGTGCACGTGAAATAGAAGGTGAATGTGTCATACTGGATAAAGACTACTTTCGATCAGACATTGTCCCCGTGCTTACCGAGGAAATTAGTCGTGAATCTATCTACGAGTACCTGGAAGGGGAGCTCCATCTTCAAATCAGTTATGCTAAAAAGATCGTTTCTGTAGAAGATGCAGATGAAGAAGATCGTAAGCTGATGGACCTCCAAAACTATACTCATGTGGTTGTAGTCCGTAACTATGTTTATTTGGAAGACACCACATTGTTCCAGTATACCGAATCAAGGCATCGGCTGGATAAATTTCAATTCGTCGATTTTGCCAGACGTTCCCACGGTGAAGAGAGAAATCTGAGTTTTTAAGCTGACCCATTAGAGTTGACCCAAGAACGAGTGATTAATTTGGAATAGTTCAATGTGGTGGAAAGCCCCTCTTCTAAAGAAGAGGGGTTCTTTTTTGACTCGAGGACAAATTTTGAGTAGATGTTGACTATTCGGCTGAGGAACCTAAATCCGTAATGGTTAGCTTAACATCGAAGGTTACGGGGATTTTACTGAACTTATAATCCCAATCATCTTTTACTTTTTTCCAAATCTGAGGTTTTTCAATATGCAAACGTTCACCAAAACCGGCCACATCGACTTTGTATTCGGCTTGTAATTTGTGCATAAGGGACTTAATCCTTTGAGTCACTTGTTTTTCAAATTCTTTCTCTGCCTCTTTTATGTTTGACGTCTCAGTCGGGTTCACTGTCTCATCCCAGTTTTCAATTAGACGTCCTTTGGATTCAATTTTTACATGAAAAGAGATGTCGTTTCCGTTGGTCATCTTGATCGTCATTTTGCTTTTTACCGATTTAATTTCATAGGTTATGGCTTCATTATTCTTATCATACGTTTTGACAGCTCCGCCCTCGACATCACCCTTAACCCATCCGATACTCTCCACGTCTTGTTGTCCCAAAGTACCGATCCAGTGACCGGTATCTCCTTTGATAATGCCAGCACCTGAAAATTCTAATTCCCCATCGGACTCAGTAATGTTTTGCAATATATAGCTTTTTTTGGAATGCATCATCCCATCCAATTCAGACAAATTGACCCCTGTCATGACCTTGCTGGTTCTGAAATGGTTACGAAGCATATATAGAATATGAATGGATGGGACTTCTTCCTTATATTTGGTAACTAAAGTATTAGCTGCTCGTCCTTTGCTTAAGAAGACCAAACAACTCGGACGAATATCATTATCACGAAGCACAAAATCCATCAATTGCTGCATCGTCTGTTGTTTTGCCAGTTCGGTAGAAATCACCATAACCTTTAGGTGGTGGCCAATAACGGGGCGATCCAAACGGAGAGAGAGCTGTCGAAAAATTTCAAGCAAAGAATCTCCTGTGCTGGTTATGTTGTTATAGTTTGGCTCTTGTCCCCCTCCTCCACCTTGCTGGCTTGGGCCACCAGATGATTTTTTGGGAACGATTTGTAAACTGGCCGTAATTTTATTTTTCTTGAAGTACCGGCTTCCTTTCTTCTCCAGATCCTGTTCCAATGGAGTGAGCTCTCCACGGTCCAGAGCCAATCCTGTATATATGCTAAGCTCCTCTACTTCTTTACTGCTCCAGCAGCCGACTTGAGTGACCAGAAGAATGGAGGCAAGCAGTACAGATAAGATAGACCGTCTACACATTTTGCTTCAATCCCTTCTTCCTGATCATCAATACGATGGAGAGAAATACCGGTATCATCAAAAATAATATGATCCCCATGTATCCAATCGCGTCACCGAGACTAAACACTTCCATCATACGAATAGGAGTCATGGTGGAGATAAAGATAAGCGGAATTAAACCGAAAATCGCATAACGATATTTGAGACCAAACACTTGTGAGAGACCTAAAGATGCATTGAAGAAAAAACTGCAGAAATTACAAAACATTTGCATCACCCAGATCACCAGCAGTGGAAACTCCAGACGCTCAAAAAGAAATCCGGGGATCTCAAAACTTCGCATCAAATTAATGGTAGGCCAAGTACTTGTCACCGTAGAATCTACTGATAGCCCGCCGATCACCATAACTACAGTCAAAAAATACAAAACTAAAGGGATACTGATGCCCGCTGCCATGGCCTTAAATGCTTTTTCGGGCTGCTGCATAAAAGCGACCAGTGTCATGACGACTTCACATCCAGCAAAGACAAGAATAGTCGATTTCAGCCCCTTGATGACGGGGAAAATTCCATCACTCAATACGGGACGAAGATGATCAATTTGAAAAATTCTTAAGCTAAAGACAAAACAGAGAAGCAGAAAGAAGAGACTGATCGGAAGTACAATCTGGTACAGCCGCGCGATGGAATTAATGCCTCCAAAAACCAAATAACTCCCTACCCAGATGAATGGAATCACAATCGCCCAGATGGGTGTGCCTTCCAGTAGGAAAAATACGGTTACCTCAGCTAACACACGGATCTCAAATCCGGCTATGATAATAAAGTAAATAATTAATAGCACGCTTAAGAATCCTCCCGGAACAGTGCCTACAATTCTTCTGGAGTATTGATATATGGTGTTTCCAGGAAACTTTTGACTTAACTTCACCATGACCCAGATGACGAATATAACAATACCTCCGCCGATAAGGACAGAAAGCCAGGCATCAGGAGTCTGCACTTGTTCAGTTACACCTCTCGGTAGCGTCAAGATCCCTGCGCCCAATACGGTATTGGTCAAGAATACAGCCGCCTGCTTCGTTGTGATCTTATCATCTGAGTTTCTAAACACAGTAGCTCCTCCTTCGTATTGGGCATCATGATCGTCGTTTGCGTTGCTGTGTTTTCATCATGACAGGTCTTCGTTTCATCAGAGAAATAGGAGCTCGGATGTACAGATCCTTCCAGTCGCTTGGTCGCATGGGGGAAAAGGGAGTTACATATGGTACACCAAAGCTTCTTAACTTCGTCAGATGGATACAAATTAACAGAAAGAACAATATGGTTCCAAACATGCCCAGCATTGCTGCAAAAAACATTCCGACAAAACGCAAAAGGCGCAGGGTTATGCCCGCACTATATGTTGGTATGGAAAACGAAGAAATGGCCGTAACCGCAACCACAATGACCAGGAAGGGACTAACGATGCCCGCATTGACAGCAGCATCACCGATGACCAAGCCTCCTACAATGCCCATCGCAGGACCAATAGGTTTGGGCAAGCGAATACCGGCCTCCCGTAGAATTTCGATAGAGATTTCCAAAATCAGGACCTCAATGACGGATGGGAAAGGGACGCCTTGACGGGTTCCGATAATGCTAATGACCAGCTTGGTCGGAATTAAACCGGGATGAAACGATATAAAAGAAATGTACAAAGCAGGCCCCATAAGCGCTATAAACGCTCCGCTAAAACGAAGCAGACGTAAAAGTGTTCCTGGAATCCATCGCTCATAATAGTCCTCGGGAGATTGAAGCAGCATACTGAAGGTCACCGGCACAATAAGTGCAAAGGGGGTACCATCCAGTAAGATCGCAATTCTTCCTTCCAACAAAGCATTAATGACACGGTCGGGACGCTCTGTGTTATGAGCCTGTTGGAATGGACTTAAATAATTGTCTTCGATAAGTTGTTCCACATATCCGGATTCAGGTAAAAAATCCATGTCTATTTTTGATATTCTGCGGCTTACTTCTTCAAGCAGGTCCGGATTCACAATATCCTTTATATAAGCGATAACGAGATCCTTTTTGATTCTGCTTCCTACTTGGAATTTCTTCATTTCCAGACTCTTATTTAAGCCTTGGCGGCGAAGCATCGAAGTATTTTCACTCAATACTTCCGTAAAACCGATTCTGGGACCCCGAAGCAATGCTTCAGAGGTTGGCTCATTGACGGAGCGAATAGCGCCGTTAGGCGGGCCCACCAGTAGCGCTTCCTTCATTCCTTCAATTAATAAGGCGGTATGACCTAAAAGGATGAACTCGTACAGTTCCTCCATACGGGTAACTTCACTAATTTGCGTAAGTGGCATCAGGCTTTCTTTTATAAAAGAGTTACTTAAACCTTCCGGCTGCTGTTCCTGTTGGTCCTGGCCCTGCTGGCCCTCAAACATCAAGACCTCCAATACCTGCTCGCTCATAAGCTTTTCATCCTGCATACCATCTATGAAGACTAACATGGACCGAGCATGAAATTTCTTCACCATAAACTCACGAAAATGCACATCACTATTTTCGCCTATAGCCTCACGAATTGTCTGTAAGTCGGAATCATAATTTCCTGTAATTTTAGAGCTTGGTTCATGTCTTTGATCAATGGGACCTTTGTTATGCTTAGATTTGGCTCCCTTACTGCCGACAAATGAATAAATCGAGGTGTTTATATAATAAATTCCTAAAGGAATAATCAACGCGAGGCCGGCTTGAAAGAGTGTACTCCAGCTAGGAAGATAAGTAATGATTTTAGACCACATGATGATTACCTCCAAACAATTCAATTCATTTTCCCATAAGATACAAGTTGTTCATAAAGTATTCCTTATAACGGTTGTATTTACGCATGAATTGGAAAGATTCATTCGATGACACGGCTATGATTTCCGGTCCTTACCTTAATCCCTTGAAATAGAATAGGGAAATCCCTAAATATTCATAATTTTAACTATATTGTGATTGAAATCACATATAGACCTATCTACTGTATTAGAATAGAAGCATAAACAATATTCATTAGAAACGTAGAGATGTCGTCGGATAGGAAGTAGCGTCGAATGAATGGAGGAACCGGTATATGATAAACAGTAAAAAGAAGCTTGTGGTTATAGGGAACGGGATGGCTGGTATCAATACGGTCGAACAAATTTTAAAATTAACAGATAAATATGAAATTACAGTCCTGGGAAGTGAGCCGCATCCAAACTATAACAGGATCATGCTCTCTTATGTGTTGGAAGGTAGTAAAACAATAGATGATATTATACTGAACGATTTGCAATGGTATGCGGATCAAGGAATTACTTTATATACAGGAAAAATGGTTAAAAGCATCGACGGTGAGCACAAGAAGATTCGCACCGAAGACGGACTGGAAATTGACTACGACGTGGCTTTGGTAGCTACCGGCTCACAATCGTTTATTCTGCCTATTCCGGGTAAAGAATTACCAGGCGTTATTGGTTTCCGGGATATCGCCGATTGCTCGGCCATGCTGGAGGCGGCAAAGACCTATAAAAAGGCAGCTGTCATTGGCGGAGGTCTATTGGGGCTGGAGGCAGCTAAAGGCTTGGTCAACCTAGGAATGGATGTTACGGTCGTTCACTTAATGGAAGATTTGATGGAACGTCAGCTGGACCGGGAAGCGTCTGCGATGTTGAAAGCAGAACTGGAACGCCAGGGAATCAAGTTTGCTATGCAAATGCAAACTGCGGAGGTGTACGGTCAAGATCGGGTACAAGGACTGCGCTTCTCGGATGGAAGTGAGCTGGAAGCGGATTTGGTCGTAATGGCCGTCGGAATCAAGCCTAATATCCAGGTAGCTGTGGAAAGTGGTATGGAAACGAACCGTGGGATTGTGGTCGATGATTTGATGAGAACCTCCTTGCCGGACGTATATGCCGTAGGGGAATGTGTTGAACACCGTGGGGTCTGCTACGGTCTGGTAGCTCCGCTGTTTGAACAGGGAAGTGTAATTGCCAAACATTTGGCAGGCGCGGATACCGAAGGTTATGCAGGATCGGTGGTTTCCACCAAGCTCAAAATTTCAGGGGTGGATGTTTTCTCAGCTGGTGAATTCATAACCCAGCCTGAACATACGGTGATTGTAGCAAAGGATGAGTGGAAGCGCACATACAAAAAAGTGCTGCTTCGTGACAATAAAATTGTGGGGACTGTACTGTTTGGCGATGTGAGCGAATCTGCTAGTCTTCAAAAGTATGTGCGTCAGCAAACGCCAATGACAGATGAAATATATGGACAGCTTATGGGTACTGGATGCAGCAATCACGGGGCGAAAACATCATCCGCTGAAACGATGGCCGATGACGAAATTGTGTGTGGCTGTAACGGTGTAACTAAAAAGGCGATTGTGGATGCAATTAATGAAAATGGACTAACCACAGTCGACGAAATTAAGGCATGTACCGGAGCTACGCGTTCCTGTGGTGGATGTAAGCCAGTTGTTGAGCAAATTTTGCAATATGTTCTTGGAGATAGCTTCAAGACGTCAGCCAAGCAAGGAATATGTGGTTGTACAACATTGAGCCGGGATGAGATTGTGGAAGCGATCAAAACCAAAGGGCTGACAACTACGCGTGAAGTGATGAATGTACTGGGTTGGCATAATGATGAAGGATGCTCCAAATGCCGTCCGGCGCTGAATTATTATTTAGGGATGATTAACCCAGATACCTATGAAAATGAGGGAGATTCCCGCTTTGTAAATGAGCGATTGCATGCGAACATTCAAAAAGACGGAACGTTTACAGTGGTGCCAAGAATGTACGGCGGTGTAACGACTCCAGAGGATCTGAAGAAAATAGCTGATGTTTCTCTTAAATACAACGTTAAAGTCGTTAAAGTAACTGGGGGACAGCGGCTGGATTTGATTGGTGTCCGTAAAGAAGATCTGCCTAAAGTGTGGGAAGAACTCGATATGCCTTCAGGATATGCCTACGCGAAATCACTTCGTACGGTTAAAACCTGTGTTGGATCGCAATTTTGCCGTTTTGGTACACAGGATTCGATGGGAATGGGAGAAGTGCTGGAACGGAAATTTGAACGACTGGATTTCCCAGCAAAATTCAAATTAGCAGTTAATGGCTGTCCACGCAACTGTGCGGAATCATGTACAAAAGATATCGGAATCGTAGGCAATGACGGGGGCTGGGAGATCTTTATCGGTGGAAACGGCGGTATTAAAGCACGGTTGGCTGATTCACTCTGTAAAGTAAAAACGGACGCTGAACTGATTGATATTGTAGGAGCCGTGATGCAGTTCTATCGGGAAACAGGGCAATATCTAGAACGTACTTCGGAGTGGGTGGAACGGATCGGTTTGGAAGAGATTCAGAAGGTTGTCGTTCACGATACCGCTAATCGACAAGCTTTAGTAGAACGTATTGAATTTGCACTACAACAGGTCGAAGACCCGTGGAAAAAGATCATCAATGATGAGGATACACGTAAAAATCTATTTGAAGTTGTCACTCCATCTATTGTGTAATTGTATCTAAAATGCCTGAGGAAGGGAGCAATCAAGCAAATGATCAAGAATGCCGAATGGCTTGTCGTCGGTCACAGTAAGGATTTTCCGACTAGAATAGGACGTACCATCCACATCAAAGGGACTGAAATTGCTGTTTTCCGCACTTCGGAGAATGAGCTTTATGCTGTTGAAAATACCAACCCTCATCCCAAAGGAGGTCCTCTTACAGAGGCGATAGTATCGGGACATTATATTTATGATCCTTTGTATGACTGGAAAATTGATTTGCGGACGGGTACCGTTCAAGAGCCCGATCACGGGCAAATTAAAACGTTCGCCGTCTGTGAAGAGGGAGAAAAAGTGAAAATATCGCTCGAAACGGTTTAATTTATTTGAAGGAATAAAAATAAAAAGGGCTCGACAGGAATAATCCTGTGGGCCCTTTTTGTTTTGGATTAGGTAATGGTAACGCCTGCACTTGCATAGCCCACCACGGTATTAACGAGAGAAATTCCTGTAGCTGTGGCAGAGAAAACCATAAGCAGACGGGTTTGTGCGGTTACGGGTATAGCCAATCCAGTAGCAATACCACTAGAAGTCGTTCCTAATGCAACGATGTCAGTTAGCGGGGGGGTCAATGTAACGGTAGCTCCGGGAACGGCTATAAAGGTGTTATTAGGTGTCGGGGAACTAAACAACTGGGCAGTAATGCTAACGGATGATCCCAAGAGGGTTAGAGCAGCAGTTGTACTGAAATATCCGGCAATGGATGTGATTACACCACCCCGTGGAACGGAGAAAGCAAAGTTAATGACTGGTCCTACAAGCGTACCTGTGAGATCAATGATACCGCCTACGAGACTAATGCCTGTTGCTGAGCTTCCAAAGCCGATTAAACTTGTGGTTCCAACCAGTCCGCCGGCAATGGTTGTCAAAATTGCTGGTCCACCCGAAGCAAATGGGATGATTGCGCCCGAACCAGTGGCTCCAGTAACGCCTGTAACCCCTGTGGCTCCGGTAGCTCCGCCAACACCTGTTGCGCCCGTGGCTCCGGCGAGTCCGGCCGTGCCCACCGCGCCCGGCAGGCCATCAGCGCCGGTCGGTCCCGTGGCTCCAGCAGGACCGGCCGCGCCAACTGCGCCCGGCAGGCCATCAGCGCCGGTAGGTCCCGTGGCTCCAGCAGGACCGACCGCGCCAACTGCGCCCGGCAGGCCATCAGCGCCAGTCGGTCCCGTGGCTCCAGCAGGACCGACCGCGCCCACCGCGCCCGGCAGCCCATCGGCCCCGGTAGGTCCCGTAGCTCCAGCGGGTCCGACCGCGCCCACCGCGCCCGGCAGACCATCGGCGCCAGTCGCTCCAGTGGCTCCAGCAGGACCGACCGCGCCCACCGCGCCCGGCAGGCCATCAGCGCCAGTCGGTCCCGTGGCTCCAGCAGGACCGACCGCACCCACCGCGCCCGGCAGACCATCAGCGCCGGTCGGTCCCGTAGCGCCTGTTACACCTCCCGGAGGTCCAGCAGGCCCTTCAGGTCCGGCGGCCCCGATGGGCCCTGCGGCTCCGACAGGCCCGGCAGGTCCAGCGGCACCTACAGGTCCAGCAGCTCCCGGAGGCCCAGCAGGTCCAGCAGGTCCTTCAGCTCCGACAGGCCCAGCGGCACCTACAGGTCCTGGAGACCCGGGAGGTCCTGGAGGGCCCGGCACACCTGCTGGACCAGGCGCACCACCAGGCCCCACAGGTCCCGGAGGCCCTTGTGGGCCGGGCTCCCCTGACAAATACGGTTCACTTAGTGCGTTGCTAACCGTCGTTCCCGCAGTTCTGATTGCACGGATTAAACTGTCTTTAAGAGTTGGACTGAGGGATTCCTGTAGAACGATGGATAATAGGGCATCCAGCAGTTGCTGTAATGTAGTACCTACGCTGATCGGAGAGAAAGGCGTGGCTTCTAACGCTACTATAGCAAGCTCCAACGCCGCCAGTAAATCTGCCCTAGCCCCGCCTCTAAGTCTTAAACTTTTCGCCAGAGACAGTAATTGTCTTAAAATCTGTTGCAATAAAGATACATTAGCCGCAGAAGGGTTTGCGAATACAAGTGGGATGATCGAGGTCAATTCATTAATAAGCTTGAGAAGCGTTTCGATACTTCTAATATCTCTTGATGGTTTGCAGTCCTCATCTTTTTTTGAAGCACCACTGAACCTGAACGGTCTTTTATGTTTCATGCTCAAGTATCTCCTCCTCATTCTGCCTACTGTAGAGGTGACAATGGTTAATCGCCCCGTTTTACAGATATTCATAATATATTTATTGAAGTGAAAAGGGTGAATACACAAGCAAAGCTTAATAAAATATTGATAACAAAAGCGCGGTTCCCAAATGCCTGGGACCGCGCTTTAGTGTGTAGTCTATTAGATTATATGTCTTCGGCAGATTTATTTGAAAATTCGTACCAGCAGTTCAGCCATCTCGCCTCTGCTAATGGCGGCTTTCGGTTTGAGCGTTCCATCAGGATACCCGCTGATCCAACCCGAGCCTATGGCTTTCTCGAATGCTGTGGAAGCCCAGGAAGCAATCTGCTGATCATCCTTGTAGGATTGCAGTCCAGTAGGACTGGAAATGGATGTCTGATTCTGTATCGCGTGTGACAGGATCACCATCGCCTGTTCACGGGTAAGGCTCTCATTAGGTCCGAACGTCTGAGCAGTTAGCCCTTGAATCCATCCCTGACGGTAAGCGGCATCCACGGCCGATCCAGCCCAGTGCCCCTTCATATCTGTAAATGAGGTAGACAGGCTCTCGTCTCCAGTAGTTCCTAAAGCCCTGATCAATGTGGCTACAAATTCTGCACGGCTCACCGCACGCTCAGGGCGCATGTTGCCGTCTTTATAGCCCTGCATCCAGCCTTTGGCTGCAAGAGATTGTAGGGACTTCGCTGCCCAGTGACCTTGTAGGTCCGGCCATACCTGAGCTGGTTCTTGTGAATCTGACGAATGGAGTGGGTCATTTTGTACACGGGTCTGATCTACCTGAGACGCGTTCGTAGAGATGGCAGCGGCAAAGGTACCTAATCGAGACGTATTCAGACTCACACCCGACAAAATCCCTTGTGAATTCACCACAGCAGTACCTTTTAGAATCTCACGTTCACCATTTTCATACATCACAAGAATGGAGAATTGAGGTTCAACATTTTGCAATTCACTTGAGGATACGCTATCCAGCGGCAGAACGATGGACGAATTCCCTGTCACGTTAGCTTTAATTTCTACAGCCGGTCCTATCAGCTTCAGGTTGGGTTGCTGCTCGGCCCAATCGCGAAATTGCTGATCTGCCTGCTGGAATGACATGGTGACATCCTGCTGACCTGAGGCGGCCATGCTGGTTAGTGTGTCACTGGATACCATCAGCGTCCCATATTGGGATATCACTGAAGCTCCGAGCTGATCCCATTTATTTAGTACAGAATGAGTGAGGAGAACACGACTCATTTGCTTTTCCTGCTCCAAACGAATGTCAGCGTATGCCTTGCCTTCACGAAGTGCTTGTTGGATCTGTTCATCCAGGAATGCCGCA
Source organism: Paenibacillus sp. FSL W8-0439 (assembly GCF_038008995.1). Lineage (NCBI taxonomy): Bacteria > Bacillati > Bacillota > Bacilli > Caryophanales > Paenibacillaceae > Paenibacillus > Paenibacillus sp. FSL W8-0439. The sequence continues at coordinate 726,174 of NZ_JBBPAK010000001.1, forward strand.
GGAGGAACAAAGAGGGAGACTGTTTTCCCTTGCTCTAAAAATCCTATCTGTTGTATGCCAGCAGACAGATCCTGATCCTCATTTTTATCTTTATTAGACTTGCCTGTGTCCACACTTACTTTGGCAGGGACGATGACTTCTATGGCCTGCGTCAAAGCATGAGAACCATCACTTACCTTCATGACATTCAGCATGACAGTGACAACGGAAGGGGTGTCTGCTTGAACAATAGTTCCGTCTGTACGCACAATGTCTGGCTGACTACTGCTGCTGATGGTCACACGGAAGCCATTAGGTACGGCAGGCAACCTAAGCAGTGTATCACTTGTTGTAGGGGCAGGTATGCTTGTGATGGAATCCGCGACACGCTGCGCGGTTAATCCTTGCGGATACACTAGCCCTGAGGGAGCGCTCTTCATGCCATTTACGTTCTGCAGCACATAGAAGCTGGCTCCTTCGGGTACAGGTGTAAATGTATATTTTCCCTCACTCGAAGCGATTCCTTCCGCTATAAGCTCCTGCTGGGCATTATACAGCTCAAGCCGTGCGCTCGGTAAAGCGCCTGTGACAATCACAGAGGCAATATCCTCGTCGCCTGCTGCGGCTGCAACAGCACGGGGCAACACGTTTATACGGCGTTCTGCCGGTTCTGCGGTCCAACTTCCATTGTCGCTATAAGCATAGTTCAATACGTATACACCAGGTACATTCGTATCGACATTGCCGATCCCTGAAAGATCGGGGACCAGGATATTGCCGTATACACTGTCCAATACACTGGCTCCCGGATCCGTGAAGCTGTCGCCGGTTTCCAAAACAATTGGATTATTGCCGTTCAGTCGTACATAAGGTGTATTCGGCAATGCTTTCAGCACGGTGATCGTGAATGTTCTTTGGACAGAAGCTATGCCTTTAGAAATCATAGCAATTAACTGTACATTCATATCACCGTCTGTATATTTAGGCCGATTTACCTGACCACTATCACTGAGGATATCCGGTTGATCCGAGGACCAGTCGATCTGGGTATCAAATGCCCCTGTACGAGGCAGGGCGATGGAATCCTTAATCCCTTGCGGGTAATCCAGATTCAGTGTATTTGCCGCCAAATTCACTGCTTCATCAGCGCTTACGGGCAATGCAGGTACGAGCAGACTGAAGGTTTTTCGAAGCTCAACCCCACCTCTTGACACAACCGCCTCCAGCGTGATGGTCTGATCGCCCTGTACATAGGTTGGGAAGGTTACATGTCCAGTATGATCCAGGAACTCAGGTTGACTCGACGACCATGACACCTGAACACCATTCAGCGCATCCTTTGCCAAATATACGTCTCCGGTTACTGTCGTTAGCGGTAGTTCTAGTGCTCTGTATGCTGCGTCCACGGCTTCAGTGTCGCTCATCGGCAGACGGAGTACGTGTGCAGTAAAATCCTTTGTTTTCGTTAAGCCTGCAAGTTGCAGGGTAGCCGTTAGGGTAACGTCCGTATCTCCACTACTATAGGAAGGTCTGGTAAGTGTTCCATCTGCTGCAATGACAAGAGGTTTGGACGAGGACCATTCGATCTGCACTCCACCATAACTGGAGAGAGGGAGAGATACATTTTGTTGTACCGCAGACAAATCACCAAGCGATAGGGCATCTGCTGCTTGATTTAATGTATCTTGAGCAGTCATCTTTGAAACGGTAACTTCGAAAGTTTGGGTATCCGAGGCAGTTCCTTTCGCAATCGTTGCTGTCAGTTTTACTTTTTGGTCACCCAGGTCGTATCGCGGGCGTATTACAGTTCCTTCGTTCGTAATGACGGCAGGAGTATCCGAACTCCAGCTCACCGTCGTATCATTTAACCCAGTGAGTGGCAGTGTCAGCTTTTGGGATACCGACTCTACTGTATCACCAGGTGCTAGACCTAGAGCGAGCGCGGCTTTTGCCTGTGCAACTCTCTCGGCATCGGTAAGTATGGTCACTTTGACCTCTGAGGGAGTGCTCTCCCCTTTAGCATTCACGGCCTGAACCGTGTAAACTGCTTCACCTGGCGGCAATGCTGATGTGTCTATGAACTGGGTTAATTTGCCTGTATAGAGCGTTATACCATCACGCACGACTTTGTAGGAAGTTGCATAAGGAACGGCATCCCAGCTTAACTCCACCGTATTTCCATTTTTAGTACCTGTAAAATGACCCGGAGCCTGTGGAATGGGGAGTCGTTCCCCATAAGCTGCGAATTCCATGATGGAGGCCCATTGATTGTTTCTTGCATTTCCTTGATCAATATATAATCGAAGGTATCGTGTAGTTACAGGAGTAATGCTCTTTTGAAAATTAGAGCTCACATTATTCTGCACAGTATCCACAGTCGCCCAATTAAATCCGTTGCTACTCGTCTGCAATCGGAAACTGTATGGATCACGTTCATCGTTCCATCCATAATGGACACCCATACCTGTAACAACGTATCGATCTACGATATACCAGTCTCTCAGATCTACCTCGATCCATTTTTCACCGTTGCTGGCTTGATACCAGCGGCTTGTCGGTTCGATTGACCCATCCACAGCCTTGGAGGGATCATAGGGCTGGGTGTAGCCACTTGATGTTGTTGGTTTGTTAAGCACTACATTTTCCCAACCGGCAGCATTGGTTTCATTCGTCCCTATGAGCAAAGCCGCACCGCTGATAAATGGCAGCAGTGGAATCAGCACACGGTAGGGTTTTAACTTGTTGCGTGTGAAGTTATTTCCTTCGAGCACGCTATCACCTCTTCTTTATTAAATAGCACACCACTTGAGCGTGTTCATATTATGGGCGGGACGGGTAATCCCCTTCGATTGCGATGTAGTAGTTTACATTCGGCAACGGGGAAGCTCCACGCAAGTCAGGCAATGCAAATGTACGCACTCCATCACCGCCAAAATTAGTGCCCAGCAGACTGTATAATGCTGAATACTGAGCAATGGGCAACAGCTGGCCTTCGCATTTTAGCCAGCCCTTAGGAGCGAACGTGTATGGGTACATCGTAATTTCCCCCATATAAGGCTCATAACCTGCGTGTGCCTGTTTGGGGCTAATCGCTGTTCCTCCTAACAAAATGACCGCCAACAGACTCAATACGGCGGCTTTCTTCCAAAAATGATTCTTCATACCTACAACTCCTTTAGATTCGAATAATGGACCACGAATTCAACAAATTTGTGACATTAGTCATAGAATGAATAGATATTATCATGGATTTCCATTTTTGCAATACAGCTCATCTATCAAATTCACCTTTTTATTCCTTTTATGAGCAAAGAAATTTGTTCCATCTGCCTCAATCCTTCATGCATCTTTTTTCTAATCCAGGTAAATCTATATACAAATCCTATGGAAGTGAAGGAGTGAACAGCGTGTGGCAGGTCATCGGAACTCATGCGCCCAAATGGAATGTGTGGGTGGAAGCCTTCTTTTTGTTCATCATACCTTTGATTATTTTTCTGGCAGTACGACAACTCAAAGCGTTGGATGGTCGAGAGAGCAGACGTATGGAACGATTAAAGCTTATGGAAGAAGAAGATCGTTCGGAGCAGGCAGATCATAATCCATCTGTCAGTGAGGCAGAGAAGGAAAAGGGGACCTTTACCGAAGATTATGAAGCCAATATAGCAAAAATCAGACAAGCAGTTGCAGATATGGCAGACGTAAATGAACGCTCGATTTTTCTGGAAAATCTGAACGCTGTAAGCACTCTTTTTTTTGTAGATGGATTAACGGACAAGGTTGGCATGGATCAGAATATATTAAAACCGCTAATGGATTGGGGTAGCTCCGGGCAAGAGAGGGGAGAGCTTCCGCGAGGAAAAGAGCTTCGGGATATGATTGTTCACCAGGTCATGCTGGTATCGGAGACGGAGTATACGTTAGAGGTGCAGTTCTCCTTGCAAAAGGTGCTGTTTGGTTCAGTCATACTCGTGATTCAGAGCATACCGGGTGCTTTTGTGCTGGGTACACCCAAAGGAAATACACGAGGGGTGGAAGATCCTATATCGGAATCGGTGCTGCGGGGACCGCGTGTCGGTTTTACAGAGACCCTCAGCGACAATACAGCGATGCTGCGCAGGCATGGAGAAAGTACAGAACTGGCCATGTCATCCTTCAAAGTCGGCAAAAGAGTGGAAAAACAGCTGATGGTAGTGTATTTCAGAGATATTGCCGACCCGGAGCTTGTAGATGAGGTGAAGCGGCGGGTCCAAACCATTGATATGGATGAGGTACTGGAGTCGGGCTATGTAGAGCAGCTTATTGAAGATAATTTTCTTAGCCCATTTCTGCAAATTCAAAATACGGAGAGACCGGATCGGGTCATGGCTGCATTGCTGGAGGGACGTGTCGCGATTCTGCTGGACGGTACACCTTTTGCGCTTCTTATGCCTGTAACGTATGGGATGATGCTCCAGTCTCCCGAAGATTATTATGAGCGATGGCTACCGGGGTCGCTGATTCGATTTCTTCGGTTTATGGCAACTTTCATATCGTTATTTGCTCCAGCGCTCTATATCTCCTTTATCTCGTTTCATCCCGGACTGATTCCAACCAAGCTGGTCATTTCCATTATCAGTGCTAGACAGGGAGTGCCGTTTTCGACGTTGATTGAGGCCCTGATTATGGAAATTTCCATTGAAATTTTACGCGAGGCAGGACTTCGGCTCCCCAAACCCATCGGTCCAGCGATGGGTATCGTCGGCGGTTTGATTATTGGACAGGCGGCTGTTGACGCCGGGATTGTAAGCCCGATCCTCGTCATTGTGGTGGCAGTCACGGCGATTTCTTCCTTTTCCGCCCCTGTATACAGCGCTGGCATATCCATGCGCGTTCTGCGCTTTGGAGCCATGTTCACGGCGTCCATCTTTGGCTTGTATGGCGTGATCATGTTTTTTCTGATGCTGAGTATTCATATGGTTAAATTACACAGCTTTGGTGTTCCGTTTCTTAGTCTAACGACCCCCCGTTCGTTCAAAGACTGGAAAGATTACTTCGTACGAGCACCGTTGCAATTTATGAAAAACAGACCCATTCTTTTGAAGCATAAAGACCCTAAGCGACAAGGATGAGCTCAACACAGGAGGGAGCAAGATGGCCCGTGGGAAAAAAGCGGATAAGATTACAACGTTACAGACAACGGCAATTGTGGTTTGCTTTATGCTGGCTGCCGGGTTGCTTACCCTTCCAAGAGTAGCAACTGAAGCTGCAAAAACACCGGATGCGTGGATATCTGTCATTTTAGCAGGGGTGGGCACTTTTCTGTTCGGATGGGTTATAGTCAAACTAAGCTCACGGTTTCCAGAAAGTACCTTTTACCAGTATGTTCAGCAAATAACAGGCAAATTCATTGGCAAAGGGATTGGTATGCTGATTGTTATTTATTTTGTTTGTATAGCCGCATTTGAAATTCGATCTGTGGAGGAAGTCACGTCGTTCTTTCTGCTTGAAGGCACTCCGGCGTGGGCGATTTCAGCACCTTTTATGTGGCTCTCTCTGTACCTATGCATGGGGGGAGTGGGTTCATTAGGAAAGATATGTCAACTGATATTTCCGGTTTCGGCGGCTATCTTTTTGCTGATTTGCTTGCTGAGTTTAAATATTTTTGAATTGAATAACTTGCGTCCAGTCTTGTCGGAGGGGGGAATGCCAGTGCTTAGAACGCTCAAGACTACAATCCTGACATTAACGGGGACAGAGTCCTTGCTGATTATTCTTTGTCGGATGGAAAAACCGGAGAAAGCAACCAAGGCAATCGGATTGGCGATTGGGATCGCGGTCGTTTTTTATACAGCTACGTTGATCCTGTGCATTGGCGCCTTTTCAATGGAAGGGGTCTTGAGCAGAACCTGGCCATTTTTAGATTTGGCCCGCAGCTTTGAAGTGGAGTATCTGTTGTTGGAACGGTTCGAGTCCTTATTGCTGACCATTTGGATCATGCAGATTTTTGCCACATTCAGTATTGCTTTTTATTGTGCTTCGCTCGGAGTATCTCAAATTTTGAATAGCTCTTATTCCAAGATGTTGTTCATTTTGCTTCCGTTTATCTACCTCTTATCCCAAATACCGAAAAACCTGAATGAGCTATTTTCTTTTGGAACGGTTATCGGAAATGTAGCGTTCGCTTTATTCGTGCTACTTCCACTGCCCCTGCTGCTTATTTCTCGCTGGAGAGGGGTGGGGTCATGAAAAGAGTCCAGTCAGGATTACTCGGATTGATGGTTTTCCTGATATGCAGCACACTTTCAGGTTGCTGGAGCAGCTCCCCAGTAGAGGATCTAAATCTGGAGACAGGCATTGCTTTAGATGTAGCGGAAGAATCCTCGCAAGAAAAGGAAATTAATCAGGAAGGGGGAGATTATCCAAAAAAGGAGTTAATTACAGGAACCTTTCAATTTGTCATTCCAGAGGAAAGCGGCGGCTCCAACACCTCCTCTCCACAAGCAAAGAAATTTTTTAATGTTACGGAAACAGGCGATTCCGTTTTTGAAATGATAAGAGAAATTTCATTGCGGACCAATCGACCTCCCATTGGGCAACATTTGAAAACGGTTATTATCAGCTCCAGTCTGCTTCGCAAGATTCCGTTGTATGAGCTGCTGGACTTTTTCTTGGGGGATAATGACATTCGGCCGAGTGTACTGCTGCTGATTAGTACAGAAAAGGCGGGAAATACACTCCAAGAGAAAATCCCTGGTCAGATTCCTGCCTATATTTTAAAGGATATTTTCCAAAACCGGAAACGGAACGCACGGTTGATAAAGCCTATGGCCTTGGTTAAAGTGATCGGACCCATGAAGGGCGGAAGAAGCTTTATATTACCCAATGTCATTACGGCGGAGAATGAAATCAAGCTCGCAGGTGCGGGAATCATTAAAGGAAAGACGCAAACATACGGTGGTTATCTGAATGAGTCAGAGGTTGAGGGTCTTATGTGGATCAAAGGCGAGCTGAAGGGAGGCGTGCTGAAAAGCCGCGATCCGAAAAGCGGTAAAAACATAGCATATGAGATCAAAGCGGGTAAAAGCAAGATCAAGGCCATCGTCCAGGGGGACGACATTTTCTTTCAGGTAAAAATGACCTCAGAGGGACGTGTTTCGGAGGTGCATATAAAGAATGAAGATTTGCGCAACAATAATGTGCTTGGACAAGAAGAGAGTCTCTTTCAGGAGAAAGTGAATTCATTAGCTGAACAAACCGTAGCTAAGATGCAAAAACTGAAGGTTGATGTCGGAGGTTTCGGAGAAGTCTTGAGGATCCAACATCCTAAAGTTTGGCATAAGGTCAAAAAGGATTGGGATACCACTTTTAGCACCATTCCTGTACGGTTCAGCACAGATATTCATATTGAAGATTACGGCTCTTCGATTACGACGGCAGACTAAAAGGAATTTCGTTTGCATCTGTTATAGAAAAACCTTCAATACCACGAACCTAAGTGGAATTGAAGGTTTTTTAGTCTATTTAAACAGAGACAGTGTTTCTTTCAGCCACGTAATATAGCTTTCTTCCCGATTAATGGCACGGCTCAGCACCAAATAATGACCGAATTGACTAGAGCCGGGTACTTGAAAGTTCTCGTCCAGCCGCTGGAGAGAATTTTTACTTTCGTACAGGTATTCCAGCTTTTCTTCACGTTTGGCAATCTGATCCTCGAACAAGCGCTTACTTTCTTCCTTGGGGATGGCTGCTGAGAAATACAGCATGAGCATAAACTCATCCTTTTCTGTTTCCGGTAACTCTTTGGCGCTTAGCAGCCATTCGGTCAGCTCTTGGGTCCCTTTGGGGGTAATACAGTACAGCTTCTTTTCCAGCTTGGCTCCTGTAATGGAGGTGCGATATTCAATGAGTCCCTCTTCGGTCAGTCTTTTGAGCTCGGGATAAATCTGACTGTGCTTAGCACTCCAAAATTGTCCAATTTCCTGCTTGAATTGGCTCGTAATATCGTAGCCGCTCATTTCCTCTTTGTGAACCAGACCCAAAATGGCATATTTTAATGTGCGTTTCAACGTAGCTCTCCTCGCAATGGGGTATTTGACAATAGTATATCACAGCGCTACAATTTATATGTATCTTAAAACATGTTTATATTTACATGTTTGAATGATTATTATTTATTATTTTGGTGTCTTGTTCAATTCATAAACTCATAATAAGGAAAGAAGGATGCAAGATGGACAAGTTTATCGGCAGTCACATGATTTACACCTATGAGAATGGTTGGGAGTACGAAATATATATTAAAAATGAGGATACGATTGATTATCGCATTCATAGTGGTATGGTAGGCGGACGCTGGGTACGTGATCAGAAGGTCAATCTGGTGAAGCTGGTAGAGAATGTGTATAAAGTATCGTGGACCGAACCGACAGGCACAGACGTTTCCCTAAACTTTATGCCTGAGGAAAAACGTATGCATGGCATTATTTTCTTCCCTAAATGGGTTCATGAGCATCCAGAAATCACGGTACGCTACCAAAACGATTTTATTCCGCTGATGGAAGAATCGCGTGAAAAGTATGAAACCTATCCGAAGTATGTAGTTCCTGAATTCGCGGATATTACATTCATTGAAAATGCAGGTGTGAACAACGAACAATTGATTTCTCAGGCACCTTACGCTGGAATGACAGACGACATTCGCGCAGGGAAGTTGCAAGCATAATCGAACATGGTTAATGGAAGTTGTACAGCCTGAGCCTGTGGTAAGCAGTCTCAGGCTTTTTTACGTAAACTGGAGAGTGGATTACCTATGCAGTGGTGGACGATAGCTAGAATGAATAGTAGACCAGTCCATGCTCGATAAGATATGAACGACTAATCCGAGGGTGGAGGGTGGTCGCTGTTGGGGAGAGAATGTACGAGTTCGCATGGGCAGCCAGATCGGATAGGGCAGATAGAGCCAGCTCTGTTTTAACAGATCCCCAGTGATCAGCGCGGTGTTTAATATATTGTTCGGTCTCGGTCAAGGACAGACCTTTGAGCGAGGTAAATACGGAAGCCCAGCGGACGAGATCAAAGGTGCCTTTAATTTCAGGCAGCTTATATTCCGCCAGGCCTTGAGCGCCGTTACACGACATAGTAAGCAAGCCGCAGCAATGGTGTTGATACTGTTCAGGATCAGGAAATTGACGATGGTCGTATTGGATAATTGCTATGGAACCAATGCATAATTGCGTCGTTTGCAGCGTTGAGGGCTGGGCAAGCGTCAGGTTCATACTGGAACGGCCTCCTTCTCGGGATCGTTGTAATAGGGATGGAAGAATCATACGTCACAGCGGATGTAATGTAAATCATGAATATAAGCGTAAAACAAGAATATGTAGCGGAAAACGGATTTTAATGGCAATGGAAACGGATACTTGTATCCGTCTCTTTCATTATCTTGACGATGGTCTGTATATTACAAAAAACAACCCCAGGTCACCCCAGGGTCGTCTTTACAAGAAATATATATCTGCATTGCAAAATGCTTGTTTAGCTGAATCACACGGGTGTTACATCCTGAATGGCTTCTTCTTTTTCCTCTTTCCAGATCACGTTCTCGCGATAGTTAGATCCCCAATCGTACATCGCTCGCAGTACCGGGATCAGGCTTTCGCCATGCTCCGTCAGTGAATATTCCACATGTGGAGGGACGACAGGATAGACTTTACGCAGAATGAGTTGATCTTCTTCCAGCTCGCGCAATTGGTTGGTCAGCATTTTTTGCGTAATGTGGGGGATCAGCTTCTTCAATTCACCGAACCGCTTGGTGCCTTCCATACCAAGATGCCACAAAATAATCAGCTTCCATTTGCCACCGATGACCGCGAGAGTCAATTCTTTATCACAATTAATCAGCTTCAAATCAATCCGGTCTTTTACAGTTGTGATGTTCATCGACCTCCTGTCCGTAGTTATTTCAAGTATACTATGTATAACTACAGTACGCAAAAGGAGATACATCCATTTTGGAAACTATGCATACGATGGGATACGAATAGACTGAAATCACAATCTGATGATGTGCGCCAGGCTGGAAGCTTCCAGAAATCTACGACGTTTAAGAAGGAATAACGATGGTGTTAAAGGACTCCGGCTCCAGCCCTAAACGGTGTGTTATTTCTCCGACAGACAGATTCAGCACGCGAGATTCCTTGAACGGGTTGGCGATGACCAAAGCCCTTTGTCCGTCTGTATTTTGAAAAGCAACCGCATTTCCAGCCCATGAACCTTGAATTCCAATGCGTCTGGCCCCTGGCAATACAAAATGAGAAAAGTGCTTCATAACGTAATATTCCGGGTTCAGCATAGGTTTTCGATCTGCTGGATCAACGGTGATCATCGAATTTTGCTCCCAGCCCCATGTGCTCTTGCCTCGCGGTTCCAAAACCATATTCCAGTAAATATATGCATTTACGCCATTGGTGAAGTAGTGTTGGTACAGGTTATATACATATTTGGCGTAGTCCCATGAGTTTTCTCCGTTTCCGCATTCATTTTCGGTCTGCATATAACGAAGCTCAGGATAGCTGGCTACGGTACGCTGAATGGCATTTTTACCTGCCCACTGATAACCTACACCTTTAATATATTTATAGGCCTCGGGGTCACTCAATACGGTATGGGCATACTCATCGAAGCCAGTTGAAGTTTTCTTCATTAATTCCTCCCACGGATCGGGAGCGTTAATAGTACCCAGCCAAATTTCCGTATCCAGTCCGTGTTCTTCAAAAGCAGGCCCCAAATAGTCGCGAATAAATTCACGTAGTTGTTCTCCGGTCCATACGCAGGAAGGGAATTTCTGATCAGCAATGACTTCATTTTGAACATGAACCTGATGAATCGTAATGCCTGCCTCGCGGTATGCCTGAACAAATTTGACAAAGTACAATGCATACGCTTTCAAGATATCCTTTTCCCAGCGCATCGTTCCGTAATTGTAGGCTTTCGGTGATTTCATCCATGTCGGCGGACTCCAGGGTGAGGCGAACAGCTTCAAGTCTGGATTGAGTTGTAACGCTTCCCGAATAAAAGGAATGAGATATTGCTGATCGCGCTCAATGGAAAAGTGCTTCATCTCTATGTCGCCGTCCGTTTCATTATGGCTGTACCATTCCAGCGCGTAGTCACTCGCTCCAATAGGAAGTCGGCATATCGTGAATTTGTGCTCGCCCTCCGGGTGAAAGAGAGCATGAAGCACCTGATCCCGCTCTTCGCTGTCCAAATGATTCAGGGCCACATAACCCAATTCATTAAAACAGCCGCCAAAGCCTTCTACAAGCTGATATGTTTCTCCTGTAAAGGTTAGGTTGGCACTCTCTTGGGTTTGGGTCAAATGATGAGCTTGGGATTGCCAAGCATTAGCTTTGGAAGTGGAAAACCACTGAATGGTTTGATTGCTCATGTGTACCCCTCCTGTTCAATCTTTTTGTATCTCTACTTATTATAGGGTAGGATCGTAGGGGAAGAGATGGTCTGAGCGAAGACAAATTTGCCCTTATCCAAGGTGAAATTTGCGGATGAGAAGTTTCCGTAAATAAGAAGTGGTGAGAACACATAAAGTACACATCTCTTTGATATGCTGTTGTCCTAGAATGACCGAAAGAGGGAAGTCGATTTGAATAAAAGAGTTCTTCTCGTGGAGGATGAAATACGTATTCGTGAAGTGATTGCGGATTATTTTAAACAAAATAATTGGGAAGTCTATGAAGCAGGCAATGGAAAAGATGCACTCCTCTGGTTTGATTCGGTGCAGCCGGAACTCATTATACTCGATATTATGATGCCTGAACTGGATGGTTGGGAAGTATGCCGTCAGGTACGCAGCCATTCAGGTGTACCGATTATTTTGCTGACGGCCAAATCCGGTGATGATGATAAAATATTGGGCTTTGAGCTGGGGGCAGATGACTACGTGACCAAGCCTTTCAGCCCCAAGGTGCTGATTGCCCGCGCGAACGCGCTGATGAAACGGGTAGAGGGACATGTGCAGCCGGAGTCGCATATTTTGCGGTTCGGCAGTGCTATGCTCAACACGATGGCTCATCGGCTTGAAGTAGATCAGGCGGAAGTTGAGCTGACGCCCAAGGAGTATGAGCTGCTGCGGCTGCTTATACATAACAAAGGCATAGTTGTTTCACGGGAGGCGATACTGAACCGGGTGTGGGGTATCGACTTTGAAGGGGACACACGAGTTGTCGATACGCATATCAAAAAGCTGAGAAGTAAGCTGGGCCGTGAATCACGCCATATCCGCACGGTTTTTGGTACAGGCTACAGGTTTGAGGAGGAAGAATGAACAAACGGGGAGTTACCTTTAAGTTGTTCATTATGACGGTTGTGTTTTTCCTGTGTTTTTACGGAATGGTGATTTTAAGTCAATTGCTGTTTTTTGAAAATTTTTATCAGAAACAGAAGATTGGGCGTGTGGAAAGTCGTTTGCAAAGCTTCGGTCAAAGTTATGTCCAGGAAGCTTGGGGATCAGGCAGGGTTTCGCGTGAGGCAGCTCGTTTTATGCTCCAGAATAAAAACCAGCTGGCGATTGTAACGCTGGACGGCAAAGTAAAGCTGGATGATGCGTTTCATATCAATCTCAGAAAAGCAGATGGTAAAATCGTTAAAATATCGTTGTCTCTGTTTATGAGCGAATACGGAGATGAACTGAGAGCTGCGCGGATTCAGCCTGGTGACACGGTGACCGTTGAAGGTGAGGTGTTGGGAACTGACGGCATCTCCTCTGCCTATTTAATTTATCCATCAGGCATACAGAAGCTTGGTTTCAAAAATATAGGATCAATTTCAGATGAGACAAGCACAGATGACAGTGTAAGACTGTCCGGTACGGTGACAGAGATTGTGCTGCCGGATCTGAAAACATGGAGTCAGCGCCAAGGTCTGCTGTATAGTGCGCTGGAGGAATGGTTTCCTTTATCCCAGGATCATCTGGAGAAACTTAAAAATTTCGATGTGTTGGAGGAAGAGTGGACGGAACCTTGGACAGGTGTACGAAATGCCGTTATCGTCCATCCTGTTCGTCAGAGCACAGGAGAGATCGAACTTTTGTTCACTGTGACATCGTTGCAGGAAATCAGTGAGACGAATGAGGCTCTACGCTGGTTTTATCTGTATCTGGGGATCGGCGGATTTGCACTTATTCTGATTTTGTCCCTGTTCTATTCCCGAATGGTAACCCGTCCGCTTATTACTTTGAATAATACCGCCAAGCGGATGGCCAAGCTCGATTTTACAGCCCATACGCCAATCCGGCAGAATGATGAGCTGGGTAGCCTGTCCTACAGCATGTATACCCTGTCCCAGAACCTGGACACAGCTTTGCGTGAGCTTCAGGAGGCCAATCAGCAATTGGTCGAGGACATGGAACAGAAGCAGAGAATGGAGGCTGTGCAACAAGATTTTTTTGCCAATGCTTCTCATGAGCTGAAAACCCCGCTAAGTATTATCAAAGGGTTTGCAGAAGGACTGCAAGATGGAGTCAGCGCCGGGAAGCAGGACCATTATATGAAAGTCATTGTAGAGGAAGCGGACAAAATGGAGCGATTGGTCAAGGATATGCTGGACCTTGCCAAATTGGAATCTGGAACCCTCAAGCTTCGCAAAACGACCTTTATTTTGAGCGAGCTGGTGGAGGAGGTTGTGGATAAGCTATTCCATCTGTTGAAGGAGAAGCAGCTGGAAGTGGTCATTATTCCTGCCAATGAGCTGCCGATTCATGCCGATATAGGATGGATGGAACAGGTGATTATCAACTTTGTTGTCAACGCCATACGGCATGCTGAGGAAGGAAGCTCGATCACGATTCGTATCGAAGGCTCTGGGGAAGTCAATACGTTTTCCATTGAAAATAAGGGGGAGACCATCCCAGACGATCAGTTGGAGCTGATATGGAATCGTTTTTACCGGGCCGAGCTCTCCCGCAGCCGCCAGACAGGTGGGACAGGACTCGGGCTATCGATCGTTAAACGAATTCTGGATTTACACGAATTCCGCTATATGGCGGAGAATACCAAGGATGGCGTCCGTTTTGTCGTTATATTCGGAGGCTAAGCTATGGCAAAGGAGTTAACAAGTATGAAATGGAATTGGTTGCCCTCACTTTGCACACTTGCAAACCTGGGGGCAGGGGTGTTATCCCTGTACTTCACGATTCATGAGCAATATATGACAGCCTTTACCCTTGTGGTAGTGGCTGCTTTATGGGATGTACTGGACGGTTTGCTGGCAAGGCTGCTGCATTGCTCCAGTGATTTTGGCAAGCAACTTGATTCACTGGCGGATGTGGTCTCATTTGGTGTTGCTCCTGCTTTTCTAATCTTGCAGTACAAGCTGGGAGATACCCACTGGATAGGACCGCTTGTAGCCGTGTTGTTTGTGATATGCGGTGCGGTAAGGTTGGCGAGATTCAACCTGATGGCTTTTAGCAAAGGCTTTGTGGGCATGCCCATTACAGCTGCGGGTGTGGTTTTGTCCTTTATGTTTTTATGGAGTGAGCATTTGAAGCCGGGGTTGTTGCTGGCACTCATGGTAGTGCTGTCGTTCCTGATGGTTAGCCGTATTCCCTTCCCGTCCTTCAAAAAATAATCGGTCAGGAGGTGGCGCCTCTATGGAATGGGCCATCAGCATGATTACACAATACGGATATATTGCTATTTTTGCACTGCTTGCTCTTGGAATTATAGGGCTACCCGTTCCTGATGAAATTATTATGGTGTTTGTCGGCTACCTATCCTCTATCATGGTACTGAATTATTCCGTGTCTATATTAGTCAGTTTCATTGGGGCGATGACAGGGATGATGATCAGCTACACGTTAGGCAAAAAGCTGGGTCAGCCGCTGGTAGATAAGCACGGCAAGTGGGTGGGACTGACACCAAAGCGGTTTGCAAAGGTAAAAGGGTGGTTTGCGCGCTTTGGATTGTGGACCATTTTGTTCGGTTATTTTATTCCAGGAGTCAGACATGCGACAAGCTATTTGTCGGGGATTAGCGCGATGCCTGTACGAAAATATATGCTGGTGGCCAGCGCCGGTTCTCTGGTATGGACACTGATCTTTATCTCCATTGGTTACATTGCCGGGGCCAATATAAACTTTCATTAAGGTAACCGCAAAAGTAATGTAGCATTTTTCACGTATTGCACCGATAATATAAATAAAAGAACCTGTACAACCAGTGAGGGGATCTGTATTGAATGCATTAATGAAGTATATTGAAAAGTTACCTGGTTTTCTGCAAATGATCTTGAATATCTCGCTGTTTCTGGTCGGGCTGATTTTAAGCTTCTTACTTCTAAAAGAAACATGGGCCATATTTTCATATGTGTTCTTGTCTACAGAAGACGACAAAAATTACTATGAATTCACGGAAGAACTGCTTGTATTCTTTTTGTATTTTGAATTCATTGCATTAATCGTTAAGTACTTTAAAACCAATTTTCATTTTCCATTACGTTATTTCATCTATATTGGGATTACGGCCGTCATCAGGCTCATTATTGTGGACCATGATGATGCTAAAAATACATTCTGGTGGTCCATTGCTATCCTAGTCATGGTAGGTTCTCTATTGATTGCTAACAGTAAGTTGTTAAAGAGAGAAAGTTGATGCCGAGGAAGATTGCAAGGGTGACAGTCAAGTGGGAGAGAGGGAATAAAGACGAATGGTAAGAAACTGGATGAATCATGCGGGCGTCAGGCGGGCAGCCGTCCTTGCGATAATCGTTTTACTGCTCTTCATGTTAAGAAGCATGATGAATATTATTTTGTTAACACTGCTGCTTACGATTTTGATTGGCAGCATATATAACGGTGTGAATAAGCTGATCAAGCGGTTCGCCAATGTGCCGCCTATGATTGTGCTGCTACTGGTATACGGGTTGCTGATTCTGATTATCGTGTGGGGAGTTTACCGAATGGTGCCGCTAATCAGCGTACAGGTCAAGCAGGTGTATCTCATGATACAGCAAGCTTACATGTACCCTGATCGTAACCAATGGAACGAAACGATTATTGAATTTATGGACACGCTCAATGTTCAGCGGTTATTTGAGCCTGGCTGGAATGCGGTAATGAAAATTAGCCAGTTGGGAACACAACTGCTGGTATCGATTATTTTGAGCTTGTTCTTCCTGATGGAAAAATCCTATATTACACGCTTTACAGCTACGTTTGTGGATAGTAAGCTGGGTTGGTTCTTCAAGGAAGTGGGCCATTTTGGACGCATGTTTCTGGGGACATTCGGGAAGGTGCTGGAAGCTCAGCTATTGATTTCACTCATCAACTGTATATTGACGACGACGGCTCTTTGGATTATGGGCTTTCCCAATCTGCTCGGCCTCGCGCTCATTATATTCTTGTTGGGGTTGGTGCCAGTGGCGGGTGTATTCATTTCCCTGATCCCGCTCGGTCTGATTGCTTTTAGCGTCGGGGGAATCAATTATGTGATTTACTTGGTTATTCTGATCGTAGTTATTCATGCGATCGAAGCCTATTTCCTGAACCCGAAGCTGATGTCATCCAAAACCAATTTACCGATCTTCTTTACCTTTGTTGTATTGATCTTCTCTGAGCATCTGATTGGGGTGTGGGGCTTGATTGTAGGTATTCCGTTGTTTGTTTTCTTCCTTGACCTGATCGGGGTACAACGCAAGCAAGAGAAGGATACCTAATCTATTTACGACAGATACGAACATAGTAGTGACCATTGATTTTTCATGACGAATGCCTGCGAAGCCGCAGGCATTTTTTGATTTCCTGGCGTTGACTGTAGTACACTGAGCATCAAGATTAGATATTGTTAAAGGAAACGAGATGATATGGGTGGAACAAAAGATTAAGGTATTGGCTATATCGGGGAGCCTTCGTCAAAAGTCTTCCAACACCGCGCTTATGAAGGCTACTATTGGATTGTCTTCTGAAAATATATCATTCATAGTTTATGATGGATTGGGGGATCTGCCCCATTTTAATCCTGACTTGGATGTAGAGGAGGGGCCAGCTTCCGTAAGAGAGCTACGGGAGCAATTGAAACAAGCCGATGGAGTGCTGATCTGTACGCCGGAATATGGGAATGGTGTGCCGGGTGCTTTGAAAAATGCCTTGGACTGGCTCGTATCTTCAGGTGAATTTGTAAACAAGCCTACAGCGGTCATTAGCGCTTCACCGTCCCCTATGGGCGGTAACCTGGCTCATGCTTCGCTGCTGCTCACATTGCAAATGATCAATGCAGAGATTGTGGAAAATGGAAAGGTCATTATTCCGCATATCACATTGAAGCTGAATCAAGAGGGCATCATTACAAACGCTGATACTAGACAGGAGTTGGAAGCATTACTTCAAGGGCTTGAGCAAGCATGCAGAGGACAGGCATAGAAAAATTCAAAGCAGATCCTTCATCATAGAAGGATCTGCTTTTTCGGATGGCCACCTACTACGTATTCAACGGCAGGTATTCATCAGTTATCTAAATGTTAGACGTGTTCAATAAGCTCTCATAGACCTTTAAACGGGCATACACCGTTTCAAGTATCGGATATGAGACATTACTGCCAGAAGCCAATGCCAGAAGTGCACCATGCAGATGGCTTGCTTCAACCGGTAGATTTTTCTGCATATCACGTTGCATGGAAGACATCATCTCAGGCTTTAAGGAATCCATCGTTTTTAGCGTATGAGCTTCCATTTCTGAATGAATAGGCATATCGGCGTTGCGTGCGAGTGTGACGATCTCATGCAGTAGCTTTTCATAGATTGCACGCGATTCGGGTGTGGCGAGTATAGCTCCGACGGAGCTACCCATGAGGGTTGTGATTCCGCTCATGCTGGCAATAAATATATACTTCTGCCAAATTTCACGCTGAATGTCATGACTGTGTGTGACGGTGAAGCCTGCATGATCAAGATGGCTACATAATAGTTGCGTACGCTCTGAATTTGCTCCATCCCATTCCCCAAAAACAATGCGATGGAACGGGCTTGTCTGAACGATAGTGCCTTTGTGATTTAACGTCGTTTCGATATAACAAAGTCCACCCAGCACTTTTTCAGCTCCGAAATATTCGCGCAAAGATTCAAAATGTTCATAACCGTTAAGTAAAGGAAGAATCATGGTATCTTTGCCGATATAAGCCGCAAGGTCGGGCTGCAATAGAGGCAGATGGTACGCTTTGACCGCGAGAATAATACAGTCAAATGGCTCAGCAGCTTCACCGTAGGTAATAGCCTGGATCGGTGTCTGAAAATCTCCGTGCACACTTTGAATCGTCAGACCGTTTTCTGCCAAATGAAGCTTTTTGGAAGGGCGCACGAGAAAGGTTACATCTTCCCCCTTTTGAACCAGGCGTCCCCCAAAATAGCCTCCAATAGCTCCTGCACCCACAACTAGAAACCGCATCCTAGGGTACCTGCCTTTACTTTTTGTTTCATTTCCTTTAGTTGCAAAACATTAAGCGCCTTCGAGTTTGTCATGATACATTCAAATCCTTTCCTACCTTGGTTTTGGAAAAACAAAAAACCTTCCAGCACATTGCTGAAAAGGTCCGAAAGGCAAAAAAAGAGTCAATTTGCGACCGTTCTTTTGTCTCGGTCCTTTCGGATCAGAGCAAAATCCAACGAGTTCACCTCCATAGGCTCACGCTTATACTTATTAAATTACACCTTACCAGAGTACCGTTCGAATATATTGATACAGCCTCTCAGGGAAGTATACCAGAATATCAGGTTCCTGTCCCATATAAAGCCAATCCGAACAGTGTGTGACGGTATCCATAATGATTTACCTTTAGCACAGTTCCCCTAAATGTAGCACGGACTTAGTGTATATGTAGCGTAATGAAGGTGATATAATAGGGCGCAAATAGGTAGGTTCATAGAACAAAAACTGGAGCAGAGGAGAGAAGGCTGGTGTTTGAGCAAATTGTAGCGTATGGTCTGAGCCAAAAAGAGGCCGTTAAGGATTATCCATTTGGAGCTGATCCCCTGGTACTAAAGGTAGGGGGCAAGATGTTTGCTCTCCTGACTGAAAAAGGTGGCATTAGCCACGTATCCCTGAAATGTGATCCGGTCATTGCGGAAAACCTGCGTCAGCAGAACAAGGCAATTAAGCCAGGCTATCATTTGAACAAAAAGCATTGGAATACGATAGAGGTTGATAATAGCTTTCCGTTGGAGGATTTGTACAGCATGATCGATCATTCGTATGAGCTGGTCTTCAAAAGCTTAACCAAAGCGCAACGCGAAGCGATTACGATGAGGATACGGGCTACGGATCTGTAAAGGGCTGGTGAAGCCCTTAGTAACACTTTTATAGTTTTACTTGACAGAAAACCACTAAAGATATATTTTTAATTTAAAGATAATTTATTTGAAAATAATATCAAGGAGTGGACCTGAATATGAGCGAACTGGTGAATGTTATTCAAGAGAGAAGATCGGCTTCTAAATTTATTCCTGATGTTACTATAGATGCAAAAGAACTGGAAGAGATATTTCAGCTGGTGAAGTTTGCTCCATCGGCTTTTAATTTACAGCATGCGCGTTATATCGTAGTGCAGGATGCAGAGATCAAACAAAGGCTGCATGATGAGGCAAGTAAGCAGTATAAAATATTAACCGCTTCGGCTACCATTGTAGTGCTGGGTGATACAGAGGCTTATACCAAGGTAGCTGACCTCAACGAAGGGTTCCTGAATTTGGGTGTTCTGAGCAAGCAGGAATATGATAGCACCGTAGAATCGGTAACTCAGTTTTATCGCGAGCGGGGACCTGTCTTCCAGAGGGAAGAAGCAATTCGTAATGCCAGCCTGTCGGCTATGCAATTTATGTTGATTGCCAAGGACAAAGGCTGGGATACTTGCCCGATGATCGGTTTTGACCCGGCGAAGGTGCAGGAAGTATTGAATATCCCCGAGCAATTTGTGCCTGTGATGATGATCACCTTGGGGAAAGAGGACGAATCGGGGCAACGGGCAAGAGGATATCGCAAGCCGGTTGGACAGTTTGTTAGCTACAATGGATTTTGAAATTTGTAAATCATCATGTTCATTAAGGAGTGATTGAGATGTCTTTGAAAACCGCTGGAATTCACCATATTACGTCCTTTGCAGGCGATCCGCAGGGCAATGTTGATTTTTACGCAGGTGTGCTTGGTTTGAGATTGATCAAAAAGACAATTAACTTTGACGCTCCAGAAGTATATCACTTGTATTTTGGGAATGAAAAAGGCAGCCCGGGCACGATCATTACCTTTTTTCCGGCTCCGGGTACACGCAAGGGTAAAATTGGAGGCGGACAGGTCGGGATTACGACGTATGTTGTGCCGCCGGGCTCAATGGATTACTGGGAAAACCGTCTGCACAGCTTAAAGGTATCCTTCACGAAGGCTACTCGTTTTGGCGAGTCATTCATCCAGTTCCGAGACAATGAGGGCTTGCATCTGGAACTGGTGGAGCGCGAGGAAGGCCCGGTGAATACGTGGACAGCCGGAGGCGTGCCTACAGATAAAGCGATCAAGGGCTTTGGAGGAGCAGTGCTCTACAGTGCGGATTCCAAGCACACCCAAGGCGTGCTGGAGAATGTTCTGGGCATGACTCCCATCGGAGAAGACGCAGATGCAGGCTATATCCGTTATCAGACGACTGGAGATTTGGGCAACCTGATCGACATTCCGGTCAAAGATGTACCATGGGGGAACGGCGGCGCCGGTACGGTTCACCATATTGCGTGGCGCGCGCAGGACGATACCGAACATCAGGAGTGGGACGAGTGGGTTCGTCAGCATGGTTTTGGGACCAGTGGCATTGTAGATCGCCAATACTTCAATGCCGTATACTTCCGCGAGCAAGGCGGTATTCTATTCGAGATCGCAACCGATCCGCCCGGATTTACCGTGGATGAGGAATTGAATGAGTTGGGGCACAAGCTGATGCTGCCTGAATGGTATGAGCCTCAGCGCGCCGAGATTGAGTCTAATCTGGTTCCCATCGAACCTAGAGTACTCCAACAGGATGAATCGGTTTAAGCTGGACAATCACATACGGAACACCAAAAGGTCCAATGCGGGAAGATTTCCATCCTCATTGGACCTTTTGGTATCTGAATGTCATTAGTGTAAAAATAAGCGTGGAAGAGCTGTTTAGATCATGAGCAGCTCACGAATTTCCAGTTCGGTCAGTGCTGAAAGGCTTTCTTGCCCCGGCTGAATGACCTGGTCGATCAGATTTTTCTTTTTTTGCTGTAGCTCATACATTTTGTCCTCTACCGTACCTTGGGCGACGAGCCGAATAACCTGCACCACTTTTTTCTGGCCCATTCGGTGTGCGCGGTTGGTAGCCTGCTCCTCTACAGTGGGATTCCACCACAGGTCATACAGAATGACGGTATCTGCACCAGTGAGGTTCAGACCCGTACCTCCTGCCTTGAGGGAAATCAGGAACAGCTCGCGTTCTCCTTCGTTGAAGCGACTGCACAGCTCGACTCGTTCGGGGGCGGGAGTCTGCCCATCCAGGTAAAAGTAGGGGACCCCCTCACGAGAAAGCTCACGTCCGACCATTTGAAGCATCGTGGTGAACTGTGAAAAAATGAGCATCCGCTTCCCGGAGCTGAGACATTCCGTAATAATCTCCAGCAGTTGTTCAAATTTTGCCGAGCTTCCCGTATATCCTTCGATGAATAAGCCCGGATGACAGCAGAGCTGCCGAAGTCGGGTCAGACCTGCGAGAATTTTGATCCGGTTTTTCTGAAATCCTTCTTCGTTAAGATGCTTCAACGTTTCATGCTGGAGCTTGGCCAGATAAGCCGTGTACAGCTTTTTTTGCTCTGGCAGGAGGCGTGATACCTGCACGGATTCAATTTTCTCCGGCAGTTCCTTAAGAACATCGCTCTTCAGACGGCGCAGCAGGAACGGACGAACCCGCTTGGCAATCACATTTCGAGGCAGGTTGTGAAACGCTCTTTTTCCGCCGGGAAATAGCTCAGGAAATACAACGTCGAAGATGGACCAAAGTTCTTCCAATGTATTCTCGATTGGCGTTCCTGTCAGGGCAAAACGGTAACGGGCTTGTACATCCTTAACGGCCTGTGCCGTCTGGGTAGCATGATTCTTGAACGCCTGCGCTTCGTCCAAAATGAGCGTATGAAACGATGGCTTGCTGTACACATCCGCATCGCGTCGCAGCAGCGGATAGGAAGTAATAATAACGTCATAGCTGGCAGCATCCCGTATAATTCGACTCCGTTCCTCCGGGCTGCCATCAGCAATAATGACGCGGATATGCGGGGCGAATTTCTCCAGTTCATTCCGCCAATTGTACACCAGTGATGCAGGGGACACGATCATGGCTGGAAGCTGCTGACTACGAATTTCCGGCAATACTGACACGAGGAAGGCAATGCTTTGCAGTGTTTTGCCCAGCCCCATATCATCTGCCAAAATGCCTCCAAAACGGTAATGTGCTAAGGTCTTAAGCCATTGAAAACCATAGACCTGATAATCTCTCAAGATTGGAGCAAGCGTGACGGGTACTGGAAAGTCGAGATGGTCAGGATTGCGTATATTTTCTAGCAGCTGGCGAAAGGTTTTACCCAAGGTCAGGCTTTTCACATGATCGTGAGGATCAATTAAATACAGACCCTGCGTGACCGGGATTCGAATCTGCGCTGCATCCAGATCGCTTTTGCGGATACCTGTTTCGTTCATGAACCGAATTAATTCCTTGTACTCCTCTGTTTCCAGTGGCAGCAGGGCACCATTCGGCAGACGGTGATATTTCTGTTTTTCTTCCAACGATTGGAGCAGCTTGCGAATTTCCGATTCCGGTATACCCTCAATATCAAATTTAAATTCAAGCCAATCCGTACGTTCATCCCATTCCGCCCGTATTCTTGGGACAGGCAGCGTATTATTGATTTTCGATTTGACTGCACCTGTGGCATAGACGTCCAGCAACTTTTCCAGTTGTGGAACCGTATGGTACAAAAAGTCATACTCCGCATCTTCATCTTCCATAAAATATCCGCTGTCTGTTCTGGCAAAGGAGCTATGCTCCATCAGTTCCAAAATCCGTTGCTCCTGTTCCCCATCACGTATCAGAATCCGGTCGTTACCTGGCGTTCGTGCATCTGTTTCCAATGGGTTGATGATGATGTCTCCATATTGGAATTCCAATCCTGCCAGTAGTTTGTCTCTTACCCGGTCCAGATACAGCTTGGCCTTCAACGGATGCTGGGCGACCCGCTCTGAGACAGAACGGGTCATATGGACACGTCCGAGCTTCATTAACCCGGGCACGACCTTATCCATAAAAGCTTCCATCTGTTCTGGTGCGATCTGGACTGCTCGTCTGTGATGTACCTCGACCATTCGTTTTAGCTCGGACAAACGCCGTAAGGAATCATCCTTCTGCTTGACAAGCTTGCCATTGGCAAAGACGACACCGTAGTCCTCCATGATGGTCAAGTCATCTAATCCTTGAATGCTTAACTGGTAGCCTTCGCTTGTGGATTCGGCCTCATCAAATTCAAATTGCAGCGGAAGCATCAGGTCGGACTGAGGAATACCTTCGCTCATGTTACCGTGAATTTCAAAATAGACGCCCTGTGCTGCTGTCAGCAAGGGGAACAGCCTATCCCAAGCGGCAGGCGGGATGAGAAGCATTCGCTCGCCACTCATATGACTGCCGGAGGCTGAATACGTGCCAGAGGTTTCCCGAATCATGCGCTCCTGATGGCATACCTGGGATAATTGCTGTAGGATCGCATCATGTTCAGCTCGGAAGCGGTACAGCTCAGGCTCGTAAGAGAAGCTCTTCGTGAACATGTAGCTATTCCCACGGTCGATACTGTCCAGAAACGGACGAATTTTCTGAACGATGTATAATCGTTTGGGTCCAGCCTTCATTTCCAATCCAAACATATATTTTTGGTAACCGTAGGCAAAAGGCCGGATGACGAATTGAAAATCCAAGATCGCACGAGTATCCAGCAGCGTAGGAGTGCTGCGAAGCGGTCTCTTGCGGCCGAATAGTTTTAACATACTGTCGGTCAACTGGAGATCCCCTTGTGTGATGCCAGAGGATCGTGAAATTCTAGCAGTGTGTTCATTGGGGGCATCTGTAGATGTGTACATCCCGTCTGAACCCATGCTCCCCGCTGGATCTGGGGCAGTGCCGGGATGAAGTCTGGAGACATAGGAGCGTACGGATAGACTTTTTCCACGTCGCATATCATAGGCGTTAAGGAGAACAGCAGCAATATGTTTGCAATAACGTCCGGTGGTCTGAAATGAGCTACAGGTGCATTCCGCGCGAATACTGCCGTTGGGCCGGATCATCGCAGCAACGGCATAAAAGCCGTTTCCTTTGACTGTAGCTTCATACACACCTTCATTATGATCTATTTGTGTAAAGGCCACCTTTTTGGCCCGATAATAGGCATCCCCGTCGTCATAAGCAGATTGACTGCATAGTTGTCTGATCGCTCGCCGGGTAAGTTCAAAACTCATGGTTCGTAATCCTTTCCTGAGTTATTCCGTTTTCTACATGATAACAGAACAGACTGGGTGAAGGACACTGGAGTGCGGAACGTAACTTTAGGAAAAAGAAGAGAAGAAAAAAAGCAGGTCTTGGTCCGTCATTGAACCAAAGCCTGCCAGGTGGCTATAGCTATATTATATGTCGGGCAACCCTTCTCCTTGCTTATGAACTCCCAGCGCATTACGTGCCATATCCATATACTCTTCCACACCAGACTTAAGGGCGAATTCGGCGATAAGCACAGGGTAAGCTGAAGTTAATTCGACGATATGATCGCTCATACGCGGCCATACACGTCCGCCTACTGTCTCATAAAGCTTCAATAAACGAGCAAGCTCTACTTCTCCGAATAAAGTATAGTAACTCGTAAAATCAATTGCCGGATCAGCTACTTCGGCCTCGGTCCAGTCTAGTATTCCAGTAACCTCTGTATTCGAAGAGACTAGAATATGACCTGGGTGCAGATCGCCGTGCACAAATGCGGAATATGCCGGCCAGTAGCTATCGTCAGCTAGCCACGCCTGCCATCGTTGCCACAGCTCCTCAGATACACCAAAGACGCGCCGTGTTTCTTCCATTCGCTGAGCCATTAATTGCCGAACTTCGTCGTGCTGCTTTACGCGAACACCGAAATCAGCTGCCCGTTGGTAATCTATCCGGTGCAACGCGGCTAAGGCCTTAGCGAGTGAAGCAACGAATCTATCCGTCAGAGCGTCAGGGTTGATGAACCATACATAGCTTTTTGTTTCCATATCAATAGTAGCAGCGGGAGTTCCCCCCAACTGAGGATAGGCGATGAGCTTTGGACTATATATTTGCCAATCAGGTACCGCTATAGGAAGAGTATCACGAATCATCCGAAGCACCTTATGCTCGTAAGCGGCAGATTGAATCACATCTGCTCGTCGCGGTGTACGTAGAACCCAAGGGGTATCGTGGATGTCTTTGGCGAATACGGCTCGGAAATCCAGCCCGGATTCATTGAGTTCCAATCCTTCATGTTGTATGTGAAGCCCATTGTTTTGGGCAAGGGCCAATATATCGCTAACGTCATTCGGGTTAGTCAAGGGACGCTTTTCAGTCATATGAAACACACCTCATTGTTCAGATTTGGTCTTAAAAAAGGTAACTTAAACAAGCTTCAACCCTTCATGTGAAAAACGGGTTGAGCTTCATTGAGAAGCCTAGCCTTTTATCTGAGACGCATGTAGTGAGTACACATGAATGAGCAAACCTCCTTTTACAAAATAGGGTATCTAACCCAGCCCTAATATACCATCCGACATTCGAGGATGTCTACAATATACGGGATAATGTACATAGCTTCCCCAGTTCGCTTATCTGTGGACTAGAGAAGTTTTTACAAGCTGCACATTGCAGGATACAATGGAAGTATTAGAGAAAGGAGACGGATACGTTTGCAAAAAGAAGACAATAAGACCGATTCCAAATCCGGCTCATCCAAATGGTATCTTGGTAGTGCAGCAGCATTGCTCCTGCTGAAAGGCAAATCGTTACTTGCCCTTTTAAAATTCAGTAAATTTGGCGGTGCGCTGATATCTATGGCGTTTACGATTGGCACGTATGCGATTATATACCCGTGGGGATTTGCGGTTGGGTTCGTGTTGTTGTTATTCGTGCATGAGCTGGGGCATGTATTGGCTGCCAAACGCAAGGGGCTTCCGGTGTCGACACCGTTATTTATTCCATTTCTCGGTGCGTTAATCACCATGAAACGACAGCCTTTGGATGCCCAGACAGAGGCTTACGTGGCCATGGGCGGCCCGTTATTGGGGACAGTTGGGGCTATGGCCGTATACGCAGGAGCGTATGCAACAGACAGTCCACTTTTGTATGCACTAGCATATATCGGTTTTTTCCTGAACCTGATCAATTTGCTGCCGATTCATCCGCTTGATGGAGGACGAATTTCTACAGCAGTGACACGCTGGTTATGGCTGGTGGGTCTACTGGGTGGGATTGTAGTGATCGTGTATTTGAAATCCATTTTATTTTTCTTTATTTGGGCACTATTTGCCTATGATTTATACAAAAAATATGTCAAACGCAATAAAGAAGGCGTCAAAGTTCAGTCGTTATTACAGAAGCCGCTGGTTAACGTACAGCATTTATATAAGCAAGGATATCCGCTGCCTGGACCGGAGCATACGCGCAGATTATCCTTTAATACCTACTCAGATCTGGAAGGGCAGCAATATGTAACGGTATATATGGAGAGTCTGGATGTGGAGCATACGCTTCTGCTGCCACAGCAGTGTCTTGTCCAGCATGTATGGCTGAACGGTGTAGAACATATACCTACCCCAGATGCGTATCAGCTCAGATTGCTATGTGGGATTGACTACATTCCATTTGAAAATGATAAATATTACGAAGTACCCGCATCATCACGCTGGAAATTCGGTATCGGTTATATGGGCTTGGCCTTATTCCTGATAGGGATGATGTATGTTGTACACCAGCACATAGGAGATATCAGGCTATGATTCGCAGGATAGGAACTTCACCATCAATTTAGATTATTAAGGCAATGAAACTCATTAGAAAATAAAATAGAAAGAGCGCGACGGCCGAATATACGGTGTCGCGCTCTTTTTCATATGATTAACGCAGTGGAGCCATTGCTATCCTTCCTTATTCTAGCTCCTCTGCTCATCAGTAATCGGTTTTAACGTCTGGCGGTACTTAAGCGGGCTGGTACCTGTCCAGCGCTTGAACTGTCTGCTGAAATGAGCCAGACTGGAGTATCCCAGTAGGGAAGCTACCTTGTTTAGCGGTAGATTGGGCTGCTGGATCAGCACCTTAGCCTCATGTAGCTTGGTTTCCGATAGATAGTGACGTGGTGAATAGCCGTAAACCTTGCGGAACACTTCCTGGGCATAGCCTGGACTGATTCCAAGGGAAGCCGCCACATCTTCAAGCCGGAACGTCTGCTCGCCAGATTCATCCTCTCGATAAGGTTTGAACCTCGATTGAATAGCTTCCATAATGGCCTTGGCATATTGAACGGATGAAGGTGCAATTCTCGGCTCCAATCCCGTAGAAATCATTTGCGAGAATATCCCGAATAGCTCAAACAAAGCAATCTGCATGCGAAAGCGGTCCGCTGTCGTATATTCTCCGTTCTCCCGCACCATGCTGATCCAGCTATGGACAACTTTCTGCAGCTTGGTATTGGTTTCAGTGCCTGCCGGGAAAAAGAGCTGATTGCTTTTAATCATCTCTTGACGGAACAATGGATCATCGACATTAAAATGGGTGCTAAAATAATACATTCCATCAGGGGATACACACTGGCTCACATGCTTGAACCCCGGCGGAATAATTAAAATATCGCCTTCCCCCACCGAGTATACGTTATTCTCCATCATCGTTTCCTGACGACCTTCTAGAATGAGTGCAATTTCAAAACCGATATGGGACTCCTCAGGCATGCACCAATCCGCTTTGACCCGATGAATATGGGCACCAAAAAACTTCACATTCCAATCAATAATAGGTAGCCATTGGCAATCGTGGAATAGAGCTGGATCAACATCAGGATTTAATATCATCAGATCACCTTCGATTAGGGCAAATTTTACACCGCTTAGACAATCTCATTGTACCTAACATTTATCTATAATAAAAGAGCGCTTACAAGTGTTCTAGTATAAGCCTTTACATAAAAAAATCGCTTATATGTAGTGATTTTGAAAGCGATGCCATATTGTAATTAGGAGGAGCTATGGAAACAACATCGAAAGAACGTGTGTCATATTACGTTTACTTTTTGGGGAGTAACGCAATTCTCTGTCTGGTTGCCTCTTTTGCAATGCTATTTTATACGGATTATGTTGGCATATCTGTTTCTATTATTGGTACTTTATTCGTACTAGCCCGTATATGGGATGCGCTTAGTGCTCCGATCTTCGGTGTGATCATAGACCGGGCCAACCTAAGGGGTGGCTTGTTCAAACCCTGGACGAATCTGGCTTCTATTATTTTGCCAATACTTACTGTACTTATTTTTCTCGTTCCGAGTGACGCGTCACTCACCGTCAAGGTGATATATATTGCTGTCACGTATCTGGTATGGGAAATGTGTTACACGATCAGCGATGCGCCTGGGTTTGGCTTGGCTACACTGATGACGAAAAATACGCATGAACGTGATCTATTAATGTCCAGAGGCCGAACGATGGTTTTCTTGGCATTTATGGTCATCTCCTCCTCTTCGGTAGCCGTAGCCAATCAGATCTCCTGGCCAATTTTGGCACTAATCGTTGCCGTAGCAGGCCTGGTCTTAATGAACTTTACTCGCTTTAATGTCAAAGAGCGTTATTCCAACAAGACAGAGAAGGTTACGCTCAAGCAGATTATGACGTATCCCATGCAAAACAAGCAGCTTTTATTCTACCTGATGTCGTTTATGACACTGTCCATGACCAATCTGCAAGGGATTGTCGTCAGCTATTTTGCCTTATATAACTTGAAAAATCCTATCTATATTTCAATTCTCATGTTCATTTCCTTGGGTGTGCAACTGCTCACCGCATTAATTTTACCGCCGATTATTAAAAGATTTGGCAAGTGGAAAGTGAATGTCATCAGCTTGCTTGGATTGTTTACTACAGGCCTATCCTTATTTGCAATCGGTTACAGCAACCCAATTATTGTGTGTGTATTCGCAGTTCTTTTTGGCCTGTTCAGCTCTGCACCGCAGCTCATGGTGCCGATGTTTACCGCCGATTGCGTGGAATATGGCGCATTCAAAAAAGGGGTGCGTGCCAGCGGAACCGCCTTTGCTACCCAAACGTTTGCAGGAAAACTGGGGGGAGCAGCAGCCAGTGGAATTGTGGCCTATGCGCTTGCCTTTGCCGGCTACATTCCGAATGTACCGCAGACCGGACAGGTGCTTACGTGGATATTTGCGCTTTATGCGGTAGTGCCTGGTGTGGGGGCCTTAATTACGGCAGGCCTGTTCGCATGGCTGTACAAGATTAAGGAAAAAGACGTAGAGGGCTGGCTGGCAAGTGCGAAAAAAAATCAACAGCAGACGGATCTCACGAAGCAGGAAGTTGCTGGTAATACGATATCTGTTCCATCCCTGAAAAAGCCGCATAACAGCCACGGTATTTGAAACAAAGCTATATAAGTTGAACACGAAAAAAATCCCATGGAAAACGGAGTAGGCGAAATGGGATATGACAATTACCATGAACTTATAGGAGGACGACTCGATGAAAAAGCTGCTGTACGGTGTTGCCTATTATGATGAATATATGCCTTATGACCGTTTGGACCAGGATATCCAAATGATGAAGGATGCGGGAATTAACGTGGTGCGGATAGCCGAATCTACTTGGAGTACACATGAACCGCAAAATGGCGTGTTTGATTTCACCTCCGTGGATCGGGTGCTGGACGCTATGCATAAAGCCGGTATTGAGGTGATTGTGGGCACGCCGACCTATGCTGTGCCCACATGGCTGGTGAAGGAGCATCCCGATGTATTGGCGACAACGCCTCAGGGGCCGGGCAAATACGGAGCTCGCCAGATTATGGACATTACGAATCCGGTGTACCTGTTCCATGCTGAGCGAATCATACGCAAGCTGATTGGACGGGTGAGTCAGCATCCGGCGGTCATCGGCTTTCAGACAGACAATGAGACGAAGCATTACCATACGAGCGGTCCCAATGTGCAATTACAATTTGTGAAGTATTTGCGGGAGCGGTTTGAATCACTGGATGAGCTGAACCGCAAATTTGGCTTGGATTACTGGAGCAATCGCATCAATAGCTGGGAGGACTTCCCTTCGGTGGTCGGAACGATTAATGGAAGCTTGGGCGCAGCCTTTTCCCAATTCCAGCGCAAGCTGGTAACGGATTTCCTGTCCTGGCAGGTTGCGCTTGTCAATGAATATAAGCGGGAAGACCAATTCGTTACGCAAAATTTTGATTTTGAGTGGAGAGGTCATTCCTTTGGGATTCAGCCGGATGTGGATCACTTTGCTGCATCTCAAGCGTTTGATGTGACAGGTGTAGATATTTACCATCCATCCCAGGATGATCTGACTGGAATTGAGATTTCCTTTGGTGGTGATGTGGCACGTTCAACAAAACAGAATAATTACCTGGTGCTGGAAACGGAGGCGCAGGCGTTTACACACTGGGTTCCTTATCCGGGACAATTGCGACTGCAAGCGTTCAGCCATCTGGCTTCCGGGGCCAATATGGTAGCTTACTGGCACTGGCATTCCATTCATAATTCCTTCGAAACCTACTGGAAAGGTCTGCTCAGCCATGATTTTGAACCGAATCCTGTGTATGAGGAAGCACAGACGATAGGGAAGGATTTTACGAGATTATCCCCACATCTGGTCAATTTGAAAAAGAAAAATAAAACAGCCATCCTGGTCAGCAACGAAGCGTTGACATCAATGAACTGGTTCAAGTTTAATATGAACAGTCCATTGAATTACAATGATATCGTACGCCGTTTGTATGACGAGCTGTACAAGCTGAATATCGGGACGGATATCGTCCATCCGGGTACGGAATCGTTTGATGACTACGATCTCTTGATCGTCCCGAGCCTCTATTCTGCGCCAGATACACTGCTGGAGAAGCTGAACCGCTATGTCGAACAAGGCGGTCATGTAGTTTACACATCCCGAAGCGGATTTACGAATGAGCATGTGCAGGTAAGAACTTCCCAGCAGCCGGGTGTGATTAGCGAAGCCTGCGGCATTCATTACAGCTTGTTTGTGGAGCCAAAGAACGTGACGCTTAAGGATAATCCTTTTAAAGTGGCAGCAGAGGACAATCAGGTAGATACGTGGATGGAGCTGATTACCCCAACGACTGCGGAAGTATTGGCTTATTATAATCACCCGCATTGGGGCAAATATGCCGCGATTACGCAAAATCGCTATGGTCAGGGCACGGCGACCTACATCGGCTGTATCGTCAGTTCGGCGGTCATCCGCGAATTATTAAGCTCTGTAGCCAAAAAGGCAGGCGTATGGGGACTAGATCAGGAAGCTTCTTATCCGATCATTGTCAAATCCGGTACGAATGATTTGGGGCGAACGATCCGGTACTACTTTAACTATTCCGAACAAGCAGGCTCGGTGATATATCCGCACGGAGACGGCAAGGAGCTGATCGGAGAGCAGAGGGTTACCCAAGGACAAATGCTCCAGTTGGAGCCTTGGGGTGTTATAATTATCGAAGAAGCGTAAATGATGAATAGTGAGCTGAAACCGACGTACGAATCATTTTATATAGTATCGGCCGGGAGTATCCGGCAAGTGAAGCGCCCCTGCGAATTGCGGGGCGTTTTCGCATATGGCTGAATAGAGGAGTGCATCGCTATGCCAACCCGAGCAATCCGCTGGTTTCGGGCGCTGATGGCCCCGTATCGACGTAGCATTCAGCTCAAGCTAGTCTTGACGATGATTGTTCTATCTGTGCTGCCGGTCATTGCTGTCACGGTGCTGGCTGCGGAGAAAAGCAGATCGTCTATGGAAACCGAAGTGGTCGAGACGAACATGTCCAATATGAAATGGACGGGCATTTATATCAGCGACCAGTTAGATCGTCTGAATCATCTGATTTACAGCATTCAGATCAGCCCTGATCTAAGCGATTATTTAAATGAACGAGAACCCGACAATCTTTCAAGCCAATTTAATGCCCAGCGAAAAATGCTGAATACGCTGGCGAATGTGTATTATTCAGCCGGGAGTCATGTCATCGGTATTCAGCTATATTTGAAGCAATCGCAAACCGTGTTCACCTTCAATAGTATGCAAAATGAAATTACGACAGTGAGCGGTATTCCCTCACAGTATGCCGAGATGTGGCAAGCGAATAAGGATTATTCGATTCGACCAAGCTCCGCTGACCCGGAACGCTTTACACTGACACGCAGTATTCGGCGTTTTGAAGACCAGAAGCAGACGGGGGCTATTTCATTGGAGGTGCTGTGGTCACAATTCGATCAGACGCTGGGTCTGCTGGGACGAGGGGATCAGCATCAAGTGTTGATTACAGATAGGGATGGCAGAGTTATGTATCCAGTGCAGGCTCGGCAATCGCCTCCTCCTGCAGGAGTGCTGGCTGCTCTTCGTGACGTTAAGCCGGGTCCCGGGATGCTTCAAACTGCCGAGCATTATGTGTTCTACAATGATCTGGATGTGGTTGGACTGAAACTGGTCAAAATCATACCGACTTCCTCCATTAACCACAGTGCCTTTTCAACCATGCTGTATGGTATTGTCGTAGGCGTAATTTCAATCCTGGTTTCCATTTGCATCGCCGTTTTCATCGCATGGCGGACCGCACGCCCGATTGTCCGTTTGGCGCGTTCGGTGCAGGAACTGGATATGATCAAGGGACCGGTTGGAGAACCAAGTATACGACCGGATGAGATTGGGTTGCTGGAAAGAAGTTTGCATGGGATGGCAGGCCGAATACGCGAACATATCCAGACAGAATACAGTATCAATTTGCAAAAAAAGACGGCTGAATTGAAAGCGCTCCAGGCGCAGATTCATCCTCATTTTCTGCAAAATACGCTGCAAATGATCGGAAGTATGGTGTTTTCGCAAAAGCCGGAGGATACCTATGAAGTCATTCGTTCGCTGAGTGAGATGTTCCGTTACGTGGTACGGGAGCCTCAGGATATGGCCTCTCTGCGCGCAGAGCTCGATCATGTGGGACATTATATGCGCATCCAGCAGCGTCGTTTTCCGCAAAGATTGGTATTTCAGGTGGAGACAGAAGAGCAGGCAATGGATATTCGTTTGCCGAAGCTATCGCTTCAACCATTGTTGGAAAACGCATTTCAGCATGGTCTTGATCGCAAGGCAGGGGCGTGGAAAATGGCAATCCGCGTGGAGATTATGAAAGAAGATGTGTGCATTACGGTCAGCGATAATGGTAACGGTATGCCCCCCGACAAGCTGGAAAAAGTTCGAGCTAGGCTGGAAAACGCATCGGAGGAACCAATTTGGGCGCAGGGCAGTCATATTGGATTAAGCAATGTGTCTTCACGTATAAGGATGAATTTTGGAGTGCATTACGGAGTGACGATAGATAGTGAGCAAGGAGTCGGTACATGTGTCACTATTCGTATTCCATTCACCTCAGCAGAGGAGGGCAAAGTATGATCAAGGTATTAATCGTTGACGATGAGCCGTGGAACCGCGATATTTTGAAGACGTTTGGCACATGGGAAAAGCTTGGAATGGTGGTGGTGGGCGAGGCAGAGGACGGAGATGAAGCATTCAGGCTGGTCGGGGAGTTAGCTCCCCATATTGTGATTACGGACATGCACATGCCAGGTGCGGACGGAGTGGAGCTGCTGCAAGCGCTAAATAACCAATGTCCTGATGTGAAAATCATTGTCGTGAGCGGATATGATGACTTCGCGTATGCCAAACATGCGATCCGTTACAAGGCTGTTGATTATTTGCTAAAGCCTGTCAATCCTGTCGAGCTGAATGCGGTGCTGCTCAAATGCAAAAACGATCTGGAGGTCAAGTTGGCCGAACAGCAACCAGAAGCAACAGAACTGGATTATGAGTTTTTTCACAAGTTAACCCGGTATAAGCAACTGCTGCGTCTTTATTTTAATGAGCTGAATCGTGATGGGGTGAACTTAACATGCAGACAGGTTGTGCAGGAGTTGGAGAGTTATGGAGCACCAGGTCAAACTATGCTGGGCAGGCTGGTGCAGGAGCTGCTTTCTCTGCTGAAAGAGCTGTCAGCGGATAACGGGCTGAATACTTCTACGGCAAAGGGTGGATTTCCGCTTTCGCAGGCTGTTCTATCCTCTGTAGAACATGCGCTGGAATTCGTATCGTCATGCTATGTTCAGGAACTGGATCAGCTGATTCGGCAGCGGAAATACAAAAACAAGCTGAATTTGGAGGAGGTACGGCGGTATATCGATAGTTACTATGCAGGGCCGATCACACTGGAGCAGTTGGCGAAAAACTTTTTTGTGAGCAAAGAGTATATGAGCAAGGTATTTAAGCAGGAGTACGGTCAGAATGTAACGGACTACATTGTAGAACGGAGAATGGAAAAGGCGCGGGAATGGCTGGCCAATAAACAGATTTCAATTAAAGCCGTTGCAGAGATGGCTGGGTACGAGGATGTGTCTTATTTTTATCGGGTATTTAAAAAGCATTTTGGCATGGCCCCCGGTGAAATGAGAAAGGAAGTTTAAAAAAATCCAATTCAATATGCTAACGGTGTCCAATGGCAGAAGTGGCCTCCCATCCTATAATGAAAGCGTATACAAAATCGTTATTTTCAACTTAGGGGAGGTCATTTTGCATGAAGATGTGGAAAGGTGTATTGAGTACGATGCTGGTTGGCACGTTGTTGGCCGGATGTGGAGCGAATTCTTCAGGCAGTGACAGCAGCGGTTCCGGTGGAGACGGCAAAACCGTAAATCTCAAAATGTTTATTGCTCAGCCCCGTTTGAAGGAGCACTACGATAAATACATTAATGCGTTTGTAGCCAAAGAGAAGAAAGATAAAAATATCGACGTTACCGTTCAACTGGAGATGCCGCCTGCTGACAATGCCGCACAAATTTTGAAGACAAGGCTCGCATCAAACGATGCACCGGACGTATTCGCACTGCATGCGGTGAATGAAATTCCACCGTTTTACAAAGCGGGATACTTGGAGGATTTGTCCAGTCAGCCATTTGTCAGCAAATTGATGGACAGCGTTAAGCCCTCGGTGACAACTCAAGACGGCAAGGTTGTAGCGGTTCCTTTGGAAACGATCTCCTGGGGCTATTTGTACAATAAAAAGATATTTAAGGATTTGGATTTGAAGCCGCCGGGAACGTTGACCGAAATGAAGGCTGTCGTCGACAAGCTGAAAGCGAATCATGTGAAACCGTTCCTGTTGTCCTACAAGGAATCCTGGATTCCACAGTTGTTCGTGCCGCTCACTGCAGGTGCAATGATGAACACACAGAATAAGGATTTTATCGAACGGATGAATCAGGACAAAGGCTCTTTCTCGGAAATGAAGAGCATGTTCGATATTATTGATCTAGTGAACAGCAACGGTACAGATAAGGCGCTGGAAATTGGCGGGGATGATGGGTCGGCGGCATTTGCCTCAGGTAAAGCGGCGATGTGGATTCAGGGGCCGTGGTTTGCGGAAACGATTTTAAAATCTGATCCGAAGATGGACTTTGGAGTAGCCCCGCTACCGATTAATGACGATCCGAATGCGACCTTGATCAATCTGTCCACTTCGACTTCGCTGGCTGTATCCTCTACAAGCAAGAATAAGGAGGTTGCACTCGATTTTGTTAACTATGTGTTGGACGACAAGGATTCCAGCGCGTTCTATGAAGCATTGAAATTTAACCCTATCTCCAAAGTCCATACGTTCAAAAGCTATCCTTGGGTTAATGACGCTACCGAATATGTGAAAGCAGGCAAGTCGTACCAAGATCCATCCATCCCGCAGGCGGTCAAGGACGAGGCAGGTAAGTCGCTCCAATCCTATTATGCTGGTCAGCTCTCGCAGGATGACGTCATTAAGGCGCTGGATAAGGCATGGAAATCGTATAACAAAGTGAACAAGTAGCGGGAACCTACAGAATGACATCGGGAGGGAGAGACTCCATGCCTTTTAAAATCTACAAAAAATACGTCATGCTGCTGGCGTTTACTGCCCCGGCACTGATCTTTTACGCCATCTTCCTGCTTATTCCAACGATCAGCGGCATGTACTACAGCTTTACAGACTGGAACGGATTGAATCCCAATTACAACTTTATCGGCTTGGGGAACTTTGTGGAATCCTTGAAGGAAGACCCCGATTTTCTCAATTCCCTTTGGTTTACACTTAAATACGTGTTGGTCATGATCGTGCTACAAAATGTACTTGCGCTAGTACTGGCAGTGTTGATTGAATCACGCACACGCAGCAAAGGATTTTTTCGGACGATATTTTTTATGCCCAATATGATCAGTACTATTATTAGCGCATTTATGTGGACATTCGTTTTTTCCTCTGTGCTGCCGCAGATTGCCGAAAAGACGGCTATCGCCTTTTTAGGTCAATCATGGCTGGGTGATCCGAAAGTATCGTTCTTTTCCATCATTATTGTCTCGCTCTGGAATGGTGTGGGATATATGATGATCATCTATCTGGCTGCACTTCAGGGTGTACCACAAAGCTTGAAGGAGGCTGCTATTATTGATGGAGCGAACGCATTTCAGACATTGCGAAGTGTGACGCTGCCGATGATTACCCACGCGATTACGATCTGTTTCTTCCTGACACTTAACGGTGCTTTCAAGGTGTATGAGGTTGTGTATGGACTGACTGGCGGAGGACCGGGACGCAGCACACAGGTAATTACGATGAACATTTATGAGGAGGCCTTCTCGAATAATTTCCGCTATGGCTATGCGAGTGCTAAATCCGTTATTTTGTTCGCCATTGTGCTCATCTTTACTCTGATCCAGCTGCGTGTCATGAAGAAGAGGGAGGTGGAGGCATGAGGCTGAAAAAGGCTAATTCCTTGCTGATCACGCTGATTCTGTGCGTGGGCGCAGTCGTGTCCTTCTTCCCGATCTACATGGCGGTCATTAATTCGTTTAAAACACAGGGTGAGATGTTTGCATCCTTTACGGCGCTGCCGACGAAGCTTCACTTTGAAAATTACAGCCAGGCCTTTCATCAGACCCATTTGCTGAACAGCGCTCTGAATTCTACGATTATTTCTTTTATCGGCATTGGCGGGATCGTGGTCTGTTCGGCACTGGCAGGCTACAAGCTGTCTCGTACAAGTGGAAAACTGAGCAGTGCGATTTTCTTCCTGTTTGTTGCGTCCATGCTGGTGCCTTTTCACTCTATAATGATACCGCTTACACGGATGGCGAAAGATTTGTCTGTTCAAGGCAGTACGTACGGCTTGGCTTTGATCTATATCGGTTTGGGCGTGAACATGGCCATCTTTTTGTATCATGGATTCGTCAAATCCATCCCGCGTGAGCTGGAAGAATCCGCGCAAATGGACGGCTGCAATGAGTTCCAAACGTTCTTTCGCATTATATTTCCCTTGCTGCTGCCGATCACCGTCACAATTGCCATTTTGGATTTCCTGTGGATTTGGAATGACTTTTTACTTCCACTTTTGATGCTGACGGATGTGAACCATTACACCCTGATTCTCTCGACCAATATGTTGTTTGGAGAATACAACAAGGATTGGTCGCTCATTCTGGCTGCGCTCGTGCTGACCTCCATCCCGGTTATTCTGATCTATGCCTTTTTTCAAAAATTCATTATGGAAGGCATTGCGGAGGGAGCAGTTAAGGGATAAGCTGTGCTTCTCATTGCTAAAAAAAGCCTTTCTTAACCACGAACGTTTTCAAAAGAGACTAAACAGCCTGAGCCCCTACGAATATGGGACTCAGGCTGTTTAAATAGGGCTTATTAATAACTGGCTGCTTGATAGGGAACTTCAGTTCATAAGGGCATGCTTTTTTGTCGTGCTTGATGACGTCCTAATCTTCCAGGACCTTGCTGTCTTCTTGGAATAACACGTACGATGCCTTGCTGCCGAACCGGGAGCCGGACGCTTACTGTGAGCTTTACTTCGCAAACAGCGTGCTGCTATTCGTATTGTTCTGCGGAGCATAAGCGCCGTCCCAGGTGATAAAGAAGCTTGCTCCAGTGTAGACCTCATTCAGGGCACTGCTCCAAAGCGAATAATCGAATTCCTTGAGCTGATTATTGTTGCGATCCACATGTTCGCCGCCCACGGCTGGTCCAATCTCGCAGAAGCCATAAGTTTTGCCAAGTCCTTTGATGTCATTGTAAGCCATCTTGATTTCATTGTCATTGGACGGATCGTCGCTGTAGGCGTCGATGCCAATCCAAGTGACATAGCTGGAGCCGGGATAATAAGCGGCCGCGTTGGCTCCTTTATTTGGAGCATAGACAAAATTGACGTTGGACATGCCATGGGTTGTCACGATGTAATCGTACAGATTGATGTACAGGTTCTTATAGTCTGTCGTGTTCTTGTTTCCCCACCAGAACCAGCCTCCGTTCATTTCATGGAAGGGTCTATAGTAGACGGGGGATGAGTCAAACTTTTGCAGGCTAGTCACAACATTGTCAATCTGAGCCTTATAATTTTGCAGCCATACGGGGCTGGATGAATTGATGGATGAAATGTCTGTATTGGCCAAGATCTTAAAATCGGAATCAGACATCGGGGCGTTTACATTTCCACCCTGGGGATTGGGCATGTGGGTAGAAATGGTAACGATTTTACCTAAGCCTTGGATGGCTGAGGCGCTATGGGAGGTAATGGAGGCTGCATCGCTCCCCCCGTAGTTCCAGTTCAGCAGATCATAAGAGACGATGTCAGGGTTGTAGGTCTGGACAGGACTGGTGTCTACACTTCCGTCATAGCCCAGGAACATGCCAGTATAATTGATATTACTTTCCGCGCCTGCCGTCATCGGTAGCGCGAATAATAACGCAGCCCCGGTCAGGGCGGTGATCAAGCTCTTCGTTTTCTTGAATGAATTCATATTGGTTGTCCTCCTAATGTTTTATATCTTGCTATCGGTTAACGCAAGATAAGGTGTGTTAAGTGAAAAATGTTCTAGTACACTACCTCCTCGGATCGGCTGGTTGACTTTTACTATCAATCACAACGTACATTATTTTTAGCGAGTTGATCCCATCTTCCTATAGGAAAGAGCTTTTTGACGAATCCTCAATTATATCGACTGCAAGGAAAAAAACTAAAATAGTTCTATTGAAGTAAAAATTATTTCATATAACAATAAACTATCAATTTCTGCAAACAGTGGTAGAGGCTAAGTATGTGAAAAAGAAAATATTTCCGGTTCATTTTTATGAATTTTGATTGCAATTATTGTTATTCTTGTACTATATAGAGAATTCATACTCGCACACTTGACGTTACATCTATTTCTACACACCATTGTTTTTAACAGAAATTAAGCAGCCTAAGACCGTATGAATATCGGACTTAGGCTGCCTAAGGTTGCTTTTTTATTACTGTTTACTTAACAGAGATCAGTTCAATTATAGAAAGGCCTCTTATTTTGGAATGACCACACATCCAACTTTCACTTCGACAAACAGCTTATTATGAAAAATAAAAGCGAAATGATGATTATAAATAGATAAATACTAGAAATTCGTCTTCCAATAAGAGCTCCAAAATCTTCAGAATTTTTATATCCAATGATTAAGCTAGGAATAAATAAAATACTCGATACAAAAATAGTGTAGTGGAACCCAGTATTATTAACAGGATTGGACCATGCTGACATTCCTAAAAAGGAAAGCAACTGGTCTCCGAATATGTAATCGCCAAATTCAAAAGAAACAGCCATGCCAAGAAGAGATAACAGCAGTGAAAGTGATCCCCGGCCTATTTTCTTTCTGTTGTTTCTCAACACTGTGAAGATAATCAGTAAAATTACAATTGCCTGTATGCTGTATGTCAATATCATTGAAAACATGAAATACCTCCTCGAACATTAGAATCAAATGATCGAATGCCAATTTCGCGAGTGATTATACCATATTTTGTAATTCCTTCATATATAGTTCGATACGGAGTTCGGTAGCGCAACGGTCCGTTTGGAGCTAGAGAAGCAACAGCGATCGTAAGATCAAATGGAACGCAGAGCGGCCTTAGCCATACAATATTTCATCTGAAAGTAAAAGGAGATGATTATGTTGGCTACCTTCTCGGCCGCGCTTCAAGTGAAAAAGCGGATGGCCAAGCGAGTCTTAAAAATGTCCGGTGTTCACGGCATTGGCGTAGGCTACAGGGACCCTGCGCACCCCAAAAAGGGAGCCGCTGTCATTGTGTACACGGACCGTCTAGCGTCGGCCTCTACTGGACTCTTGTCGGCCACTGCCTTAGGGAAGAAATCGAACGTTCCTGTCCGAATTGTAAAGACTGGAAAAATCAGGGCTAATGCTACGGACTACAAAGTGCGCATCCGCCCGGTCATCGCCGGCTACAGTGTCGGGACGATTGAAGGCTCCGGTACAACCGGACTTATCGTTGCCCCAACTGGAGCGCCGGCTACACGTTATCTTTTAAGCAATAACCATGTGCTCAATCCCTCCAATACAGACAATCGGGAGGCTACAATTCAGCCAGGCGGAGCCGATGGGGGGACGGTTGCCCAGGATCGTATAGGACGACTGTATCGTTACGTACGCTTAAATCCCACTGGAACGAACCTGATTGATGCAGCGCTTTCGCTTCCGACCCGCAACAACCTGCTCAATCCCCGTTATGCTACAGTGGGAGCGATTCCGGGTCATGTTACCGCCTATCGCATAGGAGAAAGATTGAAGAAGGTAGGGCGTACGAGCGGGCGGGTTAATGGCACGGTAGAGTCCGTCTATACGGACTTGCAAATCAATTATGGTGGTGAGTTGGGCCTGCTGACCTTCGAAGATCAGACAGTTATTAGAGGTACGACTCCTGTATCACTACCCGGGGATTCCGGCTCTGTATGGCTCAGACAGTCCGATAATTATGCAGCCGCGGTCAACTATGCAGGCACGGCAGATGGTCGCTTATCCATAGCCTTTCCAGTGCAGTGGGTCATGCAGGTATTCAACACACGAGTAGCCCGCCCCAGCGGGGCAGGCAGGGTACTCAGGGTAGATACAGGATCTTCCCCTCGTTCCTATACTAGACAACTCACCAGTGAGGAGCTCGTTCGCTTAAGACCAAGAACGACACGTATTAGACGAAGCTAATTGCTCTGCAGATGGAAGAGCTACGGCTAGACCCCTCGGTAAAGTGGTCGATTTACCAGCTTTCCATAGGAAGGCTCGCTTCGGAAGCATCATCTCCCCGGATTTCTCCCCTGATTGCAGAATTAAGATAAGAAATCCGGGGCGGAGGCGATGGGAAGCACCCGCAAAAATAATTCACGATACCAATCATTTACGACGCCAATGATTCATGGTACGAATCATTCATAATACAAATCATTCACAATCTAAAACGTTAATGGCATGAAAGGAATGCATTAAATTAAATTTATAATTACATTCTAATCGGCCCCTTCAGCATATGCTTGGACTCTCAAATCATGGGCTGTAATGGTGCTGCTTGCCGAGGCCAAGCCCCTGATTTCCTGAGCAGTCAGAGCTCTGTTGTAAATGATCAGCTCATCTACTGCACCGTTAAGATAAGGATCATCAAACTGGGATTTCCCAATGTAGTTCCAATCTGTCAGTCCAAGGCTGGAAGGTCTCAGCGTCATACCCGTGTTACGTGTCGCCTCTATACCGTCCACATACATAATTCCCGTAGTGCCTGACAGAGTCACTGCTACATGCTTCCACACCCCTGTCGCCAGTTCCGGGGCGTTCAGCTGCTGTTCCTCTCCGTTCCCCAAGACAGTGATGGCAAAACGCATACCTGTCCCTTCGGCCTTCGGGGTCAAAAACATATACCGATCTGTTCCTGCTCCAAAATCAAACAGACGAGCCCAGCCATTATGCGTGTTCACTCGTACCCATGCTGCAATCGTAAAGTCATTTAAACTGCTAACGATTCCGCCGGGCAGGCTGGCATAGGCGCCAATACCGTTAAGGCGCAGGGCATTGCCATTCCGCCCCGCGCTCCACGAGCCGCCAATTACACTGGCCTGCTGCCCATAACCTGACGAATCGGCTGCGGTTGATCCGGCCGTTTCGTTAAATTCATAATGGGCTATAATGTCCCCAGCGGGAGCTGGATTGCCTGTACTGGACTGAATGCGGATATCGTAGTTGGCTGCCGTACCGATATTCAGGCTGGTTGTAGTCGCAGCACTGTTAACAGCAGTGACTGAGCCGGTTTTTGTGCCGTCTACCAGTACGTCATACGTACCTGTCGCGAGTCCGGTTATTGTCACAGTAGTAGTATGAGCTGTGCCTGGTGTCGTATTTTTCAACATCAGACGGATGTTGTTCTTGGATTTGGACACGACGGCCAAGGTATATTGGTCCCGGTTCAACTCCAGACTCAGCTTCTGGGTAATCAGATGCAGACGTTGGAATACGCCGTCTTTTGGAGTAACCGTATAGCTGTTATTGCTTTCTGTAACGTCACAGCCATAACCGAACAATCCGAATATGGGATCGACAGCAACATCCGAACTTAGGATTTTAATGGCTCCAAACAGTCCTAGATCGGCTTCCCCGGACATGCCACGCCATCCGTTAAAGAGAGGGCCGCCGTCCAGACCAAGGGCGCCGTAATTGCCCTTACCTGCCTGATATGTCCAAGATACTGCCCCGATATTGGCAGGGTCCGGGCTGATCTGTCCTGAATTAATCGCCCCGATGTTCGCCAGTTTGGCGGCATAGGATAGGCGCTGGTCCACTTCTGGCTTGGACGAATAACGACGTGTCCAGTCATCCATCGCATAGCCCGCCAGCGAAGTGGTGTACTGGAAGTTCCACCAATTCTCTCCGGTGATTGTGACCGGATCGGCGTAATAGTACCAGACAGGCATATGTCCGCGTGCGGCGCGTGTTTTGGCATTGATTTTGCTCATCATTGTCGTATTGCCGTTCATTTTGGCAAGTGTATATACCGCCTCTTCGCCTGTATTGTCATAGTTGTACTCAGAGCCATAGGGATAGGTGGTGTTTTTGAAATTGTTGTACTTGGTAGCCATTTTGGCAATCATGTCGTTAGCCTCAGTAGTCAATCCTTCTTCCTGAAGCGCCTTAATCATATCAGGTGTGGTCAGCTCACCCATAAGCCCTGTGTTCCAGTTATAAGCAACAGGACCTTCATACAACGCTTTAAAAATACGATAAGCACGTAGCAAATATGTGTTTTTGCTATTGCGATAGCTGACCAGGTTGGGATACAGCTTGGCAAGTTTATACATGCTGAAAAACGTATTATAAATGTGCGGATAGGCATAGCCCCGGTATGTTGGTGTCGTATTAGGTTGTGGCATCAGGAAATCAGGGACCAAATAATCGGTATGATGGCCTTCCATCAGATTCGTCCAGATAGCCACCTCCAGATAATCATCGACAGCCTTGATCTCAGACGCCACGGGCTTCTGGACATTTTTCTCCGCTAGAAACTGGCCGTGAGTTAATCCCCAATCATCACCCCAGCCCCAGTAGCCAGCAAAGCTGTTGCGTTTGGCCTTATATTGCATCATCCAGTCGTCAAACACCTTGTCCCGCAGGTCTCCGGGTACGTTCCATTGGGTGCTGTTGACCATGAAGGTGGAGTGACGCTGAAGT
Source organism: Paenibacillus sp. FSL W8-0439 (assembly GCF_038008995.1). Lineage (NCBI taxonomy): Bacteria > Bacillati > Bacillota > Bacilli > Caryophanales > Paenibacillaceae > Paenibacillus > Paenibacillus sp. FSL W8-0439. Next base: position 770,058 of record NZ_JBBPAK010000001.1, read on the forward strand.
GCAGTGTCAACCGGCTCAATGGCATAGAACTGGAGAACGGTTTTTTCGCCGTTACCGTAATTTACTGTAATATTGTTGTGACCCAATCGTCCCAGTGTAAGCTCATATATTTTGTGGTTTGTAGGGGCATTTTCCAAATAGCTGATGGTCGTTTCGGAGGGATACTGCGCTGTGACAGAGGTAATGGATTTACGGGTATGCAGATCGAATTTAGCTTTGAGATTGGTCGGGACAATCATACCCGGAACCACGGTCACATCTACATGCCCCTCGCTGTATAGCCTGTCCTTTACAGCCTGCTCGTCCGTTACCTTGTAGAATTTAAAGGCATACGTTTTGCTTTCACCAGGGGCCAGCGACAGACTGGTGCTTCCGAGATAACCACGGTTGGTGCTTTTGATGACATTGGAGTGGATATAGAACACATTAAGTCCCTCAGACCAGCCGCCTTGCTCCATAGCCCATGTACTGCCAGGATGCTCCTCGACTCTCCAGTGGTCCTGATATTCGAGACCAGCACCCGTTGCGGCATCAGGTAGCAGCAGGATATACGGTCCGATGCCGCTAGGTCGTCCAGCTGTAATAAAGGAACTGTGATGACCTACAAAGGAGTGAGAGAGTACTCTGGTTTCATAGATTTGTTCATTATTGCCACCGGACCAGTATTCGTTAAAAGGAAGCGGCAGCCCCCAATCTCCGATTTCCAGTGCTTGATTAGAAGTATTCGTTACTTTCATTTGCCAATGTAAATAGTCGTTAACCAACGAATAGGTTTCTTGTAAAGTGAAGTTGCGTATTCCCTGATGGTTGGAGGAATTTTGATAGGATATCTGGACGCTGTTACCAGAAGAGATGATCTGGCGCACATCAGCAGAATTGCTTGTCCATGCCCGAGTCCACGCCCCGTTACCGAGACGATAGGTGAACATGAGTTCACCCAGCCACTGATGATCTGACGTATTTTGTTTAGGTGCGTTAGAGCCGTTCATGACATAATTCGTATTGAAGGTGTCTCCTGTCAGACGTAAGGAAGAGATATCCCCATAATCCCCGATTGAGATGGAGAATATTTGATTAGATAGCTGTACTGCCATGCTATCAACCTCCTAACAAAGGTTCGTGAGTTTGCTCACATGTTAATATATGTGTCAAAAATACTTTTGCTACCCTATGCGTGAGAATTAATAGAAAATAGATTCATATAGATATCCTAGAAATATATTCATAGTGGAGGTAGAGCTATAATGAAAAATAAAATGGAGTCACCGAAGATTCCTGCGGACTTACCCGTATTAAATGAAGAAATACGCTCCATACGATCCAAAGACGAACTTAGTACAGGGTCTGTAGAGGATATTATTTTGGACAATATGGAAGCAGTTAAGGTTTCATTAGAGAAGATGGTCTTCAAAAGTGTCACCATCATGGAATCATCATTGCCGGAAAGTGAATGGACAGACATCATTTTTGATAAATGCGATCTGTCTAATATTAATTTTTCCGGCTCCTTTATCCATCGGGTAGAGTTCAGAAATTGTAAATTGCTCGGAACGGATTTTTCGAGAAGTAGGCTCCAAAACGTTCGTTTTCTGGATTGCCTAGGGGATTATTCGATGTTCCGTTTTGCTAATTTCAAGCAAGTTGGTTTTGAGGATTGTTCTTTGATAAGTGCAGATCTTTATCATGCAACACTACAAAAAACCTCTTTTGCCCGTTGCAATCTGGATCAAGCCATCCTGTCGGGGGCCAAGCTCAAGGGAATTGATCTCAGTGATTGCGAATTTGACGGATTACAAGTGGAGATAGAAGACTTGAATGGTTGCATCATCTCACCGCATCAGGCTTCATCCTTTGTTGGCCTTTTGGGGCTAGTGATTAAATAAGGGGTTCAGGGCAAAGGTAGCCATAACAAAGAAAAGATCCGCCTAAGCGGATCTCTTGCATTTATTGATAGCTTATTTCTTTTTAATCACCGGACGTACAGGCTTCGTTGTCAAGACATTAAGCGCGTCACGTACTTCTGTGGCGAAAACAAGCGGCTTTTCTACTTTTTCAAAGTGGATGTACCAAAGGTTAGGGTTATCGAATAGCCAGTGATTGTGGAGTGCCGTCACTTTGATATCATGGTTACGAAGTCGAGAAATAAACGGATTAATTTCTGCGGTCAGAATCACAGTTTCGACCAAGACATAAACCTTTTCCGTTACGGCCAATGCTTTCGAAAGAAAAAGCTTGGGGGATGGCAAGAAAGGATCTGGCCCTTTTCCCCAAAATGATCGGCTTGATGTTATTTCTGACTGTAGATGCAGTACAAACTCCGTTAATGATTTGAGGTGTTGCTTTTAATATATCGGCAAACCGTTTACAAAGTGGACTAACTGCCATTTCTCTCACTCCAATTCTTTTAAGTTACTAGCATCATATGAAAGAGTGAGGGAATGGAAAGGGCAAGTCTTCTTTATCGTTAGTCTAATTTGCTATATACAAAGTACGAATGGAGTACCCTTTTAATGCCTTAGCGTTGCTCCGTGATACTGATGTTTGATACTGTCCCAGGCCTGGCGCAGACGCTTAACACCTTCGATAATCTGCTGCTCCGTTAAGTGAGCAAAGTTAAAGCAGGCTGAAGGAGGTCCCGGTGTCAGTTGGTAATCAGCAGCATCACGCCATGTGACTCCATAAAATCGTGCTGTCTGCATCAAATGATGATACGGGGCAGGTCCATGCTTCCAGATGGCATAGGCGTGTAGACCGCAATCGTTCTGCTGCCAGTGAAACAGCTCACTCAACGGCTGTATTTCATGCTGGAATACGTCGTAGCGTGATCTGTATATTCGAGTCATCCGCCGCAAATGACGAATGTAGTCTCCGCGCATCATAAAACGTGCCAGTGCACGCTGTTCCAAGCGGGCAGGCGGCAGGGGGTCGTATAGTCGTTTGGCAGCAGTCAGCGCTTGAGCCAATGCCACAGGCAGGATGGCAAACCCGAGTCGAAGGCTGCTGAACATGCTTTTGGAAAAGGAACCGACATAGATGACACATTCCGCGCGATCCAGTGCTTTTAATGGTTCAATGGGGCGTCCTGCCCAGCGGAATTCACTGTCATAATCATCCTCAATGATCCACGCCCCCTTGGACGCTGCCCATTGCAGAATATGTTGACGGCGCGTTAATGGCAATACAGCACCGGTTGGAAACTGTCGTCCAGGCGTAACAAACAGGAGCTTGGCATCCCAATCCTGTGGAATAATTCCATGCTGATCCAGCTCAGCAGCGTATATCTGTCCGCCTGAGGCAGTAACTGCACGGTAGATGCCGGAATAACAGGGATTCTCCAGTACAATGTTATCTTGTTCATGAATAAGCAGCTGACTTAATAACGTGATCACTTCCATGGAACCACTGCATAATACGACTTGATCCGGGGTAGCCGTAATTCCGCGTGTTCTGCCAACATGATGGCAAATCGCTTCACGCAGCCCTTTATCACCGTTCACTGGTGCAGGCGTCGAGTCATCCGAAGGCTTTTGCAGGTCCTTGCCAGCGGCAGCCAATGCACTTTTCCATGCGATCTGTGAGCTGCCCTCCAATACATCTTCTTCTGCTTGAAAAGAAATCAAAGGCTGCTGTGCACCGTCTCTACCCGTAGCAGACACAGGAGCCGAGTATAAGGCTCGTTCTCTTTCGAGCTGCATTATTCGTTGTCCCCATGCTGACAGAGCAGGGGCTTTTTGTTTTGCAATAGGCGGGGTTTGGTTCTGCTGATCGATTAGAGATTCGTCTGGCAACATTGCAGTCTGTTCCATAACAAAGGTTCCTCTGCCTACTACCGAATTCACATATCCTTCTGCCAACAGCATATCGTATGCTTCTTTAACACTTCCGCGCGAAATGCCATACATCACAGCCAGATCACGACTGGAAGGCAGGCGCGTACCGCTGGCAAGGGAGCCAGTGAGAATTCCCTCTCGAAGAGCGTGATACAATGCCAAGTATTTCAAATGATATTTTTGAATTGCGCGCTGATAAGCAATCGTAATGTCCATACTTTTCTCCTTATATTGGACCAGTCATTTCCGTTCATATTGGATCTTTTTAATAATCCATTTTCAACATAATCTGAAATGTATCATTGGTCAATAGATGGAAGGAGAGTCCCCTATGAGAAGAAAGGAATTTACGGTAGAAGAACTAGAGGAAATAGAGCAGTTTCTAAGCGAGGTCAGTTTCGGATTTTTAGGCATGAACAGCGAGGATGGTTTTCCGCGTGTGGTTCCCTTGAATTTCGCTTATGGAAATGGCGTTTTTTATATTCATGGCAGTCGTGCTGGAGAAAAGATGGAACGGATGAAAGAGGATAATCGGGTTACTTTTTCAGCCGCCAAAGAATATGCGCTCATTCCATCTTATTTCACGGATGAACATATGGCATGTCCTGCGACCTCATTTTTTAAAAGTATTACCGTGCGTGGTCATGCGGAGCATGTAGTGGATTTGGAAGAAAAAGCATCAGCATTTTCCACTTTTATGAGTAAGCTGCAACCGGAAGGCGGATATGACACGATTGATGCCAGCGATTCTCGGTATGCCTCACGTTTGAAAGGGGTCGCTCTGATCAAAATTGTACCCGAGGAATGGACCGCCAAGTTTAAATTCGGACAAAATGTTAAAGATCAGGAGCGTCAGCAAATTATCGACGGCTTGCAACAACGGGGGCTGGATGATGATCTGATAACGATTGAAATGATGCGCAAATATGGTCCTCATCACTGATATATATCGAAAGTCAGGATTTCACAAAATTCTCAAGTATAAAAATTAAAATTCGGCGTAATAATTCCTGCTCGCTCATCCATCTAACTGGTTAATTATACCTTGAAGGGGGATACCCTTGATTTTCCATAACATTCAGTCCTTCTATATTAGGACTTTTGAAGGAAAGGTATATATCATCCTCAAGCCCGTTGTTCTTACTGCAAAGGAACTTTATAATACGATAGATTTGTGGTGTAAGGGGGCAAAACCGTGATAAGAGCAGGAGTCAGAAGTCGGGAAAGTCGGCGGTTGTTACTGGAAGCGGGGGCTGAAGAGTTCGCTCAGACGGGGTTTTACCAAACTAAGGTAAGTTCGATTGCGGCACGTGCAGGATTGACGCAGCCGGATTTTTATATTCATTTTGAAAGCAAAGAACAAATGTATGAGGAGCTTGTGGAGAGCTTCCGTACTTTGGTGAATGAGACGGTACAAAGTATGAAGATTGGCCCGGACCTAAGCGAAGCTGAAGTTTTGAGACGGGGACAAGCTTTTCTGGAAGCTATTTTTCGCATGTTGTCTAATAATCCGGCGATCACTCGTGTCGGTTTTTACCAGGCGGCAGACTCGGTACACATCAAGGCGGAAATGGCGGAGCACATCAAGAAGCATCTGCTGGCGGCACAACGATGGGGTTCCTGCCGTGAGGAACTTGACCCTGAACTGACAGCAGAATGTGTGATCGGTTTGATAGAACGGCTGACGTTAACGAAATTGCTGCCTGGACGTGAAAGCCCGTCTGTACTTGCCAAGCAGGCAAGAAATCTCCTGTATCACGGAATGCTCGCATCCGAAGAATAACTGGACCCCAAACCCATATTTGGGCAGCAGGCGCGGCATTTGTCCCTATCATGGACGGTGGCATAAGCATAAGATGCTTTTGTAAACCATGAAGGGAGGAATCACCATGTCTGGAGTAGGCGCTGGTTATGGAGCTTTTACATCTACAGGAGCGATTCTGGTACTTTTCATTCTGCTCGTTATTATTTCCAAAGCATTCGTTATCTAATTCTCAGTTGAAGAATTTGATTTCGGGCGATTTGTTGTAATCGACAGAGGGAGGAGGAATTTGAGATGGGTGAAGTAGATAGAAGCTGTGGCTGTGGCGGTGGCGGCTACGGCATGTGGACTTCCACTGGTGTCATTTTGGTACTCTTTATTTTGCTGGTTATCATCACACGTACTTTCTTCATCTAAAGTGATATTCATGGGCTTGAGCGCCGATGCTTCGGGTCTATGACTATGCAATCCCAAATAGGAACCGTCTCTAACAGAGGCGGTTTCTTTGTGTTTGAAAGTTTACGTTGACGTTAACGTTATATAGGCGTAGTATTTATATATAATCTTTTTCATAAGGTGGGTGTCATGGTTACGTATAAAATTGATGAGGTCGCGAAGCAAAGCGGTTTGACCAAGAGAACTATTCGTTATTATGAGGAAATCGGCTTATTGCCCTCCCCGCAGCGCAGTGAAGGAAATATGCGGCTGTATACGCAGGAGGATGTGGATTTACTAAAAAAAATAGTGAGTGCCAAGGAAGTGCTTGGCTTTTCTTTGCAAGAACTTCAGCGGTACATGTCCGCAGCAGAAATGCTCAAAGGGCAGCGGGAGGAATATCGCGAGCGCACAGAGCATTTGCAGCCAATCGAGCGACGGACCATGTTGGAGGATATGGAACGTACGCTGAACGAACAGTTGGACTTAATGGAGGGAAAGATCAACAGTATCCGTATGCTCCAGACAGAGCTGGAGGAGCTGCGGGTTAGGGTGCGTGAACGTAAGGTTCTTCTGGATGAGGAACTTGAGCACGACCCATCATAACAAGAACATTTACATTCAGATGTGGAGGTAACATCCTATTATGAGTTCACAACATGCATTACCTGAAGAGTTAAAAGAACGCTCAGGCTTGCTGTCTCAACCTAAAGCGGTATGGGCGGTCGCCTTTGCCTGTGTTATTTCATTTATGGGTCTGGGATTGGTCGATCCGATCCTGCCGGCCATTGCCGATCAGCTTCATGCTACGAAAAGCCAAGTGTCGCTGCTGTTCACCAGCTATAATCTGGTGACGGGCGTTGCGATGCTGATTACGGGCGTTGTATCTAGTCGATTGGGTGTCAAATGGACGTTATTAACCGGCATATTATTTATTATTGTGTTTGCCGGACTGGGCGGCACGGCTAGTACAGTTGGCGGAATTGTGGGCTACCGGGCAGGCTGGGGCCTGGGAAACGCTTTGTTTATCGCAACAGCGTTGTCTGCGATTGTAGGTCTGTCCACTTCTGGAACAGCTAAAGCGATTATTTTGTATGAAGCGGCCTTGGGGCTTGGGATTTCAGTCGGCCCGCTGCTAGGCGGTGAGTTAGGTTCCATTTCCTGGCGCGGTCCATTTTTCGGTGTAGCTGGATTGATGGTTATTGGCTTTTTGTTCATTACGTTTATGCTGCCTTCGATTCCAAAGCCGAAAAAACGCGGTTCCATTGCGGACCCATTCAAAGCGTTAAGTTACCCTGCCTTGTTCACGCTCGGCATTGTAGCATTGTTATATAACTTTGGATTCTTTACGTTGATGGCGTATTCTCCATATGTCATGCATTTAGACGAGCATGGTTTGGGTTACGTGTTTTTTGGTTGGGGAATTATGCTGGCCTTTACCTCGGTGTTTGTAGCTCCAAAGATTCAAGCACGCTTGAGCGTGGTATCTTCCATTAGTATCATGCTGACGTTGTTTGCCATTGATTTAGGTGTTATGGCGATTGGGACTTTAGCTGGTTCGCCAACGACTGTCATTGTCGCGGTCATTGTGGCTGGTATTTTTCTGGGGATTAACAATACATTGATTACAACCGCTGTTATGCAGGCTGCTCCAGTGGAGCGCTCCACAGCATCTGCGGCTTACAGCTTTATGCGTTTTTTGGGCGGGGCCATTTCACCATGGCTTGCAGGGAAGCTGTCAGAGTGGTATGCAGCAGAAACTCCGTTTTATTTTGGAGCATTGATGGTATTGATTGGCGTAGCTGTGCTGATCGTACGTCGCCGACATATGCAGGATATTCAGGTAGATGCACACTAACATTGAACTTCTGGGGAGGAAAAGAGTATGAGCGAATTCAAACAGATTCTGGTCGCGATTGATGGTTCGGAACACGCTATGAAGGCATTGGAGACAGCCAAAACGTTATCCAAGCAGCTTCAGGGAAACCTGCATCTGACCGTATTGCATGTAAATCCGACTTTATCAATGAATGAGCCCCCGGTTGGGATTGATGTGGATGAGCGGATCGAAGAGGAAGGTCGTCATATTCTGGAGCCTGCAGCCGACTATTTGAAGGACGAGGGCATTTCGTACCGTATGCTGGCGGGTCATGGTGATCCGGCGAGTTTCATTTGTAAAATTGCAGATCAGGAAAAGGTAGATCTGATCATTATGGGAACACGGGGACAGGGACTTGTTTCGGAGCTGATCCTGGGTAGTGTGAGCCATCATGTGATTCAGCACGCACCTTGTCCAGTGCTGACAGTGAAATAGTATTAAATGAGACATTGATATAGAGCAAAGGAGGAAAAAAGCATGCAGCAGCACTTATTTATTGGCGGTGAATGGAAAGCAGCTTCATCATATACGACGCTGAAATCACCGTATTCCGGGGAAGTCATTGCCGAGGTAGCAGAGGCCACTGCTGAGGATGCCAAGACCGCTATTCAGGCGGCTTCTGATGCACGTGCAGAGATGCGGGTCATGCCAGCCCACCAGCGGTCAGCTATTTTGGAGAAGCTGGCTGACCTGCTGGAAGAGCAGCGTGAGGATGCAGCGCGTATCATTGCACGTGAAGCGTCCAAGCCATGGAAGGCTGCGCTTGCGGAAGTTGATCGGACGGTACAAACCTACAAGTTTGCAGCCGAAGAAGCCAAGCGCATTCACGGAGAGACCATTCCGCTGGATGCTGCACCAGGCGGCGAGGGCCGTATGGCCTACACGCTCAAAGAACCCGTCGGGGTAGTAGGAGCTATTACACCATTTAACTTCCCGATGAACTTGGCCGCTCATAAAGTGGGCCCTGCGCTGGCAGCAGGCAATACGGTCGTATTGAAGCCTGCGGAGCAGACACCACTGTCGGCTTACTTGATCGCGGAGCTGTTGGAGCAGGCCGGGTTGCCTGCGGGCGCTCTTAACGTGATCAGCGGCGATGGCAAAACGATTGGCGACGTACTTGTCACTGATCCACGCGTCAGCTATATCACCTTCACCGGTAGCCCGGCAGTCGGTACAGAAATTCGCTCCAAGGCTGGCTTGAAGCGGGTCACGCTGGAGCTGGGTTCCAACGCGGCTGTTATTATTGACCGTGATACAGATGTGGACGCGATCATCGACCGTTGTGTGAGTGGAGCCTTTGCCAATCAGGGGCAGGTATGTATCTCGGTTCAACGTATTTACGTTGTCGGTGAGCTGTATGATACGTTCGTATCCCGATTTATAGAAGCGACTCAACGTTTAAAAATCGGAGATCCGCTAGACCCGGACACGGACGTATCGGCGCTCATCTCAGCCAAGGATGTCGAGCGTGTTCGTGAGTGGCTGGAGGAAGCGGTCCAAGCAGGCGCGAGAATCGCTCTGGGTGGTCATGCCGAAGGTGGGATTCTGGAGCCGACCGTATTGCTCAATGTGGACCCGACTTCCAAGGTGTCTTGTCGCGAAGTGTTTGCCCCACTTGTGCTGATTCATTCCGTTAGCTCTGTAGATGAGGCTGTGAGCCATGTGAATGATTCAATTTATGGCTTACAGGCGGGAATTTACACACGTAATATCACGACCGCGCTGGATGCAGCGGACAAGCTTGAGGTAGGGGGCGTGATGATCAATGACATACCAAGCTTCCGTGTTGACCATATGCCGTATGGCGGTGTGAAGCAAAGTGGCACTGGACGCGAAGGTGTAAAGTACGCTATGGAAGAAATGTTGGAAACCAAGCTGATCGTTATTAAACGGTAAATAGCTGTATAAAAGCCTATCTGATGGACATGGATAATACGTTTTACGTATATCTGCTCATTAGATGGGCTTTTTTTTCTCATTATTTGCGCGAATGTCAGATGAAAATAAAGTGTTAGACTGAAAAATATTTGGATAAAGCGTATTTAGCTTGAGTTTTAGACCGTTGGAACTGTTCCACCGTCAATATTATATTCACTTCCTGTAATAGAAGCGGCCCGGTCGGATACCAGAAAAGCAACAAGCTCAGCGACTTCTTCTGGTAGTCCTGGACGACCAATTGGAATTCCTCCCAACGAGTCCATTAGTTGCTTTAATGCACTTTCTCGATCGCCTGTAGTCTCAGCAATCCGATCAATCAAACTTTGTGCTGCCTTCGTTTCGATAAAGCCTGGCGCAACTGTATTAATACGAATGCCTTGAGGCGAAAACTGCTTGGATAATCCTTTGCTGTAAGTAGTTAAAGCTGCTTTGGCCGCAGCATAAGCCAATGTTGCATCATATAGAGGCAAGCGACGTTGAATAGATGAAATATGAATAATAACACCTGAACCCTTTTCCACCATAGCCGGCAGCAGTCCACGGTCTAAACGGACGGCAGCAAACAGATTGGCGTTAAAAGTTTGCTGCCAATGCTCGTCCGTCAAGACAAGAGCTCCCCCGGATGGAGCTGACGAGCCTCCAACATTGTTGACAAGAATATCTACACCGCCTAGGCGCTCAAGAACGCTGGTTACCACTTTATCTACACCTTCAGGCGTACTAATATCGGCTGGAATAAATAGGTCCGCATTTTCTAAATTAACTGGAGTAGTTCGAGCCGTAGTAATTACAGTAGCACCTGCAGCTGTAAGTCTCTTAGCAATAGCCTCTCCCATTCCTTTGGTACCGCCTGTGACCAAGGCCTTTTTGCCTTTAAACTCACTTAAAATGCTTTCTAATTGAAAACTCATATGAATAATTCCTCCTAATTTTGACAATGTGGTTGAGAACTACCTCTAGGTATCTCACTCCGAGTTCACTTGTTTTGCGAACCTTACACACTATCGACAATGATACCCCGGTACCGCCCTCCGCGCAGTCGATGCTTTAGGGCTTTTTGATAGGCTGGACTAAAGTACCAAGCTTGTGCTTCCTCAAAAGTGGGGAATTCCAAGATGGCCAGCCCTTCAATATTGGGTCCTTCCAGGACCTGGTATGCGCCATACATTGCTAGGGGGGTGACGGAATGTCCCGCCAAACCTGCCGGTGCCAACTGAGAATAGAGTTGGAGTTCAGTTTGATCGGTACTCTGTTCACGTATAAAAACAACATAAGCGGGCATATACGTTTTCCCTTTCTTATTTTTTAATTTCTTTATGGAAGTGTAATAATCAGTTCTTTAATTTTATTGATTTTAATGGTTTCCATACCTTTGATTTCGCGATGGTTATCCAAGATCAACGCATCTTTATCGAAAGCAGAAGTAAATGCTTCAAGCCGGGATTTGTTCGCTGATGTAAAGTAAGTTTCTACTACTGGTGGCAGGGATCTATGTGGATTCATTGATTCTTCAACCTCCTATGGTGAGTATGTTGTGAGCGATAACTTCAAACTCATCATAGCAGTAATAATATGACTACATAATGTCATATTATAGAGGAACATTTAAATTTCTTTTCATCGTTTCTAAATGAGACAATATTCTTGTACGTACTTGTTCGGGGCTAACCTCTATAAGGAGGGGACCAAAGGATAGCAGATAACTGTCCAACCAATTGCCTACAGGAAATTGTGCCGTGACGGTATAAGAGCCGTCTTCCCTCTGAGTAATTGTTTTCTCGGCAAATTCATCGTATACGCGGTAAGCTCCTTGAGCAGAAATGTGAAGAGTTACTTCAATGGTATGAAGCAAGTCGTTCACCTTTGTATCTGTAGCTGCTACGACTGTTCTTGGCTCATAACTAATTTCCGTAACTACAATCTCTTTCATTCGGCTAATCTTAAATACACGATAACTTTCGGTATTTAAACAGTAACCTTCCACATACCAGGATTTATCTTTAAACAAGAGCTTGGCAGGTTCGATGCTACGATAACTCTGTTCCCCGGCGACGTTATAATAGCGGAACTTTATAACACGGTTTGTGATTATCGCGTTGCGTATAAGAGTGAATAGCTGTCTCTGGCTGTTTTGGCTTCCCCATGGCGAAAAATCTACTTCGATCCAGTTTCCCATTTCTTTTTTAAAAAGCCTACTCAACTTGCTTAGCACTTCTTCTACCTGTGGAATGGTAGCTGTAGCCACACTCTGAAGGGCCATTAAGATATCATCTTGTTCCTGCTCGGACAGTAAAGAGGTGTTAAAGACATAACCCTCCATCAATGATATTCCGCCACCCTTGCCTCTACTGCTGTAGATGGGAATCCCAGCTGCGCTTAAGGCATCTATGTCCCGATAAATCGTTCGTGTGGAAACCTCAAAATGCGCTGCCAATTCATCAGCAGTCACTTTTTTCTTATGGAGTAACATATAAACGATTTCAAAATGTCTGCTTAACGGCATAAGCTTCACCTCACTCGGTAGCATACACCTTATAACATGACATTATAAAGTCATATTAAGTGATTGCTCTACATCACACTCTAATGGGCATCAACTGGGGAACTTTATTTTCTTTGGACAGCGATAATAACACTGCCTTGGATCAGATCTTTTTACAATTCTTTATATAAAGTTGAACCAAAAGCACTTGCGAAATAAAAAGGAATAAACTATACTGAGACCAATCAATTAGTGATTGATCAATTACTAACTGATTAACAATCAACGTAGGTGACATTTATGAGCAGCATACGCTTCAAGTTGACTGAACGTATCTTTATTGGAACTATGAATTGATGCAGATTCAGTTAGATGAAGATGTATGAAGCTAAGTAATTGATCAATCACTCATTTTATTAGTAAATGGAGGAGAAGAAAATGAAACATCTTATTATTTACGCGCATCCATCACATGAAAGCTTTAACCATGCAATTTTGACCACAGCATTGAAGGGGCTAAAGCAAAAAGGGCATGATGTGGTGGTTCGTGATCTATATGATATCGGCTTTCAACCTGTAGTCAGCAGTAGCGAGATTATTGGAGGAATCGGAGAAGATATTGTGCGGGAACAGAAGTTTTTGCAATGGGCAGAGGTGGTCACCTTTATTTATCCGATATGGTGGACGGGGATGCCAGCCATAATGAAAGGGTATATTGACCGCGTATTCTCTTACGGGTTTGCTTACAAATATGTAAATGGGGTGCAGATGGGGCTGCTCAAGGGGAAGAAAGTCATCATCCTCAACACCCAAGGGAAATCACATGCGGAATATGCCAGCAATGGCATGGATCAAGCACTTCACTTGACGTCCGACAAAGGCATATTTGAATATTGCGGACTTGACGTTATGTATCATATATTTTTCGAGTCGGTACCCCAATCCGATGAAGATACACGTAAAGAATGGCTTCGCCAGATTGCAGGTATACTTGGATAAGAGCCTTGAGCCTAACTGATTTGAGTAACATCAATATAAGACTGTGTATCAGAATTAACCAAATTACTTACTTCATTAGTGGTTGCGAAATGTAGTTGTGGTGATCCCATCGAACGATTAGAAAACGTACTTGTTGGAATGGGCAAGTTCCTATAAGATATTTTTTTGAAACTCACTGTCCCCAAAAATGCATATCTTTACAGGTAAAAGTATTTTGGATGGAGTTGAAACAACATTAAAATGAATAAATAAACGAAATGACCTTCTTTACGTAGAGAAAGTCATTTCGTTTAATTTAGGCGTTACTATTAATTGGCATAGTCTTATTAATAAGGCGTTGTCGCTTGCAAGTCATCTAGTAGTTCTTTGTACCTAGTTCGAGGATTTCGCAAATGTGTTTCCTACTTTTTGTCGGTTAGCTATGATGCTGCGTATCACGGTTCAAAATTAGCTGTACATGATGAAATCTCTGGTGTATACCTATGTAGGATAGCAAGCTGTAGTTATAGCATTTTTTTGAGCTGGGATATACGGGCTTGGGAAACCTCAAGCATTTTGGCATATTCGTGCTGTGCTGCATTGGGTTGCTTTTGCATTAATTCTTTGAGGCTTTCAATCATCTGCTGTGTCGATCTCCGTAGACGCTTGGACTCTTTAATCGACCGTTGTCCGTTGGCTAAAGCCGATTTGGCTGGTCTTAGGACAGGGCTAAAATTTAACCCCTTCTTTAAACTTTCAATACATTCTTTACAAATAAAACTATCTCTAAAATAAGTCAATTGTTCTGCTGAACCACACATTTTACACGTCACCCCGGTATATTTTCGAAAGGCGAGAATACCGGTTTCCTCATCTGCGAAAATCTCAACGGGGTCACCCACATTAAAATCCATAGAAATTCGCATTTCTTTGGGAATGACGATACGGCCTAACGCATCTAGGGGACGTGTCATACCTGTACTTTTCAAATGATAACCTCCTTTTTTTATATCCTTATAATACTAAATAATTATAGTAAAAAAGAATAGGCTTAGAGAAGCAATCGCATATATTAAGTAAACTGTTGAAAAGTATACAAGTAATTCCCAAAATATGTTTTTTTAATCGTGGAAAACGTGTTGAGAAATTATAGGGGATTACCGATATATATTCAGAATGAATATTCTAGTTGGCGAAGGAATTTTTAGTAATATACGATAAGGAGCTGTGAATTACATATGGCAATCGATTTGGACACTGCTATTCCTGCAGTCATTATAAAGGTCGGCGGATTAGTAGATCAGCCCGATCAATTCACCGCCGAGGCGAAGAAGGCTGCTGCTATGCTGGGAGAAGAGGCATTGCCTCTATTCCCGCGTTATTTTTTTGGAACTGAGTTGCAGAAGCCTGAGAGTTTGGCAGGAAAGTACGAAGGGTTGGGCGACTGGCTGCATATTCAACAGGACGCGATTTTTGAGATTATCTACAATTACAGGGAAAAAGCGATTCCCATGCTGTATGAGGTGGCGTTCGGGGTGTACGATTGGACGCAGTATAAGGCAGTGAGGATACTAACTCGGTTAGCCCGTGAAGGTGTTCAGACCGAGCAGATTGTGGACGATATTATCAGCCATGTCGACGATTTTCGTTATGAGGCACAAATGCCTACATTTTATTTTCTGTCGGGACTGACGGGCAATAAGAAGGTTGCCGCACTGCTGCAAAGGCACTTCCTTGAGAATTTGGAATACGATCCGATTGATGCCTTTGATATTTTTGAGAATTTGTACCGTTGTTCGCCTGATGTTGCTAGGAGACATGCCGATTTTCTCAAAGCCATTGCCCGTGGTGAAGGCCTAGAAGGCCGCTCCCCGTTACTGGACGGAGCGATAGGGACTACCGATGAGAACGGCAAGCAAGAGTACCACTGGCCTGGTGATGAACCTGTCGAAGAGCAGCACCAATTACGAGCGGCCATATTCTATTACCAGTTGAATTCTCAGGATGAGGAGGTCAATCGGCGGTTAGATCAATGGGAAGTGAGCCATCCAGAGGAGAATGTAAGGAGTTATATTGGGAAATTGCGAGGGGAAGGACAGGGAGAGAGCTAGCTGTTCAGTTGGTGAATAGAGAAATGCTATTTTTGCACTCTTTTCTATGAAAACTTATACTTATCGTTACAGCTGGCTCGAAGCGAAAAAAAAGAATGAGGAGGGGATCAACTATGTACTCCATTAAAGAAGTTGAAATTAGGAGTGGATTGCCCGCATCTACCCTTCGTTATTATGAAAAAGAGGGCATTCTACCTGATGTCGGTCGGGATGAGGGTGGGAGAAGGGTATATACCGAGAAACAAATGGATTGGATCAGGTTTCTTATGGCTATGAAAGATACGGGAATGACCATTGAAGAAATTAAGGCATATCTTGAGCTAAATGTAAAAGGAGAAGCCACAATCCAAGAGAGAAGAGACTTCCTGGTTGCCCACAAAAAGAAAGTGGAAGAACAGATGGCCCAAACGCAGCGCAATTTGGAGAAAATTATTCAAAAGATAGCTTTTTACGATCATGTGGTCATGGGAAAAAGCTTCTCTTAGTTGCCAAATCGAATTGAATATATGAAGCCCGCAGCCTATTTGAAATACGCTGTAGGGCTTTTTTTGCATAGATATCTAAAGATACCTACTGTAGGTCGCAAGTATGAAAAATCGTTGGCAATTAGCGGTTCATGATGTGCTTACAGGGTAAAAGTGTATTACCAAGGTGGGGAAGTGGGGGCGTTGACTCTCACGCCACGGGAGGCTGTAGACTGTGAAAGCAAGGGGGGAAGCGGAATGGCTTATACAGTAAAGGAAGTATCTAATCTGTCGGGAATCAGCGTTCGAACTTTGCATTATTATGATGAAATTGGATTGCTGAAACCACATCATATCGGAAATAATGGATATCGCTATTACGAACAGGAACAACTGTTGAGGCTTCAACAAATCATGGTGTACAGGGAACTGGATTTGCCTTTATCCGAAATTGGCAATGTGCTAAAGCAAACCAAGGAGCAGAAAGCCGAGGTTTTGCAGGTGCATCGAGCCAAGATTGAGGCCAAGGTCTTCCGCTTGCATACTCTCCTTCAGACCATCGACGAAACGGTGGCTCATTTGAAAGGAGAACAAACGATGAAACCAGAGCAAATGTACCAAGGGTTTAACCCGGAAAAACAGGAAATGTATGAACGTGATCTGACGGAACGTTATGGTTCACAGGTCGAAGAAAAGATCCAGGAGAGTAAGACCGCGACGACGAACTGGAGCAAAGAGGATTATTTGGATTCACAGGCAGAGGCAGATCAGATTCATCGGGAGCTGGCTGAAGCCATGCATAAGGGATTGAAGCATAACAGTGCAGAAGTACAGGCGCTGATCCGCCGTCATCTTCAATGGGTAAGCCGATTCTATACCCCTACAGCAGAAATTTATAGCGGGCTGGGAGACTTGTATGTAGAACATGAGGACTTCAGTAAAATGTATGAAGGCTATCGCCCTGGGCTAGCTGAATATTTGCGAGACGGAATGAAGGAGCTGGCCAAACGGGAATTAACCTAGAGCAACAGCTGATAAAAAGGGCTATAAGTAATATGAAAAAGGGTGAACAACAACCCCATCGACGGCCTGCTGTTCACCCTTTTTTGTGTAAAGCAGCTTACATGCTGCTTGGTGCTGTTCTCATGCTTTGCTGACTGCTGTTTCCGTACTGCTGCATGCTACCGCTGCTTGCAAAATGCTGCCCGGTCGTCCCCATGTGTTGCGGAAAGCTGTGGTTCATGTGGCTTCCTGCACTAAAGGTGGATGGTTGCATACTGCGAGAAGCATAGTTATCGCCAAATCCAGGTTGAGTCATTTGGCTGCTTGAGCGGATGGAGTTTTCCAATTGGCTACACAGTTGAATGACTTGCTGGTATTGCTGCATCGCTTGCTGGTGATGCTGAATTGCGGTTTGAATCATTTGAGCTGCGCTACGTTCGCGTTGCACTAGGCTTTCAAGGCTGGATGCGTTTTGTTGCTCTTGTTGCAGCAATTGCTGATACATAGCAGTTCCTTGTTGTGTTTGTTGTACCAATTGCTGCATAATTTGTTCACATTGATGAAGTTGTTGTTGTGGAGCCATGTTGTTGAACATTGATCATCAATCTCCTTCGCCGGATAGTTTAGGTTTTAGGACCCTCATATATTGTGGCGAAGGAAGACTATATATATGCACAATTTTTGGTTACAGGCTGGATACCAGAATAGCCGTAAATTCCTCTAGGAATACACGATCTTCCTGATCAAATCGGCTTTTTAGCGGGCTGTCAATGTCCAGCACTCCAATCAGCTCATCGTTTTTGATTAGAGGGATAACGATTTCGCTATTGGAAGCAGCGTCACAGGCGATATGTCCTGGAAATGCATGTACATCGTCTATGACAAGTGTTCGCCGTTCAGCTGCTGCGGTACCGCAAACACCACGTCCCAGTGGAATCCGTATACATGCGGGTAAACCCTGGAAAGGTCCTAGTACAAGCTCAGTCCCATCATAAAGATAGAAGCCACTCCAGTTCACATCTGGAAGAAAGTGACCCAGTAAAGCTGAAGCGTTCGCTAAATTGGCAATCCTATTGGATTCATCGTGAACAAGTGCCCGGAGTTGTCCGAGAACGGATTCGAATTGTTCCTGACGTGTTCCTTCGTAAGGGATAGTTTGAAACATGTAGAGTCCACGCTCCTAACATTAAATTTTCATATTAACTGTTGTATATATCACCAAAAATAGGTAATTGTGCAAATCACTTTTACCATTGGTTAATTAATTTAAGATATAACGATTGTACATATTCAGTCAAGTAGAAAATAGCACTACTTCCTTGGAATAATCTCCTTTCTCTAGCACCACAATTCCCTTCTCTACAAGCAACGCTGGCGGCAAAGCATTATGTTTTAGCGGGACATATAATATAGAAAGTAATTCAATGAAGGGTTGCCCTCATCTGTTTCCAGCTTCTCCCCTATGGGTAAAAACAATGTAACATGTTGGCTTAGGCCAGGGAGGAGTTACAATTATGCATGCAGATGTTCAGAACTTGTTTATCCGTATACAGATGCTTTCTTATGCACATCAGGACGATTTGACCGTGAGAGATATACAACCAGTTCTCGAAGAACGCGGATACCGTGTAGGAGAACGTGAAGTCAAGCAGGAGCTGGAAAACCTGACACAGGAAAACTTTCTGACACCACATGATGATATGTTCAGCCTTACCGGCGCAGGGATCGAAGAATTGCAGGAAATTCAGTCGATGCTAGGCGTATTGTACGAAGATGTTGTGAAAAATCCAGCGCATGTCACTGCCCGTGCTTCTTCTTAAAAGGATAAGAGACACCAAAAATCTTATAACAATAAAAGGTAGCCCTCTTCATTCCTGATATCAGGAAGCGGAGGGCTAATTTGATTTATAAGGGCCTGTCCACTTTAATAAGGTTGTGTTTGTTGGAGGTGTATGCTTAAATGTAGCGTATATTTGTTGTCATTGAAATGCTGGAAGGATGATGGAACATGTGTGCATATGCATGTAAGGGGCATATCCCACTGCTGGAAAGCCCGCGTCTTCGGCTGCGAAGGATGGAAAGCCGGGATGCGGCTACGATGTTCGCTTGCTGGTCTGACCCGGAGGTTCACCGTTATATGAACCTTACCGGTATGTCAGGACGAGAGGATGCAGAGGATATGATTGAGCTGTTGAATGAGCTGGCGAAGACGGAAGATGCGCTGCGCTGGGGGATCGAGCTGAAGGAGAACGGGAGGCTGATTGGAAGCTGCGGCTTTAATTATTGGCAGACGGAGGGAGCTTATAAAGCCGAGATTGGTTATGAGTTGGCCCAGCCTTATTGGCGCAATGGCTATATGACTGAGGCGCTTCGCTTAGTGCTTTCATTCGGATATGACACGATTCGATTAAATCGGATCGAAGCGCTGGTGGACCCGCGCAATACAGGCTCGCAAGCCCTGCTGTCCTCGATGGGCTGGACCCAGGAAGGGCTGTTACGGCAGGTACAGCATACATCTACAGGCTTTAAGGATATGCTGATGTATTCATTACTGCATGAAGAATGGCTCAGATTGGAGGCACAACGAAATGCTGTTTCAGTATAACGGCGGTTCGTCGCCGCTGCACAGGCTTGGACCGTTAAGTAAGCTTATATGGGTGGGATGCTTTAGCCTCCTGTCGATGGCATGGGATTCGACAATACGGGAAGCGGCACTTCTGGTGGCACTGATCGCTGTGGCTGGCTTCGGCGCACGATTGACCCTAGCACGCCAACTTCGCGCTATGTCGTTCCTGATTGGTTTAGGTATTCCGTATTTTATACTGTCTATCCTAGCGATTCGAGAAGGGAATGCTGTCGCTTCATGGGGACCCATTGTGATTACAGCTGAGGGACTGGATATCGCCGGGGCATTAACGCTGCGGATTTTTGTATTGTTTTTGGCATCCTATATCTACCTCTCGACGACCGATCCCCGAGATTTTGTGCAGGCTTTGAATCTGCGCTTGCGTGTACCTTATCGATTTGCGTTCGGAATTTCAGTGGCGCTGACGTTCCTGCCCTTATTGGAAGAAGAGGGGCGAACCATTATGGCTGCACGGCGTGTTCGGGGGCAGGAGCCACCACGAGGATGGGGCAATCGGATATCATGGTGGAGCGGGTATGCGGCTGCTGTATTGGTGAATGCCGTGAGACGGGTTCAGCAGACAGCACTGGCTATGGAGGGCAAAGGTTTTGGCGCATATGCAGAACGGACGTATCTTCGAACACTGAAGAATGGGCGTTTAGGCTACGTATATGCTGTGATTGCTGTATTCGCTACGGCTGTTTTATGGTGGGTATGATAAAGAAGCAGCCCCTTTTTTTGCTCTTATTGTCAACTGGAAAAATAAAATTAGGTTGACAATAAGGCGGCGGATGAATACATTTATACAGTAACAGTTTGTATAAGGGCCAGAGCTATGACCTTGTATACTAGATTATGGAGAGGAGTCAAGAAATACATATGAAGGGATCTCGTATTTTTGCCAAGTTTACAACGCTGGATATCGTGTTAATGGCCATGCTGGCTACGTTGAACGGCGTCATGACTGTGTATTTGTCGATGATTAACAAAACGTTAAACAGTCTGGGAGGGCCGATCGCAACTTCCGCTATTGTCGGGCTGTACATGATATATGGTTTGCTGGCCTATTATATTATTCGTAAGCCAGGTACGGCGGTAATTGCTTATGCCTTTGGCGCGGTAGTGCAGTCTTTTATGGGCTCTGCCTATGGAATTGCATCTATCATTGCGGCAGCTGTCTGCTATATGGTTGCGGCGGAGCTGGTATTTGCTCTTTTGCGGTATCGCCGCTGGAATGCAGTTTCACTAATGCTGGTGGGCGGAGCCATGGTTCCGCTGTGGTTTATCGTGGCAGCCAATATGTTTGGCTATATGCATTGGGGCTGGAAGGTACTGACGATCGCACTGGTCGTTCGTATCCTAAGCGGCATTGTCCTGTGTGGTCTGCTGACGAAAGTACTGGGCGATGCCTTAAATGGTACGGGTCTGTTAAAACGCTTTGAACTGGGACGCGCTTCACGGGCATAACCAAGGCTATACGTGGTTATATCTTGAACAATGGGATTGAGGGTATTTCGGTTATGAATAAATGTAGTAATCATGATTCTGGGAATAGAATGGCCGTGTCCTTGAGGAATTTTGGCTATCGGTACGATGACCAGGTGGAGCCAGCGTTACATGGTCTGACGCTGGACATTGCGGTGGGTGAGCACGTAGCCATTGTTGGAGCTAGTGGGAGTGGAAAGTCTACGCTGTGCCAGCTGCTTCATGGCGGGTTGTCCCGTTCTGGCGAGGGCGAACGGACCGGAGAGCTGACCGTGTACGGGATGGACCCCGACACCGCTGAATTGGCTACGGTCGCCACCACTGTCGGCGTCGTGCTTCAGGACCCGGATGCCCAGCTAGTGCAGGGAATCGTCGAAGACGAAATTGCTTTTGGGCCGGAGAACCTGCGCGTACCTCCGGCAGAAATAGAGCAGCGCCTGGCTGCTGCACTGGAGGCCGTTGGCCTGGCATCCGAGCGCGGCTCCTTCGTGCGGCGCCTCTCGGGAGGTCAGCGCCAACGCACCGCCATTGCTGCGGTGCTGGCGCTGGATACGCCGCTGGTCGTGTTCGACGACGCAGCTGCGCAGTTGGACCCACCGGCGGTACGGGACTTCGTCCTGCTATGTCGGCGGCTCCATGCCGCAGGCCGGACGGTGATCACTGCGTCCGGTCGCATAGACGATGGTGCGCGTGCAGCGCAGCGCCTCATCGTGCTGAAGGGCGGGACTATGCTGCTGCAAGGCCCGCCCGAGAAGCTGCTGCGCGAGCATGGTGCGCAGCTGGTAGCCTGGGGGCTGCTTCCCTCTTCCGCGGGGAGGGAAGACATGCCGCGTGAGCCGGAGGGGAATGCCGGCTCGGCAGCTTATTGCGCTGGGCAGCCGTTGCTGGAGGTGAAGGGATTGCCCTTCACCTACCCCGGCAGCCAGCGCGCGGCGCTCAAGGGCGTGAGTCTTGCCCTTGCGCCTGGCGAACGAGCCGTAATGCTGGGCGAGAACGGCTCTGGCAAAACCACGCTGGGCAAGCTGCTTATGGGCTTGCTCCCCGCGCCGAAGGGATGCATGTGGTGGGAAGGGCAGGATATGTCGAAGCTGCCCATTCACCGACTGGCCGCCGGGATCGGCTATGTGTTCCAGCAGCCAGAGCATCAGTTTGCAGCTGCAACGGTGTGGGAAGAGTGCTTGTACAGTGTGCGGGCCAAGCTTGGTTTACGGATCGGAGATCCGGTTCCCGCCGCCTATGAGGAACGGGCGCATCGCTTACTGACAGCCGCCAGGCTGGATCACCGACTGGAGGTCTCACCGTATCTGCTAAGTGGAGGCGAAAAAAGGCTTTTGAGCGTTGCGGCACAGTTTATCCTCCCCAAAAAGCTTTACATTTTGGATGAGCCGACTGCGGGAACGGATTACGAAGGGGCAAACATCCTACTCCATATGTGCTCAGAGCAGTCTGCTGAAGGCGCGGCTTTTCTGATCATTACCCACGATTTGCAGATAGCTGAACGCTTTGCCAGCCATGTTCTGCGCATGGAAGAGGGGTATCTCTATAAAACGGAAGATAGCTGGATTAATCATACGATTACAGTTGACAAAAATTAAGGATATGTAGACAATAATATATATACATCGTACATAACAGGCGGCCTATATAGGCCGCCTGTTTACGATTATACAGTGCGGGTAATCATTCAAGCTGGGAAGGAAACCGTACAGATACAGCACAGTTTATACAAGGAAAGGATTTGTGATTTGCTTGGGAAACGATAAACCTATGAAGCGCGGACTCGTGCTGACAGGTGTTCTATTGGCCACCTTTCTGGCCGCGATTGAAGGAACGGTTATCGGTCCGGCGGGACCGACAATTGTTAGTGAACTGGGCAGTGTGAATTTGCTCAGCTGGATTTTTACAGCATATTTGTTGACGATGGCTGTAACTACGCCTATTTTCGGCAAGCTTAGCGATTTGTTTGGCCGTAAACCCATTTTTCTAATTGGGTGCTCGTTATTTGTGATTGGCGCTTTGCTTTGTATGCTGGCTGGTAGTATGGAGCAGCTTATTTTATACCGGGCTATTCAAGGGATTGGAGCAGGCGGTGTCATTCCTGTTACCTTTACCATTATCGGTGATATATACAAAATGGAGGAACGTGGTAAAGTCCAAGGCATGATCAGCTCGGTATGGGGGATTTCTTCCCTTGTCGGGCCTCTCTTGGGCGGTTACGTGGTCACCTATTTTGGCTGGGAATGGATTTTTGGTTTTAACGTTCCCTTTGGATTACTGGCTATGTTCTTCATCGCCCGTTATCTGCGGGAACAGGTAAGCAAGCGTACCGCGCGTATCGACGTGGCGGGGGCAGTTACCTTTACCATCGGAATGACGGCACTCTTGCTCGTATTGGCCCTGGGTGGACAGTATATCGACTGGGCTTCTCCTGAATTGCTGGCCTTGGCTGCCGTGGCGATTTTGTTTCTGATTTTGTTTTTGGTTATTGAGAAGCGTGCTCAGGAACCAATGGTGCCTCTGAAGCTGTTTCGGATACGGGACATTGCTTTTTCCTGTGCCGCTGCACTACTCGTCAGTACCCTGCTAATCGGGCTGACTAGCTATCTTCCCCTATGGATTCAAGGCGTACACGGTGGAGATGCCGCTTCATCTGGTCTGGCGCTGGCTCCAATGTCGGTAGGCTGGCTGTTTGGCTCCATGATCGGAGGACGCATTTTGCTGACGCTGGGCTCGCGTCGAACCTCTTTGATCGGGCTGACTCTGATTGTATTGGGAGCCTTCGTCATGACCTTGATGAACCTAACAACTCCAATCTGGCTTCTGTTCCTGTCTACGTTATTGTATGGACTGGGATTTGGCTTCTCGATAACCGTGTTCACGATTATTGCTCAGTCCTCGGTCGGATTCCAGCTGCGTGGCGCGTCTACAGCCTTGAATACGTTCCTGCGCACATTGGGACAAACGATTGGGGTTGCAGCCTTCGGTTCATGGCTGAATTATCGTATTGCTGCCCAGACAGCGGACGGACAGCTCACTCAGCAAGGGGTTACACAGGAGGATATTAATGGTCTGCTTGCCCCGCATGCTTCACAAAGTCTAAGTGACAAGGTTGCCGGATTACTCCGGTCTGTACTGGAAAACAGTCTGCATTCCCTATTCGTGATCATGGTCGTTATTGCGGTGATTAGCTGGTTTGTTGTCCTCGGATTGCGGAACCGCCCACCGGGTACGGAAGAAGAGGCAGATCAGCGTGTGAAGACACCACAAAGAGAACACGCATAAAAAAAATATACTTCTTTCATATTAAAGAGACAGTCCGGTACACCAATAAGGGGCCGGGCTGTTTCTTTATGCTAAGGTCTCTTCTCCTACTGATTTAGCAAAATAGCCACTTCGTATAGGACCGATAAATTCCCCAATATACAAAAAGGAAATAAGAATCCCCTAGAGATTGCGATATATTCATATGATATAGGTTACAAAGTGGTAAAAAAGTCTTAAAAAATTGTAACAAAAAAGCTGTTTCTAAATTGAGCTATAGGGTACTAAGGAACCATTTTTTTGCACCCGCTTACAAATCGAGCATTTTATGAGTATATTTTGAACAATTTTGCATGTGAATGAAGCAACCAACCAAGCAAAATGGGATACGAAAAAAATCAAGTAACAAATTTTTCTGAATGTAATAGGAATGAAAAAGAGAGGGATTTTCAGAAAATTACTAGGAAAATATGAGGATGAAATTTATAGAGGAATCTGTTTTCTTCCCTCACATAATAGGGCTTTTCAGTCTATATCAATCGTTTGACATACCATATAAAATGGCTCTAGCCAACGAAAAAGTTGGGCTTCAACACTAGAAAGCATAATTACATTAAGGGAGATGGAGTACTTGAAGTTTAACAAATGGTTCAGTAAAGCAGCCACTGCAACAGTAGCAACTACCTTGCTGTTAGGAGGCGGCGTTCAGGCTTTTGCAAAAGAAAATGATAAGGCTGATTTCAATGCAGACAATGCATTTACCCAAATTACGCGTAATGACATGCTGAATATTTTCAAACAGCAAGGCAAAGAGAAATATGAGGTTCCATCCTTCGATGCCTCTACAATTAAAAATATTCCTTCTGCTATTGGTCACGATAGCTCAGGCAAGCAGATTGATCTGGATGTTTGGGACAGCTGGCCGTTGCAAAATGCCGATGGTACAGTAGCTAATTACAAGGGATATAATATCGTATTTGGACTGGCAGGCGATCCTAAACGAGGCGAGGATACATTTATATATCTGTTCTATCAAAAAGCGGGTGATACTTCACTGAGCGGCTGGAAAAATGCTGGTAGAGTCTTTAAAGACAATGATAAACTGCTCTCCAACGATCCGATTCTCAAAAATCAGTCAGAAGAATGGTCAGGTTCTGCTACCTTAACCTCTGATGGACATGTACGTTTATTTTATACCAGCAGACAGCCCTATGATCCGAATAACAAATTATACGGCAAGCAAACCTTGAGCACAGCTCAAATTAATGTCTCTCAGCCTGATGATAAGACACTGAAAGTAGATGGAGTCGAGGATTTGAAATCGATCTATGACGGTGGAGATGGTAAAACCTATCAAAATGTACAACAAAGCGTCGGAGTGGATATGGATAATCATACCCTTAGAGACCCTCACTATGTCGAGGATCAAGGGCACAAATATATTATATTTGAAGCCAACACAGGGACAGAAACAGGCTACCAGGGCGAAGAATCGCTTCAAAACTCAGCTTATTATGGTGGCAATAAAAAATTCTTCACGGAAGAGCAACAAAACTTGCAACAAAGTCCTAAGAAAAAAGGAGCTGAGCTGGCGAACGGCGCACTGGGCATCGTTGAATTGAATGATGATTATACATTGAAAAATGTAATGCCCCCTTTGCTTGCATCCAATCTGGTAACAGATGAAATTGAACGGGCAAATGTGTTCAAAATGAACGGTTTGTGGTATTTATTTACGAGTACAAGAGGTTCCAAGGTGACTGTAGATGCGATCGGTGACGATGATATTTACATGTTGGGTTATGTTTCTACTTCCTTGACAGGGCCTTATAAACCCCTGAATGGAACCGGTCTCGTTCTTCATCAGGATCTGGATCGTGATGATATTACCTGGACATATGCTCATTTTGCTATCCCGCAAGGCAAAGGCAATAACGTAGTCGTTTCGAGTTATATGACCAATCGTGGACTCTTCCCAGATCACAAATCTACTTTCGCACCAAGCTTCCTGCTGAATATTAAAGGCTCGAAAACCTCTGTTGTGAAGAACGGTATTCTGGAGCAAGGTCAAATTACGATTGATCCAGGAAATGACAAAAAAGATAACCAAAATGAGTATGGAAAGAAATAAGTAGTTATAAGCAGCATGTCCGAAGGCGACAGCTTTGGTAGATTACCGATCTGTCGTCCGTCGGACGATACATAACAATGCAATGAGGGGTAAGGAGGATCGTCATAATGAGAAAAAAAGCTTTCAAGAACATTGGAATACGATCCGTAGTAGTTATCACAGGCTTAACTATTTTCATAGCTATGGGGTGGAGTATGTACCAACAGGATGCAGGCAAACCTCAAAAACCTGCAGCAGCTCCAAAAAACCAAGCCAATCAAAGCAAGCATACAACACCGACCTATCGGGCCGCCTATCATTTTACCGTCCCGGATAAGTGGAAAAATGATCCACAGCGGCCTATTTATATGGATGGGCAATATCATTACTACTATTTATATAATCGTGATTACCCTCATAAGAACGGTACAGAATGGCGACATGCCACATCCACCGATTTGGTTCATTGGAAAGATGAAGGGGTGGCAATTCCTAAATATACGAATCCGAATGGAGACCCTTGGTCCG
The DNA here is from genome assembly GCF_038008995.1 of Paenibacillus sp. FSL W8-0439. Classification (NCBI taxonomy): domain Bacteria; kingdom Bacillati; phylum Bacillota; class Bacilli; order Caryophanales; family Paenibacillaceae; genus Paenibacillus; species Paenibacillus sp. FSL W8-0439. The sequence goes on from NZ_JBBPAK010000001.1 coordinate 796,949, forward strand.
GTTCGGTCGTGATCGACAATAATGGCACCGCAGGTTTTGGAAAAGGCGCACTTGTAGCCATTGTCACACAGCCCTCCGCAGATGGAGGAAAGCAGGAACAATTTCTGTGGTACAGTAAGGACAAAGGCAAGACGTTTACTTCTTATCACAACAAGCCCGTGATGTCCAACCCTGGCACGAAGGATTTCAGAGATCCCAAGATCATCCGGGATATTCAACGTAATCAATGGGTGATGGTCATGGCGGAGGGAACGAAGATTGGCTTTTATAAGTCGAAAAATTTAAAGGATTGGCAGTTTACGAGCGGCTTTCAAACGGAAAATATTGGACTTGTAGAATGTCCTGACCTTTACCAGATGCGCGCGGATGATGGGACCTATCAATGGATTCTAGGTGCAAGCGCCAATAGTAAACCAACCGGCGGACCCAATACGTATGCCTACTGGACGGGGGATTTTAATGGAGAAGCATTTCTCCCTGATCGCAATGATCCTGATTGGCTGGATTATGGCTTTGACTGGTATGGTGCGGTTACGTTCGAGGACGGCAAAGCCAAAGACCAATACAGTCACCGTTATGCGCTGGCCTGGATGAACAATTGGGATTATGCCAACAACACGCCTACTCTGAAGGAAGGCTTTAATGGCATGGATTCGGTTGTTCGCCAAATTCGGTTGAAGCGTACAACTGATGTCGGCTATCGCTTGGTTTCACAGCCTGTAGCAGCTTTGGAGCAATTCCCAACTGCAACGGAGTCATTGGGGAAGATCCAAGTAGTGGGGACTCACAAGCTTCCGGTAGCAGGTGATGCCTATCAGTTAGAAGCAGATGTATCTTGGTCAACGATCAAAAATACAGGCTTGAGGCTTCGAGAGTCTGCGGATGGCAAGCGTCATGTAGATGTGGGTGTTTCGGTGGAGGGTCAATACTCTTATGTAAACAGAGCAAACACCGGGCAGCCGGATCAGAGTGGTAAATATGTAGAGAGTAAGGCGCCTTTTGATACCAATAAAAAAAATGTCCACTTGAAGATTCTTGTCGATAAAACCAGCATCGAAGTCTTTGTAGATGATGGAGAAGTAGCTTATTCCTCCTTAATATTTCCACGCTTAGAGGATCAGGGAATTACTCTTTTTTCAGATGGCGGTAAGGCTATTTTTAATAATGTAGTGATCAAACATTTTAGTCGATAACAGGTCTTATGCTGCTCGTAAGCTTAGGCATATTTCGCTCAGGTATATATAAAGTCCACCCATAAATATAAGGGTGGACTTTTCTGTGTAAATCTAAATTTTCGTTAGCACAGCTATAGGATTGTTCTTTTATTCACAATTGAACAGTTGCTAAAATTACTATTCATTCTATTTGTGATAAGGTGACAGATTATCAGCGCTACGGCCCAATTTTTTGAGCAAGCCGATGAGTTGGTCTCTTTCGGTTTCGCTGATTCCGCTAAAGGCACGTTCAATCTGACGTGTATAATCAGGATAAATTTCGTCCATGACGCGTTGTCCTTCGTCCGTCAACTCTGCATATATAATACGACGATCTTGGTCGCACGGGTGACGGTGCAAATAACCACGGCTCTCCAGCTTGTCGATAACATAAGTGACATTTCCGCTTTGCAGAAGCAGTTTGGCTCCAATTTGTTGAATTGGTTGTGCTCCCTTGTGATATAAAACTTCCATCACGGCGAAGGCCGTTGGGTTGAAGCCCACCGTTTTGATGCCAGCAACCGCATGTTCGTTTACACTTTTGAATGACTTGGCAAACACGCTATACAAATGCATAGATTGCTGTGTCACCAATGTTCGGTAATCTATCATCTTCATTCCGCCTTTATGTATGGATTTGGGCATCCTTTGACCGCTCGGTTCGGATGACCGGGCAACCATACCCTTACTACTAGCATAAAGGGATTTACGTAGGGAAAACATGCGATTTGTCACAGTAGCTGCTTTTTTAATTATTTAATTTCAAAGCTTTAAGGTAAATTTTTGAAAAATAAAGGTTCCGAATGTAAAAATACCGTTCCGATTGGTTATATTAACAAATAACATACCTAATGGACCCAAATAACAAAATAAGATAAATTCAGAGGAGATGAAGCACATGGATACGGGTTCTTTCCGTTTTCAATTTCGTGATCCGCAGCAAGCCGCCCAAGCCTGTGAAACATTAAAGGAAATTGGATACTCTGCCAGCACGAACGGTGATACAGGCCTCAGTGTTCACGTTGAGAACCAGGATGTGCTGTCTGCATTAGAGATTTGCCAAGCTTATGAAGGAAGTATAATTGAGACAGGAGTTCTCACTTATCGTCCAGGTAAACAAAGTAATATCGGTGTGCAAAATCCAGGTTATAGCCCGGAGGATTGGATTATTCCAGCGCACATCATTAATGAGGACTGGAGCGAGGCGTATAAAAGCGGCTCTTCCCAAACGTTTACGAACACAACACAGGAACACAACGTCAGCTCTGATCAACAACCGGAAGACGATGTGGACGGTTTTTCAGGTAGCGTCCATACCTAAATAATGGTGTTCACGCTTGCTGCTCACTTTGGAACAAAAAGGTTCCTTCAAACCATGACTAATGGTTTGAAGGAACCTTTTTTCATAATGAGAAAAAGCTGAAAAGGACATTGTGAAAACTAAGGTTCTTGGATCGTGCATAAGGGCAGTAATCGTAGGAAATACCAAAAGAAGTTCAGAAAGGAGGTTTTGATCTTGCAAAAACTCGGAGTTCACGAAAAGTTGGAATTGCATGAGCTGCTTACGTTTAAAACAACTTGTATCACAAAAACTCAAACCATGCTTCCTTTAGTCTCAGATTCAAATTTAAAAAATATTTTACAGCAGGACATTAGCTGCGGTACACAAGATATTCAACAGCTTAGAAATTTGCTTGTATAATTTAAGGAGGAATAACGTGAATTCTTTTATTGAGAATATGACCGGTGCGACCCCTATGACCGATCAGGTGATTGCTTCAGATCTGTTAATTTCAGCTAAAAGCGGGATCAAAAACTACGCCGCAGCGTTAACAGAGTCCACTAGCCCAGAAGTTCGAAATGTCCTTTGTGACCAATTGAACAAAGCTGTTAATCTTCATGAGCAAATTTTTAATTATATGAAGAACAATGGTTACTACAACGCCTATGATCCAGATCAGCAAATTCAAATGGATATTCAAAATGCAGACAAGGCACTTTCTTTGCCCAAAATGTGAAACGTTTAATTAAAAAGAAGCACCAGCAAACTTTAATCGAGTTTGCTGGTGCTTCTTTATTACAAATTAAAAGAACTTCACATGAAATATGGAGAAGAAGGAAATCATAAAAAAACAAGGTATCGGTCTCAAATTTAGAAATAGGGTGATTTTCTTATGAGCAAGCCTTCAGCGGGCAAACAAAAAGATCAAAAACTAAAATGGTGGCAGCTGAGCTTGTTAGGAGTTGCAGGCACCATCGGTACAGGGTATTTTCTCGGGTCCAGTTTAGCGATTTCCATTGGTGGCCCAGCCGTACTGATTGCTTACTTTTTGGCAGCAGTTGGGACGTATGTGGTGTTTGATGCCCTTTCGCGCATGACGGCAGATCATCCAGAACAGGGCTCTTTCCGTTCTTATGCCCAAAAAGCATTTGGTAATTGGGCAGGCTTCGGCAGTGGCTGGGTATATTGGTTCTCAGAATTGCTTATTAATGGGAGTCAACTAACCGCGCTGTCTATATTTTCACGTTTTTGGTTTCCTCAGGTACCGATGTGGATTTTTGCGGCAGGCTTCGGACTCTTAGGGCTTGTGATTGTTTTTTTTGGCAATAAGGGCTTTGATCGTGTAGAAAATGTACTCGCCATTATTAAGATGGCGGCTCTTGTGATGTTTTTGGTCCTAGCGGTGGCGCTTTTGGCAGGCTGGATCGGAGGAAGTAAATATAATCCGAAGTTTCCCCTCAGCTACAAAGACTTTTTTCCAACCGGTGGCATAGGATTATGGTCATCTTTTATTTTTGCCTTTTATGCATACGGAGGTATTGAAGTGCTTGGAATTATGTCTAACCGACTTCAAAACCCGGAGGAAGCACCCAAAGCAGGAAAAGTCATGCTGATTACGCTGGTTGTAGTGTATGTGCTATCAATTGGGCTCGCTGTGTCTATGGTACCATTAAGTGCCTTTAATCCGAAGGAAAGTCCTTTTGTGCTTGCGCTCAGTAGCGATCATCTGGTCTTTGTGCCTCATTTGTTTAATGGAGTCCTGATTATTGCAGGATTCTCAACGATGACAGCATCGCTATATGCAGAGACTTCGATGATGATTACTCTTGCCCAGGAAGGAGATGCGCCCACCCTGTTCTCACGGAAGTGGAAGGGCAAATATCCTCTGTATGCACTTAGTTTGATCTCTGTTGGATTAATCTCAGCAATCGTATTATCGTTGCTGCTACCAGGAAAAGTGTATGAATATATCACAACCGCTGCGGGCTTAATGCTGCTATATAACTGGTGCTTTATTTTGCTGTCTTCAGGTAAGTTACTGGAATCAAGCACATCGAGCAATATTAAACGCTGGATTGGCTTATTGCTGATCGCTTTGGCTGTAGTAGGGGCCTTTTTTCATAAGCTTAGCCGCCCTGGGGTTTACGTCAGTTTACTGTTAGTCTTGTTAATTGCCATATGTGACCTCATTGTACAATGGGTGCGTCGAAAACACGACAAGGAATCTCGTTAACTTTATTAAGAAGACAAGCGTTAGCGTAAAAAAAGTAATTGAAATGCCTGTACACCAAAATAAAAGCCAAAGCCTACAAGAGACAGACCTGACATCCAAGAGATGGTTTTAAGCAATCCGGGTCTGAGAAATCGACGGAAAACACTTGAAGCGGCTGCCATCGTCACATCCCAGGCCAACACGCCTAGTACAATCGCTCCGCTGTAAATCAATAGCTGTTGTACTGGATAAGTATTAGCGACGTTGGCCAGTATGGATCCGTAAATCCCAAGCCAGAAAAGGATGGAGAGAGGATTAAACAACGACATCAGAAAGCCGGCTACAAAGGAGTTGGTCAGGGTATTACTATTTCCCCTTAATTCGGATTCTGAAATCACACCAGCATTTTTAATGCTTTCAAGACCTGTATACACAAGCACGAAAAAGCCAAACAGCCATAAAAAAGCTTTGACAAATGGGGAATTAAGAAGATGGATCATTCCCAAATAGACAAGCATCATATAGATAATGTCTGCTGTGATTGCACCTAGTCCAATAAACCATGCGTGCCAAAATCCATTTTTAATACCTCGATCTAATTGCGCGGCATTGATAGGTCCAATGGGAGCTGAAAGAGACAGACCCAGAAAAACATAACTGATAAATGTATTAATGGTGTTTTCCTCCTTGATTATTTATTGGACGTTATGTATTTGTCTCATTTAGTTTATTCGGACAAACCCATGTGTAAGACCATATTTTTGTGCGTATATGTAGCCACAGCCTCGTTATTTGCTAACCCAATGAATCCAATCCCAAAGGAGCTCTAATCCTTATACAAAAGGGTTAGAGCTTTTTTTAATGAGAGGCTTGACACTTTTAGTGAAAGCGCTTATATTTATCTCGTAAACAATACGTTATATAACGTTATATAAAAGGAGAGATAAAAAATGAATGTACAACAGACGGTTCAGACGATTTTTGAACAAGCGAATGGGGAGATTTCCGAGGTTTATTTAGTGGCCTGCGGGGGCTCACTAGTGGATATGTATCCTTCAAAATATTTTCTGGATAGTGAAGCAAGAAAACTGGTAGCAGGCATGTATACAGCAAATGAGTTTGTACATGCATTGCCAAAACGATTGGGGGCACACTCAGTGGTCATCGTTTGCTCTCACGGTGGAAATACTCCAGAATCGGTCGCGGCTGCTAAATCAGCCAAAGAGAAAGGTGCTTATACCATCGGCTTAACCCACAATAGTGAAGCTTCCCTGCTCAACTATTCGGATTATTCCTTCCTCTACGAGTGGGGGGATGAGAGCGATGTTAAAAACAACCCGATGGCCATTATTTTAGAACTTACGGTTGAACTGCTTCAAATCGCTGAGGGATATGCGCATTACCCGGCTTTCCAGAACGGATTGGGGGCAATCAATGGGATTATTAACCGGGCCAAAGTCCAAGTTGAACCACGTGCCCAAGTATTCGCAGACAGATACCGCAACGAGGAACTCTTCTATATCCTGACCAGCGGAGCGTCTTATGGACATGCTTACGGATTTGCCATCTGCTCGCTGATGGAAATGCAATGGCTCCATGCAGCTTCTATCCATTCCGGTGAATTCTTCCATGGTCCGTTTGAAGTAACGGATAAGGAAACTCCATTTATTCTGATGATCAACGAAGGACGTACACGGGCGCTGGATGAGCGGGCACAGACTTTCCTGAATCAGTATGCCGAGAAAGTGGAAGTGATTGATGCAAAGGAGCTTGGCATCGGAACGATTGCAGACGAAGTAGTAGAGTTTTTTAACCCGGTGTTATTCTACAGCATTGTATGTGTATATCGTGAAGCACTAGCAAATGTACGCAATCACCCATTGGAAACTCGCCGTTATATGGGCAAAGTAGCTTACTAAGCGCACCTACCAACAGGAGGAAACCATCATGAAGGTTCTAGGCATTGGCGATAATGTGGTAGATAAATATGTTCATCTGCGTATGATGTACCCTGGCGGCAATGCGCTTAATTTTAGTGTGTTTGCCAAAAAAGCGGGAGTGGATGCAGCCTTTATAGGTGTGTTTGGGGACGACAACGAAGCACGGCATGTAGAACACACCCTGCGTGAGCTTGACATCGATATTTCACGGTGCAGACATCACAGCGGTGAGAACGGCTGTGCACGTGTAACCCTGGAAGACGGAGACAGAGTATTTCTCGGCAGTAATGAGGGGGGAGTGACACGTCTCTATCCATTGGAACTGAGCGAAGATGACAGGAACTATCTTGGCGGATTCGACCTAATTCATACTGGCTTGTACAGTCATACAGGTCACTTGCTGCCTGAATTAGAGACACTAGGAATCCCTATTTCTTTTGATTTTTCAGATGATTTTACAGATACACAGGTAGAACAAAATATTACGTATGCCGATTTTGCATTTTTCTCTTGCAGCCATATGACGGATGAAGAGACACAGAATTATATCCGCTCCAATCGAAAAAAAGAGGGACAAATTCTGGTCGCGACACGTGGCGGTGACCGATCCATCGCCTATGATGGTACGAAGTTCTATTTTCAAATGCCTGATTCCGTTGACACTGTGGATACCATGGGGGCAGGCGACTCTTATATAACTGCTTTTTTACTGAGCTTTTTGGAAAAAGGCAACATTCAGGATGCTATGGCAGAAGGCTCAAGGCTTGCCGCCCAGAGCTGTCTGGTAGAAGGTTCCTTCGGATACGGCGTTCATTATTGACGATCCTTTTCGAATATCTTCACTTGTAAGAATATGTAACCTTTGATACTCTAAGTGAGAGTGATATAACGTTATATGACAAGTGAGGGTACATGATGTTAAATTCAGACCAAGCGGAGCCATTATATATGCAATTACAAAAAGCGGTCAAAACCGCTATTCATAATGGAACATTTACGCAGGGAAGCCGTATACCGACTGAAACAGAGTTAAGCGAGATGTATAATGTAAGTCGTATTACCGTAAGAAAAGCAATTGCCGAATTAGTTCATGAAGGATATTTGACCAAACGTCAGGGGAAAGGCACCTTTGTCAATATCCCCAAGATTGGACGGAAGATTGAACATGTCATCAGCTTTACGGCTGCTTGCAAATCCAATGGGATTTCTTCACATAGTGTGGTCACAAAACGTGAAATCGTAGGAGCAGATGAGGAAATTGCACATCAATTGCAGCTATCGCCAGGAGAAAAGGTGTTATTTATCCAGCGTAAAAGATATGCGGATGATCGCCCCCTGATGCTGGAAAACAATTTTTATCCTTATGACCGTTTTGCATTTCTAATGAACGAGCAGTTGGAAGGGTCTGTATACGAGCTGCTGCGGCAAAAATACAGCATCGATCCTAACCAGCCGGGAGAGACGATATTACAAATTGCTTTGGCGGATGAAAATCAGGCCAAGCTGCTGGAGACGGCGATCGGACAGGCGTTGTTTTACATGCATACAATGATCTATGACCAGCACGGAAGCCCGGTTCATGTAGGAAAGCAGTACATCATCGGAGACCGTTATCAATTCTCCATATAATCCGTTGCCTGTAATGCAAGGGGGTTCAGGTAAGTGTGGCTTCTGCTTCCATCCAATAGGGAGAAGCAGAAGCATTAACATAACGTTATATTACGTCATGTTGTTAGGTGAATCAATCGTGAGGTGGTGAAACTGTGCAAGGGAAGAACGATACATTAGCAGACAAAGTTTTACTCTCCCATGCTATTTTTAATGGATTGGAAGATGAAGCTTCGCCCGGGTTTGTTGCAGTCCGAGGAGAACGTATTGCAGCGGTGGGGCGTCCGGAAGAGGCACAAGCCTGGATAGGAGCCGAAACGGTTGTCTATGATCTGGGCGATGCCTTTATCATGCCGGGAATCCATGACAACCATGTATTTTTTACCGGATACATGTCAATGCATCGGGGCGTGGATCTGGCGCATACGGCCTCCAGTGAAGAAGCAATGGAACTCTTGCTACAAGAGGCAAACAACCTTCCGCCAGGAAGAGATGTAACCGCTTTCGGTTGGAGCGAGGACAGATGGGGGAAGCTGCCTGATTCAAGCTTGTTGGATGGATTGTTTCCCGATCGGGCGGTCATCGCTATCAACCGAAATAAAAGCTACTGCTGGATGAACCGATTGGCTGAGAATAAATACCAATTTTCGCCTGATCAATGCAGTGCCGAAGCACGTGCTTTATTGCTCCAAGCTATGATGCAGGACCGTAGCCTTGTCCAACAAGAGTTTATGGAATTTTGCCGTATGTTGGCTGCACGAGGAGTTACTTCTATAAAAGATATCGGCTTTGACCGACATAGTGAGCTGCTTCCGATTCTAGATGAGTTGAAGGAAAAAGGTGAATTGCCACTCAGATTTCATTTCTCGCTGGAACCAGTTGTTGAACCGTTTGATCTAAGCATTGGTATCCAATATAAAGCACTTTACAATGGCGACCTTATTCGTTTCCAAGGTTACAAGCTGATGCTTGACGGCGTTGTAGCAGATCATACAGGGGACATGTTGGAGCCTTACGCAGATATGCCTGGGGTCACGAATTTGAGGACAGTTGATTATGAGAAGATTGAAGCCTCTGTTCTGGAAGCAGACAGCCAGGGGATCAAATGCTGCCTAACGGCAGAAGGCGATGCAGCAATTCGCCAAGCCGTATCCATGATTGAAAAATGCCGCTTGCAGCAGGGCAATCACCTTATCAGACATTCGATCAGTGATCTGGAGTATCCTCATCCAGATGATCTGACCAGAATGGGAGAGAACGAAATTTTTGCCGAGGTCTATGCCCAGATTCTGCTGCTCAATCCCTCTTACGAAGAGGCTTATATGTCTGCAGTGGCAGGCAAACAGAATGAAAGCCGCTTTTATAATTATAAGTCCATGCTGGAAGCTAACGTGCCGATCACCATAGGTACTGATTTGCCTTTATTTATCACCAGTGTCCCCGATTCGCTGTATGCAGCCTCTCACCGATTATTCCCGGATGGCTCGCCTGCTAGAGGCTGGTATCCTGACCAAGGAATGCCGCCATCCGAAGTTTTAAAGGCATGGACGATTAATGGAGCCAAACATTGTTATATGGAAGAGGTGACAGGTACGCTGGAGGCTGGAAAATATGCTGACATCGCCGTTTTTGATCGCGACCTCCTTAATGCATCCGCTGGTGACATCAGGGATGCCCAAGTGATATTGACCATTATGGGAGGGAAGGTTACGTATAACCATTCTTGGAATGAGGGATAAACATGAACATCACGAATAAGAAATGGAAATTATCCTTGCCCCATAGCTATACCTTAATATTTTTGATTATTATTACAGTCGCCGCGTTGACATGGATTGTACCCAGCGGTCAATTTGAGCGTCATGAAGTGACAGTGAACGGTGTGACCAAAACGGCAATCGTTTCAGGAACCTATCACTCTGTACCCAAAACGGGAGAGAATGGTGATTTAAGACAGGGTATCCCCCAAATCCTTAGCGCCCCGATTGAGGGGATTATCAATGCCGCCGATGTCGTCTCTTTTGTTCTTATCGTAGGCGGCTCCTTCGGTATTATTCTGCAGACAGGGGCCATTGATCGTGCGCTGACAGCTCTTGCCAGGCGGCTAAAGAATAAGGGGATTTTGCTTATTCCCATTGCTATGGTGATCTTCAGTCTCGGAGGTTCTACTTTTGGGATGAGTGAAGAAATTATCCCACTTTATGCGATTTTCATTCCGTTAATGTTTGCCTTGGGTTTTGACTCTATGACCGCGATTCTTATTTTATTTCTGGGAACGCAAATTGGCTATGTTGGTTCGACAGTCAATCCATTTTCGGTGTTGATTGCCCAGGGGATCGCAGGAGTGGAGGGGAATCCTCAGCTCTGGCTGAGATTTATCGAATGGCTTGTATTTACGGCGATTTCTATTGCTTTTACGATGTGGTATGCGCACCGGGTTAAGCGAAATCCAGAGAAATCCATCGTGTTTCAGAGTGATATTATAAACCGCGAGCAGTTTATAAAGGAAAGCACAGATGAGGACGTCGTCTTCACATTTCGGGACAAATTAATTATAGGTGGATTTATTGTAACGCTTGGAGCAATTGTTTGGGGGATTTTGGTCAAAGGCTGGTATATGACGGAGATCGGCGCCCTTTTCTTTGCCCTTGGTATTTTTGTTGGGGTTGTCACCAAAATGAGTCAGAAGGAAATAGCTGAGAATTTTGTAAAAGGATGCGGTGAATTTATCTACGCCGCGGTGATCATAGGCCTCGCCCGCGGAATTCTGATTATCGCAGAACAGGGGATGATTATAGATACCGTATTGAATGCACTTGCAAGCGTCCTGGAAGGATTGCCAAGTTATTTATTCACGACTATTATGCTGCTTGCGCATAATATCATTACTTTCCTCGTTCCCTCTTCTTCAGGGGAAGCTGCACTAACCATGCCTGTACTTGCACCGCTTGGCGATCTTGTAGGCATCAATCGTGAAGCTGTAGTCACAGCGTACCAATTTGGTAACGGGTTAACCAATCTCATTTCACCAACAGGCGGAGTGTTGCTGGCAGGATTGGCCATTGCCCGGATCAGCTTTGGACAGTGGCTGAAGGTAATCTTCAAACTATTCCCGATCCTATGGCTGATTGCTGCTATTTTTGCTGCTATATCGGCTGCGGTGGGTATCTAATCAATCAAGTGAGGGCCCCTGTCTGTTAGAGACAAGGGCTTCTTTTTGTGTTGGTGAAACAAGTCCTCTCTTATGTAGGAAGGCTACTCATTTCTTTCCCAATAGGGTGTATAAGTTTACGTGGAAAATAAATAATATGGATAGCATTTTCCTAAGGAGGAAATAAACTTGATGCTTGCTGATAACAGATTACTCATTGCTGCTTTAGGCGGTGTTAATGAGATTGGTAAAAATATGTACCTTATCCAATATGATCAGGATATTGTCGTCATTGATTGTGGTTCCAAGTTTCCTAATGAAAATTTGCCTGGTATTGACCTCATTGTACCAGATGTCACCTATCTACAGGAGAATCAGGATAAAGTCAGAGCGCTCATTGTAACGCATGGCCATGAGGATCACATCGGGGGCATTCCTTATTTACTGAAGCAGATTAATATCCCCGTATATGGCACAAAACTCACTATCGAATTGATTAAAATTAAGCTAAAGGAACATAACCTTTTACGTGATGCTGAGCTTCATCTTATAGATGCGGATTCAACCATTCAGGCGGGTTCGATTCAGGCATCCTTTTTCACCACTGTACACAGCATCCCTGATTGCTTGGGCGTCTTTTTCAAGACACCAGAAGGAAATGTGGTTCATACCGGGGATTTTAAATTCGACATGTCTCCTGTCAGCGGACCTTTCCCTGACCTTCATCGCATGGCTGAGATTGGAAAACAAGGAGTTAAAGTGCTTCTTTCCGAAAGTACAAATGCCGAAAGACCAGGCTTTACTCCTTCGGAGCGTTTGGTTGGCGGGCATATTTTGGACGCTTTTGCCAGAGCCAAACAGCAAGTTTTCATTTCTACATTTGCTTCCAATGTTAACCGTGTCCAACAGGTCATTGATGCGGCTGTGGAGACAGGCAGAAAACTTGTTTTACTGGGGCGCAGTATGATCAATGTGGTGTCCGTGGCTAAGGAACTAGGATTCTTGCATATGCCGGAGGACTTGTTGATTGAGGCTGGAGAAACGGAGCGGTATCCTGCAGAAGAAATTGCAGTATTATGTACAGGAAGTCAGGGGGAACCGATGGCTGCACTGTCCCGACTTGCCAATTCTCTGCATCCCAAAATCGAAATTTTGCCTGGTGATACTGTGATCATCGCTGCAGGAGCTATACCCGGGAATGAACGAAATCTTTCCCAAGTCATCGATAACCTGTACGTACTGGGCGCCAACGTGATTTATGGATCGGGCAGCGCCACGGGGATGCACGTATCCGGTCATGGCAGCCAAGAAGAGTTAAAATTAATGATGACCCTAATGAAACCCCAGTATTTGATTCCTGTACATGGTGAATTCAGAATGCTGCATCAGCATCGTCAGCTAGCAGAGTCAGTAGGGATTCCTATGGAGAATGTATTTATCGTCCAAAACGGTGAGACGATTCAAATCGCAGAGGGAAGGGCATCCCTGGGGCCCAAAGTACCATCCGGCAATAGCCTGGTAGACGGGCTGGTAACTGGTGATGTAGGTAATATTGTACTGCGGGACCGTAAAAAACTTTCCTCAGACGGTATGCTGATTATTGTGATGACTCTGAGCAAAAACGAGAAGCAAATGCTCGCTGCGCCAGAGGTTATATCCAGAGGCTTTGTATATGTTAAGGATTCCGAAGAGTTGATGAATCAGATTCGTGACACGATTATGACCACAGTGAACGAGTTAACAGAAATCGAAATGAGTCAGTGGGGCCTGATTAAGCAGATGTTAAAAGATAATGTGGGTCAGTTTATTTACAGCCAGACCAAGAGAAGACCTATGATTTTACCTATCATTATTGAGGTATAGGCATAGCGGTAAACGTCAAAACAAGATAGAGTTTGTTCAATACGCGACGACTCAAAAAAAGACTTAAATCAGCAATGCAACTGATTTAAGTCTTTTTAATTTCCTTGTCCTAAAAAACGCGGTTGTAATGGCGGGTTGTAGCGCAGCGTCTTAAGTGTTTACGGCCGCTTGCGTCCCTGCTGTATGTCCTGTCGTAAACGCCGCTGTAATATTATAGCCTCCAGTGTAGCCGTGAATATCCAGAATCTCACCGCAGAAAAACAATCCAGGCATAAGCTTGGATTCCATTGTTTTCGGATTAATTTCCTTCAAGTTCACACCGCCCCCGGTAACAAATGCTTCTTTCAGCGAGAGCGTACCATTCACACGAATGGGAAACGCCTTGATTCGCTGGGCGAGTTCTTGCCATTGCTGCTTGGGAATATGATCATAGGTCAAATCTTCACGCAGTTCAGCTTGCTGAAGCAGTAACGGAATCATGCGTTCCGGTAGATAAGACTTAAGTACGTTTTTGATCGCCTTTTTTGCATCGACCGATGCCAGTTCCAGCGTCTCACGGTAGACTTCATCAGCATGTTTGTGAGGCTGTAAATCGAGAGTTAATAACACCGTGTTTACCTTATCTTTTTTCATTCCCTTGACGACAAACTGACTGCAACGCAAAGCAGTTGGACCAGACAAACCAAAATGTGTGAAAATCATATCTCCTTCATGAACGACAACCTTCTTTTGTTTCGCATTCCATACGGTCAGGCTGATGTTTCGTAAGGAGAGTCCCTGAAGCTCTTTTGTCTGGATGAATGTCTCGCCTGACGTTAGCGGGACCTCTGTTGGATATAGTTCCGTAATGGTATGCCCTGCTTGCTCTGCCCATGCATAGCCGTCACCTTCCGAGCCTGTATGAGGGACGGACTTGCCACCCACAGCGACTATGACGTTACGGCTACGCAGCATTTCACCGGAACGCAGCCGCACGCCAGCCGTATGACCTTCTTTGTAAATCACTTCTTGAACAGGACAGCTTGTCCGAATTTCGACTCCTTGAGAGCGTACCTTATTAATCAAAGCGTCGACGACCGTTTTGGCTTTGTCCGTCACTGGGAACATACGCCCGTTGTCTTCTTCCTTTAAGGCTATACCTAGTTGTTCAAAGAAGGCGATGATATCCCGATTGCCAAAAGCAGCCAGGGCACTGTGCAGAAAACGGCCATTGCCGGGAATGTGGCGAATGAGTTCATCCAGCTCTTTTGCATTCGTGACATTGCAGCGACCTCCACCGGAGATCCCCAGCTTTCGTCCGAGTTTATTTCCCTTTTCCACTAAAAGCACCTTGGCGCCCTCGCCACTAGCAGCCGCCGCGGCCATTAAGCCGGCTGAGCCGCCTCCGATCACAATTACGTCGTAAGTCATAAACCTCTTCCTTTTCGTCGACAAATTTTCAAAAAATTCAGAATCGCGTAACAAATTTTCCATCATATCGTAATCCCGTCTCTTTAGATAGACTCTGAGCACAGTAGCTGTGTATATCTTCTATTTTATAGGAGTAAGTAAAAAAACGTAAAAACGATCCTCTTATATATATCCGGTATTTAGCAGAATTTGTCGTTCTACACCGGGATTTTAACACATATATTGTAATATATTGTAGCCTGTGCTTTAATTCAACTAACGGCGTCAAGGAAAGATGATGAGGGGGAGAAGTCCTTGTTAATTGCGTTAAAGGAAAGTGTGCTCCAAGTTCTCCTTGCCGTTATATCGGCGGGTTTTTTCTCTATATTAACGGATTATGGAGACAAGAAAAAGGTTTGGGCAGGCCATCTGCTTCCCGGACCTCATCAAGGCATACTTTATTTGTGTTGCTTGCCAGCCATATTGCTATGTTCGCTCTTTCAATACCAGCCTCCATATGGCCTACCTTCCAATCTCGGTATTATTCCCCTTACTGTGGGCGTCATGTACGGTACACGTCGCACTTCCTTTGTACTCGCTGCTTCTGCATTGACGGGTGTCCTAATTATAGCGCAGTCGATAGAAATGTCCCCAATGTATGTGGGCACTGCTTTTATCCTTTTTCCTTTTATGCTACTGCATGTCAAGTTTTTTCAAAGAGGAACATTGTTGGACAAAAAGCTCGTAATTTTCACATATGTTGTGGCTGATATGCTGCTTAAGGCTTTATTACCGCTATTGTGGGGCAAACAGAACATTTCAGTATACATTCCTGATCTGCTTACAACGTTTTGGAATGTTGCTGTAGGTGTGTTGGCAAGTTTTGCGGTCGTAAGTCTGATGCATAATTCCTTTGAGAAACTGACGCTGCGGCGAGATGTAACTGAGTTTACGAGCAAATATTTAATCGAAGTGGATAAGCTGCGTCAAGTCATGGATTTGATGCCGTTATCTCTTGTTACTTTGGACAGCGAAGAACGAGTTATACATATGAACAAAACGATGCTGGAGCTCTACCGGGACTTCGATCCCTATATTACGCTGCCTGAGGTCGTAGGCCGTCCCTTAAACTCGTTGTACGGTTTTAGCGCTTCGCCTGTAGTTAACGAACGAGTTGCGAAAGCATTGGAAGGAGAAGCAGGCGCTGATTTTATAAATGTATCTCCCAAAGTATTCTTTTCAAGTTTCCTCCCTTTTCGGGATAAACATATGAATCAAACCACAGGCGTCATTATCGCCTTGCAGGACATTACAGAGCTGGAGACGCTCCGCAGTGAGCTGGGCAATTTTGAGAGGCTCAGTCTGGTCGGGCAGATGGCCGCGGGCATTACTCATGAAATACGTAATCCGATGGCGGTTGTGCGCGGGTTTTTACAGCTTATGCGCGAGAAAAGCCCTGATTCTCTAGGCCATTACTACCGCATCGTAATGGAGGAGCTGGATCGGGCGAATGGGATTATTAATGATTTTCTTTCCCTGGCCCAGAATCGGATTGTCGAGAAGGAGCAGTGTCATCTGCATGACATCATTCGTGAACTAACACCTCTATTGTGGGCAGATGCGAACCTGAGGGGGCAGACGATCGAGTTAAAGCTGGAGGATCATGTAACGATGCTGCATCTGAACCCTAAGGAGATCAAGCAATTGCTGCTTAATTTATCGCGTAATGCGATGGAAGCTATGGGGGAAAAGGGCGTGCTGACCATTTCTACTCATGAGGAAGGGGATTTTGTCGAACTGGAAGTGAGGGATACTGGTCCGGGAATTCCGCCAAAACAGCTTGAAAAGCTATTCCAGCCTTTTTATACAACCAAAACGAAAGGTACAGGTTTGGGTCTGGCCTTATGTCAAAGTATAGTGGAGCGTCATCACGGTACGATTGCCGTAGATTCGGTGGAGGGAATGGGCACACAGTTTAAAGTCCGTCTTCGCAGAACCATTCCGACTTATCGGGAGCATTCTGAGCCTCCTGTCATAAATTCGATACAGAAATAATTGTGCAAAGATGTAACCGGATTTTTTGCAAATTACGTGAAAAAGATTGTATAATGGGCTTTAGATGTCCATGCCTTTACTACGGCACAGGATGAAATTAGAAACGTAGTATACATGATTTAATGAAAAGGAGTGAAAGAATATGTCTATGTCTTTCGATCAATATATGAGAGATTCAGTTCAGCCTATGCGCGATGAACTGACGAATCTTGGGATTCAGGAATTGCGTACTTCTGAAGATGTGGAGGCCAAGCTGCCTGATGCTAAAGGTACAGTGCTGGTGGTTGTGAACTCGGTATGCGGTTGTGCCGCAGGCCAATGCCGCCCGGGTATAGCTGAAGCGCTGAAGCATGATATTACGCCGGATCATCTGTATACGGTTTTTGCGGGACAGGATAAGGAAGCAACGGCGAAGGCTCGCGAATTTTTCGCACCGTATCCGCCATCTTCCCCTTCGATCGCGCTGCTGAAAGACGGCGAACTGGTTCACTTCATCGAGCGTCATCAGATCGAAGATCGTTCGGCAGATCAGATTGCTGCTGATTTGACCGGTGCATTTGACCGTTTTTGCCGGTAAGACTGCTCAAGCTATGCCCCCGCATTTTTCGCCTGCGAAACTTGCCGGGGCTTTTGCGTGTTGGCTTGTGAAGGAAATTCCTAAAAAAGAGGTGCTTATCTGATGAGTTTGCAGGAACAGATTATTGCTGAATTGGGAGTACAGCCTACGATCAACGTAGAGGCGGAGGTCCGCAAGCGTGTGGATTTCCTCAAGTCGTACGTAACAAAAACAGGAAGCAAAGGGCTGTTGATCGCCATTAGTGGCGGGATTGACAGTGCCGTAGCTGCCGCCTTGTGCAAGCAGGCTACAGATGAGTTGACGCAGGAGCAAGGGCAAGAATACAAAACGCTAGGTGTATTCCAGCCATATGGTCAACAGGAAGATATCGATCATAGCTACGCAGTGGCTAAAGCGTTCAATTTGAAATATGCTGGGGAAACGAACATTAAGGAAGCCGTGGATGAGGTTGCCGTGGAAGTGGAGCATGCATTAAAGGATATGGGTCTGGAACGTTCCATCACTCCGCAAGTGAGAGGGAATGTAAAGGCAAGAACACGTATGGTGGTTCAGTACGCACTCGCGAATGAACTGAACCTGCTCGTCGTGGGTACAGATCATGCTTCAGAAGCCATTACAGGCTTTTATACCAAATGGGGCGATGGTGCGGTCGATATTACACCGCTCAGTACGCTCAACAAACGTCAGGTACGTTTGTTAGCCAGCTATCTTGGAGTTCCACAGGCTATTTTGGACAAAGCGCCTACAGCAGGATTGTGGGAAGGCCAGACGGATGAAAAGGAACTGGGGATCTCCTACGAAGCAAACAGCGACTATCTGGAAGGCAAGGAAATTGATCCGGCGGACCGCGAAAAGCTGGAAAGCTATTTTACACGTACAGCACATAAGCGGACAAGCATTCCAGGAGTGTAAGCATGAATCATTTTGGAATTGTAAAATGCTAAACTAAATAAATGCGGCGATCCGCCTGGCGGATCGCCGTTTGTATTGAAGGGGCTATTGCCTAATGGTGATCCAGTCAATGAAGCGGCGGGTTTCGGTAATCGCCTGATCCAGTTGAAGACTGCCTCCCTGGAATGGGTGAACCGTGTTAAAAGTATGATTGCCGCCTTGAATTTGTACCCACTCGATATCGGGACGAACGGAGGTGAGTTGGGCAGAGCCTTCCCGTAGACGTTTGGAGTCTTCGGTTCCCTGGATAAGCACAACTGGGAGCTGGCTGTTGGCAAGTCTGTCTACAATGGCAAAACGCTCGCGATTGTGCTCCAGGTCGTCCAGAATGACAGCATCCAGCGGAAGCTGTTGCCCGGTTCTGGCGTTTTGCACATAGCTGCGTCCCTTGGCACGCATTTCTTCTTTTTGCGGTAAAGTAAACAGATCAAGATCTGTTACGCCATTCCATGAAATGACGCCAGCAATCTCGCCGGGATGATCTAGAGCATATACAAAGCAGCTTCCCGCACCTCGGCTATGTCCTAACAGAAGCAACGGCAATTCTCTGAATTCATGGCGTGCTCTCAGATTGGACAGCAATAGTACCAAATCTTCTTGTTCGCGGCTATAGGTATTGCGTGCGAACTTTTCCAGCTCGGTAAAATTCTCCAGATCCTCACCTATGCCATTATGTGAAAAGTTGAAGGTTACCACATGGTTATCCATACTCAATGCTTCTGCTATAAAGGGGAACATACCCCAATCCTTAAATCCTTTGTAGCCATGAGCGATGATGAGCAGGCTTTTGGCCGTATTTTTAGCGGGAAACCAGGAGGCACGGATCACCGCATCTGTTCCTGCATCGGTACCTGCTTCAACCACAATCGTTTCTGACATCCTATCCTTCCTTTCTACGGGAGTTTTTAAACCGGCATATCCGCGAATTTCAAGCATTCACTGATTGCCTCTCTCATTTTAACATATTTTGGTGACGCTTTTACGCCTTTGCGACTCGCCAGGGTGTGGACGCACTGTTACAATAGATCCAGTAAAGTAAAAAAAGGGCGGGGAATACCCAAATGATCTACGGAATTGGACATGATGTGCTGGAAATAAGCCGTATGGCTCATATTCTGGCAGGTAAGTATGCAGATGCATTTTTGAATCGGGTGTTAACCCCGGCAGAACGCGAGCTTGCAGTGGAACGCAAGGGGAGGCTAGCGGAGTTCGTAGCAGGGCGCTTTGCCGCCAAGGAAGCGGTAACGAAAGCCTTCGGCTGTGGAATTGGACAAATCATCGGGTTCAGTGATATGGATATTCTACCTGAACCTGGGGGGAAGCCCGTAGTTTATTTGTCTTCGTCTGCGTGGGATCGACTGAGATTGCCGAATACGGGTGACTCGAATTACAGCATTCACTTGAGTATTACACATCAGCCTAACATTGCCTCTGCTTTTGTGATTGTCGAATATAAGGAGACGTGATGGGATGACTACAAATACATTGGAACAAAAGCGTTATTTTAGCTTTGAACTGTTGAATTGGTATACACGTAACAAACGCGACTTGCCGTGGCGCCGCCATCGCAATCCTTTTTATATCTGGATTTCGGAAATTATGCTTCAACAGACACGTGTCGATACGGTCATTCCGTATTTTAATCGCTTTATTGCACGTTTTCCGACGATTGAAGCGCTGGCGGAAGCGCCCGAGGAGGATGTGCTCAAGCTATGGGAAGGGCTGGGGTATTATTCACGGGCCCGGAATTTGCAAACGGCAGCGAAACAGGTAGTTGAGCTTCACGGTGGGCAGGTGCCGGATGATACGCAGGCTGTTGCGGCACTGAAAGGTGTAGGTCCATATACGACGGGGGCCATTATGAGCATTGCCTTTAATCGACCAGAGCCTGCTGTAGACGGGAATGTGATGCGTGTGCTGTCACGTTATTTCCTCATTGAAGAGGATATTATGAAGGGTAGCACGCGGTCGCATATGGAAAGTCTGGTCAGGGAGCTGATTCCCGAAGGGAGAGCCTCTGATTTTAATCAGGCGCTGATGGAACTGGGAGCGCTAGTCTGCACGCCAAAGTCGCCCCATTGCCTGACCTGTCCGGTCATGGAGCATTGCTCGGGCAGGCTGGCAGGCCGCGAGGAGACGCTGCCAGTCAAAACAAAAGCGAAGCCGCCGCGCCTGGAGCCACGCTCCGTCGCCCTCATCGAGGGCAGCGGCGCGAACGCAGGTCGCCTGCTTGTACGGCAACGCCCGGCCAAGGGCCTGTTGGCCCGCATGTGGGAGCTGCCGCATGAGCTTGCCGGGCCGGAGGGCTACAACGGCCCGGTGCCGGATGAGCCAGCCATGGACCATCTGGCGGCTCATTTGTTGGCAGAGGGCGTGCATGCGCGCCCGGTGCGGTTTGTACGTGAGGCGGAGCACACGTTCAGCCACATTCACTGGAACCTGCGTGTGTTCCAGTGTGAAGAGGTCGCCTCCCCTGCCGGGAAGGCGGGCGAACAGCCGCTGGCTGCCGAGCAGCGGGCCAGCTACAGCACCGCGGCGAAGCCAGGTGCGTTGATTGCGCTCGCTGAGCAGGCGGATCAGGCGAGTAGCACCTTGCCAGCGGGGTACCGCTGGATCAGTGAGGCAGATATGTCCACCTTGGCGTTCCCCAAGGTGTTCCTTGATCTGATCACCGAGTATTATACGAAGCAAAATGGGAACTGATGTTGATAAAATAGCGGCAGTATGGACTTGAGGTTACTCCATGCTGCTGCTATTTTTTTGTTTCTGGAATGAAAATGCCTAACTTAGTTACGAACAAAGCGTGTTATTTCTGGTGATGTTTTCGGTATTCGGATGGGGTCAATTTGTTGACCGTTTTGAACATCTTGGAGAATAGGAGTACATCTTTATACCCTACAGACCGAGCAATATCTCCGATTTTCAGGGAAGTATTTTTTAATAGGGAGCATGATTTTTCAATCCTCAAATGCAATAAAAATTCCTGCGGTGACTTATTGAGTTGCTGTTTAAATAAACGATGCAAATACGAACGGTCAATTGAAATGTACTTGGCAATGTCACTTACGGTAATGAAATGTGAATAGTTTTGCTGAATAAAGAGAAGCGCTTCTTTAATATACCGCTGCTGTCTTACCTCATTGTTGACTTCCTGATTAGGATAAAGTTCAAACATCAGATATAGAAATTCATACAACTTGGATGCAAGCAGCAGGTCTTTGTTGGATTTCAGCGTAGAAGAAACGACGATGCTCTCCATACAGCGGGCAAGGCTGCCCTCGGCTTCGAACTGGAAAATGGGATTATCCCTATTGATACAGGTTCGGCTTAGATATTCTTTGGCTTGCACCCCATTAAAACCGATCCAGGCATATTCCCACGGGTCGACTTCATCCGCTTCGTAGTAAATTAAAACCTTCGGCTCAATAAAGAAAGCATCGTTTTTCTCCAAATGATAGATTTTATCATTGACTTTAAAGATCCCTTTTCCTTTTAAAATAAAATGCACCATATACCCGCTTCGAATGGCTGGACCATAAGAGTGTTTGCTGGTACAGCTCTCTTTGCCACATGTGTATAAATTAAGATCCAGGTTGTTATAGGAATGATTGGAAAAATGCGAACTCATTTGGTTTCACCTCTTAATTCATCTCTGCATATTATCACACCGTTTCATATAGAGTCTACATTATTCCATATAATTATTAAAACTATTCAATTATTATTAGGGTGTAAGAAACAAGGAAACAACATAATTTATACTTCTTGAAAATATTACTATTGGCGCTACAAGGGGGTCACTATGGCTATAATCATCGATAAAGAGAAGCTTTTATTCCATTTACAAGGCAGCAATACGAGTTATGTCATGCAGGTTATACGAGATGGTTATTTAGCCCATTTGTATTGGGGAAAGAAAATTCAGAACTATCGGGGGAGCAATAAAATTATCTTTATGGATAGAGGATTTTCACCCAATCCGGATGGGGCGGATCGAGCCTTTTCACTGGATACCATCCCGCAGGAATATCCGTCATTTGGAAATAGTGATTTCAGGATTCCTGCGTATCAGCTTCAATTGGAGAATGGTTCTACGGTGACAGATTTTCGGTATAAAGAACATCGGGTTTACCAAGGCAAACCAAAATTGAAAGGGCTTCCTTCTACGTATGCGGAGGATGATGGCGAAGTAGAAACACTGGAAATCATCCTTGAAGACCCATTAATTGATGTAAAGGTTGTACTATCCTATAGCCTATATCAAAAGTGGGATGTCATTACCCGTTCAGTCCGTTTCGATAATGAAGGTCAGCAGCAGCTAAAGTTGCTTAGAGCATTAAGTGCTAGTGTGGATTTTCGTGATGATGAGTATGAACTCATTACCTTGTACGGTGCGCATAATAATGAAAAAAATATAGCAAGACGAAAAATTTTACCCGGGATTCAAATGGTAGACAGCTGCCGCGGAGCCAGCAGCCCTCAACAAGCACCCTTTATGGCACTTGTAAGGGAAGGAACAGATGAAGAACAGGGCGAAGTGTACGCCTTTAATATGGTGTACAGCGGGAACTTTACGGCCCAGACTCAGGTTGATTCCTATCGGAACACTAGAGTTACGATGGGGATTAATCCTTTTGATTTTACATGGTTGCTTGAACCAGAGGAATCCTTCCAAACGCCAGAAGTCGTCATGGTATACACCGAAAATGGCTTGGGTGGTATGTCGAGAATTTATCATGATTTATACAGGAACAGATTATGTCGTGGACCATTTCGTGACAAGGAGCGGCCGATCCTGATTAATAACTGGGAAGCCACCTATTTTGACTTTGATGCCGACAAGATTGAGCAGTTGGCCAAGGAAGCTCAAAGTGTAGGAGTGGAGCTGTTTGTATTGGATGATGGATGGTTTGGAAAGCGTGATGATGACAATACTTCATTAGGCGATTGGGTGGTGGATCGTCGCAAACTTCCAGATGGCTTGCCGGATCTTGCCAACCGCATTCGAAATTTGGGTATGGAGTTTGGCTTGTGGTTTGAACCTGAAATGGTATCCATAGACAGCGATTTATACAGAAAGCATCCCGATTGGTGTATCCATGTCCCTGATCGTCCGTATACGTTGGGCAGAAATCAGCTTATGTTGGATTTATCGAGGAAGGAAGTGTGTGAGTACATCGTTAAGTCGGTTTCCGACATTTTATCGGATGTTCCAATTACTTATGTGAAATGGGACATGAATCGTCACATGACAGATGTGGGTTCGGCCGCTTTACCACCTGAAAGACAAAGGGAGACGGCGCATCGTTATATTCTGGGGCTCTACAGTGTTATGGAAGAGCTTACATCGAAGTTTCCTCATGTCTTATTCGAGAGCTGCTCTAGTGGAGGAGGCCGTTTTGATGCCGGTATGCTCTATTACATGCCTCAGACCTGGACAAGTGATAATACGGATGCCATTTGCCGACTGAAAATTCAATGGGGAACAAGTCTTGTCTACCCTCCGATTACGATGGGCGCACACGTCTCCACGGTACCTAACCATCAAGTGGGCAGAATAACTCCATTGGAGACCAGAGGTTATGTCGCCATGGCCGGGAATTTAGGATATGAGCTGGATCTGACGGTATTAACCGTTGAAGAAAAAGAAGTGGTAAAACAACAGATAGCTCTGTATAAAGAAATGAGATCGCTCATTCAGTTTGGAAAGTTTTACAGAATTATTAATCCATTTGATGAAAATGAAGCCGCATGGAGCTTTGTGTCAGAGGATCAAACGGAAATGGCGGCCAGCTATTTCAAGGTTTTATCCCAACCGGCTGCTGCGATTAAAACGTTAAAATTCAAAGGTCTGAATCCAGACTACGTTTACAGAAATATAGAAACGGGTGAGCTGTTCGGTGGTGATGAATTAATGCATGTTGGCATAACGCTTGCCAGGGTGAAGCAGGACTTTTTAGGCATGTTCTGGAGATTTGTTAAAGAGGACATCTGATTCAGCTAGAGGAGGTTTTACTAGATGGAAGCAAAAGAAAAGCAGTATAAGCAAATATCTCAAGAAATTTTAAAATATATCGGTGGTGAAGAGAACATTATCGGTGTGGCCCATTGTGCCACAAGACTAAGAATTGTCCTTGAGGACAATGAAAAAGCGGAATTAAAGAAGATTGAAGATATTGATCTGGTTAAAGGTGTTTTCATAGCAGGGGATCAACTGCAGATCATTTTTGGAGCAGGGTTGGTCAATAATATCTATGCTGTGTTCTCCAAACTGACTGGAACGGAAGATATGTCATTAAGTGATGTCAAATCGAAGTCCGCACAAAAGCAAAATCCTTTTCAGAAAGCGATTAAATCCCTGTCAGATGTCTTCATTGAGATCATGCCTGGAATTCTTGCCGCCGCATTGTTAATGGGGATAACCGGTCTTCTAGGTCAAAAGGGGCTATTCGGCCCTAAATCGATTGTGGAGATGTATCCAACTTTCCAAGGGATCAATCGCTTTGTTCAGATCGTTTCCACAGGGATTTTCACCATCCTCCCGCTGCTTGTTGTGTATTCTGCAACCAAGAGATACGGTGGTCGTCCAATTCTCGGGCTTGTGCTAGGTGCGATTATGCTTCATCCGGCCTTGGCGGATGCTTTTGAGGTAGCTAAAGGAAGCCAAAATCCGGAATCGATCAGTCTTTTCGGGCTTCCCGTACAGTTGGTTGGCTTCCAGGGCGGTATTATTATTGCTCTAATGATGGGATATGTGGTAGCCAAGTTGGATCAGTTTTTTAACAAAAAGGTTCCAGACATGATTAAACTATTTTTGGCCCCTTTGCTGACGGTCTTTGTTTCTTCCCTGCTTCTGTTTACCATTATCGGTCCTCTTGGGAGAGAGTTGGCCAGTCTGGTGACTGTTTCGTTGCTCTGGATGACGCAAAACCTAGGGATATTCGGCTTTATGTTTTTTGCAGGTATTCAGCAGATCATCGTTATTACGGGTTTGCACCATGTTATGGGCGCGGTAGAAGCACAGTTGTTAACCGATACAGGCAGAAATTTTATTAATCCGTTGGCATCGGTAGCTTTGATGGCTCAAGGGGGCGCCGTTTTGGGGTATGTTCTTTTGAATCGCAAAGACACCAAGGTTAAAGAACTGGGTTACTCTGCATTCGGGTCTGTACTTTTTGGAATCTCGGAACCAGCCATCTTCGGGGTCACTTTAAAGTATAAATTCCCTTTAATTGCTGGTTGCCTTGGAGGAATGGTTGCAGGGGCATATGTATATTTAAGCAAGCTGACAGCCATAGGATTCGGAACCACGGCTCTTCCTGGCTTTGCAATTGCAGCATCAGATAACCACGGTCATATCAATTATCTTGTTGCTCATCTGATTGCCCTGTTATGCGGAGCATTATTTACATTGGCTTACGGTATGATCAAGAGCAAGAGGTCAAAAGTAATATCTTAAGGAATGAATCGAAGTTTATGAATAAAAAGGAGTAGAAAGAGCTTGCAGGCTCTTTTCTACTCCTTTTTATTTGGGGGTATCGTACTTATAGGGAGGGATCGCTCTCAATCAGCCCTTTGCCGATTACATTGGCTGATACCGGAGGCTTGCCGAGCTCGCGCGACCATACGGATAACTGCCCGATATGATGAATCTGATGGGCAATGACATGGCGCATTACCTCGCCCCAGGCATCAATCGCAATTCTGCCGTCCGGGAGGTGATCTTCAAACCTTTTTCGTTCCAGACCTTCATGCCAGGCGAGTACGAACGGCTCTACATCGAGTCGAAACTTTGCATCCAGCTCGCGGACTTTATCCAGCGTATTATACTGAGAGAAGTCTTCCTGAAAATCAGGTTTGCCTTGAATGATTTGAATCCAGCTCCATTCTACATCAACGATATGAAAGAGCGTTTTTAGAATTCCGCCAACCCCGCCGATGCGTTCTTTCAGCAGTTCCTCCTGCGGCACCTCTTCACACCAGCGGTACCATTGTTCCCGAATCATCCAATTGTAACGAAAAAAAGTCTGCATCCATTACCCTCCAGGGACTGTAATAAAAAATGGTTTCCACCAGTTTACCACAGAATGCCAAAAGGGCTGTCTCATTCGTAGAAAATCTACTTTTGAGACAGCCCTCGTGATTCAGGATAAGAATGTTGCTACTGGCTTATTTCTTTGCAGCAGCGTAACGTTTGTTGACTTCATCCCAGTTGATTACATTGTAGAAAGCTGCAATGTAGTCTGGGCGTTTGTTTTGATATTTCAGGTAGTAAGCATGCTCCCAAACATCCAATCCAAGAACCGGAGTCAGACCTTCGAACAGCGGGCTATCTTGGTTTGGAGTGCTAGTGATCGCCAATTTGCCGTCTTTGCCGACAACCAGCCAAGCCCAGCCGCTACCAAAACGAGTTGTAGCTGCTTTAGTGAAGTCTTCTTTAAACTTGTCATAGCCGCCCAGTTCGTTGTTGATGGCTTCAGCAATTGCACCTGTTGGCTGTCCACCGCCGTTAGGAGCGATAACTTCCCAGAACAGGCTGTGGTTGTGGTGTCCACCACCGTTATTGCGAACCGCAGTACGGATGCTTTCAGGAACGCTGTCCAGATTGGAGATCAGATCCTCCAGGCTTTTGCTTTGCAGTTCAGGAGCGCTCTCCAGAGCTGCATTTAAGTTCGTAACATATGTGTTATGGTGACGATCATGGTGAATTTCCATTGTCAGTGCATCAAAGTGTGGTTCCAGTGCGTCTTTTGCGTAAGGAAGTTCTGGTAATTGAAATGCCATAATAAAATCCCTCCTGGTTATATGGTTGGGTAAGTGTTCCTATGTAATAATACCCTCGATAGTTATATTAAACCGCATTCGGCCTATTTTTTCAACATTTTTGTTTGTAAAATACCAAACTGAGCAATAGGGCCTGGTAGCTAGCATGTCCAAAAACCCGATTGGAATACGTAATACATAGGTAATAAGAGGTAAATTTGCCCCTCAAAAATGTAAACGCTTTATATACAGCGCTTACATGAGAAAAAAGGATGTATTCCGTCAAAAAGTATGGTTTAATGGTCAAGGAAGCAGAATTTTGGGCTTTTTTGTCGTCTGCTATAAGCTGTCATGTCTATGACATGACGAACTTGAGGGCACACACCCTTTTCCTGTTCTTCATTTCATATATAGCAGATCGTATGCATTTTTATCATAATGCCTTGTGATTAACACCATGATAAGCGCTTTATGGATTTATGTAAAAATGACGGTGCTGTCTCAATTTTTTTATTATGCTTACGAAAAGGGAGATATTACTTATGCACGTTCGTTCCTTTCAATTAAGTGATGTGAATTCAGTAACGGAACTCATGCAAATTGCCTTGTCAGAGGAGTGCTACAAAGAGACGGTGGGTGCTTTTGCCCGTCAGCTTTCGTGGGATTCCGGTTTGATCGTCGTTGCCGAAGAAGAGGGAGAGATCGTTGGTGCCCTGATTGGCACGATTGATCAGAATCATGGTTGTTATTATCGTATTGCTATTCACCCGGATCATCGTCGGATGGGAATCGGGAAATCGCTTGTGGAGTCCATGGAGCAGCGTTTTCAGCAACGTAAGGTTAGCCGTATTTGGGTAGCAGGGGACAAGCATAACAGTGCGGCCATGCCGTTGTACGAAGCTATGGGCTACGGAGCAAGCCAGATTTTACAGGCGTTTCAGAAGCTGAGTATTTTGGCACCTCATTAATCGGTATTCGATATACAGAAACGAAGTATAATATTTACATTTAGAGCATATCTGAGTAACCGTTGCAATCGGGTACGGGATATGCTTTTCTATTTATAACAGGGTTGAGGAGGTTAATTATGGACGCTTTGGCTCCTTCGTCAGACCCGCTTCCTTCACCGGAAACGTCCAAACAGGCAGGTCGCTCTGGTTACATACGCGATTGGTTAGTCACTCTGCTGATCGCGATGGTTGTCTTACTGCTTCTGAACCTGTTTGTATTTAACTTGTCTACGGTCAGAGGACATTCGATGCAGCCGACGCTAATGGAAAGCCAGCATTTGTTCGTTAACAAGCTGGTTTATAATTTTCATGATCCGGGAAGAGGGGACATTGTGATTTTAAAAGATCCCGATTCCAAACTGTCCAGCCCAAGATTTTTAGTGAAAAGAGTCATAGGTATTCCCGGAGATGTCATTCGGATTGAGCATAATCATTTATATGTAAACGGTGAGCTGCTAAATGAACCGTACACCAACTCGGACGTGGAGGATGGTGATTACGGTCCTTTTACGGTGGAGCCAGAACACTTCTTTGTCATGGGAGATAATCGCCATACGGCTGCAAGCAAGGATAGCCGGTACTTTGGCAGCGTTAAGTCTGAAGATTTACTGGGACGTGCAGAGTTTATATTTTGGCCGATCTCGGAGTGGAAGTGGCTATAGAGCAGTTATGAGTCTGAAATCAATGCGGAATACGTGCGACCCGATCAGAGCTACAACGGATCAGCGATTCCCAATCAGGAAAGGAAGAGGACGATGAAAGAAGTGATGGTTTATACCGACGGTGCTTGTTCGGGGAACCCGGGCCCAGGGGGCTGGGGGATTGTTTTGCTGTATGGAGAGCATCGTAAGGAGCTGTCGGGTGCCGAAAAGATGACGACAAACAACCGCATGGAGATCAAGTCGGTGATTGAAGCGCTGAAGCTGCTCAAGGAGCCGTGCCGTGTAAAAGTACACAGTGACTCTGCCTATGTCGTCAATTGCTTCAAACAAGGCTGGATTAAGAATTGGCTCCGTAATGGCTGGCGCAACAGTAAAAATCAGCCGGTGGAGAACAAGGAACTTTGGGAAGAACTATGGGCACTAATGGGTAAGCATGAGGTTGAATATGTGAAGGTGAAGGGCCACAGTGACAACGAACTGAATAATCGCTGTGATTTTCTGGCGACGAGTGCTGTTAAAAATTTACGGTAGCATCTGCTGCTATTTTCTGTTGAAATTTGAGATAGGAGAATGATACATCATTCTCCTATCTGTCACGAAGAATTGTGAAAGAGAGGTGAGTATCGGATGCAACGCGAACTAACTCGGACGGCGACCGGAACGGCTTCGACTTGGGCTTCGCTCAAGCAGGAAATTATTGAGGCAGCTCCAGGGCTGGGGATTGATTCCATCGGGTTCGCATCCGCCGATCCCTTTCTGTCTCTGAAAGCTATATTGGAAGAGCACCGTGCTAAAGGCTATGAATCCGGCTTTGAGGAGCCCGATATTGATAAGCGTATCTATCCAGAGCTGTATGGCTCGCAGCCCGCATCCCTGATTGCCATTGCGGTGGCGTATCCTTCGAAAATGAAGGACCCGCCGAAGTCGGACAAGGGAAAATACCGTGGTATTATGGCGCGTTCAGCCTGGGGCAAAGATTATCATCTGGTACTGCGGGAAGCGATGGAAAAGCTGGAGGCTTTTATAAGTGAGCGGGTACCTGATGCACTTTTGAAAAACATGGTGGATACCGGAGAATTGTCAGACCGAGCCGTTGCGGAACGCGCAGGAATTGGCTTTAGCGGCAAAAATACGATGATGATATCACCGACACTGGGGTCATGGATTTATCTCGGGGAGCTGTTGACGAACATTCCCTTCCAGCCCGATGAACCGGTTACGGATGGTTGCGGAGAGTGCACCAAATGTTTGGATGCATGTCCTACCGGTGCGCTTGTAGGTCCGGGACAGCTGAATGCCCAGCGGTGTGTGTCCTTTTTGACGCAAACCAAGGGCTTTTTGGACGAGGAGTTTATGCTGAAAATAGGGAATCGGCTGTATGGATGTGATACGTGCCAAATCGTATGTCCCAAAAATCGAGGCCTTAACTGGGATCATCATCCCGAGCTTACACCCGATCCTGAAATTGTAAAGCCGTTGCTGTTACCATTACTGGATTTGAGCAATCGCGAATTCAAAGACCGGTTTGGTCAAAGTGCAGCGGCTTGGCGGGGGAAGAAGCCGATTCAACGCAATGCAGTCATTGGTCTTGGAAATTTCAAGGATGTTAGCGCGGTGCCCAAATTGACGGAGGTTTTATTGGATGATCCGCGTCCCGAGCTGCGAGGCACGGCGGCGTGGGCTTTGAGTCGAATAGGAGGGGAAAACGCTATGACAGCGATCAAGCAAGCATCAGAGAAGGAACAACATGAGCAAGTACGCGAAATGATCGCGCAGGCGCATTCCAAGCTAGCGGAACAAGAGCAGGCAGAGCAGCAAACTTCTGCTGAATTAAAGACGGAGGATTCACAGGGTCCAACTAAGATTTATTATGACGAAATGGAGACGCCTGTGGGCACTCTGACGCTGTGTGCTACGGATCGAGGGCTATGCCGAATTGACTATGGCTCTTTTTATGCGAAGGAAGCATTGCTTCAGCAATGGGCCCGGACATGGGTCGGGGAATATGTCTATGTACAGGAGCCGGAAAAGCTGCGCGAAGCTGCAGAACAACTGCGTGAATATTTTGCGGGAGAACGACGGGAATTCAGTATAGCCTATGATTTGAGAGGCACTCCTTTTCAAGAGCAGGTATGGCGCGCACTGCAAAATATTCCGTACGGACAAAGTGTGTCCTATCAAGATATTGCAGAATCGATTGGACGAGCCAAGGCGATACGTGCTGTCGGCGAAGCCAATAACAAAAATCCATTGCCTATCCTGTTTCCATGCCACCGTGTATCGGGTGCAAACGGTAGTTTGGTTGGCTATGCCGGAGGCTTGCCAGTCAAAATGAAGCTGCTGGATTTGGAGAAGGAATAAGGACATATGTTTGCAAAAAGTAATTTGCTAGCTGTCCCATGTTTTGCTATGATAGGTTCGTGTAATTCAAGATGTCTCATATAAATATACAGAGGTGACGACTTCGTGGTGTGGAATATTGTCATTCCGATTATTACCCTGATTGTTGGCTTGGTCGGGGGATTTTTCATCGGTGCTTATTATCTTCGCAAACAGCTTGAAAAGATGCAGAACGACCCTGAAACGCTGCAAAAAATGGCCAAACAGATGGGCTACAACCTGAATGGGAAACAAATGCAAAAAGCCCAGCAGATGATGAAGAACCAACAGTTCTCCAAAAATCAGCCTGGTGCGCGTAAAAATCAGGGCCGTCGGAAATAATGAGCAACGTGAGTACGGATGCCGCATGAGGTTGCTGCATAGAGGAGGATTACTGTGGCTGGCGTAAAAGATTATATTAACCGCAAAGCTGCGGATAACCGGGATAAAATCGAGTACCATGTGGAGCAGATTTTAAAACTGATCGGTGAGGACCCCAAGCGTGAAGGTTTGTTGGAAACACCAGCACGCGTTGCGCGCATGTATGAGGAAATATTTGCGGGTTATGAGGTTGATCCACGAGATGCGCTGGGTGTGACATTTGACGAGAATCACGAGGAGCTTGTAATCGTGAAGGATATTGTCTACTACAGTCAGTGTGAACACCATATGGCTCCTTTCTTCGGAAAAGTGCATATCGGCTATGTACCCAGCGGTAAAATTGTAGGACTAAGCAAGCTAGCCCGTTTGGTGGAGGCGGTGACCCGCCGATTGCAGGTACAGGAGCGTATTACATCGCAGATCGCTGATATTTTAAATGAAGCGGTTTCCGCTCACGGAGTTATGGTGGTCGTGGAAGGCGAACACTTGTGCATGTGTGCCAGAGGTGTCAAAAAGCCTGGCAGCAAAACGGTAACGTCTGCCGTACGCGGTACGTTCCGTGATAATGCAGCACAACGCGCAGAGTTCTTGTCCCTGATCAAGGAATAATTGAACAGAATGCAATGGTTAGTGATAAAAAAAGGGTGGTTTACGCATAGGCGTAGCCGCCTTTTTTTGTTAACATCGGTAATAGTGACAATGGGATAGCTACTGTGAAGAAGATGAAATAAAAAAATAGCAGCATGCTGCCTTGAAAATTACGATTAGCCTATGGATAACAGTTATTTTTAAGATAGGGGATAACGTATGGACCATATACATAGCTCAACAGAAATAACAACAGCATTGCCTGAGTTGCAATGGTTGGAAACGCCACTGATGACTACTCAGGAAGACGTATTGTTTCCGCTGGCTTGGGAGGAGCTGGCTTGTCGGCAAGTAGGGAAAGGAGCTGCGCCCATTTTGCATGTATGGCGGCATCCGGCAGCGCTTGTGATTGGTCACCGGGACCGCAGGCTTCCCAACGCTCCACAGGCGATGGAGCGAGTGCGTAGTTCAGGAACGTCGGTATGCGTGCGTCCTTCAGGCGGAGCAGCCGTCATGCTGGACAGGGGGGTACTGAACCTGTCCTTAATCCTACCGAATCCGCAGCGGGCCATCAGCCTGCATGAGGATTTTCGGCTCATGGCAGGGCTGATTGCCGATGCGCTGGCCCCGTGGTCTGCCGAGGCGCAGACTGGAGAAATCATCGGGTCCTTCTGTCCCGGGGATTACGATGTGAGCGTCCGAGGACGCAAGTTTTGCGGCATTGCGCAGCGGCGTCAAGCCAAGGCGTATATCATCACGGCCTTTGTGATGATTGAGGGCCACGGAGCAGAGCGCGCACAGGCGGTGCAGCAGTTTTATCGGGAGGCAGCCGGGGATACACCGGCAGGCGTGCAGCAGCCGGATTATCCCCGGGTTAATCCGGCAACGATGGGCAGCCTGGCAGAGCTGGCCGGAGTGCCGTCTGTCGAGGCGTACACAGCATCGCTACGCCGTGTAGTCGAGAGTCGGGCGGCCATTTTGCCTGCCGATGGCTCGCTGGTGCAACCGGAAGAATTGACTGGACAAATAGAAGCGCTCAGAGAGCGATACGATTTGCAGGTGTAGTTTATTTTAGCTTAGAATGGTTGCCATCTCAGCTTGGAGGCTTGAGCGTAGCGCGCTTCCACTTCAGGCCAGTTGACGACATGCCACCAATCTTCGATGTATTTATTGCGTTCAGCCTGATGCTTTAAGTAATATGCGTGTTCCCACACATCGATCGCCAGCAGCGGAATAGACTCCCATTGAGTTAGGTTCTGGTGCTTTTCGGCCTGCAAAATTTCAAGCCGCCCGGCGCGCGGACTCCACACCAGAATGGCCCAGCCGCCGCCCTCGACCTTTTCGGCTGCTGAACTAAATTGCTTTTTGAAGGCATCGTAGCTGCCAAAATCCTTTTTAATCTGTTCAGCCAGCGGTCCGCTTGGATTTCCACCGCCTTGAGGGCTCATGATCGTCCAAAAAAGAGTATGCAGATAATGACCTGCACCGTTAAATGCCAGTTCACGTTCCCAATGCTTTACGAGGTCAAAATCACCTGTTTTTCGGGCTTCTTCCAGTTTCTTTTCCGCTTTATTCAGATCATTCACATAGCTCAAATGATGCTTGTCATGGTGAATACGCATCGTTTTTTCATCAATGTACGGTTCAAGCGCATTATAAGGGTAAGGAAGCGGAGGGAGCCGATGTCCGCCAATAGGGACCGGGCGACCGATTAAGGACTTTTCTGCTGGCGAAGGTTGAGCCTGGCCGGACTGGACGCCTTTAGTAGCCCCAGAACCTTCTCCTCTCATGCCGGCATGCCGCTCTCGAAACGCTTGTTCCGGGTAATCCTTACCCTCTGCCGCTACATGATACAGCCCAGCGGCTCGCGCGATGGAGCCGGGCTCTTGAAAGGGAGTGGTTGAGATCAGGAAATATTGACTTTCATGTGCTGCGTGTATTACAACTCCGGCGGATTTTGGCTGTTGACGCAATGCATGACTGTGTTCAGTCAGCAAACCTAGCTGCCGTACATATTCTTGTGATTGACGGTTCGCGGTTTGCAGCAAATCGTCCAATCGACGATTTAATTCCTGTGAGGCAGGCTGTGAATTCAAGCCTGATTCAGACAACGATTTCTCTCCAGTCGCTGATGCGTCTGATCCCCTTGAATGTGCTGATGATTCATCCAGCTGGTGTGTATGTGCTTGAGGAACAGACGACTCTTTTTTCCATTGATGCTGCCATGCCTGTTCTGCCGGATCAAGCGCGCTCCGTTGCTCTTCGAGCAGCTCGATGGCGGTGCGTTCCGTTTGTTCGAATACGGTTCGCCAATCATCCAGCAGCCGCACATAAGCAGGTTCTAGCCCTTCAGTAGCAGATTTAATTACTTCCACGTGCCAACTTTCCTGCTGCTTCCAATGACGAATTTCCTCCAGCACACGTAAGGGCAGGAAAGACCCATAAGTACTCAGCATTCGTTTTTACCTCCCGTATCCCGCTATGGCTATCCGGCAGATCTAGCAGATCTGTCCTGGATGCATATGTACCCAGTATATTCGCCGTCTCACCGTGAATATGTCTATGAACTTCCTTCATCAGGTTATACCTGTTGCGCAGAACAATAATTACTCATGGAAAATAAAAAAAGAAGCCCGTCTACGGCACGGGTTAAGTGTCCATAGGCAGGCTTCTTTAAGACGATGATTACTTGTTTTGAAAATAATTTCTTACTTCGTAGTCGTTTGTTTATGGGCAGCAGCAGTGGTTTTCTTGTCCTCCAGCTCCTGCACACTGCTTAGAAATGTCGATACCCGTCGCAAATATTCACGGGGATGCTCTCTGAAAATAAGCTCATGTATCCCGTTTTTGACAATCCATACACTGGAAAGCGGGTTGGTTTGATTGGCAGCAAGCTTTTCCGCAATGGGGTAAGGAGCCTTTTCATCCTGTGTACCATGCACAAACATGATTGGAAACGGATAGTTCTCCTTTTTAACCTCTTGATATGGAATCTGATGCAAGCTGGTGCCGTTTAAGACTGGAAACAGCAACTCCAAAATTTCCAAAGACGGATGTCTCGGCAGATTAATTTGATTGTGAATGTTATGGTACAGTGTATCTGGCTCCAGCAGGAAGGTACTGTCCAAAATCATTGCGTCCACATCCTTGGTTTGCAAGCCCGCCTGAAGAGCGGTTCCTGCTCCCATAGAAAAGCCCCATACGATAATTTCCGACGAGCCGCGTTGCTTCGCAAGCTGAATCGCTCCAAGAAGCTGCTGGGATTCCGCCTTACCTCCGGTTGCGACGGCCTTGCTGTTTTGTGACGCGAATCCATAATCAAACATGACCACATTAAAGTTCAGACTGTGGGCATAATGCGCCAGATCATACATGGGAATCCAGCTTTCTTCGCGATTAGCCCCGTAACCATGACTGAAAATAATGGTTTTCCGCGATTGATCCGCCGGGATATACCAGCCTTGTACGATGCGGCTACCATCCTTGGCTGGGAAGCTGACATCTTCATAAGGCATGCCTTTGGCCTGCATCGGATTAGAGTACAAGGGTGCGACGGTGGGATTCGTAAGCACCCAGGCGATGTAAGCATGCAAGGCAATAAAGCAAAACAACAGAAAAAATACGACCGACAGCAGCAGAGCAATCACAACGTGCTTGAACCGCAGCATACGGGGATTAAAGAGTGGGGTGGACGGCTCCTGAACAGCGGTCTGTAGCTGAGCGTTGCGCTGGGATGTCGAAATCATGTAAGAGCCTCCTTATATAAAATTGATCTTCGAATCATAAAATTTAGGTATAATTCCACTTGAAAATAGTAGGGTATGTCCGTATAGATACCTATTATCGTATGATGGCTATTATCCAAAGTCAACGCCTGAACCGGAAAAGTAAAAATGATGCAAAGAATTGTCGATGTTTGTTCTTGTTCTGTAATATGGTTGTCACAAAAACATCGGTTTACAGTAGCCGCGACTATTCTATATAATTTATGTAACCATGTTTCATAGTGTGAAACGAATATGGATACAAGAGGAGCGGTTCACGATGGAAGACCGTAAATTAACCGTCCGCGCTGTAGAGCGTGCACTTGATATACTGCTGTGTTTTACCGCAGAATCTGATCTTGGTCTAACGGAGATTGCCTCCCAAATTGGTCTACATAAAAGCACTGTTCATCGTCTTTTGACTACGCTGGAGGATCGGGGATTTGTCGTTCGGAATGCCGCAACGGAAAAATATAGGCTTGGTTTTCGCATATGGGAGCTGTCCACGCATCTGTCCCAAAGCGATGAGCCGGCGGTGTTGTTACAGCCTGCAATGGAAGGACTGCGTGATCGCTTAGGGGAAACGGTCAGCTTGTACCTGCGGGATGGAAGCATGCGTATTCGCATACAAGCCGTGCAGAGCAATCAGGCGATCCGTAGGGTTGCGCCTGTGGGTGCGCGTATGCCGCTGGCTGTGGGAGCCTCCAGCAAGGTGCTGGCGGCCTTTATGCCACCGCAGGAGCTGGAGGTATTGCTAAGCAGTGAAGAATGGCCACCTTCGGTAGACCCGGATGTTTATAAAGCCCAGCTGCAGGACATCCGTGAGAAGGGCTATGCGACCAGCTATGAAGAACGTGAGCCAGGAGCT
This sequence comes from Paenibacillus sp. FSL W8-0439, assembly GCF_038008995.1. Taxonomy (NCBI): domain Bacteria; kingdom Bacillati; phylum Bacillota; class Bacilli; order Caryophanales; family Paenibacillaceae; genus Paenibacillus; species Paenibacillus sp. FSL W8-0439. The sequence goes on from NZ_JBBPAK010000001.1 coordinate 833,606, forward strand.
GCGGCTGTGGCCGCGCCTATTGTGAACCGAAAGGGACAGGTCACGGCGGCTTTATCTGTATCCGGCCCGGTCAGTCGACTTGCGCCCGAGACGCTGCATGAGTTTGCACCGATTTTGATCGAAGCAGCCAAGGAAATGGGGCTTATGCTTCCGTGACAGTAATCAATACAAAAGGAAAGCATACAAGGGTTGCCAAAGCTATAAATTTAAAGTAGTCTGATAGAGATGGCGGGATGTCTGTTATAGCCGCCAATTCATGTGAATAGAAAGTATCACAGTTACTAGGGGAGCCTGTAATGCGGGCTGAGATGGAATCAGGCAAGATTCCGGACCCTTTGCACCTGATCTGGATCATACCAGCGTAGGGAAGTAATCGGCCATTGAAATGTATACGCAGCTGCTGTCTACGGCCGCGCATTGGAATATGATTATTCCACGTGCGATCGGTTTGGATAGCTGTTTCGTTTGATTAGCCGGTTCCCTAGGGAACCGGCTTTTTTGCATAGATCAGCGCCACCCTGGGAATGGTTCCGGATCGGTGTGTCATTTCAACGATACGGGAGGAATGGATCATGAAACCGACAGAAACAAAAGGAACGAAAGAAACAGGAATGAAATCAGCAGATGCAGGATTGGCGGGAATAATAGAAGTAGAGGGAGAGAAAGCCAAAGCGGAGCAAGCCAGTGGGCTAAAGCCCTTTCCGGGGAGCCGTAAGGTGTATATTCAAGGTTCTCGGCCGGATATTGCTGTGCCTGAGCGTGAAATCGCGCTACAACCCACACATACGCCGCAGGGCACCGAGCATCATGAGCCACTGCGTGTGTATGATACCAGCGGTCCGATGACGGACGAAGCCTACCAGGTCGACATCCGTCAGGGATTGCCACCATTACGGCGAGCTTGGGCACTGGAACGGGGAGATGTGGAGGCTTATGAGGGCCGCGCCGTCAAGCCGGAGGATAACGGGATGAAGCCTGGTTCCAAACGGGAGACAGTGGAATTTCCCGGCGTGACCAACCGTCCGCTACGGGCTTCGCAAGGGCGTACTGTGACGCAAATGTACTATGCGCGGCAAGGGATCATTACGCCTGAAATGGAATTCGCGGCGATCCGCGAAGGTGTAGAGCCCGAGTTTGTACGACAGGAGCTGGCGGCTGGACGAGCTATTTTACCTTCAAATATCAATCACCCGGAAAGCGAACCCATGGTCATTGGACGCCATTTTCACGTAAAGATCAATGCGAACATTGGGAATTCCGCAGTTTCGTCCTCCATTGAGGAAGAAGTGGAGAAGATGACCTGGGCTGTACGCTGGGGATCAGACACGGTCATGGACCTGTCCACAGGTCGTAATATCCATACGACGCGCGAATGGATCATCAGGAATTCGCCTGTACCGATTGGAACGGTGCCGCTATATCAGGCACTAGAAAAGGTGAACGGCGAAGCTGAGAAGCTGACGTGGGAACTGTATCGAGACACGCTGATTGAGCAGGCGGAGCAGGGAGTGGACTATTTTACAATCCATGCAGGTGTATTGCTGCGATATATACCGATGACGGCGAATAGAATGACAGGAATTGTGTCCCGGGGCGGGTCGATTATGGCAGCCTGGTGCCTCGCGCACCATCAGGAGAATTTTTTGTATACGCATTTTGAAGAAATCTGTGAAATTATGAAAGCCTACGATGTGGCTTTTTCCCTCGGGGATGGTCTGCGTCCAGGGAGTATCTATGATGCGAATGATGAAGCACAATTTGCGGAGCTGGAAACGTTGGGCGAGCTCACGCAAATCGCATGGAAGCATGATGTCCAAGTCATGATTGAAGGGCCAGGACATGTCCCTATGCACAAAATCAAGGAGAATGTGGATTTACAAATGGAGATTTGTAAGGAAGCTCCCTTTTATACTTTAGGGCCGCTGACGACGGATATCGCACCAGGATATGATCATATTACCTCAGCTATCGGGGCGGCGATGATCGGTTGGTTCGGGACGTCCATGCTGTGCTACGTTACACCGAAGGAGCACTTGGGTCTGCCGAACAAGGATGATGTCCGCGAAGGAGTTATTACCTACAAAATTGCCGCACATGCTGCCGATCTGGCGAAGGGTCATCCGCGGGCACAGCAGCGGGATGATGCTTTGTCCAAGGCGCGTTTTGAATTCCGCTGGCGCGATCAGTTCAATCTCTCGCTTGACCCTGAGCGGGCATTGTCCTACCATGATGAAACGCTACCAGCAGAGGGGGCCAAGGAAGCCCACTTTTGCTCGATGTGCGGTCCCAAGTTTTGCAGTATGCGTATCACGCAGGACATTCGTGCCTATGCGGCCGATAAGGGACTGAATACTGAGGAAGCCGTTGCCGCCGGGATGCGAGAGAAGGCAGAGCAGTATCGGGAAGCTGGGCAGTAAAAATCGGTAGCGATACAAAAGTCAATCAACTGGGAAGCCTCAACGAAAATTACAGTTAAGCTCGTCAGAGGTTTATTTCCATAAACGTATGAGCAAGGTTTAGAAACGCGTGAGTAAAAAAAGGCCGTGGTTCTCTACAGTCGATGTAGAAAACTACGGCTTTTCAACTTATGTAAAACGGGATCATGCTACCGGATTAACGGAGCTTTATTTTTTACCCATTTTTTCATTCAAAATGTCCTGAAAGCTGAGCTTCTTCTCCGAGCTGTCTTCTTTCTTCTGCATACTCACCGCGTTGGCACGTTGGTATTGGTGGTGAAAAGGCATCAGGGTGTGGACAGTTAAGTTCATTGTATTCATGTGGTCATTCCTCCAATTCCATTTTGTCAAATTCAGATTGAGTTGCTTAGGACGTCTGTATAGGACTATGTATATGTACTTGATGTCGTAATGCCGTGTAGGTTGCTTGGTAATGTTTCAATCATTATACCCGCATTTATCCAAAGTAAAACGCTTTTGACATAAAACAGGAAGATGGTCGTATGTGTCCAAAATGTGTATTAGGAGGATGGTCATTTTAGGGGAAAATGTGCCTAGGGCCTAAACAAGGGCTAGAGGCCCGTTTTCTCAGTTTAGTAGTCGGGATTGTGTTTTTTTGTCGAATAACCTTGTATTAGCGGAATTTTGCGGAATTATAAGGTTGGACTAAGGCAGTCTGGTGGCGAATTAAAGTGTCAAAGATGTATTGACTTTATGTTGGGTAGTAGATACCATGAACTGGTTGTCAGCGTATTTTGGCAAGAAGAGTCAGCCAATCCATCTGGCAATTCATCCGTTGAAATGTTAGAGAGAGGATTAGAGCATATATGAAAAAAAGTATTGCAGATATCGTATTTATTATTCTGGGTGCGTTTTTTTTCGCGCTCGCTGTTAATCTGTATGTGATCCCGAATGAATTTGGTGAGGGGGGCGTTACAGGGGTCACGATCATCTTGTACTACCTGTTTCAGTGGTCTCCCTCGATCGTCAATCTGGTCATTAATGGCTTGCTGCTGATTGTCGGATATAAATTTTTGGACAAGAGAACGACTCTGTATACTATAATTGCGGTCGCTTTTAACTCGCTGTTTTTACATTTAACAGTCAACTGGCGGATTGATTCGCATGAGCCGACGATTAATGCCGTATTTGCCGGAGTTTTGGTAGGGGTTGGCATTGGCTTAATTGTACGGGTCGGTGGTACAACGGCAGGAACAGTCATTTTAGCCCGGATTGCTAACAAGTATCTGGATTGGAATATCAGCTATGCCTTGTTGTTTTTTGATCTGATTGTCGCCTTCTCTTCCTACTTTATTATTGGCCCGGAAAAATTAATGCTAACTATCGTTATTTTGTACGTCGGTACGAAAGTTATGGATTTCATGATTGAAGGATTGAATCCGAAAAAAGCGGTCATGATCATTTCGGAGCATCAAGACAAAATTGCTGAGATGGTCATTACGCAGATGGACCGTGGAGTTACCGTCCTGTCAGGCCACGGATATTACACCAAAAATCCGAAAGAGGTCCTATATATCGTCATTAGCAAACAAGAGGTGTCGGCGCTTAAAAAGATTGTAAAAGCTATCGATACAGCAGCATTTATCACCATTCATGACGTACGGGACGTATTCGGAGAGGGCTTTTTGGATATTTCGAAGTAATTAAAGCGTGTGAAGGTAAGGTTATAAGAGAACGTGGCTAGAAGTCGGTCCTGAGAGGATCGACTTTTTTTGTCCTGTTTGTTGCCTTACATAGGGCCTCATACAGATAAAAAACACCCCTGAATCGCAGATGAATCTGCAATCAGGGGTGTTGTATATATAATGCTATATCATTACGCTTGAATCATTTGACGCAGTACGGTTTGCAAAATACCACCGTTGTGGTAGTAGTCGATGTCAACGGTGCTGTCCAGACGAGCAGTGACCGGGAATTCGAACTTGGTGCCATCCTCGCGTTTGGCTACAACCGTAAGTTCTTGACCTGGTTTCACGTCATTGTCAATGCCGAGGATGTCGAAGGTTTCGCGACCGTTCAGGCCCAAGCTGGACCAGCCGTAGCCTTCCTGGAATTGCAGTGGCAGTACACCCATACCGACCAGGTTACTGCGGTGAATCCGCTCGAAGCTTTCTGCAATGACGGCTTTAACACCTAACAACAGCGTACCTTTGGCTGCCCAGTCACGAGAGCTGCCTGTGCCGTATTCCTTGCCGGCGATGACGATCAGGTTCTGATCGGCTGCCTGATATTTCATGGATGCATCATAGATGGACATTTCCTCATCTGTAGGCAAGTACTTGGTCACACCGCCTTCGGTGCCTGGAGCTACATTGTTACGGATACGGATGTTGGCGAATGTACCGCGCATCATGACTTCATGATTACCGCGACGGGAGCCGTAGGAGTTGAAGTCCTTGCGTTCCACGCCATGCTCCTTCAAGTACAGTCCTGCCGGGCTGGAAGGGGCGATGTTGCCTGCTGGTGAAATGTGGTCCGTCGTGACCGAATCATTCAGCAAGGCAAGTACACGGGCATTACGGATTTCCTTGATATCCTGCACACCATCCTGAAGCCCTTCAAAGAATGGCGGATTTTGAATATAAGTTGAGTTTTCATCCCATTCATACAGTTCGCCTTCAGGAACCGGAATGGAATTCCATTTTTCGTTGGCCGTAAATACATTTTCGTATTTGCGACGGAACATATCCGGGCTCAGAGACAGGCTGATCGCTTCCTTGATTTCTTCGGAAGTAGGCCAGATATCTTTCAGGTAGACAGGCTGATTGTCCTGATCGTAACCGAGTGGTTCGTTCACCAAATCAATATTTACCGTGCCGGCGAGAGCATAAGCGACTACCAGTGGCGGTGAGCCGAGATAGTTGGCTTTGACTTGCGCATGCACCCGTCCTTCAAAGTTCCGGTTACCGGAAATAACTGCGCCAACGGTCAAATCATTGTCTGTAATGGCCTGACTCACTTCGTCAGGAAGGGGTCCGGAGTTACCGATACAGGTCGCGCAGCCATAGCCTGCCACATGGAAGCCGAGGGCTTCGAGCGGTTCGATCAGCCCGGCTTTTTGCAGGTATTCCGTTACGACAAGCGAGCCTGGTGTCAAGCTTGTTTTAACATAGCCTGGCTTTTTGAGCCCGCGCTGTACTGCCTTTTTGGCGAGCAAGCCCGCGCCTAGCATTACGCTTGGGTTGGAGGTGTTCGTGCAGCTTGTAATCGCTGCAATCACGACTGAGCCAGTACCCAGCTCGCTGGTGGAGCCGTCCGGATGGGTCAGTGGAACCTTCTGTGCGATCTTTTCATCGCTCAGTCCATAGCCGCCTTTGTCTACCGGGGTACGGATAATGCCTTCGAAAGTTTCTTTCATGCGGCTTAGCTCAACACGGTCCTGCGGACGTTTGGGTCCTGCGAGACTCGGTACAACTGAAGCCAGGTCCAGCTCAAGCGTATCGCTGAACACAGGGTCCGGGGTATCGGATGTGCGGAACATGCCTTGAGCTTTGTAATATTCCTCTACAAGGCTGACTTGCTCATCGGAACGTCCAGTGCTGCGCAGGTAAGCCAGCGTTTCGGCATCAACCGGGAAAAAGCCGATCGTTGCGCCGTATTCCGGTGCCATGTTGGCCACGGTCGCACGGTCAGCCAAGCTAATGTTGGCCAGACCTGGGCCGTAAAATTCTACGAATTTGCCGACCACGCCTTTTTTACGCAGCATTTGCGTGACTGTCAGCGCCAGGTCGGTAGCGGTAGCTCCTTCCGACAGGCTACCTGTCAGCTTGAAGCCGATCACATCGGGAGTGACAAAATACAGCGGCTGCCCCAGCATACCCGCCTCTGCCTCGATCCCGCCGACACCCCAGCCTACGACACCGAGTCCGTTAATCATCGTCGTATGGGAGTCCGTTCCCACAAGGGAATCCGGGAAGACAACCGTTTCGCCGTCGATGGTTTTGGTGGCAGCCACGGAAGCGAGATACTCTAGATTAACCTGATGAACGATACCGGTGGACGGCGGCACCGCACGGAAGTTATTGAATGCCGTTTGCGCCCAGCGCAAAAAACGATACCGTTCTTCGTTACGTTCAAACTCTACATTAATATTGTAGTCCAGCGCGTCACTGGTACCGAAGGCATCAACCATGACCGAGTGGTCGATTACGAGATCGACGGGAACGAGCGGGTTGATTTGTTTCGGATCACCGCCCGCTTTTTTCACCGTATCACGCATAGCTGCCAAATCGACAACCACCGGGACGCCAGTAAAATCCTGAAGCACGATACGTGCAGGAATGAACGGAATTTCCTTGTTGGTGTCACGATCCTCAGCCCAGCCTGTCAGCTGCTGCACGTGTTCTTCCGTAATGGCGCGTCCGTCAAACTGGCGAACCGCTGCTTCCAGCAACACTTTAATGGAGAAAGGCAGCTTGGCAACACCGCTTTTTCCTTGTTCCTCCAGTGCCTTAAGACTGTAGTAGCGATAAGGCTTCCCGTTAACTTCCAAACTACGGGCAATGGAGAATTGATCTTTTCCTGACATAAGTATTACCTCCTTGAAGTGGATGCTTGCGGGAAAATAGGGATGTCTTTTTTCGACGTCATGCACATTTGGTTTTAATTGGTTGCGTTCTCAATTTCATCTTCAGTGGTGCATTGTAAGTTAAGAGGTTGAGATGAATGTAATTCGTTTCATTAGATGAAACATGATTTCAAAATGATTGCTTTTGGATTAAGTATACCGTTTTCAGACGGTCCCGTAAAGTTTTTTTGACCTAAATTATGCGTGTTCAGACTGGAAAATAAAACGTTCCGTTCCCCTGCGTTTCGATGTTCATACCAAGCTTTAGAGATTCATACTTATAGATAGAGAGCATAACCGACCAGAGAGGAAAGAAGGAAGTTATATATCAGCGTGGTTATCCCCGAATAAGGATAGCGAGACGAAAAATGGAGGGATAGGGATGGGGGAGCGGGAATGGAAACAGGCCCTTTTTGCTTATGTGAATCAGTACAATCGCAGTGAGGTAAATGGTGTACCACAGCCGGATGAGTACCTGGAGGTGGGCCAGCGAATGGAGCGGGCGGCACGTGCGGCCAGATTGGAGCAGTGGTACAACGAACGGGACGCTGTTCCCCTGCGCAGCGAGACACGCGCCAAGCCGCTACGAATAGTGCAGGATACCCCGGATGAGGCAGTGGTCGATGTACAACTGCATGTGAGGCTCTTTTATGAGAAAGGCGGGATGACGCACCGGGAGGATCGGATTGAACGGGAGCGTCTAACGTTTACACGCGAGGGCGAAGCCTGGCAGGTGACGAGGATCGAGCGCGATCCGGCAGAAAGAAAGCCGGCGGGAGGAGAGGTTCCTTTTGAACAAGCGTCGTTTAATCAGGGAGGAAGTCTGCCGCTGCTGAATCGTGGTGTGCTGGGCTTCGGCTCATCAGCACGCCCCAGTCGATATCGTCGTGAAGAAGCAGCGGCCTATGCAGATCAGTGGTGGGATAACTTTAACCCGGAGTTTGAGGCGTTTGATGTGGATTGCACCAATTATATCTCGCAGTGCCTCTTTGCAGGTGGTGCACCGATCCACTATACTGGTAAAAGAGAATCGGGCTGGTGGTATAAAGGACGGGTCGCCGGACGTGAGCTGTGGAGCTATAGCTGGGCGGTTTCCAACAGTCTGGAGCGGTATTTGGGCTCCAGCTCCTGGGGGTTGACCGCAGAGCAGGTGAGTCGACCGGAGCAGCTCATGCTGGGGGACGTCATTTTTTATGATTGGGATGGTGACGGAACCTTCCAGCACAGCACGGTGGTAACGGCCTTTGATGCTGGCGGCATGCCGCTAGTCAATGCACATACGGTAAGCTCCAGACATCGTTATTGGGACTATAAAAATTCGTATGCGTGGACGGACAATACGGTATATCGCTTTTATCACATCGCCGACTATTTTTAAATGAGATGATGGATAACAGGTACAGTGAAGCAAATCAGGCACAATGACGAAAGCAGGAAAGCGGAGGATAGGCATGGCAAATCAAAAATTGACCGTAGGGCTGGTGTACGGTGGTAAATCGGGCGAACATGAGGTATCGCTGCAAACGGCGTATGCGGTAATGAACGCTTTTAACTATGAGAAATACGAGATTATTCCTTTTTATATTACGAAGGCTGGCGATTGGCGTAGAGGGACGCTGTTAAGTGCGCCTTTGACTACTGTAGACCAATTGAAGCTGGAGCACGCTGAGGGCGGCACCAAGGCGGCATTAGATACGTTGTTCGGTAAGCTGTATGGAGAGCAGACGCTGGATGTACTGTTTCCGCTGCTGCACGGCACCTTTGGCGAAGATGGAACGATTCAGGGTCTGTTCGAAATGGCTGATATGCCCTATGTCGGGGCAGGCGTGCTGGCTTCGGCAGCAGGTATGGATAAAGGCGTCATGAAGAAGCTGTTTGAGCATGCAGGATTGCCGCAAGTGAAATACTGCTATTTTAATAGTACACAGTGGGCACAAACCGGTCATGACTTGGTGCGTAACATAGAGACTGAGTTGGGTTATCCTTGCTTTGTCAAACCAGCCAATCTGGGATCAAGTGTTGGTATTTCCAAAGCGAGTAACCGGGAAGAACTGGAAAAGGCTGTTGATCTGGCTCTGCAATTTGACCTGAAGGTGATTGTGGAGGAGTACGTCGATGCCCGTGAGATTGAAGTCAGCGTACTTGGCAATGACGAGCCGATTGCCTCGGTACCGGGTGAAATTGTGTCGTCGAGTGATTACTACGACTATGCTGCCAAATATACCGATGGTCAATCGGAAATGCTCATTCCGGCACCACTGGACGAGGAAGTGGCAGATCGTATCCGTGAAGCCGCATTGCAAGCTTTCCGTGCTCTGGAAGGTTGCGGGATTTCCCGTGCCGATTTCTTCGTCAGACGCTCAGATGGACATATCCTTATTAATGAAGTGAATACAATGCCTGGCTTTACACCGTTCAGCATGTATCCATTATTGTGGAGAGAAACCGGTGTATCCTATGTAAGTCTGCTGGATCGCATGATTGCTCTTGCACTGGAGCGTTATGAGCGCAGGTCGGCACTGCACTATGAGAACTCATAAACGAAAAACGAAGGGGAGCTGATCACTCTCCTTTTTGTTCATATACATTGATAGACTTGAGCATTTTACCAAACCCTTAAGTATGAAAGGTGGCGGCTACACATGGGCTTTCAAACTGAATTTAACTCGGTGTGCAAATTCAAGAGTGAACAAGAACTTTATGAACTGCTGGAATATGGACGTGGCAAAATGGTTAAATCCGGCCTGCGCGTTTTTCCGACAGGACAGAAGGTTATCGCTTACAGCGTGGACAACGTGGCAGTAGCCATCGTTCAGATTGTGGGCTGTATCGCCGAAATCAATTTCCAAGGTGACGAAGTGACCGAGGTAGAAATGACTCTCATCCGTAAGCTGAATGAAGAGGAATCAAGAATTCAGACCGCATTGGCGGATGAAATGTTTTTTGGAGCACAGCAGCAATCCTAGCTGTTTGTTTCTTACAGTTTTGTGCAATACACCGAATCAGCAGGTGCTTTTCCGGGTATGATCAGTAGAAAAGGGGTTTAGGTCACAGAATGAAATCGGCCTTGCCATCTACTGCGAACTGCTGAAAGGAAGGACATCTATGATCGTAAGGTTCGGTTATGTTGCCATGTCGGTCACCGTGCAAAATGCATCCCCTTCTAAAACCATGACCATGGCCAGCTTTAACAAGATCGGAGACCGAGAAGCCGCGATCCGTAAGTTAGAACGGATTGCAGCCGAAAATCTCCATAATACATTGAGGCTGCTGCGTCATAATCGTGCGAGTGATATTCAGGTCTATCGTTTCTCATCCAAGCTGATTCCGCTTGCGACCCATCAAGATCTGAGGGATTGGGACCCATTTCAGGCGCTTGCTGCTGATTTTGCAGAGGTGGGGGACTATGTCAAGGCGAATAAGATGAGGGTCTCGTTTCACCCCGATCATTTTACAGTGCTGAGCACTCCCCGTCCTGAAGTGTTGCAAAGCTCCATTCATGATCTGAAGTACCACGTGGCGATGCTGGAGGCTATGGGACTTAGTGCCGAAGCCAAGAACAACATTCATATTGGTGGTGCATACGGAGATAAGGTGACCTCAGGTCAGCGTTTTGTAGAGCAGGTTAGTGCGCTGGATCTTTCATTAAGAGAACGGTTAACATTGGAAAATGATGATAAAACGTTCAATGCGGTGGAAACACTGGAAGCTTGCAAAATAACAGGCTTACCAATGGTTCTTGATATTCATCATCAATGGGTCAATAACGAGGGAGAGAAGCCGTGGGAGCTTTGGCCGGATATATTGGATACCTGGAAAGGGGAATTGGCCCAAGCCGGATCTTCTGCGGATCATCCATTGCCGCCCAAAATTCATGCGTCCAGTCCCAAAAGTGAAAAAGACCCTCGTGGTCATGCAGACGGTGTTCTGGTGGAGCCATTGCTGACCTTTCTGCGTAATATTGCTGGATATACGGATCGGATTGATGTCATGCTTGAAGCCAAACTTAAGGATGAAGCGTTGTTCGGATTAATGAATGAACTGCGTCTTCAGGAAGATAACGGGATCAAAGTGTTGGATGGGGCTTCCATAGAAATTACGCCTTAGAAAGCAGTATTTCGCGGATAAAACTTCCATATGGAGAAACTTTATGAGGCTTATTGTGTATACTAGAATGTGTAAACTAGCAAACTTGTACTGAAACAGAGATGGTTAAGAGAATGTCTGTTGGGCAGGCTCGTAAACCACGTAACAATGATATAGAAAGTAGAGTGAACACGTTGAACGAACATGAAAACGAAAAGGTTCCCTATATCGTATCAGGAAAAAGCTATACGGCCGTGGCTATTAATGCGGCATCCAAAGCCGGGGAATGGATTAAAAGCAGGCTGGGCACAGTTGAACAATTGAATACCAAGCAGTCGCCGACCGATCTAGTGACCGAGGTAGATAAAGGTGCAGAACAGATGATTCGTAGACTCATTCTCACCCATTTTCCCGATCATGCCATCTTGGGTGAAGAAGGGGTAGAGCCGGGAGCTGAAGCTTCAGCCCGAGCATTAGAAGCTGCCCGTGAAGAGGAATATTTATGGATTATTGATCCGGTAGACGGCACTACCAATTTCGTGCACAGTCTGCCGTACTACAGTGTGTCTATTGCCTTGGCTCATCGTGGTGAAGTGATTGTCGGGGTAATTTATGATCCGTCCCGTGATGAAATGTTTGTAGCGGAAAAAGGAAAAGGCGCATATGTCCACGGCAATCGCATGCAAGCATCGAGAGAAGAGACGCTGGGAGATAGCCTGGTGTGCATCGGTTTCCCGCCGGATCGTACGTATGCACAACCGTTGAATATGAAAATTACGCAGGTTCTTACACCTCAGGTACGCGGCATTCGGGCGCTCGGCTCGGCAGCATTGCATCTGGCTTATGTGGCGTCGGGACGTTTGTCTGCTTATTGCGAAATCGGTTTGAATGCCTGGGATGTGGCCGCGGGCGCTTTGCTGGTACAGGAATCAGGAGGTACCATTACGGACACATTGGGCCAACCTTATGACCTGAGTGTGCGGCATATTGTAGCTACGAATACAGCTATTCATTCTCAACTTATTCAAGTGCTGAAAGAAGCAGACGCAACCGGGTTATAATACTACGTACACCATCATCCTGAAGGAGGAAATCGCGATGAGCCAGTCCGAAGAATTGGAACGCCAGCTCAGTGAACTGCTGACGGAAGGCGAAATTCGTGAGAATGAGGCCAAAAAACGGGAACGACTCAGTCCCAAATATGAGGTGCGGGTTCAGACTCAATTGGACCCTATTGTCGAGGAGACGCGTAAATACCGGAGTATGGCACGTGAGCTTGATGATCGATATGATGAATATATGAGCAAGGCGGACAAATCGAAAGCAAACGATTAACGCTAAGCAAGCCCAAATACCTCTTGCCGAATGACCAAGGCATGGGGTATTTTGTATAATATATAGAGTTTTCTCCATTTTGAGCTGGACGGGCAGGACGTGCGAAGGAGGCGACGTGTACTGATTACCTATTTTAAGAGCGCTTACAAAAATGCCGGAATCCATCATAAGATGGTACTGCTGATTACGGTGCTCATGCTGGTTAATTTTGCGGTTGTTGCAGTCATACTTAAATACGTATTTCATATTTATGATAATCAAATGTATAAAAAGACATCCGAGGTGCTCAATATTTCTTCGATTGGCATTGAAAATGAACTGAAGGATGTTGAAAAAGTTACGTTTAAGGTAATAACGGACGAGCAGCTTCAGCGTTATTTGCTCCAATTGGAAAAGGAAACATCACCTTATGTCAAAACAGTACTGCGCAAAAAAATAACGAATAGGCTTATTGCCTTCGCCGGCTCTGAAACCTATGTCTATTCTATGATGGTAATCGACAAAGAGGGACAGGTCATGAGTGCGGGCAACCGCGAAGGTATCCCCCAAGAGCTTCGATCCACCCTGTCGGAGTTGGCAGACGAATATGACGGCTCCCATGCATGGTATGCGGCAGGTCACTCCTCCTTGCTGGCAGCGCGGCAATTCAAATCCTTTACCGATTCCAATTTTACGCTGAACGGGCTCGGCACGCTTGCGATTCGTGTACGAATTGACCGGATTGTAGCGGATCGAGTGCAGACTTCCGGCCGTGACGGACAGTTGATGATTACAGACGGAAGACGGATGATTTATCCCGAAACACCGCTTTTGAGTGAGAGCGATATTCAGGCAGAGCTTGCGCGGAAGCAGCCTTACGGGATCGCGACCTATACAGGCGGAACCTTTTTTGCTGCTCAGATCAAATCCTCATATACGGGCTGGACGTATTTACATATGACTCCCTTTGATGATATGTTCCGCAGTATTACGATAATCAAAGAAATTGTAAGCGCTATTTTTGTCATTATGCTGCTTATTGCATTGGCGCTGGGCGCGAGGCTGTCGGGCAGCATTACTCAACCGATCGTTCAGTTGATCCAGAACATGCGTAAAATAGAAAAAGGCGACCTCGACCGTCTGGAAGAGGAAGCGCTTGGGGCGGTACCCCTTTCCACACAGGATGAGGTTGGTCTCTTGCATCGGACGTATAAGAAGATGATCCGCCGTATCCGCGAGCTTATTAATGAGAATGTTGCCAAGCAGCTATTGCTGCGGGAAACAGAGCTAAAGGCGCTACAGGCACAGATTAATCCACATTTTCTATACAATACGTTAGAATCTGTGAACTGGCTCGCCAAGGCCAACAAGCAGGACCGGATTTCAGAAATGGTGGAAGCCCTTGCTTTTCTACTACGCAGCACGGTCAGTTTTGAAGAGCAGTTGATTCCACTTCAAAAAGAGCTGGATATCGTAAGGAGCTACGTAACGATCCAAAAAACACGTTTTGATGAGCGCCTCGATTTCCACCTCGATGTCCCGGAAGAGCTGATGGATGCACAAATTCCGAAGCTAACGCTTCAGCCCTTGGTGGAGAATGCGATCCATTATGCGCTGGAGCCGCGTATTGAACCGTGTCGGATCACGATTGTGGCCAGAGAAAGCGAGGGAGCGCTGTTCCTGCGGGTTGAAGATGACGGACCTGGAATGAGCCCGGATTTCTTGGAAAAGCTACGCAGCGGTCAGATCACAACCCGTGGGCGGGGCATTGGACTTGCGAATATTCAGGAACGGATTAACCTGACATTTGGTACACCTTGGGGGATAGAACTGCACAGCGAGTCAGGAACAGGTACGTCAATTCATGTCTGTATTCCATATGTGAAAGGGGATCAGGGTCGTGTACAAGGTGCTACTGGTTGATGATGAGCGTATGATTTTGGAAGGCATATCACAGGTGGTCGATTGGGGCAAGGCCGGAACACAACTGGTAGGTACGGCGCGTAATGGGATTGAGGCATATGATCAGATCCAGGCGAGCCCGCCTGATTTTGTGATCAGCGATATTTCCATGCCAGGACTGGACGGTATCGGACTCGTTGCCAAAACGACGGAGCATTTTCCAGACGTTCGTTTTATTCTGCTGTCTGGCTACAAAGATTTTGACTATGCCTGTCGGGCCATGCAATACGGGGTAAAGCACTACTTGTTGAAGCCCTGCAATGAGCGGCAAATTCATGAGGCTCTGACTGAGCTGGGACAGGAGCGAGAGGAACAGGAAGAACGCAAGCAGTTTGTGAACCGGATGAAGCTTGATTTTCAGCGTATGCTACCGCATGTGAAGGAGCATTTTTTGAAGGAGTTTATTTCCTATAAGACTTACGGTAGCCGTGATATCGCTTTTTATGAGCGTTTGTTCGGTCTGGAGTTGCAAGATAAGCAGGTTCGAATGCTGCTGCTGCGGGTAGAGGAGTCCCATGAGCCGGAGCATTTGTTTGCTTTGCAAAATATAGCAGGGGATTTAATGGATCATGTCTTGCTCAGTACGACGATGCAAGGGCAGCTGCTGATTGTGCTGGAAAGTGCGGATGACACGTCTGGGTTTATGAAACAGATTGAAGCGGTACGTACGACGTTCCACCGTTTTTATAAGCTAGAGGTGACCGTCGCAGTTAGCGAGTCGGATAGCATGCAGCATTCGCGGGGGATGTACCGGGAGACATTGCATTGTATGAATCACCGCTTTTACACCGGGGAGGGCAGCCTCATTACGAAGGAAGATTTGGCGGCTGATGACACCCGGGAGATGGCAGATTTGGAACTGGACGAAGAGAAGTTCGGTCTGCTGATCAAGGCTGGAAATAGGGAGGAAGTTGCACAGGAAGTGGATCGGCTGTTCGGCATCCTGTCCCGTATGAAGCTGGAAATTTCCGTAACCCGTTCTTATGTGCTACAGCTATATGCTGCCATGATTCGTATATGTCCTGAAGAAGAGCGTGCGGCGTTCACGAGTCGAATGGTCGTGCTGGCAGAGCAAAAAACATTGGCATGCCTCAAATCTTTTGTACAGGAAGCCGCCGAACGAATGACCGCAATTTATTATAAAAGCAATGTATATCGCCAATCTTCCACGGTGGATAAAATGATCACTATTATTGAGCAAAACTATAGAAAATCCGATCTTTCGCTGAACGGAGTGGCGGGTCAAATGCTCTATATGAATTCCGACTACTTAGGGAAAATCTTCAAAAAAGTGACGGGGGAAAACTTTTCACACTATGTTAACCGTTACCGGATCGAGCGCGCGGCTGAGCATATTCGGGAGACGGGAGACGTAAAGGTGTTTGAGCTGGCGGAATGGTTCGGCTTCGGCGGGAACGCGCAATATTTTAGCCAGGTGTTCAAAAAATGGGCAGGTATGACACCCTCCGAGTACATTAAATCACACGAACGGGGATGAGCAGCTGAGTCCCTCTGTTTTTTAAACCTTTGAAATCTGATTTGTGTATTCCAATGTTTCTCTGCTTTTGGGAAAATAACAACAGGAGCAAATGTAAACGCTATCAAACAAGCGTAAGTACATTGTTACTCGTAATAAGGCTCCTTTCTAGAACAGCGAAAAGGGGAGAGATAGGTGGGCAAAAAGGGATGGTTTCTGGTTATAGCGATGCTGCTCGTGTTGACGACGGCATGTAGTGGAGCGGACGGTGGAGGCAATTCGGGCACAAGTGCAGACGGAAAAGTAAAGTTGCGGATCGCTTGGTGGGGATCGGATACGCGCCACGAATATACGCAGAAGGTCATCGATTTGTATAAGCAAAAAAATCCGAATGTGACGATTGATGTGGAATATGCCTCTTTTGATGACTACTGGAAGAAGCTCGCCCCGCAGGCGGCAGCCAACCAACTGCCGGACATCGTACAAATGGACATTTCGTATATTAGCCAATATGCAAAAAACGGCCAGCTGGAAGATATGGCGCCTTACTTGAATCAGAAAATCCAAGTCGCTGATGTAAACGAAAATGTACTCAAAACCGGGATCATTGCCGGAAAACAATATGGTGTTCCCACAGGTGTCAATGTGCTGGGCTTCCAGTACGATCCGGCATTGCTCAAAAAAGCGGGCATCGACAAAATTCCTGATGACTGGACATGGGATCAATACAAAGAGCTGGCTTTGAAGGCAGCCTCCAATAAAGTTTACTTTGACAGTTCTATGGCTGCGGATATTTTCTTCCACTACTATTTGCGGACACATGGAAAATCTCTCTACAATACGGAAGGAACAGGATTGGGGTATGACGACGATAAGCTGTTTGTTGATTTCTTCGGTGGTTTAGCTGAGCTGATTAAGAAAGGGGCGACACCGACTCCTGAAGTCATGAACCAAACCAAGGGAATTCTTGAGGAATCGGATATCGTAAAAGGAACAGGTATCGGCATTTGGCAGTGGTCCAATCAGTATGTGGGCTTACAACAGGTCGTTAATCGCCCAATGGCGCTTGCTCCGATGTTTGGACCGAATATGGAAAAAGGCGTATATATGCAGCCTACGATGTACTGGGCGGTGGCTTCCCGTTCACAGGTGAAGGATGAGGCCGCAAAGTTTATTGATTTCTGGATGAACGATGTAGAAGCGAACAAATTGATTAAAGGCGAACGGGGCGTACCGATTTCTGCCAAAATTAAGGAAGCTGTAGCACCGGAGTTGAGCGAGGCAACGAAGCAGGTGTTTGAATTTGTGGCTTCCATGGAGCCAAAAGCTTCCCCAATGAGCCCGCCTCCGCCAGTCGGATCACCGGAAGTGATTGCTACATTGACCGATTATATTGAGCAGGTCAATTTCGGACAGATGACGCCTGAAGACGCAGCGGTCAAATTCCGGGCTGATGCGAATACCATTCTTGCGAATAACAAGCAGTAATAATGCAGGGTTGAAGGATCGATTCTTTAGGTTAACCGTGCGTAGTGCAAAGCATGACTTGCGCACGGTTGATCCGGCGAATCCATCGCAGAAGCAACCTTTGTAGGTATCACAGGATAATTCATATAACAACGTAAAATTTATGTTTACACGTACGCAAATTCTTAAAATGCAACAGAAGGGAGGCTTGATGAGCTTGCGAAATCATCAGAGCTTGAAAGCCAATATGACCGGATATGCGTTTATCAGCCCGTTTATTGTGGGCTTTCTGGCATTTACGTTAATTCCAATGTTTATTTCGCTGTATCTGTCCTTTACGAGCTACAATCTGTTCACCCCGCCCAAATGGATTGGTCTGGGTAACTTCGAAAAAATGTTCACAGGTGATCCGAAATATTGGAATTCGATCAGGGTCACATTTACGTATGTATTGGTCGGTGTACCGTTGCGACTGATTTTCGCGTTGTTTGTGGCGATGATTTTGAATACCAAGTCACGCATGGTAGGCACCTATCGGACGATGTATTATCTGCCTTCTATTATCGGGGGTAGCGTTGCAGTGTCCATCATGTGGCGCAATATTTTCAGTAATGAGGGCATTGTTAACAGCTTGCTTTCGGCCTTGGGGGCAACCCCAGTGAAATGGTTTGGTGATCCGAATGCTTCGCTCATGATGCTGATCACCTTGTCTGTATGGCAGTTTGGTTCATCCATGCTTATTTTTCTAGCAGGGCTGAAAAACATTCCGCTTGAAATGTACGAGGCATCCAGTGTAGATGGCGCTACGCCAGTACGAAAATTTTTCAGTATTACGCTGCCACTGCTGAGTCCGATTATTTTATTTAACTTGATTATGCAGACGATCAGTGCGTTTATGACCTTCGTCCCAGCCTATGTTATCTCCAAGGGTGAGGGTGGTCCAATGGATGGAACGATGCTGCATTCACTGTATCTGTTCCGGCAGGCGTTTATGTTCAGCAATATGGGATATGCGGCAGCTATGGCCTGGGTCATGCTCATTATGATTGCGATACTGACAGCGATTTTATTTATGACATCCAAGTTCTGGGTGTTCTATGAAACGGAAAAGGGGCGCTGATACCAATGGCATGGAAAACGTTCAAATGGCCAATTTATCACATTCTGGTTGCTGCACTGGCGCTCCTAATGCTGTATCCCGTGTTCTGGATGCTGTTCAGCTCTTTTAAAGAAAGTCGGACGATATTCGTCACGGCCTCCTCACTTTTCCCTACAGAATGGATTTGGCAAAACTATGTAACAGGCTGGAAAGGCACGACTGGTTATAACTTTGGCACATATATTCTGAATTCGCTCACGATCGTAGTGATTTCCACGATTGGCGCTGTGCTTTCCTCCTCATTGATCGCATTTGGCTTCGCACGTTTGAAATTCAAAGGGCGTAACTTGTGGTTTGCTCTGATGATGGTGACGCTGATGCTGCCGGGGGATGTAGTGCTGGTACCGCAATATATTATTTTCACCAAGCTTGGATGGATCAATACGATCTTACCGTTGGTGGTGCCATCCTTTTTCGGGATGCCGTTCTTCATCTTTCTGATGGTGCAGTTTATACGGACGATTCCAGCAGAGCTGGATGAAGCGGCGACGATTGACGGATGCGGCAAGTTCCGGTTGTATTTTCGAATTATTTTACCCTTGCTCAAATCCTCGCTGGCTACGGCGGCAATCTTCTCTTTCTACTGGAAGTGGGAGGATTTGTTAGGCCCGGTACTGTATCTGAACTCGCCAGAAAAATATACCGTATCGATTGCACTCAAAATGTTCCTCGACAGCGAGTCAGCCTCCAACTGGGGAGGAATGTTCGCGATGTCCATCCTAAGCCTGCTGCCTGTCATCGCTGTATTCTTCGCTTTCCAAAAGCAAATCGTAGAAGGAATGAGCACGAGTGGCCTGAAGGGCTAAGACCTAAAAAATGCATAGCGTGAGGATATAAAGCGTGCGTATAAAAAGGGGATGCACCTGAATATGCATACGATTGATGGTGAGGATTTAAGGGTGAAGGCCGAGGAGTGAGTAAAATGTGGAAGTTTGACTTTGGTCCGGGGGAACCTGCGGAGGGCTACAAGGCCGTGTCCCCGGATTGCATATTTACGGCTGAGCAAGGCTATGGCTTCGAGACTACGGAGCATGTGTATGGCCGACAAAGGCAGAATCCAGCCAAGGATGCACATACACGGCTGCGAAGCAGCTTTTGTATTCCACTGAACGCTTCGTTTGTTGCAGATGTACCGGACGGAATAGTTTTGGTCACCGTATTGCTCGGCGATCCACTGGCAGAAACGCTCACGCGGCTCCGGGCTGGTGAGGGCAAGCATATGCTGCCTCCCGTCCACACGTTGCCAGGCCAGTTCACCGAGGCAATGTTTACAGTGCCTATTCGGGATGGTAAACTGCGCCTCATCGTATCTGGCACCGCACCGAGACTCAATGCGCTGGAGATTGTGCCAGCACCACAGAATCTGCGGCTATTCCTAGCCGGAGATTCCACGGTTACGGATCAAGGGATGTCCGGCTATCCGTACACAGGCTGGGGACAGGCTTTGCCGGCCTTGTTCAAGCATGATGTGTGCGTGGATAATCACGCTGTATCGGGGCGAAGCTCCAAGAGCTTCGTGGACGAGGGACGGCTGAACGTTATTTTGGAGGAAATGAAGACAGGAGACTTCCTGTTCATCCAGTTCGGCCATAATGATCAGAAGCCCGATCTGGAGCGGGCCACGGAGCCTTTTACGACCTACAAGGAGCATCTGCGTCTGTATGTCGACGGAGCGAGAAGCAAGGGCGGAACCCCGGTGCTGATTACGCCTGTACATCGTCGCTATTTTAACGTGGACGGTACGTTGTCCGACACACATGGCGACTATATAACGGCGGTTCGCGAGCTGGCGGAAGAAGCGAACGTGCCGCTTATTGATCTGTCTGCCCGCACGCAGGAGTTATATGAAGAGCTTGGCCCCGAAGAGAGCAAGGAGCTTTTTATGTGGCTGCTGCCTGGGGAATACATGAACTTTTCCGGCGGTCTGGAGGACAATACGCATTTTCATGAGAACGGTGCGGTCCGGATTGCAAATATGGTGACGGCGGCTGTGAAGGAACTGAATTTGCAACCGCTGCGCATGTACTTACGTTGACGGATGACCTTTTTTGGAGCAGATGGCAAGGAGGGCAACTAACGTGAAGCTTACCAAAGGAGGAGACGTGGAAATGCCCGCATTGAGTTTTGATGAAGAACAGGTTAAACAGGTGATTGACCGGGTAGTGGAACGCACGTTTCAAATGCACTATAGCTGGGATTGGCCTGGCGGAGTAGCCTTTTATGGAGTATGCGAAGCCTATGAAGCGACAGGCAATGAACAGTATTTGATCAAGCTGAAAGAATGGGTTGACGAAAATATTGAGGATGGACTTCCGCCTCTGTCGGTGAACGGCGTTTCTGTCGGGCATTGTTTGTTGACACTACATCAGGCTACAGGTGAGCAAAAATACCTGGATATCGCTATCGAGATGGCAGAATTTTTGACCAAAAAAGCTGAGCGGTTTGCCGACGGCATTTTCCAGCATACCGTGAATTCACTACATGATGTATTTCCGCAGCAAGCATGGGTGGATACGATGTTTATGGCCGGTTATTATTTGCTGCGGATCGGTCATTTGCTGGGCAACAAGACATATTGGGAGGATGGAATCCGGCAATATCACGGGCATGAAGAATTTTTGCAGGACCCGGATACGAATTTGTATTACCATGGCTGGGATCATGCGAACCAAAGCCGCATGTCGGGCATATACTGGGCGCGCGGCAATTCATGGGCAGCACTCACGATGGCCAAGGCGCTGAAATGTGTGGAGGTCCAGCATCCATCCTATATGATCATTGACGGCTCGCTGCGTGACCAGCTCAATGCACTGGTGCGGCTGCAATCCCCAGAAGGATTGTGGCATACGGTGCTGAACGATGATACCTCTTATCTGGAAACCTCTGGTTCGGCAGGAATTGCGACTGCTTTGCTTATGCAGGGCCGATTGTTTAACAAATACACGCAAAAGGCGATTGACGGTATCCTTTCCCGCATTAAAGAGGACGGCACAGTGACTGGCGTATCCGCTGGAACTGCTGTAATGAACGATATAGATGGCTACCGAAACGTACCCTACAAACGCATTCAGGGGTGGGGTCAGGGCTTGGCGCTTGCTTTTCTGGCTGAACTGCTGCGTACCAAGGAGAATCCGTACGGGTAGAAAAGAGGCATAGAGATGTAAAAGTATTCATAGCTGAAAGGAGGCCATTGGCATGGGAGATACTGAACGGTCACAGGAAAAGGCGGCTAATCAGCCGCGAGGAAGCTTATTCTGGGTCATTCCCGACGGGTATATTCCACCGGAAAGCCGGGGAGAGCTGCTCAGTCATGAAAGTATATGTGTGCTGAACTGTGGAAACTGTGCGGCAAAGCTGAGCATAGACATTTATTTTGAAGACCGCGAGCCGTTGGAGGGAATGATCGAGGTGGTGGAAGGAAGACGAACCCGCCATATCCGAACAGCCTCGCTGGAAAAGTCCGGCGAACGGATTCCGACAGGTATTCCTTACGCAATTACGGTCACTAGCGATGTACCCATCATCGTACAATATAGTAGACTGGACACCACACAGCCGGAGCTGGCATTAATGAGTGTCATGGCGTACCCGGTCTAGTCCGACGAAGGCAAAGAAGATAAAAAAGAAATCTCCAGGCTGGAATTGCCCAGTTTGGAGATTTCTTTTTTAAGACAAAATTTGTGCCTGCTCTTAGTCCATTATTGCGATTTTGCCGAAGTTGTTTTGATCGGCGCGAAGCTTTTTCGTCCTCCGAAATTGGTGCCCACCACACCGATAATGATCACTACAGCACCAATAATGTGATAGTAGGCAAGCTGCTCTTTCAAAATGTAAGCACCGGCAATCATGGAGATAAGCGTGGATAAATTACCGATCACACTCATTTTAGAGGCTTCGATCCACTTCAAGGCAAAGCTGGACAACAGCGAAGTCACGAGAGTAGACAGTATACCCAGATAAGCCAGTGCCATCCAGTAATCAGGCTTTACCAGTGGAGCTGTATAGGCGCTCATGGAACCATCTATGGCATGATACCCCAAGGCCGCCAGGTTAAAAACGATACATCCTAAAATGGAGGTAACGTAGGTCAACTCCATCGGACTGTATTTTTGCGTTAATGGACGAGCCAGCACGTTATAGCCAGATAGGCATATAGCAGAGAGCACGAGCAGAACAATACCGCCAAAGCTATTGGAAGCTAACGGTGCTCCGCTCTTCATCACAAATATAAAAACCACACCAAAAACAGAGAGCAGTAAGGATATCTTTTGAAGCACTGTTGTGCGCTCTTTAAGAAAATAGGAGGCTAACAGAAGTGTAAAGATAGGAACAGTAGCTTGAATAATTCCACCTTCCGATGAAGAAGTGCTCATCAGCCCGAACGCTTGCAAGGGGAAGAACAGTAACGGTGAAAGCAGCGCCAATGGCAAGATACGCAGCACATCACGCCACTTGATATTGATTTTAATCCAACCCAGCAGCACTGGAATGGTCAAAGCGATCAATGACAACCCAAAGCGGTGGGCGATCACATCCAGTGGGCTTGCCTCCGTCACTGTCAGTTTTACAAATAAAAATGAGAAGCCAAGTATAGCTGCATAGCTGAGAGCTGCCAGATAGGCGACCCCATTTCTGGAACGACTGTGCATAATAAACCTCCGTAATCATGATCTCAACTTGTGGTTCTCTCAATATAACCGGATGGCATAACCAGATACAATTCATAAATTTCACAACTGTACGGGTACAGTTGTGAAATGAAAAAGAGCTGAAACGCAGTCCCAGATGTCGGATACCCATCTTTAAGACTACTTCCAGCTCTCATTCTATTCATATTTTATCGCTTACTGCTCTGCTTATTTACCTTGTGACATCGCACGGAACGAATCGTCCGCTGCTTCCAGCGTGGCATCCACGTCTTCGTCCGTATGCGCTGTTGTGAGGAACCAAGCTTCGAACTTGGATGGAGCCAGATGGATACCACGATCCAGCATGTGGCGGAAGAAGGATGCGAACGCTTCGCTATCCGTATCCTGTGCCTGCGCGTAATTCGTGATCGGATGATCACAGAAATGCGTCGAGAACGCTCCACGAATGCGGTTGATCGTCAATGGCACGCCGTAACGATCAGCGGAAGACTGAATACCGTCCGTCAGTCTCACAGCCAGACGTTCCATCTCTTCATACACGCCTTCCCCTTGAAGAACTTCAAGGCAGGCGATGCCTGAGGAGATGGAAGCCGGGTTGCCTGCCATTGTACCTGCCTGATAGGCAGGGCCGAGTGGAGCAACCTGCTCCATGATCTGCTTGCTGCCGCCGTAGGCACCAATCGGCAGACCACCGCCCATGATTTTGCCCAGCGCGGTCAAATCCGGCTGAATCGCATCATGATTGTCCAGACCTGCATACGTTTGGGTTGAGCCGTAGTGGAAGCGGAAGGCGGTAATGACCTCGTCATAAATGACAAGGGAGCCGTTCGCCCGCGCCATCGAGCACAGCCCTTCCAGATAGCCTGGCTGCGGCATCACCATGCCAAAATTACCGACAATCGGCTCCACCATGACTGCCGCCACATCGTCGCTCCAGCGCTCCAAAGCTTGGCGCAATGCGTCAAGGTCGTTGAATGGCACAGTAATGACCTCGCTCGCAATGTTGGTTGTAATACCTGCGCTGTCAGGTATGCCCAGTGTGGAAGGGCCGGAGCCTGCGGCTACAAGTACCAGATCCGAGTGACCGTGGTAGCAGCCGGCAAATTTGATGATCTTGTTCCGCCCCGTATAGGCTCGTGCTACACGAATCGTCGTCATGACTGCCTCTGTGCCGGAATTCACAAACCGGACTTTATCCATAGAAGGAATAGCCTCCTTCAGCATCTTGGCCAGTTTGATTTCCAATGCCGTCGAGGTTCCGTACAATACGCCATTCGCAGCCGCTTCGCTGATAGCCTTGGTAATATGGGGGTGAGCATGTCCGGTAATAATAGGGCCGTAGGCCGCCAAATAATCGATATACCGATTATCATCCTCATCCCAGAAATGAGCGCCTTGGGCGCGTTTCATGAATACTGGAGCGCCACCGCCCACAGCTTTAAAGGAGCGTGAAGGGCTGTTAACGCCCCCGACAATATGCTCCAGGGCTTCTTTATATAGTGCTTCGGAGTTTTCCCGTTTCATCATCAAAACTTCCTTTCCGTTCATTAAAATAGGGTATACACACGCCAAAGGGCAGCGTTCACGGCTGCCCCTGCATACATCATTATAGCTCTTTTTGTCCTGTCTTTGTTGTTGATTGTGTGGAAGCATCCTCAGTACTGGTTTTATTGCCTCCTGTAAAGGAAGCTTTATCCGTCTTGGAGGACGATGCACTATCCGGCTGTTTCGTTTCGTTTTGATCCTTATTTTGTTCCTGTGTTTGTGTAGGAGGATTATTAAATATATCCTGTACATAAGATTTCAGTTCTTCCGGATCACGGACGGTAAGAACTGCCGCGCCGCCCACATTTTCTTCGCCAAGCAGCTTCATCGGTGGAACCTGTTCGCTGCCTGCAAAGCTGCTTTGGTACCCCACATTTGCTAGCTTCCACATATCGTTAACACTGAGATTCGTATCAATGTACGGGTTAACCTGCTCTAAAATGCTTGGCAGATTAGCAATGGAAGTCGTGGTCTGCATTTTCTGGGCTACAGCCTCCAAAAATGCCCGTTGCCGTCCGGAACGGGAGAAGTCGGACATGGCATCGTGGCGGAATCGCACATATTGAAGCGCCGTCTTGCCGTCCAGATGCTGCATACCCTTTTTCAAATCAATATCGTATTCATGCTTATCCGCATTACTTGTATAATGCATATCCTTTTCCACTTCAAAATCAATGCCGCCTACAGCGTCCACCAGTTTAATAAAGCCTTGGAAATCCGTATACACATAATATTGCACTGGGATGCCCAATAGATCGCCAGCCGTCTTCATGGCCGTATTGGGTCCGTGGGTAATGGCGGTGTTGATCCGATTTTTTCCGTAGCCGGGAATATCCACGTACGTATCACGCAAAATAGAGAACAGGTGCATTTTTTTCTTCACAGGGTCCAGCGATACAACCATCATGCTGTCAGATCGGGGGACTTCCCCTTTCTGGATGCCACGACCATCGACACCCATCAGCAAAATGTTGACCATATCGGTACCTTCCCACTTGGGCGGTTCTGGTGTACGAACCTGATCGACCTGCTTTACATTTTTGAAGGGGGAGTTAGCACCCTCTTTATGCAGATTATCCAGCTGATTATAAATGGATGTAAAATAGTACACGGCAAAGCCGACAATCGCGACGATTACCACGGCTAGAACCGACCATATCGTCCTTTTGGTTCTGCTTGTCATGGATGCTCTCCCTTTCGCTTTTCAGTTCATTACATTATAATTTCTTTTTGGAGCACAATCAATTTAACTATGGATTTTACAAATCCTGATTGAGAGGTATAACATGCTGGCAATTGATGTGCAGGATCTGCGCAAAACATTTAAGGTTCAAAAAAACCGCGAGGGCTTAAAAGGTGCCTTCCTTGATTTATTCGCCCGCGAATACAACGAGGTGGCTGCGGTCAAAGATATATCCTTCCGTATTCCGCAAGGGGAAATATGCGGTTATATTGGTGAGAACGGGGCCGGAAAGTCCACCACGATTAAGATGTTGACAGGTATTCTCGTGCCAACATCGGGACATCTCAAGGTGGGGGGCTATGTCCCTTATGAGGATCGCGAGAAGTTTGTAGGTAACATAGGCGTTGTTTTTGGTCAGCGCAGCCAGCTTTGGTGGGACATCGGCGTGATCGAGTCTTTTCAACTGCTGCGCAAAGTATATCAGGTTCCGGCTATGGACTTCAAACGCAGGCTGGATGAGCTGGTAGAAAGGCTGCAATTGCAGGATTTGCTAAGCCGCCCGGTGCGTAAACTTAGTCTTGGACAACGGATGCGTTGTGAGCTGGTAGCTGCTTTGCTGCACAATCCGTCGATTGTTTTTCTGGACGAGCCGACCATTGGGCTTGATATTATGGTGAAGTCCGAAATTCGTGAGTTTTTGAAGGACATGAACCGGGAACACGGGACCACTATTTTGCTGACGACCCATGATTTACAGGATATTGAGGCGCTGTGCTCGCGCGTCATTATGTTGGATGATGGGAATATCATTTATGATGGTGGACTGGATGATCTCAAGGCTCGTTGGGGGACAGGTCGGGAAGTACGGTTCCAATTTGGTACGACGACTGTGCTGGAGCAATTGCAGGCATGGACAGCCGATATGCCATTGACGTGGACTATGGATAACGATTTGGCTGCCAAGGTGTGGATTCCTCTTCATATTAATGTATCGGATGTGCTGGCTAGCGTAGTTGGCCGCACGGACATTACGGATATCAAAATCATTGAAACCAACACGGATGATATCGTTCGCAGTATCTATCAGTCTGGCTCGGCAGAACGCCAAGGCAATCCGCTAGTGGAGGCCAAAGTTCATGCTTAGCGTATATACCGATTTTATTCGTATCCGATTTCTCACGATGCTTGCTTATCGTGTGAACTATTATTCGGGCATACTTATTTATTCCATGAATATCGGCGTGTATTATTTCACATACAAAGCGATATATGGCGATGCGGGTAGTATTGGAGGTTTTACTGCTGCTCAGATGACGACCTATGTAGCCGTATCGTGGATGGCGAGAGCCTTTTATTTTAACAATCTGGATCGTGAAATATCGACGGATATTCGTGATGGTAGCATTGCTATTCAGATGATCCGACCTTATAACTATGTACTTGTTAAATTTATGCAGGGGCTTGGCGAGGGAATGTTTCGCTTCCTCCTATTTATGATTCCAGGTATGGCGATTGCGATGCTGCTGTTTCCCGTGAAGCTGCCTAGTGATCCGGTAGCCTGGATCGGTTTTCTGGTCATGCTGTTTTTCAGCTTTCTGATCAACACTCAGATTAATATTATTACGGGCTTGACGGCCTTTTTTATCGAAAATAATGAGGGCATGATGCGTATGAAGCGCGTAGTCGTAGACCTGTTTTCTGGGTTGATTTTGCCAATTAGCTTGTTTCCGGGCTGGCTGGCGACAATTTCCCAATGGATGCCGTTTCAGGCAATTACTTATTTGCCGGGCTCTGTATTTACGGGACGTGTAAAAGGCGTTGGCATATGGAATGTGCTGGGTATCCAAATCATTTGGCTGGTCGTTCTGCTCGTGCCGATGATCATCATTTGGCGGCTGGCGCGCAGACGTCTGTTCGTGCAGGGAGGGTAAGCCGATGATGTACTATTTGGGCCTCATTAGCGAATATTTGAAAAATTACATGAAGTCACGGCTCACCTATCGTGCCGATTTTTGGGTAGAAGTCATTTCGGATCTGCTCTTTCAGGCCACGAATCTTATTTTTATTTTAGTTATATTTATGCATACAGACAGCTTGGGTGGCTGGAGTGAAAATGAGGTCGTGTTCGTTTATGGATTTTTTATGGTTCCTTACGGACTGTTTAGTTGTTTCGTTAATCTTTGGAACTTTAGCGAGCGTTATATTGTAAAAGGTGAACTCGACCGAGTAATGACCCGTCCTGCGTATAATCTGTTCCAGATTTTCCTTGAAAATGTGGACCCGCCCGCGTTGGTCGGCTCAGTGATTGGTCTGATTATTATGGGGATCAGCGGCGCACAGATGGATTTGGCTATGGAGTGGTGGTTTGTCCCGGCACTAATCGTTTTGAGCCTAAGTGCTGTGGCGATCTATACGGGCATATACACCATATTGACTTCTCTTTCATTCTTTTCGGATGCGCCCACAGGAATTATCCCGCTCATGTACAATATTCAGGGTTACGGACGTTATCCGGTAACGATCTATAACCGTGCCATTCAGGTTGTGCTGACTTGGATACTGCCTTTTGCTTTTGTTGGCGTATATCCCGCTTCCCTGTTCCTTCAACGAGAGGACATGCGCCATATGGCGCTCTTAACTCCTGTGATGGGAATTGTCTTTCTCACACTAGGCTTACTGGCTTGGAACTGGGGGATTCGGCGTTACCGGGGTGCTGGCTCATAGGGCGGATGATATAAGAACCCCTACAAGATAGGAGATGATAAGATGTCCACGACATTGACCGTTATTGGACAAGCGGCACCGGATTTTGAATTGCCTGGGAGTGAGGGAAAGAGTGTCAAGCTGTCGGATTATCGAGGCAGTAGGGTATTGTTGTACTTTTATCCCAAGGATTTGACCTCTAGCTGCTCGACCCAGGCTTGCGATTTTCGGGATAAACATGCGGAGTTTAAAGGCTTAAACACCGTGATTCTCGGCATAAGCCCCGATCCACTCAAGCAGCATGACAAGTTTATTGCCAAGTATGGCCTACCTTTTCAGCTGTTATCTGATGAAGAGCATCAGGTGGCTGAGACATATGGTGTCTGGCAGCAAAAACAGATGTACGGCAAGCAGTACATGGGCATTGTTCGTTCTACGTTCCTTATTGATGAGAATGGCATTTTAGTTCATGAATGGCGTGGTTTAAGGGTAAAAGGACATATTGATGCCGCGCTGGCATACATTCAGGATATGGCATAAATTAAAAAAACCTTTTGGAATCGGGTTATGCTTTTTAAGCATCGGTTTCAAAAGGTTTTTTATTCATTTTTGGGTGTATTTTGCCGATGTTTCCACTTTTGCCGGCAGAGGTAAACAATCCACAAAAGAAGCGGAATGATCAAGCCGTTCGTATAATGCCAGGCAGCCATGGGATAAACAAGAGTTCTTACATAATAAAACACATTGGGGGTTATCGAAATGGTCATACCAAACACAATCGCTCCTGCGGGTATGACGAATGGACGACTATTAGAAATTCGGAACAACTGGGGTGTTCCAAAAGTGAAGGCGTAGAAAAAAAGAACTCCCTTGAAATAGGCAGCCAGTGCCCAGGTTAAAGCAACAAGCGATTCAACACGTGTAATATAATTCAGTTCATTAATTTTTGTCGTGAGTACAGAAGAAATGTATGGACTGTAATGGGTCACAAAGGGTCCAATCACAAGCAGGGAGAGCAGCAGAAATAGGCTAATCACGATTCCGCCTATAAGGGAAGCGAGCAATATGTCCTTTTTAAAATGGGCTTTTTTGTTTACATAAGGAAAAACCATGAGCATAATAGACATTCCGGCAAAAGGCATTGCCACGCCTGGAACCATTCCTTGAGCAACAGGAGCCAGCCCATTTTCCAAAACAGGCCGTACATTGGAAAGCTGAACTTGTGGCAGGAGTGCAAGGAATAGACCAGAGAAAATTAATATATATGCTGGTAATAGCATCTCGCTAACACGACCGAAAGCTTCAATTCCGGCTAACGCAGTAAGCACCATTAAGGCTATTCCCATAGCGAGCAGAACACGTAGAGGGGTATTTACAAATAACTGTGTAGTCAGAAAATCGCCTACCTCTCTCGCAATAAGAACGGTGTTCATTAAAAAATAAAATAAATACCAGCAGGAAACAACGGTTCCTAACACGGGCCCCAAAATTTTGCGAATCGCTTCAATAAGTGTAAGGTTCGGGTAGAGCTCATGAACGCGAATAAGCACGTAAATTATGATTAAGCCCAGCGGAATGGACAGCATGGAGCTGATCCAGGCATCCTGATGAGCAATATGTGTAATCATAGTCGGATAGAATAAGAGCATATCCCCGATTAAACTCATAAACATCAGGACAGTCACTTGCCGAACGCTAATACGTGTTTTTTTTGACATGTGGCTGTCTCCTTTCTAAAAACCAAATACATGTGACACAAAAGCGTTAACAGGGTTGTAGATGATTTCAATCAGTACCAGCGGGCTTGGCGTAACCTCTGACTTGGCGGCAAGGACACTAAGCCATGTGCCTATTCCGAGCATAATGATGTACACGAACATATCTTTAAAGCGATGTTTTCGATACAAGCCTGGCAAATCTTTGGCAGCAATGGCTAGACCGATACAGATAATAACAGTGGTGATTAGCACGGTGAAGACTCCTTCCGTTAAAGGGTGTGGATCAACTGGGTTCCAGGCTGTGGCGGCCTTTCGATCTTAACTTGTATACGATAAGCAGCAGCGAAGGAAGGACAACAGAATCCGTCAAATCCCAATAAATCCAGGCGTTGACGATCGTATCCAGATAGTAAGTAATATTAGGCGCCGACACGATAATCAGACCAAACAGGATCATGAAGCTAGGACCAAGAAAGGTCCGAACATTATTTAATCGCAGTAGTTGAGTTATTCCTAAGGTAAAGGCATAGAAGTGTAAAATGGTTTTAACAAAAGTAGTGATAATCCAGGCAGTACTCATCATGGATTCAATTCTCTGCAGGAAATTTCCTATGTTGATCTTTTTAGATAGCGTATAAGAGGTATACACACTATGTTCGGTTACAAAAGGACCCAGCACCATGAGAGAAACCAGGAGGAGTACGCTTAACAGAATGCTGGCCGTAAGTCCTGAGAGTAAAACTGATTTTTTTAGACCCGGTTTTTTGCTCACATAGGGAAAAATCATCAGTAAAAAAGCTAGTTCACCGAATGGGTAGGAGAGCGCAAATAGGCTGCCCTCCATAATTTTAGGAATACCTTGTTCCATAATAGGCTTAAGCTGCTGACTGTCACATTGGGGAAGCAAGCACAGGATTAAAAACAAAGCGAAAGCCAAGCATAATGGAAATAAGATTTGAGCCGTACGCGCAATTGGTTCCAATCCCATATACATCCCCCACATCAGCACAAGGATTAAAAGTAAATTAATAACAGGAAGAGGTGTCATTACATAGGTCTGGCTGTTCATAAAATCTCCGACTTCTCTTAAATAAATCGCTGAATTCATCATTAAATGGAACAAATACCATATGGAGATGAGGGCGCCTAGCCACGGACCCAAAATTCGCTGGCAGAGCTGCACAAAGGTGAGATCAGGATACAGCTGATGTACCCGCAGGAGTAGCAGTAGTACAGCCAGTCCTGCAGGGATGCTAAGTAATGAGCTGATCCAGGCATCCTGCTTGGATATGCTAGTAATGAGGGAGGGATACACCAATACACAGTCTCCGATAATACTCAAAAAAACGAGTACGGCTATATTTGTAATGCTGATACGCCCTTTCTCCTCCACCAAGCTCACTCCTTCATTTCTTTTTGGAACGATTCAAACAAGGAACCAATTTTTTTGATCGTAGTCTTTGCCTTATATTCAATTTGTAAGTCCATAAATGGATTTTCTTTTTCTTCTTTTAGTCGTTTCCAAAGCTCAGGTTTGGACTGGTGGATCAGCTGACCAAAGCCGAAAATGTCTGACTTAAACTCACGTCGAACAGTCTCTACGGAATGCTTCATAATTTCAACAATTTTTTCATTGCTTGCGGCCTCAATTTCTTTAATATCAGCCATACTGCTTAACTTCATATGCTCACAGTTGACCTCTCGTACTGTGCTGTCGTTGGTAACGGATATGGAGATAACAGGTTCTCCATCGCGAATGATCACTTTTTTTTGGGTGTTGCTTCTTAAGGTTAATAAGGCGATATTACCTCCTCCCTGACAATCGGTGTGCCCCGTTGTAGACTCCACTTTATCCCTGATGTAACTGAGCCCTTTACTGTCAAGGTCATTGATCCATCCCAGCAACCGGTCTTTTTTGAATACACCATTACCTGAAAACCGCAATATGGTTTCAGGCGATATGCTTTTGGTGGCATCCATACCTTTTTCATTGGTCGATTCTATATCTCCCACAGCTTCCAATGCGGGCAGAGTGGACTGGATGTCGGGATTAACCAGATCGCTAAGAAGTTGATCCATGGTTACTTTGGTAGCAGGAGCCCAGGTTTTGGTTAAGGTATCTAACGAAGCAAATAATTTATTTGCCGGCAATTTTTCCATTGGAGTGGGGATCTTTAACATCGTAGAAGCCTTATTGTTTTTGGCTATCGCAATATAAAAGTCACTTCTTGTAAAAGGCTCTCGCATCATGGCTTCAATCGCATCAGCAATTCCCCTTCTCGCATACTCCTCACCTAAAATCAGCATACGAATATGAGATAAATAAATGGAGCGCGGACTTGTATTCGTCATTTTTTCAATGGCCTCTTGAATCGTGGGTGCAGTGGTCTGATAAGTAACGACTGGAGGGCCTGCACTTGGTGATGATTTGGAAGCTACAGCAGAAGGAATGACCACCTGAGCGGTTACCTGATACTGGTCTCCTTCCATATCCACACCGATCCCAATAGCTATGCCCAGCTCATTTAATTCTTGGCGATCCCAGCAACCACCTAACAGTAATGCAATCAGGCCCCAGACGAAGAACAAATGTATGGTCTGCTTCATGGCTGATCCCTTCTGGTTTTTGATTTATTACTGATCCGTCTTTTTTTCGTTTTTTGGCGAATCGTATTTTGGATAGAGATGGATTGAGGCCGTGTCTTCATGCGAGGCCAAGGTAGGCGAAACAGCGTATCTTTCAAATCGCTTTCCACATAGGGACCGAACGGGCTCATATAAGATACTCCGAAGGATCGCAGACTGGTCAAATGCAGTAAAAGTACGATTACCCCCATCAATATTCCAAGAAGCCCGA
Organism: Paenibacillus sp. FSL W8-0439; assembly: GCF_038008995.1. Taxonomy (NCBI): domain Bacteria; kingdom Bacillati; phylum Bacillota; class Bacilli; order Caryophanales; family Paenibacillaceae; genus Paenibacillus; species Paenibacillus sp. FSL W8-0439. Next base: position 866,770 of record NZ_JBBPAK010000001.1, read on the forward strand.
AGGCTGCGGCTAGCATCATTAAAGCAAAGCGGGCAATACGAACCGCAATGGAAAGACCGTTTTCCGGAATAACATAGCTGGAGATCGCTGTAATGGACACAACAATAACCATAGCCGCCGAGACCACTCCTGCATCCACGGCTGCTTGTCCAATGACCAGTGTACCTACGATGGATACGGCCTGTCCGACAGTCTTGGGAATTCGAACTCCTGCTTCACGCAAAATTTCATAAGTTATTTCCATGAGCATCGCCTCGACAAAAGCCGGAAACGGTACGCCTTCCCTTTGTGCAGCGAGACTGACCAATAAGTTTGTAGGAATCATCTCTTGATGAAAGGTAGTTACCGCAATATAAACTGCTGGCGCAAGCATAGCGATAAAAAAGGAAAAGAAACGCAGCAAACGCAACAACGTGCTGATATCAGCACGCTGGTAATAATCCTCTGCTGATTGGAAAAATTGCACAAATAGTGCAGGAATCAACAGAACAAAGGGTGTCCCGTCCACCAAAATAGCAATTCGGCCTTCCAGCAGGCTGGCAGCGACTGAATCCGGACGCTCGCTGTTATAAATGGTGGGGAACAGGGTGAAGGTTTCATCCTGAATTTCCTCCTCGATGTAACCCCCTTCCAGAATTCCGTCAATATCAATTCGGTCCAAACGTTCTCTCAGTTCCTGAATAACTCCTTCGTCAGCGATGCCTTTGACATACATTACGGCCACATTGGTGTGGGTGACTTGCCCGATCTGTCTTGTTTCCATCCACAGGCGCGGATCGCGGATTCGCCTACGAATTAGAGCGGTATTGGTTCGTAAATTTTCGGTAAAAGCCTCCATTGGACCCCGTACGACACTTTGTGATTGGGGCTCGCTAACACTGCGATCCTCCCAACCGACCGCATCAATCCATATGCCCTTTGCGTATCCGTCCAGCAAAATGATAATACCGCCAGATAGCATCTGGTTGAATAAGGCATCCATTTCGTCCACACTACCTGAGTTACCTGCAATCAAAACTTGATTCTTCAAATAGTCGAATGGTTCTGCGCCCTCCGGTACATGATGTTCATTTACTCGCATCAATGAACGGAGAACGGAATCATGGAGCAATTGAGTGTTAACCAGACCATCGATATAAAAAAGAGCTGCTGGCCATTTTTGCATCCATAATAGCTCTTTAATGATTACATCTCCGCTGTTTCCAAAGGAGCTCTCGATATGATTTACATTATCTTTCAAGTTAGAGGATACATGAGTAAGCGGACAACTTTTATTCTGATTTGGCATACGTAAAATCCTCCGATATTGGAGTTTGTTGGCTTAGTATGCTCTGAATATATGAATTTATGCCTTGACGGCTGCAAAGTAATCTGATGATTAGTGCTAAATGGTTAATTATATTTTTGTTTAATTTATGGAGTCTGTCGTATTAGAACTGATTAGAATGGTAGATTGGCAGTACAGGGAGTTATTCGCTGCAGGTAACATTAATGGAATTGGGGGGGCGTTTCTCCGTATCGCTTTGTTGGGTTTTAATATAACGGCTTATGGGTTCGGGATTTAGCGTAGGTGTCTTACTGTCTAGTGGGTGATTCCTTTTTTGGTCCTGTCATCTGCGGAGGGTCTGCTTATTACCCGCATATTTGGAGACATTATTAATGCAGGAGACCCCATTGTATTTACAGGGTCCATTGTTGGGTATGCTGACGACGTAGAACCAAGGTATGATCGGAATGTCTATGTTTGGAGCAGGGGTAGCTCGAATCATGAGCCGCGAATGTGGGCTCGGCTGAAGGAGTTTAACTATTCCGTGTCATCCTTGTGGCTGGTTTTTACTGATTTTTTGGATTTGTATAGCGATCCAAACAGGAAGCTTCTCCACCGATATATAAAATACAGCAGGATTACGAATCCAACCGCTGCTGCGATTCGTAGTGCGTACAGCTCTACCAAATGGAAAATGGCATCCCATTGCGGGCCAAACAGCTTGCCGATGCTTAGAAAGAGGACGACCCAGAATAAAGCACCGCTGTAAGCATACAGGACAAATTTACGGAAAGAAAGAGCTATAATTCCAGCAAAATAGCCGGTAAAATGCCTGACACCTGGGATGAAATATCCAAGGAAAATAAGCCAGTATCCATAATGTTGAAACCATTTTTGTGTTTTCTGTAGCTTGTCCGGCGATAACAAAACCCATTTGCCGTATTTCTGAATAAAGGGAAGCCCAGCCCATTTTCCAATAAAATAGGTAATGGTCATACCGATGGTTGTGCCCGAAAAAGCTAACAGCACCAGCTTGCTGAAATCCAGAGTACCGGCATAGGAGAGATATCCCGCATAAGCCATCGTGGTTTCCCCGGGAAAAGGCAAGGCAATAAACTCCAGCAGCAAGCCGAAAAAAAGGACCCCGTATCCATATTCTTCGAACAATTGCGCAATCCATTTCAGCACATCCATCGTGTACACTCCTACGGGCAGATTAAGTAATTTAGAATCAATTTATTTTATCAATCTTTTCATGACCACTCAACTATGGTTGATTTCTTGACGTGTTGTTTTATCGTTGCGTATAATGAAACGAACAATTGAGGGAGGCACGGTAATGAATAAGCCTAATGAAATCGTTGTAGTTCTCGATTTTGGAGGACAATACAACCAGTTAATTGCAAGAAGAATTCGGGATCTCGGCGTATATAGCGAGCTCCTTCCATACAATACGCCTGCGGAGAAGCTGAGAGAGCTGGCGCCGAAAGGGATTGTTTTCTCAGGCGGACCTTCCAGCGTATATACAGACAATGCTCCTCAGGTGGATCGGGCAATTTATGATCTTGGCATCCCTATCTTTGGTATTTGTTATGGTATGCAGTTGATGGCTCATCAACTGGACGGTAAGGTAGAACGTGCGGGCAAGCGTGAATATGGCAAAGCAGACGTGCAATTCAATGAGGATGCCCGTTTGACTAAAGGGCTGGATTCTCGTCAAACGGTATGGATGAGCCATGGCGATCACGTTACAGATCTGCCAACTGGCTTTACACTGGATGCGGGAACAGAGAGTGCTCCGATTGCTGCAATGAGTAACCTGGAGCGGAATCAGTATGCGGTACAATTCCATCCAGAGGTGCGTCATTCTGTTCAAGGTAATGAGATGATTAGCAACTTCCTGTATGAAGTGTGTGGTTGTGAAGGCAACTGGACCATGGAATCGTTCATTGAAGAGCAAATCCGTGAAATCCGCCAGCAAGTAGGCGACAAGAAAGTACTGTGCGCTTTAAGTGGCGGCGTGGATTCTTCCGTCGTAGCCATGCTTATTCACAGAGCTATCGGCGACCAACTGACATGTATGTTCATTGATCACGGACTGCTGCGCAAAGGTGAAGCCGAAAGTGTAATGGAGACGTTCGTTGGTAAATTTGATATGAAAGTTGTCAAAATTGATGCACGTGAGCGTTTCCTGTCCAAACTGGCAGGAGTGGATGATCCGGAACAAAAACGTAAAATCATCGGTAACGAGTTTATTTACGTCTTTGAAGAAGAATCCGCTAAATTCGATGATTTTGACTTCCTGGCACAAGGCACGTTGTACACAGATATTGTAGAGAGCGGAACAGCAACGGCACAAACTATCAAGTCGCACCATAACGTGGGCGGTTTACCGGAAGACATGAAGTTCAAACTGATCGAGCCACTGAATGCTTTGTTCAAGGATGAAGTGCGTAAAGTCGGCGAAGAATGCGGACTTCCGGCCGAAATTGTATGGCGTCAGCCATTCCCAGGTCCGGGTCTTGCCATCCGTGTATTGGGCGAAGTGACAGAGGACAAGCTCAAGATTGTCCGTGATTCTGACTTTATTTTGCGCGAGGAGATTGCCAAAGCGGGTCTGGATCGGGAGATTTGGCAATACTTCACCGCTCTGCCGAATATGAAGAGTGTTGGTGTCATGGGCGATGCCCGTACGTATTCCTACACTGTAGGTATTCGCGCAGTAACGTCGATCGACGGTATGACCGCCGACTGGGCACGTATCCCTTGGGACGTGTTGGAGAAAATCTCCGTTCGTATTGTCAACGAAGTGGACAACGTCAATCGTATCGTGTACGACGTAACTTCCAAACCACCAGCAACAATCGAGTGGGAATAAGCGTGGAGACTCCCGCATCGTAACCACGAACCCTTTGAGATTTACCAATACAATATCAGGCTCCTCTGCATCGGCGAAATATCGCTATGCGGTGGGAGTCTTTTTTTACGGGGGCAAGGTCGAAACTTTGCTCGGGAAAGTTTACTGCACGGCAACCTCAATCGACGAGGTTTAGCTAAAGGCGAACAGCATTGCCCCATGCGACGGATATATAAAGTCATTTGTTGTTACAAAACAGAATATGAAGTTGAAAAAAGGAGATATTATTCAATGGTAATGTCTCCTTTTTTTATATGATTTTATTAGCTTTAAGCTATAAATAGCTTAAATCAAGTATGGAATTAAACGTTTATTTTCATGTCATCCTTTAATGGTGTCATGTTTTGATACCAATATATTTTATAATTTATCTAGATTAAAGTGTTACATATCCCGGTTCATTAAACGCTACTAAGGAGAATAAAGAGATGAGAAAATTATTTTTGTCGTCCTCATTTAAGGATGTTGCACCATGCTTAGTTCATTTTGCCGATGAAAACTTGGAAGGAAAAAAAGTCACTTTCATCCCAACCGCAAGTATTCCAGAGAAAGTTAAGTTTTATGTGAATACAGGGAAAAAAGCATTAGAGAATTTAGGATTAATCGTGGATGAAATCGAAATCAGCACAGCAACATGGAATGAAATAGAGAGTAAAATTAGAGGAAATGACTATATTTATATGACCGGAGGCAACACATTTTATTTACTTCAAGAGTTAAGAAGAACCGGAGCTGACAAAATCATTGCTGAGGAAGTTAATGCAGGGAAGTTGTATATAGGCGAATCGGCAGGTTCGATGATTTTATCACCTAATATCGAATATGCCCGACTTATGGACAATGTGCAGGAGGCGCCTGCTTTGGATTCCTTTGCTGCACTCAGGGCAATTGAATTCTATCCAGTCCCTCACCATACGAACATCCCGTTTAAAAAAGCAGTGGAGAACATCATTGAGGAATATGGTAGCCAATTAAATTTATATCCAATCAGCAACGAAGAGGTTATTTTGGTTGAAGGTGATAGTATAAAAGTCGAGAATGCATGACTTCATTAAATAAAGGAGAATTTCAACTGCTAAATATTTTAAAGAACCTTCAATCCACATCTATCATGGTATTGAAGGTTCTTTTTTTAAAATTCTAACTTACCATACGATCTTTTTCCCAGTTGTAGCCGATTCCTCGATGCGGTCCAGTAACTGATGTAGTTTTAAGGCATGGTTGAAATCGGGGGCGAGACGGGTGTCCGTCAAAATATCCCTGGCAAATACATGATGAGCTTTGGCTACATTCAGGGTTACCCCTTCTTTTGGGAAATCCAGGGTACTATCAGGTTCATGAGCTATACTGATTGTTTCAAAAACACCGTTAGGCGCATGACTCTGCTCACTACTTGGATCATATATCAGTTTTTCAAGCGTCAGATTCCCAAATTGAATATGCCCAAGCGAAGGATTCTGTGACAAACGCAAAATGCCCTTTTTCCCCTGAATCTCTAGCTCAAACTTAGAATTCACTCCACCTTGAATGTGAACGGATGTCGGTGCTCCATTTTCCATTAGTCCGTGAATCAGAATTTGATCGGCAGTATCCTTGGAAATGACTTCACCCGTTTCATGAATAATGGCTTCATTATAACGGGAGGATGTGATGGCCGATAGCTCACGGAATTCGCCAACGATGTATTGTAGTGCATCCAAGGAATGCCCTCCGTTAATGGTCAGTAGGTTGGCACCACTGGCTCTATTCAGCAGATAAGACGTATCCTGATTTGTTCGTCCTCCTTTGCCGGGAGTAGCTACTTGCATATGACAGGATACTATTTCACCAATTGTCCCGTCTTCCACCAGCTTTTTCATCATTTGCACCTCAAAATCCTGACGTGCCTGCAAGCCGACGGTATGATGGATGCCCGCCAGTTCCGCCGCCTTAGCCATTTCAGTAGCTTCCGCAGTGTTGGCCCCCAGAGGCCACTCACAAAAAATATGCTTTCCCTCTTGAATAGCCGCCATCACCGCCTCATAATGATGGGGAACTTTTACGCTCACCACGACCATGTCCACATCCTCGGAAGCTGCGAGCTTTTTGGCATCGTCAAAAGCTAATGTTGCCCCTACGTCCTCTGCACTTTTTCGTGCACTCTCCATACGGGAAGTGCCGATGGCCGTGATATCCAAGCTCGGGTGCTTGAGCAAAGCAGGAATATGCGTTTGGCTGGCCCATTTGTTATTCATCGAACCTCCTATGATACCTGCACGAATCTTCTGTTTAACCATGTGCCATCCCTCCTAATTTTAAAATGTGAGTAGAAAATAACGCTTAAGCCCAATATAATACACTTAACTCATAAAGAATAATGCTTGTTAATGATGTAGATATCATTTTATTTGATGGGAGGTAAAGCGGTGGATATTCAAAATATGCAGGCATTCGTTTCGGTGGCAGAGCTTAGAAGTCTAACAGAAGCTGCCCAGAAGCTGAATCATCTGCAATCGAATATGACGGCAAAAATAAAGAAGCTGGAGACCTATTATGGCACAGCGTTATTTTACAGAAAGCCTCGTGGTATGGAACTGACACCCGCAGGCGAAATTTTATACGCTCAGTACAAGCAAATTTTGCTGCTATGGCAAGACACGGAGATGAAAATGAGACCCCAGGAGGAAAAACTGCGCGTCGGCACGATGCAGTCCATTGTAGCAGGCGAAACAACAAGGGCGCTAACGAAGGTATATGAGATGTATCCGCAGGTTTCGGTGACATTAAAAACGGGAACCACCACGGAAATGGAACAATTCATCCTCGACGGAGAGCTTGATATTGCTTTTGTTACAGGATATCCTACCAACCCATATATTCATTATCAAAAAATATGCCGTGAAGAGCTGGTGCTGGTGGGGAAAGGTATACACGAAGGTTCGGATCTCCAGCAAGTACTACAAGGAGCTTCTATTATCATATTGTCGGATAGCTGCCTGTACCTCACGCATTTAGAGAAGATGTATCAGGACATGCAATTGACCCATAGCGAGGTTGTCGAGGTTGGAATATTTGATACGATGGTGGAATTCGCTCTAATGGGAATGGGAATTACCCTTATGTCCAAAAAGCTGGCCCGGCAATTTAAAGTAGCATCCTATCTACCCGTTCCTCCGGTTTTTGGCTATATGGATACATATTTAATATCTCGTCCCAATCACAAAATGACAGCAATTGAACATAAATTTATCGAAATCAACAATACGATCTAATAGATAGGAGAGACATCGAATGCCAATTAATCAAGGCAAATACCAAGGTAGCCATGCTGTATTTCTGGGCGATAGCATTACGTTTGGATATGACTTGCGTGATGGAGAAAAGCCATAGTCCCAACTTTTTTGTGATATGTAGACTTGTCTCATGGCTTGTTTATTTATAGTGAGGGTGTATAATACTTGATATATCAATTGATGGGTCAAGTATAAAAAGGAGGCGAGGTAGTCATCGAACATTGCTCTGAAAAAAGCCAGTTATTTTATCGCATGCATCTTTTGTGTAAAGAAATGAATAACGCTTTTGAAGCACAGTTAAAAACCAGCTTTACCAAGGTCGAAATTTTGTATCATATTGACCATCGTCAGGAATTAAGTCAGCTGGAGCTTCAACATCTGCTCGTTCTGGATGGTGCAGCAGTGACCCGGCATCTAAAAAGGCTGGAAGAGGAAGGTCTGATTTTACGCAGTAAAAAAGAGCAGGATAAGCGTGTAACTTATATACGTTTAACCGAATTAGGGATTCAAGAGCTGCAAGTTTTGACAGAGCAAAGACAAGCCTTTCAGGAACAACTTCTCTACAATTTTCAAGACGAGGAAATTGTGGCTTTAACAGATGCACTACAGCGTATGTCTAGCAATGTGAAGAATATGTAAAAATATGCGAGGACAAAATGATTTTGGAGGCCACTCGATGAAGATTTTAGAAGACTATTTTCACTACTATGATTTAGCAAAAGATGATGAGACGAGCAGAGAACGATTAATCAGCCTTTTTTCCGAGAAGATTGAG
>NZ_JBBPAK010000001.1:880000-2395000 GCF_038008995.1 Paenibacillus sp. FSL W8-0439
ACGTGGACGTAGACCCGAAACCGGGTGATCTACCCCTGTCCAGGGTGAAGGTGCGGTAACACGCACTGGAGGCCCGAACCCACGCATGTTGAAAAATGCGGGGATGAGGTGGGGGTAGCGGAGAAATTCCAATCGAACCCGGAGATAGCTGGTTCTCCCCGAAATAGCTTTAGGGCTAGCCTCGGAAAGAAGAATCGTGGAGGTAGAGCACTGATTGGGTGCGGGGCCCGCAAGGGTTACCAAGCTCAGTCAAACTCCGAATGCCATAGATTTAGTTCCGGGAGTCAGACAGTGAGTGCTAAGATCCATTGTCGAAAGGGAAACAGCCCAGACCATCAGCTAAGGTCCCCAAGTGTGTGTTAAGTGGGAAAGGATGTGGAGTTGCACAGACAACCAGGATGTTGGCTTAGAAGCAGCCACCATTGAAAGAGTGCGTAATAGCTCACTGGTCGAGTGACTCTGCGCCGAAAATGTAACGGGGCTAAACACACCACCGAAGCTATGGCTTGATGCTTGCATCAGGGGTAGGGGAGCGTTGAATGCGGGTTGAAGGTGTACCGGAAGGAGCGCTGGACTGCATTCAAGTGAGAATGCCGGTATGAGTAACGAAAAGATCTGTGAGAATCAGATCCGCCGAAAGCCTAAGGGTTCCTGAGGAAGGTTCGTCCGCTCAGGGTAAGTCGGGACCTAAGGCGAGGCCGATAGGCGTAGTCGAAGGACAACAGGTCGAAATTCCTGTACCACCGTAATCCGCTATGAGCGATGGGGTGACGCAGTAGGGTAGTGACGCGGACTGATGGATGTCCGTCTAAGCAGTGAGGCTGATGTGTAGGCAAATCCGCACATCGTAAGGCTGGGCTGTGATGGGGAGCGAAAATTATAGTAGCGAAGGTCATGATCTCAGACTGCCAAGAAAAGCCTCTAGCCAGGAGAAGGTGCCCGTACCGCAAACCGACACAGGTAGGCGAGAAGAGAATTCTAAGGCGCGCGGAAGAACTCTCGTTAAGGAACTCGGCAAAATGACCCCGTAACTTCGGGAGAAGGGGTGCCTCGGTAGGGTGAATAGCCCGAGGGGGCCGCAGTGAAAAGGCCCAAGCGACTGTTTAGCAAAAACACAGGTCTGTGCGAAGCCGCAAGGCGAAGTATACGGGCTGACGCCTGCCCGGTGCTGGAAGGTTAAGGGGAGTGGTAAGCCTTCGGGCGAAGCTATGAACCGAAGCCCCAGTAAACGGCGGCCGTAACTATAACGGTCCTAAGGTAGCGAAATTCCTTGTCAGGTAAATTCTGACCCGCACGAATGGCGTAACGACTTGGGCGCTGTCTCAACGAGAGATCCGGTGAAATTTTAATACCTGTGAAGATGCAGGTTACCCGCGACAAGACGGAAAGACCCCATGGAGCTTTACTGCAGCTTGATATTGAATTTGGGTACGATCTGTACAGGATAGGTGGGAGCCGTTGAACCTTGAGCGCCAGCTTGAGGGGAGGCATCCTTGGGATACCACCCTGATCGTATCTAGGTTCTAACTTGGTACCGTGATCCGGTACGAGGACAGTGTCAGGTGGGCAGTTTGACTGGGGCGGTCGCCTCCTAAAGAGTAACGGAGGCGCCCCAAGGTTCCCTCAGAATGGTTGGAAATCATTCGAAGAGTGCAAAGGCAGAAGGGAGCTTGACTGCGAGACCTACAAGTCGAGCAGGGACGAAAGTCGGGCTTAGTGATCCGGTGGTACCGCATGGAAGGGCCATCGCTCAACGGATAAAAGCTACCCTGGGGATAACAGGCTTATCTCCCCCAAGAGTCCACATCGACGGGGAGGTTTGGCACCTCGATGTCGGCTCATCGCATCCTGGGGCTGAAGTAGGTCCCAAGGGTTGGGCTGTTCGCCCATTAAAGCGGTACGCGAGCTGGGTTCAGAACGTCGTGAGACAGTTCGGTCCCTATCTGTCGTGGGCGTAGGAAATTTGAGAGGAGCTGTCCTTAGTACGAGAGGACCGGGATGGACGTACCGCTGGTGTACCAGTTGTTCCGCCAGGAGCACCGCTGGGTAGCTATGTACGGAAGGGATAAGCGCTGAAAGCATCTAAGCGTGAAGCCCCCCTCAAGATGAGATTTCCCAGTATGTAAGACCCCTTGAAGACGACGAGGTAGATAGGTTGGGGGTGGAAGTGCAGTAATGCATGGAGCTGACCAATACTAATCGGTCGAGGGCTTATCCTAAGATAAGACGCAATGAAGTTTCGGATCCAGTTTTCAGGGTGTAAGCATTGCATCGTATAAGTTCGAGTAGCTTATATGAGGCAAGCGAACACACAGCATTTGGCGATGCTGATTCCTGAAAAAGAATTTGCGAGGCAAATTCATGTTTGGTGGCGATAGCGGAGGGGTTCCACACGTACCCATCCCGAACACGACCGTTAAGCCCTCCAGCGCCGATGGTACTTGGACCGCAGGGTCCTGGGAGAGTAGGACGTTGCCAAGCAATAAGTAAAAAGGACCATGATCTTTTTGAGATCATGGTCCTTTTTTGTGTTAAATATCAGTAGAATTTTTAATTAGTTTAAGTTAGTTATAAGTTCGACTGAATCTGTGGATATTAGCTAGTAAATAGATAGACATTTTCTAAAGAAAATTAGTACCAGGTATTAGTATCTGGTGTTATAATATGAATAAGGATTATAAAGGAGAGTGATCAGATTGTTGAATTCAAAAGCAAAGTTAACGGCCCTTGGCACTTATGTACCTGAACGGATTTTGACGAACGCCGACTTGGAGAAGCTTGTGGAGACTAGTGACGAGTGGATTGTACAGCGAACGGGTATGCGGGAACGACGAATCGCGGCCGAAGATCAGTATGTATCTGATTTATGTATACAAGCTATTAAACGTATGGTTAACCTTTATAACGTAAATGTGGACGATGTTGACATGATCATTGTAGCGACGAGTACACCTGATTACTATTTTCCAAGTACGGCTTCCCGTATTCAGGCTTATTTTAATATTCCCAATACAGGGTCAATGGATGTTAGTGCTGCATGCGCAGGCTTTGCCTATGGACTTCATTTGGCAAATGGTCTTATTACGGGTGGTCTACATCGCAAGGTTCTAGTGATTGGAGCCGAAACATTATCCAAAATTACAGATTATACGGACCGGACGACATGTGTTCTTTTTGGAGATGGAGCAGGGGTTGCACTTGTTGAATATGACGAGGATGAAGGGTCGTTTTTGACTTCAGATATAGGAACCTTTGGGCAAGGAGGAGCACATCTTTATCGCGCAGGATTATCTAACTATTTGGATGGAGAGAAGCTGCAAGATAATGGTTTTATCGCTCAAAATGGACGTGAGGTTTATAAATGGGCTGTACGTTCTGTCCCAGCAGGAATCGAGCGATTAATGGATAAGGCAAATATGGGGAAAGAGGATCTTGACTGGTTTGTACCTCATAGCGCTAATCTGAGAATGATTGAGTCCATATGTGAAAAGAGTGCAGTACCTTTAGAAAAGACGCTGACGAGTGTAGAGTTTTATGGCAACACTTCGGCGGCGTCCATTCCGTTGGCTTTACAGTGTGGATTGGATGATGGGCGTTTAAGATATGGACAACATGTGGTGTTATATGGGTTCGGGGGAGGCCTGACGTATGCGGGTCTGTTATTAAAATGGAGTGTGCCTGATTTGTAAGCTGCTAACTAATGCATGAGCAATAGTAATAGTGTGTAAAGATCGTGTTAATAAAGAGACGTTGGTTGGCATTAGATTTATCGTAAGATGGCAGGATGGTATAATTAACATTATGAGAGAAAGGAGCGTAACATGAAGGTATTGGTATTGGCAGAAAAACCATCCGTGGCCAGAGAGATTGCACGTGTGATGGGCAGCCGTGAGAAGCATAAAAGTTATATAGAAGGACCTAAGTATGTAGTGACATGGGCTTTGGGTCATTTGGTCGGATTAGCAGAGCCTGAGGATTACGATTCTAAGTATGCGAATTGGAACTTAGAGGACTTGCCCATTCTTCCGAAGAACTCCAAGTTAAAGGTATTGCGGGAGAGCAATCATCAGTTCAAAGCTGTACAGCAGCTGATGAAACGACAGGACATTGGAGAACTTATCGTGGCAACAGATGCTGCTCGTGAAGGAGAATTGTTGGCGCGTTGGATTATACAAATGGCAAACTGGAGGAAGCCTTTCCGGCGTTTATGGATTTCCTCGCAGACGGATAAGGCAATTAAGGCAGGTTTCGCGAAATTATTGCCTGGCCAGCAGTTTGATCGTTTATATGAATCGGCTCGCTGTAGGGCTGAAGCAGACTGGATGATTGGTCTCAATGTAACCCGCGCGTTAACGGTTCGTTATAACGCCCAGCTTTCGGCTGGAAGAGTACAGACACCGACACTGGGGATGATTATGGAACGTGAGAAAGAGATCACCCAGTTTCGTTCTCAAGAATATGATACGTTGACGGCGGATTTTGGTCATTTTCAGGCAACATGGCGTGCAGAAAATGGGGATTCACGTATGTTTGACCGTACTCAGGCAGAGACTTTGCGCCGCAGGCTTGAGGGGGCCAAAGGTACAGTTGTGAGTGTTAAAAAAAGTGAAAAAAGCGAGCCTCACCCGCTCGCGTATGACCTAACTGAGCTGCAAAGAGATGCTAACCAGCGCTACGGCTTCTCGGCCAAGCAGACGTCTAATGTTCTTCAGCGTCTATATGAGCAGCATAAGCTGGTGACTTATCCACGTACAGACAGTCGTTATCTTACCTCCGATATGGTGGATTCCCTTAAGGAAAGGCTCAGTAGCGTAGCCGTGGGTCCGTATGCTTCTTTAGCACGTCCGCTATTGCGTAACAAATTGCCAATCACAAAACGAGTTGTAGATGACAGTAAAGTCACAGATCACCATGCGATTATTCCTACTGAGCAGACGTTATTGCTTAATCAGTTAAGCCCAGAGGAGCGTAAGCTGTATGATCTGATTGCACGCCGTTTTATCAGTCTGTTCTACCCACCTGCACGTTATGATGCTGTAGCTGTATCGGTCATGGTGGGGCAGGAAACATTTCAGGTAAAAGGTACAACCATAAAAGATAGCGGTTGGCGTGCTGTGTATGACGAAAGTCATTATGAATTGGACGAGGAAGAGACAGATGACCGTGAAAGTAATGGACGGGGCGTTATTTTGCCTGAGCTGAAAAAAGGAGACTCCGTCCAATTGCAGCGTTGTATTGTACGAGCTGGACGAACAATGCCGCCGAAGCGGTATACAGAAGCAGCCCTGCTGGCTCAGATGGAAAAGCATGGCCTGGGTACTCCAGCCACCCGTGCGGATCTGATCGAGAAACTCGTCAGCTCGGATACGATAGAGCGCCAGGGGAACGTGATGCATCCAACTGGCAAAGGCAAGCAACTGATCGAGCTGGCGGCTCCACAGCTGCGAACGCCCGAATTGACGGCACAATGGGAAGCGGAGTTAGAACGGATCGCCCGTGGTCAAGGACAACCTGAGCCATTTCTGAATTCTATCCGTGCTATGGCGAAAGAATTGGTTTCTACTGTGAAAAATAGCAGCGCTGAGTACAAGCCCCATAACGTAACGAATAGCCATTGTCCGGATTGTGGTACAAAGTTGTTGGAGAAGAAAGGAAAGAAAGGCAAGTTTCTTGTATGTCCAAGTGCGGATTGCGGTTACCGTCGTTCAGGCGAAAAACGTTTGTCCAATCGACGTTGTCCGCAGTGTCATAAGAAAATGGAAATGAAAGAGGGCAAGGCAGGTTTGTATGTAAGATGCTTATCCTGTGGCATTACGGAGACGCTAGATAAGGACAAGCAACGGGTAAACAAGCGGGAACAACAAAAGCTGGTAAAACAGTTTGAAAAGAAGGAATCTTTTGGCTCCAGCTTGGGTGATTTGCTAAAAGCAGCAATGGAGCAAAAGCAGGGCGAATAAAGATTGCCAGAGCGTGCTTCAAGCTACACAATTAGCAGGCGTATGTCGGTATAAAAAAGCTTACTCCTTGGCATGGTAATCCGAGGAGGTGAGTATTTATGCCCAAACATAAGCCGCTTAAAATCAATAATCAGCAAAATAAATCAAGTATACTGGAGGAAGAAATCGCTGCTCATCCAGAGAAGCAAGCTAAATATCCTCCAAGCTTGAATGGGATTCCCAAACAGCAGTCTTAATGCTACCTGTAAGGGAAAACGAATGGCTGTATAAGACCAAGACGTTTGGATACCAGATGTAATCGTTATGGGTGCCAGACATTGTCTTGCATAAAAGAAGCAGCAGTACGGTGGTCAACCGTAACTGCTGCTTCTTTTTTATAATAATGAAGTTATATTTATTTGGTTTGGAATAACTGCCCTTAGTATTCATTAAAGAAAGATTGGATTTGATTAACATCATGCGTCTGGGTCAAAGCGAGCATGAGTAAAATCCGTGCTTTTTGCGGATTGAGCGAATCGGTGGACACAAAGTTCGATGCTGCGTCTTTTGTCGATGGGGACACAACTCCACTTCCTACGCGGCTGGAGCGGGCAATAATAACTCCTTTTTTGCCTGCGGCCTCTGCGCCTTCTGAGGAGGTCTTGGATAAGGAACCATTACCGGAACCAGCGACCACTATGCCCTTGGCGCCAGCTGCTACGGCAGCATCATACAGGTAGCGACCGTTGTTTTGATACTCGTATAGAATATCTACTTGCGGCAGCTGGGTGAGATTAGAGACGTCGAATACAGAAGAAGTCGTATGCTTATGAGTGGATTTGTTGTAGTAGTATACTTGATCGCCCACTACAGCTCCAAGGTAGCCCTGCTCCACAGACTTGAACGTATCGACTGCAGTTGTGTTCGTTTTTGTGATGTATCTTGCTGCACCGATGCGATCGTTCAGCAATACGAGTACACCTTGGCCTTTGGAGGCCGAAGCTCCGGCAACTTTTACAGCATTATAAAGGTTGAATGGACCATCGGCACTGATGGCAGTAGCTGGGCGCATAGAGCCAACAACAACTACAGGCTTATCGCTCTTAACGACAAGGTTAAGAAAGTATGCCGTTTCTTCCAATGTATCTGTACCATGGGTAATGACAATACCGTCTACATCGTCTCTGGCAAGCAGCTCGTTGGTGCGTTTGGCAAGTTTTAAGAGGATTTCATTATTAACATCGGGGCTACCCACGTTAACCACTTGCTCACCACTGACATTTGCAATACTTTTCATCTCAGGAACGGCATTGATTAAGGTTTCAACACCTAATGCGCCTGCTTTGTAGCCAGTTGTATCCGTGTTGACGGAGGATGACCCTGCAATGGTCCCTCCTGTGGCTAGTATTTTAATATTGGGTAAATGATTAGTTTGTGGATTTTCAGATTTGTCTGAAGTTGTAGTGTTAGAAGTAGATACCGTTGTGCTGGTTGTAGCTGCTGCCGCAGCGTTAGCAGTAAATCCACCACTCCATAAGGTACTTCCGAGAATAAAGCCGGCCAACAGGGGAATCATTGTCATTTTTTTCATGTTAGTCATATAAAGCTCCTCTCCAATCTTAAACCTTGAAATATTAATGATAGATTAACTGACAAATATTTTGTCGAATTACGTTGATATCACGCATTATAGGGTGTAAAATCGTTTTTAGTCAATATATATGTTAGAAAATATAACTTTAAAACTCGTTTTTATATATGTAATCGCTTTAAATACAGCTAAATGAAAAATGTTTATAAAAGAAAGCAACAAGCAGAAATCTCATAAGGAGTCTGCTTGTTGCTTTTGATAAAAGGTGAACAACTGAGTATACCTTTAATTTTATTTAATGAGAGTCAGATCCCATGATCAGGGGTTTTTGCTATGCTGTTTTGTTGGCAAGCTGGCGCTGGGAGTTCCTTTTCCTTGTTTACGGTTACGTTCTGCCTTTTTTGCATTTTCTCGTAGCTTTTCAACGTATTCATGGGTGCTTTCCATCGTAGTTCCTCCTTTAAGACAAAATAAATGCACTCGGGAATTGCCCTCATACACCGTTACTATTTCCGCAAAAACGTTTTCCCAGTCAGAGAAGGCGTTGTTTCTATAAAAGGGGTGAGGTTATAATGAAGAAGAGAGCCCTATATAAGTCCTAATACCTGAAACTGGTACGGTGTGCAAAAGGAGGAGAGACATTGCAGACAGGCTTGTTGGTATGGCTACTGTTCATTAATGCAGTAGGCTATCTGGTAATGTCGGAAGATAAAAAGAGAGCACGTAAACACCGTGATCGTGTACCTGAACGGACGTTGTTTTTGCTGGCCCTGATCGGGGGCGCATTGGGTGTACTCATTGCGATGTACCGCAAACGCCATAAAACACGGCATATGACCTTCAGATTAGGTATTCCTGCGTTGCTATTCATTAACGCATTGCTCTATGGGTATTTTTTACGCTAAGGCTGGGAGTTTAGCTTCTCATAGGGAAGTTTAATGATGATTGAGAAGGCTATTCTCAGCCATTACATGATGTATGAAGTGAACAACCACAGGAATACATAATTTCAGGCTTTGATTTAACAAACTGAATTCGGAAGAGGTGCGTATTATGCTATTTTCAAAAGTATTGCTTGCTTATGACGGTTCGGATGCTTCCAACAAAGCTTTATTGAAGGCGGCTGAATTGGTGAAGGCATCACCCTCCTCGAAGCTTGAGGTAGTGACAGCATTCGATTTCCCGCGGATTTTTATGGGCGAAGGTTTGGCTCCAATTCCAGCTTCGGTGAATAAAGAGTATTATGATTTGGCTGAGCAAACTACGGATGAAGTTAAAAAGCGGCTTGCTGAGCAAGGTGTAGACGCCAAGGTAGAGCTGATTCAAGGCTCGCCGGCCGAAGTGATTTTGGATTATGCCAATGAGAATGGCTTCGATGTGATTGTGATTGGCAGTCGCGGATTGGGTGGTATTCGTGAATTTGTATTAGGTAGCGTAAGTCACAATGTGGTGCAGCATGCACGTATCCCCGTGCTGGTCGTAAAATAACGAAGTAAAAAAGCAAAAGTCGGATCACTGCCTGTACAGGAAGTGCCGGCTTTTTATTTTTGTTGGAAAGATGTATTGCTGGCCGTTACCAGTGTAGGTAGAGTGATAGCTAAATGTAATACAATAGTCCTGAGGTATGCATATAAAGGGCTTGGTTTTTGTTAAACACGAACATTAAATTGTATCATTATGACAATGTTCGTTTTCAAGTTGACACAGGGTGTAGGGAATTGTTAAACTATGAAGTGTATTGTCGATAAAAAATGAACTTTAGGTACAATTTAATTAGGTACACATGTTGGAGCCGAAATCCATCACGATTATGCTGGGAAAGTATATCGTTGGGTATGGAGTAAGCACAATCCTGACTCGTATAATGCCGGGGATATGGCCCGGAAGTTTCTACCTGGAAACCTTAAATTTCCGGACTACGGGAGACATACGGCTGAAGCCGCATTGGATGCGGTGGAACAGGCTTGCTTTTGGCATGCCTTTAAGAGGCTCTGTCGTTTGTTTTTTCGTAGTCCGGTGTCTTGAAAATAACGTTATTTTCGAGTGCCGGATTTTTGGCGCTTATTGATAAACAGGGAGTGAAGGACATGTCAGTGCAGGTCGCTGTCATTATGGGCAGCACATCAGACTGGGACACCATGCAACATGCATGTGCTGTGCTGGACGAGCTTGAAATCGGATATGAGAAAAAAGTAGTATCAGCCCATCGTACACCGGATTTAATGTTTCGTTTTGCAGAAGAGGCCGCCGGGCGCGGACTAAAGGTCATTATTGCTGGTGCGGGTGGGGCTGCACATCTGCCGGGAATGGTGGCTGCGAAGACCTCCTTGCCAGTGATTGGTGTGCCTGTTCAGTCGAAGGCTCTGAATGGTCTGGACTCCCTGCTCTCCATTGTGCAGATGCCGGGTGGTATTCCAGTTGCCACTGTGGCAATCGGTAAGGCAGGCTCTACCAACGCAGGTTTGCTGGCTGCACAAATATTAGGTGCTTTTGACGAAAAGATAAGTCAGCGGGTTGTGGCAAGACGCAACCGTATCCGTGACGAGGTACTGGAAGGCAGTGACTCGCTATGAATGAAGCATGTGAATCCGCTGGCCGTATTCGCCCTCCTGGCACAGTGATTGGAATTTTGGGAGGCGGACAATTAGGCAGAATGCTTGTACTGGCAGGTACAAACCTAGGCTATCGCTTCGTGACACTGGACCCTGCACCGGATAGTCCGTGTGGACAGGTGTCAGAACAAATCCGTGCTGCCTATGATGATGAGCACGCGGCCAGAGAACTGGCTGAACGGTGTGACGTGATCACGTATGAGTTTGAAAATGTGGATGCGGGTGTAGCCGCGCTTTTGGAACAGGAATCTAGTGTACCGCAGGGCAGCAGTCTTTTGTACACGACACAGCATCGTCTGCGGGAAAAACGTTCTATTGAAGCAGCTGGTGTTCCTGTCGCTCCATATCGTGAAATTAGCAGTCCTGCCGATATGGTTCAATCGGTAGCCGAACTGGGTGTGCCGTGTGTGCTCAAAACAGCAGTCGGAGGTTATGATGGCAAGGGCCAAGTGGTCATTCGCCAATCGGAGGAAGCCACGAATGCCTACGAGCAACTGGCTGGAAGCGGTGCGGAACTGGTGTTGGAACAGTTCATCCGTTTTCGCTGCGAAATCTCGGTGATTGTAGCTCGCAGCACGAACGGTGAAGCCAAAGCCTTTCCACCTGCGGAAAACATCCACGTGAACAACATTTTGCACACGTCGATTGTACCCGCACGCGTACCTGAAGCTGTCCAGGAGGAAGCACGCAAATTGGCGCTGGCTGTGGCGGAGTCATTGGATGCAGTGGGGCTGCTCGCTGTGGAGATGTTTGTCACCGAAGACGGACAATTATACGTTAATGAGTTGGCACCACGACCCCATAACTCCGGCCATTACACGATGGAGGGTTGCGCCACCTCGCAATTTGAGCAACATATACGTGCGATTTGTGGTTTGCCACTGGGCAACACGAAGCTGCTGACTCCGGTGGTGATGGTCAATGTACTAGGTGAGCATTTGGAGGACGTAATTCGACGGTTCGGACAATCAGATGCTGAAGCTGAAAGATTGAGTGTTGTACCAAAACTGCATTTGTATGGAAAAAGTGAAGCCAAGCCAGGCCGAAAGATGGGACATATTAATCTGTTGTGCCAGGACACGGAACAAGCGCTGGAATGGATTGATCAAACCAATATTTGGGGGAATAAATAGTCATGATCGAACGCTATAGCAGACCGGAAATGAGAGCGATTTGGACGGAAGAAAATAAATTTAAAGCTTGGCTGGAAGTAGAACTGTGTGCCTGTGAAGCATGGGCTGAGTTAGGTGTTATCCCAAAAGAAGATACCGTGGCTCTGCGTAAAAATGCAAGCTTTGATATTGAACGGATCTATGAAATTGAGCAGGAGACAAGACATGATGTCATTGCTTTTACCCGTACGGTATCCGAAAGTCTTGGCGACGAGCGCAAATGGGTACATTATGGCCTAACCTCTACAGACGTGGTTGATACGGCTCTGGGCTATCTGTTAAAGCAGGCGAATGAAATTCTGGAACGAGATATTCTGAATTTTATTGAAATTTTGAAGGAAAAAGCATTGGCTTACAAGCACACACCGATGATGGGACGTACACATGGAGTGCATGCTGAGCCGACCACATTTGGACTGAAAATGGGCTTGTGGTACGAGGAAATGAAGCGCAATCTGGAACGTTTCCGCTATGCTGCTGACCAAGTACAATACGGTAAAATGTCCGGTGCAGTCGGAACATACGCCAACATCGACCCGGCTGTGGAAGAATTCGTATGCCGCAAGCTCGGTACCAAGCCTGCCCCGATTTCTACACAAACGCTCCAGCGCGATCGTCATGCTGAATACATGGCCACGTTGGCGTTGATCGCCACATCGTTGGACAAGTTTGCTACAGAAGTCCGTGCATTGCAAAAGAGTGAATTCCGTGAGGTAGAAGAAGCTTTTGCCAAGGGTCAAAAGGGATCCTCCGCGATGCCGCATAAACGCAATCCGATCGGAAGTGAAAACATCTCCGGTCTGGCACGTGTGATTCGTGGGCATATGGTATCGGCGTATGAGAACGTAACGTTGTGGCATGAACGCGACATTTCGCATTCTTCTGTAGAACGTATCATTCTGCCAGATGCAACGATGCTGTTGAACTACATGCTGAACCGTTTTGGCAATATCGTGAAAAATCTGACGGTCTTCCCTGAAAATATGAAGCGCAATATGGCGCGTACGTATGGTGTACCATTCTCCGGCCGCATTATGACGAAGCTGATCGACAAGGGCTTTAGCCGTGAAAAAGCTTACGATACCGTGCAGCCGCGTGCGATGCAGGCATGGGAAGAGCAACGCCAGTTCCGCGAAATTGTCGAGGCGACTCCGGAAATTACTGCCGTGCTCAGTCCGGATGAAATCGAGGATGCGTTCAACCCGGCTTGGCATTTGAAGAACGTGGATACGATCTTTAAAAAGTTGGGATTAGGGGAGTAGAGAAAGGTTGGCGCTTGGAGAGGCCGCTGCGCGAACGGATCATTCTTCCGATTGCTGTTGCCCCTGGATTCCTGGAAAATCTGCAAAGGTTGGAATCCAGGGGCAAAGGCAAGCGCTAACGCTTCTCCAGAACGATTCCGTCCGCTCCGCTGCTTCCAGCACCAACCTTCGTATGGGAGCAGAACTAGGGGAGGTGCGGCACATAAGATGCCGCACCTTCCCAAGAGCGATGGAAAAGCGTGTTCCACTGCTTTTCTATCGCAGACTACGTGCTCGTGAGGGCTGCCGAATTTGCGCAGCAAACAGCCCGCAGTCCTCACGAGCACGCACAGGCTCAAGAAGCGAAGCCTTGAGCCAGCCGTTCGCACCAACGTAAAAGCGTTGCTGGATGAGGGCTTGTGCGAACAAGCCTTCATCCAGCGAAACGCGCTCACTTCACCATAGCTACAAAATACACGCCCTCACCTTGCCCATTAGCCAACCCTTGCGGGAGTCCCGAGGGCAGCAGCCCTGGGGGTCCTCCCTGAGGGGAGGATTTAGGAGGGGCCATACTCTTTTGAAAGAGGTGTAATGAAATGTCATTGTCTACCGCCGAAGGTCTGATTCATGCGCCGCTTTTGTACAAAGGCAAAGTGCGTGAGTTGTATGATCTCGGAGAACATTTTCTGATTGTCGTGACGGATCGGATTTCAGCTTTTGATTATGTGTTGGAGCCGCCTGTACCGGAAAAGGGGAATGTTCTGAACAAGCTCAGTACTTTCTGGTTCGAGCAGACGAAAGACCTGCTGGAAAACCATGTCGTGCATACCGATGTAAACAAGCTCGGACATGTCATCGACGAACAGAATAAAGAGCTGCTTAAGGATCGGATCATGGTCACGCTGAAGGCTGAACGCATCGACATCGAGTGTGTGGTGCGCGGATATATTACCGGAGGCGGCTGGCGTCAATATGAACAGACCGGTGAGGTAAACGGTATTCCATTGCCTAAGGGGCTACGTAAGAATGAACGCTTTCCCAAGCCTTTATTTACACCGGCTGCCAAAAACGACGTCGGTCACGACGAGGACATTTCCCTTCACCAAATGAAGGAACTGGTCGGGGTTGAGCTAACAGGTGAACTTGAGGAAAAAAGCTTGGCATTGTATGAATTTGCGCGTGCTTTCTGCGAAAAGCGAGGAATCATTTTAGCGGATTGCAAGTTTGAGTTTGGACTTGTTGATGGCAAGGTGATTTTGATTGATGAAATTTTCACTCCGGATTCATCTCGTTTCTGGGCACAGGAGAAGTATGAGCTGGATGTTGAGATTGATAGCATGGACAAGGAGCCGGTGCGAAGCTATTTGGCAGCCTCCGGTTGGGACAAGAACAGCAAGCCCGATCCATTGCCTGCTGAGGTCGTAGAAGAAACAACTGCAAGATATACGGATATTTGGCGGCGTCTGACGGCACAGTAAATAGTAATCATAATTCAACCAATAGGATTCACTCATTCGGAGGAGGAACTGAAGGAACATGATGAAAGCAACAGTCTATGTCACGATAAAGCAAAGCGTTTTGGACCCGCAGGGGGTCGCGGTGCAAGGCGCACTGCATTCTATGGGTTTCGGAGAAGTGGACAGCGTCAGAATTGGTAAGTATATGGAACTGAATCTGGATACAACAGACCGCGAGAGTGCAGAGAAACGCATCATCGAGATGTGTGAAAAGCTGTTGGCCAACACGGTCATTGAAGACTACCGCTACGAACTGGAGGGCTGATTCCATGAAATTTGCAGTTCTGGTTTTTCCGGGCTCCAACTGTGATATTGACTGCTATAAGGCGATAGAGGACACGGTCGGTGAACCTGTCGATTATGTTTGGCATACGGCAACGGATCTGTCACCTTACGATTGTATTCTTGTTCCGGGAGGCTTCTCCTACGGGGATTATCTGCGGTGTGGTGCGATTTCCCGGTTTGCTCCAGTGATGAAGGAAGTAGCCAAAGCGGCTGCCGAGGGCAAATATATTTTGGGGATTTGCAACGGTTTTCAAATTTTGACCGAAGCCGGGCTGTTGCCAGGAGCTTTGCGCCGTAATCTGTCGATGAAATTCCTTTGCCGTGATACGGTGTTGCAGGTTGCGAATAACCAAACGCCTTTTACAAGAGATTATGCTGCTGGTGAAGAGATCATTATTCCGATCGCACATGGTGAAGGCAACTATTACTGTGATGATGAGACGCTGGCTCGTTTGCAGGCGAACAATCAGATCGTATTTACGTATAAAGATAATCCCAATGGTTCCATGACGGATATTGCAGGGATTTGTAATGAACAAGGTAACGTGCTGGGCATGATGCCCCACCCGGAACGCGCGGTGGACGCATTGCTTGGAACGGATGACGGCAAACGTATGTTTACATCTATTTTGAATGCTTGGAGGGATCGTCATGGCGCAGCAAGTGTCCGCTAAGGAACCGACGGCAGAGCAGGTTGCCGAACATAAACTGTATCAGCAGATGGGTGTGTCGGACAGTGAATATGCGCTGATCTGCGAATTCATGGGGCGTCAGCCGAATTATACGGAGATTGGCGTGTTCAGTGTTATGTGGTCAGAGCATTGTGCTTACAAAAACTCCAAGCCGTTGCTGAGACGTTTCCCGACGAGCGGACCGCGAGTTCTGATGGGACCCGGTGAAGGAGCAGGGATTGTTGATATTGGAGACAATCAAGCGGTTGTATTTAAAATCGAAAGTCATAACCATCCATCCGCTGTAGAGCCTTTCCAAGGGGCAGCAACTGGGGTAGGCGGCATCATCCGTGATATTTTTTCCATGGGCGCAAGACCTGTTGCTGTTTTGAACTCGCTGCGTTTTGGCAAGCTGGAGAGCGACCGTGTGAAATATTTGTTCGAGCATGTGGTATCGGGTATTGCGGGCTACGGGAACTGTATCGGTATTCCGACCGTGGGTGGAGAGGTTGTATTTGACGAAAGCTACGAAGGCAATCCGCTGGTTAATGCAATGTGTGTTGGACTGATTGACCATGATAAAATCCAACGTGGTGTGGCAAAAGGGGTTGGTAACCCGGTGTTCTACGTAGGCCCACCAACAGGACGTGACGGGATTCATGGAGCAACTTTCGCATCCGTTGAGCTGACAGAGGAATCCGAAGCGAATCGGACTGCGGTTCAAGTAGGCGACCCATTCATGGAAAAGCTGGTTATGGAATCATGTCTGGAACTGATCGACAGCGGTATTGTACTGGGTATTCAGGATATGGGCGCAGCGGGACTTACCTGCTCCAGTGCTGAAATGGCAAGCAAGGCGGGCAACGGGCTTGAGCTGTACCTGGATCAGGTACCGCAGCGTGAAGAGGGCATGACACCTTATGAAATGATGCTGTCTGAATCACAGGAGCGTATGTTGTTCGTTGTTGAGCCTAAGGATGAAGCACAGGCGCTTGAAATTTTCGAGCGTTGGGGCGTCATTTGTGCCAAGGTCGGTAAAGTGACGGATGACGGTCGTTTGCGTTTGTTCCATCACGGTGAAGTGGTGGGTGATATGCCAGTGACGGCGCTGGTTGACGAGTGTCCGATCTATGACAAGCCTTCCGAAGTCCCTGCTTATTATGAGCAAAATGCTGCGATTGACACACTTCGGTATGCAGAAGTAACGGACTTGAACGGCGCGCTGAAAAAGGTGCTATCTTCACCAAGTGTAGCTAGCAAGAAATGGGTATACGAGCAATATGATTACATGGTTCGCACCAGTACGGCCGTTCGTCCGGGTTCGGATGCAGCTGTAGTGACCGTACGTGGCACCCGCAAGGGACTTGCAATGACTACGGACTGTAACGGACGTTATGTATATCTGGACCCTGAGGTAGGTGGACGGATTGCAGTCAGCGAAGCAGCTCGAAACATTGTATGCTCCGGCGGAGAGCCTTTAGCGATTACGGACAATCTGAACTTTGGTAACCCTGAAAAACCGGATATTTTCTGGCAAATGGAAAAAGCCGTAGACGGTATGGCAGAAGCTTGCCGTGTACTGGATACACCTGTTATCGGGGGCAACGTTAGCTTGTACAACGAAAATGCCAAAGGTTCGATCTATCCGACGCCTGTAGTCGGTATGGTCGGTCTGGTACATGACACAGATCATATTACGACACAAGGCTTCAAAGCCGAAGGCGATGTCATTTTCCTAGTGGGAGAGACGAAAGCTGAGCTAGGAGGCAGTGAGTTCCAGGCTATCGTGCACGGTGTATCCGAAGGACGTCCGCCTGAGCTCGATTTGAATGTAGAGAAAAAACTGCTGACTGCGGTACTAGGAGCGATTCAGGCTGGATTGGTACAATCCGCACATGATCTGTCAGAGGGCGGTTTGGCTGTAGCGCTTGCCGAATCTGGCATTAGCGGCGGATTGGGAGCACAGGTTAACGTAGAAACGTCTTTGCGCCCTGACCATGCTTTATTCAGCGAAAGTCAATCCCGCATTTTGTTATCTGCATCACCGGATAAAGCGTCTGCGCTAGAAGCACATCTGCGTGGACTGGAAGTACCAGTTACCGTATTGGGAAAAGTTGAAGGATCACAATTGACAGTTGAGGTAAACGGACAACCCGCTTTGAACGAGGCAGTCGCCAGTTTGAAGCAAATCTGGGAGGATGTCATTCCATGTCTGATGAAATAACAGCACGGACGTTGTGGACTGGAGATTATTATAATGAAGGCTCGGGTAAAGAGGGGCTGTTTGATAAATTAAAAGAGGAATGCGGCGTATTCGGGGTGTACAGACACTCTGATGCCGCTTCCCTAGCCTATTACGGCTTGCACGCGCTTCAGCATCGTGGTGAAGAAAGTGCAGGGATCTGTGTGAGCAGTGGCGACGAATTCCATTATCATCGTGGAATGGGACTTGTCAAAGAAGTATTTAATAAAGACTTAATGGCTTCGTTGACAGGCGATATTGCCATAGGACATGTGCGCTATTCGACAAGTGGAGACAGTAAGCTGACGAATGCACAGCCTTTGGTGTTCAAGTATCGTGATGGTGATTTGGCGGTAGCGACGAACGGAAATATCGTAAATGCTTTGCAAATTCGGCATGAACTGGAGCAGGGTGGGTCTATTTTTCAAACAACCAGCGATACCGAAGTAGTAGCACATTTGATCGCTCGGTCGTCCAAGGATTTAGTGGAGGCTGCCAAGGATGCATTAAAGCGTATTGTCGGTGGGTTTGCTTTCCTTATTATGACCAATGACAAGCTGCTTGTGGCTTCTGATCCCAACGGCTTGCGTCCATTGACGATGGGCAGATTGGGCGATGCTTATTTGTTTGCATCCGAGTCTTGTGCCTTGGAAACCATTGGTGCAGAATTGTTGCGCGATATCGAGCCAGGTGAACTGCTAGTTCTGGATAAAAACGGACTGCACGAAGACCGTTATACGGAAGATAAGCAGCGTAAAGCGCTGTGTGCGATGGAGTATATTTATTTTGCTCGTCCTGACAGTGACTTGAATGGTTCTAATCTTCATGCAGCACGCAAACGAATGGGCAGCCAGATGGCGCTAGAGGCTTTTGTCGATGCAGATTTGGTTACCGGTGTACCGGATTCCAGCATATCGGCTGCAATTGGTTATGCAGAGCAAACAGGTATTCCCTATGAGCTGGGCATGATTAAAAATAAATACACTGGACGTACCTTTATTCAACCGAGTCAGGAGCTGCGCGAGCAGGGTGTGAAAATGAAGCTGAGCGCTGTACGCCGTGTTGTTGAAGGTAAACGGGTCATTATGATCGACGACTCTATCGTTCGGGGCACCACATCTCGTCGAATCGTAAATATGCTGCGGGATGCGGGCGCTTTGGAAGTACATGTACGAATTACCTCACCGCCTTTCAAAAACCCGTGCTTCTACGGTATCGACACACCGGACCGTCGGGAACTGATCGCTTCGTCCAAAACCGTGGAGGAAATTCGGCAAGAGATTAACGCCGATTCGCTCTATTTTATGAGCGCAGAGGGATTGATTGCCGCGGTAGGCGGACATAACGAACAGGATTACAAGGGCGGTTTGTGCCTGGCTTGTTTCGATAATGATTATCCGACACAGGTAGATTTTAAAGGCGAAGAAAAGTTCGGGTGTAGTTGTTAATATAGGAACAAAAGAGGTACAGAGGTGCATGGAGGCATGGGATGGCGGTTCTGAGGAGACCACTCCGCGTGTGCAAGGTTCTTACGATCGCTGTTGCCGCCAGATTCCGGGATTGAAATAACCCCTTACAGGGTAGGAATCCGTCGGCGAACGCTTTCGCTTCTCCAGAATCCTTCCACCCGCTGCGTTCCTCAGAGGTGCAGCATTTTGCAGTAGTGCCTGTACCTCTTCTGTTCCCACCGGGAAGAGGTTAGGTAAGGCCGTTAAAAACTCATGGCATAACTATTTCATGCCATGAGTTTTTAACAGGCGGCTTGTAAAGCCGCCTGTGAGCCAGCGAAGCGAGGCTCAGGCAGCAGGCAGGGCGAAGCTACCTGCCTCAAGGGCCAAAGAAGTAAGCCGCCCGTTGGCGCTGCTCACTTCTTTGGCCGGGCACGTTCCCGCCTTTGCGAAGCAAACAGTCCGGGACGTGCCCCCGCCGCCGTCACTACCAAAGGCGGCCACGCATCAAAGCGTGTCCTTGTGAATTGCGGGAAGACCCGCAACTCACAATGGAAAACACGCGACGCTCATTACGAACCACCACCAAGCAGCACCCAATCCTACGCATCTGACCGACTCTTGAGGGGTCCAGGGGGAGCAGCCCCATGGAATCCTCCCTGCTAGGGAGGACTTAGGAGGGTCAATCATTTGAAGGAGTGTTCATGAATGTCCGAAGCATACAAAAACGCAGGGGTAGATATCGCTGCCGGTAATGAAGCAGTAGAACGGATGAAAAAGCACGTTAAACGTACCTTCCGTCCGGAAGTGCTCACGGACTTGGGCGGATTCGGTGCGTTGTTCGGCCTGAATAAAGATAAGTATGAAGAGCCTGTACTCGTTTCCGGTACCGATGGTGTCGGCACGAAGCTGAAGCTTGCCTTTGCAATGGATCGTCATGACACCATTGGCATTGATGCAGTTGCGATGTGCGTAAACGATATTGTCGTCGGAGGTGCAGAACCTCTCTTTTTTCTAGATTACCTTGCTTGTGACAAGGTTGTGCCCGAGAAGATTGAAGCTATAGTCGCTGGAATCGCAGAGGGCTGCCATCAGTCAGGGTGTGCGTTGGTCGGCGGCGAAACCGCAGAAATGCCGGGGATGTACAGTGAGGGCGAATATGATATTGCTGGATTCACCGTAGGGATTGTAGATAAGAGCAAAATCATTAACGGTAGTTCTATTGCTCCTGGAGATACCGTAATCGGGCTGGCTTCCAGTGGTGTCCATAGTAACGGCTTCTCACTGGTTCGCAAGCTGTTATTGGAACAGCAAGGCTATGATTTGCATGATGAAATTGAAGGCTTGAACGGCAAACTGGGCGATGTACTGCTGGAGCCAACGAAAATTTATGTGAAATCTGTGTTGGCATTGCTGGACAAGGTAAAAGTAAAAGGTATGGCGCATATCACGGGTGGCGGTTTTATTGAAAATATCCCTAGAGTATTACCGGATCACGTCAATGTAGATATACAGTATGGCACATGGCCAATTCTGCCGATCTTCCAGCTCATGCAGGAAAAGGGCGAAATCTCTAACAAAGACATGTTCACTACCTTCAATATGGGGATTGGAATGGTGATCGTTGTTGAGGCAGAGCACGCACAGACTGCATTGGAAGTTCTGAAGGAACAGGGTGAAGCTGCGTATGTGATCGGAAAAGTAACGGAAGGCAGCTCGATCGTGACCTTTACGGGAGCCGAGGTATAATGGGCAATTACCGGATTGCTGTTTTTGCATCAGGCGAAGGGACGAACTTTCAGGCTTTGGTGGATGCGGCCGCACGGGGTGAACTGGGCGGCGCCTCGGTAGAACTACTTATCAGTGACAAGCCTGCGGCTCCGGCTGTAGCTAGAGCACAGAAAGCTGGAATTGCCTGTCATACTTTTCGCCCTAAGGAATATCCTGCCCGAGAAGACTATGAGCGTGAATTGGTGGCTTTGCTGGAGCAGAAATCGATTGACCTCATCGTGTTAGCAGGCTATATGCGTTTGCTATCCAGTGTCATGGTTGATGCCTACGCTGGGAAAATCATCAATATTCATCCGTCACTGCTTCCGGCATTTCCAGGGAAAGATGCTGTTGGACAGGCATTGGCCTATGGAGTCAAGGTAAGTGGAGTCACCGTCCATTTTGTGGACGGCGGGATGGACACTGGTGCGATTATTGCCCAACGTGTCGTAGAAGTTCACGATCATGATACAGCGGAATCCTTATCCGCAGCCATTCAATCCGTGGAACGTCAGCTATATCCAGAGGTAGTTGGTAGACTGGCTCAAGGCAAAATCCAATTGAATGGCCGCAAGGTGAGCTCACTTCTCTAAAGATAACTGTAATTTGTCATATCATTGTCCTAACAAGGATACTGTACAGGCATTTTCCGATATTTCTCGGGAAATAAATTGATTGAAGAGAAATTTGCAAAATTCTGAAAGAGCTAAAGGAGGAGACAGGGTGAGTATTAAAAGAGCGCTCGTCAGCGTATCAGATAAACGGGGAATCGTGGAGTTTTGTCGCGAGTTGTCCAAATTGGGTGTGGAGATCGTTTCGACAGGGGGAACGAGCAGCTTGCTGTCGAAGGAGGGCATTCCTGTCATCGGTATTTCAGAGGTAACGGGATTTCCAGAAATTATGGATGGACGTGTTAAAACACTCCACCCTGCGGTACACAGCGGTTTGCTGGCTGTTCGGGATAATGAAGAGCATCAGCGCCAGATGAAGGAGCTTGGATTGGATTATATCGATCTGGTCGTTGTGAACCTGTATCCTTTTGCGGAAACGATCGCCAAACCCGGTGTAACTTATGAGGACGCGATTGAAAATATCGATATCGGCGGTCCAACGATGCTCCGTTCTGCGGCAAAAAACCATGCTTTTGTCAGTGTAGTGGTCGATGCGGATGACTATAGCACTGTACTGGAGGAAATACGTAAGGATGGTGACACGGAG
This sequence comes from Paenibacillus sp. FSL W8-0439, assembly GCF_038008995.1. Taxonomy (NCBI): domain Bacteria; kingdom Bacillati; phylum Bacillota; class Bacilli; order Caryophanales; family Paenibacillaceae; genus Paenibacillus; species Paenibacillus sp. FSL W8-0439. The sequence goes on from NZ_JBBPAK010000001.1 coordinate 901,704, forward strand.
CTAAATACTCGTAAGCGTTTGGCTGCAAAAGTATTCCGTCATACGGCGTCATACGACGCTTTGATTTCCGATTACTTGTCGAATGTGACAGGTGATCCTCTGCCTGAGCGTTACACTGTAACCTATGAAAAAATTCAGGATTTGCGTTATGGCGAAAATCCCCATCAACAGGCGGCATTTTATCGTGAGCCTTTGGCGGCCAAGGGTACACTAACAACAGCGAAGCAACTTCACGGTAAAGAGTTGTCTTACAATAATATCAATGATGCGAATGCAGCTCTGCAAATCGTCAAAGAATTCAGCGAGCCGACAGTAGTTGCAGTTAAGCATATGAATCCTTGCGGTGTGGGAATTGGCGGCAGTATTTATGAAGCGTACAGCAAAGCTTACGCAGCTGATCCAACCTCGATTTTTGGCGGCATTGTCGCGGCTAACCGGATTATTGACGGCGATACAGCAAATAAGCTGAGTGAAATCTTTTTGGAAATTGTATTGGCACCGGGCTTCACGAAAGAAGCATTGGAGATTTTAACGAAAAAGAAAAATATCCGTTTGCTTGATCTGGGTGAGCTTTCCCCATCTGAGGCGAAGAGCCGTTTCGTCGTGACTTCCATTGAAGGCGGCATGGTTGTTCAGCAAAATGACGTTCATGCTGTGGACCCGGATGCACTTACGGTTGTAACAGAGCGTACGCCATCCGAGGAGGAACTGAAACAACTTTTGTTTAGCTGGAAAGTGGTTAAACATGTGAAATCCAACGCTATCGTACTGGCGGCAGATAATATGACCATTGGCGTAGGCGCAGGACAAATGAACCGTGTCGGAGCAGCCAAGATTGCGATCGAGCAGGCCGGTGACAAAGCAAAAGGTGCCGTATTGGCATCGGATGCATTTTTCCCGATGGGCGATACGCTGGAGTTGGCAGCTAAAGCAGGCATTACAGCAGTCATTCAGCCGGGCGGTTCCATTAAAGATGAGGAATCTATCAAGGTTGCTAACGAATATGGCATTGCTATGGTCTTTACAGGCGTACGTCATTTCAAGCACTAAGTTGTGTGAGTTGTGGATGCAGCACACCTGAACGATCATAATGGGGCGGGAGGAATCACCTGAATGGATATTTTGGTTATCGGAGGGGGCGGCCGCGAACATGCAATTGTGTGGGCGCTGAAGAAAAGCCCCAAGGCCGGACAAATCTATTGTGCGCCAGGTAATGCTGGCATCGGACAATTAGCGGAGTGTGTGCCGATTCCGGTGAGTGAGTTTGACGCGCTGACAGAACTGGCGGAATCCAAAAAAGTCGGACTTGTCGTAGTAGGTCCCGATGATCCGCTGGCAGACGGCATTGTGGATGCCTTTGAAGCGAAGGGCATTCCAGTATTCGGACCGCGTAAAAATGCAGCGGAAATTGAAGGCAGTAAAATCTTCATGAAGGATTTGCTGCACAAATATCAAATTCCGACAGCAACTTACCGCAAGTTTTATACCTATGAGGAGGCACATGCCTACTTGAAGGAACAGCCTATTCCGGTGGTCATTAAGGCCGACGGATTGGCAGCAGGCAAAGGCGTGACAGTTGCTTACTCGATGGAGGAAGCGGAAAAGGCGCTGTCCGATATTATGGTAGCGAGGGTTTTTGGAGAAGCGGGTGCACAGGTCGTGATTGAGGAGTTCCTTGCTGGACAGGAAATGTCGATTCTCTCCTTTGTGGATGGTGAAACGGTTCGTCCAATGGCAGCGGCCCAAGATCACAAGCCGGTTTTTGACGGTGACAAAGGACCGAACACAGGTGGCATGGGAACGTATTCCCCGTTGCCTCACATAGCCAATTCTATTATTGAGGAAGCCATTGAGACGATTATTAAGCCGACGGCCAAGGCTATGGTTGCTGAAGGGCGCCCGTTCCGTGGTGTTTTATTTGCTGGTCTGATGATTTCGCCGGACGGCAAGCCGAAGACCATTGAGTTTAATGCACGTTTTGGTGATCCAGAAACACAAGTCGTATTGCCTCGCCTAAAATCCGACTTGCTCGATATTTTTCTCGCTGCCGTGAACGGTACACTGGATCAGGTGGAGATCGAGTGGAAGGATGAAGCTGCGGTGTGTGTCGTGCTGGCATCCGGAGGTTATCCCGCAGCTTACGCCAAAGGGGTACCTATCCATGGACTGGATCAGGCTGACGAAGCCATCGTGTTCCATGCCGGAACAGACATCAACGAACAGGGTGAGTGGGTAACGAACGGCGGACGCGTATTAGGTGTGGTTGGTTTGGGACGTGACATTGCCGAGGCACGGGACAAAGCTTACGAACAGGCGGCTCGTATTACCTTTGAAGGCAAGCAAAACCGTACAGACATTGCGGCAAAAGCATTGCTATAACAGCAATATATAGGATAAGAGGACCTCTGCGGAGGTTCTCTTTTTTCGTTTGACAAAAGTATACTTATCCTATAGGATTAAAAATACAAAACTGACTGACTGATCAATCGGGAGGAGGAAACCCATGCAGCCACGCAAGGCGAAGCAATCCAAAACCCTTTCGAATGACTCACCTGTTGATCACGGGGGAGAAGAAACAGACCGCAGGACTCAGCTTCTTCACATTGCGTTAAAGCGGTTTGCTGAGCAGGGTTACCACCAAACGAAGATTTCAGATATTGTGGTGGAGGCAGGAGTAGCTCAAGGCACATTTTATTGGCATTTTAAAAGTAAAGAGGCTCTGGCGCTGGAGATTATCGCAACAGGCCGTGAACAACTTTTGTCAGCGATCGGGCAGGGGTATCGCCGTGATGCAGGAACGCTGGCTGATATGGTCAAGGCATCGGAAGCGCTGTTTGTTCGGCTATTTCATTTTGCATTGGAGAACCGTTATCTGATGGGTTTGCTGCTGATCGGCAGTGGTGTCGATGAACCCGTACGGCAGAGTATCCGTGAGACCAGGACTGCAATGGAGCTTGCATTCAGGCGCAATATGGAGAGAGCGATCGAGCTGAACATGTTGCCTGCCGAATTAGATGTCGAATTAAGGGCTGCACTACTCATGAGCATGATCGAAGGGATCATTATACGCTGGTTATTCGGTTCAGAGGGAACACATGACCACATCAAGCAGGTATCCGCTACAAGATTGGCAGAAGAGGCTGCTAATTTTGAATTTTACGGACTATTAGGTCAAAGCTAGACGGTCAACATCGCATGAATGAGTAGTGTGCAACAAATAATATAGCCAAATTACACATACAAACTTAAACATTTACATCTAGACAGGAGAGAACGATACATGAAAACACGTAAAAAAGGATTCTTGGTGACCACACTCATGGCTCTGGCATTGTTCAGCCTTGTGCTGAGCGCTTGCGGTACCAAACAGGAAGCTTCCAATACCGGAACTGGAACGGGCAGCAATAATGAAGCAGCCGCCAATCAGCTCGAAGCCATCAAGAAGGCCGGTGTAATGAAGGTAGGCATGATGGGCACTTACCCACCGTACAATTTCTTGAACGACAACAAGGAGTTGGACGGGTTTGATGTGGATATTGCCAAAGAGTTGGCGAAACGGATTGGAGTAAAAGCGGAATTCACGGCCCAAGAATTTTCGGGATTGATTCCAAGTCTGCAAAAGAAAAAATTCGATGCAGTGGTTAGCCAGGTTGCGATTACAGAGGATCGCAAGAAGGCCATTGACTTCACAGATCCCTATATCACCAATAATGTGAATATTATCGTGAATAGCAAAACAAATGACATTACGAAGTTGGAAGACTTTAAAGGCAAAACCATTGGTGTCGGCTTGGGGACAAATGATGAATCTTATCTGCGCAACGAAGTGCTGCCAAAGGTAGGCGATTTTGAGATCAAAACATATGATGATGTCATTACTTCATTGAAGGATCTAAACTCTGGTCGTATTGATGCAACCATTAACAATCTATATGCTCTCAAACCCATTATCGACAAAAACGGGTTCCAAATTAAAGCCGTAGGCGAGCCGATTAAATCAGACCTAGCAGCTGTAGCCATTAACCAGAAAACTCCTGAGCTCAAGGAAGCCTTGAACAAGGCTCTGAAGGAAATGAAGGAAGACGGCACTTACAAAACAATTTTCAAAAAATGGTTTGGCGAGGAGCCAAAAGAATAACGTAAGCCTGTTACAGGCGTCTGGCTCCAGTCTTGGCTTTTATGCTGACATGGGGCCACTCGTCTGAAAGAAGGGAATATAATTGATGCTAGAATTAATGTGGGAGAACGTCCCTTTTTTATTGAAGGGCGCTTATTATACGCTGTATATAACGATTGTTTCTATGCTGTTTGGTTTAATTATTGGTTTGATTGTTGCTGTAGCGCGCTTGAAGGGGAATCGACCTGTTCGGTGGCTGGCTCGTATGTATGTATCGATCATCCGGGGAACGCCGGTTTTGGTGCAGATTGCGGTCATTTATTATGGTCTGGATGATTACGGAATATCTTTCGGATCGTTAACGGCTGCTTGTCTCGCGCTTAGTATTAATACAGGGGCGTACTTATCGGAGACGTTCCGTGGAGCTATTTTAGCCGTACCACAGGGACAGACTGAGGCTGCTTATGCGACGGGAATGTCGCCTGGTCAAACGATGTGGCGTATCATTCTTCCACAGGCGTTGCGCATTGCAATTGCACCGATGGGGAATACGTTCGTGGGTATGCTTAAAGAAACGTCGCTTGTGTCGGTTATCGGGGTTAGTGAATTGATGCGACAGGCACAGCTTTTACAGGCGCAGTATTTGCACTACATGCCGTTTCTGCTCGAAATCGCCCTGATGTACTGGATTATGAGCATTGGATTCTCCGCTATACTGGAGCGGGTGGAAAAGCGTCTGGCTCGAGCTTATTAAGGTGGAGATGATAGATGATGATAACAACAAACGGATTAGGTAAACGATTCGGACAGGTAGAGGTTCTGAAAAGCATTGATTTTCAGGTTGCCGCTCGTGAAATCGTCGTATTGCTCGGTCCCAGCGGTTCAGGTAAAAGTACCCTGCTGCGTTGCCTGAACGGACTGGAAGAGTTGTCTTCTGGCAAGTTTGAGGTGAACGGGATTGAGGTTGATGCTATGGCTCCTGTTCGTGCCCGCCAAGCAGCCATTCGTGATATTCGCAAGCAGACGGGGATGGTGTTCCAGCAATTCAATCTGTATCCGCACAAAACAGCTATCGGCAATGTCATTGAAGGACTGCTGACAGTAAAGAAAATGCCGCGCGACAAGGCTATGTCTATCGGACAACAGCTGCTGAAGCGGGTGGGGTTACTGGATAAGCAGGATGTACATCCATCTCGTCTGTCCGGTGGACAGCAGCAACGGGTAGCTATTGCACGTGCACTGGCGATGGACCCGGCGATTATGCTGTTCGATGAACCGACATCGGCGCTTGATCCCGAACTCGTGGGTGAGGTGCTGGGGGTTATGCGGGAGTTGGCTCAAGATGGAATGACGATGGTCGTCGTGACGCATGAGATGAAATTTGCCCGCGAGGTGGCAGACAAGGTTGTATTTATGGCGGACGGTATCATTGTGGAAGAAGCTGCACCACAGGCGTTTTTTGATGCTCCCCAGCATGAGAGGACACAAAAGTTTTTGCGTCAAATTAGCGAGTTTTAAGTTAGAGGATGAATCATAGATCACTAAGATGGAAAGAAGGCAATTGATTATGAAAGTATCTACAACTTGGCATGGCAAACGCGCGTTTACTTCGGAAGGACCGTCCGGTTATTCCGTAGGGATGGATGCTACGGCGGCTTATGGCGGCGATGGTAAAGGAATGACACCGATGGAACTGCTGCTTGCAGGTCTGGCGGGATGTATCGGTATTGATATTACGATGATTTTGGATCGTTTTTTGTCAGACATTACTCGAATTGATATTGATGCAGAAGGTACACGCAAGGAGCAAATGCCAACAGGATTTACAGCGATTGATCTGACGTTTCACGTAGATGGAGATATTCCAGATTACCGCGTATGGAAAGCGATTCAGATGGGGAAGGAAAAATATTGTGCAGTATCTGATTCCCTAAAAGCGGAAATCCGGATGCACCTCATTTTGAATGGAACAGAAGTACCCTATCCAGCGTAAGTGTTGAGGGGTGAGGAGAGTCAGCCTGTGTTATATACAGGAGGGCTCTCTTTTTTTATGTTGTCTGACAATATGACGCATAATGAAATCTTGTGTGTGGAATGCATATCGAAGTTACTGTACGATGAATCGTTTAGAAAAGAAACCAATCAGCGGATCGGTCTATAGGTTTCCTTATCCGCTGCTTTTTTGTTTGCGTTCCCGCAGCAAGAGATACAGGAAATAGGGCGCGCCAATTACGGCTGTCACGATGCCGGCGGGGATTTCGAGCGGCGGCTTCAGCCCCCGTCCGAGTGCATCGGCAAGGACGAGGATCAGGGCACCGATCATGGCTGCGCCGGGCAACAGATAGCGGTGGCGATTACCAAACAATCGCCGTGCCAGATGTGGTGCCAGCAGCCCTATAAAGCCGATGGAGCCGATGGCAGCGACACAGGCAGCAGCTAAGGCCACAGATACGGCCAGCAGTCCTGTGCGCATACGCTTCACGCTAAGTCCCAAACCAGCGGAGCTTTCCTCATCCAGACTCATAATATCCAGCTTGTGCTGTAGTGTATAGGCAAGAGGCAGCAATACAATTAACCATGGCAAAAGCCCATATACTTCATCCCAGCCTTTGCCCCACAAGCTTCCAGCTAGCCAAGTCAGCGTATCGCTGGCTTCGAGTGGATATTTGACCAGAATATAATCGGTCGCAGCCTGGAAGATAGCACCTACCGCCAGCCCGGTTAAGGCTAGCATATTAGGACGCATGCCTCCCCTCATCGAAAGCTGTACGAGCAGTAGTGCAGCTAACCCGGCACCGACAAAGGCAGCGACAGGCAGCAGCGCCACCGGGGATGAGGGGAGCAGCACGATGACGAGAACCGCAGCAAAGCCGGCTCCCTTGGATACACCCACCACATCCGGCGAAGCCAGTGGGTTGCGAATCATGCCTTGCAGTAGCACGCCGGCTACAGCAAGACCAGCACCGGCCATGATGGCCAGCAGGTCACGAGGCAGTCGATAATGGTGAACGATGAACCAGGAAGAGGCATTTCGGTTAGTCAGCGCCGTGATCAGCTCAGCGGGCGTAATGTAGGTGCTGCCCACGCCGATAGCTGTAAAGGAAACACCCATCATTATCACGAGTAAAATCCACAGCTTTTTCATCGTGAAGCCCTCCCATTCTTGTGCGCCAGATATAAAAAGAAGGGCGCACCCACCAATGCGGTTACAATACCAACGGGCGATTCATAAGGAAAGGCAATAAATCGTCCAAGCACGTCCGCATATGTCAGCAGCAGAGCTCCGCAGATTGCAGACAGGGGGATGACCCGTTTGTAATTGTCGCCTGTAAATACCTTAATGATATTCGGCACCATCAGACCCACAAAGCCGATGGCCCCGGCTACCGCTACAGCAGAGCCTGCCAGCATAATAACTGAAACTGAGGCCAGCAAGCGGACAAGACGTACGTTTTGCCCCAGTCCCTGTGCGACCTCTGTACCGAGGCTAAGCACAGATAGCGAAGGGGCTAGCGCTAATGCAAGGATCAAACCGACGGCGAACCATGGCAGCACCAGACGCGTGTCGGCCCAAGTAGACCCGTCGATGGCTCCGGCGAGCCAATACAGTACATCGGATATTTGCTCGTTGAACACGAGCAGTCCCTGAGTGACAGAGGCCAGCAGCAGATGCACAGCCATCCCGGCAAGAGCCAGCTTGACTGGCGTCATGCCCGCCGTTCCGGCCAGCGCATATACGAAGGAGCCACCTGCGATCGCTCCGGCAAAAGCAAAATAAATGCTGCCGGACGACCCGATATTAGGCAGCAGCACGACCGACAGGACGACAGCCAGCGAAGCGCCAGAGCTGACCCCAAATACCTGTGGCGAAGCCAGCGGGTTGCGTGTGATGGCCTGCATCAGCGCTCCGGCCACGGCAAGCCCGGCGCCGACGATCAGACCAATGACGGCACGTGGCAGGCGTATCGTCAAGATAATGAGCTGATCCTTGGACGGATGCTCGGTGAATAGTGCAGTCAGCATGGTGGGGATGTCCATCCTGACTGGGCCAATCGCCACGCTCAGCAATAGTCCAGCCAGCAGCGCGAATAGAAGTGCAAAGAAGACCGGCTTATTTAGCCGGTCGCGTAAGGCTTGTCCGATCAACGGGAGCCGTCTCCTTTAGTTTGCGCGGGATACAGAAGCGAAATCGCTTGCTCCAGTATTTTCTCGGCAGAGCCGAGTCCACGGTACCGGGTCCACAGTGCCCGGTTTACTTCGTAAACTTCCCCTTTTTTCACGGCCGTAATGTTTTGCCATAACGGATTTTGCTTCCATTCTGCAAGCAGCTTCTCATCGGCTTCCACTAAGAAGATCACGTCCGGATCAGCTTGTGCAATCTGCTCCAGTGTCAGCTTGACTGTAGGCTCGCTTGTATTTTGAAGGGCATTGTGGATGCCTGCTTGCTCCAGCAGTTGTCCATCAAAAGATGAAGCGCCGTGAGCCGATAGTGAATCAGAACGAAATACCCCAAGCAATACGCTACGTGACTCACCAGCTTGGATGCCTTCTTTCAGCTTTGCCATTGTGGCTTTATGTGCTGCGAGAATTTGCTCACCCTTTTCCTTCTCACCCAACGCGTCAGCGATAACGCCGAAGGATGCCAGGTTTTGCTCATAAGAGGAATTGCGGCTCTTTAGAACAATGGTAGGAGCAATCTCACTTAGTTCTTTGTAAATGCTCTTATGACGGTTCAGATCAGCAATAATCAAATCGGGCTTCAAAGAGCTGATCGTTTCCAGGTTCGGCTGTTTGCGTGTGCCGACAGGTGTAAAGTCGATTCTTTTGCCAAGCAGCCCATCGATATCATCATCATTTTCCTGAGCTATGCCGACAGGCATCACGCCCAGTTGGGTAGCAGCATCGACAAAAGAGAATTCCAACGTCACGATTCTTTTGGGTTTGCCTGTAACTTTGGTTTCTCCCATCTCATGTTTGATCGTTCGAGTGTCGCCTGTGGTTTGAGGTGCTGCTGCGTTATTATTTTGTGATTGGCCTCCACATCCCGCCATAACGGCTGTCAGTAGTACCAGAATCGCTGCAAGCAGCACGCCTGTGCGTAGTGGCTGTTTCGGTGTTGCCATATGTTGTCCCCCGTTCCAAATATGCTTACCAGAGAAACTGATAATCATTATCAATTAACTAACTGTTGACCATTCTAGCAACCGGGAAAGGGGACGTAAATAATGTGATCATTTAAACCATTTTAGCATATTATGAGAATTAAGTTCATTAAAATCACAAGCGAGATGAGAGGATGGAAGAGACCAGACGTATGAATTGGTGGTTTATGCATTTTCCTGCCGTCTGCGGTAGATACGCTCCGGTCTGCCGACAGTTCCGTATACCTGATCGTGGTGAGCATCGCCACTTTCCACTAAATATTCCAGATACCTTCTGGCGGTAGATCGGCTCATACCTAGCTCAATTCCCACTGTACCCGTAGTTACCTCACCTCGTCGGTTCAGGAGATCAAGCACCTTTTCGCAAGTGACTTTATCAATGCCTTTGGCCCATAGCTCTCCTACTCCGTTACCCGTCATCCGACCCGTGCCCGCGCTTTGAAGCAGACGGTCAATTTCCGATTGCTCCACCGTAGAGTGTTCTTCTTGCCATGTTGTGACTTGGCGGCGAAAACGAGCATATTCCTCTAAGGTCGCCCGCAATCTCTCGAATACGAGCGGCTTTACGATAAAATCAAATACGCCTGCTCGAACCGCTTGTACCACAGTTTCAGCTTCTTTGGCGGCAGTCAGCATAATGACATCTGTAGCTGGATAGTGTTGCTTGATGAACGATAGTAGGGTTAGACCATTCGTATCGGGAAAATAAACATCCAGCACGGCTAAAGACGGTCGCAATACATCCAGTTGAAGCTTTGCCTCAAATTCGTTCGTTGCTATTGCACATACGGTGAACCCGTCCACCTTTTCAATAAATCGTCGGTTAATCTCCGCAATTCGCGGATCATCTTCAATAATAAGAACCTCAATGTCCGATAAAACCCGCTCATTCATGGCCGTGACCTCCTTTTACATCATGATTCGTGTCTGTTCTAATTAAAGGAATGTATACTTCAAAAATGCTACCCCCACCAGGCCGTTCATGTACTTTTATGGAGCCACTCATTCGTTCGGTGTACTCCTGCACGAGAGCAAGGCCATATCCGTGTCCTGCCTCTGCTTTAGTTGATGCTCCCTTAACGAACAGTTTTTCCTGGATATCCTCCGAAATACCCGATCCATTATCCATAACTTCGACGACGATGGCTTCAGTCATTTCTTCAAGCCGGAACCAGACCTGTCCGTCAGGTATAGAGCCTATTGCAACTGCTTCCATAGCATTGTCCAGCAGGTTTCCGGCAATGGTAGCAAGAAGCGACCACTCCAACGCAGGAGACGGGGTTGAAAATGCTCCTTTTATATATGAATGGAGTACAATCCCTTTTTCCAACGCCTGTTTTTTCTTGCTGATCAGCAGGCTGGCGATGATTGAATCGGGTGAAAGAGAAGACGAAACGGAACTATGTACACGATACTCTTCCGATTCCTGAGTAATAAAGTCCACTGCTTCGTCATAACACTCCAACTGAATCAGGCCGGATATGAGATATAGCCGATTGGTATATTCATGTGTTTGTGATCGTAACACGTCCGCATAATCCTTGACCTCTGTCAACTGCCGCGTCATGCGAAGCAGCTCTGTTTTGTCACGCAGGCTGGCAACGGTGCCTAGCATTCGTCCGAATCGATCCTTGATCGGTACACGGCTGACGACTACGACTCGTTGTTGGATCTCAATTTCCTCATTGAATACGTTTTGTTCCTGATCCGGCTTCATGCTAGGATTCTTTTCGATAAAATCTGTAGCAAGTACATCTGCCAGCTGATATGCGGCGCCCGCCAAATGACGAAGCTCGCATCCATAGAGGCTAGTTTCCGGAGGAAGACCAAGCAAACGGACGGCTTGTGGATTGGCAAGTGTGACTTGTCCACTGCTATTAACCGCGATAATCCCTTCACCTATGGATTCGAGAATGGCTTGCTTTTCCTGATACAAACGTCCAATCTCCACTGGCTCCAGCCCATGCAGTTCGTGCCTTACCCGTCGTGCTATAACCAGACTTCCTAATATGCCGATCATTAGCGCGCCTACCATGAACCACAGCCATGTATATGTGTATGTACGAATATTTTGCGCCACATCTGTCATCAGGAAACCTACAGAAACGAGTCCGATAGCTCGGCCTTGTTCATCATAGACTGCGGTTTTGGCTCGCAGTGACGGTCCGAGAGAGCCGGTGGATTCCGTAATAAAGGAATGTCCTTGCAGCACCTTATTATTCAGCGGGTCCATCATAGGCTGCCCGATGCGTTCCGGGTTAACATGCCATTGCCGAATGAGATGACGATCTGCAATCGTAATAAAATCAGCGCCGGTGCTGGCTTGGACAGGTTTCACTGCTTCGTTGATCCGAACACGTAATTGCGTCGTGTCGGTCTGTTCCAGAGCATCCCTGACCTGTGCATCTACCGCAAGCGTATTGGCCACAGTCAGTGCCCTTTTCCCAATCTCTTCGTACAAGGCGGAGGTAATCATATAACGCAAGGATAATCCCAACAGCCCGGTAACGACTAGCACTAAAAGGGATATGAATACCATTAATTTTGTCTGAAAACGCACATGCCTTCACCGCCATTAAACAAAATATAGGAGCAGTTGATCAGCGGATAAACACCCCAATATGAATCATTTTACTGTATTCCAGAAACGGCCGCACTTTTAATCTATCGAAAGAATGGTCTATAATAGAAATAGTTACATAATACGAGGAGGAAAATATTATGATTATTATTCATGCAGATATGAAAGTTTTACCAGAAAAGAGAGAGACCTTTTTGCAACAAACCCAAGGGTTGATCAGCGCATCACAAGCTGAAGAAGGCAATGTACGCTATACGTTAATGCAGGATTTGAATGATCCCAACGCATTTACGATGGTTGAAGAGTGGAAGGATGCTGCTGCTGTAGATTTCCATAACAAGTCTGCCCATTTCCAGGCATTTGTTGCTGCAGCTAAAGAATTGTTGGCTGCTCCGCTTGAAGTGAATGCTTTTCAGGATGCAACTAAACTGTAATCATCCCGTTGGATAATTTATAACTAGGAATAGGAGGAGATAGACATGGGGAACATTGCGGATACAGCTTTACTAAATAACGGAGTTCAGATGCCTTGGCTTGGTTTTGGTACGTACAAGGCGGAAGGCAATGAGGTCTACGAAGCAGTCAAAACAGCTATTGAGGTCGGTTATCGTCACATTGATACCGCGGCGATCTACGGCAATGAGGAACTGGTCGGACAAGCCATTCGTGACAGTGGAGCGGACAGAGACAATCTGTTTGTGACCACTAAGCTATGGAATCAAGATCAGGGCTACGATTCAACACTGCGTGCTTTCGAGGAAAGCCGCAAGCGGTTGGGCCTGGATATCATTGATCTGTACCTTATCCATTGGCCTGGCAAGGACAAGTACAAGGAAACTTGGAAGGCGTTCGAACGGCTGTATGAAGAAGGAAGCGTACGCGCGATTGGAGTAAGCAACTTCCAAATTCACCATCTCGAAGACCTCCTGAAAGACAGTAATATTGTACCTGTCATTAATCAGGTAGAGCTTCACCCGCGTCTGACTCAGCAGGAGCTGCATCAATACTGCCGGGAACACCAGATCCAGCTTGAATCGTGGAGTCCTCTGATGAAGGGGAAACTGACGGAGCAGCCAGATATCGTTGAGATTGCTGCCAAATACGGCAAAACGACTTCTCAGGTTATTTTGCGTTGGCATCTGGATCGGGGAATTGTGACGATTCCCAAATCGGTTACCGCGCATCGTATCCGCGAGAATGCCGATTTGTTCGATTTTGAACTGACGACTGAGGATATTGACCGAATTAATGGTCTTCATCTGGATGAGCGTGTGGGTACTCATCCCGATAAGCTGTTGTTCTAATGGAATATGTAGATGTATAAAGAACCTCCCATTCTGCTTTTATCGCGGTTTGGGAGGTTCCTTTTTTATCCCTACTGATGATTTATTTTGCGATGCAGTAGGAAGGAGTAGAGTACAGGAATGACGACGGATATAAACAGCCCGGTGAGAAAAATGACGGTGCCCGCCACTCCATCGACCCATGCCGCTACCAAGCCCGAAGCACCACCGAACATCATCATAGGTCCGCCCAAACGGTGCGTTTTACGCCATACTTCCGGATTGGACAGAGTCCATGGCGTGCGGATACCGAAGGTATAGTTTGGCTGTACCTGAGTCATATAATTACCCAGCACCAGCAGCATCAGACCCAGCACTCCATAAAGGATCGTAAGCATCTGTAGCCGATAATTCAGGTTATACAGCAGCATTCCCCAACCGGCTATAGCGAGAATGAGCGAAGTGCCTACACGCGTAACCTCATAGGCTTTAGTAAATTTCTTGAAATTTGCTCTGTTGGGGTCCATGTAGCGGGATAGCCGAAGGAGCAAAGGCACCAGCCCCAACAGCACCAGCATGAGAATAGAACTGTTTTTACTCATATACCCGTCTGCGGTATTGTCCATGCTAAAATGAGAGGCCAGCACATCGGGAAGCCGGTTATACAGTAGTAAAGCGCCTATAGCAGGTGATAAGGCAAGCAAAGTCGTCAAAACATCCGTCAAGCTCCAACGTGTTCGGAACTTCATTCAGACCCCTCCGTATCCTTAATATCATTCGAAGTTGGTTTTACAGGGGCATCCGATTGGGCGATACTGAACATCCAGCCGATGACATCCGCCACAACTGTTGTATGCAAGGTGTAAATAATGCTTTGCCCCTGTCGCTCATCCAGCACAAGCCCCGCCTGCTTCAGCAAATTCAGATGGTGGGATATGCTGGGCTTGCTGATTTGAAAATGCTCAGCGACGTCGCCCGCGCTCATGCTTTTCTCTTTCAAAAGCTGCAATATTTTGCGCCGGGTCGGATCAGCCAAGGCTTTGAAGGCATCATTCAAAGTTTGCTCACTCCTTTAGATATTTAGATAATTCTCTAAATATCTAATCACATAGTAAAATAAAGCTATACTACATGTCAATGGAACAAGACATCATTTTAGAAAAAATTAACGAGGTCAATTATGTTTGTATAAAGCAGTGAAATGGGCTATAATCAAATTATACAAAAATAAGATTCTTAATTTAAAGTTAATTGGAGGAGGGAATAGATATGAAACACGTCTTTCGTAAAGGAAATGATCCGCAAGCTCCGGTTATTTTGCTGTTGCACGGTACCGGCGGGAATGAACAAGACTTGCTACCATTGGCTGATTTGGTTGCACCAGGCGCATCTGTGTTAGGTGTGAGAGGTAATGTGCTGGAAAATGGAATGCCGCGCTTCTTTCGCCGTTTGGCAGAAGGTGTGTTCGACATTGAGGATCTCGTATTTCGTACCAAAGAACTAAGCGAATTTGTTGATTCAGCTGCAGAGCAATATGATTTTGACCGTAACAAAGTGGTGGCTCTGGGCTATTCCAATGGAGCCAACATAGCGGCCAGTATGCTCTTCCATGATGCAAAAGCGCTGCGTGGGGCCATTCTCCATCATGCTATGGTGCCATTGCGAGGGCTGGAACTGCCGGACTTGAACGGTGTCCCTGTATTTCTGTCTTCCGGTGAAAATGACCCCATTGTTCCAGCGGCGGAATCTCAGGAGCTGCAAGCCCTGCTGGAAGGGGCCGGAGCACAGGTAGAAGCCTACTTGGAACGCAATGGTCATCAATTGACTCGCACTGAAGCCGAAGCCGCAGGCCGATGGTTTGGAAAGCATTTTAATGTATAAAATAACTCGATAACGATCAAGCTACGGTTTAGCGCTCTAGTGAGCGATTCTATGATTAGGAGGCGTCAAACCGATGGCAAAACCGGATAATCGAGCAGATAATGTGGAGCATTTGCAACAAAATATTCAGAATACATTGCAGAATCTTCATGAGGCTGAAGGATATCTAAACGAATTTTCCTCTGAAATCAGCAATGAGGAGCGTCAGCAGATCGAAGAAAAAAATAATCGTCGTAAACAAAGTATTAGATCATTTCGAGAAGAAGTGAAAGACGAAGCAGCACATTCGCAAGAGTAGTTAACATAGCGCGACCCAACTCCGAGTTTCAATTGGAGTTGGGTCGTTTTTTTATGCAGAAATCATCATATTCCCATCCAATTCATTTTCCCCCTATAATGCAATGAGATCTGTTTTACACAAAAACGAATTTTTTTTGAATAATATTGTTGTAAACTAATTTGTATTGATGTTAAATAATAAAAGAAAGCGCAATCATTTACGAATTAGGATTTCATCATGCGAAGGGGGAAGGATATGCTGCTGCGAAGAAAAAGCATGGCTTTGATGCTTATGGCGGTGGTTTTGATGGCTGGACTGCTGCAAGGTTGTTCTTTCAAGACTGATGAAAAGGATGGGCCGGGAACAGAACTTGTATTATGGACATTCAATGAACTGCATGAGAAGTTTTTTCTGCAAATGGCTGACCAATGGAACCAACAGCACCCTGATGAATTGATTAATTTGAAAGCGAATACATTTCCTTATGACAACCACCACAGCAAGCTCTCGATTGCGTTGCAATCAGGGGTGGGAGCGCCGGATATCGCGGATATTGAGGTCAACAAAATTGGTAATTTCCTCAAAGGAATACCGCAATTGGTCCCGCTCAATCCGGTGATTGACCCTGAGATCAATAACATTGTGCCTTCCAGAGTACAGATTTACGGCAAAGACGGTAAGTATTACGGCATTGACTTTCACGTTGGAGCCGAAGTGATGTATTACAATAAAGAGATTATGGATCAGGCGGGGGTAGACCCGGATTCCATCGTTACCTGGGCAGACTACGCTGCTGCTGGCAAGCAAGTGCTGGCCAAAACGGGCAAGCCGATGGCGACCTTGGAGACCAATGACCTGTGGAGCTACTGGCCGATGATCTCCCAGCAAAATTCAGATTTTTTGGATGACAAGGGCGAGTTGACGCTGGATAACGAAACCAATATTAAAACACTTGAGTTTCTCCAACAGATGATAAAAGACAAAATCGCTATTCCCGCACCGGGTGGCGGGCATCATATGGAGGAATACTACGGGTTTATGAACAAAGGCGGGGCCGCTTCAGTGTGGATGCCGATGTGGTATATGGGACGTTTTACGGATTACATGCCTGACTTGAAAGGAAAAGTCATCATTAGACCGATGCCGGCGTGGGAAAAAGGCGGCTATCGCTCAGCAGGTATGGGCGGAACCGGAACGGTAGTCACGAACCAATCGAAGCACCAGGATTTGGCGATGCGTTTTCTAGCCTTTGCCAAGCTGTCCAAGCAAGGGAATGTGGAGATTTGGAAGCAACTAGGGTTTGATCCCATCCGCAGTGAAGTGTGGACTATGCCGGAAGCCAAAGCCAAAAATAAATTTACGGATTATTTCGGAACGAATATTTTTGATACGCTGATCGAAGTAAAAGATGAAATTAATGCGGTGCATATTGGACCGAAAACGCCTGACATCGCCAGTGCTGTACGTAATAAAATACTTTATCGGACACTACAGAGTGGCGAAGATCCAGCCACGGTGCTGCATGAGCTAGCAGATGAACTGAGATAGACCCCAACAGGAAAGGGAGTGAGATTCATGGCAACGCCCGTTCATACGAACGCTAATGTACCGACAGGTCAGCCGCCAAAAACTCAGCGTCCGACCAGAAGCCAATGGAGCCGCTTTATTCATTCCAGTCGTACGGCACCGTATGTATTTGTCCTTCCATTTTTACTGTCCTTTGCGCTGTTTTTTGCGTATCCGGTCATCTCGACGGTCATTATGAGCTTTCAGGAAGTCTTGCCTGGGATAACAACTTATGTTGGCCTGGAAAATTATAAGGATTTAATGAATCCTACATTTGGAAAAGCAATATTGAACAGCGTCCTGTACACGCTGCTTACACTGGTCGTGTTGATTCCTCTGCCACTGGTACTGGCGGTATTGCTAAATTCGCCTAAAATGCCGGGTAGAGGGCTGTTTCGCTCCGTAATGTTTATACCCGCACTAACTTCAGTAGTGGTAGCAGGAACAATCTTCCGACTCATGTTCGGGGAATTGGATGGTTCGCTGATGAACTCCCTGTTGGGGATATTCGGTCTTGAGCCTTACAAATGGCTAATGAATGCGAACACCGGCTTTTTAGCGTTGATCGTGTTGGCCTTATGGAGATGGCTGGGGGTAAACATGCTGTACTACATGTCGGGGTTACAGAACATTCCTCCCGAGTTGTATGAAGCTGCTCAGATCGATGGGGCCAGCCGCTTTGATTCATTTTGGCGGATTACGATTCCTATGCTAAAACCCGTGACAATCTACGTATTTACGATCAGTATTTATGCCGGATTGTCCATGTTCACCGAGAGCTATATGCTGTGGAACGGAAACAACTCTCCGAATGATATTGGATTGACGATCGTTGGCTATCTCTATCGCCAAGGTCTGGAACAGAACAGCATGGGCTTTGGAGCAGCGGTAGGGATTGTATTGCTCGTATTCACATTAGTACTGAACCTGATCCAGCTCAAATTTTTTGGCATGTTTCGGAAGGAGGATTAAGCGATGGCTCAGAAACAAAAAGGCCCGTTATCTGCATTTCTCGTTGTCCTGTTCATTCTGTTTGCCGGGTTCGCCCTGTTTCCGCTATTTGCCGTGACGCTTGCCTCATTCAAGCCATCAACGGAGTTGCTGCGCTACGGCTTGAATCTCAAGCTGGAGTGGGCCATCATGTCCTTAAAAAACTATGCGTTTATCTTTCAGGGGACGACGGATTATTTTCAATGGTACTGGAATAGCCTTGTCATTACTATCTTGTTTACGGTGTTATGTCTGATATTGTCCGCGATGGTCGGGTATGGCCTGGAGATGTATCGTTTTAGACTGAAAAATGTGATTTTTACACTGGTGTTGGTCGTGATGATGATCCCGGTAGAAATTATTATGCTGCCACTTTACAAACTCATGATCGGTATGAAGCTGATCAATACGGTATGGGGTGTGATTTTGCCATTTGTCGTCGCACCGATTCCGATCTTTTTCTTCCGTCAATATTTAAGCGGGGTACCCAAGGACTTTATGGATGCTGCACGGGTTGACGGCTGTTCAGAGTATGGTATTTTTGTGCGGATTATGATGCCTCTGATGGCACCTGCCTTTGCGGCAATGGCTATTTTACAAGCTATGAACAGTTGGAATAACTTCCTGTGGCCGATGATCGTATTGCGTACTAACGACATGCTGACACTGCCAATCGGTCTGTCCAGTCTGCTGACGCCATATGGCAACAATTATGATGTGTTGATTGCCGGTTCAGTCCTGGCTATTTTGCCGATTCTCGTCGTGTTTCTGTTCTTCCAGCGTTACTTTATTGAAGGGATGACTGCAGGCGGGGTAAAAGGATAATCATTGCGGTGCTGAATGAGTCGACTGAAGACAAGAAATGTATAGAGTCAGGAAAGGCGGGTCGGGCATTGTCTCGGCCTGTTTTTTTATGAACTCAATGATTTTCATTCTCATTTTCATGACTATCAACTGCACAAGCTATAGGTAAACGTGGTATGATGTTTGAAAGATTTCAAATACAGCACTTTGCATAATTCGATTCCTAACGCTCAAAAGTTTAATATATAGACGAACTAAACCGATTCGATCTATATATTACTGATTTGAAATCGCTCTTGGGATTTATGCAAAATGCTCAATACAGAAATATTCAGGCGGAGCGTGGAGAACCTATGGAACCAACAGAAACCCAGAAAACTGAGCCGGCCACAGCGTCAACCGTTGGCATGGAGGATATTGTACGGGCGCATCATATGCTGCGTGAGGTGATTGTTCGTACACCTTTACAGAGGGATGCCGTCCTATCGGCCAAATATAACTGTAATGTGTATCTGAAGCGAGAGGATCTCCAAGTTGTGCGGTCCTTTAAAATCCGTGGAGCTTACAACATGATCCGCAGCCTAACTCCTGAGCAAATGGAAAAAGGGATCGTGTGCGCGAGTGCGGGTAATCATGCGCAAGGTGTGGCTTTTTCATGTAACGCGCTTGGCATCCACGGTAAAATATTTATGCCGAGCACAACGCCCAATCAGAAGGTGAAGCAGGTACGTCGCTTTGGCGGAGACAGTGTAGAGGTCATTTTGACTGGAGATACGTTTGACGATGCTTATGACGAGGCCATGAAGGTATGCAGCGAACAGGAAATGACCTTTATCCATCCGTTCGATCAACCGAAAATTATTGCGGGCAATGGCACGATTGCGATGGAAGTGATGGAAAGCCTGGATACACCTGCGGACTATATGTTCGTGACGATTGGCGGCGGCGGTTTGGCGGCAGGCGTAGGCACATATGTTAAAACTGTGAATCCGACCACCAAAGTAATCGGTGTAGAACCCCTGGGTGCAGCATCGATGACGGAAGCGATGCGTTTGAACAAGGTCGTTACACTGGAGCACATAGACAAGTTTGTTGACGGGGCTGCGGTGAAGCGAGTGGGTCAGTTAACATATGACATTTGTAAACATACCTTGGATGATATTGTGAAGGTACCGGAAGGCAAGGCATGTACAGCGATTCTGGCGCTGTATAATGAAAATGCGATTGTTGTGGAGCCCGCGGGTTCGCTGCCTGTAGCAGCACTTGATCTGTATCGTGAGCAGATTCAAGGCAAAACAGTAGTCTGTATCGTTAGTGGTGGCAATAACGACATTGATCGTATGCAGGAGATTAAGGAACGCTCCCTGATTTATGAAGGACTAAAACATTATT
This sequence comes from Paenibacillus sp. FSL W8-0439, assembly GCF_038008995.1. Classification (NCBI taxonomy): domain Bacteria; kingdom Bacillati; phylum Bacillota; class Bacilli; order Caryophanales; family Paenibacillaceae; genus Paenibacillus; species Paenibacillus sp. FSL W8-0439. The sequence goes on from NZ_JBBPAK010000001.1 coordinate 921,760, forward strand.
TCATGGTTAATTTCCCGCAAAGAGCAGGGGCACTGCGTGAGTTTCTTCAGGATGTGCTTGGACCAGACGATGATATCACAAGGTTTGAGTATACGAAAAAGAATGATAAGGAAAACGGCCCGGCGCTGGTCGGCATTGAGTTGTTCCACAAGGAGGACTATCTTCCTTTAATTGAACGGATGAATCGCAAAGGGATTCAATATACGGAATTGAACAAAAATGAGAATCTGTTTAATATGCTAATCTAACAAAGAGCCTACGGGCTCTTTTTTTTGTATGTGCAATGTTATTGTAAAAAGAAAATAAACCATTAGACTGGGAACGGCATTAAGCTACCGGCAGGATAGCTGGTTCGCGAAAAATAATAATGACTACTGTTAGGCGCAATAAGGTACGCCTATTTTTAATCTAGGGTAAGGAAACTACTGTATTACATTTTTGCTTTTAAAATCATGGAATTTTCGTGAAAATAAAAGTTTTTTCCTCTTAATTCACTTCATCCCCCTTTAATCATCCATGTAAAAAAGTGTTTTATTTATATAAGCTTATACGGAAGCGAAAGCTTTTTTAAGCGGCAAAAAATAAATAAAGGAGATTTTTTTCGTGAACTTAAACACTGCTCTTATAAGAAAAGGCGGTGCAAATGTGTCGTCTTCCAAACGTCTCCCGTGGGTCGGGTTGCTGGCTTTAGCCATGGCGGGATTCATCTGCATTCTTACGGAAAGCCTGCCTGCTGGATTACTGCCGCAAATTGCACAGGATCTAGGGGTCACAGAAGCTCTTGCTGGACAATTGGTTACTCTCTATGCGGTTGGATCTCTTCTAGCCGCCATTCCTTTGACAACGGCTACCCGTGGGTGGAGGCGCCGACCGCTTCTGCTGCTGTGCATCATCGGCTTTCTTGTATTTAACACCATCACCGCGTTATCTTCCGTATATGTGCTGACGCTTGTCGCGCGTTTCTTCGCAGGTGTCTCAGCAGGTGTTCTGTGGGGGATGACGGCCGGTTATGCGCGGCGCATGGTGCCTGATTCGCTGAAAGGAAGAGCGATGGCCGTAGCCATGGTCGGCACCCCGCTGGCATTGGCGCTGGGCGTTCCGCTTGGTACTTTTTTCGGAACATATACTGGGTGGCGTCTCATTTTCGGAGCTGTATCATTACTGACTGCAGCCCTTATTGGCTGGGTGCTCTGGAAGGTGCCGGATTATGCAGGTGAGCCTGCCGGTGATCAACTCCCTTTTCACAAGGTTTTCCTGATTCCCGGTGTACGGACGATTCTGTTTGTCGTTTTGGCATGGGTACTAGCTCATAATATTTTGTACACTTATATTGCACCGTATCTTGCGGAAACCGCGTTTGCTCAGCGAGTGGATTTGGTTCTTCTTATTTTCGGAATTACCTCGGTAGTCGGCATTTGGGTGATAGGCATGCTGATTGACCGTTTTCTAAGAATGCTGGTTTTAATCAGCATCACAGGATTTGCTTTGGCTTCTGTAGCCTTGGGAATAGGAATAAATCAACCTGAAATCATCATTCTTGGTGTTACGGCGTGGGGGCTTACGTTTGGCGGGGCAGCCACTTTACTACAAACAGCAATAGCACAAGCTGGGGGAAAAAGCGCAGATATAGCCCAATCGATGCTGGTTACTGCATGGAATGTGGCAATCGGCGGAGGAGGCATTATCGGCGGGCTTCTTCTCGAACTGCTTGGAGCCGGATTTCTTCCGGGCTCATTAATCATCCTGCTGCTTCCCTCTTTGCTTGCAGTTTGGCTAGCTAAAAAGCATGGCTTTCCTTCCTAAAGAAATCCATGAGTATGTGTAACATAAGCAAAAAAATGAATCCGCTGCATGGCGGATTCATTTTTTTGGGATTAGAGAATTACATCTTATGCAAGCAAATTCGTTTCTCCAATGAAATTTTTATAAGCGATCGGTGAAGACATTACGATCAGAGTCGTATAGGTTCCGTATTGATCGCACCGGTTTTCAAACTCTTCCAGCTCCTGGGTTGTTTCCGTAAGGACCTTCAATAAATAATTATGCTCTCCGCTTATCCGGTAACATTCCGTTACCTCCGGTGATGAACGACAAAAATCAAGGAAAGGATAGCAATTCCGGGTCCGAACAAGCATATAGGCTGTGCATTGCTTACCCACTTTTTGCGAAGAAATGACGGTTCGATATTCCTCGATAACCCCCTTTTCTTCCATGCGTTTTACACGTTCCGTTACGGCTGGCTGAGACAGTCCCACCAGCTTTCCTAAATCTGTCATTGATAATCTTGCCTGGTTCTGCAAATGGAGCAGGATGTTTTTATCGATTTCGTCCAAAAAAATCGACTCCTTTGTTTTAAAAGTTATTTCTTTCAAATACCTTTAGAATCATCGAAAATTTCTTTATTTAACTTGTTTGTTTTATGCAAGACGAAAGAAATTATTTATATAATAAACACACTTGCTATAAATAATCAAGTAAATTACAGCAGGAGAGGATGAGAAGCATGAGAAAAATAGATCTGGAATTGCTGCATAAAAGCGTCAATGAGGTAATTGACCACACACTTGAGGAAAAAAGGATTGTGGGTACCGTTGTCCAAATTGCATTAGGCGGAAACCTTGTTTACAACAAACCTGCTGGTTGGGCCGACCGTGAGCAGAAACGACCGATGCAGGAGAATGCTTTGTTTAGATATGCTTCGGTAACCAAGCCGATCGTGTCAACGGCAGCCTTAGTATTAATTTCGCAAGGGAGATTGCAGTTAAACGATCTGGTTGAAAAATGGTTGCCCGCCTTTCGTCCCAAACTGCCAAACGGAAAATATGCCTCCATGACCGTTCACCATCTGATGACCCATACCGCCGGCTTAACCTACCGTTTCTTCCAGGAAGAAAAGGGAACTTATGAGCTTGCCGGGGTATCGGACGGCATGGATCTGGCGGGAATTACACTTGAAGAGAATCTGCAAAGACTCGCTTCTGTCCCACTTCTTTATGAGCCGGGGAAAATGTGGAGGTATTCCATAGCAACAGACGTGCTCGGAGCGGTCATCGAAAAGGTTACAGGAATGCCGCTAAGTGAAGCTGTACGGTTGCTTGTAACTCATCCGCTTTCCATGATGGACACGGATTTCAAGGCCGTGGATACGGACAGATTGACCACGGCTTACGCAGACAGCGCTGGAGAGCCCCGGCGCTTGCAGGATTTTGATACCGTTCCTTTCGTGGAGGGGACGGCAGGTTTCCTCCTTTCACCTAACAGATTTACCGATAAGACAGCTTATCCTTCCGGAGGAGCCGGCATGATTGGCAGCGCAGGAGACTTTCTTAAACTGCTGGAAGCTTTGCGGCAGGGAGGAAATCCGATTCTGCCTCAGGCTCTTGTCGCAGAAATGACAACCAATCAAATTGGTAACCTTGTGATGCCCTATTGGCCGGGGAGAGGCTTTGGACTTGGTTTCACGCTGCTTAAAGACCCAGCGGATGCCAATACACCGGAATCGCCGGGAACGTGGCGGATGGGCGGTACCTATGGTCACTCCTGGTTTGTTGATCCGAGTGAGGAGCTTAGTGTTGTAGCGTTCACCAATACAGCACTTGAAGGAATGTCAGGCAGGTTTACAACGGAGCTGTGCGAATCTGTCTACAAGGGTATTCGAGGAGTTAAGTAAAGAGTAAAAACGTTATCTTGAACAAATATTCGGAATCAACAATTCCAGTCTAAAACTATATTTTCTTCATACAGTTATGCGTAGTTTATGAATTTCTTTTTATTTGAAATAAAGCGTTTACAAAACCGAAGTTAATAGGTTAATATATGTGTAACTTCATAAGCGAAAACACTAACGTAATAGACGTATCACCAGATTTCTCATTATAAGATACTTATTCGGAGGTGCGAAAGAATGTTGAAAGCATGGAAAGAATCAGTACAGGGTAAATTCGCCCGAACAGCGTTTGCTGCCGTAACTTCGGCTGCTTTGTTGCTGTCCGTGGTGCCGTCTACATCAGCCGAGCATTGGGCGTTAACTGGTGATGTGGCAGTACATGATCCGTCCATCACTAAAGAAGGCAATGCATGGTATATTTTCTCGACAGGGCAGGGGATACAAGTTCAAAGATCGGATGACGGGCGAAATTTTTACAGATTGCCGCAAATATTCTTGTCGCCGCCATCATGGTGGAAATCGTATGTACCTAAACAAACCCCAAATGATGTGTGGGCACCGGATGCTCAAAAGTACAATGGACGTGTGTGGGTGTACTATTCCATTTCTACTTTCGGGTCCCGTACTTCGGCCATTGGCTTGACTTCGGCAACGAGCATTGGCGCAGGAAGCTGGAGAGATGATGGACTGGTGCTGCGTACAACGGATTCTGACGATTATAATGCGATTGACCCGAATCTGGTCATTGACGCTTCCGGAAACCCGTGGCTTTCCTTCGGTTCATGGAATACGGGCTTGAAAGTGACTCGACTGGATAAAAATACGATGAAGCCTACGGGCCAGATTTATTCTATTGCTAGACGTACGGCTGGAGGTTTGGAAGCACCGCATGTTACATACCGCAACGGCTACTATTATCTGTTTGCTTCCATTGATAACTGCTGTAAAGGCGTAAATAGTAATTACAAAATCGTTTATGGTCGCTCCACCAGTATTACCGGGCCGTATGTGGACAAGAGCGGAAAAAGCATGATGGACGGCGGTGGAACGATATTGGATGCGGGGAATGATCGCTGGAAGGGACCGGGCGGACAATCTGTCTATAACAACAGTGTGATTGCGCGTCATGCCTATGATGCCACCGATGGCGGAAATCCAAAGCTGCTGATTAGTGATTTGAAATGGGATTCAGCAGGCTGGCCTACGTATTAAATAGCGGATTACTTGAAATCATTCACAGCGATCTCACATAGATATATCTAAAAACTGTTCCTCCTAATGGGGGAACAGTTTTTGGCTTGCAATGTCATAGAAACATGCTATTATGTATCAAGTTGATAATCATTATCATTGACGTTATCGTAATGAGAGCCATGGTGGCTTTCAGGTATGGAGGGAGTGACCTCACCGAATGCAGTCTAAAGACAGCATGGACAAACATACAGCTTCGACAGAGAGGACCGCACCTGAAGTAGCCTCTGTAGCCCGTCCGGTGCTCCGAGCGGGTAGGATTCGGCAGGCGTTGTTGTTTACAGCTTCTGCTGTATTGTTGGCCTTGGCCATATTCGCTGCCATTTCTTTTGGAGCCAAAGACCTGACCGTAAGCACGGTGTGGTCGGCAGTATTTCACTATGATCGTTCGCTGATGACACACAGGATCATTCATGAGCTGCGATTGCCGCGTGTACTCGGTGCAGCTATCATTGGGGCTGCCCTGGCGGTTGCAGGCTCCCTGATACAAGGCATTACACGCAATCCGTTGGGGGATACAGGTGTGCTGGGCATTAACGCAGGAGCGATGTTTGTAGTTGCAGTGAGTTTTGCTTTTTTCCCCGATCTACCTTATGGGACGTTAATTATATTGTCGTTCCTGGGGGCACTGATGAGTACCTTACTGGTATTCGGGCTGGGGGCATCCGCGCCGGGAGGACTGACACCCATGAGACTAACGGTGTCTGGAGCTGTGACAGCAGCCTTGTTAGGTTCCATGACTTCGGGAATTGCGATTTATTTTGATCTAAGTCAGGATCTAGCCTTCTGGTATGCGGGTGGTGTTGCCGGAATCAAATGGTCGCAGCTTAAGATTCTTGCGCCGATTTTGCTTATTGTGATCGCTTGGTCTATGGGGCTCGCACGCTCCATTTCATTGATTTCAATGGGCGATGAGGTAGCATTGAACCTGGGACTAAATCTCAGGCGTATCCGGCTGTTGGGGTTGCTGACTGTGGTGGTCCTGGCTGGGCTATCCGTATCGGCTGCCGGGGCCATCGGCTTTGTAGGCTTGGTCGTTCCACATATTGCCCGCAAGCTGATCGGTGTGGATTATCGCCAGATCGTACCATTGTCTGCATTATTGGGAGCCGTGCTGCTAGTGCTGGCTGATTTGGGAGCGAGAATGGCGAATCCACCGGAGGAGCTAGCTATTGGAATTATGGTGTCTTTTATCGGAGTACCTTTTTTCCTCTTTCTCGCCCGTAAGGAAAGGAGGGAGTTATAGTGAGTCGCTCTCTAGGGACAGGAGACACAAGAACGACCAAGGCTTGGCTCGTTTGCTTAGTATTGGCTGGAATCAGCTTTGCTGTCCTTGTTCTAGGTTTGAATACCGGAACGATTCGTATTCCACCGCTACGCGTGCTGGATACACTGTTTGGCGGCGGGAGCGGACGTGATCATATGGTCCTGTTTGAATACCGTCTGCCGCGGATTGTTGTAACAGTGCTGGCTGGAGCGGGACTGGGTGCAGCCGGGGCAGTCATGCAGGGCTTATCGCGAAACGCACTCGCAGATCCGGGAGTGCTGGGCCTTCATGCGGGGGCTGCGTTGGGTCTGGTAATGTATGTTAGCTTTTTTCGCGATCTGGAAGGATCAGTAGCCTTGTTCATTCCCTTGTTTACCTTTGCAGGAGGTGTCGTTGCGGCGGTACTGATTGTTATGTTGTCCTATAGTGGCAGCAGAGGAATCGTGCCTGTGCGATTGATTCTGTCCGGTATCGGTGTAGCCTCAGGGCTCAGCGCCATAACGCTGTATTGGTCGTTGCGGCTGGATGAGGATACGTACGCATTTACCGCACGTTGGTTGGCTGGCAGCGTATGGGGACGGGATTGGATACATGCAGTGGCTTTACTGCCGTGGATTGTCATCGTATTGCCCTACGTTCTGTCTCAGACACGTAGCCTGAATAATCTGTCGCTGGGTGATGAGACCGCAGCTGGAATTGGTACAAGTGTGAAGCGCCAGCGCTTGATATTGCTTGGCGCAGCAGTGGCTCTATCGAGCGCCAGCGTATCCATGGCCGGAGGCATCGGTTTTATTGGGCTGATTGCGCCTCATCTGGCTCGCCGTCTGGTTGGACCGATGTATCAGCATTTGCTGCCAGTAGCCGCTTTGGTCGGGGTCGTTATTCTGGTCACAGCAGATACGATTGGTCGTTCGGTATTTCAGCCGAATGCGATTCCAGCAGGTGTAGTGGTTGCTGTGGTAGGAGCTCCGTATTTTTTATTCTTGTTGTCCCGAACCAAATGACAATAGGATTAGGTTACATATGAAATCTAAAGCTGCACATGATGCAGCGTGCGGAACAACAACGAAGTAGAAGTTTTGACGATTTAACATTATAAAATAGAGCTTCTATAGTATAGGAGAGAATATTCATGAGAAAAAATAGATTTGAGGGTTCAGGGCTTAAACATTCATGGGTAGCCCTGTCTCTTGTGGCATGCATGATCATGCTGTCCGCTTGTGGACAAGCAGCAGACAAACAGGCTAGCGATACGAAAGCGGACGATAGTGCCCAAACCACCATTAGTGCGGATTCGCGTATTGCCTCAATGTCTATTCATTTGACGAATAATCTGCTGGCATTGGGCATTACTCCAGCAGGTTCAGTTATTGGTGGAGATGTGAAGGATTTTCTGCCCCATGTAAAAGATCGTCTTCAAAATACTCGTAAGCTGGGAGTTGTCACAGACCCTGATATGGAAGCGGTACTGGAGCTTCAACCTGATCATATCTTCCTCGACAAAAAATATTCGGGAACTGATGTGGCCAAGTTTGAAAAAATTGCACCAACCGAGGTTTTTGATTTGGATGAAGGTACATGGAAAGATCAATTGAAAAAAATAGCTGCTATGGTTAAACATGAAGCACAGGCAGACACTTTTCTAAAAGATTATGATACACAGAGGGAACGGGTCAAAAAGCTCATTCATTCCAAAATCGGAGACGGGACTGTCATGGCTGTACGTGTCACAGCGAAAGAAGTTCGTGTCATGGGGATGAAGCGTCCAGTAGGACCGTTATTGTATCAGGACTTAGGCTTGAAGCCAGCCAAAGGTGTGGAAAAGATCAACAAGGCCTACCAGGTTGTATCCCAAGAGGTTTTGCCGGATTATGATGCCGATGCCATCCTGGTTATTATTAGTAAAGGTACGGATGCGCAAAAGGTATACAAGCAGCTGGAGGGGAATACAGTATGGCAAGGACTTAAGGCTGTGAAGCAAGGTCATGTCTACATGCTGGACGGACAGCCTTGGCTGGACTATTCCGCGATGGGGCACAAAATTGCATTGGATAATGCAGAACAACTATTTTCCAAATAAATGCTAAAGTACAGCAAGCCGTATTTCCCATGCATCTTCTTGCAGGTGGGGATACGGTTTTTCTGACGATCCCAAGCTTCAAGTGAGATAGCTGATTGCAAATAAAAAGGAGCTGCTACGATTCCGTTATGAGGCAGCTCCAGCACTGTGAGAATTGCGAGGTTATGAATGTTTTTTACGCAAAAAAATCGGTTTGAGTCCAATAAAGCCAATAGCCGCAAACACTAAATTCATCCATGGTGAGATTTTGAATACCGGCAGCACACTGCGCAGCGCAAGTCCGGCGACAAGAATGACAACAACCAGTACTACATACATCAAAATGGATTTAAAATTCATTTGGGGCTTCACGGGAGCATGGTCTGGTTGTTGTGTCTCCTCGCCTTCTTCAGGACGATCCATGAAATTCATCAGTGCTTCAACCAGCAGAATGGCACCTGCGGCGATGATGATGAGGGTGGAAAGGCTAATTTTTTCAAAAGGTTTGATATCCCCGCCTGTAAATGTGATAAACCAACCGATAATCGCCTGTGTCAAGAAAAACATGGACAAGGCAACCCATGCAATAAGCGTATAATTTTTTGCTTTATTCATTGCTTCCTCCTGCTTTATGATCGTATTCCAAACTGATGGAATCGCCATTTTGTAACAAAGACAGTATACGTGAGGAAACGCCGGATGGCAAAAGGCTTATCCATTATGTATATTACCGCCGCATTCTCCTCAAACTGGATACAGGGTGAGCGCATGGAGCAACCTGAATATAAAACGTTGAGAGGATGTGGCATCATGGAACTGGAGAACCAGGCAGATTATTCGGTCCAAAAACGACTGACAGGTGCTCCGAACGGGAACAGTGGGGGAGCCTTGCTTGCAAACGTGAGTCACCGGAGCGTTCAAGGGACATCTCCAACGTACCGTATATTGGACGATACTGAATTGGCTGAGGACACAGAATTTGCAGGTGAACTGGGTGAACAGAGCTACCGCAGCCTGTGGCATGAGGATCAAAATAACGGCGCCTCTTGTAAACTGGAGTGGGAGGGACGAGTCGAAACCCACCAAATGTTCAGGCACAGCTACGAATAGCAAGTCGTCTACTTTAATGTAGAGATTGCACTCTAATAAGCGAGTAGTATGGCGTTCTCCGACAAGCATTGGGGAGCGCCATTTCTTTACTTCCATATCGGTATGAACTGACAGGTTGACAAGGAAGCAGGGCGATGATAGACTGACTTTACTATAAAACTTATTAAACTTATCGGAATTAAAGTGAATGAATATTCTGGATGGATATTCCACGTTACTATATGAGCTTGAATGATGAAATGCTGTAATGAAGCTTGAAACAGGGGGAATCAGGATGGAACGGCAAATTGGAATTCGTTTTGAAAATGAGGAACTGGCCGCTACAATTCATTATCCAAACCGTACAAATGAGGGAGAGCGTCAAAGACGTGTTCCACTCGTTGTTATTTGCCACGGTTTTGTGGGCAATCGAATCGGAGTCGATCGATTATTTGTCAAGACTGCGCGTGAACTGGCTGAAGGGGGGTATTTTGTACTGCGCTTTGATTTTGCCGGTTGTGGAGAAAGCACTGGTGAATACGGCAAGCAGGGGCTCGAATCCATGATCAATCAGACACGCACCGTGTTGGATTACGCCGTGAATTGCGCGGACATTGACCCGACCAAGGTGACGCTGATCGGTCACAGTTTGGGGGGCGCAGTTGCCCTTCTCACAGCCGTTCGGGACAAGAGAGTACAGAACCTGGTCCTTTGGTCAGCTGTCGGCTATCCGTTCAACGACATTGTCAAAATTACGGAGCGAAGCGTATACGACGAATCTGTTAAAACCGGTCATGCAGACTACCTGGGCTATAGGTTCACACCAGCTTATTTTGAGTCATTAGCTCAATTCCAACCGTTCCAGGAGGCCGTTAAATTTAACGGTGATGTGCTCGTTATTCATGGCACCTCGGATGATATCATTCCTGTGGATTATGCGTTTCTGTTTCAAAAGGTGTTCTGGATGCGTCCGGAAGGACGCTGTGATAAGGAAATTATTTTTCAGGGAGATCACACATTCTCATCAGGTAAAGAGCGGCAACAGCTGATTGACCGCACACTGGAATGGCTGGATGAACAAGAAAATATTCAACGGGATTGGCAGCACTGGATGATCTGATTTCAGGGTGTAACGGTTTGTATTGGAAATTGTGCCTCCGCCGGAGTAAAATGAAAGAGTAACACTATACTGGCGTGTGGAGGTTGGCAGCGATGACATTACCCTCAATTTTTGTTGCGCATGGTTCACCGACACTGGCTGTAGAAAATAACGCATATACCAGTTTTCTTGCAAAGCTGGGCGCGAGCCTGCCCCGACCCAAAGGAATTGTCATTTTTTCCGCGCATTGGGATAGCCCCGATCAATGTATCGGCGCGGATGATCAGCATGCAGCGTTGCACGATTTCTACGGCTTTCCTGAAGAAATGTACACTCTTGATTACCCTGCACCAGGCGATCCAAAGCTGTATGAGGAGATAGGGCATCTGTTCAGTCAGCATAACCTGTTCCACCAGCCGATTCGGAACCGGGGACTGGATCATGGAGCATGGGTGGTTTTGCGGCATATATATCCTGATGCGGACATACCGGTCGTACCCTTATCCATTGATTCACGGCGCGATCCTCAGGAGCAATACGAGATTGGACGGATGCTGGCGCCACTGCGTGATCAAGGGATTTTGATCCTCGGTAGTGGAGGCTTGGTCCACAACTTGCGGACACTCAAGCAGACGAGTGAGCCAGCCGATTGGGCCGTTCAATATGATGACTGGATCGCACAGCAGCTTCAAGACTGGAATTTGCGTCATCTGTTCCAATATGACAAGAAGGCTCCGTATGCCAAGCAGGCGGTTCCTTCGTATGGAATAGAGCATTTTTCACCTTTGTTTTACGTGATGGGAGCTGCCGATCATGATCGCTCCGCGCGTAAGCTTTTTCAGTCGTATGTCCTTGGCTCATTGAGTCTCAATTGTTGGGCTTTTGGTCAAGAAAGTGATCTGTAAATGTAAGAATAAGAACTTCCGAAACCACATGATGTGTGGGGTTGGAAGTTCTTTTGGTCTGTTCCTCTTTGATTAATTAGCAGGCACGTTCTTTTTTAGCCAGGCGGATACTTGCGTAGTTCGCTTATCTTCATTTTGATCTAGTAGTGTCATAAATGCCTTTAGCTTTTGAATGTAGGGACTCTTCGAATCCCTGTTGCGCTGAACGACGAGCTGATATCCTTTTTTGGCATTGGGGCGAATCTTGTTGGTGTCATCATCGAATAATGGTGTATTGTTCGTACCATAAAAAGTATAGAAGAAATAGAGATCATGTAATGATTTGACTGCTTGTGTACGATTGGAATGTGGATATTGGGTTATAAACGACTCTTGCGCCAGCACTCTTCCGGCTAACTGTTGATAACCGATGTGTAAAGCTGCATCCTTGGTAGCCGGCTGTCCAGATTCCGTCGCCATGATGTCAATATAGTCGCGGATATCTGCGGTAATGTTATTTCCGAGTACTTTATATTTCTCATAATTGATGACTGGGTAAAACATGCCTTCTGCGGTTTCAAGTTTGTAGCCGGCATCTCTTGATTGAGTGAGTAGCTTTTTCAGCTTTGTATCACTTGTCCGACTGATTACATTAGTGAACGAATCACCAGGTTTATAGACTTGATTAATCTTAGTTTGAATAGAGGTCGGATATAAGGCCTGTGCATATGAATCCAATTGCTGTTTCTGTGCATTTTCCAAGTGTAGCACTAGGATGGTAGCTTGAGAGGCCGGAATGGATTGGATATGCTTTTGTAAATAAGTGAATGCCTGAGGTAACTTGCCTGGTTGGCGTAGTAGCTGCTCGAAGGTTTTCGAAATATGTTGCACACCTTCTGCTTGAGATATTGTAGTAGATGTCGCTGCTTTGGCTGATGTCGTAGATCCCAATCCGATCGTCTGTACTGTGAAAGTTACTGCTGCGAGCATGAGGTAGGCTTTGGTGATTTTTTTCATGATATAACCCTCCATTGCGTTCTTTGATGTAACTGTAGTGTACAGGGTAAATGTATCGTGAACATTCCATGTTGTATCCAACTTGTAAACGTTTGTGGGGGAAGATGAATCCGAAAAAGGAGTCTCCAAGTCAGAGTGGACTTGAGGACTCCTTTGTTCATTTAAATAGAGGAGGGGCAGCATGGTCACACATACAAGCAGCATAGCTGCACAAAAAAACAACCATTAGCCAGAGGATAACGGTTGTTTTTTGGGTAGTTAAGCTATTTTTCGATTGGGGTCCGTTTGATAAGTATCTTTATTTTTACCAAACAGTCCACGCAGGAAGGGCAGTACCCAACGGTCAAAGCCGATTCTTCCGGCATTTGCACCAGCAACGATAAGGAAGATTTCAACCAGCAGGTAGATTGCATTGGTGCTTACTGTACCCGAGAACAGGAACGAGAAGTTCATAACCATAGCCATCAAAGTAGCCAGTGTAGTCAATGTACCAAGCAGTAGGCCAACCCCGACCAAGAACTCACCCAATGGGATCAGGACGTTGAACAAACCGACATTCGGCAGAGCAAAGGCTTCAAGGAACGATCCCCACCAGCCTTGTACAGCGGGATGATCTCCACCTGTTTTAGCAATGGCCCCCGAGATAAATCCACCTGCGTCGAATCCGCCAGTCAGCTTCTCAAGTCCGTGGGTCATCCATTCATAACCTAGATAAACCCGTACTACAGTCAGCAGCCACATTGCTACTTTGTTCTCACGTAACCAGTTGTTAAACATTTAAACCACTCCTCTTTCTTAATCTATAATGATGGGTTGTATTTCATTTTGTTTGGGATGATCATCTTTGCTACACCTTTATTGTATTAGGTTCAGTTACAGTTATTTGTGATAAAAATCACAAAGTCTAAATATTTTTTTAAATTTTAATGTCTTCAGATAAGTATTCTATAGAGAGGTAATGCCTCAATCAAGACAAAAACAGGAAATAAAGCTTATAATGAGAAAAATAACTATGTGGAGGGATGAACTTGTCCGGGCCCATGTCTCAACGAAATTATTGGCTGCGTGTGATGGCCTCAGCTCTGTTATGCATGACAATGATGTCTTGTTCTGCTTTGTCCAATACGGGTGAATCTGAATCCGTTCCCAAACCGACCCAGCAAGAAACAGAGAAAAAGGTGCTTGAACCGTCTAAGGAGCCATCTGTTCCGGCATTTACAGCTCCGCTTACCGGGCTTCCGGTGGAGCAGTCTGTTATAGAGCGGCCGCTGGCTGTCATGATTAACAATGCTCCGGCTGCGCGTCCACAGGCGGGGCTTAGCCAGGCAGACATGGTATATGAAGTTCTTGCAGAAGGCGGAATTACCCGTTTGGTAGCTTTTTTCCAAAGTCATGGTGGTGATGTGAAGATCGGTCCGGTCCGAAGCATCCGACCGTATTTGATTGAACTGGGCGAAACCTATGGTGCGTTGCCGATACATGCAGGGGGAAGTACAGATGCCTATGCGATTTTACAGCAGCAGCGGAAGGAGCATCTGGACGAGATTTCAAATGGAGGGGCTTACTTCTGGCGAAGCAAAGACCGTCGTCCTCCACATAATTTATACACAGATGTGAGCAGACTGCGTAAAGGAAGCGATAGCAAAGGGTATGTCAAGCAGACGGAGGTTCCAGTATATCGTTATCTTAAAACTGGCGAAACTCCAGTTATGGTGGACGAGAGTGCCGCCTCTTTGCACATCCGATTTTTGTTAAAAAGCTATCGCGTATCTTATACCTATGATCCAGCTGATCAACGATATAAGCGTTTTGTGAACGAAAAGTCACATCTAGATCAAAATAATAATCAACAGCTCTCAGCGGCCAATGTGATTGTGATGAGTACGAGGCATCGAACGTTGGATGATGTAGGTAGACTAAGTGTTGAGCTGGACGGTAGCGGAGAAGCCATGGTGTTTCAACAAGGAAAGCTAATACGTGCTGAATGGCAGCATATATCTGGCGATGCGATTCGGTTTATGAAAAATGGGGTTGAAATCCCGTTAACGCCAGGCACATCCTATATACATGTGGTACCTGCAGATACTTCACTAGCGGAACATGTAACAATAGAAGCAAATTAGAAAACGTAATACTCCTTTTTAGGGAAAAATTGTCGGATAATGACCTTCCATGTCGGGCATTGTATACGTATATCTAGAAATTTGCTTTTACAAACATTACAAAAACATTGATGAGTGTGATAAGATAGCAAAGGTTGTCTATTGCAGTCGAAACAGGTTGCGGATATTTTCGTAAAGGGGTAATCGTTATGAGATTGAAGAAAAAGGATATATTCTTCGAGACGTTGGAAAATATGGCAGATACGATCGTGCAAGCAGCCGATTATTTTGCCCAACATACTTCAAATCTTCAAGATGTGACTTTGTTTACCAATGAGATGAAGAAGTATGAAAATAAGTGTGATGATTACACACACACGATTATTACTGAGTTGAACAAGACCTTCATTACGCCGCTCGAACGCGACGACATCATGGAACTGACAACGACCATGGATGATGTGCTGGACGGTCTTGAAGCGACAGCCTCTCGTTTTTATATGTACAACATTACAGAGCCGGACGAGTATATTGTGCAGTTCGCTGATATTTTGCGTCAATCAGCTTACGAAATTCAAAAGGCTGTACATTTGCTTTCACAGAAAAAATTGCTGGCTATTCGTGAATACACCATTCGCCTGAATGATTTGGAAAATCAGGGGGATGAATTACTGCGTATTTGCATCAAAAACCTGTTTGCAACTGTAACTGATCCTATTGAGCTGATTAAACGCAAAGAATTGTACGAACGCCTTGAAACGACAACGGATTCATGCGAGGATGTTGCAAATATGCTGGAATCCATCATTATGCGTAACTCGTAAGGGAGTCCTTTTACATGGATACAAGTTTACTGGTACTAGGTATTGTTATTTTTCTTGCTCTGGCATTTGATTTTATTAATGGATTTCATGATACGGCGAACGCAATTGCTACTTCGGTCTCGACCCGTGCATTGACGCCGCGACGTGCGATTATTATGGCTGCGGTTATGAACTTTCTCGGAGCGATCTTGTTTACCGGGGTTGCCAAGACCATTGGTGGAAGTGTCGCTGATCCAACCAAGCTTACGAACGGAATTGATATCGTCATTGCGACGTTGATCGCCGCTATTATCTGGAATCTCTTGACTTGGTGGTTCGGTATTCCTTCATCCTCTTCCCATGCATTGATTGGTGCGTTGGCCGGAGCGGTGTATGTAGGTGCAGGACAGGATAAATTAAATTGGAGCGGCTTTATCGGGATTGTTGAGGGTCTTATTTTCTCCCCGCTGATTGCTTTTGTTGTCGGTTACATTGTGATGATGATTTTGAAATACATCTTTGCTTATCGCAGTCCGCATACGGTGAACAAGGGTTTCCGTACCATGCAGGTGATTACGGCAGCTATTCAGTCGTTTACGCATGGTACGAATGATGCTCAGAAGGCGATGGGGATTATCACGTTCGCACTCGTCTCGGCAGGGTATCAAGACCATTTGGAAGTACCTATGTGGGTGAAAATCTCAGCTGCAACAGCCATGGCGCTTGGTACGTCTATTGGGGGCTGGAAGATCATCAAGACGATGGGAACTAAGATTTTTAAAATTGACCCAATCAATGGATTTGCAGCCGACGTTTCGGGGGCTTCCGTTATATTCACAGCTACTTTGCTTCATTTGCCAGTAAGTACCACTCATGCTATTACTTCGGCGATTCTGGGTGTAGGGTCTGCGAAGCGTTTTAGTGCGGTTCGCTGGTCACTAGCTGGCCGTATTGTAATAACCTGGGTAATAACGATTCCAATTTCTGCGCTATTGTCAGGTTTGATATTCAAAATTCTTTTCTAGTTTTCTTCATGGTTTCTAGAAAAAGAACATACAATATAGGATACACAATAAGCTTCCGTCCGCTTTTTGCGGCAGGGGCTTATTGGCATTCTCGGGCAAAAATGCATCTCTAAAGTTTACACATCCAGATAGTTCCATGAGATGTTTTTTAAAAAATACCTGACATCAAAGTAGTCAATTTTTAATAACTCCTGTAGAATAAACAGAAAACTTTGAACCGTTCAACTGACTGGAGGATCTTATGCAAAAACCAAGAAAACTAATAGCACTCATGATTTGTTTGTTTTCTGTGGTTGCCCTGGCCGGTAATTTCGGTGTAGTGGCCCACGCAGAAAATAAAACAAAGTATGATATCGGCACGGATACAACGTTCGCGCCTTTTGAGTTTGAAGATGTAAATGGTAAATTTGTCGGAATTGATATGGATTTACTGGCAGCTATTGCTAAGGACCAGAATTTTGAGTATACCGTTAAGCCACTTGGCTTTAACGCGGCAGTGCAGGCCCTTGAAACGAATCAAGTGGATGGTGTCATTGCCGGGATGAGTATTACAGATGAACGCAAGCAAAAATTTGATTTTTCTGAGCCCTATTTCGACTCAGGTGTTGTCATGGCGGTCCGTAAGGATAATGATACGATTAAACGCTATGAGGACCTGAAAGGACAGCGTGTCGCTGTCAAAACAGGAACACAAGGCTACACATTCGCGGAATCCATTAAGGCAAAATATGGCTTTACTACCGTTCCGTTCGACGATTCTTCTCAAATGTATGATGAAGTTAAAACAGGTAACTCGGTTGCCTGCTTTGATGATTATCCGGTACTGGCATACGGTGTGACTCAGAATAATGGTCTTAAGCTGGTGACTGATAAGGAAAAAGGTGGCTCTTACGGTTTCGCTGTCAACCAAGGCAAAAATGCGGAGCTGCTAGAAAAATTCAATGCAGGGCTTGTGAATCTTCGTAACAGCGGGGAATATGACAAAATTATGTCCAAATACCTGGGAGAATCCGGCAAAGGTGTGGCTCCTGTAGAACGCAGCCGCTGGGAACTCATTTCCGCTTCGCTGCCTGCGTTGATTAAAGGGATGGGAAATACGCTGTTGTACACCCTGGTATCCTTGCTCGTAGCCTTTTTGCTGGGACTGGTGTTTGGCTTTATGAAAGTGAGCCATAACAAGGTGTTCCGCGGTATTGCAACTGTTTTCGTTGATGTATTCCGTGGTATTCCACTGATCGTACTTGCATTCTTTATTTACTTCGGTATCCCACAGGCACTCGATTTTAAAATGCCGCTTTTTGTCGCGGCGGTGTTGACGTTATCCCTAAACGCTGGTGCTTATGTGACCGAAATTATCCGCGGGGGTATTCAGTCCATTGATCCGGGACAAATGGAAGCCGCTCGTTCGCTTGGTTTGCCGTATCGGACAGCCATGCTGAAGATCATTCTGCCACAAGCTGTGAAAATCATGATCCCGTCGTTTATCAATCAGTTGGTTATTACGTTGAAGGATACGTCCATTCTGTCGGTTATCGGTCTGGTTGAATTGACTCAATCGGGCAAAATCATTATTGCACGGACGTTCCAATCCTTTGATATTTGGCTGGTCGTTGCGGTGATGTATCTTATCGTCATTACAGTCCTGACCAAAATTTCCAACCGTCTTGAAGGGAGAGTTCGCCGTGGGTAAGATTATCGTTAAAAACCTGAAAAAGAGCTATGGCAGTAACCAGGTGCTGAAAGGCATTGACATGCAAGTACGGGAAGGCGAAGTTGTATGCGTCATTGGACCTTCGGGTTCAGGGAAAAGTACGTTTTTACGTTGTATGAATATGCTGGAGGAAATTACAGCTGGTGAGGTCATCGTCGATGATTACAAATTGGGTGACAAAAACGTGGACATTAACAAGGTCCGTGAAAATATAGGTATGGTGTTTCAGCATTTCAATCTGTTCCCGCATATGACGGTGCTCAAGAACATTATGTTCGCGCCGACTGAGCTGGGCAAACAGACGAAGACAGAGGCCCGCGAGACAGCTATGAAGTTGCTGGATCGTGTAGGTTTGGCCGATAAGGCAGATGCATTGCCAGGACAGCTTTCCGGCGGTCAGAAGCAGCGTGTGGCGATTGCACGTGCGCTGGCAATGAACCCAGACATTATGCTGTTCGACGAGCCAACCTCGGCGCTTGATCCTGAAATGGTGGGCGAAGTGCTCGGCGTAATGAAAGATCTGGCTCGCGAAGGCATGACGATGATGATCGTAACGCATGAGATGGGCTTTGCGCGTGAAGTAAGTGACCGTGTCGTATTTATGGACGGTGGTTACATCGTGGAAGAGGGAACACCGCAAGAGGTATTTGGTAATCCGAAAAACGAGCGGACTATAAGTTTCTTAGAAAAAGTATTGTAAGTGGGACAGGGTTTGCTGGGAGTGCAGGCAAAGACATAGGAGACCGCTCCGCGTTCCATTTGATCTTTCGATCGCTGTTGCCCATGAATTTTTTCGATTATATAAGACCTTATAAGGTGAAAATTCAGGGGCAAAGGCGAGCGCTTCGCTTCTCCAGATTCAAATGGACCACTACGCTACTGCCCGCTGAATCTGCTCCTTTGTCGCAAAACCTGCGCCACTTTTAAATAGGTGGGGATAGGCAGAGGGAATTGGCGCAGCGCTTTGCTTGCTGCGCCAAGGGAAATAGCGATACAAGCAACATATGACTATCGGGGTGAACGACTGAATGCACATCATTTTTATTGCCGATTAGGGTATGAAGCGACAAGCATAGTTTTTTTGAAAAATATAATGCGTTGATTATTGTATAAGGATATCTTCGGGAGCGTGCTGGCCCGGAGATATCCTTTTCTTCATTAGAGCATATGAAACCTAGAACTTGAGATTTGTATAATGTTGAATGGCTTATATAAAATATAAATAACATATAAGACGGCAGTATAAGCGAGGGGGACGTACGGTGATACGTACATTGACTATAGGGCACGATCATCAGGTGACGGTGGGACAACCGTTAGAGCAGATTGTCATGGAAGATTACATATGGATCTGGGCTGACTTTAACGAGCCTACAGATCAAGAGTCAGAGCTGCTGACGAGTTATTTTCATTTTCACCCGCTGGCTGTAGAGGATTGTATGCATGTTCTGCAACGTCCCAAGTTGGATTATTACGAGAATGTACAGTTTCTGGTGGTACATGCGCTTGATGTAGATACATTAGAGGCGGAAGAGGTAGATATGTTTATTAGCAGCCGTTTTTTGGTTACATATCACCATCATGAACTAGAGGAGCTGGATCAGGCTTGGGAGCGGATTGTCGAGCATGCGAACGAACGTAAAATATGGTCTCGCGGACCGCTGGCTGCAGCTTATACTGTGATGGACAAGCTGGTAGACAACTATTTTCCAAGCCTTTTCATCATTGAGGATGAATTAGCCGAACTGGAAGGTTTGGGCGCACACGAATCGGTAGAGGAATTAATGAAGCAGGTATTTGACCTGCGTGGCAGGTTGCTCAAGCTGCGCCGTACGATCGTACCGATGCGTGATCTGATGTACCGAGTTTTGAATTCGCAGCATGTGCAGGGTCAAGGGGATCATATGGCTTATTTTACGGATATCTATGATCATTTATTGAAGCTGACGGACATGCTGGAGGCCGACCGCGAGATGACAGCCGACCTGAGAGACAGTTACATATCGCTTAATTCCAATCGCATGAATTCAATTATGAAGACGCTGACCGTAATTACGACCGTTTTTATGCCCTTGACGCTGATTGCAGGAATTTATGGTATGAATTTTTCGAATATGCCCGAGTTGGGCTGGAAATATGGATATTTTGGCGTACTGTTCTTTATGTTCTTATTGAGTGTTGCGATGGTGGTGTGGTTTATGCGCCGAGGTTGGTTTAAATAAAATAGCCTACTTTCTTGTGCGTTTGCGCGGACGTCTGCGCGGGGTAGTGGTACCTTTGCGCTGTGTCTTTTTCCGGCGTCGGCGTGGTGGTGTATATTCATCCAGTTCCTCAGTAATTGGTGTTGTCGTTTTTTTGCTTGCGTTTTTGTTGAATGCTGGGAGCGAGCCCATAATCAGTTTTGCCATCGGAGCAAATTGCTGCACGCTAGACATGATCTTTTGTACCTTGCCGACCGTAGCAACAATCCCGTCAATACCGCCCATACGGTCAATAATACCTTTAATATCGTTGAGATTACCAAGATTGCCAAGACCGCCAAGCAGCCCTCCTTTGGCTGGGGCGGGGTCTGGCGTGACCACGGCGGCATCTGTTATGCTCGCTGGTGCCTCATAAGGCACCACGGCGGAGGAATCGACTTGCGGAACTTCGCTGTAGGGATCGAGTCCAGGGTAAGGAGTTGAACTATACGGATCGGAGATAGAACGCGTTTGCGCCCTCCGATGATAGTAATGTCCAGGCATGAGATCACATTCCTTTGCAGATTGATACTCTACTGTATGTTACAAACGCACAGTGGGTTTAGGCACGTGTCCTGAAATGAGGTATAAAAGCGGATTTGGGCATTCGTACAGGAAGTTTCTGTAATCATGTAATGTTGTTCTGTAATGCGTGAAACCGTTAATGCTTGAAAAACTAACTATTTGTCGAGTACAATGAGGAGAGATTGTAACCTTTGGGAGATGATAATCTATGCAGCTTAAAAAGCTTAATGATAAAAGTATTGATCAATTGTTCGAAGCTATTTTAACTCTTAAAAATTTGGAAGAGTGCTATGTATTTTTTGATGATCTGTGCACAATTAACGAAATTCAATCCCTCTCCCAACGTCTGGAGGTTGCCCGTATGCTTGGCAAAGGCAGCACATATAATCAGATTGAAGCTGAGACAGGCGCCAGTACAGCCACCATTTCACGTGTGAAACGTTGCCTGAACTATGGGAATGACGGGTATAAAATGACTCTGGAACGTCTAGGTCGCTAATGCAGAGCCCTGGGATACTAGTCATCAGCCATGGCTCTAGAGAGCCATATTGGGTGGAACAGGTGGATCAGGCAGTTGCAAAGCTTCAATTGCTGGAAGCAATGCCGGTAGAGGTTTCATTTTTGGAAACGGTTAAAGGAAGATTGATTCAAGATGGGATTGACCGTCTGGAAGCCTTGGGGGTAACAGATTTACTGGTTATTCCTTTGTTTGTGTCGTCAGGCAGTACGCATGTAGATGAAATTAGCTATGCGCTGGGAGTCAAAGCTGCGCCAGACAAAGAAACGGATTTGGAGCCGTTTCGATTGAAGGCACGTGTGCATTTGGGTAGTCCATTGGATGATGGCGAAGATGTTGCCCGCATGGTGTGGGACAAGGTTCGTCTATTGTCGGTTGACCCTGCGAGAGAGGTCATTTTACTCGTAGGACACGGGAGCGCGCACAACGGCTTTCTTCAGCGCTGGGAGCAAGGGATTTCCTCGTTGGCCCGTACGGTGCAAAACGTGAGTGGTATCATCACGGATTACGCTTTGCTAAATCCTGAGGGTGTGCATGACAAGGCAGCGTATTGGAATCAGGAGCGGGGTCATGATGTTATTGTGGCACCGCTGTTTTTGAGTTCGGGTTATTTTACAAGTCATATGATTCCCAAACGCTTACAGGGACTCGATTATCGTTACTCAGGAGATCCTTTATTGCCGCATCCTTTGCTTACAAGCTGGATGGATAGACAAATTCGTGAACTGTTCCAGAATATGCAGGAGCAAGCAAGGACCGATAATAAATAAGATGATCTGAATTCGGTGATAGTATCTTAACCTGAAATTCCCTTATTTGGATGGTAACTGGCTTCTTTTATTGTAAAAGAGGTCTTTTTCCAGTATGATGATATTTTGTACAGACTGAATGTGATGAACTGCGATGTGAATATAAATATCATTAAATATACGGGTGGCGTAACTGAATGAAAAGAGCTAGATTAATCTATAACCCGACCTCTGGGCGTGAGGAAATGAAACGTCGCCTTGCGGATGTCTTGCAGCGCCTGGATGAAGGTGGCATTGAGGCCTCTTGCCATGCAACTACAGGAGAAGGGGACGCAACGCGTGCCGCAACAGAGGCCGTTGAGCGTGGCTATGATATGATTATTGCCGCTGGTGGCGATGGTACATTGTATGAGGTCATCAACGGGATGGCTGAAAGGGAAAACCGCCCGCCTCTGGGTGTGTTTCCTCTGGGAACGACGAATGATTTTGCCAGAGCACTGGGCATTCCCAAGCACTGGGAGGATTATTGTGACCTTGTTATTCGTCAAAATCCGAAGCCACTGGATATCGGAAAAGCCAATGACCGCTACTTTATCAACATCGCAGGCGGCGGAACTTTAACCGAGCTTACGTATGAAGTTCCAAGCAAGCTCAAAACGATGATTGGCCAATTGGCGTATTATTTTAAAGGTATGGAGAAAATGGTCAGCCTTGCTCCACAGGAGCTGATCATCAAGGCAACGGGTCAGGAAGTGATCCACGACGAATTTATGCTTTTCCTGATCGCGAATACAAATTCGGTGGGCGGGTTTGAAAAGCTTGCTCCTGGGGCGACAATAGATGATGGACTGCTCGATGTCATCGCTGTGCGCAAATGCAATTTGGCGGAAATGATCCGCTTGGTTACACTTGCGCTGCGCGGAGAGCACTTGCAGGACAAAAAAATCGTTTATTTCAGAACAGATTACATGGAAGTGACCTCACCTGGCTATGTCCAGCTTAATCTGGATGGCGAATTAGGAGGCACACTGCCAGCGACCTTCCGAAATCTTCCGCATCATTTGAATGTTTTTCGGTAAGGAAATGAACGGGAATGAATTGGTTCCCAGTTGGTTGAGCAGTGCGATATACAGAACGCAGAGTAGATAATTGTTTATGTAGGGAACATATCGGTCCTTGCCGTTCTCCGTGGGGAGTAACGGCATTTTCGAGTTGATGTTTAAACATCGTCTAGATGACGATTTGAATGATGTGGCTGAATGAAGATAAGCATGAAAAGAAGAACAGAAAGAAGTGACCATCATGACGAATAACCGTAGCGGACGTGGAAAAAGCCGCCGGAATACAGCAACAGCAACTCCAGTTCAAGGAAAGCAGCACCACAAGACCATACAGGCGAAAAAAGAGAGAGAACTGGAACAGTCACGAGTTGGAGCTGGGAATAGAATGCTTCGGGCTGGAACCGAAAGCAAAAGTGGAAATATGGATAATTCGGATCGAAAAATGCGGGGGGATGAACGGAAATCTCGTCCATTTTCCGATGATGAACGGAGTAACGATAGACGGAATCAGGAAGCTTCCAATCGTAGCAGGTCTAATGCAGAGCGTAGCGATCTGCCTGTGCAAAAGAATGATGAGGCCGTGATAGACATCATCGGCATGAACCATGATGGCGAGGGTGTAGGGCGTGTCGAGGGTTTTACGCTGTTTGTTCCGGGCGCGTTACCGGGTGAAAAAGTACGGGTCAAGGTGCTGAAAACAAAAAAGCAATATGGCTATGCCAAGCTTCTGGATATCGCGCAATCTAGCCCTGACCGGATCGCAGCTCCGTGCGCTATCTACGATCAATGTGGCGGTTGTCAGATCCAGCATATGAGCTACGAAGCGCAGCTAGGCTGGAAGCGACAGCATGTGGTGGATGTGCTGGAACGTATCGGAAAGCTGAGTGTGGCTACGGAGTCCAGTGAGCATACTGCAGAGGTTTTGGCTGACTCTGCGGATGGAAGTGCAGACCACATGTCGCGTGTACAAGGCGTAGTCGTGCATCCTACACTCGGTATGAGTGAGCCTTGGCGGTACCGCAACAAAGCCCAAGTGCCGATTGGTGTCACCGAGGGCGGGCTTGTCGGTGGTTTCTACGCACGTGGCAGCCATCGCATCGTGGATATGAACACCTGTCTCATTCAGGACGAGCGCAACGACGAAGTTATCGCACATGTCAAAGAGATTGGCCGAATGCTGGGCATCAGCGCGTATAATGAAGAAACCGGACGTGGGCTGCTGCGCCATGTCGTTGTAAAGACTGCTTTTCGCACGGGTGAAATGATGCTGGTGCTCGTCACGAATGGACGAGATATTCCGCACGCTGATGCGTGGATCGGCAGTATTCGTGAGCACATCCCACACGTGGCAAGCATATGCCAGAACGTGAACACGAAGCGAACGAACGTTATTTTTGGCGACGAGACTCGTGTACTGTGGGGACGTGACGTGATCTACGATTACATTGGAAACGTCCAGTTTGCGATTTCCGCGCGATCCTTTTATCAGGTGAATCCCGTACAAACGGAAGTGCTGTATGGCAAAACCGTCGAATATGCCGGTCTCACGGGCAAAGAAACGGTTATTGATGCGTATTGCGGCATCGGCACGATCTCTTTGTTCCTCGCTCAGCATGCAGACCAGGTGTATGGGGTGGAGATCGTCAAAGAAGCCATCGACGATGCACGAAGTAATGCGCTATTGAACGAAATGCGTAATGTGAAATTTGAGGTAGGCGCGTCCGAGGACGTCATTCCTGCATGGAAAGAGCAAGGGATCACCGCCGACGTTATCGTCGTCGACCCACCCCGCAAGGGCTGCGATCCACGCCTGCTCGACACCATTCTGGAGATGAACCCAGAACGCGTGGTGTATGTATCCTGTAACCCAAGCACACTGGCGCGGGATTTAAGGATATTGGAGGATGGCGGGTACAGTACAGCGGAAGTACAGCCTGTAGATATGTTCCCGCATACGGTTCATGTGGAGTGCGTGGCGTTGTTGGAATGGCGGGGTTTGGAATAAGTGAATGTTTGAGTTGGGGACGCGTCTGATTTTATATTCTTACTTGTTTCTTGGATTAGTATTTTGATAAGTAAAAATTGAACTTATGAGCAAGATTAGAGATTTTCATATATCTGGTAATTTTATAAGAGTTTTTCACTCCGCTGAATAAAAAAGAAATTACAATCGGCTAGCCTTTAATACTGAAGACTTTTACGCTTAAACTCGTGCGTTGGCAGTTTTGCTCTAACTTACGCTTTTCATTAAAATGCTTTGCTCTCAGGGAAAGTCATGAACCACTCGCTAAAGCATAAGGGGCTATTCGTTTTAATTTGCCGTGTATGCATCTTTGGTTGTAAAACTTTATTTAGTCATTCAATGACGAATACTCGCGTCGGCGAAACAGGTTGTACTCCAAAATGCTGTGAAACGGCTCGAATTACTAGCGTTCTGCCCCGTTTTCAGTAGGACGTAGCATCCCGCGTCCAAGGTTTTTTGGAGCATTTCGCAAATCCATGGCAGCTGTACACAACGGCTCTCATTAGCAGTCCACAATCGAACGGCCGAAGACATCTCGTTTAATTTGGTATAAAAAATTCGAATGAAATTCTCTTTTCTAACTTAGGGAACCTAAGAGATAATAGATGTAAAAGAAGAAAATATTAAGATCAGCGCCTAAAAAAGCAGAAAAACAGAGCAAAATTAGTATTGTAGAATGATGAGAGTGCTCATTGTAAAAATCGGAGGTATACAAATGTCAAGTGCAGTACAACGTGCAGGATTACAATCTCAAATCTGGAAAATAGCTAATGATGTTCGTGGATCTGTAGACGGATGGGATTTTAAGCAATATGTTTTGGGAACTCTTTTTTATCGTTTTATTAGTGAGAATTTTTCTAGTTATATTGAAGGTGGCGACGAAAGCATCAATTATGCAGAACTTGACGATAGTATTGTAACTGAAGAAATTAAAGAGGATGCAATCAAAACAAAAGGTTATTTCATATATCCTAGTCAGTTATTTGAAAATATTGCAAAAAACGCCAACACAAATGAAAGTTTGAATACAGATTTAGCTACTATATTTTCTGCTATTGAAAGTTCAGCAAATGGTTATCCTTCTGAACTAGATATTAAAGGATTATTTGCCGATTTTGACACGACAAGCAATAGACTAGGGAATACTGTAAAAGATAAAAACAGTCGTTTAGCTGCTGTGATTAAAGGAGTTGAAGGGCTTAATTTTGGTGGTTTTGAAGATAGTCAAATTGACCTTTTTGGTGATGCCTATGAGTTTTTAATCTCTAATTATGCTGCCAATGCTGGAAAATCTGGAGGGGAATTCTTCACACCGCAGTGTGTATCTAAGCTTATTGCCCAATTAGCAATACACAAGCAAACAACCATCAATAAAATTTATGATCCTGCAGCCGGTTCAGGTTCATTGCTATTACAAGCAAAGAAACAGTTTGATGCTCATATTATCGAAGATGGTTTTTATGGACAGGAGATTAACCATACAACTTATAACCTTGCTCGTATGAATATGTTTCTACACAACATAAATTACGATAAGTTTAATATTGCTTTAGGAAATACGCTATTAGACCCTCACTTTGGTGATGAAAAACCTTTTGATGCTATTGTATCTAATCCACCTTATTCCGTAAATTGGATTGGTAGTGATGACCCTACGCTTATTAATGATGAAAGATTTGCTCCCGCAGGCGTATTAGCCCCAAAATCTAAAGCCGATTTTGCCTTTGTACTTCATACGCTTAGTTACCTTTCAAGTAAAGGTCGTGCTGCTATCGTTTGTTTTCCTGGTATTTTTTACCGTGGTGGTGCAGAGCAAAAAATCAGAAAATACCTGATTGATAATAACTTTGTTGAGACGGTCATTTCATTAGCACCTAACCTTTTTTACGGGACTTCAATAGCGGTTAATATTTTGGTTCTTTCTAAGCATAAAACCGATAATAAAACTCAATTTATTGATGCAAGTGGAGTAGATTTCTATAAAAAAGCAACGAATAATAACATACTTACAGATGAACATATTGAGCAAATAATGAAAATGTTCGACAGCAAAGAAAATATTGACCATGTTGCAAAATCCGTTGATTATGATGCAATCGTTCAAAATGAGTATAACCTTTCTGTAAGTTCTTATATAGCAGCAAAAGACACAAGGGAAGTCATTGATATAAATGAGCTGAATGCAGAAATAAAAACGACTGTAGCAAAGATAGACCAACTTCGTGCTGAAATTGATGAGATTATTGAGGGGATTGAATCATGATTAAGCCGAACTTTATAGAGAAATTGCTTGACGGGGTTGAGGTTGAGTGGAAGCCTTTGGAGGCTGTAATTAAGTCATTAAAAACGGGTTTAAATCCTCGTAAAAATTTTCAATTAAATGCACCTGATTCAGAAGGGTTTTATGTGACAGTTCGTGAAATACAAAATGGAAAAGTTGTATTTCTTGACAAAACAGATAGGGTAGATAACAGAGCCTTATTATTAATAAATAACCGTTCTAATTTAGAAAGTGGCGATGTTTTATTTTCAGGGACTGGAACTGTTGGACGTACTGCTGTTATAGAAACAAAACCTATAAATTGGAATATTAAGGAAGGGGTATATGTAATAAAACCTATCCAAGAAATTATTAGTTCAAAATATCTTTCTCATCTACTTAATTCCCATGATATTGTAAACGATTATAGTAGAAGAATTGTTGGTTCACCTGTTGTGAGCTTACCAATGAGCGAGTTAAAGAAACTCAAAATCCCCATCCCACCCCTTAATGTACAAGAAGAAATTGTTCGTATTTTGGACACCTTTACAGAGCTTACAGCAGAGCTTACAGCAGAGCTTACAGCAGAGCTTACAGCTCGTAAAAAGCAATATACCTACTACCGTGATAAGTTGTTGACTTTTGAAGAGGGTGAAGTTGAGTGGAAGACGTTGGGGGAAATAGGGGAGTTTGAACGGGGCAACGGATTGCAGAAAAGTGATTTTGCAGAGAGTGGTGTGAGTTGTATCCATTACGGTCAAATTTATACTTACTATGGAAACTTTGCATATCAAACAAAATCTTTTGTTTCACCAACATTGGCAACCAAGTTGAGGAAAGCTCAGAAAGGCGATTTGATTATTGCGACTACAAGCGAAAATATTGAAGATGTTTGTAAGCCTCTAGTTTGGCTGGGTGAGGATGAGGTTTGCGTTAGCGGAGAGACTTATGTTTTTAAGCACAATCAAAACCCAAAGTATTTAGCTTATTATCTGCAAACCCCTATGTTTTTTGATTATAAAAAGCAAAATAGAACAGGAACAAAGGTTATTCGAGTACATGGAGATAAGTTAGAAAAATTTAAACTTCCCATCCCATCTCTTACCGAACAAGCCCGAATCGTATCTATCCTCGACAAATTCGATGCCTTGACATCCTCAATTACTGAGGGTTTACCTCGTGAAATAGAGTTGCGTCAAAAACAATACGAATATTACCGCAATATGCTTCTTAGCTTTCCGAAAGAGGAGGTGAAGGAATAATATGGGTGCTTCATTAACGGACATTGCACAAATGTTAAAAAAATCCAAACATAAAACGAAAGCTAAAGGTGCGAGTGAATCGGATGTAACAGTTCAATTAATTTATGCTTTTAATGGAACGGGTAAAACGAGGCTTTCACGAGAATTCAAATCGTTAGTGGCACCGAAAGCAGATGAGGATGCGGAGATAGAGGAATCAGAAGCAGTTAATAAAAAAATTCTTTATTACAATGCCTTTACGGAAGATTTGTTTTATTGGGATAATGACTTAGAAAATGATGCTGAGCCAAAACTTAAAATCCATCCTAATTCTTTTACAAGATGGATCTTTGAAGAGCAGGGGCAAGATAGAAATATTATTTCTAATTTCCAACATTATACCGATGAAAAATTAACGCCACATTTTAATGAAGAATATTCTATTAAAGATAAGAATGGGAATAATGTAACCGTAGGAGCCTTTTCAGAAATAACCTTTTCATATGAGCGTGGTAATGATGAGCGTTCCAATAACATTAAAATTTCAAAAGGAGAAGAGAGTAACTTTGTATGGTGTGTTTTTTATTCTCTGCTTGAACAAGTTATTGATGTATTAAATGTAGCCGAACCAAGTGAGAGAGAAACAAATCAGTTTGATCAGCTGGAATATGTATTCATAGATGACCCTGTAAGTTCATTAGATGATAATCGCTTGATTGAATTAGCGGTAAATTTGGCACACTTGATTAAATCAAGTCAGTCATACCTTAAATTTATTATAACCACACATAATCCTTTATTTTATAATGTGCTGCATAATGAGTTTAAAAAGGGTACATTTAAAAAATATTTTCTTAAAAAAAATGAAGATGGAGAATATGATTTGGTTCCCCAAAGCAATGATTCTCCTTTTTCCTATCATCTTTTCTTAAAAACCGAAATTGAAAAAGCGATTGAAACAGGTCAGTTAAAGAAGTATCATTTTAATTTCTTTAGAAATATTTTGGAGAAAACATCAACATTTTTAGGTTATGACAACTGGGGAGAACTTCTGCCTAAAGACACAAATGAGAATATTAATCCTTATGAGACAAGAATTATTAATATATCAAGTCATTCAAAGCATTCAGGAGACGAGATGGTTGAATTGACAGATGATGATAGACGTGTAATAAAGTATTTAATGAATAACATTAAAGAAATGTATCGTTTTAAATAAAATGAAAGAAATTTTATATAGGGGGGAAATGAATGAGCGATTTCAAACCCATTGTAGAATCAAACAACTTCATCGTTCTGGATAAATATACGAAGATCGATCAGCAAGGAGCCGATTATCAAACAGAAGCTGATTTAGAACGAGAACTCATTCAAGATTTAGTAAATCAAGGTTATGAACATCTCCCAAGTTTAACCACTCCTGAAAAAATGCTTGCTAATGTTCGTGTGCAACTGCAAAACCTTAACAATGTACAATTTTCAGAAGCAGAATGGATTAGATTTTGCGAGCAGTTTTTAGATAAACCGAGTGATAACCATATTGATAAGACCCGTAAAATTCATAACGATTATATTTATGACTTTGTTTTCGATGACGGGCGTATTCAGAACATTTACCTAGTAGACAAAGATAAGATTTCCAGAAACAAAGTGCAGGTCATTTCCCAATTTGAACAAAAAGGAAATCAAGCCAATAGATATGATGTTACCATTTTAGTGAATGGCTTGCCTTTAGTACAAATAGAGCTTAAAAAGCGTGGGATTGCCATTCGTGAAGCCTTTAATCAGGTTCATCGATATAGTAAGGAGAGCTTTAATTCGGAAAACTCTCTGTTTAAATATTTACAGATTTTCGTGATTTCCAATGGGACGGATACCCGCTATTTTGCCAATACGACCAAACGCGGTAAAAACAGTTTTGATTTTACTATGAATTGGGCTACATCAAAAAATAAACAGATTAAAGATTTAAAAGATTTCACAGCTACCTTTTTTCAGAAAAACACTTTATTGAGTATATTACTGAAATATTCTGTTTTTGATGCGAGCAATAATCTACTGATTATGCGTCCTTATCAAATTGCGGCTACAGAAAGGATTTTATGGAAAATCGAAAGTTCATATCTAGCCAAAAATTGGAGAAGTACTGAAAGTGGAGGATATATTTGGCATACAACAGGTTCAGGAAAAACGCTTACGAGTTTTAAAGCAGCTCGTTTGGCTACTGAGCTTGATTTTATAAACAAAGTATTTTTTGTTGTGGATCGAAAAGATCTGGATTTTCAGACGATCAAAGAGTATCAGCGTTTTTCTCCTGATAGTGTTAACGGTTCAGAAAATACCGCTGGATTGAAGCGTAACATTGAAAAAGAAGATAACAAAATCATAGTGACGACGATTCAAAAACTGAATAACCTGATTAAGAGCGAAACAGATTTGCCCATATATCATAAGCAAGTGGTATTTATTTTTGATGAAGCCCACCGTTCACAATTTGGTGAAGCTCAAAAAAATATCAATAAAAAATTTAAGAAGTTCTATCAATTTGGCTTTACAGGTACGCCTATTTTCCCGGAAAATGCGTTGGGGTCTGAAACGACTGCTTCTGTCTTCGGTCGAGAGCTGCACTCTTATGTTATTACGGATGCCATTCGAGATGAGAAAGTTTTAAAGTTCAAAGTAGACTATAACGATGTACGTCCCAAGTTCAAAACGCTTGAACAAGAACAGGACGAGAAGAAGCTATCGGCAGCAGAAAATAAAGAAGCATTATTACATCCTGAACGGATTAAAGAAATTTCTCAATATATTCTTCATAATTTTAAAATAAAAACCCATCGTTTAAATGCGAGTGGAAAAGGATTTAATGCGATGTTTGCTGTGAGTAGTGTTGACGCAGCCAAGCTCTACTATGAATCATTAAAAAACTTACAAAAGGGAAGCAGTAAACCCCTTAAGATTGCGACAATCTTCTCTTTTGCTGCTAATGAAGAGCAAAATGCTATAGGTGAAATTCTTGATGAAACTTTTGAACCTTCAGCAATGGATAGTAGTGCAAAAGAGTTTTTAAGTTTAGCCATTAAAGACTATAATGCCATGTTTAGAACCAATTACGGCGTAGAAAGTAAGGAATTTCAAAATTATTATCGTGACCTTGCTAAACGAGTAAAAGACAAAGAGATCGATTTATTGATTGTTGTAGGCATGTTTTTAACCGGGTTCGATGCTCCTACATTAAATACTTTATTTGTTGATAAAAATCTCAGGTATCATGGTTTGATGCAAGCCTTTTCGAGAACAAATCGAATCTATGATGCAACTAAAACCTTTGGAAATATCATTACATTTAGAGATTTAGAGCAAGCCACTATAGATGCTATTACTCTTTTCGGGGATACAAACACTAAAAATGTAGTGCTGGAAAAAAGCTACAAAGAGTATATGGAAGGGTTTACTGATATCGCAACGGGGGAAGCCCGGCGTGGTTATGTAGACATAGTAAAAGAGCTGCAAGAACGTTTTCCTGATGCTGA
Organism: Paenibacillus sp. FSL W8-0439; assembly: GCF_038008995.1. Lineage (NCBI taxonomy): Bacteria > Bacillati > Bacillota > Bacilli > Caryophanales > Paenibacillaceae > Paenibacillus > Paenibacillus sp. FSL W8-0439. The sequence continues at coordinate 953,883 of NZ_JBBPAK010000001.1, forward strand.
AGATATTTCTACTGAAAAAGATAAGAAAGAGTTTGCCAAGCTTTTTGGTGAATATTTGCGTGTTGAAAATATTTTGCAGAATTATGATGAGTTTTCAAGTCTAAAAGCTTTACAAACAGTAGATCTCAATGACTCTGAGGCTTTGGAAAATTTTAAATCTACTCACTATATGGGTGATGAAGATATAGCTGCCATGCAAGAAATTAATGTACCAGAAGAAAGAACGATTCAAGATTATCGTTCATCCTATAATGATATTCGTGATTGGCTTCGTCGTGAGAAAAACGGAAAACAAAAAGACAATTCCTCTATTGATTGGGATGATGTTGTCTTTGAAGTGGATCTTCTAAAATCCCAAGAGATCAATTTAGATTATATTCTTGAACTTATTTTTGAAAATAACAAAAAAATAAAAGATAAAGAATCGTTGGTTGAAGAGGTACGTCGTTTAATTCGTTCGAGTGTAGGGAACCGTGCGAAAGAAAGTTTGGTCGTCGATTTTATTAATCAAACAGACTTGGATAATATTCAAGATAAAGCAAGTATTATTGATGCCTTCTTCTCATTTGCTCAAAAGGAGCAAAAACGTGAAGCAGAAGAATTGATTACTACTGAAAGCCTTAGTGAAGAGGCTGCAAAAAGATATATTTTAAATTCATTGAAAAAAGAATATGCTAGTGAAAATGGAACGGAGCTTAATGAAATTCTTCCTAAAATGAGTCCTCTTAATCCTCAGTATTTAACAAAAAAGCAGAGCGTTTTTCAGAAAATCTCTGCCTTTGTAGATAAATTTAAAGGAGTAGGCGGAAGGATTTAATAAATCTAAAATAGCATGGTGTCTTGTTCTGTGGTGCAGCAGAAGGTGCGATTCGCCAAACGATCATTGAGAAAAACTATCTTGATACCGTTATAGGCTTACCTGCCAACTTGTTTTACGGTGTATCCATCCCAACTACGATTTTAGTATTCAAGAAAAATCGTAAAACAAAAGACATCTTGTTTATCGATGCAAGCAATGAATTTGAAAAAGGCAAAAATCAAAACAAACTTACTGATAAAAACATTAATAAGATTATAGAAACGTACCGAAATCGTGTAGATGTTGATAAATATGCTCATGTGGCATGCAGCTGAAAATGTTGGGTATTCATGTGTGGAAATTGACGAAAAGGGTCCAGGATATTATTCCTCGGCTCTTTTTTTAAGCGATTCGCTTGGGAACGGCGTAGGCTGGGGGGAAGTTATGCCGTGCAGTATTTCTATGAACTGCGGCGCAGTACGTTATAGAAGATGGCAAGGAGGGGCGGCGCTCTTCCTTTTTTTGCGAGTCTTTTGGGGAGTCTGCTCCTCTCTTGGGTATGATATACTCATTTAGATGTCTATGCTTAACATATACTGCCGTTTGAACTACGTTGCTTAAACATATTATATGTGAAGAAGAAGCAAGGACATGAACAGGTTAGCTTTACCATTTTGGGACCAAAGATTTGTCCTGGTATTTATAGAGGAGTTTTTGATATGACGAATAATTTTTGGCGTGATTTGCCACGACCTTTTTTTATACTGGCACCGATGGAAGATGTGACGGATGTTGTGTTTCGCCATGTCGTAAGTGAAGCAGCCAGACCGGATGTGTTTTTTACGGAGTTTGCGAATACAGAGAGTTATTGTCACCCGGAGGGGAACAAAAGTGTACGCGGGCGTTTGACTTTTACAGCGGATGAACAGCCCATGGTGGCCCATATCTGGGGAGATAAGCCGGAATATTTCCGTGAAATGAGCATCGGTATGGCGAAAGAAGGCTTCAAAGGCATCGATATTAATATGGGTTGTCCTGTAGCGAATGTAGCCGAGAATGGGAAGGGAAGCGGCCTGATCTGCCGTCCCGAAATCGCAGCGGATATCATTCAGGCTGCCAAAGCCGGGGGACTGCCCGTCAGTGTGAAAACAAGGCTCGGTTTCACTACCGTAGACGAATGGCGCGACTGGTTGACCCATATTTTGAAACAAGACATTGTGAATTTGTCCATTCATCTGCGGACAAGAGAGGAAATGAGCAAAGTAGACGCTCACTGGGAACTGATTCCGGAGATTAAGAAACTTCGTGATGAGGTGGCACCAGATACACTGCTGACCATTAACGGAGATATTCCGGACCGTCAGACCGGCTTGAAGCTCGCTGAGCAATATGGAGTGGATGGCATTATGATTGGGCGTGGTATTTTCCAGAATCCATTTGCGTTTGAGAAGGAACCGAAGGAACACAGCAGTGAGGAATTGCTTGAATTGCTGCGGCTTCATCTAGATCTCCATGATCAATATTCAGCGCAGGAGCCACGTTCGTTCAGCCCTCTCGCCCGCTTCTTCAAAATATATGTCCGTGGATTCCGAGGGGCAAGTGAACTCAGAAACAGCTTAATGAATGCCAAATCAACAAGTGAAGTGCGTACATTGCTTGATGAGTTTGGAAGCAAGGATCATGATGAGGTAGAGGAACGTGGAAATTAAATTCCCAAGTTGGGGACGGGCTGTTAGTAGGCATTGAAAACAAAGGAGGATATATGTCCTGGAGTAAATTGAAGCAACAACTGGAGAGCTTCCTCTCTCCTGCTTTAGACGGAAGGGTCGAATACCGAGCTACCAGTTACCGTTATTTATCTGATAAGTCTGGAATTTGTCATATAACTGTAGATAAGAAGAACATACTCAATATGAATGATATCACTAGTCCAATCAAATGGTATCAGACGGAGCTGGAAATCAAGAATGATCCCAATATCCAAGTTCCTATCAGCAATGAGGAAATTGAAGCGGTCAGAAAAGATACTAATGGGAACGTTCCGGAGGATCGTCTACAAGTAATTGCAAGAGGTAGAAAAATATCAGAACATGCAAAGGAGCTTTTGTCAGCACAGGCCTCATTAAGCAAGTCTAATTTTAATGTTGTAGCTAATAACTTTTTAACTACTTCTATAGAGGACAGCTTAGAGAGTAATGATATCTTATTGAATGTTCTAGCTTTAGTGGACAGACGAGTAGGAAAAAAGCGAATTTTAAACATGTCTGAGAAGATGAAGTTAAAGCATCCGATTGTTCAGTATTTTTATGAGTTACGGCATAGTACGTTATGAAAATAAATAACTTTTATTGATGGAGGCCCATCGTGTCAGGGTTGTTCTCACTGAAGATATGAATATAGGATGTGAAAGAAATTTGGGAAAGGTTGAGTGGAGAACGGGGCAAACCGGCTTCTACCATGACTTTTCCCTGTTTTTTTGTCTCGGCTATATTCTAGAATTCCCTGCTTGGTAGCATAAGTCTATCTATACAGGTGCGGCCATACAACGGAATTATTACCTATCGTAAATGTCAAAGTTTCTGTTATCTTCCTCCGGTTTGACAAATCAAAACCACCGAACTACACTAAAAATGAATGAATTATTCATTATTGAATGAGGGTGCTCATCATACAGGCCAAAAAAGATGAAGTGAAAAAGGAAATTGAATCAGCCGCTTTAAAGGTGTTTTTTCGAAAAGGCTTTGTAGATGCCAAAATGAGCGATATTGCGGATGAGATCCAAATTTCTGTCGGGAATATTTATACTTATTTTAAGAATAAAAAGGAGTTATTTTATTCGGTTGTTCCGCCATCTTTAGTGGATTATTTGAAGAATGTGTTAGTGGAAAGCATTCATATCGATAACCAGACTTTTTTTGGAGAAACCCATAACGAAAAAAAATCGGCGATTGTTCAGGAGCAAATCAACCTATTAACTCAATACAGCATGCAGATTGTCATTATTTTTGAAAAAAGTAAAGGGACAATCTACAGCAATGCAAAAAAAGAACTAATTGATCTGATGATCGAAACCAAGAAGCCCTATTTGAAAAATACTTATAAAAGATATGAAATCGAAACTGATGAAAATATGATTTTGCTCAGTATCATTGCCAATAGTGTTATCAATATGATTTTGGATTTGTTAAAAAGGGATATGAGCGCTGATCGCCGGAAACGGATTTTTGAGGCGCTTAACCTGTACAGATTGCATGGACTAGAAGGCTTGAATGAATAATGTCTACACGTAGGGAAATATTCTCGGGACAGTCTATCATTTTTTTGACATCAAGATAGTCCCTATTTTTTTGTTTCAAAAATGAATGGGTAATTCATTATTAAACACCATGAGCGCAACAGGAGGGAGAAACGATGGGGACAGGTTATGCACTTAAGAACTGCAATGTGGTTTATGGAGATACGAAAAAAGACGTTGAAAAAATGATGACGATTTTAATTCATGAAGACGGGCTGATTCAGGAGATCGGGAAGGCAAACAATTTGGCTATTCCCAGCCATTATCAAACGATTGATTTATCGGGGAAATATGTGATGCCTGGTCTCATCAACGCGCACGTCCATCTATTCGCAGATGGAAAGCCGTTTACGCTGTCTGTAAGCGAAGGGCTGCTGAATTTTGCATTCCATCATATTTTGGATACGAGACTAGGGCGAAGTGTGTTAAAAAAACGGGTGAAGAAAAATGCTCTGACGGCACTACATTCCGGTGTAACCACGATGCGCAGCGTCGGTGAATTTTTTTACACTGATGCACAGCTCCGAAATGAAATTAATGCAAACCAGTTTGTCGGTCCCAACCTTTTGGCGTCCGGGTATTTCCTGAGCGTAACGGGCGGTCATGGGGCACCTTATTTGGCTTTGACTGGCGATTCGCCATGGGAAGCGAGAAGAAATGTAAGAATTAATGTAAAAAACGGAGTAGACCTAATTAAAATATGCGTGACTGGCGGGGTTACCGATGCCACCATGGTCGGCGAAGCGGGCCGCTTGCAAATGACGGAGGAAGAAGTAGCCGCCGTCTGCGAGGAAGCCCATAAAAACGGTATGCGTGTAGCAGCCCATGTGGAAAGTACCGAAGGCGTAAGAATCGCGCTAAAGGGCGGGGTGGATACCATTGAACATGGTGCGGAGATGGATGAGGAGATCATAAGACTGTACCAAAACAATCCTAGAGCATTAAAGGGCTATACCGCCTTAATTCCTACTTTGCAGGCTGGGTATCCCATTGCAAAATTGGACACAAGCCTAACGAAGGTGAATGAAACGGTTAAGGAAAATTCGCGGCTTGTGTACGACTCCATGCTAAAGGGGCTGCGTCAGGCTGTAGAACATGAGATCAAAATTGGGATTGGAACGGATGCCGCAATGTCTTACGTCACTCACTATGATATGTGGCGGGAACTAGACCACCATATGAGACAAACGAAACTGAATGCGGGTCAGGTCATCGAATGGGCAACAAAGTCTAATGCGGAAATCCTAGGCATTGATCACCTTACAGGGAGCATTGATATCGGAAAACAGGCAGATTTAATCGTGCTGGAGCACAACCCTTTGGACAACATAAAAGCTTTGTCAAATGTAGCTATGGTTATGGTGAAGGGCAATCTTATACCAACACCATCAGTGACCCGAATTCAGGAAGTGGACGAGCTGCTGGATTCAGTTTGGCAAAATTAAATCCATCCCGTAAACTCCAGTATAGACGCTTTCGCCGATTGTGCTTCGGATTGCGCCCCTTTACGCCATTCTTTGGGGGGCTCTCCGATAAGCCTGGAGAAGCATCGGTTGAAGCTGGAAATGGAGCGATAACCGACTTGCTCGGAGATTGAAAGAATGGAGTCTTCTGTGCTTTTTAACTGCTTGCAGGCCTCTTCGATTCGGGTGCTGTTTAGAAAATCAAGGGGCGACGTCCCCATAATCTCATGAAATTTTCTACGGAAATGGGTTGTACTTAGATGGCACAGATCAGCCAAAAAATCTATGGTAACGGGTTTCATATAATGTTTGGTGATGTACTCCAAAGCTGGAGAAATGACAAATTCGCTTTTCAAGCTATGCTCTGTTTCTTGATTTGCCATTGGTTCATTCCTAGAATGAATTCTAAGGAGCTCTATATAAAGGGATAGCAATAAGCCGTAGGCGCTTTCCTGATAGTAAGGGTTCTGTTGTTGTAATTCCTCTACGACCGAAGTCGCAAGTGTATACACCTTGGGATGCTGCTCCTTGTTTAATATGCAGTTTATTCCCTTTACGACCCACAAATTGGGCTCAAAGTTGCTGTAAGCGCTTTTAAAAGTGTGTTGAAAAAGATCCTCTGGCGAAAAAAAGATATAAGACCAAAGGCTGGCTGTATTTGGCGAACTGTACGTGGTATGAGGAAGATACCTGGGAATGAAAGTTACATCCCCGGCTTTGAAGGGGACAGATTCTCCTTTGATCTCCATGAAGCCGCTATCCGAATAGCAAATACCAATCTCCAAATGGTTATGAAAATGGAGATGCTCACTTTTAATATCAGAAATCTTCCAGCGGTCACCGCTTAATAGCAAGACAGGAAAGTTGATGGGTAAACTGTAGTGTCGGTATTCTATAACGGGCTTCTTTTTTCTGGGCATATTCGATACTCCCACACTTGGATTTGAGTTGATTCTAGGTGAACGCTATGTCAAGTTTAGCCAGCAGATATACATCAGGATTTTGCAAAATTCGATTCCAATCGCTGCAAGGTGCAATATATAGACGAACTAGACCATGTCGATCTATATATTGTTTATTGGAAGTCGCTTATTGGATTTTTGCAAAATTCTCACATAAATGATTGAAATTGCGCAGTTTTGTTGCGAATGTGCTTAGATTGAGACTATTTTACTGCGTACAATGGAATAAGTAAAGCGTTTCCAAAATAGTGACGAACAGCTCTCAAGCGCCTTTGGGGGCGTGCGCGCTAATGAGAGGGGAATAACGATGCTTCAATTAACTTATGACAAGGAAGAGATACTAAGAGTTATTGATAAAGTCGTCAGAAAAACCATGGCGATGGATTTAACATGGGATTGGCCCTGCGGTGTGGCTTATTATGGTGTATCCAGAGCCTATACCCAAACAGGAAATAAAGATTATTTAAATATGCTTGTCCAGTGGGCAGATGAATACATCGAGCTTGGTCTGCCGCACTGGACGGTAAACACATGTGCCATGGGTCATATGCTGATCACATTGTATGAAGAAACAGGGGACCAGAAATATTGGGATATTGTGATGAGCAAGGTGGATTACATCCAAAATAATGCTCTCCGGTTCGGAGATCGTGTTCTGCAGCATACGGTATCCACTGCTAATGATTTTCCAGAACAGGCATGGGCAGATACGTTGTTTATGGCGGCATTTTTTCTGCTTCGAGTAGGAACCAAATTAAAGGACGAGAAAATGATCCAGGATGCCTTAAATCAATATTACTGGCATATCAAATACCTGCAAGACCCTAGCAGTGGTCTCTGGTACCATGGCTACAACAATGTCAAACAGGATCACATGTCCGGATTTTTCTGGGGAAGAGCGAATGCTTGGGGAGCATATACCATGTCGCAAGTCAAAATTCATTTGAAAGACTGGTATTTGTATCCGCCGTGTATGGACGTGGAATGTTCCCTTCGGGATCAACTGGCGGCACTGAAAGGTGTCCAAACAGAGAACGGCTTATGGCGGACGGTACTGGATGACGAGGAGTCCTATGAAGAAGTGTCTGCATCTTGCGGTATTGCGGCGGCCATGATCAATAACGGCAATCCGCTGCATACCAAATACGTGCAAAAGGCATTGGAGGGCATCTTGAACCATATTAGCGAAGACGGACGGGTACTGGGTGTATCGGGCGGCACAGCGGTTATGAAAGATCGGGAAGGGTATCGCAATATTCCTAAAGACTGGATTCAGGGCTGGGGACAAGGCTTGGCGTTGGCTTTTCTATCCGATATGTTGAATTAGGAGGGATTGAAGTTGTCTAAACAAACAACGGGGGCCTTTACACTACCGGGGGAATCTGGTTACGAGGCGCTGACCCTAAAATTAGCCGAACGATGGGGCGCCGATGTCATCCGTGACAGTGACGGCACGCAATTGTCCGATGAGATTATAAACGCTGGATACGGCATTTATTCTACAATCTGTATCATCAGAGATCATAACGAGTGGGCGTCCCGCAATCTGGATAAGCTGCAGCAGTGTTTTTTAATTACGAATCCGAAGGTAGCTGTACAGAATTATGTATCTATCTATCTGATGGAGGATTTTTTTGCAGAACAATTCAAAGTGAATGATTCCAAAGAGGCGCTTAACTACTGGCAGGTTTTTGACAGAACGACCGGGGAAGAAGTTCCAAGAGAACAATGGAATTATGAAAGGGAATCCGGAAATGTGGTCATTACCGGAATTGCTCCTTGGCATAAATACACGGTAAGCTTCATGGTCTACCGGATCTGGGAAGAGATTTCCATGTACAATCACACCACGAACCATTGGGACAAAGAGCATTTGATGCAGATTGATCCTATCTATACAGAAACGCAACAGTATCTGCTGGATTGGATGGAAGATTGGTGTCTTCATCATAAGGAAACCACGGTTGTCCGGTTTACCTCCTTATTTTATAACTTCGCCTGGATTTGGGGCAGCAATGAGCGCAATCGCCATCTGTTCTCTGATTGGGGGTCATACGATTTTACGGTAAGCTCAAGAGCGCTTGATCTATTTGCCAAGAGATATGGGTATTCGATGACTGCCGAGGATTTTGTGAATGGTGGAAAGTATCGCGTCACACATATCCCGGCTGAGCAGCGCAAGCTGGACTGGATGGCATTTATCAATGATTTTGTAATCGAATTTGGCAAGAAATTAATTGATATTGTGCATCAGCACGATAAGCTGGCCTATGTGTTTTATGATGACAGTTGGGTTGGCATGGAGCCTTATAATGAACGTTTTCAAGAGTTTGGATTTGACGGATTGATCAAATGTGTGTTCTCAGGTTATGAGGCAAGGCTGTGTTCAGGTGTAAAAGTGAATACGCATGAGATTCGGCTGCATCCCTACTTATTTCCGGTTGGCTTAGGCGGGCTTCCTACCTTTATGGAAGGGGGCGACCCCACGCTGGATGCCAAAAAGTATTGGATTAATATCCGGCGCGCCCTGTTGAGGGAGCCTATTGACCGGATTGGACTGGGTGGATATTTGCATCTTGTAGAGCCTTACCCGGATTTTTGTGATTACATCGAAAAGATTGCCAACGAGTTCAGAGAAATCAAAGAACTGCATCATGAAGGCAAACCCTATCACATGAAGACGAAGGTAGCTATTCTGCACAGCTGGGGAAAATTGAGATCGTGGACCTTGTCTGGTCATTTTCACGAAACATATATGCATGATTTGATTCATATCAATGAGGCTTTATCCGGATTGCCGATTGAAGTGCAGTTCATTAATTTTGACGATATCCGTCAGGGAATACTACAGGATTGTGATGTAGTGATTAATGCGGGCTCTGCTGGTACAGCATGGAGTGGCGGAAAGTACTGGGATGACAACAAATGTGTAGACTTACTGACCCAATGGGTTTATGAGGGCGGCACCTTTATTGGCATCAATCAGCCTTCAGCGGTTGAAGGTCATGACAGCTTTTTCAGAATGGCACATGTCCTCGGTCTGGATGAGGATACAGGCTCCAGAGTAGCTCATGGAAGATGGACATATGAGGTTAGGGATGAGCATGGTTTGGTGCCTGAAGGGGCAAGTATAACGCCGAAGAATAGGATTTATCTTACGGATGGGGCAGCTGCGATAGCGGGTGAAACGAATGGAATGATAACACTATCCACTCATGCCTTTGGTAAAGGAAAGGGAATTTACCTTCCTTCTTTCGAATTCAGCTGGGAAAATACAAGATTGCTACTGAATATAATCCGCTTTGCGGGCAATGAGCTCAATGAAACGAAGTATATTACAGATAACTTATATACAGAGTGTGCTTATTATCCAGAAAGTAAAATGTTGGTTGTTATTAACAATAGCAATCAACTGCAAAAAACGACGATTGAAACGGACTATGGCAAACAAACCATGGAGTTAGAGCCCTATGACACCATGATCACCCATATCGGCTTAACAAAATCGGTATAGGAACAAAAGTGAATAAGAAGTAGCGGTATCAAGCCCTCCTTTATTTAAAGGAAGGGCTTTTTGTTTCAGTTTCAGCACCTCCAGAAAATCCAGCCAATTTACCGGGGATTTTGTCCATTCAAAAGCATTTAGTCCTTCATTAACTATAAGTATAACAATGAAGGAGATGATTTCTTTGCGAAAGGCAACTTTAGTGAAAATTAGAAAAGCGGAAGCAAAATTGGGGAAAAAACTGAAAAAAAGAAGCCATGTGGTTATGAATGTTAGAAAAGCCATTCGTGTAACTCAACTTGGAGATGGGTTTGCACGCTTCACTTTCGCTCCGGTCACTATTTCTCCTAATAGCTTTAGAAGCACTACGATTAACGGTAACGACTACAATCTGATTAGCGGTTCATGGATTTTCTCAGGAAATCAGCAAGGGTTTCTGCTCGATAACTATTCTGCGGCTGAAGACAGATGGTTCTTTACTGCATGGAATCCAACGGGAACCACAAGAACGGTATCTTATGCTGTTATCGCCAAACGGAAGCCATAATACCAATGTCATCGTTAGCAGGGAAAAGGAGCTTGAGGCTTCTTTTCCCTGCTAAAATGTAGAGAGCATTTTGAACAAACCTTCGATGATCTTATAATTTTTGATAGTGGTTTAAGAGGTGCTCAACTCTTTCTTTAATAATCTGTTTTAAAGATTCAGGCTTCACGGATCGTACATAATGACCATATCTCATAAAGTAATTAGCGATAAACTCTTCTTCTCCAGGATTATAGAATCCTTTTATGACTGTTTTATGACCCTGTTCTATTTTCATAGAAGGATAATGTTCTTTATAAAAAATATCCTTAGCTTGTTCTACAATTTCTACTTCAAAATCAATGCTCTTCTCAGATTGATACATTTCTAATGAACGAATAAGGAGTTCATCTATAGAAAAGTGAGAATTTATTTCCTCTTCTTCTATTGAGGTGATTCGATCACATCTGAAAACCCTATATTTGTTCGTATTTAACTCTATTCCAGTAGCGTACCATTGGCCAAACTTAGCGGAAATCTTGAAAAATTGAACATGATAACTTTTGTTCTGGTTATTTTTTGAATATTGAATCTTACAGTACGTCTCATTAAGAACGCTGGTTAGAATTTTATCTAAATAACGACTAACATGATTATGCTGATATATTTCAAATTGTAGAACCTTTTTCATTTTATGAATCTGGTTTATTTGTATTTTAGAAAGACAGTGTTCAAACTTTTCATTGAGTTTATTAACACTTAAATGAAAGGGTGTAGATTGATAAGCTTCTAAGGTCAACATTGCAAAGTATAGAGCATACACTTCATCCATCGTAAAAATAATAGGGGATAACAGTCTATTTTTTAAGATACCATATCGTCCATGTCGGCCATGTTCCGAATAAATAGGCATACCTAATTGTTCTAATGAACTAATATCACGTAGGGCTGTACTTTTTGAAATGTGGTATTTATCCATGAGATCATTTAAATTAAAGTACTCTCGACTGTTTAAGTATCTAATCATGTCATTTAATCTTTCGGGTTTCTTCATACATAAATCTCCTTATAAAAGGTGTCATGTTTTGATACCTTTACAAATGATAATAGATTCAAGGTGATATATCAAATCTATAAGATATCTACCTAAAAGCATGATAAAAAAGGAGATTGAACCCATGAGTACAACACTGGAAGTAGCTATTTTCTTATCCATGAACGGAAAAGCAAAGGAAGCTATAGCTTTTTACAAAAAACATTTTAACGCAGAGGAACGATTTCTCGTTACTTATCAGGACATGGCCCAACGTGACAGTTCAATACAGCTTACTGATGAAAATAAAGATTATATTTCTCATTCTGTCTTATTGATCGGAAGAACAAAGGTTATGATAGCAGAAGAACCAATGAATCCCAATGAGGAATATACCGTAGGGAATAACATTTCATTATGTATTCAAAGTGCTGACAGAGAAGAAATTGAACATTTTTATCATAGTCTAATAACAGATGACCGAGTGAAAATCATTGTTCCTTTATCTAGTAATGTGTTTAGCCAAGCCTATGGTATTATTGAAGACCCGTTCGGTATCCAAATACAATTCATGTTTGATCAGCGGTTACAATAAAAAAGTAGGTTAAAAAAAGCACAACAGCATGGTGAAAAGTGGATAATAAATGGATAGAAGTAAAAACTAAAATGGGCAAATCCAAGATACCACAGCAGAAAAGGAGACACTATGACGGAGAAAAAAGAAATAGCTGATAAAATAGGGTGGAACTTTGACAACAGTTATTCTCGTCTGCCGGAATCCATGTTTACGAAGCTCAATCCAAATCCTGTTCGCTCACCAAAGCTGATCATTTTAAATCATCCGTTGGCAGTCTCACTGGGTTTGAACGAAAATGCGCTGCAAAAAGATGATGCCGTAGCGATATTGGCCGGCAATCAGGTTCCCGAGGGTGCTACGCCTCTTGCTCAAGCTTACGCAGGACATCAATTTGGGCATTTTAACATGCTAGGAGACGGCCGTGCTCTACTGCTCGGCGAACAGATCACTCCCTCGGGCAAACGGGTTGATATTCAGCTCAAGGGCTCAGGCAGAACGCCGTACTCCCGTCGTGGTGATGGCCGTGCGGCACTTGGGCCGATGCTCCGCGAATACATCATCAGCGAAGCGATGCATGCGCTAGGTATTGCTACCACCCGCAGCTTGGCGGTGGTAATCACGGGTGAGGCGATCGTCCGGGAAACAGAGCAGCCCGGTGCCATTCTGACTCGTGTGGCTGCCAGTCATCTTCGCGTCGGCACCTTTCAATTTGTCTCAGCATGGGGCACGTCCCAAGATCTGCGGACTCTGGCTGATTACACATTGGAACGACACTATCCGGAAGTTGCCAATGACGAAAACCGTTACCTTTCACTGCTTCAGGAAGTGATTAAGCGTCAGGCGAAGCTGATCGCCCAATGGCAGCTAGTGGGTTTTATTCACGGAGTGATGAACACCGACAATATGACTCTTAGCGGAGAAACCATTGATTACGGTCCTTGCGCCTTTATGGATACCTATAATCCTGAGACGGTGTTCAGTTCCATCGACATGCAGGGCCGCTATGCTTATGTCAATCAGCCGCATATCGCTGCGTGGAATCTCGCGAGATTGGCGGAGACCCTCTTGCCACTGCTGCATGACAACAGAGAGCAGGCTGTCAAAATGGCCGAGGATGCAATTTCAGATTTTGCAAACATGTTTCGCCATCATTGGCTTGCGGGAATGAGGGCCAAATTGGGGATCTTTAACGAAGAGCCGCAGGATGAGTCCCTTATTGAGGATCTTCTTAAAATCATGCAGAAGCATCGCGCGGACTACACCAATACCTTCCGTGCCCTCACTTTAAACAAGCTGGAGGATGCGGTTTTGTTCAGCACGGCGGATTTTACCCAGTGGCACGAGCAGTGGCAGGCGAGGCTGAACAGACAGCAGGAATCCGAAGCCACCTCGTATCAGCTGATGCGCAGCAGCAATCCCGCAATTATCCCGCGCAACCATCGGGTAGAAGAAGCACTGGAGGCTGCGGTGGAACGAGAAGATTACCGAGTGATGGAGCAGCTTCTTGAAGTTCTTTCGAACCCTTATGCTTATTCTACCGAACAGGAAATTTACTCTACATTGCCTGAGGAATCCACTTGTCCTTACCGAACCTTCTGCGGCACCTGATCTGTAGTAGTCATGTTGAACAATTGGCTGATAACGTATTTCATGCGTTGGTGGAGAAGAACGACTTTCTCTCACCAACGCATTTTGTTTTTATTTTGAATCTGTTCATTTACAGATGAGATCCACCACTTGCATCAATCAATTGACCCGTTATCCAGCGGCTATCCGTTGAGGCAAGAAAGGCAGTTATATCTGCAACATCTTCAGGCTCTCCCCAACGTTTAAAGGTCGAAAGGCCAGCGGCAAATTTCTGTCCGTCAGGATCTTGTAATGTTCCGCTATTCATCTCTGTATTGATAATGCCTGGTTGGATGGCGTTGACGGTAATATGACGGCTCCCAAGTTGATGAGCCAAAACATGCGTTAGTGTGTCGATGGCCCCATTTGACATGCTATATGCAAAAACACCAGGGGAGGCCACGCGTGTAACAAACGATGAGAGATTAATAATGCGGCCTCCATCTTTTAGACGCGGCAAAGCTTGCTGGGTAACAAAAAGAGGTGCTTTAACATTCATGTTCATGACTTCGTCAAAAGATTCTTCTGTTGTCTCTTCCAGAGGGACAATTTGACCTATTCCAGCGTTATTGACGAGAATATCAAACCGATTATCGCCTGTACATTCCCGAAGCGCTTCATCCAATTTCGCATATAAATCATGAATGCCGTTCAGGGCACTGAAGTCAGCACCAATCGTAAATGCAGCCCCTCCAAGTTGCTCAATTTGATGAACCACCTCATCTGCTTCTTTATGCCTTTTTCCGTAGTGTACTGCGACAATGGCCCCCTCCCGAGCCAGACGTAATGCAATGCCACGACCGATTCCTCGACTTGCACCAGTTACTAAAGCGATTTGACCTTTTAACTTACTCATGTCTTCATCTCCTTGTTTGGAATTCATGCATAGTTATATCACAAGGGTATGTTTGAAATGTTGCTCTTTCATTCGGAGCTTATGTTTTACACTGTATGGATATAGGCTTTAAACAAGCTTAATATCGTGATATTTATCATTGAAAAAACACGTATCTTCAACGCTCTAATGCATTACATTGAATTGACCAATGTTCAGTAAAATGAATCTCCTTCCTTTCCATTTCATGTCTAAAAATGTCTGCTAATTAGCAGTTGTATTTAGACGTTTTTTGTCATACAATGCATCTAATGCTACGGACTCGGTCTTAGAAACAGTAAGGTTTGGACGGCAAATAGGACGTGGTTGACTTTGTATATTTATGAATCGTGGAGCTACTGTGTAGTCGTTCGATCAACCACGTCAGTCTGAAAATTAATAATGTTTGGGGGCAGTTTTCCGGATCATTAGCATTTGATGACGAACATATACGAAGGGGAGCGTTCTTTTGGAATCGAAACAATTAACGAGAGGGCTGAAGCCACGACACGTTGAGTTGATTGCGCTTGGAGGCACGATTGGCGTTGGCTTGTTTATGGGATCGGCAAGTACGATAAAATGGGCAGGTCCTTCGGTGCTGTTGGCTTATCTCTTAGCTGGGATTATTATGTTTTTTGTCATGCGGATCATGGGGGAAATGCTGATTCTTGAACCGGTGACGGGCTCATTTGCTACCTTTGCTCATAAATACATCAGCCCTTTGGCCGGTTTCTTGACCGCTTGGAGCTATTGGTTCTTATGGGTTACTGTAGGAATGGCGGAGGTCACTGCGATTGGGGTATATGTGGGCTACTGGTTCCCGGATATCCCGCAATGGTTGCCGGCTTTGGCAGGTGTAATTATTATTGCGCTGGCCAATTTAGCGGCTGTGAAATTCTATGGAGAATTTGAGTTTTGGTTTGCGATGATTAAGATTATCGCTATTATCTTCATGCTAGTAGTTGGTACGGGGATGATCTTCTTTGGCCTTGGTAACGGCGGACAACCGATAGGTCTATCCAATCTAGTCAGCCATGGTGGTTTTTTTGCAGGAGGGTTAAAAGGGTTCCTATTTGCACTATGTATTGTAACGGCGGCTTACCAGGGGATTGAGATGGTAGGCATTACAGCGGGTGAAGCAGAAAATCCGAAAATGACCCTGCGAAAAGCTATTAAAAACATCATCTGGCGTATTCTGATTTTTTACGTAGGGGCAATCTTTGTCATTGTTACGATTTATCCTTGGAACCAAATTGGCGAGATTGGCAGCCCGTTTGTTCTGACTTTTGCCAAAGTAGGAATTGTAGCTGCTGCGGGTATTATTAACTTTGTTGTACTTACAGCTGCGATGTCAGGTTGCAACAGTGGTATTTATAGTGCGGGCAGAATGTTATATACATTGGCAAAGAACGGACAAGCTCCTAAGTTCTTCGGGAAGGTTTCCGCAAGCGGTGTCCCTAGAAATAGTATAATAACGACCATTTCATTGCTACTGGTAGGCGTGTTATTTAACTACCTAATGCCTGATTCCAAACTGTTTTTGTATATTTACAGCGCTAGTGTTCTCCCGGGTATGGTACCGTGGTTTGCATTAGCCATCAGTCAATTTAAATTCCGGAAAAAGTGGAAAAACGAAATGGAAGATCATAATTTTAAGTCTCGTTTTTTTCCGATCAGTAATTACATCACCATTATCTTTTTGTTGCTCGTAATCGTTGGAATGTGGTTTAACCCGGACACACGCTTGTCGTTGATTGTCGGGGCAACATTCATGGCGATCGTCGTTGTTGGATATTTTGTCTTTGGTATAGGAAAGCGGCAGAGAATTGAAGAGTTAGAGAAACACGAATAGGCTGCTCAAGATGTAGTATTTGCCGAGTGTAATTCAGATGTCCTGAGTTGCACTCGGCTTTTCTTTTTATATGAAGAGAAATAGAGCAATGGGAAGGCTGTGAGTGAGCTACAGAAGGGTGTGATCATTGCAAAATAAAGCGAAGGTATCCCCAAGCTATACTTGGAGACACCTTCAAATTAAAACTGCTTTTACAACTTATTGATTTACCTAGCTTACATTGTGCTAATGTCAATCACGAATCTGTACTTCACATCAGATGCTAATACTCGTTTGTAAGCTTCGTCAATCTGGTCAGCTGATACCACTTCAATTTTAGGAACAATATTGTGTTTCGCACAGAAATCCAGCATTTCCTGTGTCTCGCGGATACCTCCTATCATTGATCCTGCAAATGAACGGCGATGTCCGATAAGGGACATCACATTGAGTGACATCGGCTCCCCGGGGGCACCGACATTCACCAAAGTTCCGTCAAGAGTGAGTAGTGCAAAATAAGCGTTCAGATCGATGTTGGCACTTACCGTATTAATAATCAAGTCAAAGCGTCCAGCCAGTTCTTCAAATGTTTCTGGTTCGCTTGTGGCATAATAGTGATCCGCGCCAAATTGCAAGCCATCTTCTTTTTTCTTTAATGTTTGTGATAGAACGGTTACCTCAGCACCCATAGCATGTGCGATCTTGATAGCCATATGGCCAAGGCCTCCCATACCCACAACTGCCACTTTCTTATCTGGGCCAGCTCCCCAGTGGTTTAACGGCGAATAAGTCGTAATACCTGCGCAAAGTAATGGAGCAGCCACGTCAAGCTCAATATTATCTGGAATTCTTACTACAAAATCCTCAGTTACGACAATGTGGGTGGAATACCCGCCTTGTGTAGGCTCGCCGTATTTGTCAACACCAGCGTAGGTAGGGACATTTCCTTTAAGGCAGTATTGTTCCTCTCCTTTACGACAGTTCTCGCATTCGCCACAGGAATCAACCATACAGCCAACTCCTACCCGGTCACCAACTGTGTACTTTGTAACTTTAGCTCCTACATCCGTAACAATCCCTGCAATTTCATGTCCAGGTACAAGTGGGTAGTTCACGGGTCCCCATTCGCCGTGAGCAGTGTGGATGTCAGAATGGCATATGCCAGCATATTTAATTTCAATCAATACATCATGTGAATCAAGATCCCGTCGTTTAATTTCAGCCGCTCGAAACGGTTTGTCTGGGCCGTCGACAGCTCGTGCTTTAGCAGTAATCATAAATAGCCTCCTAATTACTTATATTTTTCAAGAGAAAGTAATTGTATTGAATACAAAGTGAAAACTAAGTGAAGTCGATTGAAGTTTTCCTCTTGCAGATCAATGTTAATCCTTATAGTTAACTCTAAGTCAAGCAACTACCTATATTCCTTTTAAAAAATTATGCTAGGAGACTTTGACACTCAACCAATAGCTTGATAGAATCCCTTTATACCTAGAGTTAACTCGAAGTCTATATCATTAAGGATAGGAGATACATGATGAAGACATATTCGATCAGCGAAGTTGCTAAAGAATTGAATCTTACAGCATATGCATTGCGTTACTACGACAAGGAGGGACTTATGCCTTTTGTAGAACGGACATCTAGCGGAACAAGATTATTTAAAGAATCCGATATTGACGCTTTAAAAATAATTGAATGTCTAAAATCCACCGGAATGCCGATCAAAGAAATTAAAAATTTCATTGATTGGTGTTCTGGGGGAGATTCCACACTACAACAAAGATATGACATGTTTATCGAACGAAAAGCGACTGTAGAAGCACAAATGGAGGAACTAAAAAAAACAATGGAAGTTATCGAACATAAATGCTTATATTACAAAACTGCATTGGATGCCGGAACGGAAAATATTCATAAAAACAATAATATAGGGAGTCACATGACTAACTAACAGAAAAGACATAATTTATCCACACTTCCTTCTAATATTTAACTGTTAGTAGAATTATTGAAAAGCTATAATTCTAATGATGATTTGAGTGTATATGAAGAAAAGAGGTTGTGGGTATGAAGTTGAAAAAATGGCCAGTAGTATTCATGCTAGGTATTATCATGCTGGTATCTGTAGGCTGGAACAGTGGAATATCTTATGCAAAATATTATTACGAATACACTTGGGATCAGTACAAGGGGACTGAAATCAAGACCTACAGGCTGACACCAGTAGCTGGTAGAGCCGGATCTATGGATCAGGAAAAGGCCCTTGCTGCTATTGGCAAAACTCCAAATGTGTATGGAAAGTTCAGTGGCTATCAAACAGATAAAACAACTGAATTTGCAACCAAGAGTGTAACGGATGAGGTTTATCATTATGCGATTGTTGATTTTAATACCGATAAGGAGCCAGCAATTGTAGAATACGTGAATCCAAAAGGCGGAATTCCTCATACATGGAACGGAACTGATGAGATTCGAATTTTTATGAGAGGATCTGAGGCTGCTTCTTTGGCTGAGCTGTTTTATGAGGGAACTCCAAGTGAAGGACGCTATCATTTTAATGCTAACGATGTCTACTTAGTTACATTCTGGTCCAGCACAGCACAATCAATCACGGGAATGTCTGCTGAAGAACTAGTTGAGGAAGGACCCTCTACGCTTATAAATCGAGAGTGGGTAAGTCAAATAAAAGACAAAGATCCTGCTGCTTATCCGCAAAACGGAACTCTAAAGGGCTACTTTTATATTTATAAGGGTTCTGAGTTGAAAAAGGATTAACGAGCAGCCAGGACTTAATAAGTGTATCTTACACAAAAAATGAGATAACATTTTGTATTCAGACGAATGCGGATACAGATGTCATCTCTTTTTTTATTTATGTGTACATGATTAAAATGATAGGCCCAAAAGGTGATAAGTATTTAATTGCCAATGAAAACCATTGTTTAGTGATAGGGAATTAAGGCTTAAAAAAATATGGTGAAAGAGCAGGACAGCAGATTGCTCAAACCACTTTTTTTGCTGGCTTTATTCAATCCTAGGGAGATTATTCCGATAATTCAAGTATATACAGTTTGGTGTTAACAGTAATGAAAAACCGTTTGAAAACAAAAGAGGATGATTTTCAAAATTGATATGAAGGTACAGGTGAAAGTGGCCCAGTGCTATCTCGTAAAGGAGGTGTAATGATCTCAAATAATGAATTATGAAAAAAAGTTAAAACAAATTAGGCATTACATGGCTGGTTTACTGGCTGTCTGGTTGTTCTGTATACATAGTGCGCCTGTTTTTGCGGACAGAGCCTTTAACGATATCGAACATTCCTATGCAGCTGATGCGATTGAGGCCATGGCTGCTCAAGGTTATGTTACGGGTTATCAGGATGGGAGCTTTCGACCTTTACATTTTATCTCGCGTCAGGAATGGGCAAGCATTTTCGCTAAAACCTTAAAGCGAACATCGAATAACAGAGGCGTAACTTCTTTTCGGGATGTGTCACCATGGGCTTTACCTTATGTACAGGCCTTGCAGGAAGAAAGCATTACGAAAGGGATTAGTGATCAATTATTCGGTGCCAAGCACAATATGACTCGTCAGGATATGGCCGTTTGGTATGCCCGGTATTTTGGTGTTACTGATGATACCCGATCTGCTGGTATATCCAGTTTTGTGGATCAACCTAATATATCAAATTATGCACAAACGAGCGTATGGCTGATGGAACGGTTGGAACTGATTGAGGGGGATACAAATCATTATTTCCACCCTAAAGAGTCTGTGAGTCGGCAGGACGCCACGTTGGTTGCTTATCGGTTATGGTTAGGCGGTGACGTTCTGAAAGAACGTGCCAAGCGTTTGCTGGAGTCATTAGAAAATGGAGCTGCAACGATGCCTCAGGCGACCAGCCAACAAGAATCGCAGAAGATTGCGGTCGATTTGACACCGGAAATTAGGCAACAACCTGTGAATTCGGAAATTGAGGAGCCTAAAAGGCATCGCCCAAGGTCTGATTCACCAGTATCTCCGGTGACACCACCGGAGCCGAAACCGGAACCGCCAATCACACCACCGGTGCCTAATCCCAAACCACCAATAATTCCGGTTGACCCATCGGTGATTCCACCGGACCACTCTTCGGATTTTTTGGTCGATGAAGTCGTAATCAAGGCGCAGGAGCTAGTAAATCAGCCGGAAACGTACCCTTCGTATCAGCTATCCTTTCAGCTATACAATGAAGGACGACCAGTAAGCATTCCTGCTGCCAGTGTCACAAGTGTTACGTACACATTTAGTGATGGGTTAGGTGTCTTTGATGTACAAGGGAAAATCGCACATCCCGAAAATATACCGGCTGCGGACAGCTTCATTCCGGTAGAAATGAAGGTCACCATTGCCAAACCTTATCGGGTTCTTACAGCTCAGACCAAGCTGATCGTGAAAGGGAAGACTCCGCCGGCAGAGCCACCGAACGTAATCAGGTCTGTATACTTGGCCACGTATACCATTTCAGAGGCGGCAGCTTTAGATCCAGCTGCTTGGAAAATGTCCTACGTATTTCGTAATGCTAAAGGAGAGATTATAGCTCCTAAAATGCTGCCATCAGACTTGATACTTCGGATAAAGGATTCCAGAGGAATATTTGAAGAGGATGGAAAGATTGCCAACCTGCATTTGATTCCAGCAGTGAACTCGGTTATTCCATTAAAAATCACAGTTGAGTCTCCATCCCAAGGGATTCTCTTCACATCTGATGCGGAATTAACGGTAGAACCCGGGGAACGCAAGAAGCAATATTTTGCTGTCTCCATCATGCTGCAGGGAAGCGCGACTACGGTAGATCAAATCAGGCAATCTCGTCAATTGCTGATGGATCACTTTGGTCCCAACATTAAAGTGACATGGGCGATGCAAAACGGATTTGTTTTTGTAGAAGCGAATCGGCCGCAGCTTGAACAGGTTCTGGCATTTGTCGATCAGTATGGAGATGAAGTTGGGATTCTGGCGGGGTACCCGAACCAGTCCGAGCCCGGGCTTCCTGTTTGGGAAGCAAAGATGGATGAGTGGCTGTATATGTATCGTTATAATGCATTCAATGAGCTGCACCAATCTGGTTCGATGGGATCACCATCCGTGTTTGAAAGCATGGATACAGACCAATATCGGAAGTATCTGCCGAAATCACTGACGAGCTTTACGGTGAATCCTGAACAGACTCAATGGCTTAAAGATCACTATCGGATTACATCCGCGATGGGATGGTCGGCTACACAATATAATGTCAACGGTATGTATGGTGAGGGCTCACCTTTGATGCCTTACTGGTCTCATAAGGACAATCCAATTGTTCCCGCACAAGGAATCGCTGATAATAGCGGTACCGTATTCATGAACTCGGTTACGATTGATCCAATTGGATCACGCTATACGAAAGATTCCTCACGCTGGACTCTTCATCCGGGTGATCCCTATGTGACGGAGACGGATGCGGCACCACAACTGTATATAGTACAGCAATATTTGGATAACCCTTATCAACGTATAAATACGGTAAACTACTTGTCCATTATTTTGGACATCAACGCACTTGCCAACACCCATAACATGGGTCCAATATGGGAGAACTTTGTGAATCATTTCCCGCTTGATCGCAAGGTCGAGATTGTGGGTGTAGACGGGCTGAAACAGATTTATGAATCGGTAGCAGGAGCCAATAATGATCATACCGAGTTTACGCTCATGTTTAGAGGTTCAGGAATAAAGACGGCTATGGATTCCAATAATTCACCGGCAAATCTGCGCTATTTGTGGACTGAAAATGCCTCACAGCGTATTATTTTATCCAAAGAGGATGGAGATGCGGCATGGTCCATTATTGACTTTACCGATTATACCCCAAAACCGGTTCCGAAGCTTGCTTACAGCCCGGAAAATAGTCACACGGACGTAAGCTATGTCACTGGAAGGAACTTCAAGCTATGTCCAACAGCTCCTTTAACAGCAGATGAAATTCAACGCGTGAAAACTCGTTTGAAGGAAATCTATTTCGTGGAAGAAGTGAACTATCAGTAGGCGTTATTATGAAGTGACCACATTTTTAGGAGCTATAGTTTTATGTAAAGAGGGCGCCCCTAGCCATGGAAATGGCTTGGAGCGCCCTTTGTTTTTAATAAGGATATTCCGCGCTTTATACCCACTCCACAATCTGATCTACAGGTCGCCGAGTTTTGTCGCGCGGTTCGTTCAGGCGGTATCCAAAAGCCACCATACAAGAAATACCGAAATGCTCGGCATCCATAATGCCTTCTTCGGAGAGGATGCGTTCAATTTCTTGTTTATTAAAACCTTCGATAGGGCAGGAATCAATGCCGATTTGAGCTGCGGCAGTCATCATATTGCCCAGTGCGATATAGGTTTGTCGGCATGCCCACTCGAACATAGCTCTTTCATTTTCCTCAAGCGCAAAATCTGATTTTAGGAAGGCGTCATATACCTTCTCTTTGCCTTGCATCACTTCAGCAGGTAATTGCTGCACGTTTACCATCATATTCTTGATATAATCGGATGAAGCTACCATATCTTTAGGCAATCTGGAGAGAATAAGTACGAAATGGCTTGCTGTTGGCAACTGTTTTGTGGCCCCCCAGGAATAGGGCAGCAGCTTCTCACGCATATCTGTACTTTGGACGACAACAAATTTCCAGGGTTCAAAGCCAAACGAGCTTGGGGATAAACGACCGGTTTCAAGAATAAACTCAAAATCGGAATCGCTAATTTTCTTATGACTATCAAATTCTTTTGTAGCATGTCTGAACTTGTATGCAGCCAAGATTTGATCTTTAGTGGTTGTTAAGGTTTCCATCGTGATTCCACTCCTTATGGTTGTGATTGAAATTGACGCTTACTAAGTGCATGACTAATATTAGAATATACATGACCATTTTTGAAGTACGCACATTAATGTGCTGTAGTATATAAAATGATACCAAGGAGGAGAAGGGCCAATGCGCAATCGGAAAGGCGGTTTTGGTGAATGTACCGCTGGGAATGATCAGGCGTGTCCTGTTGAGTACACGTTGGATGTGATTGGGGGCAAGTGGAAAGGGATTATTTTATACCATCTCATGTATGGGACTAAGCGATTTAGTGATTTTCGGCGGATCTGCCCGGGAATTACCCAGCGTATGCTGACACTCCAATTGCGCGAGCTGGAAGAGGACGGTGTCGTTCATCGTGAAGTCTACCAGCAGGTTCCGCCTAAGGTTGAATACTCTCTCACCGAGTTTGGAGAAACACTCATCCCGATTATTAATCTGATGAAGGATTGGGGAGAAGAATATAAAACAAAACAGCGATCACCGGAAAGCAGCCCTTCAGCAACCTAGCCCCAATTTGTAGGTTTAAGAAGCAGCCGCATCCAAAAGACCTGGCCATCATTTTGGCAGGTCTTTTTATTTTAAAAGTGAAATAATAAAAAGTTCGCTTTGCAGTTGACAGCAAGGATGACGCTTGATATATTTCTTACGATATTGATAATCATTATCATAATGGTATAAGGCTATTACCATATTACATAGGGGGCTAATAGGTTGAGGAAAAAATCGATATTTATGCTGGCTACTTTGATGCTTGTATTGGCTGTATTTATCAGCGCATGCGGCGGAAATAACACTGAAGGTAATACCGCTTCAACTTCAGGAGATAAGCAAGAATCGGCTTCTACTGGAGAGACGAGAAGCTTTAAAACGGTTAAAGGGGATATTGAGATTCCCGCTAAGCCACAGCGTATTGTAACGGATTTTTACGGCGGAGAACTGCTGTCTGTTGGTGCTAACGTGGTGGGTGTGGAGCCGACTGCGTTTCAAAATCCTTTTCTGACTGATTTGCTAAAGGAAAAAGGAACCAAAGAGGTGGGTGATCCTACCAATTTGGAAAAGACGCTGGAACTCAAACCCGATCTGATCGTGGTTATGAAGGATACGAATTATGAAGCTTTGTCTAAAATTGCACCTACCCTGTACATTCCGTTCGGCACCACGACTAATATCTATGATACGGTCAAGCTGTTCGGCGATATCACTGGGGAAAAGGAGAAGGCTGAGCAATTTATTGCCGCCTTTGACAAAAAGGCTGCTGAAGGCCGCGCTCGTCTGAAAGGTGTTATTGACGAAAAGGCAACTTTCGGGTTGTATGAGCTGACGGACAAGAACGCACTTTGGATCTTTGGTGACAATGCGGGACGAGGCGGACAAGCCGTATACAATGCGCTCAAACTGAACATGCCGAAGAAGACAGCTAATTCCAAGGAACAAACCGTACAGCTTTCAATGGAGGTACTGCCGCAGTATGACGCAGATTACATGTTCCTGACAACCTATGATCCAGACAAAAAGGGAACCGCGCTTAAGCAACTGAAATCGTCCGCTGTGTGGGGCAATCTGCCTGCGGTGAAGAATAATAGAGTGTTCTTTAATGATTTTGATACGTACTATCGCTATGATCCGATCGCTATTACCGGACAGATTGATATGATTGTGGATATGCTGGTTGAAAGAGAGAAAGAGAATAAAGCTAAAAAATAGGTGGATTTTGTGTTGTAACGAAATGTCGAAGGCAGATAGGAAGCTGCATACTACACGCAGTATATAGCAATAAAAGACCAGTCCAACATAAATCATGTTTGGACTGGTCTTTTATATATTATTTCGTCGTAATTACGATAGTATCTTCTTTTTGTAGCCAATCTACCTTGGCTCCCAGTGTCTCGCTGATGAGCCTCAGTGGAAGATAACCAATACCGTTCACCATGAAGGGCGGATTAGTGAGTTCTACAGATTTACCGTTCACTTTTGTTTGGCTGGTTTTAAAATTAATTTCTAGAGAGACGGGATGGTCTCCCGCCTTGGACTGATTCATTTTCGCTATTTTGCTGTTGAAATCATAAGTGATGTCGGCCCCCAGTTGGTTAAAAACAGAACGCAAGGGAATAAACGCCTGCCCATTGCGGGTAATCACACCGTTGCTTAGAGGGACAGGTGTACTGTTGAGACGGACGAGAATCGGCTTTTGTACAGGAACTGGCGTATTATAAAGAAATTCATAATCGCCTATGCCGAGTTGCGCGTGTTTGTTAACACCCCAGCCCCACAGTGCGTCGTTTGCCTTTTGCATGATGACGTGCCGTGGGCCTGCCTTGATGCTTTGAATATTTTGAGCAAGTAATGTAAAAGGGACATTGGAGGATAATTTTTCGCCATCTAGAGATGCAACATATACATTACCAGCAGTGGTTAGAGCAAGAAGGGAGCGCTCAACGAAAAAGGCGTCTTTAACGTCCTTTACTCCTGTTAGCAGTACAGGGATATTAGTGTTGTGATAGGTCGTATTGTCTAAGGCACCTGTAACTGTAGCCCCCCAGAACCATAGCCGACCTTGCTGATCAATGGCGAGATTGGAATACCTATTAGCCTTGATTGTCTTGATGCCCGATAAGGCTTGAATTTGTGATACGGCTAGCGTTTCGGACGGAGCTGCATTTTTATCAAATTCTTTGGGCCACGTCCACACGGTACCATCCTTTTTTAAGGCTATATTTTTAGCAATTGCCTTAATGTCTTTTAATGGTGAAATAGGTTCGAAGCCCTGTAAGGCTGTTGTGTTTTTCCATACACTGCCGTCTTTCTTAAGAAATATCCAGCGTTCCTCATAATCCGGTCTTTCTTCATAGTAACTGACTATATCGGCAACCTCGTCGATGCCAGACAGAATTTGAAAAGGACTAAAGGTATTTTTATCTTCGAGTTGATCAGCGAGAAATATGCTGCCTTCGTTGGTCAGAGCGAGTACATGATCATTCAAACTACTTACAGCAGCGAGGTTCTGTAGTCCTTCCAGAGGAACAAACTTCACAGATTCAGAAATGTTGTTTCTAGGCACATACCAAGCAGAGTGGTCTTGCAAGGTAAATAGCAGATCACCTTCGTTGATGATATTAGAGAATGTTTTTATTACGTTTGGCTTACCCTCTACACGAGTCGGTACGGATTGATTATAGCCCCACAGCCACAAGCTTCCATCGGATTGGATCAGACTTCCGGAATCATAGGAGCGAATATGCGATGTAGAATCATTTCCGGCCGCCCACACCCTGGGACTGATCAGTAATAACGTAATTATACTGAGTAATAGACCACGTCTTTTCATACGATTTTCCTCATTTCTTGATCAATGTGTATAAGAGAAAAAGTAATCTTAAAGAATATCCCTAATCCATAGACGAAGAAAGTATAGAAAAGTTTTCCAAATATAATGAATTGCAATAAAATAACCTCCAAACCCAACGAATAGAGATGGATTTGGAGGTTATTTCTGTTAGCAAGTAGGTAGAATATATGGGTTAGCACAGCTAGTGCGTAGTATGAGCTAACTACTTGCGATTCGACTGCGTACGGTCAACAAGGTTTGCTCTTTAATTTGTCCGATTTCACGGAGGAGTGTGGCTGTTTTGGCTTCGTAGGATTGTTTGACATCCAAGTCTTTTAGCGAGGCAAGGTTAATATCAATGGTGAGCAGGGCGGATTGAGCCGCTGCTTCAAACAAAATCGCACCGATGCCCAGATCAGAGATCACATTTTTATTGGATATTTCCACAATATTGTAGGCTTGTGATAGTCCGTCCCGGCATACTTCCAGCAGGCGCATAGGTACTTCAATGGCAGCAATCACAGCTGTTTGTAAGGAATGGGTACGATAGCGCTTTTCTTCGTCTGTTTCTTTGGGCAAACGCAGCGCGGTCATGTACTGTTCAAAGGATTGGATGTCTGCGGCCATCAGTTCCTCACAATGCGTAGACAATCTTTCCATACTGCTAATGACTTGCACCATTTGTTCACTGAATTGCGTGTATTTTCCTCCTTGTGAAAGGTTGGCGGTCATGGAGGTCATCGCTGCGCCTAGTGCCGCAGCCAGCGCGGATACACTTCCTCCACCAGGGGTAGGCGCTGCACTTGCAGCTTCTTTCAGAAAATGTCCGATGGACTGGTTCCACGACAGTTCACTCATGAATAAACCACCTCTCTGGAGTAATGTTGCAGATGTATCGCTTTGAGCAAGTTTTTGTACAAAATTGCGGTCGTTAAGGTGCCTACACCGCCGGGAACGGGAGAAATGGCATGTACCTTTTCTACAACGTCCTGAGCAGCGTCCCCCACAATTTTACCCTCCAGCGTCTCATTAATTCCTGCATCCACGAGAATCAGACCTGGATGAACCATATCCTGCGTAATCACATCAGGACATCCGACTGCGACGAAGGCAATGTCTGCATGGCTCAGATGCTCTGCAATATCACGCGTACCTGCATGACAGGCGGTGACGGTGGCATTTTCTCTTTGCAGCATGTGGAAAAGGGGAAGTCCCACCGTCTGTCCGATGCCGACGAGCGTGACATTTTTGCCTGCCAAGGAGTGGCCGTAATGCTTGAGCAGTTCAATACAGGCTTGAGGTGTAGCGGGGTATAGCCCTGCGTCACCCGTAACGGTAGCCAGCTTGTTATCAGGCGTAATTCCATCAATATCCTTGTAGGGGGCGATGGATTGTTTAATAACGGAGGCAGAAAGATGTTGCGGAAGCGGGAGTTCCAGCATAATGCCATGTACATGGGATGCATCATTTAGGGTACCGATCACGTGCAGAAGTTCGGCTTCGCTTACATGACGATTAAAAGTATGGAGATGAAATGAGATGCCCAGCTTCTCTGCTATTTTTTGCTTGGTCCGTGCATAGTATGCAGATGCCGGATCACCCTCTATCAACAGGGTTGCCAGATGGGGACGGTGTCCTTGCTGTTTCATTTGCTCTACTTGGGAACGGATCGTTGCATACACTTGCTCAGCTGCTTCTTTGGATTTCATGATAATAGCCATAGTCCGAGCCTCCTCTGAATTTATCGCATAATGGAATCAACAGGGTGTCATGGTCTTCGAAAACGAAAAAAAGTATTTGCACAAGGTCGTCAAGACAGACGAATCCTCTGCAAATACTTCTCCCAGGCGAACGGTACGCTTGATTGTATGCTCCCTCGTGGTTCATTCCACTGACTTCGCCAGTCACATACAGCGTTATATATCTTATATTTTAACAAAATAACAGTAGAAAAGAAACCCGTGAACATTTGCCAAACAGGTTTGGTTAGTTGTCTATATGACAAATGTCATATGCCTGAACTGACGTTTATGACTACAGCAGATACAGCGGTCTCTTTATACTGAGCTTAGATCAACATGTACGCCTGACAGGATTAAGGTATGGGCTGCATTTTAAAGGAGGATCATAATGGGTATGACACAACTCCCGTTAGCTCAATTGAAAAAAAATATGGCTCCCTACGAGAAAATAAACACGAAATCCAGCGTTCTGCAACTGTTCAATACCTTGGGACCGCTGATCCTATTGTGGTATGCCGCTTATCTTAGCCTAGCGGTTTCTTACTGGCTGACGCTTCCCATTACCATTATTGCGGCAGGGTTTGTGGTACGGACGTTTATTATTTTTCACGATTGTGGTCATCAATCTTTTTTCAAAAGTCGCAAGCTGAACGATATTGTGGGAACGATTACAGGTATTATTACGCTCTGCCCTTATCACCAATGGAAAAATAGTCACGCGATCCACCATGCAACCAGCAGTAATCTGGATAAAAGAGGCACAGGTGATATGTGGGTGCTCACGGTAGAAGAGTACACAGCAGCTTCCACATGGACACGGCTGGCCTATCGTATATATCGAAATCCTTGGGTTATGTTCGGCCTAGGTCCAATCTATACTTTTTTGATTTCCTATCGGTTTAATGTCAAGACAGCCAAACGTAAGGAAAAAATAAACACCTATGTGACGAATATATCCATTGTTGCATTGTATGCACTGTTGTGCTGGGCTATTGGCTGGCAGGCATTCCTTCTGGTACAGACGCCTATCTTTTTTGTCTCTGGTATGTTGGGAATCTGGCTGTTCTATGTGCAACACCAGTTTGAGGATTCGTATTTTGAGCATGATGAAGAGTGGAGTTATATTAATGCGGCCGTCGAGGGCAGTTCTTACTACAAGCTTCCTAAAGTATTGCAATGGATTACAGGTAATATTGGTTTTCATCATGTTCACCACTTGAGCCCGAAAGTACCAAATTACAATTTGGAGAAAGCGCATGAAGCGACACCGTTGCTGCAAAAGGCGACCACGATTACGGTGAGTAGCAGTCTGGAATCTTTGAAGTTCCGACTATGGGATGAAAGTACCAAGACCTTTCTGACCTTTAAACAAGTAAAGCCGCTGCTTAGCAAACGTGTTGGCACTTCAAAGCCCATCCCTACGCCTGTTGTAGGCACGGAACGAAAATAACGTTGTACGGAAATTGGTATGATAAAATAAGGGGTATCTAAAGTAGAAAAGGGTGGCAGGATGCAAAAGTGGTATCAGATTTTCCAAAGAAATACGGGACTTAGCCCTTATGTGTGGGTTGTCTTTTATATCCTGCCCTTTTATTATTTTAGCTCTTCATCTACAAGTCATATTATTCTGGGAACTGCTATTATTTTGGTGTTTTTTGCTTGTTATGTACTGGCTTTTGTCTCTCAAGGCTGGCTCATATACTTTTGGACCAGTGTGCAGATTGCTATATCGATTACGATGACGCTGCTATTTAGCTATATGTACTTTTCCATATTTATCGCTTATCTGATTGGTAATATGAAAAGTAAGGCTGCATTTACGACGCTGTATATTATTTTAATGGTGATTACGATTGGATTAATTAATTACGGGTTTGTTTCACAGAATCCCGTTTTTATTAAGCAGATTCCTTTTATCCTGCTCAATCTGATTGGTGTGATTCTCCTGCCGATTACGAACTTTAATCGCAACAAAAGTGATCGGCTTCAGGTCCAATTGGAGGATGCCAATAAAAAAATATCGGAATTGATTAAGTTGGAGGAACGGCAAAGAATCGCGCGTGACCTGCACGATACCTTGGGTCAGAAGCTGTCACTCATTGGACTGAAGAGCGATTTGGCGGGCAAGCTGCTGGACCAGTACCCGGAACGGGCTCATGCCGAAATTAACGATGTTCGTCTTACGGCGAGAAGTGCGTTAAAAGAAGTACGAGAAATGGTTACTCAAATGCGCGGCATGAGACTAGAGGATGAACTGCTGCGTATTCGGCAAATTTTAAAGGCTGCTCACATCGAACTGACCTTGGAGGGCGACCCGAAGCTGGAGCATACGTCATTAATGAATGAAAATGTGCTGAGTATGTGTATGAAGGAAGCCGTAACCAATGTAGTGAAACACAGTGGAGCTACCGCTTGCTCCATCACCATTGAGCCGTCTCGTAAGGAATTGACCCTGCGGATTCAGGATAATGGAGTTGGTATTATGGGAGAAAATGCAGTCTTTCGGGGACATGGTCTGCAAGGCATGAAGGAAAGGCTCGAATTCGTGAACGGATGTATGGAACTGCGTTCAGATCAGGGAACGACCCTGGTCATTAAAGTGCCTAACATCACTGAAAAGCCGAATGAGGAGGTGGGGCCATGATTCGAATCGTCATCGCAGAAGACCAGCGTATGCTGCTGGGTGCTCTAGCCTCCCTGTTGGACTTGGAAGAAGACATGAAAGTAGTCGGAAAAGCAAGCAACGGGGAAGAAGCTATAGAACTGGTGAAGCTGCATCAGCCAGACATATGCATTATGGACATCGAAATGCCGATCAAGAGCGGATTGGATGCGGCAGAGGAACTCAAAGGCTTGAATTGCAAGGTGCTTATTTTAACAACGTTTGCTCGCCCCGGGTATTTTGAACGAGCGATTAAGGCGGGCACACACGGTTATTTACTCAAGGATAGTCCCAGTGAAGAACTGGCTTCCTCCATTCGCAGTATTATGGCAGGTCGACGTATTTACGCTCCAGAACTGGTTGATGATGCTTATGCCGAGGTCAACCCGCTGACTGAGCGTGAAAAGACCGTTTTGGCGCTTATTGCTGACGGAAAGAACACCAAAGAAATTGCTGGTGAACTGTATTTAACAACAGGGACAGTGCGGAATTATATTTCAGTCATTCTCGATAAGCTGGGTGTCAGCAACCGGATTGAGGCCATTACACGTTTTAATGAAAAAGGTTGGTTTAAATGAGAGACAGACAAAATATTAAGCAGGACAGGGCGCTATGAATCCAAACATAGCTGCTCTGTTTTTTTGTTTTATCCATAGATTTGCTATGCCTCTAGCGTACTTCCTTGTGATACAATAGGATAGTTGTCCACAGGATGGACCTGGAGTACAAGGAGGAGCAGAACCGCATGAAACAAGCCCCGTTTATAGCCGTTGAAGGGCCGATTGGAGCCGGCAAGACGACGTTGGCTTCGATGCTTTCAACCGAGCTACATTTGCCGATGATCAAAGAGATTGTCGAGGAAAACCCGTTTCTCGATAAATTCTATCAAAATATAGATGAGTGGAGCTTTCAGCTGGAAATGTTCTTTCTCTGCAATCGGTATAAGCAGCTAGAGGATACTGGCCTGCAATATATCGAGAAAGCTCAGCCTGTGATTTCAGATTACCATATCTATAAAAATCTGATTTTTGCTGAACGTACACTTAAAGGTATAAAACTCGAAAAATATCGCCAAATCTATCATTTGCTCACCGATGATATGCCTAAGCCGGACATTATCGTTTATATTAGAGCAGATTTGGATACGTTGCTGAGCAGAATCCGTAAGCGCGGACGCTCCTTTGAACAGGAGATGGACCCTGCCTATCTGGAGCAATTGATTACGGATTATGATAAAGGCATTCAGTTTCTCGCCGAACAGTCACCTGCTCCACGTATATTAACCGTGAACGGGAATGAAATTGATTTTGTAGAAAACCAGGCACAATTTGAACAAATTGTTTCCGATGTAAAGGAGCTCATATAGTGAATAATTACAACATTCCTGCAAATGCCCTGATTACGGTAGCGGGTACGGTAGGTGTAGGTAAATCCACGTTAACAGGTGCTTTGGCCAGTCGTCTTGGTTTTAAAACCTCGTTAGAGCAAGTCGATCATAATCCGTATCTGGAGAAGTTTTATCACGACTTCGAACGATGGAGCTTTCATCTGCAAATCTATTTTCTCGCGGAACGCTTCAAGGAGCAAAAGAACATTTTCTTGTCTGGTGGAGGTTTTGTGCAGGATCGTTCCATTTATGAGGATACGGGTATTTTTGCGAAAATGCATGCTGATCAGGGAACAATGAACCCTACCGATTATGAAACATATACTAGCCTGTTTGAGGCGATGGTCATGACCCCGTTCTTTCCGCACCCTGATGTGCTGATCTATCTGGAAGGCAGCTTGCCCTCCATACTGAGTCGGATCGAAGAACGCGGCCGCGAAATGGAAATCCAGACCGAGCGATCCTATTGGGAGCAAATGCATCGCAGATATTCCAATTGGATCAACGAATTTGATGCCTGTCCTGTACTGCGTCTAAACATTGATGAGTACGATGTACACGACCCTGCCTCCATGGATGCCATTTTGACAGAAGTGGGCAAGGTAATCTCCACAAAGTAGAGATATAACCCCAAAAAGCATACAAGGACTGTGGTACAATCAGTATAAATTAAGCTGATAGACCGCAGTCTTTTTTAATATGTGGAAGCATGGGGGATGACAAGCGGTATAGTGGACAAGTCTTGGCTGGAATGCGAGAATAGGAACATATATTAATTGTAATGACTCACGGGAAAGGATGGGATACTGTGATGCGTTTTGGTATCGTTGGAACGAACTGGATAACGGAAAGATTTATTCAAGCTGCGATAGAGACAGACGAATTTTCCCTGACTGCGGTGTACTCACGAACAGAGGAGAAAGGCCAAGCCTTTGCTGATAAATATAGCAGCCAGCCGGAGGTTTTTACAGATCTGGCGCAAATGGCTGCAAGTGATCAGGTGGATGCCGTATACATTGCCAGTCCTAATTCCTTACATGCAGAGCAAGCGATCTTATGTATGAACCATGGAAAGCATGTGCTGTGTGAGAAGCCTTTTGCTTCTAATGCAGCAGAGGTGCAGAGCATGATCGAAGCCGCGCGCAACAACGATGTTCTGTTGATGGAGGCTGTTAAATCCACGCTTATGCCCAACTTTAAAATTATAAAGGATCATATGTATAAAATAGGCCGGGTTCGGCGTTATTTTGCAAGTTACTGTCAATACTCTTCACGCTTTGATGCTTTTAAGCAGGGTAAGGTGCTGAATGCCTTTAATCCGGCTTTTTCAAATGGTTCCTTGATGGATCTGGGAGTGTATTGTTTGTATCCGATGGTGGCATTGTTTGGCAAACCGGATGAGATCCGAGCGGTGGGTGTGCTGTTATCCTCTGGTGTCGACGGCGAGGGCAGCATTGTAATGAAGTATCCGGATATGGATGCGATCGTCATGCATTCCAAAATTACAGATTCCTATTTGCCTGCCGAAATTCAGGGTGAGTATGGAACGATGGTGATTGACAAAATCAGCCAGCCCTATGAGGTGAAAATTCATTATCGGGACGGCACGATTGAGGATTTGACCAAGGCTCAGACGCGTGAGCCCATGTATTATGAAATTCAGGAATTTATGGATCTGATCAAGAGTGGGGAACGCAACAGTTCTATTAACTCTTTGGAGTGTTCACTGGCAGTCGCTGAAGTGATGGAGGAGGCAAGACAACAATTTGGCCTTCGTTATGAAGCGGATTTGAAAAATACTTCTGCACATTAGTCTGTGGCGCATAATCAAGATTAACAATGCACAAAAGGCTGCCGATTTTGCATAACTTTGCAAATATACGGTTAGCCTTATTTGGCTTTGTAGGTCTAAAAAGGTAATCCATGGTGATGACGAGAGTAAGCAGATTGTATTCTTTTTTTATTGACAGATTCTCTTTCATGTCTTAAGGTGTTAACAATACATGATCAATATCAGTTAAATTATCCCATTTTTGTCCACGAAGATTAGGGAGTTTTTTTTTAAGTTTTAAATCCGATTAAATCAACCGGATTACTAAATGAAATGGAGGAATACATCAATTGTAGGCGCAAGGGGGAAGCGGTTTGATAAAGTTTGAGCAAGTTAGCAAAATATTTTCCTTACCCAATCGCAAGGTAAGTGCACTGGAAGAGGTATCGCTATCGGTTGGAAAGGGAGAAATTTTCGGCGTGATTGGCTTTAGTGGTGCGGGCAAAAGTACGCTGCTGAGGCTTGTCAATCTACTGGAGCGTCCCTCAGAGGGACGGATTGTCGTTAATGATCAGGATATTACCCAGATACGTCCCAAGGAGCTGAGGAATTTAAGAAGGCGGATCGGGATGGTATTCCAAACCTTTAATCTGTTTAACTCTCGTACTGTGTACGGGAATTTGGCTTATCCGCTAAAACTGGCTAAACTGCCTAAGGCTCAGATCGATGTCCGTGTTAAGGAAATGCTACAATTTGTTGGATTGGAGGACAAAGCGGATTCCTATCCAGAGCAGCTATCTGGTGGGCAAAAGCAGCGGGTCGGCATTGCCAGAGCACTGGCGAATTCGCCTGATATTCTGATCTGTGATGAAGCGACCTCAGCACTCGATCCGGAAACGACAGAAGACATATTGAAGCTGCTGAAAAAAGTAAATGAGGATTATCAGATTACCATTTTGCTCATTACCCATGAAATGAATGTGATTCGTAGTATTTGTGATCGTGTGGCAGTAATGGAGAATGGTAGGGTGATTGAGCAAGGGAGTGTATTCGATGTATTTGCCAATCCACAGACGAAGACGACGAAAAATTTTATTCGTTCTGTACTGAATGACCAACTCTCACCCAAGCTGCTGGACAAGATTCGGGAGCATCACGTCGGCCGATTGTACAGACTTGTTTTTCGAGATGGGGCGACAAGTGAACCAGTGCTCTCAAGAGCGACACGTAAGTATAATCTGGATTACAACATTGTATATGGAAGCATTAATGAGCTGCAGGGGGCGCTGTTTGGAAGTTTAATTGTTGAATTAATCGGTGCAGAGGATGAAGTTAACAAGGTCGTGGAGGAACTGCGAACGACGGTGGAAGTCAGGGAGGTGGTCGATCATGAGAGTTAATTGGGATACGTTTTGGCTTAAGATCGTGGAGGCTACAGGGGAAACGCTTTTGATGGTTGTTGTCACGCTGATTTTTGCTAGTATTCTGGGACTTATGATTGGTTTAGTGCTGTATGTGACACGTAAAGGGAGCTTGTTTGAGAACAAATTTGTGTTTATGTCTTTAAACCTGCTGATTAATATCATTCGCCCGATTCCGTTTATTATTTTTTTAGTGGCGATTAGTCCGGTTACACGTTTAGTCATAGGAACTACGATTGGCACCTCGGCAGCTATTTTTCCAATGACTATTGTAGCAGCCTTTGCAGTTGCAAGAATTGTAGAAAACAATCTGGTCTCCATTGATCCAGGGATGATCGAAGCAGCCAAGGCGCTGGGGGCAACTCCCTTTCAGATCATCACGGGTGTGCTGATTCGGGAAGCACTGGGACCTTTAATTCTTGGTTTGACGTTTATTACGGTGGCCTTGATCGATTTCTCTGCTATGGCTGGCACTGTGGGCGGAGGGGGTCTCGGGAATCTGGCCATGACCTATGGTTATCAACGATTCGATACTTCGGTTATGATCGTCACGATTGTTTTGCTGATCGTCTTTGTACAGGTCGCCCAATATGCGGGGAACTACTTGTCTCGTAAATTCCTACGTCGTTAATTGGAAAACAAGGATTATACATAATGATAAAGGAGAAATGAAAATGAAAAAAATATTTCGCTTAGGTTTGCTGGCTATTCTTAGTGTCTCGGTTCATTCTGCTTGCTCAGCTAATGGTTCAGGCTCCAATGGTAATGAAAAAGTACATGTTAAAATTGGGGTTTCAGGATCAGAGGATACGTATTGGGATGTGCTTAAGAAGAAAGCAGAAGCCAAAAACATTGAAATTGAGCTGATCAGCTTTTCGGATTATACCTTACCCAATAAGGCACTTGCGAATAAAGAGGTAGATTTGAATTCCTTTCAGCATTTGGCCTTTCTCAGCCAATTTAATGTAGAAAATGATGTGAATCTCGTCCCTATTGGTGCAACGATTATCGCTCCCATGGCGCTGTACTCCGAAAAATTCAAAAACGTATCGGATATTCCTGCTGGCTCCAAAATTGCTATACCGGATGACCCCTCCAACCAGGGACGGGCATTGAAATTGCTCCAGTCTGCCGGATTGATTACATTGAAGCAAGGCTCAGGCCTGTATCCGACCCCAGATGAGATCGAAGGGAATCCCAAAAAGCTAGAGATTGTTCCAGTTGTCGCCCAACAGATGCCGCGCGTCTTGTCTGATGTAGCTGCCTCAGCCGTGAACAGCGGTGTTGCTACGGATGCCGGGCTCAAGCTGGATGGAGCCATTTACAAGGATGATGCAAGCAGTGAAGAAGCGAAGCCATATGTGAACGTGTTTGCTGCCCATGCAGAGGATAAAGATAATGCGACCTACAAGACGATCGTGGATTTGTACCATGACGCTGATGTAGCCGAGGCTGTAAAGCAGGATTCCAAAGGAGCTAATGTCGTAGTAGACCAGTCTGCCGAGGAGCTGCAGGCTACATTGGATAAGCTGGTGGCGGATGTTAAAGCGCAAAAGAAATAAGGATATCTGATAGAAGTTAACTTGGAAGCATATAAAAACTACTATTATTGAAATGAGGAGAGATTGCGATGAGTACAGCGAATACGGTGGATACCCAAAGACAGCGGATTATTGAGAAAATTGAGGAGTCTCGTCAGCTCTACACGGAGACGAGCCGGTTTATTCACGCTAATCCCGAAATCGGCAATCAGGAATTCCAAGCTTCCAAGGCACTGACGGGTATTTTGGAGCAAGCGGGATTTGAGGTAACCCGTAATGTAGCGGGACACGAAACCGGATTTGTTGCTCGCAAGACTTCGGCTAGACCAGGTCCGAAAATTGGATATCTGGCTGAATATGATGCACTGCCCGGTCTGGGCCATGCTTGCGGCCACAATATTATCGGGACCGCAAGTACGGCAGCAGCTATCGCTTTGGCACAGGTGATTGATGAGACGGGGGGCGAGGTGTATGTGTTCGGTACTCCTGCGGAAGAAGGCGGT
The DNA here is from genome assembly GCF_038008995.1 of Paenibacillus sp. FSL W8-0439. Taxonomy (NCBI): domain Bacteria; kingdom Bacillati; phylum Bacillota; class Bacilli; order Caryophanales; family Paenibacillaceae; genus Paenibacillus; species Paenibacillus sp. FSL W8-0439. The sequence continues at coordinate 991,598 of NZ_JBBPAK010000001.1, forward strand.
CCTAATGGAAGTGCAAAAGGCAGCTTCGTGAAGCACGGGCTGTTCGAAGGAATTGATGCTGCACTGATGGTTCATCCATCAGGTGTGACCCGGCTGACCTCGCCGAGCCTGGCAGTTGACCCGCTAGACTTTCATTTTTACGGCAAAGCGGCTCATGCCGCAGGATCACCAGAGCAGGGAATCAATGCGCTCGATGCGGTGCTGCAATTGTTCAGCGGGATCAATGCTTTGCGCCAGCAACTGCCGACCGATGTGCGTATTCATGGCATCATTACGCATGGAGGTGACGCACCCAATATCATTCCGGATTATGCGTCGGCGCGCTTTTTCATTCGGGCAAGTACTTGGCAGCGCACAGAGGAGGTTTCCACGAAAGTTCGCCACATAGCTGACGCTGCTGCTTTGGCAACGGGAGCCACTGTGAAAATCGAACGTTTTCAAAATGAAGTGCGCGACTTCATACTGAACGATACGCTGGACGAGGTCGTCGGTCGTGAACTGGAAGCGCTGGGAGAACAGCTGGATCGTGGCCCTCGTGCCGGGCTGGGTTCGACAGATGCGGGAAATGTGAGTCATGTTGTCCCAACTGCACATGCTTACATTAAAATTGGTCCGGATGATCTCATCGCTCATACGGTAGAGTTCCGGGAAGCAGCGGGTTCTGTCAAGGGAGAGGAAGCCTTGGTGACTGGAGCCAAAGCGTTAGCCTTGTCAGGCTTGGAGCTACTGGTGAATGAAACCCTGCTGGTTGCGGTGAAGGAGGATTTTAAGCGTACGCATCCAGCGGCGCAGTAAGCATCAGCGCTTTAATAGCTTCTATCCTAATAGCATAAAGAGGATATCTTACTGTCTTGTTGACTGTAAAGATATCCTTTTTTATTTTTACAAAGCACTGCATCTCAGCAAATAACGTATTAACAATTGATTGTTATGATCATATTTATAACTTTTACATATTAACTGCACAGAGGAGTGTACACATGTTTAAGAAGTTTCAAAAATGGTCAGCAACATCTATGTCTGTTGCTCTTGCACTAGGTTTGATTACTGGCATGTCAGCTTTGCCTGTTCATGCTGAGTCACCAGTGAACACAGATCAAGGTATTAGTAAAGTTACAGCTACATTTTATGGAGACACCAAAGCCTCCAAAGGATTTACCTGGTATACTTCAAAACTTTTCACGAAGAGCACGGTTCAAGTAACCAAGAAAACCGCTTCTGAAGCTGATTTTACGAGTGCTCTTACATTTGAAGGTACTTCCGCTCCATCAACCAATTCTCCAGAAGAACTTGTCCATAAAGCCGTAGCAACAGGTCTTCAAGCGGACACAGCTTATTATTATCGTGTGGGTGATGCAGCGCGTGGGATATGGAGCGAAACAGGTACGTTCCAAACAGCTCCTAAGAGTGGTGAATTTACCTTCATTGATCTAGCTGATACACAAGCAAAAAGCGAAGATGAAGCCATATTGTCTTCACAGACGCTCGAAAAAGCACTTCAAACCGTAAATAATGCTCAGTTTGTAGTCCACAACGGGGATATCGTAGATACCGGTACCAAAGAAGAACAGTGGAACTGGTTGTTGGGGCATTCACAAAAAAGCCTTTTGAATACAACCATTGTTCCCTCAGCAGGTAATCATGAGGATGAGAACTACGCTTTTTATGATCACTTTAATATTAACCAACCAGCTGGTTCAGCTACTAAAACAGGAGCGTACTACTCCTTTGATTACAGCAATGCTCACTTTATCGTCCTGAACTCCAATGAGGACTCAGAGAAATACGCCAATTTTTCGGAAGACCAAGTTGAATGGTTAAAGAAAGATGCTGCGGCAGCCAAAAAGGCAGGTGCAAAGTGGATCATTGTGAATATTCATAAAGGTCCTTACACTACCTCTAACCATGCAACAGATGCTGACATCATGGATAACAATGGAGTTCGTAACCAAATCGCTCCACTCATGGACAAACTTGATATCGACTTTGTCGTGCAGGGGCATGATCATATTTATGCTCGGACGAAACCAATCAACCAAGAGGGTAAAGCAACAACGCCAACCAAATTAAAAGATAGATTAAATGAAAAGACGATTGAATATAGTGTGAATCCGGATGGAAGTATCTATGTCATCCCGGCAACCGCTGGCCCCAAGGTCTACTACAAAAACCCAAGCGAAAAACTTGGAGATAAGTACTATAATCTCTTTGAACTAGCTGAAGAGAATCATGCGGCAGTCTATGGCCCAGATCCGAGTGACAATCGTAGACCTGTACGAGGACAGGTACAAAATTTTGTGGGCATCACCGTAGACGAAAATAAACTTACAGCCGTAACGTATGAAATTGATCAAAACAAAAATGATGCCAAACCTTTTATTGTGGATCAGTTCGGAATTATCAAAAAATATTAGTATATTTTGATTCAATGGTTTCCAAATGGTCTCTAAATGATCTCTAAATGATCATACAAGGATATCCTACAGTCTGTTTGGCTGCAAGGATATCCTTTTTCATTTCCTTATAGGGCCGGGACTTTCTTATAGAGAGACGTCTGAAGTGGTGCTTGTAATACTTACGCCCTGTTCGGAAGCGGGTACATCGTACATAATGCTATTAACAGTCCAAAGTTTAAAAGTAGAGTATTCAATTTTACATACAAAATTTTCTTGCAAAATACGGGAGGATACAACGATGGCTTATCAAGAAATGAATGGAGTACGCGTATGGGGCGCACCTGATCCGGGGGCACTATCTCAAGCCCGCACATGTGCCGAAAATGGCAATGTGATTCAGGCGCTGCTGATGGCAGATCATCATAAAGGCTACAGTCAGCCGATTGGTGGTGTGGTGGTATATGACGGACAAATTTCACCTTCAGGTGTGGGGTATGATATCGGCTGTGGAAATAAGGCGGTAAGAACCAAGCTGTCTGCAGCAGATATTATGCCGCGTATTTCAACCGTGATGAATGAGATTGCACGTCAGATTTCGTTTGGCGTAGGTCGTGTGAATGAGGTTCAGGTAGACCATGAGCTGTTCGATGACCCGGATTGGGCGGTATATGCAGCGATTGGAAAACAAGAGCATAATAAACTGAAGACCTTGGCGAGAGAACAGCTTGGTACAGTAGGAAGTGGTAATCATTTTGTTGATGTATTTGTGGAGGAAGTGACAGGACAGGTCTGGGTTGCCAATCATTTCGGTAGCCGGGGCTTTGGACACAAAACAGCAAGCGGGTTTCTAAATTTGGCCGCAGGACGGGAGTTCCTCGGAAAGGCGCCAGGAGAACATATGGATCAGCCGCCTGTGCTGCTGGATATGAACAGTGAGCTGGGGGACATGTACTACCGTGCGATGCGCCTTGCCGGACGTTATGCTTATGCCGGACGTGACTATGTGATAGAACAAGTGCTTGGTATTATGGGGACTGAAGCGGACTTTACGGTGCATAACCACCATAATTACGCGTGGAAAGAACAGCATGATGGACGCGACACCATTGTGGTCCGCAAAGGTGCAACCCCCTCGGCCCCTGGTCAAATGGGCTTTATTGGAGGAAGCATGGGCGATATCTCGGTGATTGTACGTGGAAAAGATTCGGTAGAAAATCGGGATTCCTACTATAGTACAGTTCATGGCGCAGGGCGTATTATGAGTCGTACCCAGGCAGCTGGTAAAATGAATTGGAAAACCCGTACGCGTAGCGGTGGGCAGATTACGGACCTACAGATGAAGGAGGCCGTTCGAAACTACGGTGTCGAGCTGCGTGGAGCAGGTACTGATGAGAGTCCGTTCGTCTACCGCAAACTGCGTGAGGTGCTGGACGCTCATTCCGAGACCGTGGAAGTTATACATGTGCTGAAGCCGATCGGGGTATGCATGGCTGGGGCCAATGAGTTTGACCCTTATAAGGATTAATGAAATGATTTAACAATAAAAAGGGACTATACCCGACAGGAATGATCATTCGTCGGGCGTAGTCCTTCTGAGTTATGTAGTGCCTCTCAATCTTACAGTTGATCAGCAAAAAGCTGTTCTTTAATATAAGCGACAGGCATTTCTTGTCCTGTCCATAATTCGAAGGCAAGTGCGCCCTGCCACAGCATCATGCCCAGACCGTTAATGGCGGTTGCACCTACAGACTCAGCTTGTTCAATCAGCTTGGATTTGGCTGGGCTGTATACAACATCGGTCACGATCAGGTCGGAACGAAGCATGGACACATCTTCAATGACACTTTTACCTTCCAGCGGTTTCATACCCACACCTGTACCGTTAGCGAAAATATGACTTGTAAGAATCTCTTCACGTAGCTTCTCTTGATTCTCTAATGCATAGATATTCGCTTTGACTTGGGTATGTTTCATCTCTTCATTAATAATACGAACATTCTCTTCCGCCCGGGCAAAGAACTGGTCATTACGAGCGAAAATTGAAATTTCAGCGAGACCAGCCCGAGCGGCTTCAATAGCAATCGGCGTTGCAGCACCGCCTGAACCGACGAGTGTCATTTTCTTACCTTTCAGATCAATGCCGTGCTCCTGTAAGTTGCGAACATAACCAGATCCATCTGTACTGTAGCCTTTCAGCTTACCATCCGTATTCACGACGGTATTGACGGCACCTGTAAATTTAGCGCTGTCGTCCAGCTCGTCAAGGTACTGTAAGATCGCTGTTTTGTTAGGCATGGACACGTTGTAGCCGCGTATGTTTAGAGCGCGCATTCCCCGTACTACTTCTTCGAGTTGTTCATTGCCTACTTCAAAGGCCATATATGCGTTGTTCAGCCCCAGTTTTTCAAACGCAAGATTATGCATAGCCGGGGACAAAGAATGTCCGATCGGTGTAGCAAGCAGTCCAATTAATTGTGTTCTTCCGTCAATACGTCCAGCATTTTTCATAATAAGCCTCCAAGTGATCTGTGTAGTTTAATGAAACACTTTTTTATATCGATAAGCAACAAACACGGCCAGCAAAATACTGACTACGGCAATCGCAATATCCAGAATGAATACCGAGGTAATTCCCAGACTTTTGGACATGCTCCCGGTAGCCAAAGGCATCAGGATGAACGATAGGCTGGCTGCTATGTTCACGAGAGAAGTCGTAGTTCCTTTGTTCTTGCGGAAAAATTCCGTCATAACCGTGAGGGCAATTTGGAATATGCCTGCGGTGGACAAGCCGATTAAGAATGAACTGATCAAAGTAGCGACAGGATTGTGCCATACAATTAAAGCCAGCAAAGAAAGCAGGGCAATAAGCGGGTACACAATCATGACGGTAATGGGCTTAATGAATCTACCAAGTACCACAGCCAACAAAATAACGGAAACTAGTGAACCTATACTATAGTAGCTAAGCAGCTTAATGGCGCTGGCTTTGTCCATGCCCAGAGCCTCTTGTCCAAAGGTAGGAAGCCATAGCTGCACGATCATGAACAATACAGTGGAAGTAAAACCGATAATAATCAGAGACAAACCTTCTTGCCAAAACTTGGGCTCGCTGTGGAACGAATCCGTTGATTGACCAGTCTCGGTTGGAGCCTTTTGTTCCTCTGCTTTGTGGTTGGGGAAACCGGTCATCGACAAGAAGATCCCGTTCAGCAGATAAATTCCTGCAGGAATAAAGAAGGAATATCCATAGAACATATCGTGGTTAATAAAAAATGCAATCATGAACGGAATAACAATGGCACCGATCGAGATGGATGCTTTGACCAGGACGGTTGCAGACCCGGCTTTTTTTCCGAACCCTTCAATGAGTGCTGGATAAGTCCCCGCATCCATCATAGAGTTGCAGAGCCCTGCGATAATGGCAAACACGAATGCCAACGTGTAGTTAGGTGCAAGCGGAATGCCGATCAGGAAGATTAAATAAGCAAATGATGCAATAACAATGAGTGGTTTCCTTCCGTATTTATCTGACATTTTTCCGGCTACTCCGAGAGCAAGCAGTTTACCGATTCCAATCGCTGACACCAGATAGCCGATGGCTGCTTTATCCGTGTTCAATTGCACGGTCAGAAAGCTCATATTCGACGAGAGAATAACATTAATCATACCCAGAAGAAAATAGTTGATATAAAGCCCTGTTGCCATTCTGATATAAGGATTTTTCATAAGTGTAACTCCCAACTTAAATTTTAGATCAATGGCCTAGATAGGCATCGTCCAGGTCTATTAAAGTGCGCCCACAAACAAGTGAAAATATTCACATAATGTCTATGTCTTAATTATATAAGGGGTGTTATTATAAATCCAATGCATATTTTTATCGTTTTTCATAGTTTGAATCTATAATTTAAAATATGAATTAAAGAGGGAGCGTACATCCTTATGAATCTGAAGCACTTACAATATTTTCGTGTACTTGCAGAGATGGAGCATTTTACCCAGGCAGCTGCGCGGCTATGTATCACTCAACCCAGTTTAAGTCATGCGATTTCAGAATTAGAAAAGGATTTGGGCGTTCATCTGTTTGAAAAGCAGGGGAGGAATATTCGGCTAAACAAATACGGGCGATTTTTTCTGAAGTATGTGGAGCACGCGATGGATGAATTGGAAAAGGGGGAGTATAACTTACGGGAATTAGTGAGTCCAAGCCATGGGAATATAGATTTGGCGTTCATTTACACGTTAGGTTCACACTTCATTCCAGCGATAATCCAAGCCTTTTCAGCTCTGGATGCCCGTAAAGACATTTCCTTTTCGTTTCACCAAGGGAATACGAACGATATTATTCAAGGCCTGAAGCAGGAACACTATGACGTGGCGTTCTGCTCTCACGTGGAAAATGAACCAGATGTAGAGTTTATTCCGCTGGCTCAGCAGGAATTGGTGGTCATTGTTTCTCCTGATCATCCGCTGGCTTCTCTGGACCAAATTGACCTCAAAGATACAGCGGATTACCCGGTGATCTTCTTCAACAAAAAGAGTGGGGTTCGGCCCATTATTGAAAATTTGTTCGCCAAGGCAGGCGTTACGCCACAGATTATTTGCGAGATTGAAGAAGATACGGCAATGGCTGGGCTGGTGTCTATTAATTACGGGATCGGAGTTATGCCCCGCATTTCATCGTTAGATTATTTTAATGTCAAAACATTGCCTATTGTAAATCCAGAATACGAACGTTTTATCTACCTAGCCAGCATTAAAAATAGATATTTATCCCCGGCAGTAGTAGAGTTTCGGAACTTTGCCCTAAGTTATGGCAAGGAGTTTTATCTGAAAACGCATCAGCGTGTCTAAGCTGGAGTCTCGCAATATTTAAACTTGATAAATTTTAAATTGTGTTCTATACTTCATCATCGACACAAGCAATGTGAAATGATTCACGTTTTGATACTACAAGACTTACTTACAAAAGCAGGTGATTTCATGATGAAACGTTCTTCTACTCCCGTGGCGACAGGTCTGTATGTGAACTATCTTTTGTTCGGCATGTTTAATATTATGCTGGCGTCGCACATGTCCTTTTTAACAGAGCATTTGCATACAGATCAGGCGGGCATTAGCCTTTTGGTTTCCGCGATGGGATTTGGCAGACTGTTTACGCTGTACATATCCGGCGTGCTCTCCGACCGCTATGGTCGCAAACCGTTCATTGTGGCCGCAGGGCTGCTGATGGCCGTATTTTTGGTCGGTATACCACTGAGTCCCACCTTTGAGATGGCGATGGTACTGGCTGTGCTGGCAGGTGTAGCGAATTCTTTTCTTGATTCAGGTACTTATCCGGCTCTGATCGAGGCTTTCCCCCAATCCTCTGGTTCGGCTACAGTGTTGGTGAGAGGTTTTATATCCATTGGGGCGGCATTTTTACCGCTAATGATTATCTTTTTTATGAATCACGATATTTTTTACGGGTTCTCTTTCTTTATACCAGCATTGATATTTGCATTAAATGCGGTCTACTTGTTCAGAATGAAGTTTCCAGACATGCGGGTACAGCCCACCAAGGAGCAAAGTGGCGGTACTACTGTATCTAGTGCCGAGCAGACAGGAAATTTAAAGGCAGATGATGCGAGTAAACCGCGGTTTTGGCAGGAAGGTGTATGTCTTATTCTGCTTGGATTTACGGGGCCTACTTTGCTGTATATTGTGCAGTTATGGCTGCCTACGTTTGGACAACAGTTTATCGGCATGACGGAATCAGAGTCTCTCAGACTATTAGTTTATTACAATATGGGTTCGCTGGTTTCCGTGTTTGTATTGGTCATTGTGTTGAGAAAATGGGTTAAACCTGTTCATATCATCCTTATTTATCCTTGTATTTCCTTGTTGGCTTTTGGAGCGCTTCTTCTTTTCAAATCAGGGGCTGCCGCCATTATCTGTGCGAGTGTCATCGGGTTTTCCATATCGGGTGTACTTCAGCTGACGTTAACCGTAATGAGTGAATTTTTTAGTCAACGAAAAGGACAGATTACCGGGTTTATTTATACCGCAACTTCGCTATCCTATACGCTCATCCCCGTGTTTACAGGCTTTCTTTTGAAGCATTCTCAGATTTCCAGTGTGTTTATGCTGGCTATTATCGTGAATGTGCTCGGGATCGGACTGGCGGTGTTTGTTAACTTTCGTTACAGTGTCGTTTTTCCTGCAAAACGAGAATTGTCTCCTCAAATTGTACTGGATACGAAATAACTAGCGACTGAACCTAATCATCTGCATGCTTATTCAGAATGCGTTATACTATGAATTATTGTGAATGTTCGACTTGAAACTGTAATTGGGGAGTGAGATAGATATGGCAAAAATCGTAAAGGTAAAAGATGTACGGATCGGTGAAGGAGCGCCTAAAATATGTGTCCCCATGGTGGGAGAAACGTTGGAGCAGTTGAAGGAAGAGGCTGCCCATTTACGTACACTCGACCTGGATATCGTAGAGTGGAGAGTCGATTTTTTCGAGCATGTGGAGGAGCTGGAAAAGGTAAAGGCTGCCTTACATGAGATTCGGTCTATTTTAGCCAATATTCCACTCGTATTTACGTTCCGTAGCGCCCGAGAAGGTGGAGAAAAGGAAATCAGTGCGGCAAGCTATGTAGAATTGAATCGTACAATAGCCGAAACGGGACAAGTAGATATGATTGATGTAGAGCTTTTTAATGAGGAAGCTGATGTGAAGATGCTGATAGAAGCGGCACATAAGCATAATGTGTATGTGATTATTTCTAACCACGATTTTCAAAAGACGCCGTCGAAGGAGGAAATTGTGTCCCGGTTGCGTAAGGCACAGGAATTGGGCGGCGATCTGCCTAAAATAGCGGTGATGCCAACCAATACGGCCGATGTCCTAACCTTGTTGGACGCCACACGCACCATGGCAGAAGAGTATGCGGATCGGCCGATTATCACGATGTCGATGGCGGGAAAAGGTGTCGTGAGCCGTCTGACCGGAGAGCTATTTGGTTCAGCGTTGACTTTTGGTGCTGCCAAGAAGGCTTCTGCACCGGGACAGATTCCTGTCACTGAACTGAGAGAAATATTGCAGGTGCTGCATAGCCACTCTTAAAAGATGCAATTACTACCCACTAGCGAGCAAGGAATTCATAGTGAACACAAAAGGAGGACCCCATGCGATAAGCATGCTGGGGTCCTCCTTTTTGTAATGCTTAATTCAATCCCCGAGTAGGTTCATACAATTCCCAACCCAGATTCAGTGTTTGAATAATATAGTCTGCGACTTCTTCCGCATCCAACTGATCGGTATCGATCTTGGAGTGATTCACCGCGTAAATGTCCTGTCTGGAACGGAAAAGATCTTCAATTTCCTCTAACGTCTTGTTTTGCAGATTAGGGCGGGTGTCAATCAGCATCTTGAGCCGATCTTTCCAGGAATCCCAATTTAAATCCAAGAAGAACACAATGGAGGAAGCCAAACAAGCCTGCTTCACCTCTTCCTGTAGAAACGCGCCACCGCCAACAGAAATGATTTTAAGACGCGTATTGCTGCACAACTTCAAAATATGCTCTTTTTCAATCTCACGGAAACGCTTCTCTCCGTAAGTTTTGAAAATTTCTGTTGTAGGCATGTTGTACTCTTGTTCAATCTCCTGATCAATATCCACGAAATCGCGATACAGCTTGCGCGCTAGATGGGAACCGATCGTTGTTTTGCCCACGCCCATAAAGCCGATGAGCACAATATTTTGTTCTTTTAATGGAATCTCACTATTGTTTTGCACATAACCACTCTTTTCTCACCAGTAATGTTGAGATGTAACGCTTCAAAGCACTAAATACATTATACGTTCATCAACCGTGTCATTCAATAGTATAGAGCACATCAGCAATGAGGTATACGATAAAAGAGACTCTGATTACCAATGGAGTGATAAACAGCATGTAAACGAGATGAGGTATTCAAATGTTATTTAATGCGTAAATGGAAGAAAAACAAACTTGTACAAGTATAAAAGAGGCAATATTGTGTACTTAATTGAAAAAAAGGACATATTTTGCCGAAAAACGTATTGAAATTATTGGAAGTAGGAATATAATAGAGTTATGCAAATTGTAAATGTAATCGCTCTATTTACAATTTGTGATTGATTTAATTTATAAAAAAGAAGCTACTTTGAACCAAAAACCAAGTATACATATGCAAATAGTTAAATATCACTTTACGGACATGTATCGGTCAATGGGTTCATTGTACGAAGGTGGTGATACGGTCTACGCGCTTGCGCTCTAGTCAACGAAGAATTGGAGATAAGAATAAAAAACGATCTAGGAGAGGGATGAATTGAAATGAAAACAAACACAGCTAAAGTATTGAAAAAGGGCATGAGTATCGCTTTATCCGGTATGTTAATCGCGTTATTTGTCGGCAATTACTCTGCCCATGCAGCTCCAGAGGTCGTTCACAAGACCATACTTGTTAAAGCTGGAGAAGTATACGATGGTAAAGGCAAGACCGTAGTGGCTGACCCCGATACCTTGGGAGATGGAAGCCAGAAAGAGGCTCAAAAGCCTATCTTTAAGCTAGAAAATAATGCAACGCTGAAAAATGTGATCATCGCTGCGCCTGCTGCGGATGGTGTGCATGTATATGGCAATGGCACCATTTCCAACGTAACGTGGGAGGATGTCGGTGAAGATGCATTGACGCTTAAAGAACCAGGCACGGTGAACATTACAGGTGGTGGAGCGTTCCATGCATATGATAAAGTATTCCAAATCAATGCCGAAGGCACGATTAACATTAAAAACTTTAGAGCCGATGATATCGGTAAGCTGGTTCGCCAACTTGGGGGCTCTACGTTTAGAGTGAATATGACTTTGGATAACTCGGATATTTCCAACGTCAAGGATTCGATCCTGAGATCGGACGGTCCTAACAGCAAAGCTAAAATTACGAATACTCGTTATCATAATGTAAAACAATTGTTCAAAGGTTTTAAATCTGGCAATACGAGCGAGTCCGGCAATACTAAATACTAATCGTTAGCGTAGGATAGGAGTACGGATAGGAAAGGGGCTGTCCAACAGGTCGTATGATCTGATAGGACATGCCCCTTTTTTGGTATGTTAAGTTAACCCTAAGATGATCTGGGCTTCGTTCAGAACGAGGACTATGTTATGATCGTGCTATTACATTTTATACAAAAAAGTTGGGTGGCTATGAATCTATTTCATCAATATGTGAATCATGACGGTACTTTAAATGATACGCTGGTGCACAGTCGTGAAATTTTATATACAGGTACGAATGGCCGACATGTGGAACGTTTTTACGTGTCCTCCTCTGAAAGTTATATATTTAAACCCCTGACCAATGATGATCAGAAGGGACGGGAGAGATGGGTGTATGAGCATGTGCTTCCAGCATTATCACCCATCTATCCCCAATTGCTAGCTTGTTCCGATACAGACGCAGATGGCGGAGGAGAATGGATGGTGTTTGAGGATCTTGGTCCGTTACATCATCTACATGCAGACGAAACCCTATTGCAAGCTGTTGGATTTGTCGCAAGGTGGCATGCTTTGCCGCCGGGTCGTTTTGCCGGGATGCCATTGCGTGGACCGAAGCCGCTCATCCAGGAGATGGTTTCCGAGCTGCACACACGCAAGCCAGATATGTTAGAGCTTTGCAGCTCACTCGGTTTTTCGAAGCAGCAGATGCAGCGTATTTATGCACAGCTGGAGCATCTATCTTTTTCACACCAGCTTGTACTGTCTCATGGTGATCTTCATCCGGGGAACTATGCGTTGAGTGGAGAGAGGCTAAGGGTGCTGGATTGGGAGCATGCTCATCTAAACACACCGCTGTGGGATGTATATCACCTAATCGACATGTCGCATCCGTTGTTCCCTCGACGAATGACGTCTGAATTGCGTATTCGTATGCTGGACACCTATCTGGAACAGCTGGAGCTGTTGGGGATAAAGGGTGATCGAACGGCATTTATACAGGAGTATGGTATGTTTGCTGTGGTATTTTCGCTCTGGATGTTATTGCTAATCACAAGTGATCTGCAAAGGATTGGAACGGAACTGCATAGAAATAGTGACAAATGGTCAAAAGAGCAATTAGAGTCCCAATTGGATGCAACGTTAGCTTGTTTAAACCAATGTACAGCGATGATGGATGGGGTACAAGTCCAACCATGCAAGTAGTGGCTTAAGGCACAGATTCTATATAGTCAGCCAAAGAAGGTAGGGAAATAAATCCATGAAAAAAGTCGGTTTGGTCATGAGAAAAATACAATTTGCTGAAGCGCAAGGGCCTCGTATTTTTGCAGAACGTCTGAAGCAGATCGGATTGGAACTGGGGGTAGATATCGTATTTGTATCGCCGGAGCGCCACGTAAGTAGCCATGACTGGCTTCCAGGCTATGAGCATGAAAAGAGTGACCTGGTCAATTATGACATCGTACTGGATCAACTGCATGAGCAGCAGATTGAGCACGTTATTTATACGGTATCTGGCTTTACTTATTTGAACATGTTTTTTAAAAACAGCGTACTCTTTCCACATAGTTTTCCAGATCCGGCACTGACAGGCTATGAGATGATGAAGCCTTTTTATCAGATTGTGGACAAGGCTATCGTACAGACTGCCTTTCTCAAGCAGGAGATGGCCTCGAAGTTTGGCGTAACCGATGTGACAGTCATCCCGATCGGATTTAATGAGCGGCTGGTGGAAAAGCATTTTGATCCCTCACAAGTGGTGGAGAACCGGGTGATGTGGATTGGTAGAGATGAAGAAAATCGGCGTCCGGATCTGGTGCTGGAGTATGCGCGGCATAATCCTGACAAGGATGTCTATATGGTGTTTGGTGGTGAACGCTACAAGGAGAGCATGAAGAAGTACGACATCCCGGACAATGTAAAACTTCAATTTGCATTGACGCAAGACGAGGTGTTTGCACTGATGAACACGGCGAAGGTGTATTGGAGCTGCTCCAAATTCGATACGTTCGCAATGCCGCTGACCGAAGCGCTCGCGATGGGGAAGATCGTGGTGAAACCCGAGCACCCTTGCTATGGGCACATCAGCTCTACGCATTCTTTTTCAGGAAATGAGAAAAACTGGTTCGAGCTGGTCAATATGGCTGCGGCTTCACCTCGCCGGGTTTCTGCGGAGAATCAGACATACGCCATGGAACAGTTTTCGAGTCAGGTGATGAAGCAGGGATACCGAGACTTTTTTGATGGTTGGTTAAGCTGAACGACGAGGCAGGATGCGTGGATGTAGACCATAAAAAAAGGACTTTCGCTCTAATGAACGAAAGTCCTTTTTCTTATGACTGTATCTCTGCTATCGCTTCAGTATGAGCCGTCTTGCGATCCATCATGTAGCTGACCAGCATCAGCAGCAGACCGCCGACAGTAATGAGTGATGCAACCCATGGAATGGCGGGTAGCCCCATTTGGTTAATCACGACTCCTCCGATAAAAGCACCGCCTGCGTTGCCCAGATTCAATGCGGAATGGCTGGAGGTAGAGGCTAGCAAAGGAGCCTCATAGGCCAGATTCATGATACGAACCTGAATCCCCGGCATGATGCCGAATGCGGCAATCCCCCAGATAAAGACAGTGATCACGGCCAGTACCTTGTTTTGAAGCGTAAACGTCAGAATGGCCAGAATAATGGCCAGTACAGCATAGTTTGCAACCAAGGACGGAAGCAGCTTCCAATCTGCGAGCTTCCCGCCAACGATGTTGCCAATCGTGACGCCTAGGCCGAACAGGACGAGAATCCAGGTAATGCTGTGCTCGGCAAAGCCGCTAATATCCGTAAGCATGGGCGTAATGTACGTAAAGACAGTGAACAAGCTACCACAGCCAACTGCACCTGTCAGCAGCATCAGCAGCACTTTTGAATTAAATAAGCTTTTGACTTCTTGTTTGAGACTGGAAGGCTTGTCCTGCTGAATCACCGGAATGTAACGAATAATACCGAAGAGAGAAATCAAGCCGATCACAACAATGGCTCCAAAGGAAGCGCGCCAGCCGAGCTGCTGTCCGATAAAGGTGCCGAAGGGCACGCCAATAATGTTCGCTACCGTCAATCCGGTTAGCACCATCGAGATGGCCCCTGCCCGCTTATCAGGACGGACCAGCCGGGCAGCGATCAGGGAACCGGCACCCAGGAAGGTTCCGTGCGATAACGCAGTAGCCATACGGGCCGCAATCAGAAGCTCGTAGTTAGGAGCAATGACGGAAAAAAGATTCCCTAGAATGAATATGGACATCAGCAGACACAGTAGCTTCTTTTGTGGAACCTTATGGGTTAATACAGTAAGCACAGGTGCACCAATGGCTACACCAAGCGCGTAACTGGTGATTAATTGCCCGGCTTGCGGAATCGTAACATGAAGATCATGGGCTACATTGGGCAGAAGTCCCATAATGACGAATTCGGTCATGCCGATGGCGAAGGCACCAAGGGTTAACCATAGCAAGGAGGGGGGAAAGCGATTAGCTGTCATATTTTCATGAGTACTCATAAGTTTCTTGTATCCTCCTGAAAAAATAGTAATGCGAGTATATCATTCCAGGCGACATCTGGCGACCCATTTTGCAAGAATTTTACATACTAAGTTGATAAGGTTTGTGTAATTTACAAAAGCGACAGGTTGGAAGGAGCCAATTATGTTATTTTGGTAGTATGATATGAAGATAGGGAATGACGTTGTAAGGAATAATCCGGGGAGGATATAACGATGACACTTAAAGTGGTACATAGTATTACGGACTTAATCGGGGATACGCCTTGTGTGCGGCTGCAACGGCTCACAGGACCGCAGGATGCGGAAGTATATGTGAAGCTGGAGTATTTTAATCCAAGTGGTAGTGTTAAAGATCGGGCCGCGGGCAACCTGATTGCCGAGGCGGAAAAGGCGGGGCATCTAAAGCCCGGAGGCACCATTATTGAACCGACCAGTGGCAACACGGGAATTGGTCTTGCGATGAATGCGGCAGCCCGAGGTTACCGCGCAATTTTGGTGATGCCTTCGAATATGACGAAGGAACGGATCAATATTTTAAAAGCCTACGGGGCTGAGGTCGTACTGACACCAGCGGAAGAACGGATGCCAGGAGCGATTCGCAAAGCTCTTGAACTGGGGACAGAAATTGAAGGAAGTTTTATCCCACATCAGTTTGAAAATGAGGCCAACCCCGATATCCACCGTACAACCACAGCACTTGAAATTTTAGAGCAGACGGAAGGAAAGTTGGATGTGTTCGTCGCTTCTTCGGGAACGGGTGGGACCATTACGGGAACAGGTGAAGTGCTGCGCCAGCATTTGCCGGATCTGCGGATTGTTGTGGTCGAGCCTAAGGGTTCGCCCGTACTGTCCGGGGGAAAGCCCGGTCCACATAAGCTGGTGGGAACGAGTCCGGGCTTTGTTCCTACCGTGCTGAATACGGAGGTGTATGACGAAATCATCCAGGTTTCCGATGAGGATGCGATTGCTGTGACACGAGCAATTGCTGCTCAGGAAGGGATTCTCGTCGGGCCCTCCAGCGGAGCTACAATATGGACGGCCATTCAGGAAGCTCGGCGTTTGGGAGCAGGCAAACGGGTACTCTGTATTGCCCCGGATACCGGAGAGCGTTATCTGAGCATGGGGATATTCGGATAAATAGACGCGAATCGGGGCCAAAGTGATACATGACCGTAAGTAAGTGGTAAAATAATTGTGTGATAGCGGTTTCAAGAGCTGTTTGAATATTGATAGCACGAAATATTTGAGGATTGAAGGAGGAGCAGCATGAAGATTATGCCTATACAGAAACGAGGGATCTCCAATAGTCGGCTGGTGCTCGGTTGCATGCCTTTTGGTGGAGAATGGAGCCATGCACCGTTTACACAGGAGCATGTTGTTGAAGCAGAGAGAGCTGTAGATGCTGCACAATCCATCGGAATTACGATGTTTGATCATGCGGATATCTATCGTATGGGAAAAGCGGAAGAAATTTTTGGTCGGATTTTAAAGGGACAGCCAGGCTTGCGTGAACAAATCGTCATTCAATCCAAATGCGGAATTTTTCTGCCGGATGGTACGCTCCCGGGTCGTTTTGATTTCTCATATGATCATATTATGGAGTCCGTGGACGGTATCCTGAAGCGTCTGAGTACTGAATATTTGGATATCCTGCTGCTGCACCGCCCCGATCCGCTGGTAGAGCCGGAAGAAGTAGCAAAGGCGTTCAGCGAGCTTAAGACATCCGGCAAAGTACGGCATTTTGGCGTTTCCAATATGAATGTAAGCCAAATTCGTTTTCTGGAGCGCAGCCTAACGGAGCCGCTGATTGCTAATCAGCTGGAGATGAGCCTGGCACATCTGCATTTTATAGATCAGACCGTACACGTGAACCAGCAGGCGGGGACGAATGTACATTTTGGCGAAGGTTTGCTGGAATATTGCCAAACTGAGGATATTCAGCTCCAGGCTTGGGGACCGCTGGCGCAGGGGCGTTTTAGCGGAGGTTCTCTGGAAGGAAAACCTGAGCATATCCGTAAGACGGCAGAACTGGTGCAGAAGCTGGCCTCTGAAAAGGGGACGACACGCGAAGCGATCGTCCTGGGCTGGCTTATGAAGCATCCGGCACGGATTCAGCCTGTCATTGGCAGCGCCAATCCTGAACGAATCCAAGCATGTCAGGATGCAGAACGCCAGAGCGAACTGATGACCCGTGAAGAGTGGTATCAATTGTATGTAAGTGCGCGCGGGCAAGCCTTGCCGTAACTGGTACTGCGGACTAGCTTGTTACAGCAGACGTGTGCGGATGTAAGTGTATGACCTCGTTTCGTTTATACGTACTGTAGTTTAATAGGCCCTCCTTTCGTCTCATTAACAGACGGAGGGAGGGCCTTTACATGGATAGATCCTAATTTCTGCAGCAGCTATTCCTCTTCGTACCGTGCGAGGGCTTTGGCTGTTGTTTCTTTCATTCGTGAGATTAGCCGTGAGCCTTGGACGACCTTGACACGTTTGCCAAGGAAACGGATTTTGGATAGCACATATTCACATTCGTCTGCCTGGAAGGTGAGCGTAATACGATAGGTATCAGCTTCCTGTACATATTCGACCTCTTTTTCAAAACAGGAAAAAGCATATAAAATACGAGACATTTCACCGTTGTATACAGGAATAATTTCAATGATGCCCTGTTCTTTGCGCGACTCCAGTATACCGAGTATTCGTTGGGTAAACTTCTCGGCTTCTTCAGGAAGAATCTCATCCTCCGTAACGGTTACGATGTTGGATAGTTTAGTAGACATGAATGCGCGATGTCGGCGATTATACCATAGCAGACTCCATTCTTTTTTGACCATGGAAAACTCCAGCTTATAGGGAAATCCGGACATTCGCTCATGCAGGCGACCGTTGCGCAGTTTGTAAGTCATACAGATGCCTGAACGGGATCGCAGAATGGAACGCAATTTACGCAGGAGCGGATGATAAACCGAAGCAGCAGGAACTCCTGCCTTTTCGCGTAGGCTGCCATCGGCCTCCAATGGCTCGTCGTCTGCAAGTAATTGCCGAAGCTTATCAAGTGTAGACGGGGTAAAAGCCTCTGTCGCTGCCGAGTCTGCAAGCATGGACTTAAGCCAGACTCTTTCCTGCGAGGTGGTAGCAAAAGCGCCCGATTCATCCAACCGTGAGACAATCTGATAGTTAAATATTTTCTCGAACAGGCTCATAATAGGCTTGCAGCTCCTTCCATTCCTGTCTGAATTCCTTACGCAGCCGCTGGGGCTCCAATACCTCACAGCTTGATCCGAAGCTGCGAATCCACGGTTTAATCTCAGTGATTCCATTCACTGTGATTTCATAGATAAAGGATTCACTTTCTTCCTCCGTAATCGTACCCCACTGTCCCTGTGACAGCACACGTTCCCGAATAAAGTTGCGTTTTGCCCCTTCGGGATTAAAAAAACGTACCCTTACCTTCACGGGACGACCCGTATCAACAAGCCAGCTGTATCGCATTTTTTCCTCCAACACGGCTAACAGATCGGCATAAAGCTGTTCTGGGACAGGCTTGCCCTCCACCAATTGGGTCATGCCCTCCATACGAAACTTCATGATTCCTTTGCCGCCCACATGACCAAGTACGTACCAACGTCCATATTGATGATCATAAATGACTTGCAAGGGCAGAATGGTATGTTCACGGCCTTCAGTCTCTTTTTCAAATCGTGGGTTGGTGTTCTGTGACCCGTACATGCTTCGTTTGGATGCCGAAAAATATAAAAAGGTTACGCAGCGGCGTTGCCGAATGGCATGCAGAAGCGGATGAATATGGGCTTCGTCCAGAATGCGTGAATAATAATGGTATTTATATAAAAAAGGCTCTGCCATCTCCCGATCTCCGAGCTGACGGCGCATGGCCTTTTTAAGATGATCTCGCAACAGATATCCCTGCACAGAGGGGAGCTGAGTGTTGGCCATAACGTCCACAAAATCATATAAGTCCAGTAATTCCTCGTCCGTCAGTTCTGTCACCAGATCGTTACGGACAGCATAGCGATAGGGTCTGCCGCCAGGCTCCTTACGAACTACGCCGACTTCGACCAGATATTTCAGATCAGAACGGATTGTTTTTTCATCTGGCAGTGCACTGTCGGAAGGCAGCCCATTGCAGCAAGCGTCCAACAGTTCCATGGTGGTCATAGACTGTGATTGCAGCGCTGTCAGCAGAAGGGATAAGCGGATGCTTTCCGATTCCTTGAGCGATTTGGCCCGAAACAGGAATAACAATAACGGATCAGCGGATTCGTAATAATTAAAGCGCAGCATCTCATTAAAATCATGTCCCTGTTCCGCAGGAAGCTGCTGTTGTACGGATTGGACGATTTCCTTGAGGCGCCGGATCGTCTTATCAAAGGTGTGCACCGAAATGCCAAGTCTGTCTGCAAATTGCTGCCGATTATAAGCGCCACTGGTTAGTGTGAGCATGCGCAGGAATTGAATTTCTTTATCAAAACTCTCTCTCGCCATGATGCATTCCCCGTTTCTGTAGCCGTTCTCCGAAAACAAGTATCCCTTTATTCTAACAGGGAAGGGATGCAGGAAAAAGGTAATTTATTCATCTTTGTAATACTTTCACCATGTTCATGACTTCCAAAATAAAGGATTATAGGGATATAAGGTAGCACGATAAGTAAGAAGCAATACATAACAGAAGGGTGATGCAACATGTTTGGACGATTCAAAAATGAAGTGTTATATCCATGGGTAGGTAAGCTTTCGATTTATGAAACAATTAAGCAGGGACTGGACCCTCAGGGCAGGCTTACGGATGATCATTTGCCGGATGATGAGGAATACTGGGCAGGTCATACGATGCGTTGGGTGGCAGGAGGGCTAGATGGAGCGTTTGGGCATCATGGCGCTGGCGGAGATGGAGAGACTGACAAAATTAAGGAGCTAGCACACTTGTTGTCCAGACAATGCCGCAAGCCAGGGATGAAAACAAGACGTGAGACGTATGTACGCTTGATGGAGGAAAATGCGCTCAGCCTGATTGATCCGCTGCTAGATGCGGTGCGCGAGCATCCAGCAATTCAGCCGGATCGATTGTATGAGGAAGCGCGTTGGCTGGCCGAACACGGAGCACATCGCAATGTGGTGAAGGTCGGTATTGCGCTGCTCGGATTGCTGGAGACAGAGCAGCACCACGAGCTTATTTTAACGCTAGCCAAGCATGATGAATTCACGCTATATGCGGCTGTAGCTATCCGTAATATTTCGGATCAGGCCAATGAGCAGTTGTATAATTTAGCCTTACAGGTACATGGTTGGGGACGTATTCATGTCGTGGAACGACTAGAGCCGGCGCGGCAGGAAATACGTGATTGGTTATTACGGGAAGGATTCCGCAATAATGTCATGTATGAGTATCTTGCTTATGAATGCGCTCATAAAGGCGAGCTGCATACAGCCATCGCTGTACCGCATATTGATCGGGAGTTGTTTGACGGAGCAGGCGATATACTGTCGGCTTTGCTGGCAGCAGGCGGACCTGCGGAAAGTATAGACGATTATGAGCATGCCGCTATGGTCATAGGCAACTACCTTCGTCATGCTAAGACTATGTGTACGACTGTGAAGCATCTTACGATCATCATGGATATTGCGGACTTCCTCGATGAAGAAGACGATTCATGGGAGGCACGTTATGAGCATGAATGGACGCCGGAATTACGTAAACGTTACGCGTCGGTATGCCAGCAGATGATGGACGATCAGCAGTGGGTGAAGCTGGTAGAGCAGGAACTACATCATGCAGATTCACCGCATCTTCACTGTGCCATTCGCGCAGCTCGAATGCTAGCACTAGATGTATGGCCCGTGCTATTTGATCAATTAAGCAAACACCCAGTCAAGCCTAATCTGTACTTTGAACTTAGCAAGACAGAGGATGAACAGCGGGCATGTAAGCTGGTGGCTTTTGCAGAAAAGCACTTGCCTCTGGGAGAGATAGCTTCCGGTCCTGCTGATGTGCCGGGCTTTGGACCGGAGTATGAAGCGCATCAATGTCTGGGGATGCTGCTGCAACTATTGTCTTCTTACGAAGGAATGGGACAAGAGCTAGTTGCTACCGGACTTTGGAGTCCGGTGACCTCCAATCGCCGTGCAGCGCTTCATGTACTCAAGGAATGGTCTTCTGAGATGTGGGGAGAGGCAACGATAGAGCGCCTTCGCTGCTTATTGGAAGCTGAAACGGAGGAGTCGATCAGAGAACAGATTCGGGAAATACTTTAAGGATAAGGGAGGGAACAACATGACAGATATGAAGCATGGGCAGGGTTTCATTCAACCGGAAATGCGCGAAACGATTTTGCGTGAGCTGCGCGCGTTGGAGCAGGAAGAGCAGGTGCGCATTGTGTACGCCTGTGAATCAGGCAGTCGGGCATGGGGGTTTCCTTCACAGGACAGTGACTATGATGTACGATTTATTTATGTAAGACCCATAGAATGGTATTTATCTATTTTTGATAAGCGGAATGTGATTGAGCGGCCAATCAGCAATATGCTGGATATAAACGGTTGGGATTTGAAAAAGGCGTTCCATTTATTTCGAAAATCCAATCCGCCTTTGCTGGAATGGCTGCAATCTCCGATTCCCTATCTGGAGCAATATTCAGTGGCCGATCAGATCCGTGCAATCTCGCCGTTAACCTTCTCTCCGAAGTCCTGTATGTATCACTATCTGAATATGGCACGGGGAAACTATCGGGACTATTTGCAAGGTGAACAGGTGAAAATTAAAAAATATTTTTACGTGCTGCGTCCGCTGCTGGCCTGTGGCTGGATTGAACGTTACAACAGTATGCCTCCTATCAAATTCGTAGACTTGCTAGCGGAATTCATTCCGGCAGATACCGAACTTTATCAGGTGATCGAACATTTGCTGGAGCGTAAAAAAGCGGGCGAGGAGCTGGATATGGAGCCGCAGCTTTCAGTGGTGAATGATTTTATTGAGCAGCAAATTGCTTATTTTGAGCAGAAGGCGCCTTTGCTTCAGCATATGGAGGGCGGACGGGATCAGCAATTGGACGAGATGTTCCGCGCTGCGGTGAATGAAGTTTGGAAAACATAAGCTGGGAAGGAGAAGTGGAGTATGCACATCACGCTAAAAGCAACCGGAAACAATGCCGGGATGATTTCGCATTTGCTCGCCAAGAACCCTTACAATACGTATGATCGCACGGAAAAGGGTGCTCGTGTACGCATGGTGTACACCGTTTTTACGGAGGAAGAGGCAGAAATCGTCATTCAGGCCTCGCCAGATTCGATAGATTTGGTCAAAAATAGTCCGGATAGCTATGACATTACACAATATATTAATGATCGGGAGTTTGTAACCAGCAGCTTGTTTTGCACCTATATTCGCGGCGCGCTTGGCACGGCCTTGAACGGCAAACCCAAGGAAGACTATGCAGCATGGGTGACGCATCCTTTTGCGCTGGAGTTATCGTTTGGGCCTGTTGCGTCAGATTTGCCGGATGCTGTGGTGGAGGGACTATTTGCGCCGCTGGGCTATCAAGTGACCATCGAACGAGGGAAAGCGGATTATTCTTTTCAGCTGAAAAATCGAAGCACCGTCAGATATGTCACGCTAAGTGGCCATCAGACGGTGCAATATGCGCTGCGTCAGTTATTGCTGTTAATTCCAGTGTTGGATAATTATAAGCACTACTATATTAGCGAAGAAGAGTTTGAGAAGCTGAAACGTTACGGTGAAGGCTGGCTGCAAGAGCATCCGATGCGCGAGCTCATCATTCGACGCACGCTTCATTTTACCAATCTGATTGAGCAATTTGAGCAATCTGATTCTGCTGCTACACAGACTGAAAAACATGCGGTCCAAGAACAAAACCATAATCACGAACAGGATCAGCAGCAAGATCAGTCACTGGAGGAAGGAAAGCAACAGCCTGTAATGCGGCTAAATGAGCTGCGGTATCAAGCCATTATGGATGTGATTCGCAAGCTGCCCCGAAGACAGAAAATCGTAGATTTTGGATCAGGGGAAGGGAAGCTTTCGGCTCGAATGGCTCGAATCAAGGGCATTGAAGAGATTTGGGCTGTGGAGCCGTCTGCATATGCACAGGTGAGGGCTGTGGAGCGTTTTGCCAAGCTGGAAAGGCATGCCGATGCAATCCGCCCTACACCTATGATGGGCTCTCTCTTTTATTATGATGAACAACTGCGGGGAAAAGATGTGATGATCCTGTGTGAAGTCATTGAGCATGTGGATAAGCATCGTCTGAATCGGGTGATGGATACGATTGTGACAGAATATCAGCCGGGTGTGCTGATCGTGACGACTCCCAATCGCGAATATAATGAGGTGTATCGTATGGATCAGCAAGAGCTGCGGCATGGCGATCATCGTTTTGAATGGAGCAGAAGCGAGTTTCGTGAACGATGCGAGCATTGGATTGAGGAAGCTCCTTATTCATTAGCGCTGGAAGGGATCGGAGAAGAGGTCGAAGGCTTTGGACAACCGACCCAAATGGCTGTATTTACGCGCAGAAAGGAGCCGAAGAATTCATGAGCATTTCATCCGAACGAACGATTAATCTACCGCATGCTGGACTGGTTGTGTTGGTAGGGGCCTCGAATAGTGGCAAAACCACTTTACTGGACAGGTTAGTGAGCGAAGGGATTCTATTGAAAACGGAAGTGGTATCCTCAGATCATTTTCGCCAGCTGGTCGGAGATACGGAATTTATAGACTGGAGCGGACTTCCAAGGCTGGAATCGGACGTGCTGTTTTATGAGTACCAGCAGATGTCAGCCAAGGCGTTTGAAGCGATGGATACCATTCTGGCTATGCGCTGTCGTCTGAATAAGCTGACGGTTGTGGATGCCACCCATCTGTATGCTGAGGATCGCCAGAAATATGTACAGCTGGCAGCCAAGGCGCATGTACCTGTGATGGCTCTGGTGCTGGATGTACCCGAATCTGTGCTGCTGGAACGTGATGCAGGCAGGGCGCATCCGCGTGGTCGCCAACGGGTCAAGCAGCAGGCACAGCTGTTAAAGCGGAACCTGCGTGGTATCCGGGAAGAAGGTTTTAACGCTTGTTATGTCCTCAAGGATGTAGAAAAGCTTAACTTCGCCCGCCGTGCTCAGCCGCTGTTTCATGATATAGGTGCAGGCATTGATATCATTGGTGACATCCACGGGTGCTACCGGGAGATGCTGGAAGTGCTAGAGCGGCTCGGATATATGGAAGATACGGAAGGACTATATCATCATCCAGAAGGCAGAAGACTGGTATCCGTCGGAGATGTGATGAGCCGTGGTCCAGAATCGTTATTAGCGGTGCAGTTCTGGAAAAAGCACGTGGATGCTGGACTCGCCTACATGATTGACAGCAATCATGGCTGGAAAATCGGTCGTTACCTTGATGGAAGAAAAGTAACTCTCAATCATGGAGATGAACGATTTGCAGAGGAACTGGTTCAATATGAACAACAAGCGGGTAAGGCAGCAGCGGAACAGCTTAGAGGCGAGCTGAGGGATTTTCTGCTACATGCGCCCTCTCATCTTATTTTCGGCAGAAATGGGTTGCGACACCTGGTTGTGACTCATGCGGGGATTAAGGATCATTTTATTGGCAAACAGTCGGCACGTATTTCTGATTACTGTCGTTATGGAGATACGGATGGTCAGGATGCAGACGGAAAACCAATCCGCAAAGATTGGTTCGTAGACCATGAATCGGGAGAAATAGTAGTATGGGGACATGACCCGAGACCGCAGCCTACGATTGTGAACCAGACGGTGAATATTGATCAGGGTGTGGTATTTGGCGGCATGCTGACCGCTTATCGTTATCCGGAAAAGGAATTTGTCAGCGTTCCGGCTCATGAGAATTATGCGAATGACCCCGATAGCCCACTTGTCCGGTGGCAGAAAAAACGGTTTTCCCCGCCGAATTTACGTAAGCTCATCGCTGGTTACAGTGTACTGACGGAATCGTATGGCGAAGTGCGCGTACAAGGAGAATGGGTCAAATCCGCTATAGATACCGTGTCACATGTGACAGTACCGATGGAGGAACTGGTGTACATTCCACCAACTATGAGTCCTGCTCCCACGGTTTCCGCAGAAGAAGGATATCTGGAGCATCCGCGTGAGGCGCTGGCTTATTATCGTGGTCAAGGCGTACAAACGATGGTAGCGGAGAAAAAGCATATGGGTAGCCGGGCGATTTTGCTATTATTCAAAAACGAACAGGCTGCTGTCGAATATGTAGGATACCCGACATTAGGCACGATCTACAGCCGCAGCGGCCGCCCTTTCTTTGGACCAGGCCTTGCGAAGCAGGTCTTGGAAAAGCTGAATGCCGATCTACAGACTGCCGGGTATTTTGAGCGGAATCAGACGGATTTCGTGTTGCTGGATGCAGAAATAGTACCGTGGAATCTCAAGGCTCGGGAACTGATTGCCGCACAGTATGCGCATGTGGGTGAAGCAGCTCTGCTGGATCGCAGTAAGCTGGTAGACAAGCTGAAGCAAGCGAAGGCTGCAGGCCGGGAGGTTGGAGACTGGCTGGAGGAAATGGAACGGAAATATGGCAATGCCGTAACGTTCCAAGAAGCTTTTCAAAAATATTGCTGGGATGTAGACGGGCTGGATGAAATTCGTATTGCACCGTTTCATACACTGGCCCACAGCGGCCGGACGTTTTTTGACCAATCTCATCTTTGGCATATGGAGCACAACCGGGAGCTAGCAGGACTGTCCTCGCTGTTTATGGAGACAGAGTATCGGGTCATCACGGACGAATCAAGCGAGGAAGAGGTTATCCGCTGGTGGAACGAGATGACAGAGGATGGTCATGAGGGCATTGTGATCAAGCCGGAACGCTTTTTGATGAAAAATCGGGACAAGATGATTCAGCCTGCAATCAAGGTGAGAGGCCGGAAGTATTTGCATATCATTTACGGTATGGATTATCTTGCCCCTGAGAATTTAAAGCGTCTGAAGCAGCGCCGAACGAACAAAAAGGAGCGTCATGCCCTGATGGAAGGAGCGCTTGGTATGGAGGGCGTAGAACGTTTTGTCCGCAAGGATACGGTGGATCGTATTCATGAATGCGTCCTTGCCGCGCTATCTCTGGAATCGGAGCCGATTGATCCGAGATTGTAGTTTGCGAAGGAGGGATTGAGATGGATAGGAGTACACCGTTAATTGATATTGGTGTGAACTTGATGCACCGTTCGTTTCATGCAGATCGGGAACAGGTGGTAGAGAGAGCAGCGGCTGCAGGAATTACACCGTTAATTATTACCGGAACCAGTGTCCGGAGCAGTCGGGAGGCTGCTCAGTATGCGGCTCGTTATCCGGGTAAACTGTACACGACGGCTGGCGTGCATCCCCATGATGCCAAAGGTTGCAGCACAGATACGATTCAGCAGCTCCGCCAACTTGCGGCTCAGCCGCAGGTCGTATCCATAGGGGAATGCGGGTTGGATTATAACCGTGATTTTTCTCCGCGTGATGTACAGCGCCGATGGTTCGGAGAGCAGATTCAACTGGCGGGGGAGCTGCATATGCCTTTATTCCTGCATGAACGAGATGCGCATGAGGACTTTGTCGCTATGTTGCGAGAGCATCAGGGGCTTGTTGATAAAGCGGTGGTGCATTGTTTTACCGGTACTGCACAGGAATTGCATACGTATGTGGAGATGGGACTGTATATCGGTATTACGGGCTGGATCTGTGATGAACGGCGCGGCAAGCATCTAAGGGAACTGGTCAGGGATATTCCATTGGACCGGTTGATGATTGAAACGGACGCTCCATTTTTGACCCCGCGTAATTTGCCCGTGAAGCCCAAAGAAGGGCGTAATGAGCCGGTGTATCTCGCTCACATCGCCGCTACGATTGCCGAGTGCACAGGCCGCAGCATGATGGAGATCGAAATTGCGACGACGGAAACGGCCAAACGTTTCTTCGGATTATAGGATTGTCAAAGCCATGGATGTGGTATATATTATAGTGAATTAAAAAGCATTGTCGGGAGCTTGAGATAGTCAGGCTGAGAGGGTGGCCCTTGCCGCCGACCGTGAAATCTGATCTGGGTAATGCCAGCGTAGAGAAACCTAGAACACCTTACAAGAAACAGGAATACCGCCGATTAGCGGCGGCTAGTCGATGGATACGTTTCATATCCTATATCAAGTTAATGAGCTACAGTCTGTAAAAAGTTGCAGACGGACAAGCGTGTCTTGTTCTGTACCTGACTTTGGCTTGGTTTCAGTGCAGTAGACTGCTGTGCTATATGAGATATATCGACAACTGATAATGTATGGTGATCATTTTATGACTGCGCATAAAGCTTGCCTGGAGATTCAGCTCCGGACAGGCTTTTTTTTATGGCCAAATGGCCTATTTTAAAGAAAAAGGGGAGCGTATCAACAATGAATACGAATGTAAGAGCGTCCAAAGGGCTGAAGCTGACTGATATTTTGGTCACGATTGTAATCTCCGTGGTATTCGGGCTGGTCTACAAAATATGGGGACCTGCCTATGATTTGATGAAACCATTCGGTCTGCACGCCGAGCAACTGATGTATGGCATGTGGTTTATGGCTGGCACGTTCGCTTATCTTATCATTCGCAAACCGGGTGTTGCGATTTTGGCAGAGGTGGCCGCGGCAACCGTCAGTGCCTTTTTGGGAAGTGAATGGGGCATGTCCACCTTGTACTACGGTTTGCTGCAAGGCTTGGGAGCGGAGCTGTTCTTTGCGATTTTTCTGTATCGGAACGCCAACCTGTGGGTTGCTTCACTAGCTGCGGCAGGAGCGGCTGTCACTTCTCTGATTTTAGACTTCAGCTATGGGTATATTGATCAGCTATCGACCTGGAACTATGTTTTGTATATTGGATTTCGGATGATTGGCAGTATTGTGATTGCTGGAATATTCGCTTTCTATCTGGCTAAGGCATTGGAAGTAACCGGCGTTACGCGAAGTTTGAGACCGGCAACGGAACAAGATTATAAGGGGCTGGATTGATGAGCCCGGCCAACGAAGATGTGGTGGCTTCGATCACCCGTCTTCGGTTGAAATTCCCCGGTGAGCAAGAGCTGCTTTTTCACAATATGTCCTTATCTGTTCGCAAAGGGGAAAAGCTGCTGCTACTGGGGCCGAGCGGATGCGGCAAATCAACGCTGCTTCAGGTGCTGAGCGGTCTGATTCCACGCACGATAGAAGTGCCTATGAAATACGATGCTGCCGTGATCCCGAGTCTCTCTGGTATTGTATTTCAAGATCCCGACACACAGTTTTGTATGTCATATGCAGACGAGGAACTGGCTTTTGTATTGGAAAATAAGCAGGTTCCAAGGGAGCAGATGCCATCCCGTATTCGCGAGCTGCTAATGCAGGTTGGTCTTCCAACGGATGATATACATCTGCCCATTGCCAGCATGTCACAAGGAATGAAACAGCGGCTGGCGATTGCATCGGTGCTGGCTATGGAGCCGGAAGTGCTTTTTCTGGATGAGCCGACAGCCTTGCTGGACGAGGAAGGTACTACACAGGTGTGGGATACCATTCGCAACATTTCGGCAGACCAGACGCTGGTGATTGTAGAGCATAAAATTAATGAAATTGTCCAGGATGTGGATCGGATTGTGGTGCTTTCTGCTCAAGGGGAGATTATTGCGGACGGAAGGGCGGAAGAAGTATTTCATATACACCGACAAGCATTATCCGAGTATGGCGTGTGGTATCCGGGAGTATGGGATGAATCGTCTTCACCACGTTGGAATGATTCTATGACGCAGCAGAATGATGCGTTGCTTGCGGATAGTCCGTCCACTTCAGCATGTACAACAAATTTGCTGGAGTTGGAACATTTTAGCGGACTTCGGGGAGGGAGCTCAGTCATTTATGTGGAGCAAGCGCAGGTGAAGCCTGGCGACTGGATTGGTGTGGTCGGTGAAAACGGGGCTGGCAAAAGCTCGCTTCTGCTCTCTATGATGCGCTTACTTCACACGCAGGGGCGTTATCGCGTGTGCGGAGCTGAGGCAGGCAATACGGAGCAACTGGCTGAGCGCATTGGGTTCGCGTTTCAAAATCCAGAGCTGCAATTTGTAGCGAACACCGTGCGAAGTGAACTGGAGTATTCGTTACCCGAGAGCTTGTTTACCGCTGAACAGTGCAGGGAACGAGTGGATCGAATGCTTATGCAGTTCGGATTGGAGCGACTGGATGAACGCCATCCGTATCAGCTCTCGCTGGGCCAAAAAAGGCGGTTGAGTATTGCTACGGCTATGATCCGTGAGCCGAAAGTGCTGCTGCTGGACGAACCGACTTTTGGGCAGGATGCGCGTAATACCTTTGTCATGCTGGATATGTTGGAACAGCTGAGAGCGGCAGGCACGGCCATTGTGATGGTTACGCATGACCCGGAAATTGTCCGTCGATATTGTACCGATATATGGCGGATTCAGAAAGGAGAGCTACGGTATGAGCCTGTCCTTTCCTCATCATGAAACATGGCTGCATCGTGTGAATCCGGGCCTAAAGCTAGTGATGTTTTCCCTGCTGTTTGTGATCGTTATAGTCATCCATGATCCGAACGTTATGTTTAATGTTACATGTACTATGCTGCTGTTGCTTGTCTGGTCAGGCCATCCATGGAAGCGGCTGCTGCTGTACGGATCTCCCTTTATATTGGTGTTTATTTCAACCTCAACAGGCATGATGATGTTTGGCAAGGGAGTGACGACCTGGTGGACATGGGGCCTGATCCATATTACGCAGGAAAGCTTTTTCCGAGGGATGCATCTGGGTTTTCGTGCACTGAGTATGGCCGCAGCAGGGTTGCTGTTTGGTTTAACGACTCGTCCGGTGAGCCTTTTTTATTCACTGATGCAGCAATGGAAGCTCCCTCCCAAGTATGCGTACAGCTTTTTGGCAGCTATGCGGTTGATGCCGATGATGCTGGAGGAATTTCAGGCTTTGAGACATGCCCACCGTATTCGAGGTTTGCACCAGCATGTGTCCAAATGGAATATGTATGCCACGCTGCGCAGGTACGCAATTCCGCTGCTCGCTCAAAGTATCCGGCGTGCGCAGCGCATTGCTATAGCCATGGAAGCCAAGGGCTTTGCTAATGAAACCAAGCGTACGTATTATTATGCGATCGGCTATTCGGCTGTAGATATTATATTTATTTTGTATTTTGTGGTGCTGCTGATGCTAGCTTGGGGACTTGGTACCTGCTTTCCTTATGTGGGGGTATGGGATGTACGTTAATTGTTGTCAAAAGGCTTTGCCCGATTTCTGCTCTGTGGTATATTAATGCAATGGGAATTGACGGCTCGTACAGACCCGCCTGGGCTGGCGGGCTTATTACATTTTCCCGCAGTAATGGATCATCAGGAGGCCAAGTTTCATGATTACGCTGCATCAGGTAAACAAGCATTATACCACCTCAAGCGGCCCATTTCATGCGGTTCAATCCGTGTCTCTTCAAGTGGAGGAAGGGGAAATTCACGGTATCATAGGTGCCAGCGGTGCCGGCAAGTCTACGTTGCTCCGGTTGATGAATGTATTGGAAAGGCCGGATGAGGGAAACGTGGTTGTGAACGGGGAAGATCTGACTCGCATGCCGGAAAAACGTCTCCGTGAAGCGCGGCGATCCATAGGGATGATTTTTCAGCATTATCATCTTGTTCATAATCGGACGGTAAGTGGAAATGTAGCAATGCCGTTGGAGCTGGCAGGTGTCGCGAAAAAAGAGAGAGCGGAACGCGTGCGCGAATGCCTGCAATTCGTTGGTTTAGCGGATAAGGCAGAACAGTATCCGGCACAACTGAGCGGAGGCCAAAAGCAACGTGTGGCGATTGCCAGAGCACTGGCGAATCGTCCTGCGGTGCTGCTTTGTGATGAGCCGACCTCAGCCCTTGACCCGCAGACGACCGCTGATATTCTGGGCGTGTTAAGGGAGATCAACCGTGAACTGGGAGTTACCATTGTAATCGTCACACACGATATGGACGTGGTACGCAATATTTGTACCCGTGTATCCGAAATGCGGGACGGGCATTTACTTTCAACGAAACATGTAGCTGACCCTATGGTAGATTCAACCTTGGAAGCAGGTGAAGCTGATGAATGACATGTTGAACATCATTGCACAGTATCAGTCAGAGATATGGAAAGCCATCGGGGAGACGTTTATCATGGTGGGGATTTCTATCGCAGCAGCTGTACTGTTAGGGCTTCCGGCAGGAACGATTTTATATTTGTGTGGTAAAGGGCAAAAATATGAAAATCGACTGCTCTTCACCATACTGAACAGTCTGGTCAATGTCATCCGCTCGTTTCCGTTTTTGCTGCTCGTGGTGTTTATGATTCCATTTACACGTTTGGTGGTAGGCACGGCGCTGGGCACGATGGCAGCTACGGTTCCCTTGTCAGTGGTAGCCATCGCCTATTATTCGAGACTGGTGGAACAATCGTTGCTTGAGGTGCCCAAGGGTGTGATTGAAGCCGCTACGTCTATGGGAGCATCCACGCTCCAGCTTATTTTTAAATTTCTATACGTGGAAGCCCGTTCTGGACTTGTACTGGGTTTGACCACGTCCACCATTAGCTTCATCTCCTACTCCACGGTGATGGGCATTGTGGGCGGCGGCGGGGTAGGCGATTTTGCCATTCGCTATGGTTACCAGCGGTTTGAAACAGGCTTGATGGCGTTCACCATCGTCGTTATGATTATTTTCGTACAAACGATCCAGTTCACCGGAAGCACCATATCCCGCCGGATCGACAAGCGGTAAGAGGTTTATGAATCTCTTTATTAACACTTGCACAACTCACTATGGGAAATAAAAATGACTTTACAGTGCCTCAAAAGCGGAGCGGGCAGAATTGTTCTGGAGAAGCGTTAGCGTTCGCCTTTGAAATGGGATTCTAACCTATCATCACTTTAAATGAGAGAATCCCATTTCAACAGCGATCGGAAGAACAATCTGCACGCGAAGCGGCTGAATCTCCCACTGTAACTCATATTTTATCTTCCCAATCACAACTAATTTGGAGGTTCATCATCGAATGAGTCGGAAAAACAACATGAAAACGAACTTGAAATTACTTACACTATTTGCAGTGTTTATGTTGCTGGTTGCCGGATGCGGTGGTCAGAAGCAGGCTACACAAGAAACAACAACTAAAGAAGCAACATCCCAAAAAGAAGTGACCTTGAAAGTAGCCACGCTGATCCCACCGATGACAGATGTGCTGGATATCGTGAAGCCACTGCTTAAACAGGACGGAGTCAATCTGGAAATTGTTGTGCTGTCAGACAATATCCAACCGAACAACGCATTGGCAAGCCGTGAAGTGGATGCTAACTTCTTTCAGCATGCTCCGTTTATGCAACAATATAATGAAAGCAACAAATCTGATTTGGTAGCGGTAAAACCGATTTACAACGCCATTTATGGCGCGTACTCCAAAAAATACAAGAACATTAAAGACCTGCCCGAAGGTGCGACGATTGCCATTGCCAATGATCCGGCCAATACCGGACGTTCTTTGGTAATGATGGAGCAAAACGGTCTAATCAAGCTTAAAGAAGGTGTAGGCTATAATGCTACACAGGCTGATATTATTGAGAATAAGAAAAAGTTTGTGTTTAAAGAAGTGGATTTGTTGATGCTGGCGCGGTCGCTGGATGATGTGGACATGGCTGCCATGTATCCCGCATATGCCAAGCCGCTCGGTCTGACACCGAAGAAGGACGCGCTGATTACCGAAAAAGATGATACGCACTTTGCCATTAATTTGGTAGCGCGTAAGGATAATGCAGATTCCGATGCCATTCAAAAGCTGGCAAAACGAATGACCGGACCGGAAGTACGCAAATTTTTTGAGGACAATTACAAGGATAGCGTTATTCCAGCATTTTAAATAAATAAGTATTGAAACATTATTTTTGATGATATTTGACCTGTATAATGGAGTGCAGTCTGTGAAGAGCAGATGGTCTCCCTTGTGCAGGTCTTTTTCTTTTTCATCCTTAATATGGGTAAAATTCATCGAAATCAGGGTACAAAGTCTTATTTTTTAAGATTTTAGTGTATTACAGCACTGTGAATTTTGGTCATAAAGGGTGATAGAGTAATGATAAGGAACCTATTAAAATAAATATACGAACAAACATTCGTTTTATGTTTTGTTAACGATGTTTGTAGGAGGGTCGAGAAATTCAGCTGACAACGGTTCAAAAGCGTCAATAAAAAGGAAGGGAAACAATATGAAGCTGTTTGTAACTGTAAAAAGTTTGGGAAAGCGTAAACCCGCACTCGCACAACAGGAAATAGAGCTGAGCCCTACTCCAGAAACATTGCGAGATTTGATTACAGCAACCGTTGCCCTGAATGTTCAAAAGCTACGGGAAAAGCAGGAGAGTGTCGCGCTGATTCCGTTCCTCACGGGAGAGGAAATTCAGGCACAAGGCGAGACAGGCAAAGTTGGATTCGGTTCCATATATAATGATGGTGTTCCTAATATTGAGGCTGCCGTGAACACGGCGATGCAGGCCTTTGAGGATGGTTTATACAGGGTTTTTGTATGTGATGAGGAAGCGATTGAACTGGACGCTCCTTTGTCACTTCATGCAGGGGATGAGATTGTATTTATACGCTTCACAATGTTGGCTGGAGGCCTATGGTAGAGGAGGAGACGAAATATGCATCAGGAGAACAATGAGCAAGAATATTTCGCCACACTGAAAGAGCGCACGACGCAACTGGGTGGACAACAACAGGAGTTGGCTCAGTATGTTGTGGAACTGGGTAAGCTTCATTACATACAAGAGGTTGAGGAGCCATTTATCAAATGTCAGCAAATACTGAAAGAACGGGCGGCAGAAAGCGGAGAACCGCTGTTCAAGCCACTGGCAGAAGTGTTGCGTTCTCTAATTGGACAAACAGCTGGCGATGTGTTTGCACATCTAACCGAGCATGTGACCGAATATCCTTACAGCACTGGGTATGAGCGCAGACCGTTTCGCACTTCGGATATTACCGCTCATACTTCCCGGGTTTATAAAAAAATGGTGCAGTTGATCCGAATGGACTGTATCGGATTCTCTATAATGGATTATTTAACGAAAAAGGATTACGAACCAGGCAGGGATTACCGGATTCAGGAAACGATTGGGGATTGGATTGCTTACGAGCTAGACAACGGCAATTCACAGGTGCTAGAGGCGCTAAAAGCTATTATTTATGGGGATAATCAGGCGGCGCTACTTACGCGCAATATGATTAAAGGCATGCTGCTAAGCCATCAAGATGAGAATTATCACATGATTGGCGAGCTGCTGGCAGCGGCCAGGCTTCAAGAGGGATTACGCCAAAGCATTGTGGAGCAAATGGATGAAGGAACTCCTCAGGCTCTCATTTATCTGTTAAAGGTGATCATCGACCAAGGCTTCATTCGATACAGTTCGGTAGTGCGGGCGCTTGCAGTGTGGACGGGCATGGGCCTGGAATCTGCCAATCAGCGAGTCGTTCGCCAACTGATCGAGCAGGCATATGAAGCATTGACTCGCAGTGAACAGCGCCAGGAATGGCTGACCAGCTCAAATGCTAACGAACTATATATGAGTTTGTGGGCTACGGCAGTACATGAGGAACGTGATTTATATGGACAGGTTCGCCAACTTATGGAGCAGGGAGCAGCATACCAGAAGATTGTAGCACAGTATGTACTGTCTAATACTAAAAACAAGGATCTGCGCCTCGGAATTGCGAGAGAATATCTGGATGAGACGGACCCGGAGCTTCGCTATTGGATACTGACGAACTATACAACTGATTATTTTTATGAATGGGTAGAAGGCGGGACGGTCGCGGATCGAATCGTTAAAGTGGCGCGCACTCCTTTGCTGGAGAGCAAAGAGGAGCGTCGTAAGGATTTTGAACGACTTCATAATCTGTTTGTACATATGAAAAAGGGTGAGTCTACCGAGCCTTCCAAGGTGCTGGATTATGTAAACCTGTATCACCGCTCGGATGCACCTATTCAAAAAATGCTGTATCTCGCTGGTTATGATATGGATGCTTCCTGGATTGGGGAAATTATAGCCTTAAAGGATCAGATTAGCCCTAATCTGCGCGGCGAGATATTGAATCATTTTGTGCAGAACCCTGAGGATACGGTACAGCGTGATTTTATCTTTTCCAGCTTCTCAGACAAAAGCATGAGTATCCGTGAGTTCGCTGTGGCCAAGGCACGTAAGCTGACGCTGTCGGAACCAGAAATGCAGCAAATGGAAGCTTTATTAAAGCTCAAGACAGGCTCGTTGCGACAAAGTGTCATCGGTGTGTTGCTTTCACAAGCGGAAGAGCCGCTTGCAGGCTCATTGGAACGCTTGCTTCGTGCGAAGGCGGAACTGCAACGATTGGGTGGACTGGAAATATTGACGAAGATATATGCAGACCCGGATCGTGCCGAGCAGTATGAAAGCCTGCGGGCTTTAGCGGATATCATTCAGCAACCCACCGCCAAAGAGGAGCAACTGCTGTCCAAGCTGGGACAGGAGGATGCTTATACAGGGACAAACGGCTTTGGCTTGTACGATCCGAATGTCAAGGAAGCTTGGTTGGAAGAGAAGGTTGATCTGGGTGATTTCCGAATGGCTGATGTTTTTGCTAGTCCATTGGAGAAGCTCAAGCAGTTTTTGAGTGGACTGGATGAGCTTATTCATCATCATCGTGATGTGGAATATACTGCGGAGTATTATTCAGGCTACAAAGATACATTGCTTATTGGGACGAATCTTCGCCCTCTACGACTGGTTCAGGTCGATGAAGAAGTAGATTCCAGGCTGTCTTTATATCCTCTTTATGAGGAATGGGAACGTTATTTGCAGGAAAGCGGCATAGAAGCACGTGATCTGCTGGAGCTTGTTTTTTATGATCGATTGGAGCCAATGGACCAAACGTTGGATCGCTACTATCGATATTTCTCATTTAACTTTGGCTATTCAGAACAAAGCAAGCAAAAGCTGCTAGAAGGATGGCGTAAAGACTTCGCCGAACAAATGTATCCTTTAGAGCGGATTAACGAGGTTCAAAAGTGGATGGCAGAGCTGACCTATTCCGATCAGGTAAGCACATTAATTAATGCTTATTTTATGGACACAGCCGGTTCCGAAACATTTGACGTAATCGACCTTGCCTTCAATTCACTAATGCAAAGTATGCCTAAGGATAGACCTGTAGAGGATATGGGAATGTTTCATTTATTGTCCGGCCCGTGGTTGGCATTGGAGAAAGGGCGAGTCCATGATAATGAGTCCTTTAAGCGCTTTTTCCATACCTTTGTGAACTACGCAGAATGGCCAGGCATGGAAAATCGTTTTTATTCTCCGCTGGATCTGGAGGATCACTTCAAAGCCTATGAAAAAGGACTGATCAGTGTAGGTGAAGTGTATCGGGAGCTGCTGGCCGGTAGTGAAAGCAGAAGGCATATGAGCACCTTAACCAATGCTCGTAATACATGGATTTCCAGCAAGCCAGAATTTTTGGAGATACGTCGTACGGTTATTGATCGACTGCTAGAGGTTGAATTGGTTCGAGGCGATTTGCCTACCGAAGCCACGTCAAAGGTGATGGGTCTGAGCCGGATTGAAGGCATGGATTATTTTATCCGTATTCTGGAGGGGCTCGACAAGGAAACGTTCGTGCGTGGTTATGTGTATGGCTACGGTGATCGTATTACCAAAAAAGAATCGTTCAGCCACTTGCTCAAGGCATGTTATCCAAGTGATGGCGAGGATGCTGCATTACTCAAGGAGAAGCTGAAGAAAACTAAAATTACAGATAAACGTTTGTTGGAGGCGGCAATGTATGCCCCACAATGGATTGAGATTGTAGCAGGCTATCTCGGGTGGGAAGGACTTCGCAGTGCAGCATGGTACTTCCATGCGCATATCAATGAAGGCTTTTCGGCTGAGAAGGAAACGATTGTAGCTCATTATTCACCGATAGCTCCGCAGGATTTTAATGATGGTGCCTTTGATATTCACTGGTTTCATGAGGCCTATGAGACGCTGGGCGAGGAACGATTTGATCTGCTGTACGACTGTGCCAAGTATATTTCGGCTGGAGCCAATCATCGTCGATCCCAATTGTTTGCGGATGCGACGTTGGGTAAGCTGAAACGGAGTGAAATGGAAAAATCAGTGGAAGACAAGCGAAACAAAGACCATTTGTTGACCTACAGTTTGATTCCACTTGCCGAGCCGCCTGAACCAGATGTCCGCGAACGTTATGATTTTATCCAGAAGTTTCTGGAACAAAGCAAGAAATTCGGGGCACAGCGTAAGGCTAGTGAGGCACTGGTTTCACGGATTGCGCTCGGGAATTTGGCACGTAATGCAGGTTATGATGACGTAACCCGTCTCGTCTGGGACATGGAAGCTCGCAAGCTGGATGATCTCCGCTCTTATTTTGAGCCCCATGCCTTAGATGAGGCTACAACGATACAACTGGTCATTGATGATGAAGGAACGGCAGATATTGAAATTGTCAGCAAAGGGAAGACGCTGAAATCCATTCCGGCTCATTTCAAGAAGGATGAGTATGTTACGGCGTTGAAAGAGCTTAAAGGAGATCTGGTAGACCAATATCGCAGAGCTCGCAAAGAATTGGAACGCTCTATGGAGTCTGGTACGACCTTTATGGTGAAGGAATTAAGAGGATTGTTAGGCAATCCTGTGCTTGCTCCGCTGGTGAGGACACTGGTTTTCAAAGCTGGTGATCACCTCGGTTATTTTAATGGGGATACGTTGGTGTTGACTGCTCCTTCTGCTGAACAGCATACTATTGGAGAAGAGGATAAGTTGGTTATTGCACATCCACTTCATTTGTACGAAAGTGGTCGTTGGAGCGAATTCCAGAAGGACTTATTCGACCGCCAGATACGCCAGCCATTTAAGCAGGTGTTCCGTGAGCTGTATCTGCTGAATACTGATGAACGTGCCAACGCGACAGTTTCCCGTCGGTATGCGGGACATCAGGTACAGCCGAATAAAACGGTATCCTTACTAAAAAGTCGCCAATGGACAGTCAGCTATGAAGACGGACTCCAGAAGGTGTACTATGCCGAGAATCTGATTGCGAACCTGTATGCCATGGCCGATTGGTTCTCACCAGCGGATACTGAGGCTCCTACACTGGAGACCGTGCAGTTCTTTGATCGGACAACATATAAGAGCGTGCCTTTGGAGGAGGTTCCACCTGTTCTGTTCTCTGAAGTTATGCGGGACGTGGATCTGGTCGTCAGTGTTGCTCATGTAGGCGGCGTTGATCCAGAGGCTAGTCTGACAACCGTTGAAATGCGTAAGGTCATTGTACAGGAATCCCTTCGTCTGCTGAAAATTAGCAATGTACGCTTAGATGGGAATTACGCACGTATAGATGGGAATCTTGGCGAGTATGCGGTGCACCTCGGAAGCGGTGGGGTCTACAAGCAAGCCAAGGGAGCACTGCACATTATTCCGGTGCATTCGCAGCATCGTGGTCGCATCTTCCTGCCGTTTCTGGATGAGGATCCAAGAACAGCCGAGATTCTATCCAAAATAGCGTTGCTGGCTGATGATCAGAAAATCAAGGACCCACAAATTCTTGAACAGCTTCAAGCGTAGAATAGAAATTGTAATATAAAGAAAATCATAATTAACTCAACGTTCGCATCTAGACAAGGCTTCAAAATCATCGACTGTGCAAGTGGAAGCTAAGTTTAGCTGCGGAGGTTGAGTTATTTAATCTCAGGTATGAATCGAGCTCGAATAAGGAGATATGCGTAAAAAGTTGTTCCTGGTTTTGAAGGGAAGCTTACGACATCACAATTGACGATAATAGGAGAATACAGCGATGATAAATAGTATCCTTTTACAAGAGTACACAACTGAGTATCAATCGCAAGTAGTCGATTTAATTCTACATATTCAACAGAACGAATATAATATCGCCATCACTAAAGAAGATCAGCCTGATCTGCTTGATATTGAAAACTTTTATCAGCATGGTAACGGCAACTTCTGGGTGGCTCTTCACGAAGGAATCGTAGTAGGGACGGTTGCCTTACTAGATATCGGAAACCATAAGACGGCGCTCAGAAAGATGTTTGTAAAACAAAACTATAGAGGCAAAGCCTTTAATGTTTCAAATCAATTACTTCAGCATGCCATAGGATGGGCCAAGGAACGGTCTGTTGAGGGAATCTATCTTGGAACAACACCGCAATTCGTAGCCGCTCATCATTTTTATGAGAAGAATGGATTTGTTAGTATAGCTCTTGATGAATTGCCAATGGGCTTTCCAGTTATGAAAGTAGATAAAAAGTTTTACAAATACACCATTCAATAAATGGCCTGAACCAAGACGATCCTAAAGGAAATTCCTGCTCAAAACTGACTTCGTGCTCGCCTCGCTGCCTTCCTGCCGAGCTGCAATACAAACTGCCGCCGAGCAGGAATTCCTTTTGTTTAGGACAGGTGTTTGCTAGAATGAAGAAGACCGTGTAAGCCAATGTTAACTATACAACTGGGAGGGATACAAGTATGAGCAAAAAGATTAAATGGGGAATTGTCGGTACGGGATGGATCTCAGATCAGTTTGTTGCCGATCTGCAACATGTTACGAATGGAGAAGGATACGCCGTTGGATCACGCAATATTGAAAGCGCTACCGAATTTGCAGCCAAGCATCAAATGGCACAGGCTTATGGTAGCTATGAGGAATTAGTGCAAGATTCCGAGGTCGATGCTATTTACATAGGGACTCCTCATCCTTTTCATAAAGAAAATGTTCTAGCAGCTCTACGAGCGGGCAAAGCCGTCTTGTGTGAGAAACCCTTCACCGTCAACAGCAAAGAGTTGGAGGAACTAATCCGTTACGCCCGTGACCATAAGCTATTCCTGATGGAAGCAATGTGGACGCGTTTTTTGCCTCCGATACGCCAAGTGCAGGAGTGGCTACATGCGGGACGTATTGGTGAAGTGAAGTTGGTGAAGGCGGAATTCGGTTTTCGCATAGATTGGAACCCAGAGGGAAGATTATTGAATCCCGAGCTGGGCGGAGGGGCATTATTAGATGCGGGAATTTACCCCGTTTCTTTTGCTTCGATGGTGTTTGGCCCTGAACCAGAGCATGTATGGAGTACTGCTTATATCGGGGAAACGGGCGTTGATGAGACATTTTCAATCATGTTGGATTATGGAAAAGGACGTACAGCTATGCTTAATGGGGCAGTTCGTCTCGGACTGACGAATGAAGCTTATATCCATGGAACCAAGGGCTATATTCACATTCCGTCGTTCCTGAATGGTACATCGGCTACTTTAGTTGTGGACGGTGAAGAGGCGCAAAACTTTCAGGATGATCGTTCCTCTACAGGCTATGCTTTTGAGGCAGAAGAAGTTGGGCGCTGCTTGAACGAAGGTTTGCTCGAAAGCTCTACTATTTCTTTGGATGAATCATTAGGAATTATGAAATTGATGGATCAGATTCGTTCACAGTGGGGACTTCGGTATCCGTTTGAATAATCACATTGAATCCACAGTGCTTCCAGGGACCGTTCAGGTTCCTGGATTTTTTTTGTTACCCAAACTTTTTTATACATAAGTATTTCCAATTTCCTAAATAGAGACTTTGGTCGCACGCTAAAAAAGACCATAGAAGCATGTCAAAGTGTGGGACATATGAATCATTTTTTATGATTATAAATAGTTAAAAATACGTCATTAAAAAGTTACAAAAGTGTAATCTTATGATCGGTTAACTGAATTGTTAGCGCTCTCTTTTTATGAGAAAGAATGAAGGTCCTAGTGTTCTTCTTCCAAAAACTTTCAATGAAATTTCCGAAAATGTGCGGTAGGGTGGTAAACGTGTCACTTGAGCCATTGCGGCTTTTGCTGATTTGCTTGCTTACCCCGTGGCTCTGGATTTTTGTTGGAGCTCGCAGGGTCGAGAGCCTTTGCAAGCCTGTGAGCGTTGAATAGGCATTCACCTCATGACCAAACATCAAGGAGGAATTACAAACGTGAAAGTAAAATCAACATGGGTGTTCCGTATGGTGATGATGACAGTCATTGCGGCTGTTGTGATCGGACCTATGCATATTGCAGGAGCGGCAGGAAGCCGGACAGATCGGCCTTGGATGAACACGTCCCTGTCGGCTGAGAAACGGACAGCATTGCTGTTACAAGAAATGACGCTGGAAGAAAAAATAGATCTGGTGACTGGTAAGGTCAACAATTATTATGGATTTTATAATAATTCGATGGAACGGTTGGGTATTCCAGCGTTAAAGATGGCAGATGGACCTGCGGGTGTGCGGATCGCCAATCCGGATGTGCAGGACAAGCAATCGACGGCGCTGCCTGCCCCTATTGCACTGGCCGCAACCTGGGATACCCAAGCTGCCAAACAGTATGGAGATTTGCTTGGAGACGAGGCTTTTAATACAACTCATAATGTGGTGCTGGGACCGGGGATGGATATTGCCCGCATTCCATGGGGATCGAGGAACTTTGAATCTATGGGCGAGGACCCGCTACTGCAATCGCAAATGGCGACCGCTTATGTCAAAGGTGTACAAAGCCACCCTGTCTTGGCGACTGCGAAACATTACCTTATGAATAATCAGGAGACGGAGCGTTTCACGACAAATGTCAAAGTCAGTGACCGTGCGCTGCATGAAATTTACATACGCCCGTTTGAGGAGGCTATTGCCAAGGCAGATTTGGGCGGAGCTATGTGCTCCTTTAACAAGGTCAACGGCGAATCGGCATGTGAGAACAAGACCATCCTGACAGACCTTTTGAAAAAGGAAATGCAATTCAAGGGTTTCGTGATGAGTGATTATGGCGCGAATCTGAGTACAGTCGAATCG
Organism: Paenibacillus sp. FSL W8-0439; assembly: GCF_038008995.1. NCBI lineage: Bacteria > Bacillati > Bacillota > Bacilli > Caryophanales > Paenibacillaceae > Paenibacillus > Paenibacillus sp. FSL W8-0439. Next base: position 1,033,511 of record NZ_JBBPAK010000001.1, read on the forward strand.
GCAAATAGCGGCTTGGACCTGGAAACACCGGGAACCCCTTATGGTAAATGGGGAGATCAGCTGCTGGATGCGGTCAAGACTGGTAAAGTAAGTGAACAAACGATTGATGATAAGGCTAAGCGTATTCTGGTGCAGATGTTCAGTAAAGGTTTGTTTGATCACCCGGCTCAAAATAATCAAATTGATGCCCGTGACCATGGTAAAACAGCCCGTCAATTGGCTGAGGAAAGTATGGTGCTGCTTCAAAATAAAAACAACGTATTACCGTTGTCTCAAGATAAACTCAAATCCATTGCTGTGATTGGTCCAGATGCAGATAACGGCACCGTGGCAGGCGGAGGCAGTTCGTTGGTGAACCCGACGTACACGGTGAGTCCGCTGGAGGGCATTCGTAATCGTGTAGGCAAAGGAGTTACCGTCCAGTATGCACCGGGCACGGATCCTATTTCTGCGGGGGACATTATGCCAGGTCCATCAGCTGTTCCGTCTTCGTTGCTGACCACATCCGATCAGAAAGAGAATATCAGTGTTGGATATGCGACTTATGGAGATGCTGAGCAGGGACTGCGAGGCGAATACTGGAAGAATAACAAGATGGAAGGCAATCCGATTCTTGTGCGCAATGATGATCAAGTCAATATGAACCTTGGTTTTTATAATTATCAGGGCTTCAATGCGAAGTCCCCTAAAGTTCCTAATACACCAACGACCCTGAACGGTTTGATATCTGCACGCTGGACAGGGGCTATTGCAGCTCCCAAGGATGGTGACTACGCATTGTCATTAACCAGTTTGGGATCAAGCAAGCTGTATCTTGATGATAAGCTATTTGTAGACAACCAAGGTACGAAGCTGGGAACAACGAAGAAAAACATCTCGTTCAAAGCGGGGGAAAAACATAAGATTCGTATTGAATATCGTGCCGATTATCCAACAAATGGTCGCGATTCTGGCGGTATGGTTCGTCTGGGCTGGGAGCCTCCAGCAGATACGACAGACAGGCTGATTGACAATGCTGTAAAGCTGGCCAAAAAATCGGATGTTGCGATTGTGGTCACGCGTACGTATGAGAGCGAAGGCTATGTGGAGCGTTCCGATATGGAGCTGCCAAACAATCAGGATCGGCTGATCCGTGCGGTTGCCGCTGCCAATCCGAAAACCATTGTGGTACAAATGAGCGGCAGAGCTGTGCAAATGGACACCTGGCAGGACAAAGTTCCTGCGATCGTACAGGCATGGTTTGCTGGTCAAGAGCAAGGGAATGCCATAGCGCGCGTCTTGTTTGGGGATGTAAATCCTTCTGGCAAGCTACCGGTAACCTTCCCGGTTAACGAGCAGTCTACACCTGTATCCTCACCGGAGAAATTTCCGGGAATCAATGGAGTGGGTGACTATTCAGATGGTATTTTTGTAGGCTACCGTGGATATGAAAAATCGGGTATCCAACCTGCGTTCTCCTTTGGACACGGTTTATCCTACACGACTTTCGGATATAGTGATTTGAAGGTAAAACAGCATGCGAGTGGAAAGAAATCCGATCGTACAAGTTCAGTCGAGGTTTCGCTTAAATTGAAAAACACTGGGAAAAAAGCTGGAGCTGAGGTTGTACAGGTATACAGCGGTAAGCTCCCGACCAATGTAGAGACCCCATCCCGTCAACTGGCAGGTTGGGCCAAGGTGGAATTAAAGCCGGGCCAAGAGAAGAAAGTCCGCATTGAGCTTGACCCGAAAGCTCTCTCTTATTGGGATGAAAAATCCAAAGCATGGGTTATGCCATCTGGTGAAGTTCCGATTTATGTAGGCAGCTCCTCTCAGGATACAAGACTGACAGGAAGTGTTACGATTCCGGCAACCTCTACAGAAAAGGCAAAAAAGTAATCCCGTTATATTCCTTTTAAAGTGGTTAAATTTCAAGAGAGCACGGGCACTAGCACCGGCTCTCTTTTTGCTATAAGTAGGTAACCATTCTAATAGGATCTAATAGGTATGCAAAGGGAAAACCTAGTGAAAGCTGTAATAGTAGGAATGATGGAGACAGGATGATTATAGAGAAAGGAGGATATAGATGAAGAAACTCCACAAACAACGACGTTCTGACTTCTTGCTGCTTATAGTTACAGCTATTATCTTGATTGGTGCTATTCTGGTCAGTCTGGCTATGCAGAATGGTGTGAACACGGCAGGCGAAAAGAATGTCAGTATGTGGCTAACCACACCGGACCCCGCGAATCGTCTAACACAGCAAGCCCCAATTCCATGGAGAATAGACGACAGTAACGAAGCTGCAGCGAGTGCGGATACACTGACGGTTGAGATTAGACCGAATATTCGTTACCAGACGATGGAAGGGTTTGGTGCAGCCGTATCCGGTTCGTCCGCATATCTGATGAATCATGGCATGTCTGCCAATCAACGTGACCAGTTGCTCAATGATTTGTTTACAGCCGGCGGCATTCAATTAAGCTATATTCGCCATACCATTGGAGCATCGGATTATTCAGTGGATGAACAGGGACAACCTAGCAGCTATACTTACGATGATGTGGCAACGGGCAAGGACTATGAGCTAAATCATTTTTCCATTGCCAAGGATCGGGATGTGATCGATGTGCTGAAGCAAATTCTGAGAAGAAACCAGGATTTACGGATTATGGGGACTCCATGGACGGCCCCGCCCTGGATGAAATATGGTGAGCAGATATATAACGGCTGGTATTTGGACTATACCGATCCGCGTGTCTATCAGGCGTATGCTGACTATTTCGTTCGTTATATACAAGCCTATGCGAACGAGGGAGTCCCAATTCAGGCGATTTCCATTCAAAATGAACCGGAATTCACCACGTCCAAGTATCCCAGCATGAGTATGGGAGCAGTGGAGCAGGCGAAATTTATCAAGCAATACTTAGGCCCTGCTTTAAGTCGAAACGATTTGTCTACCCACATTATTGCCTTTGACCATAACTGGGATACAGGGAGTGAATATGCCAAGACCGTACTGGGAGACGAACAGGCTCGAAGCTATACGCACGGAACAGCCTTTCATTGCTACCAAGGAGAGCCGACAGCGATGACAGACGTGCACGATGCTTTTCCGGATAAGCCTGTTTATATGACAGAATGCAGCGGAGGAGCATGGAGCCCGGGCTTTGGAGATGATTTAAGCTGGGATATGTCCAAGCTGATTATTGGCGCACCTCGAAACTGGTCGCAAAACGTCCTCTTTTGGAATATTGCACTTGATCCATCCGGCGGTCCGACCAATGGTGGATGTACCAACTGCAGAGGTGTAGTGACCATCGACCCGTTAAGCGGTGCCGTTACAAAAAATGTAGAATACTATGCGATTGGACATGCCAGCAAATTTATTCGTCCAGGTGCGGTACGTATTGATTCTACCCACTATAGTGGAAGTATCGAAACAGTCGCTTATCGTAACCCCGACGGTACGCTGGTCCTGATTGCCGCCAATACGGGAGAGAACACCAAGACCTTTAAGGTTCGGCAGGGAAATCACGTTTTCAAATCAACCCTTCCATCCAAGTCAGCAGCTACCTTTCAATGGGAGCCTACAACTTCCTGATACGGTCTCTACATCAATGTTTATAAAAATTTTAGAGTGCTTAGCCCTAACTGGCTAAGTGCTCTTTTTTTTCTACCAAGTTCCAATTGTGAATAAATAAAATTTTAATATTGTTCAGAATCGGTTCAGAAGCGGATGATAAGATCTTTTCACTAACAAAAGAATGAACCGTGAACGAGGAAAAACTGGTGATCAAGAACCAATAAAGAATGGCAGAAGGCGCTAATTGTGACGTTGCTGGCAGGTATGGCATGAAGACCACAGCTTTGTTCATGTGGAAAAGAAAGGGGACACGTCAGTAATTGTGAGTAAAGCGAATACAGTATCATTTACCGATCAATCCAATATGTCATCCCAAGCGTTGCAGGTGGTACAGGAGGCTGTGAAGCAAGGGCTGATCACCGGTTATCCAGATGGCTCATTTCAGCCAGATCAACCACTGACGGGTAAGGAAATGGCCGCTTTGCTGGCTAATGTACTTAAGCTTGCCGTAACGGCGAAAGCAGTAACTTTTAATGACACACAGGGGAGTTGGGCCCTTCCTTATATAGAGGCGGTGCGTGCGGCAGGTCTAATGACTGAGGACCCAACGGGAGCTTTCCACCCGGGTGCTCCGGTGAGTCATGAGGAATGTGGCAGTTCTATAACGAATCCAACACCCACACCTAACCATGTACCTGTTACAGCCACAGTTCCTCCCGATCAATATGGCATTGTAGGTTCTGAAGATACACTAGTAGATTTAAAAAATGTATTTTTTGGTGCTGATCAGGATGAGCTATCGTATCGTGCGATCACTTCAGATGTAAACGTAGTAAAAGCAGAAGTAGCAAGTCAACAGCTTACGTTAAAGCCCAAATCAGCAGGAAGCACACAGGTGTTAGTGACAGCAGAGGATGGGAAAGGTGGTAGAGCGAGCGTGTTTTTCACCTATACAGTCACTGGCTCTACTTATAGCTCAACTTTGATCTAATTAGATGTTACAAAGCTGGACGTTCACGTTGTATTTAGTGGTACCGCCTGGCAGAGCGACTATATTTCAGGTTCATTAGGAACCACAGGAGGCATTTTTTTTGTTCTTTTCACAATATGTCGATGGTGGAGACGGTCGCATCGTGCTGCAATTGTTTTACAACCGAGAATGTGACTTCTCTCATAAAATAGAAGGATATGAGCTGGAGGTTCACCAATTCATGAAAAATACGAACCGCATGAACGTGTCCAGCATAGCGCTATATCCGGTTAACCCATTAATACCGTATCTGATCATAAACAGCATCTTTTACGATTTTATGGATGTTACAAATGTTTCCTATTTTAATCAAGAGGGTCATTTTTATAACCCAAGCGAATTTAATACGGTCGCATATGTACTAAAATATCATGGAACTGTGGTAGATGTGCTTGGAGAGCCTCATTCGCAGGATCAATTGTTTCCTCAAGGTGGGACATTTGTTCGTAAACAAGGTATAACATGCGGATCGCCCGTTTTTAATCAGCACAATGAGTGGATTGCATACCCGAAAGGTACTTATCAATATGTGGGAAGGCATACACCTTAATTGTGTATATTGGGGGGAGGCAAAAAAACTTCGAACAGAAAAGCTAAAGGTTTTCATCGTATGTATCTTACAACATTTGGTGAACTTAGTTTTACGAAATTAGTTTATAAGGATTGCTTGGTAAAAATTAGAGATTTCCATACAGATTTGGTTGGATGCTTCTAATGAAGAAAGATGTGTAGTTATGCATGAGTTATGCTTGGCAGTAGCTTGCTTTTCATCGTTTCCCATCAATCTACCGGGTCATATTCTCCGGCTAACACAAGAATGGAAGAATTGTAACAAAAGATTAAGACTTCAATGAGCGAGAATTATAGTATCCTTGAATGAAAGTTCAACACTCCAAGGAGTAGTTTTCCTTCGCGGTCTCTACTCCTTTTGGCATTAAGCTAAAGGGAAACGTTTGTTTAATCAAACAGCGGTAGTCTAGGACTTTATTTCTCGTCCAAGGCTGCTGCTGTCTTTTTTTTGGGGACAATCGGATACTTATTTTATCGAGGTTGCCGATTTTGAAAATTGAAAAGACGCTTGGAACTGTATATCTAGTCTAATATTTTACTTACTTATGCTTATGCCAGGTATTTTTTTATGATGTAGTTTTCCTATATTTGTGACCAAATCGTTTTTGCCTCTGTTAACTTCCCTCGTGTCCTCAATGCAATTGAAGTAGCGATCCGTTATCAATTTTGATTGATTTGTCTTCTGTTATTAGTACAAGCATTTTTCATCCTCTTAGCATGTAATAGAGCATGAGGGGAGGTGAATCCAATTGGCTAATACACGTCGTCCAGTAAAAAAGAAAATAACACAATATAACTCTCCAGAACACAGATGTCACAGAAGATGTCGCAGAGCTTGCTGGTATGGTGACCACTGGGATCTTTGCGAGGAATGCAGAGTAGACCATAACGGAAACAACAACAGCTCGCGCAAAAATAGTGGTAAAAGCAGCGTTGTGAAGAAAGTGAAAAAAATCAAGAAAACTTGCAAATGTGGAAAACGATAAGTAATCAAAAACATCTGTTTGCGCTTAAAAGCCTTCTCTGTTAATACAAGAGGGGGCTTTTAAGGTTATAAAACCACAATAAAAAACATATCGGGGGATATATCATGGGATGGTTAGCAGAGGGCGTAAAGAAGAAAACATTGACCATTCGAGAGTCTACGACATTATGGAGGCATACAATACATATGAAAAATGTATCTATATCACTAAAGCGATGACAATAGTAAACACCTGGATTAAAAACTGTGGTACTAAGATTAAAAATTCCATTTTTATTTCCTCCTTATTAAGACCCTAAACGATGTATAACTTTTTTCTAAATTTCTAAAGATAAAGAAAAAAATGGGAAGAGGGAATTTTGAATGAAGAAAAAATGGTTTACGCTACTTGCTACACTTACAATGGTGGCTGCATTAGGTACTTCTGTATCCGCTGCACCTGTTGTTCCGTCGGCTGATACTTCAGTTTCGGTTTCTGCTTCTGAAGCTTTAACAAAAGATCAAGCTACATCCGAAACTGCTGTCGATCAATCCGAGCAAGAGACTCAAAAAGTTGTCACAAAATACTTAACTGCTATGCACGAAAAGAATTTTTCGGATGCAGTAATAGAACTGATTTTGACAAAATTGAAGTTGTTGGTACCCAAAAAGAGTCCAGTGTAGCAGTTACAATCAAAGAGGATGGGGAAAAACAAAATATGAAAGTAATCAAAGATGGTGATAGCAATCCTGCAACCGTTAAAGCACTGAATCCATCTGAAATTTCTACAAATGCGGCTGTAGACTATTATAGACTTAGTGGGGTTCAATATGGAACTGTACTAATTGGGGGCGACGCATTTTCTGTTGGTTCATCCCATTCGGCGACAATCAAAGGATGGCAAGACACAGGTATTAGTGACGTAAAAGCTGTTAATAGATATGAGATTGTGCAAGATGTATGGAATGGATGGAAAGAATGGAGTGTTCCACAGAAGGTATCTGGAAACAGTTCTGAAAAAGATTCTATTACCTGGTACAGTAGATCTTTTGATGGTGTCCCGGCAGGTAGTGGATATCATATCAGAATTTTGAATTGTTTTCATTCAAAAAAACGAACGCTACATTTGAAGCTGCAATGCTGATTGATTGAGAAGTAGGGGGGTTCTGGAGAAATCCAGGAGAGCCCTTTTTAATACATGGTTGAAACTAAAGGCTGGTTTTAACCAGCCGGGGTATCTGTAGCAAGTAGACTGACTGATCGACAAGTAAGAGAGCGACTCCCTCTGTTTCATATTTAATAAATAAAAATTTGACATCAATCAAATCATATTTCCCTCGGTTGTCCTCCAAAAAGTCTTGAAGATATCCCATCTCCCACTAACCATTAATAATCCTACTTTTGAGAGCTTCTTTTTCACTAGGAACCATACCTAACAGGAGAGAGGCAATACCTGCTGCCAAGCTAGGTGCAGTGTATCCTTTTGTAAATGCGATCATTAATGATCTCCTTGTACTTAAAGTTTTTAGATGATTATAATGAAAATATAGTTTATATTTAGACTTTTTGAAGTTGTAGAGTCCTAATATATCCAAACACTTCAATTACAAAGGAGAGAATTCATTTCATGAGTATACATTTAGAGTTGGATTCCTTGTCGGTTGAAAGGCTAGCAATGGTCCTTTCAGGACGGCCAGGCATGTTTAAGTTGTTTTATGATACTGAAGATTGTGGATGCAACGGCGTACTTGTCATCTTGGTGATCGATGCACCAAACGCAACCGATACAGCAGTTCAGTCCAATTCTTATTCTTTTTGGGTAGATCGGCAGCAGGAGCAGCAGTTCGACAGCCAAATGCGGCTTGAGGCAGATCCAAGTTATCCGTCGTTCAAGCTAAGTAGCGATGCTGGTATATTGAGCAGCAATGTTAGAATCCAAGATCGGCGTGTAAACTCGTCCAAGGCGTGATATGCGGACGTAATAAAAATATTAAGCACCAAAAAGCAATGCTGAATTAACACCAGCTTCCCAAAAACGAACCTTGTTAAGCCCATAGGGCAGAGGTTCGTTTTTACAATAATCTTTATGATAATTTCAGAAGGACGATGAGATGATGAAAAACTTGCTCGTTTCTGGCTATCGTGCCCATGAGCTGAATATTTTTAGTCAAAAGCACGAAGGTATTCCATACATTAAAAAGGCGATTGCAGGCAGACTGATTCCCCTGATCGAAGAAGGGCTGGAATGGGTAATTACCCCTGGCCAATACGGGGTGGACTTGTGGGCTTGCGAGGTCGTCATTGCATTAAAGGAGCAATATCCTCACTTAAAATGCTCTATTATGATGGCTTATCAAAATATGGAGGAAAAATGGAAAGAGGATAAAAAGGAATATTTTCAGCAGATTTGTGCCGAAGTTGACTATGTGGGAGTGGTTAGCCGCCAGCCGTATCAGGGAATATGGCAACTCAAGGCACGGGATGAACTCCTTTTCCGCAAAACAGACGGTTTATTGCTTGTGTACGATGAGGATGCCGGAGAGGGCAGCCCACGTTTTATGAAGGAACTGGCATTGAAAAAACAACAGGCAGAAGGCTATCAATATATCAGTATTAGCTCAGAGGATATCCAAAGCATAGCTGACGAAGAACGATTATTCATGGACCTATGATTTTTAAAGCATTAGCCCGGATTTTTGAACAAAAAGGACGGAATCGTCCCTTTACATTTATGTAAGCGCTATCATAAGATTTAAACAACCATAACTTATCAGTCATATAAAATAAATTTATTGAAAATACAAACCATGAAAGGAGCTAATGATCAGATGAACAAAAAATTTCGGCATACTGTGTTGCTCTGTCTCGGTGTCATGTTGTGTGGAGTGGTCACTCCAATGGATAGCCCAATCTCAGCCGCGTCTACGAGGCAAATGGAGAAGCTGAACAGGGGAACTGTCGCAGTGAAGGTACCAGAGGGTATACTGGTGAGCTGGCGTTTATTGGGTACGGAAGCGGATTCGGTTGGCTTCAATCTGTACAGAGGGTTAAGCAAGGTGAATGATGCGCCGATTACATCGAGAACCAACTTTCTGGATAAGGCAGGTACGACATCATCTTCGTATACCGTTCGTGCTGTGGTCAATGGAGCAGAGCAGGCTGCTTCACTAGCGGTAAAGGTATGGAACAACAACTATCTGGACGTTCCCATCCAGCAGCCTGCAGGAGGCACAACCCCGGATCATGTGAACTACACGTACAATGCCAATGATGCCAGTGTGGGGGATCTCGATGGGGATGGCGAGTATGAGATTGTGTTGAAATGGGACCCTTCCAATTCTAAGGATAATTCGCAATCAGGTTATACGGGAAATGTATTTTTGGACGGATATGAGCTGGATGGAACACGCAAATGGCGAATTGATCTGGGACGGAATATTCGGGCTGGTGCACACTATACGCAATTTCTCGTCTATGATTTTGATGGAGATGGTAAAGCAGAGGTTGTATGCAAGACAGCAGACGGCACGGTAGATGGTACAGGAGTAAAGATTGGCGACGCATCGGCTGATCATCGCAACACGAGTGGATATATTTTGAAAGGTCCCGAGTTTCTAACTGTGTTCTCAGGTGATACAGGCAAGGCTCTTAGCACGATTGACTATGTACCTCCGCGCGGAACGGTGTCCAGCTGGGGAGATAACTATGGTAACCGTGTGGATCGTTTTCTCGCCGGGGTTGCTTATCTGGATGGCGTAAGACCCAGCATAGTGATGGCACGTGGTTACTACACGCGCACCGTTCTAGTCGCATATGATTGGCGGAACGGCAATCTAAGCCGCCGCTGGACCTTTGACAGCAATAGCTCCACCAATGCCGGGACGGCTGGACAGGGGAATCACAGTTTGAGCGTGGCAGATGTGGATGGAGATGATAAGGATGAGATCGTGTATGGCTCGCTGGTTGTAGACGATAACGGAGCGAAGCTGGCTAACACGGGGATGGGACACGGCGATGCACTTCATGTAGGCGATTTGGACCCGGACCGTTCAGGTTATGAAGTGTTCAAGGTGAACGAGGACAAAAATGCCACTTACGGAGCCGCCATGTATGATCCGCGTAATGGCAACATTTTATGGGGCGTAAAAACAGGCAAGGATACCGGACGAGGCATGTCGGCAGACATTGATCCGCGTACCAAAGGAAACGAACAGTGGGCACCGGGCATCGGGTTACGTTCAGCCAAGGGAGAGCTCATTACCAACACGATGCCGTCCTCCATTAACTTCGGAATTTGGTGGGATGGGGATCTCCTCCGTGAACTGCTGGATCATACCTCCTCAAGCGCTGGTAAAATCGACAAGTGGAACTATACGAACTCGACGACTTCCAACTTGCTTACGGCCACAGGGACGAGTTCCAATAACGGAACCAAAGGAACGCCGTCGCTGCAGGCTGATCTGTTCGGTGACTGGCGGGAGGAAGTCATTTGGCGCAAAAGTGATAATTCGGCGCTTCGTATCTATACAACACCTTATGAGTCAGAACACCGATTTTACACGCTTATGCATGATCCGGTGTATCGCTTGGGTGTGGCCTGGCAGAACGTAGCCTATAATCAGCCACCGCACACCGGATTTTATTTGGGAGAAGGGATGTCCAAGCCCCAGCAGCCGAACATATACACTCCTTGATGTGCAGCAGCTCGATAGTGGGGTGAGTGCAGGTTAAATGAATAGTATCAGATAGGGCTCCAGGCTAATCGGGGCTCTTTTTGTTATGGGCATAGAAGAGTACGTATGATTTCCATAATAATGGGAACATTAGTTCTTATAGAGGTAATTTATGTATGGAAAAGGAGGCGGAATCTGTGAGTTCTTTAACGACAGAAAGCATGATCGAGCTCGTAACTAATGCCGGATTCCCTGCAGCATTAAGCCTGATTCTGTTAAAATACATTCTCGTCACCCTTAACCGTAGATTGGAGCAGCTGGACCAATCTATGAAGCAAATGTCACGATCCCTGGAAGAGATCGAGGAAAAGCAGGAGAAGCGGTCAGAACCTACGCTCCCGGTAAATACGGACAAACTTCGCGCAGAATGAACAAAAAAAGGCAAATAGAAACAATTTAGCAACCCAATCGAGAAACAAAATTCTTATAATAGAGACGTGTGCAGTTTATGCAGACATATGATTATGGAGGTGTATAGAAGTATGAAAATAAATACGAAACTATCCGCACTATGTGTTGCGGCCACACTTTTGAGCGCGGCACAGGTTGCCGCTGCTGCGCCCGCTGTGTCCGCTCCAGCGAACGCAGCGCAACCAAGCGTCGCCGTTCCGTCAGCTACCGTACCGGCCCAGGTGCCAGCACCAGCAGCATCTGCGTCTGTTACGACGCCGGCTCCTGCGCAAGCGCCGTCAGTTCCAGCAACAACAGCCCCAGCCGCAGGTTCCGTCCAAACGGCTACACCAGCAGCTCCGTCTGCACCAGCACCGCGCCCATCTACGTCGGTAGCGCCAGCGGCTGTCCCGTCCGTACCATCGACTGCCAAGCCGTCCAAGCCGCAGCAGCCGTCCACTTCGGCGCCAGCTGCAGCTACGGCTACCAGCGTGAATCCAATCCAGCTGGACAAGCTGAACCATGAGAGTGCGATTCCGCTTGTGCTGGAGGCACAGTCTCGTTATCAGTATGCCACCAGCGGTGGCAAATCGTTGGGCCAAGCGTTCCAGTTGAATGGTAAAAGCTACCGCTATTTGTCCGAGGACATCGGCACGAAGACCAAATTGATCAACTATCTGACGCAGGCCTATACCAAACAGGCCAGTGAGCAATTTGTCAGTAAATTTTTTGTTGAGGTCAATGGCAGACTAGCTCAGTTGAATGCAGATGGCGGCAATTTGCTAGAGTTTAGCCGGGCTACGGCGAAAATGGTAACCATGACTCCGGTGAAGCGCAGCTACCTGCTGACCGTGCCTTATCCGGCAGAAGCCAAACAGCCAAACGAGAAAATCACCGTGAATTTTGAAAAGGTCGGCAGCTACTGGAAGGTTAGCTCCGCGCCGCATGTTATTTTCTAAATTAAGATTTTGCAACGTTCTTTATAAATAGGGTAAAGTGATGTTAAGGCTTGTTTCGTAAGCCCTAATTCAACGCAGGGGAGTGCTGTGCAATGATGACACCGATCAAGGTAAAAAACGTTAAGGATATTGAGAAGATCAATCAAATCGTATCCAATTATACGTATGACATCTGGATTCATGGCAAAAGCGGCATGGCAGATGCCAAATCCATTTTAGGCATGTATGTGCTCAAGCTGGATGAGCCGCTAACTCTGGTTGTACCTGACAACATCAATCCCAAAAAGCTGTTCAAGGAGTTGGAGGAATTTATTCATTTTCCTGCTCAAGCAGAATAAACAGCAAAGAAGCACCTGCAGACACTGCATACGCTATTTTTCAAAATGAATGCAAAGAAGCCATGGAACTCAGGTTCCACGGCTTCTTTTTTAATGTTCCTCCTCGTCCAAAAACGGGAGATTCACCGAATAGTACATAACCCCCATAAGCAGCACGCCACCCACCAGATTCCCAAGCGTAACCGGAACGAGATTATGGATGACGCCAGCGACAGAGACCGTACCCGGATGGTCCAGCACGAGCGCAATGGCGAAAGTACACATGTTAGCTACACTATGCTCATATCCCGAAATGAAAAAGCAGAATACAAACAGCATCATAGCGAACATCTTTGCGCCATTTTCCTTCATAAACATCGGCACAAAAAAGGCGAGGCAGACCAGCCAATTACACAAAATAGCGCGGAAGAATAGCTGCATTGCAGGCGCTTCCATTTTATGCTCAACTACGTTCAGCAGAAAGCTGTTCACGCTGGAGGAGTCAAACAGCCCTGTCAGGTATATAAGGAGTGCGAATACCCCCGCACCTAACAAGTTACCTCCATAGCTGGCAGTCCACAATCGAAGCACCTGACCCCAGCGCAGCTTTTTACGGAGCGCAGCATAGGTGTAATAGAAGGTGTTGCCAGTAAACAAATCACCGCCGCCGTACGCGATCAGAATGATGGCTGCCCCAAAGGTGAGCGCCGCCATGGGATAAGTGAATGGAGAATGCTCCATGTAAAAAAAGTTACCCGTCTTGAAGGCGACAATAACGCCGAATCCGATAAACATACTCGCCAGCATGGAACGCGCCAAATACCGGAGCAGGCTTTGCTTGTAAATTTTGTACTTCTTCAGGGCTAGCTGTTCGACATTGCGTAAGCCTTCCGTTTCCATACCAACGACAACCTCCTATTTTCTCATATCTAAGTCATTAAACCGACTTGATTTTTCCCGAAACATGCTCAGCGTGTCAAACAATTCTGTTAGCTTAACAAACCAAGCTTTTGCAGTCCGTATAAAATACCGTCTTCATCTGCGCGTTTTGTGACCATTTTAGCAGCGGCTTTGGCTTCATCACAACCGTTCCCCATCGCGACACTGTTATGTATAGTTGTCAGCATCTCCACATCGTTTAATCCATCGCCAAAAGCGTATTGATTCTCATCGGCAATGCCCAGTCTGGATGTAATTTCGCGGATTCCCTTTGCTTTAGAGCCAGCGTGAGGAACAACGTCCACTGAACTTGGATGCCAGCGTACAAAGTCAAATGCTTTGAATACCGCTTCATAGTAAGGCTCTTCTTCGGCTGTACACATTAACAGCGTCTGATAAATATCTCTCCCTTGGAAATAGAGCGGATCGTACCCAACCGAAATCTTGGCCTTAAGCGTTTGGACCGATTTCTCCACAAGCTCATCGTTAGGAATATTAGCCTTCATGTCCATATGATCCATATATACGAGAGCATGATTATGTGTGAGTGCCAGATCAGTCATCGCTTGCAAGGCTTCTCGATTCAGCGGATTGGTAGCGACGACTTCCCCACGAAGCACGACATATTGCCCGTTAAAGCTAACGTAGGAATCAATTTCTAACTGCTCGCGGATATCCTTGAACATAAAAGGCGCACGTCCTGTTGCGATGGCTACCTCATGTCCTTGCTCTTTCAAAGCAAAGACAGCTTTTTCAGCCGTTAACGGCATCTTCTTTTCATCGTCCAGTAATGTACCGTCGATATCAAAAAAAATAATTTTTTTGTCTGACATGTCCTTACACCTGACTTTCAATAATATATTGTCGAAATAAACTCATATGGATTCATTATATCAAAGGAACTGCTTCTGGATACACAAATACGTATAAATCCTCATGAATGTCCGACCTCTATAGCTTACAATATGAAATAAGGATTACTGTAAACTTTAATGTCTATCTCCTATTTTCGAAGATGGGATGTGATCACCATGACAAAAATCCAAGTCACACCGGAGCAGCTGGATAACGTGGCCTCCCAATTTGCCAATGCCCACGGCATACTGTATAACCAGCTGAACGGTCTGGATAGCACAATGAACCGCCTTCACAGCCAGTGGGATGGTATGGAGAGAAATCGTTTTTATAATGACTATCGTACAGCTAAATATACGCTTTCTTCTATATTAAATAAGGTTCAATCCATTGAAATTGAGCTGAAAAGCATTGCTTTGAAGTTTAGAAATGCGGATGCTGGGAGCACACGTGGCTTCTGGTCAGCCTTGGCAGCAGCGATGAACGCTAGTGCAGCGCTGGCGGGCAGCGGAGAGGCTGGAAATCATGCTGAAGATATCGTGAATTCACCCAAAAATATAGACGAGTGGGAGCAGGCAGACGCGGATAAATATCATCAATATGAGGAACTATTGAAAAACGCGGAGACCATCGGCGACAAGCAAGTCATGCAGAAAATCCACGACCAGATGAATGTCCTGAGGCTGCAATACGAGGACTCGGTTACTCGCACAGATTTCAATACAGGAGAGACTTCCAAGATCACATCCGATTCCCTTGTTGCCGTCACTGAACTGACAGGTAAAGACGGAAGCAAAACAGATATATCTATAGATAAAAAAGGAAATATTATAAGTTATGAGCAAAATACGGACAAATACGATTACTGGGTCCAAAAGCATACTCAATCAGCCGGAGAACACGCTCTAGGTAAAACGGCCCAGACTGTTACCGGATATGGAATGGGTCTTATTTTGTCGCGCGGGACTGGCGTCAGTGGAGCAGGTTCGGGCGCAGCCTCCGGCTGGGGGGAACACGTTGTCGGCATTGGTGGCGGTATGATCAGTGACAAGGTGCTGTTCTCTGTTCCTGATGAGGGAGAAACCCGTACCATGATCTACCGGACAAATAAAGAAACTGGGCATGTCGAGAACATGATCATCGTCACCAAAGGTGAGAATGAAATGAAGTATCGCTATTGGGAGGATTATAACTAGGTCGAGCAGTGAGAGATCATAACGTGAATACGAGTATCTATAAAATCTACAGACTTTTTCAAGACTAAGCGAGCGGCAGTGGAAGACTGCGAAGCTCATCAGTTGGTAAAATCTGTAGATTTTTTCGTGCGCATATTTCTAAAATTCTATTAGAGTTATTTAGTTGTTACATAGTATTTATGATTTAAGCAGCAATTTCATGGGGCAAAGGACATCTGACTCATGTAGTGTCTTTAATTTATGTTTTCAAACTTAGAGCAATCTGAGCTTAAGAGCAAGGTTCAAAAAAAGAGTTTAATATCATAATTTGGATAAATACAATAATATAATAAGCGTGTATATTTGTTTATCTTTTAAAAATATTTAACAATTGCATAATTTAATTTTATTTATTTTTATGTAGTGAAAATAATGAAAAAAGCTATTCTTTCAAGAAAACGACTTTATCTAATGATAATCAACAAATTTCTACATTTTGCGACCTTTTACTTACAAAAATGTAACATTCGAAGGTTGACTTATTCATTGACTTTGTTGAAATAAATCGTTATTTTAATTCGTAAAAGGAGTAAAACATGGGTTGGAATAACGATTGATAAATTATTAATACAAGCTTATTAAATGCTAGTGCACGGTAATTACATATGATTTAATTTGTTTTTAAATGATTCTTTTTTTCATTAATTATGTCGATCATAAATTTCTGCTTTAATACTATAAAGGTTATAACTTGCAACAGAAGTTAAATTTGAAAAGTACACATATTCAGGAAGCTCACTGGAAAAGAGGTTTTCAGATGAATAAAGTATCTTTTATTTTTCCTGGGCAGGGTTCGCAATATGTAGGAATGAGTAAAGAACTATGGGATAATTTTACTGTGGTAAAGCGTTTATTCGATGAAGCGGATGATATCTTAGGTGTAAAACTCTCAAAACTTTGCTTTGAAGGAGATTCCCAAGAGCTTCTTCAGACCATGAATGCCCAACCAGCCTTACTTACTGCCAGTCTTGCTGCATACTATGCTAGCAGAGAAATACTGGAACTGGAACCTCAACTGTTGGCCGGTCATAGTTTAGGAGAATACTCAGCATTGGTGTGCAGCGGTTTTTTCTCCCTTCAAGATGGACTTCAAATCGTGAGAAAACGAGGAATGTTCATGCAGCAGGCTACAGCCAACGGGGTAGGGACTATGGTTGCTGTTGCGAATGTTTCTGCTTCTATTCTGGAGAGCTTATGTCAAGAGATATCTACGGATCGTGATGTTATATCTATTGCCTGTCACAATTCAAACAATCAGTACGTGCTATCGGGACATACAGAACCCATGGCTCGAATAGTGGAGCAAATCAAACGTCTAGAACATAGTAAGGTTAACTATTTAACAGTAAGCGGGCCTTTTCACAGTATTCTGATGAAGCCTGCAGCAGATAAGCTTGCCGCAGAACTAAAAAAAATCCCGCTACGCAAGGGAAGGTGGCCGGTTGTTTCCAATGTAACAGCCTTACCACATGATGAATTCTCAATTTATGACTTGCTGTACAAGCAAATGATAAGCCCTGTACGTTGGACAGATACGATGGATTATTTATACCAGAACGGTATTACTGTTGCGCTAGAATTAGGTCCGAGAAAAGTACTTGGACAGCTAATGAAAGAAAGATATCCTAGTATCTCCACTTTTTCTATTAATACCAGTTCTTCTTTAAAAGAAGCGGACAAGTGGCTAAGTAAGCAGCAAACTACACGCAAATTTACACTTGAGCGTCTGGAGGAAGGCTTTGCAGCAGCGCTTATTGCACGAAATCGAAACGGAGATTACAAACAACATATGGAGGGAGTTGTTTACCCTAGTCAGCAGATCCGAAATAGGATCAATCAACTTCAAAATCATAAAAATGACACCGCTTATAATGCGGTTAATACAGAGGTGTTAGAGCTCATTCGTACTATTCTCACTACCAAGCAAGTGCCCGAGCAAGAACAACAGACGATTCTTAATATGATCTAAATAAGATTCATCAATGATGTTGGAAATTGTAAATTTATTAACTGGAAGCTAATAAATCTTACGATATACGGGGGGAATAGCATGTATACAAAAAGGTTCAAAACCCTGGTTGATGTTATTACAGAACGGGGAAAGAGTGACCATAAATTTATAACCTTTATTGAGTCGGATCAAAACGAAACAACACTTACTTATAAAGATTTATATTGGGAAGCTCTAGCGTTTCTGGAGAATCTTCAGAATGCAGGAGTGAAGCAGGGACAGGAAATCGTATTTCAAATAGAAAATAATCGTCATTTTGTGAAAGCGTTTTGGGCTTGCATTCTTGGTGGTATGATCCCGGTACCTATCAGCATCGGTAACAATGATGAGCATAGAATGAAGCTTTTTAAAATCTGGGATGTTCTTAACGATCCTTTTTTACTCATCGAGCCCAAAATATTAAAAGACCTTGAGAAATATACCTTGAAAACCAATCAGAATAACCTATTCGAAAATATCCGCCATCGTCATCAATTACTTCTTCAAGACCATGAACAACCTAAGCAATCCTTTGCAAAGATACACACCCCTCAATTGGAGGATATAGCATTTATTCAGTTTTCCTCCGGTTCCACAGGTGATCCTAAGGGAGTCATCCTTACACATCATAATCTCATTCATAACACAAGTGGAATTATAAATAGGACGGTCGTCACAGAGCAAGATTCGTTCTTGCAGTGGATGCCTCTAACCCATGATATGGGTTTAATTTACAATCATATTACCCCATTAGTTGCTGGAGTGAATCAGTATATTATGCCGACTTCGCTGTTCATTCGTCAGCCAGTACTTTGGATAAAAAAAGCTAGTGAACATCAAGTAAGCATTATATCCTCGCCAAACTTCGGATATAAGTATTTCATGCAATTTTTCAAACCCGAAAAAGCAATGAACTGGAATCTGTCCAAGATCCGTACCATCATCAATGGTGCTGAACCTATCTCTACTGAATTATGTGACGCATTTCTTGAGACATTAGCTCCTTTTGGATTAAAAAGAACGAGTATGCGAGCATCATATGGTTTAGCAGAAGCATCGGTTGGAGTTGCTATCCCGTCAATTGATGCTGACTATATAACCGTTTATGTTGATCGTAAGCACTTAAACATTGGAGAGTCTGTCTTGGAGGTAGACAAGGCTTTTCATAATGCTCTGCCATTTGTTGTAGTCGGTCAGTCGTTAGATTATTGTGAAATCAGAATATGCAATGACGAGGATGAGGAAGTCGCAGATCGCGTTATTGGGCATATACAAATCAAAGGTGAAAATGTTACAAAGGGATACTATAACAACGGGAATTCGACATCCAAACTTTTGACGCTAGACGGATGGGTGAGAACTGGCGATCTGGGGTTCTTACGTGAAGGTCAATTAGTCGTCACAGGGAGAGCAAAGGATATCATATTTGTAAATGGACAGAACGTTTACCCTCATGACATCGAGCGTATCGCTGAGGAAGTAGAAGGAGTCGAACTTAATCGTGTGGCGGCGTGTGGAGTTCGTGTTAATGGGATGGAATCAGAGGAAATTGTGGTATTTGTCGTATCCAAAAAGACGATAGAAAAATTTTCTCCAATTGCAACTCAATTAAAAAAACATTTGTATCGTCATGGAGGATGGGCGGTTCACGATATTATACCTATTAAGCAAATGCCCAAAACGACCAGTGGAAAGTTGCAGAGGTATAAGCTTGCGGCTCAGTATGAAGCGGGACATTATCAGGAGACTTCATTAGTTTTAAAAGGGATTATGGAGCAAGAAAACAAAAATCAAAAATTGCCTACACTTTCGTTTGAGATCGAAAAAGTACTTCACGATATTTGCTGCGAGGTATTACTTAGGGAAGAGGTTGATACGAGAGACAGCTATTTTGATTTAGGAGCCAATTCCCTACAACTGGTTCAGATTACAGACAAAATTGAAAATCAGCTGGGGATTAAGCTTGCAGTTACCGATTTGTTTGATCATCCCTCAATAGCTCACTTGGCAGAATTTTTAGCGAGCCCTACTGATTCTGAACAACAGCATATTCCTACGGATGATACGGATCACAATCATAGCAAGGACGTGGCTATTGTTGGGCTCTCTTTGGACTTACCTGGTTCTTCATCTGTGTCACAGTATTGGGATCATATTGTCCAAGGCGATGACT
The DNA here is from genome assembly GCF_038008995.1 of Paenibacillus sp. FSL W8-0439. NCBI lineage: Bacteria > Bacillati > Bacillota > Bacilli > Caryophanales > Paenibacillaceae > Paenibacillus > Paenibacillus sp. FSL W8-0439. The sequence goes on from NZ_JBBPAK010000001.1 coordinate 1,053,232, forward strand.
GTATCGGGAACTTAAGCTCTCAACGTAAGCAAGACGCCATCGATTATTTATCAGTTGTGGATCAAAGGAAGGGAGCAGAAGAGTTTATAGAAGGCGGCTTCCTAGAAGAAATTGATAAATTTGATTATGCGTTCTTCAAGCTGAGTCCTGTGGAAGCTAGCTATATGGACCCTAATCAGAGATTGTTCCTTCAGAGCGCATGGCATGCACTTGAAGATGGGGGTTATGCAGGAGATCGGATTCATGGACAAAAGGTAGGAGTTTACGTCGGCTTCTCAAAAGTGGGCTACGATTATGAGCGGATGCTCTCTAAAGGAGAACCGGACAAATTTCATCAGTATATTGTTGGAAATTTACCGTCAGTGCTAGCAAGTCGAATTTCTTACTTTCTTAATTTAAAAGGTCCAGCAGTAACAGTGGATACGGCGTGCTCCTCTTCACTTGTCGCGATTCATATGGCTTGTAAGGCGTTAGCGACGGGGGATTGCAAGATGGCGATTGCCGGAGGAATCCGAACGATGCTATTACCAGTGAAGCTGGGACTAGATATGGAATCGCCAAATTACAGAGCTCGTACCTTTGATGCAGAAGCGGATGGAACAGGTGTAGGAGAAGGGGTTGCAGCGGTTCTGTTGAAGCCTCTCGATCAAGCTTTGCAAGACGGAGACCGTATTTATGCAGTAATAAAAGGAAGTGCGGTGAATCAGGATGGTACAACGGTAGGAATTACTGCGCCTAGTCCTTCCGCACAGGCAGAAGTGGTGGAGGCGGCTTGGAATGATGCGGCTATTCACCCGGAAACTCTGTCATTTATCGAAGCCCATGGAACGGGAACTAAACTGGGGGACCCTATTGAGATTGCGGGATTGACACAAGCTTTTGAAAAATATACGGACAAAAAACAATTTTGTGCAATCGGTTCCGTCAAACCCAATATTGGTCACTTATTTGAAGCAGCAGGAATATCCAGTCTTATTAAAGCAGTTCTGATGCTGCAAACGAGGAAGAATCCTCCGTTGGTTCATTTTAAGAAACCTAGTTCCCGTATTAATTTTGAATTGTCGCCGTTTTATTTGACAACAGAAGTAGCCGATTTAAGTTCAAATGATGCCCCACTTCGCTGCGGAGTAAGTTCTTTTGGTTTCAGTGGAACCAATGCTCATGTTGTTATGGAGGAGTTTATAGAAACGCGAACACATGAGGAATCTGTAAACACGCCGGATGGTGTTCATCTTTTTACGGTTTCTGCAAAAAATGAGCGAAGCCTGCATCATTTGGTTGAGGAATATGTGGACTATTTACGCCTAAATCCAGCGGTTTCCTTGGAGCAGATGTGCTATACCACACATATCGGCAGAGCTCATATGGAACATAAATTAGCAGTTATCACTTCCAGCTTAGAGGATTTATTACACAAGTTGGAGCGATGGACTTCCGGGAACCAACAAGAGAATGTACCTGATATGTATATAGGTTCTCATAAACAGAGCGTTGATCATAAACGGGAAAAAGATGATACGGTAGGTCGATTGATTACAGCTATCAGAGCAAGTGCACATACAGATATTCACGCTCTACGTCAATTGGGTGAACTGTATGTCAAAGGTATGGCTATTCCGTGGCAAGCGCTTTATACGGATGAGATCAAAATAATCCAGTCGCTGCCTTTGTACCCTTTTGAACGAAATCGTTGCTGGTTTACTCCAAAAGTAGTGCAGATAAGTAACGTAGGCAGGGAGGAGAGACGTATGGAGTCCGCGTATCCAAAAGAGCTGCAAGCTACAGATCAGATCGACTACACAGCGAAGATTTCCAAAGTATTAAAAGATGTAATCAGTAAAGTTTCTGGTTTTACGGTGGAACAACTGGATGAGCAGATGCATTTTCTAGAAATGGGCTTGGATTCAATTATGCTAGTTCAAGTTCAAAAAGAAATTAGAGAACAATTTAATGTGGATGTTCCCATGAACCACTTTTTTGAAAGTGTCACAAACCTGGATCGTCTAACAACGTTTATTTCAGATTTGACATATACCACCCAATCAGTTGCGGCTGCGGATGCTCTAAATACGGTCGATGATCGGACAGAAGTCAATCAGGAAAATACGGTTGCTGCAAAGCCTTCGTCCGAGTTGGGTGGCCTGGAAAAGTTACTCTCTCAACAAATTGAATTACTGAACAACCAACAGCTGGGACTTACTCAAGTGTTGACCAAACAACTGGAGATGCTTAGTGGCGGTCAAGGAGGAACTATTCAGGTAGCACCGTTAACCACAAACAAAGACACAGTCAGTGTTCAGCCTACATCTCTGCATGTTGTGGCAACTGACGTGCCTATCACTTCTACAATTAAAGTGAATCCAACTACTGAATCCAAACCCTTTGTACCCTATCAACCTCTACTGATCGGTGAGGAAAGTGGATACAGTGCGCGGCAAAATGATTTCTTACAGCGTTTTATTAAACGATATACTCAACGAACCCTTGGGTCCAAGAAATACACACAGGAAAGTCGACTGGTTCATGCTAATAATCGTCATGTGTCTGGGTTTCGATCCTATTGGAAAGAAATTGTATATCCTATCATTTCAGAGAGCGCTTCGGGTTCAAGGATATGGGATGTGGATGGGAACGAGTACATTGATCTAACTATGGGTTTCGGGGTTCATTTATTGGGTCATAATCCAGCTTGGCTAACCGATACTTTACGGAGCAATGTGCACGACCGTACGCCTTCGATCGGCCCTATGTCGAATACAGCAGGTGAGGTTGCTGCCTTGATTAGCGAGCTGACAGGTGTGGAGCGGGTTGCCTTTTACAATTCGGGGTCAGAAGCTGTTATGGTCGCTTTACGTTTGGCTAGAGCAGCTACAGGACGCTCCAAAATAGTACTATTTGCTGGTTCTTATCATGGAACATTCGATGGTGTACTTGCCGTGTCTGATCCGAACTCAAGTGGGGGAGAGGCTTTGCCCATGGCACCGGGAATCCCTTCGAGCATGATGGAGGATGTAATTGTACTCCCTTATAATCACCCGGATTCTATAAAAGCTATCAAACATTATGCACATGAACTTGCCGCCGTATTGGTGGAGCCTGTACAGAGTCGAAGACCGGATTTGCAACCAAAGGAGTTTTTGGAGCAAATTCGCGAAATAACAGCACATTCGGGAACGGCACTTATTTTTGATGAAGTAATCACAGGATTTAGAATTCATCCAGGAGGTGCTCAGGCCTGGTTTGGAATTAAAGCTGATTTAGTTACTTACGGAAAAGTGGCGGGCGGAGGTATGCCTGTTGGCATAGTCGCCGGAAGCTCAGAATTTATGGACACCGTAGATGGAGGTGTGTGGTCGTTCGGAGATAACTCCTATCCAGAAAACACGAATATTAAAACGTTCGTAGGTGGTACTTTCTGTACACATCCGCTGACCATGCATACGGCTCTAGCCACTTTGAAATATTTGAAGTCTGAAGGGCCGAATCTTCAGGAACAACTGAACCGAAGAACCAACGAATGGGTAGCAGAGCTGAATACTTATTTTAAGCAAAATAGTGTGCCTATCCACATGGTGAACTATGGCTCATTATTCCGGTTTGTTTCGTTTGGCGACATTGAGCTCTTTTTCCATCTGCTGATTGACAAAGGAATTTACATATGGGAAGGTCGCAATTGCTTTTTATCGACTTCTCATACAGATGGAGACCTTCAACAAATTACACAGGCTGTAAAGGAAAGTGTGGAGGAATTGAGAAAAGGGGGATTCCTACCTGACCATACGCCATCACCAGATGGAAATGGAAGCCGAAAAAATGATGTGGTTCCCCTCGAATCCTCATCGTTCCCTTTAACAAAGGAGCAGCAGCAAATTTGGTTTGCTACGCAATCCAGAAGTGATTCATCTACTGCATTCAACGAAATAGCAGCATTGCGAATGCAGGGTCAACTGCAGCTTGATACTGTAAAACGTTCAGTACAGACAATTGTGAATCGGCATGAGTCGCTACGGACGGTTGTTGACCCCGATGGTGAAGAACAGCATGTTCTTGAGAATGTGAATGTGGTCATCTCACTGAATGATTTCTCAGAATTTCCTCCATCAGAGCATGAAGAAAAGGTCAAGCAATGGTTTGAGGAAGAGGGGCAAAGAACGTTTGATCTGACGTCCAAAGAACCATTGTTCCGAACTCACATTTTACGTTTAAAACCGGATGAACATATTGTAGTATTCACGTTTCATCATATTATTGCGGATGGTTGGTCAATGGCAGTGTTTATCCGTGAATGGGAGCAAGTCTACACTTCTTTCTGCAAAGGAGAAAATATAGTCAAGCTGCCTGTACCGCCAAAATTCAGGGAATTTCAAGCTTGGCAACAGTTGGAACTAGAGCGTGCAGGAGTGAGTGAGGCAGTTTCTTACTGGGCACAGACATTGGATTCCGTCTCTGTCGCCATGGACATTTCATCAGAGGACGGTGGTATGAAGAAACCAGCGTATAGTGGAAGAAGAATAAATATTCGGGCAGACAGTACGCTGACGAGAAAATTGAAAAAACTTAGTATTAAAGCGGGTAACAGTCTGTTTGTCACACTTTTGACAGCATATAAAGTATTTCTGCACCGCTTAACGGGAAACACCACGATAGTAGTAGGCATTCCTACCTCTGGTCAGTCTAGAATGGAACAAGTTAATTTGATCGGAAACTGTGTTAATATGCTGCCGATTGTGAGCCATATTACCAGCAAAGAATCATTATTTAAGTATATGACACAAGTTAAGCGAGTCATGCAGGAAGTCGAACCGCTTCAAAACTACTCTTTTGCTGATCTGATTGAGCGTATTGAAAACATACTGATACCTGAAATGAATGTCATCTTTAACATGGATCGACCGATGCAGAATTTTCATTTTCATGGACTGGATGTTGAATTGATACCGACACCGATCCTGTACTCCAAATATGACATGTTTCTCAATGTGATGGAGGTTGAAGGAGAGCTTTGGTTTGATTTTGATATTAAAGCTAGCTTGGCCGCATCAGAAACAATGCAGATTTGGGCAAAGTACTTTTTGCACATCCTGAACACGATTGCTGATGGGCAGGAACGGGATTTTGTAGATATCTCACTCTTAAATCAGGATGAACTGAAATATGGGGCTAAAAACTACAGGGACTATGTGGAACTCGAATCCAGCGACATTACGGACAATGATTCACCAAGAGCCATCTATTTACTGGATCATTATCTGCAACCTGCGCCTGTGGGGACGATCGGGGAATTGCATGTAGTACAGGAAAACGAATCGCCTTCCGAAAATTTAGTATATTTACCGACAGGAATCCTGGCTTTGCGAACCGCAAACGGTGAATTGCGATTGTTGGGACCTGTTCAGAAGCGAGCCTATATAAAAGGACATGCCATATATACTGAACAGCTTGAACGATTTATTACCTCTCTTCCACAAATTAGCGAATGCCAAGTGATAGCCCAGAGCATAGAGGGCAGAGCAGACACACATTTGGTTGCCTATGTTACGAGTCCTGATGATGGAATAGAGGAAATCCTTCGCAAGCAATTGCGAAATCATTTGCAAGACCGATGGGTACCTCAACAGATCGTTCAGCTTGAAAACATGCCCTTAAATTCGCAGGGATATGTAGACTTGTCGCAGCTTTCTACTATGAAACAAGCTGTTAGCAAAGAACCTGTTGAGGCAGTTAGTAGCACGGAGAGAAAAGTAGGAGAAATTTGGGAAACGGTGCTGGGATTGAATCGTGTTAGATCTGATGACAATTTCTTTGATCTAGGAGGAGATTCGTTGAAGGCGACTCTCTTGCTTGCCAGAGTTCATCAAGAGTTTGGCAAACGAATCCCTTTGAATGTACTTTTCCATTCACCGACAGTTTCGACCTTGACCAAGGTGATCGAAAGAGCCAAACAAGGAACAGCCGTTTCTATTAAAAAGCTCGAAGAATGTGCGCATTATGCAGTATCAGATGCCCAAAGGCGTATGTTTGTCTTACAGGATATGGGGATAGGTACAGCCTACAATATTACGGGTCAGGTGCGTATTGATGGGGATCTAGATATCCCCCGTCTTCAGAAGGCTTGCCTGGATTTGATCCGGCGTCATGAATCATTTCGTACTTCTTTTAATATCGTGGATGACGAAATTGTACAAGTTATTCATGATGAGCCGACTTTTGAAATCAAAGTCACAGAAATATTGGAGAAAGATGCAGACGAGATGAGTCGCTTGTTTGTCCGTCCGTTTGATCTGCGCCAATGGCCACTTTTCAGAGCAGAATTGTTTCGCTTTGAGGCTAATAAACATATGTTGGTCATGGATATGCATCACAGTATTGCAGATGGGCTTTCGTTATCCATTTTCCTTAATGAACTCGTACAACTGTACCGGAGTGAAATTTTAGCTCCGATCCAAATTCAATATAAAGATTTTGTTGCATGGCAAAAGGAACAGTATACCAGTAATCGTTTGTTTGAACAGGAACATTATTGGAAAAATGTTTTGAACGGAGAATTACCTATACTGGCAATGCCTACGGACTTCCCTAGACCATTACATCAAAGCTACGAAGGGGCTGTATTGTCGTATAACATCACTTCAGCGATGACAGAAGAATTAAAGAAGCTTGCCAAAAATACGGGGACTACAGCTTTTATGATCCTGCTTGCGGCTTATAATATACTGCTCGCAAAGTATACGGGTCAGGAAGATATTATTGTAGGAACAGCGGTGGCAGGGCGTCAGCATCCGAACACGGAAACGATGATGGGGATGTTTGTCAACACGTTAGCTTTGCGGAACCGTCCGTCTCCTCAGCGTAGTTTTCATTCATTTTTGCAAGAGGTCAAAGAAACGACTCTACGAGCTATGGATTATCAAGACTATCCTTTTGAAGCATTGATTGAGAGACTGGATATCCGTCGTGACCAAGGACGCAATCCTTTGTTTGATACGATGTTTGTCATGCAGAATTTTGAGATGAGTTCTCTTGAAGCCAATGGAGTAAAATTTCATCCAAGTGAATTCAATCCAGGGATTTCCCAATTCGACTTGGTACTAAGTGCTGACGAATGGCAGGAGGGTCTGGCCTTACGCTTCAATTATTGTACCCAATTGTTCCGATCAGAAACGATTGATCGCCTTGCTAGCCTCTATATACAAATACTACGCTCCATTTTGGAACAACCTTGGAGCGAGATTGGGAAGTTGGAATGGTTGCCTGAGGAAGAGAAGTTACAGCTAATACACGGCTTTAACACTTTTGATCCGCCATCTTCATCGATAGTGAAGAAACAAGAAACGCTGCACTTGCAATTCGAAGAGCAAGCCCTCAAAAGTCCGGATCAAGTAGCTGTAGTTCATCAGGGACATGTGATTACTTATAAAGAGCTGAACGAGAAATCAAATCAGCTGGCGAGGGCATTAATGAAGCGGGGAGTAGGGGCAGAAACTGTAGTCGGATTAATGGCGGGCCGTTCATTAGATTTGGCCGTGGGTATGTTGGCTATTTTAAAAGCCGGTGGTGCCTATCTTCCAATCGACAGTTCTTATCCAGAAGAACGAATTCACTTTATGCTTGAGGATAGCGGGGCTCCGCTCCTGTTGTTGAATGACTCATCTAATTACAATGCTACTACTTATGAAGGCTTAGTCCTAAATATGGACGATGATGAGTGGTATAAAACAGAAAGCAAGTTGTCTTCCAAGTGGGAATCGGATTCAAGTCATTTGGCATATGTGATCTATACATCGGGCTCAACCGGTACTCCTAAAGGAGTTTGTATTGAGCATCGAGCGATATTAAATACGTTATCTTGGAGAATAAATGAATACGCTCTAGAAGCAACAGACCGTATCCTGCCATTGCTGTCTAGCTCATTTGATGCTTTTGTGGGTGCCTTTTTTACTCCGCTGCTGTCTGGAAGTACGGTGGTGCTGCCTACGAATGAGGAATTGAGTGAATTATCGGCTCTGAAGACCTTAATTTTATCAAGTCATATTACACATCTCGTGTGTACTCCTTCCATGTACATGTCTGTTATAGAGGGTCTGGCCCCAGATGAAGCCATGTCTCTCAAGGTTGTAACGTTAGGCGGTGAGAAAGCAACGAAACGGTTGGTAGAAGCCAGCCAAGCCAAACATCCCGGCATTCAATTGTTCAATGAATATGGCCCAACAGAAAATAGCGTAGTTACAACGATGTTACGAGATATGGGGCCTGAAGAAGTAGGGTGTATTGGAAAGCCGATTCCAAATACGGGTGTTCTCATTCTGGATCAATACTTGCAGTTGCGACCAATAGGACTTCCAGGAGAATTGTGTATTTGGGGTAAAGGAATTGCGCGAGAATATCGTAATCGTCCTGAGCTTACGGCGCAGAAATTTATCCCGCATCCTTATTTGGACAATATGAAGCTCTACAGAACAGGAGATTTGGCGAGATGGTTACCTGACGGAACGCTAGAGTATCTTGGCCGAGCAGATCAACAAGTTAAAATCAGAGGCTACCGGATTGAGCCAGGTGAAATTGAAAGCACATTGTTGGCTCACAGAGCGGTAAAAGAGGCAGCAGTAGTGATTAAAGGAACAGATGACAATCCGTATTTATGCGCTTATGCCGTTTTGCGGGAATCAGTTACAGTAGATATTTTGAAAGACTATTTGTCGTCAAGCCTGCCTCATTATATGGTACCAGCCCATGTAATTTTGTTGGATGCGATGCCGCTGACAGCAAATGGTAAAGTTAGTAAAAATGCATTACCTGAACCAGGTGGTCATCTCAACAAAGAATTACAGCACGTTGGGCCCAATAATGAAACGGAGCAGCTATTGATCGAAATGTGGCAGGATCTGCTGGAGATTTCGCCGATTGGTATACACGATCATTTTTTTGAAATAGGTGGGCACTCGATGAAAGCTACCCTGTTGACTGCGAAAATCAACGAGGTCTTTCATATCGAAATTTCGACTCAAGATATATTTGGGGCACCAACAATTGAAGCACTCTCCAAGAAAATACTTGCTGCCAAGCCAACAGATTATCGACGAATTGAGGCAGTGACTGAGGAAGCTTATTATGAGGTTTCTCCAGCACAATCCAGATTGTTGGCCGTGCTGCCGCTGGATGAGACGGGTGTGGCTTACAACATGTCGGCAGCATTGATGATCGAAGGTCATGTAGATCGAAGAAGAGTGGAGCGTACCTTTGAGCAATTAGTAGCCCGGCACGAAGCATTTCGGACCTCGTTCGGATATGTGGATGATAGAGCGGTGCAATTTGTACAACCAGAGGTAAGCTTTGAACTTGGCTTTGCCCGGGCTGCTGGTGATATTACGACAAAGGGTATAGATACATTGATTCGTAATTTCATACGGCCTTTTGATGTTGGTAAAGCCCCGCTATTGCGGGCGGAGCTTCTTCAAATGGATCGGGATAAATGTATGCTTCTTATTGATATGCACCATTTGATAGCCGACGGTACTTCTATCGACACCATTATTAACGAATGGAACAAGCTGTACAAGGGAGAAGAACTGCCCGTTTTACCGCTTCAATACAAAGATTACTCTGCTTGGCTCAGATCGAATACAGAAATTCATGCAAAGCAGGAACAATATTGGCTTGAGCAATATAAGGGAGAACTGCCCGTTCTAGATCTACCTACAGACTATCAGCGCCCACAATTGCAGAGTTTTGTTGGAGATATGGTGAAAGTCGAGCTGTCCGAAAAGCTTGTAGAACAGTTGAACCTCACTTGTCTTCAAACAGATAGCACTCTCTTTATGCTCTTATTTGCTGCCTATAATGTGCTGTTGGGGAAATATGCGGGACAAGAAGATGTCGTAATTGGTATTCCAACGTCTGGACGAACGCATGCAGATACCAACGGGATCGTAGGGTTATTCGTTAATACACTAGCTATTCGGAACCATCCGGCTAGTCATAAGAGCTTCAAAACCTTTTTGAACGAAGTAAAAGAAAACACGCTACAAGCTCTGCAAAATCAATCGTATTCATTTGCCGAACTGGTTGATAAGCTGTCCATCAAGAGAGACTTGAGTCGAAATCCGTTATTTGACACGATGTTCTCCTTTATGAACACGGATGCACAGCAGTGGCAAGCTGATAACCTTTACTTTGAGTTATATCCGTTCAAAACGGGGATTTCCAAATTCGATCTTGTACTGAATGCCGAACAAAAGGCTGGGAGAGTTCATCTAGAATTTGAGTACAGTACAAAACTGTATAAAAAAGAAACCATTGAGCTTCTCGTCGAGCATTACCTAAATGTATTAGAGGAAATAGTCCAAAACGCTGATATGGCATTGACTGATATTAATCTCCTAAGCGCAACAGAAGCGGCTGCTATAGAGGAGCGTTATAACAGCACTGATATAGCTTATCCACAGCCGAGACCTATACATCATTATATTGAGGAGCAGGCTGGCAAAAAACCTGATGCTAGAGCCGTTATCTATCAAGATCAGGTGCTGACCTATAAGGAATTAAATGATCAGGCGAATGCGATAGCAGGCGATTTGTTGGCTAAAGGAATTGGACTTGGAAGTTATGTACCTATACTCATGGAACGGAGCCTGGAACTGGTAGTATCCATCCTGGCTGTTATGAAAACAGGGGCTGCTTTTTCGCCTCTTGATACAGAGTGGCCAATTGATCGCTTACAGAGCGCCTTGCAGGATTTGGGAAGTTCTATCCTATTGGTCAATTCAAGTACTCCTATCAGTTCAGAAATAAATGCTGGAGAGTATCTAGCTATAGACTGCTCTGTAGTCGAAAAGAGGAGTAACGCTATCAGTAACCCGGTAGTAGATGTAGATATGGAATCACCAATCTATGTCATCTTCACTTCGGGTTCAACCGGCAAACCAAAAGGAGTTATTGCTGCCCATAAAGGAATCACCAATCGTTTTCTATGGATGAATAACTATTTTGGAACATCGGCTGCACAAAGTGTTCTCCAGACGACTCATCATGTATACGACAGCGCGGTCTGGCAATTGTTCTGGCCATTAATGAACGGTGGCACAACTGTTTTGCCGGAAACAGGCATGACAGTGGATGCTACGTACATGACAAATATTATTGAACAGGAGCGTATTTCTTTTACAGACTTCGTTCCATCCGTATTTAATGCTATTGTCAACCAGTTAGATCAAAATTCAACTCGAACTAAGCAATTGGATTCTCTTCAACAAGTTATTCTTGGTGGTGAGGAAATTACGCCATCGACAGTTCATACGTTTTTAACCATTTTTCCTCATGTTCAAATCACGAACCTGTATGGTCCAACGGAGGCAAGTATTGGCTGTGTTGCTTATCGAGTGACAGGAGATGAAGACAGAATTCCGATCGGAAAGCCAATTGCCAATACCAAGATTTATATATTGGACTCTGGACTAAAGAGGGTTCCCGTAGGAATCACAGGAGAAATGTATATTGCAGGTACACCACTTGGGATTGGATATTTGAATGATCCGATCAAAACGAAGGCCAGCTTTATAGATAATCCTTATTCAATGCCTGGCTATGAAAAGCTCTATAAAACGGGGGATCTAGCTAAATACTTGCCTGACGGTAATATTGCATTCCTGGGTAGATCCGATTTTCAGGTCAAAATTCGTGGGCACAGGATTGAACTTAGTGAAATTGAATATCATCTTTTAGGCATAGCTGATATTCAGGAAACTGTCGTGATGGTCAAAGAAAATAAGGGAAGTTCTTATTTATGCGCTTATGTGGTATCAGCTAATCCAGTAGATACGGATCGTATCAAAATACAGTTGGCTAAGGAGCTTCCTGATTACATGATACCTTCGGTGTATGTTCCGCTTGACATGATTCCCATAACACCAGGCGGAAAGATTAACCGTAAAGCATTGCCTGAACCTGACTGGAGCGGTGCCTTAGAAGTAGAGTATGTGGAACCAACAGGTGAGACTGAAGTATTGCTGGCCCACATATGGGAGGAAGTGCTTGCCGTAACAGGCGTAAGTGCGACTCACAACTTCTTTGATTTGGGAGGAGACTCTATTAAGGGTCTGCAAATCGTCTCACGTTTGAACACGTATGGCTACAAGCTAAGCATTAAAGAATTATTTTTGTACCCTCAGATTAGACAATTGAGCCCATTCGTTAAGGTGATCCGTCGGAAGATTAGTCAGGAAGCCATTGAGGGAGAGCTACCTTTAACGCCCATACAGCAGCGATTCTTCCATCTACAGAAGATAAGTCCTCAGCATTTTAATCAGTCCGTCATGCTATTTTCTGAAGACGGTTTTGATGAGCAAGGGATTATGGCTGCATTTGACTGCATCGTTAAACAGCATGATGCCTTAAGAATGACATTCTGTCAGAGAGAAGATCGCATCGTTCAATACAATGAAGGACTAAACAATCAACCACTATCCTTGACGATAAAATCACTGCCTGAAGGTCTACCAGCAGAAGCATGGATTGAGCAAGAAGCGACGGCTATTCAAAGTAGTTTCGATCTCACCACCGGTCCTTTAATGAAGCTTGGATTATTCCGGACTGCTGAAGGGGAGCACCTGCTCATTGCGGTTCATCACCTGGTAGTTGATGGGGTTTCGTGGAGAATTATTTTACAAGATTTTACGTCCCTTTATCAGCAATATCAGCAGGGGACAGCACTACACTTGCCAGACAAAACGGATTCTTACCGCTCATGGGCACAAGAAATAAGCCAATATGCAACAAGCGAGGAGCTGGCGCAGGAACTGGAATACTGGGCACAACTGGAGCAAACTCAGTCTGGAGCGTTGCCTAAAGACAGCTCCTATGAAACCAACATGTTGCGTGATAGTGAAAATGTAAGTGTATCACTTGATAATGAGAACACTAGCAAATTGTTAAGACAGGTGCACCAGGCCTACAATACTGAAATTAATGACATTTTGCTCACTGCTCTTGGATTAAGTATCAAAGAATGGACTCAGCAGTCTCGTGTGTTGATCTATCTTGAAGGGCATGGGCGAGAAGAAGTGTTTCAGGAAATGAACATTTCCAGAACTGTTGGCTGGTTCACAACAATGTATCCATTTTTACTGGAAGTGGACAATGCGCATGATCTCTCATATCAGATTAAGAACATCAAAGACAGCCTTAGAAGGATACCGAACAAGGGCTTTGGGTATGGGGTATTAAACTATGCTCAAGTGAATGAGTCTGGTGTGACTGCATTTCAGGCCGCTCCTGAAATTGCCTTTAATTATATGGGGCGTTTTGATACGGAACTAGATACAGATGTATTTACACTTTCTAAATTTTCCTCTGGAGAAGAGGCTAGTCCCTTCACGGAAAGATCTGTAGCGTTAGATATCAACTGCATTATTAATGAGAGCGAACAATTAATTATTACATGCAACTATAACAAGCAAGAATACCAGCAACAAACCATTGAACAACTATTATTTTTATTCCAAAAACATTTGACGAATCTAATCGACCATTGCTGCAGCAAACAAGTAACGGAACAAAGTCCAACTGATTTTCTCTATGACAAGTTGTCAATCGATGAGTTTCAGAACCTGTCCCAACTTTTAAGTAACAAACTAAACTTGTAGCAAAGTGGTGAGCCGTATGAGAAACGCACTCATTCAAAACATTTATCCATTGACACCCATGCAGGAGGGGCTTCTATATCACTCCATTTTAGACGAGCACTCAGAAGCATATTTTGATCAAACGGTCATTACCTTAAATGAACGGTTGAATGCAGAGACGCTGAAGGAAAGCTTCCAAACCCTGATTGACCGTTATGATGTGTTACGGACTGTGTTTGTTTATAAAGAAACAGACCAACCGTTACAAGTCGTGCTGGCTAATAAAGAAGCAACGATTGATTATAGAGACATTACTGAATTAAATGAAGCAGAACAACGTTTATATGTTGATCATTTTACGATTAATGATCGGAAAATGCGTTTTGATCTTGAAAAGGATCTCCTGATTCGGATAAGTGTTCTTGCATTAAGTGACACAAGCTGCAAAATGGTTCTGAGCTTTCATCACATCATTATGGATGGCTGGTGTATTGGTACCATTGCGAAGGATCTGTTCCAAATTTACAGAGCATATTCCATTAAGCAGAAGCCAGAATTGGACGCTGTATTTCCGTATAGCCGATATATCAGTTGGTTAGGGCAGCAAAATAAGAAGACAGCTCTTGCTTATTGGGAACAACAATTATCAGGTGTGGAAGAGCAAAGTGGCTTACCTCTTAGCAGCAAGTCAACTGAGGATGGAAGCTACAAGCTGAACAACCATATTTTTACCTTGGATGAGCAGTTAACCCGTGGTTTGGAAATGATAGCACAGCAAAATCAGGTAACCTTAAGTTCTGTATTTCACGGGATATGGGGTCTGTTGCTGCAAAGATACAATGACACCAAGGATGTGGTATTTGGTTCCGTTGTTTCCGGCCGTCCAGCTGAGCTGGAAGGGTCGGAGAAAATGGTTGGATTATTTATTAATACGATTCCTGTACGTATTTGTCATAAAGAAGCACAAACATTTTCTCAAATAATCAAACAATTTCAGCAGAACATGATGGAATCGGGGAAGTACCATTTTCTATCCTTGGCTGATATCCAGATGCTAACCCCACTGGGTAAGAGCTTGATCCACCATATCATAGCGTTCGAGAACTACCCAATTACTGAAGAGCTTGCGGGTGGAGAAGGAGAACAGCTTGTTTCAATTGTGGAAACCGAAGGTTTTGAGCAAACGAATTATGATTTTAATATTGGAGTCATTCCTGGTAAAGAATTGAAAGTTAAGTTCGGCTATAACAGTATTGCTTATCAAGCTTCAGATATTCAAAGAATTGAACTGCATCTAAAACAAATAGCTGAACAGGTAGTCTCTAATCCGCACATGGATGTGGACGATATTGATTTGCTTTCTGGCGAGGAAAAACACAGAATCCTGCGAGATTTTAATGATACAAATGCCTTGTATCCTCAAAGTCAAACGATTCAACAGCTTTTCGAAGAGCAGGCGGCGCTGACGCCGAATCGTTTGGCAGCAGCATTCGCTGATGGGCGGTTAACTTATCTGGAATTGAACGAACGGGCTAATCGATTGGCTCGCGTCTTGAGGATGAAAGGGGTGCAAACTGGCCAGATTGTTGGGATTGCAGCCTATCGCTCACCGGAGATGCTAGTCGGGATCATGGCTATTCTTAAGGCAGGGGGGGCTTACTTGCCAATCAATCCAGAGGATCCTCTGGAACGAATTCAATATATAGCGGGTAACAGCGGAGCTTCCATCCTGCTGGTGCAGCAGGAAATCCAATCTACACTGAAGGATCTTTCACAGAATATCAGCGTGCTTGCGATCGGAGCAGACTGGGCAACTGAAAAAACTAATCTTGAACCTTACAGTGGGCCGGAGGATGTAGCTTACGTAATTTATACTTCCGGTTCTACAGGTAAGCCTAAAGGAGTTATGATTCGTCACACCTCTATAGTGAATCGACTTCATTGGATGCAAAAAAAGTATCCGATTGGTGTGGGCGATATCATTTTACAGAAAACACCTTACACCTTTGATGTTTCTGTATGGGAACTATTTTGGTGGGCTATAGCCGGAGCTTCAGTCTACTTTCTTCCACCTGATGGGGAGAAGGATCCCAAGCTACTGGTGAACACGGTGGCAGAGCAGAAAATTACAACCCTTCATTTTGTACCTTCCATGTTGTCTGTTTTTTTGGAGTATGTTGAGCAGCACCAAGCAGAGGGAAAACTCAGCAGTATTAAACGAGTTTTCGCTAGCGGGGAGGCACTAACAGTAAAGCAAGCCAGACGGTTTAATACTCTGCTTCGAAAGCCGAATGGCACAACTCTGCATAATTTATACGGACCAACAGAGGCAACAGTGGATGCAACATGGTTTGATTGCCCGGATGGAGATGATTTGCAGAGTATTCCAATCGGTAAGCCGATTGACAATAACCGGTTGTACATTTTGGATCAGGAGGGGAGACTGCTTCCTGTCGGTATTCCGGGGGAACTTTATATTGCTGGTACAGGAGTAGCCCTAGGCTACATTAATCAACCTGATCTAACGGACGAAAGATTCACAGATAGTCCCTTCGTTATCGGAGAGCGCATGTATAAAACAGGGGACTTGGCAAAGTGGCTTCCTGACGGCAATGTGGAGTATCTCGGAAGAACAGACCATCAGGTGAAAATTCGTGGATATCGTATTGAGACTGGAGAAATCGAAAAGGTCCTGCTCTCTCATCATGACATCAGAGAGGCCGTGGTTCTATCTAGAAAAGACCAAGAGGACGAAACGTATTTATGCGCTTATATTGTGTCTGACCGTGAACTCTTAACACAGGAAATACGATCCTATTTGAAAGCGTCTCTACCCTTGTATATGGTACCTGCTCATCTAATACAGATTGCTGCGATACCTCTTACGACTAATGGAAAGGTGAACCGAGGAGCGCTTCCTGAGCCCCATCATGTGATTCGGGAGCAGGGGTTTGTAGCTCCTCGTACAGATACAGAAACTCGTCTAGTACGTTTGTGGGAGGATATTCTGCATGTGAGCCCAATAGGTGTACACAGCCATTTTTTTGAACTGGGTGGACATTCGCTGAAGGCTACAATACTGATCGGGAAAATTATTCGAGAATTCCAGGTCGAGTTGCCTATGCGTGAAATATTTGAGTATCCAACTGTGGAAAGTATGAGCAAACTCATTGAACGTACCATCGGGAGAGGGGCAGGTACATTTACCGAAATTGCTCTACTTTCTGGTCAAACCTATTATCCGGTTTCCTCCTCGCAAAGACGTCAGATGATACTGCATCAACTTGAAGGAGCGGAACTGGTTTACAATATGCCTTCTGTCATGCTCGTTCAAGGCCATCTGGATCAGGAGCGGTTGAAAATGGCATTCACCACTCTGATTCACAGGCATGAAGCATTGCGCACTTCATTTTCATGGATCAATGGAGAGCCGGTTCAAAGCGTACATGACGAAGTAGAATTTGAGTTGAAGATTCATAGTCTGACCAGCAAAGAGGATTTAGAGGAACAGCAAATAGAAACGGTGCTAAGTGAATTCGTCCAACCGTTTGACCTGAGCCGTGCCCCTTTATTAAGAGGCGAGCTGATTCCGTTGACAGAGAACCAAAATATGCTGCTGGTTGATTTGCACCATATTATTTCGGATGGCGTTTCTATGTCTATTATTATGGATGAATTTGTAAAAGCGTATGATGGACAAGCACTTCCGCCTCTATCCGTTCAGTACAAAGATTATGCTAGCTGGCATAATGAGCAAGTAAATCATGGATTTATTAAAGATCAGGAATCCTACTGGCTGGACATTTTTAAAAATGAGCCACCTGTACTGGAGCTACCAACGGATTTTCCAAGACCGTCTATTCAAAGCTATGAAGGTAACACGGTATCTCGAATCCTGGGCGATGATATAACAGAGCCACTTCATAAACTCGCAGCTGAAACTCAAAGTACATTATTCATGATTTTACTGGCTGTATATAACGTTGTTTTGTCCAAGCATGCACGACAAGATGACATTGTCATCGGTACGCCGGTTGCTGGGAGGAGACATCCAGATACGGAAAAGATCGTCGGCATGTTTGTCAATACGTTGGCACTGCGTACTAGCCCTTCATCGGAGAAGAGTCTTTCTGCTTTTTTGGATGAAGTTAAGGAAGCGGTTTTATCTGCTTTTGAGCATCAGGAATATCCCTTTGAGCAATTGGTCGAAAAGCTTGCGCTGCGGAGAGATGTGAGCCGAAGCCCGATCTTCGACACCATGTTTGTTATGCAAAATACAAAAGGACAACCCCTACAATCTAGTGGGTTGGAATTCAAACCGTTTCCGTTCAATCCAGGTGTTTCCCGATTTGATTTAACCTTGAGCGCGGAAGAAACAGGCAGCTATCTTCATTTAAATTTGGAGTACAACAGTGCTTTGTTTCAAAAGGATACTGTCGAACGCTTCTTGGATCATATGGTGGTGGTGCTAAGGTCTTTTGTAGCTCATAGCACACAAACGATAGGTGATACAGATTTATTAACAACGGTAGAAAAAGAAGTGATTTTGAAGAAATTCAACGGGACGGCTGCGCCTTATCCAAGGGAGAAGACGATTCATCAATTGTTTGAGGAGCAGGTGGAGCGAACACCGGAACATCCGGCAGCCCTATACCAAGATCGGCAATTGACGTACCGGGAGCTGAATGCCCAAGCGAATCGGGTGGCTCACGTCCTGCGGAAGAAAGGCATCGGGCCCGACCAGATGGTGGGCATCGCAGTTCATCGATCGCTGGAGATGATCGTCGGCCTGCTGGGGATTTTGAAGGCAGGCGGGGCGTATCTGCCGTTACATCCAGAGGACCCAGAAGAACGGCTGGGATTCATGCTGGAGGATAGCGGGGCATCTATCCTGCTGACCCAGCGGGATCAGTTGGACCGCCTTCGTCCGCACGGAGCCGACCGCGAGCTGATCGCTATCGAAGATTTGCTGATGGAGGGGATGGAGCTTACAGGAGAAGAATGCGAGAAGAACCCAGAACCTGTTAACCGCTCGAGCGATTTGGTGTACGTGATCTATACGTCAGGCTCCACCGGCAAGCCGAAGGGGGTCATGATTGAGCACGCTTCACTGATCAACCGGCTGCACTGGATGGAACAACGAATTCCGTTTGGAGCGGAGGATGTGATCCTGCAAAAAACGCCCTACACCTTTGACGTATCGTTGTGGGAGCTGTTCTCGTGGGCGATTCAGGGAGCGACAGTATGCTTTTTGGAGCCAGGAGGCGAGAAAGACCCGGCAACGATAGCCGAAACGGTGGAGGCCAACGGAGTAACAGCGATCCATTTTGTGCCATCCATGCTGGGAGCATTCCTGGAGTATATCGAGCACAGCGGAGCCGCCGGGAAAATGAGGAGTGTACGGCGAGTATTTGCCAGCGGGGAAGCGCTGATGACAGAGCATGTCCGCCGGTTTAACCGTTTGCTGGGAGCCGAAGGAGCCACGCTGCACAACCTGTATGGACCGACGGAAGCGACGGTAGAGGTGGCGTATTACGACTGTCCTGCGGAACAGGAACCGGAGAGTATTCCGATTGGGAAGCCGATTGATAACGTGAAATTGTATATTTTGGACCATAAAGACCGATTGCAGCCAATAGGCGTACCGGGCGAGCTGCACATTGGAGGGGACTGCGTAGCCCGAGGATATGTGAATCGGAAAGAACTGACGGAGGAGAAGTTCGTAGAAGATCCATATACGTCAGAGGGACGGATGTACCGGACGGGAGATTTGGCGAGATGGCTGCCGGATGGAAACATTGAATATATGGGTCGGATTGACCATCAGGTGAAAATTCGGGGCTACCGGATCGAACTGGGTGAGATTGAAGCGGCAATACT
The DNA here is from genome assembly GCF_038008995.1 of Paenibacillus sp. FSL W8-0439. Classification (NCBI taxonomy): domain Bacteria; kingdom Bacillati; phylum Bacillota; class Bacilli; order Caryophanales; family Paenibacillaceae; genus Paenibacillus; species Paenibacillus sp. FSL W8-0439. The sequence goes on from NZ_JBBPAK010000001.1 coordinate 1,072,728, forward strand.
GGCCTACGAAGGGGTCCAAACGGCAGTAGTGCTTGCTCGTGATGACCGTTCTGGGGGAAGTTATTTATGCGCCTATGTTGAACATGCCCAGGAGTTCAATATACAAGCATTAAAGGCTCGTATTAAAGAAGTTCTACCCGAGTACATGGTGCCTGCTTATATCGTATCTATGGAAGCTATGCCTTATCTATCGAGCGGTAAGATCGACAGAAAAGCATTGCCTGAGCCTGATCACAGTCTGTCGATTGAGGTAGATTATATTTCTCCTTCCAATGAGGTTGAAGCGTTGATGGCCGAAATCTGGCAAGAGGTTCTTGGCTATGCTCCTATCGGAACGAATCATAACTTTTTTGAATTGGGCGGAGATTCAATTAAAGCTATTCAAATTTCCACACGTCTAAGTAAGCGCGGATATCGTATGGAAATTAAGGACCTTTTCCGTCATCAAACGATAGGTAGCCTGACTCCGGATCTAAGAGCAGTCAGTGTTCAAGCCGAACAAGGGATTATTGAAGGAGAGGCTGAGTTATCGCCTATCCAACGATGGTTTTTTGAGCAAAAGTTCACGGAATCGAACTATTGGAACCAGGCTGTTATGTTGTATAGCCAAAAGGGATGGAAGGAAGAACTGGTCGATCAGGTGTTGTGTAAGCTGACAGAGCATCATGATGCCTTACGAATGACATATACAGCGAGTCCGGACAGAATCACTCCCGTCATTCATGGTACGAATCGAAAGGCATATGCTCTTACTGTTCTGGATGTAAGCCATGAGGCATCCATTGAAGAAGCAATCCAAACCCTTAGCGAAGCGATTCAGCGGCGTATGAATTTGGAAGAGGGTCCACTTGTGCAAGCAGGGTTGTTTCACACGGCTCAAGGGGATCACTTATTGCTCGCGATTCATCATTTGGTGGTAGATGGAGTTTCTTGGAGAATTCTATTGGAAGATTTGGAGCAAGGGTATATGCAGGCGCTTAATAATGAAGAAATTCTCTTCCAGGCGAAGACCCATTCATGGAAGGACTGGACCCATCGCCTGGGTGATGATGCAAAGGGTGCGCGTCCAGCTCGTTACAAGCGTTATTGGGAGAATGTGATCCGTCATGCCAGTAAACCGCTTCATAAAGACTACCCGGTCGCTGACAGAAGAGGGAAAGACCTGAAAATCTGCAGCGTAAGGCTTTCCAAGCAACAAACAGATCGTCTGCAGAAGGATGTACACAAGGTTTATAGTACGAATGTAAACGATCTACTGTTGACAGCCTTTGGACTGGCATTGAGAGACTGGACTGATAATGATGAATTTACCATTTTTCTGGAAGGACACGGACGGGAACAGATCTTTGATGATATAGATATAACCAGAACGGTCGGCTGGTTTACTACGATGTATCCTATTCATCTGGATATGAAGCATAATGCCGATTTAGCTTACCAAATTAAGCTGACCAAGGAAGCGTTGCGACGTGTTCCTAATAAGGGCATTGACTTCGGAATTCTGGAATATATGACCCTACACGATTTGAAAAGTACTAATCAGGGACATTTTGCACCTGAAATCCGGTTTAATTATCACGGCCAGATTGATTCAGGCTCCGTTGCGCCTTTATTTGTCGAATCAAAGTATTCTCCGGGCCGGACAGTAAGTGAGGAGACCGAGACACCATTTGTGCTTGATATTAATGGCAGTATCGAACAGGGGATATTAACCCTCGGGATTGAGTATAGCAGTCGTGAATATGCTGAATCGAGTATTCAAAAATTGGGAAATTTCTTGCAAAGTCGTTTGCTAGAAATTATTGAGCATTGCTCTGAAAAGAAGGAGAAGGAATGGACTCCCGCAGATGTGAGCGATGATGAGAATCTTTCAATTAACGATTTGGATGAGATTATGGCCTACTATAAAAATAATACATCTTCCTAGGCGGTGGATTATGAGTAAAGATCTGCAAATTCAAAGTATATTCCGATTAACCCCAATGCAACAAGGAATCTTGTTCCATAGCCTGCTAGATCAAACTTCGTACGCCTATTTTGAACAGGTGAGTCTTACCTTGAACGGCTTACTCGAGGTAGAGCTTCTGGATCGAAGTCTTTCTGTTCTGTTTGAGCGCCATGAGATATTGCGCAGCAATGTTTTTCACGTCAATATTGAAGAGCCTAAATTGATCGTATTTCGGCAGAAGCATCCAGCAATTCACTTTGAGGACATTTCTTCACTAACGCAATCTGACCAGGTGGCCTATATAGAACAGTTTGTTCAACGTGATAAGGCCAACGGATTTGATATTACCCGGGATGAGTTATTCCGGGTCTCCATATTGCAGTGTGCGTCTGATGTATACAAGCTGATCGTTAGCTTCCACCACATCATTATGGATGGATGGTGCTTAGAAATCGTTTTGAAAGAATGGTTCCAGATCTACACATCATTGCAAAAGAATGAGCCAGTTCAACTGGGAGAAGCTCCTTCTTATGAAAAATACCTCAAGTGGTTGGACAAGCAGGATACAGATATAGCGCTTACGTTTTGGGAGCGATATTTGGATGGTTTTGAACAGCAGAGTATCTTGCCTGCGAGTGGTAAAGGGAGCCACGTTGATTACGATCCACAGCAGCAAATCTTTAGCTTTGATTCGCAATTAACGGGTCAGTTGGAATCACTGGCCAAAGAACTCAAGGTTACTTTGAGTACATTGTTTCACTCTATCTGGGGCTTGCTATTGATGAAATACAACAACACCCGCGACGTGGTATTTGGCTCTGTCGTTTCCGGTCGTCCGTCAGATATTCCGGGAGCAGAAAACATGGTAGGCCTATTTATCAATACTATTCCAGTGCGTATATCGAGTGAAGAGGATCATCTTGCTTTTTCGGATTTCGTCCAGCATGTACAACATTCGGTTATGGAGGCGGGGCAGCATCATTATGTGCCCCTTGCTGATATTCAGGCGGGTAGTTTGTTGAAGAGTAATCTGATACACCATATTTTGGCCTTTGAAAATTTCCCGGGTATGGAGGAAGCTTCCGATCACGAGAACGAAAACAGTTTAGCGGTTTCGGAGATGGCTGGCTTTGAACAGACTAATTATTCGTTCAACCTTAACGTTGTCCCCGGTGAGAAACTGCGGATGAAATTCAGCTATAACGGTCTATTATACGAACCAGAATATATAGATCGATTAGGTCGACATGTTGAGGAAATCGCCCGCACTGTAGTTTCGTCTGCTGATATAGTTTTGCACGAAATAGATATCATTCTGCCAGAAGAAAAAGAAGTGATTTTGAAGAAATTCAACAGGACGGCTGCGCCTTATCCAAGGGAGAAGACGATTCATCAATTGTTTGAGGAGCAGGTGGAGCGAACACCGGAACATCCGGCAGCCCTATACCAAGATCGGCAATTGACGTACCGGGAGCTGAATGCCCAAGCGAATCGGGTGGCTCACGTCCTGCGGAAGAAAGGCATCGGACCCGACCAGATGGTGGGCATCGCAGTTCATCGATCGCTGGAGATGATCGTCGGCCTGCTGGGGATTTTGAAGGCAGGCGGGGCGTATCTGCCGTTACATCCAGAGGACCCGGAAGAACGGCTGGGATTCATGCTGGAGGATAGCGGGGCATCTATCCTGCTGACCCAGCGGGATCAGTTGGACCGCCTTCGTCCGCACGGAGCCGACCGCGAGCTGATCACTATCGAAGATTTGCTGGTGGAGGGGATGGAGCTTACAGGAGAAGAATGCGAGAAGAACCCGGAACCTGTTAATCACTCGAGCGATTTGGTGTACGTGATCTATACGTCAGGCTCCACCGGCAAGCCGAAGGGGGTCATGATTGAGCACGCTTCACTGATCAACCGGCTGTACTGGATGGAACAACGAATTCCGTTTGGAGCGGAGGATGTGATCCTGCAAAAAACGCCTTATACCTTTGACGTATCGTTGTGGGAGCTGTTCTCGTGGGCGATTCAGGGAGCGACAGTATGCTTTTTGGAGCCAGGAGGCGAGAAAGACCCGGCAACGATAGCCGAAACGGTGGAGGCCAACGGGGTAACAGCAATCCATTTTGTGCCATCCATGCTGGGAGCGTTCCTGGAGTATATCGAGCACAGCGGAGCCGCCGGGAAAATGCGGAGTGTACGGCGAGTATTTGCCAGCGGGGAAGCGCTGATGACAGAGCATGTCCGCCGGTTTAACCGTTTGCTGGGAGCCGAAGGAGCCACGCTGCACAACCTGTATGGACCGACGGAAGCGACGGTAGAGGTGGCGTATTACGACTGTCCTGCGGAACAGGAACCGGAGAGTATTCCGATTGGGAAGCCGATTGATAACGTGAAATTGTATATTTTGGACCATAAAGACCGATTGCAGCCAATAGGCGTACCGGGCGAGCTGCACATTGGAGGGGACTGCGTAGCCCGAGGATATGTGAATCGGAAAGAACTGACGGAGGAGAAGTTCGTAGCGGACCCCTATGCGGCGGGGGGACGGATGTACCGAACGGGAGACTTGGCGAGATGGCTGCCGGATGGAAACATTGAATATATGGGTCGGATCGACCATCAGGTGAAAATTCGGGGCTACCGGATCGAACTGGGTGAGATTGAAGCGGCCTTACTCGCGTACGAAGGTATCAAGGCGGCTACAGTACTTGCCCTTGATGATCGAGATGGTGGCAAATATTTATGCGCATATGTTGAAAGCGGAGAGGGTTTGAACACATCTATTTTAAGGGCACATTTGAAGGCACTTATACCGGATTACATGGTGCCAAGTCATTTCGTTCGGCTAGATGTTATGCCGCACCTGTCCAGTGGCAAGGTTAACCGTAAAGCGCTACCCGAACCGGATCATGGGATGCGAGCCACCAGCTACGTTGCACCAAGAAACGAAACGGAAAGAAAACTAGCCGAGATTTGGGAGAAGTTGCTGGACATATCCTCCATCGGTATACATGACAACTTTTTTGAACTGGGTGGACATTCACTAACGGCGACTCGACTTATGTCTCGAATCAATAAGTTGCTGCAAGTTGAAATTCCACTCCGTGATATTTTTGCACATCCGACCATCGAAGAAATGAGTGTTTTGATCTGCGGACCAGAGGTTGCAGCTGGGACGATGATGGATATTGCTCCTGCCGAGCTACGCGATTCTTATCCAGTGACATCCGTTCAAAAGAGACAAATGATTTTACATCAGTTTGAAGGAGCAGAAACAGCATACAATATGCCCTTTGCCTTACTGATGGAGGGAGAACTGGACATCCAGCGGCTGGAGCAAGTGTTCAGGGATCTAATAGATAGGCATGAGGCATTGCGGACATCATTTGAGTGGGGCACAGAGGAGCCAGTACAAAAAATTCATAGTGAGGTTCCATTTCAACTGAGTCTCCAACAGGCTGATGATATCGGAATAGAAGCACAGGACAAACAGATTCAAGCGATATTCAAAACGTTCGTAAGACCGTTTGACTTAGGTCAGGCTCCATTGTTGCGGGCGAAGCTGGTGCGTATTTCGGACAATAGGCATATTTTAATGGTAGATATGCACCATATTGTTGCAGATGGTGTTTCCATGAGCGTTTTGGCTAATGATTTCACGGCATTGTATCACGGGAACTCACTGCCACCATTGCGTATTCAATATAAAGACTACGCCGTTTGGAATAGTGAGTGGATCAAAGAAGGACACTTGATTAAGCAGGAACAATACTGGCTAGACTTGTTTTCGGATGAGCTTCCTGTCCTTAATCTACCAACTGATTTCACGAGACCTCAAGTACAAAGCTTTGAAGGTGACCGGTATTCTTTTCAAGCTGATAAGACGCTTCGTGAAGGTCTACAACAATTTGTTACAGAAAATCGGACCACTTTATTTATGGTACTGCTATCGGCTCACAACGTATTGCTGCATAAGTATTCAAGCCAGGAAGATATCGTGGTAGGGTCTCCAATAGCAGGTCGTAATCATAAGGATTTAGAAAATATTATGGGGATGTTCGTTAATACACTTGTGCTGCGTAACCGCCCAGCTGCTGACAAAACGCTCAAGCAATTTTTACTGGAGGTGCAAAGAAGTAGCCTGGAAGCATTCGAACATCAGGATTATCCAATAGAAGATCTTGTAGATAAGCTCGAACTTCACAGGGATTTAAGCCGAAATCCTCTGTTTGATACGATGTTCTCTCTAGAAAATACCGATTCGGTAAGCCTGCAAGCTGACGGGATATCCATATCGCCCTATTCTGTTGAAGCTGGCATAGCCAAAGTTGATTTAACGTTAACAGCAGAAGCGGACCAAGAGGGACTCTCTTTTCGAATTGATTATTGTAATAAGCTGTTTCACAAAGAAAGTATTGAGAGAATGTCGAAGCATTATTTGCAGATTTTACAGACTATTGTGGACTCTGCGAATGCACGGATTGGCGACGTAAACATGGTAACTGCATCCGAAGAAGAGATTTTGTTAACGAAATTTAATACGGTACCCGCTTCTAACGAGAAAGAGAACCGAAAATTGCTGCATCAGCTCTTTGAAGAGCAGGTAGCGAAGACGCCGGAGCGTGTCGCAGTATCGTTCGAAGAACAACAATGGACTTACAGCGAGTTAAACGATAAAGCGAATCAGCTTGCCAGAGTGCTTAGAGAAAAAGGAGTACAGGCCAATACGCTTGTAGGCATGATGGTAGAGCGATCTTTTGAAATGATAGTCGGAATCCTAGGGATTTTAAAGGCTGGGGGTGCGTATGTTCCTCTGGCACCAGATTATCCTGCGGAGCGAATTAGTCTGATGCTATACGATTGCAAGATAACACTATTATTGGCTTCCCATCATGTCCTGACTGAATCAACTTTCATAAAAGAGGCAGGAGCAGATGGGTTTGCAGGGGAAATCCTTGATTTGGATCAGCTCGATACTATCGTTAAGGATTCGGATTCTAGTAACTTACCTTATGTGAATGAACCGGATGATTTGGCATATGTGCTATATACCTCTGGCTCAACAGGTAAACCAAAAGGGAATCTGACCATGCATTATAACGTGGAGAGATTGATTAAAAACTCCAATTATATCGATCTTACGGAACAGGATATTCTCTTGCAGTTATCCAACTATGCCTTTGATGGGTCAGTCTTCGATATATTCGGCGCTCTGGTCAATGGTTCTAAGCTGATTCTCTTACGTAAAGAGAATATGCTGAATCCAGAAAAACTGTCTTCCTTGATTCGAAATGAAAGTGTCTCGGTATTTTTTATTACTACCGCCTTGTTTAACACGTTGATAGAAACCAATATTGAATGTTTTACTACAATTCGCAAAGTACTTTTTGGTGGAGAGCGGGTTTCGCTACCGCATGTGAGCAAGTTGTTTGAACATATCGGACCCCATAAAATGCTGCACATGTACGGTCCTACCGAAAGCACGGTCTTTGCTACCTGTTATGGTGTAGATCAGATTCATGAACGGAAAGGTACAATTCCGATTGGAGCCCCGATTACAGGTACTACTGTGTATATTCTGGATAAAAATCTTAAATTGCAGCCTATTGGTATACCGGGAGAGCTTTGTATAGCAGGGGATGCACTATCCCAGGGCTACTTGAACCTACCTGATTTTACAAACGAAAAGTTTATAGATAATCCATTTAATCCAGGCGAGAAAATGTACAAAACAGGTGATATTGCAAAATGGCTTTCAGATGGAAATATTGAATTTGTAGGCCGCCAAGATCATCTGGTGAAAATTAGGGGGTTTCGTATAGAGCTTGGAGAAATTGAAAATCAACTACTATCCCATGAACGCATTAAAGAGGCAATAGTTGTAGCTAAACCGGATCCATCCGGTCAAAATCGTATTTCTGCATATATGGTGACAGATGGGGAATTAAATACTTCAGCTATTCGCCGTTACTTGGCGAAGTATCTACCAGATTACATGTTGCCATCCAGCTTAATCCTGCTGGACAGTTTGCCACTGAACGCTAATGGCAAGGTGGATCAGAAGAAACTGCCAGAGCCTCATATTAACTTAGACTTGAGCACGCTGTATGAACCACCAACAAGCCCTACGGAAGAGAAGTTGGTCAAAATTTGGGAAGGCGTGCTGGGACAAGAGGGAATTGGAATTAGTCACAGTTTTTTTGACCTTGGAGGAGACTCTATTAAGGCCATTCAAGTGATCGCAAGGTTGAGCCAAGAGGGATTAAAGCTGGATATGAAGGACATATTTCAGCACCCTACTGTTCAGCAAGTAGCACCATATGTCCAACGTCGTTCCAGAATCATTGACCAGAAGGCGGTAACAGGTGAGGTACAGCTAACTCCAATCCAAAGATGGTTCTTCGAAAATGTACAGGATGATCGGAACCATTTTAATCAAGCAGTTATGTTGTTTACTAGTGGTGTATTTGATGAAGAAGCCCTAAAGACTGCTTTGGAGAATATTATTATTCACCATGATGCCCTACGAATGGCGTATGAGATTGGTCAGAGTTCTGTTTGCCAATACCATACGGAGACGCAGTTAAGGCCTTTTCATTTAAATATTTATAATCTACAAGGAAATAACGATGCTGAAAGCAAGATTGAGGAAGAGGCGAGTCGGCTACAGGCTACCATGGACTTAAGAGCAGGCGAGATGATCAGGGTGGGCTTGTTCCAAACAGATCAAGGCCAGCATTTGCTGATTGCTATTCACCATTTGGTTATTGACGGGGTCTCCTGGCGAATCTTATTGGAAGACTTGGAGAGCGCATATACCCAGGCATTACAGGGTAAGGCTATCGCTTTGCCGGATAAAACGGACTCTTTTCAGTATTGGTCCGACCGGCTTGCAGAGTATTCGAACAGTCGGACTTTACTGAAGGAGAAGGCATATTGGCAGCAAATTGAAGGTGTTCAATGTGAGTCTCCATTTCCTCAGAAGAGCACAGGTACTGATGAGGGTGGAGTGAAAAAAGAAAGAACGAGCATAGCTGTCCGGTTGGACAAGCAAAATACACAGCTACTGCTTGGAACTGCTCATCAGGCCTATAATACCGAAATTAATGACTTATTGTTATCAGCACTTGGTTTGGCTATTAAGCAATGGGCGGGTAGTAAAATCTTCGCTATTAATCTTGAAGGACATGGCAGGGAAGAGATTATGGAGGAGATTGATGTTACTCGAACCATAGGTTGGTTTACTTCGATGTTTCCTATTGTTCTGGATATGAGGGATAGTGAAGATATTTCATCTGTTATTCGGCGAACTAAGGAAATGATTCGGCATATCCCTAATCGAGGGATTGGCTACGGAGTTCTGAAGTATTTGACCGATGTGGAACATACTCAAGATTTAGATTTTAACATACAGCCACAAATCAGTTTTAACTATCTGGGACAATTTATGGATGGTACGCAAGAGGGGAGCTTTGAATCGTCACCGCTATCTCCGGGACGTTCTGTTGGTGAAGGGGCAGAAAGTCATTTTACACTGGACATTAATAGTATTGTTTCCCAAGACCAACTGTTACTTGAATTTGGATATATTCGTGGCGAGCATGCAGACCATGCTATTGAACAATTATCCCTTATGTATATTGAGCATTTAAAAATGTTAATTAATCACTGTACAAGCATTTCACAGAAGGTTCTCACCCCATCTGATTACCAAGACCATACTCTCTCTATTCCTGAGTTAGATCAGATTCTCAAGCAGTTTGGTGGGACTGAACAAGTAGAGCATATTTACCCGTTAACACCTATGCAGCAGGGAATGCTGTTCCATTACATGATGGAGCCAGAAACTACAGCTTATGTGGAACAAGTCGCGATTGAAATGGAAGGTGAACTGCAGCAGGAACTTCTGGAACAGAGTTTTCAAGAATTGTTGGCAAAATATGAAGTATTGCGTACGAATTTTGTGTTTACCAGTATACGTGAACCTCGGCAAGTAGTGCGTAAACATCAACAAGCAGAGTTTCAGTTTTATGACCTTACCGGGATGGATGAGCAAGAAATTACCGCTTATCTTGAGGATCACAAAAAACAAGATCTTCTGCGTGGATTTGATTTATCCAATAAAGCACTAATACGTATAAATGTATTAAAAACAACTCCTGATAAGTTTCTTATGATGTGGACCTTCCATCATATGATTATGGATGGATGGTGCGTAGGGATTGTCTACCACGATTTTATGAGCATGTATCTAGATTTGAAAAATGGTAGACCGCTTAAGTCTGAGACAGCCCCTGCTTATTCAACTTATATCCGTTGGCTGGAAAAGCAGGACAAAGGGGAGTCCATGCAATATTGGAAACAGGCTTTGGATGGATATGCGCAATGTGCAGTTATACCGAAGACGTTCAAATTGCAGGCTAAAGAAGGTGGTTACCGGACGAGTCAGCTGGAATTTTCGTTAGACCAAACAATGACACGACGATTAACAGAGATTGCATCTCATAATCGGATTACAGTCAACACGTTGTTCCAATCCATATGGGGGGCATTGCTTCAAAGATATAACAATACCAACGATGTAGTATTTGGAGCCGTAGTTTCAGGGCGACCGCCAGTAATCCCAGACATTGAGAGCATGGTAGGTATTTTCATTAATACTATTCCCGTGCGAATTTATGGCGAGGAGAATGAAAGCTTCATTGAAATGGCCAAGAGAGCTCAACAAAGCTCCATCGAATCTGTTAAGTATGAGTACACATCATTAGCTGACATTCAGTCCATAACCACACTGAAGCAAAGCCTGTTAGATCATATTATTGTGTTTGAAAATTACCCGGAGTATGGCGAAGAAGAGGCGCTACAGAAGCACAATCTGAAAATTCATGTGCGAGACATGGCCTTTTATGAACAGACAAACTATGACTTTAATCTTATTGTTTCCCTGAAAGACGAACTGAACATTAAATTTCTGTACAACGCTGATACCTTAAGTAGAGAATTTGTGGAACGTATAAAAAATCATCTAAATGGCGTAGTCCGACAAATCGTGGATAATCCAGAGATAAGTATATCCTCGATTGAAGTAACTTCTTTACCGGAGAAAGAAGTGATTTTGAATGAATTTAACAATACGACAGCGATCTATCCGCGAGCGAAGACAATCCATCAATTGTTTGAGGAGCAGGTGGAGCGAACACCGGAACATCCGGCAGCCCTTTACAAAGGACGGCAGTTAACGTATCGGGAGCTGAATGCCCAAGCGAATCGGTTGGCTCATGTGCTGCGGGAAAAAGGAGTAGGGCCTGATCGTGTGGTGGGGATCGCGGTTCACCGATCGTTGGAGATGATTATCGGACTACTAGGAATCTTGAAAGCAGGTGGAGCCTATCTGCCGCTGAATCCAGAGGACCCTGAAGAACGACTGGCGTTCATGCTGGAGGACAGTGGAGCATCCATTTTATTGACCCAGCAGGAGTTAGTGGAACAGCTTCGCTGTCATGGAACAACCAGGGAACTGATCGCTATCGAAGATTTGCTGGTACAGGAAAAGGAGCAAACAGAAAGAGAAAAGAATCCGGAATCGATCAATCGCTCGACGGATTTGGTGTATGTTATTTACACCTCGGGATCTACGGGTAAGCCTAAAGGAGTCATGATTGAGCACGCCTCGCTGATCAATCGTCTGCACTGGATGCAAAAGCGGATTCCATTTGGAGCGGAGGATGTAATCCTGCAAAAGACACCATATACCTTTGATGTATCGTTGTGGGAATTGTTCTCGTGGGCCATCCAAGGGGCAACGGTATGCTTTTTGGAGCCAGGAGGAGAGAAGGACCCGGCCACAATAGCTGAAACGGTTGAGTCTAACCGGGTAACGGCATTGCACTTTGTGCCGTCGATGCTAGGAGCGTTTCTGGAATACATGGAACACAGCGGAGCTACGGGGAAAATGCGCAGTGTACGACGGGTATTTGCCAGCGGGGAAGCGCTGATGACAGAGCATGTGCGTCGGTTTAACTGTCTGATAGGAGGCGGCGGTGCCACGCTGCACAATCTGTATGGGCCAACGGAAGCGACCGTGGAGGTGGCGTATTATGACTGTCCTGTCGAGCATGAACCGGAGAGCATTCCGATCGGGAAGCCGATTGATAACGTAAAATTGTACATTTTGGATAAGAAGGACCGTTTGCAACCGATAGGGATACCTGGCGAACTGCATATTGGAGGCGACTGTGTAGCGCGAGGATATGTGAATCGGGAGGAATTGACGGAAGAGAAGTTCGTAGAAGATCCATACGAGCCGGGAGGACGGATGTACCGAACAGGGGATCTGGCCAGATGGTTGCCGGATGGAAATATCGAATATATGGGCAGAATCGATCATCAGGTGAAAATCCGCGGATATCGGATCGAACTGGGTGAGATTGAGGCGGCTTTGCTTGCGCATGATGGAGTTCGGGCAGCGGCAGTACTTGCCCGTGCTGATGACCGAACGGGGATGCCTAGTTTGGGGGCGTATGTTGTTGCCGAACCTCATGTGACAACGGCAATGTTGCGACAAAATTTATCTGTCTCAGTTCCAGAGTATATGATTCCAGCCTATTTTGTATTCTTGGATCAGATGCCGCTCACGTCGAGTGGTAAGATTAATCGTCGTATGCTATTAGAGATTGAGCTGGAATTTGGTACCGGAACGGAATATGTGGAGCCAAGCAGTGAGCTGGAAAAGGAATTAGTTGAGATCTGGATGAGTGTACTTGGTATTGAACATGTGGGTATCGACGATAATTTCTTTGAACTGGGAGGACATTCTTTAACGGCTATTCAGCTTGCATCCAGGTTACAGGGGATTTGGAGTAGTGAATTACGGTTGAGCAGTATCTATCAATACCCTACGGTCAGAGAGTTGGCACTACATGTGGAAGGGATGGAAGAAAACCATTCTGCACTTGCCCAACAATTTGATCAAATTATAGCGTTGCTGCATCAAAAGCTGAACGTTAAGGGATGGTTACAACAAGAGCAATTCAATGGAAAACCTTATATTGTTCTGCATCTAGAAGATGGAGCCATTTCTTTTGAAAAAGAGATTATGGAACTGTTGGACATGAAATGCGATGAATCAATTCAGCCTCATTACATCACTTGGCATGGAGAAGAAAACCTGAGACTGGAAAAGGCCAATCTTGAAGACATTAAGAGCATATGGACAGAAAGAATTGACAATGATTTGGACGTTTTCTCCAAAGCTATTTTAAGCCTAGGAGTGATAGAGAGACTGCCTGTTTCTCCAACACAACGTTACCATCTCCAACATAGTGATATTTCTGGCACGGTTATTCCGCTAGAAAAACATATGAACATGGAATATGTGGAAGAAGCGATTCGGCAGATTATTCGAGAGCAAGATTTGATGAGAAGTACGCTGTGTGAAGAAAACGGAGAATTGCAGTGGCAAGTAAGGGAAGCACCAGATCATCTTCCTGTACCATTGGTTGATATCTCTATGTACGATGAAGATACACAGCAAGTGATTCTGAATAATATCGTCTGGCCTTATTTTTACAGGCAGCATGAACTGAGCAATTCACTCTTATATCGGATATTGATTGTGAAAAAGAATCTGAAAGACTACATGCTTATATTACCTTTTTCGCACTCGATCTTTGACTTTATGAGCAGTGAGATTATTAAGCACCAGTTCAACACTTATTATGAATGTGTACGAGCTGGAAAGGAAACGCCTAAAGGGAGCAGAAATCGTTACTCTGATTTTACAGCTCATATTATGGAAGGACCTCAGGGTGTTGATGATTTGGAATTAGTTACTACCTATAATCTAGATAAGTTTGATCGTGCAATTGGTCGTATAACCGATTTTGTAAGTCAAAAAGCAGTACTTGAAGGGCATACAACTGTCATTTGGGATTTGAAATCTTCCGAGAGAGCAGTTCACTTGGACAACACAAGTCATTGGGAGGTTGCATTCTTTACGTTCACTGCTTTTTGTAAAATGTATTTCGAGCTTAGTCAGGTACCCATTTGGGTAACGCAGTATGGCCGAAGCTTTGGAGAGAAGCGTTACTATGATGTTATTGGTGAATTTGTGGATCATATCCCGATACTAACAAATTTAGACCAAAATCTGGTATCTCTAGAACAGCAGGTTCGCCAAAGTGTTCAATGGGCAGCTGAACATAATATCAGCTTTGCTAACTTAATGTATAACCCGGATGTACAGAACGATTATCCTTTATCTGGAGGATACTTGCAGCAGGCTTTGGATAGAATGCCAATTGTATTTAATTTCCTTGGTGAGCTGAGAAGTGAGCATCAACTCCTACAAACGGTGGATCTGGGTAATGTCAATGTTGAAGGAAGAACACGAATCTTATGCGAAGTTTGGCATGATAGCGAGTCTAATCTGTTTGTGGCACTAACTCTACCTTTTTCAGAAGACGAAAGTATAGTACGGAATCATCTACAAAGTGCCTTGGAGCAATTGGAAAGACGCTGGGCAACCGTTCTGTAACTCTTGCCCTAACCGAATAGGGGGATCTCATGAATCAGCCAAAGGAATTTTCGTTTTATGCTCGCCGGAACCTATTTATTTTTTCTGTGACTAGGCTTATATCGGAGCTAGGAAGTTCGATTTTTAAGTTTGCTTTAAGTCTATATATTTTGGATATCACTGGGTCGGCCACTGTATTTTCAATGGTGTTAGGCTTGTCCATTCTGCCCGGAGTATTTGTTAATATTTTTGCAGGTGTAGTTATAGACCGGAGTAATAAGAAAAAAGTGCTTGTCATTACCGAGATATTAAGCGGAATAGCGCTACTAATCTTTTTACCCATTTTCTTGTTGGATTCAACCAATGTTATGTTGCTTGCCGTGTTTTCCGTTATATTAAGCCTTATTCAATCATTTACGTTCTTAACGCTGAACGCCTCAATTCCTAACTTAGTGGAAAGAGACAACGTTCATAGCGTAAACTCTTCCTATCAAAGTATAGGAGCAATCATAAATGTACTGGGTCCGATCCTGGGTGCCATAACTTATCGAGCTTGGGGCTTGGAAACGATTGTGATGATTAACGGAATAACATTTATTTCGGCCGGATTGATGCAACTATGGTTACAATTTAGGAAAACTGATGAACAAACGGTATCCTCAAGTTATTTAGACAGTGTCAAAGATGTGTTTGCGTATATAAACAAGCAAAAAGCCATAATGTATTTACTTGTTATCTTTGTTGGTATCAATTTTATGCTCGCTCCATTAGTCCAGGTTGTGCTGCCGTATGTGACTTATCAGGAACTTCAACTTTCAGCTCAGCAACTATCTGTTATTCAAGGAGCCTGGTTCGTAGGAGTCATCGCGGGAGCCATTGTGGTTTCACGTCGGAAAGTACATCAATTTGTTATTACCAAAATATTTATCCTGTTTCAGCTTCAAGCCATCTTATTCCTAACATGGTGTTTCCCATTATTGTTTCCCTCAACATCAGGAAGCCTGATACAGATGACGTTCATCTTCATTATGATTTTGGCAGTAACCGGATTTTTTAATTCAATGAGCAATGTTCCCATGATATCTTATGTGCAGCTGTATACTCCAGAACATATCAGAGCCGGGGTGTTTGGTGTAATCAGCTCGATCACTATGCTAGCAACTCCGCTCGGAATCGGGTTGTACGGAATACTATTGGATAGAATCCATTGGGTATACCTTCCTCTGGCATCGGGAATAGTTGCTCTGGTGATGGGGATCATGGCTCATAAGAACAAAGCATTACGTAACTTTTTCAGTCAAAATGCCGAACCAGTCCTTAATAGCGTAGGTGAAAAAGAACGAGTATCAGCATTATAAACTGAATTTCTGCTCATGATGATGTGATTGAAGGACCTGATGTTAATGGAAAGGCCAACTTATGTTGGCCTTTTGGTCTTTCAGTTATTTTTTGCTTTGAGTCACTTTCCCCTTCACATCACCGATGCTTACTTTTCCATTGCCGCTCTGAATAATGACAACATCTTTTGCAACTTGATCAATATCCAGAGAGCCGTCACCTAACTCAATATATGCAGTACCCCCTATTTTATCTGCTTGAATATGTCCGTTTACATTTTCAATATTGACATCAGATGAGCTATTTTGAATAGTAATCCCACCATCTCTGTTGGTTAAATCAATGGCTCCACCGATTTCTTTAAGCGTGATATTACCATTCACATTTTCAATGCTTACATCCGAGGCTAAATTCGTTACTTGAATATCTCCATCTCTATGCGGATGTTTAATTTCTAGTTTTAATTGTTCCGGAATGGTTAGCTTGACATCAACTGTTTGGGGACCTGTTGACATGAATTGTCCCTCGAAAAAAGTATTAAGAGTAGCTACACCATCTTTTCCCTCCAGACTTAATTTTAGCTTATCCATGTTGCTGCCATTAGCAACGACACTGACTTGTATTTTATCTGTATTCTTGTTTCCGACAACTTCAATTTGACCGTTGCTATTATCTAGAACTAAGCTGGAAATACCGGCAGATGATAATTCAAGTTCCTTGTTTAAAGATGTTGCAGGTTTGGATGAACAGGCTGTAATTAACAGTAACATTGAGATCATCACTAAAGTAGTGAGCCATTTCATTACAATCACTCCGTTTCAGAATAGTTAGTATAGATTTAGATTACATCCCGTTTTGTAAAAATAGGATATGAAACGAGATGCATAGCGACCAGATGAAGTAGAAGGAGGAACAGTGAGAAGCCCAAGGTCATTCCTTCCACTGGCGTCGTTCCAAAAAAATAAGGATTGAGATCTGTACTGGAAAACACAAAGTATTTTGTCCAAGGCCATCCATTCATGGTGATACTCAGGACGAATCCTGCTATAGCTGCCAGCATAGAGAACACAATAGAAAATGTAACACTGCGAAATGCTGCAGAAATCATAAATGCAAATGTCAACACGATAACCATAAAAGGTATATTAAATAAAAACCCTCCTAACAAGGCTTGAATCATATCTGCCTGCTGAATGGTTTGATCCTTGACGAAGAAGTAGGGATCGCCGATCCCCTTAAAGCCAAACATTAATCCACCGAAAAATATGGCAGCCAGAAAAGTAAGCAAAACCAAAAATATTCCAAACAAGAGAGTTGCAATATATTTAGAAAAATAAATTTTTGAGCGTGTAGCTGAACGTGTCAGTAAAAATTTGATTGTACCGGCAGAAAACTCAGAGGCTACAATATCGCCAGCCACGATAAGAGCTAAAAGAGAGATACCTACAATTAAATTTCTGGATTGGCTCACTGTAAAACTCCAAGCATTGGATTGAGGAGCGATGTTATGGTCCAAATAATACTGATTCATCAAAATTTTTTCTGCTGCCATTTTTTTCTCAATGGGTAGAGCGTCTGACTTTGCTGCATCTCTCGTTAGCTTTGAATTTTCATGCTGTAAGAGTGTTTTCCAGCCTTCATTGTACTCAGTCATACCAGAACTTTTTAAATTAGCCATCTGGATTAATACATACAAAATAAGCAGTATGATGATAAGCCAGGTACGTTTACGCTTATAAATCTTCATGTTTTCATTGCGAATTAACTGAATCACTTTTCAATTCCCCCTGTGATTTCAATGAATTTATCCTCTAGTGTCTGTTTCGTAATCTGAACGCTGTATATGTTCACCCCCGTATCCATAAGTTTCTTTGTAATACCCGGAATTTGATCCTTTGTAATGTCAACTTGTAGAGTTTGTTGATCTGCAATAATTTCTTTCCCCGCCAGCATGGACTGGAATACAGGAAGAGCCAATTCGGGTCTGTCTACTTCAAACCGAACAGGAGCAAGCCGATTATCCATCATCTCAGCTACATTATGGATACCAATCAGTTTTCCCTTATTTAAAATCGCTACCTGATCACACATCAGTTCCATTTCAGCCATAAGATGGCTAGAAATAAGAACACCAACGCCTTCTTTTTGAGACAGATTGATTAAATGTTCCCGAAGCTCTCTTATTCCTGCTGGGTCTAAACCATTGGTAGGCTCATCAAGTACAAGTAAGGAAGGTTTATGGGCCAGTACAACGGCTAATCCCAGTCGCTGCTTCATTCCTAGAGAGTAAGTTCCCACTTTCTTATCAATGCTGTCCTCAAGTCCGACGAGCGAGATTACTTCCTGAATACGTTCCGAAGAAACCCCTGGAGACATTCTTGAGAAATGAATCAGATTGTCATAGCCGGATAAATATTTGTACAGATCTGGATTTTCGACGATAACTCCAACATGTCTCATTGCCTTTTCAAAGGAGCGATCAATATCTTGGCCGTGGATAAATACTTGGCCTCCCGATTTTGAACTTAACCCCACGATCATCCGAATAGTGGTCGTCTTGCCCGCTCCATTTGGGCCAACAAGACCCATGATTTCCCCCGCCTTTACATCCAAGGACAGTCCTTCAACAATGGTTTTCTTTCCAATCTTTTTACTTAAATTACGAATCTGTAATAGTGACAACAACAATTCCCTCCCCGCCAACAGTTTGATTGTCTATAAAGTATCAGGAGTGCAGTCATACTCCCTAGTGACAAAATGTCATGACCTTGTTATGATGTGAAAAGATTGAAAAAATTACCTTAATTTAAGAAGAATGGGGTACTTACATGCTTGGATGCAATATGCGCTGGTCTTGGCAGGAATGGATTGTTGCTGTATTCCGAATCTTGTGGTTGATTTGCTTTGTTTTGCTATCGTATCAAGACCGCCCATCTTTCCCTTTCACTGTTGTATTTATCTCTGTTCTCGTTTGCTATTCAATACCTTTGTTCATTGATCGAATTCATTACCGCTGGTATTTGTTGGCGGAAGTATTTCTAGTGGGTGGAATTTCTTTGCTATTTGCTCATCAATATGAGCTTGTCCGACTGTTTCTGCCAGCTGTTTTTACGATTTCGTTTTATAGCCGTGGCCGTTCACATGCGGTAACTTTACCTCTTGCGTTGGTGATGTTTTGCCTGGGAGGAAGAGGGGCGTTTCATTGGACGATAGAAGACGTATTCCAGAACCTAGTGGATGCTTCGTTTGTATACGGTATTGGTTTCGGATTACAAATGGCATTTCGTTCTATAGATCGGATCAAACAAAAACTCGAATTAATAAAAAAGCAGTATCAAACCCTGGAGCAGTATTCGACTCAGGTTGAACAAATGACACTATTGGAAGAAAGATACCGCATGGCTCGCGAGCTGCATGACTCGATTGGCCATACATTCACTTCCATTATCTTAGGTATGGAAACATTACGTCCTTATATCTCTTCTGAAGAGGGGACTGAAAGATTGCAGTCTGTTCTTCAACTTGGTCGCACAGGGCTCGAAGATATCCGAAAGCAAGTTCATCAGATGGACCCTATGGAGGAGGATCCATCTTTGGATCTATCCTTGCTAAATATCATTAATGAATTTAAAAAGAATACTGCCATTCGAGTTGTGTTCAGAACGATGGGGGAGCCGCTTCCTGTCATAAAACAGTCAAAACTGACCTTGTACCGCTGTTTACAAGAATTATTGACTAATGCCAGCCGACATGGGCATGCCAATTCTATTCAGGTGCTTCTTCACTACGACCGTAACCAGATCATTTTGCAGGTGCAGGACAATGGGAAGGGAAGTGACGAAATTAAGTTCGGGTTTGGTCTTTCAGGAATGAAAGAGCGGCTTTCGTCTCTTCAAGGCAAGCTATACCTTCATTCCAAAGAAGGCGAAGGAACGATTGTGACCTGTTCTATACCATTGCTTCAGGATACAGATGTTAGTAATCCAGAGATCAAGGTATTGTTGGTGGATGATCAATTACTCATTCGGGACAGTTTAGGCCTGTTGCTCAAAAACGAACCTGATTTTCGAATTCAAACGGCGGAAGACGGAAACGTTGCTGTAGATCAATGTGCCAGCGACCCGCCAGACGTTGTATTAATGGATGTACATATGCCCCAGATGGACGGTATTACTGCGACGAAGCTAATTAAAGAAAGCTGGCCTAACATACGTGTAATTATGATCACCACCTTTGATGACATTTCGTATGCTACGAAATCACTTGCTTTGGGTGCTGAAGGTTATGTACTAAAATCAATTGATCCAAGAGAGCTGGCTAATACGATACGGCTAGTGCATCACGGAGGAACGATGATAACCCAAGAAGTAGCAAGTACATTGTTTCAGCAAATGACAGGGACGATGAAGAATCCTTATGGACTGACAGAGCGGGAGTTGGAAATTCTGCATTGTTTAACTGAAGGACACCGTTATAAAGCAATTGCAAGCAAGGTTCACTTGTCTGAAGGAACGGTTCGAAACTATATTTCGACCATATACTCAAAAATGCAAGTGCAAAGCCGTGACGAAGCGATTGAAAAAGCTAAAACAGAGTTGCTTACAGACTCTTAATAAAATGCAAGATGTGTAGACAGTGCGCATCACTTGTTTAAACAACGTGAAAGAGATATCCTACATTAGACAGAGTTTTTCAGCTTCGGAATTAAAAGAGTAGCTATATACGACCGAACCTAATAGATTGAAGCGAAAATAGCGTCGTCCTAAATTTGGTCGACGCTATTTTTGTATGCTGTGATCCGCAAGTATGTGCAACGTTTACCTTAGCAAAACCGTATATGTAGAATAGCAACTGTATTTTGTTGCATATCCATAGAAGTCTACCATACTACAAACTTGCATTTGCGCTATCAAATGGGTGATAATGGAAGAGATACTTTCGACAGAAAATAGGGCTAAAGATAGAGAGGATACCTACAAAAGGTAGATCGGATTTACCGCATTTTTGTATATTATTGTAGAATAAGATCGTAATTCAGGTTATAGTAAAGGAAGAAATTAACTAGGATAGATTATACCCAAATACGTAATTGTGGAGGGAAATATGAGTACATTTAAAAATTGGTTGAATACAACTAAAAAAGGACTGGGCGACCAGGTTAAGAAATTTAAGAACAAAGATTTTATGGAAGCTGTTGTTGCAGGTTGTGCATTAGTGGCATTTGCCGACGGTACTATTAGTCCGGAAGAAAAAACAAAAATGGCCGGATACATAAATATCAGTGAGGAATTGAAAGTGTTTGATATGGGTGAGGTCATCAACCGTTTCAATCACTATGTAGCAAACTTTGAATTTTCACCTGAAATCGGCAAACAGGAAGCGTTAAAAGCGATTGGTAAATTAAAAGGCAAGCCTGAAGTAGGTCGACTTGTCGTCGGCGTATGCAGTGCCATTGGTGCAGCTGACGGTGACTTTGATGCCAATGAGCAACGGATTGTTGCTGAGATTTGTGGTGCGCTTGGTTTGAATCCGTCTGAATTTAGTCTGTAAATTTTATGGAAGGGAGGTGTGTTAATCAGTGGCTGTAATTAATCTGGTCAAGGGCCAGAAAATTGATTTGACCAAGGGAAACACAGGACTAACCAAGGTTATAGCCGGATTGGGATGGGACCCCGTGCAGTCCAAAGGATTTTTTGGTTTCAAGAAGCAACCCAATATTGATTGTGATGCTTCTGCCATTTTGCTGGATGCCAACGGGAAACTAACTCAATCTGACAATGTAGTATGCTTCCATAATAAAAAAAGCCCGTGCGGCTCAGTCGTGCATTCCGGTGATAATCTGACCGGAGAAGGTGACGGCGATGATGAACAAATTATGATTGACCTGGCACGGATTCCGGCCAATGTCGATAAAGTGCTTGTTGTTGTGAATATATATGATTGCGTAAACCGGAAACAGGATTTCGGCATGATCGAGAAAGCGTATATCCGCATTCTGGACGGTGCTAATTCTAAGGAACTGGTGACGTTTAATTTATCTGATAATTTTGAGGGAATGACTGCACTGATCTGCGGAGAACTCTATCGCCATAACGACGAATGGAAGTTTGCTGCAATCGGTGCAGGCACCCATGCCGTACATATTGATGTGCTGGCTCAGCGTTATATGTAATTTTAGATTGCTCATACAAAACTAATGAGAAACGGGGTACTTACTCATGGCAATTAACTTATCTAAAGGTCAAAAAATCGATTTGACGAAAACAAACCCAGGCTTGTCCAAAATCACGGTTGGTCTCGGCTGGGACACCAATAAGTACGATGGCGGTAAAGATTTTGACTTGGACGTATCCGTATTTTTGGCGAATGCGGACGGCAAAGTGGAAACGGAAAAGAACTTCGTCTTCTTTAATAATCCACAAAACGAGAACGGTTCTGTCGTTCATACCGGAGATAACCGCACAGGTGAAGGTGACGGAGATGACGAGCAAATTAAAGTTGATCTGAGCAATGTACCTGCTAACGTAGAAAAAATCGCTTTTACGATTACGATCTATGATGCACAAGAACGCAGCCAAAACTTTGGACAAGTGTCCCGTGCCTACGCACGTATCGTAAATGAGGCAAACAATGAAGAATTGGTTCGCTTTGATCTGGGAGAAGATTTTTCGATCGAAACAGGCGTCGTGGTAGGCGAGTTGTATCGCCATAGCGGTGAGTGGAAGTTCAATGCCATTGGCAGCGGTTACCAGGATGGTCTTGCAGGCTTGACACGTGATTACGGCTTAGCTTAAAAAATCTACACAAAGAAGGCAGGTATGCAGTATGACGATTAGTCTTTCCAAAGGACAACGTATTGATCTGACCAAAACGAATCCAGGCTTGACTCGTGTTGTCGTAGGTCTTGGCTGGGATACCAATAAATATAGTGGCGGCGCAGAATTTGACTTGGATGCTTCGGCTTTCCTGCTATATGAGGACGGTAAAGCGAAGGCAGCTGACGATTTTGTATTCTACAATAACCCAACAGGTGGAGCGGGTGCTGTTACTCATACAGGCGATAACCGCACAGGTGAGGGCGACGGGGATGACGAGCAAATTATTATTGATTTTGCAAAGATTCCTGCAAATATCCATCGTATCGGAATTACAGTTACGATTTATGACTATGAGGCACGTGCGCAAAACTTTGGACAAGTGTCCAATGCCTTTGTACGTGTGGTAGATGCGGCAACGGATCGTGAAGTGTTGCGCTACGATTTGGGAGAGGATTTCTCCACCGAAACAGCTGTGGTATTCTGTGAATTTTACCGTCACAATGCAGACTGGAAATTCCAGGCTATCGGTAGTGGTTTTGCTGGTGGATTGGGTGCGCTTGCTAAAAACTATGGCTTGGACGCTCAATAATATCCACATGGGGGTGGTGTCCAAAGGGCGCTACCTCTTTCTTTTTAAGCCATTGAAGGGCGTACGCTGAACACGACAAACGGACAGAAAGGTGACACAATCATGGCTGTTATCGTAGTAAAGGGGCAGAAGGTGGATTTGACCAAAACGAATCCGGGCCTGAGCCATGTCAACATAGGGATCGGTTGGGAGTCCTCAGCGGCTCTGGAACTTGATACTTCTGCATTTTTGCTGGGCCCTGGAGGGAAAGTATCAGGCGATGAGGATCTGATCTTTTACAATAATCCGACTACACCTTTTATCACCTATTCAGATGGACAACAGTTTGGTGACAAGAAACAATTTTCCCTGGACCTAACCAGAATACCTTCACATATCGAGAAGATTGCGTTTACGCTGACCATTTATGATGCGGATCAGAAACGGCAAAATTTTGGACAGGTTCAAGGCGGATTTATACGTTTTGCTCATCCGATAAGTGGAGAGGTTTTACGATTTAATTTGGATAGTGGCTTTACAGTCGAGACGGCCATTGTAATAGGCGAGCTGTACCGCCATAACGGTGAATGGAAATTTAATGCGATAGGCGCAGGTTTTTCTGGTGGATTGGATGCGTTGTGTGAAAATTTCGGCATTGAAGTGGAAAATAATCCGGCCCCTCCGGTGCCGGTGCCTACACCACCTCCAGCACCTCGACCAGCACCCACACCGCCGCCTGCACCTCCTGTTCCAAAGCCAGAGCCGTCT
Source organism: Paenibacillus sp. FSL W8-0439 (assembly GCF_038008995.1). Taxonomy (NCBI): domain Bacteria; kingdom Bacillati; phylum Bacillota; class Bacilli; order Caryophanales; family Paenibacillaceae; genus Paenibacillus; species Paenibacillus sp. FSL W8-0439. Next base: position 1,096,679 of record NZ_JBBPAK010000001.1, read on the forward strand.
GCAGCTCCGGTAAATCTGAATCTGCGGAAAATTGAGCTGAAGAAAAAGGGCGATACCATTAACCTGAAAAAAGGCTCAGGAGGATTGGGTGAAATCCTAATCAATTTGAACTGGAATCAGGTACAGCAGAGCAAGGGCTTTTTCAGTCGTGGCTCCAAGGGTGTCGATCTGGACCTGGGCTGCTTGTATGAGATGAAGAACGGGGATAAAGGTGTCGTTCAGGCGCTTGGGGAAGTTTTCGGTTCTCTAAATCGCTTCCCGTACATTGCTCTGGATGGTGACGACCGTACGGGCTCTGTGAAAACAGGGGAAAATCTCCGTATTAATGGGGCTAAAATTTCTGAAATTAAGCGAATTTTGGTGTTTACCTTCATTTATGAAGGAGTCACGAACTGGTCACAAGCAGACGGGGTAGTCACGCTGTACCAGAAGGACGGGCCAGACATTATCGTTCATATGAATGAACATGACAATCGCAAAGGGATGTGTGCGATTGCAATGATCCAAAATGTGAACGATGAAACGTTTAGTATTGAGAGACTCGTACAGTTTTATGGCGGTCATCGTGAAATGGATCAGGCATATAACTGGGGCATGCGCTGGACGCAGGGTAGTAAATAAATTGAATTATCGGAGGCACTCTTTTCATGTTGAATGATTTATTTAAAAATATCAGCGAGAACTACGGGCATTTCTTTTCATGGAGTGATGTGGTAGGTACGCTTACTGACCCGGTGAGTTGGGGGATTATTGGAACTCTCATTTTGCTGGAAGGTCTTTTGTCGGCGGATAACGCCTTGGTTCTCGCAGTTATGGTTAAGCATTTACCAAAAGAGCAGCAGAAGAGAGCCTTATTTTACGGGATTTTAGGTGCGTATATATTCAGGTTTCTGGCCATCGGCTTGGGTACCTTCCTGATTAAGTTCACGCTGATTAAGGTGCTGGGTGCGGCTTATCTGCTCTACATCGCTTACAAGGGCTTATTCAAGTCCGAGGGTGATGGGGAAGTGAAAAACAAACCTACTTCTTTCTGGAAAACCGTATTAATGGTCGAACTGATGGATATTGCCTTCAGTATTGACAGTGTCATTGCCGCTTTTGGTGTGAGCGAGAAAGTATGGGTTCTGTTCCTGGGTGGTATACTCGGCGTTCTGATGATGCGTGGTGTTGCACAAGTGTTCCTCAAGCTCATTGATAAATTTCCGGAACTGGAACAGACAGCCTTTATTATGATCGCCATTATTGGGGGTAAAATGTTGGCTGCTGCTTTTGGCTTTCATATGTCGCAAGTATTATTCTTCGGCATTTTGATTGCCGTCTTTGTAGGCACAATGATTCTTAGCTCGGCGAAAAGAAAGAAAAAGGCCGACAAAGAGGCTTAATGTACAAAGTATAGCGAAATCCCTCCTGAAACTAAGGGGGGATTTCTTTTATACCCAAGGCACAGGGCTTCAGTCAGGCGAGATAGAGCAAGAGGAGGGGAAGGGCCCTGAAATATTTTAATGATTTAACCTCTGAGGAAGTAGAAGCGATCTTCTGTACTCCACCGATGGAGTTTCATAACCGTTCACCCAAAAATATATTGGCTTATGCCATAGGAGCGGCTTTGTACATGCCGGCAACCCGCTCGGAAGTAGCGCAAGAGATCAAAAATGGAAAGCATGAAGGACTAACCACAGTCATTCTGGACTTGGAGGATGCTATAGGGGATCAGCAGGTCGGACAGGCCGAAGAATCGCTGGCACAGCAACTGCTTCAACTCTTGTCCTATGTACGGACAGGGGTGATGAGTGAACAGCAATTACCTTTGCTGTTTGTACGTGTGCGCTCTGTGGAGCAGCTGGAACGACTGCTGAACAGTTTGGGAGAAACCCTGGCGCTGCTCACGGGCTTTGTCCTCCCCAAGTTCTCTTCTGATAATGGACGGGCGTATTTTGCACTCATTGCTGAATATAACCGGACTATGCATACAGGGGCAGGGGACGCAAGCCGTACGCCTGTGTTGTATGGATTGCCGATTCTTGAAAGCTCTAAAATTATTTATCGGGAAACTCGTTGGAAAGAACTGCTGGCGATTAAAGAAATTTTGGACGAGGTTCAGGAATATGTGCTGAATGTACGAATTGGGGCCACCGATTTCTCCAGTCTGTATGGGCTGAGACGCAGCCCGGATATTACGATTTATGAAATTGCCGTCATTCGGGATTGTATCGCAGATATTATTAACTTGTTCGGACGCGTGGACTCGGATTATGTTGTTTCCGGTCCTGTATGGGAGTATTTCTCTCACCGAGAACGTATCTTTAAACCTCAATTAAGAGTATCGCCCTTCGAAGACGCATTTGGGAAGCCGGGACGCTACTTGCGAATGGACTTCATCTCAGATGCAGTGGACGGACTGATTCGCGAAGTCATGATGGATAAGGAGAATGGGATTATCGGCAAAACGATCATTCATCCGTCCCACATTAAGCCGGTACAGGCCATGTATGCGGTGACCCATGAAGAGTATATGGATGCACTTGAAATTGTTGAACGTAACGACGGTAGCCTAGGTGTATTCAAGAGCACCTATGCCAACAAAATGAATGAAATTAAGCCTCATTTGAATTGGGCTTATCGTATTATAAATAGATCTAAAGTATACGGGGTGTTACATGAACAACAACATTTTGTCAGTCTCTTACCCAACCACGAAAACACATCTGTTGCCAATTCTGGAGCAGTTCAGCGTTAAAATTACGGAGACTCATAATCCATTCCGTCTTCCTGTGGACAAGCTGTTTGCAATGGCGGCACGGGTCAATAAAAAGCGTTCGTTTTTGTTTGTCAGCAAGGTGCTGGGCAAGCATATTCCGGTAAATCCATACACCTCTCTGTTAAGTGGGGCGGCACTGGCGATCCTGCTATATAAAGAGCTTGTCCCGCAGTCAGGACAACAGATGGATAAACTGATTGGAGAGGCCGTGAGAGGACTCCTTGACCCGAATTATGCAAAAGAGGCCTATCAAAAGCTGATGGATGAGCGTTTGGCTTTTTCTTTTCCAGAACCGATTAAATTTGTTGGTTTTGCCGAGACCGCTACAGCACTGGGACACAGCATGTATCGGTTGTTTGATGGCGGTGCCACGTATATTCATACGACACGCGAGGATATTCCGGGCCTTCGGCCTATTATTCGGTTTGAAGAAGAGCATTCACATGCTGTTGATCATCGTTGTTATGCACTGAATGAGGATGCTTTTGCCGGAGATGGACCCATTGTGCTGGTAGATGATGAGATTACGACGGGAAAAACGACGCTTAATATTATACGGGATATTCAGGAGCATTTTCCGCGCAAACAGTATGTGATAGCTTCGTTATTGGACTGGCGGACAGACAGCGACGAGCGAGCTTTTGCCGATCTGGAAGCAGAGCTAGATATTAGGATTAAGCCTCTAAGTTTGCTCAAAGGAAAGATAGAAATACAGGGAACACCGATACTGGATCACGCAGAATATGCCGGACAGACCGGGAATGTAGAGCATGCAGCCACTAGCACCGCAGAGGTTAATAAAGATTTTTCTGGAACAATTGACCGCTGTTTTGAAGAGGATGCTTCCGCTTTTGAGCGGATATCACATACCTCCATATCTACCGACGGGTACGCCAATACAGCTCCTTATCTTAAATATACTGGCCGTTTTGGTCTACAATCCGCCGACAATCCAGCGCTGGATGCAGAAATCGCGTACACAGCTGAACGACTGAACCAACTTCGTTCAGGACAACGAACACTGGTAATGGGTACGGGGGAATTCATGTACATTCCAATGCGGATTGCAGCGGAGTTAGGCCCGAACGTATATTATCAGTCCACCACACGCAGCCCGGTGTATCCCCATAGAGAAGAAGGGTATGGCGTCGCAAGTGGTGTGACCTATCCCTCACCTGAGGACAGTACGGTACGCAATTTTATTTATAATGTAGAGCCAGGTCAGTATGACGAAATATTCGTTTTGCTGGAAAGAGAGTCGGACCCAGAGCGAATGAAGCCCATGTTGGAGGCATTGAGCGGTCTGGGCTGTGATAAAGTGCATGTCGTTTATTTTAATGGTTTAACTAGGCAGGAGAGTAAAGGAGCGCGGATATGAAGCAAGCACTTATGGAGCAAATACAGCAGAAGAACATTCATCCGCCCGTACCGCTAGGCAGTTATCCTGCCTCGGATGTCACTTTTTTATTAAAGGATTTGAGCCGGGTTGCGTTGGAAAAAGGGACGGAGGATCGGGAAGAAGCGATACAGTCAGGCGTCCATTATTCAGAAATGCTGCCAGTGGAATACCAGCCCACAGCAGAGTATATTGGATTGTTTCACGAAACGCTTGCCCAATCTGCCGAAAAGGTTGCATTAGCGGCAGCTTCTGTGGCTGAGATGATTGTGAGAAAAAGAGGATTGAACACGGCGATTGTTTCTCTTGCCAGAGCAGGGACGCCTATTGGTATCCTGATCAAGCGTTATATTGACTGGAAGTATGGCGTATCCTTGCCGCATTACAGTATTTCTATTATTCGTGGCAAAGGCATTGACCGGAATGCTATTTTGTACATTCTACAGCAGCATGGGCTGGGGATTGAACTTCAGTTTGTCGATGGCTGGACGGGGAAAGGCGCCATTCGTCAGGTGTTGATCGAGGCCTGCCGTGAGATGAATGCAGATTACGGACTGCGCCTAAATGATGATCTGGCGGTGCTGGCCGATCCGGGTAGCTGCTCGGAGACCTTTGGTACACGAGAAGATTATTTGATCCCGAGCGCTTGTCTGAATTCAACCGTATCAGGTCTGATGAGCCGGACGGTATTACGCGATGATCTGATAGGTCCGGACGACTTTCATGGGGCTAAATTTTATGAATCCTGGCGGTCGGTGGATCAATCCAATACGTTTGTGGATACGGTGTCCGGTTATTTTCAAGCCGTGGCTAAAACGGCGGCTGCCTATGCGGAACAGATGACATTGAATCCGCCTGTCGTGACGTGGCAGGGCTTACGGGATATTGAGGCGATTCAGCAGGCATTTGGGATTCGGGATATTAATCTGGTCAAGCCGGGAGTGGGGGAGACGACTCGCGTACTGCTCCGCAGGGTGCCATGGAAAATTCTGATTGACCGTGAAAATAATCCGAATCTTCAGCATATTATGCTGCTGGCCAAGGATCGTGGAGTGCCTGTTGAGGTATTTGAAGGATTGACCTATTCCTGTTGCGGAATCATCAAGCCGCTCAAGGGGGGACAAGAATGATCTACGCCAGTGACCTGGATCAGACGCTGATTTACTCCAAACGCTCGCTTGGCGTGCCGCTGGAGTCCCCTGGTCTGTTGCCTGCGGAACAGATCGATGGGGCGACGTCGGCCTTTATTTCTGTACAAGCTTTGCAATGGCTCAAGACACTACCGGCAGATGTCATGTTTATGCCTGTGACGACTCGGACCATGGAACAGTATAGACGAATCACCGTGTTTCAGACGGAGCTGGTTCCCGCATATGCCGTGACGAGTAATGGCGGAAACATCATTGTCGGAGGCGAGGTGGACCGAGAGTGGAATCGACGTATTCACGAACAAGTACGCCGCGATGGTGCTCATGCGGAAGAGGCACGTCAGGTGTTCGGACAGGTTCTTCATGAAGACTGGGTCATAAACGAGCGTTTTTGCGATGAACTATTTTATGCTTTTGTAATTGAACGGGATCGGATGCCGCTGGAACAGGTGCTGGAGAAGGCGCGGATGATGCATGAAATGGGCTGGGAGGTATCCATTCAAGGGCGCAAAGTATATCTGGTGCCTGCGGCCGTGAATAAACAGGCAGCCGTGGCGCATATCCGTAACCTCACCAATGGGGGAGCTGTAGTTGCATCCGGTGACTCTTTACTGGACCGTTGTCTGCTGGATTATGCCGACTATGCGATTGCCCCGCGTCATGGTGAATTGTATCGGGAACAGCAGCGGGATAAGCTAGAGGTCAATTACCGATTTACGGAAGTGTCGGGGGTTTATGCAGCAAATGAAATTATGGAATATGTCTATGAAGTGCACGGGAGCGTGTCAGCGGCTCGTACTTCATGATTAAACTAATAGGGGACGTGGCGCTGTGAAGAAGGTCAAAGTGTATTTTAACCGCTGGTTTTCGGTGGTGTATCATTATATGAATGCTATTCGTAACAATGAGGACGGTATTCCGTTCGAGATCTATGCCACACACTCTGATCCGCAGCACATGGCACTGCAGGCCAGTGATGTAGCTGAAGTAGAGCCGCGCACGAGCGGTGTGGAGTATGCACAGTTTTGTGCTGATTTTTGCAGACGCCATGAAATTGATATCTTTATTCCGCGGTGGAATATGCTCGATATTAGCAAGCATCTTTATTTGTTCGACGATATTGGTACAGAAGTAATGGTGTGCCGGGATACCGAACTGCTGGAGCAATTGATGGAGAAGGATCTTTTTTATGAATCTATTCGTCAAAAGGATATTGTCGCCATTCCCGATTATGCCATTGCCAGTAATGCCGAGCAGTTTAGACAGGCTTACGAGTCATTAATGGCACTTGGGCATAAGGTGTGCTTCAAGCCATGTAATGCGGAAGGGGGGATGGGCTTTCGTATCATTGATAATGAACGTGATCCGCTGGAGGAACTGTTCGGCCATGCACTGAATCATATTTCGTTCGAGGAGGCCTATCGCGTATTGTCTTCCACAGAGACGTTTCCCAATTTGATGGTGATGGAACTGCTGGAGGGATACGAATACAGTATCGACTGCTTGGCTGACCGAAACGGAAAATTGTTAGCAGCTGTTCCGCGTAGGAAGGCAGGAGGACGATTACGGCTGCTGGAGCAGCATCCTGAGCTGTTGAAGGTGGCAGAGAAGGTCGCTGAGGCGTATCACATTCCGTACAATTATAACATTCAAGTGAAATATAACGGCGAGCAGGCCAAGTTGCTAGAGATCAATCCGCGGATGTCTGGAGGACTTCATGTATCGTGCTTGTCTGGTATCAATTTTCCTTACCTGGCGGTGAAATCGGCTTTGGGTTATGAAATCGGTTCACTACACCCGCAATACGACATTCTAGCCAGTCACATCGAGCAGCCAATCACGATACGCAAATCCTTACATTGACATAGGCAAATATTGTTTTCTACAATATGGTAAGGGTTTACGTCAGGAGGTATAAGCTATGACTTCTAAAATGTGGGGTGCCACGATTGCTGTGGTCAGCTACCTGATTGCGCTTTTACTAAGTTATTGGTTGCCGTTGTTTGTGTGTCTGGCAATCCCGATCATTTGTATCGGAGGATACAGTGCTGTCATGGCTGTTCGCCATCCTCGTCCTAATCTGACCGGTTCCGTGATTCCGGTGATGCAGGAGCAGGCTGATCAGGCACAGCAACATAAAAAGGAAATCGCCGCACCGCGAGAGTCTATAACAGGACAAGCACGTTTGCCGGATCAGGTGAGCAGTGAATTTGCTCAGGTCATGGAGTATTTGGAAGTACTGGAGGATATGGTGATCTCCGAGGGGCAGAAAGATGCGCTTGATAACGAGATTGTCGAGAAGGCGCTGGCTCTATTTGCACGTTTGCAGCGGGTCATCCCGCTTTTGCATGAATTGAACAATAGTGAAGTGAATCACACGGTTCGGCGATTGATTTTGAAGGACTTGAATGGACTGATTAACCCGTTTCTTCGTCTCAGTGGCGACGCGAAACGGACCAACCGGAGGACGCTACTAAACGGATTGCGAGATGTAGATAGCAAAATATCTGTAATTGTATCCACGGTGGAGCATAAGGACCTGATGGAATTACAGAGCAAAGCAGAGCTTATTCACCAGCGGTACAGCAGCTCCGAATTGTAGGTTATTTTAATAGAATAAAAAATCAGCAGCATAGCTGCTCTGAAAAACACTATTAGCCTTGGGCAACAGTTGTTTTCAGAATAGGAGGTTAGCATCATGGCGACCCCATGGGCTGAATTGAAAAAAGAAGATGAACAAAAGGTGACTGAGGAGGCTTCACAGCTGATTCAAAAGGTATCGCAAAGCGATGTTATGAGTCTGGATACCTTAATGGATGACATTGGCAAGCTGGGGGTTAAAACGCAGGAACGGGCGGGACAAACCCTTAAAATGTTGGATCGTCCGGTAAACGACCTCATGTCCGGTGATCGGGCTGAGGTTTCAAATATGATCTTAAAACTCCGGGATGAATGCGAAACGCTCCAGCAGAGTAAAGATGTAGGTTTTTTTGGCAAGCTCCTGCGTAAAAGCCCGTTGAAAAACTATATCTACAAGTATCAGTCGGTGAAGACGAACATCGAGAAAATCATTACTGCCTTGAGAGATGGTAAGGATAATCTGGAAGAGAATATCGTCAGCATGAGACAGTTGAAGAAGGCTTCCATTGAAGAAATCTACAATTTACAGACGAAAATTGCCTTTGGTAATCGCTTGAAAGAGCTGTTCGAAACCGAGATTGCCAAGCCGGAAAATGAAAATCGTAAGCCTCATCTGGAGCGGGGATTGCGCAAAGTGGTTACTCGCACACAGTCGATGACTGAAATGATTTTGTTATACAATCAGGCGATTGCAGCAACGGATATTATTAATGATAACAATGATAAACTGATTGATTCTGTTAATAATGCGATTGATAAAACATCGAATCTGATCACCGTATCGGCTATGATCGCGATGGCACTGGCGGACCAAGATAAAATTATTTCAGCCGTTGATGCGACTAACCGTACGATTGAGGATCAATTCAAGGAAAATGCGAAGCTTCTCAAAACGACGACCGAGAGAACAACGGATCTGCTTAGCAAGCCTTCTATGTCATTGGAGGCTGTGAATCAGGCGATTGGTGATTTGGTATCTGCTTTGGATCTGTCTGAAAAATCGAACCGTCGAATTATTGAAAGTTGCCACGATTATACAAGTAAAATGACAGCAATCAATGCCAATCTTAGCCAGCGTTTGGGCATCGAAGGGAAAGAACAATCCAAACCACTGAAGGACAACCATTCTTCTGAGGGGCTAAGTTCGTTTTTGAACTGATAACTAATATTCAATAACACAATAATCTATGAAAAAAGACGCCAGGGTGATTCCCAAAGGCGTCTTTCTTTGGTTTGGCAGCGGAGCATAAAGGACATGATGAACATATATAGCATTCTCGTGCATAAACTCTTAAAAAGTGAAATGACAAAGGAGAGAATGAGCGTATGATGTCCTTTATTTTGGGGTGTGTGATTGTCTTTTTACTCGTGGCTGCCAGTAGTGAAAAAGCAGACTCTATTGTGGAGTTAAATGAAACTGTGAAATAAAATTTTTTATTGAAAATCATGCATTTTCTGATAGGATAGAGTTAAATATTGGAATCCCAAAGGAGAATGCATGCTGGAATTTTCATTTGAAATCATCGATGAATCGAAAATCAACATTGTATATCAGTATGGGAGCAGCAGCTTCAATTTTAATTTATTTTTTAACTACGGTGTGTGGACGCTACATCCCTTTGATGGGATTCTGCTGCAAAACAAGGAAATGTGCCGTCTGATCGTTACGGATCTGTTTAAAAACAAAGATTTTCATGTCATGCTGGCACGTGAAAATATTTTATTGTCAACCCTGCGTACCTCTATTGATCTCAATCCCGAAACTCGGGGAGAGCGATATCAGGAACAGGATTTTGATGAGCTGTCTGAATTTGCTGAGACACACAGCTTTGAAGATGTGCTGCAAATCGAACAGGATTCCATTCGCGAGCGTATGGATTTTTTCCAAAACATTATCCAAAGGATGTATATGGAAGGATTCGGTCCGGAAGACAATGATTTTAACAAGGTGCAAGCGATTCTCCGCATTTATAAGGCTGCACATGACCAACTCGGAGAATTGAGCGACTTTCCTCTAAGTGGCGACGAGCGACGACGCAGATGGTAGATTAGACGAGTTCCCGTCATGGCTGCAAGAAGCAAAGGAAAAGCGCATTTATTAAAATAAAAAAGAGAGAGTCCCATGAATAAAATCCACGGAACTCTCTCTTTTTTTGTAGATCAGTTACAAAGCGGCAGGACAAGTGATTTACTCTTGGTCTAATTCACTCCTACACCTACTCTAAAACATGTAGAAGCTCTATTGGCGGTTGCCAGCGGAGCGGGCAGAATTGTTCTGGTGAAGCGAAGCGTTTGGAAGAACAATCTGCACGCGCAGCGCCCACCAACTGCAAGAAAGCTCCTCATCCCCCTAACTCATCCCCATTAATACTATCGAGCAAAATATAAGTCCCGTTCCGCACCCCGAAGTATATACCTTGAGGTGGCGGAACATGGATGTTTTCCAGGCTGACAGAGATTCATCGGAACGCAAACGTTCATTTTCCTCCTGCAATGCCTTGGATTGACGAATGAACAACTGCCCGATGTCGGCAAATCCCCGCAGGAAGAGGGTGAGAAAACCACTTTGCAGGACATGGAAGATCGCACCGATTACCAAGCCTAGCAATCCTAACAGAAATAGCAGATTTGCGGTAGCCAGGTTTTCACGACCGTTCACGAGGTGGGGTGCGGCGTATAGAAATCCTAAGATACCAACAATCAGGGCAGTGATCCCAAAACGTAAAATCATTATTTTACGACCCGTTTTGCAAAACGGAGATCTGGATTCGAACGAGCATCGAATACGATGCCTTGAATTTTAGGACTGATTAAGGCGGTGTCCGCAGAGAACTGGATCGGAATAATCGGCAGATCTTCCATCAATACGTCTTCCGCCTGGTGAAGCTGTTCAAAACGTTTTGCCGGATCAAGCTCAAAGGTTGAGGATTCGATCAGCTTGTCATACTCCGGGTTGCTCCAGTTGGTAAAGTTGTTCGAATTTTTGGAAGTATAGTGTCCCAATACGCCAAGTGGATCAAGGAAGTTTCCTTCCCAGCCCATACGGGCGATCTGGAAGTTCTTTTGTTTAAAGGTATCAATGTATGTTTTCCATTCCTGATTCTCCAGCGTCACTTCAACGCCCAGGTTCGTTTTCAGCATTTCCTGAATAGCTTCAGCTACTTTTTTATGCTTGTCCGACGTGTTGTATTTGAAAGTGATCGGAGGCAGCTTGGTCAAACCTTCTTCTTTCAGACCTTCGGCCAGCAATTGTTTTGCTTTTGTTGCATCAAACTCATAGTATTTTTTCGGCGCTTCATCACGGAAGTCCTTACCAGATGGTGTTGTTGTTCCGTATGGAACATAGCCGTATGCCGGAGTCTCGCCACCTTTGGTTACGTTGGTAGCCAGTGCTTCACGGTCAATGGCGTAGGCAATGGCCTGTCTGATTTTTTTATTGTCAAACGGCTTTTGTTTTACGTTGAAAGAATACGTGTACACACTGAAAGATGGGTGCGACAGGAATTCCTTGCTGCTCTTTTCCTGATCCAGTGTATCTACAGGAAGGCTCAAAATCAGATCCAGATCACCTGTTTTGTACATTTGATAATAGGTTGTGGAGTCTTGAACCATTTTAAAATTAATCGTTGCCATTGTAATGGCATCTTTGTTCCAGTATTGATCGTTTTTCGTCAGCGTAATTTGCTCGTTATGTTTCCATTCCTTGGCTACATACGCGCCGTTGCCGACAATTGTGTTAGCTTCTGCTGCCCATTTGTCGCTTTTCTCCACAACAGCTTGGTTCACAGGTAAATAGGCGTGACCCACAGCAATCGTAGGGAAGAAGCTCAGCGGTGATTTTAGCTCAACGACAAGCGTTTTATCATCTTTAGCCGTAACTCCTACGTCTTCAATTTTACCTTTGCCTGTGTTGTACGCTTCGGCACCTTTGATGTAGTAGAGGGCAGAAGGATCATAAGCAGCCGTTTTCGGATTCAGTACCCGTTTCCAGGAGTATTCAAAATCCTTAGCTGTCAGCGGGTCACCATTCGACCATTTTGCACTGTCACGAATGGTAAAGGTGTATGTTTTGCCGTCAGGAGACACATCTACTTTGCTGGCAGCACCTTCTACGATTTTACCGGCTTTGTCGTATGTATACAGCCCTTCGTACAAGTTATCAATGACAAAATAGGACGTTGTATCTGATGCGAAAGCAGGGTCCAGTGTATAAGGCTCGCCACCTGCCAGATTGGCTGTAATTTCTTGCGGAACATCTGCTGGAGACGCAGTGGACGAGTCATTGCTTGCTGTCTTATCCCCAGTGCCAGAGCATCCTGCTAAAGCCGTTACGGCTAAAAGTAAGATGATCGTCATCCAATGCATTTTTTTCATCGTGGTTTTCCTCCATTATTATGGTTAGTTATTTGAACGTTGTGTATAAATCTCAAAACGATTTCAAATCAGCAATATTATAGAGAGCGAAACGATCAGCCGGGATTTATTCATCCTCCTTTCCGGCAGGTATGCCGCGTGTGCGCACTTCCATAAAGGAGCTGCCGTTTTTTCTGCGGTTAGGCGAGAAGCTGCGGATTATGATGACACCCCTCCTTGTCCAATTTGGATATCTGCGTTGTTAATGCTGTGAACGCGGGTCAAGTGCATCCTGAAGCCCGTCTCCAAGTGTGTTGAACGCCAGCATGGTGAGCGATATCATCAGGCCGGGGAAGAATAGGCGCCACCATTGACCGCTTAAAATAACGCCGAGCGAATCGTTAGCCATCGTTCCCCAGCTGGCCGAAGGAGACTGAATTCCCAGACCGAGAAAGCTCAGGAACGATTCGGCAAAAATAGCCGACGGAATAGTAAACGTCAAATTTACGATAATGATGGCTGCTGCATTCGGCAGTAGATGCCTGAAAATGATGCGTGAATGAGATGTCCCCAAGCTGCGGGCTGCCAGTACATATTCCTGCTGCTTAAGCTGTAGGATTTGCCCACGTACTACCCGGGCCATGCCGACCCATCCAGTAATAGATAAAGCAATAATCATCGTGAGCAGGCCGGGCTTCATAATGACGAGCAGCAGAATGATGACCAGCAGATAAGGAATGCTGTACAAAATCTCAATAATTCGCATCAGGACATTGTCGATTCGGTCGCCCATTTTACCATGGCCTGCACAATAACCAGCTACACAGCCGACGAGAATGCCAAGCACCAAATCAATGGCAGCAGCAGCAAAACCAATCATAAGTGAAATTCTAGCTCCGGCCCATGTCCGTGCCCATACGTCCCTGCCCAGATCATCCGTGCCAAACCAATGCTCTTTCGAAGGAGAGAGATTCGTCTTCAAAAGGGACTGGTCACTGGGAGCATAAGGAACCATGGAAGGTCCGACAATCGCCAGCACAATAATAATGATAAGTAGGGAAAGCCCCAACAGAGCAAGCTTGTTGTTAAAAAGTCTGCGAAGCCGATCCCGCCATGGTGACTCTTGGGGTCTAGTCAACGCGGGGGTGGGCATCTGGCTGCGGTCTACAAGACTAAAAAGGCTGTCCTTTTCGACAGTAGGTGCTGCTTTCATGTTAATCTCCTTTGCTGACTAATTGGATTCGTGGATCGACAAGGCGATAGGAAATATCAATTAAAAATAAGGTTACGACCAGAATGGCACTGTAGAAAATGGTCGTACCCATAATGACTGGATAATCCCGGTTAAAGATACTGTCTACAAAATATTTACCGATGCCGGGAATGGCGAATATTTTTTCGACGACAAAGGTACCTGTAATCACGGAAGCGAATAGCGGTCCGATAAAGGACAGCACCGGAATCAATGCATTGCGTAGTCCGTGACGAATGACTACTGCCCAAGAGGACAATCCTTTCGCTTTGGCGGTGCGTATGTATTCCTCATGCATGACTTCCAGCATACTTGTCCGCATAAAACGGGCGATAACAGCAAGAGGTGAAACAGCGAGAGCTAGCGATGGAAGCACCGTATGCTGCCAGGTTCCCCATGAGGCGACCGGAAGCAGATGCCATTTGACGGCAACATACTTGATTAACAGTGGTGCCAATATGAAGCTGGGTATGGAAATACCCACAATGGCGATAAACATCGAAATATAATCCAGTGGTCGATTATGGTGTAAAGCAGCCAATGTTCCAAGCGCAATACCGGCTATAATCGCAACCACGATGGATTGAATACCCAGCAGTGCAGAAGGTGGAAAGCCTCTGGCGATAAGCATATTTACGTCAGTCGTTTTCGATTGAATAGACGGCCCCATATCCAGCACGAGCAGATTTTTGAGATACAACACATACTGCACAGCGAGCGGCTTGTCCAGATTGTACCTAGCACGCATGTTTTGCAATACGGCCTCCGGAATCGTCTTGGAATCGTTCGAGAATGGATCTCCCGGAATGATGTGCATGATAATAAACGTTAAAGTGACGATAATCCATAACGTAATGAGCATCGTGAAAAGACGTTTTAAAATGTACATGGGACTTTATTTCTCCTGTCTATCAAGCTGATTTACATTCTATTGCTGCTGAATCTTCGAAATAAATAAAAGTATATAAGAATACTAGGAAATGATAAAACGGATAAGGTAACATGTCAAGGTAAGGTTTTACATTATAGAACACAGGTCAAATTTTCGTCACAAGTTTTCCATGTTTATAAGGTTAAGATTCCGCTGATTCCTCTCGACGAGTATCCTGCGGTATGGTATGATGATACTCTGATAACGTGTTAACGAACTAAAGCGTTTGCCGCCTGTTTTTGAATACGGGGGTCACCATTGTTGGAGGGGAATAAGATGAGAAAAGCAGCCATGTTTACGATGATGATTGGGTTGATTATGATCGTGTTGGCCGGATGTTCCGGCGCTAAGGATAGCAGCAAGTTGATTATTGGAATTGATGATAAATTCGCGCCGATGGGCTTTAGAGATGAAAATAATGAGCTGACCGGTTTTGATATTGATTATGCGAAGGCGGCAGGGGAACAAATGGGCAAGCAAGTGGAATTCCAGCCGATTGACTGGTCTGCCAAAGAATCCGAGCTGAACAGTGGACGTATTGATCTCATTTGGAATGGATACACCATTACAGATGAGCGTAAGGAAAAAGTACTGTTCACGAAGCCATATTTGAAAAACAGTCAGGTCATTGTTGTTCCAGCTACCTCCAGTCTTTCCAAGCTGGCTGATCTGGCGGGCAAAACGGTGGGACTCCAGACGTTGTCCTCAGCAGCCGATGCATTGGATGCGAATCCGATTAAAAGTAAATTGAAGTCAGTGTCCGAGTACCCGGACAACGTTCTCGCTTTGACAGACTTGAAAACTGGTCGCCTGGATGCAGTTGTCATTGATGAGGTTGTTGCCAAGTATTATATGTCCAAGGAACAAGGGACGTATAAGCTGCTTGATGAATCACTGGCTCCTGAGGAATACGGTATTGGCGTGAAAAAAGGGAACGAAGAGCTGTTGACGCAACTGCAATCTGCTTTGGATGAGCTGCACAAGAACGGAAAAGCGGCTGAGATTTCAAAAAAATGGTTCGGTGAAGATAAAGTATTAAATTAATATGTAGTGTAATGAACTAAGGGTTTAGGAGTCGAAGGTTATGAGTATGGAATATATTTTACGAATTATGAAGCCTATGCTTGAAGGGGCACAGATGACGGTCATTTTATTTTTTATTACGCTCATCTTGTCTATTCCGCTGGGGTTTATCGTTACGCTGCTGGCCAAAAGTCGGTTTAAGCCTATTGCCTGGCTGATGCACACGTACATTTATGTTATAAGAGGCACGCCGCTTCTGCTGCAATTATTGTTCTTTTGTTTTGGTTTGCCGATGTTACCTGTCATTGGCGAGTACCTGGTACTGGACCGGACAACGGCTGCGGTACTGGCGTTTGTACTGAATTATGCGGCTTATTTTGCAGAAATTTTTAGAGGCGGGATGTTGTCGATTGATAGAGGGCAATACGAAGCTTCGCAAGTGCTGGGCTTAAGCAAGTCGCAAACGCTGATTAGAGTCATTGTGCCGCAAATGGTACGGATTGCTTTGCCTGCGGTAACCAATGAGGCGACGACCCTGGTGAAGGATACAGCTTTGCTGTATGCGGTAGCGGTACCGGAACTTCTGCATTTTGCTAATACAGCTGTAAACCGCGATTTTACGATTGTGCCTTATGTTGTAGCGGCCGTTATTTATTTGTTGATGGCTTTGGTGCTTACCATATTCTTCAGAGCGCTGGAAAAACGCTTTAAATTTGAGTAAAAGGAATGTCGGATATGAACACTAATGCAATAGAAGTAACCGATTTGAAAAAATCGTTCGGCCAGCTCGACGTTCTGAAAAGAGTGAGCTTTAACGTGAAGTCGGGCGAGGTTGTAGCTGTCATCGGTCCTTCAGGCTCAGGGAAAAGTACCATGCTCCGTAGTTTGGTACACCTGGAAGATGTGACGGGTGGGACGATTCGCATCCATGATAAAGCACTGGTGGAAAATGGTCACTATGCTCCGGCAGGCGACATTAAAAGCATTACTACCGGAATGGGCATGGTGTTTCAGCATTTTAATCTGTTCCCTCATTTGACGGTGCAGGATAATCTGGAACTGGCTCCAAAGCTGGTGAAAAAGGTGAGCAAGGCTGAGCTGCGACGCCAAAGCGCCGAGTTGCTGGCTAAAGTCGGCTTGGCGGATAAAGCGGATGCGTATCCGTCCCGATTATCGGGGGGACAGAAGCAACGTGTAGCGATTGCCCGGGCAATGATGATGAACCCTGATATTTTACTGTTTGACGAGCCGACCTCGGCCCTTGACCCCGAGCTGACAGGCGAGGTGCTGCGAGTGATCAAAAAGCTGGCTGAAGAGCATATGACGATGGTCATCGTGACCCACGAAATGAATTTCGCGAGAGATGTGGCGGATCGCGTCATTTTTATGGATAATGGAGAAATTGCGGAATCTGGTACACCAGAGCAGATCTTTGGCAATCCGCAGTTGGAACGGACGAAGGTGTTTTTGAATCGGGTGGAGGCTTAAAAACATAGTTCTTTCCAGGGGAGGCGCTGTGCGTGCAGATTGTTCTTCCGATCGCTGTTGCAACGGGATTTTTCATTTATATGACACCTGGTAAGGTTAAAATCCCGTTGCAAAGGCGAACGCTCCGCCTCTTCAGAACAATTCTGCCCGCTCCGCTCACCAACCACCTGGTATGTAATATGTTTTTAAGCAGGAAGTGTGAGTAGGAATAAGAGAAAGGGAGATGGCAAAGCGCCATCTCCCTTTTGCAGTTGTTAGGTTGCAATAAAAGCTGACACTGGCAACTTCATTCCTTAATCATAAAATCATTTCTAAATTTGCGGAATTCTTTAGGTGTTTTATTATAATGTTTTTTAAACGACTGAATGAAGTGATTTACGTGATTGAAACCCGCTCTGTGGGCTATTTCAGTGATGGTATATTGTGTTGAGGTTAGTAATTCACTGCTTTTCTTGATGCGGTATTTAATCAAATAATCATAAGGTGTCATATGAATAGTTCGCTTAAAACTACGAGTGCACTCTGAAATACTTAAATGTGCTATATCGGCAATTTCTTGTAGTGTTATGTTGTTGAAGTAGTTTTGATGAATAAAGCTAAGCATCAATTGAAGTCTTTCCTGTTGTATTTTCACGTATTTAGGTGCTTCCTCACAAGAAAGCGAAATATTAGATATTAAGATGAACCATAATTGTGCCGTTTTGATGGATACCTCATATTCCCAACCCCATTTTTTTTTCATATCAAACTTCTGTTTCATATCCCACAGCATTTGTAGCATTTGAATTTGCCATTCAGCATCTCCTTTAATTACAAGTGACAGTAAGGAAGAGTTTGTATAAGGCAGTACATAATTTTTTTCCATCGCACTATCCGCATAAAAGGCCAACAGCTTCTCTGGAAAATTAAAGCTGACATATTGACCGTGATGTGAAAGCTGGGTAGTCACGTGAAGAACACCCTTATTGATTAAAATAGCTTGACCTGTGTCTAATTCATGATCAATCCCGTTCACTTGTATAACAAGTTTTCCCTTAGTAACCAAAGTGATCTGTAGTTCTTCATGCCAATGTAAATCGTTAAATCCTCTACCTTTAGGAATACTTTCATGAACCGAATGGGTGTACATGATGTATGGAAATGAAACATCGGGATAGAGAATGGTCTCGTGCAGTTGTTTTTCCATTGAAGAGAAGGTCCTTTCTTATGACGATATTCCTATATAAATGAAAGATATACTTACACAAAATAAATAAAAGCGGTGATATTATTATACTCAGTTCAGTTTATTATTCAATTGTTCTGTGCACAGACAATGGGTCAAACACATCTGAGAGGGTCATTATGAAAATAAATAAAACATCGCTATCTTTGAATCCGTATTTTTTGCTGTTCATCAGTATTTTGTCGGTTTCCGTCTCTTCCATCATGATAAAATCTTCACATACTCCAACCTCCGTGGCTGGAATGTATAGATTGTATATGTCAGTCATATTAATGCTTCCTTTTGTACCCTGGAAAATGCTCCGCACCTCAGATATGACCAAAAAAGATTGGGGTACCGTTTTCTTGGCTGGTCTTTTTCTCGGATTACATTTCTTATTCTGGATGGAATCTTTGGTATATACCTCAGTTGCGAGCTCCATGGTCATCTTATCCTTGCAGCCTTTATTCGTAATGATTGGTTCATACTTTATGTTCAGAGAACGAGTAAACCTATTCACTATTTTTTGCTTGATCGCTGCTCTTATCGGTTCAATCATTATAGCTTGGGGAGACATAGGGACTTCGAAAGGGGCATTAATCGGGGATGGGTTATCCCTATTAGGAACAATCTTGGTTTCGGCTTATATGATAGCAGGACAGAAGGTAAGCCACAAAATAAGTGCAAATTTTTATAGTGTGATTGTCTTTTTTCTTGGCGGCAGTGTCCTGCTAGTCTACAATTTGGTGAATCATTGTTCCTTGATCGAATATGACTCGTCGGATTGGACGTATTTCTTATTACTTGCAGTAATTCCAACTATTTTTGGTCAATATATTTTTAATCTGCTGTTGAAGTCAATGGGGGCAACTACGGTGTCAGTGGGTATTATTGGAGAGCCTGTTCTCGCCATCCTTCTCGCCTACTTATTCTTGGGAGAAATAATGTCTGCATTTCAATTCATAGGTGGAATCATGACTTTATTCGGTATGGGGATGTATTTTTGGGCAAAATCGCTAAAGTTTGCGGTTGCAAAATATTAAAATTGTTTACGGTTTATCGTGAAATTTAAGAAAATAATGAGGAGAATACTTACATGGCAACGATTGATGATTTTTTGAAACTCGATGTTCGGGTTGGAACTATAATTAAAGCTGAGTTTTTTGCAGAAGCTAAAGTACCTGCTATGAAACTTGAAATCGATTTTGGACAAGAGATTGGAATAAAAAAATCGAGTGCACAAATTACAAAAAGATATATGGCGGAGGAGATTATAGGAGAACAAATCATAGCTGTAGTCAACTTTCCTCCTCGACGGATAGCAGGCTTTAATTCAGAGGTATTAGTCCTTGGAGGTATCCCCGAGAAGGGGGACGTGGTCTTATTGAAACCAGATATTAAACTACCTGATGGAACACCCATCGGATAATAAATTGTTCCTGTTTCATCTGTGACCTTTTCATGAAGAAGGGAATTGGTTGCGAGTATAGAATTAATACCTTAGAAAACTACTAAATTTTGGAGGTTGGTAGCATGTCTGTAGTAGCTCAATATCTTCAGGAATGGCTAAGGCACAGATCGGTGTTGCAAGAATTGGTTGAAGTCATTCCTGATGAGCATATTGACTTTAAGCCTTGGGACAATGCGATGCCCATGGGTTCCCTAATCGTTCACATAGCCAGTTCTATGAAAATGTTCGTGGATACCGTAAAAAATGGTACCTTCACTCCACCGACAAAAATAGACGAATATCACACAATAGCCGATGTACGCAACATCGTCGATCAATTGACGGAGGAAACAATCCGAGAATTGAAGGAATTAAATGCTCAACAGCTAGAACAGGAGATTGAATTTAGGAACTTTCTCGGCACTGGGAGCTTCTGGCTATCCATGGCGAAAGACCATGAGATTCACCATAAAGGTCAATTGTTTACGTATGTACGAATGGTTGGAGTAGAAAATGTGCCTTTTATGATTAAGCAACCACCTCAAAATAAAAACTAACGTTCGATGTATTATCTAACGAGCTCAACACCTCAAACAGTAGATTCATAAATATAATGAAACGGCAGCCATAAAAACGGCTGCCGTTTTCTCCATTAAGGAGCAGCTTTATCCTAATGCCTCTCCATAAGCTTAGCTTACTCTGAGAGCGGGATATCTTCTTTTGATTGGTTATTTGAAGAAGGCTTTTTATTGAATGCCAATAACAATATCAGTCCGATGATACATATTACACCTACCCATTGAAAAAAACCAAAAGGCTCTTTTAACCAAAACACAGTTGTTAGAACAGCAGCTAGAGGTTCCAGACTACTTAGAAAGCTTGTTTCTTTTGGTGAAAGACTCTGTAAGCTTTCTATATAGAACCAAAATGCGATCATTGTGCCGAATATGATCACGAACGCTAGATATAAAATGGTTTCTAGTGTCAAGGTTTTAAAATCGACCTGCCAAGGTGGATGAATCAAGCTTAATCCAAAACCGCCGATAACCATCGCCCAACCCACAATAACTAGGGAATCGTATTGCTTCAGAAGAGGAATTGCGTATAAGGTATAAAAAGCTAGGGCTATTGCTGATAAGATCCCCCAAACGATTGCGATCGTTGGAACGGATAGCTGAGAAATGGAGCCGTTTGTTAACAAGAAGAAACAACCCACTACAGCAAGGAAGATAGCTGATAAATCCTTTCGTGTGAAGACAGTGTGCTTTCGCAGAATTAAATAGATGATAATCATTATAGGCGCTAAATACTGTAATAGTGTCGCAACAGCAGCATTACCTTGTTGGATCGATGCCATATACGTATATTGAACTGACAGCATACCAACCAAACCGTAGACAACGAGTTGGAAAGCAGTCCTTCTATTTTTCCACACACCCCATATTTGTGTACGGTCTTTTATTAAAAATTGAAGGGCCAAGAGTAAAACACCAGCTATGAGCAAACGTGTTGTTACAAGCCAATTTACATCGATTTGTTGAAAAAGTTTTTTTGCAACGGTCCCACTGATCCCCCAAAATATAGCTCCTGTGATAACAAGAAATAATCCTGTTTTTCTAGCTGATTTATCCATGAATGTTCTCCACCTTGAAATATAATAATAGTGTTATAATAGGTGAAAAAAATTTTAAATTATACCTGAATTTGATGTTAAAATATAAATATATTGAGGTCGTGATGATTTGCAAATAAAAGATTTCATAATTGGCCAAAACCTGAAAGAACTAACCGAGCATCGGACGGTCGTACTACCGGTTGCATGTTATGAAACAACGATTAGCCAAAATATACATGGATACATACCACTTCATTGGCATGATGAAATTCAATTTGTTCTGGTTGTAAAAGGGGAGGCGATCTTCCAAATAAATGAGGATAAACGAATCGTACGACAAGGTGATGGGTTATTTATAAATAGTGGCTGCCTACATATGGCGGAAGATCAGAATCAATCGGGTTGCGTCTATGTCTGTTTAAATGTTTCTCCTCATTTCGTTTTATCACAAGAGCTTTACACACCTTACGTAGCTCCTTACATTCAAGCGACAAATTTACCTTATGTATACATAGATTCTAACGAGCTTTGGGGGAAAAACATTTTAGATGCCATGTTGAAGATTAATCAATGTATTCAACATAAATCTCCATACTATGAAATCGATATTACGATGTATTTAACATTAATTTGGAAAAACCTAGTCATGAATGGTTTTCCATTAGAATACGACCAGGTGGAAATGGTAAAGAATCAACGGATCAAACAAATGTTAAACTGGATCTATTTGCATTATGCTGAAAAAGTCACATTAGATGATATTGCAAAAGCTGGTCAATTGAGCCGTTCTGAATGCTGCCGATATTTCAAACGAATTTTAAAGGTAACTCCGTTGAATTATGTAATGGATTATCGGATTCAAAAAAGCTTAGTCTTATTGCAACAAGCAGAATCTAACGTTACAGAAGTTGCCTATAAGGTTGGATTTAACAGTACCAGCTATTTTATAGAAAGATTCAGAAAAGCGATGAACATGACACCATTAGCCTACAAAAAAATAAAAATGGATGATTGATATTCAGGGCTTTTTTATCTACCACGCTAAGTAGCGGCGGAATCTAAAAAGACAGGATCGGTTAATGTCCTTATCCTGCCTTCTTGCATGTTATATGTTTTCTACTGTACTAAATGATCCAGCTCTGGCTGCAATCTGTTCCGCAGAACATACAGCATAATAGCTCCAACAAGGAACGCGACGGCATCCGCAATGACGAGCGACCAGACCACCCCGTGGAAGCCACTCATTCGATTGGCAATGTATAGCACGGGGATCAGAGTAATTCCCTGTATGACGGACATAATAAACGCAGCGGTTCCCTGCGCCGTTGCTTGGAAAATCCCCGTAAACAACGTGGTCATCCCCGTAATGAACAAGGATAAGAAGGTCACATGCAGAATGTAGCTGCCCATTACAATTAATTGCGGGTCATTGGTAAATAAACCAATTAGATGGTCGGAAATCAGATAGACGATGATGCCAAACACGACTGCCAAGGCCAAAATCGCTTTGATTGTAAATCCAATAGTTTGTTTCATTCGTAATTTATTCGCTGTAAAACTAAAGGCAATCAATGGTACAACACCCTCGCATAAGCCCATCAAAATAAACTCAGGAAATTGTAATAAACGTGAGGAAATTCCGTAAGCCGCTATGGCCTGATCCCCATACTCGACAAGAAAATGGTTAAAGACGAGTGACATTGCACCCATGAAGAGACTCATAATAAACACGGGAACTCCGATTTTGAATACATTGCTCAGAATATCCTTGGTAGCCTTGAACCATTTTATGGAGATAGTTAAAAATTGACTCTTATATCCCATATGGAAGGCGTAGAATATACTCGCAACCACATTAGAAATAACCGTAGCTGACGCAACGCCGATCACGCCCCAATGGAAAACGAAGATGACCAGCGCATCGAGAAAAATATTCACGACAACACTGAGTATCATACCGATCATCGACGTAATTGCAGCACCCTCCGAGCGCACGATATTCTCCAGTGTGAAGAATAATACGACGAATGGCGAACCTATAAGCATAATCGTGACATAGTCCTTCGTGAAGCCGAAGGAGTCAGGTGTCGCCCCCAGACCCTGAACGAGTGAATCGATCAACGGGAGACCAAGGGCCATCAAGATAAGACCGAGAACTAAACTGCTGTAAAAGGCGAATGAAGACACATTCTTTACATCAGCATACTTTTTCTCTCCCAGCAATCGGGAGATAAATGCACCGCTGCCGATGCCAACCAAATTTCCTATCGCCATAATGGCCGCGAATAACGGCAAGGTTAGTGCGAGTGCGGTTAACATGGCGGTATTGTGGAGAGTGCCAAGGAAATAGGCATTTAAGATGGAATAGATGACACTCATTGACGTACCTAGCATCATCGGTACAGCGAAGTGAGCTACGGTTTTAGCGATCGGTGCTTTTTCAAAGTAATGGAGGTTTTCTGCATCCATGCGAGTCACTGCTTTCTTTATTTATTTGGCCTAATCTAACACCGTTAGATTGAACCTTACAGTGTTAGATGTTATCATGAATTAATAAATCTGTAAAGAATAAACTTACACTGTTAGATTAAAGGGCGGATAACCGATGAAAAAGCAGCAACCTCAGATTTCGGAAGGTAAGATCTTAGAAGCTTCGTGGGAGCTTCTAGGGGAGGATGGTATCGAGAAATTCAGCTTGAGACGATTGGCCGATCGGCTGGGGATTCAGGCTCCCTCTCTATATTGGTACTTCAAAAGCAAGCAGAATCTCTATCAGCGTCTGGCCAACCAGGTATCGAAAACGATTCTGGAGGAGTTTCATTCCGAGGGGGACTGGAAGGAGCAACTGAGGGAGCTGGCGGTAACGATGCGGAGTGTACTGTATCGGTACCCCTGCTCCACGCAGCTCATGATGATGACGCTGCCCCACGAACCGGACATCATCCGGTTCACCAACCGTATGCTGCTCTGCGTGGAGTCGGCGCCGCTTGAGCAAGAGCAGAAAATGCAAGTGGTTACAACGCTTGTGAACTATGTCTCCTACTTCGTCCTGGACGATTATCAGCATGAACGTAATGTCTCCGCGCTCCTTAAGGATAAGGACAAGGGAGCACTTCCGGGTGAAGAGATGGTTCACCTTCTGGATTCCATGAGTGAGACAGAAGTAGGACTATTCCGGCGGATGTTCAAAAATGGGCTGTTCGAACTGATGGGAACCGATAGAGCATTTGAGTTCGGATTGAAGCTGATTTTGTTGGGGATTGAGCAGGTGATCAAGGAGCAGGAAAGTAGTATGTAAAAAAACAGCCCATCCATTAATGGATGGGCTGTTTTAATTAGATTTGCGTTTACCTTAAATTGTTATTGAATATATAACTTTATTCCCCACTATAGCAGCTCAATATAAATTTCTTGAAAAAATCTCGTCGCAACAGTGAGCGGAAGCACAATCTGCACGCGCGCTCACTTCCTTCGTCGTAACTCATCCCACGACACGATTAGGTTGAAATCCTATATAAATCGGTTGAAAATGTTGATTTTACCAATGGACAAGGATTTGTACAATAGAGTTGTAGCGCTTACATTTCCAAGGAGGTTGCGGCGAAATGAAGAGACTTCAGGTGATTGGCAAGCAAATCAGGACCCCGAGATCAAAAAGGAGGCCGTGTTGATGAAATTTAAGGGAATATTGGCGGCGTTTTTGTTTTTAACCACAGCGTCTGTGTTGTTTGGGGCGCATACGGCAGAGGCTCATGAGCTATCCAATGACAAGCTGACGATTCAGACAGGCGAGCATGGCGAGATTTCATCTATTCGTATTAAAGGAGATGCGTTTCCGACTGAATATGTCATGAACGCATCGGTGACACCTGAGCAGAACACGGGAGATCATCAGTGGCTAGGGGAGCTAATGTTCACGTACCGACTGGATGAAGGTAGCTGGACGAAGGCATGGACAAATAAGTCGGCAGACGCACGTAAGATTACGACCAGCGGCAACCGTGTTACGGTCACGTACGAGAACTCAAATAATGCAGAAGGCATACGTAATTTTAAGGTCATTGAAACCTATTCGGCGGAGTCGAATGGTTCGGTGCTGTGGAACATACAGGTACAGAATACGAGTGGCAAAAAATTAGAGATTGGCGATTTTGGATTGCCTTTACCTTTTAATGAGCAGTGGACCTATGGTGATGCGATTTACGAAACGAGAGTCGTGACGCATTCCTTTGTCGGCAATAACGGCTCCTATATTACAGCTGGGCGTCCGAGCGGCATTGGTTCTTCGCTGCTACTGATTCCTGATTCCACAACAGGAGCAGGCTTTGAATATCAAGATCATTGGCGAGATGAGGAGCATCCGGGCAGCAAGTGGGCCTGGAATCCGGCCAACGAAGGCAAATGGCTGGAGGGATTGAATGTATTTTATATTCATTCCAATGTCATCAAGTCCACCAACCGTGGATATTTACCCAACACAAGCCTGATCCTGAATCCCGGTCAAAGCAAAAACTATGGCTTCAAGTTTCTGGCGGTGAAGGACGAGCATGATGTAAAAGATACGTTGTATCAAGAAAACTTGGTGGATACTACGGTCGTACCAGGCATGATTGTGCCTACGAATCAAAAGGCGAAGGTGGATCTGCGTACCAAGCAAACGATCAACAAGGTGACCTATCCAGACGGAACCGTTATTCCGCAGACGGATAGCAAGGCCGGAGGACACCACATTTATGAACTGAAATTTACTAAGCTGGGCCCGAATTTCATTACGGTGGAATACGGCAATGGCAGCAAAACGGTTTTGCAATTCTATGCCATCGAGCCGATTGATCAGGCGCTACAACGGCACGCTACCTTTATGGTAGACAAAACCCAGTGGAACGTGCCAGGTGATTTGCGCGATAAGGTATTTGACGATTGGATGATGCATACCAAATCCAAACGCAACATTTTCAACGGCTATTGGGGCTGGGGGGACGATTGGGGTCTGACCCACGGACAGTTCCTGGCTGAGAAAAACACACTCTCTCCAGTCGCCAAAGAGGTGCGGGCTGTGGACGATTATTTGGAGACGGCAATCTGGACGAATCTGATGAATGGACATCATGAGGACTATTTAATTCATGATTTCCTGATGCCGGAGCCAAATGATACACCGACCTACCGGGGATATGCCTACCCGCATGTATACAACACGTATTTCAGTATGTATAAGATTGCCAAGGAATACCCGGATCTCGTCACTTACAAGCATCCGAAGGAAACCTATTTGCTGCGAGCCTATAACATTTTCAAAGCATTATATGAAGGACCCGTTGCGTACAACTGGGAAACAGGTTTGATGGGTGAGCTGACCACACCGGATATTATTCAGGCCCTTCATGATGAGGGCTACGATGATGAAGCGAATGATCTCAAGGAAAAAATGGATCGCAAATATAACAATTTTAAAAATACAAAGTATCCTTACGGTTCTGAATATAGCTACGACAATACAGGCGAAGAGGCTGTATATACGTTAGCCAAGCAGAATATAGATACAGAGGGCGAGCAAAGTAAAGCCCTGGAAATGATGGGGAAAATTAATGCCAAAACTCGTGCGTCACGCGGTCATATGCCTGTATGGTACTACTATACCGATCCGGTGACGATTACCGGGGAGAACTGGTTTAACTTCCAGTACACGACTTCACTTGCGGGATATGCGATGGATGACTGGATTCGTCATCATGAGGACAATCATCGCGAGGAGCAACAACGGCTGTCCTATGCTGCCAAAATTGCCAATGTCGGAGCGATTAACTCCGGGCAAATCAGCTCGGACCCTGAGAACATCGGGGCGGTCGCATGGACGTATCAAGCGGAAAAAGGCAATAACGGAACAAACGGCACCGGCGGCGGTAAAAACGTCCCGCTCTTTAACGGCTGGCGCGGCATGAGCGGTGAGGCTGACCTCGGATTGTTCGGTGCACTTAAAACCTTAAGCGCGGATATCGCGGTTGATCCGATATTCGGATTGACGGGCTACGGTGCAGAGGTGAGCAAAAGCGGTAACGTGTATACGATCAAGCCGCTGGACGGTTTGTTCAAACGGGTCAATTTGATCACGGAAAAGCTGTATATCGAGCTGGAAAAGGATCAGTATACTGAAGCCAAGCTGGCAACATCCAAGGATAATGTATGGCTTCAATTGAAAAATCAAACGCCGGGCCAAGCTCATTCTACGTACGTTACATTTGATGGTTTAAAGAAAGGAACGTACCTGGTTAAAGTGGGGGGACAATCGCAAGGCAAGTTTAATGCGTATGCACCAACCAATAAGCTTAAATTGGAAATTGGTACAGCATCCTCCTATACGGTAGAGCTGACACCAACCACACCAGATCCCAACAAAGCACCTGTCGTTGATGCAGGCAAAGATTCCAAGGTGAAGCTGCCGGATCAGATTATTCTGAAAGGTACAACTACAGATGACGGGCTTCCGCAAGGAAAAGTGACAAGCGAGTGGAGTCTGGTTGAAGGACCACAGAACGCGAAGGTCACATTCAGCAGCAAGACATCAAT
Organism: Paenibacillus sp. FSL W8-0439; assembly: GCF_038008995.1. NCBI lineage: Bacteria > Bacillati > Bacillota > Bacilli > Caryophanales > Paenibacillaceae > Paenibacillus > Paenibacillus sp. FSL W8-0439. The sequence continues at coordinate 1,124,504 of NZ_JBBPAK010000001.1, forward strand.
ACGTACGAAGGTGGATGTTTCCGAGCCAGGAACGTATATCTTCAAGCTGACAGCCAGCGATTCCCAGTTATCAGGAGAGGCTAAAGTAACTGTGATCGCTGAACCGGCGGCACCGTTACCTGAACGGCTTGCCGTTTACAAGTTTGACGAAACAAGCGGTGCTCTTGCTGTGGATTCATCAGATAGCGGCAATGATGCTAACGTTAAGGGGACCGTGGCATGGGTTGCGGGTAAAACAGGCAATGCTGTCAGCCTGAACGGCAAGGACAGCTATGTGCAGCTTCCGGCAGGAATTGTCAGTCGGGCACAGCAATTGACCGTATCCGGCTGGGTCAAAGCGAACAGCCTGAGCGATTATGTGCGGATTTTTGACTTTGGCTCCGGGACCAATGAATATATGTTCCTGACCCCTAAAGCCGGGAACCGGATGCTATTTGCCATTACGAATCAGGGTAACGGGCAAGGACAGGAACAGACGATTGATGCCCCTGTATTGCCGACAGGCGTATGGAAGCATGTTGCGGTCACGCTTTCGGGCTCCACAGGTATTTTGTACGTGGATGGGAAAGAAGTGGGACGCAATACCAACCTGACCTTGAATCCAACCAGTCTGGGACAAACGAAAAATAATTTCATCGGTAAGTCCCAGTACCCTGATCCATATTTCAATGGTCTGGTGGATGACTTCCGGATCTACAGCCGCGCATTGAATGCAAACGAGGTGGCAGGTCTGGCCTCTGGTACAGCACAGAGTCTGGTGGCAACTGAGGACATCACTGCGTTAAAAGAGGTGAGTGTAACCACTCATGTGGGTGAAAAACCTGAACTGCCAAGCGTAGTGGAAGCTACGTATGGAGAAGGCTCCACGAAATGGGTAGCTGTGGAATGGGAGGATATGGACCCTGCACAATATGCTGCTCCAGGTTCGTTTGAATTGAAGGGCAAGGTGGAAGGGACGGAGTTGAAGGCAATAGCCAAGGTGACCGTAATGGAGGCAGGGGCCGTGGCTTCACCGGCAACATCAGTTAGCCCGGAGACTTCAACAACTCCGCCAACTACGACATCCCCGGTAACATCTGTCTTGCCGCCTCGGCTTATCAGCCCAGCTAAATCAGTGGGGGTATCCTGAGTGGGAGGCAACAACGCATAGTTATGGCTAATCTTTCCCATCGTCACTTTCTTCCTGCAAAGGGGAGAGTGGCGATGGGTATCCTTGCATTTGAGGTGCAAAGCTGCGAACAAAAAGCTGAATGGGGGACAAAGTATGAGCAAGATTACATTTCTGGGTGCAGGCAGTACGGTATTTGCTAAAAATGTACTTGGCGATTGTATGTTGACGCCTGCTTTGCAGGGCTTTGAACTGGCGTTGTTCGATATTGATCCCGTTAGGCTGAAGGATTCGGAAAATATTTTATCCAATTTGAAAAAAACAACGGGGAGTACCTGTGTGATTCGCTCTTACACTGATCGCAAGGAAGCACTGCGTGGAGCAGCCTATGTAGTAAATGCCATTCAGGTGGGCGGCTATGATCCGTGTACGATTACGGATTTTGAGATTCCCAAAAAATACGGTCTGCGCCAAACGATTGCCGATACGGTCGGCATTGGCGGCATTTTCCGCAATTTAAGAACGATCCCCGTGATGCTCGATTTTGCGGCAGACGTGCGCGAAGTATGCCCGGAAGCACTGTTCCTCAACTATACAAATCCGATGGCTGTGTTGACGAATGTAATGAACGTACACGGCGGTGTCCGGACAGTAGGGCTGTGTCATAGCGTACAGGCGTGTATACCGGAGTTGTTCAAAAGTCTTGGACTGGAGCAGGCAGGGGTAAAGGCGAAAATTGCAGGTATCAATCATATGGCATGGCTGCTCGAAGTGAGCAAGGACGGGGTGGATTTGTATCCTGAGATTAAAAAGCGGGCTGCCGCCAAGCAGCAGGAAAAGCATCATGATATGGTGCGCTTTGAAATGATGCTGAAATTCGGCTATTACATTACGGAATCGTCCGAGCATAACGCAGAGTATCATCCGTATTTTATCAAACGGACATATCCGGAGCTGATTGAACGGTTCAATATTCCTTTGGATGAATATCCGCGCCGCTGCGTAAGCCAGATTGAACGCTGGGAGACGATGCGTGAGGAACTTTTGGGCAATCAGGATCTGCGCCATGAACGGTCGAACGAATATGCTTCTTATATATTTGAGGCAATTGAAACCAATCAGCCTTTTGCCATTGGCGGTAATGTGATGAATACAGGTTTGATTACCAATTTGCCGAAGGAAGCCTGTGTGGAGGTGCCCTGCCTGGTGAATCGTAATGGGGTTACGCCGACCTTTGTCGGGGATTTGCCGCCCCAATGTGCTGCACTGAACCGAACGAATATCAACACCCAACTATTAACGATTGAAGCTGCGATTACGGGGAAAAAAGAACATATTTATCACGCCGCTATGCTGGACCCCCACACTTCAGCTGAGTTATCTATGGATGATATCGTTTCTCTGTGTGATGACCTGATTGCAGCGCACGGGACATGGCTTCCCGCTTATGTGTAAGGGAGGCCGATGAATGGGGGGCCGGGGTCGTCAAAAGTTTGCTGGGATTCCTACGATCCGTGGGAAATTTATTGTATTGACGCTGGTACTGACCGTCATTCCGATGGTAGTGCTGACCTTTACCTTTTACCGGATTGCGGCCCATTCTCTTGGTGAGAAGTCAGAAGCACTGGCAATGCAGTCCCGGCAAATGAGTGAAAATTACGTTAATGCGACACTCTCCGATTTGAATGATCTAACCAACGCCATTCTCAGCAATCCTGATGTGCAGTCCACACTGGAGACCAAGCCGGAAGATGATTATGAATACTTGCGGAACGACGAAACACTCAGCATGGTCGTTCGTACGCAAACCCAGACCAAGCCGTATATCACGTCCTCGCTCATCTATGCCGCCAATGGCGGACTCAAGCATTCTCTCTATCAAGGGAATGTTTCGGTCCGTTTTGGCGGCCTTCCTACATTAAAGGAAGCACGTGTGTACTACCGCCGTCTGCTCGCCGAGCAACCTATGATGTGGATGGCTCATCCGCCGTTTGAATCAGGACGCGGGATGGCGGAGGATCGTATATACGTTGGAAAGCTGCTGCGAAAAACGACTGGAGATTATGAGCCGCTTGGATTTTTGCTGTTGGAAATCGACAAGGCCAGTCTGTTTCGTGGGCTTGCTTTTCATGAAACAGACAGCAATACCCAGATGTGGGTGCTGAATCAGGAAGGCGAGCCTGTATACCGATTGCCGGAGCAGAGCATTGCGGACCTATCGCTATTGCGACAAATCGCCAAATCCGCTGTGGATAGACCCGTGCTTACGAAGGACTGGAGAACATGGAACGGCCGCCAGACGATGATTTCCTACGGACCGTTAAACGAGGGACAATGGACGCTCCTACAAAAAGTCGATCAGTCCGTGCTATTCGAGGACGCGCGGCAAATTGGGGCCTGGACCATCTGGACCTTTTTGATTGCACTGGTGTTGGGCTGGATGCTGTCTTATCGGCTAAGTGATACAATTCGTCGCCCCCTGCTTCAATTGAGCCGATTAATGGCGGTGGATGGGAGTGTGACCACCACGGCCTCAGCCCAAGCTCCTGAAGCTCCTGCTTCCGTTGTATTTAACCCTAAGGATGAGGTAGGGCAGATCGGGGAGCGATTTCTTCATATGATGCAAAAAAATCATGAGCTGTACGGGCAAGTATACGAAGCGTTGCTGTCGCGCAAACAGGCCGAGTTTCGCGCGCTTCAGGCGCAGATTAATCCGCATTTTCTGTACAACACACTGGAGTCACTGAAGGGAATGGCGCTGGCGAATGGGCAGCGGGATATGGCAGAGGTGATTGGTGCCTTCGGTAAATGCTTTCGCATTTCGCTAAGTTATGGTCGAGAGCAAATCAGTTTGGGACAGGAAGTCGAGCATGTAAGCGCCTATGTAAAGGTACAGCAGTTTAGGTTTCGGAATTCGTTCGAGTGGATTTGCGAAGTCGAGGAGGATATTTGCGGGTTTTACGTACCCAAGCTGATTCTCCAGCCACTCGTTGAAAATGCCATTTACCACGGTTTGAAAGGGCGTACCGACCGCGGCTATATTATGTTATCCGGTGCGAGGGAAGGCGATGCTTTGCGTTTAACAGTTAGCGATGATGGGGGCGGTATTGGAGCCGAGCGTCTGGACGATATTCGGAAATCGCTAGATGCCGAGCGGGGGAGTGCGATTGGCTTTGGACTCCGCAATGTACATGAACGTCTTCGGCATTATGGTCCCCAATATGGTCTGTCTGTGACAACCGAGTTGGGTCAGTACACCTCGGTTACCTTACTGGCACCCATTCGAACCGAATAAGAAAGGGGAGGATGGCATGTACCGGCTGCTGATTGTGGACGACGAATATCATATTCGGGAAGGACTGAGGCTGATGGTGGCGGAAAGTGGCCTGTCAGTGGAAGTCAGTGATATGGCGGAGGACGGCGCAACGGCATTACGGTTGTATACAGAGCGGCGACCGGACATGATTTTACTGGATATTAATTTACCGGATATGAGTGGGCTGGACATAGCCAAAACCATTCGGGAAAAGGATCAGCAGACCCCGCTGTTATTCCTGACAGGGTACGAATCCATGACGTATATTCGTCAGGCCGTTTCGCTTCAAGCGGTTGATTATTTACTCAAGCCAGTGACAAGCGAAGACTTTGAAGCAGCTCTGAGACGGGCTGAGGATCGCATTGCGCAATGGCGTAGAAGCGAGGAGGAAGCTATTCACCGTCATCGTTCATTGGAGCCATTGTACAGGGAGCACTTGCTGCTGGATCTGCTCCAGCAGCGGCGCCCCGCAGCCGAGGTCGTTCAGGAGATGGACGGGCTGGGATTTTTCGGCGAGACGAGCAGACCGCCTTATACTGTGCTGTGCTGTGAGCTGGAGGAGGCCTCGCAGCAGGTAGCATCCGCTCCTAACGAGTCGCAGAGTTCTGCCAATAAGAGCACGCATGTATTCGCTGAGTTGGCTTGGGAGGCTGCGGCAGCAGCCGGTACGAAGGCGCATGGTGCGGCGGTTTCCCGTGATCGGCGTGTTGTACTGCTGGCGGCGGCATCTTGCAGGGCAGCGGAGCAGACGGCCCGGCAGATTCGTCAGGCGGTGCAGGAACGATTGAGCCAGGGGATGTCCATTGGGATTAGCCGTCCCGTACAACGGATGGAGCAGCTTCCTGAAGCATATGAGGAAGCAGTACAGGCTGTGGAGCATCGGGGGTGGGTGGGCTATAGCCAGATCATCCCCTTCGAGAGCATTCAGGCGGCTGAGCCGAACAGTAGTCATTTGCTGGAGAAGGAATTGCTGATGATTACGGAAATTCGTGCCGGCAATGATGCTGCCGTACATGCGATTTTGCAGGAATGGTCTGGACAATTAGCGGGCTTGCCTGTCAATCAGGTGAAAATGATCGTCACTCAGCTTGTTCTGTTCGTTATGCGTATTGTTCAGAGCGATGCATCCGAAGGACAAACATCCATACAGCAGCAGGACCCATTATTGGAACTGTCCCGATTGCGGCACGGACCTGAGATGATTGATTATGTATCACGCTATTTTGTCCGGGTGGGTCGCCAAGTGCGGGAATCGCGCGAAAAGGGGATTCCGCGCAAATTCCAACGGGCCAAGGAATGGATTCGTGAGCACCTTCAGGAGGATGGCGGATTGAACCGTCTTGCAGCGTACATGAATATGAGTCCCAAGTATTTGAGTGCCCGTTTTAAGCAGGTTACAGGTGAAAGCTTCGCTGAGTACCAGACGCGTGTGCGCTTCGAGCGAGCCCGGGAATTGCTGTTGGACCCGAATCGCAAGGTGGCAGAGGTGGCGGAGGCTGTGGGCTTCGCAGATACGAACTATTTTAGTATTGCCTTTAAAAAGCATACCGGATTAACGCCAACGGAATTCCGCAAAACATTTTTGTAAACGCGCTGTTAAAAAAATCATACCAAAACAAAGAGAGTCTGGAGTCGTTAGGTGGTCGGCTTCGGGCTCTCGGCGCATAATAGGCTTGTAAGGAGAAACCAGTTCAGGAAGGGGCCGGTTGATTTGCGAAAACGAAGGTTACGGACATGGATGGCTCTGGTGATGACGGCGATGCTGACAGGGCTGACGGCGTGCAGTGGTAGCGCTGGCGAACCGGCTAATCCCAATGCGGTCGAACTCAAGTTTATGTACTGGGGGAGCAATGACGAAAAGCAGGCGATGGAAAAGATGATTCAAAGCTTTAATGCATCCCATCCGAACATTCGGGTGAAGGGCGAGCATGTTCCTGGTGACTACACCACGAAAATTAACACTTTAATGGCTGCCAATCAGCTTCCTGATATCGCCTACCTGGGCGATTCGCTCACGATGAAATGGGCAAGTGAAGGTAGACTCCTAGATTTATCCTCCTATTATGACGAATATCCCGAATTAAAAAACAAGCTCAAATCCTCCTATCTTTACAGCGAACCTGGCAAGTCTATCGGCAATTACACTGCGTTGGAAGTGATGCAGCTATTTTACAACAAGGAATTGTTTACAGAAGCAGGGGTACCCGTTCCTCCGGCTGATCCTGAAAAAGCGTGGACATGGGATGAATTCCTGGAGATTGCCAAAAAGCTGACCAAGGATCAGAATGGCAAGCACCCGGGAGACAGCGGATTTGATCCGAAAAATATTGTGCAATACGGCTTTGCCTTTGGCAACGACCGCAGCTCCTGGGGGCCGCTCTTAGCAAGCAATGGCGGAGGTTTAACCGACAAAACAGGCAAGAAGTATACTCTGAACCGCCCTGAGTCGGTAGAGGTGTTTCAGAAGCTGCAAGATCTGGTTTTCAAGGAGCATGTTTCTCCTGATTTGATCCAACAGCAGGACATGCCGTCCAATACGATTCGGCTCCAGACTAAAAAGGTGGCTATGGTGGTAGACGGAACATGGTCCCTGCTCGATTTTTCAAACAACAAGCAGCTGCAATGGAGTATCGGCGTTTTGCCGAAGCTTAAAGAGCCCAAAACGATGATCGTTGCGGGGGCCACAGTTATTTTCCAGAGCACCAAGCACCCGAAAGAAGCGCTCGAATTTTATTTGTACCATAACAATCCTGAAAAGGTGGATCTGTTCAAGTCCGGTCTGTGGATGCCTATCGAAGAAAAATATTATACCGACGAGCAGGCCATCCAGTCGTGGACGAATAATGCCGCACATCCACCGGAATTTCAACAGGCTGGCATTGAGTATGCCAGAGATTATGCGATCAAGCCGTCAACTTCGACTCTTCGCAACTGGCCTGATATTGGTTCCAAGCTGACCCCAGGGCTGGATCTAATCTGGACGAACAAGAAGACGCCGCAGCAGGCGCTGGATGAACTGGAACCCATTATTCAGCCACTACTTCAAGGAGTGTATCCGGATGAATAATGCGGCAGGACAGCTGCGAAAGGAGAACGGCCCATGAAGCGACCAAAATCAGGAATGATGCGCATGGAGCGAAACTGGGGTCTGCTATTCGCGCTGCCTGCCATCCTGGGATTAATGATATTTACGATTGGACCGATTGTGGCATCGTTCGTATTCAGCTTGACCGATTGGACGATTGGTGGACAGATGACCTTTATTGGATTGGATAATTACCGAACCATTTTGACCGAGGATACTACCTTTTCCCAATCCATGTTCGTGACCACGTATTATGCACTGGGCAGCGTACCTCTAGGCTTGGCGGCAGCTTTTATCATTGCACTGCTATTAAATCAAAAGGTAAAAGGTTTGTCGGTGTTCCGCACGATTTACTATTTACCTACCATTGTGCCGAGTATTGCCAACACGATGCTGTGGCTGTGGATGTTCAATCCTGATTTTGGTCTGTTGAATTCACTGCTGGAGAGTGTTGGCCTGCCGGGGAGCAAATGGATTTATGACGAGAATACTGCAATACCCTCGCTGATCATGATGAGCACCTGGGGGATCGGGAATACGGTCATTATCTTTTTGGCGGGACTTCAGTCGGTTCCCACCCATCTGTATGAAGCAGCTGAGGTAGACGGCGGCAATAGACTGCATAAATTTTTCCATATTACGATTCCCTCGATGACACCAACCATCTTCTTCAATTTGGTTATGTCTTTAATTAGCACCTTTCAGGCATTCAATCAGGCGTATGTCATGACAAACGGGGGACCTAACAATTCAACCCTGTTCTATGTGTTCTACCTGTGGCGCACAGCCTTTACGGAGACGAAAATCGGCTACGCCTCAGCGCTGGCCTGGATCTTATTTTTCGTCATTATGGTCCTAACTGTTCTGATTTTCTCCACGTCCAAAAAGTGGGTTCACTATGAAGGGGGGGAACGTTCATGAATCAGGTTACTTCTTCTGTCAAACCTTCAGACACACCGCAACATCCACTTCCACAGCCTGAACGCTCCCGAAGTCCTGCTACCGCCGCCCGTTCCAAACCATTCCAAATCAGTCGCATCGTACTGTATATCGTTTTAATGATAGGCAGTGTTTTAATGCTGTTGCCATTTGTATGGCTCATTCGTAGCTCTCTGATGGGAACATCGCAAATTTTCGTATTCCCGCCAGAGTGGATACCCTCTCCTTTTCAATGGAGCAATTACCCAGAAGCACTGACTTCGGTACCGTTCGGCAGGTATTTTCTGAATACGTTCATCATTGAGGTGTGTGTGCTGGCAGGAGTAATGATGACCTCGATTGTGTCGGCGTTTACCTTTGCCCGCCTGCGCTGGCCTGGACGTAATCTGATTTTTTCTCTGCTGATCGGATCGATGATGCTGCCTTATGCGGTGACGCTCATACCTACTTTCGTCATGTGGCGTGAACTGGGCGGGTTGAATACATTTCTGCCGCTGATTGTTCCTGCATGGTTTGGTGGAGGGGCGTTCAACATCTTTCTGATGCGACAATTTATGCTGACGATTCCGCGCGATCTGGACGAAGCCGCTTATATGGATGGAGGTACACCGCTAACTGTATTATGGCGCGTCATTATTCCTTTATCTTCGCCTGCATTGATCGTGATCGGGATATTTACCTTTATTGATGTGTGGAACGACTTTTTGGGCCCGATTATTTATTTGAGTGACGAAAAGCATTTTACACTGGCGCTGGGGCTGGCGACTTTTCGGGGATTGAACAATACCAATTGGCCTTACCTGATGGCGGCATCCAGCACGATTTTGGCTCCGATCGTCCTGATATTTTTTATCGGACAACGCTATTTTATTGAAGGCATCACACTGACAGGGATTAAAGGCTAGAAGGAGGCTGATGTAGCTTTGGATAAACCCAACGGTTCAGCAAAACGGTTACAGGGTGTTCCAGGCAGACTGGCTCGGTTACGCTCGGAATTCCCGGCTCTAGGGATAGATGCACTACTTATTACACATGGACCCAATCGACGATATATGACCGGATTTACAGGCTCCGCCGGAATTGCGCTCGTTACGCAGGAAGAGGCTTTGTTGGTGACGGATTTCCGCTATATGTTGCAGGCAACAGATCAGGCAGCAGAATATTCAGTTATTCGGCATGAGGCACAAATCTTCCAGACCATCGCTGACCTCACAAGTAAATTGGGTGTTCGTAGACTGGGTCTAGAGAGTCGGCATGTCTCACTTCAACAGTCAGGACAGCTTCAAGCCGCACTAGGATCGTTGGAATACGTGCCAACGGAGGATGTAATTGAACGGCTGCGTGACGTGAAGGACGAGGAAGAGATTCACACCATCCGTGAAGCTGCGCGCATTACCGATGCCGCCTTTACGGAAGTGCTGAATTATATTCAGCCTGGAGTTACAGAGCGGCGGATTGCGGCGGAACTGGAATATCAGCTCCGGCTCGCAGGCGCGGAATCAGGCGGTTTTGCGTTCATTGTTGCTTCAGGTGAACGCTCGGCCCTGCCCCACGGACTGGCCAGTGACAAGGAAATTGGTCAGAACGAGTTTGTCACGATGGATTTTGGCGCAAATGTGCGTGGTTATCTGTCTGATATTACGCGTACCGTATTCGTCGGCAATCCATCAGAACGGCACGAGGAACTGTATGCTATTGTGCTGGAAGCGAATATGACGACGATTGCAGGACTTCGCCCTGGCATGAGCGGTCGGGAGGGAGACAGTCTGGGACGGAATGTGATTGCCTCCTATGGCTATGGAGAACAGTTTGGTCACGGATTGGGCCACGGCTTTGGCTTGGAGATTCATGAGCAGGTGCGACTGTCCCGTGAGAGCCAATCTGTGCTTGTACCAGGACATGTCATTACCGTGGAACCGGGCATTTATATTCCAGGCTTCGGCGGAGTTCGGATTGAGGACGATGTACTGATCACAGATGACGGTGCCAAGGTGCTGACTGCCTCGCCCAAGGAGCTGCTTTTGTTATAAAACGCAGTGCATTATAGGTAACTATCCATAGTTTTAAAATCATCCCAAAAAACGAGATGGAGGGATCAAATGAACACGCGTAAAAGGAAAACCAAAGTATGGCTGATCACACTGGCAACTTCTCTCATTGTGGCTTTGACACCAGTTCTTCCGGGTCAACAGGCTTATGCCGAGGCAGAATCGGATGTAAAAGTCATCGACATCTTTAGCCGGACGGTGAACGACTATGGTATAGATCTGGTCGATTGGCAAGGGTATCTGGCGAACCCATATGTGAAGCTAAAAGTGAAGCCGCCTGCCAATGCCGCTTTTCCGTTAACCGTTACGTTAAAAGCGCAAGGCACGTCCCGACTGATGATGGATTTGCCAAGTACGCTGTCGGCGCAAGGAGCAAGCAAAACGCTGACCTTTGCCAATGCACAGGAGGAAAAGGATTTCCGGCTGGCCATTCATCCTGACCGGATTGGAGGAAACGGTGAAATAGAGAACTATACATTGTCTATGTCCGTTGCCGAAAATAACGGCCACACAACCACTCAGTCTATTCCGATTCGTGTGCTGGATCAGGACGATAATGAAGAACCCACAATCCCCCTCCATTTTGACTACAGATTCGATACGATCAAGCCTTATTTCAATGACGCGGCTACCAAAAAAGCCGCAGAGCTGGCAGTGAAGGACTGGTTCTATTTCTTTGATCTGAAGCCGTTTGATGAGGTTCCTGCCAATGCGGAAGTAAACCATCTGCCAGGAGATGATTGGCAAAATGAAATACAGGTGACGAATAACAAACCCTACAAAGGCATGTGGGTATTTATGAGAGGGCTAAATGGGCCGTATTCTACGGGCTTTCCGGCAGCGAATGGCAATTATCATACACGTAACGGTGTGACCGTCCCAGGGAACTTAAACCGTTCCTATAGTCTGATCCTGGATTTCTATGATGATGCCATTCCATTCACATCGGTGGACGATGAAGAATGGTATCAATCCGATCTGTCCAAGGTGACGGATGTGCATGGGCTGATCATGCACGAATTCGGTCATGCAATTGTATTCAGCGACACGTTCCCAGGCGTCAAGGCGCTGAAGGAAGCGGCTGGCAATGACCCCGATATTATGGCCTATCAGCCCAGACCGGCTGCATTGGACGACAGCTATCATCTCTCTGGAGAGCTTGCAGAGGTCGATAGATTGAGCGGACAAAATGGAGGCTGGCGCCACCTGTTCCCGACCCGGCGCTGGATGAACACGAAGCTTTCGCTGCTTGTAGCAGAAAAGGCAGGCTGGCCGCTGCGCAAGGACCTGACTCCTTTCCTCGCGCCAGAAATCATAACAAAGCAACTGCCAGCACCCGTCAAAGGAAAGACATACACGGCCAAGCTGGAAGCCAAGGGAGGCGTACCATTTTACGATTGGACGGTGACCGGCGGTCAACTGCCCACAGGCTTTACACTGAACCGCTTTACAGGAACGATTAGCGGAAAAGCAGACAGCGGAGCAGCCAACAAGACGTATACGTTCACCATACAGCTGCGGGATTATGACGAGCTGAGCAAGCCTGTCACACAAACCTTTACGCTCAAGCTGTAATGAATGCCCCCAAGAGGTGGCTGTCCCGAATGTCTTGACTGAACTTGGATGGGGCTGAATGACTATAAAGCAACTTGCCAAAATAGAGCTTTGGGGCAAGCCGCCGGATTGTTTTCCATTCATATGGAAACGGTTGAAGGGAGGGAAAACGAATGAAACACGATGCGGCGGATCTGGTCATTGTAGGCGGTGGAATCATCGGTACAGCTATCGCTTATTATGCAGCTAAATCTGGTATGAAGGTCGTGCTGGCTGAACGAGGGGAAATTGCTGGAGGTACTTCTTCCCGATGTGATGGAAATATATTGGCAATCGACAAAGAGCCCGGCTTTGACAGTCGGATGTCACTGTTATCACAGAAGCTGGTGGCAGAGCTGGCTAAGGAACTGGAAGATGAATTTGAGTATCGTGCGCCTGGAAGTATTCTGGTCTGTGAAAACGACCATGAGATGCAGGCCGCAGAGCAGTGGGTCACCCGCCAGCAGCAGGAAGGGCTTCCGTTTCGCATGCTGGATCAGCAGGATTTGCAAGAGGAATGGCCGCATCTAGCCAAAGATTTGCCGGGCGGACTGGAGTGTGCGACAGATTCTACTGTAAATCCGGTGCAGATGACGTATGCCCTGGCCAGGGCCGCGCGTCGGATGGGAGCCAGGCTATTGCCGCGCATGCCGATACAGTCGGTTCTCAAGGACGAAAGGGGAAACGCCTGCGGAGTGGAGACGCCAAACGGCGTGATCCATGCTGATGCAGTAGTGTTGGCCGCAGGTGTATGGACACGCAGCATCGGTGATTCGGTAGGTTTGGACCTTCCGATTATACCGCGCAAAGGACATATACTGGTGTCTGCCCGAATGCCTTCGATCGGAAACCGCAAGGTGATGGAGTTCGGTTATCTGATGAGCAAGTTCGGAGGTCAGCGGAGTGTAGATGAGGTTTATGAAAAATACGGTGTAGCGCTGGTATTTGAGCCCACCGCATCCCAGAACATTTTGATTGGCAGCAGCCGTCAGTTTGTCGGTATGGATACAGGTGTCGATCAGCAGGTGATTCGCTTAATCGCCCGCAGAGCCATTCGCTTCTTTCCTGCCTTAGCCAATGTGCCGCTGATGAGAGCGTATACGGGTTTGCGTCCATGGACCCCTGATCATTTGCCCATCATATCCGCAGTGGATGAAGTACCGGGGCTATTTATCGCTTCAGGCCATGAAGGAGATGGTATTAGCCTGGCGGCGGTTACGGGTAAGCTGGTGACCGAAATGGTACGCGGCGAACCCACTTGTATTCCGGTAGAGCCGCTGCGTTATGACCGATTCGGAGAGGCTTTTACCAGCCACGATATTCACGGGGAGGTAACTGGATGAGTGCAGCGGGCAGAATTACTACGATTGATACTCATACGGGAGGCAATCCGACGCGGACAGTCATCCACGGCGCGCCTAAGCTGGTAGGGTATACCATGCTAGAAAAGATGACTTATATGGCAGCGCACCATGATGATTTTCGCCGTCTGCTGATGTTTGAGCCGCGTGGTCATGAGGTGATGTCAGGCTGCATTTTAACAGAGCCTTGTCATCCAGCTGCAGATATGGGTGTGGTCTTTATAGAAACAGGCGGCTATTTGCCGATGTGTGGTCACGATACGATTGGCGTCTGCACGGCACTGGTGGAAGGTGGCCTGATTGCTGCGGATAAAAAATCTATATTGCTGGACACTCCGGCAGGCCCGGTTCAAGTACGGCTGGATATAGATGAGGGCAAGGTGAAACAAGTAACGTTCACCAATATTCCTTCCTTTGTGTACCGCCGTGAGGTGGAGGTTCAGGTAGAGGACATCGGTCGAGTTACTCTTGATATTGCCTATGGAGGAAACTTTTACGGCATTATAGAGGCGGCCTCCATCGGTCTTGTCCTGGATCAGAGCAATGGAGCAAAAATTGTACGAACAGCGGTACAGATTCGGGAGGCAGTGAATGCTGCTGTTGAGGTAGTACATCCTGAAAATCCGGTTATTCAAGGATTGACGCATATTGAATTTTACGGAGAACCCGTGGCTTCACAGGCCGATTGTCGCAATGTTGTCGTCATTCCGCCAGGCGGTATCGATCGCTCCCCTTGTGGCACAGGAACCTCGGCCAAGGTAGCGGTGCTGCACGCCAAGGGAAAGCTGGGCTTGCACGAGCCGTTTGTGCATGAAAGCATCACAGGCTCCATGTTTCGGGCTGAAATTGTGGGCGAGACGCAGGTAGGTCCTTATCCGGCCGTGATTCCGCAAATTACAGGCTCGGCTTGGGTGACGGGACATCATCAATTTGTGCTGGACCCTGACGACCCGCTGAGAGAAGGATTTTTGCTGATGTGAGCATTTTGCATCATTTAAATAAGAAAATAAAAATGGGAGAGGGTAGGTGAGCATATGGCACGTTTTGAAGGTGTATATGTGGCCTTGGTTACACCGTTCACGGCAGAGATGGAGGTCGACTACAAGCGTCTGACCGAGCTGTGCGAGCATCTGATTGCAAGCGGTATTAGCGGACTGGTACCTACGGGATCGCTGGGAGAGTATGCTGCTTTGTCTCCAGAGGAACGATCGCAGGTGGTGCATACGGTCATTGACGCTGCGGCGGGACGTGTTCCTGTTGTAGTCGGCTCGGCCGCTCCATCCACTAAACAGGCGGTACATTGGGTGCAGCATGCCAAGGATGCCGGGGCAGCGGGTGTCATGGCGTTGCCGCCCATTAATTATAATCCATTGCCCCATGAGGTAACGACTCACTATGAAGCATTGTCAGAGGTGGGCCTGCCGATCATTGCGTATAACAACCCCCATGATTACAAGGTTGACCTGACCCCGGATATTCTTGCGGACTTGTCACACATTGAGAATATTGTAGCAGTCAAGGAATTTTCCGGGGATGTACGGCGTATTCACGCTATTTTGGACCAGACAGAGCTGGAGGTCATGGTCGGAGTAGATAATCTGGCGATGGAGGGAGCATTGTTCGGCGCGACAGGCTGGATTTCGGGGGTACCTAATGCGTTACCAAAAGAAGGAGTAGAGTTGTTCCGGCTTGCGCAGGCGGGAAATTTGGCGGAAGCGTCCGCGTTGTATCGCAGACTATTGCCGCTGTTCCACTACGATGCCAGTCCGCAATTGGTGCAGTCCATCAAATATATGATGGAGTTGGCTGGATTCCCGGTCGGTCCGACACGGCCGCCCAGACTTGCGTTGCCACAGGCGGATTATGACCGGATTCGTGAAGCTTTTGAGGTGGCAGTTCGCCCGAGCGGGGTTTCATCTTGAATGGGGGTGAAGACGATGGAGAGCCGAAATTGGATTGGCGGTGAGTGGCTGAGCCCTTCCGGCGAGGAGATGGTGGTTCGTAATCCTTCGGCGTTGCAGGAAGAAGTGGGGGTCGTCCATTTCTCCAATGAGCGTGATATTGCCCAGGCCGGGGAAGCAGCACGACTGGCACAGGCAGGATGGGCAGCATTAAGCCCGGCAGCACGGGGAGCTTACTTGTTCAAAGCAGCCGGGTTGTTGGAGACAGCCGCACTAGAATTGGCTGAGCTGGCCAGCAGAGAAATGGGCAAGCCGATTACCGAGATGCGAGGAGAGGTGATGCGAGGTGTCCACCTGCTTCGATATTATGCGGCAGAGGGTGTACGTTCCATCGGTACAGTCATTCCTTCGAATGAGTTGGGAGTACTCCAATACACGAAGCGTATCCCGCTGGGGGTAACGGCTGTCATAACGCCGTGGAATTTTCCGGTAGCGATTCCGCTGTGGAAAATCGCTCCTGCACTCTTGTGTGGCAATACGGTCATTTGGAAGCCTGCCGAACATGCTTCATTAACCGCAGTACGGATCGCTGAGCTATTCGAGGCGGTGCAGCTTCCACCCGGCGTACTGAATCTCGTCATTGGGCAGGGGGGTCGTATAGGCGATGCCCTACTGGAGCATCCAGCATTGGAGGCGGTCAGCTTCACGGGTTCTACCGCTACAGGTTTGGGCATTGCTGAACGGTGCGCACGTCGGAACATCAAATACCAGACTGAGATGGGCGGCAAAAATGCTGCCGTGGTGCTGAAGGACGCGGATGTGTCGCAGGTGGTGGCGATGATTGCCAGCGGTGCCTTTCGATCAGCCGGACAAAAATGCACGGCCACCAGCCGGGTGATTGTAGAACGGTCTGCCTATGAGACGTTCACAGAAGCTTTACGCCAAGTGGTGGAAAAAATCCAGATCGCTCCAGCGCTTGACCCCGGTGCGTATCTCGGACCTGTGGCATCCAAGAGTCAGTACGAGAAGGTCATGTCCTATGTATCGCTAGCTCGCCGGGAAGCTGATATTTTGGCGGAAGGTGGAGCCGCCGCCGGGACAGATAACGGGTATTATGTGCGTCCACTGCTGGCGGCTGGTCTGGATTCGTCCCACACCTTGATTCAGGAGGAGGTTTTTGGCCCAGTCATCAGTGTCATACAGGCCGACGACTTTGAGGATGCGATTCGGCTGTGCAATGATTCTATTTATGGGTTAAGCGCTTCCCTGTTCACCCGCGATTTGCGGCTTGCTCATCGGTTTCTGGATGAAGCGGACGCGGGAATGGTACGGGTTAATCAGGAGACGGCGGGAGTTGAGTATCAGTCTCCGTTCGGTGGTCTGAAGCAGTCAAGCTCACATACCCGGGAACAGGGTCAGGCGGCGCTGGATTTTTATTCAGCGATTAAAACCTGTGCGATCAGCTATGCGTAAACGCGCGACGGAACGAAGTGTCACGGATAGGACGGAAGTGCAGGGGGAAAAGACCCATTATGCAGAAAATCAGTACGCAGAAAACCAGTATGCTGGATCTCCGGGTGTGCAATCAAAAACGTTTGGCGCGTCAGGCCATGTGCTTGTATGTCGATGTGAAGAAGTGAGTATTGCACAGATGGAGCAGGCTTGTCGCATGGGTGTGGATACTGTTCGCCAGCTTAAAATGGCTACGCGGGTGACCATGGGGGCATGCCAGGGCAGGGTATGCCGACAATTAGTGGAATCATGGTTTTACAATCAGGTTCCTGCTGCCCGCCGAGAGGCGGAGTTGTTATCACAAAGGCCCCCGGTGCGTCCCGTAACGTTCGGTCAGCTGGCAGAAGGAGGTTCCCTATGAGCCGTGCGCGTATTGTGAATCATCCGATTTTGGGACCCAAGCCAGAGCGGCGGCAGGTATCTTTCATGTTTGATGGTCGTCCCATGCAGGGATTGGCTGGAGAACCACTAGCGGCAGCGCTCCTCGCCGGCGATGTCCGTTTGCTGAGAAGGCATGAGGAATCCGGTACGGCCAGGGGCGTATACTGTGCTATTGGGCACTGTAACGAATGCCGTCTGACGGTTCATCCGTTTGGTACGGTTCGTTCCTGTCTGACCAAGCTGGAAGAAGGTATGGTGGTGGAAACCGGACGGCAGCTTTCGAATGAAATCACAGGGAGAATTGTGACATGAATAAAATGGCACATCTCATCGTCATTGGCGCAGGTCCGGCCGGACTGTCTGCAGCGGCATCGGCTGCTGAACAAGGATTGCCAGTCACGGTACTGGATGAGTTTACTGAGCCGGGTGGACGTATGCCCGGGCAATATCATGAGGAAGGCAGTCAAGGCTGGTGGATCGGAAAGCATGTTTCGGATGAGCTGATTACCCGTTGCGCGGAGCTTGGAGTGGACATTCGCTGTGGCGTTTCCGTACATGGCATGGAATATACGACAACGTGGGAAATTTCCACTTCCTGTGGATTGCTCACGGCTGAGTACGTATTGCTGGCAACCGGAGCGGCTGAGATTCCCGTTCCGCTGGATGGCTGGACGTTACCGGGTGTAATGTCCATCGGGGCTGCGCAGGTGCTGACCAATGTTCATTACGTCAAGCCGGGAGAACGCGGCATTATTGTAGGCATGAACGTATTGTCGATGGCGATTGCCCGCGAGCTGTCCGTCGCCGGGGTGAAGGTAGCGGCGATTACACTGCCGTGCGCGGGTCCGCTGGCTGGTGCAGCGGCAGATCCGACAGCCTCCGCGAAGCTGCTGCTTCAGCTGTCGGGGTTGGCGCCTGCCGCCTGGATGCGCGCCGGCGGCAAGCTGGCAGC
The DNA here is from genome assembly GCF_038008995.1 of Paenibacillus sp. FSL W8-0439. Lineage (NCBI taxonomy): Bacteria > Bacillati > Bacillota > Bacilli > Caryophanales > Paenibacillaceae > Paenibacillus > Paenibacillus sp. FSL W8-0439. The sequence goes on from NZ_JBBPAK010000001.1 coordinate 1,142,700, forward strand.
GACGATGCGGATGGAGAAGCTCATCGCGCGCTGCTATCCCCACAGAGGCTTCCGTCTGTGGGATATCCCGATCCGTTTGCGGACAGCAGTGCAGTCCGTCAACGGGCAGGACCGGGTCGAATCCGTGACCCTGGTCCACGTTAAACCGGACGGCTCGCCGATTGCTGGCAGCGAGCGCGTCGAACCCGCCGACTTCGTGGCGCTGAGCGGCGGCTTGTATCCGCTCGCCGAGCTGGCGGCGGTAGCCGGGTGCAAATTCGTGTACAGCCCTGAGCTGGGTGGGCATGTTCCACTGCATGGTGAGCGAATGGAAACCTCGCTCAAAGGACTGTACGTTGCCGGCAATATTACCGGCATCGAAAGCGGGCTGGTCGCCATGGCTCAAGGGCGATTAGCAGCCGCTTCCATGATCCATGCTGCTGGACTTGGCGGAGCAGGCGGGGAACAACGGGTGCAGGAGGCGATCCGTGAGGTTCATTTTGCACGGAAACATGCGCTAATTCAATTTCATCCCGGCATTACAGAAGCGAGAACGCAGCTGTACCAGCAGTGGGGGCAAATCTCTTCTGGGAGCGGCGCGTAACGGCTCGTTAGGTTGAATATACGTTTTTTACTCCAAATTTGCCTTAAAGGAGGAACGGAAGATGACTCTTAAAGCAAAGGCTCATATGAAAGCAAAGCCGTTCGCACTGAACGAGGTGGTATTGGCTGAAGGTCCCTTCAAGCAGGCGATGGAGCTAAACCGATCTTACCTGTTGGAGCTTGAGCCTGATCGTTTGCTGGCGCGTTTTCGGGAATATGCCGGGCTTGCGCCCAAAGCGCCTCAATATGAAGGCTGGGAAGCGATGACTATTTCTGGTCATACGCTGGGACATTATTTGTCCGCTTGCTCCATGATGTTTGCTTCAACAGGCGATGAACGTTTTAAGGAGATCGCACATTACATTACGGATGAACTGGATGTTTGCCAGGCGGCGCATGGTGACGGATATGTATCTGGTATTCCTGGGGGAAAGGAACTTTTTGAAGAGGTATCTGCCGGAAATATTCGTTCGAAGGGCTTTGACCTGAACGGTGCCTGGGCTCCTTTGTATACACTACACAAGTTATTCGCTGGTTTGCGTGATGCGTATCATTTGACAGACTGTGACAAGGCATTAGGTGTAGAGTGCAAACTGGCGGACTGGCTCGAAGGAATTTTGAAGCCGATGAGCGATGAGCAGATGCAGCAGATGATGTTTTGCGAATATGGAGGCATGAATGAGGTATTGGCGGATTTGTATGCGGATACCGGGGAAGAGCGCTACTTGCGGCTGGCTGAGTGCTTCTGGCACAAGCTGGTGCTGGACCCGCTTAGCTCACAGGAGGATTGCTTACAGGGCATTCACGCCAATACACAGATACCGAAACTAATCGGGCTTGCCAAGGAATATGAGCTCACGAATGACACGAAGCGTCGGAAGACGGTAGAATTTTTTTGGGAGCGGGTGGTGGATCATCATTCGTATGTCATTGGCGGCAATAGCTTTGGAGAATATTTTGGCGCGCCGGATGGCTTGAATGATCGCATCGGACCGCATACGACGGAGACATGCAACACCTATAACATGCTCAAGCTGACTAATCACCTGTTTCAGTGGAATGTTTCTGCCAAGGAAGCGGACTTTTATGAGCGAGGTTTATTCAATCATATTTTGGCTTCTCAGGACCCGGTTCACGGGGGTGTTACGTATTTTCTGTCGCTGGCCATGGGCGGGCACAAGCATTTTGAAAGTAAATTTGATGATTTTACATGCTGTGTGGGCACAGGGATGGAAAACCATGCGAGCTACGGTAGCGGCATATATTTTCACGATCACGATAAGTTGTATGTCAATCAGTTCATTGCTTCTACGCTGGCATGGAAAGACACAGGTGTTATGCTAAAACAAACGACGTCCTATCCAGACACGGATCATACCACGCTGGAAATTCAATGTGATCAACCTGCACCATTTATGCTGCTCATCCGCTATCCTTATTGGGCTGAAAAAGGGATCACTATCTGTGTAAACGGCAAGGAACAGTCGGCTGAATCAGAACCGGGCAGCTTTGTCTCTATCGCTAGAACCTGGCTTGATGGTGATGTTGTTGAGGTGACAATTCCGATGTCGCTCAGACTGGAGCAGATGCCAGATAACCCGGATCGGGCGGCTGTCATGTATGGACCGCTGGTGCTGGCAGGTGATCTGGGACCTTTAGAAGATCCTAAAGCCAAAGAGTTCCTCTATACCCCGGTATTCATCCCTCCAACAGAAGAACTGGATCATTGGATACAGCCCGTGGAGGGCAAAACGAATACATTCCGTACCTTAAATACAGGGCATCCCCGAGATGTGGAACTGTCTCCGCTGTATAAAATGCATGACCGTACCTATTCAGTCTATTGGGACATTTTTACGAAGGAAGCATGGCAGGAGGCGGAAAAGGAATACACAGCAGCACGCGAAAAGCTGGCGATTCTGGAGCAGTGCACGATTGACTTTGCCCAACCCGGAGAAATGCAGCCGGAGCGGGATCACAACTTTCAGGGAGATGCTTCGACTCGCACCGGATATGTGAATAACCGACCTTACCGGAATGCGGGAATTGACGGCTGGTTCTCTTTCGATTTGAAGACAGATCCGATTGCTCCAATGCTGCTGGTTATCACCTATACGGCTACGCTGGAAATGCCAAACTGTGATTTTGATATTTGGATTAACGGTCATCTGCTTGAGCATTTTAGTGAAGGCTTTGATGAGGCTGACAAGTTTTACAACGTGAATGCCGCTATTCCGGCTGCATATCTGGAGGGTAAGGATATAGCCACAGTGACCTTCAAAGCCAAGCCTGGACAGCGTATCCGCAGATTGTTTGGGCTGAGGATGGTTAACAAGGATGTGTATGAGCAGCTATATCAAGCTGGGAGTCCAGGTGCACATGGATAATTTTTCGAGCTATTTCGTGAGAAAAAAGTAACGTTTGATTTTTAATCAGTAATGATTTAGAATGTAAGAAATATTGGATGATGCTGGAACAATCCATAGGGTATGAACTGATATATTCATAGTTTTTGCGCGTGAAGCACACGGGCTGTTTCTTCCTTCAGAGGGAAGAGGCAGCCCTTTTTTGACGAGATTTTGTAGAAATATAAGTTATATAAGGAGGCAATTCTATGATTTAGAGCGGGAGATTTCTCATAGGAAATGATTTTTAGAGTAGTTATATTAGTTATTTTTCTTATAGATTTTGTAATTGGGAAACCCTATAATATATAAGTTGTATCCAGTATTTTCCGAAAGTGGGGATGCGATGAGTTTATGAGATTAGAGTTGATATACATAGTTTATAAGTTTAAGCAGACAAAGGGGATCGAGAGATGAGTATGAAAAAATGGGTGTTGAGTTTGACCGCAGTCACGTTGCTATGGGGCGGGGCAAGTACGATTCCAATGGCGGAGGCGGCAAGTAGCACCAAACCCATTGAAGTCTTATTAAATGCGAAAAAAATACAATTCCCGGATGCCAAACCTTTTCAGGATAGTAACGATTATGTGATGGTTCCAATCCGGTTTGTATCCGAGGCATTGGGTGCTAAGGTGGGCTGGGAGAAAACAGGCGGCCAATTAGCCGTGTCGATTAATAATGATGCACATGCTGTTAATATGACAGTGGGGCAAAACACCGCTACCGTGGATGGGCAAACGAAAACGTATGAAACGAAGATTATCTTGAAGCAAAACCGTACTTTTGTGCCGCTGCGGTTAGTGAGTGAGGGTTTGGGACAGACGGTAGAATGGGATAAGGTCAGCCGCTGGGTCTGGATTGGGAAGAAGGAAATCGCTGCGCTAGAGGATACGGGGCATCAGGCGGTGAGTATTGAGCCGTATAAAAAGGCGATTGGGACAATGCCGGGACTTTTAAACAATGTTGTAGGTCAGCCGTATAACAAAGTGGTAATCTTTAAACGGTCCGACTTGCCTATTAAGTTGTTGCGCGACATTTATTCAGTCGAACCTTATACAAGTCCAAAGGGAGTTCCATACTTGAAAGTGCGGGCCAAAACGAAATCTACAGCAGGCAGCCTTTTTTATCTGACTAAAAGCAAGGATGTACGCCTTCGCCCTGCCCTAGACGAAATGACGCAAGACAATGGAGACGGTACAAAGATGCTCTATTACAAAATATATTCGTATGCTGACGCTAACCTTTATGGCAACAAGGATTATAAAACCTTTAAGCTGCAAGACATTGAGTACATTGGTTTTGACCTTGCATCGAGGGACTATATCCCAATGATGGTTAATCCTTGGAAAGGGGATTAACCATATGAGTAACACCAAACGCATTTTGGCCGTATTGCTGGTGGGGGTAATGTTACTATTGCAGCTCCCACCTTTTTATTTTCCCATCAATAAGGCGGCAGCCGATACAGAAATTACTCCGCTGTCCTACTATGCTGACAAGAATAATCGCTACTTTGTCGGTATGATGTATTTCGATATGTGGAAGAATATCGCAGGGTCGTGGGTTACAGATGGTGGTAAACAGCCTGGAAAAGGGATGCATGGTGAAGCTACTTTTACCTACAAGTTTAGTTTCCCGGGTAGAAAAATAAAAAGTGTTGAAGCATCACTTTATAAACCTAATGACGAGAAAAATAAACTGAATCCACTCTATATCAAATATTTTGAGAAATCCCGTTCTGATGGCTATGAAGAATATGTACGTTACATAAGTAAAGGCACAGTGAAGGACGATATTCGCCCCTATCAAATACAGGGGGTTGGAACAGACTCCACCATTATTCCAATTACAGTAAACATGATGCTTAATGCGGAAGTCATAGCCAAAGATATAAAAGAAGAGAGCTGTCCTACCTGTGCCAAAGAAGTAGAAGCTTGGCGCATCTACCAGCCCATTCTATTCAAAATCGAACTAGAGAGCGCACTCATCGTCAAGCATTTTACAACTGATGGAAAGTCACTTAACAACGTATTTACACCAATAGAAGATGAGCTAAAACCTAATCAACCGTATGATTTCACCCCGCCAACCAATCCGAAATATGAGTATGTGGGTTACAAGAAAAGCACGACAGGTAAACCGCCAAGCGGAGATATTTTGCCGGGAATTGTGCCTGGATTTACTTATGACGGTTCTTTTGAGCAGTTTACCGCTTATTTGTATTACAAAGAAGCTCAGGGCTGTCCTAAGCCTGGAGAAAGCCAAGAGGGAGCGCCCTCAGATTGCCAAGATCATGAACAGCCAACGAAAGGTGTTGTCTGCTCACGTCCCGTTCCAGGGTTGCGCCTGGAAACCGCCGAACTGGACCCAGTAGTATCTGCCGTGATCAAAGCGGACCAGCGTGGTCGGGAACGATTTGACGTATCCAAAGGTATTCCTACCTCTGAAAGCCTGTACGGTCATGTACAAGCCAAGAGATACCTTTTTCAACATAAGTTTGTGAACATGACGGGTCAGTGTACATATACGGTGAACGTAAAACGGGAATATCGGTTGACCTGGCGGCCTAAGAAAAAATCTCGGCGGAATGAGACTGTGAAGCGAACTTATACTTACCAAATCGTCCGTCCGTACTCCTATTGGAAGATAGACAATTTGGAGGTATATGGCATCAAGGAGGCTACACTCCGAAACTATGCGTTACCCAATGAAGCAATCACCCTGCGTCCGCAATCCTATACTCCCCCTTCTTATATTGCGGCGACCCAGGGTAACTTTTATCCGCCCCCTGCACCAGGCACAGTGGACGGAGGTAGTCGCAGCAAAAATGGCGGCAGCAGCAAGCCCAGTGTGCCTGATGATCGCAGTGTACTGAAATCTAAGGCAGAGGAGGCAGTTAAGGAAATCGAAGTGGAGAACGATACTTTGACCTTTGAAAACAAGATCATTATGAATCCAGAGCGCGTCAAGGTAAATGGCCCTAAACCAGGTGTGATTCCCTCTTCCGGAGCGATTGGGGCCGATGTGCTGTACAGTCCGAATCATGTGATTGATAAGCATAAGATCAATAAGCCCAACACGCCCAGCAGTGGTAACATCACTTACGCTATTCTCAAAGGAAATATCAATGGAGGTGCGGATAAAACGTTGCCGATACAGGGAATCAATACGGTGACTGTCCACACTCCCGTAGTGAATCTGTCTAAAGTGTCGGATGATGCTGCTCATAATCAGAAAACCCAACCTACGAAGGGGCGATCGGCACTTATTTTGGAGCGTCCTTTTCGAGTGACGATTTCGACAGCAGGTCCGCATTTGAATATTCCCGGCTATGGTGATCGGGAGTATGCCAAATATGTACGAACCAAGCAGGTGCGCTTTCCGTTCGATGTGTACGACCAAGGAAAGACGCATTTTTATCCGCGAGGTACCTGGATCGACATTCCGGTGCTGCAGTTGGACACAGACTTTTATTTACCCGTATGGGTCGATGAGGGGAATTATACAGTTGAGTTCCGCACCATTGCCGAAAATGCACCGGATGGATTTACCGAACAGCGCCATGCTAACACGGATATCGCCCATCATGTTGCCAATGATGTGGTGAATATTGAAGTCATCGGACGGATGTATGATTTTCATATCACGGATATTGCTGATTACCATTGGGAGCGAGTATTTCGGCAGCAAAAAGGAAGCCCAATGCATAGCGGCCTGTCCTATTGGACAGGGCTTGGCAATATTGACGGGTTGCCCAGAGGGAACACGCAGCCCTTCACATTGCCTGTTCGCCCAGGTAGTCACCCACATGAAGGTTACGCAAATGTGGCGGTCAAGACAGGCTACCATTTCAAGTTTGACCTCAAAACCAAAGGCAATATGTTCGGCGCACAGGATGGAATTCGTATTATGCCTTCATTTTATTGGGTGAGCAAAGATGGACGACAGCGCGAAGAGGTGGATCTGTATACACATGCCAGCAACCGAAAATTGATCCGTATAGGATCGGCCGAGGACCGAGAGAAGCGATATGTTGTTTTGAATGAACGGTTACGCAATGTCCCTATGGAGGAAATGCAGGATACAGCAGCCTATCAATATCAACATGGACTGAGTGAAGCAGAGCGAAGTCAGTTAATGCTGGAACGTTATGTGGCGCTGTATGTCCAGCGTATTACACGTAGCAAGACCTGGGTTGGACGCTACGACTGGCTAGTGCTGCCTGCTGCTGTGCGTACCTTGATCGGTCCAAAGACGGACCTGCCGGAGGGGGTTGATGCCGATCGTGCGAATGCGGCGATTCAGCGCTGGTATGGCGAGTATAGTCTGCCTGCTGATGTGTACGCCGTTACCAAAGGGACGGATTTACACGAGGTCAGTCACCGTCAGGAGCTAAACGAGCATACAGATATATTCAAGAAGACAGGCTTTATAGTGGTTCACTTTAATTTGGAATCACTCCGTCAGGGGGACACCAAGCATCCACATTTGCAATATATTAATGGCCCGCTTTTGAACCAATGGCAACTGGAGGGATATCGTAGAGAGATAAAGGACCCGTACGGACACACCTTTCATTTACAGGATGGAGATGTCGTGTTTTATCATGCAGACCAGTCCAGTCGGGATGATTTTCGTTCATTTGTCCCTCACTAATTGGGAAATATACAAATTAAAGATAACCTAAACTTATCCTTTGCTTGTATAACCAGTAAAAAACAGTTGAATAAGCAGGAGAAGGGACGGGTTAATGTAAATCGAGCCAAATGAGCAAGCCTGGATTCTCATCCAGGCTTCTTACTCTTGCATTGATGTTATTGGGCTGGCACAGGGATTTTCATTTCCAGTTCTTTGATATACGTTTTGTCGCCTTTCTTCACTTCGTTGCCAACCTTGTCATTCACTTGTCCCACAATGCTCCAGTCGGTAGGCTTGACGGTCAAAGTGAACGGCTTAATCGTCACGTATTTCGTGCCCGGCTTAAGAGCATCGTACAGCTCATCCACATGATATTTTGTCTTAGGCTTGCTGTGGAAATAACCGAATTTGCGCTGCTCTAGAATGTTGCCCTGATCATCTGCAATATCGTAATACATCATCGTTGGCGCATACTCTCCCGTCTGCTCCTGGGAAGCAGGTACTTCACCTGTACTGTCCAGCACTAGACGAGTTGTAGTTGAGGTAGCTTTCAATTCCTTCACGGTATAGCTGAAGTTATTGCTGGTCTTCGTCTCATTCGGTTGGACCACAATCATGGTGTTGTCGATTTTCACCGGAACTTTGAATTCATAGGGCTCGTTGACACCTGTCATCGAAGTTTTAACCGTCAACTCAAACTCGTCCGGCAAAGATCCTAACTGCATGAATTCCCCCATGACGGAATTCTTTTTATGCGGATCATCACCGTATATGAATTGTTGAGAGTCAACCTTTTTTTCATTAATCTGTACTTCGGGATGCTTAAAGTAGCCCTTAAGCTGATTCTTCTCAGGCACTTGATGGGCTTTTAACCATTCATCATTACCACTACTTTCAGCATTCATAGGTACATAAGGACTTATAGAGCCTTCCGGCATATTCTCGCCTTGACGCTCAATGGAAAAGGACAGGCGTGTACCGTCATACAGAACATCGCTTAATGTCAGCGTAATTCCGTCATGCGTCACACTTTCATTAGGATGACTGAGAATGCCCTTATCTACAGCAGTCTGAATTTCATCCGAGCTCAATCCATAAAAAATACTGCCAATTCCGGGAATCTGCTTGAGTGTAGCCGCCATCGTGGGTGATACAAACCCGGCGCCTACCACTCCTGCCCCTAATATGCCAACTACGGATGCCGCCAGGACAGCCCGTTTTGCAAACTTTGGTTTCGTCGTCTTTCTTTGTATGGCTCTATTTTCAATCTCCTTCATAATTTGATCACTCATACTGCCTCTGGGCATGACAGATTCATGGATCCAATTTTCCAACGGGTCCATTTCACGCTCATAAGGTGGTGTTAGATGTTTGTCCATTAACAAGTCCTCCTTTGCTTCTGTGGTCCAGCAGCTTGCGCCGAAGCCGCTCATATTTTTTGCGGATGGTTGCCGACTTTAAGCCCATGATGCTGCTAATTTCCTCAAAGCTGTATTGCTCGACAGCCTTCAGTAGCAGAATATGACGTTCTTCTGGGGTAAGATAAGTCAGCAGCTCTTCAATCACACTTTTATAAGGTGATACTTGGGCGATGGACTCTTGTTCCTTGACCTGCTGAACCAGTTTGAGCCAGCGGCTGTGTTTCCTTTTGATGTTCATTAAGTGATGATAGGCTATCTTGTATAGCCATGCCGAGAAGCTGGTCTGTCTGCTGTATTGATGAAGATGCTCATAAGCTCTGATAAAAATGTCCTGAACCGCGTCCTCTGTGGCTTCATGATTCTTCAAAATATAAAAGCAGTAGGTGTACATCTGACGCTCGAATTGCCGAATAATGATTTCATAAGCCTGCTGTTCACCAGCCTTGATACGTTCTATGGCCAGCTCAATCTGGCTGTATTTGTCCTGTGTATCCCCGGGGATGGTTGCCTGCAAGAGCTCACCTCCTTGTATTTATGTCTATATAACAATCGCAACGGGTCATTTTGTGACATCATTTTTGTGGAACCTTGATAGGTATGTATGTTTGATCACAGCTCGTTCATTTTATCATTTTATGATATTCGGATATTCTCACTTCAACTAACATGGTCGACTCACAAAATGGACCGTTTTAAACGGGCTAATGGGGTCATTTCAATAGAAACGGGCAACAACACGGATTTGTGTAGAGAAATACTCGGATATTTAAACGCGTTTGGGGGAACAGCAAAACTATAATAATAAGGAATTTAAATTATGTAAGCGCAATCATTTTCTGTATTTGCTTGTCATCACAATACAATTGAGGAGGACGAATTGGATGGCTCAAAGGAAAGGCGCATGGCAAAAGGGAACCTTGACCGCCGCGTTGGCAGCAATGCTGGCGATGACGGGCACGACTGGAGGAGTGGCTGCGGAAGACTTATCCGAACCCACGCTGCAGGCAGAATCAGCAATCGCAGTAGAACAAAACCGTAGTGGCAGCATTCAGCTGGAAAAGCTGGATCGCGGTCTGGTAGCTGCGGCGACGCAAGAGGGTGTATTTTTAAGCTGGCGGTTATTGGCCCAGGAAGTGAATGGCTACAGTTCAACAGGGCTGACAGGAGCGGACTTTAACGTATACCGTGATGGCAAGAAAATCGCGACGGTGACGGATAGCACTAATTATCTGGATAAGGAAGGAAACGGAAATGCGGTGTACAGGGTCGCTTCAGTCGTTAAAGGGAAAGAAAAGGATCGCAGTGCCAAAGTGAAGCCATGGCAGCAGGGTTATTATGAGCTTCCTCTGCAAAAGCCTGCTGATAGCGTAACACCCGCAGGTGAATCCTATACTTATTCGGCCAACGATATGAGTGTGGGGGATGTGGACGGAGACGGCCAATATGAATTTTTTGTAAAATGGGACCCATCCAACTCCAAAGATGTATCTCAGAAGGGGTATACCGGAAATACGTATGTCGATGCGTATACGTTCGAGGGCAAGCTGCTGTATCGGATTGACCTCGGTGTGAATATTCGCTCAGGTGCCCATTATACACAGATGATGGTGTATGATTTTGACGGCGATGGCAAAGCCGAGCTGATGTTCAAGACCGCTCCGGGGACCAAAACGATTACTTTTGACAAGAAGGGCAAGCCCAAAAAAGAAAAATATATTACCCTGCCCCGTGAGGATCGCAAAGCTGGAATTACACATAAGGATGATTATCGTTTGAGTCGTACGGATTATTATGAGCATGTAGTGAATATGTTCATGAACTGGACGAAGCATGAAGAAGTGGTGAAGGGGCAGTGGCCTGCTACGCTGGAGGAATGCTTTGGTATTGCTCCAAAGTATAGCTACCCGTTATCCCGCAAGGATGCGGAAAGCCTGACCGATTACTTTATGGATGTGTATGCTCCTGCGCGGAGCGACAAAAACAAGCTGAGAGAATATGAAGGTTTCATTGTGGATGGACCGGAGTATTTGACCATTTTTAAAGGGAAAACAGGTACCGAGCTGGAGACGATTCGCTATGAGCCAGAGCGCCATGATGACGGTCTTATGTGGGGAGACTACGCTATGGCCCGGATTGAACCTGCTAACCGTGTGGATCGTTTTCTGGCAGGAGTAGCATATCTGGATGGACGCAAACCATACGCCGTATTTGCACGCGGCTATTATACGCGTTCCACCTTGGTCACTTATACGTGGGATGGTCGCCATCTCCAAAAACATTGGATGGTGGACAGTGGCTGGGCACCGATGACCAATCCGTTTAATGATAGTCCGCACGGACGGGATGGAACGGACCCGAAATTCGGCACCTTGACTACACAAGGAGCGCATTCGCTGAGTGCCGCAGACGTGGATGGAGACGGCAAAGACGAAATCGTATATGGCTCCGCCACGATCGACCATGATGGCAGCCTGTTGTACAGCTCGTTTGATGTTATGCCTCCTGAAAGCGCAATTCCGGGCCAAACCGCCAGATTGGGACACGGTGACGCGCTGCATGTGACTGATATTGACCCTGATCGGCCAGGAAAAGAAATCTTTATGGTGCATGAAGGCGGCACCTATGCCCCTTATGGTTATTCGCTGCGGGATGCCAAAACGGGTGAAGTCATCTACGGTGGATATTCCGGTAAGGATACAGGTCGGGGGATGGTCGGTGACATAGACCCGAATCAGCGAGGACTGGAGACTTGGGCCATAGGCTTGTGGACCGCTGCGGGCAAACAATTGGATACCAAGATGCCGGGTACCAATATGAGTATCAAATGGGCGGCTGATATGACCACACAAATCGTGAACGGGGCGATCGACGTAACCCCAACCATTGAAGATTGGAAACGAGGCACATTACTCACCGCAGCAGGTACCAAAACGAACAATTATACCAAAGGAACGCCATCGTTGGTCGCTGACATTTTCGGAGATTGGCGCGAGGAAATGCTTGTCCGTACAGCGGATAGCTCGGCGATTCGTATCTATTTGAGCACTGAGCCGACAACGCATAAATTGTACACGTTGATGCATGACCCGCAGTATCGTGCGGATGTGGCGCGTCAAAATACCGGCTATAACCAGCCGTCCTACACAAGCTTTTACTTTGCATCCGATATGAATTGGGTGAACGTGCCGATTCCCAAGCTCTATACACCAAGAGCCTTGATGAATGAAGAGAGCAGTGACGAAGCGGATGAGGTAGAGGCAACGGAGGTAGATGAAAAAGAAGTCGATGAAACGAAAGTTGATGGAACAAAAGTCGATGGGGCAGAAATAGATGAGAAGGAAATAGAAGGAGAGTCAGCGGTCCCTGTAGTTCCTGTAGTTCCAGCAGAGGATCTATAAACGATTAGCCGGAGACTAAAACTGTAGCACCCCATCCATTAGTTAATAGACTTAGTAAAATGGCAAGCCTCTTAATCATCAGAGGCTTGCCATTTTACATTCTTAAAGTTTAAGAGTATAGACGTTTTTTCTTGCGAGTAAGCATCAGCGGTCGCCTTTATTTTTACAGATGAGGTCTCTTATATTTACGTATAAAGGCTCGGAACAGGCGCATGCTCAATCACTTCATCCAACAATTTGAGCATATGACCCCAAATATAGAAGAACCATCGGTGTTAGGAGTAATTCTCCAACACTGATGGTTCTTATTACATCTGATCACATATTAATTCCAACCGTGATTAGATGGTGAAAATATTGTCATTGATCCAGTACTGCCGCTTGTAAAGGCACTTAGGGGTACACATGAAATACAAAAAAAGAAAACTCCAAACCGGGTCAAGGTCGGAGCTTTCTTTGTTTTGTTTAGCTATTATTTGGCATCCGATGGAAGTGAACCGGCTACGCCCCATAATTCCACATTTACTTTGTTTGAAGCACCACGGAATTGAATTGTATATCGCCCGGAACGCATAGCATCAGCACTTCTCCAAACAGTTTCACTGTTTTTGCTGATTGTCTGGCCGTCAACATACGATTTCCCGGAATCGTTGTGCTCTACAGTAAAGTCAACGGAGGTATTAGCGTAGTTTCTAATGCGCAATTTAACATACCCGAAACCCTTAGGAACCTCGAAGCTGCCTGATGCAGTTGCACTTCCCCCTACAGTAAAGTTAAAAGAATTTCCCACGCTTTGAGGAGTTATTACATGGTCACCAGTAGTTGTATTACCAGCATCTTGGGTCGCCGTAGTGGATGTATTTGCAGAATCAGTTACAGCATCTGAATCCGCAAAGATCGCACTGGGCACGGCAATAGCTCCTCCTAATAAACCTAAAGATAAGGCTGATGCAATTAAATGTTTTTTCTTCACAGAATAATCCTCCTTGTAATTGTATAAAACTGCTACATCATTATACCAAAAGATTCCATCGAATGTAATATTTCGACAAAAAATATTAATATATTATCAATTACATTATTTATTTCTATATTAATCCTGGATTTAATATTCGGATTTACTCAAAAATCTGTCAAGTTCCACTGGATTCACTTCACTCTTACTACGCCGAAAATCCGAACAAATCGAGTCATCCTAATCCAAATTTTGATGATTGCGTCACGATAGTTGAGTGGGAGCTGAAATAGGAGCTGCAAGTGGTCTTTGGGTTGCTGCAGCGGGTGCGGCATTAGGGGCAGAATGTAAAAATCGTTTGTATATTTTCATAAGAAAGAGACAGTCATGTAAACGACTGCCTCTTCTGTTCTCAGCGTGACTGAGTACTTGCCAACAGCTGCCTGAAGAGACCGAATCACGGACCAGGTTTCCAGGCAGAACTGTAATATGCAGTGAGTGCGGCTGGCATGCCGTTAAATAATATCCGGATACAACAGCGATTGGAGCAACGTTCCGTTCGCGGAGCGTCGCCAGACCCCCTTTTTTACTTTTCTATTTGTAAAGGAGTCGATTCTCTAAATATCGGCTCAGTTCTGATATGCGTAATCTGATAAGGCCTGGAAGGATCTTTGACCCGCGCCAATAGCATCTCAGCCGCCATAATTCCCATTTCGTTGTTGTAAATATGCACGGTGGATAAATGAGGCTCTACAATCCGGGATTCAGGAGCGTTATCAAACCCAAACACAGCAATATCTTCGGGAATTTTCAAGTTTTTGTTTTTGAGCGCTTTCATGACACTGACGGCGATAAAATCATTGGCGCATACGAACGCAGATGGAAGCACGCTCATGCCCTCCAATTGTTTATCCATCCAATCCGATTCGGAGAAAAAATTTCGGTCCTGATCAACGATGCAGCAAGATAAATCCACACTTTGGCCTGCTTCGATTAAAGCACGGTTATATCCAACCCACCGCTCGTTGAAGCTTTTGCAATGTTTATAATCCCCAATAAAACCGATCCGCGTAAATCCACGATCAATCAGGCTTTTGGTAACAGAATAAACGCTATGTTCGTTTTCCATCAACAATAAATCCGCTTTCAAATCAGGACAAAAAATGTCCACCGAGCAATCAATAAAGATTGTAGGCAGTCCCAAACTCGTAACGAGCTCACTATACTGTGGATCGAACATTTCAATACAAATGATTCCGTCAACCTTAGAGGCTTCAAAATTATTAGGCAGTGTTCCCGCTTGGATTTCGTTTTCCCGCACAATATGAATCGACAAATTATACCCTTCTGCACTTATTCTTTTTTCCAGCCCACTGATCAGAAAGGAGCCAAAATGCGAGCTGTTCGGCAGATTGCATGTGAACAGAGCAATGTTACCTTGGTTCTTAGGGATGATACTGTCTGTTTCCACATAGGCAAATTGCTTATATTTGAGCTCGATCGCTTTTTTAATGACCTTGTTCCGAGTATCAACCGGGATGCTCTCACTACCGTTAATCGCTTTGGATGCGGTGTTTCGGGAGATTCCCAAAGCGTCAGCAATGTCTTGAATGGTGACTTTTTCTTTCTTCATAGACAGGTTCCACCTTCACTTAATAAATGGATTGCCTGAGAGGTACAGTTGCCTCTGCCAGCTTTCCGTTCAGACCTAAAATGTATCCTAAATGTATAATAGTTCGCATAAAATAGCAATGTTGAGATTACAAATGTATAAAATATTTTTACATTTGTAAAATTTATTTAATAGCCTGTATTTATCTTTATCAGATCGAAAAATGAACTGAAATTCAAATTTGTATAAGCTGGATAAAAAAATGCTCATTGAAACAGAGAGGGTACATTAGGGCCGCATAAGTGAAGCGGTCATTGTTAATGGGGAACTTTCAGATTTGGATCATAGGAGATGATTATTTTTGTTTTTGTTACAAAAGCTCAGAATGACAATAATATTTTGGTCAAATGTAAATAAAATATTTTACAAAAGTTATTGACGAATGATAATTTGATTTGGTAAATTGAAGATGAAAAATGTAAGCCTTTTCAGTTGTCTTGTACAGACGGTTATTACAGATGGGGGGAACGCAAATGGCAAACTTGGCTAAGGCAGCTCAGAGACATGCAGCACTGGGGGAGCAAAGGTCCATTCGCAGCAAGCTGGACTATATTCGCAAAAACTATTTTCTTTACGTACTGCTGGCGCCTGCACTGATTCTTACGATTCTTTTTAAGTATGTTCCGATGTATGGGGCCATTATTGCATTCAAGGATTTTAGCCCGCTTAAAGGGATATGGGGAAGTGACTGGGTTGGACTAAAATACTTCACTAAATTTTTAGAATCGCCCAATTTTACGGATATTTTCTTTAATACGCTGAAACTGAGCTTCTATGGACTTGTACTCGGGTTTCCTGTACCAATCCTGTTAGCGGTCATGCTGAATCAAATCCGCAAGGCGGGATTGAAAAAGAATATCCAGCTTGTGTTGTACGCCCCTAATTTTATTTCAGTTGTTGTCATTGTGGGTATGTTGTTTATTTTCTTGTCTCCGACAGGGCCCCTGAATCAAATCATTGCATCGGTGACCGGCAACCCAGTGATCTTTATGACAGAGCCTGAATATTTTCGCTGGATTTATATTCTGTCTGGAATTTGGCAGGGGGCGGGGTGGTCTTCAATCATTTATGTAGCTGCGCTCGCTAATGTTGATCCCGAGCTGCATAATGCAGCAAGTCTGGACGGGGCCAACCTGCTTCAGCGCATATGGCATATTGATTTGCCGACGATTAAACCGATTATGGCGATTGTTTTTATCCTGGCAGCAGGAGGAATTATGTCGATTGGATTTGAGAAGGCGTATCTTATGCAGACATCCATGAATTTGCCTACTTCTGAAATTATTCCTACCTATGTGTATAAAGTCGGCTTGCAATCCGGCAATTATGCTTATTCTGCGGCGGTCGGGCTGTTTAATTCGGTGATTAATGTGGTTTTGCTGCTGACCGTTAACTTTATCGTCAAGAAGCTCAATGAGGGAGAAGGGCTTTATTAGGAAAGGAGCCTCTTTATGCATGTCAAACATTCCAATCTGGACCGCTTCATCCTAGGTGTGAATTACATTGTGCTCACTTTAGCTGTTTTGATTATTGTAGTTCCCTTGGGTTATATCGTGATTGCTTCGTTTATGGACCCGACCGTTTTGTTAAGCAAAGGCCTATCCTTCCGTATTTCGGATTGGAGTGTGGAGGGATATCGGAAAATTTTGTCCAACCCGGCGATGCTCCGTGGGTTTGCCAATTCGGTGTTCTATTCTTCATGCTTTGCCTTGATCTCTGTGACGGTTTCGATTTGCGCTGGCTATGCCTTATCGGTGAACAGCTTGGTAGGGCGGAATTTCTTTATGACATTGTTTATCATCACCATGTTTTTCAGTGGAGGTCTGATTCCAACCTATTTGTTGGTCAAAAATTTAGGGATGCTGGATACCGTATGGGCTATTCTTCTTCCCGGTGCAATCAATGTGTGGGATCTGATTTTGGCACGAACGTTCTTTAAAGGTGTACCTAATGAATTAAAAGAGGCCGCCAACGTGGACGGAGCCTCGGACTGGACGATATTTTTTAGAATTGTCCTGCCGCTGTCCAAACCCATTATTTTTGTCATTGCGCTATATGCCTTTGTTGGTCAGTGGAATTCTTATTTTGATGCCATGATTTATCTGGATAATGCACAGCTGCATCCGCTTCAATTGGTGCTGAGATCGATCCTGATCCAAAACCAGACGATGCCTGGCATGATTAGTGATCAATTAGCAATGGCGGAACTGAAACGTCTTTCGGAAATGATCAAATATTCATCGATTGTCATCTCCAGTCTTCCACTGCTTGTGATGTATCCTTTTTTCCAAAAGTATTTTGAAAAGGGCGTTATGGTCGGCTCTTTAAAATAACAGATGCCGCACACTTCATTTACTATATGTGCTTTTTACCATTATCCGATGGAGGTCATCCAGATGAAAACAGTCAAAACTGCCTCATTTGCCGCACTGGCGGCGATCTTAGTTCTTTCCGGCTGCGGCAGCAGCAATTCTTCTAATGAGAGCGATGCAACAGATGTGAATGGAAAAGTGACGCTCAACTTTATAACCCAAAGCTCTCCACTCGCTCCGGCAGACCCGAACGACAAGCTGATCAACAAACGGCTGGAAGAAAAAACGGGCATTCATATTCGTTGGAAGAACTTTACCAGTGACCAGTTTGTGGAAAAAAGAAATCTGGCTATTGCCAGCGGCGATTTGCCGGATGCAGTGTTCGACGCGGGCTACTCGGATTATGACTTGCTCAAGCTAGCCAAAGACGGTGTCATTATTCCGGTGGAGGATTTGATTGAACAGCATATGCCGAATTTTAAAAAGGTATTGGAGCAATCCCCAGAATATAAAGCGATGTTGACTGCGCCGGATGGACATATTTATTCCTTTCCGTGGATTGAAGAATTGGGGACAGGAAAAGAAGCGATCCAGTCCGTGGATGATTTGCCGTGGATTAATGTGGAGTGGCTGAACAAGCTGGGCTTGTCCATGCCAACAACGACCGAAGAGCTGAAGCAGGTCCTAATTGCCTTTAAAACAAAGGACCCCAACGGCAACGGGCAGGCAGATGAGATTCCATTATCGTTTATCGATAAGCCTGGCGGCGAGGATTTGGCCTTTTTATACGGGTCCTTTGGGCTTGGAGAGAACTGGGATCATACAGTAGTGACGAACGATGGGAAAGTCGTTTTTACAGCAGCGGATAACGGATATAAGGAAGCAGTCAAATATATTCATGATTTATACAAGGAAGGGCTGGTGGACATAGAGTCTTCCCAGCAGGATTGGAACACTTATCTAGCCAAAGGGAAGGATCACCGCTATGGTCTGTACTTTACATGGGATAAGGCCAATATTACAGGCCCGAATAAAAAATACGATCTCATGCCGCCGCTGGCTGGACCGGATGGACATGTGAATGTTACACGAACGAATGGCATCGGCTTCGATCGCGGGCGCATGGTGATCACCAGTGCTAATAAGAAGCTGGAAGCGACTGCCAAGTGGATTGACCAGCTGTATGATCCGATCCAGTCTATACAGAACAACTGGGGAACTTACGGGGATACCAAGCAGAAGAATATTTTTGAGTATGATACGGCAAAGGGAATGCTGAAGCATCTGCCGCTGGAAGGCTCGGCTCCGGTAGAAATCAGACAAAAGACGAACATTGGTGGACCGTTAGCTGTATTGGATGAATACTACGGAAAATACACAACCCAGCCAGAAGATGCGACATGGCGATTGGGTTTGCTCAAAAAGGTGATGGTTCCGCATATGCAAGCGGATCATAATTATCCTAAAGTATTCTTCTCTATCGATGAGCTGGATCGATTATCGACCATTGAAACCGATCTATTCGCCTATGTTCTTCGTAAACGTACGGAATGGTATCAGAACGGCAAGGTCGAAGAGGAGTGGCCGGAATATTTGCAGGAGCTGAATAGTCTGGGATTACAGGAATGGCTGCAAATCAAACAAGCGGGTTATGACAGAAGCACAAGTAAATGAATCTTTTTTCGAGGGAGATGAGTATATGAACGTGATTAGACAAGAGAAATACCGCCCATCCTATCACTTTTCACCAAAAAGCGGATGGATGAATGATCCGAATGGAATGGTTTATTATGAAGGACGCTATCATTTGTTTTATCAGCATCACCCATTTGGCACCACATGGGGACCTATGCATTGGGGGCATGCTGTCAGCACTGATTTGATGAATTGGGAGGAGCAGCCAATTGCCTTGGAGCCGGATGAGCTAGGAACGATTTTTTCCGGGAGCGCTGTAGTGGATGAACAGGATAGATCCGGATTTTTTGGCGGCAAGCCGGGCTTGGTAGCCATTTTCACCCATCATGCTTCGCTTCCGGGGACGAAACAGGTGCAGCAGTGCCAAAGCCTTGCCTATAGTACCGATTCGGGGAAAACCTGGATTAAATACACAGGCAACCCGGTGCTGGAGGATAAGGAATGCATTGATTTTCGGGACCCGAAAGTGTTTTGGCACAAACCTACAGAGCAGTGGGTGATGGTGCTGGCCTGCGGTCAGACGATTCGAATCTATCATTCTCCGAATCTGAAGGAATGGACTTTTGCCAGTGAATTTGGACACGGCATCGGTAGTCATGATGCGGTGTGGGAATGCCCGGATTTATTTCCGCTATATGTTGATGAGAAACGCGAACAGGTGAAGTGGGTCATGCTCGTAAGCATTGGCGATACCCCGGGGATTCGGGAAGGGTCTAGAACACAGTATTTTACGGGTGAATTTGATGGGGCAACATTTGTGGCAGATGCGGAAAGTGAAAAAGTCCGCTGGCTCGATTATGGCAGAGATAACTACGCAGGTGTGTGTTGGTCGGATATCCCGGCAGAGGATGGACGACGCCTGTTTATGGGCTGGATGAGCAACTGGAGATATGCCAATCAGACACCGACGGAGCGCTGGAGAGGTGCCATGTCCATTCCGCGAGAACTCGCACTGGAAACGAGAAAGGGCACAGTTGCGCTTGTTCAGCGCCCTGTTCGGGAGCTGGAGGGATTAAGAACCCCTGTCCTCTCACTCACAGAACCATCTTGGGAGGAAGTGCGAAACGCATTGTCTGCCTTGCAGCTGGATTGCTACGAACTTGTGGCTGAATTTGCAACCACTGGAGACTTTGGCTTTAAAGTGCGGGTATCGGATGAACAAGAAACACTCGTCGGTTACACTTCTGCCACGCAGGAGGTATACGTGGACCGGACACGGTCTGGTCGCTCGGATTTTCATGAAGACTTTGCAGGCAAACATGGAGCCTCATTAACAATCTTACCGGATCGCATGGACATCCGTATCTATGTAGATCGCTCGTCTATCGAAGTGTTTTTCGATCGCGGACAGGTAGCCATTACCGATTTAATATTTCCTGATGCAGAAGCTAAGGGTCTTGAAATATTCGCAGCAGAAGAGCGGGTTACGTTATTTTCGCTGGAGCTTTATGCGCTAAAATGAGGTTTTCTTCATAATCCGTACTGGAAGGTAGGAAATTGGCGATGAGGATAGAGCTCACAAACACGCGCACGAATTTGACGGACTGGCATATTAAAGGGCAGGGACACATAGAAAATAACATCCAGGGACTTTTGTTGAGGTCGGAGCCACAGGAAAACGTGATGGCTATGTCTGGAACCACATCACAGGATTTTACTTTTGAAGCGGATGTGATGGTCACAGACATACAGGCAGATGCTACCCTAGTTTTCCGTTCCAGTGAGGACGGATGTTCTTCCTATATGCTTCAAATCGTGCCAGATGCCGGATTATTACGGTTGCGCGATGCAGCCGGGGATATCGAAAGACTCAAAGAGGAACGGCCAGTAGAATTACAAAAAGGAGATATTTATCATCTCAAGGTGAAGGTAGAAGGCTCGCGTCTTAAAGTGTACTGGGATGAAGGGTATAGCCCGATTATAGATGTGGTCGATACGACGTATGCATCAGGATATTTGGGACTGAATGTCTGGAATGGGTCGGCATTATTTCAGAACATTCAAGTCAGTGATATGGATACGAATGTAGATGAACCGTTCTTGATCCGTGGAAAATGGCAACCGGACCTCAAAGGGCAAAAAGCTGAGGGAACAAGTTCTGAAGGAGCATTGAAAATATTTAGTACGACAGCTGCCGATCTGGTCATGGAAGGTAGTGTGACGCTGAACCCTTCCCAACCGGGAATGGAAGCAGGACTATTTTTCAGAGGGAATCAGGTGGGAACAGAGGGCTATATTGCTTCTGTGCAAGGAGAGAATCATCAGATCCGGATACATCTGAGAAAAGCGAACGGAACGTTGATTACAAGCTCGGTGATGACGTATCTGGATACATCGGGCAGTAAACACAGTCTAGAAATCATTACACACGGAGAGCGGATTTGCGTGTTTGTAGATGGCTACACGCCTGCGGCGATTGACATCGTGGATAGCAGTTATTCCGGTGGTTTTATAGGCATAAAGGCAACTGGGGGTACGGCTTATTTTCAGGATATCTACCTTACCTCCGTCTCGAATTACTATACAGAAAAATATCGTCCGCAGTATCATTATTCCCCTGCCAGAGGCTCGGCCAGCGATCCGAACGGATTGGTATATTTCGAGGGAGAATATCATCTATTTCATCAGGATGGTGGACAATGGGCACATGCGGTCAGTCTGGATTTGCTGGATTGGAAAAGGCTTCCCTTGGCATTAAAGTGGAATGATTTGGGCCATATCTGGTCCGGCTCGGCTGTAGCTGATCTCACCAATACTTCCGGCTTGTTCAGCGACTATGGCGGGAAAGGGCTGATTGCATATTACACCTCCTATAATCCCGATCAGCCCAAGGGAAACCAGAGAATTGGCCTTGCTTACAGCACAGACCGGGGGCGGACATGGCAATACCCAGTAGACCACTCGATTGTAATTGAGAATCCGGGCCAAAATGAAAACGATCCTGGTAACTGGGATTTTCGTGATCCGAAAGTGGTATGGGATGAAGCGCATCAGCGCTGGATTATGGTCGTGTCGGGAGGTGACCATATCCGCTTCTTTACCTCCGCCAACCTATTAGATTGGAGCTGGACGGATAATTTTGGCTATGGCGATTATATACGGGGTGGGGTATGGGAGTGCCCGGATCTATTCCCGCTCGCGGTAGACGAGGGTAACACCTCTAAATGGGTGCTGATGATTAGCACTGGAGCCAGTACGAACACTCAAGGCTCGGATGCGGAATATTTTATCGGTGAACTGACATCTGATGGCAAATTTCAAAATGATCTTCCGCCGGGGAAGGTGTTGAAAACCGATTGGGGCAAGGAATTCTATGCCTCGATGTCCTTCTCCAATGTACTCGGCGGGCGGCGTATCATGCTGGCATGGATGACGAATTGGGACTACCCGTTCAGCTTCCCTACTTCACCCTGGAAGGGGCAGTTCAGCATCCCGAGAGAGCTAAAAACAACCCATGAAGGCATCCGCTTGATACAGCATCCGATATCCGAACTGACTTCGCTACGCTCTCATTTATTTTCGCTAGAACATGCAAGTATCACGGAATCTTCTCCGAATATACTGGAAGGTTTAAAGGCGGGTGCCTATGAGATTGAGGCGGAGTTCGAATTTCCTTCCGTTGGGATGGCATCGACTTTTGGGTTTTGCGTACGGGAAGGCGGTGAGCAAAGAACGGTAGTCGGCTATAAAACAGATGTACAACACATGTTTATAAACCGTACCGATTCAGGGCTTACCGATTTCTCTCCCCTATTTTCAACGCTTCATGAAGCATCGTTGGCACCGGTCGGGAATCGAATTCAAATGCGTATATTTGTGGACGAATCCTCAGTCGAGGTGTTTGGTAACCATGGGGAAGTCGTATTTTCCGATGCCATTTTTCCAGATTCGGCGCGTAGAGGAATGAGCTTCTATGCTCAAGGTGGTGAGGTGAAAATTGTTTCTCTTCATGTGTATGCGCTACACAATAGCTGGAGGGTTACAGAGGCTTCACCCATCAGACTGATCATGGATTACACTCAGCTGGAGCTTGCGGAAGGACAGTCGAAACGTCTGTATGCGAGTGTGGAGGATCATTCCGGGAGAAAAGAACATTTGCTGAATTGGGAATCCAGCAACCCCGCAGTCGTCAAGGTGATCTCGTCAAATGAAGGCTACGCGATCACGGAGGCACTTTCCCCTGGAGAAGCCGTAGTTACAGCCTCCATTCCGGGAGATACGGTAAGAGCAAGTACCTCTGTCACTGTGCATGGCGGGAAGTTTTATACCAACCTTTCAGGTTGGGTGCCGGATGTCTCCGCATCCCGCTGGATGGTGACGACGGATGGTATGCGCGGAAGCTATATTAGCGATGCAAATTATATGGCTTCTGAGCAGGCGAAAGATTTTACGTATGAGGCTGATATGAAGCTGTATGGAAATGGGAGCGCTGGGTCCATGATTTTTCGTGCCAATGCTGACGGGTCGAGTGGCTATTATTTGAATTTGGACCCGAACATGAAATCCATTCGTCTTTTTTATAAAAAAGAGGGTCGATTTGAGGAGCAGCAAGTGCTGGCCAAGGTTCCAAGATTTGTACTGCCGGGAGTAACCTATCATATTAAAATCCAAGCAGAGGGATTACGCCTTCGTATAGAGATTGATAACGAACAGGTAATGGACTTGGAAGATGATACATTTGCCGAAGGGCATTTTGGTATCAATGTATTTGGAGGGCAGGCTTTTTACCAACATGTAAGGATCGAGAAAATGTGATATGAATTTCTTAATGTCAGAAGGAGAGCTGTATTTTACGAGCTCTCTTTTTTGTGCTTTTTTTAGCCGGAGCCTGCAATTTGCTGGTTAAACGAAAACCTTCAGGGGGGTATAATAAAATATAGTGCTATATCAAGTGCGTATACATGGTGTTACAGCAGATTTGGATTCATACAACCATTAGATGCTGATCTGGAAGGACGGCTAGGGGCCATTGGAGGAATGCTTGTGGGGATGATGTTCTCTTTTCTAAAAAAATATCGGGTTCCAGCTATCGCGGCGCTCGTGATGATGTTGCTGGAATTGACGGTAGAGTTATCGCAGCCGTATTTGATCTCCAAAATCATAGATGAGGGCATTCGACAGCAGGATTTGCCCGTCGTCTGGTTATGGGGCGGTGTACTGGTGGGCAGTGCCGTTATCGCTTTTATGGCAGGGATATCCAGTTCCTTTTTTGCTTCACATGCAAGTCAGGGTTTTGGCTATGATGTGCGGGAAAAGCTATATCAAAAGGTGCAATCCTTTTCTTATCCGGTGTTCAAACGGTTTGCTACTTCGTCGCTGATTACTCGCCTGACGGGAGATGTCACGCAAGTACAAGATACAGTGTTTATGAGCCTGCGATTTATGACACGAGTTCCGCTGGTGGTGATCGGCAGTATTGTGATGGCCTTGGTTGTACATTTTAGGCTTGGGCTGCTACTGGCGGTTATGGCCCCGGTGCTGTTCGTATTTGTGCTGGTGATGATGCGGAGGACTGTCACTTTGTTTAAAAGTGTCCAGCGGCGCTTGGATGACGTTAATGGAGTAATTCAGGAGAATCTGACAGGCATTCGGCTTATCCGGGTTTTTGTGCGGATGCGACATGAAATTGAACGTTTTGCTCATTACGGAAGTGAATTGATGAAAGGGACGGTGTCCGCTCTACGCTGGACAGAAACGACGATGCCGTTCATTTTGTTTACGATGAATGCAGGGATTATTGCAGTACTTTGGTTTGGGCGCGGTCAAATTTCCACTGGAGATGCCAGTGTAGGACAGGTGGTTGCAGTCGTTAATTATTCCCTGCGGACGATTGGAGCTTTGTCTGCTTTATCCGGTATCGTTGTGGTATTTTCCCGGGCTACTGCATCTACAGGGCGGATTCGAGAGGTTTTGGAAACACCTAATGAAGAGGGGAGAGAGCTGAAGGGTGTTCCAACACAGGATACACGGATTGAGGGACAGGTGGAAATGGATCGGGTGAGCTTTCATTATCCGGGCAGTGATTTGGCTGTATTAAAGGACATATCCTTTAAGGCACGACCGGGTGAGCGAATCGCTATTATGGGAGCTACTGGTTCGGGCAAATCCTCACTTGTACAGTTGATTACACGTCTATATGAAGAAGATGCAGGTCATGTGCGCTTTGACGGAAAGGACGCTCGTGAACTGGATGGCTCCATACTACGTGAGGCGATTGGCTATGTCCCCCAAGAGGTACTGCTATTCACCGGTTCGATTCGGGATAATATTGCCTGGGGGCTAGAGCATGCCAGTCTGGAGCAGATTCAAGAAGCCGCGCGCATGGCACAAATCCATCCTATGATTGAACGCTTGCCACAAGGCTATGACACCATACTCGGACAGCGTGGTGTTAATCTGTCCGGCGGACAGAAGCAGCGGCTGTCGATTGCCCGCGCACTGGTGCGTCAGCCGGCAGTGCTGATTCTGGACGACAGCACAAGTGCGCTGGATGTGGGAACGGAAACCGCATTGCTGAATGCACTCGATGGCCTGTCTTGTACGACATTTCTCATTACGCAGAAGATCAGTTCAACTGCATCAGCAGATCAGATTTTACTGCTGGATGAAGGGCGCCTGATCGCAAGTGGAAACCATGATCATCTCATGGATAGCTCGGATTTGTACCGGCGAATCTTTGAATCACAATACGGAAAGGAGGAGTCGCATGCTCAAGGAACTCATTGAACCGTTCCGTCAGCCTACGCCGGAATCCGGTGTGCTGCGAAACCCGGCTGGCGCTGAAGGACGACGCAAGGCCAAAGCGAAGAACTGGTCTGGCACGGTAGGGCGAATATGGGCTTATCTGGCCCGTCGCAAGGCCAAGCTAATGCTGGTCCTGTTCATGGTGTTGCTCAGCTCCGGGCTGTCGCTGTTGGCTCCATATCTGGTCGGTGTAGCGGTGGATGATTTTCTCGAAGGGCCGGGTGGACGCACGTGGATTTATTTTCTCATAGGTTTAGGGGCTGTGTATCTACTGAACTCGCTGACCTCCTGGCTGCAAAATATCTGGATGATCGAGATTGCCCAAGAGACGGTGTACCGCATGCGTTTCGATCTGTTTTCACATTTGCATCGACTCCCCATTCCTTTCTATGGCAAACGTCAGCAGGGAGAAATTATGAGTCGTCTGACCAATGATATCGAAAATGTCAGTTCTACGCTGAACAGCTCAGCCATTCAGATTTTTTCGAGCATATTGACGTTAATCGGTACACTCACTGTGATGCTGTGGTTAAGCCCGCTGATGACCCTGTTAACCTTTATCGTGGTGCCGTTAATGGCAGCCGGGATGCGCTGGATTACACGCCGCACCGGGCCTTTATATAAGGAACGGCAGAAGAACTTGGGCGAACTGAACGGATACATTGAAGAAACGCTGTCCGGTCAGCAGATTATCAAGGCATTTTCACAGGAGAAGAGAGTCATCCGTGGTTTTCGTGAGCGTAATGACCGTATTCGGCTGTCGGGTTTCTGGGCACAAACGATTTCAGGCTTTATCCCCAAGCTGATGAACGGACTGAATAATCTCAGCTTTGCTATTGTAGCAGGGATCGGCGGGATTTTAGCCATTCGCGGCTCGATTACGATAGGGACGATTATCGTATTTGTAGAATATGCTCGTCAGTTCACTAGACCGCTGAACGATTTGGCTAACCAGTGGAATACACTGTTGTCCGCCATTGCCGGAGCTGAGCGCGTATTTGAAATATTGGACGAAGACGAAGAGTCCAAGGATGAACGCGGCGCAGTAAAGGTGAAGCATGTGGAGGGAGCTGTACAGTTTACGGATGTTTTCTTCGGTTATGATGAGGGAAACGCTACGCTGGAAGCCATCTCTTTTGAGGCTAAACCTGGTGAAATGATCGCGCTCGTCGGCCCGACCGGGGCAGGAAAAACGACACTGATCCAGCTCCTTTCCAGATTCTATAGCCCAGACAAGGGAACGATTACGCTGGACGGGCGTGACATTACGACCATAGAGCGTGAAAGCTTGCGCTCCCGTATGGCGTTTGTGCTACAGGACACCTTCCTGTTTCAGGGGACCATTCGTGAAAATATCCGCTTCGGCAGGCTGGATGCCACTGATGAGGAGGTTGAACAAGCATCGAAACTGGCCAACGCCCACTCCTTTATCATGCGGATGAAGGACGGGTACGACAAGGTGCTGGAAGCGAACGGTAGCGGCATCAGTCAAGGGCAAAAGCAGTTGCTGGCGATTGCTCGTGCGATTTTGGCCAACCCTTCTATCCTGGTGCTCGACGAGGCGACCAGCAGCATTGACACCATCACCGAGATGAAAATTCAAGAAGGACTGGAACGGCTCATGCAGGGGCGAACAAGTTTCGTTATTGCACATCGGTTGAATACCATTCGTCAGGCTGACCGGATTTTGGTCTTAAAGGACGGTCGTTTGGAGGAGCAAGGTTCTCATGAGGAGTTGCTGGCTCACAAAGGCTTTTACAGTAATTTATATTATGGTCAGTTGAGAAAACAAAGCTCATAAGCTGGCTTGATCAACAGACTTACAGGCATACTTAAAAAGGGCTACCGTGGGGTGGCCTTTAAGTATGCCTTTTTATAGGTATGTATAATTAAAGACTTTACATAGATATTGCACAATCCGTATTTGTGATCAGAGACGTTTGAAATTGAGATACTTACTGATTTCACATTTAATTAGTATACCCATACCCCGTATATGTATGTTAACATGGGCGTGCAACAATAAAATTTCGCCTCAAAGGAGAGAGATCCTCATGAAAGTCGCCATCATGCTTTTCGATGGAATCACAGCATTAGATGCCATAGGTCCATATGATGTATTTGCTGCTACACTGAAATGTGAAGTGAAGTTTGTCGCTAAGAAAAAAGGGTTAGTCAAACTGGACTCAAACATGGGCTATTTGCATGCCGATTATAGTTTTTCTGAAGTACCTTCAGCTGACATTCTTGTTATTCCAGGTTGCAGTCCGCCAAATTATAAAACTCCAATGAATGACGAAGAAACATTAAATTGGATTCGCCAAATACATGAAACTACAAAATGGACCACATCGGTTTGTAATGGCTCTCTGATTTTAAGCGCTGCAGGCTTGTTAAATGGAACCATAGCCACAAGTCATTGGGGTTCCTTAGACCTGCTCCAATCTCTTGGAGCCATTCCAACAGATGAGCGAGTGGTCCGTCAGGGCAAAATCGTTACAGCAGCTGGTGTCTCCTCTGGTATTGACATGGCACTCCAGCTCATCGCATGGGAACTGGGAGAAGATATGAGTAAGGGAGTCCAATTGATTTTGGAATATGATCCTCAGCCTCCGTTTGACACGGGTTCACCCCAGAAAGCACCTGCTATATTGGTAGAACAAATAAGAGGTATGCTGCAAGAGTTTGCAAAACGGGAGCCTTATGTGTAAGTCCTGCATTAGGTTCTGTATTTTTATTTACAAAGCCCCCTAATTCAACTAATATGGTTTACACATAGTAAAGGATTACAAAATGTAAACCATTGGAGGGGGTTACAAACATGAGCAGCTTACCTAAGTCTGCTACATTTCCGCTTTTCATTTTGATGCTGAATCTGTTTATTGCTTTATTGGGTCAAGGCATGGTGATTCCCATTCTGCCTGAATATTTGAAACAATTTAATGCGGCAGGAGCTGCTGCGGGGTATCTTATTGCCGCTTTTGGAGCAGCACAGTTTATTTTTTCACCTCTGGGTGGGCAACTTTCGGATAGATACGGGCGTAAATCAATGATCATCACCGGTCTGTTTTTAACCGTCATTTCGGATCTCATGTTTGCTGTATCTACGACATTGCCCCTTCTATATATTGCTCGGTTTATTGGAGGGATAGGTATTGGATTAATGGTTCCTTCCAATATGGCCTATGTCGCTGATATTACCACTCCTGAAACTCGCGCTAAAGGAATGGGGTACTTGGGTGCTTCCATGAATTTGGGGATGGTGCTTGGTCCGGGGTTAGGCGGTATGATCGCTGAGTTGGGCATTAGGGTGCCTTATTTTTTTGCTGGTGGACTTGGACTTGTAGCAACGCTGCTTAGCTTATATATGCCAGAGACACTGCCCAAGGAACAACGAAAACCCGTTGGTCAACGGGTTCGTAGGGAGCCGATTCGAAAGCAAATTCTGAATTCATTTCGGACGTCCTATTTTCGTTATCTCCTCCTTGTATTGATCATGACATTAGGCTTGATGAATTACGAAACGGTGTATGCTCTTTTTGTGGAACGAAAATACGGTTTTGATGCCACTAAAATCTCAATGATCATTACGGTTGGTGCCATCATAGGCATCGTGGTGCAGGTATGGCTGCTTGATTACCTCATCAAGAGACTTGGCGAGATGAAGCTTATACGCCTCTCTTTAATTATGACAGCCATTGCTTTACTGTTCATGCTTATTAAGATCAATTTAGGTTATCTGCTGGTGGTATCGGCTCTGTTCTTTGCTTTTAATGCCTTCTTAAGGCCCACAGTAAGTACAATGATTGCCAACTCGGCTGGAGATCGTCAAGGATATGCCGCCGGACTGAATATGACGTATACCAGCCTAGGCAGTATATTGGGGCCTATTTTAGCGGGTTTGTTGTTTGACAAACACATTCATATTCCTTATATTTTTGGTGCACTAATCCTTGCATCTGCCCTTTTCTTAACCTTTCAAACATCAAAAAATGAGAAACGGATGGTTGCTAATGACTGAGAACTGGCACCAGAACTTGAAAAACAAAAATCGGGAAGAACTCATTGCGGCTGCGAAGGAACTTTTTATGAAGCAGAGCTTTCTCAAAGTGAATATTAAGGATGTATGCCATGTGGCTGGTGTAAGCCGGGTTACATTCTATAAGCATTTTCAGTCCATGAATGAAATAGTTTTTGAGGTCCAAATGGAGATCCTTGAGAGCATGACTGAATTTGTTAGAAGAGCACCTACAGCCGAAATGAATGGTAAGCAGATGCTTACTTCGATGCTTGATGCATGGATTGATTATGCGGGGCGACACCCGGAATATATCAAGTTTATTCTGTTATTCGACCTGCATTACGAAGGTTATGATTCAAATGAAGAACTCAAAGAACGATATAAACATTTTGTTAACCAAGGAAAGGAACGACATTTCCTGATAGATGCTCTGGAAGCTGGAATCCAAGATGGATCCTTAAAGTCGGATGCTGAACCTTTACAGACTGCTCATTTTGTCTTTACCTCTATGATGGGTTTACTCCAGAAAATGAGTCTAACTTCCAAGGAAGATTGGAGTGGCGAATCTCAGGATGTACAAATGGCTAACCGATTTGTAGGGATGCTGGTTCAGTATCTAAGTTCAGAAAGTGATGAATCCTCTATTTAAGACAGGTGGACGCCATAGAACAACAAGGCTCAGTCTGCTAAACTGTGAAAATAGAACGGGTACATATACGTTGCCATATTAGCCTGATTTATTTTGCGGAGGTGCGGGGATGAACGGAAGTCTGTTTGAGCCAGGACTGCGGGACGGGGATTATATTCCCCGTTTTTTTGCTTACTATTACAAGCAATGGCGTGACTATACGATGTCTTACCACGATCATCATTCCACTGAAATTATGTATATGATTTCTGGCTTGTGCAGGATAGATGTACAAACCGGAAAGAATACGGAAGAAAGCATTACGCTGCGCAAAGGCGAGTTTATTATGCTGGATGCAGGCGTCCCACATCGGTTGGTGGTGGAAGGAGAACAACCGTGCCGGATGCTGAATGTAGAGTTTGGTTTTAAGGAAGGGGTGAGGGTAGGACCATCTATCCAACAAATAGCAGCGGAGGAGCAGGAGGTCACGGCCTTTATGTCGCGACCATTCCCGTATTTGGTGCTATCAGACCCGGAAGAGGTATATTATGCGCTCAAAAGTCTCGTGCTGGAGCTGGATCAACGTAAAGAACAGCCGGGTGCCATGGCAGAAATGCTTTTTATGCAATTGCTTGTACGAATTGCACGTCTACGGGAAGAGGCAGAGCGCAGCAATACGCAGCAAACGGATATGTACGTCAAGCGATGCATTGAATTTCTCCATCTGAACTATGACCGGGATATTGCAGTCAAGGACATGGCCGCAGCCGTCAATCTGCACCCAGGGTATTTGCATCGAATTTTCAAAAAACATACGGGGCTAACGCTTACCGCGTATTTAACGATGCTGCGAATGGACAAGGCCTGTATGCTGCTTCAGCAAACGGACATTCCCATTCAGGAAATTGCCGATTATGTTGGCGTCGCCAGCAGACAGTATTTCCACATGTTGTTTAAAAAGCACACAGGCAAAACTCCTGTTGAATACCGCACCGCCGTCGAGCGTGATGTGAGGAATTATGCGGAGGAGGGTGGAAGCTAAAAAAAAACCTCTGAACCATTACCGATTTAGGTCGGTATGAATTCAGAGGTCGTGTGATTTCAAGCATTATAAAACGTATCAGGCTTCTTGAGAGCTAAAGTTTGGATCATTTTTCGAGCCACATATTTTCCATCTGTTCAAGTGATCTCCCCTTGGTTTCGGGAACTTTACGCCATATAAAGACTACGACGAACAGCGAGATGGCTCCGAATATCCAGAAGGTATTGGACGGACCAGCTGAACTCAGCAGAGGGGGGAATGCCTGGGAGACCAGATAATCGCCGGCCCATAATGCCATCGAAGCAATGGCGACAGCTTTGCCGCGAATACGGTTCGGAAAGATCTCCGAGATCATGACCCATACGATTGGCCCAAGTGATATAGCGTAGGAGGCCACGTAGATCAATATCATGATGAGCACGAGCGGTCCAGTGGTTAGACCCATTTTGAATGCGGCTCCAATAATGATCAAGCAGAGGGTCATCAGCGAGGTACCGATCATTAGTAGAACTTTTCGTCCCGCTTTGTCGATCAGCCATACGGATACGATGGTAAACAACACATTGATCAACCCGATCCAGATGGTCTGGGTCAAAGAAGCGTCCGTACCGAGCCCCATTCCTTTAAAGATGACCGGTGCATAATACAAAATGGCATTGATGCCGGTAATATGCTGCATAATGGCGAGCATGATACCGATAAAGAGAGCGACCCGAATACCGGGAGCGAACAATTGTCTCAATGAGTCATTCTCATTTTTGAACGATTCCTTGATATCAAGTACTTCCTGTTTAGCGGCTTCTTCACCGTGAATTTTCAGCAGAATTGGCAGCGCTTCATAAGGCCGATTCTTTTTGATAAGCCATCTCGGGCTTTCGGGTATGAAGAGCATCAGGAGCATAAAGATCAGTCCCGGAACAGCTCCTACTCCGAACATCCAGCGCCAGGCTGTTGAGACACCCCAGGCTTCATCCCCCAGGCTGACGATCCACGAATTCTGAAAATAAACAAGGAAAATACCCGTTACGATCGCCAGCTGATTTAAAGCAACCAAACGGCCACGGTATTTGGCGGGAGCGATCTCCGCGTTATACACCGGACAAATAGTGGAAGTGATTCCTATGCCGACGCCGCCGATCATACGAAAGATAACATACCCGGTGAACGTATCTTGAATTGCAGAGCAGATCGAGCCGATGACAAATAAAAATCCGGCGGCCAGCAATACCTTTTTTCTGCCGATCCTTTCACTCATGTAGCCGGAGAGAGCCGCACCCGTGATGCTCCCTACAATCAGACTCGACACCGCCCAACCGACCTGAAATTCGCTCAGCGAAAAACGCTGCTGTAGGAATTCAACTGCTCCCGAAACTACCGCGATATCAAAACCGAACAGTATGCCTCCAAGCGCAGCTACGATGGATACCAACGTCACAAAAAGCATATTGGGTTTTTCTGATTGAAGCGCTTTCTGTTGAGCGCTTTCATTATGGATGATTACTCCCATATGATCATCTCCCCTCCAGATTCCTAGAACCTCATTCCGTTCTTCGAGGAGAAGTATAACATGCGCTTATAAAAGAAAGGCTGGTGATCGTCTTCAATAAACGGACCTTTTCACGCACGATTTTGGCTTCGCTTCCCGAATTGGAGACGGAGGGGCTAAATCTAGCATTACCTTGTCATTCGAGCTTAAAAAAATCCATGCCGATGGTCGGCATGGACGAAGCTCTACGATTTTTGACCTTTGAACTCCGTGGGAGGAACGCCCGTTATCTTCTTAAAGACACGGCTAAAATAGTTTGGGTCCTTATAACCCACTTCAAAGCTGATTTCCTTCAGGGCAAGGTTGCCCTCCTTAATTAAAGCAATAGCTTTATCAATCCTTAACCTGGTTACGAAGTCGATGAACGTTTCTCCATATTCCTGTTTGAAAATTTTACTGAAGTAGTGAGGATTCAAGTGGACGAAATCAGCCACTTCTTCCAGTGAAAGGTCATCGTTGAACCGTTCCTCGATATACATCTTTGCTCTGCCCAGCATAGTCAGTGTTTGAACCTCCCGCTGTTCGCGTATCCGTTGTAATGCTGACATGACGTACGTCTGCTGAAGCATTCCATTCTCCTCTTTGACGGCAAGCACAGAGGCGTTTCCAGCCTCTGACGACTTCAGTTCATCAAAGTGGCAGTAACCTCCATCGCGCTTGCGTAGGGTGGAGGCAAAAACGGCTTCGAAATAGGACTTGCGAAGTCCTTCCTCGCCGCTATGAAGCGAGCCGATTCCAATAGCTGTCTTTATGCCAAATTGCTGCTGGGCCAGCTCGGAGAGCTGTTGAACAAGATGCTTAATCCGCTGTTGCCAGTCGTTTTCGCTGGTGGCAGGCGGCTTTTGTAAAAAAGTGGCCACATGATGGTCGATCAGGGAGCTCACAATGGAATTGGGGCCATGTGTTTTTACATAGCTTCGGAAATGATCGTAAATTTTCTTTTTGTCCTGCTCGTCTGCATATCCTTCAAAGGCAGCAATGATGGCGCTTCCCTGATCAAGAGGAAAGTCCAGCCATTCCGACAGTTGAGAAGCGCTCGAATCCACCGTCTGGTCGACCATAAGCATTAAAGCCAGCTCATTTTCTGCGAGCGGCATCAGCTGTGAGATTTTGTGCCTAAGCTCCAATTCTTCCGTGCGTGCTCGCTTCTCGCATTCAATTTCTTCAATCAGTCGTTTCAGTGTACTGATGATGAGTTCTCGCTTCGCTGGCTTCAGAATGTATTCTTTTACGCCCAAAGAGAGCGCCTCACGTGCATAAGCAAAATAATCATAGGCGGTGACGAGCACGAAACGGGTATCAGGAAGACGCTCCTTTAATTCACGAAGCGCCCCAAGCCCGTCAATTCCGGGCATATTAATATCCAGAATGGCAATATGAGGCCGGTTCTCTTCCGCATATTCGATCGCCATGCGGCCGTTGTCGGCATGAATAAACCGAAATACCCCCGGCATTGCCCGTTCCACTATCAATTCCAGTCCTTCCCTCTCCAAAGCTTCGTCATCCGCGATCAACAACCGATACATTCGTCTGCTCACTCTCCTTCTTGACTGGAATTCGTATTGTTATGGTAGTACCTAATCCGATATGGCTTCGGATTTCAACCATTCCTTCCTTTTCGTAGAACAATTGCAGCCGCCTAAACACGTTTTGCATTCCAAGTCCTGTTGAACTGCTGCTTTCAGCTCCACCTTCTAGACGGAGCACGGACAGTCGGGTTTCCTCCGTCATACCCTTTCCGTTGTCTGAAATTTTAATTTGCACATCCTCGCCCGCTCTCGACAGCGTCAATGTGATAATGGCTCCGTTTTCCATATCAGCTACACCATGAAGAAAGGCGTTTTCAATAAATGGCTGAATCGTCAAGGCCGGAATTTGCTGCTGAAGTACGGAAGCGTCAAAGTGAAGATCAAAGCGAATTCTGTCCCGGAAACGCGCCTGCTGGATGGTTACGTATTCGCTTATATGGTCTAGTTCTTCCTGGAGCGTTACAGGTTTGTCCAGCTTTTGCAGACTGTACCGTAGTAGATTGGACAGCGAAACGATCAGGTCGCTGGTCTTCTCCGCCCCTTCCAGGATCGCCAGTTTGGAGAGCACATTTAAGGTATTGAACAAAAAGTGCGGGTTAATTTGATTTTGCAGAGCCAAAAGCTCTAGCTCTTTCACAAGCCGCCGCATTTCCAGACTCTGTTTATCCTTTTCGATAAGGATGCTCAAATCAGCGGACATTTGCAAAATGGCGTCTGCCAATACGCCTAGCTCGTCATCTCGCCGCGGTTGGGGCTCGATATTCAGATCACCTGTGGCGATTCGCTTCGCCAGTCCGACCAGTCTGCCGACAGGGCCCGTAATGCTGCGCGAGACCCAGATGGCAAGCAAAACCCCCATCAGCGCGTTCATGCCGAACAACGCCACTCCCAATCCGTTCATTTGCTCATTCTTGTTCCGAATGTTCTCGATGAGCGGCTGGTAATAAGCCAGTTCAGCATCGATCAGTCGCTGGCCCTCCTCATGAATATAGCCGACGGTTTTCTCCGCTTCAATGTAATGCTCAAAAGCCGATTGAGGATCTTGTGCCTTTGCATCCAGAACTGCAGCTTGCTTCTGTTCAAGAAAGGTGGCTAACAGATTCATGTAGTCCTCCTCGGCAAAAGAAGGATCGGTCGAGTCAGAGACTTCCTGGATTCTGCATTTCAGCTGTTTCAATTGGTATTCCGTCGGGCCCTGCACACCCGTCTCGTCTCTTGGATTGAGCAGATAGGTGTAGAGGAGATTTAAGTTACTCTCCGCCGATTCGGAGGTTTGTTCGATGAGAAGAATGCGGCCAAGCATTTCATCGTAGCTCTGTTGGACGACCTTCCCGCTTTGGAATACAAAGTAAGCGATGATATTGGCGAACACAACTAGAAGAGGGATGAACAGAAGCAACTTCGTTCTGATCGTCATCGTCTGTCATCTCCAGACATGTTGTCAGGAGTGTCCGCATGCACTTCATATACCCTGGTGTATGTTAATTCCTGGGGATCATGTCCCTTTAGATAATCATTCAGCAATTTTATAGCCTTAGCCCCCATTTCCATTGGCTGTTGAACAAGGGTGAGCTCGATTTTGCGATGTTTGATAGCTTTCAACGTCTCGGCCATATCGTCAAAAGCGAAAATCTGCAAATTCCGCACGCCGCGCCGCTCCGAGGCTTCCAGAATGCCAAGGCCGTCCAGCGCACTGAATCCGACCATGTAGTGAATCTGCGGATAATGGGTGAGCATGTTCTGAGCTTGCTGGGCTGCCTGAAGCCGTGAAATGTTGGAGGAGCGAATCTCCACAATGCGGAGCTTGGGATAGCGGCTGATCACAGAACGAAATCCCGCAAGTCTGAGCCGCTGATTCTCGACGCGCTCGCTGCTGATCATAACTCCAATATCGCCATGCTCCCCAGAGGCCTTCGCCAACAGCATGCCCATCTGTTTTCCTGCTCCTTCGTTATCCGTTCCGACGTAAGCCAGCCTTCGGGAGTCCGGCTCATCCGTATCGATCGTGATGACAGGTATGCCAAGTGCGGCAGCCTTGTTGATTAATCGTCGATACTCTGGATCATTTATCCCTTGAACCAGAATCGCATCTGCCTTGGCGGCGATCGCTTTATCCAGCAGTTTGATCTGCTCGGACGGATTAATGCGGTCCGGTCCGATATAATCGAGCCTCATACCGTACTGCTCCGCTTCCTTTCGAGCTCCTTGTTCAATGGACCGCCAATAATAATTGTCCAGCTCTTGTGATATCAATACCACTTTTGTATCGGAACCCCCGTCGTTTGGTGAAACCGTCTTCAATTGTTCTGCAAATTGGTGAATTTGAAGAGAAGACAGAGTGAACTGAAACAACAGCCAGGCAAATAGCAGGAAGACGGGAATAAGGATAAATGTCCATTTACGGTTTGACATGTCTTGCTCCTTTGGGAATATTTAGAGACACAACTCATTATACAGTAAACAAGAGAAGCACACGCAGCTTCGTCAACGGCAAGTAGCATCTGTTGATGCGAAAGTTAGGATTTTTGACACCTAAGTTTGAATCTGGTCATGATTTTGATAACTCTTTCTACAGGCATATTGCTACAATGACGGTATATTACAATTCTAATTACCGGAGGTTGAATGCCGTGTCATTTAAAGTAGCTTTTATTGGAGCAGGAAGCATCGGTTTTACCCGTGGAATTTTGCGAGATCTGTTATCAGTACCGGAGTTTAACGATATTGAAGTGGCTTTTACGGACATCAGTCAGCACAATCTGGATATGGTTACTGAACTGTGTCAGAGGGATATTCGTGAGAATGGGTTGTCCATACAAATACAGTCCTCTACGGATCGAAAGGTAGCTCTAAAGGATGCCAAATACGTCATTTGTACAATCCGTGTCGGCGGTCTGGAAGCCTTTGCGACCGATGTGGATATTCCGCTAAAATACGGTGTGGATCAATGCGTGGGCGATACATTATGTGCAGGAGGCATCATGTATGGCCAGCGTGGTATCGCTGAAATGCTGGAGATTTGCAAAGATATCCGTGAGCTAAGTGCACCGGATGTGCTGCTGTTGAACTACTCGAACCCAATGGCGATGATGACCTGGGCCTGCAACAAGTACGGTGGCGTGCGTACGGTTGGTCTATGTCACGGCGTCCAGAATGGGCATCACCAAATTGCCGAGGCGTACGGTCTGGAGAAGCAGGATGTGGACATTGTATGCGCCGGAATCAATCACCAAACATGGTACATTCAGGCCTCGCATAAGGGTAAGGATCTGACAGCCGGACTGCTGGAGGCTTTTGAACAACATCCTGAATTTAGCCGCACCGAAAAGGTACGCATCGATATGCTTCGTCGTTTTGGCTATTACAGCACAGAGTCGAATGGTCATCTCAGTGAATATGTGCCTTGGTATCGGAAGCGTCCGAATGAAATTCTGGACTGGATTGATCTGGGCAACTGGATCAACGGAGAAACAGGCGGCTATTTGCGTGTATGTACGGAAGGACGTAACTGGTTTGAAACAGATTTCCCTAACTGGATGAAGGAAGATCCACTGGAGTACAAGGCAGAGCATCGAGGTGAAGAGCACGGCTCATACATTATTGAAAGCCTGGAAACCGGGCGTGTGTACCGGGGGCACTTTAATGTCGTGAATAACGGTGTAATTTCCAACTTGCCGGACGATGCGATTATTGAAGCTCCTGGATATGTGGATCGGAACGGTATTTCTATGCCGCAAGTTGGAGAACTGCCGCTGGGTCCTGCTGCCGTGTGCAATGTTAGTATTTCCGTTCAGCGTTTGGCTGTTGAAGCGGCTGTACATGGAGACGATAAGCTGCTGCGCCAAGCGTTTATGATGGACCCGTTAGTGGGCGCGGTGTGTAACCCGAAAGAAATTTGGCAGATGGTCGATGAGATGCTAGTGGCACAGGAAGCATGGTTGCCGCAATACGGGGCAGCGATTGCCGAAGCTCGCCAACGTTTGGCTGCAGGCGATCTGATTCCAACCCAATCTTATGAGGGAGCAGCACGGCTTAAGGTGAAGACAGTTGAAGAAATGCAGCTGGATCGGGATGCTGCCAATAAAAACGCAGGACAATCTGACAAAGGCAAGGATCGCGAAAAAGTACAGAACAGCAATGCGTAACAACTATTTGGTACAATTGCAGTAACGCTCATTCCATGGACCTGCTAATGAGCAGAGGGGGATTGAACAACAATAAAAGGGTGTTTTCATGGTCGTAGGCCTGAAACATCCTTTTTTTGCTGTCGATAGGTTAACGATTGGCGTAGATAGCAGCCTAAAGTTTATCCTTGTCGATTTGGGCTGACGGAAATTAAAGAATACAGTCTTGTTTTTTATGAATCCACACTTTTACTGTCGACTCTGAATCTCCTGAGGGCTTGTCATAGCAGGGAAGTTCAACAAATGATAGAACCAATCTCAAAAAAAGAGAGACCATGCCGAACCGTCGGTGTGGCAATTCATATGCCGAATTAATAATTGTAGTCCTTAATTTATTCAATTTACAGCAGATTTCCAGCTCACTATAATCTAACATAGGAGGTGACAAAAAGGGGAAAAATGTGAGCGCATGAACAAAAAGAAAGCGCTTACCTTTCGCAACTATGAACGCTACTTTTTCTAGGGAGAGAGTAGGCGTAACACACATTTAATCATATAACAATCAGGTGCCGACATAGGAAGATTCAACAAAATCTACGGAAAGATAGGTGAAGCAATTGAAAACAAAGCAAGTGCTTCGTAAAGGAATGAAGTATGCTTTTGCGCTATCACTCGTCGCAAGCAGCTTTCTACCAGGTGCAGGATTTACGGATAAAATACATGCAGAATCCCATGTCGATAATCCTTACCAAGGGGCGACAAAATACGTTAGCCCTGATTATGCAGCTAGTGTCGACACATCGATTGCCAAGGTTACGGATGCGAATCTGAAGGCAAAAATGCAAACGGTCAAAACATTCCCGACAGCCGTTTGGCTTGATCGTATCGCCGCTATTAACGGCGGTGGAGGCAAGCTTGGCTTGGAGGCACATTTGGACCAAGTATTGGCGCAAAAGAAAGGCAACACACCGATTACGGCGGAGTTCATTGTGTATGATCTGCCCGGACGGGATTGTCATGCCTTGGCTTCCAATGGTGAATTGCCGCTGACCCAGGCAGGTCTGGAAACTTATAAAAAGGATTATATTGACAAAATAGCTTCTATTTTTGCAAATCCTAAATATAAGGATATTCGTATCGTTGCGATCATTGAACCGGATAGCTTGCCAAATCTGGTAACCAATCTGGATGATCCGAAATGTGCGCAAGCCAAGTCCACAGGGATTTACGAAGCTGGTGTTAAATACACAATGAATAAGCTGAACGAGATTCCTAACGTGTACAAATACGTAGATATCGGTCACTCTGGTTGGTTAGGCTGGGATAACAACCGTTCAGCAACGGTATCCCTGTTTACAACTATTTTCAAAGACACAAGCAAAGGTCTGTCCAGTGTAGATGGTTTTATCACGAATACAGCCAATACTTCACCGCTGACAGAACCTAATTTGCCTGATCCAAATCTGAATATCGGTGGACAGCCGATCAAATCGTCCAAGTACTACGAATGGAATCCTAATTTCGATGAATCGGATTTTGCAGAGTCCTTGCATAGAGATTTTGTCAGCGCAGGCTGGCCAAGCTCACTCGGTATGTTAATTGATACAGGCCGTAATGG
Organism: Paenibacillus sp. FSL W8-0439; assembly: GCF_038008995.1. Taxonomy (NCBI): domain Bacteria; kingdom Bacillati; phylum Bacillota; class Bacilli; order Caryophanales; family Paenibacillaceae; genus Paenibacillus; species Paenibacillus sp. FSL W8-0439. Next base: position 1,183,030 of record NZ_JBBPAK010000001.1, read on the forward strand.
ATGGGGAGGACCTAACCGTCCGACTTCCGCAGTCGGCAATGATATTAACTCCTATGTAAACTCCGGTCGTGTAGACAAACGCTCACACCGTGGTAACTGGTGTAATAACAGCGGAGCAGGTATGGGAACGCCGCCACAAACGGCTCCAGCTGGTCATATCGATGCCTATGTCTGGGCGAAACCTCCAGGGGATTCCGATGGTTCCAGCTCACTCATCCCGAACGATGAGGGTAAAGGCTTTGACCGTATGTGTGATCCTACCTATACAACCAAGGATGGCACATTAACAGATGCTTTGCCGAATGCACCTATTTCAGGAGCATGGTTCCATGATCAGTTTGTAATGCTGGTACAAAATGCGTACCCTGCAATCGTGCCTTCCACTGGTGGTGTAGACCCAGCGCCTACTGCTCCAGCAGTACCGTCAGGCTTAAAGGCTGTTGTGGGCAATGCTCAAGTAACGCTGACTTGGAATGCGTCTACTGGTGCCGAGAGTTACACGGTAAAACGCGCGACTAGTGAAGCAGGTCCTTTTACAACCGTTGCGCCTCTTGTAACGGAAAGAGAGTACACGGATAAGGGACTGACGAACGGAACAACTTACTTCTATGTTGTAAGTGCTACGAATGCGAAAGGAACAAGTAAGGATTCCGCAACGGTAAGCGCTGAGCCAAAAGGTACACCGACAGATCCAACGAATCCTACAGATCCAACAGGTGATCTGGTTGTAATGTATCGTGCTGGGGACACGGATCCAGCGAATAACGCTGCCAAGCCTTTCTTTAACCTCAAAAATAAAGGGACAACACCAGTGAAGTTGAGCGAGCTTAAAATCCGCTATTACTTCACGAAAGATGACAGCCAAGAGCTGCAATCTGCGGTAGACTGGGCGCAAGTAGGTAATGATAACGTGCTGCGTACCATTAAAGACAACTATATTGAAATTGGATTCAGTGCTGCTGCCGGCACGCTTGCTGCTGGGGCGCAAACAGGTGATATTCAGATCCGCATGAACAATAGCGACTGGTCTAATCTGAACGAATCCAATGACTACTCCTTCGATCCAACCAAAACCTCTTATGCTGAATGGAACAAAGTAACATTGTTCCACAACGATAAGCTGGTATGGGGAATCGAGCCTTAGGAATAGGTGAATATATACACTTGAATAACTGATAATTGTTGAAAAAGGGCTGCGGCACAACTGCTGTAGCCTTTTTTAACGTCTTCAAATAAAGAATTCGATGACCAAGGGAATAAGCATTCAAATTGTGTATAATGAAGAAAGAATACTAATCTACTGTGGGGGTCAACAACCACTTTTGGCAACATCTCGGTAGAGAAGGCAATCGCAACTCACTGCTGAGCGATTTTTGCGTCATTTTCTTAGCCGGGTGGTATAAAAAAATAATCTAGAGATTGCCGATGAACCTGCATCGGCAATCTTTTGTGCATACATGTTTTAATGTCTTTCATATAGAGGAGGAGATTCATTTGTTTTCTGCTGCTCAACGACTGCCTTTGCTGGAACATATGTATAATCATGCCCCGACAGGAATCGTGATTTTGTCGAAGGAGGGGAAGTGTCTTTATGTCAATCCCGCCTTTTGCAAAATGGTCGGATATGAGCAGGAGGAATTACTGGATATCCGATATTACCATCTCTTGTATAATGAGGCTCAGGATCAGCAAGGGCTGAGGGAGGCCTATGCAGGTTGGCTAAAGGCTACGGATCAAGTCTACAAGACAGAGCTGCGTTTAAAGCATAAACGGGGAACAACTGTCTGGCTATCGCTGGAATTAACCATATTTGATGATGAGGCTACCGAACAATCTTATTTGATTGCGTATGCAATGGATGTCACGGAGAAAAAGGACATGGAGCAGGTGCTTTCGGACAATGAGGATTTGTACATGTTGATTACCGAAAATACGCCGGATGTCATCTCTTACAGCACGGCAGACGGCATACTTCAATATATTTCTCCTTCGGTGGAAAAACTCCTTGGCTATACGAAGCAGGAAATGCTCGGCAAAAAACGGCTTCAATTTTACCATATCGAAGATGCCGATTACATGCGTGTACATGGAATGTTCAAGGAAACAGGCATCATGAAGCGGCGTGTACGTCATAAGGACGGGCATTATTTGTGGCTGGAAGTATCGTACCGTATTATTCGGGATGAACAGGGCAAGATCAAGCGAGTTCTATCCATCGGACGAAATATCACAGAGCGCCAGAAGAGCGAGGAGAACCTGGCAAAAGCTCAACAGTTGGCGATGTTCGGCTCATGGGACTGGGATCTGGTCAACAATGTTATGCATTTTTCCAAGGAATTTCGCAGCATATTTGGCTATCGTGTCAAGCCGGTTGAAACAAGTATTGACGCTTTCATGAAGGCAGTTCATCCCGAAGATACTGAACGGATGAAGCAAATTATCAACAACGTGATCTTAAAGGGAATTCACGAAGAAACCTTTTACCGGATTGTATTGCCCAATGGGGAACAGAAGGTACTGCGCTCGATCTGGGAAGCTGAGATGGACGAGCATGCAGGCAAGCCTGTTCAAGTAGTCGGGATGATACAGGATGTTACAGAGCACCGGGAAATCGAGCAGCGTCTTCGTGAAAGTGAAAACCGTTATAAGTCACTATTTCAGCATAATCCACTCGGGATATGCGCCATGAATATGGAAGGTCATATTTTGAGCGTGAATCCGAGTTTGGAGAAGCTTACGGGTTATACGAGGGATGAGCTGCTTGGAGCTGAAATACTTGTCATGGCTTCCTCTGAGGAACAGGACAAAATCAAACGACATATCGAAATGGCCAAACAGGGGGAGACACAAACCTATGAATCGGAATTCATACATAAGGAGGGGGAGCGTCTATTCATCAAGATGACGAATATCCCGATTTTCGTACAAGAAGAAATTGTAGGCTGTTACGGGATTATAGAGAATGTTACCCCTCTTAAAAACTATATTGCTCAGATTGAAAAGCTCAGTAACGAGCATTCGCTGATTTTGAATGCAGTATCCGAAGGAATTGTGGGTTTGAATACCGAAGGACATGTCCGCTTTATGAACCCGGCAGCTGTTGAGATGTTCGGCATAGGATCAGCCAACCCGCTGAACGGTTCATGTATAGACGTCATTCGCCATGCTGACGAAATAGGCAGCCATTTTCCGGACGAGCAGGCTTCTATTCTCCAAGCGATTCGCAGCGGCGCTTCTTATCAGGCAGAGGAAGCTGTATTTTGGAAAAAAGACGGGTCCAGTTTTCTGGCCTCCTATCGAATCAGCCCTTTGATGGATAACGGCGAACGAAAAGGAGCGGTGATGGTATTTGTAGACAGGACGAATGAAAAGGAGATTATTCGGGCCAAGGAGTCTGCCGAACGCGCCGATCGAGCCAAGTCAGAATTCCTTTCTGTGATGAGTCATGAGCTTCGTACACCGATGAACGGCATTATAGGCATGGCAGGATTACTGGCAGACACGGAATTAGATGAGGAGCAGCGTAGCTATATCGATATTATTACCAGCAGTAGCAACGCTTTGATGCAGATATTGAATGAGATACTGGATTTGAGCAAAATCGAAGCTGGCAAAATGTCGTTGCTGCATGAGTCTTTTGTGCTGGAGGATGTGGTTGGCAGTGTAGCGGACCTATTTATGACGCAGGCTATGGAAAAAGGCATCCAGCTAGAATGGCATATAGATCAGGAAATGCCAGGGATGCTAGTCGGTGATCATGTGCGTATCCGACAGATATTGGTGAACTTGGTGAGCAATGCGATCAAATTTACGGAGCGAGGGCGTGTAAATATTTTTGTGGAGAGAAAGGCTTACAGCCGCCGTAAAAAGAAATGCCTGATTGAGTTTAGTGTAACGGATACTGGAATCGGCATCCCGGCAGACCGTCAGCATTTGTTGTTTCAGCCTTTTTCCCAGCTTCATCCGGCACTGAACCGGAAATATGGAGGGACAGGTCTTGGCTTGTCCATCTGCAAAAACCTGGTCAAGCTAATGGGGGGTTCCATTGGTGTAGATAGTGACGAGGCCAGAGGAGCAACATTCCGGTTCCAACTGGATCTAAAACTGCCGGAAGGGCACACACTTGCGAATATAAGCCGTGATCAGCCTTATGATTCAAAGGAAGGCTAAAAAGAAATAGCCGTGATGCATTCTGCATCGCGGCTATTTTTTGTAAGAAATGTCCAAAGAAAAGATTGACAAACTGTTCTAACTGTACTATTAATGATAGTACAGTTAGAACAGTTGAACATGTATACATGAATTTGAGCCAGTGTTGAAAGGAGGAAGTCCATGTTCGAGCTGGATATCCGCAGCCGTAAGCCGATCTACGAACAGCTTATGGAGAAGGTTAAGGAAATGATCGTGTACGGATCGCTTCAGCCGGATGAGCAATTGCCTTCTGTACGGGCATTGTCCGCTCAACTTACGGTGAATCCGAATACGATTCAGAAAGCGTATCGCGAGCTGGAACGCGAAGGATATATTTATTCCGTCCAGGGCAAAGGCAGCTTTGTCACGCCTACCCAGCAGCAGCCGCAACAAATAAAGCGGGATGAGATTCGGGCGGCATTGTTAAAACTGATGATCGAAGCTGTCCATTTCGGTTTTACACAGCAGGAAGTGGACGACATATACGTGGAAGCTATGCAAACAAAGGAAAGGGGGGTGTCCCTTGATTGAATTAAGGGAAGTCACAAAGACATTTACGGAAGAAAAGGCTGTCGATCAGCTCGCCCTGACGGTAAAGAAGGGCTCCATTTTTGGACTGCTGGGCTCGAACGGGGCAGGGAAAACGACCTTGCTCAAAATCATTGCCGGGATTTACCGGCCGGATACTGGTAAGGTGCTAATCGGTGGACAGCCGGTGTATGAGCAGCCTGCAGTCAAGCAGCACATTCTGTTTTTGCCGGATACCCCTTATTTTTTCCCGCAAGCGACAATTCGTCAGATGGCCCGGTTTTACCGCTCCATTTATCCAAGTTGGAGTGAAGAACGCTACACACAGCTTACGGAGATTTTCAAGCTGGACCCGAAGCGCAAACTTCACCGTTTTTCCAAGGGGATGAAGCGCCAAGCCGCTTTTTTGCTTGCCTTGAGCTGCATGCCAGAGCTGCTGGTTTTGGATGAACCCATTGATGGTCTGGACCCCGTGATGCGTAGAATGATCAAAAATCTCTTGTTCCAAGAAACCGCAGCACGTGAGATGACCGTCGTGATCTCATCTCATAATTTGCGTGAGATTGAAGACATGTGTGATCATGTCGGCATTATGCACCAAGGTCGGATGCTGTTGGAAAAAGAGGTGGATGACCTTAAATCCGATACGCATAAGGTGCAGGTTGCCTTTCGGGACAGCATGCATGAGGAAGCTGTCTGTGGCCAACTTTCGGTTGTACATAAGGAGCGGAGGGGCAGTGTTCTGCTGCTTATCATCCGGGGTGAGCGAGAGCGGATTGCAGAAACGATTGAAGCGTATGAGCCGCATGTGTTCGATTTGCTGCCGTTGACGCTTGAAGAAATTTTCATTTATGAAATGGAGGACGCAGGTTATGACATCCAACCGATTCTTCTGTAGCGGCGGCGTAATTCGCCAATGCCTGAGACAGCATGGCTGGATCGGTCTATTGTACTTGGCAGGATTGCTGTTTACAGTACCGCTGCCACTGTTTATGAGCACTGGTGATGAACAACCGCGAGTGGTTTTAAAAAGCTTGTTCGATAGCACAAACTCGGGTAATGAATTGCAAAAATTAATTTTAATGACCGTACCCGTGCTGGCAGGTGTGATGCTGCTTCGTTTTGTTCAGCGACAGGGGCCATCCGATTTGTATCATAGCCTACCTTTGCGTAGAGAGCATCTATTAACGTCACATTTAATTAGCGGTCTTGTTCTTTTACTTGTACCTGTATGGCTGACTGCGGGAGTAACTGCTTGGGTTAACACGTCAGTCGAACTGCCTTATATTTTTCAAATTAATGACGTTGGATCGTGGGCTTTGGTTGTGTCCGTCCTTACGATTTTCTTGTTTACTTTTACTGTGTTTGTAGGGATTTGTGTGGGACAATCGTTGCTACAGACCGTAGTAGTGTATGTTTTGCTGCTATTGCCTCAGTTTCTATTCATGATGATAGGGCGTTTTCTGGAACGTAATTTATACGGATATGTGCGGGTGCGAGAAACCATTGTTCAATATATTAATGGCTCGGAGTTTCGCAGCAATAATAATGTTTGGGAAAACTTATCGCCGTTTGTACGCATTATGGACAACTTGCCACAGCGCGCCTTTTCTTACATGGAGCTACTCGCCTATCTAGGTATCTCTGTGCTGTTTGTCGCCTTGAGTTATGGTTTGTATCGTAAACGCTTGGTCGAAAAGGCGACTCAGGCTATAGCGTTTTCTTTCTTTCAACCTTTGTTCAAGGCAGGGGTTATACTATGCGCCATGCTTGTACTAGGCGATTATTTTTATAATGCAGGTACAAGAGGAGCTAATTGGTCGATTTTCGGGTATGCACTTGGAGCTATTTTAGGCTATATCGTTGTAGAAATGGTCGTCCGCAAGACGTGGCAAATTGTGCGTGTTCGTGCTTTGGTGGAAATGGTCGTTTACGGTGTGATCATGGGGCTGGTACTGTATATCCCGATTTCAGGTTGGTTGGGTTATGAGGGACGGATTCCAACAGCACACTCCGTAGAAAAAGTCTATGTCGGGCAAGAGGAGCCTCTAGGGGGAGATGCAGAAAAAGAAGCTTATTACTCCCAAGATAGGGCCTATATCGCCTCTGTACTGAATTTACATCGAGAACTCGTACGTGCACATGCAGCTGGCGAGAAAATGTTGTCCAAAAACCTGGCCGTCGAATCGGCATTCATAGTCTACCGTTTGGATGATGGTTCCACCATGACTCGCCGCTATACATTCCCGGAGAAGCCTTTCCGGACAGAACTGACTAAAGTGATGGAAGCAGAGCCTTATAAAACGGTAAGATACAAGCTGGATAAGCTGCAAGGAAAAGCAGAGACGATCAATATCGAATCTGTAGATGATAATGAAAGACGAGTGGTTTTAACCAATCCCAAAGAAACTCGTGAATTTGAAGCTGTACTCAGAGAAGAAGTATTAAATATGAGTTATAGCGAAATGCAATCACATCGATACCCTCTGGGGAATGTTTCTATTACAAATAAAGAGTCATCCTCTACCAATAACGAACCGAGCTGGCATCGTGAAATTTCATTTAATTGGCCGGCTTCATATCACAAGCTTACAGATTGGCTAGAGCAAAAAGGGTATGCGGATAAGGTCATCATTGATTCCAAGGATATTTTTTCGATACGGGCTGTTCCTATTATTTCTCAGGAAATGGAGCCTTATCAACCCAATCAATATATTGAAGACTATAAAATATTTAGAAGCATTCAACAAAAGCACAAAGCAATAACGATTGAAGATCCGAAGCTGTGGAGCACTGTACTGGAAAAGCGTAGATCTAATAGCTATACTCCAGATATGGCGAAAGGAACTTACTTGGTTCAAGTCAAGATCAAACCTTTATTTAGTTCAGATCCCCATACACGCTATTACTATTTTACTCCGAACGATATGACACCGGAGCTTGCCAAGGCATTACCGGCAGTTCCTTAAGCTCCTACGAGGGACAGTATCTGGTTTAGAGGGAATATGGACGGAGGTAGATGAACATGGGATGGTTCGGACACGACATATAACAACCTCATCGACGGGCAAGAGCTCCTCCACATTAGAACGGACATAAATAGAGACCAGAGTGATACAACGTAGAACATACAGAGAGAAGAGTTCAATATTGTACAGTCCAATAGTGGAGGAGCAAAAAAATATGAAATATACAGAAGATCGTGAATTTCTACAGTTGTTGGATCATCATAAACAGTCATTTTCCGGATGGGATTTTTCATTCATTTCGGACACGGGACGAGTGGCGAGCGAACCTTTGGACTGGTCTTATGCCAGCAAGGCTTTGGCGTTGATGCATGCCTCGAAGGCGATGCTGGATATGGGAACAGGCGGGGGAGAGTTCTTGTCGCAGTTGCGCCCTTTTCCAGAGATCATATGTGCGACAGAGGCATATGCACCGAACGTACCTATCGCCAAGCGAAGATTGGAGCCGCTGGGTGTGCGCGTGATGGCTATTCATGATGACGATTTTCTTCCGTTTGACGATGCTGGGTTCGACCTTGTGCTGAACAAGCATGAGTCATTTTCGCCAGCGGAAGTGCACCGTATTTTGCGTTCAGGAGGTACGTTTTTGACTCAACAGGCAGGAGGCTTGGATTGTGCAGGCCTTAACGCCCGCTTGGGAGCACCTGATTACGTGTATGCGGACTGGACTCTTCCTCAAGCAATTGCAGGTTTGAAAAGTAATGGTTTTGAAATCGTAGAGCAGCGGGAACAGTTTCCGATCCAGCGCTTTTACGATATTGGAGCGATTGTCTATTACTTAAAAGTTATTGAATGGCAGATTGCAGACTTCCAGCCAGAGAAATATATAGAACAGCTGTATAGTCTGTATTTGGATATTAAACGTGATGGTTATTGGGACGTGAAGCAGCATCGTTTTTTAATCCATGCCAGAGCGATATAGAGAAGATTCGATACCAAAGAGGCCTATCCTGTAGGGGAGGCCTTTTTGTCATTTTTACTACCCTTTCGTATACTAATCTTTACCATAATTGTACAATGAAGAAGCAATAGCTTACAGACTCATTTCATTTATAAGATATAGGGGGATGTACATGTCTGAACCAAAGGAAGTTATAAGCAAGCCGAAAGAGGGCAATTCTGTGCGGATAGCATGGTTTTGGCCATGGCTGGTCGGTACGTTTATGTTTGGATTGTTTTCAGTCATGTTTAATATTATTTGGAGTATGGTTGTAGCACCTCAAGTGCAGTATTTGCTGAGGCATGAAGGTGTGACGGATATAACCGTGGTTGTAATATTGCTGCTATATGTATGGCTGGTCGGTCTCATTTTTGCAGCTTATGGTGCTTTGAGTGCGCGTATGTCCAACATGGGCAAGCTTCCGTTGATGCTGACAGGGCTAGCATCCTTATTATGCGGGCTGTGGTTGTGGATTATAGGACTACGAGGATCTGGCGGCCAACTTGCCGAAGTATCTGGAGGAGCGTGGGAGCTTTTTTCACTCTATCACGCTTGGGCGGAACCTATACTGGAAGTATTGGGGTCATATACACAGCTCGGTGGAATCTGGTTTCTGCTGACCGCACTGCTGCCCATAGCTGGCATGGTAGTCGGTGTTGGGGTAGATCGCTATCCAGCGGTGACCGACCAGCACGGAAAGGTGGACCATAGATGGCAATGGGTTGTAGCTGCAATATCTGCTGCGCTCATCATTGTGCTGACGATTACGCTCATGCTTCCTCAGCGTCCGTACATTGCGGAGAGGGATTTTCCGGTAGTAGATGGCGCTACAGCGGCCATTCCATTCGCACAGGATATGCTGCATGAATTGACCGGAATGAACAAGGTTCGTGCGGCTCACGAACTGAGATTCAACACAACGCATCAGGCTTATGTCAATCTGATTGAAAAGAAGGCGGATCTGATACTGGTGGCGGGTCCATCCGATGAGGAATTGCGCCTGGCGAAAAGTCGGGGAATTCAAATGAAGCTTACACCTATCGGGTGGGATGCGTTTATTTTTCTCGTTCATAGAGGCAATCCGGTTAACGGACTTTCTTCGGAGCAGGTGCGCAGCATATATGAAGGATCTATTCGTAACTGGCGTGAAGTAGGGGGCAAGAATCAGCCGATCGTTGCTTATCAGCGGGAGGAAAACTCAGGAAGCCAAACATATATGCAGAAGAAAGTGATGAAAGGTCAGGACATGGCTGAACCGCCTCGGGAACTCCGAATTGGTATAATGGGTGAGATGATTAATGCAATTGCTGATTTTGACAAGGATCACAACGCGCTCGGTTATTCATTTTATTATTTCGCAAATGTGATGCATAATCGTCAAGAGGTCAAATTTTTATCTATTAATGGAGTGGAGCCCGACAAAGAACACATTCGTTCGAAACAATATCCATTCACAGCCCAACTGTTTGTAGTTACACGCGAAGGCGAAAAGCCACGTGCTTCGATGCAACGATTACTCGAATGGCTGCAAAGCGAAGCAGGAACTCAGGCCATTGAAAAAGGCGGCTTTGTTCCTGTAAACTCGTAATCCTATAACGATTCGAATACAGTCAGTATCGTATATTCACCGCAAGAGTGAAACCAATACAGCAGGGTAATACATAGAATATGCTTTGCTGTGAATACAATACCCGCGCAGCAAGTATATCAACAACTTAAGGGGATGAACAAAAATGAAGAAAAAAACATCGGTTTGGGTGCTTTTACTCGCCGTAGCCATAGTAGCAGCAGGTTGTGAAACAGGATCACAAACAGGACAAACGGCTCAGAATAAACCAAAGGATTCTGCATCGACACAAGTCAATGATTCGGGAGCCACTGTAGATACACCGGAACAGCAGACTGCTTCTGACGGCAAAAGCAGCACATCCCCGTCCAGCACTGACAAAGCAGTGGAGACAGGCGGGCAAACGAAGACAGATGCTAGTATAGCGAACGTCCGCATGGACAATATTACCGCGCTTCGATTAATCGACGGCCAATCCGGTTGGATCGGCGGTAATGGATGGATTGCCCGAACAGACGCGGCTCCATCCGGTTCAGTCGGTTCAGTTTGGAATGTGCAGTATCAAGGCAAAGGTACGGTTCAACAGATTTTTGCCTTGAATGGAGAGCAGGCTTGGGCTGTTATGGAAGATAGCGGTTCACTGCTGGCAACTCACGATGGCGGCAAGCTTTGGGAAGCTGTCGGGACTGTACCTGAGCAAGGACAAGCGGGCTTTTTACAATTTGTATCATCCAAGGAAGGATTCAGTGGCAACCAATATACCAAGGATGGTGGACAAAGCTGGTCTTCGCTCCCTGTGCCTAGCCACATGGTAGGACAGCCATATTTTCATGATCGGCAAAACGGCTGGGCAGTAACCCAGAAAACAGATCGCTCGATCCAAATTTTGCACACCGTTAACGGTGGTCAAGATTGGACTCCTGTCATGTCGCGGACAACCGAGGGGCCTCTGAACGGAGTAACTATTCGATCGGTAGAACGGGGCAACGCATGGATTGAGCTGGTTGGAGATACAGGGATGAATCAGACGTCGTATTCGCTTTGGCATACGGCTGATAGCGGACAAAGCTGGCGTACTGTACTGGCGAATTCTACTGCCGGCGGCGGTCCTGCACCAGGTGTTAGCCAGCAAGACAATCAGGTTACCAAAAATGAAGGGACGGCACCAGGCATGCTCTATGCGGTTAACAGCAGTACCGCTTTGATGGGTGGGTACTGTGCACCGTGTGACAAGCCTAATACGATTGGTTGGACCAATGACGGAGGCAAGACGTGGAACAATGGCAAACAAGGCTTTGATGGTTATGGCGGTCAGCAAATCGGGATGGCCAATGCCAAGGAAGGCTGGGCTATTTTCTCGGATTCAGAGCAGGCCCCGATCCTATATACCACCTCGGATGGTGGTCAGCACTGGACGCAGAGTCATGTATTTGACAAGCCTGTGACACCAGGCTCCTAAGGAGGGAATGTAGTTGAGTCAACATAAGAGAAGTGCGATTACATGGACGGACGGTCGTGAAGTACCACTCATTGGGCAGGGCACGTGGTATATGGGCGAAAAAGCCTCCCTTCGCCAGGAGGAGGTGCGTGCGCTTCAACTTGGCTTCGAGCTGGGGATGACGCTAGTAGACACGGCTGAAATGTATGCGGAGGGCGGCGCAGAAGAGATCGTCGGGGAGGCCATTCGAGGCCGCCGGGACGATGTGTATCTTGTCAGCAAAGCCTACCCTCATCATGCGGACCGTCAAGGATTGGCTCAAGCCTGCGAAGCAAGCCTAACCCGAATGGGAACCGAACACGTGGACATGTATCTGCTGCATTGGCGCGGGAATATTCCACTAGAAGAGACAATACAAGGTATGGAAAAACTGCGTGAGCAAGGCAAAATCCGCAACTGGGGCGTGTCCAATCTCGACAAATCCGATATGGAGGAGCTTTGGAGCCTGAGTAATGGCAAAGCCTGTGCTGTCAACCAAGTGCTGTATCACGCGGCTTCGCGAGGTATCGAATATGATCTGCTTCCTTGGAGCCGTACGCATGGGGTGCCTGTAATGGCCTATTGCCCGATTGCCCAAGGTGGACGCCTGCGACGAGGACTACTGGAGCATCCCGTTATGGTAGACATTGCTGCCAGCCACGGAGTAACTCCATCGCAAATCGCACTTGCATGGGTTATACGGGACGGTGATGTGTGGGCAATCCCCAAGGCGGTACAAGAATCGCATGTACGAGAAAATGCAGCGGCAGCAAGCATTCGGCTCACCCCTGAACAACTTCAACAAATAGACGAGGCTTTTCCTCCGCCAACGAGGAAGCAGCCGCTGGATATAGTTTGAGGAAGGAGGGGCCCGATGACAGAAATAGAGACAGAACTACACGAGGTAGATGATCATCTCGACTATGGATTATCCGTTGTATTTATCGGCTTTAATCCCAGTCTGAAATCCGGCGAGGTAGGACATCATTACGCTAATCCGCGCAACCGCTTTTGGCGCATACTGGAGGGGGCTGGCTTGACCCCTCGCTTATACGATCCATCGGAAGATCGGGAGCTGCTAAAGCTGGGTTTCGGTTTTACCAACATTGTCTCCCGTCCTACCAGGGGAGTGGAGGACATTACCCGTGAGGAATACGCCGAAGGGCGTCTGAAGCTGCATGCGAAGCTAATGGAATACCGCCCCAAGGTCGCTTGCTTTGTCGGCAAAGGCGTGTACACCGAATATAGTAAAAAATCCAAAGCGGATTGGGGATTTCAGCCTGAACCACTAATCCCCGAAATGCATGAATTTGTGGCACCTTCGTCTAGTGGACTGGTGCGCATGTCGCTGGAAGAAATCACGGATATTTATAGCCGTCTCCAAACGTTCCTTTCGTCAGAAGCCGTCTAAAATGCGGCTACGTTTGGTAGATGCAGCATACAAAGAACCATACACTTTAATCCTTACTGGGAAAAGTGTATGGTTCTTTGTGCTGCTTCTTTTCTATTGTAGGGTTTTGGTCTGCCATGCCTGTTCCACAGGAACATAAGGATACCCCAGATCACGGGCGACTGCTTCGTAGGTGATATGTCCGTTCAGGACATTGGTACCGCTAAGCAGCGGCTTGCTTCTGCGAAGTGCCTCTAGCACACCGAGATCCGCAAGTTGGAGAGCAAAGGGGAGCGTCGCGTTCGTCAGAGCGAGCGTGGAGGTTTGTGGTACTGCGCCAGGCATGTTCGCTACTGCATAGTGAATAACGCCATGCTTTACATAGGTTGGCTGATCATGTGTCGTGATGTGGTCAATCGTCTCAACAATGCCACCTTGGTCAATGGCGACATCGACGATCACTGAACCGGGTTGCATTGTCTGCACCATGGCCTCTGTTACGAGCCGCGGGGCTTTGGCACCAGTGATCAGGACAGCACCGATCAGCAAATCACTTTGCGCCACGGCTTCAGCAATGTTGGGAGGGGTGGACACCAATGTATGGAGCTGATTGCCAAAAATATCGTCCAGTTGGCGCAATCTTTGCAGGCTTAGATCGATCAATGTAACATCTGCGCCGAGACCGATAGCGACCTTGGCAGCATTGGTGCCGACCACCCCTCCGCCAATAATAGTTACTTTACCGCGTTTGACCCCTGGCACACCTGCCAGTAGGATGCCTTTACCGCCTTTTGGTTTTTCCAACAGCTGTGCTCCGATTTGTACAGCCATTCGGCCTGCAACCTCGCTCATGGGGGTAAGCAACGGTAGGCTTCCTTCCACATTTAGCGTTTCATAGGAAATGGCGGCTACGCCGTTGTCTGTTAAAGCCCGGGCCAGTGCGGGCTCGGCAGCCAGATGCAGATAGGTGAACAAAATCAAACCTGGTCGAAAATACCTGTATTCAGAGGGGAGCGGCTCTTTTACTTTGATAATCATATCCGCCTGGGACCATACATCTGCGGCTTGCTGAACAAGGATCGCACCCGCAGTGGCATAATCTCCGTCTGTATAGCCACTTTCAACCCCTGCATGGCTTTCTACAAACACTTGATGTCCGTGTTGAATCATTTGAGCAGCACCCGCAGGTGTCAGAGCGACACGATTTTCATTGTTTTTAATCTCTTTTGGAATCCCAATTCTCATTCGTTTCACCTCTCCTAAAAATAATTGTTATCCAACGGCAAATAATTGTTTTTAGGGCAGCTACGCTGCAGAATCAATGTTTGTTGATCATGTTCTCTAGGGCAGCTACGCTGCAGAATCAATGTTTGTTGATCATGTTCTCTGGGGCAGCTATGCTGCAGAAACAATGTTTGTTGAACGTGTTTTAGGGCAGCTACCCCTGCTATGGTTTACTGTTGGATGCGACCAAACGAGCTTAGAAAATGGCACTATCATTTGTATGCAGCCTGCTGATTAGTTACATGGACTCAAGCCGATAAATGCAATTCATGTTAGATTAGGTACAGTTTACAAGGGGTGCGACTCCTTCGCATCATACATTTTGTCGGATTATCTGACTTAAAGGCTCGACTTTTTGATGAATATATGTCATATAAAATGACATAAAGACATACACATAGGGAGAATGCCGATGAAAGGTAAAAAAACATTTACCATTGCGGATGTGCTGGAACGTCCTGTTTTCCGGCGGGCGAAGCTGGCAGCGGGGGAACAGGGCGTAAATCGCCGTGTGGGTTGGGTTCATGTGCTAGAAATCACCAATGTATCCCCCTTTGTGAGCCGTCATGACCTGATTTTGACGACCGGCCTGTGGTTAATCCGGAAGGGGGAAGAGCGCGCCGAGTATATGGAGCAGCTGATCCGCTCGGAAGCCGCAGGATTGTGTGTGGAGCTGGGCACGAGCATCCATGAGATCCCCTCTGAAATACTGGAGCTGGCGGAACGGCATCACTTCCCGGTCATCATATTTGAGCAGCCGGTGCGTTTTGTTGAAATTACACAAGATATTCACTCCCTACTTATTAACCGACATCATGAACTATTAAAAGATCTGGAGCGATTTTCACGTCAGCTTCAGCAGGAAACCCTACGCAGCACCGATATGAATGCCCTCTTGCGTGTGCTCCATGACTACGCTGCCCGGCAGGTCATCTACATGTCCTCCATTGATACCAATCGATTCGTGCCTTCCGTCCAGCCGGATGTGGCAGACCATATTGCGGATTTTTATGCCAATGAAGTGGAATCCAGTATGACTGCCGATCGTGAAGGGCACCTGCTGTTTCACCTAAATGAATCCACTGCCGTCTTGTTTCAGCCTGTTGTATGCTTCGGTCAGGTGTTTTCCGCTGTAGGTGTGGTACTGCATAATGAAATGCCGACGGAAGAAATGTCGCTGCTCATTGATTACACAGCCAAGGCGGCCGCTACATTGGTACTGAGAACACAGTTTCTTGAAGACAGATTGCTACGTAATCAAAATGAACTGATTCAGGATGTATTGAACGGCCAGCTTCCCAATGAAGAACAGGCCCAGACCCGGATGGGACTGCGATTGTTAACGAAGGGTCGGTATTTATTTTGGGCAGGAGTCATCGAGGTAGAGCATCAGGACAAGGACGCAAGTCAGGTGCGCAAGGAATCCATCAATCAGGATGTATTAGTGCTGCTTCGTTCTCTGTTGAAAAAAGAAGCGTTGCACAATCTGTTGATGATGAAAGGAAGTCAATGCTACATCCTTTGTGCCAAGGAGGAATTAACGCTGCGTTCCGAAGCGCAGATGAAAAAAGTGCTGGCCCATACGGTCCAATATATTCAGAACTATGCCGCAGGACAGCTTGATAAAGTGCGCATTCATGCAGGCTTTGGTAAGGTAAGGCACCGCATGACCGGGACGGACCGCAGTTTTGAAGAGGCATATCAGGTCATTGAAGTCGCGCGAAGCGTCCCGGTCATGCAGGATCAGCTATTTTACGACAGCATCGGAATCTATCAATTGTTGAAAGCAGTGCCTCGCATTCCTTTTCTACAAGAATTTGTACAGGACCATTTGGGCGAGCTGATTGCGCATGATCGTGAGCATCATATGCAGCTTCTGGATACGCTGGATGCCTACTTTCAATGTCATGGCTCCAAGCGTGATACCGCCGGAGTTTTGTATATTCATAGGCAGACTCTTTATAATCGACTGGATAAAATTAATGAAATCGTAGAGGGAAATTTGGCAGACCCTGACAAACGTCGCTGTCTGGAGATGGCACTCCTGGCTTACCGGATGCTTCAGGCTGAAAATTGATCCTAAATAACTAGTTCTATTTTCTATTCTACTCATTTACAATGCGTGTTAACACTGAGATAATAGAAGAGATAACGGAAATATCTTGAAAGGGGATTAATATGAATATAAAAAAATGGATTGCCGTCCCTCTTATTCTGTTAATGGTAGCTTTGACAGGTTGCCAGGCAGTAGGCGGATTTGATGTAAGTAAGAATTTTTTGGGAACACTTGATGTGAAATCCCAGCAGACAACGGAGAAAATTTCTCTTAAATTAGCTCCAAAAGAAGGAATCACGCAAGGAGATCAACAAATCGTAGATTTGATTAATTCGATTTCGGTGACTGTAGATGAAGCTAAGGTACAATCGGAGGAAGTTGCTTCCGCCAAGGGTACTTTACACATTGATAAGTATAATTTGCCATTTGAGCTTGCTTTGGATCGCCAAGGTATGGCTATTCACCTGGAAGGTGCCAAAAAACCTTATTACATATCTTTGAACTCGCAAGAGCGTTTGAGCGGTCTGCCTGCTGGGTTTGATCCGTATGCATATTCCAAAGACGTGAGAGATCTGACCAAAACAGCCGCTGCACTTATGCTCAAGCATGCTCCTAACCCTTCGACCATTTCTGCAACATCTGTAACCGAAGAAGTATACGGTGAAAAAGACAAGGTGAAACTGACCCGTCTCCATACAGAACTGCGCGGTGATGAACTGGTTGCATTGGTAAAACCATTCCTGACGAATCTGGCCAAGGATGAAGCTGGCTTAAAAGAATTGATCGGTCAAGCTATTGATGTGACTAAAACCATCGCTTCCGGCGTAGCTATTGAGGGTAGTGATAAAGTAACAACAGAACTAAATGAAAACAAAGAAAAGCTGGTCAACGAGGCTTACACTGAGGTTAAAAAGTATTTGGACCTGGCTGTGGCACAGTATGATGTAGGAGTCAGCACTATGTATGCACAGGCACCTGAAATCAAAACAGTCCTGAGTGCCAACACGGTGCTGAAAAACGACATGTATTTTGATGAAAAAGGAAATGTTCGCAAAGCGCTGACAGACTTGACAGTCGCGTTGCCAGATGTGGACGATCTTCCGGTGAAGTCCTTTACCATTCTGACCGAGACTCAAGCCTGGAACGTCAATGGTAGTGTAACAGCCGATAAAGTAGATCTTTCTAACGGCGTTATTGACTTGAATACACAAGCTGAATTAACTCCGGGAGCGACGCTGCGCAATTTTGAAGCAAATTCTCCGATCTACAATATTTTAAAAAATGATTTGGAAATTACAAAAGTAGAAACAATTTTCGATCCTAAAGACGATTACTACGTTTTGGAGAATCGTGGAGGTACGGCCTTCATCCCACTGCGTGAACTGACAGGTGAATTGAGCTCAGAACTAAAATGGGATGCAGCTGCCAAACAAACAACTGTAATTGATGATATTACTGGTAAAACGATTAAGCTGAAAAGCGGCTCCAAGCAGGCTGTACTGGAAGGAAGCACATTGACGTTGCCACAAGCTCCATACACGGATGAATATGGCACATTGTATGTTCCTTTCAAATCTGTTGCAGAGGCACTTGGCGCTACTGTAACTCGTAACAATGCTGGAGAATATGTACTGAAACGCGATTAAAAAGAAATCAAAGTACACCTTCTTCTTCTTAATGGTTATTACATGGAATGAATCAGGTATAAATACAGGAACCAGTCCGGATTAGGGGCTGGTTCTTTTTTAGTTATATTGGTAAAATGCTCATAAAAGCGATTAAAATAAGCGCTTACAGATTAAAATTGTGCCATACTTTTACACAGGAAAAATTGAGATAATTAAAGCATCATTCTGAGTGGAAAACACATACAAGTAGGGGGATATACGATGAAAGATATGGAGCTATTGAATTCCAGCGAGGGACAGATGGTGCTTGCTCGAATGTACGGTCAACAACAAGTTTCCGAGCAAACTTCTAGATATCAATCACTTATACAGGCGTATCAGGAGCATTTTGGTGTAGGGGATATTGAATTATTTAGTGCTCCAGGGCGATGCGAAATTGGAGGGAATCATACAGACCACAACCACGGGAAGGTGCTGGCAGGCAGTATTACACTTGATACGATCGCTGTAGCTGCTAAAGTAGAGGAATCCGTTATAACATTCTTTTCTGAAGGCTACAAAACGAAATACGTCATTGATTTAAACGACTTGGCACCAAAACCGGAGGATGACGGTACGATGCTGCTGATCCGTGGCATTGCAGCTGGTTTACTTGAATTCGGGTATCGCATCGGAGGATTTCAGGCTTATATATCGAGTAATGTATTCTCTGCTTCAGGATTAAGCTCTTCCGCTTCGTTTGAAATGTTGATATGTACAATATTAAATCATTTTTATAACGAGGGAGCATTAGATACTGTTGCTAAATCCAAAATTGGTCAGTATGCGGAGAATGTCTACTGGAACAAGCCTTCGGGGCTGCTCGATCAGATGGCTTGCGCCTATGGCGGCTTGATTTCCATTGATTTTGAAAATCCCAAGGAACCGATCATTAATCCAGTCCATTGGAATTTTGAACAAAACGGGTACTCCCTGGTTATTGTAAATACAGGTGGAAATCATGCTGATTTAACGGATGACTACGCAGCGGTGCCGAACGAAATGCGTGCTGTGGCTCAGTCTTTAGGCGCTTCTGTTTGCCGTGACTTAATGCCCGAGAATCTGTATGCCAATCTCAAAATGGTTAGGGAAAAAGCGGGGGATCGGGCAGTGCTCCGTGCTTTGCATTTTTTTGAAGAAAACAAGCGTGTAGATGAGCAAGTGAAATCGCTGGAGGAAGGACGCTTTTCTGATTTCTTAAAGCTCGTCACCGAATCTGGCAACTCTTCCTGGAAATGGCTGCAGAACGTTTATAGAAGTGGGATTGATCGGGAACAAGACGTATCGGTTGCACTGGCTTTAACAGAAATGTATTTAAAATCAATTGGTGATAGCGCATGCAGGGTACATGGTGGCGGCTTTGCTGGTGTGATCTTGACGATTCTTCCCAATGATCATGTGGATGATTACAAGGAGTGGATCAGCGGAATGCTGGGAACTCCGGTGCTCGTTGTCAACGTCCGTGAGGATGGTGCTGTTAATGTAAGTGAATTGATCAATGCTGAACGGACTCGTAGCTAGTGTACTAACTAATCGAATCAAAGACTTTAACCTAGGGGTTAAAGTCTTTGTTCTTTTTATGGCCGATACAGCTTAGGCATGCGTTATAATAGAGAGATGGAAGTTCTAATGAAGGAGGGCCTGTCATGGCAATATATCCGTCCTGGTCCTATTCACAATCAAGGGCCCAAACGTTCGACGAATGCTTACGCAAATACTATTATCATTATTACGGCTCGCATAATGGCTGGAATTCGGCACAGGGCACTGAAGAACAAGTTACGTTGTACCGGCTTAAGCAACTGAGCAACTTATATATTTTATTCGGGAATATTACGCACCAAATGTGTGAATCGGTCATACGTGGGTGGATGGAAAAAGGGGCTGTCCCGCGCACAGCATTTCTGGAGACCGCTATGAAGAGCATGTTGAATGACAGCTACAAGGAATCCTTACACCGTGAGCTATGGCTGCAAGATCCCAAAAATCGGGTCATGCTGGCCGAAATTTACTACGATGATGAAGTGCTTCCGGAACGGATTGCCCGGATTAAGGAGCGACAGCACGCGGTGGTACACAATTTGTACCGTACCGCAGTTTGGCGTGAGCTGCAACAGGGCCAGGCCCGAATCGTTGAGGTGGAAAAATGGGATACGATGCTCCTACATGAGACAAAAGTATATGTCAAAATGGATTTGCTCTATCGTAGAGACAACGGAGACATGGTTATTGTAGATTGGAAAACAGGTAAGGAAGGCGACTTCTCCGACCAGTTATTTTTGTATGCTTCCTATGTGCAGGAGCATTATCAGCTTCCTTTGGAGAAGATTGAGGTACGGGTAGAGTATTTGATGACAGGAGAGCATGAAGTATATCGCCCCACAGTAGAGGATATCGACAAGGTAGTTGGCAATGTAGGACGTTACATCGAGGAAATGAAGTCCTGCCTCGATGATGATTACTATAATCGACCCAAGCCCGAGTCTTTCTTTACCCCGATGCCTTCACGCAGGGTCTGCGGCGGCTGTAATTTTCGCGAGGTGTGTAAGTACCGCGCGGTCTGAAATCGAGAAATTAACATAAAAACGGAGTAGGTGAAATGGTGCTGCACAAGCAATAGCGGTGGGAAGCACCATCCACCTGCATAATGGCTATAACTCTCTCAAATTCTGAAACCGCTTTCCAATTCGGAGAATACAAGGTATGATAAGGGTATTATTGGAAATTGTGAAGGGGGACAATGGAAAATGCCGAGTACAGGACACACACGTATTCTTTTTCAAGGAGATTCCATTACAGACGGAGGAAGGGGACGGAATGAGGACGCGAACCATTGGCTGGGTCAGAGCTATGTGTATCTGATCGCTGGGACACTCGGGAGTCGACTGACTGCTACACAACCGGAATTTGTAAACCGGGGTGTTTCGGGGGATCGGGTTTCGGATTTGTATGCTCGTTGGAATGAAGACACGTTTAGCCTACAGCCGAACCTGCTCAGTATTCTAATCGGAGTGAACGATGCCTGGCGGATCGTGGAGCAGGAGCCGTCCGGGGTGACGGACCGATTTGAACGAGCCTATTGCCACCTGCTGGAGGAGACGCGTGAAGTGATGCCAGATACCGGGCTGATACTGTGTGAGCCGTTTATTTTGAAAACGGGAGCTACCGAGGCGCGCTGGGACACTTGGCAAGAAAAAATAACGGGCTACCAGCGTATTGTACGTCAATTTGCCGACAAATATGGGGCCGTATTTGTGCCGCTCCAGAGCATGTTGAACGAGGCCGCTACCAAGGCGGACGCTTCCTATTGGCTGCATGACGGGGTTCATCCGACAGCGGTCGGGCACCAGTTAATAGCTGATCAATGGATAGATATCGTGCAAAAGAGTCCGCTGGCGATTCGTTAACAAAGTTATACATAGTCTATTCCTTGTCATTTTTGGGTAATACACGATTATGGACATCATTACTTATGTTATGGTTCCAACCAAAAATGAATGTCAAAGGGGGTGCTTCTTGCTTCGTCATCAACGGAGCAAGAGAGGGCTATGGAAACGATAAATATCATTCTAGTTATTTTACTTATCACCTTAACAGCTTTTTTTGTGGCCTCAGAGTATTCCATTATCCGTGTTCGGGTATCTCGTATCAACCAATTGGCCTCAGAGGGCAACAAAAATGCGAAAGCCGTTAAAAATATTCTGTCTCGGCTCGACGAGTACTTATCCGCTTGTCAGCTTGGAACCACATTAACTTCAATGGCGCTAGGCTGGTTAGGGGAATCTACAGTTGAGAAGCTGCTACATCCCCTGTTTGTGTTGGCGCATATTCCAGCTGGACTAACGGGAGTGCTCTCCTTTTTGCTGGCTTTTCTGATTTTGACCTATTTCGAGGTGGTCGTTGGGGAACTGGTACCCAAAACCTTCGCCATACAAATTGCCGAACCGATGGCATTGTTTTTTGCCCGTCCGATTACGGTATTCTATAAAATAACGTATCCTCTGAATTGGGTGCTCAGTCGTTCTTCACGTGTCATTACGGGGCTTTTTGGGCTAAAAAAAGTATCCGAAGAAGATGCAGCACTCAGTGAAGCCGAGCTTCGACTGGCGTTATCTGAAGGGTTTCGTAGTGGTGAAATTACACCGACAGAATATCGATACCTGAACAATGTATTTGATTTTGACGACCGTGCGGCGCAGGAAATTATGGTACCGCGCATCCACATCCGTTCTATATCTCACCAGGCAACGGTAGCCGAGTTTATGGAGCTGATCGAGGACAAAGTTTATAATTTTCTACCTGTAGCTGAACATGGGGACCGGGATCGTATTATCGGGATGATTCGTGTGAAGGAAGCTCTGCATGATTTGGCCCGTGGGCATAGCACAGGAAATACAACGATGGCTTCTTACATTCATCCGGTGCTTCAGGTGATTGAGACGGTTCAGGCTCGGGATCTGCTGATTCAGATGCAAAAACGACGTATCCCAGTAGCGGTGCTGGTGGATGAATATGGTGGAACGTCTGGGCTTGTCACCCTAGAGGACATTATGGAGGAAATTGTTGGAGACATTCCTTCCTATACGGATACCGAAACCCCCACAGCGCTAACACCACTCATTACAAAAACAGATGATCATCGTTACATACTCAAATCACAGGCGCTTATCCATGAGGTCAATCGGCGCTTGGAGACAGATATTGAGGCCGGGGACGTATATACGATTGGCGGTTGGATGCTTTCCGAACGTTTTGATATCCAGCAAGGAGACAAGCTGACCAGCGGATTATGGGAGTTTACTGTACTGGAAAAAAACAGTCACCAAATAGACACAATTGAAGCGGTTAAAAAGGCGATTGTTGAACAGAAGGATGACAGTTATTCTCAATGATGGAAAATGGCATGGCGAAGCAATAGATCGCTTCAGATGTGGCGAATGGCCTGCAACGTAGGCGGCAGAGCGATTCGTCCACTTTTTTTGACGCAGTTTGCTGCCTGAATAGAAGGTTGTTTTTGTAGTTAGGTCAGGAGACTTAAGGCTCTGCATCTTTATGCTTATAAATATAGGTGTCTGTGAAAAATACTACTAGAAATGTAGCAATTTTATGGTAAAATGGAATCAAATTTGAGTTTTTTGGGGTGGGCTACAGTACATGAAGATGTCACTAGGTACGAAAATGGTTACTGCATTTGTCTTGATTTCAGCAATAACCTATGGAACAAGCGCTTTTTTTATTTTTGTACTCAAGGACTGGCTTGCTCATGGTACACAGGAATGGGTATACACCTCGATTATTTTGTTATTGGGTGTCCTGTGGAGTGGCATTTTGGGCTGGTTGATCTCAAAATTACTTACACGGCCGATTGTTAGATTGGCCAAGGCGGCAGAGGAAGCTTCGGCGGGCAACCTGTCTGTCGTAATTCCAGAGCGTCGTTCAGATGATGAAATCAAAGTGTTGTACGATGCATTTCGGCATCTGATGTTGAACATTAAAGATATGTTCAATGAGATCTCGTATAGCACCAGAACAACTTCGCAAAGTGCAGAAAATCTGAGCTTGGCTATTGTACAGGCTACGGCGCAAATCGAGTCCATGTCTACGGTAGTAGAAGATATTTTGGATGGCGTGGAGCAGCAAAAGCAAGCATCTGCCCAATCTATTAAAACAGCGGATCGAATGCTGGGTGATTTTAAAATGATGCGTAGCAAATCGGGGCATATGCTTGAACTGTCAGGCCATATGGAGCATTCGGTGGATTCAACGCAGACTGTATTTTCATCCCTGATGGATGGCATGGGTGAGCTGACAGCTTCACATAGTCGTTCACAGCAGGTGATTGCACGACTGGAAAAAGAAGCTTCACAAATTGAAGCGATTACAAGCACGGTGAAGGATATTGCCGAACAGACCCATCTGTTGGCGCTGAATGCTTCTATAGAAGCGGCACGTGCGGGAGAAGAAGGGAACGGCTTTGCTGTAGTGGCGCACCAAATTCGCGCACTGGCCGCCCAAAGTACGGAGTCTGTACAGCAAATTAATGCTATCGTTAGCCGTGTACAGTCACAAATCGTAGAGACCGTGGAGTTGATGCATCAGCAAACGTCTTTAGTCAGTGCTGAGGCGGAACGGACAAGCTCTGTCGACCAGACGCTGAACCGTTTGAACGCTATTGTACGTGAATTTGTCGAAAGCATTCGCACCATGGAAGAAGCCGTAACAGAGCAGACGAATCGGGTGGATCAAACCTTTGAGCAGATTCATCGTATCCAGCAAATGTCAGGGGCGTTCTCTGAAGGTGCTCACAAAATTTATACGGCTGCTCATGAGGAGACGGCTATTATGCAGGAAATTTCATCCTCTTCCGAGGACTTGAAAGTGCTTACGAATAAACTCATGATGAAAACACGTGGAATCAACTATAACTAAAAACGTCATGTGAGGCATGATGCATACCCATAAAAACGTAGCTGCTACACACCGGAAAACGAAGCAAAATGGTTCTCCGGTGTGTGGTGGCTATTTTTTAATTTCAAAAAATTCACATTGTTTTCTGGGATGGTAAGCCAGGTCACTGACGCTAGACTGCACAACGATGGTCTGATCGTCAAAACGGATTATCGTCCCGCCTGAGCCAATCAATTGGTCATCTTGAAATACCCGGACACGAAGATGACGTTCCAGTGCCTCGCTGAAATCCTGATCTGTAATTAATCGGCGATTAATCGGCATGAGTGTTCTCCTTTGAATATAATATCTTTTATCATAAAGGTTAAGGTATTGAACAAGCAAGAAAGACGGCTAGAACATATTCAACTATTTGGTATAAAATAGAAGATACAAAGAGAGAAAGAAATCGAAGGGGGCTTTCTATGGACTGGCTATGGTCAGGGTCTTGGTTCGATGCGTATGCGCCGGAAGGGTTCGAAGCCTTTACTCCGTCACATGGGTTGGCTATACTGGGGCTCATTGTATGTGCTTTGCTGCTGTGGCTAACGCGGGGATGGGTTCGGTCAAATAAGCCTGTAAGTGAGGGAATTCGCTGGTTATTAATTACGGTCCTCATTCTCTCAGAGGTGACTTTGAATATATGGTATGTGGCACAGCATATTTGGGATGTCCAGACATCGTTGCCCTTAGAATTGTGCAGTGTGACACTGCTGTTGTCCATCCTGATGCTTATGTTCCGCAGCCGTTGGTTATATCCGGTCGTCCTGTTTGCCGGAATTGGAGGAGCGCTCCAAGCAGTACTCACGCCTAATTTGGCTTATGCCTTTCCGCACTATCGTTTTATCCATTTTTTCGTAGCTCATAGTGCTATTATTTTGGCTGCCCTATATATGACCTGGATCGCAGGACTCCGACCGACATGGAAGAGTGTAGGGGGAGTTATGCTATTCCTCAATGGCTTGGCGTTGATGGTGTGGATTGTAGACCGTACTTTCGGTGCCAACTACATGTTTCTGACCGGAAAGCCGTCGACACCATCGATATTGGATGTTTTGGGGCCATACCCTGTTTATATTTTGGCAGAAGAGGTCATTGCACTGCTATTCTTTTCTCTTCTGATGCTGTTGTTTGAGGTGCTGCCAGGAGGCAGATTGTATGTCCGCCTTCGCAAAGGAGCTGTGCATGGTGCTGACAGGGCGCTATAAAATAGTTGTAAAGCCATGCAAAAGCAGCCTTTTCCACTAGTAATGACTTGGGATAAGGCTGCTAAGAATGTCTGAGCAGTAGCTTATACGGGGACAACGATCCCCTTTATGCTTAACGCAGCAGCGATTCTGCTCCGTCTACATAGATCTCTGTACCCGATACATGAGATGATTCATCTGAGGCGAGAAACAGGACCAGATTGGCGACCTGCTCTGGCTCACCGGGAGCATCCTCCAGCGGATGCTCTCCGCCCTTCGGAAATTCGACTGGAATTTGTACCTTCTTCAAGTCTTCGGTAGGGTACGTGTTATCATCAATTTTCGTGTCGATAGCTCCTGGGCATATCGCGTTGACCCGGATTTTGTAACGCGCCAGCTCCAGCGCTGCCATTTTCATAAAAGCAACCTGAGCCGCCTTGGTAGAGGCGTAAGCTGAAAACCCAATACCCGAAAAGGTTCGGTTACCGTTGATGGAACTGGTGATAATAATGCTGCCGCCGTGTTCTTTCAGGTATGGAACAGCATATTTAACGGTGGCGAAGGTGCCGCGTAGATTAATATTTATTGTGCGGTCCCATTCCTCCAGCTCCATGGTCTCGATAGGGGCCATGGTGCCATTAATGCCTGCGTTGGCGAACACGATATCCAGCTTTCCGTATGTTTCCACGACTTTAGCGAATCCCTGCTGAATCATGTCTGGCTTGGCAATATCACATTCCAGCACAAGTGCTTCACCGCATGCCTGCTCAATGATTGCTTTGGTTTCCTCTGCATGCTCAGGTGTCCGATCCAGCATGACTACCTTGGCGCCTTGTTCTGCAAAACGAATGGCGGTTGCTTTACCGATTCCTGAACCGCCGCCGCTGACCACTGCTATCTTTCCTTGCAATCTCTGCTCTGCCATTGACTATTCCTCCCATTCCGTTCATAAGCTAAACCTGACTCGTTATTCCAATACCTCTGAACGTTGATGGTGAAACAGTAGCCGCTGTATTTCACCCCATTTGCGAAATATGGTAACATAGGCGAACCAGTAGAAACTTATAGCCCAAATATATAGATTCTGAGCAAGTATCGGAGAAGACGCGAGTGACGGAGGTGGATCGAATTGGACAATAAAAGAAATGACCGACCCGAATCGTCAGACGCTATAGCACAAATTGGAAAAATGAAACCATGGGTCATGAGCGGTTCCAGCATTCAAATTGATCCGTTGTTTCCCTATTATGCCAATCGGTCGCGGGATAGCATAGCGGATGAGATCGCCCTTGCAGGCTACCAGACCGTGCATTATTTTGTCGTGCGTGAGAATGAAGTGGACGGAGCGCTTGTTGCTGCATTCCAGCGTAGAGGCATCGCGGTGTGGGCGATGGTGCTGGGCAACGGTTCTTTTGGTGTGTCCCAGCTGCCGCCAGCGTGGAAGGAATGGCGCATGGAGCTGCTGCGCGAACCCAACGATGGCTTTCAGCGGCTTTCACATTTTGCCCCAGAGTATGTGGAATGGAAAAAGAAAGCCGCTGCCCGGCTCGTCACCGATATTCCGTTTGACGGCTTTGAGGTGGCGGAGCCTTATTTCCCCGAATGGAACGGGCTGCGCAGTGGAGTGTACGGGGATATTGGGCCGCATGCACAGCGTGCCTTCCGCGCGCGCTACGGTGAGGACATTCCGAATTTTCGTGATAAGCATGCGCGGAACTACTACCGGAAGGTCCCGAAGCTGTACGCGCAGTGGGTCGATCTGCGCGTGGACGCCGTGAATGGGCTCATCCGTGAGCTGGTGAACGGCGCAGGCGGTGTGCGTGATGTCCGGCCGGACATCTGCGTGGCGACATGGTCGCTCGCTGTGAGCGGGCGTGGCGATATTCCCGGTCAGCTGCGGGAATGGCAGGGTCTGGACGCGGTAGCCATGATCGGGAGCGTAGCCCCGGATATGCACGTACTCCAGACCCATTGGCCAGACTGGATGCGTCGCCGTCTGCCGCCACAGTATATTCGCGGCTATGCTCGCATCGCGCAGTCCATACGCGCCGCATATCCGGGCTTGCCCCTCGGAGTGCAAGCGGATATCGGTTCGCTCGCGCGGATGGTTCGGGACCGCGAGTGGACGCAGCAGTTCGGGGCTGCCACCCTGGAGAGCGACTACGCCGCCTGGACTGCGTATGAGTACCATCTGGGAGGCTACATGTACGATGAGCCTCCCATACCTCTCAAGGCGGAGCGTTCCGCCGAAGATGAAGTGGTTATTTCTTTTAGCAAGCGGATTGCAGCCCCGGTTTTGGGTGAACTTCGTATTTGGAGTAGGGAGAACAACGCAGATTCAACTCGCGCTGTGAACCGCAAGCTAGCGAATGATTCACTAACACTGCTAGAGCTTGTGGAGGCAGCAGCAGACGGAAACCGTCTATTGCTCCGTGTACGTAATTTACCATCGAGAACATTTAGTATGCGTATAGACGGTGTGCAGGATACACCAGAGCTGTGGCTGCTCAAGGGAAGAAAGGCACATCGCAATCTTCCCGAACACGAAGTAAAGGTTCCTTAAAATTTGGGTAATAACAAAATAACAGCTGTATAACGGCTCATTTGCCGGAGCATCATGAATTATATGTATTAAGGCAACATCTTTTCATAACATAAACAATAGTGGAGTGAAAAAGGTATGTGGGATTGGGATTACCTGATTCGGGTCATGTTTGCCGGATTGTGCGGCGCATTAATCGGCTATGAACGCAAAAGTCGGATGAAGGAGGCAGGCATTCGCACGCATTTCATTGTCGGGATCGGAGCGTCGCTTATGATGGTGGTATCCAAATATGGTTTTCAAGATCAGACTGTATGGTCTAACCTGTCGCTGGACCCTTCCAGAATAGCAGCACAGGTTATAAGTGGAGTTGGCTTTATCGGCGCAGGAATGATTTTTACACAAAAAAATAGAATCAAAGGGCTAACTACCGCTGCGGGCATCTGGACTACCGCCGGGATTGGTATTGCTGTCGGTGCAGGAATGTATGGGCTTGGCGCGGGTGTAACGCTGTTTATTTTGGCGGCTCAGTCCTTGCTCCATAGTCGTTTTTATCAGA
Organism: Paenibacillus sp. FSL W8-0439; assembly: GCF_038008995.1. Lineage (NCBI taxonomy): Bacteria > Bacillati > Bacillota > Bacilli > Caryophanales > Paenibacillaceae > Paenibacillus > Paenibacillus sp. FSL W8-0439. The sequence continues at coordinate 1,211,891 of NZ_JBBPAK010000001.1, forward strand.
TGGCTACCCCGTCCACACGGCAAGTGGTAGTTCAGGTTGATAATGAGCCGGGTGTACTGAATCAAATTAAAGAACTGCTGGAGAACAAAAAACTGACCATTCACAGCTTTCACGCCGAGCGCATCGATAACGGTGAGCAGTTGATGGTTCATATGCTTCTAAAACTGTCTCGGTCAGAGGGAGTGGAGGAATTGTTGTCACTGCTGCAAGAGATGGAAGGCATCCGCTCAGTCGAGACCAAATCCAATTAAACGAGTTTACTGCTTATTAAGTAACTTTTGTCGAACGCTGTAGACTCATTTAACAGTAAAAAAATCTAAAAATAATGATTGAAAACGCTTCCTTTTGTGTATATACTCTTACTACATCACAGAATCAGCAGCTTAGAAAGTATCAGGGGATAAGCAAAAACGACCTCATGCGTATGCACAAGGTCGTTGCGGTTATCCCGTTATGAAAGACGGATTATTTTACTTTGACGGGTTCTGGATATTTTTTACCCAGCGTATCTACAGTAACTTTTTTCATTGTAGCTGGTTTGGTAGGTTTGTCATTGCTATCCCGTTTGGAGTTGACGATAGCGTCGACCACGTCCATTCCGGACGTTACTTTACCGAAAGCGGCATACTGACCGTCGAGGTAGTCCGCATCGTCAACCATGATAAAAAATTGCGATCCGGCTGAATCCAGATCCGCTGAGCGGGCCATGGATAATACGCCACGTGTATGTTTGAGTGTATTGTTAACGCCGTTGCTCTTGAATTCCCCTTTGATACTGTAGCCGGGGCCGCCTGTACCGTTACCTTGCGGATCACCACCCTGAATCATAAAGCCGGGGATGACGCGGTGGAAAATGGTACCGTTATAAGCTCCCTTTTGCACCAAGGAGATGAAATTGTTAACCGTGTTCGGTGCTACTTCCGGATACAGCTCAAGCTTGATTTTCTTGCCATCGTTCATGACAATCGTGACAACTGGATGTGAAACAGCCTTGCTTTTGTCTTTAGTTGCAGCGGGAGTTGTGGTGCTTGTCCGGCTTGCAGCTTCCACATCGGTGGCTTTTGTGCCACATCCGGCAACCAGCACGAGCATGATGGCCAGCAGGCACAATGTGTACCATGGGCGTATCGATTTTCGGTTCATTAATATTCCTCCTGAAAGGTTGGATGGTGTAACATCCTAATTTATAGTTTGGGGACAGCGCAGAACACTTTTCCATTTACTATCATACCTTTTTTGTTGGGGATAAGGAAATACGGGTTTGAAAGCCGTATTCTTGACCCATACTGCTGCTATTCCCAAGGAAAGGGGCAGGATCATGATGGAGGTAGACAAAAAACTGGCTAAAGGTCTCATATGGGGTATGGCGTTCAGTCTGCCAGTTTGGGTAGGGGTGCTGTACTCAGTACAACATATTCGTGACTGGCTATAACATAAAGTGTAAAGATAGGCCAAAACCGCAATGGTTTTGGCTTATTTATATTTGTGCCAGTCCAAATTGCTGTTATTCAACAGATGTTCAAAGTTGTTGTCCAGCTTCTTTTGTTCAGCTTTTTTTGCTTCAAGGGCACGTTGCCGTTCGTCTTCTTTACGCTTGTCTTGTTCTGCTTGCGCTTCATTGGCTTGAGCCTTAAGCTTGTTCAGCACGTCCTGACTCAACAGATCCTTTAAGGTAGCAGGTTTGTCCTGAGCCGCAGGAGTAGCAAAAGACGAATTTCTCTTTTTAGCCATATCATCATCTCCATTCCATTCGATTATATCAGCTTCTTCGTGGTTGTTCCACGATGAAAGGCTAAGGTTTACGGTAGACTTTTCTAATTTAGAGGGTAATAATGGAATGAACAGAAGGGACGTGTGGCAGCATGCATCTATATTGGAAGCGAAACCTGATTGTTTTGTGGATCGGAGTATTGTTTTGCAGCATGGCCTATTCCGTGTCGATTCCGTTTTTACCTATTTTTCTGAATACGGAATTGGGGGTTAACGATCAACTGGAATTATGGTCAGGAATTGCCTTTGGAGTTACTTTTTTAGCGAGCGCGCTGATTGCCCCGTTTTGGGGCTCGCTGGCAGATAAGTATGGACGTAAGCCGATGCTGATTCGTTCAGGGTTTAGCCTGGCTGTATTGTATCTGGTATGTGCTTTAGTGACAGACCCATATGTATTTGTAGGAGTTCGCTTGTTTCAAGGACTTCTCTCCGGATTTATTCCTGCGGCGATTGCGCTGGTCGGAACGGGCTCGCCTGAAGAAAAAACGGGCTATGCCCTTGGCATTATGGCGACTGCTGGAGCGACTGGCAGCATTATAGGTCCGCTGATCGGTGGTGTGGTGAGCCATTATTATGGCAATCGAAATGCCTTTTTTTTCTCAGCGGCTCTTGTACTGGTATCTGCGTTCATCGCGACATTTGGCGCTAGAGAGGATAGCTTCAAGGGCACCAGTACCCGCTCGCATGTTCGGGATGATATCAAAGAGGCTATTGCTAATCGGCCATTGTACTTTTTGCTTATTCTAGCTGGATTAAGTACCTTTTCTGTTATGATCTTGGAACCGTTAATTACGGTGTATGTGCTTGAAATGGGTGTGGACCGTAGCCATGCGTCTTTAAGTTCCGGGATTGTATTCTCAGCTGTAGGCATCGCGGCAGTGCTGATGGCTCCCCGATGGGGCCGGATTGGAGGGAAAATCGGCTTTGCCCAAGTGTTGCTGATTGGGCTGATCGGTTCGGGGATTGGGAACATCTTGCAGTTTTTTGTAACCAACTTTGTTGGTTTTGGTGCGCTTCGGTTTGGATATGGATTGTTTTATGCGTCTGTCATGCCGGCGATTAATGCAATGACTGTGGAAGTCACCAAGCCAGAGTTTCGCGGACGAGCCTTTAGCCTGAATCAATCAGCTACCCAGCTCGCGACGATGGCGGGGCCGCTGATTGGCGGCATGCTTGGTAGCTGGATGCCCATTCGCTGGATCTTCGTATTAAACGGTGGCATCTTGCTGGTTGCAGCGTTGTTGCTATGGGCGAAGGGAAAAAATGTTTTCCCGATTTCAGCCCAAAATAACGCAACGGATCAGAATATTCATTCTGCCGGATAGGCCAATTAGATAATTATCCCAAACCCTTATTTTTAGTATATTATTCATAACCCTTTACACTGATCATATGACAGGGAGGGATATATTATGATAAGAGACGACATTTTGCGTCAACAGCTTGAGAATGCCCGTCAAAAGCTGTATATTTTACAAGCAAAACATGGCTTTAATCATGCCAGTGTGCTCAAACAGTCTGTAATTATGGATAACCTCATCAATCAATATAACCACCTTTTTTATATAAAAGAAAAAAAGCCGACTGCATAGATATAACCAACTGGGCGAGATCTTTTAAAAAGGCCACTCGCCCTTGTATTGTAGGGCTGCAATATTTTTAGGTACGGTTAGTTTGATGCGCACTCATCAAGACCCCTATAATAACGACCAAGCCGCCAATGATTTGGCGCCATGTAATCGTTTCGTGCAATAGTAAGACAGAGAACAACACCCCAAATATCGGAACCAAATTCATTAAAGAAACGGAACTGCTCGGTGACAGCTTGATTAATCCGTAATTATAAAGCAAAAATGCGATAACGGAGCAGAACACACCCAGATACATGAGCAACATAAACGATCCCGTTGTCGGAGCCTGCCAGCTATCCTTTTCTAATAGGGCTAACGGTATGAAAAAGATACTACCTGCAACGGTTTGATAAAAAGATAACGTCACCGGCGGATATTTGTCCACAACCTTACGCGTCATGAAAGTGTAGAACGCCCACGCAAATCCGGTGCCAATCAATATTAAATTTCCGATGAGTTGATTCTTACCATCCGAGCTTTCGCCAACGGAGGTTAAGAAATATACCCCGATCATGGCCAGTGCTATGCCGCAGACTTTATATTTGGATAATTTGACTTTATACAAAATAAATTCAAGCAGCGATGTAATTGCAGGATACGATGCGACAATTAATGCTGCGTTGGAAGCGGTCGTCAGGCTAACCCCTATATTCTCCATTGAAAAATAAAGAGTGATTCCCAAAACCCCACTAAACGAAATCGTAGCCAAATCCTTTGGCTTTACTTTGACATGTTCTTTTTTGATCAGCAGAACGATACCTAGTACGATGGAAGCTATGATAAATCTGGATAGACCCAAGGTAAGAGGAGGGAACGTCGTATAGGCTGCTTTGGTGGCAATAAACGATGTGCTCCAGATCAATAGGGCTAGAATCGTAGAAGTATAGTAAATCCGGTTGCTTTCGCTGTGATGAGCTATGACTTTGTTCAAGTTATATCCTCCCTGAGTTCATCCCCTATGAAATATGATAGTGATAGTAGCTACTATAGTTACTACTATGAAAATGCTACTAAAAAGATAATTTGTATATCAGTTTTTGTCAAGGGGAAGTGATATAGTAAGGAAGAACATGAATTGAGGAGAAGACGTCATGAAATCAAAACCAAACATATTAGAAATTCTACGTGATTTGAATTTTAGTGAATATGAAGCCAAGGCTTATGTGACCTTATTGGAAAGCTCACCACTTTCGGGATATGCCGTTTCATTGAACTCTGGAGTACCGAGATCCAAGATTTACGAGGTTTTGTCGGGAATGGTCAACCGTGGGGACATCATGGTAAGTCAAGAAAATACACCTCTATATGTGCCGCTTCCTCCACATGAATTGATTGCCCAGAGAAAGCGCAAAGCAGAGCAGATTTTCAACGTGGCGCAAGAGAGTTTGGAGCAGTACACAGCATCGTTTCAAAACAGAGAGAACATTTGGAATATTTCGGGGTATGAAGCCATTATCAATCGCATTAATGAAGGCGTGAAGGGAGCAAAACACCGAATTTTACTGGAAATTTGGAAAGAGGATGCCGAGGTGTTCCGGGATGCCTTAGAGCAAGCTGCTCAGCAAGGAATTGAGGTGATCCTTGTAGCATATGGTGATCTTAACTTTGATTTTGCTACTGTTTACCGCCATGATATGAGTGAGGAGATTACGTCCGAAATCGGTGGTCGATGGATTGTGCTTAGCGTGGATGACCGGGAGGTTGTAGCTGGCATACTTTCACTTGGTGATGACAGCCGTGCTGCATGGACGCTACATCCGGGTCTTGTGATGCCGATTACGGAAGTGATTATTCATGATATTTATATCATGGAAATCCTATATGAGTTCCGTGAAGAATTGGAGGCCAAATTCGGCCCTAATCTAATCCATCTTCGTAATAAATTCGCTATGGGTCCGAATGGAAAAGGATATTATGTTCCTTTGACTGAAAAAAGTATTAAACGTGTATAGAGATTGTCCGAGGTCCGATACGCAAAAATAAACAGGCCCATGGAGTATGATTCCATGAGCCTAATTTATTGAGTGCTGTCTTCTGTTATTTTACGGTTACAATCACACGCTGATAATGTTTCAAAGAATGTTTACCATTGTCCTGTACTTCTGCAATGATATGAATCGTATCCCCAGACTTCGCATCTGCCGGAACTGTAAAACTTGCAGTATTTGTGTCGCTACCTTGCAGGTCAATCGTGTTTACTTTCTCGCCTTCAGCTAATTCTCGGTGAAGCCCAAGCTGCATATCACCCAGCATTTCAGGTTTAACTTGCGCGGGTTTGACCTTAGAATCTTCATAGGTGTCAGCTTCGAAATATCTCCACCATTTATAGGTCAATGCATCACCGTCAGGATCTGTTCCTTCTGCATGTAGTGTTATGTTCTCCCCTGGACTAGCCGTTAGATCTAATCCTTCTTTAATGGTCAATGTTGGATTATGGTTGGCATCTTTATAGTCGGAAGCAATAGCCCAATCTGCACGGGCAGCAAAGTCATTTTGAATATCATCAAACCAACGCATCAGAGAGTACTCTGCTTCGAATTTTTTCGTATGCACATCATAATCTAACACCGTATTTCTAAATAATTTATCGTTAACGACACCAAAACGACCTCCCCAGCCACCATAGGTTGGGTTTTCCATGCTCCGTAATCCGTTATCAATTAAATAGAAGAAGGATGGAGAATCTCCTTCGGAAATAAAGTCATACTTGTCGTATTGTGGATTTTTCTTCAAGTAGGCTTCACTGCCTCTTTGTTCTTCATCCAATTCACCTTTGATGATATTGCCGTCGCCCATCAAGGCATACATATTCAGCAGCTTGCCATGACCGTCTTTAATGTTTTTGAAGTTCCATTCCCCGTGTAACTTGCTGTTTACTTCTTCCGTGTGCATTTTCCAAGCATAAGCGAAATGCCAGAAGTTAGATTGGTCATTGATAATTCTGATGTCAGGCCAATTTTTGGCGATGTAATTATTGTAGCTATCGTCCTGATCCAAAATGATGTATAGAACGAGTTTATCACTTACTTTTTTCCGAATCGTTTCCCATTGATCTGTATTTTTATATTCGTCTTCAATGGATTTTAGAGCTCTGGCTGTGGTATTGGTTCCACCCCAAGTTTGTACATACAGATCTCTTTGGTCATCGTCTAGGAAAAGTGTTTTCAGGAAATTCGAGCCTTCCGTTTCCTTGTCCATTTCACCTTTGTTTGAAATATTTCCGATCTTGGTAACGCTTTTAATATATTCTGGTTTTGGATATCCTTCAGCATGTTTGATTAGGTTGGGGTAAATCTCTCCGTAGGCATCAATCATATCTGTTACCCATTGGGTTCCGGTCCATCTGAATGGCTTGATGCCGGCCTTTTCATCACCTGCATAATGATATACGGAGCTAGTCAGTACAATCCCGGACAAATCCATTTCGTTAGAGTAGAGAAGAAAGCGTATGACTGAGTTCATATCATCTACTTCTCCGTCAGTAGTAATAACCGTTCTAGCCTTGGTCGCTTTATTTTCCACTTTATTTCCCGCTGGTTGTTCTGTTGGAGCAGCGCTTTCATCCTTTACGACGGCTGGCGACTTACCACTGCAACCACTGATGATTAAAATACATATCATAGCTAACAAAAAAATGCTTAACCCTTTTCTTTTTCTCATTTCTGTTCCCCTCTCTGAACGTTTCTATGATGATTTTTTAGGATTATAACCATGTAGGTATTGTTATTATTCAAGATTTAGGCATAAAAAAAACCTAAACATATATATGTCTCAACAAAAGTCGAGCATATATACATTTAGGTTTTGCCTGCATGATCAGTCACAATCCTGATTAGATTCTACATCATAATCTGACAAAATGAAAGCGGTTTATGATTCTTAGCACAAAATTAGTTTTACGCTTTGAATAAACCGGATTCTTTAACTTCAGACAGGAAGTTGTGGAATTCAGGGATGTTCAGCTGTTGCTGAGCATCGGACAAAGCGACTGCCGGGTTCGGGTGAACTTCTACCATGATGCCGTCGGCACCAGCAGCCAGGGCAGCTTTGGCACAAGGGGCCAGGATGTCTTTACGTCCTGTAGAGTGAGTTACGTCCACCAATACAGGCAGATGGCTTTCCTTTTTCAAAATCGGAACAGCGGAAATATCCAGCGTGTTACGTGTCCATTTTTCATACGTACGAATACCGCGTTCAATCAGCATGACTTGTGTATTACCACGGGATACGATGTACTCAGCAGCATGAAGGAACTCTTCCATGGTGGCAGCCAATCCGCGTTTGAGCAGAACCGGAGTTCTCGTTTCACCCGCAGCTTTCAGCAATTCAAAGTTGTGCATGTTGCGCGCGCCAATTTGAATGATATCGATGTAAGGGATCGCTTCCTCCAAATGTCTTGGATCGACGATCTCACTGATTGTAGCCAGCCCGAACTCGTCGCCAACGCGTTTGAGAATTTGCAGGCCTTCAATACCCAGTCCTTGGAAATCATACGGAGATGTACGTGGTTTGAACGCACCACCACGCAGAATCGGCACACCGGCTTCCTTGAGAGCTGCTCCTACCTCGCGCGTTTGTTGATAGCTTTCCACCGAGCAAGGTCCTGCAACCATGATGGAGGCTTTGCCACCTACCAGTGTGTCTTTAACCTTGATAACCGTGCTATCCGGCTGATTTTTGCGGCTGACAATCAAATGTTTTTTGTGTTCTTCTTTTTGATAGTTCAGAGAAGCCTTGAAAATATTTTTGAACAACTGGCGAATTGTAGCATCGTCGAAAGGTCCACGATTAGCTGCAATCAGCTTGTCCAGCATTTGTTGCTCGCGCACTGGATCAAAGTCAGGCACTCCTTGAGCTTCTTTCAATTTTCCAAGCTGTCCCGCCAGTTCAGCGCGTTGGGACAGCAGCTCCAGCAATTGCAAGTTTGTAGCATCGAGCTGTTCCCGCAACAGCTCCAAAGAATTTTCATTGGTTGACATACAGTACACCCTTCCCGAATTTAAATTGTTTTTTCTTTCAGCCCTTGGACTTTTTGCAGAAAATAACACAAAAAGGCACTCGTCGCAAGGGACGAATGCCGTGGTACCACCCTAATTACAGAAGTATACATGCAAGTCGTCAACGTCATTCAATCGACGGCAGTAACCTCTGAGCTTGATGCCCGTAACGGGGGCTTCCGGAAACCTCTACTGCGGTCAAAGGAATGAATCCTTCTGTCGTCGGTTCAAGGCTCGACTCGGGAGTGAATTTCAACGCGGGATAGCGGTACGCTCTCAGCAATACGTACCTTTCTGTGGGAATCCGATGACGCTTACTTGTCTCCGTCTATGTCTTTGTTCATGGTATTCAAAAGATTTGACCTTATTTTAAACAAAGTGGATGCAGAAGGCAAGCCCTGATTTCCGATTCTAGTTTTTGCATTCCCTATCTGTTCTTTCATCTTGCTTGATCTCTGGGTTCGGGCTTCGCTGATGCGACTCCTCGTGGGTTATCTTCGGCTAAGGTATCATCCGTATGAGTCTTGTCCGCAGTCCTGCGGTCATCCTCTTCTACAGGATTCAAGGCTTTATAGCGTTTGTACTCCATATCAGCCTGAGACATCGGATCTTTATACATAGGAGATTGGTCAACTCCTTTCGGTGTATATACTTCATTACCCGCATAGCAGGATGAGAAATCGCTTTCTTATATCCTGTCATATGCAGTAATTAATCCAGAATATCGTCACTGTCCAGTTGCTCTTCTTCATCCCCGTCTGTACCGTTCAGCAAATCTGTACCATGCAGGAATTCAGCAGGCGCAGAGGGATCAACAGGACTATTCGGTGTTAGTTCATCGGCATCAGGCACGTCCTCCAGAGGAGTATCCGGCCCCTCAATCAGATTCTCCCAGTTTGTTTCTGCATTTTGCAGGGAAGGCTCAAAATCATGATCCTGTAGCTCAGTCTTTTGATTGTCGCGATTTGCCATCTAACTCAGCTCCTTTACTTTTTGTTGCTTATTTCGACCTTACCCAAACCGCAGAATGGCTAAACTTAGAGTTAGTGTGTCTGTAAGAAGTTAAAATCATGCGAATAGAGATATGCTCTTTCCCAATTAGCGTTTTTTTGGTAACTGCTGTGATATGATAAAGAGGAGTTGGAGGGATATGAATTGGAATGGTACATGTTTGGTCCGATGATTAGCCGAATCCGAGTCGGTCAAAAGGCGTCTACTCCAGGTTATTCGCGTACCGTTATTCGGCGTCCGGATGGTTTATATTGGACAGACGGCGGACAGGCCGGAAAAATAGTAGAAATACGCGATTATTTATTCTCCGATATTTGGACGATCTATGAGGATGAAGAATGTGAACCTTGGATAGGGCTTAGAGAGCAGATGGAGCAACGCGAACAGGAAATGATCATTAATCAATATGAAGATTTTACAAATAATGATTAAAAAGAACATGATACCCTTATTATGAAGAAGGTATGAACATCATCGTATAGAATAATATAATTTCAGGAAGATAAAAATGTTAAAACATATACAAATTTGTAAATCCTACTACGTAACTTTGAGGTGCTTAATATGAGGCATGTGCCCAAAGCTGTCGCCGCTCTGCTAGCGGTCATTGTGATACTATTGTCGCTGGACCACATTGGCTATGCGGCCAAAATGACCCCGGAAAGGGAGTACAAGATCCCCTCCTGGGATATGAGATGGGGAGCAGAAGACGAGGATGGCTCTTTAGATGAGGTAAATGATCACAGTAAGGTCTGGATGCATATTGAAGATGATACACAGCTACTCAAGCAGCCAGGCAATAGAGGCACCGCCTGGATTCGTATTAAGCTACCTTCGTTAAATGATGAAACACCAGCGGTGCTTTTTGAAAATATTTATGGCAGGCACATTACGCTGTATAAGGATGGTACCAATTTTTATGAATCGTACCGTGGCTATAATTATGAGAATAATCGTATTCTGATTCCGCTGAAGCCAGAAGACAGTGGTAAAATATTATACATATGGACGGAAAGCAGCAAAAATAGACTGGGCATTATCGGAAATGTGATGACTGGTGATTATCGTGACTTGTTGGGAAACTTGGTCAGAATGGATGTCTTGGATATTGTACTAGGCAGTACATTTATCTTTATCGCCCTGGTGCTATTGATTTGCTCGTTCTTCCTGTTCCGTCCAAGTATGGCGATGTGGTTGTCCCTAAGTGCGATTGTATTGTCTATCGGTCTGATGATTGTAACGTATTCACCGTTTTTATATACGTTCTATCGCGGCTATGGCAAGCTGTATTTACAACTTTTTGATGTGGCGCTATTTATTCTGCTGCCTTCATTAGCCTTCTTTTTTGAGCAAAATATCAATTCGATTTTACTGATTCGGAAATTCAGAAAATTGTTAACCGCCTACTCTTTGTTCTGCTTCATCATCATGATTGTGAATTTAGGAGCACAGGAGCGACTCAACGATGTATATTATTTCTTTAGTGTAATCGTCCTCGGTATATTGCTCGTAGCTTTGATGGTACTTTTGGTATTTGCTTCGGTTCGCATGGCGCTTAAGGGAGACCACGAAGCGATCATTTTATCGACAGGCTTTGCATTTTTTGCAGTCATCACTATCGCAGAACTCAGCTGGTTCTTTATCCGGGACGGACACTACAATATGTTTTTATGGAAATGGGGCGTGTTCGGTTTTGTCCTAGCATTGATTGCCATCTTGGGCAGAAGGCTGGCGGAAAAGCACAAACAGGTGGTTCGGTATTCCAGAGAACTGGAGATGTTCAATAATGAGCTTCAACGTTCAGAGAAAATGGAGATTATTAGCGATTTGGCTGCATCTGTAGCTCATGAAGTGCGCAATCCGCTTCAGGTTACACGTGGATTTCTTCAGTTGATGAGCAAGCAGGAGGATGGTAAAAACAAAGACTATCTGCATATCGCTCTGGAGGAGCTGGATCGAGCGTCCGCGATTATTACCGATTTTCTGACTTTTGCCAAGCCAGAGTTTGACCATACCAAAACGTTGACCATATTGGATGAGTTCAAGCATATTGAAGGAATTATCAGTCCAATGGCAAATTTGCAAGGTGGCAAAATTTCGCTGGATATTCCCCAGGAAATTAAAGTGCGTGGGAATTCCTCCAAATTCAAGCAGGCATTTATCAATATTATCAAAAATAGTATTGAAGCGCTGCGAGAACAGGGACATATTCATATATGGGCTTATGTGGACAATGGAGAAGCAGTCATTCATATTCGGGATAATGGTGAAGGGATGGATGCTCAGACCTTATCCAGACTAGGTGAGCCTTATTTTTCGAATAAGACTAAAGGCACGGGTTTGGGGATGATGGTGACATTTCGGATTATTGAAACGATGAATGGTAAAATATCTTTTACAAGTGCAAAAGGGGTGGGAACAGAAGCGACCATCCGCTTCCCCGTAGCCGGATAACATCCGGCTTTTTTGCGTTCGGAGAAAACGGAGGGAAGCTTGCTGAGCCCACCCGCCTGAGATTAAGAAGTATAGATTAAATAAGCTACAAGTGCCAATCTACCACATCGAGCGAGGCTTCTGGGATGTAGCAAGCACACCTGAAGGGTTTGGAGGGATTACTAGATAGAACTGGTCAGACGTTTCCTCTACCGTTTTGATTTGGATATGATCGGGGATCACGACTCCTAACACATCACGAATTGCAGATTTGGGATCTGCCATCAGTTTTTCTCTGAAACTGGCATCCTCCCAAGCTTTTTGAATGACTTGTGTTTGAAGAACTTCAGTAGCCATCAAAAATCACCCTCTCATTCGATTGGTTATATTTACCTAGTCAGTATACCACGTAAGACTCAGAAAAATCTAGCATTACTTCATATTTTTGGAGAGCCAATAATCAAGCCCGCCTCTTCGCAAATGTGATCGTCCGCCTTCAATTTCTGCTGCCTCTTCGCTGAGTTCTGCTGCAATGGAATGTGCGAACCTATGCAGGCCGTGGATAGTAGGCTCCATCGTCTCTAGCTCCTGAACGGCTTGATTCGCAATATTCACATAGCTAGCGAGTGCGCCTCGGACATAAATCGCTTCCTGAATTTCTTGTGGTCCTAGTCCTTCACAGTACGGCTTCTTCCGTTCGGCGCTAATATGGGACAATAGGCAGTTATAGCTATGCTCCATCAAATCCTCTGCCCAATCTGCCCAATCATCCGACATTTGGAGCACGAGCAGGGTCAAATCCGTCATCGCTGTAACGATCTCGATCAGGTCAGCATGGTCTGCGAGCAGTAGAGCACCCGTTCCGGCCATTTTTAATGGACTGGCTTTCAGTGCGACCTTATTTCTGTCACCTTGAAAATAGTCTGCTGCTCCTTCGGATACCACACTAACGGCCCATTCGTCCACATACGTCCGGGCATATGTCCAAAAAGGAGAGGTTGCCGGAAAAAGCTCCTGATAAATGTTTTGGCACTCGGTATAGAAAAGCTGGCTTAAGGCAAGTTGCGTTTTACGGTTGTCTGCTGCTGTGTCCATCACGTCGTCTTGGATTAAATAATGAGCCATGACGAACACGTTGCCGAGTGACAGCTTGCGACATGTTTCGGGAGGTAGTCCGGTGAGTTCCTGCAGCCAAAATGGAAGCAAATAGCATATGTAATTACGAGTACTGTCTTCACGCAACGGATTAAACCGTGCCAGGTAGTCTAACCCCTCTTGCTGAAAGGGAGCCGGAAATGTGGCCGTCCGTTCCTCCGCTTGACGAAATACCTTTTCCAATTCTTCTTTGTATGCAAAATACCACTCCATGGCCATCACCCGCATCTCTTATAAATGTTTTTGTAGCGACTTCTAGTTGTTACCCGCCATTGTACAACAGAATGCAATTTTCAAGAATTTGTTATTTTTAAATAAGGAATGTTGTGAAAAACATATAAAATGAATAAAAAAAGCTGAAAGAGAAAATATAGATGAAAAAGGATGAAAGGAGGGGCCACAACATGAAAAAACAATGGAAATTGACCGCTGCTATCCTATATGGAGGAGTGATGATGTATGGTACTGCGAGTGCAGGAGCATCTGGTATTGAATCGGGTAATCCGTTGCAAGCTCTCACTCCCAACGATTCTGTCCAAGGAGAAGCCCACCAGTGGAATGTTGATCCACAGGATGACCACGGGCACGGACATGTGCATAGACATAGACACGGCAAAAGGCCGGGCGGCTTGAATCACCATCTTAACGAGAAAGTAGCTAGGCTGCTGGGTATCACCCCTGTCCAGTTAGAGAAAGAACTGGGACAAGGGAAATCGTTGGCTGAGGTAGCTAAAAGCAAAGGCATTCAAGAGGATCAACTCATCGATAAATTGAAGAATGAAATGACCGTGGATTTGAAGCGGCTTGTAAATCGTAAAGGTCCGATTACCTTCGATCGTAAGTCCGGGACTTCGAATGAGGCTCAATTGAAGCGTTAGTCTGAAGTAGAATCGTTTTACGACAAAAAAGGATGGGGAGAACCCATCCTATCCTTATATTTCAACTTCCTTCATAAAGTGACTGTTGTGAGGAGAGTCAGCTATCTTTAAAAAGCTTAAAAAAATCAATGGTTTCTTTAAAATCTTCATCATCCGTATAAATGTTCATGATCTTGCCTATTTCGATTGCAAAATCTACATACTTATTGGGTTTAGCAGATATGATATTCTTGTGTATCTCCAGACCCGATGGATGACTCACATGATTCCTAGGGGAAACACCTGCTAGCTCCAATAGTTCAGTGGCAGAACAAATGGTTGCAATCACTTTATGATCATTATTTAGGGTATGAATGAGAGCTAGAAGTTGTTTGTTTGTCTTTAATTGAGTGTTATCTCCACCAGGTATAATGAGGAGTTGAATGTCCTCCGCAGACACTTCATCAAGGGCTACCGCAGGCGTAACTTTAAAATCCTCATAGGAAATGACAGGATCTTTGGATACTCCAATTGTAACAATATCCCCTTTTGTTTTCATAAAATAGGTTGCCAGCATAATTTCAAAACTAACATAACCATCATAAATTAGAACATGTGACTTCATTTATACACCCACTAACAATTTTTTAGTTTAAGTCCGTTAAAAGCGTCTTTAGGAAGATTACATATAGTCAGAATATATCATCTTGAAGAGTTTAAATCCATATTTTACAGCAATATCAATAAGTTTTGGTAATCTAACTTGTTGAATTTTGGTCAGTATGGATTCAAATTAAAAAAATAACCAGTCACCTTGAAATTAACAGCGACTGGTTATTGAGTTTTGCTCGGATGCGAGTGAAGTGAAACCTACAATAGCTTTTAAGCTGGGAAATACGGCTATGTGACACGCCAATCCATTCAGCATATTCGCCTTGCTTGGCTGTGGGATGCTCACGAATGAGGCTTCTTAGATGTTCAACCAAAGTTGTGATGACGATCAAATGACGCTGTTTCCTTTCAAATCGTGTATGCATTTTTTACATAAAAATGAATCTCTGAAATAGCTTAAATCCTGAACCGAATAGCATAAATGGCAGCAAACGCCGATATATTTCCGCATACTTAACAATCCTGTTTCAACATCCAAGTAAAATTCCAAAGACTCGCCAGCTTGAATTCCCATAGAGTTTCGCAATTCCTTAGGAATAACAATCCGGCCTAACGTGTCCAAGGGACGTGTCATACCTGTATTTTTCAAGTGACCTTCTCCTTATCATAATAATCTATCAACCAATAATCTCCTAATAAAAAAATAAAAATCTATAAAATAAAAGTATTTATCGATGTTCCAAAAGATGGTATTATCATGAATGAAAAACAATAAGTATACTATTAGTTTCAAAACTATATGAATTATTGAAATGGGAATCTATGAAGATGCTGAAAGGGTGGTTTATCCATGGAAATCACACCTACGATACAGGCAGAAGTTCAAACCTATCTAAAACGCAAAAGCTTAACCATGACCGAGTTTGGTCACACGATCGATTTGAATGTAGGTACAGTTAGTGGTATTGTGACGGGCAATCGATCTATGTCGGTTCACCAACTGGATAGTATTACTGCGGGAATGAATTTACCACCGGATTATTTTTACGAACGCTATATTGAAGAATGCATTGAAGAATGTCCGCTCAACTGGAAAAAAATCAGCCCGTTCCTGTACCGATGCATTGAGCTAGGGCGATTGGACTGCTTGCAGCGAGTTGTCATTCTATTATTGGATAACCCTAATTATCTGCCATCGCTCTTTGAAGTCGCCGAAAATGTATACCAAGACGGTTACAGCGAAGCAGCCGCATACCTGTACAAAAAGGTAGCTGAGAGCGAGAAGCAACAGCATTCAGAACGATTGGCAATCTGCCAGTATCGCTTGTTCCAAATCAAAGTCGGACAGGATCGGGCAGTAAACCTTCAGGCTGCTATTGAATTCGCCCCTTTTGTGGATCGCTTAGATGAGATAGAGCAACTGGATGCTTTAAAAGATTTGGCGAATGTCTATAGATCATTAAGCATGTGGGATAAGGTGTATGAATTCGCACATCAAATGGGTCAGTTAGGACAACTCCAATATCATCTGGTTCACAATTCCAAGCGAAAAGGAACAGAGCCACGAAAAAAGCTAAGCAGACCATTGTTTGTATACATAGTTTATGCCGAATTGTTGTGTGCTAACGCTTGTGATGCCAAAGGCAACCATGACCAAGCATTAGAGCATATTCGTGGTTATGCTGATTTAAATTGGGTAAAAGAGCAGGACTCTGATACGCTTTATTGGAAACGCAAGTATCAACAGTGGGCGAAAATTAATACTTATGTTAACAGGCTTATGTCTGGTGATATTAGTGTTCTGCCAGATTACGTAGAACATATAGCTGCCGAAAAAGAGATTTTAGCCGAGCTATTGAATGTCCTTGAAGTGGCTAATCGCTATAATGTAGATGTAGATCATATTCTCCGACGGTTTGAATCGCAAATTGCAGCGTATCAGGAGTCACCTTCTTCTGACATGTACACACAACAAGTGTTAACAGAAGAATACGTAAGGTTTTGGTACAAGATAGCCAAGTACAGCCTAAATAAAGGCAGATATACATATGGTTTCAAATGTTTATTAATCGCCTTTGAAAAAGCTGTTACAATTAACCATGTATTACTCATTGCCAATTGTTTTGGATTATTTCTTCATTTCAAAACAAATGCGGCACCTAAAACACAAGCTCAGTTCCATTCTATTTATGAGGAGGTGTGGGAGAAAAATGATCAAAAAGATGGCTTTTTGCTTGGCGGTAACTAGTTTCTTACTGGTATTCACAGTACCAGCTCAAACTGCAAATTTAAGCCATGGCACGATCCAAGTTCAAGGACACATTGGTGGATCTTGACGAGTACTAATTCATTTTATTGGCCAGCTTATTGCTGGTCTCTTTTTGTATTATTTTGTAATTTTTTGCTTCAAAATTGATCTTGGCCTATTTGTACATCCCTTCTTAAAATGAAATTCAGAGGAGGTATGTAGGATGAACAAGGATGAAAAGGTAACGTTAATTCAACAAATGGAACATGCCAGACAACACATGCATGATCTTTACGCAGAGTATGGCCTAGGACATGCCTGTGTACTGGAGCAGTCTATGCTTTTGGATGAACTGATTAATCAGTTCAACCGTATGTTTCAGACCAGGAAGCAGCCTCACCAAGTTTTGGACCAGATCCTTAACAACGACGATGGTATGCTGAGTTCATCCCCCCATTCCTATTATGCAAAACTGTGATTTCTCCCACGTAATGCTTATAATTATTCAATATAATGACTTATTTTAAAATAAAATACATATCCATGTCATAAAATGTTAATCAGTTTGGAACATGATTCATCACACTTAGACAGCAAAAAAGCAGAGCTCAATACGTGAGCCCTGCAAAAGCCTTTGACGGTATTTGAATCCCTATGCTGAAACGCTGGGACAGAAGATTAGCCAAGCTCCTGCGTGCTTTTGGAAGCACGTTTGGAGGAAAGGAACTGAAAATGAAGCCGCCAGTTCAATCGCTGTCTGCCTTTGGAGCCAACAATCCAGTTGCCGCCAGGCAGATGGGCAAAGAGCCAGCTGATACCGAGAGAAGCACTTGCCACGACGACAAACGTAATGAGCGTAGCTGTAAAATGATGATCCCCCAGGGCAAGCGGACGGGTGTAATAGGATATGAAGGACAGCACGAGTGCATGGACCAGATACCCTCCGAAGGAATAGCGTCCAATCCAGTTTAGCATACGGCGAAACGGCTCGGACCGTTGGTCTTTTTGCAAATGAAGCAGCAGCCCGTACAACAAAAGCAACTGCGAGACAATCAGTACGAAGGTGCTTGGCTTCAGATAGGTAGAAATATTGAGATTGATCGTATCGCCCGACTGGATCAGCATCGTATGACCCATGAGCATGAACAGACCAATAAAAACAAATACATTCCATGGCAACGTCTGCTGGGCCAATCCCCGCCAGGTGTCCGTCATATAGGCGCACACTGCGCCCAGCATAAAATAGAAAAAATACATAACAAAGTTATAAGTGCGGTAATCTAACAAAGTCTGCCCAAAGGACGGCAACCAAGCGCTCCATGCAGACATGTCATAGTAGGACCATTGTAACAGCAACGCATAAGCCGCAGCAGCAATCAGCATAACAGCCAAAACAAGCTGCTTGCGCTTTTTGGTGCTAAAACGACGTAGAAACGTCCGAATCCGTTCGGTTGCTTTTGCAAATAAAGGAAACCAAATATAAAACTGAAAGATCATGACCACAAACCATAGATGATATCCGCTGACAGGGATGATCATTTCCTCGAACATACCTTTGTAAAAGGATAAATTTCCCCACTGCGCGGTTGACCAGTTCTGAGTACATACCCAATAAACAACCGTCCAGCAGAGAAAAGGAACATAAATATCTCGAAACCGTCTGCCAATATAACGGGAATAGCCAATCGGTTTGTTACCATTATAAAATAACAGCGCCGCAGACAGGAAAACGAACGTCGGTGTGCCAAAACGTGTCAAATGGTACAGCATCGCGAGCATAACGGAATCCGGCTGTTGGATGTCGCTGCGATAAATATATTCGCCAATGCAATGCTGAAGCACGACAGCGAGGTAGGCAAGACCCCGTAGTTCTGTCCACTCCGCGATACGCGGCTTGCTCATCCATATCACTCCTTTTCCTCAAGATTCGCACATGTTTTTCCTAGCACAATTGTAGGTATTGTATCGTAGGAACATTAGTGCAGGATTAACGCTACCTGAAAGTATGGAGAGTGAAGTGGTTCCAATTTAATATGATTGCGTTTACAATCTAAATAAAAACAAAGCAAATTTAAATTTAAGGATACGCATAGGAAGAGGAGAGGAAGGATGAAGAAAACGCTGCTGGTGTACATGCTGTTGATTGCGGCCTTTGCTCTCTATGTGTTCAGATATGAACAATCCGAGCGGTTGAATGGAGCTTGGGAGGAAAAAGGGCTGCGAGGCAGCATCGGAGAAACGTATATGATGATTACGTTCCAGTCCGGTTTGGAATATTGGAAAAGCGGGCTCAAAGGCTTCGAGGATGCTGGGGATGCCTTGGGGGTAACGGTGGAGTACCGGGGGGCGACCCGGTATGATGCACAGGAGCAGATGACCATCATTGAGCAGGCGATTGCCCGTAAACCCGCAGGAATTGCCATATCAGCGATTGATCCACACTCCCTGATCCCGGTCATTAACAAGGCGCTGGATGCGGACATTCCTGTCGTGCTGTTTGACGCTGGAGCGCCGGGGAGCCGGGCGTATACATTTTTGGGTACGGATAATTATAAGGCGGGCGTGACCGCTGCGGAAAAAATGGCTGAGCTGTTGGGACGTGAAGGCCAAGTCGCTGTTCTGACACTGCCGGGGCAGCAAAATCATGAGGAACGCTCGCGCGGCTTTCGCGATACCATTCAGCGGCAGTATCCTGCCATGAAGGTGGTGGAAGTGGTAGATGGTCGTGCTGACGTGATGGTGTCCAGGGATGAATCGCTAAGGTTGATGAAGGCTTATCCGAAACTGGCGGGTATTTTTGTGACCGAAGCCACCGGAGGAACAGGTGTGGGTGAGGCGGCACTGAGCCAAAAAGGCAGTCATCCGCTAAAAATTATTTCTTTTGATACGAATAAAGCGACACTGGATATGATTCGTGATGGGACCATCTCGGCAACGATTGCCCAAGGGACATGGAATATGGGCTATTGGTCACTTCAATATCTGTTCCATCTGCATCATCATTTGACGATTCCTGCACCTTCTTCGTCTGGAGATAACACCCCGCTGCCCGTGCGGGTGGATACTGGGATTTCCGTCGTCACCCGAGCGAATGTAGATGATTACTATGCAAAATAAATATTGGAAGCGCATCCACTTAGGGATGCATCAAATGATGCCGAGGTTACGCTTGCGCAATATGCCTTTACGCTATCAGCTCATGGTGCTGTTCCTGCTGTTTGGCATCGTGCCTTCACTGGGACTAGGCCTGCTGGTGAATTGGACGGTGGAACGGATTATTGAGCGGCAGGTGGAAAACCATACGATGCAGTTAATTGGCAAGGTGAACGAAGCACTGGATACCAAAATGGAAAATTTACAGAACATGACGTATCTGATTGCGTTTAATCCTGAAATTGGGGAGTTTTGGAAAGGGCGGACGCTGGCTGATGGTCACGCGGGTCATACGAGTAGTGTAATGCCGGGAAATCAGGGGGAGCGAGCCAAGAAACCTCTCCTTAACCAGGCTCCCGGCTCTAAGCAGGTTGTAAGTTCCGTACAGGAGCAGGATACCTTGTATGAAATGAAGCAATTTTTGCAGGGCTTTACCACTTTATATCCTGAAATTGCCGGGATTCTGATCGTGAACGAAAAAGGAGATTATATCAGCAATGAAATGTATGCTCGAAGCACACGCAGTCTGACGGAAGAAGACTGGTACACACAGGCGGCGCAGCATGCAGGGATATTCACTGTGCTGGGACAGCCAAGTCACCGTAATGTGACCACTCATGTCCGGTACAAGGACAGTGAAATTGTCTCTGTCGTCCGTTCGGTCACGGATTCGGAGACAGGACATGTACTGGGTGTAATTATGATTGATCTTAAGCTGCGGGCTGTGTCGCAAGCTGCCAGAGATGTAACCTTGGGCAAAAGCGGGTATGTCATGGTGACAGATGCCAAGGGACGCAGTGTATATATGCCAGATATGCCTTTGATTGAGCGCATTCCGTCGCAATGGTTCGGGCCAGAGGATAGCGGGATGTTTACCCGTGAAGCCGGAGGCAGGGAATTGCTGTTCATGTTCCAGGCTTCCGAGTTCACGGGCTGGAGAACCGTGGGAGTATTCCCGGCACGCGAATCTACACTGGAAGTGCGGCAAATTCAGTTCTACGTTGTCTGTTTTGTTTTCATTGTATGTCTGTTTGGCTTAACGGCATCCTTGCGATTGTCCAGCTCTATCGCGCAGCCAATTTTCCGGCTTATGTCTTATATGCGTACGGCAGAGACGGGGGATCTTACGGTTCGCCAATGGAGTGAGCGCGGGGATGAAATCGGAATGCTGGGCCGGAGCTTTAACCGGATGCTGGAGCAAATCCGCCGTCTCATGTCGCTTAGCGAACTGAGGGAACGACAAAAACGGGATGCCGAACTACGCAGTCTTCAAGAGCATATTAAGCCGCATTTTCTATACAATACGCTAGATACCATTCATTGGATGGCCCGAAAAAATGGAGCAGACGACGTATCCGATATGGTGGGGGCGTTATCGAGATTGTTCCGCCTTGGACTGAGCAAAGGGGATGACTTTATTCCGCTGCGCTCTGAGATTGAGCATATCTCAAGCTATATGCAAATCCAGCAAACCCGTTATCGTGACCGACTTCGCTGGGAATTAAATGTACCCGACGGGCTAAAGGATCTGTTTGTGTTGAAGCTTATGCTTCAGCCTGTGGTGGAAAATGCGATTTACCACGGCATTAAGGCCAGACGTGGTCCAGGCACGATTTGCGTAGAAGCTAAAGCCGAGGACGGCAAGCTGCTGCTGACGGTACGTGACGACGGTGCAGGGATGACGGCAGAGCGTCTGCGTGAGCTGCGTGAATGGCTGGAAATACCGCTGGAGGCGATGGAAGGAAAACGGAAACAAAAGGAAGTTCGTACAAATGGCAGAAGCTACGGCATGCTGAATGTACAAGCGCGTATCCGATTGTCTTTTG
Organism: Paenibacillus sp. FSL W8-0439; assembly: GCF_038008995.1. Lineage (NCBI taxonomy): Bacteria > Bacillati > Bacillota > Bacilli > Caryophanales > Paenibacillaceae > Paenibacillus > Paenibacillus sp. FSL W8-0439. The sequence goes on from NZ_JBBPAK010000001.1 coordinate 1,233,584, forward strand.
GCGAGGAATATGGAATTACATTGGACAGTAAGGAAGGGACAGGTACCTGCGTTACAATCACTCATCCGTTGCTGCTGGATATGGCGCAACTGAAGAAGCCTTATGACAAAGGAGAGGGTCAGGATGACGAAATCCAAGGGAACAGACAACGCGACAACGGCGAGTCTGATTGACCAAGCCATACCAGAAGTGACGATAGGGACGGCTAAACGTTATCAAGTATTGATCGCAGATGATGAGCCGATCATCCGTGAGGGGATTCGGGACTGCCTAGACTGGACGGCTCTGGGCATGGAGGTTGTAGCAGAGGCAGAGGACGGTGAAGAAGCGCTGGAACTGATTGGTCAGCTTAGCATCGACATCGTGCTGGTCGATATGAATATGCCATTCATGGATGGAATTGAACTGATTCGGCGGCTGCGGGAAGGACGCTCGGAGTGCCGTTGCCTGATCATTTCCGGGCATGATGAATTTGCTTATGCACAGGAAGCTGTACGGCTTGGCGTAGAAGATTATATTCTGAAGCCGGTAAATGCGGATCAGCTTCACGCTGCATTGTCACGGCTTCGTCAGCGACTGGACGAGGAGCACAAACGCGCCGCCTATGTAGAACAAGCTGCCGGGCAGATTGAACGGAATATTCCGCTGCTGCGTCAGCGGTTTTGCCTGGAATGGCTGGAAGGACAGCACACGGGAAAAGACGTCATGGAGCAGTTGGCGTTTTTACGTCTTCCATCCCGGCCGCCTGTACAAATCGGCGCGGTACGGTGGCCTGCAGCAGAAGCACGGCAGACGATTATGCGTGAGAATGACCGCCAGTTGTTTCTTTTCGCCGCTGAAAATATTATTGGCGAACTGCTGGAGGACCGATCGCATGTGTTGTTTCGCGATGCGAACGGGCTGATCGGCATATGCCTGTGGCAGGAGGCACCCGAGACGATCGGCGCTTCTATAGAGCAGGCCATTGGACGCTACCTGAATATAGCGGTTCACACCCATGTGGAGTCCAACACGGGTGGGCTGGAAGGCGCAATCAATGCGTACCGGGTGAGCCGGGATCGGGTGTACGGTGAAGCGCAGCTATCTCCCATCGTACGCCGGGCACGGCAGCTTATTCAGGAAGGTTATGCCGATCGCGAGCTGACGCTGGAAGCTCTTGCCTCGCGGCTACAGGTATCGGCTGTATATCTCAGCCGTGTGCTCAAAAAGGAGCTCAACGACAGCTTCGTGACCCTCGTCACGCGTGCCCGTATCCGCAAAGCAGTGCAGCTACTGGACTCTACGACATTGTCTGTGCTTGATATAGCAGAACGTACGGGATACGATAGTCAGCACTATTTTAGCACTGCTTTTAAAAAAGCCATGGGCGTGTCTCCTGTGCAGTACCGTAAGGGCGGGGGAATTCAGGAAAATTCGTCGGAATAGGAATGTTGGATTGCGGAATTGCCTTGCGCCCTCTCATGATAATCTGTGCTAAAAAGTGTGTGTGTAATCACACCCGCACGTTCAGGGGTTTGTTACGCTGTAGATAACGAACAAATATCTATCAATATTTGGAGGAAAACGATATGTTTTGTTATCAGTGTGAACAGACGCCGAGTGGCGGGTGTAAAGTCATTGGGGTGTGCGGAAAAAATGAGACAGTAGCGAGCTTGCAGGATACAATGATTTTTGCATTAAAAGGGATTGCTGCCTATGCCACACATGCACGTCAGTTGGGATATACCGATCCTGAGGTGGATCGGATCACGCATGAAGCGTTATATATGACCTTAACCAATTCTAATTTTAATGTACAAGAGCATTTGGAGATGGCAATGAAGGTCGGAAATGCAGCTGTACGGATCATGGATGTGCTGGATCGTGCCCATACGGATCGTTTTGGCATTCCACAGCCGATTACCGTCAGCCAAAATAAAATCGAAGGTCAATGTATCGTCGTGACCGGACATAATTTGTACGCGCTGGAGGAATTACTGCGGCAGACCGAAGGAAAGGGCATCAACATCTACACCCACTCGGAAATGCTGCCTGCCCACGGTTATCCGGCATTGAAGAAATATGCACATCTGAAGGGCAATATCGGCAAGGCCTGGTATGATCAACGCAGATTGTTCGAGGAATTCCCTGGCGCGATCCTTGCCACGACCAACTGTGTTATGCCGATTAAAGGCACATATGCAGACCGCTTCTTCTCTTATGAAGTAGCAGGGCTGGAAGGTGTAGCCAAAATTGTGAACGACGATTTCTCTCCACTGATTGAACGCGCGTTGGCCCTGCCAGCCGCAGATGTAGACTCGGAACAGGTGCTTACGACAGGATACCATCATGAGACGGTCATCGGGCTGGCACCTGAGATCATTCAGGCCGTCAAAGACGGACATATCCGCCGTTTCTTCGTCATCGCGGGCTGTGACGCACCAGGCAAAGGCGGCAACTATTACCGCGAGCTGGCGACATCCTTGCCGAATGACACGGTCATTTTGACCACGTCCTGTGGTAAATTCCGCTTTAATGATGTGGACTACGGCACTGTTGGAGATACTGGCATTCCACGTTATATTGATTTGGGGCAATGCAACAATTCCGGTTCTACTGTGAAAATCGCTCTGGCTTTAGCGGATGCTTTTGGTTGTACGGTGAATGAGCTGCCTGTCAGCATTGTGCTGTCCTGGTTTGAGCAAAAAGCAGTTGCCATCCTGCTAGGCTTGTTCAGCCTTGGCATCCAGGATATTCGCATTGGGCCAAAGCCGCCTGAGTTTATTTCTTCTGGTGTACTGGATGTACTGGTGGAGATGTTTGGCTTGAAGCTAATTACGACCGCAGAGGAAGATATGAAAGCGATGCTGGCGTTGTCGTAAGAGGTAGGTGGGGAACTGCAGAGTGCAGTTCCTTTTTTTTGTTCATCGTTCATCCATTCTAATAAATATATCCGTAAGAATCTTTAAGGCCAGCTCAGTATCTTTGGTTTCACGAGTTCTTAGGAGAGACAAAATGGCTTTTATACTCGAATCTTCTTCGGTAAGCTCATCATTTTCCTTCACATATGTAAGCAATTGATAGACGCCCACGTTCAATGCCTTCGCTATTTTCTCCAGATTTTTCAAAGATATATTTCTCTCCGCACGCTCGATGAAACCAATATAACTCGAATTGAAACCTGCTTTTTCGGCTAAAGCTTCTTGGGAAAGCCCTTTAGACTTTCGAATATCTCGAATACGTGTACCGACTAATTCTAATAGTTCTGACATGAATACACCTCTCTATAGTTAGAAGTGTAGAGAAAGAGTTACATCTAATTAATATGCGTTAGTAAGTAAATTGAATTAAAAACTACTATATAGTAATATTCATTATGAAGCTTGTCCGATAGCTAGAAAATTATACATTTTAGTGGTCTAATGATATGCTACGTTGCTCACATTTGTTTCAGGATTTTGCAAAACCCTTATTTATGAATTTAAATTCAGGAGTTGATTCCTCATGAAACACTACTCCTTAAGTCCCCAACTACATAGTGATTCCGATTTCAAATTGCCGAAGTACAGCGACACCCACATATTGAATTGCATGATGGATTTTCAAAAGCTTGCCCAATACCAAATGCAGCTTGCCCAGATGATGCGTGATCATAATCAATGGCTAAACTGCCTCATTCTTTGTGATCGCGCCATGTTTTCTATGGCAAAGGCCATTTATGTGCATCGAAATCAAATCATGCCTTTATCCATTAGTCTATCCATGAACGATCTGCTTAGACTAATTCGCTCGGATGCTGAGCCGTGTTTAGATATGGTGCTGTTTATGGGTACCATGCATTATCTGGTCTCCGGAGAGGAAGAAGCATCCAGGGAGACGATGAAGCTGGAGGAAGTAGATATGTTGCTGTATAAAACAGACTCTATTCTAGAGTCTCTGTCACAACGGATCGTAGCTGATCCGTCTAAGCGGTATCCGTCTATTTTTAAAGAAAACCCGTTCAATTAAATTGTTTAATTTTTAAACTTCATATCAGAAAGGGTGTTATTTGAAATGCCTACATACAACAAGCTGGTGCGGGATCGGATCCCGCATATCATTATGTCTCAGGGGAAGGAATGTCGGACACGAATTTTGGACCCAGAGGAGTATAAGCAGGAACTGCGAACGAAGCTTCGTGAAGAGACTGAGGAATATTTTGCAGCGGACAAAGATCAGGATGCGCTGGAAGAACTAGCGGATATGCTCGAAGTCATCCGAGCGCTGGCAGAAGTACATGGAGCGAATGTACCCGAGCTGGACAAGCTGCGGGCGGACAAAGCCGAGGCCCGGGGAGGATTCCAGGAGCGGGTGTTCTTAATTGATGTCGACGAAGCTTAACGTCATTAAGTAATACCTCCCCCACCACAAAGGTTAAAATTTTATAAAAAAGGTTCAAAACCTGCAAAGACCTTCCCCGGCCTGGAATGATACCATGTGTTTGCACATAAAAAAAGAGAGGTGCTCATCGTCTCACTTATGTAAGCGCTATCTATTACTGATCTAATCAGCAATGACCTGAGGATTTTGCAAAATCCTTACCTTCAAATGACTTGCATCACATGAGGAAAGGGGAACTTCATATGAAAAAGGGAGCTGTTGTTGTATGGCTTCTGGTTTTGGCCCTGATGCTTTCGGCCTGCAATCTGGCGGAGAGTGGAACGGGCAGCAAGGAAAAAGGCTATGTGGGTATTTCCATGCCGACCAAATCGTCTGAGCGTTGGGTAGGAGACGGGGAGAATATGGTTCGGTTGTTTCAGGAGCAAGGCTATAAAACGGATTTACAGTATGCCGAGGACGTGGTGGAAAATCAAATTTCCCAAATCGAAAACATGATCACTAAGGGCGTCAATGTTATGGTCATTGCTTCGGTCGATGGAAACACGCTGACGGATGTAATTCAGAAGGCACACGACCGAGGGATTCAGGTCATTTCTTACGACCGTCTGATTCGCAACACACCGTATCTGACGTATTATGCGACCTTTGATAACTTCAAGGTGGGCGTATTACAGGCGGCATATATTGAGAAAAAGCTGGGTCTCAAAGATGGCAAGGGCCCTTTCAATATCGAGCTGTTCGGCGGATCGCCGGATGACAATAATGCATACTTCTTCTTTAATGGTGCGATGTCCGTACTTAAGCCATACATTGATTCCGGTAAGCTGGTCGTGCGCAGCAAGCAGATGACGATGGCGCAGATCGCTACACTGCGATGGGATGGAGCTTTGGCACAGTCGCGGATGGATAATCTGCTGAGTGCCTACTATTCAGGGGCCAATCTGGATGCGGTGCTCTCTCCGTATGACGGGATTAGCATCGGTATCATTTCATCCCTGAAAGGGGTCGGATATGGATCAGCGAACAAGCCGCTGCCGATCATTACCGGACAGGATGCGGAGCTGGCTTCGATCAAATCCATTGTGGCTGGAGAGCAGACCCAAACCATATTTAAGGATACTCGCAAGCTGGCTGAGCAAACGGTCGTGATGGCCAACAGCATTTTACAGGGCAAGCAAGCGGAAGTGAATGATGTCAAATCGTATAACAACGGGAAAAAGGTGATTCCTGCGTACCTGCTTGATCCAATCTCGGTGGATCGGACGAATGTGGAGAAGGATATTGTCGGCAGTCACTATTACACCAAAGAGCAAATCGGACTGAAATAAGAGTAAAAATCCAACCGAAAGGAGCGTAACCCATGACTGGAATCATCTTGGAAATGAAGGGAATTACCAAAACCTTTCCTGGCGTAAAGGCATTGGAAAATGTGAATCTCAAGGTCAAGGAAGGCGAGATTCATTCGCTGTGCGGCGAGAACGGTGCGGGCAAATCGACGCTAATGAAGGTACTGAGTGGTGTATATCCGCATGGAACCTACGAGGGGGATATTATTTTCCAAGGCAAAACGTGTGAGTTCAAGGATATCAAGCAGAGCGAGGAATTGGGTATCGTCATTATCCATCAGGAACTGGCATTGATCCCGTATCTCTCGATTGCAGAAAATATTTATCTGGGCAACGAACGCGCCAGCGGCGGCGTGATTGATTGGAAAGAGACTTTTGTGGGGACACGCGAGCTGCTGTCCAAGGTCGGGTTGAGTGAAAACCCCAATACCTTGGTTACGAACATCGGGGTCGGCAAGCAACAACTGGTCGAAATTGCGAAAGCGCTCTCTAAAAAGGTAAAGCTGCTTATTCTGGATGAACCAACAGCAGCATTGAATGAGGATGATAGTGAAAATCTGCTTAATTTGATGCTGGAATTTAAAAAACAGGGCATTTCCTGCATTCTGATCTCCCACAAGCTGAATGAGGTCGCAAAGGTATCGGATTCGATTACGATTTTGCGGGATGGGAAGACGATTGAGACGCTGGACATGAAAAAGGATGAGGTCACAGAGGATCGGATCATTAGCGGAATGGTTGGACGCGATTTGACCAGCCGTTATCCAGAGCGTCATGCCGAGATTGGCAAAGTCGTGTTGGAAGTGAAGGACTGGACAGTGTATCACGAGCATCATGCGGACCGCAAGGTGCTGGATCAGGTGAATTTGAACATTCGCCGCGGTGAGATTGTCGGTATTGCCGGGTTGATGGGTGCAGGACGGACTGAGCTAGCGATGAGTATCTTTGGCAAGTCATACGGGCGCAACATCTCGGGTCAACTGATTAAGGACGGCAAGCCGATCCAGAACAACACGGTTACGGACGCAATTAACAACGGCTTTGCCTATGTGACGGAGGATCGCAAGGAGTACGGCCTCATTTTAATGGATGATATCAAGCGCAATATTTCGCTGACCGGTCTGAACAAGCTGGCAAAGGGCGCTGTAGTTAATGAGCAGGAGGAAGTCGTCGTTGCAGAGGAAATGAAAAAAAGCATGAACATCAAAGCGCCAAGTATTTTGCAGAAAACGGGCAATCTGAGTGGCGGCAATCAGCAGAAGGTAGTACTGAGCAAATGGATTTTTGCCGGACCGGATATTCTGATTCTGGATGAGCCGACGCGCGGCATAGATGTGGGTGCAAAATACGAAATTTATACGATTATTCATCGTCTTGCCGCTGAAGGCAAGGGGGTACTGGTTATTTCGTCCGAGCTGCCAGAGGTACTGGGCTTGTGTGACCGGATTTATGTTATGAATGCCGGGCGGATCACCGGAGAGGTTAGCCGTGAGGACGCTTCGCAGGAAACGTTGATGAGATATATGACCAAGTCAGGAGGCGTGAAGCATGGAAACCATAACTAAACTATTTAAAAATAACATCCGCCAATATGGCATGATGATTGCGCTGGTCGTCATTATGATTTTGTTTGAGGTGCTGACAGGCGGCTTGCTGTTGAAGCCGATTAATATTACCAATCTGATTCTGCAAAATAGCTACATTCTCGTGCTGGCGATCGGGATGGTGCTGGTTATCATCACTGGGCATATTGACTTGTCCGTCGGCTCCATAGCCGCTTTTGTCGGTGCGGTTGCCGCCATTATGATGGTCGATTGGCAGCTTCCAGCGTGGGTCGCTGTGATTGCAGCTTTGCTGGTCGGAGCGTTAATTGGGGCATGGCAAGGGTTCTGGGTCGCTTATGTACGTATTCCGGCATTTATCGTTACCTTGGCGGGTATGCTGCTCTTCCGCGGATTAACAATGATCGTGCTGGAAGGCCAATCAATCTCTCCTTTTCCGGGGGGATTCCAGAAAATCAGTTCAGGCTTTCTGCCCGATTTTTCATCTACCGGTTATAACCTGGTATCCATCATTGTAGGTATTGCACTTACGGTATGGTTTATCGTGAACGAAATTCGCGAACGCCGCTCTCAGCTTAAATATGGATTTGAGGTTCCGTCACAGGTGTTATTTGTACTCAAATTGATCGTGGTGGCTGCTGTGATTAATCTGTTTACCTTCATGCTTGCGAGCTATGCGGGAATACCGAACATTCTCGTCCTGCTGTTCATCCTGATCGTGGTATACTCCTTCGTCATGAACCGCACGGTTATGGGGCGCCATGTGTATGCGCTGGGTGGAAATGAAAAGGCAGCGGGCCTGTCTGGTGTCAAAACGAAAAAAGTAACATTCTGGGTATTTGTCAACATGGGCGTACTGGCTGCCATTTCTGGTCTCATCTTTGCTGCACGTCTGAACGCGGCTACGCCGAGAGCAGGTACGAACTTTGAGCTGGATGCCATCGCAGCTTGCTTTATCGGTGGAGCTTCGGCGTCGGGCGGAATCGGCACGGTTTTTGGAGCCATTATCGGTGGCTTGGTTATGGGCGTACTGAATAACGGTATGTCTCTGATCGGTCTCGGTATTGACTGGCAGCAAGGGATCAAGGGCTTGGTACTGCTGCTGGCGGTTGCCTTCGATATTTACAACAAAAACAAAAGATCAGTCTAAGCTTATATTCAATATTGTAAAATAAGCAAACCTCCAGTCCCACTTGAAACTGTGGATGCTGGAGGTTTTTGCTTTGTTAGGTTTATGGCTATTAGCTAACCCAACTAAGTCGTCACCATTTGTCCGCCGTTCACATGCAGCGTCTGGCCGGTAATGTAAGAGCCGTCATCTGAAGCCAACAGCACATAGGCAGGGGCCAATTCATAAGGCTGCCCGGCACGCTTCATCGGCGTATTGCTGCCAAAGGTGCGAATGACTTCAGTCGACTGTGTGGCTGGATTCAGCGGAGTCCAGATCGGACCGGGAGCAATGGCATTCACGCGAATACCCTGATCGACCAGATTATTAGCCAAAGCGCGCGTGAAGCTGACAATGGCTCCTTTGGTAGCTGAATAGTCAATCATATTTTTTTGCCCAACATAGGCCGTAACCGATGCCGTATTGACGATGCTGGCCCCAGCCCGCATATACGGCAAGGCTTCTGTAGTCATATGGAAGAAGGAAATAATATTCGTATCAAACGTATCACGAAGCTGCTGTTCACTGATATCCAAATAGGATTCGCGCACAAACTGAATCCCCATATTATTAATGAGGATATCAATACGACCGAAGGTTTCCATCGTTTTTTGAACAACCAGACAGCAGTTGCTTTTGAGCCTTAGATCACCTGGAATTAACAAGCAACGTCGGCCAAGCCGGTGAATGACATCACGGGTCTCCATAGCATCTCGATGCTCATCGAGATAGGCAATGACCACATCGGCCCCTTCCTTGGCAAATGCGACTGCAACCGCGCGACCAATGCCACTGTCCCCGCCGCTAATAATCGCCACCCGATCCTGAAGCTTTCCCGTACCGATATACTTTGGATTATCAAAGATAGGGCGTGGAACCACCAGGTATTCCAACCCCGGCTGTCTATATTGATGCTGGGGAGGAAAAGCAATCGGAACTTCTTTACATTGGGTTTCTGTACCATAATAAGGATGCTGATATTGCCAATTCATTTAATAATCCCTTCTTTTAGGCGTTTTGAAATCCAATATATTCGAAATAGGCGCAAACGGTGAATCGGGAGTTATCGCCTTATGCCGAAATCGTCGCTCCATCTGCCGGAATATGGACACGCTTCTCCAGACCTTCACGATGGATATGTTCCGTAAGCTCGGAGCGAGTCAGTACACAATGGTTGATGGCTTCCATATGGACAGCAACGACTTGGGTGTAAGGGGCATGCTGTGCAACAACTGTTACATCTTGGGCAGTCATAATAATGGGATCACCCACTGTAAACCGCGCTCCTCCAGCGTTCACGATCGTCCAGTCAGGACGGTATTTATCCAGTGCTTCCGCGACTTCACTGCACCAAATGGTATCCCCGGCCACGTAGACGACAGGCTCACCTGGAGCCTGAAATACAAAGCCGGATACGGGTCCCATCTGCTCCCCGATTTCTCCAGTACCGTGATGTCCAGCAGTACGGGTAATCTCGATTTTCCCGACTGAGCCAGCCACCGAAATCGAAGTAACCTGTGTAAAACCGTCAGCCATGATTTGTTCTTCATTTCCGGGCTGGCAGAAGACAGGAATTTGTTTGTCCAGCCAGCGTACTGCCGCCGGGTCCCAATGGTCTGGATGCAAATGCGTGACGATGACCACGTCAGGCTGTCCAAGCGTCTGCCATTGTGGTGGCAAGGGAACCAGCGGATTGCGGAAAGTGTTTTCCGTATTGGGAACTGGTGGATTTAGGCCAGCATCACTCAGCATCGGATCAATCAGAAATTTTACTCCAGCGTATTCGATCCATAAGGTTGCGTTGCGGATTAGTGTGATTTTCATATATAGAAGCTCCTTTAATCGTAAATGTTTTTTGACCGAGTGTATTTTCGGCCGTTCTTTGTTTCTGCTACAATCATATCTGACACAAGAAGATGCAGGCTACGGCCTGCTGAAAGGAAAACCAGCATTCTCGTTTCATCATGAAAGGAAAAATAACTATGGAACTATTCGTACCTGATGAGACCGACCTGCGCATTCTTCATCATTTAATTGAAGACAGCTCTTTAACGCACAAGGAGATTGGTCAGCTTGTTCATTTGACAGGCCAAGCAGTAGGGGCACGTGTTCGAAAAATGCAGGATGCAGGTATTATTGAAGGCTATACACTGCGCTGGAACCCGGAGAAAATTGGGCAGACGATTCATGCCTTTATTACGGTTTTTCTGAATTCAGGAACGACTCACAGTGCTTTTCAGACTTTTGCACGGGAGCATCCCTCTATTGTCGAAATCCATCGGGTAAGTGGGGAGGGCTGTTATTGGATGCGGGTGCGCATGTCATCACAGTCAGAGTTAAATGCTATGCTGGATGAACTTACGAAGTTTGGTAACTACAAATTGAGCTTTTCCATTGGCGAAATTTAATGATAAAAGCTTTCGGCATTTTGTGCCGAAAGCTTTTGTTTACGAGGGCTATTGAAGTCAGTGTTATAGGCTCATTTTAAAAATATGCTGCAAGCCGTGTTGTCCCATTTTAGTGTTACCTTCATCGATAAATCCGCATTTGAGATATAGACTTTGGGCAGCAAGATTACGGGCATTGACGCCTAGTACAATCTCGCGAATATGTGGAAAGTGTGTAGAGATGAACTGTGGTAACAGAAGCAGTCCTTGTTTAGCAAACCCTTGTCCCTGATCTGCATAATGAATAGAAAACGCACGTAGCAGCAGTGCCTCAGAAGTATTCGTATAGTCTGCTAATTCATCTCCATCGTATAAAATGAAAAATCCAACCGGCCTTCCAGTAGCCGTAATCACGACTGGATGGCGGTGTGGGTCTTCCTTGGCCAGTGCCAGCATTTCAGCTGGCATTCCAGTAAATTGCTTCTGCTCATCGGGCAAATAAAAGGTATGTAAAATCGCATCATGCTCACAATGGTAAGGGACAAGCCCTACATTATTCATCATTACACTCCGATCTGTACAAATTTTAACTTACTATACATCTCGTTTGCTAAAAAAAGAAACCTGAACTCGCCTTACTTACGTATTATCCATACATAAACTAGCATAGTCAAAAGGAGACGTCTACGCTTATGAAGCCGCTTATAGAATATCGGGAAAGTCAGGATGTATTGCACCAAGAGCTGAAGCAGATTGAAAAGTGGGAGAAGGAGCAGAAGGATATTTTTTTCTGGGAAAAAATCGGCAGATGGCCCTTTATGCTGTTGGATCGGCTGACGCCCAAAATCATTAAGGACAAGCTGGAGCAGCTGCTTAACGAGATGGGTAGCTTCATTCAAAATGGTGGCAAATATTTGGTGAAAGAAGAAACAGTCCTGAGTAAGCTGAACAAGACGGCCCGTGAATATATGATTCAGCAAAATGGTGCAGCTTCCGCCTCGGATACGGAGGATCAGCCCCATTCCGGGGAAAACGCAGATGCGGAGCATAGTGAGGAATCCATGTGGGATTTGAAGCAGGCGGCTGAGCTCCCACTAACGATCATGGATCAGACTGCGGACGAGATGACGTCGGGTCGCATTACCTTTGCCACCGCTCAGGGAGCAACCACGGGAATTGGCGGTGTGTTTACGATTGCGGCGGATATCCCTATTTTGCTTGGCTTGTCACTCAAGGTGCTTCAGGAAATCGCTTTGTGCTATGGGTTTAACCCCCATGATAAGCAGGAGCGCATTTTTATTATTAAATGTATGCAATTCGCTTCATCTGATATTGTGGGGAAGAAAGCTGTATTAGAGGAACTGGCCTTGTTCGATGATCCTTCACGTCAGGCACAGGTTTTTTCCCAGATGCAGGGTTGGAAAGAGGTCATTAACACCTATCGTGATCAGTTTGGATGGAAAAAGCTGCTGCAAATGGTCCCGATTGCGGGCATTTTGTTTGGCTCCATTGCCAATCGAAGCGCTATTAGTGACGTAGCTGAAGCAGGGAAAATGCTATATCGGAAGCGCCGTATTTTGATGCGTTTGGTAGAAGAAGAGAATGAATTGGAGTAGAAGTGGGGAATTACGTTACTTTGCTACAAAACCTTTGCTATAAAGGTGTGCAGCGGCCTAGTTGGCCGCCGCACGTCAGCCTGTTACACTTCGGCTCCATTTTCTTCCGCCCAGCGATTCAGGGTTTTGTCTGTAGGAAGTAAGAAGGTTAAAATGCCGAGCAGTGGCAAAAAACCGCACAGGAACATAATGTTGGTGATGCCTACTTTGTCGATCCAGTTGCCAAGCACGAGTGCGCCCACACCGCCAAGGCCAAAGGCCAGGCCCGTAATGAGACCGGACACCGTCCCGATTTTGCCAGGCACGAGCATCTGTGCATATACGACTGTGACCGAAAAGCTGGACAACATAATAAATCCAATAATCGCCAGCAGGATCGCCGTCCAGAATTGGTTGGCATAAGGCAGCAGCAGCGCTAATGGTGCAGCTAATACCATGGACAGAAAAATCATATTGCGCTTGCCAAAACGGTCTGCCAGCGGACCACCAAAGAAGGTACCTAGCGCCCCAGCCCCGAGGAACAGGAAAATGTACAGCTGTGCATCCGCCAATGGCATTTTAAATACTTCCATCAGGTAAAACGAATAGTAGCTTCCCACCGAGGTTGAATACCACGAACGGACAAATACCAGCAGAATGAGGACAATCATGGCAAACATAATCCGGCTGCGCACTTCGGGCTTCATGCGGCGTGTCGCCGCTTTTTTGCGTGCAATGCCTTCTGTACGCAGGACGTTACCGTACCAGCGGGCAATGAATGATTGCACTACAATCCCGGCTGCCGCAATACCTGTGAACCAGATGGCGCCAAATTGCCCCAACGGGATAAAAATCCAGCTTGTGAGCATCGGTGCCAGCGATTGGCCTGCATTGCCGCCAACCTGGAAAATGGATTGTGCCAATCCCCGGCGTGATCCTGCCGCCATATGGGATACGCGCGAGCCTTCCGGGTGAAAGGCGGCTGAGCCCAGACCTACGAAGATGACTGCGATCAGCACCGCTTTATAATCGGCAGCATAGGCGAGCAGTAGCATACCAGTCAGCGTAAAGCCCATGCCGATGGGAAGGATAGCGGGCGTAGGCCGTTTGTCCGAAAACAAGCCAATGACAGGCTGCATGATCGAAGCAGTAAAGTTGATTGCGAACGAGATCCAGCCGATCTGCGTGTAGCTCAGGCGCATAGATTCCTTCAGGATCGGAAAAATCGCTGGAATGACCGACTGAATCGAGTCATTGAACAGATGAACGAAACTGATTGCAATCAGAATCGCAAAAACGGTGCCTTTCGCTTGCGATCCCGGAAGGGGGAGCAATTGGCCCGTTTCTTTTTTTGTAGCAGATTTAGTAGTCATGGCAACCTCCGGGTAAGTATGTATATTTTAAGATATAGGAAGTAATCCGATTGCAGCAAATGGCTGAAAGTGGGATAAAGTCCCTATTTGCTCTTTGCTGCTAGCCCATCCTGCTGGATACTCTTTATTGCTTGATCCTTTAATTTACAACAGATTATCGTGCTCTGAGTGTACTATATCTGCATAAGATATCCTTTATTTATCATTTTACTCTCTAATATGCATGAGTTGGTTCTCGGTTGAATGTTGTTGAAATTTCTTTTACATATAAATAAGCAAGAAGAATTTAACAAAACTAGGCTCTTTATTTAACAAACTTAAGATATGATTCTTTATGTCATACAACTTGTTGTATAGGTGATAGCTCTGAAGAGAAAGTATGAAGGGCACAAGAAAAGAGAGGATCTGATTTGAGAATGAAATTGCTAAGAAAGCCACTATCCGTTGCATTATTATCTGTACCATTACTTCTAGGTTCTCTGGGTGGAAATTACGCGAGTGCGGCAACACTGCCAACAACAGTAACTCCAACAGAACCGTCATGGGGATATTTTGTAGATCATTATAAAAATAATAGTGCTGCTAATAAGACGGAAAGCACCAATCCGACTCTCGGGTTGCTCTCTGAATTTAATAAGCTTTGGACTCCCGGCGCTACCTGGGACACAGGTACCAAACTAAACAGCAGTGTACTGGACGCTAATATTCAAAAAGTGATTGATATTGCTGCCCGTCGCACTTCCAGTGAGGCCGATGCGGCTTATTTGGACGACCGCCGAAATCAGAGCTACAGTGTAATCGACGGTCTGGGTTCACTTACTGATATATATCGAAAGAAGGCAGGTGCCACGACAACAATCAACGACGTTCCGGCCGATGCCACAACTAAGAAATATGAAGATGAGGGAACGAATGCAGGGGATACCAGTTCCAGTCTCGGCAACGTCGTGAATCTGGTCAATACCTTGCGTGGGGACTACTCTACGACGAACCCGGCCAAATCTTACTTTAGCTATCCTCGTCCGTTCCGCTGGAGCGACAATTCAGTAGTTGTTCCAAGTCTGATCCCTGCCCTCAAATCTGATGCTACTAATGATGGCGGCTTTCCTAGCGGTCATACCAATGCTGCGTATCTCAGTTCTATAGCTATGGCCTATGCCATGCCGGAGCGTTATCAGGAATTGCTGACACGAGCTTCGGAGCTGGGCAATAATCGTGTTGTTGCTGGGATGCATTCCCCGCTTGATGTTATGGGAGGACGCGTCATGGCAACAGCGATGGCTGCTGCGATCCTGTCTGATCCAGCCAATAGCAGCTTGAAGAAAGCAGCTTATCAGGATGCTCATAAACAATTGCTGTCCCAAAAAGGTACAGCCCCAGATCGGTTCAGCAATTATGCTGCGAACAAAAAAAGTTATAATGAACGACTAACGTATGGATTCAGTCAGATTAATCCAGCTACGACGCCCATGACAGTACCTAAGGGAGCTGAGGTGTTGTTAGAAACACGTCAGCCTTACCTTGACAGCACACAACGCCGTTGGGTATTGGCCACTACAGGTCTTCCATCCGGTTATCCTGTGCTTGACGATGCCGAAGGATGGGGACGCTTGAACCTGTTTTCCGCTGCGGATGGCTACGGTGCTTTCGTCAATAATGTTACAGTAAATATGGACGCCTCCAAAGGGGGTTTCAATGCGTTGGATCGCTGGCGCAACCCTATTTCTGGTACTGGAAAGCTGACTAAAAAGGGAACAGGTACGTTGAGGCTTATGGGTAGCAATACGTATTCCGGTGGTACGCAGATCGATCAAGGCGTACTTGAAGGTAATTCGCAGACAGCTTTCGGAAGTGGCACAGTTACAAATAACGGGGGAACTCTTCTTAAAAACAATGCAGGAAAGCTGATTGTTGGCGGGAATTACAAACAAACAGCCAAGGGCAAGCTTGAACTCAATCTGCAAAGTAAAAATGATGTGCTCAAAATTAAGGGAACAGCCCAACTTAACGGAAAATTACGCCTGAATTTTTCTAACAAATATGTACCAGCTAGCGGTGCGACCATTTTAACCTACGGTAAACGAAATGGGGCATTTACTTCCATCGAAGCCGCGGGTTTGCCGAGCAATTATAAAGTGAAGGTTGTCTATACAGCTGATCATGTTCAGTTGAAAGTCACGAAGTAACCCAATAGGACAATTACAGGTGCACCTTTGGAAATCACCGGATAAACCATGAAGTTATCCAGTGTCCATTCTAAAGGTGCATTTTTTGTTACTGATGAAACATGATATGACCAGTATTAATTCTAAGGGATGTTTGCTTTCGACAATATTCTACTGTTTTTATACATTTTTTAAAAAATTAGGTAAAAAAGAACTATTTACTGGTAATTTATTTGTGTTATTATACAAATATGTAAAAAAGAAGGGAGATTTTGTATGAAAAAGTCAATAATAAGTGGTATCCTAGTATTCTTTATGCTTATTGGCGCTATCGGCCCCACAAGAGCTTTGGCAGAAGATGCGACATCACCTGTATCTTCTCAGAAGGAAATTGTTAATTTTCAGTTAATTAATGACGATTTGAACAACTATGAATACACTTTTGAAAAAGGGGGGGAATCTTTCCGGATTGTCGAGAAAATTGATTTGAACAACAAGGAAGTATTTAGTAAGACTTTCAAGAAAAATAATGAAGGAGACTACGTACTAGACTCCGAAATTTCATCAAAAATGATGAAAGATACAAGCTTACTTATATCTACTAAGCAAAATGGTATTACGACAAATGAAACAATTTCTCCAACTGTAGTATCAGAGGCAAAAGATGACTTAAGCAAAATTGAGGGTGTGAATGATTTAAGTGATAGTAAAGCTCAACTTCAAGCAAGGAGTGATCTAACGGATTGGCAGTACCAAACCACTACAAAAGGGTCAACTCTAGCAGATAAGTTAACAGTGGGGGCTATATCTATTGTTATATCTGCACTTGTTCCTTATGCGGCAGTGAAGATTGTTACACAAATTGCAAATCTTTACTATCAACTAAATACACCCAATATATATTACTCTAAACAATGGTATTATAGATATACTTTAACAAATCCTCCATTACCACGTGCAGAAAGAAGCTTCACGTATTTCTATAAAGACTCAAGTTATAGCGACTTTATCTATAATAGTCCTGTAATGACAGAAAATTATACTCCTGGTTGGGGACCATGAGTTAACAATTTTATAATATAACCTCAATTAATGCACTTTTTCGTAATTTTCGAGAAAGTGCATTTTTTATTTGTAAAATGAAGTGAGACAACTAAAAAAGTACGCCTTCTGGAGAATTTACGCTAGAGTTTGAAGAGAAGCTGAACTAGACTTGGCCCTTTGAACCGATTGCAGAGCAGCGAGGGATGACAGGTAGATCGTTTGTCTGCTTCAGAACAATCTACCGCTGGATTTTACGCAATCTTCTGGCTGCAGTGGAGGTTGCGCCTTCGTCACAAAGAGCAACCTCCCCAAACTCGTTGACGCTTTTGAGTCGGTACATCTCTCTAAAGGAGTCCATAGGCGGACGATCTTTGACCACTGGGAACTCGATACCATGGTGTCCAGTCGTAGAAAGAGCAAGATTTGTCGAGCAGAATATCCAGATGTATATTTAGCCTGCCTGGCTACAGTGAATTAAGGAAAAGAATTTTCCAGTTATGCTAACTTGAAGCATTTGGACACAATTTTGCTGAGGTTACTGATGGAGACTGACCATTCCATTGTCTTATCAATAATTGTCTCAAATCTATCTAAAGTAAAAAAAGAATATTGCACTAACAATCAAAAGTAAAATATACATAATTACAAATTTAGCTTTAGGCTTGCGTATTATTTCTATAATAACCCATATAACTATTATGGCAGCTGCAAGCCAAAAAGTGATAGTAGAAGGGAAAATGACAATTAAAACAAATATAATCAAACTGAATAACAAACCGCTCCTAAATTGGTTCATGCATATCTCCTTTCATTCCTGATTTTATGTAATTGTACTACATAAATTTGTTAAAAACTATAAATGGTTTGTAATAATTTGTATTTAGTGAGTGGGCAGAAAGTGATTAACCTTAAATCGTAGTTGATTAAGACAAGTACAGATTCGTCTGTATTGCTGGACCAAGGGTATAAAAAGGTCAAAATTTGACCTTAATGTAGTAAAATAATCGCACTGTTTGAAAGCGCAGTCATGTTATTCTTAAGAAGCATATTAGTCCAAGTTTTAAAGGTTCAGACTAACTAAGAGGAACAGAGGAAAGGAAGAAGACTGATGAGTCTTGAGAAAGAATACGTTAAAATAGCCCAGGATGTCATTAAAGGGCTTGGTGGAGAAGACAATATTATTTCCATGGCACATTGTGCTACACGGTTGAGATTGATTGTAAAAGACAGGGATATTATTGATGATGAATTTATTGAAAATATTGATAAGGCAAAAGGGGTCTTTTTTACCTCCGGACAATACCAGATTATTTTTGGAACCGGTACCGTGAACAAAGTTTACGAAGCGATGGTCGGCCAGAACGTATCTGCGACATCAAAGGCAGAGCTGAAAGAGAAGGCCTCCACGCAAGATGATAACTTTTTCAAAAGAATGATCCGGGTTTTCGGAGATGTATTCGTTCCCATTATCCCTGCATTGGTAGCTACCGGCTTGTTTATGGGAGTTAGGGGCTTGGTAACTCAGCCTGCACTGCTACAGTTATTTGGACTTACACCGGATGATATTTCTGCGAATTTCATATTATTTACGCAAATACTGACCGATACCGCGTTTGCATTTTTACCCGTGCTGGTCTGCTGGTCTGCATTCAGAGTGTTTGGCGGGTCGCCGATCTTGGGAATTTTGCTCGGACTCATGCTGGTAAGTCCTTCTTTACCTACTTCCTGGGATGTCGCTCAACATGTGAAGGAACCTCTATTATTTTTGGGCTTCATCAAAATCGCAGGCTATCAGGGCTCCGTTCTGCCGGCGTTCATTATAGGGATCGTGGGAGCGATGATGGAGAAAAGAATTAGAAAATCCGTTCCCGAGGCATTGGACTTGATTCTAACACCGTTTCTGACATTGTTGCTCACACTGGTACTGGGCTTGTTCGTGATTGGTCCCATCTTCCATGAGGTAGAGGTTTTAATATTATCGGCCGTTACAGCTATTTTAAAATTGCCATTTGGCATTGGCGGGTTTATTTATGGTGGCATTAATCAGATTATTGTCGTTACCGGACTGCACCATGCGCTCAACCTGATCGAAATACAGATGCTGGTGGATGGCGGCTGGAATATGGTTAACCCGATCAGCTCGGCCTCTATTTGTGCACAAGCAGGTGCGGCGTTAGCGGTCGGCCTGAAATCGAAAAGATTAAAAACCAAATCTATTGCCTATCCTTCTGCCGTGTCTGCACTGCTGGGCATTACAGAACCGGCAATTTTTGGGGTGAACATTCGGTATGGTAAACCATTCGTGATGGGCTTGATTGGAGGAGCGGTTGGAGGATTCTTCGCACGTATCTTTAATGTTCAAGCCACAGGCATGTCGATTACAGCTATACCTGGCTTGTTATTGTATCTGAATAATCAAATTTTTCTGTATGCTTTAGTTTGTTTAATCGGTTTTGGTGTAGCATTTGCGTTGACGTGGATCTTTGGATTTAAAGAAAAAATAGAGAACAAATAGAGAATAAATAAAATTTGGTGGAGAAAATCATGGACAACAAAACATTGCTTGAGAAATTGAACAGTCTTTCAATAGAAGAGAAGATCGGCCAGCTCATCCAACTGACTGGTGATTTTTTTGAAGGAGACATGGATACGGTTGTGACGGGCCCTTTGAAAAAATTGGGGCTAAACACGGACTATAATATTTATAACACGGGCTCCATATTAAACATTACCAACCCGGAAAAAATAATCCGGTTGCAAACCGATTATTTGGAAAAATCGGTTCATAAAATTCCACTGTTATTCATGGCGGATATAATCTATGGCTACCGAACCATTTTCCCAATTCCGATTGCTCAAGCATGTAGCTGGAACTATGAGGGGATAGAGAATGCGGCTTCGATTGCTGCTCAGGAGTGCTATGAGGAAGGCATTCATGTAACCTTTTCCCCCATGGTAGATATGGTTAGAGATCCTCGCTGGGGGCGGGTGATGGAATCGCCTGGAGAAGATACCTTGCTGGCGCAGAAATATGCGCAAAGCGTAGTGCTGGGAATCCAGGGCAGCAACTTGGAAGATGGAGCCGTACCAGCTCATAAAATTGCTGCTTGTGTCAAGCATTTTGCCGCTTATGGAGCACCTGTAGCGGGACGTGAATACAATGCCGTGGATCTATCGGAGCATGCATTGCGAGAATATTATTTACCTGGATATCAAGCAGCAATAGAAGCGGGTGCCAAGCTTGTCATGACGGCTTTTAATACCTTGAATGGTGTCCCTGCGACTGGAAACGAGTGGCTTAACCGTGACGTACTAAGACAGGAAATGAAGTTTGACGGTGTATTGATCTCGGATTACGCCGCTATTGAAGAGTTAATCATGCATGGTTATGCCGAGGACGAGACTTCCGCCGCCAGGCTGGCACTGCTGGCAGGTGTAGATGTGGATATGAAGACGGCAGTGTACGCTAATCAATTAAAGAATGTAATATCTGGTAACGACTATATGCTGGAGCTTCTGAATGAAGCTGTATACCGTGTCTTACAGCTGAAAAATGATTTGGGGCTGTTTGAGGACCCGTTCCGCGGATTACAGGAAATCGTTAAACGTTCAACCAGCAGCATTCTGTCAGACGAACATAAACAAGCGGCACTGTCCTTGGTAGAAGAATCCGTTGTGCTACTGAGAAATGAAAATAATGTATTGCCATTGTCAAAGGAAACGAAGATAGCTTTAATGGGTCCCTATGCAGAAGAAAATTCCACCCTGGGTATGTGGGCGATCAAGGGAGAGCAGACAGACACTATTAATTTGAAAACGGGGTTGTTACAGCTTGTTGGCCCCGACAATCTCTCGGTATGTAGAGGAAGTTATCTGCTACCTCTTGATGCAAGGGAAACCTTCGATAAATATGCGGACAAACTGGCTATTGAAACAAGCTCTGAGGAAGTTCTACTGCAAGAAGCCATTAGGCATGCAAATGAAGCAGAGGTCATAGTCCTTGCTTTGGGAGAAAGTATTTATCAGAGCGGAGAAGGTGGATCACGAACGAATCCGACGCTGCCAGAGCCACAATTGAGATTACTTCATGAATTAAGCTTATTGGGCAAAAGGATCGTTCTGATCGTATATAGTGGAAGACCTTTGATCCTTACCGATGTTGTTGAAAAGGTTGACGCTATAGTTCAGGCCTGGTATCCAGGAACGATGGGCGGAGAAGCACTGGCTAATATATTGTATGGGAAAGTAAATCCCTCTGGGAAATTAGTAATGACCTTTCCACGTAGCGTCGGTCAGATTCCGATCTACTACAATGAGCTGAATACAGGGAGACCGAATTTAAAGGAAAATGGATCTTACCGCTTTGCGTCCCGATATATAGATGAAGTAAACGAACCCTTGTATCCGTTTGGCTATGGCCTATCCTATACCTCATTTGAATACAGTCTATTAACCGTCAGCCAAAAGGAAATGAAAACAGATGAGTCAGTGGATATCCGTATTTCTGTATCCAACACTGGAACGTATGCTGGAAAAGAAACGATTCAATTATATATTCGCGATAAATTTGCAAGTGTTGCAAGGCCAGTGAAAGAATTAAAAGACTTTAGAAAAGTATTTTTACAACGTGGCGAGACTACAGTTGTGGAATTTTCAATTGATGAAGACATGCTCAAATTTTATGGGCGTGAAATGGAATACAAGAGTGAGCCAGGTGAATTTGAGGTTTATATCGGTTCAAGCTCACAGGACATTTTGCTAAGCTTTAGTTTTACTTTGTTACCGGAGGATAAACATGAATAAAAGCGACGCTTATCATCTTAAATATCATATTACTCCTCCTTACGGGCTATTAAACGATCCTAATGGACTTGCCTTTTTCAATCAACAATATCATGTGTTCTATCAGTGGAACCCCAAAGGAACCGAACATCGAAATAAATGCTGGGGCCATGTAGTTTCGAGCAATCTGGTGCATTGGCAAAGGAAAGGCATCGCGCTTGAGCCTTCGGAATGGTATGACAAGGACGGCATTTATTCCGGAGGCGCCATAGTCCATGATGAAAAGCTGTATCTGTTTTACACAGGAAATGTAATCAGGGAAGATGGAGTCCGAGAAAGCTATCAATGCGTAGCCATTTCGGAAGATGGGGAGCATTTCGAGAAAATGGGTCCTTTGTTTGAACATCCACAAGGCTATACCAGACATGTCCGAGACCCGAAAGTATGGAGAGATCGGAACGGGAACTGGTGGCTGATCGTTGGCGCTCAAAGAGAGGATTTGACTGGAGATGCGCTTATCTACAAATCTATAGATTTGTCTGATTGGGAATGCCAAGGATCATTTTTGGACCATGATCATGAATTCGGATATATGTGGGAATGCCCTGATCTACTTCAATTTGCGGAAAATGATATTTTTGTGTTCTCTCCTCAGGGCTTACCAGAAGCAGGCGAATATTATAGAAACCCTAACCAATCGGGATATGTTGTTGGGAAATTAACGAGTACAGGAAAATTCAACGGAAACCTTACCCATTTTAAAGAGCTTGATCGGGGGTTTGATTTCTACGCACCACAATCATTCAAGGTAAATGATAGAACCATTATGTTCGGATGGATGAGCGCCATGAATGAAGAAGCAGAGAGGGCTGTTCCCACCATTCAGGAAGGCTGGATTCATGCGCTGACTCTTCCTAGAGAAATCGTATTGTCTAACGGTGTGCTATACCAGAAACCATTGCCGGAATTACAATTGCTAAGAATGGACGGTGTACATTCCAAGGAGAACATTCACAAAAATAGGGTTTGGCTGCTGCCTTCCCTACAGGTGGAGTGCAATGTTCATTTTTCGAAGCTTACAGAGAACTTCAAAATGATAGTCAGAAATGCGGTGGAAATTGACTATGATTCGGAAAAAAACAGTTTAACCGTATGGAGAACCAACTGGTTGACGAACCAGAGAGAGTACAGAAAAGCAACGTTAGCCAGTCAACTTGCAGGCATGCAAATATTTATAGAAAGCTCAAGTCTGGAGATCTTTGTGAACGAAGGCGAGGAAGTATTTTCTCTGCGTTATTTCCTGGAAGATACGGAACAACGCAGTATGGTGCTTGAAGCAGGAGACAATGAAGGAGAAATTGAGATTTATCAGTTGCAGGAATGTGATGCCATAATCAATCATTAAAACTTTATTCTTATCTTTTACCTGAGAGCTACAAGTAGGCAAGGAAAGGCTGTTCATTTCTCCGTTTGCGAGAAGAACTGCCTTTTTTGTCTTAGTCGACTGAAGAGATTTCAGCTTGTGTAGGCATTTTACTATCGGTATAGTATGAGTATTAGAGTATATGACTGAATATAATTACTGTTGATTACTCATAGCTGGTTGATGAGGTGTCGTATGAAGAAAATATATGAACATATTGAAATAGACAGAAGAAAAATGATTAACCTCTTTATGTTTCAATCGACAGATACAGAAAGAGTCATCCCTATGCATTTTCACAGTAATATGGAATTAATCTACTGTACAAGTGGAAGTCTTAAGGTGTGGCATGAAGGAAAAATAACCATTTTGATGGAAAAGGATGCACTGTTCATTAATAGCAATGTACCGCACTCCACCCAAAGTATTACGGAAAACCAGGTCGTTGTATTGCAATTTCCAGCTACCTTTTTTGCCAATGAACAAGTATTCATCCAATTAAACACGCAAGAGCAACAAGTTGAACATACTATACTTTCTAAATTAAGAGAGTTATTTATGGATATATATAACCTGCATATTTCCAAAGGGAAATATGACTATATTTTAGAGCAAAGCCGAATTATTGAACTTAAGTATTTGCTTGTTAATCATTTTAGTCAGGCAGCAGACCTACAGCCGGAGGTATTTAGTGAAAAGCAGCAAAAGATAAAGACGATCATGGACTTTATTAAAGAACATTACGCTGAAAATATTAGCCTAGCGAAAACAGCTCGAATATGTGGCTATTCGGAGGCCTATTTGTCGAGAATGTTTCATGAATATACAGGTCAGACGTTTACGGAGTACAAGCAAATTCTTTGTTTGGAAAAGGCGATTGATTTATTGGAAACAACGAATAAGTCACTTACAGAAATTTCTTACGAGGCAGGCTTTCCCAACGAGAAGTCTTTTAGAAAAGCTTTTAAGGAAGTTATGGGTAAGACCCCTTATGAATATAAAAAATCAAAATTTGATCTGAGTGTGTAAACGACGCCACAAGCGCAAATTTTTTATGGATTATTTTGATAGACTAGAAACATAGGGGCTGTCCTTGAGTCATTTTATGACTATTGGGACAGCCCCTTATTTATATTTGTAGCGAATGAGTTGAGGGGATCAGCCTATCGATTATCCACCGTCTCTGGATACATATCATGGTTCATCATACGGTGTTCTGCGATTTGCTCATACTTCGTTCCCGGCTTGCCGTAGTTGGTGTACGGGTCGATAGAGATACCGCCGCGTGGCGTAAATTTGCCCCATACTTCAATGTAGCGAGGGTCCATCAGCTTAATCAAGTCATTCATGATGATATTGACGCAGTCTTCATGGAAATCACCGTGGTTGCGGAAGCTGAATAGGTACAGCTTAAGGGACTTGCTTTCAACCATTTTAATATCAGGAATGTAGCTGATGTAGATGGTCGCAAAATCAGGCTGTCCTGTAATCGGGCAAAGGCTGGTGAACTCTGGACAATTGAATTTTACAAAATAATCGCGGTACGGGTGTTTATTATCAAAGCTTTCGAGAATGGCGGGATCATAGGCAAATGTGTATTGTGTGCCTTGATTGCCAAGTAGGGTAACGTCGGTCATTTCTTCAGGTTTTCTTCCGGTCATGTTGAGTGAGGCTCCTTAAAGTTGGTTTAGTTTGGTAAAAGAGAGAGGGAGTTATGGTGGTGGGGAGGTTCGGTTCGGTTAGGCGACGCTTCGCGAAGGATTTGAGCTTCCGATCGCTGTTGAAATGGGATTCTTTCTGATAAAAGATCTATAGGTTAGAATCCCATTTCAAAGGCGAACGCTAACGCTTCTCCAGCTTCAAATCCTCCGCTCCGCTGCCGACCGCCGTCATCACCATAAAGTCCCTACCCGTTTACATGTGGGTTGGGCAGAAGTGAAATTTCGCTCCTTATATTTAAGGAGCGTTATTTTATTGAGAAACCCCGTCTCGCGGACGAGGGCTTCTCTTGATTTATAGTTATAGATGTTGAAAAGTACTACGGTGAATTTGGCGTATATTGTGTATCACATACAGACCATATGGAATATATTGTATATACGTGTTATACGCCGCGTTTGTTGCCCCATACGAGGGTGTGGAGCTGCGGGAGTACTCTTACATCGTTGAGCCGGGAATCGTCCATGACACGATCGATAAGCCATTCATAACGATGTAAAAGAGACTCTGCGATCTGCCCGGTGTTCTCCGCGTTCATATCTGGATTACCCGTCTGGAGGAACAACGGTACGTGTGGATAGCGCTCATGAACGGTGCGGGCATAGGCAAGATCGGTGTCATCGAAGATGACGACCTTCAGGCTGCATGCTCCAGCATATAGTCTGACCGATTCATCCTCTGATTTCTTTGCGGACGTTGTGATGGAGACGTTTGTTGTAGACTTGGACGCTCCAGCCATTTTCCGGTTGGTCAGACGGACCACGATATCATCCAGCACGTCCCAGTTGGTCGTCATGCCAGAGCTGGGCGGCTTCGGGGATAAGGTCACCTCATCAATATCGTACAGCCATTCCTGCCAACGGGAGCCTTGTGTTTCGACAGCTGTAGCAATGCCTTGACTGCGTAACAGGGTAATCAGCGTCCCGAGCTGTGGCAGCAGGGCGGGATTGCCTCCGGAAAGGGTCACATGCGAGAACCGTTCGCCGCCGATGGACTGTAGTTCCTGCCAAATATCAGTGGCACTGAGACGACGGATTTGATCCTTGGCGCTGCCGTCCCAGGTAAAGGCGGAGTCGCACCATGAGCAATGGTAATCGCAGCCTGCGGTACGAACAAACATCGTTTTACGACCAATGACCATACCTTCGCCCTGCACGGTGGGACCAAACACCTCCAGCACAGGAATAGGGGCTGCTTTAGCCCTGTCGGGGGTTGCCATAGGTTGGTGAGTAGTTACAGTATTAGCAGTTACATTATTACTCATCGAACATCCACTCCCGTCGGAATTCGGCGTAGCTGGTAGGTGTCTCGAACAGTCGTACAAACTCGGTACGTCCGCCTTTAACACGATTGCAGTATGCATCCGAGGTCAAGGCTGACTCCATTTGTTCAAAGATCCAGACGACCATGTTTTCTGCCGTTGTATTCATTGGAGGGAGCGTTTCATTCAAGTAACGGTGGTCCAGAAAAGGCTCAATTCGCTCTTTCCAGATCGTTTTGATATCACCAAAATCCAGCGTCAGACCTATTTCGCTCGGTATACCGCTTATGCCAAATACGACGATATAAGTATGTCCGTGCAGATTTTTGCATTTGCCTTCGTAACAGTGCAAATGGTGGGCTGCATCGAACGTAAATTGTTTGCTTACGAGTACACGCTTGCGGTGATAACGCAACTGAGAGCGTTCAATGTCTGTCCCGAACTGCTGGAGCTTGTCGACAATACGAAAGGTACCTGGCTCACGCATGGCCTTCAGCTCCTTGGGACGAAGCGCCGCGAACTGCAAGATACTGCTCCAGTCCGGCACGACGAAGATTGCAAGCAGGACATTCGCCACAGCCATCGCCAATGATGCCGTTATAGCACGTTAGTGTACGGGTTCTTACAAATTCAAAAGCTTTCAGCTCATCGGCCATTTGCCAGGTTTCGGCCTTGTTCAACCACATGAGCGGGGTATGAATCACAAAGGGATAGTCCATCGAAAGGTTCAGTGTGACGTTCAGCGATTTAATAAAGGAATCCCGGCAATCGGGATAGCCGCTGAAATCTGTCTCGCAAACGCCTGTAATGATGTGGCGCGCTCCTTTTTGCTTGGCGAGAACCGCTGCGAAGCTTAGGAACAATAGATTACGACCGTCTACAAAGGTGCTAGGCAGTTCGCCTTCCTCTTGAGTAATGTCAATGTCGGTGCGTGTGAGGGCATTCGGGGCAAGTTGGTTGAGCAGGCTCATATCCAGTACCGTTTGCGGAACACCCAGCTCGCTGGCGATTCCGGCAGCAACTTCAATTTCCTGCTTGTGGCGCTGACCGTAATCGAACGTCACAGTTTCTACTTCGGCAAAATGTTTTTTTGCCCAAAATAAACAGGTTGTACTGTCTTGGCCGCCGCTGAATACGACGACTGCTTTTTCGTTTGTAAACATAAAAAAACCTCTCGATCTTCTTGGAATGGTGTAAGACACAGAGTCTTGTCACGTGGAAGAAGGAGAGTTCTTGAACCGGCTTCAACAAAAAACAGGCCTTGCCCCGCAAATTCATTTTTCAATGCGGAGGACAAAGCATCGTTAGTTTTTTATAGAGGGAGTTCGCGAACCTCTCCCATGCGTTATGCATGGATTTTCTTCATTAGCAGCTGCCACAAGGACAGACAGCTTCATTGATAGCATTGCCATTATAGCATGGCAGGGCTATTTGATAAACACTCCACCAAATGGAATGACTTCCCTTAAAAATCGTTTGATCACGCCATCGTCGTTCATATCCTGCTGAAGTCGCCGATGATGCTCACCAGCATGAAATAGTACGGTACCGTGCCCCGTCATTTTAAAATGATAGTTCATATGCTGGCTGGCCAAATGGTTACCATATACGGTTAACTCCAGCTTGGCGTTTTCGGGATAGGCAATGACGCTGCTCGCATCGACGTAGATTGGCTCCGACGGATGAAGCTGTTCTTGACATACCAATCCCTGCGTCAAAATGCCAATGTGGCCGATACCGTCAAATTTCATTTTAATGACATCACGGCTAAACAACATGTTTTTCATGCTTAGCAGCTTGGTACGCATTTGGATGCCGGCGCTGTACCAGAACAGGTTGCGGAAATCGTATAGCAAATCGTCGCTTCCTTCCAGCTTGATCATCTTCAGACTAAAGCCAGGAGGAAGTGCGGCAATTAGCCGGCAAGCGCCTGTGAAATCGGCCTGAATCAGTTTGTGCTTGCGATACATGCCTTTAATATTCATCAGCTTATCACTGCGACCTGAGTTGGGTCCGCGATAGGCGATGATTTGCTGCGGATGCAGAACGTGCAGCTTTTCCCCTTCAGCCAGGTCGAGCGTTACGACCGAACCGACACTTTCATCATGGTGTTGTCCTGCTTGTATGTCCATTCAGACCCTTCATCCTTTCAGGCAGTTAGTATCTTCCCGAGCGTCGACGCATCCCGTAACGCAACAGTCGGATACCGATAAAATAACCGGCCAGCAGAATGATAGCCGTGATGATGAGCATTTTATTTCGGTGTGAAGTCTGATCGCGCTGGGTTTGGAGATTTTTCAGTTCTGTAACGGTGTCGTTCAGCTTGCGATTTTGCTCCAGCAGTTGGGCGTTTTGCTTCTGGTAGGTCTCGATGCTGGTACGGGCCTTTTCCAGGTCTTCCTGTGTTTGGCGGTAGCTTTCCTTGAGCTGATATACATCGCCTGGCAAACGTGAAAACTGCTCAAAGCCTTGATATACATCATCCCAATAAGCAGCATGAGCTTCGGGTACACGGGTTACTCCAAAAATAAACAAAAGCGCTATAGCAGCGCAGACAATGCGGCGGTACAAAGCAAAGCGATAAGTTGCTCGTGCCAAGTGATGTTCCCCCTTTTGAGAAACCAAGATGTTAGATGTTACAGATCATTACCCATATCACATGGTTACGTACAATATAATGATTTGGATGCAGCATTTAGAATATATAGACGACAAATACGGGAAAAGATTATCAAAAAAACTCGATTATTAGTTTAAGTGTAACCTAAAACGGGTATATCAAGGAAGCGGCAACATTCCGGCATTTTTCCCAACAAACGAATTAAGAACCATCCGCACCTGATCAGGGCTTGAACAAAATATATGAACTAGAAATATTAAAATAGATATAGAAGGAGATCTTGAAAGATGAATGAGAGAGAACAAAACTATACAATTTTAAAAATCACTGTAAATGGCAAGCCATTATCGAAGGAGCTTATCGTGGATAGCACTACTTTTGCTCCAATATCCGATATTTGCACAAATACGAAAGTATCTTTAACAGAAACTACGATTTCATAATTTTAAATATAGAAGCAGACTATCATGTAGCCCGGCAAAAGCCGGGCTATTTTTGCGTATTTATGTAATTAGAATGGATGAAAATGTTATTTGCCGAATTAGGTCCCCTTTCATAAAGATTACCATGTATAATTTTCACAATCAAACATATGTTCCCTGACAATATAGTGTCAGATAACACTGTTAATTTAGAGTTACATGTTCTTTTAGGGGGAATTTACCAGTGGTGAAGTCAATGCTCAATGTAACGTACACATGGGACAAAGAGTCTATATCGGCGAATGGGTCCAAACAAGTAAATCTACTGATAGAATGGGGCTATGGGGCTATACGTAAAAGAAAAGGGAATCTCATACCGAAGGCAGCGGGATGTGACCTTCAACTTCAGTTCATTCCAGAAAACGGGGTAAATCTATTAAAAGCTGAAGGGGTGAGGCTCGGGTTTAAACAATCAGAAAACGGAGATTGCATGCTGGTTCACTGTGGTGATGTGCGACGGGGAAAATATAGACAAGCTATTTTAACGTTTTCTATACCGGCTCACGCGTCCGGAAGACATACGATTGGAATGATCGAGTGGAGCTGGCGCAAGCCATCGCAGGAAAAGCGAACGCTGATCCGCACAGACCAGCTTTATATCCATTACACGCACCATCTTGGTCTGCTGAGCATTCCATCCAACCCGAAGGTGGAAAAATACATAAAGCTGAATGAGACGTCCCCAATTGTAAAAAAGGCATTACGTATGTATGAGAAAGGGGAGCCTGAGCGAGGGGCGTTCATCCTTACGAGACAAGCAGATGAATTGCTTATATGTGCAGCTAGAAGCGAAGACATGGATTATCTTGAGGAAGCCGAGTTACTTCTATCCATACGCAATAAATGGAGTGGGTCTTTTGTATCGTTTACTGCGTATAGTTCTAAGGTCTTTTTTAATAAGGAAATATCGTTAGGAGATGTTCGTTTTACGAAGAATAATAGGTTGAGATAGGTAATTGTGCTAGTTTATTTGTGCAAATTAGTGAGTCTAATTTACTATCTTTTTGTAAAGGAGAGACTTCCTTGACTGATCGGTTGATACGTTTAATGCGGATTATTACTATTGTTCAGGCAAATCCAGGAATATTGGCAAGAGAGCTTGCCGAACGTTGTGAAACATCAGAACGTACCATATACCGAGATATGGAGGCGCTAAGCGCTATGCATATTCCGATTACGAATATGGGGCATGGCAAGGGGTACATTTTTATTAGCAATTTTGCTTTGTATCCTCTGAATTGGACAGAAGAAGAGGCAGAGGCTTTTACCAAGCTGGGAGAGATGATGGAAACGATAAAGCCTCTTCTACCGCCAGCTTTTGAAAGTGCTTATGAGAAAGTGATGGCCTCTAGTCAGAAAAAAAAGATGGACCAGACGAGCTTCGCGCAGGAAATGAAAAATATCATCCGGCTCGGCTCGACACTTGATCGGGAAAACCAGCCCTATCTGCTCAGGCTGATTGTTTTGGCGAGTCTTACGCAGCAGACAATTGAAGCGGAATACAGCTCGCCTCAAAATGAAGATGTATCATTGGTGCAAGTAGATCCTTATTGTTTGGTTCCTCAAGATCGGCGATTCTATATGCTTGGTTTTTGTCATAAGCAATCCGCCATGAGAACCTTTCGGATCAGCCGTTTTCGGAATATGAGGATTTTGCCGTATACGTTTCAAAAAAATACATCTGAAATGGAAATGTTTTTTAAAGGCACCTGGTCGGTGACCAAAGGAAATCAAAATATTCGGTTTGTCGTACGTTTCTCTGCCGATTCTGTATATCGGGTCAAAGAAGAGGAGCTGTTCATCAAGCCTCTTCTCAAGGATTTGCCAGATGGAAGTTTGTTGTTTGAGGTGACGGTCAATCATGACCGTGAATTTCTGGATTGGCTCACATCCTATGGAGCTGAGGCCGAGATTCTGGAACCTTTACGGTACCGCAAACGTATGCAAGAAATGCTGCGAACCTGGGGGGCGTTTTACTTCGATAAAAAGGTAGGAAATCAAGAATAACAGGGGGAAGATCCCCCGGAACGGGCCGGGGAGCTATCTGCTTAACGGTCCTTAAACAGGTTGGCGAGATTGCCGAAGGGACTGTACTGCTCCTGTTCTTCTTCTGGTGAGGAGTAGACGAGCTTTGAGCCGCGACTTTCCTCATCGTCGGCAGCATTATGAACTAATGTAAGACGATCAAAATGGTACATGAAAACCTGAGCGGTGTTCACGGCATCATCCAGTGCCCGATGCTGTTGACCGTCAAAGTCAATGTTGCACAATTCCAACGCCTGAGACAGGCTCAACTGACGATACTTTCCATTGGAACTAAACAGACGGGAAATTTGCTTCTGTATATCATTTGTATTATGAATCCAACCGAGATCTACATGATGGGTACGACAATGGGATACCAGCTTCTGACGGTCATCCGGTCCCCATGCGCATAAATAATAGGGCGAATCTGTACCGAGCCAGGCAATAAATTGCTTCACAGCTTCAGGAAAGAGTGGAGCGGCATCAATGTCTCGTTGAGTAATACCCGTGAATTGAACGGTATCTGTAGAGATCACAGGTCGATTCGATGGTCTCACAAAACTGTGAAATGTATCCGCAACGAATAGGCCATCGTCTCCCTGAATAACTTTGACGGCACCGATATCAATAATTTCGGAGGAATATCTGGCGTTACGGCTAACGGTAAATTCAAGATCATAAATAATGTATTGCATATAATGGACTCCTTCCACACACATAACTGATCCCGATGGATACCGGGACAAATGTTCTCTGCCCGAATAACTCTTCTCCATCATACCTCTCGGTTCACAACTTGTCAGCGGTTAAAAGGCATGCTTTCAAAAAAAATATGCGATGTCCAAATAATCTTGGACTATCGCATATCTATAAACTCCCTGACATACAGCAGCATCCATAACCACTTGGATTTCGAACGCTGTTTATGCTAGCTATTGAATTAGGCCGGGAGGTCCAACTTTTGACCCGGATAAATACGGTGAGGATTCTTCAACTTATTCAACTGCTGAAGCTGTTGCCAGGTGGTACCGTGTTTGCGAGAAATGGCATACAGCGTATCCCCGGATTTCACAACATATACATGGCTATTTGCAGCTTGTGCAGTAGCCGATGCCTGCTGTGGCTTGCTAGCTTGGGACTTTGCAGGTGTCAACTTTGCGGGTGCCGATTTCACAGGTGCTGGTTTCGCAGCCGATGTGGAATCGGATTGCGGTATCTCCTGCAGAGGTGCTGGCGTCGTGGCTGGAGCAGACGGTACAGCTTGTGTGGCAGGGACAGAAGTTTTTCCGTCTGCCTTGGCTTCCTGAATACGGCCGGCCGCTTGTACTTGCAGGCTGGCAGAGCCCACTTTTTGCATATAGCGGATTAACGCTTCATCCAGCGATCCGAACATACCTGCCTGTGGGTATTTAGCGAACATCGTATATTGGTCACCACCTACGGCAGTAAAATCATTGGTAGCCAGTGTGTATGTTGCCTCAGGATCAAGGGCTTTTCCAGCAATCAGAATGGAGTGAACACGGTTGCCTTTGGCTGCTGAGGTGTCTATTTTGAACGAGATACCGGACACTTGCGGGAAGCCCCCGCTTGGTTCCGGGTAGGAGGCTGCGCCATTTTCCAGTGCAGCCTGAAGGTCAGAGCCTTTCACTTTCAGGGTAACGATTTGGTTGCCGAAAGGCAGTACGGTGATGATGTCTCCCTTGGTAACCGTTCCTGCTTTGATGGAAGCGCGGATGCCGCCACCGTTCGTTAAAGCCACGTCTGCTCCCGAAACGTCACGCATAGCATCAGTGAGCAGGTCGCCGAGATTAGATTCACCCGCACGTACCTTTTCGCGCGCGCCTTCCAGATCTACACTGGTTTGTGC
This sequence comes from Paenibacillus sp. FSL W8-0439, assembly GCF_038008995.1. NCBI lineage: Bacteria > Bacillati > Bacillota > Bacilli > Caryophanales > Paenibacillaceae > Paenibacillus > Paenibacillus sp. FSL W8-0439. The sequence continues at coordinate 1,266,762 of NZ_JBBPAK010000001.1, forward strand.
TACAACCTCTTTAAGAATAGGTTCTTGCTCCTTCTGAATGGAGGCGATTAATGCAGCAATTTCAGCGTTGGGCTGCACGTCAGCAGCTTGAGTCGAATCGATCAGCTTCGCTTGCTTTTGGATAACCTTGCCGCCATCGACCCACAGATCCACCACACCTAGATACTTGGTGTATTCACCTGCACTAGCGATTAACGTGCCATGGTCACCGACCAGGCCTTTTTCCAACACGGTATGGCTGTGTCCATCGATGAAAATATCAATGCCAGGCACTTCCTTCACAACCTTGAGGCTGGTGTCTTTGCTGGACGCATCTTGTCCCAGGTGACCCAGAGCAACGACGACATCTACTTTGCTGCGGATTTCGTCTACTGTCGCTTTGGCTTCAGCCGCAGGGTCGGTGAATTGAATGCCCTCCACATTTTTAGGATTGGTTTTATATGCTGTTTCAGGCGTAGTTAGGCCGATAATACCGATTTTAACGCCATCTACTTCTTTAATAGTATACGGTTGGAACAAGCGTGTTCCGTCGGTTTGCTTAATGTTGGCGCTCAGTACAGGGAACTGAATCTCTTTACTCAGCTCAACCAGATGCTTCCAGCCGTAGTTAAACTCATGGTTACCTGGAACCATTGCATCATAGCGCAGCTTGTTGATTACTTTTACGATACTCTCACCATTGACCAAAGTAGCGAAGGTCGTTCCATGAACGGTATCCCCATCATCCAGCAGTAATGTATTGGGATTGGCAGCGCGATATTGATCGATGATACCCGCCAGCTTGGCGAAGCCCATTTCCTTGTCGTTAGCGACCACGTGAGCATGGGTATCATTCGTATGTAGGATGGTGATGTGTTTACCGCTGACTGGAGTCGTTGTTGTCCCCGTTCCCGCTGTTCCCGCAGTAGTAGCTGGGTCCGCTGCTGCTGTACCGAGACATCCGAACAGAAGCGCGGCGGTCGTCAAGATCGACGAGAGTTTTTTCCATGAGTTCATGTTGTTCCTTCAACCTCCCATAAAATGAATGAATTAGAGAAACCGCTTACGTCCACATTTTATCAGATGATTGTAAAAATAACTCTTATTTTATATCAAAGCACTACATTTTTTTGAGATATCGGTTGTTAAACCCACTGTCTAGTTACCTATATTGTAGAGGCAGTAATAGACAGCAACTCATAGAATAGGAACTATTGTTCTGTTTTGTGATCAAAAAAAAGGGCAGTCTCTTTGGGCAGCCCGATCCGGGGTAAATAGTGATCCAATGTTTCGTCAGCCAGCGGCGGATTGCCTGCACTCAGCAAAAGCACGGCAAAGCGATTAGCCTGCTGTTCAAATTTTCCTGGAGAAAAGTAGGAATGCTCCTCCATAAAAAAGCGACTAATACCTTTATGCAGTCGGTCATGTCCCAATTCATGCGCACAGACGAACCGTTCCCATTCTGGTGTAAGGCCATTGTGAATGACGATAAATCTTCTGCGCAGCTTGTGATAATACAACCCTTTGGTTGTGGAACCCAGATCGCAGTATCGGATATGGATGCCTAGGGCTTTTGCAATATCGAAGGGGCAATTAGTGCGGTATTTTCGGACAAGTTGGTGAATGAGTTCCTTCATACGATCACCTACTATCCCTGATCTTTGCTCGCACCGGGATCGGCGGGCTTTTTATGTTTGTTCATTTGCTTGGCTTCCCAGAACAGACCTGTCAGTACATCCTTGATTCGTTGCCGGTCTTTTTCATCCAGCGGAATGCCATCAAACATTAATTCGTCGTCTTCCTCCAGCATTTTTTTAAAATCCCGGCGGTCTTTGGAGTTTGCCCATTCTGGTACAGTAGAACGGTAAAGTTCGTGTGGGTTTTGCTCTATTGAATCATCGTCCGCCCAATATCCGGCGGCCTTCATCATTTCGGTATAGGATACGCTGAGCGCGTCCGCTATTTTGCGGAGGGTGGAGGGTTTGGGCACTCCGCGCAGCCCATTTTCGATGCGGGAAATTTGTGAATTACTAATACCTGCGGCATCTGCTAATTGGTTGATGCTCAATTGCTTGTGCTCACGCTGCTGTTTTAGGTAAGTTCCGAATGCTGGCTGTTCCACAATGGAGCTCCTTTCTGCAATAGAATCATAGAATTAGCTTTATTATACCATTAGGCAAATAGTAAAAGCACGTAATATGCCAAAAGGCATAGAAAAGTAGAGCGAATATCCTGTTTTTGGGGCTATATTGCTTTTTTTCACGATGGATACCTATCCTAAATAATGTTATGTTATACTCAAGATACGAACAAAAGGGGAACAAAATGTAAACAAGTGCGTTTTTATTTGAAAATACATCATTGTCAAAAGGCATAATATAAGGAGTGTTGCTTTTCATGAGAAATAACTTACCCGAATTAGACCGTCGCAAAACGCAGAATGCATTGGAGGGTGTATTTGAGAAATACCGGATTTATAAAACAATAACCTTTATGGATCGGGAAAGCTTTATTACTGCTGGCTATACGGATCGCCCGAACGGACCCACGAATGTGACAAGCGACCCAACGGCCCGGACTGCTGTATATAATGTAGATGCTCCTGCCGCCCGCTTGGCCTATTGCCAAATGGTGGATGCCGTAGTGAGCCGCTTGAATGAACGTGAACAGTTGCTGATCCGTGAACGTTATTTAAAGGATGATGATGTGTTCGATTACAAGGTTTACAATTATGTGCTGGACCCGCCAGTCAGCAAAGATACGTATACGAAGCTTCGCACACGTGCTTTTTACAAAATGGCGCTAGCGCTGGCAGACCAAGGCGTTCTGAATCTGGCAAACTTGCAAAAGGGTGCGGATCGCAGACTGGGGTAGGTAAATGCATAGGGGTCACAACCTGTGGCTCTATTAACCTAGACAGCAAGGAGTATGAACCGCAACGGTGAATAAGAAGCATAGGTCTCAATTAAAATAGGAACGGAGGACGGATGTATTGAGAAGTGAACCAGAAATGATGAATATCCTTATAAAGTTTGCTATGAACGATAAAAGAATACGATTGGTCACGATGGAAGGATCACGTACAAACTTCAATATTCCTCCTGATTCATTTCAAGATTATGATATTTCTTACTTTGTAACAGATATGGATTCTTTCAAGGAAAGTGATCAATGGCTCCACGTGTTTGGGGATAGGCTTATGATGCAAAAACCCGAGGATATGGAACTTTTTCCATCAGAACTAGGTAACTGGTTTTCATATATCATTCTTTTTGAGGATGGAAATAAATTAGATCTGACACTGATCCCTATAAACGAGGTAGAGGATTATTTTACGAATAGCGATGGTTTAGTTGAGGTTCTGCTCGACAAGGATGTGCTGATCCAAGAGGAAGTGATCGCAAATGACCATCAATATTGGATTAAAGAGCCCACGGCAAAGGAATTTGATGATTGCTGTAATGAGTTTTGGATGGTTTCAACTTATATCGTAAAAGGATTGGCGAGAAAAGAAATCCTGTTTGCTATTGACCATTTGCACGAGATAGCACGACCTAATTTGCTGCGAATGATGGCTTGGAAGATTGGCTCAGAGCAAGGGTACACCTTTAGCGTAGGAAAAAACTATAAATTTATAAATCAGTACCTTCCTAATGAAGATTGGGAAAGTTTACTATCCAGTTACTCTGAAAATGGCTATCGAGAAATGTGGGAGTCTTTACTTACTTGCTATGCATTGTTTAGAAAATACGCTAAGGCTGTGGCCAGAAGTTTGGAGTATGAGTATCCAGATTACGATGAAGCCATCACTAGGTATACTGCAAATATTTATAATTCATTGAATTGAACGATGTAATAACCGCCTTTTTAAAGGGCGGTTATTTTTTTGTTTGCACATCAACAATGAGATTAAACGCATTTTTAATATAAGAACAAACGTTCGCAAAATACCGCCTAACTTCATCCCTAGTCTCTACTTTTATCGTCCATTTCCCCGGCAACGCATTCGTTATAAGGGTGTAAGATTATATCATCGGGAATCAAGACAAGAGGACATACCGAAGACACACACCGTCAAACGTTAGCCGGCCAATAGGGCCGGTTTTTTCATGCGGTCATCGTCTTTGTCACTTCCCGGGAATTCGATGTATAGAAAGGAGGAGTCGTGTTGCCTAAGCAAGGGATGCTGCAATGCATGAGTACAAGGCTACGCCGGCTGAGAGCATGGAAGTGGAAAAAAGCCTGGCTAAACAGCCACAGCATGCGAGCACAGGATACGCAAGGGTGGCATGCCACAGGATGAGACAAGCCTTTAAGCAAAAGCTCATAGACATTATTCCGGCGCTGCAAGGGCGTGTATACGATGTTCAACCCCCGTCGCAGACGGCAGAGGAGCCGTATGCGGTTATGGTGCTGGGCGAGGAAATCTGGAAGTCTTCCTGGGCCGGTTACCGGCAGGTTGTCCGCATCAAGCTGTACGCAGGACAAGCGGGGCTGGCGCAGGCCGATGTATGGGCGAATACCCTGATTGCCGGACTGCACCGAGCATCGGTGACAGGTAAAGGTGAGGACACGTCTGCTTTTACCGCGCACTATTTGGGCGTGCGGGATGCAGAAATGCTGGACACGGTTACGGGCAAGGCCTATAGAACGCTGCGTTTTGGCGTGTATGTGCCTGAAACAGAAGGTGGATCGGCCGCTTCAGCACCTGATGCAGCACAGCCGGAAGAATGGCTGGCAGCACTGGTCGGCTGGACGCAGAAGCAACTGGGCGAATTGTGGTCGGTATACGCCGACGCATGGCCCGCACAGCCGGGAAGCCACGCGGTATTATGGCGGCTGAGCGGCTGTGAAACCCGGATGGCAGGAGCCTCCATGTATGAGCTCCGCAAACGGTTCATCGGGCATATCACTGCCCCGGTCACCACCGAAGAGAACCGCGCAGCTTCCGCGCTGGTCGAAGGCTTTGCCGCTCAAATCCAGCTTCCTCTGGAGCAGGACAAGGGCCGTTATATGTCTACGGCTGAAGCCTCAGCCGATTTGCAGGCGGATGCCATTTTAGACGGTCAGCTTCGGCTGACGCTGGTACAGCGGCGTATGCGTCCGGCTGAGGAAGCGGCATTGATTCGCAGAGTGGAAATTCATCCTATTTTGAAATGAGGTGGTCCGAGTGACCTTGGAAAGCCATGAGAAGACCCCGCTACATAGCGGGCAGGAAGCAAGTGGCCCACGCTATACGCTAGAGGAACTAAAGGAACACGCAGAACAATTGTTTTCTGTAAAAGTAGAAGTGCTGGCAGGCGCCTTTTTTGGCACACAGGACAAGCTGTTTACGGTAGCAGAAGCACACACTAAAATCGAACAATTTATGAAAGCGAAGGTGGATTAATTATGGCAGGCGGAACATGGGAAAACACGAATAAACCGGTATTACCGGGTTTGTATATGAATTTTCAGGCAGCAGCAGCTTCAGCGATTCAAGGTGGATCACGTGGTACGGTCGTTGTACCCGTCAAGGCGAATTGGGGCCCTGTACGTGAGTTTGTAGAGGTGGGCAGCGAAACGGCTATTAGCCAAATCTTCTCCGGTGACAGTGAGAACGGTGCGACAGCATATTCCACGTTGTATCTGGCTTTGCTGGGCGGTCCGAAAAAACTGCTCGCTTACCGATTGGCAGATGACACGGCTGCTGAAGCGTCTGTAACACTGAAAAGCGGTGGCGAGACCCCGACCGACGTGCTGCGTTTGAAGGCTTTGTACACAGGTAGCCGCGGTAATGGTTTTGCCGTAACGGTACAGCCAACTTTGGGCGACGAGCAAGCTCGTGAGGTGCGCCTCTATGAAGGAACCAAACTGCTGGGTACGTACAAAGGCAGCGACGGTACGGCTGCTTCGATTGCCAAAGCGCTGAACGAAAACAGCGAAAACGTATGGGTGAAAGCTGAGGTTGTCGGCGAAGGCGGCATTCCAGCGGATGTCAGCGGCGTACATCTGACAGGTGGCAATAGCGGCAATAGCAAGCTGGTTAATGCCGATTACATCGCCATGCAGGAAGCATTGGAAGGACAGGAGTTTAATGTGCTGGCCCTGGATTATGCAGCCGATCTGGCTTTGCTGCAAAGCTTTGCTGCCTGGATCAAACGTGTCCGGAATGAAGGCAAAGGCGTCATCGCTGTATTCGGCGGTTCTGCGGCAGATGATGTGTCCAAAACGGCTGTCAGCTTGGCTTCTGCACGTTCTTTGGCACTGAACCATGAAGGCATCGTAAACGTGGGCACAGGCGTACGTCTGGCAGGTACGGACTACAGCTCCGCCCAAACGGCTGCCTATGTAGCCGGACTGATCGCAGGCCAACGGTTGAACCAATCCGCAACGTATGCGGTTACGCCTTTTGAGGATGTAACCCGCCGCTGGACACGTTCCGAGCAGGAACAGGCTGTCCGTAACGGGGTGTTCCTCCTGTTCTTCGATGGCCGTCAGGTCAAAGCGCTGCGTGGAATCAACAGCTTGGTGAACCCGTCTGCCGGACAAAACAATGCGTGGAAGAAAATCCGTTCCATCCGTGTCATGGATGCCATTAACGCTGACTTGCAGCGTGCAGCCGAAGAGACTTACATTGGCAAAATCAACAATACGGTGGAAGGTCGTCTGGCACTCATCGGTGCGATCAAAGAATACCTGGCACAGCTGTCGCTGAGCAACGTGATCGAGGCGGATGGCTACGATGTCATTCTCGATCCGGCTTACTACGGTGATGCGCCAGTCATCAAGCCGGAGCCGGATCAAGTGTTCCTGCAATGGAATGTGAAGCTCACCGACGTGATGGAGCAGCTGTTCGGCACATTTTACGTGCAATAAATAAGCATTTTACGCGCCTAAGCATTTCGGTGGCGATCAGTAGGATTAAGGTAGCTTTTTAACAACGAGGACTTTGTGAAATCCCGAACTATATTATGAATTATTTTGAGGAGGAAAAAGAAATGTTGGATGCTTCAAGAGTTATTTTAGGTACGTTTGGTCAGGCATATATTGATGGGGTATGGCAGACACATATTAACAAGCTGGAAGCTAGCGTGGAAATTGATAAAAGAGAATTGAATTTGGTTGGTAACACCTGGAAAGTCCATAAAAATGGAGCTAAAAAAGGTACAGGAACGATGAGTGGTTACAAAGTAACTTCTGATATGATTCGTCGCGGTTTTGAAAAATTCGATATTATTTCCAAGCTGGACGATCCCGAATCTTTTGGACATGAACGCGTTCGTTTGATTCGCTGCATGCCGGATAAAATTCAATTGGCTAACTGGACTGCAGGGGAAGAAGTGCCAGAAGAAACTACTTTCACCTTCGAAGGCTATGAGTTGCTTGATCCAATTGTTGCTGAATAATTTATTGGTTATAGTAGGCCTGGAGTAATCCGGGCCTAATTTTCAAAAATTTATTAGGGGGATTTGATATGAGTTTGCCTGAAAATATGTCGGAAGAACAAATTTTGGATAGTCTTTTTGAAGCTGCAGATAAATTACCAGAGGAAACTGTTCGTATTCAGCGCCTAGATATGCTTCTCACACTTCGTGGTTTGACATCCAACAAAGTAGATAGCATCCGTGAACGGTGCACAATTCGTAAAACGATTAAAGGCCGTGTAGATGAAAAAGTAGATACAGAAACATTCAATGCATTGCTTATCTCTGAAGCTACGGCTGGTCTAGAAGTAAAAGGTCTGCAAATTAACGGATGGGGTGATCCGCGAATTACTAGCCGGCTTAAATTGTCTGGTGGTGAACAGGCAGTACGTCGAATGCTTCTGGCAGGTGAACTGGATGCAGTAGGGGATAAAGTGCTGGAACTGTCTGGCTTCGGTGTGGAAATTGATGATCTAAAAAACTGATTCGCTCCGGCGGAATGACATCGGTGCTGTATCATCTGTGGATACGGCATCATCTCCGTCCCGGAGAGTTTTGGGCCTTAAACAGAGGGGAAAAAAATATGTTAATTGCATTTGCTGAAGAAGAACTAGACGCATTATCCAAGCAAATACAGCAATGATAGATACGAAAGGAGGTGAGTAAATGGCAGGATCAAGTAACTATAGAGTTAATATTGTTACAGATGTAGAGGATTTGATTACTACAAACCGGGAACTTAAAGCAACAAGTCGCTATATTGAGCAGATACAACGGCTTTCCGATCGCCTAGGGCGTGCCCGTTATCAGAGCTTGATTAAACTGAATACGGAACTTAAGTATATGCATAGGCATCTTGGAAATATTTATAGCCTAGCTGTTCGTCTTAGCCGGCTACGCATTAGGCCAAAAGTCTTTCTTATTGACAAGGCCACCCCGGTGCTTGAAGCGCTTATCAGAAAGTTAAAAAGCCTAAGGGATGCCTATATTGTTGCACGTGCTAAAACAGGCATTGATCAAGAAGGAACGAATAAGAAAAAAGCTAGCGGCGGCAACGGAGGAAATAATTTAAATGTTTCAAATATTGTGAACAAGTCTATCAGTGTTACTGCAAAGGTAGAAATTAAGGATCCTAAATTTGACTTTAACTTTAATTACGATATCAAAGTTAAACCACCAAGATTGAATATTAGAGTCGCAGCTCCTAAATATGCGCCTAAAATCAACGTAAAAACAGGTCCTATTCGAGTTTCCCCAAAAATTAAGGTGATCTGTAATTGTTGCTGTTGTGGGAAAAAAGGAAAAAGTAAAAAAAGCATCGCTGAACAAGATGGACCTGATGGCAAAAGCAAAAAGAAAAATAAGCGCAACAAAAAAAGTCCTAGCAAAAAACGAGGAATTCCTAAGTTGTGGGAAAAGATAAAACGTATTATTAGCCCAAAACCTGGATCTAAGCCAGTCCCAGGGGGACAACCGAGTGGGAATGCGGGGACACTTGGGAAAATTTTAAATTTCGGAAAAAAGCTACTTGGCAAAAATCCTGGCAATACACTAAAAAAATTAGCTAAGGGAGCTATGAAGGGGGGCAAAAAGCTACTTGGCCCGATTAGTTATGTTTTAGATATTGCTGACATTGCTACTGCTTCGCCAGAAGAACGTCCGGCTGCCATTACATCAGCAATTTTAGGAAATAGTCTTACGGCAGCTGGCGCAGCCATTGGTACAATGATTGCTCCAGGTATAGGTACTGTAATTGGTGGTCTTATTGGTGCAATTGCTAGCGTTATAATAGATAGTTTAGCAGGTGAATGGCTAAGTCAAAAGTTCTCTGAAATGAGTAATTGGGTCGGAGAAAAAGCTACTTCTGCGTTGGATTGGGTTGGAGAAAAAGCTATTGGTGCAAAGGACTGGATTGGCGAGAAAGCCGGTGTTGCAAAAGATTGGGTTGGAGAAAAAGCTTCACAAGCAACGGATTGGATGAGTAATAAAGCATCTGATGTAAGTAATTGGTTTTCTAATCAAACAGAAAGTCTGAAGAATGACCTCTCCAATATATTTGGTTATTCAAATAAGCCTGAGAAATCACAACCTGCTGGTTCTGTAATTAAGGCATCACAATCTTATAATCCCGCTTCCACTATACCTGTGGCGTCGTTAGCTCTGTCAAGGTTTCCTTCGGTTGATCCGGGGCTTCCATTACCATCTTTTATTCAAGATGCCCAAAACCGCTCCAAGGTAATTCAAGGCATGGGGCCAGGTGGTTCACAGATTCCTACGGCGAAAGGAGGAAAACCAGTTCCTCAATTCGTGCAAATAACGGATGAACAAATGAGTAGCTTTTCAGGTTTTCTCAAGGATTTCAAGACAGAAACGAACAACCAAATTAGTGTAACGTTACCTCCTGGAGCAGTACAGGTAACAGTTCAAGAAGATTCTATTGATTTCGACACGATGGCACTTCAAGTTGGACACCGAATCGTCAATGAAGTCCGGCAGGCGATTATTAATAGAAAGGGAGGAGGAGATAGTAGCTCTCTTAAAAAAGGTAAAGCCGTACTAGTTTAATGTAAATCTATCACAGCAGAAAGGAGGGAGGCTATGGGTATAGACTTTTTTCTGATTAATGGTCAAAGCGTATTTCAATTCCCAGTTAATCCTGAAGAGGTGAATATTTCGCGGCAGAAGGGGTATGAAACAGTTACCATGCTTACACACGGAGAATTTGATTTTCCACAAGGAGAAAAGGTGAAAGAAATCACCTTTTCTTCTTTTTTTCCCAAGGTGTATGATGCATCCTATTGTCGATATAAAAATATTCCAGACCCTAACGAAGCGATGAACAGGTTAAATGCAATGTTAAAAGCAGAGAAGCCTTACCAATTTATTATTACGAATACGCTAATTAATGTTCCTGTTTTTATCATTGCCCATAATACGACCTTTCGGGGAGGCGAGGCAGGAGATATATATTTTGAAATTACTTTGCGTACATGGCGTGAACCAAAAATAGCGTTGCGTAAAGGAACTTCCCCCCAAAAAGTAAATTCTAGTAAGCTTCCACGCACGAATCTTAAAACCAAACCTAAGACATACACTGTCAAAACTGGAGATTCGCTTTCTAAAATTGCCAAGCTGGAGTTGGGGGATAGTTCCAAATGGAAAAGTATATATCAAATGAATACAAAGATCATAGGCAACAATCCAAATAGGATCAAAGTGGGCCAAAAGCTGGTGATGCCATGAGCTACCAAGTAATACTCCAAGATAAATATGATCTTACCCCCCTAGTTGAGAAAATAACTTTAAAAGATGCTTTAAACCAGATTGCATATCAGGCGAGTATCCGTGTAGCTGCTTCTCTTGATATGCCGTCCATTACCCCAGGAATGCCTATTCGTGTCAGTGGAATTCCATTTGGAAAAAATGTGAAGGTACCCCTTCTTCACCCTGCTGTTGTGTGGGAAGTAGAGAGCTCTAATAGCGGCACAAAACGTTTCTCCCTGGTGGTATATGATCGGACGATTTATCTGGATAAATCAGAGGATGAATATTTATTTCCCAAAGGGCAGACAGCTACGCAACGGTTGCGCAAATATGCAAAGGATTGGGAGTTTCAGATCGCTTCAATACCCGATACGAAAGTGCAGTTAGGAAAAGGTATATACCGTGCCCAGACCCTGTATTCCATGATGCTTGCTGATTTGAAAGAGACAGCAAAATTAGGCGGAGACTTGTATCAGTTACGTATGACAAGTTCAGGGCTAGAGTTGTTTAAAATCGGTAGTAATCCTTCCCCCTACGTGTTAGACCAATTTATTGATCTTACGCAGTTACGGACACTTGAGGGAGCCGTAACTAAAGTCAAGGTAATGACAGCTGATGAAAATGCAGGAAGCGGACAAGAGGTGCCGTCTAAGGTACTAGCTGTAGCAGAAGGGGATACTAAAGCGCTAGGTACTTTGCAAAAACTGGTGGAAGATGATCAAGTTAAAGCCGCTGGCGGGGCCACCAAGCTAGCTAAAAGCCATCTAACTGGAATCCAAGAAACTTTTACAGTTAATTTACCAGATATTAATACCATACGTGCTGGTGAAGCTGTGATGTTACAAGGATTAAAACTGATTGTTACTTCAGTCAGTCGGGATTTGGGTAATCCAGGCAATATGACTTTAGAGCTCGCTTCCTTCGATATGGTTAAAAGGAGGTATTTTCTTGAGTAAAGATCCTTATGGTGCATTTGTAAGTGTAATGCAGTCGTCCATGGCGGGACACACCCGGCAAGCGCTTAGTGGAGTAGGTTCAGTATTAGGCACCATTACCTCCACAGGACTCAAGCTGGATGATTTTAAACATGAGCTTCAGGATTATCTAGTCGCCGAGCTGCCGGGGCTGCTATCTGTACCACGCCATATGTACAAAGGTACCTCAACCTCGGTGGAACCCGAAAATTGGGAGGGCAAAGAGCTGAAAACTTCCTTTTATATCGGGGAGGATAAGCTGAAGGATGTAAATCTGAGCCTGAACAAAGGACTTAAGCCTGGGGATCGTGTACTGGCGATGCGGGTGAATAGTGGTAACGATGTGGTGGTCGTGTGCAAGGTGGTGAATGGACGTGGCTAATTTGTTTCCCGAAACAGATGATATGATCTGGACAGACACAGATGTGACCAATCCAGATGTGCTGGAGGATAACCGTGCGGTATTTGGGCGAAGCTGGAGATTTGATTTTGAAGCTGGGGAGTTTGTAATGAGCCCTAGTCGTAAAATCGTGACTACAGGCGAGAAAGAAGCTTGGGTACAGTGGTGTGAAAAAGCCATACGCACTCCTCGCTACCGTCATGTGATCTATTCGCCTGACTATGGAAGTGAGCTGGAGGAGCTGATTGGCAGCAGCTATGGGCACGGTGTGCAAGAAAGTGAAATTAAGCGCATGGTCACAGAGGCGTTGCTAGCAGATGCACGTACGGCTAGTGTGGATCAGTTCACGTTTCGATGGGAAGGTGAGGCATGCTATTTTAGCTGCCAAATTACGAACGTGCGGGATGAGACAGAAATTGTGGAAAGTGTGGTGATCTAATGGCAGACTTGCCGGAATATTTGGTAGACCAGACGGAAGAGGAGATTTTAAATCGAATGCTGGAAAAAGTGCCTTCGGACATAGATAAGTCCGAGGGCTCTTTTATTTGGGATGCGCAGGCGCCGGTAGCATTTATGCTCTCTGAAGCGGCAATCTGGGCGCAGGAGCTGCTGCGTCGGGGGTTTGCCAGCACAGCAGCCAGTGATAACCCGGATTTTCGCTCGCCGGAACTGGATTTGCGTACAGCAGAGCATGGAGTGACACGGCGGGAAGCCGTTGCTGCATCAGGGAAGGTCAAGTTCACAGGCACAGCTGGCACAATCGTCCCGGCGGGAACGTTGGTGGCGACTCCGGCAGATGATGTATCCGGGGAAGCCTCCATTGAGTATGCGACCACGACCTCAGTCACGCTGGATGAACAGGGTACCGGGGAAGCGGCCATTCGGGCGGTCAATCCTGGACGCAGCGGCAACGTGCCAGCGGGTGTCATTCAGGTGATGGCTACTCCGATTAGCGGGGTTTCCTCCGTGATCAATACGGAGGAAACCAAAAGCGGCACAGACATTGAAAGCGACCAGCTGTTGCTGGAGCGTTTTTATGCCAAGGTGCGGAACCAGGGTACAAGCGGCAACAAGGCGCAGTATACCCAGTGGGCGAATGAGATTGCTGGAGTGGGTGGCGTGGAAGTTGTTCCACTCTGGAAAGGGCCAGGAACAGTGGGGTTATATGTGCTGGATACGGATAAACGCGCTGCCAGCCCGGAAATCGTGGCTGCGGTGCAGAAGTATATCGATCCGACCCAGGATGGGCAAGGCGAAGGGTTAGCACCAGCAGGTCCTGTGGTGACGATCATGCCAGCGGCAGAAGTGGAAATAAACATTTCGGTCAAGGTACAGCGCACCAAAGAGAAGCCGTCCACACTGGATGAAATCAAAAAGCTGATCGAAAACGGTGTGCGGACGTATTTGAAGCAGCTTGCTTTTTACAAGGCAGATCCGTTGGTAAGGTACACCCGGATTTCTGCTGTGCTGTTGGACATTCCAATTATTATTGATTTCTCTGAGCTGAAAATCAACGGACAGAGCAATCAGAATATTGAGATTGGATCAGGTCAGGTGGCAGTGCTGGGGACGGTGAGCGTCAGTGAGTAACAACGGAATGGACAGTTTTGAAGAGTTTTTGAATAACCCTGACGAGGGAAAACGTGTAAACCGTGGTGACACCTTTGCTAACCGGGTAGCAATAGCGAGAGATACAGTAAGCCAAATGAGCAGCGAGCGGGGACGCAAGCTGCTTTCCTATTTGCCTGCCTATTATGAAACCTCACGTGTGATGCGTTCCGATATGGATGCTAAAGGAAGCGAACTGGACGCCTTGTATCTTGCAATGGATGCAACGGTGGGACAGTTTTTCGTACGTACCGCCACCTGGGGGCTGGAACGCTGGGAAACGGAGTTGGGGATCGAAACCGATCTGGGGAAGCCGTTGGATCAGCGGCGCGCAGTGGTGGAATCGAAGCTACGGGGAGCAGGGACTTTTTCAGGCAAGCTTGTCAAAAATGTAGCTGAGGCGTATGACGGAGGCACGGTAGATGTTACTTTCCACCCTGCCGAATGGGGATTTACGGTCAAATTTATGGATACCATCGGAATTCCGCCCAACGTGGAGGATCTTAAAGCAGCCATTGAGGAGATCAAGCCTGCTCATATGGCGGTGGAGTATAAATTACGCTACCTGACCATTGCCGAAGTTGAGTCTATGACACTCTATGAAAATGAACATACAACACAGGATAGATATTTAGGAGGTGGCGCATAACATGGCAAGCGAAAAAACACCGAATCTTGGTTTAAATCAAATTGACCGCACATCGCCCAAAACAACATATTTTGATCTGGAGAAGTACTTGGATGAAAACTGGCGGTCTGTAGATAAATTTGCAGGTGACGTGAATGACGGTGTAAATGAGATTAAGAAGCGTCTCGATACGGCGGAACGCAAGGCGGTAACTTTGGAACCTGGGGTACAGATTGTTCATGCGGAAAAGGCTGCGCCATTTTCATTGACGGGACTAAGCGGACGTACGTTGGTGAATTTGTTGGGGCGGATGGGAAGCTGCGAGACCGTAAGCGAATGGTCCTCAAACGTAGCTATTGCAATTGATAATAATAACAAGACCAACGGTAGTAGCTCGTTTAAAATTACGCTGGGTAGTGTGCCGGCAACCGCGTCTGCAAGTTTTTTGACCACACCTGGGCGAAAATATATCGCAATAGCAGACGTAAAAAGTGGTAATACCATCAAGGTGGCAATATCAATAAATGGTATTGCCAGTGCTGTGGGTAACGATGTAAATTCAGGCTCTGTTTTTGCGCCGTCTGTTGTACGGTTCACGGCGAAGGAATATTTCCACATTGTTACCATTACAGGCACGGGTGCGACTGGTAATACGTTTAATATGGATAGTGTACGTGTGTACGAGATCAGCGATGTAGATTATGCAGCAGCCGCAAGCCTTACGCCAGTACAGGCCGCAGCTAAGTGGGCTTACGTAGACAGCGTAATGCCTGTACGTAATCCGTATGCAATACGATATGGGGAGAATCTATTGCCAAGCTTTTATGAATGGACCAAAACAGGGCATACGATATTCATTTCTGATGCATACACTACGCGTGGGACACTTGTTTCAGGTGATATCGGAACGGATGCCTACATGGTTTACTACCTCGATGCTGTTCCGAACTTAGAATACACCTTGACAAATCCAGCGGATAGTAATGGCTTTATACGGATATCAACATTCGATAAAAATGCGGTTCGACTACAAGGGATGTTTGTAAAACCTGGGGAGTCCAAAACTATTAAGTTAGGTCCCTCAGCGGTACGCATGGGTATAAATATATCAGGGATCACCTCTTATACTGATGAATTCGATACAAACCAATGGACATGGGCTGCCGGAACTGTACGCAATTTTAAAAAACCTATGCTCAACATCGGCAACACAGTTAAACCATTCAAACAGCGTGAGGATTCTATGCTTGCGCTACAAACAGACCTTTACGCCGATCCAGTTACAGGAGCTAATGCGGATGCAGTTTTTGAACGTGAGGGTCAATATTTCAAGGTAAAACGATTTGAAAGCGTCCTGTTAGAAGGTGGCAAGATTACAGCAGTGAATGGTATAGCAAATAAGACAGGATTTAAAACTATATATCCTGTAATTCCAAGCGCTAACTATAACTATGGTAGTTCTGGCGCAGCAGCAGTAAAATATAACGGTAAAATATTGTTGTGGGGTGACCACGAGTCTAGTGCGGATAGATGGTCGATAGACCCGACAGCTTTAAATTTTGCCATATCTGTCCCCGTTGCAGACAGCGGATGGGCAGACAGCTATACGCCGACATTAGACGACATCAAAGCCTACTTCTACGGCTACAAAGCCTATGATGCTAATACGATCACTCCTGCAAATGCTCAAGTCTCCACCACGGCAACGTGGAACGGTACGGGTACAAAATATTGGGTTCAGTGTGTAGGTTCGCCTCTTTTCACGCAATCCGTACCTACATCGCCATATGTAGGGTATACGCCGTACCAACTTGTTTATCAACTAGCAACGCCTACAGTTGAGCCTATCATTTCAGAGGGACAACTAAGCTTTGCTGAAGGGTATAATCAGGTTGAAGTAGGTACGGGGATTGTATTGCGTGAGAAGGCTAAAATGTATCAAGAACTAGTTGAAAAACGGTGGAACATTAACAACGGAAGTCCTGGGGAATATCAATCATCATTACTAAACTATAGGGTAGACAGATTCATAGGTATCTACCGAAACTCACAGCGCGACAACTGGACGTTGTATCGCAATACCATAACTCCCGCTGGCGCGTTGGCGCAGAGTTACAATGTCGATACATCTGCAGCTTATACTGTGTCGTACTTGACGTTCATCTCATCTCCTGTTGTCCCGATCACAGGCTCTTATGCTGCCAATGAAAAGACACTGTTGACGGACTTGGTAGACAGTGTACAGCAGAACACGGCGCGGGTGTCGGTGCTGGAGTACAGAAAGGCTGAAAAAGATAATCCGGCTACCCTTACGCCTACGCTGCTGAACGGTGTGGTCCTGGAATATGTATCATCCCCCGTTGAGTATCGTAAAACCTCAGACGGATTAGTGACGGTTCAAGGGTCAATCAAGCCCCCTTCCACGGGTGACATTGTGGTTTTCAAGTTTCCCGAAGGGTATAGACCTAAGCAGACAGTAGCGGTATCGCTTTCAGCGAATACGGGAACTACAGACGTTATGGTGCGGGGCGTTGTGTTGGGTGATGGACGGGTTCAAGTGGGTAATTCAGTACCTGTCACATGGATTCGATTAGATGGCATCCAATTTATAGCTGAACAATAAAGGAGGTCTGACAAATGAAAGCAGTACCTAAAGTAAATACAAACGGCCTTTATCTGGAGGACGAGCTGGTGGACGATGCCTTTTCAGGTGTCGTCCCTTTTTATACTCCATCTTCGCCTACGCTATCTGATACAAACCAGCAACTAGACACCCATCGGCTTGCTGACAGTAGCTCTAGTACAATAGATGTAACCAATTCAAAAAGCACCCCTGCTGGTTATACAGTAGGGATTCCAGTGCCATCTGGTCTATACCATCCTCGTTTTGACATCCAAGGTTGGCTGGCCTACGAAGCAGAATATGCAGAAAATCTGTTAGAAGCGCAAAAGGCCTTTGATCAGTTAAACAACGAATCCCAAGCTTTATTTCAGAAGCAGCATGATGAATGGCGAAATAAACCGGAAAACGAGCGTGGAGACGAACCTATATATCCTGCTCCCACTTTTAAGATCCCAGAACGAAGAAACCCGACAACGTTCTGGAGTGAAGGATTGAGTGAGGAAGAAATTAAGGAACTGACTCAAAAAGCGGAGCAACAGCCAAGCGAGACAGATCAACTGAAGCAGCGCATTGCAGATCTTGAAGTGACGTTGACCCAACTCATGCTTGGTGGCACAGGAAAATAACGTGAACTGACGACTATATGTAACAGCATTTTTTATAAAAAGAGGTGAAGTCATAACCATGGCAGATTTAACAGAGGCTCAAATGCGTATTTGTGCTCATGCTTGCATCACCCGCTATGATCGTGGAGAAGGTGATATAGTAACGATCATGGGAAGCTACGCTTTAAATGAAGAACAGCGGGAACACGTAATGAAGATTATTTTATCCACTCGTTCCGATCTAGTACCGGATAACGTAGATGATTCATCATCAACCGATGCTCCGAATGAACAGGAAGAAACGGTTAAATGGTATAACTCTATTTTCCGCAAGAAAACAGTATAGAGAACAAAACAAAAATAATGGTTGAATGCCCTTGGATTAACCAAGGGCATTCATTTTACACCTAGGTTCAAAAGGGGGAACAAATATGCATGAAAAGATCGATCAGATTTGGCTGGGGTTTTCCACGGGGACCTTGATCGGTTATTTTTTCGGGGGGTGGACTACAATGTTGACGTTGCTGTGGTGGATGGTCGTGATCGACTTTTTCACCGGATGGGCAGCGGCCTGGATTAATGGGGAGCTGAAAAGCCGCCAAGGATATTACGGTATTTTTCGCAAGGTTACCGTGTTTTTGCTCATTACGGTAGCCCATCTAATCGACGGTATTCTCGGGGATGCACACTATTTCCGGGATGCCGTCGTTTTCTTTTATTTAGCGAACGAGCTGTTGTCTATTATAGAAAATGTGGGCAGAATGGGAGTGCCGATGCCGGATATTTTGCGGAATGCGGTCGCCATTTTTGAGTCCAAGTCGAGTGGGGAAAAAATAAAGCCAACCGATCCTTCTGACAAGCAAAATAAAGCTTTATAAAGTGCTGACTGTTGCCATTACAAAAAAGGAAGACTACCTTATCGCCCTTTTTCGGCGTAAAAGTGGAAAAGCCTAAACCGTTTCCTTGGTCCAAGCATATATAACAGATACAGAGTGCTACAACATTATGAATGACAAGGAGGGAGCGCCTTATGCAAAATCGCATCCCTAATGCTGCCGAAGGCATTGACGTGTCCCGATATCAGGGAACGATTGATTGGAAACGCGTACGAGCCGATGGTAAATCGTTTGCATTTATTAAAGCAAGTCAAGGACAGCGTTACGTTGATCCAACATTTATCACGAATGCAAAAGGGATCAAGGCAGCCGGGCTTCTGCTGGGAGCTTACCATTTTGTAGATGCAACCAGTGTAAACACAGCCAAAGCGGAAGCCAGACATTTCGCCGAGGTACTGGATCAGGTGGGAGGCGCGAAAGCGCTCGGCTTACCAGCGGTGATGGATTATGAAAACAATCCGGGAAAGCTTAGCTCGGCCGCGATTCATGAGGTTGCGCTGGCATTTTTGACGGAATTTGAACGAGTAAGCGGCCGCAAGCCGATGGTATATACGGGCAATGCTTTTGCTGCCCATTTTAAAGACCCGCTGGGTAGTTATAATCTGTGGATTGCACGTTATAGTACACGACTCCCTAGTGATACCACAGCATGGAAGCGCTGGGATTTCTGGCAATACAGCGATAGTGGACGGGTTGATGGCATTCAAGGGCCTGTGGATCTGAATGTATATGCCGGAACAGAGGCCGAGCTACGCCAAGCATTTGCAGGAGAAGAGGGGGATGAGCCAATGACAGCAGAGGAAAAAGCGGCATTTAAAGCCCTGCAGCAGCAGGTCGCCGCCCTTGAAAACAGCAAAGATGTGCTCAAGCAAACATTAAATGAACAGAGTGCTTATATTAAAAAGGTGGATCAGCGAGTAGCTGAACTGGAGGCGCGTCAGGCGATGCCTGTACCGGCCTGGGCCAAGGAAGCGGTGGGTGCTGCTGTTGCAGTTAATCCGGCAAGCCCGATTGTGGATGCGAAACTGCCAAGCAGTTATGATTTTTATCGCTTACTGGTCGTGTTGAACCGTCTGGGTGTGTTTAAAAAAGACAAATGATCTTCGAAAGAACTTATACACTGCCCATCCCACTTTTATATGAAATGAGTAAAGAAACTACGAGTGAAGCCTAAATAGACAGGCGGTTAAATGCAGCCGCCTGCCCTTATGGTTAAGTGATGTTTTTTATGACCTCTGAATAGGTTGAATCCCAAAAAAAGGTAAATGGAAAATGCATCTTTACTCGAAAAGTAATTCAATATCCTCCTGACTAATCTGAGCGGTTTCAAAGTCCGAAGGAGTGAAATGAACATTCTGCTGACGAACGGTAAAATCAATGATCCGAATGATTGCTTGGACATACATATGCATAAATTCAGTTATACTTTCCTCTTCAAACATTTCTGTGCTGTACATCATATCGATCACCAATTGGTCGTTAACAACCAGGCAGTTAACTTCGATGGCGGTCGTTAGATGATTGATGTTATCTACATTTTGATTGTCTATAGTATGCCTATATACATAGTCTGAACTTTGACTTTCGTGATCGAATTGTCCCAGATAATTGAAGCGTATAGGACGAATGTCTGTATGCTTTTCAATAGCCCCTAGCATATATTTTAGGATGCCATAACCTATACCCTGATGGGGAACACGTCTGCGCAGTTCCTTGACATGTGCAATGACATTGCCTATTTCTGTGCCCGGCATTTGAATACGTAAGGGATATAACGCAGTAAACCAGCCAACCGTTCTGGATACATCTATGTGATCTAGACTCCTTCCGTGATGCTCAACCTCATAAGTGAAATCGTCCAATCCGGTCCATTCCTTTACACTTAACGCCAAGGCAGCCAGCAGTAAATCTACAGGTTCGGTATGGTAAGCCTGAGACATCTCATGGAGCAGTTTGTATGTTTGGACAGGAGACAGATGTTCTTCAACCACAGCGCATGAAGCATAGTTTACGGCAGCGGATGGTAGGCATGTGATGGATGCTGGAAAATGACGACTGCCTCCCTCCATTTCATGCCAAAAATCTTGCTCTTTCTGTAGATCCGTAGTCGTAGAATAGTGGTACAGCTCCTTGGCAAAGGCTTGAACTGAGGCTGTTTTTCTTGGGAAATTTACCTCCTCATCTTCTTTTATAGCATGGTATGCATTCAATAAATCCTCCAATATAATTCTCCAGGAAACTCCGTCTACAACCAGATGATGGGCAGTGATGAACAGTTCCCGAGTTTCCTGTCCGTGATCGAATAGAGCTGCGCGGATAGGAAGACGGTGGGACAGATCGAAACCGGATTGCAGGTTATGCACCAGGTTATTGAATTCATGTTGCCGTGCCTCGGCTGAAATAAGCATCATATCGTAACAATCCAGCTTGAACGAGACGATGGCGAGTTCTGGATTATAAAATAACTTGCCATCAGGCTCCATGCTCATCCTTAAAGCATCGTGATGCTCGATCACCTTCTGAAAGGCCTTTTCGAAAGCGGAACGATCCATTTCGTTTTTCAGCAGAAGCATGATCGATTGATTATAGTGATGAGGATTGTGAAATGTCTGCGCCATAAACCAACTGGAGATAGGAGTGGGCAGAATTTCTCCGCTGGCTGGAGCTGAATCGTATAGCTGACGCTTTGGACGTGTATAATGAGCAAGCTCCGCGATATTGGGATGCGCTAAAATATCCTGTACGCCTATCTCCAGATCATAGTTATTTAATTTGGATGTCATTTGGATTGCCTTAATAGAGTCTCCGCCCAGTGCAAAGAAATTATCATGGATACCTATGTTAGCCATCTGGAATAGCTCTTCCCAAACCTGCACGAGAATATTTTCAACCTCATTATGAGCTTCTTCATACATGCTTGTTAATCCAGAGGACAGGTCTGGTACAGGAAGTTTCCGCTTGTCGACCTTACCGTTTGACGTAAGTGGAACGGTATCCAGCCGAATTATATGGCTTGGCACCATATAATGGGGAAGACAAGCATGTAAATAATGCTTGAGAAGCTCGGGAGAGACAGCAGCATCTGATACATAGTAGGCATACAACATAGGCTGGCTATTGTCTTCGTCCGATTCCACTACATTCACAACAACGTGCTGGATACCTTGATATGAGGATAGCGCAACTTCAATTTCACCCAGTTCGATACGAAAGCCTTTGATTTTGACTTGGTGATCTTTCCGGCCAAGGTATTCAATCAGGCCATTTTCCAGCCGTATTCCCAAGTCTCCGGTTTTATACATTCGTTCTCCTGGAACAAAAGGATTATCGAGAAATCTTTCTTTTGTGAGTTCCGGTCTATTCAAATATCCTCTTGCCACTCCAGGACCGGAAATGTAAATTTCTCCTTCTACCTGTACAGGAACAGGTTTTAAGTACGCATCCAGCACATATATAGCCACATTATCAGAAGGTACGCCGATAGGAACGGATCTTCGGATATCTCGGTTCGCATCATAAATATGGATCATGCAGCCTACAACAGTTTCTGTCGGTCCGTACTCATTGTACAGAGTAACATTGCCACCAAATATGTCATGAACGTTCCGGGCAAGACTGACTTTGAAATCTTCTCCACCTACAATGAATTTGCGGACGTTCGATGTACGAATATTCGACTCTTGAAGAAGGGACAAATGGGCGGGAGTAAGCTTCACAATGGTTGTACGCTGGTCTTTCAGAATGCGAAACAATACAAATTCGTTGTAATCGTCATCCCTGTAGAGGCTCATGGCATGACCGCTGATTAATGGGGTGAATATGGAAGTGACGGTCAAGTCAAAGGCTATTGACGAATAACAGGCAAAGACCTCACGTGCGGCGGTAAAGTAGGTTTTACTTGCCCACCATATATAATTCACAAGTCCCTTGTGGTGGACTGCAACTCCTTTAGGCTTGCCTGTGGAACCAGAGGTATAAATGACATAAGCGAGCTGGTCCGGTCCGATTTTCGGCTCCAGATTGGAGTCATCACCATCGTACAGGGATGCATCATCCATACGATAGACTTCTCTGGAAAAAGAGATATCATCATCCAATGGTGCGTCGGTGAGCAGCAAGGCAGCCCCGGAATCCTCCAGCATAAAGCTAACACGGTCAGCTGGATAGTATGGATCTATCGGCAGGTAGGCCCCGCCTGATTTCAATACAGCTAAGATCGAAATGATAAGTTCAAACGAATGCCCCGCCATGATTCCGACGATACTCTCTTGGCCAATCCCCCTACTTTTTAAAAACCTCGCCAGTTGGTTAGCTCGTTCGTTTAACTCACGATAGGTTAACGTTTGCTCTTCAAAGTAACAGGCAATTTCATTAGCTTTTTCAACGACCTGCTGTTCAAATAACTGAGTAATGGTTAGGGACGAAGGATAGGGGGAGTGAGTTTGATTCAGCTCATAGATTAGCTCATTGTGTTCCTGCGTAGACAGCATTTCAATTTCCGCAATCGGAGTGTATGGCTGCTCGATCATCTCGCGAATCATATGCATGAGATGCTCAAACATTTTGGCAATCTGCAGCTCGCTGAAAGTCTTCACTCTATAGTCAAAATCCAGCGTAATTTTTCCGCTCCCCTCCCAATCACGTATAACTAGCTGCAGGGCATAAGGCTGATAACCACTGAATACCTCCTGAACTTCATAGGGGCATCCATCAAATTGGGGACTAAATTTCATATTGTAATAATTAACACACATATCAAACAGACCGTTATATCCTTTTTGGGCAAGCTCCAAATCACCAGCCAGAAGATCATACGGATATTTTTGATGAAAGTAAAAATTCATTAGCTCTGTTCCCACCTGCTTCATCCAGGAGTAGGCATCTAAAGCTTCATCCACTTGGATACGAAACGGCATTGTGCTGGTGAACATGCCAAACGTATTTTTTTGTTTTTTTCCTGATCTGTTCAGGACAGGTGTCCCGATGACTACATCGGTTTCTTGAGTCGTTCGGTAGATGTAAAGCAGAAGGGCGGATACGAATAACACATTTACAGAAAGCTTGGAGCTTTGGATAAAATTCTGGATGATGCGAGAGGTTTCGCTATCGATGGCAAAGGATGAGCGAACGGCCGAAATATCTTTACTTTTGTTGATGGGTATCATATCAGGTAAGGTTTGAAACTTTTCATTCCAGAACATTTTATTTTTGATAAAACGTTCAGATGCTAGATAGGCTTGTTCTTGATCAATGATAGGTATGTAGGAATATTCTTCATCAGCAGGGAGAGGACGGTGGTTGACTAGTAGAGTATAATACTGCGAAATTCGTTCCGACACGATATGTAAAGCCCAACCGTCTGCAATAATATGATGAAATTTACCCAAATAACCAACATCATCAGGTCCCAGCCGAAAGATAACAAAAGAATATAGTTTGGAGTTCAACAGAGGCATCGCTTGTCCGCTCACGACCTTCAGCCATTGTTCAAAATGCTGTAAAGGATCAGTCTCATGACTAAAATCAAGATATTCGATATTCTCCTTTTCATAGGGCTTAACGTATTGTACGGGTTCTCCATCTTGCTCTTCGATCCGGATACGGAGGCCTTCAGTTTTGGAAATGAAGAGCTGAATCGCATTCTCCAGTGCATCAAGCTCGAGTTCCTTTTGAATGCGTACTAGTCCGGTCAGATTATGCATGGCCGTCGTGCCATGTATTTTTTCGTTATACCAAATTCTTTTTTGAGCATGCGTTAATGCATAGAACATACATTAGCCTCCTTATACATGCAGATTTTGAAAAACGTAGAGTCTACATAAAAATGATGCTATCCGACCAAATAAAAACAATCAAGCAGAAAAAATGTATTTTTATGAGGAAAATAAAACGGATTTTCGACAATTGTATACCAATTTAAACATACGAGTTCCCTTTAAAAGGTTTTTGTAGGTTTACTAGGGAATTTCGAAAAAGTGTGAATTAACTCACTACATCCGAACGGGATGAAATGTTAAGGTGTTAATACAAATTCAATTAAATTGATAATTATTAGTTTATTACGTATTTCTGGCAATTGACTCTCCGAATTAAGATCAATACCTGGTAATCTCCCGATTTTTCGTCACATAAACCCATTCCTGTTTAATATATATTCATTATAAATTGCTTAAATATCCATAAAATAAATATAAAATCACGCATATTTATACGCCATATTGAATGCTTCGTTTTGAATACTATTTATCCTAGTGTTTTTATATAATTACTAGATAATTAGTCTTACATATATTGGTCAAGCATGCTTTGATTACATATTACAAAGAAAGCTGGAGCGATTATGGAATGTAAAAAGATGATCATGAGAAAAATGGCAGCGGTTATTCTGATTTTCGCTTTAGTGGCGGCATGTATTCTGCCCAATCACGCGGAAGCCGCAGCAGGTTTGGATCAAGCCACGACTCAACGTCTAGAAGCATTTATTCATGAGAAAATGCAGGAAGGTCATATCCCCGGAATGACAGTAGTGGTGGTTCGGGGAAAAGAAACGGCTTACCTCAAAAGTTTTGGGTATGCAAATGTGGACAAGCAAGCTCCTGTTACACCTGAGACAAGCTTTGAAATTGCCTCTTGTTCTAAAGGATTCACAGCACTTGCCGTACTGCAGCTACAGCAGCAGGGTTTGTTGAAGCTGGATGATCCTGTTTCGAAGTATTTTCCATGGTTCCAAGCCAAGTACAAACACCAAAATGTCGAGATTACACTACGACAGTTGCTACACCACTCCAGCGGCATTCCATGGTATACGATTACCGACATTCCGATCTCCAACCGCGTCGATTCACTCGAACAGGTCGTGAGGAATGTGAATGGCTTAGAATTACATAACCGTCCTGGCGAACGCTTTGAATATGCCACCATTAACTATGCCATCGTGGGGGCTGTCATTCAAAAGGTCACAGGGCAGCCTTACGAAGATTATATGAAGGCCCATATTTTTCAGCCATTGGGTCTGCATAAGACCACTCTTTACCCCACAGAAGCCGCATCCACACTGGCAACAGGCTACAAGAACGGCTTTTTTCAAGCACGTGAATATCAATCCCCTGTCTTTAGGGGGAATCGTCCTGCTGGTTATATCATGATGGACGGTAATGACCTCGCTACCTGGCTCAAGTATCAACTGGGCAGCCTGAAATCTCCCATGACTCCATTAATTATGGAAACGCATGCGCCTGACCGCACTGTAGCTCCCAGCAAGTTTGATATGTCGTCTTATGCTATGGGCTGGGCTGATTATCAAAGCGGAAATGGAGAGGTGTCGAAGGCTGGATTAAATCCGAATTTTTCTGCATATATGGTTTTTCGCCCTCAAGATCAGCTCGCTGTAGGGATCATGGCGAATAACGGTACCACTTTAACGTATATTACGGGTCACGGCCTGATGGATATTTTACGAGATCGTCAACCTGTGTCTCCATATGAAGCGGATCAGAAAACAGATAATGCATGGTCCGTCATTACGATTATGCTGGCATGTTATGTGCTGGCTGTAGGAGTTCTGCTAATTACAGTTGTACGGGACATCATCCGTAAACAACGTGTTTATAAGTCTTTAAATCCAAAAAAGCTGCTCACATGGCTGGTGTTTTTACTTTGCAGTACACCGTTTTTGTATGGAGTTTATCTGGTTCCTACTGCGATGCAGGGGGTTTCCTGGACAACCGCGATCGTCTGGTCTCCGTTTAGCTTTCCGTTTGCGATTGGAGCCTTGGGGCTGGGATTGCTCTTGAGCTTTGTCTACTTGGTGCTGGGTACGCTTTTCCCTAACGCAGATGAAACTAAACGCTCGCTTCCTTTATTGGTGATGATGAGCTTGCTGAGCGGTGCGGCGAATGCCTTTGTCATTTTTATCGTCAATTTCTCGATTGGCAGCGAGATTCCGCTCAAATACCTGCTGTATTATTTCGGGCTGGCGCTGGCAGTATATATTTTCGGCCGCAAGCTGATTGAAACCAAATTAGTGAAGATCACCTATAACATGATTTATCGAAAACGGATGGAACTCATTCAACGAGTGCTGCACAGCTCTTATGACAAATTAGAACGCATGAACAACGGCAAAATTTTAGCCACTTTAAATAATGATACGGAGATGGTCGGCTTCTCGGCTAATGTGGCGGTCGGGTTCGCAACCAGCTTGCTGACTGTCATCTGCTGCTTTGTTTATCTCGGTACGATTTCGTTTTGGGGAACAATTCTCTCGCTGGTCGTGATTGCGGTGATCGCCGCATTTTATAGCCTTGTCAGCGGTACGGCTAACCGTTATTGGGAAGAGGCGAGGGATACCCAAAACGTATATTTGGGGTTTATCGATCACATGCTCAAAGGCTTTAAAGAGCTTAGTATGCATGGTCGCAAAAAGGCGGAGTTCGGGAGCGATATTCAGGATAGCTGTGAACAGTATCGGCAAAAACGCTCGGTGTCCCGTATTAAATTTACCAATGCGCTGGTGCTGGGCGAAACGCTGCTGATTTTAATTTTAGGTGTAGTAACCTTTGTGTTCCCGACGATTTTCCCGAACATAAAGGATTACACATTAATTCAATTTGTTGTCGTGTTTCTTTATTTGATTGGACCGATCAACGGGTTGTTGCAGGCTGTGCCGGAGTTGTTCCAGATTCGGACCTCCTGGCGAAGAATTAAAACCTTTATTGCGGAAATGCCAACTAATGACAGTGGAGAAGTACATGATACTGCGAGTGGGGTAGATGAAGAGGTTGCTGTGGAACGCATTGGTTTTCACAATCTTAGCTTTGAGTACAGCAACGTGACTGGAGAGTCCAGCTTTGTGGTCGGACCTATTACGCTGGAGGCCGCTAAAGGACAGATCATTTTTATTACAGGCGGCAACGGCAGTGGTAAAACAACGCTTGCCAAGCTAATGACCGCTCTTTACCCGCCACAAACGGGATACATCACGATCAATGGAGAAGTCATTGACCCACGTACCTCGGGCGAGTATTTCTCCACCGTGTTCTCTGATTTCCATTTGTTTGAGCGTTTGTACGACATTGATTATAAGGAAAAGCAATCTGACATTGAGCGTTATCTGAAAAGGCTAGGATTGGAGGATAAAGTAACGGTTAAGGATGGATATTTCAGCACGCTCAAGCTTTCTGGCGGCCAGCGGAAGCGGCTTGCGCTATTGATCTGTTATCTGGAGGATCGACCTGTATATTTGTTTGACGAATGGGCTGCGGATCAAGATCCAGAGTTCCGAAAGTTCTTTTATCATACACTTCTGCCTGAAATGAAGGCGGCAGGCAAAATTGTGTTCGCCATCACGCATGATGACCATTATTTTCATACCGCAGACCGCCTGCTGAAGATGGAAATGGGACAGATGAAGGAGCTGGAAGTACTGAGTGCTGAAGTCAGTGGCTCATAACCAATCCATTCAAATTTATAAAAAAGTGTGGGCTTAAACATGCAAAACTACATTGTTGTCAAAGGCGCTAGACAGCATAACCTGAAAAATATCTGTTTGCGAATTCCGCGTGATCAATTGGTCGTTTTCACGGGAGTAAGCGGCTCAGGGAAATCGTCACTAGTGTTCAATACACTATATGCAGAAGGACGGCGACGCTTAATGGAGTCGCTATCCGCATATGAGCGAATGGGCTTGCGAAAAACGGAAGATGCGGATGTGGACTTGATCGAAGGGCTGTCTCCAGCAATTGCGATGGAGCAAAAGACGTTGTCCCGGAACCCAAGGTCTACTGTGGGAACACTGACCGAGCTTTCTTCTTATGTGCGGTTATTGTTTTCTCGAACAAGTCAGGCCGTTTGTCCCTATTGCCGGGAAGCATTGCCTGTTCAGAACAGAAAGAAAATCACAGAGCAGGTACTCCAATATCCATCTGATACATCCATAGATGTATATGCGCCAATCCTTTCCATGCCACATGGCGGGCCTGTAGCGTGGCTGAAGGAAATACGAAAAAAGGGCTATACCCAATTAAGCTGGAACCAAAAATTGCTGGATGTACAGCAAGCAGAAGTTTTGTTCTCCAGCATGTCTCCACAGGTAGTACACCTAGGAAAAGAGTACAACCGGCTGGAGGTACTGGTTGGCAAAGTGACGATTTCGAATTCTGTGGGGCAAGTCAAAGATATTCAAGCTCTGGTAGACAAGGCGCTGGATGTGGGGGACGGATGGATGCAAATTCGACCTATGGTTGATAAACGATCTGCATGTACTCCAAACTCCGGGTGTTGCCGTTGCGGAATGATGGTCAGTGAAATTTCGGCAGGAGCTTTTTCATCCAATAGTCCTCTGGGTGCTTGTCCGACATGTACAGGACTTGGCACACATTATGAAGTGAATCTCGAACGTGTGATTCCTGATCGATCCAAAAGTGTGGCCGAAGGAGCGATTCACCTGCTTGGCTGGCAATGCGAGAAAGAGAAATTTCATAAAAATCGAAAAATTCTAGAAGGACTGGCGAGCCGGTATCATTTTGATCTGAATACGGCGGTAAAAGACCTGCCGGATGAGGCGTTACACGCTGTGCTATACGGTACTCAAGGAGAAAAGATTGCCATTGAGAACCCTGCTACAGGTGGCAAGCCGATGCATGAAAAATTTGCAGGCATTGTAAATCTCATTTATGAGCGCTTCAACGCTAATGCCAAGGACGAAATGAGCGCCATGAAAGCGGAAGATAAGGAAGTCATGAGAGAACAAGTGTGTCCGAGCTGCGGAGGAGCCCGTTTGAAGGCAGAACGTCTTCTGTATCGTGTAGGGGATCAAACGATCCGTGATTTTTCGAATATGCCGTTAGTTGAGCTGCATGCATACTGCGATGAACTACTGCGAGCGGCCCCCCGATTTTTCCAGAGTCTTGCGGCTGTCGCACAGCCTATTTTACAGGAAATGAAGACTCGTCTGGCATTGCTGCTCGACATGGGACTGGACTACTTGAGTCTGAACCGTCCGGTGACGATGCTCTCGGGTGGTGAATCGCAGCGCGTACGCTTGACCACTCAACTAAGTTCAGGACTGATGGGGATGATCTACATTTTGGATGAACCCAGTGTCGGATTGCACCCGAAGGATACCGGCAAAATGATAGCCATGCTTCACAGGCTACGGGATTTGGGAAACACCATCTTGGTCGTCGAACATGATGAAGAGATTATGGCCCAAGCGGATTATCTTGTGGATATTGGACCTGGTGCAGGAGCGCTCGGTGGTGAAATTGTGGCACAGGGGACGGTGGAACAAGTCATGAGCAATCCCAATTCTTTGACGGGACAATATTTGGCCGGCCGGAGAGGCATTCCGTTGCCCTCAAGGCGGAGAAAGGCTCGTGACGGGAATTATCTGGAGGTGCTGGGAGCGAGGGAAAATAATCTGCAGAACCTGAACATACGTATACCGCTCGGTTGCTTGGTTTGTGTCACAGGGGTATCCGGATCAGGGAAAACCACGCTGGTTCATAACGTTATTTATGAAAAATTGCGTGCTCATCTGGATGGTAAGCCTGCATATCTGAAGCACGATGTAGAGATGAAAGGAGAAGCGTCGATTGATCAGGTGATTTGTATCGATCAGAAGCCAATTGGACGAACATCGCGATCCACTCCGGCTACCTATGTGGGGGTGTTTGACGCTATCCGTAAGTTGTTTGCCAGGACTGAAAGAGCCAGACAGCTGCAACGGAAGGATGCACATTTTAGCTTCAATTCACCGGGTGGACGCTGTGAAGTTTGTTCAGGACTCGGGGTGATCGTCACTGAAATGCAGTTTATGTCTGACGTTGAAATGATGTGCGAGACGTGCCGGGGCAGACGCTACAGCGAAGATATACTGGCCATTACATATCAAGAGAAGAATATTGCGGATGTATTGGAGATGAGTATTGAAGAAGCTGCAGTTTTCTTTGCTGACCAGCCTGTTATTTACAGCAAGCTAAAGCTTATGAACCAACTGGGTCTTGGTTATATGAAGCTGGGTCAGTCTGCAACGACATTATCTGGCGGGGAAGCCCAGCGTATTAAGCTGGTGGAGGAGCTAGGTCAGTTAAAAAAGGGGCGCAGCCAGTTATACATTTTGGATGAACCGACCACAGGCTTGCATCCTGACGACATCCAGCGTCTGCTAACCATCCTTCAACAGCTCGTAGATGAGGGTAATACCGTCCTCATCATTGAACATAATCTACATTTGATCAAAACGGCAGATTATGTGTTGGATCTTGGTCCCGAAGGAGGGACCAGAGGTGGACAGCTGGTGGTGGCTGGAACCCCTGAGCAGGTTGCAGCCTGTGTGCATTCCCATACCGGCTCATTTTTGCGTAATGTCGGAATGGATTTCAACGAGGACGAGGTGAGAGCATGAGTAACAGATTGGACCATTTACGAATTCTTCCGACAGGCCCCTTAAATTATTATTTGCAAAAGCGATACAACGATCTGCCATGGGTGCACAAGTTTGGCTTGGATCATATCAAGGTGAAAGGTGATTTTCTGCTCATTCATGCGTGGAAGCCTGGGTATGTGAAGCTAACACGGGAGCAGGCGAGTCACTTCAAAGCAGCCATTGAAAAAGGAGAGAATCCAGAGAACAAGCTTCCTAAGTTGCCGGAAGCCTGGTTAGTGGACGGGGAAGATGAGCCTGATGTAGAAGGACTCTTGGCTAAGGTTATCGTGCCCGAGTTGTTTGAACTTCTCTCCCCGGAAAATCTTAAAGAGGACGTAACCAGTCCGCAATCCATCCGGTTAAGAGCTATTTTGGAGCAGGTCGCTGAGCATGTACCTGTTTTTCCAGCCATTCAGAATCCCTATGAGCTGCGTCGTTTTCTGGAGGTCGTGAAGCGCCAAAAGCCTAAAACAGTCGTTGAGATCGGGACAGCCAGCGGCGGCGTATTTTATTGCTTAAGCCAACTGGCCGACCCGGAAGCCCTGCTCGTCAGTATTGATTATCCGGGTGGACCGTATGGAGGTGGTCAGGATGACAATGAGGTGCAGCTTTACTCCAGTTTCGGCAGCGCGAAACAGCAGTTTTCTTTTATTCGCGATCGTTCATTTCACTGCTCGACCAAACAGGATTTAAAAAAGGTTCTGGGAAATCGCCAGATTGACCTGCTATTTATTGATGGAGATCATTCCTACGGTGGTGTGAGTTCGGATTTTCGCATGTATCAAGAGCTGGTGGCACCGGGCGGCATGATTGCTTTTCATGATATCAGCATGCGACCTGAGACGTGGGGAAGAGGTTACGATGTTGGCGTTTTTTGGGACGAAGTGAAACAAAGTTATCCGTCCTTTCAGGAATTTGTAGACCCAACAGGCTGTCGAGAACCGTTTATCCGTCACCCGCAAGAGGGACTATTCGCATATGGGATTGGCACTATCATTCAAATGTAAGGGGGAACAACCATGAGCCACCGTCCATTGAACAAAACACGTGTGGAGGATGTTATTGGTTTGACTCCCATGCAGGAAGGGATGCTCTACCACTATTTGCGGGACAAGGACACAGGAGCTTATTTTGAACAATACAGCTATACGCTACGTGGCCAGCTTGATCTGTCTGTCTGCTGTGAGGCGTGGAAATGGACGGTTCAACAGCATGAAGTGCTGAGAAGCGTATTCCGCTGGGAAAAGATCCAGAACCCGGTTCAGATTATCCTAAAAGGACGCGTACTATCTTTCGCTTTCCATGACCTCACAGAAATGGAGGAGATGGAGCAAGAGACGATAATACAGGAACTGCGCGCGGCGGACCGTGCTGTAGGATTTGACCTGTCCGAGGGTCCACTACTGCGGATTATAGTGTTTAGGCTAATGCATGATCGTCATATCATGATGGTCAGCAACCATCATATCGTGATGGATGGCTGGAGTAATGGCATTGTGCTGGGTGAGTTTATCCGCGCATATCATACGCTGCGTGCAGGCCGAGAACCGGAACAGATAAGCAAGCCGCATTTCCGAGAGTACGTGAAATGGCTTGGAAAGCAGGATAAGAGCGGAAGCAAGGCATTTTGGCAAGCTTATCTGGCTGGATATGAAGCTCAGCCCCTGTACCTGCTTGATACCACTTCTGCCCCAAAAATAAGCGATACGGCTTGCGAATCGTATATATTGCCGCCAGATCTGGTGAATGAGCTGGAAGCTGTCGCGAAGGAAGAATCGGTAACGATAGGTACCCTTTTTACAGCGGCTTGGGGCGTTCTGCTGCAAAAGGTTAGCGGTCGGCAAGACGTGCTCTTCGGCACAACAGTATCTGGCCGCTCCAGCAGCTTGCCTGGAATTGAACGAATGGTAGGTCTTCTGATGAACACGGTTCCTATGCGGTTGCAGTCTGGGAATAGCGATACGCTGCAACAAGCGCTGCTCGATGTTCAGCAAGCGAGTATAGCGAGGCAGCCTTACGAAACAACACCGCTTGTGGATATACAAACTTACGGAAATTTCAGAAGCACAGAGCCTCTATTTGATACATTGCTCGTGATTGAAAATTATCCGCTGGAGATCAATCGACAAAGTGAATTGACCTTGGAATCCTTTGCCGGGCATAGCGTAACGGATTATTCACTTCTAGTGAGTATTCATCAAATGGAGCAAACAGCCATCCAAATGTTGTATCAGCCTTCAACATATGAAACATCGACAATAGAACTCTTATGTGAACGTTATGTCGCTTTGCTCAGGCTGATGGTTACAGAAAGAGATTGTGCTATTAAGGATATTCACTCCTTGACGGAGATGGAAAAGGGACTACAAGAGGTCTGGGCGATTGAATTTGATTATAGCCCGGATACTTTGAAAAGGGGTGTATGAAGATGAGAAAGCCGAAGGACTGGGAACAAATGGATTCCTATCAATGGATGACTACGAAGGAAACTGCCCACTATTACCGACTCATTGCTAATTTAATGAAGGAAATTCACGCCAAAATTCCGGATGAACAGTATCATTTGGACAAAGTAGCGACAGAAACGGATATTCGTGAGGAAAACTTTCAAGGGAAAAACTACCAACGCGCAGTCATGTATTTAATGTCGAACGGATGCGAGTGGGCTCTGAAAAATGGAAACGGCTGCACCATGTGCGGTCATTTAGCCAAGCAAACGCGCAAAGACGGCCCTCTATCCGCCCATTATTATTTGGAGCAATTTCGGAAGGAGTTCAATCGGATTGATTTTACCAAATATCCTTTACTCAATCTGTATAATAACGGCTCCATTCTCAACGACAATGAAGTTCCAGCTGAAGCATTGTGGGAGATCATACGCATGGTTGGGGAAAAGCCCGAAATCAAAATGCTGGTTATTGAAACCAGACCCGAGTTTGTAACGCAGGAAAATATGGCGGAAATTAAGCGCCTTTTACCGGATAAGCATGTGGAAGTCGCCATGGGACTTGAAATGATTGATGATTTTTTGCGGTATGTATGCATAAACAAGGGCTTTTCATTA
The DNA here is from genome assembly GCF_038008995.1 of Paenibacillus sp. FSL W8-0439. Taxonomy (NCBI): domain Bacteria; kingdom Bacillati; phylum Bacillota; class Bacilli; order Caryophanales; family Paenibacillaceae; genus Paenibacillus; species Paenibacillus sp. FSL W8-0439. Next base: position 1,300,636 of record NZ_JBBPAK010000001.1, read on the forward strand.
AAACAATTTGACAAGGCCGCCCGCTTGGTGACTCAGGAGCTAAATTTACGCAGCTATGTGTTGCTGAAGCCGCCTTTTATTACGGAACAAGAGGCTATCGAGCATGCCGTACAAACGATTGAACATGCTTTTGAGATCGGTACGACGACTGTTTCACTGGAAAGCTGTACCGTACAGGATTATACACTGGTGCAGTATTTAAGTGATCAAGAGGCCTATAAACCGGCATGGCTCTGGAGCATCGTTGAGGTGGTAAAACGGACGGCGCATTTGGGGAAGATCATCGTCGGATTGTTCCAATTTTATCCTTCTCCTGTCGGGGTGCCTTACAATTGCCCGCAATGCAGTGATCGAGTGATGGAGGCGTTGAAGGAGTATAATCACACTCTTGATCCAAGCGTTCTGGAGCATCTGGATTGCAGCTGCAAGGCGGAATGGGAGAAAGAATTGAAGCACGTGCATCCTCCTTTTGAGGAGAGACTGAGTATTTTGAATAGTGAATTAATCAAGTAGTCCACCAATTAAAGATCATGTGGATTCGTCAGCTCATGAAGGCCGGGAACGGTTGACAGAGAGGGGAGTGTGTATGGACAAGAGTACGCATCTGAAAGACCGGATCATTGAAGAATATTGGATGAAAAAATGGTCTCAAGATCTGCCGCGGGAATTATTGCCTGTAAGCAAAAGCAAGTCTAACTATCAACCGGGAGCACGCAGAGAAACGCTAGAACGGGTTATTCCCAGGGAGACAATCCGCCAACTGGATCAAATGTCGAAAGGCTCGGAACTGGGACGTTTTATTTTGTTCTTGACGGCGCTGTCTGGGCTGCTTCATCGCTATTCGCAGTCAGAAGATATATGTATTGGCACGACGACGCTTGTACAGGCCCAATCCGAGCTAGGGAGTCTGCTTTTTCTCAAGCCTCGGGTTCAAGGAAGTCGAACGTGGCGTGAGCTAAACGAAGACATGAAGGCCGAGTTTTCCCGAACATTGAACCATCAGGCCAATTCTTTGTCCCTTCTCTATGACAAGTGGACATCTCTTCATGGGAGAGAGCTGCAAGAACTGTGGCAACTGGCATGTGTGGATGAGGGATTACAAACGGCAGTCGATGACCTGGATCGATTCGATCTGATAATCAAGCTTGTACCGAACGAAGAAGAAGGTCGGATACTGCAACTCGTTTATCGACCTGAGGTGTACTCGTTGTCCCTACTCGAATCCTTTGCTGCCAACTTGCTGTATGTTCTGGAACAGTGGCCTAAGAAATCAGCGGTTTCTCTGGAGGATGATGCGGCAAATATGCTGGCTCCACAGCAACGAGAGCTTCTAGTAAAGGGCTTAAATCAGACGGCTGTAGAACTGACGGATGTGAATATGCTGCATCAGTTGTTCGAAGAACAGGTGGTACAAACGCCTGAGCAAGCTGCTGTAGTCGAAGCAGAATATTGCATTAGTTACAGAGAGCTAAATGCAAGAGCCAATCAACTTGCCCGTGCTTTACAACGTCATGGAGTGGGTCCAGATGATATTGTCGGCATCATGACTGAGCCGACGGTGGAGATTATCGTGGCAATCCTGGCGGTACTAAAGGCAGGAGGTGCGTATTGTCCGATAGATCCGGCGTTTCCAGCAGAGCGGGTACAGCAGCTTTTTACGGATAGTCGGATGGAGTTGCTGATCTCACCGTCACAGTATGTGGATACCCATCCTTTTCAAGGAACAGTGCTTGATCTGTCCAATCCCGCCTTCTATACAGGCGAGACGTCCAATCTGCCAGTTCAAGGCAGACCTGATCATATGGCGTATGTCATATATACATCAGGCTCGACTGGAACGCCCAAAGGCGTGATGATAGAGCATCGACATATTGTTAATCAATTGGCTGGGCTGAAACATAGCTATGATTTCCATGAACAATTGAGACATATTTTGATGGCTCCATTCACATTCGATCCCTCTGTTCAGCAGATTTTTTTACCGTTAGCTACCGGAGGGACGCTGTATCTGGTTCCAAAAGAAGCCAAAAACGATCCGAGCGCCTTTTGGGGACTGGTACGGAAGGAACGGATTAATGTGTTAAATACCGTACCTTCACTAATGGAAGTGCTGTTGGAGCAGGCACCGGATATTGAGCATCCCTTTGCTTTTATCATCATGGCAGGTGAGGTTTGTAGCGGGCAACTGGTACAGCAATTACGCGATAAGCTGAACATAGACAAGCTGTTTAACATTTACGGCCCGACAGAAGCGGCTATTAATACGACTTTGTATGAATGCCAACCTGTAGAGCAACGGGCAACTCTACCGATAGGCAAGCCGCTATTAAATTATCAGGTGTATGTTCTAGATCCACGGCAACGCTTGCTGCCCTTTGGGGCGATTGGAGAGCTGTTCATCGCTGGAGCTGGATTGGCGCGAGGATACTTGTACAATCCACGCTTGACGGACGAACGCTTTGTGCCGAATCCGTTTGGGACCCAAACAGAACGGATGTATAAAACAGGGGATTTGGTGAGATGGTTGCCAGACGATAATCTGGAATTTATCGGCAGATCGGATGATCAGGTTAAAATCCGAGGAATGCGTGTGGAACTGGGAGAGATTGAGTCTCTTCTCAGAAGTCATCCGTCTATCAAAGAAGCGGTGGTCATCCCGCATGGATCAGGGGAGCACACCGAGGAACTTGCAGCCTTTTATACATTGAAGAGGCTGAAGACCTCGAAAGCATCTCCGTTAGGAACCAATGACATCCAATTGTACCTGAAGCAATATGTACCGGACTATATGGTTCCGGCACATGTAGTTTGTCTGGAGTCCATGCCTGTCACGGCAAATGGCAAAGTGGATAAAAAGGCGCTGCCTTTGCATCGGATTGGAGTAGTCCATACTCGTGCATATGTGGCACCACGTAATGAGTTGGAGGAACAACTGGCGGATATCTGGAAGAAGTTGCTGTCCGTGCCTGCCGTTAGTGTGGAGGACAGTTTTTTTGAAGCAGGTGGCAACTCGTTGTCTATCGTGCGACTGCAAAGCAGAATCCACCATTTACTAAAGACTCAGCTGACCATTCCGCAGCTTTTTACACATCATACGATCGCGATGCAGGCCAAAATCATTCAGTCCGGCGGTGTGGAGAAACCTATCAAACCCCTTCGCGAAATGGATACAAGACGGCAACATATCCACAGGGCTGAGCTTGGGGCCAAGGGAAGACACGGTGATGTTGCTGTGATTGGCATGGCTTGCCGTTTTCCTATGGCGGACAGTTGCGATGCCTTCTGGGACAATCTGTGTCACGAGGTGGATGCTGTTCGCGACATTCCAACTCATCGGTTACAAGATATAATTCATGGTTCAGATAATGTAGCTGGACAGTTAGGGTCGTTGCCGCAAGGGGCATATCTGGAGCAAATTGATGGATTTGATGCATCGTTTTTCCATATAGCTCCTAATGAAGCACGAATGATGGACCCGCAGCAGCGCCTGCTGTTACAGGTGGTTTGGGAAGCAATGATGAATGCGGGATACTCGGAAAAAGAGGTGTACGGGTCGAAGACGGGAGTATTTGTAGGAACAGGTACACCGCAATATTTGGACCTGATGCCACAGATTGAGCCCTCTGCTATACCGGGGAATTTACAAGCTGTGATTGCCGGTAGGATTGCTTATGTCTTTAATTGGACAGGCCCGGCAGAGGTCATTAACACGGCCTGTTCTTCTTCACTCATGGCTGTGCATCATGCGGTACAGGAGATCACTTCTGGTGGCTGTGAAATGGCTGTGGCTGGTGGTGTCAATTTGTACCTGTCAATGGTAGACGAAAATCTCTTCAATATGGGAATCGCCTCACCTGATGGCAAGACGAAAGCGTACGACGCATCGGCGGACGGTACAGGTGGTGGCGAAGGAGTAGGTGCTGTTGTACTCAAGTCACTGGAGCAGGCCGTGGCTGATGGTGATTATATTTACGCAGTGATCAAAGGAAGCGCGGCTAACTCGGATGGGCGATCCAACGGAATGACCGCTCCTAATGCCGCTGCGCAGGCTGATGTGATTGAGGAAGCCTGGAAGCGCGCGGGGATTGATCCACAGACAATTTCATATATCGAGACACATGGAACAGGCACCAAGCTAGGCGATCCTATTGAAATGGAAGGCATTGCGCGGGCTTTTGGACGCTATACAAATCGTAAACAGTTCTGTGCGGTAGGATCGGTCAAGAGCAATATCGGGCATCTGGATTCAGCAGCAGGGATTGCCGGGTTTATGAAGGCAGTGCTGGCCATGACCAAACGCCAGATTCCAGCATCCCTTCATTTTAAAGTGCCTAACCCGCATATTGATTTTGTCAATTCTCCGGTTTATGTCGCTCCGTCACTTCAGGAATGGATGCCTGAATGCGGGATTCGTCGTGCAGGTGTAAGCTCATTTGGTCTGAGCGGAACGAACTGCCATGTTGTATTGGAGGAATATACGCTCCAAAGAGAAGCTCCGCCTCCGGGCGAAGAATATTTGTTCACTTTGTCTGCCCGGACCGAACAAGCGCTCTACGCTTATGCCGAGAGGTTTGCGGCTTATTTGGGAAATAACCACGAAGCTTTGGCAGACATTTGTTACTGCACCAATATCAGTCGTGGAAACGATGCTTATCGTTTGGCTACCGTCGTCAGCTCGCAGGAAGAATTACAGCGTAAACTCAAGCTGTTTGCAGAGCAGGGCGATCAAAATGTGGCTTCCATATTACTAGATCGCGAACGAATATACGTAAATACGATAGGCAAAACAGGGGGAAATCCAGCGCCGTACAGAGTCCAGCCTGCGGAATCACTGGAACGTTTGGTGGAGGCTTATATGCAGGGCAGTGAGCTGGAGTGGGATGACTATTATCGCGGACAGAACCGGGTGCGTGTCCCTCTTCCAGGCTACCCTTTTGAAGAGAAGCGCTACTGGGTTGAACCTAAAGTTCAGCAATCACCGGATGTACCAGCCAGTGCGGAATTGATCGCTGACACGCAGAAGGGAGCTCCTGATTTCTGGCAGGCTACCGAGATGGTTTTTCAATTCGGTGAACGGTTATTGGAGGAGAGCGGATTCGCGGTAGTCCAGGGATATAAAGAGGCGGTTGATGAATTTGCGGCCCAGCTTATCATCGAACTATTCAGGCAATGGGGGACGCTCACAGAACCTGGAAAAGTATACAAAGAGTCTGAAATGCTGCATACGATAGGGATCACCTCCACATATCAGCGTCTCTTCCGGTTCATGCTGCGTTTCGTAGAGAAGCAGGGCCACGTCCGCTTGGACGGTGAAAATATAATGCTGACCGTTGATCAGTCAGTTCCCGACCTGTCGGTGTTATGTACCCAATACATCGAGCAATATCCGGCATTTGCTGGAACCTTCAAGGTGTTGAAGTATTGTCTGGACGCCTATCCGGCTGTATTAACGGGGAAAAGATCGCCTTTGAGTGTACTGTTTCCCGATGGCACACCGCAATTTCTGGAGGGCTTTGCCAATCAGGGACGTACCCTGGGCGATCTGTGTGAGACGATGGCGCTGGACGCATTAAGGCAGCATATTTTAGCACAAGCGGGAAAACGACTCCGCATTCTGGAAGTCGGGGCTGGCTCGGGAACGGTGGGTAAGGTCCTTTTTCCAGCCATAGCAGGTCTCCAAGTGGAGTATTGCTATACCGATTTGGGACGGGGCATCATTTTGGAAGCACAAAAGCAGTTTGCAGCCTATCCGTTTGTTCAATATCAAACTTTTAATATTGAAGAAGATCCTTTGGCGCAAGGCTTTGTGGCGGAACAGTTTGATATCATTATTGGTCTGAATGTGATTCATGCCACGAGCCGTTTGCGAACCTCCTTGTCCCAGTTGAAAAAGGTACTTGCCCCTGGTGGAGCCCTGTTTATGATCGAAAAGGTGCAGAACGAGCCTGCGGAAAATCTCGTGTGGGGAATGACAGAGGGATGGTGGCTGTTCGAAGATCAGGATATACGAAAGGATTCTCCACTGGTTCCGACGGAAACATGGGAGCAGTTGTTGAAGGAAGAGCAATTCACGGAAGTACGGACCTTCCCTGTGCGTTTGCCAAACCGTACTAAGGCTGAGACCGCATTGATTATCGGTCGAATGAGTGAACAAGCACAGGTGAGTACAATCGAAGATTTAATGTACCGTGTTCGCTGGACTCCAAAAGAACTGAAGAAGACAAGAGAAGGTGCACTGGCTCAGGGAAACTGGCTAATCTTTAAAGACAAGCTGGGAATTGGTGACGAGCTGGCGCTTCGCTTGACGCATGCTGACCATCAGGTGGTGACCGTAGAGATGGGGCAGATGTTTGAAAAACAGAGCCATCATCAATACACCATCCGGGCGGGTGTAGAAGCAGATTACCTTCAACTCATGAGTGAACTGAGACAACGGAATCAGCGCTTGAACGGTATCGTTCATCTCTGGACCTGCACAGATCCCCCTTCAACTCCAGTCAATATTGAAACTGTGGATGTTGCTTTGGAGTCAGGTGTCTATAGCCTTTATTTTCTGACAAAAGCATTACTGCATCAGGGTTTACATGAAACGCTCGATTTGCGAGTGGTCTCGAACTTTACACAGCGGATTTCGGATGAACAGTATATATCACCTGAAAAATCTGCGATTCACGGTTTAGTGAAGGTTATTTCTCAGGAGCATCCACAATTGCAATGTTTCGGACTGGATGTTGATACGATCCACCACACGAGGGAGCAAGTTGCGGATCTGATCATGACCGAGCTGCAAGAAAATAAAACAGATTCGTTCGTTGTCATCCGTCAGGAACGATATATCCAAGGCATGGCCCGTCTGGAATCGGACATGGTAAGCACCCCGGATACTCGGAATCATCCGAATATTCCAGCTCGGCGTTCCGTCACCATTCGTCCGGGTGCGGTGTATATCGTGACTGGTGGTGCAGGAGGCTTGGGACTTGAGGTCTGCCGGTATTTGTCCCAGCAAGCCCCGATCCATCTGGTCATTCTGAATCGGACAGAGCTGCCGGAAAAAGAGCATTGGTCACAAATTATACATGATCCGGTGGAAAGACAAGCTGATGCTGCAACTTATCGTAAGTTGTCAGCCTTTGTAGATATGGAAAAATACGGATCGCAGGTCCATTACTACGCGGGGGATGTGTCTGATTTTAGGCAGATGAAGCTGGTTTTTGAAGATGTGCAAGCTCGTTTTGGCCCCGTTAAAGGAGTGGTTCATTGCGCAGCAGCTAGCGGCGATACCAGCCGTCCATTGGAAGTTCAGAATAGGGATGACTTTGGGAAGGTACTTTGCCCCAAAATTCATGGCACGTTAGTACTGGATAAGCTTCTTGCTGAGCAAGAGACAGATTTTTTCGTTCTCTTCTCTTCGGTAGCTTCGCTATGGGGCGGAGCTGGCGGTGGTGATTATGCGGCTGCCAACACTTTTATGGATGCCTTCAGCGCACAGCGGAACATGCGGGGGCAAACGACGTTGGCAATCAACTGGTACGCATGGGAGGGACTTACAGGACCAGGCTGTATGGATTATATGCCTGTACCGGATGCACTGGCTGCTTTCCACATGAGCTTGTCTTGTCCGCTGGATCAAGTGGCTATTGGCAAGTTTGATACACAGAAGCTCCGTGAATGGGCGCCGATGATGAAAATTCAGCTTGCACCGGATATGCTGACGGATCGACATCGAGCTGTACCGCAATCCACTAAGGAGGTAGGAGCTCCGTCATTCGTCAAGCCTAACCGTTTGGTGACAGATGTGAAGGTCAGTCTGAAAGGGAAACCGACAGAACCTTACACAGAATTGGAACAGCAGATTGCTCAAATTTGGGCCGAGGTGCTGGGATACGAGGAAATTGATGTGAGTCAACATTTTTTTGAAATTGGTGGGGATTCCCTGCTTATTTTAAAAGTGCTGAGTCTTCTGAATGAACGGGTTGATCCTGAAGTGGAGGCCGGAGACCTGTTCTCATACGGTACAGTTTCACAGCTGGCGCAATTTATAGAAGGCAGGCTTGCTGCCAGTACGAGAGAAGTGACGACCCAAGGTTCACAACCACAGGTTGAAGCTTCTGACCTTGACCATGAGGACGAGGATTTGCGGAGTCTGATCAAGCGGGTAAAGGAGGACGCTATTTCAGTGGATGAGGCTATGAAAGGATATGAAAGCATATGAGGGATACGTTTGTTGAAGCCATTTTGCAGCTTGTAGCCAAACAGGAATTATCTGAAGAGCATGCGTATTCTCTGATCAAGCAATATCAAGTTCAGCTCAAAGCTGCGTCATCGTCTGCAGTCCACGAGGGGATAAACCGCAACAGGGATATAGCCATCATCGGCGTAGCTGGACGATTCCCGCAAGCAGATACCAAGGAGCAATATTGGAACAATCTGGTTCATGGTCTGAATGGGATACGAATGTTTCCAAGCTCACGTTTGGAGCAGATCCGACCTTTTTTGGATGAACACAATCAAGGGCCGTATATGCCAGCAGGTTATCTAGACGAAATAGATACGTTTGACGCTGCATTCTTTAATATTCTTCCAGGGGAAGCCAAATATATGGACCCACAGCAGCGTATGTTTATGGAAACCGGTTATGAGGCCATTGAGGATGCAGGTTATGGCGGAGAACGTATCCGTGGCTCACGGGTGGGCGTATATGTCGGCTATAGTGAAGCGAGGTACAAGGAGCTGATCGAAAGTGATTCATCCACCGCTTTTGTCGGGAATTTCCCGCCCGTTATCGCGAGCCGTCTGGCTTATGCCTTGAATCTATCTGGGCCTGCGCTCAGTGTAGCGACCGCCTGCTCCTCTTCCCTTGTCGCTTTGCATCTTGCATGTGAAGGATTGCTTGCTGGAGATTGCAGTATGGCTTTGGTGGGCGGAGTAGCCATTGGCGCTTTACCCACCAGATTGGAACCGGGAGGGCTTGGGATCACCTCGTCGCAAGGACAATCACGCAGCTTCGACGCTGATGCCGATGGTACGGGATGGGGTGAGGGTTGTGGCGTTGTTCTGATCAAGCCACTGGAACAAGCTGAGAAGGATCACGATTATATTTACTCGGTGATTAAAGCAAGTGCTATCAATCAGGATGGTGCTTCCAACGGATTGGCATCCCCGAATGCCCGAGCCCAGGAAGAAGTGATTGTAGAGGCTTGGAAGCGTGCAGGAATTGATCCGTCGACGATCTCTTACATTGAGGCTCATGGAACAGGGACCAAAATTGGAGATCCGATTGAAATCAAAGGGATTACAAATGCTTTTCGCAGGTATACGCAAAAAAGACAATTTTGTGGAATCGGCTCAGTCAAAAGCAATATCGGTCATCTGGATTCGGCCTCGGGCATGGCAGGGCTAATTAAAATGATTCTGGCTTTACAGCATAAAAAACTTCCGCCTACCCTGCATTTTGCGTATCCCAATCCGTTGATGAACTTGCATAGTTCTCCGGTCTATATTCATACAAAGCTAGCTGATTGGCGAAGTGAGGACGGGATTCCGCTGAGAGCGGGTATCAGTTCATGGGGATTAAGCGGTACAAATTGTCACGTGGTGCTGGAGGAGTATCAGGGCAGCAGAGCCTCACTATCATCGTCCTCCGATGCACCCTGCGGTGAGGAACGAGTATTTACGCTTTCGGCATATAGTGAGGATTCACTGCGAAGATTGACTGCCCGATATATTGATTTTTTGGAGAGTGACGATATTCCACCTTTGGAAAATATCTGTTATGTCCTGAACACGGGCAGAGAGCATCATGCTTATCGATTGGCAATTCCAGTTTCGGATCGGATCAGTCTTTGCTCAAAGCTGCGCCAGGCTTATAACGCATTGGTCTGTCAGGATGGAACAGGGCTGGAGCAACAGGGGATTTTTTGCACTATATATAGCGAGCCCCTGCCCCTGGCAGAAATGACGCTGGATACAGATGCACGAATGATTGCCCGGCGATATGTTAACGGAGAGAACAGACACTGGTTGGAGGATTATTCGGCAGACGGATGTGTCAAAGTTCCTTTGCCTACATACGCCTGGGACAAGCAGCGCTACTGGGTAGAGCCGCCGATCCAACGTCGAAGCCGTGGTCGTAACGAACAGTTGACAGCCTATAACGAAGTACGTGTTTCCTTTCTTGATGGGTATGTTCCGACGGAAACGGAAGACAGGCTGGCACGCATTTGGGGACGGATTTTGGGTATTGACGAGCTGTCTATAGATGCTGATTTCTTCGAATTGGGTGGAGACTCACTGCTGGCTACGGATCTGATTACAGCCATCAGTCAGGTGTTCCACACGAGAATTACATTGGTTGATTTGTTTGGACACCCTTGTATTCGTGAGCTTGCCAAGCTTGTTTCAGGAGGAGAAACAACGGATTACCCGTCTATTGAACCAGTGTCTCCACAAGCATTTTACCCCGTATCCAACGCACAGCGGCGTCAGTTTATTCTGAAGCAGCTGGCAGAAGATAATTTGAGCTACAACATGCCCGGAGCGGCTATGATCACTGGGCGTTTGGATGTGGAGCGCTTAAAAGACGCATTTGCTGCGATCATTCATCGTCATGAATCCTTTCGGACAGTGTTTGATGTCGCAGAGGATGAAATTGTGCAAATTGTTCTTCCGGAAGCTGAGCTTGCGATATCACTGGGAGTGGCTTCAGAAGAAGCCGATGTGCAAAAGCTGATGGAAGAATTTGTACAGCCGTTTTCCTTGGGAGAGGCGCCTTTACTTCGTGTATGCTTGCTGCGATTAACGGATCAGCGTGATGAAGAGGACAAGCATTTGCTGATGTTTGATATGCATCATATTGTTTCAGATGGTGTTTCCATGGAAATCCTCATTCGGGAATTTACCAGTCTTTATAGCGGGCAGAGCTTGTCACCGCTACGTATTCAGTATAAGGACTATGCAGTATGGCAAAATGCTTTTCTGCACAGCGAGCAGTTGCTGAAACAGGAGCAATTTTGGCTGAAGACGTTAACGGAAGGGCGAGAAGCAGGCTTGCCTGTTCTGAGTATGCCCTGTGATTATCCACGGCCGCCTGTGATGACTTTTGAAGGGGGCATGTATTCGTTCACGATTGACAAGGTAGCTGCTGACCGCTTGCGAGCCCTAGGACAAGAACACGGGGCTACACTATATATGACACTTCTGGCTGTATACAATGTGCTGCTGTATCAATACACAGGGCAGGAGGATGTCATTGTAGGTTCTCTCATTGCTGGAAGACGTTATACGGGGGTAGAGCATACGATAGGTCTTTTTACGAACTATTTGCCTATTCGTAATACTCCGGCAGGAGAGCGCTGCTTTACAGATTTTTTAAAGGAGGTGGCTCATCGGACTATAGCTGCGTATGATCATCAGGATTATCCATTTGAAAAGATGGTGGAGCACCTAGATCAGAAGCGTGATCTTTCACGCAACCCCATTTTTGACACCATGCTTATTTTACATAATCAGGGGATGCAGAGGACCCAATTTACGATGGGAGATTTGAAGCTGGACATGGTGGATTGGGCCAAACACAGCTCAACCATGGATTTGAAGCTCGACATTTTTCAAGGGATGCAGGGAGAGCTAAATTGCACCTTTGAGTATTATTCCCGCTTGTTTCACCAACAGACAATCGCTACACTTGCACGACACTTGCTCAGCCTGATCGACCAGATTCTGGACCAGCCTGAACAAGCTTTGGCGGAGTACCGGATTTTTTCACCTGAGGAAGCGGACAACATGAAGCGGAAACGACGAGCAAAGGACTCCACTTTTGCGATTCCTCCGATTTGCCCGCCACCAGAGGCTGAGTGGCATCCTTTATCTTTTTACCAAAAGCAGTTATGGCGACATCGGGGATCAACTCCTCATGTGATCGTTCGTGCAGCGTGGACAGGCAAGGTGGATCAGACGTTATTTGTCAGGGTATTGGAAGAACTGCAAGCCGAACACAGTACGCTCAGAATAATCTTCAGGGAAGAGACCTCCGAGCCGACTCAGCAGGTGAAGACACATCTTCCGTTGGATTACACATTCACGGATGTCATAGAGGAGGATGCAGCTTCTTGGGCGGATTCTAGTGCGGCTGCCGAGTATCGTAACCCGTTTGAGCCACGACAAGGGCCGCTGTATCGGGTTCGCTTGGGGTGTGACAACAACGAACGGTGCCAATTGATCGTGGCTGTTCATCCATTACTAATGGAATGTCTGGACATGAAAGATTGGCTGGAACGACTGTTTATCCGCTATTCCGCCGCTGTTACGGATTCAGTAGTGGATGCAGCCCACACGTTTCAGCCCATACCGCAGATTGACTTTACCTATTGGCAGCATCAGTTGTTGCAGGAAGGATATTTGGAGCCGCAAAAATCGTACTGGACCGAAGCTTTACGAAATCCGCTTCCTCAAATCGGGTTGCCGTTCAAGCGGGGAGAAGATGCTTCTGCAACGTCTGAGTGGGATTCCGTCGAGTTGACCCTCGCCACACAGGAGGCCGAAGCTCTGCACACTTTTGCCTCCAGTCATGATAGTAGTGTTACGGACATTTTATTCGCCTGTTATTTCCTGCTGCTGCGGCAATTGACGCAAGCGGAGGAGCTTTTGATCCATGTCGTTCATCCCGAGGGACATCCGGTGCAGGGGAGTGGAATACCTTTACGTATCCAGCATCCTGTGCCAGTCAGAGTTTCAATGGAGGGGCTTTCGTCGTTTAACCCTTTGCTAGACAAAGTGAAAGACAGACGTCAAGCTGCACTTCAAGCTGTTTTATATCCGTTTCATTTGCTGCTGGACCCTAATGTATTAAAGAGCGGGGCGGAGGATTCATCCCGTTTTAACGTCATATTTTGCGAAGAGGACTGCACGAGCTCTTTACCGGTGGTAGGGGAAGTGAGATTGCGTGTATATCCTGCAGAACCAGCAGCACTGCAACTGTCAGTCGTGAGATTAACAACCGGACTGACCTGTTCCCTGAGGTGGAATACCACTTTGCTGGAATCTTCCTATGTTCACTCTATGTTGGAGAGGTATCACAAAATAATCAAGACCATTGCGGGTAGTGTGTCTAGCCTGTCCAAAGTATCCCATTAACGTGCGTTTCATTCAAAGGAGGCAATTACAAATGGAATTGAGATCATCTATTGAATTTTATGACAATCGGTTTTTAATGTTCGTTCTGGATCAAATGGCTTATGAATTTGAGAAAAACGGCTCCAAGGAGGTCATTCGAATGACCTTGGGAAAATCCGAGCTACCTTTGCACGAGGATATTATTCAGTCGATGAAGGATGCATTAGATACCTTTGAAAAAAGCTCGCTTGTATTCCCACCGGGCTTGCCGGAATTAAAGGAAGCTTTGGCGGAGGAATACAAGAAAACCTACGATCTGGACATTAACCCTAACAATATCTTAATTAATGTAGGCACCAGTGCCTTATTCCGGAATTTGTTTTATTTATTAGCAAAAGAGGGGGATGAGGTACTGCTGCCGCGTCCGTATTATTCCCTGTATCATTTCTGCGCTCAATTGGTGGGGGCGAACGTTCGCTACTATGATATTAATCTGGATACGCTGGCACTCGATCTGGATTCCTTCAGGGAAAATTTCACGGATAAAACCAAAATTGTGGTAATTAATTCGCCCGGCAATCCGTTAGGCAATATTTTAACGAAAGAAGAACTGTACGCCATTGATGAAATCATCGACGGACAGGCTGTAGTCATTAATGATGAGATTTATGCCAATGTTTGCTTTGATGAACGAAGCACCTCGGTACTGGAGCTGACGGATACCAAATCAGCTTTTATTACGACGAATGCTTTCTCCAAAGGATACCGGATGTACAGTCGGCGCGTTGGCTACTGTATCGTTCCTGACGAGCTGGTCACACCGCTTACGGTCATACAGCATCATACCTTGTTGACAGCCGACCCTGTCGTGCAGTTTGGCGCGCTGGAAGCATTGGCGCATCCCGAAGAGATTGAGCAACTGGTCAGCCTGTACAAAGCAAGACGGGATTATACGGTAGAGCGGTTCAATGAGGTTCCACTCGTACGTGCCATTCCTGCTCAAGGCAGCTTTTACTTCACACTCGATTGTGAAAAGTACATGGACGAGCATGGTATTGAGACAAGTTTGGAGCTGGCGGAACAAATAATGAGAGCCAAACAAGTGGCGACAGTGCCGGGTTCTGATTTTGGATTACCGAAAATGCTGCGCCTGTCCTACTCTACAACGCGATACAACGAAGGCATAGACCGATTAGTGGACTTTTTCACAAATAGCTTGGTAGGTCAATCGGCTGGATCTGCTGCAATTCCGGTTCAGGAGTAGCTCCTATGGATCTTGATTTTGATGCATTTGAAATTCTATCGGCAGATGAGGAACGCGTCATTGCGGAGATGAATCAGACCAGCAAGGCTTATGAGGAACAGCTGACGATTCCTGATTTGTTTGTCCGTCAGGTCGCGAAAACCCCTCAGCATACTGCTATTGAAGAATATGGTTCTTCCATCACATATGCCGAACTGGAGGAACAAGCGAACCGAATGGCCCGCCTACTGTACGCAGTAGGTGTACGGCCTAACCAGCGGGTAGCGGTGGTAGCGGAACGGGGAATTGAGCTTTTGGTGGCTGTTTTCGGTGTATTAAAAGCAGGGGCGGCCTATGTACCTATTGATCCGGATTATCCGAAAAAACGGATTCAATACATGCTGCGCGACAGTGCCTGCAGTGTGCTGATCACCGAGTCTGCCAAACTGCAGACGATGCTGGAAGATTTACCGGAGAGTATGACGACCGCTGTCTGCCTCGACGAAACAAAGGTGCAAACAGATAAGCTGACTGTGTATCAACGATCGGATTGGGAGCACCAGGGAAAGGCTTCATGGCACTGTCCTGCCTGTGAAAATGATCTGGCATATCTGATTTACACCTCAGGCTCCACGGGAGATCCCAAAGGAGTCATGATGACGCATAAGGCTGTGCTGAACACGCTTTTTTGGTTGCAGGATACTTTCTGTCTGGCCGCAGCAGATGTGATTGCGCAGAAGACTTCCGCCAGCTTCACCGACTCGGTATGGGAGTTCTTCTGGCCCTTGATTTATGGAGCCAAGCTGTCCATTTTCAGTTCGGATACGGTCAAAGATCCACAAAGGCTCTATGAACAGCTGCGAGATGACAAGGTTACTATTACCCAGTTTGTTCCAGCTCAGATGAGTCTCTTTTTGGATGCGATTCCGACCGATGAGACAGACCATCCGCTGCCGGAACTAAAGTGGGTATTCAATGGAGGCGAAGCCTTGCTCGTCAATGGGGTGCGAGACTGGTACAGCACGTTCCGGGAAGCCAAGATTGCCAACATTTACGGCATGACCGAGTCAGCTATTTATGCAACCTGTTACCTGATTGACGCATCTCCGGCTGAAGGTGAGTTGAGTATTCCATTGGGCAGGCCGCTTGCGAACACGCATGTCTATATTTTGGACAAGGAGGGGCAGGTGTGCCCCTTTGAGGTCAAAGGCGAAATTTGTATCGGCGGCATTGGTCTGACGGCGGGGTACTGGAATAAGCCGGAAGCCACTGACAAGGCTTTTACCCAGCATCCCAAAACGGGCGAAAGATTATATCGTACGGGAGATCTGGGCTTGTTACGACCAGATGGCATCCTGGAGTACAGCGGACGTAAGGATGATCAGGTTCAGGTGCGAGGATATCGCGTAGAGCTGAAAGAAGTGGAACGGGCTGTATCTGTCTTTCCAGGGATTAAGGAAACGGCTGTAGTTGCCCAAACTGATGAGTTTGGTGTAACCAATCTTTTATGTTATTTTACATCGCTGGAAAAAGGGCTTGAAGTGGATGATCTGACAACTCACCTGCGTGAATTATTGCCTGAGTATATGATTCCAGGATTTTTTATGGAACTGCTGGTGATGCCGCTTACTCCTAACGGAAAGATTGATCGCAAAAATCTGCCGCAGCCGGAGCGGCGAGTTCATCGTTCAACCGCATATGTGGCGCCCCGTAACGAGAGAGAACATATGCTGGCCAAAATCTGGGCCGGAATTTTAAATATAAGTCCGGAGGACGTCGGCATCCATGACAGTTTTTTTGAAATCGGCGGCAACTCCATCTCGATTGTTCGACTGCATCGTAAGATGCAACACGCGCTGGGCAGCAAGGCGACGGTCGCTGAGCTATTCTCCTATCCTACGATTGCGGCGTATATGAATCATTTTGAAAATCAGTCCAAGGATGACGAACAACTGGATCAGGATCTCATGAGCCTGCTGGATCAAATTGAAGATGGCTCACTGGATGTAAGCCAGTCTATACGGGCGCTGGACCATCTGAAGGAGGGATAACATATGAAACGGGTTCAGAATTACTTGCTAGGCCAGGTGGCTGCAAAACATCTCTCCAAAACAGAAGCTCTGCCGATGCTAAAAGAGCTATTCGAAAATGAATCCAAAACGGTAAAAGTCGATGATATTGCTGTTGTGGGGATGGCTTGCCGTTTTCCAGGGGCGAACGGAACGGATGAATTTTGGAATAATCTCGTAAACGGCATGGATGCTGTAAGAGAATTCCCGGAAAGTCGCAGGGCGGATGTAGATCGGCCTATTCGAGATTATTTTAAAGGCAAACGATATGCGCCTGAGATTAAGTATCGCAGAGGAGCGTATTTGGACCATATTGACCGTTTTGATGCGGAATATTTTAATATTACGCCAGCGGAAGCCCGTTGTATGGACCCTTTGCAGCGCATTTTCCTCGAAGTTACCTGGGAAGCACTGGAGGATGCTGGATACGCCGAAAAGGAATTGTATGGCTCACGGACCGGGGTGTACGTAGGGGATACGGATGCTGACTACTTGCAGTTGATACAGAACATGGAGCCTTATGCTTTACCCGGCAATACCATTTCGGTCGTAGCCAGTCGGGTGGCCTACTTGCTGAATCTCGCCAGCGGTAGTCATTTGATTGATACTGCTTGCTCGGCATCTTTGGCCGCTGTACATCATGCGGTTAAAGGGCTGATTACTGGAGATTGCGACATGGCTGTAGCTGGAGGACTAAACCTAACCCTGTTTCCTGTAGACGAGGGGCTGGTGGATATCGGCATTGCTTCTCCTGATTCTGTCGCTCGTACCTTCGATGCTGCAGCGAATGGAACTGTCTGGGGCGAGGGATTTGGAGTCATTGTACTGAAGACGCTGGAAAAGGCCAAGAAGGATCGGGATCATATCTACGCCGTTATTAAAGGGAGTTCCATGAATTCAGATGGAAAGTCCAACGGTATTACCGCCCCAAGTGCCTTGGCTCAGACGGAGCTGATGAAGGAAGCTTGGCGCAATGCGGGCATACCCCCTGAAACAGTAACCTACATCGAGGCTCACGGTACAGGAACTCGTCTAGGTGATCCGATTGAGATCGAAGGCATTACCAATGCCTTCCGCAGCTACACGGACAAGCGGCATTTTTGTGCTCTGGGTGCGGTAAAAACAAACATCGGTCATTTGGACACCGCAGCTGGTATTGCGGGTCTGATCAAAACGGTGCTGTTGTTGCAAAAGAAGGAGATTCCGGCAACCCTACATTTTAACGAGCCGAATCCGCACATTAATTTCATCGAATCGCCTGTATATGTGAATACAGAGCTGGTTCCATGGGAGACGGAGGCAGGAGTACCACGGCGGGCGGGGGTCAGTGCTTTTGGTCTGGCAGGGACCAACTGCCATGTCATATTAGAAGAATATGAGCAGGATGAGTGGAGCCGGTCCGCCAGTGTAGAAGACGTGCCGTACGTATTTACGTTGTCTGCGAAGAGCAAAGCTTCCTTCAATGCTTTGGTTGACCGTTACCGTACATTTTTGGACCGTACAACTCATACACTGCCAGATATTTGTTTCACAAGCAATCAGGGACGCGGGCACTATGCTTATCGGCTTGCAATTGTAGCTACAAGCCTTGATGAGCTTAGGGAAGGGATAGAGCGTTTTGCAAACGCAGATGAAGCTGTGCGTCCAGCTTTGGCGGGAGAGAGGATTTATTATACCCGTCTGACAACCCGTGAAGAGAAAAGCTTTAAGGTGCAGCCCGACACCAGTCTGGAGAAGGTTGTAGATGAATATATGCAAGGTAGCGAGATCAATTGGGCTGCCCTGCATGATTTGGAGCAAAGGCGCCGTGTTCCTTTGCCTGTCTATCCATTTTTAGGAAAGCGGCATTGGGTGGAGTATATTCCCGAGCATGCGCTAGAGCACGAAGCGACTTCTCCAGCCATGAAATCTGAACCGGAGAAACAGGTGGATCATTGGTTTTATGAACTGAATTGGATAGCCAATCCTCTCACGGATTCTACCCTCCCAGAGCGGCCTTCTGCCGGGAAATCTTGGCTTATTCTGGCGGATGAAGAAGGGGTCGCTGATTCACTTGGTGAGTTGATGAAGGCCCAAGGAGAAACGCCGATCATTGTAGAGGCTGCATCTGCCTTTTCGGCCGTAGATCCGGGACATTATCGGATTCGTCCCGGCTTTGCGGAGGATTATGCCAAGCTGCTTGCAGCCGTGGCAGAGACCGACACGCAAGGTGGAGCAGAGCTTACCGGAATCGTGCATCTGTGGACATGTACCGAAATTCGCAGTCGCATGCGACAACTCGATGATTTGAATGAAAGTCAGGAGCAAGGAGCTTTAAGTCTTTTTTATTTAATGAAGGCAGTGCAAGCAAGTTCGATTCATCGCTCGTTGGAAATCAAAGTCGTCTCGAACTACGCACAGCTGGTCGTAGCGGAGGATACATATGTGTTCCCGGAAAAAGCGCCTCTGTGGGGATTGATGAAGGTCGTTTCACAGGAATATAGCCAGCACCGTTGTAGCTGTATGGATGTAGAAACGATCGGACGGGAGAATTCCGACATCGCTCGGGAAATCATGTTGGAATTGAATCGGGATGAAGCAGATCAAGGTTCAGCATGGCGTGGCGGTCAGCGGTATACACAACAGCTGGAACGGATGCGGCTTGCAGCCCTTCCACGTCGCAAAATTACGCTGCGCGAGGGCGGTGTCTATTTGATAGCCGGGGGAGCCGGCTCGTTAGGATTAGAAACTTGCCGCTATTTTGCCCGCCAGGCCAATGTAAAGCTAGTGCTGGTCAACCGGACAGAGCTTCCAGACCGGGGAACTTGGCAGGAACGAGCTACGGGACCGGATACTTCTGCGATTGCGAAGAAAATCCGCCGACTGTTGGAGATTGAAAGCCTTGGCTCCGAAGTTAGCTACTACGCAGCAGATATCACGAACCTGGCTTCCATGAAGAAGGTCGTTGAGGATATACAAGCACGTTACGGTCCAATTCAGGGGGTTATTAATGCCGCGATGCATTTGGAGGAAATTCGTCTGGAGCAGATGGATACCGCCGCATTTCAGCGAACCATGGAAGCCAAGGTGACCGGAACATGGGTGTTGAACGAGGTGACCAAGGAGCAGACGCTGGACTTTTACATTCTGTTCTCGTCAGTGGCTTCGCAACTGGGAGGCGCAGGTTTGGGCAGCTATGCTGCTGCGAATGCATTTCTGGATCAGTATGCCCACTATCAGAGCCGTCGCGGCATGGAAGTGATGGCGATCAACTGGTCGGATCTGGAGATGGGGGATACACCGAACGAACTGATGGATCAACGGATGTTATCTCAGCCGATTTCGTCCGAGGACTATGGAAAGCTGCTTGATCGGCTTTTGCAATATAAGCTGACCCAAGCGGTCATCGCCAACATTCGCAGCCAGAAGCTGGCTCAAGTGCTGACGCTGCTCAAGGTTCACTTTTCCCCAGACTTAACAAAGGAAATTACAGAGCAAGCACAGGGACATAACGAGCAAGAGTCAGAAGCCTACAGCCATCTGCTGGAGTCCTATCAGGAGCTGAAGCAGTTCATTACTTCTAATGAAGCTCTGAACGATATGATTCAGCGAAATGTGAAGCTGGGTGCTAAATTTGTTTCTTTTGAGGAAGAGCTATTTCATACGCTACAGCCCAAGTCACAGCTTGCGAACACTGGAGTGTACATGCAGTCTCACATCCAAGTGACCTTGATCGGCCGTGACGGAGAGGTCTATTCGGAAACAGAACGGAAGCTAGGTCAGATTTGGGGCGAGGTGCTAGGACATGAGGAAATTAGCATACACCAGGACTTTTTTGAAAATGGAGATTCCCTGATGCTGATGAGTGTCATTGCTAAAATCAAAGACCAGCTGGCCATAGATGTGCCGATTCAGGTCTTTTTTCAGGAGCCGACAGTGGCCGGGCTGGGAACTTGGATCGATGAATCCAATCGCAGCGGTTCTGAAGAGGAAGATATCATTCCGATATTACCACGTCATTTTGCTGAGGCTGAACAATAAAGCGGCTTTGTGTTGGGCTAACAGGTGAGGAGTGAAAGGAACATGTTATTCTGCGGACTGAAATTAACGCATGATGGTAGTGTAGCCTTGATTGAGGATAACAAGCTTATTTTCAGCTATGAAGTTGAAAAATTCAATAACAACAAACGCTACAGCGAAATTCCTGATTTAGATTTTGTTGAAGAAGCACTTAACCTGCATGGCTATACCTCGGCAGATGTGGATCGGTTTGTTATTGACGGCTGGGCCGGATTGAAGGAAAGCAGGGTGGATACGCGTTCTCATGGGCAGGAGTTGTCCCTTTCGGTTGCGCCTTACCGCGAAGTATCGCTTTCAGCGGACGCACTCCAAGCCTATTCGGGCAGTGGACTTGTTATTGGAGAGAAATCCTTCGATTATACCAGCTATATGCATGCAACCACACATATCGCCAGCACCTATTGTGCGAGCCCTTATGCGGTAAACAAGGAGCCGTCTTACGCGCTTGTATACGATGGAGGTATGTACCCGCGTTTTTATTACTTTGATCCAGCGAACGAAAGATTAGAAAACCTGGGCCCTCTCTTCATGTACATCGGCAACATTTATTCACTGTTTTCGCTGCACTTTGAGCCTTTCCTTCGCGGAGGACAAGGACCACGTGTGGATGATCTTTCGGTAGCGGGCAAGGTTATGGCCTATATAGCCAAGGGGCGGGTACGTTCAGAGCTGCTCGAACAGTTTGAGTTGACGTATGCGCGGCATTTTTCACCCTCCATGGAGTTTAACTGGACCTTTTCCCAGGAAATCAAGCGATATGTAGATGAGCATCATATTCCGCATGCAGACGCTTTGACGTCTTTCCATCAGTATTTGGAGCAGCTTCTTGTAACCTCGCTGGAGGCGAGTGTGACCAAGCATGGGCGCAAAACAAAGAACTTTTGCTTTATAGGAGGCTGTTCTCTGAATATTAAATGGAACAGTGCGATTCGAGAAAGCGGGTTATTTGATGATGTGTTTGTTTCTCCATTTACGAATGACACAGGCTCGGCCATTGGTGCTGCTTGTTGTGAGATGATTCATCAGACAGGTCATCCCCATTTGAATTGGTCTGTATACAGCGGGCCGATGGTCATCCAAAATGATCCAGCGGAAGGCTGGGAATCACGTGCTTGTACGGTGTCACAGCTCGCAGAGCTGCTGCATACGACAGATGAGCCGGTTGTCGTGCTGAATGATCGGGCGGAACTAGGACCACGTGCGCTGGGGAATCGCAGTATACTGGCAGCTGCCGTTCGACCGGATATGAAAGACCGCCTGAATGCCATTAAGCAACGGGAGGACTATCGTCCGGTCTCACCGATCTGTATAGAGGAGCATGCGCCTGCTATTTTTTCGCCAGGAACCCGCGATCCGTATATGCTGTTTGACCATATGCTACGTGACGAATGGGTGGAACGCATTCCGGCAATCCGTCATCTGGATGGCACAGCACGCTTGCAAACAGTAAGTCGGGAGGACAATCCGCTAATTTATGATTTGCTGCATGCGTACGAGAAATTAAGCGGCATTCCAGTTCTGTGCAATACCAGTGCCAATCTGCTCGGCAGCGGTTTTTTCCCGGATGTGCGTTCTGCAACCGAGTGGAACGGAACCCGATATGTCTGGTGCAATGAAACGTTATACGAAAAGCAGTAGCCTATCCTCGAATAATGTACAAGATGGAGGTTTAGACATGGGAGAGAAGCAGACCTATGATCTGTCTCATGGGCAGAAGCGGTTCTGGGTTCAGTCCCAACTGGACGCTCAGAGCAGCGCCTTTAACCAATCGGTAGCCGTTCGGATCAGACAAGCCGTGAATACCGCGTATTTACAGCAGGCCCTCCATATCATCGTTGAAAGGCATTTTATCCTTCGTACAGTGATTACAGTGGTCGAGGGTGTGCCGAAGCAAGTGGTGCTGGAGCAAATGACCTTAAACGTGCCTGTCTCGGATGTGTCGGACATAGGGGAGGAAACAGCGTGGTCAGAGGTGCAAAAAGAAATACAGACCATGATGAATCAGCCTTTTGATCTGGAGCAAAGTCCGTTATGGCGGGCACAGATCTATAAGCTGGCGGAAGACGACTATATTTTTCATATTTGTATGCATCACATGATTGAAGACGGTTGGTCTATGGATCTGTTTTTCCAGGAACTATTCCATATTTATCAGGCGTTGGAGCAAGGAACAAGCCTCCGTTTGCCAGATTTGCCAATTCAGTATATTGATTATGCACACTGGCAAAATCAGCAGGTGACTACCGGAAAATTAAACTCACAGGAGCAATACTGGAAATCCCGATTGAATGGCGAATTACCAAGTCTTCAATTACCACTGGATTTCCCGCGTTCAACCGTCCGGAATGCTCCGGCAGCAGTAGAAAAGGTCACTCTGGATGCGGAATTATGCGCGGGCTTGGAGCAGTTGAATCGTAGGTACGGAACCACCATGTTTATGTCGATCGTGGCCAGTCTGAATGTGTTATTGGCTCGACTAACTCAGCAGGAGGACATTATTATCGGTACTCCTGTGGCGGGGCGGAATCAAAAGCAGGTGCGCAATCTGATCGGTTTTTTTGTAAACACGCTTGTGCTTCGGAATCGACTTTCACGTGACATTTCTTTTTCCCAATTGTTACAGCAAGTCAAAGATGAATGCGCAGGAGCATATGCCCATCAGGACTATCCTTTTGATCAGCTATTGCAGGTATTGAACCGTCCGCGTCGCTTGAATCGTGCTCCGCTGTTTGACGTTCTGATTAATTTTGCAGCTGGGTCTAAAAGTGAAGAGAACTTCGGGGGAATCCCGATGGAGCGAATCAAGCTAGGGAATGGTGCGGAAGCGAATGAATTTGACTGGACTGTGATTGTCGAGTCGGTGAACGACGAAATGGTCATCTCACTCAGCTATGGAACGGATCTATTTACACCTTCAACGATGCGCAGGATTGGAGCATACTTCCGTAATATTATTGCAGGTGCCATTCAGGAGCCGGAGCAGCCCGTTTGGAAAATGGACTATATCGGGGTAGAGGAACGGACCGAAATGAACCGCATTAATGATACACAGAAGACGTATCCGGCTGGAGTCACAATTACATCCTGTATCCAGGAGCAGGTTGCTCGTGCCCCTTATGCAGTTGGTGTCGTGGACGGTAGCAAAGCGGTGACCTATGAGGAAGTGCACCTTCGTTCCAACCAATTGGGCCAATTGTTTAGCCGTTATGGAGTTCGTCCCAACTCGCTGGTTGCCATAATGGGAGATCGGGATGTACCATTGCTCACCGCTATTTTGGGGATTATGAAGGCAGGCGGGGCCTATGTGCCCATTGATCCCGATTATCCGCAATCACGAATAGAGTATATGCTCAACGACAGCTCGTGCCGCGTGCTTGTTACGGATACACGCTATTTCGGGCGGATGTTAAGCCATTTGCCCGCCAGCATTGAAACCGTCATTTGTCTGGATGAAACGGTATGGGGAGAATCGGAGTGGATCGTTAGGCTGCGTGAGGTGCGAGGACAGGAAGCTTCATTTGTTCCTGTTAAGGTACAAGACATTCCCGTTCATGAGCTAGATTCGGAAAACATTCCAGGTGAGGATGATCTTGCTTATATCATGTACACTTCCGGCTCGACGGGACAGCCCAAAGGGGTGATGATGACCCATAAAGCTGTGCTGAATACATTATTTTGGCTGCAGGATACCTTTGCTCTGGGTGCAGACGATGTCATTGCGCAGAAGACGTCTACCAGCTTCACAGACTCGGTGTGGGAATGGTTCTGGCCGCTGATGGTGGGAGCCAAATTAACCATTGTACCCACCGATATCGTCAAGGACCCTGCACAGCTATATCCATTTATGAAGCGGGAAAAGGTAACAGTCACTCAATTTGTTCCTGCGCTTATGAGTGTTTTCTTAAGTGCTGTCCGCAGTGCGGGAGAAGCTCATCCATTGCCCAATTTAAAGTGGATTTTTAACGGGGGCGAAGCGCTTCCAGTGAACGTCGTGCAGGAATGGTATTCCCTTTTTCGTACAGCTAAAATCGCCAATCTGTACGGCATGACGGAATCGGCTATCTATGCGACCCAGCATATCATTCAGCGCAAGCCAGATGAAGGTACATTACGTATTCCGCTGGGATTCCCGATTGCGAATACTCGTGTGTATGTGCTGGATCAGGACGGACAGCTTGCTGGGTACCATGTTCAAGGCGAGATTTGTATCGGCGGGACAGGACTCGCGAGCGGATATTGGGGCAAGCCGAATTTGACAGCCAGGGCTTTCACTACGCATCCGTTGACTGGAGAACGGCTCTATCGGACAGGAGACTTGGGCTGTCAGACGCCGGACGGACAATTCCAGTATTTTGGGCGTAAGGACGACCAGGTTCAGGTACGTGGATTTCGCGTCGAAATGAAAGAGGTTGAGCAGGCGCTGGTCAGTCTTCCATGTATTCGTGAGGCAGCAGTGATTGCGCATATTGAGGAAACCGGAATCGGATTGATTGGCTACTACACATTGCAGTCGTCCGAAATAACGGCAGAAGAGGTGCGCGAATATCTAAAGGAACGGCTTCCGGACTATATGGTTCCCGGTCTGTTGGTCCCGCTCGAAGCTATGCCTTTAACCCCTCACGGTAAAATCGACCGTAAGCATATGCCGGAGCCTGAGGGAAGAAGTCTCGCAGGAACAGAATATGTACCCCCAAGGGACGATATGGAGCAAGAATTGTCCGCTATTTGGGGAGAAATTTTGGATATAGCGCAAGTGGGTGTGCAGGACCCCTTTTTTGCGTTGGGTGGACATTCGCTCAAGATGGCAAAAATGATTTACCGGATTCAGGAGCGCTTGCAAGTGAATGTGACGTTCAAAGAACTTTTTGACCATCAAACGATTCGTGAGCTGGCAGATTTACTTCGTCAGAAGACCTCTGTTCATGCGGCTTCTATCGAACCGTTGCCTGAGCAGGAATATTACCCCGTTTCTGCCGCTCAAAGACGATTATATGTACTGCATCAGCTGGAAGGAGAAAGCTTGAGTAATCACGTGTTCACTGGCTGGCAATTGGAGGGTGTGATCCAACGAGAGCAGCTTGAGCGTATTTTTCATACATTATTACTCCGCCATGAGGTGTTTCGGACGGAGTTTACCTTGCTGGAGGGTGAGGTAGTACAACGGGTTCACTCAGACGTGGCTTGGAAAATGGAATATACCGAAGGATCGGCGGCTGATATGCCGCGAATTCAGCAATCGTTTTTGCGTCCGTTTGATTTGCAACAGCCCCCGCTTTTACGAGTAATGCTCGTTCGACTAGCGGAGCAGAGCCACGTGCTGCTGCTGGATGTACATCATATTATTTTTGATGGTATATCTGCGACAGTGCTTATTGATGAGTTCATCTCCCTAATGGAAGGAAGCCATCTGGAGATACCGCGCATTCAGTATAAAGATTTTACTGCATGGCAGCATACACAGCTCAGCGGGGAACATCTGAAAGAACAGGAAGCATACTGGGTGGGATTGTTCGATGAGCAGCACACTGGACAGGAAGTCCCGCTTCTGAATCTGCCAGGAGATTATCCAAGACCAAGGCAACGGAGCTTTGCCGGTGGCTCGTTGGAATTTAGCCTTCCTTCAGCATGTGCAATAAGCTTGCGAGAGCTGGCCATGGATAGTGGTGCCACGTTATTTATGATTTTGCTTGCAGCATACAATGTATTTTTGTCCCGCTACAGTGGACAGGAGGACATCGTGGTGGGTACGCCAGTAGCCGGGAGATCACATGTTCAGCTGGAACGGATGCTCGGTATGTTTGTGAATACACTTGCGTTACGAAATGCTCCCGTACAGGAGAAGACCTTCCGGCAGTTTTTGAACGAGGTTAAAGACAATGCATTGAATGCGTTTGAACATCAGGACTATCCCTTTGATATGCTTGTCAATCGCTTGCATCTTCAGCGGGATTTAAGCAGAAATCCGCTGTTTGACACCATGTTTCGGCTGCAAAACTTTATGGATGTCAGCAGGGAGATACCAGGGCTACAAGTAAAGCCTTATCCGCTGGAAAGCTCTTTTGCTTCATTTGATTTGATGCTGACCGTCGTGGAGCCAATCGCCCAGAATGAAGGCAATGATGGACAGGCTGGTCTACATTGTACCTTTGAATACAGCTCGGAACTGTTCAGCGAGCAGACTGTTCGCCAGATGGCGCAGCATTTCATTGAATTGGCGGCTCAACTGGCTTCACAGCCAGACCGTCCTCTATATGCTGCCAGCCTGCTGACTTCTGCGGAGCAATCGCATATTCTTGTCGCTCGCAATGCGACTGAGTTTGCGCTTCCGGCTGACAAGCTGATGCATCATCTGTTTGAAGAGCAGGCTGCACGGATACCGGATGCCATAGCGGTAGAATGTGGGGACCGCCGTATAACCTATGGTGAGCTCGATATGCTGTCCAATCAGATGGCGAGAACCTTGCGTAGCAAAGGAGCGGGTGTGAATACGGTGGTTGCCTTGCTGCTGGAACGATCAGTAGATTTGCTGATAGGGATGCTCGGGATCTTAAAGGCAGGAGCCGCCTATTTGCCGATCGACCCCGATTATCCTGCAGCGCGCATTGCCTACATGCTGGAAGAGAGCGGAGCGCAATGGCTTATAAGTCGGGACACGTTACTGAAAGGACTTGATTTTAGAGGCGAAGTCATTTCGTTGAATGATGAGAATATATACCGACAGGATGGAAAAAAACTAGAGATTGCACAGCCGAGTCCGAACGATTTGGCGTACATGATTTTCACCTCAGGCTCGACCGGAAACCCGAAAGGCGTGATGATCCGTCAGGAAGCTATCGTTAACCTGATCTACGGGATTACCGAGCGTATTCCGTTTGCTGAAGGGCAGACCTTCTTTTCGGTAACGACAGCCGCGTTTGATATTTTTGTATTGGAAACGTTGCTGCCTTTGGCAAAAGGGCTAAGGGTAGTGTTATCTACAGCAGAAGAGCAGGCTAATGCTGAACTGCTCCTGGAAGCTATTCGCCGAACAGGCCCGCATTTGCTGCAAATGACACCTTCGCGGCTCCAGCTTTTGCTTATGCACCCGGCAGCCCAAGAGGGTCTGCACACATTGCAGATCATGATGGTGGGAGGCGAGGCTTTACCACAGTCGCTGCTACGTCAGACACAGGATATGACGACTGCACGCATATTTAACATGTACGGCCCAACTGAAACTACAGTCTGGTCAACTGTGCAGGAGCTTACCCAGCAGGAGCGAGTGACCGTGGGTACGCCGATAACGAACACACAAGTATATATCCTGGATGGTCAGCTTCAGCCTGTACCTGATCTTGTAGCGGGTGATCTTTGGATTGGGGGCAAAGGGCTGTCAGCCGGTTATGACAAGCGCCCTGAACTGACAGCGGAGAAGTTCAAAGCTAATCCGTTCCGATTCGGTGAGCGAATGTTTAAGACTGGAGATCTGGCGCGGTGGCTGCATCACAGCGAGCTTGAAGTATTGGGCCGAATGGATGATCAGGTCAAAGTCCGCGGCTACCGGGTAGAGCTAGGGGAAATTGAACAAGCGCTGCTGGCTCATCCCGGCGTTCGGGAAGCTGTAGTCATTCAGGACAAATCGGATGAACAGGGGAGCAGTCCTCTTAGTGCCTATTGGATAGGTGAACAGACTTTATCGGTGAGTGAGCTGCGTAATCATCTGCTTGCCCGACTGCCAGAATATATGATTCCGTCGCATTTTATTATGTTGTCGGAGATGCCTTTAACGCCGAATGGAAAAATAAACCGTAGAATGCTGCCTAAGCCGGATCATAACCGCCCTCTTCTCGAAGTGGAATATGCGTCACCTGCTACAGAGGTGGAATTGCAGGTCAGCCGGATTTGGGAAGAAGTATTGCACAGAAGCGAACTTGGCATCCATGATAATTTCTTTGAGCTGGGGGGCAATTCGGTTTTGCTCATTCAAATGAATGTTCGTCTCCAGCAAATCTATCCAGGGAAAATCAATGTGGCGGACTGCTTCGCCTATCCGACGATTGCGAGACTTTCCGATTTTCTGGAACAGCAGCAAAAAGAACAAGCATGGACAGATGCAGAACAAGAACGCTATGAGCGTCAGGAGTACTACTGGCGTCGTTATTTGGTCGAACCGTTACCTTCTATTCCGTGGAATGAAGCGATGCGAGCAGCTGGAGGGGCAGATGGCCAGGCTACGTTCACTTTTACCTTACCTACTGACCTGCTGACCGTGTTGCAGAAAGCCGTTTGGAGTCAGGATTTTGCCCTATCAGACTTGCTACTGGCCGTTTATACGTATGTATTGTCACAAATGACAGGTCAGCCTGAGCTTATAGTGCTTATCGGGGAAGGACACCTATATCCCAATAAACCATCAATGCAACGTGAACCTTCTGTTTACACGGCTGTACAGCCTACCGGGGAGAGCTTGTATCCACTGCGTGTACGATTGATGGAAAATGATGATTTTAGCGTCCTGTGCAAAGAGGTTGCGAGTCATCGCCAAAAAGCGAAAGAGACAGATCTTTACCCAATCCCCGTCATGTTGCCGAATGGGGGAGGAAACGCCGATCCATCTGCTTTTCACCCTTGTGTGTTTTTGAATCACACGCCAGCGGGACATGAAGTGACCCGACAATTGGACTGGGTGATTTATATGGATGTGCGTGCAGAGCAGGTACGGTTCCTGTGCGAATATCAAGCTGGAAAACTAAACAAGACTTGGGCGGAACAATTGATGAAAGCCTATGTCCACGTCCTGCACAAGATTGCTGACCTACTATAAGGAGGATGGAACGATGAAAAAATTAGGTTTTTTATTCCCGGGACAAGGCTCCCAATATGTAGGCATGGGTCAAAGCTTATACGATGAATATTCAGTAGCGAGAGAGACCTTTGAAGAGGCCGAAGATGCATTAGGCTTTGATCTGAAGTCCCTATGTTTCACAGGTTCCATGGATGAGTTGACTCAGACCGCTAATGCGCAGCCCGCCATTTTGACTGTGAGCATTGCTGCTTATCGTGTACTGATGCAGGAATTGAAGCTTGCGCCATCCCTGGTAGCGGGTCACAGTCTGGGAGAATTTTCGGCATTGGTCAGTACAGGGGCGCTTGCTTTTTCGGATGCGGTGAAAATAGTACGTCAGCGAGGTATTCTGATGCAGGAAGCCGTCGCTCCCGGTGCAGGAGCGATGCTGGCGGTAGTCGGGAGTCATGAGCGTGAGGTGGAGGAGGTGTGCCAGCAAGCCTCTTCAGGTGGTGTGTCGGTCGGCATTGCAAATTATAATTCCTCCGAGCAGCTTGTAATTTCAGGCCATACTCCCGCGCTGGAAAAGGCCGAAGAGGAATTAAACCGTAGAGGAATCAAAACGGTTCGTCTTAAGGTGGGCTTTCCGTTCCATACGAATTTAATGCGGAGCGCTGCGGGCAAGTTTCGGGATGAGCTGGAGAGATATGATTATGGCCGTTTTCAATGGCCTGTTCTCTCTAATGTTACAGCGACACCCTATACGGATCGTCGTTATATCATATCTAACCTAACGTCGCAGATGGCCCAGCCTGTGCAATGGTATAAAAGCGTTCAATACATGTTGAATCAGGGCGTGAATCATTTTATAGAAATCGGTCCTAAAACTGTGCTGAGAAATTTAATGACAGGTATCACTTCCACAGCTCAATCCTTTGCCTTTGAGCATCCCTCCGGTCTGGAATTACTACGGAATGCTGATATTGAGTGCAAGCCGGATGGGTTGGGGCTTGTGACCTCCTGCATCGCGATTGCTGTTTCAACCCAAAATCGGAACTGGAACAATGATGAATATGAGCAGGGTGTAGTTGTTCCATATAAAGAATTGCAAAACATGCGCGAACAATTGATCGCGACCGGGACCGAGCCGACGATTGAACAAATGCAGCAAGCTCTGGACAAGCTAAAGTCCATTTTTGAAACTAAATTAACGCCTGCGGAACAACGGGCTGAGCGGTTTGAGCAAATTTTCAGCAATACGCATACACGCGAATTATTTCCCGCGTTTCAGGTCAGCTAATTGCAGCGAACATGAGGAACGGAAGGGGGTACGATGATGACCAAAACAGGATTCAATCTGGCGGCTCTTCAATTTAGTGAACAAGATTTTCTGGATGCAGGTCCGATCGCGGTCAATGAGCTGCGAGATTCGGATATTGCAGTCATCGGAATGAGCTGCAAAATTGCCGAAAGTGAAAATGTAGCTCAGTTTTGGGAGCTTCTACGGGCGGGGCAGGACGCTATACGTCCTTTTCCTGCCAGTCGCAAAAAGGAGCTGGAGAGTCTCTTCCAAGTCGGACTGTTGAATGAACAAACGGCACTAAATGAAGGTGGGTTTTTGGAGGAGATCGACAAGTTTGATTATCCCTTTTTTCAACTTTCTCCAGCAGAAGCACGGTTAATGGACCCGAACCAGCGGTTATTTTTGGAGTCTGCTTGGACTGCGATCGAAGATGCGGGATACGGGGGCAACAAGCTCTCTGGTAGCCGGACGGGAGTCTATGTGGGCTACAGTAGTGATTTTGGCGAGGAGTACAAGCGTTTTGTAGCAGAAATGGCGCCTTCCTTAGCTTCCTCAGCGATTCCAGGCAATATCCATTCTATGATTGCCAGTCGAATTGCCTATCTATTGGACTTAAAAGGACCCAGTCTGTTGGTGGATACAGCATGTTCTTCTTCTCTGGTAGCTATTCACCTAGCCTGTCGGGATTTGCGGCACGGGGATTGCGATACGGCGATTGCTGGGGGAGTAAAAGTTACACTCGTGCCTGTAAAAGAGGGAAAAGGCGGGGGGCTGGGGGTAGGCTCCTCGGATGACCGGACGAGAACATTCGATAGCATTTCGGATGGCACAGGCGGGGGAGAAGGTGTAGCTGCTGTTCTACTCAAGCCCTTGAAGCGGGCCATTCAGGATCACGATCATATTTATGCTGTCATTAAAGGAAGTGCTGTGAACAATGACGGGACTTCCGCCGGGATTACGGCGCCCAATTCGCTGGCCGGAGAGGATGTCATTGTACGGGCCTGGAAGGATGCTGGGATTGACCCGGATACCATTACATATATCGAAGCTCACGGGACAGGCACCAAACTGGGTGACCCAGTAGAGATTGATGGTATACGGAGAGCTTTTCGGCAGTATACCGACCGGAAGCAATTTTGTGCCATAGGCTCAGTCAAAACTAATGTGGGTCACTTGGATAACAGTGCGGGAATCACGGGCTTTTTGAAAGCAGTACTTGCTTTGAAGCATGCAGAAATCCCGGCGAGCCTGCATTTCACCTGTCCGAACCCGGACATCAGCTTTATTGATTCACCTGTATATGTGAACGATAATCTGCAAACTTGGCCTAAGGAGAATTTTCCGCGACGCTGCGGAGTAAGCTCCTTCGGTCTAAGCGGTACGAACTGCCATGTCGTTCTGGAGGAAGCCCCGGCTTGGGCTGACATGCAGGACGGTGGTCAGTTGGGACAGGGAACCGCAGAGACGATTCAGCTTTTTACGTTGTCTGCCAAAAATGAAACAGTGCTTGCAGCCTATGTGAAGCAATATCAGCAATATGTCACAGAACCCCAAGCCTATCCGTTACGCGATCTTTGTTACACCGCCAATACGGGACGGGGGCACCATAGCTATCGTTTGGCGATTTTATGCCAAGACTGGGATGATCTGGGGGCAAAACTGGCTCAGATTCAGATCTCTGCCTTCGGCTTCAGCGGACAAGCACAACAAGGAGAGCTTATACCGGGCGTATATTTTGGACGTCATAAGGTGGTATCTGCCCAAAAGGAAAAAGAAGCGGGTGAGCTTACGCTGGAGGAATCCAGAAGTCTGACAGCTGCAGCCCAAGAGAAACTGACCCAGTCTCCAATCGAATTTCACACCCTGAATTCTCTGTGCCGTATGTATGTTGAGGGGGCAGATGTGGAATGGGAGAGGTTATATGAAGGCAAAGCTTGCCACAGACGCAGCATTCCCACCTATCCTTTTGAACCTAAGCGATGCTGGGTGGAAGTAGAGGAAAAGGCTATAGCCTCGCAAGCTTCCCAAGTTCGTAAATTCACAGAGTTGGAAGAAATGCACCCACTTTTGGATTGTTGTTTGGCAGAAACCGAGGGACAGGATATTTATCTGACACGCTTCTCTGTGGGACGTCATTGGGTACTAAGCGAGCACAAGATAATGGAAAGCTGTATTGTACCGGGAACCACTTATCTGGAAATGGTTAGAGCAGGGCTGGAAAAATACAAGCGTCCAGGCAAGGTGCTGGAACTGTATGACGTTCAGTTTATTTCTCCGCTCATTTTGGAAGTAGAGGAAGAAAGAGAAGTACACACCATTTTGCAGCAGGAAGGTGAGACGTTTTCGTTTAAGGTGATAAGCCGAACGGGACCCTCAGCTCAGCCGTGGGAACAGCAATGGGTAAGGCATGCACAGGGTCAGGCGATGTTTGTACAGGCTAGCCACCCTGTTATGAATCTGGACGATATTCGGACTGAATGTAACGACCAGGAAGTAGTAGTGGGCGAGAATCATGCTGAAGCAGCAGATGCCTTTTCATTCGGACCGCGATGGGAGACATTGCGTACGATTGCAATTGGAACAGACCAAGTGCTGGCTAGACTGGAGCTGCCCGCAGCCTATCATATGGACTTGAGACAATACGTGCTCCATCCGGCTTTGTTGGATGTGGCAGTCGGGGTAGCAAGCCAGAGCTTGGGAAATGGTCTGTTCTTGCCATTTTCATATCAAAAGCTGCGTATTTACGACTCACTCCCACAGCATTTTTACAGCTATCTGCGTAAAAAAAGCAAGGTTAGAGAAAGTGGAGAAATTTTAACGGTAGATGTGCTCATTCTGGATGCTGAAGGTCAGGTACTGGTGGAAATTGAAGACTATGCTGTCAAACGAGTGCACGAGGCGGATTTCAAACGAAATCGGTACACAGAACATCATAAATATCATCAGCTTGTATGGAAAAAGAAAGAAGAAGCACACGCAAGGCATGAAGCAGACACAGCAACCCGAACCACAAATAATTCGGTATTCTCCGCACCGCTGGAAACGATTTTATTATTCACAGATAACCGTCCGATCGGTGTAACGCTACGTGGACAGTTGGCCCAAGAAGGGTATGATGTGGTCGAAGTAAAGCGGGGAGTCAGCTTCGCTAAACTGTCAGACCATGCTTACTTTTCTAATGGTACCGAGGAAGATCATATACACCTGTTGACAGAGGTGCGATGCCGGAACGCTAAGAAACTGATATACCTGTGGAGCGGGCAGTCTATGGTTCAGCTATTTCATCTGGCCAAGGCAATCACACAGACCAAGCCTGCTGTTCAGGAACTGACAGTGATCGCTGAGCAGGCGTATCAAGTGAACGGATTGGAAAATGAATTAAAGCCGGAACATGCGGGCTTGTTTGGACTGGCCCGGGTCATCGGTCAGGAATATCCCGATTTGACTTGCCGTTGTCTTGATATAGATACGAACACCCGGATTTCCGACATCACTCACTCCTTATGGCACGGAAATGATGATACATTTCTGACCGCTTGGCGTAACGGAGAACGTTATGTAGAGCAAATTGAGCCCGTGGATTTGATGGAAAGTAAGGCTGACCCGATTACGATCAGACCGCAGGGAGTCTATGTTATTACTGGTGGTACTGGCGGGCTGGGGTTGGCAGTCGGCCAATGGCTTGCTACGAAAGGGAAGGTCACGCTGGGATTACTGGGTCGCACACCATTGCCACCCAAAGAGCAATGGGAAACCATTGCATACGCAGATTCGAACATCAGTCCAAACTTTAGGCAGAGTTCAAAGCCAAATATGAATACAAGAATGCTGAATACGATTACCGCCTTGCTGGAATTGGAGCGGCAGGGAGCTCAGGTAGAATATTATGCTGTCGATGTAGCTGACGAGGCGGCTATGAAGCAAGCCATGAATGAATTTCGCCACAAGTATGGGGCTATTCACGGCATCATCCATGCTGCGGGTGTGGCAGGAGACGGTTATATGGCGCTCAAGAGTCAGGACCGCTTCAACGAGGTATTGGCTCCCAAGATAACAGGCACACATGTGCTTGACCGAATTACAGCTTCGGATACACTGGACTTTTTTATTCTTTTTTCATCCGTCACTTCGCTGACGGGTGGACCAGGACAAAGCGACTATACGGCGGCCAATGCTTATCTGGATGCCTTTGCCGAGTGGCGGAATCAATCCGGCCATCGCACACTTTCCATCAACTGGGCTCCTTGGCAGGAAACCGGGATGGCTTTTGAGCACAAGGTTGATTTCCAGGAGAGCTTATTCCATGCTCTGTCCACACAAGAAGGACTGGCCGCTCTTGAACAATTATTGCTTCATCCCGTTTCGCGTGTCATTGTGGGTGGCTTGCACTACGCTCAGGTGGCCGCGCTCGATTCTACTGCCATTCCTTTCGGCTTATCTCATGAAATGCGCGCTATTTTGGAACGTCATCGTCGGCTTCTACATAATCATGCGGTCATGTCATCCGATGCTGTGCGTCGTCCTGTACAGCTGCATGGTCGAGGGACAGGAGAATACAGCTCATCGGAAAAGGTAATCGCGAGCATATGGGCGGATGTGCTGGGGCTTGATGAGCTGAACATCTATGACAGCTTTTATGAGCTGGGAGGAGACTCCCTGATTGCCAGTAAAATGGTGGGACAGATGAATCAGAGCTTGTCTACAAAAGTGGATATCAGCGATATTTTCAATTATATGACGGTCCACGAATTAGCCCTGTATACGGATGGAGAAGCGAAGCAGCCCCTTCTGGCAGAAACGGAGCTGCCTTCACCCCGATCAGCCGGCTCAAATCTGATTATTCGTCCGCCGCAACAACGCGAGGTGTATCCTGCTTCATCGACACAGCGTCGATTTTATATGATGCGTCAGATGGCAGGGCACAGTACTTTGAACAACCTATGCAGTGCGATGACCATCACGGGTGATCTGGATCATCATCGGTTGGAGGAAGCCATATATGCGGTGATTCGGCGTCACAGTTCTCTGCGCACCGCTTATGAACTGCGGGATAACGAACTGGTACAGATCGTGTATCCAGAGGTAGATTTTTCGCTGGAATATAGTGAAGGGGATGGGCGCGAGTTGGAGGCGTATGTGGACGAATTTATCCGTCCCTTTGATCTGAATTGCGCGCCGCTTTTAAAGGCAAAGCTGGTCCAGCTGGAGGAGAATGTTCACCTCTTTCTGTGTGATGTTGACCATATTGCAGCCGATGGAGCCTCAATTGGTATTTTATTAAGTGAAATGATACAGGGCTATTCGGGATATGATCTATCGCAACTGCCTATGCAATATACCGATTTTATACTTTGGCAAAATCAGCGTCTGGACAGTGCCGAGATGAAAAAGCAGGAGGAATACTGGCTGGACGTATTTAAGGGAACGCTGCCTGTACTTGATTTGCCTACAGATGAGCCGCGGGCCGCGCAAATGAGCAATGCCGGGGATGTTTATACATTTGAGCTAAGCGAGGAACTAACAGCTTTGGCAAAAGAAACAGCGGTACAGCACGGGGTTACGCTTTTTATGCTTCTGTACGCTGTTTATAGTACATTATTGGCAAAATATGCGAATCAAGAAGATGTCATCATTGGCACGCCAAGCGCAGGCCGTCAATCCGAAGAGACTCAGCACATGATTGGGCTGTTCATCAATACACTGGCCCTGCGGACTGTACCATCCGAAGATAAGCCGTTCTCGACCTATTTGCAGGAGGTTAAGAAACACGCGCTTGAAGCATATAAGCATGAGGATTATCCCTTTGAAATGCTGCTGAATCAGCTTGACGTGCCGCGAGACCGGAGCCGAAATCCGCTATTTGATGTTCAGTTTATTTCCCAGAACTTTAAGGGGGAACCGATGAGCATCGACGGGCTTTGCTTTACTCCGTTGGAAGCTAAAATGGAGGCTGTACAAGTTGATCTAACGGTCATATGGCTTGAAAATGAAGGCAGGCTGCGTTTTCACTTTGAATATGCGACCCAATTGTTCAAGGAAGAGACCATACGTCGACTTGCCACTTATTACGAAAATCTTCTACAAGAAGTCGTTGCGGATGCTACACGCCCGATTGGCCTCATTTCCATGAATCATGCGGAAGAAAAGCAGCGATCCCTGTACGAGTGGAATCAAACCCAGGTGGATTATCCGCAGGAAAAGCTGGTTCACCAGTGGTTTGAAGAACAGGCTGAACAGCACCCTGATCGGATTGCTGCCGTTTATGGGCAGCATTCACTGACATACAGACAATTGAATACTAGAGCGAATCAGCTAGCGCGGCACTTGCTTGCCTATCAGTTGGCACCAGACCAAGCTGTTGGTATTTTGGTCCCCCGTTCGCTGGATATGCTGGCCAGCATGCTTGCTGTACTTAAAGCAGGAGCAGCCTATGTCCCTATGGACCCGGAACATCCGACGGAGCGGGTGGCCTACATGATGGAGGACAGTAGCGCAACTGTGCTCCTAACTTCTGTGGAAAGTGTCAGCATAACCTCACTTTGTTTTACAGGGGCTGTCGTTGATGTAAGTGATCCGGCCTTGTACAGCGGAGATGCGGATAATATAGCTTTGGCGGGCAAGGAGCTTCTGGCCTCTCACCATCTGGCGTATATTTTGTACACGTCGGGATCATCCGGTAAGCCCAAAGGTGTGATGGTAGAGCACAGAAATGTAACGAATTATATCACGGCTTTTCAGCATGAGTTCCACTTAACGGCTGAAGATGTGGTGCTCCAGCAGGCAGCCATTACCTTTGATGCATCCGTGGAGGAAATATACCCTACATTGGCAGCAGGTGGAACGCTGGCTATGGTTTCTCGGGATGAACTGAAGGACATCCAATTGCTCAATCAATTCATTCGCCAGCAGCAAGTGACCGTGGTCAGTGCCTCGCCATTTATTTTGAATGAGCTGAATCAACTGCCCCCTTTCCCGCATATTCGCATTTATATTAGCGGTGGGGATGTGCTGAAAAGTGAATATGTTACCCAGTTGTTGCGCTCCGCAAAGGTCTACAATACGTACGGACCGACAGAAGCGACCGTCTGTGCGACCTATTATCGTGTGCCGGATACTCCAGATGTTCATCCGCTGCCTATCGGACGACCTGTTGCCAATGCTGCGGTATACATCATGAATCGCAGGGGTACGGATGTTATGCCTATCGGGGTACCCGGTGAAATCTGTATCTCAGGCCGGGGGGTTACACGCGGCTACATGAACCGCCCCGAGCTGACGGAGCAGCAGTTTGTAGCAAACCCATGGATACCAGGCGAGCGTATGTACAAAACGGGTGATCTGGGCAGATACCTCGAAGATGGGCAAATTCAATTTTTAGGAAGAAAAGATCAGCAGGTTAAAGTACGGGGCTACCGTATCGAAGCGGGCGAGATTGAAAAATCGTTGCTCCAGCACCCGCATATACAGGATGGGGTTGTGCTGGTGCAGGAAGTTCTACCAGGTATGCAAGAGCTATGCGCCTACATCGTGACGGATCAGGAGTTATCGGTGGCAGAGCTGAAGACCCATCTGTCGGCAACCTTGCCTGATTATATGATTCCGTCTTACTTTGTTCGAGTCGATGCAATCCCGTTAACACATCATGGAAAAATCGATCGTCATGCTTTACCGCAGGTAAATGAAAGCATCAAGGTCGGCACGACCTATGTACAGCCAGCTACACCTCTAGAAGAGCGCCTGGTTGAGCTTTGGTCGGAAATCCTGCACCGGGA
Source organism: Paenibacillus sp. FSL W8-0439 (assembly GCF_038008995.1). Classification (NCBI taxonomy): domain Bacteria; kingdom Bacillati; phylum Bacillota; class Bacilli; order Caryophanales; family Paenibacillaceae; genus Paenibacillus; species Paenibacillus sp. FSL W8-0439. Next base: position 1,338,956 of record NZ_JBBPAK010000001.1, read on the forward strand.
GCAGATTGGTACACAGGATGATTTTTTCCTGCTGGGTGGACAATCCTTGCTGGCAACCAAGCTGGTCTATCTTATTAATCAAGAATGGAATGTAAATCTGTCGCTGCGTGATTTCTTCCGGGCAGGCACGGTTCAAGGATTAGCGAAATGGATCGAGGAAATTCAATCAGGCCGTGAACATGGAGTATTAGTGGAACAAGACGGATTAATTAAGCCCTTTGATCTCCGGCAAAAGCCGTTGTTCCGCATTCAGGTTATTCATCAGCCCGCAAACCGTCATTTGCTGTTCATTGATATGCATCATATTATTACGGACGGTCTTTCCCAAGAAATTATCGTCGAGGAATTTGCTCGTTTATACGGTGGCATGAACTTGCCGGAATTGATGATCCAGTATAAAGATTACGCTGTGTGGCAACGTGAATTTATGAACAGTGCGGAATTCCGGCAGCAGGAGCAGTTTTGGCTGGAGCTTTTTCAAGGGGAAATTACAGAACTGCAATTGCCTACGGATTATTCACGCCCCGATGAGAGAAGAGGTGAAGGACGAGCCGTTCATTTTGAGCTGGATCAGGAATGGACGTGGAGATTAAAACGCTTTGCCCTGCAACACAATGCCACAGTATTTATGGTTTTATTGGCGGTCTATAACTTATTACTGGCCAAAGCCAGCGGGCAGGAAGATATTATCGTCGGTATTCCGGTATCCGGCAGAACCCATGCGAGTCTGAGTCCCCTGGTGGGTATGTTCGTCAATACGTTAGCCCTTCGCAACACGCCGAAGAAGGACATGACGGTGCAGGAATTTTTAATGCAGGTCAAGGAACATTCACTTCAGGCTTTTGAGCATCAGGATTATCCGTTCGAGCAACTGGTTGAGAAGTTGAATTTGGCTGGTCGAACAAACCGTAATCCGTTGTTCGATACTATGTTTGCATTATTGAACGAGTCTTCCCGTACCATCGTAGAATTACCTGGCTTGAAATTGACCCCATGTGATGAAGCGGAATATACGGGGGCACAATTTGATTTAACATTTACCGCAGCCATGACCGACCAGCATATCGAATGTATCCTTCAATACGATGTAGATCTCTTTACTGAGAAGACGGTTGAACGCTTGAGCCGCGAATTCCTTCAAATCTTACGTACGATCCTTGTCGATCCACAGCAAAAGATTGGAGAGCTTCGAATAGAAGAGGTGGCTGTTAACCCGAATGAGCATTACCAAGAGAAAGAGCTTGAGCCCATAGGTGTCCATAAGGAAGAGGCTTGGACGAATGAGCTTGCGGTTGCACTTTCGGATTCGGTGAGTGAGGCAGAATGGAAGACGCTCGTCCACGATTTCAACCAGACAGAGATGGATATGGGATCTATAAAGCTATTGCATCAATACTTTGAGGATCAAGCAAGTCGTAACCCTGAACAGGTCGCTCTCATTTCCGGTCAACAGCAGATCAGCTACCAGGAAATGAATCGGCGGGCGAATCTGGTCGCACATACTTTACTGGACTCCGGCACCCAGCCAGAGCAAGTAGTAGCTATAGTTATGGAGCGCTCACCGGAAATGATTGTTGCTTTGTTAGGCGTGTTAAAAGCAGGGGCGGCATATCTTCCCATCCATCCAGCCGATCCGAAGGAACGGATTCGCTATATCCTGGCAGACGCTGGTGCCGAGTGGATTCTGACCCATCAGCGCTGCAATGACAACTGGATGGATGAAGAAATTCAGCGGGTCATCGACGTTGATTTATTGTGTCAGGATCAGCAAGAATGCGGTAATCCAGAGCTTGCCATTCAGCCTGATCATCTGGCCTATGTCATCTTTACCTCCGGCTCAACCGGGCAGCCCAAAGGGGTAATGGTGGAACACCACGCCTTTAGTTCACGAGTGGTATGGCTAGCACAACAGCTTGAATTAAGTGAGCAGGACACAGTGCTGCAAAAAGCATCCTATACCTTTGATGGTTCCATCGTCGAACTGTTCAGCTGGTTTATGGGCGGAGGACGATTGGTATTACTGGAGGCTGGTGCAGAAACGGATACCCGTCAAATGCTGGATACCATTCACCTGCATCAGGTTACGGTGGCTTTCTTCATTCCTACTGTGCTGCAGATGTTTTTGTCAGAGCTTTCAGTCGAGGATACGCTTCAGGCAGCCACTTTGCGTTGGGTCATGTCAGGGGGCGAACCGTTAGGCCAGGAGCAAGTGCGAAACTTTAATCTAAAGTTCCCGGAGGCAAAATTACTAAATCTGTATGGACCTACGGAAGCCAGTGTGTTTGCAACAGCCTATACGTGTACATCTGTATCCCCGGAAGGTCCGATTTCCATCGGACGACCCGTGGGCAATACTCGGGCCTATATCCTAAACCAGGAACTGGCATTGGTAGGTTTGGGACAGGTAGGAGAGCTTTGTCTGGGAGGGCGCCATCTGGCACGCGGGTATGTACATCTGGATGAACTTACGGCAGAGCGTTTTATTCCCAATCCTTTTGTACCTGGTGAGCGAATCTATCGTACAGGCGATCTTGCCCGTATGCTGCCTAGCGGCGAGATTGTTTACTTGGGACGGTCGGATCAAATGGTGAAAATCGGGGGCTACCGAATTGAGACGGGCGAGATTGAAACAGCTCTTTTGCAAAATCCGGCGATTCAACAGGCAGCCGTGCTGGATTGGATAGATGAGCAGAGCAACAAGTATTTGTGCGCTTATCTGGTTGTGCAAAGCGACTGTACCGTTCGAGATTTAAGGGCATTTTTGCTGGAACGATTGCCGGAATATATGATCCCTTTACGTTTTATGAGGGTCGAGAACATGCCCCTTGGTTCAAGCGGAAAGCTGGACCGTAAGGCGTTAGATGCCTTGGGGATAGAGCTGCCTTCCGGCAAAGAGCTTACACCGCCACGTAACGAAATGGAACGGAAGCTGGTCCTGTTGTGGGCGGACATTTTCAAAACAGGTGCAGTAGGTATAGATGATCATTTCTTTGAGTTCGGTGGAGACTCGTTGCTGGCTCACCAGTTTATTTTGCGTGTGCGTCAAACGTTGGCCATTGAGATGACTTTAAAAGATCTTTTTGCAGCTCCGACCATTCGACAACTTTCGGATCTCATAAGCTCCAGAAGAATTGAATACCATCACGAGGTTGAAGAGACGGTCTGTTCCTTGATTCCTGCCGCCGCTCCGAGTGCCTATTATCCAGCCTCATCTGCTCAAATGCGTCTTTTTATGATGCACGAGCTGAATCCAGAGGATCTGAGTTACAACCTACCAGGCGCTATTATGCTGGAAGGAGAGCTGGACATCGCCAAACTTCAAGAAGCCTTCCAAGCGCTTATTCAGCGTCATGAAGCTTTTAGGACAACATTTGATGTGATCAACGGTGAAATTATCCAGCAGATTCATGAATCTGTTCCATTAAATATTGAGTTTTTTAAAACAGAGGAAACGGAGATTAGCAACATACTACGGGGCGCTGGAAAGCTAATAAAGGAAGTCGTCCCTGTTCAGCAGCATGCACTGTCATCGGTAAAAGTAGAGAAAAAAGAACGCCGACGGAGGGAGATTTAGCATCATGCATTATGAAGGATATGAAACATCTTCGGCGCAAAAGCGGCTATATCTGATAGATGATCTTCTCGGACCTAACATTATCTATAACATGCCCAGCATTCGAATTATCAAAGGTCCCCTGAAGCAGGAGCGATTGTACAGGGCATGGTGTAGGCTGACAGAACGTCATGAGGGCTTGCGAACATCGTTCCTACAAAAGGACGGTGAGGTTTTGCAACTCGTCCATGAATCCATTGACGTATCCATCCCTTATAGAGAACATTCGGGTCAGAGTACGGATAAGCTTGTTAACGAGTTTATCCGTCCATTCAGCCTGCATGAAGTCCCTCTATGGCGGGCTGAGCTAGTACCCTTGGCTGATGAGGAGCTCCTGTTCCTGTTTGATATCCACCATATCATTGCAGACGCGGTAACCATCAACATTATATTTGAAGAGCTGATGGCTCTGTATCACGGGCAGGAGCTTGCTCCATTGGAGTTTCAGTATGTCGATTATACGATTTGGCAAAACGATCAATTAAGCGACATTCATATTCAGAAGCAGGGTGAATTTTGGTTGAACCAATTTACAGAAGATGTCCCGCTGCTGTCGTTGCCTACGGATGGAAAAGGGCTAAGATCCGATTACAGCGGCGGGGTTGTACCGTTTTCTATTAAAGCTGATACAGCTCACTCCTTGCGGGCATTATGCTTGCAGCACAATGTTACGTTGTATATGGTTCTACTCGCCGCATACAGCATCCTTCTGTCCAAATATGCCGGACAGGAGGATCTGGTCATCGGAACACCTGTCGCTGGAAGAACTCATTCAGAGTTTGAAGGGATTGTGGGCATGTTCGTGAACACGCTCGCCTTGCGCCAGAAGCCGCTGGGAAGCATGCGGTTCTCTGTTTTTCTGGAAGAAGTGGCAGACCGAACCTTCGCTGCTTTTGATCATCAGGATTATCCCTTTGATATGCTGGTGGAGCAGGTCAATCCTGAACGAATCAGCGGCCGCAATCCCTTATTTGATGCATGCTTTGTATTGGAAAATGTACCGCAGCCTGTCGTGCAGGCAACAGAGGTCACGTTTTCTCCTTATAGCTTTGAGCATAAAATCTCAAAATTTGATATCACCTTGTATGCATACGAAATGCAGGAGGGTATAGGGCTGGAATTGGAATATCGCAAAGCGTTGTTTAAGGAGGAAAGCGCCAGCCGCATGCTGCGGCATTTTGCCAGAATTGTCGAGATCATTGGCGAACAACCCGATATTCGGATTGAAGATATTGATATGGTTACAGAAGAGGAACGCACTGTTCTCCTTCATACTTTTAATCAGACCAGCAGCAAAAATGCATATGAAAAAAAATTGCATGGAGTACCCATCCATCGTCTGTTCGAACAGCAAGTGATACGGACGCCTGACCATCCAGCTGTGAACTGGAAAGAAAAGCAACTAACGTATGAGGAATTAAATGAACGTGCTAATCAATTAGCTTGGGTTTTACGGCAAAAGGGGGTTCAGGCTGAGGATGTAGTTGGAATTTTAGCTACGCCTGCGCTGGAAATGATTGTCGGTATATTGGCTATTTTGAAGGCGGGGGCTGCTTATTTGCCGATTGATCCGCTCTACCCGGATGAACGGATTCAATACCTTTTACAGGATAGCCAGGCGAAAATATGCCTTCTACCAACTGCCAGCACCAGACGTTTTCCTCAGGCGGAAACGCTGCTGCTCACAGACCCGAGTCTATATACGGGAGAGTCCTGTAATCTGGAGGACAACAATCAGGCGCGCAATGTGATGTACATTATTTATACTTCAGGGTCAACAGGACAACCGAAAGGCGTAATGATTGAACATCAATCCTTTGCTCGCCTGGTACTGGAGCCGGGACCGCTGAAGATTACGCCAGAGGATCGAATATTGCAGACGTGTTCCCTGGCCTTTGATGTGTCGGTTTATGAATTGTGGGGAACGCTGCTGAGTGGAGCAACCTTGTATCTCATTGAAAAAGAAGAGCTTTTATCTGCCGACATACTCGGAATGAGGATGGCACAGTATCAAATCACCATGGCATGGTTTACGGCCCCGCTTCTAAATCAGTTGATTGATGACAAACCATCCATCTTCACTGGACTTCGTCTGATCATGACTGGAGGAGATGCCCTGTCTCCACAGCATATGAAGCTCCTTCGCGCCGCACAGCCGAATTTAACGATTGTGAATGCGTACGGCCCTTCGGAGAATACAATTTTTACGTCGTTTCATACGATTCAAGAAGACTATGACCATAACGTGCCGATTGGCAAGCCTGTCGCCAACACGCAGGTCTATATTTTGAACGCGTCCAATCAACTACAGCCCATTGGTGTGCCGGGTGAGCTGTGTATTGGCGGTGAAGGGCTAGCGCGTGGCTATTTGGCTCGTGAGGAATTAACGGCAACCAAATTTGTTACGCATCCGTGGTTGCCGGAAGAGCGAATGTACCGTTCCGGAGATTGCGCTCGATGGTTGGCTGATGGAACGCTTGAATTTTTGGGTCGCATGGATCACCAGGTCAAAATTCGGGGCTTCCGTATTGAAACTGGCGAGATTGAGGCTCGGCTTGCTCACATCGAGGGGATTCAGGAAGCAGTCGTTCTTGTTCGCCAACACAACGATGGGATCAAATACCTCTGTGCTTACTTTGTCTCCGATGCAGAAATGTCACCAGCGGAAGTTCGACTGGAGCTCGCTACGTATTTGCCGGATTACATGATTCCTGCCTGTTTGATTCGGCTTCCTCGTTTGCCACTGAATGTGAATGGCAAAGTGGATCGGAATGCTCTGCCGGAGCCTGATCTTGAAGCACTGCGGGAAAATGAATATGTCCCTCCTTGTAACGAACTGGAACAGGAGCTGGTTCGCATCTGGTCGATGGTTCTGCCCTCGAACCTACCCATGGATCGCATCGGGGTAATGGACAATTTTTTCACCCTCGGAGGGAGCTCGCTCAAGGCTACCAAGCTGGTTTCATTGGTTTTGCGTGAGCTGGGAATCGACCTGCCGCTTACCAAATTATTTACTTACCCTACCATTCGCCAACTGGCAGATGCATTGAATGGAAGGGCGAAAAGTGAGTTTCCGGCCAGAGCAGATACGCTAGTCCTTTTAAAGCCAGGTACATCGCAGGATAAGCACCTTTTTTTCATTCATGATGGGAGCTTGGATGTCAGTTGCTACATGGAATTGGTAAACGAACTTACGGCTACATGGAATTATTGGGGCATAAAAATGGATGCTTCGATTCTTGCTGGAAATAAAACAGCTGGAATGAAAGAAGCCGCACATCGGTATGTAGGTCAAATCAAAAGTATTCAAGAGAAGGGTCCCTATTATATTGCCGGGTGGAGTATGGGGGGAACGATTGCTTTTGAAATGACCCGCCAATTAGAAGAGCAGAAAGAACGTGTTGAGCTCTTGACGATTCTGGACACACTTCCGCCTTTGAAGTATGGCAAGGAAGATCATTGGGACCGTCATATTCAAGAGCTGGAAAGAATGGACGAAGATTTGGATTTATCGCTGTGGAAGCGAGCATTTCCAGACAGTGTACTTCCTTTACTGCCTGAATTCAATGAGTTGGGACGGAATGAATTACTAGAACGCTTTAAAAGCGTAAATCATTGGGTGAAAATGCAGCATGTTTACCAGCCAGATCGAGCTGTAACAGCCCCTGTATGTTTGTTTATTTCAGAACATACCTGGGAATTGGGATATAAAGGGTGGGAAATGTATTGTAAGGGGGAAATGTGTACCCATAAAGTGCCTGGCGATCATTTTTCCATCGTAAAAGGGGCTCAAGCTGTGTCTGTAGGTTTGGTGCTGAATACATTTTTGAGGTAAAAACATGCTCCTGCTTGGAGGTTGAGGACCACAAGCAGGAGCTTTTGTTTAATATGAACATGTGAGTTGATTTGTAATATTAATTAACATGATGTATAAAAACATATGGTAATGTATGAAAAACCCCCTTGTCTGCTTCCAAAATTTATAGTAAAGTATCCAATAATCAACTTTGTATGAAACTAATATTTACTATCTGTGAGTATTTATCACACATTCTCCATGACCTAACACAATCCTCTTCCCTTTTATGACATTACATCTATTCCATTATCCTACTGCATCTCTTACACCACTAGATTATGAATGCTTTCTGTGCCTGTCTGTATTCTTCAAAAAAAGCCTGTCCAGAACCTCCATACCTTCCCTACTACACACCTATTTGATGAACTCGGAACTTGGGACTACAGCTTGAGGACAAGCTTGTCATGCCAATCCAAAGGAATTGGTATTCATCCGGTATCAACGAATTAACAATATATAAGGTGTGAAAGGGGTTCGCTGCATGAGCAAAAAGTACGTAAAACACAAAATCTGGACCGTACTGCTGGTACTTGCGCTAGGAACTGTTTTGGTGCTTTCCGGTTGTGGGGGATCAGGTGAAGGTGCAAAACCAGAGGCAGGAAAATCGCCAGGTGGAGCGGGAAAAGGCGCTCAGGACACCTTGATTTATGGGCGTGGCGGGGATTCCGTGGCGCTAGATCCTGCCATTGTAACTGAAAGCGAGTCGTTAAAAATTGGAATGCAGGTGTTCGATACACTATTGGAATACAAGGAAAGTACCACGGAGATTCAGCCGGGGCTCGCAGAGAGCTGGGAAGTATCACCGGACGGACTTGTCTATACGTTCAAGCTGCGTCAGGGCGTAAAATTCCATGACGGAAGTGACTTTAACGCAGAAGCAGTTGTATTTAACTTTGACCGCTGGGTTGATCCGAAAAGTCCATACAAATTTGAGGGTGACTCGTTTGATTATTATGATTCTATGTTTGGGCCAGATGGAAGCAGAGTGATTAAGGAGGTTAAAGCGGTGGATGCGAATACCGTCCAGTTTACACTGAACAAGCCGCAGGCTCCTTTTTTACAAAATATCGCTATGCCATCCTTTAGTATTGCAAGTCCCAAGGCTATTAAGGAGAAAAAGGCTGATTTTAAAAATAATCCGGTCGGCACAGGGCCGTTTGTATTTAAGGAATGGAAACGTAACGATACGATCACCTTGGAGAAGAATCCTACTTATTGGAAAGAAGGACAGCCAAAGCTGGCTAAGGTCATCGTTCGTTCGATCCCAGACAACACTGCTCGATTTAATGCTCTGCAAAACGGGGAAATTGACCTGATGGAAGATTTGAATCCGGATGATGCGAAGCAGTTAGAAGGTAACAGCGAGTTGGTAAAAATCGAACGTCCCTCCTTTAATGTGGCATACATTGGATTTAATTTAAAGAAAAAGACATTTAGTAATCCCAAGGTACGGCAAGCACTGAATCACGCAGTGAACAAACAGGCCATTATTGATGCATTGTTTGCGGGCGAGGCCAAGCCTGCGGTCAATCCGATGCCGCCCACGTTATGGGGATATGACGAAAGCATTCAGGACTACACTTATGATCTAAACAAGGCTAAATCTTTGCTAGCGGAAGCGGGTTTTCCTAACGGACTTCCAGAGCCGCTAACCTTCTATGCAATGCCTGTATCTCGCCCATACATGCCTGACGGCAAAAAGGTAGCAGAGGCCATTCAAGCTGATTTTGAAAAAATAGGAGTCAAAGTCAACATTCAATCTCCAGAATGGGCTACGTATCTGGATGATCTTAAAGCTGGAGAGAAGGATGATCTATACATGTTGGGATGGAATGGGGATAATGGCGACCCGGATAATTTCCTTTACACATTGCTCGACAAGGACACGATCCCAGGCAATAACCGCAGTTTTTATGTGAATGAGGAACTTCACAAAATACTGGTAAAGGCGCAGGTTGAGGTTGATCAAGATAAGCGTGCGGAATTGTATAAACAAGCACAAGTCATTATTAAACAGGATGCGCCTTGGATTCCCTTGGTTCACAGCACGCCGTTGATGGCAGGCAAAGCCAATCTTAAGGGTTTTGTACCTTGTCCGGCAGGTATTGAAGCGTACGGTAATATTTATTTTGAATAGCCTAAACGCAAGCAGGCGGTGAATAGCATATGAACTCATATATTGTAAAAAGGCTGGCCATATTGATTCCCGTATTGCTGGGGATGACGCTTATCGTGTTTTCGATTATTCATGCTATTCCTGGTGATCCGGCAGAAACGATACTGGGGGACAAGGCCACGGAACAGTCCAAACAGGCGCTGCGTGAGCAACTAGGGCTGGACAAGCCGTGGTTACAGCAATATGGGACCTATCTAAGTGAGCTGGCACGAGGGGACTTGGGCGATTCCATTCGCACCCGGCAGCCGATTGCCCGGGAAATGGTCCCTTATCTGGCGGCTACGCTGGAGTTGACGGTAGCAAGCATGTTGTTTGCCGTTGTCGTGGGTATGAATGCAGGCATCGTAAGTGCCTGGAAGCGAAATTCCTGGTTTGACTATGTCAGCATGGTCATTGCCCTGGTCGGAGTATCGATGCCGATTTTTTGGCTGGGCTTGATGGAGCAATGGATCTTTGCTAATAAGCTGCATTGGCTTCCTTCCATCGGACGTATGAATTCCCGTGATCCGGTGGAAGCTGTGACACATTTAGCCGTGATTGATGCGTTCATAGGTGGACGTATGGATCAGGTATGGACCGTCATCAAGCATTTGATCCTGCCCAGTATCGCACTGGGAACGATTCCAATGGCGGTCATAGCGCGTATTACCCGTTCCAGCATGCTGGAGGTGATGGATGCGGACTATATCCGCACGGCTCGGGCGAAGGGGCTGGCATCTTTTCAAGTCGTGTACAAACATGCGCTTAAAAATGCTGCGATCCCTGTGCTTACTGTCATCGGTCTTCAGACCGGATCGTTACTGGGAGGCGCCGTACTGACAGAGACCATATTTGCCTGGCCCGGCATCGGACGGTACATTTTTGAAGCGATCAGCTCGCGTGACTATCCGGTTATCCAAAGCGGAATTCTAATCATTGCGTTCCTGTTCGTCATCATTAATCTGATTGTCGATTTGCTGTACGCTGTTCTCGACCGGCGTATTCGTTATCAGTAAATCAAGTCATCAGTTGGTCAGAGGGGGGGGTGTCCGATGTCACAATTTTCAATGGAAACCAATAACATACCGACGACACGCAGCACACTGGCGCATTTGCCGGTGGTATCAGGCCCTTGGAGAGATGCGTGGAGAGCTTTCTGTCACAATAAAATGGCGTTCGTCGGTCTCAGTATTATTATCTTCTTTGTCATCATTGCTTTGATCGCGCCCTGGATTGCTCCTTTTGACTATAAAGAGCAAAATTTGGTGAGCCGCTTGCAGCCTCCTTCCGCAGAGCATTGGTTCGGTACCGATGATCTTGGCCGAGATTTGCTGACTCGTACGCTGTATGGCGCCAGAATCTCGTTATGGGTCGGTTTCTTGTCCGTTATTGGTTCCATGATTGTAGGAACTGCCTTAGGATTAATTGCTGGATTTTATGGAAAATGGGCTGATATGATCATCTCACGCCTATTCGACATTTTACTGGCATTTCCGGGGATTTTGCTGGCAATTGCTATTGTGGCCATTCTGGGGCCTTCGTTGGAAAATGCGTTATACGCCATTGCAATTGTCAATGTGCCAACGTATGGACGATTGGTTCGCTCCAAGGTGCTGAGTGTCAAAACGGAGGAGTATATTACGTCTGCCAGAGCGCTTGGAGCTAATAATCGGCGAATCATACTCCGTTATATTTTGCCTAATAGCCTGACGCCGATCATCGTACAAGGAACATTGGGGATCGGAACGGCCATTATTGAAGCAGCAGCGCTCGGATTTCTGGGCTTGGGTGCACAACCTCCTGAGCCCGAGTGGGGCAAAATGTTGTCCGATTCGCGGCAATATATCCAAAATGCGCCGTGGACAGTTATTTTTCCGGGGATATCTATCATGCTGACCGTATTGGGCTTTAATCTGATGGGTGATGGCCTGCGGGATGTTTTGGACCCAAGAGCGAAGCGTTAGGGTAAAAATAGCGAGGTATATAAACAGCATCATTCCGTCTACACCGTTTTCCATGCACATTTTTTAGTTTTACTTATATACTTCTATTTAAATAGGAGAAAAGAGGTGTTCCCTGAATCTGGTAGCTGGGGAACACCTTTTTATATGACTTTGTTTACGTTTAGTGTACTTCGATTCATCCCGCTATGGTTTGCAATCTTCTCCGTAAGTCATGTGAACTTTCCTGAGGCGTGAAAAAAATGTATAATCACTCCAATTGAGTACGTAGGGAGTGGGCTTTATGACATGGCAAAATAAAAGAGAGCATCGACAATTTGCGGAGCAGACACGAAGCGACGCTTCACGGGCAGCATATGAACGGGATTATTCCCGATTGATCCATTCACCGACCTTCCGCCGGTTGCAGGGTAAATCACAAGTATTTGGCGCAGGCACAGGAGATTATTATCGCACACGGCTAACGCATTCTTTGGAGGTAGCGCAAATTGCGCGTGAGGCAGCACGAAGCTTGCTGCGACGTCATCCAGAAGTAGAGTTGGAACAGGCGGATAACGCGGGACTGATCATTGACCCTGAGGTGGTGGAGTGTGCGTCGATCGCACATGACTTTGGGCATCCACCGTTCGGACACAAGGGAGAAGAGGTGCTGGACGGGATTTTGGATCAACTGATTGAGACGAAGGTAGAAAAGATATCCGCTGCTGGTGGCTTTACGCCTGAGTCCAAGCGTGGACAGGAGGCCTATGCACGCGAGCGACAAATTTATGAGCATTTTGAAGGGAATGCGCACAATTTTCGGCTGATTATGTTTTTGGAGAAGCGTGAGAATGTGGACGGTTTGAATTTGTCGGACGCTGTATTGCTCGGAATCAACAAATACCCGTATCCAGGGATTCTGAACAAAAAAGGGTTGTACCTGCATGAGTGGGAATATATACGTTCTATCCGCGAGGATTGGGGCATCCCTGACGGTAAAAAAACGCTGGAGGCCCAGCTCATGGATCTGTGCGACGATATTGCTTATTCCGCGCATGATTTGGAGGATGGGATTAAGGCAGGGAAAATTGAGGTGCACGAGCATTTCTTATATGACCCATATTTAATTCGTCTGATCACGGAAAAAATCACTACGTTGGAGGATAGCTTCTGGCAAGGCTGGCAACTGGCTGAGATTGAGCAGAAGGTCGCAGCGGTACTAAGCGAATTTTTGAAGGTGTGGAATGGGAAGATGCCGATATGTGAACACGATTATTCTCGCACCCGCCGGGAGGTCAAAGCATACTGGGTCAGCCTGTTTGTCAGCAGCTTAGGTGTAATTGATGATGGAAACTGGAAAAAGGTAACCTTCGTACGGGATGGAAGCGAGGATTTGGATATGCTGCGCACGGTGAGTGTATTAAAAAGCTTTGCTTGGGTCACCATGATCCGCGATCTGCGCGTACAGCGTCTGCAAAAACGCAGTGAATGGATGCTTAGACGGTTATGGTTGGCTTTTCTGGACCCCGAAACATCCAAGTCCATTATTCCGACCGATTGGCTCCAGCGCTACGAGCGAGACCAGGCCAAGGCCAAACCAATCTGGACATGGGAGCATATGGTCATTGACTATATTGCAGGCATGACTGATGCTTTTGCTGAAAAAATTTATAATGAGTTATATGGCCTGAAGGTAGGTTCCATTTATGACCTGGACTAACGTTTTTATTTAACCCTATATAGTAGAAGAAACTTGCTTAGAACGGATAGAAGGGAGAGGAGAAGGCGTATATGCAACCTCAGTCTTTAGCTACTTACTCGTTGAATCTCGGTGTGCTTGATATGGTACCGCTGCTGCCCGGCAATCGTCCGGAGCAAGCAGTTCAATGGGCGGCAAAGCTGGCGAAACAGGCGGAAGCATGGGGATATACACGCTACTGGACCTCCGAGCATCACGATATGGAGGGGCTGGCTTCCTCCAGTCCGGAAGTGCTGTTGTCTCATATCGGGGCGGTGACGACGACCATCCAACTGGGGGCGGGGGCTATATTGCTCCCGCATTATAGTCCAGTCAAGGTCGCCGAATGGTTTCATCTGCTGGCTGCTCTATATCCAGGCAGAGTCGAATTGGGTCTGGGGAGGGCCCCTGGCGGGGGGCCTCATGCTTCGATGGCACTAAGCGGCAATTTTCTTCAACATGTGACTGAGCTGCCACAGAAGATGGAAGCTCTATTGGCTTTGTTGGAAGGCACATATGAATATGAACAGATCCCCGTGTTTGCCCGTCCAATGCCAGAACAGCCGCCAGCGCTGTGGATGCTGGGTACCAACCGAAAAAGTGCGGAATATGCTGCGCAGTATTCAACGGGCTATGTATTCGGCCAATTTATGAGTGAACAGCAAACGGAAGAAATGCTAAGCATTTACCGCTCCAGCTTTCAGCCGTCCACACGGATGGACAAGCCCCGTACTATGGTTGCTGTAGGAGCAGTATGTGCGTCGACAGATGAGTTGGCGCAGCAATGGGCTGCACAGATTTCATTGGGTGATCCAGCGATCCGAGCCAGTTGGCTGGTGGGAACACCATCGGTTATTGCCGAACGGTTGCGTAACTTGCAGGTCAAATATGACAATGATGAGTTTCTGTTGGTCACGCCCATTCCCGATTATGAGCAGCGGCTTCATTCCTACCGACTAATAGCGGAGGCTGTGAATTGTAGTCTTGATTCCAAATGAAAAGATGAAAAGAGAACTGACATGAATAAATACAAAATCGATACAGATAAAATGAAACCTCGCTACATATATACCTATGCGTGTCATGAGACCGAGCGTGAATTGTGTCTTTTGGAACTAAAGTGCTTGTTCGGTCAACAGCCTGTGCATAGTTCCATGCTGTCGTCCCATCTTCGGCTGGAGCCGGGGACCAGTCCGTTTATCCATATTCGTCTGGATATCATCATCGAGGCGGACACGCTGGAGGAGCTATGCGAAGCAGCTTCCATGTTACAGCTTGAGGAAGGAAAGACCTTTAAGGTGCTGTGCCTTAAAGAAGGGGACAATGAGGCTGATTATGACGAGCGGCGCGGGATAGAACGTCGGATTGGCGCACGTATTCACGGGCAGGCGCAAATGAAGATACCGGATGTCACCCTAGGAGTCATACGATTAGGAGAACGATGGCTAATGGGCATATGCGAGTATAGCGACAGGTCGTGGCAGGAACGTCGTCAGAAGCCGCAAAACTATTCTACTGGACTACCCGTTCTGGTAGCTAGAGCACTTGTGAATTTGGCAGCAACGGATCTAACTGAATCTAAGGGAAAGTCAGACTCCTTGAAACTGCTGGACCCGTGTTGTGGTATGGGCAATGTAATGATTGAGGCATTGAGTATGGGCAAGGATATCCGCGGCTGTGATATCAATCCGTTGGCGGTGCGTGGGGCACGAGTGAATTTACGCCATTTTGGATATGAAGAAGATCTGGTGAAACTAGGGGATATGAACATGCTCACATGTAATTACGATGCAGCTATATTGGATATGCCTTATAACCTGTGCTCCGTGCTCCCTGCTGACGAACAAAAAAAGATGCTGCGTAGTCTGAGGCGCCTGGCCGCGCGGGCTGTGATCGTGAGCACGGAGCCGATGGCAACATTGCTATCCGAGTCAGGCTGGACCGTTACGGAGCAATGCCGGTTCTATAAGACAGGTATGAGTCGGGAAATCTGGATCTGCAAGTAGCTTGTTAATACTGAGTTTTGTAGTTAACCAAATTCAACGGCAGCTCCTGATCAGTAGCATAGGCTTTCAAATTAGTAACAAAAATATCTACCGCTCGTTCAGCATATCGGTCTGTATCCCCTGCAATATGCGGCGTAATCAGGACATGCTCTAGGTTCCATAGTGGATGTGACGCAGGTAGCGGTTCTTCCTCGAATACATCCAGTCCGGCAAAAGCAATATGTTTTTGTTCCAGCGAGCGTACCAGCGCATCTGTATGAACAGTCTTGCCGCGACCGACATTTATGAAGAAGGCGCCTTTACGCATCGCTGCAAATGCGTTTTCGTCAAAGAAGTGATGGGTCTCTTCAGTGAATGGCAAAATATTAACCACAATATCCGCAACGCCCAATGCTTCATGTAGTTGTTCGTTTGTGTACATGTGTTCTACATGGGGAGCTTCCTTGCCGGAACGGCGAACCCCGATCACTCGCATGCCAAAGGCTTCTGCAATCCGAGCGGTTTCACGGCCAATTTCGCCAACGCCTGTAATCAACAGCGTTTTGCCACGTAATTCCGTCAGTTGACCTTCCGGTGGCTGCCATGTTTTCTGACGCTGCAAGAGAGCCGCTTGCTGTAAATAACGGGTATGCGATAGCAGCATTCCAAAGATCTGCTCTGTAATTGGAATCGCATGTACACCACTCGTATTCGTGAGTGCAATGTTGCGCTTTTCCAGTTCGGTAAGCGGGAGCTTATCAATCCCAGCCGACCAGGTTTGTATCCACTTTAGCTTGCTGTCTGGATGTAATGCTTCCTCGGCAATATGCTTGGACCAGCCTAGAATAACCTCGGCCTCACGGATCTGTTCAGTCTCCAATTCCTGGGCTTTGCCAATAATCAACTCGTAGCCTGGAGCCGCTGCACGAACCTGTTTTTTTTGATCATCCGTCAGTTGATGTAAACTTAAAATGCTTCCCATGATTCATAGCCTCCTCGATGTTTGATTCCTTGGAGTTTCCAATATATTCTGGCGAACCATCCCTTCAAGGATAACAGATTGTCGGAAAATTTGCATAAGAAGGGTAGAAACAAGCCCGCGGTGTCATCATATATAACAACAAGTGGCTTTACCCTGATTGGGGACCAACCAAACAGCTACTTTTTGGGATATGTAAGGGATATTTATAAGAAAGGAGAAGAGGTAGATGAAAAATGAATCGCAAAGGCTCTTTACAGCGATAGCTCTCCCGGACCAGCACAAGAAGAAGTTACGTCATTGGGTAGAGCAGGATTTGAGTAATTTGTCTTTCCGCAAATGGAGTGACTTCAGAGATTACCACGTGACACTTCAGTTTCTGGGTGATGTGGCGAATTCGGTTATTCCAAAACTTGAGCAGGCTCTAGTTCATGCTGCAGCTGAGCATCGCCCGTTCACGCTTGGCATGGGTCAAGCAGGCTTTTTTGGACGCGAAGATTTTCCGCGTGTACTATGGAGGGGAGTGACCGGGCAGCGAGAGTCACTGGATCAGCTGTACCAGTCCATACTTCGAGCTACCGAACCGCTGGGTTTTAAACCCGAGGAACGACCTTATCGACCTCATATCACTGTAGCACGTTCATATACAGGAGGGGAGCCTGTTTCAGCGTCTGTGTGGCAGTCAGATGACCGAAGCGGCGAGCCTTGGGAAGTGGGGGAATTTGTATTATATGCAACCCGAATGGGACAAAAACCGATGTACCAAATAATTCAAACATTCCCATTAATGAGGTGAAACCCTTGATCTATCAGCGAATTTAGTGATATAGTGTTTCAGCGTTATTCAAAAAGCGCATTTTGGGTTACATATCTGAGGAATGTGCTTAAAGTTAACGGGAGGAACATTATGGAAATCGTTAAAGAACATCGTTGGTTTGCACCTCTTTTGAGTGTGCTGCTTGTTTGTATATTGGGGATAGGCCTCTACGCTGAGGTTCAGCAAACACAGAATAATCATAAAAATGCACCTATGCAATCTCTGAGCTGGTCAGGGAACACTTCGGTTCCTACATATGGCGACAGGATGGGGACCCATAACGGGTCAAACAGGACAAGCCCCATCTTTGTCGCTGCTCATGGGCAGCCAAGCTGGAAAGAAATCATGCCGACTCCGTTACCCGCTTCCCAGATGAAGCAGGTGGAACAAGCTCGGAATAACGCTGTTACAGGCAAGAAAAAGCCTGAGGTCCAGCATAGCAAGTCCGCAATCCTAACCCCTCCTACAACCATCTACTTTACGAAGACAAAAATGCTCACTCAGGATGACAAGGCGTTGTCTACCTGGAGCTATCCTGTCTCCGCTAAAGAACTGCTCCTGCTGCAAAAAATAGTGATGGCAGAAGCAGAAGGCGAACCGTACGAAGGCAAAGTGGCAGTTGCCAACGTTGTCTTAAACCGGCTGCGGTCAGCCTCATTTCCCGATACGATTCAGGCAGTGATTTATCAAAAAGCGCAATTTAGTCCGGTTGCGAACGGGCGTCTTCGTCGTGTTCAGCCTAACCAGGACTGCATACGTGCAGTTACGGCCGCTTTGAATGGCCATAAAGCCGTGCCTGATAACACCTGTTTTTTCCTTTCGCTTACGTTGGCCCAGGACCTTACGGTTCATCATTCGCGTACCAAGGTTAAAACAATCGGTCATCATACCTTTTATAAATGAGCATTTGGTATAAATCCCATGAGCGACAAATAACAGCCCTTTCTAAACAACAGGGTTCAGCTTTGTGAGCGTATTTTGTGTGCGCAGGTGAAGCCGGTATGCAAAAGAGGTATAATAGGTAAAGGAAAGTAACCTAAATAATGAAAGTGACAAAGGAGGCGTAAATGTTATGAAAATCACATATTATGGACATTCAGTTGTGTTGGTGGAGGCAGAGGGGAAACGGATTATTATCGATCCTTTTTTGACGGGGAATCCTAAAGCAACCGTACAGGCCGAAGATATTCAGGTGGATGCAGTACTGTTGACACACGGTCACGCCGATCATTTTGGTGATGCAGTTGAAATTGCCAAGCGCAATGATTGCCCTGTAATTGCGGTGGCGGAACTGGCTGAATATTGTGCATCCTTGGGAACCAAAGCTCACGGTATGAATCTGGGTGGTGGTCACCAATTTGACGGTTTTCATGTGAAATTTACGCTGGCGTTCCACAGTTCCTCTTTGACAGTGAACGGACAAACCATCTACATGGGAGAGCCTGCGGGGATTTTATTGACGATGGGAGGCAAAACATTTTTCCATGCAGGGGATACCGGCTTGTTTGGCGACATGCGTCTCATTGGAGAAACCAACTCCATTGATGCCGCAGTATTGCCGATCGGAGATGGTTATACAATGGGACCGGAGGATGCTTTGCTGGCAGCGAAATGGCTACGGGCAAGCCGCGTGATACCGGTGCATTACAATACTTTTCCCGGCATAGAGCAGGATGGAGACGGCTTCTGTGACCGTCTTCATAAAGAAGGTATTGAAGGGAAAGCATTGAAGCCAGGCGAAAGTCTCGAATTTTAATACGGTTTATCGATTTGCGGGAATGTACATGATGGTCCGTATGTATATTAAACTCCTTTGTCAGCCTTTTCTGTTCCTTGGGAACAGAAAAGGCTGACTTTTTTAATGAATATTTATACATAAAAATGATATATTTTTGCATTGGTACGTTGAAGCTGTAATGTAAAAGATTTATTATCACAACCATAAAAACTTTGAATTGCTAACACAATAGGTCAATGATAAAATGATAGAACTAATTAGATTCATCAGTGGAATCGACGTGTTTTTCAAGTCAAGCCATTGCATAATTATTGAAAAACATGCGCATTCGGCGGACCGTACCGCCTTGAATACGTCTTATGTTTTTTGTCCCCCATTCCTCGTAGTTGTTCTTTGATTTACCTCTTGTTGCCACTGTCTTCTATTCGGCCGCCTGTATTTCAGGCCAGCATGACTTTATAACAGAAAGGTTGCATTCCATGAGACAGACAGGTTTACCACCCAAACAGGGACTATATGATCCCCAATTCGAAAAAGACGCCTGCGGCATGGGCTTTGTTGCCCACATCAAGGGAAAACCATCGCACGATATTGTAAGTCAGGCTTTGACCATGCTCGTAAACATGGAGCATCGGGGCGGTCAGGGAAGTGAACCAAACTCCGGTGACGGAGCAGGGATCATGATTCAGGTTCCGCATCTGTTTTTTCAAGAGGAAGCGGAGCGATTGGGCTTCAAATTGCCAAAGGCCGGACAATATGGCGTGGGTATGCTTTTTGTATCCAATGATCCAAAAGTTCGTGAGCTGCATGAGCAGAAGCTTAGAGAAATCATTGTGGACGAGGGCCAGAACTGTCTGGGCTTTCGCGATGTTCCAACGTATGACGAAATGCTGGGTAAATCGGCAAAAGCAGCTAAACCTGGCGTACGTCAGGTGTTCATCGGCCGCAGTAGCGATTTGAAGGAAGAACTGGATTTTGAACGGAAACTGTATGTCATTCGTAAACGTGCAGAGCTTGCTATTCGCTATAACCAAGAGGATATGAATGGTGAGTCGTTCTATATTCCAAGTTTGTCATGTCGCAAGGTTGTATACAAAGGAATGCTGACAACCGAGCAGGTAGGTAAATTTTATCTGGATTTGCAGGATGAGCGGGTGACATCGGCGATCGCGCTGGTCCATTCCCGTTTTAGTACGAATACGTTCCCGAGCTGGGACCGTGCGCATCCTTATCGTTTTATGATTCACAACGGTGAAATTAATACCATGCGCGGCAACGTAAACTGGATGCATGCGCGTCAGGCACAGTTTGAAAGTGAAGCGTTTGGCAACGATATCAAGAAGGTTAAACCTGTCATCAACCCAGATGGCTCGGATACAGCTATGTTTGATAATACGCTGGAATTTCTGTATCTGAGTGGACGTTCGCTTCCTCATGTAGCCATGATGATGGTACCTGAGCCTTGGAACAAGCATGAGACCATGGACCCGAAGAAGCGGGCATTTTATGAATATCATAGCACCATGATGGAGCCGTGGGACGGACCTGCTGCGATGGCGTTTACAGACGGTATCCAAATCGGGGCGATTCTTGACCGCAACGGCCTGCGTCCTGCACGTTACTATGTGACCAAGGACGATCTGATTGCACTGTCATCTGAGGCGGGCGTTTTGGATATTGCTCCTGAAAATGTGCTTTATAAGGATCGTCTCCGTCCAGGGCGTATGCTCCTGGTGGATACCCAAGAAGGTCGCATCGTTTCTGATGAAGAGTTAAAGGAGCGCATTGCATCCGAAGAACCTTATCAGCAGTGGCTGGATGAGCATTTGATTGATCTGGATGATCTGCCTGAAGCACTGGAGCAGCCAGAACCGAAACATGAAAATGTAAATCAGCTTCAGCTCGCTTTTGGATATACGTTTGAAGAACTACGCAAACTTCTGGAGCCGATGGCACTTACAGGTGCGGAACCGATTGGCTCAATGGGGTATGATGCTCCATTGGCGGTATTGTCTGACCGTCCGCAACGTTTGTACAATTACTTTAAACAAATGTTTGCTCAGGTTACCAACCCGCCGATTGACGCCATTCGTGAAGAAATAGTGACGTCAACTGCAACGACGATTGGACCAGAGCGCAATTTACTGCACCCAGAACCGGAAAGCTGTCGCCAGATTCGGTTGGATTCGCCGGTGCTGTCGAATGAAGAGTTTGCTAAAATTCGTCACGTACACCGTCCAGGCTTCAAATCCATGACCATTCCGATCTTCTTTGAAGCAAAAGAAGGTGCTGAGGGCCTGTACAAGGCGCTGGAAGGACTGTTTGAGGCGGCTGACCGTGTCATTGACAAAGGTCATAACATTCTGATTCTGTCTGACCGTGGAGTGGACGCAGAAAATGCAGCCATTCCGGCGTTGCTAGCTGTTTCCAGCCTGCATCACCATCTGATTAAGCAGGGTACACGCACACGTGTGAGCATTTTGCTGGAATCCGGGGAGCCAAGAGATATTCACCATTATGCGGTGCTTTTGGGCTACGGTGTGAGCGCGGTTAATCCGTATCTGGCGTTTGAAACGCTGGATGTCATGATTCAACAGGGCTTGCTGCGCGGCATCTCGCACGAAAAGGCAGTTAAAAATTATATTAAAGCGGCAACCAAGGGTGTCGTTAAAATATTGTCCAAAATGGGTATTTCCACGATTCAGTCGTACCGTGGAGCGCAAATTTTCGAGGCCGTAGGTCTGAAGCAGGATTTCGTTGACCGTTATTTCACATGGACGCCTTCCCGCATTGGCGGTATTGGTCTGGAGGAAGTGACGATGGAAGCGCTGGCCCACCATAACCGTGCTTTCACTGATAAGGACGGCAATGACAAGGTGCTCGATTCGGGCGGCGAATACCAATGGCGCAACGATGGAGAAGAGCACTTGTTTAACCCGCAAACAGTGCATTTACTCCAGCAGTCGGTTCGCTCGGGAGACTACGAGCTTTACAAGAAGTATACCAAGCTGGTACAGGGTGAATCTGAACAACATTTGACGATTCGTTCCATGCTTCAATTGAAGCCTGCTGGTGAGCCTGTGCCGCTGGATGAAGTGGAATCTGCTGCATCGATTATGCGTCGCTTTAAAACAGGGGCTATGTCTTTTGGCTCCATTAGCCAGGAAGCGCATGAAGATTTGGCGATTGCGATGAATCGGATCGGTGGCAAGAGCAACACGGGTGAGGGCGGGGAAAACCCTGCGCGTTTCATCCCGGATGCTAATGGTGATTCACGTCGCAGTTCGATCAAGCAGGTGGCATCTGGCCGATTTGGTGTCACGTCGAACTACTTGGTGAATGCTGACGAAATTCAGATTAAAATGGCGCAAGGCGCGAAGCCGGGCGAAGGTGGGCAACTACCAGGACGCAAGGTGTATCCTTGGGTCGCCGAGGTACGCGGTTCAACGCCAGGAGTAGGCCTGATTTCGCCACCACCGCATCACGATATTTATTCTATCGAGGATTTGGCAGAGCTCATCTATGATCTCAAAAACGCCAATCCACGTGCTGATATTAACGTAAAGCTGGTATCAGAGGTAGGTGTAGGCACGATTGCTACAGGGGTAGCCAAAGGCCGTGCTGACATTATTCTGGTCAGCGGTTATGACGGTGGTACAGGCGCTTCCCCGCAAGGCTCCATCCGCCATGCGGGTATGCCGTGGGAGCTGGGGCTGGCTGAGACGCATCAGACGCTCATGCTGAACAACCTGCGCGACCGCGTGGTACTGGAGACAGACGGTAAGATGCTGTCTGGACGTGATTTGGTCGTAGCTGCCCTGTTGGGTGCGGAAGAATACGGCTTCTCCACAGCGCCGCTCGTAGCGTTGGGCTGTATTATGATGCGGGTATGCCAAATGGATACCTGTCCGGTGGGTGTGGCTACGCAGAATCCAGAGTTGCGCAAAAATTATATGGGTGATCCAGCCCATGTGGTGAATTTTATGCGTTTCATCGCAGAAGATGTCCGTGAAATTATGGCGGAGCTGGGATTCCGCACGATTCAGGAAATGATTGGCCGTACGGATTGTCTGGATACCGTGAACGCCGATTCGCACTGGAAGAAGAAGGGCGTAGACCTGAGCTTGCTGCTGCATGTTCCTGAGTTGGAAGATGGAAGTGTACGTTACCGTGTACAGCGCCAAAACCACGGTCTGGAAGAAACACTTGATATGCAGAAGCTCGTACCGATGGCTGCGGAAGCACTGGAGAGCGGAACGCCTGTGGAGGGTACCTTGCCTATTACTAACGTGAATCGGGCGGTAGGTACGATTCTGGGCAGCGAGGTTACACGTAAGTATGGGGCGGCAGGTCTGCCTGAGGATACGATTCGCTTTAACTTCATTGGATCGGCAGGTCAGAGCTTCGGAGCCTTTATTCCGAAAGGTATCACGTTGAGCGTCGAAGGCGATAGCAATGACTATGTCGGTAAAGGGCTATCTGGCGGTAAAGTTATTGTAAAGAAATCTCACAAAGCGACCTTTAAGGCTGAAGAGAACATTATTATCGGGAATACAGCCTTGTATGGAGCGACCAGTGGTGAAGCTTATATTAACGGAATCGCAGGCGAGCGCTTTGCCGTTCGGAATTCCGGCGCACGTATTGTTGTTGAGGGCGTTGGTGATCATGGCTGCGAATACATGACGGGCGGACGTGTAGCTGTATTGGGTGGAACCGGACGGAACTTTGGAGCCGGGATGTCCGGAGGTATTGCATACGTCTATGATCCTGAAGGAACGTTCCTGAGCCGTTGTAATCTGGAGATGGTGTTGCTGGAAGATGTGGAGGACCCTGCAGAAGCAGCGGATTTGCGCGGCTTAATTCAGCGCCATGTCACTTACACGGGTAGTGAAGCAGGACAACGTATTTTGGATGAATGGCAGACTGCGATTCAGCAATTTGTACGGGTGATTCCAAAGGATTACAAGCGTATGGTTGAACAGATCCAAAAAGAAGAGGCGACCGGTTTGAGCGGGGATGAAGCTCTACTGGCAGCATTTGAAGCCAATATGCGTGAGTTGGCGCGTACCGGGGGCTAAAAAGCAGACCGCCAAATTCACTAAAAAGGACTTGCTGAATACCGCTGTTATAGTCACGGCGGTGCCAGCAAGTCCTTTTTTTAGGCTGATAAAAATGTGATTTATTACCTTGACAAACGTCATAAATTCTGACATTACCCCCAAAATGTTTTCCTGAAACGGTAAATATGTTATAAAAAGTACCAAATTTTTTGGAATGTAACCGTTTACGTAAGAGTTTATGTCTTGTTATTTATTTTTGGATTGGTTATGATTTTTTTAGAGTACGCAAACAAACCTAATATGCCCATCGTCCCTTCAAAACACAGAATAGGGTGACAGGATGAAGTTGAAGAAGTCAGCAGAAGACAAAATGATTTTTTTATACCGTTATGTATCATTATCTTTAACATCACTTGTTTTTCTGTTCGAAACATCTAGATTAATGGTATGGCAAAAGCTATTACTGATTGTTTTTCTATTTTTATCCGTTACAGCATTTACTTGGATTTACCGTAAATACAGACTTCATGATATGGTATTGAAATGCAGTATTGCACTAGAAACCGCAGGGATCATTTTGCTGTTATTCCCGACCGGAGGGATCAATAGCCCGTTCAAATGGTATGTGATTACTCCCATGCTGGTAGCTTGTGCTCATCTATCTATGAGGTACAGCTGGACGCTCCTACTTTCTTATATCGGTTTGGTGCTCACATTTTGTTATATCTTTTTTACACCAGGTCAATATTTTTTGTGGGATCTTATATTGCAGAACATTAATCTGTTTCTGGTATTGATCGTAACCACTATGGCAATGCAGGTTATTCGCGTCATGAAGGACGAACTGAAGGTGGCTAAAGAACAAGCCAATGAGACGATGGATCATATCAAGTCGATTTACCACATCATGGAGACGACCAGCCATAATGAGGCATTAAATCTAGGTCAGGTCATCTCGGATTACACTGTCAAGTTAACCAAGCAGAGCCGTGCATTTTTCTGGCTAGATAGTCAGGAGGAAGATGCGCCGGCAAGCAGCCAGACAGGCTGGACGGTAGAGGAAGAGGAACAGCTATTCGAGGAACTGGAGAATTACCGGGAGGAGTTCAGGGAAGAGCGCGAACCATTTTTCAGACATCTGCCGGAATGGGGCGACTTTCTCATGATCACCGTACCGATGACGACCCGCTTTGTAGCGACGATTGGCCTCAAGCTGGGACCGGATCAAAGTTTGACAGGAAGACGCTGGCTTGTGCAACAACTGATATTCTTAGCTGAGCTGAGTGCTGTGTTTTTGGAACGCTATGAGCTGGAGCGTATTGAGAATCAGTTGATTGTGACGAATGAGCAGAACCGGATTGCAAATGAAATGCATGACAATGTTTCACAAAGTCTTTTTGGTATTGTGTATGCAACGCATTCTCTCCGGCAGACTTGGTGCCATCAGCCTAAGGAGCAGGTGGAGGAACAAATTGATCTAATTCAGCAATCGGCCAATCAAGCGGTTAGAGAGCTGAAGGGGGCAATTCATAGTCTAAGCTCGAAAAAAAGCGGAGGATCAACTTGGTTGGGGACGGTGAAAAGTCATCTGCATACACTCTCCAAGCTGAACCATGTACAAATTGATTTTGACATCCATGGTGATCATTATTCACTTCCGTATTTGTACCAAAAGGCTTTGTTCCGCATCATTTCCGAAGCGGCGGGGAACGCAATCCGTCATGGATTGGCTAAGCGAATTGATGTGAAGTTAAAATTGACGCCCCAAGTGATTAGACTGTCTATTCATGACGACGGAGTAGGGTTTGAGACGGCGAGAATGGTAGCAGGAGGTGAGGCGGTCAGTGCAGGCGGGGGCCTGGGCATGATGAATATGGAATATTTAGCTCAATCGATGGGAGGCGAATTTGATATTTCAAGTCGAATCGGAGAGGGAACACAGATCCGATTGTCCATTCCGGTAAATGCTTATGAATGAGGATTTTACAAAATCCTTAAATAAATTGTGTGAACATTCTGCAATACAAAATCTGCGGTAACAATCGGATACATAGGGATTATGCAAATCCTGAACTGTAGACAGGAGGCCGAATCATGAAAATTGTCATTGTCGATGATCATCCTTTAGTACGGAAAGGACTCGCTGCGGTTATATCCATGCAGCCCAATGTTCAGTTCGCGGGAGAGGCCCAGAATCAACAGGAAGCACTTGCCGTGATCGAGGAAACGGATCCGGATTTGGTGCTGCTGGATTTGAAATTAGCTGATGAATCAGGTCTGGATATTATCAAGATAGCGCGCGGACGCGGGTTCAGAAGCAAATTTATTTTGCTGACCTCTTCTGCAACACGTGAAGATTTTCTGAAAGCGGAGGAAGCCTCTGTGGACGGTTACGTGCTTAAGGAGGCTTTGCCTGAGGAACTAATTTACGCGATTCATCTTGTCAACAAAGGACGCAAATATTATGATCCGGCTATTCTCGAAAATAAACTGCGTGAAGATGCGGGCAATCTCACGGACGACCTGACACCCAAGGAAAAGGAAGTGCTGGTCGAGCTGGGACAAGGGGCTTGCAATCGTGAAATAGCATCCCGGTTATTTATCAGTGAGTTCACCGTCAAAAAGCATGTCAGTCAGATCTTGGCCAAGCTGCGACTGGCAGATCGTACGCAGGCAGCATTATATGCCAATGCGATTGGTCTAGCGAAGTACGAGCCAACCAATATGATGATGCGCTAACCCCATAAGCTACGCAGTAGTTTCAATATGCGAGTGGTATAGAGAAATCCTCAAAATCACCAACTTTGGTGGTTTTGAGGATTTTTTCTTGTGTATTTACCATAATCGACAAAGTATGGTACAAAAGTATACCATGCCGTGTCCAAAAGTATACATCTCCCTTCCTCTGTAGTGAGGGAGAAAGTGCCGTTCGGTTCCATGTCGTTAATACAACGGATTGTTACAATTAGATCATACTTAAAATAAGAAGAGGAATTGTATGGGAGGGAGGATTTTTGTGGAGAAAACCATTTTGGATTATCTAGTCCTGATCAAAAAAAGATTGTGGCTGATTGCGATTTTTGTCATTCTCTCATGTGTAACGACTTACATTGTGAGCGACAATGTCGTAAAGCCAGTCTACTCCGCTTCAAGCCAACTGCTGGTTAATCATATTTCCGCCAAGCAGGGGAGTAACAATCTGAATGACGTCAACACAAGTCTTAATTTGGTGGAAAGCTACAAGCAAATTCTCACTTCACCTAAAATTATGGACGCTGTGGTAGCGACTCATCCTGAGTTCAATTTGACGTCGCAAAAGTTGGCAGAGAAGCTGCAAATTAAATCCTCGGATAAAAGTCAGGTAATCGGCTTGACGTTTGAGGCAGGGAATTATCCCCAGGCCGCAGCGGTTGTAAACGCAGTAACCCAGAAATTCGTGCAGACGGTTCCGGGATTGATGGAATTAAATAATGTGAAAATTTTAAATGAAGCGGACCCGCAAGCCAATCCTGACCCGATTAATGGGAATCCGCTCATGAATATTGCGATTAGTTTTCTCGTATCGCTAATGATTGCGCTGGGCACGATTGTGTTCCTGGAAAGCATTAACGGCACGCTGCGCACGGAAAAAGAAGCGGATGCAGACATCGGCATTCCGGTAATTGCATCGATTCCCGTCATTCGCAAGAAGGACATCGATGGAGTGGCCGGAAATTCCAAAGAACGGGTAGGGGAGCGTAAATATGCTGCGATTGAATGACATGTTGATTACAGAAAGTAATCCATCATCGTATATCTCGGAATCATTTCGATCCCTCCGTACATACATCCGGCAGCAGGTGGTCGGGCAAAAGGACCGTGGGACGGTTCTTTTGTTAACCTCGCCGGAAAGCGGAGCGGGGAAAACAACAATGATCGCCAACATCGGAGTTTCCTTTGCTCAAGAAGGCAAGAAGGTGGCTCTGGTGGATTGCAATCTGCATAAACCAGCGCTGCACGAGATATTCGGAATGGAGAATACCGGAGGTCTATCGGCTTATTTGCGCGGTGGGGCTTCTTCCAAATCTATCGTTAGGCATGGTGGACTGGAACTATCGGTTGTTCCTGGTGGGGACAGTCTGTATAACGCAGCAGATCTGCTCGGTAGCGAACGTATGGCAGAGCTGTTGGAAGAGCTCAAACGTGAATATGACATCATATTACTCGATTCGGCGCCAGCGCTGAATTATACGGATGCTCGCCTGATTGCAGGCTTGACGGATGGTGTGATTCTCGTTGCCAAACATGGCCGGACCAAACGGGAAGATCTACGCAAAACGAAGCAACTCATGGAGCAGGCTAGCGCGACGCTGGTTGGAATTGTGATGAATCAGGTGAAGTAAGCAACACCAAAATTCGATGAAGCAAGGAGAATGAGTGCGATGATGAAAAAAGTGAAAAAGGCCATTATTCCAGCAGCAGGATTGGGAACGCGCTTCCTCCCTGCCACCAAAGCAATGCCTAAGGAAATGCTCCCGATTATCAATAAGCCTACGATTCAATATATCGTGGAAGAAGCTATTGCTTCTGGTATCGAGGACATCATTATCGTTACGGGTAAAGGTAAACGTGCCATTGAGGACCACTTTGACAACGCATTTGAGCTGGAATCCAAACTGCTCGAGGACGGTAAGCTAAAGCTTCTGGAGGAAGTACAGCGTTCTTCAGGCGTGGAAATTCATTACATTCGCCAGAAAGAACCCAAAGGTCTTGGACATGCGGTATGGTGCGCAAGACGCTTTATCGGGGACGAGCCATTTGGTGTGCTGCTGGGCGACGATATCGTAACAGGTCAAAAACCTTGCCTGCGCCAGCTGATGGATCAATATGAGGAAACACAAAACTCTGTGATCGGTGTGCAGCGGGTACCACAGGAATTCACGAACCGGTATGGCATCATTGAACCGGACCAACAGGACGGACGATTGTACCGAGTGAATAATTTTATTGAAAAACCGGCTCCAGGCACAGCCCCATCCGATTTGGCTATTATGGGTCGATATGTGTTCTCGCCGAAAATTTTCAAATATCTTGATCTTCAGGAAAAAGGAGCTGGCGGCGAAATTCAGTTGACGGATGCGATCCAAAAGCTGAATCAGAGTGAACGTGTTTACGCCTACGACTTTGAAGGCACGCGTTATGACGTAGGTGAACGTCTTGGATATATTTTAACCACTCTTGAATTTGCACTTGCCAGCGATGATTTGAAGTATCCGGTTATGGAGGCCATGAATGAATGGCTGAAAAAAACCGAGAAAGCAACCACAGCGGGTTGAGAGGAGGTACGTCAGCATGAGCATGGAAAATTTACCGGAGGATGGCGAGGCTGTCATGTCAGGTAAAGCGTTTTACATGCCATACGGAAATACACAAATTCAGGATAAAACGTCCTACCTGGTCACAAAACGCCTCCTTGATATGCTGCTGTCTTTTGTGGGCTTAATCGTATTGCTTCCATTGTTTGCAGTGGTGGCCATTCTGATTAAGCTCGAAGACCCAAAGGGAAGTGTGTTTTTCAAGCAAACTCGGGTGGGCAAGAATGAGAAGTTATTCGATATGTATAAATTCCGTTCAATGGTGTCCAATGCCGAGGAACTGAAAAAGGACCTGATGGAGCTGAATGAAGTGAGCGGCGCCATGTTCAAAATTAAAAACGATCCTCGGATCACGAAAATTGGCAGTTTTCTGCGCAAGACGAGTATTGATGAGATTCCGCAGCTGTGGAATGTGTTGGTTGGAGACATGACTTTAGTCGGTCCGCGTCCGCCGTTGCCCAGCGAGGTTGAGCAATACTCCGATTATGACAAGCAGCGCCTGATTGTAACACCGGGATGTACGGGTTACTGGCAGGTGAGCGCACGTAACAGTGTAGGCTTCGAAGAAATGGTGCAAATGGATTTGAAGTATATTCATGTTCGCAATACGTGGCTCGATCTGAAAATCATCATGAAAACAGGCGTTAAAATGCTGTTCTCCAAGGATGCTTACTGATGGATGCATTTAAGCGATGTCCCGCAGTGTCCGTCGTTATTTGCACCTATAACCGGGCGGACCTGCTGGAGAAAACGTTAATGTCTCTACTGAAGCTGGAAGACCTTGCACTGGCTGAGATCATTGTGGTCGATAACCGATCCACCGATCATACAGCAGCGACGATCAAAAGATTCACCGTTGCGCATGGTCAGCATATTCATCTTCGGTATCATTATGAGCGCGAACAAGGACTGTCTGCCGCTCGTAATGCTGGCATTACGTTATCAAAAGCAGACGTCATTGCTTTTCTGGATGATGATGCAATTCCGTGTGTTACATGGCTGCAAACGATTATGTCGGCCTTTGGGAACAATCCCGAGCTAACGGCTATGGGTGGGAAGATTGATCCTAAGTTTGAGACGGAACGCCCGAACTGGTTGACAGGGCCGCTTGAACTGCCTTACACGATTATTGATCTGGGGAAATCCGTTCGGGAATATCCAGCGGGCCTGAATCCATTTGGAGCGAATATGGCTATGCGCAAAACGGCTTTCGCCGCCGTCATGTTCCC
Source organism: Paenibacillus sp. FSL W8-0439 (assembly GCF_038008995.1). Classification (NCBI taxonomy): domain Bacteria; kingdom Bacillati; phylum Bacillota; class Bacilli; order Caryophanales; family Paenibacillaceae; genus Paenibacillus; species Paenibacillus sp. FSL W8-0439. The sequence continues at coordinate 1,369,423 of NZ_JBBPAK010000001.1, forward strand.
GCTTCACTTGGGCAGAAAGGGAGATATCCTACTATCTGGTGAAGAATCGTGGGTATTCGAGCAAATCCGTAAAAATGGTGGAACGATTATGTATCATCCGCACATGGCTGTAGAACATTTTGTTCCGGCTTCACGCTTAACGAGAGAATGGATTTTGAATCGCTACTATTGTCAGGGCATGTCTAATGCTGCTCAAGCTACAGGTCTGCGCGGCAACGCGGTGCTGATGGCAAAAGTGGCAGCCAAAGTGTTATACATCACGGTGGATTCCCTGCTGGCACGTACTGAGGGCAGGAAGCTGTTGAACCGGTGCAGGCTTGAAAATATCCGCGGAACGCTGGATACACTGCGCAACCGGAAAAGCGAGTCAGCTGCGGGGTGAAAAATTGAACATGAGTAACTATCCTTGGACTTCCAGAATAAACACGATACAGCATGTTTTTATTTTTCTACTAGGCGCTCTTGCTGTAGGAATTGCAGCTACCTATCAACCTGTGGTCAGTATTGCGGCGGTATGCTTACTGCTTTTGTTGGCTGTCTCTATCCATCATCCAGAGCGCATTAGCTATGCGGTTTTGCTAAGCACAGCGGTCTCGGTCGATTCTCTGTATCAGGGTGGCGTGTTCGGCATTGAGATATTGTCATTGTACAAATTGGGCATTTTGGCTCTGCTAGTGCCCTGCATGCTCGTGTATGGCATTCGTCTCAAGTTCAGCTATCCAGTCTGGGCATTGGTGATCATGCTGGGGATTACATTTGGATTTTCAGCATGGCTGCCTTTGTTAACGACCTCGATTGCCGTCAAGGCGTTCGTGGGACTATCACTGCCCTTCTTTTTTTTACTGATCCAGTGGAAAAAGGATGTGGCGGAAAAGCATATTCGACTGATTAGCCTGTTGCCGATTATTAGTGTGGTCATTGGATTAGGCTTGCAGGTTTTAGGATTGCACTCATTTACGGATGTGGAATTTACGGGCGCAGTCAGAGTACAAGGAGCGAACATACCGCCGCATTTGGCAATGCTCTCCTTTCTCGGAATTGCCGTCTCTCTGATTGAGGTCAAGCGCAAACCTAGGCAAGCTGCTTTTTATTACACGGTGTTGGCCCTGAACTTTCTAATCCTGATCGCCACCGGTACACGTGGGCCGATTCTGGCATTGTTATTAATGTTTGCTGTGTATCTGTTTGATATTGCCCGTCAGTACCTCAAGGGAAAAGTCAATTATTTGCTACCGCTGGCCGGATCGTTTTTGGTTGCTCTGGGGGCGGTGGCCCTACAATGGAACAATTTAAAAAAACGCTCCTTCGAACGGGAGACCGACACAGGCATTGACCTATCGGGACGCTCGGAGGCATGGGAATATTTTTTGAACAGAGTACATGATTACCCTTGGTCAGGCAGAGGCCTTGGCGCGGTAACGGTTGCGAACGACGGGACGTTATTCAATGGTTTTGTTGTACCGCATAACGAGTATATACGATTTTATTTTGATACCGGATATATCGGTTGCGGGCTATTAATGCTTTCATTACTGATCGTGTTCGCTCTCATTTACCGGTCACTTGCCAAGTCTATCAAACCTTATTTTGCAACTTTAATTGCAGGTTTTTTGATCTACTCGTTTTCAGATAATACGTTGTCGACGGTTCAGATGATTATTCCGTTTTGCTGGTATTTGAACGCATTATACCAGACATCTACTCAAACCGATTTTCGCAAAGAGAAGTGATACGATGAGCAGAGTGAACATGTTCGATGTCAACTTTGATAATTACGATTTTAATGATCTACTCGAATTTATAGATACTTCTATTGAGCATCAGCGTCATTCCTACATTTTGACCTGTAATGTCGATCATGTGATCAAGCTTCGTAAGGATGATGAATTCCGCAAGGTGTATTCGGATGCCGGAGCTGTAGTGGCCGATGGAATGCCTATCATTTGGGCGTCTAAGTTGCTGAAAAAGCCCCTCAAACAAAAAGTGTCAGGGTCCGATTTGTTCACCCGGCTGGGAGAGGCTTTTGAGGATCGGGGCTATCGCTTGTTTTTTCTGGGTGCAGCTGACGGTATTCCTGAGAAGGCTATGCTTAATCTCCAGGAATCCTATCCAAACATGAATGTAGTAGGCTGCTATTCTCCTTCTTATGGTTTTGAGAAAAACGAAGAGGAGAACAGATACATTATCCAGTTGCTTCAAGAGGCTCGCCCAGACATCGTTTTTGTAGGTGTAGGAGCACCGAAGCAGGAAAAATGGATTTACAGATATTATGAGACTTACCGTGCTCCAGTTTCGATTGGGGTGGGAGCGACCTTTGATTTCCTGTCGGGAAATGTAAAGAGAGCACCGGAGCTGATGCAGAAGACAGGATTTGAATGGTTTTGGAGGTTGTCTCAAGAGCCTAAACGATTGTGGAAAAGATATTTGATTGAGGATTCCCAGTTCCTCGTTCTGCTGTTTAAAGAGATGTTTAAGCGGAAGCGGATGAAGGGAGGCCAGGGGTGAGAAACATGAGTCGGTTGGCAGATCAGCAGATTTCCTTCTGGCTAGGAAGTCGGCGTGGAATCGGCATGATCGGCATGGGGGTGCTGGCTTGTATGCTACCACTCGCCATCGGATTTGTCAGCGCCAAGATGAATCCCACCACGAGCCAGCAGGGAGCCATATTGCTGGCGATCGTTTTTCCAGCCTTCCTGCTGGCGATCTTGCAATCACGGCTATTGATTTCTTACACATTGGTGGTGTGGGCAGTAGGCCCGGAAATCCGCCGCATTGCAGATTGGTTGGAGGGAACGTATCACTCGGTTTCCTTATTGAGCGTGGCGCCGCTGCTGGTAAGCAGCATGCTGATCATTCCTGTGCTGCGGGGTATTCATCTGGCGGAAAAGCCATTAACCCGGATTGCTGTATTTTTCGGCATAGAGTTGGCCTACGGAAGTGTGGTCGGGTTATTCAAAAATGGTATTGTTTTTGCTTATGATTTGGCCAATTATGTGGTTCCATTGCTTCTATTGCCTTATCTTGCAATTAAGCCTATGAAAGCCAAGGAGTTGGACCGACTGCTGTATTCATACGCCAACATTGCTGTTCTAGTAGCGATATACGGCATTATTCAGTACTTGACGGTGCCTCCTTGGGATGCATTTTGGATGAATCATGTGGAAATGAATTCCATTGGCGTGCCAGAACCGCTTCAAATTAGAGTGTTTTCTTCCATGAACTCGCCCGGTCCATGCGCTATTTTCCTGGCAATGGCACTTGTACCAATGCTGATGGAGAAACGGTGGCGAGGCACATTGGGATGGATTGGAGTCCTGCTAACAGTCGTTTGTCTCTTGGTCACGCTCGTACGTTCAGCCTGGCTGATTGCATTCGTCATGTTGCTGGCTTACATCCTCAGCTCATCCTCCAAAGGAAAGTGGAAGACCCTGTTTCAACTTGCTATCGTCGGCCTTCTTCTCTATATCATCGTTCCAAAACTTCCGGGGGCAGAAGGTTTGGTGGCTCGCATGCAGACGTTGACAGATATTCAACAGGATCATTCGTACAATGAACGTTTGGATCTACTGCATACAATGCTTCCGGCGATTACTAACAATCCGGTCGGGCAGGGGATCGGGAGTGTAGGTATCGGAACCAAGCTTGATAACGGCGGCGATCTCGGTGAACTTGGGATTATGGATAATGGATATATTGCCATTTTCCTCACCTTCGGTATTTGCGGAGCATTCTTTTTCTTCGGTGGTCTGTTCGTTATCATCAAGCGCCTTCTCGTCCGTATTGCCGAACGGAATTCCAGTCAGCCTTATATCAGACTGGCGTTGGCTACATGGGCCGGAGCTGTAGCCAGTCTCATATCGGATAATGGTTTCCCCGGTATGCGCGGCTATTTGATCTGGATGATGATCGGAATAGGACTATGGGCAAAAGATGTCATCGCGGAAAGAAGGTAAAGGCTGTGCAAAACTTACAAGCATTATCCGCACCTGTCCGGACACTATGGTCCACGGTGATTCGGTTTGCCAAAAGCAAGGATAACAGCTCTGCAGCAGTAAAAACGATGATATTCAGTATGCTGATTCTCGTCGTGAATATGCTGACTGGTGTGCTGACGGCACGATTCTTGGGTCCTACTGGACGCGGGGAACAGACAGCGATGGTGAACTGGTCCCAATTTCTTGCCTTCTGCATGAGCTTCGGTGTTCCATCTGCATTGATATACAATGCCAAAAGGAAACCTGAGGAAACGGGTAAGCTGTATGGTCTGGCCTTGCTGCTGGCTACGGTATTCGGGGGAATGGCGACACTCGTCGGAGTATTTCTAATTCCTTATTGGCTGCGCTCTTTTTCTTCATCGGTCATACTTTTCGCGCAGTGTTCTATGATGATGTGTCCGCTCATAGCGATTTCACAGATCAATAATGCATTGCTTCAAGTTCGCTCGGAATATAAACAATACAATTTATTCCGGTACCTGGTACCACTAAGTACACTGCTGGGTCTGGCGATTCTGATCCTGACGGGGACGATGAATCCGTACACCTCAGCATTGGCTTACTTACTGCCAGGCTTGCCGATCTATATCGGTGTCACGATACGAATGATTCGGCTGTACAAACCAAAGGTGAAGAACAGCTGGACGCAATTTAAAAATCTCTTTACCTACGGTATGGGTTCATACGGGAATGATCTCATGGGGCAGGTTTCTACTTACATTGACCAGATTTTGATTGCAGGTCTGCTCAGACCTGCTGATCTCGGTTTATATGCGGTAGCGGTCAGCCTGGCCCGGATGGTGAATGTATTTTCAACCTCGATCATTGTCGTGTTGTTTCCCAAAGCCTCTGGTCTGGATAAGGAAGAGGCAGTGGCCATAACATTCCGGGCATTTAGAGTGACTTCAACGGCAACCTTTTTGGCTGCGGTGATGTTAATGCTGGTTGCTCCGTTCGTATTTACATTGTTATATGGTCAAGAGTTTAAACAAGCGCTTACGGTATTCCGGTTTCTGGTGCTTGAGGTTGCTATCAGTGGAGGTACCATGGTGCTGGCACAACAATTTATGGCACTGGGTAAGCCCAAACTGGTTACCATTCTACAGGGTGTCGGATTGGCGCTCGTCATTCCATTGCTGTCCATACTCGTGCCGAGATATGGATTGACGGGTGCAGGGATAGCAATGCTGTCTTCGGGGATTTTACGGTTCGTTTTCATTTTATGTAATGTTAAGTTCGTTCTAAAAATGAAAATTCCAAGACTGCTTATTTCCAAACAAGATTTTCAATGGCTCCGATCAACGATGTCACACTACATCCGGAAAAAGCCAGTTAACGGTTAGATAAAGAAGGAGGCACCCGCTAATGAACCACATGTCTAGCGTTCCCGCGGACAACCGGATATCCGTAGTTATTATCGCTCAGGATGATGGCACTCGAATTACAGCCGCCATTAAATCCTGTCAGCCCTTTGCGGACGATATCGTCGTCATTGACGGAGGGAGCAAAGACAATACGATTCAGGTAGCTGAATCATTGGGCTGTCGGGTGTTTTCCAACCCATGGCCTGGTTATGCCAAACAGCGCATGTTTGGTGTTGATAAAGCGGAATTTGATTGGATTTTCCTGATTGATACAGACGAAGTAGTGGATGCAGAGTTGCTTGGTGACTTGTTGAAAGTAAAGGAAACGCTCCACGATCCGGCCAAAGCCTATTCTGTATTTCGCATTGGCGATTTTCTCGGCAAATGGATGAACAAAGGCGAGTATTTGGTTCGTTTGTACAATCGGCGAATTTATGGCATTACGAATAGTCTTGTTCATGAAATGCCGGATGTAGCCTCTTCCCAGATTATCAATCTGGAGGGCGTGTTATGGCACTATGGCTTCCGCAGCATCAGCGATCATATGACCCGTTTTAACAAATATACGGATCTGGAAGCAGAGACGGCATTTAACAAAGGAAGATCCTTTCGGATTACCAGACTGTTGTGGAGACCGCCTGCCCGCTTTGTACAGAAGTATTTTGTTCAAGGCTTATACCGCAAGGGGTTGGCGGGTTTTGCCGTAGCCGTTTTCTGGGTGATGTATGAGTTTCTCGTCTGCTTCAAGCATTATGAGTTAACCAAGCGGCGAAAAAAGATTGAAGTTGTGGATGGCGGACAAACCGAGCAGAAAGGAGAAACCAGCTATGTCGTACAATAACGGATTTCGTATTGCGGCAACCGGGCTGAGCTGGCCGTCCTTGCAGCCAGGAGGTCTCAACACATATTTCAAATCCATCTGTGAGCAGCTTACGCTAGAGCGCAATACGCTGGATGCTTTAATCTGTAGTGATGAGCAGCCTCAGGCGCCTGAACGTATTCGTATTCATTCAATTGGTAGCAAGCAGCAATCCATCTGGAAGCGTCGAGAGCTGATGCAAAAATATGCAGCAGAACTGTTCGACAAGCAACCGATAGATGTGCTGTATTCCCACTTTGCTCCCTATAGTGTCGGACCGGCACTGGAGGCGAAAAAAAGAGGAATCCCGGTCGTTACCACCTTCCACGGACCGTGGACGGAGGAAATGAAGATTGAAGGACAGGGAATTAAGCATTTTCTTAAAACGACGTTGGCCAAATCCATTGAAATGAAGGCTTATGGTCTGGCGGATAAATTTATAGTGCTAAGCGAGACTTTTCGGGATATTTTACACGAGCATTATAAAGTTCCACTTAGTAAAATTCATATTATTCCTGGTGCGGCGAATGTAGAAAGGTTCCATCCGGCAGAGGATCAGGAGGCCGTACGGAAGCGGCTGAATTTGCCGCAAAATGCGACGATTGTGCTAACCGTTCGTCGTCTTGTTAATCGCATGGGACTGCTACAGCTGCTCGAAGCATGGCGGCGAGTAACCGAGCGACACCCTGATCATCTGTTGCTGATTGGTGGGAAGGGCCCCTTGATGGAGGAATTGGCTTCCAAGGTGGCGGAATACAATCTTCATAATCACGTAAGATTGCTTGGTTATGTGTCGGATGAGGAGCTGCCCCTGTACCATCAAGCCTCGAACCTGTTCGTTGTGCCAACACAGGCACTAGAGGGTTTCGGTCTGATTACAGTCGAGGCGATGGCCTCGGGACTACCGGTGCTGGCCACTCCTGTAGGCGGCAACAAGGAAATCTTAAGAGGATTCCGTCCTGAGCTTTTGTTCCAGGGGACGGACAGTGAAGCCATTGCTGCTGGGCTGCTGCGTGTGCTGGATCATCGTGAACTTCTACCGAATGCACGGGAATGCCGGGACCATGTCCTGAGCAGATACACATGGGGACATGTAGCGGAGCAGGTAGAAGAGGTGTTCCGACAGGTCCTTGACAGAAAGGCGGCGGCGAAATGATGAGAGTAGCTTATATTGACCATACGGCAAGATGGAGCGGCGGCGAAGTCGCTTTGTATAACATCCTGACGAATATTGGGGAACATATCGACCCGCTCGTTATTTTGGCGGAGGAGGGCGATTTGGCGGATCGGCTTCGGCAGCGTGATATTGATGTACGCATCGTTCCACTAGATGATTCGATTCGCAATCGAGGACGAAATGCTGTTAATCTGGGTGCGCCTGCAGCAGCCTTTCGGTTGCTGGCTTACGGCAGAAAACTCGCGCCGTTGCTGCGTGAGGAAAAAGTCGTGTGTGTGCACACAAACTCACTCAAGTCTGCACTGTATGGTGCAGTAGCCGCCAAATCGGCGAAGCTGCCGTTGATCTGGCATATCCGTGACCACATCGGTCCGCCGTATCTGAAGCCGATTGTAGCCAAAGGGATTCGGCTGATGTCCCGCTTTTTGCCTAACGGTGTGATTGCCAATTCCAAATCCACGCTGAGTGCATTGGAATTACCCCCGGACAAAAAGACGCTCGTCGTCTACTCCGCTTTTGCCAAAGCAATTACGGCTCGTGATTCGGCTGCGCATTTGCGTGGCGATGACTCGTTTAACGTCGTATTGGTCGGCAGATTGGCGGAATGGAAGGGACAACATATTTTATTGGAAGCGGCACGTTCTTTTTTACCAGATCAGCGTGTGAAATTCTGGCTGGCTGGAGATGCGTTGTTCGGAGAAGAGGAATACAAACAACGATTGGAATCCACGATGCGCGAATATGGGTTGACCAACGTCAATCTGATGGGACACGTCGATGACATTCAGGGACTGATGCAGCGCTGTGACCTGCTAATTCATACTTCCATTACACCGGAGCCATTCGGTCAAGTCATTATTGAGGGCATGGCTGCAGGTTTGCCAGTGATCGCTTCAAACGAAGGTGGTCCCAAGGAAACGGTGGTACCTAATGAAACCGGGCTGCTCATTGAACCGGGAGACCCGGCCAAGCTGGAAGAAGCCATCCGCTGGATGCTGGAGCATCCACAGGAACGTCAGCAGATGGGTGAGAGAGGGATGGAACGGGTCAAGAAGCATTTTGTCATCGAGAACACTGTTAAGGATATAGTTCATTACTATAAGGGTTTGTTGGCAGGAGTCTGACCGACATTCGCGTTAAAGGATGATTCAGATGAAAATAGCGATAGCACATGATTACTTAATCCAAATGGGCGGAGCGGAAAGGGTAGTAGAGGTATTCCATGATATGTATCCGGAGGCTCCCATCTTCACAACGGTGTTCAGCGACGAGCGCCTGTCGCGCAACTTGAAGGATGCGGACATTAGAGCCACTTGGCTACAAAACGTCCCAGGAGTGAAGACCAATTTCAAAGGAGTGCTGCCGCTGTATCCCATCGCTATCCGTGATTTTGATTTTAGGGATTTCGACATTGTTTTAAGCTCCAGCAGCGCATTTATGAAAAGCATCCAGGTACCCAAACATACGTTTCACATTTGTTACTGTCACACACCGATGCGGTTTGCCTGGGATTACGATACATATATGGCCCGGCAGTCCAAATCCAACCTGCTCAAAAATATGCTAAAGCTGTACATGAACAGGCTGAAAACATGGGATGCCAAAACTTCTCGCAACGTAGACCAGTTTATCGCCAATTCTTCCGTCGTCAAACGGAGAATTCTGCACTATTACCAACGGGAGGCAGATGTTATTTTCCCTCCTATCAATACATCCCGTTTTAAACGTGCTACAAGCATCGGTGACTATTATCTGATCGTATCCCGATTGGTGTCTTACAAGCGTATTGATCTCGCGATCGAGGCATTCAAACGTAACGGTCTCAAGCTGCGCATCGTTGGCGAAGGACCAGATCGTAAACGACTCGAAGCCATGGCTGGCCCGAACATTGAGTTCCTCGGCAGGCTTGAGGACGAAGAGGTTAACAAGCTGATGGCCGAATGCCGGGCGCTTGTCTTTCCGGGGGAAGAGGACTTCGGTATTACGCCTTTGGAGGCGAATGCGGCTGGACGGCCAGTTATCGCTTTTCAGGGCGGGGGAGCGCTGGATACGATTGTTCCTCATGTGAACGGCGTATTTTTCCGCAAGCATCAAGTAGACGATGTGCTGGAGGCCGTCGCAAAGGTCGAGCAACATGCATGGAATGTGGACGATATCATTACCCATGCCCGCAAATTTGATGAAGATAACTTCAAGGATCAATTGAAAAAGTATGTAGAACAAGCCTATGTGAACTTTCTAAAAGGAGGATGAACGGAATGAAGCTGGCTGTAATCGGTACTGGATACGTTGGACTCGTCTCGGGTGTGTGTTTTGCGCAAAAAGGTAATGAGGTGATTTGTGTCGATCTGGAGCAGTACAAAATCGACATGTTGAACCGGGCAGAATCTCCGATCTATGAACCGGGTATTGAGGAATTGATCGCGTTGAATCTGGAAGCTGGCCGTTTGGAGTTTACCTCCGATTTGGCCGATGCGGTACGTCGCTCGGATATCGTTATTTTAGCGGTAGGTACGCCTTCACTGGCTAACGGCGAGGCGAATTTGTCTTACATTGAACAGGCGGCTGCCGATGTCGGCAAAGCCATGAACGGGTACAAGATTATTATGACCAAGAGTACCGTACCTGTCGGAACGAACGAAAAGATTAAGGATGTAGTGGCTCGACATACGAGTTTGTCTTTTGATATTGTATCCGCGCCGGAGTTCCTGAGAGAAGGCTCAGCCATCAATGATACGCTTCATCCAGATCGCATCATTATTGGTTTGGACAATACAGGTTTGCGTGAAACAATGGTCACTCTGCATCAGGTATTCACGGATAAAATCTATGTGACCGATATCCGCAGTGCTGAAATGATCAAATATGCCTCCAATGCGTTCTTGGCAACTAAAATTTCGTTTATTAACGAGATTGCTAATATTTGCGAAAAGGTTGGCGCGGACGTTACCTGTGTGGCTGAGGGTATGGGCATGGACAAACGGATCGGTTCCTCTTTCCTGCAAGCAGGGATCGGATACGGGGGCTCTTGCTTCCCGAAAGATACGAATGCGCTCATCCAAATTGCGGGTAATGTAGACTATGAATTTAAGTTGTTAAAATCGGTGGTCGAGGTGAACACTGACCAGCGTTTTATGATTGTATCCAAGCTGCGTGAATCGCTGGGTCAGCTAAACGGCGTATCGATTGGCATTTGGGGCCTCGCCTTCAAGCCTAATACAGATGACATCCGCGAAGCTCCAGCACTGGAAATCGTAGAAACGCTCATTCAGGCAGGTGCTATTGTCAAGCTGTATGATCCCATTGCGATGGATAAATTCAAGGAGCGCGTGGATCACCCGAATATTATATGGTGCTCCTCCCCGCAGCAAGCCGCCGAAAGAAGCGATGCTGTGTGCCTGCTGACGGATTGGGAAGAGTTCAAAGAAGTTGATCTCGTGCAACTGGGCTCTATTCTACACAAGCCAGTTCTGATTGACGGTCGTAACGTATTCACCGAGGAACAGATTCAAGGCTCTGGACTGGAATACTACTCCGTGGGTCGTCCGCGGATGAGTGGGTGGAACAGAGATAAAGTGGAAGTTTAAAAAGTGACTGTGGGCGGTGGGGAGACGCTATGCGTTCCATTTGATCTTCTGAGCGCTGTTGCAGTGGGATTCTCTGGATTATATAAAACATTCCAAGGTAAGAATCCCGCTGCAAAGGAGAACGCTAGCGCTTCTCCAGATTCAAATGGACCGCTTCGCTGCTTTTGCCGCATAGAGTCACGGTTTTTAATCTCCCATCTTAGGGGATGGGAGTAGTAAGGGCGTATCGGAAGGAGCGGCACAGTTGAAGCCGCTCCTTCCGATTAAGGCGCCATGCGCTGTACCGCGGCGCCCCTGTGGAGCAAGCCTACCATGTGGATACGCTATGCTGCTCCTGTAGAGCAAAGACGCCATTGCGGTTGTCGAAGGCAATCTTGGCAAGGCGTTACGAAGCCTTGATTACTAGAAGCTTGCAAGCAAGGCAGGCAAACGCCGAGCTCCCCAACGTTTTTTACAGGCTGACCGGACTTAATAATGTCCGGTCGTGCCTTTTGCACCACAAGGTATGATCGATATGATGCATTTTTGAGTAGCGTAGGAATGGATTTGAATCCCGGTCCAACAGCGATCGTAAGATCAAATCCAGCCCGTAGCGGGCTACTCAACCTTGCCTCATCCGATCGCCCACACATTATAGAGAGGAAGTGGAGAATTATGAAGCTCGTACTTTTGTCTGGTGGTTCCGGTAAAAGATTATGGCCGTTATCCAACGATTCCCGTTCCAAACAATTTTTGAAGGTACTGGAGAGCCCGGAAGGGATTTCGGAATCCATGGTGCAGCGGGTATGGAGACAATTGGGAGACAACGGATTATCCGAATCCTCGTTTATTGCGACAGGGAGAGCGCAGGTTGAAATGATCCAGAGTCAGGTCGGACCGAATACGCGCATCATAGTTGAGCCGGAACGCAGAGATACCTTTCCTGCGATTGCGCTGACAGCGACTTATCTATATTCCATTGCGGGTGTTTCGCCTGATGAAATTATAGCTATATTGCCTGTAGATCCTTATGTAGAGGATGCTTTCTTTGCTTCCGTAGCTCAACTGGAACATACACTTCAGGAGAGTGAAGGCAAGCTTGCATTAATCGGGGTTGTCCCTTCCTATCCTTCAGAGAAATACGGTTATATTATTCCAAAAAATGATGCCACTCAAGGTAGCACAGGCTACCGCGAAGTGAGCCATTTTCAAGAGAAACCCGACCGGGAGCAGGCGGAGCGTCTGATTGAACGCAATGCTCTATGGAACTGCGGGGTTTTTGCATTCAAATTAAGCTATTTGCTGGATATCCTGGCATCCAAGGGCCTGCCGCTGAATTATGAAGAAATGCAAAAGCAATACGCATCTCTGGAGAAAATCAGCTTTGACTACGAAGTCGTTGAGAAGGAGAAGGACATTGTTGTTCTTCCTTATGATGGTTTTTGGAAGGATTTGGGCACCTGGAATACGCTCACAGAAGAAATGTCTAATCAGCAAGTGGGCAGAGGTGTAGTAACGGAGGATTGTGTCAATACAAGCCTTATTAATGAGCTGGACATTCCAGTAGCGATCATTGGAACGAATGATCTGATTGTAGCCGCTAGCCCAGATGGTATTCTTGTGACCAATAAGGCAGAAAGCCCACGCATCAAGGAAGTGCTCAAGGCTCATGATCAGCGTCCAATGTATGAAGAACGCCGTTGGGGGCAGTATCGAGTTGTAGACTATGTAAAGTATGACGAGGGTAATGAGGTACTGACCAAACGAATCCGCGTACACAAAGGTAAAAATATCAGCTACCAGCTTCACTTCAAACGAAGCGAAATCTGGACCATTATTAGCGGCGAAGCGGAAATTATTTTGAATGAGAAGCTGCACAAAGTGAAGGCCGGTGACGTAGTCCGTATCCCTGAAGGAACCAAGCATAGTATTTTGGCTGTAACCGATGTGGATTTTATAGAGGTGCAGACTGGCTCTGAGTTGGTTGAAGAGGATATTGTACGCTTTTGCATGGATTGGAATGAAATTGCCCGTCATCAATTTATCTCATAATCGTTTTCGTAAAAACGAAATAAAGAAGATTTGATGAAAATTTATAGCCCAAACTGTCGAAATTGGGCGAAAACCTGTAAATTCATGAACATGACCTATTAAATTTTGGTAAAAAAAAGTCGATACTTAGGTTAAGAAGGAATCCAAACTCCTTCCAACGATAAACGCAGCCCTGTCGAAAGGCAGGTACGCAAAGCTAAAGGGCCTTCCCGTAAGGATGGCAGCCTGGCTACCGAAAGGAAGAGCAAAAGTGAGATTCAATTTTATTCCTCTGTATCGACTGATACGTCATGTACTCCCCGTAGTTATAATTTTTTCTTTGTTTCCCGTCGGATTTGGTGATTCTCTGTCTGTGGTGAATGCCGCTTCATTACAACCTGTTAATTCGGACGCTTGTACTCAGGCCCGTGAACTATACAATTATTTACTCAGCATCTCTGGAAAGAAAACAGTCACTGGTCAGCATGATTATTTGGAAAGTCCAGATGAATTAAGCAACAAGGTCCAAAAAATCAGCCAGGCGTATGTGGGTCTGCACGGCTATGAGATGGGAGCCATCTCTGGTCAATCTGACGCTACAGAAGCAGCACAACGTAAAAATGTCGTCGATAGCGCTATTCGTTGGAGCAGAGCAGGTGGCATTGTGACGATGACTTTTCATGAAGCGCTGCCGGGTAGACCGCTGACTTGGGCCAATGTGCAGGCCAAAGTAAGTCAGGCGGAGTTCAATAAATACGTCACGCCAGGCACTGCGCAGTATAACCTCCTCATTGCCGATCTGGATAAGGTCGCTGTATCGTTAAAGCAGCTTCGTGATGCAGGGGTTCCGGTATTGTGGAGACCTTACCACGAAATGAATGGTGACTGGTTCTGGTGGGGAAACAAAAACAATTTCAATCAGCTATGGAATATCATGTACGACCGTTTTGTTAACACGCATCAATTGAACAATCTGCTGTGGGTGTGGAGTCCCAATGCTCCCAATTCCTACACTGTCCCGTATACCCCAAAATATCCGGGGGATGACAAAGTGGATATTTTGGCAGTAGACATCTACAACAATGATTTTAAGCAAAGTCACTATGAAGGACTGCTCGAGTTGGCACGGAATAAGCCGATTGCTATTGGCGAGCACGGTGAGATACCTAGTTCTGAGGTGTTGCAGGCTCAGCCAAAATGGGTGTATTCCATGACTTGGGGCAAGATGCTGACCGAGAATAACACAACCACTCAAATACAGGATTATATGAACGATGCGAAGAGTTTGACACGGGATGATGTGAAAAATGGGCTGGAGGCCATCCAACAACCTGGAACAGATGTACCGACCTTACCGGATGAGGGACAAAGTGAGCCTCTCCCAGCTCCACCAGTAGTGATTGCTCCTCCAGCTCCGACTCCTCCTTCCGTTCCTGATGAAGTATATGTGAACGGGCTGCGGGGCGAATATTTCAACAATATGAATTTGAGCGGCAGTCCTGTTTTGATCCGTACAGACAGTAAGCTGGACTACAACTGGCGCGCCATTGCTGCTGATCCAAAGGTAAATGCCGACCAGTTCTCGGTTCGCTGGACGGGTAAAATCAAGCCACAATACTGCGAGACCTATACGTTCACAACCATATCCGATGATGGTATTCGTGTATGGGTAGACGGCAAGTTAGTGATCGATAGTTGGTTCAAACAAAGCTGGACAGAGCGAAAAGGCAGTATTGCTTTGGAAGCAGGTAAAATGGTAGATCTAAAAGTGGAATACTATGATGAAAAAGGCGATGCGATGGCACGTCTGATGTGGGAAAGTCAGCATGAAGCGAAAGCGGTGGTTCCCGGAAACGCTTTGTTTCTTCCTTGATAGATACTCTTTCCCGGTCAAAAATTTTGAGGAGAGAGGGTGTATCATATGATGAAAAAATGGTTGACCCATAGGTATACGGTCGTATTATCCGGATTACTAGGGGTCGCAGCTCTAGCCATGATCGCTTGGTTTATATACACGCCTTCAAAAAGTGTAGAATTGCAGACAGATAAGGTAGCGGCGGCCAGTCCAGTATGGAAGCTGGGCCAGAGGGATGACTCCTCAGCGGAATTTAAAGGAGTGGTCGGTAGGGATAATATCGATATTTCTGCAGCAGCAGCTTCTTCCGAATTATCTGCTAAAGCAGCATTTTCGGCGTTGTCGGAAGCAGAAAGTACAACAGTTCCGGTATTGCTCAGCAGTGGAGATATTCCTCCCGGTTTGAATGCATCCACAAATCCAGAACTAACACTTCAATATAAGCTGAATCAGGTTCCTCCCAATGGTATGATATTCCGTGTTCGGATTTTGGATGCGGGCAAAGCTGTGCCGCAGATGGCTGTCTTCTCAAATCATCAGCTGTCCGGAATCATTCAGATTGCCGGGGTATCCGGTACTGGGAGTACCTATAATTTCAAAAACAACTACGAGCTGTATATCCCCAAAGAACAATTGCAAAGCGGTGTTAACGTACTCAAGCTAAAGACAGCGCGCTGCCTATACTGCTCCTCTGCGGAAGATAAAAATGTGTGGTGGACTTGGGATGACTTGAGCTTGGAGACGTTAGCTTCCCCTGCGGCCGAACCGGTACATGGGAAATATATAATGACTGGTACGAATGTGAATAATAAAGAATTTTATTATGATCAGGGTGCAGTTAAGCATCTACCATACGTTCTCAAATGGCTGGGAATTGCTTATAGCGGCAACGTCATGAGGGTAACCTGTGCCAGTAATGTAGGGAAGGCATGCACAGACGTGGACGATTACTATCAAACGTTAAAGCAGTATAATATGCAATCGTCTGCTTTGTATCTATACACAGGTGATATTAAGCTGCAAAAAGATGGTACTCTGCCAGAGACGGCCAAGCAAAAGTTGCGTGATTATGTAAAAAAATACGGTTCATACCTTCAATATTATGAAGTAGATAACGAACCTGGATTGTTTAATCGCTCCAAGGCGGTAGACCTGGCTGTGGCTAAATGGTTGAATACGGAAGGCAAGCAATTGGCACCGCATCTCAAAACCGTAGCGCCGGGTTGGGCCTACTGGCCGACATACTCTACCAAGGCGTGCAAAAATCAAACCGGAGGTACGCAAAAATGCGGTGATCCGGATGGATGGGAACGGGACCCAGCGCAGCGTAAACAGCTGGAGGAAGTCACCGACCTGACCAACGGACACGCCTACGGTGAATCGTATAATGAAGAGGGCGGGGGCAGCTTCGTTCAGAATTTGAAAACCTTCGGTGGTTCGAGCAACGGACTGGCGAAAAAGATGCTAAACACAGAGTTCGGTACTAACGATACGCATCGAGACAATCCTGATTACGGGGCTAGTCAGCCACAAGCAGCTGCATTCGATCGGATTATGCGATCGCAAATCGGGTTTGCCGATATGTTTATCCAGCACGCTGCTTTTTATAAGGATTACACACTGTTTAAAACGGGTTTTGATCTGCAAAGTCACAACCCGGCTAACACGGAAATTTATCCGTTTGGGCAAGGACAGGACACTCGCGTTAAGATTATGAGACGCTTGAGTCTAGCCTATGCCACGCATGGTAAACCACTGACTTATACAATGTTGAATCCAGAGGAGACCAAGGACAAGATGGTCTATGTTCGCGCGGTGGATACGTCCAAGCTTAAACCGCTGGCAGGTAGCGGCGCTACCTCGAACAAATTGCTGGTGAACCTAGTGAACTTCGAATCCACTACGCAGACCGTTCGTGTACGGGTGACGATGCCGAAAGCTGGCTTGTACACGGGGGAACGTTTTGGGGCGGGTTCCACCTACACTCAGGCGCAGCGTTCCATATCAGGGCTGAAGGCTTCTCCTGCCCTTGATTTTGAAGAAAAGCTGGGCCCTGGCGAATCGGTACAATATATTTTGGAATTAAAAAGTACAGATCAAACCACGGCCTCTGCCCCAACTGAGGTGAAAGCAGCCTCTATTCAGGATGGGGTGGTAAAGATTAATTGGCTTCAAGCAGAAGGCATATCTTCCTATGATGTGCTGCGTGCTGATCGGACAGATGGTGCCTATCAGGTGATTGCCTCGCAAGTAGAAGGAAGCACGTATACGGACCGCACTGTAAAAGCTGGAAGTCATTACGTCTACAAAGTCCGAGCGACCGGAGGTACTCAGGTTTCTCAGGCAGCCGAGGTCGCTTAGTTACACCGGAATGCATGTAGGACCTTACCTAATGAATATCTAACACCATTCCGAAAGAAAGCAAAAAAGAACCTATCAGGAGAAAATAGGACCTGACAGGTTCTTTTTTATTTGTAAATCGTTCTGAATTGCCAATACTTTACGTATAATGGAGAAAAAAATAAGAAAATCCTTTAATATTCTCGTCATAAGACGACAACATTACAGGTATGTATTCATATATAATAGTTTTGTTCATGACTATACATACATGGTTTGTAGGGAATCTCTTTCTTTCCGGCGACCAAGACTAATAAAGTGAGGTTAGTGCTGAATGAACAAGGAAACAGAATTAGGGGGGAATGGCCCTCTTCTTCGAGACAACGCACGGAAAGCAGGCAAAGCAGCCATCCACTTGGACATCCGGAACATTTTGCTCCAATGTGGTATCACGACACCAGAATGGATGGAGGGCGACGCTGATAGAACTAAGTGCCAGAAGGACAAGCGCGTGTAATTTCAGTGGCTGGTCCTACTTAAGCCAAACATCAAGCAGCGGCGCTTTCTTTATTCCATCATTCGTTCCATTCGAACAAACGCGATAAAACGTTTGGCTTCTTCCTCAGACAAGGTGCGTCCGTCAATCGTCAGGTTAAAACGTTGCAGGATATCCTCGTCTGACAGTTCAAGCTGATCCACAAATTCCCTCACATCTGAATCCAATATGGCTGTCGGGTGGCTCGTACGTCCCACCAAATAATCGATGGTTACCTCGAAAATATCAGCGAGCTTGGTCAGGGTCTCAAAGTCTGGCTTGCGTCTATTTTTTTCATAGTGAGAAAGAGCCGCCCGCGTAATTCCGAGGGATTGCGCTAATTCCTCTTGTTTTAATCCCTTATGTTCTCGTAATTCAGCGATGCGGGTTCCATAATTCATCTGTTTTTCCTCCTGAAGGCAAGGTTAAGAAAGGTAAGAAAAGCAATTTTGCGCTTGACAAGATACAATTTGTATCATAAATTAATTATGTAAGTTACATAACGTATCCTTATTTCATAGTTTTCACTTATATCTTCATTTATATACCCTTAAGAGGCCAACGATGATTGAGCATTGTGTGCTTATTCGCTGGCTGGACCTTCTATGCGCTATTATACAACATTTTACTATAGATTAGAGGGTCATGCATCGTTCTTTTCCCCGTCATGCAGAGGATCAGTACAAGCGTTATTCATCGAAAACAAGTCAAGCAGGGAGGACTGGTCTTGTGCAGTTGAAAGAGTACATCCGTTTGATCCGCAAAAGAATGTGGTTGATTGGTAGCATTGTACTGCTGGTGTGTACTGTAGTAGGCATAAAAAATGTATATTTTACCCCGCAGGTTTATGAAGCTACCGCCAAGCTCATTATTAATCAGACGCCACGACCGGACCGTGCAGGTGTCGTCGATTACAGTGTGGTGCAAACCAATATAGCTCTAACGAACTCCTATAAGCAAATTATGATCTCCTCGGCGATTATGGATCAGGTGGTCGCCAGCTTCCCCGATCTTAAGGTTACTCCGTCAGCTTTGGCGCAAAAATTAAGAGTAAACACCGCAGGTGATTCACAGGTCATGGATGTTACAGTCCGCGACTTATCGTATACGAAGGCTGTGAAAACCGTCAATGCGGTAGCCAAAGTATTTAAACGGCAAATCCCCTCTATCATGAAAATGGACAATGTCACCATCCTAAGCGAAGCCAGTCTGAATGACCCAGCAGTTCCCGTGAACAATAATCCCGCCATACAAATTTTTATTGCTTTTACCATTTCTTTATTACTGGGCATAGGCTTGGCGTTTTTGCTGGAGGTATTGGATGATACATTTAAAAATGAGGAGGATATTGAAAAAGAACTCGGTCTGCCTACCCTATCCCTGATTACAAAAATGAAAAAAGAAGATAGACGCTCTGACAGCTCTACTACAACTCCTAAACAGGTAGGTGAGGGACAATATGCCGCGATTAATCAATAATCAGCTCGTTACATCCTTGCATGCTCAGTCTTCCGTGTCGGAGGAGTACCGCATGCTTCGCACTAACATCCAGTTTTCTTCTATAGACGAGCCGATTGAGGTGATGATGGTGGCGTCCGCTCAGGCGGGTGAAGGCAGAACAGTCACGATTAGCAATTTGGCTGTAACCTATGCGCAAGAGGGAAAAAAGGTGCTGGTTATGGATATGGATCTGCGTCGGTCCTCCTTGCATCATATGTTTGGTTTGCGCAATCATACAGGGCTGACACGGGTACTTGCCAATCAACAGACATGGCAGGATGTGGTTCAGGAAACCGGGATTGATCATCTGCATGCAATCACAGCTGGACCGAATCCACCCAATCCGTCCGAGATGCTCAGTTCCCGTAGAATGAAGGCTCTACTAGTTGAGCTAAAAGAACATTATGACGTGATTCTGATGGATACGCCACCCCTGCTGCCTTTTCCGGATGGCCTCATTGTAAGTGCCATGTGTGATGGTGTCATTTTGGTAGTACAGGCAGGGAAGGTCAAAAAGGATGTCGTTAAGAAGGCGAAGGCAAATTTAGAAAGAGTTAAGGCGCGCATTCTGGGTGTAGTGCTCAATAACGTGAAGCGTCGCGCCGAGCGTGGTATGGAGGAACGCAATCTGACATGAATAAATCGGGGAAAATAAAAGTATATAAAATTCTTTTAACAATGAATAAATAATATTTATAAATAAGGAGTGAGGTGATGAGACGTGTCTTCTTCCCGCTCGAACGAGGCCAAAGTGCTGGGCGCGTCAGTAGATGTATATTCGGTCGCTCATGGGCTTGAACGACGACAAGGATGGAGCGTATATCCGTTCGTGAAGCGAAGTATGGACATTATCCTGTCTTTTATTGGAATCATCGTACTGTGCCCGGTATTTCTGCTCGTCATTTTGTTGATCAAGCTGGAGGACCCCAAAGGAAGTGCATTATTTTATCAAATACGTATCGGTAAACATGAGCGACCGTTTCGCATGATCAAATTTCGTTCCATGGTGTCTGATGCCGAAGCCAGATTGTCTGCATTGCTGGTGGAAAATGAAATTGAGGGTGCGATGTTCAAAATGCGGGACGATCCCCGAATTACCCGTGTGGGTCGCTTTCTTCGCAGAACGAGCATCGACGAACTACCGCAACTCTTCAATGTACTGCGTGGGCATATGAGCCTTGTAGGACCCAGACCCCCATTGCCAAGAGAAGTCCATGATTACACCATGAGGGATAAGCTGCGTCTGACGGTTACACCGGGCTGCACCGGACTATGGCAGATCAGCGGTCGCAATCATCTAAGCTTTGACCAGATGGTAGAACTGGATTTGGAGTACATATCTAGACGCAGTTTCCGCACGGATATGATCATCATGCTGAAAACATTTCGTGTGCTGCTGGGCTCCAAGGATGCTTATTAAAGTCAATTTTAATAAAGAGGGGTAGGAGAGAAGGATGGAGCTACATTCTAACATCTATGTGGCAGGACACAATGGGCTGGTGGGTTCCGCTATTGTTCGAGCGCTTCAGAAAGCGGGATATCGTCATATTATTACTCGCACAAGCCGTGAGCTGGATCTGCGCAATAAAGAGGCCGTAGATCATTTTTTTGATACAGAGCCCGTGGATTATGTATTTCTAGCAGCAGCCAAGGTAGGCGGGATTTTGGCGAATAACGAATATCCGGCCGATTTTATCCGTGACAATCTACTTATACAAACAAATGTGATTGATGCGGCATACCGGAAGAATGTAAGCAAGCTGTTATTTCTAGGCTCTACCTGTATCTATCCCAAATTTGCTCCACAGCCGTTGCGAGAAGAATATCTGCTTACAGGTGAGCTTGAGCCTACCAATGAGGCCTATGCGGTTGCTAAAATTGCCGGGATTACAATGTGTCAGTCCTACAACCGTCAGTATGGAACCCGTTTTATTTCGGTGATGCCTACGAATTTATATGGTCCGGGCGACAATTTTGATCTCCAAACCTCTCATGTGCTGCCTGCGCTGATCCGCAAGTTTCATGAGGCTAAGCTGAATCAATCTCCGACTGTAGAAGTGTGGGGCTCCGGTACGCCTCGGCGAGAATTTCTTCATTCGGATGATTTGGCTGATGCTTGTCTATTTCTGATGAATAACTATGAGGGAAATGAGATTGTAAATATCGGTGTGGGTGAGGATATTTCCATCCGTGAGCTGGCTGAACGAGTCAAAAATGTAGTCGGCTTTGAGGGCGAAATTACTTTTAATACATCCGTTCCTGACGGAACGCCGCGTAAGTTGGTAGATGTATCCCGGATTTCCGGGCTGGGCTGGTCGGCGCGTATTTCACTAGAAGAAGGATTAAGGTCTGTATACCAGGCATTTCAAGGTCTGGATCTGGTTGAACAATAAATAACGGTGGGGGAATTGGAATGAAAAAAGCGCTGATCACTGGGATTACCGGACAAGACGGGTCTTATCTGGCTGAGTTGCTGCTGTCCAAGGATTATGAGGTGTACGGGGTGCGCAGACGAACCAGCACACCGAACTTTGAAAATGTAGCGCATATCCAGAATGACATTCACTGGCTTTCCGGTGATATGACCGATCTGGCTTCGCTGATCGAAGCCGTCCGTCAGTCCGACCCGGATGAGGTCTATAACTTGGCTGCTCAATCCTTTGTAGCGGCCTCATGGCCGCAGCCCTTGGCTACAGGGCAAATCACAGCATTATCTGTTACCAATATGCTGGAGGCGGTTCGAATTGCCAAGCCGGATGCACGCTTTTATCAGGCTTCAAGCAGCGAGATGTTCGGTAAGGTACTGGAGACGCCGCAGACAGAAACGACCCCATTTTACCCACGTAGTCCTTATGGTGTAGCCAAGGTGTACGGCCATTGGATTACAGTCAACTACCGCGAAAGCTTTGATATGTTTGCTTGCTCCGGTATTTTGTTCAATCACGAATCACCTCGCCGAGGGCTGGAGTTTGTAACACGCAAAGTGTCGGATGCAGTAGCTCGTATCAAGCTGGGATTGCAGCAGGAGCTGCGCATGGGGAATTTGGATTCACTGCGAGACTGGGGTTTTGCAGGGGATTATGTAAAGGCGATGTGGCTGATGCTTCAGCAGGATCGACCAGATGATTACGTGATTTCTACAGGAGAAATGCATTCTGTGCGTGAACTGCTGCAAATTGCTTTTTCTCATGCAGGTTTAAATTACGAAGATTATGTCGTGATTGATCCGCAATTTGTTCGACCGGCAGAGGTAGATCTATTGCTTGGCGATTGTGCCAAGGCGAAAGAAAAGCTGGGCTGGCGATTGGAAGTCGGCTTCGACCAGCTCGTTCGTATGATGGTGGATGCAGACTTGGAGCGTGTAAAAAGGCAGGCTGCAGTTGAAGCTTCTGTCGTCGTGTAAGAGGTGGAGAGGCCGCCCGCCTGGCCGGGGGGTCTCTTCGTTGTACATGATTTCAGCTGTATGACAGATCAACAGATCATAAAGCAATGTTTAAGGTCATTTTTCAAGATGGAGTAGAACCTATGACATTAGTCAAGAAACGTGCCAAACCGCGCAGAAGCTTGCTGGTGAATACATCCTGGCTATTCGGTGACAAAATGATTCGCATGGTGTTCGGGCTGGCAGTCAGCATCATCATGGCGAGAGTGTTGGGACCAGAGGAACTGGGAAAATGGAATTATGCGGAATCCTTTTTCGGGATGTTCCTGATTTTCACGACCCTTGGCTTTGATTCTATATTAGTACGCGATCTTGTCAAACACCCCAAGGATGAGCACGAACTATTGGGTACGGCGGTTCTGCTGAAGTTGTTAGGTACTTTGGTAGCCATTGTACTGTCCTATTCCTTTATTTCACTGCTCAGACCGGAAGACAGTTCAGTACGGCTAATCAATCTGATCCTGGCTACGGCCTCGGTATTTCAGTTGTTTGATATTATCGACTACTGGTTCCGTGCGCAGATGTTGTCCAAATATACGGTTGTTGCCAAGAATACCGCCTTTGTCCTCGGTTCCACCGTCAAAATCATTCTATTATTGTCCGGTATTCCAGTTTGGGCAGTGGCGTTGTGTGCTCATGGAGAGTTTCTGCTGGGAAGCCTGCTGCTGCTGTATTTCTTCCATAAGGAAGGGCGGCGTGTGAACAAGTGGACGTTCCGCTTCGCAACTGCTCGGCGAATCATGAATCACAGCTGGCCGCTTATTTTGTCCTCCTCCGCTGTATATGTACAGGCACGGATTGATCAGGTCATTATCGGAGAATTGTTGGGAAACGAGGCTGTCGGGCAATACTCCGTTGCACTCCGACTCATCGAGGTGCTGGGCTTTATCCCGGTCGTGCTAACGACAGCTTATGCCCCGGTGGTGACGCGTTCCAAGCAGAAAGGAAGCGACGAATACAGACGGACGTTGTCTAACGTGTATCGGCTGATGTTTATATGCTTTCTTGTGACCTCAGTCCCCTTATTTTTTCTATCCCAATGGGTAGTCGTTGTGCTGTATGGGAGAGAGTTTGCTGAAGCAGGCTCGCTGTTGTCACTGTTTGCGATTCGTCTATTTTTCACCAACTTTAGTGTCGCCAAAAGCTTGTTTATCACCAATGAAAATTTGTTCAAATACACGCTGCTGACCTCGATAATAGGTGCGGTTACGAATATAGCCTTCAATTACGCGCTGATTCCATGGCTTGGTGTCCGAGGGTCCTTAGTGGCGACGATTTTGTCCTTTACGATATCTGTATTTCTATTGGATTTGTTGTTTAAGGAAGTCAAAGCCAATTTGGGTTGGATGATGAAGTCAATCCTGACCTTCTGGCATGTTCATATTACAGTACCGAAAGTTGGAGAGAACAATCATGATACCGATTAAACCATTTGTTCGGCATGAGGAACAGTGCCCGCATTGTGGAGACACGTTACGTGCTGGAGAGGTGCTGTGGCAGGGAATCCACGTATGTGTCAGTACTAAGTGTGAGGGTTGCGGACGTGAATATCTCGAGGACATGAGGGTTGGTCATGCGACGTATTCACCTTATCGTGTAGAAATGCCTGACTATATCCTGACCGGTAATGCGAAGTCAAGAAAATGGCTCGGAGAGCCTCTGCGGCAATCGTTGATGAATCCTTCCTATGATTTGGCAGTCGGTATGACCGTGCATAAAAAGAAAGCTTCTTCACGGGTGATCATTGTCAACACTATAGATTATTTATATGGTCATGCGTTGCTTAAGCTGCTTAATGTTCAGCGTGAATATGAGCAATCGCCGGAACTGGGGATCATCGTTATTGTGCAAAAGTCGCTGGAGTGGATGGTGCCGGCATATGTGTCAGAAATTTGGACGGTCGATGTCCCGTTCAACAAGGCGCGAAACTTTTATCCTCTGCTACATCATCGGATGATTGAGGAATTGATGCGCTTTGATGAGGTGTATGTCAGTCCGGCATATTCACATCCCAGCCAATTTGAGATTGAACAATTTACAGGGGTCTCCCGTTATGACGAGGAACGTGAGCGGAAGCCACGCATTACCTTTGTATGGAGGGAAGACCGCTTGTGGAGCGGCAGCCATCATATTGCCAGAGCAGTGCAAAAATTTCCGAAGCTCAAACGTGGCCTGAAACCGCTAATTTATCATCAGCGCAGCAAAATCATTGGACTGTTCCGCAGACTGAGAGAAAGCTTCCCTGATCATTGCTTTACAGTAGCGGGACTTGGGCGCACGGGAAGCTTCCCAGCATGGATTGCTGACGAGCGCGTCTCACGCTTCGATCGGGATAGTGAAAAGCGGGTATGCGAGGTATACGCAGCCAGCCGATTAGTCATTGGTATTCATGGCTCCAATATGCTGCTGCCTTCTGCACATGCAGGTATGACGATTGATTTGATGCCTAAGGACCGATGGGGCAATTATGCCCAGGACATTTTATTTCACGAAACGGATCATCGGCTTACAGCCTACAAATATCGCTTTGTACCGATGGAATCGAGCGTGAGCTTGGTGGCGGATATGGCAGCGGCCCAGCTTAAAGGGGCAGACCATTTTAATATGCAGATGATGGAGGAAAGACAACGGCAGGGGGAACATTCAAGTTGGAGGGGAAAGGCCGCTACGGGAAGGATTTGATCTTCCGATCGCTGTTGACGAGGGATTCCCTAGATTAAATAAGCTCTGTAAGCGGGCGGAATCCCACGGGGAATATGCTTTCGAAGCGAGCTTTCCTTCGGAAAGCTTTGAGGCGAACGCTAACGCTTCTTCAGATTCAAATCCTTACCCTCCGCTACGTTTCACCGTCACCAAAAAGAATTTCCCCAGCCATAAGGTGGGGGAGGTAAGAGCCGCCTGGCGATAGCTTCGTCCTATCGCCGCGAACTTCACGCCGGGCATGTGTGCCGGTGTATTAATGCTCTGTATAGTCCTCTCTCAAGCTGAAAGAGTTTGATGAATAGTGCTTACGGCATGCAAAATCAAGCCTAATTAAGGCATCTTGGTCAGCCTAGCAGTAGTATAGCCGTGCTTGCTTGTGAGCGTGCCATAACGTGCCAAGCTTACAAGTCGTTTGACGAAGTCAACGCCCTGCATGCATTCGCACGCGTATATCCGCAGCGATGGCACTTCATGCCTAGCATTCCCTTTTTTAAGATGGGGTGACTTTATGGAAACGGCGGTCAGCAGCGGAGTGGATGGAATCGTTCTGAAGAAGCGATAGCGTTCGCCTTTATCCCCGGATTTTACCCTTTAAAGGGTTTATATAAATCAGATGAAATCCGGGGATAACAGCGATCGGAAGAATGATCCATCCGCGTAGCGGACTCTAACCCCCGCGTGCCATAACTCACCCAATATGAAATGGCAGGAGTACTGATGATGATTCCAAAAATATTGTATCTTCGCAACTTTGCCAGCAAGGTGAATGGAGCCTCATACAATTTGCAGGAAGTCGGCTTAGGCAAAGCGCTCGTCCGTAAAGGTTACGATTGCGATATTGTTTACTACAACGATCGTAAGGAGACCCATCTGGAACAAGTCTATCGTCACGCAGGCTGCACCTTGCGCATTATCTGGCTGCACGGTTTCAAGTTTTTAAGCAACAGCATCTACAGAGATGTTCTCAAAGATTCTTTTCTGGCAGCTTATGATCTGGTTATTACTACAGAATACAACCAGATCATGACCTACCTGCTTTCCCGCAAATGTCCCGATAAGCTGGCGCTGTATCACGGTCCATACCGGGATAATACGCATGCGCTGATCCGCAAACTGTACGATGTTATGCTGCTGCCTAAGGTGACAAAGTCTCTACGCCGAACCTATGTCAAATCCGATCTTGCCAAGCGCTATCTGGAGAATAAAGGCTTTGACAACGTGATAACGATTGGGGTCGGACTGGACCGCAGCAATGTAGAGAAAGGATTCAACAGTGACGACCAAAGCGGAGAGCGTGAGGAAAACCGTGAGGTTGCGAATGAACTGCGTCGGATCGGTAATCGCCCGGTGTTGCTGTATGTCGGTGTGCTGGAGGAACGGAGAAATATACGTTTTATGCTGAATACGTTCAAAAGAGTACTCCAAAAGCATCCCGGCTGCCTTTTGTTAATGGTTGGGGATGGACGAAAGATAGATACGGATCGTTATTGGGCTTATGCTGAGCAACTGGGGTTGACGGATAGTATTATACATTTTCCAAGAGTGGAGCAACGTCATCTGTGGCAGATTTACGGAGCAGCGGATGTGATGCTGTTTCCGACCCAATACGATATTTTTGGCATGGTGCTGCTGGAAAGCATGCTGTTCCGTGTCCCGATTATTTCTTCGATGAACGGTGGCTCGGTTACCTTGATTGAGGACGGAGTGAGCGGAGTGATGCTGAGAAGCTTTTCGGAGGAGGAATGGGCTGGTCGTATAGGCACATTGCTGGATGATGCTGGGCTTAGACGAAGTCTGGCCGAGAAAGCGTTTCTTACGCTCGAGCGTATGTCGTGGGATCGGATTGCGGATGAAATCATAAGCCAGCAGCGGATCAAACCCATAAGCTCCAATCACGCTATGCAATCAACACAGGAAAGTGGGGCGGCCACGTGAGTCAACAGGTTAGCAGACGAATGACCCCGCCTGTAAGCAAAGTACTGATCATCCATAACTTTTATCAGCAAAGTGGGGGAGAAGACAAGGTTGTCGAGCAGGAATCGGCTATGCTGCGTTCCAGAGGAATAGAGACGGAGCATTACTATGTGCATAACGACAGCATTCAAAGCAAAGGATTGGCCAACATGGCAAAGCTGGCGGTAGAGGCAGCCTGGTCCTTCCCAGAATTCAAAAGAATCAAAGAGCTGCTTTTGCGAGTGAAACCGGATGTGGTACATGTGCATAATTTTTTCCCGGTCATATCCCCATCGGTCTATCATGCCTGTGAACGGCTGGGGGTTCCGGTTGTCCAGACACTGCATAATTACAGGCTGATTTGTCCGGCGGCAACTTTTATGCGAGGGAATGAAGTTTGTGAAAAATGCCTGCACGGCACGCTGCTGCACTCCATCCGTCATGGATGTTACCGAGGCTCACAGCTGCAGACGATTCCGGTGGCGGCGATGATTAAGTTCAATGAGCTGATCGGCACATGGCAGCACAAGGTAAGTCGCTATATTGCGCTGACGGAGTTTGCACGGGACAAATTTGCTGAAAGCGGCATTCCGCTGGATCGCATCGCAGTAAAACCGAATTTTATCCATCATCAAACAGTCAAAGCCAAGTATGACCCCAATGATCGTTATTTGTTGTTCGTGGGCCGGATTTCAGCTGAAAAAGGGGTTCGCAATCTGTTGCAAGCCTGGTCACAGCTGGAAGATCGAGGTGGATTGAGACTGGTCATCATTGGCGATGGTCCGCAAAAGGCTGAACTGGCTGCTGCTTATTCGCAGGAAGACATTCGGTTTCTCGGCAAGCAGGATGGAGACACGGTGCTGGATTGTATGAGCCGAGCCATGTATGTGATGGTGCCTTCCATTTGGTATGAAGGTTTTCCGATGACGATTGTAGAGTCCTATTCCGTGGGAACGCCGGTATTGTGCAGCCGAATCGGCGCATTGGAGGAAATCGTGGAGGACGGAGTGACGGGTTTCCATTTTCAACATGATGATCTGGAAAATATAAAGACCGTGATTCGCCGTGCAGTAGCCTATGAGAACTATGCAGCTATGAGACAGAAGGTGGCGGAAAACTATGCAGCACACTATACGGAAGAAGTGAATGTGAAGCAACTGCTGGCGATATATAGCGAGGCCATGGAGGAATGTGATGATGAAGCAGCTGCCCCAGTATAGAGTCGGAAGGATTGCGAGCACAGATGTTGCAGCGCTGACGTTTCAGGAGACGGTACATACGCTGGAACAATGGGCAGTCGGACGAAAGGACAGCTATGTATGTATTTGCAACACCCATTCCATTGTCACAGCCGGGAATCATCTCGAGTTCCACGAAGCGCTCACTCAGGCTGATTTGTGTACTCCAGACGGTATGCCACTGGTATGGGCACTCAAGCTGTACGGGTTCGAGCGTCAGGATCGAGTAGATGGTCCCAGTTTGATGCTCAAGTTGTGCGAACGTGCGCCACAAACGGAGGTGAGCGTATATTTTTACGGCAGTACGCCGGATACGCTGGATAGCTTAAAAGACAGGGTAGGACAGGATTACCCTGGAATTCGTATCGCGGGCAGCTTTTCACCGCCATTTCGTGAACTTCAGCCAGAGGAGGAGAAGCGGATCATTGAGGAAATCAATGCTTCAGGTGCGCATCTCATATTCGTCAGTCTGGGCTGTCCGAAGCAGGAAATCTGGATGCATCGCAACAAGGATCGTATCCGTGGCGTGATGGTTGGAGTAGGGGCTGCCTTTGACTATATTACAGGCAAGGTTCGCAGACCGCCGCTAATGATACAAAGGTTGGGACTGGAGTGGCTGTACCGTCTGCTCTGTGAGCCAAAGCGTTTATGGAAGAGGTATGCCTATAACAATCCAATGTATATCTATCGTTTTCTCAAATCCTATCGGCATAATAAAAGGCTCACGCTCTATCATAATCGGCATACAGGGAGAGGCGTAGAGAAGTGAAGCAGGGCAAAAGTACAGTGAAATGAGACAGCATGTAAAAGGGGGAATTGGTTTGAAACTATGTGTTATAGGTGCCGGGTATGTCGGACTGGTGTCAGGGGTCTGTTTTGCCGCGCTTGGCAATAACGTCGTCTGTATCGATCAGAATGAAGACAAAATTCGTCAGCTACGTGCAGGCGGAGTACCGATTTATGAACCAGGCTTAAAGGCTCTAATTAAAGATAATGTCGAGCAGGGCCGGCTAAGCTTTACAACAGATACCGCAGCTTCAGTGCAGGCAGCTGAAATTGTTATTTTGGCGGTGGGTACGCCTTCATTGCCGAGCGGCGAAGCCAACTTGTCTTATATTGAAGAAGCAGCGTGCGAGGTGGCAGCTGCCATGAATGGCTACAAGATCATAGTTACCAAAAGCACGGTGCCTGTCGGAACGAACGAGCGTATTCAAAATTGGATCGCTAGCCGCACGAACTATCCTTTTGGTGTCGCTTCGGTTCCTGAATTTTTACGAGAAGGCTCGGCGGTCATGGACACCCTACAGCCTGATCGAATCGTCATTGGAGCTTCCGATCCGCATGTATCCGCAGTGCTAACTACTCTGCATGAGCCGCTGACAACGAATATTTTAACCACGGATATCCATTCGGCCGAGATGATTAAGTATGCGTCGAATGCTTTTTTGGCGACCAAAATTTCGTTCATTAATGAGATTGCGAATATTTGTGAAAAGGTGGGTGCAGACGTTACACGCGTGGCACACGGTATGGGACTGGATCAGCGGATCGGTTCCTCCTTTTTGTCTGCTGGTATCGGCTATGGTGGTTCGTGTTTTCCCAAGGATACGCAGGCTTTAATTCAAATTGCAGGCAACGTGGATTATGAATTTAAGCTGCTGAAATCCGTGGTAGAGGTGAATCAGGGACAACGTTTTAACGTGATTCGCAAGCTGAAAGAGGCACTGGGTGAGCTGGAAGGGGCTACGATTGGCATATGGGGGCTGGCCTTTAAACCAAATACAGATGACGTAAGAGATGCCCCGGCGCTGGATATCATACAGTCGCTGCTGGAGGCAGGGGCACACATTCGTGCATATGACCCGATCGCTACCGCTAACTTCCGCCGATTACTGGACAGCTCGGAAATAAAGTGGGCCGATAGCGCACGAGAAGCAGCAGAAGGATGCGATGCATTATGTCTCTTGACGGAATGGGAGGAGTTTGGTGAGGTCGGACTGGGTGAGCTGAACGAGCTGATGAAGTATCCCATTATGATTGACGGGCGCAATGTGTACAGCGAAGAACAAATCAGACAATCTGCCTTTGCATACTATTCTGTCGGCAGGCCACAGATGAACAATCTGGATATAGATCGTCATCAGTCTGTAGTGAATCCGTAAAGGGAGGCTGCGTATGAAACGATGGCTGAAGGTGACATTGGGGGCTGTGGCGTTATTGGTTGTAGGAGGTGCCGCCTATACCGTCTATGTGTATCATTCCTTTAAAACAGTGGCAAATGCGATGTATCATCCGCGCAGCATCGTGCAGCCCGGAGCGGTCTCTACCCTTGCAACGGGCGGAGCAGGGCGCTCCGTAGGTACAGACACTGGATCAAGTACACCCAATCCGGCAGCCATCTCTCAGTTCAAGCCGTTCACCGTGCTGGTGCTGGGTGTTGATCGGCGACCGCACGATCCAGGACGATCGGATACGATGATCGTTCTATCTGTGAATCCCGCCAATGGTTCGATGTTGATGTTCAACATTCCGCGTGATACGCGAACAGAGTTGGTCGGTAGAGGGCGTGAGGACAAAATCAATCACGCGTTTGCTTTTGGGGGCGTTGATATGTCGATCCGTACGGTAGAGCATTTTTTGAATCACCCGATAGATTACTATGTACAAATGAATATGGAAGGGTTTGCGAAAATGGTGGACCTTGTGGGAGGAGTAGAGGTCTACAATCCACTTGATTTTCAGTATGAGGGGCATCATTTTGCGCAGGGGAATTTGAACTTGAACGGAACTGAAGCATTGTCCTATGCCCGTATGCGATTTGATGATCCGCGTGGGGACCTCGGGAGAAACGCTCGCCAGCGAGAGCTGCTCAAGCAAATTCTTGCCCAGTCCATCAGCAAGGAAGGGCTATTGCGAGTGAAACCGATACTGGAGGCAGCGGGCGAGCAGATTTGCACAGACATTAGCTTTGACGATATGAAGACCTTTCTGACCCGGATCGGCCCGTCTCTTAAGCAGACGGATACTGTTGAGATAAAGGGACATGGGAGCAAAATCAAAGGTGTGTATTATTACATCGTAGATGAGCAGGAACGCCAACGTATCCATGGAGTGCTGGAGAAGCATTTGCTCACCACTCCCGCATCACCTTAGACATGACCTTAAGCAGACAGGTGTCCTCAGCGAGACCCGTTATTCTCTTCTAAACTCACCTTGTCCCACATACATCTGTAGAGTATTCGGTATAGTCCAACAGAGGGAGGGACAGGTGTGCTGCTTAGAAGGAGAGCGGCTTCGGCGTTCGTCCGTAAGCTAATGTATTTTGTAATTATATGTGGATTGCTATGGCTGCTGTGGATGGGTCTGCGTGGGGTGATGTCTACGGGGGAAGGGGATCAAGCCGTAGAAGCGCTGAACGAGTTCTACACGATGGAGCAATCGGGGAATTTTGGCGGCTCATGGGAGCTTTTTCATTCCCAAATGAAGAAGAAATTCGAGAAGTCCACGTATGTGCAGCAGCGTGCGCACGTTTTTATGCAGGATATGGGGACAGATACGTTTACGTTTGAACTGGGGGAGCCGCAGGCTGAATATGACATTCGTACCGATTCGAATGGGGAAGATTTAGGGAAGGTCTACCGCATTACGGTCACTCAGCACTACAAGACCCGATTCGGTACTTTTGATATCGTACAGCCTTGTTATGTGACGCAGGAAGATGAGGAGTGGAGAGTGCTTTGGATATACAAGGAGAAGGAACAGACGTGATAAGGTGCTCCCAAAGGTGTTTCTGACAGGATAAATATGGTACAATACTTCCAAAACCGGAAATGTACAGTAAAATGGATGACAGCTTCACTCCGGGTGGAAGGAGTTTCATAGCATGCAGCAAGCGACAGGGCAGGTTCCCGTCATACGGATGGAGGGTGTGAGTAAAATCATTTCCTCAAAAGCGATCGTGGACAATCTGACACTGGAGGTTCCGGCAGGACAGGTATTTGGTTTCCTCGGACCGAACGGTGCAGGAAAAACGACCACCATTCGTATGATGGTTGGCCTGATTTCGATCAGCAAGGGTGATATTCATATTTGCGGAGACAGCATTAATACCGATTTCGAAAAGGCTGTTTCCCATGTCGGTGCGATTGTTGAGAACCCGGAGATGTACAAGTTTTTGACAGGCTATCAAAATTTGCAGCATTTTGCGCGCATGTCGCCTGGGGTGACCCAAGAACGTATAGATGAAGCGATTCGTCTGGTGGGACTCGGAAACCGAATTCATGATAAAGTCAAAACCTACTCGCTCGGGATGCGTCAACGACTCGGGGTAGCTCAGGCGATTTTGCATCGACCGAAGCTGCTCGTGCTGGATGAGCCGACCAATGGCTTGGACCCGCAGGGTATTCGTGAACTGCGGGATTATTTGCGTCAATTGACCCGTACCGAAGGAATTACCGTGTTTGTATCAAGCCATTTGTTGTCCGAAATGGAGCTGATGTGCGATCGCGTGGCCATTATTCAGAGCGGGCGATTGGTTGATATTAAGCAGTTGAAGAATACAGAGGGAGAAGTGCAGACGGCGGAAATTGCTTTTGAAGTCAATGATGCTGAGCAAGCTTATACGCTTGCTGGAGCAGGGCGCGTCGAAGGCAATCAACTACTGCTTCACCTGGAGCGGGAACAGATTGCAGAGATGAACAGTCTGCTGGCTGCAAATGGAGTCAAGGTGTATGCGATTCGCCCGGTTGCCCGTACGTTGGAAGATCAATTTTTGGAAGTGACGGGAGGCGGGTCCATTGGCTGATTTCTTCAAGCTGGTACATAATGAAAATCTTAAAATCTACTTGCGTGTGCGCACATGGATCATGCTGGGGCTGCTGGCGGTCATCACCGCTGTGATTCCGATGCTGATTTCTCTAGTTTCTGATCAGGTTAGTGTGTGGGATGGCATCACATTGACAACGTTGTTTACATTTTTCCTCAATACGACGTTTACGGTCATTGTAGCTGCTGATTCGGTGGCTGGCGAATTTACATGGGGAACGATTAAGTTGCTGCTCATCCGCCCTTGGACTCGCAGCAAAATTTTGTTGTCCAAGTATATATCGGTGATTTTGTTCAGCTTGCTTGGAACAATCGTTTTGGTCTTGATGGTTACGCTATCCTCCTGGCTGATGTTATCGAAGGACGCACCAGCGGGTTCTGTTCCGCTGTTCAGTGATCCGATATCTTACGTAACGCTGAACTTCTTGTATAGCTATATCGCCTTATTCGTGACCATGGCTTTTGCATTTATGTTATCCGCGGTGTTTCGTTCGAGCGCTTTGGCGATTGGTTTGTCCTTGTTTATGATGTTCACCAAAACGGTGTATAACTCTATTGGCTTGTTCAGCACAGATCGCTTTGAATGGACCAAATACGTACTCTTTACGCATATGGATCTGAAAAAATATCTAGATATGCCGCCGGGTACAGTAAGTTCCAATCTAACCTTTTCGCTCGCCGTGCTGGCCGCTTATTATGTGGTTTTTATCGCGATTGCCTGGGTGGTTTTCGTAAAACGCGATGTCTCCACCTAAACACGTATCTCTTAGCATGTGTGATTGAATGACACGAGGATTTTGGCAAAATGCTGAGATCACAAAAAGGAAGTCCAATGCCTAGCCATTTGGACTTCCTTTTTTGCTATGTTGGCACTGTTTTATTCAGTATCTATGTCATTTTTGCTACATATTCTGTAAGTGTGGGTATATTGTAATCTATTTTCAGCAAGAATCAATCAATAGGGTCGGTTTGCGTTTAAAGAAGTAGAGAGAAACAGAACAGGGGGGCGTATGATATGCTGCAAAATAATCGTTTTTTTCGCCTGACTTCAGGAATCGTCATGCTATTGCTCATTATTTACTTGGGCACCAAAGTAAGCTTTATATTCAGTCCTCTTGTATCCTTGGTCAGCTTGCTGGTTGTACCGTTGATGCTATCTTTTTTCCTCTATTATTTATTGAGACCGATTGTAGATGTCATGGAACGGAGAAAAATCAAACGATCGATTTCCATATTGCTGATTTATTTGGTTATTGGCGTGTTACTGTTCCTCTTCTCATGGGGAGTGTGGCCTACGCTCCGTGATCAGGTAACCAATTTATTTGAGAATGCGCCGAAGCTTATTAAAAGTCTGGTTGATCAATTGAGCCAATGGCGGCATAATCAATCCTTGAGACAAGTACTGCCTCCGGGTGAAGACCCGCTGTCACAACTGTCAGATACGTTAAACGAAGCTTTTTCAACGCTGTCAGATTATTCGGTAAAGCTGGTATCGTTCGTATCCTACTTTTTTATCGTATTGGCTACCTTTCCCATATTGCTCTATTACATGTTGAAGGAAGGAAGCAAGTTTGGTCCCAAAATGCTTAACTTCTTTCCTAAAAAGTATCATAAGGACGCGCTGGAAGTTATGGAGGATATTGATAGTGCGCTTAGCAGCTTTATCGTCAGTCGAGTGCTGATCAATGTCGCGTTGGGCTTGATGATGTTCCTTGGATTTTTGATTATTGGTTTGCCTTATGCCTTGCTGCTTGCCGTTATTTCGATTTTCCTTAATTTTATTCCCTATGTGGGGGCAGTAGCTGCTTCTATACCTGTGGTTATCATTGGATTTCTCGAATCGCCTTCCATGGCGCTCTGGTCGCTGGTGGTGGTGATCGTTGCACAGCAAATTCAGGATAATTGGCTGTCGCCGATTGTCTTTGGCAAGCAGCTGGACATTCATCCGTTGACTGTCGTCATTTTATTGCTAGTTGGTGGCGACCTGCTCGGGATCTTGGGTATCATTTTGGTTATTCCATTATATATGTGCGGCAAAATCGTCATACGCAAGGTGTACCATTTATTTTTGGAACGCAGAGTGGAGGATATTATGGAGTGATTGGAGGATGTACTGGATATATAGGAGTATAAGCCGGCCCTATCCCGCTTCAGGTTGTAGGGAGGCTTGGCTGTCCTCTATGTCTTGGCTGAAACTGGATTGATTTTCATCCTCTGATTTCTCTATAGCAGCTGGCGACTCTGCATCCATAGTTTGGTTCATTTGACTTGTGCCGTTCAGTACGCCACCTTCAGAAATGACCAATGTAGGGGTCGCCGTATTTCCGTACAGTTCGCCTGTCGATGTAATGGTCAGCCGTCCTTCTGTGGTGATGCTGCCGAATACCTTGCCGGCAAGAATGACGTCCCGTGCAATAATGTCCGAACGTACAACTGCTGATTCTCCAATGACGACAGTGCGAGTGCTGTAGATATCGCCCTGAAAATGACCGTCAATGCGAATGTTGGCCTCTGCCTCAATCGTACCTTCAAAGCTGGTGCCGTTCGCGAGCAGTGTATCCGTCGCCGGGGTGGAGAGCTTTTTTTTGGATTCCTTGAACATGATCGTTTTCCTCCAATCCTTTATTGTCGGTATTTTGCAAAAACCTTATTGTACATACAGCAATGGATCGACAGGTTGGTTATGCTTGACGATCTGAAAATGAAGATGAGGTCCTGTGCTTCTCCCGGTACTTCCTAGCAGGCCAATGGTCTGTCCTTTGTGAACACGGTCCCCCGGAGCCACCTGCATACCGCTTAGGTGCATATACCAGCTTTGGAGTCCGTCAGGATGCTGAATGATGATGCACTTGCCGCGAGCTCCGCTGGAAGCGGCCTCCAGCACAGTGCCTGCCCCTGCTGCATAGACAGGATCACCGGATTGACCGGCAATGTCCACGCCTGAGTGAAAAGCGGATTTCCCTGTAAATGGGTCGCTGCGATAGCCGAAACTGGAGGTCATGCGCCGCGAACCAACAGGCCAAATGGAGGGCCTGCCTTGTTGAGCAAGTGCCAGTCTTCGGGTCTGGAGCAGCTGCGCGGCTTGTTGGCGCTCCAGGTTCTGCTGTACGGCGTTTGCCTGTTGAATAGAGCGCGGAACCGTGCGCTCCACTGTGTCCAGCAGAGCTTCGATTTCCTGAAAATCATCCATGGCCTGGCGGGCTAGAAGAGCTGTATTTTCATGCACTGCGATCAATTCACCCCCGGTATGGCCGGAAGCATCCCAGGAGAGGGGGGTGATGGTTGATTTATTACTGCTTGCGCTGGAGGAATTTCCGTGTTTACGAATGAATTGCTGCATTTGTTGTTCCAGCTCAGTTACACGCTGGAGACGTTCGCGAATACTGGTGGCTTGATTCGTCAGTTCCATGACTTCCTGCCGCAGTCGCCCAATGGCTGCGTCTTTGTCTGCTACCGTGACCTCCATCTGCAAACTCTGGACAGCAAGATTGGTTTCCATTTGGGAAATAATATGGGAAGAACGGATTTGCAGCCCGATCACGAGCGTAGAGATTGATGCGATCACAAGGGTCGGGACGAGAATGACAGCGGCTGCGGAGCATTGTAGCTGCTTGGGCGGTTGCTGTGCATCCCGAATGACAAGCAGGGTCATCCGGCGATTTAGGCTTCCTTTTTTCATAATCGCTCCTTTCCGGACATCGCTCCTATAGTGCTTGGTTACTATCTATTCAGCTTAAGAGGCAAACATGTCAAAAAAATTGGAGCTTTGTATAAAACGTAGATATATAAGGAGGCTTAGATATGCTGTGGTTGCTGTTGGTTTTAATTATTTTTATTTTTCAGACCGGGACGATTCTGCTCTTTGAATTTCGCAAGCCGTCCAAAGCGGTAGCCTGGCTCTTTATTTTGTTTTGCTTCCCGCTTATTGGTTTTGTGGTGTACTATTTTGTTGCTCAGGATTACCAGAAGCGTAAAGTGGTTCGTAAAGCAGGATCGCAGCTATTTCGTGAATTCCGTGAACATCTGTGGGCGCAAACCAAGGTGATTGAAAATGTAGAGCAAATGCACAATCCCCATTTCAAGCATCAGGAGCGTCTGTTTAACCAGTTGATTCGTATGTCGGAAAACCCGTTGACTGGCTGCAACCGTACACGTGTGCTGACGAACGGGGAAGAGACTTTCGACGCCATGCTGAAAGCGATGGAACAGGCACAACATCATATCCATGTGGAGTTTTACATATTTCGGGCAGATGAAATCGGGAAAAAATTTCAGGAGGTCATGATCCGTAAGGCACGCGAGGGAGTTAAGGTACGATTCATTGTGGACGGCGTAGGGAGCTACCATTTACCCTATTCATTTATTCGCACCTGCAATGAGGCTGGGGTCGAATTTCATTATTTTCTACCGCCGTTTTTCGCCACGCTGGACCGCCGGATTAACTATCGCAATCACCGGAAAATCGTGGTGGTGGACGGCACGATCGGATTTGTGGGGGGAATCAATGTAGGCGACGATTATCTCGGAAAGTACCCCAAAGTGGGATTTTGGAGGGATACGCATTTGCAGATTGAAGGAGATGGCGTTTATTTTCTGCAAAATGTGTTTCTTAGCGATTGGAAGCTGGGTTCGGGAGAGAGGCTAATGGACGTGAATTTATTTCCTCCACATACCTGCACAGGGGATGAGGAAGTACAGATTTTGAGCAGTGGGCCCGATCAGGTATGGGATACGATTCAGGAATTGTGCTTTGGAGCGCTTACGGTTGCCAAAAAGCGGATTTGGATAACGACGCCGTATTTTATTCCCGATCCGGGGATTTATGAGGCACTGAAGCTGGCGGCCGTCAGCGGCATAGATGTGAAAATTATTATTCCCTACCAATCAGATTCGAAACTGGTACACCTGGCGTCACTGTCCTATGTGCAAGAACTGCTGGAGGCAGGAGTGGAGTTCTACCAATATCGAAAAGGATTTATTCACGCTAAAGTGGTGATTGTGGATGATTTGCTCGGCTCGGTTGGGACCGCCAATATGGACATGCGTAGCTTTTTCTATAATTTTGAGTTGACCGCTGTACTTTTTGCAACTTCGGCGTTGGAACGGCTTTCGGCAGATTTTGTAGAGGACATTTCCAACTCTTCCAAAATAGATTTGAACGTGTTCCGCAGACGCCCTCGATCTCAAAAAATAGCTGAAATTCTAACTCGCATGCTCTCTCCCCTCCTTTAGAGGCGGTTTTCGCCGTTTTTATCAATATAATCCCGCTTTATTGTGATTTATGTGCTCTTTTCTAACTTTTTTGCGCAAAATCACAGTTTTATGATATACTAATCACATAACTAAGCGCCGTAAAGGAGAGGGGACTGCGGAGAGCAGCCCCTTTTTCGGTCCAATATACCATACTGTAACGGGGGGATTTATATATGAGTGTAGTGAGCAAGGAAGTCCAAAATCTGTCTGAGATCACAGATGTAACCGGAGAGTTGACCAAGATCAGCAAAATTCCAGCTAATCCAAAGAACAAAGTAAAACGCTTATTGCAGCGTGCAGCCATGATCGTGGTTGGTGCAGCGCTGATGGCCGTGGGATTGGAAATATTCCTGGTTCCTAACGGCGTTATTGACGGCGGCGTTACAGGTATTTCCATTATGGCCTCCAAGATTACTGGTTATCCGCTCGGTATTTTCCTGACCCTGTTGAACCTTCCATTTTTACTTATCGGCTACAAACAAATCGGTAAAACCTTCGCTTTATCCACATTATTCGGCATCGTCGTTATGTCCATCGGAACTGCGTTACTTCACAATGTAAGTGCATTGACGCCTGGGGAACCGCTGCTTGGCGCTATCTTCGGGGGTGTCATTCTCGGCGTGGGAGTGGGTCTTGTGATTCGGTCCGGCGGCTCGCTGGATGGGACAGAGATCGTGGCTATTCTCGTCAGCGAAAAAACTCCTTTTTCGGTCGGTGAGATCGTATTGTTCGTTAATATTTTCATTCTGGGAAGTGCGGGTTTTGTATTCGGTTGGCCGAATGCCCTGTATTCCATGATTGCTTATTATATTGCTATGAAAATGATTGATATTACAATTGAGGGTCTGGATCAGTCCAAATCGGTCTGGATTATTAGTGATAAATACCGTGATATCGGAGATGCCCTGACGGACCGTCTTGGACGGGGGGTAACTTACCTGGAAGGTGAAGGCGGCTTTACAGGCGAGAGCAAAAAAGTGATTTTCGTCGTCATTACCCGACTGGAGGAAGCGAAGCTCAAGAGCATCGTTGAGGATTGGGACCCGCACGCCTTCATTGCAATTGGTAATATTCACGATGTGAAGGGCGGACGTTTTAAGAAAAAAGGAATACACTAGCGCAAGGGGACAATTTCTCAGCCTATGGCTGCGGGGTTCGTCCCCTTTTTTGTGCTTCAAAGCATGGATCAGGTTGGGTGTGTTTTGGAGCGCATATGTTTGAGGAGGTCCTCTACGGGCTGGGGAGGCACCTTGTCGATCAAGTCGCCTACCTGGTTTAACCGTTCCTCAATATTCAGCAAATGGTAGTCAAGTGGTGACACATCTTGCCGTACCTCTTCCCAGGTTAGCGGAGTCGAGACCGTAGCACCGGGACGTGCCCGTGGAGTATAAGGAGCGGCTAGGGTTTTTCCCTGATAATGCTGCAAATAATCAAAATAGATGGCGGTACCACGATCCTTCTTTAACCGTTCCAGTGTGAACAGATGCGGGTGTTTTTCCGTCACAAATTGTCCGACCAACAGTCCGATGCTGCGCAGCTCGTCAAAGGTGATGCCTGTACGGATCGGGACGATAATTTGTACACCTGTGGCCCCGGAGGTTTTGGGGACAGAGTCCAACCCAAGCGAAGCCAATACTTCGCCTACAATGGAGGCGGCCTCCATAATACGTGGCTCGACTTCTCTGGATGGATCCAGATCAATCATCCATTCACAGGGCAGTTGGCTTCCTGTTCTGTGCAGAGAGGGATGAAATTCCAACGCAGCTTGATTACCGAGCCAGAGTAGTTGGGGCAGCTTGCCAAGCACGATATACTCAATGCCATCATGCAGAGCGGTTTCAATATAGTCTGGCCGAGGATGTGGGGCATTTTTCTGATAAAAAAAATCTCCATGGATACCATGTGGCCAACGGATGACAGTCAATAGACGCTGATGACAATATTTGAGCAGGTAGGGGGCCAATACCGCAAGCTTGCGAAGATATAGCGCCTTAGTTACACCTGCTTCGGGCCACAGCGGTTTATCCGGGTTTGTGATTGCAATTTCATGACCTTCAATCGTAATCGTACCTTTAACAGCTCGTCCCATAGTGCTATGCTCCTTTGGTTAACATGCAGCAAGATCATTATTTACAGACAACTGGCAGCATTTCTACATCTACATAAGGTTTAACATGAACGTGCAGCACAGAATTTATCCATCAAAGGGATTGACAAGATACATTATGTATCATAAATTATAATAAAAATACGATATGTATCTATTAAAACGTCTTGAGCAGAGGTAGAGGAGGAGTGTGCTTGATTGAAAAGCAGGGCGGAAAGCTAGTATTTCTGTTGAGTGTCCCTCGAAGTGGAAGCTCGCTGCTAACCGCCATTTTGCAAAACCATTCCCGTCTGTTTGCCACGCAGGAAATGTGGTTTCTGCTCAGTTTATATGATCTTCCTCAGTCACATGCACGGCCATATGGAGGAACAGGAATACTCCGGCAATTTTTTAAAGGTATGGTC
This sequence comes from Paenibacillus sp. FSL W8-0439, assembly GCF_038008995.1. Taxonomy (NCBI): domain Bacteria; kingdom Bacillati; phylum Bacillota; class Bacilli; order Caryophanales; family Paenibacillaceae; genus Paenibacillus; species Paenibacillus sp. FSL W8-0439. Next base: position 1,410,569 of record NZ_JBBPAK010000001.1, read on the forward strand.
CCTCCACATGTATTGGAGCAGGCCGCTCGTTCGTATGCACTTGAAATATATAATGGCCTGCTTCAGGGGACGACCGCTGATATGCTTATCGACAAATCACCGCGTTACTATACAGTGCTTGAATTTGTAGACCGTTTGTTCCCGGCTGCCCGTCGAGTGTGGCTTATCCGCAATCCTTTGTCCATCGTGGCCTCGTTTAAAAAGGTCAATCAGCTCCGAAATGGGAACTTTCACCTGCTGAAGGAACTGGGAAGTCCGCATTTTAATATGAAAATGACAGATATTACGGTTGGTTTGTTCCGGTACGCTCATTATTTTGCCACACCTCATCCACTTGCATACCCGCTGATGTATGAACAGCTCGTAGCCAATCCAAGGATGGAGATTGAGAAGCTGTGTCATTTTCTGGAGATCCATTATGAGCCGGGGATGGAAAGGTACGGGAACTTTGCGGATACGCCCCAATCCAATCTTTTTTATAGCATGGGAGCGGGTGATCCGTTTGTCATGGAGCATGAACAGGCGCATCAGAATTCGGTACATAGTTGGCAATATCTATTGAGTACAATGGAAATTGAACTGTATTGCAGAAGCATTGGAGCTCGCTTGTTTAGGCAGCTTGGTTACGGAGAAGCGCTGGAACAGGCTGAGCAGTTGACGGGAGTCCGCTTTGAGGATGACCCTGATGTAGAGCTGTTGAGTCGACGTACACACCAGTTCCTCCAACAAAGTGGTTTTGAATGGAAGGCAGCTTATCGGATGCTGGAAGATCGGGATGCAGATAACAAAGAATTCATGACAAATGCAACCTGTCATGCTGCACCTCACAACCCGGCAAGGATGGATATGGCACAGATCGTGAGTGATCGACGAATTCAATCACTGGAAAACAGACTGGCACATAGCTTTGAGGAACGGAACCGGCTGATCGCGCAGCTCCAAAGCTATCAGCGCCCAAGCCAAGGGTTCCGGTCCCATTTATTGGCCCGTAAGTTCGGGCGCTGGGCGTCTGAAGTATTATCAAGTATCGGAAAAGAAAAGGGGGGAGAACGTGAGTGCAATTGCCGGAATCTATAGATTTGGGCATGAGTCTGTATATGCTGAAGAAGGCGAAAAAATGATGCAAACTCTGCAAAAATATCCCGCTGACCGCGTGTGCGCTTGGTGTGAAGGTTCGATTTTTTTGGGATGTCATGCCCAGCATGTGACCCCCGAATCTGTTCATGAGCGTCTTCCCTTTTATGATGAGCTAAGAGATTTGGCTATAACGGCCGATGCGATCATTGACAACCGTTCTGAGCTGTTTGAACGACTAGCAGTTGAGCAGGGGCGGCGGATAGATATCACGGACAGCGAGCTGATTTTACTGGCATACGACAAATGGGGTGTTGATGCAGCAGGTTATCTGATAGGTGATTTTGCCTTTGTCATTTGGGATGCCAAGAAACATCGGTTATATGGTGCTAGAGATATGACAGGCAATCGTACGCTGTATACCTACCAACATGACGGAGGATTTGCGTTTAGCACGGTAGTTGCCCCGCTATTGGTTCTGTCCTCTCTGCGAAAAGAACTGCATGAACCATGGCTGGCCGAATTCTTATCTATCCGTGCAATGCAGGAATCCGTCGATATCAGGACAACCGCCTACAAGCATATCAACCAGCTACCTCCTGCACATTGGTTCACTATGGAAGAGGGTAAGCAATCGCTCTGTAAATATGCATGTCTGGATGAGGTAGAGCCGTTGCGGCTCAAAACAGGCGGGGAATACATAGAAGCTTTCCGCGAGGTATTCTCCCAGGCGGTAACTGCCCGATTACGGACGCATCGCGCTGTAGGGGCTGCCCTGAGTGGGGGATTGGATTCCGGAGCGGTTGCCAGCTTTGCCGCGCCAGCGCTGCACTTACAACACAAGCCGCTACATGCCTACAGCTATGTACCTGTTCAAGATTTTACAGATTGGACACCACCTACATTGCTGGCGAACGAACGCAGCTATATTCAGTCCACGGCTCGCTATGTGGGCAACATTCGTGAAAATTATATGGATTTTGAGGGGAAAAGTCCGTTTTCTGAAATTGATATGTGGCTGGAGTTGATGGAGGCTCCCTACAAATATTTTGAAAACTCCTTCTGGATTAGAGGTTTTTATGAGAAAGCACAGGAACATAATGTCGGAGTTCTATTGACTGGGGCACGCGGCAACTTTACCGTTTCGTGGGGGCCTGCACTGGACTATTATGCCCGTCAGTTTCGCCGTTTGCATTGGCTGCAATCTTGGCAGGGAGTGAGGCGGTATAGCAAGCTTACAGGCAGTCGTATGTCTCATTTACTGCCCGTGATGTTGAAAAAAGCCACCTCACTTGACGCTCGCACATGGTGGGGACGTGGCAAGCAAAGTCTGATTCCTCCACTGATTCACCCGGAGTTTGCCAAGCGGATGAATGTAGAAGATATTCCCGTATTGAGTGGAACTGGCTGGAGAAAAAATGCCGATCAGACAAGAAAAGAGAAGTTTTCAAATTTGGCGATTGCCAACAAAAATGGTGTCATGGCGACCAAACTTTCACTTCGTTATGGCCTGTGGGAACGTGATCCAACCGGAGACAGCCGTGTCATTCGCTTTTGCTTATCGGTACCTTTTGAACAATATGTACAAAATGGCCGGGACCGTGCCCTCATTCGTAAAGCTATGCGTGATCATCTCCCTGATGATGTTCGGTTGAACCAGCGAGTACGCGGCGTACAGCCTGCGGATTGGCTACATCGTATGCTTCCTTGCTGGGACACGTTTATGGGAGAGCTGCAAGTGATGTGTCATGATTTACGAGCTGCCGAATATCTCAATATGGACTACATTAAGACGGCTATGGCGAAATACCGACATCCCCGTCCGGACCAGGCATCCGATCCGAATATACGACTATTCATGCACAGCCTGATCGTGTACCGTTTTCTCTGTGGTTTGAACTGATTTGGATCTAACCGATCAGACGGCGTGCCATTCGTGGGAGGGGAGGTGATGAGATGAGTAAAAAAGAATGGCAGGAACCGACGATTGAGGTGCTGGATATTAACCAGACTATGGCGGGTAAAGGCTGGAAACAGATTGATTGGGTGTCAGACCATGATGCCGATCTGTATAATCCGAGCTAACGGAAGATAATTATACATGAGCCGATGTTGGGCTGAGATCCAGATAGCTTACTGATCACGAGCCGTCTTTATTTCATTCGGGTTAGGTTGGACCGGAAGAAATAAAGACGGAATTTTAAGAACAGGGAGTGAGTCCTATCGCGCATGACAGGAGTGCCCATAACAGTTGGGTGAAATATACAGCCTTTGGACTCAGGATTGCCAGTGAGCTGACTCTGCCTGAGCTGATCCCAGCAGAACCGGGATTGGTAGAGGATGTGGTCATCCGGCAGGTTGATTTGTCAGCATGGAGGGACCAACTGGAGCAGGCCAATTTTGTAATGCAGGGTGAACGCTTTATGTTCCTAATACCGGGCACGGCCATTTATGCCATCAGGGGAGGCAAGGAAATCGAGGTAAGTATGTTGCCAAGGGCTGATCCTGACACCGTGCGGTTGTTTGTACTGGGCACATGCATGGGTGTTCTACTGTTGCAAAAACGGGTTTTACCTATTCACGGAAGTGCGGTCGTCATCGGAGGTCGGGTCTATGCATTTGTAGGTGAATCCGGCACGGGAAAATCGACGCTGGCTGCTGCCTTTAGACAGGCTGGCTATCAGATGATCAGTGATGATGTGATTGCTATAAACGTGACAGCTTCCGCAGCCATCGTATATCCGGCATATCCGCAGCAGAAGCTGGGACTGGAAAGCTTGCTTCAATTGGAGGCATTACGGGAGAACAAGTATGTACGGCAAAGAAAGCATGTTCTTTCCCTAACTGACGGTAATCCTGTAAGGGCACAATACCAAGATTTGCGTAGGATTGCAGGTGAGCTCAATAAATATGCCGTGCCTGCTGTGGACGAATTTTATAACGATCCGCTTCCCCTGGGCGGTGTATTCGAGCTTGTGAGCGATTCTCCCAACCGTGAGTCGATGCGTGAAGGGGAGCCAGTGGTGGTTACGGAACAGCCCTTGAACAAACTGGAGTGCTTGCATACATTACTACAGCATACATATCGTAGGGCGATCATTCCGCGAATGGGTTTGGGTGAATGGTATTTTGATACAGCGGCTCGGATGGCTCGGAAAGTGGAAGGCTGGCGGCTGCTTAGGGACAGCTCCTTCTTTACGGCGTCCGAGGTTGTACAACGTGTACTTGAACTCATTCATAAGGAGGAAAAGAGTTATGGCAGCCATTAATCCAGCTAAGGATCATTATCGCATCACGTATGGTGAAGAGGTCTATGTAAGTGATATGGACGGAGAAAAAGTGATGATGAGTATTCATACGGGAAAGTATTATAATTTGGGCTTCACAGGAGGACGGATTTGGGAATTGGCAGAATTCAGCCCTTCAATTGAAGATATTGTAACTGTCCTGACGAATGAATATGAAGTGGACGAGGAACAGTGCAGACAGCAGGTGCATACCTTTGTAGCTGAATTGGAGCGGGAAGGATTGCTGAGGCTCCTGCGGGAGTTGAACTAACATGCGGATACAACGGCTTCTTCTCTTGTCTCCAGAGGTCAGGAGATTGTTGCCGGAAGCCTGGCTGGAGCTGGGATGCGCGAGATTTCGCCAGCGTCGTTCTTTTGGAGATTACTCAGGGGCTTGGGGAATATGTATGGAAGAAACCTCTTGGCAGTGCGAGGTCGGGCAGGAGAAGTCTATCCGTCACATTTCACAAGCTGTGGATGTAGCCAGCCGTTATACTCCTTGGCGCAGTAGCTGTCTTGTACAAGCCGCTGCCGCTATGACGTTGCTGGTACGCAGAAAACTGGACTGTACACTGTATCTGGGCACAGCCAAAAATGCTGCGGGACAATTGGCAGCACATGCATGGGTACGGAGTGGGCCGATCTATGTTACGGGAGAACGGGAGATGGGAGCGTTTACCGTGGTGGGAATATTCGGGAGACGTGCTGGGACAGCTACAAATACGAGGACAGCGAATAAAGGCAGTTCTCTGTTTTAGTTTTAGTGCGATATAAAAGAAACAAAGAACGTTCAAAGAATCGAAGGAGAAGAATCCATGACCACCAAGTCTATTTTGGAACTTGCGAATTGGAATGAGGATCAAGAATTAACGTTGTTACTCTCTCTACTTCGTAAAGACGTCAATCTATGGCAGAATACGATGACTGCTTCCCAGTTGCAGGAGATCGATTGGTCCCGCTTGCTGCGTCTGACAGAACACCATCGTGTGATACCTACGGTGTATCTCCAGCTGAAAACGTTGAATCACCCGTTCATTCCCGCAGAATTGCTGCGAAACCTTCAGGCGCAATATCATCGAAACACGCTGCGCATGCTCCATCTTCAAGCAGAAGCCGAGCGTCTGACCAGGCTGCTCACAGCTCATGGAATTCGTGTGCTGATGTTGAAGGGTCCTGCTCTGGCGCAGCAATTGTACGGGGATGTTTCCCTGCGTACCTCTAAAGACATTGATTTACTTATTGCCCCGGATGACATGGATGAAGCGGAGCACTGGATGAAGGAAGCTGGGTATGCGTCCAAAAGCGGAGAAGTGCGCGTCCTTGGCAGCTGGAAGTGGAAGGATCATCATGCGTCCTTCCTACATCCGCAAAAGAGGGTCGAAGTCGAGTTGCACTGGCGGCTTCACCCGGATGGGGGGCGGGAGCCCTCCTTTGATGAGCTTTGGGGCTGCCGGCAAATGGGTAAAGCCCCAGCAGTTCGAGCCAGTCAGATGGCACCAGCGACTTCTGCCGACAGCAGGAATGTGACGACATCCTGCATGTATACGCTTGGCAGCGAGCATCAATTTCTGTACCTCAGCGCACACGGAGCGCGTCACGGCTGGTTCAGACTGCGCTGGTTGGTTGACATCGACAGGCTTGCGGTACGTGCTGTCGATTGGGGGGCGCTACTGCCGCAAATGCGCCGTTACGGAGGCCTGCCCGCGGGCGGGCAGGCTTGGGCACTGGCCGCTGCGCTGTTCGGTACGCCGATCCCGGAGCCGATGCGTCCGATATCGGCTACCCGGCAGGCGCACAGGCTTGCGCTGAGCGCGCTGGCCTTTATGCAGGCCAGCGTCCCTGCGCCGTACCCGATTGCCAATGGGGCGGGTACAGGCAGACTCGTTCGGCCAGAGCTATTGCCTAACGTAGCTTTAACCGAGTCAATGAATACCGCCCCTTCGGATGGCGGTATTTCAGCTAACGGAACCTTCGGCGAAGCTGTTCTGTACGCCGTCAGTAGTGCTGCTGGCATATCGAAAGATGCCAGCAGCATCCTTGGTGACCCGGTGAATACAGTGAACACTGCTGTAAGTAGCCTTGCCAAGCCTGTAGGTGCTGCTACAGTCGCCTCCAGTCCAGCCATTGCTGGAGCTACAACAACAGCGTTTACTCCTCAACCGGTTAGCCGCGCTTACCTGCTTTCCTTAAAGGAGCCAAGACACAGACTATGGTATCTCATCAGCCGTTTGTTTCCTTCTACGAGGGATTCAGTCATTTGCCCACTGCCTCGCCAGCTGCATTTTTTGTATATTCCTTTACGTCCATTTCTTTGGCTAAAACGTCGATTTTCAAAGCACTAACCCGATAAGGAGTGTACATGATGACTCATCTGCGATTATATATGACCAAGCTGTATAGCGTGAACGGCGGGGCGTTATTTCTTAATATTGGATGTATGATGATCGTCAGTCTACTGGAGGGTGTCGGCATTTATATGCTTGTTCCTATGCTGGCGGCCATCGGCGTATTTGGCGGTCATTCAGAGATGCCATTTCTGTCGGATGGATTTGATTATTTTTTGCCGTCCATTCCTAAAAGCTGGCTGTTGCCGGGAATGCTAATGTTTTTCGTCATGCTGCTTACCGGGCAGGCTTGGCTTCAGCGTTACCAGTCCATTCTTAACTCACGGATTCAGCAGCGTTTTATGCGTTCCCTTCGAATAGACGTATACACTTCCTTTATGAAGGCGCAGTGGGCTTTTTATTTGCGTCAGCGTAAATCTGATTTTAGCCACGTGATGACGACCGAGCTGGCGCGTGTCAGTCAGGGAACGAATTTGCTTCTTCAACTGACCACGGCCGTCATGTTTACGCTAATCCAGATTGCGCTGGCTTTTTGGCTATCCCCTTCTTTAACCGGGCTGGTGTTTCTGAGTGGCTTGGTGTTGTTTGTCGTGTTCCGTCGCTCCATCCGAAATGCCAAACAATTAGGTGACCGTACCACTGAGCTGTCACAGATTTATTTTGCCGGAATTACGGATCATATGAACGGGATGAAAGATATTAAAAGCAATCTGCTGGAAGCAGCGAATATCCATTGGTTTCGCTCCCTGACGCAGCGCATGGAGGATAATACGACTCAGTTTGTCCGGCAAAATGCGACCACACAGTTTTTTCATCGCATAGCGGCAGCTGTTTTTGTCGTTAGTGTCCTATTTGTGTCGCTCCAGTGGCTGCATGTTACACCTGAAAAACTGATCGTGCTCGTCCTTATATTTTCCCGCTTATGGCCCAGGTTTGCCCTTATTCAAGCGAGCCTGGAATATATTATGTCTATGATCTCTGCTTTTGAGAGTGTAACCAAAGTGCAACGGGAATGCGAGGCTTTCTCAGATCCTTCTTTAATTGGGCTTACATCCTCTGAGAATCATGTCCCATTCGATTCATCCGTATATCATTTGTCATCTACATCTACATCTACATCTGCACGACAACCTCTATCCCTTCGTAATGGAATAGAATGCTGCCATTTGGATTATTGCTACGAGGGTGCGGCAGAGCCTGCCCTACGTCATATTAATTTGTTGATACCCGCCCGGGGAATGACTGCCATTGTAGGGAAATCAGGAGCAGGCAAAAGCACAATGGTCGATGTTCTAATGGGTTTTTTACGCCCAACGGGGGGACAGATTAAAATCGATGGTCATGTGCTGGACGACAAATTGCTGCCGCTGTGGCGGCAGTCGTTTGGCTATGTGTCACAGGACCCGTTTTTGTTCCATGCGACCGTCCGTGAAAATTTGAAGCTGGCCGATAAGGATGCTAGTGAACAACAGCTATGGGAGGCGTTACATTTTGCAGCTGCAGACAACTTTGTATCCAGACTGCCAGAAGGGCTGGACACAGTCATTGGTGATCGCGGGATTCGTCTGTCTGGGGGAGAGCGTCAACGGCTGGTATTAGCGCGGGCTATTTTGCATCATCCTCCTGTACTCATCCTGGATGAAGCGACAAGTGCACTGGATGGTGAGCACGAGGCTGCAATTCAGGCAGCATTGGAACGGATGAAAGGTCAAATGACGTTGATCGTGATCGCTCACCGCCTGTCAACGATCAGACATGCAGATCAAATTGTTGTTCTGGATCAAGGCGAGGTCATACAGCAGGGGAACTACCACCAACTGGTAGAAGAGGAGCGGGGGGCGTTCAGTCAGCTACTTTCGTATCAAAGCACTGTCAGCGCCGCCCCTTAGTCATAAGAGAGTCACCCTCCATAAATATACTAAAAATTTTGCAACAAAAAGGCGTTAATATTTTATATTCTGATCCTTATGTTCCAGAATATAAAGTAATACAAAGCTTCAGTTTGAAGAGTACTGAAATTAACGAGGTGAATTTGAAAAAGATGGATTGTGTACTTATAAGTACGAATCATGACATATTTGATTATGATTATATTTTTGAACATTAAGCTTAAAATTAACCCCGAGAAATATCGAGTGAAGGAAAGGGAGCGCTACCCTAACGTATAGAACAATGAAAGTTTTATCACAAAACTTATTATCAGGAAAACCAGCTGACAATTAAGCTTAACGCGAAGCGACGCAAAACGAAGGTTCGGGAGCTTACATATAAAAAAACGATCCAAGTTATGGGCTGAGTTAAGGGAATGATATAAGTTATGCACTCGAAGTCCCTGTTCAAAGTAGAAAAATGAAAATGTCTAATCCGTAAGCCTCACGGGGATCTTTTCACACAAGAAATGAAGACGATTTATAAAGACTTGATAAATGATTTTGAACTACGGAAAATGACAAAAAGCTAAATAACAACTCCCCTTTTCAACAAAAGGCGTGCATCGATATTAATATCGATGCACGCCTTTATTGATGGTACTGCACCATACTAACCGCACAGCTGTCATCTCTGTCATCAACATGTCATCATTTTCTTTGTGACATGTTGGCGCTGATCAATACGTTAGCGAGCATTGCATGTCACATGAAATAGTGAAGATTTGTAACTAGCTTAAATGATAGCGAGTGAGTGACAATTGGATTACTGAAGACGACCCAATATGCTTGTATGCAGAAAGAGTCGTACTTCAAAAAAATCCATGAGGTGAATGCCGAATTTTAAATTGATGGTTAAAGGGGACTTTTAGGGAATTTAGAAAAATAATAAGTAAGTATTTCAGGAGGTTTTTATGAAAAAGAAAATGATTATTGCACTTGGTGCTTCTGCTATAATGCTGGCTAATTTTGTAGGAAGTACTTATGCAGATTCGAAAACAGTAGTTCCTGTTACAGCTCCCTACAATACAAATCAAATAGCAGAATGGTTAGAAGCGCATGCAAAGCCTTTAAAAACAACGAATCCAACTGCACCTCTTAATGATTTAAAACCACTTAAGAATATGGTAGGTTCAGCTTCAATTGTAGGTTTAGGTGAAGCTACACATGGGGCTCATGAAGTTTATACAATGAAACACCGCATTGTTAATTATTTAGTATCTGAAAAGGGCTTTACCAACTTAGTTTTAGAAGAGGGATGGGACAGAGCTTTGGAACTTGATCGATATGTTCTTACTGGTAAGGTAAACCCAAGCCAACATCTATCACCTGCATTTAAGACGAAAGAAATGTTACATCTACTTAGTTGGATTCGGCAATATAATGCTAATCCAAAACATAAATCTAAAGTGCGTGTCATTGGGATGGATATTCAATCAGTAAACGAGAATGTTTATAATAATATAGTAGAATATATAAAAAGAAACAATTCAGATCTTGTGCCTAGAGTCGAAAAGAAGATAAGAGGGCTTATTCCTGTAACAAAGGATATGGATACCTTTGGCAGCCTTACGCAAAAGGAAAAAGAAAAGTATATTTCAGATGCTAAACAAATCAGTGCTTTATTAGAACAAAATAAAAGCTATCTAAATGGAAAATCCAGAGAGTTCGCATGGATAAAACAAAATGCCCGTATTATTGAACAATTTACTACAATGTTAGCGTCACCACCTGATAAACCATCCGACCTTTTTTTGAAACATGATATTGCAATGTATGAAAATGCGAAGTGGACTGAAGAACATTTAGGAAAAACCATTGTTTGGGGACATAACGGACACATTTCGAAAACAAATATGATTCCTTTTATATACCCTAAAGTAGCTGGGCAGCATTTAGCGGAATATTATGGGAAACGGTATGTATCTATTGGAACATCAGTTTACGAAGGGCAATATAATGTCTACAATAATGACGGTGAATTTGGCCCATATGGAACATTAAAATCAGATGATCCCAACAGCTATAACTACATCTTTGGACATGTCAAAAAAGATCAATTTATTATAGATTTACGTAAGACGAACGGAGTGACAAAAACTTGGTTAAACCAACAACATCCAATTTTCGCTGGAATAACTACGGAAGGCCCTGATATACCAAAAACTGTTGATATATCATTAGGTAAATCGTTTGATATACTTGTTCAAATTCAAAAAGTGAGTCCATCTCAACTACATCAATAAATTTGTAATAATGTGGCTCAAGAAGTGTAGTATTGATGGTAGTGTTAAGTGTCAATAGAGTTGATTAAAAATGTCAGTCATGTTATTCCATTAAAGGGTCATTAGATGGAATAAGTGTTTTCAAATTAAAGGGGATGTGGGGTAGAAACACATCGCATCCCCCCTAAATGAAAATTTTCTGTCTCTACATTTAGTTATTTCCTTTCCTGTAAAGCTCACGTATCTTTACGTTTAGCAGGGCTCCTTTTCTTTTTGACTGGAGCAGGAGAGATGGCGTCGCCTGCCACAGCTTGTTGTGCTGTCACGGCTGCTGGTTTACGCGCAGGACGTTTTTTCGCAGCAGGACCAGGATCGGTAACGACAGGCTTCACAGCCTCAATACTGGCTTGGAGGGCAGCCATTAAATCAACCACATTAGTCTGAGGCTGTGTTGGGGCAATTCGCACCTCTTCGCCAGCTACTTTATGCTGGATAAGATCCAGCAGACGCTCGCGGTACTGATCCGTATACTTTGCTGCATCAAAAGGGGTAGATAGCTGCTCAATCAACATTTTTGCCATGGTCAGCTCTTTCTCTTTAACCTCCTCCTGTCCAGGTAAGTTGGGAACTTGAGCAATGGGACGGATTTCGTCCGGGTAAAACATGGTCTCCACCGCCAAGCATTCATCCAGCACGCGAATGGCTGCCAGACTGCTTTTCGAGCGGATGGAGATTTGGGCAATCCCGATTTTTCCGGTATCCTTCATTGCATTCATGAGCAGCTTATACGCATTGGAGCCGGCCTGATCCGGGGACAAATAATACGTTTTCTGAAAGTAGATCGGATCAATTTCCTGTAAATCCACAAAGTCCAAAATCACGATATTTTTATCGGCTTGTCCGCTAACTTGCTCCAGTTCCTCCTTGTCGAACATGACAAATCTTCCTTTTTCATATTCGTAGCCTTTTCCAATTTCCTCCCATTCAACCTCCTTATCACAAACAGGGCACTTCCGTACATAGCTCAGTGGACTCCCACATTCCTTGTGAATATAACGCATGGAAATATCCTTGTCCTCAGTAGCTGAAAACATTTTAACTGGCACATGAACCAGCCCAAAGCTGATCGCGCCTTTCCAGACTGTATGCATACCGCCAGTCCTCCTTTTTTACCCGCATATTTCATATTTCGATTCCGGACACCCGGGCTGTGAGCATTTCCTTTTTCACTTAGTATGCTTCGCACAAAGGAATGTATGAGGTGCAAATGTAGGCTACGAATTGCTTTCACTTGCGCATGGTTTCGGTTTTATTGGTGAATGTTAAGTCATATCCGATTCAAAAGGAGGTACACCATTGATGCCTAGAAAACCTTATCCTCAGCAGATCAGTCATCGTGTGGGGCAAAGTCAGATTGCCTTTCGAGGGCCTGCTGCAGGCGAACAGGATGCATTGCCACCCGAGTTTGCTCTTTCACATGGAACGCCGCCGCCTTTTCCCGTAGCTGTCGCTCATGTGGATTTGGAGGCTGTAGTTTCAACTTCGCCTTCTCATAGCTTTCCTTCATTGGATGTGGAACGGATTATAGACGAAGACTAGGTGACCTATATTTCTAAATATTGCACAAAAACAAGGAGCAGGAGGAGAACAGTATGAATGTGGAACGAGCAAAAGCCATTTATGATTCAACCGAAACGATTGCCGTTCAATTGGATGGCAAACCGATTTGGATTGAGCATGTAGATGAAGCGAATGGTATGGCAACGATACAGATCGGCAGCAGACCCGGCAATACACAAACCGTTCGTGTGGATCGATTGGAAGAACAATAGGAGAGGGAATCCAACCTAAAAAGGCTCGCAATTGCTCAATGAGCAATTAGCGAACCTTATTTTATATAATAAGTGCGATTGGGGAGACAAGTTAAACGCAAGACAAGTTAATTTGAAGGTGGAACTGGTTTTTACACTGCAATGGTCTTCAAATGTGGAGAAACCATCAACTCAGCCTCTGTTGCCATTTGAACATCTTCCACCGACAAACCTGGAGCAATTTCCTTGAGCATCAGCCCTTTACCCGGAATAACATCGATGACACCCTTTTCGGTTACGATGGTCTTTACCACATTTACAGCGGTTAGGGGCAGCTTGCATTGTTTCAGTATTTTCGGCGCCCCATTTTTGTTCACATGCTCCATGGCTACAATCACTCTCTTGGCTCCAACCACCAAATCCATGGCTCCGCCCATGCCTGGCACCTTTTTCCCTGGGATCATCCAGTTTGCAAGGTTGCCTTTCTCATCGACCTCCAGGGCACCCAGAACGGTAACGTCCACATGCCCTCCACGTATAATGGAAAACGAAAGCGCACTGTCAATAAAGCAGGCTCCTTTCACGGTTGTAACGTAGTTTCCGCCTGAATCGATACAATCGAGTCTTTCTTTTCCCGGAGCTGCTTTGGGACCAACGCCGACAATTCCGTTCTCCGCCTGCAGCATAATATTAACGTTTTCGGGGATATAGTCCACTGCCATGGTAGGCAATCCTATACCCAGGTTGACCACTTCGCCGTCTTTGAATTCCTGGGCTATTCTTCTAATAATCAATTCTCTGTTATTCATTGTCTCCACCTACCTTTACAATCGCATCGACAAATATTCCAGGAACATTGATATGATTGGGGTCAATTTCACCGGCCTTAACGTATTCATCGGTCTGAGCAACTACATACTCGGCTGCGGTAGCCATCACCAAATTGAAGTTGCGTGAAGAGCCGTTGATGACAAGGTTCCCTGCTTCATCAGCTTTATGGGCTCTGATAAGCGCCACATCGGCTTTCAGCGGCAGTTCGAGCAGATATTCTCTTTCGTCAATTTTGATTTTCTTTTTTCCTTCCTCTACAATGGTGCCTACACCCACAGGGGTTAAAATACCACCCAAACCAGCACCACCTGCGCGTATTTTTTCAGCAAGCGTTCCTTGCGGGAAGAGTTGAACGTCCGCTTCTTTTGTCATCAAGAGCCTTCCTGTTTCGGGATTGGAGCCAATATAGGATGCGAAAATTCGCTTGACTCTTCCACTTTTTACAAGTCTATAAATAGATAATTCCGGTGTGCCTGTGTCATTGGAAATAATCGTAAGATTATCAGCGGAATTGGTGTCGACAAGCGCACGCACCAGCTCCTCCGGAATGCCTCCTTGCATAAAACCTCCAACCATCACTGTGTCTCCGTCTTTAATTTTCTTAACTGCTTCTTCAGCGGAGTTTACTTTTTTATTCATGGTTCTGTCTCCTTATCTATTTTTTAGGAAGCAAGCTTTATTGGAGATAATCGTATAGGACTCTTCCATATGGAAGTGTTAAATCGGCAATAAAATGTTTTCCGCCAACATAAGCTCTAACCGGCAAATCTGCCACCGGAGCGTTGACATGGGGGATCAGGCTTAATCTGGCAGGTCCTGACCAGGCGCCTTTTACAGTAATATCTTCGAGATTATACGCCACTAACTGAGCAATTTTAGGGGTACCGTCCACATCAGGAATTAATTTCAGATTAACTTGCGTTTTTGCAATGGCTTTAGCCGTTTCCTTTTCATCAAGAACGTTATATTTGAAAGGGGTGGTTCCCATGGCTACCAGGGCGTTATTATAATGCAAGGTACCCGTCAGCGTCTCTGTATCCTCAACGATCAGGCGAGGTTTCGCCCATTTTTTCGGAAATCCCCAGATTTCACGTCCCCCCAGAATAGCAGGTGCGTTATCCAGATACATTTGGGCAACAAAATTACACGGTTCTCCATTATAAGTACACGGAATGACAATGCCGCTTTCCTCATAGCTTCCTAAACCGGATGAATCGGGCATTTTGATCCATTCATAGGAAACCGTATTACTTCCATCCGGCTGAAGAGGTTCAGGGACCGCCTGTCTAATCGCCGCGGGATCGGATTCATAGGTAATAATAAAGAATTCCCGGTTGATGAACCGGCATGGCGGACGTCCATAACTACCACTGGCCGCAGGCATGGATTGGAGTGAAAGTACATCTTTTTGATTCATAGCGATCTCCCTTCCTTTTTAAGAGGTATTTCAACAATTATCTTGAACAAGCACTTTAAATGAGAGCATTTTCAACCAGCATGGCTATTCCCATACCCGTTCCAATGCATAACGAGACTACGCCATAACGTGAAGATCTGCGTACCATTTCATGAACCAACGTAACCAATACCCTAGCACCGCTTGCACCAACAGGGTGACCAATTGCGATCGCGCCGCCATTGACATTGACTTTCTCTGGATTAACTCCAAGCTCTTTTTGCACCGCTAGAGCTTGTGCAGCGAACGCTTCGTTAATTTCAAAGAGATCAATGTCATCTATAGACATTCCCTGTTTCTTCAGCAGTGACGAAATGGCTTTTACCGGTCCCATTCCCATATATGCAGGGTCAACACCAACAAGCGAGTAACCTTTGATATATGCCAACGGCTTTAACGCATGTTCCTTACATTTGTCTTCCGACACGACTAGCATAGCCGCCGCACCATCATTGATGCCCGAAGCGTTTCCCGCAGTAACCGTTCCGTTTTCTTTAAACGCAGGTTTTAACTGAGAAAGTTTTTCTTTCGTCGTATTTCCTCTTATGTGTTCGTCCTCTGTGAAATAAGTAGTTTCTTTTTTGTTTTTGATCATGACCGGAACAATTTGCTCTTCAAAAACCTTGTTGTTTTTTGCTTCGACAGCCTTTATCTGGCTTTCATAAGCAAATGCATCTTGCTCAAGTCTTGAAATTCCATATTTTTCGGCAACATTTTCGGCGGTAATTCCCATATGGTAATGGTTGATCGGGCATGTTAGGCCATCGGCCACCAAGGAGTCTACCAATTCACCGTTACCGAGCTTGTAGCCGTTTCTAGCATTTTTTAGCAGATAAGGGGCGTTCGACATGCTCTCCATGCCACCGGCCAAGACGATGTTTCCTTGTTCTGCCAATATGGAATCGTAAGCTAACGCGACGGCATGAAGTCCTGAACCGCAAACCGTGTTTATCGTTGATTCGGGTACATCAATGGGGATACCGGCTTTTAGTGCCGCCTGTCTGGCAGGATTTTGACCATTGCCCGCTTGAAGAACATTTCCCATAAAAATTTGATCAATCAAAGAAGGCTCTAATTTACTTTGCTGAAGGCATGCTGTCATCACGGTTGCTCCCAGTTCAGGAGCGCTCAGGGGGGCAAGAGCTTTATTAAATGAACCGACCGCTGTTCTCAACGGGCTTACTATAGCTACTTTTTTCATAAAAACTCACATTCCTTTCGCTGTGTTCAAGGACACACTACATCCATGACTGCACTTCCATTCGTAATTCCGGTCCTAACCTACGAAACGTAAAAACTGCAAGATACATTTACATGCGGGCATATCATGGTGCCTAAGACAGTGAGTATGACGGTCCGATCGCCTTCTTTCCTTTCTGGAAATTAAAACCAGAATTATCATAGTTCTAATACAGATTTTGCTCAATGTTCAAATCTTTACATAGATCCAAATACAGATGTTTATAGAGCCATATCGTCCACAATAAGTAGGTCATTCTAATGTTTTCTGTTAATTTCTTGATTTTTCTGAAAATAGTGATCAAAAATTGAATTTTATGTTAAATACGAAAGTGCAAATCAATCTGTGAAAAAAATTTCTTGGTAAATTTCATTTAGCTCATCGCAGGGGAAAACTCCCTCTATATGTAAATTCGCAACCGACTTATAGCATCTAAAAAAGCAAAGTAGGTTGCCAATCCAAATGAATACATTTGGAATTCGGATAAATATCAATCCATATATGTCTGGGCCACCTATAGCATTGACGTTATAACGTCAGTGTTTTTTTATTTGCTCGGGTGAACAAAAAAGAAGCCGACTGCTTGAAAGCAATCGGCTTGGAACGTAAAAATTTTACTTCAACAGCTCACGAAAAATGTACGTCTGCCGTCGTGAGCAAACGCGCAAAACGATTACCTAGCACTGCGTTGTGATGAGCTACGATTTGTTCGCCGCTTAGTACCTTGCTATCAAATGTACTATGCGCATCCGATACGAGCACGTTGTTCTGGTATCCCAGACTATAGGCACTTCGGCAAGTCGTGTCGAGACAAAATTCAGTCTGCATTCCGGCAATAATCAGCTGGCTTGCCCCCAATCCCTGAAGCACATCACGCAATTCAGTTTGGTAGAAGCTGTCCCAGGATGATTTTCGGACAATTCGTTCCTGAGGAAGAGGACGCACCACGTCTGCGATGGCCCAGCCTAGACTGTTTTCCCGGAAATCCTCATCCGCTTCATCGGTATGCTGCACGAAAATGACCGGTGTACCAGAAGCTCTGGCTTCGGTTAAAAGCTGCTGCAAATGCGCTACAACTTCCTGTTCACGATACAGCTTCTCATCATACATGAACATAGCCTGCTGAACATCAATCAAGAGTAAAACGGTTTGTCCCATCAGTTCGATTCCCTCCCTATGTGTAACACTTAACTTACAATAGCATGTCTTCATGCCTTGCGGCGACATAAGGTGAACTATATAATAAAGAACAAGTTGGAACGGTCCGATTCGGACGAAAGGTGATTAAAAGAGATGACAATTTCGCAGGAACAGTTTGTATTCCGTTCTGTCTCAGAGGCACAGACCGGGACATTAGCAGGCTTTTTGGCAGCCCAAGCGGTTCCCGGAACCGTGATTGTGCTGGATGGAGATCTGGGAGCGGGCAAGACTGCTTTTTCCAAGGCTTTTGCCAGCCATTTAGGGGTGCCGGGTATCGTAAATAGTCCAACCTTCACCCTCATTAAGGAGTACGAGGGCCGATTGCCTTTGTATCATATGGATGTATACCGTATCTCTCAGGACGAGGCGGAGGATCTGGGGCTGGACGAATACTTTTACGGGACTGGAGTATGTCTGGTGGAATGGGGTAGTATTATACCGGATATGTTGCCGAATCAGCGGCTTCACATGTATATAGAAACAACGGATGTAGGGGAGCGCTTGATTCACCTGACCGGGTACGGCGAGCCTTATGAACAATGGTGCCGCAGCTTGCGGGAGAATGGAGTTTGAACCATGCAAAGAGAGCATACAGATGTAAATGAAAAGCCGCGTGAGCGGTTTTTGACGTTAGATACAGCGACGACTGTAATGGCGGCCGCCCTGATGAACGGAAAAGAGCTGCTGGGAGAAAGTAATGTTTATGGCGAACGCAATCACTCGGTGCATGTCATTACTGAGCTGGAAGGGCTTTTGAGCGAAGCAGGACTGACACGCGATGATGTGGACGGTCTTGCAGTAGGTGTTGGACCGGGATCTTACACTGGCATCCGAATCGCGGTGACCGCAGCCAAGACACTAGCTTGGGCCTGGGGGGTTCCGGTGACATCCATTTCCACTTTGCAGGCTTTGGCTTGGGGTGGATGGAATCATGGTATCGAAATGAAGGGGCAAGAAGGTAAACATGAGTCTGCGAATAACGACTCGTCTGGGACGCAGGCAGCAGATTGGATTGTGCCTGTGCTGGATGCCCGCCGTGGTCAGGTGTACACGGGGCTGTTCACTGCGAATTCAGTTAACGACAGCGGTAGCCCGCAGCGGTTAGAGGCGGATGCTATCCGGTTGATGACTGCGTGGACCGATGATCTGCTGCAACGTTTGGAGGTTTTGCCTGTCGAAGAGCGTCCCGCGGTGATTTGGCTCGTCGGTGAAACGACGATTCACGCCGAAACAGCGGAGCGCTTGCGTGCATGGAGCGAGCTTCGTATTGTACCGTATGAGCTGGAAGGAAAATGGGTTGGCCGCCTTGGGGCGGATAAGCTGCTTCGTCAGGAATATGACGAGCTACATACGCTGGTTCCGAATTATACCCAGCTGGCGGAGGCGGAAGCCAATCTGCTTCGTCAGCGCTGAAGAGGCGGTGAGCAACATGGCAAAGAACATACAGCGGGAAGAGAAACTTGAGTTTCGCTTAATGCAACTGGATGACATCCCCGATGTGCTGGAGATTGAGCATGAAGCGTTCACGCTGCCGTGGACGGAGGAAGCCTTCCGCAATGAGCTGACGATGAATCATTTCGCTAAATATATGATTATGGAGCTTAATGGACGAGCTATTGGTTACGCAGGCATGTGGACGATTATGGATGAGGCGCATATTACAAATATTGCGGTTCGTGAGGCTTATCGTGGACGCAAGCTTGGAGACAAGCTGTTGGATGAGCTGATGCAGACTGCCTCTTATTTAGGGATGGAGCGTATGACCCTAGAGGTCCGGGTAACGAACCGGATCGCTCAGGGCTTGTATGAGAAAAAGGGCTTTAAGCCTGCAGGTGTACGCAAGGGCTATTATTCGGATAATAACGAGGATGCCGTGATTATGTGGGCGGATCTTCCCGCACACGGGGCATCCGGTGAACAGGAAGGAAGCGTGCAGGAGCAATGACGCAAGCGGAAAAAGCAGGTACAGGCTCTGCCTCTAGCGAGCCTTGCTATATACTGGCAGTGGAAACGAGTTGTGATGAAACGGCTGTTTCTGTCGTGAAAAATGGCACAGAGGTGCTTTCGAATCTGATCTCCAGTCAGATTGAAACACACAAAGCCTTTGGCGGTGTTGTGCCAGAGGTAGCGTCGCGCAAACATGTAGAAAGCATTACCTATATGCTGGACGAGGCTATGCAAACATCGGGAATCAGCCCCCGTGAGATTTCAGCGGTTGCCGTGACGCAAGGACCAGGACTGGTTGGCGCATTGCTGGTTGGTATAGTCGCCGCCAAGAGCGCTGCTATGGCGTTCGGCAAACCGTTAATCGGAACGCATCATATTGCGGGACATATTTATGCAAATCAGTTGGAGCATGATATTGTATATCCGTGCATTGCTCTCGTGGTGTCAGGAGGGCATACCGAGCTAGTGCTGATGGAGTCCGAAGGTCATTTTCAACTTATTGGTCGTACAAGGGATGATGCGGTTGGAGAAGCCTACGATAAAGTAGCGCGAGCCATCGGATTTCCATATCCCGGCGGTCCGCATGTGGATCGTGTAGCCCATGAATCGGAGGAAGTGGTTACTTTGCCGCGTGCATGGCTGGAGCCGGATTCTTATGATTTTAGCTTTAGCGGCTTGAAATCGGCGGTGCTGAATGTAATTAACCAGACGAAAATGCGCGGAGAAACCGTTCATGCGGGAGCGATTGCAAGAGGCTTTCAAGAGTCGGTCGTAGAGGTGCTGGTGGAAAAAGCGATTCGTGCTATGCGTGAATACGGTGCGAAGCAGCTGCTGCTTTGCGGCGGTGTTGCTGCTAATCGTGGACTACGTACAGCATTGCGGGAACGCTGTGAGCGTGAAGGCATCGAACTGCTTGTACCCTCCATGAAATACTGTACAGATAACGCAGCGATGATCGGTGCCGCGGCATACGCCAAGTGGAAGCGCGGAGAATTCACCTCATTGGACATGAAAGCTGATCCAGGGCTGTCTCTGGAAGAGTGGTCTGTTCAAACTTAATTGAGCGAATAGGAAGGACACGACACATTCAGGGTCGTGTCTTTTTTTATTCCGCGCTATACATATATATAAATAGAATTTCAAGAGGATAAAATACAGGAGTTTGAGCGAATGATTGCCAGCATCTTATTTCCTCGCATGATTCGTCACAATTGTTCACGATTTTTCATGTTCCACCAAAAAAACATGAAAATTTTATACTGCCCGAATAATGATGTGATTTGTCAAGTAGTGAACAAAGTTATCCACATATACCGTTCAAAATGTGGATAAACAGGCTCGAAGCAAGCAGGCTAAGACTTTTAGGTGATAGTAGGATGGGGGATATTTCATAGCTATATTGATTGTGAAATCTGTGGATAATGTGGGTAAAGGAGTGGATAAATTTGGTTTTCATTTGAAGGTGGCGTTTTATCAATAAAAAAATGGCCTAAAAGGCCATTTTTCAATATCGTCCATACACAAAAGTTGTGGATATTCTTGTGTACAAAAAATAGAAGAGGGAAATGTGAAATTTTTATGGCTAAGATTTTATGCAGCAGCTTTATGCCTCAAGCAGTTCCTCCCAGGATGCATAGGTTTCAGTCAATTCCTGTTTATGGGTGTCGAGTTGTGCCTGAATATCCTGAAGTGCCGTGTAATCCTGATAAATTTCAGGCATGGTCATTTGTTCCTCCAAGCCTACAATTTGTTCTTCCAGCGTTTTAATCTTGTTTTCCAATGCCTCCAGCTTGCGTTGACGACTACGTTCCTCGCTTTTGGCTTGTTTGTCTGCCGCATAGGTGGCCGCGCGTGATTTTGGAGTGGTCTCGTCTGCTACGGACGCAGAGGCAGATGGGGCCTTGCCACGATTGCTCTGATTTGCCTCGAGCGCCTCCTGTGCGATTTCCTCCAACTCTTGTTTCTTGGCTACATAGTCATCATAATTCCCCAGGAAATGTTCTATTCCTTCAGGATGAAGCTCAATGACACGTTCAGCCATTTTGTTAAGGAAATAACGGTCATGGGAGATGAACAAGAGCGTACCGTCATAGTCCATCAAAGCCGCTTCCAGGACTTCCTTGCTAAATAGATCCAGATGGTTGGTAGGCTCATCGAGAATTAATACGTTGGCTTCGCGCAGCATTAGCTTGGCCAGGGATACGCGGGCTTTTTCTCCTCCGCTTAATGAAGCTACCTTTTTTAGTACATCGTCACCGCTAAATAGGAAATTACCCAGCACTGTCCGAATCCGTGCTTCTTCCATATGAGGGTATTCGCTCCACAACTCCTCCAGTACAGTATTGGCGGGGTTCAGGTTTGTCTGCTCCTGGTCATACAGACCGATTTTGATTTTCGTACCCCAGTGGATGGACCCAGCAGCAGGTTTAAGTGAGCCAGTCAGGCATTTGAGCAAAGTCGATTTTCCGATCCCGTTCGGACCGATCAGTGCCACCGTATCTCCACGTTTTAAGTCAAAGGATGCATGCTGAAATAAAGGCTTTTTCCCCTCATACGCTACGGAAAGGTCACGCACCTCTAATACTTCCTTACCCGACATATAGGCAGTTTCAAAAGAAAAGTGGGCTTTTTTTAAATCGCCCATAGGTCGATCCATGCGCTCCATTTTGTCCAGCTGCTTGCGGCGGCTCTGGGCACGTTTGGTTGTAGAGGCTCGCACGATATTGCGTTGTATAAATGCCTCCATCCGTGCGATTTCCTCTTGTTGCTTTTCGTAATGCTTGATGTTTGTTTCATACTCGGCAGCCTTTAGTTCCATATAGCGGCTGTAGTTGCCTGTATAGCGGGTGGAGCGATGGCGCTCAATTTCAATAATCGTCGTCACTAGTCGATCCAGAAAATATCGGTCATGTGATACGACCAGCAGCGAGCCGGAGTAGCCGCGCAAATAGTCTTCCAGCCACGTCAGTGTTTGAATATCCAGATAGTTGGTAGGCTCATCGAGCATAAGGACATCTGGAGCGAGCAGTAGGATGCGCGCTAGCGCAAGTCTGGTTTTTTGACCTCCGCTTAGGGTGGCTACAGGCGTTTCGGGTGCAAATGAACCAAAGCCCATGCCGTGCAGCACGCTGCGAATACGGGTCTCCATTTCATAACCACCGTGATCCTTGAACCAATCTGAGCGTCGTGCATAGCGTTCGAGCAGATCGGCATAACGCTTTTCGTTCTGCGCATTGGCCGGATCGGCGATTTCCTGCTCCATTTGCCGGAGTTCTCGTTCTGCTTCAATCAGCGGTGTGAACACCAGCATCATTTCATCCCAGATCGAACGGTCAGAATTTAAGCCACTGTTTTGCGCCAAATAACCGATGCTGGTTTCCTTCGCTTTAAAGATTTGTCCACTGTCATAGGATATTTCACCAGCAATGATTTTGAGCAGGGTCGATTTGCCTGCACCGTTCACACCTACCAGCCCAATACGTTCACGTTCCAATATTTGAAGGTTAATCCCGTCCAGAACGGGCTCAATTCCATAGGATTTAGTAATTCCGGTTACTTGCAATAGCATAGCGTATCGTTCCTCCATTACATTTTGCACAGTTCTTCCTGCCTTTTTCGCAGGTACCTTCTTTCCAGTTTACATGAAATTACCCACTATTGCACTGCTTTCACCCCCGAAACCCTTGAGCCTCGTATAGTCAATTTGTATAAACAATGATAAACTTAAACGAGAAGTGAAAAAGAATGAAAAAAACTTGCAACGTACAGCACTTACTGACAAATGGGACAATTGTAACGTTTTGATGATTATCGACGATTGTGCGGGAGGGCGGATGTGTGGATGTCTGTAATGTGAAGAACGCGCTGCGTGTACAGCAACGGGAAGCGCGTGACTCCATGGACCCGCTGACAAGGCAGAAGGCATCGGCTGTGGCCTGTCGGCATGCAATCGAGGCATGGGAGCAGCTTAGAATAGACAGAAACGGGGATAAGCTAACATTATTTAGTTATCTCTCTTTTGGCAGCGAGATTTCTACGACTCCCCTCATTGAGCATTGCTGGTCACAGGGAGATCGTGTCTTGGCCCCGAGAGTGGATTCGGTAACCCGAACCATGGAGCTGAGGGAGATGGATCAGTATGAAAATATGGTGCCCGGCGTATGGAACATCCCTGAGCCTGCATTGACATGCAAGAAATGGTTGCCTGAAATGTGGACGGGAATCGACTGGGTTGTTGTGCCCGGCTTGGCCTTTGATCGTCGTGGAGGCAGAATCGGCTATGGCGGAGGCTACTATGATCGCTTTACCGCACAGGTAGAGGCAGAGAAGCGTAATAACGGCTCTTTAGGTCCGCTTTATGTCTCGCTGCTGCTGCCGGGACAATTGTTGGCACAAGTACCCATGGAGCCAGGAGATTTGCGAGTGGACGTGCTGTTTACACCTGAAGGACGCTTAGATTGTAACCATGCAAAATCGACAAATGATGAATGAAGTAAAGTTGGGTATGTGAAAGGAGCTGTGAGGGAGTCGTGGATTCCTTTACTCATTTTAACGAACAGGGACGAGCTCGTATGGTAGATATTTCGGGCAAAACGTCTACGGTTCGTACAGCAGTCGCCGTGACTCAGATTACGATGAACCCGGCTACATTGACGGCTGTAAAAGAAGGCAGAATCGGCAAGGGTGATGTTCTTGCTGTGGCCCAGGTCGCGGGGATTCAAGGCGCGAAAAAAACGTCAGACTGGATACCGATGTGTCATCCGCTGGCTCTGACAGGCGTGAACATTACTTTTTCCGATAATGGACATGATGTGCTTCATATTGAAGTTGAAGTGAAGACCGAGGGTAAGACGGGTGTAGAAATGGAAGCTTTGACAGCGGCTTCAGCCGCAGCGTTAACCGTGTATGATATGTGCAAGGCGCTGCAAAAAGATATGATCATCGGCCCTACCATGCTGCAATCCAAAACGGGTGGCAAGCATGGGGATTTTCAAAGGGAGGACCACCGGAAACCTTGACATAGACAACATTGTCGCCGAGAGGGTACTGTGATGTGATGGAGGATGCAGCGTGGCTGTTTCTGATTTTCAGAAGAGAAAGTATTCTTTCATGATAGGAGAAGGGTGATCTTATGGTGTGGAAAACGGCGATCCTAACAGCCAGTGATAAAGGGGCAAGGGGAGAGCGTGAGGATACAAGCGCACAGGTCATCCGGGAACTCGTCGAAGAAGAACTGGGCGGAGAGATTGTGGAATACCGGATCGTTCCCGATGAACCGGATGAGATTATTGCGGCTTTAATCGAAATGACCGATTATTTTCATGCAGACTTGGTGCTAACTACGGGCGGAACCGAACTGGCGATCCGTGATGTGACACCTGAGGCGACCAGACGGGTCGTGGAGCGGGAAGTGCCAGGTATGGCGGAAGCCATGAGAATGATCGTGATGCAGAAAAATCCGGCGGCCATGCTTTTTCGTGGAATCGTGGGGATACGCGGACGTACATTGATTGTTAATTTGCCAGGAACGCCCAAAGGCGTGCATGAAAACTTGGCAGCAATTATGGATCAGCTCCCGGAAGCGCTGCTCATGGTGACAGGTCAGTTCCGGTAGAAGGCAGCCCGTGTGTGTGGTATGATACCTGTAAGAATTTATATGGCCGTATATGGACAGAGGTTCTCATTTTGTCCGTCAACATAAGGAGGATTACTACACATGCCCAATATTGGAGCACCGGGTTATATTTTGTTAATTATTCTGGCGCTGCTGCTATTTGGTCCGAACAAGCTGCCTGAGCTGGGCCGAGCTGTAGGGCGTACATTCCGTGAATTTAAAAACGGGGCACGCGATATTTTATCTGAAGATGAACGGACTGGGCGTAAAGAAAGCAAAGATAGTGTGGTCCAAGCATCACAGACGACGTCAGAAGTTCAACCTCAGCCTGAGGATAAACGCTTGTCATAGATTTAGTTATTCATTTTTGCTGCTTGTATAACAAACATGAGCCTCTTCTTCAGTGAAGGGCTTTATTTTTTAGGAGGCGCTGCTGCGTTCCGTTCAGAAAGGAGGAATAGGCTTGACCCCATCAGAGCATGAAATGCCGCTAATGGAACATCTGGGTGAGCTTCGTCGACGAATAATTTATGTGCTGATTGTATTTGTATTGGCGCTGGTTGGTGGATTGTTCGCGGCGGGTTCTGTCTATAACTGGCTTATTCGCTCCGGTTCGGCGCAAGCTTTTCAGTTAAATGCATTTTCCTTTTGGGACGGAATCGGTATCTACATGAAGATCGCCATGATCATTGGGATTGCAGTGGCGTTACCATTTGCATGCTACCAATTGTGGAAGTTTGTCAGCCCGGGATTAAGGCCGCAAGAACGGAGTGCAACCTTGCGATATGTGCCTTATGTGCTGCTTTTGTTCATTATTGGCGCAGCTTTTGCTTATTTCATTATTTTCCCGATGGCGATTCAGTTTACATCGTCCGTCACCAAAAGTATGGGATTGCAGGAAACGTACGGTATTGCGCAATATTTCACCTTTATGTTTAATATTGTGTTGCCTGTAGCGTTGCTGTTTGAACTCCCCCTGCTGATCATGTTTCTGACAGGGATTCGTGTATTAACCCCGATGAGGCTTCGCAAATGGCGGAAGATTTCTTATTTCCTGCTTGTTTTTGTCGCTGTTGTTATCACTCCGCCGGATTTTATATCCGATTTTTTGGTGGCGATTCCGTTGCTGGTGCTGTATGAAGCGAGTGTATACTTGTCATCAGTCGTGTACCGCAAGCAACTGCGTGCACAGGAGGAACGGGAGGCCCAATTGCGTGTAGCTGCGGAATAATAAGCAGGGCCTGAACGGCTCAATAACTAATTTCTCTAAAATTGATCAACATAGCTGTCTTAAAAATAACCATTAGCCTTGAGTTAACGGTTATTTTTAGGATAGGTGGATATAATCGTGAATGGCTGCCCATAAAAATTCCCATAAAAAATACATTAGGGACTTGAAATTCAATCTCAAGTTGAGTATCATAAAGTTGGTTGTTAGCACTGACGACTGTTGAGTGCTAATACATACAACATAACAACCAAATTACAGGATAAACACTTAATAAGGAGGCTATTTTTCATGATCAAACCTTTGGGTGAACGCGTATTGGTGGAAGCAATTGAGCAAGAAACAACGACTTCCTTCGGAATCGTACTTCCTGACTCTGCCAAGGAAAAGCCGCAAGAAGGCAAAATTATCGCGGTTGGCGCAGGCGCATTGAAAGATGGTGCCCGTATTCCTCTGGAAGTAAAAGAAGGCGACCGTGTCATTTTCTCCAAATACGCTGGAACGGAAATCAAATATGAAGGTAAAGAATATTTGATTATGAAAGAAAGCGATATTCACGCGATCATCGGTTAACCGGGACCCGGACAAGACCTAAATATAGGAATTGAAACAAATCATTCATAATCCATAGGGAGGTTTATCACAAATGGCTAAAGACATTAAATTCAGTGAAGACGCTCGCCGCTCCATGCTGCGCGGGGTAGATGCATTGGCTAACGCTGTTAAAGTAACACTCGGACCGAAAGGCCGTAACGTTGTACTGGAGAAAAAATTCGGTAGCCCGCTCATCACTAATGACGGTGTAACGATTGCAAAAGAAATCGAGCTGGAAGACGCGTTCGAAAACATGGGCGCTCAACTGGTTAAAGAAGTAGCAACCAAAACAAACGATGTAGCTGGTGACGGTACGACTACGGCTACTGTTTTGGCTCAAGCCCTCATCACTGAAGGTTTGAAAAACGTAACTGCTGGCGCAAGCCCAATCGGTATCCGTAAAGGGATCGACAAAGCGGTTAAAGCAGCAGTTGCTGAACTGCAAGCTATCTCCAAACCAATCGAAAGCAAACAATCCATTGCTCAAGTAGCTGGTATTTCCGCTGCTGATGATGAAGTAGGCGAACTGATCGCTGAAGCTATGGAAAAAGTGGGCAAAGACGGTGTCATCACTGTTGAAGAATCCCGCGGTTTTGCAACAGAACTGGAAGTAGTTGAAGGTATGCAGTTTGACCGTGGCTACATTTCTCCGTACATGATTACAGATACGGACAAAATGGAAGCTGTACTGGACAATCCATATATCTTGATTACTGACAAGAAAATCACAAACACACAAGAAATCCTGCCATTGCTTGAAAAAATCGTACAACAAGGCAAGCCACTCGTTCTGATCGCTGAAGACATCGAAGGCGAAGCGCTGGCTATGCTGGTTGTCAACAAGCTGCGTGGTACATTCAATGCTGTAGCTGTTAAAGCTCCTGGCTTTGGTGACCGTCGTAAAGCAATGCTGCAAGATATCGCTGCCCTGACAGGCGGCCAAGTAATTACAGAAGAACTGGGTCTGGACCTGAAAACAGCTTCTGTGGACCAACTGGGTACAGCACGTCAAGTGCGTATTACAAAAGAAAACACGATTGTGGTTGACGGTGCTGGAAACAAAGCCGACATCGACGCTCGTGTTAGCCAAATCCGCACGCAACTGGAAGAAACTACTTCCGAGTTCGACAAAGAGAAACTGCAAGAGCGTCTGGCTAAATTGTCCGGCGGCGTAGCAGTAATCAAAGTCGGTGCGGCTACTGAAACAGAATTGAAAGAACGCAAACTGCGCATCGAAGATGCTCTGAACGCAACCCGTGCTGCGGTTGAAGAAGGTATCGTATCCGGTGGTGGTGTAGCGCTCCTGAACGTATACAATGCAGTTGCTGCTGTTGAACTGCAAGGCGACGAGCAAACAGGCGTCAACATCGTGTTGCGCGCTCTGGAAGCTCCAATCCGTACAATTGCTGCTAATGCAGGCGAAGAAGGCTCTGTTATCGTTGAGCGTCTGAAACGCGAAGAAGTAGGCGTTGGTTTCAACGCAGCTACTGGCGAGTGGGTAAACATGATTGACGCAGGTATCGTTGACCCTGCGAAAGTAACTCGTTATGCATTGCAAAACGCTGCTTCCGTAGCGGCTATGTTCCTGACTACTGAAGCAGTGATCGCTGACAAGCCAGAACCAGAAAAGGCTGCAATGCCTGACATGGGCGGCATGGGCGGAATGGGCGGCATGATGTAATAAGGGCCTCAAAACCCTGTAATCCCGCTATTTAAAGGGCTCCCGAGAGGGAGCCCTTTTCTATACCATTGCTACACCATGAGTGCTCATGTAGCTTGCAGCGGAGTTTCTGTAATTCGGCAGTTTACATCAATCATTTGCTCTAATAGCTTCTATACATATTGTGGTGTAGTATATATGCAAATTATCCAAAGGGGGAAGTTGTGTGGAGCTTCAAACTATATTAGCTTTTCTGGGAGCAGCAATTGTTCTCACCATTATGCCGGGTCCCGACAACGTGTTCACTCTGACACAGAGCATAGCAAAAGGTAGGAATGCAGGGATATTTACTACTTTAGGCCTTTGCACGGGATTGTTGGTTCATATTTTTGCAGCAACCTTCGGCCTCGCAGCAATAATTTATCAATCTTCCTTGGCATTTGCAGTAATCAAATACGCTGGAGCAGCTTATCTATTATTTTTGGCGTATAAGTCATTTAGAGCAAAAGATACGAGTTTTGAACTCAAGAGTGGTGATACCTTGAATTACAAATCATTGTATAAAAAAGGTGTCATCATGAATGTGTTGAATCCAAAAATATCACTTTTTTTCTTGGCTTTTCTTCCTCAGTTCGTAAACCAAGAAAGCGGTAATGTTTCTATTCAAATGCTAGTTCTTGGAGTGGTATTTTTAATACAAACTTTAGTGCTTTTTATTTTGATAAGTATTTTTGCTGGAAAAGTAGGCTCCTTTCTACGGAGAAATCCATCCTTTTCTAAAAAAATCAATTATATTCAAGGCTCGTTATTTACACTCATCGGCTTAAAAATCGCATTTACCCAAAAATAATAGAAGGTAGTACTTTTCAACCCAATCATTAAGGACTAGCTGTTGAGCTAGTCCTTTTTTTGTTGGAAAAGCATACAACACACGCCGAGAACAGGTGGGCGGTCACAGAGGTTTAAGATCATGACCAACGAGTTGGAGCATACGGACAGGCCTATGCCTATCTTTTCCTAGATGAAGTCAACAGCCCAATCTTTTTGGTTAATTGCACAATAAGCTAATTTGACTAGACTTTGGAGGTGACCATTAATTATGTTTAGACATTATTGTTGGCAAAAGAAAATGCATCGGAGAAAATTTAGAAGATGTTCAGTTAAAAAATTCAAAGTTTTGCCGAAGGTCATTGTTAAAGGAATTCAAGGGCCTCAAGGACCTCAAGGACCCCAGGGACTGCCAGGTCCACAGGGAGTTCCAGGTGCTCAAGGTCAGCAAGGGCTACAAGGTTTCCAAGGAATTCCTGGCCCTGCAGGGCCAGTAGGAGCAACGGGACCGGCAGGAGCAGTAGGACCAGCAGGAGCAATAGGGCCAGCAGGACCAGCAGGAGCTACGGGGCCAGCAGGGCCTGCAGGCGTCGGGATATCAGACTTTTTAAGTGTTTTCAGAGCAGATCCTGGTACGGGGACTGACACAGTTCCGGGTAACTCACCCATTACCTTTACTGGGGTTTTAGCGAATGTTGGTGGTGCATTTACTTTTACTCCTCCATCTCCAACGATAACGATTAACGAGACGGGGAGCTACTTCATCTCATTTTCTATCCACAACCAAGGTGATGCGGACTTCAATCTCACTGTTAACGGAACTCCTATAACACCCTTACCTTTTTCAGGCAATGGTGGGGGACCTACCGCAGCTGAAGTTATTATAACCGTTACAACAGTTCCAACTACAATACAACTGGTAAATGCCAATGCAACTCCTGCTCAGTTGCACAATAATATTAATACAACTATGACAATATTAAAGTTGACGCCTTAATATTGTTGCTTAGTAGTAGCTTATTCAGTAAAAGGTTTAAGGTTTATGTCTTTTATCCGGTCAGTTTGTCTAATTATTCAGAGACCTGAGATATGGAAATGCCTAGAGAGAGAATCCCTGAACGGGGCAAAGCCAGACAGATGTGGTTGGAGAGCAGCGGGGCGATGCGACTTAAGGACATCGCCGCTGCTCTTTCTGTTCCTGAAAAGTCTGGTTCGCAAAGGGAAGTCTATGAACCGCTGGTAGGAGACTTTGATTATTTTCTGTTATCAAAAAAACATTATTTACAAAAAAATCTTATTTTCAGAAGATTCTTAAAATCGTACGAGTGGCGCATTAGCTTCAAAAGGATGAATGTTAGGTATTGAAATATAGCTGATAACGCGTTAGTATTGTGTATCTGAAATTTCATCTGGAGGCACATTATGAATGATATATTGGCATTTACGATACTGCTCATCTTTATTGTCATGTCACCAGGGATTGATTTTGCATTAATAACGAAAAGAACTCTCACTGATGGCAAGAAAGATGGTTTCAAAATTGCACTAGGTTTAACTAGCGGAGCTCTCGTTCATACATTGGCAGCCGCATTGGGGCTTTCTTTCATATTAATGAAGTCGGCTGTAGCATTTGAGGTAGTCAAATATGCAGGGGCAGTTTACTTGATATATATGGGGCTGTCTTCCTTTATAAAAAAAGGAAAGAGTAATTTGGTTCAAGAGAAGCAAGAGAATTCTAGAAAATCAGCGTTTACACAAGGATTGGTTTCCAATGCACTCAATCCGAAGGTTGCTATTTTTTTTCTCACGTTCTTACCGCAATTTGTTCTACCGGGCTATAATCCCAGTTTGCAGTTTTTACTGATGGGCTCTCTTTATGCTCTACTTTCGATTATATGGTTTACTACAATCGTATTATTGTTAAGTTACATAAGAAGATGGTTAATGTCACCCAAAGTTCAAAATATGATCGATAAGGTCACGGGACTCGTGCTGATTGGTTTTGGTTTAAATATGATCTTCAAAGTTCAAAAAACAGGATCATAAATAAAGGAACGGGCTACGGAAGCTCGTTCTTTTTTGTTAGGGGAAACGACCAGAAAGAGATACCGAGCAGCATAAGGCAAAACAGATGTGGCTGGAGAGCTACGGGCATATGAAGCTAAAGGACATCACCGCTAGTTGAGGGTTAGACGCCTTAAGTGAAAGCGTTGACATAAATTTCAACCCTCTATATACTTAGCTTAGTTAATTGAAAATGAATAGCACTGGGATTGTTACTGTTACGCAGGCAAAACCTAAGGAACCAAATGCTAAGATCCAAGGATCTTATGTATTTTGTTATCTTAGGTTTTTTTGTTTATAGAGACAGGAAGGTTAAATATGGCGGTTTAGACAACCTGTCGAAGCCGTTTCTTCTATTATGATGTTCACATCTGAGAGGAGCGACAAACTTGGAATACAAATATGAGCTAGTCCAGGCAGACAATCATTTTCCATTAAAAATTATAGCTCATTCCTCCAATGAACCAGCATACATACCTAGGCATTGGCATGACAGCATCGAAATATCCTATGTACTCTCAGGAAGAATCGACAATATCTATATAGATGGCATGAATTATAGCTCCAGAGAAGGAGATATTGTGCTCATTAATTCGAATGCTATTCATTCCTTTTCTGTGGCTAAGGGCCAAGGTAGACAGGCTATAACCGTTCAGATTCCTTCAGGATTTATTCGAGAAAATATAAAGGATAGTAATCCCATTTTATTTGATTGTATATCCATTTTCGAAACCAACGAGCAGAGATTACAGCATTTTAAGGAGCTGCGTGATCTGTTAAACACATTATTTGTAGCTTATCTCAATCAGAACAATGACCCTTTAGTACATATTCACTTAACGTCTCTATCTTATAGACTGGTGTACCTTTTATTAATGCATTTTAAAATTGACAACGAATCGCTCCCTGGCTTTAACACGAATAAATATTTGGAGCGGCTGACATTGATAACTGATTATATCAAAGAAAATTACGATCAGAGCCTATCCCTGGATTCCATAGCTCAGGTTTTTGGATTGTCTCCCGAATATTTGTCCCGTTTTTTTGTAAAGCATGTAGGGTTGACGCTCTTTCAATATATCAACGCCATCCGTCTGGAGAAATCTTTCCGTGTTCTTATGAGTACAGATCATTCTATTATACAAATTGCGCTGGAACACGGATTTCCGAACGAGAAGTCTTTTGCCAGGGTATTTAAAAAGGTTTATCACGTGACGCCTCATCAATATCGTAAAAAGCACAAGAGGCTTTCTGAAGCAAGGAGTCAGTAATTGACCTGAATTAGGCTAATAAAAGGCAGGATGCAAATAAAAAAATCGTTAAAATTAATAATGTAAGCGTTTTATTAATGGATCTAGGAGGTAAGACATCATGTTTAAACAGTTTAAAAAGGTTGCTAAAACATCTATGTTATTCACTTTAGCTGTCAGTACGACCTTTGCTTTCAGCTCCGGTGCATGGGCCAAGGATGCCAAGGTACAGCCCACCTCATACCGGACGGTTGCGGAGGTGAAGGATTGGGGAGCAGCCATTACGAAGATCATTGTTAACCTGGGTAAGCCGGTACCCAAAGATGCGATAACAAAGGATACATTTAAGGTACATGTGGAAAGAAGCGACAATAGGTTGGTAAATTCCTTTATTGAAAAAGGTAACAGGAAGGTCACCAAGGCCTATGTATCGGACAAAAGCGGCAACCCTGTAAAGAAAACCGGAAGCTACGTTGTGCTGGAAATGGAAATCGGTCCGTCCTTAACATTGGGTTCCGCTATTCATTATGATGCAGGTTCCGGGTTTAACGGATGGAATGATAACAAATATACGATCACGCAGCAAAAGGCTATTAAAACCCAATCAGGAACAATTTCCGGATTGAAGATTGATACTTCCTCAGGTGAAATCCGGAAGCTTGTTGATCAGTTTACAACTGGCAAAGCTACATTTGATGGGGTTACTTTAACTTACGCGAACTACGCACCAGCAAAAGACAAAGTGAAGAACCCTTTGGTGATCTGGCTGCATGGTATGGGAGAGGGAGGTACAGATCCGACGATTCCAATTTCGGGAAATAAGGCAGCGAATTTTGCCTCTAAGGATATTCAATCTTATTTTGGCGGGGCTTATGTGCTGGCACCTCAGACCCCAACCTACTGGATGGATGGTTTTACAGGCTTTGGAGACGGAACCTCGAAGTACGAGCAAGCATTGATGTCCTTAATTAAGGAATACGTGGCCCAAAACAAAGACATTGATACAGATCGAATCTACATTGGCGGAGACTCCAACGGTGGATACATGACTATGCTGCTGATCCGTGATTATAAAGACTATTTTGCAGCAGCTGTGGTGGCGTGTGAAGCCTTGAAGGATAGCCTTATCACCGATGAACAAATTAATGACATGAAGGACCTGCCGATCTGGTTTGTCGCCGCCAAAACCGACACCGTAGTTCCACCCAACGATTACATGATTCCGACCTATAACCGTTTGGTGAATGCGGGAGCAAAGGATGTCCATATGTCGTTGTTTGATAATGTAGTGGATACTTCTGGTTTGTACAAGAAGAGCGACAAAACACCGTATGAATATAATGGCCACTGGTCCTGGATTTACGTATATAACAATGAAGTATCAAAGCTGATTAACGGAAAGAAAACAACGATGATGCAATGGCTGGCCTCCAAAACATTGGACTGAGAGGGCAGGTACAGCTTTGGAAAGCTGCTGAGGATAAGAACATGAGATTCTTGTATACCTCATATACAAGAATCTCATCCCCAGGCTACACAGTGGATAACCCTGTTATTCGAAGCTGTATTTAATTCCCCATTGCTCTCGTATCTGACTCATGATATCCATAACGTCGAGGGAGAGCGGTAGGGTATTCCGGTTACTTTTTCCGGAAATACGGCTCTCTATCTCTTCAATCTCATATTGCAGTGCTTTAGCACTATCTCCTATTTCAATCAGTTCTACAGTTCCGTCCAAATATTGAACAGTAGCGCTGGAGGCCCGAGGGAAATTATCCACGGTGATATATCCTAATTCCCCAGCCACAATGCCCCGCTTGGGCATTTTAGATCTCATCGCCAGAGAGATGACGGCCATTTCCTCTACATTGTTGTTCAGAATGATTCCAGATTGTTCATCGACACCTGTCTCAAAGCGTTTGACAGTCGATAGAATTTCTTGAGGCTGCTCCGAAAGAAAATAACGGGCAAATGATAGGGCATATGTTCCAATATCCAGCAACGCCCCTCCCGCCAGATCCTTACTGAAAAAGCGGTTATTCACATCGTACTCTTTATGACTGCCGAAAGAGACTTGAATCATTTTCAAACGGCCGATGGCCCCGTCGTCCAGAAGCTGCCGTAGCTTTTTATAAAGTGGCATGTGGTAGATTGTCATCGCTTCAGCCACTACTAATTGTTTTTCTTCGGCAAGACGAGCAATCTCGCGTAACTGTGCGCTGTTTATCGTGATGGACTTTTCGCAGAGGACATGCTTTCCCATCGAAAGGCTGTCTATCACGTATCGGTAATGGTGGCTGTGCGGTGTGGCGATGTAGACCGCATCCAGCTCAGGGTCCTGCAGCATTTCGCTGTGTCCGCCGTAAGCCTTCAAGGCACCGTGTCGGCTGGCAAATTCCTCAGCTTTCTCTAGTGTGCGTGAGGATACTGCATACAGTGTTCCGCCAAGCTCATTTAGGGCGACTGCGAATTCTGCAGCGATCGATCCTGGTCCGATAATACCCCACTTCAAATGATTCATGGTTAAGCCCCCGTTCTTATTTTGGTGTGTCTATTTTTTTGGACATAAATCGGACTCCATGCTCGCTCCCAACGAGCACTCCTGTCACTTCCTCCGTGAACAATGATGTCTCGATTACTCCGCTAATCTTTTTTAGGCTGCTCTGAATCTTCTCGATATCTATCCTTTCCCGAAAAAAAACATCCATTAATAAATGCCCGTAATCGCTAATGGTATACCCATCTTTAGTTGGACTGCTGCGGACCATTCCGTTGCCGCCCAGGCTGGTAACCGATTTTTGGACATAAAATAGTGCATCCTCAAGAATCTCAAGTACGACAGGATGACTAAAGGTCAGTTCCTTTACCACCTTGCTCTCATCAACCAGTAATATGTAGTGCTCCGCCATCGTTGCGACCAGTTTCTCCCTGGTATGAATGCCGCCGCCGCTCTTCAGCGCCCGTAGCTGTTCATCGACCTCATCGCAGCCGTCAAAAGCAACGGAAATCTGCTCCACAGACCATAACGGAAGCAGCGGCAGACCATGCTGGATACAAAGGGCGGCTGTAGCACCGGAAGGGGTTATTACCTTAACGCGCCGACCAGATTCTTTAATCTGCCTGATTAAATAGGAGATGGTGATTCCACCTCCCAGTCCAATGACTGTATCATCTCGGATATAAGTTAGAGCTTCTTTGGCACATTTGTTTTTTATCGTATCCGTGCTCAAAGTAATCATCTCCCCGTATTATTTGATTCTATGCACATTTGTGCATTATAATAAAATATGTGCAAAATGATCGCCTACAGTATATCGACGGTTTTTTTATCTGTCAAATGCAATATGCGCAAAGGGAGGGCGAGATGATGAATTTGCAGGAAGACCGAAAACTTTTAATTAAGGTTGCCCAAATGTATTATGAGCAGGATATGACGCAGAGCGAAATTTCTAAAGTGCTGGGCATTTACCGGACGACTATCAGCCGGATGTTGAAGCGGGTACGAGAAGAGGGGATTGTGAGTATTACAATTAATTATGGGACAGCCGACCAGCTTCCACTGGAGCAGAAGCTATGCGAATGTTTTGGACTTCAGGAAGCTATTGTTGTTATGACCGATCCAGCTCAGCCAAGCCATCTTAAGCGTAAAGCCATAGGCCGGGCTTGCTCAGATTGGCTGCAGCATAAGGTTCAGTCTAAGGATGTTATCGGTTTTTCTTGGGGAAGCAGTCTAGCAAGTGTAGTGGATGAATTCTCCACCGACAACCGCCCTTTTGTAACGTTCATTCCCATGGTCGGCGGGCCCTCAGGAAAACTAGAGAGCCGCTACCATGTGAACACTATTTGTTATCAAGCAGCGTTTAAGTGGAACGCCCGTTCATTAATGATTGATGCACCGGCGATTACAGAGCAGAGGGAAACCAGAGAGCAATTGATAAATTCCCCTTACTTCAAGACAATCTCTGATTATTGGGATAAGTTGGATATTGCGTTATTTGGCATTGGCTCAGCCAAATTGCAGGGGCACGAGAAGTGGAGAGGATTTTATGGCGATGCATTTATTACAGAATTGGAAGATGGGCGGGCGGCCGGAGATATTTGCTCGCGTTTCTTTGACGA
Organism: Paenibacillus sp. FSL W8-0439; assembly: GCF_038008995.1. NCBI lineage: Bacteria > Bacillati > Bacillota > Bacilli > Caryophanales > Paenibacillaceae > Paenibacillus > Paenibacillus sp. FSL W8-0439. The sequence goes on from NZ_JBBPAK010000001.1 coordinate 1,447,270, forward strand.
AAGCGGTACTTCGATCAAAACAAGTTTGGAAGATAGGACCCTTACCATTTCGCTGGAGCAAATCAAAAAGGCGAAGCTTTCTGTCGGTATAGCAGAATCATTAGAAAAGGTTCCAGGAATCCTGGGTGCATTGAATGGGGGTTACATGAATGTGCTCGTCACAACGGAAGAAACAGCATTAAAACTGCTGGAACAAGCTACTGAAAACAAATCCCCATGACATGATATGTACGATTATTTGCGTACACATGATAACATGGGGCTAGTTTCTGATCCATCATCTTAGGTCACAAGTACAACATTGCTCTTTCACTTATTCACTTCAATCAGCCCATCCGGCTTTTCTCGATTAGAGAGTAATTCAGATACAGTGACGAAGGAATAACCTCTTTTCTTGAGCTCAGGGAGAATAATCTTCAAGGCATCAACGGTTTGTGTACTTTGATGTACATAATCGTGCATGAGGACAATATCACCGTTACGGGCATTGCGAAGCACCTTATCAGCGATACGGTGTACACCGGGCTTACGCCAATCTAGGGTGTCCTGATGCCAGGACCATAAAATAATTTTCAGTCCCTTCTCTTTGGATAGCTTGACCAGTGTATCGTTATAGGAGCCGCCTGGTGGTCTAAATAGATGTGTCCCCGCACCAGTTGCTTGAACGATGCTCGCCTGACCTTGATTCAATTCGGACAAAGCTTTGTTACGGGAAATATATTGAAAGGATGAATGAAGGAAGGTATGGTTGCCAACTTCATGTCCTTCCTCTCGTTCCCGTTTTACAAGGTGTGGCAGCTTTTCTACACGGCTGCCGACGACAAAAAAGGTCGCTTTCGCATCATATTTCTGAAGTAAATCAAGAATGGCAGGAGTATTGCTTTCGTCCGGTCCATCATCGAATGTGAGAGCGATAAGCTTACGATGGGTAGGAACTTCCCATACAATGTCGCCCCGTTCTTCGTAATAGGCTCTTCCCTTTGTAGGAGCGGGAGAGGCGTATGATGTGTCTTGTGCATTCGTATATGGAATGGGGCAAGGACTAATACTCAGCAAAGAAACAGCGATTCCAGCGCATAGCAAACGGTTATATTTCATCAGGCTTCTTCTCCGTTCTGACGTATTCTCACATTAGCTTGCCAAGAAGAAGCGTATACCATTCCTCATTTCTGAAATTCACATTACCAATCACCTAAATAAATCACCAAAATACTATCTAGTGTATAAGGTACAGATTGCTGATTTTTGCTCAATAACAGTGCTCGCTTGCTTGTTGATAACATCCTGTGCCCATGTTAAGTTGTACATATCTTTGAGGTCGACGGGGCAAGCCGCAAAAGCTGATTTGAGGTCATGGAGCTGCGACTCGTTCCTGAACTTCGAATAGGAGATGAGACGGGATGAAAACAGATGAAAAAGAGCTACGAGCCATTAATCTGACGTTAGAAGCCGGCGAACACATCCGATCCTTTATTAGGTGTACGTATGATTTGCAGCAAAGCTCCGAGAAGATACCGCTTTGTGGAATGCTGGCAGTAACGTCCCAACGAATCATCTTTTATTCCTGCAATATGGGTATTCCTTGGATCAAATTCATTAATTATCACCATATTTCGCTGGCTAAGCTGGAAAAGGAATTGTCGGATACTAAGGGGAGCATCCTACTGATCAATCAGGGGGTAAATGAGGTGTTCTGCCACCTGCCGAATGAAGAACGTATAGAGCGTTTTATAGCTATACTAGAGCAGGAAGCAGGCATCTCCTGTGAGAACTAATGATTATAAGAACACAAATAAATAAAACCTCCAACTTCGTAATGTGCCAAGGGTAGGCTCCTTACGGATTTGGAGGTTTTTTTGTCTTTTAGTTAGACAGACTGCATGGATCGAGCGCTAGCTCAACAGGACTATAACCAACAAATTAAATAGCACCAGCGGCAGAATGACATTGTTGTAGGCATAGGAACGATCAGGGGTCGGGGTTCCTAAGGAGGATGAGTGATACTGCTGAGGCACTCTCAAATACAAATGATCCGCATCCATATGCGCAATCGTTCCTTCATACACCTGATGATCCATCGTTTGTACCCTAACCGTGTGGTTCATGTAGGGACTCAAGTGATAATGCAAATGATCGTGGACTTTTTTGAGTTCTTGTTGGAATTCCGGTCTAGCTTGATATAAGGTTTGCGGACTGACAGTGTTGTACGACATTCGCCTCTGACCTCCGTACTCATATAATGATATATCGTATGCAGGAGCCTGTGCCCTTGTGCAAATACCCAAGTAAGCAGGTTTTACAAAGAGTCAAAACATTAACATTTTACTCCAGTTCACTTGATGTTCCCTTTACATCAAAACGATACACTTACTGAGGTTGGTTTGAAAAGAAAGGGGCGTTCCGTTTTGGGTGAACTTAACAAATCTTTGGGACTGGGGACGAGGAGCCAGCAACGGACATCGTCTAAAGCTCGCATACGCACGGGTTCGCTAAAAATTCAAAGACTGCGCGAAAACGCGCTGGCGTATACCTTTTTGGCTCCATCGCTTATTTTGTTTGCTGTATTTATGTTTTATCCGATGATAAAGTCCGTTTATCTCAGCTTGCATTCTACAGATCCCGCAGGAAACGTTGCAGATTATGTGGGGTTAGATAACTTTGCTATGCTGTTCAGCTCAGGTCAGTTTCTACAGGGGATTAAGGTCACGCTGCTTTTTGCACTATTGACGGTACCTGTGGGTATTTTACTGGCGCTGGTACTCGCTGCCCTTACACACAGTAAATTACGTGGAATGCGTATCTTCCAGTTTGCCTTCTCGCTACCGATGGTGTTATCGGTGGGTTCATCTGCGGTCATTTGGAAATTCCTTTTCCATCCTACACTGGGGATGTTCAACTATGTGCTTTCCCTATTACATATCAATCCAGTTCCATGGTTGACCAGCCCAGATTGGGCGTTGTTCTCCGTAGCCATAATGACCATCTGGATGAATCTTGGCTTCAATTACATTATCTTATCAAGCGGACTTCAAGGGATTCCAGATAACATGTACGAAAGTGCCAAAATGGACGGAGCCGGACCGTTGGTCACGTTCTGGCGTATCTCTATGCCGCTGCTATCACCGACGATCTTTTTTGTGACCGTAGTTTCCATCATTGGTGCCTTCCAGTCTTTCGCTCAAATTAATATCTTGACCAAAGGTGGTCCGGTGAACAGTACGAATGTATTTGTATATTCCATTTATCAGGAAGCTTTCGTTAATTTCCGGTTCGGAACAGGGAGTGCGCAGGCCATTGTCTTGTTTGCTGTCATTTTGCTGCTTACGATGATTCAGTTTAAGTGGGTGGAAAGAAAGGTGCATTACCAATGAAACAACACCTGAATTCAACATTATTGTATGTGCTGCTTACGATTGCAGCCGCTCTGATTTTGTACCCAGTTATTTATACTTTTTTTATGGCGGTCATGTCACCGGAGGAAGCGAGCGCTTACCCACCAAGCTTTTTCCCGCATTCCTTTCATATGGCCAATTTTTCTGAAGTGTTTGAAATCGTTCCGATTGCAGCCTTTATCGGCAACACCTTTCTCATTTCGGGTCTGACAATGATCGGACAACTGATTACAGCCAGCTTGGCGGCCTATGCCTTTGCCAAAATGGAATTCAAGGGAAAAAACTTCATTTTTAGCATGTTTGTCGCGACGATGATGATCCCTTGGGAAGTTACTATTATTCCCAACTATCTGACGGTACGAAGCTGGAACTGGCTTGATACATATCAAGGGTTGACGGTTCCATTTCTGGCAACGGCGTTCGGAACGTTCCTGTTAAGACAATTTTTTCTCCAGCTTCCCAAGGAACTGTTCGAGGCTGCTCGTATGGATGGGTGCGGACATATCCGATATTTCCTGTTTCATGTGCTTCCGTTATCGCGCCCTGCGCTCGGAACACTGGCTGTGTATTCGTTCCTGAACATGTACAATTCATATCTCTGGCCTTTACTGGTCACAAATAGCGAGAATATGCGTACCGTACAGATCGGCATATCTATGCTGGAGTTTCAGGAATCGACTTCATGGAATCTGGTGTTTGCGGGTACGGCACTTGTCATTTTACCGTCTCTGCTCCTGCTGATCTTTGGATTAAAACAGCTGGTGCGTGGAATGGCAGCGGGTGCGCTTAAAGGCTAATTATAGAAGCAAAAGACAGCAACACCTGCGCAAGCAGCCTATATACAAAGCTTTAACACACAAGAGTACAAACATTTCATTCAAGAATCATTTAGTCAAAGGGAGAGAAGAGAGATTATGAGATTTTTTCGTTTGAAAAGTGCTTTGACCCTGCTTATTCTGACTGCTATGGTCGTTGCAGCAGGCTGTAGCAACAATACAGCGGCGGAGAAGCCGAGTAATGGTAATGATACAGGGGCAGCAGCAACTTCACCTGTAAAGCTGACTTGGTGGCATTCAATGTCCGGCAACGGTGAAAAAGCGATCAAGCAGATTGCTGCTGACTTTAACGCTAGTCATAAGGACATTCAGGTAGAGCCAGTATATCAAGGTAAATATGATGACAGCTTGAACAAGCTGAAGGCGTCGCTTGGTTCTAATAGCGGACCGGACATCATTCAAGTATACGAAATCGGCAGTAAATTCATGATCGACTCCAAAATGATCACGCCTGTACAACAATTTATTGATGCGGATAAATTCGATTTGTCGCAGCTTGAACCGAATATTACACGATACTACACGATTGATGGCAAATTGAACGCCATGCCGTTCAATACGTCAAACCCGATTTTGTATTACAACAAGGATGCTTTCAAAGCCGCAGGACTTGACCCAGCTAATCCTCCGAAAACGTATGATGAATTCGAAAAAGCTGCCAAAGCCTTAAGTAAGGATGGTAAATCTGGTGCATCCATTGCCATTTACGGCTGGTTTATGGAGCAACTGTTTGCCAATCAGAACGCGGACTATGTGAATAATGGCAATGGACGTGAGCAAGCAGCTACGGAATCGTTGCTGAATTCGGATGCCGGTGTAAAAACGCTGACATGGTGGAAGAAAATGATCGATGAAAAGGTCGTATCCAATTTGGGACGTAACTCGGACGATACAGCGAAAGCCTTTTCCGCAGGACAAATTGCGATGACGCTGGATTCTACCGCTTCGCTGCGTAATATTGTGGAGCAGGTTGGCGATAAATTCGAAGTAGGCACAGGGTTTCTGCCAAGAGCCAATGAAGCAAAAGAAGGCGGCGTAGTTGTAGGCGGCGCGAGCTTATACATCATGAACAACAAACCTGAAGCCCAGCAAAAGGCAGCATGGGAGTTCATTAAATTCGTCGCCTCCCCAGCAGTACAGGCACAATGGAGTGTGAATACTGGGTACTTCCCAATCACGAAAGCGGCCTATGACGAGAAGGTACTCAAAGATAACATGGTAAAATATCCGCAATTCCAGACAGCTGTTGACCAATTGCATGCATCGGCACAATCTACTGCTACACAAGGCGCAGTGATGGGCGTATTCCCAGAAGCGCGTCAGATCGTCGAAGGTGCGATTGAGGCTGTTCTGAGTGGCCAGCAACAGCCAAAACAGGCTCTGGATCAAGCTGCACAAGAAATTACAGGCAAAATCGCGCAATACAATCAAACGGTGAAGAAATAGTCGGCCCTCCCTTAAAATCGGCTGATAATTCGTAGATGTGCCTCCTTATTAGCCGATTTTATGAAATAACGGATCGAATGAGTGACCCCCTCACTTATTCGATCCGTTTTTGCATTTTTATTTTAGAATAATCGTTTAGACGAAGTGTCTAAAATGGTCATTTTTGCACATTTCCTATTGCTGGATAACTGAAAATGGGCTTATAATAAATACATAATTTTTGTACTGGACGGTCAGTTCAAAAAAGGAGGAAGCATGAAACAGCAAACGAAGGAAATTATTTTTAACGGCGCACTCAAGGCTTTTTCCGAACGAGGATTTAATGATACAAATATGGAGGAAATTGCCAAAGTATGTGGCATAGCTAAAGGAACCCTGTACTACAATTTTAAAAACAAGCAAGAATTGTACATTTACATTTTGAAGATGGGAATGGAACGTTTTGTCCAGGATATCCATGAAGCGATGGCTCAAATTCCTATGGATCAGGTAGAAGTGAGGGTTCGCAAGCTAATCCAAGTACATATTGAGTTCATTGGAAGAGAGCCGGATTTTTGCCGTCTACTGGTCAGTAAGGGGTGGGTCTCGCAGGAACAGCATTTTAATATTAGGCAGGTGCTGGCAGACTATTTTGATTTTATGGAGGCAGAGATTGATTCCGGCAAGTTCTATGGAAAAATTTCGAGTAAGCTGGATGCAAAAACGACTGCAAATTGTTTATTCGGCATTTACATTTTTACTCCAATGCGGTCGATGGTATGGGGCGAAACGATGAATCTGCAGGAAGTTCGTGAAAGTACCGAAGTATTTGTATGTAACGCGCTGGGTATGCAACATTAAATATACAAGTGGAGTGATGAGAACATGAAAGCCAAAAAATATGCGATTTACATCGTACTTATTATTTTAATCGCTGTAGGAATCTATGCTTTGACTGCTTTCCCACGAGGGAGCAGCAGCTTATCCGCAGATGAATCTTCTTCTATCCCTACGGCTTATGTAGAATCCGATACGCTCAATGCCAGCTTTAAGATGGCGGGACGTATTGATCAGATGCTGGTGAATGAGGGCGACAAGGTAAAAAAAGGGCAGGTGATAGCCCATCTGGAAAGCCGTGAGCTGGAAGATAAGGTGAAGCAAGCACAGGCTGCTTTGCTGGCAGCCAAGAGCAATGTGTCCAAAGCGAAAGCCAGCGTATTGCAGGCTCAAGCAGGCGTAGGCCAGGCACAGGCTACCGTGAGCGCCGCTCAGGCCAAGAAGAGCCAAGGTACGACAGCGGTCAGTGTGACTGCTGAGGCTTCCTCCAGCCAGATAGAACAGGCCCAAGCGGCTGCGAACGCCGCCAAAGCGAAACTGGATGCCCTCAAAAGCGGGGCAAGACCGCAGGAGATTGAGCAATTGCAAGCATCTGTGAAGGTAGCGAAGGAAACGCTGGACCTGACTGTTAAAAATCTGGAGCGTGCCAAAAAGCTTCAAGAAGCCGGTGCAGCAACTCAGGCCTCACTGGATCAAGCGACATTGGAACATCAACAGGCAGTAGCCAAGTATAATGCTGAGTCGCAAAAATTGGATATGGCGCGGGAGGGAAGCCGTAAGGAGGAAATTACGGCGGCTGAAGCCCAATACCGTCAAGCCTTGGCTGCAGTGAAGGAAGCACAGGCAGGAGCGGGCAAAGTGGCTGTGCAACAGGAAGATGTCAAAGCTGCTCAGGCTTCGGTAGAGCAAGCGCAATCCGCTGTGAAGGCGGCGCAATCGACGGTAGAGCAGGCACAATCTGCGGTTGAAGGTGCCAATGCACAGGTAGCCCAGGCGGAAGCTGCACTTCAGGAGGCTCAGACCTATTTGGGCTATACTACGCTGCGTGCGCCTGAGGATGGGATCGTAAAATCCAAGTCGCTTAGCTTGGGTGAGATGGCTAGCGCAGGATTTCCTGTCTATACAATTGAAACATCCACACAGCGTTGGGCTAAATTCTATGTACCAGAAACGTCTCTGAACGGTCTTCAAGCAGGGGATACAGTTCAAGTTAAATTACTGTCAGGCGGTAAGGAGCTGAAGGGCAAAGTCATTCTGTTAGAATCTGCTGCGGACTTTGCCATTCAAAAACCGAGCCAAAGCTCAGGTGATAAGGATGTCCGTTCCTTTGGTGTGAAGGTAGCATTACCGGATCTTGCGGCTTCCGTTCCAACAGGCTCCACGGTTCTGTTTACAGGCAAAGGGGCGCAGTAATATGCAGGGTTCACAGGAAAGACTTCGTATCCGCGATGTGTTTCGCGAGGAATGGCTGAGTATCTTCCGGGACCGCCGCTTTATGGCTATTCTGCTGATTACGCCAATTGTGTATACGATACTGTTCGGCTTCCTGTATTCGCATCAGCGGATTACCGAGATGCCTGTTACGGTGTATGACGGAGATAATTCGCAGCTTAGTCGCCAAATCATTCAGGCGTTCGACGCGACTGATTCATTTGCCGTTACACGGCAAGTGACCAATCAGGATGATGTAGTCCGCCAGGTAGAGACTGGGGAAGCCAAGGTCGGAATTGTCATTCCAGATAACTTTACCACTCGGCTTAAGCATGGGGAAAATCCACCTGTGCTTACGCTGATTGACGGCAGTAATATGATGTATTCCAATAGTGCCAGTCGGATTGCCAATCAGGTCATTAGTAGCGTGAGTGCCGGAGTATCGCTCAATTCCATGAAGCAAAAGGGAATGAACGCCGATCAGGCCGCCTCGACGCTGACTACCATCCCGTTCCGATCCAGAGTGCTATTTAACCCGGTATATGATTATAAGCTTTTCATGCCGTTGGGGGTTATTTCTGCGGCTCTCCAGCAGTGTTTGCTGCTAGGTATTGCGTTGTCTTGCACGCGTGATAAGGAAGCTGGGACTTGGGGAAGATTTGGCGCATGGAAAAACACCCCTTGGCGCTTGGCTATTGCCAAGCTAGCACCCTATTATGCGGCGGGAGCTTTTAATGTGCTGACTGTATTCAGTATTAGCGCTTTATGCTTCGATATTCCGTTTAGGGGACAGGTACTGCCATTGATTTTGGTTTCGCTGGTCTTTAACTTTGCTTTGTGTGGATTAGGGTTCCTGTTCAGTCTCTTTTCCAAGACCAGAGTGGATGCAACACAAACTCTGATGCTCATTGCTGTTCCTTCCTTTATGCTGTCAGGTTATACGTGGCCATTAGAAGCAATGCCCGGCTTCTTGCGAGGGCTTGCTGAAATATTGCCGCTGACGTATTATCTGGACGCAGTACGGAACATTACGCTCAAGGGTCTGGATATCACATACATCTTTAAGGATTTGATTGCTCTGGGCGTCATTGGTTGTGTGAGTCTGCTGGTGGCCTTCGTGATCTATCCGTTATTCTTTAGACAACATCAGACGACAGCACAGCATGCCGATGTGCCCGCTCAAGAAGGGTTCACAATCAAAGGCTGAGAGCAATTTTAAATTTGGATATCAAAAAGGCAGATCGGGAGTAGTCCTGATCTGCCTTCTACTTATTAGTAGCAATTAGAATTGGAAGAAGTATTATTGCGTTTTGAGATCCTCAATAGAATCAATGGGTACATAGGATGGAACGACAAGTCCGGACATAACACCAGTCATGCTGGTTCCGATGTCATCTACTTTATCCTTGTATTGAGCCCAATAATCAGCATGCGTCAATGGAAGCCAGGCGGCTGCGGTAGCATCTACACTTCCGCCAGCCACGCCTGTCCACATTGGGCCGATTTCCACTTGCAGCGCGGTTACTTTATAGCCCAATTTTTGTTCTAATACATATTTCAATACGTTCGTACTGGCAATTTCCGAATCCCAAGCAGCGTAGCTCAGCTTCAAAGGATTTCCATTGACGGGCTGCAAACCCTTGATCCATTCCTGTACTTTATCAGGATGCTTATCAGCCCAGTTCTTGGCAGCCTGCTGTGGGGGAGTACCATCTTGAATTGCGATCATCACTTCACCCATATCTTCAGCAGTCCACTTGAAACGGCTTAGAAATTCATAAGCCACAGGAGCACCCTGTTTCAACCCTTTGCGGGCAATGGTATGAATTTCTTCTTTATCACCATAAGCCTTTTTAGGATCTTTTAAGTATTTCAAATCATACTTGTTAAACATCCAGTGAGGAGTCCAACCGGTTATAACGATAGGCTGCTTGGCTTTGATAGCTTTATCCAGTGTAGCGGTCATTGCAGCTCCAGAGCTTTCAAGCAGTTTCCAGTCGGACAATCCATAGTCACTGATAGCTTTAGAAGTCAGCTTCATCAGTCCGGCACCAGGGTCGGTACCGACAATGCGGTAGCCGACCTCCTTGCCAAAGTCCCCAGTAGCGGCGGAGGCTGGAGCCGAAGCGGCTCCGTTCCCCTGCAACTCAGTAATTGATTTAACATTCATGTAAGCTGGAACGACCAACCCAGTTTTAACACCAGTCATATTTGCACCTAGGTCGTCGAGTTTATCTTTGTATTTAGCCCAGTAATCCGCATGCGTTAACGGCAGCCATGCAGCCGGTGAGGCATCTACATCGCCACTAGCGACACCCGTCCACATAGGACCTGCTTCAACTTGCAGTGCGGTTACTTTGTAACCCAGATTATTTTCCATAATATATTTCAGCAAATTTGTACTCGCAATTTCCGAATCCCAAGCTACATAGCTTAGCTTAAAGGTATCGCCATTGACAGGTTGCAGTCCTTGAGTCCATTCCTGAACCTTGTCGGCATGTTTCTCCGCCCAATCCTTGGCAGCTTGCTCTGGACTGGTCCCTTCTTGGATAGCAACCATCATTTCACCCATATCTTCTGCTGTCCATTTGAAACGTTTTAGAAACTCATAAGCAGTAGGAGCGTCCTGCTGCAAACCTTTACGGGCAATCGTATGAATACCCTCAGCTTCACCATAAGACTTTTTAGGGTCTTCCAAATATTTGAGATCATACTTGTTGAACATCCAGTGAGGAGTCCAACCGGTAATAATGATCGGTTTTTTCGCTTTGATGGCTTTGTCCAATGTGGCCGTCATGGCCGCACCGGAACCCTCAACTAGCTTCCAATCAGACAAGTTGTAGTCTTGAATTGCTTTAGCCGTCGACTTCATAATGCCTGCCCCGGCATCAATACCAATAATTTTATAATCAACCTCTGCGCCAATCGGATTGGCAGCAGCACTACCTTTACCAGCAGCGGAATGATCTGTTCCAACAAAATATTGAGATGCGCCAGCGATCAGAATAACCGCTGTAACTGCAGAGGTGATCCATACTTTTTGCTTGCTGGATACACGACTTTTGCTTCTTTTCGTCGGTTTGAACAGATTTTGTGTAAAGCGGTCAAGTACAATAGCCAGAACGACCACAGCCAAGCCGGCTTCAAAGCCTTTACCAATTTGCAGCTGGGTCACAGCACGATACACAACCGCACCGATACCTTCCGCACCGATCATGGAAGCAATAACAACCATGGACAGTGACAGCATAATCGTCTGATTAATACCAGCCATTAAGGTAGGCAATGCCAGTGGCAGCTGTACTTTAAACAGCTTTTGCGCCGATGTTGAACCAAAAGCATCAGAGGCTTCAATCAGTTCATCCGATACTTGCATAATCCCCAGGTTGGTCATGCGAATGGTTGGGGGGATCGCAAAGATTACAGAGGCGATAACACCTGGTACAACACCCAAGCTGAAAAAGGTAACCGCCGGGAGCAAGTACACGAACGCAGGCATCGTCTGCATAAAATCAAGTAAAGGCGTGATAATGCGTGATGCTGATTTACTGTATGCACACCAGATTCCGATCGGAATCCCGATAACAATGGATACAAGCGCAGACGTGATGACCAGTCCGAGCGTGTTCATCGTTTCACTCCAATAGCCGAGATTATCAATCAGCAGGAAGCCGATGACAGTGAACAGTGTAAGCTGCACCCGCCCGATCATAAAGGCGATAATCCCGATGATCACGATGAACACCAGAGGGTGCGGAAGCATGAACAAGCCAGAGAAAAAGCCTACTACCGCTTCAATTACCGAAGAAATAACATTAAACAATCCAGCCAGATGAATACCCATCCAGTCTACAATGGATTGAATCCACTCAGCGATTGGCAGTTTCGGTATCATGGGCATTCACCTCCTTTGTAGTAGGTACATCTCCACTTAGTGCACCCAATAAAGCTCCACGGACGATAACGCCCAGCAATTTCTGCTTGTCATCGACGACAGCCAGTGGCACCTTGGACGAGCTTGTAATTTCAAACAAATCATTAATAACGGTTTCAGCAGGAACCTGCGGTCCGTCCGTGATCAAAATATCTTCAATCTTCAAATTGTTGCGCAGTGCATGAACAGCATCCTCGGCATTAATAACACCCAATAGCTTTTTGGTGCGGTCAATGACGAATAGATTGGAAATCCCACGCTCCCGCATCAATTCCAGAGCTACACGCGGACCGCGGTCCATAGTGATGGTTTCTGGACGAAGCATGACATGAGCAGCCGTCAATACTTTGGACAGATCCACATCCTCGACGAAGCGGGCTACATAAGAGTTAGCTGGTTGGATCATAATTTCTTCCGGTGTACCAATTTGTACGACCACTCCGTCCCGCATCAATGCAATCCGGTCACCAATCCGCAGCGCTTCATCCAGATCATGGGTGATAAAGACAATCGTTTTCTTCATTTTATCTTGAAGCTCCAGCAGCTCATCTTGCATGTCACGGCGAATGAGAGGGTCCAATGCGCTGAATGCTTCATCCATCAGGAGAACTTCAGGGTCATTTGCCAACGCTCGTGCCAACCCGACACGCTGCTGCATACCGCCACTCAACTCATCGGGCATTTTATCGCCCCAGTTTTTAAGACCAACCAGTTCCAGCGCTGTTTGTGCCTTTTCCTGGCGTTGTGCTTTATCTACCTTTTGAATTTCAAGACCGTATTCTACATTTTCCAATACAGTCCGATGTGGGAACAGGGCGAACTTTTGAAAAACCATGCTGATGGTTTTACGACGAACCTCGCGGAGTTGTTCTTTGTTCATCTTACGGAGATCTTTGCCGTGGACCAGAATTTCACCGGAGGTAGGCTCAATCAAGCGATTTAGCATTCGCACCAAAGTGGACTTGCCGCTACCTGATAACCCCATAATTACGAAAATTTCACCTTGCTTAATTTGCATGTTGGCCTTGTTAACACCAACAGTAATCTGTTTTTCTTTGGCCAGCTTTTCTTTGCCCCAGCCTTGCTCCAGGAGCGGAACACCTTGCTCTGCGTGAGGACCAAAGAGTTTGCTGACATTTTTGACTTCCAAAATCGTCATACATACACCTCTTCTTTCTATACTTTGCTTGGTATTAACCCCATGTTGCATGATGGATTGAGTATAAAAATCATAATTCTGTACATCCTGAACGGTTAATGACAAAATTAATTGTAACAGAAGCATCACTTACATTTCAAACAAAAAAACTGTTCGTAAAGTACGTACAGAAAAAACTGTACAAACTTTCCTTCGATATGCTCCTTCGTTCTTTAGAATGCTCAAACATTCGGAACTTTACAACCGATAGTGCTTTTTTTAAAATAGACAATGAAATATGACCATAACAAAAAGATTTATGTATATCCATAATTTTAAAAGTTTACTATCATTAGCAATTTTGCGAATTATGATTTTGAACGATCGTGCTGTTGTAATATAGACAGAAGCTTTGCTTTTGAAACATTTCATTCGTATTGAAAGATTTCATATATTGCGTCAAAGCTAATCCTTTACGGGTAAGTCGTTCATACTAGGTTGTGCAAAATGCTCTAAAATTAGGAGGTTGCAAGCATGAGCTTGTACCAGTTAGGTGATGAGCAGCAGGCGTCGCTGCAAAAAATTCGCAAACGTGTCATAGAAGCTATAGGTAAAAACATGGACCTATATGGGATCACTCTGTCTGCGGGGCATTTGTACGGTTTGCTTTTTTTTGCGGATAAACCGATGACGCTGGATGAGATGGGCCGTGAAATGGAAATGAGCAAAACGAGCATGAGTACAGGAGTTCGAACGTTGTTGGATCTGAAAATGGTGAACAAGGTATGGAGCAAAGGCTCACGCAAGGACTTGTATGAAGTCGAGTATGACTGGTATCAAACCTTTACTGACTTCTTCGCTATTAAATGGAGAAAAGCAGTAGAAACAAATTTACTCGTACTGCGCAAAGCCATTGAGGAACTGGACAAATTGATGGCACAGGGTGAAGAATACGAGGAATTTAAGACCATTCTTCAGCAAGACCGTATGAAAATGAAGCAGGCCGTGGCTTATTACAAGTGGCTAGACCGATTGATTGATTCGATGGAAAGCGAAGAAATTTACAAGCTGATTCCGAAAGAAGAGGTTCGGGATTAAGCAAGATCCACTCATTCTGTCTACAAAATGCCGGAGCGCAAAAGCGCTTCCGGTATTTTTTGGTTTGGTCCTGCGCAAAGGGTATAATAGAGATATGTAAAGATTGATAGTATACCGTTATGTTGAACATACAAAATAAAGGAGGTTCATGATGGAGAGTAATACAGTACATACTCGTCTAGGTCAATTACGTGGAGAAACGGGGAATGGATATCATGTGTGGAAAGGTATTCCATATGCGCAGCCTCCTGTTGGAAAACTTCGTTTTCACGGACCACAGCCTTTGGAGCCTTGGGAGGGTGTACGGGCTGCGACGAGTTTCGGACCCATCTGTCCGCAACCCATGCCCTCCGCTGAAAGTATGACCGGAAATCTGGTGGAACCGCCGCAGCAGTCTGAGGATTGCTTGTATCTGAACATTTGGACACCGGCTTCGAAGGCTCCTGAGAAGGGACGTCCGGTGCTGGTGTGGATTCATGGCGGTGCCTTTGTCACCGGGTCTGGGATTATACCTTTATATGACGGGGAACGCATGGCGAAGAATGGCAATGTTGTTGTAGTTACGATCAATTATCGGTTAGGACCGTTAGGATTTTTGCATTTGACTCCAAAGGGAAATGGGCTGACCTCAAATGCCGGACTGTTGGATCAAATTGCTGCGCTGGAATGGGTTCGGGATCATATATCTGCCTTTGGCGGCAACCCGGACGAAGTAACGGTGTTCGGTGAATCGGCAGGCGCGATGAGTATTGCCGCTCTATTGGCGATGCCAGCCGCTGAGGGGCTGTTCCAGCGTGCAATTTTGCAAAGTGGAGCATCGCAGGTGTTGCCAGCTGCACAGGCTGAGCAAGTGGCGGCTGTGTATTTGCAGCAACTGGGTGTGGACACTCAGCATCCTGAGCGATTGTTTACGCTGCCGACAGAAGCGCTGATGCTCGCTATGGCCAAAACACATGAAGTCATCGGACCAGGAATGGCGATGATTTATCAACCCGTTGTGGACGGGGTGACCTTGCCAGATGTACCCCTGTCTGCAATCGCCCAAGGTTCAGCAAAACAGGTATCTGTTATGATTGGAACGAACTTGCATGAAGGGAACTATTTTATCCGCAAAGAATCCCATCTGATGAACAAGCTAACAGCACGTCAGGCATTGGAAATGATGACAGGTATGTCCGACATTGGCGACCTGATAGAACCTTTTCCAGTTACTATTGAGGGACAGGCACAAATGTTGACTGATCTCATTTTTTGGCGTCCGGCGTTGGCTCTTGCCGCTGCACAGTCGGTGTATGCATCGGTATGGATGTACCGTTTTGATTGGACACTGCCGGGCCATCCTACCTTTGGACAAGCGGTTCACGGTGCAGAAATTGCTTTTGTTTTCGATAATCTGAAGCTGCTGGGTAAGCTGGGATTAGAGATTCAACCTTCCATGGAGAAGCTTGCTCATGATATGCAGCAGGCATGGGTTGCTTTTGCACGGGATGGGGAGCCTATGCTACCTGAGCGAGCATGGCCGATGTACGACAGGCAACAGCGAGCTACAGCCATTTTTCATCAGGATATTATGGTGGAACATGATCCAGAAGGGGATAGACGCCGCCAGCTAACGGGGCAGATGAGCATATAGGTAAGTACGAGGCATCGTCTAAAGGAATCAACGAAAAAGCCTTCGCCCGTATTTTGTATGCGGGCGAAGGCTTTTGTTAGTAAACAGATACAGTACTGCTGAGCTTTCGTTGGTGAAAATTTCAATAATAGCTGTGGAAGCTAAATCTTAAATCGCTTAACAAGCTCTTGCAGATCCTGTGCCATGTTGGACAACTCCTGTGAGGAAGAGGCGATTTCCTCCATGGCTGCCATTTGCTCTTGAGCGGCAGCAGAGGTTGTCTGCGAACTGTCCGCCGAATTGCGGGATAGGCTTGCCAAATGGGTGACAGTGGCGGAAACTTCCTCTGTACTGGCTGAGATTTGTTCAGCAGCAGCGGACACACTTTGAATTTGTTCCACGATATGAGAAGTAGAGCGTTCAATATTCGTAAAAGCACCTTCTGCATCTTGGCTGATTCGTAATCCTTCACCTACCTGATTACGAACATTACCGTTCATCGTAGCGGTAGAGCGTTGAATCAAATCGAGCATCTGCGTAATGATCTGACTGATGGAATCGGCGCTTGCCTTGGACTGTTCCGACAGCTTGCGTACCTCTATAGCGACTACAGCAAATCCACGTCCAGCTTCGCCTGCTCTGGAGGCTTCAATAGATGCGTTCAGGGACAATAAGTTAGTTTGCTTGGCAATGGCAGCTATAGCCGCATTCATTTGCTTCGCATCGTCCGAGAGCTGGGATAGCTCATCCATCAGGCTAGCCGTTTGGCTTACAGCTTCCAAAATGCGGTCCATTTGTGTCCGCACATGGCTGATCATTTGACTGCCTTGAGCTACGTCCTGCTCGGTTTGTCCTGCTGAATCCACGATGGAGCTTGCCGATTCGGCAATCGTGCTGACACCCTTCGCCATTTCTTCAACAGCATTGGCGGTTTGCTCGGATGCCTCGGCGCTGGTCACTGCATTTTCCGCGGATTCCATAACTGTTTCCGCTACGTGTTGTACGGACTCCGTCGTTTGCTCTGTGCTCTCCTTGATTATCAGGGAAGAGGAAGCAAGACGGGAGGAGGTTTGGTTGACTTCGGAGACCATTGAATGCAAGGAATGCGTCATCTGGTCAAAATTCTGTGCCAGCTCGCCGAACTCGTCCTTTCTAGACAGATTAACACGTTCGGTCAGATTTCCATCACGGACGATCCGTGTTCCTGCTTGCAGCTTTTTGAGTGGGATCAGGAATGAGCGGACCATAAGCACTATGATGATCGCAGCGGCCAGTATGGAAATAACAATTACAATCAGGCTTTGCTTCAGAATCGGTTGGGCTGCATCACTATAATCCTCCAGATCCGATAGTGCAACAATGTTCCAGCCAGTGAGAGGGTCCTTAAGTGTAAAGGCCAGTACGTCCCGATTCATAAATTGAATTTGCGACACGGAAGGAGTATCATTTTCTCCGGTTGCCGCCACTTCGGGAAGTCCCTCCATGGTGTCAGCCGGTTTTTTGCCTGTCTTGGTAAAGGCTGTTCCAGTCCCAGATACAATTTTATGATCAGAATCAACAATGATGAGTCCTCCGCGTTCGCCTATCTTAACAGACTGCAGACTGTCCCCCATCTTGTCCAGATTCAAAGCCAATGCAACAGCCCCTTCACCGTTCTTCAGCGTTGCCGATACATTAACTACTAGGTTCCCTGTCGTAACGCTGGCAACTGGAACACCGACAAATATGTTGCCCTTATGTAGCATCGCGTTTTTGTACCATTTTCTCTCCCTAGGATCATAATCAGCCTCCTTTTTTATCGGAGAACGGATATATTCTCCTTTCGCATTGCCGAGGAGCGCGGCATCTAACTCAGGATGAGCTTTGACGATGTCATCCAACTTTTTCTGAAGGGCTTCTTGGTTGGAACCAATGGAATCAGATTCGATTTCACTGGTAAGCACGTCTACGTCTTTTATAATCGGTGCCACATACTGATTAACATTGCTTCGGATCAGATACAGATTCGTGTTTACGGAAGCAGCCATCTGCTGACTGAGCTGTGTCGTGGCCCCCTGGTAAGAAAAGTATCCAATAAGTACGCTTGGAATCAATAACACAGCCAAAAAAGATATTATTAATTTTGTCCTCATTAAATAAAACTGCCTGAGAAACCTGTTCCACCACGGAACTGTTTGTTTTGCTTTAGTCATCGTTTTTTCTCCTCTGTGTCAGATGATCACTACATAGTTTTATTCGACATAAATCGACTAATTTTATAGATGTAATCTTTAAAAACGAGGAATAGTACACTTTTTTTGAGAAAATAGGTCTTAGGAACTGATGTTAATATGAATATGAATACATAAAAAGCCAAATCAGAGATGCAAAAGCATCTTCACGATTTGGCTTGGATGAGCATGAAAGAAGATTAAGCTATTAATTTTTCTGCTGACGAGAAATCATAAAGAGTGTAATCCAGATCAGCATAAAACCAGTCAATTGCGCTACGGTAACGATTTGCTGGAAAGCGATCCAGTTAATTACGACACCAACCATGGGGAAGCTCAATTCTGCCATCGTAGCATAAGAAGCTTTGGTTGTACTTAAGCCTTTGTAATACAGTAATAAACTCAGAAGACCCGGAAGCAATGCTTGCAGCAGCAAGTTGATCATTACAGCTGCGGCCGCCCATGTACCTGTAGGCATATTCCACGGAGCATGCTCCACCGAGGTGAGAACAATGAGCAGAGGGAGCGCCACCATGAAGCGGAGGGAGGTTACCGTCTCATATTTCATCGAACGAAGCAAGTAGCTACCCATAACGGTCGAACCGCCCCACAGAACCGCTGCACCTAGTGCGAGCAGACTACCAACGTGAACAAAATCATGAACATGCCCAAAGGGAAGCGACCAACCGAAGGTCAAAAGATACGTTCCGAACAGAGCGATGACAATTAATATTCCAAAATGACGCGGTAGCATTTCCTTCAATATAACGCGGGCCAGAATAATAGCAACCAAAGGCTGAAGCTTCTGGAGCAAAAGAACTGCATTCAGATCACCGTTGCTGAGTGCCATGGTGAAAATCACACTGGCCAGTGCCGAGCCGCCCCACGAGACGAACAAAATAGCGAAAACCTGACGAAATCGTATCGTTTTGAGCTCCTCACGATGCTTCCACAGCATCGGCGTCAGAGCGATAAAGAGCAGCACATGCTCCATCAGTACGATTTGTGCTGAGGTGAATGACTTTAACAAAATAATACGAAACAACGGGTCTGCACCCCACAAGGCTGCTCCGATCGCGACTAGCCAAAAACCGCTTTTCATGTGGGAGCTACGATCAAAACCTTTGGATGATAGTACAGTTGATGATTGACTCATACTTATTTAGCTCCTTGCGAATACAGGACCGGTGGCACAAAAACCCCCGTCCATGGCGAAAGCCATGCAAGACGGGGGTTGATCAAATAAACTTGCCGTTTGATACAAGTTAAATGAAGTTACTGCAAAACTATAGCGCAGCATTCATTCACTTTGCGGCATGTTCATACTTCGATCTTCTTCCATCCGGACTTTACCGTCGGCTTTGGCATCTCACCAAATCAGTCCGTATCCTGTTGCCAGATACAGAGTCGCGGGCTTAGCTCCATGAGCCATACCGCCGGTTGGGAATCTCACCCTACCCCGAAGATCCTTATTCCGTTTTTTAATTTCTCCTATAGGATATACCTGTTTTAGAATGAAGTCCAGTGAAAAATGTGTGTATATCTAACAAGGATTTTCATCTTTTTTTGAAAGCGTTCCACTAAAATCTATATTACTAAGCAATATCCTTATACTCAATGCGCCGAATTGCCGCATAAGCCACAATCATTCCCAGCACAGAGAAGCTGATTTGCACGGGGGCAATGGAGCTAAGTGTAGCGCCGTTATTATTGGAGAAAAGCAAGGCTACAACCAGAATTGAGGTCACAATAGTCGTGGGTACTGAGTATCTTCGCATTCCCATATACAGCGGAACCAATCCCATAAAGCTGGCGGCCACGGCATTGATTAGCGTCCGCGCGGATTGTTCGGCCAGTATGGAAAGAGTAAGCTTATCCGGTACAATCATGATAAACTGGTTGAGCAAATGAATCGCAGCCGTAATGATGATTTCCGATATAACAACAGACAAGAACGTAAACAGCAGCACAATCAAGAGTTTGGCGATCATCAGCTTTTGACGATGAATCGGATACATGAACAAGATTGTAATCGATTTGGACTTAAATTCTCCTACAATAAAACGGCATAGCAGAACGGAGGCAAATACAATAAATGTGGCTCTCACCATATTGTCCATGAGATCAAGAAGCTGAGCGTACTGTGTAAATTCGGGTACTCCTTCATTTTGGCTATCCAGCGCAATAATACAGAGCAACCCCAAAATACAGGCGTTGGCGATCAGTGCTGAACGGATATAACCCGCCAGATGAAGCTTTTTCATCTCCAACTGTATTAATCTAAGCATGGGGCTCACCTCCATGTAACAGACGTAAAAAGTAGTCTTCCAGCGTACTGCTTTTCTGATGAATGGAATCGACTTCTACATCATTTAAAATGAGCGTTTTCGTAATTTGCTTCTGCGGTACACTCATATCGTAAATACGTATACTCTGTTCATTGAGTACCTTTATATTATTCAGACTCAGATGATGGGAGAGGACGTAGGCCGCTTTTTTACAATCGTTGGTCGTAAATTCGATGTATTCTGTATTGGTATCCCGTACCTGTTCCATCGAAACTTCCTCAATCAGCCGTCCGTGATTAATCACGCCTATTGTATCCGCAATCTGCTCTATTTCCGCTAAAATATGACTGGATACGAGCAGCGTCATCCCATATTCCTTGCATAACATGTGGAATAACTGCCGAATTTCCTTAATTCCCACTGGGTCCAGACCATTAATTGGTTCATCCAAAATGAGTAGCTCTGGCTTGGTCGCAATGGCTCGGGCAATCCCGAGACGCTGCTTCATTCCTAGTGAAAAGTCTTTTACTGGCTTGTCACCCGCATTCCGCAAGTTCACTAATTCTAGCGCATCCCGGACAGCCTGTTTATTATAATAGCCCATGTATTCACAATGAAGTTCGAGATTTTGCTGAGCCGTCAGTCTATCATAAAAAATCGGGTATTCAATAATCGAACCTATCCGTCCGAGCAGATGATAAGACTGTGGCGTTAGCTTTTCACCGAACAGTTCAATCTCACCCGATGTCGGCTTGAGCAGGTTGGTAATCATTTTCATGATCGTTGTCTTGCCTGCCCCATTGGGACCGAGAAAGCCATAGGTTTCCCCCTTGCGCACATTCATACTGACCCCTGCTATAATTTCATTGCCCTTCATGGCTTTGGTCAGATGATGTGTACGTATTATGTAAGTCATGGGTGTTCTCCCTTCGTATACTGTTGATAATTCAAGAATACAGGGCGAAATGTTCATTTTTCTTTCGTAATCCTTACAAATTTATTAAGTTGAGCAGCTCGCTTAATAGTTGATCTTCTTCAAGGTAAAAGAGAAGACGGTCTGCTCATAAGGTTTGCTGGTCAATTGCATCTCTCCATTCATGCATTCAACCAGGCGCTTGGCAATCGTAAGACCCAGTCCACTGCCCTGTACCGCCTTATTACGGGAATCCTCAAGTGTGTACATGCGTTCAAAAACCTTATCCTGCTCCGGCTCCTGTATGCCTTTTCCACGATCCCACACTTCTATACGCACTGTATCCTGCTGTTCTGACAGCGTCAGGCCTAGCGTTCGACCCTCTGCCCCGTAGCGAATGGCATTTGAAATCAGATTGCTCAGCACCCGCCCAATGGCTCCTTCGTTCCCCAAGGCATAAATGGGATGCTCCGGAATGTCAATATGTACCGTAAAACCCTGAGCCGTCAGCAGATCATAAAACTCCAAAATGCTGCGTCTGCACAGTTCTCCTATCTCCAGTCGGGTCAGTGGAATATCCGTATCGTTGGCTTCCAGCTTCGCCAAACTAAAAAAACTTCCGATCAGCTCAATCGCTTCGCTTGTCTTTTGATGAATTCTGGATAGCAGCTTTATACGTTCTTCTGACGAAATATCTGGATCGCCATCCAGCATTTCGGCATATCCAAGCACAACGGTAAGCGGGGTCTTGAGGTCGTGGGAAATATTCGAAATCATTTTACGCATAGCGATTTGGCCTCGGTTGTAATCGGCTGATACTCTCAGATTTAAGTCTAGTAGTCGGTTAATTTCCGTCATGAGTCGTTGCAGTTCAACATCACCTGTGACATATAGCAGCTTTTCGGCATGATTCACGGTCACGATCCGCTCTAGGGCGGTTCGGATATCCTTTATTTTGCGCTTATGGGATACACGTTCCTGCCAAAGCCATATAATAACGACGGACATCATGAGGACGACAATCCATTCGAAAATGATTTCGATGCTCATATCAACCATTCTCCCATTTGTAGCCGATGCCCCACAGCGTCTTAATGTGGACAGGGTGGGAGGGATCTTCTTCAATTTTCTCACGCAGGCGACGAATATGGACATTAATCACATTCTCATCACCCATATAATCGTCTTTCCAAATAAATCCGTATAGTTGAGCTTTCGTAAATACCCGATTCGGGTTGGATGCAAACAGCTTCAGAATATCGGATTCTTTGGCTGTTAGCTGAATTTCATTTCCATCGCGTATGACTGTAAAATGATCAAAATCAATGCGCAAATTTCCATAGGTCAACACTTGTGCTTGCGGCTGTTCCTCCTGCTGTTGCAGACGGGCATAGGTAGTCGATCGGCGGATCGCGGACTGAATACGAGCTGTCATTTCGAGCATTGAGAAAGGTTTGGCAACATAATCGTCTGCCCCGAAGCCCAGTCCAAGCGCTTTATCCACATCGCTGTCCTTAGCCGACATAATCAGAATTGGCACGGCGCTGCGGGTACGAATTTGCCGGATTACCTCCATACCATCGACCTTCGGCATCATCAGATCCACGAGTACCAGGTCGTAAGTGTGACGTTCAAAGGCAATAAGTCCTTCTTCTCCGTCATAGGCGGTGGTTAAATTGTAGCCCTCCTTGGTGAGTGCTTTGAGCAGCATTTCAGCAATGGATAGATCGTCTTCAATAAGTAAAATATGCTGTGACATAGGTGTGGAACACCCCTAATTTTTAGATTAAGCTCGTGTGACGAACTGTACCTGAATTATATAGAGCGGTGAAGGGGATTTCCATAAAAAATATCCACTAAGAAAACGAAAATGCCCTGGATTGTCCCGAAGGAGCTACGTTCAGCAGTGTCAGGTAATTAATAATTCCCCTATCCTATACTGAAATAGTCTATAATCCGATGTTTGGAATACGGTGTTATAATTTCCGGGGCAAGCCTAATGTGAGAGATTAGGGATGTCAGATCACGAGCTACGGTACAGAACCGTCAATAAAGGAGAGCAATGATGTTTGTTATACGGGGAACACAAAAACTGCTGAAGGAATGGGAGACTGAACCACTTCAAGTTGATATTTATCCGCCTTTGAATAGTTGGCATGCCAGCTTGTTTTTACTGAACCGGAGAAAAAATATTGTGTTTATGCATGATATTTCCCGCTTAAGCGTCACGCTGTTTGGGATTAAAAAATCGCAGTACAAAAACCTGCCGTCTCTTTTTGTACAAACCTTGAAGGAATTAATGATCAGCGAAGGGTTTGATGAACAGATCGTTAAGGCATACATACAGGAAGGCGAGCAGATGCTGGCGACTACGACGAATAGACATAGTGTGATGGTAACCTTAGATGAGATTATATTTATTATGAAGGAACTGGACATGGAGCATGGGTGCGAGCTGGAAAAGAACCAGTGGAATAACCGGATTGTGTTCAAAACGGATCAATACAAGTACCCGATTGATGTTTTTAAGGAACTGCTAGAAAAGCATTATTAAGTAGAGAGTAGTTGAGAGTTTAATTGCTTACATATGGATGGTTTGTAGTCCCAAGCTGTCCTGATTTCTAAAGGATTTCTGCTGATTAGGACATGCCAAAAGAGTATCCTCAAAGTTCCTGCGAGCAGGGGATGCTTTTTTTATAACTCACAGGATAGTCATGCTTGCGATGAAATGAATCATAGCGCAATAAACCGTACACTTTGGTAGAATAAAATGATAAAGGGTTCGACACCATGGGTCAGACTTATAAAACGGGGGGTACATAACGAAAGATGAAGAGGATTATTGATATAGCCAAAGAAGCAGGAATTGAAGAAGAGCATCTGGAGACGTATGGAAAATATAAAGCGAAGCTGAATCCATCTCTGTGGGAACAGTTAAAGGATCGCCCAAATGGAAAGCTGGTGCTGGTTACAGCGATGAATCCCACTCCGGCTGGAGAAGGAAAAACGCTGACAACCATCGGGCTGTCCCAGGCACTCAACGCGATGGGGCATAAAACCGTAGCTGCGCTGCGTGAGCCGTCTCTTGGACCTTGCTTTGGGATGAAAGGTGGAGCCACCGGGGGAGGACAGGCCCAGATTGTTCCGGCGGAAGACATTAATCTGCATTTTACAGGGGATATACATGCGATTTCGGCAGCACATAATTTGCTGGCAGCGATGATTGATAACCATTTGTTCCATGGAAATGCTTTGCGGCTGAAGCCAGACCGAATCGTGTGGAAACGGGCTGTCGATATGAATGACCGGAGCTTGCGAAGTATTGTGACTGGATTGGGGACGGGGAATGGAGCGGTGAGAGAAAGCGGCTTTCTGATTACCTCGGCCTCGGAAGTCATGGCGGTGCTATGCTTAAGTGAAAATATGAACGATCTTAAAGTACGGTTGGGTCGGATGGTGATTGGATATAACGAATCCGGTGAAGCGGTAACAGCAGAGGATCTGCACGCGGTGGAAGGAATGGCTGTGCTGCTTCGGGAAGCATTAAAGCCTAATCTAGTGCAGACGTTGGAAGGCACTCCGGTTATTGTGCATGGTGGACCTTTTGCTAATATTGCCCATGGATGTAGCAGTCTGATCGGTACAAAGCTGGCGTTGAAGCTGGGAGAGGTCGTCGTCACAGAGGCGGGATTTGGGGCTGAGCTGGGAGCGGAAAAGTTCTTTGACATCAAGTGCCGCCAGTCCGGCTTGCAGCCAGATGCGGCTGTGCTGGTTGTAACCGCCAAAGCGCTGAAATATAACGGCGGTGTAGCTAAACATGAGCTGGATGCGGAAAATTTGGAGCAATTGCAACTCGGATTAGCCAATATGAGCCGACATGTACGGAATTTGCAAAAGTTTGGTGTGCCTGTATTGGTAGCGATTAACCATTTTGTAACAGATAGCGAAGCCGAGTTGGATTTGATTTTCTCAGAATGCCGCAAGCTGGGTGTACCTGCAGAGCTTTCACAAGTATGGGCGCAGGGAAGCCAAGGGGGAGAAAAATTGGCCCAAAGCCTGCTGAACTTACTTCAGAAGGACAAAGCCCATTTTGCGCCGCTATATGATCATACGCTTGATTTACAAGCGAAAATTAGTGTCATTGCCAAGGAGATTTACGGTGCGGCAGAGGTGGCTTACACGCCTGCAGCCAAACGGGCGTTGGCTGGTATGGAGCAGCTTGGTTTTGGACAACTGCCTGTATGTATGGCCAAAACGCCGTATTCTTTCTCAGATCAACCTTCCTTGCTAGGTGCGCCGGAGGGGTTCACCATTCACGTGTCCAGCGTATCATTGTCCGCAGGCGCAGGCTTTGTAGTCGTGGAAACAGGTAATACCATGACGATGCCAGGATTGCCCAAATCTCCAGCAGCTGAGCATATGTCGCTGGAGGCAGATGGGACTATTCAAGGACTCATGTAGCTTTTGAAAAATAGCAGCATTTCAGCATCAATGAACGAGCAGTTTGGGCAGTGCAGTGAGCAGCTTTTGCCGAGTCATGGCATCGCTCCAGTTCCAGCGGTCTGCTTCTACGAAATATACCTGGCCTTGACGCACAGCAGGGAGGCTATGCCAGAGAGGGCTGTTGAGCATGCATTCCAGCGTATGCTTGGAGTCTGGTGCCGTAGGGACGAGCATAAATATGCGATCGCCAGCGTAATCAGGCAATTCGTTTGGATTAATTTCTGCGAAGCCCAGTCCCTCATCAAGCATCTTTTGGATTGGCTCGACAGGCTGGAAGCCGTGCGGGTGGTAGAGGGCCGATGAGAATCCGGACATGCCCATGACAAAGAGCCGATCGCCATGGTCGAAGATAAAAACAGAGGCGGTTTCTCCGGCTGTGATATGCGTGCTGAGCTGCTGCCACATCGCCAGATTACGAGCGGTGAAGGTCGCTAACCAGCGTTCGGCCTCTTGTTCCTTATCGAGCCAGGCGCCAAGTGTACGCAGTCGTTCCTCCAGGGCGGCAAAGGAGTTGAAGGTGAGGGTGGGCGCGATGCTTGCAATACGCTCGTATTCCTGTTCATCCGAGTTGGCGATGATAATCAGATCAGGATCAAGAGCGCTGGTCAAGCGGGTATCCAGCGGAAGTCCCACGTCAGTTACGTTCTCAAGACGATGCTTATAGACGCTGTATTCACTGAGCCGCAGGCTTCCGCCGATGGCTGTGGCTCCTAACGCGAGCAAATCGCCCATCGTTTCTCCGTGATAGATGATGCGGCTCGCTCGACGAGGGATATGAATATGGTGGCCAGTCCAATCCTTAACGCACACAGAACTGGGAGCGGAAAGCGCATATTTACCCGGCGGAACCCCGGTTATTTGCCTAAAACGCCGATTAAAATAATATTCGTCAGAGAAACCCACCTGACGGGCAATTTCACGTAAAGGCCGTTTGCATTCCAGCAGCAGCCGCTTGGCATGGTTCAAGCGCAGCTCAGTGAGGTAATGCAACGGCTTTTTGCCCGTTATTTTGCGAAACAACTGGGAGTATTGCCATATGGAAACGTTGGCCTGTTCGGCAAGCTGCTTGACGGTAATAGGCTTTTCGTAGTGGTTTTCCATATATGCAAGGGTGCTTTCCACCGATGAAGGCAATGTCGGATTAAAGGCCTCGTTATGCTTAATAGGGACGTGGGCTTCCTGCCACAGTAAGAGCAGCTCTTGAAACATGATTTGCTGACGCAATGCAGTGGTTTGTCTATGCGGCTGTATTGTTTGTTGGGTGCTATAAAATAACTCTTCGGCCAACTGAATAGGCTTGAAGGAAGAGGAAACGATGTATTCACGCGGTTCTGGCAGGACAGATCCGTGATATATGGATGGCATGCCCGTTGCGTTTTCAACCAAGGTCGCGTCCGATTGTGGCTCCAACGGCATGGTAATGACCTTGAACGTGATTTTGTAGTATTCAGGAACAGTTCCATCCAAGGGAGCGATGCGATAGGATTCGCCAGGAGTTAACCAATACCCATGACCTGAATGGAATACATATTGTTCTTGACCCACATCCACCCTACCAGCCCCGCCGATGAACATAAGCAGACAGTGATCGGAATTTGATTGAGATATTAGTCCAACGGTAGGCTCACTAACCAACACAATTCCTTTAAAATGAAAAAGCAGTGTGTTGGGTGGAGGTGAATTTACAGACGACGAAGGCTGATTCACGGTGTAAAGCTCCTTTTACTGAGAATGGTTATCATATATGCATAAGTATACCTCCTTTAGGTTCAACAAAAAAGAAGCCTATCAACAAGGACGATAGGCTTCTCCAATCTTATTTTATGAGCTTGGGCAATTCCTCCAGCAACCATTCCCGAGTAGATGCATCACTTTCGGTTTTGCCAATGTCCTGCATGTACACATGTCCCTGCTTGACAGCAGGGAGCTGAAGCCACAGCTTGCTTTTCATTAATTGTTCGGTGGATTGCTGGGCTTCTGAACTTGGAGTGCTTAGTATGAAAATCCGATCTCCAGCGTATTGTCCGATTACTTCCTGTGATAATTGCACGAATCCTTTGTCCTCATCCAGCGCTTTCTGAATAAGAGGAGTAGGCTTGAGACCATTCTCTTCATATAGTATCTGTGACAGGCCTGTCCGTGCCATGACGAACAAACGGTCACCGGGATAGTAGGTAAAGACCGAAGCTGTTTCACCCGACTTAACACCTTGCGCATGAAGTTTGGTCCACATCTCTGCTTCCTTGATTTTATATTGGGCAAGCCAGTCCTCAGCAGCCTTTTTCTTGTTCACAATGTCTCCGAGATGTAGCAAACGATCGTTCAGTGGAGCGAAGGTATCGAACATAATTGTAGGTGCAATTTTCGTTAACGCTGCGTATTGTTTTTCATCCGTATCGGCGGTGATGATTAGGTCTGGTTGTAGAGCCAATGTTTTTTCTAAATCAATGGGAAATCCTAGGTCCGATACATTCTGAACTTTTTTCTCATATATCTTTCCCTCGATCATAGAAGTCGATGTACCAACAGCCTGTACGCCTAAAACCAATAGATCCCCATAGTTTTCTCCGAAGTAAGCAATGCGCCCAGGAGTCGTGGGAATGTTTACTGTATGACCCTTGTAGTCTGTGTAGGCACGAGTTGTGGCAGCTTCCGAGGTTGTAGATGCTGTTGTGTTGCTGCTTGCAGTCTGCTTATCAGATGCGCCGCATCCTAGTAGCAATGCCCCCATAAGAGAGAATAGACAGATCAGAGCAGTGTATTGCCGAGTAGATTTTTTGTTGGTCATAGCAGCCTCCGTATAATATAATAGTTCATAAATTTGCAAATGAGAATTATTATCACAAAAGCAATGATAAGTGCTGGAACCTCAATACTCAATGGACAAACTTGGTCAATGAATCCGATTTTGTACAAAATAAGTCTCATGTGTTTTAAGCTCATACAGGCTTCAACATTTTATTGATTTGTCATTTTTTATAATATAGAATAACGTTTTTATACATTTGAAAGGGGTTTTGAAATGGCATTGTTTATTACATATGTTTTACTAGGTTTCTCCATAGCATTACCTGTAGGTACCATTACGGTTGAAATGACGAAGCAAGGGCTAAAGAATGGATTTATGCATGGATGGATTGTGGGGCTCGGGGGGATGACCATCGATTTGTTATTAATCATTGGTTTATATTTTGGTCTGGCCTCTGTTCTGTCCTTACCTGTTGTACAGGTGATCATGTGGCTCGTTGGAGCCATATTTCTGTGCTACGTGGGGTACGACAGCATTAAAAATGCGGATCATGATATTGCACTAGAAGGAGAGAAAAAGACGAAATCATTATTTTCTTCCTATAAAAATGGGCTGCTTGTAGCTGTTTCACCAGGGAATTTAGTGTTCTGGGTAAGTGTTTTTGGGACTGTGCTGGCAAGTTCATTTGATCGGTCAAATACAAGTCAATTTTTGATTGTTGGTTTAGGTATTTTGTTTGGTATTCTTATCCATGATTTAGGCTTGATGACCCTCGTAGCGACAACACGAAAAGCCATGAACAGAACCGCCATCAAGTGGGTTACAATCTGTGCCGGTGTGGTTTTGGTTGGTTTTTCGGTTTATTTCCTGTATGAATTTATGATCAGTCTTCAAAAGATTTTATAGCATTACACAAGGATACGCTCAAGCTTGTCATGCCAGTCTGCATAAATCGAACAAGTCCTTCATAGACATGTACTAATTCATTTAAAACATGTGCTGAAGGGGTTGATGACATGCGCCGGATTTCATGGATGCTTGCCATGGTCATGTGTGTAACGTTGCTGCTGGCCGGGTGCGGCAAGAAGAGCGCAGACGATGTGGTTAAAGATTTGAGTGACGTGGTGAGCGACCTGAACAGCTACCACGGTACAGCTTTGATGACGCTGCATACCGGCGACACGCCGCAGGAATACAAGGTGGATATTTCCTATCGCAAGCCGTCCTATTACCGAATTGCCATGACGAACGAGAAAAAGGATGTTACGCAAATCGTGCTTCGTAATGATGAGGGTGTATTTGTACTGACCCCCAGCCTGAACAAGAGTTTCCGTTTCAAAAGCGACTGGCCAAACAATCAGGGTCAGGTATATTTATATGAAACGCTGGTTCGCAGCATTATCGGTGATGCCTCCCGTCAGTTGGCTACCGACGATAAATCGTATGTGTTTGATGTGGCCGCGAACTACAACAGCCATGCGCTGGTAAGGCAAAAGATTTGGCTATCCAAAAACAACTATGCCCCTACTCAGGTACAAGTATCTGATGCGAATGCCAAGGTGGTTGTCGATCTGAAATTCGATCAATTCGCTTTTGATACGAAGTTTGACAAGGATTCTTTTGATATGGAGCGGAACATGGCTTCCGGAAAAACGAATGCAGGTAGCGAGGGATCGCCATCTTCAGGGGCAGTGGATTCCAGCGGTCCGCTTGATACGACCGGTACGTTAGAAGGGACGACTGGCGTGACGTCCGGTGAAGCCGGACAAGAGCAGGAAACCGTAGGGGACGATGTCCAGCAACCGTCTGGTGAAGCGAAGAGCGACGGAGCTGTCACTGGCGATACGTCCAAGCCGCAAGCAGCAGCTAACGCAGAGGAGCAGCAACAGACACCGGGCACAGCGGATGCTGCAACTGGAACGTCAGCGGGAACGGATGCCGCAGAAGCTGTGTTGGGTGAGTTCGGCTTGATTGAACCGTCCTACACGCCAGCCGGAGTACAAATCAAGGATACGCCGGAGCTGGAGGATAATGGTACACATGCAGTGATGCTGCGGTACAGCGGAACGTATAACTATACCATTGTGGAGGCGCGTCCAAAAGATCGGGCGGTCGCATTGACGGCAGGCGAACTGGTTGATATTGGAGGAAGTTTTGCCGTGCTGACAGGAAGTGAACAGCAGACGATGACCTGGATGAATGATGGAATAGAGTTCAGAATCACCAGTGCTGACTTGCCTGTGAACGAAATGATACAAATTGCCGCTTCTATACAGGAACAATCGGGTAAATAAAATTTTATAGACGGATGCAGACGGTCTAGAGTGTAAAATGCTCTGCTACCGCCCGTATCCGTCTTTTGTTCATTCGCAGTCTAAGATGTGCATCGCTTGTATATCTTGTTCTATTGTAAAGATGGTAGAGGAGGCTGGCAGAGCCCCCTGCCATTGACAGCCACGTCTCTGAACATTACCATTAACCTTTGGAAGCAAGGATTTTGCTATATCCAAAATGGTAAAAGGTTACGTTACAGGCTAACAATTGAAGAAGGTGACTGGATTTTGCAAGCACAATACAGATCGACCCGGGCCGAAATCAACCTGGATCACCTTGGCGCCAACTATGAGGCCTTTCGCAAGGCATTGCCTGCGGATAAGCTGATGCTGGTCTGTGTCAAGGCTAATGCCTACGGTCACGGTGCCGTAGAAATTTCAAAGGAAATGGAACGCCTTGGTGCGGATTATTTGAGCGTCGCTTTTCTGGATGAGGCTCTGGAGCTTCGTCATGCGGGGGTTGGACTGCCGATCCTTGTACTCGGCTATACCTCACCTGAAGCTGTCCAAACAGCTTGGGAGCATGATATCTCATTGACTGTGTTTAGTGAGGAAGTGCTGGAGGGTATCCGCAGATTGGATCGCCAAGGAAGCGAACGCAAGCTGAAGGTGCACATCAAAATAGACAGCGGTATGGGAAGACTCGGTTTGCTGCCTGGAGAAACAGCTTTGGCTTTTGTCCGGCAGGTTCACGAATTAGAGCAGGTGCTGCTGGAAGGCATGTACACCCATTTTGCCCGTGCGGATGAAGAAGATAAAAGCTATACACTGCTACAATATGATCGGTTTCGGGGCGTGGCGGATGCGCTAAGGGAACAAGGTATTTCTATTCCCATTATACATACGGGCAACAGCGCGGCCACCATTGATACCCCTTCCCTTTCCCCCAATATGGTGCGGATTGGCATCAGTATATACGGTCTGTATCCGTCTGATGAGGTTAACCGGCAAGTCATTGAACTGTTGCCTGTATTGTCATTAAAGACGGCGGTGGTTTATACCAAGACGCTTCCTCCCGGCTGGGGGGTTAGCTACGGCACCCGGTATGTGACCTCTAGTGAAGAGCGGATCGGCACACTGCCAATTGGTTATGCGGATGGATACTCCCGCATGCTAAGTGGGAAGGTCGAAGTGTTGATACGCGGTCGTCGCGTCCCTGTACTCGGTACGATTTGCATGGACCAGTGTATGGTATCCTTACAATCTTTCGCAGAGGATGCGGAAGAAATCCAAACCGGCGAAGAGGTTGTTCTCATCGGCCAGCAGTCCGGCGAAATCATTGCGGCGGATGAGCTGGCATCCAAGCTTGGTACAATCCACTACGAGGTGATCTGCATGATCGCAGACAGGGTACCGCGTGTTTACATGCGAGATCATGTTCCTGTCGTTCGGGTGAACTCGCTTCTTCCAACCCACTGGAATTAATTTCATAACGCAAATTACCGGATAAAAGCAGGAGTTTTCGTAGAACGCCCCGAAATATGTACAAAGGAAAGAAAAGAGCGCTATAACTGTCAAAAGACGCACTAGGCTCCGCTGACACTTGTATTTCGGGGATCAAACGCCTGTACGAAAACGAACTGCGTAGTTTATAATGGAATGCAGCATAGATGATATACGCATATCATATACATTCTCTTATATTCCGTTTGAATAAATTACCGGGAATAACGTTATAATGGTACAATGGCGACAAGGTTTTGGGGGTGGAAGAGAAGTTGGCCAATTTGCAGAACACCAAAAGAATAATGATCAGTTTGCCAGATCATCTCTTGCAGGAAGTGGACGGGATCGTAGCTATGGAGAATTCCAACCGCAGTGAATTTATCAGGCAGGCAATGAAGCTTTATGTAGGTGAACGTAAAAAACGTTACATTCGTGAAGCTATGCAGCGTGGATACATGGAAATGGCTAAAATTAACCTGACCATGGCATCTGAAGCCTTTCACGCGGAGGAAGATGCAAACAGCACCTTGGGCCGTACAGTTAGCGGGGTGTAATCCATATTGATCGTAAAGCGCGGCGACGTTTTTTTTGCAGACCTTTCACCCGTAGTCGGTTCCGAGCAAGGTGGCGTCAGACCTGTGCTGATCATTCAAAATGATATCGGCAACCGGTTTAGCCCTACCGTGATCGTAGCAGCCATCACAGCACAGATTCAGAAGGCAAAGCTGCCTACACACGTGGAAATCGACGCGGCGACGCATGGCTTTGATCGTGATTCTGTTGTTCTACTGGAGCAAATCCGGACGATCGACAAGCAAAGGCTTACCGACAAAATCACCCATTTGGATGAAGAAACCATGCGCAAAGTGAGCGATTCGCTACAGATCAGTCTCGGTTTGATTGATTTTTAGTATGATGGAACGACGAGTGAAACGGGAAAGGACAGCGCTCTAGCGCTGTCCTTTTGCATGTCCGAAGAAAAATACACGTAAGGCTTGCTTTTACGTCACCTGCTGGCGCTTTGAATCATTTTTTGTGATAATAAAAGACATGATGTATGACAAGAGCTGTGAGGAAGAAGGGATAGGTTTGTCTAACGAGGAAATGAAGACGGAAATTGGGCAGGAGCCGAACGAAGCAGAACGCCAAGAACGGATTGTCAAACAAGTGGCGAGAGAGCTGTCGCTGGCACTCAAGCAAATCCGGACAACGATCAGTTTATTGGATGAAGGGAATACAATTCCTTTTATCGCGCGTTATCGTAAGGAAATGACAGGAGAGCTGGATGAAAATCAGCTGCGTGAAATTGAAGATCGTGTGCTGTATTTACGTAATCTGGAGGATCGTAAGGTAGAGGTCATCCGCATTATTGATGAACAGGGCAAGCTGACTGAAGAGCTGCAGGCTGCTATCACCTCTGCGGTTAAACTTCAGGAAGTGGAAGATCTATACCGTCCATATCGGCAAAAGCGCAAGACTCGCGCCAGTGTGGCAAAGGAACGGGGGTTGGAGCCGCTATCCATCTGGATTTGGGGTCAGCCGAAGCAGGGTGATGCTTTGAAAGAAGCTGAATCCTATGTGAATGCTGAGCTGGGAGTCGAAACCCCTGAGGCAGCTATCCAAGGAGCTATGGATATTTTGGCCGAAAATATAGCTGATGATGCGGCTATTCGCCAATGGGTGCGCCGTTATACGCTGGATCATGGGATGCTGACCTCTGAAGCGAAGGATACCGAGCAAGAGTCTGTGTATGAGAATTACTATAGCTATCGTGAGCTGGCTAAGAAAATGCCACCTCACCGTATTCTGGCGATTAATCGCGGAGAGCGGGAAGGCATTCTTAAGGTTGGTTTGGAGGTAGCACCGGATTCCATCTACAATTATGTGGCAGGTCAAGTGATTAAAGGATCGTCTGTGGTGGAAGACCTGCTGCGCAGTGTCATTGAGGATGCGTATAAAAGACTTATCGCGCCATCTATCGAACGTGAAGTGCGCGCTGAAATGACAGAGAAGGGCGAACAGCAGGCCATCTCTATCTTTGCAGGCAATTTGCGCAGCCTGTTGCTACAGGCTCCGATCAAGGGGCGTCGTGTGCTTGGAGTCGATCCGGCCTATCGGACAGGCTGCAAGCTGGCAGTTGTCGATGACACAGGCAAGCTGCTGGAAGTGGCTGTGACATATCCAACACCGCCGAACAACAAGAAACGTGAGGCTGCCGAAACTTTCAAGCAGCTGATTGCCAAATATGACATCGAGTTGATTGTCATTGGTAACGGAACCGCATCACGCGAGACAGAGCAATTCGTAGCCGAAGTCATCGCGGATATCGGTGATAACAGCCTCGCGTATCTGATCGTCAATGAGGCAGGTGCGAGCGTATACTCTGCCTCTAAGCTGGCACAGGAAGAATTTCCTGATTTGGACGTAGCTGAGCGTAGTGCGGCGTCCATCGCGCGTCGTGTGCAGGACCCGCTGGCTGAGCTGGTCAAGATTGAACCGAAGGCTATTGGTGTAGGTCAATACCAGCATGATGTGTCGCAGAAACATCTGGATGAGAGCTTGAAGGACGTTGTGGAATCGGCTGTTAACCATGTCGGTGTGGATGTGAACACGGCTTCCTCGGCGCTGTTGTCTTACGTAGCAGGGATCAACGCGACCATTGCTAAAAACATCGTGAAGTACCGTGAGGAAAACGGTAAATTCAGCAACCGTCGTCAGTTGCAGAAGGTGCCGCGTCTTGGCGCAAAAACCTACGAGCAATCCGTTGGCTTTATCCGTATACCGGGTGGAGAAAATCCACTGGATCGCACACCGATTCACCCTGAATCGTATGCTGTCGTAGACCGTCTGTTGGCGGAGCTAGGTATCAGTGCCCATGATCTGGGTTCTAAAGTTGCAACAGAAGCGCTGAATGTGTCTAATATTGATCAGCTGGCTGCGAAGCTGGAAGTTGGTGTACCAACATTGCGGGATATTTTGGACAGCCTCCAGCGACCAGGTCGTGACCCGCGCGACGAGTTGCCATTGCCTGTATTCCGCAAGGATGTGTTGAAGATCGAGGATCTGGCACCGGGTATGGAACTTCAGGGAACGGTCCGCAATGTCATTGATTTCGGTGCATTTGTGGATATCGGTATTAAAAGTGACGGGTTGGTTCATATTTCACAGCTGCGCAGTGGTTTTGTTAAGCATCCGATGGATGTTGTATCTGTTGGTGATAACGTAACCGTGTGGGTGTTGAATGTTGATTTGAAAAAAGGCAGGGTAGGTCTGACTATGAAACCTCCCGCAGATGCGCAGTCACAGGCATAGTGCTTTAAATAAAGCTGTATAACCTTTTGTGAGAGTAAAAAAAGCCGGAATCTCCGAATCATATTGGAGACTCCGGTTTTTCATTTCTGGAACTTTTCTGCTTCTACCCGTTGTTGGCGTCAAATTCTATACCAGGTGCTTTATGATAAAAAAACCAACAATCGTTCAACAGTTTAATTTGGCGTCGGTCCTTCTTGTAAAAGGCCCGCATGAGCTGGTTGCTGAGCCATTGAGGCAAGCCGATCTCCTCCTCTGCGTTACATCTGTATGTTTAGCATATGGGGTGGATACCTAAAGTGTGCTTATGAACCAGGGTTAGACTTCGGCCGTCATTTTATAATATGCTTGTCAGTATGAAGCAAAGGAGGGAAACCATAAGGATGGAGTCCAAGTCTCTGAGCAATTCAATGAACCCTTCCATGAGTAATAAAGAACTTCAAGAATGGGTAGAGCGCATCTCGCTGGAGAGCTTTGGCGTGCCGTTTCAACATCAAGCCACCTTTAATGCGCGCCTGTCTTCTACAGGCGGTCGATATTTTATGAAAAGTCATCATATTGAAATTAATCCACATCAACTCGCGGCTTATGGACATTCTGAGGTGGAAAAAATTATAAAGCATGAGCTGTGCCATTATCATCTACATCTGCGCGGAATGGGCTACCAGCATCGCGATGCTGATTTCAAAGCATGGCTGGCTCGCGTAGGAGGAAGCAGGCATTGTCAGACCCTACCGGGAAGAGTTGGAAGAAAGCCTCAGCCTTATCGTTACAAGCTAGTGTGTGTTTCCTGTCAACAGGAGTATATGCGTAAGCGTAAAATGAATCCACAGCGATATCGCTGTGGGAAATGTGGAGGTAAACTTCGCTTGTTGGCACTTGACGAGGCCCCCTGATTCATGGTAAATTAACCATACTGTATGATAATTTACAGTAATATTCCCTGATAGCTCAGTTGGTAGAGCACTCGACTGTTAATCGAGTTGTCACAGGTTCGAGTCCTGTTCGGGGAGCCATGGAGAGATACCCAAGTGGCTATAAGGGGACCCTCTGCTAAGGGGTTAGACTGCGTAAGCGGTGCGAGGGTTCGAATCCCTCTCTCTCCGTTGGTATTTCAAACAGAAAAGGACGCTCGTATGCATGGTAACCATGCTTGCGAGCGTCTTTTTCGTCTAGATCTGCTTTTTAAGAATTGTTATATGTAAGACGGACATGTTGCGTACAGCATGAAGCAGCGTTAGCCTGAGTTGTACGCAGTACGCAACTAATCCCTTCTATTTCACAGTGTCAGCCTCGACGGTGTTGAGGAGGTTCAACAGAGCATGAGCAACGCCATCTTCCACATTGGTCAGGGTAACTTCGGAGCAGACAGCCTTAATGTCGTCATTTGCATTGCCCATGGCAATACCTCTTCCGGCCATCGTCAGCATGGAAATATCGTTATAGCTGTCACCGATCGCTACGGCTTCCTGCATAGGGATGTTCAGATAATTCGCGAGATAAAGCAATGCATTACCTTTAGACGCATCCTTATGCTCGACTTCAAAGTTGCGATCTGAGGAGATGACCATGTTTAGACCTTGAAAATCTCGGTAACGTTTACGCCCCCGTTCCAATTTGGCGTGATCAAAGGAGAAACAGAGCACATTATATATCTCTACATCCAGTGGAATCTGCTCATATGAAGCGATGCGGGTATGCCCGGTCTGTTCATATTGTTTTTCAGCTGCATGTAATAAAGTATCCAGCGAAATATCTGGGTTGGCGCTCAGCAAGCGGTCCATTTCAACAGCAAGTAGCTGATGCCCCTTTTGTGGAGAATAAATAGCCCGGTCTGTCATGACCTCATAGTAGAAGTCGTTACCCTCGAGCCAGTTCAGCACTTCAAATGTTTCGCTCCGGCCCATAGGAGTAGATGTTAGCTGGCGACGATGCACATCGTGCACAGTGGCGCCGTTTGCCCCGATGACGGGAGTAACCAGCTCTGCTTCCTCTAGCTTTGTCCAGGCATCATAAGCGGCTCTGCCAGTGGCAATCGTCACTTGAACACCTTGCTGCTGTGCCTTGCGGATTGCCTCTGCGTTGGCTTTGCTTATTTTTCCTTCCTCGTTCAATAGCGTTCCATCCATATCAATCGCAAACAGTTTCATTTCTCTCCAGCTCCTGTCTTCTGATATCTCTGTTATACATATTGTGCCTAGTTAGAGCGATTGGCTTCAAGTTTATGAGGGGACAACAACTTCGATATCATGGTGTTGCAAAATTTCCAGCATCGCCGGTTCTGGTAAGCGATCTGTGATCACGATATTAACCTCAGACAAATCAGCAAAACGATACGGGAAATTGATTCCGAATTTCGAATGGTCCGCAAGGATGATCACCTGATCTGCCTGTTTCATCATCTGATGCTTCAGCATACCGTCCTCTTCATGAATCAGGCTTAGTCCGTGAGCTGATATGCCTCCAATCCCGATAAAAGCTTTGTCTACAAAATAGTGAGACAAAGTGGCGATTACGGACGAACCGTATACATATCGGTGTTCTTTTTGGAGGCGGCCCCCCAATAGATGAATGGAGACACCGTCTTTTCCAGATAGTACGTCAGCCTGATTGATTGAATTGGTGATAACCGAACATTCCTGCACATTCAGTCTTTCTGCACACGCCTGTACGGTGGTAGAGGAATCCAATATAATACGATCCTTATCTCGTACCATACTGGCAGCCAATTGTCCGATCACTTGTTTCTCCTCAGATACAGTAAGCAGTCTTTCGTTATAATTTCCAATTGGATCGTGATGCAGTTTAGGGAGAAGGGCACCGCCGCGGGTACGAATAATTTTTTGGTGCTCCTCAAGTTTTACCAGGTCTCGGCGGGCCGTATCCCGTGAAACATTAAAAATTTCGCAAATATCATCCACCGAAATACGCTTGTGAAGCTGTAAGTAATCAACGATTTTTAACATTCGTTCTTCCTGATACATAGAAAGCTCCTCTAATATATAATCATTTCGGTATCTCGTAAGTGATTATAAGTAAATGTAAGTGATATTGCAATCGTTTATCGTGATTTTTCAGGGTTTAGATGATAATAAATAAGTTAATGTAAGTAAATATGCATTTTACAATTATATAAAATAGCTTTTTTGAAAATTTTAAAAATAAGTATTGCCATTTACTATTCTATTTGATATACTCTTTCTTGTCGTCAAGTTGGTGTACATTCATAAGGCCCGTTGGTCAAGGGGTTAAGACACCTCCCTTTCACGGAGGTAACAGGGGTTCGAATCCCCTACGGGTCATTGTTGTCTTTACAGACTACATGTTGCATGCTTAAGGGGAATTCCTGAGGTCTGATCTAATGGCGGACAGCTAGGATGAACAGCATGAGCCATTAGCTCAGTTGGTAGAGCACCTGACTTTTAATCAGGGTGTCGAAGGTTCGAGTCCTTCATGGCTCACCATTTATATTTTGTTATGCGGTCGTGGTGGAATGGCAGACACGCTATCTTGAGGGGGTAGTGAGCGTACGCTCGTGGAGGTTCGAGTCCTCTCGACCGCATCAATGGAATAAACGGAAAAGTCTCTCGCGTTAGAGGCTTTTTTTATTTGTGCATGGATGCAATTAAACAATGATTATGATGAAATAATGATTCCATAGTATAATATAACGCCATAATGTTATAGAATAATAAATATATAAACTTATGAAGTGACGGTGAAAAATATGGACACTCAACTGTTAGGAAATATATCAGAAAATATTTTGGGCTTGTTTCCGATTGTGAAGAAGAAATTTTTCACCTACGGTCCGCTTGATTTTCCGTTGCATTTGTCGCCTAATAACTTTCAGGTACTCTTGCTTCTGCGTGAAGTGCGTTCGTCTACGGTATCCGATTTGTCCAAACAACTAAATGTCTCTCGTCCAAACATGACTCCTCTTCTGGATAAGCTGGTGGAGCATGGGTTGGCTGACCGCCAATCGTGCGACTCGGATCGTAGAGTCGTGAACGTAGCCATTACAGAAGAAGGCGACGCTTTTTGTGAACAGGTGTTTCATACCTTCTCTAATAAAATTCAAGAGAGACTGGTGTATCTGCCGGAAGAAGATTTATTGCACTTAAGTGAAACGTTGAACGAATTGAAGCGGATTTTACTTAAAATCGACAACTCTGCTACGTGATTGGCGTAAGCGAACTGACTTAAAGACCGCCCTTTCTTCGGAAAACAGGCGGTTTTTGTTGCATATTGTGGTATAATGAAAACCAACATACATAATTCGGTAATTTTAGCACACGTGATCTTTGAAAAGGGAACAAGGGACATGATATCGTTATTTGGAGAGCCTGCTAGGGAGGAAGGAACTTCTATGCAATCTATTTACCAACGCATTGAGGAGCTCATTAAGGAACGAGGTATGACGAAAAAGGCGTTTTGCCAGCAGTTGGGCATTAGTACAGGGAACTTTGGAGATTGGAAAAGAGGAAAAACGACACCAGGCACGAATAAACTCATAGAAATCGCTTCTTTTTTTGACGCTAGTCTGGATTGGATTATGCTGGGTCGAGACGTGCAGAGTAAGGTGCTGAAGGAGTCGCAGGACCCTTATTTTTTTGGAGCTTCAGGGCAACTGAATTGCCAGGGGGGATCGCTAAGTGAGGCGGAAAGAGATTTTATACTTGAGTATATTGAATTTACCCGCTTTCGTAAAGAGAAAAACCAGCCCAATTCAACTACTGATTAATGTTTGCTGTGGGATTTGATAAGGACATTCTAATGTGTACAATTGAAAATTAATTAGAAAAAGCTACAGTGTCGGAGGGGAAACGTTGTGGGAGATCAAACTATTTATCAGCGGATTGAAGCTTTAATTAAGGATCGAGGAATGACCAAGAAGGCATTTTGTGAAAAGCTTAAAATTAGCTCAGGGAATCTCGGTGATTGGAGAAGGGGAAAAACAACGCCAGGTACCGCCCATTTGATTCAGATTTCGGACTTTTTTAATGTATCGCTCGACTGGTTGATGAAAGGGATTAAGCCAGGGGAAGGCGTGCTTCAGGAGCAGAAGGCTGCTTATTTTTTTGGGGTGATGGGGCCACTGAATTGCCAGGCTGAAGATCTTGAGACAGAAGAACAGAACTTTATTTTAGAATACGTTGAATTTGCGAAGTACCGTAAGCAAAAAAGAGAGAAGGACAAAACAAAACTTGAATAATCTATGGCTAAACGCCTGGGTGATAACCCGTAAAACGAACTGAGGGTTCGGTTTACGGGTTTATTTGGTTTCCTGATAATATGGCGACGCATTGGTTGCTGAAATGCTTGTTCGGTTTAGTGTGGTGTCGCCTCCTTATAATCGTTATCGTCGATATTCAGAATTGCAGCAACTTGTTTTCTGTACCTTTGTGCTTTGCGGGTGCCGTGAATCAGATTGGACAAGCGTGAAGGCGGAATATTATGTGTCTCGCAAAATGTTTTCTGATCCAGCCGAAGCTCGACAAGCCTTTGTTTGATGGCCCACCCGAAGGAGGTGACAGGCATTTTGTTGTTCAAGAGAAATCGCCCCTTACGGATTCTTACGGAATAATTGGTGTGATATAATAATCATCAGTAAACATGTTAGAATTAACCATCTAAAACTATGATACACTTTTATACGTGTTTATACAATCTTAAATACGGTATTTTGTTAAAATAATTACTTAATTAAGTGCAAAAAGTGAAAATAATCCGACTATGGTCTGTTATTGGTGTGAATTTGGGATACATGAATAAAAATACTCTGCCGCTTGAGAAAAGGGCAGAGTATTTTTATTGTGACTGCTAGATTGGTAAACGACGCATCAGAGGGATGCTGGAAGGTGTTTAAATAGGACGGAGGAGGAAAAGGGTCTGGATGCATTCAATTGGCTGCTATGGCTCATATAGGGTGGCTGAGTGATATAGGAGCTGGTCCGATGGCTGTGGAAAAGATGGCGCTGATATGAGCTTGGCGTAGGTTTGTTAATCTTCTTCCAGGTGGTAAGCAACTCGCTGGTCATATGATCGATAAGAGGATTTTTTTCCTCATAAGGAGGATTGAGCAGTCTAAAGGCATCTTCGATACAGAAGGATACCGCTGTGGCAAAATAGCCGTGAATGGTCTGTTCTATATCGCTTCCGAGGAGGGAGTTAATCCAAGTGTGGACAGTAGCGAGTGTGCCAATTGCATTGTATTGAGTGAGTGTGTCTTCCAGTTGGTCAAATGCGAGCCAAGGATAAAGAGCCTTGGTGAGCTTGAGCAGTCGCTGGCCAGAAAGTCGCGACTCTTTTACATGCTGCGAGGAAGGATGTTGGGTGTGCAACATTTTATCAATAAGGGCGATCCGCCAACCGTCATTCTGCTGGATGGCTGCATACAGACTTTTAATGGCCATGCCGTCAAGGGTTGTGATTTGAGGATACCAATCGTCTCGCATGTAATGTTTCAGATCCTGAAGACTGTTCAGGTGTTCGGCGCGGAAACGCTCCTCCAATCCGTAGAAACGGGTGAAACCACCAATAGGTAAGGAAGGGTCCAACAATAATGCGTAGTTTAGCAACCGGTTACCTTTATGCAGGACGGTTCGCCTCCTTGAAGTGAATATTTGTGTGATGTTATTTGACTTGAATATTGATTTGTAATAAGAAATCGAACATTTATGTAATATATTTTTACACTTACAGCTCTATTGTGTCAAATTAAATAATTTTATTGCTTATATATGTTATATAAAGTTACATTAAAAATAATTATAATATTCTTGTTTACAAATTGTTGCTGAGAGAGTATAATAAATCTGTTGCCTCAATACATTATGACATGCGGTCGTGGTGGAATGGCAGACACGCTATCTTGAGGGGGTAGTGGGCGTACGCCCGTGGAGGTTCGAGTCCTCTCGACCGCATTATATGCAGTACCCAGTTGAAAAAGCATCCTGACACGTTTTACGTGAAGGGATGCTTTTTTTGTTAAATACTTTTCGTCATATCCTCCCGTCACAGAAGCGGTCGTATGGACAACGGACCGCTCGTTAACTGTAATGCATAAAGATTGTCAGTTTTTCTGCAAAAGCTTCTTAATATCTCCTACAAGCTTGTCTGGAGTGGTTTGCGGCGCATAACGCTTAAATACGTTACCTTCTCGTGTAATTAAGAATTTAGTAAAATTCCATTTGATCGCTTTGGAGCCTAATACGCCTGGAGCAGTGTGGGTCAGGTAGCGAAATAGAGGATGTGCCTGATCACCGTTAACATCTGTCTTGGCGAACATGGGAAAAGTCACTCCGTAATTGAGTTGGCAAAACTCGGAGATCTCCTCGCTGGAACCCGGCTCTTGTTTGGCGAACTGGTTGCTGGGAAATCCCAAAATTTCGAGCCCCTGTTCATGATACTGGTCATATAGCTCTTGTAGCGCCTTGTACTGGGGGGTTAACCCACATTTGCTGGCAGTATTCACGATAAGAAGAACTTTCCCTTCGTATGTGGATAACGGAATTTGTGCCCCTTGTAGGGTCTGTGCATCATATTTATATACGCTCATGATATCCCTCCTAATTCAATATTCTACAATTAAATTGTGAACAATTCAACAAGGGGTTGCAAGTCCAGAAGAGTCTACAGACATTGTGCATTGTAAAATCGTCTTTTGTTCAAAACGGTAAATCGCACTTCAAATGGAGCAAATTGAGGTGTTTCTTCTTATAAAAGAGGGTTCATTCGATAATTATCTAGTACATATAGCGCATTTTCTTTCTTTTTTATAAATAAAGGGCAACCGTACCATACCCTACGCCAATATTGACATGCCTTTCATTTTCAAAAAGAG
This sequence comes from Paenibacillus sp. FSL W8-0439, assembly GCF_038008995.1. NCBI lineage: Bacteria > Bacillati > Bacillota > Bacilli > Caryophanales > Paenibacillaceae > Paenibacillus > Paenibacillus sp. FSL W8-0439. Next base: position 1,490,570 of record NZ_JBBPAK010000001.1, read on the forward strand.
GTGAAATACAGAGTTTTAGAGAGATACGAGAAGCATAGGTTGGTTGTAAGCGTTATCCTTAATCTTCTATGCTCTAAAGGGTGATTTATAGCCTTGCCGTTGAGCTTTACAGTCTTCCTTGCACGGGTGTATGATTCAAGACGTAATTTCAAATTAACAACAATGAAGCAACAACGAATTGTCTAAAGCGCTGAATTTTGCAGTTGCAAAAGCGGGGGAACCAACGAGTATATACGGCTTTGCAAGCCGTGTGTCTCATGGGGTGAATTTTCCGGCCAAGTGCCGTAAATAGGGCGACTCTCACGTCCGAATCCGACAGCTAACCTCGTAAGCGTACAGGGAGAGGCAACAAACCGCCGTGTGCAGCCATGGTTTATTTTATCATGGAATGTATGAAGCCGGAGGAAGCCTTTTTCCTTCGGCTTCTTTTTGTTGTCTTTTTATACCGGGAGAGGAGCTACTGATGGAAGGTCGGTTAATTATTGTCACTGCACCGAATGAAGCGGGCAGAAGTTTTGTGAAATTGCTTATGTTCAAAAAATTGGCGTTTGCAGTTCTCACAAATAGCACCCAGGAGGAACGACAGCTCAAAAAAATGGGTGTGGAGCACATTGTGCGCATCAATACGATGCAAGCGGGAAAATGGAATTTTCCTAAAAAAGAAATTGGTAGTGTGTATTTGTTTGAAAACAGCTTGAATCTAACTTGCCGTTTCCTGCAAATATGTCGGCCACTAACATCAGAATTGATCTATGTTATTACGCACGGCTGTAATCCACAAGGAATTTATCGGGGATTGGGAGCGGACCATGTGATCTACACATTGAACGGAGAGGTGGGTTTCCTGCTGAACGGATAAGCACTTATAACATAGCTGGTTTATGATTTTATGATGGAATCAAAAGGGCAATCTGAAAAGCGATACGGAGGGTATGAACATGATGGATTTATACATGCTGCTCGTAATGGCTGTGAGTTATGGAGTGATACTGCTGTTTGTACGCTGGTGTGATGCGCAGACCTCAAAAGGAGGGCGAAGAGGATGATCGTTGTGCTAGGACTTACGGCTATTGTGTTCGTGTATTTAATCTACGCACTCCTGAATCCTGAAAAATTCTAGTCAACTATAGGATCGAGCAGGCGGGAACAGCAGATCAAGAATGCAGCATCAGAGATGCAGATTTTCGCAAACGTGTGCACTCAATGGATGGTCTGAATCAGGTCTGTTGTTCCAAATGCAGGAGCATTTTAAGGAGGAATAGAGGATGGAGCTACTGCAAATTGGGATTGTGATCATCATATTGTTGCTCTTGGTAAAGCCGATGGGCACCTATATGTATCACGTATTCTCGAATGAACCGAATCGGACGGATCGGATTTTTGGTGGAACGGAAAAGCTGATTTATAAGGCTGTAGGCTTGAAGAAACAGGACAGCATGCATTGGACCACGTACGCTATGAGTTTCATTGCAACCAATGTGGTGCTTGTGGGGATCAGCTACCTGCTATTGCGCTTGCAGGCTATACTTCCGGGCAATCCGGTTGGGAACAGTAATATGGAAGCATCATTGGCATTTAATACAGTAATCAGCTTTATGACCAATACGAATCTCCAACATTACAGCGGAGAAAGCGGGCTTACGTATCTGACGCAGATGGCGTTCGTCACGATGATGATGTTTACTTCGGCTGCTTCGGGGTTTTCGGTTGCTGCGGCTTTTATGAGGGGATTGACGCGGCGCGGTGAAGGGCTGGGTAATTTTTTTCAAGATTTTATTAAAGCCAACATACGGATTTTCCTGCCGCTTGCCTTTGTACTTACGCTGGTGCTGGTGGGATTAAAAGTACCACAGACGCTACAACCCACGGCGGATATTACGACTTTAAGTGGTACACAGCAGCAGATTGCTATGGGACCCATTGCCTCATTGGAATCCATCAAGCATTTGGGCACGAACGGGGGCGGTTTTGCGGGAGCTAATTCTGCACATCCTTTTGAAAATCCAAATCCTTGGACGAACGTACTGGAAATTTTGGCAATGTGGGTAATGCCGGCTTCGCTGCCGTATACATTTGGATTGTTTGCCCGTAATCGCAAGCAGGGCTGGATTATTTTCAGCTCGATGATGGTCTTGTTCCTTATTTTTCTATCCATAACGTATGTGTCGGAGAAAACAGGTAATCCGTTAATCCAGGCACTGGGTATGGATGCATCTCAGGGAAGCATGGAAGGGAAAGAAGTTCGTTTCGGTATTGGCCAATCGGCATTATTCACTGCGGTCACAACGGCGGCAACGACAGGTTCGGTCAATAATATGCATGATACATTGACCCCGCTAGGTGGTATGGCTGCTTTGGGAGAAATGATGCTAAACGTCATTTTTGGCGGCAAGGGCGTCGGGCTGATGAATATGCTGATGTATGCGATTCTGGGAGTGTTTATATGCGGACTGATGGTCGGAAGAACCCCGGAATTTATGGGTAGGAAAATTGAAGGCAAGGAAATGAAACTGATTGCAATTGCTATTTTGGTACATCCGTTTCTTATTCTTGCTCCCACTGCGCTTGCGTTTATGAGTCATTGGGGATATGATGCGGTCTCTAACCCCGGATATCACGGGTTGACTCAGGTGCTCTATGAATATGCATCATCTGCGGCAAATAACGGCTCGGGATTTGAAGGTCTTTCGGATAACAACGTGTTTTGGAACGTTACAACAGGAGCGGTTATGTTCTTTGGACGATATGTATCCATGATTGCATTGCTGGCTGTGGCGGCTTCGTTGAATGCCAAAGCGCCGACCCCGGTGACGATGGGTACACTGCGCACGGACAACAAGCTGTTTGGAGCCATCCTAATCGGAGTGGTCCTGTTGATTGGTGCGTTAACCTTTTTGCCGGTGATCGTACTGGGTCCTGTAGCTGAATTTTTGACCATGTGATGAAGAATGAGCATAGAAGGAAAATGAGAATGGATGAACGGGGTGCTTGATCATGAAGGAACAACGCAAACGCATGCTGGATAGAAGCATCTTGAAGCAGGCGGTCAAGGATAGCTTTATCAAATTAAATCCGATGATCATGATGAAAAATCCTGTCATGTTCGTCGTGGAGATCGGCACATTGGTCGTACTGCTCATGCTGCTGCTTCCCGGTTATTTTGGAACCGGCAAGGAAATGGGCTTTAACTTGGCTGTATTTATTATTTTGTTGTTCACGCTGCTTTTTGCTAACTTTGCTGAAGCGCTCGCGGAGGGACGGGGGAAAGCACAAGCAGCTTCCTTGAAAAAATCCAAGCAGGACTCACAAGCTAATAAGCTCGTCGGGAATGAGATTCAGGTGGTCAGCTCAACAGCATTGCGTAGAGGTGACCTGGTAATCGTCTCTCAGGGCGAAATGATTCCAAGCGATGGTGAGGTTATTGAAGGCCTGGCCTCGGTGGATGAATCTGCAATTACGGGAGAATCAGCTCCGGTCATTAAGGAATCGGGCGGTGATTTTTGCTCGGTAACCGGCGGGACGCGGGTAGTCAGTGACCGCATTAAGGTGCGGATTACGACTGAGCCGGGTGAAACGTTTATTGATAAAATGATTTCGCTCGTGGAAGGTGCACAGCGGCAAAAAACACCAAATGAAATTGCGCTGAATACATTGCTGATTAGCTTAACGATTATTTTTCTCATTGTGGTGGTGACACTGGCCCCGATAGCCCGTCATTTTAAGATTGATTTGCCTGTCCCCGTGCTGATTTCGTTGCTGGTCTGTCTGATTCCGACCACGATTGGCGGGCTTTTGTCGGCCATTGGGATTGCTGGTATGGACCGAGTTACCCAGTTTAACGTGCTGGCCATGTCAGGCAAGGCGGTAGAAGCATCCGGGGACATCAATACGATGATTCTAGATAAAACGGGTACCATCACCTTCGGTAACCGGATGGCGAGTGAATTCGTGGTTGTAGATGGTATAGAAAAGGCAGAGCTAGCGAAATGGGCAGCGATGAGTTCACTAAAGGATGAGACGCCTGAGGGACGCTCGGTACTGGAATTGATGCGTAAGCAGGAATACACGCTGGATGAATCCTTGGCAGCAGGTGGAACCTTTATCGAGTTCAAGGCAGAAACCCGGATGAGTGGTCTGGATCTCGTCGATGGACGAAAAGTACGCAAAGGCGCCGTGGACTCTGTCCGGCAGTGGGTTGTATCGCAAAAAGGCAGTGTTCCGACCGATTTGGAGGAAAAAGCGAATCAGGTAGCCGCAGAAGGGGGGACACCGCTGGCAGTGGCGCTGGATGATCGGATATACGGCATTATTTATTTGAAGGATACGGTGAAGCCGGGCATGAAGGAGCGCTTTGATCAGCTCCGGGAAATGGGCATCCGCACGATTATGTGTACAGGTGATAATCCGCTGACAGCAGCTACCATTGCACGGGAAGCGGGAGTGGACGACTTTGTAGCTGAGAGCAAGCCGGAGGACAAAATCGCGGTTATCCGCCGTGAGCAGGAACAGGGTAAGCTGGTGGCTATGACCGGAGATGGTACCAATGATGCGCCTGCGCTGGCGCAGGCAGATGTCGGTCTTGCCATGAATAGCGGCACAGTCGCGGCCAAGGAAGCTGCTAATATGGTGGACCTGGATTCTGATCCGTCCAAAATTATTGAGGTGGTCGCCATCGGTAAGCAGCTGCTTATGACACGTGGGGCATTGACAACGTTCAGTATTGCGAACGATGTGGCTAAATATTTTGCCATTATCCCGGCGATGTTCATGCTGGCTATTCCGCAAATGGGTGCATTGAACGTCATGAGGCTGGGCTCCCCGTTATCGGCTATTTTATCGGCGCTTATTTTTAATGCAGTCATTATTCCACTTCTGATTCCGCTGGCAATGAAGGGTGTAAAGTATAAGCCAATGAGCTCGGATCGGCTATTGGGACGGAATTTACTGATTTATGGTCTGGGCGGTATGGTGGTACCGTTTGTCGGGATTAAGGCCATTGATTTGCTGGTACATTTGTGGATTTAGTGCAGAAAGGGTGAGCGACATGAGTGGTTTTTATCGGATGTTGTCTGGACGCAGATTTGCTGCACATGAGAAAGCCGGGTCTGGCGGACAAGGTCATAACGAGCGTACAGGGACGGAGGCAGTGCCGGAAAATCAACCGGAGAGACAAGAGATGCGAGGAAGCACGGTTATTGGAGTGGCTTTGCGAACTTCTGTGCTAATGATCCTATTGTGCGGTTTGGCATACCCGCTGGTCAGCACAGGAGTGGCGCAAGTCCTGTTTCCGCAGCAAGCAAACGGCAGTATGCTTCGTGACACGGAGGGGCGGGTAAGCGGCTCTGAGCTGATTGGGCAGGCCTTTACCAATCCAGCGTTTTTCCAAGGCCGGGTATCAAGTATCGATTATAATGGAGCTGGTTCAGGCTCAAGTAACTACGCACCCTCGAACCCGGCATTGGTGAAGCGGATCAAGGATTCTATTGCGGATTGGCAGAAGCATAACCCGGATGTACCCATCAGTCAGGTTCCAGTGGACCTGATTACGAACTCCGGCTCCGGTCTGGACCCGCACATCTCGCCACAGGCGGCACAGGCTCAAATTCCGCGTATTAGTGGCTTGACGGGGATGGGGCAGAACCAGTTGGAGGCGCTGGTGCAGGAGCAGACAGAAGGCCGCAGCGCCGGAGTGTTCGGCGAGCCGCGTGTGAACGTGCTCAAGCTGAATCTCGCGCTTGAAGCGCTAATGAAGGTAAAGCCAGTTAAGTCATAGATGGATGAAAAAGGTATCCCTGAGCGATAAGCTTGGAGGATACCTTTTTCTATGGATTAGGATGCTCTGGGATGGATAGCTGCAAAGGAAGTATTTTATTTCTTATAGGTGATATGAATTTGTTGTTCACTTATTTACTTAGCTTTACATTGTTTGATGAATTTTTGGTTTTCCTTATGGCTGAAGCGAGTACCAACATGTATATTAATACAATCATACCAATGACTAAGTAAGATAATTGAATATTCATTAAATCGGTGAGAGTACTGCTCAAAATAGGGCCGATCATTAGACCAATCGAGTATGCCGTGTTATAGAGTGCAAAAGTAATTCCATAAGAATGAATGCCACTTCGTTGAGAAATATCAGCAAGTTGAGGTAAGCAGGGAGCAAGAACCATACCCATGCTAACTCCTAAAACAGCTAAAATAACAGCTTGAAGTGATAATATTGCTGGAAGTGCAGTTAGAGGAAGAGCAATGGATACCATAAGTAGACCGAGGAGAATTCCATTTTTATAGCCGATCTTGCTGGAGAATTGACCTATAAAGGGTGTTGCCAGGCCATAAGCAAGTGTGGGAATAGCAAATAACAATCCGATAACTCCTGGATTAGCGCTAAAATTGTGCTGCAGGTGTAATGGTAATGTTGGCTCAAGTACGCTTGGGACAGATGCCCCGATAATTACAACCCCGATAACCAAAAGCAAATCTTTATTTTTCATGAACGAAAAAGGAGATACGTACTTTTCATTTTTCTCTTCCGGAATATCGTGCAGGAGTACTAATCGAAGTATAGCATCAACGACAGCCAATGCGATGGCAAAGTAAAAAGGGAGTTGGTAACTTCCCCATTGATACAACCAACCGCCAATTGTCGGTCCGAGAAGGGTTCCAGCGGCTTGCCCAGATAACGCCAAGCCCATGGCTTTGCCGCGTTCTTCAGATGGGTATAGCTCAGCCAGCAGAGCGAGCCCTGCTGTCCAGGTCATTGCGGCTGCGACCCCTTGAAGAGCACGTGCCAGTACAAGCAGCCAGAAGGTGTGGGCTATGGCGAACATTAAAGTGGAAGCTATGAGTCCAATTAACCCCCATAACAGAGGAGTCTTTCTCCCAATTCGATCCGTTAACAGACCCAAAATAGGAGTAGCTATAAATAGTGCAATTGCATAACTACTGAACAAAAATCCGATTTCGGTTTGAGTGGCTCCGAGAGAATCTGCGTATCTTGGCAAAATGGGTACGACTAATCCATAGATTAACATGTCAATGAATACAGCTAATCCGACAACGATTAGAGCAGCCTTTTGCTTATTGTGTACCCCTTTACTCATTTTCATTACTACATCCTCCTTATGAATTTCTTCTGATTTCCTCTTTAATTTGCTTAACAAATTTTAATTGAAGCTCGCATTGATCATAAATATTTTTGAAAATTAGCATGACGTTTACAGGGATATCCATAAGTTCAGCTTTTTGCTCTTGCCCTAGTTTCATTTCTTTATAGATTTTTTCAATGGCTTGATGCTGAAAACTTAAAGCTTCTTCTATTTCATGGAGGCCAGCCTCATCCATAAAAGTCAAAGCTGTGTACAGGGCTGTTGGAAACACAACAGAAGTTTCTTTAAATGATTCGATTAAAAGCCGACTAAACTCGCTTTTCCCAGCCTCCGTAATAGCATATATAGCTTTAGACCGATTCCCTGTCTGTTCCAATGTTTCTAAACGCACAATACCTTCTGAGTCCAGTTTTTTTAAGGCGTGATATATGGAAGCTGGTTGCACATAAGCCCATTTATCCGTTTGTGCTGATTGCATTTTCTGTTGTATTTCATATCCAGACATTGCTCCGTATTGTAGCAAGAGCCCAAGAACCATTACACGTGTCGTACTCAAGATGATATCTCCTCCATAACTTTATTGGTAAATGTTTTATACTAAATATTTAGTAAAGGATTATAGTCGGATTATATCATTACAATCCAATGATGTATAGGTTTACAAAAACAGAGAGCCGTAAATATACGAAAGAAACAGTAGGTATTATGTTTTTTGTTGAACAGAATGCAGCGTTGATTCTAAGCATATTGGAAAAATAAATGAATAAAAAGAGGTATTCCATGGCTATTTTTGGACTCCAGGAATACCTCTTTTTTTATTGGTTACTTGCAAACAGTCTGTCAACCTGTAATCGTCTGAATAATGAGGACTACATTCAAGATAATGATGACAGCAGTCACGATCCAGGTTATTACTTTTTGCCACATTTTATTTGCAAATTCACCCATAATCTTTTTGTCACTGGTAAAGAGCAGTAATGGAATGATGGCAAAAGGGAGCTGGATGGATAAAATAACCTGACTTAGCACAAGTAGCTCTTCTGCACCTTTTTCACCTGCAATCGCAGTGACGATGACTGCCGGAATAATTGCAATAAGACGGGTCACCAAACGACGCAACCAAGGTGAGAGACGAAGGTTCAAGAAGCCCTCCATCACGATTTGTCCGGCTAAAGTACCTGTCACGGTCGAGTTTTGACCTGAGGCGAGTAATGCCACTCCAAACAGTATGCTCGCAAGTGTGGTTCCCAGTAATGGCGAAAGCAGATAATAGGCATCACTAATCTCTGCTACATCTGTTCTTCCTGCTGTATGGAACACGGCAGCTGCTACGATCAAGATGGCTGCATTAATGAATAGAGCGAACATGAGCGCTATACTGGAATCCCAAGTTGCAAATGTAATAGCTTCCCGTTTACCTGCTGATGTCTGCTCATATTTGCGAGTTTGTACAATAGAAGAATGCAGATACAGGTTATGTGGCATTACAGTAGCTCCCATAATACCGATGGCAATATACAGCATGCTTGGATTCGTCAATATTTGTGAGTCCGGTACAAAGCCACCCAATACGCCGCCCCATTCCGGTTGTGCCAAAATGAGATTAATGCCAAAACAGCCGGCAATCGTGGCCATTAATACAATGACGAGTGTTTCCAATGCCCGGAAACCTTTATTTTGCAGCAGCAAAATGAGCATAACATCAAATGCGGTAATGATGACTCCGTATAGCAACGGGAGACCGAACAGCAGCTTCAGTGCAATGGCTGAACCGATGACCTCGGCCAAATCCATGGCTGCAATGGCAATTTCGCATAAAAGCCATAAGCCGATCGCGACAGGACGACTGTAAGCATCACGGCACATTTGAGCCAAATCTTTACCTGTAGCAATACCGAGCTTGCCAGATAAGGCTTGCAGCAGAATGGCCATCAGGTTGGAGATTAGAATGACACTAAGCAGTGTATAGCCGAATTTTGATCCCCCAGCGATGTCTGTAGCCCAGTTGCCAGGGTCCATATAGCCGACAGCGACCATATAGCCTGGTCCAGCAAAGGCAAGAAACTTCCGAAACCAGGTGCCATCCTTCGGAACGCTCAAAGAACGATTCACTTCCGATAGTGAAGCGATTTCCGCGAAGTTGCCCTTTGAATTTTTCATACGCTTCACCTTCTTTGTTCATATTGAAATATATTATTAGTGACATAGCGATTGCGTTATCCCTATTGTACACCCACAATAGTTTTTGTCTAGTGCAACTTTTATGTGGTTAAGCAAATTTATCGTATTTTTGAAGCAATTGGCCATCTTAATTAAAACTAAACAATGGAAAAAACCAAGCTATATTGCTCTCAAGGGGCAGCTTGGTCGTTTTGAATTTTCTAAGTGTAGGCGGCTCATCAAGTTAGGGGCTTATAACATATAGTGTAAACATAAAAGAAGTGGAACTAAACGGTAAATAAAAGGGTTATTATCCCTTTTGAAATGATTCATTTTGCGTGGCTCGTTTAAAGTACATACGAGAAGGAAATCATGTATTAACATGATGAGGATTCCTGCGGAATGCAAATAAGATGGAGAAGGAGAGATGAAATCATGGAAGCGTTATACACAGCATCAGCAACGGTACATGGTGGAAGAGATGGTTCAGTTGCTTCTTCAGACGGGGTACTAAAGCATAAGCTAAGCACACCGAAGGAATTGGGTGGCGCAGGTGGAGATGCTACGAATCCGGAGCAATTGTTTGCGGCAGGCTATGGTGCATGCTATGAAAGTGCGTTGGCGAATGTGGCCCGTAAAGCTAAGGTAAAGGTGGACAATGTAGAGGTCACCAGCCACGTATCGATCGGTAAGGACTCAAGCGACGGCGGCTTCCAGTTAGCGGTGCGTCTGGATGTAAAAATACCGGGGATTGAGCGTTCCCAGGCGGAAGATTTGGCACGCCAAGCACATGATTTTTGTCCGTACTCTAAAGCCACTCGTGGTAATATTGATGTTGAACTCAACGTCATTTGACCGCATTTTTTAAAGATTTCACACACGGCCGCCGATGGATCGGCGGCTTTTGCACCTAAATCTTGATCCGCTGATATGTGCAACCATTTGACATCACCGCCAAAATTCATTAAGATGTCATAGGTGATTCTGGTCATCAGGTACGAAACAAATTTGAAAAATACGGGTGATATGATGTCTTACAGACCGAATATTGTTAATTTCACGCTGGCTGGTAGCAACGAAAAGGAAGGGCTTTATGAGTTTAAAATGAGTTTGGCCGATGGAACGGAGTGCCGCGTTTTTTCTCAACGTAATCCGGAGTGGACTTTGACGAATATTAGTCGACTGCTAACGACACCTTGCCCGGTATGCCATAAGGATTTTATCTGCAAGTGTATGGATCAGTTCCATGAAGAGTTTTTAGAGCAAATTAATGCTAAACAGCTGTTTGAGAAAGCATTGAGCTAGTTTTTCGAACAGGTAAGGATTATACAGTTCTAGACAAGCGTCGGATATTTTCGACGTTTTTTTGTTTATAATTGAATTGTTGCGTTTTCATGCCGTTGATTTCTCTGTGGAGGTGAAGTGCGTTGATGAACCAGTCTAGTCATATCCATATCGAACATTCCATTGTATTGGTGGATGGGGTATGCCACTTTTGTCAGGGAGCAACCCGCTTCATTATCAAACGTGATCCTAAGGGAATATTCCATTTTGGTTCCCTGCAATCCGAGGCAGGACAAGAACTTTTACGTGCAGGTGGACTGTCTACAGATCAACTGGATACATTCGTGCTGATTGAAGACGGTACGTATTATACAAGGTCAACCGCAGCTTTACGGATTGCCAAACGCCTTCGTTTTCCATATCCGCTGGCTTATGTATTCATCTTGATTCCCCGATTTGTGCGCAACGCAGTCTATAACTGGGTAGCTCGTAACCGATATCGTTGGTTTGGCAAGGATGAAGAAGATCAATGTCAGATCCCCCCACCAGAAATTAGGCAACGATTTTTTTAGTTGCTTTTTTTGTGTTTATTTTTGCGGCGATCATTACGAATCAGTAATATTACAGCTACTGCGATCAGTAGAAGACCCGTAACCGATACATACACGATATGGCGCACATTGGGTACATTGACCGACAATTTTAGCTCGTTAGACTCTAATGGAGCAATGTCCCAATAGAGTGTCTTTCCGTCATCCGACACACGGTCCGCATTACTGGAAGCAGGCTGGATGGGTAGGGAAAGGCTGAAGTTAAGATCCAGTTGCCGCTCTAGTAATTTACGTGTGAACACATTCATTTGTTCTAATTTATCACTCAGGCCACGAGCTTCTTCAGGAAGCATCCGAGGTAGATCGAGCTTAAGCGTAAGATCCATATTGGTTGTGAAAAAATGCTGGCTCACTGCGCGATTTATTTCTAATCCCTCAGGCAGATTTGAACCCTGATCGGGATTTTTTTGGTTTGTACTCCAATCCCCTTGATAATGCCCCTTTATTTGATAACCTTTTCTCCCCTGCTCCGATAGCGGCTGTACGTCTACATTGTTGCTTTGTATACGTTGAATTAATCGATCGAGCAGCCCCGGATTGTCCAACATCATCAGTGTCTGGTTGTTTACGCTGAACGTTGCATCCATATCTACACTTTGATCCAGATGAACATCTACATGAATGTCACCCCGAGCACAGGAAGTTAGGGTAAGCAGACAACATACCAGCATAAATATGAGCATTATTGTTCGTAACTGTATTTGCCGACGTTTGTTCCGATAAGGGCTGTATCCTGTTGGGTCCATGACCTGCACCTTCTTTGTATGGTTTCTTTGGTATAGCGACTGGATATCTTCTATATATTACACATTCGGAGAGCCAAAATCGAACGATATAAAAGAATAGTTAAGATTTATATCTCAAAAATGTTTCCTCAGGTAAAAATTTTAGTGTATACTCTAAAATATAGCGTAGTTAAAAAATAATTGTCTCAAGGAAATAGTTTGTCCCAAAACAAATATTAAGAGGAGGATTTTAAAACATGAACAAGCAGTTTAAGAAGGCTTTGCCGCAATGGGTAGCGACGGTTGGAGTGTTGTCTCTGGTTCTGGTTCTAGCGACGGCATGTACAGATGCCAAGAAGACAGAGCAGGGAGCTGCGAAGGAGGCTGGGCAAAAAATAAAGGCTACAACTACCATCGGTATGATCTCTGACATTGTCGGGAAGGTCGGCGGTGCTCATGTGGAGGTCACGGGAATTATGAAGTCAGGTGTTGACCCACATTTGTACAAGGCGTCTCAGGGAGATATGCGCAAACTGGATGAAGCCGACATCATTTTTTATAACGGGTTGCATCTGGAAGGAAAAATGCAGGACATTCTGGAGAAAATCAGCAAGCAAAAGCCCGTTATTCCCGTGTCCAAAAACATTGCTCAAAATCTATTGCGTGCAGCTAGCCCAGAAATGGGGTCTGAGTATGATCCGCATATCTGGTTTGATGTACAAAACTGGGTGTCTGCGGTAGAAACCGTCAGAGATGAATTGTCGGAACTGGATGCTGCTCATGCGGAGGATTACAAGGCCAATGCCGAAGCTTATCTCGCTGAGCTACGAGAACTGGACGATTACACGAGAGAGCAGATTGCCAGTATACCGAAGGCTCAGCGCGTACTTGTCACAGCACATGATGCCTTTGGCTATTTCGGAGACGCTTACCAGATTCAAGTAAGAGGCCTTCAAGGTATGAGTACCGAGTCAGAGGCAGGCTCACAAGATGTGACCAAGCTGAGAGATTATCTGGTGGAGCATAAAATTAAAGCCATATTTGTAGAATCGAGTGTGCCGAGAAAGGCCATCGATGCCGTTATCCAGGGTGCAGCTCAGCAAGGTCATACCATAAAGGTTGGCGGCGAGCTGTATTCGGATGCTATGGGTGAAGAGGGTACAGAAGATGGAACATATATTGGAATGGTCAAGCATAACGTGAATACGATCGTTAGAGCTCTTAAATAAGGAGGCGTAGACACATGGGACATTCACCACTTGTTGTTCGTAATTTATCGGTAGCATATCAAAAAAAGCCCGTTTTGTTCGATGTTTCCTTTGAGGTGCCGGAAGGCAAGCTGATTGGTATTATTGGTCCCAACGGAGCTGGCAAATCTACACTGATCAAGGCCGTGCTTGGGCTAATTCCAAAGCTCAGGGGTGAGGTGCTGGTATACGGCAAGCCCTATAAGCAACAGCTACTCAAGGTTGGATATGTACCGCAGCGGGAGTCGGTGGATTGGGATTTTCCGACGAATGCCCTGGATGTGGTTATGATGGGACGGTACGGCAGACTGGGCTGGTTTAAGCGTCCGGGAGCAGCAGATCGTCAGGCTGCGATGGAGAGTTTGGACAAGGTTGGAATGAGCAAATTTGCAGACCGGCAGATTAGTCAATTGTCAGGCGGGCAGCAGCAACGTGTTTTTTTGGCGAGAGCACTTGCGCAGGACGCTCAGCTTTATTTTATGGATGAACCGTTTGTCGGTGTGGACGCTGCAACAGAAAAAGCTATTATTTCATTACTTAACGATCTAAAACAGCAGGGGAAAACCGTGCTTGTCGTCCATCATGATTTATCTACAGTTACGGATTATTTTGACCAGGTTATGCTGTTGAACGGGCATCTGATGGCGTTTGGAGAGACCGCAGATATTTTTACCGAGGGAAATCTGCAACGTACGTATGGTGGACGTCTGAGTATACTCAAAACAGGCTCGGAATCCGGCACGATACTCGGAGTGAGGTGAGCAATATGACAAGCTTGGTGGCGCTTTTGACAGACCCGAACATGCAGTGGATTCTGCTAGGATGCATTTTACTCGGTTTAAGCAGCGGGGTGATTGGAAGTTTCATGTATTTGCGTAAGCAATCACTTATGGGAGATGCTTTGGCCCATGCGGCTTTGCCGGGGGTATGTGTGGCATTTATGATCACAGGCACAAAATCCATATTTGGATTTATGATTGGGGCAGCCATTGCAGGGATTGTTGCTACCTTTGCCATCAGTGCGTTAACCCGGTATTCGCGAGTTAAAAGCGATTCGGCGATTGCAGCGGTGCTGTCCGTGTTTTTTGGCTTCGGCATTATGTTGTTGACCGAAATTCAGCATAGTGGTGCAGGCAACCAAAGTGGGTTGGATAAATTTTTATTTGGCCAGGCTGCGGCAATGGTGTTGTCTGATGTCTATACGATGGCGGTAATTTCGGTGGTGCTCATCGGAATATGTATATTATTTTTCAAGGAATTTAAGCTGCTTAGCTTTGATCCCGGCTTTGCCCGTGGACTTGGTTTTCCGGCAGGTTTACTGGATAAGTTATTGATGCTGTTGATTGTTATTGCGGTGGTGGCTGGTATTCAAGCTGTGGGCGTCATTATGATGGCTGCTCTGCTAATTACCCCGGCCGTGTCGGCAAGATACTGGACAGAGAAGCTGGGTGTTATGGTATGCCTCTCAGGCTTGTTTGGTGCTATAGCGGGTCTGGGTGGGACCGTTATTAGCTCTCTGGGACAAAACCTGCCTACAGGACCATTGTGCGTGTTGTGTGCGACTGTGGTATTTGGTGTAAGTCTGATCTTTGCACCACAGCGCGGAATGATTTCCAAGGCTATCGTTCGGTTGAACGCCAGAAAAAGTCTGGAGCGGGGAGTCGGAGCACATCCAAGGGAGGAGCGTGCCCTATGAGTTCATTTTATGTGATTCTGACGGGAATGTTAGTGGCAGGGGGATGTAGTATCGTCGGATGCTTTCTCGTGCTTCGGAAAATGGCTATGATTGGTGATGCAATCAGTCATGCGGTACTGCCTGGTATTGTCATTGCCTTTTTAATCAGTGGATCGAGGGATTCGGTGTGGATGATGTTTGGTGCAGCCGTGCTGGGGCTTCTAACCGTGTATCTGATTCAGCTATTCCAACAAAGCGGTCTGCAAAGTGATGCTGCCATTGGCGTGGTGTTTACAACATTGTTTGCTATCGGTGTTTTACTGATCAGTGTGTTTGCTTCCAATGCTCATCTGGATATGGACCACGTTTTGTATGGGGAAATTGCTTATGTCCCGTGGAATACGATAGAGATTGCTGGCTTCGATATAGGTCCGAGGGCTGTGTGGATTACGGGCGCGATGTTTTTGATCAATCTGCTCGTGGTAGGGGGCTTTTTCAAGCAATTTAAAGTCACTTCCTTTGATCCTGCATTGGCAGCTTCATTAGGCATTCCGGTTGTTTTTTTTCATTATCTGCTAATGAGTCTCGTATCGTTAACAACAGTGGCGTCATTTGAGAGCGTGGGTGCAATTCTAGTGGTTGGCATGCTCATTGTACCGCCGCTTACCGCTTATTTGCTGACGGAGAAGCTGTCCCGTATGATTGCATACAGCGTCGGAGTTGGAGCCATTAGTTCAATCGTAGGCTTTTATACAGCAACTGTATTGGATGCTTCTATTGCGGCATGTATGCTGTGTGTATCGGGTGTGTTGCTGCTTTTGGCTTTTCTATTTTCCCCGTCTCATGGTGTGATATGGCGAAAGTTATTTCAACAGCGAGGAATCGTTGGCGAAAATAGCAAGTGAGTCTCGTAGGAAGTGATCCTATATGAATTACTCAAAATAGCGTGCAGACGGGCATAAAGTGCCTGAATGCACGCTTTTTTACGCTTATGCTAAATTGTGCTGCTTTTTTTGAAGCAAGCTTGTTGGGCCATCTTGAATTAACCGGGACACGGGAGTACATTCTTTACAACCACACAAAAGGGTTCGGAACGAGCTGTTACGCTGCGGGGAGGAACGAAATTGGAGAGCTTCAAACGTAAATCACCAGAGGAAATACTGGATTCCATTAACAAACTGCATCGAGGCAGACTCAAAATATACATTGGTGCGGTCAGTGGCTCGGGCAAAACGTATCATATGCTGCAGGAGGGACAATCGCTGCAGCATGAAGGGATTGATGTTGTAATTTGTGCGGTATCGACTCTGCAGCGGCGTGAGACCGTGGAACAGGTCGGTTCCCTAGAGCGAGTACCCAGTATTCATTGGATGAAGGATGGCGAGGAGCAAAAGGATCTGAATGTGGAAGCTTTGGTGGCACGAAATCCTGAGGTGGTGCTGGTGGATCATTTGGCACATCATAACCGAAAAGACGCCTCATTTCCAACAAGGTTGGAGGATATACGGTATTTGCTGGAGATGGGAATTAGCGTCATTACGACGGTCAATGTTTATGAACTCGAAGGGATCACGGAGTGGGTATATCAGCTGACAGGCTTTGAAGCGGAGTATACGGTTCCGGTTGATACATTGGAGCTAGCGGATGAAATTCGTTTAATTGATGCCACCCCGGAGATGATTCTGGAACGGCTGGCGAAAGGTTACATGCATACGCCCAATCCTGAGATGTTTCACCGGGGAAATCTGGGTAAATTGCGTGAGCTCGCTCTGCGATTGGTGGCAGAGGATGTGAATGATTCGCTGGAACGTCACCGGGAGGAGCTAGGCTTACACGGGGCGTCAGGAGCAGCAGAGCGTATTTTGGTGCCTGTCCAGTATCATTGGAATGGGTCCATTTATGTACGCAGGGGGGAACAGGTGGCCAAGCGGTTGGGTGGAGATATGCTGGTGGTCTCCTTTGTCAGCTCGAAAAGCAAGTTGTCCAAGGAATCAGCAGCCTTCAAGCGCTCCATTGAGCAGTTGGCTGACAAGATCGGATCGACATTTGAAGAAATCCCGCTCCTTTCCCGTAGAAGGCTACCACGTCAACTTATCCATTATGCGGTGATTCACAATGTTACCCGAATTGTTATGGGGCATTCTCGTCAGACTCCATGGCAGGAGCTGGTTAGAGGATCACTGGTGAACGGAATTTTAAAACGAATGAAAAATATGGACCTGCTGTTGATTGCGGACCGAGCCGAGCAGGAGGGTGAACGGATTTTGCCAACGATGAGACAGGAGGAAGGAGATACTGACCCGTATCATCGTTTGAGTGTTGAGGAAGTACAGGCTGAGGAAGCCAAAATCCTGAGGGGCAAGCTCAAAGTATACATTGGTGCTGCTCCGGGGGTCGGCAAAACATACACCATGCTGAGAGAGGGAAATGATCTGCTGGAAAGCGGGATTGATGTGGTGATCGGATTGCTGGAAACGCACGGAAGAGCAGAAACACTAGCCCAGGTAGGCTCTCTAGAGATGATTCCCCGCCAGTCTATCGAGCGTCATGGTGCACATTTGGAAGAGATGGACACTGAAGCCATTCTCAGGCGTAATCCTGAGGTAGTGCTAATTGACGAGCTGGCACATACCAATGTTCCGGGAAGTCTGAAATCTAAACGTTATGAGGATGTACTGGCCATTTTGGAGCAAGGTATTTCTGTTATATCCACAATGAATGTGCAGCACCTGGAGAGCTTGAATGACGCCGTAGAACAAATTACTGGCATTCGGGTGAGAGAGACTGTCCCCGACCATATGATGCGTCTGGCCGATGAAGTACAGCTTGTGGATGTGGCTCCCAAATCGTTACAGCAGCGTATGCGTGAAGGCAAAATTTACGATCGTGCGAAGGTAGAGCAGGCACTTAGCCACTTTTTTAAGCTGGGTAATCTAATTGCGCTGCGTGAACTTGCTTTGCGGGAATTGGCAGATGATGTAGATGAGCGGCTGGAATCCTGGGATCGGCATGAGTCACTTCGGGGACCGTGGCGCAGGGAGGAAGTGATTTTTGTAGGCGTGACGCTAAGCGAAAATGCTGAAAGGTTGATTCGCCGCGGTTTTCGGATCGCCTTTCGCCTAAAGGCTGTATGGATTGTGACTTATGTTCATGTTGGTGAGCGTATACCGGAGAGGTTACTCCCTCGTCTGGAACAACTAAAGTTGCTGACCCACCGACTGGGGGGAACCTTTGAAATTCGGCTTGTTTCCAGCCGACGCGAAATTGCCGACATTTTGATTGCTCCAGTGGAAGGATATTCAGGCACGCAGCTCATTGTGGGGCAGTCTTCCCGAAGTAGCTGTTGGGGGAAGAGTGCGGTCGTGCCGAGGATTCTCCGTCAAGCACGTCATATGGATGTTCTTATCGTGGCGGATTATGATCCGGATATTAAGCTGGAGACAGATTATTAAAATGCCCAATCCATTCATAAATAGTCATATGCTGGTTACCGGTTGTTCACTGCTTCCATAGTATATTCTATCTCAAAGAAATGGAGGCGAGTTTGAATGTATAAACATCGTAAACATGATTGTCATTTTCCAAAGCCAAAAAAACGTGTTTTTAAGAAAATCATTAAGGTGACTGTCATTAAGTTTAAACCAAAATTTAAACGTGATCACTGGAAACATGAAGACTTTGATAAGAAATGTCATTGCCGGAAACGTCGTCATCATCGTCATCATCGCCATCATGACTGTCATCGTCGTCACCACAAATTCTACTAAGTTGAAGATCGTAGGAGGCGGGGCTAGACTTGCCCGCCTTCTCCTAGTACCAGGATTCTAGGAAAATACGTGCGCAAAAAATACTTGCTCTAACATAGGGTGCTATGCTATTCTACCAGTAAATAGATTGCACGTGACGGAAGCACCGTTCACCAACCGTATGTACTTACGGATGGATGAACGGTGCTTTTTTGCGTTGTTGTGTTGGGAAAGGGGATGAGCGTATTGGTTCCGGTAAAAGTGGTATTGGCCGTAGAAGGTCGGGATTATATTGAGCCTCTGCTGAATTATGTTCACGGAAGCGAGTACGCCAGAAGGCTCAGAATAACGGCTTTTTCGCAGCCGGAGGCATTTCATCAATACATGATGGAAACCAGCGGAATGAAAAGGCCAGATGTGGTAGTAGGTGAAATGTCTTTTCTGAGTCTATGGACAGCTCGGGAAGATGCAGATATTCCTTGTTTGGTATTACATGAGGGAGAACAAGTAAGCGAATATGGGCAGCCTGTATTAAAATATCAGCCTTTATCTGAGCTGGTCGGTTTTATTTTGGAAACGGCGAGACAGAGGTCGAATGGTCGG
Organism: Paenibacillus sp. FSL W8-0439; assembly: GCF_038008995.1. NCBI lineage: Bacteria > Bacillati > Bacillota > Bacilli > Caryophanales > Paenibacillaceae > Paenibacillus > Paenibacillus sp. FSL W8-0439. The sequence continues at coordinate 1,509,733 of NZ_JBBPAK010000001.1, forward strand.
AAAAGCGTAAACAGTCGGGAAGGTGGAATGATTATCGGCATGGTGGCAGCTTCAGGCGGATTGGGCAAGACAACGGCCGCGCTCAATCTGTCCAAGCAACTGGGGAATGAGGGATATTCGGTATTTTATTTGAATCTGGAAACGGTGGATTCAAGCTCGTTGTTTACTGGTTCAGACAGTTCTAGCGGAGCACAAGGAGAAAGAGAAGGACTGTCCAGACTACTGTATGACCTCAAGTCGGAGGGAAATAAGGGTACTTCGTTATCTGTGGCTTCCTATTGTGTACGTCGTGCTGAAATTCAGGCTGATACGTTTCAACCTGTCTATAATCGCAAGGAATTGACGGATATGACTTGTGTTGAAGCGAAAGAGCTCATTCGAACGATTGGTGAAAGCGGGCAATATGATGTAGTGATCGTAGATAGCGATTCTGAACATGGTGAGCGGGCTCAAGCCGTGTTTGAAGCTAGTCATAAGCTAATCTGGTTGCTCGCTGACGATTTAATGAGTATGCACAAGTGCGGATTATGGCTGGATGTTTTAGAAACTACGCAGCCTGAGGGGCTTGAAGCCATGATATGCAAAACCAGCTTTGTGGTGAACCGCTACATGGGAACTATGATCAACTCGTTACCTCGTGACTTTATGGAGCTGAACGGTGCGTTACCCTATATACCTTCATGGAAACAGATGCAGCATCGTGAACTGCTGCTAAGTTCACCGATTTATCAGCGGGAAATCCGCCATTTGTGCCGCGAGCTGCTGGATATGGAGAGCGCTGCACAGTCGACGGCTGCTTGGTCTTAAGGGGATGATGAACATGAATGAGGAACAATTTAAGGCATTGCGCGCAGATATTCGTAACGGGCTGGACGTAACGTCCTCAGTAAAGGATACAGATCTAGTACGGCATATCGAAAAGCGAATTTTACACGACGTAGAGCTAGCGAGCTTAACTTCCCGAGAGAAGCATGCACTTGTCCGCAAAATTTTCAACTCTTTCCGTGGGTTGGATGTGCTCCAGCCATTGATTGATGACCCGACCGTTACGGAAATCATGATCAACAGTCATCGGGAAATCTTTGTAGAGCGGGCAGGTGAGGTGATTCAGGTGTCCGATCAATTCGAATCCCGCGAACGACTGGAGGATTTGATCCAGACAATTGTAGCCGGGGTGAACCGAATTGTGAATGAGGCTTCTCCCATTGTGGATGCCCGATTAAAGGACGGATCACGTGTGAATATTGTGCTGCCGCCAGTTGCTCTCAAGGGGCCGACAATGACCATACGGAAGTTTCCCGAGCGTCCCATGACGATGGATGATTTGATACGAATAGGTGCGCTCAATACAGAAGCCGCCGCTATGCTCAAAGACTTGGTACGTAGCAAGTACAACATTTTTATAAGCGGCGGAACGGGTTCTGGTAAAACAACTTTTCTGAATGCATTATCCCAGTTCATCCCTTCGTCTGAACGGATTATTACGATTGAAGATTCGGCAGAGTTGCAAATTGTGACTGTCCCCAACCTGGTTTCCATGGAAACACGGAACGCGAACACCGAGGGGAAGGGAGAAATCACGATTCGTGATCTGATCCGTTCCTCCCTGCGTATGCGGCCCAATCGCATCGTGGTGGGTGAGGTCAGAGGGAGTGAGGCGTTGGATATGCTGCAAGCGATGAACACAGGACACGATGGATCATTGTCAACTGGGCATGCGAACAATATCCGCGATATGGTCAGCCGGCTGGAAACGATGGTACTCGGAGGAGCAGAGCTTCCGCTTGGAGTAGTACGGCAGCAGATCAGCTCGGCCATTGATATATTCGTTCATCTGTCACGACTACGTGACAAATCCAGAAGGGTGCTGGAAATTAGCGAAGTGATTGGCTTTGAAAATGGTGAGGTAAGATTGAATCCCCTTTATCGCTTCCAGGAACGCGGAGAAAGTAAAGGACAAATCGTAGGGGAACTGGAGCGTTGTGGTGTGGGGCTGCAACATACATTGAAGCTGCAAATGGCCGGAATCAAGCCGGAAAGCTGGCACAGAGAAGGAGTATCGGTATGAGAACAGGAAAGGCGACTGGCAAGCAAGTGTCGCGTGAGGTCCCTTCTCTGCCGGATTATACGGTGTATACCTTATCGACTGTACAAAAAAGTATGTGCATTCTCTTTAGTGGAGTGTTGTTCGCGATGATCGGATATCTATTTTATCACCAATGGATATTATCGTTGCTGTGTGCTGCTGGAGCTGTGGTGATGCCTCGTTATTTTAGAAAGTTTTTGCTGCAACGACGTAGGTCTGCTTTAAGCATTCAATTCAAGCAGGCTTTATACTCGCTTTCTTCTTCTCTTTCAGCGGGAAGGTCGGTGGAGAATGGGTTTCGTGAGGCTGTAGAGGATTTGAGGTTGCTTAGTCCGGATGGAGATCACGATCTGATTTTTGAATTTAACATTATTACAGCCTGCCTTGAAATCGGACAGCCTGTAGAGGCTGCTTTGCAGGATTTGGCTCGTCGGGCCCAGATGGAGGATATTACGAATTTTGCGGACGTATTTGCGGCTTGCAAACGAACCGGAGGTGATCTGGTGGAAGTCGTACGACGGGCTTCAAGTGTCATTGGGGAGAAGCTGGAAATTCAGCAGGAGATCGGTGTAATGATTGCGCAGAAGCGCTTTGAATCGAGGGTTATGTTTGCAGCACCTTTTTTGTTTGTTTTGTTTATGACAGTGACAGCGGGAGACTACATGATGCCGTTATACAGCGGTACAGGTAGGATTTTATCAACCTTTTGTCTTCTGGTGCTTGGTGGCTGTCTCGTGTGGATCAACCACATTATGAAGATTGAGGTGTAAGGAGTGATGGGTGTGTTGATGTTGGTTTGTCTGGTCATGCTGGTTCTGCAAGTGGGAGGTTGGGTGGTGCTGAACCAAATGTACGCTGCTAAGTATGCACATTTTCGCCATATGAAACTGGAAGGAATGCGGCTGCAAAAACTTTCGGTGCCTTTTGTACACATGCTTCATGTTTCACGTGCCACTCATAGGCTGCCTTTGCTGATGTTCAAGCTACAGCGTTCGATACAGAAGCTGTATGGTATGCGCCACAGCGGAGAAAAAACGATGCTTTTTCTGGCAGAAATGTTGGGTTACGGATATATGGTGGCTGCTGGTGGAGCTTTAATATCGCTTATGATGGGCGGGGAAGGGACTGGGCTGGTGCTTGGCTTGGGGCTCGGTATTCTGGTGCCAGTTGCGCTGGTCAAGGATTTACATGGGAAAGTACAGAAGCGGGATCAGCAAATCTTAATGGAATTGCCTGAATTATTGAGTAAAATGATGCTTCTAGTTGGTGCGGGAGAGACGGTACAACGGGCTTTGCTTCATTGCGTGGAACGTAAAGGGGCGGATACGGTACATCCATTGTATCGGGAATTGCGGCAGACAGTGGGGGAATGGGAAAGTGGCTATTCCTTTCAACAGGCATTTGAACATCTGAGCAAACGTTGTGGTATTCAAGAAGTGACGATATTTACAACGACAGTTTTATTGAATATGAGGCGTGGTGGGAGCGATTTTGTAATGGCTTTACGTGAGTTATCTCAGACGTTATGGAGCAAGCGGACTTCAATTAGCCGCACAAGAGGGGAACAGGCTTCTTCAAAGTTAGTCTTCCCGATGGCACTAATTTTGCTAACGGTCATTGTGCTGGTGGGTGCTCCGGCTTTAATGATGATGAATATGTAGGAGGAATAAAATGATGATGACAATTGTAGCAGGTAGTATTCGTAAATTGTACAAGAATGAGGATGGTTTGGGGACGTTAGAAATGATCTTGATCATTGCGATTCTGATTGCGGTGGCGATTATCTTTAAAGATCAGATTAAGAAAATTGTAGAAGGGCTGTTGAAAAAGGCAGATAAAAAAAGTAACGACTTTATGGATTCATAATGCTGCGCAAATTGGTACAAAAAGAGGACGGGAGCTTCTCCTTGGAGGCTTCCCTCGTCTTTCCCATTCTGCTGTTGGTCATTTTTATAATGTTATTTTTTTGCCTGTATATATATCAAAAATCTATATTGGTGCAGGTTGCTTCTACTGCTTCGGAAAGAGCCGCTTACAGTTGGGATAACAGCTTTAAGGACCCACGTACGGGAGCATTTGCGCAAGGGCAACGGGATTCTCTCTATTGGCGCTTGAAGGATGATGTTATGTTAGGCGCCCTGTTTGGCTGGGCCGGAGCCAATAATCAGGAAACTGTACAGGTACCGGGCGGCAATGAAGGAGGCTCGTTACCTGCTCAGAAGTTGTCCAATGCAGAAAATAGAATGCCTGCGGGCATGCATGGGCAGATGACATATGAGAACAGTATGATTCACCGTAAGGTGACCACAGAGCTAAATAAAATCGTGGAGGTACCTTTGTTGAATCAGTTTTTAGATCATACAGATTTACAAGGAAAAATGAGCTCGGGTGTGGTGGAACCTGTGGAATGGATTCGTACAGTGGAGTTGGTCCGTTATTATGGTGCGAAGTTTATGGGGAGAGGCTCAGGTGAAAAGGTAGATCCGGCAATTGTAGGGAAAGTATTGATGCAATATGGGCAAAACGGTCAGTAAGGAGTAGGTAACGGGAATGTAACTGGAAAGGAGGAAGCGGGTGTTTGGTAAGGGACGTAATACAAAGGACAGGGAATCAGGGGCTGTCACGGTTTTCCTCATTCTGATTTTGGCGGTCATGTTTGGTTTTATTGCTGTATTTATTGATTATGCGAGAATTGCTGCGCTGCATGTACAGACTGAACGGCTGACCTATGCGGCGGTTCGGTCAGTGATGTCTGCTTATGACCCGGCATTACAGCAGGAATACGGTTTGTTTGCTTATGGTGAAGGTGGCGGAGAACAAATAATGGTCAAAGTGCTGAATGACAGTACACGGCGTACGGCGCGCGCGGAAACGCTGCCGCTAATGAATATGAAGCTGGATTCCAGTTCACTGCAAATGGAAAGGGAGCTTGGTAAATATGCCATATTTAACGAGCAAATCCGTGAAGAGATGAAGTATAAAGCACCTGTCGATTTTACGATGGAAGTGCTAGAAAAGCTAAAGCCGCTCTCTCAAAATATGAAAGAGGCTTCACACACGGTAGATTTGCTGAAACGGCTGCAAAAGCTGTACGACAGACGAGAGGCCAAACTGGATGACATGCTGGAGAAACAGCGTAAGGCAGGAGCTTATATGGAAGAGGTTCGCAAACGGATTATTAAACAGAGGGGGACATATATGCCCAATCAGTATATATGGGACCCACTTGAAGTTGTAGCCGACATTGCTGCTCAATATAAGCATTACGTGCATGTATATGAGGACAACAAGAAGAGTGTGGACGATGTTAAAATCATGCAGATGGAGAAATATGCAAGAAGGGCAAGGATAGCGCTGGATCGCCTGCGACAGGTCATGGTTCAGACTGGAGAGGAGCATGATAAGCTGCTTCTGGAAGCCAAGGAACCTTTGAATGAAGCTCGGCAAATTAATGAAGAAATGCGCAAAGTCATTGTCCAATATAAACAGAGAGCGGCCAATGCAGGTTATGACGAGGTTTCCGCAGCCCCCACCCCAAGCGGAGCAGGCTCCAACGCCGATCCGTCTGTAGGAAGTGCCCGGCAAAGGGCAGAGGATTTGTTGGTTCCGAACAATGAATTTGAGCAATGGGAAGCAGAAATCGAAAAGCAACGGACTGCAATAAATGCTGCTAACAATAGAGTAACGAGTATGATGCGTACGCTATCTTTCTATACAGATCCATTTTTGAATGCAGACATGCTCAAGCAAGAAGTTGCTTCAACGCTCAAGGAGATAGATAAATACTTAAATACGTATGCTTGGGCGGGACCCGCCAATGTTCTCGACGGTGAGGCTAGAACGATGGATACGCGACGCGGACCGGACAAAGAACGCAAGAAAATGGAAAAAGAGGCGAAAAACAAGCTCAAGCAAGCTTATCGGATCATTGAGGTTCTTTCTAAAGGTAAACAAAGTGCTGAGCAATTCCGAGTGGTGGAGCAGTATTACAATGAAAGTATTTCTTTTAATCAATCTTCATCCAGTCCATCTGTATCCGCTGATTTGTCCTATGACACCTATGATGCAGCGGGGGATTCCATGGATAGTATGGATGGTCTATACGAGGCGGCATCCAACTTACTGACTCAACTGGGAGATGAGTTTTACCAGAATGAATATGCGCTTTCTTACTTCCATCATGTGGATTTCAGCCGATTTGGCAATTTGGCTGGATCAGGTGGAAATGTGGGTAATGCTGCACAGATTTTAGGGGACCAGTTGGAGGTGAATAATCAGGAAGTTGAGTACATTTTGTATGGGTTTCATAATCCGACAGGTAACCTGGCATCTGCCTATGGGGAAATTTTTGCTATGAGGCTTGCCATTCGAACGATGGAGGGACTGGTCAAAAACAGTTCAAAGGGTAACCCGTTGGTCGTTTTGGCGGCAGCTTTGTTATATGGAGTAGAGAAGGCGATTGAAGATATGATCATGCTGGCACAAAAAGGGGATGTGCCTTTGTCTGACTTTCTGAAATTTCGAATGACTTACAAGGATCATTTGCGATTGTTCCTGATGCTTCATAGCAATAATGAACGAAAAATGTCTCGTATGCTTGCTTTGATTCGCTTGAATACAGATGTCAATCCCGCTGAGCGACGGACGTATGCAAAGGGTGAGGTCAAGAATGGGATGAGGCTGTGGTTTCTACCTGGAGTAATGAAGATGCTCGGAACCGCCTCCAAAGAAGGCGAGAGTATTAAGGGAAGTGTGTACTATGTCACGAAAACAGCGCATTTTTCCTACTAATCAGTATCTACAACAGGTGTGTGGACAGAAGCAGCGTGAACAAGGAAGTATTGTTTTAGAAGCGTCATTGGTGCTGCCATTGTTTTTGTTTTTTATTATTTTTCTCATTTATATGGTCCAAATGACACTGGTCTCCACAGCTTTGCAGACTACTGCTTCAGAAACAGTTAAGCAGGTTTCGGCTAAAATCTACCCAGTGTCTCTAGCCGTGGAGGCGGCGTCCGCTAAAATAGATGCAGTCCACAAACCGCTAGATGAACTTCCTAAGTTATCTGTGAGTGAATACGCAAGCCAATTCGCTGCCCAACTGCCACCTCCAATCGGTGATTGGGTAGAAACTGCTATTCAAGGCGGCAAAAAGCCGCTGGAGGAGTTACAGGGACGCTTGACGGAGGCTGCACTTGATCCTGTTCTGAAGCCGATGCTAAAGCCTTTTATGGAGAAAAGTATTCTGGAGTATGACCGTATTCACATAACGAGCGTACATGTACCCTCTCTTACAGAAACTAAGGACCCTTATTTTAGAGTAGAGCTATCGTATGAACTGCCGATGAAGGTTCCCTTTTTGTATCGCAACATTGTGCTCCAAGCGGCAGCTGAGGAACGTCTTTGGATTGGTGATACAGGAGAGGGGGCAGGTACAGGTGATGCAACAGGGGAGAAGGATGCGCAGCATTCCATACAGTTGCTCGTCAAGCCTGAACCTGCTGTGAAGGGTGTATACAATTTGATCAAGGCCAAGGTTGAACCTGGGACGAATGCTACCCTTTCTGTACTCTATAAGTCAGGTGAAAGCACAGCTCAGCACTTGGGCTGGACCTCGGCCGATGCAGACGGGATTGTTGAATGGAACTGGTTTGTGGGAACAAACACAACACCAGGTCAATGGAGCTTTGTAATTGAAACGGAGGATGGCCAACGTATTGAGGTTCCGTTTTCTGTGCAGAAGACAACTGATGGATAGGCTAGATATAGATGTATAGAGATAACTACAATGAAAAATGATTTAGCAGGCCTGTTAATTTTCATTGTTATAAGGGGGAAGATCGCATTGACGTGGATGTATATTGTGTGCGGAGTTCTGCTGGCGATCGCGCTAGTGACAGATTTACGAAGCATGAAAATACCTAATAAGCTTACATTGCCCGGCATAGCGGTAGGCTTGCTGTTCAATACTCTGTTCGGAGGTTGGCACGGTTTTCTATTTGCTATTGCTGGTCTTGGCACCGGCTTTGGATTCATGCTGATTTTGTACTGGATGGGAGCAATTGGTGCAGGAGATGTAAAGCTGTTCGGCTTAATTGGAGCCTGGACAGGAGCTGCTTTTGCATGGCAATCGGCTCTATATTCGATTTTTTTTGCAGGCATTATTGGTATAGGGATTTTGCTATGGAGGAGGGAAACCATCATGAGATTGCGACGCGTGGCGTTTAATTTGGGAGGATTTTTCCTGTTTCGCAGCGGCAAAGCGCTGACAAGCGGGAGAGAAGCACACCTCAGGTTTCCTTTTATGACAGCAGTTATTCCGGGAGCGGTCAGTGCTTATCTTTACTTCTTGTCATGACGTGTCCGATTCGTGAGATCATGCTACCTCAGGGAATAAGAATTTGTAAGGAGGTCATGAATTGTTTGGTTTAAGTAGGGATTTTGTTCGTAATGGCGGAACGTTTATGATACTAAACAAGGAAGGCGGGCTCAAGACCGATGATTTAAATTCTGTACAGACCCGAATGATGACTGGCAATCGGATTCCCGGTCTACTGGAACTTAGAATCAAAGAAGTCGATTTTCAGATCGAGTTACATTACGATATTTCGGCGCGACGTATGCTTTCCCAAGTATGGAAAGGTGGGAATGTGTCGATTTCTGATTTCTACCGGATTCTTTTTGAAATAGTAGATGCTCTTCATCGTAGCCCACAATATATGTTAAATATCCGCCAGTTTATTTTGCACGAGGATTACATTTTTATAAGCGGTTTAGGTACAAGGGAAAGCGTCAGTTTGACCTATGTTCCTTTGTGCAGTGTACAGTATACGGAACAAACAGATAGTTATTTTAAGCAGATGGTTATTCGCTTGATGACTCGTGTGGCTCACCCTCAGGGAGAATCTATACAGCGCATACTCGATCTATGCGAGAGAAATGAATTTGAGTTGGGCGCGTTGAAGGAACTACTGTTGCAAGGGATGACGGCCAGTGAACAGAGCGTCGGGGGTCTGGATAAAGGTAGATCATCTGTTCATTCCTCTCATACCATACAGGGTAACGATACAGATCGTGGAGGAAGAACGTACGGGCAAGAACATCGGGAGACTCTGCAGGAAATTCAGGAGCTTAAGCGAGTCAATCGACTCAAGCAGTCCACAAAATCAGAGGAGAATGTCGAGTTAGGAGCCGACAACGAAATGGAAGATGAACAGGCGGAGCCTAAATTACAAAAATATAAAACATACATTGCTCTCGGATGTCTGCTCGCTTCGGCCATTGTTTGGCGTTATATTTATTTGGATCATCCTGAGACGGTGTCCTTGCTTATTTCAATTGTGCTGACTTCGGTACTTGTCGCTGTTGCTTATATAAGCTGGACGGGGAAATTAGAGCGCAATCGAGCTTCATCTCATTTTTATAGTGAAGCAGTACCTGTATTGGATTCGGAATGGTTAGGAACTACTCCTCCAGCACAACGAAAAAATGACCGTTATCAGGTAGATAAGCTGACTGGGTTTGTAGCGGGACGCCATCATCAAGACAAGCCATCAACTGATTCAAGTGATCAAGCACAGGAGAGCTGGCGTTGGACTTTTCCAGACTTAGAACCTAAAAGCATGGGAAGCCGAACGACGGAGGATAGAGGGAAAGTAAGTACAAATTATGACTTGCACGAGCCTTCGAGGAAAGGTTCCGCGCCGGGAAATGAATTGGACGACAGCGATACCAGCGAGGCTTATTATAAGTCCTTGTCCGGGGTAACGGAGCTACTCAATACGGTATCCAAGCAGGAAACCGTGCTGCTTCGTCCAGATCAAGACATACAGAGTCCAACTGTTCAGCACTCGCCAATTGCTTGCTTGGATCGTAAGTTACCTGGGAGTGGAGAAACCGAGCGCATACGGTTGCAGCCCGACCAATTCATTGGAGGCAGCTTTATCATCGGTAGAGATCCGCAATTGGTCCAGTTTGTAGAGCATACGGATGGAGTTTCTCGTTCTCATATTGAGATTTGTATAGTTACAGGAGGGAAAAGCCACATTGTGAAGGATTTATCCTCGACGAACGGAACTGTGCTGAATGGAGAGCCTATGGTGCCTTATAAGGAGTATACCATGCAGGATGGAGACACTTTTAAAATCGCTGGAGTCTCTTATACTTATCGATTGGACTCTTTTAAATCCTCTAATGCATCTTGAGTAAACGTTAAATGGATATATGTTAAGAAGAGGCCTGTTATATTCTGGGCTTCTTTTTTATAAATAGAAGATTATTCATAGGCCTGAAGCAAGGCAACTCAAAGATCTCAAGTTTAATTGATAAATTATGTCTAAATCAAAAATGAACCCTAAGCTGGTAGAGATACAAAGATATCATCTATCCTCCATAGAGTTCATTTTTTAATTCAACGCTGCTTGTGAGGAGAATGAAGTTCCTCTAGCGCCTCCTTCAGTGAAGAATACTTAAACTTAAATCCGTGCTCCAGCGCTTTACGCGGTATTACCTTTTGGCCGTCTAATACAAGCGTACTCATCTCACCCAATAGCTTTTGAACTAGAAAGCCAGGAACGGGAAACCAGTGTGGACGACGATATACCTTAGCTACTGTTTTCCCAAATTGGTCGTTCGTCATAGGATGTGGTGATGAAGCGTTCACTGCCCCGGAAATCTCTGGTGTATGAATGCAATACGAGATCAGACGAACGATATCGGCAATATGAATCCAACTCATCCATTGATGGCCGCTCCCTATTTTTCCACCGAATCCGAAGACGTAAGGCATCTTCATGAGTGAGAATGCTCCTTTTTTTCTGTCCAGCACTAGGCTGATGCGTAACTTAATTAGACGGACATCGGCAGGGTAGGCATTGGCAGCTTCCTCCCATTGCTCAACCACCTGAGACAGAAAATCTTCCGAACGGCGCGGACTTTTTTCGTCAAATGTTTCGGTCAAGGAGGTACCATAGGCGGCAACAGCCGAAGCCTGAATGATAACTTCCGGTTTCTTTTGCAGAGCATTCAACGCTTGAGCCAACCGGGCAACGGAAAGCAGTCGTGATTGAAGAATTCTTTGTTTGGACTTGTCCGTCCAGCGCTGATTCAGCGTCTCACCTGCTAAATTAACGACCGCATCTGTACCTTCTAGTAATTCAGGCTTTTGTTTTAATTCGTTCCAGCTCATATATTGCAAGCGGGGGCTCGCTTCGTGTCCAACCAGCGGCTTGCGGGTAATGACTTTCACCGTATATCCGTCATCTAGCAAGCTTTTGACCAGCGCACTCCCCACCAATCCAGTTCCTCCGCATACGATGATGTTCATGGAGTCAGTTCTCCTTCCAATTCGAAAAAATAGTTCTGTTATAAAATATAACCCTTTTTGATACAAAAGCTTCATATTGAACATATCTGTGTACGCTAAGAAGATCCATTCACGCTTTATTCTACCTACATTTCAATAACATCTACTCTGATGTGTGCTATGTCTGTATGTTCCATAAAGGGAGTCATTTAAAAAAGTTGCCATAAACGCTATGTTGTTTGATTTCAATAATCACGTTAAAATGATTAAATTAAAATAAGACAAGCATAACAGGATAGGGGGATGAATCAAAATCATGCTGAAAATTGGTTCTCATGTGTCCTTCTCGGACAAGGGTCTGCTCAGCGCTACAAAAGAAGCGTCTTCTTACGGGTCCAGCTCGTTTATGATATACACGGGGGCACCTCAAAACACGCGCCGTAAGCCGATGGAGTCCATGTATTTGGAGGAAGGCAAGCAGCTAATGGCGGAAAAGGGAATGGAAGATATCGTGGTGCATGCTCCATATATCATCAATCTCGGTTCCTACAAAGAAAATACCTATGAGCTTGCAGTCAGTTTTCTACAGGAGGAAATTCGGCGCACACATGCGATTGGTGTAAAAAATATCGTGCTGCATCCGGGGGCTTTTACAGATAAAGATGCAGAGTACGGAATTGGACGCATTGCTGATGGTTTGAACGAGGTACTGAACGGTGTGAAGGAGACAGATGTCAATATTGCACTTGAAACGATGGCAGGCAAGGGCACAGAAATGGGTCGTAGCTTTGAGGAAATTGCCTCCATTATAGATAAAGTAGAGCGCAACGAGCGTCTAACGGTTTGTATGGATACCTGTCACATTCATGATGCGGGTTATGACATTGTCAATGATTTGGACGGTGTACTGGAGCAATTTGACCGTATTGTCGGCTTGGATCGCATCGCAGTTGTCCACATTAATGACAGCAAAAATCCAGTTGGTGCGCATAAAGACCGCCATACACCGATTGGATCGGGCTGGATTGGTTATCAGACTATTCATAATGTGGTACATCATGAAGCACTTCAAGGACGTCCGTTTATTTTGGAGACGCCGTGGATCGGGAAAGAAGCCAAAACTCAACGACCAATGTATGAGGTTGAGATTGCCTTGCTTCGCGGAAATGTAAAGGAACGCTTTGGAGATGAGTTTTTGAGTCAGGTGGAACAGCTGCATTCGTTTTTCAAAAAACAGGATGTGGATGTCCGTGAATTTGTACTGGATACCTGGACTCTGCTGAAAAATGATGCTAAAGCAAGAAAAGCAGATCCACGTGAGCCGCTGGAGCGTCTGTATGACATGATAATGGAAGCAGCACTCTTTCCAGAGATGAGCGAAGAACACATTAATCAACGGTTGATTGCCTGGTTTGCGGGTAGTCATCTGCCTGTGACGGTATAAGATAAGGGGGACTAATAGCCACATGGAAATTCACGTAAAACATCAGCCAAACAGCACTGTATCTACACATGAAAACCGTGCGCGCATGCTTGTATCTTGTCCAGATGGGCCAGGTATTGTAGCGACCGTGTCCCGCTTTTTGTACGAGCATGGGGCCAATATCGTCCAATCTGACCAATATACAATGGACCCGTCCGGCGGTATGTTTTTTATGCGGATTGAATTTGATTTGCCTAATTTGAGTGCAGCTCAGTCGCAATTGGAGCAGGACTTTGTCGCTGTTGCCGAGCAATTCCGTATGGAGTGGACGATTTCTGCGGTCAGTCGCAAGAAAAAATTGGCTATTTTCGTTTCCAAAGAAGATCACTGTTTGGTAGAATTGCTGTGGCAGTGGCAGGCAGGGGACCTGGATGCGGATATTTCACTGGTGGTTAGTAATCATCCGGATATGAAGGAGTATGTGGAATCCTTTGGCATTCCGTATCACCATATACCAGTGACAGCCGACACGAAGCCAGAGGCAGAGCGTCGTCAGCTAGAGGTCATTGGCGAAGAGATTGACGTGATCATTTTGGCCCGGTATATGCAGATTATTTCGCCTAAGTTTATTGAGCATTACCGCAACCGGATTATCAATATCCATCATTCCTTTTTGCCTGCATTCGTGGGTGGCAAGCCGTATGCCCAAGCTTATAATCGCGGTGTGAAAATTATTGGTGCTACTGCGCATTATGTAACCGAAGAATTGGACGGTGGTCCGATCATTGAGCAGGACGTGCAGCGGGTGAGCCACGGAGATGATGTAAATGAGCTAAAACGGATCGGTCGCACGATTGAACGGGTCGTGTTGGCAAGAGCCGTGAAGTGGCATACAGAGGATCGTATATTGGTTCATGAGAACAAAACGGTCGTTTTTAATTGAACTTAACAATTTCAAATTCATGAAAACTTGTGAGTTTACATGTCAGATTAAACAAAGCCCATTGCATAATGGGCTTTGTTTTTTTGTGTGGGGTAGGTATTTGCATTATATCTGGAACCTATAAAAATTTTTTTGCGATTTCTTTATTTTTTAAATGATGTTAATACATAACGGGTATATTGATATGAGGGCTGTACTACAATTCGACCATTTCGACAATCATCTTTATAAACGATCTGGCAAACTTTCACGGCAAATGGTACAATACTTAAGAATGTATAAGTCATATTGAAACATTCAAGCAGATTCACTCACTTCGATAGCCCTGTTTCTATATCGGACGGGAGCATTGGAGAGTATGACGGAATGCAATTGACATACTTTATACAATATGAGGAGGCAAACCATGACTGACCAGAATCAAGCGATTCAAAAGGATGAAAACTCCACCATTGACAATTTGTCCATCACAACGATCCGTACGTTGGCAATTGATGCCATCGAGAAAGCGAATTCGGGACACCCTGGTATGCCGATGGGCTCCGCGCCAATGGGCTACCAACTTTTTGCTAAAACAATGAACCATAACCCAAATCACCCAACATGGGTGAACCGTGACCGTTTTGTACTATCTGCAGGACACGGTTCTATGTTGCTATACAGCCTTCTTCACCTGAGCGGATATGATCTACCTATGGAAGAGCTGAAGCAATTCCGTCAATGGGGCAGCCTTACACCGGGTCACCCTGAGTTTGGACACACTGCTGGTGTAGATGCTACAACTGGACCTCTGGGACAAGGCTTGGCAATGTCCGTAGGTATGGCTATGGCAGAAGCACAACTGGGTGCAACATATAATAAAGATGACTTTAAAGTTGTAGATCACTTCACATATGCTATTTGCGGCGATGGCGATCTAATGGAAGGTATTTCGCATGAAGCCGCTTCGTTGGCTGGTCGCCTTCAACTGGGTAAGCTGATCGTATTGTTCGATTCCAATGATATTACACTGGATGGCAAGCTTAATCTGTCCTCTTCCGAAAGTGTTGCCAAACGCTTTGAAGCATACAACTGGCAAGTGCTGCGCGTAGAAGATGGAAATGATCTTCCAGCGATCCAAAAAGCAATTGAAGAAGCACAAGCCGATTCGACACGTCCTACATTGATTGAAGTAAAAACAGTCATTGGTTACGGAAGCCCGAACAAACAAGGTAAAGGCGGACACGGTGGTACTCATGGTTCCCCGCTGGGATCAGAAGAAGCTAAACTGACTAAAGAATTCTACAAATGGGTATACGAAGAGGATTTCCATGTACCACAAGAGGTTCGCGAGCACTTTGCTAAAGTAAAAGAGCGCGGTATCGCAGCTAACAAAGCATGGGATGAACAATTTGCGAAATACAAAGCGGCTCACCCTGATTTGGCAGCTCAGTTTGAAACTGCTGTAAACGGCGATCTTCCAGAAGGTTGGGATCGTGACCTTCCGAAATACTCTACAGAAGACAAAGCGGTTTCAACTCGTGTAGCTTCTGGTAATGCACTGAACGGATTGGCTCCAAACGTTCCTTTCCTGACAGGCGGATCTGCTGACTTGGAAAGCTCCACAATGACACACTTGAACAACCTGACGAACTTTACGCCAGAAGACTACGCTGGCCGTAATATTTACTTCGGTATCCGCGAGTTCGGTATGGCTGCTGCGATGAACGGTATGGCGTTGCACCAAGGCGTAAAAGTATTCGGCGGTACATTCTTCGTATTTACAGATTATCTGCGTCCAGCCGTTCGTCTGGCAGCTCTGATGGGATTGCCTGTAACCTACGTTCTGACTCACGACAGTATTGCTGTTGGTGAAGATGGTCCGACTCATGAGCCGATCGAACAATTGGCTTCTCTGCGTATTATCCCGAACCTGACAGTCATTCGTCCGGCTGATGGTAATGAAACTTCTGCTGCTTGGGCTTACACGCTGGAAAACAAGAAAAACCCGGTTGCACTGGTATTGACTCGTCAAAACCTGCCAATCCTGGCTGCTACTGCTGAGCATGCACGCGAAGGTATCAAACGCGGTGCTTATGTGGTTGCAGATGCAGCAGACGGCAAACCGGTTGCTCAAATTCTGGCTACAGGCTCCGAAGTACAACTGGCTGTTAAAGCACAGGAAGCACTGGCAGAAGAAGGTATTCAAGCACGCGTTATCAGCTTCCCAAGCTGGGATCTGTTCGAAAAACAAGACAAAGCTTACAAAGATTCCGTTCTGCTGCCTGAAGTTAAAGCTCGTTTGGCTGTAGAAATGGCGTATCCACTGGGATGGGAAAAATATGTTGGCGACCAAGGCGACATTCTCGGTATCAGCACATTTGGCGCATCCGCACCTGGTGACCGTGTAATTAAGGAATACGGCTTTACAGTAGAGAATGTTGTTAGCCGTGTCAAAGCTTTGTTGAAATAAAACATTGGAGCATCAGCAATTAGGAAGAGTTTGTCCATAAAGCAATGATCGTGTATTGCTGGCAAACGACTTACCTGCTGTGGCAATCCATGTATCACAAACAGTCGTAACCTGAGTAAGGCTTACGGCTGTTTGTTTCATACATTTGTTTTTTGCGATAAAATGTCTTTGAATTATCAGTGGATAGAGTACGCAGATACAGTGTGTATTTTCATACTGAAGCTGGAATCCAAATTATGTTATGATGCACCATATTCATTCACCATTGAGAGCAGATGAGGGGATAACGAATGACACAGTTCGATGGAGTAAGCGTAGTTAAAAAAGCAAATGTTTATTACGATGGTCAGGTTACAAGCCGCACAGTTATCCTAGGTGATGGTAGTAAGGTAACACTGGGGATTATGTTGCCGGGAACATACGAGTTCGGTACGGATTCCCGTGAGATTATGGAGATTTTGGCAGGGGACCTGAGAGTGATGCTTCCAGGTACTGAGGAATGGCTGGAGATACATGGCACATCGACCTTCCATGTACCTGCGAAGTCTTCCTTCAAGCTGGAAGTACGAAGTGTAACGGATTATTGCTGTTCTTATCCGGAATAATGAGCTGAAAAGGGTAAGAGCACTCAAGCTACAAGCCGAGTGTTCTTACCCTAAAGCTGTGTTATAAATACAAACACACAGCAGCATGGTTACAAAGAAAAGTACAGCTTACTCAAGAGGCTGACCACCAATGGTGCGGCCAATCCATGCTTCGTATGTCTTTACAACAGCAGATAGATCCTCGTCGCCATAGCCTTGTGTTTGTCCGGCTTGAAACAAGCTTTTGGCAATGGACAACATAGGCGTAGGGATGGACAGGCTGTCTGTTAGTGAGGCAGCGAGCTTCAAATCCTTGAGCATCAGGGCAAGTGAGAATTGGTTGCTAAAATCATGCTCGATGATTTTGCGCCCTTTCAGGTCAGCGGCCTTGCTACCTGCCGATCCGAGCTGTACCAATTCTAGGAAGCTGTCTGCTGGAATGCCGGATTTAGCTGCGATGGCAAAGCCTTCAGCCAGAGCGAGGTTATTTATACCGACCATCGTATTGTGAGCGAGCTTGGCCACGGCCCCGCTACCATTTGGTCCCATATGGAGCACCTTTTTGCCCAAGGTATCAAAAACATCTGATTGTGCCGCAATCGTTTCTGCATGACCGCCGACCATGAACACGAGTGTTCCATCTACAGCGGCAGGCTTGCTGCCTGTTACGGGGGCATCAATGAAGGAGCAGCCCAGCTTGTCCGCTTCGACGGCCAATTGTTTGACCAGCTCAGGTGAAATTGTGCTGTTGTCCATCACGGTCATATCAGCCGTAAGACCAGCAAACACACCGTCCTGACCGTAATACACGTCACGTATTGATTGATCATCGCTGACCATGGTAATGACCAGGTGCTGCCCTTCGGCCGCTTCACGAGGGGTTGAAGCTGCACGTGCGCCTTGCTCTACCAAGGGCTCGCAGCGCGAAGCGGTACGATTATAAACTGTGACTCCGAATCCCTGCTTTAGCAGATTGGATGCCATCGGGGCGCCCATCGTGCCCAGTCCGATAAATCCGATGTTTTTCATTGCTAATCACCTTTCTTGTTGGAAGTTGCCGTCCGATGCAGATGCGAGTTCGGCTTGAATTGAATATTGAAACAGATTGCTCTCAGTTCATTGTAGCATGGGCATGCTACCCTATCTACAGCAGGGTCTGTCAGGGCACAGGACACACACGTAACGCAAGCTTGTCAGGCTCAGCAAATTAAAGTATCCTATTCCTAAGTCCTTATGTTCGTATTCATGGTCTTAGTAATACCAAACAGGAGGTTCCAAACATGTCTAAAAAAGTTATTTTTGATTACACTAAAGCGCTCTCCTTTGTAGGGCAGCACGAAATTGATTATTTTGCAGAGCCCATCAAGTTGGCTCATGAGCAACTGCACAATCAAACAGGTGTAGGTTCCGATTTCTTGGGTTGGATTGACCTGCCTACCAATTATGATAAAGAAGAATTTGCGCGCATCCAAAAGGCTGCTGCTAAAATTCAAAGCGATTCCGAGGTATTGATTGTAATCGGTATTGGCGGTTCTTACCTTGGAGCACGTGCTGCGATTGAAATGCTGTCGCATTCTTTCTACAATGCGCTGCCTAAAGACCAACGCAAGGGTCCAGCTATCTATTTTGCAGGCAACAACATCAGCTCTACATATGTGAATCATCTGTTGGAACTGATTGAAGGAAAAGACTTCTCTGTGAATGTCATCTCCAAATCAGGTACAACAACCGAGCCAGCTATCGCTTTCCGCGTATTCCGTGCGGCTCTGGAGAAAAAATATGGTAAAGAAGAAGCGCGCAAACGTATTTACGCTACAACGGATAAAGAACGTGGCGCTCTGAAAAAGCTCGCTAACGAGGAAGGCTATGAATCCTTCATTATTCCTGATGATGTGGGTGGCCGTTACTCCGTGCTGACAGCAGTAGGCTTGTTGCCGATTGCTACAGCAGGCATTAACATCGAAGAAATGATGCAAGGTGCAGCAGACGCTTCCAAAGAATACAGCAACCCGAATGTAGCTGAGAACGAGGCTTACCAATATGCAGCCGTTCGTAACGCTTTGTACCGCAAAGGTAAAGCAATTGAAATTCTCGTAAACTATGAGCCGTCTTTGCATTTCGTATCCGAGTGGTGGAAACAGCTGTACGGAGAAAGCGAAGGCAAGGATTATAAAGGTATTTATCCAGCTTCTGTTGACTTCTCGACAGACCTTCACTCTATGGGACAATTCATTCAGGAAGGCAGCCGTAACATTTTCGAAACGGTAATCCAAGTAGAAAATGTACCTAGTCACATCACCATCGAAGCAGATGAGGATGATCTGGATGGACTGAATTTCCTGGCAGGCAAAACAGTGGATTTTGTAAACAAAAAAGCATTCCAAGGTACATTGCTGGCTCACACAGACGGACAAGTACCAAACCTGATTGTAAATATTCCTGACTTGAGCCCTTACTCCTTTGGCTACCTTGCTTATTTCTTCGAAAAGGCTTGCGGTATCAGCGGCTACCTGTTGGGCGTAAATCCGTTCGATCAACCGGGGGTAGAAGCTTACAAAAAGAACATGTTTGCGCTGCTCGGCAAACCGGGCTTCGAAAAAGAAAAAGCTGAGCTTGAAGCGAGATTGTCTGAATAAGGGAACTATAATTTCTGATTCGAAACAGGCTTTCGGTCTGAAGCGTTATAGTGTATAGCATCAATAAGTACAGGAAAGCAGTTCGCCAGCTGCCAGAAGCGGGGAACTGCTTTCTTGTAAAATGAAGTAAGGAAGGTTATACGTGTATGTTGGAACAATACCGAACCGTACGCGGTGCCGGCAACAAGGAAATTGTAATCCGAAAATCCCGTTTTATCGGCCATATTCAGCCTGTTCAAACTGAGGAAGAAGCAGTTGCTTTTATAGAGCGCATCAAAAAAGAGCATTGGAATGCCACCCATAATTGTTCGGCCTATATGATTGGGGAAAGAGACGAAATCCAAAAGCAATCGGATGACGGAGAACCGAGCGGGACGGCGGGTAAGCCTATTTTGGAGGTCATCCGCAATCAGAAACTGAAAAATGTCGCTATTGTGGTTACCCGTTACTTTGGCGGGATTTTGCTGGGAGCAGGCGGACTAATTCGCGCGTACTCAGATGGTGCTGTTGCAGCTATCGAGGCAGGGGATGCGATTACACGTGTGCTGCATCGTGAAGTTTTTGTGGAATTGGATTATACTTGGTTGGGCAAAGTGGAAAATGAATTACGTAATCGCAGCATCCGTACCGGAGAAACGATGTTTACGGATAAAGTTACCTTAACCTGTCTGCCGCTGGCTGGTGATGCGGAATCCTTCTGCAACTGGATAACCGACTTGACACAGGGACAATCGCTTGTGTCGGAGGGAGAGCAGCTTTACTTTATTGAAGGGGAATAAATAATATGGCTAGAAGAGCAGTAGAACAGGAGTTGTCAAGAGGGCGGATTCTGGAAGCGGCCAGGCACTTGTTTATCACCAAGGGCTACCGTGCGATTTCAATGCGCAGCATTGGCCAGCATCTGGGTTACAGTCATGGTTCGTTATACTATCATTTTAAAGAGAAGGCTGAACTGTTCTACGCCATTGTGATTGAAGATTTCAATACATTGCGTGGGATTCTACTGCAAGCAGCAACAGGCACGCCTGATGATGGCTTGAGCAGATTGGAGTACCTGATGCTGGAATATATCCGTTTTGGCTTGGAAAATCCATATCAGTACGAAATTATGTTCATGATGCACGATGAAGAACTATTTGCATACTGTCGTACAGAGCAAAACCGTTGTGTGGAATTATTTGCGTCTATGATTCGCCAGGAATTGGATGGTCAGGGACATTCGGAGGAAGAATGCTCAAGAGTACCGAAAAGTCTGTTTTTATCCATGCATGGCTTTGTGTCATTTTATATTCAGGACGGTTTAACATTTGAAGAGATCAGGCCCGCTGCTTTAGCACATGTAAAGCTGCTGTGCAGACACCTATGAGCGTACCTGCATTCATACGCTTCAGCCATGAACATGTAGGGCGCTTTTTTGGGTGTTTGCACTTCATGACGGTGACTTATCATTACGGTACTTTGCGAAAGCGACTAAGAATTTAACAGACGATGATGTATCCAGAGGGAGAACATCATCGTCTGTTTTTTTGCATGCCTCCGTTAGCCCTTCATAATTTTCACATGGTATTGGCGTCTGCGTGGGCCGTCGAATTCACAAAAATAAAGACCCTGCCATCGTCCAAGCAACAGCTTTCCATCATGAATGATAACTGTTTGTGATGGGCCTGTTGTAATGGATTTTAGGTGGGATGCCGTATTTCCCTCCATATGACGATATTGGGGATGTTCCCAGGGATAAACCTCATCCAGCCTTAAAATGACATCATGTTTGACATCTGGGTCGGCATTTTCATTAATGGCGATGCCGGCTGTCGTGTGTGGACAATAAATTAGAGCTGTTCCTTGCTGCACCCCGCTTTTTTCGATGAGTGCTGCAATCTCACGTGTAATATCACGCATTTCATCTCGCCGTGTAGTGGATAATTCAAAAGTATGCAACATAAATCCATCTCCTTTCTATGTATTACTTTACCCTTTTCATTCTTAAGATAATATATAGAGTTGACGAAAATTACTTTCCTTTGATAAAGTATCACATAAGAAAAACAAAGTAAGTTTATTGGAATAATTGAATGTTTTCAAATGAGGTGCGTGCTTTGCGATAAGCAAGGCTGCTGCTGTTCCTGAACTGGTCCAGAAGCGGAAAGGAAGTGTACGGATATGCATGTGGAAGTAAGAGGATTAAACAAGCATTTCGGTAATTTTCATGCGGTAAAGGACGTATCTTTTGATATTCAGACGGGCCATCTTATTGGTTTGCTCGGTCCAAGCGGCGGAGGGAAAACCTCCATTCTTCGCATTTTGGCGGGGCTGGAGCAACCGGATGCAGGAGAGATCCGCTTTCATGGAAAAAGGGTAAACGAGCTGACACCACAGGAGCGTGGAATCGGATTTGTATTTCAAAACTATGCTTTGTTCAAGCATATGAGCGTGTACGACAATATTGCCTTTGGTTTGAAAGTGAAAAAAAGCTCCAAAGCCCGCATCAAGGAAAGGGTCACTGAGCTGGTCGAACTCACGGGGCTCAAAGGCTTTGAGCATCGTTATCCGCATCAGTTGTCAGGTGGACAGCGACAGCGGGTTGCTTTTGCGCGTGCTTTGGCACCGGAGCCTCAACTACTGCTGCTGGATGAGCCATTTGCGGCTATTGACGCCAAGATTCGTCAGGAGCTGCGCACCTGGTTGCGAGAGCTGATTGAGCGGGTAGGTATTACCTCCATTTTCGTCACCCATGATCAGGACGAGGCGATTGAAGTAGCGGATGAGATTATGGTGATTAATCAAGGACGGCTGGAGCAGAAGGGAACGCCTTGGGATATTTATAAAAAACCGGGGACTCCGTTTGTAGCTTCCTTTATTGGGGAATCCACGGTGATTGAACAGGCGAGTAGTCTCAGGGGCTTTGAGGAAGCTGCCGGAGTGGGAACACGTGCCTTGATTCGTCCGGAGTACATTGATGTCGGACCTAGTGAGGAATTTGCGCTCCTGTCGGCAACCGAGGAAGGCATTGTGAAGCATTTACATTTTCGTGGGAGTGAATGGATGGTTGAAGTCCAGGTCGGGGATCAGCGTCTCATGACATACCGTTCATTGGAAAAGTCTACACTGGAACCTGGTCAGCAGGTGCGAGTGTTGGTGCATCGGGCCTATCTATATAATGAGGAGTCCAGCTGGATGGTGGAAAACCGCCTGAAGGAAGATCCCATGCCTATTATTATTTGAAAATAAAAAGATCACATATAAGGGGGGTGTCTGGCCTGTTTTACGGCTTTGGACATGCTCCTTTTGTCGTTGGTCGCTGGGGTGATTTACGCAGGCTTGATATGTTCGTTATAATAGGAGTAAAAACACCCAGATAGATAGGAGTTAAATCATGAATCGGCTTATTTTTCTTGGCACAGGGGATGCAATGGGGGTTCCGCGTGTATATTGTGATTGTCTCGTGTGCACAGAGGCCCGCACGATAGGAACGAATGTAAGGTTGAGATCGTCTGTGCTGATCGAAAGCGAGACAGAGGATTTTATGATTGATTGTGGCCCCGACTGGCGTAGACAGTTAGAATTGCGCAGTTTGCGTTTTATCCCTACAATCCTCGTGACACATGCACATTTTGATCATATTGGAGGATTGCCAGAATGGGCGGATGCCTGTCGCTGGACTGGTAATAGAGGGCGCTTGTTCGCTCCACAGGAAGTGATCGACACGATCTTACGTCAATTTTCCTGGCTCCCTGGAAACCTGGATCTTATTCCAGTAGATCAGGGAGTCCAACTTGGCGGGTGGAACATCCGAGGATGGCGTGTGAATCATGGGAAGAACGGATATGCTTACGCTTATCGTTTGGAAAAAGACGGCTTCTCATGGGCCTACTGTTCGGATTCGATTGGACTGAATGAGGCGGAAATTTTACCTTTACATAATCTGAACTTACTCGTGCTGGGGACGAGCTTTTACCATGAGGAAGCGGAGTATACCACCCGCTCGGTATATGACATGCTGGAGGCTCAGGAACTTGTAGGAAGACTGAAGCCCGGAAGCACGGTATTTACACATATGTCCCATGATGTGGATATCACACACAACTACGGGCTGCTGGAAGGGATCAGTTTGGCACATACAGGTATGAGTTTACCGTTAGAATAACGATGGTTTTACCTTTACATCGTTCGACTGATGCGTAGAAGTGTGGAGATCCCTTCTTTGATTTGCAGCTCATTGGCGTAAGAATAGGACAACCGTATATGCGTTTTACCCTCTGCACCGATGGGATCAAATACACTGCCTGGGACAAAGGAAACGGACTCTTGTATACTTTTGGCAAGCAGCTCATTAGGTTGTATCGTAGAAGGTAGCTGGAGCCACAGGTTGAGTCCTCCCGCCGGGCTGGTCCATGTCCAGCCGGAATCGCGGAGACTGGTCTCCATCGTTTCCTTACGAATCTGGAGCGCAATACATAGCTTTTTAATATGCTGCTGCATACGTGGGGATTGAAAGTATTGTAAAAACAGCTTTTGATTCAGCAGCGGCGATCCGTTGTCCACTAGCGCTTTGACGCTCAGTAGACTGTCCATGAGCTGAGGCCTACAGGTTACGGCTGCGATTCGCAGACCGGGTGCGACATATTTGCTGTAGCTGCGAATATAGACGACGCTCCCCGAGATATCATAGGAGAAAATCGGAGAAGGCGGCTTTTGCCCAAAGCTGATATCATAGGTGCTGTCATCCTCGACAATAAGACAGCCGTAGCGCTCGGCCAGTTCGGGCAGACGTTTGCGCTGCTCATCGGGGATCGTAAAGCCGGTCGGATTGTGAAAGGTCGGATTCACATAAAAGAGACGCGGTTTTTCCGTTTTCAGGCACCATTCAATCTGATCCATATCATAACCTTCCGGCCGTATATCAGTTACAGTCAGGCGGGCGCCTTGTCTACGGAATATTTCCATGGCGGGACCATAGACCGGACGTTCGATTAATACACGGTCTCCTGTACGAATCAGAGATCGGGAAACCAAATCGATGGCTTGCTGTGCGCCGGAGGTAATCAGTACTTCGTCCGTTGATACTGCAAAATGCTTATCTGTGCTAAAATG
Organism: Paenibacillus sp. FSL W8-0439; assembly: GCF_038008995.1. NCBI lineage: Bacteria > Bacillati > Bacillota > Bacilli > Caryophanales > Paenibacillaceae > Paenibacillus > Paenibacillus sp. FSL W8-0439. Next base: position 1,534,249 of record NZ_JBBPAK010000001.1, read on the forward strand.
CTGCGCCATGGCATCACGAAGCTCAGCGTCTCCTTGTACAGAAGAATAGGTAGCTGCGATTTTTGGATGCTTTTCAAATACCTGCATCATTAATTCTCTCCAGTATCGGTTAGGCAGGAGAGAGGGATCAATCAGGGCCTTGGAAAATTGGAAGTCTGCGTTCACGGCATGAACCTGGGTGAGTCCATCCAGCCCCCTCCAGACGGAAACAGATGGATCGTCTGCCATGTAAGTGGATTCCGATTGGAAGGTCCGCTTTGTGGATGATCGTTCCGAATAGGCAGTACATATTCCTAATTCTGCTGCATGGGAAGCATGAGCGTAATATCCCGATTTATCTTTTACATAGATGCGTCCTTGTTGCTTTAACTCCTGATATGCCCGGAATACGGTTAACCGATGCACGCCCAGCTCCTGAGCCAGACTTCGCACCGACGGCAATTTAACGTCTGCTGGCCAGTCCCCGCGCTCAATCCGCACATTTACGTAATGGACGACCTGCTCATACAGCTTTAAGCTCGGATCGGTCGAGTTATTTTCTGTTGAAAACAATAATTCGCTGTTAACCTTGCCCATGCTGTCCACGCTCCTTTGTGTGTATTGTACTATACAGCACTTCAAAAACGTATACAACTGTTCTGTGGTTGCCCATCTGTTCTGTCTGTCTCCTTGTATGCTTGTGAATAACAGAAGGGAGAGAGAAGTGTCATGATTGGTATCGCCTTTACAGTTATGTGTCTTATTTTTGGCACCACATTTTTGGCTATCAAAGTGGGAGTGGAAGCCGGACTTCCGCCGTTTCTATCGGCAGGTGCACGTTTTATGGCAGCAGGGGCGATCTTGTTTATTGCGATGAGGCTTTCAGGAAAGGTTCGGTGGTCGTTATTATGGCGTAAGGAAATGCTGCTGATTGGGACGGGAACGACCTTCGGCACATTCTCAACACTGTATTGGGCAGAGCAATATGTCAGCTCGGGGATCGGCGCTATTTTGTCAGCCACCGGACCGATGATGATTGTGCTAATGCAGTCTGCAATACTGCGGCAAAAAACGACGAGAATTACGCTCATGGGCTGTATGATCAGCTTTCTCGGGGTCGTGTTGGTGGTATTGCCCGGCTTGACCGTTCAAGTCAGCGGCCTGTGGTTGGCAGGTTGCATAGCCATTTTGCTGGGTGAGCTATGCTATTCGGGTGGAGCCCTGTATTCCAAGCGAGTCATGGATGCATTTCGTGATACGAATCCGATTGCCTTAAATGCAGCTCAAATGTTCCATGGTGGTTGGATGCTGCTAGTACTGTCGGCTTTCACTGAGCCTTGGAATTCTGAGGGATGGAATCTGCTGCCTGCCATAGGCTCTCTGTTTTATTTGATCCTGTTTGGCTCCATGATTGCGCAAACACTATTTTACTGGCTTATGGCGCGTACGAATCCGTTGTTTCCGACCACATGGCTCTATATTTCACCACCGATTGCTGTAGGCCTGGGTGCTTTTTTATATGGTGAACATGTAAGCTGGTGGATGCTGGCAGGGGTGCTGCTCATTGTGACCGGGTTGATGTGTATGAATAACGGAATCATCCGTCTGGTGAACAGATGCAAAGTACGCTCTGCTGCCTGATATTTCGAAGTTGTTAGAATATGATGTAATATGATAGAAAAAGCCTCCAAACTGCCGTATATTAATAAACATGCGGCGTTTGGAGGCTTTGTTGTTGTAATACTTTATTTAAGTATTATGGGTACAGTCACTTTCTGCTTATTCAACATTGAGTACAAATTTGTCGATGGCATGCTTTACACCGTCTTCGTTATTACTGCGAGTAATGTAATCAGCCAGCTTTTTTAAATCAGGAATCGCATTCTCCATCGCTATGCCAAGACCGGCACATTCCAGCATTTCATGGTCATTCCAAGAGTCGCCGATCGCAATGGTCTCCGACAGATCACAGCCAAAATGGTTTGCAAGGAAGGCAAGAGCGTGGCCCTTGGTGCCTTCATGATGCATAATTTCCAGGAAATGAGGCTTGGATTTTGTAATATGCACTTCACTGCCAAGCAATTCGCGAAGTTCGGGAATTAATTCGTCCAACACTTCCGGCTCGTCGATAATCAGCAATTTAGGAGCTGGTTGCTCTATAACTTTACTGAACACAGGCTCTACAAAATATTCCGTGTTGTTCAGCTCGGTGTAATCTTTAATTTTTTGATTATCTTCACGAGTGTACAATTTGTCATCTATATACGTTTGCAAATGCAGATTGCGTTCCACGCAGAATTCATACAGACGACGTGCAGCTACGAGTGGAACATAACGCTCATACAGCACGTTTTCGTCCAGCAGGTTTTTAACCAAAGCTCCTTGGTACGTAATGATCGGTACGTTCAACCCCGTCTGGCGTGCAATTTTGTGCGCAGAGGCATAAGCTCGTCCAGTAGCGAGAGTAACCACCACACCTTTAGCTACAGCAGCTTCCAATGCCTGTTGTGTCGCTGGAGTAACTTCTTTCTGGTCATTAATGAGAGTATCATCAATATCAATGGCAATTAATTTATACATATCGGTATTCTCTCCTTTATCTCTATCATGGGGCAATATTAAAATTGTATCTTATAATATTCAAAATGACAATATCGCATTGAAAAAGGGACGACGCCCATAAGAGCCTGTCCCCTTATAACCACTGAAGTATTGGCTTGAAACCATGGAAAAAAGTAACGCTTAGTCTTCCAGAAATACAAGTCCAACAAAGTCGTCCAGCTCAATATTACCAAAGTAATGCTTCAAATCGAGAGAGGATAAGGCTTGACGGACCTCACCTTCATCATAACGCTTGCCACGCAGGATATTTTCAATATCAGCGACATCACCTACACCGAAGAAATCCCCGTAGATTTTAATATCACGGATGTAGCCTTCCTTCAGATCCATGCGGATATCTATAATACCGACCGGGAATTTACGTGTGTGCTTGATATTGCTCTCAGGGGATAGACCATAGTTCCAATCCCACGATTGATAGCGTTCTTTGGAAATTTCATGGATTTTAGCCCAATCCGCATCGGTGAGCTTATATTGAGGCACCTGATCCAATTCTGAGCCAAAGATGAACCGCAGCAGTTCCTCGCGAAATTGTTCTATGGTCATCTCACGGTCCATCAGTTCGCTGATGTTAGCCACGCGGCTACGGACGGATTTTGTGCTTTTGGATTTAAATTTTTCGGGATTGGCATGCAGTGATGCAGCCACATTGTCCAGATTCAGGTTGAACATCAATGTACCATGGCTGAACATACGTCCACGTGTGGCAAATTGAGCGTTTCCTGAAATTTTACGTTCTCCGACTTGCAGATCGTTGCGTCCTGTCATTTCGGCTTCTACTCCCATTTGGCGGAGGGCGTCAATCACAGGTTGCGTAAATTTGAGGAAATTATGAAAGGACTCCCCGTTATCCTTGGTAATGAAGCTGAAATTTAAGTTACCGAGATCATGATATACAGCCCCGCCGCCGGACAGGCGACGAACGACTTGAATATTGTTGTCTCTCACAAACTCAGCGTTGACTTCTTCAACGGTGTTTTGATGCTTGCCTATAATAATAGAAGGCTGATTAATGTAAAACAGCAGATAGCTGTCGTCCAGCGGTAAATGCTTGAGCGCGTATTCCTCAATAGCAAGATTAATGGCTGGATCGTGTATGCCCTGGTTGTCGATGAACAGCATGTCCATTCCTCCGTATATACAAACTGTGTATTTTATGTGTGCCTCCCCCTATTGTAACCCAAGTGAGCCATGTACAAAAGCTCATTTGCATTGACGGGACGCAAAAAGCAGCCTCATAATGGAGCTAAATGATTGAAAACGGGCGGAAAGGATATGAGGCAATGATAGAGGTTTACGGTCATGGCGGGGACAGGGAAACAGCTGCCGCGACATTTGGCGGAGCTGCGGCGGATTTTGTGGATTTTAGTGCAAATATTAATCCGCTTGGTCCGCCACCGGAGGTGCTTGAGGCACTGCAAAGCTCATTGGACACGGTGATTCGCTATCCTGACCCTGGGCATCGCCACTTTAAAAATATGCTGGCACGGCGGCTGCACGTTCCACCGGAGTCGCTGAGCATCGGTAACGGCGCTGCTGAAAGCATGGCGCTGCTGCTATTGGGCCTGGCTCCCAAGCGTGTGGGCACAGTGGAGCCGTGTTTTTCGGAATATGCCGAGCTGGCTGGCAAATTTGGAGCCGAGATCCACCGGGTATACGGGAAGGCTTCGCTTCAATGGAAGGCAGACGTGGAGGACATCCTTCAGCTCATGGAGCAGGTAGATGTACTGTTCCTTGGGCAACCGAATAATCCGAACGGTGTGCAATATGGTGAGCAGGAGCTATATGAACTGGCAGAGGCGGCTGGCAGAACGGGTACCGTGCTGGTGGTGGATGAGGCCTTTATTGATTTTATCCCACTGGAACGGCAAATCTCACTATTGCCTGTGCTGGATCGCTATCCTCATGTGATTTTGATCCGATCGATGACCAAATTTTATGCCATTCCTGGCTTGCGATTGGGCTATGCGATTGCTCATCCGGACTATATCCGGCAAATGACGGCCAAACAGGTGACCTGGAGTGTTAATGGATTGGCGTTGCTGGCTGGAGAGGCGTGTCTGAGAAGTGGGCAAGCTTATGAGCGCCGCACACAGGAACTGATTGCGACGGAGCGCAGTCGCTTGCTGACTGCCTTAGCGGAATGGGGCTGCGGTGTCGTTCCCGGCGAAGCCAATTACGTGCTAGCAAGGGCGCCGGGAACGTGGAGTTCATCGGCTATTCAGCAGGCGCTTGGACAACGTGGGATTCTTATACGTAGCTGTGCCATGTATCCGGGGCTGTCGGCGAGCCATTTTCGAATTGCAGTCAAGGACGCCGAAGCCAATAATATGCTGCTGTCTGCACTCAGTGAAGTGTTGGAGGAGGAGCGGCGTGATCGTTAGCTTGGTAATCATGGCAGCCTATCTGCTGGACAGGCTAATCGGCGATCCGAGATGGTTGCCACATCCAGTCATCGGGATGGGACATGCCATTTCAGCATTGGAAAAAGCGATTCGTCGTAAGGTCCGCAGTGACCGGGGATTGAAACGTGCGGGTATACTGCTTCCACTCATTGTGGCAGGAGGCTCCTTTGGGCTTGCTTGGGGGCTATTGCGTGTGCTTGCCTGGATTCACCCATGGTTGTCTGTCGTCGTAGAAATTGTTCTGGTTGCAACCACAATTGCTTCCAAAGGACTAAAGGACGCAGGGATGGCCGTATACCGAGCGTTGCAGGCGAATGACCTGACTGTGGCACGTCGGGAGCTAGGCATGATTGTTGGGAGGGATACGCAGCAGCTTGACGAGCCTGAAATTGTACGCGGTACCGTCGAAACAGTCGCTGAAAATATCGTGGACGCCATTATTTCCCCGCTTTTTTATGCCCTGATCGGGGGAGCCCCCTTGGCACTGGCATATCGTGCCGTAAATACGCTCGACTCAATGGTTGGCTACAAAAATGAAAAGTATCTGCATTTAGGCTGGGCCTCGGCACGTCTGGACGATGTAGCTAACTACATTCCGGCTCGCCTGACAGCAGTTATGCTTGTGATAGCGGCGTGGTTGTATCGGCTGGATGCTGCAAGAAGCTGGCGCACAGTCAAGCAGGATGCGCGTCTGCACCCCAGTCCAAACAGCGGATTTCCCGAATCAGCGGTGGCAGGTGCCTTGGGGATTCGTCTTGGTGGCTATAACGTGTATCATGGCATACGCTCGTTTCGAGCATATATGGGCGAAGAGATACGACCACTGGAGTCGAAGGATATCCGGCATACCATCCGGCTGATGTTCGCCGTATCCACTATGTTTGTAGGGTTGTGTTTGTTGGGAGCTGCGGGGTGTTTTGCCTTGGGATGGATGCGGTGAGGAGTGACATTATTTTGAAACAAAATACAGAAGGGAAAAGAGTGCGAGAATGTGGACTAAGTCCGAACCCACAACAGGATAGTGAGCCGAATGATGCTAAAGAAGATCTGCAGTGGGACATGGAGCTCGTGCTAGTTCGTCATGGCACAACCTTATGGAATAAGGAACGTCGATATCTGGGACATGCCGATTTGAGTTTGCTGTCTGGAGCAGAGCAGGAATTAAAGCCTTTACGGGAAAAATTACAGGGCCAGTCCTTTGCTCAAATCTATTGCAGTGACTTGATGCGATGTCGCCAGACCTTGCAGATCATTTTGCCGGAGTCAGCAAAGACGTCTGAACGTTTCCTATCTGCTATGCCTCCCATGATGGAACCACGTCTGCGAGAACTTCACTTTGGCGAGTGGGATGGAAAAACGTATGACATGCTTAAGGATGTGGCGTTGTATCGCGCTTGGATTGATGAGCCGCAACGAATCACCCCGCCTGGAGGAGAGTCCTGGGTCCATTTTGTGAATCGTCTGCGTGAATTCCTTGACTCTCTGTTTGCGTGGCGCATTGCTTTGAAGGTTCAGCCAATAGAGTCGAATGCTGCACCGCCCTCTGTTTTGGTTGTCACGCATGGTGGAGTAATTCGCCAATTGGTTTGTATGCTGATACCAGGTCATGATTTTTGGAGTCTGAATCCAAAACCGGGAGAAGCGATTAGGCTTCAGTTAAGGCTGGCAGGACTGCACAATTGTATAGCAAAATTGCTTTTTCACTAGGGTAGTTGTGGCGAATCAAGCAGCTGTTTGGGTTGTAAGCTAACTCTTTTTAACCTATAATCATCAAGTAAAAGAACGGCTTGACTACACTACATCAAATATCCAGCAGACGAGGTCGGCGCCGTGTGAGGGAACTTGCTTTTCTTCATTGCGCTGTTAAAAGGGAAGTCGGTGTGAGTCCGACGCGGTCCCGCCACTGTAAATGGAAACATGCTCATTAGCCCTGTTACATGTGCCGCCAAGCATGTGAAAGAATATCAGGGCATGCCTCTTCCATAAGTCAGGATACCTGCCCGTCCGCCTGTCACCATAATCCTTCGAGGAAAGGATGACGTGTTCGCAGTGACTGTCCATGCGGAAAGAAGCTGCCCGCCTGCGCACGATCTGTGCTAACGTGACCCCTGTATCCTGATATGAGGATGCGGGGGTTTTTGATAGGAAAAGAAGGCTGGAATGAGGAAAATATCGGATGATGTTCAAGTAACGCTCTTAACGATTTTTGTATGAAGGGGTGCAAATCATGGCAGGCAAAAAAATAAAGGTATGGACAACAGGTCTATTGGCGCTGATATTGGCAGTTGTGCTGAGTGCATGTGGCGCGAATGGAAAAAATGTAGAAAATAAAGAGGGCCAAGCTTCTTCACAGCAGCCGGGACAGACCGTAACCGCACAAGAGCCTCCGGGCAAAACGGTTTACCCGCTAACGGTTAAGGATGCAACAGGACAGGAATTTACATTTAAAAAGGCACCGGACAAGATTGTTTCCGTCTCCCCGGCAGAAACTGAAGCGCTGTTCGCTATCGGATTGGATAAGGAAATTGTTGGTGTATCCGACTACTCTGATTACCCAGAGGCAGCTACGAAAAAGCCTAAAGTGGGCGGTATTATGAAACCGAACGAAGAGGCGATCATTGCTGCGAACCCGGAAGTTGTTTTTGCAGGAATTTCACTTAGTGAACAGGCTACGACTAAGCTGCGTGACATGGGAATTATGATTTTTAAAACGGAACCGAAAACCGTTGAAGATGTCACAGCTAACATCGAATTGTATGGGAAAATCACCGATCATCAGAAAGAAGCGAGAGCGGTGACCGACAAGATGAGAGCAGATGTAGCGGAAGTGAAAGAAGGAGTTAAAAATATCGGCAAAGGGCAGAAGCTACGGGTATACGTCGAATTTTCACCAGGCTGGACAGTGGGTAAAGGCGAGTTTATGGACGAACTGATCACATTGGCGGGCGGCGAAAACGTGGGTGCCACGCAGAAGGGCTGGTACCAAATCAGTGAGGAAAATATTATAGCTGCCAACCCTGACGTGATTTTATACAGCAAAAGTGTGAAGGATGACAAAACAGGCCAGTCCCTCGGCGATATCATAAAAGCTCGTAGTGGATGGGATCAAATATCGGCTGTTCGTAACAATCGTGTATTTGCCGTGGATGATAATTTGATTAGCCGTCCAGGTCCACGCGTAACAGAAGGACTCAAGGAAGTAGCCAAGGGCGTGTACCCTGAAATTTTCAAATGAACCGTAGACTGATCGGTTTTGGGGGGACTGGTCTTGTCTTGCTGCTGCTGACGCTGCTGCTCTGTCTTGGCATCGGCTCGGTCAGTCTTCCGGTCAGCCAGATCACAGGTATTTTGATCAACCACCTACCGTGGTTAGATGATACGTTTACACCGGATTGGAATACATCTGCAGAGCAGATTATTTTGAAGGTCAGACTGCCAAGAGTGTTACTGGGAATGTTGGTCGGAGCAGCGCTGGCGCTGGCGGGAGCTGGATTTCAGGGTGTGTTGCGTAATCCCTTGGCTGATCCCTATACCCTTGGGGTATCCTCGGGAGCTTCGGTAGGAGCGGCAGTGCTGATTTATTGGGGGCTTCAATTTTCATTTGTGGGTATATGGACCCTTCCGCTAGTCGCATTTATAACCGGCATGCTGACGCTGTGGATGGTGTTGACGTTGGCGCGTGAAGGTGGGAAAATTCCGACCCAAAGCCTCATTTTATCAGGTGTGGTGATGCAATTTTTTGGGGGAGCCATTGTTTCTTTTCTGGCAGCCATGTCGAAGGAAACAGTCAATGAAATATTGTACTGGACGTTGGGAAGTCTTAGTCTGCGAGGTTGGTCATATACGGGAATTCTTTTACCTTACGTGATCGTTGGGCTGGTGTTTCTATGGAACCGGGCACGGGTGCTGAATATTCTGGCTTTGGGTGAACGTCAAGCGGCTCATATGGGGGTTCATGTAGATGCGACGAAGCTATCTGTCCTGATCATATCTACCTTGCTGACAGCTGCCGCTGTCTCAGTATGCGGAGTCATTGGCTTTGTCGGACTCGTTGTACCACATATCATTCGTCTGGTGACAGGTCCCGATTACCGGATGATTGTTCCGTTATCTGCACTGGGTGGAGCTATTTTTATGGCTTGGGCAGATACGGCGGCTCGCACGTTGTTGGCCCCAACGGAAATTCCTCTGGGCGTTATGACGGCCTTTGTTGGGGCGCCGTTCTTCGCGTATCTCCTGTACCGGAACAAGAAGCTGCGCAGGGGGGATCTGTTGTGACCGAACAAAGTGAAACACAGAAGGTGGATGATCGGGCGCTAGAGGTAGCAGGTCTTACCCGTGCTTATGGAGAGTTCCATGTGTTGAAGAATATTAGCTGGAACGTAGACGAAGGAGCTTGGTGGGGGATCATTGGTCCGAATGGGAGTGGTAAATCGACGTTGCTGCATCTGCTTTCTGGCGTAGATCAGCCGACTTCTGGAAGTGTTCATATCTATGGCAAAAAGGTCGGTAGCTACAGCAGAAAAGAGCTTTCCCGACTTGTAGCCGTACTCCAGCAGGAGGGCATTCCTCCAGTGAGATACACCGTCAGGGAAGTTATAGAAATGGGGCGGTTTCCTCATCAGGACTGGCTAGGCAGGGAAAAGGGAGTTGATGTGGAGGCGATTACGGATCGGGTCCTAGAGCGATTGAGTCTAACTTCACTGGCCGACAGAACATTGGACCGCTTGAGTGGAGGGCAGCGACAGCGTGTAGCTTTGGCAAAGGTGATGGTGCAGGAACCACAGATATTGCTGCTGGACGAACCTACGACCTATCTGGATTTGCGCTATCAGCTTGAATTTATGGAGTTGTTGGCAGAATGGCGCCAAGAAACGGGCGTGACGATCATTGCTGTCCTGCATGATCTTAATTTGGCGGCACAATTTTGCGATAATTTGCTTGTACTTAAGGATGGAATGGTTGAAGGATTGGGTAGTTCATCGGATTTGCTAACAGAGGACCGGATTCGGCGTGTATATGGTGTGGAGCCTGTGATGCTTCCGCATCCCGATAGCGGTGTGCCGCAGCTCTTGCTGCGCAGAAGCGCTGCGTCTACAGCAGATCAATAGGAGATTGGGAACATACTAAAAAGAGCAGGGAGTGGAAGGTATGAACGACAAGCTGCGTCAGCTGATCGATAGCATAGCCCAGCCGGATGGAGTGGCGGCTTCGGCAGCGTCAGCACATTTGGACCAATTAACAAAGCCACCTGGAAGTCTTGGAAAGCTGGAGAGCTTGGCCATCCAGCTAGCAGGAATTACTGGCGTGGACAAGCCTGAATTTGATCGTAAAACGGTGATGGTCATGGCTGCGGATCATGGGGTGTGTGAAGAGGGAGTTAGCGCCTTTCCAGCTGAGGTTACGCAGCAAATGCTGTATAACATGCTGTCAGGCGGCGCAGCAATTAATGTGCTGGCACGTCATGCAGGCGCTGATGTCCAGGTAATAGATGTTGGCGTGAATGCGGACGTTGCTCACCCGGATTTGGTGAATCGTAAGGTGCGTATGGGCACTTCGAATATGGCTAAAGGGCCAGCCATGCTGCGTACGGAAGCGGAACAAGCGGTTTTGGCCGGAGCTGAAGCCGTAGCAGAAGCGGTTAAAGGTGGCACACGGCTATTTGTTACCGGAGAGCTAGGGATCGGGAATACGACAGCCAGCGCTGCGGTTGTATGTGCGCTCACCGGACTTGATCCGGAAGTGATCGTGGGCCGGGGAACGGGGGTAGATGTGGCGGGGCTTACCCGTAAAATAGCCGTTGTCTGCCGCGCATTGGATGTGAATCAACCGGATGCCAATGACGCGCTGGACGTGCTGACCAAGGTCGGCGGTCTGGAGATTGCCGCTCTGGCAGGCGTCATCCTCGGCGCAGCCGCGCATCGCTGTCCAGTGGTGCTGGACGGCTTTATTTCCGGCGCGGCAGCCCTTGCTGCACGCGCGCTTGCGCCTGCGAGCGCGGCGTACATGCTTGCTTCGCACGCCTCGGACGAGCGTGGACACGCGGCGGTGCTCCGCCAGCTTAAGCTGGAGCCCATGCTCCATCTGGACATGCGGCTCGGTGAGGGCACGGGCGGTGCGCTGAGCTTGCACCTGATTGATGCGGCGTGCCGCATTATGCGCGAAATGGCGACCTTTGCCGATGCAGGCGTATCGGACGGTCAGGGAGCCGCGCAGCGATGAAGGCGCTCGTGACCGGCGGGGCACGCAGCGGAAAAAGCGGCTTTGCCGAGCAATTATGCATGGCGCGCGCTCCGCGCGCCTGCTATATTGCAACGGCCCAAGCCTATGACGTGGAGATGAAGGAGCGTATCGCTCTTCATCGGCTCCAGCGCGATTCTGCCGGGTATGACTGGCAGACGCTGGAGGAAGCGCAGGCGCTGCCGGAGCTGCTGCGGCGGCTTGGCGACGATCAAGCGTCGCAGCCTGCGCCTATGGTGCTGGTCGACTGCCTGACCCTGTGGCTGTCGAACGTGCTGCTGGCCGCAGGTGAGGACGGCGAAGCTGCGGCCAGAGCCGCCATGGATGAACTGGCGGCAGCTGTGGAGCAGTATCCGGGATCGCTCGTCATCGTAACCAACGAGGTCGGTGACGGTATTGTACCAGAATATCCGCTTGGAAGGCTGTACCGGGATTTGAGCGGGATTATGAATCAGCGGATAGCCCGTGTTTGTGGCGAAGTTTTTTTAGTGACGGCGGGCATTCCCGTAGAACTTAAACAGTTGGAATATAAGCTATGAGCCGCGAACGTCAGGCTGTTGCTGCGGCTTTTCAATTTTTAACCCGTCTACCGGTCAAGGCGGAGCTGGATTTTTCCCCGGAGCTGCTGAAACGCAGTGCAAGCTATTATCCGCTGGTTGGAGTGATTATTGGTATTATCGTCTGGGGCATTGCGGCGCTTACGGCTATGGTGCTGCCACCGCTGCCGTGTGCGATTCTTACCCTTGCAGTCTGGGTCTGGTTGACGGGCGGACTGCATCTGGACGGGTGGATGGATGCTGCGGATGCCTTATTCAGCTACCGGTCCCGTGAACGGATGCTGGAGATTATGAAAGATAGCCGTGTAGGAGCAATGGGGGTTATTGCTTGTGTGCTGCTACTCATGCTCAAGGCTGCTTTGCTGTATACCGTGCTGGTTGAACAAAATGTGTCCGGCTTGTTGTTGCTTCCGATGGTTTGGAGCCGCTGGTTTATGGTACATGCAATGAAGCGCTGGCCTAAAGCCCGTAACGATGATGGACTGGCTGCGCGTTTTGCTGATATGAGTGGTGGACGTGCCGGACTGGCCGTATTTTGGGCTGTAGTCGTGACTCTAGGTGCTGCCGCAGGCCAGTATATACTTGCAGGACCAGCTACAGCAACAGAGGGATCAGGAAACCTGTCGTTAGCAGGGACACACTTACAGACGCTCCTTTCGTATTCTGAAAGCCTTCCAATCTGGATAGGCTTTGCGTTGCTTCCGCTCTTGGCTTACGGAGTTGGAACCTTTACAGCAAACCGTATTAATCGCCGTCTTGGGGGACTTACGGGAGATATATACGGAGCTTTGAACGAATTGCTGGAGACTGTGTTGTTGCTGTTTATTGTCATTTTGTACGGGTTGTGATCAAATTTGAAATGAATTCGTTAAAGGGGAAGAGGCAATTGTCAACTTTCGAACCGTCCCGCACGAACCCGGCAGCTATCTTAATGCTTCAAGGAACAGCGTCGGATGTGGGCAAAAGCGTGGTGACGACCGCGCTGTGCCGGATCTTTCTGCAGGACGGCTACCGTCCCGCACCGTTTAAGTCACAAAATATGGCGTTAAACTCTTATGTTACCGAGGACGGCAAGGAAATTGGACGTGCACAGGGAGTACAGGCCGAAGCTTGTGGTATTGAGGCGACGACCGACATGAATCCGATTCTGATTAAGCCGGTCAAGGATATGCACTCACAAATTGTTGTACACGGTGTACCTTATGCCTATATGAGCGCTTCCGATTACCGAAAGGACTTTTTGCCACAAGCCAAGCACACCGTTATGGATGCGCTGAATCGGCTGCGTGATACCTATGATATTGTGCTTATGGAAGGGGCAGGCAGCCCGGCAGAAATTAATTTAAAGGACCGCGATATTGTAAATATGAACCTTGCAGGCTGGGCGGATGCTCCAGTATTGCTGATTTCGGATATTGACCGGGGTGGTGTCTTTGCCTCTCTGGTAGGGACTATTGAGTTGCTGGAACCCCATGAAGTACAGCGTATCCGTGGATTTATCATTAACAAATTCAGAGGCGATTTGTCCCTGCTTCAACCAGGATTAGACTGGCTGGAAGAACGGACAGGCATTCCTGTACTCGGTGTACTGCCCTATTTACCGGACATTCGCATTGAAGCAGAAGATTCGGTCGTACTGGACAAGAAGCCTAAGCGGTCAGCAAAGGATAAAGAATTGGACATTGCGGTGATACGTTATCCGCGTATTTCCAATTTTACGGACACGGATGCTTTGGCCGCAGAGCCGGATGTGAGCGTGCGTTATGTCACGGAGGCCGGACAATTGGGCGTACCGGATGCCATTATCTTACCGGGAACCAAAGACACCATCGGAGATCTGCTGGAATTGCGTGAAAGAGGGCTAGAGGATGACATTCGAGAGGCCATGAAGATAGGACGCACGCAACTGGTTGGTATTTGTGGGGGCTATCAAATGCTGGGTACAGCGTTATTTGATCCCGATGCCGTCGAATCTGGGTTGCCGCAGCAGGCAGATGGGTTAGGTTGGCTAGCTCTATCCACGACCTTCTTAAAGGAAAAGCAAACCGTGCGCGTTCAAGGAACCCTGTCTAATCATTGCCCACTTTTGCTAAGCACTGCACTTGATTCGGGTTCTACCTCCAAGCCAGTCATTGAAGGATATGAAATACATATGGGTGTTACAGAGTATGTCACGGAACCACATGTATCTATAGACAGGACTCCAGACTCAACGAAAATGAAAACATTATTCCAGATTCAGCGTGGGGAAGGGACTGCCTTTGAGGAAGGTTGGGGTACGACAGACGGTAAGGTATGGGGAACCTACTTGCATGGTGTGTTTGATAATGACCGTTTTCGCCGGTCCTGGTTGGATGGACTGAGACAAGCCAAGGGCTTGCCAGCTTTGGATAGCACTTTTACTGTACGTGAAGCCAAGGAACAAGAATTTGACCGTGTCGCAGAGGTGGTACGCGCTCATTTGGATATGGGACAAATTTACCGCATTCTCGGGATGGATTCATAAACTTCTTCATGGAAGATCCTTTAAAAAGCTTTTAAAAAATAAAGAGGTATCTCTACAGTCATTTTTGTGACTGAGAGATACCTTTTTTAGCAGATCAGCTTACTTAATTTTAAATTTTTGAACCGCCTTTTGCAGCTCAGTTGCTTGTTGGCTTAATTGACGAACAACCTCACTGTGACTTTCCATTTCATTCAGTTGCTCATCGGCATTTAAACCGATCTCCTGAATCATATGTTGTGCGTTGGCAGCAATGAGAGCTGTCTCCTCCACGGAAGCAGATACTTCCTCCGAGCTGGCGGATACTTGCTCCGTTGCTGCGGATACGGTTTGAATCGTAGCGTTGATCTTTTGCATGAGCTCACTTAGCTGGTTAAAAGCAAAACTCGCCTGTTGAACCATTTCCGTTCCCGAGTGAATCTCACGACTAACCTGAGTCACTGAGTCCACAGATTGCTGAGATACTTCCTGAATGGTAACTAAATAGTCCGAAATTTCCTGTGTTGCTGCTTTGGATTGCTCTGCGAGCTTGCGAACTTCCCCGGCAACTACAGCGAAGCCCCGTCCATGCTCGCCCGCGCGGGCAGCCTCAATGGAGGCATTCAGGGACAACATTTGAATCTGCTTTGTAATATCGAAAATTGCAGAAACGATGCTACCAATAGCTTCTGAGCGTTCATTCATACTATGTATGTATCGAAGCGACTCATCAGCAGCATGTCCTACCTGTGACATTTGAGCTACAGCTTTTTGAGCAAGCGTATTCCCGTTAACCGTTTCTTTCGTTGCTTCACTGATTTGGTCAGATACATCATTGGCAGAGGAAGCGATATGCTGCACACCTTGAGCAATCTCCTCCATAGCCTGTGCATTTTCAGCAGCAGCAGAAGCGATGCTGTTGCTGCCCTTGGCTACTTCTTCAGCGGCAGCTGTAGAGTCCTGGACTTTTACACTCATAGCCTCAGTTCGACGAAGCAACTCGTCCGACCCTTTAACAACTGCACCTGATGTAGTAAGCACATGGCCGATCATTTCTTTCAAGTTAAGAGACATAGATTGGAAGCTGCGGGCAAGTTGAGCAATTTCATTAACTCCTTGAACCTTTGTATCTTGCGAAAGATCCCCTTGGGCAATTTTTTCGCTATGACGAACCAATTCAGCAATGGGCTGTACAACTTTACGAATGACAAGGGTAGAAATAACTCCGCCCAGTATAAGTGTTACCAGTGTAATACCAATGCAAATCCATAGGATTTGTTGGGATTTTTCCTGTACGAATCCAACATCTTCGTTCACGCCAAGAATCAGATTACTGCCTGATATGGCAAAGAAGGCGGTTTTGTGTACTCCATGCGAGTCGCTGTAAATGTCACTGATATTCATCTCGCCTTGTTTGGCTTTTTTAATATCCTCAACAGGAACGAGGGTATCCTTGACCTTATATGCTGATTTTACGTTTCGTGCGACAACTTCGGCCTTACCATCATCCTTCAGCACCGCAATATATGCGGATTCTAATTTGAGGGTGTCAACCTTGTCCTGAAGATAAGCTTCCATCTGCATAGCAGAGCTGGAACCAGACCCACTTCCTTGCCCAGCTTGAACAGCTAAGGAAATATTGAGATCCTGATACACATTTTTAGCCCCAGTTTCTAGCAATTGATCTACTTGAGGCATGACACTGCTATTAATGATACTCATGGAAACTGCATAAAAACTGATGCTGAACAGAAGAGACGCAAAGAGCTGAATCAGCAAAAACATAATTCGCAGCTTTGCGCCAAGGGAACGATTAAAACGCTTCATGAAAATTCTCCTCTCACATGATGGTGATAAAACAGACGAATTGCCCTGCTTGATGTAGGCCGCTTGTCCAATGAGATACTAGACACGCCATGATCTACTTGTTTTCCTTTCTTTGCTTGAAGAAAAGACTGAAAATGTTCGGATTCTATGTATATTTCAGCTGTATTCAAGGACACAAGATATGAGAAAGGGAAGTAATCCATGATTTACTAAAAAGTAGGTTAGACCTATTTTACATAATTAACAGACGGTTGAATAGTCATATTTGCCCAAAAACAAACAAAAAATATATAACTATGGTCTTGGGTGTTTAGATGTAAGTTTGATGTAAATTATCAGGAGTAGGAAATTAAAAAGCTTTACCCGTGCTTTTATAACTATTGTAAAAAAGAAGGAATATAAGTAGTATAAGGAATGCCACTTTTTACAAGCTTCTTTTAAGCTTGCTTTAATAAGTTCGAATGTGGTCTTCAATATACATATAAAAGGGGAAAAGGCAGTTATGAATCGGGAATTGCTTTCTAAGGAAATAAATTTGGAGGTAGAGGGAGAAGATAACCAGGAACCGACTATAGATCAAGATCAAGATAAAGCGAATAGAGGAGGGAATCCGTTCAGCCGCCTGTTTGATTTTATCTCAGGCGTATTCACTCCGCTCTTGCCATTGCTAATTGCTGGAGGAATCATTCAGGGGATTGCGACTGTTTTCTTGTTCTTAGATTTTTTTGATACTCAAGTCTTTACCGCTTTAGGGTACATTGGTGGTGTCGTATTTTATTTTTTGCCCATTATGATAGCGGTAAATGCGGCAAGAAAGCTTGGTAGCAATTTATTTATTGCGGCGGCAATTGGGGCCTGCTCATTTCATCCTGGTATTATGGAACTACTGCAATCCGGCCTAAAAATGAATTCAGACGATTTACCCGTGGTGGAGCCACAGTATGTTGCCTCTTTTATACTGATTCTTATTGTTGTCTGGCTTGCATCGAAGATTGAAAAAGGATTGAGTAGGTTCGACCGTTATTCAATTCAACTACTGGTCGTTCCGACATTGACGCTTATCTTGATTGTGCCTTTATTGCTGTTTGTTTTTGGTCCGCTGTGGACGACCCTGGCACATCATTTGTCGGATGGTTTTGCTTCACTGTTTGACGATGCGGACGTATTTGCAGGTCTGCTGTTTGGTGGGACAATACCTGTGCTCCACTTTGCGGGCATGCAATATATGATGTCGATGAACATAATAGAATCCATGGCTACGAATGGCTATGATTCTATTACCCCTGTTGTTGCGGCGGCAGTCATGGCTCAGGCAGGCGCGGCCTTCGGTGTATGTGTTAAATCCAAAAATGCCAAAGTCAAAATACTTGCTGCTTCCACAGGCCTGTTGGCTATGTTTGGAATCATTGAACCGGCATTATACGGCGTTAATGTGCGTTTCAAAAAACCGCTTATCGCGGGACTGGTCGGCGGGGCTATTGGTGGGGCGTGTATGTGTCTGTTTGAAGTGAAGTTGACTGCTTTTGCAGCCTTATCTGGCTTGCTTAGCTTACCCCTGTTTTCCGACACTACATTTGTTTACGCCATTTTGAGCATGCTGATTTCGTTTGTTACGGCTGGTGTAATTACGTATTTTATGGGCTTTGTGGACGATAAAGAGAAGCCATCAAAAATTGCATCCGCATCCCGTATTCGTGCTTCCTCGGATTTGAATGTGGAAAAGAGCCCTAGCAATTAAGGTGTCACGCAGCGGCTAATTACCTCATGTAAGTGTTTACAAAAAAATCTTGTCAGCTCAGTGTTTATATGATACTATGATGACAGTTAATCAAAACTGCACAATCATGGATTGTTACCATATCGGGCAAAACCATAAACAGGCACTATGTGTCAGTTTTGGTATTGCCTTTTTTTACTACTCCAAGCGGCTTAAGGTGATGGAATGAAGATAGCAAAGGTGCTGAATAATAACGTCGTAACGGTCATTGATGAACAGCAGAAAGAATTAGTCATTATGGGAAGAGGAATTGCTTTTAAAAAAAACACAGGCGATGAGATTGAAGAGGGGAAAATCGAGAAAATTTTCAAGCTTGAAAGTACCGAGGTTTCCCGTAAATTGATGACCCTGATGTCTGATATCCCTATTGAGTATGTTGAACTTTCTGATGAAATCATCCAGTATGCCAAAACGATACTTGGTGTAGAGTTGCATGACAGCATCTATATTTCGCTGACAGATCATATCCATTTTGCCATAGAGCGTTACCGTTTGGGTATGGACATCAAGAATGCACTTTACTGGGAAATCAAACGAATGTACCGCAAGGAATTCGCGATTGGGACCAAAGCATTGCACATGATTCAGGACAAGCTGGGGGTTACACTTCCAGATGATGAAGGGGCGTTTATTGCCTTACATTTGGTGAATGCACAGCTGAACAGTGAAATGCGCGAAACGATAACCCTGACTAATATCGTCAAGGATATCATAAACATTGTAAGCCGCTTTTTTGTAATGGAGCTGGATGAAGAGTCGTTAAGCTATTACCGCTTTATTACACATCTCAAATTTTTTGCCCAACGGGTTATGAACGGAACTCCTGTACAAAATACAGATAATTCGCTTCATGATATGGTTAAGGTACAATATAAGGACGCTTATGCTTGTGCGGAAAAAATAAGAGATTATACGTCTAAGATCTATGGTCGAAGCTTATCCCAGGATGAGATGCTGTATCTCACGATTCATATCGAACGCATCATTAAGAATCAATGATTTTATGGATGATCAGGGATTTAGGATTGCTACTTCTAAACAAGAAGGCAAAACCTGAATGCTGAAAGAAGATTGGCTTTTATAAAGCTGTCTGCTTTCTGTATTCAGGTTTTTTTTATTCCCAAATTTCACACTATATACCTTAAATAGAAAAGAGGAATGCCTCATGGATCGAAATCAATTATCCAAAGAGATACTTACATTGGTCGGTGGAGAAGAAAATGTAGAGCAGGTCATTCACTGCATGACGCGCTTGCGCTTCAACCTTCATGATGATAAGAAAGCTCAAAAAGAGCAGTTGCAAAAAACGGATGGTGTCATGGGAGTCATGGAGAGTGGCGGCCAGTTTCAGGTGATTATCGGAAATGATGTAGCTAATGTATATAAATCATTGGTGAGTAACATGTCCAAGGCACCGCAAAGTGAAACAGGCGCAAGCACTGCATCCAAGAAAAAACAAAACCCGATCAGCCAACTGTTCGACTTTATTGCGGGTATGTTTACACCTATTCTGCCGGCGATCACCGGGGCAGGTATGATCAAAGGGATTATTGCCCTACTGGTAGCTATGCACTGGATGTCTGACAAGAGTCAAACCTATACGATTTTAGCCGCAATAGGTGACGGTGCGTTCTACTTCCTGCCGATTATTTTGGCTGTGAGTGCGGCTAGAAAACTCGGTAGCAATATGTTTATTGGTGCGGCGATTGGTGCTTCAATTTTACATCCAGACATTACAGCATTACTGGCTTCGAATGTGAAGGTTAGCTTTATTGGCCTTCCGGTGACAGCGGCTACGTATTCGTCGACCGTTATTCCAATTGTTATCGCGATCTGGCTGGCATCCTATGTTGAAAAATTCATTGATAAGTATACTCATGCATCACTGAAGTTGCTTGTTGTTCCAACACTGACTCTATTGATTATCGTACCATTGACGTTGATTGCTGTAGGGCCGCTCGGCTCCATTATTGGTAATGGCCTGTCAGGGGGGATATCTTGGTTGTTTGAAAATACAGGTGCGCTTGCAGGTCTGCTGCTGGGCGGTACCTTCTCCCTGATCATTATGACAGGTATGCACTACGCGTTGGTTCCTATTATGATCGGATCGATTGCAACGTTGGGCTATGATTACATGATTCCAATTATGGGAGCAGCTAACTTGGCTCAGGCTGGTGCAACACTTGGCGTATTCTTGAAATCCAAAAATGCCAAAGTCAAAACAGTGGCCTTCTCCACGAGCTTGACAGCTATTATGGGTGTAACCGAGCCTGCAATGTATGGTGTGAATATGCGGTTTAAAAAACCGTTTACGGCAGCGTTGATCGGCGGAGCTGTCGGTGGGGGCTTCATGAGTTTGTTTGGTACAAAAGCGTACGTCGTTGGGGGACTCGTTGGTTTGCCTGGTCTGGCTATGTTTATTGGACCGACTTTCTTGTACGCAATTCTTGGTCTTATTATTGCATTTGTGGTTGCTGCGATTGTTACCTATGTGATCGGTTTTACAGATGAAAAGAACGAAGAAGCGACACAAGCAGCAGATGCTGCTGGCGAGATCTCTACTGAGGAAGTAGCACAATCTGCGATGAGCTCACTGCCAAAAGGTGAGAAAATCCCGGTATTCAGCCCAATTGTGGGTGAAGTTAAACCGCTCAGTGAAGTCAATGATCCTGCATTTTCTCAAGAAATTATGGGTAGAGGATGGGCTATTGAACCCTCCGAAGGTCGGGTTGTTTCCCCAGTTGAGGGCACAGTGTTCTCCATTTCCAAAAGTGGGCACGCTGTAGGTTTGGTGAGTGATTCAGGACTTGAAATGCTCATTCACGTAGGGATGGACACTGTTAAACTAAAAGGACTTCATTTTACACCTCATCTTAAAGCAGGAGATCGCGTAAAGGTAGGCGATCTTATACTGGAGTTTGATCTGGTGGAAATCCGCAAGGCTGGATACGAAACGATAACGCCTGTTATTGTTACAAATGTAGATCAGTTTAGCGAATTGGAGCCCGCAGGGAATCAGCATAAAGTCGTTAAGGAACAGGAACTGTTATATACAGTGATCGTCTGACAGTCGAAAAATCTACGTATACATTGAATACGAATCGTTGTGTTCAGGATAACAAACAGCAAGCCTTCATCTTACGAAGGCTTGCTGTTTGTCGTTTTCATAAAATCTAAGGCTGAAGCAGTTTTATTATTTTTATTTCAATAAAACCTACAAAAATAGTTGGCTTTGTGATATAGTAATCTTCGGATTGAAGGGTCACTTTAGAAAACATCTTACGTTTAAGTTTGGAGGAAAAGATATATGGATACCTTCTTTATTATTTTAAATGTTATCGTGCTGCTTGCACTGCTCGGAGTGTTGGTCTGGATGCAGAAAAAGCGCATCTCTTTTACAAAAAGAGTTTTTACCGGGCTCGGCTTCGGACTGATCTACGGGGCTATTCTTCAGTACGCTTATGGGGCTGGCTCAGAGGTCATTACCAAATCGGTCGATTGGTTCAACCTTGCAGGTAATGGTTATGTCCGTTTGCTGCAAATGGTCGTTATTCCGCTTATCATGGTGTCGATTATTTCGGCTATTATGAATTTGAAGGGAAGACAGAACCTAGGCAAAATAAGCGTGTCCATTATTGCAGTGCTACTGATTACAACGGCGATTGCAGCTTCAGTAAGTATTGTAACCAGCCTGTCTTTTGATCTAAAAGCAATTGAGATTCAAAGTGGTGAAAAGGAGCAAGCGCAGGGACTGAAGATGGAAGAACGCCTGGGAACAGTTCAGGATATGACTATTCCACAGCAGGTGCTGGAATTTATTCCTTCGAATCCTTTTGAAGATATGACAGGGGCACGCCGTACATCGACGTTGGCAGTGGTTATCTTCTCAGCCTTTATCGGGGTGGCAGTACTCGGATTGGATCGTAAAAAACCGGAGCAGGCGCAAACCTTCCGCAAAGTGATCGACGCAGTGTACGCTGTAGTGATGCGGATTGTAACGCTGGTGCTAAGATTGACGCCTTACGGTATTTTAGCACTGATCACGAAAGTTGTAGCTACAACAAATCCGGATGAAATCTTGAAGCTGATCAAGTTTGTACTTGCTTCTTATGTGGCTTTATTGGTCATGTTCGTTATTCATCTTATTTTGCTGGCCTTGTTCGGTTATAATCCAGTGACATATGTGAAAAAGGTATTGCCTACGCTGGTTTTTGCTTTTACGTCTCGTTCCAGTGCAGCGACCATTCCATTAAATGTTGAAACACAAACGAAAAAGCTTGGTGTGTCCGACGGCATCGCAAATCTGTCCGCGACCCTGGGTGCAACCATTGGGCAAAACGGCTGTGCGGGTATTTATCCTGCTATGCTGGCGGTCATGATTGCTCCAACGGTGGGCATAGATCCTACAAGCTGGGATTTTATCCTCACACTTATTCTGGTTGTTACGGTGAGCTCGTTCGGTGTGGCAGGTGTAGGCGGGGGCGCCACTTTCGCTTCCCTGATCGTGCTTTCTACCCTGAACCTTCCCGTGGCCTTGGCAGGATTGCTCATTTCGGTTGAACCGTTAATTGATATGGGCCGTACCGCGTTGAATGTTAATGATTCTATTACCGCAGGTCTTATCTCTGGCAAAGTACTCAAGGAGAACGATCAAGACGTGTTCAACAACCATGGCACGGATCTGGATGCAGCGGCACACTCTTAAGTAAAAGATAGACGAATGGTATACACTGCAGCCTCATATCGCATTTATCGCATATGTATATGTAACACATGCAGTGTGCACCTCCATACTCAGAGCCGACCCTAAGGTCGGCTCTTTATTTTGGGCTGGTGGCCGTGTAAATTATAGCTGTTCACAAATCCTAATCTATGATACATTAAAATAATGTTTTTCCGGCTTGTTCGGATGAACCGCGGTTCGCAACCATCCCGCGCTATCAAAACTAGGAGGATTTCATGTTTAATCTGTTATGGGGGGCAGCATTTGTCCTCGTCAATTTTATGTTCTTTTTGCTATGTTATCGGTTGTTTGGTAAAAAAGGGCTATACGCCTGGATTGGCGTTGCTACTGTTTTGGCCAATATTCAGGTAACCAAAACCATTGATCTGCTCGGCATTACCACGACATTGGGAAATACAATGTATGTTTCTATGTATATGGCCAGCGATTTACTAAATGAAAAATATGGGCCTAAAGAGGCACGAAAAGCTGTGTGGTTTGGCTTTTTTACTCTGATTATGACGACGATCACGATGCAGATGGTGCTGTTATTTGAGCCTACTGCAACCGATTTTGCCCAGACACCGATGCAACAGCTCTTCGGATTGTTGCCAAGGCTTGCGCTTGCCAGCTTGACAGCCTATGCGGTCAGTCAATTGCTGGACGTGCGTCTATATGCCTGGATTCGCAAGTTTTTCCCGGAGCGTCATCAGCTCTGGATTCGCGGCAATGGCAGCACGATGATCAGCTCGTTTATAGACACCCTCATTTTCTGTAGCATTGCCTTTTACGGCTATGCGTGGGGGATATGGATCGAACTGTTGTTCACCACCTACATCTTAAAATTTGTACTGACTGCGGCAGGTACACCGATTTTATACATCGCACGTAATTTCCGTTTGATAGAAGAGGAGGGGCAAACCCTCAAGCCTTAATTGGCTTGGGGTCGCCCCTCTTTTTTTTCGTACTTTTAACATATCAATATTAAGAATAGCACTAGATTACCCCAGCACGGTCAGTTCCTTCGGAAAAGAAGTCAGCACTTCAACACCCTCAGAGGTGACCAGAACGTCATCTTCAATCCGCACACCCCCAAGACCTGGTACGTAGATGCCGGGTTCGATCGTGAACACAAACCCTTCATGAAGCAGATCGTTATTGCCTCCGTGCACAGATGGATATTCATGAACACTCATACCAAGACCATGTCCAACCCGATGGTTAAAGGCAGGGCCATATCCAGCGGCTTCAACAACGGCTCGAGCTGCCTGGTCTACGGATGCGCAGGAAACTCCCGGGCGAATGGCGGCAATTCCGGCTTCATTTGAGCGAAGAACCGTATTATATATCGTTTCCAGCTCAGTCGAAAGCTTGCCAAAGGCAAAAGTGCGTGTAATATCCGAAGCATAACCATCGGAATATACACCCATATCAAACATGAGCAGATCACCGTGTTGCAGCTTGCGGGTCCCTGGGACACCATGTGGCAAGGCTGTTTTGGGTCCAGACAACACTGTAGTGTCAAAGGATGGACCATCTGCACCGAGTTTTTTCATCTGGTATTCGATTTCGGCTACCAGCTCGACTTCGGTCACCCCTTCGCGAACATGGGTTAGGCCGTGACGAAGAGCATCTTCCACCAAACGAGCTGCATGCTTCAAACGTTTTACTTCCTCAGGAGTTTTTCTCACGCGCATGTCTTGAAGCACCGGACCCAAGTCAACATATTGAGCAGCGCCAATGGCAGTATGTAGTTGTTCGTAACGGAGGACGGAGACGTGTTCCTTTTCCAGTGCGAATGCTTTCACTCCGGTACCTGTGCGTTGGCGTAACAGATCATACGGATTGTCCGTATCGGTGTGGGTGGATATACGCGTCACCGAGGAAGCAGCTTGGGCAGCTTCTGCGTCCAGGGCGGGTACAATTAGTTCTGGTTCTTGGTCACGAAGCAGCACGAGCCCTAGAAAACGCTCATGCGGATCACTGGCGAAGCCTGTCAGGTAGTAAATATGTTTGGGATCGGTCACAAGTAGGCCATCCCAAGCTTGTGACTTCAGTTCATCATACAATCTGGTAATTTTATCATTCATAGAGTCTCATTCCTTTCTGTCCATTTATTCATTATAGCTCTTATTACATCATAATTTATATGGCTTATTCTCTTGACTGACTTAATGCTTGCAGACGTGCCTGCACATTCTGATCATAGTAACCACCATGGTAGCAGAGTACCTTATCTACATCCAATACGGTCAGTTTATCGAGGCTCTTCAGAGCCAACGGCATATCCGGCGTAGCCGACTCAGCGGGACCGACCAGCTCACCCTCGACTACACGCAGTTCATCTGCTGCCAACAGCAGCTTGTGTGCAGGCACATACAAGCTGATATGTCCGGGCGTGTGGCCAGGTGTATGAATAATCTGTATGCCTCCACCATAAGGCAGATGTTCACCGTCCTCAAGCATATGAGCAAAGCGCAAATCTGGCAGGCGGCGAATCATATCCTCTGCTTGTTGCTTGAGTGCAGGCTCCATCAGATTGATGCGTTCCGGCGTCAGCTTTATAAATGGTCGTTCTCCTGTCATATATGGAATGTCATCCTTATGGGCCAGCAGGGCAGTGCTCGGTAGCAAGTCCAGCAGTGCTTGAACATTTCCGATATGGTCAATATCCTGATGCGTTATAACAATTCTTTTCAGACGGCTTATATCCTCACCCACATCTGAAATAGCCTTGCGCAGAGGCTCCAATTGACCGAGCATGCCCGAGTCTATCAATGTAAGTCCATCCTCGTCCTTGAGCAGTACAGGATGAATGATCGAATTTCCAAAAAAAGGTCCCATAGACACTTCCAAAATCAAAATTTGAGTTCCAATATTCATATTAAGCTGCTTCGGATTCCTTTGATTCCGAAGCATACCTCCCGCCTCATGTTGTTAAATTGGTTAATGTAGTGCTGGCTTATCTTCAAATTCTATTATAAGACCCTTTGGGGTTAATCCGCAAAACAACTCGATATGGCTGTTCCAGCGCTTGTCCTGTACAATAAATAAATCACCACAATAGGGGGGCAGATACGATAATGAACAAGGACCAATCTTTTTCCATTGAAATTGCATGCAGGGAGGATCTTCCCGATATTGTGGATATTTATAATTCTACGATTGCAGGACGAATGGTCACGGCAGACCTGGAGCCTGTGACAGTGGAGAGCCGCATTCCATGGTTTGAAGCTCATCAGGAAAACCACCGCCCTTTGTGGGTACTAAGACAAAAGGGGAACATTGCCGGATGGGCCAGCCTTCAGTCCTTTTATGGCCGTCCAGCTTATAACGGTACAGCAGAAATTAGCATTTATGTCCATGAGGATTCTCGTGGAACCGGCACTGGAAGCCGTCTGGTACAGCATTTGCTAAATGAATGTCCTAGACTAGGAATTACAACGTTGTTGGGGTTTGTATTTGGTCATAATGAACCGAGTATTGCGCTGCTGCGGAAGTTTGGCTTTGAGCAGTGGGGATACTATCCACGTGTTGCCGTGCTGGACAGCATAGAGCGAGATCTGGCTATATTAGGTAAGCGAGTAGATTAATATTGAGCTACACAAAAAGGCTGTCCCCACCATCGTCTCATACACTGTCAGTGTGGCGATTTTGGGAGCAGCCTTTTTTACTTTGTTATTTCTTCGTTTTTAACGCTGAGGTTTAAAACGTACGTTGTGAAAGATTTGATTAAGCACCTCAGAGATCACCAAACCGACTGCTATTGCCCCGGCGATCATGAGTGTGCTCATGGCCAGTTCCAGTGCCTGAGGATAATTATGTTGTACGAACTGGCGCATGGCATTATAAGCCATTCCTCCTGGCACCAGGGGAATCATGCCTGCCACGCTGAAAATAATCACAGGCATTTTGTACAGTCTAGCAAAACCTTGACTGACGATGCCGATAAGGATCGTGGCTAAAAGGCTGGCGCTCACAGGTCCCATGCTATCCGTGGTTGAATAATAGACAAGCCAGCCCAGCATACCGACAAAACCACATTGCAGCAGCGAACGCCGAGGAGCGTGGAACAGTATACCGAAAGCAGCGGTGGCAATAAAGCTTGTGAATAATTGTGCAAGCATAAGCTTGAATCTCCTCCAAATTACATATAAGAAATGATAACTGCAACACCAGCACCAATGGCGAAAGACGTCAAGCAAGCATCTGCACCTTTGGAAAGCCCTGAGACTAGGTGCCCGGACATTAAATCCCGAAGAGCATTTGTAATTAACAAGCCCGGCACCAGTGGCATAACGGAGCCAATGATAATTTTATCCATCATCTGACCCCCGCCAACAATCACTAACAGAGCCGCCAGCAAGCCGATTAGAAAAGATGCAGAAAATTCTGAGAAAAACTTAACCTTAACGAGCCTGTGGAAATATTGTAAGGCTGCAAATCCGATACCGCCGCACAACACAGCTCCGGGGAAATCTCGCCACACTCCACCAAACATGATCATAAAGCAACCGCTGGCCAACGCTGCAGCGATCAGTTGTACACGATTGGAATAGCGGAGGGGACCACGTTCAATTTCCGAAAGCTCTTTTACGGCTGCGCTGGGAGACAAAGTGCCTGCGCTGATTTTACGTGAAATAGAGTTCACCTCGGTCACCTTGTGCAAATCTGTAGTCCGCTCTACGATCCGGATTAGCTTGGCAGGTTCCGAATCATTAATGGCAAAAAAAATTCCAGTGGGTGTTACATAGCTATGGGACTGGGATATGCCATAGGCTGAAGCAATGCGGGACATCGTGTCTTCAACACGATAGGTCTCGGCTCCATTTTGCATCATCAGTTTGCCTGCTAGCAGACAAACCTCAATGATTTCAGGAGTAGGATAGGAATGATTATTCATGCTCGCTCTCTTTCATGCGCCCCAGGTCGTTCGACCCTGTTGTTTTCATTTATTGTAGCACAAAAAGCCGCCTTTTCAGAGGCGGTTAAATTGGGGGAATCTATGGAGTTTATCGAGATTCTATCGTATCGGGAATAACGGTATAGTAGGACTCCTCTAGGTATGTTGCGGCCTCAGACAAGCCCATCAGCCTAAGCTGTCCTGTTACAAAAGCTCGAAGGGCTGAATGGGTGAACAGATGCCGTGTCTGAGCATCCCGAATAAAGGCCAGTCTGGCTTCACGCGAACCGCTGCGGAACAAATCACGTACAGCTTCACCTTGTTGTTCCCAAAGGAATGGCTCCGTTACGTTCAAGAAGTCGCTCTCAATAGAAGAGCTACGCTTCAAAGAAGAAGGTGCCTGAATACCCAAGCCATTCAGTGTAGGAGCAACTTCATTTTGCTTACGCTCTGTTCGCAAGCTGTCGATGTAGGCGGCCATATCTTGAATCGGCAGAATGCCAAAGCGCTCCCGAAAGCATTCGCGTACAAACGCGGTACGTTCATCCACAGCCTGCGGAGGACGCTGACCAGCATGTCCAGAATAGTCTGCTCCACTGGCATAGTATCGTTTTAATGAACTGTTTTCTGTATAAACAACGCTTAAAAAATCCTGCAAATGGCGGGCAACCACCCATACCCCCGTCCAATCGACGGGAGAGACGCATACAATCGGAGCCTGTGAAAGGTCCTTTTCAAGACCAAAATCGGTTAAAAAGCCATAATGTATCCCGTCCACTCCAGCGTGGGCAAAAGGAATAACATCAGGCGGTGTAGCCATATATCGCGGAGCGCGGCCTTGTTCCATAATCAATCCCAAATCAAAACTCAGAGAATGCCGGTTCGCTTCAAGCTCCTGTTCAAACTCTATAAGTGCCTCAATCAAAGGTGTGGCTGATCCATAGGCTAGGTTAGAACCGGAATCCATTGTGTATACCTCCCTTATCCAAGTACATCTGTAAAGCGTTCATCCCTAAAAGGTACGTGATTTTACACGAAATGTAAACCTGTATGACGAATATTTTCAAAAATGTGACCTTTTACCCGTGTGCTATCAAAATAAAACGCTTTCGTTCAAATTAGGACAAGATGCCTATGTTAGCGCAGTAGTGAAGTAAAGTGAGTTTGCCAAAATGCAGTCTTTTCAGTGTATGTTATTATCTGAGAAGGGTGAATGACAGATACGGGCTGGGTAGGTCAGGGTGCAACGTAATAGGTCAACGGGTATAATATCAGGACAAGGTATAGAGGAGTGTCATCCAAAGATTTAACAGAAAGAAGTGGGCATATGAACTTGCAAAAGAAGGCTGTTTTTTTTGATGTAGATGATACGATGTACGATCATCTGCACCCTACACGTGATGCATTGCGTACAGTATTAGGATTAAGTGAGCGTTTTCCATATGAGGAAGTCTACCACCGTATTCGCTATTACAGCGATTTACTATCGGCTAAAGGAGGACTATTGGAGGGGAAAGCAGGGCAGGAAGAACTGGATGAGATGAGGGAAGGTCGTTTTATTCTGGCTCTACAAGAATTCGGGGTAGATATTACCCGTGAGCAGGCAGTGCATGTCCAACAAGAATACTTGGATCGTCAGTACCGAATTGAGTCTTTTGAGGGGGCTACTTCGTTAATTGATGAATTGAGCTCGGCTGGCTATGTGGTTGGTTTAATTACGAACGGTCTTGAAGAACACCAAATGAGCAAAATTAAAGCCATGACACTGGAAAATCATGTTGCAGCAGAGCATATTTTTGTGTCTGGGACCGTTGGTTATGCCAAGCCTGATCCGCGCATTTTCGAAATAGTGAACGAACGGACAGGAACTTTAGCAGAGCATTGCTGCTACATTGGGGATTCCTGGCGTAATGATGTGGCGGGAGCTATAGCTGCAAATTGGCAGGTCATTTGGTTCAATCACAGGAACGCTTTCCCGGAATCTGATGTGTCGGGGGCTTATAAAACCGCGGCAAGTTACACAGAGTTAAGAAAGCTGCTCCTGCCAGACGCACGTTAGACACGGTACATATCGTGTTATCCAAAAGAATCTAACCTATTTTGAAGCTATTTCAAAAGCTGGTCCGTAATACTATTTATCTGTTATAAATCTAACTTCATTTGAAATGGGTAGAACAGAGAAGGAGGGACCCGCGCATGGTAGAACCATGGAGGCAGGCAGACGACATCATAAGTCAAGTGACCGTATATAGTACGGAGGATAATGACCCAGTTACCATTAAAACAGCCACCCAAGGCGTACGCTGTATTGGCATTGGGACAGACGCGGCTGTATTTACACTCGATACGTTGCCAGGCTACGCGTTCAAGGTGTATTCAGACATGGCGATCGAAAAAAAAGATGCAGAAGCCGATGTATATGAGCGTTTGCAAGGGTCTGATTTTTTTCCTCATTATTACGGAAAAGGCGATAAGTATATTGTCATTAGTTACGAATCTGGTGTCACGTTGCTAGATTGCCTGCTGCAAGGAATTCCGGTGCCGGAGCAGGTCATTTTGGACGTGGAAAAGGCGAGGGAATTTGTTCGGTCCAGGGGACTGAATCCCCGTGATATTCATCTCAAGAATGTACTCATGCAAGACGGACGCGCCAAGGTATTAGACGTATCTGAATATGTAAAAGAAGGCGATGACAAGCGTTGGGAGCATTTGGTGTGGGCGTATCATACGTTCTATTCCGGTTTCTCTGAGGTTAAGGTTCCTTCATGGATTTTAGATACGATCAAAAAATGGTATTACAAGCTGGACAACTCCAGCATCAACCTGGAGGAGTTTGCCCAGCGTGCCAGTCAATTGTTTTCTAAATGGAAGTCATAACTGCTGTGAAGAGTATCGAGATACAGACCTAGCCTTCTATACAAAAGGATTGCACCCATTTTACGGGAGCAATCCTTTTCTTCTATCTGAAATCTCTAGGTACTCTTCTGGCCGTACCGCTCGCAATCGCGGCTTGAATCACCTTTTTACGCACCTGTTGTACGGCGCCCTCGTTAAATACACCCGGGATAATATACAGTTTGTTTAATTCATCGGGACGGATTGTGCCTGCGATGGCTTCTGCGGCTGCCAGCTTCATCTCTTCGTTAATTTCACGGGCGCGACAGTCCAGTGCTGCTCGGAATATGCCAGGGAAGCAAAGTACATTGTTAATCTGGTTAGGATAGTCCGAACGTCCGGTGGCGATGACCCCTGCAATATCCTCGACATCCTCTGGGTTAATTTCCGGAACCGGGTTCGCCATGGTGAACAGGACAGGAGCTTCCTTCATACGCTTCACGTCTTCTCGTTGCAATATTCCGCCTGCCGACAGACCGATAAACACATCTGCGTCCTTCAGAACCTCAGATAGCGTGCCGGACAGCCGTTCAGGGTTGGTATGCTGCGCATACCAGTTCCACATCGGATGCTCATAGGTTTCATCAGCTGTAAGCGCACCGTTACGGTCTACACCAATAATGTTCTCTGCCCCTGCAGATAGCAAAATTTTGGTACAGGCGACACCTGCAGCCCCGATACCGCAGACGACAATTTTGACGTCAGACAGAGCTTTGCCGACTACCTTGAGCGCATTAATCAGTCCTGCGTACAAAACAACAGCTGTGCCATGCTGATCGTCATGAAAAACAGGGATGTCCAGCTCGTCACGTAATCGCTGTTCAATTTCAAAGCATCGTGGCGATGAAATATCCTCCAGATTAATACCGCCAAAGGCTGGGGCCAGTTGCTTAATAGCCTTAATGATTTCTTCCGTGTCCTGCGTATCCAGGCAGATTGGGAAGGCATCGACGGACCCAAGCTGCTTGAACAGCATGGCTTTGCCTTCCATAACCGGCATGGCTGCATACGGGCCGATGTTGCCGAGTCCGAGGACAGCGCTTCCGTCAGAGACGACAGCGACGGTGTTACGCTTAATTGTTAATCGGAAAGCTTTGTCTGGCTCCTCATGAATTGCCATGCATACGCGTGCCACATCAGGAGTGTATACCCGGGATAAGTCATCGCGGTTTTGAATCGGGACCTTAGGCTGCATTTCAATCTTGCCCCCGAGATGTAAGAGGAAGGTGCGATCAGAGATGGACAGTACCTTTACACCTTGTGCTTTTTTAATCCGGGCGATCATTCGGTCGATTTCTGCTGGATCAGCAATGGTGACTGTAATATCTCTCACAGTGGCCTTCTCAGAGGTGCGGATGACGTCAATGGCGATAACATCTCCGCCATGTTCGTTTACCAACGTAATCAATTGACCAAACTGGATGTGCTCGGTGGAAATTTCCAGTCGTAAAATAATATTTTTACCGCCAATACCGCCTTGCATGCAAATTCCTCCTTTGTCTTTTAAAACAAAATAGTGATCAATTGATTGCGCTTACAATCGGGAGCGAGTCTAAGATCTAGGCTGATAGTTTAAATTAGTGGTTTCTTCCCCTATCATAGTGAACATTCTTCCACTTGTACAGATCAAGCTGAGTAATATATATGATCTTGTATCCAAAAAAGACGAAAGCCCGGCTGAATTCCAGTCTAAGCAATCGTCCTTTGTATAACGAAATGATCCATTTTTGGTTTACGTCATATTTTTGCCGTAGTAAATTTCGTCCATTTCGATTTTGAGTCGTGTTGATATATTTTGTTGCTCTTTTTCACTCAGACTTTCTTTTGTGTAGCCGAACAGGTAGTTGTCCAGATCAAATTGTTTTAGCTTGCATTTGGTATGGAAAATATTTTCCTGATACACGTTTACGTCGATCATGTCATACTGATTGCGCACTTCGTCGGGAATATAGTTTTGAATCGAGGCAATGTCGTGGTCGATAAAAAGCTTGTGACCATTCGTATCACGTGTAAAGCCGCGTACCCGGTAATCAATCGTCATAATGTCAGTGTCAAAAGAATGAGTCAGATAGTGAAGTGCCTTGAGCGGGGAGATTTCCCCACAGGTAGAAACATCAATATCTGCACGAAACGTGCTGATCCCCTCGTCTGGATGATATTCAGGGTAGGTGTGAACCGTAATATGACTTTTATCCAGCTGTATCACGACAGACTCAGGTAGGGGACCTGGTGATTCTGCATACGAATCATTCGGTACCTCCACAATCGGCCCTTCTGATATAAGCACTGTCACGCTCGCTCCTTGAGGGACATAATCCTGCTGAGCAACATTGAGTACATGGGCACCGATAATATCGGATACATTTTTTAAAATAGCTGTCAGTCGATCCGAGTTATATTGTTCATCAATATATTCAATATAGGCCTCGCGTTCTTCTTTGGTTTTGGTGTAACAAATATCGTACATATTAAAGCTCAATGATTTGGTCAAATTGTTAAATCCGTGCAGGGTAATCCGCTGTTCCGGTGTTATGGTCATAGGCTATTTCCCCTTATAGTCGCAGTATTCATACGTAATATTCCCAACACGCCTTTTCATATACCGATTCATAAAATCAGCTTTGTAGCGGATAAAATAAAGACTTGAACATGTATGTTTTACCCGATTGGTATCATTAAAAACAGCCAGATTCACTTGAGATCCTCTCGATTTTACATGTATGGGAATTAAACGTTAATATACTTTATTTCTTACTCAGCAATTTTTAAGTAACAGAGCTTATAATGTGGACTATGTATATATGTATACAGGAAGGGAACGGAATTGGCAGAAGGTTCGTAGTACAACAAAAGATCTAGGTTCGTAATTCATGAATTTAATGTATGTTACCTTCATAATGCTGAAAGCTTAACCGAATATGATTATAGGCCCTAAAAAATAGTGATTTTGTACATTGCATAAAATGAGAAAAGCAACTTCAGCCACTGTTATGCGTATAATGAAATAAACGTAACAAGCTAAGAATTATGAAGTTAAAATGAATTTTGATCGCAAACTCATTTTATAAACCTATCTCATGACTGTAAGAAAAACGGTGGAAGGAGTATCAAGATGCTGGCTTTGTCCGATCCGGCCTGGACTCTGCTCCAAGGCCCCTACGGTTCTTCTCAATACGTTCCAGAAATGTTAAAACAGCTCCAAGCCGGATATGATGGCGAAATGGCTGACACCTTGTATTGGGAGGAATTGTATCACCAAAATACGTTGTATACTTGTACTTTTGCGGCTGTACCTTACCTAGTAGACATTGCGCTAAAAAGTTCTGATATAGAGATTCGGGCAGATATATATACCATTTGCGGAATATTTGAAGCGAAAAATAATAATCCCTTACATACCAAAATCCCGTTGGAATTTGCAAGGGATCAGGTGGAAGTGGATTCTAGCCTGGCAGAATATATTTATACGCAATATCGAAGTGCCATCGTTCGCCTTGCAGAATTGACAGAAGAAATGGTGCTCTATGCGAAAGAACACGAAGAAGATGTCGGCAAGCGCTATGTTCTCGCTGCGGCTGCCGCCTTTGAGGGGGATCATTGCGTAGCCTATATGCTACAAACTTTTGATACAGGTGACGAATATATGCTGGATTGTCCCCATTGCGGTACCCCGCTCTATATTTGGCCTGATGAACAGGGTGACACTCTCGTTGTCTATGATAAAGACCCTGTCAGTTCAGGCAATCTAATCCCCTATCCGATTCGCCCCCGTTCATTGGACCATAGAGGTGCCGATATACAGTGGCTATACGAATATGCTCAAAAAATAGATGAGAAATTACTTCTTGCCCAGTTACCTTACTTAAACGGTTGGGTAGAATGTCCAGTGTGTAATTCACCCATATACATATGGGATGAGTTGATGAAAATGGCTGATGGTGTTCGGAGGCATACCGCTTAACCAACAAAAAAAGGGGCTGTTTTTTTACAGCCCCCTAATTTCCTTTTGTGTTTTTACACTCTTCTTCGTGTGCTTCACTCCAGGCTACTCCCGAAACGGATTCAAAAAGCTTTTAGGAATGTCGGATTCAAAACGCAGCAGTACTCCGGTGACGGGATGAATAAACGACAATACCTGTGCATGCAGACCAAGGCGCCCAATCGACTTGCTCTTGGAACCGTATTTTTTATCTCCAACAATCGGATGACCGATATCCTCCATATGCACGCGAATTTGATTTTTGCGTCCGGTCTCCAAACGTACTTCCAGCAAAGAAAAATGCCGATTGGCCTGAAGCCGCTTGTAATGAGTGACTGCATGCTGGCCGTCATTCGGATAAGGACTGGAGTACATTTTCAGCGTCTTGCTTTCTTTCAGCCATGAGGTGATTGTGCCCGCGTCTTTTTTAACCTGTCCTTCTACGAGAGCGATGTATGTTCGTTCATACACAACTTCCTTCCACGCTTGTTGCATTTCCTGCTGTATGGCTTCGCTTTTAGCAAACATCATCACTCCTGATGTATCACGATCCAAACGATGCAGCACAAAAATACGGTTGTACGGATGCTCGCGTCGAACGTGGGCTGTAAGCTGGCGATAGGCTGTGACTTCCTGTTCCTGCGCAGAAGCGACAGAAAGTAGCCCAGCATCTTTATGGATAACGATAATAGCTTCGTCCTCATGCAAAATACGCAGCCCGGTTAGCGGCACCACAGGAGCTACCTTTTCCTTGGAGAGCGCGACAGTCTGTCCTTGCTCCAGCGGAAAATTATGCACAGTACGAGGAGTACCGTTGACGGAAACTTGCCCACGCGCCAATGCCGATTTAATGGAATTACGACCCATGCCAGTCACATGCTCAACTAAAAAGCTCAATAGCTCTGCAGGTTCCTGAACGATGTATGTTTTGGCAGGGGATTTATCCAAAGTATGGGTTTTCCGTTGAGCTTCCGGTCTATAGGAGCCAGATTTTCCGGCGGGTTTGTGATTGCGTCTGGAGTGGCTTGTGTTTGAAGTTGATTTTGTATGATTTTTCCTTTGAGGTTTCCGATTATTCATGGGTTCTTTCTCCTTCTTGGAGCCGTATCTCTTCATAGTTGTGGACCATTTGCGGCACCGTGTTCACTATATCATGAGAAAACAGCGAATGCCATAAGAGACTAAAACCCGATGGACAGACTTCCAGCGGTTGAACATTGCCCTTAACCCCGGTAAACTATAAGGTAACGAAAGAAAAGCCGATATGCGTCGAGGACGCTAGAAATATGAGGAGTTTTGAAACTATGAGTGTACAAGCACCAACATTGGAACGGGCGCAGGACTTGCTGCAAAAATTTTATGGCTATCCCGATTTCCGGGAGGGACAAAAGAAAATTGTGGCCAGTATGCTGGAAGGCAACGATACGCTGGGCATCATGCCGACAGGTGGCGGAAAATCGATATGCTACCAGATTCCCGCGTTGTTGCATGAGGGGCTGACCATTGTTGTGTCACCACTGATCTCGTTAATGAAAGACCAGGTGGATGCGCTGACCACGATGGGGATTGCAGCTGCCTACGTTAATAGCACGTTGAGCGGTCGAGAAGTCAATGACCGTATACGCGCCGCACGGAACGGAGATTTGAAGTTGCTGTATGTCGCCCCTGAACGACTGGAACTGGATTGGTTCCGTGATGAGATGGCTCAGTTACCGATTTCCTGCGTTGCGGTAGATGAGGCTCACTGCGTATCCCAGTGGGGTCATGATTTTCGTACCAGCTATCTGGCTGTGGCTCCATTCGTGGACGGGCTGTATGAACGTCCAATCGTAGCTGCGTTTACGGCGACGGCTACACCACAGGTTATGGATGACATCGTACGCCTGCTTCGTTTGCGCTCACCGGAAACGTTCGTTACGGGGCTTGGAAGGCCGAATTTGGCGTTCAGTGTGCTGCGAGGGGAGGACAAACGCAGCTTTTTACTGAATTATGCCCGTGAACATGAGGGTGAATCGGGCATTATTTATGCGGCGACACGTAAGGACGTGGATGATTTATATCAACGCCTGCGCGACGCTGGCATGGCAGCCGGACGTTATCATGCAGGAATGACAGATCAGGAACGTGCAGATAGCCAGGAAGGGTTTCTGTACGACGATATCCGTGTCATTGTCGCAACCAATGCCTTCGGTATGGGCATAGATAAATCAAACGTACGCTATGTCATTCATTACAATATGCCTAAAAATATGGAGGCGTACGTACAAGAAGCGGGACGCGCAGGACGTGATGGCGACCCGAGTCAATGTATTTTGCTGTTCGGACCGCAAGATATTGTGACCCAGAAGTTCCTGATTGAGCAAAATCCACAGGATGAAGACCGCAAGCGCAACGACTACCGTAAACTCCAGCAGATGGTTGACTATTGTTACACAACTCGCTGCCTACGTTCAGCACAGCTGGAGTATTTCGGAGAAGCGGAGGAGCATGAAGCCTGCGGCATATGCAGTTCATGTACTGACGAGCGGGAACTGGTCGATATGACCATAGATGCGCAAAAGATTTTTTCGTGCATTCATCGTATGCGGGAGAGGTATGGGGTTTCCATGGTGGCCTCAGTGTTGAAAGGCTCGCGTAACAAAAAAGTGCTGCAGTATGGTTTTGACAGCCTGCCAACCTATGGCGTGATGGGCAACCGAACGGAGAAAGAAATTGCTGAGATTATCAATGTTCTTGTTTCGGAAGGCTATCTGATGCTGTCCGAGGGGCAATATCCAGTTGTCCGCTTGCAACAGCTTGCTGCTGAAGTGCTGAGAGGGCAGCGCGAAGTCATGCAGCGTGTGGTGCGGCATGCCACAGCATTTGCAGGTGGAGCAGGTTCACGCGGACGAAAGGGACGCGACACCTATCCTGCCGCAGTTAACGAAACTGTGTTTGAGCAATTGCGCTTAATCCGTCGCGATCTGGCCGCACAGGAGCATGTACCGTCTTATATCATCTTCAATGATGCCACGCTGCGAGAGATGAGCGTAGCGAGTCCGCAATCCGAAGCAGACATGCTGCGGATCAAGGGTGTTGGTGAAGTGAAGTTCCGCAAGTATGGCAAGCCGTTTCTTGATTTCTTTCAAAATCAGGGGAATACCGGCGGAATGGTGAGCGAGGACGAGATTTTTGTAGACGATGTGTACGAGGATTTTGAATAGCTATACTAAGGATATAAAAGTCCGTGCAAATTTATAGAAGGTTGTGACCTATGAAAGTCATTTTATCAACGTTAAACGCAAAATATATTCATACCTCACTGGCCATCCGATGCCTCAAAGCCTACAGTGAAAAGGATTTTGATATTGAGCTGGCGGAGTATACAATTAAGGACCCGGTGATGAACATCGTATCTGATCTGTTTCAACGGGGAGCAGATGTCATCGGTTTTTCCTGTTATATTTGGAACATTGAAGAGACGATTAAAGTCATTGATGTGTTGAAAAAGATTATGCCCGAGGTCAAAATTGTTTTGGGTGGCCCGGAGGTATCTTACGATACGGAGCACTGGATGAAGCGCTTGGCGAATGTGGATTTTATTGTTGTTGGTGAGGGAGAGGAAACCTTCCATCAACTGCTGCAGGAACTGGAAGGAGATCGCAAGTTTCATTTTGTATATGGACTGGCTTACCGTAAGGGAGAAGAGGTTATTATCATGCCGGGTCGCCCTAAAGCGGACTTGAACGAGCTGCCGTCTCCATATCGTTTTGCAGAGGATATCCCGGAGCTCGGGAAACGGGTTGTCTATTTTGAAACGAGCCGTGGCTGTCCGTTCAGTTGCCAATTTTGTTTGTCCAGCATTGAGGTCGGGGTGCGTTATTACGATATTGAGCGCACTAAGTCGGATATTCTGTATCTGATTGACAATGGGGCTAAATTGATTAAATTTGTGGACCGAACCTTTAATATTAAACGCGATTATGCGCTGGAAATGTTCAAGTTTTTGATTGAAAATCACCGTGGCTGTGTCTTCCAGTTTGAGATTACGGCAGATATTATGCGTCCCGAGGTGTTGGATTATTTGGCGGAGAATGCACCACCGGGGGTATTTCGCTTTGAGATCGGTGTCCAATCAACGAATGATCCCACCAATGAACTGGTTAAGCGCCGCCAGAACTTTACCAAGCTTTCACGCACCGTTACAAAGGTCAAGCAAAGCGGTAAAATCGACCAGCATCTGGATCTGATCGCCGGATTGCCATTGGAGGACTACAATACATTCCGTAAAACGTTTAATGACGTTTTTGCGCTTGGTCCAGAAGAGCTTCAGCTTGGCTTCCTCAAAATGCTGCGTGGTACAGGTCTGCGCATTGACGCTGATAAGTATAACTATACCTATATGGATGTTGCGCCGTATGAAATGTTGAGCAATGACGTCCTTTCCTTTGCCGACATTGTGAGGCTCAAACGCTTGGAAGATGTATTGGAGAAATACTGGAACTCTCATCGTATGGACCATACAGTGAGCTACCTGATTGAGCGTGAATTCTCGTCCGCCTTTGATTTCTTTCAGGAATTTGGAGACTACTGGGAAGGACAGGGCTGGCAAAAAATCGGACATCAGCTCGAAGACCTGTTTACGCGTCTCCAGTCCTTTTTGGAATCGCGGGGAACCAAGCGAATGGAAATGGTACTTGGGCTGATGAAGCTTGATTATTTCTTAAACCATAAATATAAGCCGCGTAAAATCTGGTGGGAACATACCCTGGAGAAGGACGATTGGTCCAGCTATATGAAAATGGCCCTTCAGCACCCGGATGCGCTGTTGTCACCTGCGGTGGCAGATGTGGGCGAGGAAAGCACGGGTGAGATGGATGTGGCTAGCCAACAGCCGCAGCCATACCGCGAGATGATCCCAGCCTTTGCTTCCTTGAAGCTGGGTGAAAAGGAACTGCAAAAGCACGCTGTGCTGGATGTCCTGCCGTTCAGTCTGGATCATATCCTGAGTGGTGGTAGCCCATTAACAGCCGAAGGCCGCACACTGTTGCTTGTAGTTTATCAGCAAAACGGACAGCAAAAACCGCTATACTACACCATGCCCATCGGCAAAAATATCGCCGCGATTTAATATAAACACCAGAAGACATCAACTCTTGGAATACCAGGAGTCGATGTCTTCTTTTTTTATAAAATATAGATGACCACTTCAATTTTTTACATTCGGGAAACCTAGTGCTTTACGATTTTTTACAAAACCAATATATGATGAATTTATCATATATGAATATTAAATTTATTGGAGTGTGACCTTGTGAAAAAGCGTTCCATGAAAAAGAGTATCCTTGCGTTGAGTGCTGTGACTGTTTTGACTGTACCCTTATTATCTGCTGATATCCCTAAAGCTTTTGCAGCCGCGGCTCCTACGAAGTCCACTGTCGCAGAGTCCAAGGCACAGAAGGCTGTATCAGCTAAAGCGGATACTCCTAAAAACGTCATTCTTTTTATCGGTGATGGTATGGGAGAAGCCAGTCGTAACGCGATTCGCTTAGCAACGGTTGGAAAATCGGGATTGCTTGAAATGGACAAGATGCCTGTAACAGGCCTGGTTAGCACGAGTTCAGGGGACAACCTGGTTACAGATTCTGCCGCCGCTGCGACTGCCATTGCAACAGGTGTGAAAACGTATAACGGCGCGATCGGAATGGATTTGAATAAAAAACCAGTGACAACCATTATGGAGCTGGCTAAAAAAGCAGGCATGTCTACAGGAGTAGTGACGACAAGCCAAGTGACAGATGCGACGGGCGCTGCCTTTGGTGCGCATGTTGAGAAGCGCTCTGCTCAAAGCGAGATTGCCAAGCAGTATATTGAGAAAAGCAAGCTGGATGTGATTCTGGGCGGGGGTGAGGATTTCTGGTACCCTGCAGGAACAGTAGGCAAACATCCAGATGCACCGGCAGAAGATCCTGAGGAAGCTAGTAAGGGAACTCAAGGAAATTTGGTGGAACAAGCGAAGAAGTTGGGCTATAGCTATGTGACAGACCAGGCTGAAATGAAAGCAGCCAAAGGCTCTAAATTACTAGGGCTGTTCGCCAATGAAGAAATGTTCCAAGCTCACAACAAACTAGGCAATTCTTACAACCCAACGGTTTCTTTACCGGATATGACAGCGAAAGCGATTGATGTTCTATCCAAAAATAAAAAAGGCTTTTTCCTGATGGTAGAGGAAGAAGGAACGGATGAGATGGCGCACGACAATGAAGGTGAATTAACCATCAAAGCCGGGCAGCAGCTGGATAAGGCTGTTAAAGTAGCTAAAGACTATGCCAAAGCGCATCCAGATACTTTGGTGTTAGTGACGGCAGACCATGAAACGGGCGGTTTGGCCATTGAAGGCGAAGATGCAGAGGATGAATCCGGTGAAGGTGTTTCCAAAGAAGACGGTCCTTTTACCGTAAAAGGCTCTGATGAGAAGTTTTATATCGACTGGACCACAGGAGGGCACACATCCGTTGATGTAGCGCTAACTGCAATGGGTCCGGGTTCCTCCCAATTTAGCGGGAATTACCCGAATACGGCCATTCATGATAAGCTGGTTAAGCTGCTTCAATTAAAAAAATAGCTCATAGTGAAAGCTGCCTTTAAAAGGTTTTCCATATTGGCAATATGGTTTTTCCTGTGATAAACTATAGCCAATAGGTATATACTAAAAAAAGAGTAAGGATGCTCTAACATCCTCACTCTTTTACAACAGCCGCTTATAAGGGCGGTGGCTGTAGGGTTGGATTAGTAGAATAGACCGCTAACCTTTTCCAGAGGGCGGTCTATTTCTTTTTGTTGAAGGAAATAATCAAGATCACCAACGTTGCAAATTGAATCATCAACATCAGTGTATCTTTAACCTCCACAGGCATCACCTCCTTTGCAGGAGACTAGCCGACCGCCCATCTAAGCCATTCTGTTGTTAGTTTATAGTATATCATATGGATAGTATTGCTAAAAAGGACAAAAATGAAAACACCTGTTTCTAGGCGTTTTTTTGTATTATGAATATGCCGAATATGCTCAACCTTTATTCCTCCGTTGTTTTCTTCCCCCACACGAATTTCATTATAAAAAATATAATTGTCAGCATGATGAGAAGCAGTGCCACCTGCAAGCCATAACGATGAATCAATTCTCCTGCTGCTTGTACATGATCGCCAAAGAGACGTCCGAGCAAAAAGAAGATCAGCGTCCAAATCAAGCCCGTTGAATAAGAGAATAGAGCGTAGCGCTTAAAACTCATTTTATTGATCCCCACAATATAAGGGACAATGTGGCGAACGATCGGTAGCAAGTAGCTGATGCATATCGTGAAGTTTCCATACTTATGTACTAAATTTTCTGAAAAAGTAATGTACTTGTCCATTTTCTTCTTCCGGCGCAAACGATCCAAAATGGGTGTACCCAAGCTTCTCCCCAACACATAACCTAAGGATAGGCCTGATACAACCCCGAGATATACAATTAAAAAAGCAGGTAACGGATGAAGTATCCCCATGCTTGTTACGGCCCCGCCAGTCATCACTATAACTTCGTCTGGAATGGGCAGTCCCACAATTCCGAGCCATAGAGAGAAGAATAATGTTGCATAGCCATATTGTTCGATAATGGAAATCAAATATTCAACATCCATCCCCATACTCCTTTCTTAAGCTTTCTTTCGGCATACATACACGAATGCGGGTGGAACATTCATAGGTACAAACTTGATTTCTTCAATATCAAACCATTCACCTAACTGCTGTTTCATCTGTTTAGAGTATTGAAAGGCGACAAACATCCCTCCATCCCTGAGTGACCGATGAATTTGTTCTACGATTTGATCTCGCATCGCTTGTGGAAAGTTGAAGAATGGCAGCCCGCTGATTATACAGTCAAGCTGTTCAATTTGAGCATTTTTCATAGCAAGCTGAAGCTCACGCGAGTCGGAATAGCACAGATAATTCGGGAATCTTCTTTTTAAACTCTGCTGCATGGTCGGGTCCTTCTCAAAGAGCAAAACCTTAGGTTGAATTTTTGTCGTAGACGGGATGTATTGGGTAATTGCGCCTGTTCCAGCCCCAAGCTCAGCCACGGCATGAACATCACTCCATGGAATGGATTCTATCATATTTTTAGCTAAAAATCTGGAACTGGGTGTTACGCTACCCACATATGCAGGCGAGTACAAAAATTTGAATAGGAACATAAGTCTCTCGTGAACTAAATGACTAATACGGATCATACTTCTTTCCCCTACCTTCAAATTTCAAAATGCGTTCATTTATTCTCTGCTAAGAGTAACAAATTATCCCTTTACTTGCTCCTGTCTGGAGTAGGGCTCGGTTCCCCGTCCTGCGGAGGGGATTTTCCTTGACTATAGTCTAGGAAGAAAGAAAAGGAGTGCAGTATGGGACAGTCCGAATTCATTCAGTTATCATTCAGCATTCTCTCAGGCTGCCTTCAGTTTTACAACCGATGAAAGAGAGGTGGGCAGCTAAAAACATTATGTACACTGAGAGGGGATCTACTTTGTCATTATCCATCAACAGGCATCTCATCACGACTTCCTACGATAACTCGAATACGCTGAAGTCAAATGAGAATGGACTAAATAACGCGGGGCATACCACACACAAGAAATCCAGCGATTCACTCGAATTAAGTACGGAATTTATGGAATACGCCGGAGGTATGCAGGCTCCGCTTCCTACGGAAAACTACAGTTATGGCTACAAATACGACCAGGATACTGTGGCGCTGACTATGGACGAACAGAAAGCGTTATTGTCAGATTTACAAAGTTACTTGACGTCTTCAAGTGCTTTATCTGAAACGAATGAAATCAATAACAGTACAAACAATCCTTTGGCTACAGTCAGCGACTTGTTATCCGGGGTGGATCTTTCGACAGCAACAGATGAGGAAGTATCAGATTTATTCGATAAAGTAGCTG
The DNA here is from genome assembly GCF_038008995.1 of Paenibacillus sp. FSL W8-0439. Lineage (NCBI taxonomy): Bacteria > Bacillati > Bacillota > Bacilli > Caryophanales > Paenibacillaceae > Paenibacillus > Paenibacillus sp. FSL W8-0439. The sequence goes on from NZ_JBBPAK010000001.1 coordinate 1,577,600, forward strand.
AAACGATCCAGAATAACCGCCCTACACCGCCGCCTGAAGGTGACTCATTCCGACCTGAGGTTGATAGCAGCGGTCTGCCTCCAATGATGCAGGCGATGGGTGGAATTATGCCCCCATTTGCATGGAATATTCAGGAGATTACTCATCAAGAGGATAACACCACTACATCTGAAGAAGAGCATACCGTAGATGAAAAAAGATCCTTACTGAATGATTTGCAAAACGTCCTGAGTTCCGATCTTCTATCTGGCTCCATATCTTCAGAAACAGATGAGCAAACAGACCTGATTTCTGCATTAAAAAACGCTTGGGGAAACACAGATGAATCGAATGCGACAGATGAAGAAGTATCAGTTTTATTCGATAAAATCGCTAAGATTTTTGAACAATCTGTATCGTCTTCGTCATAATCTTGAGGGTGCCATAGCATACCTTAAAAACGCTTAGCCCACACTTGTAACTCAAACTTAGCTTTTAAAAAGGAGAATCCTTCTGTGAATATTTCAACCACATCTAGTAGCTCTATATCTATTGCCAATACTTCAACTTCATCTTCATCCAGTACCAACGATACAGCCAGTTTGGAAAAGCAAAAAGCCCAGCTTGAAGCAGAGTACAATAAGGTCCAGCAAAGCAAAGATAATAAGGATACAAAAGAAACGAAAATGAAGCAGCTTCAGCAGCAATTAAGCAAATTGAAGCTCAGATTGCACAGCAAAGTTCTCAATCCAGCAGCACGTCAACACCAAAAATGGAAAAGTCCGCTCCAAGCAATATGGAAATGACTCGTACCAGCAGCTCGAATGGCAGTGATATCACGGGGGTTGGAAAATCACTGGATATTTCTATTTAGTCATCCTATCTCTTCTCCTGTAAGCCAGACGTTGGATAGAAAAGAAAGCAGGCTCTCTGTTACATAGGGAGCCTGCTTTTCACGTTTTAATTTAATTCAAAATGAATCATGTGACTAAACCTAAAAAAGTATTACAATAAATAACAGTGGGCAGATGGAAGGCTTTTAACTTTAGTATTTTATAGATTGTTATACATTCTAATTGGAGGATTTAAGTCATGACATTGGAACCTCAATGGAGTCGAAGTAGTAGGGATGAAGCTCGTTTCGTCAGAAACAAGTTGATTGAGTTTAATGCAAAACACGTCTCGGCAGATATTCAAACCCAATATGAAGAGATTAATCTCACGCTCAAAAATGGAGAAGGTCAGGTCATCGGTGGTCTTCTAAGTGTACTTTGTTGGAACTGGGTGGAGATTGATATTTTGTGGGTAGATCAGGGTCATAGAGGAAAGGGCTACGGTTCGCAATTACTTAGTGGAATTGAACAAATCGCTAGAGATAAAGGATGTACTTTGATACAACTGAATACCTTTTCTTTTCAAGCACCTGAATTCTATGAAAAGCAGGGGTATGAAGTAGTCGGTGTCATTGATGAGGCTCCTAGAGGCTTTAAACATTATTATTATAAGAAAAATATCTACTGAGGACTTCATAAATGCGCGTACAGATCAAGGAAGTAAATCAAGATGAAAAGATTATCATTCGTAATATTGGCGAGGAAAAGATATACGGCTACTGGACATATTTTCGGCATGAACAGACCTCGGGATATGCGTATGTTGTTCCGTATGAACAAAGCTTGGAAAAGTTAATTCCCGGCTGTGTCATTTCGGTCGAGACTTCTCCATCCAGTATAGAAGGGTTCAGAAGACTGAGGCCTACGGAAAAGACAGGCATTGTTCAACCTCAACCAAAGCTAGGTGACTATTGGATTCAAGGGATGATACAACAAGTGATACAAGGCGAAGCAGGCGGGATAGACTGTCTGGAGATTGTTGTAGGAGAGGCTACGTTTGTTTTGGATTCTGACGAATTGAATGGTGATATCCACGTTAAAGCGGGTGACGGTGTCGCCTTTGAAATCATAGGTCTACAGTTGTTTGACGAGGGACTGTAATCGTTCTATGGTGAATACCATATTCAACCAAGATATGTCGGTGAGTAAGTTAAAAGCTAGATCATAGAGAATGTGAATAAAGAAAGGTATGATCGGATTGAGTACAGAAGTGACACACAAAATATATACCATGTGCATGATTCAAGATGGAAACAAGGTATTGCTAATGAACAGACCCAATCGAAAGGGGTTTCCGGGTTATATTGCTCCAGGAGGAAAAGTAGAGTTCCCAGAGAGCATTGTGAATGGAGCCATTCGCGAAGTAAAAGAGGAAACAGGCTTAACGGTTACGGAAATTGTATTTAAAGGAATCGATGAATATTGCGATCCAAGGCAAGGGCTGAGATATATGGTCTTTAACTATTTGGCTACAGCAACGGAAGGTGAGCTATTAAAAAATCCCCCTGAGGGGGAACTGCTGTGGGTGGATATGAAGGAAGCACTACATTTGCCGATGCAGGATTGGTTTAAGCGGAGATTCCCATTGTTTTTCGAGCCAGGGACGTTTGAGGTTAGCTCCGTGTGGCTGGCGGATACGGATGAAACATTGGAAGCAACGATGAAGAACTATGGGGTGTAGAGATGACGAGACCATTAGTAGATACATGGAGTGCTTAATGAGGGGGCGGTGAGTAGGATGCAGAGCGTCAGATTGATTGAGCCGCAGCAGGGCTGGAAGGATGCTTATCTTTCATTTTATGAGGAATGGAAAAAAAGCCAGGAGCATATGGTGCCTTGGGTGATTTCTATAGAACCGTATGATTTTGAAGGTATGCTGACGCTTTTAAGTCACCAGAAAAATGGAATTGGCTTGTCTGAAGGCTGGGTTAAAAGTTCGACCTACTGGCTGGTGGATGCAGATGATCAGGTCGTCGGAGTAGTGAATATCCGTCATGATCTTAATGAGCATCTGTTAAACGCTGGCGGTCATATCGGTTATGGTATCCGTCCTTCTGCACGAGGGAACAGGTACGCTGTGACTATGCTGGCCTTAGCATTGGGCAAAGCAAAAGAGTTGGGTATTTCCAAAGCCCTCGTCGTATGCGACTCCGATAATATCAGTTCCAAAAGAACGATTCTGCGAAACGGCGGAATACAGGACAAGGATTACATAGAGGAAGATGGCAACTGTGTAAACCGTTTTTGGATCGAGCTGTAAGTGAGGGAGGGGAACGCAAAAACTTATGAAAATATGGCCTGAATATGCGCAAAATATCATTGTCGGTGTCATGTTTCTGGGACAATGGAATTGGTATGTGACGGAAAGAGAGTATTGGTTTTTGAATACCGAGATGGAGGAACGGTTTGGCATCGCTATTTTGGATGAGACCACAGCCGGAGCATTTTTGGAACACATCTGTGAGTATAAGGTGGCTGCGGGAGAACTCACTACAATGCTCCAAACGCTAGATGAAGCAATCCAGCATAAGGATGAAGTGTTGGAATTCTGTCCTGCTTTGTATGTTGATTTTGACCAGAAAGTTCTCTACTCCCTATTTCCAGAGCCAGCTTCTTTCGAACACTATGTCCCGGTGGGGTGGAAAGGGAAATATCTGAACTTTTTGGAAGAGGTCCCTCCTGCTGAACGATATTGGATGATCCACGGAAGTGACTTTTTCAAAAAATACACCTGAAAAGATAAAGGAGGAAATGAACATATGAATTCTTCCATGCATGAATTTAAGATCATATCCAAGCACAGAATGTACGATCAATACTTGGTTAAGCTGCGGGCATGCATCCAGCTTTTGGATGAAACCATGTTATGGGGCACTGGTGAAGCGGAACAGAACAGTATTGGAGGAATTGTCCATCATATAATGGTGCATGTGCGTAGAAATGCAGTCAAACTCATGGATCCGACGATTACATACAAGCAAGGTATGGAGGATAGCTTCAAGCCTTCAGTGCAAAACAAAGAACAGCTTATGGAGGAAGTTGAAGATGCTTTTTCTTCCTTCTGTGCAGCATTGGACAACACAGGCGATATAAATATGTATGACGTTTACCATGTGGTGGAGCATACGGCTTATCATCTGGGTCAGATCATAGATCGAGTTCAGAGGCTGGCAGGTCACCGTTTTCAATTTGTACAGACTGGGCTGAATGAAAAAGCATTGCGTGCAATAGTGCAGCAATCCCTGCCTAATCCACAAGATTAACGAAAGCAGTAGCCAAATAACTGTATAAACGTAGTTCCAAAGTCACTAATACCTCTGTCACAGATATGTTTTTATTTCTTAATTGATATTGATAATTATTATCACTTATAATAGAAGCAGACATAATACGCTATGATAGGGAGAGTTGCAGAGTGACAGAGTCCTTGGAATTATATGATGTAACGATCATCGGCGGCGGTCCTGCCGGTATGTATACTGCGTTTTACAGTGGCATGAGAGATATGAAAACCAAGCTGATCGAAGCCAAGCATGAGCTAGGCGGACGGATGCGCATATACCCGGAGAAGATGATATGGGATGTTGGAGGGGTAACTCCGATTTTATGTGAAAAGCTGATTGACCAGCTGGAGCAGCAGGCACGAACGTTCGAGCCTACCATTGTATTGGGACAACAGATTACAGGGATGGATCGGCAAGAAGATGGTACGTTCCTGCTGACTTCTGCCACAGGGGAACAGCATTGGACGCGTACGATCGTTCTGGCTGTAGGTTATGGTATTCTCAAAATGGCTAAGCTGGAGATTGAAGGCGCTGACCGTTACGAGGTTACAAACCTGCACTATACCGTACAAGAGCTGGAGCCGTTCCGGGATAAGCATGTCCTGATTTCCGGTGGAGGCAACTCGGCGGTAGATTGGGCGAATGAGCTGGAATCTATTGCGGCGAGTGTGACAGTTGTACATCGTCGGGATCATTTTGGCGGACATGAGAAAAATGTAGCCCGTATGAAGTCCTCTTCGGTCCGTGTTCTCACACCTTATGCGGTAAGTCAGTTACATAGCAACAACGGAGAAACGATTGAGCAGGTGACGATCAATCATGTAGATACGGGCGAAATAGAGATGCTGAATGTTGATGCAGTTATCGTAAATCATGGCCTAAAATCCGATTTCGGCCCCCTGCGAGATTGGGGACTGGATATGGGAGAGTGGCATGCCCGCGTGAGCGACAAGCTGGAAACGAATCTACCGGGGATTTTTGCTGCAGGCGATTTTGTCGAGTACGGGAGCAAGCTGTATCTGATTGCAGGTACGTTCACAGATGCTGCTCTTGCCCTCAACAGCGCCAAGTTGTACATTGATCCGACAGCTGATAAAGCCGCATATGTATCTTCTCACAACAGCCGCTTCAAGGAAAAAAACCGCGAGCTTGGTGTCGTGGAATAAAATAAGGGAATCAGTTTAATAAAGAACTTCCGTTAACTACAGCTGATGTGGTTAAGGGGGTTCTTTTTTTGCATAGTTACGGACTTGTCGACCTAAGGTTGGATACCATACACATATAGAATAAAATGGAGATAGCCTGTCCTTTTCAGGGATTAGATAATAGATTTGGAGTAGAAAAGATTAGGAGTGTGGAAAAATGAGCTTACAAGAGGTGCTTGAACGCCAAGCGATTGATCTACCTGACGATACGCTGGAAGCTTTACTAATCCATAGCAAGAAGCAGGAAGGGCGGAAGGTTCAGCTACGATTGCTAAGTGAACAGGAGCTTGCCGAGAGTATCGAGTGGATGACGCAGATCGAGGTGTTCAAACATATCGTCCCGCTATGGACCGATGATCATTCTAATTATGTAGGTCTATATGTAGAGGGACCACTAGCATATAAATTATGTTACATCAATCACGAGGAAACAGATTTGTCACCGAGGTACCGAAGTACAGCTTCGCTGATTGCAGAGTTGGAGCAAAACCCAGAGCTGGATTGGGAACAGATGCGTAAGGATTACCCGTCTGACAACGACATAAGCACCGAACAACTAGCAGAAGATATTCGCTGTATGCATGAAATGCAGGCTATACTGGAAAAGGATTCATCAATGGAGGATGATGTGAGGTGCCAGCTTCTTTACAGCTTAATGGCGATTACACCTGTCAGTGAGGTGGATTCATTGCTTCCCTATGTAGATGATGAAGATATGTATGTACAGGAACGTGCATGTATTCTATTGGGGTATCATGAGTATGAACCAGCGATTGAAATATTAAAAGAAGTAGTGAAACATGGAAGTCCGAATGGGAAGCTGGCAGCCCGTAAGGCGCTCTCGATGATTCGCGCTAAGCAAATGGACAAGCATATAAAAAAATAAACCAACCTCACATAGCAAATATGGACGGGATTGAAAGGTGACTTATGAATAGACGAACAGAGCAGCAGGAAGCGATGATGGAAGATATTATTCAAAAGGCAGAGCCGTATGTGCAGCAGCAGTTGGAGCATGACCACAGTGGTCATGATTGGTGGCATATTGACCGGGTGAGGAAGCTGTCTGTTGAAATTGCTGCAAAAGAAGGTGCAGATCCGTTCGTGTGCGAGCTGTCAGCACTGCTGCATGATGTAGCGGATGAAAAATTAAATGAATCCAAACAAGCGGGGCTGGATAAAGTTGAGCAGTGGCTGCATCTGCATGTAAACGATGCGGATGTGATCACACACGTGATGACCATTATTGCTACAATGTCCTACAATGGTGGACAAAATCCGCCTATGGAAACGCTGGAAGGTCAGGTTGTGCAGGATGCAGATCGGTTGGATGCTCTGGGAGCGATTGGGATTGCAAGAACCTTTATGTATGCAGGCTCAAAAGGCAGTATCATGCACGATCCGGATCAAGACTATTCACAATATGATTATCGCGCCGCAGGTAAAAGTGCCATATATCATTTTTACGAAAAGCTGCTCAAGCTCAAGGATTTAATGAATACCCCTTATGCCCGAGAACTGGCGGAGGTTCGGCATCAATGGATGGAAATGTATTTGGAGCAGTTTTATAAAGAATGGAATGTGAATGATATCCAACAAAACAGGGGAGGCTGATGCTTCCTAATTGCAATGATTCCAGGGGAAGCTAGCTCTCTTTTTAATAAATATTAGAAAAAATATTGCAATACGCCGATTTCTCTCCTACTATTGATAATAGTTATCAATGATAATGATAATTATTATCTGTAAATTCAAGTAGATAGAGGGGAGTCTTTCAGTTTATGAAGAAGTTTGCAATATGGATGTGTACCTTATTATCGGCAAGTTTGCTGTTGACGGCATGTGGTGGAAAGGTGCAGGAGGTGGATAGCTCAGCTCAAAAGAATACCAATGCATCGACACAAACGTCTGTTTCTGACGTAGAAAGTGCCAAGACGATTACATATCTAGATAAGACTTATAAGCTGGCCAAGACGGATCATATTATTATAGCTAGTCTGGAAGCGATGGAAGATGCAGCTGTCCTGGGAGTGAAACCAACTGGGGCGGTTACTTCGGGCGGAAAATTTCCTGAGTTCATGGAAAAAGCGATGGAAGGAGCCGCAGACGTTGGTGACCGAATGCAGCCTAGCGCTGAAACGATCCTGAAACTGAAGGCAGATGTGATTCTTGGGAGTTCTAAATTTCGGCCTGCGGTGGCAGAACAGCTAGGGAAGGTCGCTCCATTGGTTCCAGTATCCCATATTTCAACGAACTGGGAAGCGAATCTATTAATGTTGGGACAGCTTACAGGCAAAGAGGCGAAGGCGAAGGAGATCCTCGACAAGTACAAGCAAGATGCGGAGGCGGCCCAACAGAAGCTCAAACCAATATGGGGAAATAAAAAGGTACTCATGGTACGGATTCGTACAGGCAATCTGTATGTATACCCTGCGGATGTATATTTCAATCCTTCGCTGTATGCTGATCTAGGAGCTAAGGTACCGGAAGAGTTAAATACAGTTAAAGCACAAGAGGCGGTTTCTCTGGAGAAATTGGCTGATATGAACCCCGATTATCTGTTCGTGCAATTCTCCGAAGGAGAGAACAAGGACCAGCCGCAGGCATTGGCAGATTTGGAGAAGAATCCGATTTGGAGCAGTATCAATGCCGTCAAGAATGGGAAAACCTTCGTCAACATTGTAGATCCCAATGCTCAAGGTGGTACTTCATGGAGCAAACTTGCCTTTTTGGAAGCGGTTATGAACCGACTTTCGCAGTAAAGGTAGGAACATGGGAAAAAAGTTGATCTCTCCTTACCTTGTAATCTTCGTCTCTCCCTTGTTTATCGTACTAACATTACTGCTGTCTGTGATGTACGGAGCCAAGACGATAGAATGGGAGACGGTAACTGCTACCTTTTTTCATTTTGATGCTGGAAACGTGGACCATCAGGTCGTTTTAAACTCGCGTCTGCCTAGAGCGGTCGGCTCTATATTAATCGGTGCTTTTCTCGCGATTTCAGGAGCCATTATGCAAGGAATGACGCGGAATTTCTTGGCTTCACCCTCAATTATGGGGGTGTCGGATGGGGCGGCGTTTGTGATCACCTTAATGATGATCCTTGCACCGAACTCCACTTCGATGGGCCTGATTGGAGGTTCTTTTGTGGGATCGGCTCTGGGGGTGGCTATAGTATTCGGTTTAGCCTGGATGATTCCCGGCGGTCTTGCCCCGGTTCGTATGGCCATTTTGGGAACGATCATTGGCACGTTTTTAAGCAGCCTGTCGGCCGTTCTCTCCATTTATTTTAATGTATCGCAAAATGTAAGCTTTTGGTTTAACGCTCGTCTGCACCAAATGGACCCCGGGATGATTCAATTGGCAATTCCCTTTGCTCTTGTGGCAATTGTAGGAGCAATGCTGCTGGCCAAGCCAATAACACTACTGTCTTTGGGCGACGACGTGGCCACAGGTCTGGGACAGCGGGCATTACCAGTCAAGTTGGGGGCGATGCTCTGTGTAGCATTGCTGACAGGTGTTTCTGTTGCGCTGGCAGGGAAAATTGCTTTTGTTGGCTTGTTGATTCCGCACATTACCCGATATTTAATCGGAGTAGATTACCGTTGGGTCATTCCATGCTCTGGTTTGATCGGTGGTGTTTTTTTGGGCATGTCTGATGTGTTGAGCCGTTTTCTTAATTATCCGTTTGAAACGCCTATTGGAGTGGTTACCTCGGTCATTGGCATCCCTTTCTTTCTGTACTTAATACGTAGAAAAGGAGGGGGAGAGCATGCGTAAAATCAGTGTGAAACGGCTGTGGTTCGTATTTTCAGGTGGGGCTGCACTTATTTTAGCAGCCTCCTATGTTAGTCTGACCCATGGAGAGTTCGACATGACCCTTCAGGAAGTAATTCAGACATTGTTCCGTATCCACCATACTCCGCAGCTGGATTTGGTGATTTTTGATTTTCGGCTACCGCGTATTGTGATTGCGGCCTTGGTCGGCTTGGGTCTGGGGATAGCTGGGGCGGCGGTACAGGGAGTTACACGGAATGGTTTGGCCGATCCCGGCATTTTAGGCATTAACGCAGGGGCGGGAGCAGCAATCGTCATATTTATGTTCTTTTACCAAGGACAAATGGAAACGACAGGCTGGACTGCGGCGCTGGCTATGCCCTTTTTTGGCTTGATTGGAGGTTTGTTGGCTGCGCTGCTGATCTATTCATTTGCTTGGAAAGCAGGTCGTCTGGACCCGCAGCGGCTGCTTCTTGTAGGTATCGCGATTGGCTCTGGATTCGGTTCCTTAAGCTTATATCTGTCGCTGAAAATGAAAGCCTCGGATTTCGAGATGGCGACAGTATGGATGTCGGGCAGTATTTGGAGTGCTGATTGGAAGCTGGTTGCTGCCGTAATTCCATGGCTTGTCATATTAATTCCTGTTATTTGGTTGAAATCGTATGTGCTGGATCTATTTCAATTACATGAACATACAGCTAAAAGTCTCGGCGTTGCGACCGAAAAGGAAAAGTCTATTCTCCTGCTGTCCAGCATTGGACTGGTGAGTGCCTGTGTATCTGTTTCTGGAGGAATAGGCTTTGTAGGATTATTGTCTCCTCATATCGCCAGAAGGCTTGTTGGCCTTCATCATCGTTTTGTGATTCCTGTATGCGGTATGGTCGGTATGATACTGGTGCTGTTATCTGATTTTATTGCTAAAACGGTGGTTGCGCCTGCTGAAATTCCCGTTGGACTGATTATTGCGGTGATCGGGGTCCCTTATTTTGTAGTCTTGCTTATGAAAAAAACGGCCTGATTTCATTGGAATTAAGGTTCTATAGGAGGTTGTTCCCATTAAAGATCTATCTACGCAAGCTTATCATTCCAGCGATGCACATGGAGCTGTGTATGTTCCTCGCAGTCAGCATCGAGTAATGTACTCGCAGGCTGAAAACCGTGAGTATCATATTTATATTGCCATTCCTGCCGAGGAACCTCCTGTATCTGGCTATCCCGTTATTTATGTGCTGGATGCCAATTCTGTTTTTGGAACCATGGTGGAAGCGGTGCGCGTTCAGGGGAGACGACCTGACAAAACGGGGGTTGTTCCAGCTATCATTGTAGGAATAGGCTATCCAACAGAGGCTCCCTTTCACCCTTCACGATATTACGATCTTACACTGCCTGGGACGGCTGTGGAGCTTCCGGTAAAGCCAAATGAAGATGCCTCCAAAGAAAGCGGGGGCGCCGAGCATTTCTTGTCATTTATTGAAGATGAGCTTAAGCCAATGATCGAGCGTGATTTTCTTATCGACCGCAACCGACAGACGATCTTCGGGCATTCGCTTGGAGGACTGTTCGTATTGCATACCCTGTTTACAAGACCAGACTCTTTTCAGGTGTATGTGGCGGGAAGTCCGTCTATACACTGGGGAGGACAAGTTATTATGGCTGAAGAGAAGCAGTTTGTAGCTTCCATTGCGCAGAAGCATTGGAATAAAAAGCTGCTGATTGCTGTAGGGGAGTTAGAGACTGGACATTTTAGTGGCATGCAGGAAAAGGCCAGGGACTTAGCTGCGCGTTTAATGACTAGGGACGATCTAGGACTACACGTAGAGTTCCGGGAATTTGCAGACGAAGGTCATATATCTGTGTTGCCGGTCTTGGTTAGCAGAGCGGTTCGTTTTGCTGCTGATTCTATGTAAATATGCAGTTAGGTATAAAATTTTTGAAAGTGCTCTTATAAAATAAATTGCAAGAAATCTGAGGCTGTTTCCTTTAACCGAGCGTATCGGAGAGGAAGCGGCCTTTATTTTTTTTTGTAAATGTCATATTGATATTATGGATTATCTGTGTTATTTTATTGTTAATAACAAATTGATAATAACAATTGAGAAATAATAAAAATGAACACTCTAAAGAAAGCGAGGAAGCGACGATGTTTGGATTTAATTTTGTTAAATTTCAGCCCAGTGAGTATGTCATGAAGGTGAAGAACGGGAAGGTGGTTCGAGAGGGTGTTGGGTTATCTTTTTATTACTACGCGCCGACCACCTCGGTCGTTGTCGTGCCTGTCTCTTCCATTGATGTACCGTTTATGTTTGAAGATATGACAAATGATTTCCAGGCGGTGACCGTGCAGGGGCAACTGACTTATCGGATTGTGGATTACCGCAGAACGACGCAGATTTTAAACTACACGTATGATTTGAAGGAACGACGCTACATTTCGGACGATCCAAGCAAGCTGGCCCAACGGGTGATTAACATTGCCAAGGTGCTTACCAAAAAGTATCTGGAACGTGTTCCACTCAAAGAAGCGGTTCAGTCCAGTGAACGTCTGGCCCAAAACATGACGAAGGATATTGCTCAGCATACTGAAATGGAGAAACTGGGCATTGAGGTTATGGGGCTGTCCATTTTGGCGGTTTTACCAAATAAGGAGACGATGAGAGCGCTGGAAGCGCAGGCGAGAGAGGAAATTCTTCGCAGTGCGGATCATGCTTTGTATGAGCGTCGTAACGCATCCATTGAGCAGGAGCGCCGTGTAAAGGAAAATGAGCTGAATACGGAAATTGCGGTGGAGACGAAAAAAAGGCAGATCCGCGAAACCCAACTGGATGCCGAGCGTTCCGTAAAGCAAAAGCAAAGTGAGATGAAGGAGGAGCAGCTGCGGTTTGACACGGCCTTGGAAGAGAAAAAGCGCGAACTGATTGAGCTGACCGTAACGAATAAAAAGGCCGAAGCCGATGCCAAGGCCTATGAGCTGACAGCGGTGATGAAATCGTTGCAGGATGTCGAGCCTAACGTACTTCAAGCTATGGCCAACATGGATATGAGCCCGGATAAGCTGATTGCGATCGCCTTTCAGGAACTCGCAGAAAATGCAGGGAAAATCGGCCAGTTGAATATTACGCCTGATCTGCTGCAAGGTCTCATGTCAGATACGGGAACAAGTGGATCAGCAGGATCGAGAGGGTCTGGAGGAAGATCACGATGAGCAGCCGAATGACTGAGCAGAAGATTATTTTGGTGAAGCGTAAAACGCGACTGGAGGAACTGATTGTTCGTTACAATACGGTGCAGCAGGCTCGCTTCTTTATGGAACGGCTGGGTGCGGATTTTAGTGATTATGTGCTGGAGGATGAAAATTACCGCAGGGCGGTGGCAACGGCGACGTCCGAGTTATCGGCCTTGGGGCGTGTCCAGATTGTGGAGCGGGAACATGTGCCGAACTTTATTTTTGGTGAGCAGGATACGGTGGTGGTACTGGGTCAGGATGGGCTGGTAGCCAACACGTTAAAATATTTGACCGAGCAGCCGCTAATTGGCGTAAATCCAGATCCATTGCGCTGGGATGGGGTATTGCTGCCGTTTACTGTATCTGATCTGCGCTGGGTGGTGCCGGATGTGTTCGTGCACAGACGGCCGATTAAGGAGGTTACGCTGGCTAAGGCCCAACTAAATGATGGCCAATCCATATATGCTGTGAACGATTTGTTCATCGGGCGCAAAACTCATGTTTCTGCGAGATATGAGCTGAGATTGGAGGATCAGGTAGAGCAGCAATCGTCCAGCGGTATTATTGTTTCCACCGGGTTGGGGGCGACGGGCTGGCTGACCAGTGTGCTGGCTGGAGCGGCCGGGATTGTCGGCAGTGCTACACGGCATCCGGTCTCGCTGACTCCAGATCACCTGATGTCAGATGCTGCTTTCAGCCAGGAAGGGACAGTAGAAGGAATGGGGCATGATCATCGTGCAACCTGGAGCTCGCCCTCGCTTTATTTTACAGTGAGAGAACCATTCCCCAGTCGGACGACTGCTGCGGAGCTGGTGTTTGGGCAGGTGGCCGTTGAAAGACCGCTGCGAATTGCTTCGCAGATGCCGGAGAATGGAGTTATTTTTAGTGATGGAGTAGAGAGCGACTTTCTGGAGTTTAATGCTGGCATTGAGGCGACCATTGGACCGGCGGAGAAAAAAGGGCATCTGGTGGTGTAGAGGTTTGTACAGGACGGCAATGGGTAATTATGAGTAAGGTACAACCATCAGATGAAATTAAAAAAGGAGGAATCAACATGAGCGACCACACTCAAGACGAAGCGAAAATCCGCAACAAGAAGAACGAGGACGGAGATTCCTTGATGGAGAAAACGAAGCTGGACAATGGCGTGGATATCGAGCCTGAGGCTGATGAATGGATTGCGAAGCCCTCACCAGTATCATACGATGATACGAAATCCTCTTCGCAGAAATAAGACTCTTGCGTCTCAATAGAGCAGTGATGCTAAGACAGATGATCCTTAATCGGGTCATCTGTCTTTTTTACATAATTAATTGAATCTGGAATATACCTTCCATACTAGCTCACGACGGCTGCTTACCTCTGTTTTCAAGAAAATGGCTTTCAGATGATCCTGCACCGTGTAGGCCGTAATATGAAGTGCACTTGCCAGTTCCTTGGTAGAAAAGCCTTGGACAATGAGCCGGACAAGCTGTCTCTCTCGTTCAGTCCATGAGTAGATCTCAGCCATAAGCGGCAACATGTCCGTTGCTTTAGCAGGCTCAAACCATACGGCCAGTTGCTTCTCGCCCATATGCTCGCGTCCGCCTTGCAGGAGAGTGGCTCTGATCGTGACCCAAGGAGTTTCAGCGTCTGCGGAAGGGATACATAGTCTGGCTGGTGCAGTAGAAGTGGATAGCGCTCGCAAGCTTACCGCCCGAACAGAGGCCGGCAGCTCGTCCTCATGGATTCCCTCCTGCTGCCGAAGCAGCTTTAGCCACTGCTCTGCAACTGCATTGGACGAGAGGGGTTCTAGTTGGGCGGAAAGCGTCAGAACACCTGGCTCAAGTTCATGTTCCATAGCCATAGCGGGGGCTGGAGATACACCGACACTGGTTTGACGCAGATGGTAGGCTATGGATGGCGCTAACGCTTCAAGCAGTTGTTGCTCTTCCGCGCTGAATACAGGCTTTCCATAGTGGCGGAACAACGTAAGAAATCCCCAGCAGCTTCCTTTGTACATAAATGGAATACGCAGCTCATCGCCGAATCCAGCGGGTTGCAAAACATTTCTAAAACGTGTGCTGCGATCCGGCTGGCCTTGTGTAGATCCATGAAGCGTCGCGATAGGCTGTCCTTCTCGCACCAATTGATCGTATTTCATGATATCATCGTGCAGATACTCGTATTCTAGCAGTTTGCTATGAATGTCCTCTACACCCGACTCCGTAAATGCACCCGTGGAAAGCAGCGTTCGTGGATCTACTGAGGTACAGCATGCCGCATCAAAAGAAATCTGAGTACGCAAGCAATCGATTAGCGTGTGCTTGTATGTAGGAGATGAGGGTGATTTATTTCCCATTTCCATGATTGGTTGTTGATCATTCTTAAGCTGTGCAAATTGAGTATAATGTGCGTTCATCGTTTACTCCTATCGTGAAAGCTGGAGATTCTTAAAGTGCCTCTTCCTAAATCCCATATTTATGGGATGGTGGATATTCGTATTGTCTTTATAATTGAGAATGATTCTTAATTAAATCTACAATAAATGAATGGTCGTTGAAGATCAAGGCTAAATGTTTGGAGGAGAGCACATATGAAACAACCCCATATTGGAAATACCGACTCAAATCAACCTATGAGCTGGAATCATCCGAATGTACATAAATATGCGGATACGATTGCTTTAAAAATACCTGGATACACCCATCTGTATGAGATGACAGATTGTTTGATAACCGCACAGCTTGAAGCGCAGGCTCATAACAGGAATATCGATCCGAATGTGCTGATTGTCGGAGCCGGGGGCGGTCAGGAATTGATTACGCTCGGAGGGCAGCATGAGGCATGGTCCTTTACGGCAGTTGATCCCTCTGAGCACATGCTGGACTTGGCACGTCAACGTGTGACACAAGCGGGCATCGGTTCACAAATATCATTTGTTACAGGCACGTTGGAAGAGTTGTCTGGAGAATCGCCTGAAGAACAGCACGAAAAGTACTGCAAAGAATTATCCGATGAACCAGTCTATGACGCTGCTACCTGCCTACTGGTGCTTCATTTTCTTCAGAGCTTGGAAAGTAAACAGGCATTGCTGCGCCAGATATCCGCTCGACTCAAGCCGGGCGCACCTTTTTGTCTAGCTTCTATTAATGGGAATCCGCAGGAGCCTTCTTTTTCCATCCAAATGCAGGCATGGAAAGGTCATATGCTGAGTCAGGGTATTTCACTGGAGGATTGGGAGCGATTCGCTGTTTCCATCGGTCGCGAGTCAAACCCGGTGTCCAATGCAGCAATTCAGGAACTGTTGATAGATGCAGGCTTTACCCACATCACCCGGTATTATGGTGCTTTTTTAGTAAATGCATGGTTTGCGGTTAAAGAGGGAGAGACGGCTTATGACAAAGGATAACATCATCATTATTGGCGGGTATGGCCATGTTGGAAAAATTGTATGTACAGAGTTAAGTGAAATGTTCCCCGGCAAGGTATTTGCCGCGGGCCGCAGTCTGGAACGTGCCACTGCATTCAGCCAACAATCGAATGGCAAGATACGACCCTTGCAGCTTAATATTCATGAACCGCTGGACCCGTCGATATTAAAGCAAGCCAAAATGATTATTATGTGTCTGGATCAGGACAATACAGCCTTGATACGCACCTGTCTTCAGCATGGCGTGCATTACATGGATATTACTACAAATGCGGCCTTTTTGAGTCAGGTGGAGCAGTGTCATCAGGAGGCCCGAGCTTATCAGGCCACTGCGCTGCTAAGTGTAGGATTAGCTCCAGGGCTAACTAATCTATTGGCATTGCAAGCGACACAGCTCATGGATCAAACGGATGAGCTGAACATATCATTGATGCTGGGCTTGGGTGATCGACACGGTCAGGCTGCGATTGAGTGGACTGTAGATCAGATTCATACCGACTTGGAGGTGATAGAACAGGGACGCCCAGTGACTCGAAGAAGCTTTACCGACGGCATAGTGGCAGACTTTGGTGCAGGAGTGGGTCGTCATCGGGCGTATCGGTTTCCTTTTTCGGATCAACAGACACTTCCACGTACACTTGATGTTCCTACGGTCAGCACACGCCTGTGCTTCGATTCGCGATTGACCACTTGGCTTCTGGCAGGGCTTCGGACAATAGGAATATCAGGTCTGCTCCGACTGCCAACGGTTCGTGAGGCAGTAGTTCGCAGCTTTGGCAAGGTGCATTTTGGAGGAAATGCTGTAGCGGTCAAGGTAGACGCCCAAGGAACTCTCAATGGTAAGGAGACGAGGGTCGAATGCAGGCTAAGGGGACATCATCAGTCTGATTTAACTGCTAAAGCTGCCGTCTTTGCAGCGCTTGCTCTGTATCGCTCAGAACTTCCATATGGTGTTTTTCACATGGAGCAGGTTTTTTCGTGGGATCACATGCGGGCTTGGCTGGGACAGCAGGTAGACGTAGATATTCAGGTGAACGGACAGCAAGTATAAAAGTCATATATTCTGAAAAAAAGACTCTCATATCATCCAAGCTTATTCAGCAATGTCTTGCGGATAGGTCTTGGATTTCTTTTCCTATTGGATTACACTAGAAGGAAGTACATATTTTTGGGAAAGACCAGAGGGGATGATATGAAATGTGGAATCCCTATGAACATAGTAGGCAGCATCCGCACGATTTTATAGTAGAATATCGATTTTACACACCGGAAGAAGGAGGCAGGAAACAACTGCCTATTCAGGGTTATCGCTGCGATTTTTCCTATGAGGGCGACGATATTACAACAACGGGAATTTATGCAATACATCCTGAGTTTGAAGATGAAGAGGGTCAATTGATCATGGATACCAGGCACCCGGTTCACCGGGAAGGTCAGGCAAGAATGTGGATTTTGTTTGGAGAAATGAGGGAAAAGGTACACCGACACCGGATACATGTAGGAACCAGGGGATATTTTATGGAAGGCCCACGCCGAGTCGGTGAAGTTGAAGTTACAAGTCTGGTAGGCCTCTTGACCAATCCGCTAGACTAACTGCTAGAAATCAATCAGAAGGTGCAGTCAGACAGCGAATGGAGGTGTTCAAGCCAAGATGGATATCGCTTATATTATCGATTTATTACGTAAAGACGATGTAACCTTAACCCCAGGCTTATCCACCCAGGAGATTACTGAGGTCGAAGACAGGTATGATATTCAATTTCCGCCCGACTTAAGAGAGCTGCTGATGAACGTTCTTCCAGTCGGTAAAAGCTTCATCCCATGGAGAGATACGTCACCACAGCGGATGGGTGTCATTCGGCAAAGGCTGAATTGGCCGCTTGAAGGTATGATTTTTGATGTAGAACAGAATATGTTCTGGCCTTCCGAATGGGGAGAAAGACCAACAGATTTGGAGGAAGCCGTTGATACATGTAAACGTGAGTTTTTGCGTGTGCCCAAGCTGATCCCCGTCTATGGTCACCGATATATCCCAGAGCAGCCATGTGAAGAAGGAAATCCGGTATTTTCAGTGTATCAAACGGATATTATCGTGTATGGAGAAAGTTTGCAGGAGTATTTCAAGCTGGAATTTGGGGAGAAGACTTACGAACAGATTAATTTTGAGGCGGTAAAAACAGTTCGCTTTTGGAGTGATTTATGTAGCTGAATCGCCGAATCGTTAGGAAATTAAATAAGTCGAGATAAAGGAAGGAGAGACTAAGGTGAAGTTGGAGCAGGATTTGGAAGAAATCAAAGAAAGGTTGACCCAGATCGAGACCAAACTGGAACAAAAGTCGACTTCCAGCAAAATCTTAAAGTACATGATCATCATTTTCTTGTCTATTTTTTTCTTGCTTATTATGATCGGAGTTATTCAATTTGTTTCGAGCTGATCGGTATAAATTTACGGACAGAAAGGAGCTTGTTATGTCTATAGAAGCCATTATTTTTGATCTGGATAATACACTGATTCACCGCAAACTGGCATTCGCGGCATATACGGAGCGGTTTATAGAACGATTTATTGTGGCAGAAGAACCGGCCAGCCGTGCGGCGGTCATTGAACGAATACGTCTGGCAGATCAGGACGGCTACCGGGATAAAAGGGAGCTGTATACGGAGCTGCATGCAGACCTGAAACTGAAAAATCCCGATACGACAGTACAGGAGATGTTGGGCTTTTGGTATGGTGAATTTCATAAATTTACGGTCCTGATGGACGGAGCGAAGGAAGTGCTGTCTGAACTGCGGTCTCGGGGCTTGAAGCTTGGTATGATTACCAACGGTTCACTCCGTACACAGCAGGCGAAGATTGACCGAGTGATGCTGAGAGATTATGTGGATTCCATTATTGTATCAGGCGGAGTCAACGTCGAGAAGCCTAATCCTCGTATTTTCGAGTTGGCTCTGCATGAGTTGGACATTGCCGAACCTGGTCATGCCTGCTATGTAGGCGATCATCCGACAAATGATATTCGTGGGGCGCAAAGTGCAGGATTGCATACCATTTGGCTGGAAGGCTTTATGACGTGGAATGAAGCAGGCATTGTACCTGATCATCAGATTCAGAGCCTACGAGAAATCACTGGCTGGCTGGATCGTCTCAGTTATCCATCGAATATGGAGGAGGGAGCATCATGAGTATCGAGCAGCAACCGAATCCTATTCTGTTATCATTCCCGGAACAATTCCAGACGGAGCGATTGACTATACGCGCTCCGCAATGGGGCGATGGTGCGGCGGTCAATGAGGCGATACGCGAGAGTGTACATGAGCTGCGGCCTTGGCTTCCTTTTGCGAGAAATCTCCCTACGGTAGAGGAATCTGAAATCCGTTCACGCCAAGCCAGACTTAAATTCCTGGATCGATCCGACATGGTGCTGTATATATTTGATACGGCTTCGGGACAATTTGTAGCCAGCAGCGGTCTGCATCGTATTGATTGGGATGCACGAAGATTTGAAATTGGATATTGGCTCAGAACCTCATGGACTGGCAAAGGTATTATAACCGAGGCCGTGCACGGTATTACGGATTTTGCCATACAGCATTTGCATGCCAATCGGGTGGAGATTCGTTGTGATTCTAGAAACACGCGCAGCGCCAAGGTAGCAGAACGTGCAGGTTTTACACTGGAGGGAATTTTAAGAAACGTCGAGTATGATGAAGAGGGAAGCATGGCACACCAAATGGTTTTTGCCAAGGTGCGTGGTGTTGAATTTTAGCAAGCGATTGTATGATATTGCGGGGGCTTATTATGATTCATGATATGACGAAAAATACAGACAAGTTGGTGTGCATACAATGTGACATCAGCTTAAGGTTCAGCAATCTTGCAAGCGCTATCCCTAGAGGATGCTTTACGAAGTTTTAGAAGTTTGGTAGGTATTTTCCGGTGTTAGGAAAGGTAATTTAGTATGAGAAAATTTCGTAAGAGCAGCAGTAGGGGAATTAATCAGGAAATAAAGGAAAAGTTCCACTGGAAGGCTCGCGCTGCGTATCTGGTTGCCGTGCTGGTCATGATCTTGTTGGGCTTGGGAAGCAGGGCTTTCTCCACCCAGTTACCTGCATTCGTTGCCAATCACTTTGGGGATGCCTTGTGGGCATGCATGATTTATTTTGGGCTGAGAATGTTGTGGGTGAACCGTCAGTTGTCTGTAGCCCTGTGGGGCAGTGTGCTGTTTTGCTTCGCTATTGAATTCAGTCAGATGTACCAGGCTCCTTGGATTAACCACATTCGGGCGACCACCCTGGGCGGCCTAGTGCTTGGCAAAGGGTTTCTGACCGTGGATCTGATCAGGTACACGGTTGGTATTGTGGTATCCTGGGTACTGGACCAAGGCTGCCAAAGGCTGGTGGGGATCAATAGACGTATGGACGATGACAAACCACTCAAATAATCTGAGAAGCGAGGGTTGCGCTTGAAACAAAAGGGAAAGCATCACAGGTCGTTCGGTAAGATGATTGGGTTATGCGTAGGGTTCAGCTTGTTGTTTGCAACCATACTTATTCCAGGGCAGGCATTAGCGGAAAAGCAGCTTGCGGCGCCTCTTCGTTTTGATTTTGGTCCTGGGGATGTGGCTGACGGCTACACTCAGGTCACTGCTAAGGATGCTTACACGCCTGAGCGTGGCTATGGATTTACCGATCTTTCCAAGGTAAATGAAGAGAACCGTGGTGGAAGTGATGCTATCCGCTCAGATTTTGTGCGTGTTCAAGGCTCATCCTTTGTCGTCAATTTACCACCTGCGGATTACACGCTTTCTCTAATTGCCGGAGATACTGCCGGAAACACGGATATTACGGTTAAAGCCGAATCCATTGTTAAAGTAGAACCTACCACCAAAACAGCAGGACAATTTGTTGAGGCTGCGTTTGAGCTTGCACTCATCGACGGTCAGCTAGAATTGTATTTCTCAGGAAATGAAGCGAAGATCAACGCCTTGGTTATCACTCCCAATAAAGCTCGAACGGCTGGAGAACATCCTTCCGTATACCTGGCGGGCGATTCTACGGTTCAAACTTATAAAGCCTCGATGAAGCCTCAGGCAGGCTGGGGGCAATTGATTGCTCCATTTTTTACAGATGAGACTATTTTTGTGAACCGTTCTATTGGTGGACGTAGCACGAAGACTTTTTTGGTTCAAGGGCGGTTAGATGATATTTTACGGAATATCCGTCCAGGAGATTATCTGTTCATACAGTTTGGGCATAATGATGCCGCGATCAATAATCAGGAGCGTTATGTTTCACCTGCCGATTATAAAGTTTACTTGAAAACGTACATCCAAGGAGCCACCCAACGCGGTGCGATCCCTGTGCTAATTACTCCTGTAGGCCGCCGCGATTATGATGCAGCAAGTGCTTCGTTTCGGATTAGTTTCCCGGAATATGTGCAGGCGATGAAGGAAACAGCATCAGAGACGGGGGTAGCACTGATCAATCTTAGTCAATTGAGTGTAGCCTACTATGATACACTAGGCCTGGAAGGAACACTTCCACTGTTTTTACATTTGGAGCCAGGTGTGTTTCCTGCATTTCCTGATGGCGTGAAGGATGATACACATTTTCAGGAGTATGGTGCGGAGCAAATAGCCCGCTTGGTAGTCCAAGGGGTTCGTGACTTGAATATTCCTTTATCCTCAAATGTAAAGACGGAGAATCTGCAATAGCACCGAATTTCCATAATGATATACTCAGAAAATAAGCTGGCCCTACCCAAACCCAGCATGACTTAGGCTTGGGTGGGGCTTTAATGTTCTGGACTTTAAGGAGGAAGTAGTATGACAGTAGCTCAACTTCATAATCTTATCAACGGTCAACTCCTGCATAATCAGCATCGGAGTTTATTTTATATGCGCGAGGGCTCTGTTCTGTTAGGACCATCAACGGAAATGACGTACTGGCTGACGCAGCGAAGCTCGGAACTGATCCTCATGCTTCAAAGCTTGAAGCGCCAGCATACGTATCATGTTTTTGTGAAGGATGTAGCGGCCCAAATACTGTCCCAGTTTGTAAATACCAATCAGTATCTACATTTTCACACAGATCATGCGAGGGAGCTTACGGAGCTGTATGATCGATTCTTCACCCGGATTGAAAAGCTGTTCCCAAAGAAGTCTATAGCAGGGGCAACTCTGGACTTACTGCTCCAGCAGCATTATGGGCATTTGAGAGATTTTTTAACTCGTACCAATGGACGTGAAGTGTTCGCTAAGTATGCAGAGAGTGAGTATACCTTTTGGATACCTTGTGAGGAATATACGCCGGAGTTGCAAGCGAATCTGCTAGGATTGGACATTGCTCGTTTGCAAGAGCCTGTTCTAGATGTTGGCTGCGGATCAGAGGCACGGTTGGTTACTTATTTACGTGCCTATGGAATTGAGGCATACGGAACAGATCGGCTGGCTGAAACAGACGGTTGTATCACCCGAGGAGATTGGTTAGCGACTACTTATGAAGAAAGTACATGGGGAACGATCGTTTCACATATGGCATTCTCCAATCATTTTATACATCATCATCTGAAGACAGACGGTAATATTCATGAGTACGCTCATAAATATATGGAATTGCTTAGAGCCATTCGGCCAGGAGGGAGCTTTATTTACAGTCCATGTCTCCTATTCATGGAAGAGCTTTTGGATGCCCGAATGGGGTATCAAGTAGAGTATATCGAGTCCTCTAAAGGTTACAGAGCTACGAAAATAACGCGTATACATTCATAAGTGCTAGTATCAATCATTTGTCAGATTCACTCTTGGAATGGTAGTATAAGGATAGATATTACTCTATTTGGGATTCTGTTAATGATCGGGATTCCCATGACGTTAATTTGATAGCATAGTTGCCCTGAATAATAAATTATTGTATAGATAACGGAATTTTTCAGGGAAGATTAAACCATATTTTCCTAAAAGCCGATATATGGAAATGAGGCGAGAACACACTGTTATTATGCCCGCCGCAAAATGGAGGTATATAATTGGGTTAGGAGAGTAGAAGAAGTGTCCGATTTGTATACGAAAAAAGAAGTAGAAGATTATGTAACGAACGTGGTTTTCGAACGACCTTTAGGTGTAAGCATTGCAGCTATTTTACTAATTTTTAATGGAGCACTGCTGTTGGTGACACAGCTATTGACGCTCAATGCACTAAATGAGGCTTCTACGTTATTAGGCATGTGCAGAGGCATGTTTCAAGGGTTTATCGCGTTGCTTGGCTTGGCAGGAACGGCTGCCGGTATTGGTATGTTGTTCGGTAAGAAGTGGGCTTGGTGGCTGGCATTATTTTATTTTACATATGAGACCATGCGTTATGCGTGTGCAATTCTGTTTATTCCCGATGTCTCCCCAATGTTAGGTGGTGTGCAGCTAAGCCCTGCTCTATACTATGTTAAATATGGTATGCGTATTATTTGGAATTTATTGTTTACATTGTTTATGTGCCGTAGTACGGTAACCGGCTTTTTTCAAACAAGTAAAATCAACAAGTGGAGAGCATGTATCGCATTATTCTTCATCAATGGATTGATGGTGGGGATCGGCTGGTGGTTGACAAGGTAGGTTCTGTGAATGTGAAGGAGGAGATGAATGATGACAATGGAAACGTTTCCGATTCTGGAAACCGATCGGCTTCGTTTAAGACAGCTTACATTAGGAGACGCGAGGGATGTATTTGCCTATTTTTCCAGAGATGAGGTTACAAAATATTATGATTTGGAAAGTTTTACGGAGGTAGAGCAAGCTGAGAAATTTATTCGTTCCATGCTAACCAGATACGAGAAGCAAGCGGGTTTTCGTTGGGGAATTACGTTAAAAGAAGCTCCTGAGCAGGTGGTGGGTACAATTGGATTTCATAACTGGCAGAAGGAGCACTCTCGTATTGAAATTGGCTATGAGCTGGCGCCGGAATATTGGCAACAAGGGCTGATGACAGAAGCGTTGAGAGCGGTAGTGGATTATGGCTTTCAATTGCCGCAGGTTCACCGTATAGAAGCCTTCATTGATCCAGATAACGAAGGCTCCAGACGGCTGCTGCTCAAAAGTGGCTTTACTAAAGAGGGTCACCTGAGAGATTACTTCTATGAAAAAGGTCAGTTTGTTGACGCTGTTGTTTTTGGCTATCTTCGGACGGAGTTTCCCGTAAAGCAGTAAGTTTATAAATATCCTTTGTCTCCGTAAGGCTGGAGTCGATCAAGCCAGGTCTGCTCCAGCTTTGCCAGTGCATCTTTGACATCAAAGAATTCCGAATCTTTTTTCTTCAAAACGTCCAGCACTTCAAATTCAAACGAATCTTCGCCATATTCATTCCATTCCTGTTGTAGTGGTTTGTTCTTAAATCCACCCATTTGCAGCTCAAAACGCCGTCCATTCAGCGACTTTAAATTCGGCGTGGAAGCGACAAAAATTTTCCCATTGCGTGTATTGCGAATACAATAGATTCCTGCCTCTGTCTTCATCTCCATGTATTGCTGAACTAGTTCTTTTCTTCGATCCATTGTCCAATCCTCCTATTTGAGCATTTTGCATAAATCCCAAGAGCGTTTTCAAATCAGCAATGTATAGATCGAAACGCTTTAGTTCGTCTATATATTGTACCTACGAGCGTCGAGAATCGAATTATGCAAAATGCTGATTTTATAAGCGCCTAGCTTCAAGATTCCTTCAACCAATATTCACTGCCATCCGGTTTGCGATCCAATAGACCGTATTCAATCATATATCTTCGCACCGTGACATAATCGTCATATACTTCCTGTAAAATCGCATTGATATCTTTCTCATGATATATTTGTCCCTTTACAAAACGGTCCGCAATTTCACGCAGCACAATCAGCTTGTGCTTTTCTTGCATTTTAAAGGTCTTTAGGCGCCCGTCTGTACCCTTCGGAAAATACTTCGTGAGTACCTTTTGCCTCTCGTCTTCCGTAATGTTGTAACGTTCGTCTACCATCCGTGCTCGTACGGGTACGTCTACCATGGCGGGAGCGTGGCGGTCTTTCTCCTTTAATAGTTCCATTAATGTAAGAAATACCTTGGCCTGTCGTTCTTTTTCCTTGAGACCAAAGCGATGATTGCGTATGGTAGATGCGCTGCCGATTCCGGTTTCCTTTTGAATGTCCGCATCACCCATGCCTTGATAAAATAACTGAAGTAACCGATTCTGGTGATCCGTCAGTCCGGTCAGCTTTTTGTCCAGACCGATCAAATAGTCAAAGACCGAACCGTACGTTCGCTCAATATGAAGACGCATATACCGTTCCGCGTCATAAAATACCCCTTGATCCTGATATATGATGCCTTGCTCGTATCGTTGTCCGTCCAAGAGGCAAATTACCTGCTCCCCTTGGCGAATATATCCGCGCTTCAGTTCTTCAATACCAGCATTCCAGAATAGTTCGGAATGGTCCATTTTAGTAAACACCTCAATCGAATGATGATTATTTTATAGACAATATAACATTTTGTTTATTTTAAATCAATGAGTGGATATTTCTTTAGGATCTCGAACATGTTCGCTATATACAAAACAGATATAGGATTGTTATCATATGTAAATTGTTGCAATGCATAAGGTTGGATAGTTTCTATATATTGTAATAAGGCGGGGGACTATGAACAAAATGCGATTAGAAGAAGCCATAGAAAGTGGAGATTTAAAGGAAGCGATAAGGATTATAGAGGATGTGGGTGAAAAGCAGGATCATACATTCACTCCAATATTATTGAGATATTTAGTAACGACGGATAGTATATTGCTGAGAAATGCAATTGCTGTTACGTTAGCCGATCTAGGAGACAATGAAGCGGTGTTGCCTCTTTTCGACTTGTTAAGAAATCCCAAGACGAAGGGGAATAGAGGCACAATTTTATATGCTCTAGGTTTCTTTGACGTATCTACTCATGTTATGGCGCTAGTAGATTTACTGGATGATACCTTTGAAGCAAGTAGACAATCCTATCAACTGATAAGTACCGTGCAAGATAAAATCTCTGAGGCTCAAAAGGAACTATGTAGAAAAATGATAAGAAGAAAGCTGGCCGATCATAAAAACAAACATAAGCGTGATTTTTTGTTGGAGTCTTTAGGGCTTTTTACATGAGGACTTTAAACCTTATCGGCTTCAAAATAATTGATTATTCTACCTAAGAAGCTAAAAATGATACCTTAAATGCTACATTCCTTAAAATTATTGTGAGGAGATATGATACAAAATGAGGCAGAGATTTGCTGTCATGGATGATGAAAGTGGGCTCACAGTTGGTTATTGTCAAGATGTGGTTGGGCTAACGGGTGATATTATGGTCGAAACGTATGAAAAGGTCATTTTTGAACAATTTGTCTTTAATGAGGAATTCATAAGAAACATAGCAAAGACAAAACAATCTGTATCCAACTTGTGCATTGTCATTTTAAATGACGAAGAAAAAGGGATTGGAAGCTATTATTATCACCTACCTGAATCCTTTATAATCCATAAACTAAATTACAATAAAGGAAACTTCAATCTGGAACTAACCGGTATACTTGAAACGAAACCCTCTCCTGTTGAATTAAGATTATGGGAGTTCTTAAAGTGCTCTCAGTCGCTTGAAAATAATATATGGCAAGGCTTTTCTAACGAAGAACGGTCTGGATGGCTAAACGTGACTAGAATACATTCTGCATCTAATCATTTTGCCAGACCGGATAAACGAGGAGAAGTCTACACCTTAGACGGGGAACACATATTTGATTTTACAACATTTTTTATAGCACTTGGTGAAGCGATTAATGGGCCTGGAGGGTACTTTGGATTTAGCTTGGACAGTATATCGGACTGTCTTTGTGGAGGTTTTGGGGCAGTAGGACCGTTCACGATCCATTGGAAAAACGCACATTATTTCTTGGAAAGATTCGAGGAAGAATGGGATCGAGAAGAAAGAAGTTATGGATTTTCACCACAGCAATATTTTATGGATCTTTTAACGATCTTAGTATCAGGTGGTGTCACCGTGAGTTTTTCTTCGAATTAAGATAGCAAAGCAAGAAGGGATTTTGAAATGGAATATAAATTAATGCAACCACCTTTTTGCACATAGATATTTGGGAATGGTATCTAGGGAATGTACAGATTCAAAGTGAAAGTGCTTTGGAGTTAGAAGCGGATCATTCAGGAACCAAAGTCTTATTTTAGCGTAAATCGTCCTGTTATCACTGGTTTGTCTAAGGAAATAGATATGGATGTGATCATGATCTTAACGAATAAAATGTATCGAGTTTTAGACGGTGATCGTAATCCTAATGCTTTATTGGACATTTATCATACGTGGGAAAAATATATTTAAAATTACCTTATAGAAAGGGATTACGGTGTGAAATCTAATTGAGTGGGAAGATCGGTAAAAAAGTATTTTAAATATTATACAAAGAACAGAGAGCCCTTAACATGTTAACGGCTCTCTTCGTCGTCTTCTGGCAAGTATTCGATCAGTTCACCAGGGAGTACGCCAAGGTTCTAAACCTAATTGAAACAGTTTCTCATAACAAGAGAAGTGCCATTTTACTAATTTGTATCATCCTCTACATACTCGATAACATCTTGAACATGGCAATCTAGAGCTTTACAGATTTTATCCAGCGTATCAAATTTCACACCGTCTGTTTCTTCGTTGTAAAGTTTGGTGATTCCGTTTCTATGTAATCCAGTCATGCGGGAAAGCTCGGCAATATTTATCCGTTTTTCACCCATAATACGGGAAAGATGAATCTTTATCATATTTTCCTCCAGCTTAATGCATTCTATAGTGTTAAAAAGAAACATCAAAGTATTGACAATAAACACTGTTGGATGTATTCTGAAAACAACAAAAGTAACACTGTAATGTGCATTTAGTTTGTTGAAATGTTATTTGTGAACGTCATAGTAATATGCTTATCGTATCAAAAGGTTTTGCAATTAGCAATTAATTATCGTTCAACAGCCTAGTTTGAAAAACTACCTGTAAAAGAAAGCTTATTGGCAAATAAGAAACTTTGAACAAAGGAATGGAGCGAGGATGTATGACAGAATCGGTAATAGAATTGGAGCGGGTATCCATGGTACAGGGGCCGTATGATTACCCTCATATGTATGAGATATTTGAAGGAGTTCTTTATGACTGTCAATATTTCTTTTACCTCGAAAATGGCATACTGAGTTTGCGCCATGTGAAGAAGGTGGAGCAGTCATATCATACGCATCTTTACCTGGATGGAGAGAGCGGAGGCTTGCAACTGGCAGAGGGTGTACAAGGGGAAGTTATGCAAGTTGTCACGGAGATTATCGAACGCTTACGCGCGAAGGATGGACTGACATTTTTATTCGATGAACTGCTGTGGTTATATGGTAGGGGCCCCATTGAATTAAACCTTCTTAAAAAAGGATGAAATGACTCCAGGCAGCAGGCAACTTGCTACAAAAAAATGATCCTAATGTTTTACATTATTGAATTTTCCAAATATGAAAAAAGGCTTATGATTTTAGCGAATGAATCAATTGATGACTAATAAATATAAGTGGGTCGTGAGTTAAGCTAATTAAGTCCTGCACAACAGCACTAACAGGAAAACTAAATCCCCAATCAGCTCCGAATAATATTTTTTGCTGTTGCTCAGATGTAGGTGGCTGAGGTTCTTCCAAGCCATATTGCTCTGCTAGTCTCTCTTTCGTTTTTTGATCTATGACAAGTTCATCCTGTGCAAAGGTATAGCACATAGGATTGCTTAATTGTACTAAAAAAAGTAATAATGCTGCGGAAATGATTATTTTTTTGCTCTGCATGGTTAGCTCCTGTGATCTCAGATTTTAGTCTATACTTTTTGCGTCACTCAGACTAAATTATGCCTTTACAGGCTTTTATGACCAGATTATAATGGTAAATAACAGCAACGTTTTACATACACTGGTTTATCGGGGTATAGCGCAGCTAGGTAGCGCGCACCCTTGGGGTGGGTGAGGTCGTGGGTTCGAATCCCGCTACTCCGATTATAATCCAAATGTCCTGCTGGTGCGGATCGTGCGCCTGCCGGGCATTTTTTTGTATATTACATACTCTATCAGTCATTGTCTCTACTGGGTTGTGACGAGCTAGTCGTAGACAACAAATGTATGTACTTGTGAAGTATTGAGGGGAGATAGGATGAAGCCACTTCTGCACGGGATTCGGAAGCAAAAGTGGCAAATCAACAATCCCTCAATGCTGCCATTTATGACTTTTTAAATTACCTATAGAGATTCCTGAAGGGCCTTAGAAGAAGTGCTGTAATCAGCATAGCGGGGAAGCACAATAGTGTAGTATATGCCTACCATAACGGTACAAACCCCAACTAATAAAAACAAGAGCTCAATTGAAATAAATGAAGGAAAGCTTACAGCAATGAAACCTAATGTAAGTGACTGGGACAGCATCATTAACGGATTAATCAAACCTTGTACACGTCCCATCATTTGAGGATCTACAATACGAGGCAGCCATCCTCCTATGCCGATGTTAATGAACGGAAGTATCAGTGCAATGACAAAATTGATAATCAGAAAAGCATAGAGGTGATTAACAAATCCAAGTATGCACATACCTATTCCGGCAACCAGAACTCCGGCTGCAATCATTTGGTGTAGCTTTAGCTTGGCGGAGATGAGGGAAGCGATTAGGGTACCAAGCAACACACCAGCCCCAAAAATAATACCTGTCCAAACCATATACTGCTCATAGTTGCCTGGAGCTAGCTTATATTTAAGAATAAACATCGGTAAAACGCTAAAGCCTCCATTTAAAATACCGAACATAAAAAAGCCTGAAACCAACCAAAGCAATAGTCTGTTGCGTAATATGTAAAGAAACCCTTGTTTAAAATCGATCATGACCAGTTTGAATTTTAATTGTTTAAATTGATGTGCCCCGTTCGGAAGGCGTACTTCCTTGGGAATTTTGCAGGAACGAATAAGCAGTGCAGACACAATAAAAGAAACAGCATCAATGAGGATGGCTCCAGTAATTCCAAGGTGCCAGTAAACGACGGCCCCCAAAGTTCCTCCAAATAACATGAAAAGACTCCCCATCATTTGATTGAGGCCTGCGGCAATGGTGTAATCTTCTTCGTTTAATATCCCCTGTATAATGGCACTTTCGGCTGGAAAGAAAAATTTGGAGGCAGCACTACGGATGAAGAGAAGGGCAAATACCAAAGGAATCGAATCGACCCAAATAAAAATAAGCAAGCATAAAGATAAAATGGCGCTGATCCAGTCACAATTAACAGCAATTTTTTGTCTGTCCATCCGATCTGCCAGCACTCCAACCACGAGAAATACTACCAGCATCGGGAGCGAATACATTAACTCGGCAAGTGTTGCATAGTAAGGCTGATTTGTAAACCGTTTCAACAAATAAAACATGAATGCGGTAACCCCGATAATTCCCCCCATTTGTGAGGCGAAGGTTGCCAGAAAAAACCTGACATAATTCTTGTTTCTGAGTATTTGTTTTAGTCCAGTCACAGTTCCATCCCTTTCGCTTTCAAAGCGGTTTTTAGATGCCTAAGTAAAATAATAGTGAAAAGTAGGAAAATTGTACAGAAAAGTGACTTTAATGTCACTTTAAGTTTGAATTTGCATCGTAACGGCCATCTACCTTTTTTAATTCTGCTGTCAACGATAATCATAGTGGGTTGGACTGGAAAGTTGTTTTTAACTCGTTTGGCGTAGTATGAGAGCAACATAACTTAAATAACCAGCCGTCAGTTGATATCCGGTGGCTGGTTATTTAAGTTGCCAAGTGTTTGATTCCTGAAATTAAATATCATCTCCATTGTGGTTTTGCCCATATTACCATAACAAGCCTTACGGATAAGTTGTATGATCTGAAAGCGTTGTTAACTTTTTTTTGATTAGGATATCCTTTTATACCACATTCTAATCTTTAAATGATCAAGGCTGCAGAATTACAGAACAACCCGATTCATCTCATTTACGCATGGATATGTTGAGAAAAAGGAAATGCTCATAGCTAGAAAACTTTATACAATGGAAGAGAAATAAGCACTGTGAAATTCGACTTTTGATGATGGATTTCATATAATGTGAACATAGTGTGAATTACTCAAATTAAAGATTTAACAAAACATCAAAATGAAAATGATTTCCGTCCAGCTATGAATTTCAAAATTTGACGGAGGGAACGAGATGACAATGGAAGAGAGCAGCAGACAGGTACCTTGGCAGACGTATTACGGACCTAATCTAGGTTATGTGCAGGACCAGTATGAAAAGTATGTAGCGGACCCCGGAACAGTTGATCCGGCTTACCGCGAGCTGTTTGATCAATGGGGCGAGCCGCCACAATCCGAATATTCGGCTGCTTCCATGATAGACAACAAGTTGCAAGGCCCCCCTACAAGTGCTCTGGGGCACCTTGATTCAAACATATTACAGAAAGCGGTTACAGCGGGCAAAATGGTGTGGAACATCCGTGAATACGGACATTTGGCCGCCCAAATTGACCCACTGGGATTGGATGCAGAGCAGGATACACGTTTGCTTGATCCAGCATCTTACGGTTTAACTGAACAAGACCTGAAGGCTTTTCCAGCCTCTTTAATATGGGATAACGCTCCTGCGGGAACACTGAACGGGTGGGAAGCCATTCAACGGCTACGTGTAGCATACACAGGACCGATTGCCTATGAATTTAGTCATATTCATAACGAGGAGGAACGTAGCTGGTTGAATAGCTATGCTGAATCCGGTTGGTCCTCCAAGCCGCTCACAACACAGGAACGCAAGTCGTTGCTGGGTAGATTGGTAGAAGTAGAACAGTTCGAAGAGTTCTTGCATAAAACATTCGTCGGACAGAAGCGTTTTTCCATCGAGGGTAATGATGTGCTTGTCCCTGTACTCGACGAGATTATTCGTCTAACCACAAATGCAGGAGCAAGTCATGTCCTGATGGGGATGGCGCATCGCGGCCGTCTGAATGTATTGGCACATGTGCTGGGCAAGCCTTACAGCAAAATTTTCTCTGAATTTCATCATTCACCGAATAAGGATCTGATTCCGTCGGAAGGTTCCACGGGAATTAATTATGGCTGGACTGGGGATGTAAAATATCATCTGGGAGCAGACCGTTTTGTAAAAGATGGGGAAGCCGTGCAAGCCCGTCTAACGTTGGCGAACAACCCAAGTCACCTAGAATATGTCAATCCGGTTGTCCAAGGCTTTTCGCGCGCGGCGCAGGAAGACCGCAGTGAAGCAGGCTATCCGAAGCTGGATGTCAGCAAGGCAGCTACCATTATTATGCACGGTGATGCGGCGTTTCCGGGTGAAGGTATCGTAGCCGAATCACTCAATTTCACCAATTTGCGTGGCTTCCGTAATGGCGGTACAGTGCATATTATTGTGAACAATCGTCTGGGTTTTACGACAGAGAGTGTTGATTCACGTTCGACCCGTTATGCCAGCGATCTGGCTAAGGGCTACGAAATTCCGATTGTACACGTGAACGCGGATAATCCCGAGGCTTGTATTGCAGCGGCTCGTATGGCTGGCGAATACCGCAATCGTTTCAAGAAGGATTTTCTGATTGATCTGATTGGTTACCGTCGTTATGGTCACAATGAATCTGATGATCCGGAAACAACACAACCACTGGTGTATCATAAGGTGAAGAATCATCCGACGGTTAGCAAATTGTATGCTCAAAAGCTGATGAAGCAGGGCATAGTGGATGAAGCATTTAGTACTGCTCTGATTGAGAAGGTGCAAAACCGACTGAAGGAAGCGCATGAGCATGTGAAGAATCAACCAGAAGAGGAACCTGAATTTACAGCTGTGAAGGGGAAAAAAAATCAGAGCTCTCCGGTCCGTACTGCGGTTGAACTGAAAAAGCTGCGCCAAATCAATGAAAACTTGCTCAAATGGCCACAGGCTTTTCATGTATATCCGAAGCTGGAACGAATTTTACAACGTAGAAAAACAGCTCTGAACGAGGGTGAAAAGGTAGATTGGAGCTTGGCGGAGACGCTGGCTTTGGCCACCATTCTAGCAGACGGCAAGCCTATTCGTATGACAGGTCAGGATGCGGAGCGTGCTACTTTTGCTCACCGTAACCTTGTGCTGCATGAGCCCGAAACCGGGCGTACCCATTGCCCGCTGCATACATTGCCGGAAGCGCGTGCTTCGTTCAGTATTCATAACAGTCCATTGTCTGAGGCGTCAGTCCTCGGCTTCGAGTATGGCTATAACGTGTTTTCTCCCGAAACGTTGGTCATTTGGGAAGCGCAATTTGGCGATTTTGCCAACTGTGCGCAGGTTATTTTCGACCAATTCATTTCCGCTGGCCGTGCCAAATGGAGACAGAAATCCAGTCTGGTGATGCTGTTGCCGCATGGTAGCGAAGGACAAGGACCTGAGCATACGAGTGCACGTCTGGAGCGTTTCCTCCAGCTGTCTGCACAAAATAACTGGACTGTCGCCAATTTGAGTAGCGCCTCACAGTATTTTCATCTGCTGCGCCGTCAGGCTGCATTAAGCGAAAGTGAGGAAGCTCGCCCGCTGGTGATGATGTCGCCGAAGAGCCTGATTCGCAACAATCGTGTTGCTTCGCCTGCTTCTGAATTCAGTGAGGGAACATTCCGTCCTGTGTTGGAGCAACCTGGTCTGGGATCACGTCCAGATCGGGTAGAGCGCATTGTATTGTGTAGTGGCAAGATTGCCATTGATCTGGAGGAAGCGTTGGAGAAAGATAAGAACGGGAATGAGGCAGAAGAGCACTTGCATATTATTCGTGTGGAACAGCTCTATCCTTTCCCGGCAGAGGAAATTCGGAATATTTTCAATCGCTTCCCACATGTTAAGGAGTTCGTATGGGCTCAGGAAGAACCTAAAAATATGGGAGCCTGGAGTTATATGGAGCCTCGTCTGCGAGAGGTTGTGCCACAGGGAGCGGAAATTCGCTACGCAGGCAGACCGGATCGTTCCAGCCCGGCGAGTGGTTATCAGCAAGTACACAGCCTAGAACAACAGCGAATTATTCAATCGGCGTTGAAGCAGGATTCCAAAAACAATATTACACTGGGGAGGTAGCGGCTGTGAGCGACATTATAGTGCCAGCAATGGGAGAATCCATCACGGAAGGGACAATCTCCAAATGGCTTGTGAAGGAAGGAGATTCCGTAGGACAGGGAGATGTTCTACTGGAGCTGGAAACGGATAAGGTTAATCTGGAAATTAGTGCGGAAGAAGCAGGTGTGGTTCAGAAAATCCTTCGTCAGGAGGGGGATACAGTGGTTATCGGTGAAGCTGTTGGCTTGATCGGAAGCGGCAGTGGCGCGGAAGCAACCGGTGCCGGAGAAGCCGCAGCGACCCAAGCGCCTGAAGCGCCGTCCTTAGCAACTTCACCAACTTCCGTAGAAAGCAGCGGTAAGGCAGTAGAAAAGTCTGCGCCGCCAGTTCCCTCCAATAGCGACGGAAATGGTCAGACGGCATCACCATCCGCCCGGAAGCTGGCGCGTGAGCGCGGGATTAATCTGGAGCAGGTACAGGGAAAGGACCCGCTTGGACGTGTGTTCCAGGAGGACGTAAAAACGCATAATGGTGCTGAAGTATCACGTACAGCATCTGTACCTGCGCCTCCCGTTGCCAGCAAGCCTGTGTCACCGTCTCCAGCTCAAACAGAGTACAGCAAGCCTGTGGAGCGGCAGCGGATGTCCCGTCGGAGAGCGACGATTGCCAAGCGTCTTGTTGAAGCACAGCAAACAGCCGCCATGCTTACTACTTTTAATGAAGTGGATATGACCGCCATTCTTGATGTGCGTAAACGCCGTAAAGATAAGTTTAAGGAGAAACACGATGTAGGGTTGGGTTTTATGTCCTTCTTTACGAAGGCAGTGGTTGGCGCGCTCAAGCGCTTCCCTACTGTGAATGCAGAAATCAATGGCGATGATATCGTACTGAAAAAATACTATGATATTGGGATTGCTGTATCTGCTAAGGAAGGTTTGGTCGTTCCCGTTGTCCGGGATGCGGATCGTCTTGGTTTTGCTGAAATTGAGAAGAGCATTGCCGATTTGGCTAGCAAAGCTCGTTCCAATTCACTTTCTCTGGCAGACTTGCAAGGAGGAACCTTTACCATAACCAATGGAGGTATTTTCGGTTCCCTGCTGTCTACGCCAATTCTGAATACACCGCAAGTGGGTATTTTGGGAATGCATAAAATCCAACTTCGCCCGATTGCCATCGACGAGGAACGCATGGAAAATCGTCCAATGATGTATATCGCCTTGTCCTATGACCACCGTATTATTGATGGCAGCGAGGCGGTCCGGTTCCTGGTAACGGTCAAAGAATTGCTGGAAGATCCCGAATCATTGTTGCTGGAAGGATAAAAATAAATTAGGCGAGTGTATTTCCTCTGTACGTGCATGACAAAAGCAGACTCTTGCGGGTCTGCTTTTTTTCCTGCATAGTACTAACATAAGGCTATAGGCATTGCAGACATTCAGATATAGAGAAGGGCGGAAATTGTTTTGGACAAAGACTTGCGCTACCCGATTGGACCGTTCGTGGTTCCAGATACCATTACAGAAGAACAGCTGATCACATGGATCGACGACATTGCTGAATTGCCTGGACAACTGCGTCAGGCGGTCGAAGGACTGAATGAGCAACAGCTAAATACGCCTTATCGCGAAGGAGGATGGACAATTCGACAGGTTGTTCATCATTTGGCAGACAGCCATATGAACAGTTATATCCGTTTTAAGCTGGCGCTGACCGAGGATACACCGACAATCAAACCCTATGATGAGGGGCGTTGGGCTGAAATACCAGATGCCAGAGAGCTTCCACTGGAACCTTCGTTGCAATTGCTGGAAGGACTGCATGCACGATGGGTGACCATGTTACGCTCGTTAGGGGAAGATCAGCTACACCGAACATTTATTCATCCTGAATCGGGCCAGACGATCCGCCTGGAACGAAACATTGGCATCTATGCCTGGCATGGCAAACATCACATAGCTCATATTACTTCCCTGAAAGAACGAAATGCATGGTAATTAACTCAAAAATGATGTCCTGATGAAATATAAAGGAATACAAAAGAAAACCTTTAAAGCCACTTTTATCGTGCTTTAAAGGTTTCTTTTGCTTATTCCTCACTAGGATGATGACTCGGGCGAAGCTGATAAAGAGGGCGCTTCGGAGGCTCCAGACAAAACGGAAACAGAGGTTGCTCCTGTGTTAATATGACGGTCGAGCCAGTCCACGATGTCACTCATTACCTCGTTACGATTGGTTTCATGCAACATCTCATGGCGACCGTCAGGATAAAGGCGATACTCCACGTCTTGAAGCTTCAGGCTTCGATACATATCCACTAGCGACAACACACCTTTTCCAAACAAGCCCACCGGATCACGATCCCCGGCAAAAATATAAACGGGCAGTTTTGGATTAATGTTTTGCAGCGAGGAAGGCCAGTGAATTTCTTGTAAAAGCCTGAAAAAATCGAGGAAAAAGCCTGTCGTGCAAATAGCTCCGCATAATGGGTCGTGCACGAACTGATCTACTTCCTCGGGATCACGGGACAGCCAGTCGAACGCTGTACGCACCGGACGAAAGGCTCGGTTAAAGCCGCCAAAGACCATAGCGTTGAGCAGCATGCTGCGATGATCCATTCCTTGCAGTTTGGCTTGCAGTAGGGCAACCTGCTCTCCGAGTTTCAGCAGACTACGTCGTCCGTTGGTCCCTGATAAAATAAACCCGTGATACGACTGCTGATCATCATACATAATTTTCTGGGTTAAAAAGGACCCCATGCTGTGACCCAGTAAAAAACGAGATTGATCAGGGAATTCCTTGGCCGCAATTTCGCCTAGCTCCAGCATGCCTTTTGCCATTCGATTGAATGCATTGGCTCCCGGCATACCGAGCTTATCAGGATCACCAGCTGTGCGTCCGTGGCCGATATGATCGTTGGCATACACACCGTAGCCAGAAGCGGTAAGTTTTTCGGCCAGCCGAATGTAGCGGTAGGACGTCTCACACATGCCATGCGAAACTTGAACGATCCCCTTGACGGGAACATTCTGCTCGGGTAGCCATCGGTAAGCAAAAAGCTCTGTTCCGTCATCTTCAGCGATGGTGAAGGTGTATTCCCGCATGATTAGACATCACATCCTTTAAGCTTTAAGGAAGATAAGATCTAAGTACGGTCATTCCGTCATTCAGCGTGTAACCGCCCAGATTAGCGGGGAGCAGGAAGCAATCTCCAGCTTTACAGGAAAGAGACTCCGTATTATTGTTCCATGTTATGGTTCCACTGCCTTCGCAAATCACAAGGATAGTGAAGCTGTCTTCCGTTGTAGAAAGTGTCCAACTTCCCTCTACGATACCCTTTTCCACAACAAAATACTCACAGGATGCCAGTTGGAGCCATTCTCCAGGCTGCAAGCCGTCCGTTTTCATCGTTGTTGCGCCTGCACCTTCGTAAGAAGTTACATTAAGGGAGTCCTCGATGTGCAACTCACGAGGTTTGCCGTCCAGACCGGGGCGATTGTAGTCATATAAGCGATAGGTTGTATCCGAATTTTGCTGAATTTCAGCAACCACAACACCTGCACACAGTGCATGCACGGTTCCAGCGGGGATGAAGAATGTATCGCCTGCTTCAACTGGAACCTGACGCAAACTGCCCATGATATCTCCGCTTTCAAGAGCTGTACGCAGACTTTCACGGGTTACACCTTCGGTCAGACCATAAATAATTTTGGCATCCGGCTTGGCATCAAGCACGTACCACATTTCGGTTTTTCCTAATTCTCCTGCTGGAAGTCCAGCGTAATCATCCGTCGGATGCACCTGAACGGATAAGTCATCGTTGCAATCCAGTAGCTTGATCAAAAGTGGAAAACGTCCGCCTTTTTTCGATACGCCCTTTGCGCCAAGCCAATCCTGTCCGTAGGTCTGGCGGATTTCATCCAGTCCTTTTCCAGCCAGCTCGCCATTGATAACCGTTGTTGTTCCATTTGGATGATCAGCAATCATCCATCCTTCACCAATATGTCCTTCTGGTGGGGTCAGACCAAATTGTTCTAAGGCTCGTCCTCCCCAAACTCTCTCTTTGAACTCAGGTTGAAATTGCAGCGGGTATGGCTTTAGCATGATTTCTCTCCTCCATAATGAGTAATGAGTACGATCTAACAGAATGAGGCAATCAAAACGTGCCGCTGGGCAATAGACCAGGATGAATAGACCCATATGGCGCTAAAAATATATGTAAGGCGGCTAAGAAAGTCGCTCATTACCAAATATGCGAGTTTAACAACCCGACGTTATTTCTTTTCAACCGCGACTACGTAAGGCGAAGCGTCTCGTTGTAATTGACGGTAAATAATGCTTTGACCGCTGGAGACTGGGAGGGCAGAAGCCCATTGAAGGACCGCTTCCGCTTCTTCCCTGCCTCCGGCGTGTCCTGGATATAATACGGCAGTCAAAATACCGCGCGGGCGCAGCAAATGCAAGGCAGCTTCAAGTGCGACGAGCGTGCTGTCTGTATGTGTGATAACCGTAAGATCGGCGCCTTCGGACGGCAAGTAGCCAAGGTTAAACATGACAGCAGCCACTTTACCATGCAGCAGATCTGGAACGGCCTCCCGCATTTGCTCATGGCCTTGCAGCAATAGTGATACTTCTGCTAATGAAGAGGAAGAATCTTCTTCTAGCCGACGACGAGCGTAATCCAAAGCTGCCTGCTGGATATCGAACCCATAGACGCGGCCCCGTTTGCCAGCAGCTTTAGCCAGAAACAACGTATCGGCTCCTGTGCCGACAGTGGCGTCTATAGCAGTATCGCCTGGCTGCACCCGCGCAGCTACTAATTGATGAGCATAGCTCAGAACAGACAGGAATCCCATTTAAGATTTCCTCCAGTATTTTCCCTGCCACGTTTCACGTGATTTCAGTTCATTATCAATGCCGTTAAGAACTTCCCATTTTTTAAGCGACCACATAGGCCCCATCAGTAAATCACGTGGTGCATCTCCGGTCAACCGATGAACGATCATTTCAGGGGGTAAAAACTCCAGGGTATCTACAATGAGCTTAATGTACTCGTCCTTTTCCAGAAAGCGTAGCAATCCGGCTTCGTACTGCTTGACCATTGGCGTTTTACGCATGAGGTGCAGGAGATGGATTTTGATGCCCTGCACATCCATAGCAGCTACTGCACGTCCTGTATCGAGCATCATTTCATGCGTCTCCTGCGGTAGACCATAAATGATGTGGGCGCACACACGGATATTCCGCTTACGTAGCTTTTCTACAGCATCCAGATAGCACTGAGTATCATGAGCACGATTAATCACCTCAGAGGTCGATTCATGGACAGTTTGCAGGCCCATTTCGACCCACAGGTACGTGCGTTCGTTCAGCTCGGCTAGATAATCGACTACATCATCAGGCAGGCAATCGGGACGTGTAGCGATGGACAGACCGACAACACCGGGCTGTTCCAAAATAACCTCGAAATATTCTCGTAGTTCCTCAACCGGGGCATACGTATTGGTGTAGGCTTGAAAATAGCCAATATATTTAGCATTGGGCCATTTTAAATGCTGGCGATCCCGAATCGTATTGAACTGGGTGACCAAATCATCGCGGCGACGTCCGGCAAAATCACCTGATCCGCGTGCACTGCAAAAGGTACAACCCCCTTTGGCAATGGATCCATCGCGATTTGGACAAGTAAAACCCGCATCCAGCATGACTTTAAACACTTTATTTTGAAATTGCTCGCGCATTTCGTAATTCCATGTATGGAACCGTTTATCTCCCCACAGGAGAGGAGCAGGCAACAAATCTGTTTTCATGGGAGGACTCCTTTTTTTACGATCACCCTATTGTAACAAAATTCAATCTTAAATGGGAATCACTTGACCGAGAAAGTCATTAAAAAGTGCGGATTTTATCGCTTTCCGGATTGAAAAAGGTTACACAATATGTTATATTGTAAGCGGTACCAGACATATGATAAAAGGACTGTTTTTAATCCTGAAGATAAAAACTTATCAGCCGCTAATGATTATTCTTCAGGGAGGCAGCTATGCTGTTTCTATCGCCTGCTTTAGGGGAAGTGCACGTCGGTTCCATCACAAATAACCCGTGAGGTGATCTTTTATGAATACGCAGGATAAGACGCGTATGGATAAAGTTACTGTTGAGTTAACCTTTGATGAGGCGTTAGCATTGACTGGTGTCCGTTTTGGGCAGGATCGTCAGATTGGAACGGCTGCACGTCAAAAAATCAGAGCCGCTTGCCAAAAGACAATTGATTTTTCACCTGCTGATGGGGTAGACTATGAACAATTAAACTAGTTGGACCCCAATCCAAATATATTGAAAAAGGAATTTCATTTCCGTATCTTCAAGCGGGGGTGGAATTCCTTTTTCCTTGATAACAGAGCATATGGAGGAGTAACATGCGTTTACGCGGAAGAAAAGGAATACGTGAAAGTCTGGAAGAACAGCAAGATCTGGTCATCTTGGAGCCATCACAGTATAAGGGGAAATGGCAGCAGCTTTTTGGTAATGATCGTCCCATTCATGTGGAATTTGGTATGGGTAAAGGGCAATTTATAAGCCAAATGAGCTACCGAAATCCAGAGGTTAACTATATCGGATTTGATATGTATGATGAGCTGGTTCGCCGTGCTACGGAAAAGTCCCGCCTGGCCTGGAGTGATTCAGAGGTTGTTACACCGCCCAATATCAAATTGGCACTGGCAAACATCGAACAGATCGAGAATGTTTTCGAACCAGGGGAAGTAGAACGCATTTATCTGAATTTTAGTGATCCCTGGCCTAAAGCCAAGCATGCTCGCCGTCGTTTGACGCATCCGCGTTTTTTGGACAAGTATCGTCAGCTTTTGAATAGCAGAGGACAAATTCATTTTAAGACGGATTCGGAGACATTGTTTGAGTTTTCTCTGAATTCATTCGCTGACAGCGGTCTGCAAATGACGAATATTTCGTTAAACCTTCATCGTGATGGAATCAATGAGGAGCATGTCATGACGGAATATGAACAAAAGTTCATGGGTAAAGGTATGAATATTCATCGCGTCGAGGTGCTGATTGGTAAAGACGCTTTGGAAGAGTACGGAAAAACACGGCTTGAAAAATACGGAAAGTAAAAGCAGACAAAATAAATAAAGTAAACAAGACAGGGTGCTTCCTTTTAGGAAAGCACCCTGTTCGGTTCCAGTATATCCAAAATACTCTGTGCGCTCTGAAGAGGATAATATCGCGCTATATTATGAATGTGCTCCTGTCGCTTGCGAACGATTTCTGGAAAATCGTATAGCAGTCGGTTCATCCATTTAACGACAACATCCAGCGAAGTAATCGGTTCTCCGAAGCCTTGAGCCGTAAAATACTGACAATTTTCCTCCTCCTGTCCAGGGAGAGGCTTGTGAAACAGCATCGGAATCCCTTTGGCCAACCCCTCGGTGCATGTCATTCCGCCGGGTTTGGTAATGAGCAAATTCGATACTTCCATTAATTTGTCGATTTCCCGTGTGAATCCGAAAATATGAATATTTGGATGATTAAACCGGGGATCTAGCTCCATTTTACGACGAATTTTATCATTATGCCCCAAACAAAAAATAAATTGAATCTTTTCTCTCCAATCGGTAAGTGAACGATGTATAAATTCGTCATTCATCAGGCCCCAGCCGCCGCCCATAACAAGTACTGTCGGGATGGGTTTAAGTCCAAATTGTTCTCTGATTTCATCGTGCCCTGGATGTTCCCAAAAATTGGGATGCACCGGAATGCCGGTCACCTGGATTTTTGATACGGGTACTCCACGCGCGCGCAGCTTACGCATGACTTCAGGCGTAGATACAAAGTACCGGTCAACCTCAGGACTAATCCATGTTCCATGTGCATCGTAGTCTGTTATGACGGTACACAGCGGGACATGTAGACCTAAGCGCTTCAAACGTGAAATGACCGCGCTTGGGATGGGGTGAGTACATACCACCAAATCGGGACGAAGCTGCCGAAGAATATTTCGGGTCTGTGTGTAGAACAGACGGTGCAAAGCGAGCGTTGTAAGACGGTTTAATGATTTTTTGTATTGATGACGGTAAACCAATCCGACTAGGCGAGGCTGCGATACAACAGTCTTCTTGTATGCTGTAATAATGAGCGGGGCCATTCTCGGATTCAAAAAGCTCCCCAGCTCCAGCACTCTTGTCTGCACATCCGGAGAAAGCTTCCGCAAGCTGCTTGAGAGCGCGTAGGCAGCTTGAGTATGTCCGGCACCGAAACCTTCCGATAATAATAACACTCGTTTTTTAGCCACTCTCATTTCACCTGTTCCTGCTGGGATGTTCTCAATCATACCATATCGGCTTTAAGGCCAGAATGCAACCGTTCCTATTGCTGCAGACGTTCCGATGACTGCTCCTGCAAGTACATCCGTGGGATAGTGAAGCCCCAGATAAATTCGAGAAAAACCTACAATTATCGCTACTGGCAACAGCAACAGTGCTAGCATGGGTGACTGCAGCATAAAAGGAACGGTAGCCGAAAAAATTGCGGTCGTGTGTCCTGAGGGAAAAGAATGATCCGACAGGGGATTGCGAAATGTATTCGTACCTGGTAGCGCCAAGTACGGACGTATCCGCGGATACAGCTTTTTAACGATAGCCACGGGGATGTGACTGACCGCAAGAGCGATAGCTCCTTTCATGCCGGAATCTTTCCATGGATACGGAGCGAGCCACCAGATAAGAAGCGTAGAGGCTATAGTAAAGGTAGCGCCGCCTAAATGTGTGAGATAGTACAGCCAAAAGTTCAAAAAACGGTTGTGTAAGCGCCCGTTGATCCATTTGAACAATCGCTGCTCCAGATTTACAAGTTTTACGACTAGACGTTGCATTTGGTTTCCTCCGGTTGCCGGTTCAGGTCTGTCGGCAAATATTTTGAATCAATTTGACAGAATCAGATCTAAGTAATTATTCTCTTGCTCTCATCATATTTTTAAACGCTGTTCATTTCAAGAATCACCACTTATCTGGTTCAATTCTACACAAAAATGTTAATGGAATATAAGCAGTATTGTATAACTTTCTTTGCGTTCATCCGTCTAATAAGATAGAGTGATTAGAAGTGGTTGCTAATTGGCCCACAAAAAGGAGGGACCAAAGAAATAAAAAGTTAGCAAATGGATGAAAATAAGACCTAAGCGTCATGAATGAAAGGTCCAGCGCCGCATTCTCGGTTCAAACGGGAATTTGTCGTGTTTTTTTGCTGCTGAGACCCGTTTAGGGGCTTTGACAAAAGATTGAAAACCAACGAAAATCGTAATGGCATTCCTGTGTCAGCCAAAAGGGGGCTGCGCAGAGCCGAAAGAAGAAAGCAAGGGTCGGGTCAAAACTACAGAAAAGGCGCACAAAGCGCCGCAACTTGCGCTACACAGATAGAAAACAGACAAACGCAAGATTTTTAAAGGGGTATAAAAAGGGGGTAACAAGAGATCATGTTAGACGCTATTTTTGTGACGCTCCAGATTATACTGGCGTTGATCGCAGTCTATCAGTTTGCATTCTCCTTGTTCGGATTGGTTCGCAAGAAAAGGAAAGAGCAGGCGGCTCCAGAAAAATCATTTGCCATTTTAGTCGCTGCCCACAATGAAGAACAAGTTGTCGGAGCATTGATGGAAAATCTAAAGCAGCTTGACTATCCAAAGGAGCTGTACGACGTATTCGTAATCTGTGATAACTGCACAGATAAGACAGCGGACATCGTTCGTGCTCACGGCATGAATGCATGTGAACGTACGAATCCGAATTTGCGTGGTAAAGGCTATGCTATTGAGTGGATGCTCAAGGAGCTATGGGCTATGCCGCGTCAATATGATGCCATTGTCATGTTTGATGCTGACAATTTGGCGCATACCAATTTCTTGAGCGAAATGAACAATGACTTGTGCTCAGGCGCCCGTGTTATCCAGGGATACATTGATACTAAGAATCCTGAGGACTCTTGGATCACAGCCGCATACGGGGTATCTTATTGGTACATCAACCGTTTGTGGCAGTTGTCACGTCACAACCTGAATATGGCTAATTTCCTCGGTGGTACAGGCATGTGCTTTGAAACAAATCTGCTCAAGGAAATGGGCTGGGGTGCAACGAGTCTGGTAGAGGATTTGGAATTCACTATGCGTTGTACACAACGCAACGTATATCCAAGATTTAATTACGATGCCAAGGTGTATGATGAGAAGCCGTTGACGTTCAAAGCTTCGTCCAGACAGCGTCTGCGCTGGATGCAAGGTCACTTTACGGTTGCTCGTCGTTATTTCTTCCCGTTGCTGTGGCAGAGTATCAAGCATAGAAGCCTGATTAAATTCGATATGGCTCTTTATGGTCTAAACGTGTATATCGTACTGTTTACCTTCTTGATGACAGTAGCGATGTGGGTAGATATTGCATTATTTGGTGGACCCAATATTGAAAATATCTACGTACAATTCCCTGCTTGGACCGGTTTTGTGGCTGTGGGGCTGAATATTGTTACCTTTTTGATCGCGATGATCTTGGAAAAGGTCACGTTCAAAAAAGTATATTTGTACTTGCTGCTGTTCCCGGTCTATCTGATTTCGTGGTATCCGATTACGTTCTATGCGTTCTTTACACAGAACAACAAGCAATGGAGCCACACCCAGCATACGCGTGTCGTTCGTCTGGAAGAGGTTCAGAGCAAGCAAGGTTAATGGACGATAAAGTAAAACTTTGTGTCCTACAGAGGCTGGGCTTCAACTGTTTTTATAAAAGTGTTGACGACTCAGTAGTAACATGATATGATATTTGAGTATGTTAATTGAAAAGTATGGATTAA
This sequence comes from Paenibacillus sp. FSL W8-0439, assembly GCF_038008995.1. Taxonomy (NCBI): domain Bacteria; kingdom Bacillati; phylum Bacillota; class Bacilli; order Caryophanales; family Paenibacillaceae; genus Paenibacillus; species Paenibacillus sp. FSL W8-0439. Next base: position 1,622,348 of record NZ_JBBPAK010000001.1, read on the forward strand.
CAAGTAGAAGGACCGACTTCTCACCTGTCCGGTATTGCCGGCTGGTCATGATCCAATGATTTGTGAATTGAACTTTCATGATGAATTGAGTATCAGACAGGGATGTCGGCTGCATAGTCGTCATCCCTTTTTTGTGCTTAAACACAATACAACAATAACAGGTTCTGGAGGTGGAGGGTTATTAGTAAGGAACATATGATCAATGATGAGATTCGAGTGAGAGAAGTACGTCTAGTTGGTGCAAACGGGGAACAAATCGGGATTAAACCGACTCGTGAAGCTTTGCAAATGGCGATTGACGCAAACTTGGATCTCGTGAACGTGGCGCCTCAAGCGAAGCCGCCCGTGTGTCGGATTATGGATTACGGAAAATTCCGCTATGAGCAACAAAAGAAAGAAAAGGAAGCCCGTAAAAACCAGAAGATCGTTGACATCAAAGAGGTATGGTTCCGTTCCAACATCGAGGAACATGACTACCAAACCAAGTTTCGCAATGTGGTGAAGTTCCTGAATGAAGGGGACAAGGTGAAATGCTCTGTTCGTTTCCGTGGTCGCGAAATTACCCATGCTAATGTGGGGCAAAAAATTCTCGAACGTGTGAAAACGGAAGTTGCTGATCTTTGTACCGTGGAGCGCCAACCCAAGCTCGAAGGACGCAGCATGATTATGATATTGGCTCCAAAGAGTCAATGACAAATTAAGGAGGAAGTTCAATGCCAAAAATGAAAACACATAGCAGCCTTAAAGGCCGCTTCAAAATTACCGGTACTGGTAAAGTAACGCGTTACAAAGCTTACAGAAACCATTTGCTTTCCCACAAATCCAAACGTGCAAAACGCGTTCTGGGTACTAACCCTGAGATGGCACCTGGGGACGTTAGACGTTTGAAACAAGGTCTTGCTAACCTGAAATAGCATAAGCACGGCAATAAATAAAGTATAAACATTATTTGGGAGGTCTTTTGATATGGCAAGAGTAAAGGGCGGATTCGTCGTTCGTCGTCGTCATAAAAAAGTATTGAAGCTTGCTAAAGGTTATTTTGGTTCCAAACACCGCATTTTTAAAACAGCTAACGAGCAGGTAATGAAATCGCTTGTTTACGCATACCGTGACCGTCGTCAGACGAAACGTAACTTCCGCAGACTGTGGATCGTGCGTATCAACGCAGCAGCTCGTTTGAATGGTTTGTCTTACAGCAAATTGATGCACGGTCTGAAATTGGCTGGTGTAGACATTAACCGTAAAATCTTGGCTGATCTTGCAGTCAATGATATTAATGCATTCAACTCTTTGGCAACTGTTGCTAAAGGTAAAATCAACGCTTAATTAAGGCGTGAAAACCACGGAAGTGGTAACAAAGGTGTCCCGAGCAGTACGCTGTGTAGGGACGCCTTTTTTTGTACATACTTAACATTAAAAAAGACTTCATTTTCTTCAAAATACGAATAAATATGACGTATGATGATAGAATGTATGGTTTTTTTAACTTTGTAACGCTTACATTTTTGAAATTCTAAAAAAAATTGACCCAAGGTTATTAATTGTCTAGATTTTAGCCGATCATAATTGTATAATCTCTAAAGTAAGTCTTCTGTACGATCTGTCTCGTCAGTAAATGACATGAAAATGAAATACATTTTCTAAAGAAAAGAGACAGTCCAGGGATCTAACACTAAGGGGGAACAGTATCAGCATGAAGAAATTGTTTAGTATGTCTTTGGTTATGCTGCTGGCGATCTCGGTCATTCTCGCAGGCTGCGGTAACAAAAATCAAGGTGCTTCCAATGCAAATGGTGGAGAAGCAGGCGGTTCTGCCAAAACATCAAATGTCCAACTTGGCATGGTTACAGATGTGGGCGGAGTAAACGACAAATCGTTTAACCAATCTGCTTGGGAGGCACTTCAAGCTATTGAGAAAGAATCAGGCGTTAAAGTTAAATACCTGCAAAGTAAATCCGACCAAGATTATATTCCTAACCTGAACCAATTCGTTAAAGGTGATTTTAACCTGACTTGGGGTATCGGTTTTAATCTGGCGAATGCGATTGGACAAGTAGCAAAAGACAATCCGAACAAAAATTTGGCGATCATTGACAGTGTTGTGGATGCGCCTAATGTCAAATCGGTTGTATTTGCTGAAAATGAAGGTTCCTTCCTGGTAGGGGTTGTAGCTGGTAAGCTTACTAAAACAAACAAAATTGGTTTTGTGGGTGGACAAGATAGCCCGTTGATCAAACGTTTTGAAAAAGGGTTTGAAGCAGGGATTAAGGCTGTAAATCCAAAAGCACAACTGATTGTGAACTATACGGGTGCGTTTGATAAGCCGGATTTAGGTAAAGCTGCAGCAGCAACGATCTACAACGATGGTGCAGATATTATTTTCCATGCAGCTGGCGGATCAGGAACAGGCGTATTTAACGAAGCACTTGCACGTAAGCAGCAAGGTCAGCAAGTATGGGTTATCGGCGTAGATAAAGACCAATCCCTTGAGTTTGGTGATGAAGTAACATTAACGTCGATGGTAAAACGCGTAGATGAAGCAGTAAAACGCGTATCCCAAGAAGTAATTGACGGTAAGTTTAAGGGCGGTGTCGAAACACTGGCTCTGAAGGATAACGGAATTGGTTTGGCAGATACATCTACGAAAAACGTTCCTAAAGACGTGCTTGATCTTGTAGAACAATACAAGCAAAAAATCATTAAAGGCGAAATTACAGTTCCTTCGAAATAAGTTAGGTGAAGAACATAAAGGTGGCGACAAGGCTGGTTCATAAGACTAGCCTTGTTCTTACGTCTGGAGTTATAAGATTATAACGGTCAAAATCAGCTCATTGGAGCACATACTATAAAGTGTATAAGGGTGATCTCATGGATGCAGCGACCCCCGTCGTTGAGTTAAAGCAAATTACAAAACGATTCCCCGGCATCGTTGCCAACGACTCCATCAGCATCAAGCTGCATAAAGGAGAAATTCACGCCCTTTTGGGTGAGAATGGCGCGGGCAAATCTACGCTTATGAATATTCTTTTCGGACTGTATCAGCCGGATGAAGGGACCATTGAAATGGGAGGGAACCCCGTACAGATTGATAGTCCAAATAAGGCAATTGATCTGGGGATCGGCATGGTGCATCAGCATTTTAAGCTCGTACAGCCGTTTACCGTAACCGAAAATATTGTCCTTGGGTCGGAGCCACGTAAGGGTCTGAAAATCAATTATAAAAAGGCTGCCGCAGAAGTACAGCGGTTGTCTGAACAATACGGACTTCAGGTAAATCCGAATGCCAAAATTGAGGATATATCTGTTGGTATGCAACAGCGTGTGGAAATTATCAAAACGCTTTATCGCGGTGCAGATATTCTAATTTTTGATGAGCCAACAGCGGTGCTGACACCACAGGAAATCTCTGAGTTGCTGGACATTATGAAGCGCTTAGTAGCTGAAGGCAAATCAATTATTCTTATCACTCATAAACTCAAAGAAATTATGCAAATTGCAGATACGGTTACGATTATTCGCCGAGGTAAAGTTATTGACACGGTTAAAACATCTGAAACAACACCAAATGAGTTGGCGGAGAAAATGGTGGGCCGTCGTGTGTCCTTTAAAGTGGATAAGAAGCTTGCTCAACCAGGACAAACTGTACTGGAAATGAACAAAGTAATTTCTAAAAACAAGGATGGCATTCATGTTCTGAATGAATTGAACCTGCAGGTCAAGGCCGGCGAGATTTTGGGGATTGCCGGAGTAGACGGCAATGGACAGAGTGAGCTAATAGAAGCTTTGACAGGCTTGCGCAAGGTGGATAGCGGAAGTATCCGTTTGCTCGGAACAGAACTGGCAAATCAGCCACCGCGCAAAATTTCAGAGGCAGGCGTTTCACATATACCGGAGGATCGCCATAAGCATGGGTTGGTGCTCGATTTTTCCATGAGTGAAAATATGGTGCTGGAGACGTATTATCAGGCGCCTTACAGTAAAAATGGCTTCTTGAACAAGGACGCTATAGAAAAACAGGCAAAAAGTCTTATTGAGAAGTTTGATGTTAGAACACCAGATATTCATACCAAGGCAAGATCGCTATCTGGTGGAAATCAGCAAAAGGCAATCATAGCACGTGAAATTGATAAAAACCCAGACCTTCTCATTGCGGCGCAGCCTACACGCGGGCTGGATGTCGGAGCTATTGAATTTGTCCAGAAACAATTGATTGCTCAGCGGGATCAAGGTAAAGCGGTACTGCTCATTTCTTTTGAGCTGGACGAGATTATGAATGTATCCGATCGAATTGCTGTTATTTATGAGGGTAAGATTGTCGGGGAAGTGCTGCCTGAAGAAACGAATGACCAGGAACTGGGGCTAATGATGGCAGGAAGTGCAGTGAAGAAAGGAGTAGAGAATGGCTAACCTATTGAAAATATTCACAAAAGACTCCTTTGTTCTGGCTCTGGTCTCTATTATTCTAGGCCTCATTCTGGGTGCTATCGTGATGTTGATTGGCGGGTATGATCCTATTGTGGCTTATTCCGCTTTGTTTAGCCGTGTGTACGGAGATTCCTACAATTTTGGCGAAGCGATCCGTGAGATGACACCGTTGATTTTAACAGGCTTGGCATTTGCTTTTGCGGCCCGTGCCGGGTTGTTTAACATCGGTGGCGAAGGTCAGTTTTTGGTCGGTATGACAGCTGCTTCGATTGTAGGTATCAAACTTCATGGGCTGCCTGCTATCCTTCATGCACCGCTGGCTGTGATCGCAGGAGCTGTTTTCGGAGGCTTGTGGGCTGCGATTGCTGGCTATTTGAAGGCCAAGCGAGGCGTGAACGAAGTTATTACATGTATTATGATGAACTGGATCGGTCTGTATTTGGCTAATTTGGTAATTAATCAGTTCGCACTTATGGAAGGTGAAAATCGCTCTGTGGATATCCAACCTTCCGCTTCTATTTCCATTGACTGGTTGTCCCAGATGATGGGGAATGCTCGAGTTCATTGGGGCACAGTTATTGCTGTGCTGGCGGCAGTGTTTTTCTATATTTTCATGTGGAAAACAAAGCAGGGCTATGAGCTTCGGGCTGTCGGATTTAATCAGGATGCATCCCGTTATGCAGGTATGAATGTAAATCGTAATATCATAAAAGCGATGTTTATTAGTGGTGTTTTTGCCGGATTGGCTGGCGCTTTTGAGGTGCTGGGGGTTTTCCATTATCAATCTGTCATGGCAGGATCACCAGGAACCGGCTTTGACGGTATCGCTGTGTCTTTGATCGGGATGAATAATCCGTTCGGTGTGTTGCTCGGTTCTGTTTTGTTCGGAACGCTCACGTATGGTTCTGCGGGGATGAGCTTTAGCGCGGATGTACCGCCAGAAATTATCCGGGTAGTTATTGGCTCGATTATTTTCTTCATTGCGGCCCAAGGTATTGTGCGTTGGGTTGTAAAGCCGCTCTACTCCAAGCGGAAGAAAGAGAAGGTGTTGTAAAATGAGTTGGTTAACACTTGGTGAATTAATCCATACAACGCTCGTTTTTGCGACGGCGATTATTTTTGCGTCTCTTGGCGGAGTTTTTTCGGAAAAATCCGGTGTAACGAATCTTGGACTGGAAGGTCTTATGGTGTTTGGTGCGTTTGCGGCAGGTGTGGGCGGATTTTATGCTGAGCAAGCAGGATTAGGTGGCACCTCTGCGGCTTGGGTAGGTGTGCTGTCAGCTGCGGTGTTCGGTATTCTGGTTTCGCTAATTCATGCTGTAGCCTCTATTACGTTCAAGGCTGATCAGGTAATCAGCGGGATTGTCATTAACTTTCTGGCAGCAGGTAGTACGCTGTACATGGTTAAGCTGTTATTTGAGGGTGATGGGGACACCGGCCGAATTCAAGGTTTTAACGAGATATCCATTCCTTATCTTGTGGATATTCCGATTGCAGGAAAAGCATTCTTCCAAGCCTATCCAACGACATATCTAGCTATTCTATTAGTTATTATCGGCTACTTTACTTTGTATAAAACTCCGTTTGGCTTGCGTTTGCGTTCAGTAGGGGAGCATCCGGGTGCAGCCGATACAGTGGGGATCAAAGTCAATCGCCTTCGTTACATCGGTGTTATGATTAGTGGTGCGTTGGCTGGGATTGGTGGAGCTACGATCACTTTGACTACAACCAATATGTTCTCACATAATACCGTTTCAGGGCAGGGCTATATTGCTATTGCGGCTATGATTTTCGGTAAATGGAATCCGCTCGGTGCTTTTGGAGCGGCAGTGTTTTTCGGTTTTTCACAAGCCATTCGCAACTATGTGCAGTTGTTTGCATGGTCGCAAAGTATTCCCCAGGAAATTATTTTTATGTTGCCGTATCTCCTGACAATTATTGTGCTGGTAGCGGCAGTTGGACGTTCACGTGCTCCGGCCGCTTTGGGTCAACTGTATGATCCAAGCAAGCGTTAATGACTCATAGACAACTAATGTTTTTAAATACACATATTGGTGTATATGAAAATCTGGTATCTGCATGTGCAGGTACCAGATTTTTTTTACATTGTGCAGGCATTTAAACATACGCTTATGGCTTGAATGGAATAGACTGTGCTATGCAGATTGGACGGACGCTCGGCCCCTGTCAGCTCCAGTCTATTTTGTGGTGGTGGTGAGCTATCAAGGAGCCGTTCAATCTGTCCATCCGTTGAGAAAGAAGGAGGAAATACGATGAAACAGGCAGTAACCAGAAAGCAGGTGGAGAAGCTTGTCGGCAAAGTCATCTTCGCTACACGTAAGGATGGCTCTCGGGTCAGTGGCAAGCTGATTCGCATTTCGGGTAACAGACTGATTCTCCAACCAAACCGTAAGAAAAAAGTAAACACGAAAGCGATTATTCCTCTGGTGCTTTTTGATTTGCTGGCCATTGGCACAGCTCCATACGTGGGTGCCTACGGTGGCTACGGTCCAGGTTATGGAGGACCAGGTTATGGAGGTCCAGGATATGGTCCGCAATATGGACCGTACACAGACGGGGGCTACCCCGGGGTAGGCAATCCTTTTTACCCTAACTTTTTTTAGTTTTACAAAATCCTGAGCCCGAAAACCATATTTTTCACAGTGACTTTTCGAGTTCGTGACATCGGCTTAGAGCCACGTATCGTAGCATATGATATTGATGACGTAGATAAAAATGGATCCCTCGCACATTGTCTTCGTCCACCATCACTTTAGCCCGCTTGCAACGTCGCAATCGGCCATATTGCTCGGCATACTCCAGCAACTTTTTTCCGTATCTTTTACCTTGCTGAGCCGAAGAGATTGCGATCAAATCAATGTATAATAGTTCTCCATGCAGCATAACATGAATGAAGCCAACAACCTGTGCATTATCCGGTCTGCAAGCTACAAAAGTGATGCCCCGGTTTAAGCGCCGGGGTAATTCTTTGCGTATTTGATCCATTTCCTGGGCACTTAAATGCGATAGGGGGACAAGCTCTTGCTCGATTAGACGAAAGATCATTTTGTCATCTTGGGCGCATCGTTTGCGAATCATAAACGGGCCTCCTTTTTTACCCTTTTAACAAGATATGTCATGGCTTCGGAGGAGTACAAAGTCTCACTGTGCGGTCTTTTTTATCATATGCGGGCACCTCTTACAAGCGTGCGACTCAAAGGTGCTTAAGAAGAGAAACATAAATTTTTATGAAATATGGGTATTGACTATCCCAGATGGGGGACATATAATGTGTCTAAACATTTGAAAGAATGACATGAACACAACGGCAATGAAGAGGACGAAGTGATTAGGGCTCTTTTGTTCAGAGAGTGAGGCATTAGCTGCAAGCTTCACCAAAATCCCTTTTTAACGAGCTCACCTTGGAGCTGTTTTCCTGAAAAGTATTTGGGCCCAATGATATTAACGGTGCGCTGAATCGCCTATTAGGGAAAATCGTACGGTCTACGTTACAGACGTCAGATATGGAGATCCTTTGTGATTTCTGTACCTACTAAGGTTCGATATTGCAAAATATCGGGCAAACACGGGTGGTACCACGGAAGCTACAGCCTTTCGTCCCTCAGTAACAGCAAGTCTGTTCTAGGGATGAAAGGTTTTTTTGTTTTCACAAATGTCAGCTGTATGTAAATTTTGTAAAGGAGGATGACCAATGAGTGCACAAATTCCTGAAGTTAGGTCAACCGATGAATTACGTGAAAAGTGGATGAAACCTGAAGTGATTACAGGTTCGGAAATTTTACTCCGTAGCCTTTTGCTGGAGGGAGTGGATTGTGTCTTCGGATATCCTGGTGGTGCGGTGCTTTATATCTATGATGCCATGTACGGCTTCAAGGATTTCAAGCATGTCCTCACTCGTCACGAGCAAGGAGCTATTCATGCGGCAGATGGTTATGCACGGGCAAGCGGTAAAGTTGGTGTCTGTATCGCGACTTCCGGACCTGGAGCAACAAACTTGGTAACTGGCATTGCGACGGCTTATATGGATTCGGTGCCGTTGGTGGTCATCACGGGCAACGTTGTATCTTCCCTGATCGGTACAGATGCTTTCCAGGAAGCTGATATCACGGGAATTACAATGCCGATTACGAAGCACAGCTATCTGGTGAGAGATGTAGAGGATCTGCCGCGAATCATCCATGAGGCATTTCATATTGCCAACACAGGCAGAAAAGGACCAGTACTGATTGATATTCCGAAGGACATTTCTGCAGCGCAGACATTGTTTGTTCCACAGACAGAGCCTGTGACCATGCGGGGTTACAACCCGAAAGTATTGCCCAACAAAATTCAACTAGACAAGCTAACTCAAGCTATTGCCGAAGCAGAACGTCCATTCATTCTGGCAGGTGGTGGAGTTGTATACTCCGGCGGACATGAAGCACTTTACGAGTTTGTTCGTAAAACGGAAATTCCGATTGCGACAACATTGCTTGGATTGGGAGGATTCCCAAGTGGACATGAACTCTGGACAGGGATGCCGGGAATGCACGGAACATACACTTCCAACCAGGCGATTCAGCAGTCAGATCTACTGATCTGTATCGGTGCCCGCTTTGATGATCGGGTGACTGGCAAGTTGGATGGATTTGCTCCTCAGGCAAAGATCGTACACATTGATATCGACCCTGCGGAAATTGGAAAAAATGTGGCCGCGGATATTCCAATCGTAGGCGATGTGAAAGCAGTATTGGAATTGCTGAATCAGGATGTGAAACGCGCAGACCTGGCTGATGCATGGAGAGCGCAAATTCAGCAATGGAAGGCAGAGAAGCCTTATTCTTATAAGGATTCTGAAACGGTGCTTAAGCCACAATGGGTTATCGAATTGTTGGATAAAACGACCAAGGGTGGAGCAATCGTTACGACGGACGTAGGACAGCATCAAATGTGGGCAGCACAGTATTATAAATTTAATCAGCCACGCTCATGGGTTACCTCTGGCGGACTGGGTACGATGGGATTTGGTTTCCCTTCTGCCATCGGCGCTCAGATGGCCAATCCCGACAGATTGGTAATATCGATTAACGGAGACGGCGGTATGCAGATGTGTTCGCAGGAATTAGCCATCTGTGCAATCAATAACATTCCGGTCAAAATCGTAATCATTAACAACCAGGTACTTGGAATGGTTCGCCAATGGCAAGAATTGATCTATAACAATCGGTACAGTCACATTGATCTGGCTGGAAGCCCGGATTTTGTGAAACTGGCCGAAGCATACGGTGTCAAAGGACTGCGTGCTACGAATAAGGAAGAAGCACGTCGGGCTTGGCAGGAGGCGCTTGATACACCCGGACCGGTCGTTGTCGAGTTTGTAGTCAGCAAGGAAGAAAATGTATATCCGATGGTGACGCAAGGTTCGACCATTGATCAAATGCTGATGGGGGACGAGTAAAATGACGACGAAAAATACCATTGCTGTACTGGTAAATGATCATCCCGGCGTTTTGCAACGTGTATCTGGACTGTTTGGCCGCCGTGGCTTTAACATTGAGAGCATCACCGTCGGTCAATCGGAAGAAGCTGGATTATCCCGTATGGTCATAGTGACTGTAGGGGATGAGAACAACCTGGAGCAGATTGAAAAGCAGCTTTACAAGCTGGTTGATGTGATCAAGGTCATCGATCTCAGTTCCAAGCCGATGGTTGCTCGGGAATTGGCAATGATTAAGGTGAAGGCTGAACCGCCCCAGCGACCAGAAATTATGGGCGTGGTAGAAACGTTCAGAGCAGCTGTAATTGATGTTGGAACGACGAGCTTAATCGTTCAGGTCATTGGCGATACCGAAAAAATTGATGCAATGATCGAATTGCTGAAGCCTTATGGTATTCGCGAGTTGACCCGAACCGGGGTTACAGCTATGATACGTGGCAATGCATAATTTGAAGCTTTAACGATTTACCGCTTATAGCGCATTACATCATTAAAGAACCGCCCGCATAAGAGCGGGTGCTCGAAGAGATTTTTAAATGCCATTCAGAGGCGAAGTCTCTTGGACTACCCGCTCATTATGAAGGGTCCAATTAAAAGGAGGAAATTAACCATGGCAGTTACAACGTACTACGAAAAAGATGCAGAACTTAGCGTATTGAAAGGAAAAACAGTGGCCGTTATCGGTTACGGTAGCCAAGGACATGCTCAAGCACAAAACTTGCGTGACAGTGGTGTAAATGTTGTTATTGGTTTGCGTGAAGGCAAATCAGCTGATGTCGCAAGAAACGACGGTTTTGAAGTTCTGAACGTAGCTGATGCAACAAGCCGTGCAGATGTGGTTCAGATTTTGTTGCCTGATGAAACTCAAGCTTCTGTCTACAAAAATGAAATCGAACCTAACCTGAAAAAAGGCGCAGCACTTTTGTTCTCCCATGGTTTCAATGTTCATTTTGGACAAATCGTAGCTCCTAAAGATAGCGATGTATTGCTGGTTGCTCCAAAATCCCCAGGACATATGGTACGTCGTACCTATGTAGAAGGGTTTGGTGTACCGGGGTTGATCGCAATTGAGCAGGACGCAACAGGTCAAGCCAAGGAGATCGGTCTTGCATACGCAAAAGGCATTGGCTGTACACGTGCGGGCGTAATTGAAACCTCCTTCCGTGAAGAAACGGAGACGGACCTGTTCGGTGAGCAGGCGGTATTGTGTGGCGGTGTGAGCGCACTCGTAAAAGCGGGCTTTGAAACATTGACTGAGGCAGGTTATGCTCCTGAGATGGCATACTTCGAATGCTTGCATGAGCTTAAGCTGATCGTTGACCTGATGTATGAAGGTGGATTGGCAACAATGCGTGATTCCATCAGTAATACAGCAGAATATGGCGATTATGTAACTGGACCACGTGTGGTAACAGAAGATACGAAGAAAGCTATGAAGGATGTATTGACTGACATTCAACAAGGTAAATTTGCTCGTGACTTCATCCTTGAAAATCAATCTGGACGTGCATTCCTGACGGCTACTCGTCGCAATGAAGCTAACCATCCGATTGAAGTAGTGGGCGGACAATTGCGTGAAATGATGCATTGGATCAAAAAGTAATAACCTTTTGTACTATAAGCTCGACAACATGAATTATTTATAAATATTAATTACAATGCGGCCCTGCTTATTGCGTGAGCCGCATTGTAATTTAAGGGTCCAAATCCTGAGGAGGTGCGTTAGGTTGCGCAAAATATATATATTTGACACAACGTTGAGAGACGGAGAACAGTCACCTGGCGTGAACTTGAATACTCGTGAGAAAGTAGAGATCGCTCATCAGTTGGAGAAGCTGGGAATCGATCGTATGGAGGCTGGGTTCCCAGCTGCTTCTCCGGGTGATCTCGCGGCTGTTAATGCAGTAGCAAAAGCTGTAAAAAATTCGACTGTTATTGGCCTTTCGCGTGCAAGGGAACAGGATATTGATGCGGTTCGCGAGGCACTTAAGGGAGCACAGGACCCGTGTATCCATATCTTTTTGGCAACCTCTCCAATTCATCGTCAGCATAAGCTGCGGATGGAGAAGGCACAGGTATTGGAAACGGCCCGTGCAGCCATTCGTTATGGATTGAAGTATTTGCCAAAAGTGGAGTTTTCATTGGAGGATGCAGGGCGAACGGAGCTTGATTTTGTAGTTGAAATGGTCACCATGGCTGTAAATGAAGGGGCTTCTGTCGTCAATATTCCAGATACGGTAGGTTACCTAACACCATACGAATATGGAAATATATTCAAACATATCAAGCAAAATGTGGTTGATGTGGAGAAGATTCAATTGAGTGCACATTGCCACAATGACTTGGGAATGGCTACTGCTAATACGCTTGCTGCCATCCTGAACGGTGCAGATCAGATTGAGGGAACGATTAACGGTATCGGTGAACGTGCTGGAAACACGGCCATTGAGGAAATCGCCATGGCACTGGAGACGAGACAGGAATTTTTCCAGGCCAAAACGTCTCTGCAACTGTCTGAAATTGCACGTACGAGCCGTTTGGTTAGCCGTTTGACGGGGATGGTAGTGCCGGGCAACAAGGCGATCGTGGGTGCTAACGCTTTTGCGCACGAATCAGGTATTCACCAAGACGGCATGCTGAAGGAAAAGACGACCTATGAAATTATGACACCGGAAAGTATCGGTCTGAAAGAAAGCAAGCTAGTACTGGGCAAACATTCAGGGCGTCATGCTTTCCGTGAGCGTTTGGTCGAATTGGGCTACGAATTGAACGAAGAAGAACTGAATCGCGCTTTTGGTCAGTTTAAGGATTTGGCTGATAAGAAGAAGGAAGTATCGGATGATGATATCTTGGCATTGCTGGAAGAAAAATTGGCCGATGCACCTGAAGTCTTCAAGCTGGAAACCATTTTCGTAACTTACGGGAACAAGGCTACGCCTTCCGCACAAGTGCGCCTGGTTAACGATGAAGGTCAGGTAATCGAGACAGAAGCTGAAGGAAATGGTTCAGTCGATGCGATCTATAATGCGATTGACCAAGCCAGCAGCGAGAGTGTTGTACTTTCTGATTACTCCATCAAATCTGTTACCCATGGCAAGGACGCTCTAGGTGAAGTACATGTGGTGCTGACTCAAAACGGAATATCTGTACAGGGACGCGGGGTAAGCACTGATATTTTGGAAGCAAGTGCACGAGCTTATGTGGATGCACTGAATGGTTTGATCGACAAGCGTAAAAATTACAGCAATCGCGTAGATTATAAATCCTAAGTTTATACATGCCTATGAAATGAATATAGACAGGATCGGGTGTTACCGGTCCTGTTTTCTTGTTCTCTGATGGAAAAATCAGCTTATAGGCTGAGCCTATTGAATTGATAGATTCTATATCTTGGTCAAAGCCCTGCTATTTATGTTACAAAGAAGGTATGAGAAATACGGCTGTATGGCTATATAACAAGAGGAGTGTACGTGATGGCAGACGTTAAAAAGATTGCAGTAATAGCGGGAGACGGAATCGGACCTGAAGTGGTCGCAGAGGCAGAGAAAATTTTGAAACGTACGGAAGAAGTGTTTGGCCACTCATTCGAAACAGAGCATGCGCTGTTCGGCGGGATTGCCATTGATAAGAAGGGGACTCCATTGCCGGAAGAAACACTGGCCGTATGTCAATCTGCAGATGCCGTGCTGTTGGGAGCGGTAGGAGGACCACAATGGGACAACAATCCTAAGGAGCTTCGTCCTGAAACCGGATTGCTCGGTATTCGCAAAGAGCTTGGTCTGTTTTCAAATCTTCGTCCTGCTGTCGTTTTCGATTGTCTTAAGGACGCATCTACTTTGAAACCAGAGGTACTGGAAGGAACGGACTTAATCGTGGTGCGCGAACTGACGGGCGGCATTTATTTCGGTGAGAAGTACAGACGAGAGAGTGCTCAGGGTGAAGAAGCGGTCGATACTTGCGCATATAATGTAACAGAAGTAGAGCGTATTGTTCGTCAATCCTTCGAAATTGCACAAAAACGTCGCAAAAAACTCGCATCGGTGGATAAGGCTAATGTACTGGAAACTTCCCGTTTGTGGCGTGAAGTCGTTAACCGGGTCGCTGTAGATTACCCAGATGTCGAGCTTGAGCATGTATTGGTTGATAACTGTGCCATGCAACTGTTGCGTCGTCCATCTAGTTTTGACGTCATCGTAACGGAAAATATGTTTGGTGACATTCTTAGTGATGAAGCAGCTATGCTGACCGGGTCCATCGGTATGCTCTCCTCTGCATCACTGGGAGAAGGCAGCTTCGGTCTGTACGAGCCGGTGCACGGCTCGGCACCTGATATTGCAGGTCAAGGACTGGCGAATCCTATTGCAACAATTTTGTCCGTTGCTTTGATGTTCCGCCTCACCTTCGGGTACGAGAAAGCAGCTGACGCTATTGAGAAGGCGGTAGCTGAGGTACTGGATGCAGGACACCGTACGGCAGATATCGCGGTGGATAAATTACAAGCGATCTCGACTACCCAAATGGGCGATTTAATTGCAGCAGCTATTCGCTAAAGGCTCCGAAAACGCACCCGTTCTGAAAAAAAGCTTCCTATTATATAGGGCGGTTATACAGTATAACTTTACAGCAAATAATTAACATCGTAGCTCCTGAGCAATCAGGAGCTATTTGTGTATCAGAAAACTCCAAATGTGAATAAATCGTGAATTTTTAAGCTAGTTTAAAATAATTATAAAAAAGTAATGGTTATAATATTGACTTTGATTTCAGCGAATGATAACATTTATCAAGTAGGTTGTTTATTACAATACAGATGATTGAGGAAAGCACAATTGGTGTTTTTCTTACATATTTTAAAGGAGGATTTCACATTATGGCAGAAAGATTGGTAGGAAGACCCGCACCTGATTTTGCATTGGAAACAGTATCTGGAGACGGTCAAGAATTTGGCTCGGTGAAACTTTCCGATTACCGTGGCAAGTGGCTCGTATTTTTCTTCTATCCACTGGATTTCACGTTTGTATGCCCAACAGAAATTACAGCATTGAGCGATGCTGCTGACCAATTCAAAGAGCTTGATACTGAAATTTTGGGTATCAGTGTAGACTCCGTGCACAGCCACAAAGCATGGATCAACACAGCTAAAGAAAACAACGGTCTGGGCAAACTGAACTTCCCATTGGCTTCCGACATCACGAAAAAAACAGCAAGCGACTATGGCGTTCTGATCGAAGAAGAAGGCGTTGCATTGCGCGGCTTGTTCATCATTGATCCAGAAGGCGAACTGAAATATCAAGTGGTTAACCACAACGATGTAGGCCGCAGTGTAGAAGAAACATTGCGTGTACTGCAAGCTTTGCAATCCGGTGGCTTGTGCCCAATGAACTGGAAACCAGGCGATAAAAATCTGTAATATTAGCTTTACAAGTTGAACTTAAACAAGCAAGCCCCCAACAAGCGGTTACTTTACCGTTGTTGGGGGCTTGCTTGCCTGCACTATGCAGCCGAAGATATAGGAATAGCCTGTCTGATTCATGTAATACAGAGTGAAGTAACAAATAATTATGGAAATGTTGTTGTGTTCTGGAGGAATTTTGCCTGATGAAAGCGAATAAGGTATTGTAGAAGATAAACAAGGCAGAACAGGTTTTGTTCAGAGGAGGCTGAGCCCGGATGAGTTATTGCTGTGGAGCAAGCATGGTAGGAACCAAGGGAACGCTGAAGCATTACCGCACCCAAGTCCATAATGTTCCTTTGCTGTTTTGCCCGGTATGTCGTCGCATTGAAGTTCATTATAAAGTCGAAAATGAGTATGAAATTTTGGCTGAGTATGCACATGGAGATGGGGCATCCGAGATTGATTTTCAGGATTATGTCATGGAAGACGATGATACGATATTTGAAAATTGTGTAAATCGTGAGAGTGAAGATGCAGTTGAAATTGTGAAGCGCCAAATTGACATGTCGCTGGATTTATTGACGGTAGCCAAACAAATGAACGATGAGAAATGGCAGGGAGAGCTTAAGAGAAGACTGGCTGTTATGAGTCAAAGACGATCCCGGCTTCAACATAATAAGAGCGGCAGTTGACATCCTACACACCAAAGAAGCTCTCAAATCTGGAGAGCTTCTTTGGTGTGTAGGGCGCTTATTTTTAACTTATTTTTTTATTTTGGTAATGTTGCGCAGATATTATGACGAAAGAAAATAAGATAAAAATGTGGATTCGACACTTTTTCCGATTGACTGTGATCCTTAATCTTGTCTATCATAAAATAAGACTCGAATCAAAAAAAATGGTCGGAGTTGATTGAAACTGTTTTCTACACCATTTGAAGGGTAATCGATAGATACCTTTCTCTTCTTCAAGAATATTACACGTCCGATACGGCCAGTTTATCATTCCGATACAAGGGGGAAGCCTGGCATGATCAGTGAATTCCAAGAAGCCTTGCTTGATACCGTGGGAGCTTGCCCTTCCACACAGATCGCCAATAATAAGTATGAAAATGTACTGGAGAACCTGGATAGTGGTATCATGCTGTTTGACAGTGACGGGGTACTGACCTTTATTAACGTGCAAATGGCGAGATTACTGGAGCTACCACGTAGTTCGCTCGCGGGTCGCAACCTGATGCAAATTTTGCATCATCCTGAGTTAAGTCGGTTTAAGAAGAAGAAAATTATGCGGATTTATAAAGAAACTATCTTTCATAGAAAGCGCTATCATGAGTTGATTGATGAGTATGGTCGGCATTGGTTGATAACAGTGACCTACGGTGATCAGATGGATGGCGATTTTTTGTTTAGTGTAAAGGATGTGTCGGATTATAAGCAGATTGAGCAAACGGCGTATCAAAACGACAAGCTGGCGATGCTGGGACGTATTTCGGCCTCTATCGCCCATGAAATCCGTAACCCGCTTACTGCAATCCGGGGTTTTATTCAATTGCTTCGGCCGCACTTGGTGGAGTTGGGCAGGGATGAGTATGCCCGTATTATTTTAACCGAGATTGATCGTGCGAACGACATTATTTATGAGTTTTTAAATTCGTCCAAGCCCTCTGCTCCACAAAAAACGGCTGTATCTGTGATGGGACTGTTGAAAGAAGTAGTGATGCTGACAGAAAGCGAGGCGTTGATGAAGGGCTGCCAGATCGTACTGGATGAAAATGATGAGCTCATGAAGGTTTCCATTGACGTGAAGCAGATTAAGCAGGTTATCCTCAATATGATTAAAAATGCGATGGATGCCATTGAAAGCATCAGCGGGGAACGAGAGGGATGCATTGATATCCATACCGTGCTTGAGGGCTCTTATGTGCACATTTGCATTGAGGATAACGGCTTAGGTATGGATCACAATACATTGGCGCGTTTATTCGATCCTTTTTTTACAACAAAAGAAAGTGGAACCGGCTTGGGATTGGCTGTGAGCTATCGTATTATCAAAAACCACGGAGGCTTCATTCATGTAGACAGTAAACATGGAAGCGGTACACAATTTAAAATCACACTTCCTGTAGTCTAATATGATGAGATTTTCGCAGAGGGGTCCTGTACATACTATTTCTGTTGTGGTGTGCAGCGTTGGGGTATAGGTATCACCTATTTGAAAAATGTCATCTGAAGCGCATGATCTGAAAAGATGATGCGCTTTTTTGGTACTGTAAGCATGTGCATTTGCATAAATGCGAAAATAAATTCATGAATATAGAACAAAAAAATGATTCACCTTTCACAGATTAAATGCTATTATATACCAGAATACAACATTTTTTTTGATACTATAGACTTAAACAACGGCTTCCAAAGCTGTCAAACGTCTTAGATGATCGGAATCTCCGATATGCAGGGGGCTGAAGAGGCTGAATGAATATACGGCTGGAAGTAAAAAAAACGATAGGCATTGGAATTGCCGCCATAGTTTTATTTGTCTTAGTGCAATTATTTCACGTAACTTTGAATAAAATATACTCCTATAATGTATTTTTCTTGGTATATCCGATTATAGGATTTGCCTGTGCGGCGATTTGTTTTTCTATTTTTTATCAATCCTGGTCCGTTTTGCTGGAACAGTTAACCTGGCAGAGACTTCTTATTGCCCCAACGTTTTTGGTGGCTGGTCTGCTTTATCTTGTTCATATCGTTTCGTTTAGTTTCGTAAGCCTGACGGACTTTGCTTTGTCTCCGGGCATTTCGTTGTGGCTGCTGTTTGTAAATCGTGCCTTTACCTCGGTCATGCTCTTATTCGTTTGTTCCCTTCCATTTAGAAAGACGAAGTCAGAATACAAGACAGTGGCTTTGTGGGCAGGGATAGGCTGCACGTTGCTGATTCTAGGAGTTATTAAGGCATATGATGCAGGCTTACCGGATCTACGTATACGGTACGAATTAGGTAACCTGGGCTGGACGTTGAATCTGGTTGTCATGTTACTGCTGGTACTCACATTTATTTTTGGAGTACGAAAATATCGGAAAGTTCGCCCCGCGGAATTGGGCATGTTGCTTATGGTTCGTGGGATTGGGCTGTGTGTTGTGAGCCAGTTGTTCTATTTATTTGCTGAGCAAATGAGTGATATCAATCATCTTATAGGACTTTTGACTAACGTGATTGCGTTTTATAATTTGTTGAGCGGTCTGGTCCGGCTTATGGTTCTGGTTCCTTATCGGGAAAAACAGGCGGCAGAATCTGAATTTAATCATATTGCTTATAACGATGATATAACAGGCCTCCCCAATCGGCGACGTCTTTCCCAGCGCCTGGATAAAATATTGCGCCATTCATTGAAATCTGATGAGACAGTAGCGCTTTTAGTGCTAAATATTGATCGTTTCAAAGCGATTAATGATTCGCTTGGGCATACGGCAGGCAATTATTTGCTGTATGCGGTAGGCGAACGCTTGGGGCATTTTTGCCGCGAAGGTGAAGCGGTCTTTAGCATGGGTGGAGATGAATTTGCCTTTCTTCTAATGGGCTACGAAGATTCAGATGTCTTGAGAAATCGTATTGATGATATGGTGAAGCTGTTCGATCAGCCGTTTGATATTAATGGGGAGTCTTATCATGTGATGGTGAGCGTTGGCATAGCTTTGTACCCGTCGGATGCGAATCAGAGCGAACAACTTATTCAACAGGCGGATACTGCTGTACATAGTGCCAAGGAGCAAGGGGTGAATTTTCAGCGGTATGCTAGTGCGATGCAGATGCGAGCGCATGAAAGACTCCAGTTGGAGAATGATTTGCGGCGTGCGCTTGAAAATGAAGAATTTTCATTGGTGTATCAGCCACGCGTCCACCTGCAAAGTGGCGAGCTAACGAGTTTAGAAGCGCTGGTGCGTTGGAATCATCCTCATCGCGGGATGGTGATGCCGGGTGATTTTATTCCAGTAGCTGAAGAAAGTGGCCTGATCGTGCCCTTGGGGGAATGGGTGTTGCGTGAGGCATGTCTCCAAAATAAGCAGTGGCAGGAGCTGGGGTATCCATCGATTCCGATTTCGGTCAATTTATCCATGCGCCAATTCCAGCAAAAAAAGCTGGTTGATGTCATTCGGGGCATTTTGTCCGATACGGGACTGGAGGCACGCTATTTAGAGCTGGAGATTACCGAGAGTATGACTTTTGATAAGGACCGGGCCTTTGAACAGTTGAAAAAAATAAAAGCTATTGGTGTTGCAATCAGTATTGATGATTTTGGAACGGGTTATAGCTCATTGCATTATTTGAAAAATCTTCCGATTGATCGTCTGAAAATTGACCGGTCCTTTGTAAATGAGGTACTGGTTGACAGCAAAAATGCGGCCATTGTATCTACCATTGCCTCTATGGCTCACCATTTGAAGCTGAAGGTTACGGCTGAAGGGGTGGAGAATGAGGAGCAGCTTCAATTTTTGCAGGCGCAGGATTGTCATGAAGGTCAGGGGTATTATTTTAGCCGTCCCATTCCGGCAGAAGTTTTTGAAAAATTGTTTTTACGTAAACCTGTGAATTGGCTGGCTCAGGATGGCGTCTAGTAGGCTTGCATTTTACAAAAAGGTAAGTTATACTAAATACCATCCTGATTCAGTTAGTTGACAAAGTTTTGTGCATGTCATACATAAGAATCAAGATGTTATATAATGCGGGTGTAGTTCAATGGTAGAACTTCAGCCTTCCAAGCTGATAGCGTGGGTTCGATTCCCATCACCCGCTTACGATTTTTAAAATTTCGAAACCCTTGTGACTCAAGGGTTTTTATTTTGTTTGCAATAAGAATATATTTTAGCCGGGATACCAATGGGGGATCCCGGCTTTTTGCGTTCCTACGAACTATTTTCACGCTGATAAATAATACAATATTAAATATTTTTCTTATATGCTATAAATAAACAGATAAAAAGAACTATTTACCATTTTGCGAAAAAAGTATAGTCTCGTAATTGGAATTTAATATAAAAAAAGGATGGTGTAGCTGCGATGAGAAAAATCTCTTTTCTTTTAGCTTTAGCCTTTGTGTTTTTTACTTTTTCAGCAAGTGCTACGTTCGCTGCGACTGATTTCCCAAATACGTCGACGAATGGCATGATTGGTTTTGCTGGACAGGCTAAAAGCGAAACGGGAGCTTCAAAGCCTGCTACAACAGGGGGCAAAAATAGTCAGGTCATCTATATCAATAATCTAAACGAATTGAAAAATCAGCTAGGGGACTCAACACCTAAAATTCTGGTCATCGAAAAGAATATTTCTGCTTCTTCTAAAACCGTGATCAATATTGGTTCCAACAAATCGCTAATCGGCTCTTATGCGCAAAATAAGCTAATCAATATTCATTTGAAAACAACAGCTAACTCGGGAAATGTGATCTTTCAAAATTTAACTTTTGAGCACAGCGCCAGCATTAATGGTAACGATGATATCCAGCTATATCTTACTGCGGGCACAAATTATTGGATTGATCATGTTACTTTTGCAGGTCATAATTATAATGCAAATGGCTCGGATCTGGACAAGCTTTTGTACATAGGGCAATCGGCTGATTATGTAACCATTAGCAACTCCAAATTTGCTAATCATAAATATGGCCTTATTCTGGGTTATCCAGATGACAGCAATAAAAATTATGATGGCATGCCGCATATTACAATTGCTAATAATTATTTTGAAAACTTACTTGTACGCGGTCCAGGTCTGATGAGATATGGATATTTTCATGTGAAAAATAATTATATTAATAATTTTCAGTTGGCTTACACAATAGCAACCAATGCACGAATTTATTCCGAAAATAATTATTTTGGAAAAGGTAGTGAAAAGGGCGGTATTCTGGATGATAAAGCCAATGGTGAATTTAAAGATGTAGGTAGTTTTCCAGCCATCACCAACCAAAAATCGCCTGTGACCCGATGGAATCCGAGCAAGAACTACAGTTATCAAGTTCAAACCCCTGAATATACTAAAGAATTTGTAACTAAGTATGCAGGTTCGTCCAATACAACGTTGGTATTTGGAAAATAAAACTGGTATTGCAAAAATACTGAGATCTGCTATACTGACTGCAAGTAAGTATCCCATAAAAAGGAAGGTAACCATACGTCCGATGAAGTAAGCACACTGATTTTCCCACTCAACTGCACGTTACTGGCAGGCGGCTGCAAGCTGCAACGGGAGAAGTGTGTCTGAAATGAAAGTAGGGACGTATGCGTATATTTCCGAAACGGGATTTGTTTTTTTCGTTCGCGGTGTTATTTTTCATATGCATAAGTTCTGAAATAATTCATAGCAGTCATTCTATTTTCCTGTATGCAAGCCGCAGCCTTCTGCGGCTTTTTTTATTGCTTCCGGTGTAAAAACCGGGCTGGGAAAGGATGATCGTGGTATGAAAACCATTTTGCGAGTTCGCAATGTAGTCAAGGAATGGAACGGGACATCTATATTTGAGAATGTGTCGATGGATGTGACGGAAGGAGAACGGCTCGCGTTGTTTGGGAGAAATGGAGCCGGTAAAACAACGTTATTACGAATATTGCTGGGAGATGAAGCGCCAACCTCCGGTCAAGTAGAACATGATTTGCCCATGGAAGAGCGAGGCTGGCTGAAGCAGCAGGATACAGTGGATAGGTCTCGAACCGCACTGGAGGCCGCACAGCAGGCCAGCCCTCGGCATTGGCGTCTCAAGCAAACGCTGGGAGAGCTGGAAGCTGACCTAGCCAATGCTGGTAAGGATATGGAGCAGCAACTGGAGCGTTACGGCGAGCTGATGGATGAATACGAACGCCTGCAAGGCTTTGCTTGGGAGTCTGAGGTGGAAAAGGCGCTCACCCGAATGGGAATGCCTGCACAGACGTGGTCCATTGCTTATGGTGATCTGAGTGGCGGACAGAAGACGAGAGTACGACTGGCTGGCCTGATGGTCAGGCAGCCCAAGCTGCTGGTACTGGATGAGCCAACCAACCATTTGGATGCCGAAAGTATGCTCTGGCTGGAGCAGTGGCTGTCCTCGTATCCTGGAACACTGCTGTTTGTATCGCATGACAGAGCCTTTTTGGATCAGGTGGCTACGAGTATAGTTGAGCTTACATCCACAGGTATTGAGCGCTATAAAGGTGGTTATAAGGAATATAAAGCGCAGAAGGAGCGGGAACTGCGAGAGCAGGAGGCGAGCTATCGGAAGCAGGAACTGGCCAGACAGGCGCTGGAGGAAACGATTCGAAATTACAGGGAATGGTTTCATCAGGCGCATCGCAGCGCATCCAAGGTTGAAATGGCCATTACGCAGAGCTTTTACAAGGCCAAGGCTAAAAAAAATATTTCCCGTTATCATGCAAAGGAGAAGGAATTGGAGCGACTGGAAGCTAACAGGGTAGAGCAACCACGTGAAGCTCCGTCTTTGCACATGAAATTAAATGACAGCGGGTTTCAGGCTAAATATTTGCTGCGTACTGAGCAGGTTGACTTTAGCTACGACGACCATGTCATCGTGAAAAATCTAAATCTGAACGTTGCACGTGGGGATCGTTTGGCTGTTCGGGGGCCCAATGGAATTGGTAAAACCACGCTGCTTCGGTTATTAACAGGTCAGCTTGAACCGAAGACGGGAAAAATCACAGCCAACCCACAGTTGAATATCGGGTATTTTTCACAGGAGTTGGAGCAGCTTCCAGAGGATCAGACATTGCTCGACAGTCTGCTTGCACTCCCAACCATGACCCAAACAGAAGCGAGAACAGTGCTGGGCTGTTTTTTATTTGCCAAAGAGGATGTATTCAAAAGGATCGGAACGCTCAGTATGGGAGAAAAATGCAGGGTAGCTTTTCTGCGTCTGTACTTTAGTGGAGCCAATCTGCTGGTGCTGGATGAACCGACGAATTACTTTGACATTGAAACCCGTGAAATTGTAGAGGACTCTTTACGCCGATATGATGGGGCACTGGTACTCGTCTCGCATGACCGGGAGCTGGTGCGTTGTACGTCAACTCGATTACTCGATATGCAGCCGGGGGGCGGATATGAAATCTACGAGGGGACGGCCGACGAAAAACAAGAAGATGAACGGAGAAGCATCCGAGAGCCCAAGGATCAGGGAGAGCGGGAGGAACGTCTACGATTACAGCTGCGTCTTACCGAACTGATGGGAATGACGGGGACGAGTGAAGCAAATGAGGAGCTCTTGAGCGATATCAGGCGCATTCGTGACAAGCTGGATCAGTTGAATGATCCCGATATCTGAAGGAATGAAATATAGGCGCTGCTTGCCAAAGTGCAGTAGTTTGCATATAATAATGAACAATAGTTCGTATTTAGAAAATGTCTTGATGGAGAAGAGTAGGCAGTGTCCGATTGAACAGGGAGGAAGCGCCGTAGGATTGAGAGCGTTTCTGCAAATATTGGGCTGTTGAAGTTCGCTCCGGAGCAGTTCCTTGAACCTCAAGCGTCATGTAAATGGCGGTTGTGCAAGTAGGGGATACCGGTTCACGACCGTTACAACGTGCAGAGCGAGATGATGATGCATAGCATGAATGAACCCCCGTACTGATTGCCACAAGGCAACGCATCGGGTAGCTGAACTTCATTGTCTAACGAGGGTGGTACCACGGTCTTTTCGTCCCTTTTCGGGAGAAAAGACCTTTTTTTGTTGTCTGAAAAGCTGGATATGAAGAAAGGGGACTGAACAGGCGATGAGCGAAACCATCCAAATGAAGGAACATTTGCTGGCCTTGAAGGAAGAAGCACTGGAAGTATTGGAGAAGGTGGAAACACCCAAGGAGCTGGCTGATCTACGAGTTAAATATTCGGGTAAAAAGGGTGCACTGACCGAAATTTTGCGCGGTATGGGCAAGCTGAGTGCGGAAGAGCGTCCAGTTGTTGGCCAGGTAGCCAATGAGGTGCGTGAGGCGATTGAAGAGGTCGTTAACCGTAAGCAGGACGAGTTCACGAAAGCAGAAACGAATGAGCGCCTGCAAGCAGAAAAAATCGACGTTACGTTGCCTGGACGCGCAATGCCGCAAGGCGGGCTCCACCCACTTAACAAAGTGATCGAGCAAATCGAGGATATTTTTACAGGTATGGGATATCGAGTGGCTGAGGGACCACAGGCAGAGACCGATTATTATAACTTCGAAGCATTGAATCTGCCTAAAAACCACCCGGCACGTGATATGCAGGATTCATTTTACCTGACCGAGGATCTGTTGATGCGTACTCATACGTCACCAGTTCAGATTCGCGCGATGGAGGCGATGAAGGGCGAAACGCCTATTAAGGTGATTTGTCCGGGTACGGTATTCCGACGTGATGATGACGATGCAACGCATTCCTTCCAATTCCACCAAATTGAAGGCCTTGTGATTGGAAAAGACATTCGTATGAGTGATTTGAAAGGAACCTTGCTGCAATTTGCACGCGAAATGTTCGGGGAATCGACCGAAATCCGCTTGCGCCCAAGCTTCTTTCCGTTCACCGAGCCAAGTGCTGAAGTAGACGTGACTTTTGTGAAGAAAAACGGCGAGCGCGTGTGGATTGAAATTTTGGGCTGTGGTATGGTGCATCCGAAAGTGCTGGAAATGGGTGGTTTTGATCCCGAGGTGTACAGTGGCTTTGCATTCGGTATGGGTGTAGAACGGATAGCCATTTTGAAATACGGCATTGACGATATTCGCCATTTTTATAACAGCGATCTGTCGTTCTTGAAGCAGTTTGCGCGTCAATAAACAACTATATCAAGGGAAGTGAACCCATATGAAAGTATCATTCGAGTGGCTGTCCGAGTATGTATCACTGGATCAAGTGAGTGCGGAGGAGCTAGCAGAAAAAATCACCCGTTCGGGCATTGAAATTGATGAAGTTGAACATCGTAACCAAGGAATTACTGGCGTCGTTGTAGGCTATGTCAAAAGCAAGGAAAAGCACCCGGATGCGGATAAGCTGAATGTGTGTATTGTCGATGCGGGTCAGGGAGAAGACCTGCAAATTGTGTGTGGTGCCAAGAACGTGGATGCAGGTCAAAAGGTTCCTGTTGCAGTTGTAGGTGCCAAGCTACCAGGAGATTTTCATATTAAAAAGGCCAAGCTGCGTGGTGTTGTGTCCATGGGCATGATCTGCTCGGCCAAAGAACTGGGCATGAATGATAAGCTATTGCCAAAAGAATTGCAGGAAGGCATTTTGGTGCTGCCAGAGGATGCTGAAATTGGTACGCCAATTACGAAGCTGCTTGCCCTGGATGATCAGGTGCTGGATTTTGATTTGACACCCAACCGCTCGGATTGCCTGAGCATGCATGGAGCTGCATATGAAGTAAGTGCCATTCTAGGACGTGACATTTCGCTCGCTGACCCTGCTAAGGATCTGGTGGAAATTAGCGATGCTGCGGCAGATCACTTGTCCGTTAAGGTAGATACTCCTGAACTGTGCACACACTATGCAGCGCGTTATATCACAGGTGTTAAAGTGGGCCCTTCACCGTTATGGATTCAAAACCGTCTGATGGCGGCAGGTGTTCGTCCGATAAACAATATCGTAGATATTACGAACTACGTTATGCTGGAATATGGTCAGCCGTTGCATGCTTTTGATGCGGATAAGCTGGAAAATGGAAATATTGAGGTGCGACTTGCTCGTACAGGCGAAACTTTGATTACACTTGACAATCAGGAGCGTAAGCTGGAACCACATATGCTGTTGATCACAGACGGTGTAAAGCCGATTGCATTGGCAGGCGTGATGGGTGGAGCCAATTCTGAGGTTACGGATGCGACGGTTAGCATTGCGTTGGAATCTGCGAAGTTTGACGGCGGTACCGTTCGTAAAACATCCCGCCAACTGGGACTGCGTTCGGAAGCAAGTCTGCGTTTTGAAAAAGAGGTTGATCCAGGAGCTGTTATACCTGCTGTAAATCGTGCAGCTGCGCTGATTCAGCGTTATGCAGGGGGCACTGTACACCAGGGCATCGTAGAGTCTGCTTCTGCAAAAGCTAAAAACCACATTATCAAGCTGTCGCTAGATAAAATAAACCGATATTTGGGAACCGAACTGTCCCTGCTTGAGGTGAAGACGATTCTTGGTAGACTTCATTTTGGATGTGGCGATGCAGAACAAGGGGTGCTGGAAGTTGAAGTACCTACACGTCGTGGAGATATTACCATTGATGTGGACTTAATCGAAGAAGTGGCACGTCTGTATGGCTATGACAATATCCCAACCACGCCTATTGAGGGACCGACAACTCCAGGAGCTTTGACGGCATCGCAGTCCCTGCGTCGTTCCTTGCGCAGATTGCTGGCTCATGGTGGCTGGCAGGAAACGATCAGTTACTCTTTTGTGCATCCGCAAAGCACAGCTTTATTTAATGCTCTGACAGAAGGCAGCCATCCGGTACGTTTGGCTATGCCTATGAGCGAAGACCGTAGTGTATTGCGTACAAGCATCATTCCGCAAATGCTGGATACAGCGGTGTACAACATGAATCGGAAGCAAGATAATCTGGCGATTTTTGAGATGGGAACTGTATTTTATACAGAAGAGCAAACATTAACCCGCCAGCCGCAGGAAATTCAAGTGCTGAGTCTGCTGCTGACTGGAGTGCGCCGTGAAAAACAATGGAACATCGGAGCCGAAAAGGTTGACTTCTTTGATATTAAAGGTGCGCTTGAAACAGTGTTCGACTATTTTGGACTAAGTGCCAGCATTCGCTATGTGGCTGACCAGCCGCAAAGCTACCACCCAGGACGTTCCGCTTCGGTATGGCTGGATGTGAACGGAAACTCCCAACGGATCGGTACAGTTGGGCAGATTCATCCTGAACTGCAACATTCCTATGGGCTGAACGATACGTATGTAGCTGAAATCGCGTTGCAACAGCTCGTTGAGCACGCAAACTCCCATATTCAGTTCAGAGAGCTGGCTCGCTTCCCGTCCGTGGAACGTGACATTGCCCTCGTGGTGAATAAAGACGTTGAGGCAGGTGAACTGCTTCGTGTTATTCACGCTGCAGGCGGAGAACTGTTGCAGGATGCACGGGTGTTTGATGTATTTACAGGCAGCAAGCTTGGTGAAGACAAGAAGAGCGTGGCTATTTCCCTGACCTATCGTCATTGGGAGCATACGTTGACGGATGAAGAGATTAATGCGGCGCATTCTCCTGTCGTTACGTCTCTAGAACAAACTTTTGGAGCGGAATTGAGAAAGTAGCAGGAAATGCGGGAAGCCGTATCGAATCTTAGTGACAGAGGTTCGATACGGCTTTTTGGCCTATCATCATAGAAGCTCTCTACTCTGATATTCACCCGCTGCGGGGAAGCCGGACTAATAAGGTTGAACGCTTCACGGAAGGCGGGTTACCCTAGTACCGGACACACCTTAGAATCAACATACAGTAGTATTGAAGGAGGGCATAATTGTGACTACACCAGATCGTACTCGCGTCACTGTAGAGATCTACGGTACTTCTTATAAACTTGTCGGCAGTAATAGCGATTATATGAAGCAGGTTGCTAATTACGTAGATGAACGTATGCACAGCATTTCTCAAGCACATTCGCGTCTGGATATGCCCCGAATTGCCGTGCTGGCTGCGGTTCATATGGCTGAAGAAGCTGTACAAATTCAGGAGATTCAGAGCCATATGAACCGCTTGGCAGCGGAACGGGCGGAGCTCCGGGGAGATCTGGCCCAACTCCAGACGGCTCTAGGGGAACAACAGCAGAAAAATACAGATATGCACCAAGCCCTTGTTCAATTGAGGGAAGAAAAAGAAACGACGCAGAAGAAACTGGTGGAGACCGAATCTACATCAGCCAAGGAAATTGCCGAACTAAGGGCAAAGCTTGAACAGCAGGAGAAAAAAGCGGCTGAACTTGAAAATGCACAAAAACAAGCTAAGCGTGAATTGGAGGAATCTCGTCAAGAAGCTTCTCGTAAGCTGAAAGAGCAGCAAGAGGCTGCAAATGCGCGTGTCCGGCAGACAGAAGAGCAGTTGAAGAAGGAAATAGCCGAAGCGGCTAAACAGGCTGAAGCTAAGCTTTCCGCTGCGGAAAAGGCTCATCAGGAGCGAAAACGTATAGAGCTGGACAATTTGCGATCTACTTTGCAGCAAGAGCATAACCAGAAGATAAGCGAATGGCAGATCAAGTGCTCCGGGCTGAATGAGCAGTTGGAGCAGGAACGTAAACAGGCTGAATTGGCTCTAAATGAGGAAAAGCTTCAGTATGAGGAAGCGCAGAAACGTGCTGAAGAAGCTGCACTGGAGCAGGAGATTCGCATGGAGGAGCTTCAGAAGCAATTAGAACAAGTACAAGCAGGAAATGCAGAGCTTTCTTCTCGTCTGGAGAAGGCTCAAGAGCAAGCTGCAGCATTGGAGCAACAACAGTCCGAGCTGGAGGCTCAGCTGCAAGCACAGCAACAGGCGGCAACAGAGCGGGAGCAGGCAAACACGCTTGCGCGTGAAGAACTGCAAAGCAGATATGATCAGTTGGTGAATGAAGCCAAGGCTACGCAGCAGCAGGCGGCTAAGCTGGAGGAAGAGCAGCGCCGGATGCAGAAGCTGCTGGAGCAAGCTCATGTATCTTCTCGCAAGCTGCAAAGCGAGCTGGCTACGCTGGCTGAAAGTGAGAAGTCATGGAAGAAGCTTGCAGAAGAACGTCAGTTGGCAGCCGATGAGTTGGAGCTTTCCCTGCTGGAAGCGCGTGAACAGAAGGAAGCGACAGAGGAACAACTACAGCAGACTGTGGCTGAGGTTGAGGCTGCTAATGATAAATATGCTTCACAACAGCAACGGCTGGTTCAACTTGAAGCGAAAATCAAGGAGCTGTCGCCTGAGCTGATTCGTGTTCAGGACGAGCTTGAGAAAGCCCAAGTCCGAGAGCAAGAGAGTGCGAAGGCGTATCAATCGCTTCAGGAGCAATATGGAAGCATGAAGAGCCGAGCTGGACAGCTGGAGCAACATATTAAGCAACTCCAGCAGGAAAATCATGACCGGCAAAGTGAATTGGAACGTGCTGAGAAGGCCTCTGTGGAATGGCAGCTTAAATACGATCAGTTGAAGGCTGAAGCGGAACGTTTGGAAGCTGAAGATGCTGCCCGCAAGGAAGAATTTGCTTCTTGGGAACGGGAAATAGCGGTAACGATTGAACAAAAAGAACAGCTTCAGGAGGAGATTCGTTCCGCGGTTGAAGCTGCCAACACCGCAAAGGCAGAACAGCAGTCCATAGAGCAGGAACGCATGGCCTTGCAGTCTGAGTTAGATGAAGTAGGTCAAAAATATGAAATGGCGGCTCATCAGCTTCGTTTACTACAAGTACAACAGGACGTAGACCGAGAAAATGCAGAGAAGATTTCAACAGAATTACGTCAACTAAAGGAAGAATACACCAAGCTTCAAACCGAGTATAATGAATGGATTGAGCTTATCGAACAGGATCAGTAGATACGGATTATAAATGTAAGGCAATCCCCGGCTGCTCATGGCCGGGGATTGTTTGTTTATGGTATCGCTAAGAAGTATAAATGACCAAAAGCTGTCCTTTGGCAGATGAATCTGCTTCGGGACAGCTATGCTGGAAGTGTTTGCCGAAATTATTTCCCTTCCTTGCGCCCGGCTTCAAATGGTGTCGATACCGGAATGAACAGATCGATAATCCCGATAACCAATGCAGCGAGCAATGCGCCCATAATCGAAACACTAACATGGGCCACGACATATTGAGCGACCCAGATAACCAGAGCGCTCACTAGAAAACCAACGATACCGCGTCCAAATGGAGAAACGCGTCGACCAAATATCGCCTCGACGATATAGCCAATCAAGGCAATGACAATGGCAAGGATCAGCGCACTCCAAAAGCCGCCTACACTAAATCCGGGAACGATCCAGCTTACGACCATCAGAACCAGAGCGGCAACGATGAAACGTACAATGTGCCCAAGAATGCTCACGGAATAACCTCCTTTGTTTTTTTGAATTAACAGGGTTAGACAAAGGTTAGTGTGTGGCATGAAGAGCTTTCTTATGTGTAAAGAAGAGTTGGCAAATAGCGTAAGTTTGCTGCTTTCGGTATAATATAGATATAAGTGAAAGGAGCAGTGAAGTTGGACTCTAAAATTTTTAAAACCCTTGAATATCAAAAAATTCTAAATAAACTAAGTCACTATGCCCAAACGGCAACGGGACAACAGACAGCCCTTCGATTACAGCCCAGCGATGATTTGGAGAATATCAAGAAATTGCTAAAAGGTACGGATGAGGCCTATGCTGCTGATCGGCTGAAAGGAGTGCCTTCATTTAACGGAGTGGTGGATATCACTCCTACGGTGAAGCGTGCCCGTATTGGAGGAACGTTAAGTCCGCAGGAGTTACATGGTATTCGGACAACGGTTCAAGCTGCACGCCGTATACAGGTGTATGTAACAAGTCTGCATGAGGAAAATCCGGTTGAAACATTGCTGTATTGGAGTGAACAGCTTTCGGAACAAAGAAGTTTGGAAAACTCCATTAAAGGCTGTATTGACGAAAATGCAGAGGTACTGGATTCTGCCAGTACAGAGCTTTCACAAATTCGCCGGGAACTGCGCTCTGGTGAAGTGCGTATTCGTGAAAAGCTGGATTCCATGATTCGTTCCTCAACTGTGTCCAAAATGCTTCAGGATCAGTTGATTACGATTCGTGGAGATCGGTTTGTCATCCCGGTCAAGGCCGAATACCGTTCTTATTTTGGCGGAATTGTGCATGATCAATCCGGGTCTGGCGCAACCTTGTTTATCGAGCCAGAATCCATCGTGGCCATGAACAACAAGCTGAGGGAAACCAAGCTGAGAGAAGAGCGTGAAATTGAAGTCATTTTACAAAAGCTGACCGCACTTGTCGCAGAACAAGCGGATATGTTGCTGTATGATGTGGATATTTTAGGCAATCTTGATTTTATTTTTGCGAAAGCTCGTCTCGCTCGTGAAATGAAGGCAACGCTGCCCTTAATGAATGATCGCGGGTACTTGAAGCTGAAAAAGGGTAGACACCCTCTAATTCCGTTGGAACAGGTCGTTCCCATAGATGTGGAACTGGGTAATTCGTACACCTCCATTATCGTTACCGGACCGAACACAGGGGGGAAAACCGTTACCCTGAAAACGATAGGTCTGCTAAGCTTGATGGCGATGTCTGGACTGTTTGTGCCTGTTGAGGATGAAAGCCAGCTCTGCGTGTTTGATGCAATCTATGCCGATATTGGTGACGAGCAGAGCATTGAGCAAAACTTGAGTACATTTTCCAGTCACATGACCAATATTATTAGCATCTTGAAAAATATGACACCCAAAAGTCTTGTATTGCTTGACGAAGTGGGAGCAGGAACGGACCCGGCAGAAGGTTCAGCCCTGGCTGTATCTATTCTGGAGCATATACATGCTCTGGGTTGCCGCATGGTGGCGACGACTCACTATAGTGAATTGAAGGCGTATGCCTATGAGCGCAAAGGAATTATTAATGCAAGTATGGAGTTTGATGTCGCTACATTAAGCCCGACTTACCGCCTTCTGGTTGGTGTTCCTGGGCGAAGTAACGCTTTTGCTATTGCCGAGCGATTGGGATTACCAGGACGTATATTAGACTATGCCCGTGGTGAGGTAACCGAAGAAGACCAGCGCGTCGAGCACATGATTGCGTCACTGGAGCAGAACCGTTTGACCGCTGAGCAAGAACGGGAAAAAGCAGAGCAACTGCGTAAGGAAATGGAAGTATTGCGTTCACGTCATCAGACCGAGCTGGATAAGCTGGAGTCACAACGGGACCGTATGCTACAAAAGGCCGAAGACGAAGCAAGAGTTCTCGTGGATAAGGCTCGTAGTGAAGCAGAGAAAATCATTACGGATTTGCGTAAATTGGCTCAGGAAGAGGGAGCCTCGGTTAAGGAGCACAAGCTGATTGCAGCTCGTAGAGAACTGGATGAAGCAGAACCGAAACAACGTAAGAAAAGTACAGTCAAACGTCCGGCGACTCCGCGTACTCGTTCCATCATGGCTGGCGATGAAGTATCAGTTCACAGTCTGAATAAAAAAGGCCATGTGGTTGAACTAACTGGCAGCAAGGAAGCTATCGTTCAACTGGGTATCATGAAAATGAAGGTCAGTCTGGATGATCTGGAGCTGCTGCAACCAGCCCCAACGACTACTCCAAAGGTCCAAAAGCCAGTGACTGGCGTTAAGCGGACACGGGATGATAACGTGCGAAGTGAACTTGACCTTCGGGGGGCAAACGTGGAGGAAGCGCTGATGGAAGTGGACCGCTTCATGGATGAAGCGTTTTTAGCCAATCTGGGTCAGGTATACATTATTCACGGCAAAGGTACGGGGGTCCTGAGAACTGGTATTCAGGAGTACCTTCGCAAGCATAAGCATGTGAAAAGCTACCGTATCGGTAACTACAATGAAGGCGGCACGGGTGTAACGGTTGCTGAATTGGAATAAATATGGGTTGCTGACCGAGAACGCTTGGTAGAACGGGAGGGACGAGGTGAAGATGGCGATTGATGAATTGCTATCACATCCGTTGGGGATGATGCTGGGTTATTTCTCCGTGGCGGTGCTGGAGTTGATTGTATTTTTGTCCTGCTTTGAGCTGGTAACCCGTTATAAATGCTGGGAAGAGATCAAGCGAGGCAATGTTTCGGTAGCCATGGCAACGGGTGGGAAAATGTTTGGTATTTGCAACGTGCTCCGCTTTGCGATGGAGGCTAAATCCAGCGTATATGATACGATGATCTGGTCATTCGTTGGTTTTTTACTGCTACTTGCGGCGTACTTTCTTTTTGAATTTCTGACACCGGTATTTTCTATCGATCAAGAGATTAAAGAAGATAACCGTGCGGTCGGCTTGTTCTCTATGATTATTTCAATATCGTTATCGTATGTGATTGGTGCGAGTGTAACTTGACACATCCTGTATACTAAAGCTTGGTATACGCTTCGGAACGGAAGGATGATAAAGCTTGGAAATGACTATTTGTCCATGGTGTAACATGGAAATTATTTGGGATGAAGAATTAGGACCTGAAGAAGAGTGTCCTTATTGCCATAATGATCTGAAAGGATACTCAGACATAGCAGATGACGAAGAGGAGTCTGAGTCTGTTTCTCCATCTGTTCACAGACATACGGATGGGCATGAAGATGCGACACACGATCATGCGGTTTCTGTAAGTCCGGCGCTCGGCGCTCATGGAAAAGAAGACCTCAAGGGTTATCGTACATTAAGTATTCAGCTCGGCGATGATGAGGAGCAGGATATTTTATACGAGGCAGAGGATGAAATCGTATCTGAAAAGCCAGCTGATGCACCGTTATTGCAGGATAATGAGCTTCATAAGCTGCCTGTGCTGCATACTTTACAAAAATTCGAAGAAAGCGGTGCGGATCTAATGGCTTATGAGCAAGGTGCTGAACAATTACTCGACAGACAAGATGAGGTTCTTGAATGTTCCCAATGTGGAGAGTATATGCTGCATGCGGGTTCGCAAACCGTAACCAGAGAGGGCTTCGAACCATCGATGTCTCCGGTGCTCGGCAAACCTGTTCTGGACTTGCCGTTCGTCTTGAATGTTTATGTGTGTCCTAGCTGCTTCCATGTTCAGCAGACTTTGTCAGAGAATGACCGACTGCGAATGCTGGAGAAGCTCAGCGGTTTTTCCAATAATTAAATGGCAATTCCCCGGATAGGTCCAAGCTCAATACGGGCATGTTAAATCAAAGAAATCTTTGAACAAGCTGACTCGTAATAAGCTGATTGGTGATTTTTCCGTTAGGGGGAACTGCATTGAAATCAAACCTGAACGGACAATCCATTCTGCTATTAAGCTTGAATGGATTGTTTGTGTTTGCAGCAGCATTGTCCGGCACATTTCTTAATGTGTATTTGTGGAAAAGCAGGCAGGATTACGCGATGATCGGCTGGTTTAATGTCAGTCAACAAATTGCGCTGGGAATTATGGTCTGGGTAGCTGGAAAGTGGGTCAAGGAACATAACAAAATGAATGCCCTGCGCGTGGGAACCGCATTGTCCGGCTTATTTTATCTCATCGTGTTGTATACAGGACCGCAGGCTGTAAACTACATATGGCCGCTCGGAATGTTGTTGGGGGCAGCCTTAGGTTTATTTTGGCTAGCGTTTAATGTCATCTTTTTCGAAGTCACGGATCAGGCAAGCCGTGATCATTTTAACGGATGGGTGGGTCTGCTGGGCTCGTTTTCCGGTATAGTGGGTCCTTGGCTCTCTGGTTGGATTATTGCACGTATGGAGGATGACGCGGGTTATCGCGTGATATTCAGTATTTCTTTGGCCTTTTATGTCGTAGGAGTGGTGCTAAGTTTCTTTCTTCGCAAGCGTAAACCGACAGGAAATTACAATTGGAAAGAGCCTAAGCAGCGTTTGTCACAAAAAGGAAGTATGTGGCGTCCGTTGTCGTTATCACTTGTTACACAGGGCATCCGTGAGGGAGTGTTTGCTTTCCTGATTACGCTGCTCGTGTATGTAGTTACTCAACAGGAATGGAAGCTAGCACAGTTTTCGCTTATTACATCGGGGGTTTCATTTTTCAGCTTTTGGGCTGTCGGAAAATGGCTCAAGCCACACTATCGCTCGGCTGGTATGTTGTTGGGTGCCGTGTTGTTGGTGATCGCGCTTTTACCGCTATTGTGGCGTATGGAGTATAGCACGCTGCTGATTATGGGGATTGGCACTGCTTTATTCATGCCCTTGTATTTAATTCCTATGATCTCTGCGAGCTTTGATCTAATGGGTACGAGTGAAGGAGATGCTAATCAGAGAGTGGAACTGGTTGTACTGCGCGAACTATGCTTAATGATAGGTCGGTTGACAGGAACACTCATTTTCTTGGGTGTCCTAAGTATCAGCAAGGCTCCTACGGCGATGATCTGGTTGTTGATTGGGCTGGCATTGATGCCAGTAATTGGATGGATTTTCATGCGAAGTGTGCTGAAAATGGAACAAAAAACGAAGCAAAGCAAGTCTCATTCCCATGCACGACGCTTGCACAAGCAAACCGAATAATTGAAAAATTCAATACAAAAGAGCCTCCAAATCCGTTGGTATAGGAAAAGGAGGTCTTTTTGTATCACATTTAAATCATCGGTTCTGTTGTCTCAGGCGAGGGTTTGGTGGGACGGGTCAGAGAAAAAAGCTCCATTTCAGGTCGGTGTGTGCCCGTCAGTTCATCAGCCAATAGCTGTGCGGCCACCATACTCGTAACCGTCCCATTTCCCCCGTAACCCTCCAAAAAGTAGCAGTTGGGAAAACGCGGATGTGGACCAATATACGGCAAGCCGTCGTGAGAAGAGCCGAATACAGCCGCCCAAGCATAATCGATTTGAAATGGGACACCGGGAAAATGCTCCTGTAGTGCTTGCAGCAGCTTGTGCTGTTGGTGTAACAATCTGATTTCACGTTGCTTGGCGTCCAGTACAGGCTCATCCAAACCACCGATAATAATACGTCCTTCCTGTGTTGAGCGTATATACAGATAAGGACGAGCCGTTTCCCAGATCAGACACTGCTCATGCCATAAGGGAGCATCTCCGATTGGATTGGTGGCGATAGCATAAGAGCTTTCTAGAACGGCTCCGCGATCTGTTTTAATCTCTTGTGTTTCATAACCTGTTGCAAAAATGACTTTTTTTGCTCGGATAATCCCACCGTTAGTATGACAAACGACCTCATTATCGTTGAATTCAAAATGCTTAGCTTCTGTATGCTCATATAAACGAACACCGAGGCGGCTGGCAGATTGCAGTAGTCCGTGAGCAAACAAAAATGGATTAACCTCGGCATCTTCGTGCGTATACAAGGCCGCAGGTTTTCGAAAAGGAAATCGGGCAGCAACCTGTTGCTCATCCCAGTATTCCACCGGAAATCCAAAACGGGTTAGCTGTTTGTATTCTTCTAGAAGCACCTGCACATCTTCTGCTGTACTTGCGTAGTACAGGCTGCTGCGGCGAATAAAGGAAGCGTCCGTATCCAGTGTGGCAGCCAGTTTATCTAGCTGATCCAGAGCGTCCCTGCACATACGGTAAAATAGTACGCCGTTCGTCTCACCAAACGTGTTAATAAAAGAGGTTAAGGTCTTGTCATTGCTATATTGCAGCAGCCCAGTATTGGCGGAAGAACTTCCATGTACCAGCTTGCGTTTGTCAATAAGTACAGTGTCGACTTGTCGTTCTCCCAATAACCGGGAGCAGAGGGATCCACCCATCCCGCCCCCGATGATCAGGACATCACAATTTAAATCCTCTGCTAAAGGAGGAAAATCCAGCGTTTGCTCTAAGGTACTCGGCCAATATGTATTCCCGCTTATCAATTCCATATAAATAGCACTCCTTACAGGTAATATGTAGTATCTCTTATGTGTACATAGTATTTCGTCAAACGGACAAGATAACCAGCGTGCAACAAAACATTTAAGGAGGCACAGAGACTATGCAATCTACGAACATGCAACCCTTGACAGGCAAAGAGCTGGAGTACATCGTGGACTCCATTTCCAATGAAGAACTACTGTTAAAACAATGTGCGGCAACAGCGGCGTCTATTCAGCAGCCTGCTATTCAACAAGCCTGTTTGCAACTGGCGAAAACTCATGAGCACCACTTGAATGTGCTTTTTAATGCTCTTCAACAGCATCAGCAGCTTGCTCCAATGCAACCGCAGCAGTAATTTGGATTACCAAACAAAGGAGGTTTGACAGGATGTATTCACAAAACAATATGTCATTTATGCCCGAAGAAGATTTGCTCTATACCATTCTTGCTGATATGAAACGTACAGTGCGCGAGTACACAACAGCGACGACTGAATCCAATTGTCCGTCTGTACGTCAAATGTTCACCGACCTTACGAATGATACATTGCGTTTGCAAGGTGATTTGTATCGTCTGATGAGTCAGAACAATATGTACTCCACCTCGTCTAAAGCCTTGCGCATCGATTTGGACAAACAGATTCAAGAAGCTCGCAAGACCCAACAGGAATGCCAGCAGTTCATTCAGCAGAAGTCGTCATCCGCAGGAGTATATGGTCAACCTATGCATCAAGGCCAGTCTACTCACCAAAGTAACCCTTATTATATGTAAACGGGATTTTCCGTTTTTGAAGCAATTTCCCATAACAGCCGTCCGTCTGCCGGGTTTACCGGGGCGGACGGTTTTTCTTTGCAGGTTTAAAGTGCGTATTGTATGATGTATAGTAATCTCTTTCGATGGAGGCCTTATGTAGAATGACAGAGCTGAATGAATTGAAATTAAAAGTACTGGAATTGTTAAAAGAAGATGCAAGAAGAACACCGACTTTGTTGGCTACTTTGCTGGGGGTTGACGAGCAGGATGTACGCACCTCAATTAAAGAGCTCGAAGATCAACATGTGATTGTCAAGTACGCCGCTGTAGTCAATTGGGACAAAGTTGATGACGAAAAGGTTACCGCTTTGATTGAAGTACAGATTACACCTGAGCGTGGAAGAGGATTTGAAGGGATTGCAGAGCGGATTTATTTGTATCCGCAAGTTAAATCTGTTTATCTCATGTCCGGAGCATATGACTTGCTGGTAGAGGTGGAGGGCCGAAACCTCCGTGAAGTCGCTAATTTTGTGTCGGAGAAACTGTCGCCTATTGACTCGGTTTTGTCTACCAAGACTAATTTTACGCTTAAAAAATACAAGCAGGACGGAATTATCTTTGAGGACCATGAGGAAGATAATCGTCTGATGATTTCGCCGTAAAGGAAGATCATGATGAATCTCAAAACAGAAGCATTTACCGACAGCAACAAAGCCATGAGTTCTTATTTATCCCCATTGGTACGCGAGATCCCATCATCGGGTATTCGTAAGTTTTTTGACCTGGTGGGTGGTAACAAGGACATTATTACCCTGGGGGTAGGCGAACCCGATTTTACAACCCCTTGGCACATGCGGGAAGCCTGTGTCTATTCATTGGAGCGAGGCTTCACCAGCTATACATCTAATGCGGGAACGCCAGAACTGCGTGAAGCGATTAGTGAGTATCTGAATGAGCAATTTGACGTCCGCTATGATCCTAAAAATGAGATTATCGTAACAGTTGGAGGTAGCGAGGCGATTGATCTTGCGTTGCGCGCCTTAATTGTACCTGGTGATGAAATTCTTGTGCCTGAGCCGTGTTACATCTCCTATTCTCCAATCACTTCGATTGGAGGCGGGATTCCGGTCGGCATTGAAACGTTTGCCAAGGACGAGTTTAAGCTGACGGCTGAGGCGCTGGAGGCCAAAATTACACCTAAATCCAAGGTGCTAATTTTATGCTATCCGAGCAACCCGACCGGTGCTACGATGACTTATGAAGATTGGCTTCCGATTGCAGAAATCGTGGAAAAACATGATTTGATCGTCATCTCTGATGAAATCTATGCCGAATTGAATTATGGCGATAAGCACGTCAGCTTTGCTTCGGTACCAGGTATGATGGATCGTACGATTCTCGTCAGTGGTTTTTCCAAAGCCTTCGCTATGACTGGCTGGCGTATTGGATATACTTGCGGGCATCCTGATTTGATTGCTGCTATGCTCAAAATCCATCAGTACACCGTCATGTGTGCGCCCTCTATGGGCCAAGTTGCAGCCTTGGAAGGCTTGCGAAATGGTATGGGTGAAAAAGATCGAATGGTAGAAGCCTATAATCAGCGTCGTCGTCTGATGGTTGAGGGATTCCGTGACATTGGTCTGGAATGCCACGAGCCAAGAGGGGCTTTTTACGTTTTCCCGAGTATTCAAAGCACAGGCCTCAGCTCGGATGAATTTGCACAGCGCCTACTGGCAGAGGCCAAAGTTGCGGCTGTACCGGGCAATGTGTTTGGTTTGGGAGGCGAAGGGTATCTTCGTTGCTCATACGCGACTTCTGTCACTCAGCTGACGGAAGCTTTGGATCGAATTGGTCATTTTGTAGAAAAAGTGAAAAAAGAAGGTTAAATTTATTTTTTTATGGGTAATTCATAGAAAATAGTCTTTTATTTCTAAATTTCTATGCTATAATTTGAAATCGGAAGCAGGAAGTTCAATTTTTCAATTACAGGAGGAGTGCTCATGTCATATGTTGGATATAATTCGCCGAGTTCAATAGGATACGACATTTCCCTGGAAGATGAAATTTTGTTCCTGCGCAATGAGATGATGCGGACGTTTCAGGAAGAGCAGTCCTTGACCTCTGATCTTGTCATCGAGATTAGCTGCAAACTAGATTTGAAAATCAATGAATACATGAAGCTGTACGGTACGGAATGCAGAGTGTAACTGTGTGAAGTCACCATAGCTACGAAGAAGGCCGCAGGGCCTTCTTTTTTTGCGTTCACAACTTATGATATATTAGTGGCATGGAAGAGGGGGCGTACAGATGAAAGCAGGGCTAAAAAGGCTATCGCCATGGATCATCGGAATCATAGCACTTGTACTATTGGCTGGATGTGGGGGGCGAGACAAGGACAGCTTCTCCATATTTATTATGGATAAAGGGGATGCTTCAGTCATTCGTGACGAGCTGGCACAAAAGCTTAAGGATAAGCTGGGCGAACAGGCTCCGACAATCGAGATTTCAGTCAGCCCACTGTATAATCAGCAGAAGCTGGTCGTAGAATATGCGGCCGGAGAACATGATTTGTTTCTTTTGCCGGAAGAGGACATGAAGTTGTATGGACAAAATGGTTCGAATCTACCCTTAGATGATGCCTTTGACAAGAAGACATATGCCCGGGGTGTATTCGAAGGCGGCGTATTTAAGAAAAAGGAGCAAGGGGAAGAAGGAACGGATGTCATCAAGGAAACTCATTTGTTCGGAATTCCGGTGGAGCAGATGAAGATGTTTAAGGACCTAAAATATAACTCAAACACATTATTTGCTACCGTACCGCCACGCACAAGCAATAAGGAAGAAGCCATCAAGGTGCTGAAAGCACTCACAGAATGATAAAGGGGATGAAAAAGTATGGGGATTTATACCAGAACAGGTGATGAAGGACAAACTTCTGTGATCGGCGGTCGAGTGTCTAAAGATGACGACCGTGTGGAGGCGTACGGTACCATTGACGAGCTGAACAGCTTTGTAGGACAAGCGATCAGCTTTGCCGAAGGGGAAAAGTTTGCGGACATTCGGACTCAATTGGAAGAAATACAGCAGGAGCTGTTCGATTGTGGTTCAGATTTGGCGTTTGTTAAAATCAGTGAAAGTAAATATAAGGTCAAAGACGAGCTGGCAGAGCGGCTGGAAGGCTGGATTGATGCATGCCAGGAGGAAAATCCGAAGGTGGAACGCTTTATTATCCCGGGAGGCAGTACATTATCTTCGACGCTTCATGTTTGCCGCACGGTTTGCCGACGTGCGGAACGCCGTGCTGTTACACTAGGTAAGCACACAGATATCAATCCTGCGGTACGTCGGTATTTGAACCGCCTATCCGATTATTTCTTTGTTGTGGCTCGCACTGCGAATGTACGTCAGGGTGTACCTGATGTCGAATATGTTCGCAGCAAAAAAGTGTTCCGCAAATAAGGAGGCAATCAGGAATTTGTGATGAGCTTGTACTATGAACCTATCGTATATATGATCCCTCCTGAGGAGGAGGGCATGCTGCTGAAGACCATTCTACAAAAACGTATGAACATTTCTCGCAAGCTCATATCCAAACTCAAGCTGACCGAACAGGGGATCTTGCTGAACGGGATACGTGTGTATATCAGTGTAAAGGTGAAGTCCGGGGATCGAGTAGAGATCCGCATGGAGCGCGAGCGTTCCGATGATATTTTACCGGAACCCATTCCTTTTGAGATTTTGTTTGAGGATGAACATCTGTTAGTAGTGAACAAGGCGGCGGGGATGATTGTCCATCCGACTCACGGTCATTACACAGGAACGCTGGCGAACGGGGTTGTGCATTATTGGCAGACCAAGGGAGAGCTGTTTCGGTTTCGTCCTGTTCATCGTCTTGATCAGGAGACGACCGGCGTGCTGGTTGTAGCTAAAAATCCGTATGTACACCAGCATATTTCCGAACAGATGATTGCGGGAACGGTGGACAAGCGCTATACAGCTTTGGTGCATGGGCGCCCTGAGCAGCAGGAAGGCAGGGTGGACGGACCGATTGACCGCAACCCGGATAATCCGCATTTGCGTATGGTGACTCCAGATGGTTATCCTGCCCTTACGCTATATAAGCTGGAGGAAGTATGGAGCGAAGGAAGCCGCATCAGTCTAAAATTGGAATCCGGACGTACGCACCAAATTCGGGTTCACATGACATATATCGGATGCCCGTTGATCGGAGACAAAATGTACCGGATTCCACCCGATGACGCTGTGCAACGTGAGCGATATGATCAGCTTGATGCCAAGATGCCTCGACAAGCCCTGCATGCTTCAGAATTATCCTTGGTGCACCCTGTGACCGGGGAGCGAATGACGTTTTGTGCTCCTCTACCGGATGATATGATCGGAATGCAAGCGCTATTAAGGGCTCAATATCCAGAATAAATATTCAACAAAGATTGAAACCAAATGGAGGTTAATCTAGCGATGAGCCAACTGAAAGTATACCAGTATTCTAAATGCAGCACCTGTCGTAATGCAGTGAAATGGCTGCAAAACAAGGGGCATGAGACGGAACTGATTCCTATTTTTGAACAACCGCCCGGCCCGGAGGAATTGGAAGACTTGATAAAAAAAAGCGGGCTGGAACTGAAAAAGTTTTTCAATACGAGCGGTGAAGTATACAAAGAATTAAAGCTGAAAGATAAGCTTGGAGACATGAGCCGTGAAGAGCAAATTTCGCTTTTGTCCTCGAATGGAAGATTAATTAAACGCCCGATTGTAACTGACGGGAATAAAGTAACCGTAGGATTCAAAGAGGAAACATTTGAGGGGACATGGGGAGCTCAGTAAAGCCCAATTTACCCCCACATTATGTTATACTGTGAGGGTTAAATATTATGATGAATGGGAGCAATACAATCTGTGACACAACGCAATGAACAATCCGTAATGCTGGTTGACGGCATGGCTCTGCTTTTTCGTGCTTATTATGCAACCGCTGCAAACGGTTATATCCGTCGTACAAAAGCTGGAGTACCAACGAACGCCATATATGGTTTTATTCGATATTTTTGGGATGCAGTTCAAACCTTTAATCCTACACATGTCATTTGCTGCTGGGATATGGGTGGAACGACATTCCGTGGGGAACATTTTGCTGCGTATAAGGGCAACCGTGCCGACGCGCCAGAT
Organism: Paenibacillus sp. FSL W8-0439; assembly: GCF_038008995.1. NCBI lineage: Bacteria > Bacillati > Bacillota > Bacilli > Caryophanales > Paenibacillaceae > Paenibacillus > Paenibacillus sp. FSL W8-0439. Next base: position 1,665,037 of record NZ_JBBPAK010000001.1, read on the forward strand.
GATTTGATTCCTCAATTTACTTTGATCCGTGAAGTGACGGACAGCCTCGGCATTCCCAACATTGGGGCGGAAGGCTTTGAAGCGGATGATTGTATCGGTACGCTCGCACGTCATTATTCGCAAAATGAGGATATGGATGTCATGATTCTCTCGGGAGATCATGATTTACTTCAATTGGTAGATGAGCGGACACGGGTCATTATTATGAAAAAAGGGCATGGAAATTATATGGTATATACCCCGGAGACCCTGCTGTCAGAAAAAGGGCTTAAGCCAAGCCAAGTGGTCGACCTCAAAGGCTTGATGGGTGATGCAAGTGACAATTACCCGGGAGTACGCGGAATCGGTGAGAAAACTGCCCTCAAGCTGGTGCAGGAGTACGACTCCATTGAAGGCATTCTGGAAAATCTGGATCAATTGACTCCATCGGTTCGTAAAAAGATCGAGAGTGATTTGGATATGCTGCATCTTTCACGCAAACTTGCTAAGATTCACTGTGATGTGCCTGTTGCGTGTGCTTTAGACAGCTGTCTGTTGACGCTGGATCACGTGCAAATTGTCGATAAGTTTGAGCAGCTTGAAATGAAGAGCTTGTGTACGTTGATGGGTGTCGCAACCGGATCATAATGAAGCTGTTAGGCTTGTGCTGTGCATTTCAGGTGGACTAAGTTATATAGGGATGCTGGCGCTTGGTGCGTTAGTGTCCTTATTTGTATACAACTAACTCAGCTTAGATATATAACCATGTGAAGGATTTTATACAATTGTGATAAGGGGATTGACCTTAGGCTCGTTTCAGGTGAATATAATGGAGAGAGATCATGGAGAGGGGATTACAGCAGCTATGACAGTATTGGGAGCAATTGAGGCAGGCGGTACCAAATTTGTATGTGGAATTGGAAATGAACGAGGAGAAGTATTGGAAAGAGCAAGCTTTCCAACAACGACTCCAGCAGAAACCATGGAGAATGTCATTGCATTTTTTGAAGGCAAGGAGATTGAAGCGCTGGGCGTAGGCTCGTTCGGACCGATTGATCCTATCGAAGGCAGTGATACATATGGTTATATTACAACAACGCCAAAGCCGCACTGGGGAAATTATAATCTGATTGGCAAACTGAAGGAGCATTTCGATGTACCTATGGGGTTTGACACGGATGTGAATGGAGCAGCACTGGGTGAGTCCATTTGGGGTGCGGCTAAAGGATTGGACAACTGTCTGTATATTACAATAGGTACAGGCATCGGAGCGGGTGCTTTGGTTGGCGGAAAGCTGGTACATGGATTATCCCACCCGGAAATGGGACATATTTTGGTACGTCGTCATCCAGAAGATCACTATGAGGGCACATGTCCATATCATGGAGATTGTCTGGAAGGACTGGCAGCGGGGCCAGCACTCGAAAAAAGATGGAAGGTTAAAGGGCATGAGCTTTCTGTGGATCACCCGGCCTGGGAAATGGAGGCGCATTATCTGGCCCAGGCTTTAATGAGCTATGTATTAATCCTGTCACCGCAAAAAATTATTATGGGCGGCGGAGTCATGAAGCAGGATCAATTGTTCCCGCTCATTCGTACCAAGCTTCAACAACTTTTAAATGGGTACGTACAGCATCCGAGTCTGACTACAGAAATTGAGCAATATATCGTATCTCCGGGCTTGGGTGACAATGCTGGATTGTGCGGTGCTCTGGCTTTGGCCAAGGAAAAGCTGAATTCTTAGAATTTATGGTTGACGGTACTCCAAGGTCCGGTTATCATATAGGCAACAGCATAGTACGGATCAAAAAGGGAAGCACCTTTCTTGCGAATACGCAGGATAGGTGCTTTTTTTGCGTTGTGTATTGTGCGAGTCAGTCATTTTAACCTTATGAGGGAGGAAGAACCATGGAGATTGTATTTTTAAATCGCTTGTCCAAACGGAATGAACAGGGCTGTGAGGACTTTGCGCAGGTATGGATCGGACAACATGAAGGGGGATGGAGTGCAGGCTGGAGCACACATCATGTACCAGATGAAAGTATAGACGACCTTTGGTATGAAGGCAGTTTGTGGCAGGAATTACTGCATGTATACCGTCATGAGCTGGCACTCAAGATGGCTGAGGGCTACAGGCCTCTAATTCATGGCGTTTTTCATGAGCAAGAAGGATCATCAGGACGTGGACAAACGCTACAAAAGCTGTATTGCTATAGTGATTTGTTTCCGCGTGATGAGGTGTATGAACAATTAACATTGTGGAGACGGCAAAAGGCAGCAACTGAGCGAAAAGCACCTTATTTTATCGCTACGAATCGACTACTTCGACTCATCAGCGTCTATCTTCCTCATACCGAAGAAGAATTGTTAGAACTACCTGGTATGGGCCTGGGTAAGGTGTCGCAATATGGGACGGAGCTATTGGCTATAACGAAACAAAATGATCGGACCACGCCCTTTCCGCTGAACTGGGTAACAGAGACACTTGAAGAAGAAGATTTTTTGTCATGGCTGTACAAGCAAAAAGAAAACCAGTACAGACAGGAACTGAATAAGTTTAGCCTGACTAGAGCGATTATCGAAGGCATTTCGGACGGTCTTTCACTGGAGCATATCGGAATGAAGACAGGCTTGCACCGTCGAGAAATGATTGAAGCTGTGGAGCATTTGGATAGGGATGGAATGGATATGGAGAACCTGATCCGCAAGGAATTGGCACATGTATCAGAGGAGGAGCAGGCAGCCATCTGGTCTGCTTATGCAGAGTTGGGAGATACGCTGCTCAAGCCCATTATGCTAAAAGTGTATGGAGAAGAAAAAGCGACGGAAGCAGGGCTGGATCAAATTTATGAGCGACTGCGACTGATTCGTATACGGTTCCGCCATCAGGAGATACCTGACCGACATGTTGGATAATATAGAGACGATTGAAAGTGTCCTAAAGTACAAATAAGGTGCAGCATAAAAAAAGCAGCAGCGAGTTCCTCATAGGACTCGGCTGCTGCTTTTGATGACCAAGCTTGAAAACCAAATAATTCAAACCCAATCCTTCTTGCGGAAAATACAGAACATACTGACACCTAGTGCCACCATAATCCCAATGACGACAAAATAACCATAACGTGTATGAAGCTCAGGCATATTATCAAAGTTCATCCCATATATTCCGGTAATGACCGTCAACGGCATAAATACGGTTGTAATGGCGGTAAACACACGCATGATTTCATTAGCACGGTTGGCGATACTTGACTGATAAGCTTCTCTAAGGTTCCCCATCAAGTCGCGATAAGTTTCGAAAGTCTCCGAAATTTTCACAGCATTTTCATAAATGTCGCTAAAATATTTTTGTAGTTGATCGTCGATAAGCCGCAAATCCCGTTTGTTCAGGGTATTGATGACTTCCTTTTGCGGGCCGAGCACTTTTTTTAGCCATAGAATCTCACTGCGCAATCCGATGATTTCGTTCAAGTGCGACTTTTTCGTATGCATTAGAATGTCTTCTTCCAGCTTTTCAATACGAACTTCAATCCGGTCACCAACCAGAAAATAGTTATCAACGATCAAATCGACCAACAGATACATAAAACGGTCAGGCTGGCTAACTTCCTGCTCCCACAGCATAGGCTTGAGAGTACGAAGCTCATTGATTTTCTGCTTGGTCACCGTAATGATAAAATGGCGGCCGAGAAAAATGTTCAAAGCACGCAAAAATATTTCTTCATCATCAAAACGAATACTATTTACAACGATAAAATAATGGCTTTCATAAATTTCAATCTTTGGACGCTGTTCTTCTTCACTCAAACAGTCTTCTACTGCAAGATCATGCATAGAAAATAAGGGCTGAAGCACTGTCAGATCCTCGACATCGGCATCAATCCAATAAAAGCCTTCTGCCGGTGCAGTGAGCGCCATTTCAATTTCTTCGACAGGGGTAAAAACCCCGTTGTTAACCAAACGGATTTTCATATATGTCACTCCTTATGCTCCGTCGTAACGGAAATACGTTTACCTTAAGCATAAGGAATGGACTCAGTTAGCCAGTTAGCCGGTGCGGGTAAGCGTGCATACCATCAAAAGCAGAAGGCTTTTGGAGCATGCGGAGCCTGGCGTCCCGTCTTTCGGCAAGCTGAAGTCATTCCTATGCTGTTGTTCAGGGATCGCCGCCTATTCGGACTCGGGTCGCCTTCCATTCCGGATTCACCTCACAAATGTTCTTTTTTAGGTTGCCACAGTATCGAAGAAAACACTCTAATCTACACTGTTGCACCGTATTTTTGCCTATTAGCACTTGTATAGTATAACGCTCGGCCTACGGCCTTTCAAGGGCAAAATCATGGGCTAAATCAACAGCAGTCATATGAGCTTCTGCGAAAGGGGGCATATGATTTAACCTATGGAAAAGGTAGACAAAATGTGAATGCAGGGCACAAATTTACAAGTCCATCTTGACGAAGCCCAGCCGATGCATTAAAGTGAACAACAAGAACTTTGTGAACCCAAAATGAATATAGCGAAATCTTATCAAGAGCAGGTGGAGGGACTAGCCCGATGATACCCGGCAACCGGCGATTTTATCGCACGGTGCTAATTCTTGCAGGACTCGCGCTTTGTACAAAGAAGCGTAGCCCTGACAGATGAGAGAGGCGCATATGGATACAAATATGACCTTTCTCTAACCGAGAAAGGTCTTTTTATTATATGCCCGGCATCTCTACCAGACGATTTTCGCACAACTTACCGATCAAGGAGTGAGTTTACATGCCGATTAAAATTCCAGATACACTGCCTGCTAAGGAAGTACTGGAGGGCGAAAATATTTTCGTAATGGACGAAAGCCTGGCTTATCATCAGGATATTCGTCCGTTGCGCATCGCCATTTTGAATTTGATGCCTACGAAGGAAACAACGGAAACCCAACTGTTGCGTCTGGTCGGCAATACGCCGTTACAAGTGGATGTCACGTTGGTGCATATGAAGTCACATGTATCTAAAAATACATCGCAAGAATATTTGAACATGTTTTATAAAACGTTTGATGAGATCAAGAACAGTCGTTTTGACGGCATGATTATTACAGGAGCCCCCGTAGAACAACTTGAGTTTGAGGATGTGACCTACTGGGAGGAGATCCGGCAAATCTTTGAGTGGACGAAAACAAATGTTACTTCGACCATGCATATCTGTTGGGCCTCACAGGCAGGCTTATACCATCATTTCAATGTTCCGAAATACGGGCTCGATACCAAATGCTTTGGGGTATTCCCACACACCGTTATTAAACCTAAAGTGAAACTGCTACGCGGCTTTGATGAACTGTTTTATGCTCCCCACTCTCGGCATACCGAGGTTCGGCGGGAAGATATTGACCATATTGCCGAATTAGAAGTTTTATCCGAATCCGAGGAAGCTGGAGTGTACCTGGTAGCCACGCTTGATGGTAAACAAATTTTTGTAACAGGGCATTCTGAATATGACCCACTTTCGCTGAAATGGGAATACGATCGCGATATAGCCAAAGGACTGGATATTGACGTCCCCAAAAATTATTATCCTAATGATGATCCTGGACGCATACCGCCCTCGATCTGGCGGGCTCATGCCAATTTATTATTTTCAAATTGGCTTAACTATTATGTATACCAAGAAACACCTTATGATATCGGACCTCAGATTTAAAAATGGGCTTGTAGTTTACCCTTATACAGTACCACCTTGCAGTAGCGCAGCAGTATAGTCTTGGACATCCATTTTTGCAGCATATGTTATAGCACCTACTATGGAAGTGAACAGGAGGATTCATATGAGTGTTAAGCAGTGGAGAATCGAAAGCAGATTGGCACAAATCGGTTCAGTAGAGGAGCCAGTAACCGGGGCTGTTAATTACCCGATTTACCAATCTACGGCGTTCCGCCATCCCCGTCTGGGTCAAAGCACAGGGTTTGATTACATTCGGACGATTAATCCCACGCGAAAGGTACTGGAAGAGGCTGCTGCTGCACTTGAATCTGGTGATGCAGGCTTTGCTTGCAGCTCAGGTATGGCAGCGCTGCAAACGGTATTTGCTTTGTTTGGACAGGGAGACCACCTCATTGTATCGCTGGATCTTTATGGCGGGACCTATCGTTTGCTAGAGCGTATTTTATCCAAATTTGGTGTGACCGCAACTTATGTGGATACAAACGATCTCGAAGCACTCCAACAGTCATGTCGACCGAATACCAAAGCCGTATTCATAGAAACGCCTACCAATCCGTTAATGATGATTACTGATATTCAAGCGGTGGCTACATGGGCATCACAACATGAGTTGCTTACTATTGTAGATAATACGCTGCTAACACCATATTTCCAGCGGCCATTGGAACTTGGTGCGGATATTGTGGTACATAGCGCAACCAAATATTTGGGCGGACACAACGATGTGCTGGCAGGGTTGATTGTAAGCAAAGGAAAAGAGCTGTCAGCTGAAATTTCCTTCCTGCACAATTCCATAGGGGCCGTGCTTTCCCCAAGCGACTGCTATCAGTTGATGAAGGGGATGAAGACGTTAGCGCTACGTATGGATCGACATGAGCATAATGCTACGGTGTTGTCTAATTATTTACTGACGCATCCAGCAGTGGCGGAAGTATTTTACCCGGCGCTTGAGGGCCATCCAGGTCGTGAGATACAAAATAAACAATCCAGCGGAAACACGGGTATTTTCTCTTTCAAAGTAAAGGATGCTCGCTATGTGGAGCCTTTGCTTCGTCATATTAAGCTTATTGCGTTTGCCGAAAGTCTAGGCGGTGTGGAATCGCTAATGACCTATCCTGCTGTGCAGACACATGCGGACATACCGGCAGAAATTCGGGATGCAGTCGGGGTAGATGACAGGTTGCTTCGTTTCTCCGTAGGTATCGAGCATACAGATGACCTGATTGAAGATTTGCGTTCGGCACTGGAAGCGGCACGTCAAGAAGTAGAAGGAGGGGAGCAGCAATGATAGAGGATGCGAGGAAGATCGGAGAGGATCTGGACAAAGGGCGGAAATTCGCAACCAAGCTGCTGCATTTTGGCTCTGAAATTGATAGTGTTACAGGGGCATCAAGTGTCCCGATCTATCAAGCTTCGACCTTTCACCATCATGATATTTTTAATCCTCCACAGCATGATTATAGCCGATCAGGTAATCCGACACGACAAGCATTGGAAGATTATATCGCCTTATTAGAAGGTGGAGCTTGTGGTTTTGCCTTTGCATCAGGTATGGCTGCTATCTCCACTACATTTATGCTCTTATCCGCTGGTGATCATGTCATTGTTTCGGAGGACGTATATGGAGGAACATATCGACTGCTGACCTCCATCTTGAAACGGATGAATATTGAAACGACCTTCGTTGATATGACGGATCTCAACCTTGTGAAAGAGGCGTTGCAGGAAAATACAAGGGCTGTGTATATGGAAACCCCATCTAATCCGACCCTCAAAATTACCAATGTAGCTGGAATAACCTCTTGGGCAAGGGAAAATGGGCTTCTGACGTTATTGGATAATACTTTTATGACACCTTATTATCAACGTCCGATTGAGCAGGGAGTCGATATTGTATTGCACAGTGCGACCAAGTTTTTGGGTGGACACAGCGACGTACTGGCAGGGCTTGCGGTAGCTCGTACCGAGTCGTTGGGGAGACAAATCAAGCAGCTTCAGAATGGATTAGGTACTGTGCTGGCACCGCAAGAGTCTTGGCTGCTCATGCGTGGTATGAAGACACTGGAGGCGCGTATGGCTCACAGCGAAAAAAGTGCAGCTAAGCTTGCCAATTGGCTAAACGAGCGCAATGACATTGAAGCGGTATACTATCCGGGCCTGGAAAATCATCCAGGGCGTGTGATTCATGAGAGTCAATCGAGCGGTTATGGTGCAGTGATATCGTTTGATGTGGGTTCGGGTGAACGTGCCAAAGAGGTCCTCAGTCGCGTACGGATTCCCATTGTGGCGGTGAGTCTGGGAGCTGTGGAAAGTATTTTGTCGTACCCAGCAATGATGTCACATGCGGCTATGCCGCAAAGTGTACGGTTGGAGCGCGGGATTACAGACGGACTACTTCGTTTCTCCGTAGGTCTGGAGGACATTGATGACCTGATCCGTGATCTGGATGAGGCGCTGAGCTAGAACGTTAGCACGTCCATAGCATCTCAACGTTATACGAAGGAAGCAAATAGGTACAGCCCTAAGCAGCAGGTTTCCGGTATTCAGGAGACTTGCTGTTTTCTACATGAATGACATGATAGACAGTGTGAAAAAAGGCACTTTTCAGTCTAAGTATGGTTCCTTACCAAAAGATATGTTAGTATTATCATTAGGTTTTACTATGCTAAATAGCACAGACAACATACAAGGCTAGTCATGAACATACATTACGGCAGGGTTCGAACGCAGGTTTGTGAAAGCATTCTCGTTCATAAGTCCTGTCTTTCATTTCGTCGCCCTGTGACAGCGAAGGAGGATACACCATGAGTGTAATCGACCATATTTTAGATAAAGCCCTACGCGGCGAACGCCTGAATTTAGAGGATACCGTTGCTTTGTTCGAATCAGACGAGGTTGAAAAAATAGGTCATGCGGCGAATAAAGTCATGAATCGCATGCATCCCGATCCCATAAAAACCTTCGTCATCGGACGAAATATTAACTATACGAACGTGTGTGACGTATACTGCCGCTTTTGCGCATTTTACCGCAGACCGGGTTCCGATGAAGGTTATGTTTTGCCGGATGAGGTGATTTTCCAAAAAATTAAGGAAACGCAGGATGTAGGTGGCACCGAAATCCTAATGCAAGGCGGTGTAAATCCAAACCTGCCGTTCAGCTATTATACCGATTTGCTGAAAGCTATTAAGGAACGTTTTCCAGATATTACAATGCACTCCTTCTCACCAGCTGAAATTCACAAAATGAAGGAAAAATCCGGCCTATCCATGGAGGAAACGATCCGAGCCATTCATGAAGCTGGATTGGATTCGCTGCCGGGTGGAGGCGGAGAAATTTTGGATGACCGTACACGCCGCAAAATTAGCCGTCTCAAAGGCTCCTGGCGTGATTGGATGGATGTCATGCAAACAGCTCACAAGGTTGGGATGAACACAACGGCTACCATGGTAATCGGATTTGGCGAGCTGATGGAGGAGCGTGCGCTGCATTTGCTGCGTGTCCGTGATGCTCAGGACGAATGCATTGAAAACAAATATAATTCTGAAGGATTTCTGGCCTTTATTCCTTGGACCTTCCAACCAGACAACACGAATTTGAAGAAAGAACGCCAGACGCCAGAGGAATATTTGAAGACTGTAGCGATCAGTCGTCTTGTTTTGGATAACATCAAGCATATCCAGTCTTCATGGGTAACGATGGGACCGGAAATCGGTAAAAAATCACTGTACTACGGTTGTGATGATTTTGGCAGCACCATGATTGAGGAAAATGTAGTTTCCGCTGCAGGCGCAACGTATAAGGTTAACATCGAATCCATTTTACAGTTGATCCGTGAGACGGGTCACATTCCGGCACAGCGCAATACCCGTTATGATATTATTCGTACCTTTGACAGTGCCAGCAGTATTGAGCATGACTTTATTATGCAAAATTAATATCAGCTAATATCGTACATTACAAAACGCTTATCTTTCACTATCCTATGTACAAGGATAGTGAAGATAAGCGTTTTTGTGCGGAAGAGTGAATACTACAATATCTTTAATCTTTTTTCTATTATGGTTAATATATTTGGGCTTTGCTACGTTTCCCATCGCTTCATATACATGATCTCAGCCTGTGGATCTGCCATTTGGATGGCCGCCTTAAAGCGCTGCAAATCCAAAAGATGAACACTGTAAATGATGACCATTTGTTCTTTTTTATCTGATTCGCTTTTAATCTTGCCCTTTACCTGGGCGGCTGAACCTTCAATAGGTGTGCTGTGTAAACGCAACCTGCGATATATGGCATCTTCGACAGTTGGCTGTTTTTTGCTGACAACACAGACCATGCGTCTTAGACCAGTAAACATCAGCCGAGTCGTTTCATAGGCAGTGAGACAGGATAAGGCGGAATAGAGGGCTGGCTCCCAGCCTAACACAAAACCAGCCGTAATGAGCAGCAGGCCATTACACAACATTACGATCTGTATTAACGGAATTTTCCGATGAATTAGCAACAAAGTGGATGGACGGCCATCGTCAGATTCGCTGAGTCCTAATGAATCAAGCAACCCCCCGTGACGAGCTGTCAGCGCTGCGCCAAGCCCAATACAGATTCCGCCTCCCAAAGCGCATACGACCGGATGGCCACTCACTGCCGGAAAAGGCGAGAGAATGATGGCTGAGCCTGAAAAGGCAAACAAGCCGGGGAGTGCGCGAAGCAGCATGGGCTTGTGAGTAGACAAAGAATACAGCAGCATTAGTGGCAAGTTCAAAACGAATAGCAGTAACCCAAAATGCTCCTGTGTATAAAGCGACATGAGTCTGGAGATTCCCGTAACGCCTCCAGCGATCATATCATGCGGATGTAAAAACAATTCCAGACCGACGGATGCCGTAATTCCGCCAATTACCGTATAAAAGACAGGGAACCTGCTCGCATCTCCTGAAGCGGGCTTCACAAGCCGCCTCATAAAGTTTCGGCATGTTTTACAGCGTGCGGCATAGCCTTCCCTCCTATGGATTGTCGTATCCAGCTTTTACAGTTGCGCCGATTTGCTTTCTTCCTTTCGTAAGCGAGGGTCCTTAAATTTGAATATTTTGTTTAGCATATTAAAGATAGGCTTTGACTGCTTTGTCAGAAGCGGTCCAAGAATGGCCAGTATGAGTACATAGATGGCTGCAAAAGGTTGAACAATATCAAGCAAACCGCCTTCTTTACCCAAGTTGGCCATGATGATCGAAAATTCGCCTCGCGCCACAATAGTCAAACCGATATTTGCGGATGCTTTGGGAGATAGGGACGCTGTACGCCCGGCCAGCATTCCTGCCCAAATGTTACCAAATAGTGTGAGGAGGACTGCTGCCAGCGCAAGCCATATGGCGTTACCTCCTAGGGATAGCGGATCAATGGACAGTCCGAAACTGAAGAAGAATAGGGCACCAAAGAAATCGCGGAAAGGAACAATTAAATACTCAATCCGTTTGGCGTGTTCCGTTTCGGCCAGTACCAGACCGACCAGCAGGGCTCCAATAGCTTCTGCTACATGGATCGTTTCCGAAAAACCAGCCACCAGAAACAGTGAGCCAAAAACAACGAGTCCGAATACCTCATTGGAGCGGATACGAAGAATCCGATTTAGCAGAGGGACGGCCTTTCGACCGATAATAATAACTGCAAGCATAAAGCCAAGTGCGATGAGTGCCGATAGCAGTACACCCCCGAGCGAGGAAGAGTCGCTAAGAACCAATCCGGAGAGGATGGAGATGTAGACGGCGAGGAAAACATCCTCAAACATAATAATACCTAAAATCATTTCTGTTTCAGCATTAGCGGTACGCTTGAGATCGACTAGCACCTTGGCTGCAATCGCACTGGATGATATTGTCGTAATTCCGGCAATAACTAGTGTCTCGGCTACAGGAAAGCCGCTCAGGAAGCCGAGAGCCAGCCCCAGTGTAAAATTGATGCCAATATAAATGGTACCGCCCACAGCAATGGAACGACCTGATTTAATCAACCGACCTACTGAGAACTCCAGCCCTAGGTAGAAGAGAAGAAACAGCACTCCGATTCTCCCCATAAAATCAATAAACGGGGCGCTTTCGATAAACCGAAAATCAAAATGCCATAGCTCCATCGCATGAGGTCCAACTGCCATTCCGATCAGAATATAAAAAGGGATGACCGAGAAGCGCAGTTTGGAGGATATCAGCCCCGCTGCAGCGATTAGAGCAATAGCCAATCCAACCTCAAATACCAGATGATCCATCCAATCACCCGCTTCCGTTCATAAGGATTTGTTTAAAGCGTTTCTGCTGGTCACGTTCTCCAACAACAACTACAGTGGCATCATCGCTAATAATCACTTCAGGGCCAGGATTCACATATTTTTTTCCCTTTTTCTCCACAATGGCAATAACCGTGGCACCCGAATTTTGCCTTACATCGAGCTCCCCAATAGATTTGCCTACACTTGCATAGTGGGATTCCACTCTGTACCATTCGATAATAAAATCGTCAAATGTCATCTCTACACTTTCGAGCTGCTTGGGCTTATAAGTCATACCACCGATGATGGAGGCTACTAATCGTGCTTCCTGATCATTCAGGGTCGTCATAGAAATGCTTTGTTCCAGATCCTCGTAATCAAAGTGATATAGCTCACGTCTGCCATCATCATGAATAATAATGACAATTCGGTCGCCACTCTCCGCATCAATTCGATACTTAATTCCGATTCCTGGCAAAATAGACTCTCGAATATCCATTTATAATGCCTCCTGTATAATACGTTTATTTAAGTGAATGATATGGGAAATAAATCACATACTTTGGAAGTGATATGAAAAAATAGATTGCATTAAATTTTAGATAAAAATGGAAAATTAAATTTTACGCAGTAGATGAATAGGAAAAGTTAGCAAAGAGACATGCAAATATGGTGATATGCATGCTAAAAGGAGGTTAAGCCACATAACTAGAGGTAAATTTGATGGGGAACAAGAACAATTGCTTCTTTAGCTTACAGATGACAGGTATAAAAGGCAGACGTAGCTTAGGGATGCTCATTAGCAGCACAAGCGCTATCAGAATGACAAAGGGAAGTGATTTAGCCGCAGCGATCACCAGATGCAGTAATGGGGAGGATTTGCGCACCGCTGGTTTGGAATGATGTTCCAGACCGTGAGAATCCGTTTCTAACGAAGTAACATCAGCATGAAGCATAAGTGAAGATCCCGAAGTAAACTGAAGGGATTGAGTGGTATCTTCCGCGTGAAACGTCACAGGAAGGGACAAAATCTGAACGAGGCTCAATATGACGATCATGAATGTGCGCAGCATGTTCAGCATCGTTGACATCTTATCTCCTCCCTCTTGTGAAAAATTCATATCACTATAACCTTAACATACCCCGCCCTAAATATTCAAACGTCTTTCGGTTTTTACCTAATCACGGTAATTGTTTATAACACGCTTAACGTCTCTTTGAAACCAGATCACCCTCTTTTGCATATGTCTTTTTGTTTCCAGTCGTTCACTTCGTATAACCCTTCAGAGGCCGCCATATACTGAAAGCAGTGATCGAAAGGAGTGAGCCAATGGAACTGTTTACAGTGTGGACCAATACAGACGGAGATCAAGAAACCGACCGTTTTTACGAAGTGGTCAAAAGTAGAACCAAGGGACTACATATGTCACGGCGCGGATTTCGATTCACTTTCAGACAGCTGGACAACAAAGTGGCATGGACCTGCAAGGGCACTGAAAGCAATTCAGCGTTTGAAAGCTTTCTTCCCTGTGTATACAGCATCATGTCTTCGGCAATAGCGGATTATATTATCGAAGTCAGGGAGTGGGGGATTCTCGATCATATTCTCAACAAAGCCTGCTCGTTGCTGGAGAAAGAGGACGTTGAACAAATTCGTAGCATGATTCGCTCACTGTTAAATGATGATGGTCCCCGAGGACGTTTAAAGCGCCATGGTAAGCTGACCACCCTCTTGGAAAAGGACTTTAAGGAGCTTCGTGTAATCAATTTGGAAGGGCTTATTCAATTCAGACTGCATGCGTACAAAAAAGAGCTTGAAGAAATCGTTGACTATGCGATGGAAGAATTCTGGGCAGATCGGCAATACGAAGAATTTATGGGGCTGCTTAAATATTTTGTGTTTTTTCAGGAGAGCAAAGTTCCACTCGTGCATGTACTTCACCAAGGCGGGCATGATTTTATCATTCTCGATAGTGCCATGGTGCCCATACCGACTCCTGATGCAGATGATATTATTGTGGAAATGCCCGGTATTGAACTGGAGATGGAGGTAGAGGATCGAATCGTCAGCACTCTTATTTCGATATCTCCTGCTTCCATTATATTGCACACAGACGATGAGCACACCCCTATTGTGCGGACGCTTCTGCATATTTTTGAAGACAAAGTGAAGCTGAGCAGACTTTATCCGGGGCAGGATGTTCAAAAATAATTAATAGTCCGTATAAACTCATGGATTTCTGGAAAGCCTTTGCCTCAAGGGGAGGTTTTTTATGAGATCCATGTTGGTATGGAAACGGGTTTTGGGAACCATGTTAATCGCAATCTGTCTGGTATTATCCGGCAATGAGGTTTACGGTCACAAAGAACCGGTCCAGCATAAGAAATGGCAATCCGCACCTGTTATAGCTCCACGCGAAGAGCAGGTTATTACGACCATGACGGTCACGGCAACAGGTTATACAGCAGGGTATGAATCCACTGGCAAACGGCCGAATCATCCCGGTTACGGTATTACGTATTCCGGTGTAAAAGTGCGTCGTGACAAAAATACACTGTCCACGATTGCGGCTGATCCGAAGATGTTTCCTTTGGGCAGCATATTGTACATTCCAGGTTACGGTTACGGGATTGTAGCAGATACAGGTTCAGCGATTAAGGGCAATAAAATTGACTTGTATTTTAAAACAATCCGGCAGGTGTATTCTGAATGGGGCAAGAAAGATGTGGATGTTCAAATCATAAAAAAAGGAAACGGCAAGTGTACCGAAAAAATGATAAAATCGCTGCAAAAGGCGATAGAAACGCATAAGACCATTCCGCCCGAGACACTGGATGCTTCCATATAATCCTTGAATATTGTTTTTCCTGACTTCACATACTATGTTTCGGGATGAGCTTATCCCGCAAACCATACTGGGAGGTCGAGGAATATGCCAAATCAAGGCGGTAGTTCTTTCATGAACAAAGGCTTCAAAGCAAACACAGGAAATCAGTTCAAAGCGGAATTTGCACAAGACGATACGGTAGGCGTTGTTTCTCAAAAGGTGAAGCAGTCTGAACAAAATAAAATTCAAGACAACTTCCAAACACCAAATGAGAAGTATGACGAAGAATTTGCAACAGATCAAGGCGGTACAAGTGCAGTAGCGCAAAAAGTTCAAAACTCTAGTCGCAGCAAAATTCAAAGCAATGCACAAACACCGAACGAAAAGTTCGACGAGAACTTTAACACAAAATAAAAAGCATACTCAACACGAAATGCTCCGGATTGAATTCCGGGGCATTTCGCGTTGAGTAAAAGTAGCTAGATACAATAGGTCTGAGGTTTTATCTCCTTTTTAATTTTTTTTAAGGTGGAATTAAGGTTTAAAGTGCAAAATAAAGTCAGCTAAACAACACCACCTTGAAGTATAGGGTTTGGGAGGAGATATACAATGGACGAATTTAAAAATAATAATTCCGGGCGCCGGAACGACAATGATCAGGTTGATAACGATAAAACAACTCGGCCAAACGATTCAAATGGTTCCTCATATTACTATTCCTATGGCCCTTTCTCCTCAGTGCAGTCGGACGGACAACGCAGGGAAGGGCAGTCGGTGGAGGACGTTGAGATTACGCCACCGCAGGCAGTGAGACCGCTTCCTTCCTCTTATCAACGTGCTATGCCTGAGCAACAGGATGGTTCTGGTCGGAATGGCGGCAACTGGCAATTTAAACCGAATAAGCCCAAATCGCAGGTAAAAACGATTTTGTTATCTTTTTTAGCCGGAATGCTGGTCATTACGGTATTGATGTATACAGCTGACCGAACCAATATGTTCACACCGGAGACAGCGTTGACTTCGGCGGCAGCTGAAAGCGGAGAAACGACGAATTCGGGAACCACTAACTCGTCTCCAAGCGCAGTTCCGGCTGTGATGCCTTCAGGTACGGCTGATGTTCAATCTGTTGTAGCCAAGGCTGGCCCGGCAGTCGTCAAAATTGAAACACTTGCCAAGCAATCTAGTGCTGGAAGCGGCAGACAAAGCAGCCCTTATTACAATGACCCGCTGTATCAATACTTTTTCGGTAACCAGTATGGGGATAGTGGCAGCAGCGGCAATAGTAATGAAAATGAAGGCAGCAACAGTGGACAGCTGACTCCGCTGGGTATTGGTTCCGGTTTTATTTTTGATAAATCGGGTTACGTCCTAACTAACAACCATGTTGTGGAAGGTGCGAGTGTGGTACAGGTTACAGTAGAGGGAACCAACAAGCCTTACGAAGCCAAAGTCTTGGGCAAAAATGCAGATCTAGATTTGGCAGTTCTTAAAATTGAAGGCAAAAATAACTTCCCGACCGTAACCTTGGGAGACTCCGATAACGCTAAAGTCGGCGAGTGGATGGTTGCAATCGGTAACCCAGAAGGCTTTGAGCATTCGGTAACAGCCGGTGTGCTAAGCGCGAAAGAACGTACCATCACCATTAATAGTGAGTCAACTGGAAAACCGACACAATACAAGCATCTCATTCAGACGGATGCCTCCATTAATCCTGGTAACTCTGGCGGACCGTTGTTAAATCTGCAAGGGCAGGTTATCGGTATGAACGTAGCTGTTAGTGCAGATGCACAGGGGATCGGGTTTGCAATTCCGTCCAATACGATTTTGGAAGTCGTCGATAAGCTGAAAAATAACCAGCCTATTCCAAGAGAACCTGTACCTTTCATTGGTGCAAGTCTGTTGAACTTGAGCCCTGAAGTAGCCAAGGAATTGGGTACATCTCTGACCGAAGGCTCGGTTGTTCGGGATATTATATACAAATCACCAGCATATCAGGCCGATCTACGTCCTTACGATGTAATTATCGGAGCTAATGGCACGCCTTATAGCACATCACAGGAGTTAATTCAATTCATCCAAAAACAAAAAGTGGGTACAGCACTTACGCTTAACATCGAACGAGCCGGGCAGAAAAAAGATATTCAGCTGAAAATAGGCAACAAAAATGACTTTAGCTCGACTCTTCAGCAGTAAGAGAATAACTCTAGAATTGAACACGAACGTAAGAAACGGAAGGAAAACGACCCTTCCGTTTCTTGCTGCATTGGGTGGCAAGATGCTACACGCGTTTACTCCTGCTACAATAGAGGGAAAAGAAGAAGAGATAAAGGAGTTTGATCGTGTATGCGTTCTACTATTCTGATCATTGATGATGATGAAAAAATTGTATCCATGCTGCGTAGAGGGCTGGCTTTTGAAGGATATGAAGTGCTGACAGCCGCCAATGGAGCAGAGGGATTAAATAAAATGCTAACAGCTGAGCCTGATTTGGTCGTGCTCGATGTAATGATGCCGCAGGTCGATGGTTTTGAGGTTTGCCGTCGTATGCGGGAGGGAGGAAGCACGGTACCTGTCCTGATGCTTACAGCTAAGGATGAGGTGGAGAACCGGGTGAAGGGTCTGGACCTGGGGGCTGATGATTATCTCGTAAAGCCGTTTGCTCTGGAGGAGCTGCTGGCACGCGTACGAGCGCTTTTGCGGCGTAAAACTGAACAGCAGGACAATAATGGGAATCGGCTTACCTTCGAGGATTTACAACTGGATAACGAATCACGTGAAGTAGTTCGTGGTGGCAAACGCTTGGAACTGACGGCCAAAGAATTTGAACTACTCCATCTGTTCATGCAAAACCCAAAACGCGTTCTGTCGCGTGATCTGATTATGGATAAAATTTGGGGCTATGACTATAGCGGAGAATCGAATGTGCTGGAAGTATATATTGCCATGTTGCGACAAAAAACGGAGCAGGATGGTGGCAAACGGCTTATTCGTACCATTCGGGGAGCTGGCTATATTTTAAGAGGTGATGTGTAATATGTCTATTCGGTGGCGGCTGACAGCTTGGTATTCGAGCATCTTGGCTATAGTGCTTGTCATTTTTGGTCTGGCTATTTACGGACTAGTATATTACTACACATATAATGAAGTGAAAAGTCAGCTTATGACTCAGGCGCCACAGATTAACAAGCAATTACGCCTTATTATAAAAGGAGGATTGTTTGAGGTCCCTAATCTGGATTTGGGATTGGAGCAGGGGCGTGGAATAGATGACTCACAGCTCTATGTTCAAATTTACAATTATACGTCCGGTGTAACCAAAACGACCCAAAATATGAAAGACCTCAGTATCACCTTCCCTGTTCCGTCCACAGCGGCAGGAGCAGTTCAAAATGAAGGAATTCGGCGTGTGAACGTAAATGGTGATTCCTTTATGATTATTCAACAGCCGATCAAATCCGAGGAGTTGGGCTTGGTGGTCGGGCTGCTACAGGTAGGGCAATTCACGGGCTCTCAGGACCGACTTATGAACAGGTTACAAAATGTGCTTGTGTACGGTTCACTATTTGCCTTACTCGCTGCTGCGACCTCTGGTCTCTTCCTGGCTCGTAAATCTATGAAGCCGCTGGTTAAGGTCATTGAGGGGGCCAATCAGATTCAATCGAGTAATGATTTGAGTGTTCGGATTGAATATGACGGACCACCAGATGAAATTGGACAATTGATCGGGACGGTTAACAACATGCTGGGGCGTACAGAAGTGTTCTACAAGGAACTTGAAGATGCATATGGTGCGCAGCGCCGGTTTGTGGCCGATGCTTCCCATGAACTGCGCACACCCTTGACGACGATTCGTGGCAACGTTGATTTTCTGCTCAAAATGTGGACTACCGAACCGGGCGAGCGACCGAATATGGATGAAGCCATGATTCGCGAGCTTTCCATGGAGGCGCTGAATGACATGGCGGATGAAGGCAAGCGAATGAGTCGCTTGGTGAGCGATATGTTGTCACTTGCAAGAGCGGACACGGGGAAAACATTCGATAAGATGCCTGTTGCGCTGGAGCCGCTCGTAAACGAGGTTGCTCGTCGTGCTCAGTTTTTGGAGCGAACGGCCGAATGGAATGTGGGCGACTTTTCGTTGTTGAATGGTATTTATATGGACGGAAGCAAAGATTATTTGCAGCAAATGCTATTCATTTTCATTGATAATGCTTTTAAATATACACCTGAAGGCACAGTCCGATTTGATGCGATTGTTTATCAGGGACAGGTGGGGCTACGGATCAGTGATACAGGTATTGGTATGGACAAAAGTGAGGTTCCCTTTATTTTTGACCGGTTTTACCGGGCAGATGAGTCACGCGGCGTGACAGAGGGAATTGGCTTGGGATTATCTATTGCCAAGTGGATTATTGATGAACATCAGGGGTCTGTGGAAGTGGTTACGCGCCAAGGAGAAGGAACGACCTTTGTCATTTGGCTTCCAGTCAGCTTTTCCGCGCCTTTGGAATAGGCTATAATAGGAGGGGAACTACATCATAGATTGGCCGGTAGAGGCATAAAAGCCCACAGCTGTCCAGTTATTGGGGCTGTATACTGTGTCGAAGAAAGTGGGGGCTATTTTTGGAGGTACTCAGAATTTCGCCCCGGGGTTACTGCTACGGCGTAGTCGATGCCATGGTATTGGCTCGTCAGGCAGCCAGAAATTTGGACTTACCCCGGCCTATTTATATACTAGGCATGATTGTTCATAACAGTCATGTCACCAATTCCTTCGAAGACGAAGGGATCATTACATTGGACGGACCGAACCGCATGGAGATTTTAAGCCAGGTAGAGAGTGGTACTGTCATTTTCACTGCTCATGGCGTATCACCAGAGGTTCGCAAGCTGGCACGAGACAAGGGATTGACTACGGTTGACGCAACCTGCCCTGACGTGACGAAGACACATGATCTGATTCGGGAGAAGTCTGCCGAAGGCTATCAGATTATTTATATTGGCAAAAAGAATCATCCAGAGCCAGAGGGAGCTATCGGTATTGCTCCTGACCATGTTCATCTGATTGAAAAGGAAGAAGAGATTGACAGTCTTACACTGTCAGCAGACAAAATCCTCATTACGAATCAGACGACCATGAGTCAATGGGACATCAAGCACATAATGAAAAAGCTTCTAGAAAAGTACCCAGGTGCCGAGATACACAATGAAATCTGTTTGGCGACACAGGTACGTCAGGAAGCGGTAGCTGAGCAGGCAGGACAGGCGGATCTGGTAATCGTGGTCGGTGACCCGCGAAGCAACAATTCCAACCGATTGGCTCAGGTGTCAGAGGAAATAGCTGGTACTACGGCTTATCGTATTTCTGATATAACCGAGCTGAAGAGGGAGTGGCTTGAGGGCGTAGCCAAAGTAGCTGTGACCTCCGGGGCTTCAACACCTACACTGATTACTAAAGAGGTCATTACGTATTTGGAACAGTATGATGCGGATAACCCGGAAACATGGGAGATTCGGAGAACCATTGATATGAAAAAACTGCTGCCTCCTGTACGAGAAAAGTCAAAAACGACGAAATAGTATGTCATTGATTACAGCCGTTATTCGGATACAAACATCCGGGTAGCGGCTTTTTTTAAATTGTTTAAGTACCGATATTATTCAATTAGATTAGCTTCACTAAGTCAGAAAATAGAACAATTCGGGATAATTAAGCCTTGACGAGTCAAGCTAAAACAGGTATAGTTGCTTTAACGAATAAAAGCTTAAAAGCGAACAAGCGTCTAAGTGTCATAATATTATTCTATGTGGATAATAAAATATGGTTTATAGAGAGGAAGAAAAAAATGATCGTTATCGCTGGTGTTCAAACACCTGAAGAACATATTCAAGCTATTGTTGAAGTGATTGAAAAAGAAGGATTGCAGGCTCATGTATCCCGAGGATCGGATCGTACGATTATCGGATTGATTGGTAGCGTAGAGCCGAAGCTGGCAGAACATCTACGCCAAATGAAGGGTGTAGAAAATGTAGTTAAAATTTCGAAGTCCTACAAATTGGCCAGCCGTGATTTTCATCCGGAAAATACGGTGATCTCCATCAAAGGTGTAAATATCGGCGGCGGCGAGCTTGTCGTTATGGGGGGACCATGTGCTGTTGAGTCTGCTGCACAGATCGATGAAATTGCCGGATTGGTCAAAGCTGCAGGCGCGCAAGTCCTTCGTGGAGGTGCCTTTAAGCCGCGTACAGGGCCATACAGCTTCCAAGGAACGGGTGTAGAAGGTTTAATCATGATGGCTGAGGCGGGGCAGAAGCACGATCTCTTGACCATCACAGAGGTCATGACACCTGAATACGTAGACATCTGCGCGGAATATGCCGATATTCTGCAAGTAGGTACACGTAATATGCAAAACTTTGATTTGCTGCGCAAGCTGGGTACTTGCGGCAAGCCAGTATTGCTCAAGCGCGGTTTCAGCTCAACTTATGATGAGTTTTTGAATGCTGCCGAGTACATCTTGGCAGGCGGCAACCCGAACGTTATGTTATGTGAGCGCGGTATCCGTACATTCGAAACCTACACTAGAAATACGCTCGACTTGTCCGCGATCCCTGTTTTGCAGCAGTTGAGCCATTTGCCGGTCATTTCCGATCCTAGCCATGGCACAGGTAGACGTGAACTGGTTGTTCCTATGACGAAGGCTTCGGTAGCGGCTGGAGCGGATGGTTTAATTATTGAAATGCATACAGACCCTGACAACTCGATGACGGGTGATGGTGTACAGTCCCTATTCCCGGATCAATTTGCAGATTTACTAAAAGACTTGGAATTGTTGGCTCCTGCAATTGGAAAAACATTCCACACACCTAGTGCTGTATCTTAAAACTAATTATTAACATTAATGCATAAAAGTTTTGCCGCAATGCAGTAAATAAGAGTAAAATCACCTAAAAGCCCGATGTTTCGGGCTTTTTGTATTGTTCAAATGTTATCAAGGGCGTAAGCATATCTAACATTAGTTTAAAAAATACCTTACATAGCTATTGACCCGTGTCATGTTTGAGATTTATAATGACGACAGAAAAAAACATTCGATCATGAACATTTCAGGGTTGTATAAGACTTAATGTTCGGAAAAATTGGGAGGAAGAAGACATGTCCGTTGAAAACGTATTGAAAACAATTCAGGAAAATAATATTGAGTGGGTAGATTTTCGTTTTGTAGATTTGTCTGGTCGTGCTCACCATATTTCATTGCCAGCTTCCGAAGTAGATGAAGAAACATTTGTTAACGGTGTTGCTTTCGACGGTTCTTCCATTCCCGGCTATCGTGGCATTGAGGAATCCGACATGGTTATGCTGCCCGATCCAGAAGCGGTTTTTATCGACCCTTTCACTCAGCATCCTACACTGAATATCCTGTGTGATATTGCTACGCCAGACGGCGAAAAATATGACCGTGATCCTCGTGGTATTGCCAAAAAAGCTGAGGAATTTCTGCAATCCGCAGGAGTGGGTACAGCGGCATTCTTTGCACCTGAATCTGAATTTTTCATCTTTGATGATGTTCGCTACGAAAGTGGCATGAACAGCTCCTCCTTCTTCGTAGATTCCGAGGAAGCAGCTTGGAACACGAACCGTAAGGAAGAAGGCGGCAACCTGGCCTTTAAAGTGGGTGTGAAGGGCGGCTATGTACCTGTAGCACCAGTAGACACCCAGCAAGACATTCGTAGTGAAATGTGCCGTTTGCTTGAAGAAGCAGGTCTGAGAATTGAGCGCCATCACCATGAGGTGGCTACGGCAGGCCAAGCGGAAATCAACTTCCGTTTTGATACACTCAAGAAAACAGCAGACAACCTGCTCGTTTATAAATACATTGTACACAACACAGCGCGTCAATATGGTAAAGTGGCAACATTCATGCCGAAACCGATTTTCGGGGACAACGGAAGCGGTATGCACGTTCACCAATCTATTTTCGATGGCGACACTCCTTTGTTCTACGAAAAAGGTGGTTATGCTAATCTGAGCGAAATGGCTCTTCAT
Organism: Paenibacillus sp. FSL W8-0439; assembly: GCF_038008995.1. Classification (NCBI taxonomy): domain Bacteria; kingdom Bacillati; phylum Bacillota; class Bacilli; order Caryophanales; family Paenibacillaceae; genus Paenibacillus; species Paenibacillus sp. FSL W8-0439. The sequence continues at coordinate 1,687,853 of NZ_JBBPAK010000001.1, forward strand.
TACATTGGCGGTATTCTGTACCATGCACCTGCGTTGATCGCTTTGACCAACCCAAGCACCAACTCGTTCAAACGTCTCGTTCCTGGCTACGAAGCGCCGGTTAACCTGGTATTCTCCAAAGGTAACCGTTCTGCGGCTGTACGTATTCCAGTAGCGGCTGTAACGCCTAAAGGCTGTCGAATCGAGTTCCGTACACCAGACTCCACAGCTAACCCATACCTTGCTTTCTCAGCAATGCTGATGGCGGGTCTGGATGGCATCAAGCGCAAACTGAACCCAGTCGAATTGGGCTATGGTCCACTCGACACTAACATCTATGAGCTGTCTGACGCTGAAAAAGGCAAAATCCGCAGTGTACCTGGTACACTAGATGAAGCTCTGGACGCTCTGGAAGCCGATTACGAATTCCTGACTGAAGGCGGCGTATTTACGAAGGACTTTATCGATAACTATGTAGAGTTCAAACGTTCTGAAGCTAAATCAGTGAACATCCGTGTTCATCCACATGAATACAGCTTGTATTTTGACTGCTAATACTACATTGATAGCATAGCAGATTTGAATAACACTCATTAGCCTGCGGGGAATAGTTGTTGTTCAAGATAGGTCTCCGGTCTTATGCCGGAGACCTTTTACCATTATGATAAATACTACAAAATGAAGATGTTAAATATATTAACATTCACAGCTTTGTCACATCATAAAGGAAATCGGAAACATTTTTATACAAGTCTTGAACGCATTTATGAATACTGCTATCATAGCGATAATATCCACACCAGAGTAGAGAAGGGATGGGAAATTGTTGAGTAAGAGAGCCTACAATTTTAATGCAGGACCAGCGGCATTGCCGCTCAAAGTACTGGAACGTGTACAAGCTGAATTCGTAGATTTCCAGGGGACAGGGATGTCCATCATGGAAATGTCTCACCGTGGAGCCGTGTATGAATCTGTCCATAATGAAGCGCAGGAACGTCTGCTATCTCTGCTGGGCAATCCACAAGGCTACAAGGTGTTGTTCTTGCAAGGGGGCGCAAGCACGCAGTTTGCCATGCTGCCTTTAAATTTCTTAGGCGAAGGACAGATCGGAAGCTATGTAATGACAGGCAGCTGGTCGGACAAGGCATATAAAGAAGCTAAGCTATTGGGCAAGGCTCACATTGCCGCCTCCTCCGCTGATGAGAAATTCATGCGTCTTCCGAATGTGGATTCCTTGGACTTGCCTGAGAATACTGCATATGTGCATATGACGTCCAATGAGACGATTGAAGGTACACAATTTAAGCAATTCCCGGATACGGGTTCCGTACCGCTGATTGTGGACATGTCCAGTGATATTTTTTGCAAGCCTTTTGATGTTACTCAATTTGGATTGATTTATGCTGGTGCGCAAAAAAATCTGGGACCTTCTGGTGTAACGGTCGTGGTTGCCCGTGAAGAGCTACTGGCTTCCTCACCAGGCAATATTCCTACGATGCTGCGTTACAGTACTTATGAAAAGAATAACTCTCTCTACAATACTCCCCCATCCTTTGCCATATACATGGTGAATGAAGTGCTCAAATGGATCCAGGAGGAAGGCGGTTTAGAAGGCATCGAGCGTGTGAATCAGCAGAAAGCTGATCTGCTATACGACCGTATTGACAGAAGCGAAGGCTTCTATCGTGGTTGTGTGGACAGCGCTGATCGTTCTATTATGAACGTAACCTTCCGCCTTGCGAATGAGGATCTGGAAAAACAATTTATTAAAGAATCCGAACAAGCGGGTTTCATCGGATTGAAGGGGCATCGCAGTGTAGGAGGGCTTCGCGCCTCAATCTACAATGCGGTTCCACTGGAGAACTGTCAAGCATTAGCCGAGTTTATGGATGGATTTAAGCAACGTAACAGTTGATTATACAGACATATATTTCGATACACGATATTTGATATCGAAAAAGTAAAAATAAAGCCTTCCCTGAATGTGTATAGGGGAAGGCTTTTAGTGGTGTAGGGAAATTGATATTTTTTTGTCGTTTGATGTCTATATCCCTCTGATTTTGTTAAAATGAAGAAAGTGTATGTTTTCAGTATACACATTTTAGTTAGACTTTAGGTTATTTGTCTAATGAATTTAATAATGAAAGGAACGAAAAACTGATGCCATTACATATTGTGCTTGTCGAGCCGGAAATTCCAGCTAACACAGGGAATATTGCCAGAACGTGTGCAGCAACCGGAACTCATCTGCATCTGGTTAAGCCACTGGGCTTCCGTACCGATGATGCTACGTTAAAACGGGCTGGGCTTGATTATTGGTATGCTGTTCACATTGAGTATCACGATTCTTTTGCTGAAGTACAAGAGAAATATCAAGAAGGTCGCTTTTTTTATGCGACGACAAAGGCAAAACAGCAGTATAGTGATATTGAATTTCAGGATGGAGACTTTTTGGTGTTTGGTAAAGAAACGAAAGGTTTGCCTCCTGAACTGTTAGCTGCTAATCCTGATACATGTATCAAGATGCCTATGTCAGATAAAGTAAGATCTCTAAACTTGTCGAATTCCGCTGCGATTATCGTATATGAAGCGCTGAGACAATTGGATTTTCCAGGTTTATCGTAAAGAACATCAATCGATCAAGTATAAATGCGAATAAAGAACCAGGACCTTAGTTGCTGATAAAAGTTGCACTATTATTGCTCGAAAGTACATGACAGTAGAGCTTAAATAAAGGATATATGGTCATAAATTTGCGGAAATTCTCTGTGAAGGCTAATGATAATTGGCTTTCCGGTCGATAAAAATATTATAGACATTCTGTACCATACTTTGATATGGTTCATGATTTTATGAAAAAATGTAATAAAATTTCCTGTGATCAGCAGGATTCGACAAAAAGACAGCGAATACTACATAAAGAATAGTGTCTTTGTACCTAGTTTTTCGCCTGGAAAGAAAATTGCAAGCTAATACTCAATAGGAGAGGTGTACGATCACGATGAAACCTGCCGGTGTGGTACGTAAAGTTGATCAGTTGGGGAGAATAGTTCTGCCTAAGTCATTGCGTAAAAGATATCAAATGAATGAGGGAGACCCTGTCGAAATTTTGGTTCAGGGCGACCATATTATTTTGGAGCGTTATCGTCCAAAATGTGTATTCTGCGGCTCAATAGAACAAGTGAACGATTTCAAAGAACGTTATATTTGTGCTCAATGCCTGACAGAAATGACACAGTACTCCTCCTAAATGAGGCAAAAGCATCACGACATTCGTTCGTGATGCTTTTTTTCGGATAGAGCTATGCCTGAACAGCATATATTTAATTGGATAGTAAACTACACTACACCTAACTATTTATAGAACAAAAAATGAGTAGGGACTGGACGCAAATTACCATCTGACGGTTTGTTTACGATTCGGCCGTTTAGTATAAGGGACGATGAACCGCCGCCGTCCAAATTATAAGCATCTTGAACACCCAGATTGAACATCTTCCCTTGGAGTTCTTCGAGCGTTGCACCTGAACCCCCGCTTTCATTGTAGCCGTCTACGACAATAATGAGCAACTGATCATCTTTATAGTTGCCAATGACTGTACGTGGAGCCCGCTTGGGAGAGACTTTCCATTTGTCAGGAATAGGCACTTTTTGTCCCCTTTGCAACAGAACGGGAACAAAGGTAGCTCCAAAGGCAGGTTTTAAGCTGTCAAGAGCACTTTGATTGTAAAATTTGCCCCCAATAAGCTTGCCGTCGTTACTCAATCCGACGAATGACAAGTCCTTAAAACTCGACTGAAAGCCAGTAAGATAGCGGCCGTTCAAGACAGTAGTGCTTAATGGATAGCGTTTGCCATCTCCATCGGCAAAGCCGCCTGCGTTGATGCCTGCAATAGCTCCGTGTCTCAAGACTGCACGCATGGTCGTTTCTGAGCCACCCAATTTGTCATTTCCCAAAGACATTTTCATTGCCGTAGGATCTTTAAGTTTGACTTTCATAGCGTATCCGTGATAAATTCCCGGGTTTACTTTAAACAATTCAATGGTAATCCGGTTGCTATCTACCTGGTAGTAGGGAACCCCCAGTTTGGCAGTGATGCGCCGATTATAGATAACCGCGGGTCGCTTGGACTGCGTAGAGGCAGTCACGACAAGCTGATTCATCGTTTGGGTCGTTTGTTTGTAGAGCTCAGACGTCCGGCGAATCGTAGATAAGGTATACGTTGCTGTTTGCTTGGCTTCATCAAGCTGCTTGCCTACTGATTGCGTTTGTAAAGTAATTTCGGCTTTTTGCAGACTCGGAGATGTAGATTCAGGAAAGCTCAAAGGGGGATGCACTAACAAAATACACCCTAACAAACCGATAAAAGGAGCAAGGGCCAACATAAAGAACCGGTTTACTAGCTTTGCATCTACATTCATTTTAGCAAGTCCATTTTTTTCTGAAGTGTATTGAGCTGCTGCTTGACTTCATTTAATTGAGTATACAGTTTATTACTATTATCGGTCTTGTTATTGGCATTATCCTTTGTAAAGGTCAGTAGTTCGTTGAAGGACTGAACCTTGCCCTGCAATCCGCTAACTTCCTTGGAAAGTGCAGTCAATTGCTTTTCATAGTCAGATTTGAGTACTTGAATTTGTTGGTCTGTATGGGTTTGCATTTCGTTTAGCATTTGCTGCTTTAAGTGATTGCTATACAAATAGGTTGCGAGAGCACCTAGTATAATAAGAATGAACCAAAATAGCAGAAAAGTCTTTACGGGCAACCCCTTTCTTGAATTGCTCCGCCGGGCTTCGGCAGGAGGACGTTCAGGTGAAGCTTGCATGTGATTTTCAACTCCCGTGTAAATTCAAATTTCCAGTCTTTATTTGCAGTACCAATTCTATCATGGGCCTATTTATTTCGCAAAAGCGAAATAGTCATATAAAAATATTGGAAAAAGAGATTGCATCGGAAGGAAGTCCTAGGATACAATTTCCTTAAATCGTTTTCGCTTCCTATACGTTCACATTTACGCAATTTCTACATAAGCACTCTCTAGTTTTGTGATTACTTTCGCTAAATATGTATTTTTTTGTAAATCAGGAGGTTTAGATATGAGAAAAGTATGGCAGGTGGTCATCATAGATATCCATCCTACAAGTATGCTGGGAACAAAGCTTATTTTGGAAGACCAGCAGGATTTGCTTGTTAGAGGGATGTCTTCCTCCGGCACAGAAGGCCTGGAGCTGGTTTGCTCCATTCGCCCGGAAATTATTTTAATGGACTATAGGTTGCCTGAGGGAACGGCGGAACCGTTTTTGACACAAATGCGGGTCTTGTCTCCGGACAGCCATATTGTTATTATGACGGATGAGGACAATATTACGTTGTTCCAGCAGTTAATCTCGCTTGGCGCAAATGGAATGCTATCCAAGCAGGCATCACCGAGCCAGTTAATTCACCTGATCAACGGTTTGCGCGAAGGATTTGCTTCATTACCAATGGATTGGATTCGTTGTGGAAACTGGCCATTTATGCCGTTAATGGGTTCTGAGCCTTTTGACGAATTGACGCAAACCGAAGTTTTTATTATGGAACGTATTGTACAAGGAATTACATATGACAAAATTGCTATCGAGATCGAAGTTAGCCGGCGCTCCATTGATAATTATTTACGTAAAATTTATGCGAAATTAGGTGTGTCCAGCCGGGCGCAGGCGATTGAACGTTATGCCTTATATGCGCGTCAGATGAAGCAGTTATATGCTTGACGCGTCAGCCCGGAGACATGACTATTTTTCAGGAGAAGGAGGATGTTCATGCAATATTCCTTTGCTTCACGAACGGCTGCGATGTTGGCTTCTCCAGTGCGTCATATCCGGGAAAATGCGAGAAGACATTCCTTTATATCTTTGGCTGAAGAATTGCCTGCACAAGAGCTGTTTCCGGTGAAACTGTTGGAAGAAGCAGCTCATGATGTGTTTGGCTCCGGCCCTGACGCCCTCCAGTATGGTGAACCGGAGGGCTATTTTCCGTTGCGGGCATGGCTTGCGGGAGAGTGGGAGCAGCGTAAGGGAGTAAGAGTACCGCCAGGTCAAATCCTTCTCACCACAGGCAGCCAGCAGGCCATTGACTTGATCGTAAGGCTGATGGTGGATGAACGTGATCCGGTATTGGTCGAGAACCCGACATCCCCTGGATGTTTACAGGTACTATCTATGCAAGGGGCGCAGGTCGTTCCTGTAGAATCGGATGGGGAGGGCGTTATTCCCGATAAGCTTGAAGCTTTAATGATCCGTTATCGCCCCAAGCTTTTTTTTGCTACGCCAACGTTTACGAATCCGACAGGCGCCTTATGGAGCGCGGCTAGACGGCAGGAAATTTTGGACCTCTGTAGGCGTCATGAGGTGTTGGTCGTTGAGGACGATTCTTACGGTGAATTGCATTTTAAGCAAAAACACGAAACCCATGATAAGAGTCCACATGCCCAGAGCCGAAAGTTTGCAGAGGCTTACCCCTCACTATTCGCACTGGATCATGCGGGTCAGGGCGGTCAAGTGCTATATATCGGTTCATTTAATAAAACAGTTGCCCCTGCACTGCGAACTGGCTGGGCGGCTGGTCCTGCGCCGCTGATCGAAGGGATGTACGCCTTGAAGCAGCTGGCTGACGTGCAATCCAGTACGATGAACCAACGGCTGCTGTTCCAATTGCTGACCAATTCGCGTTTTCAATGGCATGAGCACTTGGCAATGTTGAACAAGGAATATTCAACTCGGCTCCAATTACTCTTAGAGCTGCTGAAGCGTCCGTTTTGGAAAGACGTGACGTATCATATTCCATCTGGTGGGATGTATGTGTGGGTAAAATTGCCCGCTGGGCTGGACAGCGCCTTGCTGCTCAAAGCGGCGCTACCCAAGGGCGTAGCCTTTATGCCAGGTGCGTTGTGTGCGGTTGGCGATGAAGGTGCGGCCCATATTCGCCTTAACTTTAGCCACCCGGGTCGAGAACAACTGCTTATGGGCATGAATTTAATCGGTGAGACGATCGGTGAATTTACAGCGCGAAGCTAGTAATAACCACTATCCGAGGTCAGTCATCCTCTGCCATCATTCCAGCCGCCGCTTCAATGCCCTGTTGCTGCAGTACTTCTGCATACTCGCTCAGAGCGGCTTCACCGAACGGAGTCAGCCGATAACGCCCGCGGGCTACACGTTCAAACCAACCGTAGTAGTTGCGCTGGAGTACGGCAGCAGCGTCGCTGACGGCTGCTGTGCGGGCGAGCTGCGCCGGGGCGGCTTCCCCCAAACCCTGTAAAGCAGCGGCTACGCGCAGCGCTTTTTCCCGGTAGGCGGTGACCAGCTTGCGCCGGGTGCTCCCGCCGACATTGTGGTCACCGCTGCGTGCGTGAAATTCCCGCAGCAGCTTTTCCTTGCGCGAGCCGCGGCGAACGGTAGTCGTTTTGTAAACATCATCACTAGATGCGACGGGCTTACACAGCACCTCAACGAGCGGAGGCTTTGTTTTAAAATGCGTGACGGTGAGCAAGCCAAGCCCCAACTGGCGGCACAGTCCGACCAGCTCATTCCAGCGTTGATTCACCGCCCCTTTTTTGGCACGATTCCGTTCTACGGCCACATATACATTGCTGCTTAGCTTCAAGCGCTGCATGCCTTGCAGTACCAGCGCCAGGTTAAACGTCTTTTTTATCTCCACAATTAGAGGCGCTTGCTGCCCTGGCTTGATCCCCATCAAATCGCAGTTGCGCACTTCTCCTTTGACTTCATATCCCAAATTTTCAAAAAAGGCTTTGACCGGAGCGTACAGCTCCGTCTCATGCCGAACCGCCATGTATTCTCCCGCTCCTTTATCCCATTATTCCGAGCTTATATTGTACCATAATGCGTCAGGTCCGCGTCGTTGTTGTCTATTTTAGCATAGTGAATCCCTTTGTTTTTGGAAAAAGCCTAGAGACCTGTCACAAAAAAATAGGTCAATTCTGAAATCAATCTGCATAGGTATGTATTACACTTTTTTTAAGAGGATCGCATTATATCCTGAAAGGCGTGACGAGTGTAGCCATAATCATCAAGAGTGGAGGATAGTCATTACGCAGTCATGGGAGGAACCGAGCATGAATATTTTTGACCGCCTTGCGGAGTACCGAGCGGAGAACAACCGCTTGGCCTGGAACGGCACTTTTAGAGAGTACATCGAGATACTCAAGAAAGACCCGACACCGGCGATGACCGCTCATGCACGGGTTTACAAAATGATTGAATCTTTTGGTGTAGAAGAGGTTGGGGGACATAAGCGATATAAATTTTTTGAGCAGGAGATTTTTGGGCTGGATCGTGCACTGGAGAAGTTGGTGGAGGAGTACTTCCATTCCTCAGCCAGGCGGCTCGATGTCCGCAAGCGTATCCTGCTTTTGATGGGACCTGTTAGCGGAGGGAAATCAACACTGGTCACTTTGCTAAAGCGTGGTCTGGAGAAGTTTTCGAGAACAGATCAGGGAGCCGTGTATGCCATAGAAGGCTGCCCTATGCACGAAGATCCCCTTCATCTTATTCCTCATGAGTTGCGTCCCGAATTCGAAAAGGAACTGGGTGTGCGCATTGAAGGTAATCTGTGCCCATCCTGCCAAATGAGATTACGTACGGAATTTGATGGTGATATTGAGAAGGTTCGCGTGGAGCGGGTATTTATATCGGAAGAAAACCGGATCGGCATAGGTACGTTCAGTCCTTCTGATCCGAAGTCACAGGATATTGCCGATTTGACAGGCAGCATCGACTTTTCCACCATTACAGAGTATGGTTCGGAATCGGATCCACGCGCCTATCGATTTGACGGAGAGCTGAATAAAGCGAATCGCGGACTGATGGAATTTCAGGAAATGCTGAAGTGCGATGAGAAATTTTTGTGGAATTTACTGTCTCTGACCCAGGAAGGAAATTTCAAGGCCGGACGGTTTGCGCTCATCAGTGCAGATGAATTGATCGTAGCTCACACCAATGAATCGGAGTATAAAAGCTTTATTGCGAATAAAAAGAACGAGGCGTTGCAATCGCGGATGATTGTAATGCCAATTCCCTATAATCTGAAAGTTTCCGAGGAAGAAAAGATTTATGCCAAGCTCATTGAGCAAAGTGACATGCGTCATATTCACATCGCTCCTCATGCGCTGCGAACGGCTGCCATTTTCTCTGTACTCACCCGGTTGAAAGAAACCAAGAAGCAGGGGATGGATCTGGTTAAAAAGATGCGCATGTATGATGGTGAGGAGGTCGAAGGCTATAAGGAGGCCGATCTGAAGGAGATGCAACATGAGTTTCTGGAAGAAGGCATGTCCGGTGTAGACCCAAGGTACGTCATTAATCGTATTTCCAGTGCGCTGATTAAGCAAAATGTGGAGTCCATCAATGCTCTGGATATTTTACGAGCCATTAAGGATGGTTTAGACCAGCACGCTTCTATCACAAAGGAAGAGCGGGAGCGGTATCTGAATTTCATTTCCGTGGCTCGTAAGGAATATGATGAATTGGCGAAAAAAGAAGTACAAAAGGCCTTTGTGTACTCTTTCGAAGAATCAGCCAAGACGCTGTTTGATAACTATTTGGATAACATCGAGGCTTTTTGCAATTGGGCGAAAATCCGCGATCCGCTCACAGATGAGGAGCTCGACCCGGATGAGCGGCTTATGCGCTCCATTGAGGAGCAAATCGGGGTGTCGGAAAATGCGAAAAAGGCATTCCGTGAGGAAATATTAATCCGTATTTCTGCCTATTCCCGCAAGGGGCGAAAGTTTGAGTATCATCATCATGATCGGCTGCGAGAAGCCATTGAAAAGAAGCTGTTCGCCGATTTGAAGGATATTGTGAAGATCACAACTTCGACCAAAACGCCTGATGCTAATCAGCTCAAACGGATGAATGAGGTGATTAAGCGGCTGATTGAGGAGCATGGCTACACTGGAGCCAGCGCCAACGATCTATTGAGGTATGTAGGCAGCCTCCTGAATCGGTAAGGGGAAATAAACAATTGTGTAATGAGGCTATGGATTGAAATGGATGGTGAAGAGAATCCGGCAGGCACAGAGCGTTTGAGGTGCTGACGGGTTCTTTTTTTGTATGAATAGAGAGTTGGATTTATATGTTTTTCTGAAATTAATATGTAAACAATCACAATCAATCTTCTGCTTTTTTAACATTTTCTAAAAAGTTGCCGATAAATATGGTAATGTAAAATCTATGTAAACTATTATTTGGAGGAACTTATGATTCATGTCGCTGAGAGTAGATTAAAACAGATACAATACATTGGTATTACTGATGGCGATTTGGCTTTATTGCATCATTATCAGGGGCTATTCCAATCTATTGTAAATGAGGTAGTGGATCGTTTTTATGAGCATGTAGAAAAGGTTCCCCATCTCATGTCGATTATCTCTAAATGGTCGAATATTGAGCGACTAAAGCAAACACAACGTGAATACTGGCTTTCTCTCGCAGATGGGAAAATAGATGATCAGTTTATCGAGCACCGCCTTTTTGTGGGGCAGGTACATTCCCGGATTGGATTATCTTCCGATTATTATTTGGGTACGTACATTGCTTATCTGGATATTGCAGTAGACATTTTAAAGCGTTCGGGGATAGAGGATTGGTATTCTATTGTGCACGCTCTTTCCAAAATGTTCAATCTGGATTCCCAACTTGTGCTGGAAGCTTATCAGGAAAAGGAAAAGGAACAAGTTAACGAGCTAGCCGATGAACAAACGCAGATGCTGACTGTGGTGTCCCGAATTGCACAAAATTTGACGGGGATGATTGCCGAACTTAGGGAAAATACCGATAATATCGCGGAGAGTGCCTGCAACACTGCTTCTTCACAGGAACATACAGAGGAACTGGTACTGCAATTGAGCGATGAGATTAAGCATATTGAACAGATGAGCAGTACCATTCGAGAATTGTCCGATCAGACTCATTTGCTGGGACTGAATGCGGCAATTGAGGCAGCCCATGCACAAGAAGCAGGGCGTGGATTTCAAGTGGTGGCGCAGGAAGTGCGAAAGCTGGCATCTAATTCAAAGCAAGCACAGGAGCAAATTCAGCGCAAGGTGCTGGATATTGCCCGTATGCTTGACAGTGTGCAATCCGAAACCGCTGCCACAACAGCCAGTGCCCGGCAACAGGCCTCCAGCTCGGAAGAATTGGCTTCATTCACAAAGCTGATTGAAAACATGGTGAAGGAATTGGAAATGTTGCAGCACTCCTCGGAATTGCTGGAGGTGTGAGATGTAGCTTGAGCAGTATATCCTGGGGAACTGGAAGTTTTCGGGGCGTTAGCTGGCTGGATACTGGCAAAGCGGCGATCTTCCTGTTGGCAGTCCAGTCAACACAACAGAGGCAACAGAGGAAGTGCATATTCCTATGAAAGAATGACCGAATTTTTGAAACAAGGAATTAGAGGAAGCTTTTTTTCCAATCCATATGAGCCGCAAGTACTCTTTTCCATAACTCGTCCCGTTCCTGGTGGCTGTAGTTAACGAGCGGCTCACCAAATACATCAGCCAATACTTCCAGCCACTGCGATTTCTTATCCAGCTCTATTTTTTCCAAACCGTTTAGCCCGCGTTTTTTCCACATACATCCTCTGAGTTCATTCGCTTCTAATGCTTGCCTTTGCCGAATTAGAAACAGGTTAAACCATGGAGATTCCACGGAGCGGCTATAGAAATGATGTTTCGGCTTAAATTCTTCCAAATCCTGAACAACCGTAGGGGCAAAATCAACGCCAACAAATGAAGCGAGCGGGTCATGTTCTAAACGCCAACCTTTAGTAACAACTTCAGATTCCATAACTTTATAACGAAGAGGGGCTTGTTCATAAGTCCCCATAAGGAGTGGAAGAGGCTCATATGGCATATCGCCCAGTCCGACATCTACAATCCATACTTCATCTTCTTGCTGCTCATTTAGCAAGTTCACTGTTAGTCCAAGATGAAATGAATTAATGCGTGGCTCAGCTCCTAAAGGTTGTACCCCAGCATGATGCAAAGAAACTTTGTACCCTAGCGAATGTAGCAGCGCACTAAAGGCACCATTCAGATGAAAACAATAACCACTTCTCCCATGTAGAATGAGCTGAACGGATTCTTGAAAACCAATGGATGCCGGCTTTCTTGCAAAAATGTCCAACGTTTGCCATGAAAGATTTTTTACATGTGCCTTATGCAACTCCACTAAATAGGATGGGGTAGGAGGCTGAACTTCGGAAATTCCAATTCTGTTCAAATAAGCCTTTATTTCTTCTTTTGTCATGGTGTACATGTGCAGTCACCTCTATTGTTAGTTTGCCAAATTCTCTTCTCGAAACAAATGAGCATTGAGTCTTAGCATCATTGTAAAAGGGGTACGTGCTGTGTACAATGCTATAAATTTATGGCTGTACCGGTACAATCAGCAAATCAATTCGTTTAGTAACATGTCGATTTCCCGTAGATGGCTGTCAGAACACAAAAAAACAGACCTGATTATCGGGTCTGTTTTTTTTCTTATTTTCAAGCTAACTAATTATAGCAGTGATCTAAGTTCACGTCGGTATTTGTTCAAATGCACGAACGATGGAATGACTCGCTTGGCAGAACGGAAGCCACCTATTCTAAGGTTGCGGACCACATGATAGGGAGAGATCAATAGCGTATGAAGCAGATGCAGATCCTGAGTACTCAACGGTCGATATCGTTGATAAAAGTCTATCGCGCGCAGCATCTTTGTCGCGTTCCAAAGACAATTCCGATGAAGAAGATGGGAGAGATCTTTCATCCTTACGTGTAGGGAACAATTTTCAAAGTCAATCAAATGGATTTTGAGCTGCCTGTCTTTGACCAGATTGGGATAGTTATAGTCACCGTGTATTAATGCAGCTGCTTTTTGCTCCTGCTGGATTGCAGCTCGAACTTTGGGCTGCTGTAGACGATATAACACTTCTTCACAAAGAGCTAGGAGATGTGCTGTGCCTTTGTAAGGACTGAGACGTTTTTTATATTCAGCTATTTCATCGCTCAAGCCTTCATAACGGATTCTGGAAGGCGGCGCTTCCGTGACAGGAAAGCCTACGGCACTGGTGTGGAATTTGGCTAAAGTAGAAATTCCCTTTTTGAAGTCTATTCTTTTTGTAAATTCCGGTCTGGGTCCATGAACCCAATTAGTTAGTGTATACGAAACACCTTCATAGGTCATGTAGGCTGTTTGCTGTACGGTTGGATAGACCTTTTGGCTACGTGTAAACCCGCGTTCATCCAGGTAGGACAAGACACGTGTAATAAAACGAATCTCTTCTTCCGGAAATTTGTAGGGTTTTAAGCAATAAGTTGTATTAGCGGTTTCAATCTTGTGAATGTCCTTCATTTGACGGCTACGCTGAATTTTGATTCCGTACATTTGCTCAACGTTCGATAAAATCGACATTTTGCTCCTCACTTTCTTTTATACACGGGCCCATTCCTGCAAAATATGGATGATTTGTAATCGAAGAGGCCACGACTGATCCCAGTTGTCTAGGATTTCGCGGTCTCTTGAACGATTCGGATGTCGAGAAGCATGCCAAGCTTCTCGTGGCAGTTTATATAAAGCTGTAACAATCTTCCGCTCAGTTCGGCTGAGTGGTTTGCGTTTTTGATATCCCCTTAACAAGGATTGCACAAATTCAGGATTGAATTGAGTTGTATTCATAAGAGCCTTTGCCAAATCAGCATAGACGGAGCCAATCTTAGCCCGATCCCAATCAATGATTTTGAGATGACCGTCGTCTGAAATAATGACATTCGGGGTGGTGATATCACTGTGTATCAAGGAGGGATGCCGGCGTTCCGTTCGAAGTAGTCTTATAATGGATGCGTCCTGCAAATCCTTCCATGCACGTCTGGATAAACGTATACAGTCCTTGCCATGAGTGTTGTACCAGTTGCGATACTCTTTATCCTTGCGGCTGATTTTTGTCATTTTTTTTTGGAAAAGACGGTCTTGCTTTTTCCATATCCGCAATTGTTGAATGGTTGAAGGGGAATTTCCTTTCTCCATCCGATGTAAGCCGGTGGATGTAGCGTGAAGTGTGGCAAGGGCTAACCCTAGTTTTTCGAAATCTTCAGCGGTTTCCAGTCCCCGTCCTTTGATCCATTGACTTACATAAAATGGCGTTCCTTGATGTAGTGTCCATAGCTTGCCGGAATGAGTAGGGAGCCATGTGGGCATGTAGTTATACTTTCTCTTTTTCAAAAGCCTTATATAGCTCGCAGCTCGTTCCATCTGTTGAATCGTATTGGAACGAGCCATCTTTGAACGACTAAAGGGCTTTAATGCATAAGTTCCCTTTTTCGTTTTTACTTGGATTACTGCATTTTTTCGGTACAGTGATGAGACTAAGCTTGATTTTAAGGGGATCAGGCCGAAACGACGGGTGATTTCGCGAATCTGTGCTTTTGTGTAGGATTTCGCCATAAGAACCTCACTTGACTTTTAATTGAAGAAAAAGGTAATCCTCTGTTAGTTATCAGTCTATTCATGAGGAAATAATAGGTGCAGTTTTATGGAGCTATTCTCTTACTTTTCCTGTTCACATTCGTCAAAAAAACGGAGCAGCGAAAGTTCGCTGCTCCGTTTTAATTTGCTCTGTATTACGCAAGCCTGATTATGAATGATTGATCAGTTATCGTTGTCATCTTCTTCGTCTGTATCCACGATCGCTCCAGACGATGCATGGATTTCAAGCTCGATAGTTCCTTCGTTGGTGAGTACCTTGACCTCATAGATGAACTGTCCGTCTTCCTTATCTAATTTAGAAGACAGAAGGGTACTCCCAGGCACATGCTTAAGTGCAATTTGTCCAGCCTGCTTTTCAGTTAGAGTGACGTGGTTGGGCTTGTAAAAGGAAGACTCGTCATTCGAGTCATGATCAAGCTCAGAATGGGAACGGATAGTTTTCCCGGTATAAGCATCAACATCTATATCCCAATCTTTATCTCCTTGCTGAAGATCCACTTCATAGTATACCTTTCCGTTCTTGCGCTCCAGTTCGACATCCTCAACTTGCGCATCATTTCCCACAGCCTTCTTGGCAATATTGGCAGCAGCAGTCGCTCCAATTAATCCCGTAGGTTTAGCAGCCCATACGGCATTTGCCGAGACACCTGTAACCGTAACTCCAAGCAGAACCGTGGCTGCTATTATTCCTAATGTATAGTTTTTTTTCATTACTTAATTCCTCCTTGAACTGTATGCTTGAATACAGCTTAACCCTTAAATATGAGAGGAACATAATAGAATCATGAGAAAACAATGAGAAGCTATAAGCAAGATCATCAGGGCGTCATGATTCGTCGTGATCCTGTTTTTCTTTTTCCCAAGTGATAGAGTCGATTGAGCCTGATACTGCATTGATCTGCACCACTGCCTCACGCCCATCTTGTATCTCAACCTCAACAAGATAATAGAGGCCTTTGTCATTGCGGTGCAGTTCAATATCATCGGATGTTCCATTCACTGCTTTTGCAGCAAGCTTGGCTGCTTCATTCTCTGTAATGACAAGAGAAACCGGGTCAGGTTTATGGACTGGATTTGATTTGTCACTGGGTTGTGAGGAACCGGGGGGGTGATCTTGGGGTTCCTGCTTTGCATCTGTATACATCTGTGTCCGCTTAATGGATTGAATGACACCATCATAGGCATTGACTTTTATTACATACTTCCCTTTGGTGCGTTCTAGCTTGATCACATAAAAATTATCCAAACGTTGGGATTCGAGCACCTCACCGGGATACTGATGCAATACAGATTGGACCACGGTTTTTTCTTCCAAGGGCGAAGCTGATAACGATCGTGCCCAGGGCCACTGTAAAAGGCAAATGGTGATTAATATAGCCGCTACCATACCTCCAATCATCCAGGTATAGATCGTTTTCATTGGTTTTGCCTCCTTTGGCTTATTATTCTGGAACAGTAGGGAGGATGATCGTTGCAGTTGTTCCACTTCCCTCTATGCTTTCTAGCCCAATTTGTGCTTGAATAGCTTGAGCAATTCCTGTAGCTAATGATAAGCCTAGCCCGGCCCCACCTTCCTCGCGGCTTCTGGCTTCGTCCACACGATAAAAGCGGTCGAAAACTTTAGATAACTTTTCTTCAGGGATTCCAATTCCTTGATCTGTGATTCTTATGCAAGGTTGAGCCGTACCGCCCACAACATCAATCATCAGGTGTATCGGCTCGTCACTGTATTTGCGCGCATTATCCAAAAATATAAATAAAAGTTGTTTTAATTTATTTTCGTCCGTATAGGCGATGCAGTCTGTTTGTACATCCAGTTGAATTTGTCTGGCGAAAGCATTTTCAAATGTAGCTTTCAGTTCTGTCCCTACTTTGGTCAAGCGCACAGGTTCTAACACGACATTCCATTGTTCTTCGTTTCTGGCCAATAGAAGAAGCTGCTCTGCCATATCCTTCATTCGGAGCGCCTCAGAATGGATCGCTTCAACGGATTCGGCAAAAATACTGGGATTCTGCAATCCCCGTCGTTTAAGCAGACTGGCATAACTTTCAATAATGGTTAGAGGTGTTTTCAATTCATGGGACGCATTCGAAACGAAATGTTCTTGGCGAACAAAATTCCGCTCCAGCAATTCAATCATGTCATTAAACGTTTCTCCCATTTCGACTAGCTCGTCGCGTGATGACGAATTGAGCGGAAGACGTTTGAATTTCCCGCTACGTTGAATCTCTTTCATCGTGTTAATCATGGATGTGATTGGATGTGTAATCAGTCTGCCCAGCAGTCTTCCCGATAGGACGACAGGAATAAAAGCAATTCCTGTGACTGCAATAAGTACGATCCTGAGTACCTGAAGCGTCTGCATCGTCGGTTGCAGGCTCTCGGTCACCTGAAGATTGACAACCTCTCCATTCGACCAAATCATGGGGACCGATACGTAAATATAACGGTTGCTTTCATAGGTAATGATGCGAACCTGCCGTGTTTCATTAAAAACGCCCTTCACCAAGCTGAGAGACTGCTCTGATGAAGAGGTGATAGGGGCAAGAAAGTCGCCTTCCGGTCTCATTAGCCGAAGCATACCATCCAGCGGCACATAAGCTCGTAGAAGATCCTCAGTGGCTACGGATACTGGAGCGCGTTGAATGCCATGAATCATGTTTTCTGCTGCGGCTTCTACCTGGTTTTTTCGACTGTCTATCGAAAGTTGGCTGAATAGAAAATAGACTAAGAAATTAATGACTACAAGTAAAACCCCGAATAGTAACGAGGTGTACGTATGGATTTTGTTCTGCAGCTTCATAACGATTCCTTCAGAACATAGCCAATTCCGCGTACAGTATGAATCAGCTCAGGGAGTTGGCGCGAAGGGTCAATTTTATTCCGCACGTAGCGAATATACACATCGACCACATTGGTATCACCAATATAATCAATGCCCCATACATTCTCCAGTAATTGTTCACGACTAAGTACCTGCCGCTGATGTCGAAGTAAATGAACGAGCAAGTCAAACTCTCGCGGCGTAAGCTCAATGTTGTGCTCTCCACGAAGAACTTCACGAGTACCTTCATGGAGACGTAAGTCCCCGGCACTAAGCCATTGATCTGCCACTTGTGAAGCCATGTCTTTCGTTGCACCTACCCTGAGCGCGGCCCTTACACGTGCAAGCAGCTCTTCGATCACAAAAGGTTTGGTAACATAGTCATTGGCTCCCAAATCGAGTCCCTCTACCTTATCCGCAATGGAACTTTTAGCCGTTAGTAAAATGACAGGAACGTTCGCATCATGTTTACGAATCCTCCGCAGGAGTTCGATGCCATTAAGACCGGGAATCATAATATCCAGTAAAACCAGATCCCAACTACCTTTGCAATAGGTCTCCAGTCCGTCAATTCCGTTTTTTTCTTTACTTACTTGATAGCCTTCAAATTCAAGTTCGATCTCTAGAAGTCGGGCAATCTTCTCTTCGTCTTCTACGATCAAAATGGATTGGTTCATAATCATGCCCTCCTGTAGGCGAATAGCCGATACGGAAGTATTTTAGCATATACGGACAGGTAAGACACTTCAAAGCACAGGACTGGGAGAGAAAGAGCTTAGCATAATGCGTTATAATTATGGACAATCCCCTCGATCAGATGTAGCCCCTATCATAGAAAGGGCATTAGCGACCGGGGAGTCAGTGGGTCACATGGCAGTGTTTTACTCAAAACATTATTTTATTATTTGGAAAACAGGGGCAGTCTGATAGATACAGCAAATTATTTTTTTATACATCATAATTCGGTAAAATATAGACTGGAACGGATACGCGACATGACGGATTTTGATCTTAATGATTCCCGCGAGCAGTTTATATGCCATACATGTCTAATACATTATTATTTGCGGGAGTATAAGTAGTCGAACGTTTTGAGGCAGGGAGGGAAGGACATGGATAAAAGAATACTGATAGCGGACGATGAGGCGAGTATTCGAAATGCACTGGCCTATGCGTTAAAGCGGGAAGGTTTTTTGGTGGAAACTGCCGTGGATGGAGAGGATGCATTGGAAAAAGTGCGTTTGTTTCACCCGGATGTGCTCATACTGGATGTGATGATGCCCAAACTGGGCGGATATGAAGTGTGTCGCCGTTTGGAAAGCCGAAAGGGCATCGGTATTTTACTGCTAACCGCAAAAAACGATATCGTCGATAAGGTGCTTGGACTGGAGTTGGGGGCGGACGATTTTATGAGCAAGCCGTTTGACCTAAGAGAACTGCTCGCACGTATTAAGGCATTGGTACGGAGACTGGAACGAGAAGGAGCGCCTGCGCCGGAAGGAACGGAAATAATACTGGACCTGTTGCGAGTGCGTCCGTCCAGTCGAACGGCTGAACTCGGAGCAAAAGCATTGGATCTGACCCCCAAGGAGTTTGATGTGCTGGCGCTACTGGTGTCCCATGCTGGAAGGGTATATACGCGGGACGAGTTGCTGGAACAAGTATGGGGCATCGATTATGCAGGGGGAACGCGGACGGTGGATATTCATATTCAGCGCTTGCGCAAGAAGCTGGAGCCGCACCAGTCGATGCTGCAAACTGTGTATGGAATCGGCTATAAGGCGGAGAAAATGACGTGAACGAACATCATTCACTCCATCCAGAAGGAAGCTTGCAGTCCACTGACCAGCCAAAGCGCAAACGTAAGCGTACAGGCTTGAGCCTGCGCTGGAAATTTCCGCTGGTCCTGGCGGCTTTACTGCTGTTTACTGTCGGTGTGCTGAGCTGGCTCGTACTTACCGGTATTCGTGCTAATCAGACAGACCAAATGAAACGCGGCTTAAAGCGTCAGGCGGAAATCGTGGAGATGCGCGTAAAACAGTCTTACCTGTTGGGAGTTCACCAATCGCCCGAAGACTTCATGAAAAAGCAAGCACCACAGCTTGCCGTGGAGCTTGGCGTATCCAGTAATATGCGCGTTATTTTATATGATGGCCGGGGAGATGAGGTCGGAAATTCTCTACCACTGGCTTATAGAACAGACGTCGGCCAGGCGCTTTCTTATGCGCTCCAAGGGAAAATTGCGTATATTACGGAAGGTAGCTCAGTTACTTATTTGGCTCCGCTGCAAGGTCCGGACGGCTTGCTGGGAGTGGTACAGCTTCATAGCTCAACAGAAGCGCAGCAGCAGTTTTACCGGGCGATCGCCCGCTTGTTTTTATGGACAGGAGGGGCGGTGCTGGTTTTAAGCTTTGTTCTGGGCTTAGGCTATGTCAGCCGCCAGACGAGGGACATCGGACGACTGACTCGCGTTTCTGAGCAGATCTCGGCAGGGCACTTTCCAGAAGCTCGATTGCTGCGACGTCAGGACGAGCTAGGAAGGCTGGATGAAGGGATGCTCCAGATGAGTCATGTGATCCGGGCTAGTATTACCGCGCTCGAGAATGAAAAGCTTCGGCTGGAAGAAGCAGTTCAGCGTTTGCGAGAGCTGGAGCAGCAGCAGAAGACTTTTATTGGCAATATCAGTCATGAACTGAAGACTCCGTTGACCTCTATTCAGGCTTACGCTGATTTGCTGGATATGTATGGGGATGATCCCGAATTGGTGCGTGAAGCCAGAGAAAGTATCGGTAAGGAAACAAAACGGTTGTATGAGCTTGTCGAGGATTCACTGAGACTATCTGTGCTGGACAAATACGATTTTGAATTACATACGGAGGAAGTGGAGCTGCATTTGCTGCTCGAAGATGCAGGTAGCCGAATCCGGGGGAAAGCTGCGGCGCGTGGACTAAATTTTTCGATGGATACCATTCCAGCCAAGGTGTGTGGAGATCCTAAGCATCTAATGCATATTGTACTGAATTTGCTGGATAATGCAGTAAAATATAATCAGGACAAAGGCTGGATCACGTTATCCAATCGAGTGGAAAAGGACACCGTGATAGTGTATATATGCAATTCCGGTCCATGGATTCCTAGGGAAGAATGGGACATGATTTTTGAGCCGTTTGTTACCTTAAGCCGTGATCGTTCTCGCCAGGACAGTGGTACGGGACTTGGCCTGCCTCTGGCACGCAGACTGGCGGAGCGCATGGGTGGAGAGTTGCAGCTTACAGCTTCGGGCGGTACTGGGTTGGAAAATAGCAATGGTCATTCAGTTGCAAGTGGCAATGAATTTTCGCTCAGGCTCCCCCTGTTGGTTCACGATGGCTCTCAGTAGATAGCTATAGAACTGAAAATGTTGTCTTATTTACAATTTGGAAACAATTCGATGTATTCACGAGATGTTCAGGCATTAAGCTGGGGGTAACGTTAACAAGGAGGCCGTTATACATGATGAAGAAAAACCTAGACAGCTACGGGCAAAAGAACGGCTTTCCTCGTCTCGAATATCCCTATGCACGCTTTTTCAGACACAAAGTCACAGGCTTGCTCATGACTGGCTTGATCGCTGGAGGATTGCTCAGCGGCTGCGGCATAAAAAGCGCAGGAGAGACAATTCCAACATCCGGTATGAAACCAGGGCAAAAGCTTACTGTGATTGACATGGGTGCAGCTCGGCAGCAAGTATCGGACGAACTGGTGGTACAATCCATCGACAGGCTGGGAGATGTCTACGCGAGGTCATGGCTGAGTGATGAAGAGCTGATTGTGGAGCGTCAGAATCAGTTATGGATTCATAATGTAAAGACCAACAAGGAGCGAGTTTTAACACCAGATCGTAACGCTCTACAGTTACTTGCAGTGGTTTCACCGGATCAGCGTCATGTCTTTTTCACGGAAGGCAGCACCAGCAGCAAGTATGATATTCAGGGCTATATTTTAGAGCTAAGCAGCGGCAAGGTTACAGCGGTTGGCCAACTGGACATGACTAACGAAGTGAGCTGGGGCGATAAGGATCATCTCATTACAGGTACACCAGACGGTAAGATACATCTGATTGGTCTGAACGGCAAAGCAGAAGAACTAAGCTTTCAAGATCCGAATCGCTCAGAATTAATTACTCATGTCGAAAAAGTGGGTAACGACATATTTTATACAGGCAATGATAAACAAGGGTATCCGGTACTGAATCGGTTCTCTCTCAATCATCCTCAAGCTGTGACCATTGCAGAGGGGGCCATGTCTTTTGCTGTGTCGCTTGATGGTAAATCTATTGCCATTGAAAAGCGGAAATGGAATACATCCGAACCAGCCTGTATGATCATTTTGGATGAACAAGGCAAAGAGAAAGGAATCGTGGGTCAAGGGACTTTAATGAGTCGTGGAAGCTGGTCCAGCGACGGGACCAAGCTTGCTTTTTCCATTTATGATGAGGATCAGCAAGGAATGAGAGGGCTGTATGTGTTTGACCAATCCACGGGTAAAACCACTCCCGTTACGACCGATATCCAATCCTATGACAGTCCAACAGTGTGGAGCCCTTCCGCCCGGTTTTTATCCATGTACCAGAACATTTCGGAAGGTGGAAAACAACTGAATCAGAGCTACATCGTCGAATTTAAGAAAAAGTAGTAAAAAAAGGCGCATTTCCTTCTTCGGAATGCACCTTTTTTAAATTAGGCTGGCTATTCGATTGTGGGTCACTGCACAAACTTGCGATGATGTTTCTTCCCATCATATGAAAATAAGGCGAGCTTCCCCTCAATCATCGTTTCCAAATGAACGGTACGCCCCCACAGTTGATATACATATGGAAGCGTGCGCTCCATATATTTTAAATCCAGCTCAATGCCTTCATACTGATGCTTGAGCTTTAACTCGCCCGTATGCAGGTAGTCTCCGTCCTCAACGACGATGTAAGGGGAGCCTCCATTTACGCGTGAGAACACAAGCTGATCCCGTATGTTTTCCCAGGATTTATCGGTAATTTTCCAATCCGGTCCCCGTTTCTCAAACACGTACAAATCTAAATCCTCTGTTAGCTGCTTGGTCATGTAATTGCGTATAAAAGAGGTGTCCGAATCAAACTCTCGCACCTCGAACATTTTAGCTCGGCCCTCGCCCGGTTTGCGTCCTTGGCGCTCTTGCTCCTCGCGAGTCGGGTTATCCCATCGCTTTTCAATATCTTCAAATATCTTCAATCCCAAATAATACGGATTCAAGCTTTGCTTGGAAGGCTGCACAACGGAAGCATTCAGCATGGCAAATTCAACAGTTTCATCCCCGGTCAAATCCAGTTCCCTGACAATCCGTTGATGCCAATAAGAGGCCCAGCCTTCATTCATGATTTTGGTCTCCATTTGGGGCCAGAAATACAGCATTTCATCCCGCAGCATCGTCATGATGTCCCGCTGCCAATCCTCCAGTACCTCGGAGAATTCCTGAATAAACCAGACAATATCTTTTTCAGGTTCCGGTGGGAACTGGCGTACCTTGATCCCCTCGGTCTCCGCCGAATCATGCTGCTTTACTGTGTCCAGTGACCACAGATCATCGTAAGGTCCGATGGGACGCTGGTGTTTTTTAGGTTCTTTTTGCTCCTTGATTTTGAGTTCCATGTATCGTTGTTTATCTAGATGCCTTGGTTTGATGAGCTGTGGGTCTACATGCTCTTGTATCGCCAGTACAGAGTCAATGAAGGATTCCACGGCCTTTGAGCCGTATTCCATTTCATAGCTGCTGATCCGTTCTGCGGTGGCAGACATGCTCTCGACCATATTGCGGTTGGAGGCCGAGAAGCGGGCGTTGTGTTTGAAAAAGTCGCAGTGCGCCAACACATGAGCGACAATCAGTTTATTTTGCACCAACGAATTTCCATCCAGCAGGAAAGCGTAGCAGGGATTGGAGTTAATGACCAGCTCATAGATTTTACTCAATCCAAAATCGTACTGCATTTTCATCTTGTGAAATGTTTTTCCGAAACTCCAGTGGCTGAAGCGCGTGGGCATACCATACGCACCGAATGTGTATACAATATCCGCCGGACAAATTTCATACCGCATCGGATAGTAGTCGAGACCGAATCCATTTGCAATCTCCATAATTTCTGATATCGCGTATTCCAGCTCTTTCTGGTCGGTACTCATCCCACCGTTCCCCCTTCCCGTTTGCGAAAAAAGGTGCGTAGGGCTTGGTATACCTCACCTTTTTCCTTGATGACATAGTACATAAACTGATCTGCCTTAATATTCTTGTAGGCTGACATCAGCGTACTGCTGCGATTATATTGGTTCACTTCTCCATAGCCGAACATATTGCTGCGCTTCATAAGCTCCTCGATTAGTTTCACACACCGTTCATTGTCTGAGCTTAGGTTATCGCCATCGGAGAAATGGAAGGGATAAATATTATAAGTCGAAGGAGGATAGCGTTTATCGATAATCTCCAATGCTTTCAAATAAGCAGAAGAGCAGATTGTGCCACCACTTTCACCGCGAGTAAAAAATTCTTCCTCCGTAACCTCCTTGGCTTCGGTATGATGCGCAAGAAAGACAATTTCCACCTTTTCATATTGGCGACGCAAAAAGCGAGTCATCCAGAAAAAGAAGCTGCGGGCGCAATATTTTTCAAAAGATCCCATACTGCCTGAGGTGTCCATCATAGCGATAATTACAGCATTGGATTGGGGAACGGTTTTCTCTTCCCATGTTTTGTAACGAAGATCGTCCGGACTAATATGATGGATGCCCGGATTCCCCTCACGAGCGTTGCGGCGCAGATTTTCGAGTATCGTTCGCTTCTTGTCAATGTTCGCTTGCATGCCTTTTTTACGTATATCATTGAATACGATAGATTCAACCTCAATTTGATCCTTATCTTTTTGCTGCAAATGCGGCAATTCCATTTCCTCAAACAGCATATCTTCGAGTTCTTCTATGCTGACTTCAGTTTCCATAATATCATGTCCTGGCTGGTCGCCTGCTTTCTCACCTTTACCTGGCTTCTGGGAAGCAGGATCCCGTCCGATGACATCCCCCACCTGACTGTCGCCATCCCCTTGACCTACATGCTTTTGCTTTTGGTAGTTATAAATGAAGCGATATTCATCCAGACTGCGAATGGGCACTTTGATAATCTGTTGACCGTCCGACATTATAATATTTTCTTCCGTTATCAGATCGGGTAGATTTTGCTTAATGACATCTTTGACCTTCTGCTGATGGCGTTGCTGGTCCTGGTACCCTTTGCGATGCAGCGACCAATCTTCGCGGGATACGACGAATGAATATGGCTGGCGTGGTTCCGTCATTGTTAGGCACCCCCCAAGTGGATACACGGCACAGTTTGGCCTTGTTGGTTATTAAGTATATTCACGGGGATGTACGATATGTGATGGAACTCGATTTAAATTCTGCCCGTTTGCTTTTATAATGAAAGTAAAAAATGTAAAAAAAGAATGGAGAACCTTGGTTATGGAAGAAATTGCAGTGCTTATCGTAGACGATGAACAGGGACTGCGAGATATGCTGACAACAGTTTTAAAAAAAGAAGGGTTTCTACATGTTAAGCATGCAGCCACGGGTCAAGAAGCGTTGCAAATCGTGATGGAATCTCGTATTGATGTGATTGTGCTTGATGTTATGCTTCCTGATCGTGATGGATTTGAGGTGTGTCGTCAGATGCGTCTATACACGGAAGCTCCTATTCTTTTTTTGACGGCAAGAGATACAGATTTGGACAAATTAATGGGATTTGGTATTGGTGGGGACGATTATATTACCAAACCGTTTAATCCGTTAGAAGTCGCTGCACGTATGAAAGCTCGAATGAAATATCGAAAAGTGACAACAGCGGACATGAAGCCTGCCTTACGAACCTTAGATTTTGGATATTTTTGTCTGGAATTGGAATCAGGTGTGTTGTATGTGCAAGACCAAGAGGTCGATTGTCCTGCACGTGAATGGCTGCTGCTGGTATTTTTGTGCAAGCATCCTAACCGTATATTCAGTGTGCGTCAGCTATACGAAGCAATATGGAGCGAGACCTTCCTTGGTGATGAAAAGACAGTAGTCATTCATATCTCTCGTTTGCGAAAAAAAATAGAACCTGATCCCAAGCACCCGCAATTTTTAGTTAATGTAAGAGGGCTAGGTTATAAAATGATATCAGTCAAGAGGGGGGAGCAAGAATGAACTCTCTCGTCAAGATGTCCTTTCGTTTTATAAAAGTAACATTATGTTTTGCTCTAGCCTATGTTCTTTGTTTTCTTATCTGTACTGTTATATATATTTTTATAAAAAGTACATTTGGTACATCTCATAATATGAATATTGATCTCTTCTGGATCGGACTTGGAATCGTGCAGAGCCTTGTGTTTATAGTTGTCTATGGATGGTATATAGGCAAACCCTTGGTGTATGTAATTAAATGGATTGGAAATATAGCAACAGGGGAATTCCAGGCACCGCTAAGTGAGCTAGAACTGCCAGAGCGCAAAAAAAATCAGAGAAATAATTATAAGCCTCCGTATCAATTGTATAAAGAAGTTTTTGAACAAATGAACATCTTATCTGCTCAATTGCGCAGTAATGAGGAAGAGAGAATAGAAATAGAAAAGCGAAAACAGCAGTGGGTAGCAGGCGTAAGCCATGATCTCAAAACACCATTATCCTATATTGAAGGATATGCAGCCATGCTGACTACTCAAGAGTATGATTGGTCCGATGAAGAAAAAAGAAGCTTTAGTATGGCTATCAGTGAGAAAGTAACGGAAATGAAGCAGTTAATTCAGGATTTGAATGCTTCTATGCAGCTCAAGGAGGGTGCCTTGCCGATCCAGCTGAAGAAGGAGGACATTGTGGAGTTTCTCCGCAATACAGTCATAGATATCGCTAACCATCCTTCGGCCGAGCAGTACGAATTTTCTTTTATGTCATTGGAGGCAGTATGTACCATGCCCTTCGATAGTAAATTATTAGGTAGAGCGCTGAAAAATTTTCTGATGAACGCAATCATTCATAATCCTTCAGGTACACATATTTCAATGGATGTAAATAAAGAGAGCGATAAGCTTCATATTTCGATCGAAGATGATGGAAAAGGAATGAATCCAACTGAATGTATACAGGTGTCTCATTCCAAAGAGCATGGCATATCTATTGCCAAAAGCTTTATTGAAGCTCATAACGGAACGCTTCATATTCTTCCGGGAAGTAAAAAGGGTACCAGGGTGGAAATTACTTTGCCGCTAAATATGTAACTCTTTAACATCTTTGCCCTCACATTTTGGAGTCCGCTCGTTTTTTTGCCTGTTGTTTAGGAACTGTTTACCTGATGTTAACTTTCCTTCTGTAAACTGTATGTAACTAAAACTTCAGCATTAAAAGTCGAGAGGAGATCAGGAAATGTCTGAATATGTAATACATACACAGCAGCTAACCAGGCGTTTTGGAAAACGAGAATTTGTCAAACAAATAAATCTCCAGGTACCTGAGAAGCAAATTTACGGATTTTTGGGACCAAACGGGGCGGGAAAAACGACCACGATTCGTATGCTACTCGGGCTGATTAAATCCACATCCGGGGAGATTGAGATTTTTGGGAAAAAGCTCAAGGATCATCGCATGGAAATATTAAAGGATGTAGGTTCTCTGGTTGAATCACCTGCCTATTATGCCCATTTGTCTGCATATCGAAATTTGGAAATCGTTACAACAATGCGTGGGCTGCCGACCCGAAAAATTCATAAAGTGCTGGATTTGGTGAGATTAAGCAAAGATGCGTATCGACCGGTAAAAGGATACTCCTTGGGGATGAGGCAAAGGCTAGGAATTGCCATGGCGTTGATTGCTGATCCCAAATTGTTGATTCTTGATGAACCGACGAATGGTTTGGACCCGTCTGGTATCCAGGAAATTCGGGAGTTAATTATGAGCCTGCCTGATGCTTACGGAATGACGGTATTGGTTTCGAGCCATCTACTAAGTGAAATCGAACAGATCGCAACCTATGTAGGGATTATTAATCAAGGGGAAATGATATTCCAGGGAACGATGAAAGAACTTACAGACAAAAGCAAGCCTCAATTATTCATTGAAACCCAAAATCCTGTTCAGGCTGCTGGAGCCCTGATGCAGCATGGATGGATTGCCGGAGCTGAATCCTTGGAGCAAAAAGAGGTCATAACTCCTATTGTGGATCGGCAACAATCATCGGAGATGATCAAAGTGTTGGTAGAGCACAATCACCCCGTCTATCGGGTAAGGGAGAAGAAAAAAACATTGGAGGAAATATTCCTGGAGCTGACGGGTAAGGAGCGAAGCTTATGATACTCCAAGTTATCAAGGCGGAAGGATATAAGCTGAAAAAAATATGCTGGTGGCTTCCTCTAATACAGGGCTGCGTCCTTACAGGGATGACTGTCATGGAATGGTATCTCTACTTTCGTCAGGGGCCAGGAGGGGTCTATGCTGGTTTTGCGGTTATGTTTATGTTCATCTCGTTTGTGATGCTGCTTGGCGGTACACTTCTAGCAAGTATTATGGCGGGTACAGAGCATGATACCCAAACATGGAAGCAGCTTATGGCCATGCCGGTTCCCAGAAGCTACATCTACTTATCCAAAATGTTTTGGATTGTGATTCTGCAGTTTGGTACTGCCTTGATTACGATAGCAGGGATGAGTCTCATCTGGGTGCTGTATACAAACGAGCCCATTCCTTGGCGAGTTATGCTGCTGCAGCCGATTAACGCCAGCTTGGCTACTCTGCCTGTACTTGCAATTCAACTTTGGTTGTCTACGCTTTTTACTAATCAGGCATTCCCGTTAGCATTTGGCATATTTGGTTCTATTGCCAGCTTGTTTTTGGCACGAACCAGTATTCTTTGGATTAAATTATTACCTTGGTCGTATCCGGCTCTATCAAGTCCTCTAATTAAGGGATACGTAATGTGGGTGATCATTGCTTTATGTGCAGGGGTCATCTTCACAGGACTCGGTACTCTACAGTTTAGAAAGCATGAATTCAAATAGGAGGAGGAGAAGTATGGGATCCATTTTACGCGTGGAAGCGATGAAGCTTCAATGGGTCATGGTATGGATTCTCATTATATTAGATGCAGTTATCAATTCTTTAATGGGAGTCCTGGAACTGAACGATTTGAAGCAGTTTTATGAGCCTAGCTGGTTAATGCTATACACCTATGCGGCGCAATTTCACTCGATGTTTTTTTATCCGCTTTATTGTGGAATTATCGCTTCTCTTTTGTGCGCATACGAACATCGAGACGGGGGATGGAAGATTTTATTGAGCAGTCCATATCCCCGTCAGCGAATCTATTATGCAAAATATATATTGCTCATTCTCATCCTGTTTCTTGATCAGCTTACATTCATAGTAGGATATTTTGTAGGTGGGTATATAGCAGGTGCTCCAGGAAAAATCCCTTGGTTGCTCGTCCTTTCTACCGGATGGGGAGGGTGGTTCGGGATTCTACCATTGGCAGCCCTCCAGCTTATGCTCTCGGTGAAAATTCGCAATTTTGGAGCTTCACTAGGAATGGCTATTTGCTGTGTGGTGCCTAATATTGTTATGACAGGCTTTCACTCTTCCATAGGCGCATGGTTTCCTTTTACGATTCCTTATTATATCATGTTGCCGCAAACAGCGAGCTATGCTCCTAGAGTTGAGCCTTATAGTCTTGGTTTGATTGTACTTTTTACGTTTTTAGCCTATCTATTTGCTGGAAGAAAGATGTTTGTGAATAGGGATTGGCTGTAGCTAGGATAGCATGAGCATGTAATCCCAGGGCATCTCTTTGTTCTCAGAAACACTTAATAAAGCAGAAGCAATCCCGGCGACGCCTTCAAGCAGGCCTGCTTTTGTCAGCCAGGCCAAAGAGCTGTCTGCCCTTGGCTCGGGGTCCAGATATCCAAGTGGGCTATCGGCTTGAAAGCGATCTATCAGCTGACTGGTTAAGTGTTGAATAAGCGGGATAAACGCTGGTTCCTTACTGTGACACCACATTCGCCAGGAGATCGTAAGTAACCCGGCAAGACCATGACACAATGCAGAGGAGTCCATTTCCTGCTTAGTAACCTCATAGGTAATGGCACCGATACAGGCCTTCACAGCCATTTTTTGCAGTTCTTCATCATGAAGAGCCTTCCCGGCAAGATATAAGGAACAGGCAACGCCGGGAGTACCGTAACACCAGGCTTCTCTTGCTCGTTTTAAATCTAACTGTAAAGAGCCTGTTTCAGCTTCAAAAGGAACAATATGAGGCCAGTAGTAGCCGTATGTATCCTCATTTTTATACTTAAGCAGCCATTCTGTAATCGTTTCAATCGCTTGATATTGGCCTTTTACTTCAATTCCAGAACTGTAAGCTACAGATAGTAAGGCCAATGGTCCGGGAATGCCGTGTGCCATTCCGCAATTGAAATTACCCATAGCATAATTGCTTTTATCACGATCCAAAAATTGGAACTTTTGTGGAGAGTACCAGCCTGGAACATAGAGGTTGTGAATTTTTATAGGATATGTGAGATCGGTTAAAAATTGAAGAATAGGCTCGACAAGAGGAGTACAACTAGGATCGGTTGAGTTCATCACAATATATCTCCCAATCCCGGAGGCTCCTGAAATCGTATCAAAGGATTGCATGGGCATCCCTTCGTGCAGAGCTAATTGTGCTGTATTCAATTGCAGCCATTGTTCTGTCAGAGGAATCATCCATTCATGTATTTGCTGTAAAAAATGGCTGTAGTATTCGCCATGATTGGAGGCTTCTCTCACAGAAGAAGCGATGCCGGTCCAGCCGCTGTAAAGTGAGACATCATTCAGACCTTTTTTAGCAAGTGAAGCTTGAATGTGCTTCATATTCAAGTAGATTGCCTGATTCCAATCATACGTGGAGTCTGAAGCACGACATTGAGATAGTAAAAAAATATTACCCGGATAACCGTGTGAAAGCGAAGTATCTCCCCATGGGTGATATTTTGTTTCGGGTGAAATATTTTGCTCTGCGTGGACTGCTTTGTAGACCGATTCAGGGTTACTCAGGCGCAAGGCGATTGTTGTACTGAAGTCTTTTGCCTGTAATTGATCGCATGCTTCCATAACAAAATGGTCCGTTTTCATACGAATGCCCCTTTCATTTTTTCCTTCATTATATTGTTGCTCAAAGCTGGCGAGTTGTCCTTAAAAATTCTAAAAAGTAACGAGGGATTATCTTAATTGCATTCACTAAATTTAAGATGGATGTAAGAGTTTTATAAAGTCTAGTTAAGATTATATAAATTATAATAAAATTGTAAAAAATAAAAGGAGGTAGCAAAATGAAAAATCAATTTGATCTGGACTTGCAAGTTGCCAAAAATGAGGTTGCTCCTAAAGAGGTTCAACCAGCTAGCGGTCTTATTTGTACTCCTTCATGTGCAACAGGTACTTTGAATTGCCAAGTTAGTCTTTCTTTCTGCAAAACGTGTTAATAACGAGAAACAAGGTACAAAAGGCACGGTTTTATAACCGTGTCTTTTCCCGGTTATAAAATAGGGGGAGGAATTATGGTTGGAGATTTGCAGGAAAGGTCAGTTGAGATCAGCAAAAATATTACACAAAAACTGATAGACCTATCATATACAGAAAAAATAGTTCATCATAGAAACAACCTTTCACCTTCGCGTGGGACGGCCCCTTGGAATCCCGGCTGGCTTGCTGATGGAGTTCCAGGTGTATTCGTGCTGTTGGCCGAGTGGGGTTATCTGAAACCTGATCAGAATTGGGCAGAACATGTGCATACACAGTTGTTGTATTTACATCGCAATTCTTTAATATTACTACCCGATATATCTCTGTACTATGGTTCTACAGGTGTAGCATATGGAATATTGCTTGCCTCAAATAACAGAGCTAATTATCAGCAACTGTTAAATCAAATAAATGATTATATTCGTACTCAATGGGTAAAGTCACCCGTTATAAATACAATTACAGAGTTCAGCAAGCAGATGGACGTTATCCACGGCCTGCTCGGAGTGGGCAGATACACATTAGAGATTCCTGAAGACGACGAGAAGATGTGCAATCTGACCCATCAACTATTAGATACTATAACGCACTTTATACCTGAATATATACATTCGGTATCAAGGGGAAGTTCGACTTCGATTCATCTAGGAATGGCGCATGGCATCACCGGAATCCTTGCACTACTTGTCACTGCCCTACAAAAAAAGATTAGAGTTAAAGGATTACATGAGGCTATAGAATATATAGCCGATTTTTTGCTTATTCAAATTCAGGAGGATCAATATGGTTTGTATTGGCCTGTAAGCTCTCAAGCGACTTCAATGAACAAGACAGATAACAAAGAAGGAATGAGAGAAATTGAAGGCTGGTGCCATGGAACCTGTGGGATAGCATGGACTTTATTCAGAGCAGGAATGGAGTGTAGCAATGAAGAATGGACAAAGATAGCTGAACAAGCTATGAAATCCGTATTTTGCTTGGATGATGAGCTTTTAAACGCGCTATCCCCCACTTTCTGTCATGGATTGGCGGGTTTGCTTCATATGGCTCATAGATTCTATTACTTCACTGGTAATCAAGCTGCATTAGGCTTTGCCGACCAAATAGCATTAAAGTTGATGAATCTATACGATGAAGAGCTCCCATTTGGTTATCAGGACTTGGAGGGGACAACTCATGTTCATAATATAGGAATACTGCAAGGGGCAACAGGAATTGCATTAAGCTTGTTGGACTATGGAGTAGGGAAGGAACAACCTAAATATTCAGGGAGATGGAGTGAATTGTTTCTAATTTCGTAAAAGCTCTGTCTTAACTGCTTATTTGAAGCCGTGTTTTTGGGGAGGATTAGATGAAACAAAAATTTATGGTTATATCATCCTTTAAGAAGATTAAGCATTTTTTTGAGACTTTAAGCACTCCAGAAAACATTCAAATTATGTTTTATGATTCGCTTTACCAGGCTCTACCGGATATTGATGAGCAGTGCATCGGTGTAGCTTTGAATCAGGATCATGTAACGCTAGAGGATTTATCTCACTGGCACACCATTAAAGAAAAATTTACAGTCCCATTTATCTTCCTATCCTATCATTGTGATGACAAACGGCAATTGGATCTCCTCAAACAACTGCTTTCCATGGCTTCATCTGAATATGGGTTGGAAAGAGATCAGGAGGCAATTAGTTTATCACCCAATGTCATTTTTGATCCTGCTGGTAAGGTTATTTGGAAGCAAGGACATGAGCATATGCTGACGATGATGGAATTTCGATTATTGATGTATCTCCTTACAGCGAAAGAGTGTGCATCCACGATTGATCACATTATAGACAGAGTATGGGGAGTTGATGCTTTTACTACATCTAATACGGTGTATGTGCATATCCGAAAATTGAGAGAGAAAATAGAAGATGATCCAAGTCATCCGAAAATACTGGTAACATGCCATGGAATCGGTTACAGGTTGAATATATTTCCTAAAAACTTGGAGGTGGCCAGTTGTGAAGAGACAACTGCATTACACTGATGCTCATAACCTACATAGAGAACCGAGAGATAAGAATGAACGATGGTTCAGCGCATGTGATTATTTTCTAATCAGAGCCCCATTACTACCGTTAGAGCAATATTTTGAGGTGTTTTCGGATCAAGATGTAGATAGCCATCTTTCTTTGGAGGAAATCACTCGTCGACTAAAGCTTGTTTCCCGTGAAGCTGTAATTCGAGAAGCTATTTCATTGGCCTCTCCGTCCCTTATGCAGTTTCTACACTACTTGAACGATGACGATGCTTTGGAAGATAAAGGAGAGTTACAAAAGTATGAGAAGACGCTGAATAGCTTTTATCGTTATTTTATTCGGATGACTACCCGAACGACTCCATTTGGATTATTTTCAGGGGTGGGGCAAGGGATTTGTAAGGATACTACCCATTTGGACATAGGTACCTATCATCAACATTTGAAGAGAGCCAGACCTGACATGGAATGGATATATAAGATTGTCCGAAAAATGGAGTCTGACCCAGTCATATTTGATCAATTAAAGGTTTTCTTAAACCGAACGGTTATGATCAAGGGCGATCGCGCCAAATTACCATTTCGGCCTAAGCATGGAGCGGCAGAAACCGATGATTCGGCCGAAATGTTTAGTTCCATTCGGCTTACGGACGTCGTTCGCCTGACGTTTGAAGCTGCTGAGCATCCGATTCAGGTGATGGAGCTTAAAGAATTACTATTGAAGGCATTTCCTGACGCTACTACGGAAATCATCGCTCATTTTTTGCAGCAGCTTGTAGAGCAAGAGTTTATTTTGAGCGAGCTTAGACCTCCACTGATGGATCACTCACCTTTTCATTACATATTTGAAAAAATTAAAAAAATGGACATGTCTGATTATTGGACTGACATTTTACACGAAATTGATATTTTATTACGACAATACAATCAGTGCATGATTGGAGAAGGAGAGAAGGCCTACCGAGAACTATGTGGAAAAATGCTAGATATCATTGCTGTAAAAACGCCTGTACAGGTCGATGTCAAATTAGCTCAAGAAGTAACGCTGCCGAGACATGTGCTCGATGATGTTGCATTAGGAGCTGAAGTGATGTGCAGGTTGTTTTCATCCCCAAAAACGGATGAACTTGACGAATATTTAAATCGTTTTTTGGAAAAGTACGGAGTGTACCAGGAGGTCCCTATCAATGAACTGTTTGATGAGGATTGGGGACTTGGTATACCAAAGACGTATCGTACCAATGAGAAAAAATCAATGGGCATGGAAGCATTTAAACGCAACGCAGTTCTCTTTCAATGGCTTTCGAATGCCATTGCCAACCATGACATAGAAATCGTTCTTTCAGATGAGCAGTTGGAGCAGCTGACGATATCCGATAATGATGACACTTCCCCGGAATCTTTGGAGGTATACTACAGTATATTTGCCGAATCACCTGAAAAAGTTGATTTAGGAGACTATAAGCTTTTACTTGGGCCCAGCGCCGGTTCTAATCGGGCAGGTAAAACTTTTGGACGTTTTCTGGATATGTTTAGTGAAGAGTATGTTCAGAAATTCTCTGATATTTATGATCATCACCGATGCTTTCATCCCGACGCCTTGTTGGCAGAGATGGTTTTTATGCCTGACCAGGGAAAAATATCGAATATATCACTGAGCAAAAATTTTATGGAATATGAAATCGTGTCCGGAACGACCTCTTCTAAAGATGAGGAGCAGACACTACACATGGATGATTTATTGATAGGTGCAACTCACGACCGTTTCTATGTCAAGTCCAGGCGTTTGGGTAAAGAAATCATCCCCCTGCAAACCCATATGCTTAATTACAAGCTTTCACCGCATATATTCAGATTCTTGACCGATATCACCAACAAAGAGCTTGGCACATGGTCATACTTTGACTGGGGGCCACTAGAGCAGTCTCCTTTTTTGCCAAGACTTGTATATGGAAAAATTGTTATTAGTGCTGCGCAGTGGAGGCTTGGCAAGGCTGCATTGAATATTTCAGATTTAACTGAGCCTCAAGCAAGGGAGGAGCTTTTTCATACTTGGAGAGAACAGTGGAATGTGCCACGCTATGTTTATTTAACGATGGGAGATAACCGACTGTTATTGGACCTGTGCAATCTCTTCCATATCAAAGAATTGCTTCGTGAGATGAGCAAGATGAGGGAAGGACAGGAACTGCTTCTTACCGAGTGTTTGGGCGATCCATTCCATACCCCGCTACATGGGACCGCTGGAAGATATATGGGGGAATTTGTGTTTCCGCTCAAGAAGAAAAAAATAAAGGGGAAGCCGAGTATTCCAAGTTTACCCCACAAGATGGATTCTCAAAAATTCATGGCTTATACCCCTTCGGGCATTCATAGAGGGTTCCTTCCAGGAGGTGAATGGCTGTACCTTAAATTGTATGGAGTCAAGGAAAGGGAAACGGATCTTATTTCCTTAAGCTTGGATCAACTCCGAAATAACCCGGAATTTGAGGATTGGAGTAAAAAATCTTATTTTTTGCGGTACGTTGATCCTGAGCATCATATTCGTCTGCGGTTTCAAGGAGAGCCAGGTCAACTATGGAGTGCTGGCTTGGCGCAATTAAATCAGTGGGCAGGTGAGCTGCGTGAAGAGGGACTTATCACCCATATGGTACTGGATACATACCTTCCTGAGTTGGAGAGGTATGGAGGGCAGACACTTATGGACCTGGCAGAACAGGTTTTTGACGTGGATAGCCGATGGGTTATCGCCTATATGGCAGGAATTCGTTCCAAAGCTTTCAATCTGGACATAGAGATTGCAGCTGTGATTAACATTATTCACTATTTAAGCAGTTTTGGTTTAACGATTCAGGAGCAAGTGGACTGGCTAGAAGGTAGAATTGACAGCAAGCCTTATATGAAGGCGTTCAGGGATGTTAAAAAAGCATTGATTACTGCTGTAGAATCGGAATATGAATGGATTAGACAAGCGGATACGGCTACACAGGTCGCTTTGTTGGCACTTGTAGAAAAAAGACAGGCCATGATTCAACAGTATGCTCAAGCGATAACCCTGGCTGAAAACAATCATGAGCTTACGAATCATGCTAATGATATTTTAGGCAGTATCATTCATATGCACCTGAATCGTCTGCTGGGTGTAAATCGGGAACGGGAAATGAAATGTATGGCTTTGGCAAAGCATACAGCGGCCAACCTGTTGCATCGGAAAGGAGTGCGCCATGTCACAGTCTAAAGGACAAACCAATGACCTGGTTTCCTTGTCCTACCAAAATATATTTCGTACCTTTTTATTTTGGCCTCGTATATTCAGGCTGCTTTGGGACACACACCCTACTTTTTTGATCGCTATACTTATTACAAATTTGTTGAAGGGTGCCGTTCCTGCTGTGATCCTTTTAGCAACGAGGGAATTAATTAATAGTGTTGTGGCAGGAGCGTCAGGAGGAAGCTTTCAGCCGGTTTTTATAGCTTTTGGTGTTCTAATAGGTGTCAATTTGCTGTACGATCTGATCAATATTGGGGAAAGCTTTTTTCGTAAAATGTTTCAAAGCCGGCTATCAAACCAGGTAAATATCAGAATTATTGAAAAAGCACAAAAGATGTCTTTGCAGTCGTTTGAGGATGCAGATGTGCAAAATATGCTTCAACGTGCTCAGGGAGAAGCAGATTACAGACCATTTGAAATATTTACTCAGATCCTCGCCATTATGAGCAGTATGGTAACCTTATTTTCGACGGGTGCTATTCTTATTGCGTGGAGATGGTGGGCATTTTTATTCATTTTTCTCATTCCATGTTTGTCATTCTATTCCTTTTTACGCATTGGGCAAAGAGAATTTAATGTTCACTTTCAAAGAGCAGGAAGACAACGCGAATCCTGGTACTTGTCTTTTTTGGTGACGAGAGATAATAGTTTTAAAGAAGTGAAAATATTTCAACTAGGAGATTACCTGCGAAAAAGATATAAAATGATACTCGAAGGGTTTTATCGTGAGGATAAAGTGCTAGCGGTTCGTAGATCCTATACTTCTCTTGCATTTCAGATTGTGAATCAGGGTGCATGCGCATTTATTATTTTCATGGCCATACAAGCCACTTATGTTGGTCAAATTTTAGTGGGGAACCTGGTGAGCTTAATTCAAGGTATCACGTTAACCCAGTCAACGTCGCAGAGCATTGTACAAGGTATTTTAAGTCTGTGTCAAAATAATTTGTATATTAAGCAGCTTTTTGACTTTCTGGATATGCCGGAGGAAACGAAAATGCAAAAGTCAGTTCAACACTTGCCTTTGTCCGCTATACACAGTATTGAATTTCGGAATGTATCGTTTAGATATCCTAACACAGAGGAGAATGCCATTTCTAATGTTAGCTTTACTCTTCATCAAGGAGAGAAGCTAGCCATTGTAGGGAGAAATGGATCGGGTAAATCAACAATTGTGAAGTTACTCACTCATCTGTATTCTGATTTTGAAGGAGAAATCTTAATTAATGGACACTCAATACACGAATTGGATAAAGACAGCTTTAGGGGAAAGATAGGCGTCGTTTTTCAGGACTTTGTACATTATGAGATGTCTGTTAGGGATAATATAGGCTTTGGTCATGTGGCTTCCAGAGAAAATGATGAGGCCATTTGGGCAGCTATTGATAAGGCAGGCATTGTAGATTTGATAGCTGGTCTGCCAGAAAAACTGAACACTCTGCTTGGAAAATGGTTTGAAGATGGACAACAGCTATCTGGAGGGCAGTGGCAGCGCATAGCAATAGCTAGGGCTTTTATGAGAAATGCTGATATCTATGTGTTGGATGAGCCGAGTTCTTTTTTAGACCCACACGCAGAGAAGGAAGTTTTTCAAAAATTTGATCAGCTTGTTCACGAGAGAATAGGAGTATTTATTTCACACAGATTGTCCTCCGCACGTATGGCGGATACCATTATTTTAATGAAGGAGGGCAGAATTGTGGAAGCGGGCAGTCATAAACACTTAATGGATATGGACGGAGTATACGCTGAAATGTTCAGGCTACAAGCATCTTCGTATCTTTCACAAGGAGAAAGTGAACTTGAGCAAGAGATGCTGTCACCTCCGTTGGTAAAGGCGACAGGCGGATCGTAAGAAAGGACAAATCCCCTCCTATTTTAGGAGGGGATTTTCTATCCCAACCACAAAACTCGAACTACAGCCATACTCACAATACCCACAACCACAGTAGCCAGCAAATTTTTGCTCCACAAAGCGGTCACCAGCGTAGGAAGGACCGCTATAAGCACTTGCCCATTAAGAGTGACCGAGGTTTCAGTTCGTACGAGCATATTTTCCATGACCAGTGCCGTGAAGATGCAAATGGGGATGTAGGACAGCCACTGTAACACAGGTTTGGGCAACGTCAGTTTTTGCAGCACGACGAAGGGGATGATTCTCGGAATTGCTGTGACAATCATGCCGCCGATAATGATATACAGGACATTGGGACTAATATTCATTTGTCAGTTAACACTCCAATCGTTGCGGTGATCATGGTCGCTACAATGACGGCGATATGTGATGGCACCCACCAGGATAAAAGGTACATTAGAACGGCCATACATAGCACAAGTAGCAGGCGATGCTTGAGTTTGGAGGTCTGGACACTTTGGAGCTGGGAAATGAGTAGGGCCAGAAACATTGCAGGTAAGGCAAAGTCTAGACCAAAAGCTTCCGGCTGGGAAATCCAATTCCCTAGCACTCCACCAGCCACACAGGAAGCAATCCAAGCGAGATAAGCTGTAATATTAAGTCCGTTCATCCAGCGGTCACTGACCTGCCCGCCTTTAGCCAATTTATCCGACGCTACCCCAAAGGATTCATCCGTCAAAAGGATACCGATGCCTATGTTTTTCCACAGTGAGTATTTAGAAAAGTAAGGAGCCAATGACGCACTTAAAAGCAGATGGCGAGCATTCACAATAAATGTCGTTAAAATAATGACAGACGGAGGACTGGCTGCCGCCAGCATCGAGCACATAATAAACTGGGAGGCGCCTGCGTATACAAGCGCTGACATCAGACCAATTTCCATGGTGCTAACCCCTGATGAAGCGCCCACAATGCCAGCTGCGAATCCAATACATACATAACCAAGCAGTGTAGGAATACAATCTTTAACCCCTTGTAAAACGCTCAGTGAATCGGGCTTCGTTCCGCTCAATTCCGAAGCTATGGACATGTTAACCTTACCCCCAGTGTATAAATTTTATAATAGTATATAACGGAAATTGTGAAGTATCAATATATTATACAATTGTATGCTATATTGAATAATCCCTATAGCGAACAAGTAGTTCGTAAAAAAAGGGCGCCCCAGTCAGTTCATGACTTATGGGACAACCCTAAGGTGGTGACTTATATAAGCTCCTGCCGTTTTTTCAGATATCCGTAGAGGATCATTCCCGAGACCGCGCAGATGGCTGCACATAGACCAATAACTCCATATCCCGCCTGAAGCCCGCGCAGTATGCCAAGCTCAGTGGTTGCTCCGTAGACTATCTTGACCCCTTCGATTACCCAGCCGATCACATAGTTGCCAATGACACTACCTATGCCCATCAGTGTGACGACGAACGTAATAGCTGTATCACTGTCTTTCGGATATCTCCGTGCTATGAACGCCATCACGGTCGGATAGATCATTGCAATGCCGGCACCCGATGCGGCAAAGAGAAACGCCAGTCTCTCCCCACCCGCGATTGCTGCAAACGTACATATCGCTGAGAAGGCGGAGAATAGAATCGTCGAAAGTACAAACCCCATCCGGTCTGTGAGCGGACCAAGCAACAGGCGCCCCAACGAGAAGGTAAGAAAAAACGCTGAGAGCATGCTGGACGCCTTCACCGTGCTCCATGAATACGCTTTCTCTAAAAAGTTGACTAGCCAGCCCCCAACTGCGAGCTCAGAGACTACCCCAAACGACAGGATCATTACCATCATCCAGAGTGCAGGATCGCGGGTTAGGGTCTTGAGTGAGGTCCGTTCCTCATGCTGCAGATCGTCTCCCGGGAAGGTGCTGAGCAGCGCGGCCACAATCGGCAGCAGGCAGAGCGACAACATAGCCAGATACATTCCCCGCCAGTCTAGCGTATGCCCAAATACCGTCAGTGACATGACTCCCGTCGCCAGCAAAGGGGCGACTGTTGAGCTAAGCCCATAGAAAAAGTGAGACAAATTCATCATCGTGCCGGTATTTTTCACAAAAATCCTCGCCCCCAAAATTGCGAGTGCAATCTCCAGCATGCCGTTCCCGATATACATCAAGAAGTAGGACGAAGCGAAGAACGGATACGTGTGCGACAGGTAGATGAACACTCCCGAGATGATCATGGAAGCAAAAGAAATGATGCTGACCGCCTTGATTCCCCACTTACGGACAAGGACAGCGGTGAACGAGCAGGCAATCAAATAACCAAGTGCGTTTAGAGACAACAATGTTCCGAGCTGCTGTTCATCCAGATTGAAGTCGAATTGAATGCGTGGAATGGCAGGACCTTTTATATTTTCCGAGATACCAAATACAATAAAGCCAATAAAAATTGTCGCCAGCTGCATCATGTACATGTGGCGGGACTTGCGGGTTTGCGGATTCAAATTTAGTCCCTCCTAGATAGTCAACGTTGATTTTCTCGCCTGTTGGGTGTTCAGGGATGGAAAAGTCACAGGATAGCGGCCCCCTTCAGGATATTACAATAGTTTTGAAAAACGTTTTAGTAAGTGAAGTTTAAGGACATTTATAGTTAATGTCAACAGTAAATTATAGCTACAGCGGACACTTTTGTGTATTCTTCATATATAGACTTTGGGATACGAGGAGGTATAATTCGGTGGATTCAATGCAATATATTATTGGTTCTAATTTGGCTCAAATTAGGAAAACTAGAGGACTTAGTTTGGATAAGGTGGCTGAACTGACAGGGGTTAGCAAAGGGATGCTGGCTCAAATTGAGAAGGGGAAATCTAATCCTACGGTAACCACACTTTGGAAGATTGCGAACGGCTTGCACGTATCCTTCTCCACCTTTCTTAAGGAAGACCCGCCGCAAATTACGAAGATTCGTAGAGCAGATCTGCATCCAGTTATTGATGAGGACGGTAACTATTTTGTTTACCCTGTCTTCCCGTATCACTCGGAAAAGAAGTTCGAGGTATTCACGGTAAGTCTGAAGCCAGGCTTTACACACAAGGCAGAAGAGCATCTGGGAGAGGAAACGATCCTCATGATCCGTGGGGAAATGTACTTTGAAATGCAGGGGCAACAGCTCCAATTGAGTGCAGGGGACGCCGTACAATTTCAAGGATCTGATATCCATACCTATCGTAATGATTCGGATGAGGATGCCGATTTTTATGTATTGATTTATTATGCGGATTAGTGGGATGATTAACATAGTCTACAACAGACTTCCACACAGGATTCAGCAAAATCCTGAGATATAAAAAGAGAGCAACGAGGAAAAGAGAGGAAAGAACCCATGGAAAGCAAGTACATCCGAGAAACCTACTGCTTTAAGACGTCCCGAGTATTTCCCAACGATATCAACAATCATAACACGCTCTTTGGAGGCCGATTGATGTCGTATATCGACGATATCGCATCTATTGCTGCCGCCAAGCTGTGCCGTACGAACACAGTAACAGCCTCGACGGATTCGGTAGATTTTTTGCTGCCTATCCACCCGAGCGATTCTGTCACGCTGGAAGCGTTCGTAACTTGGACAGGCCGCAGCTCGATGGAGGTGTTCGTAAAAGTGATTCGCGAGGGATTGATGACTGGTGATCGCAAAATTGCAGCTACCGCCTTCCTGACCTTTGTGGCATTGGACGAGAACAATCGTAAAGTGACCGTCCCACAGGTGATTCCGGAAACAGAGGAGCAAATACAATTACACCAGACGGCTCCATCGCGCGCAGCCATACGGCGTCAGCGGAGGGAAGAAAGCAAGCAGCTGGCTAGTTTTCTGACGACAGATTTTCCGTGGGAAGTGTAGTGTACTAGACATCACCCATTTTACCGTTTTAGCATAAAAAGGAGCCGTTTTCCGTTAGAGATCACTACGATCTGTCGGATGACGGCTCCTTTTGATAAGGATCTGAGCTATTCCACTTTGACTATACGGAAATGCTGGTTCGTCCCGCCATTATCGCCCCATTGAATGGCTTTGGCTCCATCGGCAGTGGCACCTTCGGAAATGTCGATTAGCTTGCCCGTTGCCCGATTTTTCAGCTTATAATAGCCTCCGGTTACGGATACGAGCTGCCAATGCTGGCTGGACCAGCCTCCATCATTCCACTGTTCAATAACTGCGCCGTCTGCTGTAGCACCGCTTTCAACACCAATCAGCTTCCCGCTGTTCCGATTCACAATTTTATAATATCCGCCGCCTGCATCCTTAAGCTGCCATTGCTGGCTTGGCGCTCCGGAATTCGCACGCTGCTCTAAATCTGCTCCGTCTGTCGTCGCATTGCCAATGATGCCTAGCGGCTTGTTGCTCTTGCGGCTTACCAGCTGATAATAAGCATCCGGGTCGATGACCATCGGCGTAGTTACGCCCTCAACTACACCACTGGCGGTATCAATGCTGATGCTGTCGAACCAATCCATAGCTAATGAGGTCGCGGTTAGAAAACGCAGCGGCAGCCATACATATTGAGAATCCTGCACAGGACCGCTCCACGCCCCAGCCCAACGGTCGCCCAAATACAGATACGAGGTCGTCTGCGTACCTTCAACAGGAATGACGTAAGCCGACTGTGAACCATAGGTTGTACTATCCCCGAAGTTCATCGTATTGCTCCAGGTTCCTTCAATGCTCGATGCGGTAGCATACTTGGCCTGATTGGGATTCCAGCCGGTTGCCCCGGATGTAATCAGGAAGTAGACGTCTCCTTTTTTGAACATCGCTGGAGCTTCACGATATTGTCCTGGCCAAAGTGTAGTCACCAGCGATTCAACTTGAAGGAAATCCGGTGTCAGACGATAAATGTTCAGATCCGCGTTTACACGGGTAGCCGAAATCAGGTATGCAGTACCGTTATCGTTG
Organism: Paenibacillus sp. FSL W8-0439; assembly: GCF_038008995.1. Lineage (NCBI taxonomy): Bacteria > Bacillati > Bacillota > Bacilli > Caryophanales > Paenibacillaceae > Paenibacillus > Paenibacillus sp. FSL W8-0439. The sequence goes on from NZ_JBBPAK010000001.1 coordinate 1,730,864, forward strand.
TATACGGTCATATCGCGCGAATCATAATCCAGCGGACGGAAGCTGCCCTGATACGTATAATCTCCGTCTACAGTATCGGATGAGGCAACTGCCACTCGTGCTTCGTTGTAATTAATCCCGTTTTCCTTGTGCATCCATAATACGTATTTGCGTGTTTTTTCGTTATAAATCACTTTCGGACGTTCAATATTCGATACATTCAGCTCTGCGGCCGAACTGCTGGTCAGCACGTTTTTACGAAACTCCCAATTTTTTAAATCAGAGGAACGATAGGCGGAGACCGCCTTGAATGTTCCATTCGGATTACGATTTTCACCAAACCAATAATAATAACCGTCCACTTTAATCATCCCGCCCCCATGGGCATGGACCACGTTTCCATCTGTATCTTTAAACTGAATGCCATTTACTACATTCGCTGAAGCAGCTGAAGCGATCTTAGGTGAAAACATCTGAAAAATGCTTAACGAAAGCAAAATAGTGAGCATAATACACAGCAAGCGGGCAAAATCATATTTCATTGTTTCGTCCTCCTCTGTATGGTTATTTTAAAGCGCTTTCATTAATAGGATCTATGAAGTAGTTTTGATAGAACTGCTTATCCCAATTGTATCCATATTGAATTGAAAGTGCTAGAGTAGTATATTGACCATGTATATGGCAAGCGTCATCCCAATTTAACAGACTTTAATCAACTGGTGAGTGTTACAAACTGGCTAATATCCATTAGGTATACAGGAGGCGACCATGGAAATATACGCGATTGATACAAGCAAGCCGGAGGCTGAGGAACATTATGAATTACTGGTAAATCAGGTTTCACTGGAAAAACAGCACAAGTTGGATCGTTTTTTACATCGAGAAGACGCTTTGAGGGGGTTATACGCCGATGTGCTGTTAAGGTGGTTGGTTTGTCGGCAATTAAAAATACCAAATGCCAGCCTTCAGTTTACATACAATGCTTTTGGCAAGCCCTCCTTGTTGAATGCGCCGGCATTCCATTTTAATGTTTCCCATTCGGGAAAATGGGTAGTATGCGCCATTGATGATCACCCGCTTGGTATTGACATTGAACAGCTCCGTCCTATTGATTTTGAGGTAGGCAGGGTATGCTTTTCAGACACAGAGTACGATGCATTAATGCAGCAGGATGCAGAGAGTCGTTTAGACTATTTTTACGATCTTTGGACGCTCAAGGAAAGTTTTGTGAAGGCCGAAGGGCAGGGGCTGACGCTGCCGTTAAAGTCTTTTTCATTCGAGTTGGAAGCACGACCGTTTATAGGTTTCACGACAGAGGGTTTTACTACAGAGTATTGTCATTTTAAGCAGTATGAGCTAGACCCAGATTATAAAATGGCTGTCTGTGCAGCTCATGATCACTTTGCGCAGGAGGTACAGCAGGTAGATATAAATACACTACGTTTGGAAGTGGCAACCTTGGCGTAATATGCAGCAGATCAAGCATATAGTTGGAGAAAAGGAGATGAGTGGCGTTGACATTCGTTTTGTTCAAGCACGGCAGGTTATATGGGGACTGGGCTTCCAAAGGAGACTCCATCGTTGTACAGCATGGCCGCATACAGGCCATTGGATATGCCCGGGAGCTTGAATTGCAGTTGTCCGGTAAGGAGTACGAGACGGTGGATTGGGAGGGTGCCAATGTACTGCCGGGCTTAACTGATGCTCATATGCATTTGTCTATGCATGGTATGAAGCTGGCTATGCTGGATTTCACATCAGCTACTTCCAAGGACGAGATGCTGGCTATGCTGCGCAAGCGGGTCGCTGTAACACCGCCGGGAGAGTGGATTTTAGGACTTAATTGGAACGAAAACGCGTTTATTCCTGTTGAAATTCCAAATATAGCTGAGCTGGATGCCATTACAGATCAGCACCCGGTATATCTGACTCGTACGTGCTTTCATACGTTTTTGGCCAATTCAGAGGCATTTCGGCGTGCAGGTATTCACGAGAACACCCATGATCCGGCTTCAGGAGCCTATGGACGAGACGCAGAGGGACGGTTAAATGGTTTGATTTATGAGGAAGCATCCTTTGCCTTTACAAGCGTGCAGCCAGAGCCGGATTATTCGGCGAAGAAGGATACGATCCGGCGAGCTTGTCTGGATGCGCTACGGCTGGGTCTGACTGCTGCACACACGGAGGATTTACGTTTTTTGGGCAGCGTAGAGACGATGCAGCGAATTTACAAGGAGCTGCGAGAAGAAGGTCTTGCTTTTCGCACACACCAGCTCATCTATCATCCATTTATGGAAGAAGTGAAAGTACAGAAGCTCCGTGCAGGTACCGGAAATGAGTGGTTCAAAATCGGTGCGATTAAAATGTTTGCTGATGGCGCTATTGGTGGAAGAACGGCTTTATTATCCGAACCTTATAGTGATGCTCCACATACGTGTGGAATGGCCATCCAACCACAGCCAGAGCTGAATCAGATGGTGGCAGCAGCCAGAGCCGCAGGCTTTCCAGTGGCTGTACATGCCATCGGAGATGGGGCGGCGCACATGATTTTGACAGCGATGGAGGCCCATGGACTAACGGAGGAAAGCGGGTTGCCGGATCGTCTGATTCATGGGCAGGTGCTACGGGCTGATTTGGTTAAAAGAATGGCGAAGCTGCCGCTGATTGCAGACATCCAGCCTCGTTTTGTCGCAAGTGATTTTCCCTGGGTGCTGGATCGGGTTGGGAAAGAACGGACCGAGTATTTATATGCCTGGAAAAAGCTGCTGCAAGCAGGCATTCCGTGTGCTGGAGGCAGTGATGCGCCGATCGAGCCCCTAAACCCATTTCTGGGTATACATGCGGCAGTGACTCGCGCCAAGCCGGAAGAAATGCATGAGGGCTATCTTCCCGCTGAGAAGCTGGATGTTCACGAAGCCATTCATCTGTTTACTATGGGAAGCGCAGTAGCGGCTGGGGAAGCTGATGAAAGAGGGACAATCGCTGAAGGCAAAGCCGCTGACTTTACCGTTATTGACCGCGATGTATCGGAAAGTCACCAAGCTTTGCTTGATGTTAAGGTACGAATGACCGTTGTGAACGGGCAAGTTGCATACCGGTCGTAGGCTGGTGATACGTATGTATGGCAAAAGCCTTCAACTTCACTTTTTACGTGAGGTTGAAGGCTTTTGAATTTTTACAAGCCACGCTGTATGAAGCGGTCCGCATTTTTCACACTGGCCCACAGATCAGAGCTTGCGCCGCCTGGATACCAGTAGGCGAAGCCAGCAAATCCTTGATCCTGACCCAAGCGGTACTTACGAGTGATGGATCGCCCTTCTTCCAGCCATAGCTTATGAAGCTGAGTATCTTTGTAAGACACGGTATACTGCTGAATATCCTCGTTCCAGATCGGTTTGGAGGAGATACGGGACACCAGCAGATTTTGCAGATCTAGTGAAATATCAGAGGAAGCGATGGATTGCCCGTTAGCGTTAAGTGTCCAATTCCGTGTAAATAACGGCAGCGCCAAAATTGCTTTTTCCGGATCGGTGGTTTGTACAAAGCGCCGCACGCTTTCACGCAGCCATGGCAGGGAGGACACGGAGCCGGGGATCGAGCTCCCCCCCCAATGCTCGTCATATCCCATCAGGATTAGATAGTCTGCCACAGCGCCAAGCTTTTGATAATCAAAAGCGGCAGTCCAGTCCGTTCCGTAATCAGGAGATACACAGAGCGCCAGTACTGCATTTTGACTTTTCAACTTCGCTTTTAATTGTTGGACGAACAATGTAAGATAGGCACGGTCCTGACCATCTACATTTTCAAAATCAATGACAAGCCCGTCTAAACCATGTACAGATACAGCATTGGCAAGCTGAGTTATGGTTTTAGCCCGTAGAACCTCACTGGACAGAATTTGGTGTGTCAACGCCAGGTTGGAACGGTTGCCCACCATAGCCCAGATTTTTTTTTGATGCTGTTTGGACCAGGAAAGCAGCGAAGAGTTGGTGTAATCGCTGATACTGCCCGTTTCGTTCAGAAAAAACCAGCGTGGTGACAGGGTGTTGATGTTGGATTGAAGCACCGTATTTTGAAATTGCTGAACGGTTTGGTCATATTGCCAGCCTAATCGAATGGAAGAAGCGGTGGAAGCAGCTTGGCGAGCATGCTGTGTTGAATACGTCAGCAGACGCTCCAATAGTGCCGCTGTTTCTTCACGAGTGAGAGAAGATGCCGGGTGGAAATAGTTATTTCCACCTTTCATAAATCCGTAACGATTCACGGTGGTTACCCCTTCAAGAGCCCAATCTGCAATTTCGTCACGATCGGTGAAAGAGGATGTGGTGCTACCTGATCCGCCCGAAGAGCGGATGAGACGTGCAATCATTAAGGCTGCTTCTTGCCGGGTTATAGGACTGTTGGGTTGGAATGTGCCGGACGTTCCTCCCTGTACGATATCGAGCTGCGAAGCCGCTTCGATCCAACCGTAGTACCACGCTTGCTTGGGAACATCCCTATAGGAGGAGACAGCTGCTTGTACAGGCTCCAGAGCGAGGACACGATCCAATGCGGTAACCCATTCAGCTCTGGTAACGGCCTTTTTAGGTGAGAAGTAACCAGGTTGTGTACCGTTCAAAATTCCTTTAGCGTGTAGGGAAATAATAGACTGATAGGCGTAGCTGTGTGAAATATCTCGAAAAGCTACGCCGGTTGCTGCTGCCGGGGCAGCTAAGTATGAAGTGAATGCTGTGAATATTGTAATGGCTGTAGTTGCCGATAGAGTAAACCTGGTTAGCCAACGCGATCGTTTGGAACTCATCCCAATAACCTTCTTTTTTATGATAGATTGTAAGTGTATATATTGTTACTCGACGAATAATACTATCAAAAAGAGGAAAGTTATTCATTGCTAAATTGCTGGAAAAATACCAAAAAACCCGCTACCGATGGGTAACAGGTTTGATATTGGATAAACTATGCCTTTTTGGCATACATAATACCGATCGTTTGTGGACCACAATGACTGGATATAACACAGCCTGCTGTTGTTAACAGTACCTCTTGTGCGTTCGTTTCCTCTTTCAGACGTGCTTGCAACATCAGCGCATCTTCCTCAGCCAGAGCGTGCACGACAATGATCATATCGTTATCCATCAAATCCCGCTGGTTCAGGGCATTTTGCAGCATTTGTTCCAGTGCTTTTTCACGTTTGCCGCGGACCTTGTAGGCAGGCGTCATTTTTCCATCAATCACTTTGATTACCGGACGAATTTTGAGCAGACTGCCGATCAGGTTTTGCATGCCTGAGCATCTTCCGCCTTTATATAGATATTCGAGTGTATCAATCACAAATTCCGTGTCGATTAGCGGTCTGGTTGCCGTCAACATGTCTACAATCTGCTCTATCGTACTACCGTTTGCTGCCGCGCGAGCAGCTTTCATCACAAGCAGGCCAAAGCCGCACGAGAGATTTAGGGAATCAAAAACCGTAATGCGACCTTCTGGAAATTCGGAGGCAGCGAGCAGCGCATTCTGGTACGTCGATGATAGCTCGGAGGACAGACTTATATATAAAATGTCCTCTCCTTGTTCTATGTAGGGCGTAAAGGCTTGAATAAAATCTGCCGGAGAAGGTGCGGCGGTACGAGGTAAGCGTCCCTCGCGGCTGACACGCTGAAATAATTGTTCCGGGTGAATGTTCACCCCATCTTGCAATGCTTCATCACCAAATACGGTATACAATGGTACAATGCTAATCTCGTACTGTTGACGCCAGTGAGCAGGAACATCACTGGTACTGTCTGCAAAAATTTTAATTTTGTTCATACATTAAATCCTCTCTGTGAGATGCAGAAAAATCATAAAGATTGCACAGACGAAGGATAAATATCCGCCGTGCTATTCGGAATGGCGAGACCGATGGCAAGTAGTGCAATAAAGCCTACAATAATGAGTGCATTAATGATTAATCCAATAATAGCAAAGGTTTTCTTACGGTTTTTTAACGCAATGCCGATGATTCCGACCACAAGTCCGCTACAATTGAGCAGCAGGCTGCCTAAAAAAATAAAGGGAATCAGCATCGTTCCGGTTTGCTGCAAAGCGACTTCCGGGTTCATAGTTTGGTATTGGCTGAAATGAGCCATCAGATTAATGACCATAATAGCCAGAATAATATATCCGATCAGACTGACGAGCGACATAATAAAAGAAGCAATTCCGGGGCCGGAATGCTTGAGCTTGACCGGAGGCTGGAACACAGGAGCTTCTGAAAAAACAGGGTGCTCCTCAGACGCAGCAGGCTTTTGCAAATTAGGATCTTGGTTACTCATTTTTTCAACTCCTTGAACATAGTCCGAACAGGTACTAATTTTCCACAAAATAAACAAAAAAGCAAGCCACTTTACACATTACCCTCCAATAGACAGGGCTTAATCATCGAATTTTGTATGCGGTTTGTTTACACACACTGACTGGTAAACTTCATGCTGTTCCGATAAAATAAGAAGAACATTCGGGTAAAAGGATCAGTGAAAAGGAGTATAAAAAACATGCAACGAAGATGGATTATGGTAGGATCTATAATGATGATGTTGGCGGTAGCCATTGGAGCGTTCGGGGCGCATATTGTAAAAGCACGGATTGACGCGGATGCATTGGCCGTATATGAAACCGGTGTGAAATATCATATGATTCACGCTGTCGGATTGCTGATCATTGCGTTGGCTGCCGGACAGTGGGGCCCTTCGACCCGCTTAAGATGGGCTGCGCGGCTGTTGTTCACGGGTATCATTTTATTTTCCGGTAGCCTGTATGTGCTAAGTTTAACCGGAATCCGTGTGCTGGGTGCGATCACCCCATTAGGAGGCGTGTGTTTTATTGCAGGATGGATATTGTTGGCATGGGCTGCTGCCGGTCTAAAGAAAGAGAATTAGAAAGCTCATTGCCCCATTTTAAAAAAGAGAATCGATAGGAAAGACGCCATGCTTTTCCTATCGATTCTCTTTTTTCATGCTTACTTGTTCTAGTGAGATATTACATTTACGATGTGATCTCATCAATCTCATTCATTTTAAAGGAGTACACTTGCTTCTCATCAACATGATACACACTCAGCAGGTTATTATCATGATCCAGGTTGAGTATGCGGCATGGAATGCTGCGCTGTCCGCCGTAGCGGTTCACGATTAACCGTACAAGCGTATTATCATGTATATAGCGTTTGATCCATTCGTACGTACTAAGGTCTTGTTGTATTGCAGGCTTTGGCTGTACGTGGGATTGTTTGATCTCTTGAATAACGGGTGTCTTGTTCGTAATTGCGGCTGATTTCTTTTTGGAGAATTTTTCCGCAAGCGTAGCGGCTGCATCAGACGGGCTATTAACGGCCGACTGTTTTTTTAGATACAATGCAGCTTCAATTAAATTACCAAGTTCGATACCGGATTGAATCCGACTATCCGCAATTTGTTCGTTTTGGCTCAAGAGATGAAGCAGGAACTGAAGGGCCTCTACGTTCGAACGACCTTTAACTAATACATCAACATTAAATAAATAACTGGTTTCGTCTTGATTTGATTCCTTTTTCATACATCCTCCAGCCCAAGCCCTGGGTAATTAGTCTTTTGTAGTACCTATCAATATATCATTAAAATGTAATCTGTCATAGGGCCTAGGGCCCTGTTGTTGGACATTAGCAAAAATAAGTTCTATATAAAGCCCTATGCGCTAAATTTTTTCTGAATCCACAGGAAATGTACATTTTAGCATGTGTGTACATGAATGAGGACTGTATATGAGAAGAATGAATAGAGCTAAAGTATGCATATACCGAGAATAAGTGAGGTGGGGAATGAAATCAAGTAATTTAAATTTTAAATATTTTACAAAAAAGTATAGCGTGGCATATCTTCATTAAGGATCTTTTTGCGCCGAGAAAAAAATTAAAATCCCCCTTAACGAAAGAGGGATTTAGCATATCGAAAACATGGTATATTATAGTAAGCAAAAAATAAAGTGGATGTTATATTCAATCAAAATGGGATTCGTTGTGATTGAATATGATAGTCATGTTCGACTGCCCAACTCACAAGACCACTCCAGAAATTTTCACAGACTGAAATGATCTTTGTTGGTTCCGCTAAATCTCCGAACATAACCAACTTAACCAGATGATCAAATCCCTCTGGACGACCCGGCAGTTCCAGTGCTTCTGGTAGAACCATTGAGCCCGTTGAGAAAAGCTTCTGATTGTGTAACCCAACTAACATAGCTCCATATTGGGCAAACTGCATGATCAAGTACGGCAAGTAGGTACGAGGGCCATTTATAGTGACATTTCTAAGCTTTCCAATAAACTCATACATTTCACCTACAAGCACTTCGTTGATTGCATGCCTGAAATCTTCCTTTGTTGGGGATTCGGCAGCTTCCTTTAATATGGAAAAAAAGTCTTTAGGATCATACAGACGAAGTGGGGAAAAGAAGGGTCCATGTGTCAACGGCCACGTACCCTCAACAGTAGAGGCGGTTTTCAGAAGAATGTCTGAACTACAGACGTTCACCTCGGCTTTCCAGGGACCCGCCGACCATTCATGGCTAAAATCTACGGGAGCGTTGGATTCACTTAGTACACAAAACATTTCAATATCTGAGAAAGGGCCGTCCGTACCTTTGGCAACAGATCCATAGACCCCTATAGCTAGAATTTTGTCTTTGTATACTTCATGTAACCTAGCAGCTATTTCATGGCACGTCTGAAGCCTCTCATTTCGGGAAATGTGGACAGGTCCATTCATGTTCATTTGTGATTCTCCCTCCGTTTTTAGCAAGCATGGTATGGAGTGCTGTGGGGAAATAGCGACAAGTGAAAACATCTATTTTATCAGTAGTGTGGTGACTTATGAAGCCCTTTGTTAAGAGAACTAAAAACATTACGGTCAATAATTTTATTTTTCATTGTGTGATTAATGAAATGCCTAGCAGAGATTTTGTCAGTCTTAGAATATACTCTTCCAAAACTTCATTTTTTGAAGTGAGCTTTTCATGGAAGGGGAACTGGTCCATCAACCTTCATAAACCCAATACTTGTGCCCGTATCATTAAATATGCTATAGCACTCGGATGGGATTACAGCCAAGAAAAGAAACAGATGAAAATGGATCAGGCTGATTTTCTTATAGCCGAACTAGGCTTAGAGGACTAAGGTGAAGTGTTTGATTGTACGAACTAAGAGACTTGTCCAATCTACTGATTCGCCATTTGGTTCGCCATTCAGCGAGGGTTTAATTTCACCTGTGAGCCCTTGCCGCCCGTCTGGATTCCAGTTTCCTTTACACCGACTTCCTTCAGATCGCCCAGTAGACGCTCCAGCACCGCTTTGGCGACAGGTGCTTCTTTTGCGCCTGAGGCCTTAACGACCAACTGTACCGGTTTACCAGAACGCAGTTGTTTGTCCGCCTGACGCAGCTTCGTGTCGTAATCATGCTCCTCAATGTGAGCGGTGAAGCGAAGCTCCTTGACCTTTTCTTTACCATGGTTTCCTGCGGCTTGGCCGTTATTTGTTTTGCTTGCTGCGGCTTTTTTTTGCACAAGCGCTTTTCCTTTGCCCTTTGCAACCAAGCTGCACGGTGGCGGACTACTCATCAGTGAGGTGCAGACCAGGTCCACTCCCTTGGATCGGGCCATAGCCAAGGCTTCTGACTTGGAAACAACGCCGAGCTTCTCCCCCGAGAGTCCGGTGAGCACCACCTCGTCAGCTTTAATTTGCTCGTTAATTAATACTGCCACTTCAATGTAGCCTCCCTTAAACAATGATAAAACTATCATATACGGAACCTATGTGCGATTCAATTGAACTTCGATATATCCTTATTGACAAAAATCACTAACCCCTATACTCTTTTACTGATAATGATTATCATTTTCCGATGCATATACATACAGGGGTGATTGAGAGAAATGAAAAAGATGTTGAATGGCCTATTGTTATTTGTAGTTTTTGCGATTGTATTGGCAGGCTGCGGTTCGGCTGGGAATAGCTCGAAGACGGAAGGGGCTACAGGGTCTGAGCAGACATCTACAGCGGCTGGTCCGGTTACGGTTAAGGACGACCATGGGGAAGTCAAGCTGGACAAGCCAGCGGAACGTGTCGTTGTACTCGAATGGACGTTTACCGAGGATCTGATTGCACTTGGCGTACAGCCGGTCGGGAATGCGGACAATGCCAATTACAAGCTGTGGGTGACACCAGAGGCGAAGCTGGCTGATACCGTAACGGATATCGGTACACGGGGCGAACCCAATCTCGAAGCGATTGCGGCGCTCAAGCCGGATCTTATTATCTCTAACGCCGATAACAATGCAGCGATCTATGCACAGCTTAAGGGAATTGCACCGACGATAGAATACGATCCTTACAAAGGAAACGGCTATGATTACGACCGTATGGTCGAGATTTTCAAGCAAATCGCGGTGGCTACCGGTAAAACGGAACAGGCTGATAAAGTATTAAGCGAGCTTGACCAGCACTATGTAGAGGCAAAGGCAACATTGGAGAAAGCGGGCAAAGTAGACTTTCACTATGCGCTGACACAGGCCTTTACAGCTCAAAATGCTGCCAGTCTGCGAATGTTCAAGGATAATTCAGTTGTAGCGGGTACGCTTGCGAGAATCGGCATGGTGAACGACTGGAAGTCGGACCAGACTGAGAAGTACGGATTTAGTACCGTTGGAATCGAAGCTCTTCCAGCTGTACAGGACAGTAATTTTATCTACATTACGCAGAAGACGGACGATATATTTGGCGCTGCGATGAAGAACAACACGGTATGGAACGGACTGAACTTTGTTAAAGAAAAACGCACCTACCCGCTAGACGGTACAACATGGACTTTCGGCGGCCCAATTTCGTCCAAAGTACTGGTTGATCAAGTAGTTGGAGCTCTGACGAAATGACCCGAACGGACACAACGGGATTATCGAAGACTTGGCGTATAGGAAGCATCTTTGGGGGCGGCTTGATCGTCCTCATCGTGCTTTTTTTTGTAAGCTTGTGTTATGGGGAGGCTTCGATCCCGCTCCATACAGTCATCGAGGCGTTGACCCAGCGTCAGGATACGCTTGAGCATAACATGGTTTGGGATCTTCGGATGCCGCGTACGGTCATTGGAATCCTGGCTGGCGGTGCGCTGGCCATCGCGGGTGCTTTGCTTCAGGCCATCACTAAAAATCCACTGGCAGCTTCTGATACCCTAGGGATAAACGCTGGTGCCTACTTTGTGGTCGTACTGGGTGCGGTGATGTTTCCCGGATTGCTGCACCAGGCGCCATTTCTATTTGCCGCTGCTGGCGGTCTGTTGGCAGCGGTGTTGGCTTACTTTATGGGCGGGGGAAGAGCTGGAACTCCGATTCGGTTGGCGCTTGCCGGCTTGATCGTATCCATGGTTCTTGGTTCGTTCACCGGAGCGCTACATATCTTTTATTCATTTGAAACACAGGGACTGTTTCTCTGGGGTTCGGGCTCACTGGTGCAAAATGATTGGAGTGGGACGACTTACGCTTGGCCTTGGGTCGTAGGACTCTCGGTCATTGCTGTCTTGCTGTCAAGGCAGTTTGATGTGCTGGATCTGGATGAGTCCACATCCACGTCCCTTGGACAAAAGGTTAGCTTAACCCGGGCGGTGGGTATTGTATTGGCGGTTCTGCTGTCGACCATTACAGTCAGCGTCATTGGGCCCATCGGGTTTGTAGGTTTGGTGGCTCCGCATTTGGTGCGCCTAAGCGGGTTGAAAATGCATCGTTGGGTGCTGCCCGGTTCCTTCCTCTGGGGGGCACTGCTGTTGATCGGCGCAGACGTGCTGGCGAAAATGATTCACAAATCAAGCATGGATCTGCCAACCGGAGCGGTCATGGCCTTGATTGGGGCACCTTGGTTGATTTGGCTGATTTTGCGGAAAATGAAGCTGCCATCCGGTATCGGCGGACAGTCTTCCATGAACATAGGTGTGCGCTCTCGGAAATTACCGTTTGGCAGACTGGCTACAATATTTGCGTGCTGTGCCGTGCTGCTAACGGTATTCAGCCTGATGTTTGGAGGAATGCGCATTCCAGTGGGGGATCTGCTATCAGGCCTGTTTGGCGGGGAGAGTGCGAATTCGGCTTTGCTTCAATTTAGAATACCACGTACGCTGGTGGCGGCCGGGGCTGGTATCGCGCTTGCGGTCAGCGGCGTCTTGATCCAACTAGCGGTTCGTAATCCTTTGGCGGATGCCTCGATCATTGGAGTTTCGTCAGGGGCTGGTTTCGGTGCGCTTGCAGTGATTATCGTGTGGCCTGGGCTGCCTATTTATATGCTGCCCATCGCGGCGATTGCTGGAGCGACAGTGTCGGCAGCGGTGATCTTCTTTTTATCGTGGAACAAGCACCTAAATCCGTCAGTGGTCATCCTGCTTGGGATTGCCGTATCTGCCATCGGATCAGCCGGTATTCAGGTGTTGATCATCCAAGGTTCGCTCTGGGGTAGCACAGGCTATATCTGGCTGACTGGTAGCACCTACGCTCGAAACTGGGGGCAGGTGGCAACCATTCTGGCCTTTCTACTCGTGTTGTTGCCAGTAGCATGGTGGCTGGCTCGCCGTTTCGATCTTTTGGTATTTGACGATAGCAGCGCTATGGGACTGGGGCTTCCGGTGCGCCGCACCCGGCTGTGGGCGATGGTAGTAGGTGTGCTGCTGGCGGGTGGAGCAGTAGCCTGTGTGGGTACAATCGGCTTCATTGGGCTGATTGCTCCGCATATCGTGCGTACGTTGATCGGGCACCATGTACGCCGTTCCATTGTTCTGTCTAGCATCTTGGGAGCGGTCATGCTGGTGCTGGCGGATACGATTGGACGGACCGTGCTTGCGCCGACCGAAATTCCTTCTGGATTGCTGATTGCACTAATCGGTGCACCGTATTTTCTGTACTTGATGTACCGCTCGAATAAGAGTAAATCTGTGTAGTTGAGATGACACGAACAGGCTGTTTCCAAGCGGATTCTCCGTGAGGAAGCAGCCTTTATTATTTTTTTCTATGTAATCATCTGAGGAATCATCTGAATTAAATATTTACAAATCTAATAAAGTAGATATAATGTGAAGTATGGAACCGTCATTGATTTATAAAGCTTTGTCGAACGAGACTCGTCGTCTGATTATGCAGTGGTTAAAAAAACCAGAAGATTATTTTGATGAGCAGGCTTATTTAAAGCAAGGGCTCAATTTTCAAATTGGTGTATGTGTGGGAGATATTCAGGCCAAATCGGGACTTGCACAGTCTGTAATCTCAAGTTATTTATTAACGATGCAAAAATCCGGTTTGTTAGAGTCTGAGCGAGTAGGAAAGTGGACGTACTACCGTCGGAATGAAAAAACAATACAGGAATTTGCCGAGTACATCCAAAAAGAACTATAAACAGAAAGGAGTTTTTTTTCACATAACATATCTATAAATCTATATATATAATTAATTGGAGGCTTATACTTAAATATGAAAAAGGTTAACCCGTTACTTATTATCATTCTAGCTTTGGGCGTGTTCGGCATTATTACAACGGAAATGGGGATTATAGGCGTTCTTCCCCAAGTCACTCAAAAATTCAATATATCAGCTTCCCAAGCTGGTTGGCTCGTCAGTATATTTTCTTTCGTTGTTGCGATCTCAGGACCGTTTTTGACCTTACTCGTTTCTGGCATGAATCGTAAAGTTGTTCTATTAATAGCAGTATTCAGTTTTGTTATTTCAAATCTTGTCTATGCCTATACTACTCATTTTGAGGTCATGCTCATTTTTCGTGTTCTTCCTGCAATATTTCATCCTGTCTTTTTTTCAGTTGCCCTCGTGACCGCATCTAATCTTGTTCCCCCTGAAAAGAGCAGTAAAGCCGTCACCAAGGTTTTCGCCGGAATCACGGTGGGATTTGCTTTTGGCGTACCCTTGACTTCTTATCTTGCTGAGAAAATAGCGTTAGAAGCTGCTTTCTGGTTTGGAGCTGTCGTAAGCATGATTGCATTTGTAGGAATCCTCATATGGCTTCCTTCTCTACCTGTTCAGGAAAAAATGTCTTATGGCAGACAGCTAAGTGTATTACGCAAGCCTCAATTATGGTTCAATATTGTGTCAGTTATTTTTATCTTTGCAGCTATGTTTTCAGTGTATAGCTATTTTGCTGAATATCTTGGAGAAATAACCCGTATGAACGGGTCATGGATCAGTATGATGCTGATGGTCTTTGGAATCGTTATGATTTTTGGGAACTTTTTATTTGGGGGATTACTACATAAAAATCTGACAAAGACTGTCATCACGTTCCCGTTGCTATATATGGTCATTTACGTACTCACTTATGCTCTGGGTACTTCTTTCCTACCGATGATTGTGGTTGTGCTCATTTGGGGAGCTGTACATTCCGGAGGGCTAATTATTAGCCAAGCATGGTTAACCACTGAAGCGAAAGAAGCTCCAGAGTTCGGTAATAGCCTATTTGTCTCATTTTCTAATCTCGGTATTACGATAGGGGCTGCTATGGGTGGGTGGTTTATCTCTCACTTGGGAATACACCAGCTCATCTGGAGTGGAATGATGTTTGCACTGCTAGCATTTTTATCGGTTATCATAAAAATAAAAATGTTCAAATCAAATGCAACGGAAGCTAACGTGCGTTAAAATATGGAGAGGTAAACGGGATCTTGGCGTTGCTTATCTGGGGAGTGCTATCCTTAATTAAGCGCTTTCGTTAATCGTAATAAAGGAGTAGACATCTCTATGTGTTGAAATTACATTATTTATGGGGAGGAATCTGATGGATATTCGAATGTATCACGATCTGGAGGCTCAATTGGAAGAAGCGATTTGGGCTCTTGGAGAGGAAGCAGCTCTTACACTTCCCATAGATAGCGGTATGGCCGAGGAAAAGGCACAGAAGGCTTGGGATCTAATCCCTGAGCCAAAGCATACATGGGGCATTACAGGTGTAACCTTGCATCAGTATGTTCAAATACTCAACTATAACAGTCATATGGAGCGATCAGTAGAGCTTTTAAATGACGAAATTTTAGATTTAGAAGGTTCGGAGTACCGAATTATACATGCAGAGCCTTACATTCTAATGGCGGAAACGCTTCTTCTTCAGTGCAAGCCCCTATTAGCTCATGAATATCTCAAGAAAGCATACTCGATTGGGAGTGCACGGGCATTTCGGGATCAGCCCAAGCTTTATTTCGAAATGGCGAAAAGTAAAGCTCTGGATGAACAGGATATATTACATCGGTTTAAATCGTTGGATGTGAATGCCAAACTTTTGAGCGAATTAAAAGATAGCCAATAACCAATGTTATGGGCTTATCTTTTACATTTGAGGAGGACGATTGCTTTGAAATTAAAAGAAGTGCTCTTAGGCACACACAGCTTCGAAGCGATGAAAGCTTTTTACGGCTCTCTCCTGGATTTGCAGGTTGTAGAGGAGGGTCCATCGCGGTTGTCGTTCCAAGTAGGGGAATCGGTGCTTGGTTTTCAGGAATCCTCCCATATGGAAAATGAGTTTTACCATATTGCCTTTACGATTCCAACCAATAAATTTATAGAAGCCAAACAGTGGGCTATCAACCGAGGAATTTCGTTGATTTCAAGGCACCAAGAAGATGAGTTTTTTTTCGAAAACTGGAATGCAACCGCGTTTTACTTCTATGATCCGGATCAAAACCTCGTTGAATTCATTGCCCACCATACACTCGATAATGCAGTCGCTGAAGCTTTCGGATCTCACTCGATACTTCGTATAAGCGAGATTGGTCTTCCGGTCGATGATGTCCCAGAGGGTTCTAGAATAATTACCGAAACGTTCCAACTTAATTCATGGGGAGGGGCTGGACAGAAATTTGTACCGCTAGGGGATGTGGAAGGTTCCTTTATTGTTACAGACAAGCAACGTCCCTGGTTTCCTGATGATAGGCTTCCGACCGTGTTCAGCATCCGTGTCTTGTTTGAAGGTATATGCTCTGCCCGTCTTTCGCTTCATAATGGGTCGTATGAATTGAGATCAACCTGAGTTAAGGCTTCATCTCATCGCTACCACCCTGGATTTCTAGAATAGATCAATAAGAGGAAAATCCCGGGATTACCATACATATAGGAGAGAATAGATGAATATTAGATTGCTAAATTCAAATGAAAATTATCCGTTAGAGCTCTTGTTACTAGCTGATCCTTCGCGCCAACTTGTTGAGGAATATTTGAAAAGAGGGCAGTGTTATGTAGCAGAAATTGACCATCAAATTGTGGGAGTCTATGTTCTTTTACCTACAAGACCTGAAACAATTGAGGTGGTGAATATTGCAGTATCGGAAGTCATGCAGGGTAAGGGGATTGGCAGACAATTAGTGACACATGCGATTGAAACAGCCCGGATACAAGGCTATAAAACATTAGAAATTGGTACAGGAAACTCTAGCATTGGACAGTTAGCTCTCTACCAAAAATGTGGTTTCAGAATTGTAGGTGTAGATCTAGATTTCTTTGTCAGACATAACTATGTAGAAGAAATTTATGAGAATGGCATACAGTGTAGAGATATGATTCGTATGTCTCAGGATTTGTAGAGCTTAATTTTCTTTGCAAACCCTTCAAAGGTATCTTAAGTAAGGTTCTGAAAGGTATATGATATTGTGCCAAAAGATGGTACAATGAATTGCGGAAAGGCTATACAATCATTGGATTGCAATAGTCCTTTTTTAATGAGCTGATATCCTACTAAGTTCCTGACAAGGGGTGGTTACTTTGTACAACACAACAACCACGATACTCACAGAGATAGCAAAACATATGAGAGATCATGATTTAATCCTAAGTGATTTAGCTAGAGCAGCCGAAATGAATCCGGGCACCATGAGCAGTATTATTAATGGGAATCGCACACTTTCAGTCGATCAGTTAGACCGAATTACACAAGCGATGGGCTATCCCGTTGGTTATTACTATGAACGCTACGTGTCTGAGTATTTAGCAGAGGCTAATCCGAATTGGCGTCGAATGAGTCCTTTTATACATAATTGTGCGAGACTCAATAAATTGGACTGCATTCATGATGTGGTTAATTTATTGATGGATAAGTTAGGCTATTCAGAATCTTTATTTGAGCTTGCCGAAGAATTATTTCATGAAAAAATGTATCAAGCGGCAACCATACTTTATGAAAATGTGGCTATAAGTGAAAAAAAGCAATATTCGGAACGTCTGGCTATGTGTCAGTACCGTTTGTTCCATACTAGGCAAGGAGATAATCAAGAGAAAAACTATGAAGCAGCC
Source organism: Paenibacillus sp. FSL W8-0439 (assembly GCF_038008995.1). Lineage (NCBI taxonomy): Bacteria > Bacillati > Bacillota > Bacilli > Caryophanales > Paenibacillaceae > Paenibacillus > Paenibacillus sp. FSL W8-0439. Next base: position 1,748,165 of record NZ_JBBPAK010000001.1, read on the forward strand.
GTTCAATTTGAAATATACGTTGATCGACTAGATGAGATAGAACAGTTAGATGCATTAAAAGATCTGGCGAATACATACCGTTCGTTACGAAAATGGGACAAAGTAGAATTATTCGCTAAAGCTCTGGGAGACAAGGCAAAAATTCAATATAAACTGGAGCAAGAACGCCATCCATCCAAAAGAGAAAATGCAAAGAAACCAAGCTTTCCTCTGTTTGCGTATTGGGCTTTTTCTCATTTGCTTCGTGCAGAAGTTTGTGAGGCTCATAAAGATTATGAGAAGGCACTTCAGCATACGTACAAATATGGTGACTTAAGTTGGGTGAAAGATTCAGATGAAATCACTTCAGAATGGAAAATGAGATATAAAGAATGGTCTAAAGCCAATACTTATGTAAATAAACTTCATGCTGGTGAAATTGGTGTTCTGGCTGATTATGTAACATTATTTTCTTCAAGGAAAGAAGAATTACTTTCGGGATTAGATAACATACTTGAGGCTGCTAATCGATTTCATTTAAATGTTGATCATATTCTAAATCAATTTAAAACAGAAATTTTAGCTTTGCTGGATAAACCCGAGTGTGTAGGTACGTACAATCAACAATTAGTTATAGAACGTTATATCCATTTCACACATGAATTAGCAGTTTACTACTTTAACAAAAGTAATTTTGTAAATGGCTTTACTTTTTTGTTAAATTGTTTGGAAAAATCTACATCAATCAATAATAAGTCGTATATAATTAAGTGTGTAAAACTGTATGAGTTCTATCAAGAGTGTGCAGCATCTGAGACGAAGACAGCATATAGAAATATAATTAATGAGGTGGATAATGATGAGACGTAAAGTAATTCTATCTTTTTTAGTTACTAGTTTTATACTAGTAGTAGTAGTTTCCCCTCTTCAGTATCAAGACAAAGGGTCTATTTATGAGCCCACTGGACAACACGGAGGAATGTGAGAATAAAAAGGTCTCCAGTATAGGACACAGTAGAACCTAAAAATATACTATTAATAAGTGGTTAGATGGAATGATCCGTCTAGCCTTTTTATTACCTATTTTGCTGTAAATAATCAATATGAAGAAATCTTCTTTTGAGAAATATATGTAAAAAGTGCAAAAATGTATATGTATTGTATGCCGAGTTTGTGTTGAAAGGGTGGTTTATTTATGGAGATCATACCTACGATTAGAGCAGAAGTTCAAACCTATTTGATACGGAAAAGCTTAACCATGACCGAGTTTGGTCACATGATTGATTTGAATGTAGGAACAGTTAGTGGCATTGTGACGGGCAACCGATCTATTTCTGTTCACCAGCTAGATCGCATCACTATGGGAATGAATTTACCCCCAGATTATTTTTATGAACGTTATATTGATGAATGTATTGAAGAAGAACCGCTCAACTGGCGGAGAATCAGCCCTTTTTTGTACCGATGCGTGGAGTTAGGACGACTTGATTGCTTGCGAAGAGTTGTAGGTATGTTGCTAGATAATCCTGTATATCTTCCTTCACTTTTTGAAGTGGCAGAGGATTCTTTTAAAGAAGGTTATACTGAAGCAGCGGCATTCCTTTATGAAAATGTGGCAGAAGGGGAAAAGTATCAGTATTCAGAACGATTGGCCGTTTGCCAATATCGATTGTTTACAATTCGTATTGGAGACGATCAAGAGAAAAACTATGATGCAGCAGTTCAATTTGAACCTTACGTTGAACGGTTAGATGAGATAGATCAGCTTGATGCGCTAAGAGCGTTAGTGAATACATATCGTTCTCTACGAAAGTGGGATAAATTGGATGTGTTTGCAAAAGCATTAGGAAATAAAGCTACAATACAATACAAAATTGACCAACAGCATCATGAAAATAATGAACACACAAAGAAGCCGCTATACCCTCCATTTGTCTACTGGGCATTTTCGCATTTAATACGTGCTGAAGTTTGTGATGCTAATAAAGATTATGAGACAGCGCTCCAACATATCCAGAGATATGCCGATTTAAGCTGGGTAGAAGAGAAAGATAAAACGACTCTAGAATGGAAAAATCAATTTAAAGAATGGGCAACCGCTAATATTTATGTGAATAGGCTTATGTCAGGCGACTTAGGTGTAATCCCTGATTATGTTGCTTATTTCTCTTCAAAGAAAGGTGAAATACTCCCTGCAATAGATAATATAATTGAGGCGGCTAATCGATATAATATTAATGTAGATCACATCCTTGAAATGTTTAAAACAGAAATTCAATCTTTTTTGAATGAACAGAATCAGGTAGGCGTGTATACTCAACAAATTAGTTCAGAACGTTTTACTCATTTCTCAAGGGAATTGGCAATCTATCATTTGCGTAAAGGGAAGTTTTCAGATGGGTTCACATTTTTGTTCAGCTGTTTGGAAAAGTCTGCTGAAGCTAACAATAGAATACAAGCAATCAGATGTATGAGGTTGTTTACACATTTTAAAGAACATGCATCTGCTAACACGAAGGCAGTCTATGGAGAACTGATTAAAGCAGTTAATGAAGATGAAGAATAAGCTGATCCCACCATTCCAATTGCAAATAAAATGCTTTTAAGTTCAAAACTACACCTGACATTGATTCCTGAGTTACAGGGTATGTTGTTCGAGATTTGAAAGCTAACAGTGTTGCTCATTGATTCAAATAACTTATAACAAGGGAGTGATACTTAAGACATAATAGAATTGTTTATTTCAGTTCAAACGTCACATGGATTAAAAGGAAATAACAGGATAGTAGATGGATTTTCCTAAATCACCCCTTTTGATAAGATTATTTCCATCAAAATTAAAGTGGGCGTGGTAGAATGGGGAGAGTTTTAGTTCCACCTGACAAATTGATGGAAGTGGCTGATCAGTTCTTACACGGAAAGCATGAAATGGATCGTATGCTGAATTTTCTGAGTGGACGAATTGATTTTGTCCAACAAGGCTGGTCTGGAGCTACCCGAGAAAGATTTTTTCAGGATTTTCAGGTTTCTCGACAATCCATGAGTGTAACGCTTGAACGACTTTCTACGGTTGCACAAGAACTCATCTTTATTTCAAATAACTTCACACAGGTAGACGGGGAAAAAGTCGTATTAGATGTGCCAGGGAATGGTGTACCTATCAAAACAGCATCCAGCGGTGAAGGTTGGTTACATAAAATTTTTGAACAGATTGGAAAAGCGGAGATCACCAAGGCCGAAGCCCAACTGGAAGCTAGCAAGCTACAAGGAGAAATTTTCTGGGATACTGCACAGGGAGCAAAAGGTGCTATTCAGGAAGATTTAACCTTAGGGATACTGCCTGATAAAGAACGGGATTATGATCATCCCATGGCAGCTAAAGTAGGCGAAATTCTCGGTCACGTAGCTACGACATTGCAGGGCGCCGGTGAGGTAGTAGCTGGACTAGGTGGAGAAGGATTATCAGTTGCTGTTTCATCTACAGGAGTTGGAAGTATCGTTGGAGTACCAGGATTAATTGGATCTGCAGCTTTGGCAGCGCATGGAAGTACAACCGCATTTAAAGGTGCAAGTGGAATAGGAGAAAAAACAGCCGAATTGTGGCAGATGGTGAAAGGAGAAGGCGGAGGCTCATCAAAATCTACCCCTTCTTCGGGAGCTAAGGCAGAAAAGGCTCCACATGTGATCGAGGGAACCCACAATAATAATATGGGTAGCATAATTAAGGAAGGAAATAAGACAAAATATACAAACCCTGCTGGCAATGAATTGACATGGGTTGATCAACATCCCAAAAATATTAACCGGGATATTGAGAACTTTATGAATAGCTCAGATGTAGGAAAGGCAACTGAAGCAAAAGTAGCTGGCTTTTTAAAAGAAGAACGGGAAGTCACAGGTTTTGGACAAAAAATATTAAAGAAAGATGGTCAACTTGCAGGTGATTTAGATGTAGTTACAAAAAATGAATTAATTGAGGTTAAGGCTTCAATTAAAGCAGTTAAAGAAGGACAACTTGAGAAAATGACAATTACAACTGATAAGCTTTATTTTAATCCAGAACAGAAGAAAGTTATACTTTATATTGATAAGCCTTTGGGCAATCTATCTCAAAGCAATATAGAAAAATTAGATAATATCAAGAAACTAGGAGTAACTGTTGTAAATTCCTTGGAGGAATTAAGAAAGGTGGTTAAGTGATGGGGAGTTCGGCTTTTATTTTAATAGAACGAGAAAAATATACACCTGAGAAATTACTAGGAGATGCAATCGTAGCTGCCTTTCATGCAGATGCTGGATTATATTTTGACAATGATAAAAAATATAAGAACGAGCAGTTTTTTTCAACAACTCTAAATATTTCTTATAACCCACTAGGTACTGAAAATAACCAGCAGTTTATATTCTATATTGACGGAATTGAAAATCACGAAATTAATTATGAGCATGATGAGGATGTTAGTGGATTAGATTCAAGCTTGTCCTTGTACCAAGTAGGATATATTGAAGATGTTTATGGTGTTGAAGAGCTTATTTTTCGATTTATATATGAATATCTCAAACTTAATCCTACTGACTATTTTTGGATTCCTGATTATGATTGGGTTTACAGTTGGGAGGATATGCAGAAGTTTAGATCTCTGCCTTATGATCCAAACTGGTGCTATAAAAATCCTAAATCAATATAATTTACAACGATTAATGAATATCTATAAGCTTGCTCCTTTAACAATAAAATGGGAGCAAGCTTTTTTCATAGTAATTTATCTGATAAAGAAGATAATTTGCATGCACCTAAGAATTAAGAGGCGGGTTTAAACAGGAGAGTCTTCAGTCAGGCTACTAACTTAGCGATATGGGTAAAGTATACAGAAGGTGCGTGAATGTTATGAAGTATGATACATTCTTAAAATTATGGGAAGAACAAAATAGTCTAATGAGACTATTGTTCTGTGAAAATAAAGTGTTAGACTGAAAAACAAAGCATTAGACCGTGAAAAATAAAGTTGTAGACTGGCAGCCGGCGTTAGCCGACGGGCAGGATAACGCAACCATTAGATGGACTTATGGTTCTCATATGATACAATTTATCCCAGAAGTATCTTCGCGGGTTAATGAAAAGCAGCGGTGACGAACTAATAGGAGACCAACACAAAAAAGTGGTGGTTTTATGGATATGCAATAATAGTTTACTATAGGATCTTATTCCTCGGTTCGTCTGAACCGATTGTAACGGAGATTCATGAAGTACCTGGAGAGATGGAAATAAAAGTGTTACCTGACAATGGACAGAGCGGGATTGGAAGAGCGGAAGTGAAGTGGCAAAGCCCGTAAGCGTAGGTCACAGCTCATAATACGAACGGAGAACTATAGCTTAACCAAGAAATTACTGGAAAATGCGGAGGGTAATTTGGATCGCAATTCGCTGGAATCGAGCGAAGATTCACTTCGCAGACAACTGGTGGCACTACGCGCCGAATGGAACTTGGTACTAAAAGGAGGGGGAGGACACATGCGAGAAGAACAGGAAATATTCGTGGGCAAAGGATATAATAGGTCGTACGCAATTGCTACGGGTCTACCGATTTTAAATATTAGGGGTAGCTTATCGCGTGAAAGTAACGGCCAACTACCGTTTCCGTGGGTGACAACGGGCATCAAGATTGATAAAGAACAGATGTTGGAAACCGTTATGAAGCAGAAGACACTCGAGTATTTGTTCAAGATGCAGTTCAGTAAGGAGGAGATGACCGACCGCAATTTGGTTGTAGGCTGTTATGAATACAAGAATCCGAATGACAAGGAACAAATAACGCTATATGCGCTGGTTTCGTTGAAGGAATTTCTCGCGAGATACGGCGATGAACGGGCATCAGAGATTCTGATGCGAGTTGGCTGCGCATACGAGAAGATTATGGAAGAATGCGATGAAGCCATTGAAGAACACTATGCAGTGTTGCGCCGGGCACTTCATTTGAAGAATCTGAGGGACAAATATGACGTCGTTTACGAGTGGGTTGAAGAGGAAGGGCAAAAGACGTACATAAACAGATACACCAAATCGAGTTATACGAAGATTAAAGCTGAATCATTCGTAGAGTTGACCAAACTCTATGATGAACAACGGAAGAAGGATGCAAAGAAGACGTTCTCGACTCTGGAGCCGTTAGAAGCATTCATGCAAGCATAAGAAAACCGCCCCTTTACGGGGCGGTTATTCAACGTTTCATCGAACGAAGATTCGAGGAATATCCAGCGATAGAGAGGATTCTCGACAGTCGCATCGGAAAGTGCTGACCCGTACGCCAGATATGGTCGAATGGAACTGATGGAAGACGTTGATCCAGCCAATTATTTCGGCAAAACCATAGAGGTGGAACGATTTAAGGCGATTGGAAGCCTAGCGATTCAGGGAGAATTTATCGACCTCGGTGTTTCTTACTGACGGCAAGCCGATCGGTAGCACCGAAACGGTTGTAGATATCAACGGGGGTGACATGTTCTCGCTCCCTAGTGGCAAGCCGCTGCAGAGTATAAGTGGCAAGTCCTTCGAGGCGTGGCAGCGCGACTAGCTGGATCGGTACGGCGGATGACAAGAACCTCATCTTGTATCAAATAAAATTTATCAAAACAGCCAGTCTTATCGCATGAAATAATTTTACACCACTTGTTACGCTAACAGAGAACGTTAGTTCAATAAACCAGCGGCAGTCTAGGACTTTATTTTCAGGTCCTTGACTGCCGCTGGTTTTATATTTGGGTCAGTCTAAAACTTATTATTCCAAGTCTGACGATTTAGCAATTCAGAATCAGCTTAGGAGCAACAAATCCAGTCTAAATCTTTATTTTCATCGGATAACTATTAGAGAGAGGAGGGATTTAAGAATCGGAAATTTTTATCATGGATTTGATAAGAGGTATTTTCAGTTATTTTCATTGTGGGCTGGGACTTGCAAAAATATTGGAGGCTTATAACAGATACAGTCTAAGAGGTTTTTTAATTGGAGCTACATCTTTCCTTATCGGAGGTTTGGGGCTTTACTTCACAAGGCGCTATGTATCATTGGATAAGTTATTATAGGTAGACAAATATTTTATTAAAGGAGTATACAATGCTAACATCAAAACAAGAAGAGAGCCTTAGTAAATTTATAAGTAAGATTCTGAGGCATACACCAGAACAGTTTGGTCTTGAGCTAGACCATGAGGGTTATTGTGACATTCAAGACCTGATGCAAGGAATAAGATCAGAGAACAGATGGTCTGATGTCAGTGAGTCGGATATCGAGCAAGTAGTAAGCCATTGTCCAAAGCAGAGATATGAGATGGTTAATGGGTACATAAGAGCTAATTACGGGCACAGTGCAGGCAGATTGAATTATAAGGAAGCTACTCCACCAACGATTCTCTATCACGGTACAAACACAAAGGTAATCCATAACATTTTCACCGAAGGAATTAAGCCAATGGGCAGAAAGTATGTACATCTGTCTGAATCCCTTGAGTTTGCAATTTTAGCAGGCAAAAGACGTGCGGAACTGGTGATTCTCGAAGTAGACACAGCAAAGGCATTGGCTAATCAAGTGAAGTTTTATAAAGCCAACCATGGTGTTTGGCTTGCTGACCTTGTACCCCCACAGTATTTAAAGAAGCTTGAATAAAACGTAAACCCAAAACATTAACGATGATCACAAAGACTAGACAAAATCATTCCATATAGTCTCTGTGATATCGCCTATTTTGCTGTACATACATAATCCTCCTAAAATTTTGAATGTATCCACGGGTGTCCACACTTACCCGCAAATGTCGCATAAAATATCCCGGATGAACAAAGAGGAGGTGCATGTAACCATGATACACATGGAACTCATTCAAGTGGGTGAGCATACATTTATCGGAGTCGAGGTCTAACTGCCTAAAACAACCCTGTTGACGATCTCCAACTTCCGTGGTTACATCATGTGTGGTGCGTCTAAGATGTACCGAATTTGGGGCAGTGAAATTTTCCGCTGTTTAAGCCGTAAAGTTCATAGCAATTTTCAATTTACTGATCTGTACTGATTCATTCTATTAAAATCTTATAAATGACTGAATTTTGTGACCGCATTTGTGACCTTTTGAAGGGGGACAAGCATGTGACTGTGCATTTTACTCCTGTGAGGTCTGCTCAAATGGTTGTTTGAGTTGAGCCATAAAAAATCTATTAAAAAGAAGATATTTGTATATGGACAAAATGATCGTACGATATAGCATTCTTTGGAACAGTGGTTTTGGAAAGTTTATTCTAGAGAAAAACTGCAACTGTGAATTGTGAAATGACCTTAAAAGATTACGAGTACCGACAGGAGAGTAAAGTAAATGAGATAAGCTCAAAGGAGAACGTTAAGCCAACGCAGATTAAAGTTACTGGGATTTTGAGACTTCCATATTCATAAAGTGAATAACAGCTTTAGAATGAACATGAGAGCGTATAACAGGTATATATGTTCAATGTACAACGTATTGATACCAGTTCATCAGCTACACATTAACAATAATTGAAATTGAAAGGCAATAAGATATCCTTCTTAAAGAGAATGATAGGGTAAACTTGTTGTCACTGAACACTCGTCAAGTAAACAAAATACAATACTTCTTCACAAAAGGGGGGGATTTATCAAATTTTATATTTACAATAAATAACAATTTATTAAATGACAATAAAGAAAGAACCTGTTTCTTCCAAAGAGAATATTGTATATTTTTTATTGCAAGATACAAACGTTGGAGGAGGAGTAAACGGTTTAATTTATACACAATGTTTTCGAGAAGTTTAGCTAATCTATTGTAAAATCATTAGATTAATTGGTAATTTTGATTCTCAATTTATTTCCTAAAGGAGATGTTAAATGTGAGAAAATTTCAGAAAATATCAATCTCTGCTTTTGCTTCCTTGATGATGATCTTAACACCTATACAAGCCGTTTTTGCTGACGAAGCCGTTACTAATAATACCCCTTCAGCACAGGAAATTCAGGACGTTGGAACTTTTGATTTTCAAGGAACAGAATGGGGAGATATCGGAAGTTCAACTCAGGATATATATATGACTGGGGCTATCAAGATTGTGGTTAATGCTTCTTCTACCAAAAGTTTTCCAGTTTATGCTGTCGACCCAAATGGTGGTGAAAAATTTTTAGGACAAATAAAGGGTAAAGAATATATAAAAACACAACTATATGGTTACTATAAAATTTACGTAGGTGGAAATATAAACGATGGATCATTCTACGTTTATTATTAAAAATCATTGGTTTTGCTTCACTATGAGAATATCGATAATAGTAATTTAAAGAGACTAGTCGGAAGGGAATTCCCTTCTGACTAGTCCTATTTTAATTGCTTAAACAGACCCTCAAAATATGTTTCTTACGATTCGATTTCAAATTTGGCAGAAGCACATACCACAGCAGCCGTTCGTATTCAACCACATACAAGCCCAACGGAGTCGTTAATGTGTTCGCTGGCATTGCCCTCCTAAATAATAGACGGGCCTTTAAAGTTAACATATTTTTGAATAAAACATCAATTTTACCATCCAGTTGTCCACATATTGACGCTGACTGGATTTTTCTGTATCCAAATGCGTCATTGGGAAGCTTTCACGGGGTCATAGCTGATAGTATTGCTTACATAACGAAATGGGTGTCATCAAGTGTCACCCAAAGGATAATTTTGCTGATGGTAACCTTAACTTTCCAACCTCCAACTTTGACGCTTCGTTTCTGGTAATCCCAAAGCAAGTTTACATACAATCTTCACAGCCAACTTTGCGTTCTGAAAATAGCGTGACACTGAGTAACGCTATAATTGAACTCGTGTCCATTGTGGACGTGCGTTGCCAATCCAGACATGGTGAATTTCCATATCGTAATTCTAACCCTCTGAATCGAAAGGTATGAAAGCTAAACTTAATTATCGTGAAACGCGATATTCGAAATCCTATGCATGTGGAACGAAATTTCGTTTCCCCTTGTTACATAGTGAAGCTTGTTGGCGTATTGAGTGAATTGGCTGAATATTGTTTATCCAGAGGCCAGTACGAAAAGGGAGTTCGGTTCTTATTAGATGGTATGAGGAAATCAATTATAATTAATGATGAACGCTCAATCCTTCGTTACAGGATAATTGTCGAACGTTATCAGAAATTTGTCCTAACTGAAGCCAAGACGGAGTATCATAATTTAGAAAGCTATGCACGACGACTTTCTTATTAGTATTAGTCATAAGTACACAATCAACGAGTAGTCAAGTTACAACTATACCATCGGCAGCTCAAAGTGGTTGGTTTCAAGTTTAGAGCTGGCACATTGGTAGTTAGTACATTTGTATAAATAGTTCGGAGCGTTTATTCATATGCATTAAACCATGAAAATTAAGTGAAGGTTAGACGGGCTGTCCGTCTAACCTTTTTATTTTGTAAATGTGACAATGAATTGTTCGCATTTTTTAAAAATTATTATAAAAAATCCTTTTTTTATGAAAAAATATTGTAAATCAATATACAACATTGTATATTATATCCTGTGTCTATCAAACATTGGGAGGTTTTTAGATGAAAAAGCATTTAGCAATTGCGGGGTTGGCCTTAATTATAGGTATGGCTCCTCTCACCTCAGTAAAAGCAGAAGGTAGTGCTGTACCATTGGATAAAGAGATCATCAAACAACAAATTGACAAGGATCGTATTGATCAAGTGAATTACCATCTTAATGAACTTGCACACCTGAACAAGACAGATCAGAATGACTACTTAAGCGAGTTTGGTATTAAAGTGAATAAAAAAAGCATTTCTGCATCTGAGTCTACATACAATAATGAATCATTAAAAGATGAGTTTGAAAACATATTGGATAATGCCTATATTTATACAATGGATGACAATGGATTTGTGTATGACAAAAATGGGGAAGTTGTTAATGAAATTGATTTAAATAAAAAGGAAGAGGGTGTAGAAAACAATATTGCTCTACAAAGAGCAACTATCGATCCCAATATTTTAGGCTCTAATAGTGGAGCTTTTGCTAGACAAGTAACGGCTACTGGATATAAAGGTATTAGAACAACGTTTACTTTACCTTCCTATCCTGCAATTAATGCACCTAATGGAAGTGTAGCTGGATATTTATATAATGGTATAGATGTGCTTTCTTCTTCTTATTTGAGTGGGTTTAAGCTTGAAGCTGGGTTACAGTATAGTCAAGCACAAAACAGCTATACTGCGGTTATTCATCCGCAGAGTACGCTACAGAATCCTATTCCAGATGGTTCCACTAGTGTTCCTCCTAGATACAAAGCAGGTACTAATGTTATAAGCAATGTTTTTTATGATACTACTACTTCGCGTTTTAAGTACTTTGTGAACGGAACTAATGTTAATGGTACAAATCAGTACCTTCTATTTACTTATTCAAAACCACTGAGTAGCTCTGAGGTTTCTAATTTAGTTGTTAAAAGAGTTACAGCTTTAGCTAAAGAGAATTATTCTGGTGGTGACATTGGTAAAGTAACGGTTAATTATTCTGGTACTGAGGTTACGAGAATAGATGGATCAACAACTGATTTGACACAAGGCATTTTAAGTAGTCACACGTATAATGGAAAAACGTTTGGTACGTGTGATACGCCTAGTGGAGCAATAAGTAAATCTGGTAGTGTACCTTACCAAACAGTAACAGTTAATACTGTAGGTTTCTAAGTATATTGTAGTGTTAGGTCAGTGCCTGTATATGTTTTGAAATAGGTATTGACCTAACTAAAGTTATCAGCTACTTAATGAAAAGGTTTGGAGGGATATTTATGAGAAAAGCAGTTATATTTTTATTGTCTTTTTCATTATTTTTTGTTTTAGGAGGAATTATACAAGCAGCAAGTGTTAGTGATTCAATAGCCAAAAAAGCTGATCATGCGTACAACTCAAACCTTAAAAACACGGCTTTAACAATCTCATATAAGCAAAAAGGGAAACAATTTAATTATAAGTCCCGATATATACCTATAAAAGATTTGTTTGGTGGTTATGTCGATTCAGTTTCATGGGATGCTAAGAAGAAGGTAGCGCTTGTAGGAAATCAAGGGAAAGTGTTTGTATTGAATGTCTCGGGGAAAGAAATAACTCCTTTAAGTAACCAAATAGTTGCACCGACAGAATGGACACGTATTTCAAAGGGGAGCGTTGAAATAAAAGCATCAGTTATCGCTTATGTTTTTGATAGATACGGTAACACTTATAAAGATAAAGAAAGAGAAGCTTGGAGAGAAAAACTTGATTTTTTAGATATAAAAGAAACGGATGGTTTACCTGGTATAAGAGATGGCTATCTTCATGTTTCTCTAACATACAATGACAAATGATATTTAATTAGGTGTAGTCAACTTAATGACTACACCTTTTTTGATATTTGTGGAATATTTTCCCACAGTTATACACATCTTTAATTGTACAGTCTGGTTACAATTTTATCAAATAGGTTGCATCTGAAAGATAACTGTAGAAAATTTCGAACTCTGGTATTCAAAAGCTAAGGGCTGACATGTAGGAAGTTAGCACGTTTGTATAAATAGTATGGAATGCTTGTTCGTCTCTAATCTTGAAAAGATGTGGTTATGAATGTTAGAAAAATGGTACTTCTAATCATTGCGGCTAGTTTTTTGTTTATCGTTATTATACCTGTCCAGTCGAATAGCCATCAGGTTAATCCATACTATGATCCAATTGCTGGAGCATGAACGTAAATAAAATTTGAATGAAAAAGTTTTGAAATAATGCAATCCTAAAATGGGTTTAATTGCGAACCCAACAGGTTACCGCAGAGGATTTTAATCATTCCTAAAACGGGTCAATGGGAAGCAAAGCAGATCATTAAATCATAAAAACTTTAAGTGAAGGTTAGACGAAATTGTCCTTCTAGCCTTTTTTTGTATGTATGGTTGTAACGTATTGATGTTTTCCTCGAAAATAGTCTCAAAAATAAAGCCCTCCTTTTATAAGGAAGTCTCTTGCCTTTAGAAAGCTGTGATACAGCATCCCCAAACAGTAGCAAAAAAACATAAAATCAAACAATCGCTAAGACGGAAAAACCAGCTATCTTCCAAGCCTTCTTCTTATTCATGTTACCTCCTTGATTATTGAATTATTGGGAAGGCACATGAGATTATTGACCGTCCACAGGTTTAAAAGGGAAAAGACAATAATGATTTCTGTAAAATCCTAATTATGATAAAAATAGTTTTCTTTTTCATTAGTTTAAATTGAATACCCAACCATCAAGTTGAGCCTTGCTATTACCATAGGTAATAGGCAATTTATCAGTAAGAATAACTAGTTTTTTTCAACTTCAATAAAAACACACCCTTTTCGATATTTTTTAACCACCATCTAATCGCACCTAAAAAAAGAAAATATTTGTATTTTTTATAAATAAAGTTTGTTACCGTAATAAGAGGAAAAGTCAAATAATTTTACATTTTGGCAAAAACTCAAGAAGATATTGCAAACGATTTGAACATAACAACTGAGCAGCTACATAACCATAAAAAATTCCTGAGTTGCAGGATATGGTTGAGGGGCGAAGTTTAGGACTAATAGTGCCACGTTAATAAATGTATCTTATAACAAGGGATTATAATGCTTTAGACATAATAAATTTGTTTATTTCAGTCCATTGGTCACATAATATAAAAAGGGAATATCAGGATAATAGGTGGATGTCCCTAAACATCTCCTTCTGATAATATTATTTCCATCAAAATTAAAGTGGGCGTGGTAGAATGGGGGAGAATATTAGTTCCACCTGACAAATTAATGGAAGTTGCTGATCAGTTCTTACACGGAAAGCATGAAATGGAACGTATGCTGAATTTTTTGAGTGGACGAATTGATTTTGTTCAACAAGGCTGGTCAGGAGCTACCCGAGAAAGATTTTTTCAAGAATTTCAGGTTTCTCGACAATCCATGAATGTGACGATTGAACGACTATCGACAGTAGCACAAGAACTCATCTTTATTTCAAATAACTTCACACAGGTAGACGGGGAAAAAGTCGTATTAGATGTGCCGTGGCTCGGAGACTCTGTTAAAACGGCTTCCACAGGTGAAGGTTGGTTACATAAAATTTTTGAACAAATCGGACGAGCTGAGATCACCAAGGCTGAAGTCCAGATGGAAGCTAGCAAGCTTCAAGGAGAAATCCTCTGGGATACTGCACAGGGAGCAAAAAGTGCTATTCAGGAAGATTTAACCTTAGGGATGTTACCTGATAAAGAACGGGATTATGATCATCCCATGGCAGCTAAAGTAGGTGAAATTCTCGGTCATGTAGCTACAACATTGCAGGGAGCTGGTGAGGTAGTAGCTGGATTAGGTGGAGAAGGATTATCAGTTGCAGTTTCATCTACAGGTGTAGGGAGTATAATCGGAGTACCCGGATTAATTGGATCGGCAGCTTTGGCAGCGCATGGAGCTACAACGGCGGTTAAAAGTGCAAGTGGAGTAGGAGAAAAAACAGCCGAATTGTGGCAGATGGTGAAAGGAGAAGGTGGAGGCTCATCTAAACAAACACTCACTTCCAATAAGGGAACGTCGATAGACGTTACTCCTTCATCTAATCATACCAGTACGACAACAAATCCACATCCGGCTAAAGGTGAACCTAACTCATCTGTTGATATTCTAGATAAAAATACAGGTGAGATAAAAACGAGAAGATATTATGATGAGAATGGAAGAGCTATACGAGATGTTGACTATACGAATCATGGAAATTCAAAACAGCATCCAGAGTGGCCTCATGAACATATATTTGAGTGGAAACAAGACGGAACGTTTAAAAGAATCAATAAAAAGTAGGAGGGATTGTTTTGGAATACACTGAATTAGTAGAACGTTTTGAGATGGGGGAAGAGTTTCAATTCTATTATAAAAACGACAGCTACTGGATTAGCCATAATGAAGAAGAGTATTTTCTTACTCGGGAAAGAGACAGTTTTTCGCAGTCGTTTCAATCAGCAAAAGAGTTGTTTGTTAATGGAAAGATTGATGATAAGACCATTTTAGAATTGTGGGATAACATAGAGATTTGAAAAAGTATAGATTAGACTTGTTCCTTTAAGTAAAAACCGGGGTGAACTTTTGAAGTAAGTAGGGTAAGCTTGGGACGTGCATAATATTTCGGTTATACTCCTTCAAAGCCCAGCTTGGCTCAAGACGATCATTTTAATTATTTTCATGATGTTTATAATTATAAGAACCATCATCTACTCCTTTAACGGGGGCTTGGTTATACTGAATAATTTTACCCCGCTCTTTTTTATAAAAATACCTTGTATTGGTTTCGTCCTTGAAAATAACCTGTGTACTAATTAAGGGAGCTTTAGCTATTTTAGTTTCAACTGAATAGATTTCAGATGGTTTGTATCCTTGAATTTTTACAAGATTGTTGAAAACTTCGCTTTGAGTATGACTTTTAGTGTAACTACTAAGTATCCAAATGCTTGCAAACAGAATTATTATAAAGATTGCTATTCCATGTTTCTTCATAACTATCTCCTCTTATAGATTAAAAGAGTTTCTACTATGATCTTTCTAACGGATAAGCTTCCTTAGAAATATCATGATACTAAAATAAGACATATTGCCTATTCCCTGAATTTCCCTTATGATAATTGTACTATTACCAGACAAGGAGATACATATGAAAAAAGCTATTCTATTATTATTAATGTTTGTTGTTTTAATCCCATCACAAGTATTGGCAGCAACATCTACAAAAGCAATGTCAACAAGTGAAATCGAAAAATTATACTTTGAGAATTACAAAGATCGTGTAAAGGAAATTAAAGTTGCACAAAAAAAGCTCAATGCTGTCCTGGGGGCAGAAGTTCGTGAGTTAACTCAGAGATTAAACCAAGCAACTGCGCGATATAAAAACGAAGTGAAAAATAAGTCTAGTAAAGTGGTAATAGCTCAAGCCAAGGCTGATTGCGATAAATTAAAGAAGCAGCTCAGCGTGGCAAAGGTGGAACTAAGTAAAAGTATTAAAAATTACAAGCGAGAAAGTGACCAAGTTTTAAAGGATATTGCAAAACAAAAAGCAGACCTTATAAAATTCATTAAGAATCACACGGCAGGAAAAGATAAGCTTACGGAGTCTGAATTTAGCAAGCAAGTTAATGGATATATTATGTCGATCGACAATTCATTTACTGGAGTTTTAAAAACGTTAACGGAAGCTGAATAATAGGGAGTAAGGCAGCAGGTATTACCTGTTGCCTTTTTAATTTAGATTTTATTGTTAATGTCCTTCAGGCCAAACCGTATGCAGTCACCAATCCTGTTAGGTTGGGTGCGGTTCAAGAAGTGTATAGCTGTATGCGATTTTACAGAGCTAAGAAATCTATTGTGATTACTTCAAGTAAATACACAACCTCGTGTGAACAGTTAGCCAGTTATAATGAAGTGAAGCTGCTGGATCGCAATGATTTAATTCGAATGATTGAGCTATTCCAAGAACAACAGCACAGCAAAGTAAAAGATATCATCGAAGAAGAGCCTTATTTGAGTCTAGATTCATGGGATGATTATAGGAATAATAGTAAAGTGATTAAAAAGGATCGTAAGACTGAAAAATACCAGAAACAAACTGTGTTGTGACGAAGGAAAACGGGACCGGAACGGATAGGGATACCCCCTTACCGGTCCCGTTTTCACTTTTTTCACACAAAAGACTGTCTAATGGTCGAAGAAAAACTACTTTTGGGACAGTCCCATTTTTGCAGGCAAATAACTATCTATTGACAGTTGTAGTAAGAGAACTTATTCTCAATTAACGACTTCATGCCGGAGCAAAGTTTTTTTATTGTGTTACTCCCGTGTGCGTAATAATAGATCGTACTGATCTCTGCTGGTTCAGGCTTTAACAACAGTAAGTCCCCGTCAGCTTCTTTCCAAAATTCACCCAAAACGATATAGGGCTTCTCTTTTTTATCTATTTTTTGTAATGATTCCAATTCTAAACGTGTACCTTCAATTGAAATATTCTCAACTACTTCAAAATGCTTTTTTACATCGCTTGGCAGTTGAAAATCTAATGACGCTTCTACCTGTTCAATTTTATGTAAAGATGCGCCGCCATCCAAAACATCCGAATTACTGTAAACGTTTCTAAGCGAAGTCGCAAACTTTGGATATGTCTGGAATACTTGTGGTATCTTTTTGTTAAGATGGTCAAGTAGAATTTTATCCTGCTCTTTTTGAATCTTGCAAAAGGCTTTGAATTCAGCTCCATAGTGTTGTTGGTATAGATCGGAATTTTCGAATGGAATGTTTCTCGCCTAAAGATATTCGACGGCTCTCTTTTGGCTGGCAAGGATAGGCACCCATCGAAAGTCGTGCTTGATGGGTTTGAGTTTAAGAAAAACACCACGGGATAAGTGCTTTTCCAATTGAACTTTATTTTCTTCCCACCATGCTTGCCGCTCTTCTGGAGACGGCTCGCATTGAGCTAATTGAACGAATGTCTTTTCAAATTTTTCTACCAATTCACAACCCTCCAAAAAACATCAAGCTATTGTCTTTATTCTTATGGTAGTCTGTTTTCTGGAAAAAGGGAACTAAAGGGTGCTATTCAAGAAGATTTAACCTTTAGGGATGCTGCCTAATTAATACGGAAGACTAATTTGGACTCACAATATAGAGCATTAGTGAATGAGGCGCTGGAAGGGTTTGCGGATTGATATGATCTCTTAGCTTTCTGGCTGATTATTCGGATAAGGAAATCAATGATTAGTCCAGTCAGAAAAAAACAAAATGGATAGTTACAGATTAAAGAATGAAGATGAAGATTAAAAAACGACGAATTTATGCTTTTTGACATAGGTAGAAAGGTTAATCCTTCAT
The DNA here is from genome assembly GCF_038008995.1 of Paenibacillus sp. FSL W8-0439. Lineage (NCBI taxonomy): Bacteria > Bacillati > Bacillota > Bacilli > Caryophanales > Paenibacillaceae > Paenibacillus > Paenibacillus sp. FSL W8-0439. Next base: position 1,766,082 of record NZ_JBBPAK010000001.1, read on the forward strand.
ATAACAATTAGGAATTAAGTTCATTTTCCACAAATCGGAATAGTGTTACTATGTCATAATGAACTCATGACTAGAGGTAAATTATGACAACCATTAAAGTGACACCTGAGCAACTTATGACGGTCTCCAAGCAGTTTGAGTTAGCACGGCAAACGACAACTCAAATGAATAGCAATTTAGTACAACAAATTTTATCTATGGGACAATTGTGGGAGGGACTGACTAAAGAACACTTTTACTATTCCTTCCAGAAATCTCAGAAAAATATGAATGACTTTGTTACCCTGGTGGATTCTATTGCTAGGGAGTTACGTCACCATGCAGATAAATTCAGATTAGCGGACCTGATGGAAGCAGGTAATATTGATGCAAGTTGTTTACCGCCTCCACCGAATTCATGTGCTGTTCCTGCTCCAGATACGCGGAATGCGTTTCAGAAATCGGTAGATAGCTTAACTGAACTAGGTCAGGATTTTGTAGATGCTAATTCAGTACGCTATGAGAAAAAGTTTGATTCGGTTTGGAGCTTTTTAGATTATATGTCGTATGGTATTCCAAAAGGAATGTATCAAGGGTACATGGAACGGGCAGCTAAACAAAACGATTCATGGAATGACATGCTCAATTTCGGTACATTTGGAATAACGGGTATGATTCAGGGAGCATTTAATCCTACCAATGCGTGGTCGAAGGAACACTGGGCTAATATGATCGGTACAGCAGGATTGTTTGGAGGAGTTAGTTCAGTTATTAAGCCTAAAATTGGGTTATCAGGGTCTATAAAATATACTCCATTAAAAGATGGAACTACCCGAATAATAGAAGAGGCGGACAATGCAAGAAAAATTATTGATACTAATGGCCTGCGTAATGAAGTGCCTTTAACTGTAGCACAAATTGAAGGTTTAACTCAGTATGCAAAAAAATTAGGGATGCCACAAGAAAATATCCGTGTAGCGGGGCCTAATGACACATCTCCTACTGGATTATTATTTGATACGATTCTCAATATAAATAATGATGTATTACCTTCTAATGCGACAGGTAAATTAGCAGCTAATAGCCGGATAACTGGACATGGAACAATAGCGCATGAAGTTGTCGGACATTATGAAGCAGGACTAGCAGGTAAATCCTTCCGGGTTATGGATGATGAATTTAACGTTATAACTAGGAACTTTGCACTTGACGAAGCCCAAGCAAGTATCCGAGCTGCACGATTTGCTCCTGATTTGACCCAATTAGAAAGAATCATGCTATTAAGAGATGGAATTACTAGATTAAAAAACGAAGGTATCAAAATTAGGGAAGTTAAAGATATACTGTTCATACATGAACGTTAGAATGGAGAGGTTCTCTTTTGGAGATTATGAAGTTAGACGATATTATTAAAACACCCAATAAAGGAATCATTTTAATTGGAACAAATCTTGGTTTAGATAAGCAGGATCATACCAATTTGAAAGGTTTGATAGGTTCAAAAATACAAGTAGATAAGATAGATGGAACGAAATGCGAACTGGACGTATTGGATATAAGCATTTCTTTCTCCATTGCTAACCATCCGCTAATTGGAATTAATGTAAAGGATTCAGGAGACATTGAAGATATAAAAAAGGGAACACAAGTAGTACGATTTTTGTAAAATAAATTAAGCGAATATTATGTTGATGAAGACTGGTATGGGGAAAATTCATGTGAGAATCTATTTTAATATAATAAAGTACATTATTAGAGAGGAGGGGGGGATTTATGAATCGGAAATTTTTTATCATGGCTTTAATCAAAGGTGTTTTCGGGTATTTCCCTTGTGGATTGGGGCTACATTTCCCTTATCGGAGGTTTGGTGCTTTACTTCACAAGGCGTTATGAATCATCGGATAGGTTATTATAGATAGACAAACATTTTATTAGAAGGAGTATATCATGTTAACACCAAAACAAGAAGAGAGCCTCAGTAAATTTATGAGTAAGATTCTTAGGCATACACCAGAACAGTTTGGTCTTGAGCTAGACCATGAGGGTTATTGTGACATTCAAGACCTGATTCAAGGAATACGATCAGAGAACAGATGGTCTGAGGTCAGTGAGTCGGATATCAAGCAAGTAGTAAGCCACTGTCCAAAACAAAGATATGAGATGGTTAATGGGTACATAAGAGCTAATTATGGACACAGTGCAGGCAGATTAAATTATGAGGAAGCTACTCCAGCAACGATTCTCTATCATGGTACAAACACAAAGGTGATCCATAACATTTTCACCGAAGGAATTAAGCCGATGGGGAGAAAGTATGTACATCTGTCTGAATCGCTTGAGTTTGCAATTTTAGCAGGCAAAAGACGTGGAGAACTAGTGATCCTCGAAGTCGACACAGCAAAGGCATTAGCTAATCAAGTGAAGTTTTATAAAGCCAACCATGGTGTCTGGCTTGCCGATTTGGTGCCACCACAGTATTTAAAGAAGCTTGAATAAAGCATAACTCCAGAACATTAACGATGATCATAGAGACTAGATGGAACGATTCGTCTAGTCTTTTTAATATCGCCTGTTTTGCTGTACATACATCATCCTCCTAAAATTTTGAATGTATCCACGGGTGTCCACACCCACCTGCAAATGCCGCATAAAATATCCCGGATGAACAAAGAGGAGGTGCATGTAATAACCATGATACACATGGAACCCATTCAAGTGGGTGAGCATACATTTATCGGAGTCGAGGTCAAACTGCCTAAAACAACGCTGTTGACGATCTCCAACTCCCGTGGTTACATCATGTGTGGTGCGCTGGATGTCGGATTGCTCAATGAACGACTGGCGGATCGGAAAATTCTGGCCGCACGTGCTGTAGGGGTAAAAACACTAAAGGAACTGTTGGAAGCACCAATGGAGTCAGTGACGACGGAAGCTGAGCAACTTGGAATTAAGCCAGGGATGCCAGGCTATGAAGCATTATTGAAACTGGTGTAAGAAGCCTAGTAATAGTTGTTGGATAAAAGCAAAAAAGAAAAATTTCACAGAAAAAACCGGGCGCTACAGCTCCGGTTTTTTCTGTGAAATTTTTCATTCTATCGAGTGGAACTATTTGAATTATATACGAAGTGTATAACCTGCAAGAACAATTAATCGGCAAACAAAGCGGTAAGGTTCTCGCTAAAGGGGGCTTGGACAATTCCTTTTTCGGTAATGATGGCGGTAATGTACTCATGTGGTGTAACGTCGAAAGCCGGGTTGTAGACTTTGATACCTTGTGGGGCAGTTCTTTTGCCAAAGCTCTCGGTAACTTCCTCCGCAGAACGCTCCTCAATCGGAATATCTGCGCCTGTAGCGGTCTGTAAATCAATGGTAGATAGTGGCGAAGCAACGTAAAAAGGTATACCATGCGCCTTCGCCAACACTGCCAGGCTATAGGTGCCGATTTTGTTGGCCACATCCCCATTAGCGGCGACTCTGTCTGTACCGACAATGACAGCTTGCACCCATCCTTTAGACATCACCATGCCTGCCATATTGTCACAGAGCAGGGTGACATCTATGCCTGCCTGCTGAAGCTCAAAGGCGGTCAGACGCGCACCCTGCAATACGGGGCGGGTTTCGTCAGCAAATACTTTCAGGTGGATTCCGTTTTCCTGAGCCAAATACATAGGCGCGAGCGCTGTTCCGTATTTCGCTGTTGCCAAGCCGCCTGCGTTGCAATGAGTGAGTACGCCCATCCCATCCTTGAACAGAGGTAAAGCATGGATGCCGATTAGGTGGCAAACTTCTTCATCCTCTGCCTGAATGGCTATAGCTTCACGCTCCAGCCCTGCATTCCAGTCTTCGATCTGGCCCACCTCAGCCTCTGTGACGAGTTCGCCGGCTCGCTTCTTCATGCGGTCCAGAGCCCAGAACAGATTTACGGCAGTCGGCCGTGAGGTAGCCAAATGTCTGCACACCGCGTGTACATGCTCCAGCCACTCAGCAGCGTCATTGCCGCGATAGGAGGTAGCCCCCAGCACCACACCGTAGGCTGCGGCCATCCCGATGGCGGGGGCGCCCCGTACCTTCATGGCATGGATGCCATCCCACACTTCTTCGGTGGTGAATAAATCCAGCATGACTATCTTTTCGGGCAGTAGACGCTGATCCAGCATGGACAAGTGGTTTCCCTTCCACACCAGTGAAGTTAGAGCCTGTCCAGACACAGTTGCTTCATGGGAGGATGCGGGAAGAGATTCTTTATTTTCACTCATATGCGTGATGCTCCTTTAGTTTGGGTCGCTGTTGCTGTCCGAACAATGTCTTCTAGTTCCCGGATCGAATGAAGCTCGCGATTGCGGAGAACCAAGGCTTTTCCGATCGATAACGCGAGACGTTCCGCAGCTTCCTTGATATCAGGATCGGCAATGGTATCGATATCCGCCACATGCGACAGGCTGATGATCCGGCGGATCACTTTGCACCCTGCAAAGCCAATCGTATCTTGCAGTACTTTCTGGAGGTATAAGTCCTGATATCCGGGTGTACGTGCCAAATGATCGGTGACGTGCTCGTTCCACAGTGTACGAAACCTGCTCTCAAACTGCTCCCATACTTGAATGACGGTCTCCAGGAGCCAGTCACGTCGTTCCTTTAGCGCCGTCTCGCTAGAAGTCCATTCGGGCTGTGCTGCGTAGTTCAACAGCAGATTGGCGATGACCGCTCCGATATCAAACCCCATGGGGCCGTAATAGGCAAATTCAGGATCAATGACTTTAGTCGATTCAGCTGTTACAAAAATACTACCTGTATGGAGGTCGCCGTGTAGCAGTGCTTCTGTTCGTGTCATAAACTTTTCTCGCAGCAAAGCTACTTCCAGATGAAGGATCTGATCTGTACGGAGTGCCTCTGCTTCGTCTTCAATGTACATACCATAGTTGTTATTATCTGAAAATCGGTAGGGTTCATCCAAAATCAGATCCTCAGTTATTTTGCAGAGTTCAGGGTTTATAAAGCGTTTAACCAGCTCTTTTTTAGCCTGCTGATTCATGCCCAAATCTGAGGTGAAAAAGAGCGTGCGTGCCAGAAATTCCCCAATATGATTAGCAAAAAGAGGGTATGTGTTGCCTTCAATTAGTCCCTTGCGCATGATTGTGTGTGAGCTAAGATCCTCCATCACGGTTAACGCAAGCTCATCGTCATAGCCTAGTACCGCAGGAACCAATTCGGGGCAAAGCTGGTGCTCCTGCTGAAGTGCCTCGCGTTCAATACGGGCGCGATCCAGCGACAACGGCCAGGATTCACCCACAATTTTTACATAGGGAAGTGCCTGCTTGGCAATGATACTCTTGTTAGATTTGGAATCTGTAATATGAAAAACCAGATTTAAGTTGCCATCGCCGATTTCTCGGCATTCCAGATGAGCTTCCTGGCTAAAAAATCCGGGAATGTTCTTCACGAATTCGATTGCTTCTTCGGTCGTTAAGGGATGATATTTGGACAATGAGGTCACCTCCGTAAATTGCGCACATGTAAATGGTAAGAAAAAACATCACAATATTAAACCAAGTATTTTGATAGGATAGAGAAAGTATAACGAAAATCACTGAATTTTTGTACATTTTTTTTATGATGGATTGGAAGAGGTGGGCTTCTTCTTTTTGTTTCGTCTCTGTATAGAAAGGGTAAATATGAAACAGACGTCCGGCAGGTGATATTCAAATGCCCGCTGGCGTCTTACCGTCAGCAGGGACGGTGATGAATACGTAAACGCTTCTGAAAGTCAATTTGATGAAAAAGGAAGGGATTTATGATGGCTAAAACAACAAGTAACTCGAAAAATACGCAAACCAAATCGGTGGAGGAACTTTTAAACCGTCAAGTCGCTAACCTCAATGTGTTATATGTAAAAATTCATAACTATCACTGGTACGTGAAAGGCTCCAGCTTTTATACACTCCATGTTAAATTCGAAGAATTATACAATGAAGTGACATTGAAAATGGATGAGATTGCCGAGCGCTTGCTTGCCTTGAAAGGTTCTCCTTCCGCAACATTGAAGGAATACCTGGAGCTGTCCTCAATTCAAGAGGCTACCGGTAATGAAGATGCTCCAAAAATGGTGCAAACCCTGATTGAGGATTTTGCGACGGTATGTGAGGAGTTTCAGGAAGGTATCGAATTGGCGGAAAGTAATTCCGACCAGCCTACTGCAGATTTGCTGATCGGCTACAAAGCAGATTTGGAGAAACACATGTGGATGCTTCGCTCTTATTTGGGCTAACTCATCAGGCTTTCGCACTAAAATAACCCCTTTACATGTAAAACGCTACTGACGTCAAGCTGTCAGTAGCGTTTTTATGGCTAAAAAAGAGATTATGTATCCCATGGTTTTTGTACTACACTATAACTATGTAATCATTCGAAGGATGTATTTTGCCATTTGTGTGATTGGTAGGATGAACATTTTATGAAGAAAGGTGGATAACGTGCGTCTGTTGGTTGCACCCTTAAAGATATTTATTATAAAATAACTTGAGAATCATTGAGAATCAGTTTAGAATGATTATAAATAAATTTTTAATTATTACATTTGCTTGAAATCAGGGGGCTCCCCTGTTTAAATATCTTTCTGATTTCGACACCACACTACATTTTTTGGAGGGTATTGCGAATATGGCTACAAACTTTAAGATTGAAGGTCTCAAAGCGACCATTGAAGGTAAAGAAATTTTGAAGGGGATTAACCTCGAAATGAAGGGCGGAGAAATCCACGCCATCATGGGTCCTAACGGAACGGGTAAAAGTACGCTCGCATCTGCTTTGATGGGTCATCCTAAATATGAAGTCACAGATGGCAAAGTAACTTTGGATGGAGAAGACGTGCTGGATATGGAAGTGGATGAGCGTGCACGTGCAGGATTGTTCCTGGCGATGCAGTATCCAAGTGAAATTGCAGGGGTAACAAACTCCGACTTTTTGCGTAGTGCTATCAACGCGCGCCGTGAAGAAGGACAAGAGATTTCCCTGATTAAGTTTATCCGCCAAATGGAAGGCAAAATGAAAGAGCTTGAAATGAATCCTGAGTTTGCTCACCGTTACCTGAACGAAGGTTTTTCCGGTGGTGAGAAAAAGCGGAATGAAATTCTGCAAATGATGATGCTTGATCCCAAAATTGTCGTTCTGGACGAAATTGACTCCGGTCTGGATATCGATGCTTTGAGAATCGTAGCTAACGGCGTAAACGCTATGCGTTCTGAAGACCGTGGCTTCCTTGTGATTACTCACTACCAACGTCTGTTGAACTACATCAAACCAGATTATGTACACGTAATGATGCAAGGACGTATCGTTAAATCCGGTGGTCCTGAGCTTGCTGAGCGTCTGGAAGCGGACGGTTACGACTGGATCAAGGAAGAGCTGGGTATCGTTGATGAAACTGTAGGACAAGAGGCGTAAGCCGGAAGCGAGGAGGAAAACTGATGACAACACAAACAATCCTTCCGGTAGATTCCGAGCAACTGCGTGTTCTGTCCGAACGTAATGGCGAGCCATCTTGGCTGGTCGAAGACAGACAAAAAGCACTTGAGCTTGCAGGCCAACTGGAGCTTCCGGTATTTGAAAAAACAAAAATCGAACGTTGGAATTTAAACGATTACGGTCAACATAAATTGAGCGAGGTCATTGCATCTGTAGGTCAGGTTCCTGCAGCCATTGCTGATCTGGTCAAAGAACAACAAGAGGGCGGTCTGATCATCCAGCGCAACTCCGGTGCGGTATACGTGAAGCTGAGCGAGGAACTGGCAGCGCAAGGTGTTATTTTCACGGATTTGCAAACGGCGGTCAAAGAGCATGCTGATTTGGTCAAAGCTCATCTGAACACTGTTATTAAGGCTGAAGAAAATTCATTGTCGGCATTGCATGCAGCACTCTGGAACGGTGGAGTATTTGCTTATGTGCCTAAAAATGTAGAACTGAACGTACCGCTTCAAGCTGTGTTCCTCACGGATGATGCGACTGCAACTTTTGCGCCGCATGTGCTGCTCATAGCTGAAAATCATAGTTCCGTGACGTACGTAGACAACTATGTATCTGCAGATTTGGCGGCACCTGTTCTTCATAACGGTGCGGTAGAAGTGGTTGCGAATGCAGGCGCTAAAGTACGCTATGCGACAGTGCATCAGTTTGGAGAGCAAGTAACGGATATTTCCATTCGTCGTGCCACGCTCGGAAATGACGCTGCTATCGAATGGATTGTAGGCGAAATGAACAACGGCAATACAGCGAGCAATACCATGTCTGTGCTCAAAGGCAATGGCTCCAACTCGGATGCCAAGGTTATTGCTGTAGGTTCTGGTTCACAAAAGCTGAACTATACGACACAAGCACAGCATTTTGGTAAAAATTCCGCTAGTCAGATGATTACACGCGCAGTTATGCGTGAAGAAGCATCTTCCATCATTAACGGAATTACGAAAATTGAAAAAGGCGCTACCAAAGCAGACGGTCAGCAAACGGAGCGTGTACTGATGCTCAGCCCGAAAGCACGTGGTGACGCTAACCCGATCCTGTTGATTGATGAAGATGATGTAACGGCTGGACACGCAGCCTCGGTTGGTCAGGTTAACCGTGAGCAAGTGTATTACTTGATGTCCCGCGGAATTAGCCGTGCAGAAGCTGAACGATTGATTATTTATGGCTTCCTGGCACCTGTCGTATCTGAAATTCCGCTCGAAGGACTTCAACATCAGCTGCAAAGCCTTGTTGAAAGGAAGTTAGGCCAATGAACACTGCATTGATCCGTGAACAATTCCCGATTTTACATCAGGAGATTAACGGTCATCCGCTGGTTTATTTGGATAATGCGGCCACTTCGCAAAAGCCGCTAGCGGTCATCGAGGCGATCAAGCACTATTACGAGTTTGATAATTCGAATGTACACCGTGGTGTGCATACCTTGGGTAGCCGTGCTACGGATGCTTATGAAGGTGCGAGGGAGAAGGTAGCCCGTTTTCTGAATGCCAAGCGCAGTCAGGAAATCATTTTTACACGCGGGACAACAACCGCGCTGAATCTGGTGGCTTCTTCTTACGGTAGAGCTAACTGTAAGGAGGGTGATGAAATTGTCATCACTCCGATGGAACATCACAGTAATCTGATTCCGTGGCAACAGGTAGCCAAAGCCACGGGTGCGACTTTAAAATATATTCCGCTTCAAGAGGACGGTAGCGTTGATCTTGCAGACGTGGAGAAAACCGTCACAGAACACACAAAAATTGTTGCGATTGCGCATGTCTCCAATGTGCTTGGCGTTGTGAATCCGGTCAAAGAGATTGCTGCTATTGCACATCGCAAAGGTGCAGTTATCGTTGTCGACGGTGCACAAAGTACGCCACATATGAAAGTAGACGTGCAAGACATAGATGCTGATTTTTATGCTTTCTCTGGTCACAAAATGTGTGCTCCTACAGGAATTGGTGCACTCTACGGCAAGAAGGCGTTGCTGGAAAACATGGAGCCCGTTGAGTTTGGCGGTGAAATGATCGACGATGTGGGATTGTATGAATCCACATGGAAGGAGCTACCTTGGAAATTCGAAGGTGGCACCCCGATTATTGCTGGGGCAGTTGGCTTGGGAGCTGCCATTGATTTTCTGGAAAGCATCGGACTAGACGCCATTGCACAGCATGAGAGCCGTCTAACGAATTATGCACTCAAACGTCTCCGTGAAGTGGAGGGTTTGACGATCTATGGACCTGCTGAACGTCATGTCGGGCTTGTAACATTCAACTTGGATGATGTGCATCCGCATGATGTAGCTACTGTACTGGATAGCAAAGGGGTGGCCATACGTGCGGGCCATCATTGCTGCCAGCCATTGATGCGCTGGTTGAAAGCCAGTGCAACTGCACGTGCCAGCTTTTACCTCTATAACACGGAAGAGGATATCGACGCTCTGGTCAGCGCCTTAATCCAAACGAAGGAGTATTTTGGCGATGCAACTTGATGACTTGTACCGACGCGTGATTATGGATCATTATAAAAATCCGCGCAATCGCGGACGTTTTGAGGACGATGCTGTTACGGTGGATTTGAATAATCCTACGTGTGGTGACCGGATATCCCTTCAACTCAAAACGAAAGACGGCGTAGTCGAGGATGCCCGTTTTACAGGTGAAGGCTGCTCGATTAGTATGTCCTCGGCTTCGATGATGACAGAAGCGGTCAAAGGAAAAACGATTGATCAGGCCTTGGATATGGCGAGTCGCTTCTCCTCTCTGATGAAGGGCGAAGCGGTCGAATTTGATGATTATGAAGAATTGGAAGCTTTGTCAGGGGTCAATAAGTTCCCGGCTCGCATTAAATGTGCGACATTGGCTTGGAACGCGCTGCGCAAAGGGATTGACGAAGATAAATAATTTAAATAGAACAGAGGAGGTTTGAGAAACATGGCCAAGAAAGCACCGGAAATGGAAGAGTATAAGTATGGCTTTCGTGACGAGCACAAGTCCATTTTCCAAACAGGTAAGGGTCTCACTCCGGAAATTGTAAAGGAAATCTCCAAAATTAAGGGTGAACCGGATTGGATGTTGGAGTTCCGTCTGAAAGCATTGAAGCAATTTGAAAAAATGCCAATGCCAAAATGGGGCGGAGACATGGATGAACTGGATTTCGATGATATCCAGTACTATGTAAGACCTTCCGAGAAGCAAGGGAAAACGTGGGAAGAGGTTCCTACAGAAATTAAGGAAACCTTTGATAAACTGGGGATTCCTGAAGCGGAACAAAAGTTTTTGGCTGGTGTATCTGCGCAGTATGAATCCGAGGTTGTCTACCACAGCATGCAAAAGGATCTGGAAGAGCAGGGTGTCATTTTCATGGATACCGATACAGCGTTGCGTGAGCATCCTGAGATTTTGAAAGAGTATTTTGCCACAGTCGTACCTCCTGCAGACAATAAGTTTGCGGCCCTGAACAGTGCGGTATGGTCAGGCGGTAGCTTTATCTACGTGCCTAAAGGTGTGAAATGTGAAGTTCCATTGCAGGCTTACTTCCGTATCAACTCGGAAAACATGGGTCAATTTGAGCGTACGCTCATTATTGCTGACGAAGACAGCTTTGTGCATTATGTAGAAGGCTGTACAGCTCCAATTTACAGCACGAACTCGCTGCATAGTGCTGTGGTTGAAATTATTTGTAAGAAAAACGCACGCGTTCGTTACACAACGATTCAGAACTGGGCACCAAACATTTACAACCTGGTAACTAAACGTGCGGTTGCTGAAGAAAATGCAACGATGGAATGGGTTGATGGCAACATCGGTTCCAAGCTGACAATGAAGTATCCTGCCGTTGTACTGAAAGGTCGTGGAGCGAAAGGGATGGTCTTGTCCATCGCTGTTGCAGGCAAAGGCCAGCATCAGGATGCAGGTGCGAAAATGATCCACTTGGCACCAGATACTACATCCACCATTGTATCCAAATCGATCAGTAAGCACGGTGGTAAAGTAACGTATCGCGGATTAGCTTCCTTTGGTCGTCAGGCTCAAGGTGCAAAATCGAATATTAAGTGTGATACGTTGATTTTGGATAATCAGTCAACTTCAGATACTATTCCTTATAATGAGATCATGAATGACGATATTACACTTGAGCACGAAGCAACGGTGTCCAAAGTATCGGAAGATCAACTCTTCTATCTGATGAGCCGTGGTCTGACCGAAGCTGAGGCAACACAAATGATCGTTATGGGCTTCATTGAGCCGTTCACCAAAGAACTACCGATGGAATATGCGGTAGAAATGAACCGCTTGATCAAGTTCGAAATGGAAGGTAGTATCGGTTAAAACGCGGTAACCCTTGGTGAGACAAGGTACTTGAGGTAATTAAAGCTGTTTAATCCGAGTCGTGCCGATTTTGTGCCAACTCGAATTTCCTTTTAAATGTAGAAGGCGAACTTTTTAAGTTCGTCTTCTTCTTTTTTTCTAATGCCATGTGAAACCAAAAATTTATTGTTAGGACTGCAGATAATCGCCTAGCACGTAACTATGCTTGCTTAATAGGATATTGTAAAAACTGCAAAACATAAGGAGGCAGGCAACGGATGCAGAAGAATAAACCTGTAGTCAAGAAGAAAACAATCTCAGCTAAACAGACACAGAGGCATGTACATGAATTTGAAGGTAGTACCAAACTGGCTGAAGCAGGCGCAGACCGACATAACCACCGCTTTGCAGGTGTTACTGGGCAAGCGATTCGAGTTGGAAGAAGTCATGTCCACGAAATTGATCTTACGAAAACTGATTTTGTGAACCATTTTCATAATCTGAGAAGGATTAGAACAGGACCAGCTATTCCAGTCGGAAATGGAAAACACGTACATTTCGTTACGGGCCAAACTACATTAAATGATGGTCATGTACACCAGTTTAATTTCGCAACATTGATTGAGGAACCTCTTGTTTAATGAACGATGGGTTTGACTGAAGCAGAGGCCGATTGTGTACCGACTCGGATCTCCTGCTAGTATAGGAGGCGAACTTTTTAAGTTCGTCTTCTTCTATTTTTTTGGTTACGTGTAAATACGTGTTTACGTTTGAAGTGGGTTTACAGATCCTTAATAGGTCGACAAAAAGCCAAAGCCGCCCCAAAAGTTGGGACAGCTCGCTTCTACATATTTATTTATCTGAAGTTTTATGGTCTAAGTCATGATGCAACTCGGTTGCTGGTATTTTGGCATTATAGATCTGTCCTTTGGCAATGGGGTTAGAGATGTATACATAGCTCCCGGTTCCATCCGGCGCACTTCCTGTTGCCCACAGACCTTCACTAGATTCTTCGCCTTCTGACAAGTTCCAAAACTCATATGCTTCAGGCTGAGATTCTTGCTCTGCTTCAGGAGGGAAGGAAGCCGGTACCACAACACCATTTTTTTCTTCTAATTCTTGAATTGCCGCCATCCATTGATATTGATGATAGCGGTCGCGTGCTAGCATTTTCCGTAATGTAGCCCTAACGCTTTCGTCTTGCGTCATATGATATAGTCTGGCTACCTGCAATCGACCTTGACTCTCTGCATGCAGGTTGGACCGCATATCTGCCAAAAGATTACCACTAGCCACAATGTAAGAACCATTCCATGGAACTCCATTGGAATTAGTAGGCAATCCACCAAGACCGCTGACCAGCAGGTGCTGCGGGTTAATTCCTCCCATAATGGCAGCTGTAACAGGGTCTTTGGCAGCTTGCTCCTGATCTTCTGGTTTAGCCCCATCAAGTAATTGACTAATTAAAGCACACAGCATCTCCACATGTCCTATTTCTTCTGTTCCAATATCCATTAACATATCTTTATATTTTTCATCACCGCGACAGTTAAACCCTTGAAACAAATATTGCATCATCACGGTCATTTCTCCAAATTGGCCTCCCAAAACTTCTTGTACCTGTCGGGCAAATAGAGGGTCAGGTCGCTCTACTTTCACTTCGAACTGCAACTCTTTTTGATGTCTAAACATAATTAGTCCTCCTATAGGTTAAAAGCAGTTTAGTGAATCCAAGCTATATTAACCTATTCAATGCGCAACAAAACGAAGGATCTGCCTAACCATAAAATCCCCTAATTCTACTAGAATGATAGGAGCCTTCATGAAAATAACTTTTCTGGTTCTTTGACTTGTATAAAAATGATAAAAAAGGGTAGCATATGTTTCACTTCAAAATAAAACTCTAAGGGGGTTTTGGTATTGTATTTTTATAAAGAAGATTTAATTAACTTAATAGTACCTGATAAACCCGACCCAGCTGCTGCAAAAGTGATTCAGGAGGTATTGGGTGGTCGATTTGGAGAAATGCGTACCATGATGCAGTTTTTCTTTCAAAGTAATAATTTTCGTGGTAATGCTGTTCAATATAGGGATTTGATTCGAGGAGTTTTCCTAGAGGAGCTTAGTCATGTTGAACTGGTCCAACATACCATAAATCAACTTCTGACTGGCTCAGGTGAAGACCAAGCCGGCGATGCTGGAGTTGATCATGCTCCTTTGGATGAAGCGATAAAACATGCCAATCCTCATCATTTTATTATGGGAGCTCAAAGTTCCTTACCCGTTGATGCAAGTGGTAATCCTTGGTTAGGTAGTTATGTCTATTCCCACGGTAATCTGATTAGTGATTTGCTTGATAATCTCGTACTCGAATCTACAGGGGTTCTGCAAAAATCTCGAATTTACGAAATGAGCTCGAACAAAACATTCCGGGAAACATTGGCTTTTTTGATTGTACGGGATAATGCTCATCAAAATGCATTTGCCAAAGCATTAGAGACACTTGGAGTGGATTGGGGAAAATTGTTCCCGGTTCCAAACTACGATATTAACAAGTATCCAGAATGTCGGAAGTATGTTGAAATGGGCTTTCACAATGCACAGTTTAATTTTCGATTGGATTCTACCCGTATTGGAGAAATATTCAATGGGCAAACTCCAAGCAGAAACGGTGGGGATTTGAATGTCATTGACCCTCCAGAAGGCTTTCCTCTTCCGTATATGCCTGAATTGCCTAATGAACATAGCCCAGGTCTACAAGATCTTAATTCCTAGGATTAAATATATAAATACAGATAGTAACTAGGCTTATGTCCGTAACACAAAAAGAGGCTGTCCTTTGTAGGGAAAACCTACGGATTAAGGACAGTCTCTTTTCATTCGTGTAACCTATGCTTCGAACAATCATTCCATACAAACAAAGTAACGCCGGGTGGCAGTGGCAGATCAGGATTCCAGATAAATCTCATCAATGGATACATGGCGTTCCCTGGATAAATCTATATATTCATCGTCGTTAATTCTTACTAACGGTCTGAAGTAATCCACAGGATTGTTCAGAATAATGGTTCCTGTCTGGCCTGTAGTCAATAGAACTTGCTTATTAATAAAATTCGGTAGCATATGTCTGATAAACACTTGGGTAGTTTCTGGATTTAGATGTCCAAAACTCATACTGTGCAGCTCGCGTAATACAGTGAGCAACTCCTGCTTCGTCTGATACACACGATTGGAAATCATCGCGCTGTATACGTCGGCAACAGCTGTTATGCTGGCAAAAGGATGAATTTCTTCCTTGAACAGTCCATGGGGGTACCCACTTCCGTCTTCGCGCTCGTGATGCTGCAAGGCGACGATTGCTGAAATCTCATCGCTGGTTGAATTGCGAATAATATCATAGCCATACAGAGAATGCTTTTTCATCTCATGAAATTCTTCAGGTGTCAGTTTACCCGGTTTGTTCAAAATCTCATCCGGTATCATGGACTTGCCTATATCGTGTAAATATCCAGCTTTACCAGCGGCATATGCCTCTTCCTCTGTATATCCTAGCCAAGTGGCAATGTAATATGACAGTATACCTACTTGGAGAGAATGATTATAAGTATAGTGATCTCCCCGTTCCATAATTAACAGCAGAGATACGACATCTTTTTGACGAGCCAGTTCTGAAACGAGAGGACCGAACAGCTCATCAACTCGATATTCATCAAATTTTCCAGTTGAGGAAGCTTCGAGGAACATGCTTTCAAAGCCGCTGATCGTCTGCTCTATGAGGGGAACGGCGCGTTTGAGGGACTCGGGGGAAGCTGGAACATCGGGGGCAAAGCCAGCCGGAATGCTCGCAGAACCAGCATCAATGTCAATATAATCGACACCGTGCATAATGAGCTTGGAAATATCGTCATGCTGAAGCTCGGTGCCCTGTATCATGACAGGCACACCATGCCCATTGTATGTATCGGATTTGAGGCGATCGCCCGGCTTGGCATCGGTAACGTGAACTCTCATGCGCTAACCTCCTTATTGTCGTAAATTTGTCGAAAATACGAAACAAACTTAATATATCAAGAATTATATGGGATGACAACGACTAATTTACTATTATTCCAAGCTGTAAAATAGGTCCCAAGGACCCGTCACCTCTGAGTTACATATAGAAGGTAATGTCAATGATTTTCACTATCTATGTCCACCTCATATGTACCATATTGCTAAATAACATGGTATGCTTAAACATTAGAAGCTCCAAAGTCGATATATAAAATATAGAGGAGGGCGGTTATGGAGATGACGACTCGGCAAACGTTGACCATTTTGCATACCAATGATATCCATAGTCATTTTGGCAGTATGCCTTCGATAGCCGCGATGATCAATGAACGAAGAGCTGCATCAGGGGATGCGCTTCTTGTGCTGGACATAGGAGACCACATGGATCGGATGGCCCCCGAAACGGAAGGAACGCTCGGTGGGGCAAATGTGGATGTGATTAATCTGACAGGATACGATGCAATTACGATCGGTAATAATGAGGGACTGACTTTTACCTCGGATATGATTGAACAGGCATATGCAGGCATTCATTGTCCAGTTGTATGTGGCAATCTGACAGAGCGTGCTACGGGGAGGAATCCTTCGTGGATGAAGGAATCCGTTATTTTGAACAAAGCAGGAATCAAGATCGGTTTACTAGGTGTGACGGCTCCTTTTACAGAGTTTTATCAATTGTTGGGCTGGGATGTGCTTGATCCGTTTGAGGTGCTGGGGAAGCAGATTGCGGCACTCAGAAAGCAGGTGGATGTGGTGGTCGTGATGTCTCATCTGGGTTTACCCTCTGATGAGAAATTAGCGTCCCAGTTTCCTGAGATTGACGTTATTCTTGGTGGTCACACCCACCATGTGCTGGAGGAACCGCTTCAGATCGGGAACACCGTTCTATGTGGGGCCGGGAAGTTCGGAACGTTGCTCGGTGAAGTGACACTAACCCGTAACCATAGTCTTGAACCGTTTCGAGTTACCTCAGGCGGCGTAGTTCCTGTGAATCAGACGCTGCTGGACGAAAAAGTGGCATCGGCCATTGTGTTGCATCGCAGACAAGCAGAACGCGCCATGGAGAGCACGGTGGCAGTAACGGATCGGGAATTGGAGATCGCCTATAATGAGGAGTCCCCTTTCGGGAATTTGCTGGCACAATCGGTATCCCATTTTACAGGCACCGAAATTGCCCTCGTCAATGCAGGTCAACTGCTTGGTCCGTTGCCTCAAGGAGATATTAGCAAAGGAATACTACATTCCTTATGCCCATCGCCGATTAATCCCTGTGTTATGAAGTTGCGGGGAAGAGACATTCGGTTGACACTGGAGCAGTCCCTGCTGCCTGAATTTACAGACAAGCCCATGACCGGCTTTGGCTTTAGAGGCAAAGTACTTGGCACCATGTGTGTGGAAGGGTTGACCATTCAGTATGATCCGGACCGTGCTCCTTATGAAAAAGTGACGGACATTCATGTAGCGGGTCAACCCTTGGAAGAAGATGAGGAATACACAGTGGGCACGTTGGATATGTTCACTTTCAAAGCAGGCTATAAGGTGCTTGCGAACGGAACAGATCTCCAATTTATGCTTCCAGAATTTTTACGGGATTTGATTGAAATGGAGTTGAAGCGTCCGGGCGCGATGGAAGAATGTTTTGCAGCTAGGTGGCTTCAGGTATCAAAACAATCGGGAGAGGATTAAGCTGCGACTGGTACCTGTTACATTATTGAGAGCCGGCATGAAGCTGGGCAAAAAAATATACAATGAAAATGGAATGGTGCTGCTCTCGGAAGGTGTTGAGCTTACTTCGCGATTGATTGAACGTCTAGGCCAAGTCGGAATTGGATATGTATACATTGAGGATGCAGTGACAGAAGATATCGTCATACCCGAGATGATCCATGAACAGACAAGGGCGGCGGCGCTACAGGAAATCAAAAAGCAGTTTCAGGGTTTGTCATCCTACTCCGTAGATCATAAGCACAAATATTTTGGCAAGTCTTTTTATAAGGTAATGGAATCCATTCTGGACGATATTGGAGGCCGCCAGGATGCCATCATAATGTTGATGGATATTGGAGCTGCGGATCAGGATTTGTATCATCATTCTTTGAATGTATGCTTGTATTCACTAGTCCTGGGGATATCCAATGGCTACGATAATAACCAGCTCATGGAGCTAGGGATAGGTTCATTACTGCATGATATCGGTAAAATGAAGATTTCACCTCAAGTGCTCTATAAGCCGGGTAAATTGACGGACGAGGAATATGAGCATATGAAAACACATACAGTGATCGGCTATAAGCTACTTAAAGACGAACCCGGGATTCCCTTGCTGTCAGCTCATTGTGCATTACAGCATCATGAGCGTATTGACGGCAGTGGATACCCACATGGTTGGAAAAAGGACCAAATCCACGAATATGCGAAATGGATCGGTCTGGCGGACTCGTATGACGCGATGACGGCAAGTCGAATATACAAGCAGGCTTTGCTGCCTTATGAAGCGATGGAGGTGCTATACGCCGGGGCAGGAACGCTGTATGAGCAGCGGATGCTGGAAGCCTTTCGTGACTGTGTAGCTATTTATCCTCTGGGGCTCTCTGTGGTGCTCAACACAGGGGAAGAGGGAGTCGTAGTGCGTATACACCCCAAAATCCCGCAAAGGCCTGTCATTCGTATTGTAAGAGACCAGGATGGACAGGAACTGAAGGCGCCTTATGATGTGGATTTGTCCGTATCCCTTTCGGTTATGATTACAAACACATTGGGTGCAGCTACCGGTCCTTTCGGAGGAGTTCACGTAGATTAGCAGAGGATGTGGAAGAAAGCATGCAGACACTTTACACATCATGATATGATAATTATACGTCTTTTGAGGTTAATAACAGAAATAAGGTGAAAACATAATGACAGTTCTACAAGATAACACGCTACCCCAAATATCGCCAACGTATGATCCGTGGGACCCGATTGTATCACTGCGTACGCATGGTCGTCATTTGCTTACAAGTGTGGAAATGACCGTAACACATTTATGTAATATGCGCTGTGAGCATTGCGCTGTCGGTGACATGCTGGTTATGAAGGAGGCCCCTTTCCTTCCTTTAGATCTGATGCTGAAGCGCCTGGATGAAGTTGAGCATCTGGAGACAATAAGTATTACAGGCGGAGAACCTGCTTTGCTTGATAAAACAGTGGACGATGTGATCGTTCCGCTGTTGAAGTATGCTAAAGAGCGCGGTATTCGTTCGCAAATCAACTCCAACTTGACATTGGATATCCGAAGATATGAGAAGATGCTTCCGTATCTGGATGTCATGCATATATCGTTTAATTATTTAAATGCTGACGATTTTTATGAAGTGGGATTTGCAAATACCGGACGTCCGACTCCACGCGCGGGTGCTGTGCGCCTGTATGAAAAAATGATAGAGAATGCACGCAAATTGAGCGAAATGGGAATGTTCATTTCAGCTGAGTCCATGATTAATTATCGGACACACACGAAGCTAGGAGGCATTCATCAGTTGATCAACGAAATGGGATGCCGCCGGCATGAGGTTCACCCGATGTACGCGTCGAATTTTGCTTCTGCCTTGCCTGTACTGTCCCTTGACGATATGCGAAACTCGATTGATAAACTGCTGGATGTACGAAATCAGGACATGTGGATGTTATTTGGTACCCTACCGTTCTTTGCTTGTTCAGAGCATGAGGAAGACCGTAAATTGCTTCGCCGTTTGCGACAAGAACCGAATATTACGGTACGTAATGATCCAGACGGAAGAAACCGTGTAAATGTGAATATGTTCACGGGTAGCGTATATGTGACGGATTTTGCAGACATTCCAGCTTTCGGAAACATTCAGGAAAACAGTCTAGATAATATTTTCGGTGAATGGCTGAATGAGCATCCGCTAAATCAGACCGTGAACTGTCATTGTGATGCGGCTGCGTGTTGCGGACCGAATCTACTCGTAGCAGATATGTATTACAAGGGTGTAGACTTTAAATCAAGAAAAGCTTTGCAATTATAAGCATTTTTACATGATTACAATTACAGTTTTCAATCATAAATACTGAATTGAATAACTTACAAGTCGAATGGTGCAAAATGCTAACTAAAGAAATGGGGAGTTCGTATTGGATGGTCATACCGAGTTTCATTGGGGATTGCTAGGGGTGAATCTCTTCTTGGTACTGCTGCTTGTCTTTCTAAACGGTGTTTTTGTGGCCGCAGAGTTTTCGCTGGTCAAAATGCGCCAATCCCGATTGACGCAGCTTCAAAGTGAGGGTCATCGCCTGGCAGGCTATGCGCTGAAGGTGAACCAAAAGTTGGATGCTTATCTGTCTGCCACCCAATTGGGCATTACGCTGGCCTCATTGGGGCTAGGCTGGATTGGTGAGCCAGCAATATCCGGCTACCTGATAGAGCCACTCATGCACAAACTCGGTGTAACTGACGGTACACTGATTACAACGGTATCCGTTGTCGTCGGATTTTGCGTCATTACTTTTTTGCATATTGTATTGGGCGAACTGGCTCCCAAGTCTTTGGCGATTCAAAAGACTGAAGGTGTGGCGTTGTTTTTATCGGCGCCCTTGCTGCTTTTTTATAAGGTTTTTCTACCTGTAATCTGGGTGTTAAATGCTGCCGCAAACATGTTGTTACGGGCATTCGGCATTCAGCCGGCGAGTGAAGCCGAAGCGGCACATTCTGAGGAAGAGATCCGTATATTGATGAATCAGAGCGCTAAGAGCGGTGTAATCGATAAGGATGAAATCAAGCTGATGGATAATATCTTTGATTTTTCCGACTTGCTTGCTCGTGAAATCATGTTGCCGCGTACTGATATGGATTGCTTGTACACGAATTTGTCGTTTAAGGAAAATTTGAAGATTATCAGTGAGACCAAGCATTCCCGTTACCCGGTAGCGGTCGAGGATAAAGATCAGATTATCGGTTTTGTCCATATTACAGATCTTCTGTTAGCCGAGCAGGGTGAGCAACTGGATCTGGCCTCGGTGGTGCGTCCTATTCTGAATGTGCCTGAGTCCATGGAAGTAAGTCATGTGCTACGCCTTATGCAGAAAAAGCATTCCCAAATGACTCTCGTGGTGGATGAATACGGTGGAACCGCCGGCCTGCTGACAGCGGAGGAAATTCTGGAGGAAATCGTCGGGGATCTCTATGATGAGTTTGAGGATGAACGTCCAAGCGTGGAAATGAAGGAAGACTTTATCTCTGTGGACGGTCGTATGCTCATTGAGGATGTGAATGATTTAACTGGAGTGAACATTGAAGACGACGAAGTGGATTCCATCGGAGGCTGGCTGTTCAAGGAATTGGAAGGCAGTCCGGTGAAAGGGAAGAAAATAGAGTTTTATAATCTGACCTTTGAAGTGGAGGAAGCAACAAGGCTTCGCATTATGAGAGTGAAAATCCACCGTAAAACTGAGCCTGTCATTGAAGATGAGCTTTCTAACGATGAGGAATCCTAATCCACAGAGATAGCCATGACTAGTTCAGATATGTAGTTATATAGAGTGCTGAAAGAAAGAGCCTTTAAATCCACGTTACCGTGGTTTTAAAGGCTCTTTTTGAGTTAGTTACTACTGCAATTCAATCGAAATATAGATAGCGGGGAGGATGCCATAATCAGCTTGAGCAGCAGTTCGATAGTTTATTTCTTTGAACAAAAATTTGTATCCGTTATTTTTTTGTTCGAGACTTGGGCGATGCGGCATATGTTGAATAGTAAAGCAGATGGATCAATTAAAGGAGGTTCCGGCCCGTGAAATTTCCACAGCAAGGTCAGTATGCCCCGTTTGTCGGCCCGTTCGATCCGTGTCCGCCCGTTCTGTGCAAGACTTATGTGCTCCCGCCAAACTTGTTTATACAATTTCAGCCCCCTGGTCTGCCACAATTCAGTCCAGAGGAGGCACTGACGAAAGGAACGCTATGGCCATTGCTTTACAGTCCTTATGAGCCTAGGAGAAACCAGGGGGGAGGCGAATAAAATGGAGAATCCAAATCAGGGTCAGTCCCCAAGTCAATTCCAACAGCCAAATCAGCCTGAGGGTGGACATCAACAGCCGAATCAGTCTCAAAGCCCTTATTCAAATTCATATCAATACCAGAACCAATATCAATATCAGAACCAGTATCAAAATCAAGCCCAGGACTATAGTCAACCCAGAGAACCGATCCAAGGTTATACGCCCCAAGCCTATGCGCCTCAAACCAAGCCGGGTGATTCCCAGTTTTATGCGCTATTGGAGAAGCTCCAAGCGGTGGATTTTGTGCTGGTGGAACTGAATTTGTATCTGGATACACACCCGGATGATTTGCAGGCCATCGAACAGTTCAACAAGCTGACACAGGAAAGAACGGCGATTGCTAACGAGTATCAACTCCTATATGGACCCTTACAGAATTTTGGTCGTGCCTATTCCAAGTATCCTTGGGAGTGGAGCCAATCACCTTGGCCGTGGCAGGTATAGGTAGGGAATCGTACAACCTTTTGTAT
The DNA here is from genome assembly GCF_038008995.1 of Paenibacillus sp. FSL W8-0439. Taxonomy (NCBI): domain Bacteria; kingdom Bacillati; phylum Bacillota; class Bacilli; order Caryophanales; family Paenibacillaceae; genus Paenibacillus; species Paenibacillus sp. FSL W8-0439. The sequence continues at coordinate 1,788,442 of NZ_JBBPAK010000001.1, forward strand.
AAAGGAGGAACATAAATGTGGGTATATGAGAAAAAACTGCAATATCCCGTACGTGTCAGTAAATGTGATCCTCATATGGCCAAACTGCTGATGGAGCAGTATGGCGGAGCGGATGGCGAGCTGGCAGCGGCTTTGCGCTATCTGAATCAGCGGTATACGATTCCCGATAAAGTGATCGGTGTACTCAATGACATCGGCACGGAGGAATTTGCGCACCTCGAGATGATTGCGACTATGATTTACAAGCTAACCAAGGATGCGAGTGTGGAGCAAATGGAGGCAGCCGGTCTAGGCGAATATTATGCGGCACACGACCATGCGTTATTTTACCAAAACGCTTCCGGAGTGCCTTTTACAGCGGCCTATATCCAAGCTAAAGGGGACCCGATTGCTGATCTGTATGAGGATATTGCGGCAGAGGAAAAGGCGCGAGCTACATATCAGTGGCTGATTGATTTGACAGACGATGTGGATTTGCAGGATAGTTTGAAGTTTCTGCGTGAACGTGAGGTGATTCATTCGTTGCGTTTCCGTGAGTCAGTAGAAATTTTGAAGGGAGAAAGAGATCGGAAAAAGGTGTTCTGAGGAGTCTTGTATGACGAATAGGAAAGGCCATCTGCAAGCATCACGTGCAGGTGGCCTTTCCTATCTATAAAACTAGTAACTTGTAAACAAAGCAGATTGTAGCTAATAAAGTCGATTTTCTACAAAAGAAATCGACTTTTTCAATGGCGCTCAACAGAATATTATTTTTGGTCTAGCTGTGCAAAATACTGCTCGTTATATAAAACACTTGGATGAGTAGGATGGTGCAACTGGGCTATGCGATGATGCGATTTTGCTTTTTCGATGTCACCGATTCGGTCATAACAGAGACATAATTGCAAGTGTGGAAACCAGGTATAGTACGACGAATTGGTTAAGGCCATCACATTTTGCGGGGGCTCAATCAGCGTCGCCTGACGAAACCAATAAATGGCTTGAGCATACTGCTCATCTTCAATGAACAAATTGCCGAAAGCACAGCAGAATTGGGCGCGTGGTACATCGAGGGTAAGTGTGCGGAGCAGTGCCATCCGTTGCTCCTTTTTTTGTGCTTGACGACCGTAGCAATCCGCAAGCTTAAAGCAAGCAGCAATCCGATCTTCTATCCATCCTTGATTTAGCCCTAGATAATGTTCGTACTGCTGAATGGCTTCTAGTGTGCGTCCGTTATCATACAATTCATTGGCGAAGTAGTAGTGATCTCTTTCAGAAAATACGGTGCCCTGCTCCCGATGCTTGAGATATATGTGCAAATTACGAGCAGTATAAGCTCGTGTTTTGTTATGAGTCACCGCCATATTACTATGAAAGATGCTGCCTGTTACATTCAGGAACTCGTGAACAAATCCGGTCCATCTGAATCTGCGATCACGCCGTACAATTCGGTTTCTTTTGAGCTTATACAACGGCTGTCCTTGTTCATCTACGGATAGCACATAATCCATTGTAATGCTGTCATAAGAGAGGGTGGCTTGTTTTTTCCAGTTGAGAAAGGATAGTCGATCTTTTTCTTCCAGTATGTCATCGGCATCCAGCCAAAATTGATATTCTTGCGTGGCCTGATCAAACGCATAATTACGGGCAGCGGAGAAATCATCGCACCACTCAAAGTTGTATATCCGAGCGTTGAATGATGCAGCGACCTCTTGGGTTCTATCGGTAGATCCAGTATCAACGATAATGATTTCATCCACCAGGTCATGGACTGATTTCAGACAGGTATGAAGGGCTTCTTCTTCGTTTTTGACAATCATACATAAGCTGACAGTCACCATGCTCTCTGTCCCTCCCAAAAAACTCGGTATAATTTCCATTTTATTAGGATAGCTTGCTCATTATGTAGTAATTCGGCTTGAACATGTAAAGGGGATATGATGATCATAAATTCAGTTCTGCTCTAATAAATTAGAAAATCAAAGCTGGATGTTTGGGGGAAGGGTATGGATTGAAGATGTGGGTGACGTTCCGGGTTAGGATGTGCGACAGGATGGGTTTTATCGTTGAGTGGGGAGATTGTATTTTGTATTGATGTCGTTTTCATTGATATTTCCAGGTGTAAGTCCATTCATACCACGCTCACTCCCATATCGCTTGGTCGCAATTATGGTATGCGTTAGGACATGGAGGGGGAATGGTTATGAGGCTTCCGCCTGATGGAGGCGTTGACACATGCGTATACTAATCGGCAGCCCGGTGCACCAGAAGCCGGAAATTTTGTCTTTGTTCCTTCAAGCATTGGAGCGTCTGGAGGCACCTGACGTACTACCGGATTATTTGTTTGTCGATGATAATGACAATCCGATTTCAAGCCAGTGGCTAGTTGACTTTTCCAATCGACTTCCGGGACGGGTTTTACCCTTGTTAACAGGCTCGCAGCAAGTGGAAACCCGAAGTGATGAGCACACTCATTATTGGCCGCCTGCTCTTGTCTGGAAAGTGGCTGGCTTTAAAAATCGTCTTATTGATTATGCACTTCAGCACAATTATGACGCGTTGTTTCTGGTCGATTCAGACCTGGTTCTCCATTCCCGTACCTTGTGCAGGTTGGTGGAGACGGAGAAGGATATTGTATCAGAGATTTTCTGGACACGCTGGCAATCGGAAGGACCGCTATTGCCTCAAGTGTGGGTTAGTGATGAATATAACTTGTTCCATCGTGAAGATGGCGAAGTGTTGTCGGCAGAGGAGCGAGCGCAACGTGAATTGCATTTTATACACCAGTTGCATGTTCCAGGTTTGTATGAGGTGGGTGGTCTAGGCGCGTGTACCTTAATCCGCAGACGGGCGCTGGAAGCAGGGATTCATTTTGGTAAAATCAAAAATGTTTCTTATTGGGGAGAAGATCGACATTTTTGTATTCGAGCGGCTGCATTTGGATTTCCACTTTTTGTAGACACACACTATCCGGCAATGCATCTATATCGGGAAGCCGATCGAATGAAGGCAGAACAGCTATTATTCACCCTAAAGTACTTTACATCGAACCGCCCAGAGCATGTAACACATGCGGAACACTCCGATATTTCTCCAAGCTCTCCAGCCTTCAATCGTCCAGCATCGTCAAGAACCCCTAAATTCAATGAACCTCCAGTTATACCCGATGATCTCCGCGAAACTGCTGTCTTTGCCAAGTACACGGCAGATTCGTTTGTTGTACCCCCGGCGTTCACTGGTCCACGACAAAGTGAGCTTTATACACCGCCTGTCTCTAATCCTAAATTGACGCTGACCATGACGGTATGCAATGAGGCAGATCGCAAGCTTACAGACGTGCTGCTGAGTCACCGGGAATACATTGATGAAGCAGTCATTATTGATGATGGTAGTCATGACGATAGCGGAGCGTTGTGCCGGGAAATCTTACAAGGAATCCCTCTGCGTCTGATCCGCAATGAAACACCCTCTTTTATCAATGAAGTCGAACTTCGAAAGCAGCAGTGGAGAGAGACATTGACTTCTTCTCCCGAATGGATATTAAGCATGGATGCTGACGAAATGTTCGAATCCCGCTTTGCCCAAGGGGTACATTCTTTGTTAGCGGGAACGAAAGCGGATACGATTTGTTTCAGGTTGTTTGATATGTGGTCTTCGACGCATTACCGTGATGATGACTATTGGCAGGCTCATCGGTATTACCGTCCTTTTTTAATTCGATATAAAGAGGGGTTCCCTTATAAATGGAAGGAGCAGTCCTTGCACTGTGGGAGATTACCCGAAAATGTACTTGACCTTCCCACAGAGATCAGCAACTACCGTATTCAACATTGGGGTTGGTATACACCTGCTATTCGCATGGCTAAATTTGAGCGGTACCAGCTGCTTGACCCAAGTGCTCGTTATGGATGGAAAGAGCAATATGAATCCATTTTGGACCCGAATCCACGACTTACACTCTGGGTCGATCAGGACAACAAAAACACAGAAAAAGAACCTACACCAGAATATGAACCTGCGCAGCAGGCGAACGACTTGGATGTCGCCAAGGTGGCCAGTGTGCAGGTCATGAACAAACCCGATCTCCAAATTAAAGGTGAAGCCAAGGTTATTTCTTATGGTAAGGAGAAGGGGAGAGGAGCAGAACAGAGCGTAAAATGCAAATTGTGTGGCTCAGCCGACACGATAGTATTTCACAATTATGAACACTTTACCTTGATGGGATGCGGCTTCTGTGGATTGGTTTTTCGTAAGGATGTGGATCATATTCAGTCTGAGAAAATGATAGCAGAGATTTATAATGCCAATTGGGTTGCTATGCGGGATAGTGCGGCGACGTCCACCTATGGGGATCATGCTCTTTTTGGACTTATGCTGCTCGATATGTTCAGTCCCAAAAAAGGAAAGCTGCTTGAGATTGGTTCAGGGACTGGAGAATTTATCCATGCTGCCCTTCAAGCTGGCTGGAATGCAGTGGGCATTGAGCCGTCCAGTGAATCGCGTGCCTATGCCAAATGCAAATATGAGGTGGAATTATTAACGGGTTATTGGAACGGTGAAACAGAGCTAGATGCTCAAATTCAACAATCTCTAGAAATTAACCAAGATTATAAAGATCAGGAAGCGATTGAGACTGAAAGTTTAGAGGAAGAAGCGGACTTACCTCTGGAGCACCAATACGAAGCCATAGCATGCTGGCATGTGCTGGAGCATATCGCGGACCCGGTCGCATTTTTGACGGATTTGCGTGAACAGCTTCAACCTGACGGAACGTTATATATTACGGTGCCCAATAAAAATTCGTTTACCAACGAGGCTTATGGCGTTCACTCACCTTTATTTACGGAGGAAGATCATTTGTACCATTATTCGGATCATACACTGACGCTCTTGCTGGAAAAGTCCGGCTTGCGCCCGGTGGCTTTGTTCACCCGCCAGCTTCCTGCTGGTTTGGATGCCTTGCTGCAAGCACATCCTTTGTACGGTGAGCTTGCCTTTACAGAGCAAATGGGATTGTTGGCTAAGCTTCAAGGTGAGAAACGGGGTCATGAATTATGCTGTGTAGCAAGAGTAATCTAAACATCTCCAAAGGAGGCTACATTCATGAATATGGCTGACCCGTATCTGTCTCGCTTTTTTGTATATTCTGATCCCAATTCGTCCAATATGATTTACAGACTCCCTCAAAGCTGGTGGAGTCGTCCCTATGAGTATGAGTGGTGTCTCCAATTTATGTCCGGGCAAGATACAGTATTGGACGCGGCTTGTGGAATACCGCACCCGTTCAAATTTGAGCTGGCCCGCCGTTGCGCTCAGGTTTATGCCTGCGATTTGGATATACGCATCGTTTCTGTAGATGCCATCTTGGCTGAGGTGCGGCGGGATATTGGGGAGGAGGCTGCTGAGCGCATTCAGGAGATTTTACCGGTTCGGCTCCACTCCGCACATGCCAATTTAACTGCTCTGCCCTATGAAGATTCCAGTTTTGACAAAATTGTATGTATATCAGTGTTGGAGCACTTAACCCCCGATGAATCTTTGGCAGCCTTGCGTGAATTTCACCGAACTTTACGGGATGACGGCATGCTTCTGTTGACATTTGATTATCCTACAGTGGATCTTTCAACGATGGAACAATGGATAGAAGAAGCGGGGTTTTCGTATTGGAGTGGTGTGGATCTTAAGCTTCCACGGGGGGCTCTACACACAGACATGTGGGGCGGTTTACATTGTTTTAGGACTGTTCTAAAAAAATATAAGAGTTAACGGTATGCGCAATGAGGTTTACACAGACCTCTCTTATTGCTTATCATGAGAGGGGTTGGAGTGTAAACTTACATAGGAAAGGAATGACTGATAACTACATGAACAATGCACCTGTGTTGAAGAAACCTGAGGCTATGGTATTTGATATGGATGGTACACTTTTCCAGACGGAGACGCTGCTGCTTCCTGCGTACCACAAGCTGTTTGATACGCTGCGCGCCGAAGGGCTTTATGAAGGAGAGACTCCTCCCGAGGAGCTTATTTTGAATAGTTTGGGTATGCTGCTGGATGAAATCTGGAGAAGAGTGATGCCAGAAGCTAGTGAAGCAGCTCACAGAAGAGCGGACGAGTTGTTGCTTCAGCTGGAGCTGGAGGGATTGAAGAATGGAAGTCATGCTCTGTATCCACATGTAAAAGAAACACTTCAGGCACTTCATGAGCAAGGTGTCCGATTATTCGTAGCCAGTAACGGGCTGGAGGATTACGTAAAGGGGATCGCTGCAGCGTATGAAATGGTTCCTATTTTTGAAGGACTGTACAGCGCTGGGGAATACAGTACGCTTTCCAAAGTGAATTTGCTAGAAATTCTGTTGAGCAAGCACGATATTTCGAATGTATGGATGGTAGGAGATCGTTCCTCAGATGTGGAAGCTGGCAAAAAGAACGGACAGACGGTGATCGGCTGTGCTTATGCTGGATTTGGTGTGAATGATGAGTTGGAAGGGTCCGATGCGATTATTACAGACTTTACGCAGTTGCTTACGCTTTATAAAAACGCCGAGTAACGGTGAAAACGCAGATAAGCGTTATAAATCGCTGTGGCGTACCATATAAATAATACATGCAAACGATGTTAAGCAGATAACAAAACAAAGGAAGGCAGCCACTTAGGCGGAGCCTTCCTTTGCTTTACTTTCTGTCTTATCTTCTGTTTGTTCTTCTGCTTTTTGTTCCGTCTGCGGCTTCGGATTAATCTGAGTGTGGTAGACCCATAGGGCATATTCCATAGGTTTGGTGATGGCACGACGATAGGTTTCTTTTTCGCCAATGCGTGAAAATACCTCGCGAGCCGGCTTCGGGTTGACCTCAAGCACGTAGATATGACCGTCCTTATTAATTGCCAAATCGAGCGCAAGCTCACATAATGCCCCATAGCTTTCTTCCAGATATGCAGCAATGTCCAGTCCGAGCTTTTCCCCTTGCTTGATGATTTTCTCTCTGTGGCCTTCATCACGAATCCATTGCGTCAGCAATTGCTTCATCGGTACTGCCTTGCCTCCGCCATGCAGGTTGGAAGTGACACTCCGATGTGCCCCGATGCGCCCGGCACATCCCGTTAGCTCCCATACTCCCTGGCTATTTTTCTGTACCAGCATACGGTAATCATGGACCCTGCCATTCGGCAACTGCACAGGAATGCCTTCCTGAACAATATAGTTATCCATGTTCCAGCTGCTCAGACGCGGCTCCAGACGATCCAGACGTACCCGTTGCTGGGGAATAATATGGCGCTTGCGATTGCGTCCCTCAATCAGATACAGGCCACTCTGCTTGTTAACAGGCTCAATGCGTAAAATGCCGCGGCCTCCTGTGCCGTTAATTGGCTTGAGGTATACTAGTGAATTCTGTTTGAGCATTCGCTTTACACTATGAAATCCATCGAACGGCTCTGTTGCAGGCAGATGGGGGCGAAAGGCAGCCTTTCTCGCAAGCTGCTGATGAATGGCCCATTTATTGCTCAGCGGTCGGTTTAAATAAACAAGGTCTGTATACTGCAATCGGAATTTCTTTAATTGACGATACCGCTCACTGCGCTGCACTCGGCAGCGGTCGAAAATCATATCCGGAAATTCTCGCCATTTTCGAGTCCATTTACCGCTATGTGGATCATAAATTTGGGCAAGGAGCAGTCTGCGATCCTTATGGACATCCGCAGGAGTGAATACATACATATCCAGCCCCAGCCTTTTGCCTTCTGCGATCATGCGTTCATATATGTCACGTTCCTCCAGTTGCTTCTTACTGTTCAAATACAAAGTCATGATGCCTAGGACAGGTTTTGGCACAGCATTCCACCTTCCTCTGCCGTCTGCTCATCTTCGGACAACTCCCCACAAAATATCAGCGTGGGCTTTCCTGTCGGTCCAGTCGTCATTTCATGCGCAATAAGTCCAGCGCCGAAACAGGTTTTGAGACTGGCCATATTGTCGGTGGCTACGCTGCACGTCAGACGGCGCAGCTGTTGGAGCTGGGCGGACAGCAGTCTAGCGCCCAGTCTGCGGCCCCGGTAAAGCGGACGAACAATCACGATGCAAGCATCTTTCCCATAATTCAGAGCGAGGGAAAATCCCGCAATCCGTAGCCCCTTCTCCGTGCGCACATATGCGCACAGGAGGGAGGAGCCAGGGGTGTTCAATTGCTCCGGCGTTAAAACAGCCAACTGCCGCAGAGCATTGCGAGTAATGCGCATGCCGCCCGAACTGCGAGCCAGAAACAGCAACTGTCGTCGTCTTAGTACCCAACTCCGGGCAGGCAAATGTTGAACATCGCTAATTTGCGGCATGATTCCACTTCCTTGAGATTATTTCATTCGTTCGGCCAAAAAGGAGCTGTATTGAAATATACGTCTAAGTGATTTTTGACGGATTTCGGGCTCGTCGAATTTCATCGGTTTGGCATTGGCTTCAAAAAACCAGAGGGTCCCGAGTGTGTCTACGCCCAAATCCATAGACATTTCACCGTGAGAAAGACCGGATGCGCGTTCAATTTGACGTGCAATCTGAATGGCCGTACTTTTAACCTTATCCAGCAAATCTGTGCTGTCCTCAGGTCCAAAGATTGAGGATAGCAGCTTGAACGGATCCTCCACACTTCCCCCACGCGGAACATGTGTTGTAATACTTCCCTTACCCGCTAGTCTGGCGCCTACTCCGGTAATGCTCCATGCGCCACGGGCATTTTTTTGCACCAGAAGCCGCAAATCGAAGGGCTTTTTCTGATAGGTTGCCAGATCGATACCCTGCTGAATGATATAAGGCGAGTTGCCTGTTTCTCGGCGAATACGTCCCCATAACCGAGACAAGGATACAGATCGGTAGGTTATGCTTTTTTTGTCATGTTGAATGGTCAACCTGTATGCCATCAGATGCTCAGGGTTGAATCTGAGAATCATAATTCCCTTTCCGGCCTTACCGTTTTCCGGTTTGAGATACAGGTATGGATATGCAGACAGCATTTTTCCTAAGGAAGACAGGTTGCTCAACCGTTTGGTAATTGGAACAAGTTGACGAGTGGATTCCGAGGTACGGAGCCATTTGAACAGTTCCCATTTGTTAAAAAAGCCCGGATTGTACAGCTCAACGCCTGAGGCATGTGAAATTTCATCCAGCTTTGCGCGCACAGAAGTTTTAAGTTCATAATTACGGTTGGGGATACGATTATAAATGACCTGTGGAGATGGGAAATCTTGTTCCTCCCATATCTGTGAGTTTTTGTTGTAGATGTAGCCCTTCACTGTTTCATCTGCCAGCTTCAAGTCCCTGACAGTAACAATGTACACCTGATACCCCATGCGCGTTCCCGTTTCTAGAATATCCCTGAAGTTTCGCTGATTTCCTTTGAAAAATTGTTCATCGTCGTGCACTGTCAATACAGCAACAACTGGTTTTTGCTCCGCCCGGGTATTCATAGTTCCTCTTTTCTGCGGAATTTACTGAGGTAAAGACAGTGGTCCAAAATATGCTCCACGGATGCTTTACCCTCCGCACGCAACGATGGATGCTGAAAAATGGATCGACCTGGCTTAGAATTGGCTTCAAACATCCATACCTTTTCATCCTGATCAATGCCCAGGTCGAATCCGATTTCACCCAGTAGATGCTGGTGGTGATATTCAATGGCTTCTGCTAGCGTAACTGCTACATTCTTGGCACGTTGAAGCACTTCACCCGCTCGGTCTCCGAATACCCGACCGAGCGCTTGCTCGGGTGTCATCAGGGAACCGCCGTTTTTGATATGAGTCGTGACACTGCCACGTCCGGCTTTTTTGGCTCCAATGCCAACGACGACCCATTGGTTATTGCCGTCTTTGTGCATATGAAACCGGAAATCAATCGGGCAATTATCAATCTCGATTAGTTGAATGCCCTGCTGAATGACGTAGCCTTTTAGCGTCTGTCCCTTATTGGAGTGAAGCATCCGCAGCATGGAGTTAAAAGTGGTAAACCGCAGCAGTACATTGCTATTTTTCTTCCGATACCTCACATAGTATCCTTGTTTGGGGACATAGGACAGACGATAGATTCCTTTGCCCAGACTGCCGCTACTTGGCTTATAATAAGCAAATTGATGCCGCTCCAGCATACCTCGGATACGTTCAGAGCTGGGATTCATATAGGATTCAGGGACATAACGGTTAACCTCTGGATTATTTTCCAGCAGGTGATAGATATCGGATTTATTGAAAAAGCTCCAGTTAAAGAAAGGAATTCGTTTGCGGGAAAAGCGTTCGCGTAGTTGATTAATCGCTGGGGAAAAATCTGAGCGGCGGCTCGGCAAACGATTATAAATTACGTCCGGCAGAGGTACGAGTTTACGTGTAAACTCCCCGCTGGATGACAGAAAATAGCCGTTAATCGTATCATTTTGCCAGTTGATATCCCGTGGGGTGAAGGCAAAAATATAAGATTTTTTGCTGCCTTCCTTCAAAAGTTGCTTAATAAAGCCTGTGCGTGATCCGAAAGGGCGGGTGGTGGAGTTAGTAGCATCAGACAATACTCCAATCAACGGTCCAAGCTGAACATCTCCGTCCAGATTCCGCAAATAAATAGACCCGCTTTTGGGAACACGGATTGCGTTGCGCAAGCCGGAGGTCAAGTATAGATGACGTCCCGCCTTCTGAATGGGTTTTACTGTTGCGGGAATCTGATCCTTGCCAAGTCGCAGACGAATGGACTTGGCTCCAGATAACTTAAGGCTTTTCAACAAGGCAGTGGATATATACGCCACCTTGTCGGGCTGCTGTGAGAAATGCACATTGCAATGCGTTAAACTCATCTGTTTATCCTCCTATACCGTATGTTCAAGGGAGGCGCCCGCGCCCTTTGGCCCTGTCGCTTTGGAATGGGTCATTAAATATCGAGCATATTCGAGCGGGCGGTTGACCGACCGAAAAGCGCACTCTGGCTGACGAGTCTGAAAAAAGGAGGCCCGGCCAGGGCGGGAATTAACCTCCAACAGCCAGATATTCCCGCTCCGGTCAATACCATAATCAATTCCCAACTCGCCAAGGCGGCCATAGCGTTCCTCCAACGCCCCGGCAATGGTCAAGGACAGCTCTATCATCTGCCCGATGATGAGACGTGTGCTGTCCACACCAAATTGTTCACGAAGGTAAGGCTCTGCCGGATGGGCTTCGCCCCCACCGTGCAGATTGGAAGTCAGAGTTCCTTTTCTGCCTTCCCTCACGGCAAAGCCCGTCAGGCGCCAACAGCCGTTGCCGTCCTTTTGCATGAGTGCGCGAACATCAAAGGGATGATTGCTTTGGCTTGTTAATTTCAAATAAGGCTGCACGATATAGGCGCGTTTGTGTGCAATACCGTCAATCCATGACAATCCTGCATCCAATTCAGTAAACAAGCGACGGAACGGGCGGTTTTGGGAGTTCCTGCCTTGTACGTACAGTCCCTGACCTCCTTCCGCCAGCCGGAGATACAGCGTGCCCTTGCCATGTGTTCCGGACTGTGGTTTCATAAATAGCTCCGAATGGCGTTGCAGCCACTCCACAAGCTGGGTCGTATCCCGGTATGGGGCCGTAGGCGGTACAAAGGGCCGTACTTTATCTACCGTATGCAGAGCGCGATACACCTGCCATTTGCCAGGCAAGTTACGCGACCAGTAGATAAGCTTGCGCGACTTTTGCTCCGCTATGTCTCCCAGTGTGCGCTTGACATCCTGGCTCTCATGGATATGGAGACAGCGGTTATAAATAATATCCGGCAAGGGAAAGCGGCCAAATGTCCATACTCCAGCACGATAAACATAACCCCGTATGGAATGATCTTCAGGTGAAACTCCTTCGGCGGTAAACGCCATTACGCTAATACCAGAGCGCTTGCCCAACAAGCTTAGCCTGCGGCAGAAGTCGGCTTCGGTAATAGGGGGAGTAGCGTCCTGCTTTCGGCTAACAAGCACGCCCAGCATGCCTGGCATAACAAGAGACACCGACAACAGCTCCTTTGGCAGCCGGACTCTGGAAGAGATGGATTCATTTGAATCCGGCTGAATAACAGCAATATTCAATCATTTTTTTTACGGACGGGCGGGTTTTCTGATCGTTTAACGGCGTATTGTCATTTTTTGATGGTTTGGAATTGACCTCCAGCAACCAGATACGCCCCGTGCTGTCAATCGCCAAATCAATACCAAATTCCGCGAAATGGGCGGGAATTGCCTTTTCTACTCCGCTTGCGATATCCAGTGCTGCTGTTTTGAGAGAGGTAAGACCATTCGATTTAACAGTTGCGGGCAGCGTGGTTTTGGCCAGTGCTTCCTTGACTGTACTGAGCGTACCGCCTCTTGCCAGATTGGATACAAAGTGGCTGCCTCCGGCGATCCGAGCGACAATGGATGTTACGGTCCAGGTTCCAGACGCATTTTTTTGTACAAGCGCGCGAAAATCGACCGGACGTTTACCGTGATCAATCAAGGTAAGGCCCTGTTGCAGCTGAAAGCGTGTCGATTTCATTTTTCCCGCTAAGCTTTTGTACAGTTTATCGACGTTGGCGTACGTTTGCTTTCGGGGTGTGCCCGCTGTTGTGGATAGCACCGAAAAGGTACCATCGGTTTGCTTGTTAATGCGCATAATGCCTTTACCAAGGCTTCCGCGCACGGGTTTGAGAAAAACAGAGGGATACTGGGTGCACATTTTTTTGAAAACGGCAAAGGTTTGCAGCAAGTGGGACTCGGGTAAATACTTGCGTAGGGAAGAATTCGATTTGAGTGCATCAAACACTTCATTCTTATCCAAAAACTTTTCATTAAAAAAGGCCGTGCCGTACTGCGATTTTACTTCTTTCATGAAATGCTGTACGCTAGTTCTGTTCTCGAGTTTACGGGAGGTAAGCCGGTTATTGACGACATCGCCGGCAGGCATGACCGTCTTTTTCCAGCCTCCGTCATACACCCATCCCTGAACTCGCCCGGGCTGACTTCCGATATGCTCCGGGGTGAAGAAATACACATATGCTCCTTGTCTGCGGCATTCCCCGACTAGTTCACGGCAGAACAGGGTGATCGCCCCGAAAGGCTTGTCGGGTTGTTCGGGATAGTCCCGACTAACCAGCACGCTAATAAGTGGGCCCACTCGAAGTGTCCGGCGGCCTCGGCTGTAGGTTACTCGCAGATTACAACTGTCATGACTGGCATGAAGCCCCATTTTTCGGGCCAGTACGCTTCCCACGCGTAGACCGCTGTATCGGGGTACCGATATGACGGTAACCTCTTGGCGGAACGAACCGAAGGCGAGCTGAACGGGGTGGCCTGCGGATATTTTCCATTTGCGAAGCAGGGACTCGCCGACCATGAGTACGTCATCCTGCAAGATGCCCGATCCGATGATTTGAATCGTTGTTTTTTTGATGGACATCGTGGATCTCCTTCCGGGCAGCAACTTGATGTCTTGAAAGTAACGGGAAACGTGAATGGGCTGTAATAGCACTGATTCATCATATGAGGACATATATACCTTGGTGATTGACGGACAATGTGAAATGTTGACACAAAACTTGTAATGGAGGAATGAACAATCATGAATATCTATGACAAAGCCCATGATTTAGCAAAAGCATTGAAAGAAAGCAAAGAGGTAGAGGAAATTACGTCAGCGATGAAGCTGATTGAAACGGATCCAGAAGCCAAGAAAATGCTCGACGATTTCCGTGAACGCCAAATGGAAGTGCAACAGCGGATGATGAGCGGCGATATGCCAGCACAGGAAGAGATGGAAAAGATGGAAAAAATGTTCGAGGTACTCAGCTTGAACCTCAACATCCGTCGTCTGTTCGACGCTGAACGTCGCTTGAGCGTGATTATTGAGGACGTAAATAAGATTATTGCGGACAGTCTTCAACATTTGTACGGTTCGTCTCTGTAAGTTTGTCTCATATTCCTTCCTGTCCTCTCATAGACTAGATACATAGAGTCACAGGGAGAGGAAGGGATACGATTGGGTTCATTTAAAAAATGGAAACACGGTTTGTACACACTGATTGCATTGGCTATGGTATTGGTCGCATTACCACGCATCTCGTTGGCAGGTGGTTTGAATTGGGTCAACGGCTTTGGGATGGTATGGGTACTTTTTGCGTTGCTTGTCATCGGAGCGAACCTGCATTTTTTGCTGGGTGTAGATGAGGAAAAGCGTAAAACGCTGGAGCGTGTGCGACGGGCCAAAATGCAGCAGTGGCAGATGAAATGGGATAACAAAGCTGACAAAGGCAAAATGCTGTAAGTGTTTCTAGTACGAAGCGGTCTCTTGTAACAAGGGACCGCTTTTTTGTTATTTTCAAAGCAAAGATATCCTAATAACAAGGGTCTAAAACAAAGGGGTTTTGTGGTATAATAGATACAGAATGATACAGATTGAACGTTGGGGGTGTAACAGAGTTGGACGGGCTAGATGAAACAGTTACGAAGCATGAGCAGCTATTGCGTCATATCGAGCAGTTAAAAATAGGCTCCAAAATTTCTGTGCGCAGGTTGGCTAAAGAAATGAGCGTTAGCGAAGGCACGGCTTATCGGGCTGTGAAAGAAGCAGAGAATTTGGGAATTGTCATTACCAAGGAACGGATCGGAACAGTACGAGTGGAGAAGCGTCCACGCGGCTTGTCTGAGCAGCTGACCTTTGCGGATGTTGTGAATATTGTAGAGGGACATGTGCTGGGCGGAAGCGAGGGGCTCGAGAAGCCGCTGCACAAGTATGTGATCGGGGCGATGCGTGAGGAAGCCATGGCTCGTTATATTGACGCAGGCAGTTTGCTGATCGTAGGTAACCGAGAGGATGCGCATTCGCTTGCATTAGAGCAAGGAGCAGGTGTGCTGATTACAGGGGGGTTCGGTACGAGTCGGGAGGTTAAGCAGCTTGCAGACCAGATCAGCTTGCCGATTATTTCCTCGCGTCATGATACATTTACCGTGGCTTCTATGATTAATAGAGCGATATTTGACCGCTTGATCAAAAAGAAAATTATGTTGATTGAAGACATTGCGGCCAGCAAACCGAAGACGCTGACCTTGAAAATCAACAGCACGCTGACCGAATTTGAAGAGCTATCAGCGACCACGGGATATCATCATTTTGCCATAGTGGATGAATGGAATCGTTTAATTGGTATCGTCAGCCGTAAAGATGTGGAAGGACTTCAACCTGAGCATACGATGGATAAATGTATGATCCGTAACCCAATTACGGTCACTTACCAGACCTCGCTGGCTTCTGCTGCTCAAATGATGGCATGGGAAGGTGTAGATTACTTGCCGGTCGTGGACCGCAACCGTAAGCTGCTCGGGTCCGTTACACGGCGTGAGGTGCTGGAGGCGCTGCGTAACGCCCAAAAGCAGCCACAACTTGGCGAGACGTTCGACCAGCTGATCTGGAACGGTTTTGCTGAGGAGCGTCATGAGGACGGATCATTATTTTTTCGCGGCTTTATCATTCCACAGATGGCTACCAATTTAGGGACTATCTCGGAAGGCGTACTGGTCAACGTGATGACACAAGCGGGCTACCGGGCAGCTAGAGATATGAGCGGCAAGGATTATGTGCTGGATAATTTGACGACTTATTTTATTCGACCAGTACAGATTGAGGATGCTGTCGTTCTTCGTCCGTTGCTGCTTGAGATGAGTCGCCGCACATGCAAGCTAGAAATTGCGATTTCTCGGGAAAATCATTTGGTGTGCAAGGCAGTGATGACCCTTCAATCCATTGAACATGGTTAATCCACCTTTGGATTGGAGCAGAAGATGGAGTTAAATAGATCGACTTAGTGGCTTTGAGGCAGTCTTTCTTTGGCCTCCAGCCAGATTTGCAGCACACCTTCCATTACAAGCATCGTTTTGACCTGGATTGTATACTCCTTGTCACGAACGGTGTATTTTTTTTGGTGCAGCAACATACGTACCAGCTTGCTGTCAGAGTCAATCTCAAACATATCTCTGCCGCGCAGCACCTCCAGATCACGACTGACGCGGCGAAGAAGCTCTTTCAGATTAATAGAGTCAATTTTTTCAGCCGTGGCTTCCTCCGCAATCAGCTTGATTTCTTTGATGACGGTTTGGCGCTTGCTGTATTTACGTAATGTTTTGTTGTCCTCTTCAGCTTGCTGGAGCTGGAATTGAAGGTCCTGGTTGTTCATCCACAGCTGATTGAAACTCGCATGCCAGATGGCATTGTAGATCAATCCTCCCGTAATCATACCGAGTACAAAAACGGAGGATAATTGCATAAAAGGGCGCAGGCGCTCAAAGGGAGGGACTCTCATAGTCGTTTCACCTCACGGCCGTCCGTTGCCGCATACCCACTTGACCAGCTCTGCACCCATATGAGCGCCTAAAAAGGCGAAAATCAAATACAATATCTGCTTAATGGCAGGTGACAAATTACCATCCAACATATTGCTCTCAATGACCCGGATCGGGTCCATCGTTCCTCCCACAGCGGCGGCAAGCGCCCATATTTTAATCCTTCCTGCAACCTCCAGCATCGTCTGGGTAGGCGGCTGAAGCGATACTACAGCTCCCATTCCCCCGAGCATGGCTCCTCCGAGCACGATGCCGAAGGCAATGAAGAAGTCGAGAATCGCTTTGGATATAAAAGTGCTCATGCTCTTTTCCTCCTTGGGTATACGAATCAGGACCGCGCTTGTCCGCCCGGGTCTGTACTTTTATTCTATGGGCGCTACTAACGTGGATATGATAAAATAGTTTGAAGAAAATCAAGCGGTGAAGGGAAGAGAAGCGCATGAGTTCATTTGTGCATTTGCATGTTCACAGCGAGTACAGCCTGCTGGACGGCGCGGCTCGTACCGCGGAATTGGTCAAACAGGCATCAGCTTATGGAATGGAGGCGCTGGCTCTTACAGATCATGGGGTCATGTACGGTGCCATTCCTTTTTATAGAGCATGTGTAGAGAACGGCATTAAGCCGATTATCGGGTGTGAGGCTTATATGACGGCAGGCTCGCGCAAGGAGCGTGGCAGCCGGAAGGATCAGCCCATATATCATTTAATTTTGCTCGCCAAAAATAAAACAGGCTATCAAAATTTGATGAAGTTGTGCTCCATTGGCCATTTGGAGGGTTTTCACTATAAGCCGCGCATCGATATGGATGCTTTGGCTGCCCATCATGAAGGCATCATATGCTTGAGCGCTTGCTTGGGCGGTGAAGTGCCGCAGCATTTGCTGCATGGTCGGGAAGCCGAAGCACGACGTGCGGCCGAACGATACCGTAGCATTTTTGGCGAAGATTTTTATCTGGAGCTTCAGGATCATGGTCTGTCGGAGCAAAAACGCGTAAATCCTCAATTGATCGCATTGGCGAAGGAACTGGATATTCCGCTAGTGGCGACGAATGACGTGCATTACTTAACCGAGCCGGATGCTGATGTCCAGGACGTTCTGATTTGTATCGGGACAGGGAAGACAGTTGACGATGAGGAGCGCTTGCGTATACCAACACGTCAGTTGTATCTGAAAAGTCAGGAGGACATGGCTCGTTTATTTCCACATGTAGCAGAAGCCATCGCTAATACGGTGCGTATTGCTGAAAAATGCGAGCTGGAGCTGGAATTCGGCCAATCGATTTTGCCTGAATATCGCCCGCTGCCAGAGGACATGACGTCTTCGTCCTATTTGCGTAGTCTGTGCATGCAAGGGCTAGAGCGTCGCTACGGAGGCGATCCTGTATGGGAGCAGCCGGAGGAGCGGGAAAAACTGGACCAGCGGCTAAACTACGAATTAAATACGATCGACAGTATGGGCTTCAGCGATTATTTCTTGATTGTATGGGATTTTATTGCTTTTGCTCATAAGCATAAGATTGCAACCGGTCCGGGACGGGGTTCCTCCGCCGGTAGTTTGGTCGCCTATGTGCTTAATATCACGAATGTCGATCCGATAAAATACAATCTGCTCTTTGAACGGTTTCTGAACCCTGAACGGATCAGCATGCCAGATATAGATATTGATTTTAGCGATGAACGCCGTGACGAGGTTATCGACTATGTAGTACAGAAGTACGGAAATGAGCATGTTGCGCAAATTATTACCTTTGGGACATTAGCGGCAAGAGCCGCAGTCCGTGACGTCGGCCGTGTATTGAACGTGCCGTATGGCGAGGTGGACAAGGCGGCCAAGTTGATCCCGGCGCAGCTCGGCATTAATATCCGGCATGCGCTGGAGATTACCCCTGAGCTGAAGGCTCTGTATGAAACGAAGCCCAAGACACGTGAACTGCTGGATATGGCGATCAAAGTAGAAGGAATGCCTCGCCATGCTTCGACACATGCGGCGGGTGTTGTCATCTCGCGGACTCCATTGACCGATGCGGTTCCGCTGCAAGAGGGAAGCGAAGGGGTTCCTTTAACGCAGTACTCAATGGAAAATCTGGAGCGCATCGGTTTGTTGAAAATGGATTTTCTTGGACTGCGTACGCTCTCCATTATTGAACGGTGCATGCGCTGGGTTGCGGAGCAGCATGGAGAAACACCTGACTTTAGCCGTGTTCCCGACGATGACCCGCATACCTATGACTTGCTGGGCAAAGGAGATACAGGAGGCGTGTTCCAACTGGAGTCGGCCGGTATACGCCGGGTACTCAAGGATTTGAAACCGAGTGTTTTCGAGGATATCATTTCTGTCCTGGCTTTGTATCGTCCGGGCCCGATGGGTTTTATTCCCAACTTTATACAGGCTAAGCACGGACAGATTGAGGTTTCTTATCCGCATCCTGATCTTGAACCGATCTTAAAGGATACGTACGGTATTATTGTGTATCAGGAACAAATCATGCAGATTGCATCGCGCATGGCTGGCTTTTCCTTGGGAGAGGCCGATCTGCTGCGCCGCGCGGTGTCTAAGAAAAAACGCGAGGTGCTGGATCTGGAGCGTGGTCATTTTGTCGAAGGCAGTATTAAACAGGGGTACACAGAGGAGGAAGCCGGCAGGGTTTACGATATGATCGTCCGTTTTGCTGACTACGGTTTTCCGCGTGCCCATGCAGCTGCTTATGGTGTGCTAGCATTCCAGACGGCTTATCTTAAGGCCCATTATCCAGTACAATTCATGGCTTCCATGCTGACGGCCGTCATGGGAAGTCATCGAAAAGTGGCTGAATATGTCGTCGAATGCCGTCGTATGGATATCGCAGTGTTGCCGCCTGATGTGAATGAGAGTGGGGTGCTGTTTACCCCATTACAGCAGGGTGATATCCGCTTTGGACTGGCTGCCATTAAAAATGTCGGCACACAAGCAATGGAAAGCATTCTTGCTGTTCGTAAGGAACGCCCTTTCGACAGCTTGCTCGATTTTTGTCGACGCGTTGATTTGAGGGTGTGTAATAAGAGAGTGATTGAATCGCTCATTCAGGCAGGGGCATTTGATTCATTGACAGGCCATCGGGCACAGTTGCTTGCCATGCTGGATGAAACGGTGGATGCAGCTGCCAAATGGCGCAAGGAACGTGACGATTTGCAAATTGATATGTTTGGCTTTGTGGAAATGCCTAATTGGGATATTGAATACCCCAATGTACCTCCATTTAGTACCAGCCAGCAATTAGAGCTGGAACGCGAACTGCTGGGACTGTATTTGTCTGGGCATCCGCTAGATGATTTTGAATCGCTGCTGGAAAGCAGCCAAGCGGATCGTCTGATGGAGCTGAGCGACGTGCCAGATGAAACAGTTATTGTAACCGCAGGCATGGTGGTGTCACTCAAGACGATTACGACCAAGCAGGGAAAGGCCATGGCCTTCATTGAGCTGGAGGATCAGATTGAGCGCTGTGAGGTTGTGCTGTTTCCTGAGGTATGGAAGCGAAGCCAGCAGTGGATTGAAAAGGGTGCCTTGCTTGCACTACGTGCCAAGATGCAGCAGCAGGACGAGCACTTCAAGCTCCTTGCGGATGAGGCAGCCCCGCTGGCGGAAGACGCGTTGGCAAGGCTTCTTCAGCGCCGGCGTACCGGCGCACGTTCGTCCGCAGCAGCTGGAACATCCGTGTCAGCTGCTGGCAGTCCGGGCGGGAGAGCGCCGCGTATGTCGCCCTTGCCTTCCGCAGCTGCTCCATCAGCTTCGCCGCAGCAGAAGGCGGCTCGTCCCGTAGCGGCCCCCTCACAACGCGGAGGCGAAGCGGCTCACGGTGAGCAGGTGCCTTCCCCGCGCGGCTCGGAAGCCTCCGCCCGTCAGCGGGTGTTTGTCAAAATCACCCGCCAGGCCGAGGCGGACGCCAGCTTGCTGGTCAGCCTCAAGGCGTTGCTACAGGAGCATCCCGGTGCTGTGCCTACCGTACTCTTTTACGAGAGCAACCAGCGTCTGCTGGCGTTGAGTGATGCTTACAGCATTAAGCCTTCTCCTCAGCTTTTTGATCGAATGGAGTCGATGCTAGGTGAAGGTACCGTGAAAGTCAAATGACAGGCACACAGCAACACGCCCTTATTGTAACGGTTTAATGAACATTTTCCTTCCCTTTCGCATACACTTGGAAAACTGGCGGAACAGGAGATTCAACACGTGTCCTGCACCATAAGGTCCCGCACGGTGGAAGAATAGAACTGCATGGTGAAAGCGGGAGGGAAATTATGTCCTATGAATATGCAGAAACCTTGTTAAATCGCAGAGGCATTCGGATCGAGTCCATTGCGGACATTGTTTTTCAGCTTCAGCTAAAATATTATCCTCATTTGACTATGGAAGAATGTGTAGAAAGTGTCAAAGCGGTTTTGCAAAAGCGAGAGGTACAATATACACTGCTGACAGGCATTGCACTCGATGAGCTGGCCGAAAAAAAACTTCTTCCCCAGCCACTTCAAGCCATTATGGAGGCAGACGAACCGCTGTATGGAGTGGACGAGACAATGGCTCTTGGCATTACGAGCGTGTACGGCATGATTGGCTTGACCAGTTTTGGCTATCTGGATAAAGAAAAGATTGGAATTATCGATAAGCTGAACCAAAAAGGCAGTGGTATTCATGTGTTTTTAGACGATCTTGTCGCCGGATTGGCTGCCGCCGCTTCTTCGCGTATTGCCCATCGGAGCCTTCATGCCAAGCATTATCCTGCATCATTGGATGTTTAATTGGCCTGAATAAACAGAATTAATGATTATCTAGGCCCTCCGACGGAACTTGAATGATCAGGAGGGCTTTTGTTGCGGGAAAAAAGTAAGGTATGTTATCATGAGTCTATTATATGGGCTCAAAACTTGAGGCTTAGGGGGTAGAAACAAGGCATGTGGACGGTGATATATATTGCACCGACGGCCAGACTGGCTGACATGATTAAGCTCAAACTGTCTGAAGAAGGTTTTATGGTGCAGACCCGGGCCATCAGTGCATCCAAGCAACAGTTTGAGATACTTGTGCCTTCGGGTGAAGTCGAAGAAATACAGGAAGTGCTTAATTCGATTTTGCGCCCTTGAGTCCGGAACGGCGGAAGTGATACAGCAGCATGAATGGAACAAAGGATGCACGATCGGCGGTAATGTTGTATTAACAGGCGTTGACGTGTGTATGAACATAATGCTTAGAGGTGCCGCATCGACGGCAGAGGACCTTGTATCGGTTACGGCTGACAAATAAACGGCTGGAGAGGTGTAGTTGTGTTTAAAGATTTATTCCAAAAGAAGCGTAAATACGCGACCATCCCTTCGGAACGGGCGCTGAGCGGCGATCAAGCGGACATGCCGGATCGTCCCAAACGGGAAATTCCCGAAGGTCTTATGACCAAATGTGGCAAGTGTGGAAGTATTCAATACAGCAAAGAGTTGGAGAAAAATTTGAAAGTGTGTCCGGTGTGCGGATACCATATGCGTTTGAATGCAATGGATCGCATTCGCATGGTGCTCGACGAAGACACGTTTACGGAATATGATGCCGATATGATTTCGGTTGATCCGCTGGACTTTCCGGGATATGCAAGTAAGTTGGAGCAACAGACCCTGAAATCTGGCCTGCGCGAGGCTGTCGTTACGGGCGACGGCCTTATTCATGGGCATCCTGTTGTCGTAGCGGTGATGAGCTTTGACTTTTTTACAGGCAGTATGGGCTCGGTCGTAGGAGAGAAAATTACGCGTGCCATTGAGCAGGCGATTGACAAGCGCTTGCCGCTTATCATCTTCTCCACATCCGGTGGGGCACGTATGCAGGAAAGTATTCTGAGTCTGATGCAGATGGCCAAAACAAGCGCTGCTCTCGCTCGTCTGGACGAGCAGGGATTGCTCTATATTTCTGTGATCACTGATCCGACTACAGGTGGAGTCTCCGCCAGCTTTGCTATGCTTGGAGATATTATTATTGCAGAGCCAGGTGCTGTATTTGGTTTTGCAGGTCGTATTGTAATTGAGCAAACGATCAGACAGAAGCTGCCGGATGATTTCCAAACTTCCGAATTTAATTTGCAGCACGGACAATTGGATATGGTTGTACATCGCAAGGAACTGCGTGATACCCTTGGGCAATTGCTTGATCTGCACAGTGTGAAAGGGGAGGAATAAATGGCTGGCGAATTGCCTTATGAAAAGCCCCTGGTCGAGATGCGACAGAAGATCGAAGAACTTAAGCAATTCGGACAGGACAAGCAAATTGATTTTACAGATGAAATTAACCGTCTGGAAGAACGTTATCTCCAGATGGAAGAAGAAATATACACGAACATTACAGCATCGCAAAAGATGCATCTGGCTCGTCATCATCAAAGACCAACGTCCCTTGATTTGATCGAGCAGGTGTTTACAGATTTTATTGAATTGCATGGCGACCGCTTGTTCGGAGACGATCTGGCGGTTGTGGGCGGGATTGCCAAGCTAAATGGTATTCCGGTGACCGTCATTGGTCAGCAACGTGGTAAGGATACCAAAGATAACATTGCACGCTTTTTTGGTAGTGCCCATCCGGAAGGATTCCGTAAAGGCTTGCGACTGATGCAGCAGGCTGAAAAATTTAAGCGTCCTATTATTACATTTATTGATACGAAGGGCGCTTATCCGGGTAATACAGCAGAGGAGAGAGGTCAATCGGAAGCGATTGCCCGCAATTTGCGGGAGATGGCAAAGCTTTCGGTGCCTGTTATTTGTGTGGTCATCGGCGAGGGTGGAAGCGGCGGTGCGCTTGCGTTTGCAGTGGGTAACCGTGTGCTGATGCTGGAACACGCCATTTATTCGGCCATTTCTCCGAACGGCGCAGCCTCAATTCTATGGAAAGATGCTTCTAAGGCAGATCAGGCAGCTGAAGCGATGAAGATCACCGCTAATGACCTCCTGCGCATGGAGATTATCGAGGATATTGTGCCAGAGCCGAAAGGGGGCGCACATCGTAACTATGAAGTGACTGCTGCCGCAATCAAGGAGTTATTAGAACGTCATTTGGCAGACCTTACGAATATGAGCTGCGATGAATTGAGAGAAGACAGGTATCAAAAATTCCGGAAAATAGGACAATATACTTTCTTAAAACCTTCGGAATCTGAACCTATGTTGTAATACGCTGGAAACGGGTAACAATAAATATGACGAACTTCCTATACAAATAGGAAAAAGTGTAGTAGATTTAATTGTTGGAAAAAGATATAAAGAGTAGCACCTTTGAAAACGGAGGAAAAACCCAAATGCGCAAAACTAAGATTGTATGTACCATCGGTCCTTCCAGTGAATCATTGGAAAATGTGAAGAAACTGATTATGGCTGGTATGAACGTAGCCCGCCTGAATTTCTCTCACGGTGATTTCGAGGAGCATGGCAACCGGATTAAAAACATCCGTCAAGCTTGTAAGGAGCTTAACAAAAATGTTGCTATTTTGCTCGATACGAAGGGGCCGGAAATCCGGACAGGAAAGCTCGAAGTTGAACCTATTGAGCTTGTTCAGGACGAGTTCATTACGCTGACAACGGAAGAAATTCTCGGTACGCAAGATCGTATCTCCATTACGTACAAGGATCTTCCCTCGGACGTGGAGCCCGGCTCCACCATTCTGATCGACGATGGTCTGATCGGACTCACCGTTATTGAAGTATCAGGCACTGAAATCAAATGCCGCATTGTCAATGGCGGAACGATCAAAAGCAAGAAGGGCGTTAACGTTCCAGGCGTTGCTATTTCATTGCCTGGTATTACGGAGAAAGATGCGAATGATATCATTTTCGGTATTGAGCAGGACATTGATTTCATCGCGGCTTCTTTTGTTCGTAAAGCAAGTGATGTACAGGAAATTCGTGAATTGCTGGCGAAGCACAACGCAAGCCACATTCAAATCATCTCCAAAATAGAAAATCAGCAAGGTGTTGACAACCTGGATGAAATTTTGGAAGCTTCGGATGGTCTGATGGTTGCCCGTGGTGACCTCGGTGTGGAAATTCCTGCTGAAGAAGTGCCTTTGGCGCAAAAATTGATGATTAACAAATGTAATGTAGCTGGCAAGCCTGTTATTACAGCAACACAAATGCTGGATTCCATGCAACGTAACCCGCGTCCGACTCGTGCGGAAGCAAGTGACGTAGCCAATGCTATTTTTGACGGAACAGATGCAATTATGCTGTCCGGCGAAACAGCTGCGGGTAAATATCCGGTAGAATCTGTATTGACCATGTCACGTATTGCTGAAAAAGCTGAGTCTTCTCTGAACTACCGCGATTTGTTCAAAAAACAAAGAACGGCTCAAGAAATTAGTATTACAGAAGCAATCAGCCAATCCGTTTCTATTTCTGCACTTGACCTGCATGCCAAAGCAATCCTGACGTCCACGCAAAGCGGAACAACGGCGCGTATGATCTCTAAATACCGTCCAGAAGCTCCGATTGTCGCTGTGACAACACAGGAAAGAACAGTTCGCCGTTTGGCTCTGATCTGGGGCGTACATGCAGTACAAGGCAGACCCATCGTTGACACAACAGACAGTCTGTTTGACAATGCTCTGGAAGGTGGCCGCAAATCTGGCCTCGTTAAAGAGGGCGATTTGGTTGTGATTACAGCGGGCGTACCTCTTGGTGATTCCGGTTCCACGAACCTGATCAAAATTAGCTGCGTACCAGCACAAGCGTAATTGTAGTCCCCGCAAAGTAATACAGGGATGGCATTTACTCGTTACAATAAGTAAAAGAGCATTCAGGTCCATAAGACCTGAATGCTTTTTTTTGTTAACTAGTTCTTATTCCTTCTCGTCGTATAAAATCAAGGAATGCCTGTTGCATCATGTTCCTATGTGTATCTTGTTGATACACGATGTTTATTTGATAATAGCGCTTTTTTTTGTCAGCTTCGGGAAAAGGAAGCCATTCCACCGAGGGGAAAGTATGATCCTCGCTACGAACTCCGCAGGCAGGAAAGAAGGCAAGCGCGTCACCGCCACTTACCACTTGCTTTACTGCTTCCCAAGAGTTGATTTCCAGATGGGATTTAATTAGCGAAGAATAGGAATCTACAACGGATGCCCCGCTATATTTTACCCATATGTGCTTATCCAGCGTATCGAGCCCATTGATGTCCAGTGACTTGGATGTCTCAGCCGATGCAGAGCGGATAATCCCCACCTGATCTGAAGCCACTGGTTCTGCCACCGTATTCTCCAGAAGAGATTCTCCATCGTCGAGAAAAGCAAAATCAATATCTCCCTCTTTCAGTAGCTGCTTGATTACATCCGGAGATTGAATCTCTAACTGAATACGCCATTCTGGATATTGTTGTGCAAATTCAGCCATGATAGTTGGGAGAAGATACATGCCTGAAATCGACTCTGCGCCCAGATGTAAGAGGCTCTGAGATTCTTCTGTCTGTTCATCTACAGCTTGTCGGGCCTCTTGCTCAAGAGAGAGAATCTGCTTTGCGTAAGGCAACATTTTTTTACCAGCCTCGGTTAGCATAATTCTGCCTTGTTGGAGAGAGAACAGAGTCGCACCCATTTCCTTTTCCAGACTTTTCATATGAAAGCTGACGGTGGGCTGTTTGATTTGTAAAGTTTCGGCCACCTCCGTCGCTTTATGGTATTTATCGATCAGCACTAAGATGCGCAATTTTAAAATATTCATAGAATCGAACAACTCTCCTTACTTGATATTTATGCGTGAATTTAAACTATAGATTAATTATATACCGAAAAATAATTTATCTATCAATATTTTATATTTGTTTTACAAAACCTAGTCGTTCGTCTAACATTCCGGGCCTACAATGTAAAAGTGTTGATGGTCATAAATAAAAAACCGTCACTTAACTAAGGGGAGGACAATAAAAAATGTTGAAAAAATGGCCGTTCATTCTGATGACTCTCACCATGGTATTTGCACTTGCAGCTTGCGGATCCGGTAACAATGCTGCACCACAAGGAGACGCTGCTGCAGGAACAGACAATAAAGCAGCTGCTGAACTGACAGGTAACATTCTGGCTGTTGGCTCCACTGCACTTCAACCATTGGTAGAGCAAGCGGGACAAAAATTTATGGCTGTCGATAAATATAAAGGCATTGCGGTTCAAGTGCAGGGTGGCGGTAGCGGTACTGGCTTGACCCAAGTTTCCGGTGGACAAGCGGATATCGGTAACTCTGACGTATTTGCAAAGGAAAAACTGGAGAGCGGCGCAGAAGAGCTGGTCGATCACCAAGTAGCTGTTGTAGCTATGTCAGCGGTAGCGAATCCTAAAGTAGGCGTAACAGACCTGAAAAAAGATCAACTGGTACAAATCTTCACAGGTAAAATTACGAACTGGAAAGAAGTTGGCGGTGCAGATCAAAAAATCGTGATCGTGAACCGTCCAAGTAGCTCCGGTACTCGTGCAACCTTTGAAAAATACGCGCTGGGACAAAAAACAGAAGATCTGCCAGGCTCCATTCAGGAAGATTCCTCTGGTACTGTGAAAAAGCTGATTGCTGAAACACCTGGTGCGATTGGTTACCTGGCTCTGTCCTACATCGACAACACAGTTACTGCTTTGAAGTACGACGGTGTGGAAGCTAACGTTGAAAATGTAGAACAAGGTAAATATCCAGTGTGGGCATATGAGCATATGTACACTAAAGGTGAGCCAAAAGAACATGTAAAAGCATTCCTGGACTATATTCTGTCTGATGAAATCCAAAAAGCAGACGTTGTAGACCTGGGATACATCCCGGTATCAGGTATGCAAGTGAAACGTGATGCTGACGGTAATATCACGAAATAAGGAGAGCGATCTCCTGTTCGGATGAACGCAGCTAACGCGAGTATATTCACGAAGAAGAGGCGGACTAACGTCCGGCCTCTATTCTTCGCTTAAAGGAGTTACAGTATGGAACCAATTGAAGGGAAGGCATACATGGAACAGAATAAACGATCCCGAGTTATGAAAGAAAGACATTACTGGGAAGAATGGACCGGCCGCATCTATACGTCGGTTTGTGTCGTTTTTTTAGTTGCAGTCATTGTCTCCATCGTATATTTTGTTGCCTCCAAAGGTGTAGCTACATTTGCGGTGAATGGAGTCAGTCTGCGAGAATTTTTCTTTGGAACCAAATGGAGCCCGGATGGCGAGCCCAAGTCCTTCGGCGCGCTTCCGTTCATTACGGGTTCTTTTGCCGTAACCATACTAGCGGCCTTAATTGCCAGTCCGCTTAGCTTGTGCGCAGCTTTGTTTATGACGGAAATCGTGCCGAAATCGGGTAAACGTATCCTTCAGCCTGCCATTGAATTGTTATCCGGCATTCCGTCGGTTGTCTATGGCTTTGTCGGCTTGACCGTAATCGTCCCATTGCTGCGAAACGTGTTCGGGGGACAAGGCATTGGTATTCTCGCAGGTTGCCTTGTGTTGTCGGTTATGATTTTACCGACGATTACGAGTATTATGGCGGATGCGTTGTCTTCCCTGCCGGGGGGACTGCGAGAATCCTCTTATGCATTGGGGGCTACCCGCTGGCAGACAATTGCCCGTGTTATTATCCCGACGCTGCTGCCTGCTCTTTTAACAGGAATTATTCTCGGGATGGCTCGTGCCTTCGGAGAAGCGTTGGCTGTACAGATGGTCATCGGGAATGCTCCGCACATACCGCATTCCTTGCTGGAATCCGCTTCGACCTTGACCAGCGTCATTACACTTAGCATGGGCAACACAGCGATGGGCTCCGTTCATAACAATGCACTCTGGAGTATGGCGCTTGTTCTTCTGCTCATGACATTTATTTTCGTGCTGCTGGTAAGGCTGCTTGAAAGGAGAAACCGGGTTTGATGAAAGCTAAAACGACCGACAAGATCGCTACATTTGTAATCTGTTTCTTCGCCTTGTTCATTGTTGCACTTTTGGTGGGATTGCTGGGCTTCATTTTGGCCCGTGGAGTCAGTCATATTTCTTTTGACTTTCTAACCAGTGCTCCGCAAACGTTACGTGCAGGTGGCGGCATTGGTCCGCAACTGTTTAATTCTGTATTTTTGCTAATCTTAACTTTGATTATCACCATTCCAATTGGCTGGGGCGCCGGCATTTACATGGCGCAATATGCAAAGCCGGGAAAAATTACGGACTTCATACGACTTGTCGTCGAAGTATTGTCCTCGTTCCCGTCGATCGTCATTGGATTGTTTGGACTATTACTCATCGTCAATACATTTAATTTTGGCTTTTCCCTCTTGTCAGGGGCGCTGGCTCTAGCCGTATTCAATCTGCCGCTGATGGTTCGCACAACTGAGCAGGCTTTCCGTGCTGTACCGAAGGAGCAAAAGGAAGCCGGACTTGCGCTCGGATTGTCCAAGTGGAAAATCATTACCTCCATTTTGTTGCCAGCAGCGCTGCCAAGCTTGATTACGGGTACCATCTTGGCCGCAGGCCGTATTTTTGGGGAAGCCGCCGCATTGCTGTTTACAGCAGGGATGAGTACACCGCCGCTTGATTTTACCGATTGGAATCCATTGCATGCCAGATCGCCTATTAATCCGATGCGACCTGCCGAAACATTGGCTGTTCATATTTGGAAGGTCAACAGTGAAGGCATTGCTCCTGACTCCAAAGATATCGCCGCAGGCGCTTCTGCGGTATTGGTGCTGCTCGTTCTGGTCTTCAACTTGAGTGCAAGATGGTTCGGAAGAGTCGTTTACCGTCGGTTGACAGCTGCCAAACGAATGGATTAGAAAGGGGATGGAGAACAATGGAACATGTGATTACACGAACGGCAAAAACCGCCACACCAGCAACATCCGTTCAGTCTACGCGTTCAGAACAACTTGCGGGGCAAGCGCCACATCCGTTCAGTACTGAGGATTTGAGTATTTATTACGGAAGCTTTGAGGCCGTGAAAAAAGTAAACTTAGCTTTTCCAGAGCAGACCGTGACCGCCCTGATTGGGCCTTCCGGCTGTGGTAAATCGACTTTTTTGCGTTCCCTTAACCGAATGAATGATGAGATTGCGTCTTCATCGACAACGGGACATATTTGGATGGACGGACAGGATTTAACGGCACCTGAGACGGACGTGATCAAGCTGCGTCAGCAAATAGGCATGGTGTGGCAACGGCCTAACCCTTTTTACAAATCGATTTATAATAACATTGCGTTCGGTCCTAAATACCGGGGAGTGCGCAAAAAGAAGCAGCTCGATGAAATCGTCGAAAGCAGCCTGCGTAAGGCGGCATTATGGGATGAGGTCAAGGATCGTCTTCACGATTCGGCTCTTGCTCTGTCTGGCGGGCAACAGCAGCGGCTTTGTATTGCACGTGCACTTTCCGTTCAACCGAAAATTCTGTTGCTTGACGAGCCTGCTTCCGCGCTGGACCCTGTGTCTACAGGCAAGGTGGAAGAGCTTATTACCGAATTGAAAAAAGAACTGCGCATCGTTATTGTGACGCACAATATGCAGCAGGCTGCACGAATTTCCGATTATACTGCCTATTTTTATGTTGGAAGTTTGGTGGAACATGGGAAAACAAACGATATATTCACCAATCCTGAAAACGAGTTGACTCAAGAGTATATCATGGGTCGCTTTGGATAAGCCGTCCAGATTGACGACTTGTTATAGATATAAAACATGATAAACATCTTACTAATCTAGTATTGGTAAGATGTTTTTTTATTAGTTTAGTAAACTCTTACATTTGTATATAATAAAATATATTGATTATTTGGTTATATTTTCATATAATACATGTGTTTAATAGTTCTTGAAATACCACAATCCAATTAAAGGAGAGGTTTGCAATGAAGTTTAACGTTAAAAAATCTGTCAAATGGATTGCTTTTTCTGGAATGGCTATTACCCTAACAACTGGACTTGTTAGCCCTTCATGGGCAGCAGCTGAGCAGAATGTGACTGATGCAGGTGCGAGTGTTACCCAAGCCGTATACAATGATGCAAACGTTTACAAAAATGCTGTTGTTCCACTGGCTAGTGTGAATGTGAGTAGTTTGCTGGATAAGTATCGTGATTTTAGTAAATTTTCTACAGGAAATACATCCAAGGACACTACGCTTGCTTTGAATATTGTATCGTGGCAATTGCCGCATGGTGGATTCTTCAAAGCGATGGAAAAGAATTATAAATCCAAATGGGATGGCAAGGCAGCACGTTCTACATGGAAGAGCAAGGATGGTGTTGAACTCGGAACGATTGATAACGAGGCCACGACAACCGAGATCCGCTTTTTAGCGGATGTATACAAAAAAACTAAAAACAAAGACATTAAAAACAGTGTACAAAAAGCAGTTGATTTCGTACTAACCTCTCAATATTCCTCTGGCGCTTGGCCACAGGTTTACCCTAAACGTGGTAATTACTCAGATGCCGCAACTTACAACGATGATGCTATGGTTAGAGTGATGGTACTGGCAGATGACATTGTAAACAAAAGACAGCCGTTTGATAGCGATATTCTTGACAATACATATCGCTCCAGACTTCAGCAGGCTCTGAATAAAGGCGTACAGTATACACTAAAAGCTCAAATTGTAAACAATGGCACACCAACAATTTGGGGAGCACAGCATGATCCGGTTACTTATGAATCTGTGCCTGCGCGAGCATTCGAGCTTGCTTCCAAAACAACGACGGAATCGGTAGGCATTACCGCATTCTTAATGTCTCAACCGCAGACGACTGAGGTGAAAAAAGCAGCTCAGAGTGCCTTGAAATGGTTTGACACGAATCGGATCGACGGTATGAAATACAATCGTCAAGGTCCGGAGTTCTTCCAAAAGGATGCATCAAGCGTGATGTGGTATCGTTTCTACAACGTGGAGGACAATAAGTATTTCTTCTCAGACCGAGATGGCAAAAAGTATACGGACATCATGAAAATTAGTGAAGAAAGACGACTTGGTTACGCCTGGGCGGGAAGTCAGGCCAAGAGCTTATTGAAACTGGCTTCGGAAAGTGGATATTATAAACTGTCCAAGCCGTTGCCACAATAATAAAGCCATCATTGTAAATGCTTTGAGAGGGAGAGCCGTATGGTTCGGCCCTCTTTTTGTTCCCAGGCGGTAAATATGGTTTAATGGAGAGAGGGCAAAATAGAGATAAAGATGCACAAAGATAGGAGAGCTTGTATGACTCAAGAGGAGAAACAAACGCAACTACGATGGTATGGCGCACCTCTACGTGTCCGTTATCAGGAAAGCGACCAGATGGGGGTCGTGTATCATGCGAATTATTTAAACTGGTTTGAGATCGGACGTACGGAAATGATTCGGCAGGCAGGCTTTAACTACCGGAGCATGGAAGATCGAGGAGTTTTGCTGCCAGTTATTGAAATCAATGCGAAATATGCGAGCCCTGCTCGATATGATGATTTAGTTACTATCTATACCGCTATTACGGACTTCTCCAGACTACGTCTGAACTATACTTATGAGGTTCGACGGGTAACGGATGAGGAGCACCAAAACAATGTGGGAAAGGTATGGACAGAGGCTGACACGCTGCCGGGAGAACTGCTGGTCACAGGATCGACACGACATGTGTGGCTGAATACCGACTGGAAGCCCGTTCGGCTCGATCAGGCACTGCCTGAGTTGTACACTGCGTTAAGGTCTGCTTTTACAGGCGGGGAGGGACAGAAGTCATGATGATGCGTAAACGTCTGTGGCTGTTGCTGCTGCTCATTCCTTTGGCGGAGCTGTACGGGTTTATATGGGTAAGTCACTGGATTGGAGCGGGGAAAACTATTCTGCTCATTATTCTGACGACCTTGATTGGCGCTGCCATGATGCAATTTGAAGGTCGAAAGGTGATTGCCGATGCCAAAAATGAAATGAACCGTGGCCAAATGCCTGGCCGTAAAATGCTGGATGGATTATGTGTGTTTTTCGGCGGGAGCTTGCTGCTTATCCCTGGATTTATAACGGATATTATTGGTTTTACGTTGGTGTTTCCTTTAACACGAGTATTGTACCGACGTTTTTTATTAAAGTGGCTGGAGAAAAAAATGAAAAACGGCAGTATTACGTTTCGGCGGTTTTGACTGAGCTGCCGTTGTCCCCTCTCTATAACCTAGCGGACTCTTCCAGCAAGAATGTAGTTGCGCAAGTCCTGAATGACATTTGCACGATTCAGTGCATCAAGAACGATGAGTGATACAGGTCCGATAATGAGTCCTAAAACGCCAAACAGCTTGAGCCCGATGAACATACCGATGAGGGTGGGAAGCGGGTTCAATCCCACGCTGCTGGCCAGCACCTTAGGTTCCACGATCTGCCGTCCAATCAACAGGATGGCATAGAGGATCGACAATCCAACCCCTAGTGCCAAATTCCCTGACATATACGCATACAGTGTCCACGGAATCATCACAATGCCAACCCCTAAATAAGGTAACAAATCCACCAGCCCGATCATCAAACCGATGGTAAAGGCCGATTCCACACGCAAGATGAACAGCCCAATGATAACCGTTAATGCGGTAATGGAAATGATAATAAACTGTGCACGCAAATAGCCGTACAATGCTTTACGCAGATCGTGCCAAATATCTGACAATGGTTTGCGGATCGTATCAGGAACCGTATTCGAAAGTATTCGACTATGTCGATCCCAATCCTTACTAATAAAAAAGGCCGCTAATACAATAACCATTAGCACAGCTCCCATATTAGGTAGAGAGGTTAGCAAATTTAAAACCCCATTAAAAAATTGACCGACTAGCGTAGTAACAGCAGAACTGACGGTTTGAGTCGTTTTATCAATATTGCTGTTAATGGTGTGTTGGTAATCGGGATTATCCCGAATAAAATGGTTGATTTCAATAATTATATTTTGGATTAAATCGCTTTGCGTCCAATCAATAAACAGGCTTTTAAAACGCTCGATGTGCCCGTCAAAAGTCATGGCCAGCTTAATCATTTCTCGAACCATTCGGGTGATTGCAGCAGACAGGATGATTGCGATTCCGCCTAAATATACAAATAAGGAGACCGTGACAGCCGCCCAACGTGGCATACGAGCCTTGTTACGCAAAAAAACGACCAATGGGTTCATAGCATAGGCCACAAGCCAGGCGAATAGGAAAGGATAAACGAGAGGGAACAGCATATATATGCCCAGCAACAGAGCTACAATCACGATTACGACCCATAGAGCACGAAATATGCGATTCAAGATTAACCGACTCAAGCTCTCACGACTCCTTTCTTTTCGATGGCACTCCTTAAAGGAAGTGCTCTACTATACTTATGCGGGAGGAGGGTAAGACAAGACCTATGTAAAAAAGTGCAAATGAACGCATATATTTTGTAAGGGGTTTCAAAAATTTCTTTATAGATGCGATAAAACATTTGAATGTGTTGGAATAGCCCTCAATGTTCACATAAACGACAAAATCCAGTATAGTGAAAGAAGGTTTAAATATTGACATATGGCGTTAACATTACTCAGCTAAATAAAAGACATATCTTACTTTTGAAAATGTTTACATTGCAAGTCCGTTCACAATGTTTTTACAAAGGAGAGATGTAACGATGACAGCGACTAAAGGTCTGGAAGGGATCGTAGCGACCACTTCCTCCATAAGCTCTATCGTAGATGGCGTTCTCACGTACCGGGGTTATAACATTGATGATTTGGCTGTTAACGCCGATTTTGAAGAGGTAGCTTATTTGTTGTGGTTTGGAAAATTACCTGACCAAGAGCAATTGCAAGAGCTTCGCAGCCAGTTAAGCGAATATGCTGCTATTCCGGATGAAATTATTACTCAATTAAAGTTATACCCGAAAGAATTGAGTACGATGGCTGCCTTGAGGTCAGCTGTATCGTCTCTTGCTTTGTATGACCCAGAGGCGGATGATATGTCAAGAGAGTCCAATGTGACCAAAACCGTCAAGCTTCAGGCGCAATTGCCCACAATTGTGGCAGCCATAGCGCGTATACGCGAAGGCTTGGAACCAATTGCGCCTAAAAAAGGTGTTTCCATTGCTGAAAACTTTTTGTATCAGCTGACTGGCAAGGACCCGGAGGAGACGGCTATTAAGGCGTTCAATCAGGCTCTCGTGCTGCATGCCGATCATGAATTGAATGCTTCGACCTTTGCTGCGCGTGTAACGGTAGCCACTTTATCAGATATTTATTCCGGGATCACGTCTGCCATTGGGGCCTTAAAAGGACCGTTACATGGTGGGGCCAATGAGGCTGTTGCTAAAACACTGGAGGAGATTGGCGGATTGGATCAGGTGGACTCCTATATTCAGGCCAAACTGGATAACCGCGAAAAAATTATGGGCTTTGGGCATCGTGTCTATAAAAACGGTGATCCGCGTGCCAAACATTTGCACAAAATGTCCCGCGAGCTGGGAGAAATGAACGGCGACACTACGTTGTTTGATATGTCAGTTCGAATTGAGAGTATTGTAACAGGGCAAAAAGGCTTGAAGCCGAATGTGGATTTTTATTCTGCCTCCGTATATACCCAGTTGGGTATCAAGAGGGATCTGTTTACTCCTATCTTTGCTGTAAGCCGTGTATCGGGGTGGACTGCACACATTTTGGAGCAGTATGAAAATAACCGTTTGATTCGTCCGCGTGCGGAATACACAGGTCCGATGGATCAAAAATATGTGTCACCAGAGTTGCGCTAACCTTTGGAGGAAGATTGAGGTTGTATACCCTGAATTTAAAAAATAAGGTACAATAGAAGGGTCGGCGAGAGATATACGTTTTTGTCTGTGATAAAGATCATGTCTTTCGTCCTGTACCCATTCATATCTGAGGAGGAAAAGGAACTTATGGCGAAATTTGAAAAGTTTGAGCTCCCAACTGAAGGCGAAAAAATTACAATTGATAACGGTCAACTGCAGGTTCCAAATCATCCGGTAATTCCGTTTATCGAGGGTGACGGCACAGGTCGCGACATCTGGAAAGCTTCCAAGCGCGTACTGGACGCGGCTGTAGAAAAAGCATATAACGGCACGAAAAAGATTGCCTGGTATGAAGTATTCGCTGGTGAGAAAGCTTTCAATACATACGGCGAGTGGCTCCCTAACGATACTTTGGAAGCCATCCGTGAGTATATTGTAGCCATTAAAGGTCCACTTACGACACCTATTGGCGGTGGTATCCGTTCATTGAATGTGGCATTGCGCCAAGAACTGGACTTATACGTATGCCTGCGTCCTGTTCGCTACTTTAACGGTGTCCCATCTCCAGTAAAACGTCCTGAGTTGGTAGACATGGTCATTTTCCGTGAGAATACAGAAGATATTTACGCAGGGATCGAATATGCCGAAGGGTCTGAAGACGTGAAAAAGGTAATTCAGTTCCTTCAGCAAGAGCTGGGCGTGAATAAAATCCGTTTCCCTGAAACCTCAGGAATTGGGATTAAGCCAGTTTCCTCCGAGGGTTCAAAGCGTCTGGTACGGGCAGCTATTCAGTATGCCGTTGACCATGGGCGCAAGAGTGTAACGCTCGTACACAAAGGTAACATTATGAAATTTACCGAAGGTGCCTTCAAAAACTGGGGTTATGAAGTAGCTGAGCAAGAGTTTGCAGATAAAGTATTTACTTGGGCTCAGTATGATGTCATCAAGGAAAAAGAAGGTGAGGATGCGGCAAATGCAGCTCAAAAAGCAGCTGAAGATGCAGGCAAAATCATTATTAAGGATGCGATTGCTGATATTGCACTTCAACAAGTGCTGACTCGTCCTTCTGAATTTGATGTCATTGCTACGCTGAACCTGAACGGGGACTATCTGTCCGATGCTTTGGCTGCTCAAGTTGGTGGAATTGGGATCGCGCCAGGTGCAAACATTAACTATGTAACCGGGCATGCTATCTTTGAAGCTACGCATGGTACAGCTCCAAAATATGCAGACAAAGACGTAGTGAATCCTGGTTCCGTAATTCTGTCCGGCGTTATGCTGCTTGAACATTTGGGCTGGAAAGAAGCAGCTGACCTGATTTACAAGGGGCTGGAGACGTCCATTAATAAAAAGATTGTAACTTATGACTTTGCCCGTCTGATGGACGGTGCTACACAGGTGAAATGCTCCGAGTTCGCGGACACTATTATTAGTAACCTGTAAGGAAGGGGAATACTACTTGACCATTCAACGCAAAAAAATATCCATTGTTGGCGCCGGTTTTACCGGTGCCACTACCGCATTGCTGCTGGCT
Source organism: Paenibacillus sp. FSL W8-0439 (assembly GCF_038008995.1). Classification (NCBI taxonomy): domain Bacteria; kingdom Bacillati; phylum Bacillota; class Bacilli; order Caryophanales; family Paenibacillaceae; genus Paenibacillus; species Paenibacillus sp. FSL W8-0439. The sequence continues at coordinate 1,825,003 of NZ_JBBPAK010000001.1, forward strand.
CAGAAGGAGTTAGGTGATATCGTACTCATTGATATTCCGCAACTAGAGAATCCGACTAAAGGCAAAGCGCTTGATATTTTGGAAGCTGGTCCAGTGCAGGGATTTGACACCCAGATCATGGGCACTTCTAATTATGAGAATGCAGCCAACTCGGATATCGTCATTATTACAGCCGGGATCGCGCGCAAGCCGGGGATGAGCCGTGATGATTTGGTCAACACGAACGCAGGAATTATAAAATCCGTATGTGAGAATGTGAAGAAGTACGCGCCCAATGCTATCGTCATTATTCTGAGTAATCCGGTCGATGCTATGACCTATACGGCGTACCAAACGCTTGGCTTCCCGAAAAATCGGGTTATTGGCCAATCAGGTGTGTTGGATACGGCTCGGTATTGTACCTTTATTGCACAGGAACTGAATGTTTCGGTTGAAGACGTGCGCGGTTTCGTTATGGGAGGGCATGGTGATGATATGGTGCCGCTCGTACGCTATTCCAGCGTAGGAGGTATACCTATCGATAACCTGATTTCTCAGGAACGTATCGAAGCGATTGTACAACGTACACGAGTGGGTGGCGGAGAAATCGTTAACCTATTGGGTAATGGCAGCGCATATTATGCTCCGGCAGCTTCGCTTGCGCAAATGACAGAAGCGATTGTAAAAGATAAAAAGCGGATTATACCAGTCATTGCTTACCTGGAAGGAGAGTATGGCTATCAGGACCTGTTCCTCGGTGTACCTACACTTCTTGGCGGTAACGGCATCGAAAAAGTGTTCGAGTTGGAATTGACAGCTGCAGAAAAAGCAGCGCTCGATCAATCTGCCGAAGCGGTTCGTAATGTGACTAAAATAGTCAACGTATAAATACGATTTGCTACTAAAACGGTATACTTTTTTACTTAAAGAGGTGTCCACAAGTCATAGTTATGGCTGTCGGCCACCTCTTTTATTTTTAAATAGTCTATTGTTTTCTTCCTTTTCTTTTAATATTGAAAGTTTCAGTTTGGATTTGCTGGCACCAGCGGAGCGAGCGGAATGATTGCGGACAAGCATCCACCCGAGTTGAAACTTTCCCCCTCATATCCTTTGCTTTAACCCACTTCCCCGGTATAATAGAGTTCATATGCATTAATAGTTACATAGAAAAGCATGTCCCAAAACATTGCAAAGATGCTAGTCATTCGTTGGAATATGATCGTTCTATGGAAAAATCAGTTTGTAAGAAAATAAAGAATTGGAGGTTATAAAGAATGTTTTTTATTCACATTATTGGATCACTGGCAATGGGCTTTTATTTATTGCTTCCCTTCGTCGTGGGCAAAATCGACAAATTGGCTCCAAGCGCGCAGGAGGGAACGATATCGGCAGTGCAGCTATTGAACCGTTTGGCGCAATTTGCACTAATCCTTGTGCTTATTAGCGGCATCTATATGATTTTTGCTTGGAAGTCTTATTCGGTAGCATGGATCGTGGTCGTGTTGTTGTTGTTTCTTGCTATTTCTGGTATCGCAGGTGCTATGGGTAAGCCATTACGATTGTCACTGGAAGCGGTTCGCAACCAACAGCCAATTACGCAATACGCTGGTAAAGTGCGAATGTTCAGTACGCTGTTGGCCGTTTTCATGATCTTAATTACGTTTTTAATGGTATACAGCCATATTATTTAATGAATCATTTTATGAGCGGTTGGAATTGAATAATGACAACGGCTAACGTTGAAAAAACGGTCTGTGCAGAATAAGCATAGGTCGTTTTTTTTGTGTGCTCACATAGCTGGATTTTTCTTTTTTCGTTTAACGGATAAGTTTGTGTGGTAAATCAGGAGTAGAGTGGATGCAAATGTTGCATCCTAAAAAATATCTGATTTTGAAGGGAGAATGTACAATGGCTAAAAGCAACCAACCTCAGCAAACCTTGCCCCCGCAGCACCAGGAACAGCAACCGGGGATTGAGTCCAAAATGACGCCTGCACCGCAATTTGAAAAACCAACTTACAAAGCGGCTGGCAAGCTAACAGGCAAAGTTGCACTGATTACTGGTGGAGACAGTGGAATTGGGCGGGCTGTAGCTGTCACGTATGCCAAAGAAGGTGCGGATGTAGCTATCGTCTACTTGAATGAGCATAAGGATGCGGAAGAAACCAAACGTCAGGTCGAACAGGAAGGACGCAAATGCGTGTTGATTCCTGGCGATATCGGAGATGACCAATTTGCCAAAAAAGCGGTGCAACAGACGGTGAACGAATTGGGCAAGCTTGATATCGTCGTGAACAATGCGGCCGAGCAGCATCCACAGCAAAAGCTGGAGGATATCACCAAGGAACAGCTGGAGCGCACGTTCCGCACGAATATCTTCGGTATGTTCTTCCTAACACAAGCGGCATTGCCACATTTGAAGAAAGGGAGCGCGATCGTCAACACAACGTCGATTACCGCATACGCTGGGAATAAGACGCTCATTGATTATTCTTCCACCAAAGGGGCAATCACATCATTCACTCGTTCCCTATCACTCAATTTGGCGGATCAAGGTATTCGAGTGAACGCTGTAGCCCCAGGGCCGATCTGGACACCGTTAATCCCGTCTACCTTTGATGCCAAGACGGTCAGCGAATTTGGAGGAGCACAGCCCATGAAGCGACCGGGTCAGCCGGAAGAACTGGCGCCAGCTTATGTGTACCTTGCTTCAGACGATTCGTCTTATGTAAGCGGGCAGGTTATTCATATCAATGGCGGTGAAGTTGTAAACGGATAAGAGGATAAAGAAAAGGTTGGGGCAGTCTTTTGCTCCGGCCTTTTTTCTTTTCACAGTGGAACATAATGCAGGTAGCCTGTAGAATGAGATTAACTTACATAAAAGGATGGGCAAATTTCTATGAAATCGTTTCGTTTCAGGCTTACCCTGATCATGCTGATTTTGATTGGCGTATCTGTCCTTGCTGCTGGAATCACTATGGGACAAATTTTCAAAAATTCGAATATGAAGGTGCTAGAGGAGAACATGGGCCGCGAGATTGACTTGCTTCGCGCAACCTTCCCATTTGTTAATGCTGATGCCCTATCCAGCACAGATTACGTCTCCTATTATTCTGAGAAGGCGAAGGAAATTGCCCGTCTGACCGATTCGCGAGTGACCTTCATTCGTAAGGACGGGACGGTGGTGGGTGATTCGTTAAGCGATCCGCGCAAAATGGAAAACCATGCATCGCGTGAAGAAATACGACAAGCTACGTCGGAAGGAATCGGACGGACGATACGCTACAGTGAAACTTTGCAACGAAACATGCTATACGTCGCTGAGCCTGTTGTATCGGACAAGGGCTTTGACGGATATATCCGTTTATCCATGAGTCTGAAAGCGGTGGAAGAGGGAATGCAGCGCGGCTGGACGGCCATCGGGATTGGGCTTGTGTTGCTGTTTATTGCTGCTGGACTGATGAGCTATCGTATTGCTCGCAGCCTCACCTCGCCCATTGAACATATTACAGGGGTAGCCAACCGTATTTCAGGACTGGATTATGACGCAAGGGTCGGCGTACAGCGCCGGGATGAGGTAGGACAACTGGGTGAAGCCATTAATCGTATGGCTGACAGCCTCCAAAACCAAATGAAAACGATTCGTGACAATGAGGATCTGCTGCAAAGCGTCATGAGTAATATGACAGGCGGGATTCTGATGATCGATGCTAATGAACGCATTGCGCTTGTCAACCGTGAGTCTGAGCGTATGCTCGGTGTCGCGGGTAAGCGGGTGACAGACAAGCCGTATCATGAGCTGAAGAAGCACTATGAGCTCACAAAGCTAATTGAGGGCAGTATACAAAGCCGAGAAAGGCTACATGGTGAGGTGCATTTGTACAATCCCGAAGAACGACTCGTTTTGCTAGATGGTGTCCCTATGTATGAGGATGAAGGGGGATACCGGGGGATGCTGTTCCTTTTGCAGGATATTACAGCTATTCGACGGTTGGAAAATATGCGAAGCGAATTTGTGGCAAACGTTTCTCATGAGCTAAAAACACCGATTGCCGCAGTCAAGGGTTTTGCCGAGACATTGCTTGGTGGCGGGGTCAAAGATGAGGAAACAGCCCGTTCCTTTTTACAAATTATATATGACGAAAGCGAACGACTGAATCGACTGATCGGCGATATTCTGGAGCTTTCCAAAATCGAGTCCAAGCGCTCTCCGCTGGATTGCTCTCCAATTCATATCTCTTCTTTCATAGAATCATTGCTGGAGAAACTGAACAATGTAGCAGCGAAGAAAAGGATTACACTGCACATGGATATCCCGGATGAATTGTTTATGGAGGCAGATGAAGATAAGCTTCAGCAGATTTTCCTGAACCTTTTGTCTAATGGCATTAACTATACACTTGATGGCGGCAAGGTAAAAATCAAGGTTATAACGCTACAGCGAGACCATGACACGGAAAAGGTCGTATTTACAGTCAGTGATACGGGTATTGGGATACCGAAAAAGGACCTGCCACGTATCTTTGAGCGCTTTTATCGGGTGGACAAAGGTCGCTCACGCAACTCGGGCGGAACGGGGTTGGGATTATCTATCGTCAAGCACCTGGTTGATCTGCATCATGGTACACTTTCGGTTGAAAGCGAGCTTGGTTTGGGTACGACGTTTACCGTTGAATTACCGTTATTGCAACAGGAAGAATGAACTATAACATTTTTTACATTGTGTTAACAATGCCGTGATAAAATAAACGGGTGTCGCATGAGTATGGAGAAGATTTCGAGATTTTGACTAATGCGCCTTTAACAGGTAAACAGGAGATGAAGTAATTAATGGGACAACGTTTGCTGGTTATTGAGGATGAACCAACGCTTGCCAGATTGCTATCCTACAATTTGATACAAGAAGGTTTCGAAGTGGACACGGAGGATCATGGCAGTGCTGGGTTTGAAAGAGCGTCCAGAGAATCCTACGATTTGATCCTGCTGGATTTGATGCTGCCGGGAATGAATGGACTGGACATTCTGAGCAGACTTCGCCATCAGGGGCTGACGACACCTATCATTATTCTCACCGCTAAAAACGGGGAGGCTGAGGTGGTCCAAGGACTGAAGTCGGGTGCTGATGACTACATCACAAAGCCTTTTGGCGTTTCTGAGCTGTTGGCCCGTGTAACGGCTGTGCTGCGAAGAACATCCGGAGGGGATGAGGGAGTGTTGTCTGAACAGAAGGATGGCTCCAAAATTCAACTGGGCGAGCTGGAAATCTACCCTGAAAAATATGAAGTCATTCTTGGAGGTCAATCCATCAGCTTAAGACCCAAGGAATTTGAGGTACTTCTCTATTTGTCCCGCAAGCCGGGTGTCGTCCTGACTCGAGATGATCTAATGAATGCCGTGTGGGGCTTTGACTACATCGGTGGTCAACGGACGGTGGATGTACACGTCAGCTCCTTACGTAAAAAGCTGGAGCTTGATCCTGACTCGGTTCATATTGATTCGATCCGCGGAGTGGGGTATAAGCTGGTTGTAAATAAAAAAAGAAGCGCTTCTCATTTGTTATAAATGAGGAGCGTTTTTCTCTTTCCAGGCCGTAGCAGCAACTTTTATGTCCATTTTGTGATTTTACATTTCGTTGACAAAACTAGCCATTAAAATCAACAAATGACCGATATGATGTTCCCGTCACTCCAAGTAAGTAAAAAAAGGGGACTTCAGAACGATGATAACGGAACCAAAGACCCAGCCGAGTTCCACTGCCGTGATTGAACGTGAAACGTTCAAGCCGATTACTACCTATGTGCCATGCCGGGAGGTTCCGATCATTGGCACGGATATGTCTTGCAAAGAACTGTTAGCACTTATGAAAGCACAGGAAGATATCCCCTGTGTCATCGTCGTGGATAAAAATGACCTTCCATTGGGCATTATCATGAGAGATGCATACAATCGTCATTTTACGGGCAGGTTCGCTGCGGCGTTGTTCTATGATAAACCGGCTTCCCTATTTGCCGATCCGAATACATTAATTGTGGATTTGAAAAGTCCAGCAACGGAAATTGTAGAACAGGCGATGATGCGTGAAGATCAGCGTTTTTACGATTGTTTATTGATAAAGGAAGGGACAAGATTACTCGGTGTACTCACAATTCGTGATATCCTGTCTGTCGTTCAGCGAATGCAAAGAGAAGCAGACGAAGATCGGGGCGATGTGATTCGACATAGCTATGACGGAGTCCAGCGTATTCGGATGACTGTTTTGGATGCAGCGAAAGAGGCGGATGACAGTGTGCAGCTAACTCGCTCAATGAGTGAATTATCCCGCCGTGGTAAAGTGGAACTGGAGGATGTTCTGCTTTCTTATCATGCAGTAACGGAACAAATGAAGCGCCAGCATGAGCAGATGACAGCATTAACCCAATCGCTGAATGATATTGCGGGCATGGCCTCATCCATTCGTGCATTGGCAGATCACAGCGGATTGCTGGCGATCAATGCGTCTATTGAAGCGGCCCATGCTGGCGAACACGGGCGTGGCTTTCAGATTGTGTCTCAAGAGGTTCGGAATATGTCACTCCAGACCAAAGCTTTTTCTGTACAGATTACCGGCTTACTCACTCATATTGAGCAAATGCTGCGTGACACTGCTGAACTGACGGATACAAGTATGCAGCAGATTCATACAGGCTCTAAATTTATATCTGCCGGAACCCAAACGTTTACCAAATTATTGCAGGCAGTCGATGAAATAGAGGCTAAAAATAGTGAAATGTCCCGTTCCGCAGAAGAAGCTGCCTTGAATGCAGCTGGAATAGCACAGGAGCTTGAGCTCATGCTGAGTTCTTGATCATTTTACATACCGTTAACAAATCCACCACACTGAATTTACACACAGCTTATATAATCTTCATATTGTGCAAATCAGGTGCAATGCTTGAGGACCATAACTGCAACACGAAGGAGATCATAAATCCATGAATGATTCCGTAATCCGGATTGATAAGCTGAATTTGTATTATGAAAAATTCCACGCGCTGAAACATATAAACCTGGATATTCCTGAAAAAACGGTAACAGCCTTCATCGGCCCATCCGGCTGTGGAAAATCAACCTTGCTGCGTACGCTAAACCGGATGAATGACATGATACCGGGAACGCGTATTGAAGGGACCGTGAGCATCGCAGGGCAGGATATATACGGCGATACTATGGAAGTAGAAACGCTGCGTAAACAGGTGGGAATGGTTTTTCAACAGCCTAACCCGTTTCCCAAATCCATTTATGATAACGTGGCCTATGGTCCGCGGTTGCATGGAATCCGGCAAAAGGACAAGTTAGATGAACTGGTAGAGCAAAGCCTACGGCAGGCAGCACTTTGGGAAGAGGTTAAAAATTTTCTCAAGCGTTCTGCTCTGAGCTTGTCCGGCGGACAGCAACAACGGCTATGTATTGCCCGGGCGCTTGCTGTACAGCCAGATATTTTACTTATGGATGAGGCTACATCTGCGCTGGACCCGATCTCGACGATGAAAATTGAAGAGCTGGTTCAAGAATTAAGAGACACGTATACCATCGTCATGGTGACGCATAACATGCATCAGGCAGCGCGTGTGTCTGGTCGAACTGCGTTCTTTTTGAATGGGGTTGTAGTAGAGGCAGCGGATACAGAGGCGATGTTTTCCACGCCACAGGATTCACGTACGGAAGATTATATTTCCGGGCGTTTTGGCTAAAGCCAAATTTGATGATTATGCGAGAAGGGGTGACTTCGAAATGATACGTAGAAAAGGTTTTGATGAAGGATTAGAAGAACTGAGAGCCGTACTGCGCGAAATGGGTGCACACGTTTCGAAGGCGCTCGATCAGGCTATTGAATGTTTGCAGACCAAAAATACAGAAATGGCCCAACAGGTAGTCAAAAATGATGCATCCCTTAATACAATGGAAGAAAATATTCTGGATATGGGCTCCAAGCTCATTATTACCCAGCAGCCAGTAGCGAAGGATTTACGCCGGATCATTGTTGCATTTAAAATTTCCAGTGATTTGGAACGTATGGGTGATTTGGCACTTGATATTGCCAAGGTCACACTTCGCTTGGAAGGACAGCAGGCGATGAAGCCGTTGGTGGATATTCCACACATGGCTTCCATTGTTAAAGAAATGATCGACAATGCGATCAAATCCTATTTGGATGAAAATACAGATCTGGCCTACAAAATGGCTAAAGAGGATGATCGGGTGGATTCCTTGTACAGCCACATGATCAGCGATCTATACGCTTTTATGGTAGAAAAGCCAGCAGAGGCTTCACAAGCCATGCTGCAACTGCTCGTAGGACGTTACATTGAACGCATTGGCGACCATGCTACGAATATCGGTGAAAGCACTGTATATCTCGTGACAGGAGAGCGGCCAGATTTGAACCAGTAAGGCTTTTAGTATATAGCGGTTGTTTCTAATCCAGATTTGTCTTTGAGCAAAAGGCAAATTTGGCTAGGAAACAGCCGTTTTTTTCTGAAAAAGAGTCTTGTATGTTAAGATAGGAAGAGGAATGCGTAATACGTAAGAACGTTACGAATGCATTGATGAACTTGCGAGGTGCGAAATGGATAAACTCATGCTTATAGATGGTAACAGTATCATATACCGGGCGTTTTTTGCTATGCCGCCGTTGACGAATTCAAGCGGACAGCAGACGAATGCGGTGTACGGATTTACGACAATGTTATTGCGGCTTTTGGAGGAGCACAAACCAACACATATTTTGGTTGCGTTTGATGCTGGTAAAATTACGTTTCGCCATAAAGGGTACGAGGATTACAAAGGTGGACGGGAGAAAACGCCGCCGGAGCTGTCCCAGCAATTTCCGCTGCTGAAAGAGCTATTGACCGCCTTCGGCATTGCCCAATTTGAACTGGATGGCTATGAGGCAGACGATATTATAGGCACCCTGTCCAAAACAGCGGACGAAGCGGGTTTTAATGTGCTGGTTGTGACCGGCGACAAGGATATGCTTCAATTGGCTTCAGACCATGTCACGGTCGGCTTGACCCGCAAAGGGGTTACCGAGGTGGAAACGTATGGACCTGAGCAGATTCAGGAACGTTATGGCTTGAAGCCGCTGCAAATCATAGACCTTAAGGGCCTAATGGGCGATACGTCGGATAACATTCCTGGTATTCCGGGCGTGGGTGAGAAAACAGCGCTCAAGCTGCTGCATCAATATGGTTCAGTTGAAGAGGTGCTGGCGCACACGGATGAGCTGAAGGGTAAAATGAAAGAACGCGTGGAGACTCATGCTGACGATGCGCGAATGAGCAAGGATTTGGCGACCATTTATCGGGATGTAACGTTGGACAAGCAACTGGAAGATGTGGTTTTCAGCGGGCTACAGGCAGAGACGGCTGGACCAGCTTTGGCGAAGCTGGAGTTCAAGTCCCTGCTGGAGCGTTTATCCTTTTCGGGCGAGGTCGGCAGTGCTGGAGTCGGCGTAGAGGAAGCTGTAGCAGACGTGACTGTGCTGGATGAACAGCGGATCAGCGAATTGGTAGAAGTGCTGAATAACGTAGATGTGCTGCATGTTGAGACGCATGGTGATAATCCGCATCATGCTGAGATTGTAGGCTTGATATTTGCCGCAACAGGGCGTCAGTTTTTTATGACACTGGAAGTTCTACAAAGTGATGCAGCTACCCCTATTCGCGAATGGCTTGCCGACCCTGAACGCAAAAAACGCGGTCATGATCTGCATCGTACGGACTTGGCTTTACACTGGCATGGAATTGAGTTTGCTGGAGCTGAGTTTGATGTGCAGCTGGCCGGATACTTGCTAGATCCGACAGACGCCAATCAGACATTGAGTGGGCTGGCAGCCAAGTATGGCTTGTCATCGATTCGTCCAGACGACGAAGTGTTTGGTAAAGGAGCTAAATATAGAATTCCTGACGTAGATGTACTATCCGATCATGTGGCGCGTAAGGCAGCGGTGATCGAAGCGTTGGTACCTGTGCAGCAGGCGGAGCTGGAAAAAACGGAAATGCACAAGCTGTTCCATGAGCTTGAGATGCCGTTATCCCGCATTCTGGCGGATATGGAGAAGCAGGGTATTTTGGTGAATGTAGAGGAACTGCGCGCTTTGGGAAAAGAATTTGAAGCCCAGATTACAACGTTGGTAGGTGAGATCTACAGCATTGCAGGGGTAGAGTTCAATCTTAATTCGCCTAAGCAGTTGGGTGAGATTTTGTTTGATAAGCTGGGTCTGCCCGTTATTAAAAAGACAAAAACCGGGTACTCGACCGATGCAGAGGTGCTGGAAAAGCTTGCGCCATATCATGATATTGTGCAAAACATATTGCAATATCGCACCATTGCCAAACTTCAATCGACGTATGTCGAAGGATTGCTTAAAGAAATTTCGGAGAAGACAGGTAAAGTGCATACGTATTTCCGGCAGACGGTTGCAGCAACTGGACGCTTGAGCAGTCAATTTCCGAATTTGCAAAACATTCCGATCCGTCTCGAAGAAGGACGCAAAATCCGCAAAGTATTTGTTCCATCGGAGCCGGGCTGGTCGATTTTGGCGGCAGACTATTCACAAATCGAGCTGCGGGTGCTGGCTGATATTTCGGATGATGAGCGTTTGAAAGAGGCTTTTGTTCACGATATGGACATCCATACCAAGACCGCATCCGATGTGTTCGGTGTCCCTGCAGAAGCTGTAGACTCCGATATGCGACGTTCCGCAAAGGCAGTCAACTTTGGGATTGTTTACGGGATTAGCGACTATGGTTTGTCGCAAAATTTGAATATTACGCGGAAGGAAGCGGCTCGCTTTATCGACCAGTATTTTGACGTGTTCCAGGGTGTTCGCCGTTACATGGATGATATTGTGAAGGATGCGAAGAGGGATGGATACGTAAAAACGTTGTTGGAACGCAGACGATATTTGCCAGAGATTAACGCCAGCAATTTCAACCAGCGTTCGTTCGCCGAGCGTACAGCGATGAATACGCCGATTCAAGGTACCGCAGCCGATATTATCAAGCTGGCGATGGTGCAGATGGACGCAGCGCTGCGTGAGCGCAATCTTCGCAGCCGTATGCTGTTACAAGTACATGATGAGCTTGTATTCGAGGTTCCGCCTGAGGAAATGGAAACGATGAAAGAGCTTGTTCCCGCTACCATGGAAGCTGCATTAAAGCTGGCTGTGCCGCTTAAAGCGGAAGTAAGCTATGGCAGCAATTGGTATGAGGCCAAGTAAGATATTTCAATGAGTAGATAGTCCCAATTTGACGTTGCTTCCGTTATAATATAGGGTGAGGTGAAGACATCATGCCGGAATTACCGGAAGTAGAAACCATTAAACGAACACTAAACGAGCTAATCGTCGATAAACATATAGATCATGTAACCGTAAATTTGCCGCGTATTATCCAACGTCCCGATGATATCCACGCATTTGCGATGGAATTGGCTGACCACCGGATTATTGGGGTGGAAAGACGCGGTAAGTTTCTGCGGATTTTGCTGGACGGGCTAGTGCTTGTCTCCCATCTTCGAATGGAAGGACGCTATGGATTGTATTCACAAGATGATCCTGTGGAAAAGCATACCCATGTCATCTTTCATTTTAAAGATGGTACAGAGCTGCGTTATCAGGATGTACGCCAATTTGGTACAATGCACTTATTTCCGGCAGGACAGGATTTGCTGGAAAAGCCGCTGAATAAACTCGGTTTGGAACCGATGGACGAGGCTTTTACACCTGAAATGCTGCGTGCCGCTGTTGGAACTCGTTCGACTTCGATCAAGGCAGCGCTGTTAAACCAGTCATATGTGGTAGGCATCGGGAATATTTATGTAGATGAATCGTTATTTAAGGCAGGGATTCATCCGGCACAGCCAGCCAAAAGCCTAACGGATAGCCAATTTCGCGTACTGCATGAAGCTATTGTCTCCACGCTGGGCGCGTCGATTCAGGTTGGTGGCTCGTCCATCAAATCATTCGTTAACGGACAGGGCAAAACGGGTGATTTTCAGCATCAGTTGCAAATCTATGGACGCAACGCGAAGCCTTGTATTAACTGTGGTACATTGATCGAAAAATCCGTCGTAGCTGGACGTGGCACACATCATTGCCCGGTCTGCCAGCCTTTGCGCTAAACAGGCACAGTCACCCCAAGCCCATCCCTCTCATATATTGTTCCAAGTACCAATACTGCGAAGGGAGTCGGTTGCTGTAAGGCCCAGCCTTCGCAATGGGAGGGAATTGGAGTGGCTAATCATTGGGGAGCCCTGCTGTTACTGGCATTTGCGCTAAGTTTGGACAGTTTCGGAGTCGGTGTTACATATGGTCTGCGCAAAATGAAAATTCCATTGTTGTCGATTGCTATCATCTCCGTATGTTCAGGTTTGGTGATCGGCATATCCATGCAGCTCGGCGCATTACTATCCCGTGTCCTGTCTCCTGTATATACGACGGTTTTCGGTGCTGTCATTCTGATCTGTATCGGCTGTTACTCTTTGATTCAGGCTCTGCAACGCAAGGAAGATTTGACGGAAGAAACAGCGGAAGTCCCTCGGGATCTGCACCTTGCGGAACAGGTTGATTCAGATTCAGGGCATATATCAGCTCTTGCGGAGAAAAAAAGTGCTGAGAATGCCAATACAGAGTCTCTAACCAGCTCAGGAAGAGATCTATCGACAGAGACTTCTCTGGAGTTACAGCAGGAGGAGCGAACGTTATTTTCGCTGGAGTTCCGCAAATGGGGGCTTGTTATTCGGATTCTTCGAAGCCCGTCTGCTGCGGATATGGACCGTTCCGGCAGTATATCTGCTACCGAAGCGGTTTGGTTAGGTATTGCATTATCGGTCGATGCGTTCGGAGCGGGCTTAGGTGCAGCCATGCTTGGTTTTCAGCCCCTGTCTACTGCGCTGGCTATTACGTTATTCAGCGGTGTATTTTTGATTGCTGGTATGAAGGCAGGGTTCTTCCTGTCAGCATTTCGATTTATGAAGGCGCTCGGCGTATTGCCGGCATTATTACTGATTATGATGGGTATATTGAAGCTGTTATGAGGTGAAGAGCATGAATATCGGATTAACCGGAGGGATCGCTACCGGAAAAAGCACCGTGTCGGCTCTTTTGGTCGCCAAGGGTGCGCTGCTGATCGACGCAGATGCCATTGCCCGGGAAGTTATGCTTCCGGGGCATCCGGTGCTGGCGGCGGTCATACAGCATTTTGGACAAGCTATAGTAAACACTGACGGAACCCTGCACCGCAAAAGACTGGGAGAGATTGTATTCAGAGATCCTGTACAGCGACAGGCACTTAACGATATTACGCATCCTGCTATTCGTGAGGAAATGCGTCTGCGCATGGAAGCTTATGAACGGGAGCAGCCGGACAAGCTTGTTTTGGCAGATATCCCGTTAATGTATGAGTCTGGGCTGGAGAGCCTGTACGAGGAAATTATGGTTGTATATGTACCACGTGATGTTCAGCTCCGACGTCTGATGCTCAGAGACGGTCTGACAGAAGAGCAAGCCGAGCTTCGTTTGTCCGCACAAATGGATATCGAGCAGAAAAAAAATTTAGCTGATATTGTTATTGATAATAGCGGAACACAGTCTGAGACGCAGATGCAAATTGATCAGTTTTGGCAGCGAAAGGGACTTGCATGAACATTTTACGTAAGAAAAGAGTCCTGCTCATTTTGTTTGTCGGATTTGTCCTGATTCTGTTCCTCAACTCGAATTGGATGTCCTGGTTTTACCCGATTCAATATAAGGATGAGATTCGGCAGTATTCACAGACCTATGAAGTGGACCCATTTTTGGTGGCGTCTATTATCCGTGTGGAAACAAATTTTAAAACCAGCAAGCAGTCACACAAGGGTGCGCTGGGGCTTATGCAGATTATGCCGAACACAGCCAATTGGATTATGGAGAGTGCCCAGATTCAGAAGGTCCCGCTGGATAGTGTCAAGCACGAGCCCGGCACCAATATTGAGCTGGGGACCTGGTATCTGCATAACCTGTCTATGAAGTTTCAGGATAATCCTGTGGTCATCGTAGCGGCTTATAATGCTGGTCCAGGTAAAGTTCAGGAATGGCTAGATCAGGGGGTGTGGGATGGCAAAGAAGAGTCCATTAAGCAAATCCCTTTTGGTGAGACACGGCATTATGTACAGCGAGTCATCTATTACTACAGGCAATATACAAAAATTTATAATGAGTTTTAAGGGACAGGTTAATGACAACATGAGCCTTTTCGCTTTAAAATGAAAAAAAGCGCAGGACAGGCTGTTTTTAGCAGCCTATCCCTACACTTTTTCGTATTACTTCTTCATTATTACCGAGATTATTGGTATTGTCCTGCCAATTGTTGTTCGGCGATCGTTACGAGGCGTTTTGTGATGTAGCCCCCGATCGAACCGTTCTCATAGGAAGTCATGTTACCTTGGTATCCATCTTGAGGAATGCTGATACCCAGCTCTTGAGCGATTTCATATTTCATTTGCTCCAGAGCACCGGAGGATCTGCTGACTACCAGGTTGTTGGAGTTGCCATTGTTTCCTTGTGCCATTGTTGTTCACCTCCTTGCGACGTGGTAAACATATTATGATCCGTTTCGACAAAATTATTACTAAAAAGCTTCGGGAATTTATTGGAAAAAGGAAGTGATGAGATTATGAAGTGCCCGTATTGCGCTTACAACGGCACGAAAGTGTTGGATTCGCGACCAGCGAATGATAATAAGTCCATCCGACGCCGCCGCGAATGCGAACAGTGTGCCAGGCGTTTTACCACCTTTGAAATGGTGGAAGAGACCCCACTGATGGTCATCAAAAAAGATGGCAGCCGTGAAGAGTTTAGCCGTGATAAAATGCTGCGCGGTCTCATTCGAGCCTGTGAGAAGCGTCCAGTATCAGTCGAGCAGCTCGATCTGATTGTATCTCAGGTGGAGAACGCCATTCGCAACACGGCAGCCACAGAGGTGGATAGCCAGCAGATTGGTGAGCTGGTCATGGAACAGCTCTATCCTGTGGATGAAGTGGCCTACGTACGCTTTGCGTCCGTCTATCGGCAGTTCAAAGACATCAATATGTTTATGAAGGAACTGAAAACACTGTTATCCAAAGATACAGACAGCGACTGATCGCTGACTGTATCTTTTTAGGGCCGTGGCGGGAAGATGTTAATATTTTTTTTATAAAAGTATTGACACAGGGTCGAATATTTTATATGATATAGAAGTCGCTTGAAACGTTAATTAACTTACATGAGACGGGGCCTTAGCTCAGCTGGGAGAGCGCATCGCTGGCAGCGATGAGGTCAGGGGTTCGATCCCCCTAGGCTCCACCATAATTTTATATGGACTCTTAGCTCAGTTGGTAGAGCAGTTGACTCTTAATCAATTGGTCCAGGGTTCGAGTCCCTGAGAGTCCATCCTTTAAAAAAACGGCAGAAATGCCGTTTTTTTGCTGTTTATATATCTATTCCCGGTCTAATAGAGTATACAACAGTTCCAAGCTTAATGCTGACTAACAAAATCGGCGAGAATTTGTAGATAATCATCACTCACCAATTGTCTGGGGGCAAATACGGCGGTTAAGAAGGTTAGGGACTTGGAATGCGTGATGTACTCATTCATCATGGAATGGTCAACTTTTGGCAAATGAATGACAGACAGCAGGTCTGGAGATATCTTTTGGCGATATACTCGCTCGGTGTCTTTTACATCTACGTTCATATCTTTCCCAGCCAGAACCAAGAGTACAGGAGATTTAAAGTAGCTTAATTCTTCCGTAGAATCAGAACGAAAATTTTTGCCTATAAAGCTCCATCTTTCTTTGGAAATGATATCGCTAGGACTGGCTATGCTTAGGTATTCTTCATAGGAAGCATGATTTTTCAGTAATTGTAGAACCTTATGGTCGTAGTCCAGTCTCTTTTTAATTTGCTGCGGGCTAGCTCCTTCTTGTTCCAACTCTTTTTTTGTGTTAAATCGCCCTTGTGTAATCCAATTCACAGCTGGCGATACAAGGATGCTGAATGCAATATCATGCTCCTCTTTAACGATTTTCGGAATGATCCAGCCTGCTTGACTGGCTCCCCAAAGGCCGATTTTGTGCTTATCAATCATCGGTAAGGTTTTGGCCCAGTCAACTGCATATCGAATCTCCTGTGCCCGGTCCTCCATACTTTGCTCCAGCCAATCGCCTGGAGCGCGGTTAATACCGGGCTTATTCAGGGATAAGGAAGCATACCCCTTAGAAGCAAACCTTTCCCACAGTGGTTTGTATCCATCATCATACGTGTCATTGATTGGACCATCTCCATGGACAAAAACAACCAATCCAACCTTTCCCGAGTAGTTTTTAGGCAAAGCCAGTGTACCTGTTAATACTCCTTTGGGAGTTGCAATTTGTATTTTTTCTTCCGTCATCTTGTAGGAATTTTGATATAAAACAATCAATATCAAGGCAACAGCCAGACCTGCCGCAATACCAAGGGTTAGCTTATATGTTTTTTTCAATGCTGTTCTCTCCTCGAATGCAGTTTCGTTCTTTCCAGCTCATTAGATGCCATACAGGCTCCTTGAACCAAAAATGTCGCCAATAATTATATTGAGACTGCTCAATTTCAAATGCTAGATTGTGGTACAAGCGGATAGCCTGCCGGTTCTGATGTGCTACATGAAGTGTCAACGCATGGAAACCGGATTCAACCGTAAACTGCTGTGCGAAAGCTAGAAAACGTCGCCCGATCCCTTGATTGCGATGACTTGAGCGAATCGCCAAATGATCAATATAACACTCATCTATGGCAGGTTTATAGTCCAGCGCATACATGCCTGTCAAAAATTTAAATACATTGAAGCAGCCAAACTGTTTTATAAGCGAAGTCAAAGAAGTGAGATTTGTTTTAGGAAGTGAAGAGGAGGGAGCCTTCCATTTGAGCGAAAGGACACCAACAACATCTTCGTTCTCTTTAACCACAAATTGCTTCCCAGATGTAGAATCAGGATGTTGAACCCAAACCTGCATTAATAAACGCTGTATATCTTGATCCTCCAAAGTAACAAGAGCTTGAAATTTTGCCTTAAACGATTCCACTAAGAGCTTACATACGGCTTCATGGTCTTGCTCTTGATAAGCAACAATGTTATAGGATTGTGGACTCATGTAACGTCCTCCTGCACATCAGAAATTTTTACTTGAATCTCATATTGCAGCTCGTTGCTGTCGAATATGGATAGATAGGATTTTTCCACCACAATGACCTTGCTTAGGCATTCATATTGGTGCTGGGTCGCATAATGCTCCAGTTGTTGGACTTGGTGTTCGATCTCAGCGTCTTCAGTGGCAGAGAAGTGCTTATAAAGATAGCTGCCTTCTTCCAGAATATAGTCAGTTGCTCCTGATGTCGTTTCATAATATAGTTTCACCTGTCCAGAATCAGATAGATAATGTAGATCATTTTCAAATAATTGTGGTGGTGAAGGCCGCTGCTCAAATAGATTCCTGGCCGTGAGTTCTTGATCACTCTCCAATGCAAACCACAGCTTTAAATGTCGAGTATCCAAAAGCTTGATTCGATACTCATTGTTTTGCCGGGTAAGGTTATGATGTTCTTTTAGCACTTTATGAATAAACTGTTCGAGCAGCTTTAAGTTAGCGATTTCATCCTGTACCTTCTGTAACGAATGTTCTAAAAGCTGGTTGTAATCATCGGCAGTGTAGGAAGTCATGCATTCTTCAATTTGGCCGACAGGGATATTTAATTTACGTAGCATTAAAATATGTGAAAGTTGATAAATTTCATGAAGTCCGTACATTCGATATTGATTTTCATCTGTGTATAACGGATAAAGGATACCCTTTTCTTCAAAATACCGCAGCTGATGTACAGATACATTCATGAGCTGAGCAAGCTGGCTGATCGTTATGTGTTTTTTCAATGATAGGTCTCCTTACTCATAATTGATAATTGAATAACTTCACTATAAACCTTAGGTCAGACCTAAGGTCAATAGAAAATATCCGCAGAGTTTACCTCTCGTTCATAACCCGTTATAATCATAAGATTAGTGAGCATAAACCAAATGTTCAGGATGAAGGTTAGAATGGGGAAATCATGTTGAAGACTTTTAAGAAGGTATACATTGAGATAACAAGCATTTGCAATCTTGCATGCAGTTTTTGCCCTCAGACACAACGTGTCAAAAAATTTATTGATCCGGAAGTCTTTCGGAATGTGCTTGATCAGGTCAAGCCGCATACGGATTACATTTATCTGCATGTAAAAGGAGAGCCTTTGCTCCATCCCAAAATTGATCTTTTGCTGGAGAGTGCGCATGAGAAAGGCTTAAAGGTCAACATTACCACCAATGGTACCTTGCTGCCGAAGACCGGACATAAGCTGCTTGGTCAGCCGGCATTACGGCAGATGAACTTTTCTCTTCATAGTTTTGACGGGCATGAAGGTTCTGTGGATCGAGAAGGTTATTTGGGTCATATTTTCACGTTTGTCAGAGAAGCTGTAAAGCACAATGTCATTATTTCATTCCGTCTCTGGAACCTGACTCAAGACAATTTGACTAATGTGCAGCGTCAGCGCAACCGCGAGACACTGGAGCAATTGGAGCAAGAGTTTGGGCTGAACTATCGGATTGAAGAAAAAGTAATGCCGGGCAGTGGGGTCAAAATCGCCCCCAATGTATATTTGAATCAAGACTACGAATTTGAATGGCCTAGCCTGAGTGCACCAGAAGATGACGGAAAAGGCTTTTGTCATGCGCTTCGCAGTCAAGCGGCGGTTTTGGTGGATGGAACAGTGGTCCCTTGCTGTCTTGATGGAGAAGGCGTCATTAATTTAGGAAATGTCCATGAGCAAACTTTTTCGGAGATCGTGGAAGGTGAGCGTGCAAACCGTCTGTACTTTGGATTCTCCAAGAGAGAAGCAGTGGAAGAGTTGTGCCGAAAGTGTGGGTATCGCAAACGATTTGGAACCTAAACATATAGGTGGAAATCCAAGCGACAATTGAATGGTTCACAAAAAAAAGATAGCCCTTTACAGGGCTTTTTCTTATATTTGGATAGGGGGTGAGCGGTAGTAATGAAGTTGAACGAACACATTTTATTGTGGAACCATGTGTTTATACAAGTGATGGATGTTCGCCATAAGAAAATGGATAAAGGGGAAGAATTGCGAAACTACAGACTTCCGGTCAGTGCGTTTTTATATACTGTACGCGGAAGTGCGCGGGTATGGTTAGATGACAGTGTTCATAGGGTGGATCGTTTTCATGTCCTGCATGGGGGAAAAGGAATGTACCTGAGCGTCATGACGGAGGATGTGCTTGAATATTACATCATTCTGTACAAGGCAACTTTGGCCCTACCTGGTCGGAAGGAGATCGCACAATTGCTGGAAAAGGGAAATCCTTTTCAGAATCAGTATGCTTTCGCACCTCATTACCCGCTGCCCCTGTATGATAAAGTGAAGCTGTTGGAGCAAGAATGGCATAAGGGATCGGGACTTGGTAAACTGCACGTCAAAGCTTTATTTCATCATTTTGTCTTCGAATTGTTACATCAATTGGATCGACAAGGCATTCAGCCCCTTAAACCTGACTTGGTAGCGCAAGCTGTAACTTATATTTGTGAGCATTTTAGTCGGTCTATAACACTAGAGTCCATTGCGGAGGAGCTAGAGTGCAGTACCGGATATTTATCAAGGCTGTTCAAAAGTAAAATGCATACCAGTCCAATTCATTACTTGGGCCAGATACGGGCAAATCGAGCGGCAGAGCTGCTAATGCAGACGGATGCCACTTTGCAGGAGATCGCAGAGCGTGTGGGATATCCAGATGCTCATTCATTAAGTCGCAGCTTCAAGAAATATAAGGGACTATCTCCTGTACGATTCAAAAAAGAACGGCAGCAGCATATCCAGGCGCAAGATCAGGATATGCCCCAAACGAAGCTTAAATATGCCCTTCAGCGGACAGCTTTCAGCCGTTATACTGATATTGATTATCAATATCGGTATCATGCGGAAGGGGATTTATTCATGCACGGAAGAGGCAAAATTACAGCAATGATGATCATGTTGTGCTTATCATTGATGCTGGGAGCCTGCTCAGCTCCGACGAATACAAATGGAAGCTCGCAAACGAAAGCCAATCATACAGCGACATCATCCAACAGCGATGGACAAGCGGCAGTACAAGCACAGACCAGAACGGTTAAGACACTAAAAGGCGATGTGGAAGTACCTGCTAACCCGAAACGAGTAGCATCGGATCAGTATATGGGTCATCTTTTAAAACTGGGGATTATACCTGTAGGGGTCAGAAGCTTTATGTTGAATGAGGCTTGGATTGATCAATCGGGATATCCCAAAGAGAAGTTAGACGGAATCAAAGATCTCGGGGATTTTCCTATGGATTTGGAGGAACTGACCGTACTGCAACCGGATTTAATTATCGGCTCAATTGAAAAGAACATCGACAGCTACCAGAAGGTAGGAACGACTGTGTTCCTGCCGTATTGGGAGGGTGAATCTACAGCGGGACCACTGGATAAATTCCGCAGAATCAGTGAAATATTTGGTAAGCAGAAAGAAGCCGAGCAGTGGATTGCTGAATATGAGAAGAAAGTTGCAGAAGCTAGAACTAAAATTGACGGTATTATTAAAGATGGAGAGACGGTTTCGATCGTACAAGTCGCCAATAAATCAATCTATGTTTTAGCGGCGAAAGGCGGTAACTACGGAAGTCCAACCATATATCAAATGCTACAGCTGCCACCCACTAAGAAAGCATTGAATATGAAAGAAGGATTTGAAAATATTTCGCTTGAGGTTTTACCCGAGTATATGGGAGATCACATCTTTGTATATGGCTCAGAAGATGAAGGGGCCAATCAGATTCTACATAGTGAGCTATGGAAGGGTCTTCTGGCTGTAAAAAAAGGACAGGTGTACATGTACGGTTCATTCAGCGATAAAGGGGATGAGTTTGTGATGGAAGATCCCTATTCGCTGGAGCTTCAACTGGATACTATAGTTAATCTCTTATTAGCCCACAAAAGATAAGAATTAAGGTGATATAGTTCCATTTTAATATGGAGAAGTTTTTAGGATTTCAAGCTGTGATAGTCACATAGAAAAAATCCGCTTTACACAAAGATTTCTAAGGGTTTGGCGGATTTTGTCATGTCTATATTTCTTCTTCTCTATATGTTTTGGTGTATCTTTGAAATTCAGATTTTTGATTATCGTAATAATCAGCTCTCGTCCAAAAAATAATTTGAGAGAAAGAATCGGTATGCTCCAAATAAGTGATTAAATATACAACTTTCACTTTATCGTTCTCTGTCCATACTTCGTATTGCAAGCCTTGATTCCCGTTAATATTGACCTTTATTGGTCCCGTCAATATTATCCCTTTTCCAGACCTTTTAAGTACTAATTGAGCTGAAAACTCAGCGTATTCTTTTAATGTGATCATTGAGGATTTCTCATAAGGTAGTTCAGATTTCCAATCCTTGATGACCACCATGTACGCATCGTTTTTCTCATACCAGGCTTGAATTAACGCATCTGGATTAAGAATTAAACCAGCCTTCCATACATAAGGGAGACGGATTCGTTGCTGGGCATCTTCGCTTTTAAAAGTTTTTAAAATAGTTGTTGAACGAAGATCAGGCTCCACTTGTGAGTCGCTTAATATTTTTAAGGAGCTGGCTATTGTCGCAAATTCGTGATGTTTTTCTATAGCTGAGCCTCCCCTTGAATAGATCAATACTTGAAGATAATGCTGTTTGCTCTCAAACATGGCACTGAAGTAATAGACCTGTTGGCCCTGGAAATTCCCACTATAATCGGCTGTTCTAGCGGTTGTGGAATCAATCTGGATTGGGGTAGTATCCACAGCCTTAAAGTTTTCTAGGCCCAGTGCGGAGATTTCTTCACGTTGCTGTACGAATTCGTCGAGCGTCATATTATTTGCAAAAGCTGACTTGGGGACACGGAAAACCAGACCTACGTTCTTTTTTTCTTTGTCACAAACACTAAGCACTGAATCCAGTTGTCCTTGTTTAAATTTACGCCAGCCAGCGGGAATGGTGAGAGCCACAAGATCCTTATCCGAGGTAACGGTATGAGCTGACGACTCTGTGACGTGTGGGACAGGTTGACTTTCTTTGTCCACAACGGCTGTATTATGAGTCGTATTGTCTACATTAGAATTCATTTGGACTGTAGTTACAGCATTTTTGGAATTGCAACTGGTAAGAATGAATAGTGCTATAAGTGCAATAATATAAAATCGAAAATAGGCATAACTGAATCGCATGGAAATAACTCCCTCTGTTTCATATTTATAAAGGGAATTTTACCCTTTTATTAAATTATAAAAAAGAGGCGTTTGTCCTGTTTTACGTAGCTCAGTCGCTTATTGTGGTCGTCACGGTGACGTTGTTGACAGATGTTGAGGAAGCGCTGGTGTTGAAATTGATCACCTCAATAACTACGGTAGCGCCAACTAACAAGCCAGTATTTATGATTAGATTAGTAGGAGAAAGTGTCGTTAATCCGCCTCGCTGCAACGTTCCATTCACAAATACATTGTAGTAACCGTTACTGGTCGGAACCACCAGACTGTTTGCCGCAACTGAAGTCCCACTATCATTCGTAAAATTTTGTGCCGGGATGGTGGTCACTCCCCCTAGGATGTTGCCGAGCACAACAACGGCCGTGTACCGATTGACAATTGGAGTGACATTTATATTCGTGGTGATGGCAATGTTCCCAGATACAACACTGTCTGCTTCCAGATAGATTCGGATAATAGACATAGGAATTCCTCCATTCCTAATATTCCAGATGTATCTCATAGTTTATGTAAATATTCTAGCTATGGATTGGATGGGGAGGAGTCTCCAGATTATTTCATTTTGTTCAAGCTTCTTTGTGCCCGAGTTACTATTCGCTTCGTTTCCTTTGTATCTGAAGCCAACAGCCATGTATCACATACCTTAATTACCCATTCCGGGTTAGTTTTGCTGGCATCATTCAGCCAATTGCCCACCGAGTCTTGAACATATTTGACAGGGTCAGATTGAACCACTTCCAAAAGTGGAAGGGCTAACTCGGGATGTTCTTTTAGTTCAGGGATGTGTTTGGCCCAAACGCCTTGTGGCCGGGTTAATTCTATAGCAAAACGACGAATGTTAGCATCCTTGTTTCGCATCCAGCTGTTTAACAGCACAAGCGCCTCATCCAGTTGCAAGGATATAGGTTCTCTCATTGCCATCCAGGCAATTTCACGTACTCCGAAATGGGAATCTGCTGCAAATGGTCGAATACCAGCTAATTTTTCTTCTAGACTTAAACGGGAATCTACCCCGATGATGTAGGCAGCCCAGCAGCGAATGCTATCTGAAAGATGAGAGGCCATCGCGTCAAAGATACGAGTACGCTCTTCTAACGTTTGTTGCTCAAACACATGAAGCCATGCTTGTGCTATTGCGGGTATCATTTTCATGATCTTTTTTTCCTTCAGATGATCCAATTCAGTCAAGAAGACATTGAATGATCGCTGCAATCCAAACTCATCAAGAGCGTTCCGCAGAAGTACAATATGATCTACAGCCAGCCATTCGGTAAGATTCACAGTCTCAAGTTGTCCCTGTTGTAGCAATTGAAGTACATCAGTAGGGATATCTGTTCTTTTGCGAGCCCCTTTGCGGTGTAGCATTTCATCACTCCATATCGTATATTTGCTGGTAGGTATACGATAATGCTTTTGTCAGGAGGAAAGATGTAATGTAGCTTACAACTTCACTAGCTTTTGGCGATGGATGTAAATTGTCTTAAAGCCGGTCTTAATGACCCTTTCTTTGACGAGCTCCTGTAGAGCGGTTGTTACAGCCTCACGGGTGGCTCCAACCAAATTTGCTATTTCCTGGTGAGAAAGCGGGAAATCAATTTTATAATACTCATCATGACTTTGAAGGGCAAATTGATCGCATAATTTTAAAAGAACATATAAAATTTTATCCTGTAAATTTCCCAAGGCTAAATGCTGGGCCAGACTGCTCATTCCTGAGATTCGGTCACTTAGCACCTTGATCATGTTCATCATAAACCGGGGATGTTGTATTAAAAAATGCTCAAAGCGGTCTTTGTCCATCCGGCAGATATCGCATTCTTCTATCGTTTCTATATACATATCCCTTGTCCCTAATGAAATCATATCCATTTCACCAAATACATTCCCCTCATTGAGGATATCCAAAGTAAATTGCTTCCCGTCAGCATTTAGCTTATATAGACGTACTTTTCCCTTCTTCACAAAATAAAGCCCTTCGGAAAAGGTATCTGGGGTTTGAATAAATGTATTTTTTGGTAGAGTCGTAATGGAGGTCATTTGATCCATTTCAATCAAATCTTCTCGTGAGAGACTATGCAGCAAATTGAATTGGGATAAGTATTGAATGCTATTCATATGTTCTCCTTTTCGTTACATCGAGTATAAAGAATCAACTACAATTATAGCTTCTATAAGGCATATTCACCTATACTCTCAATTGTTTGCATTAGAGTGAGCAAATAAACTGGGGAGTCAGGCGGATTTAAGTAAACGGAAGATTGGTATAAAATAGATGTACATGAATAGCAGATACATAAAGAGTGAGGGTATACGATGATCCAATTAAAAGATATCGGCAAATTTGACGTTCTTCCAAAAATCGCAATGCATATTGTAGAAGGCAATATGTCGGCTTTACGCCAAGCGTTGACCGAAGGCTGGGATATCGAACAAGAAATTAAACTCAGCAAATATACGACGTTAAGTCCATTAGACCTTGCGCTCATCTGCGAGCAATTGGATGTGTTGAAGCTGTTGGTGGAGCAAGGTGTTCAACTTAATGCAAAAGATCGTCCCGCATTTTTAACAGCTGTTCGTTATTGTTCAGAAGAAATTGTCCGCTATGTGGTGGCCCATGGTGCCAAGCTGGACGGAAAAAATCAGGTCAAAGCCGGTGCCTATGAGCAAGCCTATTATGGCAATAAAAAGAATATCTTGCTGATTCACGAACTTGGCCTCGATATAAAGCAGCACGGTGGGGCAACGCTGCGCAACGCAGTTAGTAACCATGATCTGAACACCGTGGCACTACTGTTGGAGCATGGTGTGGATATTAATTACAATGCTCCTAATATGATATATCCCTATAAAGCGACTCCTTTAACTGTGGCAGCACGAAATAATGATTTTGCGTTGGTTAAGTACCTGGTAGAGTATGGAGCTGATGTGACACTGGCAGAAAAGGATGGAGATCGGGCATATACGATTGCTGTTAGCAATAAGAATGTGGAAATGGCCGAATATCTAAAGTCTGTGGAACCACCAGCGTTTCATAATCTGGAGAATAAACGACATACCTTAAAAAGCTACAAGCTTCCTAAGGATCTTGTAGCCTTTCTGATGGGAGATCAGCTCCGTGTGGATCTTCCAGAAAATGATTTAGGTATCCAATTTGTTGAGTTCTTCTCTTTCATAGATACGGTTGAGATGAAGGTGGGACGGCAAAAGCTGTTGCGATTGTCTCTAAACGTAGATAACTATTCGGATATCCTTTTGGTGTGGAATCCGAAGCACAAGTGTCTTGGTTATTATGACGAGGAGCATCAAGAATATGCGGATGTATGCAGCTTTGCTGAGTTTCTTGCGCAGCCGAAAGATTATCTAGAGAAGATGATTGAGGGTGAATATTTATCCTAATGAGGTGAGCCATGAATGCGATATGCACGCAGTCATGGCTCTTGTTGAGTTAATCCAAGCTTGCAGCACTGACCCTCGCGTCCAGGCCATAAGAAAGTTTTATGATTTGCTGGCTGAAGAATCGAGAATTACAGCTACAGCAATCCAGACCGTAGGGAGCAAGGGATATGATGGGGCATATTAAAGTGTCAGAACGTTTTTGAACGTTTACTGCTGAATTCCTATGTAAGAAGAATGAATTTACATAAAAGTAGCTGAATTTTCTTTAAAATGTAAACGCAATCATGCTGATTGGAGCAGGAATTCACCATTTTGTAAAAAAATGAAGTTGGAATGAATTTTTTTGAATCTTTTTGGAGAAAAATGATTGTTTTTTGCTAGGTTTGTGGTACGATAAGAACAGTTGGGGGAATGAAGATGCTGACGGAAGAAAGATACAAGTTAATAATACAGCGCTTACAAGAGCGTGGTGTTGTAAAATTGCAGGAATTGGCTGATCTCTTGGGAGCTTCTGAGTCAACGATTCGGCGTGATTTGATAGATCTTGAAGGCCGTCAGTTGTTAAAGCGGATTCATGGCGGGGCAACCTTGCTGAATCAGAAAAGTCAGGAACCTGGCATGGAAGAAAAAACATTCAAAAACGTTCAACAAAAAAACGCAGTCGCTCGTATGGCAGCCAAAGAAATTTTGGATGGTGAATGTATCTATCTGGATGCGGGAACAACAACGATGGCGATGATTCCTTACATTGAAGCTAAAGACGTGACGGTCGTGACGAATGGTCTCTCCCACGTAGAAGCACTGGTAAGCAAACGAATTAGAAGCTATCTACTGGGAGGGATGATGAAAATTCATACCAAAGCCGTAATCGGGAGTATTGCCCTACAGAATTTGGACAATTTCCGATTCGACAAGTGCTTTCTGGGAACGAACGGGGTAGACGTGGAGATGGGGTATACCACTCCTGATCCTGAAGAGGCGCTGATCAAGCGGCGTGCCCACCAGCTGTCCGGCAAAACATATGTGTTGGCCGATTCCAGCAAAATTGGAGAAGTAACCTTCGCCAAACTGTTCGAACTCAAGGAAGCTATCCTTATTACTGAATCGGTGCCGGAACGTTCACGCCGATCCATCGCACAGAAAACTAAGATAATCGAGGGATAACGATGATATATACAGTAACGCTGAACCCTTCCATTGATTATATCGTGGAAGTTGACGATTTGAAGCTTGGTGATTTGAACCGGATGAAACGTGATTTAAAACTGCCAGGTGGCAAGGGAATTAATGTATCACGTGTACTAAACCAGTTGGGGGCAGACAGCACGGCGATTGGTTTCCTCGGAGGGTTCACAGGCAGGTTTATCGACGATACATTGCGGGAAGAATCCATTAAAACTGATTTTGTAATGATCGAAGATGATACACGGATCAATATTAAGCTCAAGCATGGTGATGAAACGGAAATTAACGGTTTGGGGCCTGCGATTCGTGAGCAAGAAGCCGATGCATTGGTGCAAAAGCTGGCGAGTCTCCAGAAAAATGACATTGTCGTCTTGTCGGGAAGCATCCCGCCATCCCTTGGAGGGGACTTCTACGAGCGACTGATTCGCGTATGTCAGCAAACCGGGGCTGAATTCGTTATCGACACCACAGGTGAGGCGCTGATGAAGGCCTTGGTTCATAAACCGCTGCTCATCAAGCCGAATCATCATGAGCTGGCTGAGTTGTTTGGCGTAACTATTCATTCTGAGGAGGAGATCGTCACTTACGGTCGTAAACTACTGGAAGCAGGTGCAAAAAATGTACTCATTTCCATGGCAGGAGAAGGGGCTTTGTTCATTACGGCAGATGAAGTGTATCACGCAAATGTACCGGCAGGAACGGTGAAAAATTCTGTAGGCGCAGGTGATTCTATGATTGCTGGATTCGTGGGTACGCTGGCTCTACATGGCGATCCGATCGAAGCCTTCCGTGCAGGAGTGGCATCCGGAAGCGCAACCGCGTTCTCCGATGATCTGGCTACGAGAGAGAAAATTGAACAATTACGGCCGCAAGTCACGATTTCAAAACGGTAATCTGGCTACAGCATGAGCTTATTATGCGTGTGTCTACACGCTGATCGAACTTAGGAGAGTGTGAACAATGAGAATAACAGACCTGATGATTAAAGAAACGATGATCATGGACCTGCAGGCAACGACAAAGGACGGGGCGATTGAGGAACTCATCACCAGTCTCGAAGCAAGTGGACGTATTAATGACCGGGCCTTGTTCAAAGAAATGATATACAAACGCGAAGCTGAATCCAGCACTGGAATCGGCGGTGGTATTGCGATGCCGCATGCCAAGACGAAAGCCGTGAATGAAGCGACCGTCGTTTTTGCCAAAAGCAGTAAAGGCGTAGAATTCGAATCGCTGGACGGTGAGCCCGCGAAGGTATTCTTTATGATTGCAGCTCCAGAGGGAGCAGCAAACACACATCTTCGCACACTGGCTGCCCTTTCTCGGTTGCTCATTGATACTGATTTCATCGACAAGCTGATGAATACACAAACACCGGATGAAGTAACCGAGCTATTTGATACTAAGCAGGCGGAAGAAGAAGCTGCCAAGAAAGCAAAAGAGGCCAAGAAAGAGGCAGCCAAAGCACAGCAAACGCCGGACGTTATCGTTGGCAACCCGGATTCTGACGAGTTTGTAGTTGCGGTGACCGCTTGTCCTACAGGCATTGCGCACACGTTTATGGCTGAAGACGCTCTCATTAAGAAAGCGAAAGAAATGGGAGTCAATATCCGGGTAGAAACGAACGGCTCGGAAGGCGCACAAAACGTACTGACAGCAGATGAAATCCGTCGTGCCAAAGGCGTCATTGTTGCAGCTGACAAGAAGGTTGAAATGGCCAGATTTGACGGTAAACCTGTATTGCAAAGACCGGTAAGTGACGGTATCCGTAAATCTGAAGAACTGATTCGCAAAGCGCTGAACGGCGAAGCGCCAATTTACCGTAGTGAAGGTAAAGGCAACGCTGAAGAGTCAAAAGCCGAGAAGACCAGCGTAGGCAGTAAAATTTACAAGGATTTAATGAACGGGATTTCTCATATGTTGCCATTCGTTGTCGGCGGGGGGATTTTGTTAGCGATTTCCTTCTTGATCGAACAAGTGGCTGGAGAAGATAATGTACTATTCCAATTGCTGCAAACGATTGGCGGAGGAACAGGTGCATTTCACTTCCTGATTCCGATACTGGCCGGATTTATCGCAATGAGCATTGGAGACCGCCCGGCACTGATGCCAGGTATGGTCGGTGGTTTGATGGCTGTAAACTCCAATGCAGGGTTCCTTGGCGGTCTGGCAGCTGGTTTCATGGCCGGTTATGTAGTTATCTTCCTGCGTAAAGCTTTTGCAGGTCTGCCGAAAGCTCTGGACGGTTTAAAACCAATCTTGTTATACCCTGTATTTGGACTCCTAATTTCAGGCGCGATTATGTTCTACCTGTTCGATCCAATTTTTGGTGGTATTAATACGTGGCTTGTCAATGTTCTGAACAATTTGGGAACTGGTAATGCGGTTATTTTGGGTCTGATTCTGGGCGGAATGATGTCGATCGACATGGGCGGACCTTTCAACAAAGCAGCATACGCATTTTCGATCGGTGTCTTTACTTCCAGCGGTAACACAAACGGGGCTATGATGGCAGCTGTTATGGCAGGCGGTATGGTGCCTCCACTGGCGATCGCACTAGCTTCGACGTTCTTCAAAAATAAATTTACCGAGCAAGAACGCAAGTCTGGCTTGACAAACTATGTACTCGGATTGTCCTTCATTACGGAAGGTGCCATTCCATTCGCGGCTGCTGACCCTCTGCGAGTCCTGACCTCTTGTATTGTAGGGTCGGCGATCGCTGGCGGTCTGACGCAATTCTGGCAAATCAATCTTCCAGCTCCGCATGGCGGAATTTTTGTAGCAGCTCTTGCCAACCATGCGTTGCTATTCTTGCTTGCAGTGGCGATCGGCTCCGTGATTTCCGCGCTCATTCTGGGACTGTGGAAAAAACCAGTTGAAACGAAATAACGAGTATCACAAGAGTATAGAAATTAAAAGAGGAGCCGAACTCCTCTTGGTCTTATCATAGGAAAACCGCTAAACACTCGTATATCGAGGTGTTTAGCGGTTTTTTTATGGGCTCATAATATTTTCAGCTCCAACGGGTGTCATTCCCCACTGTTTTTTTAACCAGCTGCATAAACAGCCTTTGGGCCGAAGTCAGGTATTGTGGGTGCTGATTGTTTTGTAATAGTCCGATGGGGATATTCGGATCTGTTAGCTGGAGAGGAATGGTGACCAGGTCCTTCTGCAAAGGCATTGATGACAGAACCACTCCAACCGAAGGAAACGTATGTACAAATGAGGGTATAGACGAAATTTGACTGACGGTATAAAAAAAAGGCATCGACGGGAAGCGGGAAAGCTCCTTCTCCAGTCGTATATGATACAAGCAGTTCTTACCTCCGACGATAAGCGGATACTCATACAGATCTTCGAGCTGAAGCTCACTTCTTACCGCGAAGGGATGACTGCGGGACACGATAAAAGCAATTTGTTCATGATACAGAGGTTCGAAATGTAGGGAAGGAATCGAGTGAGGTTCTCCAGAGATTGCAAAATCCAGCGTACCGTCCAACAAAGCTTTGGAGAGTGCATCCGTGTTTCCCACTGTAAAGTGGCACGTAATATTCGGTTTATGCTCTCGAAACTGTCGTAGAATCAACGGCAGTGCGATAGTAGCTACCGTTTCAATCACACCGATATGGAGCGTGCCAATCTCTTCATTTTTCAGCGACTTCGCCTGATCCATTACAAAATTCCAATGCTGAATAAGACCGTCAACCTCTTCGGCATACATTTTTCCAGAGGCGGTTAATTCCGCATCCCAGCCTCTTTTAAAAAGCTGAAATCCCAGCTCTTTCTCTAGCCTCTGGATTTGGTTCGTAACTGTAGATTGTGCGTAGTTTAATTTAGCGGCAGCTTTTGAGAAGGTTCCTTCTTCAATAATGGTACGAAACGTAGTTAACTCTTTTAAATCCATATGGACTCATCTCCATCGATAAAATTGAATATGTTTATGATTATTTTCAATTATACAGATGAAGATAAGGAGAGTACAATCATCTTATCCCAACGGATAGGAGAGAATGAATATGCCTTTTGTACGAGTAGGTTATTTGGAGCAACAATACACAGAGCAAGAGCTGCCTGGCATTAGCCGCTGTATCATGAATGCTTTGATTGAACATTTTCAGGTCCCGCCCAAGGATTATTTTCAGGCTTTTCATGCTCATAAGCAGAGCGAGTTTTATTATAGTTCCGATTATTTGAATATATTCAGAACAGACAAGCTGCTTTATATCCAAATTACGATGGGATCGGGTAGAACTACGGAACAAAAAAAGAGTTTTTACCAAAGATTAGCCGAACTCATATCTATTAAATGCAAGATTAGACCGGAGGATGTATTTGTGACACTGGTAGAGACCGAATTAGAGGATTGGTCCTTTGGCAACGGACTTGCCCAGATGATATTATGAAGCATAAATTAATTAGATCGAGTGTTCGGGAAACGATAGGTGATTTTGCACCCGCTTTTGTAAGCTATACGGAGGAAGTTCTTTTTGGAGATGTATGGAGAAGAAGTGAGCTATCTCTTAGGGAACGGAGTCTCATTACAGTTGCCGCTCTGGTAGCGGGTGAGCATGTGAATCAACTTCCTTATCATCTGAACCTGGCCAAGGAGAACGGGATTTCGGAGGAAGAATTGATTGAGGTCATTACACAGCTAGCCTTTTACGTAGGATGGCCGCGGGCAGCCTCAGCAGTTCAGGTTGCCAAAGACATATTTTGCAAAGAAAAAGAACGTTAAGCATCAACTTAAAAGCTGCTGAGCACAGGGATTTCGAGTGTTTGACGGTTTTTTGGCATGATTGTATTGTTATTCTGCTTTGAAAGCGGTATAGTAAGAGTAATTGAATGAGGGGCATAGTGTCCTTCGGGATTGTTACTGATAAGCAGGCGATACCCAAATAATGACTAATGGACTTAGTCGTTATTTGGTTTTTTTTGTTATTCCAACTTTGTTATTACATCAATGAGGTGAGCAGATAGATGATCATCCGGCAAATATTTAACAACAATGTCATTCGGGCCGAAAATCAGGTAGGTCATGAGTTTGTTGTCATAGGGAACGGTCTGGGTTTTAAAAAGAAAAATGGTCAAAGGGTCGATGAAGAAAAAATAGAAAAAACCTTTGTATTAAAGTCCGATAAAATTCCGCAAAAATTAATTGATCTCATTGGTGAGACATCTGTAGAGTATTTGAAGGTGGCGGATGAAATTGTAGGCAGCGCCAAAAAAGAAATGGGAGATATTTTTAGTGATAATATCTATATTTCGTTGATTGACCATATTCAATTTGCCATCTCTCGATACAGAAAATCCGTGGGACTTAAAAATTCACTGTTATGGCAGATCAAAAAATTTTACAAAAAAGAATTTATGATAGGTATGAATGCATTGGACATCATTCATGCTCAATTTGGCATTCAAATGGATGAGCATGAAGCAAGCTTTATTGCCATGCATTTTGTTAATGCAAGACAAGACGGTCAGGGCATGAAACAAACGGTTGAGATTACTGAAGTCATTGATGACATTTTCAATATTGTAACCGATTACTATCAGATTACACTGGATGAAACCTCATTTAATTATTCGCGATTTATTACACATTTGCAGTACTTTGCCCAACGTTTGCTGAGCAATGAACAAGAGCAATTAGCATCAGGGGATAACTTCTTGTATGACCAAGTCAAAGAAAAATACGAGAGGGCTTTTCAGTGCACCCAATTAATTAATCAATACTTGGAATTAAAGCATGAAAGTGCGATGTCGATTGACGAGAAAGTGTATTTGACGATTCATATACAGCGTGTAACCTCCAGAAATGATTTGGCTGATGCTTAGAAAAAAAAGCTTGCAAACGATTTCGGAGTGTTTTATAGTAGGCTCACAACTTAAATTTAAGGATTGTTACTGATAAGCAGGCGATACCTAAATGAATGGCAGTGATCATTTTCTATGATCATGCAGGCCTTTCGTTTAGGTATTTTTTTGTTTTCAGGCAATCTGCCCCAGAGGAGAATGAACATGGACCATAAGAAAATGGGCGAGGATATCGTACGTCTCGTTGGAGGAGAAGAAAATATTAATGGGCTTGTCCATTGTGCTACACGGCTCCGATTTGACCTGAATGATTCACGAAAAGCTGAAAGAGAAGCGCTTGAGAAACACGAGGGAGTCATTACTGTTGTTGAAAGCGGAGGACAATTTCAAGTCGTGATTGGCAGCCATGTTGCCTATGTATATACGGAAATCATGAAAAACAGGGATTTTGGGTCAGACAACTCTGCGGCGAACGAATCCAGCGGAAAGAAGACATCCGTCATATCCACAATCTTTGAAGTCATTTCCGGCAGTTTCTCCCCGTTGATTCCGGCGATGGCAGGCTCGGGGATGCTGAAAGCCCTCTTGACGGTTTTGACCTTGCTGGGCTGGATGTCCGCAACAAGTGATACCTATCTGATCCTGTCTGCTGCCGGGAATGCTGTATTTTACTTCTTGCCGATTTTACTAGGGATTACGCTCGGTATAAAGCTAAAAGCGAATCCTTATGTAGCTGGTGTGATCGGTGCAGCTCTCCTGGAACCTAACTTTACGGGACTGATGGACAAAGGTTCTGATGTATCGTTTTTGGGAATACCGGTGGTCATGATGAACTACTCAGCGAGTGTTTTTCCGATATTCATATCTATCAGCATCTATGCGTTGGTAGACAAGTTTTTGAAGAAGATCATTCTTAAGGATTTGCAGCTGTTTTTAGTTCCGATGTTGGCTTTAATGATTATGGTTCCTTTATCTGCAATAGCATTCGGACCGTTTGGTACAACAGTAGGAGATTGGATTTCTTCGGGTGTGACATGGTTAATCGGTGTAAGCGGCATTTTGTCAGGGATTGTGCTTGGCGGTTTTATGACCTTTATGGTCGTCTTCGGACTTCACTGGGGCTTTACCCCGATCACGATTCAAAATATCGGTGTTGGCGGTGATCCGATTGAGGCTATGGCGGCTGCGGCTGTATTTGCTCAAATTGGTGTCGCATTCGGTATCTTCCTGAAGGCGAAAAAAGATAAAACACTTAGAACCCTTGCGGGTTCCACGAGTATTACAGGCTTGCTGGCGGGTGTAACAGAGCCGATTGTGTATGGTCTGGTGCTTCGCTTTAAACGAGTCATTCCAATTGTCATTATCGCAGGGGCGATAGGCGGTGCCATCAATGGACATTTTGGAGTGAAAATGACGGCTTATGTGTTTCACAACATTTTTGCGATTCCGGTCTATACGCCGACCTTGGTTTACGTAATTGCCATCGCATGCTCGTTCGCGGTAGCCACGGTGCTGACTCTTATTTTTGGCTATGAAAGCAAGGTGAAGGGGGAGACGGCAGCAACCGTTGAGACCACTAAGACGGAAGAACCTCTACTAGCTGTTACAGCAACTAAGGCTGTTGACATCAAGAAAGAAACGATATACAGCCCGATCACAGGCAAGACTACACCACTGAGCCAAGTGAATGATTCGGCATTTTCTACAGGGGCAATGGGAAAAGGCTTAGCCATTGAACCATCTGTCGGTGAGGTCGTAGCGCCCATAGATGGAGTTGTAACCTCGCTGTTCCCTACAGGACACGCCATCGGCTTGACTTCCAAGGCGGGTACGGAGATATTAATTCATATCGGAATTAACACCGTCGCGCTGAAAGGGAAGCATTTTAATCCGGTCGTTCAAGAGGGAGATATCGTAAAACAAGGGGACTTGTTAATCCAATTTGACAGAGAGCAGATTATAGAAGCAGGGTACGAAATCGTAACCCCTGTCATTGTCACACTGACGAAAAACAAAGTGGACGTATTTGAGACAAGTCAGGAGCAGATTCAAAAAAATGAAGTATTGCTAACTTTGGTGGTGTAATACAGGAAAGCTCATCCTCACGTACATGAATTGCGAAATCAGAAGGATATAACGATAACTGGAGGGACTATAGCATGAAACATAATCAATTGAAGGCATTTCCTGAAAACTTCTTCTGGGGAGGTTCTACTTCCGCCTATCAAGTAGAGGGTGCATGGGACGAAGATGGAAAAGGACCCTCTGTCATTGACATGGCTAACCACGTCGAAGGAGTCACTGATTTTAAGGTAACCAGTGATCATTACCATATGTTCAAAGAGGACGTAGCTCTGATGGCTGAAATGGGCTTTAAGGCGTACCGCTTCTCGATCGCTTGGACACGCATCTATCCACAAGGCGCGGGTGAAGTCAATCCGAAGGGAATTGCATTTTACAGCTCATTGATTGACGAATTAATTAAATATGGTATTGAGCCCATTGTTACTATGTATCACTTTGATCTGCCCTATGCGCTTGAACAACAAGGCGGATGGTCCAAAAGGGAAACGATTGATGCCTTCGAGCAGTATGCCAAAACGTTGTTTGAGAACTTTGGGGACAGAGTCAAATACTGGCTAACCATTAACGAACAAAACATGCTGATTCTCCATCCTGGTTCTATTGGTACATTGGATACAAGTCTGGAAAATCCACAAAAGGTACTGTATCAACAAAATCATCATATGTTAGTTGCGCAGGCGAAGGCAATGGTATTGTGCCATGACATGCTACCTAATGCGAAAATTGGACCAGCACCGAATATTGGGGTCATTTATCCAGCTAGTTCCAAACCGGAAGATACGCTGGCAGCTGACAACTATGCAGCTATTCGCAACTGGCTCTACCTGGATATGGCTGTATTTGGCCGCTACAACCACATTGCCTGGAGCTATTTGGTCGAGAAGGGCTATGAGCCTGTTATTGAAGAAGGGGATATGGATATATTAGCGAAAGGAAATCCAGATTTTATCGCCTTTAACTACTATACCTCCCAAACTGTAGGGGAAAGTTTGGATGATGGAAATGATTTTTCACATACAGGCGATCAGCATGAAATTGTGGGTGAACCCGGAGCATACCGGGGCTCTGTGAACCCCAACCTGCAAAAGACAGAGTTTGGCTGGGAGATTGATCCGGTCGGTTTTAGAAGTACATTACGTCAAATATATTCTCGCTACCACTTGCCCTTAATCGTGACAGAGAACGGCTTGGGCGCTTTTGACAAGCTGGAAGAAGGGGATGTAGTAAACGATCCTTATCGTATTGACTTCTTCAACAAGCATATCGAGCAGATTCAATTGGCTATTACAGACGGCGTAGACGTATTCGGCTTCTGTCCGTGGTCTGCGATTGATCTTGTGAGTACCCACCAGGGCTCCAGTAAGCGTTACGGATTCATCTATGTGGATCGTGAGGAATTTGATCTCAAAGATCTGCGCCGCATTCGTAAACAAAGCTTCTACTGGTATCAAAAGCTGATCGCTACAAACGGTGAAGTCCGTTAATTAATACAACCGTGCAAAAGCACCTCCTTGAAATGGATGTTACCATTTTGAGGAGGTGTTTCTATTATCCCTTTGCCCAGAAGCGTGATTATGTATTATATAATAGAAGAAACACAAACGGAAAGGACATCATGCATTGACCTTACAACAATTAAAATATGTCATCGAGGTTACCAATCGTGGCTCCATGAATGAGGCGGCGAAGCGGTTGTTCATTTCCCAGCCCAGTCTGTCGAACGCGATTCGCGATCTGGAGGAAGAAATTCATATCACTATTTTTGAGCGTACCAATAAAGGCATTTCTTTGTCCAAAGAAGGCGTGGAATTCCTCGGTTATGCACGTCAGGTCGTTGAGCAGGCGGAGCTGCTGGAAAATCGCTATCTGGATGCCAAGCCTTCACCACAGCATTTTGCTGTGTCCACGCAGCATTATGCTTTTGCAGTAAATGCATTCGTAAATCTGGTGAATCAATATGGACAGGATGAATATGAACTGGCTTTGCGGGAGACCAAAACCCATGAAATCATACAGGATGTCAAAAGCCTGCGCAGTGAGATCGGAATCCTGTATCTGAACGAATTTAACGCTAAGGTCATCAACAAGCTGCTAAAAGATGCAAATCTGCAATTCAACAGCCTGTTTACGGCCAAGCCGCACATTTTTATCAGTGCCAATAATCCGCTATCCCGGCAGTCTAGCGTGACCATTGACCAGCTTCATCCTTATCCATACCTGTCCTTTGAGCAAGGGGAGTACAATTCCTTTCACTTCTCCGAGGAAATTCTGAGTACGTTGTCGCATCCCAAAAGCATTCATGTTAATGACCGGGCGACCCTTTTTAATCTGCTTATTGGCTTGAACGGTTATACCATTTCTACTGGGGTAATTAGTGCGGATCTGAACGGTAACGAGATAATTTCCGTCCCTCTGGAGTGTGATGAGTCTATTAATGTAGGATGGATTTGCCATAAAAACGTCGCGCTCTCCAAGCTGGCTACTGTCTATGTAGAAGCGTTGCATGAGGCGATAGGGGAATAAAAAAGTTTGATATAGCCTTAGGCTATAACTAGCTATAGTTTATTGGAGTTACCTTATAGCTGAGAATGTATGTTATCTTTCTTACAACAACTTCACTACTGAAGCGAAAAAGGAGATAACCCTAATGAGCAGCATCCTTGACAATGCATCCCAACGTAAAGTGACCCCTTTCAGACATGACATGGTCGGCAGCTTTTTGCGCCCGCAAGCGATCAAAGACGCCAGAACTCAATTTCAAAATAATGAAATCTCTGCGGACGAGCTGAGAAAGATTGAAGATGAAGAAATTATCAAGCTGGTCGAAAAGCAAAAATCCGTAGGACTTCAAGCTGTGACGGATGGTGAATTCAGACGGTCCTGGTGGCATCTTGATTTTATGTGGGGACTGGACGGCGTGGAAAAGGTACAGCTTGCAAACGGCTACCAATTCCAAGGTGTGGAAACAAGAGCGGAAACCGCACGCTTGTCCGGTAAAATCGGACATTCTCATCATCCTTTCATTGAAGATTTCAAATTCCTGAAGCAAGTCGCAGGAGAGGATGCTATCGCCCGCCAAACGATTCCGGCACCTGCGCAGTTCCTGGCTGAGCTGCTGCGCGGAGAAAATAAAGAAACAACCGATACGTATTACAGCAATCTGGATGAACTGGTGACGGACATTGCCAAAGCCTACAAATCTGTGATCCAAGCGCTGTATAATGAAGGCTGCCGCAGCCTGCAACTGGATGATTGCACATGGGGCATGCTCTGTGATAAAAACTATTGGCAAGCTAGACAGCATGCGGGTGAAAATGTGGAAGATACCAAAAAGCTATTCGCTCGCGTGAATCAGGAAGCCGTGAAGGATCTTCCAGCCGATTTGGTCGTTACAACCCACGTATGCCGTGGTAACTACCATTCCACCTGGGCATCTTCAGGCGGCTATGAGCCTGTAGCCGAAACCCTGTTCGGCATCGATAACATCGACGGCTACTATCTCGAATTCGATACCGACCGTGCGGGTGATTTCACCCCGCTTAAGCATCTGAAAGATGAAAAACAGGTCGTACTGGGCCTCGTTTCCTCCAAAACAGGTGAACTGGAAGACAAACAGACGGTCATTAACCGCATTAAGGAAGCGACTCAATTCGTGGACATTAACCACATCTGCCTCAGCCCACAATGCGGCTTTGCTTCGACAGAAGAAGGTAATATTCTGACCGAAGAGCAGCAATGGAAAAAGCTTGCTTTCATAAAAGAGATTGCGGACGAAATTTGGAAGTAAGGGTTTAGTTTAGAGGAATTGAATTGGAAAGAATCTAATTACTAAAACACGCCATTTGAGGGCGTGTTTTTTATTTGGAAACCTACCTACAGCACCTATAAAATATGCACTATTCACTAGTAATAATCCAAACGTTTTAATCACCACCACATTAGAAAGACAAAATCCTTATAGAATTTCTATAAAACTGACGAGTTGCGCACAGCATAAGCTGACAATGGAGCAGGAGAATGAGCGCAAACGGAAATTAATGACGTGTTGATTGAATGTGTGTATGTTAAATCTGATGGGAAGGGATAGCAAGTTATTGTTTTAGTGTTGGAAAAACTAGAAATTGCCCCAATTTGCGGTGATTTTACGGTGACTATTATGGGTTTAAATGGTAGAGTGAATATATTAAGTTAAAACATGGGCAGCCAATAAAGATAGGTGGGGTGGGCATGCAAATTTCTTTTTACAATGAATATTTAAATCTAGAGCAAGATGGTAGGGAGATTTATTTAATATACAATAGTCTATCTAATGGTTTCGGTGAGATTCAAAAAGAATTGTACAATGCCTTCATTACAAATGATGTATCTTACCTTGCAAAATGTGAAGAAATTGATCATTTGATTCGGGGACAGTTTGTATACCAAGAACCAATCAATGAATTAGAACAAATGGAACAGCGTTTCACTGCGATCCGAAACCAGGAAGACAGGTTAAGTCTAACGATTCTTCCTACATTTAATTGTAACTTTAGATGCTATTACTGTTATGAGAAGCTAACCGAGAAATCAGGTAATCATGCTTTTACAGATAAAATACAGAAGGACATCCTTTTATATGTACAACAATCCATGGAGGCTTCACATTTAAAACATGTTTCTGTGAATTGGACAGGCGGAGAACCATTGCTTGAATTTAAAAAGGTAACAGCAATGATGGAAAAAATGAACGAATTGGCAATAGAAAACCAAGTTGAAATCGTGCATAACATGGTGAGTAATGGATATTTGCTGACGAGGAAACGAGCTCAAGTATTAAAGGACCTGGGTTTGAGAAAAATTCAAATTACTCTGGATGGTAGCCAAAAAAATCACGATCAACGGAGAGTATTAGCTAACCAGCAAGGAACATTTGATCAAATAATAAATAATATTAGAGATTCATGTGATCTAATTCACATAACTGTACGTTCTAACGTAGACCATAGTAATGTAGAGTCATTTGACGAATATATAGAGTACTTGGGAAAACAAGATTTTAAGCACAAGATGGATATTTATTTCTCTCCTACGACGGACTACGATACAGGAGGATGTTCAAGTAGTGGTGGTTGTTTTGCGAATAAGGAATTTTCGAGAATTATTTTGGAATTGTATAGTAAGGCGTTGAAAAATGGTCTTCACATATCCTACTATCCTAAATATGAACCAGTGATTTGTGCTGCAATTTCAAAGAATACGATGGTTATACAGCCGGATGGTTGGATACAGAAGTGTTGGGACACTGTAGGGAATCCTAATCACGTAATTGGGCACATAAGTGACTTCACCAACACAAAAGGAGATGACGGAAAATGGATGGGGTTTTCTCCTTATACTGTTCCCAAATGTCGAAATTGTTCTGTTCTACCTTTATGTGGCGGGGGATGTGCACAGCAATCGTTTGAGAGTGCAGACAAACAGCCGATCTGCTGTGAATACAAATATAATCTAAAGGAGATGTTGGAATTTAATTTTCAACAACTTAGTATGTAAACGCTAACTTTATAGGCATCACTTCTATTCTTATGAAAGGAGGTGAGAAAAATGCGTTGGATTGTTGAACCTCAAGCTGTTCAAAACTCTGTTGAGCCTAACTGGTGTCTTGTACGTAACAGTAATGGTTGTGTGCTCCACTTTTAAGGCATCATTATACTTCGTCGCCGTCTGTTCAGTTATTGGACAGACGGTTATCTTTCTCTATCGAGTCACGCTTAAAGATGTATAAAATATGGGGGTTAGAATATGAATACCATATTAATTATAGATCATGTACGCTGTTCAGGAGAGTCTATTCAAACATGGATTGAAAATGAGGGCCAAGTGGATGTAATGCTTGTACATTCTATTGCACAGGCGCTCGAAAAGCTTAAAGTACATAGCATTGATCTTTTTATTTACATCGGGCACAAATCGCTGTCTGAAGAGGTGAAATGCATTCAGTTGCTCCCTCAAATTCCTATATTATATATCGGAATAATTAATGGTTATCCAGCATTAGACAGACTTTTACATAATGGCGTCACAGCAATATTAAAACAAGAATCATCACCCGAACAGATACTTAGAGCTGTCCATTCCGTACTGAATGGAATGGCAGTTCTTCCAGTACATTTACTTCATCAATTGCACCATCGGGAAGGAATGAAGGATTATGTGCTGCTTAATAGGAAGGAACGCTCGATTTTAGAATGGATTGCAGAGGGAAAAAGCAACAAGGAGCTTGCCACAATTTTTTGCGTAAGCCAGAGAACAATCGAATATTATCTAACAAATATATACAATAAATTCAAAGTTAGTTCTAGATGTGAGGCAGTTATTGCAGCTAAGGATAGAGGAATCATTAATGTATAGAAAACCGCTTTGTCGCCTACTAAAAGCACCTTTAGCCACTGAGTATAGCGAAGAGTTAATCATATGGATGGGGGTTATAGAATGAAATTATTTGTGCTGAAATATAAAAGTCAATTAATATTACTCATTCTATTAATTATAGTATCAAGTTTGACAAATATGTATATGGCATTTATATCTAGGGGGCTAGTAGATGTTGCTACGTCAGGACAAGGACGGGGCTTTGCAGTAAAGGTATTATGGGCTGTTGGTTTTATTATTGCAAGCACTGCATTTAGATTTTTTGCGTTATTAACATATTCTTCTTATATCAGAAAGACAATGATTTATTTAAAGGAGGTAGTTTTTTGTCATATAATTGGAAAAAGTTTGATGCAGTTTTCTGCGCGTAATAGTGCCCAATACATATCTCTCTTTAATAATGATCTCAAGATTATTGAAGATGATTATTTTAAAAATATATTTAATTTCATTGGTATCGTCATTTCATTTACAGCTTCTTTAATTGCGTTATTTCTCCTTAGTCCTACTATCATGGTAGCGCTACTGTTACTTACCTTTTTATCCATGTTCATACCACGCCTTTTTGAGCAAAAACTGATACATGGAAAAAGCAAAGTCGTAGACTCTCTGGGAAAATTCACAGTTAAGATGAATGACATGTACTCCGGATTTGCAATCGTTAAAAGTTTTGGCATTGAAAAACATATGATTGGACAATATGATGTTATCAATACAGAAGTAGAAAACAACAAATATAAGTTTGCTAAATTGAGCGCCGGGGTTAACTCTCTCAGCGATTTGTTCGGCGGATTTATGTTTATTTCAGTATTTATTATCGGGAGTTTTCTCACCATACAAAATTCTATCACACTGGGGACGATGATTGCTTGTGTCCAATTAACTAATAGTGTAGTAAATCCAATTCAGATGAGTATTCAGTATATTGCTCAAATCCGCTCATTACGTGACATTTCAACGAAAATTATGGATATATTGCAAACAGAAACTCACGACACGAAATATATCCGTAAGGCAACAATTGAAAATGAAATTTTATTTAGAGACGTATCCTTCGGGTATAATAAAGAGGGGCATGATCTTCATCATTTAAATATGCGACTAGAGAAAGGCAAGAAGTATGCTTTGGTAGGAACGAGCGGGTCGGGAAAATCAACGATACTTAAGCTCCTTATGAAGCAGTACGAGACATACGAGGGTACAATTAGTGTGGATGATGTAAATTTAAAAGAAGTATCTGCTGAAAATTGGTGTCGACTACAATCGGTATTACAGCAGGATGTTTTCCTATTCGACGCAAGTATACAAGATAATATTACATTGTATGAACCTTATGAAGAAAACGAAATGGATGATGTCATCTTTCAATCTGGTTTGAATGCGCTTATTACTAGACTTCCGAAAGGAGTTGATACACAAGTAGGAGAAAACGGAAGTGTACTATCTGGGGGAGAAAAGCAAAGAATAGCTATTGCCAGAACATTGATGCGTCATGCGCCTCTGGTGCTAATGGATGAGCCAACATCTGCGCTTGATGCCGAGACGGCATATGAGATTGAAGAAATGGTAATAAATTTGGAAAACACACTTTGTGTCATTGTGACCCATAGATTGTCAAAATACATATTGGAACAGTATGATCTCATCTATATGTTTGACAATGGAACTATTGTCGAGCAAGGAACATTTAAAGAACTCTTGGAAAAGAAGGAACGTTTCTACACTATGTATGCAAGAACAGGAGAGGCGGAGATGACAGGAGAATTTAAAGATTTAAGCTTGGCTCATAGTCAAAGTAATGTCTGAATACAATTTTTAGGTAACATCATTATAGCCCTTTCTCCGTCTTAACACATGTGGAGTGCGTGGTAGTAATATTCGGTCTCTCATCATATTGGAGTGTGGAGAGATCCATAGTCGAAAACCCACCTGCATTGAAGAAACAGGTGGGCTTATTTGATTTTCATAAATTTGAAAATTCTTTTAATTTGTAATCTCCCGTATCACATTCCTCGCCAAGCGTACTTTCTCTGGACTCGATTTTTGAAGTATATTTACGATTTCTTGTATACCCTCTTCATGCTTCGTAACCTTAATATCCTCATTTACATAAGCGAACAGCTGAATCAAACTAACATCCAGTGCATCAGCAATTTTAGTTATGTTTATTAAAGATACGTTTTTTTCTCCAAGCGACTCCTGAGACAATCCTTTTTCTTTTCGCAAAGCCTATATTCTGGCACCCACTAGTTTGAGAACTTCTTTGTCTTCCATCGTCTACACCTTACTATTTTAAAAGTGAAGACAAGAAATCTAAATGAAAACATTGGTCCATGGCAAATAAATTTGCCGATTCGCCCGGTCGTTATCCGCTTTTCTACATACGATAAGAGTAAGCTTTAACGCAAGGAGGGATTTAGATATGGGTGAAGTAGGTTACGGTGGAGCATGGACATCCACAGGCGCGATTTTGGTATTGTTCATTTTGCTGGTGATTATCACCAAATCTTTTCTGATCTAACAGCAGGTTCAGATTTCCTAAAAATTCACAAAGCGGCCCTTTTTTCACGACAGCGTGAGGGAGGGCTTTTTTAATGCAGAATGGATGGTAGTGCTATTATGTTGTCTGGCCCTGCAAGCATTGTTATACTTTACATACAGGGATAATTTCCCTCAAGTGTATAGCAATTTGGATAGCGGAAGACGTGAGAAAACGGAAATTCGCTGGCTATTATCAGGAGGATCGCATGATGAACATGGCAATCAATCCATTTCAATTTACGACAGACACGGCGACTCTTTGCCTATTTGATACGCAAGCTCTGAAGCATCGCTTGAACGATGAGCCTGATTGGTGGTCCATCGAAGAGGACGAGCTGGGGGAGTTGAATGCGGGAAACGCTGCTTTTTTGAATCTGGGAGCGGACGGGACGTATGAGGTTGTGATAGCAGATCATATCGAGCAGCCGACGGTGCGGCTGTTTTTGAAGGTACCCTCAGGAAACATATTTATTGGTGCAGGAGAGGAAGCCACAGGTGGTGAGTTGGAACCTGATTGTGTATGGGGAGGGTCATTCCTGTCTGTGCAACCCGGACTTTATGAATGCTTGGCTAGCAGAGAAAATAACCGTATATACCTTTCTTTAAAAAAAGGAAGCGAAGGCAGCAACAGCTTTACCAGTCTGATTCGATTGTAGGTTGCAGGATCAACCCGTAACGGATCAGACAAGCTACTCGAACAGGTGGAAGCCGATTAACCGAGACTGGGAAAAAGGAAAAGGCTATCCCCACGGCTTG
Organism: Paenibacillus sp. FSL W8-0439; assembly: GCF_038008995.1. Taxonomy (NCBI): domain Bacteria; kingdom Bacillati; phylum Bacillota; class Bacilli; order Caryophanales; family Paenibacillaceae; genus Paenibacillus; species Paenibacillus sp. FSL W8-0439. The sequence goes on from NZ_JBBPAK010000001.1 coordinate 1,869,575, forward strand.
CATATCCGTGAGAACAGCGCTTTATTCGTCTATTGATACTTTACAATAATGGCGTTGCTGATTTGGCGGCCGGGTGTGGTGAGGTAAGAGCCGTTGTAGTACAGTCCGCTGGAAGCACCGCCGTCCAGATTCATAGCCTGATAAGCACCAGCCTGCTTCATCATTTGGGCGAGCTGTGGAATAGTCGCTCCGCTTGTGGTCAGGAGGATCAGCTTATGATCCCTAGTAATCCCAAGTGCGCTGCGGGCGCCGCCGCCTGTTAATATTTTAGGGTCCTTGAAGCCTTCGGCTTTGACATTCAGGGAAACCTGGCCGTTCGTGACCAGACGAGGTCCAGCTTGAAGAGCACCTTCGACGCTGCCTTGGGTTAACCGTTGTTCAAAGGCAGAGCCCGACACGAGCTCGGCTAAATGGTTAGCATCGTAGGTGAAGACAGTGCGTTGATCGCCGGAGCTTTTTTTCAACATCTTGCCATGGCTGACCAAATAGCCGTAAGGCGTTTTGTAGGAGCTTTTGGTATAGGCGTCAAAAAATGTGCCATTAATGGCTACAACCGCTTGATTGCGTTTGGCGAGACTGCTTAAGTTCTCCACTTTACCAATGGTATCGCCCGCCAGTGCTACGTCTAAACTCACCTTGGGATGGAGCATGGAGATGGTGACCACCTTAGCGGAAAAGGTACGAGATCCAACCTTGAAGCTTTTATGAGCTGTCGTGATGGGGGTAGTGCTTCCGGGTAGCTTGCCGATAAGTACCGGAAGCGTAACAGACGTTGTACCTTGTGTAATACGCCCAGCTGAGTTTTCTTTTTGCCATAAAACTTGCAGGTTTAGATGTTGGCTGATGAACTGTAAGGGTACATAGGTAGTGCCGTTATCGGTAAAAGGTGCATTTTGCATACGAACTGTTTGGTCATTTACTTTAGCAGCAGCTTGTCCCGTAAATAATGTAAGCCGGGTATTGCCTTGCGCAATTTCTATTTTTTTGTCTGCTGGGTTCAGGTTGAGTGTGATCCCTTCATAGCTGTTTAGGAGGCGAAGCGGGATGAAGGAGTGGTTACTCTGATCCACATAAACCAGCATAGGTGCTGGTGCAGCAGCGTAGATCGGGGTTACAAGTAAGAGCATAGACAGAATAATAAGTGCGGTGATTCTTTTCATGAATAGATCAATCTCCTTATGTAGTCTTAACTATTGACGAGGTGCTTGTACTTATATCGGGTTTTATGAGTTATAAATGTATGTTACGCGAATTTTGAGTGTTTGGATGATACAGGAACGGGGTGGCTGGAGATGAGCAGGTATGAGACAAGACTTGAGGATTACCGTCGCAGGGAGCGCCCTTCTTATTGTGTATTTGAAGGATTGCAGGAATTGGTGCGCAGCGTGGGGCAACTTCATAATAACTGGTTATATGTGAATGTGGATCAATGGGATCAGGACCCTGTTCAAACACCGATTTATTATTTGGATGAGCATTGGCTGGAGGAATGTGCAGAGGACGGTACAGCCGCAACCAACGAACAGGACGAGTATATTCCCCTATGGATATCAGATCGTCAGGTTCAAACTTGGTTTGAACTGGCCACCTTTGAAAGTATTGTAGAAGTTCTTAAGGCTGCTAGACAGCCAGTGACGATTCAGATGGTGATTGTGGCGGTCAAATATTACGAACAGCACGATGCCTACCTGGATTATGAGGAGGTAAAAGCAGTGACAGACCTGTGGTCTGTGTTGACGAAGGTGAGAAACCACCTAACAGAATGAATAAAGCCTGTAGAACAAACCGGGGATACATAGACGACTGGGATGGGGGAGCAGAATGAGCTGGTTGAATCATGAATTGGCAGCACAGTGGCGACAGGAAGGCAAAAGGTATGCCGCAGATGTGAACGAATTTGTCAGAATCGGTATGGAAAGCCAGTGGCAGCAGGAGCAACCAGAGCCAAAGCAGGACGAACGCTCTAAGCTGGCCAAAGATATTTTTCGTATGATTCAGGAAGCGAATCAGGCAGGGGAAACAGAGCAGTTACGTCGGGAAATTCCGGCTGCATCCTGGCCGCTTACACCAGCATTCGAGGAGTCTTTGCAAGCCGTTAGGCCAATGGCTTTTATGAATGAAGGCAGTGAAGTTATTCTGCACGCAGGCAGTCCTCGGGAACGCGGAAAGATCTATGTGACGGGGAAAGATGGAATCAGGCAAATCCCTGGACCGCATCGTGTAGGTTGTTCGCCGGACGGGAGTTATTTTGCGCTGGTGGACGGACAAGGGATTCGGATTATTCGTCACCCGGACCAGAACCTGGAAGGCGAAGAGACAGCGCATTTTCAATGGACGGATATACGTGTCCGCTTAAAAGCATCTATTCCTGACTTGGAATGCTTGGCGGATGAGGAACACCCTGAGGATATATTAGATGAAGTGATTCCGTTTAGCGATGGGCAGCGCCTGTTGCTGGTTTGCGGTTACGGTGTTTATTTGCTGGCTGGTGATCAGGTGGATTTGATCCATCCCAAGGCGTCTGAACGAAGAGAATTGGGGCTGGAAGACACGATTGCGGATATGGCGCATGGAGCTGTGTCGAAGGATGGACGCTGGATCGCTTATGGAAGCCAGATGAGTGAGCATTTGCTCATGGACTTAACGGATAAGACGGTGCATACATGGGAGCCGAGCTCCAGCTATCCGCATTATGCTCTATTTTCCAAAGATGATCTGGATGTCTGGTACAATGCCTGTCATTTCTACAACGGTGCCACCATTCAGGTGCTGGTTGCCGAAGTGGAGCAGGGACTTGCTCAGAATACGGAAGAATGGCCGATAATAAATGAAGAAATGCGAGTATACGCTGCAGTAGCGCTGACGCAAGGAGCTATTCTAGGTGATGCCTACGGATATCTCCGTCTTATGGATCGAGAGGGACGTGAACTTTGGCGCTATTTTGTCGGAAGTACGATATCTGGACTGGCAGTTACATCTGATGAAGGCATGTTGGCGGTTGGAACGTATGGCGGTATGCTTCATTTAATTGATTTGCAGCATGGTACCAAGGATGAATATACCATTGGCACTGCTCCAATTCACGAGACAGAGCGTTGGTTGCTCTGGCGTAACTATGAGCCATTGCGCTGGTAATACTAATATTCCGCAAATGGTGAAAAAAGCAAGTTCTGATAAGCTGAACATAAAAAGTATAGTGGCATATGATTGCAATGCTATTCTCATATAGAGACGCATGAGGCATACATCTATGATGCAAAATGCGATAAAAAGGAAAGAGGTGTGAGGACATGGACAAGAAAGCGGATATTCGCACATCCATGAAGGAGTTATTTGCACAGATGGATGAAGCCTTTTTTATGGATGTGGAAGAAAATGTACCGTTCGAAATGCGTGATGGGAACGTCGATGAGGAGGGATGGATCAAGTGGAAGCCCCTTCCTTCACAGATTACAGAACAGGAAGTTCGGGAAATGGAAGAAAAATACCATTTTGAGCTGCCGCTTCTGCTGAGGAATTTTATCATGTCCTACCATTATGTATCTTTACAATTCGATAATGAATCTATTCCGGGAGTATACTGGAGCGATTGTACGTTTGTAGAGTTTCCACGTCTGCCAGCAGGTCAAGGCTTAAAGGCATTTTATGATTTGATCGATCAATGGTCACCTTTGCTGTCAGCAGGCTATATTCCATTTGCCATTGCAGAAGACGATCAGGGCCCTGTATGTTTAAATGTAGGTAGCAGACATAAGGACGGCGATTATCCTATTGTCTGGTTCTTTCACGAGGATCTCCGGTATTTGGATGAGGATGAGCTACAGATTAGGAGTAACCTGCTTCCCCATGTGCAGGGGCTGTTTCCATCCACTGTCGAAATGTTTAACGTTATGTTTAAGCAAATCGGGCACTAACGATTCCCTGAAATGGAATTTTACTGTGCAGATTAACCAAGATATTGACATAAAAAATGAGGAATGTTATAAAAAAGGTAGGCTAGCACTCGAATGATGGGAGTGCTAACAAAGCTGAATCGTTTGCATAGCTCTTATCCGCTGGCCTTACATAGGTTTATATTTGAAAGGAGATATTCGAATGGAGAAAAAACAGTTTCAGGCTGAGTCCAAGCGTCTGCTCGAAATGATGATTAACTCGATTTACACTCAAAAGGAAATTTTCCTAAGAGAGCTGATCTCCAACGCAAGTGATGCGATTGACAAAATCTATTACAAAGCACTGACAGACGATCAATTAGTCTTTGACAAAGAGAATTATTATATTAAAGTAATTGCCGATAAGGATCATAGAACGCTAACTCTGCGTGATACCGGGATTGGGATGACCAAGGAAGAACTGGAAAATAACCTGGGCGTCATTGCTAAAAGTGGCTCACTGGCATTCAAAAATGAAAATGAGTCCAAGGATGGTCATGACATTATCGGTCAATTCGGCGTCGGCTTCTATTCAGCTTTCATGGTAGCAGATGTAGTTACAGTAACGACCAAGGCTTTGGGAAGCGATACTGCTTATAAATGGGAATCTACAGGTGCTGACGGTTATACCATTGAGGTGGCTGAGAAGGACGAGGTCGGAACCGAGATTGTTCTGAAAATCAAGGAAAACACCGAGGATGAGTCCTACGACGAATATTTGGACGAGTACCGTTTAAAAGCGCTTATTAAAAAATACTCCGACTTTATCCGCTACCCGATTAAAATGGATGTTACAGGCAAGCGTCTGAAAGAAGGAAGCGATAACGAGTTTGAGGATTACAAAGAAGAACAGCGTATTAACAGCATGGTGCCCATCTGGAGAAAAAATAAAAGCGAGCTAACCGACGAGGATTATCAAAATTTCTACGCGGAAAAACGCTATGGCTACGACAAGCCGCTCCAGCATATCCATGTCAGCGCGGACGGCGCGGTAGTGTACCAAGCGATTTTGTTTATTCCTGAGAATATTCCGTTTGATTTTTACTCTAAGGAATATGAAAAAGGGCTGGAGTTGTATGCTAACGGTGTGCTAATCATGGAAAAATCTCCTGACCTGCTGCCGGATTATTTTAGCTTTGTAAAAGGTATGGTTGACTCCGAAAGCCTGTCACTCAACATTTCGAGAGAAATGCTGCAGCATGATCGTCAGTTGAAGCTGATTGCCAAAAATATTGAAAGCAAAATTAAAGGCCAGCTGTTGACTCTGCTCAAAAATGATCGGGAGAAATATGATCAATTCTACAAATCATTTGGAAGACAATTGAAATTTGGTGTGTACAACGATTACGGCAGACATAAAGAAACCCTTCAGGATCTGCTTATGTTCTACTCTTCTACAGAGAAAAAGCAGGTTACTTTGGACGAATATGTATCTCGTATGCCAGAGGATCAAAAGTATATTTATTATGCTTCCGGGGAGTCCAATGAGCGTATTGAAAAGCTACCGCAGACCGAATTGGTGGCCGATAAAGGCTACGAAATTTTGTACTTCACTGATGATATTGATGAGTTCGCTATTAAAATGCTCTTAAGCTATAAAGAGAAAGAATTCAAATCCGTATCGAGTGGCGATCTGGGCATTGAGTCTGACGAAAATGAGAAAGAAACTGAAGCGGAACAAAACGACAACAAGGAGTTGTTCGAGTACATGAAGGGCTTGCTGGAAGGCAAAGTATCCAGTGTTAAAGCCTCCAAGCGCTTGAAGACACATCCGGTATGTCTGTCCGCTGACGGCGAAGTGACTATTGAGATGGAGAAAATTTTGAACGCCATGCCGAATAACGCTGATGTCAAAGCAAATAAAGTGCTGGAAATCAACGTGAACCATGCGGTGTTCAACTCTTTGAAAGAAGCCTTTGCCGAGGATAAGGAGAAAGTGAACCTCTATACGGCATTACTGTACAATCAAGCTTTGCTGATCGAGGGCTTGCCACTGCAAGATCCGGTTGAATTCACGAACGATATTTGCAAAATCATGGTTTAATACGCTTTATTACGATATAGAGCCGTTCCCACACCGGGGGCGGCTTTATTTATTATGACACTTCTTAAAGCTCCATAATAGGCCGTATAACGCTTATAGTAGAAGCATAAGGCCTTGCACTGTGCCGACTATTCAATACCTAGGAGGGCGATTGTATGAGTCTGGATCGAGATCCATTGAACCCCCAAAGTTTAAGCCGAAGTGAGCTTATACAGTTGGTGGAAAAAATCATCAGAGGCGAGGGAACAGAGGAGGAAATCGACAGCATGCTTACCGTAGTCATGCAAAATACACCTCATCCGGGGATTAGTAATTTGATCTACTGGGATGACCGTAATTTGAGTGCGGCAGAGATTGTAGATGAAGCATTACGCTATCAGCCCATTTTTGTACCGCCTCATGAATCTTCTTCATAGCATGCGGAGGGGTAGTCTTTTATTAAAAAATAAGATAATATAATTTTTTTAAAGGTTATGAGTATCATATTCAAGAAAACTTCCGTTAAAGGTGTGCTGGCTTCCCTGTAATGTATGGAGAAATGTTTGCTTTTTGCTCGCTTTACGGAGAATTTATGCCTAATTTTGGGGTTTGTAAAATTTTTGTGACATGCTTCTGTGAATTTTGACACAGCAAATTGTCGTTTTTCTTGATTATTTGGTGGGATGTCTTTATAATCATTTTGTTTGCAAGAATGAATAGCGATTAGCGTATGGAATAAGGAGGTTATTTATTTTGGGAAAAGCATTGATTATTGGCGCCGGTGGCGTGGCCAGCGTTGTGGTGCATAAATGTTGCCAAAACCCAGATGTATTTGAAGAAATTTGTATCGCAAGCAGAACTGTTGAGAAATGCGATGCGCTTAAAGAGAAGCTGGGTGGAGGTCGTACGAAGATCCAAACGGCTCAGCTTGATGCTGACAACACCGACATGGTCATTGACTTGATTCGAAGCTTTCAACCGGATGTAGTTATCAATGTGGCTCTCCCTTATCAGGATTTGACGATAATGGATGCTTGCCTTGAGACAGGTGTTCATTACGTTGATACGGCGAACTATGAACCGCCGGATACGCCGAAGTTTGAATACAGCTGGCAATGGGCCTACAAAGAAAGATTCGAAAAAGCAGGAATTACAGCTCTGCTGGGCAGCGGTTTTGATCCAGGCGTGACTGGAGTATTTACGGCTTATGCTCAAAAGCACTATTTTGATGAAATTCATACGATTGATATTGTGGATGCGAATGCAGGGGACCACGGATATCCTTTTGCAACTAATTTTAATCCGGAAATCAATATTCGTGAAATTACAGCGAAAGGCCGTTACTTTGAAAACGGAGAATGGATTGAAACTGAGCCGCTTTCTGAGAAAAAGGTATACGACCTGCCTGAAATTGGACCGAAAAATATATATCTTTTGTACCATGAAGAACTGGAATCTCTTGCAGTGAATATTAAAGGCGTGAAAAAAATCCGCTTCTGGATGACGTTCTCGGACAATTATCTGAATCATTTGAACGTACTTCAAAACGTGGGCATGACTTCGATCGAGCCTATTGATTATGAAGGGCAACAAATCATTCCACTGCAATTCCTGAAAGCTATTTTACCGGACCCGGCTTCTCTGGGACCAAGAACAAAAGGCAAAACAAACATTGGCTGCATCATCCAAGGCGTGAAAGATGGAAAGCCAAAAACCTATTATGTTTACAACGTTTGTGATCATGAAGAATGTTATGCAGAGGTTGGCTCCCAAGCCATTTCTTACACAACAGGTGTTCCGGCTATGATCGGTGCAATGCTTATTATCAAAGGCCTCTGGAAAAAACCAGGCGTTTACAACGTTGAGGAATTCGATCCAGATCCATTCATGGAAGCACTAAATAAACACGGATTGCCATGGCAAGAGAACTTTACGCCAACGTTGCTTGATTGAGGTCTGCGATGAATATTGATATTACCGGACTCCCATCACCTTGTTATCTTGTTGACGAAAGACTTCTTGTCAAAAACCTTGAGGTTTTGAATTCTGTACAAGAGCGGACAGGTTGCAGTATTCTGCTCGCTCTTAAGGGTTTTTCGATGTTTTCGACCTTTCCTCTGGTTGGCAAATACTTAAAAGGCGTAACCTCCAGCTCGTTGTTCGAGGCAAGACTCGGTCGCGAGAAAATGGACAAGGAGGTTCACGTATACGCACCTGCTTATGTTGACAGTGAATTTGATGAGCTATTGGAGTATGTTGACCATATTGTTTTCAACTCTTTTGATCAACTGAAACGCTTCAAAAGCAGAGTGCAAGGCGTAACTTCCAAAAAAATCGACATCGGCATTCGAGTAAATCCGGAATATTCGGAAATCGAAACGCCGCTGTATGATCCTTGCTACAACAACTCCAGAATGGGTGTGACTCTGGCTAACTTTAGACCTGAGGATCTGGATGGCGTGGACGGTATTCATTTTCATACGATGTGTGAACAGAATTCTGATACGCTTGAGCGCACCATTAAAGTCGTGGATGAGAAATTTGGGCCATATATTAAGCAAATGAAATGGCTCAATTTCGGCGGCGGTCACCATATTACCAGAGAAGACTATGATCTGGACACACTGGTACGCTGTATTCAATATTTTCAGGACAAATACGGTGTGCAAGTTTATCTTGAGCCAGGCGAAGCCATCGCCTTGAACACCGGATATCTGGTTGCGACTGTATTGGATACAATGAAGAACGGAATGGACATTGCCATTCTGGATACTTCGGCTGAATGTCATATGCCTGATGTACTGGCTATGCCTTACCGCCCGAACATCATTGGCGCAGGCAAGCCTGGTGAATATGCACATACTTACAGACTTGGTGGACTTACGTGCTTGGCTGGAGATGTGATTGGTGACTATTCCTTTAAAGAGCCATTGAAGCCGGGAGACAAGCTTGTATTCTGCGACATGGCCCATTACACGATGGTCAAAAACCACATGTTCAACGGAGTCAACCTGCCAGCCATCGCCAGCTACAATGACGAAGAAGGCATCAAGGTAATCCGTCAGTTCTCTTACGAGGACTTTAGCTCGCGTTTGTCGTAAGACAAGGGTAATGTGAAATAACAGAGTGTACCAATTGCATGATCTTAAAAAAGAGCCTAGCCCCTTAAAAAAAGGGCTAGGCTCTTGGTGTAGTTAGAGTTTTTTGATTTTTGTACGCGCCTTTTGTATGTATCCAACACAACAGCAGGCAGTAAATAATAATTTAACTATTTGGAAAGTTACATAAATTTATTTAGGCTACCTTATAACTTCAGTAGAGATTTTATAGTCGAATACCTTTCCTCCAGGTTGAAGTCCTGGTACATCGACAGCTAGGTAGTATTCCTTACCTTTTTCAAGATCAGCATTTAAAGAATATTGGGCGTTTTTTGAACGTTTAATTCGTTTACCATTACTATCGTAAAGAGTTAGTTCCATCCAAGAATCAGGGTATTCGTCGCCTTCAATTATAAACTGAACTTCGTTCGATCTAAAAACCTTAATTTTAAATACATCGTAGGCTTCCCAGCCTCCTTGAACCTCTTTACCAAGGGTACCGATGACAGCATCACCTATAAAAAAATAGTTAGCTTGTTCAAAACTATCATTTGGCTCCTGTTCATTATATTCAAGTACAGAGGTTAGAGTTGATTCCTTTGCTACTGGTACAGAATTTGCTTCTTCGGCTAAAGCGACACTGGCAGAAGTACTTAACATAAGTGTCAGGCCTAATGAAGTTAACAACATTTTTTTCATTGATAAATTTCCTTCCTTTTTTGTGATTTATATTCATTTATATGAATATATTAGTAATTACGCTCGAGTTTATTGTATATCATTAACCAGGGAATTGGAATGATGAAAAGGAATATTTATCAATAAAATAGATATAATAGAACATTTTGTTACAAGATTGCACTTTGTATGTTTATAAGTTTGTTCTAAGGGATCTGTTTAAAGGTTAGGTTTCTTGGAGGAAAATATATATGGTATACTCTTTAGATTAGGAACATACTTAGGCATGACTTGGATAATAAATTGTAACGATAGGCAGAGGTGAATTGCACATGTTCGACCCGACCGTTTTTGATAATTTAAAAGTGGCTATGGAAAATGCGGTTTACGATCTGGATAATCTGGATTCACGTATTAACATTACACAGCGAATCGATAGATTGGAAATGTCGGTAATGTCGCGTGAATTTGGCGTACAGTTCAGTCTGAGAGAACAGCCGGGTGTGACGGCAGAACTTCAACTAAAAATGGATTTAAACAACCTGGCTGCAGAAATTTTGGAAATGGAAGACCAAACTCCGGGATGTAGCTTGTTGCTGTATTTTGATATGAAGATTCGAGAGATTGAGACACAATGCAGCCAGATTGAAAATATACTGACCGACATTTGGAAGCCCGAACTTCGACCAGTACAAACGTTAAGTCAGACTTACGGAGAGAAGACGTCTACATACCAAAACAGGATTGAACTCCGATTTTCCAGGCAAATTAACGAAGAGCAGATGGAGGATATTTCAGAGTTGTTGGAACACGTGTTGCTGACGCTTATGGAATTAAACAAGGTCTAACCCCCTCTTTCTCTTAATGAAAGACAGGCTGTTGTCGTTGGGGATGTAGAGGTAAAGGAGCTAAGGATATATGATAAATGAGCACGATTTTTCTGAAATATATGCGATTATGGAGTCTTCTTTTCCAGCATCAGAATGCAGGACGTTTGAGGCTCAAAAGGCTTTATTGAAGCATCCTAGCTATCGTATTATCACTGAAAAAAATGAGCAGGGTAACATAGTGGCTTTTTTGGCAGGGTGGAAATTCGCACATTTTCGGTTTGTAGAGCATATCGCGGTAGATTCCCGTATACGAGGTGGCGGATTAGGCAAAAAGCTTATGAGTAGATTTATCTCACAGTCTGATCATCCGGTAGTGCTGGAGGTTGAGCCGCCAGTGGATGAATGGTCACGGAGAAGAATCGGTTTTTACGAACGATTGGGATTCCATCTGAACCATTTTGAATATGTACAGCCCCCTTTAAGAGAAGGACAGGCGGATCTGCGGCTTCAGATTATGAGCTATCCAGGTGCGTTGGCTGAATCGGCGTTTGCTCCGTTTAAAGAGACTTTATATACCGAAGTTTATGGGCTTAAATAAGAGACTAGACAGCTAGTAGATAAAAGTAAAAGGCTCTGCTTATACCGTATGGGTACGGGAGCGGGGCCTTTGCTCTAAAAAGCTAGATGTGCTTCATTGTCGTTAATGTTTTGTCCATACCATCACAAATTCCTTCTCACCAGTCTCGGCATCCACTGACTCTGCTTGAATGGTAAATCCATTTTTAGTATAAAAGTTAAATGCTTTGGTGTTTGACTGATACACCTTTAATTGAATTTTCTCATGCTGTTGCTTAACCCCATCTAATAGTAACTTGCCATAGCCTTTTCTTTGAGAATCAACCCGTATAAACAGAGCAGCCAAGTATCCGTCCATCATGGAAATGAAGCCGCCGATCGTATGGTCATCTTGTATGATAACGTAGTTTTGAGCGAGGGGAAGGTACTTGTTCTCCATCTCGGCAGCTTGAGATGTCCAATACTGCGGAGCAATAAAATGATGGGCTTCTATAGAAGCATCCAGCCAGATGGCTACCAGTTCCTTTAATTCTTCTACTTTCGCAGGTCTAATCGACATTGTAACGCCTCTTTTCACAATATGTAATCGTATCTATAGTAGAGTATGATGAAATAAAAAAGACCGTCCGTGGACGGTCTTTCTACCCGTGGCGCTTAATTAAAGCCTTGATCCGTATCCCGCGCCTCCGTCAACTCTGCAAATTAGAGAATAACGGACCGGGTAAGGGATACGCTCAACATATGATTATTGATGTTGACGCACCTCCTTTCCTGATGCATTCATCTTACCATATCTGGTTGGTGATATCCAGTGATTTTCTTATATTTACTAGCATTATTCATAGAAAATATAATATAAATCGGCTTGCTTTTAAGCTCTATTCAAGATATAATCTTAATTACGGTGATTAAAGTATCGCCATCAATACATAGTATGCGGTCGTGGCGGAATTGGCAGACGCGCACGGTTCAGGTCCGTGTGGGCTAACCCCCCGTGGAGGTTCGAGTCCTCTCGACCGCATTATACCTAACAATTACAGGTTCTTGGATTGGCTGAATGCCTCCAAGAGCCTGTTTTTATATGGTTAAGATGCGTGCTATTAAACAGCCATTTTATTTATGCTGGAATATATATTTAATATAATCTTTTGCACTCTGGTTAATGTCTTCATCACTTGCTTGAAACGAGGCTCCGAAGACAGCGAAATAGGGTAATGTTACGGCGCCCACATGTACTGCGCTTGCTTTAAAAGGGGCTATAACTTCATCTACCGTAAATGTAACGGAACCAGTAGATAAGTAGTTTTCTTTTTTATCGCCAATCGACATGGCGATCCCTAGCTTCTTTCCTTTTAACTTATCACCTTTTGAACCATAAGCCCATCCATGGGCAAAAACATCATCAAACCACTTTTTTAATAAAGGAGGGTAACTATACCAGTATAAAGGGAACTGAAATATGATATTGCTGTGTGCTTCAAGTAACTTTTGTTCTTTCAAAACATCAATATTCCAGTTGGGATACTTTTTATAAATTTCATGAATTGTAATTTCATTGGAATATCGAAGCGATTCTTGTTTCCATCTTTGATTTACTCTGGAATTTTCAATATTCGGGTGTGCTAAAATTACGAGAGTCTTCATCATCAATCACCTTTCTTACATCGCATCATTTGCTTTTTGTGGATACGTATTATTATTCTGTAGGCTATAAAAAATGTAAATACACACAATAAAGTAATATAGTTACTTGAAAGTGTGCGTGGTACTTAGAGTGAAGATATGTGATTATAAAATGAATTCGATAAACTTAGTTATTTTAGTCTTGAAGAGGTGGTCGTATGAAACAATATAATTTAGGCATAGAAGCAACACTGGAGATCATCGGAGGTAAGTGGAAATCCTTAATCATATGCTTATTAATGTCTGGTAGAAAGAGGACCAGTGAATTACAGCGTAGTATTGCAGGCATTTCTCAAAAGGTTCTTATACAGCAACTTCGTGAACTTGAGAAGGATGGGATCATAGGCAGACATGTGTATAATCAAATGCCTCCAAAAGTGGAGTACTATATAACGGAATATGGAATTACAGCAAATGAAATTATTGATTTAATGTGTACCTGGGGAAGGACTAATATCAAAATAAGACAAGAGAAAGGAGAAGATGTGATATTGCTAGAAAATAAGTCCAAATGAATATTGGAGTTAAAGAGCGCTGTAGACTATGATGTTTACGGCGATTTTCTTTTTGGCGTAGAGTCGCAGTTCGGGGATATCTGTGTCATAGTATTTGATCGTTTACCTTCAAGACCATGTTATATGTTGAGCCGCAAGCTGATTTGTAATATAGTTATGACTGGACAACCATTCCATCAATATTAAATGAATGCCAAAGTAGGGGGACCCTTGCAATGATTATTAAACCGAAAATTCGTGGTTTCATATGTACGACTGCGCATCCTGCAGGATGTGCGGCTCACGTTAATCGTCAAATCGACTACATCAAAGACAGCACGGGATTACAAGGAGCTAAAAAGGTACTTGTGATCGGAGCATCCACAGGTTATGGACTGGCTTCCCGCATTGCTGCGAGCTTCGGTATGGGAGCTGACACCGTAGGAGTATCCTTTGAACGTCCTGCTTCAGAGGGGCGCACGGCTTCGGCAGGCTGGTACAATACAGTGGCCTTTGAAAGAGCAGCCAGAGCGGCTGGCTACATAGCGGAGAGCATTAATGGAGATGCTTTTTCCCATGAAATTAAGCAGGAGACGTTGAAGCTGGTCAAAGAAAAGCTGGGCAAGGTAGACCTGATTGTATATAGTGTCGCCTCACCGCGACGGACACATCCTGATACGGGAGAAACCTTTAATTCCGTTCTCAAGCCCATTGGACAGCCGTTTACGAATAAAACGGTGAATACGAACACAGGTGTTGTGTCGGAAATTACGCTTGAACCAGCAACGCAGGAGGAGATTGATAACACCATCACGGTCATGGGTGGCGAGGATTGGTCCCTGTGGTTAAAAGCGTTGGAAGAAGCCGACCTGCTGGCTGAAGGGGTAACCACACTGGCTTACTCGTATATTGGTCCTGAGATTACGGAGGCTATTTATCGTAAAGGAACCATTGGCCAAGCTAAAAATGATTTGGAAGCCACAGCACATACGTTAACAAAGCAACTGGAGCGTTATCGTGGGAAGGCCTACGTTTCAGTGAATAAAGCTTTGGTTACACAATCCAGTTCGGCTATACCTGTTGTGCCTCTGTATATTTCCTTACTGTTTAAGGTCATGAAAGAAAAGGGACTGCACGAGGGTTGTATTGAGCAGGCGCAACGTCTGTTCGAGGCATTATACAGTGGATCCACTGTGGAAACAGACGATGAAGGACGCATTCGTCTGGACAACTGGGAAATGAGAGAGGATGTACAGCAAGCTGTTAAAGCGGCTTGGTCTGAGATCACTACCGAAAACGTATCCGAACTGGGTGATCTTGAGCAATATCGTCTGGATTTCCTTCAATTGTTTGGATTCGGTTTTGATGAAATTGATTATGAATTGGACGTTGATCCAGAAGTTCACACAACTTAGGTGAAAATGTGCTAAACCAAAAACGGGTACTCTCAAGCTGCAAATGGCTTGTGAGGCCCGTTTTTTTATGTATGCAGTCAAATTAAAATGGTCTGGCTTTCAACAGAATTCATTGAGAATTGGACGTAGAAAGCGACTTTCGGTGCAGCAAGCGAAAAACGGCAATGGTAATGATAATCCCTGCAATGCCAAAAACCGTGACAGAAGTCAGTGCACGATAAGCTTGCCAGCCGAACAAAAAAGCAACCCCACTGCCAAACGTTGTACCTGCCAGTAAACCGAGCGCACAGGCAATATCTGTTCCAAATTTCATAATCTTGTTCCTTTCAAATGGTTGAATTGAATCGTAACTTATACGTTTTTTCTGGACTTGTACCCACACTTGTGCGTACAATTAAATAGTAATCGTTTTCAAACGGAATCTATTATTAGTATGGATCATTCTTGTACAAATTATTCCTTTTTCAGGAGGCTGATGAAATGAATATGAATGAGCAGATTAAGCTGTGGAACGAAGAGGCGCAGGCTAGTAACACTGATCATCCTCACCGAAAGGTTGAATTGTTTATCGAGGTACGGGATGGAGCACTTGAATCCATTGCTTCTTATTTGAATCAACAGAATTATAAGCATGTTACTCTAGTAGAGGATGAGCATACTTCAGCGGCAGCAGGGAAGAAAGTAGCTGATTTAATCCGTGAAGCAGGTTTGACAGTTGATGTAGTTCGGCTGCCTCCGAATGCGGTAGGGGATGTTATTGCTGATGAAACTTATATCATGAAGGTTTTGCTGGGTGTGGCGGATCAAAGTCAGGCTGTGCTTGCTGTAGGGTCAGGTACGATTCATGATCTGGTTCGCTTTGTGTGCTATAAAATGAATCGTCCGTTCTTGTCAGTCCCAACGGCTGCATCTGTAGATGGTTTTACCTCAGCTGGGGCCCCATTAATTGTGGATGGCAGCAAGCAGACGTTCCAAGCCGTTCCGCCGGAGGCGATCTTCGCTGACTTGTCCGTACTGGCAAGTGCCCCTCAAGTGATGACTGCCGCGGGTTTTGGCGATATGCTCGGTAAGTTCACCTCATTAGCAGACTGGCATGTGTCCAGAGATTTGGGAAACGAGCCATATTCACCTGTAGCTAATCGAATTACCGAGGAGGCTTTACGTGCTTGTGTAGAGCATGTCGATGAGATCGCGGCCGGCAGTAAGGCAGGGGTCGAGGTGTTGATGAATGCGCTGATTGCATCCGGTATTTCGATGTTGATGATTGATCATTCCCGTCCTGCCTCAGGGGGAGAGCATCATATTTCTCACCGAATTGAAATGGATTTTATTGCAGAGGGGCGCAAGCAAGTTTTGCATGGTGCCAAGGTGGGCGTTGCCTCCGCTTTGCTGTCTGACATGTATAGGGAATTGGCTGCCAATCAGGATGTGGAGGCTTTTGAAGTATATCGGACTTTGCCTACGTCGGAACAGATGCGTGCATGGCTAGCTCAGGTGGGAGGTCCGTCTACCATTGCCGAGCTGGGGGTTACACAGGAACAACTTGCTCGTGCTTTGCGCACGGCACATACTTTGCGTGATCGCTATACCGGACTCAAGTATATGAATGAACACCAGTTGCTTCGTTCGTAATGTGTGTTACACCTACACTAGAGTCCTTTAGATACTCAGTTTAAGCATGAGGAAGGGATTTGTGAATGGGTTTACGCCTCCGGCAGCTATACAACAATAACCTGCTCTTGTTACATTTGTATGTACAAATGGACGATATGCTATAATCGGAATACGAATAGGTACATGATATGGCAAGTACGGAGGACATTATGGCGCCCAAATATATACAAGTTAAACAGGAGATTTTATCATGGATTCATTCATCTAGACTGGAGCCGCAAAGCCAGCTTCCTTCTGAACATGAAATGTCTGAACAATTTGCAGTTAGTCGGCAAACGGTGCGTCAGGCGCTGGGTGAGCTGGTACAGGAAGGTTGGCTGCTTCGCATACAGGGCAAAGGAACCTTTGTCGCGGTACGGGATCATAAGCAGCCTGAAAATCCAAGGACGATTGGAGTTGTGACAACTTATATATCGGATTATATTTTTCCATCCATTGTACAGGGAATTGAATCCAAGCTAAGCCGGCAGGGCTACAAGCTGCTGCTATCAAGCACAGGCAATGACCCTGAACAAGAACGTCAGTGCTTGGAAATGCTGCTGAGTCAACCACTGAGCGGAATTATTATTGAGCCGACCAAAAGCGGGGAACGTAATCCCAATTTGAACTATTATTTAACCGTGGAGAATCGCCAAATCCCTTATTTAATGATCAATGCGCGTTATGAGGAGATGGATGCACCTTGTTTGCGTTTGGATGATGAAAAGGGTGGTTTTTTGGCGGTAGAGCATTTGATCAAGCTGGGGCACCGGCGATTGGCCGGATTTTTCAAAACCGATGATATGCAAGGAATTCTGCGGATGAAGGGATTTGTAGCCGCTCACCGTAAATATGGAGTGACGTTACATCCAAACGCAGTAACGACGTACCGGACTGAAGAAAAAAATGAGCTTCCGTTACAACGCGCATCACAGCTGTTGGCGATGGAGACAGGGGAACGTCCGACTGGATGGGTGACCTATAATGATGAATTGGCGGTGCGGCTACTGGATATTGTACGTTCGGCGGGCCTCAGTATTCCCCAGGATCTGTCACTGGTTGGGTTTGATGATTCATTTTTGGCGACAGCCACGGAAGTCAAACTTACAACCATTCGGCACCCCAAGGAAGAATTGGGGTTACGTGCCGCCGATACCATGCTATCGATGATTGAAGAAAAGGGATATCGTGAAGAAGAGCGTCAATGGATTATACCCCCAGAGTTAATTGTACGCGAATCCACGGGGCCAGCTTAGGAAATATTTAGTTAATTTTAAGTTGATGGTATGTTACTGGATACACGGAGCAGCCTGTTTTCTGGATTGCAGAAAAGGGGCTGTTTTTCTATACATTTTGAAAATGTGTACATAAATCTATCAAAAAGATATATAAAAAAGGTTGATTAGTTAGTTGTACGTACAAGTGTGCGATGAGAGTGGTGCCAGAAATGAAAGTAAGAAGAGTGACCTATGTATGTTTGAAACATTAAATAAGGACGTTTGGGAGGTCAACTGGCAGCCATGGCTATGGGAGCTGAAGTTGGGGCGGAGGATATGACAATCGCCGAAACAGCGCGTCATATGGCACGTATGCGTGATGAGAGCTTCAAGCCAATCCCTGAGAACGTGGACATCTATAATAAGCTCTATGAGGAATACAGCCGTCTTCACGACTACTTTGGATGTGGGGGCAACCCGGTTATGAAAAGGCTGAAGGCCACCAAGGCAGAAGCTGGACGTTCAACTGAAGCGGCAAGCACTCATTCCTAAGAAGTTACAAATTATAAGCAAGAAGCATTTAAATTTTGCTATCTAAAAAGCACAGTACGCCAGAATCGGCAGACTGTGCTTTTTTGCTTTTATATTCTGTAAATCACATGATGTGAAAGTCTCATTGAATGAAAGATGGTAATGCGTTCCTTTCAAAGACTTTCATGAAAATTTCAATCGTTTCGTTTTAAAGGACATTGTTACTTTTTCAGCATGGCATCAGCAAACAAAATGGATTTTGGAATACGGAAAAACTGTTCCGCCTGATCCTGGAAGGTTTGCGAAGGAACGGTACCCTGATGCAACCATTTCCGAAATGTACCCGGGTGAACGCCAATCCAATGACTGACATCAGTCACCGAAATATCATGTACCATGCACAAACCCGCCAAAATCCGGTTTTTAACTGGAGAACGAGTTACAGTCCGTTTCATGAAACGGGACGGTGATGGTTGACAAATGAGCGGTGAACGCCGGACAACCTCTTCATTAAATAGAATATGGTGCGGATAACCAAGTGTATTACACGTCTTTTCCAGATTAGTGTTGCCGGGAATGCGACCTTCATATACCCACGCGCTGACGCTGCGAGAGGAGATGGAAAGCTCCTCGGCAAGTTGGGACAGTTTAATGTCATTAGCCATCAAAACGGCAAGCAAAACGCGATTGCGTACTTGACAGCGTGTTGGTTTGCGAAAACGTTTGACACGCACGCCTTTTCCCAAATATTTGCGATTGATCAGAGACCACGCCTGAATGGAATGTTTGTCTTGTTGTTTAGGCATATACCCTCCGATTTTTTTTAAACACATACTACTATACCCGAAGGGGGCTTTGCAAGTGACTCTTCTCCTGATTTTCTTTTAATCCCATGGGCTTAACCGGTTTATGGAAAATAAGGTCCATTTGGCCTATAAAAATGGAAGTTTAAGGTGTCGATATATTAAAATGTGACATTTTTTATGGAAATGGAGGTAATATGTTCTTCTCTTATGATTGTAAGGTTGTACAGAGAGAAAAGTGGTTTTTTACAGCCCAACATGCAATTTTTTTGACGAGAAAAAGGGAGGTTATACAGCTAGATGATTTGTAAAAAGGTAATGATATGGTTTCTGACGGCACTTTTGGCAACGAACACTTTGCTGTGCTTGCCTAGTGTGGCAGGAGCGGAAAAACAAGATTTAAAGGACGGAATGCAACTAAATCATGCGGATCAAGCAGATTTGGTACAGAAGGAACAGGGGCTCACGAATGAAACAGTTTCTTTTGAGCCGCCAACTTCTGCGACAAACAGCGTGTATAATGCACTCATGATGAGTTTGGCAGCGGTGGAGTATACGTCAATCGTTATCGACCCTGGAGAAAGTTATGAATTTCAGAATACAGATACAGTTAGTAAATCTATATACAGCAACGCTTCTCAGTCAAAAGGTATTCTGTACGATAGTGTGAGCTACAAAGAGGACGGAGATATTAGCACTGTCCATATGGACTATGGCATAAGCCCCATTGGTGTTCCTGGGGGAGGTACAGCGTTTATTACGAATACAGGGACAGCAGCATTAACTGTAAAAGTAACAGACGTCTTCACCTACAGTACATCGGAGGACCCAGCATTAGAGCGAGTTACGCTCTCTAAGAATGAAAGCTACCGGATTGTGAATGAAGGATGGACAGCCCGTTCCATTCAGCATGATGGGTCAAATACAGACAATCGCCGTTTTGATTACGCAAAATACAAGGCAGACGGAACCTTATCCGCTTCCGCCCTTAATAGTATTGCTCACCCTACTTTGGCAGATGGCGAGGAACTGATTATTACAGGCTCCACTGCAAATGCGGTGACCTTCGGATTTCCATACGGCAAATACACTATAGAAAGCACCGGTGAGCCGGCTTATGCGCGGGTTACCTTAAATCAGGGGGAAAGCTACCAGTTTATCAATGTGGGAACACGATTGGATACGGTGGAAAGTGATGGTACATCTAAAGATAAACTTGACTATGTTGTTTATCTGGCAAACGGAACAGAGGCTTCACGCGGCAGTAGCACTACGGCGAAGCCGCAGATTGCTGTGGACAGATATGCGGTAATTACCCAGGTCACTGCAAACCCGGTGACATACGGGGCCCCGTATCGCAATTTTATTGCCCGTCCAGTGGGCGGAGATGCCATCAGCCGTGTAGAGCTTGAGGTGGGCAAGAGCTACATTTTCCATAATAACGGTACACTAATGAATCCGATCTACAATAACTCCAAAAAGGTAGGAAGCTTGTTCGACTATGCTATTTACAAGCCGGATGGAACGGTAAATTCCTCGGGTTTTAACAGCCAGTCTGGTCCCATGATCCCGCCTTCGGGATATGCCATTGTGACTGTGATCGGTCCGAGTCCCATTATCTTTGACTATACGGATGATTTTTCTTGGGAAATCAGCGATGATCCTGCTTTTTTACGCGTAACACTGTCGAAAGGTGAAAGTTATGCTTTCACTAATATTAGCGATCATTTGAGGAATCTGCACAACACAGCCAGTACCATTAAAGGGAAATTTGATGTGGTCCTGTATAAAGCAGATGGTACAGAGCAATCCAGGCGCAGTACCGGGAAATCAACCTTTTTGGTTGGTGCAGGTAAAAAGGCCAGCGTGACGGTAACTAGTGACACGTCAATCACTTTTGGTGGAATCTATCGGAGCTTTAAGGTCAGCGAAGATGACGATGGTATCGGGAAAACGACATTGGAGCCGGGAGATTCATATGAGTTCCGTAATCATGACAGTCAATCGAATTCATTGCGGCATGACAAAAGCAGTGGCAATGCACGCTTTGATGCTGCAAGTTATAAAGTACTTCGATTACTGACATCAGATCATTTCAACAATACAGTGGATCCAGAGATTGTCGCTGGCGGTAAAGCCATTGTCACCAATGTATCCGATCGGCCAATAACCTTTACCTATAGCAATAAGGTGGAGGCTTTGCTCAGCGGGCAGGCAGCCTTCCATCGAATTACATTGAAACGCGGTGAAAGCCGAAAATTTATAAACGTTAGCACTTTGGACAAAGCCCTGGACGTCATTTCAGTCAGCGGTATGAAATGGAATTACATTAATTATAAGGCAGATGGGACTGTATACAGCCAAGCTAATGATACGACTCAATTACCATTAGTTCAGGCTGGTGGTTACGCCATTGTAACGACGGTTTCTGATGTGCCAGTTACTTATGGAGCTGTATTAGGAATATTCGATGTTGAGGCTGCCGATGTGCCAACAGGCAATCAGGTTACCATCAAGCAGGGAGAAAGCTACGTATTCCATAATACGGCTTCACAGGCTTCCTCATTAACGACAGATGCTTCAAACGAGAGCCGCCTCTATGACTATGCCATGTATGGAGAAGGAAGCGGTGTGAATTCCAAGGTGGATAGAGCAGGTATGAGTGTTTCTTTACCTGAAATCTCACTTGGAGCAGGAGGTACGCTTGTTGTAACCGTCACTTCACCACAAGCTGTAACCATTCATTTCAACAATGACATTAAGGCAGATCCAAGCACAGAACCGGCGTTATTAAAAACATCTTTATCTGGCGGCAAGCAGGAAGTATGGATCAATCGCGGGAGTCAGGAAGCACCTGTTTTGACGAATGCGAAGGCAACGGGTGGAACATATCAGTTCACTGTTGCAGATCGTGCTGGAAAAGTGATTAGAGAGCATAAAGAGGCGACAGACAATCAGCAGCAAGTGCCAGCTAACGCAAATATTCATCTTGCCGTAGCAGCCGCTACTCCTGCTGTTAACTTTGGAGCACCTTATCGTGTATTTGCTGTAAAAAATAACGATGACAGCAAGCTGGACGAGCTCATTGAACTCATAGAAAAGGAAGCTGATTTTACGGCAGGTCAGCAAGGAAAATATCGTTTTACACCCAAAGAAGACGGAATTTACCGTTTTGCGGTGAAGGAGAAATCCAACTTTGCTGCACAGCAACCGATTGTAAGTTTGTTTACCGACCCTGATTTTAGTAATCAGTTAGCTTCTTCAACAGAACAAGCGCAAATATATGGTTGGGATTACACGGTCTTAGAGTATGAGATGAAGGCAGGTCAAATGGTTTATGTGAAGCTGTCAGAAAATAATAGCGGTGCATTACAAACCGTTATTAAGGCAGCCCATATGGCGCTTGGCAAGGATACTTCGTATGAATATGGCAAAGGAAACCGACTGAATAAAGTTATTTTGTTCACCGGTGATCAAATTCAACTGGATTATGACTTAAACGGAAATGTCATTAAACGGACGAAAAAGGTATTTCCTTTTACAAATTAAAAGGATGTCTTTGCTTTGAAAAACATAACAGATCATTAGATGTATAGGCATTATAAATAGGGGTGAGCGAGTGTTTAAACGTTATATTTGTAGTCTACTTTGTGTGCTGATGTTGCTGGGTCCATGGAGCACATGGGCATATGGAGAAGCAGGTCGGGGAGAGGCAGCAACTTCTCAGTCTTCTACTCCGCAGATTATTACCAGAGCATGGCTTGCACAGCAAACAGGTAAGGATCAGGCTTGGGTCAATGCACAGTTATCCAAAGGCTATACTTTATATGATATTTATAAAGCATGGCAAAAAGATGGTGGAGAAAATTCATTACCAGAACAAAGTCCAAGCTTGTGGGTACAGCAGAATGGACTGACATTGAACACAAATGCAAAGGTGGAGCCGTCCGATGAGTCGGCTGCGCTGAAGGAGGGTGAAAAGCCCGCTCAGGTCACCCAGGATGAAAAGCTAACTCAACATCCACTAGATAAGGAAGAGGGTAAAGCGCCGGCTCCAGACACGACTGAGATGGATATCCCATCTATACCCCGAGTAAATGATTCCGTATATGCTCCGACTCCAGGAGAAAACGGACTAATCGGGCAGGATTTACTTAAACAGAGTTTGTTTCAGGTATCTGCTACAGCAGATGTGTATGCTCCTTTTGATCAGGCGGCGCTTGCACAAAGCAGGCTAAGTGATGATACGTCGCGTTATGGAATGGATTACGGTGACAACAGTGTGTCCACCGTTTCAGGACAGCTCGTTGTTCAAAATACGGACTTGGTGCTGCCGGGGTCATTGCCCTTTGCATTGACTCGTGTGTATAACAGTTCATTGGCAAATAATCAGATTGGTGTGCAGCAAAATGAAGGGTTGTATACAAACACAAGTGCCATCCGCGAGGAAGAAGCAGCTTCTGGCCTGGGGAGAGGCTGGAAATGGGATCTTCCTCATATACAGAAACAGGATGGTAAACGGTATTTGTATATTCCGGGAACAGGCTCCTATGAACTGAGAGATGATTTGCAGCTAGAAGGATATGCATACAAAGATCTGAAGATCAGTACAGATCAAAGCGTAAGTGTGCAGGGAGTAAGCAGTGCATACAAAATATCAGTACTGAATGGAAACGACTATTATCTCGATCAGGATGGTTATTTGATTTTGATCCAGGATGCGTATAAGAATCGAGTGGAATTTGATTATACAAGTTCTGGTGGAGCAAAGCTTATTCGTTCGATTCGAAACAGTGATGGTAGAGAGCTTGACTTCACTTACAATGCCGGGCAGCTTGTTGTTAAAGAGCAGGGCACAGACCATCAGTACACCTATCGACAAAGTAGTGAGGGAAGCAGCAAGGTGCTGTCAGAAGTATTGGATTCTCTTTCCCGAAGCACAAGCTATGCTTATACATTCATGGATGCTCCTTTTAATGTGGTCATAGATGGTGAAGGAAAGACTGGAGCCCTAAAGCCCAATGAAACCGCGTTGCTTACACGAATTGTACGACCTACTTCATCGATCACAGACATTCGCTATGAAGCCTATAACAAGCAGATAGGTGTGTACGGTACACAAGGCGTGTTCAAGGTGGCTTCACGCGCTGATATGTACAGTACAACTGCCGGCGATCGTTTCTTAAATAAAATTGATTTCGCGTATTCCGGAGAAGATCTAGCCAGTTATGGAAAAAATGCTGAGTGGACGGTGGTTGCCAAAGGGACACGTACAACAGAAACCTTCCATTTTGGTAAAGTCTTTAGAGGAGATAACACACCAGAAAAGCTTGTTCTTAACCGCTATGATCAAGAGGGTGATTCTACCGGCTATCATATAAACTACACCTATAATGAGGCCATGGATTGGAATTTGCCTGTGCAAATGCAAGAGTCCTATACGGAGGGAGGTTCTTCGTCAGAACCTGTAACCACCTCTTATGACTACAATGAATATGGTCTTCCACTAAAAGTATCCCAAAGTACCGGATTGGAGACTGTTCATACGTATAAAACCTCTAGTGAGCCTTTTTTCTGGGTTCAACCTACCCAGACGGTTACTAAAATAAGTGAAGGAAAAACTGGAACGACAGTTCGAACTTATAAAGCAGAGGGCGCATTGTATGAACTAAAAAACTACGAAGGCACAGAGCAAGGGAAGCTTTTATCACATACCTATACTTTTTACAATGCAAAAGGGAATGTAAGCGGTCAGAAAGTTCTCATAGATGACAGAAACTATACAGATGTTTCTATTGATTATAAATCGCCATATGGTTCACAGCTCCCAACAAGGCAGCTTTTGCCTAAAGGTGTTGAGTACACGTATGATTATTATCCGACTGGAGAAATCAAGTCCCAAACCGATGCCAAGCGCAAAACAGAGTCCTATGTATATGACGCTTTGGGACGTGTAACGAAGGTTACTTATCCAGATGGAACTCAAACCGTCGTGGTGTACAAGGATGATGCGAATGATGTCACTGTCACAGGACCCGATGGTGTCAGCGTCGAAAGATTGTATAATCCGTTCGGGCAGATGCTTCAGCAGCAAGTAGGTGATGCAATCTATGGTTATGGTTATGATGAGCATGGAGATTTGGTAGAAAGCACGGATGCCGAACAAGCAACCACTCGCTATGCCTATGATGCCTTTGGACGACCTGTGAAGACGACCTATGCGGATGGAACAACAGATACTGTGACGTATAACGCGGCGGATCGTTCTGTCACTCAGACGGATGCGTCCGGTTATCGTGTGCGTGAAGTATCAGATGCTTTAGGTCGTGTGACTTCCACACAAGAAGCTAAAAATGGATCATTTCAGCCGCTGGAATCGTTAGCTTATAATTATGCGGGTATGGTTACTAGCCGGACAGACGGTAATGGTCAACGCACGCTCTATGATTACGATGCTCTGGGACAAATGACCTCGGTTACCGATCCATCCGGACAGCAGGTCAGCTATATGTATGATCTGGCCGGAAATTTGAAGACTGTTCAGTATCCTGATGGGCAAAAGAATGTGTATTCGTATGATGAGTTGGGCAGACGTACGTTACTTGAGAAATCAAGCGGAGGAACTACGTTAAATATTTACGATACGGATGGAACTGTCTCCCGTATGTTGACAGGAAAATCGGAGGCCATTACCTTTCAATATAACGCTGACGGATTAGTTACCGAAGCGGCAGGTCCTGATTTTAAAACCAATTACACCTATGACAGCGCAGGACGAAGAAAAAGCATGACAGATGGTCAGGGAACGACCACCTATACCTATGATCCAGCAGATGGGTCGTTGACTGGGCTGAAGTACCCTGATGGTACGCACATCAGCTATGAATACAACAAGCAGTCTCGTACAGGCTATGTGCTAACAGATGCTGCTGGCACGTCTATGCATGTTCAATCCAAGCTGGACAGTGTGGGCCGAGTTACCCAAATGGACATTAGCGCTGGGACCGGTGCGGCAAATGTACAGAGCTTGGGAGAAGCGAGTGCTGCTGCGGGCGGATCACTAGATAGCATGACGTTTGATTATGCTCCTAATGGTTTGCTAAGAGGTCAGTCTTCGAGCAGAGGACTGAGTACACGATTCAGCTATAACGGACTGGATTTATCCGGGGTTACGGTGGAGCAAGGCGGAACGGCGCTACACCAATTTGGTTATGAACGGGATGGGAATAAAAACATCATCGGACGTACACAAAACGGAACAACAGACCAGTTTGGATATGACCCGTCAAATCGGATTGCCCGCGAAGCCGCCGGTGAAAAAAATAAGACCTATGGCTACGATCCGAATGGAAACCGAAGCGCTGAAAGCAGTGGCAAAGTGTTCGGCATGAAAAATGCTGAATATACGTATGATTCTGTCAGCCGTCTGACAAAGGTGACCGGTGAAGGCAAAGAGGTAGGTTACAGCTATAACGGAGACGGTCTACTGTACGAGCGTACAGAGGGCGGCAAAACGACTCGGTATTACTATGACGAAGAAGCGAAGCTGATTGCGGAGGCCGAAGTCCAAGGTGGAACAGCCAAGATCACCTACGCTTACGTATATGACTTGTCCGGTCAACTGTGGGCTAGACAGGACAAGGCAAGCGGACAGTTGCAATATTATCAGCTGAACGGTCACGGTGATGTGGTAGGCTTAAGTGATAGTTCGGGGAAGGAACTGAATAGCTACAGCTACGATATCTGGGGCGGCCCGGAGAAGGTCAAAGAGACCGTTCCGAATGTGCTGCGTTATGCTGGTGAGTATTGGGATGATACGACCGGGCTACAGTACCTACGGGCTCGCTGGTACGATCCGGGTACAGCCCGTTTTATGGGCGAGGATACGTATCAGGGCGAGATAAACGAACCGTTGAGTTTGAATGGATATACGTATGTGCATAATAATCCATTGACAAACAGTGACCCGACCGGGAACTGGTGCACAGCAACGGTTAGAGGGAAATATTATTCCCACCCTGGATATTGCAGTGGCTCAGGTAAAAATGCAGACTATATTCCAGATTCCATTTCTATTAATTTTGGTCGGTCTATTTACGCTGCCGGGGTGAAACAGGGGACATGGTATCCTAAAGGCGCGGCTCGTGTTAAATGGGATAAATCAGGTATATCTGATGCAGTAATGGGTTGCTACTATGATGTACAGTGTGCAAGTTTTGTAAGTGGTTCTCTTGTAGAAGGACCTGCAATAGCTAAAGTAACTAAAGGCAAAAGCGCCAGTACGGGCAAAACAGTAAAAGATGTTATAAGTAAATGTAATTGCTTTACAGTAGGTACGAAGGTTCAAACAGACGAAGGGGAAAAACCGATTGAGGATATTAAAGTCGGGGATAAGGTCCTTGCCAAAAATGATGAAACAGGTGAGATGGCTTACAAAGAAGTTGAATGGCTCTTCCAACGTGATGTTGAAAAAACTTATAATATTACTGTTGGCGGCGAAGTCATTACAACCACTGATGAGCATCCATTTTGGATTGTTGGCAAAGGTTGGGTTAAATCCAAAGATGTACTGGTAGGCGATATTCTTACAACTTCGAATAGCAAGGAATTAGCTATTGAGAAAATAGAGATTAAGAAGAAGCATGCAACAGTATACAACTTTATGGTTAAGGATTACCATACGTACTTTGTATCGAATCTCGGAATTTGGACGCATAACTCATGTCTTCCCGATTCTCGTTGGATTCAACGAGATACCTATAAAGAGTTAAAAAGACTAGGGCTAAATGAACAATTTGACCGAGCAATGAAAAAGGGATTAGCTCTTACCCGTTCAAATGATAATGGTATAATTTTCTTATCAAAAAGTGAACAATTAATACAAAAAGGAAACTTATACACATTTAAGTTAAAGGTGGCGAAGGCTTCCAATCACGTGAGGGTATATGGCAGAATTGATGATAAAGGTAATTTATTGTTTGACTACATTACAAGTGGTAAGTAGGAGGTAAAATGAATTTATTAGATATTGAGAAAATTTTTAATGAAGCATATCTTTTTGAAGATATAAAAATTAAGTCGGTCAAATTACTAGAAAAAAAAATATTAAATAGTGATTCAAATTTTTTAAAGGAAGAAGAAGAAAAATTACCAAACGACATTAAATTAAAAGATTTTAGTATACGTTATAAGTGTACAGAGCTATTTCTTAATAACCATGATAGAATATATCCATTTTTTAGAGTTTGCCTTGAATTACTTCACCCAGAGACACAAATTCAACAATACTACTATGATGTTGAATATACAATTGACGGTGAGCTTTCGGATGAGTACTTTGGTATGTATAAATAAACATTTCTTATATCTTGATATTAGGCCTTGGGGCTATGTCCCTAAGGCCTTTCTTTTACCCACATCCTAGCTAAGTGGAAATGGAACTTAAAAAAAGACCCTCTTGTAGATCATTTGTTTTTTAATCAAACTATTACCTGAGACTTATGTAGGAGCAGAGTATTGATCAAGATCAGGATATTTAGCTAACAATAGATCAAATAATCGGCATTCAGCTCCCTAAACAAAACTAAGTATGAAATCCGAGTTTTCACGGAGTTTCTAATTCTCTTTGTATTCTTTTTAACTCAGTGGATTTATTCACAACTTTGTAACTTATTTGGTAAGATGGATTGCGAGATTGTTTTCAAATTGTTTTACTATATTTACCTACTATAGTCTGGTAATCTATTAATATGTATAGGGGGCCAAAAGACGTCCGGTTCAGTCGGTTGAGATGCGTTTATGTTCTATATGTTGATTGAATGTCTATATTGCCATGTCTATATCGTCATGTCTGTATAACTTCATAGACAAGCTAGAGATAGCTCCCGCACATTATAAAATACAGCACAGGATGGTGTAATGATGAAGCTTTTAAAAGTAAAATGGATGGCTGTATGCTTGATGGCAATCTGTTGTTTGGGTTTGCTAGGTATACATACGAATACAGCGAGTGCACAAGCGAAGGCTCCTTTGCTTGGGGTTAATGATGTGTTGCTAGATTCGAATACGATTAAGCCTGTAATGGAAAATGATAAGTTGTATGTTCCTATCGTGACACTGGGGCAAAAGATGGGCATTTCTACTTCGGCCAATGGAAATACATTGTTGCTGACTGGACATAATCGCAGCTTTACGCTGGATTTGAACAAGGGTGATGTGTTTGAGCGTGGAGGACGTACGATGCTGCCAATCCGCACTTTGACCGATGCGTTTGGCTTCACTATTACGATTCCTACGAGTAATGTGTATCGAATTCAGAATGCAAACGCTAGTTTGTCTGATGCTCAGTTCTTGAATACATTTGCGGCAGAAATTAAACAGTATGCAGCTGTTAAGCCAGGCAAAACTAGCAATACAGGCAGCACGGGAAATGCCAAGCCTTCCAGCCGTACAATCTATTTGAGCTTTGATGATGGTCCAACGGCGCATACGTCGCAGCTGCTGGATATTCTGGACAAATATAATGCCAAGGCTACGTTCTTCATGCTGGGACCTGAAATTCGCCAACATAGCGCAGTGATGAAGAGAATGGTAGACGCAGGGCATGGCTTGGGCCTGCATGGGATGACGCATCAGGTGAAAAAGATCTATGCATCCCCGGCAGCAGCACTGGCAGAGATGAATCAGGATAATGAGATTTTATTTAAGGCCACAGGAAAACGCACTTCTTTGATTCGTACACCTTATGGCAGCAAACCGTATTTGAAGAAAGCATACCGTGATCAACTGACGGGTGCAGGTTATCATATTTGGGACTGGAATATAGATTCCAATGATTGGCGTTATACTAAAAATCCGCAGCATTTTGTACAGACGGTCCTCAGTGATATTAAGAGACTGAAAAAGCAAGGTAGAACACCAGTCGTTCTTATGCATGATAAGCCATCTACGATCAAGGTGCTTCCACAAATCATGGCGGCCTTGCAGAAAGAAGGATATTCGTTCGAGCCGTTGAATGATAACCTGACTCCGCTTAATTTTTGGAACGATCACCGTTAATAGAATAAACTTGAAAGGAAAGCAGGCTGCCCTACTTCAATTTTTTGAGAGGGGGTAGCCTGTTTTTTTATATAAACGATAAGCAGAAACCAAGCGTCATGGATAAAGTAGATGCACAATTGTTATATTCCCTCAAAAAATAAGTAAGGCACCTTTATCGCTCCTTTATAGGGGCTTTGAAGGTGCTTTTATTGTATTGCTCGGAAATGGTGAATTTCACAGCTTGTTTTATATGAATCTATGAATTGATATCTATGCACAGGTCATATGACTTTACGGGTGACGACGTCGCTGCATATATTACAATAACCGCCCCGAGAGGAGGAGCAGGTATGAATATTAATCCGAGTATGTTTAGTATGATTTGTGCCACCGCAGGAGCCATTATTACGTTTGCCTTTGGCGGCTGGAATCAGCTTATGGTGCTATTCACGGTTGCCATGGCTGTTGATTATGTAACTGGAGTCGCTGCTGCCGTGAAGACTGGACAAGGGTTAAGCAGTAAAGCTGGCTTTTGGGGGTTGGCGAGAAAGGCTTTAATGCTCATGGTGATTTCTTTGGCGCATCATATGGATCTTCTGATGGGTACGGAAATCATGAAGGGGGCGGCAACGTATTTTTATTTATCCAACGAATTGATCTCGATTACGGAAAACTGTTCACGAATGGGTCTGCCGCTGCCACCGAAGCTTAAGAATTTTTTTGCCCTACTAAAGGACAAGGAGTCTGATGGTAAAAATGGTGGAAAAGATCGCTAAGATTACAAAGTTTCTTTCCGTATGTGGGGCGTTATGATAAAATTTTCAAGAGAACATTTTTAAGATAAGGAGCCTATACGCATGATTAAACATATTGTTTTGTTCAAATTGAAAGACCGCTCCCCTGAAAGCATTGAACATACGGCATCTATTTTGCGCAGCATGACTGGCAAGATCAAGGAGCTGCTGTCACTTGAAGTAGGTACGGATGTGATTCGTTCGGAACGTTCTTATGATATTTCCCTTACCGCTGTGGTAGAAACACTGGAAGACTTGCAAACGTATCAGGTACACCCTGTTCATCAGGAAATTATTGTACACATGAATGAAGTGAAGGATGTATCTATCGCAGTTGATTATGAAATCTAAAGCGGTTACTGGAGGTGCAGAACTTTGTATTATGTCAACCGGGAACAAATTGAGCTTCGACTAGGGGCTGTTCCCGACATTGTCGACGGCCTTCGCCAGACATCCGCCGCCTGGAAAGGCGATCTGTTGCAGGGGCTAGTGCAGGAGCGGTGTCTTCATCTAGCCATTGAGACGGTAACGGACGTAGGGAGCTATATCATCGACGGTTTTATTATGCGTGACGCCAGTAGCTATGAGGACATTATCGGTATCATTCATGAGGAAGGTGTATTGGATGATACCGTATTTCATTCACTATTAGAGCTGGTAGCCTTGCGCAAACCCTTAGTACAGGAGTATTTTTATTGGGACCGGACAAGCCTTCACCCACTCACACCTAAGCTGCCTGGGTTGCTGGAGCTTTTTGTATCTAGCGTGCACGATTATTTAAATAAGGAATTGGGTCCTCAGCCCGAGGGAGTGTAAAGGCAAAAGTGACGGATAAGTATATCGTACCCGAAATGCCCACTAGGCGCATGATTTTAACACTATTGAAAACCCAGGGACCTGTGGGCGTCGGAAGCTTGGCAGCTCAATTGGGCATTACCGAAATGGGGGTGCGCAGGCATCTCAAATTGATGGAGCAGGATGGTCTGATTGTGGCTACGATCCTGAGACAAGCGATGGGACGTCCGACGTTTTTGTACAGCCTGAGCGATCAGGGAAGCGAGCAGTTTCCTCGTAATTATGATCATCTGTTACTGGAACTGTTAGAGGAGCTGGATGAAGAGCAGGGAATGGAAGCTGTTCACTCGTTGTTTGATGGTAGAAAACGTAAAATGATGAAGCGCTACGCCCCTCACATCGAGAGTGAGTCTACACTAGCTTCACGTGTAGAAAAGCTTTCGGGCATTCAGAACGCTTCAGGTTATATGGCAGAGTGGCGTGAGGAAGAGGATGGAAGTTACTCTATTATGGAGTACAATTGTCCTATCTCTCAGATTGCCAATCGTTACCGCAAGGCTTGTGAGTGCGAACAGCAAATGTTTGAGGAGCTGCTTGATGCCGAGGTTGTCCGGGAGGATTGTTTGGCGGATGGAGGCCGTTGCTGCTTGTATCGTATCCGCTCCAAAAATAAGTAGAAATTTTTCTGGCTTGTTCTCTGTATCATGACAGGCTCTCCATGCTTATAATGCATTAACAGATGGGCATTCGCCCGGGCACAAGGGAGAGATGAATATGAAGGAGAACTACAAAAGCTTTATCCGTGGCGCGTTGGCAGGCAGCATTGCTGGTTCGGTTGCTGCGTTGTTATTTGCTCCTAAGTCAGGTCGCGAGCTGCGTCAGGATATTACAGACCAGGCACGTCACGTGAGTGACAAGGGGCAGGAGCTTGCAGGGAAAATATCAGACACCTCCATGGAGTATACTGACAAAATTAAGGAAACAGCCTCAGCCGTCATTCACGAAATAGGTCAATGGCGTAGAAAGAGTAATATTGTTCCAGAGGTTAGCATTTCATCCGTGCCTGATCAAGAGAATAAGGAAGAGGATGCTTTGTAACTGTCCGTATGTCGTAGGTGAAACAACTGACTATAACTTGAGTTTGTGGCTTCTCCCGTTGGGATGAAGCCTTTTTGTTGATCGCTTTCTCGTTTTAGGGTAATCTTTGGGGGTACCTTTTACGCCAATACGACATAAAGTATGTAGCAACGGATAGATTTCTGAGATGAAACAACTCATATTTAAACAAAAAAAGGAAGCGGTGTGTACGTGCAGCAAGCGATTGCAATATTGGATTCCGGTGTAGGAGGTCTGACGGTTGTTAAAGAAGTCATGCGTCAGCTTCCGCGGGAAAAAATCATTTATTTTGGAGACACTGCGCGCACCCCGTATGGTCCCCGACCATCGGAAGAGGTTAAAAAATTTACAGAGCAAATGGTTGATTTTCTGATTCAGTTTAATCCGAAAGTCATTATTATTGCTTGTAACACAGCAACGGCTGCGGCATTGGAGTATATAAGCCAAAAGGTATCCATTCCGGTGATCGGAGTTATCCACCCTGGGGCTCGTGCTGCGATCAGCGCGACCGCTACCGGGTATGTCGGGGTGATTGGAACTGTCGGTACGATTCGAAGCGGAGCATATACAGCTGCGCTCAAGCAGTTGTCTCCCTATGTAGACGTGGTGAGCCACGCTTGCCCTGCGCTTGTGCCTTTGGTGGAACAAGGGTTGTTCCGCTCCAAAACGACATCGCAGGTTGTGGAGGATTCATTGAGACCTATTCAAACGTATCCGATTGATTGTCTGATTCTTGGTTGTACGCATTATCCTTTTTTGAAGGAAACGATTCAGGAAGTCATGGGTCCTGCGGTGAAGCTCATTAGCTCGGCAGATGAAACAGCGCGAGAGACAAGTACCATTTTGTATAACAAGGGCAAGTTGGAGGCCGGGGACGAAACGCCAGTGCATCAGCTTTTTTGTTCCGGCGATCCAGAGTTGTTCCAGCGCATTGCCGCACAGTGGCTTGGGGAGCAGATTCGGCAAACGCCTGTTGTCTGGCAAGTCACTCATCTGGATTAACGAGACAACCAACTTTTTTGTCATTGGACAAAAGAAGTTGGTTGTTTTGCTTTTCGCTACATCAAGACACGCAGCGTCTGCATAACATGCAGTAAGGCAGATGGAAGGGGCGTAGTAAGATGAGGGAATATATCGTTCAAAAAGGAGATACATTGCACCGGGTCGCCTCGGCTTTTAAACTATCGGCGGATACTTTGATCGCAGATAATCCGTGGGCCGCCACGCAACCCTATCTGATTTGTGGTCAATTGCTATATATTCGTCCGTCTACGGATCGTAAATACGTTATTCAGTCTGGGGAGAATGCAAGACAGATTGCCAAACAGTTCGGTGTAGAGCTTGATGAGCTGCGGCTCGCTAATTCGGGACTTGCGGAGCATAACTTCGTGGAAGGAAAGATAATTATCATTCCTGAAGACCATCGGGATCAGATTGTACGGTTACGTGGAGAGTATAGCTATGAAGATTTAATGGAAGACCTGAAGGCATTGGTCCACAGATTTCCGTTTATTGAAGTTGGCAGCATTGGCACCAGTGTCATGGGGAAGGATATCCCTTATATACGGATTGGGCAGGGTACGAGGAAAATTCATGCCAACGCTTCTGTACATGCTAACGAATGGTTGACGACACCTTGTTTGCTGCGTTTTATAGAACAATATGCACGAGGGATTGATGGGACTGAAGGACGGGATGCTGAGCAACTTCACGATGAATGGGGGAAACCGACAGGAAATCCATGGGTGTATGGAGGCTCTCCGCAGGATTTAATGGAGCATACATCCTTATGGGTGGTACCAATGGTCAATCCAGATGGAGTGGAGCTGGTGCAACAGGGTGTACTCCCAACTCATCCGCTGTATCATGAACTCAGAAAATGGAATGAAGGACGTGCTGATTTTCGTGGCTGGAAGGCCAATATTCGCGGTGTTGACCTCAACGATCAGTTTCCGGCGTATTGGGAGGAGGAGGTGCGCAGACGCGGTAAAACAGGTCCGTCTCGACGAGACTATGCAGGACCTGCACCTCTGTCTGAGCCAGAGTCCAAGGCCCTTGCCGATCTAACGGAGCGCGAACAGTTCGACATGGTATTATCCATACACAGCCAGGGACAGGAAATCTATTGGAATTATCGAGATCTAGAGCCTAAGGAGAGCCGAGATTGGGCATTGCAGCTGGCTGCCGCAACAGGGTATCGGGCGGTAAAGCTGGGGGGAAGCGATGCAGGGTATAAGGATTGGTTTATACAACGGTTTGGTAAACCGGGATTTACCGTTGAAGTTGGTCTGGGCGTAAATCCGCTGCCTATGCGTGATTATGAGGATATTGCAGCAGAAGTTGGCATGTTAATGGCGACGGTGCTGTCATGGTAACAGATCGGACCTGCTGAAACGTATTGCATCATTTACACGTATAAGGAGGAGCACGTTTTTTACACGTGTTCCTCTTTACTTGTCCCTTCCATAGGGTATATATACTTAGGAGCATTGGAAATGGAGTGAACAACCTATGAAGTGGAAAAAACTACTATCTCTCCGTCAGTGGTCACATGTATTTCGTCGTATCCCCCGATTGATTACCTCTTCGAGGATTCCTTTGGGTGAAAAATTACTTTTTGCGGTGCCTGTATTGCTTTATTGGATACTGCCTGATATCATGCCATTTATGCCCATCGACGACATTGGTGTGACGTTATTGCTTATGAATTGGTTCGTCACCCGTGCTGAACGAAAATATCCTGATGTGATTGAAAAACAGCACGTACGTGTTCGATAGATGTAAACTTATGATTTTCGTGATTGCGATTTTTTGCGATTTTCTTTACAATAGGAATATTGCCTTGTGCTATGCTGCACAACTTCTTTTCATCAAGGAGAGGGGCTAATTTTTGGAATTGTTGATTTTATCCGCTAGGTTGTGTGGTGTGGATATATTTCCATCGAACCACATTTCATTTAATGAATATGAAGGAGATGAAGTTTAATGAACTGCAAAATTACTCGTAATGCAGCTAAAGTATTGAAGCTTGAATTGGATAAGGAAGAGAACCAAGGGAAGAGCCTGCGCGTTGTTATTACTCATGCTCATGGAGATCATGCTCATTACGGGCTAGATTTGGACACGCCTAAGGAAACAGATACTGTTGTATCTACAGATAAAGGTATTGATGTAATTTTGGAAAGCGGTCAGCCGTTGCTGGATGGTGTGAAAATTGATTACTTGTACTTCCCCGAAGAAGGATTTGTTATTACTAACCCTTCCCAAGGTAATCACGGCGACCACTAAGCCGGAGCTCGGAGGGATGACAGATGGCCAATGATATTCGTGTATGTGATGAGTGCAATCATATCCGCTTAAAAACGATCTTGCCTAAGTTGAAAAAGATGGCACCCGATGCGGAGATCAAAATCGGTTGCAAGTCGTATTGCGGTCCTTGTGGAAAACGGGCGTTTGTGTATGTGAACGGACGTTATGTGAGTGCGGCCACAGAGGATGAAGTATTAGAGAAGGCTGCACGCTTTATAAAATAGTTCGAGTGCGCATCGTTGGCACCTTTTGAATAGTTCCCCTCCTTCTGATCCATGCTAATGAATGTAGACCATGCCCAGAAGGAGGAGTGACTCATGGCCCAATATGATTCCAATCTCGACAATCACAGTGTCGAAGCTCAAACACAAAACTCGGTGGACAAGCTCCATAATGCCGTGTCTCAGGCATTGTCACATCCGGCTGAACAGCTGATTGAGCAAGCGGACCAATCTCGCACTCATGCGGAGCATGCTATACAGCAGGCAAAGGATAGCCTTGGTGACGATGCAGTAGAAGTTGCTGAGGAAATGCTTGGTGAAGAGGTACAACGTCTTGATCAGGCTAAAAAAACGTTGCGTTCCTGAGTATTTGTTAATGGTAACAAGCGCAGTCCAATGACTGTCAATACAAAAATCCCGATCCACAGCCCTAACAAGCTGATGGATCGGGATTTTTGTTATTTCTTGGCTTCAGTCTCCCATTCGCGAATAAGATCATATGTGATGACCTGATCGGATATGTTCAATCGATTGAGAGCCTCAGTATAGCCCGGCCCGCAGGCGTTCACATCTGTAGGTTGTCCTGTGCTCAGATTGTAACAGGTTCCCTTGGAGAATGTACCATCCTCAGATGGAATGTAATACACTCGTCCATCCGTGAAAGCACCAGTACGCAGCACAACCATACGAGGTTTTCCGCTAAACAAATCGTTACCCATAAAATGATATGGTTTTGTAGAAATCCCAAGTAGATGCATTACAGAAGGCGTTAGATCTAGCTGTCCTGCCGGTTCTGTATACGTGCCCGCCTGACTTCCGTCAGGAAGATGCACAAGTAATGGCACTTGGTTCATGATTTTCTGCATGTCCAAATCTGTAAGTGGCTTGCCTAAAAACTTTTCATACAGTGCTTTGTCTTTAATGGAATTGTCGTGATCCCCATAGAACATTAGAATCGTATTATCCCACAATCCGTCTTTCTTCATCTGATCTACCAATTCACCCAAAGCCTCATCCACGTAATGGACGGATTTCAGATAGTCTCCGAACATCGTACCTTCAAACTCGCCAACATCCAAATCTACAGCGTCAGGTGACAGGTTGTACGGATGATGGCTGGAAATACCGACCATATAGGCGTAGAACGGCTGCTTCACTTCGGTTGTGAGATCGTTGAGCGTTTGTCTAAAAAAGGATTTGTCTCCCAGGGACCAGCCGAGGGGCTCATCTATTTTAAAATCCTTTTTACTGTAGAACTTGTCATAGTTCATCGCCTTATACATTGTGTAACGGTTCCAGAAGCTGCTGTCGTACACGTGAAACGCATTAGGACTATAACCTGTATCCTTCAAGATGGAAGGCAACGTATCGAATTTATGGTCCGCATAACGGATAAATACAGAACCCGTAGGGAGCGGATGCAGCGAAGCGTGGGTAGAGAAGTCTGCGTCCGATGTACGACCCTGTGCAGTTTGATGGAAATAATTATTGAAATACATACTTTCTTTCGTCAGTTTGTCAAAGTTAGGCGTAATTGCTTGACCGTTGATCTGTTTGCCGATAAAAAAGTTCATGAACGCTTCAGCTTGGATGACCATCACATTTTTGCCCTTATACTTGCCGTAGAGGTCATTTTTTACCTGAAGTAATTTCTGGTGTTGATTGAACCATTCTTTATCTTTATCGGATTCCACCTGAGCCAATGTAGGCTGTGGCCCAAGATGGTCCTGACCGTAGCGGTAGATATCATATCCATGAAATCCGATCAATCCGGTTACGTTATACAAGGCCATTGACCACCAGTTGCCGACAAATATGCCGGTTGCCCAAGTAGAGGTATATATTTTGATCGGTCCAAATGTCAAAACATAGCCAATCAGGAAAGCCAATGCCCCCTTGGAGAAGCGAAACAGAAATTTTTTTGTGAAAGAGCTTCGTGATGCTTCCAAGTAATGATCATTCGTTGTAAACCGACGCCGTAACGAAGCCACGAATATGACATACGGAATGAATAAAATCCAGTCTGCAAAAAAGAAAATATCCCACCAGTACATAAGGGATGCGATGCTTCCACCCAGAGAATCAACTTGTCCAGCTTGAAGCAAAACGGGAATCGTAATGAAATCCTGGAAATACCGATAATAAACCATGTCGGAATAAATGAGCGCGGTGAGCAATATATCGAGCACCACAAGAGCAATCAAACGTCCGCGACGTGGCAGCCACAAGGTCCAGAAGCTTACAAGCAACAGCGACCCAATAGCAATGACATAATCCAGCGGATTCATGTCGATATTTTGGGCATGCAGGTTATAGTGAATCAGTACAAGCTTGCCAATCATAAGTACAAAAAACAGAACTAAACCGAAATATTGAGACAGCAGCAGTCTGCTGAACATGTTACCAGTGCGTCTTGCACTGGTCGTGCGAATAACCAACACTTTACCCCCTCCGGCAGAAATGTTCGGCTAGTATAAACTACACATTAACGTAATGTCAAAACCGAAATGCCTTTAATTATTATAGCGCTCATCCTGCGCATTTCAATGATTAAGTAAAGAAACACGGCACAAATGAGGCCAGGACAACGAACAAAGGGTTCGTTTCCTGGCCTATAGCTCGAACATTTAGGACTGCACCGGCGAAGTATCTTTGCGGCGCGGAGGCAGAGGGCCCAGATACTGATAGTATTGGCATTCAATTCGGCCGTTAAACAGCTTACGGCGCTTGTCGGCTTTGCGGCCCCAATAATGCTCAAATTGCTTGGTGGAGCTGATGGCAAAGAAGGACCAAGTCTTCATTTCGGCTGCCGTGCGTGCGAGTGTACGAATCAGCTTTTCCACCTCGGCTTGCTCGCTCAGTCTTTCGCCGTAAGGTGGATTTGTAATCATCACACCATACTGGCCCTCAAGCCTAACCTTGCTGGCAGGCAGTACCTTTAGTGAGATGTCTTTAGCAAAGCCTGCTGCTTTTACAGCTGCTTCAGCAACTTGTATAGCGCTAGGGTCGATATCGCTACCTGCAATCTCAAAAGGAATGTCATCACGAGTCAGATCCATCGCCTCGTCGCGAGCCTGATTCCATAATTCTCTGCCAATGACAGGCCAGTCTTCCGAGTTAAAGGTACGTCTCAGGCCTGGAGCAATGTTCCAGGCTTGCATAGCAGCTTCGACCAATAAAGTACCGGAACCGCAGCATGGGTCATAGAAGGGTCGATCCGGGCTCCAGCGACTAAGCTGAATAAGAGCGGAAGCCATTGTTTCTTTGAGAGGCGCCTCTGTAACAAGCTTGCGGTAGCCTCGTTTGTGAAGTCCTGGACCAGTTGTGTCCAGCGTTATCAGCGCACGGTCATTCAATAGGATGACCTCAATGACGTAACGAGGACCATCTTCAGCAAACCAGTCTGTATGGTAGGTTTCCTTGAGCTTTTCTACAATCGCCTTCTTGACGATTCCTTGACTGGCTGGTACGCTACTAAGCTGTGATTTGTGTGAACGTCCCTCTACAGGAAATTCACCATCTACAGGAATCCAATCCTGCCAAGGCAATGCTTTGGTACCCTCGAACAGCTCGTCGAAGGTAGTTGCAGCAAATTCGCCCATTTTAATAAGAACGCGGTCAGATGTGCGAAGCCACAGGTTGCATCGGCATATATCCTTATAATCTCCGGAAAAAACGACGCGGCCATTCTCGACGGTCAGATCCGTGTACCCCAGTTCTCTGAGTTCTCGGGCCACAACGGCTTCCAGTCCCATCGGCGCAGTTGCAATTAGTTGCAGTTGAGTCATTAAACGTATTCACTCCGTCTCATAATCATGTAAGCTTGGTTCAATCCCTATAGTATAGGTCATTGTACTCGAAGAGACAAATCGTTAAGGCAAATAATTTACGAAGGACACCGCGTCCAACCTGCGTTATGATAAAGCAAGAAGGAGAGATGAAACGTGGAAATCACACCTAATATGACACCTGAACAATATGTAGACCAGCTGGTACAGGAAGATGAAGCGCTGCGCAACATTAGGGAGGCTATTGTTAAAGAAGGGATGCCGGAGGTATCGGTTGCTCATCCCTATGGAAAGTTGTTGACCTTTCTCATTGAAGTCTCAGGCGCACAGCAGGTACTGGAGATCGGAGCATTAGGAGGATACAGTGGATTATGCCTAGCCCGTGGGCTGGGAGAGAAAGGTCGCATCGTGTCTCTGGAGCTAAAAGAGGCGTATGCAGCGCTGGCTCATCAACATCTGAAAAACAATGGCTACGGTGATCGTGTCGAGTATCGTATTGGACCCGCAGTGGACAGCCTGAAGAAGCTTCAGGAAGAAGGAAAGACTTTTGATTTTTTCTTCATTGATGCGGATAAGGAAAATTACCCAGTGTATCTAGAGTATGCGATTGCACTGGCCAATCCAGGCGCTATAATTGCCGGAGATAACTGTTTTCTTCGGGGACGGACACTGAACACAGACAAGAACGGACCTGCCGTACAGGCCGTGAGACGTTTTAACGAAACGATAGCAACGGACCCACGGCTAGTCAGTACACTTTTGCCAGCTTATGATGGATTGGCATTGGCACGAGTGAAGTAACGGGCGTCCCTAAGTGAAGCTATACCAAAAGAACCTCCTTATCCACAGTAACGTGGAGCGGAGGTTCTTGTCTGTTAAGGCAGGCTGTCCTACCTGAAGGTTGTCTTACCTGAAATGAGGCGTAGCCTTACGATCAAAAAGCTTCATACGTACCCAGATGATATTGACGATCAGCAGCACACCAGACATAATGAACAGTCCTTCGATGCCGATGAATCCGGAAAGCACTCCGCCAATGACCGCACCCAGCATATTCCCGAGCGCCAGCGAACTGGTATTGAATCCGAAAGAGCGGCTTTCCATTCCTTCAGGTGTATAGGTGCGAATCAGCGCATTTACGCTTGGTAGCAGACCGCCCATAAACACACCCATGAAAAAACGGATAATGACAAGCTGCCATACTTCATTGACAAAAGCTTGCGGAATGAGCATAACTGCCGTTCCAAGCAGTGCGATTGTCAAGATCTTGTGTGCTCCTATTTTGTCACTTAATCGTCCAAGGAGCGGTGCGGCTACCATATTGGATACGCCTGTAATAGCGGTAACGAATCCGGCAACCAGTGCAATTCCTTCTGCCGAGCCATATAGCTTTTGCACATACAAAGGTAGCAGAGAAACGGTACTGATCATAGCAAACTGGAGTAAGAACGTTACGGTGAACAAAGCCGGAAGCTGGGGCGTATGGCTTAGCTCCTTTAATCCGGCAAGAACCGAAATTTGTGGAATTCGTGCGGCTTCCGCTTTGCTGAAATTTTCTTTAACCAAAAACATTGCCATTAGAGAGGCTAGGAAAATAAGAGCTCCTGTAATGTAAAAGATCGGTCTGAATCCCACCCAGTCAGCCAAAAATCCACCTAGCAAAGGGCCGAGAATCGTGCCAGCCATTTGACCGGATTGCATAATTCCCATAGCAAATCCGGTTCGCTCTTTGGGAGTGGTACCCGACACTAGGGAAATAGAAGCCGGGTTGAAACCCGAAATTGTACCGTTTAGCAGGCGAAGCGCCAGCAGTTGCCATGGGTGGGTGACCAAACCCATACACCCGATGACCAGAGCCATGCCAAAGCCTGAGCGAAGCAGCATGACTTTACGTCCATATCGGTCGGCCAGTTTGCCCCATAATGGCTGAAATATAAACGAGGTCAAAAAGTTAGCTGCAAAAATAACTCCTGCCCACAGACCTATATCGTGCTCGCCCTTCACATGGAGGTCTTGAGCCAAATACAGGGCAAGGAACGGAGTAATCATTGTAATTCCCGCATTGACCAGAAACTGACCGAACCAAAGCACAATGAGATTGATTTTCCACGTCTCCCACGTTTTCAATGTGCTTTCACTTCCTTTCTGCCATTCTCATCCTGTTGTAAAGGTACTTATTCATGTATAACTTACCCGGAGCTTTAAAAAAGCCATTTCTCTAGTATAGCACACTTCATTGAAACTTTATCCAAATGTCATGGGTTTGTCATGGTTTGTTTGAGAGCGGCGGTTGTTACGACTCTTGAAAAAGGGCATAATAAAATATAGTATTTATGATTCGAACTGGAGGCTGAAGTCATGACCTACAATGATACTTTTATCCGCGCTTGCCGCAAGCAAGCTGTGGATCATATTCCCGTATGGTACATGCGGCAGGCCGGAAGGTATGACCCTGAGTATCGCAAAATTAAGGAAAAATATACGCTGCTTGAAATTTGTCGCCAGCCCGAGTTGGCCGCAGAAGTGACGTTGATGCCCGTCCGCAAGCTTGGGGTGGACGCTGCAATTTTATATTCTGATATTATGAATCCGGTAGCCTCGCTAGGGGTTGATTTTGATATTGTCAAAAATATTGGCCCGGTTATTGATAATCCGATCCGGTCAGCTGCAGACGTAGACAACTTGCGTCCGATTGATGTAGAACGCGATTTGGGTCATATTTTGGAAACCATCCGTATT
This sequence comes from Paenibacillus sp. FSL W8-0439, assembly GCF_038008995.1. Lineage (NCBI taxonomy): Bacteria > Bacillati > Bacillota > Bacilli > Caryophanales > Paenibacillaceae > Paenibacillus > Paenibacillus sp. FSL W8-0439. The sequence continues at coordinate 1,912,310 of NZ_JBBPAK010000001.1, forward strand.
TTAGACCGTGAGTTGAACGTGCCATTGATCACGTTTGCTGGAGCGCCTTTTACTATTGCAAGCTATTTAATAGAAGGAAGACCCTCCAAGGGATATATTCGCACCAAAGCGATGATGTATGGAGAGCCTGAACTGTGGCATCGTTTGATGGATAAGCTAGGGGATATGGTTATTACATACGTGCGGGCCCATATCGCTAACGGCGGTAAGGCTTTTCAATTGTTTGATAGCTGGGTAGGTGCACTCTCGCCTTATGATTTTCAAACTTTTGTGTTGCCGACCATTGTACGTATTTTCCATGAGTTATCTGATCTGAATGTGCCTAAAATTTATTTTCCAGGCGTAAGCTCCGGTGAATTGCTTCCGCATTTGAGCGGGGTAAAAGCCGATGTGATTGGACTGGACTGGCGGGTAAGTATACCTGAAGGCCGTCGCCGCTTGGGTAACAGTTTTGGAGTACAGGGGAATTTGGACCCTTATGTACTTACTGCGCCGATGAATGTGATCAAGCAGTATGCAAAAACCATTGTAGATGAAGGCATCCTGGAGCCGGGCTACATTTTTAATCTTGGTCACGGCTTATTTCCTGAAGCCTCGCTAGATAAGCTAAGAGAGCTTACCGATTATGTACATGAGTATTCTCGCTCTGTTTTGTCAAAGAACTAAATACAACTAGAAAAGATAAGAGGGATCTGCCAATGAAAGCCAAAGTGGGTGTACTGGTCATGTCCTACGGGACGCCAGAGAGTCTGGACCAGGTTGAAGCGTATTATACACATATTCGCCGTGGTCATGCTCCCTCACCGGAGCAGTTGAAAGAATTAAAAGATCGCTACGAAGCCATTGTGGGCGGCGTGTTTCCGTTGCGTCAGAACACAGATCGACAGGTTCACAACCTGCAGGAAACCTTAAACCAGGAAAATCGCAACCCGGACATAGAATTTGTCTGTTATCAGGGGCTCAAACACGCCAAGCCGTTTATTGAGGACGGTGTCGAAGCGATGGTGCAAGATGGCATTCGTACGGCGGTGGGTGTCGTGCTGGCTCCGCATTATTCCGTTATGAGTGTAGGCTCTTATATCAAGCGTGCACAGGCTAAGGCACAGGAACTGGATCTGGCCATATCGTTTGTGGAGAGCTATTATCTTCATCCAAAGCTAATCAAGACGCTGACTGAGCGTGTGAATGCGAAACTGGCGCTTTTTGAAGAAGCGGGAGCCAAGCGGGACGAAGTTCGTGTTCTGTTCAGTGCGCACAGCTTGCCTGAGCGGATTTTGGCTATGGGTGATCCTTATGTGGAGCAATTAATGGCTACTTCGCAGGCTGTCGCGGATAAGGCGGGAATTACCAACTGGCAGTTTACGTGGCAAAGTGCCGGCCGTACAGCAGAACCATGGCTGGGACCAGATATTTTGGATACCATGCACAGTCTGAAGGAAGAGCAAGTGGAGTATGTGCTGGCTGCGCCAGTCGGCTTTGTTTCTGATCACTTAGAGGTGTTATACGACCTGGATATTGAAGCACAGGCTTTGGCAAAGGAACTGGATATGCGTTTTCAGCGTATTGATTCACTCAACAGTGACCCACTGTATATGGAGACGCTTAGTGATGTCATCATAGACCAATGGAAAAAGGGATGAGGACATAATGGAGCAAAAGGTACGTAATATTGTAATTGTAGGCGGAGGCTTGACCGGGCTTAGCACTGCTTTTTATACACGGAAAATGTACAAAGAAGCTGGCTACACACCTCGAATTACGCTGGTGGAAAAAGCTTCCGTGCTGGGCGGAAAAATTGAAACATTGCATAAAGATGGTTTTGTCATTGAAAAGGGACCAGATTCCTTTCTGGCCCGGAAAACGGCTATGATAGATCTGGCAAAAGAGTTGGAGCTGGATCATGAGCTTGTAAGCACGAACCCTGAGGCTAATAAGACATATATTTTGCATGAAGGTCGGCTTCATCCGATGCCTCCTGGGCTGGTGCTGGGCATTCCAACAGAGCTGAAACCCTTTTTACGCAGCGGTTTGATCTCTTTAGGTGGAAAAATGCGGGCTATGATGGATTTTGTCATTCCGCCTCGTCGTGAACCGGGAGATGAGGCGCTGGGTGATTTTATTGAACGCCGACTGGGCAAAGAAGTGCTGGAGAATGTAACCGAGCCACTGCTGGCGGGAATCTATGCTGCCAACATGAAGACGCTAAGTTTGCAGGCTACTTTTCCACAGTTTGCTGAGGTGGAGCAGCAATATGGAAGCCTCATTCACGGAATGATGACAGGTCGAAAACCTGCTGAAACGCATACAGGTACCAAGAAAAGCGCTTTTTTGACCTTCCGTCAAGGCTTGCAAAGTTTGGTGCATGCATTGCTGAATGATTTGTATGACTGTGATTTACGCACCGGAATTGCTGTTACCGAATTCACAAAGACGACTGAAAATGAAGGAAGTTCCTATCGCGTTATGTTGGACAATGGAGAGACGCTGGAGACAGACGATATTTTTGTAACGACTCCTAACTTCGCTGCTGCGCCGCTACTGCGAGATCATGTAAATGTGACTGCACTGGAAGCTGTAAAATATGTATCCGTAGCGAACGTAGTCATGGCCTTTGATAAAACAGATATTGAAAACGTCTTTGACGGCTCCGGTTTCCTGGTTCCTCGCAAGGAAGGACGTAGCGTGACTGCATGTACGTGGACGTCCGCCAAATGGCTACATACCAGCCCGGACGATAAGGTACTGTTGCGTTGTTATGTAGGGCGAGCAGGTGCTGAAGAAACAGTAGAATTACCGGATAATGAGCTGATTGCGGTGGTACGCAAGGATTTGAAAGAGATGATGGGTGTTACAGCAATTCCGTTGTTCACGGAAATTACACGTCTTCGCAATTCCATGCCGCAATATCCGGTGGGGCACCCACAGGCTATAGCTGATCTGCGGGAAGAACTGCGCAGTGCGATGCCAGGTGTGTATGTTTTGGGCGCTGGTTATGATGCGATCGGTTTGCCAGACTGTATCCGTCAGGCCAAGGAATGGGCTTCCCATGCTGTTCAAGCGGCACAGCAGGAATTCGTTAAGGTAGAGGTATAAATGTTCGATAATGAACCCTTCGCGATCCAGGCGAGGGGTTCTATTTATATAGAAATTTGATATATAATGGAGAAGGTGTAAAATTCGCCAGCTAATAAGGAATTCATGCATATGTAGTAGCATAGAAGGAGTGAAGAATGTACCCTCCCAGGTCACAGAGAAATGAAGGTCGAAAGAAAGCGAGAAAACCAAAAATAGGCAAGGCTTGGATCATTACGAATCTAGTCTTGCTGCTAATGATCGTAGGCCTTTTCGGTTATTATTACATATTTGAACGCGATAGTAGTGCTTCTCTTGCGGAAAACGCCCAGTATTCGCAAACTAAAAAGAACATCCCAACGGGGTCTGCTAATGATGATGAGTACCCTACTCCCTCAGGAAGTGAAGAAGTTAATGAAACGAAGGAATCTACCGTTCCAGACACAAGCAGTTCTCCCGTGACAACGCCCGACACCAATGCCTCCGAAGGCAGCTCTTCAGGAGCAAAATCATCTTCGGAGAAAGAAAGGCAAGCACAGGAGAATTCGCCAAAGAAGGATGCAAACAACGATGATGGCAATTCTCCAGCAGTTACACTTCACTTCATAGGGGATGTGCAGTTCTCTGGTAAAGTTGAGCAGAGGTTGGAGCAGAATGGGTTTGATTTTCCATACCAATATCTCGGGAGCTTGTTCCATAAAGACGATCTAACGATTGCCAATTTGGAAACACCGGTGACCACTAATGGCGTTGGTGCGTTAAATAAAACGTATGTGTATAAATCTTCGCCCAAGGCGCTAACTGCAATGGCAGCGGCAGGGATCGATGCTGTAAATTTGGCCAACAATCATATTTTGGATCAGGGGACAAGCGGATTACTGGATACACTGAACTATTTGGATGAAAAGGGTATAGCCCATGCTGGAGCTGGACGCAATGCCAAAGAAGCGTATGCGCCGCATTATTTTGAACGTAACGGGATTAAAATTGCGTTGTTGGGGGCTACACGTGTCATGCCTGAAGCCAACTGGAATGCAGGTGCCCAGCAGCCCGGTGTAGCGGGGGCTTATGATTCGACCGCTATCGTAAAGTCCATTCGTGAGGCACGAAATCAGGCTGATTTGGTGATTGTGGTTGCCCATTGGGGCAAGGAGCGAGCCACTGCACTTGAGCCCCATCAAACTGAGTTATCTCACGCTTTTATTGACGCTGGAGCTGATCTTGTCGTTGGCGGTCATCCTCATGTGCTACAAGGGATGGAGCAATATAAAGGCAAATGGATTGCATACAGCACAGGCAATTTTATTTTTTCTAAATCAACGGTGCCAGCCACCTGGGATACAGCGATATTTCAGGCCACCTGTACCCGGAACGGGGACTGTAAGATGAAGCTGACCCCTTACCGAGCTGATCTGGGTCAACCGATTCCGTTGAAGGATGCGGAGGCCAGCAAAATTTTGCAGAAAGTAGCGGCACTGTCACCAAGCAATGTCTCGATAGGTGTGGATGGTATGGTAAGCGTTCAGTAACAGTAAGAAAGAAATTGTTAATATGGACATGGACGGAACGATCGTATGAGCGAATCCTTTGTGAATGGAGGTCATAACGGGATGAATCATATGTGCGTGGCTCACCGCGGTTTCTCGGGGATTGCTCCCGAGAACACGATGGCAGCCTTTAAGCTTGCGCTGGAACAGCCTTTTGTGCACTGGATTGAACTGGATGTACAGCTGTCAAAGGACGGTGTTCCGGTGGTCTTTCATGATTTTACGCTGGAGCGAACGACGAACGGTACGGGACGAGTAAAGGATGCAGACTGGAAAGACTTACAACGACTCGATGCAGGTAGCTGGAAAAATGCACAATATCATGGGGAACCTATTCCGTCCCTCGCCCAAGTGCTTGATTTGTGCCAGGGACGTGTATCGCTCAATATTGAGCTCAAAACTGCTGGTGATATGTATCCGGGACTAGAGAAAGCCGTCCTTCGTGAAATTATAATGAGGGGGATGGAGGGTGAGGTGGTTTTAACTTCTTTTGAGCGTACGGCCTTGCGCCGAGCAAAAGAACTGGCACCTGAAATCCCTACTGGACTGATTATCGACGCCCGTCCAGACGATTTGGCACAGCAATTAGAAAATTTACAATGTTCTTTTTTGTCTATTGGCTATCTACGGTTAGACCGAAAGCTCTTAAAAGATCTGATCGGGCGGGGGATTACGGTCATGGCGTGGACGGTGGATGACCGGCGTATCATGCGGAGATTATCCTCATTACATCCTGAATTGATGATCTGTACCAACTGGCCGAATCGCTGGGAGCAGGTTTTTTTGCTTTCCAAGCCCCGGTTGTGGCACTATATACGTAAACTTATTCGTTAATCAATTGGACTACATACGCAGAAAGGGTGACGGATCGTAATGAATGTGGAAATTCGTAATGTTTATTGTGTCGGACGCAATTATAAGTTGCATGCGGAGGAACTGGGGAATGATGTTCCCTCAGAACCGATGATTTTCTTGAAACCATCTCATGCGGTTGTGCCATTGGATGGTGCTAAGCTGGAGCTTCCTCAGGGTAAGGGAGATATTCATTTTGAGACTGAACTGGTGGTGGCTGTAGGACGTAACTACGAACCAGGCATGACCGCAGGTGCGTGTCTGAACGCTTTTGCGTTTGGCATTGATTTTACCCTGCGTGATGTACAAAGTACGCTCAAGAAAAAAGGTCATCCATGGACTGCTGCCAAAGGCTTTAAATCGTCTGCACCTGTGACACCGTTCTTGCCTTTAGAGAGCTTGGACATGCTGGAGCAGCAGGATTTTTCCTTGCTCAAAAATGGACAAGAGGTGCAGCGTGGGCATGTCAAGGACATGATCTTTTCCATCCAGCACATCGTTGAATATATAGCGACTCAATATGGACTGGGTGAGGGTGACATTATTTTTACAGGCACTCCGGCGGGTGTAGGGCCTACAGCGAGCGGGGACCACTTTGAGCTTTATTGGGGGAGTGACCGTCAGGGAAGCTTCATCATCGGCTAAATCTACAGACGGCATTAATGAAGATGATTTAAAAAGCCTTGTGAAGGCCGTGTCCTGTGCGAAAGCATGGGGCACGGCTTTTATATAAGCGTATAGCATTGTACAATGATATACAGAACTAAAAGCGAAAAACAGAGATTCATCTCAAATGCGGGGGTATATCATGGACTGGATCATCGGATTACTTTCCGCTGCTGTAGTGGCGGGGGCTGCATTTTATAAAAAATCCTTAACCTTATCCGGCTTTGCTGCGGCTGTACTGATGGGAACTGTGTATTATGGGGCGGGCAACCTGTTTTGGTTCGGCACATTGCTCTTATTTTTTATCACGTCTACTCTATTGTCGAAGTTCAAAAAGGAGCGCAAGGCTGAGCTCGAAAAGTCATATGCCAAAACCGGTAACCGGGATGCAGGACAAGTGTGGGCCAATGGGGGATTAGGCATGCTGCTATGTCTAGGTCATGCGATATGGCCTCATGTTGCTTGGCAACTGGCATTTGTCGGTGTTATGGCTACAGTCACAGCTGATACGTGGGCAACGGAATTTGGAAGCCTGAGTCGTAAGCCGCCTCGTTCGGTGCTTACCGGGAAGGTGCTGGCACCCGGAACCTCGGGAGGAGTATCTGTATTGGGAACGGCTGCGGCCTTGGCCGGTGGCATACTGATCGGTATAGGCGCATGGGGCTTTGGATACGCCGTAGGTATGCCGGAATTGCCAATATGGCTGTGGGCACTGATCGGAGGGTTATCTGGCAGTGCTGGAGCCTTCGCTGATTCCTATCTTGGTGCTACAGTGCAGTTGATGCGTTTCTGCCCAGTTTGCAAACGGGAAGTAGAGGTAGACTTGCATTGTGGGCAAACGACAGTTTATCTACGAGGCTGGCATTGGATGAGCAATGATCGGGTGAATAGCATCAGCTCTATTTTCGGAGGATTGGTCGCTCTTGCAGGTATCTTCTTTATGCTATGAGCCAGGCTGGAGATCGTTCTAGAGAATAACTGCGTGCTTCAATCATTGTTTCAGGAGGTGCAAAGATGGGGGATATGCACGGAGATAAATATGAAGCTATTTTGGACGCCGCTTACACTGTCTTCGGCACCAAAGGCTTTTATGAAAGCAAAATTTCCGAAATTGCAGAACAAGCGGGTGTTGCTAAAGGTACGGTATACTTGTACTTTAAAAGTAAAGAGCAGTTATTTACAGCAGTCACACGTAGAGATTGCGAACAATATCTATCCGAAATGCAAGGTGCATTGGTCAATCGTACTTTGGGAGAGGGACTGCTGCGGATGGCGAATTTGCATCTCCACTATTATTACAAACGCAAGCAGCATACTAAATTATTTTTTATGACTCCTAATAGTGACCCTGATCTTATGGAGTTTATGCGGGGATTTATTCAGGACTATACCGATCTGGTCAAAAATAAACTGGCGTCAGAGGGTGTGCCGCAGCCCGAATTTCATGCCAAGGCATTCATTGGTATGATGGAACGCCTAAAAATGGATATTTTGTTGAACCAAAATTTCCGTGCATGTGACGTGGATCAGACGGCTGCATTGGCAGCTAATTTATTTATGCATGGCTGTGAGGCCGGAGTACAAAAATTCTGACATGTGGTCTTTTAAAACCGTACTGGCTTTGTTCAGCTAACGGTTTTTTTAATCATTGGCTGTGTCTGTGTTAAAATAAACAAGATGCATCACAAAATCGGGGAAGAGTAGGGAATCTGTAATGAATATTATGACCGTTGAACATATAACCAAAAGCTACGGCGAGAAAATGTTGTTCGAGGATGTTTCCTTTGGTATGGATGAGCGCGACAAAATAGGGGTTGTTGGTGTAAATGGTACTGGCAAATCAACGTTTTTACGTGTAATTTCCGGCCTAGAGCCGCCAGATGACGGTAATATTGCAGTGAACAACGATGTGCGAATTCAGTATCTGGCACAAAATCCGGAGTTTGATCCTGAAATGAAGGTACTCCAGCATATTTTTCATGGAAACCAGCTTGAAATGAAAGCAGTGCGTGAATATACAGAAACGATGGAATTACTGGAATTGAATCCGGGTAGCGAGGAGCTCCAAAACCGCCTGCTGCGAGCAAGTCAGCAAATGGATACGTTTCAAGCATGGCAGCTGGAGAGCGAGGCCAAAAATATACTTACCCGACTGGGAATCACTCAGTTTGAGTCTCGTATGGGCGTTCTCTCTGGTGGTCAGCGTAAACGGGTTGCTTTGGCTGCGGCTTTGATCCAACCTTGTGAGCTGCTCATTTTGGACGAGCCTACCAACCATATTGATAATGATTCCGTTGCGTGGTTGGAGCAATATTTGCAAAAGAGACGTGGTGCGTTGTTAATGATCACGCATGATCGCTATTTTCTGGATAGAGTTGCTAATGTCATGTTAGAGCTGGATCATGGTCGCCTTTTCCGTTATGAGGCTAACTATACCCGTTTTCTGGAGCTGAAGGCAGAACGCGAGGAGCGGGAAGCATCTTCGGAACAAAAAAGGAAGAACCTGCTGCGTAATGAGCTGGCCTGGATTCGTCGAGGAGCAAAAGCACGTTCGACCAAGCAGAAAGCGCGTATTGACCGATATGAGCAGCTTAGGGATCAGCAACCGGAAGCTCGTTCTGGATCTGTAGATATGTCCGTGGCCTCCACACGTCTGGGTAAAAAGATATTGGAGATCGAGCATTTGTCCAAATCGGTAGATTCCCGTAAGCTGATTCAGGATTTGAGTTACATTGCGGTTCCTGGTGATCGTGTGGGCATCCTGGGACCTAACGGTAGTGGAAAATCCACTCTGCTCCAAATGATTGCCCAGCGTGTAGAACCAGATTCCGGCAGTGTTGTATTGGGACCAACTGTGAAGCTCGGTTATTTTACTCAAGAACATCAGGAAATGGACGAATCCTTGCGTGTCATTGAATATATTAAGGAAGAAGCGGAAGTGATTCGTACGGCAGATGGTTCGACGATTACAGCTGCGCAGATGCTGGAGCGTTTTCTGTTTGCACCAAGTGCGCAATGGACGGTTATTTCTCGTTTGTCCGGGGGCGAAAAACGTCGCTTGTATCTGCTGCGTGTCCTTATGTCCGCACCAAATGTACTATTGCTGGATGAACCGACAAATGATCTCGATATTCAGACTCTTTCCGTTTTGGAAGACTATCTGGATGAATTCCCAGGCGTAGTTTTTATCGTTTCCCATGATCGTTATTTCCTGGATCGGACCGTGGACAAAATACTGGCATTCGAAGGGAATGGACAGGTACGTGTACATGTAGGCGACTATAGCGAGTATGCAGAATGGATCAGTAAAAATGCACAGCTTTCTGCGAATACGTCTGTCTCGCCGGGCACAGCTTCCTCGAATCGGTCTTCTGCACCTAAGTCTGCGGGTCCTTCCGAATCAGTCAATGGGGCAAATAAACCCAAGCTTAAATTTACCTTTAAGGAACAGCGGGAATATGAGCAGATTGATGAGCTGATTGAACAAGCCGAACAGAAACTGGTCGACATTCAGCGACAGATGGAGGAATCTTTCAGCGATTCGGCACGGTTGCAGGAGCTGATGGCTGAGCAAGCGAAGGCTGAACAGCATCTAGAGTACCAAATGGAACGTTGGACCTATTTGAATGAGCTAGCCGAGCAAATTGAACAAAGTAAATCTTAAAAATAAAAGCAAGTCTCCATTTAGATGGAGGCTTGCTTTTTTGTAGAAGTAGAAGTATGTGCACCTGTTTTCCATGCAGCATAGAATGGTTAGGCTGTTACATAAGCCACGAGCAGACGGGCAGTGTTTAATACGGCCTGCTTATGCGTGCGCTCCATTGCGTGAGAGGCGTGTACGCCAGGTCCGATCAGTGCGGCACGAATGTTATTGCCTGCTTTAAGCGCAGCCGAAGCGTCTGAACCATAGTGCGGATAAATATCTACCGCATACGGAATATTCAGCTCCTTGGCCAGCTCAATCAGACGGGTCGTCATGTTATAGTCGTAAGGGCCTGAGGAGTCTTTGGCACAGATGGAAACGTCCGTTTCCTTGCAGCTCAGATCTTCACCTATGCAGCCCATGTCGACAGCAATCATCTCACTGATTCCTTCAGGTATGTAGGCCGCTCCGTGCCCCACTTCCTCATAGTTGGAAATGAGCAATTTAACAGTATGTCGAGGCTTCCAGCCTCCATGTACAGATGATTCTAATAAACCAAACAGTGCCGCTACGCTGGCTTTATCATCCAAGTGCCGCGACTTGATAAAGCCACTGGGCGTTACGACTGGGCGCGCTTCGAACGAAATAAAATCGCCCACCGAAATACCGAGCTGAAGCACGTCTTCTTTCGACTCGACAAGCTCGTCAATCCGTACCTCCATATGGCTCTCCTTGCGCTCAAAGCTTCGTGCATCATCATAGACGTGCACGGATGGGTGGCTGGATAGAATAGTGCCCGTATACGTTTGTCCGCTTCTGGTATGAATAAGGCAGTATTCGTTCTCAATGCTGTTCATCATGAAGCCACCCACAGATGTCAGGCGTAGGGTACCTTGCGCTGTAATCGAACGAACCATCGCCCCCAATGTATCCACATGCGCGCTAAGCGCCACTGTATGGTCCGTTTCTTCACCTTCCAGAGTCAGGATAGCACCACCTTTTGCATTCCATTCGATGGGTACCCCTAGCTTTTCGGCTTCCTTACGAATCAGCTCCATCACATGATGTGTATATCCGCTAGGACTGGGCGTGTTCAAAAGCTGATTTAAAAAGCTCATGATATAGTTTTCATTGAATTGAATTGTCATTTGTTGCTCCTCCTCATTTGGACAACCGATCAGGGTTAGAGGACGGTTGCTCTATACCTGGGTCGGATGTAGACACCGTGCTGGAAGAACCAGTCGTGTCATTGGACACATTCGCGTATGCTTCCACTGCCGATGTGTGCTCTTCTTGTAGTGTATGAAGCTGATTAGTCAGACGCTTGATCTCTCTCTGAAGCCTATATTGACGGAAGATTCCGAAAGAACCGACAATAAGTCCACCTAAAAGAGTGCAACCGAGAATAAGCAGAATCAAAGGAATGCTGACCCTGCTAAACAGAAGGTTCACTTGAACCGAATTGACATTAATAACAGCAAAAACAGCTGTTAACAAAGCTATAACAAGTGCTGCAATCAAAGACCATTGTGTTTTCAAAATGCCACCTCCTCCCGTTACATTATAAAATCCCTTGTCCTCCATGGACAAGGGATTTATCCGTGCATCTTTTTAATGCGGGATTCGAAGTGTGCACGGTTTTACTTTCCTTCAGTTAGCTTTTCCATTTCCGTAATGACTTCTTCAAATACGCTCATGGCTTCGCGAATCGGCTGCGGAGAGGACATGTCAACGCCAGCTTTCTTCAAAATATTGATTGAATAATCACTGCCACCGCTCTTTAGGAAGCCTAAGTAACGGTCAACGGCTGGCTGGCCTTCTTCCAGAATCTGTTTCGAAAAACTGGTTGCTGCCGAGAAGCCGGTAGCATATTTGTAGACATAGAAGCTGTTATAGAAATGAGGTATTCGTGCCCATTCCATTTCTATGTCTTTGTCTACCTTCATGCCAGGTCCGTGATATTTCACATTCAAATCATAGTAAATCTCCGACAAAAGCTGCGGTGTAAGGGATTCTCCCTGTTCAGCACGCTCATGTACAATCTTCTCAAATTCCGCAAACATCGTTTGACGGAATACTGTTGTACGGAATTGGTCCGCATAGTAGGTGAGAAGGTACATTTTCTCTTTTGGATCGGTAGACTTGTTCAGCAAATAATCCATCAGCAAGGCTTCATTAGTAGTGGAAGCCACTTCAGCCAGGAAAATGGTATACTGTGCATCCCGGTACTTCAATGCGTTGTCTGAATAGTACGAATGCAGCGCATGCCCCATTTCATGCGCAAGCGTGAACATGCTGTTCAGGTTATCTTTATGGTTCAGGAGCACAAAAGGGTGGGTGCCATAAGCTCCCCAGCTATAGGCGCCTGTACGCTTATTTTCATTTTCGTATACGTCAATCCAGCGCTCATCGTAGCCTTTTTGCAATGAAGCCAGATAGTCCTCGCCCAGAGGCTTAAGGCCTTCTTTGGTTTGCTTTTTGGCGTCTTCATACGTAATGTCCATCTTGTATTCGTCCACAAGCGGAGCGAATAAATCATACATATGAAGCTCATCCACACCTAACAGCTTCTTACGCAGCTTGATATAACGGTGAAGCAGGGGCAAGCTTTCATGAATCGTATCAATAAGATTCGTATACACTTCTTTCGGAATATTATCACCGTATAGTGACATTTCCAGTACGGAAGGGTATTTGCGAACACGAGAATAAAAAATATTTTTGTTCACATTAGCACTCAATGTAGAGGCAATCGTATTTTTATTTTTGGCATATGTGTCATAAACCGCTTTAAAAGCACGTTCACGTACTTCGCGGTGTGGACTTTCGAGAAATTGGATGTAGCTACCATGAGTCAGCTCGACCTCTTTGCCATGCTCATCCTTGATTTTCGGAAACTTCAGATCCGCGTTGTTAAGCATCCCGAAAATTGTTTGCGGGGCTTGAGCCAGATTGCCAACCTGAGCGAGCAGTGCTTCTTCTGTTTTGCCCAAAATATGAGCTTTTTCCCGCTTCATTTCTTGAAGTGTAAACTTATAATCCGAAAGCTTCGGATCTTCAATGAAGGCATCAAGCTGATGATCGGGCAGCGCCAAAATTTCAGGTGTCACGAATGAAAGAGACTCGCTGACTTCCACGCCTAGTTTTTTAGCTTTTTGCGAAAGACCCTGATATGTAGGTTCAGCCGTATCTTCATCATGGTGAAGATGGGCATACACATATACACGCTCGGTTTTAAGTGACAGCTCATCTTCGAGTTTGAAGCAGTTGCCAATCGCTTCGGCTGAATTGAGCTTGCCTTGGAATTGAGCAGCCTTTTTGGCCAATTGTTTGACTTCTTCGTATTCTTGATGCCATGCCTTGCGGTTGGGGAACAGGTCTTCCAGTTTCCATGTATTTTCCACTGGCGCATCAGCGCGTTTTACAATTTCACTCATGGAGAGCCTCCTCTGATCGAACGTAATGTGGGATAGGGCTGCGGCGGTAAGGGACGGATGCCAAAACGAAGAAACCGCCACGCTTACCGTAAGCAGCAGGGCAAGAGGTTTTACAGGATGCATGTAACGGCATATCCTCCTTATACCATGGCTTGTTATGCCATAGTATGACCTTTTGCCCCTGAAAGTATAATTTTCCTTACTGTGGGTTGGAACCTATATTTAATAAGCTGTATACAATAAGATAAAAGGCAAGGCAAATCATGATTACGGCAGTGAGGGCCATCCACTTTTTGAGAGGAGTCGGTATCGTTTCACGCTTCATGATCAGCACTCCGCCCAGCGTGAAGGCCAGAATAATGAAGATGAGATAGCTGTTGGACACCATGAATAGGCTACACCTGTTTGAAAGCGTTCATGATCCGCTGCCACTCTTCCTCATTATCTTGAAAGGACTGCTTGGGGAAACGATTTTCAGCCCAATGCATCAGCGCCGGACGGCTCAAAAACGTGTGAGCTTCCTCGCCCCAATCATCAGATATTTCCCGCAGAACGATGTAACGGCCCTGCACCTCGACAGTCATCATATTCCACTTGTCTTTTTTGTATATTTCGTGTTTTTTCATCATATGCATGTCTCCGATTTTATAGATGTTTTGGTTCATGATACCGCAGTTTCTGCCGCAAAAGCAAATCATTCCAGACCGTAAAACCCGGAAAAACACCAATTGCAATGTGAAAAAGCATGAAGTATAATATGGATATTCGCCATAGATGGCGGTATTTTTAGGAGGTTGTTCACTTGAAAGGTACAGTTAAATGGTTTAACGCAGAAAAAGGTTATGGCTTCATCCAAGTGGATGGTGGCGAGGATGTATTTGTACATTTCTCCGCAATCCAAGGCGACGGTTTTAAAACTTTGGAAGAAGGTCAAGATGTTGAATTCGAAATTACTGAAGGCAACCGTGGACCACAAGCAGCTAACGTAATCAAACTGTAAGTGTAACTGAATTGTAAGAAATGTTCCGTTTTTACGGATGTCTTATATATTACGGTTAAACGATGAATTGAGAGCGCAGTTCCTTACATTTAAGGAGCTGCGCTTTTTTGCGTAAAAACGTTTATGATATGAGAAGGTTGGGCCGGAATAGGGTATTATACGTAATAAAACTAAGCGTGAGTTATCTTAAGTTGAGGGAGCTGAGAAAATGAGTGCAGCAGAGGCTAATCGTAATCCTTCCCTGATTGAAGGCCCTATTGCCAAAACACTGTTTATGTTCTCTTTGCCGATGCTGTTCGGAAACATTTTGCAATCCTTGAATGGAACGATTAATTCAATCTGGGTTGGGAAGTTTCTGGGAGAAGCCGCATTGACTGCCGCTTCGAATGGAAATATTATAATGTTCTTTCTGATCAGCTCGATTTTTGGAGTCACCATGGCGGCCACTATTCTGATTGGACAACATATCGGAGCGGGTGACATAGCAGAAACGAAGCGTGTAGTAGGTACAAGCGCTGTCTTTTTCCTGGTGCTTGCTTTTGCTATAGGTATTATTGGGTTTTTGGGCTCACCTTGGATTCTTCATGTGCTCAATACGCCTGCCGAATCAGTCGATATGGCGATCACCTATACGCGCATTATTTTCGCGGGTATGCCCTTTTTGTACGGATATAACTACATCATGACCGTAATGAGAGGGGCTGGAGATTCCAAAACACCATTTTATTTTCTGCTCGTTTCCGTCGTACTGGATGTTTTACTCAACCCACTACTCATATTCGGATGGGGGCCGATCCCTGCTATGGGCATCGGAGGCTCCGCCACAGCTACCCTGATTGCTCAAGGGATCAGCTTTGTATTGATTCTCATTTACCTATATCGTGTAAAATACTTTCTGCGCATTACATCTTCAGAGCTTCACTTACTTCAATTTGATTGGAAGATTATTTGGACTCTTATTCGTAAAGGAGTCCCGATGGGACTGCAGATGATTGCTGTCTCCACCAGTGCGATTGCTTTAATGAACCTGATCAACGGCTACGGGACAGTCGCAGCGGCAGCCTATACAGCAGCTAACAATTTGTCCAGCTATGTGCAGATGCCGGCCATGGCGTTAGGTGCAGCCGTATCTTCCTTCGCCGCTCAAAATATCGGAGCCGGACGCTGGGATCGAGTGCGCAGGACAACCTGGATTGGGATTGTGTATAATTTTGTATTGACTGGTGGGGCTGTAATATTTATTTACGTATTTAACCGTCAAGCCTTACTGATGTTTCTTCCTTCTACGGGAGGGGCATTGGAACTGGGTATGCAGATTAATCTGATCACCTTGTGGTCTTTTGTTATATTCGGTATTACCAATGTCATTACAGGGGTTGTTCGATCTACGGGCTCTGTAATGGTGCCGCTGTTCATTACCATTATTTCATTATGGGGCATTCGTATACCTTTGGCCTATGCATTTGTCGATGAGTATGGGCTGGATGCTGTATGGTGGAGCTTTCCTATTGGTTTTACGATCTCCGCCGTAGCAGTTATTTTCTATTACGTTTTCGGAAAATGGAAGCAGGCTAGCATGGGAGAGGGAAACCAAGGCATGAAGCTGGCCGAGGACAAGGGATAGATAGGACAATTCTACTATTTGCGATTAAAGTTTTATAAGGGTGGATCTAGTTTGACTGTTATTTTTGGCTAATTCAGTGGCACGGCTACAAAGCGTTTTTGTGAGAAGAGCTCATTTTTCTTGAATAGTAAAGAAAAAAGTGAGGTTGTTCATTTGTGCTAAAAGGTCGATCATATTATAATGAATATGGTTTGGATAGGTATAATTACGTAGACAACAATGTGGAGGCACCGTCATTTGAGTTATGTTGAGCAAGGACGTTATCAAGTACCGAGAGGCCCCATAGGTCTAATGAGCCGAATGTACAAGCACATTCTCCCTGAAACGAAACAAGAATTGAGTAACTGGAAGAGCAAGGCCGAACAAATTCCGGACCCTGAGCTGAGAAGTCAGGCGCTTGCGAGCATAGCAGAGAAGACGTTTCACTGCGTGGGGGGAGCGGTTTATGCTGCAGCCAATATGTCTGACCGGCAGACGCTAATTCCACTGATTGTGGCGTACCAGACGATTAGCGATTATCTGGACAACCTGTGTGATCGCAGTACGTCGATGGACCCGGATGATTTCAGGTTGCTGCATCAGTCGATGCTGGATGCGGTTAATCCGACGGCTAGGCCAGTGAATTATTATGAGTTGCGTCGTGAGCAGGAGGATGGCGGTTATTTGACCGGGCTGGTGACAACCTGTCAGTCTTGTGTAAGCAGGCTTCCGGGCTATGAGGCGGCAATGCCTTACGTTCAGGATTTGGCGCGATTATACACGGATTTGCAAGTATACAAGCATATTAAACCCGAGCTGCGGGAACAAGCGCTTTTGGACTGGTGGTCGATTCATAAAGATCGTACACCCGAGCTGCGCTGGAACGAGTTTGCTGCGGCTACTGGCTCAACCCTGGGGGTCTTTATGCTGTTTCTTGCTGCCAGCGACCGGCATCTCACAGATGCGGGGGCTGCCTCAATACATGCATCGTATTTTCCACATGTGTGCAGTCTTCATATTTTGCTGGATTATCTAATCGATCAAGACGAAGACCGGAAGGGCGGAGATCTTAACTTTTGCAATTATTATGAAGATACCGACATGATGCTGGACCGGATCGCCTACGTTGTGAATCGGGCGCGGGCTGATATTGCAGATGTCCCTGCCAGCTCCTTTCACCGGATGATTATCGAGGGATTGCTGGCTTTATATTTATCCGACCCTAAAGTTAGTGAGCAGCAGGATGTTCGCGCTGTTTCGAGACGTTTAATGAAAAATAGTCCGCTCATGCGTTTGTTTTTCTTATTAAACAGTCGATGGATAAGAAGGCTTATATGATTATTTTGAGGAGGTCATAAATCATGACAGCAGTTAAGAAAATTGCAGTATTAACAAGTGGTGGAGATTCACAAGGGATGAACGCGGCAGTTCGCGCCGTCGTGCGTAGCGGATTGTATTTTGGACTGGAAGTATTCGGGATTCAACGTGGATATCAAGGTCTTTTGAACGATGATATTTTTCCAATGGACCTGAGAAGCGTCGGAGATATTATCCAACGTGGGGGTACTGTACTTCAATCTGCAAGATGTCTGGAATTTACGACTGAAGAAGGTCAGAAGCGTGGCGCTGAAATTTTGCGTAATCGTGGAATTGACGGCGTAGTCGTCATCGGTGGCGACGGTTCTTATCAAGGGGCTAACAAGCTGACCAAGCAAGGCATTAAAACCATGTGTCTTCCAGGAACAATTGACAATGATATTTCCTTCACAGACTACACCATTGGTTTTGATACGGCGGTAAGTATTGTAGTGGACGCAATCAACAAGCTGCGTGATACGATGTCTTCCCATGAACGTTCTTCCATCGTGGAAGTTATGGGACGCCATTGTGGAGATATTGCTCTCCATGCGGGTCTGGCTTCCGGTGCAGAAACGATCTTGGTACCTGAGGTAGAATTTGACCTGAATGAAGTATCCGATCGGATGAAACAAAACTTCAAACATGGCAAACGCCACAGTATCATTATCGTTGCTGAGGGTGTAGGCAAAGGCGAAACAGTAGCCAAAGTAATCCAAGAAAACTGTCCGGATTATGAGCCTCGTGTTACAGTGCTTGGACACATTCAACGTGGAGGTACACCAACCGCGTTTGACCGCAACCTGGCAAGCCGTTTGGGTGACTTTGCTGTTCGTCAATTGATTGAGGGTGTATCTGACAAAGCTTGCGGAACGATCGACGGTAAGCTGGTAGCTACAGATATTGGCAAGGTTGTAAGCACCAAAAAAGATTTCAACATGGAGCTTTATGAGTTGGCTCTGCGTTTGTCCCAATAATAAGAACCTTTACGTTTAGTAGATGGGCTCTGATATGGGGAAAATTAAAATTATGCGGATGACCTGAGTCATCCGCTATTTTTTTAGCTTTGAATAGGGGTCAGGAGGTAATCATGCATGTATTTATTCAAAATGGAAGTGGACAGCTCGGAAGGAGCACTGACCGTCATTCTTGCTGCTGAGAATGAGGAACAGGCATTTGAGGAAATGGACCAACATGTGGAGAGACACTTTTTATATCCCCCCGAGCTAAAGGAAGTGGCTATCGTAGAGAAGAAACGAATTACTGCTGGTGTAGCATATGTAATCGAAACACGCAAAGACTAAGTAGCCTTTGCGTGTTGTTTTTGTTCGGCAAAACGATGTTGCACTCTTACCAAACGCCAGAGAAGTAAAATGGCGCCTACGGCCAGACCTGTAATCAAGCCAATCCAGTAGCCGTAAGGTCCCCACGTGGTCCAGCGTGCAAGTATATACCCTACAGGAAGCCCAATTACCCAATAGGACAGGAATGTGAGTAAAAAGGCCGGATTGACATCTTTATACCCGCGTAGCGCTCCTTGTGTTGGTGTAGCGACAGCATCAGAGATCTGAAAGAAAATCGCATAGATTAAAAAGTGCTGGGCCAATTGAATGACCTGCAGGTCAGTAGAGTAAAGTCGAGCGACCTGTTCACCCCAGATAAGCAGTATAATAGCTGTAATCAATGATAGGCCTACTGCGCTGCTAATGCCCATTACGCTATACGTTTTGGCATCTCGTGGACGGGAAGCTCCTGTTTCAAATCCGACCAAAATCGTAAGTGCCATGCAAATACTGAGTGGAATCATATACAGCGTAGATGCAAAGTTCATGGCTGCCTGATGAGCGGCTATGGTAGCTGTGTTATAGCTGCTCATGAAGAGCGTGACAGCTGAAAAGACGGCAGTCTCAAAAAATATAGCAAATCCAATAGGTACCCCGATTTTGATAAGTTCTTTTAAAGCACTGGCCGCAATCCCGTATATTTTGCTAAAGATTCGGTATTCGGCAAATATTTTTCCCCAATGCGCAGTAATACCAGCGACCAGCATAATAATCCAGTAGGTGGTAGCCGTTGCTACCCCGGAGCCTACACCCCCCAAACGGGGAAAACCCCAGTTACCATAAATAAGTAGATAGTTCAATAAAACATTGATGGGCAATGACATGAGCGTGATTAACATCGTAAAACGGGTCTGTCCTAATGCATCCATAAAGCTTCGGAGCACAGTGTAGGCAAATAGAGGGACAACACCAAAGGCCATCGCACAAAGATAGTACAGAGCCACATTATGAACTCTCAATTCCAGATTCATACCGTTTAATATAGGCTTTACCAAAATGATGCCAGCAATTAAAACGACGATGGATAGGGCGAGAGACAGCCAAAGAGCCTGAATGACATAGTAGGAGACTTTATCTTTGCGTTGTGCACCCACCAATTGGGATACAATGGGGGTAATAGCCATAAGTATGCCATTAAGGCCTGTTTGTACAGGGACCCATAGGCTTACTCCGATAGCTACTCCAGCTAGATCGGCAGGGGAAAAGTGTCCCGACATATTCGTGTCGAAAAAAGTCATGGCAGAGAGTGCAAGCTGGGTAATCAGAATAGGGAGCAAAATGTAAAAAAGCTGCTTCCATTTCTGTCCCATGGTTAGAGTCAATTGCATTTTTGTTATCCTCATTTACTAGGGGTTGATTATTTGTACATATCATAACATGTAAATTTTATTGTAAGGGATACTGCAACAATTGAACAGCCATAAAAAAGACTGCATCCGTTCGTCAAACAACGGGGCAGTCTTCGATAATAAAGATATAAGTTCTAAAATTCGTATAAAAAAAGAGGAGTCAGAAGGATAGTTATTTGTAGGTTACTCCGCTTGTATAGCGGTTAGTGGCATTCCAGAGTAAATATTCGTCCACCTTCATGTCCTTAAGCGCGCGAATTTGGTCCTCGACTTGTGTTTTCCCATACTTGGCATAATGTCCGCTTCCTAACCAACTTGCGGTAAAATCCTGAATCCACGGACGAATAATTGGCTTTAGCTTGCCTGTAGGATCGAGTTTTTTGTGTGTATCGGTCATGGAGCCTTTGATCGTCTGGTAGGGGTTTTTATCTGGGTCCTTTACACCAAACCAGCCTGTTGTATAGTGACTTGGATAAACCATCGGTGAAATGACATCCACATTTTCAGAAATTTTAGTGAAATCCTGTCCGATACCCTCGGCAGCAGGAACGGATGCGGCATATCCGAAAATATCTACCGATACCCTCACACCTAGTGGAGCAAGCTCTTTACGGGCATATTGTACGAATTCAGCGACCGTATCCGAGCGGGATTGATCGGATTTGGTATATTTTAGTTTGTCTGCTCTTTTTTCAAAACCTTCAGGGAAACGTACATAGTCAAATTGGATTTCCTTAAAACCGAGTTTTGCTGCTTCCTTGGCAATGGCGATATTATAATCCCATACTTCTTTATTATAGGGATTGACGAACCCATCTCCCTTGCCGTTTTTCCAAACAGAGCCGTCAGCATTGCGGAAGGACATCTCAGGATTTTTGTTGGCCAATACCGTATCCTTAAATACAACAATACGAGCAATCGGATAGACATTATGTTTTTTCAAACGGTCCATCAAACCGGAAATATCTTTAATGAATTTTTGCGGCTTGCCCAATTTCAGAAGCTCGGGGTTGGTCGTTGGATAAGTGATGTAACCTGCATCGTCCTTAATATCGATAACCATGGAATTGAGCTCTGTCTTGTCCAGTAATTCGAGTAGCTGAGTCATACGTGAACCGCCTGCGCTATAGGCTGTGACATAGATACCTTTAATAGCTGGCGTGGTCGGCTGTGGGTCAATTTTAACCGGCGGATTGGAGGCATCTACCTTTGTATTACTGTGTTGTGCCTGGATCATGGCACTGCTGATTGTCGTTGCCACCGTATCTTTTACATTTGGAGCGTTGGCTGACTGGCCCCCGTTTCCGCCTATTCCCATTGCCAATAGCATAATTGCCCAAATCATATTCATTTCCTAACTCTCTCCCTTATGTATGGCGCTTACCTGATTATACGTAAAGTTATGGATCGAAAAAACAACACGCTTGTAACCAATACTGGTATCATCAGGCATAGTCTTATATGATTAACCTAACTATCGCTCGATGAATCCGTAAATAGGCATAAATAATGCCGCTCTCTTCACGATTGTGGATGCAACCGGAAGAAGCGGCACTTGGCAAAAAAATTTATTGAAGATAGTTATTGTCTTGGTGCTCACAAATACTGTACTGAATAATTTCAAGCGCATCCGTTGGCTTGAGTATGGACAACCCGTCTCGAAGCACAATCATCGAGTTTAGCTCATTCTTTTTGAGAGAAGGGAGCATTTCCGGGTACCATCTTAAGACAATGTCGGACAGTTTTACCGTTTCCATTTCCACAAAAATCACCCTTTCCTGCTCGGAATCATTCCAAAAGAATCATTCAATACGATTCGGAAAAGCAAAGTGCCTGTGAAATAGCAGGTAAAGCTGGTCTTTATATACTATGGGAACAGCGCACATACAGTGTACCACAAAAACAGTATTTTGACACTTGGGTTTGTGCTTATCTTCGGCGGAATGAACCCATTACTCCAACCGTTTCCACAATATTGACAAAAGCAGAAGGGTCTACTTCCTTAATGATGCGTTTTAATTCAACAAGCTCGTAGCGTGTCGTAACAGTCATCAGCATGTCCTTTTCGGTATGTGAAAATGCACCTTCAATTTTTATTTTGCTGACACCTCGTGGCGTGGTCAACATTCGGCTGAGTAGCTGGTCAGTGTGCTCTGTAATGATGTAGACGGTGATCTTCGTATGGCTTACATAGATTTGATCCAACACTTTACCAGTCACAAAAATGGATAACATAGAAGCCAGTGCAATATTCCAATCATCGTTCAAATATCCTGCTGCGAGAATGACCAGTCCATTCATGCCCACAAGTACAGTTCCGACGGGGAAGTCACGATATGTGGTAACGATGGAGCCGATAATGTCAAAACCGCCCGTAGACCCTCCTACCCGAAAGGAAATACCCGCCCCAACGCCGACCATTACCCCACCAAAGACAGAGGCCAGCAGGGGATCAGACACAACAGATTGTACGGGTACCCAGGCCAAAATCCACGTGGTAACGATAACCGATAGAATGCTCAGACTAATAAAACGCTTGCCTAAAATAAACCAGCCTGCAATAAGCATCGGGATATTGATGATAAAATACATGGTGCTGATATCGAATTTTGTGAAATACCCAATTAGCATGGAAAGTCCGGCTACTCCCCCGCTCAGTAAGTGATGTGGGACGAGAAACAGATTAAAACCGCATGCTATGGCAGCGGCTCCAAGAATAACAGTTAAGCAGTTTAACACTATTTTTAACAACTTTTTTTCACCTCATTTTAATTATACAGAAAGCAACTTACTGGTATTCATGAATTGTTCTGTGCTATAATGCGATGTGGATATTCTTGAGTAGGGACCTATGTCCAGAGAAACACTTAAAATTTAAACTGTTTTAAAAAGGATAAATTCGTTTAAGATGTATCGGATAGGGTTCCCCGAATTCATTACAGAAAGATGCAGTTATAGAGTTAAATAAACTGTCACTGTATTGGGGAAAACTTATACAATAATATCGCTACTTAAGAATACAGACAACATTGTGGATTGTCCACCACATCCACCATTATGAAGGAGTTTGAATAAATTTGACGACATTTGCAGAATTTGATCTTGAACCGAAGGTAATTCAGGCGATTACGGAGCTGGGGTTTGAAGAAGCAACACCTATTCAATCCAAATCCATCCCGATTGCATTGCAAGGGAAAGACATGATTGGTCAAGCCCAAACAGGTACTGGTAAAACTGCTGCGTTTGGTATTCCGATGATCAATAAAATTTCTAAGAACGATGAAAAAATCAGAGCCCTGATTATGGCTCCAACACGAGAGCTTGCTATTCAAGTGGCTGAAGAAATCGAAAAACTCTCCCGTTTTAAAGGTCTTCGCACTTTGCCGATCTATGGTGGACAAGATATCGTACGCCAGATTCGCGCTTTGAAAAAGAAACCTCAAATTATTATCGGTACACCAGGACGTTTGCTTGATCATATTAATCGTAAAACCATTAAGCTAGAAGACGTAAACACCGTTGTTTTGGATGAAGCAGATGAAATGCTGGACATGGGCTTCATGGAAGATATTCAGTCCATTCTGAAGCAGGTTCCAGACGAGCGTCAAACGATGCTGTTCTCGGCTACAATGCCTCCTAACATTAAAAGATTGGCTGAGCAATTCCTTAAAGATCCTGAGCATGTATCCGTTATTCCTAAACAAGTTAGTGCTCCGCTGATTGATCAGGCCTATATTGAAGTTCCTGAGCGTCAAAAATTCGAAGCATTAAGCCGTTTGATCGACATGGAATCCCCAGAACTTGCTATCGTATTCGGTCGCACTAAGCGCCGGGTAGACGAGCTGGCTGAAGCTCTGCAAAAACGTGGTTATTCCGCAGACGGTTTGCATGGTGACTTGTCTCAAAACCAGCGTGATGCTGTTATGCGTAAATTCCGTGACGGAAGTATTGACGTACTCGTAGCGACTGACGTTGCTGCCCGTGGTTTGGACGTTTCTGGCGTAACTCACGTTGTGAACTTTGACCTTCCGCAAGATCCAGAGAGCTATGTTCACCGTATCGGACGTACGGGACGTGCAGGTAAAGAAGGGGAAGCTTGGTCATTCGTAACGCCTCGTGAAATTGACCATTTGCATTTCATTGAGCGTGTAACCCGTCACCGCATTCCACGTAAGCCTCTTCCAACGTTGGCAGAAGCTCTGGAAGGCAAACAACGTATCATCGCAGAACGCCTTCTAGAGGTTGTAGAAAAAGGCGAGCTGAATGAGTACAAAGGTTTGGCTATTCAAATGCTGGAGCAATATGATTCTGTACAACTACTCTCTGCTGCTCTGAAGCTGATGACTGGTGAGAAGAGAGAGGCATCTATTGAGCTGACTCCGGAAGATCCGATCCGTGCAAAACGTCGTAAACCAGACGTGCGTTCTGGCGGACGCAAGCCTTCCAACTATAGTGGACGCAGCAACGGTGGCTACAATTCCAACCGTGGCGGTAGCGGCAGTAAAGGTGGATACGGCGGTTACAACCGTGGCAAAGAAGGCGGTGGCTACAACCGTGATTCCGGAAGCCGCTATAGTGGAGATCGCAAACCACGCCCAAGCAGCAATGGCGAAACTCGCCGTCCTGCAAGACGTGAAGATTCCTCTTCTGAATAATAAGAAATAAATGATTAAAAAGTCGAAGCTAATGCTAGCTTCGACTTTTTTTGATCGGTAAGTATGAATTTTATGGGATTTACTTTAATGGACCACGTATGGATTTCACTAGCGCTTTAGGGATGAAATACGGTATGATATAGTCAAGAGCCGGAATTAACAGGCATAGCAACATAAGTCTTGGAACTGCCAAGGCTTGCGGAGGGAGAGACTAACATTGGAATTTAAAGGAGCTATGGGGGGGATTTACCGCCTAACCGAGTGGATTACCCGGCTGGCGGCTAGCAATTTGTTGTGGGTGTTATGTTCATCGCCTTTTGTATTCTGCCTCATACTGAAATTACTGGTTATGAATCAGAATTTGGCGAATGAATCGTTACAAATGAACTGGGCGATGGCTATTTTGGCACCGCTTACTTTATTTCCAGCAACATCGGCTTTGTTCTCAGTGGTTCGCAAATGGGTGATGGGCGATACCGATACAGGCGTGTTTCGTACCTTCTTTAAAGGATATAAAGAGAACTATAAGCAGAGTCTGATTGGGGGTATCTTTTACACGTTACTGTTTGTCGTCATGTATGTGGATTACACTGTATATATGACACAGCTCAGCAACTTGCAAATCGTGGGTGTTATCATGCTGATCCTCATCATTATTTTGCTTGTGTCTATGTTTAACTTCTTTTCGATGGTAGCTCATTATCATATGTCTACCGGACAAATTATTAAAAATGCGGTTTTATTGACGCTGATTCGACCATTCCGTGTATTTTCCACCATGCTCGGCAGCGCCGTTGTTATATACATTGGAGTTAAATATCCCGTGCTTTTCTTATTCTTCATCGGCAGTGTAGTTGCCTGGTTCGCTTTTTTTAATTTTTACGGAACCTTCCTCAAAATGCAGGATCAAATGGAGAAAATGAAACAGAAAGACGAAGAAAAGGCAACCATTGAAGACAAGAAAAGTGATAACCTCTAAAAATAAAACATATTTCTCCTAGGATTTACTTTCTGAGTGAGAAGCGCTATAATAAGGTCACATCCTGCGATGCACGTTACGGTCATTTGTTGTTTTGAACCAATGACAATGTCTAGGGAGATCTATACGAATGAATAGCTGAAAAGCCCTGTCAATTGCTGACAAGGGGACTTCAAAAGTTTATTCTGCGGTCACCCACCTGCTAAAGCAGGTTCAGAAGACGCTATGGTCGGACGGCATCGGCGGGTACTCCATAATGTAATGAACACACTCTGGTACTGCTTATGCAGAAACAGGGTGTTTTTTGTATGCAACAATGTTAAACTAAGACATGAGGTACTAAGGTCGCATACCACAGGCATGATCGGACTCAATTTCGGTTGTTTATCGTGTTTTATAAAGCGCTTGCAGCAGAGGAAGCCGATGTGTCGTATGATAGGTAGCGATTATCGTGAAGGAGGAAATGTCTTGTCGTTGAAGAGGACTCTGGTAGGGATTGTGCGCAGCCAAGAAGGTACAAGCGACCGGGTCAAGGACCCCCAAATGAAGACACGCTATTATAACTTATCGAGAGACAAGGCTTGGGAAGAAGTATCATCTATCCTAAAAAAGATTCCTGGCTACAAGGTACTCCATGAGGTAGCATCCGTAGGTGAGATTACGTTGGAGAAGCGAACGGCGTTCGGCAGAACCGTCGACATTACCGTTTCGATTTTATCTGTCTCACCAGTTCGAAGTGCGGTAGATATTTATTCTGCTTCACGTGGATCGTTAGGGGACTTGGGTGCGAATTACCGCATTATTTTGCAACTGTTCACTATGATCGACAAGAAGCTGTCTGCTTATAAGGTCGTACAGTAGTAGCAGGTTGTGGGAGCAGTGATGTGGTAGACAAACATCGAAAAAAGCGAGGAAGGCAATCCTTCACTCGCTTTTTTAATATTCGGTCCTGATTTAGACCAGTTTTTTTACGGCTGCAATCGCTTGATCATAGTCAGGATGCTCGGCCATTTCGCTCAAGTATTCTACGTAAGCGATTTTGTCATTTTGGTCAATGACAAAAATAGCTCTATGATCCAAATGGAATTCCTTAATGAATACACCATAAGCTTCACCAAAGGAATGATCTTTGTAGTCGGACAGTGTCAATACGCGATCAATACCAGCCGCACCGCACCAACGAGCTTGAGCGAAAGGCAAATCCACGCTGACCGTCAGTACCACAACTTGGTCCCCCAGGGAGTCTGCTTCCTGGTTGAAACGTCGCGTCTGTGCGTCACACACGCCTGTATCTAGAGAAGGGACAACGCTAATCAGTTTGACTTTGCCTGCAAAGTCTTGAAGCGTAGCTGCTTCCAATAAGTCTTTCTGTAATTTGAAATCAGGCGCCTGATCTCCAATTTTCAGTTCAGGACCTATGAGAGTCAAAGGATTGCCTTTAAAAGTAGCAACTCCTGTACGTTCTTGTGCCATATGTAATAGCCTCCTTTGGTTTTTGGCATTGGTTATCGTTGCCGAAATCTATTATAATCTTTTATAAAAGACATTGTCCAATTTGAATAAGGTGGAGACACCCCATGAAGGAAGGATTGCCTTGATTTTTTTACGTTATGAGAACTGGAAAAGTTATTTACGGTTTTACCCGGTAACCTGTCTGATTTTGCTTATCAATATTGTGATGTTTATTGTACTGACCGTGCAAGGTGGATCGGAAAATAGTTTGACGCTGATCCGGTATGGGGCTTTGATTAATGAGGCGCCGTTCACTGACCAGCTGTGGCGGTATGTGTCAGCTATGTTTTTACATGCAGGCTTTGATCATCTTCTGTTTAATTCCTTTGCAATACTTGTATTCGCTCCTCCGCTGGAGCGTTTGCTCGGGTCCTTACGATATGTGTTATTGTATCTAGTCACGGGCATTGTAGGGAATATACTGTCCATTGCACATTACAACATGCTGGCGGAAACGACAGTCTCTGTAGGAGCCTCAGGAGCGATTTATGGCATCTATGGGGCGTTTCTGTACGTTGCCTTATTCCAACGTTCCTTGATGGATGATGCTTCGCGCAAAACGCTGTACACGTTGCTTGGGTTTGGTATTCTGTTTTCTTTTGCTGTAGCGAACATTAACTGGACCGCTCACTTTGGGGGATTGCTCAGTGGGTTTTTCTTTTATGGATTATTGATTAGATTAACTGGCCAGCGCAAACGGCACTAAAGACAGCTTTATCGTAAGTTATCAGGGTAAGAAAGAGGATGATGTTCGATGGACATCTTCTTTCGGATGTTGAAAAACAGATTGGAGCGAATATCGGAGTGGAATTACGACAGTTGCAATACTTCATGAAAGTAGCGCAAAAAGAACATGTCACTCAGGCAGCCGAGGAGCTACATGTGGCGCAATCTGCGGTAAGTCGGCAAATTCATCAGCTTGAAGAAGAGCTGGGAGTTAATCTTTTTATGCAAAAGGGTCGCAATCTGCAGCTTACGCCAGTGGGACAGCTATTTTGCAAACGGGTGGAAACGATCATGAAAGACCTGGAGCGGGCTGTTTTGGAAGTGCATGAGTTTTTAGACCCTGAGGGGGGCGAAATCCGTATCGGTTTTCCGCACAGTTTGGGGATTCATCTTATTCCTACAGTGGTGGCTGAATTCCGTAAGCGGTATCCCAATGTTAAATTCAGATTTAAACAAGGAATGTACCCGAGTTTAATTCGTGATGTGTTAGCGGGTGAGGTGGATTTGGCTTTTGTATCTCCTTTTCCAGATCGACATGACCATGTCGAGGGGGATGTGGTGTTAACCGAGGAGTTATTTGCAGTTCTCCCGCCTAATCATCCTTTGGCTTCAGCCGAACACATCACATTGAGCCAGCTTAAGGGAGAAAAATTCATCTTGTTCAGAGATGGATATTCGTTACGCCCGATTGTCTGGCAGGCCTGTCTGGAGGCTGGATTTACACCGGATATTGCTTTTGAAGGCGAAGAGACTGATACGATTCGCGGATTAGTAGCTGCAGGTATGGGGGTTAGTCTTCTGCCTGAAATGGCGCTGTTTCAGACTAACCCGTTGCAACCTGCAAGGGTGTCGATTGTTGATCCAGAGGTGACAAGAACGATTGGCTTGATTCATCGCAGAGATGACAAGCTTCCATTAGTTGCTAAATCGTTCCGAACTTTTCTATTGCAATATTTTGGCCTTCATGGTAATGCTGCTACTTCGAACAAAACGGCAAAAGCAGATTGAGGCTACTAAGTATAGTTTATTGGCTTAAGATCAAGAAAAAAAGGTTGTTCCTCTACCGTCATTGGTGGAGGAACAACCTTTTTTGCAATACAAGTGATTAATCCCGGCTATTAAAGATGCCGATTAGGCGGATCAGTTCCAGCAAGGAAACGAGAGCTGCAGCCACATAGGTCAATGCAGCAGCATTTAAAACTTTAGCTATACCACGTTCTTCATCACTACGGATAAATCCTTCAGAAACCATGATTTCCCGTGCGCGATTAGAAGCATTAAACTCAACTGGCAATGTAATTAATTGAAAAGCAACAGTAGCCGAGAAGAAGATAATACCCAGACCGATCAGGTTCGTAAAGCTAAATAAGAAACCGGCAATCAGCAGAAATGGTGCAATCCCGGAAGCAAAGTTTACAATCGGAAAAATCCGGTGGCGAAGTGCCAGCATAGGATAATGCTCTTTATGTTGGATGGCATGACCGACTTCATGGCAAGCCACAGCAACCGCAGAAATGGATTTTTCGTAATAAACGGGCTCAGACAAGCGCACCACTCGTTGTATCGGGTCATAATGGTCAGATAGCGCGCCAGGTACTGGCTCAATAGGCACATCGTGCAAGCCATTACGATCCAGCATGTGCCGAGCTGCATCATAACCAGTCAGTCCATTTTCGTTTGGAACATCAGACCATTTGTTAAACGTACCTTTTACACGAAATTGCGCCCATAAGGATAATCCGAACGCAAGAATAATCAATATATACATACCCATCATAAAGCAACCCTCCATTATTGTTCATACTACTAGCTCGGGTATCTACATCATAGAACTATGCTCCAACAGATACTTCAAAGCCTCAATACAAGCAGCGCTTTGTGGCAAAAGACCGGTAAGCAGCTTGCGAGCTTGGACAGGCTTGAGCTGTCCGAGAAGAGGTTGTAGTTCATTGACTTCACGCTCTAGACGCTGCATGTGCATTTCTAGACTCGTTAGTTTGTCAGTAACGTGCTCTTCTCCTGCAACGGAGTTCCATTTAATCAGTGTCTGTCTGATTTCCTCGAGGCTATACTTCTCTTGTTTCATTTGGTTAATACGTTCAAGCCTGTTTAAGGTTTCATCATTATAAAGCCGATAATTTTTCAATGATCGTTCTTCAGGTGTGATCAAACCGAGTTTAGTGTAATAATCAATCGTTCGTTCGCTGACACCAGCCGCTTTGGCTAGTTCACCAATTCGATATAGCTTCATATCCCCATCTGTCTTCACCTCGCGCTCTTCGTTCAATCTTCAATAATAACATCTTAAACCGAGAGTTTATAAAGGATATTTTACATGATCCTCAACCATACAGTCAAACGTTATGCTTTTGATGAACACAAACGAGCTATTTATATAGTCAGAAAATATGACATGAAAGATTTAAAGGCTTATTTTTTTAACATAATAAAAAAAATCTTGTCAACTTTCATGTATTCTGCTTATAATGACAATAAGAATTTCACGAAATGTAAAGAAACCTAACATTCGAGGGAGTGGTCTTCATGAGAAAAAAGTGGTTAGTTGTATTATTGGCCATGCTGACGGTTCTGGCTTTTCCTGTAGGTGCGTTCGCTGCTGACGGGCCCACAAATATCCAACTTCAAGCTGGACTAAACACGGCCTTTACGTTCTTGGCATTTATACTTGTGTTTTTCATGCAAGCGGGATTTGCATTGCTGGAGGCAGGCTCGACACGAATGAAGAATGCGGGTCATGTCGCTGGTAAAACGATTCTTACGACGGGTGTTGCGGCTTTGTCCTTCTGGGCTCTCGGATTTGGCTTCGGCTTCGGCAATGATGGTGGTAACGGATTTATGGGGCTGACGGGTTTCTTCATGAGCGGGACAGATGCTGCTGCATCGTTTGATACTCTTTCAGGTTTGGATGTTCCAATTACGATTATGTTTTTGTTTCACTTTGCTTTTGCTGCGGTATCTCTTTCGATCGCATGCGGGGGGATGGCAGAGCGTGCAAAATTAAGTGTATACATTATTTTCGGTATTTTGTTCTCTATCGTGATCTATCCAGTTGTAGCTCACTGGGTATGGGGCGGTGGCTGGCTTGGCAAGTTGGGAATGCAGGATTACGCTGGTTCAACAGTAGTCCATTTGACAGGTGCTACGGCGGCACTCGTCGCTACGCTGCTGCTCAAACCGCGTCTGGGCAAGTTTAATAAAGATGGCAAGCCGAACATTATCCCTGGTCATAATCAGGTGTACTCTATCTTGGGTGTTATTATTCTCTGGTTTGGCTGGTTTGGATTTAACCCAGGTAGTGCTGTTTCTGCGATGAATGACGGATTCTTTGGATATGTAGCCCTGACTACAAATATTGCTGCGGCGGCAGGCGGGGTTTTCGCATTGCTCGTATCTTGGATGGTATACGGAAAAGCAGATATTCCAGCTATGCTAAATGGTGTGCTGGCAGCCTTGGTTGCCATTACGGGTTCTTGTGCCTTTGTGGCACCTTGGGCGGCATTGGTCATTGGCGCAGTTGCAGGAATCGTCACTTTCTTTACAGCGCAATGGTTTGAGCGTGCGAGAGTAGATGACCCGGTATATGCTTTCTCCGTACACGGTGTTGCAGGGATGTGGGGTGCAGTATCCACAGGGTTGTTCGCTACTCCTGAGCTTGTAAAAATAACAGGTGTAGGTCAAGCGGGTCTGTTCTATGGTGGTGGTTTTACGCAATTAGGAGTACAGTTGCTTGGACTGATTGGCACTTTGGCATTCGTATTCGTCATTTCCTTCATTATTTTGGGTGCGATGAAAGCAATTATGGGGATTCGTGTTACGGAAGAGGAAGAAACGATGGGACTTGATATCAGTGAACACGGTACGTACGGCTATCCAGAGCAAATGAAGTTAGTTACCGAAGCTGAAAAGCGTTCTGGAATTGTCAGCTAATATGTAAAATATAAAGAGCCAGTATGGATGAGCGGAGGAGATGGAAGTATGGAACTGCAAAATATGGCCTCTTGGGTGAGTTCCGCCGAAGCGATTGATCATGCAGACACACCTGAGTCGTTAAGGCAGGCCAGGATCGATTCTCAGAAATGGCTGCTGGCTTCCCAAGCCTCCGCTCCGTTATCAGACTGGTTACGAACGGTGAATAAAATGCATGACCGCATCGCAGCCAGAGCTGTACAAATGTGCGAAAAAGGGATGGTTGAGGATGGCTTTGGGCCTCCTCCCGTCCCTTACGCATTTATAGCCTTCGGAAGCATGGGGCGCTCGGAATCGACGCTGTGGAGTGACCAGGATAACGGTATGATTATCAGTGACCTTGTGTCTGCTGACAAAGAATTGTATTTCAGCGAGTTTGGTCGCAGAGTGTCTGCGATGCTAGAGTATTTGGGATATCCCAAATGCGAGGGGAAAGTGATGTGCTCGGAGCCATTGTGGCGCCATACATTGTCTGGATGGCAAGAACAGCTATCCAAATGGTCGGAAGATTTTGCTTGGGAGCCGATTCGTTATCTTATTATCTCGTCTGATATGAGACATATCGCAGGCGATCAGCAATTGTCTGCAGAATGGAAGCGAAGTTTTTATAAGTTGTTCCGAAAACATCCCGATTTACCTTCAGCCGTACTTAGGAACACGGTAAGGCATAAAGCGACACTTAATATTTTAGGTCAGATCGTTACCGAGCGATTCGGTGAGCATGCAGGCGATTTTGATGTGAAATATGGGTTATACATTCCGTTGGTGAACGCCGTCCGTTTTTTGGCATTGCAACATGGTGTAGAGGAAACTTCTACCTTGAAAAGGCTCAGGCGCCTCGCATCACTTGAAGCGGCACCATTACCTTTACTCGATGCTTGCGAGCGAGCCTTTCGGATCGCACTTCAGCTTCGAATGGCTACTCCAGTGAAGGAGAAGGATGGATTGCTTCTCAGTAATGGCTATTTGGCCGTCAAGCCGCTGAAGCAAGGGAAAGGCTGGCATGAGCTGCGCGAGGCTCTTTCGACAGTACGACGGCTGCATCGTGCGTTGCAAAGGCAGCTGCGATTTATGGAAGGGAGAAGGTCATGAAGGAACCAGCGCAGGGAGGTGGCTTCTGGAGTGCTCTCCGCAGAGGAGGGGTACCGTCGGCAATCGCATCTGTAATGGGGGCTCCTACGGCTCAGCAGATGGCGTTTATTCGGTCCTTAACACGGGAACAACGGCGTTCTGAAGTATTGCGTACCCCGCTGGAGCGTTTGGAGACGGTAGTTTTTGATCTGGAGACAACGGGATTTTCGGCACAGCATGGAGATGAGATTTTATCGTTCGGAGCGATTCGGGTAGTCGGGGATGTGATTATGGAAAAAGAGCAGTTTTATACGCTTGTTAATCCGCGGACTGATATTCCTAAACACATCACTGAGCTAACTGGGATTACCCGGGAAATGACGGATGAAGCTCCGCCGCTTATGAATGGACTACATGACTTTATGTCCTTTGTAGGTGGACGGGTGCTTGTAGCGCATGCTAGCGCTCATGATAAGGCCTTTTTAAATGCTGCGCTATGGAAAACATCTAAAGTTCAGTTAACTCACCGTGTACTAGACACAATGATGCTCGCCAAATGGCTGGAGCCACAGCAACACCAAACCTATAGTTTGGATGAATTGTTGGCCTATCAATCCATTCCGATTGAAGGGCGGCATCATGCGTTAGAGGATGCGAAGATGACCGCTAGGCTATGGGTGGCGTATGTTCAGGAAATGCTGAAGCGTAATGTGACCAATTTGGCAGATATCTACGCGCATTTAAGCCATGCCTGATCAGTACAAGGCATAACATCTGACCCCACATAATAACAGCAAGTTCGCGATTTTCGTGGGTTTGCTGTTTTTTTGTGTCCTGTTCAGATTGTAGAAGGTTAGAGGTGGGAGCAGTATGGGCATCCTATGGGGAAGGATAAAGGTCATTGTGATGAAAGGCAGGTGATAGTACTTTGAAAAGATTTCTTTTCATCAGAGCAATAATGGTATTGGTTATGGTTGGAGCTTCATGGGGAATTATTGCAAACACAGTCAATGCAGCAAGCCTGCCCGTGAGAAATGCACCATTGGAAGAAAAGTACAAAGGTGAAAAAGAGCTTGAAATTGAGAAGAATGTAGGGACTGAATCTGATGCGGCAGAGGTAATGAAAAGAATCAAACCTGGGCAACAGCTTCCTTCTATGATTTTAAAGGGATTAAACGGCAAGTCCTACGATGTAGGGGCTCCGCGAAATAAAGCGATGATCATTAGCTTTTGGGCTTCGTGGTGCGATCCGTGCCGATTAGAAGCGCCTATGCTGAATGAATTGTATAGTAAATACAAACATGCTGTAGATGTGTATGGCATCAATGTAACCCGCTATGATCGATTAGAGGATGTGCAGAAGTTTTCCCGTTCTTTGGCCCTCCGATTCCCCATTTTACTGGATGAACAAGGAGCATTTTTTGAACAATTTGGAGGAGCGGCTTTTCCAACTCATGTAATGATTGACCATCATGGACAGGTACGAGAAATCATAATCGGCATGCTCAGTGAACGGGAATTGGAGGGTAAAATAGAAGCTCTTCAAAAAAATAAAGTGACTTTAGGGGCCGATTAGACCGCCAAAGTCACTCTATTAGCTCATGCTTGTATTTGATTAGTGGTTAACTAAACCGTGATGAGTAAGCTCTGTTTGTTCATTTTTTGGAGTTGGCGCTTCCAGCAATGCGTAACGGAAGCTGTCCAAGAGAGCTTCCCAGCTCGCTTCAATAACATTTTCAGATACACCTACGTTACTCCAGACGTCCTCGTAATTTTTGGACTCAATGAGCACGCGTACCTTGGCGGCAGTGGCGTCTTTTTCGTCAAGCACACGCACCTTATAGTCAGCCAAATGCATGTCCCGCAAGGCTGGGAAATATTGAGAAAGAGCCTTGCGGAGTGCGTTATCAAGTGCATTGACAGGACCATTCCCTTCAGCTGCGGTATAGACACTTGTCCCTGCAACATTCAACTTTAAGAAGGCCTCGGAGACGACCGATCGGCCCGCTGTTTTTTCCACTAGCACTTTAAAGGATTCAAATGAGAACATTTCCTTTACTTCACCGCCAGCTTCACGAATAAGCAATTCCAGCGAAGCATCCGCGCCTTCAAACTGATATCCCTGATGCTCAAGTTCTTTGATGCGACTAATGACGCCACGTGCCTCATCACTGGACGGATCAAGGGTGATGCCCAGTTCCTGCGCCTTGGATACAACGTTGCTTTGTCCGGCCAGTTCGGAGACCAAGACCCGCTGCTTGTTCCCCACCAGTTCGGGAGCGATGTGCTCATAGGTTCGTGAGTCGCGCAGAATAGCTGACACGTGAATGCCTCCCTTATGGGCAAAAGCAGCATTGCCAACATAAGGCTGGTTTACAGGCAGATTAACGTTGGCGACTTCGCTCACAAAGCGAGCTGTATTGTGGAGTTGTTTTAGCTTCTCGGGATCTAGACAGTCGTAGCCCAGTTTGAGCTGCAAGTTCGGAATGACGGAGCAGAGGTTGGCGTTACCACATCGTTCACCGTAGCCGTTGATGGTGCCTTGGACCTGCCTTGCACCTGCTTGAATTGCACTTAGTGAGTTGGCTACTGCCAATTCGCAATCATTGTGTGTATGAATGCCCAACTGTGCCTTCGTTACCTGGCTTTGCAGTGTAGTAACAATTTCCTGTATTTCATGTGGCAGGGTACCGCCGTTGGTATCACACATCACGAGCCAATCCGCGCCTGCTTCCTCAGCTTTTTTCATAACGGCAAGTGCATACTCGGGGTTGTTTTTATATCCGTCAAAAAAATGCTCGGCATCAAAAATAACCTCCATGCCCCCTTGCTTTAAAAAGGCGATGGAGTCGTAAATCATAGACAGATTTTCCTCCAATGTTGTCTGTAAAGCAGTGTGTACATGAAAATCCCATGATTTACCGACTAGAGTAGCGGCCTGAGCGCCGGATTCCAGAATCCGTTGCAGATTGACATCTTGCGCTGCGATGCTATCTTTGCGGCGCGTGCTGCCGAAGGCGACAATTTTTGCCTGAAGCCCCAGCTCTTGTACCCGTTTGAAAAATTCGATATCCTTGCTGTTGCTCCCGGGAATCCCGCCTTCAATATAGTGAACACCGAGATCATCGAGTTTTTTGGCGATTTTCAATTTGTCATCAGCAGACAAGCTAATTCCTTCTCCTTGAGTGCCGTCTCGCAGCGTTGTGTCAAAGATAGAAATAGCGGTGGACATGAGGGACTCCTCCTTCGCGGATTGCTCAGATTGGTGATGCTCTGCTTTTTTAAGTACATTAATTTTAGTTGTTTAACGCTTAAAAACAGGAAAGCGTTAGTTTGTCGTGTTCGTATGATAGTCGATTATAACAACTAATGACTTCAAATGTAATATATAATTATCTTTTTTGAACACAAAACCTATATTTTTTATGTAAAATAGGAATAGCATTCAAGGGTAACCCAAGTATAAAATCAAAGGACATATTCCTGATCTAACGAGTGAATTACAGTTAAAAAGAAGGGTTGAGCATGAAAGATGTCAGTGCTTATTATCCGGTCGGTGGACGAGTTATTCTGCATGTGGATATGAACGCATTCTATTGCTCCGTTCATGCAGCAGAGGAGCCGGAAAAATACAAAGGATTGCCTACCGCTGTGGCAGGCAGCAGTGAATTGCGCAAAGGTGTAATTGTGACCTGCTCTTATGAGGCACGACGATTGGGCATTTCAACAGGGATGGTTGTTCAGCAGGCTCGCCGGATTTGTCCGCAACTCATCGTAATACAGCCTGATTTTCATTTATACCGTCGTTATTCCAAAGCATTTATGAGTATTGCTTACTCGTATACGCCTATGCTGGAAGCAACTTCAATTGATGAATGTTATCTAGATATTTCCGGTTCCAAGCAGTTTGGAACACCTTTGGATATTGCCGAGGAAATCCAGCGTAGAGTAGAAGAAGAGCTAGGCTTGCCTTGTTCAATTGGGGTAGCGCCCAACAAACTACTGGCCAAAATGGCCTCTGATCTGAAAAAGCCACGCGGGATATCTGTTCTACGTTTGCGTGATGTACCCAACATTTTGTGGAACCTTCCATGTGGGCAGTTGTTTGGTGTGGGCCGAAAAACGGCAGACAAGCTTCTACAAATGAACATTCGTACCATTGGGCAACTGGCTAAGGCAGATGAACACATGCTGGTTAGCATATTTGGTGTAACGGGTTCTTGGTTAAAATTGGCGGCAAACGGAATTAATCATTCTCCAGTCAGCGCTGAGCGGGAGCCAAACAAATCCATCGGGCACACCACCACCTTGCCTATGGATGTAGTAAAGCTCGAAGAAGCCCAAAGGATACTGCTTAACATTAGTGATCAGGTAGCCCGGCGGCTTCGACGGCACGGTATGCTGGCAGGAGGTATTCAACTGACGATTCGGACCCCAGATATGAAGACCTTTACGCGTTCTCAAGTCAGGAGTACGCCTACGGAAAGTGCAGAAGACATATATAAGGAAGCTTGTGCATTGTATCGTCGCCATTGGGGAGAAGATAAGCCGGTGCGTTTGTTGGGGATTACGCTGCAACAGCTCATTCCTAAGGAGGAAGCGGCTGTTCAATTAGATCTATTTGAATACCAGGACCAGCCTAAAAAAGAGAGTTTACTGAAAACGATGGATGCGCTGCGCGATAAGTTTGGTGAAAATGCGATTTTGACTGCGGGGATGCTGGGAGATGATCCTTCGGTACTTCTTCGTAATTCCAAGCTGCGCGGAACTTCGCTGCAAAAAGACAATCTACCCACTCCAGAGTGAACTTCGGGGAGGGTTATTGTTGTATCAGTAACACACGCTATAAGCGTTTTTTGCATGAAGGATAAAGGAAAATAATTTGTAATAATATTGGGTTTGTATTAATATGTGAATAGAATGCAAAAGCTGGTTTGTTCGATTGTATAGGAGGAAGAGAAAAGTTATGGCTAAATACACTTGGGTAGAAAAAGATACATGCATTGCTTGCGGAGCCTGCGGCGCTACAGCACCAGACATCTATGATTATGATGATGAAGGTTTGGCTGAAGTGATCTTTGAAGGGGATGCAAACCAAGGCATCAAGGCGATCTCGGAAGACCTGTTTGATGATATGCAGGATGCTTGTGACGGTTGCCCTACAGATTCCATCAAAGTTGCAGACGAACCTTTTAATAAAGAAGGTTAAGTGTAAGTTTTTTGGACAGGCATAGCACCGCCAGTACCCTTCGCCGTATAACGGTGAAAGTATGCTGGCGGTGCTGTTTTTTTATGTGCTGTCCATCAGACCTATTGTGACCGATATACATAATAGTAAGCAAGATTACACGATCAGGAGGATCCGATGGACCATTCGCCTCATCTTAAATCGTATGTAAAAAAGCACCCTGATAATAAAATGGCCTGGTATTTACTCGGTAAAGAGTATGAAAGCAGCGGCCAGGAGGGCAAAGCAAATTATTGCTTCAATCGTGCAGGGGAAGTGTTCGAAGCCTTTGAGCATAAACAGATTCCGGCAGACGTATGGATGGAATATCAGGATAAACTGGTCCAGATGTCCAAGGAGAAGGAGCGGAGAACCGCTCGAACACGCCACCTTCTAACTGCGTTAATGGTACTTCTGCTCATCTGGGTCCCTTCAGCCAATTCACCGAGCACTTTACCTGAGAGCGCATCCGTTCCATCCGGAACTGAGGACGCAGCGATTGATCATGCCGAAGTTGCAAAAGTGGCTACTGCAGATCCAAAGGAGGGGGCGCAGAACGGTGAGACTTATGTTGGTGGTGTGTTTACGGCTCAAGCCAGGCAAGGAAGTGGGGCTGGAACAGCGCTTACGGATATGTTGGCAAAGACGAGTCAAATGCCGTCCAAGACCACGGTGCTGGGCATGGAGCAGAGCGGGGCGTGGCTGATCTGGAGAGAAGGGATGAAGCCGTTACTTAGTGTACAGAACAAGGGAAACGGTGGATTAGCTGTTCAGTCTTACGACGCCGCTGCATGTGCTTGCAAGCCGTCAGATAGTGAAACCCTCCGCATAACAGGTCTAAAATGGGCTGCCGGACAGGAAGAGCTGGCTGCGCTGAATAGCGCCATACGTGCTTTTCGCTCGCAGCATCAACGTCTCCCCCGCAGTCTTGAGGAATTGACCCGAGATTTTCCCGATAACACGATGTACGGTACGACTGACGGGATGAAGAAGGCTTTTACACCTATGCGCAATTTACTTGCTTCTCCAGGACAGGGAACAGGGAAAGATCAGAACACTAGCGCAGCGGCTGAGAAAAGTTTATTGCTGGCATCGTCATTGCACGGGCGTCCTTTTCTGGGGCAACCGCTACGAATTGTGATAGACAAATCCAAGCACAGGCTAGCATTGGTGAGCGGCAATATACTTATTCGCAATTATCCCATCGGTTTGGGCGGAGAAAGAACACCGGAAGGGAAATTTGTGATTACCGATAAAGTCGTAAATCCGAACGGCAAATCCAACGGTGAGTTTGGTAGCCGTGGTATGCAACTGTCTGCAACGAATTATGCTATCCATGGTACGAACGAGCCAGACAGTATCGGCAAAAATGAGTCACTGGGTTGTGTCCGCATGGGGAAGGAAGACGTGGAGGAATTGTTTGCATTCGTACCTTCAGGTACGGAGGTGGTCATTGGTAACGGGGGACTGCCTGATCAAGTGCTTGTACCTGGTTCCCGATTTACGAGTGAGCCGCAGCACGACCAGACGAATCCCCGCAAAACCTATCACTGGCTAAATTAACGTTGTAATGCCGCTGCTACTTGTTGATTAACGATTTCCTGCTTGTGCTAAAACAATGACCAGAACAATCACAATGATGAGTAGAACAAAGCTGATGGCGGTCCATACGATCGCTTTCTTGTTCACCTCATCCTTTTTCTTTTGCAGACTGGGCGGTTTGCGCTTGGTCTTCATATCAGCAATCCCTCTTTTCTTGCGGGCTAAGATCCTGTCTTACTATGTCCATTGTAAATGGTTTGGTTATACATTTTCAATGACATCTCCATGACAACTGAATTGTTCTGATGTTGGACCTCGCAAATTACTTTCTTTTTGGTATGGAAAAAGCTAAACTATTTTGTAGAGATGTTTTTTTAGGATTGTGCAAGGGCATAGAACGGAGTGGATGAATCGTGTTGTATCGAAGGATCGCGAAACCTGTTTTTTTCAAAATGAGTCCAGAGAGGGCCCATCATGTAGTCATTGACGGCTTAAAACATGCTGGCTCACTTCCTGGTGGAGCGGCGACGTTGCGAGGGATGTATGGAGTCAAGGAAACGGAAGATCTTGCCGTTGACCTGTTTGGCATTCATTTTCCCAACCCGATTGGACTGGCTGCGGGACTGGATAAAAATGCTGAAGCGGTTGCCGGTTTTTCTTCCATCGGTTTTGGTTTTATGGAAGTAGGCACGGTGACACCTGTCGGACAGCCCGGCAATGATCAGCCCCGTTTGTTTCGACTGCCTCCCGATGAGGCATTAGTCAATCGGATGGGCTTTAACAATCTGGGTGCTGAGAGCATGGCCCAACGTTTGGCTACCCTTAAACATCGACCTGTACCGGTTG
Organism: Paenibacillus sp. FSL W8-0439; assembly: GCF_038008995.1. Classification (NCBI taxonomy): domain Bacteria; kingdom Bacillati; phylum Bacillota; class Bacilli; order Caryophanales; family Paenibacillaceae; genus Paenibacillus; species Paenibacillus sp. FSL W8-0439. The sequence goes on from NZ_JBBPAK010000001.1 coordinate 1,952,723, forward strand.
CTGTTAATATCGGCAAAAATAAAGTCACTCCAAATGAGGATGCCCATAAGGACTATGAGAAGTGTATTTCCGCACTGTATCCGTATGCGGACTTCTTTGTAGTGAACATTAGTTCACCCAATACTCCGGATTTACGAAAACTCCAGCATGGCAGTGAACTGAAGTCATTACTGGAAGCGGTTCGGGCAGAGATGAGAGTTCAGGCGACAAAGTATGGTAAAGCCAAGTCTGTACTGGTCAAAATTGCGCCGGATGTATCGGACGAGGAATTGGAATATATGACGGATGCGATTGCAGCTAGCGGAGTGGACGGCATTATTGCAACGAACACGACGATATCCAGAACTGGTCTGACGCATCGAAATGCAAGTGAAACCGGAGGATTGAGTGGTAAGCCGCTACGTGACCGTTCCACAGAGGTCATTGGACGGGTGTACCGCCAGACGGAAGGGAAGCTGCCTATTATTGGATCAGGCGGTATTTTTACCAGTCGTGATGCCTATGACAAAATTAAAGCAGGCGCTAGCCTGATTGAAATTTATACAGCATTGATCTATGAGGGGCCGGAAGTAAACCGGGCTATACATGCCGGTCTGCGTGAGTTGCTTCGAAAGGACGGCTTTAGACATATTACCGAGGCTGTTGGTGCAGCTCACAGATAAAAAAGTGTTGTCGGAAGAGACAGGAGGTACGGGGATGGACGGAAGAGACTGGGGAACATTTTTGCTGCCATACGATCAGGCGGTGGAAGAGCTTAAGGTCAAGTTCAAAACAATGCGTGCGGAGCTGAAAAAGCGCGAGGAATACGCTCCTATCGAATTCGTAACTGGACGGGTTAAAAAAATATCCAGCATCCTCGATAAGGCGAAGAGATTACAGGTTCCACCTGATCAGCTGGAGACGGGGATCGAGGATATCGCCGGCATTCGCATTATGTGTCAATTCGTAGAGGATATCCGGCGGGTAGCCGAATATATTCGAAGACGTAAGGATTTGACAGTATTGTATGAAAAGGACTACATCACCAATTATAAAGATAGCGGCTATCGCAGCTTTCATATGATTGTGGAGTACCCGGTTCAGACAGCAGTGGGGTTAAAGATTGTGCTGGCAGAAATTCAGATCCGTACGTTGGCTATGAATTTTTGGGCAACCATAGAGCATTCTCTTAGCTATAAGTATCGTGAGAGCTTGCCGGATGATATGCGGGCCCGGTTGAAAAAGGCGGCGGAGGCAGCCTTTGTGTTGGATAATGAAATGTCTTCCATCCGTCTTGAAATATTGGAAGCGCAGAAGAAGTTTGAGGATGAAGCCAATATCGTATCCAAAGTGCTAACAGGCATGCATCGTCTGTATTTCTACCATAAAATTAGTGAAACGATTGAGGCGCAGCGCAGATTCAATGAACTGTGGGAGCGGCACGACATGGAAGGAATCAAGCAGCTGCATGATGAGGTCAAGGAGATGCTGGAAGCTTCAACTAAGGAAGAAGACAGGGATGAGTTTTAAATGGTGAACCCTTCCTATGAACCGTTGTACGTGACTTATTTGGTATACTTCAATCGGGATCGGGATTACTTTGAATGTCATGAGGTACTGGAAGAGCTGTGGCTTAAGCTGGACCGAGACCCTGTATATAAAGGTTTGCTGCAAATTGCTGTAGGACTGTATCATTTTCGCAATGGTAACTATCGTGGTGGATACATGATGCTGGACAGTGCGGTACACAGGTTGGAACATGCTTCTTCGCAGGCGCTGGGTATTAATATGGCGAAGCTGATAGACGAGGCGCGCGCTTGCGCCCGGCAGCTTGCTGAAGCTGTTATGGAAGGTTCGGAAGAGCTTCATCGTCAACCGCCGATTTATCGGGACTTGACGATTGAAATCATCGAACCTGGGCTGCGTCGGGCCGTGGAGAAGGCAGCGTTGTCCGTTCCGGTCAACGTCCCTCAGCAGAGAGGTCCTCGGCGTGGCGAAAAGCATGAGCAGCGTCAGCAGGCGCTGGAAGCTTCGATTAGGCGAAGACAGGATGCTGGCAGCTTACGCTCAGCCCAGATGGAAACGAAGGATGCGCCTTGATGTTGTAGCGTATAATAAACGAGCAGCCCGATCCGTTTTATAGGGATCGGGCTGCTTTATCATTGTCAGACGTGAGGAGATTTATCTAAGAGGTCACGTTCTTTTTATATTTCTCAAAGAAGGCTTTGAAATCGTCTAGTGTGTATCCGTTGTCTGAAGGACTTTCCTTCAACCCACCTACCATACGTTCCTTTTCCACGCCTTTTTCGTAATAAACAAGCGTGGGAGTATACTCAATCTTGTACTTGTCCCAGCCAGCCTCATACTCACGCAGGTTAAATTCGTGCATCGTGATATTCTCCTGCTTGCTCAAAGGCATGAGCTTGGGAGTAGTGGCACGGCAGTGAACACAGTCGGAAGCGAAATGATAGACGAAAAAGCTTTCCTTTTTGTCAATTTTACTTTGTAAATCTTCTGGCTTAATAATTTGCTGATAGTTCGGATCATTTAGCAGTTCCTGGGTAGCAGGATTTAACGAGGCTGTGGAAACGCCGTACAGCTTGTTTTTAGTGCCCGAGTTTAAAGCGAGCAGCACTCCAAGCAAAATGACAAGCACAACAAAAAAGCCAATGACAGGGATAAGCTTTTTTTTGTTGGATTTTTGTGCGTTCAATGGAATCTCTCCTATCAAAATCTAAAATATGTAACTATGAACCTCATTATTATACAACATTACAGATTGTAGTGAAAGTTTGTAAATCACACAGATATTGCCGGATAACAGGTTGATTATGGTACAATAAAATTTATTTTAACAGGACAGGATGATTACGATTATGGGTGTACAGCTCCCCACAGCATTTGTAAAGCGCATGGAACAACTGCTCGGTGATGAATTTGAGGCTTTTATGGCTGCCTATGACCACACGCCCCATGCCGGGATTCGCGTCAATACATTAAAAATTCCAGTAGAGGACTTTAAGGAACGTTCTCCGTTCGAACTGCGGCCGATTCCGTGGTGCCCCACAGGTTTTTACATTCCGCACGGCACTAAGCCTGGACTTCACCCTTACTATCATGCTGGGTTGTACTATGTACAGGAACCGAGTGCGATGTCTCCGGTTGAACTGCTCAATATAGCTCAGGGTGAAGCTGTTTTGGACTTGTGCGCTGCACCGGGGGGGAAATCAACCCAAATCGCAGCCAAACTGCAAGGAAGTGGCGTACTGGTGACCAATGATATTAGCGCCGATCGAACCAAGGCGCTAGCTAAAAATGTGGAACTGTACGGTGTGCGCAATGCCGTGGTATTGAATGAAAGCCCGGATCGTATCGCAGATGCTTTTCCTCATTTCTTCAACAAAATTTTAATTGACGCACCTTGTTCGGGAGAAGGTATGTTCCGTAAGGATGAAGATATGGCCAAACAATGGGAGACACACTCGGTAGAAAAATGTGTGGTCATGCAACGGGACATTTTGCGTGTAGCGGCCTCGATGCTGAGCGATGAGGGAAGAATTGTCTATTCGACCTGCACCTTTGCCCCGGAAGAAAATGAAGGAATGATTGCGGAATTTCTGGAGGCTCATCCCGATTTTAACGTAGTCCCTGTTCCTTCGGAAGCAGGTTTTGCACCAGGCCACCCGGAATGGATGAATGAAGAGATTGCATCGGCACATCCGGAACTGCGAGGTACAGCACGCCTATGGCCGCATCTTGTAGAGGGTGAAGGGCATTTTATCGCCATATTGCAGCATCAGGGTGGTGGTCGTGTCACTTCGACAGCAGATCACACTAAGTCAGGGGAACTGGCTCCATATACGAACAAGAATGAAAGAATATTAAAAATAGAAGCAGCATATTCGCACAAGAAGCAACATTTGCCCGTCAAGGAAGCGCTGCTCCCAAGTGTCCAAGGAAGGCGCACGACTGATGAGCCTAAACGAACCGGAAAAGGAATGGGCGGAAAGTCAGGCAAAGGAAAGACCACGCGCGGCTTTGATGGTAACAAGTCACGTATGGGCAAAGAAAATGCAAAATCTGCTGTACGCTCCCCGCATGATGTGTTGGAATCTTATCATCAATTTGTTCAGGAGCAGTTGGAGGTTTCATTTGCAGGCTACACGGTGGTCTACGGAGATCGCATTTATCAGTCGCCGCTGGCATCACATCGTTTGGACGGTCTTAAGGTGGTACGTCCGGGTTGGTTTATGGGAACCGATAGAAATGGTCGTTTCGTACCTTCACACCCACTGGCGGTGGCTTTGCGCTCTTTTGAGGCGGTTAGAAGCATCAACCTTTCCAGCTCGGATGCTGAAGCCATCCGGTATTTAAAAGGTGAAACCTTGTCCATCCCTGTTGAGAGAATGGAGCTTCGGAATGAAGTCCAACCAAAGGGCTATACTCTCGTGTGTATTGATGGTTATTCGGCCGGGTGGGGCAAATGGCAGGACGGCATGCTTAAAAATGAATATCCTACAGGCTGGAGGTGGACATCGGTATGAGTGGAAAAGGAAGACAAACTCAGCGTTTGGACAAAATTTTAACCCATATGGGCTATGGTTCCCGTAGTGATATCAAGAGACAGGTAAAGCAAGGTATGATCACAGTAAACGGACGGATCATCAAGGATAGCGGCTTACAGGTTCATCCATATCAAGATCAAATTGAAGTGAACGGCGAACTTGTTGTTTTTAGAGAGTATATTTACATCATGCTGCACAAGCCCCCAGGTGTTATATCTGCAACCGAAGATACGAGGGAACGAACGGTGCTGGATTTGCTGAGTGCGGAGGAACGACATTTCGAGCCTTTTCCAGTAGGGCGGCTAGATAAAGATACAGAAGGCCTATTGTTATTGACCAACGATGGCAAGCTGGCGCACGAACTACTATCTCCGAGGCGTCATGTCCCCAAAACGTATGAAGCTACGGTGTTGGGACTTGTCACGGAGGAGGATATTCTTCAATTTACAGCAGGAGTGGAACTGGATGATGGGTATGTCACCCTTCCCGCGCAGTTGACGATTCTTCGGCATGAACAGCCGCATCAGGCAGATGGGGAAGTCATTTCCTATATTTCGCTTGTAATCCATGAAGGTAAGTTTCACCAAGTGAAGCGCATGTTCGAGGCGGTTGGTAAAAAAGTGACCTACTTGAAAAGAACAGCCATGGGGCCATTGAAGCTGGATGATCAGCTTCCACTGGGCAGCTATCGAGAGCTGACTAGCGAAGAACTGGCATTGATCGGCCGTGATATAGTTTCCGCAACATCAGAAGCTTGATGGTAAGATTAAATATAAATGACGCACAGACTCGTACGAGATTCCTGTGCGTCATTTTAGGATATAGACAATTAGACAGAGCAGTATTCATAGGCAGTCTTCGATAACGAATCGTAATTTGCGAATTATTGTGCGCGTGCTGCCCGATTTTGTTTCACTTCCGCTGCCTTATAAGCTGTAACCTTGTTTTTGCCTGTCGTTTTGGATATGTACATGGCTTGATCGGCCTGTTTGACGAGTTCATCCGGGTTCATTTCCTTCTTCACGGTACTGTGTCCGACACTGATAGTGACGATGCTTTCCTCAGCGACACGTTCGCGGATTCGTTCTGCGACCAGCGCCACCTTGGCCCGACGATCCACAACCATTGCGACCAGTTCCTCGCCACCGTATCGTCCGGTCAGCCCGATTTCATCCAGTTCGTCCTCCATAATCTGTGCGACCTGCTTGAGAACTTCATCCGCACGAGCATGGCCCTGCGTATCATTCAGCTTTTTGAAATTGTCAATATCGCAAAAAATGACCGACACGCGGATTCCCTGGTCCATATATCGTCGTAGTCGTCCCGAAAAATATTTACGGTTATACAGTCCTGTCAGGCCATCGGTAATGGAAGAACGATAAATCCTTTGGAGTAGCTCCACAATCCGTTCAAACAGGATGACAAATAACGTAGTGTAGTACAGCAATGGTAAAAATGACATCCACAGGATTGTGTTTGATCCGTCTGCTTCTTCAGGGATGTCATTTCGCAGCCAGAGAAAACCAAGCCAGAGCAGATAAGTGAATAGGCCTGCCATAAATTTCTTTGGCTGTCCGATTCGCGGGGTGATGAACAGAAGGCTTAATATAAGCACTAACACTCGATAAAACAAAGTGAATCCAACCAACTTCACTGGGCTAATCCAAGTGGGTAGCAAACCTAAAGTCCAAGCCATTACCGGCAGTATTAATAACGCAGCCAGCAACAGCAAGACCCATTTTTCCATAAGCTTTAGCTTTCGGTAAAGCTGAAATACAGCGGCATTGATGAGCACGAAGGCAAACGCCTCCAAAGCATTTTTCCACACGATTCCCTGCAGTTGCATTTGGCCGCCGCCTGCCGAATAGAGATTCATCGCTTCATATGTCATAATAAAAATAGCGGCAGCCGAAAAAAGGATATAGGCTTTTTTTCGTTGTCTGCTATATATGATCACGCACATTAGCGCCATCATGAGTATAATATACAAACCGCAGGCTGCACTTATGGCCCCGGCCAGAGATGGGGAGCCCAAGGTTCCCAATAAGGACAACAACGTCAACATCACCGACTCCATTTGTAAAATTAATCTATCTATTGAACGGACGATATCGTTCCGATACAATAGACAGGATTTATTCCAGTTAAAATGTTATAATTTTCTTTTGTGCCTAACATTTATTCTCAATATATCATCTTTCAGAAAATCCGGAAACCTATACATATATCCTGTGTTCCGGGCAGTTTAATGCTTGAAAGGGGAAGCACTCATGAAATTGCTACAGGCTCTCTTTTTCCCACCCGAGCAACCGGGAGGCGTTTCATCCATGATTCCATATTTGCAAGAGCGATTTACGTCCCCCCGTTGGGAAATGGAGTTATTTTCAATCCCTAAACGGATTCGTAACAAGGGTAGGGACGAAGTAATCTTTGATACCTTCGACTGGACGAGATATGAGCAATATCCTATCGTTCAAAAATATATTCAGACGTACCGTGATTATTTGTGGTGGACTCGGCTTCGTATTCAGAAGCCCTTTGACCTTATTCATGCTCATCATCCGATTGCCGGGCTAGCTATGAAAAACGTATTTCCTGATACCCCGCTCGTACAGACGATTCACTCTTCCTATGAGAAGGAGTTAATTCTGAACGGGAAAATAGAGGAGAACGGGCCTGAACACCAATTCTTAGTGTCACTGTACCGAGAAATGGAGCAGAAGGCGGATCGCCTGATAGCAGTATCGCAATCTTTTCAGCATTACTTAACACCTTATGTACAGCATCCGCAAGATGTTGTGGTTATTCCAAATGGATATGATGAGAAGCGATTTAAGCCCATTCCTCACGAAAATGAAGTGACACAGCTTATAACCGTTTGCCGACTTGTTCCCGCCAAAGGACTTGATATTCTATTACAGGCTTGCGCTGAGCTGAAAAAAAGAAATCAAGAATTTGTACTCCATATCATTGGTGATGGTCCGATTCGGCCTGAGATGGAAGAGATGGCGCGACAGCTGGATATATACCATGAGACGATTTTTTATGGATATACTCTTCACCCGGAAGAGTTTATGCCTTTCTTTGATGTATTTGTATTGCCTTCGCGGGCGGAGGCCTTTGGCTCCGTATTTGCAGAAGCGGCGTTGAGCTGTCTGGCATTGGTAGGTACAGAAGTAGGGGGAATACCGGAGCAGATTGAAAATGGGGTAAATGGTCTGCTCGTGCCACCCGATAATCCGAAGGCACTGGCAGACGCATTAGAAAAGGTCATCGCTGACCCTGCCTATCGTTATGAACTGGCTAGATCCGCCTGCGACAAGGCTAAATCAAGCTATTCATTAAGTCGTGCTGTTAACGAACTGAAGAAAATGTATTTGAAATTTCCGCACTAACCATGACGGGTATCACCTGGTTTGGAATCAGAATGCCGAAAGCTGGAGCGAGGACGTGAGGAGCGGAAAGGTCTTCCGCGTCCTGCTAAGATCAGTTTACTGACCCACATCAGACTGAGCATTCCAAAAATAGGATAAAGCACAGATAACAGTGAGCTGAAGCCGAACTGACTGATTAAAAAACAGGTGAGCATAATGAATAATGTAATGAGCTTGGGCGAAATTTGGACATGCTGACGAATTTGTAGACTGACTCCATAAATGTCGGCCACAAAGGTACTGAAGATCTCCATGAAAATGAGTAGAATGTATATGATTTCAACAAGGGCGCCTAGACGGTAAGCAATGCTTCCCATAGGGATTTCAAATTGCTGAATGCCTGGCATTTGCGCTGACATGACAAAATGTGCAGCCATCAGCATAAAGCCAACACCAATTCCGCCCAAAACACCGCCCCAGCGGATCGTTTTACGGGAGAAAGTTTGGCTGCCTAGAGGGACAAGCACGGCCTGAGCCATAGCCAGATTGAAGGACGTGTACAGGAGCGGAGATATCCATGTGCGTAGCACACTGTGGTCTGTCGTATTCGTAATAAAGCTTTGCGGATTGGGCATGGAAAGGGTACTGTGAACGAGCAAAAGAGATATAGTGATCATCAGCGGGACAACAATGGTGTTCATATGCAAAATCGCTTTAATACCTTTATTCAGCAGCAAGTAAGTTCCGATTAGTGTAATGAGCAGTCCAGTCTGGTAGTGCAGATGAAGGTGCTCCACAAAAACAGAGCCGGCTCCTGCCAGCATGACGCTGTTCACGCCAATCAGCACAAAAAGTGTGAATATGCTGATCCATTTTCCGGCATTGGCACCAAAAAGGTGCTTGTTCAGATCCTCGTAGGAGCGGGCTGAAATATCATGAGCGATCAGCATCATTTTCGTACCCAACCATACAAATATGAGTGTGGACAGCATAATCGTGATTGTAGCCCAACGTCCATATTGCGTAAAGAATTGCAATATTTCTTGTCCGGTAGCGAAGCCGGCACCGACGATTGTACCAATGTATGTAAAAGCAATCTGAAAAACATGAATATTACGTTTCATTCCCAGTCCCCCCTTGCCTGCTTGAATAACGCTGCAGCGAGCATATAATACAAACTATGTTCAACTGAAATAGGACATGACTGGATGAGACTGAAAATAATTATACTGCATTTAATGAATAGCTTGACGGGAGCGTAATTTATGGGTCAAATCCTTGCATGGATACTGGAATACGGATATTTGGCAATGTTCGGCTTGCTTGCCCTTGGAGTAGCTGGTATGCCGATACCCGACGAAGTGCTAATGATCGCCTTTGGCGGGCTCGTGTCTCAAGGACACTACAACTTTATTGCTGCGCTGGCAGTCACATTTTTCGGTAGTATGACAGGCATGATGCTTAGCTACACATTGGGTCGTCTGCTGGGCAAACCACTATTGCACCGATACGGTAAATGGGTGAGGCTTACGCCTTCCAGGATTGCCTCTTCCGAAAATTGGTTCGGGCGCTATGGTACCTGGGGAATTTTGTTCGGATATTTTGTCCCCGGCTTGAGACATGTGTCATCCTATCTGGCAGGTACAACCCGTCTAGGTGTTTTTCGCTATATCGGCTATGCATCGGCAGGAGCGTTGCTGTGGTGCGGTACATTTTTGGGGATCGGGCATGCGGTGGGTATGCACTGGGAACAGGTGGCTAAGCTGATGGAGAAGGTGACTCATCGGGTGGGCCTGATCGTTATTCTTTTAATCGTTTTGGGAGGAATCACCGCATGGTTCTGGAACAAACGTAAAAAAAATATCACATGAATGCATGGAAAGCAGGCTATAGCTTGAAAGCGACGGGTGAAGTATGGTACTTTTACCGCATAGGAATGCCGTGGGAGGTCATGGAATGGAAGTATTAAAGAAACGAATTTTAAATGAAGGTGTGATTGCGTCAGATCAGGTACTAAAGCTGGATGGATTGCTTAATCACCAGGTTGATCCAGAGCTGACAATGGAAATGGGACGAGAGTTCGCAGCCCGTTTTCGGGAAGAGAAGATCACCAGAGTAGTGACCGTGGAATCCTCAGGCATTGCCATCGGGTTTGCGACAGCGTTGGAGTTGGGTGTACCGTTGGTATTTGCTCGTCGTAAAAAGACTTTATTAGCTGATCCAGATGCGCTGTGTGAGCGTGTACCTTCGTTTACAAAAGGGATTGTCACAGATATTATGTTGTCTCGTCAATTTATTCATGAGCATGATCGTGTCTTGTTCATTGATGATATTATCGCTAATGGCGATGCGGCACGAGGCATGGTTAAAATTATTCAACGCTCCGGAGCGGAGTTGGTTGGATTCGGAGTTGCGGTTGAAAAAATGTTTCAGGCCGGAGCCAGAACCATTCGTGAGCAGGGCATTCGTGTAGAATCATTGGTTAAAATTTCGTCATTGGCTGACGGTAAGATAGAGTTTGCTGAATAGTAACAATTCTAAGCTTCGGATCCTTATTTCTAATAATAACCTTTGCATGAGCATCAATTTCGCTTATAATATATATAAGGTTTGGGAGAGGAGGCAGCAACATGGGGAATGAACAATTGACCGAACAGTTTTTTCTGGAAAAACTGGCAGCGGCTAAAGTGCATTTTGAACGCGCCTTGGATTGTAAGCATACGGAATTCGACGATTTGTATCCCTATATGATTGAACATCCTCAGTTTTTTTGGTATAAACGCTATGTGGCTTGGTCTGAGTTGCTGACATTGGTTAACCTATGCGAAGAATTGTCTTTCTCTTGGAAAGAAGAATTTACTGCTCACCAAGTGGAGTATGTAGAACAGCGAGTGTTGTCTGCACAAGTGCTGGACTTCTGGTACGAGAAGAACGATACAAAAGAACATGATCACAGTGTAAATCAGTCGGGATAATTTGTTGCTCTGTTGGCAATCCATATAAGTAGTAAGCGGAAAGAGACCTAAATGATTTGTTTAGGTCTCTTTTTAAACTTTTCCATGCATATAAAATTATGGCCGTTGTGTTGAAAAAATGGATAAGGAGGGGACATGAATGATAATGGACGAAGAATTGGATGCTTATCGACTTTCTGGTGAAAAGGTACGCGTCGTACGCGATGGATTGGAGTCCAACGATGTGGTTGGCATTGTACTGGCATGGGATGATGAACAGGTGCTTATTCGCCGCCAGAATCGACGTGTGGTCAAGTTGGATCGCAGCTATACATATCAGCCGTTCAGCGAGCCGCGTCACAATCCGATAGATCTGGATTAAGAAACGAGTTCCAAATGGGGATTGGCTAAAAAACGGTGTGTTTCATTAGGCATACAGAAACTCTAAATCGGACACAGTAATGAAGGAAAACTCAACAGAGAGGGCGTGCTGTGTCAATGACGGTTATGGACGAAAAAGTACATGCATACAAGGATCAAATCAGCCATTTGGAAGATAAGTTGCCCGAGGTAGTTCATGCCTATCATCGCTTTACCGGAGAATGCTTTCAAGCCGGCAGTTTAGATGGAAAAACCAAGCAACTGATTGCGCTAGGTATTGGCTTATTTTCCAACAATGAGGTGTGTACGTTTTATCATGTGAATGAGGCGCGTTCCAAAGGAGCCAGTGACCAGGAGATTATGGAGACCGTTGCTGTAGCTGCTGCAGTTGGTGGAGGACATGCTCTAAGTCAAGGGGTTACCCGTGTACAGAAGGCGTTACATTAAAGCGAATCATTCATACAGATAACTTATAATCGTAATAGCGGACATAGATTGATCTCAACAAATGATGGTTATGAAAAGAAGCTTCCGAGCACAGTTAGTGCCTGCGGAAGCTTCTTTTTGCGTGTAGTGCGGGGATTATGCTCTTTTACTTGCAGCAAAAGCAGCAGGGCGAGGGGATTTATGCTTGTAGGCAGAAGAGGATGCAACCCAACTTCGCCCAACAACGCGTAGGGGTTTGGGGGTTGAGTTATTGGGTAATTCGGGGCGATATTTCTCTGGTAAAGGTAGAGCTGCCGTATGAGGCAAAGAGGTAGGGAGCCCCAAATAAGCTCGCATTCGTTCATACATTTCTTTGCGGAATGCGGACATAGGCATACGGAACTGTTCTTTGACGCCTTTATATATATAGGTGGCGTGAACGCCGGAGTGGTTTTGTTGGATGTCTAGAACACGAATGTGATACTTCTTAAATTCATGTTTGATTTCAGATAGCAGGATTCCGGTACGATCTATTCCTGCGTTAACCATTTCGACATAAAGATCAGGGGTTTTCAGCACGCCGCTTTCCTCAAGAATTAGACTGTCACGCTCAAATACTTTTTGAATAAAGGTAAGGAGCAGATAACTTTTCACAAGAGAGCATGGATGCTGAGTAGTATCTGAAGAGATCATTACCATTCACCGCCTTAGGGAAATGTGATGATAATTCATAGTCATCGAAGTGAAAGAACATAAGTTAATAGGAACTTATGTTCTTATATTATCGTATTATTCCTTTTTTATCAAGAATAAATAAAGAAAAATAAAAGGTTTGACAACTTTATTTGAGCATGGTATGATCTATCTTGTCGCTAAGAAAGATTGATTCTTTTGAAATAGACGACAAATATATATGCGGTCGTGGCGGAATTGGCAGACGCGCACGGTTCAGGTCCGTGTGGGCTAACCCCCCGTGGAGGTTCGAGTCCTCTCGACCGCATCCATTTAGAAAAGGTTTATAGAATTGCTCTCGTAGCAGTTTTATAAGCCTTTTCTTACGTTTCGGAGTTATTGCAGATTTCCCAGGAAGGACAATATAAGGACTTGAATTTTATTCAAGTCCTTGAGCAATTCTTTTATAAGTTCAATTTTTAAGATATGATAGAAAGTAACACGTTTTATGATGAAGCTATTGAAAGGTTGGATGGAAGATGGAGAAAGCAACTTTTGCAGGTGGGTGCTTCTGGTGTATGGTGACTCCGTTTGAGGAGCAGCCGGGGATTCATAGTATTGTCTCAGGCTATACTGGAGGGGCGATTTCCGATCCGACCTACGAACAGGTTAAAACAGGAACAACAGGGCACTATGAGGTGGTGCAGATTACGTTTGATCCTGAGCTGTTTCCTTATGAAAAGCTACTTGAATTGTATTGGCCGCAAACAGATCCTACCGACGGAGAAGGTCAATTTCAGGACCGAGGCACACAATATAAACCTGCCATTTTTTATCATACGGAGCAGCAACGTGAGCTTGCACAGCAATCCAAGGAACAGTTGGTACAAAGCGGACGCTTTGATAAGCCAATTGTAACGGAGATTCTTCCGGCTTCGATTTTTTATCCGGCAGAGGATTATCATCAGGATTATCACAAGAAGAATGTGAAACATTATAAGGAAGATCGAGCCCAATCCGGTCGTGATGAATTTATCGACAAAAACTGGTAAGCAGCTTTAATATACGTCATTATGCGCACTTCAAGGCAGATCAGAGATTATATCTCAGATCGCCTTGTACATATTTAAACGGTTTTACTCACACAATGAAGGGACAGAGAAGGAGGCTGACCCGCAAATGAGTACACGACGGAAACTGCACATGAGAAATATAATAAAAAAGGCTTTAAAAGCATCACGCAGCCGGAAGGATTCGTCTTATGCGCTTGCACACCATACAAGATCTAGAATGCAAATAATTGTAGTGCTTTGTATTTCAGTCTGTATGTTATTTATGATCTGTAAAACTGCTGTTGCCGAAGCAATAGACCAGCAGAACCAGCAGCAAAAAAGGGTTGCTGTCATTATTGATGATTTAGGGAACAATATGAAAGGTACCGAGGAGATTCTAAATTTACCCGTCAAAATCACCGTTGCTGTCATGCCCTTCCTGCCAACAACCAAACAGGACGCTATGGAAGCGCATAAGCGTGGTCATGATGTTATCGTCCATCTTCCAATGGAGCCCAAGCAGGGCAAGCCTGAATGGCTTGGACCGGGAGCAATCAAGGCTAATATGACGGATGAAGAAGTACGCGCCAAGGTGACAGCAGCAATTAAGGATGTTCCTTATGCCATAGGAATGAACAACCATATGGGCTCCAAGGTCACCTCAGATAAGCGCATTATGTCCGTCGTTCTTGATGTTTGTAAGGAATATGGACTATTTTTTGTTGATAGCCGTACTAATTATTGGTCAGTGGTGCCTGAACTTGCTGCTAAAAAGGGAATGCCACCGGTGCGAAATGATGTTTTTTTGGATGATGTTCATACACTCGCTCATGTGAATCGGCAACTTAGTAAAGTGGTCGAATGGTTGGCAGAGCACGATACCTGTGTAACGATTGGACATGTCGGCGTGTCCGGCATGTATACCTCCTCAGGGCTTCATTCATCGGTCCCTAAATTAAAGGAGCATGCACAATTTGTCGGTATTAGCGATCTGGTGCGTGATGTATGGGGATGGACAGGAGACCCAGCCACGAATACTACCATGCCGTCAGATGCGCAATAATGCCTTCGGCTATAGCTTGAGCAATGCTTTTTTGACCGTGATCCCCGGAAAGCATGGCTCTGTCCTGCTCGTTGCTGATAAATCCGGTTTCCACAATTACAGCGGGATGCTGGATTTTATTTAGAAGATAAAAGGGTTTTCCGTACATGGTTTGTCTATTCATGCAAAATAAGCGGTTTAATGAATGCTGAATCCGTTCAGCTAACAGATAGCTGCTGCCTTCATCCTGATACAGTACAATGGGTCCGCGTTTTTCGGCCCGTTTGGCCCAATTGACATGCAGGCTTACAACCACAGCAGTGGGCAGTTGTTCTGTCAAGCTTTTACGTTGGGCGAGGTCTTTAAGATGCCGTGATTTGGACTGCAACCAACGGTTATCATCACTCAGTGCGTAGTCCTTGTCCCGATTCAGAACAGCAGGGTAACCCTGAGAGCGTAAGATTAGGTACAGTTTTTGAGCAATAGCAAGATTAATATCTTTTTCCAGAAGTCCTTTGTGACTTGTTCCACCATCCACACCACCATGACCTACATCAATCAGGACGACGGGTTTGGCAAAAGCGTGATAGGACCGGTTAAACTGGATTTCTGCATGCTTGTTTGTCTCGGTGCTTTTCTCATCAGGCTGAGTAGTTGCATAAGCTAACGGGGGAAATATAGCACTGCAAAGGATACAAAAACTTAAGCCCAGCCCAATCAGCCATATCCTGTTTAACTTTTTATTCAACACGTTCTATTCCTCCAATGGACGAATTGATTGTTTACTGAAAACCATGCATAACAGACATCAAACCTAAAGAGCACTGCTGCCTTTAAATAGAACCATTAGCCTTGGGGTAACTGTTAGTTGAAGATAGTATGTTCCATTTAAGGGGAACCATGCATAGTTATCCCGCAAGGGTTAGAGCTGCTGAAAACTGTGCAAGCTAGTGGTATCTGAACCTAACGTGTAATTTGGTATTTCCAAGATACGGTGATCGGAAATGTTAGGTCAGATGAAGGAGGTCATGGAGGATGGCGAAGAGTGACGAACTGGTGACGTATATTACAGAGCGGATTGTGCGTTATATGGAAACGCCGCGCGATGTTCGACGCAGCCAAAAACAAGCCAAGGAGCCGTGGGTAAGCAAATGGTTTGGAATGTTGCCTCTCGCTCTGAAAATGTGGATAAAATCCACACGCAGAGAGCGAAGAGAGCAACGTTAAACACGCCAAAGAGACCACAAGAGGCATGGGGTATGCCATTTGAGGTCTCTTTTTATGTTGTTTAGGGATAATTTCGAATTATTTTTAATGGTCCTAAAACTACTAAGATTCCAAACGGTAAAATTGACCATGAGACAACAACTGTTTTAGTGGCACAAATCGGGAAAGACCATCGTGGTAGGTTAATGCATATAAAATGGGTTCGGACGGATGATCTGTAGATACCCAAGCTTGAAACCCGCTAATGGATAAGGGTCCCCCAAAGGCAAAATTGATGCTTGTGGCTGAAAAAATCATACGTGGTGAATTACTTACCGCGTCCATAAATTGGTCTGTGTCATGAATGGAAAGTTTTTGCTTAGGTTGAAGCCAGCCCAGATCCTCATAGGGATCGAAAGGATCAGACGAGACAGTAACTGCTTGGGCCTGAGTTTTCAAAAAGGGTATAGATGAAGAAATCGCGTTGTTCTGAAGCTTATATTTCCAGCTCCCATCTGTTACTTCTGCAGGTAGCGGATCGCCAGTAACAGCATCAATACATATTTGGCTACCCGTAGAGGAACGTACCTGCCAGTAGGCTAATAGAGGTTCCTCATACATAGGTGTAATTTGTAGCTTGTCGATAGAAGAAAATTCGGTTTCTGTGAGCGACTTCAGGGATTGGCGAAGTATATCCATACTATAAGGTCCGCCTGGCCCATTCCCGTATTCGTTGAGTTGATAAGCGCCGTTTGAGTCTGATCCGATAATCAGGTAGCCAATGTATTCTCCTGCATGGTTCACTTGAACAAGCCAGCTATGGGTTCCAGGTCCGAGCGGATGGTAGCTGAGTTCGGCGTCTTTCCACGAAGCAAAAGGGGGTTGCGACGATAGAGATTGGACGGTATCGCTCGCTGTCCGTTTCACGTCCTCAGGCACCCCTTGCTGCTGAGTAGGAGGCTTTGATGAAACGTCACCCGGGGATGTGGAAGAAGTAGTAGGGCTCCTGGATTCCATTGTAGGAACCTGGGAGCTTTCGTTGTAGTTGGATGCTGAGCTTACATTGCTTTCTTGAACGGCTGAGGGAGCCGCATGAATGGAAGCGAACGGACAGACTGCGGACAGGCCGATCAGCACAGCTGCGACCATACCTACGCTATAATGCCCGGAATGATTTTTTTTCAATGGAATCCACCTTTCTGTCGGATGGCTTGCCGACGGAGGCAATCTTTTTTAACCAGCATACAGCTTGTCCGATGAAAAGACTGCTGTACCCTGTCGGTGCAAATGTCGTATCCAGGTTCGCTTTTTGCTGTCGATACATAGGAGACAGGCTAGACTATGCTTGTGTTTGCAGCAGCAGAAACTGATGTAGGCTGAAGCAAGATGTTACAACTTGGCGACATGTCTGCAACTAATCTGCGAAGGAGCGTGAGATATCAGTTACCGCAGATGAAATATGCCGCAGTTAATGGCGGATACGAGTACTTTTGGCTCATATTGCCATACCATTTCTTTACGACGGGCTTGATGCTGCTCTAATACGGATTCTTTTTTATCCTCTTCCTCTTTCTGTTCCTTGATTAGATCTTCGTAGTAGTGGTCAATAACCTCTAGTTCCATGCGCAATCGTTCCTTCGCCTGCTCAGCCCAATCATAATCTTGCTGTCGGAGCTGTTCGGTGAGATAGCTTTCAAGCGAGGTGGAAGCCTCAGGGACAGATAGCTGCGCTGGCTGTACATGCATATTGCCTGCCAGCAGCGGGCTGAGCTGCCGGGTTTCGAGCATAGCGCCAAAATTAGCTACAATAGTGCCACTTTTGAGTGAAATACCTAGCCAATGAAGTTCCTCGCGCTTCAAATCGCAGGCAAACTCAATCTTGTAGCAGACGCTGAGCCAAGCTTCATAGACTACAGGAGAACGGGCAGACAACTGACGGGCATCCGGCTGCTCGAACAAATAAACATATTTTCCTCCATCCCGAGCAGCTTCAAAAATTTGATGCAGCCGACGGCTTCCGTATCGAAGCTCCTCCTGCATAATGCGACCAGGCCCTAATTGCGGTAACGTCGGTACATGACCGAAGTAACGCCCCATGACCTGATCTTGTGCTGCGTTGCCAGCTACAGGAGCTGGTGGCGTCTGATCCGCTAAACGTTCCTGTTCTGTCCGATAGGCTTCCCCATCAAAGATGAATGTGAAGGACATGGTTTGTGCTGGAACGCCAGTACGCTCTACGTATCCCCAATAGTAGGGGCGATTTGTCAAGGCTTTATCTGCCTCTGGAGACAGCTTGACAGTTACATGGTGGGGAGACCTCTCAATGATGCTGCACCCAGTAGATTCCAGATAAGTGTGGACAAAACGCTGGACTTGCTGTGCATTCATAGTCAAGGCTAACGCCCCCCTTTCACACTGCGTCGAGCTTTGGTTGGAGGAACTGCATCACCTGCTAAGCCTAACAAATCCTCGGTAACACTTGAGCTTACTCCTGTTAGCCGTCCTTTAAGCTGTTTTGTTCCAGGTGACTTATCGGTTACTACATTTGGAGAGACTGACGGGTCTGTGCGTATTTGTGCTATTTCTTGTTTGATGGAATCCAGCGAGTGGCCCAACTTTTGCATTTTTCTGCGAATTTCATCATCACTACTGGACTCAAGCATGATTTTATATAAACTCTTTTCAATGGATTCTTTTTTCTCAAACTTTTCCAGAATAACGTCCAATCCGCCAATGACCATCTCAAACATATTAATCTTTTCATGCAGAAGGTGCAGGATATGCTCTTCAATCGTTCCGGTAGTGGATAGGTTGAAGATATTTACGTCATGCTTCTGTCCAAGTCGATGCACCCGTCCAATCCGCTGTTCCACGCGCATGGGATTCCACGGCAAATCGAAGTTAATCATGTGGTGACAAAATTGCAGATTAATGCCTTCACCGCCTGCTTCTGTAGCAATCATGACCTGAATGCGACCACGGAACAGATCCATCATCCAATCTTTGCGGCCCCGGTTCATACCGCCTCGGTAAGGAACGGCAGACAGTCCGCGATCCCGGAAATAGTTTAGTAAATATTCCTGTGTGGCCCGATATTCTGTAAAAATAATCACTTTTTCGTTCATCTTCCGGATGAGCTCCAGTGCTTTTTCTGCTTTGGAATTGGCCTTGATCGCTTTAATGTGTGCGACCAAGTCCCAAACACGATCACGTAGGGGAGAGTCAGGAGCCATCTTTTTGGACAAATTGACCAGCGTGACAAACACAGCGTCCCGGCTACTGCACACCTCCCGTTGAAGGGTAACGAGAGACAGCATGCTGCTTAAATTTCCGCCATTCGCCTGATATTGTTCTTTGACAAAAGAGGTCACCCCATCGTACAGCGCTTGCTCTTCTGGCGAGAGTTCCAAGTGAATGTTGGAAACATTTCGTTTAGTGAATTGAACAGGACCTTCTCCACGACGATTGCGGATCATGACTTTAGACAGCTCATCTTTGAGCTGATCTTCATTTTTGGGCAGACGTTTATCTACAACAAAGTTGGCTGAAAAATCGCCTTGTCTTCCCAATTGACCGGGCTTGAGTAACGTGATCAGATTAAACAGCTCAGATAGATCGTTTTGTACAGGTGTTGCTGTCAGGAGCAAACAATATTTTTTACGCAACTTCATAATGAACTGGTAGTTGGATGTTTTTTTATTCTTCAGCTTATGAGCCTCGTCAATAATGAGTAGGTCATAATCGGTATCTAGCAGGATGTTACTATGTGGCTCCCGTTTGGCCGTATCCATAGAGGCGACGACGACCTCGGAAGACCAGGAATACGCTTTTTTCTGGGCGACTGCGGGAATGCCGAATTTGCTATTCAGCTCACGCACCCATTGCAGGACCAGAGAAGCGGGTACAAGAATAAGCACTTTGGAAGCCAGCCCGCGAACCAGATATTCCTTAAGGATCATTCCGGCTTCAATCGTTTTGCCTAGACCGACCTCATCGGCAAGAATGGCACGTCCAGACATCTCAAACAGTACCTTTCGAGCGGTATCGAGTTGATGGGGCAGTGGAGTGAGGTCTTGCAAATGCTGAAGACATTGAAGCTCATCAAAGCTCGGCACCAGCTTGGCCTTTTCCGCCTCGATTGCCAGCTGATACAGATCCCAATCTCCCCAAGGACCTCCCTTGTGCAGGCGTTGGTCCAGCTCGTCCTGCCAGCTGCGGTCAAATTGTATCGGAACAGGCAATGGTGCTTGGCTTTGTGCGTGCTGGGAACTTGTCGGTTTGGCTTTCATGATGATTCCCTCCCTCCTAGTAGTAGCACCGTTGAAGCTCTTGGCTCTGTCACATATATGACATCTATTTTGCACAGATCGTAGATGTAGTATGGACGGAAAAAGATATCTTCATAACAGGAGGGATAAAATCCTTTAGCTGCCTTCCATTAACTTTTGGAGTTTACTTTCCGTAGAAGTTTGCGCATTGGGGGTGTATATGCTGCAACGGAGATCGACACTGCCTTGTACCTGAAGGGAAGTCAGGTCAAATAACATTTTGCCAGCCTTAGCATGACGAAATTCAATGAGCACTTCTGGAGCGGAGCTTACCTCACTCTGATTCCAAAGCTCGTTAAACTCTGGGTAGGCCTGACTCATGTTTTGTATAAACTGAGCATACCAGGGGTCTGTCACGTATTGCCCGTAATAAGCGCGGAATATAGCAAGAAACCCCTTTACAAAGTGTTCCCAATTCACAGCCAGACTTTTAAACTCCTTTTTGGTAAATAGCAGTTCGATCATATTGCGCTGCTCATGTGGTAGTTCAGCAAAATCCATAAAAACATGAGCAGCAGCTTCGTTCCAGCCGACAATATGGCAGCGCCGATCTGAAATAATAGCAGGACAGTAGTGCAACTCTTGTACGATCTTTTGCAAAGATGGAGAAATGATCGCTTGTTCTTCAGGAGCAGGAAGGTTATGAGACCCGGCTTCCAGCGCTAAATCGTACAAATATTTACGCTCATCCGTGTTCAACTGCAAGGCAGCAGCAATAGCATCCAGCACGGAGGCAGAGACCTTAATATCCCGACCCTGCTCCAGCCAGGTATACCAGGTTGTACTGACACCTGCTAGCTGAGCGACTTCTTCTCTGCGTAAACCTGGTGTTCTGCGACGTGATCCAGGGGGAAGACCAACCATATGCGGATGTAGGCGGGCCCTTTTTGTTTTCAGAAAAACAGATAGTGCTTCCAGACGTGCTTCCGTTTTCATTAGATATTTTCTCTCCATTCGATGAGTGTATCTGAAGTAATTAATTCAGGCGCTTACTATAGTAGTGTTCATTATACCAGGATAAACAAACACTTGTAATAGGATAAGACGAGGGTAAAATGAGGATTATAAGTAAGCCATCGAGCAGGAGGAATGAATAGCTTATGCAAAGAGTAGTGATAACAGGTATGGGTGTCGTTTCGCCATTGGGCAATGAAGTAGGCACGCTGTGGAACAATTTGCTGGAAGGCAATTCAGGTATACGTAAAATAGATTCATTTGATGTGTCCGATTTAAAAGCACAAATTGCTGGACTGGTACAGGATTTTGATGCAGAAAAGCAGTGGGGGCGTAAGGATGCCAGACGAATGGATCGATTTACCCAGTTTGCATTATATGCGGCAGAGCAAGCGCTCAAGGATTCTGGTCTGGAACTGGATCACACTGATCTGGAGCGTGTAGGTGTCTATGTGGGGTCAGGAGTCGGCGGTTTGGATTCGTTGGTAGATAATGTGGACGTGCTGTTACATCGTGGTCCGGGTAGAGTTAGCCCAACGCTGGTACCTATGATGATCTCGAATATGGCTGCTGCACAAATAAGTATCGCGTTCGGAGCGATGGGTCCTACGCTTTCACCTGTAACGGCTTGTTCTATTGGGAACACTGCAATTGGAGAGGCGTTTCGGACCATTCGTACAGGAGATGCGGATGTCATTTTTGCTGGCGGAGCTGAAGCCGCAGTGTCCCGATTGGCCTTGGCAAGCTTCGCTAATGCAACTGCCTTGTCAACACGTAACGAGGAGCCTTCGACAGCAAGCCGACCGTTCGATCAGGATCGTGACGGCTTCGTCATGAGTGAAGGAGCGGGTATCCTGGTACTGGAGTCGCTGGAGCACGCTACCCGGCGTGGGGCGGAAATCTATGGTGAGGTCATCGGTTATGGAGCGAGTTCGGATGCCTATCATATGGTTGCACCGCATCCTGAAGGAACCGGAGCTTACCTAGCAATGAAAGCTGCCCTTCATTCGGCTCGCATCTCCCCTGAAGAAGTGGATGTGATCAGTGCCCATGCAACGAGTACGGCTGTAGGGGATATTGCTGAGACCTTGGCGATCCACAAGCTATTTGGTGAATATGCCTATCAGATACCGGTTACCGCGAATAAGTCCATGCTAGGTCATATGCTAGGAGCCGCAGGCGGTGTCGAAGCAATTGCGCTTGTTCAAAGTCTTCGGGAAGGTATCATTCCGCCAACAATGCATCTAGACAATCCCGACCCTGCTTGCGATCTGGATTATGTACCTAACGAAGCACGCAAGGCTCCACTAAATATTGGGTTATCTAATTCTTTCGGCTTTGGGGGTCATAATGCGGTCATTGTGCTGAAACGCTATGAGTCATAATACGTAATGAGTTTTGAACCTCAGGTGCTCTATCCGACTGGATCTAGCATCTGAGGTTATTTTAATCTAGGCATTATAGATTCAATTTAAATAAGAGATAGAGTAAGATGGAGGAAAACATTTGGAGGGACGGGAAGCCATGATCATAATCAGGAACATAGAGCCAGCAGACGCTGAAGTATTTTGGAATTTAAGACTGGAAGCCTTAAAAATGAACCCCGAAGCTTTTGGAACCTCCTACGAGGAAGCTGTACAAGTTTCGTTATCTGATGTAGTGAAGCAAATACAAAATAAGAGAGACCATTACATACTTGGTGCATTTACAAAGGATCATCAGCTGGCTGGTATGACCGGATTTAGAAGAGAAAACAAAATAAAGACACAGCATAAAGGTGCGATTTGGGGAGTTTATGTACCACCGATTTACCGAGGTCAGGGGATCGCTAAGAAACTTTTATTGGAAGTTATCAGTCGAGGTAGAAAAGTGGAAGGATTGAAACAAATCAATCTGAGTGTGGTGGCTGCCAATCAAGCAGCTATCGAGCTTTATAGGAAATTGGAGTTTAAAACCTATGGTATTGAAAAGAACGCTTTGGAATATCAAGGTCAGGGATATGATGAGGAACTCATGGTTTATTTTTATTAAGGGTGAAAGGTTTTGAAAACATGAAAATTGATCGATTGCTTTCTATCGTCATTTTGCTGCTGAAAAGAAATAGAATACAAGCAAAGGAACTCGCTGATTTGTATGAGGTTTCGATTCGGACGATTTATAGAGATATTGAAGCGATTAGTCTGGCTGGTATCCCAGTAGTAACTTTTCAGGGAGCAGGTGGAGGAATCGGCCTGATGGAAGGATATCGCCTGGATCGTAGTATGTTGACGGATCATGATATCAAGGACATTGTGATGGGCTTGCAGAGTTTGTCCTCGTCGTTGGGCGGTCCCAACGTATCCCGGTTACTTCATAAATTTGAAAGCATTATACCAGAGTCTGAAAAAGAGCAATTTAGTGTCCGTACCACACAGTTTATCGTCGATCATTCGGGATGGGGAAATCAGTCTGTCCAGGAAGCTAAATTAATCAAGATAAAAGAGGCAATGAGTCAAGCCCGTACGGTTGCTTTTACCTATCGAAATGCGGAAGGAGCCCGAACAGAACGGGATGTGGAACCGCATACGCTTGTGCTGAAAGGGCAACAATGGTTTGTGTATGCGTATTGTCCCGACAGGGAGCAATTTCGGTTGTTCAAGCTTTCCCGTATGAATGAGCCTGTGGTTACAGAGACGGCTTTCATTCGCAGGGATCTTTCTAATGAAGTGCTGCCGTGGAATGAGGGGCGGATGACGGCATCCAGCGCTGTACAACCATTTACGCTACAATTTAACCGCACCTCAAGACATCTGGCGGAGGATTGGTTTGGTGTGGAAGCATTGAACGAGCAGGAGGAAGGGATTTACACGGTTTCAGTCCCGTTTCCTGAGGATGCGTGGGTGTACGGATTTATTTTAAGCCTCGGACCGGATGTGATTGTCAAAGAACCAGCCCATTTGCGAGATAAGATTTATAAGATGGCGTTGCGTATTGCGTCTAATTATGAAGAAGAACAGAAATTATAAAATAATTATTAGACTAAAGTAAAACGAACCTGACCCATAGTTGTCAGGTTTGTTTCGTTATACTGGTGGCATACCAGATACGAATTGGCGAAAGGGGATTTACGAGAATGGATAAAGCTTGTCAAAGTTGCGGGATGCCACTGGAGCATGAGGGTCAATATGGGACGGATGCACAACATCATAATACAGATGAGTATTGCAAGTATTGTTACAAGGAAGGTGCATTTGTACAGCCTGACTTGACGATGGAGGGAATGATCCAGCAGTGTGTGCCGATCATGGTAGAAGAGGGGATGCAGGCAGAAGAGGCGATTTCGATGCTGCGTAATTATCTACCAAACTTGAAGAGGTGGCGATCTTCAGAGGATGCAGAGCTTCAATTTGATGGCCCCATTCGGGAGGAGTACCGAGGTGAAATCCATTTAATTGGACTAAAAGCACGTACAAATAATCAGAAGGAACAAACGTCCCACGGGATCATTCCAAACATGTGGGAACGTTTTGTAGGTGAGGATGTGGCAGGCCGGATCAGAGGTCCTCATGGACTTGCTTCCGTCTATGGTTGCTATACTGATTATGAAAATGGAGCTTTGGGCGAGTATACATTTTTTATCGGAAAGGAAGCGGCTGAGGATTTCCAAGCTCCTGACGATCTTGAAGAACTTGTAATTCAGGCTGCACGCTACGCTATTTTTCAGGCAACCCATGAACCTTCTTCTGTCTTCCGTGTATGGCAGACAATTTGGGCATGGGCCGCCACGGGACAAGGAGAGCGGACCTACACAGGTGATTTTGAAGTATATGGCAATCCAGATGAACCTGTTTTGATTTATATTGCAATCAAGTGATGATTTACAGTGATAGAAGAGAACCGTCTAGGCCGTTGTTGAGGCCCGGGCGGTTTTTGTTTGTTCAATCCATATGGATTTACCATCAAGTTGAACGTCGAGTCATCGCCCAAAAAATGAGAGCCAGAGCACTGACACCCGCCCCCAATAGGCAAACTCCGTTCCACCCAGCATAGGTATACATGTGAGTGGAGGTAATGGCTCCAGTGGCGCTACCGATGGAATAAAAGATCATGTAGCCTGCGGTAAGTCGGCTCCGTGCTTCAGGGCGAACGTTGAAAATCAAGCTCTGGTTAGTGACATGTACAGCCTGTACGGCCAAATCCAAAAGAATGACACCAAGAGTTAAAGCGAATAGAGAATGCTCGGTGTAGCGTATAGGTAGCCAGGACAGCAGTAATACAACTAGTGCGATACCTGTCGTTCGTTGTCCCAAGCCTTGATCAGCAAGTCGCCCTGCTTGGGCTGCTGCTAATGCTCCGGCGACTCCAGCCAGGCCGAAGGCCCCAATTGCAGTGTGTGAAAGAGACAATGGGGGAGCACTAAGAGGTAATACAAGCGAAGTCCACAATATGCTGAACGCTGTGAAAATAAGCAGCGCAAGGACAGCACGAATACGCAGAATTCGTTCTTGGGCGAACAGTGCGATAACCGAGCGAATCAGCTGCGCATAGGAGAGTGTGGCGCTTGTGGGTTCGTTCTTTGGGAGTACTCGCAATAGAGCCACAGCCATAAACAGCGTAAGTATAGCAGAAATAAGGTAAACTGAACGCCAGCCTGCCAGATCAGTTAATACACCGGCAACGGTTCGTGCGAGTAAAATGCCGATAACGACTCCGCTGGTTACCAGTCCTACGACCTGCCCGCGTTCAGTCGGATGAGCCAAGGTCGAGGCGAATGCCACGAGTGTTTGAGTCACTACAGCCAGCAACCCAACCATTGCCATGCCCATAAGCAGTATTGTACGGGTAGGGGCAGAGCTAACCAGGATTAATGCCAGCACAGACAGCAGCATCTGTCCTGTAATCAAGCGCCGCCTGTTCAAGAGATCGCCAAGCGGGACGAGTAGCAGCAGTCCTAACGCATAACAAATTTGCGTGACGGTAATAACGATACCGACCGATGAGTGTGTAATGCCAAACTCGTGCGCCAGCGCATCCAGTAATGGCTGTGCATAGTAAATGTTAGCGACAGCCAGCCCGCAGGCTATGGCAAACAAGAGCGCCACAGACCGGGATAGGACCGGAATGGGAGCTATTTCGGCAGTGCTGGCTACCGTTTGATGGGGGAGCAGTATCGCTTTTTCTTCTGACGTCTTCATTTTCACATACCACGTCGCTTTCTGTGATTTACATACCGATCAGTATAATATACCGATCGGTATGTAATAATTTTAGGTCAATATAACTCTCGTAAATAAGAATTGTCAAGAGTTTAATCCGTACAATTTGACAGCCGCTTCTGAAGGTCATACAATCTTAATATACTGAACGATACAAAAAGAAGGGGTTAAATATGGTTCGACCACGAGAATTTGATGAAGATCAAGCGTTGGATGCAGCGATGCAAGTTTTTTGGGAAAAGGGATTCGAGGCCACGTCTTTAAGTGATTTGACCTCCCGTATGGGAATACAACGCCCCAGCATATATGCTGCCTTTGGAGATAAAAAGCAATTATTCGAAGCTGCGCTGCGTAAATATACGCAATCTCATGCAGCTTGTGTAAGGGCTAAACTGCAAAATAGTTCATCTGTAAAAGAAGCATTTTACAATTTTTTTGGGGGAGTGGTGGCGGAAGAGTACGAGAAGGAGTCTAACAAGGGATGTTTTTGCATCAATACAATGGTAGAGTTAGCCCCTCATGATGAGAGGTTTGAAATTTTAACCAGAGAACATCAGATGTATCTTTCTGCTGTCTTTCAGGCGACCCTCGAACGTGGTATTCAATCTGGGGAGCTTGAGGTGACTATGGATGCACGAGCTTTGGCACATACTTTAGTCTCTTTGTTAATCGGGATAACTGTGATGATGAAGTCACGCCCAGCGCGTTCTTTTGTGGATCATGCGGTTGCGACCGCACTTATGTTGCTGGATGGAAAATAATTTAGGACAGGGGAACACTTGGATGCCACACATAAAAGCTATTCAAACACCGCTTGGTGAATTGCATGGACGGGATGCGGTCTATTTGGATCAGGTTCATATGAATTATGTAAAAAAAGAGCTGGTTTTGAAGGGAGAGATTAATGGGAGTTTAGCGCCGGAAGCAGTAGACGATTTTGTACCCTATGAGCTCATATTTACAGGAGTCTATTACTTTAATATGATTGAACTGGATGTGGCTCTAGACATGTCTGAGCAGAAGTATGCGCAAGGTAGCAGTTTTGACGAGCTTACAGATACGCCAATATTAGCGACAATAGCTAGTGCACGGGGGAAAAATCTAAGACACTTTCTGTTGAAAACCTATGACGATATATTAGAAATCGCTTGTAGAGACTATAAGATGACTATATAACAAAGCTGGTTTTTAGAAGAGAAGGAGGATCAATGGATACCCAAATTGAACGATTTAACGTGATCATACGTGTGGTGCAAGGGGATATTACCCGTTGTAAGGCGGATATTATCGTCAATGCAGCAAATACAAGCTTGCTGGGTGGCGGTGGTGTAGATGGTGCGATTCATAGAGCTGGTGGTCCGGCTATATTGGAGGATTGTGTCCGTATCAGAAACAAACAAGGGGGATGTCCGGTAGGAGGCGCGGTTTATACGACGGCTGGCAAGCTGGATGCCCAATATGTTGTTCATACGGTCGGCCCAGTCTGGAATGGTGGCGACCATCAGGAAGAAGAACTATTGGCGACATGCTACCGTCATACACTGCAATTGGCTCTAGAATTGAATGCAAGCAGCATTGCTTTTCCCAATATCAGCACAGGCATCTACCGATTCCCAAAAGAAAAGGCGGCCGAGATTGCTATACAGGAAGTGACATGTTTTGTACAGGAACATGCTGGGTTGAATGAGATTATTTTTGTTTGTTTTGATGCGGAAAATGCTCAGTTATATAGCCGTAAGCTACAGTCACCTAAAGATTAATTTTTTAGTATACATACTTAAGCTCCTCATTTACCTTAATCCAACGAATGAGTTGATGTAAGAGTGCTCAACTGGAGGTGTGTTATGCTGGCTAAGCTGGTAAATAAGATCCCGCGGGATTGGCTTGTATTCATGTATAAGCATACGCCGTTTACTCGATTGAAAAATGCTTTGGTGTACCGGGCACAACATAAATTTTTAATTGCTGTGCTGGGCATTTTCACGAATGAGGCCGGGGAAGTGCTGCTATTAAAGCACGTATACCGGAAGCAGCCGTGGGGGATTCCCGGCGGCTGGATGGAGCTAGAGCAGCCGGAAATTGCCCTGCGGCGCGAAGTCCGGGAAGAAACCGGGCTGGAGGTAGAGATCACCTCATTGGCGCAAGCCCAGTTTGGCCAGTTGCCGAACCGTGTGGATCTTATTTTTACAGGCCGGGTAATCCCGGGTACCTTTCGACCAAGCGCTGAAATCTCCGACATTTGTTATTGCCGCGTAGGGGAATGGCCGGAAGGTTTGCCAACACACCAGAAAAAGCTTATTCAGAAGTTGCTGAAGTAAATGTTCACCCCATGCTCATGTTCAGTCCATGTTATGGAAAATCGGGTTTACAGGCGTTTCAGGAATACGCTGATGCGTTCCAGAGCCATTTCCAACTGTTCACGCGATGACGCATACGAGCATCGGATAAAGCCTTCGCCGCCTGGGCCAAATGCGGAACCCGGGACCGTTATAACTCCTTGTTCTTCCAGCAGTCGCTTGGCAAACTGTTCGGAGCTTAACCCGGTATGCGCAATGGAAGGAAAAGCATAGAAGGTACCGTTTGGTTCATGACATGGAAGTCCTGTCTGACATAGGCCGGCAACGAACCATTTTCGACGTTGATTATAGGACTCCATCATACGATCTTTCTCCTCTAGCCCGTTGCGCAGGGATTCAATCGCGGCAATTTGCCCGATAATAGGAGCGCACATGGCTGTATACTGATGGATTTTCAGCATGGCTGAAATCAATTCTTTCGGACCGCATACATAGCCGACCCTCCAGCCTGTCATGGCAAATGCTTTGGAAAAGCCGCTGATGAGCAGGGTGCGTTCTTTCATTTCTGGCAGAGAAGCGAAACTTACATGCTGCTGTCCATAGGTCAATTCAGCATAAATTTCGTCCGATATGACAATAAGATTATGCTCCTCAACCAGACGGGCAATGGGTAGCCAATCCTCATAGGTCATCACCCCGCCTGTCGGGTTGTTCGGATAACAGAGAATAAGCACTTTGGATCGTGGAGTCAGCTTGGATTTGAGCGCCTCAGCTGTCAGCTTAAACTGCTGGTCGGCAGACGTTTCAACCGTTACGGTATGTCCTCCGTTCAAAAACGTGATAGGCGAATACGAAATATAACAGGGTGCTGGTATGAGTATTTCATCGTGTGTTGTGATGAGGGCGCGTAGCGCCAAATCCAATGCTTCACTGCTGCCAACAGTGACCATGATTTCATCTGCCGGGTTATAGGATGTACTGAAGCTGCTCTCCAGATATCCGGCAATTTCCTCGCGAAGCTCAGGGAGACCTGCATTGGGTGTGTATGAGGTTTTACCATTTTCCAGTGCTGTGATACAGGCCTTTCTCACATGTTGAGGGGTTATAAAATCCGGTTCACCGACACCAAGCGATACGATATCTTTTCTGCCTGCACTATATTCAAAAAACCGACGGATACCTGAAGGCGGCATTTCCCGTACAGCCGGAGTCAAAAAATCAGTTATAGATACTGCTGTCGATACATTTGTCATGTTGATTCCTCCTTATTGAAAAACAAAAAAACCCGCCCCTGTAAAAGGGACGAGTTTATACCCGTGTTACCACCCTAGTTTCATTCCATAGGAAATGACACTCTGTTCACGTATCCATCAATACATGTTCCGGTTAACGCTGGAAAGGCGGCAGAGCTTACTTCAGGTTCAGCCCGCTTCTCAGAGATGGCGTTCAGCTACCCTCGGAATGTTGGCTTTCACCTGCCCCAACTCTCTGCAAATCCGCTGTATAGCTTACTCGTTCTCGTCATTGAAATTTGTTACCGTATCAATTTAGGTGTAATTATAAGCACAACATTTCAGAATAGCAAGTCTTTTTTTATAATTCTGGAAGACAGAAGCATCATCATTGACGACTGGAAGATTACGTATATAGTGGTATCATGGGGAATTCTGCCCCAAAATTTCACTGTGTTAAGACTATATTGGCTAGAGAGGGATGGTGTCCATATGAATGTATTTGAAGGCTTTAACGAAAAGGTTTTGCCTCAAGGATGGAGGTGGATCAACGAACCAACTGTATGGAGCTTCGATGAATCCAAGGCTTTACAAGTCTCTGCACCTTCACAGGCAGATTTTTTTAGAGATCCGTCCGGCGCAGTTATCAAATCGTCCGCTCCTTTTTTGCATACCACCCTACATGGAGATTTTACAATCTGGACGAGGGTTCGTGTCGATATGAAGCAGCCCTATGATTCAGGATGTTTGATGGTGATGGCGGATGATACTCATTGGGCTAAGGTATGCTTTGAATACTTTGAGAATACCCCCTCGATCCTTAGTGTGGTCACACAGGATACATCCGATGATTGTATATCGGGGGCGATGGATGCTTCTAATCCATATTTGCGAGTAACACGAGCTGGAAATTGCTTTGCCTTTCATTATTCCTCGGATGGTCAACATTGGAAACTGGCCAGATATTTTGGCATGAATGTTACCAGCCAGCTAAAAGTTGGGGTTGTCGCACAATCTCCGGTAGGGGAGGGGTGTAATGTTACCTTTGATACTTTGACGATAACAGATCATGTGTTCGAGGATATACGAAACGTGGAATAAATAAAAGCCCTCTTTCTAAATGTGAAAGCGCTATAAGAGAGAACTGAAGAGACGTAAATACGCGTTCTTAGGCAGGAGGTAGATGGAAGTTTGCTGTTAAGAAGGAAGGGTTACAAGCTGCCCGGTTTGTTGGGGGTGATGCTTGTAGCTACGTTGGGCTGTTTCGGACTCATTATGTATCTACAGTCCACAAGCGGGACGAGAATATATCAATTTCTGTACTGGGATATATTCCTGGCATGGGTTCCGGTGTTTATTTCATTGTTCATGGTGGCGTTATTCAGATTGCGAAATGCAAAAGTAAGAAATATTCTTTTATTTTTCGCCGCATGGGTATGGTTGTTTTTTCTGCCGAATGCTCTTTATTTAGTGACCGAACTACTACATGCATTCCGTTTGTACGATGTGAATCCTGGTACGCGTTTTTGGTTGAATACTCAATTTTGGCTAATCTTATTTACGTCCTTTTCGGCCGCTGGAATTGGTCTTTTTCTTACATCCCTTTGTGTATTGATGATCCACCGTATGTTGAGGAAGATTTGTTCAGGTTGGCTTGCATGGGCTGTAGTTTTTGTGATGTTATGGCTGGCCAGCATAGGTGTGTATATAGGCAGATTTGCCCGCTGGAATAGCTGGGATGTGTTGCTGCAACCGCTGGTGCTTTTTGCGGATCTTTGGAGATGGGCAGTACATGCAGGGGAGAAGCTTCATTTGCTGTCCTTTAGCTGGCTGGTGTTTGGGATGGCAATCATCTTTTATCTATTTATTTATATCTCTTTAAGTGAAGATTAGGATTTAGGCCGAGGACATGTATTCAATGAATACAGACTTCGGCCTTTTATCTGTGGCGAATTAGGAGTTGGAGTTATCTTCTTCGTGTACATCGTAAAGCACGCGCACAAGCAAATCTTGGCCGAAATTTCCGAATCTTTTACCAAAAATAGTGAGTCCTCCTTTGTTTTGCGATTGATCAGATACGGATAAACGCAGTGTAATATCGCTTTTGTAATCAAGTCCAATATCGTCTATGGTGACTTCTGATATACGGCACCCGTCAATGAAGCTTCCATGCTGGTTGATGCGAATTAACTTCAGCATGCCGTATTGATTCAAGTGTGGGGGCCACCAATCAGGATTGAGAACCCCGGGAACAGCTCCAAAATCGCCTGGGCTCGTCCAGTGACCGATGGCAATACCATTTATATGAAAACAAATATCAGACGGATAGTCCTCACAATAACACGGTGCTTCTGATCCCAGCTCTGCGGAAAATTGAATTTCGGTAAAGGATTGATTCGCTTTTAAGTAGTTAGGAATGCGGTATTCCAGAAAGCCTTCTGCCATCCAGATCATTTCAGAGTCCAGTCGCGCGGGATCTGCAAAATAGCGTGGATCATCAAAATCGCCGATAATGCTGTCTTTGGTCACTAATCCACAAGTAGGAACCGCCTGGTAGTTACTATAATGACCGATGCGAATTTCTACCTCATACACATTTTTTTGTTCTCTGCTGCGCAGATCTACCATTAGCTTTTCCTTATTTAAATAGCACATTTTTCGGGTCCCGTGTTTACCGCTTACCGTATTGATTTCCACAAGCCCGCATTCTTCCAGTTTGCGAATATGCATCGTAATGGTGCCGTTGCTCAAATTTAGCTTGCTCGCAATATCATTCATACTTTGTCCTTGAACAGCAAGTAACTCAAGAATTTGAATGCGAATTTCCGAGCCCAGTGCTTTGAAAATATCTAACCCCGACATTAAGTCCTTAATATAAATCATAGCTATAGCCCATCCTTATCTATAAAAAATGTAATGTAAGCGCTTATATTTTTACTTTGATTTATGTTAAAATAAAATCATAAAGAAGTAAACTGCTTTTCTGTAAATATTTTTTACTAAAAGAAGAAGAGAGGAAATGACGTTCTAAAATAAGTTGTTTTTTATTATATAAATCGTATTTAAGTATTTTATTTAGTATTTATTGCGAAAATATACTTAAATGCGATTTAATTTTGCTTTTTAAGTTACTCCAATCTATGTTTTATAATTATTTAAAAAGATTGAAAAATGCATTGACGAACCGTAGAATGGCGTGCTATATTTTATTTGTAAACGAATTCATTATTGATAAAGGTAAATGTTAATTATATGGTACATGAGAGGGATGATAATCACAGCGGCAATCAACAACGGGTTGTGTACCGCACAGTTAAAGATTAGGCCGAGTGGTATGAAGTTATTTTAACACTTAATGTATGCGGTTTCATTTTTAATTTTAGGAGGGGTCGCGTTGACAAAGAAAAAAGGTTTTGCACTAACAATGGTTGTTCTGTTGTTGATGGTTGCTGCACTGGCAGGCTGTAGTGGAGGAAGTTCCAGTAGCGATGGAAGCAAGGAATTGACTTTCATGTTCCGTGGAGGAACGGATGAGCAGAAGGCTTATAAGGATGTTATCAAGAAATTTGAAGAAGAACATCCTGGTGTAAAGGTTAAAATGGTCGTGACGGCAGCAGACCAATATGCTACAAAGCTTAGAGCTGCAATTACAGGTAACAATCTTCCAGATATCTTCTATTATGCCCCTGGAGATTTGAAAGCTTATGTTAACAGTGGGGTGTTGAAGGATCTGACACCTTATATTGAGAAGAGCAAGGATATAAATCTGGATAACATTTGGAAATACGGTGTAGATTTGTATCGCTATGACGGTAAAATGGCTGGTCAAGGAAATATTTACGGTATGCCGAAGGACTTGGGTCCATTTGCCTTGGGTTATAACAAAACCATGTTTGAAAAAGCAGGTGTTCCATTGCCTGACAAAGACAAACCGTATACATGGGAGGAGTTCATCAAGGTTAACCAAGAGCTGACCAAAGATACTAACGGGGACGGCAAGCCAGATCAATACGGAACAGGCTTTAACGTTCAGTGGGCATTGCAAGCCTTTGTATGGAGTAATGGCGCTGATTGGCTGGATGAGAGCAAAACCAAAGTAACGATTGATGATCCGAAATTTGCGGAAGCGCTTCAGTTCTTTGCTGATATGCAAAACAAATATAAAATTACACCTGGCATTGAACAATCACAAACATTGGACACATATCAACGCTGGATGAAAGGCGAAATGGCGTTCTTCCCAGTAGGGCCTTGGGATATGAGTACATTTGAAAAACTGCCATT
Source organism: Paenibacillus sp. FSL W8-0439 (assembly GCF_038008995.1). Classification (NCBI taxonomy): domain Bacteria; kingdom Bacillati; phylum Bacillota; class Bacilli; order Caryophanales; family Paenibacillaceae; genus Paenibacillus; species Paenibacillus sp. FSL W8-0439. The sequence goes on from NZ_JBBPAK010000001.1 coordinate 1,986,664, forward strand.
CGAATATGATTTGTTGCCTTTCCCAACAGGATCGACTGGCAAACCGGCAACATGGATTGGTTCTCTGGGTATCGGTGTTTCCTCTAAAACAAAATATCCAGATGAAGCTGTAGAATTGGTTAACTATCTGACTACTTCCAAAGAAGGCATGAAGCAGCTCGTAGATGCCAAGGTACAGATTCCGAATCTGCTGGATATGGCTGATGAGTGGGTCAAAGATACAAAAACAAAGCCTAACAACAAACAAGAATTTATTGATATCGTAAAAGACTATGGACGTGCATTACCAGGTAACTATACGTATAACGCAGAATGGTACGATATTTTCTTCACAGATATCCAACCTGTGCTGGATGGCAAAATTACGGCAGCAGATTATGTGAAGCAAGAACAACCGAAGATGCAGAAACTGCTGGATAAAGCGGTGGAGCAAGAGAAAAAATCACAGAAATAATGCGTAAATAGAGGGAAAAGGATGATGTTAGTGGCTGAATATCATGCTGCTAACATCATCTTCATTCCAAATCAGAAACAGAGGTGAGCCCTGTGATAACCAAATCTAATCTCTACCGCAAAGAGAAGATATATGGATACTTATTTATTCTTCCGCCTATTCTCGGTCTGCTAATCTTTACGTTGTTCCCGTTTGTCTATTCGTTATACGGCTCTTTTACAGACTGGGACGGATTGGGACAAATGAACTTTATTGGGTTCGACAATTTTAAGGATTTATTTAGCGATGAACTCTTTTACAAATCGATGTACAATACTCTTTTCTTAATGTTGGGTATTCCAATAGGTCTTGTACTAGCTTTACTACTGGCACTGGGACTGAATCGCAAGATTCCAGGTACGACAACATTTCGTGTGATCTATTATATTCCGGTCATTTCTTCGTTGGCTGCCGTTTCTATTATGTGGAACTGGGCCTACAACGGAGATTATGGTTTGGTGAACCAATTCCTTGAATTGTTCGGTATTAAGGGACCTAACTGGCTGATGGATAAGGACACAGTCAAACCGGCCCTGATTCTCATGACTGTATGGAAAGGTCTCGGATATACAATGTTGCTATATCTGGCTGCGCTGCAAAGCGTATCTCGCTCTTATTATGAAGCAGCAGAGCTGGACGGAGCTAGCGGATTCCAAATGTTCCGCAATATCACTTGGCCAATGGTGAAACCAGTAACCTTCTTCCTGGTCGTTACCAACATTATTGGTGGTTCGCAAATCTTTACTGAAATGAACATTATGACACCTACAGGGGGTCCGGAATACTCATCCGCCTCAATTGTCTTCTATATTTGGGATAAGGCATTCAAAAACCTGCAAATGGGATATGCCTCCGCGATGGCTATGATTCTCGGCATCTTCATTTTTATCGTAACTTTGATTCAATTTAAAATGAATGAAAAATCATCCTTTGATGGGGATTGATTTTCGCGGAAAGGAGTGAGGCTGATTATGTCCCATAGTCAAAAAACGAAAGTTACCAATATCATTATCTTTATTGTACTGGCGATTGGAGCGATTGCGATGATCGCACCGTTGCTTTGGATGTTGTCCACTTCGGTAAAAGAAAAGCAGGATGTCTTTGCACTCCCACCAGTATGGATACCAGAGGTGTTTCAGTTTGGTAAGTACAAGGAAATTTGGGAAGCAGGTCCTCTATTAAGCGGGATCAAGAACAGCGTGATTGTGGCTGTAAGTGTCACGGTTGTGGGTACCTTCACATCTAGTGTAGCTGCTTTTGCATTCGCAAAGCTGAGATTCCCTCATAAAAATAAACTGTTTTTGGCACTCATCGCATCCATGATGATTCCTTACCCAACAGTTATGATTCCACAGTTTATGATGTTCTCCAAACTTGGCTGGATAGATACGCTGTTGCCTCTGATCGTTCCCGGCTTGTTCGGTAATGTAGTCATGATCTTTTTCTTGCGGCAGTATTTGCTCAGTGTACCGGATGCTATTATCGAAGCTGCTAAAATTGACGGAAGCTCTTATTTCCGACTTTATTCATCGATTACGTTTCCACTCATTAAGCCGGCAGTTGCGGCACAGCTAATTTTATGGTTTATGGGAATTTGGAACGATTACTTGGCACCGATTATTTACTTGAACTCACCAGAAACGCAGACATTGCAGCTGGTTATCGCGAATTTTAATGCGACTTACGCCATTCAGACGGACTATCCACTTATTATGGCGGCTTCCATTATAGCCTTGTTACCTGTGTTGATTATATTCCTAATCTTCCAGAAACAAATTATTGAGTCGGTTGCCATTTCTGGTGTCAAGGGTTAATTGACACTTGCACTTGGACGATTCGGATAATGATGTAACGCAGTCACCCTATGTACTGAGTAAAGGAAGGAGGAGAATAACAGTTATGGTTATGCTGCTAATGCTGGGTCTATCCGGCTGTGGGGATAACACTCCGGACCCTGTATATCCGCAGGCTCCGCCTCCTGATCACTTGTATGATCAAAGTACGATAGACGATGAACAGCGCTGGACTATTAACAATGCTCATGACCCAGCGATTATCAAAACTGATCAGGGATATTATGTCTATTCGACGGATGTAAAGACAGGTGGAGAATTGAGGCCGGGTGTTATGGTGCGCAAATCGACCGACCTGATTCACTGGAGCTGGGTTCAATATGCTTTACCCGGCATTCCAAAGGAAGCGGGGGCATGGTCATCAGCAACGAATCTGTGGGCCCCGGACATTATAAAGATGGGCGATACCTATCGAATGTATTATTCTGCTTCCACATTTGGCAGCACACGATCAGCTATTGGGTTGCAGACATCCAACTCCCCGGAAGGTCCTTGGAAGGATGAGGGGCTGGTTATTAAAACGGATGAGCATGACAAGCTGAACGCAATTGATGCTAATCCGGTATTGGATGCCGAAGGAAATCTATGGATGGTATACGGATCATTTTTTGGCGGGATTCATATTACACCGCTCGATCCGCAGACTGGAAAGCTCAAAGAGCCAGGCTATGGTAAAAATATCGCTGCCAGAGATCGGGCAACCGAGGACGGAGCTGTGGAAGGACCGTACATTGTGTACAATCCTGTGTTCCGTAAATACTACTTGTTCGTCTCGTATGATTCTTTATTCGAGGACTACAATGTTCGCGTAGCCCGCTCGGATTCTATCACAGGTCCGTACGTGGATATAAATGGACATGATATGGCGGATACCAGTTATTTGCCTCAATATGAGATTGGGAACAAGGTGCTGGGTGGTTATCGTTTCAGCGAAGGAGAAGGCTGGGTTGCGCCAGGTCATAATTCCGTGCTGAAGGACGGAGACGATTACTACATTGTTCATCATGCGCGGGGAGAAACGGATAAGAGCTGGCCTTACTTGCATGTGCGCAAAATATTATGGACGGCTGATGGTTGGCCTGTCGTATCGCCGGAGCGGTATGCGGGCGAAAAGGAGCAGGATATACCCAAAAGGTTATTATCCGGCAACTGGGAGCGCATCGTGATAAGGCAAGAAGTAGACGGTCAGGTGGAAGCTGAACCGCTTCGTCTGGAAGCTGGAGGGCGGGCAACCAGTGGTTCTCTGGAAGGTCACTGGAGTTTTGATGGTAGACGTACGCTAACAATGGATTGGAGCAATGCGTCCGAAGGGTCAAAGGAGGAATTGCTATTGCTTCCTTCATGGGACTGGGAGCTCGGTCGTCATACTCTAATTTTCACGGGTATGAATGAAAAAGGAATTTCCATCTGGGGAAAACGTATCACCGATTAATCATATGAACTACATATTACACATAGAGGAGAGAAAAACCATGAATCAACCTGTATCTTTTAATAATCCGGTCATTGAGCAACGTGCAGACCCTTGGATTTACAAGCATAGTGATGGGTATTATTATTTTACTGGATCTGTGCCAGAGTATGACCGCATTGAGGTTCGGCGGGCACGTACTATTCAAGGCTTGAATACAGCAGAACCAGTGGCAGTGTGGCATAAATATGAAACGGGTCCGTTAAGCGCGAACATTTGGGCACCGGAAATTCATTATATTAACGACAAATGGTACATTTATTTTGCAGCAGCTCGTACTACAGAAACGAAGGAAGGTCTGTTCGACCATCGGATGTTTGTGCTGGAAAATGCTTCAGCTAATCCGCTGGAAGGTGAATGGGTGGAAAAGGGACAGATCAAAACTCGCTGGGAGACGTTTGCTCTCGATGCGACAACCTTCCAGCATAATGGCGTTCTATATTATGTATGGGCTCAGAAAGATCCGGACATCGTAGGTAATTCCAATTTGTATATATCAGAAATGAGCAATCCGTGGACGCTGCGTGGTGAGCAGGTCATGATCTCAACACCAGAATATGACTGGGAAGTTATCGGTTTTAAGGTAAATGAAGGAGCAGCCGTTCTGAAACGGAACGGAAGGATTTTTATCAGCTATTCAGCTAGTGCTACAGATCACAATTATTGCATGGGCCTGCTAACGGCAGACGAGAATGCCAACTTACTTGACCCGAAATCGTGGGCAAAGTCTCCTGCGCCAGTATTCTGCACGAATGAGGAGACAGGTCAATTCGGGCCTGGTCACAACAGCTTTACTGTTGCTGAGGATGGTAGTGACGTTATCGTATATCACGCTCGTAATTACAAGGAAATTACAGGTGACCCGCTGTATGATCCGAATCGTCATACACGTGTTCAGCGTTTGAACTGGAATGAGGATGGAACACCTGACTTTGGTATCCCGGTACCAGATGGCGTTTCTGTTGGTTAATCCAGTCGAAATATATGCTAGATGATTGACGTTTCACACAGCGACACTATAATTTTATAAACAACGTAGGAAAATAATTTTGCTGCGTATAACAATGGTGATAAGATACCTTCGACCTTAGGGTTGGAAGGTATCTTTTTGCTTTTGGGAGACGGAGCGAAGTTACGGGTACTTTAAATTATGGGATGCGATACACAGAACATGTCAAGCGAATAATTGATACAAATGTTTAATATTTTCCACGAGATGGAAGCTACAAATGTATGGTAAAGTGTAGGGTATACAAGATATTTTCAAAAGTCTCCTGTGCATACCGAATCGAATCACACGAGGTGAGAAAAATGTTACAATCGTTAAAAGCCATTGCTAATTACAGGAAAGAAAGTGATCTGGCCTGGGATACACCGACCTGGCTAAAGCTACTTGTTTCGGCTGAGGAGCGTATTGTAAATTTGGAGCGCATTCGATCCATAGGTGAGTTAAAGGATGCTAATCCTGTACTGGATTATGTGGAGCGCACACTGCTTATTTTGGACGGCCTTCCATTGTCATTCTGGGTTAAAGAGCTACTGGAGGATGTATTGGTATGGTCTGAGACCGCCAAAGGAGGCACAGTCCGCGAACGGCTACGCTGGCAGCATGAGGGCATTAATTTATTTGTACATAATATTGGCTCCTCCCAGCTGTATGTCAGACAGGCTCAAGCAGAGTCCCCTGCATACCCGCGTAACAGCATGACCCGGATTCTGATTGAGACGCATGGATTGATCGGACAGTATATACGGGGAGAAATACCTTTTGCGGAAAATCGACTGCTGCTTGAAATTACTCGTAAAGGCTGGCTGAGCTCGGAGGAATTGGAGCTTGTGTTACGAGCACTGAACGAATGCATTATCGCTGGTGTAGATCCTGCATTATGGGAGCAAGTACGCGGTGAAGTGGAGCAGTTAATCGGCTGGATTGCCTGGGATAACGCCCCTGTAGTCTGGAGTGTAAAGGAGCGACTGGAGAGATTGCGGTCGGTTTCGATTCATGAAGGTGAGCCGTTTGAGCAGGCTTACGCCGAGCTGGAGCGGGAGCTGAATGTAGAGAAGGCGCTGGCTCCGCTGGAGAATCGGACACTTTGGTATGTAGAATCAGCATTGCAGGATTTTTCACTTCAAGAATTGGTTAAGGTATTTTTACTCACGTTGAGGGATGGCACAGGGCAGGAACAGCCTGCAACGGTACGGCATATTAGTTTTGAATCGCTTATGAATACGATGTATTATGACTATCGTGGTGTTAAGAAAATTAACGTATACAAAAAAAGAATGATAGAAAAATATTTAAGCGCATTGTCCTGGCAGGATATCACAAAAGGGAAACGGGAGCATAATCCTCATTTGAGTGTAGTCGTAGAGCATAAGGAGGAGCTGCCAAGTACCGTATTTTTTAATTTTGTATTTTCATCAGCTGCAGAAAAATTGATCGACTTTTGTATTGAGGCAGAAAAGACGCCTCTGTATGACAAAGCAGTCCTGCTGCTGTTTGATCTGTTCGGATTACGGCGCGATGCCTATGATCGCTTTCACAATGAGGAAACATACCTTACAGATATGAACCAGACCGCCGATTTCAAAAGGGTCATTCTAGATTACGTGACTGGAACCCGTATACTGGATATCGGACCTGGCGGGGGCGTACTGCTGGACCTGATCGAGCAAGAAAGACCGGACTCGAAGCCGTTGGGTCTTGACATTTCTGTGAATGTGATTGAGGCCCTTAAACGTAAAAAGCAATTGGAGCACCGTCGTTGGGATGTCATCAAAGGGGATGCGCTTCAATTAGAAGAGTATGTGGAAACGGAGAGCATGGATACGGTTATTTTCTCTTCGATTCTTCATGAGCTGTATTCCTACATTGAACGAGATGGAAAAAGGTTCAATTCACAAACAGTGGAGGCTGCTTTGCATAGCGCCTACCGTGTACTTGCACCCGGCGGGCGCATTATCATTCGTGACGGTATTATGACCGAACCAGTAGAGCAGCGCAGACGCATTCGATTTTTGGAGCCGGACGGAATGGAATGGCTGATGCGGTATGCGCAGGATTTTGCGGGTCGCCCCATTGAAATAGAGCGCATAGGTGAGCATGAGGCTGTTTTGCCGGTAAATGATGCAATGGAATTTCTGTATACCTATACATGGGGGGCGGAAGCCTATGTGCATGAGGTACAGGAGCAGTTTGGTTATTTTACTCCGTCACAGTATGAAGAGTGTATTCGTAACACACTTGGACCACAGGCGATTATCCGGTTGAGCCGCCACTATTTGCAGGAGGGCTATGCCGAAGCGCTGTCCAGTCGTGTTGAGTTCATGGATGAGCAAGGTCAGCCGGTTCCTTTGCCAGACAGTACCTGTCTGATCGTAATTGAGAAGCCAAATAACAGGGATGAAGCAACTAAATGATTTTTAATTTAAACAAGAGAATGCCTTCTGAGTTGTGCCAAGCGCACTGGGAAGGCATTTTTTTGGAAAACGAATGGAGGTGCGTTCATGTCCGCGCAGGTAGTGATATCCGAATATAATCCGCAGTGGGTAGCAGAGTACATACAGGAACGAGCCAAATTGATAGCGGCTCTCGGAGACGTGTGTGTCGGCGTAGAGCATATCGGTAGTACATCCGTTCCTGGTTTGGGAGCCAAGGCTATTATCGACATTATGGTTGGAGTAGAAGATTTGGCGATGATTCAATCCGAACAGCGAGAGCGTTTGCTAGGTATTCAATATGAATATGTACATAAGCCTGATTTTCCAGAGCGAGCTTTCTTTCGCCGTGGAGAATGGGGAGCTGGGACCCATCATTTGCATATTTACAAGTATAAAGGAGAGCATTGGGAAAACCATCTATTATTCAGAGATTACTTGAAAGCGCATCCTGAGAGCCTGGGAGCGTATGAGACTTTAAAAAAAGATTTGGCTCACCAATTCAATCATGACCGTGCAGCGTATACCGAAGCCAAGGGACCTTTCATTCGGCAGGTGGTTGAGCAAGCGAAGCTTGAAAGACAAAGTAGAGACAAATGAAATTTTAGTACGCGTGGACAAGGTGGAGGAATGATGAAGAATAGGATGCTTGATGCACAGGTAACACCGAATGGTTTAAAAGACAGAATGCTGCTGCTGTCAGCACTGGATATTATATTGTCTCCAGAAGATTGGTTGCGCACGTATCGTATGCAGTCTGAATGGTCTGGTGATGTGTGCCTAGGTGAGGTGAACAACGGCGCTGGAGATACGATTCATATGCTATGGACGCGTGGAGGTGTGCTATTAAAAGGTTTTGACCACGAATCCCCTGTAAGTCCTCATGCAAGAGACGAATATGAGATCTGGCCGGGCATGTACGAAGGTGTACCTGATGATATGATGGAGCTTTTAGAAGATGAAGCGCTGGAGAAGGAGGACGTTACCTTTTGTATGTGGAGGGAAGCGGGAGATAAGGAGTGGCGTATGGGCAACGTGAACATTCCTGATGAATATGACGATGGCTCATCCTTTTTGCTGGGGAAAATTATAGTTACACCGGAGGAATATCAGGATTGGGCTGAAAGTTACTATGAGCTGTCGATTTCTCTAGGGGTGGTAAGCCAGATTTTCAACGGCGTTCCGATCACTGCACAGATGATCTCTGCGCTTCATCCACAGCGTAACGTTAGGGAAGCGATAAAGGAGCTAAAACAGCTTGGCATTCAGGTGCATGAAAGCTAAGAATACAGATTTGTTTTTCTTGACAAGTTTTGTATATCATACAGGAGAAATGGCTGGGCTAATTACCTCGAATTAAAGGAGCTGTGTTGAAGATGTCCAAACGTTTGATTCCTTACATCACGATGGATGGAAATACAAAAGAAGCAATCGAATTTTATGAAAAGGCATTGGATGCTCAACTGCTTTTTATCCAAACCTTTGGGGAAATGCCGGAAAACCCCGATTTTCCCATTCCCGCAGAGGTCAAGGAACGTGTGGGACATGCCACCCTTAAAGTGGGCGAAACAGAGCTCATGTTTTCGGATACCTTTCCCGGATCGCCGTTTAGCAGCGGAAATCAGGTGAGTATCTGTATTACAACCGATAGTGTGGAGCAAGCTCAAAAAATGTTTGATGCTTTACAGCAAGGAGGGCAGGTGGGAATGCCTTTGCAGGCAACCCATTTTAGTCCAGCTTATGGGAATGTAACAGACAAGTTTGGTGTCACCTTTCAAATGTTCACAGAGGCTCGGTCTTAAGAAATGGAAAACGGCTGGGTTCGCTACTTTAGCGATCTGGCCGTTTTTTTGCGTGCATGTCCTCGTCTGAAAAATAAATATACATACATAAAACATGGGGAGTGTTCGGATCTCTTTTTTCATGTATCGCTCAATTTCTAAAATAATTGTTTTAATATTGTTGAAATGGAAACCAAAATATATTATATTAAATTGTTAATGCACCAACGGGTGGGAGGACAGTCCATGAACAAAGAAGAACAGGTCATAATGGGTTTCAGGGACTTATATAACAAGATGGTTTGGCTTAATAAGGACAAGATGGAGGACAGTCTTAAGGGTTATAAGCCTTCTGAAGTACATTGCATGGAATACATTGAAAAAAATGTAGATTCCAACGTGACAACACTTGCGGAGTCCCTTTATATGACTAGCGGTGCCATAAGTAAAATAACTAAGAAGCTCATAAAAAAAGGCCTTATCGAAAGCTACCAGAAGCCGGATAACAAGAAAGAAATTTATTTTAGGCTTACTGAGCAAGGGAAAGTAGTCTATAAAATCCATGAGGAACTGCACAAGGAGTTTCAAGAGCGGGATAAAGCCGTATTTGAGCAGGTAACCGAGGAGCAATTTGACAGTATGCTTAGCTTTTTGGAAAAGTATAGCAGGCATTTGGATGCAGAAATAAAGAAAAAGGATATAGATATCAAGTCGAAATAAATTTGAATAATGAAAATCAAACCACAGGCAGCCGGGCTCTATTGAGAACGGGCTGCATTTTTTTATTATTATTTTGTTTCCAGGGAAGAAAAAATGTGATACGATAATTTTGTTTCCTAGGAAGTAAAATCGCAACTTTTGAGGGGAGAATTTAAGTGTTCAAATTTAGATCACACCATAAACAGACCACAGAACAAACCGTAGATAAACACGCTTTAATATTCGGCCTTATCTCTGTGTTTCTTTGCGGAATAAGCTTCAGTATTATAATACCTGTCGTCCCATTCTTAGTGCAGCCTTATACAAGCAATCCGGGAGAACAAGCTATAGTTGTTACGCTCCTGACCTCTGTTTATGCATTCTGCGTGTTTTTTGCGGCTCCCGTACTTGGAGCTTTGAGCGACAAATATGGCCGTCGACCCTTGCTCTTAGTCTGCCTTTTGGGTTCCGCAATCGGGTACTTAGTTTTTGGTATAGGAGGAGCTGTATGGGTACTATTTGCTGGGCGTATCATAGAAGGTATAACAGGTGGGAGCATAAGCACGATCTTCGCCTATTTTGCAGACATCATTCCTCCAGAACAGAGAACTAAATACTTTGGATGGTTGAGTGCAGTTGTAGGTGTCGGCACTGTCATTGGTCCAACTCTAGGTGGATTACTTTCCAAGTTTGGTTATTCTGTACCTATGTATTTTGGAGCAATAATCACTTTATTGAATGTTGTTTATGGATTCTTTTTTATGCCTGAGAGCCTTGACAAGAAACATAGACTGAAAGAGATTACCTTTGTAAGACTGAATCCATTTACACAGCTTGCAAACGTACTTTCCATGAAAAACGTGAAAAGGCTACTTGTCTCAGCGTTCTTACTTTGGATACCCAACGGATCTTTACAGGCAGTTTTCTCTCAATTTACAATGGATACCTTCAGTTGGAAGCCTGCACTAATCGGACTTATGTTTTCAATTATGGGTTTCCAAGACATCATTTCACAAGGTTTCATCATGCCAAAGCTTTTAAAAAAACTTAGTGATAAACAGATAGCCATTCTTGGAATGTTCTCCGAGATTATAGGCTACAGTCTTATTGCGCTATCTGCTTTGTTCTCATTCTATCCTCTTATTATCGCCGGAATGTTTATATTTGGTTTTGGTGATTCGATCTTTGGGCCCTCATTTAATGGGATGCTCTCCAAGTCTGTCGATTCTAGTGAACAAGGAAGGATTCAAGGCGGTAGTCAATCTATTCAGGCTTTGGCAAGAATGATTGGGCCTATCATTGGAGGTCAAATCTATGTATCACTTGGTCATGCCACACCCGCTTTTATGGGGATGATTCTTATAGCAGTGGCAATACCCGTTTTATATAAGAGAACGGATGTGAATATGTAAACTACCGCTCGAAGCTTTCCGTAATCACCTGCATAGCAGGTAGTTTTAAGAAAATAATAGGGTTTCAGAACTTAGGAACAAGTTCTGAAACCCTATTATTTTACAGTAACGCCTTGCTAAATTAATTTTACGTATGTGTACTTAAACGCCAAAGTTAAAATCATCATCTGTCAGCGGCTCTACATTCATTGCCCGTACATAGCCGTTTCCTTTTTTAGAAAAGAAATCGTGCTGCTTGGTGTGGGTGCTGATGCCGTTGAATACAATGGGATTGACTTCTTCTTCTTCAAAAAGTGGGTCAAAGCCCAGGTTCATCATGGCCTTGTTGGCGTTGTAGCGCAAGAAGACTTTAACATCGTCTACAAGGCCAATAGGGGCATAAATTTGCTCGGTATATTGTTCTTCGTTATTGTGCAAGTAGCGCAGCAAGCCTACCAGCGTCTGGTAGAGGTCACGTTGTTCTTCCTCGTCCAGTTCTGCATAAATCTCCTGTGCCAGTACACCTACATAGACACCGTGAATACTTTCGTCACGCAGGATCAGGTCGATAATTTCCCCGCTGCATGTCAGCTTGCCTTGACCTGCCAGATAGAGAGGGTAGAAGAAGCCGCTATAAAACAAATAGCTTTCTAACAGTACCGACGCAGCCATCGCGAGATACAGGTCTTTCGGTGTATGGATGTTCATATAATACTGACGAATGGTTTCTGCTTTGGTCTGAAGATGCGGATTTTCTTCCACCCAGCGGAATACACCGTCAATTTCTTCCGTGGAAGCCAGGGTGGTAAAGATGCTACTGTACGATTTGGCATGAATTTGCTCCATCATCGCCATAAAGCTTAATACCGCTTTGCGTTGCAGTCCGTCTACATGCTCCATAATTTGCGGCATCCCCACACCGCCTTGAATGGTGTCTAGCAGAGTCAAGCCGCCCAGCACCTTCATGTAGGCTTCTTTTTCGATATCACTGAGGGTTACCCAGGACATTTTATCGTCAGACAGCGGAATTTCATCATCCGTCCAAAATTGCATAATATTCTGATTCCAGAACATCAGTGTGAAATCATCGTCCGAGCGGTTCCAGTTTACGGCTTGTATACCTGTCATTGTTAGCATTCTCCCTTCAGCTTGCGAGATTCCCTAGAAACACACGTGAGATGTTACCGGAGAGTCATCGTATGCTTGACATACGGAAGCTGTATCCGTGAGGGCTTTGTCCAATCCTGTAAAGGTCTGAACCACGCGCTGGATACAGCTTCTAATGCCAAGCATTCATATCTATTCAAAATCTAATTTTATTTTATAGCTTGTTACCATATATGCATTAGATGGAACAAGTGAGGCACTCTTCCACAGACAGTTTTTTGGTACGTGTGTAGTATAACGATTTAAGTCCTTTATGTGCGGCATACAGATAGCAACGTGCTAACTGACGCGTAGTCACGTCACTGTTCACATGAAGTACAGTCGAAATTCCTTGGTCCACGTGAGGCTGGATTTCGGCAATCAGATCAAGCACTTTGAATTGGTCCATTTGATAAGCGGATTTGTAAAAGAATACATTATCCTTTTGCAAATACGGCATCGGATAGTAAGTCGTCGAATTCGCATAGGTACGAGTCTCGATTTGCTCAACAATTGGCATAACGCTGGACGTTGCATTTTGAATGTACGAAATGCTGGCAGTAGGAGCAATCGCCATACGATAAGCGTGGTACAGACCGTTCTTCTTGACGTCTGCTTTTAGTTTGTCCCAATCCGCTTGAGTTGGAATATAAATGTCCTTGAACAATTCTTGCACACGTGCCGTTGTTGGACGATAATCCGTGTTCAGATATCGGTCAAAATATAGACCTGTCGCATAATCTGATTCCTCAAATCCATAGAAGCTTTGTCCGACTGCTTTTGCGATTTCCATACTCTTTTCAATAGAATGATAGTTCATCGTCATGAAGAAGGTACGGACAAAATCCTTCGCTTCATTGCTTTCATATGCAATTTTATTCTTGGCAAGGTAGCCGTGCAGATTCATGACACCCAGACCAACGGAATGCATTTCACGGTTCGCTTTTGCAACACCTGGGGCATTAGCTACTTGGGTCATATCGCTGACCGAGGTAAGAGCAATCATACCCTCATGAACGGACTCACGGATTTTGCCGTGTTCCATCACATTTACAATGTTCAGGGAAGCCAGGTTACAGCTTACATCCCGGCGAATGATATCCTGTTGTCCATAATCTGTAATCTCGGAAGTCTCCTGCAACTGGAAGATTTCCGTACATAGGTTCGACATCTTGACTTGGCCCACGTTTTTAAGAGCATGCGCCTGATTTGCGTTACTTTTGTTCATAATATATGGATAGCCAGACTCCAACTGAATCATGGCAATTTTCGTCAGCATATCACGTGCGCTCATCGCTATTTTTTTCTTCACTCGATCGTCAGCGAGCAGCGTATCGTACATTTCATCCAGATCCATGTCGTCCAAATGTGTTCCATAAGCCTTGAACACACTATAAGGTGCAAATACATGCAGTGGTTCATTATCTTGTGCCAGCTTGTAAAAGCGGTTTGGCACCAGCAATCCGATCGAAAGTGTCTTGAGACGTACTCTTTCATCAGCATTGATTTTTTTACTATCTAGGAACTCCAGCACGTCCCATCCGAAAATGTTGTAATAGGCTGCACCAGAGCCTTTACGTTGACCCATTTGATCCGCGTAGGAGAAACCATCTTCCATCAGCTTCAGCACAGGCATAATGCCTTTTGCTGCGCCTTCTACACCTTTAATTGCCTCGCCGCGTGACCGCAGCTTCGACAGGTTAACCGCAACACCGCCGCCAATTTTGGACAATTGCATGCAAGTGTTCAATACATAGTTGATTGAGTTCAGAGAGTCATCCATTTCGAGCAAGAAGCAGGACACCAATTCCCCACGGCGGCTTTTGCCAGCGTTCAGGAAGGTTGGTGTAGCTGGCTGAAGACGTTGCTCCATCATCGAGCGGGACAACAGGCGCGCCGTATCGGCGTTGCCGCGTCCCAAATGCAGGGCGACAGCAGCCACCCGGTCAGGGTAGTGTTCCAGATAGACTTTACGGTCGTTACTCTTCATTGCATAATCAGTATAAAACTTGGATGCTGCCATATAGGAAGGGAATTTAAAATTATAGCTATGAGTGATATGGAAAATATCATTAATTTCATCAGCTGTATAGCTGTTATAGAAATTTTCGTAATAATCATTCTCAATCATATACAGCACTTGAGCAGCTGTGTCAGCAAACTTCAAACTCCGTTCTTGAACTTCCTTCATAAATTCTGCTACAGCCTCTTGGTCCTTTTCCAATTGGAAAAAGCCGTCTGTATCGCGTTTCATCAACATGTTGTTCAATTCAATATGCCGCAACTCGGCTCACCTCCTGTTTAAAACGCTCTACATCTCCGAACGTTCCAGATAATTCAAATTTGCTAATCACGGGGACATTATAATGGTCGGCAATCAAATCCGCACTTTTGGCAAATTTCTCACCCCAGTTACGGTTGCCGCTTGCAGCTACACCAACAAGGTTTTGTGCATTTTTTTTCAAAAATGAAGATACCCTCTCAGGTATCTGCCCAAACCCGGTTGTATATGTAATGAGTACGTAAGGTTCTTCTATAGTCATTTGCTCCTCAATCTGAACCGCCGGAAGCTTGAGCTTGTTTATAAATCTTTTTACATTGCCGGTCTTGGAATCATAAGCAATCAGCATGGTGTGCAACCTCCTTAACAATTAACGAAAAAAAGAAAACGGCATTGCCAAGAGACCCATCATAGCTGTAATCCCTTGCTGGCTGCGCCATTTAAGATTTTTGACTCTATATTTACATGTATTTTCATACCTTTATCTTCAAGATATCGGGCATAAATACGTTTTTTACACTATATTTAGAGTACATTTTCTATTTTATATCTATATATAGTTTTGTCAATCGGTCTAGAGAGGCTCAGAGGACCCAGATCGGGTGTAAGTCCAAGCAGGGTGCGGAAAAGAGCGAAAGAACTTTTTTTTCGTAAGTATGTTAAAAAAGTATTGGAGTTTTTTAAGCTGAGGATGTACGATTTGTCAATGGGCAATAGAGTGGAAAATTTACATTTTACTGTAGAAAGGATGAAGCAAATGGGAAGTGGTTTTATGGCATTTCAACCGTTTAGTATTATCTTTTTTGTCGTGTTTGGACTCATTGCTTTTGTAATCATTATGGGAATTGTCAAATCGATAAGTGCAGGTCTTTCCAATCAAGCAGCCGAACAGGTCCAACGTTCTTGCAAGGTTGTGGATAAGCGAACGAGAGTGCGTGGGGGATCAGGCAATTTTTCAGCTTCGACCGATTACTATATCACCTTTGAATTTGACAGGGGGGAGCGTAAGGAGCTGGAGGTGAAGGATACGGACTTCGGAATGATTGTAATCGGGGATCGCGGGGAGGTTCATTATAAAGGTACACGTTTCCTGGAGTTTGTGAGATTAATGGGAGCGTAAAAGGGGGACAGGGTGATAGAGTATTACCAGAACCAATACATAATAGGGAGGAAGCTGACGATGCCACATATCATTGGAGCACGAATTGTATTAAGAGAGTACCGTCAGGAGGATATACCTGATATCCGAAGATGGGTTAATGACCCGGCAATCACACATGGATTAAGCGACGTATTTATCTATCCGCATTCACAGGCTAATAGTGAATCTTTTGTACAGATGATGATTGACGGCAACTCTGAGATCAAGGGCTTTGTCATTGCACATAAAGATACACTGGACTATATTGGACAACTCGATTTATTCAAAATCAACTGGGTAAATCGGCACGCCACCCTTGGTATTGTAATCGGGCGCGACGGTGATCTGGGCAAAGGATATGGGCGGGAAGCGATACGATTGATACAAAAATTTGCATTTCATTCACTGAATCTGCATCGGCTGGAGCTGGAGGTCTATGCGTTCAATGAACGTGCATATCGTTGCTATCTGGCATGTGGCTTTAAGGAGGAAGGCCGACTACGAGAAAAGCTATTCAGGGAAGGACAGTACTATGACATCATTCAGATGGGGATGTTGCGAAGTGAATATGAGGCTGTAGAGCAAGCGAAGGAGCCCTGAAAGTGAGGCCACATAAGCTATTTTACTCCGTCAGCTTTCTTCAATTTTTTATGAGTGAAATCACGGGAACTACGCTCATCTTATTTCTGTTAGCTAAAGGACTTTCTCTGCAAAGTGCGAACTTCTTGCTGGTTGTATTCTTTGTAAGTATTTTTCTATTTGAAATACCAACAGGAGCTATTGCAGACAAATATGGAAGAAAAATTTCTATTGTTTTGGGGCTTTGTTGTTTTCTAGTCTACAGTGTATTGTTCGTTTGGACAGATCGCATGTGGCTGCTTGTGTTCGCACAAGTTTTTGGGGGGCTGGCAATATGCTTGCAATCAGGCTCGTTGGAATCCTGGGTTGTGGAAAACAGTGATAAGCCCATGGAAGTTCTTTTTACAACCTCAAACAGTATACAGTACATTTCGGGATTTATTTGTGGTCTGTTGGGGGCCTTCCTCGCAACATTTAACTATTCACTTCCCTGGGCAGCCAGCATTGTCTCTATTATCTTATGTATTATTCTATGCTACTTTTATATGAAAGAGAAGAATATTACCCATCAAAAAGCATCTGCTACTCGTATTACAACGATTATCGGGGAAAGTGTCCGTATCGGTTTTGAAAATAAGTCGATCTGGATTGTGTTTGTTATTGGTTTATTTATCAGCTTTTCGAATTCGGCGGGGAATACATTTCAACAGCCACGTCTGGTCGGTCTTTCTGAACAAGGAATTTGGATTATGGGATTGATCAAGGCGGGCTATTCACTATGTATGACTTTGGGAAGCTATTTGGTTCGAAAGCTAGGCGCACGTTATAGTGATGTACATATACTCATGTATGCTTGCGGGATGATTGGGATATGGCTCATTTTAGCCGGTGCTTTCAACACGTTTTATCCTGTACTGCTTACCTTTTTAATCTATGAAATTGGGCGAGGGATGTACCCGGTTGCCAAACAAATTTTTCTAAACAAAAGAATCTCTAATGAGTATCGTTCAACACTGCTATCTCTGGATTCTGCCATTTCCCAACTAGGTATGTGCATAGGTTTAATCGTGACAGGAGTCGTAAGCCGTAATTTTACCAATCTTGCTTCAGATCAAACACCTATTCAGATATCTTGGGTGCTGTGTGGCGGGATTGCATTGATTCCAATCTTTTTGTTGCTTTATGTCCACCGGGTGTCCAGGAAAAATAATAGCTGGAAAGAAAAAGTAACAAAACAGAATGTTTAGTGTAAAAAGGGGCTGACAGGTCTTGACTGTCAGCCCTTATATACTTTTAGTAGCAATCAATCTCTACTTCTCCCCATACCATAGCTTCAGACGATTTTGAATCAGGCCAGTGAAGATTTCTTCAGCCTTTGGTACACCCGCCTGATCCAGCTCTTGGAGCATGCGGTCATACACGGCATCGAATTGATCTGGCTTGGCGAGTACGGCCTCAGGAATCCGTTTGCGTACAATGTCCTGCGACTTCTGATAAATAACATTGTAATTTGTATTGGTCGGAACAGGCATGTTGTAGGCAGCACCCCACTCTTTTACCGGAAAATCCTTTTCGTTCGGGAACAGGTCTTTCCATGTCCGAGCTTTATATGCCTGAAGGGATTCTTTTTCCGCTTGGCTATAATTTTCGGTAATCATCTCCGGATAATTGGTTGTGTAATAGTTGCCAGTAGGGTCCTTCACGCTATCGCCGTAATGTGGTCCCCATATCCAATACAAACCGATACCTGATTCTCTGCTAAAAGAAGCGTTATCTTTGTTTTTGCGTTCTTGCACAGCTGCAGGAATGACTCGTTTGCCGTTCTCTACATTGTAATGCTGGCCTTCGATTCCCCAATTACGTAAAATTTGCCCTTCATCGGAGGCCAGGAAGTCCAGAAACTTGATCGCTCGCACCGGATTTTTGCATGAAGTTGTAATGCCAATCCCAGACGCAGTATCGAAACCAATGGGCTGGAGGGAATGATCCTCGTATTGCTCATTTAAAGTGACCGGAAAGTGGGAATAGGTGTATTCATCCTTACCTGCTGCCTTGAGCGCATTTTCGGCATCCTGGTAGTTCCATTCCTGATCAATCAGTCCGATGACACGACCTGCGGCGATTTTGGATTTGTATTGATCACTTTTTTGTACAAAAGTATCCCTATCCAACAGACCTTCATTGTACATATGGTTTAACCAACGAAAATACTCTCGCTCCTCCGGGCGTTTGTAGTGAAGAATGGCTTTGTGTGTTTTAGGATCAATATAATATTCTCCATCGTCTGGTCCACCTGTAGCTGTAACTGCCGGGTTTGTCACAGTAATCTGCATTTTCCAGTCCTCGGCATCGAGTGATAGGGGGATGGTAGGTTGGCCATTGGTAGTAGGGTATTTGGCAACATAATCTTTAAGTGCTTTTTCAAAATCTTGAACGGTGCGAATTTTGGGGTATCCGAGTTTCTTAAGGGCTTGATGCTGGATTTCGAAGCCTGCTTGTGCATCAAACGCGATGTGATCTACGCCCAAATTGGTTGGGATGGTGTAAATGGCGGGATCTTCACTACTGTATTTAATACGATTAAAATAATCTCCATACACTTTCTTAATGTTAGGACCGTATTTATCAATCAGGTCGGTTAAGTCAATGAGTGCTCCGGCATCGACCAGCTTTCCAATGTCTCCTTTGGGGTACACGAGATCAGGGTACTCTCCGCTAGCAGCCATTAGGGCAAACTTTTCCTCACCTCGACCGTTAACAGCATGTTCGGCATTTAGTGTAACACCCGTTTTCTTGATAATTTCCTGCCCGACAGCGTCCTTCATGTTGTTCCAGTTGGAGCTTGAGTCACCGCCAAAGAACGTTAATGTAATGGGACTGGTGTCATCGGGGTCTTCCTTTTCTGCCGTACCGCCTTTGCTATTCGCGCAGCCCGTTGTAACAAGCAGCAGCAAAGCCAGAAGCAGGATGGAGCATTGTTGTACCGACCTGTTCGTGAACATCTGCAAATCCCCCTTAATAAGTATGATTTACACAATGTAAGTGCTTTCATTAGTAAATTGTAGGAAATAAAGAACCTTACGTCAAGTTATTTATGTTTATTTGTTATGTGTTTTGTTTTTTATTAAGCAAACATATTTAATGAAAGGTGTGGATTTGTGCAAATCCATCGTTTGATGATCTAAAACAAAGTATGCTACGATGGTACCAGTTTATAGGCATACCTGTATATTTAGAAGACTAAGGTAGAAAAAGATTTCGAATAGGGTTGGGTGAGGAGATGCGTGGAAAAGTAACATTGCAGGAAATTGCGGATGCGGCGGGTGTTTCAAAGTTCGCTGTTTCACGTGCACTGTCAGGCAAACCCGGTGTAAGTGAAGAGACGAGGGCGCTGCTGGTTAAGCTTGCTGCCCAGATGGGTTATTTTCGCAGTCATCCCAAAATGACCGGGGTAGAGCCTCGGGACACAGATGCCAGAGAATGGTCGGGTACCGTGCTGGTGTTATTTCCGAATATTCGACACCAGAATCGGGAGTCCAGATACTGGGGACCTGTATTTGAAGGGATTTCCGAGCGTCTGAACCGCAAGGGATTGGATATGATCACGTTAACGGAGCCTTCAACTGATGATATGTTTTCTTTGCTGAACCCGGAGGCCATTAAAGGGATTATCACAGTAGGAACAATTTCAACTACGTTGTTGCTGAACATTTATCGAATGGGTATTCCAGTCGTCATGGTGGATCATTGGGACTCTGCATTTTTAAGTGATGCGGTGTTTACGGATAATCGCACATGCATGAATGAATTAATGAAGGATTTGCTGTGTAGGGGTTATGCCCACTTTCAGTTTGTGGGTCATATTGACGACGCTCACAGTTTCTATGAACGTTGGGAAGCTTTTCGGTCCGCACTGGAAATGAGCGGAGTAGAATTACGGCAGAACAAAGCCCTTATTTATGGGGGAGCGCAGGCACTTGCCGAGGAAATGGACGAGTTGCCCGAGGATGAGCTGCCAGAGGTTTTTGTTTGCGCTAATGACGTGACTGCTTCGCAAGTCGTGGAAGTGCTGAAAGGAAAGGGGATTGACGTTCCGAGGCGGTGCGGGGTGACCGGGTTTGACGATACGAATGATCAAATGCCGATCTATGCCACGGTGAGAGTGGATAAGGAACTGTTGGGGATGCGAGCGGTGGACCAGTTATTATGGCGCATCATGAATCCAAGCTCGCCTGTGGAAAAAAAGCTGCTGCACGCTGATCTACTCATACGGGAAGTTCACGCGCCACGGATCAGCCGGGAAAATGATGATCGTGATCGTTCCTTTAGCACAATTAAATATAGTTGATGTCCGGATATGTGGGATGAATTCGATCCACAGTGAAGACGAGGGAAGTCGCTTTTAGCCTATTTAGGGGTAGAGGGCGACTTTTATTTTGTGTTTTACCGGTTGTTCCAAAAAAACAATTGACTAACTTGTTAGCTTAATGTTATTTTTGTTATGTTAATGAGTGATCCAGATGTTCCCAATCATCCTTATAGGGAGGCTTGCGACGATGATTAATGTAATAGGATTGGATGGCTGGAGGTTTAGGGAAGCACAAACTGATGAGTGGCTCAGTGCGAAAGTGCCGGGTTGTGTGCATACCGATCTTTTGCAACATGGTAAAATTCCTGACCCTTTTATCGGTATGAACGAGATAGAGGTACAGTGGGTTGATAAGCAGGATTGGATATACGAAGCCTATTTTGAGATAGATGCAAATCAGCTTCAATGTCAATGTGTAGAGCTGGTGTTGGAAGGCCTGGACACATACGCAGATGTAAGAGTAAATGGTCAAGCTGTCTTATCGGCCAATAATATGTTTCGGGTATGGAGACAGGATGTGAAGGCATTTGTTCAGCAAGGGAAAAATCGGCTTGAAATCCATTTTCGCTCTCCGATTACGGAAGATGTGCCTAAGCTGGAAAGGTTGGGCTATGGACTTCCCGCACCGAATGATCAGTCCGAGATAGGTGGCTTGTCCGATAAAAAAGTAAGCGTTTTCGCTCGTAAGGCTCCCTATCACTATGGCTGGGATTGGGGACCAAGGCTGGTGACGAGCGGGATCTGGAGAGAGGTTCGGCTTGAAGCTTGGTCTGGTCTGACTATGAGAGACCTGTTTATTCGACAGGACCAAGTGAGTACCGAGAGGGCTGAACTCACGGCAGTAGTAGAGATTGAAAATGCAGATGAGATTAGAGATGTCGAGTTGTGTATTTCTGTTGACGGCGGGGTATGGTCCAAACCGGTTCGCCTGCGGAAGGGAAAGCAAACAGTGGAGCTGGGGCTGGTGATAAAGGAGCCGAAGCTGTGGTGGTGTCGTGGACTGGGAGAGCCGCATCAGTATACGTTTGTAGCCGAATTGAAGGAGCAGGCACAGGAAGCGGTGATTGCGGAAAAATCAGTGAAAACGGGACTGCGATCAATTCGTCTTGTACGTGAGCGGGATACGGCAGGCGAAAGCTTCTATTTTGAGCTGAATGGAATCCCCGTGTTTGCTAAAGGAGCCAACCATATTCCGAATGACAGCTTTGCTGCCGAAGTTACGTTGGAACGATATCGGCATGAAATTGCCAGTGCAGCCGCCTCCAATATGAATATGTTGCGGGTGTGGGGTGGCGGTATTTATGAACAAGACGTATTTTATGACTTGTGTGATGAATACGGCTTGCTCGTGTGGCAAGATTTTATGTTCGCATGCAGCATGTATCCGGGGGATCAGGCTTTTTTGGACAATGTGACGCAGGAAGCCGAAGATAACATCAAGCGATTGCGCCATCATCCTTGCATTGCGTTATGGTGTGGCAATAATGAGATTGATTCTGCGTGGGCCCATTATGAAGAAAATGCGGGCTGGGGCTGGAAAAAGGCCTACACGCCTGAGCAACGGGAACGCCTATGGGATGATTATGAGACGCTCTTTCACCGGATTTTACCGGAGGCGGTAAATACCTGGGCTCCGCAGACGGCATATTGGCCCTCCTCACCGCTAATTGACCTGACCGGAGATCGAAACCAGCATGCTCATCCGTCCTCAACAGCAGGAGACATTCATTATTGGGGAGTATGGCATGCGTCTGAGCCGTTTGAGAATTATCACATACATGTGGGCCGTTTTATGAGTGAGTATGGTTTTCAGTCCTTTCCTGAATACAAGTCTGTTCGCACGTATGCGGAAGAGAAGGATTTGGAACTGGAATCTGCGGTGATGCTGGCACATCAAAAAAACGGTTCAGGCAATCGGTTGATTCAAGAATACATGGGACGGTACATGCGGCAGCCCAAGGATTTTACATGTTTTCTTCTCATGAGCCAAGTTTTACAGGCAGAGGCGATGAAAATGGCTATAGAGGCCCATCGTCGTCACAAGCCCTATTGCATGGGGACATTATACTGGCAGATGAATGACTGCTGGCCCGTTGCCTCTTGGTCGAGTATGGACTATTTTGGTCGTTGGAAGGCGCTTCAATATACAGCTAAACGCAGCTTTGCCGATGTGCTCTTGAGTGCAGTAGATACGGAACAGGGGAGTAAAAAACTGCATCTGGTTAACGATACGCTAGAGCCGATAGCAGGTACGCTGCGGCTGACGCTTTTGCATATCCGTGGCAGTCAGGCTATTCGTGATGAGAACGTTAAGGTAGAACAGCCGGCGGGCGGCGCAGGGATCGTACATATACTGCCTACCGACCAATGGTTGAATGGCCTGGATCGTACGGAGCATATGCTGGTCGCACGTCTGATACAAAACGGTGAACAGGTGGCCTCGAGCGAAATTTATTTTGCAGGCACGAAAGAGATGGATTTACCTCTGGCGAAAATTGAAGTGACAGAGATACAGGGAAGTGGGGGCAGTAGGTTCATGCTCTGTTCGAATACACTTGCTAGACATGTGTGGTTGACCGCAGAACAGGAGGGGATTTTCAGTGACAACCACCTAGATCTGGCGCCTGGTATTCCCAAAACGGTGGAATTTCTGACCTTGCGTAACAGTGCCTCCGCATTTGAGGCAGCTGCGCCAGGTGCATTGACGGTACAATCATTGGTCAATTGGATACAAGGGTAGAGGACGGTAAAAGCTTATCCGCCTTGAATACAGTAAGCATCTGTCTCCCGGGGACATGAGGTCAACTTCGGGAGAACAGATGTTTTTTTTATCTTCATTTTATGCAGAGTGGAGCGCTTCCATTGAGCTTGAAGCCATTGTGGTGTACACTGTCCAGAACAGGTGTAAATTGGAACGTCAGGAAGGATGGACGGTTACAAGGAGGGAAAGTAACATATGTATGACCGTTTAAGATCGTTAAATTATCCAGTCAAACTTTATATTTTTATTGCACTGGCCTTATGCTCCGTAATCAGTACATTGTGGATCATTAACGTGCGATTGCCCTCAGGGGGCCGCCCTTATTTTTTTATTTGGTGGAATATGATGCTGGCCTGGATTCCTATGTTGCTGACGCTTTTGCTAGATGTCATTCATTGCTCGTGGAGACGGGGAACGAGGACATTTATGCTCTGGATCATAGGGGCTGGCTGGCTTTTCTTTTATCCCAATATACCCTATTTGATTACAGATTTGCTGCATGTATTCGCCAGATATCCATTTCTCGGGGAGCAGCGTTTTTGGGGCAATCCGTACTTTTGGAATCATGTATTAGGGATGCTGCTGGTAGCTGTGCTTGGCCTCACCATGGGGGTTGTATCGCTTGAATCCGTACGACAATTGGTGCAGCGTGCTCGAGGCGGGCTTGTCAGCTGGTTGTTTATGCTGGCGGTACTCCTGCTAAGTAGCCTGGGGATTTATATTGGTCGTTTCTTTCGAGGAAACACATGGGATATTGTGTCTGCGCCGTCCCAGTTGTACACACAAATATCTTCCATATGGGCAGACTCTTTGCAACGCACGCATTTCGTGGAGTTTAGCGGGATGGTATTCGTGATTATGCTCGTTAGCTATGTATCCATGATGTGCGTGGTCTGGATGGGGAACAGCCGCCGGGACGAATGGCATCGCTGGTGATTACGATGGGGCTGAGTGGCTAATTATCATCATAAGATAAAATGTAAAGGCAAAGGAGGAATAGCTACAATGAACGGACAGAACCGATCTGATATCCGCGCTGGTCTTCAGGTGGATATTGTGCTTAAAAAGGATCAGCCCACGGGTAAGCTGACGCGAGGAACGGTGAAGGATATTTTGACCAATTCCCCGCGTCATCCGCATGGAATCAAAGTACGTTTGGCAGACGGGCAGGTTGGACGTGTCAAACATATTGTAATGAAAGAAGGATAGAGCTGTAGGCTTAGGAGGGATGATGTATGAATCAGGCAACGGCATGGTCTAAAAATGATCGTTACCCGCTTGTTTTACTTGTACTGCTGGTGCTTGCTCTCATTTGGTCCTTGGTTCGTCCGGCGGATTATTTTACATGGGTACTGGAAGTTCTCCCAGCCGTTTTGGGAGCTGTACTGCTGGCGGCTATTTACCGTCGATTTCGGTTTACCAATCTGGTATACACCCTCATCTGGCTACATGCATTGATCCTGATTGTCGGCGGGCACTATACCTATGCTGAAATGCCGCTATTCAACTGGATTCGGGATACGTTTGGGCTGGAGCGCAATTATTATGATCGACTTGGGCATTTTGCGCAAGGTTTTGTGCCTGCACTCATTGTCAGGGAAGTGCTGCTACGTAAGACGACTTTGGGAAGCGGGAGCTGGCTCACTTTTCTGACGGTTAGTGTATGTCTTGCGATCAGTGCTGTGTACGAATTGATTGAGTTTGCCGTTGCCAAGGCAACCGGTACAGCGGCAGAGGCCTTTTTGGGAACACAGGGAGATATATGGGATACTCAATGGGATATGCTTCTTGCGTTCATCGGTGCCCTGACAGCGGTGATTTTGTTAAGCGGGGTACATAACAAGCTGCTCAAGCAGCTAAAGGTGTAGCAGGGTTTCTTGAATTTCCAATATTTTTGAGGGTTATATTCGCGTCACAGGGTAACTGTCGAGATGTAGGGTCGCTGCATCCATGTAGCTGTCCAGCAGCCGCTCAAAAATACGGTCCCATGTCTGCTCCAGACTGTATGCTCTACCGGTTCTGGACAGAAAGTCGCGAAGTGGGGCATCCTCGTACAACAGGAGTACAGCTTTGGCAAAGGCAGCCGCGTCCCCAGCTGGACACAGTAGCCCTGTTTCCCCATCGATTATATTGTCTTTGACCCCGCCTTCATTCGCGCCAATCACGGGTGTGCCACTGGCCATAGCCTCCAACACGACGTTACCGAAGGTTTCTGTAGTGGAGGGAAAGAGGAATACATCGGCTGCAGCGTAGAGTTCAGCTAATTCCGCTCCTTTTACAAAACCAAGCCAGTGAACTGTGTGCTCTGGCACCCCGATATCTGCTGCAGTTTTGTACTTAAACAATGGGCCATCTCCTGCAATGACCAGTACTGAGGCTGCGCGGACGTCGTCGGGTAACTGGAGATAGGAATCCAGTAACGTGTCTATCCCCTTTTCCGGTGCAAGTCTGCCCACATATAAAATCACAAATGCGTCTGCATGAACGCCCCATTTTTCCCATATCGCTTCGCGATTCACTGTGGGCTGGAAGCGGTCGGTATCAATTCCTCTACCCCAGATTTCGAGCTGTCCCATTCCTTTATTGCGTAACAATTCCATGGTTGACCGAGAGGGGACATATACCCTTTCACAATGTCTGTGAAACCAGAGCATGTATCTCCATAATGCAGGTTCAAGCCAGCGAAGCTTGTAATATTCGAGGTATTTATCAAAGTGGGTGTGATAGGAGGCGACGAGTGGAATATGGTGTTTGGCAGCGTAGCTTGTTCCATACAAGCCAAGGTTAAACGGAGTAGCGACATGAATTAGATGCGGGGAAAAGGCTGACAGGCGCTCGTTGATTTGTTTGGCATTAGGGATCGCAAGTCTGCATTCCCGGTACAATAAAAAGGGAATACTTCGAAATCGCTCCACGCCCGGCCCCGAGGACAGATGATGATCTGCCTCCGGTGCGAAGACAAGCGTAGATACCCCATGTGTCTCCAAATAGCCAATCCATCGTTCCAGTGTCAGAGCAGCGCCATTGACGTCAGGCGTATACGTGTCAGTAAATAATGCGACTCGAAGCATGCCTTCATTCCTCCTCCGCCATTCTCATTTATTCTATGACGTTCCAGGGGAGTCCGCTTGGAGGCTCCGGCTTTTATTGTGTCATGATTTTGTTTACGGGCTTGCTGGGTTTTGTAAAAGTTGGCCTGCGGACAGGCGCTCTTCTCAGATTTTACTAATCCGTGACACGATAAGTTCCTCTTGTGAGGTTGATGCATATCGGTTAATTCTGTTGATATGTATCCTAGTAGGAGCTGTACATTTCATAAATATTCCTGATCTCCGATGGTTTTGGGTAATAATAAAACATGGACTTTGTCTTGAAATTTCATTATAGTAATTCGGTATGAATAAATTTGAAGGGTAAGCAGGAGGGATGGCTGTGGCTTTTGGAGCACGGGTGTTAAAAACGGGAATCGCAGTGACGCTCGCCCTTTTTCTGAGCACGCTTTTGAACACCCATTCGCCTGTGGGGGCAGCGATAGCCGCTATTTTTGCCATGCAACCGTCGATATATAGGTCGTGGCGTTATTTTCTGGATCAACTCCAAACAAGCACATTAGGTGCAATCATGGCGTTGCTGGGCGGAATGGTATTTTCGAATGAGCCGATTGCGGTCGGACTGGTATGTGTATTGGTACTTATGATATGTCTGAAAATAAACATGGCTGATACGGTTGGATTGACACTTGTGACCGTTGTTTCTGTCATGGAAGCTTCAGGGGACTGGAAATTTGCGGTAACCCGCTTTGCGCTGACTCTGATCGGGATTGTGTCTGCTTTTGTCATCAACATTACCGTTTTTCCTCCCAAACCGAAAAGGCAGTTTATCAATCAGATTCAAAATGTATTTAACAGCATGTCCTTGCTGCTGCGAACTGCCATTTCCGATGAGATTAAGGAGTCTGTCTTTAGAGAGGAAAAAGGAAATTTGGAGGGAGCTATTAAATCACTCTCGGATAAATATCATTTGTTCGAAGAGGAGCAGAAAAAGCTCAAGCGCACCAAGTTCAGTCAGACGAGACAAATGGTCGTATACAAACAAATGCTCGAAAGTTTGCACAAAGGTTACGAGGTCTTGGATGCGGTGGAAAGGCACTACTTCCAATCTTTACGTCCAGAGGGAACAGATGCGTTTTTTGACGACCATCTGGAGCGGCTGATTCGTTTCCACGAGCACGCTCTGCTGAAATTCGAAAATAAACTGAAACCAAATGAGGATGAAAGTGAATTGTTCCAGCAGGCTAACGGTGATTTTATGAAGCATGCAATTACACGTTTTGACCATTGTCAGGAGGGGATGCTACGGCTTTCCATCGTAGCTGCGACGATGTACGACTATGGTCATCAGCTGGAGCGATTGAGCAGACTGGCCGACCATATTCATCCTGTGGAAGAGAGCCGATAGGCGATTTCGGAAAAAAGAAAAGGCGACCGTATTCATCAATCAGATGGACGGTCGCTTTTTTATGTAATGAATTTAATAAAGTAGGAACAGGCTAATGGAAGGTTGCCAGAAAGCACAAAAAAAGCCCACTGGTTGCGAACAGGGACTGAACTTGCTACAATAGAGGATGCTATGTTTTACATAGTAAAACCGTATTGCATAAGTTGTTAACACACTACTTGTTACATTATAGCATGCTTCAAAGGAATAGTCAATTTTCCCGGATCAGGGGGATGCGATGAGTATGCCCGGGTCCATAATAGAGCATAGTTTGTACGCAAGGGAGCCCTGCGCGGAGCAGGAGGAAACGGAACAGGAGCGATGTCAGTGACTACTGAGCAGCAATGGAATGAGGAACAACGAAGAGTAGAAGATGTGACCGCAGTCATTAGCGGGCGTATTCGGAAGCTGGAGACAGAGGTTGGTTCTGTGCGAGGCGATGTCGTCGATATGCGTAAAGACTTCTGGGATGAGGTAACGATCAATTTCAGTGAGGCGGATGATGTGGGAGAGACGTCCACCAGTTTGCGTCAGCAGTCTGAGATTTTGTCTGAGCGGGAACGAAGACACAAGCATTCCACTGAGGCGTTAGGTCGTTTGAAAAAGTTGCTTGACTCACCTTATTTTGCACGTATTGATTTTGCTGAGGAAGGGCAGACTGCGGAGCGTATTTATCTGGGGATTGCCTCCCTGCTGGATAACCAGGATGAGGAATTTCTGATCTACGACTGGCGCGCACCTATTTCGAATCTTTATTACGATAACATGCCAGGTCCCGCTTCTTATAAGACCCCAGCAGGAGAGATGGAAGGAGAACTGACGCTCAAACGCCAATTCTCGATCCGTGACGGACAGATCCGCTTTATGTTCGATACCGGCGTCACCATTGGAGACGAACTCCTTCAAGCCGTATTAAGCCGGAGTTCGGATGCTCAAATGAAAAGCATTGTCGCCACCATTCAAAAGGAGCAGAATCGCATCATTCGTGATGATCGAAGCCGGATGCTGATAGTTCAGGGAGCGGCAGGAAGCGGCAAAACCTCCGCTGCGCTTCAGAGAGTAGCATATTTGCTATACAAGTATCGGGATCGCTTGCGAGCAGATCAGGTCGTGTTATTCTCGCCAAACCCCATGTTCAACAGTTATGTTTCGACAGTATTGCCTGAATTGGGTGAGGAAAATATGCTTCAGGCCACATTTCAGGAATATTTGGAACGGCGTTTGGGCCGGGAGTTTCAGCTAGAAGATCCTTTTGAGCAGCTGGAATATGTGCTATCAGCGTCGTCACAGCCTGGGTATGAGGCTAGGATGGAAGGTATCCGCTTTAAGTCATCCAAGACGTTCTTACATGTGATTACAGGCTACAAAGCGCACCTGGAACAAAAGGGAATGCGTTTTAAACCGGTTCGTTTTCAGGGACGTGAGGTGATTTCAGTAGAGCAATTGGCAAGCAAGTTTTATGGATTTGACTCGGCTGTGCGGCTGGCGAACAGATTGGAGCTGCTGCGTGATTGGATGCTCAAAGAACTGGCTCGCTTTGGTAAGGAAGAATGCTCCGCTCCTTGGGTGGACCAGCAGATGGATCTGATGGAGCCGGAGGATTATCAGCGTGCATATAACCGCATGCGCCGGAAATCCAAGAATAAAGGCGATACCTTCGACGACTTTACGCGAGAAAGAGAAATATTGGCGCGTATGGTGGTCAGTGATCGCTTAAAGCCCCTGCGCAAGTGGATTAAGGCACTTCGCTTCGTGGATACAACCCGTCTATACAGCGAGCTGTTTATGAACGAGACGTTATTAAGCGAACTGTCGAATCATGCAGAGCTGCCCGTCAACTGGAGTGAAATTAGTCGGCAAACTCTGAAACGCATTCAGGCTGGAGAACTAGCGTATGAGGATGTGACGCCCTTTTTATATTTGCGTGAGCTGATGCTGGGCTTCCGCTCCAATAGCAACATCCGTCATGTGTTTATTGATGAGGCACAGGACTATTCACCATTCCAGCTGGCGTTCTTCAAACGATTATTTCCACAGGCTAAAATGACAGCACTGGGCGATTTTAATCAGGCTATCTATGCCCATGCTTCGGTGCTTCAGGATGCAGAACCATTGTATGACCTGTATGGAGCAGAACAGACCGAGATGATTTCCCTGACACGCAGCTATCGTTCCACACAGGAGATTGTAGAGTTTACCCGGGGGATGGTAGCAGGAGGGGAGCATATTGTTCCGTTTAACCGTAAGGGTGAGAAGCCTCTGGTAACCGAGGTGAACTCGCGTGAAAAGCTGCATCAACTGATAACTGAGAATGTTACAAAATTGCTGGCAGAGGGTTATGAATCCATAGCGGTGATCTGTAAAAATGCTGATGAAAGCGCGGCAGCCTACGAAGCACTAGAAGGACAACTGCCAGTAAAGCCAAAATTAATTAAGAAAACAACTCCCGCTTTTGAAAAGGGGATTCATATTATTCCGGCCTATCTGGCGAAAGGCGTGGAGTTTGATGCGGTTCTCATTTATGACGGATCGGCCCAAGTATACCAGCGTGAGAGTGAGCGTAAATTGTTCTACACGGCCTGTACGCGAGCGATGCATTTGCTGCATATCTATAGCATAGGGGAGATTACGCCATTCGTGAGTTCGCAGGAATCGGAGACGTATATCCGTAAAGTGAAATAAAGTGACCAGGTTCTTTAGGGGCGGCTGGCAATATTGAGCGTATTCCAGTAACATAAGCAAATAAGCCATACAGGTAAGAAGCATAAACGGAGGTTACAAACGTAATGGACATGAAAAGAGTATTTCAACGCCCACCGCTGGCGGACTGTGTGCCCGAGTTGGTAGCTACAGCTAGAGGGGAGCGCAAGGCATCGCTGGTGATCCGCGGAGGAACGCTGGTCAATGTGGTATCGGGCGAATTGTTACCGGGCATGTCTATTGCTGTGCAAGGCTCTCGTATCGCCTACGTCGGTAGAGACGTTAGCCATACGATTGGAGAGGACACCGTAATCATTGAAGCGGAAGGCCGCTATATGGCACCGGGTTTACTGGACGGACATTGTCATATCGAAAGTACGCAGCTCACCGTAACTGAATTTGCGAAGGCTGTACTGCCGCTGGGCGTGACGGGTGGTTTTTTTGACCCACATGAAATTTCCAATGTGCTCGGTCTAAAAGGGCTTCGTCTAATGCTGGACGAAGCCCGCACGACACCGCTGGCTGCTTACATGCAGGTAGCTTCCTGCGTGCCTTCCACAGGCCCAGAGCTGGAAACGACCGGTGCCTCTTTCGGTCCGGCGGAAGTCGCAGAGGCTCTAAGCTGGGGCCCAGATATGATTGGACTGGGCGAAGTAATGAATTTCCCTGGCGTCGTCTATGGTGACGACGTGATGATTGGGGAAATTCAGGCCACGCTGCGCGCCGGCAAGGTGGCGGACGGCCATTTTACATGGGCCTCCGATGATTGGCGGCTGCCGGTCTACGCAGCCGCAGGAATTACGGGCGATCACGAATGTGTCACGCCCGAGGATGTAGCCGAGCGCATCCGGCTCGGCATGTATGCCAAGATGCGGCAAGGCTCCGCATGGCATGATGTGGCCGAGACGATCCGTGCCAGCACGGAAATGGGTCTCGACACGCGCCGCATGATGCTGGTGACGGATGATCGCAGTGCGGAATCCCTGCTCCATGAAGGGCAGATGGACTTCGTGGTGCGTCATGCGATTGCGCAGGGCGTTAAACCCGTGACTGCCTTTCAAATGGCAACGCTGAATACGGCAGAGCGCTTCGGCGTAGCACGGGACATTGGCTCGATTATTCCCGGTGCGATTGCCGATATTATCCTGCTTGATGGCCGCTTAGCCGAAGTGAATGTGACGGCTACCATCGCAGCGGGCCAACTGGTGGCTGAGTACGGACAAATGGTCGCCGACTGGGAAGGCTTTGTTTATCCTGCGGAAGTGATGGACACGGTCCATTTGGGTCGAGAGCTGAGTGCCGCAGATTTTCGTATTGCGGCTCCAGTACAGGAAGGGAATGTACCTGTACGGGTAATTCGTGTCACGGAAAATCATGTGGATACGAAGGAAGTGCGGATGACCGTTCCGGTGCGTGATGGTGAAGTTGCATCAGATCCTGCGCAGGATTTGTGCAAAATCGCCGTTTTCGAGCGGCATCATGCCAGTGGCAGCGACGCGGTGGCGCTTGTGACAGGCGTCGGCTTCACCGAGCCGGCTGCAATTGCCATGACCGTAGCGCATGACAGCCACAACCTGCTCGTCATTGGTAATGATGACGAGCTCATGACCCAGGCGGCGAAACAGGCCGTTGCCCTGCGTGGCGGCGTGGTGGTTGTATCCGCCTCGGGTGAGACGCGCTTCCCGCTCCCGATCGCTGGGCTGATGTCCCCAGCTCCGTTTGCAGAGGTGGCTGCGCAGTCCGAAAGTATCAGCCGGGCACTTCAGCAATCCGGCTGCATGCTGAACAACGCGCTGATGACACTGTCGTTGCTCGCACTGGTCGTAATCCCTGAAATCCGCCTGTCGGATCAGGGACTTGTCGTGATCGGAGCCGACGGTATACGCAAGGTGTCTCTTTTCGTGGAAGAGGATGCTACGGAAGCCTGATAGAATACGTCGCTGGGGGTTGTCCTGCAGGTCTACCCAGACCTGAGGGATAGCCCCTGTTTTCTTATATAGTCCGAAAGGTATCTTTAATTCCTTAATCAACGTTTTGTGGGGTGGTGAGCAGATGCAATTATATTATCGTTCATTAGAAAAAATGGCTCATCAAGCCTCAATTATAGATCAGGATTGGAACAGGTTTGTAGAGCAAACCCGTGTGAGGCATGTTCAGCAGGGTACATATCTTATTGAAACAGGGGAACCTGTGAAACATGCTTATTTTTGTTCGGAGGGATTATTCCGGTTGTTTTATACTTTGGTAGATGGTAGAGAATATAATGTTGGTTTTTCACCAGAAAATGATTATGTAACCTCTTATGGCGCTATGGTTCAAGGTAAACCATCCACTTTTACGATTGAGGCCATGGAAGATTCGGTTGTTATTGAAATTCCATATCATGTCCTGAAGGAGCTTATGGATACAAGCCATATGTGGGAAAGATTCGTGCGTAAGAGCGTGGAAAGACTATACATTCGCAAGGAGGAACGAGAACGCGAATTGTTGTATCTTTCTGCTAGGGAACGTTATGATGCCTTTCTTCTCAAGTATCCCGGGTTGGACAAACGAGTTGCACAATACCATATAGCTTCGTACATAGGTGTATCCCCCGTCTCACTTAGTCGTTTGCTGCGCAGCGAGCCGCATTAACCTATGTTAATGCGGCTTGGCAGACAAGCAGCGTACAATAACGATAAATCCATTCAAACTTCACAAAAAAAGGAGATAGGCATATGCGTTATATGATGATTGTATTGTTGGAATTCTACCCTTCCTGGTTGGCTCTACCCCGGGAAGAACGCCGAAAACATGCGGGGGCCTTGCAGGCTCATATTCAGAAGTACAGCGAACATGTTCAGGTTCGTTTTTTTGATGCAGAAGCGCTGCCCGGAAAGGACTATACAGATTTCGTCGTATGCGAAACAGAGGATATGAAGCAATATCACTATATGTGGGAAGAAATTCGTGATTCGGAGCCGTATACGAAAGGCTACATGAAGATTAAAGATGTAGTAATGGGGATGGAAAATGCGTTTCAGTCCTATGAGTCTGAAATGCTACAGATGGACAAATAACCCATCCATACTCCCTTATTATGTAAAAATAAAAGTTCAGCTTGTATAGGCATTAAACAAGGCGAATTCCCAGGCTTTTCTATTAGCTAGGAATTCGCCTTTTTCTATTAAAGACGCTAATAAGACAAAATCGCATTATACAACAGTATTACTTATAACCGTCAGAAAACCATTATTTGTAGCATTATTAATGATCTTATATATGGATTGACTTGCGGTATCGCTAAACAAATACCACTCATTATTGGACACATCATGAACCAAAGTCTCAGGGTATTCTTTTAAAAGTTCAGATGGATAAGTGCGAATTAAAGAATAAACATCATAACGAGCTAAGCTTTTCCCTTTTGGGTCTAAGAAATCGTATTGGGCATTTTTATAATAAGATCCAGGTGTGTCAAGAGTTAAGCTCCAAGAATAGTTTTCAGGTGCTTCAACCTTTTCACCTTTGTTTTTTGCAAACATATTATAAATGGTTTTGTTATATGCATTGCCATGAATTTGCTGAACTACGCCGCCCAAAGTCATTCGGTATTCCTGTTGAAGTGACTTTACTTGTACACCGTTTATGAACAATGGTTCAGTAGTAATAGTCACTATAAGGTTGCTGTAATTGACTTTACATCCAAACGCCTCTGCAATAAAACGAAGTGGAACATATATGCGATTGTTTTTCACGTATGGTTTTACATCAAGCAGTATCTTTTTACCGTTTTTCTCCGCTATGCTTCTGTTTATTGCTAATTTTACTTTCATATCGCTCTTAGCGAGAATAACCCCGGAATCGGACCACACGACGCTAGCCCCCAAACTTTCGCTAATAACACGTAAAGGTACCATTGTACGTTTGTTCTTCATTTCTGGCTTCGCATCGGTTGCAATAGCCACACCGTCAATTTTGATTTGATTTTGTGCTGCATATGTAGTGGACGATGAAATACATAAAAAGATAGCAAGAAAAAAAACAAAGAATGCTTTGTTCATAAATGACTTCTCCTTTTTTAATTAAATTTGTTGCGTAGCAACTTTTCACCATATTCAGACGCGACTGGATAAAATTCGTTGCGCTTTCCTATTCATTAACTTAACGTAACAACCAGTTTGTACTATTTAATCTGATTTCCGATATTTACCAACTAAAAACTTCTAATCTCCCTGGGGAATTATGTCGATAACATTGAATATTGTTCATAAAATTTACAAAGTAAATCTTTAGGGGGAAAGTTAATGAGAAAACAGCTAAAAGTTGCGATTTCTCTAGCATGTTTATTGATGTTTATAGGTTGTTCAGCATCACCAGTATCAGAGCAGACGACTAAGATTACATTTTTGAATTCCAAATCTGAAATAAAAACCCAATTGGAAGAAGTGGCAAAACAATACAATCAAGAGCATCCGGAAGTATCTTTAGAAATTATTACTGCTCCAGAGGGAACGTCTGCATATCAAAAGCTGATGTCGATGTACGGCTCAGGAAGTCCAGCAACGATGTCGATGCTTGACCCGGGAGACACGCAGACATTCCTGGATAAAGCCGTTGATTTAAGTAAAGAGAAGTGGGTAGCCGATACGATAGAAAATGGACTTGACGCCGTTAAGAAAAATGATGCTGTGCTGGGATTTCCATTTGCAGTGGAAGGCTATGGATTAATCTATAACAAAAAAGTATTGGACAAGGCAACAGGGGGTTCTTTTGATCCTTCTTCGGTGAAAAGTAGAAGCAGCCTTAACTCATTAATGGCTAAGATTCAGCAGTCAGGAGTAGCACCGGTCATGCTTTCACCAATGGACTGGTCTCTCGGCTCTCATCTTTTAGCTCTGTCTTATTCTGTTCAACCCGAAGGTTTTCCAGAGTTTGTTAAAGGTATGCAGAACAACTCCATCGATTTGTCCCAAAACAGTGTAATGTCTGGATGGGTACAAACTTTAGACCTGCTCAAGGATAACAGCATCAATAAGCACTCGCCTTTGGACAGTACGTATGACGATGGTGCCAAAGCTTTGGGAGAGGGCAAGGTAGGGCTTTGGTTTATGGGTAACTGGGCTTGGAATGGAATAAAGAGCAATGATACGGCAAATGAGGAATACGGTTTTTTGCCTCTTCCGTTAAATGATAATACGAATGATCCCAACAATTCAAAGATCACAGTTGGTGTGACAAAGTATGTATTCATCGACTCCACAGCTACCACGCCTCAGCAGCAAGAGGAAGCCAAGAAATTTTTAAACTGGCTGGTATACGAAAAGTCCGGTCAGGAACTTTTGGTCAACAAGGCCAATGTTATACCGGCCTTCAAGAGTATTGACTTGGTGCCTACCGATCCCTTGAGTAAATCGATCAAGTCATATTTGTCGAGCGGAAAGACGCTGCCGTTTATGGCAACACTTCCACCTGATCATGGGGCCATCACAGGAGCATCTATCCAAAGCTACATTAGTGGAAAGATAGATAAGGCTGAGCTGTTGCGCCAAATACGCATATACTGGAAAGCTCAGCAGGGATGATATGAGACCAGTCACGGGAAGGAAGATAAGGATGTTTAAATTAACGTTAAAGAAAAAAATAATTAGTGCAGCTCTCATACTGGTTGTCGTACTGTCCCTTTCAAGTGTTATAGGCGTCATTAAGATGTCGGAAATGGGAGAGGCTTCTGATAAGGTAAATAACAGGTCTTTACCTGCGGTTATTCTTCTTCAGGGTATGGATAAGCAGATTACAGAAATCGATAGACTAACTGTTCGATTGATACTCGAAGAGGATGAGGCTATTCGCACCACTTATCAAGAAGAACTAACCAAAGCTACAGCTTCAATGGATAAGAGTGTAAATAAATATCAAAGTTTAGCCTCTACAGCGGAGGAAAAAGAACTGTTCACCAACTTTTATGGTCAGTGGGCAATGTATCTTCGCCATCTAAAGGTGGTTTCCGCTGCCATGGAAGAAAACGACAAAGTGATGGCCTACATGATCGTTCATGGAAATTCTTCTATTTATAAGGCGGCATTAGACGATGTAAATAAACTGAAGGTGCTTAATGAGCAGTATGCCACTGAGGCAGCTAATCAATCGAGTCAATCTTACCATTCAGGTAGACTTTTGATGATTTCTTTGACTATCATATGTACGATCCTGGGAATTATCGGTTCTTTTTTACTGGCTCAATCGTTCACTAAGCCCATATTAAGGATAGCGGAACAGATAAAGCTGGTAACGAGGGGGAACCTGCAAGTGGAACCTCTTAGGGTCCGATCCAAAGATGAGGTCGGGGAATTGGCATCCGATTTTAATGAAATGTGCGATTCACTGCGCAACCTTTTAAAGGAAGTTGTGGATAATTCCTTACTGGTTGCTTCTACGGCTGAACAGTTAACAGCCAGTGCAGAACAGACAAGCATTGCTACCGAGCAGATAGCTATAAGTGCCACTCAAGTCGCAGAGGGATCTCAGACACAGCTTGCAGATATTGCTGAAACGCTGAATTACACGGTAGGTGTTTCTAAAAGTGTAGAGAACATAACCAATCGCTTTGTGAATGTAGCTAATCTCACAATCCAAGCACAAGAAAAAGCAAACAACGGAAAAACCCAAATGTCTTCCACTGTCTCTCAAATAAGAGATGTGCATACCAAGGTAACTCAATCCGCTGAAGTAGTAAATATTCTAGGAGAAAAGTCAGCGGAGATTAGACAGATCACAGCTATGATCAGTGATATAGCAGCCCGAACCAACTTGCTTTCACTCAATGCGAGTATAGAAGCTGCAAGAGCGGGAGAGCAGGGAAAAGGATTTGCGGTTGTCGCTTATGAAGTACGCAATTTGTCGGCACAAGCAAGTGAAGCAACCGGCAAGATTTCCTCTCTGGTCAACGAAATCGCATTAAGAACAGACGAAGTTGTCATCTCGATGAATGAAGGTGTTCAATCACTAAATGAAGGTATGATGCTTGTCGAAGGTGTCGGTAACGTCTTTTCTGAAATTGTCGGTGCCGTTGAAGAAGTGAGCGGTGAGGTAGACACTGCGGCTGTAGAAGCAAGATCCGTAAATGAAGGAACCGTTTCTATGGTGGAATCTATGAAGAAAATTGCCGAAATCTCCGAACGTGCAGCCGATTCTACTCAAACAGTCGCAAGCGTAGTCGAGGAAACTACTGCTTCCATGCAGGAAGTGTCTGCAGGTGCTAACATGCTTGCCAAGCGGGCGGAAGAGATGAATCAAACGGTGTCTGTATTCAAAATTTAAAGTAAGTTGGCGGTAGCCTTGGACGAGAAAAACAAGTCCTAGACTACCGCTGTTACCATTAGATTACGATTGAACGGCTTCAGCTTTTTTAGCAGCTCTTTTCAGATCCTGTTTACGGCGTTCCTCTAGATACCGTTCTCCATTTTTCTTGTCAGCTGTCAGCGTAAAGCAGGAAATGATGGTGAACAGACCGGCAATGGAACCCAAAATAACATAAGTGATCGGGAAATTCAGAACTTCATACATATGTCCGACAATAGGTGAGAAAACAGATACCACCAGGGAGCCCATAAACAAATACAGCAGGTACATGGTGGACGATAAGCGCTGGTCAAAGTTGACGGTAATGTACTTGAAGATGGCGACCAGAATCAGCGGTTTTTCCAGGGAGTGAATCATCTTCATCGCAGCCACCCATATGGAACCGAACGGCAGCGAAGAACCGATAATACGCAATGACATGATCGCTCCGGCAATAATCAATGCCCATTTGGCAGTCGTTTTGTTGACAAACCATGGGGTAACAAACAGAAACACAAATTCCAGGAATACTTGCACAGCACTTAAATCACCAAGGAATTGATTTCCTTCTGCTTTAGAACTGAACTGAGATACGAAATAGGTGGCAAATTGCTGGTCATATACCTCATAAATTTGGGTCACGCCAACCATGAATAGCATTAGAAACCAGAACTTTGTGGTGCGTACGAGATGCAGTACGTCAGTGAGCTTCAACGATTCAGTTTTCTGCTGCTCCTGTCCAGAAATTTCGACTTTGGTCAGGAAGATGCAGATCATAGCAACAACGGCAGATACGGAGGCAATCCAGAAGGTCAGATTCACATTGATATTGATGACCCGTCCCGCAACAAAGGTAGCAGCTGCCCACCCGAGTGAGCCCCACATACGAACTCGTCCGTATTCAAACCCGTATTTGCGTGACACTTTGTCCATATAGGAATCGACGACACCATTACCTGCATTAAACACCAGGCCGATAAATAGGGCGCCGACAATAGCACCAATGACGAACTGCGTTTGAAGCAATGGACCGTACACATAGATAAAAAAGGGTCCGACGAGCAAAAGAATCGTAAAAAGTATGTACAGCAGATGTTTTCTCAAGCCCAGCTTGTCGGATAAGTACCCAAACAGGGGTTGCATGATCAAGGCGACGATAGAGTTAGCCGCGTATAAAAACCCTGTGTAGGTTTCTGAAATCCCCAGGCTTTGTCCTAGCCAAATGACAAAAAAAGACATGGCGGCAGACCATGTAAACAGATAAGCGAAGTTAAAAACGCTCAAAGACCAATAGTTGCGTTTTGCCAAATTCCTCATGTATAAGCACCCCTTCAAATTGTAGCTGCTCAATGTGTTGACAACGTCATTAAGCATTGTCTGTACTATTAATTGTAAGGAGGATTGAATTGAATCCATAGGGCATTTTCCCAAGATTTCCTGTGCTTATTGCAATCAATTGCCAGGTTGGGTTGTACATAACTTTTCTCATCTTGTAAGAAATAAGTCCTACGTGTAAAATTCTTTATAGTTCATTGAGCTCATTTAGTAGGAGGAGAAACACGGCAAGAAGTAGAATTGTTCTAAGGTCTGGCTGACATGGTCATACTGATAGCACAATAAATTGCTAAAGCAAGGGGATGAAGTGGTTCTTTCGCAAGTACAAAGTTACTTGATACCGTGAACGTATATAGAGTATTGTGTAATGATGAGTTATCGAACCCCACATCTTGAATAACGTTTCACACCGGTCGGGAAGGGTTAGCGGATGGCTATCCCTACTTGGTGCTGCTATAACCCTATGAGCATGTACTACACAAAATAAAAAGAAAATGAATGATAACAAACTGTTGTGATTTCATGGTTGGAGGATTTATTATGTCAAAAAGTGTTTCTTCGTCCTTTATTATTATTATAGGATCGATGCTATTTGCCTTATTTTTTGGTGCAGGGAATCTAATCTTCCCACCTATGCTTGGTCAAATGGCTGGAAAGAATGTGTGGATAGCCAATGCGGGTTTCTTGGTTACCGGAGTTGGCTTACCGTTACTAGCCATCACTGCCTTTGTTTTTTCAGGCAAAAGCAATTTACAAACTTTAGCGAGTCGTGTACATCCTGTATTCGGGATTGTCTTTACAACGATTCTTTATCTAGCCATTGGCCCGTTATATGCAATTCCAAGAACCGGTAGTGTGTCGTTTGAAATTGGAGTCAAGCCTTTTTTTTCAAACCATACAGATCATCCTGTCGCACTTTTTGTATTTACCATTCTTTTTTTTGGGGTTGCATGCTTGTTATCACTTAACCCTACAAAAATTATTGATGTGATCGGAAAGTTTTTAACACCTATTAAATTGACATTCATTGGGATTCTGGTGGTCGTAGCCCTTATTCACCCCATAGGAGCCTTCCAAGCACCTGCCGAAGGCTATACTTCGCACGTCTTTTTCAAAGGCTTTCAAGAAGGTTATTTAACATTGGATGCTCTTGTAGCCTTTATTTTTGGAATTATTATTGTGAATGCAATTAAGGAAAGAGGAGTTACTGCCAAAAAAGAGCTGATGATCATTTGTGCCAAATCGATAACCATTGCGGTTGTCCTCTTAGCATTTATCTATACGTCTCTTGCTTACATGGGAGCTTCTAGCGTTGAAAAACTGGGTGTTTTAGAAAATGGTGCTGAGGTGTTAGCCAAGGTTTCATCCTATTATTTTGGATCTTACGGCTCCATTTTATTAGGCTTAATGATTACAGTAGCGTGTTTAACGACAAGCGTAGGGCTTATTACGTCATGTTCTTCCTTTTTTCATACCTTGTTTCCGAAAGTTTCTTATAAAAGAATTGCTCTCATGTTATCCATATTTAGTACCATAGTAGCCAATATAGGTTTAACACAGCTCATTAAGGTTTCAACGCCAGTGTTAATTGCAATATATCCTATTGCGATTTCTCTAATATTTTTAACATTTTTACATTCCGTGTTTAAAGGAAAATCAGAAGTATATCAAGGCAGTTTAATATTAACCTTCATTGTTAGTCTATTTGACGGCTTGAATGCTGCTGGAATAAAAATCAAAGTAATTAATGACTTTTTTACTCAAATTCTTCCGTTATATGATGTAGGATTAGGCTGGTTAATTCCCTCTGTTTTAGGAGGAGTAGGGGGGTATATATTCTACTATATTAAACGAAGAAAAGTTGTCCTCATACTTATGAAGCCCAAAAAATAAATGATTTGCTTATTCGGTGAATTGGACATGTATAACAAAAAGAAAGAACGAACGGAGAACTTGATCTTCTGTTCGTTCTTTCTTTTTGTAACTTTACGC
The DNA here is from genome assembly GCF_038008995.1 of Paenibacillus sp. FSL W8-0439. Taxonomy (NCBI): domain Bacteria; kingdom Bacillati; phylum Bacillota; class Bacilli; order Caryophanales; family Paenibacillaceae; genus Paenibacillus; species Paenibacillus sp. FSL W8-0439. Next base: position 2,027,911 of record NZ_JBBPAK010000001.1, read on the forward strand.
GCAGCTATTCAAAACAAAATCATAAATTTCCGTCTGTTATAGAAAGGACAGCAAGCGCCTGATCTGCTTCGTGCTGCTTGCGGTATAGCGAAGGAGTCAGACCGTTCCATTTTTTAAAGGTTGCAATAAAATAGCTTAGATTTTCAAATCCCACATCCAGCGCAATATCAACTACTTTGCGGTCACTTTGCTCTAGCAACCTGCAAGCCTTCTGAATCCGCTGATAGTTGATATATTCAACCGGACTTTTCTGCACCATCTGCTTGAAGAAACGACAGAAATGTCCCTCACTCATCCCAACCTCATCTGAGATCTCTCGCAAACGAATGGGCTCATGCGCATGGCTGTTGATGTACGCCAGTGCTTTTTTGATCCGTTCGACCTTGTTGCGTTGACTCGCCATAACCACGTCCTCTCCGCTAGCCGGAGTCATGTGCGGGAACAGGCAGGCAATTATGCTATAGAGCTGCGCCTTGGTCGCCAGTTCACGGGCAGGCGCATTCTGTTCATGGCTAGTGATAATACGTTTCAACGCGGTCAATAGCTCCTGCTCCCAAGGCTGCACACCGCGAATGTGAGGGGGAGGGACGAGTTTTTTATTGATAAATGGTTCAATAAACTGCGTCTGAACTGTATCTTGCGTGCGGCTGTGCAGCATATCCGGGTGAAACACCACCGCAGAAAATACACAGCGAGGACTTTTTTGTAAATAACCAGCGTGAAGCTCGCCACTGTGTACAAAAAGGGCTTCACCTTCGCTAACCTCCGTATAGACCATATCCGTCTGAAATATAGCGCTCCCCTGTTCTACTACGATAAACTCCATTTCCTCATGCCAATGGGACTCCAATATACTATTTCCGTTCAATTGCTCTACGCTCGGATATACGCTGACTGGATACATGGGATTGCCGTGAATACGGTTTTCTCTTAACATTTCCCTTTGCATTTTACTGATTCCTTTCGGCACACTGATTTATATAGAAAACATCAAAATATTAATACTAAACGTCAAAATAAAAGAAGTAAACCCTTACATAAATCAATATTATTATAGTAAGGATTTCGAAAAAATCCAATCAGCGATTTGGGAACAAGGAATATAAAAGTCGAGATGGAGGAAGAGACAGATGAAATTTACTGATGGCTATTGGTTGGTTCGCAAGGGCTATGAAATACAAAATCCTGCTGACATCCGTGATATCGTGACGGACGATGCTTCCATGACGGTATATGCAGCAACCCACCGGATCGAGCACAAAGGGGATACGCTAAATGGAGCGTTACTGAAAGCGACCTACAGCTCTCCCATGCCGAATGTTATTCGGGTGCGTCTGAACCACCATAAGGGACGGGTGCATCATGGACCAGATTTTGAAATTCACACCTTGCCGACAGAGGTGGATATTACGGTGGGTGAGGACGTAGCAGTGCTGAAGAGCGGCGATCTGAGTGTGCGAGTCGGTCGTGGAAAGAGCTGGGACGTAGGCTTTTATGTCAAGGATCGTAAAGTCACGGGCAGTGGGCATCGGGGACCCGGCTATATTACAGACCCGCAGGACCAGCCATTTTTCCGGGAGCAGCTGGAACTGGGTATGGGAGAGTACGTATACGGCCTTGGAGAGCGTTTCACTCCATTTGTGAAAAATGGTCAGGTCGTTGATATTTGGAATGAAGATGGCGGGACCAGCAGTGAACAAGCATACAAAAACATTCCATTTTATTTATCCAATAAAGGGTACGGTGTATTCGTCAATCATCCGGAAAAGGTATCTTACGAGATTGCATCGGAAAACGTTTCGAAGGTACAGTTTAGCGTTGCTGGCGAATCGTTAGAGTATTTTATTATTGGTGGAGCTAATCCTAAGGAGGTACTGGACAATTATACCAAGCTGACAGGCAAGCCTGCATTGCCACCGGCCTGGACCTTTGGTTTGTGGCTGACCACTTCGTTTACGACCGATTATGATGAAGCGACAGTAAACCATTTTGTCGACGGGATGGCTGAACGGGATCTGCCACTCTCGGTATTCCATTTTGACTGCTTCTGGATGAAGGAATACCAATGGTGCGATTTTCAGTGGGATCAAGATATGTTCCCAGACCCAGAAGGTATGTTGCAGAGATTGAAGGCTAAGGGACTCAAAATTTGCGCATGGATCAATCCGTATATTGCAGAAAAGTCCATTTTGTTCGATGAAGGTATGGAGAATGGCTATTTGGTCAAAACAGCTGATGGCAGCGTGTGGCAATGGGACATGTGGCAGGCGGGGATGGGGCTGGTTGACTTCACGAACCCGGCTGCAGTTGCCTGGTATCAGGATAAGCTGAAGGTGCTGATCGATCAAGGCGTGGATTGCTTCAAAACCGACTTTGGTGAGCGTATTCCAACAGATGTAGTTTATTATGATGGCTCTGATCCAATGAAAATGCACAATTACTATACGCATTTGTACAACAAAGCTGTGTTTGATGTGCTGGAGGAAAAGCTGGGCAAAAATGAAGCCGCATTATTTGCACGTTCTGCCACAGCCGGGGGACAACAGTTCCCAGTTCACTGGGGCGGAGACTGCTCGTCCACGTATGAGTCGATGGCAGAGTCCTTGCGGGGCGGATTATCGCTTGGTTTGAGTGGCTTTGGCTTTTGGAGCCATGATATTAGCGGCTTTGAACTAACGGCTGCGCCGGACTTATACAAACGGTGGGTACAGTTTGGATTGTTATCCTCCCATAGCCGTCTACACGGAAATGTGTCATACCGTGTTCCTTGGCTGTTTGACGAAGAGTCAGTCGACGTGGTGCGCAGCTTTACCAAACTCAAGTGCTCACTGATGCCACACCTGTATGCTTCTGCTGTGGAATCCTCGGTGAGGGGACTGCCGATGATGCGGGCTATGGTATTGGAATTCCCGCAGGACCCAACCTGTGCAACGCTGGATTTACAATACATGCTGGGGGATTCCATTTTGGTAGCCCCGATCTTTAATAAAGAAGGCAATGTAACCTATTATGTACCCGAGGGACAATGGACGAATTTGTTAACGAATGAAATCGTGTCTGGTGGTCGTTGGGTCAACGAGCATCATGATTTTACAACCTTACCTGTGCTCGTGAAGCCAAACACATTGTTGGCCATCGGTCATGAGGATCGTCGTCCAAATTATGATTATGCAGATCAAGTGACGCTTCATTTGTTTGAGCTCGGCGAAGGGCAACAGGCTCATTCGGTTATCGTGAATACATCAGGCGAAGAAGAGCTCACGGTTACTGCCAGCCGTAAGGATTCTGTCATTACGGTGAAGGCAGAAGGTGCCGTTAAACCGTGGTCGTTAGTACTACGCGGTATCCATGAGGCTGTTCAAGTGGAGGAAGGCAGCAGTCTGGCGGGAGAACAGGGAGTAATTATTACACCAGCCTCCAGCGGACAGCAAGTGCTCACTATTCACTTGGGATAGGCCAGGAGTTCATCCGTGAATGGATAGTTTAATAATGTAGCGATTATATTGCGAAAAAAAAGGGCTTGCCTGATACAAACCAGGCAGGCCCTTTTTAATGTTGCATCTGATAGAAAATATCTTCAATCTAGCTTGATGTTGTTCCCTATGCATTCTCTTGAAGTAGTAGTGGTACAAGGTATTGTCGGAAAATATCCACAGGATTCTGTTTCTTCTTAAACTTATCAGCCGTGAGGACAACTACCAAGTCATAGGACGGGACCACAATAATATATTGCCCACCAAAGCCGAGTGCGTAAAAATAGTCTATTTCGGTTCCTGTTTCTCTCTCATCCGAAAAGGAAGAAGCCCACCAGTGACAGCCGTAATATGCTTTTTGTGGTTTGGAGGCTGGAAGAAATGGACGAGTCGAATATCGGACGGTCTCTGTCTGGATGATCTGCCGTCCTTCCCAGCTTCCTTCGTTCAGATAAAGCCGCCCGAATTTGAGCATGTCCAGCGGTCTGAGATGTAGCCCGAAGCCTCCGGTGTGAGTGCCTTGCGGATCGGTTTCCCAATGATAGTTATCGATACCGAGTGGCTGGAATAATTGCTCCTCAGCAAATTCAGCAACGGCTTGTCCAGAGGCAGAACGCAGCAAGGTGGCCAAAAGTTGAGAACAGCCAGAGCTGTACTCCATTCGCGTACCTGGTATATCCGATAATGGCTGTGAAAGCACAAATTGCACCCAATCGGACGTTTTGCTCATGGTAGGAAAAGAATTTTGTCCCCCAAATTCCGTCCAGTTAAAGCCAGCAGACATCGTCAGCAGGTGTTCAATCGTAATATCACGCTTTCGAGGGTCACTATCTTTGGCCAGCTGGGGGAAAAATTCGAGGATCGGTGTCTCTGGTTTGGGTACCAGTTGTTGATCCATAGCCATACTAACTAATGCGGAAATCACACTTTTGGTACAGGAATTTATTTTATAGAGTTCGTTGGCAATTTGAGGTTCACGGTAGTAATCCATGATCATGTTTCCCTGCTGCTCAATAAGACAGCTACGGGTTTCCAACTTGTTAAGCACGTGAATAAGTGGTTTGAGCTCCAGAATTTTCATGCAAATCCTCCTTGAGGCTTATAGCATACCATTACATAGTATATCATTTTTAACCTTCCAAATCCGACAAGTACAAACGGATAATAGTTCTTATCTTTTTCCCTAATTTGAATTTTTTTGTTTTTTGATATAAAAAAACATATATATGTTCACTTAATAGACACAAATATATTTAAAAATCTATACACTTTTCCGCTTTCATTTAAAAAAACAGACCAATAAAACGATATATAGTAAGTTGAACATTTTATTTTGAAACAACTGGGGGACCAATTCATGAACTTAACAATTAAGGCCAAAATGATTCTCAGCGCGATACTGATCCCAAGTGTGATTGCTGCCATGCTGCTGACCAATTACATTTTAAGTATACATAGTGAGAACGAGTACAAAGATATTATGAATCGTGAAGAGACGATTGCGTATAACTCCAAGTCTCTTCAATTTTTGTTAAACGGGATATCCAATGATGAGCGGGCATATTTGCTGACTCGTGACGAACAGTATGGGAATGAGATCGGAAACAAGCAGAGTGAAGTTGCAAAGTTGCTACAGGAGACAGAAGCTCTACTCAATACAGGTAATGAGGATACAAAGAAGAAGATGACTGAGCTCAAAACAGGGATTAATACCTATATGAATCAGGTTCATAGTCTACTGACTACAGCGGGGTATAAGAGTACAAGAGATGATGCTTTCCCTCCATTTTCTGAATTGCTCGATGATTTTGAAAACGAACGGGTTTTGCGTAAGCAACTTGATACCAAGGTGGTAGCATTTGTCAAGGCGCAGGAAGATATGGTAACGGTGAAAATACAGCAGGCGCACCAAACGATGACGAATACAACTTTGATTACGAGCATTGTAGGGCTTTTGGTTATTATTTACAGCATTGCTCAATCTATCGTTTTGATTCGTTCGATCCGTCCATTACACCATATGAATGAGCAGTTGTTGCAAATGTCTCAAGGTGGAGGAGATTTGCGAAGTCGACTGGATATTACGTCCAAAGACGAAATCGGTATGATTGCGAGCTCCTACAACAAGCTTATTGAAGGGTTCCGCAGTATCATTGTGGATGCTCAGGATACGGCTCGTACATTAACGGTAACCGCAGAGCGTGTTAACGTCAGTACTGAGGAAATGAATCAGGCCAATCGTCATACCTCCGGTGTAATGGAAGAGCTTGCGACGGGCATGGAGCATCAGGTCGATGATATTACACAAACTACAGATACCATGAAAGAACTTGCCTACGAACTGGAACAGATTGCTGCCACAAGCGAGCAGGTATATGAATTGTCTGATACCGCCGCTAAAGATGCAGAAGCAGGGGAACAATCTATTGGCCAGGCTATGCGTCAGATGGAGAAGGTAAGCGAAAGTGTAGACAGCTCTGCACGTGCTGTACGTTCACTTAGTGAACAGGCGGAGCAGATTGGCATGATCGGATCTGTTATTACCGGATTTGCCAAACAGACTGGAATGCTGGCGCTTAACGCATCCATTGAAGCGGCAAGAGCGGGAGAACAGGGCAAAGGATTTGCTGTTGTGGCCTCTGAGGTAAAAAGATTGTCCGAGCAGGTATCGGTTTCAGCAGCAGAAATCACACAGTTTGTGCAAAACATTCAGGAGCATGTTGGGCATGTCGCTTCCACCATGCAGTCTGGAACAGTTGAAGTGCAATCTGGCGTAAAGGTCATGCAATCCGCTGAAACTGCATTTCGTCAGATTGGAAGTTCCATTCAACAGGTCAGCGAGCAAATTCACAGTGTTAATCGATCTGTAGAACAAATGTCCGATGGATCAGAGCGAATGGTGAAGGCGGCGGAACGCATACGTGAAGTAGCGGAGCAGACGGCAGGAGGAACCCAAAGCGTCAGTGCGGCGGCTGAAGAGCAACTGGCTTCCATGGAGGAAATTGCATCGTCCATTCACACTCTGGCGGATATGTCGCAATTGCTAAACGCAAGGGTCGGTGGTTTTAAAGTATAGTCGTATAAATTCCCACCAATGTAAACACAATAACATCTGTTGAACGAATCTGGACAGCTGTGTTATTACTTTTGCAAAGGTGGTAACGGGATGCAACAAAATAAAGGGAATCTGGTTGCATTAGGTTCCATCCCGCTGATGATGACGCTGGGTAATTCCATGCTGATTCCGGTTTTACCGGAAATCGGACGTAAGCTACATGTAAGCTCCTTTCGGATTAGCATGTTGATTACAGTGTATGCGGTGGTGGCCATTTTACTGATACCGATTGCTGGTTATCTATCCGACCGTTTTGGCCGTAAAGCGGTGATTGTTCCCTGTCTGATTCTGACTGTGATTGGAGGGGGCATTTCTGCGGTTGGAGCATGGCTGCTACATGACCTGGCAGCTTACTGGACCATTATTGCAGGTCGTCTACTTCAGGGCGCGGGAGCGGCGGGGGCTTTTCCTATAGTCATTCCACTTGTGGGCGATCTGTATGAGAACGAGGATGAAGCCAGCAAGAACCTGGGGGTAGTCGAGACCTACAACACATTCGGTAAAGTATTAAGTCCGATTCTCGGTGCTGCGCTGGGAGCTGTACTATGGTTTTTGCCATTGGCAGTGATTCCGGGCCTCTGTCTGATTTCGCTTATTTTGGTCATTTGGCTGATCCATGTACCCAAGCGTAAAAACCAACCGATTAGGTTTCGAGAATTTGTGGGGAATGTGAAGCAGGTGCTTGCCGAAAAGGGACGCTGGCTCTATGCTATTTTTGCTATGGGCGGTATTTGTATGTTCGTCATTTTTGGCGTCTTGTTCTACTTATCCGACATACTGGAAAGTCGTTACAACCTCCATGGCGTCTGGAAGGGCTTTGTGCTGGCCATACCGCTTATTTCCCTCTGTCTGTGCTCTTATTTAGGTGGCAAGGTTATTGGCAAGCACAAAAAGCGTATGAAATGGATCGGTTTCGGTGGTTTGGCCATATTGACGATCAGCTTTGCTATTCTCGGATTTTTTCAACATATTTATGCTGTGATTGGCCTGTTTACGCTAGGGGGCGGGGGTATTGGGCTCGCACTCCCTTGTTTGGATGCACTGATTACTAAGGGAATTGAAAAAGAAGAGCGCGGAACCATCACTTCCTTGTACAGCAGTATGCGCTTTGTCGGAGTATCTTTAGGCCCTCCGGTTGTATCCTTGCTGATCGGCAGCAGTGGGCATGGTCTGCTTTTTGGCGTCATGGCCGCAGTGGGGGGGATTGCGGCTCTGCTTATGCTATTTGCGGTCAAGCCAGAGCAGGATGAACCCGCAGGGGGCAAATCCAGTGATCGTAGCCATAAGACTGAGGGAATGACATACGTGTCTCGAGAAAAGCCTCTTTCTTCTAAGCTAAGACACAAAACTCCTGCGAAATATAAATAAATTGCAATTGAAAAAGCTTTGAAATAAAAAAAGCACCCGTTTTCCATGTAAAGCCATGGTAACGGGTGCTTTTGATATTTGAGCAAATATAGATGGATACTCATTTTAAAGAATAGTCTTACCCCTCCAGAGGGACATTTGTTTTAGGCTTGCGGCTTGCGATAATCTGAATGACGTAAATCAGCAAGAACAGCACAACAAACAGCGACGAAAGACGATACATCCATGCATAATCACTGGCTTTGGCGATAACGCCAAGTATAAGTGCTCCGGCTGCGACTCCAAAATCGAGGGAATTGAGAAACATACCGTTTGCCATGCCCCTCTGTTTAGGTGACACGACCTGAATCATCCAGGTTTGCAAGGTTGGCTGCATAACACCAAACCCGATACCGTAGCAAAGAGCAGACAGATACATAAAGGCGTCACTGTGTGCGTAGGAAAGCAGAATCAGACCACCAATGAGAAACAGGGAACCAGGGATGAGCAGTGCCTTTGCCCCTTTTTTGTCATATATACGGCCCGAGAAGGGGCGCACGATCAGTACAGATACCGCATTAAACAGGAAAAAGTAAGCCGGGTGCGCCAGATTAGCTTCATCTCCATAGAGCGCCATAAAACCGAGCAACCCGCCATATGTGATAGACATCAACATGTTCAACAAGGCGGGAATCCACAATTTACGGTTGAATGCCGGTTTGCGCCCTTCCTCCAAAGGGACCATAGGTGGTTCGACATGCCCCTTAGGCAGTGTGCGAATGAGCCAGTAGGCTAGAGGGAAAATGACAACAATGACAGCAGATGTCGAATAGGCAAGCAGGTTAAAACTGCCGTATTGCAGCATCGAAATACCGATGGTTGGCCCAATAGACATGGCTAAACTAGTGGACAGACTAAAAAATCCCATTCCTTCACCGAGACGTTTGGGAGGGATGACGTCAGTGACCATTGTTGGAAAGGCAGTGCTGCTCATACCAAAGCCAATCCCAAACAGCATACGCATGAGCAGGAGTACCGCAATTGTCGGTGAAACACTGTATCCCAACGTTCCTGCTAATGCAAACAGCAGTCCAACGAAGATCAGGGCGCTGCGATGTCCTTTTTCCAGCATACGGGCAGAAAAAAGTCTTGCGACAATTGCACTTAATGCGAACAAAGTCGTAACAAGACTGACCTGCACGGAGGTAGCATGGAATGCATTTTTCACATAGGAAGGAATGGAAGATACAATCATCTGTAGTTCCAGAAACAAAAATAAATTGGAAACCGTAAGAACGATAAATTCCTTGGTCCAAAGAGGTTGCTTGCCTTGTTGCATATTAATCGTTCTCTCCTTGTTTTTCTGATTCAGTCATGTTGATATGAATTTGTAAAAGCGTTTGGCGGAATTGCTTCAGATCTGCAGAGGAAATTCCTTTTACAAAATCGTGGTTGGCATCTCGTTCGACGGGGAGAGTCTCCTTCACAAGCTGTCGGCCTGCTTCAGTCAAATGAAGCAAATAAGCCCGGCGATCCTGTGGGCTGTTCACACGCTGTACCCAGCCCTTCTTGTCCAACAAATCAATAATACGAGTCGTGGTGGGCTGGTCCTTTACAGCCTTAGCTGCAATTTCTTTCTGATTTAAACCCTCGGCCTGATAGATTTGGTACAGAACCGACCATTGCTCTGGGGAAATATCATAAGGTTTAAGCCGATGCGAGAGCTGTTGACTCATTTTGCGATGGGTGATTCCAAGCAACATCCCAATAGAGCAATCGGGAGGCAAATTATTCATATGACACTCCTTTCTAATTTTCCGCACAGGATACTTTGAAATTAATTAGTTGTTATAACAATTATATGGACAACAAGTTGTTTTGTCAAAAGAAGTTGTGCAGCGTTTTGTAAACATACATTCCTTTTCCACTTTACTTTTACTTGTCTATGCGGGAAAAAGAGCAAAAAAACAGCCCGTAAAAAACGGGCTGTTCGGGTTTTAGTACAATATAGTTTGCCATGACTGGCGAATTAAGCTTTAGGTACGGTTTCCCAATCCTTAAGGAAACGTTCGATACCGCTGTCTGTCAGTGGGTGTTTCCACAGGGAAGGAAGCAGGGAACCCGGAATGGTGGCGATATGTGCACCAGATAGAGCAGCATCTTCTACATGCTTAATGTTGCGGATGGAAGCAGCGATGATTTCGGATTTCAAACCATGAATGTCCAAAATTTGTCTCAGATCACGGATCAGCTTCATGCCGTCAACGGCGATATCATCCAGACGTCCCACAAACGGGCTGATAAAAGTAGCACCAGCTTTGGCTGCCATCAAACCTTGAGCTGCGGAGAAAATCAATGTTACATTCGTTTTGATTCCGTTCTTGGTCAGCTCGTTACAAGCGTACAAACCGTCTTCGGTCATAGGAAGCTTGATCACCACGTTAGGTGCCCACTTTGCGATGTCATAAGCTTCTGCGAGCATATCTTCAGCCTTCAGGCCAATTACCTCAGCACTTACGGGACCTTCAACGATACTGCAAATCTCCTGAATGACTTCCTTGAACACTCGACCTTCCTTAGCGATCAGGGAAGGGTTCGTTGTTACACCATCAACCAGACCCAAACGTTCAATACGTTTGATTTCTTCAATGTTACCAGTATCCAAGAAAAATTTCATTTGATTTTCCTCCTCAGGGTTATATAGTACATAATACATATCATATGGCGTACATTAGCTCATTTAAATGTAGCATATTGCACACGTTAAACTTATAATTAGTATGTATTACATTTTTAATTGTGACACATTTTAAATTTGAAAACAAGCGGTCTTTGATTAAAATTTGATGAATTGTCGAAACATGCTGAAATTGACCGACCTAAGCTCATTAATAATGTATACTACCCCATTCCATAAGGAGGTAATCATTATTCAACTGTCAGAAAGACAGCGGGAAATTGTAGATATTGTCCAGCGTCTGGCGCCTGTTACAGGGGATAAAATTGCTGAAGAGCTGGGACTATCGCGGCCGACTTTGCGTTCTGACCTTGCTTTGCTCGTTATGCTCGGGCTAGTAGATGCCAAACCAAAGGTAGGCTACTTGCCAGGGCGTTATCCAAACTATGATAGCCATATCGGCAGTATGCTCAAAAAGCTGACTGTGGCAGATATACTGAGTGACCCGATTTTGATATCAGGTGATGCTACCGCCTATGATGCGGTGTTAATGCTATTTCAGCAAAATACAGGCACTCTGATGGTCACGGGGGAGGAGCAGGAGCTCATTGGTATCGTTACCCGCAAGGATTTGCTGAAAGTCATGCTGGGACATACTGATCTTCACACTGTCCCGGTGACCATGGCTATGACCCGCCGGGCCCAAATGACGACGCTTGCTCCAGGAGATTCTTTACTGGAAGCAATATCGAGACTGATCCGGCATCAGATTAATTGTCTTCCTGTTTTGGACGAGCCATGTACCTCCTCGGCTCCAATTCAGGGGCTAGTAGGGCGGGTTACGAAAACGGATATTATGAACGCCATTCTGAATTTGACGGAAGAAAAGACCTAAAACATGAATAAGGGGGCCTTATATGTACTGGTTGGCCATGCTGACGATGCTGATTGACCATGTCGGACTTGTGTTTTTTCCGACAGATCCGGCTTGGAGAATTGCCGGCAGGCTTGCTTTTCCAATCTACGCGTATGCCCTCTATATGGGCTATACCCGTACCCGAAATATGCGGAGCTACATGCTTCGCCTGCTCGGACTGGCCCTGATCTCCCAGGTGCCCTACATGTTGGCGTTTGATGTGCATAGACCCAATGTGATCTGGACGCTACTGGCGTCGTTGCTCGCGCTGGCTGCTGCATCTCGCATGAAGCATTGGGTGGCTGTATCGGGTCTGTACGTCCTCACAGCCCTGTTCATGGAGCTCAGCCAGATGGATTACGGAGCCTATGGTCTGCTGCTTGTTCTCATCTATCGATACACCCGTTCATATATGATGATTGCTGCCCATTTTGTTTTGAATGTTGTGTATGATATGGTACACCATGCGAATATTCAGCACTTTAGTCTGCTGTCCAGTATTCTGATTGTATGTTTTGCCACAGGGGAGAGCGGATTTTATCGTCGGGTACCGCGTTGGTTGTGGCGCAGCTTTTATCCCGTACATCTGGCTGTTATTGCGCTAATTCGTATCTGGCCCTGAACTCGAATCCATACAACAAAAGAACCTTTACAACCACGACTTATAGTGGTTGTAAAGGTTCTTTTTATCCTAAATATACTATGCTGTTCAGGATACTTTGTTGGGACCTTGGGCAAAAGGAAGTGGGCGAAGTGGAGCCCCTTCTTTCATATATTGCACCAATACTTCGGGAATATTGTGTATTCCTCCTGCATTGACGCGATAGCCGTTCGTTTGCCCTGGTGAGTTAATTCCTCGTTTCACCGTAAACGTAACGTCAATTCCCAAGGAGCGGCAAATTTCCAACGTCTCCTTGGTATACCCACCATAAGGGAAGGCCAGTACATTCTGATCATTGTGTAAATGTTTAAACAGCTTCTTGTCAGCCAGGTCCAAATCGGTATAAACCCGCTGTTTGAACTCGTCCTCGGTTTCCATTCGCCCCAGCTTTTTCGAATACACCGGGCCCATCAGAAGTGGTTTTTGTTTGGTGCGCTTTGTGTTGGAGTATCCGTAAGCATGCTGGTCATTGGTATGATTGTAAAAATCAATGCCCTCTGCATGCATCTGATGAATTTGATCCCATGTCAGCTTGGGTATACCAATATGTTTAGGATTGCTGATTGTGGATGTAATGAGAAAATTGGTAGCCGGAACATGATACTTCTTCAACACGGGAAAAGTGTCCGTATAGAAGGATTCATAACCATCGTCAAATGTCATAAGGACCGCATTAGCGGGAACCTTGCCTTTATGTAAAATAAAATCCGTATACTCTTTCATGGTGATCCAATGGAAGCCATTTGCTTTCATTTCGTCCAATTGTTTCGTTAAATTACTAAGCTTGAGAGCACCGGGATCAGGTGGAGTCTTGGTTACTTCATGATACATCAGGACAATTACTTTGTTTTGGTAATATACCTTATCTGGGGTAGGCGTCAGTGAAAATAAATGGCGTACCAGTCGATCTGCATTAGCAGTGCGTGTACGATGAGTTCCTTTGACTACAGGTGTGTGATAAATGTTACGTGCTTCATGCACCAAAATCCCGAGAATAGCTACCAAGCTTATGATGAGCAATGTTCTTTTTAAAAAAGTGTGTTTCATTGAATGACATCCCCCGCATGCAAAAAATTCTGAAAGTATAGAGGTTTATACTAAATATGAAACTAGCAAAATCTAGTCTATCATACCGAAAACACGCGGGGGAAATATCACAACTTTGTTACCTCTGTGTTGCTTGTACAGATACCGAAGATGAGGCCGGGAAGTAACCGATCTCGACCGCATGCTGGATCATATTGCGAATAAACTCCAGGTTGGTTACCGGACACTGTACGCCAGCTTGTTCCAGCAGAGCTGTGGTTACAGAGCAGCCGTAACGGTAAGCTGAATCCTTGGCACCATCACCTTCGAGTTGTCCCATAGCAAGGTGAAGTGCATCTTCCTGAATGCCAGAAGACGGATTCAGCAGCCAAGCGCTGTAATCGTCAAAAGGCAGCGTTTCTACTGCGTAGCCGAGCTGGTTTACCATTGCGATCAATTCATCATATGGCAATGGGTTCGGATTACAGATATGGAAAATACGATTTGCACTTTTTTGCTTGACAGACAGTTCTACGATCGCACGGCTGGCGTAATCAATTGGTGTAAAGTCTGTATGCCAATCGGCCTGTGGAGCTTTGCCCAGCAGCAGCATCGCCTTCATCATACGATAATAAGCATTGCTGTCGATATTACGCTGGAAGCGTCCGTTGGCCGAATGGGCTGTCAAATTACCCGCACGGTAGATCGAGACAGGTGTACCTGCTTGAGCTGCTTGGAACAATAGCTTCTCTGCCGCAAGTTTACTGTTCGTGTACAGGTTGTCCACGTTCAGTTCATCTGGGAAGGCAGAGAGCTCTAATGTCGATTCCCATTTTCCTTCGTTTGCAAGATCCTCCGGTATTCCCATAGTGGAAACATGATGGAAGGAGACTCCTGGCTTAGCTTGAGCGATTTTTAGCAGTTCCAATGTTCCGGTGACATTCGTGCGATCGAAGGTTGCCGAATCACCAAAATGGCGAACGTCAGCGGCGCTGTGAATGATACCGTCGATGTGGTGCTCTAGCATATGGCGATCGACAGAAGAGAGACCCAGATCCGCTTGCTCTAAATCGCCATAGATAGCCTTCACCCGTCCTTCCATCAAGCTGGAGATATCTTGACCAAAATATCCTGTCAAAACGGATTGAATACGCTCAAAGCCAGATGGACCGTCCTGAGAAGGTCGTACCATTGCGTATACTTTGGCTTCTGTCCGGTGGAGCAGGTCATACAGAATGTGTGAACCCAGATATCCTGTGGCTCCGGTTAACAAAATCACGCGCAAGTCGCGGATTTCAGCTAAATCTGAAGCACCAGGCAACTCAATAGGATGTTCATTCAAATCTGTTTTCTCCTGAGAAATCGCGAGTGACTTGCGCTGCGGCGCTTGTTCTGTACCTAATTGCTCCACGTATTCAGCAAGCTCACGAACAGTTTTGTAGCGGAAGAAGTCTCCAATACGCAGCGCGCCATAACGCGGCTTCAAAATAGCCAGCACATGAATGACACGAAGCGAATCGCCTCCGATCAGGAAGAAATCGTCAGTCGCGCCAATGTTATGTTTACCAAGCACTTGTGTCCATGCTTCGGCAATGAGTGTTTCAGTTCCTTTACGGAGAGGTTCCCCGCCGGACGTAAGATCAGACACTTCAGGAAGTGGGCGCAGAGCCAACTTTTTACGATCGATCTTGCCAGTTGGTGAAATAGGCATAGCTTCCAGGTGAATGACATGGGTTGGTACAAAATAGGAAGGCAGCTTGCCTCCAATATAAGACTGTATAACGTCCTGTGGAATGGACTGTCCGTCCGAAGTGGTGAAATAGCCCACTAACATGTTCTGATCTGTGTGATCTTTGACGGCGACAACAGCTACGTCCTGAACACCTGGATGTTTGGAGAAATGGTCTTCAATTTCTCCTATTTCAATCCGGTTCCCCCGAATTTTGAGCTGCGAGTCCTTCCGGCTTACGTATTCAATCGTACCGTCTGGCAGCAGCTTGGCAATATCACCTGAACGGTACATTTTTTCACCTGGGACAAAAGGATTGTCCACGAACGATTGGGCTGTACGCTCCGGCTGATGGAGATAGCCGTGGGCCAACGCAGGCGTAGCAATACATACTTCACCCGGAATATTGACTGGGCAAAGCTTGTTATCGTCGTTAACGATGTACACTTTGTAATTGTAAATCGGCTTGCCGATCGGGATATTAACGACATGTTCAGGGACGGCACCGCGGACCCGATGGGTCGTCGTCGCTACGGTGCATTCGGTTGGTCCGTATACGTTGACGATGTCTGTGTCTGTACCGAATTTGCTTTGGAACGCCCGAACTTGTGAGCCATACAGTGCTTCGCCTGCTACAGTAACAATTCGAACATTTGCGAGCTTGCGATAACCTTCATCTGACAGGTACGTCGATAGCTGATTAAAGAATACAGTTGGCAAAATGGTAATAATCGTCGTGCCCGTACGTTCGATGGCTTCAGCGAATTCTTCCACAGATACGCGCTCTTCGGAAGACAGCAAGTACAATTTTGCACCGTAAAACAAGGCTCCAATCGTATCCCATACAGAAGCATCGAAGCTATAGGTGGCGAATTGGGTCAATACATCCTGAGGCGTAATGTCACAATCGCGTTGTACGACAGCTCCTAGGTTAACGACACCGCGGTGAGCGATCAGGGCACCTTTTGGTTTGCCTGTAGAACCGGAGGTGTAGATGACATAAGCTAGATCATCTGGACTTACTTCAACGTTTGGATTGCTTGCTGCATAACCTGCCAGTGGTCCGTCAATAGCTAATATTTCTTTTACGGTTTCAATGGACCCGCATAGTTCAGCCGCTTGTTGGGTGAGTGCGGAAGTTGTTAAGACAAATGGAGAACGCGTGTCCTCGACAATGTAGCTACTCCGGTCAGCAGGGTGAGCGGGATCAACAGGAACGTACACGCCTCCGGCTTTTAGGATGCCGAGCAGGGAAATAACGGTCTCCAAGCTTCGTTCCATGAAGATGGTCACGAATTCACCTTTGGTGAGACCTTTGGATAACAAAACACGTGCGACTTGGTTAGCACGCTCGTTCAATTCACGGTACGTATACTCCCCAGTATGGGAAGCAATAGCTGGACGATCAGGGTACTGGGAAGCCGCTTCTTCAAACATTCCGTGAATCGTCTGATGCTCAGGATATTTTACGACGGTATCATTTAAAGCTTCGTGAGCAGCTCGATCTGCGTCCGATAATATGTCAATGGAATTTACAAGTGCATGGCTGTTGTTGAGCGCGCCTCGCAGAAGGGTTGCAAAGTATTCTGCGTAGCGAACCACCGTTGTTTCCAGCAAGAGTGATTGATCATACCGAATCTGTAATTGATAAGTGCCATTGTTATCACGAACAGCCCAGTCCATAATACGGGATTCTACACCGCTGTCTGTAGGAAGTGTTGTTGAAAATGAAGTATCAGCTTGCGGTTCTGCCAGGAATGCATTAGGCTCACGGAGCATCTCCTGAAATAAGCTTGCCAGTTCATGAAAAGTCGTCTCCTTTTCCACTGTCAACGATGCTGTAAGCAGACCGGATTGAGGCACAAAAGTAGAGAAAGAAACTTCTTCCTCTGCGGATAGACGATATAACCATGCAGTATACGCTGATAAGAGCACTGCTTGTTTGTCTTCCGCAGTGTTTTGTTGATTCAGTTGTTCCGAGATGGATGTTTCTAACTCTACTTGATAAGTAGAGGATGTATACTTGCGCTGTATACGTGCAAAATCCAAGGGAACTAGGAATGGGGATGGAGCTGTCTGTGTGCTGTTTTGTAGTAATGAAGCCATTACGCTAACCTCCTGAATGTTTGATGTTTCAATATAAGTAATGAAGCTAATAAATGCCTCCGATCCCTTCAAATGGATGAACAGGAGGGAGGCATCACCGAACGACTTACTTATGAAATATGCATTGAAATCGATAAATGGATATTATGATTTGGTACGGTTTGTGTCTGCAATTTTGAAATAAGATGTAATTTCTTGAAGCTCTTCAGACATGGACGTCAACTTATGGGATGACTCAATGATAGAATCCAAAGAGGCTTTTTGTTCCTCTACCGTTTGCATAATGTGAACACTGTTATTGGCTGTTTTGGTTACGGTGGAGGAAAGATCGTCTGCTGTCGCGGTCATTTCCTGTGTCCCCGCAGATATTTGCTCAGTAGCACTGGATACTTCTTGGATTTGCCATGCTAGATTTTTAGTTGCTTGAAGAATGTCATTGAACAACTCGCCTGCTTGTCCAGCAACGACGATACCGTTTTGAACTTCAACGTTCCCTTGCTCCATCGAATTCACAGCTTGTCCGATTTCACTTTGAATTTCTTCAATCAGAGACGTAATTTGTTTAGTTGCCTCCGCAGATTGTTCTGCCAGCTTACGTACTTCATTGGCCACAACGGCAAAGCCTTTACCTTCTTCACCGACACGCGCAGCTTCAATAGAAGCGTTCAGGGCGAGCAGGTTCGTTTGGCTAGAAATTCCTGAAATGGTGCTAATGATATTGCCAATTTCCTGTGAACGGCTGTCTAGCAACTTGATGATACGGGAAGTATTAGTTACTGAATCGGTAATCAAATGCATTTGGGATGATACCTTATCTACAATCTCGTTACCTTCATTCGAACGCTTCTCTACCGAATTGGCTTCTTCCGCCACATTGGAAGAACTTGTAGCAATATTTTGAATGACTGATGCCATTTCAGCCATAGCTCGTGCACTATCGCCTGTCGCTTTTTCCTGTGAACGGATATTATCCGTAATTTCATTGATATTTTGGTTGATGATGTTGGAATTGATTCCGTTTTGCTCACAGATTGCGAGTAATTCCTTCGCAGATTCATTGACTTCATCAGTAGTCTGCTTCACTTTGGTCATAATGCTGTTAATATGGCTTACCATATCGTTGAAGTTCTGATTCACGAGCCCCAAGTCATCTTGGCCAGCATGAATTTGAACATCCAGATTTCCTCTGCTTACTTCACTGATACCGTACATCAGTTGCTTAATCGGAGATAGTGTGCGTTTTACTACCCAATATTGAAGCGCCAGGCAGATCAGTAGGAATATCACCAAAATGGTGGCGCCGCTAATGAGCAGCTTGGTCAATCCGGCAGGTACAGCACCGGCATCAGCATCGACAGCAAAATAGGCAAAGATTTTGCCACTAGGATCTTTAATCGGCGTCATCAAAGTCGTCCATGTACCAAAAGAGTCATCGTAAAAACTGGTGAATGTAGGTTTGCCGGAGTCCAGCATGCTAGTTACGCCTACTGCTACGACATTGGGTTGCTCGTACATAGCGCCGACACCCATTTTATCTTTTTCAAATGATTCTCTCAGATCTGTTGGCATGGCGACAATAGATGTCTGATTGCCATTTTCCAGCTCTGTTCCGAAAATATAGGCGTGAGAGATATTCGGGTTCGTTGCCATGATGTTATCAAGATAGGTACGAAGTTTGGTTTGAATGGGTCCATCATAATTTTTTTCTTGAACCGCTTGGGATACTTCATCGGAATTAATGCCCTGCGCCCACTTCAATGTGATTTTTTCCACTTGCCCATGCAATTGGTCAATCAAAATCGTACGTTGGATCAAATAGCTAGACACAATAAGGACTAGCCCGATCAATACGATATTGAAGAAGGATAATAATAAGTTTTTGGTGAAGAATGATAAGCTACTCCACTTTTTCAAAATGTTCCACTCCCTGGTAGTATTTTTGTATATGGTGTTGAACCGCTTATCGAATGAGATAATCAAGTCCCCCTTACAAACACAATAAATAGAGATAATTGACCCTTGATTTTTTCAAAATAGGTCTTAAGTCTTTTTTAGACAAGTATGATATCCCTATATATATGTCGTACAAAAAGCTCATGAAATGAATACCTAACGCAATAAAAAATTAATTTTTAATAGGTAAAGGTTGTGTGTATTTCAGTATTTTCCAATTTATACTCCTGCTTGAAATTCGAGTTCATTTCAGTCCATAAGCAACTATTCAACAGAAACCATCATACTTTATAATAGAGTCAAATGCACTTATCAATTTGGGACATTTTTCATATTTGAAGCCGCGAATGCTTGATTTATCGCGGTTTTCGTGATTTGTTCGCGAAATGAGTCCATGTATCTATGCATAGAGAAGAGGGATGAGAAAAGTGTCGAGGTTTACGATTTTAAAGGTTGAGAGCGATCATGCGGATCTGCATGATTTGATTCGTAGGCTGGATGAAGACTTGTTGGAAAGGTATCCTGCCGATCAAATTTACTTGGTGGATTTTTCCAACCCGAAAGTTAAAAATATGATTTTCGCTGTTGTGTATATGGATGGAAAACCAGTTGCTTGCGGAGGGCTTAGGCCTATAGATACGGAAGAGATGGAGCTTAAAAGATTTTATGTCGATTCCTCTTATCGCAGACAAGGAATTGCAGTTAGCCTATTATCTTTTCTGGAAGAGGAAGCCAGAAAGCGGGGAGTAGTAAGGATTAATCTAGAGACTGGAGCAGCTCAACCTGAAGCAATTGCCTTCTATACCAAGCAGGGATACGAACCTATTGAACGATTTGGGGAGTATGAACACGATGAAAATAGTCTTTGTTATGGTAAAAAGCTGTCTCTGTCTTTATAAAGCGTTCTCATATAAAATAGATGTTGATCAACACTAGCCTATATAGCGGGAGAGATGATAATGAATTTGAAGCAAAAAGCGGCCGAAAAAGCAGTTGAGGCGATTCAGGAAGGTATGAAAGTAGGACTTGGTACAGGCTCGACAGCCTATTGGGCTATTCAAAAAATCGGAGAGCGTGTGGCACAAGGATTACATATACAGGCTGTAGCTACATCCCAAGCCTCGGAGGATCAGGCCAGGGAGCTGGGAATTCCCATCATTCCGTTTGATCAGATTGGGAGGCTTGACGTTACCATTGACGGTGCAGATGAGGTGAATGAGCAACTGGTATTGGTAAAAGGTGGAGGCGGTGCTCTGCTGAGAGAGAAAATTGTGGAAAGCAATACCGATCGATTAATCATTATTGTGGATGAGTCCAAGGATGTGAAGGTACTGGGCGCATTCCCTTTGCCAGTCGAGGTGGTACCTTTTGCCAGTGAATGGACGTTAGAGGCTCTGCGGCAGACAGGCTGTAAAGCGGAATGGCGTATGAAAGACGGCGAGCGCTTCCTTACGGATAACGGAAATTATATTGCCGATTGCCGCTATGGTACGATCGAGAACCCGCAGGAACTGGAAATTCGCTTGAATCAGATTCCGGGTGTAGTCGATAATGGACTGTTCATTAACATGGCGGATCAAGTTATTATCGCACGAGCTAATGGACAAATTGACGTACGGAATAAATAATGTCTGGTAACCGTCTGTTTTATAATGTAGCATTCGTGTTATTGATATTATATACAGGGCTTCTATTATATTGGATGTTTCTCGGTTTTGGTCGCACGCTGCGGCCAGGACCTCCCTATTCATATAATGTTGTTCCCTTGGATACGATCGGGCGATACTGGCGGGCCATGCATTCTTCCCCTTTTCGGGTATGGGGTGTTAATTTGCTTGGGAATATTGGTGTGTTCATTCCCTTCGGTATTCTTTTGCCGATCATTTGGGTATCTATGCGAAGGGTAGGCAGGCTGCTGTTAGTGGTGGTGGCCGCATTGGTCATTCTCGAAGTAACCCAAATGCTGCTGGGCGCAGGTACGATGGATGTGGATGACATCATACTGAATGTACTGGGAGTAATATGCGGACGTGTTGCCTACGTATTTTTACGTAAGAAATTAAGAATTGAATCATAATCGCCCTGCTCTCGATATCAGTATTTAATGACTGGTCGAGGGCAGGCTTTTTTACATAATGAACGGCAACTTTCGCATAATAGATGGTAATTCCTTCAATACAGACTGTAAAAGCAGGAAGGGAAGCGCTTAAACTTGACAAAAGTACGCAATTAAGATATCTTGGAATAAAGATATGAGTAACGGAGGCTGTTAATATGTCTGTAAAACCAGATGATCAGGACTTAGCGCTTAATTTGTTCGTTGTTCTGGCTCGTGCCTATAATTCGGTCACGTCTCGCACGAATCGGGACATTCATAGTCATGGATTAAATACAACTGAATTTGGTGTGCTTGACCTTTTGTATTATCGCGGACCGCAGCCTTTGCAGAAGATTGGAGAAAAGGTACTGATCTCCAGCGGGAATATTACGTATGTGGTGGATAAACTCCAGAAAAAAAACCTGCTTACCCGCCGTGCGTCACAAGATGATCGGCGTGTAATTTATGCAGAATTAACTGATGATGGACGTCATTTTTTTGAGCAAATATTCCCGCAGCATCATCGTGTTATTATGGAGACTGTGGATGGCTTATCCGTGGAAGAGAAGGAGCAGGCTATTCATCTGCTAAAAAAGCTTGGACTAACAGCTGAGGGACAGAAGAGTAACGGATCATAAGTGTTGCATTTTCTGGTTAAATCAGCTTTAAGATAAAATACCGACTTTTCGGTATTTTATTTTTTTGTCTAATTTTGGGCAGTGGGGACGCAAATCAGGTATAATTGTCTAATAGTCTCGATCTGAGGTCATCCCTAGAACCTGTTTCATATACAAATACCTTGTCGGGGAAGGAGCTGTACATGAGTATACAGCAATATACCGCAGGTGAGTCGCTATTGATGCAAGCAGGAGATTTGGCTGAGCTAGTTACCCACAAACAATACGAATTACAGCCAGATCTTTTGGAGCGCTTTGGGGACAACGGTAAAATAAAGACAAAACAGGACTCTTTATATAGTTTGAACTATTTAGCTGAAAGTGTAATCGTGAGCAGTCCTATTTTATTTACGTATTATGTTTCCTGGTTAAAGAGACTTTTAGAAGGTTTCGGCATAACCCAAGAAGATTTGATCATCAATTTTCAATTAATTCGGGAGACATTGGTAGAGCACTTTCACCACAGGGAAAAAACGGTGGTGCTGGAGCATTTGGAATTGGGGATACAGCAAATTGGGAAGAAAGAGGAGTACGCCTCTTTTATTACAGATGATAATCCCTATGCTGCCGATGTGACTCAATATTTGGAATATTTACTGTTTGGTAATCGCAGACAGGCTTTGGATTGGATCGTCCATTTGCTAGATGAAGGTATGTCTATTCAACATACTTATAAATATATTTTTCAAATTTCGCAATATGAAATAGGTCGTCTGTGGCATGAAGGCAAAATTACGGTTGGTCAAGAACATTTTTGTACTGCCGCGACTCAGTTTATTATTTCCAGCCTGTACCCCAGATGGATAGGTGCTGGAAATAAGGGACGCAGCCTCGTAGCAGCATGTGTAGGCAGCGAGCAGCATGAAATAGGCCTGCGTATGCTGGCTGATATCTTCGAGATGGATGGCTGGGATACGTACTATTTAGGTGCCAATGTACCTGATCGGAGTCTGCTTCAGGCCATTGTGAGCTACAACGCAGATGTGGTGGCTATCTCAGCTACCATGGCTTACCATGTCCATCTGGTGAAAAAGCTGATTACTGTGATCCGCCAAAATACTACTACGAGTCATGTGAAAATTATGGTCGGTGGATTGCCCTTTAATCTTGATTCACACTTATGGCAGGAAGTGGGAGCGGATGGATATGCACCAGGTGCGGAGGAAGCGCTGGAGGTAGCAGAGGACATACTTTCGCTCAAGAGATAATGTTAGTGTTGGCAACCCGTAAGTCATTTTGTAAAGGGGGCCTTTTAATATGAAGGAACCGACAGCAGAAATGGCTGTCCTGCGGAGAACGGTCGAACAATTAACGGATGAGGTTCTGAAAAGCAAGGCTGAGGAAGAAAAGCTGCTGAATGAATTTTCAGCAATGAACAACGAACTGGTCAATCTGCAGCGTCAGCTTGCCAAAAGCAATGCGGAATTAAAGCGGACAAAGGAAGAAGCGATAAGGGCTAATGACCTGAAGAGCACTTTTCTCGCCGTGGTTAGTCATGAATTTAGAACGCCAATGAACGGAATTTTGGGGATGATCGAAATGTTAGCTTCATCCAAACTATCTCCAGATCAGCGGCAGGCCATCGGTGTGATACGTGAGTCGGCCTCTCTGCTGCTAAACATGATTAATAATCTGCTCGATATATCCAAAGTAGAAGCAGGACAGATGGAGTTAGAGATCGGAAATGTCAGAGTTCAGGCGATTATGAGCCATGTTGCCCAGTTGTTGGAGCCGCAAATTTATCAGATGGGCAACCAGTTGAGTATAGAGACTGATCGTGCCGTGGCAGAGCATCTCGAAGGAGATTCGGCAAGGATTATGCAGATCTTGCTTAATCTGTTGAACAATGCGAATAAATTTACAAGCGAAGGGAACCTTGTTGTTCGGACAAAATTGGTTGAGGAAACTAAGGATTCCCAACGTGTTCGTTTTGAGGTGCAGGATTCGGGCATCGGGATTTCAGCGGAGGATCAGGACAAGCTGTTTCAGCCTTATGTGCAAGCTGGTGAAGGCAGCGCCTCCCAATATGGAGGAACGGGACTGGGGCTATGGATATGCAGCTCATTTGTGAAACTTATGCAGGGAGAGATTGGGGTCGTTAGCGAAGAAGGCCAAGGCTCCACGTTCTGGTTTGAAATTCCCTTCAGGAAGGCATCAGGACAGGCAGTTGAAATAGAAGAACATGAAAATGGTGAATTGACGGTACGTAGCGAGTTGCTTCGTGAGCATAGTCATTCTCAAGCTATTTTGGTAGCAGAGGATAATCGGGTGAATCGTCAAGTAGTGCAATTACAGCTCAACCACCTGGGATTCCAGCATATTGACTTTGTCGAGGATGGACAAGCTGCAGTAAGAGCGGCCTCCGAACGATCCTACGCCTGCATTCTAATGGATCATCATATGCCTTTGCTAAATGGTCACGATGCGGCGAAAGCGATCCGCCAGTGGGAAGCAGAAAACCAACAGCCGCCTGTGCCGATCATTTCTTTGACCGGAAATGTGTCCGAGGAAGACCAGGCTCGTGGGCGGAAGATTGGTGTGAACGATTACTTGATGAAGCCAGTGACGATTGAAAATCTCTCAGAAAAGCTGGCCAAATGGCTACCCATTCCGGAATCTGAGCCTATTTTGGATGAGGATGTTATTCGTGAGATCATGCTGCTGGACGAGGATGGTAGCACGGGATTACTTGAGTCATTGGTCGAAATGTATACCAGTGATACACCTGCCAAAATCAACAAGTTAAAAGAACTGGTTGCTGCGGGCGAAGCCACAAAAGTAGTAGAGGCTGCTCATGAGTTGAAATCAGGCAGCGTGAGTCTAGGTGTCGGGCGTTTGTCCAAATTGCTGTCTGATATTGAACAGCTTGCACGGGAGAACCGACTTGAGAATGTACAAGGGAAGTTGTCTGCGCTCCAGTCTGTTTATCAGGCAACGTGTTTAGAACTGGAACGTTATATTCACCAGTCGAGACTGACTCCCCCTTGTTAGACTTGTACCTAGAAGGAGGACCTAAAATATATATATGAAAGAACAGCTGCGTTCCATTCACCCGCTGGCCTGGACAATTATAGCGGGTACGATTTTTGGTCGGATGGCGACCTCTATGAGTATCCCATTTTTGTCTATTTATCTGACCACCCGTCTGGGGGTCACCCCCTTTCATACGGGGGTGATCGTATCGGTCAGCTCGCTGGTTGGCATTTTTGCCAGCTTTTACGGTGGATATATTTCAGATCGGATCGGACGACGTAAGGTCATGCTGGTATCCATCGCGAGTTGGGCGCTTGTATTTGTCGCTTTTGCGTTGGCAGAAGCGGCTTGGGCCTTTTTTGTTATTAATGCTCTGAATGGACTGTGCAGATCCTTGTTCGAGCCAACTTCGCGGGCGCTATTATCCGATGTAACCCCCAAGGAGAAGAGATTGCTTGTCTATAACATGAGATATGCGGCGATTAATGTTGGTGTGGTGGCAGGACCGCTGCTTGGTTTGATGTTGGGATCGGCATCTACAGGTACGCCGTTCATGGTAGCCGCTGGTGTGTATGCTCTGTACGGGGTACTGCTGTTGATCCAGTTTACTCGGTATGCATCGGATCTGCATGTAGGCACAACAGCGGGAGAGGCTCCGCTGCGGATAGGCGAGGCGTTCCGAACAGCCAGCAGAGATCCCATATTTATGCCGATTCTGTTGGGAACTGTATTCTGCGTAATGGGCTATGCCCATTCCAATTCGACAATGCCTCAATTTTTATCGTTGTCCTTCGAGGAAGGTACCCGGTGGTTTACATACATGCTAACGGTCAACGCGGTTTGCGTATTGGCTTTTCAGTATCCACTGGTGCGGCTGGCAAGCCGCTTTTCTCCAGTGAATTCCTTAATAGCAGGGAATATATGTATTGCGGTCAGCTTGCTGCTGTGCGGTATGCTAAACTCAGGCTGGATGTTTATACTGGATATGGTGCTGTTTACAATAGGCGAAGTATTATTGTTCACGATGCTGGACGTACTGATTGATCAAATTGCTGATGCTCAATATAAAGGGACCTACTTCGGTACGATCGGCTTTAATAATTTGGGTAGTGTACTGGCTCCTTTATTTGGTGGCTGGTTGCTGGATGTCTATGGTCAAACGGCACCGCTTGCCGTGTTTGTTCCGGTTGCACTGTCGGTTGTGATCGGTATTCCCTTCCTGCTGGTCGCACGCCGCCGTTTGGCGCAGCGTACAGCCCGGTTCGCGGCTCAAGGAGGAGAGTCTGTGCAGCAACTGTCATCATAAAAAAAAGGGGGCTGAGTACAGGATGAAGTCGGAAGAAAATGTGCTACGAATCATACAATATATGAATGATCCACAGGTCTTGGAAGACTTGCGCTATGTGCGAGAGCTGAAGCTTCCGCAAGGTTGTATAGCCGCGGGCTATGTACGCAACCGTGTGTGGGACAAGCTACATGGTTATACAACGGCTACACCACTAAACGATATCGATGTTATTTATTTTGACCCCAAAAATACGCTAGAGGAACGAGATGAATTTCTGGAGCAGTCCTTGAATCGTAAACAGGCGGGACGCAACTGGTCTGTCAAAAATCAAGCTCGGATGCATATTCGCAATGGGGAGGCTCCGTATTCCTCGATAGAGGATGCGATGAGTCGCTGGCCAGAGACGGCAACTGCTGTAGCCATTCGATTGAATGCCAAGGATCAAATGGAGGTCATTTGTCCGCATGGGCTGGAAGATCTGCTGGATATGCGGGTACGTCAAAGCCCATTGTTCCGTCACACTACGGCTTTTCGTCAGCGTGTATTTGAAAAACAGTGGCTAGATAACTGGCCGTTGCTTATTGTGGAGAATTAAAGTGTAATCTCATTTCAGATTGTAAGGAGAGACGACTAACGATGTTTAAAAATATAAAACCAGATTCAGCTCGTGAGGAGGTGTTGGAGCTGCTTACCTACGCCGTGCTAGATCATCCTGAACGCGGAGAGGCAGCTTTGCGTGCTTATCAAGCCTCGGATGAATGGAAGTTGTTCGGTGTGGAAGATGAAGGACTTATTGTAGGTGTTGTCGGTTTTGAGGAGCGGGAGGATGGAACGATTGTGCTCCATCATCTGGCTGTATTGCCTGAAAATCGTCATAGAGGCTATGGCAGAGGGATGTTGCTTACGCTTATTAAGGAGCGTAGCCCGAAGCGACTTATGGTGGATACAGATGCGGAGGGGGCAGATTTCTTCCGCAACGTGGGGTTTGCTGTATATGGATCAGAGGATTTGCCAGATGGTGGGCAATTTCATTGTGTATATGAAATAGACGAAGAATAAGCGAATCTCCGGGTCCCGCTTCCTTTTTTTCTACATAATATATGTTATGTCGGAGGGAGGTGGGGTTCATTGGCGTATCACTACACAGCGATTGGAGATTCTTTAACGACAGGTGCAGGGACGTTGCTAGGTGGCGGCTTTGTACCTGTCTATCGGCAAATGGCAGAAAGATATCTCCGTACACCAGTCAGTTACGAGAATCTGGGAATCAACGGACTGACATCGCAGGAGCTGCTGTCTATGGTTCGCAACAATCCGCTTTTTCGGTCAGCAATCAATCGGGCTGAACTCATAACGGTGACGATCGGCGGCAATGATCTACGTCCATATATCAGTACACTTGCTGGAGGCCCAGGCTCTTCAGGTTCTTCCATTCCACAAGCACTGAATCATACCAAAGAACATGTACGCCAAATTGTACATGCCCTGTATCAAATAAAGTCCGGTCAGCGTGAGCCATTTATCATCCGAATGGTGGGATTATATAATCCTTTTCCAGGGATAAGAGAGGCGGGAGTATATGTACGCCAATTCAACTCGTTTCTCTATACATTGGGTGGACCCAATTACCGGGTAGCGAACATTTATCCTGCGTTCGAAGGCAATGAACGGGCATTGCTTTCGCTGGACCGGATACATCCGAATAGCCGTGGTTATCGTGTGATTGCGGAAGAACTGAATCGACTTGGTTATGCGCCGTTACGATGAGTGTGAGCGGATGCTTCGGATCGGACAAAGTATATGAAAGAAAGAGGTTCATGATGGCAGTAGGAACTGACCATCATAAGCCTCTTTTTTTGCGTTTCAGTGTGCGGTTTAGCCGATTAATTTACGGAATAAGCTACGAGCAGCCCACTTGCGCTCACTTCGTTTGCGGTATTTGGGCAGAGAACGATAGACAGCAATGGATTGGTTAAATGCAGCGCTGGCTTCATCCTTGCGTCCCAGCATACGGTACATTAGGCCTGTCAGATAATAGCCCTCACTAGAAGAAGATTGGATCTCCTGAAATTGCTGTAGATAGTGTAGTGACTTATTTACGTCACGTTCCTTGAAAGCAGCGGCTAAATGCAAATAGGGTTCACCGTATTGCACTCGTGGGTTAATGTCCAGTGCCTTGAGTAAATGCTGTTCTCCATCCTCCAGATGGGTTGTGTGTACCTCAGCCGTACCCCGCGCGTTCCAATAGTCTGCTGAATCTTCATATCGGGATTGAATTTCCAATAGTAGCTCCAAAGCCTGCGAGTATTTCTTGCTTTCGATCCAAATTCGAGCCAAATCAAACTTGGCAGCCACATCGTTGGTGTTTAACGCAATCTGTTGACGCAATCGTGCTGCATTGCGTCTTCTTTTCCACGGTTTGCTGATGCTGGGCAATACACCGACAAAGCTGCGATCCAATATATAGATCAAGATTAAGAGTACGAGCATTGCCAAAAACGGGTTACCGAGCAAACTCCACAGTAGAGAGAAAATCAAAAATTTCCCAATCATTCTGCTCCAATCCTCCTGTATATGTAGCTATCCATACTTTCCACATTATAGCATAGAGGCGCTTTAAGGGGCATTAGCATGATGAGGTTTCGAAGAATGATAGCTTTCAATGTTGGTGGGGAAATGGTAGAGTATACAGCGTTTAGATTGATGCTTGTGAAAATTCGTATGTACAAAAACTCCTCCTTGTATGGAGGAGCATGAGAAATATCAGTATTACATTGAGTGACTGAAGACAACTTGGGAATATGCAGATGAGTTAGTTGCATTGGCCCATCCTATTTTTTTTATTCCCGCCAAAAGGTTGAACAGTCGGCCTTATCCAAAATATTAAACTCGATCATTTTCTCAAGTAATGCGAAATCAACTGGACTATCCCACTGGATACGTACCAACTGCTTGGTGTGATTATAGCCAGCCTGCACAATTAACTCAGAAAAATGATGAATCCCTGCCTTTTCAGGGGCAACGGCTAGATGATGTTTGGCTACGCTAAAGCCAATAATAAATGTGCCGTGATCCGTAAACATAGGCTGTTTCCACGCAATTTTTGGCCTTAAATTTGGAAACTTCTTGATTACCCAAGCTAAAACCTCTTCCGTTCGGGCTTGATGTTGCGGGTTATCAATATGCGCTAAATATTCTGCAAAAGCTTCCATGTAAGTTCCCTCCTAAAATCAAAATTGTATCGTTTAGAGGAATTCCTCAACAAGAATAGAGTACAAATATGAATCATGAAACTCGCCTTTGTAGTACCAGTGTTCTCGCATTATACCTTCACGTTGCATTCCGATCTGTTGCATAACCTTCTCAGAAGCTTTATTTTCTGGACGACATGTTGCATAAATACGATGGACATCAAGTGTACTAAATCCAAATCCTAGCAGGGCTCGTGCCGCTTCTGTTGCATAACCCTTTCCTTGATAATCTGGGTTTAAAATATAACCCACTTCTGCATTAGTATCTTTGACATGAATACCAACACCGCCGATCAGAATTCCAGTGTTTTTCAGACATATAGCTAGTTCGTAGTCTTGTCGTGGCTTTTCCTGCTGGGAGGCTAGAACTTGTTCTATATATGCCTTTGTATCTTCTTCTGTATTGGGTCCCCATGCTGTGTGCCTAGTAACTTGGGGCAATGACGTGTAGGTATGTATACTTCCCCAATCGGATCTGCAAATATCACGAATGATGAGCCGATCTGTCTCAAATTGCATAACGATTCCTCCTGTCCATCATTAGCATACATATTCGTGTTTTCTCGACAAGCTATTAAACCTATTTAAGCAGATCTGATGGAATATTCAAGATTTTAAGAGAAAGTGTTAAAGAAGAGGATCGAATTACGTGTTGAATAAGGGGTACGAATCAATCCTTTTGCCGCCTGAACGCAAACCGCAAGGGAGGCGTCCGGCAAAAGGCAAACAGAAAAAATTGAATGTGGTACTGGATTAGCTGCTGTTATTGGCTATCCAGTCCGTCTTAAAACAGTCTACGGGCTGTTACGAAACGTTCCTTCCATTTATCGTCAAACGTATCAAAATGAACGCCGCGCTCTTTGGAGAAAGTATGCAGCAATTTGTTGTTCCCTGCATAGATCGCCACATGGCCGATCTCCAGCCCACGCGCACTGAAGAACAGCAGGTCACCTTTGCGCAGTTCGTTCAGCCCCACCTCCCGGCCTTCTTTAGCCTGATCGTAAGAGACACGGGGGAGGTCGATAGAGAGCGTATGTCGGAACACTTCCCCTACAAATGAGGAACAATCAAAGGTCGCTGTCTGTCCGGTTGCTGCGCCGAATTCATAAGGGGTACCAAGGAATTTTTGCCCGTAGGCGATCAGTTCATCACCCTGCCGTTCTGCTAGAGAAGTGCTGGTGTAATCACTGTATTTTGGTTTAGCAGATATGTATCCGGTCAGGTTGTTTTTAGTGCGCACTTCCAGCCAGAGAGCATTAACCTCGCGGATGACATGAACCTTTTCACCGGTTGGAATAAGCCGCAGGGAAGGGGAAGCTTCTGATGAATCTGGTTTGCTGCGCAAGTTGACTCCAAAAAGAATCGTTGTGAAAAAGTCTTCTTTAGAGGCAATTCGGATCGTCCGGGTTAGAGCGTCCCATTTCACTGTGCTCCCGAGTGCTTCGCTCACAAAACGCAGTGGAATCATTGTGTTGCCCTTAACAATCTGTCCGGGAACGTTCAGGGACAGAGTTTTGTCGTTGAGGGTGGCAGCAACTTCTCCAATACGATAGGTCAGCGTCGTGTCGTTTTTGGTTGCTGTTACGGTTTTGCTGGCTCCGTTCCAGGAAAGCACAGCTCCTTGCGCCTCAAACAACTGACGCATAGGGACGAGCGTTGTCCCGTCTAGCAGTAGCGGTTGGGCAGTAAGTTCAAGCGGGCGGTCATCCACATAAACGGTTGTTACTGAAGTTAGCGGCGCCGACTTGGCGTAAGATGGGGTTGCTTGCAGCAGTGATACGGTCAGCAGACCCAGCCATACTTTCTTGTTGATTGTCATGCTGTCATCACCTCGTTGTTAAGTTGTTCATCTAAGTTGTACGAGACTGCCTCCGATTAGTTGTGTACCAATTATTGGATTAATTCAAAAACCAAAATAAACAAAAATAAAACAAAGTTATATCTGTGTTTTTATATTGACATCAAAATTAAATAAAGATAGAATTACAAATGTGAAATGTTTCACTTTAGAGTAGTTCTGTATTTAGCGAGGGATCAAAAGTGAATCCTTAGGAGGCAGATTTTTATGAGCGCACATGTATTTTTTGTACCATCTATCAATCTGATGGGAAAAGGCTGTTTGCATGAAGTTGGACCCTATATAAAAGAACTACATTTAAACAAAGCACTGGTCGTGACCGATAAGTTTCTGATGAAGAGTGGAATTGCAGGCAAGGTCACATCCTTGCTGAATGATATTGGCTTGAACTATGTAGTATACGATGAGGTCAAGCCCAATCCAACCTGTAAAAACGTACATGATGGCGTTCAATTTCTACAGGACAACGGCTGCGACTTTTTAATTTCTATTGGTGGAGGATCCCCACAGGATACGGCCAAGGGAATTGGCATTATTGCTACCAATGGGGGACATATAACGGAGTATGAGGGCGTTCATCAATCCAAGCATAAATCGCTGCCCATTGTCGCCATTAATACAACGGCAGGAACATCCGCAGAAATTACAATCAATTATGTCATTACGGACGAAGAGCGCAAAGTCAAAATGGTTATGGTTGACAAGAATAGCGTAGCTACGATTTCAGTCAACGACCCTGAACTGATGGTAGACAAACCCGCCGCATTAACGGCAGCTACAGGACTAGATGCTTTGACTCATGCCATTGAAGCTTTGGTTACTCCGGGTTCTTATCCTGTTACAAATGCGACCGCGTTGGCAGCAGTAGAACTTATTTTTAACAACTTGGCCCGTACAGTGAGCGACGGTCATGATATAGAAGCACGTGAACAAATGGTTTACGCTATTTTCTTGGGAGGACTTGCATTTAATAATGCCGGGTTGGGTTACGTCCATGCTATGGCCCATCAGCTAGGCGGCGTATACGATTTGCCTCATGGGGTTTGCAATGCCATGCTGCTGCCGATTGTGGAGGAGGAGAATGCCAAGCATGTACCAGAGAAGTTTCGTGCCATCGCTAAGGTAATCGGTTTTGAAGATAAGGGGAAAACGGATAAAGAATGCGCGGACTATGTAATTCAAAGAATCAAAGACCTGTCGAAGGAAGTAGGGATTCCTGCCAAACTTTCTGAACTAGGTGTAAATGAGGTGGATTTAGATTTGCTTGCCGAAAACTCCATGAAGGATGCTTGTGCTCCGGGCAATCCGTTCATACCTAGCAAAGAACAAGTTATCGAAATGTTTAAGAAAATTCTATAAATCATACTGCTATTATTTTGTTATATACTTTAAGGGCTGTCCCAGGAACTGATTAAGAACACCAGGGACGGCCCTTTGCATTCTCATTATAACAGACTTAAATCTTATTCATTGAAGCATTTCATACGTGAAAATCCGATCAGACTGACTGAATACTTGATTTATATAGATGTCTATGCAATAATGCTTGTATGTTAAAAAATAATGCAGCTGCACTTGTAGGAACCATTAGGGACTCGATCAATAAATTAATTGTATCTGAGCTCGAATCCTATGGAGTTGAAGGAATTGTACCTACCCATGGTGGAATACTGATGTTTCTGTATCAAACGGATGGACTTTCGATTAAGGAATTGACGCAAAAAATTGCTCGTCAGCAGCCCACAGTCACTGTTCTGATCGACAAGCTAGTAAAATTGGGGTATGTGGAAAGGAAAAAAGAAAGGGAGGATAGCCGGCTTACTCTGATCTATCTTACCGAAAAGGGAAAAGAGCTGGAGCCTATATTTGAGACGATCTCCTATAAATTAAAAGAAACCATCTATGGGGGTCTCAAAGACGAGGAACAAAAACAACTGGAATATCTGCTGGAGCATGTAAAAAACAGGTTTTAAATTTTTTTAAACAAATGTATAGATATCTATACAAATGCCAAAATAACAATAAAACAATAAAACATCTGGGGGTCATGAAAATGAAACATCTTATCATCTATGCTCACTCTAACGCTGAAAGCTTTAATCACGCGATACTGGAAACGGTTGTAACCACCTTGAAGGAAAAAGGTGACGAAGTCGTTGTACGCGATCTATACGCTCTTAATTTTCAACCGGTATTAAAACCTGAGGATACTGCTGCGATGAGAGCTGGACAAACACCGGCTGATATCAAATTAGAGCAGGAGTATATCACGCAGTCCGATACGATTACGTTTATTTCGCCCATTTGGTGGACAGGACTTCCTGCGATCTTGAAAGGTTATGTTGATCGTGTATTTGCATACGGCTTTGCCTATACGGCTGGTGCAGAAGGGATTAATAAGCTGCTTACAGGTAAAAAAGGGTTTATCGTGAATACACATGGTACTCCCAACGCGATCTACGATGAAATCGGTATGACCACAGGATTGAAGCTCACATCAGATACAGGAATTTTTGATTTCGTTGGAATTGAATCGGTTGGTCACTTGCTGCTTGGAAGTATCGGCTACCTTGATGAAGACGGTTATAAAGGATTGTTGAAACAAGTACAAGACACGGTTAAAACAGTGCTGTAAAGTTAGTTCATATTCGTTCAGAAGCGTAGAACATTCTTTAAACGACAAGGTCAACCAGCATTTGAAGGTTGGCCTTTTCTTATAAATGTTAATACTTTTCTAATATAGTCCAGACAACGATCTGATCCTGCTTGTTATTATGGGGATATACAAAACTAGCCTTTGTATGATTTGTTTTGTCATAATATACTAAGGCGTTTAGGCTTTGGGCGGAGTCGTAGCTTTGATCCACGAAATGGTTACCCAATTTATTTTTTACATCATCAAGTTTCTGAAGCTTGTGACCATCGATGCTGGAAAATTCACTCTCGGACAAGGTTTGCAGTTTCATAATCTCTCCACTAGAGCTATAGACAATCAAGAAATTTTCAAAATATCTGTGATCGGCATCTTTCGTGTGTTTATCGTTAAAATCCGGATTCTTTCTATAAGCAGTCAAATCAATCTCCGCAATATTCTTGCTTAGTGGAATATGGTTTATTGTCAATTCCGATAGATCCGTTGATTTTACCGACATCTCCGTCCATAGATCTTTTGTGAAATATGCCGTTAAAGCGATCAGGATAACAATACATATAATGAAGCTTTTTTTGGAGATTAGCTTAAGCATAGTTTGAAGACTCCTTACTATCACAGAGATTAGCATGGTTTATTTTATCGCAAATACTGGAATATACTATTTATTGTAACGAGTCAATGAATGAGATTAAAGAATTTTTTGTTCTCGGCCTGAGAGATGTCTATAGGTGGAGGGGGAAGGATAATAATTCACAAATATTTCATTGTTATTATTGTTGGCAATTCTTTATAGTACATAGTATCCATATTTAGTTTAACGTCGAGATAATGAAATTAATTTTCCTTACTTAGTGATCATCTGCATGTATTCAGAACAAGAATTACGGGAAAAATAACATAATGTGAGGGTGTACTGGGTGAGATATAAAATCATAGCAGATAGTTGCTGCGACTTAACGACAGAGCTTAAAGAAGAGATGCAAGTAACTACGATTCCATTAAACATGACATTGGGTGAAAAATGCTTCATAGATGATGACACATTGGACTTGCCTCAGTTTATGGAAGAAATGAAAGCCTGTACAACCAAGATTGGTTCCGCATCACCATCACCTATGCTGTATAAGGAAGCCTTTCAAGGCGCGCATACTTCTTTTGCCATTACATTATCCAGCAACCTGTCCAGCTCGTATTCCAGTGCATTGGTAGCAAAGGATATGGCGGAAGAAGAGGGAGCGGATGTTCATGTATTCGATTCGAAAAGCGCATCGGCTGGGCAACTCTTGTTAGCTTTAAAACTACGCAAGCTGATCGACGAAGGATATCATAAAAGCGAAATTATCTCTTCCCTGGAGAGCTTTATCAGCAAGATGAAAACCTATTTTGTTTTAGAGAATTTGGATAATTTGGTCAAGAACGGACGAATGAATAAAATCACGGGTAAGATACTCTCATTCTTGCATATCAGGCCTATTTTAGGTTCAGACGGTGACGGAAACATCGCATTATTTACTCAAGCCCGTGGTCAGAATCAAATCATTGAAAAGTTGGCAGATACCATTGAAAAAAGTGGTCGAAGTACCGAAGGGGAAAGCATCGTTATTACTCATTGCAATAATCCCGGACTGGCGCAAAAGTTAATGAATACCTTGAAGAACCGCTATCAATTTAAAGATATTCATATTGTGCCCACCAGGGGAATTAGTTCAATGTATGCCAATGACAAAGGGATCATTATCGCCTTTTAAAAAGTATTCAGGGTTTATCCTCGTGCGATGGATAAACCCTTTTTAGTATGTTGGGGCTTTGCATGAGTCTAAGCCTATCCCAATTTTCTAATGAGAACAGAGGCGTTTATGCTGGCTTGAGTTCCTCCGGCCTGTGTTTGCAGGGTAACAGCAGCAGTAGAGCTATGGTTACGCAGAGTAAGGACATCACCGCATGCCAGGGCGAGGATGGCTTGCCCGGTGTTCTGTTGTGTTCCCGCTCCTGAGCCGTACACGGTTCCCTCAGCCAGTACGCCATTAATAAAGATGGCGAATTGGTTAGGTTCTACACCCGACACCGAAAAGCGGACTTCATACTTTCCTGCATCGGCTACAGCAATTTGTGTAGTCCCTGGAAGGTGAGCAATCCCAGGTGTAAGTATGCCGTTCGTATCGAACATGACCTCCCCTTCAATCGAAACGAGTTGGGGCCTCACATTATAAATGTAACCGAACTGCGCTATATCACCTGTGGTTCTGGAATCCCCTTCAGCATCATGATTAATGTTCACACGTACAACTTGCTTTTTGACAATGATGTCTTTACCAAACGATTTCCGTTTCGAGCGGCTTCTTTTTTTGGGGGGCATTTCCTCAAACTTTTTTTCTAGCTTATCAAACCAGGCACGAACAAAAACATCTTTTTTACGGCCTTTTTTTTGGTTCAATTTAGGACGACCCAATACAAACACCTCCATATGGTTTGTTGTATAGTACTCCATTCATCTAGAGGAGGCATAGATATCTGTCCTGTGTTTCATAGGAAACGATCTATTTTGACTAAAAACAGGCTTCTGTACAAGGTACATTCGTCTAGTATGTAAAAAGCACCTCCAAAAGTATCCTTGGTTGTCAACTAAGGATACTTTTGGGGTGCCAGTAGTAGCTTATATCATGATGAAGCGGTTTGAAGCCGCTTTTTGCGCACATATAGGGCGTACAGGATACCGCCAAGCAGGCACAGGATACAAGCAAATACTGCCAGTAACCAAGCTGAAGCAACTGCCCCTCCACGATCCATACTGTTTCCAAGCCATAGGGGCAGCAGGGCCCCCCCGACTCCACCTGCACCGATAAGCAGGCTGGTCGTCGATTCTTCTGTACCTGGCATCATTTTGCTGGCAAAAACAAGAGCGATGGAAAAGATGCCTGACATGCCGAGTCCCAGCAGTACGATAAGGACAAAGGCACCAGCAGTGCCTTGGATCAACGGGAACACACACAGCAGCAGAGTCGCTGCCAGTGAGCTCAGAGCGACAAAGACACCGTAGCCGTATCGATCGGCAATGTAGCCTGTGAACAACCGTCCAAAGGCCATTGCCAACCAAAAGCAGGTGACGCTGAGTGCTGCTTCGGCTTGTGTGAGACCGAGTCGCTCGATGAACATGGAGGGCAGGAAATTGGCCAGACTCATCTCCGTTCCTACGTAGATAAAGAAAAAAACGATAAATAATGCAAGGAGCCTCCAATTGCCTATAGGGCTGCTTTTAGAAGCCTTTACGGTAGGTGACTCCAGTGAATTAGTGGCACGCTTATGGTAGTCACCTCGGTGTTCTTGTTCGTCCAATAGAGCGTCCATTGTGCCAAAGGACCCGCGCAGCCAGGCTATAGTGGCTACGACTGCAAACAAGGAGATGATGGGGAATGCCAGTCGCCACCAACCTAGAGCAATGAATTGGCTGGCGATAGCCGGCATTGCTAAGGCGCCGATCCCGAAAAAGACTTCCAGACGGCTCATAGCCGCGCCCGTTCCTTGGGTAATACCCCCAATAACAATAGTACCTATGACTGCTTCTACCATGCCGAAGCCAAATCCGGCTACTGCCCCGACGGCATATAGCCAGCCCCAAGGCGGCAGTAGTGAATATAGCACTTCAGCCGCACACAGCAGGAGTAGGGCAAATACCAGGCTTCGGCGTTTGCCGAAAGTCCGGGCAAGCCACGGTGACAGTAGGACTCCAGCCAGAAAGCCGGAAAATTGAGCGAATATCAGGCTTCCGCCATCTGTATAGTTTCTACCGTAATGCTCTAGCAACACGGGCAGTAGGGAGCCTACAACCACATGGGCTAGACCAATTAAAAAATAAGACAAGCTGCCGATCCATAGCAGTCGTTTCATGATTAACTCCTTTGGTACTAATTACCTTCATGCAGTAAAGTGAATGGTATAAGTCAGATTTGAATCATTAGGATAGCTCCAGTACTTGAAAGCCATAGCCTTCAATAGAAATATCTCCTTCCAGGAATTTCCCACTGATTAGCTCTTTTCCTTTTTGGTCATCCAGATGATATTGCTGTGTCTGGGCATTATGGTTCAGAACAAATAGATAAGACTTTCCATCTTTGGACCGCATAGTGGCTTCTATGCCCGCAGGAGCACGCAGCAGGGATGAAATCCCTTTTTGCTCACAAATGTAGCCCAGCAGACCATCAAGGAAAGGTTCCTCAGGGTCGGAAGCGACGTACCACGCCTCCCCTTGACCAAAACGATTGCGTGTCAGCACTGGCTTGCCCTGATAGAAATCATCGCCGTATTCCGCCAGCACCTCGGCTCCTTCGCTATGCAGCAAGTCGCAGAGCAACCCACATTTATATTCACCTTCTAATACGCCCACTTTTTCTTTCAATATAATGCGATTGTGTGATTCAGGCAGAAGCGCATCAATTTCCTCCACCCAGATCCCGAGCAGATTACGCAGCTTACCAGGATATCCTCCGGTTGTGACCAGATCGTTTTCATTTACAATGCCGCTGAAAAAGGTCGTTAGGAAGGTGCCGCCACGCTCTGTGAATTGTTCCAGCTTCTCAGCAGTACCCGGCTTGACCATGTAGAGTACAGGCGCGATAATGAGATCATATTTTTGGAAATCTGTATCCACAGAAATCATGTCTACCTGTACGTTGCGCCGGAAGAAGGTAGCATAATACTTATGCACCTGATCTAAGTATTTCAAGGCGACAGAAGGGCCGCTTGATTTTTCCAAAGCCCACCAATTATCCCAATCAAACAAAATAGCTACTTTGGCATGAACAGTTGCGTCAAGCAGCGTGTTGCCTAAAGCATTAAGCTCGCTGCCAAGCTGTGCCACCTCGCGAAATACACGTGTGTTCTCATGCCCGGCATGCTCAATTACAGCCCCGTGGAATTTCTCACAAGCACCGATCGAGCGGCGAAGCTGGAAGAACATGACCGTATCCGCGCCATGTGCTACAGCCTGATAACTCCATAAACGCATAACACCAGGCCGTTTAAGTGAATTATACGCCTGCCAATTCTGCTGGCTCGGTGTTTGCTCCATCAGCATAAAGGGCTGCCCATCCTTCAAGCCGCGCATCAGATCATGCGCCATCGCCGTATAGCTTATCGGGGTATTAGCTCCGGGATAGCTGTCCCAAGATACTATATCCATGTGCTTAGCCCATTTAAAATAATCCAGTTGCTTAAAAAAGCCCATCAGATTGGTTGTTACCACGGCATCGGGAATATGTTTTTTAATCGCGTTATATTCCAGCAGGTAGCAATCCAGAATACTGTCTGAATTGAAGCGCGCATAATCGAGGGATATACCCTGGAATGTGGAGTGATTTTCTCCCCAATGTTCGCTTAGATTATTTGGAGGTACAATTTCATCCCAATCATAGAAGGTGTGACCCCAGAAGGAAGTATTCCACACCCGGTTTAGCTCTTCCAGTGATCCGTATTTTTGTTTGAGCCACACTCGGAACGCTGCGGCACAATTGTCACAATAGCAATCCCCGCCATACTCATTGGAAACATGCCACACGAGGATCGCGGGATGGTCTTTGTATCGCTCTGCAAGTCGGTCAGCCATCTGCTCGGCGTATTTCCGATAGGTTGGGCTGTTCGGACAAGAGTTATGGCGTCCACCGAATTTTCGCTTACGCCCGTCAGCATCGACCCGAAGAATGTCGGGATAACGGGTAGCCATCCAAGCAGGGTGCGCTGCCGTACTAGTAGCTAGACAAACGAAGATATCGCTTTCATAAAGATTATCAATTAGCTGATCTAGCCACTCAAAATGATATGTGATTTCATCAGACTGAATTTTAGCCCATGAGAAAACGTTGAGTGT
Organism: Paenibacillus sp. FSL W8-0439; assembly: GCF_038008995.1. Classification (NCBI taxonomy): domain Bacteria; kingdom Bacillati; phylum Bacillota; class Bacilli; order Caryophanales; family Paenibacillaceae; genus Paenibacillus; species Paenibacillus sp. FSL W8-0439. The sequence continues at coordinate 2,067,572 of NZ_JBBPAK010000001.1, forward strand.
GGCGATATCAATGCCGGCCTGCCTGAACATCCGTAAATCCTCCTGATGCGTGGCCTCATCCCATTGCTCAGGATTGTAATCCCCACCGTAAAATACTTTAGGAAGTTTGCTGCTTATCATGCCAATCACCTCTGTATATAAGAATAATCCTATCTTATAATACAAATTAATGCTTTTAAATATAATAAAATGAACATGTATATAACAATATGGATCTATATGAGACACAAATACCGCATACGCCGGAGGTGCTTTTTATGATTTTGACTCCCCATCATTTGCGATTTTTCCTGACTACTCGTGAGCACTCTTTACCTCTTTTTATTGAAAGTATCGGATTTAATAGCAGACAGGAGGATGTGTCCCGTCCAGAGGGCTATCCATGTTTTCACTGGATTCAGACGGTGTCTGGTGAGGGGATGTTTACATATAAAGGGGGGACCTTCCGTTTGGGCGAGCAGTCCGGGGTCCTGCTGCTGCCAGGCGAAGCCCATGCATACAGACGGGCGACCAAGGTATGGCGAACGTTATACATCACATTTGACGGACCCATCGCCGCTGCTGTATTGACTGCACTCGGATTGAAGCATACGCGAGGGTATCATTGGAACCCGGATAGCGAGCTGCACAGCTTTGGGGAAAACATGCTACACTCCATGGTTAGTGAACGTGATTTGTCTGGATTAGATGCTTCGGCCAATATGTACCGTTTTCTGACTCTGCTGCGTAAACATGGACAACATAGCTCGATGCCTTCCCTTTCTCATAATGTGGAACGTTTAACCCCTGTACTGACCTTTATGGAGCAAAATTATGCCAGCCCAGATGTGGGTTTAAGGGATATGGCCGTGATGATGAATGTCAGCGCTCGTCATTTAAATACATTGTTTAAGCAAGCGTTCGGTGTGACTTCGTATGCTTATCTGATTGTAATTCGGTTGCGGAAGGCGAAGGAAATGATGACGGAGTATCCGCAATTAACGGTGAAGGAGATTTCGGAGCGCGTAGGCTTCCGAGATGTCAGTCATTTTGTGGCAACATTCCGCCGAGCGGAAGGAATTACGCCTGAAAGGTTCAAAATACTGTATACATAAGGGTATTTTATCAAAATACTCTTTCTTACTCGGGAATGCTCTTTTTAGGGAGCATTCCTTATTGTTTTTTTCTGGATGAGGGAGTATAAAATAATAGTTCATTTGTTTCATCAATCTGATGTGCAGGTGACATAATAAATATACGATTCATAGTTCTTTTGCAAAACCCTCATCCAAAGAAGGAGTCAACGAAATGCTGAGTAAAGTCAAAAGGTTATTAATCGGTCGTCCGCGAAAGTCGACGGCCCTTGAAGATGAGAAACTGAATAAGCTCAAGGCACTGGCCATTCTGTCCTCAGATGCATTGTCCTCTGTAGCTTACGGCACGGAGCAAATTCTGCTGGTTTTAATTACAGCGGGCTTCGCTGCCCTATGGTATTCCATCCCTATATCCATTGCGGTGTTGGGTTTGCTTATCATCCTGATCCTGTCGTATAGACAAACCATTTTTTCCTACCCTGGTGGTGGGGGAGCCTACATTGTCGCACAGGACAATTTGGGAAAGAGTCCAAGTCTGATTGCAGGCGGCTCTCTGCTGGTCGATTATATTCTAACGGTAGCTGTTAGCTCATCGGCAGGTACAGATGCCATTACATCGGCGTTCCCATCGTTACATGATCATCGGATCGCAATTGCTTTGGTGATGATTATCTTTTTGACTATTATGAATTTGCGCGGGGTGACGGAATCTGCCTCGGTGCTGGCGATACCGATTTACTTATTTGTTGTTGCCATTTTTGTTTTGATTATTAGTGGTATCATTCACTATCTGGCAGGAGGAGCCCATGCGGCGGCGCCGCAATTTGGAGCTACGGTATCCAACGTCAGTCTGTTTCTCTTACTGAAAGCATTCAGCTCGGGCTGTTCGGCGCTAACCGGTGTAGAAGCTGTCTCCAATGCCATTCCGAACTTCCGCAAGCCTGCTGCCAAAAATGCGGCAACTACATTGATGATGATGGGCTTGATTCTCGGCTGTATGTTTATCGGAATTAGTTTGCTGGCTTATTGGTACGGTGTTCGTCCTAATCCGCAAGAAACAGTCATTTCGCAAATTGCGAATGCCACTTTTGGGCGCGGTGTGATGTACTACATCATTCAAGGTGTGACGGCGCTTATCTTGTTTTTGGCGGCCAACACAGCCTATTCAGCCTTTCCGTTGCTCGCTTTTATGCTCGCTAAGGACAAATATATGCCGCATATGTTTATGGTTCGTGGAGATCGACTCGGTTATTCTAACGGTATCCTGTTTTTGAGTATCTTCTCGGCATTGCTGGTCATCGTTTTTGGTGGCAATACCGAAAATCTCATTCCGCTTTATGCTGTAGGGGTATTTATCCCGTTTACCCTGTCGCAGCTTGGTATGATGATTCGATGGATTCGGCTCAAACCTGCTGGCTGGGTCGTCAAGCTGGCTATTAATACGGTTGGGATGCTAACCACGCTGTCGATTACGCTCATCTTTATCTTCACTAAGTTTAGCCAGGTGTGGGTAGTCTTTATCTTCCTGCCTTTGGTACTGTATTTCTTTATGAAGATCAACAAACATTACAAAAATACGGCTGAACAACTGCGCATTGATATCACGAAGGACAAACCTATGGTCAAGGGCAATACAATTATTATTCCGGTGGCAGGCATTACACGAGTCGTTATGAATACCATCAGCTATGCCAAAACATTGTCGGACAATGTGGTTGCTGTATATGTGGGTGTGGATGATGAAGCGATTCAAAAAATGGAACAGAAGTGGGAAGAGTGGGATGTAGGTATACGTTTAGTAGTGTTGAGATCCCGTTATCGCAGCATCATTAATCCGCTCCGCAAGTTCATCGATACAGTAGAGTGGAAAAAGGCAGACGAGGACCATATCACAGTTCTCATTCCACAATTTATCACTAAACACTGGTGGGAAAATATACTGCACAATCAGACCAGTTTGCTGATGAGAGCTTATTTAATCAATTACAAAGACGTCATCGTAACGACCGTACCTTTTCATTTAAACAAATAAAGCCATATTAATACTCATTAGTATGATAAAATCAACACTTTTTGACCGCATCTTGGTGCGGTCGGAGGGTGTTTTTTTACATAATGGGGATATTTACTTGGGTGATACATTTTGTGTATTATGGATACAAAACGTATCATCAAGAATTGTTATGGAGGGATACGATGCCCGAAGACAAGGGGAAGATAGAACAAGATAAGTTGCAATTTGTAGATACGCTAAGGGCGCTGGCGATTATCGGAGTGTTACTTGTGCATGTCAGTCAGTATGTGGACGGATTAAACGGTTGGTTGCAAAAAGGCTTGAGCATAGGAGCCAAAGGAGTCGCTTTATTTTATATGGCTAGCGCTTTTACGCTGTTTCTATCTCTGAGCAGGCGTTCGAGTGACAAGAGAGAAGGAATGGTGGCCTACCTGTTGCGTCGTTTTTTTCGGATTGCACCCTTGTATTACATAATGTTAGGAATCTATTTAGTTGTAAATGGGACAGGTCCGCGATTTTGGCTTGGAGATCAGGAGGGAGTTACTGTCACTAATATTGCAGCCCATGCTCTGTTTTTGAATGGTCTCAATCCGTATTGGATCAACAGCATTATCGGTGTGGAATGGTCCATTGCGGTGGAATGTATGTTTTATCTATTTATCCCCCTCTTATTTAAGTTGATTCAATCGGTTCGCCATGCGACTTGGTTTGTCGTGATGGTGCTTGTGGCAAGCTTCGGGTTAAATACGGTGTTTGCTCAATATCCATTGATTAGTGATCAATCTTTATGGGGGCATTATTTGTATTTATGGTTTCCGAATCAGTTGCCTGTCTTTGGGCTGGGGATATTGTTGTTTTTCATTTGGAAAGACGAGCGTCATTGGAAAAGTGTAGACCCGCTCAGTGGGGGGCTTCTGCTTGTTACTGTGCTGTTTGCGTTTTTTGGAGGTATGACGGATTATCTCATAGGTGTTGGCTTGCTGTTAGGGGCGTATGCTTTGTATCATTGGCAGCCGAAATGGCTACTTAATCGCGTGTGGTCATGGATCGGCCGCCTCAGCTACAGCATGTATTTGACGCATATGCTGGTCCTGGGACTAATCGTACAGATTAAATTACCGTCTGCTCCCTTAGTCAGCCTCTCACTTCTGTTCATCATGACGTTGCTATTCACCGTCGGACTTTCCTGGTTTACCTACACGTGGATAGAACAGCCCGGCATCCGATTGGGGAAAAAGCTTATATCACGTATAAAATCTGTACGCGAGCAGGAAGATTCGGTCAAAGAAAGTGTTGCCTAGTTGCAACTTGAAGCAGCATCAGATAACATTTGGTTGAAGTGCTTGAATAAATCTACGAAATTATTGAAAAGACCTCTTGAAAAGTAGCTCCCAGCCCTTTATATTCGATGTACATCCAAGTTTTTGAATACACCGATGAGGTTTGTTGGAATTGTAAAGGAGATGCACGTATGCTTTTGGAGCCACTTGGCTTTTTACTTTTCTCTACACTGGAAGGAGTAGCTGTTTTTGCGCTGATTCTCAGTATCTTTAAAGTTAGAATGACTCCTTATCTATGGCAGGCTATTTTTGTGAATCTGATTATGAACCTGCAAAGCTATTTGCTCCGAGAGGAATTTTCACTCTCCTATTTAGTACCTGTCATTAATATGCTGCTTTTTATTTTTTTACTTGCTACAGTGGTGAAGATTCCGATTGTTTGGTCAGGTATTATGACAGTTACCGGTTATTTTGCATATGCCGTTATTCAGTCGGTACTCCTGAAAGCTATGTTCGGTAACCTACCGGTTGCTGAGCTGCAGAACGGTTCCTTGAAGGGCTATCTGTTACAAGTGGTTAGCGCAGCGACAGGACTACTAATTTCATTTATATTGTATCGAAAAGAGATCGGCTTTTCCCCAAATTTCAAAAAGCTTAAGTTCAAAGAGGAATATGGCATTGTCATCACACTGATCATTCTGTCTCTCATTTCAACCTCTATTGTGCTTTACTATAGCGAGGTATGGTTGAGTATGATATTTTTTGCACTGGTATCGGGATTTTTTATCTACTATGCAGTCGGAAAGGAATACCGAGATGATTGAAACGATGGCTTTCAAACTTGCTAACCAGATTAAACGTACTGTGCCTGATCATCCGGCTTCCGTCCCAGTACTTAAATACTCACTTGCTCTCATTCTGAATGCGTCTATGATCATCGTGTTGACACTATTCGCCTCATTCTTCACGGGGCGGATGGTCGAAGCTGTAACGATTCTCGTCGCTTTTGCCTTGCTGCGCCAAGTATCTGGTGGTATTCACTTGAAAACGGGTATGGCATGTGTGCTGGTGACCTCTGTAGCTTTTACATACATATCTTGCATTTCCTTAAATAATGGGTTGACAAACCTGTTTACCGGAATCGCTCTCATTCTTGTTTTATGCTTTGCCCCGTCCAGAATTGAAAAGCAGTCGCGCATTCCAGTGCGATTTTATCCCCTCTTGCGATTGTTATCTTCCTTGCTTGTATGTACTAACTTTGTAATAGGTTCTTCTGTAGTGGCTGTTGCTTTTTTGGTTCAAAGCCTAACATTAATCCGGGGAAGGAGGTGAGTGGAATGATGAAAAAAGTAGTATACGGGTTAGCCACATCGTTGTCTATGTTCGCGACTTTTGCTGTATCAGTGGCAAGTTATGTGTATGTTTATCAAGGAGATACACCCGAGGAACTGCTGAAATAAGCAAAATGCAGAATAGAAAAAAATAATACATAGAGCTGCTATAAAGCAGCTTCTTTTTATGCAAAAAAACAGGCGCTCTACGAAAGAGCGCCCGAATGGGAGAGGAGAAACCGGACGAAGAGCTTATGGGGAAACGTAAGTCTTCTCCGCGGTTGTCTACGACATTGGTTGAATGCCGATATCCTAAGGATGCCCAGGAGATGGTTTTTTATACCTGCTTCATCACTAAGTTTTTCAAACGGCGATGCATGTGGTACGATAACGTCATAATCTTTATATGGTTATGAACACATATAGAAAATAGGTGAGTTTCAGCGTGAGAGTGGTATCGGGTAGTGCCAAAGGAAGGCCGTTAAAGGCAGTTCCCGGCACCGGGACGCGACCGACCACGGATAAGGTCAAGGAAGCGCTATTTAGCATGATAGGTCCTTATTTTGATGGAGGAGTCGCGCTTGATTTGTTTGCTGGCAGTGGCGGCCTGGGTATAGAGGCGCTTAGTCGGGGAATGGACAAGGCAGTTTTTATTGATATGGAATCCAAAAGCATTGATGTCATTAAAGAAAATTTGCGAAAAACTGGATTGGAAGGAAAGGCAGAAGTGTTCCGCAATGATGCCGGACGAGCGCTTAAGGCGCTGGCAAAACGTGGAGCTCTTTTTGATGCTGTTTTTCTGGACCCGCCTTATCGTCTCAAGCACGGGGATGAATTGATGAGCCGCATGGCCGAGTTGGACTTGCTTCGTTCAGGTGCAATCATCGTGCTGGAGTATGAATCGGGACATGAGTATCCGATAAGTTTCGGACCGTTTGAACAGGTTAGAAAAGCGGTCTATGGTGAAACAGCGTTATCCATTTATCACTTTGATGATGCTTTGTCAGACGCCGAAGAACATACAGAAGCCGAAGGGGTCAAATTCGGCATCACCGAATCAGACGGGGAGGACCATCATGATTGAGCACAAACCACGTATTGCCGTATATCCGGGAACCTTTGATCCCGTGACGATGGGGCATCAGGATATTATTCAAAGAGCGGCCCGACAGTTTGATTTACTGATCGTCGCGGTTCTTAACAATATTAGTAAAAATCCGCTGTTTTCACTTGAGGAGCGAATGGAGCTGCTACGTACGGTAACTCGCGATATTCCAAACGTTGAAGTGGACAGCTTCCGTGATCTGACAGCCAATTATGTACGCCAAAAAGGGGCTCAGGTTATTGTCAGAGGAATTCGGTCAGTGACCGATTTTGAATATGAACTCCAATTAGCCTCTACAAATCATAAGTTGAACCCGGATGCGGAAACGATCTTTATGATGACCAACCCGGCTTATTCATATCTGAGTTCCAGTATGGTGAAGGAAATTGCGCATTTTGATGGCAAGGTCGTAGATCTGGTGTCACCAGAGGTGGAAGACGCACTGCGTGCCAAGGTTAGCGCGAATCGCGGTGGCTCCACCATGAAGTCATAAAGGAAACGGCGAGCAGAGCAAGTATAATCGTACTCAGAAGTACAACGGACAGTACGGTTAGTTGCCAGGGGTACATGGATGTTCCTACTATTTGTGTTAATAAGCTGCTGGCTCCGGCCATGACAGATTGCGATCCGGAATCATTTACACTTTCGGCAAAAGAAGATACAGAACTGCGGCTGACGTAAGCAGGAATTGTATTACTGACAATGTGGCTAAGCGGAGTCCATGCCGCCAAGGTTAGTCCAAAAGCAATGATCCCATGTAGCACTCGTGATAAGGTGAAGGTGATGCCCTTGTCGGAAGGTTTGGTGACGGCGGTAATTTGAAGCCAGCCGCACAAGCCGCCCCAGCCCAACACAGCACTGATCAGCGCTGCTTGTGTACGGAGATCGTAGGGCAGGCGGCTGATTTCATAGGAACCCAGATGGATTTCCATCCAGGCAGGCCACACCATAGAAAGCGTTCCTTGACCTGAGTATAAGGTCAGCAGCCGAATCAGTACGGAAAAGAAAATAATGAATCCACCTGTCACCATCAGCATCTGTACAGCATGGGATACGGTTTCGCCTAACAGTTTTCCAAAGCTGCGGCCATCCCGTTCTCTGGCAGAGCGGGTAGCTTCCCATGCGGATCGGATCAGGGAGGTGGTAGTGCGGGAAACAGAAGCGCGCCGGATGGCAGCTGGCGTTTCCCGTTTTTTCGATTTTTTGGACGAATCAGGTATTCTGGCTGTGATCCAGCCTGCCAGCAGCCCGGAAATCCAGTGAACGGCAAGTAACAGCCCACCTACAGCAGCATTGTGCAGCAGTCCTGTGCCAATGACGAGCAGGATCGTAATCGGATTGCAGAAATGAGCGATAGCAGTCAGACGTCGAAGCTGAAGCGCGGTCATATCCTCCTGTTGTGCCCATTGGCGTACCGCTTCCGCAGCAGCCGGGAATCCCGCAGTTAGACCGAGGGCCAATACCCAGCCGCTTCGTCCCGGCAGCCGAAACCAGGATCGCATGAACGGCTCCAGCAGAACACCTAGACCATGTACCAGACCAAAGGCGATGAGCATTTCAGATAGCATCAAAAAAGGCAGCATGGCCGGGAAAATAATGCTCCACCATAATTTAAGTCCCTGGGTAGAGGCTTGAAATACTTCTTCTGGTGAGGCAACAATAGCCATTACAAGCAAAATGGCTCCGAGGCCAAGCAGCAAGGTTGTCCAGTAAGGAGCAGGGCGGGCTTCCTTTTGCATCAAAGATTTCACCTCTCATAAATATACTAAGGAGAGTCGGATGCTGTCTCCAGCGTTATTCACCTTCATTGTCTGGATATAGGTTGCTCGTACATGTTGTCGTAAACAATGTATGCTTTTTTGAAAGGCTTGAGAACAGGTGGTGCAGAGGTTGGGTAAGATAAGAGAAGTTAGGCTGCAAGGGGGAGAAGCAATGATGCGAATTAACCGGAAAAGAGCCTTTTTTACAACCGGTTATGTCTTAATGCTGGCTGCAATGGTCTATGTGCTGGTTTATATGCCAACCCCTTATCTGATCTATGGACCAGGTGGGGCAAACGAGATCAAACCGATGGTTAAAGTACAGGAAGGTGATAGCAACGAACGGGGGAGCTTTATGATGACGACGGTATCGGCGCGATATGCCAATGTCATCATGCTAGCTATGTCCAAACTGGACAGCAACTCGGAGATTCAGCGCAAAGAGGATCGTCTGCATGGCAGAAGTGAAGATGAATATGCAGCAGAGCAGGTATGGTATATGGGGGATTCCCAATCTTCCGCGATGGAGGCTGCCTATACCCGTGCCCATGTTTCCTATCGCATTGTGCCGGATTATGTGTATGTATTTAAGGTTCCGGGACCGAACAGCGTGTTTGAGCCCGGAGATGAAATATTAGAGTTAAACGGTACGAGGGTAACTGATAATCATTCCATTCGGAAGGCATTGGAGGATGAGAAACCCGGAACGCTGGTTAAAGTGAAGCTAAAGCGCGATGGAAAGTTGCTGGCAGTGCAAGCTCCATTAACAACCATCACGGACAGTGAGACGAGAAAACAACGTTCCGGGTTTGGTGTCAGTATTGCTACAGTACAGAAGGTAGAGCCGAAGGATGGACGTAAAACGATTCATTTTACATCCACGGATGTCGGCGGACCTTCGGCAGGTTTGATGTTTACTATGGAAATCTATAACCAGTTGACGCCAGGTGACTTAAGTAAGGGATATCGTGTAGCCGGTACGGGTACTATTGATAAGGACGGTCAGGTTGGAGCGATTGGTGGCGCCAAGTATAAAATCGTCGCTGCTGACCGTCAGGGTGCGGAATTGTTTTTCGTCCCGGCGGATAATTATAAAGAGGCCAAAGCCAAAGCAGAGCAAATCGGAACCCAGATGAAGCTTGTCCCGGTTCGCAAGCTTGGCGATGCGCTGAATTATATGGAAAAGCTGCCTATTAAACCATAAGGGGTGGTCGCAAGTAATCAGCATACATGTCACGTATGGCGGGACGCGGCATCCCGGCTGCATGTATGGCGGCTGCGGCAGTATCCCAGTCCAGATGGGCATGTGATCCGGCAGACGGCTTGACCCATACTGGCAGGGTGGCGGTGTCTTTCATTCGCGCCAGCAACTCGCGTCCAGCCCTATTAAAGCCGAGCACGCGGATATAGCCGGGACCTTTCGCCAGCTCAGTGGGAGTCATATCAGCTTTGGCATGATTCAGCAAAATATGTGTACACATCCGCTGAAGCTTTGTACGAGTATAGCGCTTTGTCTTGACAGTGGCAAACAGGGCCTCCATAGAGGGATGAGGCAGCGTGTACAGCGATTGCTGTAGGCGATGCTCCAGCCCTTCGGTGACCTCGTGCAGCTCCGCCAGCTGCTGCGGGCTACGCGTGATCAGGGCGTTCAGCAACGGCTGGCAGAACGCTTCCCAATGCAGCGGGGCACGTTCTTCTTGCCACTCGCGCTGCAAAATCTCCAGGGTCGCCGCAGGTACGTACGGCGACCCGGCCTCCGGCCCGCCGTCCAGCAGCAGACGGCGGATGGCCGTGGCGCTGGCGATGACTCCGTCCGCAGGCGCCACCGTCTCATGGTATCCCGATCCCGTGCGGGCCACCGTAAAGGGCTTGATTGTGCTGCCCAGCCGTTCCAGCGCAATCAAGTAATGCAGCCCGAGCGTGTTGTTGGGCTGCTGCATGAGAGCGGCGAGCGCAGCACCGTCCGATCCTTCGGCCGCCAGCGCGGCTGCGGCTCCTGCGTAGGCGGCGGGATAGCTTGCGCCCTTGCTCAGGCGCTGGGCGATGCCGGCCTTAAGTTCGGCCGGCTCTGCCGCCAGCACGCGGGCCAGCGTGTGCAGCGGGGCGATATCTCCGCTCTCGCTGCCGAAGCAGAGCGCGTCGACGATGCCCGTCGCGCAGAGCAGGGTCACCGCGCCACGGGCAAACCATTCTGCGGGCTGGACAGCATAGGCCACAGGCAGCTCCAGAACCAGATCTACCCCCATAGCAAGTGCCATTTCGGTGCGTGACCATTTGTCTGTAATCGCGGGTTCGCCTCGTTGAAGGAAGGGACCGCTCATCACAGCCACCGTTCGCTGTGCACCAGTGATACGAAGAGACTCCTTCCAGTGATGGACATGTCCGTTATGTAGGGGATTATACTCTACAATGATACCGAGTGTTTTCAAGACTGTATGTCGGCTCCTTTCTTGAAGTAGCTTATTTGATAACTATTTTGAATGAGTGGTTTACTACTAGCGAATGCATGTTTTCAGGGCAGCTATCTGATATTTCATCATGCACTTGAACAAGACCATTGAGACCTGAAGCAAAAAGCTTTATACTCGCATTATTGTACACGAAGAGTGGCGGGGGTACGAATACTCACAGGTACATGATAAATACAACACATTTTTGCATCCGCATAGATCTTGCCGAACCATTGGAAAATCGATGGATTTGTAAGTGGTGTAAAGTGAAAGGTGTTGACAAACGACTCGATCAGTCGGTATAATAATTTTTGTTTGTTTGGAGTGATAGTGATGCAACTATTTTTTCGCAAAGTAGCAACAAGTGACGGTCCCTTTCCTATCCGTGAATCTCTTAATGTGAGTGAATTGGTGGATGATCGTGCTGATGTTACAGCCGTTTCCCCGCTGGAGACCGACTTGGTCGCCGTTAGTCTGGGTCAAGGCTCGATGAGTGTGGAAGGCACGTTGACCGCAGGTCTGGACATGCTTTGCTCCCGCTGTTTGAGCCCGATGCACGAGGATTTGAATATTGAATTTCGTGAACGGTTTAAGCAAACCTCATCTTCAAATGTTGAAGAGGAGGATGAAGATGGCGATTTTATCGCAGTGACGGAGGATTCCTTCGACATTGCACCGTATTGTGAAGAACTGTTTGTGCTGCATGTGCCGTTTGCGCCTATATGCAGTGAGGATTGTCAGGGGATCGCGCCAGCGGCCGGACAAGACTGGAGCCTTGGCTCCGACGACAGTAACGATAGTGATACGGAAAAGATTGATCCGCGTCTGGCAGGGCTTAAGGATTTTTTTAAATGAGAATTGAGTTCAATTCTGAAAAAAATCATCATCCGCTTGTGCCGGGAAGTTATTGAACCGATACGTGGATGTTGCAGGCTTGATTCACCGGCTGTAAGATCATTGTCTTTTGGCATTTTCTTTCGGTCTTGAATGAGATAAGAAGTCATACCCGTCATGCGGGGTTGATCTGTTTAAGGAGGTGGGAATAATGGCAGTACCTCAACGGAGAACATCCAAAACTCGTCGCGACAAACGTCGTACTCACTTTAAACTGGAAGTACCAGGTATGGTGAAATGCTCCGAATGCGGCGAATTGAAACTTGCTCACCATGTGTGCAAAGTTTGCGGAACGTACAAAGCTAGAGAGATCATCTCTCAATAATGTCCGATAAGCGGATTCTTTGGAATATTCGCAGAGAAAGTAGCGCTTCACTACAGTGAGGCGCTACTTTTTTTTATCAGCATGCTTTCTTTTTGCGTCAGCATGCTATATACTGTTTTAGTACCAGGTTCTAAGAAAAAAGGGCCTAAGGGGTTCCTTTATACATACAAGAAGACAAACCGGCTTGAAGTTTAGCCGTTAGAACGTGAAGTAACCTGAACTGTCGGCTGAACGGCAGTTTACTGTAGGGAAAGGAGGCGTCACTGATATCGAACGTTTGCCGAAGAGACAGAGACAGCAACGGCTGACTCAATTAATTGACGATAATCCGTTCGTGACGGATCAGGAATTGACAAGACAGCTGAAGGTAAGCATTCAGACCATTCGGCTGGACCGGATGGAACTGGGAATCCCAGAATTACGGGAGCGGCTAAAGCTGATGGCTGAGCGCTCCTACGATCAGGTTCGTTCCTTGCCTTTACATGAAGTAATTGGGGACATCGTTGATCTCCAGTTGGATCGAAGTGGTATTTCGATTTTTGAAATCAAAGAGGAACATACTTTTTCACGTACAGGCATTGCGCGAGGACATTATGTGTTTGCACAGGCCAATTCATTGGCCGTTGCCGTAATTAACGATGAGATAGCATTGACCGCTTCAGCGGATATTCGCTTTGTTCGTCCGGTTCATTTGGGTGAAAAATGTATTGCCAAGGCATATGTACGCTCAAATCCAGAACAAAAAGGGAAGGCCAAAGTGGAAGTGTTTGCTTACGTAGGAGAAGAAATGGTATTCCAAGGCAACTTTGTCATTTATCGCTCCACGGAGGAAGAGTATAGCGAAGGAGGAAGTCAGCATGCGGATCGCCATTGATGCCATGGGAGGAGATAATGCTCCTGAGGCGACAGTAGAGGGCGCGTTATCTGCGGCGGCGGAATGGAAGGATACAGACATTACGCTGGTTGGTGACCGGGAACGGATTGAAGCGGTTTTGAACGGGAGGGCGCTGCCGACGAACCTCACCATTCGCCATGCGTCCGAAACGATAGATGCACAGGACGAACCTGTAAAGGCAGTGCGGCGTAAAAAGGATGCCTCCATGGTCGTAGCGGGTCGAATGGTTAGAGAAGGCGAAGCGGATGCCATGATTTCCGCAGGTAATACAGGCGCTCTAATGACTACAGGATTACTAGTGGTTGGAAGAATGGAGGGCATTGAGCGTCCGGCTCTCGCGCCGATGATACCGACGATTGATGATCAAGGTATTCTGGCGCTGGACTTGGGGGCCAATATGGATGCTAAGCCTGAACATCTTGCCCAGTACGCACTGATGGGGAGCTTGTACCGCCAGAAAGTTCACGGAGTGGCTTCTCCAAGGGTAGGTCTGCTGAATGTTGGGACTGAAGCAGGAAAAGGCAATGAACTAACAAAGTTGGCGTATCCTCTTATCGAGCAGTTACCTGTCAATTTTGTGGGGAATGTTGAATCCAGAGATGTGTTAACCGGGAATTGTGATGTACTGGTGTGCGACGGATTCGCCGGAAACATTATGCTAAAATCGCTAGAGGGAACAGCCGGAGCGATATTTTCTCTCCTTAAAGAGCAGTTCACCAAATCCTTAAAGACCAAGCTTGCGGCAGCCTTGATTATGCCTGAACTTCGGGGTCTGAAAGGGAAACTCGATTATAAAGAGCACGGCGGGGCTCCTTTGTTGGGGTTGAGCGGACTCGTCTTAAAAAGTCACGGTTCGTCTGATGGCATTGCCGTCAAAAATGCGGTAAGGCAGGCTCGTACGGCCTTGCAAAACCGGTTGGTGGAAAGTATATCCAAGGAAATCAGCAGGAAGTGAGTGACGATATGAATAAATTACGGCCGGTTGGTGTTATCGGAACAGGGAAATACGTACCTGAGAAAATTCTGACCAATAAAGATTTGGAAGAAATCGTTGAAACAAGTGATGAGTGGATTGTTAGCCGTACAGGGATTCAGGAGCGCCATATTGCAGCTCCTGAACAGGCTACATCTGATTTGGCTTATGAAGCAGCAGTTAAGGCGTTGGAGTCTGCGGGTATGACGGCACAAGATCTGGACCTGATTATAGTAGCTACGGTTACACCAGATATGGCGTTTCCGTCAACTGCTTGCATTCTTCAGGATAAGTTGGGGGCCAAAGGCGCAGCGGCTTTCGATTTGTCTGCTGCATGCTCGGGTTTTGTGTACGGGCTGGCTACGGCAACGAGTTTCATTAAGACAGGTATTTATAACAATGCGTTAATCATTGGTGCAGACTGTCTTTCCCGGATTACAGATTATACTGACCGCAACACCTGCGTTCTTTTCGGAGATGGAGCAGGAGCTGTAGTGATTGGTGAAGTACCCGAAGGTAGAGGATTCCAATCCTTTGATCTGGGGGCTGAAGGCGCTGGAGGCACCTTGCTCAAGTTGGAAGCTGGAGGCTCACGTTTGCCTGCGAGTGCAGACACACTGGAAAATAAACAGCATTATATTTACATGAATGGACGCGAAGTGTTCAAGTTCGCGGTTCGCGTTATGGGAACAGCAACGGTTGATGTGTTGGAAAAAGCAGGGTTGTCCAAAGACGACATCGATCTGTTCGTTCCGCATCAAGCCAATATCCGAATCATCCAATCAGCAATGCAACGTTTGGATTTGCCAGAGGAAAAGGTAGTTATTAATGTTAATAAATATGCGAATACATCCGCAGCATCCATTCCTCTTGCTCTTGTGGAAGCAGCTGAGGAAGGCCGCATGAAGGAAGGCGACCGTATACTAATGGTGGGCTTTGGTGGCGGTTTGACTTGGGGTGCGTCGGTTCTTATCTGGTAATTAAGTGGAAGATTTGATATAATATTGAATTTGTCTGGTGTTTTACAGAAGAAGCATTGGATACAGAGAGGTGCATGCACGATGGGCAAAACGGCATTTATATTTCCCGGTCAGGGTTCACAAGCTGTAGGTATGGCTAAAGATGCTTATGAAGCAGTTCCGGCTGCAACAGAAGTATTCCGTAAAGCGGACGAACGTTTGGGTTTCGCGCTAAGCACACTGATCTTTGAAGGGCCTGACACAGCCTTGAAGCAAACATCCAATACGCAGCCTGCGCTGTTAACGGCGAGCATTGCGTTGTATGAAGCGTTCAAGGAAAAGGGCATCCGCCCTGATTATGTGGCTGGGCACAGTCTAGGAGAGTACAGTGCTCTAGTGGCTTCCGGTGTTCTCACATTTGAGGATGCAGTTGAGACTGTTCGTGCACGTGGTCAGTTTATGGAGCAGGCCATTCCTGATGGACAAGGCGGGATGGCTGCTGTGCTGGGCGCTGATCGTGAAGCATTGGCGGCATTGTGCCGTGATATCACAGAATCTGGTCAACTGGTAGAACTGGCTAACATCAACTGTCCCGGACAAATTGTTGTATCCGGTACAAAGGCGGGCGTAGCTGCCGTCGCTGAACGTGTGAAGGAAGCAGGCGGCAAGCGTGCTATTACTTTGGAGGTCAGCGGACCTTTTCACTCGTCATTGATGAAGGAAGCGGCAGATAAGCTCTCCGATAAATTGGAGACTGTGAAATTTGCCGAAGCCCAGATTCCGGTTGTGACCAATGTGACAGCAAAACCTGTACGTGAGGGAAGTGAAATTCGCCAACTGTTGGTGGAACAGGTCTATTCCCCGGTACTATGGGAAGACAGCGTAGCATGGCTGCTGGAACAAGGGGTGGACACCTTTGTTGAGTTCGGACCGGGAAGTGTTTTGACCGGACTGGTTAAAAAGATTGACAAAACGGTTAAGCTGTATAACATGAGTAGCCTGGAGTCGTTTGCTTCTATAACAGAAGCCCTAGAAGCCCGTTAAAAGTATTAATGATTACCTTTACGGGTTAAATACTTGCAAGGGAGGATAATGATGTCTAAGCCATTAAGTGGAAAAACAGCGCTGGTTACGGGAGCATCGCGCGGAATTGGCCGTAGTATCGCACTGGCGCTGGCTGAAGCAGGCGCTAATGTTGCAGTAAACTATGCTGGTAGTGAAGCGGCTGCGACTGAGGTAGCAGAGCTGATTCGTGCCAAAGGTGTGGAAGCTATTACAGTTCAGGCTAATGTGGGACGTGCTGAAGAAGCTGATCAGTTGATCAAGGATGTGGTCGGCGCTTGGGGCAAGATTGATATCCTGGTGAATAATGCTGGCATAACAAGAGATAATTTAATCATGCGGATGAAAGAAGAGGAATTCGATCAGGTGATCGAAACGAATCTCAAGGGTGTGTTTAATTGTCTCAAAGCGGCGACACGTCCAATGATGAAGCAGCGTTCCGGCCGAATTATCAATATCTCTTCCGTTGTTGGTGTACTTGGTAACGCAGGACAAGCCAACTATGTTGCTGCTAAAGCGGGAGTGATTGGACTTACTAAATCCTCTGCTAGAGAGCTTGCCTCAAGAGGAATTACAGTCAACTGTGTGGCTCCTGGATTCATTGATACTGAAATGACGCAGGTGCTGGCTGATGATTTGCGTGACAATATGCTTAGCGGTATTCCGCTGGCCCGTCTTGGACGGCCTGAGGAAATTGCAGATGTGGTGCTATTCTTGGCCTCGGATGCTTCCTCATATATGACGGGCCAGACTTTGCATGTGGATGGCGGCATGTATATGTAGTTCATGTTGCCAATCCGCATGCCCCGATGGAGAGTAGTTAATGAAAACTCTCTTCTATGGCATTTTAATTGTAATTTTCGTATAATACCATAAGGAGGAGGTGAGCCGGATGTCCGATGTATTGGAGCGCGTAAAACGCATTGTCGTTGACCGTTTGGGAGCCGACGAAGCCGAAGTTACACTTGAAGCATCTTTTAAAGATGATTTAGGCGCTGATTCTCTCGATGTAGTTGAATTGGTTATGGAATTGGAAGATGAGTTTGATATGGAAATCTCTGATGAAGATGCAGAGAAAATTACAACTGTAGGTGAAGTTGTGAAGTACATACAATCTCATACCTAATTCATGTCATCAAAAGTCCCGTTCTGTTACAGGCGGGACTTTCTCCTAATTATACAGATTGAACTAAAGACGGAATTGTCGTGTGTTTTTGAATTTGCTTAGCTTCACTTCGTCAACGGCTGAGTATAATGCGGCATTACTAACTTTAGTTGATTCTATATTATTTTTGTACACAAGCGTGTGCGATCTAAAAATACAATTTGCAGTAGACATAGAGGTGATTATCTTTGAAACAACGTGTTGTCATAACAGGAATGGGTGTAATCACTTCGCTGGGACAGGATTTGAACACACTATGGGATAATCTGATGGCTGGTAAATCTGGCATCAGTAAAATCGAAGCTTTCGATACAAGTGAGTACACTACGAAAATAGCCGCTTCCATTAAAGATTTTAATCCAGAGGATTATATCGATCGTAAGGATGCGCGCAAAATGGACCGCTTTGTGCAGTTTGCGGTTGCTGCTAGTAAATTGGCACTTGAGGACAGTAAGCTCGTAATCGGAGAGAATGTGGATGCCGAGCGTGTTGGTGTATCTGTCGGTTCTGGCATTGGCGGATTGGGTACTTGGGAAGATCAGCATAATGCATTGATCGAAAAGGGGCCTAAACGCGTAAGCCCTTTCTTCATCCCGATGATGATTGCTAATATGGGTTCCGGTCAAGTTTCGATTTCACTCGGTGCTAAGGGCCCCAATACATCGCCAGTTACGGCTTGTGCCACAGGTAGTCATGCCATTGGTGATTCCTTCCGCATGATTCAGCGTGGTGACGCTGACGCTATGATTTGCGGCGGTGCCGAAGCGACGATTCGCCCGATTGGTATTGCTGGATTTTGCTCCATGAGAGCGATGTCCACACGTAACGATGAGCCGGAAAAGGCAAGTCGTCCATTTGACACCGAAAGAGACGGGTTTGTTATGGGCGAAGGCTCTGGTGTTCTGATTCTGGAATCGTTGGATCATGCCTTGAAGCGTGGTGCACATATTTACGGCGAAGTGATTGGCTACGGTCTTTCTGGTGATGCCCATCATATGACAGAGCCGGATCCAGAGGGAGCAGCACGCTGCATTAGAATGGCGATCCGTGATGCTGGGTTGAATCCTGAAGATATCGATTATATCAATGCACACGGTACATCTACACCGGTTGGTGACAAGTCGGAAACAGAAGCAGTCAAGAAAACGCTTGGAGAGCATGCCTATAAGGTAGCGATCAGCTCAACCAAGTCGATGACAGGGCATCTACTGGGTGCAGCGGGAGGTGTTGAAGCTGTAATCTGTGGTCTTGCGCTTCAACATCAGACGATTCCGCCAACAATTAATTTGGATAATCAAGACCCGGCTTGTGATCTTGATTATGTGCCTAATGAGCCAAGAAAAGCGGAACTGAATGTGGTTATGTCCAATTCCTTTGGTTTTGGCGGTCACAATGCTACGGTTATTCTAAAAAAATATGAAGCGTAAGGGGTCAGTTCGTTGAGTGGAGACTTGAAGCAATTACAGCAGAAACTTCATATTCAATTCAACAATCGGCAGCTTCTGAAGCAGGCCTTTACGCACGCTTCCTACGTAAACGAACATCGGTTCAGTCAGCATGCAGATAATGAGCGTCTGGAATTTCTGGGTGACGCTGTTCTGGAGCTGACGGTGTCCGAGCAATTGTACAATCAGTACCCTAACCGGCCCGAAGGCGAACTAACCAAGTTGCGTGCAGCTATTGTCTGTGAGCCTTCTTTGGTGAAGTTTGCTGTCGGGCTTGAGTTCGGGCAGTATGTACTGCTTGGAAAAGGTGAAGAGCTGACAGGCGGACGTACTCGTCCTGCTCTGTTGGCTGATGTGTTCGAGGCGTTCGTAGGCGCGCTTTATTTGGATCAGGGTCTGGAAGCCGTCCGGTCGTTTCTAGAACGTTATATTTTTCCTCAAATTGTATTAAACGGTAAGCTTCAGATGAGTGATTTCAAAACAGAGCTTCAGGAACTGACACAGCATCATAACATGGGGATGCTTGAATACAAGATTGTCGAGGAACGCGGACCTGCCCATGAACGTGAGTTTGTAGCCGAGGTATATATGGACAGCGAACGGCTGGGGGCAGGTACAGGACGCTCCAAAAAAGAAGCTGAGCAGCAAGCGGCGGCAGTTGCTTTAAACCGTTTGAAGCTGGCGGAATCGTAATCGGTACCTGAGCGGCCCGAACGGGTGACGCAAGCAGAGGACACAAAGTAAGAGCAAAGGGCAGTCCGCGGGGAGTCCCGGCCCGTAATGGCGAATGGACTGCGTTTTGCTCTTTTTTCGTGGCTTTACTGCTATAACGTGAGCGTCGATACTGTGCTTTTTCCACATTAGTCTTATGCTACAATAGGGATAATTCATATCAATCAGGCAATGGTGATGTACAAGCATATTTGAATGTTAGAGGTGAGATTGAGGATGTTTTTAAAGCGCATTGAGCTGGCGGGCTTCAAATCGTTTGCAGATAAAACGGAAATGGAATTTGTCCGCGGCATTACGGCAGTCGTCGGACCCAATGGGAGCGGGAAAAGTAATATTTCCGACGGAATTCGTTGGGTACTGGGCGAACAGAGTGCCAAATCACTGCGTGGCGGCAAGATGGAGGACATTATTTTTGCAGGTAGTGATGCTCGTAAGGCTGTTAATTACGGTGAAGTATCGCTTACGCTGGATAATGAAGATCAGGCGTTGCCTCTGGATTTTGGTGAAGTGACGGTAACGCGACGTGTGCATCGGAGTGGGGATAGTGAATATTTCATTAATCGTCAATCATGCAGACTTCGAGATATTACAGAGCTGTTTATGGATACAGGGATTGGTAAAGAAGCTTATTCGATTATTGGGCAAGGACGTATTGAAGAAATTCTAAGTACCCGATCTGAGGATCGACGGGGGATTTTTGAGGAAGCCTCGGGTATTGTAAAATATAAATCACGTAAAAAAGATGCGGTTCGCAAGCTGGATGAAACAGAGCAAAATTTGCTGCGTATTCACGATTTGGTCAGTGAACTGGAGGAGCAGATTGGACCTCTTAAGGAGCAGTCTGAAAAGGCGATTCATTTTAAAGAGCTGCGCAGTGAATTAAAATCCAAAGAAATTTCGATGTACGTCCATCAAATTGAACAAATCCACACTTCATGGAGCGAAGCGACTTCCAAACTAGCTTTGTTGCAGCAGGAGCAGCTTCAATTGTCTACAGTGGTGTCCCGCCACGATGCAATGCTGGAAAGCGACCGCAATGAATTACGGCAACTGGAAGAGCAAGTAGAACGTCTGCAAAAGGATCTGCTGCAATACAGTGAAGCTACGGAAAAAAGTGAAGGCTACGGTGAATTGCTCAAAGAGCGCACACGCAATTTGGAGGCCAATCGGGAACAATTGATCTTATCCCTCAGCACAAGCGAATCACGGCATTCCGAACGCAAAAGCGAACTGGATCAACTAAATGAAAAGCTGTCAACGCTGAATGTAGAGTTGGACGAGTTGCGTGCGCGACTGTCTGACGAAGAAGCCAAACTGATTGGCGTCACAGGTGGAATCAGCCAGGAGCAAGAGGAGAGCCTTAAGGGTGGTCTGCTGGAGCTGATGAATCAGATGGCGCAGGCGCGTAACGAAATTCGTTATACCGACCAACAGAGGGAAGCGTTGGAACGCCGAGTGAATCGTGTGAGTGATGAATCCGGCAAATGGGAAGCCCAGAAAGCTGAGCTTGAACAGCGAAAAAAAGGATTGGAAGCAGCGATTCAGAAGCTGGGACAGGAAATTAGCAGTTTGCGCAGTGGCTATATTCAGGGAAGTGAACAATACCAGGCCCTGCAAAAACTACTGGAAGAAAACCAGGGTACGGTTCGTAAATGGGAACAAAAACGAGAGGCCCAAATTTCACGACGAGATACAATGAAAGAAATGCAGGATGACTTTGACGGCTTCATGCTCGGAGTTAAAGAGGTGTTAAAGGCTTCACGCAAGGGTACTTTGCACGGTGTGCATGGAGCGGTAGCGGAGCTGATTCGAGTACCTGAGCATTTAGAGCAGGCGATGGAAACCGCTTTGGGCGCTTCAGTTCAGCATATTGTGATGGAAAATGAATCGGTATCCAGACAGGCGATCAGTTTTCTAAAGCAACGTCAACTGGGCAGAGCGACATTCTTGCCTATGGATGTTATCCGTCCGCGTCAGATCGGTGCGGGGGAACGCCAGATTGTGGAAAGCGCAGAAGGCTTTGTCGGGATCGGTGCAGATCTTATTCAGTACGATGATCGATATGCCGGAATCGTAGGCAGTCTCTTGGGGAATGTGGTCATTGCTCGTACGTTGGAAGATGCCAATCGCATTGCGGCCCGTTGCCAATATAGATATCGTGTTGTCACGCTGGAAGGCGATGTTGTCAATGCAGGTGGTTCCATGACTGGGGGGAGCCAGTTCAAGAAAAATGCTAATCTGCTAGGCCGTAAACGTCAGCTGGATCAGTTAGATCAAGACATTCTAGATACGGAACAGCAAATTGCAAGATTGCGTCAGAGTGCAATAGATACCAAACGGCAGTTGGAGGAGACACAGACCCGTCTGGACGAACTGCGCCAGGGTGGCGATGTGAAGCGGACCGAAGAGCAGCAGATGGCAATGGAGCTCAAACAACTCGAGCATGAACTTCGTCATGTACTGGAGCAGGTAGCTGCGTCTGGTCAGGAGAAAAAGGGCTTTGACCAGGAAATCAAGGAGCTGGAAGCTTCCCGTGCAGAAGCACTGGTAAAGTTGGCTGCGCTGGAGGAAGAAGAGAAGAAAACGCATCAGGCCATTCACGCTGCCGAATTTGCGCGTAAAGCGAATGAATCAGCCAAAGAGCAGCTGCAGGGAGAGCTTACGAATCTCAAGGTAAGAGAAGGCAAGCTGGACCAAGAGCGTTTTTCATTGGAAGAGCAGATTCGCAGATTGCGTGGGGATTATGATACCCTTGGTAAGGATTCAAGACAAAACAAGACCTTGCTTGCTTCCATTGAAGCGGATTTGCTCACCAATGAGCAGGAGACCGTAAAACAGATTGAAAATCTCAATCAATACCGTTTGAAAAAGGAAGAAGCTGCAGAGCAATTGGAGTTCAAACGGGCTGCACGTAGCAGCTTATCCAAAAAACTGGAAGCTGCTGAGAATGATACAAAAGAACAGCGAATTCAGCTTAAGTCGGTGGAGGAACTGCTTCGCCAAACAGAAATTGGAGTAAACCGACTTGACGTGGAACTGGAAAATGTTTTGAAAAAATTAAGTGATGATTATGAACTCAGCTATGAGCTGGCCAAGCAGCGTTACCCTATACCGGAAGATATTGAAGGTACGCAGAGTGAGGTGGAAAGGCTCAAACGCGGGATCTCTGCGCTGGGTGAGGTCAATCTGGGTGCTATTGAGGAATACCAGCGTGTACACGAGCGTTATACGTTTCTGGATGAGCAAAAGTCTGATTTGGTAGAGGCCAAGACAACGCTCTACCAGGTTATTCGTGAAATGGATGATGAGATGTCCAAGCGCTTCAAGACCACGTTCGATGCGATTCGTCGTGAATTTGGAACGGTTTTTTCCAAGCTATTCGGAGGCGGACGTGCAGACCTTGTGTTGCTTGATCCAGAACGATTGCTGGAGACGGGTATTGACATTGTAGCTCAGCCTCCAGGCAAAAAACTTCAAAACCTGCAGTTATTGTCAGGCGGTGAACGGGCTCTAACAGCAATGGCTTTATTATTTGCCATTTTACACGTTAAACCTGTTCCATTCTGTGTACTTGATGAAGTAGAGGCAGCATTAGACGAAGCAAATGTGGTGCGTTTTGCTCAGTATTTACGGGAATTCTCAGAGCAGACACAGTTTATCGTAGTTACACACCGTAAGGGCACCATGGAAGAATCCGATGTGCTGTACGGGGTGACAATGGAAGAAGGCGGGGTTTCTAAACTCGTATCTGTCAAGCTGGACAACGATGAAGCTGAGATTGCCTGACATCAAATAACATACTTTCAGATCAACGGAGGGAATCCATGAGTTTCTTTAGAAAATTGAAGGAAAGCATCGCAAGCAAAACGGAATCGGTCACAAAGCAGTTCAAAGATGGCTTGGAAAAGACACGTAAAGGTTTTGTTGAAAAAGTAACGGACCTGATGATTCGCCGTAAAAAAATTGATGAGGAATTTTATGAGGAACTGGAAGAAATTCTGATCGGAGCGGACGTAGGCGTCAATACGGTTATGAACCTCATTGAAGACTTGCGGGGAGAAGTGAAAAAACGCAAAATCGAGGATGCATCCGAGTTACAGCCTGTACTGTCGGAAAAGCTGTCTGAGTTGCTACGGGGCAATGACAATAGTCAGCTCAAAATGAATCCAGACGGGATTACAGTCATTCTATTCGTAGGCGTCAATGGAGTCGGCAAAACAACGACCATTGGCAAGTTGGCTCATCGTTTTAAACAAGAGGGCAAAAAAGTATTGTTAGCCGCTGGCGATACGTTCCGGGCGGGCGCGATTGAACAGTTGGAGGTTTGGGGCCAACGGGCAGGTGTAGAGGTCATTAAACAGCAATCTGGCTCTGATCCAGCTGCGGTTATGTTTGATGCTGTACAGGCTGCCAAGCAGCGTCAAGTAGATGTTTTGTTATGCGATACAGCAGGACGTCTTCAGAATAAGAGCAATCTAATGGAAGAATTAAACAAAATTTTTCGCGTTATCCAGCGTGAAATTCCAGACGCTCCTCATGAAGTATTGTTGGTACTTGATGCGACGACTGGACAAAATGCACTTAACCAAGCCAAGCTATTTGGTGAGAAGAGCGGCGTAACCGGTCTGGTACTGACAAAATTGGATGGTACAGCAAAGGGTGGGATTGTCGTGGCCATCCGTCAGGAATTGAATTTGCCTGTTAAGCTGGTGGGCTTAGGTGAAAAAGTGAATGATCTTCAACCGTTTGATTCAGAACAATTCGTTCATGCCTTGTTCGCCGGTTTGATCCAAGAAGAGGCTGTCGAAGCAACTGTTACTGGCGAGGAAGAGCAGAACTAATCCGTTTGAGTAGGTTTGCTTATATGTCTGCGACTAAGCAGTGCTCCTGTTGCTGCTTAAGCCCGCCCAACTGTATAATGAAAGCAAAAGGTTTGATGATGCCGGATAAATTTCTTGTAAAAAAATATTACTCAGGAAGCCGGGTGAAAAACGATGGCAAACACCTATACTTATTCCCGACGGGAAGAAGTAGCTAACGCGATTACACATGGTATTGGAGCCGTTTTAAGTGTGGCGGCGCTTGTGCTGCTCATTGTTTTTGCTAGCATGAAAGGAACTGCTTGGCATGTCGTAAGCTTTACAATTTACGGGATTACAATGTTGTTGCTGTATACCAATTCCACGTTGCTTCATAGCCTGCGTGAAGGAAAATTGAAGGATTTGTTCGAAATATTCGATCATTCTTGTATTTACCTGTTCATTGCAGGTAGCTACACCCCTTTTATGCTCGTTGCATTGCGAGGCACTCTGGGATGGACGCTGTTTGGAGTGATTTGGGGGATCGCTTTGTTTGGTGTACTGTTCAAGGCGTTCTTCACCAAACGCTTTCTGTTTATGTCTACTGTGTTTTACATTATAATGGGCTGGCTCATTACCATTGCCTGGAATCCCCTGATGGCCATTGTTCCCGCCGGAGGGATGACGCTATTGTTCGTAGGTGGTCTTATGTATACGCTGGGCACGATTTTTTATGTGTGGCGAGCATTTCCATATCACCATGCAATCTGGCATCTGTTTGTTTTAGCAGGCAGCATACTTCATTTTTTGGCTGTTCTGCTGTATCTTACTCCGGTAAGGGTGTGAATGAGAGGGACAAAAAAGTCGATCTGTTTTCCCGTTTAAGGGTAGCGGATCGGCTTTTTTTTATATGACAAGGGATAACGCTTGACATCTTCTTTTCTTTTATGTATGATAAGGAACGTTGAAAAGAACTGTAAAGTGTTTTTCCTTGACGATGGAGGTATACACGATGAGTCAGGAGAATCGGCTGGAAAAGACAAACCGGATTAACCGACTGTTTGACTTCTATGAACCTCTACTTACAGAGAAGCAACAGATGTTTTTAAAATATTACTTCCATGATGATTTTTCTTTAGGGGAAATTGCATCGGAATTCCAAATTAGCCGTCAGGCAGTCTATGAACATATTAAACGTGCTGAACAGGTATTAGAAATGTATGAGGAAAAGCTTGGATTGCTAAGTAAGCATGAACGTAGACTCCAAGATTTAGAGGAGCTGAATGTGATGCTATATGATGCATTCGGTAAAGTTGGTAAGCCTGATGAGGAGACATTGCAACATGTCCAGCAAATTGTAAATCGCCTGCAGGAATTGTAGGATATATAAATGAAGAACTAACAACCCTGGTAGACAAGGAGGTGCGAAAGTATGGCATTTGAAGGATTATCGACTCGCTTGCAAAATGTATTCAGTAAATTGCGCGGCAAAGGAAAGGTGTCTGAGGATGATGTGGCTCAGGCAATGCGTGAAGTGCGATTGGCTTTGCTTGAAGCGGACGTTAACTTCAAGGTTGTAAAGGACTTTATTGCCAAGGTAAAGGAGAAATCCGTTGGTAAGGAAGTGATGGACAGCTTTACGCCAGGTATGGTCATTATCGACATCGTAAACAAGGAATTGACCGAGTTGATGGGTGGAAGTCAGGCCAAGCTTGCCAAAGCAAACAAACCGCCTACAGTCATCATGATGGTGGGTCTCCAGGGCGCAGGTAAGACGACGACGTCAGGTAAGCTGGCGAAGTTGCTGCAAAAGCAAAACCATCGTCCATTGCTTGTAGCTGGTGATATTTATAGACCTGCCGCGATCAAGCAGCTTCAGATTCTCGGTGAGCAGATTAATGCACCTGTATTTACATTGGGAGACCAGACAAGCCCGGTGGAAATCGCAAAACAGGGTATGCAGCATGCTAAGGATAATGGTAATGACTACGTTATTATAGATACTGCCGGTCGTCTTCATGTTGATGAAGAACTCATGGAAGAGTTGCGCCAGATCCATACTAATGTCAAACCGGATGAAGTTCTGCTGGTTGTAGATAGCATGACAGGACAGGACGCAGTTAACGTTGCGGAGCACTTTAACAATAGCCTTGAGTTAACGGGAGTTGTACTGACAAAGCTGGATGGCGACACTCGTGGTGGCGCGGCCTTGTCGGTTAAAGCTGTGACGGGATGCCCGATCAAGTTTGCTACATTGGGTGAAAAGCTGGATGCGATGGAGCCGTTTCACCCTGAGCGAATGGCTTCACGGATTTTAGGCATGGGTGACATGTTGTCCCTGATTGAAAAAGCGCAGTCCAACATCGACGCTGATAAGGCGAAGGAAATGGAACGGAAAATGCGCAATGCCGAGTTTACTTTCGAGGATTTTCTGGAGCAAATGGATCAGGTTAAGAAGCTTGGCCCGATCGACCAGATTCTCGATATGATTCCTGGTATGGGCAACATGAAGCAAATGAAAGACATCAAAGTGGATGACAAACAGATGGGCCGGATTGAGGCTATCGTTCATTCGATGACTACACAGGAAAAGCAAAACCCGGACATGATTAATCATAGCCGTCGCAAGCGGATTGCTGTAGGCAGTGGAACATCGCTGGCTGAGGTAAATCGTCTCATTAAGCAATTTGACGAAATGCGCCGTATGATGAAGCAGTTCTCAGATATGATGGGACCTAAGGGTGGCAAAAACAAGGCTCTGAAGCAGCTGAAGAGTATGGGCAAAGGTATGAAGTTTCCTTTCCGTTAAAAGGTCGATAGGCCTTTGGAGTTATGGGATAGCAATATACAGTCTACTTTTTGAAGGAGGTGAATTTTCGTGGCAGTTCGTATTCGTCTGAAACGTATGGGTGCACATAAAGCTCCTTTCTATCGCGTCGTGGTATCTGATTCTCGTTCCCCGCGTGACGGTCGTTTTATCGAAGAAATCGGTTACTACAACCCTATTACAGTACCAGCGGTTGTAAAAATTGATGAAGATAAAGCGCTGAAATGGTTGCAAGATGGTGCACAAGCATCCGACACTGTTCGCAACTTGCTTAGCAAAGCGGGCGTGTTGAAAAAGTTTCATGAGCTTAAAACACAGAAATAAGGTGCTGATACGGAGGGTCAACCATGGAAGAATTAGTGATAATCATTGCTAAGGCTTTAGTCGATCATCCGGATGATGTGACCGTGAAGACCTTGGAGAAGGATCGACTTGTAGTGTATGAGCTTAGTGTACATCCTGAGGATGTGGGCAAGATCATTGGCAAGCAGGGACGTATCGCCAAGGCGCTTCGCACTGTGGTTGCATCAGCAGCCGTTAAGATGGATAAACGGGTTACCGTAGACATCATATCTTAAAGATATACGAAAGTGGGTTAGGATGTATGTCCTAACCCTTTTTCGTACATGATGAAGATGATATGGAGCGGAACCGATCACATGCAGGAGGAACACGATGCAGCAAATGTTTAATGTCGGGAAAATTGTGAATACACATGGAATTCGCGGCGAGCTAAAAATACTAACGACAAGTGATTTTCTTGAGGATCGTTTTGCCAAGGGCAGCGAGCTATTGATTGTTCCTGCTGATGGTAAAGCACCGATTCCTGTAACTGTCGAAACAGCGCGTTTTCAAAAAAATATGGTTATCGTGAAATTTAAGGAATATCACAACATCAATGATGTTGAAAAATATAAAGGTACTTTGTTAAAGGTCTCTGCTGAGCGGCTAGGGGAATTGGAAGAAAACGAGTTCTATTTTCATGAAGTAGTTGGTATGGAAGTAGTAACGGAAGACGGAGCTGAGCTCGGTGTGGTAAAAGAAATTTTGACACCGGGAGCCAATGATGTATGGGTAGTCCAAATGCCTAAAGGTAAGGAACTGCTATTGCCGTATATAGAGGATGTTATTTTGGATGTAAACGTGCGTGAAAAACGGGTTACAGTACGGTTAATGGAAGGTCTGCTGTAATGCGGGTGGATGTACTGACCCTGTTTCCAGAGATGTTTGATGGAGTTTTTAATGCAAGCATTCTGGGAAAAGCAAGGGATAAGGGGATTGTATCACTGCAAGCGGTTAATTTTCGCCAGTATGCCGGTAACAAGCATGGGCAAGTGGATGATACGCCCTATGGTGGTGGGGGCGGCATGGTTTTGAAGCCTGACCCTATTTTTGCTGCCGTGGAAGAGCTGTTGGATAAATCAGAGCAACCAGCATTTGAAACTGCCGTTGAAGGTATTCGACATGAAGATGCTGAACATAACGCAGACATAAAAACTCCGCGTATTATTTTGATGTGTCCACAGGGAGAGACTTTTACGCAAAAAAAAGCGGAAGAGCTGGCCAAAGAGGACCATCTTATTTTTATATGTGGACATTATGAGGGTTATGATGAGCGTATTCGAGAGCATCTGGTGACGGATGAGCTTTCGATCGGAGATTATGTATTGACTGGTGGCGAGTTGCCAGCCATGGTCGTCATCGATAGTGTGACACGATTGTTACCAGGAGTGCTAGGTAATGAAACGAGTGCGGTAACAGATTCGTTTAGTACAGGGCTGTTGGAATACCCCCATTATACTCGGCCTGCTGAGTTTCGGGGCTGGAAAGTGCCAGATGTACTCTTATCAGGGCATCATGTCAATATTGACTCTTGGAGACGACAAGAGGCGTTACGTCGCACGATGGAACGTCGACCGGACTTGCTGGAACAGGCTGAACTGACAAGCAAGGAGCGCGCGTGGATTGAGGAGCAGCACCAATCGGACCGTTCGGGGGACAAGTGATAAAGCACTATTAACATGAGTGGATTTGAAAGCAGGCGGTGACCTGTTTTATAATGAAGTCAATTAAATAATGTTTGGTCAAATCCCTTTTTGTTGTTGCAATGCGGTAACCTCCATGATACAATACATCTGTTGTGTGTAATACGGTGGTCCTCTGTGGATGATGAAGGAAACGGAAGAGTTTCCAGAAGAAACATGAACACCTGTACGGAAGGAGGGAGTCATAGATGAATATCGTCCAAGCGATTACTGAAGAACAACTGCGTAAAGATTTGCCTAACTTTCGTCCTGGTGACACTTTGAAAGTGCACGTGAAAGTTATCGAGGGAACTCGTGAGCGTATCCAGTTGTTTGAAGGTGTAGTAATTAAACGCCGTGGTGGTGGAATCAGTGAGACTTTTACAGTTCGTAAAATTTCTTACGGTGTAGGTGTGGAAAGAACTTTCCCGCTTCATTCCCCAAAAATCGATAAAATCGAAGTGGCTCGCCGTGGTAAAGTGCGTCGTGCGAAGCTTTATTATCTTCGTGAACTGCGCGGTAAAGCAGCGAGAATTAAAGAAATTCGTCGTTAATACAACGAATAACGAAAGGGGCTTGGTTACAAGCTCCTTTCGTTTTTTCTACGTACATAGGGAACTGTGGATTATTGACCGTAAAGAGAGGACAGTGAGCTATGGAACAAGAAGTAGGACAAGGAGCTGTACAGCAGCCAACTGATCAGGATGGTACGCCCAAGCGTAAACCAAAAAATGAGATTTTTGAGTGGCTCAAGGCCATCATTATTGCGTTAGTGCTTGTCTTTTTAATCCGCTGGCTTCTCTTTAAGCCTTTTATTGTGGATGGCCCGTCGATGCAGCCTAACTTTCATACCGGAGAACGCGTCATTGTAAATGAGATTTTGTATGATTTTCGTGCTCCTAAACCGGGTGAAGTAATTGTGTTCCATGTCCCGGAAGAAAAGAGAGACTTCATCAAGCGCGTCATCGCCGTTGCGGGTGATACGGTCAAAGTAGAAGGTGACACGATTACAGTAAATGGTAAGCCGATTCAAGAACCTTATCTCAAGACTTCTTTGGAAGAAGCACATCAAAATGGCGAGCTTTACAACAAGTTTACCAATTTTCCAAATGAGAAATTTAAGGATGGAAAAGTGCCAGAAGGGCATATTTTTGTTATGGGCGATAACCGTTCCAATAGTACAGATAGCCGGATGATTGGATACATTGATTTGAAGGAAGTCGTTGGCCGGGCTGATGTCATTTTTTGGCCGGTGAAAGATATGCAGTGGATTAACCACTAGAAATAACTAATAAGCAGCATAGCTGCCGTAACCCTAACTAGGAGCCTAAGGGTAAATGTAGGGGTTACGCTCAATGGGGTGATGACGGTGACGATTCAATGGTTTCCTGGTCACATGACCAGAGCGCGCCGCCAAATTGAAGCAAAATTAAAGCTGATTGATTTGGTTATTGAGCTGATTGATGCTCGGTTGCCGCTTTCCAGCCGAAATCCGATGATTGATGATATTTTGCAAGGCAAGCCGCGAATGATTATTTTGAACAAGGCAGATTTGGCGGACCCTGTAGTATCACAGCAATGGATTGCCTACTTTAAGGAGCAGGGGCATGTAGCCTTTCCGGTGGATGCCTCGACAGGGACGGGGCTCAAAGAAATTCCGGTTCAGGCCAAGCTGTTACTTAAGGAAAAAATAGACCGGCAGATTTCGAAGGGAATGAATCCGCGTCCTATACGTGCTTTGATTGTCGGAATTCCAAATGTCGGCAAATCGACATTGATCAACCGAATGGCAGGACGTAATATTGCAGCTACAGGCGATCGTCCAGGAGTAACGAAGGCGCAACAGTGGATCAAGACCGGTGAAATTGAGTTGTTGGATACACCAGGTATTTTGTGGCCTAAATTTGAGGATCAGAACGTCGGCTATCGTCTGGCAGTTACAGGCGCGATCAAGGAAGAAATTCTAAATGTAGAGGACATTGCCTTTTTCGCGACAAAATATTTTGTCCAATATTATTGGGATACCATGGCAGAGCGTTTTGAGCTTACCGAACGTCCTGAGGATACAGAAAATCCAGATGATGTTGTGAGCGTTATGGAGGCTATCGGACGTAAACGTGGCTGTATTGTGAGTGGCGGGCGTGTAGATCTCGAAAAGGCGTCAAAAATTATTTTGCGTGAGCTGCGTGCAGGCAAGCTGGGACGATTCAGTTTAGAAGCACCATACTGATAATCCTAGTACACCCGATACAGAAGATTGCATTTTGTGGCAAGGAAGAACCTTCCTCCTCTCTCCGGAGAGGAGGAAGGTTTTTTGGTATGTAAAGGTATATAGAAAAGGGTTTTGAACGGTAGAGGTATGTGGTAAGCTGAATTCAATCGCTAGAGCTACGGCATGAGTGAAGCTTAAACTACGTAAAGATGGGCAGGTATTGAATATGGAAGCTAAAGAGAATGCAGTAAAGGACATGCTACACTATGAAAAAAAATGCTGGGAGCAATCTTGTGAGCGGATTGCAGGTATTGACGAGGTGGGGCGTGGATGTCTGTTTGGAGATGTTGTGGCGGCAGCAGTCATTCTGCCAGTAGGTGAGCTATTGGAGGGTGTAGACGATTCCAAAAAATTGACGGACAAGAAAAGAGAAGCCTACTACGAACTGATTATGGAGAAGGCAATCGCTGTAGGAATTGGTCATGTAGACGCGCGGATGATTGATGATATCAATATTAAACAAGCGGCTCGTTTAGCTATGAAAAAGGCTATTGAGGCTTTGCATGTGTCTCCCGATTATTTACTTGTGGATGCAGAAAAGGTAGATGTGCCTATTCCCCAGCTATCCATCATTAAGGGGGATGCGAACAGTCAGTCTATTGCAGCAGCTTCTATCATTGCCAAGGTGACCCGTGATCGGCTATGCAAAGGTGAATGGGATGCGAAATATCCGGAATATGGGATTGGTATACATAAAGGTTATGCTACCAAGTTGCATAGAGAACAAATTTTGGCGCTAGGGCCTACAGAAATGCATAGACGCAGCTTTCTGGGCAATTTGTTAACCGAGCAACCGACGTTGTTTGATCTGTAGGTACTTATTATGAATCAGGACAATACCGATATAAAATATATCTAATATTACAGGCCCTTTTGATAGGGGAAGAGCGAGGGGAGGGGCGATATGAACATCGGATCTGTATTCCGTGGATTACTTGGAGATGTGAAGGCGGGAGAGGCGAAAAAACTTGATATGCAGCCAGGCCAGGTCGTAAGAGGAGTCGTATTAAAGGTGTCTGAGGACGGCGACGAGGCAGTGTTGCAAATACAGGGTTCTCAGGTTAGGGCAAAGCTGGAGACCCCTCTTCAACCTGGACAGACTGCAACGTTTCAGGTACAGCCGGCTTCTTCCAGTGGAATGACTGTGCTTAAGCCTCTGAATGATGCTGCCAATATGCCACAGCAAACCGTAGCGCTGACAGATGTATTGGAATCGGTGGGACTGCCGGATACAGCTCAGAACAGAGAGCTTATACAAGCAATGCAAAAGAATGGTGTGCCGTTGACATCTGAAAATGCGGCTTCTTTACAAGAAGCCTTGTCGAAGCAAAGCGGAAATGTGCAATTGGGCACATTTGTACAGGCAGCGGCAGTTGCCTTTCAGCGGGGACTCCCATTAACAGCCGAAAGCATAAATGGATTGCGTCAAACGATGTTTGGGCCTCCTTTAAATGATCTATTGTCTTCCTTGGAGCAAGAACTTGAAGCGGTGTTAAAGCAGCAAGGACAGGGAACGCCCACTGACCGTTCAGTAGGAGAAGCAACAATAAAAAGCACTGACCGAACGTCAGCTAGTCCAACAGGTACTTCTTCTGTGGTGATTGCAGATGGAGAGGAAGGCCAAGCACTTACACTGTCGAAGGATGCTTTTGCCTCTGCCACTGCAAAGCAGGCAGAAACGGGACAACAAGCCACAGGCGGCAAGGAATTGTTAAAAGGGACTCAGGCAGCCAATCTTGCTGCTACAGTGAGCGAAGCGAGTGTTTGGGCTACAGATTCGGATACTCCGGCGGGATCTACTGCATTTGCAGCCAATGGGACTGCTTCAGAAGAACCGAAAGCAGTTAGCGGACGAGGAGCGACAGTGGTATTGGACGCTGGTGCAAATGCGCCTAAATCAGGCGCTGCTGACGCATTAAACGGCTCCCGCGTCAAAGCCGAGCAACAACAGCAAGCTACTGCGGCAGGTACGCAGCTTAAGGATGCCGATGGTGCTCCAGCTCCGGCCACGGCAGAGCCTGCGGGGGCGAAGTCTGCCTTAAACGTAGTCATGGCAGACCGTCCTTCTGCACAGTCAGCAGCTGGCTCTGCGCCGCCCTCCACGGCGGGCAACGCTGCTACGGAGGCTCCGATCCAGCGGCTGCGTCTACTGCTGCAAGAGCTGCGTGCAGCAGTGCCACCCGAACTGAGCACGGCTGCGCCAGATCAGTCCAAGGGAGAGGTAGCGCAGCCAGCGGCTGGCGCTTCGCGTACGGTAGATGCTACCGCTTCACAGCCTACGGCGACGAGCACGAAGATCAGCCCTATGGAGGATCCGTGGGTAGGCCGCGTGCTGAAGCTACTCGGTGCAGAGCACGAGCAGCAGGTACACCGCTCGACTGCACAGCTCGCGCAAGGGACGGCGGCACGTACGGAGCCGCCCGAGGGAGTGCGGCAGACGCTGCCGGGATTAGCGGCTACGGCAGACGACTCCGTGTCAGCGGCCGCAGACACCGTAAAAGGGGCACTACTCCAGCTAATGAGCAGTGACGACCTGCCGCCTGCTTTGAAAGAGGCGGCACAGCAGGTTGTACAGCACCTGACAGGCCAGCAGCTGCTGCTCAATACAGACCGAACGGCGCCTTTTGCACAAGTGCATATGTTTATACCGTTTATTGGACCGGACGGTCGTGAAACAGCTACAATCCAGATTCAGTCCCGCCGCGGCAAACGCGGAGAACTGGATGCCTCCAACTGTCGACTTTGGTTTGATTTGGACATGAAAGGGCTTGGTCCGACGCTGGTGGATGTGCAGGTTGTAGATCGGATTGTAAGTCTCAAGCTTCATAATGATCAGGATTGGGCGGCTTCGCTGCTAACCAGTGGACGTGAGTCCATTCGCACCGCGCTGGAGTCGCTAGGCTACCAACTTCTAACGTTGCGAACCGAGCCTATGCCCGTAAGGACTGAACAGAGCAGCCCTGCCTCTTCCGAGGTACAAAGCTATGTGCCTCAGCCGTACAAAGGAGTCGATCTTAAAATATGAAAGAGCCCTTGGAACCTCCTTCACCTTCCATGAAGAAGGCGGTCGCCCTTAAATATACGCCCGGTGAGAGCGAAGCGCCGATTGTCGTTGCCAAGGGGAGCGGCCGCATTGCGGACAGTATTTTAGAAAAAGCCAAAGAGCATGGCGTTCCTGTTCAGGAGGATGCTGCGCTGGTTGAAGTACTGTCCAAACTTGATTTGGACGAGCAAATCCCAGCTGAACTCTATCAGTTGGTAGCAGAGGTGCTAACCTATATTTATCAAATGGATCGGCTTGCTCCAAGAGATGACTGGTGATGGAGTATGACATGAAGACGAGAGGCAAGGATCAACGGAAAGCCAAAGGAGCAATGGGAGAAGAGGCTGCAGCTTTGTTTTTAGAAACCCTGGGTTATCGTATCCTAGACCGCAATTGGCGATGCCGCAGTGGGGAAATAGATCTGATTGCCAGGCAGGAGCACATACTCGTGTTTATTGAAGTACGTAGCCGAAGTAGCTCCAAATATGGAACACCAGCAGAATCAGTTACTCCGCGTAAAATCACCCAGGTTCGTCAAACAGCCGCAGTATACTTGCATATGAACGGAATTGGAGATGCTCCAATTCGTTTTGATATGATTTCTGTACGATTATCTGATGAAACGGCTGTGGTTACGGACCATTTTATAGATGCATTTTAAAAGAGTAAGAACTTACGAAGGTTGGAGCGCAGGACTGAATTCATATGTACAGGTTGACAGAAAGGAAAGCTGCAGGTATATTTTATTGAGAATAGTTATCATTTTCATTCTATAATGAATATCTAGTCGTTGTACCTGTGAAGGAGGATTTACGTGACAAAGCATACCTTTAGTGAACATGTCATAGATGTAATTCAGGAACGCCGGACGATTAAACGATTCAAATCTGACTCTATCCCGGTAGATACGATTAAAGAACTACTGGACGTCGCGGTATGGGCTCCTAATCATAAAATGCGTGAACCGTGGCGCTTTCTGTTGTTTGCTGGTGAGGGACGGAGAAAGCTTGCAGAGGCAATTGCCGCCGATATCGGTAAGGATAACAAGTTTGAAAGTGGGATTTTACACAACCCGATACAGCTTTTAGTGGTGATGGAAGAAGACCCGCGTCAAGCGGTTTGGGATGAAGATTTTGCAGCGGTCAGCGCGCTTGTACAGAACTTTATGCTTGCTGCATGGAGCAAAGGAATCGGAACGTTTTGGGTGACAAAACCATTTCTGTATTCGCCTAAGTTCCGTGATTGCTTGGGAATTCAACCAGGTGAGAAGGTAATTGGAATGATATATGCAGGCTATCCTGATGTTATCCCGGAATCAAGATCCCGTACTCCAGTAGCCGATAAGCTAACCTTGATTGACAAATAATCTGTCGTCAGATAAGCTTAGTTGAGGGTTTGAAATTAGGGTTGAGAGCTAAATTTAGAACATTATATTTTTTTGCAATGAATGAAAATTTGGAAGCACTTTTTTTCATATAGGCAATGATTCCCCAGAGGAACATTTCAATATGAGAAGAGGTGCTTTTTGATATGTATAAAAAATTACATGGAACGTGTCTATATGGGATAGATGGCGTTCTGATCGAAGTTGAGACTGATTTGTCCAATGGCTTGCCTCAAACCGCGATAATCGAATTGCCGGATTCAGCGATTCGAGAGGCAGTAGAGCGTGTGAGAGCAGCAATCAAAAAC
Source organism: Paenibacillus sp. FSL W8-0439 (assembly GCF_038008995.1). Classification (NCBI taxonomy): domain Bacteria; kingdom Bacillati; phylum Bacillota; class Bacilli; order Caryophanales; family Paenibacillaceae; genus Paenibacillus; species Paenibacillus sp. FSL W8-0439. Next base: position 2,103,692 of record NZ_JBBPAK010000001.1, read on the forward strand.
TGCGGATTCAAATATCCATCCCAGCGTGTCACGATTAACTTAGCTCCTGCTGATTTGCGTAAGGAAGGCTCATCTTTTGATCTTGCCATCGCTTTAGGCTTGCTGACAACCAGTGAGCAGGTGTTTTACCGGTGGGGGAACGAACGCTGTTTATTGGCGAGCTGGCGCTGGATGGCAGCATTCGTCCTGTGATGGGGTGTTGTCCATGGTTGATCTGGCCAAGCGAGAGGGATTCGATTCCGTGCTGCTTCCTCAAGAAAACGCAAGCGAGGCACGTCTAATTACGGATATACGTATTTACGCTATACGTCATACGCCATCTAGTGCATCTTATTCCGGTTAATGATCATGCACAAGGCACTCCGGACGGCCAAGTGATGGAGTTCCTTAATCTTCATTTGTAGCGTGGCAATCCGCTTGAGCAGCTCTCCGTCGTTTTTCGTTCGCTCACTTCAATCAAGTTTACGAGCATAGCCCTGACTTCGCGGGGCTTTTTTTATTGCTACTGATAAAGATGGTCATTTTTTCCAATCTGTTTGTCTGTTTCGGTTCTATAAAAACTAGCATATTCTATATTATTACAAAAGAAGGGAAGTTGATTCGAATGGGAAAAGTAAATTCTTCTAGAAAAATTCTGAAACCTACGCGTCGCCTAAGAACTAAAGCAGGTACCGCATTCATTTTTAGTCTCAACAATGTAGGTCCGAATTTGTTCCAAAGTCGCTTGAACCTGGCTGGGTTTGTTAATTCCTCAAGTAGGGTACTTGTCTCGATCACGGAAATTGGTATTTTTGGCGGTCAAGTTAAGCCGTTTCAAGGAGCTGCTACCATGACGATCCATAACGTCGTTCCGCATGACGACGGTATAGTAATTGTACGTGGGAATACTGGCTGGGGTAGTCCCCTCAATATACGACTTTCAGTCGTGGTTTTCTAATCGTTCAGACCTGCTGAACGCACTTCTCACGGGTGAAAACTGAAAACTCCCGCCACTACGTGGAAATAAAATGTCGAATTCGCGGCAGCGCACAGAGCAAAAAGTCCTGACCTCTAAGGTTTTTTTGTTCCTTCAATTTCTCATCAGACTTATCTATCGGAGAACGCAGTTATCCATGATGATCCATCCTTTAGTTAGGGTAAAGAAAATCAATAAAGAATGGAAATCGCACTCCCGCGTACGGCAATAGGACACGCTCGTCAAGCCTTCGGCTTCTCCTCTTCGCGCCGACCCAAAGGTAGACGGCTTACTTGTCTTCTTTTTAGAGTTACATCATCGTGGAAAGTAAACTCGACAATACATCGTTCCTGATAAATTTTAAATTGATAGTATTTATGAAATTATAAGAAAATCACAAATGTGTTTAATAGAGCCTAAAAGAAAAAAGCGATCTCCCACCGAAAGGAAAACCGCTTAGTATCGTCAAACCCTTGATATTACTTGGTTTTTCAATGCGTGAAAATGTATCATAATATCCTTCTTATGGGACGGCCGGGTGCTAGAAAAACGATGCTCATCCGCAGGTCGCCCTTAAATATACGCCCGGTGAGAGCGAAACGCCGATTGTCGTTGCCAAGGGGAGCGGTCGCATTACGGATAGCATTTTAGAAAAAGCCAAAGAACATGGTTCCTGTTCAGGAGGATGCTGCGCTGGTTGAAGTGCTGTCCAAACTTGATTTGGACGAACCCCGGAATCAAGACCACGTACTCCAGCAGCCGATAAGCTAACCTTGATTGACAAATAATCTGTCGTCAGATAAGCTTAGTTGAGGGTTTGAAATTAGGATTGAGAGCTAAATTTAAAACATTATATTTGCAATGAATGAAAATTTGGAAGCACCTTTTTTCATATAGGCAATGATTCCCGAGAGGGACATTTCAATATGAGGAGAGGTGCTTTTTTGATATGTATGGAAAATTACATGGAGCGTGTCTATATGGGATAGATGGCGTTCTGATCGAAGTTGAGACTGATTTGTCCAATGGCTTGCCTCAAACCGCGATAATCGGATTGCCGGATTCAGCCATTCGAGAGGCAGTAGAGCGTGTGAGAGCAGCAATCAAAAACTGCGGATTCAAATATCCATCCCAGCGTATCACGATTAACTTAGCTCCTGCTGATTTGCGTAAGGAAGGCTCATCTTTTGATCTTGCCATCGCTTTAGGCTTGCTGACAACCAGTGAACAGATTGTTTTGCCAGTGGGGGAACGAACGCTGTTTATTGGCGAACTGGCGCTGGATGGCAGCATTCGTTCTGTAAATGGGGTGTTGTCCATGGTTGATCTGGCCAAGCGAGAGGGATTCGATTCCGTGCTGCTTCCTCAGGAAAACGCAAGCGAGGCACGTCTAATTACGGATATACGTATTTACGCTATACACCATCTGGCGGATCTTATCCCAGTTAATGATCATGCACAAGGCATCCCAGACGGCCAAGTGACCGATCAAAATTGTACTGCCAGTAAGCAAGTTATAATCCATTCCTATGACCATTTACCTCAAGCAGAGCATATACCGTTGTGCGAGCAAGAAGAACTAGCCAGTAATATGGAGGATTACAGCGATGTGCTGGGTCAGCTACACGCCAAACGTGCATTAGTTATCGCTGCAGCAGGAATGCACAATATTCTTCTTATGGGACCACCGGGTGCTGGAAAAACGATGCTCATCCGCAGGTTGCCCTCTATCCTACCGCCTTTGACTGAAAAGGAGTCGCTAGAAGTGACCAAGGTATACAGCGCAGCAGGAAAATGGAAGGAGTCCTCGCCTCATCTCATGCATGTTCGTCCCTTCCGTGCGCCTCATCATACAATCTCTGCTGCTGGATTGGTGGGCGGAGGAGGCATACCCAAACCAGGAGAAATCAGTCTTGCACACCGAGGGATTTTATTTCTAGATGAGTTGCCAGAGTTTAGCCGCCATGTGCTAGAAGTGCTGCGGCAGCCCCTGGAAGACCACCATGTGACAATCAGTCGTTCACGTGCTGTATTTAAGTATCCGGCGCATTTTTTACTTGCAGCTTCTTTGAATCCGTGTCACTGTGGCTTTTTCGGCAATAACACGGAACATCAGCGCTGTACCTGTTCACCTACAGCAGTAGCTCGATACCGTTCACGTATTTCCGGTCCATTGCTGGATCGAATTGATCTTCAGCTTGAGGTATCACAACCAAAGGACTGGCGGGAGGAAAAAGAATCCCTGTCGTCTGCTGACATGAGAAAGCAGGTGTTGGTTGCTCGAGCAATACAAATCCGCAGATACAGTAAGCTTCCTTTTTCATGGAATAGTGAGCTGTCCGGTCAGATGCTGCGTAAATATGCAGTATTAGATCAAAATGCAGCGGAGCTGCTTAATCAGACGATGGATGCACTTGGTTTAAGCATGCGTGCGTATGATCGAATTCTCAAGCTGTCCCGCACCATTGCAGACTTACATGAGTCAGAGAAAATTACGACTTCACATGTGGCTGAAGCTATTCAATACCGCCATATGGATAAAGCAAGCGCCAATTTATCCGAAATGTAAAAAGGCGATAAAATTAGCAGATACAGTACGATCATTTTTAAGGAAAAGTTTTCCAAAGGATATGTGTACGAGAGAAAACGGAAAAAAGGACAAAAAAAGCTCCAGGCAAAAAGACCTGGAGAAGAAAAAAAGATTATGACAATAGTGATTATACTATGAGTATATCAATTTCGTATATACGATTATGCATCATCTCCCATGTTACTTGATGGAAAAACAACAAGCCCCTTGACCAATACGGTTGAGGGGCTTGTTGTGAATTTCATTCTAACTCTGAGTTACAAAACGTTCAGTTTCACTTCAATATTACCGCGGGTAGCGCGGGAGTATGGGCATTGTTCATGTGCGCCTTCCACCAGTTTTACCGCAGTTTCATGATCTACGCCTTTGACCAGAACGTCGAGGTTTACTCCGATTCCGAAGCCACCGTCTTCGACTTTGCCAAAATGGACCGTAGCTGTGACTTCGGTACCTTCATGTTTTACACGCTGCATGCGAGCCACCATATTTAAAGCACTGTCAAAGCAAGCAGAATAGCCTGCGGCGAACAGCTGCTCTGGATTTGTACCTGCACCACCAGCGCCACCCATTTCTTTTGGAGTATCAATATCTAAACGAAGTTCAGGGGAAGAAGACTCGATATAACCGTTACGCCCACCAACTGCTTTTACTGTTGTTTCATACATTTTTTGTTGAATGGTCATCATAATCCAATCACTGCCTCTCGCTCAATTTATACTTTACACAATTTAATTTATCAAAATAATTTTAGTTTGTAAAGTATTTTAGGCAATTAGAATGTATTTTGTTATATAATGTGCTAAAATAATGACGAAAGCAGGTGACTAGACAGCATGGAAAACAATTTTAATAAAGATGCAGCGTTGAAACTTGATAATCAGTTATGCTTTGCCATATATGCATGCTCCAGAGAGATTACAAAGCTGTACCAGCCTTATCTGGAAAAGCTTGGTGTAACGTACTCGCAATATTTGGTGCTCATCGTGCTTTGGGAGCGTGAAGAGTGTACAGTGAAGGAATTGGGTGAGGCGTTATATTTGGATTCTGGCACACTAACTCCACTATTAAAGAGGTTACAGAATGCCGGGTTGATCGATCGAAAGCGTTCCACTCAAGATGAGCGTAAGGTGCTGATTTCTTTGACGACAGAGGGAAGAGCGTTGCGGGATAAAGCCCTGTCTGTACCAGGATGTATACAGGAAAAAACAAGTATGACTCATGATCAATTTGGGTCGCTTTTGCTTCAGTTTAATGATCTGCTTGATCGTGTTCATCAAGCGAATGTACAGATTGAAAAATCATAATAGATACTTTCAGTTGCTCTTGCGAATTCTTACGACATGAGTTGTTGTTAACTGAAAGAAAAATGCCCTTAAATTCTAATGAAATAAAGTACCTCTCATTGCGGATTAGGTAATCCCATTTTGCGGAGGTGCTTTTTTTGTGTGAATTTGTATTAAAAAATAAAATCCAATAATATCCAAACATTCGATTTTGGGAATGATAATGATATCAAAATACTGTAATTCATGAGGTTAAATTATAAGGAAAGCGTTTTAAAAACATGTTACAATGATGTAGGTTTAGTATAGATTTCCTTGTGAACCGCCCTTGTTGCAGTCATGTTGATAGGAGGATTCCAGAATGAATATCCATGAATATCAGGGTAAAGAAGTATTAAAGCAGTACGGAGTGGCTGTACCGAACGGCAAGGTTGCCTACACGGTGGAAGAAGCCGTTGCTGCGGCAGAAACGCTTGGAAGCGCTGTTACGGTCGTAAAAGCACAAATTCATGCTGGTGGACGCGGTAAAGCGGGTGGCGTAAAAGTTGCCAAAGGTTTGGATGAGGTGCGTACTTTCGCTTCTGAAATTTTGGGTAAGGTGCTTGTGACACATCAGACCGGACCTGAAGGTAAAGAAGTCAAACGCCTTTTGATTGAGGAAGGCTGTGATATTCGCAAAGAATATTACGTAGGCGTTGTCGTGGATCGCGCGACTGGACGCATCGTATTGATGGCCTCCGAAGAAGGCGGTACGGAAATCGAAGAGGTGGCTGCGGCTACTCCGGAGAAGATTTTTAAAGCAGTTGTTGATCCAGCAATTGGGCTTCAGGTGTATCAAGCTCGTAAACTGGCGTATGAGATTAATATTCCCAATGAGCTGGTAAATAAAGCGGTTAAGTTTATGCTGGCGCTTTACGAAGCATTTGTGGACAAGGACTGTTCGATTGCAGAAATTAATCCCCTAGTCGTTACGGGTGATGGGAATGTAATGGCGCTGGATGCCAAATTGAATTTTGATTCCAATGCGTTGTTCCGTCATAAGGATATTCTGGAATTGCGTGATTTGGATGAAGAGGACGAGAAGGAAATTGAGGCATCTAAATATGATCTAAGCTATATCGCTCTGGACGGCAATATTGGCTGTATGGTCAATGGTGCAGGTTTGGCGATGGCCACGATGGATATTATCAAATATTACGGTGGCGATCCGGCCAATTTCCTGGACGTTGGAGGCGGTGCAACAACGGAAAAGGTAACCGAAGCGTTCAAAATCATTTTGTCCGATCCGAAGGTAGAAGGTATTTTCGTCAACATTTTCGGCGGGATTATGCAGTGTGACATCATTGCGAACGGCGTCGTGGAGGCTGCCAAGCAGTTGGGGCTGACTCGACCGCTTGTTGTCCGTCTTGAAGGAACGAATGTTGAGCTCGGCAAACAGATTTTAGCGGAATCCGGTTTGAATATTGTGGCAGCCGATTCCATGGCCGATGGTGCCCAAAAAATCGTTGAACTTGTTCAATAGCCTGTTTGCATTCCGATATGCCGAATAAACGATAGGGGATGTGAAGATCGTGAGTATTTTGGTCGATAAGCATACAAAGGTGATTACACAGGGGATTACGGGAAAAACGGCGTTGTTCCATGCCAAAGGTGCACTTGATTACGGTACACAGATGGTAGGTGGCACCTCTCCAGGTAAGGGAGGCACCGAGGTAGAAATTATACTGGAAAACGGGCAACAGGTCAAACTGCCAGTGTTTAATACAGTAAGCGAAGCCAAGGAAGCTACAGGCGCAACTGCTAGCGTCATTTACGTGCCGCCGGCTTTCGCAGCGGATTCCATTTTGGAGGCTGTGGATGCGGAACTGGACCTCGTGATTTGTATCACAGAGGGGATTCCGGTGCTTGATATGATCAAGGTCAAACGTTTTATGGAAGGCAAAAAGACCGTTCTAATTGGCCCTAACTGTCCGGGTGTTATTACGCCAGGAGAGTGTAAGATTGGTATCATGCCAGGTTACATTCATCTGCCAGGTCATGTAGGCGTTGTGTCACGTAGTGGTACTTTGACCTATGAGGCAGTGCATCAGTTAACCACTAGAGGTATAGGTCAATCTTCCGCGGTTGGTATTGGTGGTGACCCAGTTAAAGGTTCAGAATTTATTGATATTTTACATCGCTTTAATGAGGACCCCAACACTCATGCTGTCATTATGATCGGAGAAATTGGTGGTACAGCCGAGGAAGAGGCTGCCGAGTGGATCAGGGACAATATGACGAAGCCGGTGGTTGGCTTTATCGGTGGGGTGACTGCGCCTCCAGGCAAACGGATGGGGCATGCAGGCGCCATTATTTCTGGCGGAAAGGGAACGGCAAAAGAGAAGATTGCTACGCTTGAAGCCTGCGGGATCAAGGTGGCGCCGACTCCTTCCGAAATGGGCTCGACACTGGTAAGTGTGTTGGAAGCGCGTGGTATTTTGAATCTGTGTACGACACATTAAATCGTGTTTCTTCATTAATATACAGGCTGTAAATCAGCATCGAAATTTGCTGCTGGCTAGTGTATAATGAAAGAAAGGTAAGCAACCTTTTTATCTTCTGAAACAGGGGATGAAAAGGTTGCTTTTTTTGCGTTAAGACAGGCTTGTCAGGGAAACGCTTGCAAAATGATTCATTGTGCCACAAAATAAGGAAGGGTTCACTCTTCCATGAATGGGGGAACCACAGTTTGGAAGAAAGATGGCTTTTATTAGGTCTACATGAGTTAGAAGGAATCGGAAGAAGAACAATTCAGCGTATTTGGTCGAGTGATTATCGATTGCATGAGCTACTGCATTTTAGCGAACAAAAGTGGATTGAGATAGGCTTAAGTCCCAACCAGGCACGCATTGCGGCACAGTGTTACGATGAAGAATGGGTACATGAACGATATCAGCGAATTCAATCGAGTGATATTGGTATGGTAACTTATGTGGACGAAGATTACCCCCTATTAATGAAGGAAACAGTTGACCCACCTTGGGTAATGTATACAAAAGGGGATAAATCACTTTTGCACACATGTTCTGTAGCCATGGTAGGAACTCGCGTTCCTACTGCGTATGGTCGAAGAGCAGCGGAGATACTAACAGAGGAATTATGTAATGCAGGGATTACAGTAGTGAGTGGATTAGCGAGAGGAATTGACAGTATTTGCCATGAAACAGCCCTACGCCGGGGAGGCAACACGATTGGTGTGCTTGGAACAGCGATTGATCAAATTTATCCTCCCCAAAATGCCTCTTTGTTTGCAGAGATGGTTAGTAAAGGTCTGATCGTATCGGAGTATCCTCCAGGTACGAGGTCGCATCCCGGGATGTTTCCACAACGTAATCGCATTATTGCCGGTTTAACGAAGGGGACACTCGTTGTCGAAGCAGACGCTAGGAGCGGTTCCTTGATTACAGCGGATGCTGCGCTGGAGGCAAATCGAGATGTGTTTGCTGTTCCTGGGCCCATTACGTCACCGAAGAGTAGAGGCACGCTGAACTTGATTAAGCAAGGAGCCAAAACGGTCACTGAGGCTTCGGATATTATTGAGGAGTATGAAGCAGATTTGCGTACAAGGCAGGTTTCTTCATACAATAGAGAACAGAGTCTTAATCTTAAGAAGGTCTCCAAAGCATCAGAAAGTGAGACTTCTGAGGAAAATCGTGTGGTGGTGCTGCTGGAACAAGGAACCATGACACTGGATGAACTGCTTGATGCTACGGCATGGGATTTTGGACTTTTACACGCAGTTCTGTTATCGTTAATCATAAAAAAAAGGATCGCTCAGCTAGCGGGCACAAAATACAAGCTTATTTAGTAGTTGTTTTTGTCAAATCCTTAGTTAGTAAATGCGCAAAATTCAATTTTAATCATAGGTGGAGGGAAAAATGGCGTTTATCCGCATCGCGGATACCTACTCCTTCCCCACTTCCTGAAATGTGTTGAATTTATAGCTCGCACTAACGAACTATACTCACCACATTTCAGGAAGTCTATCATATTCATGTGTGTAATTGAGAGGAGGAAGAGCCTATGGCGGATTCACTCGTCATCGTGGAATCGCCTTCCAAGGCGAAGACGATCGGCAAATACTTAGGCAGCAAATATATCGTCAAGGCTTCCATGGGTCATATCAGGGATTTACCTAAGAGCCAGATCGGCGTAGAGGTCGAAAATGATTTTAATCCCAAATATATTACCATTCGAGGTAAAGGCTCCATTCTAAAAGAGTTAAAGGATGCCCGAAAAAAAGTAAAAAAAGTATATCTGGCGGCTGACCCGGATCGCGAAGGTGAGGCTATTGCTTGGCATCTGGCGCATGCGCTGGAACTGGACGATACGGCGGATTGTCGTGTGGTGTTTAATGAAATTACGAAGCAGGCCGTCAAAGATGCTTTTAAAACCCCACGCAAGATCAATATGGATTTGGTCAATGCGCAGCAGGCACGACGGATATTGGATCGACTTGTCGGCTACAAAATTAGTCCATTGCTCTGGAAAAAGGTAAAAAAGGGTCTGTCAGCTGGGCGTGTACAGTCGGTTGCAGTGAAAATTATTTTGGACCGGGAAAACGAGATCAATGAGTTTGTACCGGAAGAATACTGGACGATAACAGCTAAACTAGCTATTAAGGACAGCACTTTTGAAGCGAAATTCCATAAGCTACGCGGCGAAAAGAAAGAGCTCTCTAGCGAAGCGGATGTACAAGAAGTGTTAGAAGCTATCGGAAAATCGTCTTACAAGGTGCGCGATGTGAAAGAGAAGGAGCGTTTACGCAATCCGTCTCCTCCATTCACAACAAGTTCCTTGCAGCAAGAGGCGGCTCGAAAGCTCAACTTCCGGGCATCTAAAACCATGTCTGTAGCGCAGCAGCTGTATGAAGGTGTGGATTTAGGTAAAGAAGGGACTGTGGGTCTGATTACGTATATGCGTACGGATTCCACACGGATCGCTACTTCGGCTCAAGAGGAAGCGAAAGAGGTCATTATTCAAAAATATGGCGAAGATTTTGTGCCTGAAAGTCCTCGTCAGTATTCAAAAAAATCGGCTAATGCTCAGGATGCGCATGAAGCGATTCGTCCAACCTCCGCCTTGCGTGATCCGGAAACCGTTAAGCCTTTTATGAGTAGAGACCAGTTCCGATTGTACAAACTGATATGGGAACGTTTTATGGCGAGTCAGATGGCTTCGGCTATTATGGATACTTTGTCCGTTGATATTGAAGCAGGCGAGACGATATTCCGGGCAGCCGGTTCGAAGGTTCGCTTTCCAGGCTTCATGAAAGTGTATGTGGAGGGGAATGACGACGGTAAAACCGAAGAAGATAAGCTGTTGCCCCCACTTCAGCCGGGCGATAAGCTGAAAAAGGAATCGGTTGAACCGAAGCAGCATTTTACACAACCGCCTCCTCGTTATACGGAAGCACGACTGGTGAAGACACTGGAGGAATTGGGTATAGGACGCCCGAGCACGTATGCACCGACCCTGGAAACCATTCAGAAGCGCGGTTACGTCGCTATTGAGGAAAAGAAATTCTTCCCAACCGAGCTGGGAGAGTTGGTCATTGAGCAGATGGAAGAATTTTTTCCAGAGATTCTGAATGTAGAATTTACTGCGAATATGGAAGGTGATCTTGACCACGTCGAAGAGGGCGAAGGTGATTGGGTCAAGGTGTTGAGCGACTTCTATGAGTCATTCGAAAAGCGCCTGGAAGTGGCTGAAGAAGAAATGAAAGAAATTGAGATCAAGGATGAAGTATCCGACGTTATCTGTGACAAGTGTGGCAGTCAAATGGTATATAAGCTAGGCCGCTTTGGTAAATTTCTGGCCTGCTCTGCCTTCCCGGATTGCCGTAACACCAAGCCAATTGTCAAGGATATCGGGATGAATTGTCCTACATGCGGTGAGGGACATGTCGTCGAACGACGAAGTAAAAAAGGACGTGTCTTTTACGGATGTGACCGCTACCCAGAATGTGATTTTGTATCCTGGGATAAACCGTCCATTAAGCCTTGTCCAAGTTGCAGTGGCCTAATGGTCGAAAAACGTACTAAACAGGGGACGAAGCTCAACTGCACCGTCTGCGATCACAGCGAAATGCTGGAAGAGAGCGATGAGAGTGTAGAGACTTCTTAAGAACAAAGATAGCAGGGGGATTTAAAAGTGAGTGAACTACAAAAGGTAACGGTCATCGGAGCAGGTTTGGCGGGCAGCGAAGCTGCCTGGCAAATTGCAAGCCGTGGAGTGCCAGTTAAATTATATGAAATGAGACCGGTTGTAAAAACACCCGCACATCATACAGATAAATTTGCCGAACTTGTATGTAGTAATTCCTTGCGCGCGAACGGTCTGACGAATGCAGTAGGCGTATTGAAGGAAGAAATGAGAATACTAAACTCTTTGGTTCTGAGTGCGGCAGATCTCCATGCTGTTCCAGCTGGTGGGGCATTGGCAGTGGATCGTGAAGGATTTTCCGGTCATATTACAGATACGCTTCATCAACATCCTTTGATCGAGGTCGTTAATGAAGAACTTCAGGAACTCCCGCAGGACGGTATCGTGGTCGTTGCCACGGGACCATTAACTTCTCCAGCTTTGTCAGAACAGATCAAAACGCTGATGGGAGAGGAGTATTTTTATTTCTACGATGCGGCAGCTCCGATTGTAGAGAAGGACTCCATTGATATGAGCAAGGTTTATCTGGCTTCCCGTTATGATAAAGGAGAAGCAGCTTACTTAAATTGTCCGATGAACGAAGCGGAATTCGATGCTTTCTATGAGGCTTTGATTACTGCTGAGGTGGCACAAGTCAAGGAATTCGAAAAAGAAATCTACTTCGAAGGATGTATGCCTATCGAAGTAATGATGCAGCGCGGGAAACAAACGGCATTGTTCGGACCAATGAAACCTGTAGGTCTCGTAAATCCACATACAGGGGAACTACCCTATGCAGTTGTTCAGCTTCGACAAGACAACGCTGCAGGTACGCTATATAATCTGGTTGGTTTCCAGACTCACCTCAAATGGGGGGAGCAAAAGCGTGTGTTTTCAATGATTCCGGGACTCGAAGAGGCAGAGTTTGTACGTTACGGTGTGATGCATCGCAATACCTTTATTAATTCTCCACAGCAGCTTCAGCCAACTTATCAGTTCAAGGGAAGAAGTAATCTGTTCTTTGCCGGACAAATGACAGGTGTAGAGGGTTATGTGGAGTCGGCGGCCTCAGGTTTGCTGGCTGGTATAAATGCAGCACGAGCAGCACGTGGACAGGAAATGTTCGTATTTCCTGCGGAAACGACACTAGGCAGTATGGCACGATATATTACAACTGCTGACTTCAAACATTTCCAACCGATGAATGCAAACTTTGGTCTTCTTCCAAAGCTGGAGACACGCATTCGTAACAAAAAGGAAAAGAATGAAGCTCTCGCAAATCGCGCGTTGGAAAGTTTGCGCGGTTATATCAACCAAACGGGAGTTATGTCAACAGAAGTACAGGCATAAGGATGAAGGAAAAGGAGGAGCGCGTTATGGATATGTCCTTTCATGCTACCACCATCTGTGCTGTACGCCATAATGGCAAAGGAGCTATTGCGGGTGATGGGCAGGTAACGTTCGGCAACAGTGTTGTGATGAAGCAGACGGCTAAAAAAGTACGTAGATTGTATCGTGGTCAGGTCGTTGCGGGATTTGCGGGTTCGGTGGCCGATGCTATCACATTGTTTGAAAAGTTTGAAAATAAGCTGGAGGAACATCACGGCAATCTTCAAAGGGCTGCTGTAGAACTGGCTAAGGACTGGCGGCAGGATCGTGTACTACGCAAGCTGGAAGCGTTAATGATTGTGATGGACTCGTCCGGGATGCTGCTCATCTCTGGAGGCGGAGAAATTATTGAACCTGACGATGATGTGTTGGCCATTGGCTCAGGTGGTAATTTTGCATTGGCAGCTGCCCGTGCTTTCAAACGTCATGGCTCTGGTATGGAAGCAAAGGACATGGCACGGGAAGCGTTAGAGGTTGCTTCGGAAATATGCGTGTATACGAACAGTCAGATTATCGTGGAAGAATTGTAAATCGGCTCTGAGTATTCAAGGGTGGAGGAATGCAAAATGAATAATCAATCGTTGACGCCCAGACAAGTGGTATCCGAGCTGGATAAGTATATTGTCGGACAAAAGGAAGCTAAAAAATCTGTTGCTGTTGCCTTGCGCAACCGTTATCGGCGTAGTAAACTGCCGGATGATATTCGGGATGAAATTGTGCCCAAAAATATTTTGATGATCGGACCGACAGGTGTGGGTAAAACTGAAATTGCACGTAGACTTGCGCGGCTAGTGGGGGCTCCTTTTGTCAAGGTAGAGGCGACCAAATTTACAGAAGTGGGTTACGTCGGTCGTGATGTGGAATCCATGGTGCGGGATCTGATGGAAACCTCTATCCGTATCGTCAAGTCGGAACGAACAGAGAATGTGAAAGACAAAGCAGAGGACATGGCAAATGAACGGATTGTCAATATCCTTGTACCTGCAGAAAAGTCAAATAAATCACAACGAAACCCTTTTGAAATGCTGTTTGGCAATAACACAGGGACTTCGGTAGAAGAAGAACCGCCACAACAGGACGAAACCTTAGCAGAGAAGCGACGTAAGGTTAAATTTGATCTGTTGTCCGGTAAGCTTGAGGATGATGTCATAGAGATTGATGTGGAGGATACCGCACCCAATATGCTCGATATGTTTGCTGGGCAAGGGAATGAACAAATGGGTATGAATATGCAGGAGATGTTCGGGAGTTTCCTGCCTAAGCGGACGAAGAAGCGCAAGCTACCAATCAAGGAAGCCCGCAAGGTACTGATTCAAGATGAAGCAGCCAAGTTGATCGATATGGATGATGTGATTCAGGAGTCTGTGAAGCGTGCTGAGCAATCGGGTATTATTTTTATTGATGAAATAGATAAGATTGCCAGCCAAGGCAAGGGAAGTGGCCCAGATGTGTCGAGAGAAGGAGTCCAGCGCGATATTTTACCTATTGTCGAGGGCTCTACCATTATGACCAAATACGGCCCGGTAAGAACAGATTACATTCTGTTTATTGCTGCAGGGGCTTTTCATGTGGCTAAACCATCAGACCTGATCCCAGAGCTTCAAGGTCGTTTCCCCATCCGGGTGGAGCTAAGTAGCCTGACCTTGGATGAGTTTGTGTCGATATTGACGGAGCCTAAAAATGCGCTGACCAAGCAATACACTGAACTGCTCCGCACCGAGGAAATAGAAGTCGAATTTTCTACGGAAGCGATCCGTGAGATCGCTAGTATTGCCGAGTCCGTTAATCGCAACACCGAAAATATCGGCGCACGGCGTTTGCATACCATCCTAGAGAAGCTGCTGGAGGATCTGTCATTTGAAGCACCAGAGCTTACATTGGATCGTATGATTATCACCCCGGAATATGTCCGTGAGAAGCTGGGAGATATTGCCCAAAACAGGGACCTTAGTCAGTATATTTTGTGAACTGAGTGTCTAAAAATAGGGTGTGTGGTCCAGAATAACACTATCTTGCACCGTCGTTTAGTCCTAGACACAGGTTAAGTTGATGATTTTTCTGTCTATTCCAAAAGTAGGACGTATAATCTTTTACAGGTGTAAAGTGCTAAGAAAACATTCATTTTCTTGAAAAAAACCTGAAAAATTTAACATTTTATGCATCTAAAGCCCTCTTTTTTAAAAAAGATAGGGCTTTTTTCTTATTGTAATTAGGTCCCAACTCTACGAAACTTAGAATATATGACAGAAAGTTAAGATTTTCTACTTAAGACCTAAAAGAAATGTATAATTATGAAATTTTATTGTCGAAAAAAAGTGAAAAATCTTGTTTTATTGAATCTTACTTTGGAGTAGACGCTGGAGGGAGGAGCTAAATGAATCTGCTGGGTGATGTAAGCTTTCAAAAGCTTCAGGCAGGTGTACAGGCGGCCAATACGAGACAACGTGTGATGGCCGATAATATTTCCAATGCGGATACCCCGTATTTTAAGCGTTCGGAGGTTTCATTTGAAGAACTGCTTCAGCAGCAAATGGACGGTGATGTCACGCCATTGCGTGGAAAAGTAACCAATTCAAGACATTTCCAAATAGGACCTGTGAACTCCATTCCTGATGCCACGGTCACCAAAGATGGGTACTCAGTCATGAATAACAACATGAACAACGTAGATATAGACAGAGAAATGAGTCTTATGGCTGAAAATCAACTAAGATATAATACCTACATCCAAGAAATTAATGAGCGCATCAAAATGATGAGAACAGCGGTAGAAGGGAGATAGGACGAGGTGAAGATTAACAACGGCTTTGATATTAGTGCATCTGCTCTTACGGCCCAGCGGTTGCGGATGGACGTTATATCGAGCAACATTGCCAACGCAGAGACGACTCGGGCGAAGGTAGAGAATGGACAAGCAATTCCATATCGGAGAAAAACGGTTGTTTTGGAGCCGAACCAATCTGGCTTTGCCGATGTTTTGAAGGCTCAAATGGAAGGAAGTAGTACAAGCGCCGCTGGCGTTAAAGTTTCGCAAATTCAGGAAGATCAGTCACCTTTGAAACCAGTGTACAATCCGGGTCATCCGGACGCTGATAAAGATGGCTATGTATATATGCCTAATGTAGACATAATGAAAGAAATGGTCGACATGATTTCCGCAACACGCTCATACGAAGCCAATGTAACAGCTCTGAATGCTTCAAAGGCGATGGTTTCCAAAGCGCTTGAAATCGGCCGCTAAGTTCCAGGACTACTAACTACTTAATAGGGAGAGTAAAACATGATTCAGAACGCCATGTTTAACGTACAGACACCGGTAATACAGCAGATTCAATCGCCTAACAATGAGTTGACGAAAGCGACGCCTTCCGAATCCTTGAAGGATTTTGGCTCCTTCCTAAAGGATGCTCTCAATGAAGTAGGGCAACAGGAAGCCGCTACACACCAGATGTCCGACCAATTCATGGCAGGCAAAGTTGATGTAGATCAAGTCATGATCACTTCACAACAAGCGCTGCTTTCCCTGCAGCTTACTACACAGGTCCGAAACAAAGCGATCGAAGCCTATCAGGAGATCATGCGTACACAGATGTAAAGTGAGGGTTTAGCAAAGTTTCGGATGGGGTGACGGAGTGAACGAGAGAATCGCCCAATACCGGGATAGGATTTCCGGGTATTGGAATAATTTCAGCAAAAAACAGAAGATATTACTTGTTTCGACATTAGCATTCATCATTATCGCCATTGTAGTGCTAACGATGCAGTTTACCAAAACCGAATATGAAGTGGCCTTCCGGGATTTAAATGCAAATGATGCCGCTGGGGTCATTAAATATCTCGATTCTGCGGGTATACCGTATCAGCTTAATGCTGGTGGGACACAAATTTCAGTCCCAACCGCTAGTGCAGATAAGGCGAAGGTAGATGTTGGGTCCCAAGGGCTGATACAAAAGGGGTCAATCGGCATGAGCGCCTTTGACCAGTCCTCCTCGGCCATTGGCATGACGGAGAACGAGTTCAATGTGAAGTACAATAACGCATTGAACGGCGAAGTACAGCAACTGTTGGAACGGATGGACGGTGTCCAAAGCTCCAAAGCTGTCATTAATATGCCAAAGGAAAACATCTTTGCCGGACTTGAAGAAAAGGACAAAGCCTCTGCTTCGGTTCAAATGGAATTCGAACCTGGTTTTACTCCCAATCAACAAGCGATCGACGGATATTTTAACCTGGTAAAAACGGCTGTACCGAATTTGCCAGTAGAAAACATTACGATCACCAATAAGGAGTATGAGTTAATTCCAACGGCCAAGGGCGGCCAAGGCGGACTCACGAGTGGTGTTCAGGAAAACATGGCTCTACAGAAGAAGTTTGAGAGCGATGTAAGGAATAATGTCCAACAATTTTTGTCGAAAATTGTTGGAGACGACAAGGTAAACGTGCTGGTTATGTCCCAGCTAAATTTCGACAAAGTAACATCAAAGGAACAAATGGTCACACCTGTTGACCAAACGAAAATGAAGGGTATTGAAATCAGTGCCCAACAAATTCAGGAAAGTTATACGGGCAGTAGTGGACAGACTGGAGGAGTTGCAGGGACAGGAACGCAGGATGTCCCGGGTTACCCTGGAGGAGCCAATTCCGGCAATACCAGTTCGGATAAGAGCTCAAGTACGATTAACTACGAAGTTAACCGAATTGCAAGGGATATTATCCAAAGTCCGTACACTGTAAAAGATTTAACCATTAATGTAGCAGTTGAACCACCAACAGGTCAGCAAACGTTGGATACTGCAACTCAGACAGCAATTCAAAACATTTTGGTTAATATTGTAAGAGCGTCGCTAGCGAATTCCGGTACTACTTTTACAGACGCTGATTTGGCTAAAAAGGTTTCAGTGTTCTCGCAAGCTGCTCCGGCGCCTACGAGTACCAATACATTCTTCTCAGCTTCCAACCCGTGGATGTGGGGCATCGGAGCTGCAGTTCTGGCACTGTTGGCGGGTGTAATCTTCTTCATCGTACGCAGTCGTCGTAATCAGGAAGAAGAGTTGGATGAAGAATTGCAACTTATGCCAACGCCGACGGAATTCCCGTCCATTACGATGGAAAGTGTGACAAATGAAAGTCAAGTGCGTAAACAGCTTGAAAGTCTGGCGAAAAAGAAACCCGACGAATTCGTCAATCTGCTTCGTACATGGCTGGCTGACGAATAGAGGTGAGTTCATTGGCAAAGGCAAGCAGTCAAGGTTTAACGGGAAGACAGAAAGCAGCTATTCTTTTGATCACAATGGGGCCAGAAGTATCTGCTCAAATATTCAAGCATTTGCGTGATGAAGAGATCGAGCAACTTACATTGGAAATTGCCAATGTACGGAAGGTCGATGCCATTGAAAAGGACTCCATTATGGCCGAGTTTCATCAAATTTGCCTGGCTCAGGAGTACATTTCACAAGGCGGTATTAATTACGCCAAAGAAATATTGGAAAAAGCGCTCGGATCGCAAAAAGCAGTTGAGGTCATTAACCGTTTGACAGCGACATTACAGGTGAGACCTTTCGATTTTGCTCGTAAGGCGGATCCGAACCAGATATTGAATTTTATACAAAATGAGAATCCGCAAACCATTGCTCTCGTGCTTTCATACTTGCAGTTCGAGCAAGCGGCGGCAATTCTATCGTCCCTGCCACAGGAAAAGCAGGCAGATGTGGCCCGGCGTGTTGCTGTCATGGACAGTACATCTCCGGAAGTCATTTCTCAAGTGGAGAGAGTATTGGAGCAAAAGCTCTCGGCAACTGCGACGCAGGATTACACGAATGCAGGCGGTATCGAGTCTATCGTTCAGATTTTGAATGGCGTAGACCGCGGAACTGAGCGTACAATTCTCGACTCGCTTGAAATTCAAGACCCTGAACTGGCTGAGGAAATCAAGAAAAGAATGTTTGTTTTCGAGGATATCGTCAATGTGGACAACCGGTCCATTCAACGTATTATCCGCGATATCGACAATGCAGACTTGCAATTGGCACTTAAAGTGTCCAGTGAAGAAGTACGCGATGTGATTTTCCGAAATATGTCGAAACGTATGGCAGAAACCTTCAAAGAGGAAATGGAGTACATGGGACCGGTGCGGCTGCGTGATGTGGAAGAAGCACAAACACGTATCGTATCAACGATCCGCAGATTGGAAGAGGCCGGTGAGATTATAATCGCACGCGGCGGAGGAGATGACATCATTGTCTAACTTGATTAAATCTTTCCAATATGTGCCTGTAGAGGCTTTGAAAACGATAGATGTGGCACATACGTACGTGTCAGAAACGACGGATGAAGAAATCACAACCGAATATACGGAGCCGGAGCCTCAGCGAGATTATGAGGCAGAACGGCTCCGAGATGAAATGCTGAATGATGCTAAGGACTTTGCCGAACGTCAGGTGCGCGAGGCAGCTGAAGAAGCGGAACGAATGCTTCAGGAAGCACAGCAGCAGATTGAAGATTGGTGGCAGGAACGACGCGAGCATGACGATCAGTTGATTCAGTCGATAAAAGCAGATGGATTTCAGCAAGGATATGAAGAAGGCCAGAAGCTGGCCGAGGCTGAGCTTCAGACGAAATCGGAGCAGATGATGGAAGAAGCACAAGATATTCTGCGTCAGGCCTATGAGATTAAGGAACAACTGATTCAGGAAGCCGAGCCTTTTCTGGTTGAACTGAGTAGTGCGATTGCCGAGAAGGTGATTGAAAAACAGCTTAGTCTTGAACCGGAATATACGATTGAGTTAATTCGCAAAAATTTGGCTCGTAAGCGAGAAAAAGGAATCATTACATTGTGTGTGTCGCCTCAGCATTTCGCATTTGTGCAAGGTGCGCGGGAAGAATTGTCATTAACTGTCGATTCGCAGGCAGAACTGCAAATTATACCTGATGGTACCGTAAAGGATCGCGGTTGCGTCATTCGTTCTTCCTTTGGAAGTGTGGACGCCCGGATCGATACGCAATTAGCTGAGATTAAAAAGGAACTACTGCGTCTGGCACATGAAAATGAGGAGCGAAGACATGAAGGGGCTTAATGCGCAGCGCTACATGGATCATTTGCGACAGCTGGACCCAGTTCGGGTGAATGGCAAGGTTACACAGGTTATCGGCTTGATGGTTGAATCGGAAGGTCCAGACGCTAGTATCGGGGATGTTTGTTATATTTATCCGGGCAAAGCGGCAAAGCCATTGCAGGCAGAGGTTGTTGGCTTCAGAGACAATAAAGTGCTTCTGATGCCACTTGGAGAACTACAATCCATTGGTCCTGGTTGTGATGTCGTAGGCACAGGGAAGCCGCTGAACGTGCAGGTGGGATCGGAGCTGTTAGGCAAGGTGCTGGATGGTTTGGGCCAGCCTTTGGACGGATCACTGATTCCCTCGCGAATGGCGAGATATTCAACCTTCAATATACCGTCCAATCCGCTGAATCGTCCGCGTGTGCAGGAACCCATTAGTATCGGAGTACGTGCAATTGACGGGTTGCTTACGATTGGTAAAGGACAACGGGTTGGTATTTTTGCGGGTTCGGGTGTAGGTAAGAGTACTTTGATGGGGATGATTGCCCGTAATACGGAAGCAGATGTGAACGTAATTGCCCTGATCGGAGAACGTGGACGCGAGGTGCTGGACTTTATTGAACGGGATTTGGGCCCAGAGGGACTAGAACGCTCTGTAGTCATTGTGGCAACTTCCGACCAACCTGCGTTGATCCGCATTAAGGGTGCACTTATTGCAACGACGATAGCGGAGTATTTTCGGGATCGCGGGTTGAATGTCATGCTAATGATGGATTCAGTTACCCGGTATGCGATGGCTCAGCGTGAAGTCGGTCTAGCAGTAGGGGAACCACCAGCAATGAGAGGATACACTCCATCTGTGTTCGCTAGTCTGCCTAAGCTGCTGGAACGCGCAGGGACAGGACCTACTGGCTCTATAACCGCCTTTTATACGGTGTTGGTTGATGGTGACGACATGAACGAGCCCATCGCGGATGCGGTGCGTGGGATATTGGATGGACACATTGTCTTGAATCGCGGGATTGCGAACAAAGGACATTTTCCTGCAATTGATGTGTTAGCAAGTATTAGCCGGGTCATGAAGGACATTGCACCACGAGATCAGATAGATGCTGCCGAAAACATTAAGCGCTTGATGGCCATTTACAAAGATTCAGAGGACCTGATTAACATTGGGGCTTATCAACAGGGTTCGAATGCAGAAATTGACGAATCTATGGAGCGCATACGGGATATATGGGATTTTACAAGACAAAGAACGGATGAAAAGGCTGAGCTGGACGAAGTACGAGAACGTTTGATTTCTGAATTTACGAGGAGATGAAGGTTGAACGATGAGATTTCAGTATTCCTTTCAAAAAGTTGTAGACTTGAAAACGAACGAAAAGTCACAGGCCGAATGGCTGCTTTCCAGTGCTGTTGGACAATTGCAGGTTGAGGAGCAGACATTAACACAGCTTATAGGCGAAAGGAATCGGGTCATATCAGCTATTCAAAAGGCTGCCGAAGATTGCGCGCCACTCTCTAGCATTCAGGAATTACAAGCTTATGTCAATCATCTGGACCAATGTATTACACGCAAGCATAGGGATGTTCAATATGCGCAGCAAAATGTGCAAAGCAAACAAACCGTTTTGACCGATAAAATGCTGGATGAACAAGTTTGGCTGAAAGCGAGAGAGAAGGCCAACGTGAAATTCCAACAGGAAATGCTCCTGCGCGAGCAGAATGAGCTGGATGAAATGGCTTCCGTGCGATTTGCCATGAAAGCCCGGTAAGCGGAACGTCATAGGATACGCATATCAGCTGCCTGAGGAGGAAGACGATGGCACAGAAGTTAGCAGAAAATGAACTGGATATGGATTTAGGGAAGGAATCAGGCGGGGGATTTGAACGGTTTATGTTTTTCCTGATTCCGATTGTTTTCACAATTGTTCTGGTCGGAGTCTTGCTCACACTGTTCAATATGGACTTCAGAAGCGAAATGATCTCATTAGGGAACAAAATACCAATTGTTAAAAATTGGATTCCTGAACCGAAGGATAAGGCAACCCAGACAAAAGAGGCAGATCAGAAGGCACAGTCTGAAAGCTCTGAAGCAACCATTCAGCAGTTAAAAGCGGATTTAGCCAAGCAGACGGAAGAACTCAAAAAGGCTACGGCTGCTAAAACGACACAAGATAAAAAGGTTACTGAACTTCAAAATCAGGTCAATACACTGCAAACGCAACAGGAACAACAGTCGCAGACGGGTCAACAGGGACAGGTCGGGCAGCAGGGACAAGCAGGTACGCAAACTACAGACGGAACAACAAGTGAAGATCCTTATGTAAAACAGACCAGAGAACTTGCCAGCATGTATGAAGGAATGACGGCAAGTAAAGCTGCACCGATCATGGAGAATCTGACTACGGAAGAGACCGTGCAGCTGTTAAGTTATATGGACCCTGCCAATAGTGCGAAGATTTTGCAAAAGATGGACGCTAAAAAAGCAGCGGATATTACGATGGCTCTGAAAAACGTAACGCCATCTACGGATTTATCGGTAGCGGCGTTGCAGTCCCGTTTGAAAAAGGATCAGGGTAGTACAGCTGGAACGACGAGTAAAAGTCTGCAAAGTACTCAAATCAGCAGCACATTTGCTTCCATGGACAAGAAAAGTGGTGCCGAACTTATTTTACAAACTTACAAAATCAGTCCAGATAAGGCATTAAACATATTAAATACAGTAGATGATTCGACACGTGCTTCTTTACTGCAAAATATGTCTGCGAAGGATGCAGGTCAGACCGCGAAAATTTTGAATAAGCTGATGGGCAGTAAGTAATTTAAATTGAAGGGAGGTGAAAAATATATGACCCTTATTTCTCAAAGTGTATCTCTTAGCTCTAGTCCAACAGCTAGCAGTACGACAGCGTCAGCAACAAGTACAACCACGGCTGCTGGAGCAACCACGGGCGCCTTTAATCAAACACTAACGCAAATGATGACAGGTGGGCAAACAGGCTCAGCTGGAACAGATGCGAATGGTTCTCCATTAGTTATGGTACTACCGCTTATTGCAAACGGAGAATCTGCGGAAGCTCCAACCGAGCCGCTTGTTGAAACATTGGCTCCTTTGCTGCAAAATCTCGAAAAGTTGGATGATCAGGTAGTTGCCGATCCTGCGCTGCTTGCAGCTTTACAATCATGGATTCAGCAAGTACAACAGTTTTTGCAAGGCAATGGAACCAATCAACAGGCAGACGGCGGGGAAACGGCAGAGGCTACAGGCTTAACGGCCTTGGCAGCTAATCCGGCAACTCTTCGGTTTGCATTACAGGACGCTTTGTCACAACTTGCCAATGTAGCAGAGCAGGCTTCGGGCGACCAAAAGGCTAAGGTGACACAGTTACTACAATCGCTTCAAAGCGCAACAGCTGGGACTGGAGCTATTTCCGATGAGCAGTGGAATGGAGTATTGAAAGCTGTGGAACTTGCTGATAGTGGAGATTCACAAGTGGTTCAGCCTTCTGCACAACGGGCAAACGGTGCTCAGACATTAACTGCAGCATCTACAAACAAACAGGTTGCTCCTCAGCAGCAAGCAAGTCAGGGTGAAACTAGCCAGCAAGGCTCAGAAGGACAACGTTCATCAACGAATCTTCTCGTTCAGTCCGCAGTTAAAACGACTGTAACGGATGAAGCGGGTACATTCGTAGATGCAGCTGAGCAAGCGGATCCGTCGGCAACTGATAATCAGACTCCGGTGATCACGACTGCGGGGCAGCTTTCGGTACAAACGCAGGGAACAACACCTTCGGCTCCGGCTCAACCAGTCGTACATGTACGACAATTTGCCAAGGAGATGACTGAGTTTGTAGTGCAGAAACTTGATATTGTAAAGCACACTGGTTTGACAGAAGCGACCATCATGCTTCGTCCAGATCATCTGGGCCAGCTGGAGGTTAAGCTGACGATGCAAAACGGCCATCTGGTTGCCCAGTTTATGACTGAGCATAGCGGGGCGAAGGATCTGCTGGAACAGCAAATGTCTCAGTTGCGTACGAGTCTTCAGAGTCAAGGTATTCAAGTGGATAAAGTAGAAGTAACGCACAATGAGTCGCTATCCTCCCATATGTATCAGGATGGACGCGGTTCTGGAGCTAATCAGCAGCAGCAATCTAACCAACGTTCTAAAGCTCGAGGTAGAGAAGAGAGCGAGGATGCTTTGAAGGTAGCTGAAATGACAGAAGAGCTTCGTAACTGGACAGCAGAACAACGCGCAGATGACATGAATCGGACAGGCTCCTTTACAGCACAAGCGTAATGATGGAGGTGAGAACACAATGACGACTACAGACAACAATGTATCCACCAGTAACGTCTGGCCGAATTACAATGTGAATAATGTCAAAACAGCAAGCGCCAAGGATACTAAGACGATGGGTAAAGATCAATTTTTAAAGATATTGATCACTCAGCTACAAAATCAGGATCCAATGCAGCCTTTGGAGGATAAAGAATTTGTCGCTCAAATGGCACAGTTTTCCTCGGTGGAACAACTGATGAACATATCTACGCAGTTGACTGCATTGGGACAGTCTTTGGGTACAGCTTCTGGTTTGATAGGAAAAGAAGTTAGCTGGATTGAGCCGGGTAAAAAGGATTCCATTACAGGTGAAGCAGGCGCAGGTACAGTGAAAAGTGGAATCGTAGATTCCATCGTTATTCGCGACGGTGTGCAGTATGCCAAAATGGGAGCGGCTGAGGTGGCATTAAAAGATGTAACATCAGTAAGCCAGGCTAACACAACGGCTCCTGTTACTGATACGTCAGATACTACATCTTCTTCCTCTACTGGAAGCGGTGAGAACTCATGAATGACAGGATAACGGTCGGACGCCTTTTTCCTACCAACGTTCCTCCGGCAGCGATTTCTCAAAACCGAGTAAATTCGGTAATTAAGGACACCAAGCCGTTTGGTCAGGTGTTGCAGGAACAGGTGCTCAAGCTCAGCAACCATGCAGCCAAGCGACTGGAGCAGCGAGGAATAGAGTTGAGAAGTGACCAAATGGCGAAAATCAACTCTGCTGTGGATAAGGCTGCTGCCAAGGGCGCTAAAGAATCTTTGATTTTAATGCAAGATATGGCTTTGATTGTTAGTGTGCCTAATCGAACAGTTGTTACTGCGATGGACAAGCAGTCCATGGAGGATAACGTATTTACGCAGATAGATAGTGCTGTAATTATTTCATAAAAAGTGGCTGGCCCGAATAGGAAAGCCATGAAAAAGCCGCGGATCGACTGATGCGGCCAACTAAGCAACCAATCAGAGGAGGATTTATACTCAATGTTGAGATCAATGTATTCAGGTGTATCGGGCATGAAGGGCTTTCAAACAAAGCTGGACGTTATCGGTAACAACATTGCAAACGTAAATACTACAGGCTTCAAGTCCAGCCGAGTGATGTTCAAGGATATTTTGAGCCAAACCAGCTCGGGCGCAAGTGCACCTGATGCTACGACAACTGCAGGTCAAAATGCCAAGCAGGTAGGTTTGGGGGTCTCGGTTAGCTCAATTGATACACTGCATCTTCCAGGTAGTGCGATGACCACGAATAACCCAACGGATTTGCGGATTAATGGTGACGGATTTTTCCTGGTCAAAATGAATGATGCACAGGAAGTTCCCTATCTGACTCGTGCGGGTGATTTCCACATAGATGCAAACCGGAATCTGGTGACTTCCGATGGATTTTTTGTGGGAAATTTGGATGGAGATCCAATCACACTCGAAGACAATGTTACGGCAGTCTCTATCTCACAGGATGGCACGATTGTACAGCAATTAGATGATGGTACAGTGAATAATGGCACGCAAATTGGTATAGCCAGAGTTACTAACCCGGAAGGTTTGGAGAAAATTGGAGGCAGCCTGTATCGTACAACGGTCAACTCCAACATTGATGAACTTGAGCCTGGAGCAGCCAACTCAGAGGGGCGTGGAGCTATCATCGCGGGTCAGCTGGAAATGTCCAACGTTGACCTGACAG
Source organism: Paenibacillus sp. FSL W8-0439 (assembly GCF_038008995.1). Taxonomy (NCBI): domain Bacteria; kingdom Bacillati; phylum Bacillota; class Bacilli; order Caryophanales; family Paenibacillaceae; genus Paenibacillus; species Paenibacillus sp. FSL W8-0439. Next base: position 2,129,182 of record NZ_JBBPAK010000001.1, read on the forward strand.
GCGAATTTACCGAAATGATCGTAGCTCAGCGTGGATTCCAAGCGAACTCACGTATCATTACGACTTCGGATGAAGTGCTTCAGGAAGTTGTAAACTTGAAACGATAATCTCATTTAAACGCGGAGGAGTAGAGGCTCCTCCGCACCTATCAGGAGGTTGGTGTTACGATGATCCCGTTAACGCGGCTGAACGGCTCGCCTATGTGGCTTAATGCGCTGCTCATTGAGACTGTGGAGGAAACACCGGATACATACGTCACTTTGGTGACGGGGAAACGGTTGATTGTATTGGAAAAAGCGGCAGATGTCGTCTCCTTGATCAAGAGTTACAGCCGTGAAATCGGCATGCATGCCGCCACGATAAAAGTGCAACAAATGGAGGAAGACGAATGAAGAAGATGCTGCCATGGCTCATTACAATTTTACTCGCGATTACTTTGATTGCAGGCGCGGCCTTTGTACTTATACCAGCGCTTAGCGGGAAGAAGTCGGAAGTCATACCGAATGCGCAAGCCGCTCAAGCAGAACAACTTCCAAGATTGTCAGCAGATGAATTGGTGGAAGTAAGCTCTGAAATTACCGGTATCAAAACGAATTTGGCAGACGCAGATTACATTGTGCAGATGAATCTTGCTTTTCAATTGAATGATGCCAAAGCAAAAGAAGCTTTTGAAAAAATTAAGGACATCAGTATTAAGCCCATCGTTATTCAATTACTTGCAGACACCAAACCTGATGAGCTCAGAACGGCTAAAGGCCGGGATCAGTTCAGTGACAAGCTGACGGATCTCATCAACAAGTCGCTCCCTGAAGGTCACCTGGGGAACGCCAAAATTACAGACTTTTTGCTGGCAGCCATTTGATTCCAGGTGATCTTGTCAGGAACACGTAAGGGGGTGAATAACATTGGTGGATGTACTGTCACAAGGGGAAATTGATGCCCTTTTAGCAGCTCTCTCGTCCGGTGAAATGGATGCGGAAGAACTCAAAAAGGAAGAAACCCAAAAGAAAGTTCGCGCTTATGATTTCAAGAGAGCGCTTAGGTTTTCCAAGGACCATATACGAAGTCTGACGCGGATACACGAGAACTTTGCCCGGTATCTGACCACTTATTTTTCAGCACAGCTTCGTACTTTTGTCCAAATTAATGTCGTTCAGGTGGAGCAGCTTCCATATGATGAATTCATTCGCTCCATTCCGAAAATGACCATTCTAAACATTTTTGAAGCTGAACCACTGGAAGGCCGAATGGTGCTTGAGGTTCACCCGAACGTAGCTTATGCCATGCTGGACAGGCTTCTCGGAGGAACAGGTTCGGCACCAACTAAGGTTACCGCATTGACCGAAATCGAGACGACGATCATGGAGCGAATTTTCAGCCGTACCTTTGATAGCCTGCAAGAGGCTTGGAAAACGGTACTGGACATTGAACCACGTCTAGAGGCTATGGAAACAAATCCGCAGTTCATGCAGATTGTTTCGCCGAATGAGACGATTGCTCTGATTTCGCTTAGCACCAAAATTGGTGATACCACAGGGATGATTAACCTCTGTATCCCGCACGTGGTATTGGAACCTATTATGGCCAGACTGTCCACGCACCAGTGGTTTACATCCGAAAAGAAATCAAGGGCGCCTGAAGAGATAGACGCCTTGAGATTACGGGTCACCAAAGCAGAGCTTCCTATTATTGCGGAGTTGGGTGAATCCCGGATAAATGTAGCTGAGTTTTTGGGCCTTTCGGTAGGGGATGTCATTTCATTGAACAAGCCAGTCAAAGAAGGACTATCCATCCGGGTAGGCGAGAGATTGAAGTTTATGGGAAGTCCCGGCATGGTAAGAGATCGTGTTGCCGTACAAATTGATGAAATTGTCAACGAAGGAGTTGAAGAAATTGACGAGTAAAGACTATTTGTCCCAGGAGGAAATTGATGCCTTGCTGAAACAGTCTGAAGCGGGGACGGATTCTACTCCCGCAGGCAAGACCGTTGACGATTTTCTGACTTCCCTGGAGCAAGATGCTCTCGGGGAAATCGGTAATATAACGTTCGGCAGCGCAGCTACGGCTCTTTCCACACTGCTCGGTCAAAAGGTGGATATTACGACACCTAAAGTTTCAATTATTACACGTTCTGAATTTGAAACTGCATTTCCAAAGCCGCACGTAGCCGTACATGTAAATTATGTCGATGGATTTGAAGGCATTAACTCGCTCGTAATTAAAAAGCGTGATGCGCAGGTTATAGCAGATTTAATGCTTGGTGGTGGAGGAAATCCGGCAGATGAAGAATTGAATGAAATTCACATCAGTGCCGTGCAGGAAGCGATGAACCAGATGATGGGATCGTCTGCGACCTCTATGTCTACCATGTTTAATCGTTTTGTTAATATATCTCCACCAGGGATTGATATTTTGGATCCTCTGCACGGTGATGGAGTATCCAGCCTGCCAGATGAAGAGACGTTGATTACAGTATCCTTCCGGTTATTGATTGGAGATCTGATTGACTCTACGCTGATGCAACTGTTACCTGTTAATTTCGCCAAGAAGATGGTGAGCATCTTAATGAATGGCGGAGAGGATGACGAGCAACCGCAAGCATCCGTACAGCAGGCAGCTGCAACAGCTGCTCCCGAAGCGCCGACACAAGCTAGTACTCCGCAGCCGCCGTCACCAGCCTACCAACAGCCGCCTGCAGCCGCGCAGGTGCCGCAAGATGTAGGCTATGGGCAACAACCGCCGATGTATCCTCAAGACCCGGGATATGGGCAGCAGGGCGCTCCAGGGTATGGAACGCCGGGTTATGGAATGCCAGCAGGTGTACCGCCGCAAGTGCCTTATGGAACGCCTCATCATTACGGGGCCGTACCGCCAGGGCGCAATGTAAATGTGCAGCCTGTACAATTTTCTAACTTGCAGTCCGGTGGATTTCCACAAGTGGATGAAAACAATTTAAATTTATTGATGGACATTCCCCTTAGAGTCACCGTAGAATTAGGAAGGACCCAAAAGCAAATTAAAGATATTCTGGAGCTCTCACAAGGTTCAATTATTGAACTGGACAAGCTTGCCGGGGAGCCGGTGGACATTATGGTTAACAACAAACTGATTGCCAAGGGCGAGGTTGTCGTAATCGACGAGAACTTTGGCGTGCGTGTAACGGATATTGTAAGCCAATGGGACCGAATTCAAAAATTACAATAAAAGCATAATTTAGGGAGGATTTATTTCAGATGGCAAACCGTATTTTGATCGTGGACGATGCTGCATTTATGAGAATGATGATTCGGGACATCCTGTCCAAAAATGGATTTGAAGTAGTAGGAGAGGCCCAGGATGGATCACAGGCCATTGAAAAATTCAAGGAGCTTCGTCCGGACCTGATTACGATGGATATCACGATGCCTGAGATGGACGGCATTGCCGCTCTGAAGGAAATCAAACAAATTGACCCGAATGCAAAGGTTATCATGTGTTCCGCGATGGGGCAACAAGCTATGGTAATTGATGCCATTCAAGCTGGTGCAAAAGATTTTATCGTTAAGCCATTCCAATCGGATCGGGTTATCGAAGCCATCAACAAAACACTGGGTGTGTAAGGCGCATCCAGTATGGATACACAACAGGGTGCCTCTGACGCTTTGAGTACATCCAGCAATATAGGAAACATTGCTTGGGTCCTTTTCGTGCTAATCTTTATCATCGTACTGATCGTGTACTTGATACGGTTTTTGAGTAAAAGAAATCAGAGCTGGTTCAGCAACCGCTCCGTTCGCATACTGGGAGGCGTGGGGCTTGGCCCCAATAAATCCCTTCAGCTTGTTGAAGTTGGTAGCAGTGTGTACCTCATTGGTGTGGGAGAAGATATCCGGCTTGTTGACAAAGTATCCGATCCTGAAGAAGTGGAGCAAATTTTGGCCGCACTGGAGCAGGAAGCTTCTCTGCAGCGCGGCCCGATTGCCCCGCTATTCGCTAAAATTGCGGATAAGCTTCGCCGGAACAACGCGGCACAGCAGCAGCAGTCTGAAGAGGAGACGTCTTTTCATGAGATGTTTGAATCCAAGCTCCGGCAGATGCCGAATCGCAAGGATAAACTTGAAAAGCTGCGCAATGAGGAGAATACTACAGATCGGTCGGGAGATTCATGAGAAAAAAGATTATACTAGCATGTTTGCTGCTTGTCTTATTCAGCTTCATTTCGGTGACGGCGGCCTCTGCGGAACCGATTCCGAACATTGATATTCAAGTCGGCAATTCGGACAAAGGACAGCCCGGTGCCACCTCGCTGTCTATTATTTTACTTATTACTGTCATTAGTGTAGCGCCCGCGTTGCTTGTACTTATGACAAGTTTTACGCGTATCGTGATTGTACTCGGCTTTGTGCGAACTTCACTGGGAACTCAGCAGATGCCGCCCAATCAGGTGCTTGTTGGACTGGCCTTGTTTCTCACCTTATTTATTATGGCACCGACCTTCTCCGCTATGAACGAAACTGCGCTTCAGCCGTATCTCAAGGGGGATATAACACAGTCTCAGGCACTGGATAAGGCATCGGTACCCATTAAAACCTTTATGTTCTCTCATACACGTGAGAAGGATCTACTGCTCTTTATGAAATACACCAAGATGGAAAAACCAAAGAATTATCAAGATATTCCACTAACGGTGATGGTTCCGGCTTATGCAATTAGTGAGTTGAAAACGGCATTTCAGATGGGCTTTATGATTTTCATACCCTTTTTAGTTATAGACATTGTAGTGTCCAGTACACTCATGGCTATGGGGATGATGATGCTACCACCAGTAATGATCTCGCTTCCTTTTAAAATACTGCTCTTCGTACTTGTAGATGGTTGGTATTTGGTCGTCAAATCATTACTTCTGAGTTTTAATACATGAATACTTTCTGCAAGGACAGCAATCAAGGAGGACGGCAATGACTTCGGAGTTTATTATTTCCCTGGCTGGGCAAGCGGTGTACATTGTACTCAAGGTGAGTGCTCCGATGCTGATTTTGGGGCTAGTCGTGGGTTTGATCATCAGTATTTTTCAAGCGACAACTCAAATTCAGGAGCAGACACTGGCCTTTGTTCCGAAGATTGTCGCCGTATTGCTGGCATTGCTTTTGTTCGGGCCCTGGATATTGACCACATTAGTGGACTTTACGTATAACATTCTGGACAATCTGTACAAATATATAGGTTAGGCTGAAAGTGATGAACATATTGTTGCAGAGTTTTCCTGTTTTTTTGCTGATTTTTTGTCGGATTACCTCGTTTTTTGTAGTAGCGCCTATTTTTTCAACCCGAGGGGTACCTAATATCTTTAAGGTCGGAATTTCAGGATTTCTAGCTTTGGTCGTGTATCTTACATATGGTACGCATCAACAGGTGCCGACCGATGTAGCATATGTGCTGTTAGTAGGACGTGAGGTGCTGATTGGGTTGTTGCTGGGATTTACTGCATATTTGTTCATGACAGCGATCCAAACCGCAGGTTCATTTATAGACCTACAGGTGGGATTCGGAATGGCCAGTGTATTTGATCCCATGACAGGGGCTTCAACGCCTCTTACGGGTAATTTCAAGTTCGCCATAGCTGTATTGTTCTTTTTGAGCATAAACGGGCACCATCATCTGCTAAACGCTATTTTATACAGTTATGATTGGGTACCGCTGACAAATGATTTTTTTATAAAGCTGTATGGTGGCAGTGTAACTGAATTCCTGGTACGTTCTTTTGCGGAATCGTTTATGCTGGCCTTTCAAATTGCTGCTCCCATTGTAGTAGCTACCTTTTTAACGGATGTGGGACTCGGTTTTTTAGCTAAAACAGCACCGCAATTTAATATTTTTGTCATTGGCGTGCCGCTAAAAATAATTGTGGGATTGTTCATGTTACTGCTTCTTATGCCAGGTTTTGCTTTTATATTCGAAAGATTGTTTTCTGTGATGTTCGAATCCATGCGCAACTTGTTGGATGTTATGGGTAATCGTCCTTAATGTCTGGTCTGGAGGAACGTAGTTTGTCATTTAAATATGCTATGAACCTGCAGTTGTTCTCAGGGGAAAAAACGGAAAAAGCTACACCCAAGAAGAAACAGGATGCAAGACAAAAAGGGCAGGTTGCCAAGAGCATGGAGTTGCCCGCTGCTGGTGTCCTGCTAGTTACGTTTTTTTGCCTCATGATTTTCGGCGGGTATTTTAAGGATCATGCGGTCCGCTTGTTTCGGGATATTTTTGTGAATCGGCTGTCTATGGAAGTAACACCGAATACAACGCTACTGATGATGGGTGAGTATGGTGTGCAAATCTTGATTATGCTGGCTCCTATTTTTGTGGGTGCCATTGTCATCGGGATCGCAGCGAATTATATGCAGATCGGTTTTTTATTAACCGGAGAGGGCATTACACCCAAGTTTAGCAAGATTGACCCGATTAAAGGATTCAAAAATATTTTTTCCATGAGGTCATTAGTTGAATTCCTGAAATCTGTTTTAAAAATGACCGTAATTGGTTATCTGGTGTACAGCGTACTTTGGAAAACAAAGGCTGACCTACCCAAACTGGCTGAGATGTCCGGCGACCAGATGTTGAGTTTTACGGCTTCATTAACAATGGAACTGGGACTCAAAATTGGTGTGGTGCTGTTCATTTTAGCAATATTGGATTATATGTATCAACGTTATGAGCATGAGAAAAATCTGAAAATGTCCAAACAGGATATCAAAGATGAGTACAAGAAAATGGAGGGTGACCCGCTGATCAAAGGGAAAATTCGCGAGCGGCAGCGCCGTATGGCTATGCAGCGCATGATGCAGGAGGTTCCTAATGCAGATGTCATCATCACCAACCCTACGCACTTTGCTGTGGCTTTGAAATATGACGGTTCGGAGATGGAGGCGCCGCAGATTATTGCGAAAGGACAAGATTATGTCGCGCTCCGAATTAAGGAAATTGCCAAGCAAAACGGCGTTATAACGATGGAAAACAAGCCGCTGGCGCGGGCGCTGTTTCAAAGAGCCGAAATCGGGGATGCGATACCAGCTGATCTTTTTCAGGCCGTTGCTGAAGTGCTGGCGTATGTATATAAATTAAAAGGTAAAGTGAAATAAAGGGATCGGAGGCCAAGAGACCCGTGAAAATAAAAGAAATAACCGTCCTTGCAGGCGTCATCGGTATCGTTCTTATGATGATTCTCCCGATCCCTTCATGGCTGCTGGATATTCTGCTCGTCATTAATATTTCTATTGCTTTGATGATTCTACTTGTTTCAATGAACACGAAGGAAGCTTTACAGTTCTCTATCTTTCCTTCATTGCTGCTCATTACAACGTTGTTCCGTTTGGCGCTCAACATTTCTACGACCAAACTTATTTTAGGTGAGGGTCATGCCGGCGAAGTAGTTGCTACGTTTGGTAGCTGGATTGCAGGCGGCCAAATTGCCGTCGGCTTTGTTGTCTTCCTCATTCTTGTGGTCGTACAGTTCATTGTTATTACCAAAGGATCGGAGCGGGTAGCAGAGGTGGGCGCCCGGTTTACATTGGATGCGATGCCAGGTAAACAAATGAGTATTGATGCTGATTTGAATGCAGGTCTAATTAATGAGCAGCAAGCCCGTGAACGACGCAGTAAAATCGAACGGGAAGCGGATTTTTACGGAGCTATGGATGGTGCGAGTAAATTCGTTAAAGGCGATGCGATCGCCAGTATTATCATTTTGATCATTAACCTGGTGGGCGGCTTTATTATCGGTATGGCCGTTCAGGGAAAAGGATTTCAAGAAGCGCTGTCAACGTATTCTGTTCTCACGATCGGTGATGGATTGGTCAGCCAGATTCCCGCGCTGCTCATATCCACGGCTTCAGGCTTGATTGTTACGCGGGCTACGTCGGATGGCAACTTGGCAGAAGATTTAACCGGACAGCTCTTTTCATATCCAAAATTGATCTACATAGTGGCTGCCACCATTGCATTATTGGGCCTTTTCACACCTATTCATATTATTACAACTCTTCCACTTGCGATTCTATTGTTTTTTGCAGCCCGAAGAATGCAGGGCAATATGGAACGCAAGCAAATTGCTGATGAACAGCTGGAGGAGGAGCAACAAATCGAAGAGGTGCGTAGTCCGGAAAGTGTCATTAATTTGCTTCAAGTAGATCCGATTGAATTTGAGTTTGGGTACGGGTTGATTCCGTTGGCGGATACACAGCAAGGCGGTGATCTACTGGATCGGATCATTATGATTCGCCGTCAATGCGCCTTGGAGCTGGGGTTGGTTGTGCCGGTTATTCGTATTCGGGATAACATTCAGCTCAAGCCTAACGAATATGTAATTAAAATTAAAGGCAATACAGTAGGCGGTGGAGAACTGTTGTTGAATCATTATCTGGCTATGAGTCCGGGATACGACGACGACTCCATTACAGGGATTGAAACGACAGAACCGGCCTTCGGATTGCCTGCGCTCTGGATTGACGAGAACACGAAGGATGTTGCTGAACTGTCAGGTTATACAGTGGTTGATCCACCTTCAGTTGTAGCTACTCATCTAACAGAGACGATCAAGAAGCATGCCCATGAGTTGCTTGGCAGACAGGAAACACGTTCGCTGGTTGACAATCTCAAGGAGAATTATCCAGTGCTGGTGGACGACCTTATTCCTTCTGTGCTTGCGATTGGGGACGTACAAAAAGTGCTGGCCAAGCTGTTGAAAGAAAAAATCTCTATTCGCGATATGGTGACTATATTCGAGACGTTGGCTGACTATGGTACTTATACAAAAGATCCAGACGTGCTGACTGAATATGTTCGTCAAGCGTTATCACGTCAGATTACGCAGCAATTTGCACAGCAGGGAGAAACGTTGCGTGTTATTACCGTGGGACCAGGATTGGAGAAGAAAATTGCTGAGAGCGTGCAGCAGTCGGAGCAAGGTAGCTATTTGGCTCTTGATCCGGTGTCAACGCAAACGGTGTATCAAAGGATGATGGAGCAAATCAACCGTCTTATTCAATCGGGACAGCAGCCTATTGTGTTAACGTCACCGACAATACGTATGTATTTGCGGCAAGTGATGGAGCGGACGATGCAGGATGTCCCGGTGCTGTCGTACAGTGAGCTGGAGCCGAACGTTGAAATTCAAAGTGTCGGGGTGGTGAACTTATGAGAGTGAAACGATATCTAGTGGATACCATGCCAGAAGCCATGCTGCAAATCAGGGGTGACTTAGGAACAGATGCCGTCATTTTAAGTACCAAGGAAGTGAAGGTCGGCGGTTTTATGGGGATGTTCAGTAAAAAGAAAATTGAAGTGGTTGCTGCAGTTGAGGAGCAGCAACCTCAAAAGCCTCGGCGGACTGAACGCTCGTCACACCAGCTTGCCCGGGCTGCTTCGCCTCTAATGAACACCCCTGAGAAGCTGGAAAAACCATCAGCACCTGTAGTCCCCAGACAAGCAGCTCCAGAAGCTTATCGACGGGTTTCACAACAGATAACCGGTAGTTCCAAAGAAGAACAAGCTGAATTAACGGTTAATACAGAACAAGTTGCATCAGCAACGGAGCATTTGTCGCCAAGGTCTGCTAATAACCTGGAGACTCTATCTCAGGCATTTGATCAAGAAGTATTGCTTTCGAACCTGAAATCATCCAGTGAGCTGCATAAACGGCCAATCGAAGCAAGTGTTCCAGACAAGAGTGGAGCTGAGGAAAATCAGGCATTGCTTAATGAATTGCGGGAAATGAAAGCGATGATGACTCGATTCTCCAGAAACTCTTCAATGGAAAGTACTTGGCCTGAGGCGCTACAAGAGATTTGTGAGCATGTGTTGGAACAGGAAGTGGCACGTGATTTACTGGAATATTGGATCGAACAGGTATATGTGCGTCGAAGTGAGCATCCTTTTACGCCTGAAACTTTTGATTGGGAACAAGCCTTTCGTGAGGAAGTGACCAGTTTTATACAGACAAGACTGGATAAAGGGATCTCCCAAGATACCAAAATTGTGTATGTTGCAGGACCTACCGGAGTAGGGAAAACGACAACCATTGCAAAGTTGGCAGCGGAACAGTTGTTCAAACATCATCGCAAAGTTGGATTTATTACTTCTGACACGTACCGGATTTCAGCCGTCGAGCAACTGCGTACATATGCTACGATTTTGAATGTACCGCTTGAAGTTGTGCAATCTCCCGGTGACGTCCAAAGGGCTATTCAACGTCTGGAGCATTGTGACTTGATCCTCATGGATACTGCAGGGCGAAATTATCGTAATGAACTGCTTGTATCAGAACTGCAAAGTCTGCTCTCACCTATTAATGAAAGTGAGACGTATCTGGTACTCAGCCTGACATCCAAAAGCAGGGATATGCTCAATATAACTGGACATTTCAGTAAGTTTGGTCTTGGGAAGGTTGTATTTACCAAGATGGATGAGACGGGCAGTTGTGGCGGAATGTTCAATCTTTTGCACCAGTTTCCGATGCAGTTGGCCTATATTACGAATGGACAAAATGTTCCTGACGACCTGCTTCATCCCGATGCAGAAATGGTGACAAATATGCTGCTTGGAGCCAAAGTATCGTCAGGAGTTAACGGAGATTCCATATGAGTGATCAAGCCCAATCACTTAGACAAATGGCTTCATCCTTGGATAAGTATCGATTACCCCCACGTAATCGTCACGCAAAAATTATAACGATCACCAGTGGTAAAGGCGGGGTGGGCAAATCCAATTTTACGCTGAACTTTGCATTGGCCCTGCAATCTCTTGGTCGAAAGGTACTTGTGTTTGATGCTGACATCGGTATGGCTAATATTGATGTGTTGATGGGGGCCCATTCACAATACAATCTTCTTCACTTGTTAAAACGTGAAAGATCAATTGATGAGATTATTCAAACGGGTATAGGTGGTTTGCCTTATATTGCTGGAGGCTCAGGCTTAAGCGAACTGTTTGCGTTATCAGATGAGAATCTGAATTATTTTGCCGAAGAAGTAGAAAAAATGGCAGCAGACATGGATTATATTCTTTTTGATACAGGTGCAGGTTTATCCAAAGAAAATCTTAAATTCATCACTTCAGCTGACGAATGTATGGTAGTAACCACCCCAGAACCGACGTCTTTAACAGATGCGTATGCACTAATTAAAGTCGTCAACGGGTTGCAGAAAGATACGGTATTCAAAATTATAGTCAATCGTGCCGATAACGATAATGAGGCCCGTCAAGTTGCCGATAAGATCGCACTTGTTGCGAAACGCTTTTTGGAGATCGAAATCCCGCTGCTTGGACATATCAGTGATGATACTCATGTCATGCAGGCAGTCAAAAGACAAGTACCTTTTATGGTTGCTTTTCCGGGATGCGCGGCTTCAAAAGATGTACTGAATCTGGCACACCGTTTTGCAGCAATGCCACAGGTTCCACAACCAGGTGCATTGAGTGGAATCAAAGGATTTATGCAAAAATGGTTGCGGCGTTCTATGCATTGATTTTTGATGAGAGGAAACAGGGGTGTTTAACATGTGTGCTTACCGGGTGCTGGTTGTAGATGATTCGGCCTTTATGCGCAAAATTATTACAGATCTTATTGTAAGGGATGAGTCGTTCAACATCGTAGGTACAGCCGCCAATGGCAGAGAGGCTGTAGAGAAAGTGAAAGAATTGCAGCCTGATTTGGTCACCATGGATGTCGAAATGCCTGAAATGAATGGTCTTGAAGCGTTGCCACTGATTATGGCAGCCCATCCGTTACCTGTCATTATGTTGTCAGGCATTAATGAACAAGGCATGAAGGAGACCATCATGGCTCTGGAGGCAGGAGCTTTCGATTTTATAAGAAAGCCTTCCATTGCTCATGCGCAAGATATTGAGCAGGTGAGCAAGGCGTTGCTCGAACAGATGCATACTGCTATGCAAGCAGTACGCAGCCGCTTGGAGCGCAAGGAAGCGAATGAGCGCAAAGCTGCAATGGAACAAGCGAAAAAAACGCCAATGGAAAAGCCACCTGGACAGGCTGCGGCTGAGAAACGAGCTGGAAGTCAAGCTTCGGCAGACAAGCCTCCTGTTGTTCCGCTTGCTCCTCCACCTGCTGCATCGGCTCAACCCAAGAAAGACGCTGGGAAGTCCGTCCCAACAGCTGCCAAGCAGGAAACTAAAAAGCAGCTGTCTGGAACATCTGCTACAGGTGGCCGCATAGACAAGCCAGCTGTTCAGCCAAGGAAACCAGTGCAAGCACCTCATGTGCAGAAAAAAGAAGACTTGTCCATGAGTACGGGAATAACGTCGGGACAGCTGAAGAGCTCTGATCCGACTGCTGGCAAATCAATACAGGGTAAGGATAAAGCAGGGCTTGTCAAGCCGGAGTCACGGAAGACGGTAACTTCATCAGCTTCTTCCGCTCCTGCGGCTGCAACGCCTCCAGTAACAGCACCTACAGCTCCAGCTGCACCACAGGGATTGTCACTTAAAAAAGGTGTGCATACGTCCAGCTTTCGAAAACTGGTGGCGGTCGGATGTTCTACTGGCGGACCACGGGCTCTTAAGACCCTGTTGGAGCGCATTCCTGGGGATTTTCCAGCTCCAATCGTTATCGTTCAGCATATGCCACCAAACTTTACTCGTTCGCTAGCACAACGTTTGAACACGTTGAGTCCACTACGCGTTGTGGAGGCTGAGCAGGGGATGACGCTGGAGACGGGAACAGCCTACATCGCACCAGGGGGATATCAGCTAAGAATTGTGCCTGGAGCCGGTGGTAAATACACGGTGTCACTGAAGATGGAGGAGGCTCGCAATGGTCACCGTCCTTCTGTAGATACGATGTTCGAATCGCTGCTCTCTTTAACCGCGCTGGAAAGACATCTAGTATTGCTTACTGGAATGGGTAGCGACGGGGCTAAAATGATGAAAAAGCTTTATGACGCTGGGGTTCAATCCACATTTGCTGAAAATGAGGAGACTTGTGTAGTGTACGGAATGCCCCGCTCAGCAGTTGAATTAAAATGTGTGCGCCACCTTCTGCCAATGCAGGAGATCGCCCCCAAGCTTGTACAAGTTGTGAAATAATCGGAGTGTAACTCATGGAGGAGGTGTCTCACAATGGACATGAACCAATATTTAAACATGTTTATTGATGAGTCGAATGATCATCTGCAATCTCTTAACGAAAATATGCTTCAACTGGAAAGCAATCCAACCGATCTAGGCATCGTTCAGGTAATTTTCCGTTCTGCCCATACCCTCAAAGGAATGGCTGCTACGATGGGGTTTGAAGACCTGGCATCGCTCACTCACCAAATGGAAAACGTTCTTGATCTGGTACGTAACAACAAGCTGGCGATGCATGAATTTATATTCGATACCTTATTTAAAGGTTTGGATGCCCTGGAATCCATGGTGCAGCACATTACAGAGGGAGGCGATGGAAAAGCGGATGTCTCCTCTATTGTATCTTCATTGCAATCTATCGTGAGCGGGGATTTCCTAAAGTCCGGCTCAAATGCTGCCACTGAAGAGTCTCCTTCTACAAAAGCAGGCACTAACGATAGTGCTGGATTGGTTTTGGACCAATTCCAGTATTCTGTACTGGAGCAATCGATTTCTGAAGGGCATCGTGTTCACTATATACAGGTAACAATCAGTTCAGAGAGCCAGTTGAAGGCGGCACGTGCCTTTATGGTATTCAACACACTGGAAAACTCTGGTGAAATCGTCAAGGCCTATCCGTCCGTACAGGATATCGAGCAGGAAAAATTCGAACAAAGCTTCTCGTTATATTACATAACGCAGAAAGAAGTTGGGGAGCTGGAAAAGGAAATCACGGGTATCTCTGAAATTGACACGGTCTCAGTGGTACAACTGGATCAGGAATCGCTTAAACAAATGAGCGAAGTTACTGCTGGACTCGCTGAGACAGCGGCGGTACAGGAAGCAGCTGTTGCCGTGCAGCCACCCGCTCCATCTCAGCCGCAGTCTCCAGCTGCGGCCTCTGTTGCCAAGCCAGCTGCAGGTAAAGCGCCAGCAGCCAAGGCGGCTGCTCCTACGCACAACCGTACGATTCGCGTAGATATTGAACGTCTGGATGTACTTATGAATTTATTCAGCGAGTTGCTCATTGACCGTGTGCGCTTAGAACAGTTAGCCAGTGAGGCTTCCAATCCAGCACTGACGGAAACGGTTGAGCATATGAGTCGTGTGAGCAGTGATTTGCAAAATGTTGTTCTCAAATTGCGGATGGTACCTGTAGATACTGTTTTCAACCGTTTCCCGCGTATGGTTCGCGATCTGGCCAAGTCGCTGGATAAAAAACTGGAATTGGTTATTACTGGAGCAGAGACTGAAATGGATCGGACGGTTATCGACGAGATTGGTGATCCTCTGGTGCATTTGCTACGTAACTCCGTGGATCATGGCATCGAGTCGGTAGCCGACCGGATTGCAGCTGGTAAACCAGAAACTGGAACCGTTCAACTGCGTGCTTTTCATAGCGGTAATAACGTATTTATCGAGATTGAGGATGATGGGAACGGGATTAACCGTGAAAAGGTACTAAACAGTGCTATTTCCAAAGGGATTTTGACAGCAGAACAAGCAGCTTCCATGACCGACGAGGAAGCTTATCAAGTATTGTTTGCTCCGGGCTTTAGTACAGCTGCAGTCATTTCAGACGTATCAGGACGCGGTGTCGGTCTGGATGTTGTTAAATCTAAAATTACCGCTTTGGGTGGTAATGTTACGGTTCACTCCACATTGGGCCAGGGCACTAATTTCTCTGTACAATTACCGTTGACTCTATCCATTATTGCAGCCATGATGATACAGATCGGTTCTGAAAAATATGCGATTCCTTTGTCTTCCATTGTGGAAACTGCGATCGTCAAGCGTAAGCAAATCCGTTCTGTGCATGGCAATAAGATGATTGCTTTCCGCGATTCTCATATCCCGCTTATCTCCTTGAGTCAGCTGTTTGAGGTACCGGACTTCAACGAAGATGAAGAAGAAGAGACAGAGGTCGTGGTCATCCGTAAGGGAGACCGTCTGGCAGCTCTTTCCGTACAGGACTTCTTGGGACAAAGTGAAATCGTCCTTAAAAATCTGGGCAAGTATCTTCCAAACATCCAAGGAATTTCAGGTGCCACGATTCTGGGTGACGGTCAGGTTGCTTTGATCATTGACCCGAATGTTTTCATTAAATAATGTCTTCATTAAAAATGAAAGAAATATGAGATTGCGGACATCAATAAGGAGGGTTTTTAAACATGGGAGAAGAAATTAAAGTTATCGTATTTAAGCTTGGTGAAGAGGAATACGGTGTTGAAGTAGAAAAAGTCCAATCTATTGAACGCATGGTGCCGATTACACGGGTTCCGAGAACTTACGATTTTGTTAAAGGTGTATTCAACATGAGAGGCGTGGTTATTCCGGTTATTGATCTTCGTGGCCGTTTTGGATTACCAGAAGCTGAATATACCGATCAAACACGTATTATTATCGTTGCTGTGGGCGAGATGCAAGTCGGCTTTATCGTGGATTCAGCGAATGATGTTATTGACCTGAATACTGACAACATTGAGACACCACCGGAAGTGGTTGGCGGTGTTAAGGCTAAATATCTTCGCGGAGTTGCTAAAATTGGTGAAGAACGTCTGTTGATTATGCTGAACTTGTCCGAAGTTTTGAACCGTAGCGAAATGAACCAACTGGAAGGTTTAGAGGATTAATATATGGAGAATCTGGGAAATCTCGAAGACTTCAAGTTGGATGTATTGAAAGAAGTCGGCAACATTGGCTCGGGGAACGCTGCTACAGCGCTCTCCCGGCTTCTCAATAAACCAGTCGATATGGGTGTGCCCAAAGTGCAAATGCTGCCCTTTGAGGAAATTGCGGACAAAGTCGGCGGAAATGAACAACTTGTTGTTGCAATATTTTTTAGAGTCGAAGGGGAAGCCCCTGGTAATCTATTCTTCATATTGCAACCTCAGGCGGCGAAAAGCTTACTTTCCCGTTTGGCGAATATTCCTTCGGATGACGAGGATAGCTTTAACGAAATGGAGCATTCAGCTCTGTCGGAGATCGGTAACATTTTAGCAGGCTCCTACCTTTCTTCGTTGGCGGATTTCACACGTTTATCCATGTATCCAACAGTCCCTGCGCTGGCACTGGATATGGCAGGAGCTATTCTCAGCTACGGACTGCTGCAGTTTGGGCAGATGGGGGATGCTGCTTTATTGATTGACACATCGTTTCTGGAAGGGCAGAATCAGATTGAGGGTCAATTTTTCCTGATTCCTGATCCAGAATCGTTCGGGAAAATCTTTAGGTCGTTAGGAGTCCCGATGAACGATGATTGAGGATAAAAGCATCATTAAAGTCGGCATGGCAGATTTAAATGTTACCAGCAACCCGAACTCGATTCGCACGACAGGGCTTGGCTCCTGCGTCGGATTGACCCTCTATGATCCTCATTTGAAACTGGCAGGCATGGCACATGTGATGTTACCGTCCTCGGATATTGCGCGTGAAGGGCAGTTGAATATTGCCAAATATGCGGATACAGCACTGCCAGAGTTATTTGAACGAATGTTGAAACTGGGTGCTGAACGGCGCAGACTGATTGCCAAAATGGCAGGAGGAGCGCAGATGTTTGCCTTTGCAGGTAGTGGAGACACCATGCGGATTGGCCCGCGCAATGTAGAATCGTGCAAGGAAATGCTTGTAGATCTGGGCATTCCTTTAATTGCGGAAGATACGGGTGGCAATTATGGACGAACGATTGAGTTGGACTCTGAAACTGGCGTTTTGAATATTCGAAGCGTACAAAAAGGTGTAAAGGAATTATAAACATGTTATTTGGTAGCTTACGCATTAATCTTTGGTCTGGAGTAGTCGGATTTATTCTGACTTTTGTGTTGTCCGTTGGCAGCAATCTGCTGACCACGAGCTTAATTCGTGGCTTAATCGCCTTCGTTTTTTGGTTCCTACTTGCATTTGTGCTGCGCTGGACACTGGGTGTGGTAGCGCGGCCAGATCTGGGTAATGCCCAAGACCGGGCAAGCTCTCAGGTAGATGGCGTAGGGGGAAATCTGGACCTGACGACACCAGACGAAAATGAAAACCTGAATGAATTGCTGAAACCGAAACCAGAGCAGACGGACGAGGGGAATAATGGTTTTGCACCTTTAAACCCACCCAAGCTGGTTTCCAACAAGGACCCTGAAGAATTGGCCAAGGCCGTTCGTCACCTGACAGACAAATAAGGAGGGTGAAGCCGATGAACGAGCGAAAAGCCGCTCATTTGAACCATTCCGAGCTGTGGGAGCAATGGAAAGAACACGGTGACAAGGAAGCAAAAAAGCAGTTAATTGAAAAGTATCTCCATATTGTGGAATATGTGTCGGGTCGTCTTGCAGTAGGCTTACCTAAAAATGTATCCAAGGATGATCTGGCGAGCAACGGTGTTATGGGTTTGATTGATGCTTTAGAGAAATTTGATTATGAGCGTGGTTTGCAGTTTGAGACTTATGCTTCTTGGCGTGTTCGCGGAGCAATTTTGGATGGTCTTCGTCAAGGAGATTGGGTTCCTCGTTCAGTTAGGGAAAAAGCGAAAAAAATCGAAGACGCCTACCAGCATTTAGAACAAAGGTATTTACGCACAGTAAGCGACGAAGAGATGAGTCATTATTTGGACGTCTCCGAGAAAGAGTTTCAAAGTATGATCCAAGAGGTCGCTGTAATGTCGATTGTCTCACTAGAGGACCCGATCCGCGAAGAAGAGTCGGAAACACGGCTTTCCCTGTTGGTAGATGAAAAGGCGAAAAATCCAGATCATAAGGTCAATGAATTCACACTGCGTGATGCCTTGGCACAAGGCATTGATAAATTAACTGAAAAAGAGCGTATCGTTGTTTCTTTATTGTATTACGAGGATTTGTCACTCAGCGAAATTGCTGAGGTCATGTCACTTTCTCCTTCGCGAATTTCTCAGTTGCATTCCAAAGCAATATTACGTCTGAGAGCGACACTGGACAAACAACGGGATTTGCTAATGCGTAAAGATTAACGTACGGGAGGTTACAGTAACAGTTAGACGGAAGGAGCACCCATGTGGAGAAGCAGTATGCTTTGGATCAGTTTTTAAAAGTGGTTGTCTCACCTGACAAACAATCCGCCTACTTGGAGTTTGCCAAACGTGAAGAAGGCTTTGCCTGTTCTGTGGAAGAATTAGAACGTTTTCTAAGCAACCAAAAAATATCCTACGGTGTAATTACCGATGCAATCCGCACATTTGCGGCAAATCCGGAAGATCATTTCTTCGGGAAATTACTGATTGCTCAGGGAAAGCAGCCGATCCACGGTACAGACGGAAAAATTAATTTGGCCGATATTGTGACCGGTGAAGATGCACATAAGCCACTTGAAACTGTGGATGGACGGGTAGATTATAAAGAATTAACTCGTTTAAGAAATGTAAAACGTGGACAACTGATTGCCGAACGAGTGGATCCTCTGCCAGGTGTACCAGGGATTGCTGTAACCGGAGAGGAAATCCCTTTTCTTCCAGGTAAAGAGGCACGCTTTAAAGTTGGAAAAAATGTAGTGATCCATCCGGAAGGCGTTGCGATGTATGCGGCTATTGATGGTTTAGTGACTACAACTGAAAAGGGCAAGCTTAATGTGTTCCCTGTGTATGAAGTGAACGGGGATGTCGATTATAGCGTCGGTAACATCGATTTTGTTGGAACCGTCGTCATTCGCGGGAATGTCTTGACCGGTTTTCGCGTTCGGGCGGCTGGCGACATTCGTGTCATTGGCGGTGTGGAAGGCGCTGAAATTGAGGCAGATGGTTCAGTGGAAATCAGCGGCGGTATTATCGGATACCATAAAGGATTTGTGAAAGCTGCACAAAATGTGAAATGCTCGTTTATACAAGATGGTAACGTGATCGCGGGAGCCGATGTGCTTGTATCCCAGAGCATCATGCATTCCCAGATCAAAGCGAGTAATAATGTAATCTGCGAAGGCACAAAAGGGCTTATCGTAGGTGGCAGTGTACAAGCTGGTAAAAAGGTAGTGGCTCGTACCGTCGGTAACACGATGTCCACAGCTACTAATATTGAAGTGGGTGTGCTTCCCGAACTGCGTGATGAACTGACAGAACTTCGCGCACGGTTGAAGCAACAGACAGACAGCCAGGATAAAACGAACAAAGCTCTTACAATATTGGATCAGCTAGCGGCTGCTGGACAGCTCGCACCTGACAGAATGGCTATGCGAATCAAGCTGACATCTACTAAAAAATCTAATGAACAGGAACTTTTGGAAACTAAGTCCAGAATGCTTGAAATAGAACGAACATTAGAAGATACGAGCCGCGCCCGGGTAGAAGTGAAAAATGTAATTTATGGTGGCTCTAAGATAGTTATCGGCAGATATACAAAATTTATTAAAGATTCTGTGGAAAGAATGGCGTTTTATTATCATGAGGGAGATATCAGCATGTCCTCCTACATGTAATTCATTACACTGATAATAATTCAATTTATTATATTTCTCGGTAGTCTGATACGGATGCCCAATCGGAAAGGGTGTGGTCCCATGAGCTTGAAGGCTGTTGAATTGCAAATTGCTGTACCTCGCACCAGTGAAGCAGGCAAATACCATAGTGAGTCCCAGCAGCGGCCAATGAATGACCAGGCATTACTTGGACAAAAGACTGCGCTGGAGACAGAGAACATGCGTCAGCGAAGCAGTGCCATAGATCAGTCTGCGGAAACATTCGTCGGTGAGAGGCAAACAGGTGGGCAGAGCAGAGATTCTTCCCAGCAGAGCCGCTCTCGCTCAGATGAGACTGAGCTACCTAAGGAGCATCCGGCAGAGCATCCGTATAAGGGACATCATATTGATTTTTCGCTCTGATCCAATGGGTGGAGAAGCGTTATAAAAGGAGACGATGGGCAGTGGATCAACCATGGATTTATATTGTTCTGCTGGGAGCCGCAGCTGTTGTCTACGCCTGGCTTCTGCCAAAGCGCCAGCCAAGCCGGGGAACAGAAGAGGCCGTCGTTCAAAAGGTTGAGGCTACATTGGAGCAATATATGGCCGATATTGAAAACGATAATGACGAGCTGATTGAACTCGTATCTGGTATGAAGCAGGAGCATGCGGTTAAGCAGGCAGCATTACAGGAGCAAGTAGCTGAGCTTCGGAATCGTATTGTGGAGCTTGAGCGTCAGGCAATGCTTGCTACCGTCTCTATGCCAATCTCAGATTCAGAAGTTTCTTTTGTAACTTTAGAGGAGCAAACGGCATTGCAAGAGCCTAAAACTGAGCAGGAACAAGAGTCCATCCGAGATCGTTATCAAGAGTTGTTCGCGATGCATGAGCAAGGCAAGTCGGTGGATTATATAGCCAAGCAATCAGGCATCCAGCGGGGCGAAGTACAGCTCATATTACAACTCGCGGAACGGGAGGATGTGATATGATCAAAAACCGCTCATTTATGTTAGGCATGGGTACTGGTCTTATCATGGGGGCATTGCTGCTGCAGCTGGCAATAATTGGTCAGGGGCAGTCGCAGCAATCTTCGGCAGACCCGAAAAACATGACGCGAGAACAACTAGAAAAGGCAGCAGCCGAGTTAAATCTTCAGATCAGTGACAGTTCTGATCCGAAAATGACAGAAGAGGAATGGCGTAATAAGCTGATCAAGGAAGGCAACAAGACTCCAGTTGCACCTCAAAAGGCTAAACCAGCTCAAACGCCTTCAACACCTAAGGTACCTGCAAACAGCACATCCTCGGCTGCTTCTAAGCCTTCGACCAGCACGTCAGTACCACAAAGTCCGAACAAGCCGGAAACTCAAAGAGCTGGCACTACAACTACTCCCAATATTCCCAAGCAGCCTGCCACTCCACAAGTGCAATATAGCATTGCATCAGGGAGCAATTTAAGAAGTGTGGCATCTGGATTGGAACGGGCAGGAGTCGTATCGGATGCTAGTGCGTTTGAGGCAGCAGCTAAGGCTCAAAAAATCAATACCAAAATTCGTACAGGCACCTATCAGTTTGCTAAAGGTGAGGATTTCAGTTCTATTATTACTAAAATAACGAAAAAGCCGTCCAACTGACCTA
The DNA here is from genome assembly GCF_038008995.1 of Paenibacillus sp. FSL W8-0439. Lineage (NCBI taxonomy): Bacteria > Bacillati > Bacillota > Bacilli > Caryophanales > Paenibacillaceae > Paenibacillus > Paenibacillus sp. FSL W8-0439. The sequence continues at coordinate 2,150,319 of NZ_JBBPAK010000001.1, forward strand.
ATAGGGAAGAGGACGGCTTTTTATTTTTTTCGATGCGAACGAAAGTGATTTTTTATTGTTTAGTTCAAAGTGGGTATGAAGCGCCCACAATAGCTTACAGCATAGCCTATTGCAATTCAGAGCTAGTTGGACATAAAAAGACCTCTGAAGGATTCAAAGGTCATCTCCTAGCGGATTACACCACGGTGTATTGTTAAAACTATCCTCAATTTGGATCAATATTCAGATCTATCGGAGAGGGATATAAAATAAATTGAACACAAATTAACGCTATGAAATAATCGATAGCGGCATTGATGAATAAAAAAACAATAAAACAATTCTATTCCTAATTTTCTCTATTCATCTTGTCCCGTATATCGGTGGATTCTCCGCTCTGGGTTATTATCCTATGCATCAGCACCATGGGTCTCGGAATGGGTTTCTCCATGATGCCGCTCAACACGCATGTTCTGAACTCTGCGCCTCGCCGCCTGGTGAGCCGAGTCACACCATTGACAACAGCGGCTCAGCAAGTTGTCCTCTCGTTCGCGGTCGCAGGCCTGACGGGTTATCTGACGTCGCAAATCGCTTCCCACACCGCAAATGCGGGAGCGGACGCGAATCCGTTGAATTCTGTCGTCGCGGGTTACAGCGATACGTTCTTCCTGTCCGCGTGCCTAACGACTGCGGGTGTAGCTCTGTCGCTCCTTCTGCGTAAACCGCAACACCAGGAAGAAGAAGGTACCGTCGGCGGGGACAGCTAGGACCCAGCGATGATGGGGCACTAATCGGGAATTGGTACCGATTTCGATCGTGTGTAAAAAGCCTTGGCCGTTAGTCGGTCATGGCTTTTTACTGTACGCCCAGCATGGCGCCATCTATATTGAACAGATGCGGCTAACAGGGCACATATTGGAACTATCTGTCCGTTCAATGCGGTGCGAGAGTCTAACACTTTATTGTCACAAACATTTTTCTAAGAAGCCAGGCAGATGGAAGTGTACGGGTTGCTTTTTACACCGTTTCAATTATTGTCGAAAAGCTGGTTGCAACGCTGCAAGTGTTATGGTATATTAATTGACGGTGTTAAAAACGCACGTCGGTTAATTTTATAAAGGGTGCTTCCAATAGGAAGTCTTTATAAAAAATGATGTCGGCGGAGGACACACAAAAAAACCAAACTTAGGAGGTGCGTGAAGATGGCAGTAATCTCCATGAAACAGCTTTTGGAAGCTGGGGTTCACTTTGGTCACCAAACACGTCGCTGGAACCCGAAAATGGATCGTTATATCTTCACTGAAAGAAACGGTATTTACATCATTGACTTGCAAAAGACAGTGAAAAAGGTTGAGGAAGCTTACAACTTCGTAAAAAGCATTGCAGCTGAGAATGGTACAATTCTGTTCGTAGGCACGAAGAAACAAGCGCAAGATTCTGTTAAAGAAGAAGCAGCACGCGCTGGTCAATTCTACATCAACCAACGTTGGTTGGGTGGTACACTGACTAACTTCCAAACCATTCAAAAACGTATTGATCGTTTGAAACAATTGGAAGCTTGGGAAGAAGATGGTACATTTGCTGTTCTTCCTAAAAAAGAAGTTATCATTCTTCGCAAAGAAAAAGATCGTCTTGAAAAATTCTTGGGCGGTATCAAGAACATGAAGGGCCTTCCAAGTGCTCTGTTCATCATTGATCCGCGCAAAGAACGTATCGCGGTTGCTGAAGCTCGCAAATTGGGTATCCCAATCGTGGGTATCGTTGATACAAACTGCGATCCAGACGAAATCGACTATGTTATCCCAGGTAATGACGACGCGATCCGCGCTGTTAAATTGCTGACAGGTAAAATGGCTGATGCAGTTATGGAAGCTAACCAAGGCGAAGAAACTACAGCATAATATTTCCAATCGGAAATATCTATACGAATTAAATGAAAAGGGTGGTTGGTAGGTGGAAAACCTCTCACTACCCTTTTTTTAAGGAATAAAGCTCGCATATACCACTGAAAATCAAATTTGGAGGGAAATAATATGGCAGTTAATGCTAGCGCAGTAAAAGAGCTTCGTGAAAAAACAGGCGCAGGAATGCTGGATTGTAAAAAAGCGCTTGAAGAAGCAAATGGTGATTTGACAAAAGCGGTTGAAGTTCTACGTGAAAAAGGACTTGCAGCTGCAGCCAACAAAGCAGGCCGTATTGCTACTGAAGGCGTTGTTGAATCCTACATCCATGCTGGCGGCCGTATCGGCGTACTGGTAGAAGTAAACTGCGAAACAGACTTCGTGGCGAAAACTGACCAGTTCAAAGATTTTGTTCGTGACATTGCAATGCATATCGCTGCATCGAACCCTCGTTATGTTCGTCGCGAAGAAGTACCACAGGAAGAGATTGAAAAAGAAAAAGAAATCCTGAAAGCACAAGCTTTGAACGAAGGAAAACCAGAAAAAATCGTTGAAAAAATGGTTGAAGGCCGCATCGGTAAATTCTACGAAGAGTTCTGCTTGCTGGAGCAATCTTTCATTAAAGATCCAGACAAAACAATCTCCACACTGATCAACGAGAAAATCAGCACGATTGGTGAAAACATCTCCGTACGTCGCTTTGTTCGTTTCGAACTGGGTGAAGGTCTGGAGAAAAAAGAAGACAACTTCTACGAAGAAGTTATGTCTCAAGTGAAACAATAATTACCAACGATCGGTAATTGCATATGAATAAACAGAAATGGAACACATCGGTGTTCCTTTTCTTGCAACAGGACACCTATCCTGTTACATAAAGAATATATGAAATTGGAGGGTGATCATTTGGAAAAACCTGTGTTTAAACGTGTTGTTCTGAAAGTTAGTGGGGAGTCGCTGTCAGGTCCTAACGGTTACGGTATTGATGCGGATACTATTGCGTCGATTGCTGAGCAAGTCAAGGACGTGGTGGAACTAGGAGTAGAAGTTGCTATTGTGTGCGGAGGCGGTAATATCTGGCGTGGTATTGCTGGAAGTGCCAATGGCATTGACCGGGCAACGGCAGATTACATGGGTATGCTCGCAACGGTGATGAACTCACTGGCTTTACAGGATGCTTTGGAACAAATTGAAGTACCTACGCGTGTACAAACATCCATCGCGATGCAACAGATTGCAGAACCTTACATCCGCCGTAGAGCTATCCGTCACTTGGAAAAAGGTCGGGTCGTAATTTTTGCTGCAGGTACGGGTAATCCGTTCTTCTCGACTGATACTACAGCTGCTCTACGTGCCGCTGAGATTGAAGCAGAAGTGATTCTGATGGCTAAAAATAAAGTAGATGGTGTGTACTCCGCCGATCCGTTTAAAGATAGCACAGCTGAAAAATATGAGCAGCTTACGTATTTAGATGTGCTTAACAAAAATCTCGGTGTCATGGATTCTACAGCTTCCTCGCTGTGCATGGATAACAATATTCCGTTGATTGTCTTTGCTATTACAGAGCAAGGTAACATTAAACGTGTCGTACTGGGTGAAAAAATTGGTACGATCGTCAAAGGGAGTGTAAATTAATGCCACAATCTGTGAAAAAGAGCGCTGAAGAGCGCATGCAAAAAGCAATCCAGGCATTGCAACGTGATCTTGCATCTTTGCGTGCAGGACGGGCAACACCAGCATTACTGGACCGTGTGCAGGTTGAATATTACGGCGCAATGACTCCAGTCAATCAGCTGGCGAATATCAATACACCTGACAGTCGGACCTTGATGATTCAGCCTTGGGACAAATCTTCTTTGGCTGATATCGAGCGTGCTATCCAAAAATCCGATTTAGGTTTGACGCCTTCGAATGATGGTAACACCATTCGTCTGAGTATTCCTGCTTTAACGGAGGAGCGCAGAACTGATTTGGTGAAGCTGACGAAAAAGAGCGGTGAAGAAGCAAAAATCGCTATTCGTAACATTCGTCGTGATGCAAATGATGATATCAAAAAAATGGAGAAAAGTGATATTTCCGAGGACGAATCTCGTAAGCATCAGGAAGATATCCAGAAGACGACTGACAAGTTTATCGCTGAAGTAGATAAAGTTTTAGCTGCAAAAGAAAAAGAAATTATGGAAGTTTAAAAAGATTGGCAGCCCCTCCCTTACGGTGGGGTTTGTCTCTTTTCAAGCCTGAGGCACATTTTCAGAGAATGCTGGAGGAACTGGAATGATCAAACGGGTTCGGTCTTGGTGGAACGGGGAACAAAAACAGCAAACACCGGCCATTTCAAAAGACAATATTCCGCAGCATGTTGCTGTCATCATGGATGGGAACGGCAGATGGGCCAAACGGATTGGAATGCCGCGGATTGTAGGGCATCAAAATGGAATGAAGGCAGTGAAACGCACAGCAATTGCAGCGGATGAACTGGGTATTAAGTATTTAACTTTATTTGCTTTTTCAACTGAGAATTGGACACGTCCAAAGGACGAAGTTGATTTTCTAATGAAACTGCCTCAAGAATTTTTGGCAATTGAGCTGGATGAGCTAGTTGAAAAAAATGTGCAAGTGCGTATGATGGGAAACAAGGAGCATTTACCTTCTCATACCGTTGAAGCGCTGACTGAAGCGACTCGACGTACCGAAAATAATACCGGACTTGTACTTAATTTTGCATTAAATTATGGCAGTCGGTTGGAGATCACAGAATGCATGCAAGCATTGGGCCGTCAAATTGAGGATGGAAAGCTGAAGCCGGAAGATATAACATCTGAGCTAATTGGCAACACGTTGCTTTCTACGGGTATGCCAGATCCTGATTTATTGATTCGAACAAGCGGGGAGCTTAGACTCAGTAATTTTATGCTTTGGCAGCTTGCTTATAGTGAACTGTGGTTTACTGATATTTATTGGCCCGAGTTTAAGAAAGAGCACTTATACGAAGCAGTGATCGAATATCAGAAAAGATCACGACGGTATGGCGGACTGAAGTAAATGGAGGATGAAAGCCGTTGAGACAGAGATTAATTACCGGTATTCTGGCAGGCATATTCTTTTTGGCAATGGTCCTGTGGGGCGGCTTGGCCTACCATTTGCTTATATTGGTGATGGCCCTAATCGGATTTTATGAGTTCGCTCGAATGACGCAGGTATCTCCTTTTGGAGGTACAGCAATACTTGGCTACGTAAGCATATTAGCATTTGTATTCCCATATCAACCTTTGGGTTTGCATTCACCGCTACCCTTTGCCAGTTTGCTCTGGTTGGTAATGATAGTGTTTATGATGATCACAGTAGGAACGAAAAATAAAATCCCGATTCAAACGGTAGCTATACTATTTCTTGGTACTGTATATATAGGATTTGGATTTTCGTATATTGCGGAATCACGTCATATGGAACATGGACTGTTATGGACTTTTTTGTTGTTGTCTTGTATTTGGGCAAGCGATGCAGGGGCATATTTTGTAGGCAAAATGGCAGGGAAGACGAAGCTATGGCCTGCGATTAGTCCAAATAAAACGGTCGAAGGGTCCATTGGCGGAGTTGTTTTAGCGCTGGTTATAGCTCTGGTATTCGCTGGTTTGTCAGGTGGACTGTTACCCTGGGGTAAAGCCTTCGGCATCGGTTTGTCATGTGCTGTTGTGGGACAACTGGGCGATTTGGTACAATCTGCATACAAACGAGTGTACGGCATCAAAGATTCTGGTAATCTGCTGCCAGGGCACGGTGGTATACTAGACCGCTGCGACAGCTGGATTGTCGTTTTTCCATTTGTACATATGCTGATGCTGCTTCCATAAGCCTGGTGATTACAACTTATGCTGAGGATCAACCTTTATACTGTTAGCCTTGCGCTATTAGAAGGATAGAATCAGCTCCATAGTTGCCTGGATAACAAACAATGAGCTCCTGATAAAAGTGATTTTCAGGATAGGAAGGTGCATCATGAAAAGAATTACGGTACTTGGTTCAACCGGATCTATTGGAACTCAAACGTTGGATGTGGTGTCCATGCACCCAGATCAGTTCACTGTTGAGGCTTTAGCAGGTGGCTCCAATATAAAGTTGCTTGCTGAGCAAGCGCGTCTCTATCATCCCAAAAAAGTGTCTGTCGGTACTCAGCAGTTAGCCGATGAAATTCGTCCTTTACTGCCTTCTGGAATCGAACTACACTGGGGAAATGAAGGACTCGTTGAGCTGGCCGCGAACACAGAGGCGGATATGGTTGTGACAGCTGTAATGGGCAGTGTCGGATTGCACTCCACGCTGGCCGCGATTGAGGCTGGAAAACAGATCGGTTTGGCCAATAAGGAAACACTGGTTACGGCTGGTCATCTGGTCACAGCGCGGGCTCGGGCGAAAGGAGTGCCGTTGCTGCCGATTGACAGTGAGCATTCAGCTATTTTCCAATGCTTGAATGGTGAGCGTATGAAAGATGTGGCACATATTACCCTCACAGCATCAGGCGGTTCTTTTCGAGATTTGACAAGAGAACAGCTGCGTGAAGTTACCGTGGAAGATGCACTTAAGCATCCTAATTGGTCAATGGGGGCCAAAATTACAATTGATTCAGCAACGATGGTAAACAAAGGGCTGGAAGTCATCGAGGCACATTGGTTGTTCGGGCTTAGCTATGAGCAGATCCATGTGCTGCTTCATCCGGAAAGCATTATTCACTCCTACGTCGAGTTTCAAGATACAAGCATTGTTGCTCAACTTGGGAACCCTGACATGAGAGTACCCATTCAATATGCATTAACTTATCCTGAGCGGATGAAGTCTCCGGCAAAGCCTCTGTCATTGGCTGAAGTGGGCAAACTCCACTTTAAGGAAATGGATTTTAATCGTTTTCCTTGTTTAAGGCTTGCCTTCGAATGTGGTAAAATGGGTGGTACAGCACCGACCGCTTTTAATGCTGCTAATGAGATTGCTGTTGCTCGTTTCTTACGTGGAGAAATTTCTTTTCTGCATATTGAAGCGATTATTGAACAGGTGCTAGAACAGCATGTCAATATGGCTGATCCTGATTTGTCTGCGATTGAAACTTGTGACCGCGAGACTCGTAGTATAGCTTCGAAGTTGTAGGTTAATGTTGGGGTCAAGAAACGAATTATGATTCTCTTGTGCGGGTTCGGAGAATAATGATAATCTAGGAAGACAAACTCGATCTCATTGAAAGGGGAACGGAAACGATTGGAAACGATTCAAATAGTGTTGATGACGGTGCTCATGTTTTTCGTCATAGTGACGGTGCATGAATGGGGGCATTATTATTTTGCCAAACGCGCCGGGATTCTGGTACGGGAGTTTGCGATCGGTTTCGGTCCGAAACTGTTCTCTTATAAAAGAAACGAGACACGATTTACGCTACGGTTGCTGCCGTTCGGTGGTTTTGCACGTATGGCGGGAGAAGATCCGGAGGTCAATGAAATTGAAACCGGACAAACGATTGCTGTACGCGTGACAGATGGCGTCGTTAAGACCATCTATTTGGACCAACTGGATAACCGCAAGAATGTAGTGCGCGGTGAAGTGTTGGAGATTGATCTGGAACAAGCGTTAACTGTAAAATTGGATGTGGATGGCGAAGATCAGCAATACACTGTACACCCACAAGCGATGATGGTAACCAAAGGACAATCCATTCAAATTGCACCGAAGGATCGACAGTATGGGAGTAAAACAGTAGGACAGCGTGCGATGGCTATATTTGCTGGACCCCTGATGAATTTTATTCTTGCCTTTATTCTGTTTGGTTTGCACATCCAGATGGTCGGCATACAAGTGGACAACCCGACGTATGTCCAAATTAGTGAAATTACAGCAGGTATGCCAGCTGCTGAAGCTGATTTGCATAAGGGAGATATCATCGAATCGGTGAACGGAGTTGCAATTGGTGCGAATGTTGAAAACATGATCAAACTGATTGCGGATTCTCAAGACAAGCCGATGAAGTGGACAGTTCGCCGTGATGATAAAACCTTTGATCTTACGATTACACCTCGTGCAATGGAAGGACAAAAGGGTGGCAAGGTGGGCATTGTGCCTGAACTTCCAAAACGCCAAGCTGGTGTAGGGGAAACATTCAAATTTGCCGGACAATCCATGGTCAGAACGACAGATATTATTTTTCAAGGATTTAGCCAGCTTATCCAACGTTTTTCTATCAATGACCTGGGAGGTCCCGTACGTACTTTTGAAGTGACGGGACAAATCGCTAAGCAAGGCATTGAGCAGTTGACATATTGGACTGCGATCATGAGTCTTTATCTGGGGATATTCAATCTACTGCCTATTCCGGCGTTGGATGGAAGTAGACTTGTTTTCCTTGGTGTTGAGGCGGTAAGAGGACGTCCTGTTGATCCGAGCAGGGAAGGAATGGTCCATTTCGTTGGTTTTGCTATGCTATTCCTGTTAATGATTGCGGTCACGTATAACGATATTTTACGCTTAATTAATGGTTAATTAGAGACGGTCATTATAAAAAATGGTCTGTATGGGAGGACATGCATTTCTATGTCGAACGATAAACAGTTTGTCGAGGAAATCACGCCGCAGAGCGAAGATTTTTCCCGATGGTATATTGATGTTATTAAAAAAGCAGAACTGATGGATTACTCGCCAGTTCGCGGGTGTATTGTATTCCGTCCCGATGGTTTTGAGATTTGGGAGCACATTAAGGAAGCTATGGATGTGCGTTTCAGAGAAACGGGACATCGCAATGCTTATTTTCCAATGTTTATCCCAGAAAGCTTTTTCCAAAAAGAAAAAGAGCATGTGGAGGGATTTAATCCTGAACTGCCATGGGTGACTGAGGCTGGTGGGGAAAAGCTGGAAGAGCGTCTTGCAATCCGTCCAACTTCGGAAACGATGATCGGTCATATGTACTCGAAATGGATTCAATCCTATCGTGATCTGCCTGTGCTAATTAACCAATGGGCTAACGTGGTGCGTTGGGAAAAACGTACGCTGCCTTTCTTGCGAACAAGTGAATTTTTGTGGCAAGAAGGTCACACAGCACATGAAACAGAAGAAGAAGCACGTGAAGAAACGATGAAAATGCTGGAAGTTTATCGTGAGGTCATCGAGGAAGTTCTAGCTATTCCGGTTATTACTGGACAGAAAACACCTTCTGAAAAGTTTGCAGGTGCGAAGGATACATTTTCACTGGAAGCGATGATGAAAGATGGACGAGCGGTACAAGCTGGAACATCCCACTATATGGGGACTAATTTTGCCGTTGCATTTGACATTAAATATTTGAGTCGTGAAAACAACCTGGAATTCGCGCATACGACTTCATGGGGAACAAGTACACGTTTGATCGGTGCATTGATTATGGTCCATGGAGATGACCGTGGTCTTGCACTGCCTCCTAAGGTGGCACCTACGCAGGTTATTATGGTTCCTATTGGACCACCTAAGAAACGTGATGCAGTTATCGCTCGTGCAGATGAATTGTTTGCCGAGTTGAAACAAGCGGGTGTCCGTGTTAAAATGGACGACCGCAGTGATGTAAGTCCAGGCTGGAAGTTTAATGAATATGAAATGCGCGGTGTACCGGTTCGTCTGGAAATCGGCCCTCGTGATATGGAAAACGGTGTTTGTGTGCTCGTATCCCGTATCAGCGGCGAGAAAAAGATTGTCCAACAGGACAATCTGCTTGAAGAAGTACACGCGATGCTCGCACAGGTACAACAAGAGATGTTTGACCGTGCAAAGAACTTCATGGAAGAAAACTTCTATTCCGTCGATACATTGGATGAGATGAAGACTCTCATGGAAGAGAAACGTGGCTTTACTTTGGCTGGTTGGTGCGGATCTGAAGAATGTGAAGACAAAGTTAAAGAAGTGACAGGCGCTACAAGCCGTAACATACCGTTTAAAACAACCGAGCAAAAGACAACATGTTTGTGCTGTGGCAAACCAGCCAAGCATACAGTAGTGTTCGCACGGGCGTACTAATAAAGAAGAGCAATACCCTATACTCACTTCATTCTCTTCGCCAACAGGAATAGCTGTTACGGATTAATATTCCGGACTACTATCTATATTATTGTGATGAGGGTTGAAGAAGGCTACGAAAAGCTTTTGCGGTCGGAGATGTTTTAGACGCAGAAGCTTTTCATGTTTTCAGAAAGGTAGATTGGAAATCGGGGGGAGAGCCATGGGCGGAGCTGAAGAAAAGAGAAAGCGGCTGGAGCTGCTAATGAAGCAGGTTGTAATGCCGGCGGGAGTGGTGGATCCTTATTTTTTGGACGGTTGGATCGATCAGGTTGAGATTAGCCGTACCAACAAGGATTGGAATATCACTATTGCCAAGGAGACACTGGTCCCCGCTCAGGTGTATCGTACGTTCTGTATTCAAGTACAGGAAAAAATGAGTCATATCGCTAAAATCACATTCCGCTTTCAGTACAGTGAGCAGGTACAACCTGGTGATATTATCGGTGAATACTGGAAGCTTTTTTTAGAGTGGGTGCACCGTGAAATTCCATCTGTTAACGGTTGGATGAACCGGGCTGTGCATGAGTGGGAAGACGGTCTATTATTACTAACAATGAGCGATAGTATGTCATTGGAACTAGCGCGTAAAAAGCAGATAGATCAAGCTATTATTAAGTTTTACGATAAATATTTCGGGCTCTCTATGCGTATTAAAGTTCAGGTGGGTGAAAGTAACCAGGAGGTATTACAGGAATTCCAGGAAAAGAAAATGCAGGAAGAACGCGAAGTCATTCAGCAGATGATGGAAAGTATGGAAGCTGAAATGCCACCTTTGGAAGAAGAAGAAGGGGACGTGCGGCTTCAATTTGGTTATGACATCAAAGAACCCGCTATTCCGATGCAAGAGATTCAGGACGAAGAGAAGAAAGTCACCCTACAAGGAACAATCTTCGGTTTGGACAGTAAAGAATTGCGCAATGGCAGTACGTTGTTTACGTATTATTTGACAGACTTTAGTGATTCCTTGCAAATGAAAATGTTTGCTAAAACTAAAGAAGATCTAAAAATTCTCAGTCTGTTGGCTAACGGTAAATGGGTCAAAGTGCGGGGACGAGTTGAATATGACCGTTTTATGCAAATTCCTGAGTTGGTTATGATTCCTTCCGATCTAGTTGAAGTACAGGCCCCACCCGGACGTAAGGATAATGCAGCGGAAAAACGGGTTGAGTTTCATCTACACACAAAGATGAGCGCAATGGATGCTGTCGCCTCGATTGATCAATATGTCAAAACAGCCGCCAAATGGGGGCACAAAGCGATTGCGGTCACAGATCATGGCGGTGTGCAATGCTACCCTGATGCTGCTAAGGCTGCAAAGAAGAACGGCATTAAAATGATCTACGGCATTGAGGCCAATGTAGTTAATGATGCTGTCGAGGTTGTAATGCAGGCACAGCCTTTAAATTTGAAAACAGCGACTTATGTCGTTTTTGATATTGAAACCACCGGTTTGTCAGTTACACAAAATAAAATCATTGAGATTGCTGCTGTTAAAATGCATGAGGGTAAGGAAATTGATCGTTATGCAACCTTTGTCAATCCGCATGAACGTATACCCTACAACATTCAGCAACTGACCAACATTAATGATGAAATGGTCAAGGATGCGCCGGATGTCGAACCTGTTATGAAGGAGTTCGTAGCTTTTGCTGGTGATGCTGTATTGGTTGCTCATAATGCGCGGTTTGATGTCGGCTTTATCCAGGCCACTCTTCGAAAGATGGGTTTGCCCGAAATGACCAATCCGGTGCTGGATACGCTGGAACTGGCTCGTTTGCTGTTTCCTACGTTGAAAAATCACCGTCTGAACACACTGACTACTAAATATAAAGTCGCGTTGGAAAGCCATCACCGGGCTATTGATGATACAGTTGCGTTGGCAGAAGTGTTAAACGGACTACTAAACGATGCAGAGCAAATTAAGGGTTTTAAAATGCTCGACCGCTTGAATGATTATGTGGGAAAGGACCTATCGACTGTTCGTCCTTTCCACTGCTGCATTTATGCTCTCAATCCGGTTGGTAAAAAAAATCTGTACAAGCTGGTTTCTATGTCTCATACCGAATATTTCAAGCGTGTGCCTTGTATTCCTAAATCGAAATTGTCTGAGATGAGAGACGGATTGCTTATTATTTCTGGCTGCGAAAAAGGAGAATTCTTCGAGGCCGTATTAAACAAGTCCGAGGAAGAAGCCGAGGAGATTGCACAGTTTTATGATGTGTTGGAGATTCAACCTTTGACGATGTATATGCATCTGGTGGAAAAGCAACTGGTAAGCGGGCCTGATGCACTAAAAACGGCCATACGTAAAGTATGCGAAATAGGAAAACGTCTTGACAAGCCCGTGATTGCTACAGGCAATGTTCACTATTTGGAAACTCGCGATAAGCTGTACCGTGATATTACCATTCACGGCATTACTGGATTTAGTCCGCTAAAGGATATCCGAAAGCCAGATGCTCATTTACGTACAACGGATGAAATGCTGGCAGAGTTCGAGTTTTTGGGCGAGGAAAAAGCGTATGAAGTTGTTGTGACAAATACTAGCGAGCTGGCAGAGCGTTTTGAAGAACTGGAACTGTTCCCTGACAAGCTTTTTACGCCCTTACTGGACGGAGCAGATGAGGAAATTCGCAATACATGCTATGAGACGGCTCGATCCATTTATGGTGAATCCTTACCTGAGGTTGTTGTAGCTCGCCTTGAAAAAGAATTGGAACCTATTATTAAATACGGTTTCTCCGCTAACTATCTCATTTCTGAACGTCTGGTTAAAAAATCTAACCAGGATGGATACTTGGTAGGTTCACGGGGGTCTGTTGGTTCTTCTGTAGTTGCTACTTTTCTCGGTATTTCTGAGGTAAATCCGCTGCCCGCCCATTATATTTGCGGTAATTCTGACTGTAAACACAGCGAATGGTTTTTGGATGGAAGTGTTCCAAGCGGTTTTGACTTGCCAGATAAAAACTGTCCAAATTGCGGTGGCAAGCTCAAGGGTGAGGGGCAAGATATACCTTTTGAAACGTTCCTCGGTTTTAAAGGAGATAAAGTTCCCGATATTGACTTGAACTTCTCTGGTGAATATCAACCTGTTGCCCATAATTATACGAAAGTATTGTTTGGTGAAAAAAGCGTTTTCCGTGCAGGAACTATTGGTACAGTAGCTGAGAAAACGGCGTTTGGATTTGCCAAAAAATATGAAGAGGCACATCATAAAAAATGGCGCGGAGCCGAGCTGAACAGGCTGGCTTCTGGTTGTACGGGTGTAAAACGTAGTACCGGACAGCATCCGGGTGGGATCGTTGTTGTTCCTGATTATATTGAGGTCGAGGACATTACACCAGTCCAGTATCCGGCTGATGATACGAGCTCGGAATGGAAAACGACGCATTTTGATTATCACGCTTTTGATGCGAACTTACTCAAGCTCGATATTCTGGGCCATGATGATCCGACCATGATGAGAATGCTTCAGGATTTGACCGGGGTTGACCCTACGACCATTCCAATGAATGACCCCAAGGTGATGAGCATGTTCAACTCCACGGAGGCACTCGGTGTAACACCGCAGCAAATCCGCACGCCTGTTGCCACCTATGGTGTACCAGAGATGGGGACCAAATTTGTACGCCAGATGCTGGTAGAGTCGCAGCCGAGTTCTTTTGCCGATTTACTGCAAATATCCGGTTTGTCTCACGGTACGGGTGTATGGCTGGGGAACGCACAAGAGTTGATTAAAAATAATACATGTAACATCAAGACCGTAATTGGTTGTCGGGATGATATTATGCTGTTTTTGATTTACAAGGCGGGGATGGATGCAGGTCTGGCCTTTAAAATTACGGAGAGCGTACGTAAAGGTAAAGGGCTTAGTGCCGAATGGATTGAAGAAATGAAAAAATGCAAGGTGCCGCAGTGGTACATTGATTCCTGTCTTAAAATCCAGTACATGTTTCCGAAGGCGCATGCTGCAGCCTATGTTATTTCAGCAGTGCGTACAGCGTATTTCAAGCTGTATCATCCGATCGAGTATTATGCAACTTACTTCTCAGTACGTGCGGCCGATTTTGATATTGATCTGTGCTGTCAAGGGTATGATGCGATTGCACGGAAGATTGTCGAAATTGAGCAGCTTGGTTTTCAGGCTCCACCTAAAGAAAAAGGGATGCTTCCAATTCTGGAGATGGCTTTGGAAATGACGGCTCGCGGGTTTAGTTTTAAATCTATTGATTTGTACCGTTCCGAAGCTACTCGTTTCAAAGTGGACGGGGACTCGCTCATTCCTCCGTTCGGAGCTCTTCAGGGTATTGGAGATAATGCAGCACGTAACATCGCAGCGGCCCGTGAACAGGGTGAATTTTTGTCCGTTGAGGATTTTCAACAGAAATCGAAGGCTAGTAAAACCATTGTCGAAATGCTGTCCCAAATGGGTTGCTTTCGAGGTCTGCCAGAGAGTAATCAGCTGTCTCTGTTTTAATCTGAACCACAGTAGTCAAGCTCTGGCACTTGTCACATAACTACGGTTATGTTATAATTTTTTTGGTAATCATGGAGATAAAACCGTTGCTAAAAGAGTGGGGAAACCCACTCTTTACTGTTTGATATACAGGTACAACGTGAAAAAAGGTTATTTTTGGGCAGGCAACCGGTACGCCGGTTTATTTGCAGTGAGCCCAAAATGAACATTACATCAAATGAAAATGAAAATGCCGGTGATGGAGAAGCATTGCCCACAGTAAGAGGGTATCTCTTTTTCACCACAGGAAAGTTCACTTTTGGAGGTTATAATCTTTGAGCACACCAAAGATCAAATCAGTAGTAGAAGAAATGGCCCAACCTTACCTCGATGAGCATGGTTTTGAACTGGTCGATGTCGAGTATGTCAAAGAGGGTAGCAATTGGTTTCTTCGCGTTTTTGTAGATAAAGACGGAGGAATTGATCTGGACGACTGTAGTATGATCAGTGAATATTTGGGTCAAAAGCTGGATGAAAATGACCCTGTTTCTACAGCATATTTTCTGGAAGTGTCTTCACCAGGCGCCGAAAGACCGCTGAAAAAAGCGGAGGATGTCACTAAAGCGGTAGGCAAAAACGTATTCGTTACTACATACGAGCCGATTAACGGTCTGAAGGAATTCGAAGGCCGTTTGCTTTCTTTTGAAGATGGGGAACTTACCGTCCAAAGCGGACAAAAGAAGCATACCATACCTTATGACAAGGTAGCTGGTGCAAGGCTCGCGATCATATTTTAATTCAGATTTGATTGTTGCTGTTTGACATGTACTACATGTTTTTTGCCTCGTGTGCCGACCAGTACGCAGGTGCCATCATTTGAAAGGGGGAGCAGTAATCCATGAGTATGGATTTTATTGAAGCAATGAACGAGTTGGAAAGAGAAAAGGGGATCAGTAAGGACGTGCTGTTTGAGGCCATTGAAGCAGCCCTGATTTCCAGCTACAAACGGAATTTCAATACCGCACAAAACGTGCGTGTTGATATGAACCGCAACTCGGGAGTCATTAAGGTATATGCCCGCAAGCTGATTGTTGAGGAGGTATTGGACCCTCGCACCGAGATTTCGTTGCCAGCAGCCCGTGAGATCAACCCACATTTTCAGTTGGAGGATATCGCTGAAATTGAAGTCACACCACGTGATTTTGGACGGATTGCTGCACAAACAGCGAAGCAGGTTGTGACTCAGCGCATTCGCGAAGCGGAACGGGGATTGATCTACAACAAGTTTGTGGACAAGGAAGAGGATATTGTAACAGGAACTGTACAGCGCCAAGACCCACGTAATATTTATATTGATCTTGGCAAGGTGGAAGCAGTTCTTCCGTTGAGCGAACTGATGCCTAATGAGAAATTTAACCATTTGGATCGGATTAAGGCTTATATTACCAAGGTGGAGAACACAACCAAAGGACCGCAAATTATGCTGTCCCGATCACATCCGGGTCTGCTTAAGCGTTTGTTCGAACTCGAAGTACCTGAAATTTTTGACGGTGTTGTAGAGATTCGTTCCGTAGCGCGTGAAGCAGGCTTCCGTTCTAAGATCGCAGTTCATTCTCGTAACGCCGAGGTTGATCCGGTAGGTTCTTGTGTGGGACCAAGAGGAACGCGGGTGCAGACCATTGTAAACGAGCTGCGTGGCGAAAAAATCGACATTGTACGCTATTCTGATAATGTTGATGAATACGTGGCTAATGCTTTGAGTCCGTCCAAGGTGCTTGAAGTACAGGTATTTGAAGAAGAGAAAATGGCTCGCGTTATAGTACCTGATTATCAACTTTCTCTAGCTATTGGTATCAAAGGGCAAAATGCTCGCCTTGCTGCTAAGCTTACTGGCTGGAAAATTGATATTAAGAGTGAAACACAGGCGGAGGAAGAGCTCGGCAGACCGAGAACATCCACCGATGAAATGCATCAGGATTCCGTTTCTGTAGATTAAGCGGAGTGTAGGGGGGTTAATGCATGAAACAGAGAAAGATACCTTTGCGCAAATGTGTCGCCTGTCATGAAATGATGCCAAAGAAACAGTTAATCCGTGTCGTCAAAACCCCTGAAGACGAAGTGTTGATTGACTTGACTGGCAAAAAGTCGGGACGCGGCGCTTACTTGTGCGGCAAAGCCGCCTGCTTCAAGCTGGCTCAAAAGAGCAAGGCACTGGATCGAGCATTGAAGCACTCGGTCCATCCTGATATTTATGAGCAGCTAAGTCGTGATTTTGCTGCCGTCGAGGAAGAATTCCTGGCGGCACAAGGCAGCGTGCAGGATGAATAAGGCGCTGTCTGGATTGGGGCTTGCCATGAGAGCTGGCAAGCTGCTAACAGGTGATGAGATCGTTTATAAAGCGATCAGGTCTTCAGAAGCCAAGCTGGTCATTCTTGCGAAAGATGCTTCAATGAATACTCAAAAGAAATTCCGCGACAAATGCGGGACGTACAAAATCCCCTTATTGATAGGATTTGACCGGGAAAGCTTGGGAAGCAGCATCGGCAAACCTGAACGGGTCGTGCTGGCTGTGACGGATCAAGGATTCGCGAAATTGATCATGAAACATGCGGGGATAATGTCGGAGGTGGAGTATATTGAGTAAACAAGAAAGCAAAGACAAAGTGCGGGTATACGAATACGCCAAATCGTTGAACATGAGCAGCAAAGAAATTATCACCATTCTTAAACGGCTGGATATTCCCGTAAACAACCATATGAGCGTCATGGAACATGATGCCGTAGGTAAAGTGGAAAACTTTTTTAAGAATATTAAATCCAATGCTGCGGTCAAGCAAGGCGAAGCAGGCACGGCGCAAGTAAGCTCGAATCAGACCGGTTCAAGCCAGAATAGTAATCATTCAACGGAGCAAACCAAAAATCAACAGGAAAAGCAGGTAAGTATGAATAGGACAAACAACAACCAAAACAGTAACCGAAGCAGCGCTCCAAAAGCGCAAAGCAGTCAGCAGGGCGGTCAAAACCGCAGTCAACAAGGTTCTAGTAGACCAAGCGGCCAGCAGGGCACTCAGAACCGCAGTAATGGTCAACAGCAGGGAGGACAACAGCGTACCGGTAGCAATAACACAGGTTCGCGTCCTCAGGGAAGCAGCCAGGGTGGTGCGGCAGTAAGAACTTCTTCTTCCGCAGGAAGCAACAATTCCAACCGCAGTGGTGGCAACCGTACAGGTGGTAACTCCAACAACAGCGGTAACCGTTTCGGTCAAGGACGTTTTGACGATAACCGTCAAGGCGGAGGACGGGGTGGTAACGGTGGCCGTGGAGGCAACAACCGCGGTGGAAACAATCGTGGCGGCAAATTCAACAACCGTGGTAAAGGTCAACAACAGGAGCGTCGCGAGAAAATCGACAACACGCCTAAGAAAATTATTGTGCGTGGTGAGATGACTGTAGGTGAAACAGCCAAGCTTCTTCATAAGGATGCGTCAGAAGTCATCAAGAAGCTGATTATGCTCGGAACAATGGCGACCATCAACCAAGAACTGGATATGGATACTATTCTCTTGCTTGCTGGTGACTTTGGCGTCGAGGTAGAAGTGAAAATCCCAGTGGAAGAAGATCGTTTTGAAACTGTGGAAGAAAATGATGATCCAGCGGATTTGAGAACACGTCCACCGGTTGTAACCATTATGGGTCACGTCGATCATGGTAAAACAACTTTGCTGGATGCCATTCGCTCCACAAATGTAACAGGTGGCGAAGCTGGTGGTATTACACAGCACATTGGTGCATACCAAGTTGAAATTAACAGCAAAAAAATCACTTTCTTAGATACACCGGGTCACGAAGCCTTTACCGCTATGCGTGCACGTGGTGCTCAAGTAACAGATATGACGATTATTGTGGTTGCAGCTGATGACGGTGTTATGCCACAAACGGTTGAAGCCATTAGCCATGCAAAAGCAGCAGGTCTACCAATAATCGTTGCTGTAAACAAGATCGACAAACCGGATGCCAACCCGGACAAAGTAAAGCAGGAACTTACAGAATATGAATTGGTGCCCGAAGAGTGGGGCGGCGATACAATTTTCGTCAACGTTTCCGCTAAACAAAGAATGGGTCTGGAAGACTTGCTCGAAATGATCCTGCTCGTAGCTGAAGTGAATGAGTACAAAGCGAACCCTGATAAACGGGCACGTGGTACTATTATTGAGGCTGAGCTGGATAAAGGTCGCGGTTCTGTAGCCCGTATTCTCGTTCAAAACGGGACACTGAAAGTCGGCGACGCATTCGTAGCAGGTAACTGCTTCGGACGTGTACGTGCCATGGTCAACGATAAAGGCCGTCGTCTTAAGGAAGCAGGTCCTTCCACACCAGTTGAAATTACTGGTTTGACAGAAGTTCCACTTGCAGGCGATCCGTTCATGGTGTTCGAGGATGAGCGTAAAGCTCGTGCTATCGCTGATAAACGTGCGATTACACAACGTCAATCCGATCTGGGCAGTAATACCCGCGTAACGCTGGATGACCTGTTCCAACACATCAAGGATGGCGAGATGAAGGATCTGAATGTCATTATTAAGGGTGACGTACAAGGTTCTGTCGAAGCGCTGAAAGGCTCCTTGAACAAGATTGAAGTTGAAGGTGTACGCGTCAAAATCCTTCACAGTGGTGCAGGTGCAATCACCGAATCCGATATTATTTTGGCTGCGGCATCCAATGCCATTGTTATTGGCTTTAACGTTCGTCCTGATAATCAGGCGAAATCTACAGCAGAAGCTGAAAAAGTGGACATTCGTCTACATCGAGTCATTTACAATGTCATTGAAGAAATCGAGCAGGCTATGAAAGGCATGCTGGACCCTGAATATAAAGAAAATGTGATTGGTCACGCTGAAGTTCGTAACGTGTTTAAAGTTACTAAAGTCGGTACGATTGCTGGTTGTATGGTAACGTCTGGTAAAATTACTCGTTCAGCAGAAGCACGTCTGATCCGTGACGGTATCGTTATTTTTGAAGGTAAAATCGACTCACTGAAACGCTTTAAGGACGACGCAAAAGAAGTTGCCCAAGGTTACGAATGTGGTATCACCCTTGATGGTTATAATGATGTTAAGGAATCCGACATTATTGAAGCGTTCGTCATGGAAACAGTGGAGCGCTAACGGCAGAGAGGTGAGCACCCATGGCTAAAATACGTACAGGTCGAGTTGGCGAACAGATTAAGAAAGAACTAAGCCTACTCATACAGACCGAATTAAAAGACCCACGTATCGGTTTTATTACGGTGACTGGTGTCGATGTCACAAACGATTTGTCCCAAGCGAAAGTATACTTGAGCGTACTTGGAGATGAAGAACAAAAAACTTCTTCTCTAAAGGCGCTGGACAAAGCGAACGGTTATCTTCGTTCTGAACTTGGCAAACGGATACGGCTTCGCCATATTCCTGAGCTGATTTTCAAAATTGACGAATCTATTGCTTATGGCAGCCGAATTGAAAAGCTGTTGAGTGATATCGACAAGGATGAGAAATAGGGATTTTTGTTAGTCTGAAGACCATGAACTGAATGTAAAGGAGACGGCAATGCATACCTATGAACAGGCGCTTCAACAAGCGAAGGAATTTATTCTGGAGCATGATGATTACCTGATCGTATCGCATGTACAGCCGGACGGAGACGCAGTCAGCTCCACCGTAACGGTGGGCTGGCTTCTCTCATGTCTGGGGAAGAAATTTACCATGCTGAATGAGGGACCTATTCCTAAACGCATGGATTTTTTATGGCATGCCGATGAGATTATGGATATGAGTCAACAACCGCCAGAACGGAAATACAACCGAATCATTTGTGTAGATTGTGCGGATTACCGTCGTGTTGGTTTGACAGAGCAGTTTTTTACGGAAGATGCCATTATTCTGAATATTGATCATCATCCAACGAACGACGCTTATGGTGCGATTAATGTGATTAAGTCAGATGCTGCGGCAACAGCGGAAATTCTTTTTGATTTATTGGAAAAGTTTGCAGTAACTTGGGATGTAGAAGTAGCAACAGCTGTATATACAGGGTTGTTAACGGATACGGGAGGCTTCCGCTACTCCAACACTTCACCGAAAGTGATGTCTACGGTATCACAACTACTTGCTTATGGTGTTGATGGCCCATTTTTGTCCGAGAAATTGCTCGAGGAAATGACATTTCCCCAAATGAAAGTCCTGACCAAAGCATTGCAAACGCTCACGATGTCAGAGGATGGTAAAGTTGCTTGGGTCGTTGTAACACCTGATGATATGACGGAATGCGGTGCTGTAAATGAGGACTTGGAAGGTATCGTGAATTATCCAAGAAATATTCGTGGGGTTGAAGTAGGCATTTTCTTTAAAGTTATTAATGATCAAGCGACCAAGGCAAGTTTGAGATCGGCAGGGAATGTTGATGTAGCTGCGCTCGCTCAATCGTTCGGGGGCGGTGGTCATGTACGTGCGGCTGGCTGTCGGCTAGAGGGTAAGCTGGAAGATATCATTGAGACCGTTGTAGGGCGGGTGAAGTCTGAGCTATGAACCCAATAAAGAAGGGACAGGCAACTTGGGAAGGTGTGCTACCTGTCTATAAACCTGTTGGATTTACCTCTCACGATGTCGTGGCCAAGGCTCGCCGTTTATTGGGGATGAAGCGAATCGGACATACTGGGACGCTAGATCCGCAGGTAACTGGTGTTCTGCCCTTGTGTCTGGGACGCGCCACCCGAGTGGTGGAGTATATGCAAGAGCGGCCCAAGGAATACCGGGCTACACTGCGCTTAGGCATTGCCACTGATACCGAAGACCTGACTGGGACAATTACAGAAGAGAGCGAACGTCCGGTTGAGGTTACCGAAATGGAAGCCAAAGCGGTTCTGGAACGTTTCGTTGGTACGATCTCCCAAGTCCCACCCATGTACTCTGCTCTCAAAGTAGATGGAAAACGTCTATACGAGCTAGCTCGAGAAGGCAAAACTGTGGAGCGTAAAAGCCGTGAAGTGAGCATTTATGAGCTGGAAATGACGGGATTTGCGAAGATGGGGCCGCATGTGGATATTTCTTTTCGTGCTTTGTGCTCCAAAGGTACTTATATCCGTACACTATGTGTTGATATTGGCCGTGAATTGGGATATCCTTCAACAATGGTTAAGCTGGAGCGAACGATGTCTGCGGGAATTTCTGCGGAACATTGTTTAACATTTGAAGAAATTGAGCGCTATGTAGCCGATGGTAGCCTGGGTGAGCGGCTTATCGCCACCGATAAAGCGATTGACTATATGTCTGAGCATACAGTGGCTGAAGCTAAGGCAGCTGCAGCTCTGCAAGGCCAACGCCTGTCGCTGAGTATGATCACACCACCAGTGACAGACAACCAACCTTTCCGATTATATAAAGAGGATAAAACGTTTTTAGGCATATATGGACGGGATGAATCAGGTGCAATCGCCCCAATTAAAGTTTTTTTAAGTTTATAGAATTTATAAAATTACAGCGGTGCTGAACCATTCTATAAACGCCAGAAATCTTCCCCAAGACACGGCTTGGCTTCCGTGAAATTATGCTGATAGACGTTTTTCACCTTGAATTGTGCTATAATTTTTGACGAAGTTAGTCAAATGATGTGAAATGCAGGTGAATGAATATGATTACCGTATCGTTATCTTATCCTTTGAGTGATGAGTTATTGCAGCAATGGGGACGTCCACAAGTCACGGCGATCGGCCAGTTCGACGGCCTTCATCTGGGACATGCAAGCGTAATACGTAAGGCTGTCGCGCTCGCTCATGAACAGAATGTGCCAGTATCTGTCATGACATTTCACCCTCATCCGAAGGAAGTCATGAAAAAAGGCGATTATGAAGGTTATTTAACACCGCTTGCGGATAAGCAGACTATTCTGTCCGATATGGGTGTGGATGTACTTTATATTTTAAGTTTTAACGAAGAGTTTTCCAAGGTTAGCCCGGAGGCTTTTATAACAGACGTGCTGCTTCCATTACAAATTCGAACGGCGGTAGTAGGTTTTGATTTTAGGTTTGGCCACCGGGGAGCCGGGCATGAGGATACACTTCGGAAGCTGGGAGGGGAGCTGATGTCTGTTTACACTGTACCACCGTTCGAACTGGATGGGGATAAGGTAAGCAGCTCCGGCATTCGCCGTGCTTTACAGACAGGGGATTTAGCACATGCGTCGCGCTGGTTGGGACGCCCTTATCGTATCCAGGGTACTGTGATGGATGGAGAGAAGCGCGGACGCACAATTGGTTTTCCGACAGCTAATCTCAAGCTGGATGATTCATATGTCATTCCAGTTAAGGGTGTGTACGCTGTACGGGCGCTCGTGGGTGATCATTGGATAAATGGTGTAATGAATGTAGGAGTTAAGCCTACGTTTCATGAAGGTGTGCTGAATCCGTCGTTTGAGGTACATCTTTTTGATTTTAATCAACAAATTTATGGGGAGCCTGTGCTTGTTGAGCTTCATCATTACATCCGTCCTGAACGCAAATTCTCTTCAGTGGATGAGCTGATCAGCCAAATTGGCAATGACGCACAAACGGCTAAAAAGCTGTTGGGCTAATTTATTTACATAAGACAGGCGCTGTGTTATACTGACTTATGTTGTGTAAACAACGATGAACCTTAGCTTGGTTGTCCGCTTTCACCGGCGGTTACGAGGCTAATGGCGATTATAATGAAGGAGGTGAACAGGATGGCATTGACTCAAGAGCGTAAACAGCAATTGATCGAGGAGTACAAAACTCATGAATCCGATACAGGATCACCTGAGGTACAAATCGCTATCCTTACTGAAAACATCGTCAACTTGCAAAGTCACTTTCGTTCGCACAAGAAAGACCATCACTCCCGCCGCGGGTTGTTGAAAATGGTCGGTCAGCGTCGTAAACTTTTGGCTTACCTGAAGAAGACTGATGTTAAACGTTACAGTGCGTTGATCGAGCGTCTCGGACTGCGTCGTTAATTTTCAGACATGTAATGAGAAAAGAAGCCTGGTTGTTCACCGCTTGTCCCTGCTAAGGCGACGGCGGACAGCAGCCGGGTTCTTTTTTGAAATGAGGAATCTTTTTTTGAATTACATATCCTATTTTGTCTGTGAGCTTCTTATGAATAAGACCTGCGCAGGAAATACTGGATGTGTATAGAACTTTTACAATGAAATGAAATGGAGGGATACCATGGAGCAACGCGTAGAAATGCAACTCGGCGGAAGAAAGCTGGTGCTTGAAACAGGACGTCTTGCAAAACAAGCCAATGCGGCAGTTAAGGTGAGTTACGGAGAAACAGTTGTGCTGTGTACTGTGACCGCTTCCCGTGAACCGAAAGATTTGGACTTTTTTCCGCTGACCGTGAACTATGAGGAAAGATTGTATGCTGTGGGGAAAATTCCTGGCGGATTTATTAAGCGTGAAGGACGCCCGAGTCAAAAGGCGATTTTATCCAGTCGTTTGACAGACCGTCCAATTCGCCCATTGTTCCCTGAAGGTTTCCGTAATGATGTGCAGGTGTTAAACCTAGTCATGAGTGTTGATCAGGATTGTGAACCTGAAATTGCAGCCATGATTGGAACCTCGGCAGCACTCAGTATTTCGGATGTTCCTTTTAACGGTCCAATTGGCGGGGTTGCTGTAGGTCGTGTAAACGGACAATTTGTAATTAATCCAGATATTGCACAGCAGAACGCGAGCGATCTGTATCTCGTTGTAGCTGGAACAAAAGATGCCATTATGATGGTAGAAGCAGAAGGCGATGAGATTCCAGAGGAAGTTATGCTCGAAGCTATTATGTTCGGACATGATGAAATTAAGAACATTGTGGCAGTTATTGAACAATTGGTGCAAGTAGCAGGTAAAGAGAAAATGCAGGTTAAGCTGCATGCTGTTGATGAAAAAGTGAACAGTGAAGTACGTGCTTATGCAGCTGATCGTTTGGTGGAAGCTGTTAAAATTGCAGAAAAACATGCCCGTCAAGAGGCGATTGATGCCGTTAATGAAGAGACCGTTGCCCATTTTGAAGCACAATACATAGAGACACCTGAGCTTTTGAGTGATGTGAGCGAAGTTCTCTATGATATCGTTAAGGAAGAAGTCCGTCGTCTGATTACGCATGATAAAGTGCGTCCTGATGGTCGTAAGCTTGACGAAATTCGTCCAATTGAAAGTGACACTAGCATTTTGCCGCGTACGCACGGTTCAGGCTTATTTACACGCGGGCAAACGCAGGCGCTTAGCGTTTGTACTCTTGGTGCTCTAGGGGATGTACAAATTCTAGACGGTATTGATCTGGAAGAAACCAAACGCTTCATGCATCATTACAATTTCCCTCCATTCAGCGTAGGTGAGGCTCGTCCTTTGCGCGCGCCAGGTCGTCGTGAAATCGGACATGGTGCTCTTGGTGAGCGTGCGCTTTCCAAAGTAATTCCTTCCGAAACTGAATTTCCGTACACGATCCGTCTGGTTTCCGAAGTACTGGAATCGAATGGATCGACCTCACAAGCTAGTATTTGTGCAAGCACACTGGCTATGATGGATGCAGGTGTACCAATTAAAGCTCCAGTTGCAGGTGTGGCCATGGGATTGATTAAGGATGGAGATCATGTTTCCGTACTGACAGATATCCAAGGTATGGAAGATCATCTGGGCGATATGGACTTTAAAGTTGCTGGTACAGCGGAAGGCGTAACTGCCATTCAAATGGATATTAAAATTGACGGTATTGACCGCAATATTTTACAGGATGCGCTCAAGCAAGCCAGAGAAGGACGTTTGTTCATTCTTGGCAAAATGATGGAAGCGATCCAGAAGCCACGTGAGCAATTGTCTCCGTACGCTCCAAAAATTATGACAATGCACATTAACCCGGACAAAATCCGTGATGTTATTGGAGCTGGTGGTAAAATCATCAACAAGATCATCGAAGAAACCGGCGTGAAAATCGATATTGAACAAGATGGTCGTGTGTTCATCGCTTCTACAAATCAAGAGATGAATGAGAAGGCGCGTTCCATTATTGAAGGTATCGTAAAAGAAGTCGTGGTCGGCGAGATTTACATCGGTACAGTCAAACGAATTGAAAAATTCGGCGCATTTGTTGAAATTTTACCGGGTAAAGATGGTCTGGTTCATATTTCTCAACTGTCTACTGAGCGTGTAGCCAAAGTTGAAGATGTCATTGCTATTGGTGATACGATTACGGTGAAAGTAACTGAAATCGATCAGCAAGGTCGCGTCAATTTGTCCCGTAAGGCAGTACTGACGGCTGAAGCTCCTGCTAAGTCCTAGGTTGTGAGACCGCGAACTACTGTAATAGGGAGTCTATACGTTTGTACAGAATAAGGGATTTGAATAGCATAAATTAAGCTTTTGGAAAGAGGCAGAGCTACGTTTCTGGCTCTTTTTTCATACATATGCACAAGCTGCACCCAAGAGGGCTTCTATAGCTTACTACGTCATAGATCTTGTCCTCCCCGCATACAATGTGGACAAACGAGCGGGAGGATGAAGGAATGATGAGTAGGGTGAAACGAGCGGTGTGGGTGGTAGCCACTTTAGCCGTCACACTGGTAATCGGGCAGTTTAGCGGGGTTCGTGACTACGCTAGTCAATTACGCAATGGAAACGCTACAGGAGCCGAAGAGCTTGAAGCTACACCCACGATGGCGGTGGCAGCTTTGCCTGATAATGCGCTTATGCAGCGACTAAGGACAGAAGCAGCACGTCAGCGGAGAGAACCAGTTGATGCCAAGGTCGACAGGGTATGGAAGGCTATTCCAGGTTATAACGGACTGGAGGTCGATTTGGATGCTACCTATCGCAAAGCCATTGCAGCTCCAGATCGGCCTATTCAATATGTATATC
This sequence comes from Paenibacillus sp. FSL W8-0439, assembly GCF_038008995.1. Classification (NCBI taxonomy): domain Bacteria; kingdom Bacillati; phylum Bacillota; class Bacilli; order Caryophanales; family Paenibacillaceae; genus Paenibacillus; species Paenibacillus sp. FSL W8-0439. The sequence continues at coordinate 2,176,609 of NZ_JBBPAK010000001.1, forward strand.
GCCAATTGGCACCCAAAATACATTTAAATCAACTGGGGAATGTCCCAATTTACAGGGGCAATCCTGAAAAACCGATGGTATCCTTCATGATCAATGTAGCATGGGGGAATGAGTTTATCGTGCCTATACTGAATACATTGGATCAGGAGAAGGTTAAGGCTACATTTTTTCTTGATGGAAGTTGGCTGAAGAAAAATCCTGAACTCGCCAAGGAAATTCAAAGAAGAGGGCATGAGCTTTCAAATCATGCTTATTCTCATCCCAATATGAGTCGTTTGAGCCGAGCCAGAGCCGTACAAGAAATCGAAAAGACGGAAATGCTTCTTCAAGAAACTTTGGGTGTCAAAAATAATTGGTTTGCCCCTCCATCGGGGGATTTTAATCAACAAACAGTGGATATAGCCGCAGAGTATGGACTCAAAACTGTGTTGTGGACATTGGACACCGTAGATTGGAAACATCCGTCACCGGAATCGGTGGTTCATAAAATCAATAGTAAGGTTGAGTCAGGCTCCCTGATATTGATGCACCCAACAGATTCCTCGGCTGCTGCTCTCAAAGGTATGATTCATGCCATTCGTAGTAAAGGACTTGTGCTTGGAACTGTCAGTCAGACGCTTTCCCCTGATCGGCAGCTACCAGCTCCGGTTGAGTGAACGTCTTTTTTCTGTTAGGATTGAACATTATGGCAAAGTATGCAATTCAGTTTAGGAGGGCCAAGCGTGGAAAGAATTCAACTCAAAAACGGCCTAAGAGTGGTCATCGAAAAAATTCCAACCGTGCGTTCTGTTTCTTTCGGCATCTGGGTTAAAACCGGTTCCCGGAACGAAACACCGGACAATAGCGGTATTTCTCATTTTATTGAACACATGCTTTTCAAAGGAACAGAGCGTTTTAGTGCTAAAGAAATCGCTGAGCAATTCGATGCCATCGGAGGAAATGTTAATGCTTTCACTTCGAAGGAATATACGTGCTATTATGCGAAAGTGCTAGATGAGCATCTACCGATCGCAGTCGATGTACTGTCTGATATGTTCTTTAATTCCAAATTGGATCAGGAAGAGCTCGCAAGAGAGAAAAATGTGATTTTGGAGGAAATCTCCATGTACGAGGACACACCGGATGATATGGTGCACGATCTTGTATCTCGGGCGGCCTATGGCGAACACCCACTGGCTTATCCGATTCTCGGAACCGAAGATCACCTGCTAGCTATGGATAGCTCACATCTCAGTCATTATATGAAGGAGCACTATACAATCGACAATACAGTTATCAGTGTAGCTGGTAATGTTGACGATCGTCTTGTAGAATTGCTGGAGCAACATTTTGGGCATTTCGATAATCACGGAACCGTTTCGCCACTGACAGTACCTGCGTTTAACGGTCAGCTCTTGTACCATGAGAAAGCAACGGAGCAGAATCATATTTGTCTATCTCTGCCTGGATTTGCAATAGGCGACGATCTCCAGTATGCTATGGTTTTGCTGAATAACGCGATCGGCGGGGGCATGAGCTCACGTTTATTTCAGGAAATTCGTGAAAAACGCGGACTGGCTTATTCGGTCTATTCCTATCATAGCTCCCATGCCGATAGTGGAATGTTCACAATCTATGCAGGTACCGCTCCTAAGCAAACAAAGGATGTGCTCGATTTGACGCTGGAGCTGTTACGAGATGTGGCTATCAATGGTTTGGACGCTAATGAGCTTCGTAAAGGCAAGGAGCAGCTAAAAGGAAGTCTGATCTTAAGCCTTGAGAGTACGGGTAGCCGGATGAACCGTCTTGGAAAAAATGAGTTAATGTTGGGTCGGCATTATACGCTGGATCAAATGATCGAACACATCGAACAAGTGACGGCTGATGATGTGAACAAAGTGCTGGATCTGATGTTTTCGGAGCCGTTTGCTCTGTCAATGGTCGGAGCGAGCGATTCAGCGGTTAAGGATATGAGGAGGGACTATTTTGTTAACTTACGTTGAAATTAACAGACTCGGGGGCAATGAAGATATTGAGCTCCCTCGCAAAATGTCAGAGCTTGCATCGGGATTTGACTTGTATGCAGCAGTACAGGAGGATTTGGTTCTGGAACCTGGCAAACGTTGTCTCATTCCAACTGGATTTGCAATAGCTATGCCAGCAGGATTAGAGGCACAAATCCGTCCGCGTAGTGGACTGGCTCTCAAGCATGGTATTACTTGTCTTAACACGCCTGGAACGATTGATGCAGATTATCGTGGAGAGATTAAGGTGCTTCTTATCAATTTAGGCGAGGAACCGTTCACCATTACGCGCAATGAGCGAATTGCACAAATGGTATTTCAGGTTGTGCCTGAGGTGGAGTTAAAACAAGTAGACCATTTGTCTGAAACTGTACGCGGTGCTGGAGGCTTTGGTCATACAGGACGCTGAGTCTACGGTTCACTTGCATGCAGTGTAATACAATTGTCCATTTTGTAGGAAGCTTCAATATTACTCGCTTAAGAGTAAGCATACACATAAAAGTCGTTCCGTAGAGGGGCGGCTTTTTTGTGTTTTTTCACCCCTTCCCGGGCATCTGCATAGAATAAAAGCATATCGTGTCTCGGAAAGGAGTGATCCGGATGCTAACAGGAATGCGCATCGTTGTTTTGGGTGGCGATGCGAGGCAGCTTGAGGTAATCCGCAAATGTGTCGACATGGATGCTACTGTCACTGTGGTCGGCTTTGACAAGCTCGAAGTACCACTCAAAGGAGTTACATTAGAGCCATTGTCTGTCAAGCTGCTGGAATCGTCAGACGCACTGATTCTGCCAGTGGTGGGATGCGATGAGGAAGGCAACGTGAATGCACTTTTCGGAGCACAAAAGCTCCAGTTTCTGAATGAGCATGCTGCTGCTCTTCCACCGCATTGCGTTGTATATACAGGGATGGCGCGAGCGTACTTAAAAGAAATTTGTACCAGGCATGAATTGAAGCTGGTTGAGCTGCTGGAGAGAGATGATGTGGCCATATACAATTCTATACCTACAGCTGAAGGCGCACTGATGATGGCAATTCAGCATACTGATTTTACGATCCATGGTGCAGATTGTATGGTTCTAGGCATGGGACGGACTGGATTTACCATGGCAAGGGCACTACAGGGGTTGGGAGCCAAAGTGAAAGTTGGAGTACGGCGGGCGGAGGATGCAGCGAGAGCCGTGGAGATGGGTTGGAAGCCTTTTATGACAAGGGATTTAGCGAATGAGACAAAGGGAGTTGACTTGATTTTTAATACGATACCCTCTATGATTATCACAGCGCAAATTCTGTCTAAATTGCCACTGAGTACCGTGATTATAGATCTTGCTTCCGCCCCAGGCGGTTGTGATTTCCGGTATGCGGAAAAGCGTGGAATTACGGCTATGCTTGCCCCCGGTCTTCCCGGTATTGTTGCTCCCAAAACTGCTGGTACCATTATAGCGAATACGCTGGTGCAGTTGTTAATGGAAGATAATCCTGATCGGGGGGATGCACAATGAGTTGGCTAGGGAAAACGGTAGGTTATGCTATTACAGGCTCACATTGCACATTTGAAGAGGTAATGCCTGTTATACAGCGCTTTGTTGATGAGGGTGCGAAGGTCGTTCCCATTATATCCAATACCGTACTAACAACGGATACTCGCTTCGGTACTTCGCAAAGTTGGCAAAAACAGTTGAAAGATATAACAGGGAATGATATCATTTCTACAATTGTGGAGGCTGAGCCACTGGGACCCTCCCAAATGCTCGATGTGCTGGTGATTGCACCTTTGACGGGGAATTCGATGAGCAAGTTAGCAAATGCGATGACGGACAGTCCGGTTTTGATGGCTGCCAAGGCGCAATTACGCAACGGCCGTCCACTTCTTTTAGCCATATCTACTAATGATGGACTTGGTCTAAATGCTGCCAATATCGCCAAGTTACTAGTAGCCAAGAACATCTTTTTTGTGCCGTTCGGACAGGATAATCCAGTTAAAAAGCCGAACTCGCTTGTAGCCAATATGGAATTGATTCCGGAGGCTGCCTATGAAGCATTGCAGGGCAGGCAGATTCAGCCGATGATTGTGGAACGCAAGACCCCATGAAGTACTATAATTAACTGCTGAGCATCCCTCGCCTAGAAGATGATTCGATAATCCATCGGGTCTAATTTCTTGTTGGCGGTGGATGCTTTCAGAATAAAAAATGGTTTTTTAGTCGAGAAGGGGAGATACACCAGATGAGCAATAGAAAGTTTAATGTAGCTGTCGTTGGAGCGACAGGCGCTGTAGGGGAACAGATCGTAAATCTGCTGGAAAAACGCGATTTTCCTGTAGACAAAATCAAATTTCTTTCTTCGCCTCGTTCTGCCGGCACGTTAATTAGCTTTAAAGGTCAGCAGATTCCAGTAGAGATTGCTACCCCCGACAGCTTTGAAGGAATCGACATTGCTTTGTTTAGTGCAGGCGGAGACGTGAGTAAGGAACTGGCGCCGCATGCTGTTCGTCATGGGGCAGTTTGCATTGACAACACCAACGCATTCCGAATGGAACCGACAGCTCCTCTTGTAGTACCTGAGGTGAACAGCGACAAAATTGCCGAGCATCAGGGAATTATCGCGAACCCGAACTGCTCCACCATTCAGATGGTAGCTGCTTTGAAACCATTATATGATCAGTATGGCATTTCTCGTATCATAGTATCCACGTACCAGGCCGTTTCCGGCGCTGGAAGCCGTGCTATTGATGAATTGAATCGTCAAAGCGCAGCCATTCTTAACGGTGATGAAGTTCAGCCAGATTTGCTGCCGGTAGGTTCGTTGCCAGTAAAGCATCAGATTGCTTTCAATGCTATTCCGCAAATTGACAAATTCCAGGATAATGGTTATACACTGGAAGAAATGAAAATGGTACGCGAAACGAAAAAAATACTAGGTGACGATTCTGTAGACGTAACGGCAACGTGCGTTCGTATTCCTGTTGTATATGGTCACTCGGAATCTGTCTATGTAGAGCTTAAAAATGATTATGATCTAGAAGAAGTTCGTAATCTGCTGGCTTCCGCACCTGGAGTAACGCTGGTAGACGATCCTACTGCCCAGCTTTATCCGTTGGCATCCGAAGCTGCAGGAAAACCTGACGTATTCGTAGGGCGTGTACGTCGTGATTTGGGCAATAGCCGTGGATTGAATTTGTGGGTCGTATCCGACAATCTGCTCAAGGGAGCGGCATGGAACGCGGTGCAAATCGCGGAAATTATTGCTGCAAAGGCGGAGTAACGTTCCTAAAGCAGGGAGTAATATGGGGGAAAAATAATGGGTATTTTGGTGCAAAAATTTGGGGGAACCTCGCTGTCCACACCTGAAGCGCGTCAACTTGTGCTGGCACATGTGAAGCGGGAGCTGGAGCAAAATCTTCGATTGGTTGTTGTTGTGTCGGCCATGGGGAGAAAAGGAGAGCCCTATGCAACGGACACGCTGCTGGATTGGGCGGCTTCTAACGGTGACAGTCTTCCTAAGCGCGAGCGGGATTTACTGCTGTGCTGTGGTGAAATCATTTCTGCCGCTACGTTATGCAGCCTGATGGAGAAGGAAGGTATTCCTGCTACGGTGCTGACTGGAGCACAGGCAGGCTTTATTACGGATGATCAATATGGCAATGCTCGCATTTTGGATATCAAGCCAGACCGGATTGTGGAAGAGCTGAACCAAGGCAGAGTTGTCATTGTGACAGGTTTTCAGGGACAAACTGCTGATGGTGATATGACTACCCTTGGTCGGGGAGGCAGCGATACGTCAGCTACGGCGCTGGGGGCTGCTCTACATGCAGATATGGTGGATATTTATACAGATGTGAATGGTATATTAACCGCTGATCCGCGTATTGTGGAAAATGCGAAGCCGCTTGCACATGTTAGCTATACAGAAATTTGTAATATGGCTCATCAGGGAGCCAAGGTGATCCATCCTCGTGCTGTTGAAATCGCCATGCAGGCGAATATTCCGGTACGGGTTCGCTCAACCTTCTCCGAAGGAGAGGGGACGTTGGTTACCCACCCAGAAGGCTTTAAAGACGTGCAGGCAGATATCGTAGACCGTTTCGTGACCGGTATTGCGTATGTCGGCAATGTTACTCAAATTACTGTTGAATTAAAGTCAGGTTTGGAGCACTTGCAATTACAAGTGTTCAAATCTATGGCTGAACATGGAATCAGCGTTGATTTTATTAACGTAACTCCATCAGGGGCGGTTTATACCGTATTTGATAATGATGGAAGCAAAGCGGTTGAAGTACTTAACGGTTTAGGACTAGAGCCTAAGATACTGGCCGGATGTGCTAAAGTTTCGGTCATAGGCGGTGGTATCAACGGGGTACCAGGTATTATGGCGACAATTGTGGAGGCATTGACAGAATCAGACGTACAGATCCTTCAATCGGCAGATTCCAACACCACGATCTGGGTACTTGTTAAAAAGGAAGATATGGTGCAGGCTGTACGCGCATTGCATAATAAATTTGAACTCCATCAATAGGCGCATTGTCCGTGCTCGGACTTGCAAAAAAAGGAGGCAGCATGGTGAACTTCGGCAGATTGATTACCGCAATGGTGACACCTTTTGATCAGCAAGGAGAGATTGACTGGACTGCATTGTCCTCGTTGATTGATTACTTAATAGAAGAACAGCATTCAGAGTCACTTGTTGTATCTGGAACAACAGGGGAGTCTCCTACCCTGAGCGATGATGAAAAAATTAAGTTGTTTGCATTTGTTGTAGAAAAAGCAGCTGGGCGATGTAAAATTATTGCCGGGACGGGAAGCAATAATACACGTCATTCCATCCATCTCACCCGTGCTGCGGAGCAGGCGGGAGCAGACGGTGTGCTGCTGGTAGTGCCATATTATAATAAACCGAATCAGGAAGGGATGTATCAGCATTTCAAAAGTATTGCAAACTCCACATCCCTTCCAGCTATACTGTATAATGTTCCAAGCCGTACCGGAGCCAGCCTAACAGCTGAAACGACACTGCGACTTGCACAAATTCCGAACATTGTAGGAACCAAAGAATGTGCATCACTTGCACAGGTCACACAGATTGCAGCGGCAGCACCAGAAGGCTTTCTGGTTTATTCCGGGGATGATGCATCCGGACTGCCAGCCATGGCTGTAGGTGCTTATGGCATTATCAGCGTAGCGAGCCACGTGGTAGGTGCAGAAATGAAGCGGATGTTGGATTCATTTGTAGGGGGACGCGCGCAGGAGGCAGCCAAACTGCATCAGCAGTTGTTCCCAATTTTTAAGGGCATGTTCGGCTGTCCTCATCCTCTACCTAATCCGGTGGCTGTAAAGTATGCATTAGAATTACGAGGGATTAAGGTAGGTTCAGTTCGGTTGCCGCTTATTCCTCCTACCGAAGATGAAGCGAAGTTTATTAAGAATTTATTTACCCGCTAAAAAGAAATAGCTGTAAGATGTTTATAAATATAAGGAGTACCCTTGTTAAGGGCAGTCGGTAGGTGCAACACCGACTCGGTTATTGTCTGACAAGGTCCTCTGGCATGAAGGGCGTTCTTATAGAACGTCCTTTTTGCTATGCTGTTAATCAGGTATGTAGATAAAATGACACTTACTTATGGTTTGGGAAGGCAATGGGAAACCTAGCGTAACGAACAGGATGACTTGTTTTTTCGTATTTTAATCATGTATAATGGGGTCAAGTGACTGGGTGCGGTATTTTTTTGAAAATTAAATAACAAATCAAGGTACGACGTCCAACTACCATAGGAGGTTTAGATTCATTTGTCTAAAAAAACAAACAACGATAAATTGATGATTTTCGCTTTGGGCGGCGTCGGTGAAATCGGGAAAAATATGTATGTCGTTCAATACGGCAATGACATTGTCGTGGTGGATTCCGGTCTGAAATTTCCGGAAGAGGACATGCTTGGCATCGATATCGTTATTCCTGATATTTCCTACCTTACAGAGAACCGCGACAAAGTAAGAGGCATTGTGCTGACTCATGGTCACGAGGACCATATTGGCGGTTTGCCTTACGTGCTGAAACATTTGAATGTACCTGTATATGGTACCAAATTGACGCTGGGACTGGTGGAAAACAAGCTGAAGGAAGCGAATCTGCTTGGTGAAACCAAACGTATTTTGATCAATGCTGATTCCGAAATCAAACTGGGCTCCACATTGAAAGTAACATTCTTCAAAACCAACCATAGTATTCCTGATTCAGTAGGTGTTTGCATTGATACTCCTGAAGGCGCTGTTGTTCATACAGGAGACTTCAAATTTGATCATACTCCGGTGAACGGACAATATGCAGATTTGCAGCGTATGGCTGAGATTGGCACACGTGGCGTATTGGCTCTATTGTCAGACAGTACCAATGCCGAAAAACCGGGCTTTACACCTTCGGAAAAGAGCGTTGGCATTGTGCTGGAAGATATTTTCCGCAAGTCGAGACAGCGTGTGGTCGTAGCCACTTTTGCTTCGAACGTACATCGCATTCAGCAGGTCATTAATGCTGCTGAGGCAACCGGACGCAAAGTAACGGTGATTGGTCGCAGCATGGTTAATGTCGTAGGTATTGCTTCTGATTTGGGCTACTTGGAAATTCCAGATGGAATGCTGATTGAGCCTGAAGAAGTGGGCAAAATGTCAGCGGATCGCGTAGTTATTCTCTGCACAGGTAGTCAAGGTGAACCGATGTCCGCTTTGACAAGAATGGCTCGTTCTACGCATCGTAAGGTAGATATTCTTCCAGGAGACTCAGTGATCATCGCAGCTACTCCGGTACCAGGTAATGAAAAATATGTTGGACGCACTATTGATGAGCTGTTCCGTCTGGGTGCCAATGTATACTACAGCGCAGCTAATCCTGGTATCCACGTTTCTGGACACGGCAGCCAGGAAGAACTCAAGCTGATGCTGAATCTGATGAAACCAAAATTCTTCTTGCCAATTCACGGTGAGTTCAGAATGCAACGTCGTCACGCTCTTCTGGCTGAAGGAGTAGGTATCGAGCCTGAAAATATCTTTATCACGGATATCGGTGAAGTCATTGAAATTCAGAATGGCGGAGCACGCAGAGCGGGTAAAGTTACAGCAGGTAACGTACTGATCGATGGACTAGGTGTAGGAGATGTAGGAAATATCGTGTTGCGCGACCGCAAATTGTTGTCACAGGACGGTATTTTGGTAGTGGTTGTCACACTGAGCAAGCAAGATGGCACGATTAAGTCAGGCCCAGATATCATTTCCCGTGGTTTCGTGTATGTTCGTGAATCAGAAGGTTTGCTAGATGAAGCAAATCGTATTGTTTCAAGTACACTGCATAAGCTCATGAGTGAAAATGTAAATGAATGGGCTTCCCTGAAGACAAATGTCAAGGATGCACTGGGTCGCTTCTTGTATGAGCAAACTCGTCGTAGACCGATGATTCTGCCAATTATAATGGAAGTGTGATTCGATTGAAATATGTTCAAAAACTTGAATTAAAAACTTAAGTCACAGGCACACAGTCGCCTCTCTTCCCGCAGGAAATATTGGACGGTTTCCGCGGAAAGAGAGGCTTTTTTTGATTTTAGGGTCGAGGAAAGGCATGGAGGTGGGTATAAAATATTCCATTTCCATCCCATACTATAGGGTGAAGACGGGGCACATAGATGCGTATAGCGAAAGGAAGATCACCCATATGGAACATTACAGCAATTTATCTTCTGGCAACGAGGAAACGGAAGCGCCAGAACAACCAGAGGTTGGACAAAGACCCGTTTTACCTGCTATGGAGGCTTTACAGCAGCTGGGTCAAACCTCCATGCCCGGAAGCGAGTCCAATATTTTTTGTATGACGATTATCGGTCAGATTGAAGGACACCTCATCTTACCGCCTCAAAACAAAACAACAAAATATGAGCATATTATTCCGCAGTTGGTAGCGGCAGAGCAAAACCCACGTATCGAAGGATTAATGATTTTGCTGAATACAGTTGGTGGTGATGTAGAGGCAGGACTGGCTATTGCAGAAATGATCGCATCGATGAGTAAACCAACAGTGACCATTGTTATAGGAGGTGGACATAGCATCGGTGTGCCGATTGCTGTATCTTCTACGTATTCTTATATTGCCGAGAGTGCGACGATGACCATTCATCCAATTCGTATGAGCGGCCTGGTCATCGGAGTCCCACAGACTTTTGAATATATGGAAAAAATGCAGGAGCGTGTCGTCCGCTTCGTCGTTTCTCATTCTCGCATTACAGAAGAGCGGTTTAAGGAACTGATGTTCAAAACTGGTGAATTAAACCGCGACATTGGTACAGCGGTCGGAGGAATTGATGCAGTAAAATACGGTTTGATGGATGCGGTTGGTGGTATAGGAGAGGCGCTGAAACAGTTGAATACCATCATTGAGACACGCCGTCAGCAGAACGGCATGACAGGGACTCCACAGCAGCCCCCTTATGCACCTTTTTCGCCCAATGCCACAGGCACCCCTACAGGAACCCTTTCAAGTGAGCACAGCAAGGAGCTGCCCCAATGACACTATATACTGTAATGCCAATGGAATTGGTGTGGGAAGGTATGTGGAAGGAGGCAGAGGAGCTTGTAGAGGTCCGGGTAGATGGTCTGCTTATGCAGGTACAGCCGCTTGAAAGTCGTCGGGGGATCATAGTAAGGCTCTTGGACTGTCCATTGGATGCCTACCTCAATCCTCGTTATGGACCAGGTCAGATCATTGAGTGGTCATAGAAGCTGTCGAATAGTACAGAAATAGGTCATTTGCTGCTGAAAAAGAACATATGTGCGGATAGCGAGTGACGTGGTATAATATTCTTCTGGGGGGTGACCTTGTATGTCCAGAAGAAGAAAAAGAAAAAAGAAAGCCATATTTGGCGGAGTTTTAAAATATGAAATTTACGGCATTGTGCTGATTACATTGGCGGTCATTGCGTTATCGGGTGAAGCGGCAGTTGGTCGGTCGCTATCCAAGATGTTTGGGCTTGTACTGGGGAAATTCTATTTTGTGATTCCCCTGATTGGCATTTATTATGGTCTGATGGTGATGATTCACCGCAAGTGGCCGAACCAGTGGAACTCACGGAAGACGGGTTTGCTGTTGTTGGTATTTGCCTTTACACTTATGAGTTCTATTTCATCTATGGAGCAGCGTTTGGGACCGATTAACGCGCTTCAGCCGGGCGGAGTGATGAGCCAGATACATATAGATATGCGTGAGCAGTTGCTGTCGCCTGATCAGCAAGGCCATACCTCGATGCTGAATAAGGATATTAGCGGGGGCTACGTTGGCGCATTACAGCTTACCGTTCTGTTGTGGCTGTTTGGTCTCACAGGAGCTAAGCTGATCATGATTGTCATGTTCGTCATTTGTTTTATGCTGATGACCCAGCTGTCTTATGTGGATTTAGTGAGGATTGTAAAGACCAAGCTACTGACAGCCGGGGGAAGCGTGCGGAAAAAATGGACTGGTAAAGCCACTCCGCTTTCTGCATCTAGCAAAGGCAGTGGAAATAGAAAACCCAAATCTGAGCCTATTCCTGCCTATGAAGAGGATATGGATGATGATTTTGATGAAATGCAGCCTCCAGCACGTAAGCAGCCAATTTTCTTTCAGTTGTTTGGCCTTAAAAATACAGATAAGGCGGACAAGGAAGAGCAAACTGCACATGCGGATGAAGATGAACATGATCTTCTATATGATGCTGGTGATGTGCAGCCTCAGTGGAGAAATGGCAATCAGGGAGAAGAGCTGTCTGACGTAATCGAACACGCTGAGCAGGAAGCCTCAATTCCGGTAAAAAGATCGCCAATCATTAGGGACTTCTTCGAACAAGTGAAAAATGAGGAAAAAAGATCAGAGGCTGAACTTGAAGACTCCCTGACAGGTGGAGTGCGGAACGATTCCATTGATGAACCTCTGGATAGTAATTTTATGGATGCCGATGCGAATACGAATATAAATATAAATGATTCGGCAACGATCCATGGGACATCAGAAGAAGCCCAGGAACTGGCTCAGACGATTGCTAATGGATTGACAGGCGAAGAAGCTGAAGGGAACAATGTAGCTATTCCAGCTCCACCACCGCCTAAGCCGTACAAGCTTCCATCGTTCCGTTTGCTTGCCAAACCGCAAAATGCAGGCAAAGGTATGGGACAAAAGGATTACATGCAAACAGCACGCAAGCTGGAGGCCACGCTGGAAAGCTTCGGTGTTCGGGCGAAAGTGCTGGAGGTTGTACGTGGTCCAGCCGTCACACGCTATGAAATCCAGCCGGACATTGGCGTGAAGGTTAGCCGGATTGTAAGTCTGACGGATGACATTGCACTTGCGCTTGCTGCAAAGGATATCCGTATGGAGGCACCTATTCCCGGCAAGTCCGCCATAGGAATAGAAGTTCCGAATAATGAAGTTTCTATCGTAACCATGCGTGAGGTAATGGAAACGACAGTTTTCCAGGAATCAGTTTCCAATTTGTCCATTGCATTTGGCCGTGATATTGCAGGACAAACGATTGTTGGTAATTTAGCTAAGATGCCCCATCTGCTTGTAGCTGGAGCTACGGGTTCGGGTAAATCGGTGTGTATCAATGGGATTATCACGAGTATTTTGTACAAAGCGAAGCCAGATGAGGTGAAATTTCTGATGGTTGATCCCAAGATGGTGGAGTTGAACGTGTACAACGGAATCCCCCATTTATTGGCTCCGGTCGTGACTGATCCCAAGCGTGCCTCACTGGCATTGAAGAAAATCGTAGTTGAAATGGAAAAAAGGTATGAGCTGTTTTCCAAATCAGGCACCCGTAATATTGAGGGCTACAACAATTTGATGAAGGATAACCCGGATGCATTTCTGCCTTACATTGTCGTTATTGTGGACGAGCTGGCAGATTTAATGATGGTTGCTGCAGGAGATGTGGAGGATGCGATTGCGCGACTTGCCCAAATGGCGCGTGCAGCAGGCATCCATCTGATTATTGCAACACAAAGACCTTCGGTTGATGTAATTACAGGGGTTATTAAAGCCAATATTCCTTCACGTATTGCTTTCGGCGTTTCTTCGCAGGTGGATTCCCGCACCATACTGGATATGGGCGGTGCTGAGAAACTGCTCGGACGTGGTGACATGCTGTTCATGCCGATGGGGGCTTCCAAACCAGTCCGCGTTCAGGGAGCGTTTATGAGTGATCAGGAAGTGGAAAACATTGTTAACTATGTGCGTGAACAGGGTGAAGCTCAGTATGATGAAACGCTTGTGCCTGAGGTGGAAGAGGTATCCACTGATGCGGATGAAATGCTGGATGAGCTGTATGATCAGGCTGTCAACATCATTTTGGAGGCTAAACAAGCTTCCGTTTCGCTCCTTCAGCGCCGTATGCGGATCGGTTATACACGTGCTGCCCGACTGATTGACTCCATGGAAGCCCGCGGTGTCATCGGTCCTTACGAGGGAAGTAAGCCCCGTGAGGTACTTATCTCAATGGAACAATATCAGCAAAATAAAGTTAGCTCCTGAGCATTATCTTTTATCAGCATTCCATTTAAACGCTGTTTGTACGCATGATGAGTTGTTAAATATGACAACTCCATGCACGCAAATAGCGTTTTTTTGTGATGTTTTTTTGAGGTGTGGAACTGCCTGCTCAAAGAAGATTAAAAGGGTGAATAGCTTCTAGCGGAGCTTGTCATAATAAACGTAGCCATCCTGTTAATCCCACAAAAGAAAGGTAGAGCGCAGCATATGAAAAAAACAATGGTCTGGATTTGCACGGGTATCCTCGCAGCCTCGGCTATTACGTACACGGGACTTTTTAAAAACGACTCTGTACAGCAGCGAGTAGAGTCGCCAAGCACGCAGCAGAAAGTAACAGCGCCGCAGCCTGTTCAGCCGACATTCAGTTCAGAAGCGGTTGATTTTGGCTCTTATGGCCAGGATGTATATGAACTGCAATCACGATTGAAGCTGCTGGGTTTTTTTGGCGGAAAAGTGGACAGCCATTTTGGCAGCAGTACACTAAAGGCTGTAAAGGGTTTTCAAAAGGAGTTTGGTATCAGACCCGATGGAGTGGTTGGTGCGAAAACCAAATTAAAGCTGGTGAATGCTACTCCACACTGGAAGCCGACGGAAACGCCTATGCATCGTAATAATCAAGGTTCTGATCAGGGACAGGCAGCGAACAAAAACGATAAATCTGATCAAAATGAGGAAACGATGGGATCAGCCAACACCATGGGACTGTCTGAAAACGATCTTAAAATCATGGCCAATGCGGTCTATGGTGAATCCCGTGGTGAGCCGTTTGAAGGACAAGTTGCCGTGGCGGCTGTTATTTTGAACAGGGTCAAGTCGCCAAGTTTTCCAAATACACCGTCTGGGGTAATCTTTCAGCCGGGGGCTTTCACTGCTGTAGCAGACGGCCAAATCTGGCTCACGCCGAATGAGACTGCACAAAAGGCGGTACGTCAAGCCCTGAACGGCTGGGACCCAAGCGGAGGATGTCTATATTATTTTAACCCTAAAACAGCTACCTCCAAATGGATTTGGAGCCGTCCGCAGGTGAAAACCATCGGGGAACATATTTTCTGCATGTAAAACGCCGAAGCAGCCGGGAGCTTGTCTCCGGTTGCTTCTTGGCTTTTGCATGGTTAGAATAAAGATTGGTACACTTTACCTCTTTACAGGAAAAAGATGTACAGTAGAGCTATTGCTAATCAAAGGCTAGACGCAAATTGACGTCACAAAGGAGTTTTGGACTTGAACAAAACAGGTTTCGAGCGTGGCACACGCAGACAACTAAGGATTCATGTACTGCCCACCAAGCGCTTTAAGACGTTTGCCATATCGTTGTATGTAGGTACTCCGCTACGTGAGGAAACTGTAACTCGTGTAGGACTGGTGCCTTTCGTTCTGCGACGGGGTACAGAATCGTATCCGCAGACTACACAATTTAGAGAGCAGTTAGAACAATTGTATGGTGCGGGTTTTGGATTCGATGTATATAAACGTGGAGATTATCAGATCGTGCAATTTCGCATGGATACAATTAATGACAACTTTGTAAGCAGTCCGGATAGTTTGCTGGATCGTTCGTTTTCTTTCCTTGGAGAGGTTCTGACGAAGCCTGCATTGGAAAACGGTGCATTTCAAACGGGATATGTACAGCAGGAACGAGAAAATGTTCGTAAGAAGCTGGAATCTATAGTTAACGATAAAATACGTTATGCTGGGGAGCGCTGCATGGAGGAGATGTGCAAAGATGAGCCTTATCGTCTGCATCCTCTTGGTCAACGATCAGATCTGGACAGCATAAATGCACAAAATTTGTATGAGGCTTATGGAGACTGGCTGAATAATGCCAGCATGGATTTATACGTCGTGGGAGATACCACGCTGGAAGAAGTTGAAAAGTTTGTGGATCGCTATTTTCAATTAAACCGCTCGACGGAAACGGGATATGTACCTGAACAGCCCAAATCGGTAGAACGTGATGTTCAAACTATAGTAGAGCGTCTTGATGTAAACCAAGGCAAGCTCAACATGGGGCTACGAACCCCTATTACGTATGGCGATGAACGTTATGCTTCTGCATTAATGTACAATGGCGTTCTGGGTGGGTATCCGCATTCAAAGCTGTTTGTCAATGTGAGGGAGAAGGAGAGTTTGGCGTATTACGCTTCGTCACGCTATGACGGGCATAAAGGCATTGGCACAATACAATCCGGTATCGAAATTCCTAATTATGAAAAAGCGGTTACTATTATCCGCAAGCAACTGGAAGATACACAAAATGGAGCAATTACCGAGCTAGAAATGACCCAAACGCAGGCAATGATACGCAACTTGCTAAAGGAAATGCAGGACTCCGCTTTTGAGATGATTGCCTATGATTTTAACAGACAGCTTTCCGGCAAAGAGCGGACGGTAGAGGAGCTGCTGAGCCAGGTGGAGGCAGTCAAGGTGCAGGATGTTCAGGATGCCGCCCGGACGTTCCGACTGGACACTATTTATTTCTTGAGAGACCAGAAGGGGGAATAGCGTTGGAGCATATATCGTATGAGCACTTGCAGGAGACGCTGTACTATGAAGTAATGGATAATGGCTTGCACGTTTATGTGTTGCCCAAACCGGGCTTTCAGAAGACGTATGCCACATTTGCAACTAAATATGGCTCGGTTGATAATCATTTCCGGGTAGAAGGTCAAGAGCCCGTCAAGGTGCCGGATGGCATAGCTCATTTTTTGGAGCATAAAATGTTTGAAGAGCCCGAAGGCGATATTTTTGCTACCTTTTCCTCTAATGGAGCATCGGCGAACGCATTTACGAGCTTTGATCAGACCGTATATCTGTTTTCGGCAACCGAACGCATTCAAGAGAATTTGACCACACTAGTCAATTTTGTTCAGCATCCTTACTTTACAGATGAAAATGTGGAGAAGGAAAAAGGCATTATAGGCCAGGAAATCAATATGTATGAAGATAACCCCGACTGGCGGAGTTACTTTGGTCTGATTGAGGCATTGTACAAGGTCCATCCGGTGCATATTGATATAGCAGGTACTATTCAATCCATCAGTACGATTACGAAGGAAACATTGTACAGTTGCTATGAAGCTTTTTACCATCCAAGTAATATGATTCTTTTTGTAGTAGGTGGAGTGGATCCAGCCGAAGTAATCGAATTGGTACGTAATAATCAGGCGAAAAAAGACTATAAGCCGCAGGGGGAGATCGAGCGGATTTTCGATGATGAACCCACAACGGTTGCAGAGCCGCGTCATGAGGTAAAGCTGGCTGTTTCTTTGCCAAAGTTGCTGTTTGGATTCAAGGAGGCTGAAGTAGGTTTAACGGGAGAAGCTTTGCTACGTCATGATCTGGAAACTAAGCTGATGCTTGATCTCTTGTTTGGTTCCAGTACACAGCTATATCAGAAGCTCTACGATGAGGACCTGATTTCGGACAGTTTTGGCCATGAGTACAATAGTACGCAACAGTATGCATTTTCTGCGATCGGCGGGGATACCAAAGACCCTGATCGGCTGTTGGCTAGGATACGAGAAGAGGTAGAGTCTATTCAGAAGCAGGGGTTTGCAGCAGAACATTTTGAACGAGCGCGCAAAAAGAAGATCGGCGGTTATCTACGCACTCTCAATTCTCCCGAAAATATTGCGCATGAGTTTACAAGACATCGCTTCCGCGGCAGTGATTTTTTTCAATTGCTTCCGGTTTATGAAAGTATCACGCTTGAGGATGTAAACCGTCGTCTGAAAGATCATATAAAGTGGGATCAAATGGCAATATCGCTGGTGGTGAGTCCGTAATGTCCAGGGAGAGGGAACCGATGACCACCGAGGGCGGAGAGTTAAAGGCTATTGGCGATACGACTGTGCTGATTACAGGAGCAAGTGGTGGAATTGGTGCGGCTATTGCCGAACGTTTTGCAGCAGTAGGGATGAATGTGGTCATTCACTACATGAAGTCCCATGAAAAAGCAAATGAAGTTGCTCGTCGTTGCATGACTTATTCAGGCAAGGTAATGACTGTTTCAGCCGATCTGCGGAGTAAGGAGCAGATTGAACGTATGCGGGAAAAGCTGGATAATCACGGAATGAAGCCAGATATTCTAGTGAATAATGCTGGATTATCTCATTATGGGCTGCTTTCAGATGTATCGGAAGAGGAATGGGACGAAGTGATGGCCGTGAATGTTAAGGGAACTTTTTTGTGTACGCAGGTTTTTATGCCGCATATGATTTCCCAACGCTATGGCCGTATTGTGAATGTTTCGTCTGTGTGGGGCATATGTGGAGCTTCGTGCGAGGTATTGTACTCCACTACCAAGGGAGGCATTAACGCTTTCACTAAAGCACTGGCTCAAGAGGTTGCGCCTTCTGGCGTAACAGTGAATGCTGTGGCTCCAGGGGCGGTAGACACGTCGATGTTGGATCATTTGGATGCAGGCGAAATTAACAGTTTGGAAGAAGAAATTCCTGCTGGACGATTGGCACGGCCTGATGAAATATCGTCCCTAGTTTATTTTCTTGCGCTTCCTGAGTCAGGTTATATTAATGGCCAGGTCATAAGTCCTAACGGAGGATGGGTGACGTAAGGAAAACAGCGCTTGGAGGAATCCACCAGTATAGTAAGCGTCTGTGAAGAGCATATTACAACTGTTGATTTTAAATCTGAATCATCTAAGGAGGATTTAAGTATGTCAACAGTTGTTCAGAATTTTGATGTTTGGAAAAAGTTCCTTGGTCAGCGTGTAGAGCAAGCAGAGAAGCTGGGAATCAGTCAAGATACCATTGCGGAGCTTGCTTACGAAATCGGTGATTTTCTGGATGAGAAGGTCGATCCAGCTAACCATTCCAACCGCGCACTGAAAGAACTGTGGGGAGTTGCCGATGAGGACGAACGTCACACCATCGCCCGGCTAATGGTTAAATTAGCTAAGAGCAACGCATAAGTAGGAACCAACATGAAAAGCTCCCTTTTGGGGGGCTTTTCTGTAATGGTTACAGAGCTGTTCTTGTAATTCCATTGTAATTTATATATCATAAACGTGATTGAGGCTTACAACACACTGTAGCCTATCGAATTTCAATAATTGGGTTTTGTCGAATGATGCTATCTTATGATACAATAAGGCTTTGATTTGGCATTGTTGACGGTTTGAATGTGAATGAGGTGCTAACGTGACGGAAGAGACAAAACAGTGGTACATGGAATACAAGATACATAAAAATCGACCCGGACTGCTGGGGGACATTGCTTCCATGCTTGGTATTCTGGGGGTTAATATACTGACGATTAACGGTGTTGAAGGCGAAAGACGGGGGATGCTTCTCGAAACAGACGATGACGAGAAAATACGCATTCTCGGAGATACGTTGAAAAAAGCCAGCAACATTACAGTCACGGCCTTACGTGCTCCGAGACTGGTCGATATATTGGCAGTAAGACACGGCCGTTACATCGATCGGGATTCGGATGATCGTAAAACTTTCCGTTTTACACGTGATGAGCTTGGGTTGCTGGTCGATTTTTTGGGTGAAGTATTAAAGAGGGATGGCAATCAGGTAATCGGTCTTCGCGGAATGCCGCGTGTTGGTAAAACGGAATCCATTATTGCCAGTAGTGTATGTGCAATGAAGCGTTGGACTTTTGTGTCGTCGACGTTATTACGACAGACGGTACGCAGTCAGCTTTCTGAGGAAGAAATGAATCCCAACAATGTGTTTATTATTGACGGCATTGTGAGTACCATTCGATCCAATGAAAGACATTATCACCTGCTTCAGGAAATTATGAGCATGCCAAGTACCAAAGTGATTGAGCATCCTGATGTATTTGTGCGTGAATCGGGATACAGCTTTGACGATTTCAATATCATTATTGAACTTCGCAATAATCCGGCTGAGGAAATTATTTATGATACCTTTACAGCCAGTTATACAGAAGATCTTTAAATAAGTGTAATTACACAAGGAGATGATGACATGTCAGAACTGGGTCAGCAATTAAAGGAGGCCCGGCTGCAAAAAGGATTGAGCCTTGACGATGTTCAGGAAATGACGAAGATACGCAAACGTTATCTGGAAGCCATTGAGACGGGCGATTACAAAGTGCTGCCGGGAAGCTTTTATGTCAGAGCTTTTATTAAAACATACGCCGAAACGGTTGGGTTGAATCCCGATGAGCTTCTGGAAGGGCACCAAAGCAATGTGCCTGAACCTGAACCGGAAGCAGTCATGGAGCCTGTTACACAAAAACGCTCCAGCCGTCCCGCGACGATTGGCAATCTTAAATGGTTGCCTACAGCGTTAATGTGGCTTTTTCTAGTTCTCATTGTTGGGGTTATTTATGCTTATTGGGTGAGTAACAACCATTCCACTCCAAAAACAGCAGAAAATACAACGCCGATTACAACACCAAGTACACCAAGTACAACACCTAACACAACACCAAACACGACACCAAACACGTCTACTCCAAATACAACTACGACACCGAATAATGGTCAGACAACGGCACCAAATGGTGCTGGCGGGCAGACCCCTGATACGGGAAAAAACGGGGAAACCCAGCCAGGTGGTACGGGAACTACAGATGCGACTACTCCAAATCCTGGTCAGCAGCCGGATACGACTACGCCAGTTCAGGGAGTAACTGTGGCTCAGGATGGTAAGCAAGGCAAGACGACGATCTTCAAAGTCTCCAGTGCAACGGGGGCCACGGTCAAGGTAGATATTAAAGCAACGGGCGAAAGCTGGCTTGAGGTGTACAAGGGACAAAATTCCCGTGGAGAAAAGCTGAGCTATGGTATGACTAAAAGTGGAGATGCCATGTCTTTCGATATCGGTCCAGAAGGCTTATATATCAAATCAGGACGGTCTTCTGCCACGGATATTTCCGTCGCCGGCCAACCGATAACCGATAATAAATCGACGACTCGGGTGTTGATACAGCAAGGGGAAGCTTCTTCCACTGGAGCGAGTACTGGGGTGACGGGTTCAACGGAGACGACGACAAATGGTAGTACGGATACTACACAAAGTGGGACAGATTCTAGTACAACTACTGATGGTGAATAAACGCCTTGTTGCGGGGAAATACTAATGACTGTAATTCTTGGAAAGTCAGTCATTTCATTTTCCGCAAAGTGAGGTGTATACGTTATGACCGTCAGCTGGATTGTGACTGGGCTCGGGATTATTGTCAGTTTACTGGGCTATTATCTAACACCGAATGCATGGGGCTATGGCATATTAGGCTTTGGTCTTGCTCACATTGTGCTTGGAATTTTGGATATGTTTAGAAATCCAACACGAAGTCACTATTAGAAATGTTAAACTGTAATTGTAAATAAAGGCGTTTTTGTCGGGGAACTGGCAAGAACGCCTTTTTAGTGAACGGATTATTGGATTTTTATAAATGACTAGCCTATAATTAGATATTGAACTTTGTTGTGGAAAGGAAAGTGAAACGATGGCTTCAGAAAATTCATTTGATATCGTCTCCAAAATGGATATGCAGGAGTTAACAAATGCGGTTCATCAGACGGAGCGTGAAATTGAAACAAGATTTGATTTCAAGGGGAGCAAAAGTAGCCTCAAGCTTGAGAAAGATGCTCTTACGATTGCATCGGAAGATGAATACAAGCTTAATGCGGTGATTGATATTTTGCAATCTAAAATGGTCAAACGAGGTTTATCCCTTAAAAATGTGGAATTTGGAAAATTAGAACCAGCCTCTTTAGGTTCAGTGCGTCAGCGTCTTTCTCTTAAGCAGGGAATTGATCAGGATAACGCCAAAAAAATTAATATCCTTATTCGGGATTCCAAGCTAAAAGTGAAAAGTCAGATTCAAGGTGATCAAATTCGAGTAACTGGAAAAAATAGGGATGACCTACAGGCCATTATTCAATTGCTGCGGAAAGCTGATCTGCCGTTGGAGCTTCAATTTACAAACATGAAATAAGCCGTTTTCTCTCATAGATTTTGTAGGACAAACGTTGCTTGATGTGCAGCAGGTTATTTTGACATGCGTTTTGCGCCATATTATACTTGTAACGAAAATGCAGACATTAAGGTGTATAACGCTCGTCGAAAGCGATTTTACATAGGATTGATTTCAATCTGAAAGCTGCCATTTGTAATCAAGTACGATAATCAGGGGAGAGTGTGTTGTGAATTTACCCAACAGAATTACAATAACGCGGATTTGCCTTATCCCGGTGATGATGCTGGCTTTGCTGGTGGATTTTGATTTTTATCCGCCACCGATTGAGATCGGTGCTTTCAAGCTGCCGTATAATCAGCTGATTGCGGCTATTATTTTCCTTGTAGCAGCCAGCACAGACGGCCTTGACGGATATTTGGCTCGTAAAAATAATATGGTCACCAATTTGGGCAAGCTGTTGGACCCCCTTGCTGATAAGCTGTTGGTAACTGCTATTTTGGTTTCTTTGGTAGAAATGGGAAAAATTGATTCATGGGTTGTTGTTGTGATTGTCAGTCGTGAGTTTGCGGTTACGGGTCTAAGACAGATCGCTTTATTGGATGGCTCTGTGGTTGCTGCAAGCAATTGGGGGAAATTAAAGACGATCATCCAGATCGTTGCTATTGTAGCACTGCTCATTAATAATTTCCCGTTTGTTTTTCTGGGTATTCCGTTTGATTTAATAGCGATATGGGCAGCTGTGTTAATCACCATTTATTCGGGTATTGATTACTTTGTGAAGAATATCCATTTGCTGAGCTCCTCTAAAGTGTAACAGGATAAATCTTATGGAAACAGCAATAGGGACTTAACTTATTGCTGTTTCTTTACATAATTCCCACAATATACGCATCATAGGAGGACGAATTGATGAAAGCTGAAATTATTGCAGTAGGAACAGAGTTATTACTTGGACAAATAGTAAATACAAATGCCCAATATTTATCACAAGAGCTAGCTACAATCGGCATTGATGTATATTTTCAGACTGTAGTTGGCGATAACATGGATCGACTTCAGGAAGCGGTACGACTTGCTCAGAAGCGTGCGGATATTATTTTGTTTTCTGGTGGGCTGGGACCAACTCAGGACGATTTGACAAAAGATGCGATAGCGGCTGTATTGGGGCGGAAATTGCAGATAGATCGTCTTGCCATGGACAAGCTTGATCAGTTTTTCCGGAACCGCGGGGTCGAAATGACCGAGAATAACCGCCGGCAGGCGCTTTCTATTGAAGGAGCCACTCCGCTTGAAAATGAGACAGGTTTAGCTATAGGGGATGCGATTGCACAGGACGGTAAATTTTATGTGGTTTTGCCCGGACCGCCTAAGGAGCTTAAACCTATGTTTGCAAATCATGCTAAACCATGGTTGCTTCAGCAGGCATTGAGCGGTGAGGAGATGCCAATTTATTCGAAAATGCTAAAATTTGCAGGGATCGGTGAGTCAGCTCTTGAAACTCGCTTGCTAGATCTGATCCAATCCCAGACGGACCCCACGATTGCTCCTTATGCCAAGGAAGGGGAAGTTACGATCCGTATATCCACCAAGGCGGCCAGTGAGAGTGAAGCTTTAATTAAGCTAACGGCTACGGAAGTACAAATTCAGCAACGTCTTTCCGAATATATGTATGCAAGTGAAGATGTTACGCTGGAGAAGGTGATTGTAGATTTAATGGCCAAACGCGGACTCACTGTGAGTGCGGCGGAAAGCTGTACAGGCGGTATGCTGATGGAACACATCACTTCTATACCTGGCAGTGCTGTTATGTTTCAAGGTGGAATCGTGTGTTATTCCAATGAAATGAAGATGAAATTGCTCAATGTGCCCTATGATTATTTGGAAGGCGATCATGCGCCAGGCGCAGTGAGTAAGGAAGTAGCCCTTGTGCTTGCAGAGCAGGCAAGAATGATTATGGACAGTGATTTCGGACTTTCCGTTACTGGTGTAGCTGGGCCCGGATATTCCGAGCGAAAGCCAGTCGGTCTGGTGTATATTGGTATTGCTCAGCGTGACAAGGAAACGGAGGTATATGAGCTAAATTTAAGCGGTAACCGTGAGACCATCCGTTTGCGATCCGTCAAAGCTATCTTGTACAGATTGTGGCGTCGATTGGTAGAGAACGAGAAACTCTCTTAATTATCGATGAGTTGTTTTAGATAGATATTCATGATATAATCTTCTTATCGGAAGAACCGTTGCAAAGCTTTTTGCCAGCGGTTCTTTTTTCGTTTTATGAGAAAGGTTTAATTATAGAAGAGAGTTGTGGGAAATAAAAAAACGAATGTATGTTCGAAAAAATGCTTGGCAAGCGTGTCAAAACAAGGTATTATTAAAGTACAAACAATGAAGGATGTGAGTTTATTGTCAGATCGTCGTGCTGCGCTGGATATGGCGCTCCGTCAAATAGAAAAGCAATTTGGTAAAGGTTCCATTATGAAGTTGGGTGAGTCTACTCACATGCAAGTGGAAACAATCCCCAGTGGTTCGATTGCTTTGGATATTGCGTTAGGAACGGGCGGCTTTCCAAGAGGCCGGATTATTGAAGTATATGGACCGGAATCATCCGGTAAAACGACAGTAGCTCTTCATGCTATCGCAGAGGTGCAAAAAACAGGCGGACAAGCCGCCTTTATCGATGCCGAGCATGCGCTTGATCCGTCGTATGCGAGCAAGCTGGGTGTCAATATTGATGAGTTGTTACTATCGCAACCAGATACAGGTGAGCAGGCATTGGAGATTGCCGAAGCTCTTGTGCGTAGTGGGGCAGTGGATATTATCGTCATAGACTCTGTAGCGGCACTTGTACCGAAGGCAGAGATTGAAGGCGAAATGGGAGATTCCCATGTCGGTCTTCAAGCGCGTTTGATGTCACAGGCATTACGTAAGCTGTCTGGAGCCATTAATAAATCGAAAACCATTGCTATCTTTATCAACCAGCTCCGTGAAAAAGTAGGTGTTATGTTCGGTAACCCTGAAACTACACCAGGTGGACGTGCTTTGAAGTTTTACTCTACGGTACGTTTGGATGTTCGTCGTATCGAAAGCTTGAAAATGGGTAACGACATCGTGGGTAACCGCACACGTATTAAAGTGGTGAAGAACAAAGTTGCGCCTCCTTTCCGTCAGGCCGAAGTGGATATTATGTACGGTGAGGGTATTTCCAAAGAAGGAAGCTTGATTGACATCGGTACGGAGCATGACATTGTCGACAAGAGCGGAGCTTGGTATTCCTACGAAGGCGAGCGCCTTGGTCAGGGACGTGAGAATGCAAAGCAATTTTTGAAGGAAAATCCG
Organism: Paenibacillus sp. FSL W8-0439; assembly: GCF_038008995.1. Lineage (NCBI taxonomy): Bacteria > Bacillati > Bacillota > Bacilli > Caryophanales > Paenibacillaceae > Paenibacillus > Paenibacillus sp. FSL W8-0439. The sequence goes on from NZ_JBBPAK010000001.1 coordinate 2,201,428, forward strand.
AACATTGCTAGTACGATCGAGCAAAAAATCCGGGTGGCCAGTAATTTGATTACAACAATTGCTCCACCGACAGAAGAAGAGTTAGCGCAGGAGGCCAAGGAAGAACAGGAATTGCTGGAGCTTGAATAAGCTTGCCTGAGACTTCGCTTTTGATCTGTCATGTGAACTGTAGCCTAGGGATTATGGTACAGTCCGTTTGAATAGCATAATTCTGATGCCCTGCACAGTTGTGCAGGGCATTTTTGCATCAAATACAGTCTGCTTTGTCAGCAGAATCTAACTTTTGCGTAGCAGGTGATCATAGGCTGCTTTCGTGAATTTCAAAGTGAGGGAAACATAGTGCAGTTGGACGATAAAGATGAATACACTTCGGAAGAAGATAAACAGCAAGGGATTTCTCTTTTTCCAGATCATGAGGAATTGATGATTACTAGAGTGGAGCAGGGGCAGAGACGCAACCGTGGAAGATACATCATTCATTTTGGTCCATATTCACTGTCTGTATTGGAAGATGTAATGATCAAGTACAACATGTTCAAAGGAACGTCATTCGTCAAAAAAGAACTAGAAGATATCGTTCTGGCAGATGAAAAACAACAGGCTTATGTACATGCGCTGCGCTATTTGGGGCAAAAGCCTCGTACACGTCAGGAAATTGCCCAGCGTTTAGCGCAAAAGGAAGTGGATCAGACTGTTATTGATGAGATATTGGTGCGATTGCAACGGGAGAAGCTTGTAGATGATGATTTATACGCCCGTCAGTGGGCAAGACAGCGTATAACAAGCCAACGTAAGGGTAAGATGTGGATCAGACAAGAACTTCGTCAGAAGGGCATCTCTAAAGCCTCTATCGGGGAAGCATTAGGTGAGATCACTGACAATGAGGAGTGGGAGAGTGCATTGTCGATTGGACGTAAGAAATGGAATCAGGTACGTGGTGATATAATGGATAAAAAAAGGAAAACATTTCCGTTTCTTATGAGACGCGGATATTCGGGGGATATGACACGCCGCGTGGTCAATCATCTCAGTGCGGCTGAGCAAGACGGAGCTTTCGATGACGAGGAATTACTGCATTGGGAGGAATAAGTTGCAAAACGGTAGCTGAACTTCTGGCTAGATGAGCTGATTATGATATGGACAGCTGCACGGTAGTCTACTAATGTTTGCATTCCCTTGACAATGCCATTTGTCAAATAATAAAATATATATGAAACGATATTTGTGGAGTGCCCTTTTTCCTTCCAAAAAAGCGGAATCCACGGTAAAGTTCTCATCGCCAAATAACAAGTGATGCCGCTATGCCAGGCGGAATTGTACGTGTGAAAGCATGTGCATATGAAATGAAGCGACCTTGAGTCGTTATCTTAGTTTGACGATCAAAGTAAATGTGACAATTTCAAAAAGTCCCAAGGAATGCCTTGGAGGAACCAACGGGGAGGTGAACAGTATGATGACTGCGATCTGGTTCGTTCTCGTTGCTGTAGCCGCGTTATTCTTTGGGTTCGGGATTGGTTATTTTATTCGCAAATCTATTGCAGAAGCTAAGATCTCCAGTGCGGAAGAAGCTGCCGCGCAAATCGTGGAGAACGCGAAAAAAGAGGCAGAAGCGCTGAAGAAGGAAACGGTATTGGAAGCGAAAGATGAAATTCATCGCATCCGTGCCGAAGCTGAAAAAGAAACTCGTGAACGTCGCAATGAAATTCAACGACAGGAACGAAGATTGCTGCAAAAAGAAGAATCGCTGGATAAAAAATTGGAATCGCTGGAACGCAAAGAAGAACAAGTGGCCAACAAAGAGAAACGAATCGATGAAACCCAGCAGCAAATTGATTTGATTTACAAGAGCCAGGTAACTGAGTTGGAGCGTATTTCTAATCTTACGATGGAGGATGCAAGAAGTATTATTCTGACCAACGTAGAGCAGGAAGTTCGTCATGAAACAGCTCAGATGATTAAGGAAATTGAACAGCAGGCCAAAGAAGAAGCGGACAAAAAGTCCCGTGAAATCATCACACTGGCCATCCAACGCTGTGCGGCAGATCATGTAGCAGAAACGACGGTTTCTGTTGTGACATTGCCGAACGAAGAAATGAAAGGCCGGATTATCGGACGCGAAGGCCGTAACATTCGTGCACTTGAAACCCTTACTGGAATCGACCTCATTATTGATGATACGCCGGAAGCTGTTATATTGTCCGGATTTGATCCGATTCGTAGAGAGATTGCGCGTACTGCTCTTGAGAAGCTCGTAGCGGACGGACGGATACATCCGGCTCGTATTGAAGAGATGGTGGAAAAATCCCGTAAAGAGGTGGACGAACGAATCCGTGAGTATGGTGAACAGGCCACCTTTGAAGTGGGTGTGCATAGCTTGCATCCGGATTTGATCAAGATCTTGGGACGTCTCAAGTTCCGTACGAGTTACGGACAGAACGTATTGAAGCACTCGATGGAAGTTGCATACTTGACAGGTCTAATGGCCGGGGAACTGGGCGAGGACGTTGTACTGGCAAGACGGGCAGGCTTGCTGCATGACATCGGGAAGGCGCTGGATCACGAAGTGGAAGGATCACACGTTGAAATTGGCGTGGAACTGGCGAAGAAGTACAAGGAACACCCGGTCGTTATCAACAGCATTGCTTCACATCACGGCGACTGCGAAGCGACTTCAGTGATCGCCATGCTGGTTGGAGCGGCAGATGCTCTGTCAGCAGCAAGACCGGGAGCGCGGCGTGAAACGCTAGAGACGTACATCCGTCGTCTAGAGAAGCTCGAACGCATCTCCGAATCTTTTGAAGGCGTTGAGAAATCATACGCAATTCAAGCCGGACGCGAAGTTCGTGTCATGGTACAGCCAGAGAAAATTGATGATGCGGAAGCATTCCGATTGGCCCGCGATATTACGAAAACGATTGAGAATGAACTGGATTATCCAGGGCATATTAAGGTTACCGTTATTCGCGAGACCCGTGCGGTAGAATACGCAAAATAAAAGCATTTCAATGAAAAGTGGCCGCTGCTTGTAGGGCCACTTTTCATTATGTAAGGCAGACTAGGGAGGGTTTTCTATCAACGTATTATTTATTGGAGACATCGTCGGCAGTGTAGGCAGAAAGGCACTGAGGGAGAATCTCCCTTCGCTAAAATCAAAATACAACCCTCATGTTATTATTGTGAACGGAGAAAATGCAGCTTCGGGAAGAGGAATTACTCAAGCCATCGCTAGAGAGTTTTTTGATTGGGGCGTTCATGGGATTACGATGGGCAATCATACATGGGACAATAAGGAGATATTTGATTTTATAGATGATGAGCCGCGGATCATCCGTCCGGCTAACTTTCCGCCAGGGACACCAGGTCGGGGTTACACTGTTGTAAAAGGTGGAGGTAAGGAACTAGCCATTGTTAACCTGCAAGGTAGAACCTTTTTGCCAGCTATTGACTGTCCATTTCGGGCAGCAGATGAAATTGTAGACGAGCTGCGCAAAAAACATAAACATATTCTAGTAGATTTTCACGCTGAAGCCACTTCCGAAAAAATTGCCATGGGCTGGCATCTGGATGGACGTGCATCAATCGTGGTAGGAACACATACACACGTACAAAGTAATGACGATACGATTTTGCCACAAGGAACTGCGTATCAGACAGATGCGGGAATGGTAGGTCCTTATGAGGGCGTGCTTGGTATGCAGAAAGAGGCTGTATTACAGAAATTTCAGACCCAGCTTCCGGTACGCTTTCAAGTGGACATGGGCAAATGGCACTTTCATGCCATCAGCGTAGAGCTCAATGATGACGATGGGAAAGCCCGTAAAATTCAGAAAATCAGGCTTAAAGAAGACGAATGGCGGATGGATTAACTTTGTTGTGAGCTACTTAAGGAAAGAATAAGGAAAACTGTCACCAAAAAGCAGGAATTTTTTGCTGACCCTCGAATAACATCTAATAGTGGAATCAAACCATCATCATTCCCAGGGGAGGTACTTACTATGGATGTATTAAAAGTATCAGCAAAATCCAATCCCAATTCAGTTGCAGGCGCACTCGCAGGAGTACTGCGTGAACGCGGAAATGCAGAATTACAGGCGATTGGAGCGGGTGCACTAAACCAAGCCATTAAAGCGGTAGCCATTGCCCGGGGATTTGTCGCACCAAGCGGAGTGGATTTGATTTGTATTCCTGCTTTTACAGACATTGTTATTGATGGAGAAGATCGGACTGCGATCAAATTGATCGTAGAGCCAAGATAATAAATGGAAGTTGCCTGAGCCTGTTTACGTTTTGTAAACGGGCTTTTTTGCTTTGTGGTTTAATTACTATGGTTTTCAAAATAAATTTGTGGGCTTTAATCCAATGGGGGTATAGTGCATGAATGATAAGTTTGAAGCGAATTGGCCAGTCGTTGATCTTCACTGCGACGTGTTATGTAAAATGCAACTCGATTCGCAGGTAGATTTCAGTCATTCATCGCTTGATGTCACAAAAGAGCGTTTGTTAGAAGGCAACGTAAAGTTGCAAACGTTCGCTATATATATTTCACAGGTATTGGGTACGCCAAAATTTGAGCATGTGGTTCGTCAAATTGAACTGTTCAGGCAGCATGTGACTTCTACCTCAGGCGGGTTAAAACCTTTGCTTTGGAGAGAGGAATTGGTAGCACTTAAAAATATGTCCGCTGCACGTCAAATGGAGCAAGTACACCAGACAGACGTAGAGAAGCAAGCTGGAAAAATAAGGAATTGGGATGGTAATGGAACGAATCATACAGAGTCACCTTGGGCTTTACTCTCACTTGAAGGGGTAGATGCGCTGGAAGGAAACCCGTTTTATGCGGATGTGTGCTATGCATTGGGAATACGGTTGATTGGGCTGACGTGGAATTATGCAAATTGGGCGGCTGACGGCATTATGGAGCTTAGAGGTGGCGGTCTAACCCGCAAGGGACATGATTTGGTCAATCGCTGTAATAGTCTGGGACTGCTGCTAGATGTATCACACTTGTCCTTACAAGGCTTTTGGGAAGTGATGGAGGAGGCGGCCTTACCGCCCATCGCTTCGCATTCGAACGCCTTTGCGAGATGTGCTCATCCCCGTAACTTGCGGGACGAACAGATTCGGGCGCTGATCGCCCGCAACGGACGAATTGGGTTGACCTTTGTCACGATGTTTCTGAAAGAGCAGGGTACAGTACACGCTGAGGATCTGTTACCGCACATTGAGCACATTTGTTCATTGGGTGGTGAAAGACATTTGATGTTCGGCTCTGATTTTGACGGTATCGAGGCCCATGTGAGAGGACTGGAGCACGCGGGGAAATATCCGGCTTTTGCAGAACTACTGCTGAAACATTACTCTGAGGAGCTGGTCAAGGGATGGCTTGGAGAACATGCACTAGACTATTTAAGAACAAATCTGCCATCTAAAATGTTGTCCTAAATAGCTTAATATCGCAGTTGTTTTCGGCTGAGCATTTTCTTGACAAAGCGAGAACGATTACGAAATAATTGGAGCATCCGAGGATTGCATGGTGCTAAAATAACGCTTTCCGAAATTGGGCATACGTAGAAGCGAGCCTGAAAGCACCATGCTATACTGCCATACTAGAGGGGAGCTCCGTTACATAATGCTGATAAAAAAGGTTACCTGGCTTGAACTCTTTTATGATTTATTGTTTGTAGCAGCTGTGTCCAAGGCAACTCATGTTTTACTACATGTTGAGCATGGTAGTGTTGGTTGGCATAATTTAGAGAAGTTTATTTTGATTTTTATTCCGATCTGGTGGGCATGGGTGGGGCAAACAGTCTATAACAATCGTTTTGGTCAAGACAGTATAACGCATCGAATTTTTATGATTTTGCAATTATTTTTTGTGTTAATCATGACTGCTAGCCTTAATATAGATTTTGATGCGTATTATGTATCTTTTTTTGTTGGCTATATTGGCTTAAGAGGTTTGACTGTCGTTCAATATTTACTTTCGGCCCCCAAGGAAGCGGCTCATAAACAGGAAACAGCTCGTTTTTTTGGAACCTATCTTTGGGTTGGGATAGTCATCTCTAGCTTCTCCCTTTTCTTCGACTCGTGGGTACGATATTTGATTTTATATACTGGTATTGCTGTTGATATCCTCGTTCCATTAATCGGTCGTAAAAAATTGGTGATCACACCTATCCATACAGAGCATCTGTTGGAGCGTTTTGCACAGTTCACCTTAATCCTGCTTGGAGAATCAGTGATAAGTATACTTTCTGTTTTACAATCCGATCATTTCACGATCTCTTCCATTGGTTTTGCTGCTTTGACATTTGTATTGGTCATCGCAATCTGGTGGCAATATTTTGAGAATATAGAGAAGCGCGTAGACAAATCCAAACAAACAGCAGGACAGACTATTATCTATGGTCATTTGTTTATTTATCTTTCTCTTAGCATGCTTGCGGCTTCCATACAGCTCTTATTTTTAGGGCAAGCAGCCTATACTTTTGTGCTTTGCTTTACTTTTGCTTCTGTTTTTATTTATTTTTTGTCAGTTTTGCTGGTATTCCATCAGTACAGATTGAGTCATCTTAAACCTCGTCTCAGAGTCATTCTTTTCTTAACTGGAATCCTCTGTGCGCTGTTTATTCTGAATTTATTTATTGTAGTTCCTCATCTCATCGTAGCTGAGATCATGCTTTTCTTTCTTCTGTTTGCAAAAATGACGGTTTGATCCCAGTTTTATATGGACGATATGTATGGCTGGTTAGGGCGAAAAAGGGAACTTTATGCACTATCCTTTTCTTTCTTGTCGAAATAGGAGTATAATAGCATAGATGTGTAAAGTATTGTATAGAGAAAAAGGAGTGACCACACGATGACTAAAATCGTACCTGTCGGCGTTTCCGCCCGTCATATTCACCTGACTCAAGAGCATATTGAAATCTTGTTCGGAGCAGGCTATCAATTGACTGAATTTAAACCTTTGTCCCAACCAGGACAATTTGCCGCAAATGAAACGGTAGCTGTAATTGGTCCTAAAGGCCAATTTGATAAGGTTCGCATTTTGGGACCAGCTCGTCCAGCTTCCCAACTGGAAATCTCTCGCACAGATTCCTTTGCTATTGGTGTAAAGGCACCTGTACGCGAATCCGGTAGCATTGATGGTACACCAGGAATCACAGTGAAAGGACCAGCCGGAGAAGTGGAACTGCAAGAAGGCGTTATCGTAGCAGCCCGCCATATCCATTTCCATACATCCGATGCAGCTAAATGGGACATTAAGGACAAGCAGTTGCTGAAAGTACGTGTTGGCGGCGAACGTGGCCTTGTATTTGAAAATGTTCTTGCACGTGTGTCCGATTCTTTTGCTTTGGATATGCATATTGACACGGATGAAGCGAACGGAGCCGGTGTGAAAAACGGTGACACTGCTGAAATCGTAGACTAATACACGTATTGAATACACAAGTTGTAAAAGTCCGATTCTTGCAAAAGAGTCGGGCTTTTTTTATATACTATAAATACACCAATGCTCACCTTATACATAAAAAACTTTGTGCATCACACTGCATCTGATTCGTATCCGGGGATGATCTATGGCTATGACCTATAAATCATGCTATAATTTAGTGTAATGCCTTTTTCAAAGGTTTTTTTGGAGCATAAAATAAAATAACCAACTGCCTAAAGATACAGTAAATCACAAATTAGCTCGTGAAATAGATGGTGTAAGGAGTGACCAGCGAATGGCTAAGGAAACAAAAGATTACTCCAAATATTTTGATTTCTCGGATGCGAAGATTATTTCTGAAGATGAGCATAGCAAAAAGATTCGTATTCGCGGACGTGAAATCAACATTATGGCGGAGCCGAACCATAGAAAAGAAAAGCAGCGTGGTAAAGAGGACGTACAGGTATTGTATGATAACGCAGTCCCGGATGAGCTAAAGCATATCGGTGAGGGCAAGCATTATATCGTATATACATTCGGTTGCCAGATGAATGAGCATGATTCCGAAACAATCAAAGGTTTGCTGGAGCAAATGGGCTACCAGGCAACCGAGGATCGGAAGGAAGCAGACATCATTTTACTGAACACCTGCGCTATCCGTGAAAATGCGGAAGATAAAGTGTTTGGTGAGCTGGGTCACCTCAAGCATCTCAAAACAGAAAAGCCAGGACTTTTGCTCGGAGTGTGTGGCTGCATGTCGCAGGAAGAGAATGTCGTGAACCGCATTATGCAAAAACATGGTTTTGTCGATATGATCTTTGGTACCCATAATATTCACCGTTTGCCTCAGCTCGTTAAGGAAGCACTCTTTAGCAAAGAAATGGTGGTCGAAGTGTGGTCCAAGGAGGGCGACATTATCGAAAACCTGCCGAAGAAGCGCGAGGGTATGCGGGCTTGGGTAAACATCATGTACGGCTGTGATAAGTTTTGCACCTATTGCATCGTTCCCTTCACACGTGGTAAGGAAAGAAGTCGCCGACCAGAGGATGTTATTGCTGAGGTGCGGGATTTGGCCCGTCAAGGATTTAAAGAGATTACCTTGTTGGGTCAGAATGTCAATGCCTATGGCAAGGATTTGAAGGATATGAATTACAGATTCGGAGATCTGATGGATGATATGCGCAAAATCAATATTCCGCGTGTACGTTTTACGACCTCTCATCCGCGTGACTTTGACGACCATTTGGTTGAAGTCCTTGGTAAGGGTGGCAATCTGGTGGAGCATATTCATTTGCCTGTACAATCCGGTAATACGGATATATTGAAGAAAATGAACCGAAAATATACTCGTGAGCGTGTTCTGGAACTGGCCGCGAAGATAAAAGCAGCTGTTCCGCATGCTTCTCTGACAACAGATATTATCGTCGGTTTCCCGGGTGAAACAGACGAACAGTTCGAAGATACTCTATCTTTGGTGCGTGAAGTGGGCTATGACTTTGCCTACACATTTATTTATTCACCACGTGAAGGCACACCAGCGGCTTCGATGGAAGATAATGTGCCTATGTCGGTAAAAAAAGAGCGTCTCCGGCGTCTGAACATTGCTGTGAATCAAAACAGCCTTCGCTTTAATAGTCGATTGCGTGGCGAAGTGGTGGAAGTGCTGGTGGAAGGCGAGAGCAAAAATGACAGCAACGTGCTTGCTGGTCGGACTCGTTCCAATAAGCTGGTTCATTTTGAAGGATCGAAGGATCTGATTGGTTCCTTTGTCCAAGTTAAAATTACAGAACCTATGACCTTCTACATTAAAGGTGACTTGGTTCAAACGCCAGTAGCGGTTAACGGATAAAAAGAATAGTCTAGCGGGCTGCATGCGGTTTGAATAAAAGGCTGCGTGCAAGACCATCTAAGTGAGAAAAGGAGCGATGGACAATGACAGAGGAGCGGTTGCAACAAACAGAACTTCAATCGGCGGCGCGCCAGCATGATCATTTGGTCAATCGCGATATGATATTGGCAAAGGCCAAAGAGTTGGCGGGTATTCTGGGCAGCAGTGAGGAAGTACAGGTGTTCCGGAAAGCAGAAGAAAAGATTCAGGATCATGAGCGCATCCAGCAACTGATTGCAACGATGAAGAAGAAGCAAAAGGAAATTGTAGCATTTGAATCTTTAAAGAATCAAAAAATGATTGCTAAAATAGAGGCTGAACTTCAGGAGCTACAGGAAGAGCTTGACGGTATTCCAATTGTAACAGAGTTTCAGCAGAGCCAGGTGGAAATTAATGAGCTACTGCAAATGGTGATCACGGCCATCCGTGATACGGTTGCTGAAAAGGTGAACGTAGAAGAGGGGAAGGTCACTTCCTCCTCTAATTGCAGTGACTAGAATAAGATTTGTGGTGTGGAGGCTTAGCTTCCACGCCTTTTTTTCGGAAGCAATTAGTCATCGTATATGTTCATGGGACATCAAGAAAATTGCGACAGCATAGAAGGGATGGAAGAGAGGGAATGGACAAGTTGCGTAAGATGCTAGAAGGTGAAGATAATACCTTTTGGGAGTATTTAGGATGTGAGCTGATCACAGCTGATGCTAACGAGGCACATATCGCTTTGGAGGCCAAACAACATCATACCAATGTGATGGGGATTGTACATGGGGGGGTGCTCACTTCATTGATGGATCAGGCGATGGGGATGGTCAGTATGGCTTCAAGAAATATGGATCCATGTGTAACAACGAACCTGAATGTTCATTTTTTGTCAGCCATGGGACAAGGACGACTGGACGTTAAAGCACGGATTATTCATCAGGGAGGCCGCACTATAACCACCGAGGCAGAAGTAAGGGATAGCGAAGGTACACTCGGTTGTACAGCTACAGCAACGTTCCGAGTGTTGCGTCAACAAGCAAGTGAATCAGGCAAGGCCTAACGCTTGACAAAAATTTTTATTATGTCATAATGAATTTATCAAAACGATATAATATGGTGATGCCAATGGATAGCAATCGTATAAACGAAGAGGCGCAGAAGGCGTCTTATAACATTAAGAAATACCGTACCCCGGATGGTGCTCCGGCGGATATCGTAATGTTTACTTTAACGAAGCGTGAGCGCAAGACGGTAACAAAGACATTGCCGATTCGTGAGCTGAAAGTGATGCTCATCAAGCGCCGGAGTTGGCCGTTTGCGGGACGCTGGGCGTTGCCTGGAGGGTTTTGTCAAGAAGATGAATCCATATATGGAGCGGCCAAGCGGGAACTGTTAGAGGAAACTGGTGTAGACGGCGGGCATCTGGAGTATTTGGGCGTATATAGTGGACCAGGCCGTGATCCGCGCGGGTGGATCATATCGCATGCTTTTTTTGCGCTGGTAGAGGAATGGATGCTAGAGCAACGGCAGGCGGCTGATGATGCTTCTGAGGTCGGGTTATTTACGATCAGAGAAGCGTTGGAGGAATTGGAGCTGGCGTTCGATCACCGGGATATCATAGTCGATGCTTATCGCAAGATTCAGTTGCAGATGCTTCAGACAACGATAGCCAAGCAGTTTTTACCGCCACATTTTACACTGGGTGAATTGTATCAGGTGATTCAGAGCGTCGTACCGGATTTCGAAGAGCCGAATTTTATTCGCAAAATAACATCGACTCGTAGCAGACAGGGAATACTGGAAGAGGTTCGGGATGAGAACGGTAAACCGCTGAGTTCCAATCAATATTCACAAAGACCGGCCCAGTTGTATCGCTTTAGTGATAGAGTACCGCGTTTATCTATCTATACGTAACGTTTAATGGTATAGATTACGCATAGAGCGTACAATCTCACTTTGAGGATAAGGAGCTGACTGTACGATGAAAGCACTGATTGTTATTGATTACACGAAAGATTTTGTGGATGGTAGTCTGCCTGTGGGGCAACCCGCGATTGAGCTGGATGAACGGATCACAGCCATCACGCAGGCCTATGTAGAGCAAGGGGACTTTGTTGTCATGGCTGTTGATTTACATGAGGAGAATGACCCTTATCACCCGGAGAGTAAGCTGTTTCCTCCACATAATATACGTGGAACCGATGGACGACAATTGTATGGTAAGCTTCATAGCCTATATGAGCAACAAAGTGATCGTATCTACTGGTTGGATAAAACACGGTACAGTGCTTTTGCTGGTACAGATCTGGAACTCAGGTTGCGCGAACGCGGGATTCTGGAAGTACATCTGATTGGTGTGTGTACAGATATTTGTGTGCTGCATACGGCTGTAGATGCTTATAACAAAGGTTTTGCTATTACCGTATATAAGGACGCTGTGGCGAGCTTTAATCAGGCGGGACATGACTGGGCTTTGGGCCATTTTGAGGGAAGTCTTGGAGCCACGGTATGGTCGGCTGAAGATACGCTTTTGCGCCAGAAGAAGTAAAATAACTGAATGATTGTGCACCAATGTCCGATAACAAAATGGAGTCGGATATTGCTGAATCTGGGCAGATAAGACGGTATGCCGTCACCAAGCCAGGGACCAGGGACAGTCAGAGAGGATGATACGATGAAGTCAACGAGCCTCGCATTACATACAGATAAATATCAGATTAATATGATGTACGCCCATTGGGTGAACGGAAGTCACCAACGTAAAGCTGTGTTCGAGGCGTATTTTCGTAAGCTCCCTTTCGGTAATGGATATGCCGTGTTCGCTGGTCTGGAACGCATTGTGAATTACATCTCAAATTTGCGGTTTACAGAAGAGGACATTCGCTATCTGTCAGAGCAGGAGGAAAAGTACGATCCCATGTTCATGGAGGCATTGCGCCAGTTTAAGTTTGGCGGAACGGTCCATTCGATGAAAGAAGGGGCGCTTGTTTTTCCAAATGAGCCTCTGGTCCGTGTTGAAGGAACAATTATGGAAACGCAGCTTGTCGAGACGGCGTTGTTGAATTTTATGAATTACCAGACACTCATTGCGACAAAAGCATCGCGTATCAAGCAGGTGGCCAGTGACGATACACTGCTCGAATTTGGTACACGGCGTGCGCAGGAGGCAGATGCAGCCATTTGGGGAGCGCGTGCAGCTTATGTTGCAGGTTTCGATGCGACTTCTAATATGCTGGCAGGCGAACATTTTGGGATTCCGACAAAAGGAACACATGCCCATTCATGGGTACAAACCTTTATGACGGAGCAAGAGGCGTTTGACGTGTATGCGAAGGTTTTGCCAGATCAGGTTACATTGCTGGTAGATACCTTTGACACGCTGGAGAGCGGTGTTCCTCATGCGATTCGGACAGCAAAGATGCTGGAGAGTCAAGGCAAGCGTATGAATGCCATCCGTTTGGATAGCGGTGATTTGGCTTATCTATCTATTCAGGCCCGGGAAATGCTGGATGCCGAAGGTTTGGATTACGTACAAATTGTTGCTTCCAACGATTTGGATGAAAATACGATTTTCAATCTAAAAGCCCAAGGTGCACGTATTGATGTATGGGGTGTAGGAACACAGCTGATTACGGCTTCAGATCAACCTTCATTAGGCGGAGTGTACAAGCTGGTTGAGCGGGAAGTAGACGGTGAAATGCTGCCGACGATTAAGATCTCGGGTAACCCGGAAAAAGTATCTACACCAGGCAAAAAGGATGTATACCGCATTGTGGATAAGAAGAAAGGGAGAGCTGTAGCTGATTACATTTCTTTCCCGGATGAAGAACGTCCGCGCAATGGTAAGCGCCTGAAGCTGTTTAACCCTTTGCATCCATATATGAAGAAGTATGTTGAAAATTACGAAGCTGTACCGATGCTTGAACCTATTTTTATAAATGGACAGAAGGTATACGAGCTTCCCGAACTGGATGAAATTCGTGCCTATCATGCTTCACAGTTGAAACTGTTTTGGCCAGAATATTTGCGGAAGCTGAATCCTGAAATTTATCGTGTTAATCTTAGCGAGAAGGTATGGGAGCTGAAGCAAAAGCTGATTGATAGCTACATGCAGCCCGAAGTTGAAGAAAAAGAATAATGTGAAAAGGCACCTCATTCATATGGGGTGCCTTTTTGTGTCGGCGCATGTGTGGAATAAGAGCTTATTTATAAATTTCTCTCATCACATGTCGCAGTTCAGGGACAATAATGCGTTCCATTGCCAAACGAACGGCTCCGCGGGAGCCAGGCATAGAAAACACAGCTGTCTGGCCCACAGTACCCGCTACAGCCCGGCTTAATATAGCTGCTGATCCAATGTCCTCAGCAAAGCTTAAGTAACGGAAGATTTCACCAAAGCCAGGTAGTTCCTTATCCAGTAAAGAGGAGATGGCTTCATATGTAGTATCACGCGGAGAAATGCCAGTACCACCTGTTAAAAGTACAGCCTCGATGTCCTCATGTGCTGCAGCTTCGGTTACCAACTGTCGGATACCCTCATAGTCGTCTTTGACGATAACATATCGAACAACCTTATATCCATTCGTTTCTAGTAGTTCCTTGAGCAGTCGGCCCCCAGTATCGGTTTCCATGGTTCGTGTATCAGAGACGGTCACGACCATGCAGTTAACCTGCTGCGGAGACTCCCGTCGGTGCTCCTCTACAGATGTTATGTTCATTACAATGTTCACTCCTTGATTCATGGTTAAGCATATTCTTTTTTTACAATAGAGGAAGGACCGACTGGATGCAAGTCAGAAACGAGGGATAAAAAGTTATGTGATTAATATCCTTGCGCTTGCACCTTGGAATATAGTACACTTCCTTACATAAGTCGGGATTTTCTGGGTTTATTTTGTTGAAAGCGCGAACATCAATTGATTAATTTCAAGGCTCAGCGGGTAATAGTACAGCAGGATCAACAACTGGGAGGTAATGTATTATGAATCATTCATACCAAAAATGCGTGGATGCTTGCCTGGAATGTATGAACGCTTGCAATGTATGCTATGTAGCAAGTTTGAAGGAATATGATTTAGCTATGCTGCGTGAATGTATTCGAGTGAGTAGGGAATGCGCAGAGATATGTGGGTTTGCTGCTCAAATGTTGCAGCGCGGAACGGATTTTGCCGAGGAAATCTGTGAGCTATGCGCCAAAGCCTGTGAGGTATGTGCTGCTGAATGCAGCAAGCATTCCCATAATCATTGCAAACATTGTGCAGAGGCCTGCCGTCATTGTGTTGAGGCTTGTCGCCAATTGGTGGCAGTGTAATTACATATACAGAACTAGTCCCTGAAGAGGGAATAAAAGGTTGCTTTCTACTAAATAGGTTTGTATAATGGTGGGAATTAACGTCAAGGAACGGGAGAGTAGCAACGGAACCGTATCATTACAGCGAGCCGGAAGAGGTGGAAGCCGGTATGAAATCCGATGTGAAGCGCACCCGGGAGACGGTTGATCCAACGATAAGAACTTCTAGTAGATCAACCCGGCTGACACCGTTATTTGTCAATGGAGTGAAATCGCGATTTGTGTAAGCTAGCTTTATCTACACAACCGATTTACAAAGAGTGGTACCGCGGGGATATCGAAGTTCTCGTCTCTTGATTATATCAAGAGGCGAGGGCTTTTTTTTTGTTAGATCCTATAAAAAGAAGGAGAGAGGAACATGTTGTTGATGATTGCTACCCAAGCTATTTTAGCTCATACGGGCTTGGAGGAGAAAGAAGTTTTATCTTTATTCGAGGTGCCTCCGCAGCCTGAATGGGGAGATGTGGCGTTTCCCTGTTTTGTGCTGGCTAAGAAATTTCGAAAGTCTCCACAGCATATTGCAATGGAATTGGCAGAGCTAGTAAGCCATGAAGCGGGTCTAACCGCTACAGCATCGGGTGCCTATGTAAATATTACATTGGATCGATCTGTTCATATTCCACCGATGCTTGCTGAATTGAGCAAGACTGAGTTTCTGAATCCCAATATTGGGCATGGACAGCGAGTAGTAATTGATATGTCCTCGCCCAATATTGCCAAACCATTTGGTATCGGTCATCTTCGCTCTACTGTTATCGGTGCCGCCTTGTATCGCATACTTGGTGAAACCGGATATGTACCGATTAGTGTGAATCATCTAGGGGATTGGGGGACACAATTTGGCAAGCAAATTGCGGCCTATAAAAGATGGGGCAATGAAGAGCAGCTACAACAGGATCCGATCGGGGAATCATTGAAGCTATATGTCCGTTTTCATCAGGAGGCTGAGCATGACCCGTCTTTGGAGGATGAAGGCCGCGAGTGGTTCCGACGTTTGGAGCACGGGGATACTGAGGCTCAACAACTATGGGAGTTTTTTGTTGAAGTCAGTCTGGGTGAATTTGATCGTATGTACCAACGTCTTAACATTTCGTTTGACCATGTGTTGGGGGAAAGCTTTTACAATGATAAGATGCAGGCAGTTGTTGCCCAATTAAGAGCAAAAGGATTGCTGGAGGAAAGTGATGGGGCACTTGTGGTTCGTCTGGAAGACGAGCAGCTACCGCCGTGTCTTATTTTGAAGAAGGATGGGACTACCATTTATCCCACCCGTGATCTGGCAACAGCGATTTATCGTCATGAAGTGATGAAGGCTGATCGGCTGTTGTATGTCGTTGGCGGGGAACAGAAGTTACATTTCCAACAGGTATTTGCGGTGCTCAAGCATGCAGGGGAGGCATGGGCAGAGCAATGTGAGCATGTACCGTTTGGTTTAATGCGTTTTGCAGGCAAAAAAATGTCCACAAGACGCGGCAAGGTGGTGAAACTGGAGGAAGTGCTGGATGAAGCTGTAGCGCGTGCTCAAGCCATTATTACGGAGAAGAATCCCAATTTGCTGGAACAAGAGGCAATAGCAGAAGATGTCGGCATCGGAGCGATTATTTTTGGCGATTTAAAAAATAACCGTCTGAATGAAGTGGATTTTTCGTTGGAGGAGGCATTGACCTTCGAAGGTGAGACTGGCCCTTATGTGCAGTATACCCATGCGCGTATACGCAGCCTTCTGGAGAAAGCTCGCGCTCGCGCTGAGGTTGATTCTAATTCCAGTGACAACGTCCTTGGTCAAGAAGGGCATTCTCCTGAATGGAATATCGTTTCGGATGAAATGCTGGGTGACGCAGGCTGGACCTTGCTTAAGCAGTTGGATCGCTATCACGGGCAGCTGATACGTGCTGCTCAGCAACTGGAACCTTCGGTTATTGCTAGATTTGCATTGGATACAGCACAGGCGTTCAACCGTTTTTATGCTAAGGAAAGGATTGTCGATGGTGGACAGTGGCGCATTCAGTTGGCGGAACAGACTGCAGATAAGCTGGCAAGTACACTGCGACTTCTTGGACTGAAAGCCCCTAACCGGATGTAAGCTACCACAAGTGGGTATTTTTGTTAGGTTCACTGCTGCTTTTGCTAGCTAAAATTACTGCGAATTAGCTCTTTTCTCTAAAAGGCGCTGCAAAAGGAAAACTATCATAGACACTTTTGGGTTTGCATGGAGATGGTGAGCAGAAAAGAGCAAGACGGGTTACACTAATCGCAGGGTATTCCAATGTTTTGCAACCAATTTGTGCATATTTGAAACATTTGATGGTTTTATTGCGTCCGTAAGTATAGAAGCAAAGTAAACATGGAGGTGTATCTCATGATCAAAAATAAAAGCGTGGCAGCTGCGCTGCTTGTCGTCTGTTCATTGGCTGTGGCTACGTCGGCTTCTGCCTTTCGTGATATAAAGGGACCTGAGCAGGAGAAGATCGTAAGTTCACTTCAGAACAAAGGAATTATTCAAGGGATAACCAAGGATAAGTTTGCACCGGATCAAACGCTCACGTATGCACAAGGAGTACACTTGGTTGTTCGGGCGATGGATCTTCAGGTTATGCCTGATTTTACAACGGGCTCCTTTGCAAACATTCCGACTTCCGCATGGTATGCCGATTCCTATCGGATTGCAGTCCAGCACCAAATCCCTCTGTCACCGGATATTGATCCAAGTACCCGCATGACTAGGGAGCAATTCGCGAATATTCTGTATAAAGCAGTGAGTGCAACGGGGGAATATCCAACGGTCCGTATGCTTATTAACATAGCAGATGGCAAAAAATTAGACCAAGAGTCGAACGAAGCAGTTCAATTTCTTTTGTTGACCAAAATTGCAACATTGGATGAAAAGAGTAACTTTAACCCGGATCGTAAAGTAACGCGGATGGAGGCAGCAGAAATGGTCTATCATGCATCCGAGTTTGTACAAAATCATAAACCGGTGCAAGCCACTCCGGAAAATCCAGCTGAGCCTGTAGATTCAGATCAACAAACCAATATTAGCATGAGCATACAGAAGGCGAATGACCAGCAGAACAAAGTAACCATCACTCGTCTTCAGGCACCTAATCCAGGTTACGGTATTGAAGTGGATCACATCGACTACGTAGATGATACGAATGCGGTCATTTACTACAAGCTGACGAGTCCAAAACCAGGGGAAATGAACATTCAAGTCATTACAGATACCCACACCAGTACATTGATAGATAGTAAGTATAAGGTTACGCTCAAAGCAGTCGATGGAACAATGCTTCCTCCCACAGGTACAGGCACGTCTGTAGCTAAATAAAACGACAAGATATGTCATATATAAAATAAAGCCAGCGAGTCCCCAATATGAATGGAGACCGCTGGCTTTTTCATGCTAAATATTAATTGTTAGCCCCAGGCTCTAGTATTATTTAAGCTTTAAATGCGACTTTACCTGTAAGCAAGTCATTTTGCGCAGAAGGTGTAGCTGAGGAAGACGCAGATTCTGCTGCAACCGTTCCTGACTGAAGTTGATACATTTGGAAGTAACGGCCGCCTTGGGCCATAAGCTCGTCATGGCTACCCCGTTCAACAATTTCACCCCGATGCAGCACCAAAATTTGGTCTGCACTACGAATGGTGGACAAACGGTGGGCAATGATAAAGGTCGTACGTCCCTTTTTGAGCACTTCAAGAGCAGATTGGATGAGCGCTTCCGTTTCGGTATCAATATTGGCGGTAGCTTCATCCAGAATTAAAATGGCCGGATCAAAGGCTAACGCGCGAGCGAAAGAAATAAGCTGACGTTGCCCGGCGGATAAGGTGCTGCCTTTTTCAATAACAGGCTCATCAAATCCTTGGGGCAAATGGGCTAGCAGTTTGTCGGCTCCAACGTCATTCAGCGCTTTATTCACCTGCTCTCTCGTAATTCTACTATCTCCGAGACTGACATTAGAGGCTACCGTACCTGTGAACAAATATGGGTCTTGAAGCACAATACCCATATGATGGCGAAGCCATTGCTTAGGAATACTTTTGACAGGCGTTCCGTCAATGGTGATCGTTCCTTTTTGCGGATCATAGAACCGGAATAGCAGGTTGATAATCGAGCTCTTACCTGATCCGGTATGCCCGACAAGAGCAACCGTTTGGCCGGGCTGTGCTGTAAAGGAAATATGCTTAAGCACATCATCCTTTTTGTAGGCAAAGGAAACATCATTAAATTCTACCTGGCCTTTGTAACGCGGCATCGTACCATCTGTCACCGGCTCTCCAGTTTCGTCCATCAATTCAAATACGCGTCCTGAGGATACGATGGAAGTATCCAGTACGGCGAGCTGGTTGACCATCCCCGTTATAGGTTGGAACAATCGACCCAGCACATCGACGAAGGCATACAATACCCCTAGTGATATCGCACTACCTGTAGTACCAAGCGCCGCAGATCCAAAATACCACAACACGACAGCGAAGGCGAGGTTTCTCAACACGTTGACCAAATTGTGCGAAGTAAAAGCGTTCAAATTCAGCATTTTATTCTGATGCTTCATATAGTCATCATTTAACTCTTCAAACTCTTGCTGTGTTTGTTTCTGATGCCTGAATACACGAATAATGGACATCCCCTGAATGGATTCATTAATAATCGCATTAATCTCGCTGAGCCTGGATCGGATGATCGTGTTATAGCGGGTTGCAACCTTGCGGTACAATACAATCCATAAGATCAGCAACGGTACAATAAATAGAGAGATAAGACCCAGTCTGAAATCCAGTAGAAAGAGTGCCACATATACCCCTGTCATCGTTACAATCCCTGAAGTGAAGTTTGAGAGTACAGCCACAAACAAATCTTTGACTGCCTCCGTGTCATTCGTAACACGGGATACGACCTTGCCTGCGGGTAAGTTATCAAAAAAGTAAACTGGCAAGCGCTGAATGTGTGCATAGAGATCAAGCCGAAGCTTCTGAATGACTTTGTTCGCCGAGGATTGCAGCCAGTATGTTTTGCCGAACTCGGCAAAAATCGAAACGACTAAAAAGAAGCAATACCACCCAATCAGCTGAAAAATGCCGGGCATTTCCGGTTTGTAAAAGCTATACAGCTCATCAGCCGTTAGAGCCTTAGCTTTATAATGAAAGGTGTCGGAGCCGCGTGTCACGGTCAGCGTACCGTTCGTAAAGGATCGGTTACCATCCGCTACCTGGACGGAACCATCGACAAATACAAAAGATCTGCCGACTTGTAAAATCCTCGCTTCGCGCCCTTTGGTCTCCCCGGCCTCAAAGCGATCTTCACGTTTAAAATGGGTTCCAGCATAACTTATAGTGCCGTCCACACTAGTCGTTTCATAAAATGGTTTTTCAATAGCGAGCATGTGGTCGTCAATCATCGTTTTGGCGATGAAGGGACCGGCCAGCTCAGCGGCTACTCCAATAGCCAGGGCGATGAGAGCGGCAATAAAACCCGCTTTGCTCGTCAGTGCATACTGGAACAGCCTTTTGCCGATATTGGGTTTCATTAGGATACCTCCCCTGAGGTCAGATCAGATTCCACTTGTTGCCGTTCATATTGTTGTCGGTACCATCCGTCAGCTTGAAGCAGCTCATTGTGGGTTCCTTCCTCAATAATACGTCCTTGCTCCAGCACGACGATCCGATCTGCATGCTCTACAGCCGATAGACGGTGGGTGGAGATCAAGGTTGTTTTACCCGAGCGTTTATGACGGATATTGTCAATAATACGTGCTTCCGTGCGGGCATCTACTGCTGATAGTGCATCGTCGAGTACTAGAATATCCGGATCACCGATAAAGGCGCGCGCAAGCGAAACGCGCTGCTTCTGACCGCCGGACAGGGCGATGCCTTTTTCTCCGACGAGTGTATCCAGCCCATCGGACAGGGTTCCCAGATCCTGATCAAAGGCGGCCGTACGAATCGCTTCCATGATGTAATCATCATCGGCCCCAGGCTTTCCGAACTGAATGTTCTCGCGCACCGATTTGGAGAACAAAATTTGTTCTTGCGGCACGTAGCCAATCCAGCTGTGTAATTGTTCCGCTGCAATATCCTCCAGCCGAGTGCCGGAGATTAAAATATCACCACTGCCAGTCGGATATTCATGCAATAGCTGTTTGAGCAAAGTGGATTTTCCACTGCCCGTTCGACCGACGACACCTAGTGTTTCTCCACGTTTGAGCTCCAGATTAACATGTGACAGATTGTCAACCGTGGAGGTAGGATAACGAAAAGTCACGTCTTTCATAGTGATGGATTCGGGATGATCCACTGGAACAGGTTGGGCTACATCCTGAACGTCTGGCTGGACATCGAGAGTTTCATTGACCCGGTCCAGGGAAGCGCTACCGCGCTGCATAATGTTAATCAGTTCGCCAATGGCAAACATCGGCCAAATCATCATTCCTAGATACATGTTAAAAGATACCAGTTCGCCTAGCGTGATATCGTTATGAAATACCAGATAAATACCATACCCAAGTCCGATAACGTAACTAAGTCCTACACATAAACGGATTGTTGGTTCAAAGAGAGCATCCATTCGGGCCACTGCCAAGTTTTTACGAAACACATCCTCAGTAATATCGGCAAAACGTTTTTCGTCCATTCGTTCTTGCACATAAGCCCGAATGACACGGATACCAGCCACCGACTCCAGCACCTGGTCGTTCATATCGCCAAATGCATCTTGTGCTAGTGTGTAACGCTCATGTACGGCTTTACCGTAAATACTCATGGCCAGCGCAATAAAAGGAAGGGGCAGAATGGCCGCCAGTGTTAGCTTCCAGCTAATCAGGGTGCCCATGGCAACCAATACAACGGTAAGGTAGACAGTGGAGTCCGTTAATGTCAACATACCGAAGCCTGCTGTACTTGCGACAGATCGAAGATCATTCGTGGCACGAGCCATCAGATCGCCTGTACGATTGCGTTCAAAAAATGGAGGGGTCATCCGCAGCAGATGATTCATAAAACGTGTGCGCAATAGGCGCTCCACCAGATTAGCACCACCAAACAGCTTGTGCATCCATATGTACGTAATGTAGTAGATGACGGCAAGAATGCCTATGATGTACAAAATATAACGCCAAAGCGAGGACCAGGAAATCGAACCGCGTACAATCTCATCAATGGCGCTGCCTAGCAGCCGAGGTGGAGCAAGCTCTAAAACGCCAACCGCAATCAGCAAAAACAATCCAATGGCGTATCGGCTTCGTTCTCTTTTAAAAAACCAGCCTAAATTTTTGAGTACTGAGAACAAGAGGAATCCCATCCTTTCATGTCAAGTTCATTCGAGAGTTGTGTACCATTTTGAAGAAACAACAGCGGCTTGCTGCCACAAGTACGATTCGGCAACAGGCGCAAAAAAGGCATACCGTCCACAGACGATATGCCTTAAATCTCAATATCATATGGCGTGCAGGTATTTTCAGCACACTCACCACTGAAAAACTGCTCAAACGCAGGCAGCCACTCGTATTAAACCATACAACAGAAATGGCCCAATTCTAAAGGATGCGACAGGGGAGATGCTCCGGTATGAAGTTGTTTTGTTTGTAGATGTGGGTGAAATACAATCATAAATTTTAGCACCGGAAACACTCCTTTCTTCCTCAAAATGGGGTTATTCTTACATGAGTTATCGTTCAAATTGGTAATAAATTTCAAAATGGATCTCGTATGGTTGAATCTTAACACCCTTTTTTACGAATTGTCAAACCTTTTTCAAAAAAATGTATATGACTTGTCCAGGAAGCCGCATGGGGAGAGACGGTTGGTCGTTATTCCAAAAGATGCTATGATATAGTTAACAGGACGTCATTGTACAAGGAGATGAGCATAACGCATGAGCATACAGGTAACTGAACCTGCGGCACAGTGGTACATTAAGGAGCTCGGTTTGAATCGTGGAGATTCCATCCGTTTTTTTGTTCGCTATAGTTCCGGCGGTGGGTTGCATCCAGGCTTTTCTCTGGGAATTGCCGTAGAGCCTCCGCAGCACCCTGCATTACAGCATGAAGCGGCTGGCATTACGTTTTATATGGAGGACCAGGATTACTGGTATCTGAAGGGCCATCATCTGGAAGTTAAGTATTTGGAGGAACATGACGACATTATTTACACCTATGAAAAGGATGAACAAGCTTAATGCCTCCACGTTAAAAATAGCATGCCAGTAATGGTTTATGGACATGAAAAGCGGCGGAGTATCGTGTGGCAGGGGATGAACCTGCACATGATACTCCGCCGCTTTATTGTGGTTAGGGCAGGATGCCGCATTGTTAAGGGTTGTTAAACATCGGACCATCGACTGCAAAATCAAAATCATCAATATCGTACACATGTACAGGTACGGAAGCTTCGATAATGCGGTGAATCCAGTCCAGTTGATCAGTCAGGATGGGTAATGCTTCACGCTGAGCTGTCAACACCAGTTCGGTTTCAATCGGATCAAAATATTCTCCGTAATGCGCCGTATCAACAGCATTAATGACAATGAGTGATGTATTGGCATCGAATAGGATTGGCAAGCTTTTCGCCCAAGGCATCTGAAGGGCACGCCGAATTTTTTTCTGATTCAACGGTTCTTCAAAATAACTGATCAGCTCACTTACCTTTCGCTTCACATGTTGATCATCCATAGGGTTATCCATGAGAGGCTCTGTACTGTCCTGGAATTCGTACAGCTCTAGCAGTGATGTGTAAGGCACTATATATTCCACAGGGGCGGGAGATGTAAGCAGCTGGCCGTATATAGCCACCATTACAGCTTCCGTTACAAATTGTCGAGACATCGGTCAAGCCTCCTGCATTTACCAAATTATGCGATTTGAGTATAACACAAAGCGGGACTGAATTCAGCCAGATATGCAGATTGCCATCATTCATTTGTATATTTGTTGAACGGCTCTTTTTAATCCTGTGTCTAGAAATTTAGGAGCGACCGATTAATAAGGAGAGCAGCCCGGCAGCAATCAGAGGTCCAACAGGAACCCCTTTAAAGAAGGCAACGCCAATGACGGTCCCGATCAGTAGACCTGTCACAATAATAGGCTGTCCGGACATCAAAGTTACTCCGCGGCCGCCAAGGTAGGCTACCAGAATTCCGATACCAATCGCGAGCAGGGACTTCCAGTGCAGGAAGGACTCTGTCACCTGATTGATGCTGATTTTACCGCTGGCTAGCGGGGTCATGACCCCAATCGTCAAAATAATAATTCCGATCGTCAAGCCATACTTTTCAAGCCAGGGGAAAGCAGTATGAAAGCTGGTTACCCGCAGCAGTAGTAGTACTACCATAGCAATCGTCACGGTTGAGTTGCCACTGATAATTCCAAGGCCAGCCAGTACCAGTAGGATAAGTGAGCTGTAATCCATTCAGTTGTTCTCCTTCGATCGTTTAACTTTGGATATGTTCGGCGATTTGACGCCCGTGCCAGCGACCTGTTTCGATAAACACTTCATTGGCATTGCTGCCTGAAGCGATAACTCCGGCGACATATATACCTGGGATGTTAGTTTCCATCGTGGCAGGATTAAATTCGGGTTTGTCCAGATCTTCAGCCATGTGGACTCCGACAGACTCCAGTAGTTTTCGTTCTGGGTGAAATCCAGTCAGTGCCAGTACAAAATCATTTTCGAGCTGGAATGCTTCTGTGTTCATCGGAGTGACGATAACATGGTCTGGATGAATTTCAGTAATGCGTGCGCCTAAGTGCAGTGTGATCTTCCCTTTTTGTACCATACTGTCGAACAATGGACGAACCCACGGTTTGATATATGGAGACAACTCATTACGACGATAAACCATATCAATCGTAGCCCCGACCCGCACCAATTCCATTGCAGCATCTACCGCAGAGTTACTACCGCCGATGACTGCGACCCGGGTTCCTGTATAGGGGTGGGCTTCGCTGAAATAGTGAGTGACTTTATCCAATTGTTCCCCGGGAATGCCCAGATAGTTCGGATGATCAAAATATCCCGTAGCCACGACGACATAGCGTGAAGAATAGCTCTTGGTTATTTCCCGTTTGCTTAGAGTATGTACGGTAAATGTACCGTCTTCCTGCCGCTGAATGGATTGAGCCTCCTCATAATGCTGAATGTCCAGGTTATAATGTGAGGCTACTTTGCGATAGTACGCAAGTGCTTCATGACGAAAAGGCTTGTCATTGGGAGTGCTGAACGGAACATCACCGATTTCCAATAGTTCAGCGGTGCTAAAAAACTGCATATTTGTTGGATACAGAAAAATGGAGTGAACGATGTTGCTTTTTTCAATAATGATCGTACGCAAACCTCTGCGGCTGCATTCGATTGCAGCGGATAGTCCGCAAGGTCCGCCACCGATAATGATTACGTCGTGCATTTGGATGAACCTCCAGTTGTATTAGTTTATTTCGTCAAACGGATCTCAGAATTGATGCAAATAGCTCAGTGTGTGAGAAGTTTTCAAATAATAATCCTACCGTAATGTGTGCACAATATCCAGCCGTTTTCAGAAAGAGATGATGGAAGAGAGAATTGACAGAAACATTTGATAAACATATAATTAGATAATTATCTATTTAGGTTAAGCGAATTTGCTTGCATAGCAAATCTGTAGTAGTGAAAAGAGGTGCAGTTACGGTGCAACTAGATAAAATGGTCAATTATCATAAAGCACTTGCGGACCCAACGCGTATGCGAATATTACTCCTTTTATCCCGTGGTGAGATGCATGGTCAAGCTTTGGCGAAAAAGCTAAATCTGTCACAGCCTACGGTTACGCATCATGCTTCCAAACTCCGAGAGGTCGGGTTGATTAAGGAACGCCGTGATAAAAACACAGTGTATTTTACACTGAACCCAGAGCTGATTCGGCAGCATGCCGAGGCGACAGTGCGTTTTATTTTTGAAAAAGGAGAGGAAGAGGAAGATATGTCCGAATTGAATGAAACGCTGGAAGCAACGGTTTTACGCAATTTTTTTGCCAAGGACGGCAAGTTGCGTCAAATTCCTGCCCAGTATAAGAAAAAATTGATCGTACTACAGATGCTCGCCGAAAAACTGGAGCCAGGGCGCATCTATCCTGAACGTGAACTAAACGAGTGGATCAAGCAATACCATGAGGATTTTGCGACGATTCGGCGTGAACTGATCATGCATCAGTTTATGTACAGGGAGCGAGAAATGTACGAATTGAACCCGCGTGAAATGTGGACACGATGGGATCAGGTACGTTAAACAAAACTTGAAATAGTTTAAAATGTTTAGAATCAGCCTTGACAGACAATTGATGGACTTGTATGATAAAGGAAATTTTAGGAGGAGGCGATGTTATATGCGTACGAACATGAGTGAATGGGTTCAGCAGCAGAATGACTTGTCTCCCGCACGGACGATGCACGGCTAAAGACTGTTAGATCTATAGTCTTAGCTCAGCAGTTGGTTGGACAGTAGAACCAACGAAATCCGCAGGGAGTGATTCCCTGCGGATTTTTTTATGGTCAAGTGTTTTGTTATCCGGTTGTTGGTTTCGAAAGTAGTCCGTGTAAGACTGCTTGCATAAGTGAACGAACGGATCACATCGCTTGAGCTGTATACCTTCCGCAGGGGTTTCCCTGCGGATTTTTTGCGTTGTTTGCTTGCGGAGAGAAAAATGTACACCTATTGAGTAACACCAAAAAAAATTAAACATGATCTCAGGAGGAAAATAATGAGTATACATGAATACGGTTGGTCTGATTACTGGAACGGTTTGTGGGACCAATGGAAGCAAAACTATGAGGAACGAGCAGGAAACACGCAGATACGCCCTGCCCGCTTGATTGCCGATTATGGACAAAAGGTGAAGCTTATTACGATGGATGGGGAACGCTGGGGAGCCGCTTCAGGTAAGCTAAGACATGCTATTGTTGACCCGGCGGAAATGCCGGCTGTAGGGGATTGGGTGGCCATCACCACGTCGGACGAAGTATCGGATGCAGTAATCCATGCTGTCTTGCCACGCAAAAGCCAAATATCTAGACAGGCCGCAGGCTTTGAGACGAAGGAGCAACTGATCGCGACCAATGTAGATACGCTTTTCCTTGTTAATGCGCTGAATCATGATTTTAATATGCGCAGATTAGAACGGTACTTAATCATGGCCTGGAATAGCGGAGTAAACCCGGTTGTCGTGTTGAGTAAGAGTGACCTTTGTGAAGATGTCGAACAGCGGGTTGCAGAAGCGGAAGGAGTTGCTCCTGGAGTACCCGTTATCGTAATTTCTGCTTTGCAGAACGAAGGCAGAGAGCAGCTGGAGGCGTTCCTTGAGCCTGGGTGTACGGTTGCTTTGACTGGCTCTTCCGGTAGTGGCAAATCCACAATAGTGAACTGGCTATCCGGGGCTGAAGTTCAACTGACACAGGATGTGAGGGAGGAAGACAGCCGAGGCAGGCATACAACCACACACCGACAGCTTTTTCCCATTGCAAAGCAAGCCGTTCTGCTCGATACACCCGGTATGCGCGAGCTTAATCTATGGGATGATTCCACGGGTGTAGCTCATACCTTTGCTGATATTATGGAAACAGCTCAGCAATGCCGTTTTGCCGATTGCAAGCATAAGGGAGAAGCTGGATGTGCGGTGGAGGAAGCTATCCAAAAAGGGAAATTATCGGAATCCAGAGTGAACAATTATCGCAAGATGCAGCGGGAACTGGAATATCAGGCACGCAAGGAAGCAGACCGACGTAGAAAAGATAGCCGTTCAAGTACAACTCCGGGCCGCAGGGATCAGCGAGGTGGTTGGCGACGTGATGTGGAGTGGTAAGGCGAGCTGTCATGAAACATCATTTGTAGAAATTTAAGAAAATCTATGTGGTAGTCGGCATATGGTGTAGAGGGGGGAACATATGCCGAACTACAGCATTGTGGTGGATTTATCGGATCGTCGTCTATATTTAAAAGATGGAAGTCAGATCGTTCTTAGTTATCCAGTCGGTATTGGGAAGGTGGCTACACAAACACCGCATGGGCATTTTACGATTATTAACAAACAGCCCAATCCGGGCGGTCCTTTCGGAGCGTTCTGGATTGGGCTGTCCAAGCCGCATTATGGCATTCACGGCACCAATGAGCCATGGTCCATTGGCAAGTTGGTGTCACATGGCTGCATTCGAATGCATAATAAGGATGTACTGGAGCTTCAAGAGAAGGTAAGTATAGGGACGCCGGTCACGATACAGCCATAACAGCTAGATGATATAGGATTCCTTTGGCTGCCTAGTACGATTTGGGTTGAATTTGGACACGGGCTTCAATCCGTTTGGAGCCCTTTTTGTCGTCTGCGGATTTAACTAATGATCCCGCAAGACGCTCTCCTTTTGTACCGTAAGCCTGTTTGGCGTTGATCCACATATCTTCGTTCGGCTCGAAACTTATGACCAGGGTGTAGCGGTTAGCAAGGCTCGGCTTTTTGACCCTCATGCTGAAGGAACCATCAGGCATGACCTTGGTTTGATCATCGTAGCCAAACTGCCATCGTCCCGGAAAATCAATTGTGAGCTTGACGTCCGAACCCTCGAGCAAATTGCTACGCGCATATACGTGATAATAATTTCCTTTTTGCCTCACATCGGGCTTAATCCACACTTGAGGATTACCGTAGTCCTTTGGTTTGTTCCAGACAGGCTTAATTAGAGGGACATGGCGGTCTTGTTCAGGATCAAACTCAGCACCTATCCGAATTTCTTGCAAAAGTTGTTCGTTTTCTTCGTATTGATATACATAAGGGCCTTCTAATTTGTTGCCACCACTACCATACAGATTTCTTATTTCTTTGTCTTGGTCATCTGGACGGAACAGAACAGTCAGATCCATACTTCCCTGTATACCAGGTCGGTGTACTTGAAGTACAAAACTTCCGTCCTTTTGAATAGTTGTCTCGTCCGTATATCCGGTTAACAGAGAGTTTTTGACTGCAAGATTCCCTTTGATCCGTGCTCCAGCCGGCAGATTGGAATGCCCTGTAACCTTCACTGTATTTTTATCTATACTTACGTCACCTGATATTTCGACATAGCTGCTGCCTTGCTGGTGGACAGGTGCATCGTTGGCAGCTCGTTCATCAAGGGATGATGCAGCTTGGTTCGGATTACCTGTCACGGTATAGGCACGTGCTTCAGCTTCGTGTTGGGCCATACTTCGAGTTGAGGCTTTCTCCCTGCTGCATGCAGCCAGCATAGTTAGGATGAAGAACATACATAAAAGGTTCCAGCTTAATTTGGTCATTATGTGCTTACTCATGGTTTTTGCTCGCTCCTTGTCCGTAGCTTCCAGGCTAAACTGATAAAACTTTCGAAACTTTATGTATTTACCCTATTTAAAGGGTATGTAATCCCGCCTGCTTTATCCTAGTCAAATCGTACGTGTTTAAACAACAGGTGGAATGGTTAAAAATGGATAGCCGGATCATCCCCTTGAAAAGCAGGGGCAGCTTGCTGTAAAGGAGCCTGAGTCATATGTCCATTGACCGTTTTATCTTAAAAAAGCTGGACAACTGCCGGGAAGAACATACACGCGCTAATTTACTAGAACTGTTTAGAATACGAATTGAGAAGGCGCAGAAAAAGGAACGAGGCGGTAAAAAAGGTTATCGCAGAATACTATAAATAGAGTCTGATCAAATGCATAGGCTGCGGTAAGTCACATGTAGCATGTTTCATAACCGCTGATTTGGAGAGGGTGCTGAAATGCCCCTCTCTTTTTTGTGTCTAATGCAAACAAAAAAAAGTCCCTCTTAATAGAGGGACAATGCCAATGAATCATTTTCACTAACGCTATGCAGGATGGCTTCACAACCGACAATCTCTATACTGATCAAAGAGTTAAGACATTTTTGAAGGGCACGCTTGCCACTGGAGATTTTGTTCTCCAAAGTATTACTTAGAAGTTTTAAGGTTTTTTGTACCGGTTGCTTATTTTCTTGATTGAAGTATACGGGAATACGTTTGTTTTGAAATGTAATTAATGTTCTCACAAAAATCACCTCACCTGAGTTATTTCATGGCTTTATTGTAGTGCCCGTTTCTTAAAATTACCTTAAAAACACCTTATAAAAACATAAAGGTCTGAAAAATTTACAAAGTGTTCACAACAATTTGGGTAACAATCGAATTTAGTTCTACCTAATCGACAAAATGACGTAAGCACACGAATGAAATTTGTAAATCCCTATTTTTGATTCATATGACTCTACTATTAATTTTAAGTATGACTATAGTCACTGTTTTATTTTGAGCGTGGGCATTTTGTAACAAATTGACAGTCTAATAGGCGGATGCTACAGTTACGATAGCCATATTTCCGTAGAAATAGGCTTTTTGCGTGAGTATTGCTGTATAAATTAAGGATCGGGAGGGATGACAGATGATCCTGACCGTGCTTTCAGGACGACAGGAAACAGAGTGGTTTGATATTGAGGTGGCAGATGAATACTCGGTAGAACATTTAAAATTGATGCTGGGTGTGCGTATTTTTGGTGAGCCTCCGGCTGAAGGCATGCAATATATTATGGAAGCAAAGTTCCCGGAAGGGCTTTGGTTCAGAGTGGAGGATAACCAGCTACTCACAGGAGCAGGCTTACGGGAAGGCTGCACCGTGCGCATTCAGCGAGCTTTTTCGACAACTCAGGACGAGGCGCCTGTATATGGAAGGCGTTCTTTGTTTCAAACTGAAAAAAATGGGTAAATACACACATGAAATAATATGAAACCTTGGTAAAATGAAATAGTAAGCGAAAAGGGGGACTTTTGTCTTGAATGTATTATACCAGCGATCCCCGAGATTAAGACCGGCCCTCCGAGAGGAGAAGCTAGAGATTTTACGGCCTCCGGCTGAGCCGAGCAAGCCGTCTTTTTCTATTATATCTATACTTATTCCGTTAATGATGACGTTGGTGACTATAGGCTTTTATGTATATATGAGCAGAACAGGCAAGATGGGCAACAGTAACTATTTGATGTTCCAGATGGTCACGGTGGTCATGATGCTTACATCTTATACGATTCCTTTTTTCGTCTATTTAAATAATAAGAAGGAATATAAGCGCAAGTTGGAGGAACGGGACCGCATGTACCGGGAGCAGCTCCAAAAGCATCGTGAAGAACTCAAAATGAAACGCGAAGAACAAGTTCGCACGCTATATGAAATTCACGGTGATCCGCAAATATGCACTCAAATCGTAAAAAACCGCAACAGTTCTCTTTGGGAACGATCACCGGAGGATGAAGATTTCTTGCAGGTACGTATCGGGACTGGACAAGTTCCCTTTCATATTAAACTGCAAATTCCACGACCTGACGGTTATGACCGAGATCCTTTGTTGGGAGCTGCAGATGAACTGGAAGAAGAATTTCGTTTGGTGGACGCTGCTTCCATTACATTGCCACTGTTTCAATCCAAAGTGATCGGATTGGTCGGCGAGCGGGAGCATACCCTGGCTGCGTTAAGAGTCATCTTGGCACAAGTAACGGTTCGTCATTCGCCAGATGAAGTGAAAATCGCCTCCTTCTATGATGAGCGAGAGGAAAGTGAATGGACTTGGATGCGCTGGCTCCCACATGTGTGGGATGATGACCGAATCCAGAGAATGATGTCAGACCGCAGTAGTAGCGCCCATCAATTAGCTGACTTTCTGTTTGCTAGATTGAACCGTCGAAAAAATAATCGCAATGAACGTCAGGGCAAAGGGATGGAAGCCCCGTGTTATGTGATTGTTTTATCTGACACCCAACTGATTGAGGAAGAACCTTTGTTGCCGTTGTTGCTGGAGGACGGTCGAGCCATAGATGCGTGTACAATTGTGCTGGCTTCTCGTAAAGAAGCTTTGCCAATGCAGTGTCAGCTGATCGTGGAAGCTTCCAAGGAACAGGGTGTATACGCCCTTAAATCAGAATCGGCGGAGGTTGAACAGCAAAGTTTTAAACCGGATCGTTTGTCCAAAGAGGAAGCCGATGCACTGGCGCGGTACATGGCGCCTATTCGCTTGAAGCGTTCTTCGGCTTCTGATATTCCCGCTGTTCTGCCTCTTTTTGATATGATGAGTGTAGCAAGTGTGGAAGAACTGGATGTGGCAGACCGGTGGCGACGTAACCGCCATCCTGATACATTACCTGTGCCGATGGGCGTGCGGGCAGGTGGCAAAAAGATTATGATTAACTTGCATGATAAAATAGAGCGTCAAGGGCATGGGCCCCATGGCTTGATCGCTGGTACGACAGGTTCAGGGAAAAGTGAGGTTATCCAGTCTATCGTAGCCTCGCTCGCTGCTGAGTTTCACCCACATGATCTTGCTTTTATGCTGATCGATTACAAGGGTGGAGGCATGTCCAACACGTTCGTTAACTTGCCGCATGTTGTGGGTACAATCACGAACCTGGACAATAATTTGATTGAACGTGCTAAAATATCTCTTAAAGCAGAACTGGTTCGTCGACAAAAGATATTGAACGATGCAGGCAATTTACAGCATATTGATGAATATTACAGACTACTCCGGCAGCGGCAGGAACAACCGCTGCCTCATCTGGTTATTATTATTGATGAATTTGCACAGTTAAAGCGGGATCAGCCAGAGTTTATGGACGAGCTAATCAGCATTGCCGCGATTGGGCGGACATTAGGTGTCCATCTGATTTTGGCGACTCAAAAGCCGGCAGGTGTTGTCGATGATAAGATTTGGAGTAACTCCAGGTTCCGCATCTGCTTGCGGGTGCAAAGCGAAGGTGATAGCCGTGATATGTTGAAAATACCGAATGCCGCGTGGATAACGAAGCCGGGACGAGGATATTTTCAAGTGGGTAGCGACGAAGTGTTTGAAGAAATGCAATTTGCTTGGAGCGGTGCGCCGTATATAGGCAACAGAGACATTTCTTCTGCCTTACCTGTTCATGAAGTGAGACTGAACGGCAAACGTGAAGCGCTATTGACGGGCGGAGAACGGGCAAGCTCAGGCTTAAAAGGAGAAGAAGCTCCTAAACAGCTTCAAGTATTTATTGATTATATTGCAAAAGAAGCAGCTAAGGCAGGAATCGAACGTCTTCAGGGACCGTGGCTTCCGCCGCTGCCAGAAATGTTGGATTTAACTAATCTACCGCAATGTACCGAAATAGATAGTACATCATCATCGTTGGAGCTGAAGTCTCTTATTGGGCTGGTCGATGATTTGCCGAATCAACGGCAGGAGCCGATGTATGCGTCGCTGGATCATGGTCATTGGGCTGTGTATGGCATGCCGGGCATGGGAAAAACGACCTTTTTGCATACGTTGCTGATGTCCACGGCACAGCGTTACGCTGTGAATCATTGGAACGGTTATATCATTGACATGGGTCGAACCATGCGCGAATTTGGAGAGCTTCCACAAATCGGTGCTGTTATGATGGCAGAGGAGGATGACCGGATTAAACGGTTGTTCCGCTATTTGTTCAAGATGGTGGCCCTACGCAAGGAAATGCTTTCTGAGGCTGGCGTCAAAACAATAAGTTCTTTTCGACGTTCTGCTGTTGAAGATGTGCCGCAAATTGTCGTAGTTATTGATGGATATCTTAATTTTCGTAATGCGTATCCGGATGAAAATGAACTGCTGGAATCACTCTTGCGTGAAGGAGGCAGTCTAGGCATCACCTTCATCATTACAGCGAACCGGATTACCGATGTGTTTGAGAAGTTCCGCAGTAACATACCTAATGCTGTTTCTTTCGAATTGGCTGATCCTAGTGACTACTATTATGCGGTAGGACGACCGGCCAAAACACCAGGACCTTTAATTCCGGGCCGGGCTCTGGTTAAAGGGCATGTTCCTCCGCTGGAGTTCCAGACGGCACTGCCTTCACCAGGAGAAGATGAAGCGGAACGATCAGCACAACTACGTCGCAATATCGCTGGTATTGCGCAGGGATGGAAGGGTAAGCACGCACCGGCCATTCTCCCATTGCCTGAGCGGATTCCGTTGCTGGAACTGCTTCAGCAGTGGGATCGAACGAGTGGACCATCAGGTGCGCTTCCTTACGAAGTACCTGTAGGCCTACAGAGTGACGATCTTGAGCCTTTTCTCCTAAATTTAAAAGAAGGGCCTAATTTTATCGTAGGTAGTCCAATGGAGGGTGGAAAAACCTCCTTCCTGATGAGTTGGATTATATCGCTCGCTTATTACACCTCGCCGGATCAAATGCAAGTCTATACGATCGATACACGCTATGGAGGTGGGGGACTATCCCGATTACGGCATCTTCCTCATGTCAAGGCTGCTGCCGAAAGCGAGGAAGAAATGGGACCTCTGGTACAACAGGTGCATGATATCGTTCAACAACGGAGCAAGGATGGAAATGATCCCGAACTGCTCCTGGTCATTGATGATGCGGATATGTTAAGCAAGCAACTGAACGATTTTATGATAAAGGATCAGCTTTCCGCCATTGTACGGTTGGGACGTGATCGCAATGTGCATGTCGTGCTATCGGGTGTGCCAGCTGATTTTCCTACCTTTGGTGTGGACTGGTTTAATGATGTCAAAGCAAGCCAAAGCGGTATGCTTTTTGGAACACTGGATTCGAATGATTTATCGTTCTTTCGTATCCCTTATTCAGAAGCGAATGCCGCTGCTGGTGGCCTAAAAGTCCTGCCTCCTGGGCAGGGATACTACGTACGACGCAAATTTACCAGGATAAAAGCGGCGATTCCCTTCTCAGAGCAAATGAGTTGTGAGGATTGGATAACGAAAATTCGTGACCGATGGCATGTTGTAGTTTGAAGGGAGGTGGCTCATAATGTTAACGTTTCAAGCTTCCAAGCAGAAGTTAATAACCCTCAAGGCAAAGGAACTGTTTTTTCTGGCAGGCGTATTGGGTTCTGACAGACTGCTTGGGGTGGAAGATCCGTTTAAGGGCTATCTAGCAGAGGAGTTGGCGGAAGAGTGGGAGCAGGTCAAAGCTGCTCTTCTGGAAAAAGGTTATCTGAAGCAGGCCGATAAGGGTAAAGAGCTGGCTATGCCTCCTACCGTTTTTTCAAGAGTTGCTATCGCGGGATTATCCAACAGGGCTTGCCGTATACGCTATGTAAGGGGAGGTAAGCAGTTTGAAGGCTATCTTCATTGCACGAATGAGCGTGTGGTGGAGCTTGTGAAATCTGTTGACGAACCCGATGAATATCGTCTGTACGATCTGGGTAATGTGGAAAAGGCTTGCGAAACATTGATTGATAAAATGGGCTGGGTTGATCGGCTTGTACCTGAATCTCCCGCGCTTATGTTTTCCAAGCAGGCCTTTAATAAAATTTACGAGCAATCTGCAGGAGAAAGTTTGCCTCAAATCAGCAGTAAGCTAACTGAGGCTAGCGGAGATGAAGAGGGAGCAATGAGACTGGCTCAGTCTTTGAGTTCCCGTGTAGCCGAGGGAGAATTGCAATTGCTGGTCTGGAACGGCAGAGAGTGGGAGTCACAACGGGCAGCTTTTGTCCTTTGTCCTGCAATGAACTGGATATTTCGGATGAGCTCTGCGGGTAACGGAGACTGGTTAATTGCAGCTATGGCTTCGAGAGATCAGTTTGTGGACTTATTATTGAATTGGTTGAAACAGTCGGCAGTGGCTGAAGAAGTGACAGAAGAAGGGTGATGGATATGCGCATTCGAGTTGAACCGGATGTGCTTCGGGGGCTTAGCGGGCAGCTACAGCATGCGGCGGAGCAAATTCAACAGTTAACAGCAGGTTTGGAGCAGGCGTTACAATCGCTGGATTGGGATGTATCTGCACGTGAGGCGATCTTGAATCAGTGGATGCAAGCCAAACGAATGTCAGAACAGATTCATGCTTATCTCCATACATCAGGTACACAACTGAACCGAAAGGCAGAGCAGTTTCAGTCTGTTGACCACAACTATCAAACGATTCTGCCATTTGCCAGCCAACCATTGGGACGACCCGTCACGATGCTCGATTGGTCGAATCAACAATCACCGTCTATTCTGCCTGGGCAAGCTTCGGAAGGAAGCAGTCTAATTTCAAACCCGCAGTCTGTCGTACATGCTATTGCAGGTGTACAGCCTTCGGATGTGGGCACCTTGCATCAGGATATTCTGAAGCAGGCGTCTTCTAGCAGTCCGCAGGATTGGTATTTTACTGATCCGTCTATAGCAAGAGATCAGCCTGTCGCTTAGTTCGGATCGTTCCGGGATATTTGGATCGGCCTGTAATCCATATGAATTTGTTATACCATTCCCGGTTTTATGGGACTAATATGGGACTTATTAGGTGGTTGTTTTATTAAGATTGTACTGTTAGATGCTGTTTTATAGTTAAAAAGTGGGATTATTGCAATTAGGTCCTTTGCCTTTTGTATGGGATTAAATAGCCATAGTACAATTTGAACCAGCTAAACAAAAACATTTTTTATCATCAAGGAGGACGCAAAAAATGGCAGGACGCATTTTAATTACCCCAGAACAGGTTGATCAGGTAGCTAACCAATTTAAACAAAGTGGTGAGCAAAGCCAGCAGATCGTTTCCAGTTTGACTCAGTCCATCTCCGGTATGGAAGGTCAATGGGAAGGTATGACTAAACAACGCTTTTTCCAAGAGTTCCAAGAAGCAAGCAAACAAATGCAAGCTTTCGTAACGACTTTGAATAGCATTAGCCAAGAATTGACAGCTATCGCTAACAAATTCCGTACGGTTGACCAAGCGAAATAAGTTGTCGTGCCTGATCGGCATTAACTTATCATATATCACTCTATAATGAAGCAATATGTGAACCTATTCCTCACGGTTTGGCACAGATTGTATAGGAAAAACCGGGCGATCTTCGGATACCCGGTTTTCTTGCCATCCATAGACGTATATAATAAGGTGAGGAAAACTAGCATACTGAATGATATAAGGAGAGGGATGTTTCATGTCTTTTCAACCGAATCCGGGAGACGAATTGATCATAAATGGCACAGCTTATGTGGTTGGACGACATCCCGCTGCACCCGGTTTAGCCTATGCACAAGCAGGGAGGCAGGGAATTGTATACCAGCTGATTGCCAAAAACGGAGCACCGCATGAGGCGAAAGCCCTTAAAGTGTTTTTTCCGAAGTTCCGCATCCCGGCTATGGTTTATCAATCTGAGCATATGGAAACATACGGGGATATTCCCGGTTTGCAAGTATGCAAGCGTGATGTGCTCACTCCAGAAAGAAACGGAAGTCTGATCGCTGAGCAGCCTGATTTGCTGTATGCGGTGCTGATGCCATGGGTTCATGGTATGACATGGTTCGATTGTCTCACAGATCAGCGTCAGCTTGAGGCTTCCGATAGTCTGGCTTTAGCCAGAGCACTGGCAGGGATCGGTTCAGCGATGGAGCAAAAAGGATTGGCGCATTGTGATTTATCAGCGCCCAATGTTATGCTTCCGTTTTTTTCTGAAGTGGAACTGCCTGAAGGCACGTCAGCTGTGGAATTGGTAGACGTGGAGCAAATGTATAGTACCAAAATGGATCGTCCAGATGCACTATTGGCAGGATCGCCAGGGTATGCTGCACATCGTACCGTTCACAGCGGGTTATGGAGCGCGTATGCAGACCGTTTTGCAGGGGCTATCATTATTGGAGAAATGCTAGGCTGGTCTGACCGTGTGGTGGTCGATAAAGCGTGGGGCGAAAGTTATTTTGATCAACATGAAATGCAGACGCCTTGCGAACGTTATTTTATTTTGCGGAAATCGCTTGAAGCCCGCTGGGGCAGCAAGGTGGTAGAACTATTCAGCCGTGCTTGGGATAGTCAGGATCTAAGCAGTTGTCCTACCTTTGGCGAATGGCTAGTTGTACTTAATGCCGTTACTGAGCAGGAAATTCTGGTGGAGGATACAGAAACGGAGCCAGTTGGGACAGATACAGTCGGTGTGGCTGCTGTGAGCGGCGCTTCCAGTGAAGCGGTATCCTCGTTGGCAACACCTGCCCCGCTCAAAGCTGAACAGGCTGAAATGTTAAATCAGGCTGCCCTAGAGCAGGGAGAGCGTGGAGTAACGGACAAGCTGTTTCGACAGGCACGTGAACTGGAGCAGCAGAACAAACCTGCTGCAGCGCTGGAAGTATATCGTTCGTTGTATCACTTTGTAGAAGATGGCAGCCCTCTGCATGTAGAGGTGTCGGCTGCGATCACAGGACTGGAGGAGCAGCTGAACCCCAAGATGCCAGAGCAACCTGATAAATCGAAAGCCTGGTATCGCTCCAAAATGTTTATCGTGACAGCATCGGCCGCAGTCGTTCTTTTGGCAGCGGGAATCCCAACTGTGAGTATTCTTGCGGATCAGTCTAATCAGCGACAAATCGAGGCTGCAAAGCAAGAAGAGGCATTGAAGGCTGCAAAAGCAGCCGAGGAAAAGTTGGCTGCTGAGCAGGAGGCCGCTCAAAAATCGCTAACGGAGAAACAACGGCAGGAAGCTGAACAGCAGGCCAAACAACAGGCTCTTGCTGCTCAAAAGCAACAGGAAGAGCAGAAGAAACAACAAGCCCTGATCGCTCAACAGGTTAAATATGAAGCTTATCTCGCCCAAAAGGAACAAAACAAGCAGGCTGCTGCCAAGTTGGCGAAGCAAAAAGCATATGATCAACAGGAAAAATATGAAAAATACCTGGCCTTGAAAAAGGAGCAGGAAGCTCGTGCTGCCAAGGAAGAAGCAGCTCGTAAAGCAGCAGCTGAGTCGGAACAAAAGCGAAAAGATGCTGTACAGGCACGTAACAAGGAGAATGTTCTCCAGCTTATTTCCCTCTATAACAAGGCGTATGCTTCTCAGGAAGGTGGAAGCACCGCGAAGGCCAAGAGCTTTGCCAAACGTTTTAGAGCATTATATGATAGCAATCCTTCTTATTATCGTTCAGTAGGTGAAGTGGGCTATCGGGCTTCCTCTATTTATAACTTTTTAGGAGATACGAATTTTAGACTGCCTAAAATTTGATGTTTCATATGTTTATATAATGGCGGAATGATAGATTAGGAAACAGATACAGATCGAAGGTAACTGAGGGGAGCATGTACAAACCATGAATTATACAATACAGGCTTCACAACGTACTCCCGCCCTGATCATTTACCTGATTGACATCAGCGCGTCGATGAATATGCTGATGGAAGGGCGGCGGCGTATTGACGTTGTATACGAAGCTATATCACTGGCGATCCGACAGATGGTTTTCCGATCGACCAAGGGAAATCGGTTGACTGCGCGCTATCGGATTGCAATTTTGGCTTATAGTGACGACGTATATGACCTGCTGAATG
Source organism: Paenibacillus sp. FSL W8-0439 (assembly GCF_038008995.1). NCBI lineage: Bacteria > Bacillati > Bacillota > Bacilli > Caryophanales > Paenibacillaceae > Paenibacillus > Paenibacillus sp. FSL W8-0439. Next base: position 2,240,394 of record NZ_JBBPAK010000001.1, read on the forward strand.
GTGTCAAGGGAATTGATGAAATCGCGGCTATTGGTTCGTTGCCTGATTTGACACCCAAACGATTCTCAGATTCAGCAAAGGCTTTCCTGCAAGCTGAACGTATTTTGCAGGCGGAATTACCAGGGATGCAGGATTGTCCTGCACCTTTGGTCTGCCATATGACAGATGGTGTTTCTACAGGCGATGATCCGGAACCGATTGCGAAGCGCATTATGAACATGAGTGTACCAGATGGCAATGTACTGGTGGAAAATATATTTTTATCCGACAGGTTGCTGGAAACGCCTATTCAGGACCCCCGTCGCTGGAAAGGTCTGACGCATAATACGCCTTTGCAGGATGAACATGCTGTGAAACTGCGTAATATGTCTTCTGTGCTTCCTGAAAGCTATCGGGAAATGCTGTTTGAGGCAGATTATCAGTTAGGTGAAGGAGCCATCATGATGCTGCCTGGAACCTGTGCGGAACTGGTGTCTATTGGTTTTCAAATGTCAGCTGCAACGCCTGTACGGTAAGGAGGTAAAAGCATGAATCCACTGCTGTCCCTGCTCCCCACGAGCAAAAAAAAGGGATTGAATGCAAGGCTGACTCAGCAATTTGCTTACATAAGCTCTCAGACAGGCGATCAGCCTTTATCATCTCATCACAGTCGTTTTATGTGTCGTTATGGCTATGGAAGGTCTGCTGAATCTGCCAGTATGGGAGAAAGCGGACAGGATTTTGCCGCAGTACGTATTCATAAATCTGTCTGTTGTTTTGTCTTGTGTGATGGTGTCGGGCTCAGTTACCGAGGAGATTTTGCAGCTCGCTATCTGGGTTCTTCTTTACTGGATTGGATGGAACAGAGACAGGATCTGTCTGCTAATCAATTAAGGGAGTATCTTGAGCGTCTGGCAGGTGCAGCTACTGAGGAACTGGATCGGCAGCCTCTGGATCACGAATCAGGCTTAATGCGTTCAGTATTGGAAGATAAACGTCGACAGGGAAGCCAGTCCATGTATATTTGCGGTAAAATCGAACTGCCGAAACGAGGTACCCGTGGTCGTCTCCGACTTGCCTGGCAAGGGGATTCACGTTTGCGATTGTGGAACGGTACGGAAGAAATCAGCGAACTATTTGATCATACCTTCTCTACTGCGGAACGCTGGTCTACAAGCCGTGGACCGATTGGAGGGAAGCCGCATTGGTACGAAAGAAGCATACCCGCAGATATGCCAATGAGATTACAGGTATACACGGACGGTTTGTCCGATTTAGATCCTATTCGCGAACCTGTCCCTGATGAGCAGATACAGGTATTACTTGATGCGTCTCATACCGGGGGACTTGATGATGATGCGGCATTTATTGAGCTGCAGTGGTAAATGAATAAGCCAAAGGACGTATGCATCCATATCGATGGTTGTAGAACGTCCTTTTTTGATGGATACATAGAAAACTGAGAATAGGCAAGATATTTACGAAATGTAACGAGAGAGAAGAAGAAAAGATGCACTAATGCACGAAATATTCGATCTTTTCCTGAATATCGCAAAGGAACAGCAAAAAATGCGCAAAAATGGTGATTATAAAGTATACCCTTTTGGGTAATCTTGTGATTATACAGATTATTGAAAGGGAGCGATAAGTATGAGCTATACATATGCAGGAGGCGCGCGCTTTGAAGGCAAAACTGCTCTAATTACGGGGGCTGGTTCTGGTATTGGCAAGGCAACGGCTATTCAAATGGCTAGAGAAGGAGCAAATGTCGCTCTTTTTGACGTAAGTAATGATCGCATTTTGGAGACGGAAAGAGAAATTAATGCCATACGTGAAGGGTCAGCCCGGGCTTTTGACGTGGACATTGCCGATCCGGTGCGTGTTGAAAAAGCAGTGCTGGAAGCGGTTGAATTGTTTGGCGGGCTGCATATCATTTTTGCCAATGCGGGGATTAACGGGGTCGTCGGACCAATCGAGGAGCTGAGTATTGAGGATTGGCGGCAAACCTTGTCAACGAATCTGGATGGCACCTTCCTGACGGTGAAGTATACAATACCACATTTGAAAAAGAACGGTGGCGGCAGCATTATCATTACCAGCTCGATTAATGGAAATCAGCGCTTTACCAGCTTTGGGATGTCAGCCTATAGCACATCAAAGGCAGGTCAAACTGGTTTTGCTAAAATGGCGGCCCTAGAGCTGGCCAAGTTCCGTATTCGTGTCAATGTCATTTATCCAGGGGCCATTTCGACGAATATTGATGAAACCACGGAGAAATCGGAAGGGTTGAAGCAGATTACCATCCCTGTGCAATTTCCCGAGGGAGATCAGCCGTTAGCAGATGGACCGGGACAGCCCGAACAGGTTGCTGATTTGGTAACATTCTTGGCCTCTGATCATTCGCGTCACATCACTGGCGCACAAATTGTGATTGATGGGGCAGAGTCGTTATTGTTTTAGAAAATGGAGTATTCTCTGGGGCAGAGAAATGTTTGTGGTATCCTGTGTGTACTATATTGGTTACGGTGCGAATGTGAAGCTCACATAAAAAACAGATTCTTCGCACCTCGGAATTTGTCGAAATAAATTTATATTCACTTTTATCGTTAGAAGTCAATAGTGGATTCAAGCTTTTTAAGCATCGTGTTTTTCGAAAATGCAGGAATTGATACCTTAGGGTATTAATTCCTGCATTTTTGTTGTCGCACTCTATACGCGTGGGATTGGAGTCATCATATCGCTACCATTCGCGGTCGGTAGGATGCTTTGCAACATAGCTTTTAAATTTCTTATACAAATAACTCGCATTATATATCTAAAAGATATATGATTGATGTATCTAAAAGATATATTGGAGGATTAAAATGATGAACGAATTTTTTATTTTAGGTGAATTAATGGAAGAACCGCAAAGTGGTTATAGTTTACGTAATGCATTACAAGCCACTTTAGGACGTCATAGAAAAATTAGCTATGGCGTGATTTATCCCCTACTTGAAAAATTAGAGAACAAAGGTTTTGTACAAATAACTAATGTAGAATCAGACGGAAAAAATAAAAAAGTTGCTACTATTACAGATAAAGGAAAGGAACGTTTTTTTGAACTAATGAAAATGCCTGTTCCAAGTGGGGCTCACAATGCTGATATCTATTTAATAAAGCTTGATGTGATGCAGCATCTTGCTCTAGATGAACAAATACAACTATTAGATCAATTCTATCAGGAACAAAAAGATATCGTAGAAGATACGCAAGACGCGCTACAAGAATTAGCTGAAGAAGATTCAAAAGATCACTGGTATGCAAGTAAGAGGTTTGAGTTACGACTACAGCAAGCAAATGTGGCAATTGAATGGATTGAAAAATTTAAACACGAATTAAAGAAAGGAGGGTGGTAAACAGAATGACAAAAGAAATAAAAATAGCCTTGTTAATGGCTGCGAGTCTCTTTATGGAGATTTTAGATGGAACAATTGTAACTACCGCACTACCTAAAATGGCTCAATATTTTCATACAGGTTCGGCAACAATTGCTTTACTCATCAGTGTGTATTTGATTACAGTTGCCGTTTTTATCCCTTTGAGTGGATGGATGGCTAATCGATTCGGGAAAAAGAAGATTTGGATTATTGCTGTTATTATTTTTACACTTAGCTCATTAGGTAGTGCAGTAGCACCAAGCTTCACTTTCCTTTTAATAATGAGAATTATACAAGGAATTTCTGGTGCTTTATTGACACCTACAGCAAGACTGATTGTATTAGAAAAGACACCGCCCTCACAGCTATTGAAAATGTTTAGTTATCTCATTTGGCCTGCTCTTGTAGCACCCGCAATAGCACCATTGATTGGCGGATTTATTGTTACTTACTGGAGCTGGCAGTGGATTTTTCTGATCAATGTGCCAATAGGTTTAATTATCGTATTAATCGGTATAAAATTAATCGATGCTGATAAGATAAATAAAACAACAACTTTTGACTTTTTGGGATTTTTAGAAATTACCTTTTCATCCAGTATAATTCTAGTTGGAGCAGAGCTAGCCACTCACGGAAAAAATTATTGGCTTAGTGCAATAGGATTAATTGTCTTAGGCGTGATACTAGGATTTATAGTATTCAAGCACTTGAAAAAAGTAGACAATCCACTATTTTCACTTGATGCATTAAAAATAACTTCTTTTAGAATCTGCCAAACAAGTGGTTCTGTTTTGTGGCTATGTGTCGGGGCATTGCCATATATCCTCACAATTTTTTTACAAACGGTCTTTCATTGGTCAGCAGTAAAAGCAGGTAGTTATGTGTTATTTATTTTTATTGGAAATATTGGAATCAAACCTTTTACCAATACAATTATTCGTAAATTAGGCTATCGTGGAGCATTATTGTCATCATTTGTGATGATATTTATTACATCAATTGCTTTAGCTTTCATTCAAATTAATACTTTTCCTATTGTGATCATGTTTCTTGCATTAGTCTCAGGTGTAGGACGATCACTAGCCTTAACTGCTTACAGTGGACTGAGTTTCTCTGAAGTAGACACTAAAGATCGAAATAGTGCCAATACTTTGAATGCTGTCGTTTCAACATTAGCTCAAGGGATGGGAATATCACTTATGACAGTTGTTGTGGGTTTATTACAAATCTTCTTCCCAATTACTATCGCATATGAACTAGGTTTTGTGTTTCTTGGTCTATTGATGATATTCCCAGCAATTGAAGTACTGTTTCTACCTAAAAATATTGGTCATGCAACAATCGGCGTTGCATATGTAAAACACTGAGTATGTTCTTGTATGGTTCTAATCTTCATCTCTTATCGTCTTAGAGTGGGTTTTGTCGGGAATGTTAGTGATACCCCTCACTTCGTGTACGTGCATGGATGACATGAAAAAAGAAGTCTCGTATTGTGACCCGCCCAGCAGTAAATAGTACAAATTCCTTTTTAACGGATTCCTTGTTCAACAAATTGCCCCTTACTTTTGTGCAATAATTAACTAACATTGCTATGGTTGAAGTATAACTTAAGATAGGAGTTGCTTATGAGAAGTTTCATGAGTAAGTTTCTTAAGCGTTATGCATCGATTTTGCTGAGCTACGCAATAGTTATAGGATTATTTTACGCTTTGGGGTATAAGATGAGCGCTATGGGCTTCTTTGCAATTTTCACAGGAATTGTGATTGGATTAATAATCAACTTTGTATTATCAAAGCGAGAGAAATAAACCTATGTATCCCTTGATTGCATCCACATCAGGGGATTTTTCATGTTACTAAAAGATCGAATAGAGTTTCTGAATGGAATTTCTATATCTTTTACTGGTGAGAATGCACATAGAGAAATGAATTCAGTCATTGTCAACACTATGGAATACTTTACTTGGATCAATCCAATCATTTTAGGATGTCGCTCGTCCAACATGTCATGTCTCATATGTGCTTGGGATCGAAGAATAATCGGTTTTCTCCTACAGGAATACAGGACAACCTCATTATATGTAAGCAACAGTGGCAAAGGACTCCCGGTTTATTTAATATAGATTGTACATAGGACGCTTATTACAAGGAGTGAATGAGAATGTTCTCTAGAATGGCAGAGCAGAAGATTGCCGAGGCGATGGCCAAAGGTGAGTTTGATCATTTGCCGGGAGAGGGCAAGCCACTGGTGATTGAGGATTTGTCACATGTTCCAGAAGAGCTGCGGATGTCGTACAAGCTGTTGAAAAATGCAGGTATTTTACCGGAAGAGCTACAGCTGCAAAAGGAATGTGTTCAGCTACGTGATTTGCTTCACGCTTGCCATGAGGCAGGAGAGCAACAGCGCATCAGTCGCAGGCTGACTGAGAAATCACTTCGTCTTCGTATGCTGCTGGAGGAAAGAGGGCTGAATATGTCGTCTGTATTTTATGAATATGAGTCTGCTGTGCGTCAGCGACTGGAGGAATAACAGCGAGAGGAGCAAAGGGCAGAATGCCCTTGTCCATCCACTTTGCTTTCTGTGTTTAATCTCATTACCGTTGCAGTGCAGATAATTTCGTGAGGCATTGTTTGGTCAGGATGACTGGCTCCCGAGGCAGCTTGTCCAAATGAAAGCCATCGATTAAATCCATAGCCTTCACAGGCTCAGGAGAATCCAGCAGTCCGGAAAAGTAGGCGAGCCAGCCAATGACGGCTTCCGGTGTAATTCCTTGCCGGCGCATGGCTCGGAGCGCTACGCCACCATGTCGTTTGGCCAGTCTACGTCCATCCGGACCCAGGACAAGGGGGACGTGTGCGAAACGTGGCGGCACTAAGCCCAGTGCTTGGTATAACAATAGCTGACGGGGAGTCGAATCGAGAAGATCATATCCGCGCAGCACATCGGTCATATGCATATCCGCATCATCGACGACGACGGCAAGTTGATATGAAAACATGCCATCCGCCCGTTTGATGATAAAATCGCCCCCCTCCGACGCACGGAAGGATACATGACCAGCTACCTGATCATGAAAAGAAATAATATCATCTGAATGCTGCGGTACTTTAAAACGAAGTGAAGGGAGTTTATGCTGTGCTTTAGCTAGAGCTTCTGAAGAGCTAAGGTTACGACATGTCCCTGAATATGCAGGTCCTTCACCCGACAGTCCGTGCGGAGCATGGGCGGCAGCCATAATGTCTGCCCGACTGCAAAAACAAGGATACAGTAAATCTTGCCCCTGGAGTTTCTCCAATGCAGATTGGAAGCGTTCCAGTCGCTGGCTCTGACTGTAAGGACCATAGGGACCGCCAATGTCGGGTCCTTCGTCCCAATCCAGCCCGATCCAGCGCAAATCCTCCATAATTCCTTGCGCCAATGCGCTGCGAGCTCGTGTCATATCAATATCTTCCATGCGCAAAATATAGGTTCCGCCTAGGGAACGAACATGCAGCCAGGATAATAAGGCGGTGCGAGCGTTTCCTAAGTGTATCCATCCCGATGGTGTTGGGGCGAATCGTCCTCTAATGGGTTGGGTTTGTAATTCCATACAAAGTTACCTCGATTCTGTATTCCGTGTTTCCACAATCCGTCCTTTAGCAATCCATATCAACCATATTATAAAACGATCTTGCCGCGAGTGCATCCCGACAAGTATAGGAGATGGCACGGGAAAGTGTGCATACCTGCGATGACCAGACGGCAAATTTAAATATCTGTATAATAGATTTAGAAGAATCATGCACGACAGGTGAGATGAAATCCCTTTGCTGTGGACCAGCTTAACATTTTTTATTCACTTTTCAATAATTACAGATAGTGAAAAATTCACAATAGAGAAAGAATTCAAACTTAGATTCTACGCCTCAAGCGTATCATTGGAGAGATTTCATTGACAGATAAACAATTGCCTATTACGCAAGTCATCCCCGAGCTTAAGCATGCCTTGTTATCCCATTCAGCGGCGGTCCTGATTGCACAGCCGGGAGCGGGGAAAACAACAGTAACACCATTAGAACTGCTGCATGAGCCGTGGCTGGCGGAGCAAAAGATAATTATGCTGGAGCCGCGACGCTTGGCAGCACGTGCGGTAGCAGCGCAAATGGCAAGGGCGCTAGGCGAGTCAACTGGGAAGACCGTAGGTTACCGGGTTCGTATGGATACAAAGGTAGGACCAAGCACGCGGATTGAAGTGGTTACGGAGGGCGTACTGACCCGGATGTTGCAACTTGATCAGGCTTTGGAGGGAGTCGGTCTGATTATTTTTGATGAGTTTCACGAACGCAGCTTGCATGCAGACTTGGGCTTGGCACTTGCCCTGCAAAGCCAGGCGCTGCTGCGACCGGATTTGAAAATATTAATCATGTCTGCCACCCTAGAGGCAGAGCCTGTATGCAGACTGCTAGGGGATGCACCCTTACTGGAGTGCCCAGGCACCGTATTTCCGGTAGAAACCTTGCATATGTCCAAGCCTTCGTCAACCTCATTAGAGTCTTTTACGGCTGAGACGGTAGAAAAGGCGCTTTATGCCCATGAAGGCGATTTACTGGTGTTTTTACCAGGGGCTAGAGAAATTCATAGAACAGAACGAGAACTCATGTCCAGAAATTTACCGGCCTCCGTCAAAATCATTCCGCTGTACGGCAGCATGAAGCTGGAGCAGCAAGATGAGGCAATACGCCCGTCGGCTCCGGACAGCCGTAAAGTGGTATTAGCCACCTCGATTGCCGAGTCCAGCTTGACCATCGCCGGGATTACGGTGGTGATCGATAGCGGACTGTCACGCGAATCAGTGTTTTCCCCGCGAACCGGCATGAGCCGTTTGACCACCGTTAAGGTGTCCAAGGCCTCCGCCGATCAGCGGCGCGGGCGGGCGGGCCGTCTCCAGCCGGGCGTATGCTACCGGCTGTGGAGTGCGCAGGAGCATGCTGCGCTCCCTGATTCCAGCCGCCCGGAAATCGCGGCGGCGGATCTGGCCCCGCTCGCGCTGGAGCTGGCGGCCTGGGGCGTGCGCGAGCCTGCCGAGCTGGCCTGGCTGGATGCCCCGCCTGATGCGGCGTACCACCAGGCCACAGGTCTGCTGCGTCAGCTTGGCTGCCTGGAAGTCGCAGCCGATGGCACAGCAGGCGGCATCACCGCGCATGGGCGCGAGGTATCCGCCTTGGGTACGCACCCGCGCTTAGGACACATGCTGCTGCGCGCAGCAGCCCTCGGCCTGGCCCCAACCGCCAGCCGTCTGGCGGCGCTGCTGCAAGAGCGGGACCCGTTCCGTTCTCATGGCGGAACGGATTTGCGCCCGCGGCTGGATGCCTTGTGCGAGGCGGCTCATGCCCGCAGCACGCACAGCCTGCTGGGAGCGGCAGACGATACGGTGATTCGTCGTATCGTGCAGGAGAGTCGGCAGCTGCTAGCCACGCTGCCGACCACAGCCGCATTGCAGGACGAGCCTGACGGCTCCGCGGCCTGCGGGCTACTGCTGGCCTTTGCGTATCCGGATCGGATCGCGCAGGGCCGAGGGGATGGCCGCTTTTTGCTTAGCGGCGGCCGGGGGGCGCGACTCCGACAAGTGGAGTGGATGTCGCGTTCATCCTATCTCGTCGCCGCCGAAGTGGACGACGAGGGAGCAGATGGCGCCATTCAGTTGGCGGCACCGATTGAACTGCAAGAGCTGATCCAGCATTGCAGCGATTTGCTGCTGGAACAAGCCAACGTGTACTGGGATAGCTCCGCTTCAGCCGTGAGAGCCCGCAAGGTACTTCGGCTGGGCTCGCTCATCTTAAAGGAAACATCCTATGAGCGACCTCCGGCTGAGGAAATCGCGGCTGCATTAATACAGGGTGTGCGGGAACGTGGCCTCAAACTGCTGTCCTGGAATCGGCAAACACTTCAGTTGCAGGCGCGTCTGATTTTTATGCACTTCTCTGCGCCCGAGGATTGGCCTGACAGCTCGGAATCCGCGCTGCTGGATTCACTGGAATCATGGCTGCTGCCATTTGTAGTTGGTGCCAAAAATTTAGCTGATCTGCAACGACTGGACGGTAGTGAATTGCTGCTTGGTAGATTGAATTGGGAACAGCGACAGCAGCTCGAACAGGAAGCACCGACGCATATACGTGTACCCAGTGGTTCTCGTATTCCTGTCGATTATTCGCAACCTGAGGCACCTTCACTGGCCGTGAGACTACAAGAACTGTTCGGCATGAAGGATACGCCCCGTATTGGACGCGGACGAGTTCCGATTGTGCTGCACCTCCTGTCACCAGCCCAGCGACCTGTGCAAGTGACATCCGACCTGTCCAGCTTCTGGAGCGAGGCATATTTTGAAGTCAAAAAGGACCTAAAAGGAAGATACCCCAAGCATTATTGGCCAGATGATCCACTAGAAGCTGTGGCGACTAACAGAGCAAAGCCCAAGCGATAATCGGCAGCCGAACCTGGAATAGACATCATCGCGAATTTTGTAAAATCGTTTAAACGTCAGGATAGTGGGGTAATAAAAAAACGAACCACTCAACAACAACATATTGGGAGGTAACTATCATGGCTAATAACTTAAACGATTATAATGAAAAGAAAATTGTTGGTGTTTTTGATACCGAGCAGGAAGCATCTCGTGCAATTGGACAATTGCAGAGCAAAGGAATCCCAAGCAGTGAAATTTCTGTGATCACACGTGACCGTGACGACTTAAGGACGATTAGTGAAGAGACAGGCACCAAAGCACCGGAGGGTGTGGCTACAGGAGCGGCTACTGGTGGTGTTGTAGGCGGTGTCGCTGGCTTGCTGGCAGGCATTGGTGCCTTGGCGATCCCAGGTATCGGACCTATTCTTGCTGCTGGACCTATCGCGGCTACCCTTACTGGAGCAGCTGTTGGGGCGGGAGCAGGTGGCTTGGTCGGTGGACTGGTCGGACTAGGCATTCCAGAAGATGATGCCCGTCAATACGAGACATACGTCGATCAGGGCAAGATTTTAGTGCTGGTGGATTCCGCTGATCATCACAGGGATGTTTATGATATTTTCCGCACCAATCGTTCTCTGAATGCGGATCGTTACAGAACATATGATGATACGGTGGCAGATTCGCGGACAGGTGCGTACACAGATACTAGAAGGAACCTGTAAACACCGAACGGCTAGTTAAGGACGTGATTTAACAGGCTTTTCTATCTCCTTTGTATACAGGTTATTTCTACAGCAGCAGTCTCCCCGAGAGGGAAGACTGCTGCTTTTATGTGTTACCTACTTATTGAAACCACCTAAGTCAGATGATGCTTGGCTTGCATTGGCACGTTTATCCTCCTATATATTTTTATAGAATTGTCGTTATAATAGATTTGGGGATTTTACAAAAATCCTGGATTTATAAATTGCTAGATGCAACAGGAGAGTGACATGAGTCAAAAAGAGAGAATTTCCGAAGTTGCTTTGCTGAGAGGACTGGCTTTTGCAGCCGTTGTTCTTCAGCATTCCGTCGCACACTATGCGGTTGCGCAGGGGGCGCGCATCCAGGACGGAGTTGTGATGACACTATTACTGCTGTGTTCCAAATTTGCAGTGCCTGTGTTTGTGTTTATTACTGGAATGGTGTTATTTTACAATTATGATGGAGCCTTAAAATATGGAACGTTTTTACGTAAACGATTCATGGACATCATTGTTCCTTATATTATATGGTCTCTTTTATACGAGTTGGGGAATCAGCTTGCGCAAGGTGGAGGATTTATTCACCCGTTAGATTTTGTCCAGAAGCTGCTGAACGGGAAAAGCAGCTATCATCTATGGTATATCGTTATGATTATCCAATGTTATGTGTTATTTCCCGTGTTTCGTTATGCTGTACGTCGTTTGTCCGCGCTACTGCCTTCAACATGGCGACCCACTGCATTGGCTGGATTCAGCGTACTCTATATTTTGCTTATGTTCGCGGTTGGACCCGTATATCAAGTGATGGATCAGCTCCAGCTTCCCGTCATTTCTTCTTGGTTTACCATATATGCTGACCGGAATGTGATCTATTTTTTCTTTTATTTTATATTAGGAGCGGCAGCCGGGATGAACATCAAGCGTTGGAATGCTTGGGTCATCAAGGCACAGTTGGTATACTGGCCGTTGTTTATCGTGATTACAGGGTACTTGCTGTATGAGATGATTGGTCAGTTCCAGACGCCGCAAGGTACGGTTCTTTCCTTTAATTACTTGTCTCTGCTACGTCCGGTCATGGCTGTATATTGCATCACGTCTATTTTTGTAGCTTATCGGATAGCAACGTGGATTGCTCACAAGAGAGGGCGTGCGGCGAGGGTGCTAACGGCCATCGGAACATTGTCCTATGGAGCGTATCTGATGCATGCCTTTATGTTGCGCGCAACCTACTATTTTGATAGTGCGTTGTTTGCCGATTGGAGTCACGTTCTTCGTACATTGGCTTCATTTGTTCTTTGTATGATCTTTTCCATTGCTGGAACATGGGTGCTGGCACATTTGCCTTTGGGTAAATGGATTGTGGGTCTTCGGATTCGTCCTCGTCCGGCAGGAAGTCCGCCAGCCATACAAAAGCAAGCTTGATTCAGCGATCAAGTTACATTATTTCACAAAAAGTATCCCGAAGCCCTCAGAAGAAGGCCGAGGGATACTTTTTTAAGTGGTATTATTCTATTTCAATACATGAAAAATTCACAATAGAAAATCATAAAATCACCCTCAGCGCTACGCACACTACTCTAGAATGCTTCATTCCATAGTTCTCGTCATCTTAACACCAGTCACAAGGGAGGGAGAATTCTCGTAAGCTCTCATATTTATGAAAGGAAATAGTCTATGGACGCAGAGTGGTTTATAATGGAAGATAAGAGACTTGAATAAGGTGTAGAGGAGGTTGTGAAATGGCGTTTATGATATCCCAGCGGGCTTTTATCAAAATTTATCTGATCACAATGGTAGAGAGGCATCGCGGATATGGATATCAGATGCTCGAATCGATGAAAGATGAGTTTAGTGGTTTCGGATATGTTCCGCCTCAAAGCGAGGTCTACCGGGCACTGCATGAACTGGTTCAGGAAGGCGTTTTTTACCGTACCAAACGATTAAAAGGAACAGACCCGCGTGTAGATTTCCAGGAGATTGTGCTCTATCATTTCACAGACGATGGAGAGGAGAAAGCTCGGCTGTACAAAAAGCAGGTCAAAGCCGACCTGGACCGTTGCTTAGGTATGCTGCATAAAGCGGAACAAGACAACTATTCCTGACGACGAAAGGATGAGAATGATGGGTAGAAAGCTGAAATGGGGAATTTTAGGCACGGCGGAGATCGCCAAAATCGCTGTAATTCCGGCGATTCAGCAATCCGAACGCGGAGAAGTACTTGGAATTGCTAGTCGTAATGCGGATAAAGCCACTGAGGCCGCCCGGGAGTTCGATATTCCGAGAAGTTATGGAAGCTATGACGAGCTGTTGGCCGATCCCGAAATCGGAGCAGTGTATATACCGTTGCCGAACCATCTGCATGAAGAATGGACCATAAAAGCAGCGGAGGCCGGCAAGCATGTTTTGTGTGAAAAGCCATCTTCTCTTAGCTCGGCCGGGACAAGCCGTATGATTGAAGCATGTCGCCGTGCAGGAGTGACTTTTGCAGAAGCTTTTATGTATCGCTATCATCCCAAACATCGAAGAATTAAGGAAATCATCAATAGTGGGGAAATTGGTGACATTCGCGGCATTCATTGCACGTTTACATTTAACAATACCGATCAGGCAGATAATGTGCGCTTTAATAAAAGCATGGGCGGTGGCTCGTTGTATGATGTGGGCGTATATCCGATATCAGCCGCTCGTATGTATTTGGATCGGGAGCCGGAGGCAGTGACGGTACATGCTTTATTTTCCCCGGAGCATGACAACGTTGATATGATGGCCTCCGGTCTGCTGGAATTTCCGGGTGGAGTCAACCTTACTTTCGATTGTGGCATGTGGGCAGCCAACCGTTCCAACATGGAAATTCTCGGCAGCAAGGGTACGATTGCGATGCCCAAAATGTTCGGTTGGGAAAGAACGTCTGTCGTACCACAAATTTTCGTTCACGTTGGTTCGGTTACGCGTGAGGAACGTCTAAAGGGTTTTAATTCTTTTGAACTGCAAGCTGATGCTTTTGCCGAAGCCGTGCTTGACGGTATTCCTTTGCCATATGAGCCAGAAGATGCGGTTAGTAATATGAAAGTGATCGACGCCTGTATTGAATCAGCTCGCAGTCGTAAACGGATAGAGATTGGATAAGCAGGATTACCGTATTCCCAGAAGGCATAAAAAGGCAGCCTGTCCCAAGGACAAGCTGCTTTTTTAGATGAACCAATACATAGGTATTTTTAATGAGTCTTTGCACATTCGAGCATTACATATTTTCATCATAATCTGTAACATCACGCTTGGCGGCTGTCGCAGGCGAATTCGATGTGCCGTATTTTTCTACTGCGTCCCATGCGCCCGCATCGTCAAATCGTCCTGCATTCCGTTGGCGAACCTCACCTGCACCTTTGGGCGGCGGAGTCATAACCTGTTCCTCGATTGGACGGTCATTCGATAATTCCCGTGTTGGCGTGTGCTCGACGGTATAGGCTGTATATGGAATGGCTTGTAACCGTTCAAAAGGAATTTCTTCGCCGCTCTCCACACATATTCCATACGTCCCATCTTCCATCCGTTGCAGGGCTGCATTAACCTGCTCCAGTTCGTTTTCCAGCGACTCGTTAATCGCCAGGTCACGGGATCGTTCAAAGGTTTCCGTCCCTATATCAGCAGGGTGGTTATCATAGGATGAGAGTTCCCCTGTGGAATCTGTCAGTGTTTCTCCCAATTTCGTATTTTCCTGACCATTTTGTTTAAAATGTTTTTCTAAGTCCTTTTTCTGCTCCAATAACATATGTTTCAGCTCTGCAAGCTGCGAATCGTTCAAATGGTTCATGATCATCTCTCCCCTTCATGGTGTGTATGAGTGGCGTGTATGCTCTTTTATACCCGTTCATAGACCCTAGCAATCAGCAGAGACTTTTATTCCCAGCCTAGAATGTGATATAAAAAGAATAGTGTGTTAAGGAGGGAAAACCGATGGATGAACATATGAAGCGTCGTCTGGATAAGCAAAAGCAGTTGTTTAAACAACTGGGCATTCAGCTGGACGCGCTCTCCATTCATGAGAAACAGTTCAAAAATAAAATGCGCGGCTATGATCCGGATGAGGTGGATGCCTTTCTGGATGAAGTAATCAAGGATTATGAACGCTTTTATGCGAATATAGCCGACCTGATGGACAAGTGGCAGGAGCAGCAGGCAACCATACGTGATTTGAAAAGTGCACCCAAGCCTGCCACCGACTTTAATGCACTTGACCGACGTCAACTGGAGGATATCATTAAGCAGTTGGAATATAGTGTGCGCCAATTAAAAGTGAGAGTACGCCCTGAAAATGACTATTTTCCGGAGTAAGGAATAGTTAGCACTGTGTCGTTGCCTCTATTGTGGTATGATGGAAACATGCATTTTACCAAACAATTAATGAGGCACACATATAAAGGTGGTTAACATGAGTACCCATTTTTCCGTTAGTATCCATTGTCTGCTTCTTCTTGCCGAAGGGGCACCCGAGCGAATGACTTCGTCACTTATTGCTTCCAGCATCAATACCAACCCGGTAGTTGTAAGAAGAATTATGAGCCGACTTAAGCAAGCGGGTCTGGTGGATTCGTCACCAGGAGCGCGCGGCTTTCGTCTAAGCATGTCGAGTTCAAACATTAATCTGAAAATGATCTATGAAGCGACCAAGGATGAAGGTCCGTTGTTTGCCATTCATACTGACAGCAATCACAATTGCGAGGTTGGCAGGAACATAGACGCTTTGTTGGATGGTTTATACACCGTGGCAGAGCAGAAAATCCAGGCGTTTTTCGAGACCGTTACGTTGCGAGATCTGGAGCAGGCGCTCCAACAGCGGGTTGGGCAACAAAGTTCATCCGTGTGAAGACGCTGGTAAGGAGAAATTGATATGAAAATCATCGTACTTTCAGACACTCATATGCCACACAGAAGCAAAACGCTGCCTAGTCGGCTTGTGCAGGAGTTAAAAGGCAGTGACCTCATTCTCCATGCCGGAGACTGGACGGATTGGTTCGTATATGAACGTCTAGCTGAATTTGCGCCTGTGAAGGGCATTGCCGGAAACAATGATGGAACCGACATCGTGGAGCGTCTAGGCTATCAACGAATCGTTGAAGTCCAAGGCAAGCGGCTCGGCATGGTTCATGGTCACGGCTGGCGCGGCTCAACAGAAAATATCGCACTGAATACATTTAAGGGAGAAACATTGGATTGCCTGATTTATGGACATTCGCATATTCCTGTGGTCAAAAAGATAGATGATCTGCTTGTCCTTAATCCGGGGTCTCCGACGGACAAGCGCGGTGAAGACGAATACTCATTTATCGTGCTGACGATTGAAGACGGGCAGTTGGAAGCACAGCTTGTTCTTTATCCAGATAAACATTGATATAAAACCAACAACTGTTGATTAAAGGGGAAGCTATGGCTATTTTTGATTTAGAACCAATGAAGCATCATGTCTTGATCTGCAATGGAGGCACATGTATGCGACATGAAGGCGAAGAAGTTACACAAGCAATTCGGGATGAAATTCGTAAACAACATGCAGAAGCCTATATTCATACGACCAGAACTCGTTGTAATGGGCGCTGTCATGATGCTGCGGTTGTGATCGTATATCCGCAAGGAGACTGGTATGGTCAAATGACCCCCGCCTCAGGTACAGAGCTGGTGCAGAAGCTCGTAGCGGGAGAGAAGCTGGAACCTCATCTTTTTCATGAGTGTACACGTAAATCCAGCTCGGAATAACCCAGTCAACGATCTACAAGAGCATGAGTAGAGAAAATCTTTCGGAGATTTTCTCTTTTTTGCGTTTAATCCCCAACCTGAAAGGTAAAAGTATACTGTGGATACCAATCCGATAGGGAGGGAAGAAAGATGAACCCATTTGAAGATAAGCTACACGGTGAGAATGAGCAAAAAAGCCAGACGGGGAAAGAGACAACGGAATCTAAACATCAGGAACAGCCGATTAATCGTGATCATGCAGAGCAGTATCCGACAGATCAGGAAAGCTTGTTCGACCGTTTTGAAATCGAGCAGACGGTAGATGCCATTCCCGTAGAGGATTTAAAGATGGAAAGACAAGAGGAGAGAGACAAGGATGTAACCAAGCACACCTCTTCTAGTGAGAAAAAATATAATGGCGGCGTATAATTTTCGACTAACTGGTAATATTTAAAAAGAAATCTCTTGACTTTAAGATATATACGATGTATATTAAGTTACGAAAAGTAATTAATTTTTCTCAGGAGGTAACAAAATGACTAAAGACTTCTTCACAGCTCTGAAAGACAGACGCTCCTATTATGGCATTAGCAAAGAACAAGTAATTTCTGACCAACGGATTCAAGAGATCGTAGAGGAAGCTGTGAAGTACACACCTACCTCTTTCAATTCCCAAACTTCACGCGCTGTAGTGTTGCTCGGAGAGCATCATGACAAACTGTGGAATATTACAGAAGATATTTTGCGGGAAGTGGTAGGCAATGAAGAACAATTCAAATCTACTGCTGAGAAAATGAACGGTTTCCGCAGCGGTTACGGAACGGTCTTGTTCTTTGAAGACAACAACGTGGTAGCTGGTCTGCAACAACAATTCGAAGCGTATGCGGACAATTTCCCAATCTGGGCCAATCAATCTAACGGTATGCTGCAACTGGTTGTATGGACGGCTCTGGAGCAAGCAGGATTGGGCGCATCTCTTCAGCACTATAATCCTTTGATCGACGAAAAAGTGAAAAATGAATGGAACATTCCTGAGCATTGGAAACTGATTGCTGAAATGCCATTTGGTAAACCGACATTCCAACCAGGTGATAAGGAATTCCAGCCGATTGAGGAACGCGTAAAAACATTTAAGTAAGGGTTTTGCGGATTTTCGTATAACCTATAACCAATATCCAATAAAAAAAACCGCCGCCGGCGGTTTTTTTTATTGGATATTCATGCTCACCTTTTTACTTTCATATAGTACAGCCTGCCAATTCATTTAAGCGGAAATCCGGGCAAGCCTCACCGCCTTCGGCACTCACCCGAATATCTACTAAGATTCATACCGGTACGTTAAGGGGCGAAAATTCGCCCTTTCGGGATCGACTCTTATGCGGCAGTCAAAATGGGCTACTGCAAGTCCAAGCGGCTGGAATTTCACCAAACGGTTATGAACAACAAATCATAGAAGTAAGTGAGACGATAAACGAAAAGGAGGAACTGGAAGAATTGATGCAGAGGGTGATTGATGCTCACTATGAATCAAAAAAGATTTTTTATAATCTTTTGAGCCAAATACTCAATTCTCGGCATCATGACTTCATCATCGACAGCTGAAATTTTTTCGGGTTTAAATAACTGAATTTTCTTTAATTGATAATAATCATATAAAATTTGTTGAATGGTTATTTGGTTTGTCATTAAATATTTGACATTAAACAGACTTCGAAGAAGTTCATCCTGCATGATTAGCAGCTTGCCATTGATATTATAAAAAATGCCTTTTCGAACGCCTTCTTCATAGAAAGTCAATACTTGCTGTTCTCGCTGCTTCATGGCTTCATTCAATCGATCATAAGAATCTGGATAACTATTTTCGAGTTCATTTAAGAAAACATCTGTAAAGTATTCGACAAGCAAGACAGATTGTTCAAATATTTGTTGGAATCGAATACCAAAATTTTGATCTGAATCTAAAGAATTTGAAGTCAGTTCATTCATGTAATCTACAAAACCATCCACGATGTATAAGATTATTTCTTCTTTAGTTGAGAAGTATTTATATAAAGTCGCTCTGCTAATCTCCATCACTTTTGCGATTTCATCCATTCGAGCAGATTGAAGGTCATTTTTTCGAAAGTAAGGAAGGATTTTTGTAATAAGCTTATTTCGCGTCTCATTCATTTTATCACAATTGTTAATTTTGCTACTCAAATCATAAACCCCCATGTTCATTGTAATCTGAATATATAATTATACCCTAAATCCATAATAACAGATACATCACATATTATTTTGATTAAATAGACGTTTTTTATATAAAGTGTTTAATTTATATACTTTGTGTGGTAAGATGAATGGGCAGTTAACTACTTAAAGTGAGGATGATTTAAATGAAAACGCAGAAACTTGGCCATAGTGATCTTGTTGTTTCTTCTATTGGATTGGGTATGATGGGAATGTCTCCGGGTATTTATGGAACCATAAATGATGAAGAGTCTATTAAAACGATACATCGAGCTTTAGATCTTGGAATAACGTTGTTTGATACCGCTGATACGTATGGCAAAGGACATAATGAGGAACTTTTAGGCAAAGCACTGAAGGGGCGCAGAGAGCAGGCGATTGTCGCTACTAAGTTTTCATTTGGACCTGATTGGGAGTTTATCGGGGGACATCCTGATTACATTAAAAAAGCAATCGATGAAAGCTTACGGCGTCTTGATATTGATTATATCGACCTCTATTATCAGCATCGAGTCGATCCTGATATCCCAATCGAAGAGACGGTTGGTGCTATGGCTGGTCTAGTTAAAGCAGGAAAAGTACGTTATCTTGGTCTTTCTGAAGCCGGCGCATCTACGATTCGCCGAGCACATGCGGTACATCCAATCTCCGCATTACAATCGGAATATTCTCTTTGGAGTCGGGACATTGAAGAGGAGATTCTTCCTACCATTAAAGAACTGGGAATTACTTTTGTAGCTTACAGTCCTCTAAGCAGGGGATTCATCACCGGCGAACTTCGAAAATTTGAGGATCTTGATGATAATGATTTTCGTAGATATCTACCTCGTTTTCAAGGTGATAACTTTCAGAAAAACGTTGATATAGTAGACAAGCTTAGTGAAATTGCTAAAGAGAAAAACTGTACTGTCCCACAATTAGCGCTAGCCTGGACAATGGCCAATGGCGCGTTGCCAATTCCAGGTACGAAACGCCGAAAATATCTAGAACAAAACGCATGTGCTGTTGACATTCAGCTTACTTCTGAAGATTTAGCCCGTATTGATGCTGTTAGTCCAACAGCATATGGTGAACGTATGCCTGAGCAAGGAATGAAACAAGTTAATTTATAAGAAGATATTGACACCATATCATTTAATTTAATAGAAAGGCGTGAATCTTTTGAAGAAAAGAATGCTAGGCAAAAGCGGCTTGGAGGTTTCGGCACTTGGACTAGGCTGCATGGGTATGTCCGATTTCTACAGTGGTCGTGACAAAACAGAATCGATCCGTACACTGCACGGTTCTATCGAACTGGGTATAAATTTTCTGGACACGGCGGATATGTATGGCGTAGGTGATAACGAAGAGCTCATCGGCAAAGCCTTGAAAGGGCTGCGTAGCAAAGTCATTCTGGGAACAAAATTCGGAGTTGTGCGAAGCGATGACGGTGCAAATCTTGGCGTGAATGGTCGTCCCGAATATGTTAAAGCGGCTTGCGACGCCAGTCTTCGCCGACTTGGCACAGACTATATCGATTTGTACTATCAACATCGGATCGATCCTGATACTCCTATTGAAGAAACGGTTGGTGCCATGTCCGAACTGGTACGTGAGGGCAAAGTCCGTCATATTGGGTTGTCTGAGGCCTCCGTGGCAACTATTCGGCGCGCACATGCGGTACATCCCATTACTGCTTTGCAGTCGGAGTATTCGCTCTGGAGTCGCGATGTAGAAGATGACATTTTGGCAGTATGTCGCGAGCTCGGGATTGGTTTTGTCGCCTTCAGTCCGCTCGGGTACGGATTTCTAACAGGTCAAATCCAAAAGTTCGAAGACCTAGCGGAAGACGATGCCAGAAGGTTCTCGCCCCGTTTTCAGGGGGAGAATTTCATCAAAAATCTGAATCTCGTAAAGCTTATTGAAGAAATAGCCACCGAGAAAGGCATTAAGCCCTCCCAATTGGCATTAGCTTGGCTAATGGCACAAGGAAACGACATTGTTCCAATTCCAGGAACGAAACGTAGAAAGTACTTGGAGGAAAATGCCAGTGCTACAGAAATAATGCTTACACAAGAAGATTTGAAGCGAATCGATGAAGCAGTTCCTAAGGGAGCTGCATTCGGAGCTGCTCATCTGGATATGAGCGCTCTTGATGCTTAATCTTACTGTTCACAAACAATTGGTAATATTGGGATGAGCTATAATAGAAAGTATGACCATTATCAAGCCCAAGGGGCCTGTTAATGGTTTATAACTTCTTAACTCTAGAGTTTGAGAAAGAGCTATAGCAGAGATATTAAAAGGTATTGGCCATTTTTATAAACAATGATCACAATAGTATAATGATTCAGATTCGACCTGAGAACAGCACTGCAGATAATCCTCAGTGCTGTTTGCCATTCCATTTTTTAAGGAGTGTGACCTTTGGAATACATAGAGCACGAGGTTAATTCATCCGTAAGTGGGTGATATTATGTTTGAAATTGGATGAGAAGTTTACATAAGTGTGATTGCTTTTTTTGCAGATGTTTAGCATTTGCGCGTATTTGAAGGAGGAATTAGGACATGAACTACGATTGCATTATTGTCGGTGGGGGAATTGCCGGATTGCAAGCAGCCATTCAATTGGGCAGATACAGCAGTCATCGGGTGCTGGTGATCGATTCGGGCTATGGTCGATCTACGCTGTGCCATCAGTATCATAATATTTTGGGCTTTCCTGATGGGATTTCTGGTGAAGAGCTACGACGGCTTGGACGTAGTGAAGCCACGAGGCTAGGCACTGAATTTGTTGATGGTAAGGCGATAAAAGCGACCAAGAGAGATGAGCTTTTTGACATTGAAATGGAGACAGGGTCAGTTTATACGTCAAAAACGCTGTTATTGGCCACAGGGCTGACGGACCGTTTTCCAAAGCTGGAAGGGCTACAAGCCTGCTTGGGCAACAGTGTATATGTGTGCCCGGACTGTGACGGGTATGAGGTCCAGGATCGCAGTACAGTCGTCATGGGGGCGGGCAAAGCGGGAGCTTCCATGGCCTTGATTTTGTCGGCACGTACCGATCACCTTGTCTATGTCAATCATGAGCGTTCAGAAGTACCGGACGAGCTGATCGTGAAGCTGCGGGAAAAAGGGATTGAATATAAGGAAGCAACCATTTCTGAGATTATCACGGGACAACCGGGCTGTTTTGAAGGAGTGCGGCTGGCTGATGGACAAGTGGTTCGAGCAGAGCGGGGCTTCTTAGCCTTTGGAAGCAACCATGTTCATTCAGAGCTGGCGGAGCAACTGGGTGTGCATCTGCTGCATAACAAGCATATTGAGACGCATCCCCGCAGCAAAATGACAAACGTGGAAAATGTTTGGGTGGCCGGAGACTTAGGGGCTCATGCCGAGCAAGCGACGGTTGCAATGGGAGAAGGAGCTATGTCAGCGATCTGGATACACAAGGTATTATCTGGTATGAAAACAAAAATACCGCAACTCTGAGAGCTGCGGTCTAGAACGATGGGCGTGTACTTGGTTGAAGATGAGGCTCGAAGCGTCTTAGTTGATCGCTCATGCCATACTTGCGTAAAATTTCCGTCTGTTTGTTACCGATGAGATCAAAATGAGGATAGGGCTGACGCTGATGTATATACTGGGGGTCCAATCCGTTGAGCTTGCACCATGAGCGTAGCTTATTCAAGTCAGAACAGCCCACCTTGGTGACAGTTGTAATGCCTGGAAAGCGGTCATCCAGCCAATAATGCGTTAGAAAAGCAATCTCGCCACGGCTGACCTCTCTTTTCCAGGTCAGTAGTTCCTGTCGGGTGATGCCAAATGCCATCGGTCTCATCCTTTCCTGGCTCATTACTGAAATCATGAGCTATTGCGTGGTTGTCCCATTATTTTCGTCCTATTGCTTGTATTATGATCCACATGGAGTAACACAATAACAGGAGAGCGTGTTTGGCGATCTCCTGTTAGCGGTTAGAGCCATCTTTCGGCCCAGCTCTCCACACCATTCAATGCATCACCTAGCTCTTTACCCTTACGTGTCAGCGAATATTCGGTACGCACAGGCCGCTCTGTGATGACATTGCGAAGGATTAGGCCGGAAAGCTCTAGTTCCTTGATGCGCTCGTTGAGCATGCGTTTGCTAAGATCAGGTATGGAGACTTGAATTTCACTAAATCGTTTGGGATGTTCCATCAAAGTATGAATGATGAGAGCGGTCCATTTTTTGCTGATGATCTGAAAGGACTGTTCCACCTTACCGCACAAAAGCTTAGGCTGCCTGTCGTCGCTCATCTGAATCCCCTCAATTTCATTGTTGTTTTAAACAGTATACTAAAAGTAACTCTGTATACCAATAGTAACTATAATGCATTGTATCAACTGTGACAATTTTAACAGTTTTTTCTCTTTCCTATCGTCAATCATACCACAGAAAACGTTATCATTACAGGATATATCGAATGTTCACGATTTCGCTAAAATTTGATTGACTTGCCCCTTATTTTGGGTGTATTATGGGTTACGTTAATTCCTCAGGTAACTTTTAATAACCTCATCTTTTATAATGGGAAGAAGGAATATTTCATGGATTCAATGACATTTGTCTTATTTGGAGCGACAGGGGATTTGGCCAAACGCAAAATTTACCCTGCCTTGTATAATTTGTTTGTAGAAGGTAAAATTCCGGCTTCCTTTTCTGTAATTGGGATGGGGCGTCGTGAAGTGGCAGACGAGCAATTTCAAAGTAATGTAGAGCAATCCATTAAGGATTTTTCCAGACATGTGAATGAAGACCGTGCACAGATGGATCAGTTCTTAAGTGCTTTCCGTTACAGCGCATTGAACGTTAACCACCCGGAAGATTATAAAAAGCTGCTACAGCTTGCTGAGCAACGTGAAAATGACTTGGGAATTCCGGGGAACCGCATGTTTTATTTATCGGTGGCACCGGAATTTTTTGATGTGATTGCCCACAATATTCGGGAAAGTGGTTTAGCTGAAACGAAGGGTTGGAAACGACTCATTATTGAAAAACCATTTGGGCATGATTTGGAATCGGCACGTGAGCTGAATGATCGCCTGAGCAGAACTTTTGCTGAGGATGAGATTTATCGTATTGACCATTACTTAGGTAAGCCCATGGTTCAAAACCTGGAAGCCTTGAAATTTGCTAATCCATTGCTTCAAGGGATATGGAACAACCAGTACATTGCCAATGTGCAAATTACCGCATCTGAGACTGTAGGTGTAGAGGAGCGAGCAGGATACTACGATCACTCCGGTGCTATTCGTGATATGGTACAAAATCACATGCTGCAGGTGCTGATGATGACGGCGATGGACAAACCGGGACATATCACAGCTGACCAGGTGCGGGACGAGAAAAGTAAGGTGATGGACGCGCTTCGTGCCCTCGATCCTTCCGATATTAAATCCAACGTAGTTAGAGGACAATATACCGAAGGTGAAATCAACGGAAAAGCAGTTCCATCCTACAAAGAAGAGCCGGACATCGGACCTGATTCGCAAAATGATACGTTCATTTCAGCTCGTCTTTGGATTGATAATGAACAATGGTCGGGTGTGCCGTTCTATATTCGTACTGGCAAACGCATGAAAGAAAAATCCACTCGTATCGTCGTGGAATTTAAAAAGGACAACACAGATCCTTATGCTGCTCAAGGGCAGCCTACAGACCCGAACTTGCTGATCATCCATGTTAACCCGGATGAAAAAGTAACACTTCGTTTGAACAGTAGAGATCCGCTGAACAATGGCCAGCTGGAGACGATTCTGATGAATTATCATTCCGAGGCCAAGGATGTTCCAGAAGCCTATGAACGCCTCATCTATGATGCGCTGCGCGGTGATTCCACCTTTTTTGCTCATTGGAACGAAGTGGAGCTTTCATGGGTGTGGGTTCAACCAGTACTGGAAGCTTTTGCCCGTGGTGAAGTTCCGCTTCACACGTATGCGGCAGGCTCTTACGGTCCAGAAGCTTCAGATCAATTGTTGGAAGAACAAGGCTTTACATGGTGGTTGGACGAAAAGTCCGAAAGCTCTGAAAAAGCAGTCGTTCGTGCTTAACCCAACATAAAAAAAGTGTATACAAAATATATATTTGCTACGGCAGGAGGCCTTTATAATGCAAGTAGGATTAATTGGTTTGGGAAAAATGGGCTTGAATCTTGGAAAAAACCTGATCGATCATAAGCATGAAGTTGTGGCTTATGACGTCAACGCAGCTGCAATCCAAGAAATGAAGGAATATGGAGCTAAGGGTGCTTCTACTTTGGAAGAGCTTGTGCAAGCAACTCAATCCCCTAGAGTGCTGTGGATTATGGTTCCTCACCAAATTGTTGATTCTGTACTGGATCAGCTTCAACCGATGTTGTCCAAAGGAGATATCATTATCGAAGGCGGAAACTCTCATTACAAAGAGTCCATTGCTCGCCATGCCCGTCTGAAAGAATATGGTATTAGCTTCATGGATGCAGGAACTTCTGGCGGTATGGAAGGCGCGCGCAACGGTGCTTGTTATATGATCGGTGGCGATCCAGAAGCTTGGGCAGTTGTTGAGCCTATTTTCCGCGATACAGCGGTGGAAAATGGATATCTGTATGCAGGTAAATCCGGTAGCGGACATTTTCTGAAAATGGTTCACAATGGTGTGGAATACGGCATGATGGCATCCATCGGTGAAGGCTTTGAAGTGCTGGAGAAAAGTAACTTTGACTTTGATTACGAACAAGTAGCGCGTGTGTGGAACAACGGTTCCGTTATCCGCTCTTGGCTGATGGGCTTGACAGAACGCGCATTTTCCAAAGATGCAAACCTGGAGGAAATCCGTGGGGTTATGCACTCTTCCGGCGAAGGTAAATGGACAGTTGAGGAAGCACTGGATCTTCAGGCAGCAACTCCGGTCATTGCCTTGTCCTTGCTGATGCGCTACCGTTCGCTGGATGCCGATACATTCAACGGAAAAGTAGTTGCTGCACTGCGCAATGAATTTGGCGGCCACGCTGTAGAGAAGAAGTAATAACGATATAAGTTAGTATCTATCCCCGTAGCTTCATGACTGCGGGGATATTGCTATATGTTTTTGAGTATCAGATTTTTGTAAAATTCTTCCTTATGCATATTTTTCCTTGTATATCCGCACAATAGGTAAAAAAAGGCGGAGGGATGAATTGCATATGTGCAAAAGATTTTCGTTATCGGCAGATTTGGATGAGGTCAGGGATCATTTTGGTATACAACGTGTCATGTATTATTATAAAACACGTTATAACATGAGTCCCACCCAGCATGTTCCAATCGTGCTGCATCAGGATGGAGAACGGGTGCTTGATGAATTTCGCTGGGGATTTATTCCCTATTGGGGCAAGGATTGTGTCAATGCAGACCTGAATACCGTTCGGGTAAATCCCAGTTATCGCAAGATGGCGGAAACCCGTCGCTGTATTATTCCGTGCAATGGATTTTATTATTGGCGAAAATTAGGAAAACGCATGTGTGCCGTCCGAGTGGTATTGCCGGAACAGAAAATGTTTGCGGTCGCGGGGCTATATGAGATATGGCAGGATAGCCGAAAGGAACCGTTACGCACCTGTACGATGATGACGGTTCAAGCTAATACGGATATACGTGAATTTGACAGCCGTATGCCCGCTATTTTGGAAGTAGACCAAATAGATTCATGGCTAGATCCGTCGCTCCAGAACATTGATGAGTTGCTGCCTTTATTGCGCACGTATGAGCAAGGTGATATGAGCATCTATCCGGTGACCCCGCTGGTGGCCAATGATGAACATGATAGTCGTGAATGCATTCAGGAAATGGATTTGCAGTGGTCCTGGATTAAACCTTAAATGTATGTTTGAAGATTTGTGTCTAATATTGATCATAAGCTTCCCGCCACCTGCATAGGTATGTAGTGGGGAACAAGCGTCATAATCCGGGGAGAGGGGAAACGGCCGAAGGAGTATCTCATATGGGATGGAGGCGATTGGAATGAGTAACGATACACTCATCCAGCTGCTGGTGCTCATGGTGACGATCATCGGTCTGGTCCAAAACCGGTAAGTGGCAGGTTCCAGAAGGCGGGAGAATTGCCGTAGGCAATCTTCCGTTTTTTTCTGCGTTAAAATGCTCGCGGATTGAGGAAGCTTGCGGTACAATAGAGTCTGGACTACAGGTGACAAGACACCTGAATATACGTCTACATACGATGCATTTTTAAGGGAGAGCGGATCATGAGTGAATTAACTTCATTACCACCAGCCAAAAAAAGGAAATTGCTGTTTAGTGCAGGACTTAGCTGGCTGTTTGATGCTATGGATGTGGGGCTGCTCTCATTTATAGTTGCAGCATTGGCTAAGGAGTGGCATCTCGGATCAGAGCAGATTGGTCTGCTGACTGCAATGAATTCGATAGGAATGGTATTTGGGGCTGCTTTGGCAGGGATTTTGGCAGATCGTTACGGCAGACGCGCTATATTAGTGTGGACACTGTTGATCTTTTCCATTGCCAGTGGCTTGTCTGCTTTGGCTACAGGCCTCGGTATGCTGCTGGTGCTGCGTTTTATTGCTGGCGCAGGCTTAGGTGGAGAATTGCCTGTTGCTTCGACACTGGTGTCAGAATCAGTGCCTGTGAAAGAACGAGGGAGAGCGGTTGTGCTGCTGGAAAGCTTCTGGGCGGCAGGTTGGATTCTTTCGGCTCTTATTGCCTATTTTGTTATTCCGAAATATGGTTGGCAGCTTGCCTTTATTCTCGGCGCAGTACCTGCCCTGTACGCTCTTTATTTGCGCAGAGCTATTGAGGATTCACCGCGATACAAACAGCAAAGCGTCAAACTTCCGTTACGTGCACGCTTGGCTGCGATTTGGTCAGGACCCCATCGCAAGTCTACGCTAATGCTGTGGATTTTATGGTTTACAGTTGTATTTTCATACTATGGCATGTTCCTGTGGCTGCCAAGCATAATGTTTATGAAAGGGTTTGAGCTGGTTAAAAGCTTTGAGTATGTCCTAATCATGACACTTGCACAATTACCAGGTTATTTTACCGCTGCCTATCTGATTGAAAAGCTGGGTCGCAAATTTGTACTAATTATCTACTTGTTGCTCACAGCAGTGTCCGCTATTTGGTTTGGAACTTCGGAAACGGCAGGGATGCTGCTGGCTGCTGGTATCTGCTTGTCCTTCTTTAATCTCGGTGCATGGGGCGCCATGTATGCTTATACCCCGGAGCTATACCCAACGTCTGCCCGTTCTACCGGTGTGGGTATGGCAGCTGCATTTGGCCGTATTGGGGGCGTAATCGGGCCTTTTGTGGTTGGTATACTCGTAGGACAAGGCATAGCGTTACCATCTATCTTTGCGATTTTCTTCGTAGCGATCCTGATCGGAGCAGTTGCTGTATGGTTGCTGGGTACCGAAACTAAAAATCAGGAGATTGACTAACCTTTACATTCACCTGTGTAAAGATTCATAATACAAGAGAGAGGAGTGACCTGAAATGGAGCATACCTTTCTGCTCAAGGCAGACTGGAACGGGGGGCGCAACAGCGACGGGCGTATTGAGGCCGGACAGTTGCAAACAGCGATTTCGATTCCGGCTGAGATGGGAGGCCCTGGTGTGGGCACCAATCCGGATGAAATGCTGCTCGGTGCAGCTGCTACCTGCTATCTGATTACTTTGGCGGCGATGATGGAGCGTGCCAGTCTCCCGGTGGTATCACTGGCACTGGAATCGGAAGGGATCGTCGATGTAACGAACAACATTTTTACATATCGCCGAATCGTGCATCGTCCGCGAGTTCTATTGTCCGTCGATGCAGCAGAATCACAAATCGAACAAGCATTGCGCCTTGCAGAGCAGGCTGAAACCTCATGCATGATCTCGCGTGCCGTAGCAGGAAATGTAGCATTGTCTACAGAGCCTGTGGTGGAGCGCGCCTCTTAAAGCAATATCTGTAACAGGAGCAATCATTCCAATTGCCCATCATTTTTTTAATCCAAGGAGGACACAACCATGACAGCACAACAAAAATTGCTCGTATTCGCAGGCTCTTACGCCGAATTGGAAGGTAACGGAGTTTATTCGTATACTTTTAATGAACAGACAGGAGCCCTGACACTACAGGATGAGTTCTCCGGCTTAAAAAATCCTACATTCCTAAATGTGGACGTTAAAAATCGGAAGCTGTATTCTATTGGCGAGACAACTTCCGCTGCAGGAGCGAAGGTAGGCGAAGCCTCTGCTTTTGAAATTGACCCGGTTAAAGGCACATTTACATTGCTAAATCGTGCGGAAAACGTAGGCTCCACAACTTGTCATATTCAGCGTGATCCATCCGATCGTTACCTGATTGTGGTCAGCTACCACGGAGGTATGGTAGGGCTGGTCTCTCTGACTGAGGACGGACGTATCGGTGAGTTGCTGGATGTTAAACAGCACGAGGGCAAAGGAGCGCATCCTGAGCGTCAGGATCGTCCACATCCACATTCCAGCTTCTTTAGCCCGGACGGCCGCTTCCTGTTCGTACAAGATCTTGGACTGGATCTGATCCGTATTTATACCATTGATGACAACAAGGGGCAACTGGTGCTGCACGGTGAAACAAAAACCCATGCAGGTGCAGGTCCACGTCACTTGACGTTCCACCCGAACAGTAAATTTGCTTTTGTTATTAACGAAGTGGATTCTTCCATTACTTCTTTCGCATATGATGCAGAAGCTGGTAAGCTTACTGAGCTGGAGAGTGTACCGACATTGCCGTCTGACTTTACTGGCGAAAACACAACTGCAGAAATTGCGATCTCACAGGATGGAGCTTATCTTTACGGTTCCAACCGTGGACATGATAGCATCGTAGTGTACGCTGTAGACGCTGCAACAGGCAAGCTGAGTCTAGTGGAGCATGTATCTGCTGAAGGCGAGCATCCGCGTCATTTTGCTTTGACACCTAATGGTGATTATATGCTCGTGGCTAACCGCGACACCAACAATATTGTTACCTTCAAAGTGGACAAGGCAAGCGGTCGCTTGACTTACACAGGACAACAAGTAACTGTGTCCAAGCCTGTATGCGTACAGCCTTTTTACTTTTCCGTGTAAAAATAGGGCAAAAACATCAGAATTATTGAAGTAACGGTATGCGGCTCGTGACCGCTACGAGAAACGGACCAAACATAAAAATTTATTAGTAGAAACGGCTTGTAGGATAACTGCAGCCGTTTTTATTTTATACCCAGTCGTTCCAAATAGATCATTACCCACGGAAGTAATATAAAGTTTTAAGATCATAAATAAAATACGAATAATCTCGGTGGGAAAAGGGTACATATGTTATAAGCGGAACAGTTATCCCTTTTGCAATTTAGGACAAGCACTGTGGCTCCCATATATAAGGGTTGGAGCTTTGAAACGAAAAGATATATTTTAGTCTGAGTATTGGTATCAGTTTGTTAGATCGTTGTTGTTTTGGATAAATTCATGAAAGATGATAATGGCAAGGATAAGCTGAGTAACGAAGCGGGCAGTTGGATTTGGAGTAGCGATCGGAGAAACCATCTGTTTGCGCAGTGGGCTACACATTGCACGCATTCTTGAGGAGGATGGGATTCATATGAAAATAATCATTACACAAAAGGAAGCCGCCGACAAAGGAATCTGGACAGAGATTATGGGGATGTTTGCTGTAACCAAAGAGGACGAGGTATGGCAAAATGAAGAGTTTATTCTCACCGAGGAACAGGCACGTCAGGTGGGATTACTAAAATAACAAAGGTAAATTAGGACATGTCATCAAGTTTTAAGACCAAGTCTTAAAAAATCGTAACTTATTTTTTATGTATCTGATACACTTTTTAACCGTTCAAAGTTTATGATAGGTACACAAGGGTAATGAAGCTTACAGACACCGTGTACATACCCAAACGGCAAGGAGAGATCAGACATGATGAAATTAGCTTCGAAATGGACCGTATTGACTTTGATGATGATGCTGATTACGACGGCAGGGGCAACAGCGCAAGGCTACACACCTGTAGCAGCTGCTGAAAATCAGGAGACCGTATATATAAACCAAATGGACATTCGCGATGGACAAATTTATTTGTCAGCAGACCCGATTGAATGGTACGAAGGCGCAGCAGCAGACAAAGCATTTGTGGAGCATGAAGGAAATACAGGATTGGATGGAGCGCCGGATGGCTACTACATCGTAAACAATTCCGTACAAAATGACGTGTATCAGGTTGCACCAGATGCTACGGTAGAGGTGCAGATTTATGACCACACAGGGAATATAGAAGACACAGACGTGCAATGGAACGAATCCATCCCTTTGGCACAGTTTGAGAAGGATTTTGCTAAAAAGGATGTTCTGGACCTCAGCCAATTTCCATACCATGTTACGCTTCGTGACGGTAAGGTTGTAAAAATCGTGCAGCAGTTCATTCCTTAAATAGAGGTAAGCTCATACAGACACGTGCTTCTTACTTGATCACAGATCAGGGGAGCACGTGTTTTTGTATTTTGTAGCAAAAAAAAGAGGATTTCCATCCCATCAAGGGTGCGGACATCCTCTTTTCTTCATATATATAATTAGAACGATTTTGCTGCGTCTACTGCACGTTGTACGGCAGAAGCAACGATCTCTTGTGCTTGGTCAGGAGCTTGGTTATGCCCTTCCAGTACAACCTTCACAATGTCTTTAACACCGAAGAAGGTTAAGATGTTGCTCATGAAGTTCAAAGACATTTCAGCAGCAGCAGCAGGCCCTTCGGAATAAACGCCGCCTCTTGCATTCAACAGGGCTACTTTAGTGTCAGTTACAAGACCTACAGGACCTTCAGCAGTGTATTTGAATGTTTTACCAGCTTGGTTCAGGTAGTCAATGTATGTGTGCAGTACAGCTGGAATCGTCATATTCCAGAGCGGGAAAGCAAATACGACTTTGTCTGCTGCCAAGAATTGATCCAGGTAACCATTAGCGATGTTTGCCAGGCGAGCTTCTTCTGCGTTCAACTCCATGCCTCTTGCGGATTTGAACGTGCCGTTGATCATGTTAGCGTTCAGATAAGGAAGCTCGACGGAGAACAGGTCCAGTTCAGTGATTTCATCAGATGGGTGGGAAGACTTGTAGCTTTCCACGAATGCGTTATACAATTTAACTGTTGCAGATTCTTCAGCTGTACGATCATTAGCTTTGACAAATAATACTTTAGACATGATTTATTTCCCCCTAAGTAAGTTGAATAAGTAAGTTTAGTTAGTAAGTTACCACGTAATATTACAATATAAAGATAATATCTGTCAACACTTCTATATTAAATTTACTTTGAAAAGCTGCTTTATTTTTTACACTGTGAAATTTACGTGTTTCTTTTGCAAAATATCAGTTTTGCGGTAAAATTTAAATGTAAAGTCTAATGAAGAGTGTGCTTGGATAGGCGAGGAAGGAAATGAACATGGTGCCATCAAGATTTAACACCATAGTTGAACGAAAAAAGGTGAGTAGCTTGAAGATAGGTTTTTTTGATTCGGGATTGGGTGGAATTACAGTATTGTCTGAGGCGCTAAGACGTTTGCCAAACGAAAATTTTGTTTACATGGCGGATACGCTTCATGTTCCTTATGGAACGAAAACACCCCAAGAGGTGCTTGGTTATGTCAAGGCTTCGGTGCAAACGATTCTAAAAGAGGATATTAAGGCATTGGTGATTGCCTGCAATACGGCTACAAGTATCGCGGTGGCGGAGCTAAGGAAGGAATATAAATTTCCGATTATCGGAATGGAACCAGCCGTGAAGCCAGCGGTCGAGATGAACCGAGCCAATGGTAAAAGAGTTCTGGTGCTGGCGACACCGTTGACATTAAAACAATCCGGTTATGCGGCACTAGTATCCAGAGTTGACGATCACGGAAGTG
Organism: Paenibacillus sp. FSL W8-0439; assembly: GCF_038008995.1. Classification (NCBI taxonomy): domain Bacteria; kingdom Bacillati; phylum Bacillota; class Bacilli; order Caryophanales; family Paenibacillaceae; genus Paenibacillus; species Paenibacillus sp. FSL W8-0439. The sequence goes on from NZ_JBBPAK010000001.1 coordinate 2,272,860, forward strand.
TGGACTCATTGCCTTTGCCGGAGCTCGTACAATATTGCGAACAGTTGAATTTTGACCGTACGGAATTGTTCAATTATTTTAACCATAAGCTGTCTTCGTTTAACTTAGACGTCTATGGTACGGTCGTATTGGGATGTACACATTATCCATTTTATAAGGAAATTTTGAGAGAACTGCTGCCTTCTCATATTCAGCTCATTGATGGGAGCCAGGGAACGGTCAAACGCTTGAAACAGGTGCTGTCCGAGCGTAATTTACTGGCAGCTCCGTTGACAACGGGCCAATTGCAGGAGGGACATGTCACTTTTCTATGTACCAGTCAGGATAAGGCCTATGTCCATAAGATGGAGCGGGCGCTTGAAATCTATGCGGAGCATGAAAAAATATATTTGTAAGAAAAGAATGGCTGGCGAACAGGTGGGCTAGATTAGCAATCCGAAGCGCCAGCCGCATTATTTGTCGTATTATTTATGGATCAGATGCATAGGGAGGTTTTACATGGACATTCAATTTATCCTGAATGAGCTGTATGAAGCAGGCGTGCTTGAAAGCCATATGCAAAATCTCAAACCGCTGACTGGCGGAACTTCGAGTGAAGTGGTTGTTGTCATGGACGGTACCAGACCACGATATGTCATTAAGCAAAATGATCCCGCGATTGTAAAAGCCGAGGCAGAATTTTTGCTAACCTATGCACAGATTGAGAAGCTATCTCGAGTGATTTATGTAGATTCGCTGCATCGTTATTTGGTATATGCGTTCAAGCCAGGGTTCACTAGACAATATAGTGAAAGAAATAAGGGTGATTTGCTGCTCAGTCTGGCGACAGAGGTCATTGCACACTACAAATCCCTTCGAGAGGAACGCAAGTATGGTTATTCGGATCATCCGTTTGTGGAATGGAGAGAGTTTTTGCTCCACAGAACAAAAGAATCCGAAAAGATTATACAAGACGTCTTACCCTCAGAAAATCATCGGTTCATCCATACTCTTGTGGCCGGATCACCGCAGCGGAATATTAAATATTTGCTTCATGGCGATTTCGGAGTACATAATTTTGTGTTTGCCGAAGATGGTACATTGACAGGTATTATTGACCCTGATCCAGTGGTGGGAGAACCTCTGTATGATTTGATATATGCCTTTTGTTCTTCACCGGATAGGCTGACCATCGATACCATTTTGCCGGCAGTAGAGAAGCTTAGTCCAGAGATGACAGGGGAATATGAGCTGAACAGGGAAGTGCTACAGGGATTATACTTTCGTATAGCTACCTGCATTCGCCATCATCCGGAAGATCTAGACCAATATACAGAAGCATGAAATTACTGGCTGAACAGGGTTCGCTGAAAGGAATAGGAAGCATGAGCATACAAGGATGGAATCACATTTGCTTTTCGGTGTCTAATTTGGATAAGTCTATACAATTCTATCAGAATGTACTAGATGGAAAATTGCTCGTTAAAGGACGCAAGCTGGCTTATCTGGATTGCCTGGGAATGTGGTTGGCTCTCAATGTGGAAGAGGATATTCCGAGAAATGAAATTCATCATTCCTACACGCATATTGCATTTTCAGTAGCGGAAGCGGATTTTGAAAGTATGCTAAACAAGCTGAAAACTCTTAATGTCCCTATTCTGCCCGGACGGGAGCGAAATGAACAGGATAAAAGATCAGTCTATTTTACAGATCCAGACGGACACAAGTTCGAATTCCACACAGGACAATTGCAGGACCGCTTGGAATATTATAAAAATGATAAAAAACATATGACTTTTTACGAATAAGTAAGCGTTATCAAAAAATGTATGAGTAAATTTGGATTTACATACGGAAGCGGGAGGAATACAGAAGTATGTCATTGTCGCAGGAAAGTGGCTCCAAGCAAGCGCAGGCCGTTAAAACGATGACGGTTTTCGCGATTACTTGGCCGATCTTCATAGAAATGCTATTTCATATTTTGATGGGTAGCGTGGATACGTTCATGCTTAGCCATGTTTCAGATGAGGTTGTATCGGCTGTTGGTGTATCCAGACAGTTAATTGAATTTACGATTATACTCTTCAATCTGCTTGGTCTTGGAGTAGGTGTGATCATTGCTCAGTTATTAGGTGCGCAAAAGCATGTGGACGCAAGCCGTGTTACCGCATCGGCACTAACCTTTAATCTGGTATTTGGCCTGGCGCTGAGTTTGATGTTTATCGTGAGCCGGGATTTTTTACTATCCTTCTATCATATTACTCCGACCATTAAGGAAAATGCAGAAATCTATATGATGCTGGCAGGGGGTTCGCTTTTTTTGGAAGCCCTTATGCTAACCGCAGGGCCGGTCATTCGCTCGCATGGTTTTACCAAAGATACGATGATCGTAGGCATCGGCATGAATATATTGCATGTTGTGGGAAATGCATTGCTCATATACGGCTGGTTTGGTCTGCCGCAAATGGGAGTGGCGGGAGCAGCGATTTCAACGGTTATTAGCCGCGTCGTCGCATGTGTGTGGATTTTTATCCTGCTGTACAAACGTGTAAGTGCGCCGATTCGTATCCAATATTATGTACAGCTTCAATGGAGCAAGCTGGTGGCGATCCTTAAAATTGGGATTCCTGCCGGACTAGAATGGCTTTCTTATCAGCTTAGTCAAATGATGGTGACCCGATTTGTCAGCTTTATGGGTACAACAGCGATTGCAACTCATTTCTATACGAATACGATTGTGTATTTTTTTATGGTATTTGGGATGGCCGTCGGCGAGGGAACCGAAATTATTGTGGCTCGCCTGATTGGAGCAGGAGACAAGGAAAAAGCATATCATCAACTTTTGCGAAGCCTGAAATGGTCACTAGTCATTACGATTGCTGTGATCGTGGCTGTATCCTTTTTCCGATATGAAGTGATGGCGATCTTTACGGACGAGCCAGCGATCATTCAATTAGGGGCAGCGATTTTGTTGTTCTGTATATTGCTGGAGCCGGGCCGTGTGTTCAATCACGTGGTCATTAACTCTCTGCGAGCAGCAGGAGATGTTCAGTTCCCCTTAATGATGGCCATTATTTCAATGTGGGGGATCAAAATCCCGCTAGCATATGTGCTAGGCATTCATATGGGATATGGTGTGCTGGGTGTGTGGATAGCACATGCATGCGATGAATGGGTACGAGGTATTTTTCACTATTTACGCTGGAAAGGCCGGAAATGGCAGCACAAATCGCTGCTATCTAAGGCTGAGCTACAAGCGGAATCAATCTAAGGCTCATAGAGGGACTAGAGCAGACATTTCCCAATTGATTTGGTTGATGTCTGTTTTTTTTTTGCAAAAATAAGCAAATTGGGATGTTCAAACTTTTCAAAAATTGCTAGAATATAGTAACCTCGAATGCAGTAGAGGTTTTCAAAGTTTCAAAGACGGATGGTTTCCAATTGAATCCATGAAGGAGGGAATAAGATGGAACGTAAAGTGCATATCATTCCTTACCAAGTGATCAAGCAGGAGCAACAAGTGAATGAAATACCGCGAGGGGTGGAGATGATCCAGGCACCTGCGGTATGGAACCAGACTCGAGGCCGAGGAGTAAAGGTGGCGGTGCTGGACACGGGCTGTGATGCGGACCATCCGGATCTGAAGGCACGCATTATTGGTGGCCGCAATTTCACGGATGATGATGAAGGTGATCTGGAAATTTTCAAGGATTACAACGGTCACGGTACACATGTGGCAGGAACCATTGCGGCAGCGGAAAATGAGAATGGTGTCGTAGGTGTCGCCCCAGAGGCAGATCTGCTCATCATCAAAGTGCTAAACAAGCAGGGCTCCGGTCAATATGACTGGATCATCCAAGGTATCTATTATGCGATTGAGCAAAAGGCAGACATCATCTCAATGTCGCTTGGTGGCCCTGAGGATGTGCCTGAGCTTCATGAAGCAGTAAAAAAGGCTGTAGCCAGCCAAATCCTGGTCATCTGTGCAGCTGGAAATGAGGGAGACGGTGACGACAGAACGGACGAGCTCGGCTACCCTGGCTGCTATAATGAAGTGATCAGCGTAGGTGCTATCAACTTTGACAGACACGCCTCAGAGTTCAGTAATTCTAATAATGAGGTGGATTTGGTTGCACCAGGAGAAGATATTTTGTCCACAGTTCCGGGCGGGAAATATGCGACCTTTAGCGGAACATCGATGGCTACTCCGCACGTAGCAGGTGCATTGGCGTTGATTAAGCAGCTGGCGAATGCGAGCTTTGAGCGTGATCTCACCGAACCGGAATTATACGCCCAACTCATCAAACGCACAATTCCACTCGGCAATTCTCCTAAGCTGGAGGGCAACGGCCTGCTGTACTTGACAGCAGTGGAGGAGCTTTCCTGTATTTTCGACACGCAACGTGTAGCGGGAATATTGAGTACAGCATCGTTGAAGGTTAAATAAGTCGTAACAACGGACTATAACGACTCTCCTAAGCGGAGAGTCTTTTTGTGCGCTTCATTATATTTGAGAATCTCCATTTACATCGTATTCAAATGTCGGGTAACATGTATCTCAAGGAAATAGTCAAGAAAAAAGTGGGGAATTAGCATGGAACAAATGATTGCAAAAGTCAGCGATCTAAGACGTACAGGACAGGCAATGGAAGCACGTGAGCTTTTATTAAAGGCCCTTGAGCAGGAGCCGAAAGAAGCGGAGTTATGGTATCAGACAGCCTGGACGCACGACGTATTGGGCATGGAAAGGGAGGCGGTTCCCTTTTATGAAAAAAGCCTAGGTATGGCATTAGCCGCAGATTCCAGGAGAGGAGCCATCCTAGGATTAAGCAGTACATATCGTGTAATAGGGGATTACGCCAAGGCGAAAGCGTGGTTGGACACAGGAATGAACGAATTTCCGGATTACAGACCGTTTCGGGTATTCTACGCTATGGTGTTATATAATCTGGGGGAACACGGGAAGGCCATGGAGGGGCTGCTCATGGAGTTGGCTGAAACGACCGCAGACATAACATTACAGGAGTACTCCCGTGCCATTCAATATTATGCTGATAAGTTAGACCAGATCGAGGAATAAGTAGGCCGGAGTGAGAGCATAAGCGGCATTGTGTATATATGTTGCCTACATAAAAAGATCACAGTCAGAGAGCAGTAGCCTCATTTTCTGACTGTGATCTTTTGCTTTTTATTTTCTAGCTGTAGGGGCCTACCTGGACGAGCTATATGCTGTGATTATTGCGCACCCTCAGTAACAGCGATTTCTTTCTCCAAGTCTACTCTGGACAAATTAGCCTTCAAGTAATCTGGTGTATCGGGCAGCACAAGATGTAGATTGGATTTTTGACAAATACGGATTGTGCACTTGTCGACAACAAAATCAAAAACATGCCCGCCTCCAGTACGTTCATCATTAATAAAATGGAGATGAAATCCGGCTACTCCAATCCCTTGGGCATAAGCAGGTGTCCAAAAGCCTGTGATCACGCCGGAAGCGTCATTAAAAGTAAAGGTAGGCTGTGACTTGGTTGCTTCGATAAATGGTTTGTAAGGCTTCACTTGATGAGGCACAGTACGTGTCTTTACTTCACGAAAAGTGCCATCCATACGGAACGCATAGAACAGATTACGGCTTGGAAACAGCTTTAGCAGCAAAGCTTCCAGCTCTTCACGATGCATGGGATGGTCAATAGTATATGTGAAATCTTCGCGGAAAAAGGTGACGGTGGAAAACGGAGTAGTTTCTTCCGGTTTTACGCGATGGGCCGTACCGTCTGGAAGCAAGTGATAAAATTCACCATCGAACGCGATCATCTCGCCATTCAGTTGATCAAAGGTACCAATTCCGAAATCCCCGTGCTTTTGCAGCTCATCAAAGGCAACAACTCCATCATAAAGACCATCTAATAGAGCAAGCATAGTGGACGTTTGGTAAATATCATGATCAGTTTCTTGCTTGGTTTCCAGTCCTGCAACGGTCATGGTAATACACTTCCTTTTGTAATTGTATGCATTCATTTTCTTTCTTTTTCAATAATAAACGTAATGTTTCAGTAAATAACACAAATAGCTCAAAAAAATTATAAAAAATAACGTGTTGCTCTTTAATTGTCACGAAACCGTCACGAGAAAGTCTCGGTAAAAGTTAGTTTAATTGATTTGGTAGCAGTTTGCGTCCCAACTGGATATTATCTTGATAATCAATCGGAATATCAACGACCACAGGGCCATCCGTATGAAGAGCTTGCTGCAATACGTTTTCCAGTTCTTCAGGAGAGTGGACGCGTAATCCGGTGGCCCCAAAGCTTTCCGCATATTTCACGACATCGACATCTCCAAATTTTACGCCAGACGTTCTGCCGTATTTAATCTGTTGTTGAAAGGCGACCATGTCATAGGTACCATCTCTCCATACAATATGCACTAGCGGTGAGTTAAGACGTACAGCGGTTTCGAGCTCCATGGATGAAAACAGAAATCCTCCGTCTCCAGAAATAGACACGACTTTTTGACCGGGGTTGACGAGTGTAGCGGCAATCCCCCAAGGCAGTGCTACGCCCAACGTCTGCATTCCGTTGCTGAATAGCAGGCGTCGCGGTTCATACGAACGGAAATACCGTGCCATCCAAATGTAGTGTGAACCGACATCACAGGTGACTGTGACGTTATCATCAATCAGACTGCGAAGTGTGCGAATAAATTGTAATGGATGAATCAGAAAATCATGCTTGTGGGCTGGAACAGCTGCTTGCTCGTTCAGATCATGGCGTAGACGATTCAATTGGTCGCAGGAGGATTTAGGTAGCTTTAAGGTAGGCAACTCTTCTGCGAGGCCACTCACAATCAGACCTATGTTCCCGATTAACTCGTAGTCCGGTTGATAATCATGATCAATATCGGCTTGATGGTCATCCAGATGAATGAGTGTTCGATTTGCCGGGATGTTCCAGTTTTTTGGGTCGTATTCGATAGGATCATAGCCAATCGTCAGTACCAAATCTGCGGCTCCAAGCAGCATATCACCCGGTTGATTTTGGAACAGCCCCACTCTTCCAAAATAGTGGTCTTCCAGTTCACGGGAGATGGCTCCAGCGGCCTGGAAGGTTTCGACAACAGGCAGATCTGTATCTCGAATAAGAGCACGGATAGCTGCGGTGGCTTCAGGCGTGCTGGCTTTCATACCGAGAAGAAGTACGGGCAGTTTGGCTTTTCTGATTTGGTCTGCGACTTGTTTGATGAGCTCGGCGGGTGCAGTCCCAAGCTGGGGAAGGGAAACCTTCTCAATGACTGTTACTTCGGATGACGAAGTCAACACGTCCTGCGGCAGGCTGACGAATGTGGCTCCAGGCTGGGCTGAGGTCGCAATCCGAAATGCATTAGCAATGGCTTCCGGTACATTATCAGGGTGTTCTACTTCTACACTGTATTTAGTGATAGGTTCGAATAGTCCGGCATTATCCATAGATTGATGTGTGCGTTTCAGGCGTTCCGATCTTGGGACTGCACCTGCAATGGCGACGACAGGATCACTTTCTGCATTCGCGGTGACAAGTCCTGTCGCCAAGTTAGACGCGCCTGGACCCGAGGTAACAATGCATACACCCGGCTTACCAGTTAATCGACCGACCGCTGCTGCCATAAAGGCGGCATTTTGTTCATGGCGGCATACGATCAATTCTGGACCCCGATCTTGAAGAACATCAAAAACAGAATCGATTTTGGCACCTGGAATGCCAAAAATATGCGTAACCCCCTGCTTAATCAAACAGTCGACAACAAGGTCGGCTCCTTTTGTATCGGATTTGGTTTTAGTTTTAGTTTGAACAGCTTGCACTTTTGTACTCAATGCTACCACCTCTTCTTCTTCGTGTGTGAAATAAACTAATGAAATACTTTCAATGTAAATCAATGGATGTATATTGCAATTATAATACAATAACTGGTATTTTCAAGAAAGAAATTTTCAGAAAAAAAGAGAAAATCGTATAAAACGTTTTCAAAGTTTGATTTATCGCGGAAATTAAAATTTGTGGAATTTTCTTATGGTCTCAGTCATCGAGAAGGTTTAGAACAGTTCTCCTCAAATGGGGGCAGATCATTTTTATCCGCTCACATGATAAAAATCACTTTCCTCTACAAAGGATAGCGGTTACAATGTAATTGTTGTTAACGTAAACATTAAATTTAAGGTGAAGTAATCCAGCGTGATAGGATGTACAGAAATCATATTATAGCTTTTTCATCCTGTATAACCACGTGGATTTCTATGTTATGGAGAATGTAATTGTTAAAAGGTAAGTAGAGCTCGAATATTTTTGTTAACGTTAACAATTAATTAAGAAACACGATTATAGAAGGGATGAGAAAGTAATGACCAAAACGTTTTTAGACGAAAACTTTTTGTTGAGCAATCCAACGGCTGAAACCTTGTATCATCAATATGCCAAGGATATGCCGATTATTGACTATCATTGTCATTTAAGTCCACAAGAAATTTATGAAAATAAAAAATTCAAGAATATTACGGAAGCTTGGTTGTACGGTGATCATTACAAGTGGAGACTTATGCGGGCCAATGGGGTCGAGGAGCGATTGATCACGGGTGATGGTGAAGATTATGATAAGTTTCTGGCCTGGGCCAAAACTGTACCTACATTGATCGGCAACCCGTTGTACCATTGGACACATTTGGAGCTTCAACGCTTTTTTGGTGTCTACGAGTTGCTGAATGAACAGAACGCACCTGTGATTTGGGAAAAGGTAAACCAAAAGCTGCAGGGGCCGGGCTATGGGGCACGTGATCTGATTGTGAACTCGAAGGTAACTGTCGTGTGCACCACGGATGATCCGACCGACCATCTCGAATACCACAAACAAATCAGCAAGCTGACCGATTTCCCAGTAGCTGTGTTGCCAAGCTTCCGCCCCGACAAAGCTTTGGAAATTAATCGTGAAACCTTCCAGCCATGGGTGGCTCGATTGGGTGAAGTCAGCGGATTGGACGTTTCCGGGTTTGAAGGATTTTTGAATGCGCTGGCAAGCCGGGTGCGCCATTTTCATGCTGCCGGAGGTCGGGTATCTGATCATGCGCTGGATACTGTAGTTTTTGAAGAAACAACACCGGAGGAAGCAGCAGCCATATTCAGCAAGGGGCTGGAGGAAGGCCGTGTGACTCCTTTGGAAGAGGCGAAATATAAGTCGTACGTGCTGGTCTTCCTTGGCAAACAGTATGCAGAACACGGCTGGGCGATGCAGTACCATATTCACGCGCTGCGTAACAACAACACTGCGATGTTCCGTCGTTTGGGACCGGATACAGGTTACGATGCTGTTAATGATGGTTCCCTCGCCCGTCCACTGGCAGCATTACTGGACGCACAGGAACTGGCAGGAGGATTGCCAAGAACCATTTTGTATTCGCTTAATTCGGTTGACTATCCAGTATTGGCAAGTCTCGCAGGCAGTTTCCAATCCGGCGGTACAGTAGGGAAAATCCAGTTTGGTACCGCTTGGTGGTTTAATGACCATATCGAAGGTATGCAGGAGCAGATGAAGTTGCTGGCTAATTACGGAGTGCTATCCCGCTTTATTGGCATGCTGACGGATTCGCGCAGCTTTCTATCTTACACACGTCATGAATATTTCCGCCGTATCCTTTGCGATTTAATCGGAACGTGGGTTCAGGAGGGCAAGGCCCCTGAGGATCTGGAACTGCTCGGAGCCATGGTACAAAATATTTGCTACAATAACGCCGAGCAATATTTTAACTTCCCAACGGTTGTTCATAGTAAGTGACGCTACATTCTAAAGTGAGGACTCACTAACTTCAGAGAAAAGGAGCTCTTGCTAGGAGCTTGTACCCATCTCCCGGCAAGAGCAATTAAAAACCAAAATAGATATCAATGAGTATGTGAAAATAATTACAAGTGTAGAGGAGTGTGTAGGTATGGGAGTGCCTATCGTGCAGGAGAGCGTCCAAACTGACAACAAGACAGGTGAGCATATTAGCCTGAAAGAAAAGATTTCGTATGGTATGGGTGACTTTGGAAACGGATTCATGTTTGATTTGGGGCAGTTGTATTTGCTGAAATTTTTTACGGATGTAGCAGGGGTTTCTGCAGGAGCCGCCGCAGGCATTTTCTTGGTCAGCAAGCTGTTTGCCGCCGTCTGTGATCCCATTGTAGGGTCCTTTGTTGATTATCGCAAACATATCGGTACACGCGGAAAATTTAGACCTTTTCTTGTCGTTGGAAGCGTTATCCTAGCAATTCTTACGGTTCTTACCTTTATTTCGCCGAATATTTCACCCACAGGCAAACTCATTTACGCCTACGCGTCCTATATGATCTGGGGGATTGGTTACTCTATTGTAAACATTCCATACGGCTCGTTGGGTGCTGCCATTACGCAGGATACTCAGCAACGTGCTTCGTTGTCATCTTTCCGTCAGGCGGGATCACTAGGTGCATTATTCGTAACCAGTGTCGTGGTCATGCCGCTTATTTTATTGTTTCCTAACCATCATGTTGGCTATCCGGTGGTCATGGGGATCATGTCATTCATTGGTGTGATCGCTTTCATCATATGTTACCGAGGAACGAAAGAACGTATTATTAGCCAGTCCGGGCCAAAAGAGAAGCTATCTTTAGGCGTGATTGTGCACACCTTTACGAATAATAAACCCTTGCTGGTGCTCGTTTTAATGACGATTTTCACCATTTCCGCTTACAATATCAAGTCCGCACTGTTGATCTATTTTGCCGAATATAATTTGGGACATGTAGAATTAATGGCGTATATGAATTTTATTATTATCGGTTCGTCACTGCTGGGTGTATTGTTCCTGCCCAAACTGGTACGGCGTTTTGGTAAACGTAAAACGGCAATCTTAGGGATGCTAGTTAGCGTTATTGCCGATTCGATTAACTTTTTGATGCCTTCCAACGTATATATTTTCACAATTCTGGCGAGTATTTCGTTCATTGGTATTAGTATTCCCAACGGGGTTACCTGGGCATTCGTGTCCGATATCATTGATTACGGCGAATGGTCATCCGGGGAGCGCAAGGAAGGGATTACCTACTCACTATTTAACTTTTCACGTAAATTGGCTCAATCCTTGTCCGGCTTTCTATCGGGTATTGGACTGGCGCTTGTAGGATATGTACCGAATGTGATTCAATCCTCTGGAACGCTGCTTGGAATCAAAGCCTTGCTTTGTCTTTATCCGGCTGTTGCCTTGGCATTGGCCATGCTAGTAATCGGTAAAATGTACAAACTGACGGACAGCAGACATGCAGAAATGGTTCAAGAATTACAGCGTCGACATGCGGACAACCGCGTATAATTTGTGAAGGTCTTCTTTTCCGGGCGGCTCCTGTGGTATGGTGAGTATATAATTTTTTAGAGCCTTACTAAGGAAAGGATACGTATATGGCAGCTACTATTAAAGACATTGCCAAACTGGCTAATGTTTCCCATACAACCGTCTCCCGGGCGCTCAATAACAGCCCGCTGATTAAAGAAGATACGAAACGCAAAATTATGGAGTTGGCAGAGCAGCTCAATTACATTCCAAATTACAATGCTAAAAGCCTGGTTCTCCAGCGCTCGCATACGATAGGCCTGTTTTTCACCAGTATTTCAGAAGGCACCAGCTCCAGTTTTTTTGCGGATACCATCCGTGGAGTTAACAACGTCATTGGGGTGGATTACAATCTGTTTGTGCGAGGAATTGACGATTACGCTGATTTTTCTGCTATTCATCGCAAGCGTTTTGATGGCATCATTCTGATGAGTCAAAGCGAAGCGGACAACCCTTTTATTTATCATGTGCTAGGTCAAGGCATTCCGCTAGTTGTACTGAACCGGCAGGTGTCTGGGGCTGGGATTGTAAATGTGATTTCTAATGATAAGGAAGGCTCCTATGAAGCTGTTTCCTTTCTCATTGAAAGCGGGCATGAACGCATTGCGATTATCGAGGGGGTAGAAGGCTTCAAGTCGACCCAGCAACGCCGCGAAGGTTTCATGAATGCATTAATTGATCGTGGTAAGCCGATCCGACACGAATATATTGTGCAGGGTCACTATGATACGGAAAGCGGAAGTCTGGCAATGAAGCAACTGCTTGCCTTGGAAGAACCACCGACAGCAGTGTTTTGCTCTAACGATGATATGGCTATTGGTGCGATGAATGCGGTATTTGAAAATGGCTTGAAAGTACCGGAGGATATCTCTATCATTGGGTTTGACGATATCGGCTTCTCAATGTATACGACTCCACCGTTAACGACGGTCAAAAGACCGATTGAGCAGATTAGCGAGCGCGGAGCCGCTTGCATTCTGGAACGAATTCAGTCACCGTCCAATGAGGGCGAGCTTATATTTATGGAAACCGCGCTCATGAAGCGGAAATCGACGGCAGACAGACTACGCTGAGTTTTGTTATGTAAAAGAGGCAAGCCCCAAAGGGGCAGGAACAATGCTCAAGCACTGTTCCTGCCCCTTTTTTGTTGAAATGAGCACTGCTTCGTCATGTATTTAACGAAAGAGATTGGTTTTAGCCAGTTCAACAATCTCGTCCCCGCGTCCGTTCAGCACGGCTTTCATCATCCACAGTGTAAATCCCTCTGCTTGCTTAAGATTAATTTTAGGTGGCATGGATAGTTCCTGGCGGTTCACCACCACATCTACCACAACAGGGCCGTCATGAGCCAATGCTTGCTGAATGGCATCCTCCAGCATGGTCGGATCTTCAACCCGAATGCCCTTAAGTCCCATGGCTTGTGCTACAGCACCAAAATCAGGGTTAACCAGTTCAGTCCCGTTTTCCAAGAATCCGGCTGCTTTCATTTCCAACTCGACAAAGCCGAGAGCGCCATTGTTGAAAACAATAACTTTTACAGGCAGTTGATGCTGTTTTAGGGTGAGCAGGTCGCCCATCAGCATCGTGAGTCCACCATCGCCTGAGAGGGCAATCACCTGTCGGTTAGGCTCAGTGGCTTGCGCACCGATCGCCTGCGGCAGTGCATTTGCCATCGTACCATGATTGAAGGAACCGAGAAGTCGGCGCTGACCGTTCATTTGCAAATAACGCGCTGCCCATACTGTGGGAGTACCGACATCACAAGTGAAAATAGCATTTTCCTGGGCGGCATCACTGATAACCTTGGCGAGATATTGCGGATGGATCGGCATATGACCTGGCTTACCAACCGCCAGATCGTCCAGCTCCTGGCGTACCTTGGCATAATGGGAGACGGTTTTTTCCAGATGCTTGGCATCATGCTTCGACGTTAAATGAGGAAGCAGCATTTCCAACGTTGCCCTTACATCCCCGCATAAACCATACGTCAACGGAGTTCGTCTGCCGAGATGGGAAGGATCTATGTCTACCTGTAGGACAATCGCATCTTCAGGATAAAATTGTCTGTAAGGAAAGTCTGTTCCGAGCATGAGCAGGACGTCACAATCCATCAAGGCATGGTACCCGGAAGAATACCCGATCAGTCCCGTCAATCCAGCATAATAAGGGTTGTTATATTCCAAATATTCCTTGCCTCGCAGAGCGGATACCATGGGAGACTTTAGCTTGTCGCACAGCTGCATAAGCAAGTCGTGAGAGTGAGCACAACCAGCGCCACATAGCAGCGTAATTCGTTTACCGTTATTTAAATATTCGGCCAGCCGGGAAATTTCAGAAGCGGATGGATGGACGACAGGTGCTGTGGGGTGATAGACATGTTCAGGAGTGGGCACCTTTTCAGCTTCCAAAGCTGCTACGTCACCGGGAAGAACAATGACGGAAACACCTGAACGTGAAACTGCCTCCTGAATAGCCATGGTCACTGTTCTTGGAATTTGACGCGGTGTCGTAATTACCTCACAAAAGTGACTGCATTCTCCAAAAAGATGCTCAGGGTGTGTAGCCTGAAAATATTCACTTCCGATTTCATCACTTGGAATATGAGCCGCAATAGCAAGTACAGGCACTCGATTGCGGTGGCAATCATATAAACCGTTAATCAGATGCAGATTCCCGGGGCCGCTACTACCGGCACATACGGCAATGCTGCCACTAAGATCAGCATCTGCTCCAGCTGCAAAGGCAGCCACTTCTTCGTGCCTTACATGAATCCATTCAATTTGACCATTGCTGCGAATGGAATCCACCATATTATTTAATGAATCTCCAACGATGCCATAGATCCGCTTGACCCCTGCATTAACTAAAACTTGTACAATAGTATCTGCGATTGTCTTCATAGATGCTCCTCCTGCCTAGTAAGTAGTGTTATCCTGCCCGTGCTTTCTTGCGTCTATTCTGCTGAAATGTATATATGAACAAGGTCTCGGGATAGGGTAATAGTTAGCCTTAACCGTCTTGGAACAGGTGCGAAACAACGCAAGAAGGACAATATACTTGCATATTTTTATATAAACGTATATGTTAACGTGTTCATATTATTGTCATTATTATTTTTTTAAACTAAAAATGTTGATAAAACTATTTTGTTAACGTGTGCATTGTGATAAAATAACGGTGAAATCATTATGGTACTAGTGGGAGGCTACTCCAGATGAAACATGTAGATGAATTAGACCAATTAAACAGAAAAAGCTTTATCATTACAGAACCACATCCCGAGAGGGTACTGCAATTCGGGGAAGGGAACTTCCTGCGTGCTTTTGTAGACTGGCAAATTGACAAAATGAATAAGCTGGCAGAATGGAATACAGGGGTTGTGATTGTACAACCGCAGCCAGGAGGCCTTGTGGAGAAGCTTAACGTACAGGATGGTCTCTATACGGTTATCCTTGAAGGAATTAAGGACGGGAAAGCCATGAAAGAGCATACCGTTGTGGAGTGCGTCACTCGTGGTATTAATCCATACGGCCCGGAATTCATGGAGTATGAAGCATTATCCCAAAAGCCAGAGCTGCGCTTTATTGTTTCAAACACAACGGAGGCAGGGATCGCTTATGCACCTGAGGATCAATTGGAAGATCGCCCGCAAAAAAGCTTTCCAGGCAAGCTGACCGCCTTTCTGTACAAGCGCTTTCAATTTTTCGGGGGCGATCAAAGCAAGGGACTGGTCATTATTCCGTGCGAACTCATCGACCGTAATGGAGACGCTCTCAAGGAAATCGTGCTGAAATATGCGAACCAATGGGAGCTTGGGGCCGAATTTATTGCATGGCTAGAGAAAGCGAATACGTTCTGCAACAGTTTGGTGGATCGGATTGTACCTGGTTATCCCAAAGACCGGATTCATGAAATCCAAGCGGAATTGGGTTACAAGGACGATTTGGTTGTTGTGGGCGAACAGTATCATTTATGGGTTATTGAAGGGCCACAGTGGCTTAAAGAAGAATTACCTGCTCATTTGGCTGGATTGAATGTACTGATTGTCGACGATATGGCGCCATATCGTACACGGAAGGTGCGCATTTTGAATGGGGCACATACGGCGCTTACCCCTGTAGCCTATCTATATGGCCTGGATACAGTGGGGCAAGCGGTCGAGCATAAGGTTATGGGCGAATATATCCAGTCGTTGATTCGAGAAGAAATTGTTCCGACACTGGACTCGCCAGCAGCGGAATTGAATGTTTATGCCGACGATGTGATTGAACGGTTCCGTAATCCCTATGTAAGTCATTATGTCATGAGCATCGCATTGAATTCGGTGTCCAAGTTCAAGACACGGAACTTGCCATCCTTGCTACAGTATGTGGCACAGCGTAAGGCGTTGCCTGCCAAAATCGTATTTTCGCTAGCGTCCTTATTCGTATTTTACCGGGGAGACAGAAATGGCGAGTCGATTGCATTGGCCGACGAAGCGGAAGTATTGAGCACGTTTGGCGAACTGTGGAGTACGTATGACGGATCTCTCGCTGGAGCGAAGCAATTGACCGAGCAGGTACTCAGCAAACAGACATGGTGGGGTCAAGATCTGAATCAGATCGAAGGGCTGGCTGAACAAACGGCGCAGCACGTGTATGAAATTACAAGCAGAGGAATGAAGGAGACGCTCGATTCCCTAACCGGGAACAGCGTACCTGGAGCATAAGCAAGGAGGAGACTGGAATGCTGGAATTCATTCAAATTCATGATCAAGATAACGTGGCTGTCGCTTTGCGTGATTACAAGCAGGGAGAGACGCTGGCATGGGGAGCACAACAACAAGAACAATGCGTGGAGCTGGCGGAGGATGTAGCGCGTGGGCACAAAATTGCGTTGCAGGACATCCCTAAAGGTGGGCATGTCCTGAAATACGGATATCCCATCGGTCATGCCATTCAGCCCATTCAGACAGGTCAACATGTGCATACGCATAATACGAAAACGAATCTGACAGGTGTGGAGGAATATACTTATAAGCCTAAACCAGCTCCTCATATATATGAACAGGAGAGTCGGACGTTTCAAGGATTTCGGCGCAAGGATGGTCGTGTAGGGATTCGCAATGAGTTGTGGATTGTGCCGACGGTAGGCTGTGTGAATGGAATTGCCGAACTCATTTTAAACCGCTTCAAGCAGGAAGTGGGAGATATCTCACCTTTTGAAAATGCACTTGTGCTCAAGCATAACTATGGATGTTCTCAGTTGGGCGACGACCATGCACATACGCGCACGATTTTGATTGATGCAGTGAAACACGCGAATGCAGGTGGCGTACTAGTACTTGGTTTGGGTTGTGAGAACAATGAAATGAAAGAATTTAAAGAAGCCATCGGGGAATATGACGCGGAGCGGGTGAAGTTTTTACTTTCCCAGGAGGTGTCGGATGAAGTGGAGGAAGGGGTAAAGCTGCTCCATGAAATTTTTGCAGCTGTGCAAGAAGATCGAAGGGAGCCTGTACCTTTGTCTGAGCTGAACATCGGCTTGAAATGCGGTGGATCTGACGGTCTGTCGGGTATTACTGCCAATCCACTGCTTGGACGATTGTCGGATTATATGGCAGCACAGGGTGGAACGACCGTACTGACGGAGGTACCCGAAATGTTCGGCGCGGAGACGATTTTAATGGAGCGCGCTGCCGATGAGCAAGTATTCGATAAGATCGTACATTTGATTAACGATTTTAAACAATATTTTCTGGATTATAAGCAGCCAGTATACGAAAATCCGTCACCAGGCAATAAAGCAGGCGGCATCACGACACTGGAGGATAAATCACTGGGCTGTACGCAAAAATCCGGGTCCTCCACGGTCACCGATGTTATTCAGTACGGAGAGCGTCTCAAGACCAAGGGGCTTAATCTGCTCAGCGCACCGGGGAACGATCTAGTTGCTTCTTCGGCGCTTGCTGCAGCGGGCTGTCAGCTCGTCATATTCACAACCGGGCGCGGCACGCCTTTTGGCTCCTTCGTTCCGACGATGAAGGTGTCGACCAACTCGCCGCTATATAAGGCTAAACCTCACTGGATCGACTATAACGCTGGTTCACTGGTGGAGGATGTCAGTATGGAAGATGCGCTACGCAACTTTGTCGATTACATTATTGATGTAGCCAGTGGAACCTGGGTGAATAATGAGAAAAACAATTTCAGGGAGCTTGCTATCTTCAAAAATGGTGTTACATTGTAAAGGGTTGTAACCTAAAAGGAGGCGGAAGAATCCGCCTCCTTTTTGTGTTTGAATGCTGCTAAATACACATGTTAGACTTACTGCAAACCATACTATACGGATATTCGCATAAGGGGGAAATACAGTGCCACATGACATTATTGCTTATCGAGAAGAAAATCATGATCAACTCGTAGATATTTGGCTTCGGGCAGTACGCCAAACGCACACATTTTTGTCTGAAGAGGACATTCAATTTTACCATCACATCGTAAGTAACGGCGCTTTTAGAGAAATTGAGGTTTGGGTAGAATGTACTGAACTTCAGGAGCCCACGGGTTTTATCGGGCTGGACGGGCAGAAAATAGAGATGCTGTTTGTCGACCCAGAACGGCATGGACAGGGCACAGGCAGCCGACTTATCAAGCATGCTGAAAAAATAAAAGGGACGCACCTCAAAGTAGATGTGAATGAGCAAAACGAGAAGGCGCATGCTTTCTATAGACATTATGGCTTTAAACAAACAGGACGATCTGCGCTGGATGGATCAGGTCGGGCATTTCCGTTGCTTCATATGGAACTGAACAAATGAATGCTCTATAGGATCTACATTTTGAAAACTGGAATATTTTATAATTTCCCTTGTCATATGTTTGATTTCATGATATAACTTAATTACGTTATAAATACGTAATTAAGTTATTTTTTGATTAGGATATAGATCATGGTTTGTTTGATGAGTACAAAAGTCGGACAAGGAGGTGGGGAGGGTGGATGATCTTGTTCACTCCGACATCACAGATCTAGACACACTTGTTAACATGATTAAGCTGTCCTTTTCGTTTATGGATGGTACCCATATGATCGCTTTATGCGATCAGCTGTATTACCACGTCAACCAGAAGTATCAAGAGTGGCAGCTCTACAAAGCATTCAAGAAACCTATACAACCGATACATACCAAACGGCCGTTAGTCTACTATTACGGCTACAGTCATCTTATGAAAGGCATGGCCTTCCAAAAACAGGGCAAGTATGAGGCCGCCCGAGACTGCATTGAAAAATATGCAGAGTTAGGCTGGTTTAATGGTCTCGATCCATATGGAGAAGCAGAAGTGGATTATTATCGCCATGCTGCGAGAGCTAATTTATATGCTCTTGATATTTTGTCAGGTCGTTCCGAAATGTTGCAGGAATACGTTCAATTTCTTCGTGACAATCCGGAAGAGCTGTTACCAGGACTTCTTTCCATTGTTGAGGGAGCGACCAGACACGACTATCCTTTGGAGCGCGTGCTTGAATCATTTGCCGAACAAATTGAGGATTTTAAATATTTTGAAGAGCCTGTGAATGTTTCATATTATTTTCGCTTCTGCTATCAGTTGGCTCTTTATTATATAAAACTGCGGCAGTTTAGGGTTGCGTTGGGCTATATCCTGCAATCTCTCAAGCTGTCCGATACTCTGGGTATGGAACATGAGCATGAGTTTAGGAAATGTACTGCTATATTTGAGATTTTCAGATCCCAAGCTACGGCAACACAGCAAGACCAATATATAACTATTCTAAAAGGAGTGTTAAAGGATGAAAAAATTGATTTCACGCCCGTTGTCGCTCAGTCTGTTTAGTTTGCTAATGTTTGTTACTAGTCATGATCTCATCACCGTGTTTTATCATGGAGCCAATCATTAATAAGTGAGAATGGTAAAAAGTAGGATGTTTTGATTAACCAAATAGCAAGTAAGCTCATGAAGATCAGAGCTTGCTTGCTATTTAGCGTTTTTTATGAGGAATATTTAAGCGGTTGTAGGCTTGTGCAACAAACCTTGTTCTAATGGATGCAATGAAATCCTTGTCTGTTGGTAAGCGGGGAATGTTTCTTCTGTACTGTATGATCCAATTTTTAATGCTGCGTCCAGCGCTCGTAGCAAGCAGCCCACGAATTGCTCTGGCGAAAAGTAAATGCTTTTCCCGACCATATGAATGTGAAGCTCGTTATGGTCACGGTTGCTTACAGACAGTAATAAACCTTGACCCTGAAAACCCGTACCGATGGCGCGTACTTTGTTTATACCTGAAAGTAGTATTTCTGTTTTCAACGCACGTCCTTGTTCCTCTACAAACACAGATATCAGCCGTTTGTCAGTAACGATAACAATTTGGTTACCCTGAAACGTATGGCTAAGGTGTAGGAAATCTTTATACACTCCAATAGTTTGCTCATGCGGAGAGACAATCCCCATCCGTACAAACTCATCCAACTCTGTGACGTCGGGCTCCTGATGATTTTTAATTCGTTTTTTGATACTGAATTGAATGGTCAAGATCCCCAAGATAGCTATAAGAAAAGCACTAAGGCGGACGTGGTATATAAAGAACATCAAAACGATAAAGCCGCCGAGTAACCACTGTCCCCAAGTCAAATAACGCAGCTTTTGTTGTGCCGTACGGCGATAATAACCATAGCCCTTTCCTGGCTGATACTCTTTACTTAACTTTGTCATACCACGCAGCATGGTCAATCCATAAATCGATAGGACTGTCATCCCGAGCCCCAGGAGGGTCATAAACCATTCCTGAGCTGCCACGCCGACTAAAGTACACAGGCCAAACATGAAGAACCCTGCCCAGCAGGCAAACCTTTTATTCCGAACCTGTTTCTGAATCGAACGAACCAATTCTTCCATTCTTAATCCTCCTGATCTAGGCACATAGGTAATGATTGGAATTCTATATAGTTTTATCGTACCATCTGATAGTCTTTTTCGTAAATTAATAGAAATAGAAAATCCAAGGGCTGGAATAATTTTTTTGCGTATTGTCCTATCTTCACCTGAACTTTAGACACCAAAATCAAAAAATCCAGTACTACTCATTAGAAGCAGAAGCCCCTAAAATAATGGATGTAAGTGCTTACAAAAAAAGAAGGGAGGTCTTCTGCATGAGTACAGGATGGAAAAATCCACAGCCACAGCCGTCGGTTCGATCGAGGAAGGGGACATCACTAGCGCGCAGATGGGCTCAACAAAGACATTTGCAGACCATGGCACTGCTTGGAGTGGTATGGATGATTATTTTCCATTACATTCCGATGTACGGCATTTTGATTGCTTTCAAACATTTTGACATTATTGGTACTATATCAAGCGCACCATGGGCGGGGTTAGAACATTTTCGTGCCTTCTTAGAGGATGATAGCTTCTGGTATATTGTCAAAAATACACTGGGCATTAGCCTGCTCAAGCTGGCAATAGGGTTCCCGTTACCTATTGTATTTGCTCTGTTTCTAAATGAAATCCGGTCTACGCGGTTTAAAAAATCCATTCAGACCATTTCGTACCTTCCTCACTTTCTATCATGGGTCATTCTTGGCGGAATTTTAACCACATGGCTGGCAGATACCGGGATGATCAATCAACTGTTGCTGGCTTGGGGCTGGATCGACCAGCCGATTAGTTATTTAGCGGAGCCAGGCTATTTTTGGACTATCGTCGTCAGCTCGGATATTTGGAAGGAGCTTGGATGGTCAGCTATTATTTATTTGGCAGCCATGGCGGGCGTATCTACGGACATGTACGAAGCAGCCACCATTGACGGAGCGGGACGGTTTCAGAAAATGTGGTACGTCACACTTCCCGCCATCAAGGGCACAATATCCATTTTGTTTATTTTAGCGGTCAGCGGCATATTGAACTCCAACTTTGATCAAATTCTTGTCCTGCGTAACTCGCTAAATGAAAGTGCAAGTAATGTAGTTGATATTTATGTATATCAGGTGGGCATTCAGCAGGGACGCTTCTCGTATTCTACTGCGGTGGGATTGCTAAAATCAGTTCTTGCTCTCATTTTGCTGCTGATAGCCAATTCGGTGACCAAACGGATGAATAATACCTCTCTATTTTGAAGGAGGACGGATGTATGCAGTTATTGCGACGCAGAACAGCAGGCGAAGCGATATTTGATTTCTTCAACAACATCTTCATGCTGGTTATTTGTTTTGTGACCTTATACCCCGTGTGGTATGTGCTGGTGAACTCCTTTAACGAAGGAGCTGACGCAATGCGAGGCGGCATTTACTGGTGGCCGAGACTCTTTAGTCTGGATAGCTATCAGGCTGTTTTTGCCAACAGCGGCATCATGACTGCGATGGGGGTAACGGTTGCCAAGACGCTAATTGGCACGATTGTACATGTGTTTTTTACCGCAATGATTGCATATGCATATTCCCGTAGAGAGCTGATCGGGCGTAAGCTGTATATGCTGATCGGCACCATTACCCTATTTTTCGGTGGAGGTTTGATTCCTACGTATTTGCTGATCCGTGATCTTGGGCTGCTGGACAGCTTTTGGGTGTACATCATTCCTGCAATGTTCAGCTTTTTTGACCTTATTATTTTTATGGCTTTTTTCCGGGAGCTGCCGGATGCGTTGGAGGAGGCGGCGAAAATAGACGGTGCTAACGACTTCAGCATCTTCTGCCGGATCGTACTTCCTGTATCGATGCCTGTAGTAGCGACCATTTCGTTGTTTCATGGGGTGTACCAGTGGAACGATTATTTTACAGGAATGATCTATATCAATAATACGGATCTTCAGCCGATTCAGACGTATTTGTACCGGGTTGTTGCCCAATCCAGCTCTAATCAAATGATGTCTGCCGCACCCGGGATTGTCGCCCAGTCCGTTACTTCGCAGTCCATCAAGCTGGCGACGATGGTCATAACAACGTTGCCGATTGTACTTGTATATCCATTTCTGCAAAAATATTTTGTCAAAGGGCTAATGATCGGCTCGGTTAAGGGCTAGCATATCATCCAAGGGGGAGATTTATGATGAACATTCGCAAATGGCAGAAGGGGCTGTTGGCTGTTGTTCTACTGGTAGGAACGCTCGTGGGATGTACATCCGGTGGAAGTGGCGCTGTCACGGAATTGAAGGACGAGAAGACTAAGGCTTCGGCAGATGCGCCAGGCTGGAAGGCCGATACAGAGCCGATTACGTTTGACTGGTATTTAAATTTTTCCTGGTTCCCGAACAAGTGGGGGACGGATATGACTTCGAAATATGTGACGCAAAAGACTGGAGTCAGTGTCAATTTTATCGTACCTGCTGGGAATGAAAATGAAAAGCTGAATACCATGCTCGCCTCCGGTAAGCTGCCTGATTTTGTCACGCTTGGTTGGGGGGAAGATGCGGTTAAAAAAATGATCGAGGGCAAGATGGTTCTCCCGCTTAACAAGCTGGCCGAGAAATACGATCCGTATCTGATTAAAATGGCTGACCCGGCCAAAATGTCCTGGTATCGTCAAACAGACGAGAATGTATATGGGTATCCCAACGCGTCCTCTTCACCGCAGGACTACCAAAAATACGGCCAAAATTTTGTCTCCAATCAGACGTTTATGGTTCGGAAGGATATGTATGAGGCGATTGGCAAGCCGGATATGAGAACACCGGAAGGATTTTTGAAAGCGCTTCAAAAAGCGAAAGAGAAATTTCCAGAGGTGAACGGTCAGCCGTTGATCCCGATAGGGTTCCACGAATTTACGGATAACGGGAATTATTCTTTTGAAGACTATTTACTCAATTTTCTAGCCATTCCGCATGAAAAGGATGGGAAGTTGTACGACCGTCGTTCAGACGAAGAATACATTCGCTGGCTCAAAACGTTCCGTCAAGCGAACGAGCAGGGCCTAATCGCCAAGGACGTTTTTATCGACAAACGTCCGCAAATGGAGGAAAAGGTGGCACAAGGCCGATATTTTGCCATGCTATATCAGCGTTCCGACTTTGCTACACAACAGGTGATGTTACATGCGAAGGACCCGAACTCCGTCTATATTGCGGTGGATGGACCCTCCAACAGTAAGCTGGACCCGCCGACGCTGGCCGGTCCGGGCATTTCCGGTTGGACGGTGACGCTCATTTCGAAGGATGTCAAAGACAAGGAGCGGGCTATTGAATTTCTGACTTATCTGATTAGCGAGGAAGGGAACCGTGATCTATATCTAGGGGAGCAAGGAAAGCTGTGGGACACGGTTAATGGTAAGCCAGCCTTCAAGCCGGAGGTACTGGAACTGCTGAACAAGGATCGCTCTGCTTTTGACAAAAAGTATGGCGCCTCCTTCACTTTCTGGATGCTGATGGATACGAATATGAATTTGCAGTGGGCGCCGCCCAGCGTCGAGCCGTATAAGCAGCCGGAAGATTGGACGAAAGGCAAGACCCACAGCTTCTCCCAATATGAAAATATCAAACCGACCGGAACCTCGGCAGAAGGCATTGCTTCAGGCCAGATAGACAAAATTTGGGGCAAGGCATTACCGAAGCTGCTGCTAGCTTCCTCGGATGAGGAGTTCGATCAGCTGTTTGCCCGCTTTTTGGAAGACCGCAGAAAAGCAGGCTATGACAAAGTAATGGCTTATCAACAAAAAGCCTATGAGGAAAACCTCAAAAAAATGGAACAGTTCACAAAATGATCTCGCTCAATCATTTATCTATTGAATGCTAAGGATGTGATTTCATGTCAGGCCGTGTACGTTCACAGCTGAAGAGCCTGCTGCGCCGCCATATATGGCAGTGGCTGACGGATACGGCCGATCGGCTAGGCGGTTGCTCCCTTCAAGTCAAGCTCATTGTCGCTTATATTGGCGTCATTTTAATCCCGGTGGTATTGTTCTCGCTATATACCTTTCATCAATTGTACGAGAACACCATGCATGACATTACCGTACAAAATCAGTATGTACTGGATACAGAGCTGGCCCAGATTCACAGCAATATGGAAATTATGGAGCGGACCGCACAGCTTGCGATTTCAGATCGCAACGTACTTCGTTATCTAACCGAGGAACGTGAAATAAGCAGCGATGAATTGGTTCAATTCAACTTAAATGTGTTTCCCAATTTACAGCACTTGCTATACAGCAATCCCAACGTAGAGAATATCCGGCTGTATACGAGTAATCCCCAGGCACATGAAATATGGCCCATGATTTTCAATGAATCACGCCTGCCCAAAGCTTCCTGGCTGACAACAGCTCAACATCAGCAAGGAAAAATATGGTGGGATATATACAAGGGACCTAAGAGCTTATTGCTGGGGCAAGCAGGGCAGGAAAGTGAAGCGGTACGGTATATAGCATTGCTGCGTGAAATTCAGGCTAGCGGGGGAAAACACGCAGGCTTAGTGGAAACCAACATGAGGCTGGAGCTCTTTTCACCTAGAGTATTCGGAACCGTACCACGTGATTATGCATGGCAAATGTTCATCCTGAACGGTGGAAAATCAGTGTCTTCTACCGATATAGCTACAGCTTCCTTTCAACCTGATCCCATTCCGATCCCTCTGTCCCATGTGCACCATCTGTTACAGTCCCGCGTTCAGGGACAGGGTGGTGCTTTTGACTTTACCTATGGAAATAAGCCCTATCTTGGTTTGTACCGTTATATAGAAGGACTAGATGCCTATCTGCTAAATGTAGTGGCGCTGGACGGTCCGCTGGGTGACCTTCGTCAAAAACGCAATGCCATGCTGCTCATTATTTGTATATTGATATTGCTAATGTCCGTCATTTCTTATACCTTGCACGCCCTTATTCTCAAGCAGCTGCATACACTGCGTGAATCTATGAAAAAAGTACAGCAAGAGGGCGACTTTCAGCTTACAATCCCGGTATATGGGCGGGGAGAAGTCGCGGAGCTAGCACTATATTTTCGCAGTTTGCTAAGTCGGATTAACGTGCTCATTGCTGAGGCTGTACAGAAGCAGGCCGCTGCTCAGGAGGCCGAGCTACAGGGACTCAAACATCAGATTGATTCCCATTTTCTCTATAATACATTGGAAAATCTAAAAATGATGGCGGAGATCGAGCGACAGTATCCGCTGTCGGATGCGCTCACCTCCCTTGGTTCGATGATGCGCTATAATCTCCAATGGTCTGGGCCGTGTGTTTCTTTGCGGGATGAAATCCGTCATATTCAGCATTATGTAGCCATTATGAACATCCGCCATGATAACCAAATTGCACTGGACATTCGCCTGTCGTCGACGTTTATGGAATTGGAAATACTGAAAATGTCGCTGCAGCCTGTAGTCGAAAATGCGATAAAGCACGGTTGGAGTGCATTACAAAGCCCGCTGCGCATCACCATTGAAGCCTTCTCCAAGCAAGATATCGTTGAACTGCGTATACAGGATAACGGAGTGGGGATGTCTGAAGAAAGAAAAAACGCCATCATGGCTGGTCTGGAACAGACGGATATGGGTTCCCACGAGCCCGGGGTAAATAGGGGGATCGGTTTGTATAATGTGCATCGCCGTTTGAGTATGCAGTATGGCCTAGGGTTTGGCATAAAACTGGCCAGCATTCCTGGACAATCGACGACAGTAACCCTGATTTTGCCTAGACGTCACATCACGAGGGGGGCGAACCATGACGACTAAGCTGTTGATTGCAGATGACGAGAAGAACATTCGAATGGGGCTACAAGCTATGATCGAACGGGAGTATTCCGATCTCTATGAATGCGTGCTGGTCAAGGACGGAGGCGAAGCCTGGCAGCATGTAAAGGAGTTTTCACCCGAGTTGGTGATAACAGATATCCGTATGCCTGTTATGGATGGAATTATGCTGATGCAGCATATTCGCAAGCTGGAGCCAAGAGACAGACCTCTGGTAATCATTCTCAGTGGATATGACGAGTTCCAATATGCGCGCGAAGCGATTCGTTGTGGAGCGCGGGAGTATTTGCTGAAGCCGATCGTGAGAGAGGAACTGTTCAGTGCGTTAGCAGTTTTGAACGAAGAATTACAGCAAAGGAACTCTCTATTAAACGATTGTGTGAATAGCGGGGAGATAGATAGACTGACTGGAAGAACGAACGTTGCTAGTGCGATTGCCGATAGAAGTGGCAGCTTGACGAGAGCAATCCAGTACATCCATGCTCATTTCAGCGAGGATTTGAACATGGCGGTAGTATCTAATGTAGTATCCTTGAATTATACGTATTTTAGTCAGGCGTTCAAAGCCTATACAGGTCTTAGTTTTGTTCAATATTTAAAAAGACTGCGCATTGCAGAAGCCAAAAAGCTGCTAGGGCGTCAAGAGGGCAAGATTTATGAAATTGCGGCTACTGTGGGCTTTGACAATGCCAAGCATTTTAACAAGGTGTTCCGTGAACTGGAAGGGATGACTCCGCAGCAGTTTCGGCTGAAGAATCTAAGGGGTAATTGAAAGTAAGGATGGAGAAAACTTCACTGCCTTTTTACCCTTATCCTGATATAATGAATGAAGGTAAACATAACCATGGCCTTCGATCAGAAAGTTTGTACAAATATCAGATAGACGCCTAACGGAAGGGGATAGCATATGGTTATTTATGAAACGGATCAAGCTTATATCATGACGACGCAGCATGACCATGCTCGTATTTCAGGTGAGTTGGCTTCACAGTGGGAAGACAGTGCCTTTAAAAATAGACGTCATAGACAGGATTTTATATATGCAGCGAGGGAGCATGACCGGGGTTGGATTAGGCTGGACGCTGCTCCTTTCTGGAATGATTATGTGTCAGCACCTTATACGTTTATCGATTTTCCGCTTAGTCCACGTTTTGTTTTTTATCGTCTCGGGATTGATGAAGTCGAGCAAGAGAATGCGTATGCGGCGTTGCTGTGCAGCTTGATGTACAAGGAGCTCGTCGGACGGACCGAGCATGAAAAAGCTCAGGACAAGCAGATTACGCATGCTTATCAAGAGGCAGAGGAACAGCGTCGCCAGAGGCTCAAACAGGAGTTGGCATGCGGTGTAACCTTCGAACATCAAGTGCGGACGGATGTACGGAGAATGTTATTTTGCGACGAATTGAGTCTGTTTTTATGCAGCCGAAAGCCGGGTACTCCTACAGCAGATTATGAATGGTTTGCTGAAGGTTTGAGCTTCCCGGCTGTTCGTCATGAAAGCGGACGGGTTCGGGCTGAGTGGTTATCGGACCAGACAGTAGGTCTGTCCTTTTTCCCTTTCAAGGGCAAAGTAGAGATTACTCATACCTTCAAGAAGGTGAGTAAAGAGAACATTCGTACCTCGGGTCTTCTAGAAGCGTACCGTTCCTCCGAATGCACGCATCGAACCTTTACCATCGAACATATCATGGAAGTAGAAGAGCAAAAGGAGAATGCCTGAACGTCTAATGATTCAGCCTCGAACCGATGTGTTGTGCATTGTTCGTGGTTGCTGAGTAGCGTCAGAGCAGAGCCTCCCTGAACAATTTTTCAGAGAGGCTCGTTTGTTTTCTGGCTTTAAAATTTACGATTAAGATTTTGCAGATGTTTTTGCACGGTTGACCATCGTCTGTACCTTATTCAACACCTTATCACGTGCTCCTTTATTTTTCATCAGATACGTAACACCCATTCCCAATGCTGCTACTACCCATTTTTTATTCTTCATCAATAACGCCTCCTTATGATCATGTTGTCATACTCTAATGCCTAAAAAGCATCCAAAATGTGAAATGATGAACGGGATTTTACGATTTAGTGATTCCTTGCACTCGTTCCGCATAACTATGATTTACCCTTTCCATCACATCTTACCCGTTCCAATGGTAATGAAACGATTACGACTGTCTTTTCACGTTTAATGGATATTATCAAATATCCTGCCACAATTGCTTCAGACGCACATGACAGGGAGGTCTTTGTTATGAGAAAGAAGGAAGTGGTTGCCATGCTGCTCGCCGGCGGACAAGGCAAAAGACTCAAAGGACTGACCCGCACACTGGCCAAACCGGCAGTATTTTTTGGAGGAACTTATCGTATTATTGATTTCCCTCTCAGCAATTGCTCTCATTCGGGAATAGACACCGTGGGCGTATTGACCCAATATGAGCCGTTGGTGCTTCATTCCTATATCGGCGTAGGCAGCGACTGGGATTTGGATCGCCTGGATGGAGGAGTTTTCGTTTTACCACCGCACGAGAAAGAGAATGGAAACAATTGGTACCGTGGGACAGCGGATGCGATTTATCGGAACCTGCATTTCCTGGATCAGTATGACCCGGAGCATGTGCTCATTCTGTCAGGGGATCACATTTATAAAATGGATTACAGTCGAATGCTCCACTATCACAAGGAAAAGGGAGCCGATTGCACCATTTCTGTTATCAATGTCACGATTCAGGAGGCCCAACGATTTGGGATACTGAACGCTGATGAGGACCTGAAGATATACGACTTTGAGGAGAAGCCTGAACAGCCGAAAAGCACATTGGCCTCTATGGGTATTTATTTATTCAAATGGGATGTGTTGCGTCACTACTTACTGGAAAGCGCAAGTGATTCTGAATCTTCACATGATTTTGGTAAAGACATCATTCCGCTATTGCTTCAGCATGGCCGGTCGCTGTATGCATACCCGTTTGCTGGGTACTGGAAGGATGTGGGCACCATTCAGAGCTTGTGGGAGTCTAATATGGATCTTCTGGTTCAGGACCCGCCGCTAGATCTGAATGACCCGTTCTGGCGCATCTATACCCGCAGCCCCAATCAACCTGCCCAGTATATCACCCAGCGGGCTATCCTGAAAAACAGCATCGTAAATGAAGGCTGCATGGTGGATGGAGAAGTAAGACACTCCGTACTGTTTTATGGGGTTGAAGTCGGTGAGGGGAGCGTTATTACCGATTCTGTCATCATGCCGAATGTAAAAATCGGACGCAATGTACGTATTCACCGGGCCATCGTGAATGAGAACATGGTTATTGAAGACAACGCAGTCATTGGACCTGAAGATAGCCTGGATGAGATTATTTTGTTCGATCAGGAAAGCCAGCTTCACGCACGAATATAACTCGGATAAGGACGGTGTCCGCTATGAGCCGGCTCATTGGAGTGATCAACCTGGATCACGAATTGGATCAATTGAAGGAGTTGACTTATTTCCGGTGCGGGGCAGCAGTACCCTTTGCTAGTCGATATCGGCTCATTGATTTCACCTTATCCAATATGATGCATGCAGGGATGCAGGATATTGCACTGTTTATCCGCCGCAAATACCGTTCGCTGCTGGATCATTTGGGTGAAGGTCGGCCATGGGATTTAGACCGCAGAAGGGGTGGGTTGTTTATTTTGCCACCGGACTGGAACGATCCGACGGACACATCACGTGGGGACTTGCAGCATGTGCACAATAATCTGGATTTTTTCCATCGCTCATCGGGGCAAACCATTGTACATGCAGGAACTCAGCATATCAACAAGGTTGATTTAGAGGATGTATACCGATATCATCTGGAAAAGAATGCGGATGTCACCCTCGTATATAAACCCATTCACCAGCTCGAAACTGAGCATGCACCGTGTGTACGGCTGGAGATTGACGACAGCGGACGAGTGACCGGTATTCATCAAGAGCAGGATCATCATAATATTTATCTAGAAATGTTTGTGATGGACAAAAGCTTGTATCTGGATCAGGTAAAGCATTGCATTGCTCATCAGGATAATCATTTCTTTCGCGATGCGATTCAGAAAAATCCAAGTGGCCTGCGCATCTACGCGTATCGCTATGATGGTTATCATGCAGTTATTAATTCTATCGAGAGCTATTATAAAAATAGCATGAAACTGCTGGATCAGGAGCAATATCAAGCCCTGTTCCAGAATCAGCCCGTGCATACCAAAATCAAGTATGAAGCTCCGACGCGTTATACGTACAGCGCCGAGGTGGATCATTCCCTTGTTGCCAATGGCTGCACCATTGGGGGGAAGGTTGAGAACAGCATTCTTTTTCGTGGCGTGCAAGTAGAGGAAGGCGCGCGGGTAAGCAACTCGATTATTATGCAAAAATGTATCATCCGTAAAGGCGCAGTTGTGCAGAATGTGGTTTTAGATAAGGATGTACAGCTTTCACCAGATCGAACTCTGATTGGAGACATTAAAGTTCCCTATGTGATTGCCAAGAATAGCGTGATTTAAAAGATCATACTTAGCCATTAAAACGGAATTAACAGGAGGTACCACTTTGTTCAGCAATAAAGAAGCATTTAAGCAGGCCTTTCGAGAGCAACTAGTCGGAAGACTGGGTAAACCGATGCAGGAGGCTCAGTCGGAAGACGTATATAAGGTTTTGGGCGGCATGATTCGTGAACAAGTCGGCAAGAATTGGGCAGAAACGAACCAAGCCTACAAAGAAGGACAAGTGAAGCAGATTTATTATTTTTCATTGGAATTTTTAATAGGTCGTCTATTGGGTAGTAATTTGCTGAATTTGGGCGTATTGGATATGGTTCGGCAGGCATTGGGGGAATTGGGATGGAATCTGGAGGAAATCGAGGAACAGGAAGCAGACGCAGGGCTAGGCAATGGGGGTCTCGGCCGTCTGGCGGCTTGCTTCATGGACTCATTAGCATCCCTTGGCTATGCAGGGCATGGCTGCGGGATTCGATATAAATATGGCCTGTTTGAGCAGCGTATTGTAGACGGAAATCAGGTGGAACTGCCGGATTACTGGCTACAGAAAGGGAATGTATGGGAGGAACGTCGTCCTGACAAAAAGGTCGAGGTTCATTTTTGGGGACGTGTGGAAACTCGTGAACAGGAGGGGCGTCTTGTGTTCGAGACACAGGATGCCGAGACGGTCTGGGCCGTCCCTTACGATATTCCGCTGGTCGGCTATGGTCATGCGCAGGTGAATACGCTACGGATTTGGAGTGCGGAATCCGCGCTTGATCCCGTTCGAGGACCGATTCGAGGCGAGGGCGGATATTACCGCTTTCTCGATTACAATCGATCGGTAGAGTCCATCTCGGCATTTCTCTATCCGGATGATTCCAATTATGAGGGTAAGCTGCTTCGCTTGAAGCAGCAGTATTTCCTCTGCTCGGCCGGATTACAGAGCATTTTGCGTACGTTTGAGAAGCTTCGTTTACCTTACAGTCAATTGCCTGATAAAATAGCACTGCACATTAACGATACCCATCCGACACTGGTTATACCGGAACTGATGCGTATTTTGATGGACGTGAAAGGCTTGGGGTGGGACGAAGCATGGGATATTACGACACGGACCGTTTCATATACGAATCATACGATATTAAGTGAGGCGCTGGAACAATGGCCCGTCAACATGGTGAGAGAACTGCTCCCCCGGATTTACTTGATCATTGAAGAAATGAACAAACGTTATTGCGCTATGCTATTAGAGCGTTATCCGGGTCAGGACATCAAAATTGGTGAAATGGCGATTATTCACGGTGAACAAATACGTATGGCTCATATGGCCATCGTTGGCAGCTACAGTGTTAATGGGGTAGCTGCACTGCATACGCAAATCTTGAAGGAACGAGAGATGAAGTCCTTTCATGAATTGTATCCTGACCGGTTTAATAATAAAACAAACGGGATTGCCCATAGACGTTGGCTGATGCATGCCAACCCGGAGCTGGCAAGCTTGTATGATGAGACTATCGGTACACGTTGGAGAACCCGTCCACGCGAACTCATTGACCTGCTTCGCTACAGTGGGGACGAATCGTTCCAAGAACGGATTCAGGTGATTAAGCGAAATAATAAGGTCAGGCTTGCTGAGCATGTGTTTGCAAAACAGGGCGTACGACTGGATACATCCTCCATTTTTGATGTACAGGTCAAACGGTTGCACGGATATAAGCGACAACTGCTCAATATTTTGCATGTGATGCATCTATATAACCAGCTCAAAAGTAATCCTGCGCTGGATGTTACGCCACGCACATTTATTTTTGGCGCGAAAGCAGCCCCCGGTTATTTTCTCGCTAAACAGACGATTAAGCTCATAAATAATGTGGCGGACACGATCAATCGGGATGTAGATGTTAAGGACAAGCTGAAAGTCGTTTTCCTTGAAAATTATTCGGTCTCGCTGGCGGAGCTGATTATTCCTGCAGCGGATGTCAGTGAACAGATTTCTACGGCAGGCAAGGAAGCATCAGGCACAGGGAACATGAAATTTATGATGAACGGCGCGCTCACACTGGGTACATTGGACGGAGCTAATGTTGAAATGCATGAAATGGTAGGCGATGCCAACATGTTCATTTTTGGATTGAAGGTAGATCAGATTGAAGACTATTATCGGAATGGACAGTATTCGGCACGCAAAACAGCCAACAGTGATGAAAGATTGCGTGAAGTGCTGGATCAACTGGTAAACGATGCACCTTTTACGCGGCATGAACGGGAATTTGAGGCCATTTATCAATCTCTGATTGATCATAATGATGAATACTTTGTGCTTAAGGATTTTGCAGCTTATGTAGATACGCAGGTTCATATTGAACAGGTGTATCGCAATCCTTCGGAGTGGACACGACGTGCTATTGTAAATATGGCCCATTCCGGGAAATTCTCCAGTGATTGTACAATCCAGCAATACGCGGCTGAGATTTGGGACCTTGTACCTCTATCCAGCGATGTCAATAAGCGAATTGTGTTCTAAAATAGCGAAACAGGCGGAATAGCATTGCTTTTCGAACGCTGAGGGTTATAATGACAGTATAGACTAAGTAAGGATGGGGAGTTATTTGAACTCATTCCTAAACTTGAAATTGTACTGTTGAAGGAGTCCTCCTATTGATAAAGTTCAATCCGAAAAGGCTCAAACCTCATAAATCAAGGAAGAAATACAATGTGTTTCAAAATATATGGCGGGCGATTCGTCTGAATTTTATTAAGCTGTTGCGCGCCCCTGGTGGAGTTAAAAAGATCTCTTTGGGCTTCGCCATTGGCTTTGGTCTGGAGATGATCGTAATTTCCACGGCCTCTCTCGTATACCTCGTGTTTTACCCGATTGTTCGGCTGTCCGGTGGTTCGCTGCCTGCGGCCATTGTGGGTAACGTTGTCGGCAAGCTGACCTTTTTGCCGATTGTACTGATGCCATTCGCCAAGCAACTGGGAGCTTGGATTTATCCATCACATTATCCGGTACATGTCAGGGGCGGTCGACTTCACGAGCATTCTTTTATGGAGCTTTTTCACGGCAACTGGTCTGTATTCAGAGACTTACTGCATGGAGGCCTCCACATCCTGATCGGCATGTCTATTTTCGGTGTGGTGCTGGGCATAATTTCGTATTTTGTCATTCAGGTTCTGTATAACCGTTCGCTGCACAAACGGTTGGAAAAGCGGAAACTGCGTCATGGCGCAGGATTTTCGCCGACCAGATTGCTGAAGAATGGATAATGTTGTACATCAGAAGCTCCTTGAGCCTATCGTTTAGGCCTTGAGGGGCTTCTTTTGGGTTAAGCAAATCTTTACTTTTATGCCACGTCTAAGGATTATGTGTATGTCTCTTTTTGGGATTAACCTGGATGGATATACCGTGAAAATATAGAAAAACGAATATACATTCTTAAAAAAGGCACGACTACTGTTGTGGGAAAAATTTACCGTTTGGCGGAAAGATATTGTACTTCTCTAGCATTCTAGACCTGTACAACGGGGAGATTGTGGCTTACAGTATAGCGGACAAGCAAGATACGTCCTTGGTTGTGGATACGCTGAATCAACTTCTAAAACAGACAAGCATGCTGCTTCATAGCGTTCAGGGAAGCGTATATACGTCACAGGCTTATCAAGCTGCAGTAAAGGGAAAGGCATAACCATGAGCATGTCCCGTAAAGGAACATTCGCTGATCATGCCCCTAACGAATCGTTTCACTCCACGCTAAAGTCTGATGTACTGAAATTAATTTATTGACATGAAACCAGTTACATATTTTAATCTTGTTTTGTAGCGAGAGATCATAGATAAGCATGTTACCAACTCGTTTTGAATTTTTTTAGATACTTTTTAAACATTCATTATAAAGTATCTAAAAAAAGACCTTTATGAACTTCACAGGAAGCGAATACTCATGGGAATATTAGTGGGAATTATATTGACCACATGCATTTTGATAGGTTCGTATTTTATCATCAGCGCAATTGTATATTCGCAAAAAATTCAAATTCTTGTGGAAAACATGCAAGTGAAACATGTAGATCATTTTAATCAAAAGGACAAAAAAGACAAGCAAAAAACTGGAGGGCATAAGTATGATTAAACTTGTAGTCACGGATCTAGACGGAACATTTCTGAACAATAAAAGTCAGTACGATGTCGAACTTTTCAAAAAAGTTTATGCAGAGATGCAGCAAAAAGGAGTTACATTTGTCGCATGTACAGGTAAACAATGTGAACGTGTTGAAAAATTGTTTGACGAACATGGCAAGGGAGTTTGGATACTGGGTGACAGTGCTGCTCGAATTAAAAAAGATGGCCAAGTGGTTAAAGAGTTTAGTATTGATCGGAATCTAGCTCTACAGGCGATTGATCAAATTCAAGACTTCGACAACAATATGACGCTTATTGTATGTGCAAGTGATGCTGCGTACGTTCATTCTTCCATTTCAGAAGATATGTATAAAGTTGTTAAAGGCTCCTATGAACGTGTATTAAAAACAGACTCTTTTGCAAACATAGATAGCCGTTTTATCAAAATCACGGTCTTCGACACGGAGGGGCGAAGTACAGCATTAAGAGCACATGTTGAGAATACGTTGGGTGGACAAATTTATATTGTTGATTCTGAAGCTAGATGGCTGGATATCACGGCATTGCATACGCATAAAGGTGAGACAGTAAAGAAACTGCAAGAAATGTTGGGCGTCACATACGAGGAAACAATGTCATTTGGTGACGGCGAGAATGATGTGGAACTCATGGCAATCGCGAAATACAGCTTTGCAGTGAGTAATGCTTGTGAAAATACTAAAAAGGCAGCAAACTTCATTACTAAGTCAAACGAAGAAAATGGTGTTCTTCTCACGATTCAAAAAATACTGGATTTGCAGTGACCCTTGTCTGTCAAATGGTATTGCATTCTGTAAAAGAGCGGGGCAATGGTGTGATTGCCCCGCTCTTTATTATTTGAGTTGCAGTGCCCGTACTCCTTATTGTTTGAATTTCTATATTACGCTTTTGACAAAATAATATTTGAGTTGAAAGACTGTTGTAATCCATATTATTCCAAAACAGCTTGTATTACTTCCATTCAAGTTGAATCGTTATTCGAAACTTGTTTTCGATAATTTTGCGGAACTACACCCATCTGTTTACGGAAAATGGACGAAAAATAGCTAGCACTTTGAAAACCGCAGGCAAGTGCGATTTCACTAATGGATCTTCGTGTTTCTCTTAACATTTCGCAACTTTTTTGAAGGCGATATTGAGTGACATAGTTGTTGGGCGTCTGGCCCACATATTTGTTAAATAATGTACAGCAACGGCTTCTGCAAACAGCTCCTGCAGATGCGATCTCCTCAAGAGTTATTTTTTGATCATAGTTTTGATGAATGAAACGAGTCATTTCCTGAACATGTGTCAATACTCCAGATTGCCCAGAAATGGGTTGCAAATGATCCCCTATAGTAGCACACAAAGATAAAGCTTGTGATGCCAGACGAAGCGGATTGGGAGGAGTATGGTCCTTGTGCATTTCCTGATAGATTTCTTGAATGGAAAGTAATATTCTTTGCTGCCAATCAATCTGATTTGTAAGCACGACAAAATCATCCATCATTAAACTAAACTTATCCCCCCAGTATGTTTGAACAAATGAAGGCTTCACACCAAGGATAGACGGATGAATGACGATGACAAGGAATAAACAATCGTTGTGGTTTGCAAGAGAATAACCGAAATGCAAACGTTGGCTATTCACAAAAAGTCCATCTCCCTGCTGCAATCGAGTGATAGTTCCATTAACAGAGAAATCCATCGCTCCTTTTAATACGTAGATAAACTCCACGTCCACATGCCAATGCGCTACTGCTGTATGATTGTTAAATTGATGAAGGCTTCCCTTTCTTATGTAAAGTGGTAAATCAGGAATATTATAATTCAAACGTTCTGATAAATCAGAAAACACCTCTAAATTTGTCATCAACAAAATCATCCTTTGAATATATACGATTTTTATAAAATTATAGCCAATTTTAATGGAAATAACAATGATACTATCCTATTCTTATATTGTGGAAATCAACGAGAGGACAGGGTATAGGTGAGAAACCGTATACAATTTAGAGGATCTGGCAATCGTGATTTTAATCGAGAGTTAATGATGCTCGTCATTCCCATTGCATTACAAAATTTAATATCAGCAACCGTGATATCCGTTGATGTATTTATGCTGGGTATGATTAGTCAATCTGCAATGTCAGCCGTATCACTCGCAGGGCAAATTACTTTTGCATTAACATTGTTTTACATGGGGATGTCAGCGGGGGCAAGTATCCTGACTGCGCAATACTGGGGAAGGGAGGATTTACCAACCATACAGCGCATTCTTAGTATTGCTTGCATGTTCTCCTTTTGTATCTCCATTTTGTTTTTTTTGACTTCCTTCTTTCTTCCAGAGGCACTTATGTATTTATTCACCAATGATACTGAACTGATTCAATATGGCTCAAAGTTTTTACAAATGAATTCCTTTTCTTATCTCGTGATGGGAATATCGCAGATGTATCTCAGTGTGATTAGAAGTATGGAAAATGCAAAACTCAGTGCGTGGATTAGCTCCTTATGTTTGATCTTAAACATTTTGTTCAATGCCTTTTGCATTTTTATTTTATTCCCATCAAGACCCGAACTGGCCATTTCCGCAGTAGCTCTTGCCACGGTTTTAGCACGGATTATTGAACTAGTATGTTGTATGATTCACTCCGTAACCAAGGGGGGCATTCGTTTTCGTTTGCCTGTACGTGATGGCATTCAACGAAATCTATTAAAAGATTTCTTAAAATATACTCTGCCTGTACAGGGGAATTATATTGTATGGGGAGGAGCTCTTACCGCTACGGCTGCAATTATTGGCCATGTGAACTCCGATATGGTAGCAGCTAACTCGATAGCGTCTGTAGTTAAAAACCTAGCAGTTGTTCTCTGTGGAGGCATAGCTACTGGAGGCTCTGTACTTGTTGGAAAGTATTTGGGACAGGGTGACATCGAGAAGGCAAAGCATGCGGGCAACAAAATGTGTTTTTATGCTTTGATATTTGGAGTTATTGCAGGCTGCACGATTCTGTTCATTAAACCATTGGTATACTCCATCGTCAATTTGAATTCAATTGCTCAAAGTTACCTAGATGGAATGCTTTACATTAGTGCGTATTATTGTATGGCCAAATCGTTAAACTCCACAACTATAGCGGGTATATTTACGGCTGGTGGGGATTCCAAATTTGGATTTTGGTGCGACACTGTTGTCATGTGGCTTATTATTCTGCCGCTTAGTTACCTATGTGCTTTTGTTTGGCAAGTGCCGCCTATCTTTTTGTATATCGTCATCAGCTTAGACGAGATGATTAAATTACCCATTGCTTTTATTCGATATCGACAGTTTAAGTGGCTTAACAACATAACTAGAAACTTTGCATAAACCTGATCATAACTAAGGGTTATGCAATTTACTCTAATAAATACAAGCATTTATAAGGGAGAATGTTGCATGAATATCCAAGAACGAATGGCTAGCAAACAATTATTTACAGATCACGATGCTAATTATCCGAAAGAGGCTGCAGAGTTGGCGAAAGCACGCCAGCGTGGTAAGGCAATATGCTATGAAATTAATAATTTGCATCCGGATGATGTTGAAATGCGCAAAACGTTAATGAAACAACTCTTTGCAAGCATTGGAGAAAATGTATGGATGGAGCCGCCAATTCGCATGTCTTATGGTTCAAATACGACCGTAGGAAATAATGTATATATCAATTTCAATCTAACCGTGGTTGACGACTATAAAGTTACGATTGGTAATGATGTCATGTTTGGCCCGAATGTAACGATTGCTGTAACGAATCATCCTGTACATCCAGAAAAGCGCAAAGAAGGCGGGATGTTTGCATTACCAGTGGTCATTGAGGATGGGGCATGGATCGGGAGCGGAGCGATTATTGTTCCAGGAGTCACGATTGGCAAAGGGAGTGTAATTGGTGCTGGTAGTGTGGTAACCAAGGATATCCCTGCGAATGTAATAGCTGTTGGAAATCCATGCAGAGTTCTTCGTGAGATTACGGATCATGATAGGGAGTTCTACTATAAAGACATGCGTTTTGATCAAGTTGAGTGGTAAGAAAAAGTGACCAATAGTTTTATAAAATAAAAATGCAGCTCACATAAAGTCAAATGGAACCATACAATCTTCGATCCATCTATCTTCTGGAGAGGGTTTTTTCTATGAATATACTTTATTTTTTTCTAACAATAGTTTCCCTTTATTTTGTCATTACAGCAATTGTGCATTCACGCTACACAAACTTGGTAGCCGATAAAATGGAAAAACAGTTTGAACATTACTTTAATGAAGATGCGCATCAAAATGATCAGCATATTGTATCAAATTGATAGCAATGCATTATTAAGCTAACGGGAGACGATAACTCAATGAAACTTAAAAGGCAACCGATCAACGTGGTCGGCTGCATGATTCCAATCGCGGTAACTGGCAGTTTGCTGTTTTCTACACTCCTTACTTTATTTGTGGTACCGTCTCTTTATATGTTTCTGGCAAAATATAAACTAAGACGCAAACTAAAGAAAGAACTGCCTTCAGCTTAAGAGGAACAGCCCTCATAACGTGAGACAAATCAAAACACCTTCAAGAGAATCAAGCCATGTCGTAAGATATGAAGATAACCTTGGAGGTGTTTTTACGTTAGCAACGAGAGTGAGTTATCCTTAGAAATAAAGATGAAAGCTATTGAAATGAGATTGGCAAGAGTTTCGATAAGAGAGGTTATGGAGCAACTGGGAATAAAGAATAAGGCACAGCTACAAACATGAATGAGGTGGTATCGA
This sequence comes from Paenibacillus sp. FSL W8-0439, assembly GCF_038008995.1. Taxonomy (NCBI): domain Bacteria; kingdom Bacillati; phylum Bacillota; class Bacilli; order Caryophanales; family Paenibacillaceae; genus Paenibacillus; species Paenibacillus sp. FSL W8-0439. Next base: position 2,312,298 of record NZ_JBBPAK010000001.1, read on the forward strand.
AATGGCGAAGAACCAATGTTTTGATCCCTGTCTCACAAATGGGGGGGGGGGAGTCCCCAAATCAATAAATAGGGTGCTTTTTATTTGATGGAGGCTATGCCTGCAAATGGAGTTCGTTTATTACATTCGCTTCAGCCGCTCAAATCGTTTACAATACGTGTGCATACAACAATGGACGATAGGTTAATGTACATATGAGGAGTGGTGAAGTTGCGGAAGATATGGCAAATCTACTTAACAGACTGGAAAAATGTATTCAAAGTATCGACCGGGACTTTATTAGTCATTGGCATCATTCTTTTGCCTTCCGTCTACGCATGGGTGAATTTGAAAGCAATGTGGGACCCATATGCGAATACATCAGGTATTAAAATTGCAGTAACCAGCCAAGATCAGGGTGCTGAGGTAAATGGTAAAAAGATTAATATCGGCGACGAGGTTATACATAACCTTCAAAATAACAAGAAGCTGGGTTGGACTTTTGTCAATGAAGCGGAAGCGCGAAAAGGGGTACTGAACGGTGATTATTATGCCAGCCTGCTGATCCCAAAAGATTTTTCAGAGAAAATTACGAGTGTGCTTACAGAAAATCCGCAGAAGCCGGAGATCGATTATGCTGTGAATGAAAAAATCAACGCGGTCGCTCCGAAAATTACTTCTTCAGGGGCAACCTCTCTGACAAACCAAATTAGCCAAAACTTTATTGAAACGGCCAGCCAGGCGGTTTTGACGAAATTAAAGGAAGCCGGAGTAAAGCTGGAAGAGGAGTTGCCGACGATTCGCAACATTGAGAATCGGGTGTTGGAGCTGAATAATCGGTTGCCTGATATCGATCGGTTGGGTAAGCAGGCATTGGAGCTGGAGCAGAATTTACCGAAAATTAAGGCTCAGGGCCAAAAGATCATTGCATTGAAGGAAAAAATTCCTGAAATCAACCGAGCTGGCGACCTAGTGCTTAAAATTGACAAAAACCTGCCTGAGCTGGACAAGGTGGCCGCAGTTATTTTGGATATACAAAAAAAACTGCCCGATATTCAAAAAGCCGGTGACCGAATTGTTGAGCTGGATCAGAATTTCAATAAGGTAGAAAGTGCACTCGCTACCGCCTTGGAGGACACGCAAACGGCCCTAAAGGTCATTAATGCTGCCCGGACAGCACTGCCGGAAGTACAGAAAATAGCCGATACAGGCAAGGATTTTACAACTGGTATACTTGACTTTCTGGATAAAAACGAAGGTGCGCTTGATTCGATCGGAACCATAGTTAAAGAAGATTTACAGCTGGTTCAACAAATTGCGAATGAAGTTTCACAGATTACAGGCATCATTCGTGGTGTGGATTTTGATCCTAAAGCAGCACAAGCTGCGGCGAATCGGATTAGCGGTAGGCTCACGACTGCCGTAGGTGTGCTGGACCATATTTCTCAACTGCTGAACCGTGTGAACGGATATTTGCCTAGCCAGCCACTGAATTCACTTATTTCCCGGGTAAACGGGGTAGAGGATCGCTTCCGCCGATTGAATAGCACGGTCACTAGCATTGGGGATGCTATTCAGCGTGGTGAGAAGCCTGCCCAAAATCTGCTGGATGATGCTGACCGCCTTGCAGGAGAAATCAGTAGCGGAATTGACAGCATTTTGGACAATTATGATACGGAATATGCTCCTGCCATTCAAAAAGCGCTGGATCAAATCAAATCTGTTGCCCGCAATTCTGCCAATGTGTTGACCACAGCTCAAGAACAGCTCCCGAATATTGATAAGCTATTAAATGATGCACAGGCCGCAGCTGAATTCGGCCAGCAAGAGCTAACACGTCTCCAGCAGGACTTGCCACAATATCGCCAAAAGCTGCATGAAGCCGCTACGACGATTCAGGGACGTATGGACGAGTTTACGAATGCTGTGAACAAAGCAGCAGACTTTGTGAAGCACGATTTGCCAACGGTTAAAAGTAAAATTCATCAGGCGGCAGACTTTGTACGTAATGATTTGCCGAAAGCGGAACAACAGTTTGTTAAAATGGCGGATTTGATTGAAAACAAATTTCCTGAAGCTGAAAAAGCGGTACACCAGGTAGCCAATTTTGTCAGAACCGATCTTCCTGCTGCCGAGGATTCCATACGTCAGGCAGCAGACACGATCCGTAAGCTTAAGGGCGAAAATGCCCTCGGAAGAGCTATTGCGTTGCTTAAGGGAGATGTAAAAAAGGAAAGTGATTTCCTCGGTAGTCCGGTATCACTGAAGCAGGAGCGGATATACCCGATTCCTAACTATGGTTCTGCGATGTCACCTTTTTACACTACATTATCGATTTGGGTAGGTGCGATGCTGCTGGTCTCCATGTTCAGGGTAGATGTGGATGACCCGGAAGGACAATATAAAAGCTACCAGGTGTATTTTGGACGGCTCATGACGTTTTCTACAATTGGTATTTTTCAGGCGCTGAGCGTATCTCTCGGTGATTTGTTCCTGTTGGGAACATATGTGGATGCCAAAGTAGCATTTGTACTCTCCTCTATGCTGATCAGTCTAGTGTTTACGGCCATGACCTATACTTTGGTTTCGGTGTTCGGCAATATCGGGAAGGGTCTGGCAGTCATCCTGCTGGTGCTCCAATTCTCCAGTTCAGGGGGCACATTTCCTATTGCGACGAGTACAGCTTTCTTTCAGACCCTGAATCCGTTCGTACCTTTCACCTATGCGGTTAGTCTACTACGGGAAACGGTAGGAGGAATGTTGCCTTCAACGGTAACACGAGATGTAGTGATGCTGTTTGTGTTTATCGGAATTTGCTTCTTGTTTGGATTAGTACTTAAGAAGCCGCTCAGCAAACATACGAAGAAAATGGCAGAGCGAGCGAAAGAAACGAAATTAATTCCTTGATTGTTAAAAAGAGAGTGAGTTACGGTGGCTGAGGTGAGCGGCTCCGCCGTAAAGTCACTTTCTTAACATTCGGCGTGTAGTATGTAGGGGTGGCCTCCGCATGTAATGCTTCGGCATGGTGCGGAGGATTTTTTGCATGCGCTATCTACCTTTTCAAATGCATTTTGGGGTGTTTCAAAGGGGTTTATTCTGGTGAATGAAGCAAGTATGGTCTTTTTTTATGCAATTTTTCGGAATTTAACAAAATCCTTAAGCAAAGGCGGGAGATAGTATGGAATATTCATACTTAGGAAAGTCAGGCTTGAAGGTTAGTCGGTTATGTCTAGGCACAATGAATTTCGGACCGGAAACTGAAGAAAAGGATGCTTTTAAAATTATGGATGCCGCGCTGGATGCGGGCATTAATTTCTTTGATACGGCTAATGTATATGGCCATGACCGTAAAGGCTGGACAGAAGAAATTATCGGACGATGGTTCCAACAGGGTGGTGGAAGACGCGAGAAGGTCGTATTGGCGACCAAGGTATATGGAGACATGAAAAATGAAAATGACGGACCCAATGCAGGGTCGGGCTTATCTGCATACAAAATTCGCCGTCATTTGGATGCGTCGCTGAAACGTCTGCAAACAGACCATATAGAGCTATATCAAATGCATCACATTGACCGCAACGTGTCATGGGATGAGCTATGGGGCGTATTTGAGTCCGTAGTGGATCGGGGACAAGTTGGCTATATCGGTTCCAGTAATTTTGCGGGTTGGCACATTGCGGTGGCGCAGGCCGAAGCGAAGGCACGGCGTTTTCTGGGACTGGTCTCGGAGCAGCATTTGTACAACCTGAACGAACGCTCAGCTGAGCTTGAAGTATTACCAGCAGCTCAAGAGCTGGGTCTGGGTGTGATTCCATGGAGTCCGTTGGCGGGCGGACTGCTGGGACGCAATGCATTAGCAGGTACTGGTTCCCGCAGCGCACGTGCCAAGGAAAAGGTAGAGCAGAATCGTGCGAAGCTGGAGCAATTTGCAGCGTTGTCCCGCGAGCTGGGCGAAAAGGAAGACGTGATTGCCCTGGCTTGGGTGCTATCTCATCCGGCCGTGACGGCTCCAATTATCGGACCACGTACATTAGAACAGTTAGAGGATGCGCTGCGGGTACCTGAGGTTAAATTAAGTGAAGATGTGCTTGCCAAGCTGGATGAGATTTTCCCGGGTCCGGGAAAACCTGCACCAGAAGCCTACGCTTGGTAATGGATTGATCATAAATCGGCAAAAAGCAGCAGATCAGAAGCCTCTTCTATGATCTGCTGCTTTTGCACTAAACGGAATCTGCCTTTTTAGATCGTATTTGCTGAACAGTCGTTTTTTGATGTGATACATAGCTATGCAGACTCATACCAAGGATGACGATGAACATTCCCAGCCATGACCAAGCAGATGGGATGGGGATAGACAAAAAGATTAATTCCCCCATTAGTGCAAAAAGCACTTCCAGCGATTGTGTGGCTTCTACTGTGGCCAGCTTTTGCATATTTCCACGTACCTGATCTGTAGCTTTAAAAAATAAAACCGTAGCAATGACCCCTGAGAACACGGCCACCAGAGCAGACTGTATGGTCTGATCCTTGCTTGGCAATCCTGTGCTAAAAACCCCGTATAACGAAAGCAATAACCAAAAAGGCAGGCTGGCTATAGTCATTCCGAGCACACGTTGATAGGCATCTAACCGCCCCGCACAAACTTCCATCATTTTACGATTACCTAAAGGGTATGCGAAAGAAGCCAGTATGACAGGCAATATACCGAATAAAAAATCTTGAGTAGAAATAGATTGCGACTGTTCGACCTGCATCACAATAATTCCGATTAAAATAATCAGAGACATCAATAGTCCTTGGATAGGGATTTTTCCTCGCACTTTGACAGGTCCGTTCTCCGTATGGACAACCTCAGCAAATAAAGGAACAAGCAAAGAACCGGAAATAATGGTTATTTGCCAAGTTCCTGCGATCAACCAACCCGGTGAATATGCCGATGCAAAGCATAACGGAGCATAAAATAACCCAAATCCAATGAAGCTCCACCACAGCCACCTTCCCGGTTGTTCCTTCATAACTTTCCACAGAGGCTTAAGCTTATGCTGGGCCATGACAATGACAAACAGCATAGGAACCATAAATAGATAACGTAACGAAGCACTCCAGATCCAGCTCCCCCCAGACAGCTCCATAGACCGATTGAGAACAAATGTAAAAGCAAAAAAGAAAGCTGCAAACACACCTAACCAGATTGAGCGCATAGCATTCTCCTAATTCTTTAAGTGTCGTTATTTCTCATATTAATGACTCAAGATCATTCATTTCAAGAGTTTCTTTACAGTTGACAAAGCAAAAGGAATAATGTATATTTCTGAATGCTGATTTAATAGTAATTATTACGATTAAAACAATAATAAACCAATATTAAAGGGAGTGCACCAGCAATGAATAAGAAACCAATCCCGGTAACCGTGTTGAGCGGGTATTTGGGTGCAGGAAAAACGACGATTCTGAATCATGTATTAAACAATCGAGACGGAATGAAAGTAGCAGTCATCGTTAATGACATGAGTGAAGTGAATATAGATGCCGAGCTGGTTAAGAAAGAGGGCGGCTTGTCCCGAACAGAAGAAAAACTGGTCGAGTTGTCTAATGGCTGTATTTGCTGTACATTGCGTGAAGATTTATTACTTGAGGTCAAGAAGCTGGCGGAACAAGGTGAGTTTGATTATATATTAATCGAATCTACAGGCATCAGTGAACCCGTACCCATCGCTCAAACCTTCACATACGCTGATGAAGGAACAGGCATTGATTTAGCTTCGCTGGCAAAACTGGATTGTATGGTGACTGTAGTCGATGCGAACCGTTTCTGGCATGACTTTGAATCAGGAGAAACGCTGCTGGATCGCAAGCAGGCTACTGGAGAAGATGACACACGTGATATCTCGGACTTGCTAATTGACCAGATTGAAACTTGTGATGTATTGATTCTGAATAAGTGCGATCTGGTTCAGCCCGCAGAGCTGGACAAGCTGGAGGGTGTGCTGCGGAGATTGCAGCCTGAAGCCCGAATCATTCGCACCTCCAAGGGAAAGGTCACGCCTACGGACATTTTAAATACGGGGCTGTTCAACTTTGACAAAGCTAGTCAATCCGCTGGATGGATTCGCGAGCTGGAGCTGGAAAGCCACACACCGGAGACGGACGAATATGGAATCAACTCCTTTGTTTATCGCCGCAGAAGACCGTTCCATCCTGCAAGATTGGCAGAATTTATGAGCTACTGGCCGGAGGAAATCGTTCGCGCCAAGGGTTTGGCCTGGATTGCAGCCCCCCAGGATTGGGCAGCGAGTATCAGCCAGGCAGGGCCATCTATTCAATTTGGTCCAGCGGGAAGCTGGCTTGCGGCGTTGCCAGAAGAAGAACAGCAGGAAATCGTCGCGGCCAACCCTGAGGTTCTGGACCATTGGGATGAGCAATGGGGAGACCGCTTGAACGAAATCGTTATGATCGGTATTGGAATGAATCGGCTGAACTTGGAAGAAGAGCTAGATGAATGTCTGCTGAACGATAGCGAAATGGAAATGGACTGGTCCAGCTTTGAGAATCCGTTGCCTTGGCCAACAGGAAGAAACTAGTTGATCCATTCAGTAATAAAATCCATACACTTTTTGGCGGCTGGAGCCATGTTCTTTGAGGAGGCAGTAGCGATACCAACGGAACGGAAATATGGTCCATCCAAGGGCCGAATACAAATTTCATAAGGGTTTTGAACTAAAATCATTTCGGGCAGGATACTTACGCCCAGGCCATTTTGCACCATAGCCATAATGGCATGATCATCTTCTAATTCATATTTGATTTTCGGAACAAGCTTATGCTGGGAAAAAATTCTCTGTACATCTGTGTCACAGCCTGAAGCCGGCATAATGAAGGGCTCATGGAGAAGCTGATCCACACGTATGCTTGTTTGCTCCCGAAGCACATGATTAGATGGAAGTACGCACAGCATTCTTTCTTTTTTTAACGGTAATACTTCCAGTCCATCGAGAGTAGGCAAATTAACGAAGCCAAAATCAGCTTCTCCGCTGGCTATCCAATTTTCAATGTCATGGTAGTTCCCGTCAAGCAACTTTAGTTCAATAAATGGAAACTGCTCGTTAAACTTTTGGATAATCCCAGGCAACCAATGGATGGATACACTTGAGAATGTGCCTATCTTTACAGTTCCGGTTTCCAATCCTTTGATGAGGGCGACCTCTTGATACAGCTTTTCATTCATTTGTATGATTTCTCTGAAATGCTTCATCAGATGTTCTCCGTTGCTGGTCAATTGGATGCCTGAACGTCCTCTAATTAAAAGAGTCAGGCCCAATTCCTGCTCCAAAGCGGAAACGGCATGGCTAATAGCGGATTGTGTAAGATTGAGAAGTTCTCCTGCTTTGGTAAAGCTTCCTGCTTCTATTACGCTAAGAAAGACCTTATATTTAAACAAATTCATATGTCCTCCAACTTAGAATGAAATATATTCATACATAATATCATATATATTCATTTTTTTTATCTCAGCTTTGTGGTTATAATCGAACTTGAGAAAAATGCCGATTAATCATTAATTTCTGGGAGGTACCTATGAGTTCAATTGCAAAGACACCACAGCCCCCTTATTATGCAGCTATTTTTACTTCTGAACGTCCGGAAGGGGATGGTGGATACGGAAAGATGGGGGACAAAATGGTGGAACTGGCTGCCAAGCAGCCTGGCTTTCTAGGTGTGGAAAGTGTTCGTGACCAAAACGGAGTGGGCATCACAGTGTCCTATTGGGAGTCCTTGGACGCTATAAAACATTGGAAGGATAACGAGCTGCACAAGGTAGCACAGGAGAAAGGGAAATCCGAGTGGTATACAGCATTCGGTTTAAGAGTGAGCAAGGTAGAACGAGATTATTTTTTTACAGTGTAAACATGAAATGCGCACTGGCCCTGTAATTACAAAAGGAGCGTCTTCCAAGCCATAAACGGCTGGCAGGACACTCCTTTTTTTGTTCCTATGCTTATAACTCTTACGGGCTATGTGTATATGCTCAGGAGTTAGATGTATTTACCGGCTTCATCTCCTGTATAGCTTCTTTCAAACTTTGTGAGCATTGTTCGTATAGTTGTTTTCTTTGCTGCTCACTGGAGCCAGATGCGAGCTTTTGCAATTCAGTAGTGCACTGTTCTAATAGAGTCAGCACGGCTTGATTAGAGTCCTGTACCTTGGATTGTTGTACATTATCGCTATATTGGTCAATATATAGTTCTCCTTGTGTGTCCACCTGGGCAAAAAACACATCTTTGACCGTTAGACTCTTTTCCTTTAGCTTGGCATCCAGCCATTGCTGAGTAATCCCCATGTATGCCATTTGTTGCTCCATAAGTTGTCCATCCATAATGACTGCTGTAGGTTCCTTCTCCGGTAGCTGCAGCATATTCAGATCCTTAAGCGTCACAGGCTGCTTGTCTTTGGTTAACAGCACATTAACTTCGCCACTAGTTTCCATAAGAGCAAATTCTACATCAGCTACTTTGAATACATTCTTGCTTCGAAGCTGTTCCATGAGTTCATCCAGGGTGAGTCGCTCTTTTCTCAGATTATCCTCTAAAATTTTGCCGTCTTTGATTAGGACTGTCGTCTTTCCATCTGATAAATCCCTGACTTTCTTGCTTTTAATTTGCAAAAATTCAATGCCAAGTGTTGTCAGTACCCATACGGCTAACGATACAGTACCCAAGTACCAGGAGGATTCGCGTTCCAAAGGGATAGAAGCAGCCAAGTTACCAATGGTGATTCCAGTTATATATTCGAACAAGGAAAGCTGTGATACCTGACGTTTTCCGAGAATCTTGGTAATCACAAAAAGAATAACGATGGCTAATAACGTACGTAAAGCTACAATGGTCCATTCCTGCATTTGTCCAACCTCATTTCATTTCGCCATAAGGGCGCTACTATTCCAAGGATGTCCGCGCCAAGTCCCATTTAAACTCTAATCTACCCAAATTTAAATAACAGACTGTCACCTATCCGATTCAATGCAATATAAAATTAAAATTTTCTATCGTTCAATTACCATTGTCTATTAGTCAAGCGATTGACGGAAAGGAGGGAGCAGGATACATTATAGATATAATTCATATTTAATCAATCGGGATTATAAACATTAAACTCGCGGAGGTATGTATATGTCATCCAAACCTAAAGTTGTAGTGTGGAGCAAAACCGGCTGTCATTTTTGTGGAGAGATCAAATCGTACCTAGAATCCCAAAATCAGCCGTATGAAAATATCCAAGTGGACGGTAATGATGCACTGCGTGATGTGTTGGAGACCAAATATGGTATTCGCTATGTTCCTGTCGTAGAGGTAGGCGGAGATAACAAATATGAAGCACTTCTTAACCCGGATCTGGAAGAGCTGGGTAAAGTGCTGGAAAGTTATAATCAAGCGGTATAACAATTATATTCAAGAGAGGTGGAAGAGCCATGGCTAAGAATAGACAGATTAAATTGGGTGCGATAATTCACGGTGTTGGGGGAAGCATGACGACTTGGCGCCACCCTGATGTACCGGCGGATGCCAGTGTTAATTTTGAATTTTATAAAACGCAGGCGCAAAAGGCAGAGGAAGGGAAGTTTGATCTCGTATTTATCGCAGACGGTTTGTTTATTAACGAAAAATCCATTCCTCACTTTCTGAACCGTTTTGAGCCAATTACGATTTTGTCTGCTTTGGCTGGGGTGACGAAGCATATCGGACTGGTCGGCACATTGTCGACTTCCTATAGCGAACCGTTCACGGTAGCACGCCAGTTTTCTTCCATTGATCATATTAGTGGAGGTCGTGCAGGCTGGAATGTAGTGACTTCCCCGCTGGAAGGTTCTGCTCTTAACTTTAACAAAGGGGAGCATCCATCGCATCCACAGCGCTATAAAATTGCCGATGAATATTTGCAGGTTACCAAAGGACTATGGGACTCGTGGGAAGAGGATGCGTTCGTTCGTGATAAGGAAGCCGGCGTATTCTTTGATCCCGACAAGCTGCATACACTGAACCACAAAGGTGAGTTTTTCTCTGTGCAGGGTCCGCTTAACATTGGACGATCCAAGCAGGGACAGCCGGTCATTTTCCAGGCGGGTTCCTCAGAAGATGGCAAAAACCTGGCTGCCAAGGAAGCGGATGCTGTATTTACAGGACATGAAACCTTGGAGGAAGCACAGCAGTTTTACCGTGATGTGAAGGAACGTGCGGTACGCTATGGCAGATCAGAAGAGGATATTGTCATTTTGCCAGGCATTTCGCCGATTATCGGCAGTACGCCAGAGGAAGCGGAACGCAAGTATGAGGAGATTACCAATCTAGTAACGATCGAGGCTGCGTTAAAATATTTGGGGCGTTTCTTCGATCATCATGATTTCTCACAATATCCGCTGGATGAGCCATTCCCTGAGCTTGATGGTATTGGCAGTAATTCATTCCGCAGTGGTACAGATAAAATTAAACGAACAGCCAAAGAGCAGAATTTGACCCTGCGTGAGGTTGCATTGCGTTCAGCTACGCCGAGAACCTCTTTTATTGGGACTGCTGAGCAGGTGGCGGATCGAGTGCAAGAGTGGTTTGAAGGAAAAGGCGCAGACGGATTCATTATCGGTTCCGACGTGCCAACGGGCCTACATGATTTCGTAAATCTAGTTGTGCCTATTTTGCAGGAGCGCGGTATTTACCGTCAGGATTATGAATTTAGCACATTGCGTGAAAACCTGGGCGTACCGATTCCTGAGAATCGTTATACAGCAGCCAGATCCAAAGTGAAAGTTGACGCATAACAGAAGGAGAGAATGAGATGTCCAAGGTTGTCATCCTATCAGGCAGTCCATCTACACAATCCCGTTTGTACGGCTTGATTCACTATGCAACTGAGCAGTTACGGGAGGCTGGAGCAGAGGTTACATTACTGAATGTGGTCGACTTGCCAGCTGAGGATTTGATCAAAGCTAACTTTAATAGTCCCGACGTCACAGCATCGCTTGCGTTGCTTGCAGACGCAGATGCCGTCATTGTGGCTTCGCCAGTATATAAAGCCGCCTATTCAGGGCTATTGAAAATATTTCTGGATCTGGTTCCGCAGGAAGGTCTGAGAGAGAAGCCTGTCTTGCCTTTATTTATCGGCGGTACACTGGCCCATCTGCTGGTCATTGACTACGCCCTGAAGCCGGTGCTCAACGCGCTGGGGGGAAGACATATTCTTGGTGGGGTGTATGCGGTGGATCAGTGGGTCGAGCGCCTGCCGGGTGGAGCATATGGATTGTCCGAAGAGTTGGTTGTACGATTGGACCGTTCGGTTAAAGAACTAAATGAACTGTTAAAGTTATAGATATTTTCAATATTTCCATTGACAGGTCGTTCAGTGAGTTTTATGATACAAAAAACCAAGTTAACTCATTGGATAAATGTATATAAAACTTACTGGGGGACTTGCGTATGAATATCGAGAATATGGAAGCCTTTGTATACGTGAATCATTATGGAAGTTTTAATAAGGCGGCAGAAGCGTTGTTCTTGTCACAGCCCTCTGTCACAGCCCGGATTCAGACGCTGGAACGCGAGCTTGAGTGTAAGTTATTCGACCGTCAAAGCAAACAAACGATTCTGACCGAGGATGGACGAAAGTTTCTTCCTTATGCAGAGCAGATGCTCCAAGTGCTGCAAAAAGGGAAGCAAAAGCTTCAACAGCGCAAGAAAGCCCCTCAGCAAATTCGAATCGGCTGCACGATATCGGTGTCGAACTACATTATTCCTGAAATATTAAAGCAGCTTCGTGCTCGGTATCCGGAAATCAACTACAAAATTGTGACGGCTACGACGGATCAACTGGTACATAAGCTGTTGAACCGTGAGGTAGACATTAGTTTTGTCCGTAAAGTGATGCATCCGGCTATTCGTACGCTTGCATTTTATGAAGACCCGATTTCCCTGTATGTTTATGAAGGCCATCCGTTTACGAAGACAGGTAAGGCTAGCATACAGGATATCCAACGTGAAACACTGGTGTTTTTTGAGTGCGGATCATTAGATTGGATGAGGATTCATCGATCTTTTGAATCACTGGAGCAACCACCGGATATAGCTTTTCAGGTAGACAATGTGGTCACGGCCAAAAAGCTGGTATTGCAACAGGCGGGCATTGCCTTTTTGCCGGATGTCTGTGTGAACCGCGAAGTGAAGGATCAGAAGCTGTTCCGCATTCATGTTCCAGAGGTGGCTGGGGTATCTATGCAGATTAGCATAATCGCGACCAAAGAAGACTGCGCAGTGACCTCGGATTTTGCAGATGCACTGACAGAAGGCTTCAGGGAGGCTGTTTTGTTATAGAAAAGTTCTATAGGTTGGTGGATTGACGTATTGATTTCCAAGTGTTAAATTAATCACATCCTAAAACCAATTAAGTTTATAGGAATTATAAAATATCAAATGTTATAGCTACCATGTATGTCGCAAACTGCTGATATGCAAAGAGATGAGGGGGATTCATATGAAAAAGTGGTTTGCAATATTGTCTGTTATGGCAATCATTCTGGTGTTGGCAGGCTGCGGTTCCTCAGATGACACGTCTAGTGCGTCAGGTTCAAGCGGAGACGTGAAGAAAATTATCGTAGGCACAGGTACTCAATTTAAAAATGTATGCTTTATTGACGAAAATGGAAATTTAACAGGCTTTGATGTGGAGCTGATTAAGGAGCTGGACAAGCGCCTGCCTCAATACGAGTTTGAATTCAAAACGATGGATTTTGGAAATTTGCTGCTCAGTCTCGATGCCGGCAAGATTGATCTGGTATCGCATCAAATGGAGAAAAACCCGGAACGCGAAGCCAAGTATCTGTTCAACAAAAATCCGTATAGCATTTTTCTGAACAGAGTGGCTGTAGCGAAGGATAATAATAGCATTCATTCCATTGATGATTTAAAAGGGAAAAAGGTACTTACCAGTCCAACCAGTAATGCGGCGTATGTGCTGAAAGAATATAACAAAACCCACGGGGATGCTCTGAATATCGTATATACGTCTGGTGCAGCCAATGATACGGTGCAACAAATTACGAGCGGCCGTATAGATGCGACCATTACGACAGACTTTGCGAACCGTTTTAACACCGATGAAAAAGGAGAAGTAGCTCTGAAAACCGTCGGTGATCCTTTGACTCAATCGGATGTGCTGTATGTACTGAACAAAAATGAGCAAGGATTGGCGGATGACCTGGACAAAGCCATTCAGGAAGTGAAGGACGACGGCACGTTGTCGAAGCTGAGCATCAAATGGCTTGGAGAGGACTTCACAAAGTCCCTGGAGGATGTGAAAAAAGAAGGTTCCAGCAGTAAGAAGTAAGGACAGACTTGGACATTTCAGCGGTCAGGGTACTTTATGTATTCTGACCGCTGATGTATAGAAAGGAGGCAGGCATATGAGCAGAGAGTTCAATATTGATTATGTTTTTAGCTTTATCCCGAAAATGCTGTCCTATTTGCACATCACCTTGTTTATTGTGGCAAGCTCGCTTGTGTTGGGACTGATCATTGGTCTGTTGGTTGCGCTGCCTCGCATGTATAACATTCCATTTCTCAAACGTGTTTCTCAGGTGTATGTTTCTTTTTTCCGTGGAACCCCTATTCTAATTCAATTGTTTCTGGTGTATTACGGCCTGCCAGAGCTACTAAAGCTGGTGGATATCAATTCCTCCAGATGGGATGTGCTGTGGTTTGCTGTAGCGACCTATGCGCTCAACAGTGGAGCCTTTATTTCTGAAATTATCAGGTCTGGTGTAGGAGCTGTAGATCGGGGACAAATCGAGGCTGCACAGTCAGTCGGCATGTCAGGCTATCAGGCTTTTACACGTATCATCTTGCCACAAGCGCTGGCTGTGGTGGTTCCCGTATTTTCCAATCTGGTCATTGGTAATTTGAAGGATACTTCGCTGGCGTTTACCATCGGTGCGATGGAGATGACAGGAAAATCGCAAACATTAGGCTCGGCTACCCAGCATTTTGTTGAAACGTATATCGCGTTGTCTCTTATCTATCTGGTGATCAGTCTGATTGTACAAAAATTATTCAAGGTGCTGGAAAATACGCTTCTCCGGCATGAGCATAGAGATTCAGTACAGAAAGAGCCCGCAAAACGAAAAGGTTTTGTGGTGCGTTACCTGAGAAGTCCTCGTCTGAGTAAAGGAGGTAAAGGCATATGAGTCTGGACTTTGGATTTGTATACACCGCCTTTTTGGGATTGTTCTCGGCGTTGCCCAACACTTTAATCATTACAGTGGTTTCCGTGCTGGCAGGGTTGGTCATCGGGATTATAACGGCGTTGGCGCGAATTTATAACGTTCCTGTGCTGTCGCAAATCTCTCACGGTTACGTTACTTTTATACGAGGTACACCGATGCTGATGCATCTGCTGCTTATTTATTTCAGTTTGCCCTTGTTGATTGACGCAGGAGCGAAGCATTTCGGATGGTCACTGCAATCCAAAGACGTACCTTATATGGTATTTGCACTCATTTCGTTTTCCATTACCAGTGGCGCTTATATGTCTGAGGTCGTCCGTTCCGGAATCCAGTCGGTCAACAAGGGGCAGATTGAGGCGGCTTATGCGGTCGGTATGACGACATGGCAAGTATTGAGACGCATCGTATTTCCGCAGGCGTTCGTGGTGAGTTTGCCGAACCTGACGAATTCTGTTATTGGGATGCTGCATGGCTCTACCTTGGCCTTCACGGTTTCGGTCACAGAAATCCAGGCACAGGCTGAAATTCTGGCATCTACCAACTGGAAATATTTAGAGGTATATATTGCGGCAGCACTGCTATTTTGGGGCTTGACGGTATTGATTGAACGAATATCCGGCTTGGTGGAGAAAAAAATTAATGTGTTTAATGGAGGTCGAGCATCATGATCCGTCTGCAAAATATAACGAAGTCGTTCGGCAAACATGAAGTGCTCAAAGGCATTGATTTGACCGTGAACAAAGGCGAGGTCGTCGTTATTTTAGGCCCGAGCGGTTCAGGAAAAACAACCTTGCTACGCTGCATTAATTATCTAGAAAAGCCGAATGACGGAGAAGTCAGCATTGGAGATTTTACCGTGAATTGCAAGCGACCTGCGAAGAAGGATGTTGTGGCCTTGCGTAAAAAGACGGCTATGGTCTTCCAGCAATATAATTTGTTCAAGCATAAAACCGCGCTGGAAAATGTCATGGAGGGACTTGTTGTTGTCCGCAAGGTTAAGCAGGAGGAAGCGAAAAAAATCAGTGTTGAAGTGCTGGAAAAGGTTGGCCTCGGCGAAAAACTGAATCATTATCCGAGCCAGCTATCCGGTGGGCAGCAGCAGCGTGTCGGCATAGCGCGTGCTTTGGCGCTGAACCCGGAGGTGATTTTATTCGACGAGCCGACTTCGGCGCTGGACCCTGAGCTGGTGGGTGAGGTGCTGTCGGTAATCCGTAAGATTGCGAAGGAAGGCATAACCATGATTGTCGTGACACATGAAATGGGCTTTGCGCGCGATGTTTCAAACCATGTGGTATTTATGGATGGCGGTCATATTATCGAGGAGGGCACACCAGACGCCATTTTTAACCACCCCAGAGAGGAGCGTACCCAACAATTCCTGAAACGAATTACACCAGAATATAACTATTCCATTTAGACGGGAGAGGGAGACATGAGCATTGAAATCGGAGTATTGGATCAAAGCCCTATACACGAGGGTGAAACGGCGGCACAGGCCCTTCGTAACACGATTAAGCTGGCGCAGCGTGTAGAAGAATTGGGATTCACGCGCTTTTGGGTATCAGAGCATCATGATTCCGAGCAGGTTGCTGGCTCATCGCCAGAGGTACTCATTTCCCATTTGTTGGCACGCACCGAGCGTATTACAATCGGGTCTGGTGGGGTGATGCTTCAGCATTACAGCCCATATAAAGTGGCTGAAAACTTTAATGTGCTAGCTTCTCTTGCACCGGGGCGTGTAGATTTGGGCATCGGACGTGCGCCAGGCGGGTTGCCGAAATCTACACAGGCGTTACAACGCAACGTGCATGATGCGCCTTCTCTCGAAGAGAAAATTGATGAAGTAAGTCGCTATATTCATAATATCCCGCCTGAAGAAGGACCGCTGGCCGGATTACAGGCGAATCCGATTCCGGAAATCCCAGCAGAGATTTATGTTTTGGGTACAAGTACAGACAGTGCTGGAATTGCTGCACGTTTGGGGTTACCCTATGTTTTTTCGCAATTTATTAATAGTAGTGAGCAGGTTGCACTGGATTCATTCCGTACGTATCGGGAGTCTTTCGATTACAGTTATGGACGTGAGCCGAAGGCACTTTTTGCGCTATCGGTTATTGTGGCAGACACTTCCGAAGAAGCAGCGGAGTTGGCAGGTGAGCAGAAGCTGTACAAGATTCACCTGGCCAGTGGCAAAACGGCTACGGTGGGTGCGCTGGAAAGTGCAGAGGAATTCGGTAAGCAATCGGGTGAAAAATATACAATTGAAGTCACACAAGCACAAATTAACAAAGGAAATAAAGATGAAATTTATACTGCGCTGACGGAAATACAAGCGAAGTATCAGGCAGATGAGCTGATCGTGACGACAGGCATACGGGATATCGAAAAGCGTGTGCGCTCATTCGAGTTGTTGCATGAAGCTTTTGCCGGGTTGCCTGTGCAGTCCTAGATACTATTGACATAAAAATTGTAACCAATATGGATTCACGAAGGAGGAATAGGGATGAGTGGATCAACCGGGACGAAGGAGCAGGTTTTGGAGCAGAAATTGGTGGAGGTTCGCCGTCATCTGCACCGTTATCCCGAGCTGTCTAACGAGGAGGTTGAAACTACCGCCTATATTCGCCGCCTGCTCAAAGAACAGGATATAACGATTTTGGATGTGCCGCTGCGTACCGGATTGGTAGCGGAAATCGGCGGACAGCAGGAAGGTCCAACGGTTGCGCTTCGTGCAGACATTGATGCACTGCCCATCCAGGAGGAGACGGGAATGCCCTATGCTTCGCTACATCCTGGCAAGATGCATGCCTGTGGGCATGATTTTCATACGGCATCCCTGTTAGGTGCAGCCGCATTGCTGAAGCAGCGGGAGCAAAAGCTGAAGGGTACGGTTCGACTGGTGTTCCAGCCAGCCGAGGAGAAAGCCAAAGGCGCTGCCCAAGTGCTGGACAGCGGTGCGCTGGCAGGGGTGCAGGCCATCTTCGGCCTGCATAACAAACCAGACCTGCCCGTAGGCACGGTCGGTATCAAAGAAGGACCGCTAATGGCAGCGGCAGACGGATTTTACATTGAGGTGGAGGGTCAGAGCACACATGCGGCAGTTCCGCATGCAGGGATTGACCCCATTGTGGTATCCTCGCATATCATTACGGCGCTGCAATCGATTGTGAGCAGGAGCGTTAACCCGCTCGATAGCGCGGTCATCAGTGTCACGAAGCTGCACAGTGGCAATGCTTGGAACATCATCCCAGACCGCGCTCATTTGGACGGAACCATCCGCACATTTGACGAGAATGTTCGAGCCCAGGTGGCTGAACGCTTCGAGCAGGTCGTCAAGGGCGTAGCCGATGCTTTTGGCACGAAAGCGACCATTCGCTGGATCGAGGGTCCGCCACCTGTACTGAACGACGGTAAGTTGGCTGTAATCGCGGTGCAGGCGGCCGAAGCGGTTGGTCTGGAGGTCGTTCGTCCCATACCTTCCTCGGCAAGCGAGGACTTTGGATTTTATCAGAAGAACGTCCCAGGTGTGTTTGTCTTTGTCGGTACTGCGGGAAGCCAGGAATGGCATCATCCTGCCTTTGATCTGGACGAACGCGCGCTACCGGGAACAGCGAAGTTGCTAGCTTCACTGGCTGAATCGGCGTTGAAATCCATAGAGTAGGAACACAACGCTACTCTATGGATGCTGATCCCCTCTCTATGAAGAGGGGATCTTTTTGTTTGACGGTATATTATTCCAATGATAATATAAAATGGTTATTTAATTCAAAATTGAGAGTGGGTGTAGGTGAGAGATAAACGTTTGTTATTTTGAATGTGCTCGTAAAAATAACAGGTACGGAGGTTGAAAAAATGCCGAAGAAAAAAGGAATGATCATGGCTTCTTTTTCATTGGTAATGGCTGCTTCTTTACTGGTTGGCGGAGCTAATGTCGGTTCAGCAGCCTCAGATTATGAAAGCACCTCGAATATAGAAATAACGAGTAATAGCTTGGCTGCCGCTGACTTACCTACCAAATTTAAGCCTTCGGTAGAATGGGTTTGGAAGAATAGGATAGTCAAAGAAGGCTCGACCAACCGTAAAAATTTGATTTTTGATCAAATTTATGCGGGAAAAGGAACGATAAATTATGTAGTGCGCTGGCAATCCTCTAAAAATATCACTCTTCAGCAGCGTAAAGATATGGCTTCCATGCTAAGTCGCCAAATAAATAACTGGAATAAGCAGCTAAAAGGATATGACGGCTGGCCGTATGATTATATTACTGTAAAAATAGTAGGCTGGGCCGTTGCAAATCCGTCGCAGATTCTTAACAAACAATCGAATGAAATCGTTTACACGGATACGATTACCGATGACTTAAGTAAAACAGACCCCAATATTCCGGCAAAACTTCCGGTTGCTCCTAATGCACTGTCGAGATTTGAACATTTTATGGACCCTAACTATACGTATCCGGGGGGACTGGACAAGCGATTTGATATGTACTTATGGGGAACGTCTAATTTTCAGGGTGGAGCCGGTGGTGACTGGGGACAACGTATGCCTGATGATTATATCCTGAGCACCTTGAATTCGGATGAAGTTCAGATCACAGAGCATGAGATGGGGCATGGATTCGGCTTGCCTGATTTCTATGAAGAGCACGAGCGTCCACCTGGCGGGTTCCCTGTGCCTACGATTATGTGGGCCGGAAATTCTCCTAAAATTACAGAGTGGGATACCTGGATGTTGCGTTATACCTGGAGCCAGGTCAAGAAAGACACCTCTCGTTTTCCCACCCGTTAAAAGAAAATGTATGTATTCAAAGGTTGTCTCCTGCGATTTTTGGTGGGAGACAACCTTTTTTATTTTATAGATAAACAGTTTGACTCGGATGGGACTGACTTTGGCTTTGCATCAGTATTGTGCCTTCATTTTCGTATGAATGAATCACTAAGAATGAACGGATGTACGATAGTATGTATAATGGACATCAGATATGAAAGAAAAGAGGACAGAAAGCGATGAGTCACGACGTGAATGCTCCTTATGATGTACATGTAGCATATGGACCAGTGTTTGAACTGCTCAGCAGCTTACACACTTTTATTTGTCGTAAAGCGTATAAGAAGACAGATTTAATAGCATCCAGATGGGCGGACCAAGTGCGTGGAACGCTGTCTCCGAGGCTGTCCGCGTTACTGGAGTCCATGGAAATCAATGCAGACTGGAAAATTATTTATGGACTTGTATGTATGCTTTCTGATCAGGGGGGCGTTGAAGAGGTCGTGGATCGTTTGGAAAGCCAGTCTTTACAGGAACTAAAGCAACAGGCATCAGCCTATGGGATTCCGCTGTCTGACGACATGGAGAACCTCCGTAAACTTGCTTTGCAACTGCTATCCGGCTGGAACGAGGAGTATTTTCGTCACGTGGATACAAGTATCCTTAGCGGCCTGGAACTGGAAGCTGAATGCAGAAAACGGGAGGAGAACGCATATAGCTCTATGGAGCGGGTGGATCGTATAACTAATGGCTTCCGATTCGAGCCTTCCGCTGGACTGACGCAGGTGTTGCTGGTACCGCAATATCATTTTCAGCCGATGAATATTATTTATCGATTTGGGTCACTTTTGTTATGTCATTATTCCGCAGGAGTATATGTTCAGGAGGATGATTTTTTATCACCACAGGAATACCGAATGATTCGAAGTTTAGGGGAGAAGAGCAGGCTCAAGATTTTAAAATATTTGTACCAAAGCCAGTCCCCGCGAACCTTCATTGAGATTGTCCGTCATCTCCAGCTATCCAAGGGAATCACGCATGATCATATATTTAAGCTCCGTGCCGCTGGCTTTATTCATGCACATTTTGATGGCGAAACATTGCTTGGCTACAGTGCACGGCTTACGGCTGTGGATGAGATGCATGGGAGTATCCTTGGTTATATGGAGCGAAGGTAGGTCGCAATATTAATCATTGACAAAATTATTTATTTGTGCTATAATTTACAATTAATTATATTGATATTATAATAAGGTTCTCCTGGCCAGGGGAATCTTATTTTTGTTTTTATGGGAGGATCAATGTATGAAGCCAAATGAGTCTAGTTTAACTTCCTTAATATCAGCTTTTGGCCGAGCATATCATAGTCAACATGACACACCCAAAATTTTTGATGATTTTATGGCTAAAGATTTAATTTCCCAAAATGAGTTTTCAGATATCAGAGAGAATATGATTAAAGGAATAGCGTTTTTCAATAAAGATATTGCGCAAAGGTTCCAAGATGATCCGGATGAAATTTTAAAATGGATTACACAAGTTCAACTTTCTCCAACGACCTTAGCACGTGCTGCATATTGTGAAAAAGTATTACTTAATGAAGTTAGGTTAGGATTACAGCAGTATGTCATACTAGGGGCCGGGTTAGATACGTTTTGTTTCCGACATCCAGAATTGAAAAATAGCTTAGAAATATTTGAAATGGATCATCCAGCAACACAGGAATCTAAAAAGAAAAGGTTAGCTCATGCAAATTTAAAAATACCGAGCAATCTTCATCTGGTTTCTATGGACTTTGCCCATCCATTTTCGTATTCCAATCTATTGGATGAAGGGTTTGCTAATAAAAAAACATTCTTTAGCCTTCTGGGTGTTTCTTATTATTTAACTAAGGAGGAAATTTCAAGATTAATAAATCATTTGTTTACCAAGGTCCCATCGGGGAGTTCGATCGTTTTTGACTATGCAGATGAAAACCTTTTTAAAGAGAAAGGCATGTCTAATCGAGTTGAAAATATGGTAAAAATGGCTTCAGTAAGTGGAGAACCCATGAAATCATGCTTTGCTTATGATGAAATTGAGGGAATGTTAGAAGCTTCAGATTTACTAATTTATGAACATCTATCCCCGGATACAATAAATAGCCTTTTCTTTGGTGAGAGGGCAGATTATTTGTCCGCATTCGAAACGATTCATTATATCCATGCTATAAAAAAATAATATAACAATAAATAAGAGACAGCCTCTCAATCTACTATTAGGGATTGAGAGGTTTTATTTAATTTGTAAAAGAATTTGGATAGATATTGATGAGCAGAGTTTTTATATAAAAAAATGCAGTTCTCCCTTTACAGAACCCTAATAAATTCCTATAATGAGGTTTATCTTCTTAATCACAACTTGTTCTATCGGAATTTAATCATTTAACTCGGGGGGATTATGTTGAAAAAGGGTATTATTTTACTTAGCAGTCTACTTCTGGCGAGCTCTACCTTGCTGGCAGCTTGCTCTAACGGTGGATTGGAAAGCAACAACAATACTACTGCCCAAAATAATGGGGACACACAGACAACTGCTACAGCGCAGCCATTAACAAGTCTGGTAAAGGCTTCTGATATGTCCAAATTGCCGGAAGTGTCCAAAAAAAGAAACGACACCATTATTGTAGGCCTGACTGACCCGGCCGGAGTATTCACGCCGTATTTTAACCAAAGCGGCTATGACGGCAACGTCATTTCGCAGTTATGGACTCCGCTGGTTACGGTAGATGAGAAGGGACTTCCGCTGCCCAATCTGGCGAAGAGCTGGGATATTTCCAAGGATAATTTAACATATACGTTTCATCTGGTTCCCAATACCCAATTCAGCGATGGCTCACCTTTGACAGCAGAGGATGTCGCTTTTACCTGGACGTTAATCTATGACAAAGCCTATCCGGGCGATAGCCAAATCCGAAAGCTGAACATTAAAGGCGGCAAAGCCTATACGGAAGGCAAGGCACAACAAATTGATGGAATTAAGGTAATAGATCCACAGACTATTTCTGTGACATTGGAAAAGCCAAACGCGCTGGCTCTGACTATTCTCGGTGAATATGTATTGTCCAAAGCTTACTACGGCAAGGATTATAAGTTCGGACAGCTGGATTATTTTAAAAATTTGCATGGTAGCCCACTGGGGAATGGGGCATATAAGTTGGAAAAGTTCATTCCAGGGCAAGAAGTTCGTCTGGAGGCAAACGATCACTTTTTTAAAGGCAAACCGAAAACGAAACACTTCATATATAAAACAGCGGAAGGCGATGCTTGGCAATTCATCGAAACAGGGGATACCGATTTTGCTTCCTTTACCGCAACGCAAGAAAATATCGACAAGCTGAAAGGACTCGGCTTTTTGAATATTTTGCCTTATACACCGAGCACCTATGGATATTTGCAAGTCAATCTGGAAAATGAAAAGCTGAAGGATAAAAAGGTTCGTCAAGCGTTGACCTATGGATTGGATCGCAAAAGCATTTATGTTGACGCAGCACAGGGAGCAGGGGCGGTCGCCAACATTCCAGCTTCTCCTATATTCTGGTCATACACGACCGATGGAATCAATCCATACAACTATGACCCGGAGCAAGCGAAAAAGCTGCTGGATGAAGCGGGCTGGGTAGAAGGCAGTGATGGCATTCGTGAGAAAAACGGCCAGAAGCTGACCATTCACTTGCTGACCTCCAAACGTCCAGAAACAGACACCTTTATCGCGCTTGCGGCTGAAAACTATAAAGCGATTGGCGTTGACTTGCAACCGGAAATCTTTGCAGACTTTAATGCAATGGTCGCCAAAGTAGAAGGTAAAGATTATGATCTCGCCGCCTTCTCGACAGCCATGCTGACAGACCCATCTGATGGAATCGAGCCGTTCGTCAATGGTGAAATCAAGGGATATAACAATCCGAAGCTCAAAGAGCTCTATGAAAAAGGTTTGGCTACGACGAATATGGAAGAGCGTAAGAAAATATATAAGGAATTATATGTACTGCTAAATGATGAACTACCCGTTATTTTCACCAACTACAAGAAGACTGTATATGCTTACAATGGTCGAATGGAACATGTAAAGGTCAGCCCATTCATTGGTTTGTCTGGTAATCTGTTCGAGTGGTCCCTTAAATAAGCCACCTTTGCGGGCCCCTTGTGAAGAACTTCAGGTTCGGATCAAGGGGTCTGCCAAATGGAGGACGCGTAATGAGTAGCCCGACCATGAATTGAAAGGAGTCTGTCATGAGCTCGTTTTTAACGAAAAGACTGACGTACATGATTATTATTTTGTTGGCCGCTTCGATGATGATTTTTTTTCTGTATGCCATGACACCGGGAGATTTCATTAGCGGTAATCTGAAGCTGTCGCCGGAGAGAAAAGCGGAGCTGAGGGAAATTTACGGGTTGAATAAGCCTATTCTTGAGCGCTACGGAAACTGGCTAGGCAATGCGCTGCATGGTAATTTCGGCTATTCGCTCGCTCAACAGAAACCGGTGCTAACCTTATTTAATGAATATATCTGGAATTCATTCTTGTTGGCCATTGTATCCACCTTCCTGACCTGGCTGATTGCAGTTATTATTGGTGTGGTTGCTGCTTACAAGCAGTATTCATGGTTCGATACGCTGGTCATGGTGGTGATTTTTGCCGCGATGTCTGTTCCCTCTTTTTTTATCGGACTGTATCTGATCAAAATTGCGGCGGTCGATCTGAAATGGCTGCCACCGGGCGGGATGCTCAATACGGGCAGTAACGCTACAGGCATGGAGTATGTGAAGGAGGTTCTCCAGCATATGACCTTGCCGGTGATCGTGATGACACTACTGGGTTTGGGTTCGCTGACCCGCTACTTCCGTAGCAATATGATCGACGTGATCCAGCAGGATTATATCCGCACAGCTCGTGCAAAGGGCTTAAAGGAAAGAAAGGTGCTTTTTACACACGCATTGAGAAATGCATTATTGCCTGCCATTACGCTCGTTGGCTTTGAATTGCCTGCGTTGTTTGGCGGATCTCTGATTATCGAAAAGATTTTTAACTGGCCCGGGATCGGTCAGCTGTACATGCTATCCTTTTCGCTTAGGGATTATCCGCTGCTGATGGGCTTCACGATGCTGATTGCCATATTGAGCGTGATCGGGACGCTGTTATCCGATATTTTGTATCGCATTGCTGACCCGCGTGTAAAAGTGTAAGAAGGAGGCTATGGAATGTCATCCGTGAGCAGTAATTTGAGCAAGAGCAACGGCAGAATGCGATTAAATGCCAAATCTTCAATGTGGCAGCAAGCGCTCCGGCAGCTGTTCAGAAACAAGCTTGCTATGGCTGGGCTGCTCGTCGTGGTATTTATGTTTTTGCTCTGTTTTATCGGTCCGTTATTTTCTCCTTATTCCGATAACAAAACGAACATATTAATAATGAACAAGGCGCCGAATATCCATCACTGGCTAGGAACAGACAAGCTGGGACGGGATGTGCTGACACGTGTGATGCAGGCAGGTCAAATTTCTCTTACTGTGGGTTTGGCTTCTATGGTGTTGTCTGTCTTTTTAGGAGCAACGCTGGGGGTTATATCCGCCTATTTTCGTGGAATTGCGGATCAAATCATTATGCGCATTGCCGATTTGCTGCTGACTATACCCAGTTTGCCATTGCTATTTATTATGGGTGCGCTGTTATCTGACTGGAAGGTTCCGCCTGATCAACGGATGTATATCGTCATGTTGATGCTGAGTCTGGTCAACTGGCCGGGGATTGCACGGATGGTGAGAGGTCAGATGCTTAGTTTGCGAGAACGTGAATTTATGCAGGCAGCGACGGTACTAGGACTATCGAATCGCCGAAAGCTTTTTAAGCATCTGCTGCCGAATATTTTGCCATTGTTGATCGTTATCGCTACATTGAACATTGGCGGAGCCATCCTGAGTGAATCTGTACTCAGCTTCTTTGGTCTTGGCGTGTTGCCCACGACACCGACTTGGGGCAATATGATTGATGCCGCCAACAATGTACTGGATTTTCAGCAACGACCTTGGTTGTGGATACCACCAGGCCTGTCTATTTTTGCAACAGTCATCGCTATTAATATTTTTGGTGACGGGCTGCGGGATGTACTCGACCCGAAACATAAGAGGTAGGTGATCATGCACCATGGACAATTTACTTTCCATTGAACATTTAAGCACTCATTTTTATACAGAAGAAGGAACGGTCAAAGCGGTGGATGATATCAGCTTTCGCGTGAAGCCGGGGGAGACGGTATGCATTGTCGGTGAATCGGGCTGCGGCAAAAGTATTACCGCCATGTCGATCATGGACCTGATTCAGAGTCCCGGTGGTAAAGTGGCAGGTGGAAGTATCCGTTTTGAGGAAACCGATCTGCTAGAGCTTAGTAGAAATGAGATGCGCACGATTCGCGGACATGAAATCTCCATGATTTTTCAGGAGCCGATGTCTTCATTAAATCCGGTGATGACCATTGGTGAACAACTGTCTGAGCCACTGATTGAGCACTTAAAGATGGGCCGAAAGCAAGCTCGCAAGCGGGCGCTAGAGCTGATTGAACAGGTCGGCATATCCCGACCGGAGCAGATTTTAAAAAGCTACCCCCATGAACTGAGTGGAGGGATGCTGCAGCGCATTATGATTGCTATTGCTGTTTCTTGCGGACCCAAGCTGCTTATTGCGGATGAGCCGACCACGGCACTGGATGTAACAATTCAGGCACAGATTCTCGACATGCTGCGTGAATTTAAAGCCCAATCCAATATGTCGCTCATGCTAATCACCCATGATCTGGGTGTTGTTGCGGAGATGGCCGATTATGTAATCGTGATGTATGCGGGCAAGATCGTCGAGGAAGGAGAAGTCGTGCAGCTATTCAATCACCCCAAGCATCCCTATACACAGGGGTTGCTCAAGTCCAAACCGGTGCTTAATCAGCGCCAAAAGGAGCTGTATTCCATCCCCGGACAGGTACCTAATCCACTGGAGCTGACGACTTCCTGTCATTTTCATGACCGCTGCGGGCATTGCATGGACATTTGTCGTGTAAAGGAGCCTACATTAAAAGAAGTTTCAGCTCAGCAGAAAGCATCCTGCTGGTTGTATGAGGAGGCGGTTGTTCATGGCTGAGCCGTTGTTGGAAATAGACCGTTTAAAAACATACTTCCCGGTGAAGTCCGGTTTTATGAATCGTATTACAGGGCACGTGCGGGCAGTAGACGATATAAGCTTTACGATCCGTCAGGGTGAAACCTTCGGTCTGGTGGGGGAATCGGGGAGCGGTAAAAGCACGGTGGGCCGCACAATTGTCAGATTGACGGATAAAACAGATGGTACCGTAAAATACAAAGGGGTGGATCTCCACAGCTTGTCGGCCAAAGGGATGCAGGAACTTCGTCCTAAAATTCAGCTGATCTTTCAAGACCCGTACAGCTCGCTGAATCCGCGTGTACGGATCGGAGATGCCATTGGTGAGGCGCTGCTCGACCACGGTATAGCTACCAAAGAGGAGGTCCGGCAGATCGTGCTGGACGTACTTAAGCTGTGCGGATTGTCGGAATATCATATCGACCGTTTCCCGCATGAATTTTCGGGAGGTCAGCGTCAACGGATTGGCATTGCCCGCGCGCTGGCGCTTCAACCGGATCTGATCATCGCTGATGAGCCGGTGTCGGCGCTGGATGTGTCCATACAGGCGCAGATTATTAACCTTTTTGCCAAATTGCAGGCCGAGCGGGGTCTGACATATTTGTTCATCTCCCACGATTTGAGCGTAGTTGAACATTTATGTTCTCGTATTGGCGTGATGTACCTAGGCTCTATGGTCGAAACAGCTTCGCGTGACGAGTTATTCGGCAATCCGCTGCATCCGTATACGAAGGCGTTGCTGTCGGCTGTGCCTATACCAGTGCCGAAGCTAAAAAGAGAACGTATTTTGCTCAAAGGGGATATTCCAAGTCCGGTGAATCCGCCTTCGGGCTGCAAGTTTCATACGCGCTGCCCCTTTGCAATCGACCGCTGTTCTCAAGAGATTCCATTCTATCGTGAAGCTCGCCCAGATCACTGGGTGGCTTGCCATTTGGCTGAATGAACGAAGTTAACTCAGCAAGTTTTGTGCCGTTGTCACGGCAGACCGTTCACCGCAATGAAACGGTTCTGCTAGAGCAACGGCTTTTTGCTGTATAGTGTTTTGAAATGTTTGAGTTGACAATCTACTTGAAGCAGAGGTATATTAAACATTAATCGTAATTATTACTATTAAAACGCAAAAGCATGTCCACATTTGTGTCCTTCCGTCCCGCGATCGCGATGGGGAACCTTTATGATTGGCATATATAACAAGGAGGAGCTTTACATGGCCAAGAAGTCGAAAATCGTAAAAGAGAAGAAACGTCAGGAAATTGTAGCGAAATATGCGGATTTGAGACGTGAATTAAAAGCAAAAGGGGACTATGAAGCTTTGCAAAAGCTTCCTCGGGACTCATCCCCAACCCGCTTGAAAAACCGTTGCGAGCTGACAGGCAGACCGAGAGGATACCTGCGCAAATTCAAGCTGTCCCGAATTGCGTTCCGCGAGCTGGCCCATAAAGGCCAAATTCCAGGTATTACGAAATCTAGCTGGTAATTTAGAAACCGATTAATTGTTTGTATGTTTATCTGATAGCAGGTTGTAACGAGAATGCTTCATGCCAGTAGGGTGGCGTGGAGCATTCTTTTTCGAAGGAATATATTATCATTTGTATTGATTCTCCTCAGTTGGTTAGGTAGAATATGGACGGGTTAAAAATAATACATAACAAGCGATTACATAATGTGGATATGTAAGATTATGTATACCTCAGGAGGAGCTACAAGATGGAAGTGAAACAGAGAGAGGACTCCTTTTGGAGTATGGTCAAAAAAGGAAATAAATCTTCAGGCTCGGCAGCGTTGGGTAATACCGGCATTGCCCTGATTAAGGGGATTGCTTTTGCCTTGACAGGCAGTGGCTCTATGTTTGCTACGATGATGCATTCCATTGCGGATGCAGTGAACCAAATGTTTGTATTTGCGGGCAGTGTATTGGCAGAGAAAAAACCTACGAAACGGTTTCCTACTGGCTTTGGACGGGTAATTAATCTTTTTTGTATGGTTGCTGTTATTGTCGTAACGATTATGGCCTACGAAACTGCATTGGAAGGAATTCATTTGCTACAGCATCCGGCTGAATCTGCACAAGGATTTTGGATTAATGTAGTGGTGCTGGTTTTGTCATTGGCGGTTGACGGATTTGTATGGAGCAAAGCGATGAAAGAAGTGCTGCATGAATCCAGAGTGGAAGCGAAGGGGCTAAGTATTTTTACTTCTGCCTTTCGTCATGTGGGACGTGCTGCGCCACCAACCCGTTTGGTATTCTATGAGGATTTGGTTGCAACGACAGGTGGGGTACTCGCCCTGCTAGCTGTAGTGGTCACATCGCTGACAGATTTTAAGTTGCTGGACGGAATTTCGAGTATTCTCATCGGCTGTCTGATGGTCGGTGTAGCGTTCCGGGTCGGTTATGACAACATGGTGGGCTTGATTGGTGTATCAGCACCTCCCGATATCGAAGAACGTGTGGCTTCCATTATCCTGGCAGATACACATGTGACCGATATTTCTCAAATGCGTATTTTGCAGGAGGGGCGTTACTATCACGTCGAAGGGGTAATTGAGCTTACTTCGGGCATGACGCTGGCCGATGCTGATGATATCAAATTTAGAGTCGAGGATGCTCTGCTGCGTGATCCTAATATTTCAGATGCCGCATTGGGGATTCTAGAGGATGACGGGATTAGAAACTGGAAACAAGAGAAGCCTAAAGCTTAGAAAAACGGACCAAAGCGAAACTGGACGGAGCTTAAGAATGTAAATAAGAACCTTCATGACCACGACAACGTGGCGTGGAGGTTCTTTTATATTTTTCCAATTGTATTCCTACCCCTTTGAATTTAGGCTGATTGTTAGATACAATGAAAGCGTTAACAAAAAGAGGGTGAAACGAATGCTTCTCATGGGGAGGAAATGCGAATGAGTCTTCTGAAGGAGGCTTGGCCTGCTTCGCGGCTCGTCAACGCGCTGGCTGGCGGAGTGCAGGGTTCAGCAAGACAACGGTTAAGGAGCAATTGGACCCAAAGGCTACGGGCAACTGTCGATAAACCGGCATTCGCCGAGATTTGGAAGGACATCGAACGCATCTGCAATGATGTTCGGGAAGCGCCTTGGCCTGAACTACCATTGTCTCTGTTCCGGCAATTTGCTAATACAGGGGAGCGCAAGCCGTATGAGGATGTATACTTCGAACGGCGCGGACGACTAGTTGCTATCGTGCTGGCAGCTGTTGCCGATCCGGTGCCTCGGAAGATGAAAGAGGTGGAAAGCGGACTGCTGGACATATGCAGCGAGTACACTTGGGCGCTTCCTGCACATGTCAACGAAGAGGACACTGTAACACCGCCTTGGCAGCAGGTGGATTTATTCGCGTCCGAAACAGCGCAAATGCTGGTTGAAATTTTATTGCTGCTTGGAGAAAAGCTGGCTGATCACGTAGTCGTTCAGGTGCACAAAGAGGTTGAGCGCCGTGTACTGGAACCTGTTTTTTGGCAGCCTCATCATTATGATTGGGAAACGGCAGAGCATAACTGGTCGGCAGTATGCGCTTCGGGTTGCGGAATTGCTGCATTGCTGCTGGCAAAAGACGACTTTTCCAAAGCGGTAGCCATCGAGCGTATGCTGGGCGCACTGGATTGTTTTTTGGCAGGCTACAGAGAGGACGGGGGATGTCCCGAAGGCGTAGGTTATTGGGTGTATGGCTTTGGGTACTTTATATATTTTGCCGATATGCTGCGTGAGTTTACCGAGGGAGCTGTGGATATTTTGAACTCGGAAAAGGTAAGGCAAATCGCAGCCTTCGCAGAACGGGTCCATTTGTCGGACGGTATTTTCGCTAATTATTCAGATAGTAGTGAAACTGAACGGTTACCTTCCGGACTCATCTCCTATGTGAATTTTTTGCAAGGACGTCCATCTACACTCCCTTTTCGCGTACCTGGTTTGTTAGAAGATCCGTGTCGCCGCTGGGCTCATGTATTGCGTAACCTAGTCTGGACGAACCCCTTGGTGTATGGATGCGGAGAAGCCGTAATCGATTATTTGCCGCAACTCGGCTGGTTGATGTGCCGT
Organism: Paenibacillus sp. FSL W8-0439; assembly: GCF_038008995.1. NCBI lineage: Bacteria > Bacillati > Bacillota > Bacilli > Caryophanales > Paenibacillaceae > Paenibacillus > Paenibacillus sp. FSL W8-0439. The sequence goes on from NZ_JBBPAK010000001.1 coordinate 2,342,539, forward strand.
AGCCTCAGATCTAGTCATCATGGATCTGGGGGGCAGCAGGATCATTCAGATGCCGTACTTGCTTTTTCAGCCAAGGGTGGGCATAACAATGAGCCGCACAATCATAATGATCTTGGACATTTCATTCTTCATGGCGGCGGCGAAAATCTACTCTGTGATCTGGGAGCAGGCTTGTACACGAAAGCCTATTTTTCGCCCGGACGGGAGTCGATTATCAATATTTCCTCCAGCGGCCATTCCGTGCCTATCATCAATGGGACCACACAGAAATCCGGAGCAAAGGCAAGGGCGGTTGTGCTGGATGTTGCTATGGATGAGCAGGAGGGAGCACAGACAGTCACAAGCTTTAAGCTCGACTTGACATCTGCTTATGCTGTTGATGAAATGGCTGTTTTCACCCGTTCCTTTACCTGGAGTGTACTGGAGGGAAACGAGGGAGCAAGGCTTACTGTCACAGATCATTTTGAGTTTGAAACGTCTAGTATGAACGTGAAGCCGTGGGATGTGGAGGAGCTTTTGATCAGCTGTATCCAGCCTAATACAGGAGCAGGCTTCGTGGAATGGAAAGGAACGAATGCAGTGGTTAGGCTAAATTATGATGCTGGCGCGCTGAGGCAGAGGCTGGAGGCTGTGAAGCATATAGATCATGACGGAGTGCCCTTTGTATTTTATAAGACATCACTGCAACTGGATTCCAATCGCTGGAACGGCTCAGCAAGTGTCGATTGCAATCTATTTTTTACCATACATCAATCTTCATGTTGAATGGGAGGCATACAGAATGAATAAGCTTCAAACAGGCAGCGTATACCCTTGGCAGACGGAACTGGAGAGATTTATACAACAGGTGGAAAGCGCACCAAATCGAGAAAATGATGGATGGACACACGAACGTAAGCTGGCTGTGCTGGAAAAGCTGGTTCGTGCATATGCCTTGTATCAAGATGAAAACGGAGCTATCATTGACCCTCATTCTGAAAGTGAACGGTATTACTCCACCCCATCCTATGCGTTGAGTGCGGCTGTGCTGGTCAAAGAAGGCCGGCATGAATTACTCGAATCTGCTGCTGCGGCCTTGACGCATAGCATAGCCTGTGTAGTGGACGAAAAAGCGCCAGATCATCACCCGGACTTTTTTCCAATTATGATGATGGGGGCGTATCGTATCCTTAAAAATCTGCTGCCAGAGCAAGCCACGGCTTGGAAGCAGCAGTTGAACAGGATTCAACCTGAGCAGACTTACATTTTTACGATGAGCAAAATGAAAAATCCAAACCGGATGATCAACTGGAACGCGATCATGATTTCCGGCGAGTTTTTGCGTGCCACTGAAGGGATTGCAGCCGACTCTGAGTGGATGGAGACGTATATCCGCAACTACCATTTACCTCGCTTTACCAGTTTGGGGCTGTATCAAGATGGTCCGCTGGATAGGCCCAATAGCCCATTCGCCTACGATATTGTCACACGGTTTCATCTGGGCGTGATGCTGGAGAGCGGATATAATGGCGGCTGTGCTCTCGAAGTGCGTGACTACCTTCGCAGAGGTGCACTTAGCTCATTGCTGACTTTATCCCCACATGGGGAAATTCCTCCGCGTGGAAGAAGCGCGCAGCACCAATGGAACGAAGCGGCTGCGGCTTTTGTTTTTACAACACATGCTCAGCAGGCGTATACAGCAGGCGAGCATGGGCTTGCAGGTGCATTTCGACGGGCAGCAGATCTATGCTGGCAATCCATTAGCCGATGGCAGACCGATGATGGCAAGCTGCATATCGTTCGCAACCATTATTCGTCTGAGGCACGCCATGGCTTTGAGGTGTACTCGAATCATACCTGCTACAGTCTGTGGACGGCAGCGGTGCTGGCCCATACCCTCCTACATGGGAAGGAGATTGATCGTATTCCTCCGACCTCTATCCCGGCGGAGATCGGCAGTCGGGTGTTGGCAACGGACGGCTGGTTTCAGACCGTCATTGCAGCTGTAGACGGGCAGCAAATGCTTGTGCAGACCTCAATCAACGATCCGTACAATATTCCGGGCATCGTACGTATTCAACGTTCTGCGCTGCCGTCTCTGATCGGCCCATCCTCAGCAGGACACGCAGATCGCGGCTTTACGGGTTTCGCGGAGGGAGATATTTTCCCGCTGAGCTATACACCAGCCTGGCAAACCGAAGACGGAAAATGGCACAGCTTGTCAGAAGGAATCCCCGGTACATTGGAATTCGATCGTGATGGAGGGATTGATCCGCAGGATGGCGGAGGAAACGTACAGATGGAGCGCAGCTCAGCGTCTGATGGAGAGACAGATTTCACTCTGCTGTGGGAAGGTCCATTCCCGGGGGTGAGGGAAATCCGAACGCATTATCGTCAGGTGCCCGGCAAAATTGAAGTGTCGTATGAGCTTCAAGGCAATATTCAAAATGTGGGGGCACTTATTCCATTAATGGCGTATGACGGTCGGGAACGAAGTGTGATTCATCATGTGATGGCAGCCGGGGAGGAAACTGAAAGCATTCGAGTAGAATATGCGGGCGCAAGCCTTGAAGTTATCCCCACGACGGAAGGAACAAACGTCGTATGGCCGGATGAATTGACTGCCGTAGCCTGCCGAAATGGTTTACTTAAGGGAGCGCGTCTAGAGTGTGGCGGCAGTCGCATTTCCTTTATCATTCGGTTACCTGAATAGATAGTTCGGGAGCCATAGTTATCTTCAATCATGTGGAAAGGGAGAGGGAAAAAAGAATGATAAAATCAGAAGCGTGGCTGGAGCAATCGTGGGAGCTGGCATTGGATAAAACGCTTGCCTTGGCGGCAAGACTGGGGGACGCCTTTCCACATGTTGCAGAGGGTGGACGTTATGATAATCGTGAGGAAGCGTGGTGGACAGCAGGCTTTTATCCGGGACTGCTATGGCTGGCCCATCGGGCACGTCCTGATTGGGAGTCTGCCAAAATTGCACAACGGTGTGAGGCCCGGTTGGAAAAAATACTCTATAATAGCGAAGCTGTAGACCATGATCTCGGTTTTATTTGGCTGCTCAGCGGTGTGGCCGCCCATCGGTTGACTGGAGATTCAGAGTCCAGAAGACGGGGGTTATTGGCTGCTAATTTGCTGGCTGCCCGTTTTAACGTAAATGGCCGCTTTATTCGCGCGTGGAACTTCCACTCGAAGGATATGGATACACGGGGTGTTGCGATTATAGACAGTATGATGAATTTACCCTTGCTCTATTGGGCCTCGGAGGAAAGTGGAGATCCACGCTTTGCGGCCCTCGCTGTCCAGCATGCAGATACCGTGGCACGTGAGTTCGTTCGTTCGGACGGCTCCATTGCGCATGTGGTTGAGTTCGATCCGGAGATTGGAAAAAAGGTCGCTGAGCATGGCGGACAGGGATTTGCTCCCGGTTCCGCCTGGGCACGTGGCACGTCTTGGGCTTTGTACGGTTTTACGCTTTCGTATGGATACACACGCGATCCGCGTTATTTAAAGGTGGCCGAGAACACGGCTGACTTTTTCCTGTCCCAGTTGGGCGATGCTTGCCTGCCTGTATGGGACTTTAGAGCAGAAGAAGGACACCGCGAAGCATGGGATTCGTCAGCTGCGGCCATTGCAGCTAGCGGTTTGCTGGAACTAGCAAAATATTCGGCACGTGCTGAGCAATTTACAAAAGCTGCAGAATCCATCCTTCAGGGTTTGCATCATACGTGTACGGCATGGGGCGAAGAACATGAGGGATTGCTGATGAACGGAACCGTACATTATCCTGAGCAAAAACACATCAATGTGCCCATCATCTACGGCGATTATTTCTTTGTCGAAGCATTGGCAAAGCTGCGTGGTGAGGAAGGTTTGTTTAGTGTGGAGGGCAAAAAATATAGTAAGTAAGATGGTCAGGAACAAGCTCATTCGAGCTGAGTTGTTGCTTGTCAAATCGATATAATAAATAGTGAGGCAGCGTATGTGTAAACTCATTTACACATACGCTGTTTTTTTATGCGTGAAAAGGCTGATTTTAATTCGATGCCAAAGTACTACGTGTAGGTAGATAAGAGACTGTAGCAGCGCTTATTTCGTGCCTAATCAGAGTAAAATCACGGTATATAAGCTCTTAAATCCTATAAAAATGTCCATTTTAATGCATGGAAATAGGTCTTTTCACTTGTTTATGAGTGTTTATTCGTAAATTGACAATTCAGGGAGGTGGCCGTATGATATCTCCTTGGGTAAAGGAATAAAATGGATTTTAACGAATGCAAAGGAGTTATACATCATTATGACAGTAACAAGTGATAGTGTAAGAAAGATTTACGGAGGATTTTGGGTGAGAACGGCAGCGTTTGTGATTGATCTGATCATCCTTACTGCCATAATCCTTTCAATAGGGGGAGCAATTTACATCATCCCAGATATTTTGGGTATAAAGGAGACGGTGTTCATACAAGTACTGCTTATGTGGTGGCCGCTAATCTTTTGGCTCATGGTGCCATGGCTGTACTGTGTATTATGGGAGTCGTCGAAGGTAAGAGCAACACCAGGTAAGCTTGTGTTCTCTCTAGTTGTTGTAGATAAGGAAGGAAAGCGTCTTGGATTCTTACATGCCTCAGGGCGTTACTGGATTAAAGCCATTTCTTTTGTGATTTTACGTCTTATTTACATTGTGGTCGCTTTTACTGCGAAAAAACAGGGAGTCCACGATCTTTGTGCCAGCACTTTAGTTGTAAATAAAAAAGAGTTGCAGCGACATGAACAGCAATCGTCCTTGCCTCCAGTTAGCTTCTAATATGATGAATTAAGGAAATCGCCGTTGCAGAAGATGGGACTATTATGTAATATAAAGTGAATGATAATGATTATCATTTTCTATGAAAATACATAACTTGGAGGATACATCATATGCAACATATAAAAATATTGCCTCGATGCCCCGTGCTGACGAGTGTACTGCTCATTATAGCCATTGTACTTTCAGCTTGTAGCTCACAAGAAAATGATGCCCCAACTTCCCGTACAGCAGGACAGGCTGCAAACAGCACGGAGCAAAAGGAAACGGCATCTACAACGCCGACCACCCGGGAATATACAGACTTTCAAAAACGTAAAGTCACGATTCCGGTAAATCCGCAGAAAATTGTTTATGTAGGCAGTGATCCAGGGGATTTGCTTGCCTTGGGTGTACGTCCAGCAGGTGCGAGTCTGAGTGTCATTCAGTCACAAATAGTGTACGCAGACCTTACCAAGGATATTATCGATATAGGCTACCCGGTGAATCTGGAAAAGCTGACGATGCTGAAACCAGACCTTATTCTTTTCGATAATTGGGATGTAAAGACGATTGACACGTTAGCTAAAATTGCACCTACCGTGGTTCTTAATTCCGAATTGGCAACTTTTGAACGTATGCAGGAGCTAGGTAAACTTCTTGGGAAAACTAAAGAGGCAGATCGGTTTAAAACCTTATATGACGAGAAGGCCAAACAAATGAAGGCCAAGCTGGATGTTGACATTAAGCCGGGAGAGACAGCAACAGTGCTGTTAGTTATGGGGGATAACCTGTATGTTATGGGACATCAGGGTATATCCGTGTCGTTGTATGATATGCTCGGTTTTATACCAGCTTCCAAGGTACAGACAGACTTGATTGATAAAAAAGAGCGCTTTGCTACCATTTCTAACGAGGTACTTCCTTCATTTATCGGGGATGAACTCTTTATTCTGTCGGATCAGAGTGAAGAAACAATTGCAACGACCAGAAACCTGATGAATAGTGAAGTGTGGAAAACGATTCCTGCCGTTCAGAATAAACGGATTTATACGCTTGACAGCTCGTGGAATTTTGATGATGCCATTACGAGAGAACGATTGCTGGAACAAATTCCAGATTTGATGAAGCAAAAGTAAACAAGGAACCAGCCAGTGCCTGAAAGCATTTGCTGGTTTCTTTGTTTTTTTATTATGGCAGTGTAACGTCCTCACAAACAAACCCCTCGACGTCCTATCTTTTATAGAATTTCATGAAAAATAAAAAATGTAAGTTATTCTTACAGTTTACATGTTCTTTTTAGCTTGTTTTGCGTTATAATGAAAGGATGCACATTATGAACGAATTGGAGGCACAGCCCGATTGACTACTTACCCTTTTGCCTTTGATCCGTCCAAGCCGTTTATTGAGCAGGCAAGTGACTGGATTGCAGATGTATTTTACGAAGTTTTGCCTGAAGTCGGCTTTGAGGTTCGGGATGAACAAATTTATATGGCATTCCAGCTGGAACGTGCCTATAAGGAAAAAAAGACCATTTTTGCAGAAGCAGGTGTAGGCACTGGCAAAACGCTGGTATACCTGCTGTACGCTATTGCATATGCCAGATACATGAGAAAACCGGCGATTATCGCCTGTGCGGATGAATCATTGATTGAACAACTGGTGAAGCCAGAAGGAGATATCGCCAAGCTGGCACGGCACTTAAGCTTGACGATTGATGCTCGATTGGGGAAGTCACCGGATCAATATATTTGCCTGAACAAGCTGGATGAGGGGCGAAGCGGACTGGATGAGGACGCAGATGTTTTCCGCGATATTTATCAGGGTCTGCCTGATTTTGTTCATTTTCCAGATACGTTACAGTCCTTCACTCCATACGGGAATCGGAAAGAGTATCCCGAGCTAACAGATGGACAGTGGAGCAGACTGGGATGGGATGTATTTCAAGACTGTCTCGTTTGTCATCAGCGCCATCGTTGCGGACAGACGTTGTCTCGTGATCATTACCGCAAAGCGGCAGATTTGGTCATCTGCTCTCACGACTTTTACATGGAGCATGTATGGACCTACGAAGCGAGAAAGCGCGAGGGTCAACTGCCGTTGTTGCCAGAGCACAGCTCTGTTGTTTTTGATGAAGGGCATTTGCTGGAGACAGCAGCACAAAATGCGCTTACTTACAAGCTTAAGCACACTCAATTTGAGTCTATTATTACCCGACTGCTAGAGGGGGAAGTGCGGGAATCTCTGGCTATGACGATCGAGGATGCAATCTCCCAAAGCGAGGCATTGTTCGCCGCGCTCAATAAGAACAGTCAGCCAGTACAGGGGTCTAATCGCAAGGAGTTTATCCTGAATGAATCGTTGATTCGGGAGGTGAACCGTTTTGGTGAACTGATCGGCACGATCGAGGAAGAGCTTGTGTTTGAAAGCGGGTTATTCTCTCTGGATGAGTATCAAGTCAAAATTGTAGAAGAACATTTGGAAATGATTCAAACTGCTTTGGCTTTGTTTAAGCGTCCTGAACTTCTCATCTCGTGGGTGACGGAGGACCAGGATGGATTAACGCTTGTGGTTATGCCGAAGATGGTAAAAGAGATTCTCAAAGAACGAGTATTTGCGCAGCATATTCCAATCGTATTCTCTTCGGCTACACTTTCCGTGGAGGGTTCATTTGACTATATGGCGCAGAGTCTGGGTATTGAAAACCCGTTAACGTTTTCCGTCGCTTCACCTTATGACTACAGTGATCAGATGCAAGCGGCATTGTACCCGTTGCAAGCGGGACATAATCCAATCCAGAGAGCGCTGACGCTACTGAAGAAATCGCAGGGAAGAGCGCTTATCCTGTTTCCTTCTCAGGAGGAACTGACTGCCTTCCAAAGGGGACTCGCTGCTTACCCAGAGGCATCTGCCTATCGTTTTCTGTATGAAGGTTCGGCTGAAATCAGCCATCTGATCTCCGCTTTTCAGAATGATGTGGAGAGTGTGTTGTGCGCTGTTACATTATGGGAAGGATTGGACATCCCTGGACCATCCCTGTCACATGTTATCATCTGGTCGCTGCCATTTCCTCCGAACGATCCGGTTTTTACGGCTTTGCGCAAGGATGCAGCAGATCCGTTCAATGAGATAGATATGCCTCACATGGCACTTAGGCTCCGACAGGGCATAGGGCGTTTAATCCGCTCGCGTAATGATCAGGGCTGGATCTCGATCATGGGTCACGATTTGAATCGTCCAGAAGTACGCACACAAGTTGAACAACTACTGCCTGCGGGCGTAGAATGCACCGTAATTGAAGGAAAACCGGAGGGAATAAAAACATGTTGAATTTTACAGCATATACAGTAGATCAAATTAAAGATGCTTTTGGTATTTTGAGTGGACAGCGTTATGAATTTATCATTGAGATAGAGGTAGAGGAAGACGACGAGCTATACACTGAAAACGGAATATATATCCGTGCTCTTTATTTAGTAGACGAAGGAAAGACAGGACTGCTGAAGTATGAATTATTTGAAAAAGCAACGGATCGTTACATCGAGCTTGAACTTGAAGAGGATGAGCTGCAAGCAGTTGAAAACTTCTGTAAAGAACATGTACAGGATGGAGCAGTAAATTAACAGTAAGGGCACATAGCTAGCACAGCTATATATTGCAACCTATAATGAGGACATCAAGGAGCCTTGGCAATGACCAGGCTCCTTTTTTCTATGACCAGTGAAGTGAACCTATGTGCTCTAACGCAGTCTGTCCCACATATTCACCATAAACAGCATAATACCCGCCGCGAGTAACACCCATCCTATGACGACCCACACTCCAGCCTCTGCAATCGCGTAATTTTTACCTATAATCGCCAATATCAACATTGGCAGACTGATGTTATGTATCCAAAAATGGATACGTGCCAAAATCGTAACTGAAAGTGCAGGAAAGGCCACATAGATTAGACCTATGATCCCAAGAGTCGTCCAACCCAGGAAATGGATATGAGACTGAATAGGGGACAGGCTATAATCACCCGACACGCCAATGATTGCACTGAGCAGCGCACCGAGGGCAAAATATATGGCAGCTATCTTTAAGCATTGCTTACCCATAGCTAGCATCCTCCTATGTTAGAAAAGGGAATTTTGAGAGATTATTCTCCATCATATCGAGGCAGGATATCAAGGGTGTGGGTGTTGTGACTGGTCCATTTGACAAAAGCTTCAAATACACATAAAATCTTATTGCATCAATACTTACCGCATTACTATGTTTTTGGAGAAGACAGCGAATTTCTCCGACAATGGGCGCTAATTTTTGACCGTTGGTTTATTTTGGATTCGCCATTAAAAGGAGCTTGAAATTATGAATGTATATCGCAATACCCTTGAACTCATCGGGCGCACGCCATTAGTGGAGCTGAATAGCTATTCTCTACCCAGAGGAATTCGCCTGTTCGCCAAGCTGGAGTTTATGAATCCCGGCGGCAGCGTGAAGGACCGGGTGGGAAAGGCTCTAATTGAAAAAGCATTAAAGACAGGCCAGTTGAAGCCGGGCGGGACTTTAATAGAAGCAACAGCAGGCAATGCAGGTATTGGTCTTGCGATGGCCGCGCTTCATTATGATATCTCGGTTATTTTTGCTGTGCCAGAGAAGTTCAGCCAGGAGAAGCAGGACCTGATGAAGGCATTGGGAGCACGCATCGTTCATACCCCGACAAGTGAGGGGATGAAGGGAGCCATTGAAAAGACAAAGCAATTGGCTGCTGAAATCAAAGACGCATACTTGCCACAGCAATTTAGCAATCCTGATAATCCAGAGGCTTATTATACGACAATGGGACCTGAAATTTGGAACGATCTGGACGGTAAAGTGGACGTATTTGTGGCAGGAGCAGGCTCGGGGGGCACATTTATGGGAACCTCGCGTTATCTTAAGGAGCAGAATGCAGCCATTAAAACGGTCATCGTAGAGCCTGAAGGGTCCATTCTGAATGGTGGCGAGTCAGGCCCTCATAAAACAGAAGGGATCGGCATGGAATTAATCCCTGAGTTTGTGGACAAAGGCTTTTTTAATACCATTCATACCATTAGCGATGTGGACGCATTCAACCGCGTCAAGGAACTGGCGGAACGTGAGGGTATTCTCGTCGGCAGTTCCTCCGGTTCAGCCCTGCACGCTGCTTTACTGGAAGCAGAGAGCGCACCGGATGGTGCACATATTGTCACCATTTTCCCAGATAGCAGTGAACGTTATCTGAGCAAAAAAATATATGAAGGCGGGATTTAAAATGAGACGCAAAACAAAACTGATTCACGGTGGACTCCCTACCGATCCTCATACTGGTGCGGTTAACGTTCCTATTTATCAGGTAAGTACTTATGAGCAAGAGGAAATCGGCGTTCATAAGGGATACGAATATTCGCGTACAGGCAACCCGACCCGGTTTGCACTGGAAGAGCTGATCAAGGAACTGGAGGAAGGCAAACGTGGTTTTGCTTTCGGTTCCGGTATGGCAGCGATTCATGCAGTATTTTCCTTGTTTAAAGCAGGGGATCATATTTTGTTGACCGATGATGTATACGGGGGCACTTATCGTATTGTAAGCAAGGTGCTTAGTCGGATCGGGATTGAGTCCACATTTGTGGATACAACTGATCTGGAGGCTATTTCCCAAGCAATCCGTCCCAATACGAAGGCATTGTATGTCGAAACACCAACCAACCCGCTGTTGAAAGTTACTGATATCCGCGCGGTTTCAGAGCTGGTGAAAAAGCATGAGCTTTTATTGATTGTGGACAATACATTTGCTACCCCTTACTGGCAGACGCCAATTACACTCGGGGCTGATATCGTCGTTCACTCGGCAACCAAATATTTGGGTGGACACAGCGATGTTGTAGCCGGTTTGGCTGTAGTCAACAGTGAAGAGCTGGGCGAGCAGCTTCATTTTCTACAAAACGCCATTGGCGGTATTCTCGGCCCGCAGGATTCCTGGTTATTGATCCGCGGTATCAAAACCTTGGGTCTGCGTATGGAAGCAATCGAGAAAAATGCAAAGGAAATTGCAGCCTTTTTGGAAAAGCATCCGAAGGTTAGTAAGGTGTACTACCCTGGGTTGGAAAGCCATGCACAGCACGAGCTGTCCAAAACTCAAGCTGAAGGCTTTGGCGGCATCATTTCGTTTGATGTAGGTAGCGATGCCAACGCGGTTGCCCTCCTGAAAAAAGTGCAGTATTTTACACTGGCTGAGAGCCTGGGAGCGGTTGAAAGTCTGATTAGCGTTCCGGCACGTATGACGCATGCCTCCATTCCCGCAGAACGTCGCGCAGAGCTAGGTATTACCGAGGGCTTGGTACGGATTTCGGTTGGGATTGAAGATCTGGAGGATTTGATCGAAGACTTGCAATCAGCATTGTAAGAAAATAAGCATAATGATCCAGAGAGGTGGCAGAAGCTGCCTCTTTTTTTGTTGTGAGAATAGCTTCTTTTTTGGAAAGCACAAAGGAGTACATAGAGGTGACAACGAATAGTTTTATATAGTTCATTTGAAGGTTAAACCGAATATAACGCGGCTACGTCTCTGAGGAAACAAAAACCTGGAGGGGGAATGTTATGAGGTTCACACATCTGGAAAAGGCAACTACTGTGCTGTTGGATCATCCGGTACGTCTGGCGTCTGCTTATGCAGTCGGTCCAGTCGAGCTTCCGGAAAATTGTGGTGTGGGTAGGGAATGGTCTAGTCATTTTACGCATGAGGAATGGAATTTGGAAAAGGCTTGTAGTGAAGATGGAATTGAGCTTTCAGCAGGGGGAAGGGCAGCATGCCGATTATTGACCGAGCTTGATCCCCGGACCTCTGAACTGAATCTAGGTGTTTTTCCGCCTTTGGCTGAACAAGAAAGACTTTTGCTGGTTTCAAATCTACGTTGTATGACAGCACAGGAAGTGATTTTCAGACCGTTTGAAGGAACTGGACAAATTTGGATAGATGGAACATTGGTATATGCAGAATCTGGTCCCTTTCGCTTATATCTGGAGGAAGGTGACCACACGGTCGTTATCATTGCTGCGTTTATTCCTGATGAGGCTCGTTCTATTCGTATCAGTGGAAATCAGGTATGCGATGAACCAGATGTGATAGAACTGCATCGTGAATTCGTAGAGCGTAATATACGTAATCATATGGCTTGGCTAGAAGTTGAGCAAAGTGCTGGTAGGGAAGGAGAAAACAGCCCGATCCTATTTTATTTGCTGCGTAAGGATCGGATACTTCTTCCCTCAGATCAAACGTTATGGGTCGAGGTAACGAATGATGAGGGTATGAAGCTGGATCGGTTTACAGCCCATTGGGAGCAGGAGCAAAGCTACGCTTGGGATGAGGAGAAGGCCAGGAAGACGGGAATGCTGCACTTCACCGTTACATATCGGGATCATGAGGCCGTAGAACATCATTTTGTGTATTCGGTACTTGTGCGGCCTTTGTCAGTCGTCGTGGAGTGCTTACAGGAAGAGTATGATCATTTCATTCAAGCCTGCGCTAAAGATGTTCTTCATTCTGCGCAGAAAATACAAATAGAGGGCCTGCTTGAGGAATTAAAAAGATTAACGGATTTGCCGGAAGATCCTTTTGAAATCTGGGATTCACGGGTGGTGCGTGAATATATCAAGCTATTAAAACAAATTTTTATGCATGGACATACCGAACAGTCACAGCACCCATCGGTGCTCCAGAAAGAACATATTTTTTTGACGGCTGACGGCATTGGCGAAGGTTTTTTTGTCTCCCGTTTGGACAATAGTTTACAACGGTATACAATCCAGCTTCCCAGCAACTACACGGCTGAGCGACGGTATCCTCTGATCGTTCTAATGCCTGGCAAGCGATATGAGCTGGGGCTACCAGATTTTCAGAATAGAGGTTTTGGGCAGGGCTGGGAAGACGAAGCTATATTTGTTACTTTTTCGTGTCGTGGCGTTACGCTGGGCAGTTATATTGGAGAAGCAGCTTTTTTGGAGGGACTAGATGTCATACTGCAAGCGTACCGAGTGGACGAAGAACGTATCTATCTGACGGGTTACTCGAATGGCGCATATGCTGCCTGGGCGATGGCACAGGCTTATCCTTCTCGGTTTGCAGCTATTGCAGTAATCTCAGGGGCGCCACATCCCAAGCATCTGAAAAATTTGATCAATATGCCAATATTAGATGTATGTGGTGACCAGGATTATTTATTTGCCCAAGCATACACAGCTCCTGTAACAGAGCTTTCATCGAACCATTTTAAAGGTGTGATAGAGCGACAGTCTAATCATTGGGATACGCATGAGTTAAGACTTTTGGACGGCATACTGGGTTGGCTTATGCAATGGAAAAGAGATGTCGTCCCTCAGCGTATTGCCTATCGGACGGAACGGGGCAGACATAATCGGGCTTACTGGCTGGAACTGACGCGCATGGATGAAAACGAGGAATATGCGGAGTTGTATGGCGAAATGAGCTCCACTGGTGAATTGGATATTGAGGCTGTTCACGCAGAAGAATTTGTGATTCATCTCTCGCAAGAGGACATGTCCTTGGAACTCGCTCAGGTTCGTATTGGAGCCCGCATTTTCATGTTGGATTTACGAGAATACAGCCGCTTTCGCTTTGTTAAAACACACTCGCACAAACGCCCCTCACCCGAATACCGTTTGATTGCTGAACGGGAGGGAGAGAGCAGTGAAGACTCCACCCAAAATGCGGATGCAGCTAAGAGTATTGCGGGTTTGCAAAGCGTGGGGAGAAATGGTGCTAGTCACGGTATGGGTGTACTTGACGTTTATATGGATCGACTTCACATCGTTCTTCCATCCAGCTATACTACATCAGAGGAAGAGCAGGCAGTGAAACGAACGGCAAACGCCTTGGCTAGCCCGCGGACAGCGACCTGGAATCCGTACATTGGTGTTCATTATCCCGTGGTGTCTTCTAATGATATTTCAGAGAAAGAGCTAGCTGAAAGCAACGTGATTTGTATCACTTCGGACTTGTCCAGACATGAGTTGCTTCAGAAGTATCAAGCGCATCTTCAAATTGCATGTACCGAGGACGGGTATACATGGGGTGACGATTTTACGACAGGCGAGTACTGTTTGTCATATATTCAGCCTAGCCCATGGTCAGCAACCCAGCAGATGCTTGTTGTAGCGACCAATTCACCCCGTCTGCTGGGTAAAAACCTTTTTATGCGCAGACTGATTATGCCCGGATATTTTAATGGTCTACACCCGTATTTGAATAAAGAGATTATTGTGTATGATAGCAAGGGAGTACGAGCATTTAACTTTACTTCCATTAGGCATGCGCAGCATAAGCTACAAGGCCAATGAAAGATTCAAGTGTGTTATCATAATCCATATTAAAAAAACGTCTTGATGCACCTTGGGACTGACCCCTGTTTGTGAGACGGGGATCAAAACACCTTTCAAGTTTAGGCAGCCAGTCGTTGTATAGATGAGATCTTCAAGGTAGAACGTTTCAGACTTTAAGGTGGAATGAAACGATTCGGTGGGGGCATGATCAGCGGGCGTTCCTTTACGGAACATGCTCATGGTCATGCCTTTTCTCATTACTGCTGCTTGATAAGCGGTGTGACGGACATACGCTTCCCTGGTCGTTATGAAGCAGCATTTTTGTCAGTTTTGGAAGTTGATTCAGCGTATTCAAATAGGTGATGTCTGTGACGAGCTTTTGCAGGGGCGCTTCGGCATGTAATTGCCGCTTTAGTAGATTTTCTTGCCCAGTGACCTTTCGTTTCTTCATCCTCACGCGGCACTGTAGTCCATCACGCTGCATCATCCGCTGAACCCGTTTGTGGCTCATTTTTTGCTCTGCCCGAAGGAGTGCGGTTTCCGGTACCATACCGAAATTTATGACGGATGCAAAGCTCACTGATTTTCTCCGCCACAGCTTCTGTGTGCTCTGTCTCCACGGCTGCTTCCAGCGGTAGTAGGTCGCTCCTTGCGATCCCGAGCCATGAACAAGCCTCAGACACTGACACTTCGTCTCGAATGGATTCAATCCAGGCAACGACGACTTCTGGTTCCACCTTCCACTTCCTTGTACTTTTTTAGCAGGTCCAATTACTGCTTCAGACGATGCACTTCCCCTTTTCGATACCGCCTCATCCATGTTTTTTTCTGTGTCTTATTCCGTATTCCAACTGCTTCATAACCTCTCTTACTGGAACTCCTGCCAATCTCATTTCTTTTTTTCATTATCGAGAACACGAATTACGCACACCTTCTTATATTTTTTTTGCAAATGAATTTCCGAATGATTCAGACCTATCATGCAATATAACTTCTCGATCCGCCAAGCGAAAGAGGGTGGGCTAACAGCGGTTAGAACGTAGCTTAGCAAGCACGTCATATAAGACAGTTTACAGTTTGTCATGCGGTATATGTGACAGGTCCAAGTACGATGTCATCAAAAGCTTGGCGGTTTTATCACTGTTCGATTTAACAATATTGGAGATAAGGTGAGGGGGTAAAGCAGAACAACATTCTAAAATAATAGGGGCGATTGCGTTATGAAATCATTCACCATTCGAAAAGGAGTGGCACTTACTTTGGTAGCTATATTGGCGGGTACACTGGCTAATGGAACTGTCCACGCAGAGGGTCAGACGGCAACTTATCAAGCTATCGATAAAGCTGCCAACACCAA
Organism: Paenibacillus sp. FSL W8-0439; assembly: GCF_038008995.1. NCBI lineage: Bacteria > Bacillati > Bacillota > Bacilli > Caryophanales > Paenibacillaceae > Paenibacillus > Paenibacillus sp. FSL W8-0439. Next base: position 2,358,006 of record NZ_JBBPAK010000001.1, read on the forward strand.
CAATATTTTATCGTCGGAGTTCGCAAAAGAACCCAAAAAAGAACTCAACGAGAAAGAAAAGAAAAGAAAGCATCGGGAAGAAGTCAAACGCGTCATGGATCAAGTAGTTACTAACAAAAGAGTTCCAAGTGTCGTGGCAGGCGGGCTACAGGATGGGGAACGCTGGTCCTACGCTACGGGTACAGCCAGTTTCGAAGTACCACGCCCGGTGGAGCCGGATTTTTCATTCCGTATTGGAAGCATCACGAAGACATTCACTGCTACCGTTGTATTGCAGTTGGCTCAGGAGAAAAAGTTGAACCTGGATGATTCGGTCGAAAAATGGCTGCCAGGGGTCATAAAGGGTAATGGGTATGACGGCAACAAAATTACGATTCGTCAGCTATTGAACCATACAAGCGGGCTCGCGAGCTATACTGATCTTGATTTTCGAGATATTACCTTGCCTCAAAATCCATTCCGTTACTATTCGTCCGACGAGCTTATCAGCATGGGACTAGCGAAGCCGCCTGTATATGCGCCAGGGAAGGGCTGGAACTATTCGAACATGAATACTATACTAGCCGGTCAAATTATTCAGAAGGTAACAGGAGATACGTATGCGGAGCAGATCAGGAAACGGTTGATCGAACCGCTCGGTATGACAGGGACATTTGTAATGGAAAATAGTCACAATATTCCAGGTAAGCATGCCACAGGATATAATATGGACAGATCGGGTCATTTGTATGATCTAACCGAAATGAGTCAATCATGGGCAAATGCAGCCGGAGATATAGTCTCAACAACCAAAGATTTGACCACCTTCTTTAGTTCGCTGTTGGGCGGAAAGCTTCTAAATCAAGAGATAATGGACCAGATGTTCACGACAGTAGATTCACCTATAGGTAAAGTCGGACTAGGGATTTATGAAATAAAAACAGCTGACGGGCAATCATACTGGGGGCATGCCGGCGGTACTTTCGGATTTGAATCGAGAGCCTTCGGATCTTTAGGCGGGCAGCATATTTTGGTAACGTGCATCAACTCGGTAGCCCAGGAAGTGGAGCTGGCTCACAATAAAATAATCGATAAGGAGTTTGGCCGTTAAGTTTAAAGCCGACATCGCGCCCTTTATTTGAGGGCGGATGTCGGTTTCTGCTATAGTTAACTCCCGCCAACAGATTCTTTACCGCCGAGTCAGAGAAGTCGAAGAGCAAGGGAGTCAGGAAGCACAAGAAGCAAAAACTGAATGTGACTTCTATATCGTGAGTAGCATCGGGAAATTCATCAGCTACACGATATTCTTCATTCGCACCATTTCTATTGCTTCTTCGCGGTTGTTGACGCCGAGTTTCGAGTAGAGAATCGAGCAGTAATTGGGGATCGTTCCCTCCGATAAAAATATCTTGATGGCGATCGATTTGTAGCGTAGTCCGCTCGACAGATGCTCCAGAATCTCCATCTCGCGTTTTGTAAGCCCGTACAGGTAGTTTCCCTGACTTGAACCGATTTTCTCCAACTGCTCACATTGACACTTCCTCTCTTCGAAAACTCGCGTAGCGACTGATTGGTCGATCCAGGTTCCTCCATTTTAAATAAGTTTCAAGGCTTCCTTCATATCCCGCGAATGAATCGACTTCAGCATGTAGCCTTCTTCCCCGCGTTCCAATGTAGTTGCTGCCTGCAAGGAATCCTTAAATGTTGTCATGAATAAACCTTCATATTAGGCCATCGTTGTTTCATCTCTAGTAAAGCTTCAATCCCGTCCATTCCCTGCATACGAATATCCATTAGCACGATATCTGGTTGGGAGGGATCACAATGTTCTAATGCTTCGCGCCCGTCCCGGCTGTACCAACGACGTTAAAATCAGCATGTTGATCCAAAATTTGCTTCAAGCTGTCGGTATAGATCAGCTAGCGATAAACTCATACGGGAGACGATTAGCAATCCAACCGTTCAATACCGGAATACGATTCCGCTAAGGATACCTGTCCACACATAGGTTCTTCGACTGCTCGTCAAGCCGATAGCTATCGTGAGTAAAACAAAAGACCAAAGCAATCCCGGGGCTGCGTAGGCTAAATAAAGATAAAAAAGCCCATTACTGTGACTTCGATTGTGAGATACCAGTCTTCTTTCCTATAGAGGATGATTAATGGAACGAGATAAACGACGAAAGCAAAAGAAAGTACAGCCCAAAGCGACACAACGGTCAATGACGGATCGACAAAACCAGCGCTCGCGATAATGACTAGCCAAAGCGTGCGTATGGCTACAAGTATCCAATCATACCAGAACCTTTTTTTCATTATCGAGAACACGAATTACGCACACCTTTTTATATTTTTTTGCAAATCAATTTTCGAATGATTCAGACCTATCATGCAATATAACTTCCCAATCCGCCAAGCGAAAGAGGGTGGGCTAACAGCGGTTAAAACGTAGCCTAGCAAGCACGTCATATAAGACAGTTTACAGTTTGTCATGCGGTATATGTGACAGGTCCAAGTACGATGTCATCAAAAGCTTGGCGGTTTTATCACTGTTCGATTTAACAATATTGGAGATAAGGTGAAGGGGTAAAGCAGAACAACATTCTAAAATATTGGAGCGATTGCGTTATGAAATCATTCACCATTCGAAAAGGAGTGGCACTTACTTTGATAGCTATATTGGCGGGTACACTGGCTGATGGAACTGTCCACGCAGAGGGTCAGACGGCAACTTATCAAGCTATCGATAAAGCTGCCAATATCGACAAGATTCACATAGAAATACCATTTCAGTTTGACAATTTCAATAAAATTTGTCGATTAAAATAAGAATGAGGGATGGTTGGATCAATGTTGCTTCGTTTACGCAAATCTTCAATGCAGGCGGCCTGGATGGTGTGGGAAAGAGGGTTCGAGTGGATTTCACGCTTTCGCGGCTCGCATACATCGCACTTTGGAATTTGCAAAGTCATGATTAAGAAACACCGAGGGGAGAGCATCGTCTGTGCGGACTCCACCATCATCGATAAAGGCGATCTGGTCGGGGAACTCCATCTCAATAATGAAACGATTCTGACGCTGATCAAATCCGAAGACTCAGACCGCGCGGCGCTCGTGGCGGCCCGGCTTACACGGAAATCCATGCAGCAGATCAGCGAGGCATTCGCAAGTCAGCCGGAGTTCAGAGAGGTGAAGGCGTTAGTCGGCATTACGCTGCTTCATCGTGGTTTGATACATGGTCTTGGTTTCGAACAACAACCGATGAAGTCCGATCTGCTCCAACGCATTACAACGGCTTATCTACGATTATTGTTATCCGTCATGCACCCTGAAGGCAAGAAGCGGATTGGCCGCAAGACCGAAAAATTGATACCGATGATGCTGATTCACTCCCGCAGCTCGTTGAGGAAGCGATTTATGACGGTGAAGAGGCAGTCCGTTTCAAAGGAGTTATGTCTACCCAAACCATGCTCCAATTAATTAAAACAAAAGAAACTAAGAGCGTGGTGAGTAAGTTCTTGGAGGGCGGTATGGAGTTGGAACACAGCGAGTGGAAACCCATACCGCCCGGAGGCAACCTATTTTTCATCATGCTCTGTAACAAAGGCGGGATAGGCATTCATGGATAAAATTATGGAATTTTTACAGAACTTCGGAGCGACGGGACTTTTCATTCACGCTATGCTTGATGCGATTATTTTCCCCATCCCGGCGTTCTTCCTGCAGCTTTCTTTAAGCGCGGTGCAACCGGAGTCGGCTTTATGGCTCGCTACGGTTGGCTTTGCAGGAAGTCTGCTTGGGACACCGATCGGTTATGGGATCGGCAAGGTGTCGGGAAAGCATGTTATGGGCGGTGTAATGAAGAAAAAATGGCTGGATTCGGCAAGCGACTTATTTGCCCGCCGCGGCGAAGCCGCAATCCTGATCGGATCGTTCACTCCGATCCCGTTTAAAATATTTACGATTTTATCCGGATGCATGAATTATCCGTTATGGAAGTTGCTCAGCTATGCGGCCATTGGCCGAGCGGTGAAGTTTTATGTAGTCGGTTTTCTCTTCTATATATATGGCCGCGCGGCAGAGAATATGGTGAACCAAGTTCTCACGATTACGCTGGTGGGCGTTGGTGTAGCGATTGCTGCAATATGGTTCTTGATACGGAAGCTGTCTGAGTGGAGGAAGATAAGGAATGAACATCAGTCAATCGAAAAAACAGGGAACGGAGGTGAAAAGCAGGATGCAGTGGATAAGGCGAATTGATCAAACGATGTTCTTCTGGTGCAACCATCGGCTGAGCAGTCGGACCCTGGACCGATTGTTCGGATGGATTACCCATTTGGGCGGAGCTTTATTTACCATCATTTGCGCAGTGTCCTTGGCATGGTTCGCCGAGGGGGAGTTCAGCAGAATCGGGCTACAAAGCTTGATCGCACTGGCCGTTAGCCATATCGTTGCTGTCCTGATCAAGAAAAAGGTGCGCAGAGACCGGCCTTTCCGCAAGCTGGAGCAGGTAAAGGTAGGCAAATTCCCGTTGAAGGATTATTCCTTCCCGTCCGGCCATACAACCGCTATTTTCGCCTTGGTTACACCTTTTATGTTGGCCTCATCGCCGGCAATTATGCTTGTCTTGATTGGTCTGGCCTTGTTGGTGGCCATATCCCGGGTTTATTGGGGCTATCACTATCCGATCGATTGTGTGGCTGGTGGGATGGTCGGATTCCTAACGGCGGTGCTGGTTGTTTTGTTCATGCATAGTTAAATTTCACGAGGGAGGCGATTGTTGATGAATAGCATGAAACGGGAAAAGCTACTGATTCTGTCCGGCGCGCTCGGGGATGGACATATGCAGGCGGCCAAGGCGATTTTGGAGGCATCGGTGCTGTACAAACAGGGAGTAGAGGTGGTCGACTTCATGCAATGGATCCATCCCCGCATGCATGTGGTTGAACGGTATTGCTTCCTGCAATGGGTGAAGCATTTTCCTTCCTCATACGGATATATGTATCAGAAGACCCGGACGGACAGTACACTTACTTTCTTCCTGAAGCATTTTCTCACGACCAGCCTGCAGCGGCTGCTCAAACTTCTGAATGAGGAACAGCCGACGTTGATTGTCAGCACGTTCCCGCTGGCATCAGCCGCCATTTCCTTGCTTAAGGAAAAAGGAATGACGGATCTGCCTGCGGCAACGGTCATTACCGACCATTCCGATCACAGCTATTGGATACATCCGTCTACGGATCTGTATCTGGTTGGTTCTGAAGGCGTGCGTGCAGCTCTGCAGAGAAAAGGCGTTGCTGACCACAAAATCGCTGTAACGGGCATCCCTGTTCGCCCATCCTACAGTCAGCATGACAATAAAGACCGGCTGCGCGAGAAGCTGGCCTTGGATCTTGACGCCTTTGTCGTGCTGGTGATGGGCGGCGGCTGCGGGATTATCGATAAATCCTTCATCGAGCAAATGCAATCTGACTCTTTTCCCCCTAACGTGCAATTTGTCATTGTATGCGGACGCAATGTGAAGCTGCTGTACCGCCTGCATGAAGCGTTGGGAGACAGGGATAACGTCATGCTGACAGGCTTCCTGGAGGGAATCCATGAATGGATGGCGTCCGCAGACGTATTGATTACCAAGCCGGGCGGACTGACGACCTCCGAAGCGCTGGCGCTTCAGCTTCCCATGCTGCTGCTGGAGCCACGGCTGGGGCAGGAAAAGGATAATGCCGATTATTTGATTCAAACGGGAGTAGCTTATCTATGTCAGATTGACAATTTGCAGGATCAGCTTCAGCGGCTGGTTCAACAGCCTTCCCTATTGGAAGAAATGAGGGAGAAAGCAGGGCTGTGCAGACAGCAGGATTCCGCCAGACATGCGGTCATGCAAATTCTGAGCATGCAGAACGATACACAGGAAGAAAAATGGGTTTGCTCCTTGCAGCAGTATGCTTAAGCTTAACTTTCACTAAGGGGGATAAAGACGTTGCTTGTTAAATATTTGTTGATTGGGCTCATAGGCTTCATCAGTCTGTATATGTTAATTCCAAGTTTTCTGCCACGAATCATCAGATTTGGAGCTTTTCGTAAGGGAACCACCAAGAACCAGGTAGCGTTCACGTTCGACGATGGGCCGCATCCGAGGTATACACCGGAATTATTGGATTTATTGCAGGATTATCAAGTGAAGGCCACATTCTTCGTGCTTGGCTCGCAGGCGGAACTGCACCCGGATCTGATCAGAAGAATGGACCGTGAAGGTCATCAGATTGGAATCCACAATTACAATCACATCTCCAATTGGCTGATGCTTCCCTGGACGGTGCGGCGTGATCATATGAAACGGACCGCAGATATTATTGAATCTATAATTGGAAAAAGGCCGGATCACTATCGCCCGCCGTGGGGGCTCATGAACGCTTTCGACTTCTTTCATCCCAAATCGTACCGCATCGTACTCTGGTCCTTGAAGGCGGGGGACTGGCGTAGCAGAAGCTGCCGCAAAAAGCTGAAGGCAACGCTGCTGAACGGAATTACGGACGGATCTGTTATTTTGCTGCATGACAGCGGAGATTCGCCGGGAGCGGACCGTCACGCGCCATATTTTATGCTTCGGGCTCTGGAGGAAGTACTGCATCAATTAAAGGGACGCAACTTGCAATTCGTTCGTCTAGATGAAATGGCTTGATAAGTGAAATGAGGTGACACTAGTGGGAAAGGAACCACAAATTTTAATTTTAACGGCCGATTACGGAGAAGGTCATCATCAGGTGTCCAAGGTGTTGCAGCAAAGCTTGATTCGCAATGGTTATAGCCAGGTGGCGGTTGTTGACTTGTTCCGGGAAGCTTATCCTGTACTGAACAAAATAATCCGCTATCTGTACCGGCAAAGCCTGTATGCAGCCAGCCTGGGCATTCCCTATTACGGATGGACCTACCATCTGACCAACCAGCTTCCCATGAAGGGAAAGATCGCAGCCTGGATGAACAGTCTTGGCGGCGACAGGCTCAAGAAAATCATCCTCCAGTACCAGCCGGAAATCATCATTTATACATTCCCGTTCGGCAGCTTGCCAAGCAGCGAGGCATTATCTGCGATTCGTCCCCGGACTGCGGTTGTCATAACGGACTTTGACGTTCACCGAAGATGGCTGTTCGCCAGGCCGGATCATTATTTTGTCCCTACCAGTGACGTGAAAGAGGCTATGGTCAGGCAGGGCGTCCCCGAGAGTCGTATTACCGTGACCGGGATTCCGGTCAGGGAGTCATTTTATGATGCAGCAATGATCGGTTCCGGCTCCGCTAAAGAAACAGATGAGCATGTGATTCTGCTTATGGCTAACGTCTGCGGCACATTGCATTCGCTATCGAAGCTCATCGGGAAGCTGCTGCTCTTGTCAGGCGTCCGCATTCAAGTGATTTGCGGCCGGCAGGAAGGATGGAGACGGAGGCTTGCGGAGAGCTGGGAGGATGATGCAAGAGTGGATGTATTCGGCTTCACCGATCAATTGCATGTTCTAATGAGCAGCGCCTGCTGCGTCATCACGAAAGCGGGAGGCGTTACACTATCCGAGACGATTCAGGCCGGGGTTCCGATTTTCATCCTAAATCCGTTTCTGGGGCAGGAGAAGGAAAATGCCCTGTACTTGCAGCGCAAAGGAGCGGCAGTCGTGGCCTTTACGATTCATGATCTGGTGTTGCAGATACAAGCGATGATCTCCTCTGAGCCGATCAAGCAGTCGATGATGAACGGGCTGCTCGCAGTAAGGCAGAAAACGTCTGCGGACCATATTGTCCGGCATTTGTTTCCTGAGGCAAGTCCCTTAAGAAGGGGTGGAATATGATGAGCGGGAGGAGCGCGTTCAAGCTTTCTACTCTGACGCTGTTCACGGTGCTTTTTTGCACAGAGTTTGTCCGAAGCGCTTTCTTGTTCTCGTTTCTGCCGAACTTTGCTGTCAACGAGTCGGGGCAAACCGTTGCTTTGGTCGGTCTTGCCGGCTCACTTCATTATACAGCCGATACGCTGATTAAATGTGTGGCTGGATATTTGCTGGACAGGTTTTCGCTGCGCTGGCTGCTGCCCACCACTTTCGTCCTGATGCTGTCCGGACTAGCCGTCGTGTTCTTTAGCCCGTATGCCTGGGGGCTCGTTGTCGGTTCCGTGATGCTTGGGATGGGGGCGTCGCCTATATGGCTGATTTGTCTGGAGAAAATCCGGCTGACAGAGCGGGCGGCCCAGATTGGGGCGATATACACTGTGTGGCTGGCCTGCATCGGTCTGGGGCCGGTCACAATCAATCTCACCTTCGATTATGGCTTCGAACCTGCCTTCCGGCTGATGGTTGCGCTGCTCGCCGTCGGCTGCATCGCATCGTTCGGGATTAACAGAACAACCTCCTTGCATCTCCAAAACGTCAGCTTTGCCGAACAAGCGGCAGGACTGCGAAGAAGACTCGTTCAGCTGAAATGGCTGCTGCCAGGCATGGTTCTGCAGATGACCGCCGCGGGACTGCTGCTGCCGATACTGCCCGGTTTTGCCGCTGACCATCTCGGTCTGAGCCAGCCACAATATTCGCTAATGCTCATATTAGGCGGGGCCGGCGCGATGCTGTTTCTTGTCCCGATGGGGAAGCTGGCCGATCAATGGGGGCACAAGCAAATGCTGTTCGCCGGTTTCGTATCGCTTACGGTCGTATTGGCTCTGTTAATCGTATCCATGCCGCCGCCTGCATTAACGATGCTGTTTGCCTTTATGCTGGGATTGTCTTACTCAGCCGTGCTTCCGGCCTGGAATGCGGTGCTGTCATACCTTGTTCCGGAGGATCAGAAGGGGACCGGGTGGGGAGTACTCTCCGGGATTGAAGGGCTCGGTATTATGATTGGCCCGGTCATCGGGGGATGGATAGCCAGCCAGTATACGAATGCTGCTGCCATTAGCCTCAGCGCTGCTTTACTGGCGGTTCTTGCACTTTTTTATTTGATTTTGCCGCAAAACAAGCTTGTCTCGGCTGGCGGGACTTTGCAGCACAAGAGGGAGAAGGCTCATGGACCTGATCGGGGTAGTTGAACAATTATTTCACGAATATGGATACCTGGTCTTGCTCATCGGCTTGCCGCTGGACTTCATGGCGCTCCCGTTCCGCCGGGCAACAGCACCTTGACCCATACCGGTTTCTTAGCCTCTAAAGATGTGCTTCATGGGCTGTCGGCTATTGTGATGGCCCTGACGGGATCGATTATAGGGTCAGCATCACGTATGTGATTGGCTACAAGGCAGGTATGCATGTGATCGAGCGTTACGGCCACTGGCTCTTCCTCAAGCAGGAGTTGGTCGAGAAGACGCACCGCTACTATGACAAATACGGGGGCCCATTGCTGCTGGTTAGCTTCTTCATTCCTGGAGTCCGGCAGTTTATCGGCTATTTTATCGGGGAGCAGTGGCCAAATATGTTCAGCATCATTGAGCAATATTTGAAGTTCTTTTTTATCGGAGTGGCTTTTCTCGCGGGGGTGTGGGTTGCTGGTTCAAGTTCGAAGCGCGGGGAGGAACGGATGCAAAGCTTACTGATTTTCTCCGTCACAGCTTCTGTGCGCTCTGTCTCCACGGCTACTTTCCAGCGGTAGTAGGTCGCTCTTGCGATCCCGAGCCATGTACAAGCCTCAGACACCGTCACTTCGTCTCGAATGGACTCAATCCAAGCAACGGGAACTTCTGGTTCCACCTCCTTTCCAGTTCCTTGTACTTTTTTACTAGGTCCATTTTGCTGCTCCAGACGATGCACTTCGCCTGTTCGATACCGCCTCATACATGTTTTTTTCTGTGTCTTATTCCGTATTCCCAACTGCTCCATAACCTCTCTTACCGAAACTCCTGCCAATCTCATTTCAATAGCCTTTATCTTTATTTCTAAGGGGCAACTCACTCTCGTTGCCAACGTAAAAACACCTCCAAGGTTATCTCCATATCTTACGACACATGGCTTGAGTCTCTTGAAGGTGTTTTGATTTGTCTCATGTTATGGGGTCAGTCCCGTTCCCCTTGGCGATCCTGACGTTTTTTTTTGCTGATTCATTGCAGTGATTCATTGATTGGGATACGTCATATATAAAAGGGCATTATGGCAGTCAGCTTTTATACTGCTCCATCAGGTACATGATCTTCACTTCATCGGCCAAATCTCCAAAGGGTTCTAACGGATTCTCCTGAATGATATGATATAAACGTTGGATTCGTTCCTTTGGTAGCTTCCGAACATATCTGGAGATGAAAGCGGCATGGGTGACTACGTAGCGTTTTTTACGGACTGCTGCGCTGGCTACGCGAACGAGAATATCTTCGCCCCCGGCCATTTCCAAAATACGACGCTCATAAAAAACCACATATCGGAATGTCCGATCCTTAATCAGCTCACGATTGAGTCTGGCAACCTCTCCAATGTATCTGACCATAAGGGGTTCAAAGCTTTTGATCAGAAGAGGATCGAGCGTTAATTCCATATCTTTGCGGAGAACAAAAGATTGCAGCAAAGCGACCTGCTGGAGCCTTATCCGATCATTGTGAATGAGTACGGCAATCTCGCGTAGCATTTCATAGCAGACACGCTCACTAAGCTGCCGCAGGGCAACTGCGTTCTTATGATTCACGCCCAATCCTTCCTGGATCTGTCCTATACGGCCTCTGAATAGGCGTATAAGCTGCCTACGCTGTTCATAAAGAACAATGCGGTGCTGTAGAAGGACCAAGGGCAGGAGGAGAAACGCACCGACGATACCGCACAGTACCATTTGCTGTGACGAGTGAGCGAAAAAGATAGAAGCAGCCAGCAACGCAATGCCGACAGCAAGGTCTTTATGAAAATAACGTTTGGCTCTGAGTTTAGCATATTGCTCTACAGGAACCAGCGTATCCCGACCACATGCTGTACATTTCTCTTCCCAAAGGGCGGTGAATTGTCCGCAACGCTTGCAGACTCTCAGCTTTTGGAAGGCATGCTCTGTGCGGGTAAAGGGGCGAAATTGCACAGCCTGCTTGGAACTATTCATTGTGCTCACTTCTCCGATTCAGCAGCGCAAGAAGCTCGGTGTCGATTTGTGCAATCGACGGGGCGCGTTTTTTATGTATATAGTAAATTAGTGATTTAATGGCGACAAAAAGAAACATAATCGCCAAACATCCGTATGAGATCATAGTGTACTTCCTCTTTCTGCTTAGATTTTTATTTTTACTGTTTTACATGAGTGGGTTTCGCTAGGGTTATTTTTGTCGTATAAAGGAGAAGACTGGTGCCCGATTGCCCTTGTTGGGGTATAATTATATCATTACTGCAGGATATTGGTAAAATCTCGCGATATAATAGGCTTTTTGGTCGCATTCAGGCCGCTCGGGCAGGATTTTCAGCTAGCGTTCATGTAAAACTCATTATAATTTAATAGTAGTGGAGTACAACTGTAATTTAGAATGAGAATTAATCGGCAAAGGGGTATAAGCGATGTTTAGTAGAGACAGAAAATGGTTTTTGGTCATCGGAATCATATGTACAATGATCATGACTTCGATTTCGGCCTGGCAGCCACAGACGGCGAATGCCGCTTCACCCTCAGCTTCTAAAGTGGATGCGGTGTTGGTAGTCGATGTAAGTAATTCGATGAACACCAGTGATCCTGGGAAGATTGGCAATGAAGCCATGAAAATGTTTATTGATATGTTGTCAACGCAAAATGACAAGGTTGGGATTGTAGCGTATACGGATGTCGTACAACGCGAGAAAGCCTTGCTTAATATTTCATCCGAAGCGGATAAGCAGGAACTGAAGACATTTATTGACGGGCTGAACCGGGGAGCGTATACTGACACCTCCGTAGGTGTCAAGGAAGCGATCCGTATTTTGCAGGATGGCAAAACAGCCGGACATGCGCCTATGATCGTTATGTTAGCTGATGGTAACAACGATTTTAATAAGACGACAGGTCGAACTGAAAGCCAATCCACTCAGGATATGGCGCAGGCTGTAGCCGAGGCTAAAAAAAGCGGTGTGCCGATCTATACCATCGGTTTGAATGCAGATGGAAAGCTAAATAAGAATAAACTCGCCGACATCGCGCAGCAAACGGGCGGCAAGTCCTTTATTACAAGCTCGGCGGACGATCTGCCGAACATTTTGAGTGAAATTTTCGCCAGCAATCTGAAATTGAAAGTGGTGCCTTTGCAGTCCATTACGGCCAACGGCGACTATCAGGACGTTACGGTAACCGTACCAAACGATAGCGTGCTGGAAGCCAATATTTCAATTATGTCCTCGAAACCAGTGGACGCGAGATTAATAGACCCGTCGGGCAATACGAAGCCGATTCCTTCGAGTGATGTACTGCTGTCCAAGTCCAAAAGCTACTCGCTGATTAAATTGCTCAAGCCTGTGGCTGGCGACTGGAAGCTTCAAGTCAAGGGAGTGCAGCAGGATAAGATTGATATTAATCTGGTATTTAACTATGATTTGGAGTTGAAGCTGGACGCGCCGCCTGCCAAATCATACAAAAAAGGTGACACGGTAGAGATTCGTTCCTATCTGACGAGCAATAACCAGCAGTATCAGGATCAGGAATTGTATGCGAATATGAATGCTGTCCTGAAGGTCAAAGACCTTGATACGGGTACAACGAATGAAGTGCCCCTAACTAACGCAGGGGATGCTTTTACCGGCTCTTATACGATTCCAGATGAGCATGACTATGAACTAACCGTCAGAGCAGAGGAGAAGAGCTTTTACCGTGAAACGCAGCCTGTAACCATCAGCGCCAAAGCTGGGGCGGCGAGTGGTACGAATACTGGCACAACCCAGCCTACTACACCTGCTGAGAAGTCTAAGCTGCTGCCACTCATTCTTTTAGGGGTGGGACTGCTCGTTCTGCTGGTAGCGGCATATTTCATCTGGAAGGCTGTCAAAAAAGCTAATCGTGGCTTTGTCGGCCAGATCGTACTGGAAATCCGGGATGAAAATACCGGCGAAAAGACATACCCGCAGTATAAGAAGCTGAACACCTTCCGGGGCAAATTCAATTTACACCAGTTGCTGCAACTGGCGCCGGAATTTGCCGGAACCGATAAGGTCGTGTTCACGCCAGCGAATCAGGATCGGATTGTGGTGCGTAGCACTCCGGAGATTACGATTGAAAAATCCGGGCGTGCTGTAGACACAGGCAACGGTCTTGAACTGAAAAACGGTGATCGTCTGACGATCCCGCTGGCTAGTGTGGACAAAACCATTTTACTGGAGTTTATTTCAGTAAACAGCTAAACGAACCCTTAGGAGGTCATATCTATGAAACCAGTAGTTAGAGAGCATATCCAACAATTAGACGTATCACTCGGCGGAGGGATCGTAAGCGATAAGATCAGAGTAGATACCATTGATAATCCTATTTTAATTATCGGACTTGGGGGAACGGGGATTGACGCCCTTCTCCGCTTGAAATATCAAATAAACCGCAGATTCAAGCTGCCTGCAGACCCGATTTCCAAGAAAAAGAGCGAGAAGCCGGATAATGTAGAATTTCTCGCTTTTGAAACGAATGAACAAGACCGTAACAAAAAATACAAAGGGATTGGTTTGGACCCCATCAATGAGTTTGTACTGCTATCCAATGCGGAAATCGGTGGATTGCTGCAAAACCGCAGTATTCTAGAGCCATATATCACTGACTGGCTGTCTCCTGAGCTGAGCATTACCGACGGTATGAACGGGGCGGCAGGGGTGCGTCAGGCTGGACGGTTGTTATTGTTCACCAAAATCAATCAGGTCGTACAAAGCATTGACAAAAAAATCAAAACCCTGTCTGAAGGCACCAACAAGAAGCTTATGGTATTCCTGCTGTCTGGATTGTCAGGCGGTACAGGGAGCGGTACTTTCCTCGATATCTCATATATCGTCCGAGGCATCATTGAGCGCGATTATGGTTCCGCTGGTGTAGACCGTGTTAACACACTGGGTTATCTGTTCACGCCGGATATTAATCTGGCGAATAAAAGCCTGAGCGAGCATACGCGTGAATATATTAAAAAGAACGGCTATGCTGCATTGAAAGAACTGGACTACTGGATGAATGTGGATAGTCGTGGCGAACGCTTTAAGCAACAGTACGGTAACATTTTGACTGTAAACTCGCCGCTGCCGCCATTTAATCTGTGTCACCTTATTTCGGCTACGAATACGGAAGGCAAGCTGCTGGAAAATGCTTATGATTACTGCATGAATGTCACCGCTGAGAACATCACCAACTTTATGGCGAGTGAGGAAAAACAGTCGGGCGAAGAATTCGCCATTCATGACTATATCAGCAACATTCGTACCAACATCGCGCAAATGAATAAGGCGTATCCAGCAAACTACGATTACAATATTATCGGAGCTTCTTCGGCAGTGCTGCCCATGGAGGAAATGACGACATATCTGGCTTACCGGATGTTTGGTAAAATGTCCAAAATGTTTGAGCAAGCGCCGAATCAGGAGGATGTAGAGAAGTTTGCCCGCAAGCTGGGTGTCGATCTGGATAGCATGATCAAAAACTTTGAATCTCGTGTACCTGAGCCGCTTCCGGGTTTTGAGAACAGTGAACGGTTAAGTTATAACAATGTTGTTAAAATGCAAGTAGTCAATATGGACACTGAGCTGGAGCAAACGTTCCTGACGCGTGCCCGCGAAGAGTATATCAAAGCGAAGAAACAACTTCCCGGTGAAATTACAGGACAGTTTACAGACCAAATCCGCCGAATGTTCCTGCATCCCGAGCAAGGACCGTTTTATGTATCTCGCATGATTTATACTGAAAAAGGATTTAGCTTGCTGAAAATGCTGCTTTCCTATGTAGAAACGCTGCGTGAATCGCTGCACCGTATTCCAACGGACATTGAATGGGCGCGTGAGCAAGCGAATGAGAAGCTGGGTGATGCCAAGAGTGCGTTTGTATCCAAGGATAAGAAGAAAAATGCATATATTGAAGCAAAAATTAATGAATATTGGCTGCGGGCTGATGTGGAACGTACAGAGCAGCTCATTGAATTTTATGAAGATCTGTATGACCTACTAAATAAAGAAAATAATCGCATTTATAATGTATTTACTGAAATTTTGAATGCACTGAGTGCCATTTTCGAGAAGAATGGCGATCTGCTGATTAACGGCGAGGAACAATCCGATCACAAAGGAAACAAAACGTACTATTGGAATTTGGTAAGTGTACCGGATATCTCAGAAGTTGTGACCAAGCTGCTGGATAATCGCAATGGTGACGATTTGATCCGTGATTTTGCCCAAGAATTGCTGGAAAATTCAGATCAATGGGTGAAAGATCAGGATATGGATATCATCAGCTCGATTTCTAATTTCTTGACTGACAAATTCGGTGATCTCATTACCCGTTCCATGGAAGATTTCCTGGTCATGAAATACGGACAGGACGAAGCAATTGAAAAATTTGTGGAGCGTTACATTGCAAGCAAGCTGGATGAGGAGGCTGTACCTGTTTTCCATTTGAGCAATAGTTCTGGCAATTTGTACTTCCCGTCATGGGGATTCGTTTCGGTACCTGTACAGTCGCCTAATATCCTGAAGGGCGTTCGCAATTATCAAAATAATGCAATTGGCAAATCGCACTTTACTATTAAAGAAAGTGAAGTCCGTAACCGGATTTTCTGGCTCAATACGCGTAATGGTGTTCCTCTGTTTGTATATACGCCGCTCAAAGTGTATGAAGAGAGCTATGAGAAAACCATTCTTGACCGCGAAGGTATTGGCCGACATCTGGTGCAGACAGGTCAGAACAACTGGACGAATTTGCCGTCGCCGATTCCTGAAAAGTCATGGGGAGAAACTTACGTCAACTCCCGTGTGCAAGCCCACAACGCCCGCATTCGCAATGACTTCGACCGTGCCAAGTCACTCGGCGTGATTCGTGAGAAGGATGTTGATCAAAATACAAGCAGCCGCTTTACTGTAATTCGCTCAAAAGCGCTAGATCTGAATGCGCTACTGGCAGCCTACGATATGCGATTGCAGGAATCCAAGCCGAATTTGGGTGAGGTGAAAAGAGCATGGTCTGAGCTGAAGCGTCTACTAGCTGAAGGGCTTGATCAGGCCGGAAGCAAGGATATTTTTGGCAGCATCAATGAAGAGATGGCGAAGGAAAACCTGATCCGTTCACCAGAGCTAACGCAGGTGGTTCGTGATGAGCTGGCGAAATATATACAAATCGAAGCAAAAGCCGCTGAACTGGAAGCTTTGCTGGGCAAATATCAGGATGAAGAAAAATGGTTGGATCAGTTCATTCAGGCACTCTACACGGACACAATTACGAAAAAAGGCGCTTTGTACGTCTATGATCGTGATGAAGAGGAAGAAGCGTGGGAGCCGTTTGCCAACGTCATGAAAAGCCGCAATTATGTGGAGTTTGAAGTCTTCACAAACTTCCGTGGTTTGGAAGAGAAGAAATTTGCAGCTCTAATGCGCAAGGCGGATCGCCGTGATGCTGTATTGACTTCATCTGAGGATATTACACCACTGCTGGCGAAGTTGGATGAATTGGCTGCAACTTACACAGAGGCTCGCAATCAATTGGAATATGAAAAGGTAGAGCTGGCTAATGGAGCGGAACTTTATGCATTCTATGCTCAAATGGCTGGAAAATTAAACGACATCCGCAGAAAGTTGAAGTAAGTATGAGAGAGCAGCTGTTACGTTATGCGGCTGACTATGCAGCCGCAGAGGACCAATTAATCGGAAGCGGGGATGGACGCAGCAGCATCCATTTCCCGTCCGTGTTTCTTTTTATCGGCGATCGCATGAGCCCAGTGATGAACACAATTGCAGATATCAACCGGACCAAGTGGGATAACAGCACAGGGGTAACCTATATTCAGATTCGCTCACAGGAAGAACATGCGGCTGTAGACCGCTCGGTGGATGCCATCGTTCATACGATAGCAGTACCGGAAGAAAGTAGCCACCAAACGCTACGCCGTGACTTGCACCAGGCTTTTTATACCCATGAATCGAAGTTAATTGAACTTAACACCGCGTTGCGCCGTGCTAGTGGACATCTGGCTGATTACGGACGGTTGTATTCCTCGTTCGAGCGTGTACATTTGTCGATCTTGACAACAGCGGATGATCCCATGAACGTATTAATTCCTGAAATTACGCTGTTGGCAGAGTATATTTTTGCGCAATCTTTTAAATCGGTACAAATGGATTTGTATGTGTTGGTGAGCGAAAGCGATCAGGCTGCCCAATTCGGCTACAGGAGTGCAACATCCGTTGCTTTTATGCGGGAGTTGGATTATATCCAGAGCCCAGCATATACGTTTACAGCACCGCTGCATATGACCGAGGACAAATTGACCATCCCGGTATCCCATGCTCCATCTCCGTTGTTTGATCTTGTCTATGTGCTGTCCGACAAAAATGAGCGCGGCGTAACGGTGGCGAATAGTCTGCGCGAGAGCTGTGATATTATTTGTCACATTCAGCTTCTAAAAAACCGTTATCAGGCAGGAGATTCCTATCGGTCACAGGATGGGGGCTACAATAATACATCGTTTAAGAACAACATCATGACGGAATCCGGGCGGCAGGGTTATGTGTCGGCCGGATTTTCCCGGGTTAACCGCCCTAATCAGTCGATTGCGCTTACAGTGCTGTATCACTTTTATGTGAAGTTGTTAGAGCGTATGAGAACCGAGCAAGAGTGGGACATACGTGATAAGCTAAATTATTTTGGTTTAGATGCTGCCGAGCGTGGCCGCACGCGAAATGATCTAGTTCCTGACAATGAGGCGATCATGGACATGAGCGCACTAATGACCAGCGGAGCCAGTTACGGCTCGTTGAAACGAATGACATTACGTGAAGCAGAGGAAGCCTTGTTTGGTCAGGGCTGTGAAGCCTTTTTCCGTGACAACTGCGAACGGATCGTACATAAACGCTTGGGAGATTTTCAGGCGGATTTGCGTTTGCAGATGGCTGTGAGTACAGCTGCTAAAGAACATCCTCATATCGGCTTTTTCGAGTTGACAGATTGGACAGATGAAAATCAAACAGGAAATGTGCTTACGGCTATTCGGGGACTGATTCGTGATACGTCCAATGATTTGCAGATTAGTGCAGCCGAACTGGATGCGCTGTATAGCGGACGAGTGGAGGATCAGCCCTTTCAACGACTGCCACTTATGGATAAACATAATGTGCGCAGCTTGATCCGTTATCTAACCGAGACAGTCTACGGGCATAAACTGCACATGCTGCGGATTCAAGTGGATTTGGAGCTACTCCGCCGCTATGAGCTGGCATTGGAAAAATGGCATGCACAGGCCAAGCATATTACAGTACAGCTTGCCAACCTGGAGCGTGAATTACATCAAACTGCAACGGACAGTATTCGACAGGCTGACAGTTACACAGGCCAAAACCTGTTCGAGTATTATGAGCGTGTGACGGAGGATGTCATGGGTGAGCTGGAAAGCAAGCGGGGAAAATCTATATTCTTTGACACCCGGCATATGGGACCTGTATCTGGGTTGCTGGATGGAGGTTTATCCGCGCTGGTGGATAGACTTACACAGACCTGCCGTACCTTGATTCTCAGCTCACAGCCATTTAATCAGACATTCGAAGAAGAATTATTACGTCGTGCCAATGTAGCTGCTGCATATGAAAATCGGCTGGTCGTTCCAAAGGATGAACTGTTTAAAAAACTGTATCAAACGTTAGAAGAGCATGGCGGAATTAATGTACGTTTGCTCGACTATACCCATGAGCATCGGTATGAAGAAAAGTACTTCTTTGGTGATTACGAAGGCGAGTTTCTTCCTTATGCGATGGAAGTGGACATTACTTCGCGAATTTACAAGCTGGGTTTTGTGCATGAGCGTCGCAGCAGCGGGGTGGAAAAACTGCATTTGATGGGCGGCTTCCATCTGGAGGATCTGATGGTTTACCGCAACGGCAAAACGTATTATGAGACATATACTGCGAATGGTTTCGTGTTTCATGGAATCGACGTGGACCGGTTGCCGGAATTGCGGTAGCCATAATTATCCTACTTTAATGATGGAAGGAAGCAACGAATCTTATGAAGCAACGTAAATTTAACGTTCTCCTATTGGTGTTTGGCTTGCTGGGCGCTGTAGTAGGCTTCATCTTGGGAGAGCTTATTCTTCACAAATTAATAGGCCACTGGCCGCATATCATTGTGATCGGGCTATATTTTGGCATCATGGCGCTGTGCATTGGTCTAGGCTGCCTTATCGGCGAACTGATTTCGCCACAGTTAAATGGACATTCATGGCGACAACGATACTCCGGATTGTCCTGGAAATTACTAGTACCTGCTACACTCGTCATGTTGTTCGTGGCAGGTCTGCTATTAGAACTGGGGTATCAGGTTAACCCTGAAGGGCGCAAGAGTGTACAGGACCTCGTGCTTGTGATTGATAATTCCGGGAGTATGCAGCAAACAGATCCCGATAATGAGCGCCTAACGGCTGCCAAGAGTCTAATTGGGCAAATGGATGGTGATAAGCGCGTAGCCATTGTTTCATTTGAATCCACTGCGCAGTTGGTGCAGCCATTTACTCCCGTTGGCACAGACGCAGAGAAGCAAGCGGTTTATTCCAAAATCGATAGTATGCAGACTATAATGTCAGCCGGTACAGACATTGGGCTTGCTTTGGACGAGACGATCAAGGAGATTGAAACCCAAGGCAATGCGGAAAAAGGTTCACTCGTTATTATGCTCTCTGATGGCTTTAGCGAACTGGATACTCAGACCGCATTGGCTCCTTACATTGCCCGCCAGATTCCGATTAATACGGTCGGCCTGAAACTGGCAGAATCGGAAGGTATAGCTTTGTTGCAAAATATTGCCAGCTTAACGGGCGGAACTTATTCTAATGTAGCTAATGCCCAAGGACTTACTCAGGCGTTCGGTAAAATATATAACAAAATTGGTGATCGCACGCTGGTAACGGAGCGGACAGGTGAGTATGCCCACAGTCTGTATTTTGCCATTTATCGCGTAACGGCTCTGGTTATCATTGGGGTTCTATTAGGGTTGGCTCTTGGATTGATGTTTGATAACCGTTTTCTCGCGCGGAATTTCGCAATTGGTGGAGTTCCAGCCGGCTTGCTCGCTGGCTTGATTTTGGAAAGAGGGTTATCTGGCTCGCCTATAGGTGACTTGATGATTCGTTTGCTGGCAGCGCTCGTACTGGCGGCCCTTATTGCTGTCTTTTCGCTCGTTCTGCCGATTGCGGAAAATACTCGCCGATCTTCTGGTGGTGGGAGCCAGGGGGGGCCGTCAGGCCACCGGAGAGGGACACCAGAAGGCCCGACGCGCAATCGACGTAACAGTGGGTTTTAGAACGGGAGGCGGGAACTTATGCAGTATAGGGATGCACAGCCCGATGATCCTGTGATTTCGGAGCTGAGCCACAAAATTGACGACAACCGGGTTGTGTTACGCTGGCAGTGGCCTGAAGGCGCAGCCGTGGTCTATATTGCCAAACAATCAGCTGATACAGGTGCGAATGGACAGAATGAAGCACCGACTTCTGAACTGAAGCTTTTTACACGCGAGGAATATAAGGCCGCTGGCAGCTATCGTGACCGAATTGAAGGCATTGGACGTGTGCGGTATACCGTGTATCCAGCTGTTCGGGAGGCTGGTGAAACCTTTGTAATCCGCCAGCAAGACGGAGCCAACCAACTGGAGTTGAGCACAGGCAGGGCTAAAATCAAATATGCGGTTCACCATAAAAAAAGCTGGTTTCGCAGCCGCAAAACAGTCCAGATTCAGGTGACAGCCGAAGTTCCTGTTCCGCAGGAGGCGCTTTGCTACGTGAAGAAGCGCGGTGGCTATCCGGCAGACCGGGACGATGGAACCTTGTATGCGTTCACGGCACCCTTTGCCGCAGGACGGAATGTTTTACCCGCTATTGAAGTGGGGGGAGATGAGTATGTGCGGCTGTTTTTTACGGACGGTCAGAAGTATGGCACGATATATGAATTAGTCCCTGAATGAAAGGAGGCCACAACCGATGAGTTTTCTTAGCAATTTATTCAGAAGAAAGCCACAGGCCGAGCCACGGCCGTTATTCTATGATATTGTGTGCCCTTATTGCTTTAGTAAATTTTCACCAGAGGAAGTGGTATTCCGTGCTTCTCATCACCGCGAAGATGATGAGGATTACGCTTTGGGTGAAGATGAGCTGTTGAACAAATATCGGGAGCGTTTTGGCTTGGATAGTGTGCATGATATGGAGGCAATTCTTCATCCCTATGATGTACCTGAGGAGCATCGCTTGTATTCAGATCATGTGCTGACAGGTCTGACGGACCGTTACGGTGAGCTGACGCGTCACCGACTGTGCCCACACTGCCATAACGAACTGCCTGTAACCGCAGGCAAGGTGCCGAGTAATATCATTTCGATTATTGGAGCTTCACAGGCGGGGAAATCTGTATATATGACCTCCCTGATTCACACGCTGCAGCATGTGACGGCCGACCATTTTGACGCGGCTTGCATGCCGCTCAATGCAGAGATCAGCCGCAAGTTCCGCACGATGTATGAGGAACCACTGTTTGAACGTGGCGATCTGCTTACATCGACGCAAAAAGAAAAGATGCAGGAGCCTTTTATTTTCCAGTTTGTATTTAAGGATGAGGAAAAGCCACCACTGACTTTGGTATTTTTTGATGTAGCTGGTGAGGGGATGGTCGATCAGGACTATCTGGGACTGCATGGACAGCATATAAAAAATTCTGCGGGTATTCTTTTTATGGTCGATCCACTACAAATCCGTTCTATCCGGGAACGTATTAAGATTAATCTTGGCGATAAGCCTGGTGAATGGGTCTCGCAATATGATGAGCCGCGTGATGTCGTACTTACGATGTTCGGTGACTTTATCGCATACCAGGAAAAAGGCAAGACGGACATTCCAACCGCTGTGGTCCTGACCAAAAGCGACATGCTTACTGCGCTGGCAGATGAAGAAGGCACGTATATCAAGACGAACAGCAATATTTTTAATCCAATGGAACATCGCAAATACATGGATTTGGATGAGTTCTCGAACATTGATGGCGAAGTTCGGCGCTTTATCGAGAAGGTGGATAAGCCGTTCAAGGGCACAATGGATGTATATTTTACAGATACAGCCTATTTCGCGGTTTCTGCTCTAGGTAGCAATCCGGTGGAGCAAAAGCTGCAAGGGTTGGTTAGTCCGATCCGTGTAGATGAGCCATTCATTTGGCTGCTATACAAGTTGAAGTACATCGAGGGGAGAGAATCACAGTGAGTTATCCTACCTCTCGTATGATACAGCAGCAGATGTACACACGGGAACGGCGTGGTATTTTCCGTTCTACCGAAGGCTTTGATACCGTGGCTAATTCCAAAGGACTGGATACTTCATTTATTAAAAAGGTGTTGCATCCTTTATGTGTGTATGATGCGCCTGCGGCATTGACAGCGCGTGGTGAGAAGCAGGAGAGTGTCTATCCAGAAGCTTTACATCTGGTACGGACAGAGTCCGGGGATGTAGTGCTCGGACGCAGTATTTATAAAGCAGCGGATTTCACTGGGCTGCGGAGCGCTTTTTTTACGCATAACTATGTGATTCCGGCCGGACATGGTGAGTCTCCATCTGATTATAAGCAGTGGCTGAACACTTCGTTTGTCGATACCTATGATATTGAGCAGGGAACGGAATTACCGGAATTAGAGCGTCTACCAGGTGGAAGTGTATTTCCCGCTGTTGACCCGTCTGCAGTACTGGCTCAATTGCAGCTGAGCGAAGAAGTGTTCAAGCAGCTCTTGTACGCAGTCATGATGTCAGCCGCGGGTCGCAAAAAGGTATATGTAGCGCTGAATGTGCCAGCAGAAGTGGTAGCATCCTCAGCCAAGCAACTGCTGGGTGTGTTGTACGCGGCACTGCCTTATGCATTTCGCAACAGACTCGGATTTCTTACATATGCGCAGGAACCGAACAGCAGAAAAGGCATTCACTTAATGTTCGTTGAGCCTTTCAGCTTGCGTCCCGGTGATCGGAATGTAGAAAAGGACTTTGTATTTGACCTCTCTAACAATAGTCGAATACTGAATGTGGATGCAGAACAGGTGAAACAGCCTTATTTTGACTGGATTGTCCGTACGCTATTGAATGGCGGGGCTGCGGACGATTTTCTCAAATTTGCCGAGCAAATGCTGACAGGCATGGAGGCAGGACGTGAACTATTGCCCTCCAGCTATCATGAGCTCATTACGCTGTACAGAATTGAGCAGGGAGAGCGGTCATTATACAACGAGCAGCGAATCGCTGTATTACGAAGCTTGACTGATTATTTATCGCCATCTGATGCGTTACCACGTAAAATGCGGCTGAATGATCTGTTTCTTTCATTTTTTGATCATGAGTTTGATCGGGTGAAGGATGGACATATTCCGGATGTAGGGCTGGTCGATTGCTTCAAGGACTATTATAAAGTTCATGCACGCAGCAGCGAAAATCGGCTGGTGGAATATTTAATCCGTTCGCTAAACAATGCTTATACTGCCAGGAATACGGAAGCAGTCACATATATTTATCATACGATTGAAGAGAATCCGTCATTAGGCAAGGTCTATTTTACGAAAGTACTGGGTAATCCGGCACTCACCAAAATGCTGTTCATTCCATACATGGACAGTCAGATGAAAAGAACGCCTGATGTAAAGGGCCTGTTGGCCGTGGTGCATGAATGGGGCAGTCGGTATATCGAAGTGTCGGCGAATGTCGATTTTCAGCTTTTGGCCGAATCTGCATTGATGGGCAAGCTACGTGCTGAGAGAAAGCCGGTAGAGGCTGTGGCTGCCATTCACCAACGCTTGCGTCAATGGGACAGTAGTTCTGCCGTAGGCACACTGTCCCCGCTGGAGCAATCCGGATTGACAGAACGCTTACAGGAAGCAGCGGATCGGTATTTGCTCACTGAAGTAGAGCTAAAAGAAATTTCACCTGATCAGGTCGTACAGATTCCGTTTTTCACACGGCCCGATTTGGTGCAGTGGGTTGGAAAGTTGCCTGCTCCTCTCAAGGGACAAGCCGTGCGATTGATTGCGGCTTATGATTGGTTTAACACGGAGCACCCGGAACCATCGGTGCTAGACGGTCTGGAGCCAAGCGAAGTAGAAAAGGTGCAAGATTGGGCTTATGGTTGGCTGCCCCAGCAGCTTGCAGAAGGCCATTTTGCCCGTCTGTTGCCAGCTTTCTATCGTTCTGATGGTACTGGCGAGGGAATACTGGATTTTGCTCGCCTGGTCAGTTCGATCCGCAAATGGGCGAAGGATAACGATACGATGTACCGCTTTATCCGCTGGTCGGAGGAACACGCTGAGTTTGCTACTCCACGTGGTGGTTTTGAGCCAGCCTATCGGCGTGCGTTGCTTTTATTCTTCCAAAAGGAAGGACGAGAGGGACTGCATAAAAAGACGCTTTGGCGTCAATATTTTGAATCTGCTAAGCCTGTGTTTAAAAATTTCTATTTGGCAGCAAAGCGTGAGACAGATACGCCTTTGGTCAAAACGCTTCGTCGTTTCCGCAAAGGCGGGGTGATTTCCGGGATCGTATTAATCATTATTGCAGGTACATTAGGCGGCCTGAAAGCAACCGGGGTAATCGGATCTGTTGACACACCAACGCCTGCCGCTGCTCCAAAGCCTGTACAACAGCCAGTAGAGCCTATAGTGCCGGTAAAAGAGGAGCCTACTGCAATAGTGACACATGTACCTAATACCAAGTCCACTACGAAAATGGTCAAGCTGTTGTTTGCGTTTCAAACATCGGCAGAGCAGGCAGAATTTAAGCCTAAAAAACTCGTCATTGTCGGCTCGGATCAACAGGAGCACTCATACGAAAATTTTACGCTTGCTGAACAGAATGATAAGGAAGCAGCCAGTAAAGCTAACAATGGTTCGTCCGGTGACGTTAACACTGAGGGAGCTACCACCAAAAGCAAGACAGCAGACAGAGAATCCACAGGTGGTGGTTCTACAGATCTGAACGGTACATCCAGCGGAAAAACCGCTGATCAGACTGGAGCAGTGACAGACAACACAGATGGAGGCGCGACTTCAGAGATATCAACTGAGGGTAGCGGTATAGCAACTGATAAAACCACGACCAGCACGTCCGATAATGGTACAGGAATAACGGAATATGACCTCGACAAGTATCCTTATCGTACGTTGTTGACCATTTGGCAACGGCTAGAGCTAAATGATGCTAGCACGGTTACCGTTGATGGGAAAGATTATCCGCTAGTTCAAGTGAAAACTGCGGACTAAGCAACTATAGACAGTAAAAAGACGGGTTCCTTTCAGGGCCTGTTTTTTTGCTATGTATAAGTTTATATATATAGAATGTATTCGTTATTTTGAAACTGACTGTATTTAGTAGACGATCATTTTACGAAGGTATTGACACCAAATAGGCGGCTGATTAAAATTAGTTGGAATTCAAACTATTAAAATTCGATAGATATGGAGGTTAGCAGTGAAATGGGAAGTGAGGTGTACCCCGTTTGTCTTCCATGGGAGGAGGAGAGCACGATGTATTTAATTAAATGGATTTTCACCACTGTCCGGCGTGAGATTGAAACAGCACTGCGCCCTTTGGGGCTTACCTCCCCACAATCGCAGACGCTCTATATACTGGCGATGTCGCCTGGAGTCACCAATACGGATTTGGAAAAGCTATTGCTTATTGATAAATCAAGTGTTACCAGCCTGGTTAACGGGATCGTTAAGAAAAACTGGGCAGTACGCCAAACTCATCCGGAAGATGCGCGAATGAAGCAAATCTATTTGACCGAGGAAGGCTTGGAGATTCACAAGGTAGCCGAACGTACCATTGAGCAAATTAAAAGCTCCGTAGGCAAAACGTTATCTGTCGGAGAGTCAGAGGCGCTGCGCGGTTTGCTCAAAAAAATTCTTCACGATTACCGTCCTGCGAATACCTGCGTTTGAACGGATAAATAGAAAAATGTGTCCGGATGGGGAATCCATAAGCTATAAAAAGTCACCTAGATAAGGTGTTAACAGGAGAGGGAGAAACCAAATGATAAAAGAACAAACTTATCCCAATGCGGATAAGCTTATGCGTGTTTTGGCCTTCACACTTGTTTTTTCAGTGATGAACGCTTTTATGTTTAATGTAGTAATGCCTGTGATCCGGGAGGAATTTCATATTAGTGCCTCCGATGTAAGCTGGCTGCTGACGGGTTATATGATCGTGTATGCGGTTGGCTCGGTGACCTACGGTAAGCTGGCAGATAAGTATCGTCTCAAGGATTTGCTGACATTTGGGATTATCTTTTTTGCACTAGGCTCGCTTATTGGGCTGTTGGCCAATCAATTTTGGATGTTAATTGTAGCTCGTTTGCTTCAGGCCACAGGGGCTGCTGTTATTCCGGCAACTGCTATGATTGTTCCTGTTCGTTATTTCTCGGCTGAAAAAAGAGGGCGAGCTTTGGGCGTCACAGCAATCGGCTTAGCATTAGGCACTGCACTGGCTCCTATTATTTCTGGTTTGATTACAGGCTTTGCGAGCTGGCGTTTTCTGTTCGTCATTTCCATGCTGCCACTGATCGCTTTGCCGTTCTTTCGCAAATACTTGGACGATCAGCGAGGAGAGGATCAGAAGTTTGATTTTCTGGGTGGATTATTGCTGGGTGGAACAGTGGCCTTCTTGTTGCTTTCCATTTCACAAGCCAATATGGTATTTTTTCTGATCGGTGTGGTTTTATTTGGACTGTTTATATGGCGCATTAATACTACCCACGATCCGTTCATCCAGCCGAAGCTGTTCCGTAACAAGCAATATTCATATGGGCTTCTTATCGCTTTTTTAGGGACGGGGATTAGCTTTGGATTGCCTTACTTGGCACCACAGTTTCTGAATAGTCTCAACCAGCTTACACCAGCAACGATTGGACTGATTATGTTTCCCGCTGCTATTGCGTCAGCTCTATTAGGAAAAAAAGGGGGGCGCTTGGCCGATAGCAAAGGGAATTCAGTTCTGGTGTATACAGCCGTATCGCTATTATTTATCTGCTTTATCAGCTTGTCCACGTTTGTAGGTGCGTCTCCGTATCTGATTTTGTTTTTGCTTATTTTCGGGAATGTAGGTCAGACCTTTATGCAGATTGCCATGTCCAACACAATTTCTCGTACTTTGTCGAAAGATCAGATTGGTGTTGGAATGGGGCTGTTATCTCTGTTGAATTTCATTGCCGGGGCGATCACAACAAGTATTTTGGGCAAAACGTTAGATAGTTCCTCGTCCTTTCATTTGAATCCTGTTGTATCTAATGTCCAGGTGTTCAATTTTAGCAATATATTTACGGTGCTTGCGCTGATTGCACTTGTGACGATGGGGCTTTATGCGTTGCAGTTCCGGCGAGGGGCACGTGGCAATAGGCCTGCTGTCGAATAAGGATAAACATTTTATATAAGCTCATGCCATAACAAGGGTATAATATAGAAGGAGAAATTTTCTATGGAAGGACGGAGTGCCCAGCATGACAAGAAACCTTCAATATGTACCCTATGGTTATGAACCACCAATCGAAACGCACAAAGGGACTATGGTCTACTATGATACGTTTGAGCAGACTACAGCCAGTGAGCTGGAGCTTTTTGCCGAAACGGGGGCTGCACTATCTTTTACAAAGTTGGTGCTGTATCCACTACATGAAGAAACCGTCAGAAGAATGTGGAAGCAGCCAGTACGCTCGTATTATAAGCGGGTCGACGAGCTGGGAGAGTGGCAGCGAGAGCAGGCTTTGAGTGCTGTTGTGATTGAGAACTGGGAAGGTAAGCGAAAAAAGTATACGCCGATTGAAGCAGCCATTCGTTTTTTGGCGGAAAAGTATGCAACTCCGCTTTTTTTGTATATGAGTCCTGAAACTGCTAATTTGTGCGCTTCCTATGTATCCTTTGGAGAACGGATTAGAAACGTCAGGTTGGTGCTTTCGAGTGAACCCTTGGAACTTCATCCTAAGCTAGTACAGTACCGTAATCGCTGGAACACGGTAAAAGAAGCAACAAACCGCGACTCCAAGGTTGACAAAGAGGAGCATGAATTATAGAATAGAACTAATCGTAAAAATTACTATTGTAATTGTATACCATGTATTCCAATTGAGGAGGAAGAACAAATGCGCGTTATTGTTACCTTGGCATGCACCGAATCCGGTGATCGCAACTATACAACAACCAAGAACAAAAGAAATCATCCGGAGCGTATTGAAATGAGAAAATACTCTCCGCGTTTGAAAAAGTACACGATTCATCGTGAAACTAGATAATTTGAGGTTTGCTGCATAGCAACCTGAATGATTCTGCTTCGTGAGCGGAGCCTGTTAAGTTTGCATAAAGCCTGCGTTATGGAACCGGCGAAAACTTGAATTAGTCCAGTGGACAGAGTGTCCAAAGTTAAAGCTAGCACCTAAGAGGATGGCTTCTTTTCATGGTTGTTTGATAGATGCTAAGCTACATGGCACGCTTTGCCTTTTGAATCGAAAGCACGTGGCCACCGAGTTATCCTATGCTGATGTCAGCATGCAGGACGAGCCGGAGAACCATTCACAATATGCTTATATAACGATGGAGGCTAACGAAAGATACGGAGCGTTCGTGTAATGGGCGATGCGATATATACGGCATCGTTCGCTTGTCGTTTACGACCTTGAGCGCAACTGTTACGATCTGTCGTCTTTTTTTCTGAGACATAACCGCTCTTTTTGCTAACTGATGGAGCATTGCTGCAGTACGTTTGAGTTTGAAACTAAAACTACATGAAAGATTAGGTGAAACAAATGAAAAAAGATATTCATCCAACATTGAATAAAGTTATCTTTTTAGACCCTAGCTGTGGATTCTCTTTCCTGAGTGCTTCCACTAAGTATTCGCAAGAAACGATGGAATGGGAAGATGGCAACACATACCCAGTTATCCGTGTAGATACTAGCTCCGCTTCCCACCCGTTCTTCACTGGTAAACAAAGAAACGTGGATATCGGTGGACGTGTGGATCGCTTTAACAAAAAATACAACCTTAAGTAAGACTCTTCGAAAGCTAGGTTTACGGATTATGTTGATAATTCGTAAACCTAGCTTTTTTGTTATCTACGGACTAGTTACGTCCGAAAACAATGCGAATAACAAATGTATTTTGCGCCTCAAATGTAACACTCTTTTACTAGCTTTAAGTAAGCTTAATCAAGTAACCCGATTTGTCATTGCCATGTGGATCACTTCTCCTCCGGAAAAAGCCGTAGATCGCATCACGCACCTTTTGCTCAAACTGCACGTTGTTCCAATCCCAACACTGTTAATCGGTACCGCTTATCCTGATTGTTTGATAACATGCTCATTTTGCAAGTGCCAAAGTGTAATAAGAACATGAAAGCAGCAGTTTTCCCGGAACGGTACGAGAAGCTGCTGCTTTCCAATGTAAAATGAACGCGCACAATTGTCGACAATGCTAATCTTGGCAAACTAATCATTTTATAACGTAATTCTATACTTCGAATAAGATTGTCTTACTTAAAAATAATCGCAGGTACCTAGCCTGCGATTATTTTTTTATAGAACATGAGTCGCGATTAATGGAGGATTCTGATAAATCACTCGCGGAAATGAGTTCTTTGAAGAATAGAGTTGGGCACTTGCTGTAACTAGCACCATTATAATAACTTTTGTTCAGAATTGGTTCAGTGGTTCCGTGTATATTAATTCGAAACGACATAAATCACTTATTTTCGATAAATATATGAACAAAAGATTAATATAAACGTGTTTTTTTGTTGAGAAATATAGTGGATCGGACTTATTACCCGACTTTTCGAAGATCGAATGGGTCGTTTTACTCAAAAGTAATTAGGAGGTACAACCATTGAAGGTTTATTCACTTAAGTGGGCAGCCGCTCTTGTTGCTCTTCAGGCGACATTCAGTACTTCTGCTTACGCTGCAACGCCTGCCGATAATTTGTTTTCAGATACATCCTATGTGACGAGTGATAAAATGGCAACCATCCAAGAAGCTGTACGCCAGGGGCTTTTATCGGGAGATCCTCAAGGAACCTTTCGCCCTGCAGCAACATTAACTCGTCAGGAACTGGCAGTATTATTGGTCAGAGCTTTAAAATTGGACCCTGTTTCGAGTTCTTCTACTTTTAAAGATGTGCAAAGTAAACAATTTGCTGCGCCATATATAGAGGCCGCACAAAAAGCTGGATTTCTATCCGGGGATGGATTAGGGAATTTCCGTCCGAACGACCCTGTTACACGTGAAGAGCTGGCAGCCGTGTTTGTTCGTGCAGTTGGAGGGGTTAATGCAGAGGGCGGATCAAGCATTTTGCCCAAAGATCAGTCCTTGGTAAGCCAATGGGCGGCTGGATCGGTAGATACGGCACTTCGTCTGGGCTTAATTGACATTCATGACAGCAGGCTCAATCCCACAGGTGAAGTAAAAAGGGAGGATATTGCTCCTTTTCTCTTGGATATTTTCAAAACTCAAGAGCAAACAGCTACGATCAATAGCATTGATGGAGACATTGTAACGATCGATAATGTTCCTTATTTAATAGAAGGAAAGTTGAAAGAGTTGATCGGAAACTCCAATAAAGATGCGTTAAAAGGAGCTATATTAAAGTTTAATTCGCGCAATCGTAATGTGGACGGGCTGCAACAATTGGAGATCGTGCAAAAAGATGTTGTGTTAAACACCAATGGTCTACCGGAAAGCAGTCTGCTTCGAATTTCAGGTGATGGTGTTCAGATTAAAGGAGATATCAAAGGAGTAATCGAGCTTAACGACGGTGTCTCTAATACCCAACTGAATGGAAATGCAAACCATCTTATTGTGAATTCTAGCAATGGTATTTCTATTAAAGGAACAGGGACAATTGGGGAGCTCAAAGTTGCCAACGCAAATGCTAAAGTGACATTGAACCCGAATTTTAAAGTTGAAATGATTCAGCTGCCTAAAGATGTATCTGCTTCACAAGTTATCCAAAATTACAACGAAGTACAAAAACAGATTGGAAAAATTCAGTCGGCTGACGGGACGGTTCATGAAGCGACTACAGCTACGTCGAGTAGCGTGACATTTTCCTCTGGAGGTGGAACTTCAACAAACTCAGTGACTAACCATGCGCCAAGCGTTACTACTGGGTTTACTGATACTACGTTAAGTACAGCAGATGAGCCTAAAAAGATTAATCTGGCAAATAGTTTTACTGATGCTGATGGAGACACTCTGACTTACACAGCAGAATCTTCTGCCACGAACGTAGCGAGGGTATCAGTGAACGGAAGTCAGCTGACTCTCACACCGGTGAGTGCAGGAACAACCAATGTCACGGTTACGGCGAACGACGGCAAGGGCGGGACCATAAACAGCCAGTTCAACGTGACAATCACACCGGTGATTCCCGAAGTCGTGAACCATGCGCCGACGGTGGAAACGTCGATCAGCAATGTAACGACAGGAGTCGCAGACGGCATCAAGGCCGTGAGCTTTGCAGATGTGTTCGCAGATGAAGACAGCGACGCGCTGACATTCACTGCAACTTCGACGAATGCGGGCGTGGCGACAGTAGCGGTAAACGGAAGTGATCTGAAAATAACGCCAGTGAACGCCGGTACAGTCACGATTACGGTAACGGCAGATGACGGAAACGGTGGCACGGTGGATACGCAGTTCAACGTGACAATCACACCGGTGATTCCCGAAGTCGTGAACCATGCGCCGACGGTGGAAACGTCGATCAGCAATGTAACGACAGGAGTCGCAGACGGCATCAAGACCGTGAGCTTTGCAGATGTGTTCGCAGATGAAGACAGCGACGCGCTGACATTCACTGCAACTTCGACGAATGTGGGCGTGGCGACAGTAGCGGTAAACGGAAGCGATCTGAAAATAACGCCAGTGAACGCCGGTACAGCCACGATTACGGTAACGGCAGATGACGGAAACGGCGGCACAGTGGATACGCAGTTCAACGTGACGATCACACCGGTGATTCCTGAAGCCGTGAACCATGCGCCGACGGTGGAAACGTCGATCAGCAATGTAACGACAGGAGCCGCAGACGGCATCAAGACCGTGAGCCTTGCAGGTGTGTTCGCAGATGAAGACAGCGACGCGCTGACATTCACTGCAACTTCGCCGAATGCGGGCGTGGCGACAGTAGCGGTAAACGGAAGTGATCTGAAAATAACGCCAGTGAACGCCGGTACAGCCACGATTACGGTAACGGCAGATGACGGAAACGGCGGCACAGTGGATACGCAGTTCAACGTGACGATCACACCGGTGATCCCCGAAGCCGTGAACCATGCCCCGACGGTGGAAACGTCGATCAACAATGTAACGACAGGAGCCGCAGACGGCATCAAGACGGTGAGCCTTGCAGGTGTGTTCGCAGATGAAGACAGCGACGCGCTGACATACACCGCAACTACAACAGATACAGGCGTGGCGACAGTAGCGGTAAACGGAAGTGATCTGAAAATAACGCCAGTGAACGCCGGTACAGCCACGATTACGGTAACGGCAGATGACGGAAACGGTGGCACGGTGGATACGAATTTCACTCTAACGGTGACTCCTCCACCCGCTGTTAATCATGCTCCTGTTGTTCAAAGCGCGATTAATGATATTTCTACAGAAGCGGGTGCTATGGACACGACTATCGGACTTGCTTCAACTTTTGCAGATGAAGATTTGGACTTGCTAACGTATTCTGCTGATTCATCGAACCCTGGCGTAGCAACGGTTTCCGTTACCGGTGACCAACTGAGTATTACTCCGCTTGCATTAGGAAGTGCTACAGTAACAGTCACCGCAGATGATGGGAAGGGGGGAACCGTTCAAACGATCTTCCAAGTCACTGTTGGAGAAAAAAAGGGACTTTTCTTCTCTGAGTTGGCATGGGGGGAGAGCGACTCTATGATGCAGATTATTGAGCTCTATAATGCAGGTTCTGAGGAATTGGATGCTTCAAAAATTAGAATTGAACGCAGTAACGGTGGAAATTCGATTGAGATAAGTCAAGACGCTGGTGCTTTTATTCCAGGTGGAGCTACTTTTGTGATAGGAGATACCATGTATTTTGGTGATGCACATGTAGATTACTTCACGGATATGGGATTTTATAACGATGATTCAGCACCTGTCACTCTATCGCTCTATTACGATAATCAGTTGATTGATACGGCGGTGTTTCAGCCTCATACCACTATAGCTAGACAATCCGGTGTTACCCATGGAAATGCAGGCCACTACGAGGAAAGTGAATGGATTGATGAAGGAATCGATTATACGGATAATATCGGTATCTTTAGCAGCGAGGCGCCATAATGAATAAAAAGAATAGAGGGAACATCATGAGTTCTAAACCTAATAAATGGCTGATTACATTAGCTTTGGCTGCACTTGTTGCTCCAACAGCCTTGCAGACGATTGCATCTGCTGCCAGTGATGCATCAAACGGAGCAGCTCTGGCCAGCCTGCCTTTTAAAGACATCAATAATGTTGCTTCTAAGCAAAAGACAAGCATCCTCCAAGCCATTGAAGCTGGGCTTCTGCGTGGAGACCCATCCGGATCTTATCGGCCAACGGATTTGTTGACTCGTCAAGAAATGGCGGTTCTATTAACTCAAGCTCTGCAACTCTCTATTTCTAAAGCAGCAACCAGCAGCTTTGCGGATGTAGACTCGAAAAGTTGGTCGAGTCCCTATATTGAGGCTGTACACCGTGCAGGACTCATGAATGGAGACGACGGTAACAAATTCAGACCCAAAGCGGTAGTGACCAGAGAGGAGGCGGCAGTACTGCTTATGCGGGCCGCCGGGCTTCCTATCGCAGCTGACGCCACGGAGTCTGCTAAACTTACTGATTGGAATCGGGTTAGCCCGTGGGCACGGCCTTACGTAAATACGGCTTTACAGTCGGGTTCCATGGAGACGGATCAATCCGCTTTCAAACCTAAATCGTCTGTTCAACGTCAAGATATAGCCCAGTATATGATGTCTACCTTTTTCCCTAAGGACCATGTTGTCCAACTCCAAAAAGTGGAGGATGGAAAGGCTTGGATTAACGGGATTGAATATAAACTTTCGGATTCAGTTAAAGGAATCTTGCAAACCTCTAACCAGGAGATTCTCAAAGGAGCAGATATTCAATTTGTAGCATCACAGCGGACCATTGAATCGATCACCAAACTAGTCATCCATGCGAGCGGGCAAGCCCCGATAGGGCAAGCTTCCGAATTCAGTGGTAATCTTGTATTAGATGGTCATAACTCTACGATTGACGGAGACTTAACTATTGACGGTGATTACATTTCAGTTATGAATTTGAATGTCAAAAATAGCTTTACAGTTACGTCAAGCCTTGGACATGATTTCTATGCCTCTAAATTTACGGTACAAGGAAAAACATATATTCAGGGTGGTGACCAGAACACCGTATTATTTGATGCATCTGAGCTGAAGGATGTCGAGGTCTCCAAACAGGATGTCCACGTTGTCATTCAAGGAAATTCGACGGTGGATCAAATGACATTGACTTCCAATGCAACGATTGAAAATGATTCATCCTCAACGATACTGCAGTTGAATGTTCTTGCCGGTGCCCAGCAGGTAGAGTTGCAGGGGACTATTCAGCAAATGTCGGTCAACAGCGATCGGTCCGTAGCTCTGACAGGCAAGGCCTCCATTAATACATTGGCTGTGAACAGTTCCACCCCGGTCAGTCTGGAGGTAGCTGGAACCATTTCAAATTTACAAGTAAATAACTCTGCAGCAAATATTAGTGTAAGCTCCTCCAGCCAAGTCACGAATACTTCATTTGCAGCAGGTGTGTCCTCTTCGACGGTATCAGGAGTCACTACAACTTCTTCTGGCAGCTCGCGTTCTACGGTTGTGACCAATACAGCGCCGAAGTTAGTGACCAAATATGACGATCAGGCCGTAACGGTGGGCGATTCTGAACTTCAAATTGACTTGCTTGGTCATTTTACGGACGAGGAGCAGTCCGAGCTCAAATATACGGCAGTGTCGTCTAGTACAAAAATCAGTACAGTTCGAGTAGAGGGAACAAATCTATTTATTAAGGCTGTTGGCAAAGGGACTGCGACCATTACGATCGCCGCAGATGACCAGGCCGGGAAGAAAGCGGGTGCGAATTTCAAAGTCCGTGTCAATGAATCTCCTGTTTCATCGGGTATCCCTGATCAAAGCAAGCAGTTAGGGAGCGGCGACGTAACCTTATCTTTAGGATCGTTTTTTACGGATTCTGAAAATGATCCTATGACCTATGAGGTTGCGATCGATGATCCTTCCATTGCCACCTTTACCTTGACTGGTGATCAATTGGTATTAACTCCGGCAACTGTAGGACATGCCCAAGTTACCGTCAAGGCATCCGATGGTCGGGGAGGCAGCGCAAGTCAGTCGTTTCAATTGGCGGTAACTGCAGTACCTAATCAAAATTCAGTTGTAAATCAGAAACCAGGCAACCAAACGCTCACTGTTGGCGATGCGGACTACATCCTGGATTTATCCCCGGTATTCCTTGATCCGGATAGCAACCCGCTAACCATCTCGGCAGAATCCTCGGATCCGTCCATTGCGACGGTCTCTATTAACGGAAACCAGGCTACGGTTCATGCGGTTTCCTCAGGAACAGCAAACATCCAGCTAAAAGCGGCAAATGGCCGTGGAGGCGAGGTTAAGACCAATTTTGATATTACCGTTAATGAACCTCCGGCATCCCTGGGAATTCCGGATCAAACGAAACAAATCAATTCAGGCGACATTCAGTTATCTTTAAACAACTTCTTTACCGACCATGAGCAGGATACGTTATCATACAGCATTGATATTTCCGATTCTTCGGTTGCGACTGCAGTGCTGAATGGGGACGCGCTTACCATTACACCGTTAAAGATTGGCAGCACAGTAGTATCCGTTAAAGCATCCGATGGCCATGGAGGCAGCACAAGCCAGTCATTCCAATTGGAAGTAACCGCTGTTCCTAACCAAAATCCGGTTATAGATCAGAAGCCGGATAATCAGACACTGATTTTAGGCAATGCAGATTATATCCTGGATTTATCTTCTGTATTCCACGATCCCGATGGCGATCCTGTGGATGTTTCGGTAGAATCGTCGAATTCATCAGTTGCTGCTGTATCCGTTAACGGATACCAAGTCACCGTCCATGCAATTTCTTCAGGAACAGCAACGATTCAGCTTAAAGCAGAAGATGGTCGCGGGGGCGAGGTCACTACTGATTTTGATGTTACTGTCAATGAATCCCCAGTTTCGTCAGGGATTCCGGACCAGATAAAAGAAATAAATACAGGCAATATTCAATTGTCTTTAAACGATTTCTTTTCCAGTCCTGATAGCGATATTTTAAATTACGATGTTAGTGTTTCTGACCCGACTGTTGTGACGGCTGACGTTTATGGGGATTTGCTCACTCTTACACCGTTAACGATCGGTAGCACATTAGTATCGATCAAAGCAACAGATGACCGAGGAGGGCAAGTGATCGAAACTTTTAAAGCCACTGTCACGGCTGGAACTCCAGAGAATCAGAATCCAGTAGAAACTAAACCTGCCGACCAATCGCTTACTATAGGTGGTGAGGTTTACTCACTCGACTTAGGTTCCGTTTTTACTGATCCTGATGGTGATACGTTGACTTTTAAGGCCACCTCTTCTGATCCGTCCGTTGCTTCGGCGGAAATCGCTGGAGCTCAGTTGAAAATTCAGGCACTAAGTGCAGGAACGACAAGCATAGAAATTACGGCTATGGATGGTCGTGGAGGGGAAACTTCAACCAGCTTCCAGGTCAATGTCCAATCATCCGGCTTGCCTAACCCGTCTTCTAATCAGCCGCCTCAAGTAGAAG
>NZ_JBBPAK010000001.1:2400000-2620000 GCF_038008995.1 Paenibacillus sp. FSL W8-0439
GCGATGGGGTGACGCAGTAGGGTAGTGACGCGGACTGATGGATGTCCGTCTAAGCAGTGAGGCTGATGTGTAGGCAAATCCGCACATCGTGAAGGCTGGGCTGTGATGGGGAGCGAAAATTATAGTAGCGAAGGTCATGATCTCAGACTGCCAAGAAAAGCCTCTAGCCAGGAGAAGGTGCCCGTACCGCAAACCGACACAGGTAGGCGAGAAGAGAATTCTAAGGCGCGCGGAAGAACTCTCGTTAAGGAACTCGGCAAAATGACCCCGTAACTTCGGGAGAAGGGGTGCCTCGGTAGGGTGAATAGCCCGAGGGGGCCGCAGTGAAAAGGCCCAAGCGACTGTTTAGCAAAAACACAGGTCTGTGCGAAGCCGCAAGGCGAAGTATACGGGCTGACGCCTGCCCGGTGCTGGAAGGTTAAGGGGAGTGGTAAGCCTTCGGGCGAAGCTATGAACCGAAGCCCCAGTAAACGGCGGCCGTAACTATAACGGTCCTAAGGTAGCGAAATTCCTTGTCAGGTAAATTCTGACCCGCACGAATGGCGTAACGACTTGGGCGCTGTCTCAACGAGAGATCCGGTGAAATTTTAATACCTGTGAAGATGCAGGTTACCCGCGACAAGACGGAAAGACCCCATGGAGCTTTACTGCAGCTTGATATTGAATTTGGGTACGATCTGTACAGGATAGGTGGGAGCCGTTGAACCTTGAGCGCCAGCTTGAGGGGAGGCATCCTTGGGATACCACCCTGATCGTATCTAGGTTCTAACTTGGTACCGTAATCCGGTACGAGGACAGTGTCAGGTGGGCAGTTTGACTGGGGCGGTCGCCTCCTAAAGAGTAACGGAGGCGCCCCAAGGTTCCCTCAGAATGGTTGGAAATCATTCGAAGAGTGCAAAGGCAGAAGGGAGCTTGACTGCGAGACCTACAAGTCGAGCAGGGACGAAAGTCGGGCTTAGTGATCCGGTGGTACCGCATGGAAGGGCCATCGCTCAACGGATAAAAGCTACCCTGGGGATAACAGGCTTATCTCCCCCAAGAGTCCACATCGACGGGGAGGTTTGGCACCTCGATGTCGGCTCATCGCATCCTGGGGCTGAAGTAGGTCCCAAGGGTTGGGCTGTTCGCCCATTAAAGCGGTACGCGAGCTGGGTTCAGAACGTCGTGAGACAGTTCGGTCCCTATCTGTCGTGGGCGTAGGAAATTTGAGAGGAGCTGTCCTTAGTACGAGAGGACCGGGATGGACGTACCGCTGGTGTACCAGTTGTTCCGCCAGGAGCACCGCTGGGTAGCTATGTACGGAAGGGATAAGCGCTGAAAGCATCTAAGCGTGAAGCCCCCCTCAAGATGAGATTTCCCAATTAGTAAGACCCCTTGAAGACGACGAGGTAGATAGGTTGGGGGTGGAAGTGCAGTAATGCATGGAGCTGACCAATACTAATCGGTCGAGGGCTTATCCTAAGATAAGACGCAATGAAGTTTCGGATCCAGTTTTCAGGGTGTAACCTTGAAGGTATGTAGAAGTACATACAACAAGCGTATGGCGATTCATTCACAGAATCTGTGATGAACCGAATAACCTTACGAAGGAATTTGCGAGGCAAATTCATGTTTGGTGGCGATAGCGGAGGGGTTCCACACGTACCCATCCCGAACACGACCGTTAAGCCCTCCAGCGCCGATGGTACTTGGACCGCAGGGTCCTGGGAGAGTAGGACGCCGCCAAGCAAATAATAGTATGACTCTGCATAGTCGTACTCAGGTCGTCGAGAATGCCTCGACGGCTTTTTTTTGTTTTCCCATCATTCAACATAACATCCTATAAGGTATATACTGCGTATATGCAAATTTATGATAGTTACAAAAAAAGGCTGTTCCATGACTTTTAAAGGTCAAAGGAACAGCCTTTTATAATTTAATTTCGTAGACATTTTGGAGGGGAATTTCATTTCGAGCCGAATCTGTCGACTACAGCGAAACGAAGCACTGTTCCCATTGCTCGGTAATGGATGCTTTGTCAAGCTGCTCTCCAATGAGTGTGACATATCCCTGGCTCACCGGAAGTGCGGTGGGCTGCCATTCCAAGTGACTTCCTGAGAATTGCAAAAGCATTGTACCCTCATGCGGAAGCACACAATAACCTTTCGCACGAAGCAGCGAGGAACCTAGCCTAGTCAGGAAGTCTTCTAATCGTTGCTTTTCCAATGGCTGAGGAGAATATTGATGCAGTGTTAAGCTCTCCAGACGGGAAAAGGAATGGGGGAGGTCGTGATCGTGACTGTGGTTTTGACGGTGTGCAGAAATTACTTTGAATGCGGTACTTCTGGAGGCACTGCTAGGTCTTTCGTTATCTTTAGCGGGAATTGGTATAGGTGATGCTTCTGCATCGTTGGGCTGCATCTGTGCCGATGTATGTTGAAATACTTGTACAGGTTTCGGGTCAACCCATACGGAGTTCAGGACAGGTTCCAGCAGTGGTTCAAGGTCAATGCGGCTATACTCAGTAGTTTGCAACTTGGCCGTATCGTTGAGCTTGCGGATGTTCTTGACGACCTTAGCCACTTCACGGCTATTTGCGACATCCGTTTTGTTCACAACAATAAAGTCGGCGGAGCGAAGCTGTCCGTGCAGAGTCCGAACCAGCTCCTTGTCTGCAGTGAAGCGGCTGTTGTATTCATGGAACAGCTCAGCATCCACCACACTGATGCCGTGAACCAGATACAGCCGATCTGCCAGCAGTGGGGAGCGAAGTTCCTCCAGCACCTGCTCGGGGTTGGCTACTCCGGTGGTCTCCATGAAGATCACATCCGGCTCTTGGCTGAGCAGGGTGTGCAGTGCGCCAGCCAGCTCATTTCTTTTGCTGCAACAAATGCACCCCTCTAGCAGTCCTTCCACTGTTACGTCAGGCATTTCCTCTGAAATAATAGCGCTGTCTACATCATATTCGCCCATTTCGTTCATTAAAACAGCAGCACGAAGAGGAATCTGACGAGTATAGGCTAACAGCCGCAAAAGTAGTGTCGTTTTGCCGCTTCCAAGAAAACCACTGATTAATATAACAGGAACTTTGTTCATCATTTTTCCTCCTTGGCGGGTTTAGTGTGCCGTATTCAAGCGATCATAGGTTGCTACCGAGTCTGCTTGGGTATAGACATAAGGGGATTCTGGCTGCTTGACAGTCGTTATTTTATCGGATCGAATTTCAAGTACGGGTGCATTATCCTTTTGCGTTGCATGCAGAGTTCCTTCAATAGTCACCCAGGTATCCTTGTCAAAGGACGGAGGGTTCTGGGATTGGACGATAATCCCGAATGGCATGGCATCGGC
The DNA here is from genome assembly GCF_038008995.1 of Paenibacillus sp. FSL W8-0439. Taxonomy (NCBI): domain Bacteria; kingdom Bacillati; phylum Bacillota; class Bacilli; order Caryophanales; family Paenibacillaceae; genus Paenibacillus; species Paenibacillus sp. FSL W8-0439. The sequence continues at coordinate 2,403,328 of NZ_JBBPAK010000001.1, forward strand.
AGTACAGCACATAACGAGGAACCTTCCTACTGCAAATAGACCTTTACCCGGTAGATTGTCGTCTTTATAGACAAAGCCGGTCACCTGTACTTTTTTTCCTTGAAAAGCGTGTTTATACAGTTCGATCGCTCCTATAGTTTCGGAAAAAATCTCCGGATGGATCTGTATAATGGGTTGCTGATACAGACGTTTCGCCAGCTCGGCGAATTCTACATTGTACTCATCGGGCGGAACGAACAGCTTATCCAGCGCTTCCTGACTCCATTTTCCCTTTAGAGGGAGCGAAGTTGGTGTGAAAGATGGAGTGGATAAAAGGGAGGCTGCGGGTGTATTCGTGGTTTGTATGTCTGTTTTTCGTCGTATATCCGGGTTGGGATAGGTGAAGGACATACCTTTTTTGGCTGCCATATCACTGCCAAGCGCCTGATTGGGCAGCAGTGATCCGAACAGCAACGGAATGAGCAGCATTCCATATACGAGAGTTTTTTTGAACCAGCTTTGCGGTAAAGGATGTTCGCAATCGCATACATCTTCACCATCCCGGCTTCCCACGATTACGTGCCATGCCATCGCCAAAGCGATGAATATGAGTGGCACAGGACAGAGTAAAAGCAGCTTTTGCATGTGCGGAGCCAAGTAGTAATGAAGTGCACTTGTGCGATGTAATGTGATGATGTATACAGCTAATCCGATCATGAGCAAGGAGCGCATGCCATATTGACAGCGGATGCTAAAGGTTGAATTCACGTTTGTATTTACCTCCCCAATAACCATTCAGCAGCTATAGATCCCATCAGGACGAGTAAAATAATGAGTAAGCCCAAGATCACGACAAATTTGGTGCGAAAGGTGCTGAGCAGCATGAGTGTGCCTTTGAAATCAAGCATCGGGCCGAGTACAAGAAAGGCTGCCAGCGGACCCAGTGTAAAGGTATGCGAAAAAGCAGTAGCTACAAAGGCATCAGAGGTGGAACATAGCGATAGCACGTAGGCAAAGCCCATCATAAAGGCGTATGAGCCAGCCGTACCATTACTTAACGAAAGCATTTCATCACGTGGGATAAAGGTTTGGATGCAAGCTGTCAATAATGCGCCGATAACGAGATATTTACTCATGTCCAAAAACTCGTCGCCAGCATGTACAAAAAATCCCCGCCATGTGCGGTTATGCCGATGAGTCTGATTGTTCTGCTTTTGTTGGTTAAAAGAGAGCAAAGACCGTTTGAGCGGATGCACACGCACAAAGGCATATATGATCAATCCGATGGTCGCGGAAACGACAAAGGCCAAACCCATTCGAACGACAGTGACCTCAGGATGGGAAGGGAAAGCCATCATTGTCGCAGCCAGTACTACGGGATTGATAATAGGTCCGCTTAAGATAAAAGTGATACCCATATAGGCAGGCATTCCCTTGAGCATTAATTGGCGAACGACAGGGATCATGCCACACTCACAGATGGGAAACAGCATACCTAGCAAGGAGGCGAGCAGGACACCCGGCACAGGATGGGCAGGCGCTATTTTACGAATCCATGTCTCCGGTACAAGCCACTGTAAAAGGGATGAAACAAGCACACCGATCAGGAGAAACGGAACAGCCTCCAGAAAAATACCCATAAATACCGTCTTTAATGACTGCAGCTGCCCTATGTCTAACAAACGAAGCCACTGAGGAGATAGCGTAATAAGCACAGGGATGAGAAAGGCAAACGGAATCATAAAAGGCAGCATCTTCAACAGCGTACGGTTTTTCATTCCACATCTCCTTGGGAATAAGGGTTCTTATCTACATCCTATGCCTGTGTTGGGACAATCATGCCGCAGGATTATGCTTGAATCACCTCCTATATTGACAATTCAAAGCGTGGTCATATATATTTATGTTCGGTAATAGTAATTATTACGATTAAAATCCGATAAATGATTGCAAGAAGAAAACTTTTACGGTACGATCCATATTAGTGCTGTAAAGACAAGGAGGATTATATGATACCGATTGTTGTTTTATCCGGATTTTTGGGCAGCGGGAAAACAACTCTTCTTCAGCATGCGCTGGCTTACTACAAGGAGCAGGGTCTCAAGCCAGCTATTTTGATGAATGAGTTGGGTGATGTTAATCTGGATGGCAGTTTGGTGAACGACCAAGCCCCCATGAAGGAAATGCTCAGTGGCTGTATATGCTGTACCATTCGCGGAGATTTGGGCGTCGAGCTCGTGAATCTTGCCGAGGAATATAAGCCGGATGTAATTATTGTAGAATGTACCGGAGTGGCTAATCCAATGGAGATTGTAGATGCAGTGACAGATGCTTCCATATATTCTTCTATGGTTTTACAATCTGTTATCACGGTCGTGGATGCGCGTCAATTTCTGGATTTCTCCTTGGGTAGTGAGAGAAGCAAGTCGTTTCGTTTGATGCAGGATCAGCTGCGGTGTGCTTCCAAACTGATTATTAACAAGACTGATTTATTGGCTGCGGGAGAATTGCAAAAAGTACAGGCCCTTGTAAAAGAATTAAATCCTTATGCTTTGACTGTAAGCACGGAGCGTAGTGACGTAGATTTGGGTGCCTTTTTCTCCATTCAAGGAGAGAAACAGATGGATGTTTCGCGGCAAAAGGAGTCCACAGTCGATATCGCGAATGATCATCAGCATGCGGAAGCTCATTTTCACACGTATGGTCATGATGATCATACAGGCCATCATCCTCATGACTATCATGAGCCCGAGCATCACGACCATAAACATGAACACGGAGAGCATTATCATTCCTACGACCATGTAGTTGTTCATACGCATTTTTTTGGACAACCTGTGTCACGCTCCGAGTTTGAACAGTTGTTCCGCAGTTTGCCTGCTGAAATTTACCGGGCCAAAGGAATCGCGCGATTTTTGGAATCGGAGGGCCAGATGATGTTTCAATTTGCCTATCGTGAGCTGGAAATCATCCCGATCCGACCGCAAAAGCCAGTGAACGATGTAGTGGTGATCATGGGCGAGAATTTCTCTGCTTCTGAGATCGGGGAACGATTGAAAAAGCTTGAAGCGGCTGCAAAGCCACTGGCTAGTTCATGATTTCGAGAACAAATAGCGTTTATTCATCCAAGCCTCATTCTCGAGCTGATCTAGCAGGGAAGCCTCCATGGAGATTTACAACAATTCTGCTGCTATTAACTGCGGGACTGGTGCTGTCAGTTACACTTGCGGTCATGCTGGGTCCTGTGGCTGTCGCTCCAGGGACAGTATGGCGAATTGCGCTGTCCCATCTGCCCTGGCTGGATCAGTGGATACCCGTGACATGGACCAAACCGGAGCAATATATCGTGTGGGAAATTCGCTTTCCGCGTGTGCTGCTAGGTGTTGTCGTGGGAGCAGGACTTGCTGTTACCGGAGCGGCTATACAGGCATTAATTCGCAATTCGTTAGCGGACCCCTATATTCTAGGAGTCTCGTCGGGTGCTTCAGTGACTGCGACGTTAGTTATTGTGTTTGGAGCTTTTGGATTTTTGGGACGACTTACACTGCCCATATCTGCTTTTATAGGCTCTCTAGCTGCGATGTTTATGGTGTTTGCGTTAGCTCGTGTGGCCGGACGGATATCGACGACCCGCTTGCTGTTGGCAGGGGTGGCGGTATCTATGATGCTGTCGGCTGTGACTAGCTTTATCGTTACGATGGCCCCGAATGAAAAAGGCATCCGTGACGCGATGTATTGGATGATGGGAAGTCTGGCAGGCGCTCAATGGGATACGCTTTTCATTCCAAGCCTTATTATAGCCGTGGGAACGGCTGTCCTTATGACCCGATGCCGTTCATTGAATGCTTTGCTGACAGGAGAAGAAGCCGCCGTAACGCTCGGTGTGAACGTGCAGGCGTTCCGTATATTATTGGTTGTTGTCGCTTCCCTTTTAACCGGGGCAGTCGTATCCGTGAGTGGCTCGATTGGTTTTGTCGGGCTTATGATTCCACACATCGTTAGGCTAATAGTGGGATCGGATCATCGTCGTGTCCTGCCTGTCAGCCTGCTTTCGGGAGCTATCTTTGTCGTGTGGGCAGACGTATGTGCCCGGCTCGTGCTGGCTCCACAAGAGCTGCCGATTGGTATTGTAACGGCTGTGTGCGGCGGACCCTTTTTTGTGTGGTTACTGCGGCGCAGTTCCTACTCGTTTGGAGGCGGAAAATGAATATAGAAGTCGAATGCGTGACCTTCAGTATTCACGATAAACGATTGATCGACGGTATCAGTCTCCAGGTAAAAACGGGAGAGCTGGTCGGGCTGATCGGTCCGAATGGCAGCGGCAAATCAACGTTGCTTAAGAATATGTATCGGGTGTTAAGGCCTGACAGTGGTTTGGTGACGCTGGATGGCCGGGATTTACTACGGATGAAGTACAAAGAAACAGCACGACAAATGGCAGTGGTAAGTCAGGATGCGCCCCAAACGTTTGATTTTTCAGTACGGGACATCGTCCTGATGGGCCGCCATCCTCATAAGAAACTGCTGGAAGCAGATACTGTCTTCGATCATGAGCTGGTTGAGCAGGCGCTGGAGCGGGTAGGCATGAATGCTCAAGCGGATCAGGGGTTTGCTACCCTGTCGGGCGGTGAAAAGCAACGGGTATTGATCGCCAGGGCTTTGGCCGGACAAGCGAAATTTCTCATTTTGGACGAGCCGACGAATCATCTCGATATCCGGTATCAGCTGCAAATTCTCGATTTGGTCAAAACACTTCAGATCACTGCTTTAGCTGCACTGCATGATTTAAATTTGGCAGCATGTTATTGTGACCGATTGTATGTATTAAAAGAAGGCAAGGTGGTAGCCTCCGGCATAACAGAGAATGTGCTTCAGCCTGACCTGCTACGCAGTGTATTCGGGGTGGAAACAGAAATTCGCATTCATCCGAAAACCGGGAAACCGAGTATTACCTTTTTACCGGATTCTCTTAGAGGTGGAGACCATCTATGACATTAACAGGCAGAATGGTGATTCGATAAGGTAAGATAAAACTGTGAATGAAAGAGGAGACGTTACATATGAATAAATGTAGCAAACCCGCATTACCGCTGGTTATGCTAGCTTTGGCGATGCTGTTATTATCGGCCTGCGCAGCAGGAAACACGGCTCAAACCACAAATTCATCTGCAAACGGGCAGCAATCTGATGCATCGCAATCAACAACCCAAGAGAAGGCAGTAGAGATTGAGAACATGGGTGTAAAAATGGTATTTCCCGAAGCGCCCAAACGTGCGGTTACATTGAACCAGCATGCGACAGAAGTTATGCTGGCCCTTGGACTGGAATCTTCCATGGTAGGAACCGCCTATTTGGATGATCAGATTTTACCGAAATATAAGACTCAATATGATAAAATCCCGGTTCTAGCCAAACAATATCCGTCCAAAGAGGTGTTTATGGCAGCTGCACCGGATTTTGCCTATGCGGGCTGGAAGAGTGCCTTTAATGATAAAAATCTGGGTTCCCGTGAGGAGCTTGCCCAACAGGGCGTGCAAACCTATATACAGGAATCCTCCAATAAGCCGGGTCCTATATTAGAAGATGTATATCGGGATATACTAAATATTGGACGTATTTTCCGGGTTGAGGAGCGTGCAGAAAAACTGGTAAATGACATTCGTGCACAAGTGCAGTCCATTCAGACTCAAATTGGCACGTTTGAACGGGCACCCAAGGTTTTTGTTTATGACAGCGGCGAAGACAAGCCATTTACGGCTGCCAACAATTATCTGACGTCTTTGATTAAAAGTGTGAAGGCGAAAAATATTTTTGATGATATCGATAAAAGTTTTACGGAAGTAAGCTGGGAAGAGGTCGTGAACCGCAACCCTGATGTTATTATTATTCTCGACTACGGAGATACTTCACTGGCGGATAAAGAAAAGCTTCTGTTGAGCAAGCCCGCGCTGGCTGGTGTTGAAGCGATCAAAAACAAACGATTTGTGGTGCTGCCTCTATCCGCAGCGGCTGAAGGTGTGCGAGCACCGATTGCACTGAAAACCTTGGCAGCAGGCTTGTACCCGGGCAAAGTGAAATAAACAAACAAAAGAGTTGCCAAAACATTGACGAACCTTGCCTAAACTGTTAAACTTGCTAATGCGTAAAGGTTACGTTTATCAAGCGCTTATTTTTTTATTACCAAATCGTAATAATTACGGTAGATGGTTTAATGATCATAAACGACCTGGAGAATCTGCGCTATGATGACCGCTCAGATGGCTCCAGGCTTTTTAAAGGAAAAGGAGATTTGCGTCATGTTATTGGCCTCATTGGAACAGGTCACATTTGGCTACGGAGATGTTCCTAACTTGGTGGATGCCAATGTTGAAATTTTTTCCGGAGAATTTGTGGCGATCACTGGACCCAACGGTGCTTCCAAATCGACGATGCTCAAGTTGCTGCTCGGTTTACTTCAGCCTTGGAAGGGCAAAGTGTTTATGTCCGACCGTACAGGTGAAGGTAAAAAGCTCGTTGTCGGATTTGTATCACAACAAATTGCTGCCTTCAATGGAGGATTTCCAAGTACCATCCTGGAATTTGTCCGTTCGGGTAGATATACTCATGGCTCTTGGCTGCGCCGGATGCGGGCTGAGGATCATGATCTGACAGAGCAGGCGCTTCGTCAAGTAGGGATGTGGGATTTACGGCACCGCAAAATCGGCGAATTGTCTGGTGGACAGAAGCAGCGTATTTGTGTGGCAAGGGCACTTGCTCAGGAATCGGATTTGCTCATTTTGGATGAGCCCACGACCGGAATGGATCAGGAAAGCCGACATCACTTCTACGATCTGATGAATCAGCAGGTTAAGGAATATGGAAGAACTGTAGTCATGGTTACCCATGGACTATCGGAAGTACAACATTATCTGGATCGTATTATTGAGCTTGAAAGGAAGGAAGATGGCGGATGGAAATGCTGCACTACGACTTCATGCAGCGGGCATTTTGTGCCGGTGGGGTAATTGCACTGCTGGCCTCGGTGCTTGGAGTATACCTGATGCTACGGCGTCAGGCTCTCATGGCGGACATGCTATCGCATGTATCGCTGGCAGGGGTGGCAGCAGGTGCCTATTTAGGGATTAACCCGACGATAACTGGATTTATTGTTGCGGTGATCGGTGCGATTATTGTTGAATACGTCCGCAGATCTTATAAAACGTATAGTGAGATTTCTGTGGCTATTATTATGGTAGGTGGCCTCTCAACGGCTGTTATTTTAATGAATCTGAATCAGAGCATTAACAAAGGATTTTCCGCTTATTTGTTTGGGTCGGTAGTAGCCGTCAATCAGACAGAGCTGATGTTGATGATCGCTGTGGCTGTCATCGGAGGTATTTTCTTTTTCGTGTTCCGACGGCCTTTGTACCAGATTACCTTTGATGAAGAAACGGCAAAGACCAATGGTCTTCCTGTCAAGTCTATCTCGTTTGCGTTTAGTATTTTGACTGGGATGATTGTAGCCGCAGCCATGCCGATTGTCGGTGTACTGCTTGTCTCCTCACTAATCGTGTTGCCTGCTGCGCTGGCGATTCGAATTGCACCGAGCTTCGCGGCAGCTATCTGGATATCCATGATCACCGCATTAATCGGCGTATTTATGGGATTAACCGCATCATATGAACTCAGTACACCCCCAGGTGGGACGATTGCTATGGTGCTATTATTATTCCTGATCGTAGGAGCTAGTATTCAAAAGCTGGTCCGTAAGCTTGGCAAGCAACAGGCTTCCCGACGTAAGAATGCGGCAGGTCAGTGAGTTTATAAAAAACTAACACATAAGGAGTTATGAATATGAATACATGGTTCAAAAAATCATTTGTATTATCCGCGGGGCTAGCACTTATTTTGGCCGGTTGCGGAGCTAAATCTGATCATGCAGCCACGAATGCATCTCAAACTGAACCTAATCCGGCACAAACAGCGGACAGTGGTAAAAAGCTGAATGTAGTCACCACTTTTTATCCGATGTATGAATTCACCAAGCAAGTTGCCGGAGATCATGCTAACGTAACCGCGTTGATTCCTGCTGGTGCTGAGCCGCATGATTGGGAGCCAAGCGCCAAAGATATGGCACAGGTTAAGGATGCTGACGTATTTGTATATAACGGGATCGTCGAAGGTTGGGCAGAACAGGCTTTGAGCAGCGCATCGAATGATAAGCGTGTAGTAGTTGAAGCAAGCAAAGGGTTGAACCTGATGGAAGGATCTGCCGAGGAGGAAGAAGGAGAAGAAGCACACGCAGAGGAAGGCCATGATCACGATCATGTGCTGGACCCTCATGTATGGCTTGATCCAGTCTTAGCTCAGAAAGAAGTAGAAGCTATAGAAGCAGGGCTTGTAAAAGCCGATCCTACAAACAAAGCGGACTATGAGAAAAACGCTGATGCTTATATTGCTAAGCTGAAAGAGCTGGATACTGAATTCAAAACGGGTCTGAAGAATGTAAAACGTAAAGACTTTATTACGCAGCATGCTGCTTTTAGCTATTTGGCTAAGCAATATGGTCTGACCCAAGTGCCAATTGCCGGATTATCTCCAGAGCAGGAGCCTACGCCGGACAAGTTGGCAGGTATTATCAAGTTTGCTAAAGAAAATAATGTGAAGACGATTTTCTTTGAAACATTGGTTGATCCGAAGGTTGCTGAAACCGTAGCTACTGAAATTGGTTCGAAAACGGATGTGCTGAATCCTCTTGAAGGACTGACGGATGAAGACAAGCAGAAAAACCTGGATTACCTTGGTGTGATGAAAAACAATCTGGAGGCTTTGAAAAAAGCTCTGAATGAATAAGCAAACTTTAAACGAATAGTTTAAAAAAAGATGTCGGTATGATACCGATGTCTTTTTTTATGTCTGTTTAAGGAGTTGACCCAATGATTCTTCTCACTTTAAATTCTCCTGCATAGTGCTAAGGGTTCATTGAATACCTAGTACTTTGTAATCTTCATACTACAGGAATGATTTACGTCATTGCGAAACGTTTTTATTGAAATTAATGCTGTAGTAGCTAGTTTCAAATTTCTTTTATAATTCAATGGTAGCGTTTTTCTTTTTACAGATTCTTTCTATTAATATAACTAGTTTTTTCACCGATATTGAAGTTTGGGCGTGCATATCATATGACAACGGATTGGAGAGGTTAACTTGGCAACAGTTATAATAGTGGATGATTCTTTATTTATGCGTTCTGTGCTTAAGGATATTCTGTTGGATTTAGGTCACTCTGTTATTGCAGAAGCGGAAAATGGATATGATGCAGTTTTGAAATATGCACACTTTCGACCAGATTTAATTACCATGGATATTAATATGCCTAAAATGGATGGGCTTGAGGCTGTTAAAAAGATTGTAGAGCTTGATCCTAAAGCCAACATCTTAATGTGTTCCGCTTTGGGTCAGCAGGAAGCAATTATACAAGCATTTAAGGCAGGGGCAAAAGATTTTATTGTGAAGCCATTTGAGATGGAAAGGGTCGTGAATGCCGTCACAAAAATGCTGGATAATTAATGAATCAAGCTTTTAATACATAATATTGAACATATTGAAGCGGGAGTTTCATGCTTATTTTTCACGAATATGGAGATGAATAGGATGAGCAATCGAGTATTGTCTCAAAAAGTATTTATAGATGAACTGATCGCTACGATCAAGAGTGGGGGGCTTGTTCCTGTAAATTATGAACACCTCATCAGTGAACAAAGGGGAAAAATGGATGCTCTAAACAATGAACTCACCGTTCGTATAGAGGCATTAGAGACAGATTTAATCTCTGCTTCGACATTTTCCATTCCGTTTGCCAATGGTGAAATTATGTTTCTTGCTCGTTATATTGTACTCATTGGGGATTATACCGAGGGTTACTTTGTATTTTATCGAGCAGAAGACTGCGAAAGTCCAGAAGAATATCAATTTTTAACAAGCTCTTATCAACTTCCACATGTATTGCTCGAATTATCTCACACTTTAAAGGAGCATGGTACTAATGAGCCACTTAATATTTTGACTTATTGGAATGGCCCTGTGTATCCGCTGAAAGATTTGAATAAAGAGGATATTAAGCTGTCCACCTATGAGTTTTAAATCCCTTGAGAGAGGCAACTCCCTCAGGGGATTTTTTTACATTGATAATCAAACGCATGTTCGCATATAATACAAACAAACGTTCTGATGAGGAGTGAAGGATGATGCTGGAGAAATATGTGGGACAGATCGTGGAAATCGTGTATATGGACCGAAAGGGCAAACTGTCTCATCGGCAGATAGAGGTGCATCGTGTGCAGAATGGTTTAATCCGGGCCACCTGTTTGCAAACTGGTCAGCCACGTGTTTTTCGATTAGATCATGTATTGGCATGGCATCCGGTAACCAGAACAGCATAGGAGGGGCTTACGATGGGAAAAAAGCTTGAAGGAAATGGCATATGGGAAAGCTCGCGTATGATTTTGCCTGAGCATCGGGAGGCATATGTAAGACTGATGAAGGAGCAGGGAAGACGCGGCAAGCCGACACTGGACGATCAGGAGATACAGCAGATTGAACAGGCCATTATCGTATCCTATAACGAACGGAAGCCTATTACACTAAGAGTGTTTAATCCGTTTGATGATGAGGAGCTGCGCGGACTGGTTACAGTGATTAACACAAGTCGGCGAGAAGTGAAGCTATCTCGTGGGGAAGAGGATTTTAGCTGGATTAAGTTGGAGGAAATTATCGAGGCGGATATCTAAAAATGGTCGGACTCAGAGTTTTTTTACATGGGTTCTATCGTTTTTTATAATTAAGATTGTAGCTCAGTGAATCCAGATTTACAATAAAACTGTAACTACAAAGGGGGAGTCAATTTGAAAATAAGTAAACATAATGCTGAACATTATATATGGGGAGAACAATGTGATGGTTGGCGCTTGGTGAAAAATGATGATTTGAGTATTATTCATGAGCGCATGCCGGGAAATACACATGAAGTCAGACATTATCATCATCATGCGCGCCAATTTTTCTTTATTTTATCAGGTGCAGCGGTACTTGAAGTGGATGGTGAACGCATCCAATTAGGATCTCAGGAAGGGTGTGAGGTTCCTCCTATGGTGCCTCATCAAATGTTTAATGAAACGAGTGAGGATGTTGAATTTTTGGTTATCTCTCAGCCTGCGAGCAGAGGCGACCGGGTGCTGACCGAAAACTAATATTAGGAGACAGCAGATTCCAAACGTATATAGGTCAAATAATGTTAGAGTATAAAAAACCAGGCTAGCACATGTAAATCAAGTGCCCGACTGGTTTTTTTCTTTAATAGATGCCCGTTGCATCTGCAGGGAGAGCTTTTACGTGATAGAGATAGTTTGTTACACGTTGATCGTCCTCAATCGGGTATCTATAACCATAATGGTTCGCCACCTTCTGGGCAACTTCTCTAAATAAATTACCCATGATAAAAAGAGACTGCCACATATGTTCATAATCTGCATCCGCAAACGTTTGGATGTAGGCCGTCCAATGTTCAGGCTCAAGGTGCTTCTCGAAATATTTTCCCTGCTTACCTGGATCTGCCGTGAAGTTAGTTTGTATACCCATATGCCATTCCAGCATGAAGTGAAGCGCATCTCTTACAGGTCGATCCAACATGAATTTGGCATAGGGAAGCTCATGTCGCCATAATCCTTTAGCCACATAAGTACTGACCCACCAGAATTCGTTGCAGGAATCCGCATAGGTTTGGGCGGTTGGAGGGACCGTCTTATAATCCTGAAGACTTGGCGGTGGGAAAGGCTCCACCAGGCCGTCTTTATCCAGCAGCAGTACACTTAAGCTGTCTCGAGGCCAATTGGCGATGTTAGTCACAGGGCAGAGGGTAAGATCAATGCGATTGCCATCCGTAAATAACATGAGAAAAGCAAAGCGATCACGGAACGTCACAGTAGGCTCCACATGCTCATCGGGTGTCTGCATAATGATCAATTCTCCAAAGCGGCGAATCCAGTGACGTTCCTGAATAAAGCTGTCCATGGAAGATACGAGAAAGACGATGTCATAATCCTGAAAAATATCTCGTGGAGCATGTGGATTGGCGCGTGAACCATTCATAATCACGGCACGTACCCGTTCATCTTCTTGAGCAAATTGGAGAATGGTATGCAGCATCTCTTGTTCACTTCTCACTATAGTTGTCTCCACAAGCGGTATCGAAAGGAAAAAAACGTAGATAAGACAGCAGTAGAAATAAAGCCCACCAGTTCAAGGATTATCAAGAAAAACGACCTCCTGTAAGTTCTTCTATCTGGGAAAAGTATCCTATCCTTACAATAGCTTATCCACGGAAGCCATTCAACTGAATAAACAGCGGGCAAATTGCTCGTATTCTTGCTGAGCTGGTTGAATAGAAGGATAAAATGCAATTGTTCAGAATTTGTTCAGTGACGAAATTGTATAATATCAAGCAGCAATCATAGATTTATTTCAACAGGAGGAAAGGTATGCATTTTTGCAAGTCTACTAAACGATTCACATGTGCATTAACAGCAGTATCACTAATCTTTTCATCGGCAATTTTAGTGGCGGATGCTGGTGCGGCACCAACCGAACAGCCCAAATTAATCCAAGATGGAACATGGAGCAAGTCTGCCGACGTTTGGATGGATGCACCAGAAAACTATGTTGGCAGATCTTCGGATGCAGTGTTAGGATATTACAGATCAGCGATTCAGTTTAAAATGCCCGAGCTGACTGGGAAGGTTGTAACGAAGGCAACCTTGCGTATTCATATCTCTTCTATCAGCTACAGCTCTAACCAGAATCCTTTTTTGATCGTGTATGGATCGACTGCTGATGTTTGGAGCAGCGGAGCTTTTCCGCTAAACCCGCTGGATCAGCCTTCGGATACGAAAACAGGTTCAGACCTTCAAGTAGGATGGGTTGATTTTGATGTTACCCATTTTGTACAACAACAGACGGATGGTATGGTCTCATTTGCATTGCTTGCTAATGAAGCAGGGAACCCTGGAGACTATTCGGAAATTACATATTCAGCCGACGACAACGGCGTAGATATTCCCCAGTTGATATTGGAAACATCAGCCCCAGCTGTTTCGTCTAAAATGCCTGAGGTAGCTGCTGTAACCACTGAGGAAGATATCCCAACATCCAATATAACCATTACACCCAACCTGCAAGATTCAACGGTAGTGACACATTATCAAATTACGAACATTATCGGAGGCAGGCTGTATCATAGCGATGGTATCACCGAGATTTCCAACGGAACGTTTATCACAGCAGCAGAAGCTAGGGATGGCGTGAGGTTTGTGCCTATGGCAAACGCCAACAACGCAGCGGGAGATACCTTCTCTTTTGATGTGCAGGCGGCTCAGAGTGCAACGGGTAATGGACTGAGCGATGCCACTAAGGCTGTTGTCCATGTTACGGAAGTAAACGATCCCCCGGCAGCGCAAGACGAAACGCTATCCTCCATTACAGAAGACTCAGGAGAGCGGACAATTCCTTTTGCAGAACTGCTTGCGCATGCGTCTGCCGGTCCGAATGAGAATGGTCAACACCTAACGATATCCTCAGTCAGCAGCATCGCAGGAGGGGCTGTACGTTTAGATGGAACAAATGTAATTTTTACACCTCAGCCGAATTTTAATGGAACCGCTAGCTTCTCTTTTACCGTCACCGATGATGGAACATCGAACGGCGTCTCAGTCCCGCAGTCGGTGGTCAAGCAAGCCTCTTTTACAGTAAATTCTGTCGCTGATGTCCCTAACGTGACTGATGCTTTGACAGAGGAAGACAAACAAAGCTTTGACGGTTTGATCATTACTCGTAATCAAGTGGATGGATCTGACGTGTCGTACTTTAGAATCTCAAACATTATTGGTGGAACCCTCTATAAAAATGATGGGGTAATGGAAATCCGAGATGGTCAATTTATTTCTGTAGCGGATGGCGAAGCAGGGCTTAAATTTACGCCAAATCTTTATGCTAACTCTCCGTCAGGTGATCATTTCAGTTTCGACGTACAATCATCACTAGATATGAGTGGAACAGGGATCAGCGAGCCGAACCAAGCCAAAATCACTGTGAGTGAGGTAAACAACAGTCCGATAGCTGTGAATGATACACTACCATCGTTATCGGCAAGTGCAGGGGCACAATCTATCGCTATTGATGAACTCTTAGCAAACGACACGGCAGGCCCTGTCAACGAGAGCTTACAACATCTGAGCATCGCATCGGTAGAAAATGCACAAGGTGGGACGGTAGTTCTAGACGGAGCGGTTGTACTATTCACTCCGAATTCAGGCTACCAGGGCCCGGCAAGTTTTGATTATACTGTGATTGATGACGGTACAACGAACGGAGCATTAGATGCGAAGAGTTCAACAGCTACCGTTGCATTCACTATCAACCCAGCACCGACACCAGATCCGGTACCAACACCAGATCCGGTACCAACACCAGATCCAGTACCAACACCAGATCCGGTACCAACACCAGATCCGGTACCAACACCAGATCCGGTACCAACGCCGGATCCAGTACCAACGCCGGATCCGGTACCAACACCAGATCCGATACCAACGCCAGATCCAGTACCAACACCAGATCCGGTGCCAACGCCAGATCCGGTGCCAACACCAGATCCGATACCAACAGATGATAGTCACACGGAATTGCGTGTTTCTATCAATAATGGTCAAATGCTGGTAGGGGGTACAGAACAGGCTATAGCAAAAGTTGTAAAATCGGACTCTTCAGAGATTGATGTCAGTGAAGAAGCAACTTGGACTTCCAGCAATGCGAATGTCGCTACGGTTACTCAGGGAGAGATTAGAGCACTTTCAGAAGGGAACACGGTAATTTCCGCCACATACAGCGGATATAGCTTTAATGTTCCAGTTACCGTAACAGCTGTTGCTGCTCCCGCACCCAATAATGCTGGCAGTGATTCCAGTAGTTCCAGTGGCGGCGGGTCTGGGCATCGAAACAGGGACCGTTCTAGCGAAGATTCCAGCAACAATACGGCAACATCAGCTGTATCATCTCCATCGGTGACTGTATCTAAAGAACCAGTAACTGTACCTGTATCTGTATCTGAAGAATTGGTGACTGGGCCAACTGCTCCTGTGCAAGACATATTCAACAGTAACGTAGTGGTTGCAGACAACAAAGTACTGCAGAATATAAAGTCCAAAGCAGAATCTGCTTTAAATTCTTCTACTAGTGTTAAACCTTCAGACCTACAAGGACATTGGGCAGAAAAGACGGTCGACACGTTTTCTAAGCTGGGTATCGTAAATGGATATAAGGATGGCAGTTTCAGACCTGATGGTGAAATTACCCGTGCGGAGTTTTCTGCTATCATTTCTAGAATCTTCGATATTAGTGGTGGAAATCAGCCTGTGGCTTTGAACGATATTGGGGATCACTGGGCGCAGGATGCCATAACAAAATTGACCGCAGCTGGAGTATTAAACGGTTATGAGGATGGTACTTTTAAACCGGATCAAACAATTGTCCGTCAAGAAATGGCTGTCATTTTGGCGCGGATCTTGGATTTAGACCGATTGAAAAAGGACACCTCGAATGAAAAAAGCTTCACCGACTTGTCCGCTTCTTTTGCGGCTGATACGATTAAACAATTAGCACAAGCCGGTGTGCTTTCGGGTATAAGTACGAGTCAGTTTGGACCTAAGTATCATGCGTCACGTGCTGAAGCCTTGACTGCGATTTATAATGCACTTAGTTTGAACAGCGAAATTAAAACCGTATTGGAAAGTTTGGAGCAGTAATCTAGAATGATACAGAGGCGAGCCTGTTTGGCTCGTCTTTTTGCTTGATACCTACCGCAAGCATATGCGGGCTCATGCCGATGACAGAATCCTGCTCTTCAACCTGCTGTGCTATATCCAGCAAACGTCTGCGATGAGAAGGAATGGCCCATTTCTCTTCAAATCCGGGTGCAATCCAGACGGGGCCTTCGACACCCAGTACACGAGGCTCCTGCAATCCAGCCGCCTGCCAGTCTGCACGCAAGGCATCTGGTGTATGAAAGTAGGAGCGTGTGATAAAAGAGGGATAAGCCGCCGGTCGTACATGCTGACCATCTGTTAACTCCTGTCTGACCATATCCATGAACGCATCTTCCTCCACAATGGTATTGCACTCGCCGTACACCGATAGCCCCCACAGTAGCGAGCCAAACCTGGAAATAGCCGAAGTAATCAGCGTTCCCCCCTTCTTTAAGACACGCGCTGCTTCTTGCAGTGCTTTTACTCTTTCCTTCTGTTCTGTTAAATGATATAAAGGTCCCATCAAAAGCACGATGTCCGCGCTTTCATCTTTACGATCAAGATTTCTGGCATCTGCGATTTCCAGCTTGCTGATGATGGGTTTATTCAGTTGCTGCTGACGAGCGAATTCAATGGCTTGCGAAGAGAGATCGAATAGATGAACTTCATATCCCAGTTCTGCCAGCCACGAAGAGTAGACCCCTACACCGCCGCCGATATCATAAATAACATGAGTGGACTTGCTGAGATAACGGGAAATGATTTCTTTTGATCTTTCCAGCTCTATTTTTCCGATGCCTCGCTCTAATCTGCCTATTTCTGCACCGCCATCATAATAAGCCAGAATTTCATGCGTATCTTTTTCGAACATAGTGCATCTCACCTCATGTAATTGGAATAATATAACATTAACACTTGCGTCATAAACAAGTCTACCGTTTTTGGCCAAGGAAACCATCCATCGAAAGCATTGAGAAAGAAAAGAGCTGTTCCCCAGTAGCTAAAACTACTTTTGGGAACAGCCCGTATTTAACTGATGTTTGTTTCCAGCATGTTTTCGAGATCTTCTTTGGTAAGGTGGTAATGTGCGTTACAAAAATGGCAATGGGCTTCAGCTTGTCCATCGGTACGAATCATGTCTTCTATTTCCTGATTCCCTAAGCTGATAATGGCATTGGTAACTCGTTCTTCTGAGCAGGGACAATGAAATTGTACAGGCATGGTTTCCAGTATGTTCATGTTGCCTTCTCCCAAAATCTGGACCAGAATCTGCTCTGGCGTAAGACCTTCCATGACCATTGCGGAGATGCTCGGAATGCTCTCAATCCGTCTCTCGATAAAACTGATAACCTCTTCCGGTGTACCCGGCATCAGCTGAATAATAAAACCTCCAGCCGCCTGAATGGAGTTATCCGGGTTAACAATAACCCCTGCTCCCACAGAAGAAGGAATTTGTTCGGATTGAACGAGATAAGAGGTGAAATCCTCGCCCAGTTCACCCGATATGAGAGGGACTTGTCCAACAAATGGTTGTTTTAGGCCGATATCTTTGGATACAATCAGCGCTCCATCTGTTCCTACGGCTCTGGCGACATCTAATTTCCCGATCTGATTAAGCTCAAAATGGGTTTGCGGATTTTTTACATAACCTCTAACTTCTCCTTTGGCGTTGGTATCGACAAGAATAGTGCCGATGGGCCCTCCACCGTTAATCCGAATCGTCAGTTTATCCTCATGTTTAAGCATAGCTCCCAGCATCACGCCCACCGTCATGGAACGTCCCAATGCAGCCGATGCTGTTGGCCAGGTATAATGACGCTGCTGGGCTTCACTTACCGTTTCCGTTGTTCTCACAGCATAAGCCCGCACCTGGTTATTGTAGGCAAGAGCTTTTACTAAATAATCATTCATGTTCATATCCCTTTCTGTTTTTGAAGTTCTTTACAAGACCATTTTTTCTTGAATCCAGTTCTTCAAAGAAGTAATTTTCGCATCATATCCTTCTTTAAAAAAGTCAGCAGAGAGTGACGCGATGGTTTCTCTTTTCAGAACGGCTTTCCAGGAGGCTTCCGCTTCTTCCATCAAATTTGCCAGTAAACAGCACTGATCGTCTTTCTTTAATTCAAGCATATCGTTGTATATACCGCTGGAAGAATAGAGGGTTTGCTGTCCCTCAATCGCCAGATAAATATCAAATACTCGTATATCCTCAGGTTTTTTCTTTAATTTGAATCCGCCCTTGACACCAGGTACAGAAGTAATCAAATCAGAGCTAACCAATTTTCGTAACAGCTTATGAAAATAAGTAGGTGAAGCGCCTAACTGCTGGCTAATGGCCTCTCCAGGTAAAACGGCTTTGTCCGGTAGCATCGTGAGCAGAAGGAGAGCGTAGACAGATTGTTCGACACCTGTTTTCATATGCACTAGCAATCACCTCAATATGTTATAACCAGGCTAACATGGATAATTATTATCCACATAAGAGCATGATAGACGAGCTAATCGTAAAAGTAAACTATTTTTTGATAAATACTAAAAATTAAAATTATTTGCAATTCATAAGACGACGCATTATTATAGTTGATGCATCAATTGATAGGTCAAAGAATTAAGGCGTTGAAAGAAATACGTAAAATAATAGTTTGACAGGAGGTTTATATAAAATGACCACGCGGAATGTTGCACTGTCTATATTAGATCTTGCACCTGTCATTGAAGGCGGTACTCCTGCCGATTCTTTTCGTGATACGGTGGATCTTGCCCAGCATGCTGAGCAATGGGGGTACCGACGCTATTGGCTAACGGAGCATCATAATATGCAGGCGGTTGCCAGCGCTGCTACTTCTGTGATCATCGGACATGTGGCTGCACATACCCACAAGATTCGGGTCGGTTCAGGTGGTATTATGCTGGCTAACCATGCTCCACTCATAATTGCGGAGCAGTTTGGAACCTTAGAATCGCTTTATCCGGGGCGAATTGATCTGGGACTTGGTCGGGCTCCCGGCACGGATCAACCTGCAATGAGAGCATTGCGGCGAGGGCTGCACACCACAGGGGAAGATTTCCCCGAGCAACTGAATGAGCTGCGCTCTTACCTGAATCCAGCGTTAAACGGAGCCGTGCCGGGGGTGAGAGCGATTCCAGGAGAAGGGATGGATATACCTATCTGGTTGTTGGGCTCAAGCGGATTCAGTGCTCAGCTGGCAGGTCAGCTTGGGCTGCCGTTTGCGTTCGCTAGCCACTTTGCCCCGGCTCATTTGCTACAGGCGCTGGAATTGTACCACCGTAATTTCCGGCCGTCCAAGGCACTGGATCAACCGTATGTGATGGTTGGTGTGAATGTGGTTGCTGCAGATTCTGATGAAGAAGCACAACGGCTTTTTACTTCACAAGAACAACAATTTTTAAATGTGCTGCGCGGACATAGCGGAGGACTAAAACCACCAGTCGATGACATGGATAAGCTTTGGAGTGAGCAGGAGAAGGAGATGGTTCGTGGTAATATGCTGGGGTATTCAGCAATCGGTAGTCCTGACACAGTCAAGCAAAGGCTGGATTTTATAATCAACCAGACGAGAGCCGATGAGTTGATTACCACCGCTCAGGTATATGATCACCAGGCACGTTTGCGTTCGTACGAGCTACTAGCCCAAGTGATGCGCATAGATGAGTAAATAAATGAGTTAAACAAACGAGGCTGTGCCAGAGAGGTTCTTATAACCATTCCTGGCACGGCCTTTATTGTCTGTGTGTGTCTGTGTGGTCATGATTGTTTTACAGATGAATATATTCGTGTTTACATATGGATAAAATCAAAAATTATTTTTGATTATTTTTGTATTTTATATTTTCAAATTTAAACAAAAGTGTTATAGTCTCCGTAAATAAAAATATCCACCTTAATAAAGCCATTCAAAACCAAAACAGAACTTGGAGGTCTTTTTCCTATGGTACAAAGTCTATGGAATTCTTCGCAAGCATCTGAGCAGAAAAGCACACTGGAACAGCTCGTATATCGTTCTAACCTGATTGGCACAGATCGGAGCGTGTGCAACTGGGGAGGCGGCAACACTTCGGCCAAAACGACGATACAAGATTTTCGCGGGCGTGAAGTAGAGGTGATGTATGTTAAGGGTAGCGGTTCCGATCTCGCAACAATGAAAGCGCATAACTTCACAGGGCTTCGTATGGAGGACATTCGTCCACTGTTTGAACGGGAAGAGATGTCTGACGAGGTTATGATCGCATATTTGGCGAACTGTATGATAGATGCCAAGCATCCGCGGGCTTCAATTGAGGCATTGCTACACGCATTTTTGCCTTTTAAGCATGTCGATCATACACATCCGGACGCGATCATCAGTTTATGCTGTGCGCATAACGGCAAGGAAATCGCTAAGGAAATTTTCGGTAACCGTTTTGTATGGGTGCCCTATATCCGTCCAGGCTTTAAGCTGTCGAAAATGATTGCCCAAGGGGTGCTCGATCATCCACAAGCTGAGTTGGTACTGATGGAGAAGCATGGTTTGGTTACGTGGGGAGATACATCTGAAGCGGCTTATGCCAAAACGATCGAAATCATCCAGGAAGCAGAAAGCTATATTAAAGCTCGCCAAGCGGAAAAGCAGGCGTTTGGAGGCGCAAAATATAAAGCGCTTACTTCAGAGGAGCGCCGCAGCATAGTGTCCCAGGTCATGCCACCCGTCAGGGGGGCAGTCAGTGATGAGAAAAAGATGATCCTCACGTTTGATGATGCGGAGGATGTGTTGGAGTTTGTGAACGGCCGAGATTCTGCTGCTTTATCCCAGGTCGGGGCAGCGTGTCCGGATCATCTGGTTCATACCAAAATGAAACCGCTTTATGTAGATTGGACACCGAATGTAGAGGATGTAGAGGGGTTGAAGGTTAGGCTTGCTGAAGGTATAGCAGTCTATAAGGAGCAGTACCAAGCTTATTTCGAGCGCAATCGACATGAAGGAGACGTGAGATTTGAAGCAGCGCCGCGTGTCATCTTAATTCCGGGTATCGGTATGATCAACACAGGCAAAAGCTGGAGCAATGCGCAGGTGAGCGGTGCCTTGTATCATCGTGCCATTGCTGTCATGCGAGGAGCAACGGCGTTAGGAGAGTTTGTTTCACTCAGTGAAAATGAATCATACAACGTAGAGTACTGGCCGCTGGAGCTTTATAAGCTGTCACTTGCGCCAGCAGAAGCAGAATTTTCACGCAAAATTGCATTCATTACGGGTGGTGCAGGCGGAATTGGCAGTGCAACCGCACGTCGTCTTGTGGATGAAGGTGCGCATGTTGTATTGGCAGATCTCAATCTGGAAGGTGCGCAAAAGGTAGCTGCAGACATCAATAACAGTTACGGTGAAAACCGTGCGATTGCCGTGAAAATGGATGTGACGCAGGAGGAGCAGATCCAGGCGGCCTATGCCGAGACGGCGCTAACCTATGGTGGTGTAGATATTATCGTAAACAATGCAGGGCTTGCTACATCCAGTCCGTTCGATGAAACATCATTAAAGGAATGGAATTTAAATGTAAACGTGTTGGGAACAGGTTATTTTTTGGTCGCGCGTGAGGCGTTCAAGCTGATGAAGGAACAGACGCTTGGCGGCAGCATGGTGTTCGTCGGCTCCAAAAACTCAGTCTATGCAGGTAAAAATGTAACGGCCTACAGCTCGGTCAAGGCGCTGGAAGCGCACCTAGCCCGCTGTATTGCCGCAGAAGGCGGCGAGTACGGTATCCGCGTGAATACGATTTTGCCAGATGCGATTTTGCAAGGCTCGGCAATCTGGAACTCCAATTGGCGCAATGAACGCGCCGTCGCCTACGGCATTGAGCCAGACCAGCTGGAGGAGCATTACCGCAAGCGAACGACGCTGCTGGTCAACATTTACCCGCAGGATATCGCAGAAGGTATTGCCTTTTTCGCCTCATCCAAGGCAGAGAAAACAACAGGATGTATGCTGACCATCGACGGCGGCGTCCCAGCAGCCTTTACACGCTAGCCAAATTCAAATGAACCTCTGTAAGCGATAGACTCATTTCTATTTCACTAATCCATTTCATTAATCGAGGGCACAAGCCCATAGTTCCGAAGGGATGTAAAAATACTCTAGGAAACACGTAAATAAGCGACAACACTTATTTGCGTGTTTTCATCCTTTTATTTATACACCAACACTTTAAATTAGAAGTGACTTTATGGGTAGTCAGCAGCGAAGCGGCCTCCCACCTCCATAACTCACTTCATTTTCCAAGGAGGAACCACGATGAGTGACAAAGCGTACGCCTTATTCGAGGAGCAGCAGCAACAACGAGGCATTGACCTAGAGCAAGTAAAGACCAAACTGAGAGCGCTTAGCATAGAAACACCTTCCTGGGGATATGGCGACTCAGGTACACGTTTTAAAGTCTTTCAGAAAACGGGTGTGCCGCGTGATCCGTTCGAAAAGCTGGAGGATGCAGCACAGGTTCATGCCTTGACAGGCTTATGTCCGTCCGTTGCCATTCACATCCCGTGGGATAAAGTTGACAATTACGGCAAGCTTCGCAGTCATGCCGAAAGTCTTGGCCTGCAAATTGGGGCGGTAAATCCCAATCTCTTTCAAGACGAGGACTACATGCTCGGTAGCGTTACTAATGTAGACCCGGCAATCCGTCGCAAGGCTATCAACCATTTGCTGGAATGCGTGGATATTGCAAAGGAAACAGGCTCCAACGACTTTAGCCTATGGTTTGCGGACGGAACGAATTATCCCGGTCAGGGGGACATTCGCAAACGCAAAAATTGGATGCTGGAGGCGCTCCATGAAATGTATAAGGCGCTTACGCCGGATATGCGCATGCTGATTGAATACAAGGCGTTTGAGCCGGCTTTTTACCATACGGATATTGCCGATTGGGGCATGGCGTACCATTACGCGACCAAGTTGGGGCCGCAGGCACAGGTGCTGGTGGATACAGGGCATCATCTGCCGGGAGCCAACGTGGAGCATATTGTTGCGTTTTTAATGGATGAGAAGCGACTGGGTGGCTTTCATTTTAACAGTTATAAATATGCGGATGATGATCTGATCGTGGGTTCCGCCAATCCATATGAGCTGTTTTTAATCTTTTATCAGATTTTGAACGCAGCTCAGGATGTCGATGCAGATATCCGTCATACTGTCGATAAAATTGCTTATTTAATCGATCAGTCGCACAATATCGAACCCAAAATTCCGGCCATGATTCGCTCGGTCCTAAATGTGCAGACTCAATATGCGAAGGCACTTTTGATCAATCATGCAGAGGTGGAGGAAGCGGTGAGCCGTCAGGATGTGCTGGGTGCGGAGGATGCCGTACGCCAAGCATTTGAGTTTGATGTGGCCCCGTTGCTCAAAGCAATTCGTGAAGAGCAAGGATTACCTGCAGATCCAATGAAAGCCTATTTGGCGTCTGAGTATGGTACGCAGATTTTGAAAAGAGGCAAGGGTGGTGCGAGCTGGTGAGCATCCTCGCTTATGATTTGGGGGCAAGCAGCGGCAGGGTTCTACTCGGAAAATTAACCGATTCACGTATCGTGGTGGAGGAACTCCATCGCTTTTCCAATGATCCGGTCAAGGTTGGGGAGCGCCTGCACTGGGATATATTGCGTCTCTATCACGAGGTTCAACAAGGATTGCTCAAAGCCAAGCATATGAGAGTGAATCCATCCAGCCTGGCGATTGACTCCTGGGCGGTCGATTTTGGACTGATTGGAGAAACCGGCGAATTGCTGGGCAACCCTTATCATTATCGGGATTGGCACACCCATGGAGTAATGGAAGAAGTACAGGAACGGCTGGGAAAAGAGTTTATTTTTCAGCGCACAGGCATTCAGTTTTTGACGTTTAATACGTTTTATCAGCTAGCTGCTATGCAAAATGCAAGATCACCCTTGCTGGAGCAGGCAGAACATTTCCTGATGATCCCTGATTTGCTGCGGTATTTTCTGACAGGTGAAATGTATCATGAGTTTTCTAATGCAACCAGCACGCAGTTATATCATCCGTTACAGCAAAAATGGGATGATGAGCTTTTGTCTGGAATCAACATTCCCCGCTCTTGGTTTGGAGAGGTACTGGAGCCGGGAAGTGTTGCAGGTACAATCCGTTCATCGGTTATGACGGATCTGGGCATTGGAGCGATTCCTGTGATTGCAGTAGCAGAGCATGACACAGGATCAGCTGTGGCTGCTGTGCCTGCGCTGGAGCGGTCCTTTGCGTACTTGAGTTGCGGAACATGGTCCCTGATGGGAACGGAGACCGCACAGCCAGTAATTAATGATGATACGCTTCGATTTAATTTTACAAATGAAGGCGGCGTAGGCCGAACCTACAGGCTGCTTAAAAATATCATGGGACTGTGGATTTTACAGGAGGCGCGCAGAGAGTGGGAACGGCAGGGAAACTCCTATTCTTTTCCTGAATTGGTTCATATGGCGGAACAGGCTCCAGCGTTCACTTGTTTGATTGACCCTGATGATGAACTGTTTCTGCATGCCGGGGATATGAAAACACGCATACGCCAATACTGCCGCAATACCGGGCAGCTAATGCCGGAGACGCCGGGAGAGATTACGCGCTGCATTCTGGAAAGTCTGGCGTTAAAGTATCGCTACATTTTGGAGCTTACAGAACGGGTGTCAGGACAGCGTTTTAATGGTTTGCATATGGTCGGCGGAGGGATTCAAAATCGCTTGCTGTGCCAATGGACGGCCAATTCGATTCAAAAACCCGTATGGGCAGGACCCGCAGAAGCGAGCGCAATCGGCAATCTTGCGGTACAATGGATGACACAGGGAAAGTTCGCCGATATATGGGAAGCACGCCGGGTCATTGCGGATTCTATTACCGTAGAGGAATATGAACCTGCCGAGTCAGAAGCGTGGGAGGATGCCTACGGGCGGTTCCGGCGGGTGACAGGACTTTTTGTACATTAAAGATGTGGAGTGAGATTGCCATGCTGGTCGCAGAAAGATATGAGATGATAGTGCAGCTCGTAAATGAAAGAGGAAGCATACGGGTGTCCGAATTGAGTGAGCTATGTAAAGTAACGGAAGAAACGATTCGCCGCGATCTCGATCGTCTGGAGCAGGCGGGACGACTGCGCCGTTCTCATGGGGGAGCGGTTAGTGTCAAAAACGAGCAGCCTGAAACGCCCTATGCGGTACGGGAAATTATGAACGCGGAGGAAAAGCGTCGGATTGCTGAGGAAGCGGTCAAGCAGATTCAGCCGCACGATCGCATTTTGCTGGATGCCAGTACGACTGCCTGGTATATGGCGTCCAGTCTGCCGGATATTCCTTTAACGATACTGACGAATTCGATTCGGGTAGCTACAGAGCTGGCAGGTAAGGAAAAAATCGAGGTCATTTCGACGGGAGGACAGCTGCTTCAACGTTCACTGTCATTCGTGGGCCCGCTCGCAGAGCGTTCATTAGAAACCTATTATGTGGATAAGCTGTTTTTTTCCAGTCAGGGAGTTCATCTGGATCGCGGCATTAGTGAATCAAATGAGCTGCAAGCTCGTTTGAAGCAGAAAATGGTCAGCATTGCGGATCGGGTAATTTTACTGGCAGATGCGAGCAAATTCGGGCAGCAGGCGTTTACCCATGTCGTGAACTTGTCGCAAGTGTCCGAAATTATTACAGATTCGCGGCTGTCGGACCCGATTCGCAGTCAGCTTGCAGAGTTGTCCATTCCGGTTACGATTGTGTAAGCAGGTAGTTTCCGGCGTGAGGTCGCTCTGCGGTTCATTTGATTTACGATCGCTGTTGCAGTGGGATTCTCTGATGAGTAAGATCAACATAGGTGAGAATCCCACTGCAAGCTTATGCTTATGATGAAAGTTTTCCTTTGGAAAATGGACGGAAGGGGTGTGCCGTTTGAAGGTATCTTTATTTATTACCTGTCTAAGTGATGCGATGTATCCCAAGGTAGGGGAAGCGATGGCCCGCTTGCTTGCCAGATATGGTGTCGAGCTGGAATTTCCCAAGGTGCAGACATGCTGCGGGCAGCCGTCCTATAACAGCGGCTATTGGGATGAAACAAGGGCAGCGGCAAAAACGATTTTGAAAGCGTTTAATAACAGTGATTTTGTCGTAGCTCCTTCCGGTTCCTGCACATATATGATTCATCATTACCCGGAGTTGTTCAAGGATGAGCCTGAGTGGCTGGAGTCGGCACGGAGGCTGGAGCAAAAGACGTATGAGTTTACACAATTTATGGTGCAGGTGCTTGGCGTGACCGATGTGGGTGCGTCTTTTCCGCATACGGTAACCTATCATCCGTCTTGTCATGGAACACGTTTGCTCGGCGTAAAGGAGGAACCGATGAAGCTGCTTGGCAGCGTAAAGGGTTTGCAATTAGTGCCGCTTCCTTTTGCGGAGGACTGCTGTGGGTTTGGTGGTACTTTTGCGGTGAAAATGCCCGATATTTCGGGAGCGATGGTGACTGAAAAAGTGGACCATATCAGGGAGACGGAAGCCGAGGTACTGGTCGGACTGGACATGGCCTGCTTGATGAATATCGCCGGTAATCTCAGATATCGGAAAGAGCCAGTTCGGGTGATGCATCTGGCAGAGCTGTTATACGAAGGGGTGAAGCACGCATGACCGCTGTACATACGCACTCTATGAACCAAAAGGTCAAAAAACGTGCAGAGCTGGCTCTGAATGATGATTTTTTGCGGAATGCAGTTCGTTTCACTACCGAGCGACTGCGCAACGGCAAGCGGACAGCTTCAGAGCAGCATGGAAATTGGGAGGAATGGCGTGAGCGGGGGCGTCAAATTCGGCTTCATACTATTGCCCATCTGGACTATTACTTAAATCTGTTTGTAGAAAATGCCCGTGCCAACGGGGTGCATATCCATTTTGCCGACACCGCAGTGGATGCCGTGCGCATTACACTGGACATTGCCGCGCATAATCAAGCCCGTTCTGTCGTCAAATCCAAGTCGATGGTGTCGGAGGAGCTGCATTTGAATCAGGCGCTGGAAGGTGCAGATATCGAGACGATTGAAAGTGACCTCGGTGAGTATATTATTCAACTGGCGGGAGAGGCACCATCTCATATCGTGATCCCTGCGATTCACAAAAATCGTTATCAGATTGCCGAGCTGCTGTCTAAAGAAGCAGGGGAGGAGCTGTCCGCAGATACGACGATTTTGGCGGGCTTTGTCCGCAAAAAGCTGCGTGAAAAGTTTCTAGAAGCGGATATTGGCATGACAGGCTGCAATTTTGCCATTGCCGAGACGGGTTCCATGGTTTTGTTTGAAAATGAAGGCAACGCTCGCATGGTTTCTACTCTGCCCAAAACGCAAATCACACTGATGGGTATGGAGCGAATTATTCCATCCTGGACAGATTTGGAGGTGATGGCTACATTGCTGCCACGCTCCGCTACCGGACAAAAGCTGACGATGTATATGTCCGGTATTTCAGGACCCCGGTGCAGCCAGGATGCCGATGGACCGGAGGAAATGCACATTATCATCGTAGATAACGGGCGTTCGCTTCAGCTAGGCAATCCTGAGTTTCAAGAGCTGTTAAATTGCATCCGCTGCGGCGCTTGCCTGAACGCTTGTCCGGTGTACCGACACATTGGGGGGCACGCGTATGGCGGGACATATAGCGGTCCTATCGGTGCAGTGCTTACGCCTGCCCTTCATGGCAACATTGAAGAGTGGAACGATATTGCGAGTGCGTCCAGTCTGTGTGGAGCGTGTTATGAAGCCTGTCCGGTCAAAATACCACTGCATGATATGCTGGTTTATTTGCGTAGACGCAAGGTGGAGGCAGGACAAGGGGATAAGCTGGAGACGATCGGGATGAAAGGTTTTGCAGCGGTAGTTTCCAGCTCGAAGCGATTCGCTGCGGCGATCAGTCTCGGGCAGATCGCACAGAAAGCGGTGGTTCGTAAGGGAGAAATTACCCTTAAGCTTGGCCCCTTAAAAGGCTGGAATACGTACCGTGTGGCTCCTAGTCTGGCGAATAAGTCCTTCCGTCAGCACTGGAACACACTAGCGCGTGAGCTGGAGCAGGAACGCAAGGTCATGCATCCAGACATTCTCAGCCGAATGGAGACGATCTTGGCGGATAGAAGAACAGGAGGGATGCAGCATGAGTGAACAGCGTAATCCTTCTGCGCAAGCAAAAGCGGAGCATGAAGCATGGCTTCATCACATGCAAGCAGAATCCCGTGCCAAGCAGGCACGCTTTATGGAAGGCATTGCGGCGCGGCTCAAGCGTCCGCGACAGACAGAGCCACCGATACAGCCGTTTCGCGGTGCACCTGCGTTTTGGCACGAATTCGAATGGAGTGCGGAGCAGCGCATCGAGGAGTTCACCGCCAACTTTACAAGTGTTGGCGGACATGTGGTGCGTCTGCCGGATCTGAAGAAGGCGGCAGACTGGATCGCGCACAAGGCGCGCGAGCTGGGAGCAGCCTATATCGTCCGGCAGAATGAGCCGGACCTGGATGCGCTCCAGTTGGAAGCAGCGCTGCCGGAAGTCCGACTGTCGGTGTGGAACACCGATCCAGCCGAAGACTGGAAGGCACGCGCCGCGGAGGCCGATATCGGCATCGTCATGGCCGATGAGGCCGCCGCCTACACCGGCTCGGTAGCAGTGCTATCCTCGCCGGAGAAGGGGCGCTCGGTCAGTCTGCTGCCGACCGTGCTGATCATTCTCCTGCCCGTGGAACGTCTGCGAACACGACTGGGCGAGATTTTAAGCGGTTTTGACGTAGCAGGGCGCGAGCAATTGCCCGCAGGCATTCATTTTATTACTGGACCGAGCCGCTCGTCGGATATTGAAAATGATTTGACGATCGGTGTACACGGACCAGGTATCGTTTATACGTTGTTGATTGGTTAGCGTTATACTGCCCGTCTAACGGGCGCGATAGATCGGAAAACGGGTTTCAAAATCTGTTTGTTTGCGATTACTCCTAACCGAAATGCGGCCATTGTGTAGCTCG
Source organism: Paenibacillus sp. FSL W8-0439 (assembly GCF_038008995.1). Taxonomy (NCBI): domain Bacteria; kingdom Bacillati; phylum Bacillota; class Bacilli; order Caryophanales; family Paenibacillaceae; genus Paenibacillus; species Paenibacillus sp. FSL W8-0439. The sequence continues at coordinate 2,432,159 of NZ_JBBPAK010000001.1, forward strand.
GTAATGCTCTTGGTAATAGCAAGGCCCAGCCCGGTACCTCCGGTTTCCTTGGAGCGTGATTTGTCCACTCTGTAAAACCGTTCAAAGAGATGTGGGACATCTTCCGGTGGAATCGGGGTGCCGTAGTTGGTGCAGATCACTATCGCTTCATCGCCTTCACGTCCTATCGTGATATCGAGACGCTTACCATCCTTTCCGTATCGAATCGCATTGGAAAATAAATTTTCATACAGGCGCACCAGCTCGCCCGTGTCGGCCAAAATCCGAACAGGCTCAACGATTCGGACACGATAGGACATGTCCGCCTGTTCCAGTGAGGGTACAAATTCCTCAGCAAGTTGAGTGAGCAATTTGCCGAGGTCTACAGGCTCCAGCTCCAGTGGCAGGCTACCACCACTCACACGCGTGTATTCAAATAACTCGTCGATCAGCTTTTTAAGCGTCAGCGATTTTTCATAAGCAATGTTTACATAATAGCGTAGCTCAATTTCATCCCGGTAACGGTCGGTTTCAATATACTCCAAAAAGCCAATCACCGATGTTAGCGGGGTGCGAAGATCGTGGGATACACCAGTGATCAGGTCGTTTTTCGCTTTGGCGGAAGCCCGTTCTTCTTCTATTGAAAGACGGAGCTTGTCTGCCATGGTGTTCATATTTTTTGCCAAGGTTGCCAGTTCATCTGCGGAAGATACCGGAATCGAATAGGATAAATTTCCGTCCGCGAAATTCTGCATCCCTGTCGTAATCTCGCGTAGATAGCCAATCGTATTTTTGGTAAAAAGGAAAAAGAAATAAATATATAAAGGCAGCCCACACACCAGCAAGATCAGTGAGGAACCAATGTGATTGACGGTCCAGCGGATCAGCCGAGTGCCAAAAAAAGAACGCGAGGGATTCAGCCATAACAGCAAAGACGCTCCATAATAAAACACCATTAAAATTAGTCCAGTTAAAGTGAAGGCGGCAAGGCTAAGGGCTGCCAGCTTCCATCCCAGCGTATCGTATCGTTTTGCCTTCAAGACGCAAGTCCTCCATTAATCGAATTTTTCCATTTTATAGCCGATGCCCCACACCGTTTTCAGGTATTTGGGCTTTCGCGGATCAGTCTCAATTTTCTCGCGAATTTTACGCACATGAACCATTAGCGTGTTGTTGGATTCCAGATATTGCTCCTTCCAGACCTTCTCATAAATCTGCTCCATGCTCAGCACTTGACCCCGGTGTCGAGCCAAAAGCTCAACAATAGCGAATTCACGCGGAGTCAGCTTAACGGATTCTCCAGCGAGAGTGACCTCATGTGTAACAGTGTTAATGGAGAGTTCATCCAGAACCATTTCATGCTCCAATATAGGAGAGGAGTGGGTATATTTCCGTACTCTACGTAGCTGGGATTTGATGCGTGCCACTAGCTCCAGCGGGCTGAACGGCTTGGTGACATAATCATCGGCCCCAACGCTAAGCCCTGTAATTTTGTCCATATCTTGTCCCTTCGCAGACAACATAATGATCGGAAAATGCTCGGTTTCCCTGATTTTCATGCAGGCTTCAATCCCGTCCATGTTGGGCATCATCACATCCAGCACCATTACATCTATCTGTTCCCGATTAACCTGCTCCAGCGCTTCCAGTCCGTCCCGTGCCATGAGCAAGCGATATCCTTCATTTTCTAAATATATTTGCATGAGCTTAATAATTTCAGGTTCATCGTCTACTAATAAAATGGTTCCGTTATGCATGTTATGCATGGTTGTGCACCCTTTCTGTTCTTTCCAGCAGTATACAATATGGGCGTATTATATACCTTTTTGACGATGGAGGCTATGGACACTCATCTCAGGTCGTTTGTTGGGGATCATCAGCTTTTGAATAATAGCGTTTCGGGCGAAGACATACGCTCGTCTCGCTGGGATTTCCTTTTTCCTATGCCCGGTAGCTGACCAAACAAAATCCAAGCACATGGCAGGAAGCGGGCGATGACCGACACGACGAGCCAAGAGCAAAGAAGTGCACACAAAAAACCTCCAGTGTACCACACATGAATAAGCTGCGGTGAGCCAATGTGTGGTGAAAACTGCCGATACAAGAGTAGGAAAAATGGATGTATGAGATACACACCAAAGGACAGTGTGCCCAGACGTTCCAGCTTGCGAATGACAAAGGAATGTTGTCTTCTATACATTAAAAAGGAAATCTGTAGTAATACCAGCGTACTAGACAGGCTGTACATGTTATACATAAGTTCAAAAACTAGCGAATTGTACGAGGTTCCGTACAATCTATTTTCGTACCACATATAGACATGAATGGTGGCTGAAATCAGCCATAAAGCCCAAATTGCGATCCATGTCAGCACGCTTGTAAAACTTCGTTCTTCCTTACGTATCAGAAACCAAGTTCGAAGCTGGGGATAGTAATAGCCGAGAGCTGCGCCCAGCATGTAGCAGGCCACATAGGACAGCGCCCAGCTGCCTTTATTTTGAACCTGAAAGAGAAATTTGTTGCTAATTATAAATGACCACTGTAGCAGCAGCCCAATGACAATAGACCATTGCGGAAATTGCCGATAACGCTGGAACAGCCATAGTATGCATGGAAATGCAAGATAAAATTGCATCATGATAAAAATATAATATAAATGGGTGTACGCTTTGCCCGTAACCAGTTTCAGAGCAAAGTTTTCCGCAAGTGTAATTATACTCCATGGTTCGGTACTACCAGCCATAAGGGACAGGATGAAATAAAACAGAGAAAACATGACATAAGGTAAGAGGATGTACAGCAATCTCTGCTTATAAAAGCGCCTCAAGAGCTGTCGTCCCAGCGGACGATCCTTATAGTTATAGAACAGCACCATACTGCTAAGCGCGATAAATACAGGGGTACCGTACTTCATCAACACATTGAGCGCATTATATACAACATAAAGGTTGGAATTTGTAAGTTGGACCGTTGCATAGGAAGTGGCATGTACCATTAAGACGGCTAAAATCGCCATGGCTCTGACCAACTGTAATTCAGGAATTTTTTCTTTGGTCGTAGGCTTCATAAGCTTCATTTCCTTTCAGTAGTGAACTGTATCTTGTTGAACTCTTTCTATTAAAAGATAAAGTTCTTAACAACCTGAAAGGGAGCGGCTTAAGAATCGCTTATGAACTTCTTAACTTTTGTTAAGAATTAAAAAAAAAGAACTTCCATAGGCTCAAAATGAGCAGTATGGAAGTTCTTTTTAGTACTCATGTTCATTCGTTATTTGCAACGTTTGATAGGTGCGCGTCTGATTTGCCCACGAATGGCACCGTTCGGATGACGGATCGTGTGGACGTTGACGTAGGCATTGCCCTCTCTAATTTGGCATACCAAATCATTAATGGTTCTGCCTCTGAGTGGACCGGTAAGATCAATTGCACGCAGCACGCCGGTAACGACACCTCTTCTTACGGTAATCCCAAACTTCGAAGGGCCAAACAGTGTAGCAACAACAGGACCATTTTCACCTCTTCGTCCCAGATGAATGTGCGCTTCAGTTACCCGTGAAATATTGCGAACCGTCAGTTCAAAGCTTAATTGCTGGCTCGCTGGACGGTAACGAAATTCCGCAGTTCCTGTCGCATTCGTTCTGACAGGAGGCACTTCATTAGCCCCCCTCAACGTGGCTCTAAACTTATTGGACATTACGTCCCTCCTTTCCCAGTGTTGGTTTAGTGTATTCACAGGATCAGAGAAGGGGCTGTACATTCGCCTATTCATCAGAAGTTGTGTGTTTTACAAGTTATTCAGTCCAAGCACAAAACTGATTTTTTCATAGACTATGAGTATCTGATAGAGAGAGGAGGAGAAACTATGGGAACATTTATTGATGGAAGAACATCCCAAAATGCTTCGACAGCCAACTCTATTGCCATCCCAATCACTCTTTTAAATACGCCGCAATTGTTCGGACAGATCGGATTAAACACCCAAGGAGCTACAGGTACACCACGGGTTCTGCTTAAAGGAACTATATCTCTTCAAATTCCACTTGCTTTAGTAGGGATTACAATTACTATTGTGAGAGGTACGCAGATAACAGACCCTGTTGTTTATTCGGCTACGTCAACTTTTAATTTAAGTTTATTAGCTCCACAGGTTATTGCGTTCTCAGCAGATGATTTTAACCCACCGATTACGCCACAATTGGTGTATACAGCCTTTGTATCAGCTAACCTGCTGGGTACAATACGAGTAGGTCCAGAGAGCTTCGACGGGATTTTGGTTTCGGATTAATGCAGTAGTTTTGAACTAACGGAATTTTGCTTCAGGGAGCTTCGCAGTTGGATCTGCGAAGCTTTTTTGTGTACAGGCATATAATATACTGGATCATACTCACTATGCAGGCTGACAAGTACAAGTTCAGCTTAACGAATAAGCTATTTTTCAATTGCATAAGAATGACATAGGTACAACCCTGCAACCATGGGTAGAATTTTATGTATACGCTTACAAAAATATTCTTTGCTTCATGCAATTAAAAATCTGGAGGAGGAATGAAGAATGAAGTGGAAAAAAGGATTGACTGGTATGCTTTTAGCAGCCTTTTTATGCGGTGCGCCGGGGCTAGGGATAGCTACCCCGGCACATGCATCAACTGGCGAGTACAAGTTTGATTTTGGCGGGGGTACGGTCGAAACGGGGTATACCGGAGTGAGCGCTTCGCTGTCCTATGACTCAGCACGTGGCTATGGCTTTCGTACCCCTGAGAATATGCGTAATGTCAGTGCATCGGGAACTGGGGTGGCAAGTGATGCGGTACAATTCTTGGCTACAGGTACGAAAAGCGAGAATACTTTCGACGTCGATCTTCCTCCAGGTTTGTATGAGGTGTCGGTTACTTTAGGAAATACTTCTCGTTCGAGTGTTGCGGCCGAAGGGGTGTACCAGGTCATAAATATGACGGGAAATGGGGCCAAGGATCGTTTTCAAATTCCAGTGACAGACGGGCAATTAAATCTGCTAGTTACTGAAGGCAAAGAGGGCGCAGTCTTCACACTCAGTGCACTGGAAATCAGGCAATTGTCTAGCAATCCAGTTACGAATCGCACGATTTATATCGGCGGGGATTCTACGGTATGTAACTATTATCCGCTAGATAGCAGTGTGCAGGCAGGATGGGGTCAACTGCTTCCAGAGTTTGTAAACACGAATACTTTTCAAATTCGCAATATGGCGTCAGGGGGCCAGATTGCTAGAGGCTTCCATCACGATGGTCAGTTAGAGGCGATCGTTCAATATATCAAGCCAGGGGATTATTTTATTCTCCAATTAGGCATTAATGACACCAATCCAAAGCATAACGAAAGCGAAGCGGAGTTTAAGGATTGGATGCGGGATATGATTCGGCAGGTGAAGGCTAAGGGGGCGACGGTAATTCTGTCAACACCGCAAGGCCGAGCCACTGACTTTAATGCTAACAATGTACACAACGCTGAAAACAGATGGTATAGAAGCGCTATTTTGGCGCTGGCTCAAGAGGAACAAACGCCTTTAGTCGATCTGAATGTTCTCAGTTCAGCTTATTTCACCTCTATTGGCAAAGAAGCTACGCTAGCTTTGTATATGAACGGTGATACACTACATCCAAACTTTGCGGGTGCAAGGGAACTGGCGCGATTAGTAGCACAGGATTTGAAGAAGCAGGGTCTGAGTGGATTCTAAATTTCAATGATGGTTTTACCCCTGCTTCTTACAATTGTAGGAGCAGGGGTTTTTGGCCTCTGTTCAGGGTGCTATAATAATGGAAAAAAGCAATAGTAACGCGGAGGAATTAGAACATGCAGCCTTTCACTGCCCGAGTGCTTCAAATTATATTGCTGATCCCTGAGGGAAAAGTAATGACTTATGGTCAAATTGCGGCAGAGGCCGGAAGCCCAAGAGGTGCTAGACAGGTGGTACGAATTTTGCATACACTGAGCCAAAAACATCGACTTCCATGGCATAGAGTAGTCAACCGCTTGGGAGAGATTGCTTTGCAGGAGGATGAGTCCGCATCCCTGCAGCGCCTGTACTTGGAAGAAGAGGGCATACAGTTTAATGCAAACGGACGTATCCCGCTGGATCAATATCTATATCATCCGCAGACGGAGATGGAAGAATAGGCGAGGAACGAGCAAAGGTGGCATTGTTTTTGAGACACAATATAACACTAGTCTGAATCCTCGCCAAAAAGAGACGGGACAAATCATAGTTTTGATTTGTCCCGTCTCTTTTTAAACTGGCGTATCATGTAGATTAACGAAGGGTGGTATTCATATATAGCACTAGATTTCCCAGTTAAGCTTATCCAATCAGATGCTGCTGGTCACGCTGGGCAAGGTGAAAAGAAATACTGTTCATTAGCGGTATATCATTATTTTTTCGGGCTTCCCGAATGAGTTGTTTCTTTTTTTGTTCTGATTCGCGTAGAAAGCGAGTCATCCATAAATCAGACGGTTCGTTAGTAGTTGTCATGCGAGATTCTTTTATCATCTATTAACCCTCCTAGTGAGCGGCTGTTATTCTTTCTTTAGTATATGTTCCAAACCTTAATAGATGCTGTTAGTTTCCTTAAAATTAGCTGAAATTTAGGTAAAGTTCAGGTAAAAACAGATTAAATCTATGTCTGGTGGGGTGTAAAGTAGTTTACAACGAGTAATCTGGCAGTAAAGGTTACAAAAATGTATTGTTTTGACACCTTGTACCAACATAAACCTGAAAGTACAATTAGAATGCGAAGAATTCGTGGAAATTTATGTCGAAAAGAATGGAAAAGATTCGAAGATGCACCGAAAGGGGAGAAATTCATTTATGAAGCAAAAAGCGGCTGCCGTGCTGCTTGTATTGTCCTTTTCTACAGGCTTGGTCACCACTGTACAGGCTGACAGTCCATCAGGAAGCATGTCAGCAAATATGTCAGTTAATTCATCTGCTGCAGCTACGTCAAAGACATCATCCGTAACGGGACAGGCTCTACCTCCATTAACGCTTAAGCAGGCAGTGGAATGGGCACAGACGAACAGCTACAATACGCGTACCGCCGAGCGGGATGTAGAGCGCCGTAGACTTGAACTGAAAAATGCCGAAAAGGAGCTGGGTAATTCACCTATCGATTATATAGACAATGAGTATGTTGATAATGAAACGTCCTGGAGGAATTACAGTTCCTCGACACTATCCTATCTAGCCAGCAAAAAGCAAGCGCAATATGCCAAAGACCAGATTTATTTTAATGTAATGAAAAGCTACCAAAGTGTGTTTGTAGCAGAGAATCAGGTGAAAAATGATCTGGAGGCGCTTGAAATCGCCCAAGCGGAGGAAAAGATTGCACTTGCCAAATTTGCGCGAGGCAAGCTGTCTGAATATGCGAAAAACGAGAGTACACAGGCCAGAGTCCAGGCGGAGCAAGCGGTCGAGCAGGGAAAAATTGCGTTGCAAAAATCCAGGGATGCTCTGAACTTCCTCATGGGACAGCCTAACGGAACAGCCTATGAAATGGTGGATCGACCCGTGTACAAGGAACCGAAGAAGCTGGATATTGAATTACATATACAACAGCTGACAGACATGAATCCGAATTTATGGAAGCTGGAGGATAGTATCAAAACTTCGGAACTCAATGTGAGATATTTTGATTTTAATAACGGTGCAGGTGCTTACGATCTAGCTAAAATGGATGTTGATACAGCTAAGGAGGAGCTCGCCAAAGGTCAAAAGGATTTTGCTGAATCACTCCGCAATTTGTATGCCACGGTTAAGGAAAACCAAAAGAAATACGTGCAACTGGAAGAAAGCTTGCGTACAGCAAAAGAAGCCTTGGAGTTATCACACAAAAAGTGGGCCAGAGGTCTAATTATTGAGATGGAATTGAAAAACAACCAGTTGAAAGTAAACCAGATTGAACGGCAAATGGAAGAGCTGGCGATCGAGTTGGATCAAAATGAGTATACGTTGAACAAGCCATGGAGCACATAGGGAGGAAAAGGCGTTGGCAGAAACGGTTTTAAATGATGCTTTAATCAAGCTACGGAGAAAACGGAGAAAAAAGTGGATCTGGACTGCGATTTTTTTGCTGGTTGTAGGCGGAGGCGGAGCAGCAGTATATCTGAATATGCCCAAAGAGCAGGCAGCACCTGTAGTTCAGGACGAGACGTTTAAAGTACAGCGCGGCGATGTGAGCGAGAAGCTGGACACGTCCGGCACCGTGCAAGCATCCAAGGAAGTGAAGCTGAACTTTACGAGTGCAGGCGATAACAAGCTGGCTGCGGTGAACGTGAAAGCCGGGGACAAGGTCAAAAAAGGGCAAGTGCTGGCGCTTCTGGACAGTTCAGAAATTAAAATGCAAATACAAAGTGCGTCTGATTCTTTGGAAATATCCAAATCCAAACTGGCTGAATTGGAGAAGGGTCCGAAGGCGGAGGATATTGAAATTCAGAAAACAAATGTACTTCGGGCCAAAATGGCTGTCGATACAGCGCAAGAATCATTTGAGCTGGAAGAAGCCGAAAGTCAGAAGAAAGCTTCCAAAAAGCAGTTGGAGCAGGCACGGAAGGCATATGAAGACCAAAAGTTTTTACACGATGCCGGGGCAGTATCCAATAGTGAATTGGAGCAGGCTGAGCAAGCATTGGATAAAGCACAAACGGACTATGATAATCTAGATTTACAGTTCCGCAAAATTATGTCGCAAAAACGTCGCACCATTTCAGAGGCTGAAATTGGCTACCGTGCTGCAATGGCTGAGCTTCACAAGACTCAGGTTCCGGCTGATGCATCGAGTATTCAATCCTCACGGATAGAGGTTCGAAGACTGGCAACTGAGTTGGAGCAGAAAAAAAATGAGTTAAACAAGCTTCAGGTCACGGCGCCGTGGGACGGAGTGATTTTAAAGGTGAACGGGGATGTAGGGACCAGTCCGACGGCTCCATTTATTGTAATGAATAACTCGGATTCCAACGACCTTAAGGTAGTTGTGAAGGTAAGTCAGACCGACATTGTCAAGGTCAAAAAGGGGCTTACGGCTGTGTTGACGACCAATGCATATCCGGGTGAATCGTTTCCAGGCAAGGTGCAATTTGTCTCACCGGAAGCCTCTACGGATGAAGGGATGACGACGTATTTGATGGAGATGTCTGTACATGACCCGAAAGGTAAGCTAAAAACAGGCATGATTATGAATGTGGCCGTTATTTTGGGAGTACACAAAAATGTACTGTTCGTTCCTGCGACTGCACTGAGATCCGAAGGAGGCCAGGATGGCGTGTATGTTTCTGCTAACGCTGCGAATCCCGGGGCACGCACATTTAAGCCCGTAGAGCTCGGATTTTACACGCCAGACCGAGTAGAGCTTAAATCCGGTGTAAAGGAGGGGGACACGATTGTTGTGCCTGCTCCTGAACCTCCGCCAGATCCTTCCGCAATGGGCGGCATGCAGGGGGGCTTTTAAACGGGCATGAGATATGTTATTCAGATTGAGGGTTTGAAAAAAGTGTACCATGTCGGAGATCAGGAAATTCATGCTCTGCGTGAGGTCCAGCTTGATATTGCTGACGGTGATTTTGTTGCGATTATGGGACCGTCTGGTTCAGGCAAGTCCACGATGATGAATGTTATCGGCTGTCTGGATTTACCTACGTCAGGACAATTTTATTTGGATGGATATTCGATCTTAGATGCCCGCGAGGATGAACTGGCTATTATACGTAATCAGAAAATCGGATTTGTATTTCAAAAATTCCATTTGCTCCCGCGATCAACAGCTTTGGAGAATGTGGAACTGCCTATGATCTATGCGGGAGTTTCTGCCAAGGAGCGTCGTTTGCGGGCCATGGATGCCCTCACAAGTGTAGGTCTAGGCGACCGGATGAACAACAGGCCAAACGAATTGTCAGGCGGTCAACAGCAACGGGTATCCATTGCGCGTGCACTTGTGAACAATCCGGTTATTCTCTTGGCGGATGAACCGACAGGAGCTTTGGACTCCAAAACAAGTGTGGAAATCATGGGGATTTTTCAGCGTCTGAACGATCAGGGGAAAACGGTTGTACTGGTTACTCATGATCAGGAGGTTGCGGAATACGCCAAGCGTCTGATTCATTTTCGAGATGGGCGGATTGAAAAGGATCAGCCTGTTGAGAAACGAAGAATGGCGGCAGAGGAAGTGAAGGCATGAAATTTCAGGAAATTATTCGTGTATCGCTCAATAGTTTGCGAACCAATATGCTGCGATCCTTGCTGACCATGGTGGGCATTATTATCGGAGTGGCCGCCGTGATTGCGATTGTAGCCATCGGTAAAGGATCAACCGCTACAATTACATCGCAGATCAATAGTATGGGAAATAATCTGCTGATGATCTATCCTTATGCTCCATATGATGGGTCCAGCTCCATGTCGTTCAATCAGACGAAAGGGATATCTCTGGAGGATATCGAGGCGCTAGAGCAGCAAAAAGCAGTCGCAGAGGTAGCACCAAGTGCGATGACCAGTGCAGATATTACGTGGAGTCGCAATAAGGTCAGCGGGCAAATTGAGGGGACTTCGCTGGCATTTGTCCATGTGAGAAAGCTGTCGCTAGCTCAGGGCAGGTCGTTTACTCACTATGAAGTGGATAAACGGATGAATGTGGCTGTGCTGGGGAGTGATGCAGCCCGTAATATTTTTGGCCCGGATGCCTCCAGGGCAGTCGGTGAGACCATCATGATCAAGCAGTTGCCTTTTAAGGTGGTTGGTGTGCTGACCAATTCCAATTCCAATATGAGCAACAGCGGGCAGCAGGTATATGTACCGATTACAACTGGAATGGAACGGCTGGGCAATATGAGCATTCAGCAGGTGAATGCCTCTGCAACAACGGAGGACAGGATTGATCAGGCAAGTGCTGAAATCCGGCAGGTGCTGCGTGCCAGACATGAGCTAAAGCCATCAGAGGGCGATGATTTTCAAATCATGACCCAGACGGAAATCTTAAAAACAGTGTCTGGGGTTGACCGGGTTATGAATATGCTGCTGATCGGTGTAGCTGCAATTGCGCTCGGTGTTGGCGGTGTTGGTATTATGAATATTATGCTGGTGTCCGTCACGGAGCGTACGAGGGAGATCGGAATTCGCAAAGCGATTGGTGCGCAGCGCAGTGATATTATGCTGCAGTTTGTGGCTGAGGCTGTTTTTCTTAGTCTAATGGGTGGACTAGTCGGTGTAATGGTGGGTCTTGGGGGTGCAAAGCTGCTTGAGAAATTCGTCCAAATGCCGATTGTGTATTCGATAGAGCCAGTGTTGTACTCTTTTCTGTGCTGCATGGGAGTCGGCGTACTGTTTGGAGTATATCCGGCGCGCAAGGCTTCGAAGCTGCGTCCGATTGATGCTTTAAGATACGAATAGGAAAGCGGGTGCTTTGCCTTACTCGAAAGAGGGGGGATAAAGCACCCGTTTTTTGTATGGAATAAGTGTTTTAAATGATAAAAAAACATGAATAACCACTTTAATTTTATATATGTGATGTTTTATATGCTTTTTTTAGGTTGATTTATTATTATATATGACGTATTATATTCAATATCAGATCGCAAGCAAAAAAAGGAGGGGCGTTCATCATCGACCTTACGGCAAGACAAGTAGAAATTTTAAACATCGTACAAAAGCATGCCCCGATAACGGGTGACCAGATTGCGGAAATGCTTAATCTCAGTAAGGCGACCATTCGGACCGACCTATCCAAATTGGGCATTCTGAATTACATAGATGCTAAGCCCAAGGTCGGTTATTTTGTTGGAAAGCGGGGCACGCCGAACCGGGAGGAAAAATTCCGGCTTTTGCAAATGAAAGTCGGTGATCTTCACGGGGTTCCAGTCATCGTACGTGAAACAACCACAATTCAGGAAGCTGTCGTAGCTCTATTTTTGGAAAATGTGAGCAATTTGATTGTCACCGATGAAGACGGAGATTTGGCAGGGGTGGCTTCCCGCAAGGATTTACTCAAGGTAACGTTAGGCAATCCCAATGCAGCAACCATTCCTGTCAGTCTTGTGATGACCCGGCAGGCGAATGTGGTCACTGTTTCCCCAGAGGATACCGTACTAGAGGCAGCACGCAAAATTATTGCTCGTCAAATCGACAGCCTGCCTGTCGTCGTCCCTTCGGATTCTGACAAACCAGGAGAGCACTGGAAAGTCGTGGGACGTATTACAAAAACAAATATTATTAAAATGTTGCTCGATATGGTAGCAGAGGATTAATGGGAGGAATCGAATGGTTCAGGCGAGCAGTCATTTTATAGCGATCTGTTCAGACTCGATTGGCGAGACGGCAGAAGCTGTCGTACAGGCGACCATGCGCCAATTTGAGTTACCAGACACAGAGATCAAAAGATTTATGAACGTGAGGGATGAAGACGAGCTGAGTCGGGTAATGGAGGAAGTTGCCGAGCGTAAAGGCTTTGTAGCTTATACGCTGGTACAGCCGGAATTGAGAGAGGCGATGAAAGAAGAGGCTGTTCGGCTGAATGTGCGGGCTGTCGATATTATGGGACCGATGATGCAGGCGTTCGCCGATACGTTTCATAACGATCCCAAAGAGAAGCCTGGTCTACTGCACCGACTGGACGACAACTATTTTCGGCGTGTAGAGGCACTGGATTTTGCAGTTCAATACGATGATGGCAAAGATGTGAGCGCCATTCTCAAAGCAGATATAGTATTGCTTGGAGTGTCACGTATTTCCAAAACTCCTTTATCCATGTTTCTCGCACATAAAGGTTATAAAACAGTCAACATTCCGGTTGTACCGGAGCTTACACCGCCTGTTCAGTTGAAGGATGTTCAGCATGGCCGAGTATTCGGATTGACGATCCAGCCGGAGCTGCTGTTGAAAATACGCAGTGAACGACTAAAGGTTATGGGGCTTCCTAATAATGTGCAATATGCCACAGCGACAAGGGTGGAAGAGGAAATCGCGTATGCGCAGTCTTTGTTTAAAGAGCTGAATTGTCCGGTCATTGATGTTACAGATAAAGCCATTGAAGAGACAGCAGGCTTGATTATCAGAATGTTATAGAAGCGAAACAACTTAGAAGCAGCGCTTATAAAGAAAATATAATTACGGGATACAGGAGTGTAAATATAAAAGGCAGCAAAGCTGCTCTAAAGATAAGGATCGGCCGTAGGATATAGGAGATTATATAAAGATATAAATAAAATGGCAGCAAAGCTGCCCTGAAAATATTTATTTGCCTGTAGGTAATATCATTTTTAGGAGAGGTGGAGGGATAGGTATGGAGAGTCAAATGGCATTGGAATTCGTTCGGGTAACAGAGGCAGCGGCACTGCAATCGGCACAATGGACAGGGCGTGGAGATAAGAATAGCGCGGACGAGGCGGCAACAGTAGCCATTCGTACTCATTTTAATGCGGTATCCATGGACGGCACGGTCGTGATTGGCGAAGGCGAAATGGATGAGGCTCCCATGCTGTATATCGGGGAGAGAGTAGGCAATCGCAGAGGGCCAGCCATGGACATAGCTGTTGATCCTCTCGAAGGGACGGAAACGGTGGCGAACGGTTTGAATAACGCACTGTCGGTCATTGCTGCTGCACCTCGTGGTAGTCTACTACACGCTCCGGATATGTACATGCAAAAATTAGCTGTTGGTCCGGCATTGGCTGGAAAGCTGTCACTAGAGGACACGATCCCGACTACATTGTCAAAAGCAGCGCGCATACTGGGGAAATCCTTGTCCGATCTTACGGTGTCCATTCTGGATCGTGCACGGCATGCCGGGATCATTCAGCTTCTGCGGGAAAGCGGCGTTCGGATCAAGCTGCTTGGTCATGGGGATGTGATGGGTGCAATTGAAACCTGCCTGGACAGCGGTGTAGATTTGCATATCGGCTCTGGCGGCGCTCCTGAGGGTGTATTGGCAGCGGCCGCGCTGAAATGCATGGGCGGAGAAATACAGGGCCGCTTGCTGCCTCATGGAGAAGAAGAGATTGCACGTTGCAAACGCATGGGTATTACTGATCCAGGGGCGTTGCTGTCGATGGAGGACATGGTCGGACGCCAAGGCGTGATGTTTGTCGCTACAGGCGTGACGCCTGGTGAGTGGTTGCAGGGGGTTCGTTCTCTGCCTGGTCACAGAGCTGAAACCCATTCAGTTGTAATGCATTCAGATACAAAAACGATTCGTTTCGTGCGAAGTATTCATCATACTGCTGATTCTTCCGGTACGCTCGCGGCAGCGGCATCCTCTTGAAATTTGAAGTCAAAACTTCCCTCGCTGGTGAATTCAATCATAATAAACTTATAAAACAGCAAGTCTCTGACTAAAGGGAGACTTGCTGTTTGCTGTTACTGTTTTTGGGGGATGAAAGAGTAAAATCAAGGATATAAATTTCTAAAAAACAGGTACTTATGAAGTAAAATTGAAAAGTTTCTATTAGGATTGAAAAGAAAAAAACATAGCTTTAGAAGCGAAAAAATCAATTAGAACTAATTTTTTTAGACGAAGAGTCAAAAAAAATTATGCATAATATAGTTCTTTAGAACTACTTAAAAACCCGGTTTATTAAAAATTTAAAGAGTTATTAATTTTGGTTTGTGTGTGCTTGTTTTAAATTAGTTCCATTATATAGGAGGTTGAAAGTGGGCGCGGAAAAAGGCGGAATTTGTCGGATGATATCAGGTTGAATTTGTTACATTTATGTTAATGGCATGTAAAGATAAAATTGTTATAGGATAAGGGGTTTGGGCGTAATTGTAAATCATAATGATTTTAGTTTTACAATGTTCGTGAAAATGTGAAATTATGTTTTAGGCTAGATTTACAGATCATGATGGGCAGATAATGAGCGAAAAAGTCAAATTGTTGTTTTTGTAGTTTGGAAACAAATAGCATAATATGGATTTTGTTTTATTTTTATGAAGTCTAGTAATTTAGCCCTTTTGTCCCGTGTCAAGCCGTTTTAAAGTTTGTATATTTAAAAAAGCTAGAAAGTGTTGGAAGAAAAAAAGAGATATAAGGATTTACTGTAAAATTATGAACTGCGTAGAGGATGGAGGAATTCATATGACGACTCGATCACAATCTTGGTTCGCTAAAACAGAGGCCCAACCGGCTGCGAAGCTCCAACTATTCTGCTTCCCCTACGCCGGTGGTGGTGCTTACATATTTAACTCTTGGAAGTCCAGACTCGCGCCTGATATTACTGTGTTGCCAATACAACTCCCTGGACGTGAGAGCCGCTCCATTGAAGCTCCAATGGAAACCCTTCAAGACATCGTCCAATCGTTGGTTCCCGCTATGGCTCCATACATACATAAGCCATTTGCCTTTTTTGGGCACAGTATGGGGGCACTGATCGCATTTGAAACAGCGCGGCAGTTGTACAGCAAAGCTGGAAAACTACCTGTGCATATCATCGTATCTGGTAAATCCGCTCCTCAACTTCCATACTCCAAGAAACGGCTCCATAATTTAGCAGACGATTCTTTCACCGAAGAGCTTCGTTTGATGCAGGGCACCCCCGAAGAGGTGCTGCAAAATGCAGAATTGATGCAAATTATTATGCCTCGTCTGCGTGCAGATTTTAAGGTATGTGAAACTTATGTTTATCAGCCGGGAGATCCACTGGCATGCCCGATGACGGTTTTAGGGGGAACGAGGGATTTTGAGGTTAGCACAGATTCACTTCGTGCCTGGCAGCAGCATACGATGTCACCTATGGATGTCCGGATGTTCGAAGGCAATCACTTTTTCATCCATGAACAAGAGCAAGAGGTTATGAGCGCAGTCGAGGACATTCTCTCCGTATCCTCGCCGATGGCCCACGCTGCGGCAGCTCATACAACTTACAACACAAGCACTCCACAACCACGATTCAGGCAGAGTTGAATGTCCCACACATCACGATACACTTCGTTATCACCATCTCAGCAATAACCGATAAAACCACCCACCATGATGCATTTTCCAGCGTAGATTAAATTCAATTTTTCTGTACAGGCCCTCATCATTTCAGACACAGAGTTTACTTCAATAACGTCCATCGCCAATCTAAAAAGTTCGCACTGCTAAAGTGTGGCAATGAAAAAGAGGGATGCCTTTGTTTCGATCAAATTCTGCTTTTCGGAGACTCACACGCTATATAAAGCCTTATAATCTTTGGGTTTTTATAGCCGTGATTTCCTCCTTGTGTTTGGCAGCTATTGACATTATTTTGGGTAAGGCCATAGAGCAAATGGCACAGGGAACATTCTCCTCCACCCAGAACATGATCTATCTAGTTGTTGGTATGACGGTAATTGGAATGCCTTGTAAGTTTGTGATGAGGTACGCTTCGGCACGATTTAGTGTTAGTGCCCTGCGCGACTTGAGAGGCGATCTCGTACATAAGTTTTATGATTTACCTGTTTCCAGCGTGGAGAGCAAGTTCACCGGAGATTTGGTATCCCGTCTAACAAACAATACGGCGCTGTTGCAGAACTTTTTTATCCAGCAGTTTGCTAATCTGTTTTATTTGCCACTTGTGTTTACGGCATCCTTAACGTTGCTTTTACTGACAAGCTGGAAACTGGTTTTGGCAAGTCTTGCGCTTATGCCTGTAGGAATGATCATAACCTCACTGATGAGCAAGCCAATTGAGAAATACTCCAAGGAGCTTCAGGAGAAAATTGCTCATTTGAACGCGGTGGGACAGGATGCGATCGGAGGAATTCCTATCGTCAAGGCATTTAATATGCAGGCTGTGCTGTTGAAGAAGTATATGGTGATTACGGAGGAGGTCATCAAGCGCGGATTGCGGCTAGAAAAACGCTATGCGTTCATAACTCCAGTAGGTGTGATGATGCTGGCAACACCGATTATTTTGGTCATTGTGTACGGTGGATATTTGATTCAACAAGGTGAGTTGAATGCTGGTGGCATTGTCCTTTTTTTATATCTTATTTCGTTCATATTGCAGCCTGTTGCCATGCTGCCGACGATCATTTCGCAAATGAAGGAAGCGGGGGGAGCAGCGAAGCATTTGTTTGAGGTGCTGGATTGGCCAGATGAGCGGCAAGACGGGAAAATCACTTCAATAAGCCAAGATCTCGAGGAAGACGATGCAGAAAGCAAGGACGACATTCCTGTAGTCAGCTTTGAGCATTTAACCTTTGGCTACAACGAAGAGAACACGGTGCTGAAGGAGATTAGCTTCCAGGTAGGACAAGGAGAAACGGTAGCGATTGTTGGGGCCAGCGGTGGCGGTAAAAGCACAATCTTCAAGCTGCTTTGCGGATTTAATGAACCTGGAGAGCATGCCGGAACCGTTCAATTGTTTGGTAAGAATTTAACAGATTGGAACCTAACAAGCCTGCGTAGCCATATTTCGATGGTATCTCAGGAACCGTCGCTTTTTCCGGCCACTATTGCAGAAAATATCGGATATGGACGTCTGGAGGCGACCCGGAAAGAAATTGTCGAGGCGGCGAAAGCGGCACATGCGCATGACTTTATTGTTCAGCTACCCGAGGGCTATGAAACTCTGTTGAGCGAACGGGGAGGCGGATTGTCTGGAGGACAAAAGCAGCGTATTTCTATAGCAAGAGCATTGCTGAAAAATGCTCCGCTGCTTCTACTGGACGAGCCGACTTCAGCACTCGATAGCCAGTCGGAGGCTCAGGTACAGATTGCAATGAATGCAGCAATGCAAAACCGGACGGTACTGGTCATAGCTCATCGACTGTCAACTGTACGCCAGGCGAACCGCATTATCGTACTTGATCAGGGGAGCATTGTGGAATCGGGTACACATGAGGAATTACTAGGCCGTGAAGGTGTGTACCGAAAGCTGTATTTGCAAAATTTTGAAGGACAGCAAACGGAGGAAAACGGGTATTCACTGCCTGAGGAAAGGAGTGAGCGTCGTGACCTTCAAGCAGGGGTTTTATGAATTTAAGCAATTGATGTCCCTGATGAAGCCGCATCGAAAATGGTATTTTACGGGGTTGGTTGGCAACAGTCTGACCAATGCCAGCATCACAATTTTGCTTTCTTTTGTGGTGCATTATTTGCTGAATTTTGCGGTTAATGGCGATGTACAGGAGCTGTACCGAGCGGTCTATTTGGTCAGCGGCACATTTTTGGCGTTAAGTCTTATTTCCCCCGTGTGCAGCTATATGTATAAACGATGTGTCAAGCTCGCAATTGCCGATGTACGAATGAAACTATTCGGTCATGTTGTCAAGCTATCGTATGAAAAAGCCGAAAAACACCATTCGGGTAATCTTGTTTCCCGCATGACAAACGATGTCCAAACGCTGGAGCAGGCTTACACCGTTCATATTCGCTCGATTATACTGGAAACTTCGCTTTTCTTAGGCTCACTAGTCATTCTGATGGTGCTGGATTGGCGATTTGGGATTATGGCGGTTCTACTAGGACTGGCTTCAGCCTGGATAAATGCTCATTTTGCGAAGAAAATGCGACAGACGAGTGAAGAATTACAGGGACGGATGAGCAGGTTCACGGAACGATTGAGTGATTTGCTTTCTGGTTTACAGACGGTGAAGTTATTTGGGTTAAGGACAAAAGTGGGTGGACTTTGCAACGATGCAAGCGAGGACATAAATCGCATCAGTATCCGACAGGGACGTCATATGGGACTGCAGGATATGTGTAATTTTGTTATTGAATTTATTACGCTGGGCGGTGTGCTTGTTGCTGGATTGATCTTGGTTTCGCAGAAGCAAATGGAGCTCGGAGTTTTGGGACAGATTGTGCAGCTGCAAACGGGTATTTCAACGGTATTTTTGGAGCTGGGGGCAGCTGTATCCCTGTTACAAAACTCTTTGGCAGGCTTGGCGCGTATCCGCGAAATCTTGAATGAGTCGAAGGAAGAGGAACAGTTCCCCGCGGCGAAACAGAAGGAATCAGTAACCGGGCTTATCGATCCAGAGGTGTCAGCTTCATCAGCCCGTGAACCTAAGGAATCCTATGACGGTGTCGAGACTGTGGATTCAGACATCTCTATTGAACAGACTGCTGCTGCGCTGGAGCTGCACAATATCAGCTTTGGCTATCAGCCAGACCGTCCAACGCTGCGAAGATTGAACTTGGTCGTGCCAGAAGGGCAGGTAACCGCGATTGTCGGTCCGAGTGGTGGTGGGAAAAGCACCGTGATGAAGTTGTTGCTGGGATTTTACCCACCGGATGAAGGTGTGCTGCGGGTTCGCGGCCGCTTGGCAGAAGAATTTCGGTTGGATGAGGTTAGGGATTTAATGGCCTATGTACCACAGGAGGCTACACTGTTCCACGGTACAGTAGCAGACAATATCCGCTTCGGCTCACCGGATGCCACGGATGAGGAAGTAGAGGCTGCGGCCAAAACAGCCTATGCCAGCGGCTTCATAGCTGAGCTTCCGGAGGGTTATGACACGATTGTCGGTGAACGCGGAGCCAATTTGTCCGGGGGTCAAAGACAGCGAATCGCGATTGCCCGTGCTCTGCTCAAAAATGCGCCGATTTTGCTGCTGGATGAAGCCACCTCGGCCCTGGATGCAGAGTCGGAATATGAAGTTCAGCAGGGCTTAGATGAGCTGATGAAGGATCGTACGACATTAGTTATTGCCCATCGATTGTCTACGATTGAGAGGGCGGATACGATCTGTGTTCTTGCCGATGGCGAGCTCAAAGAACAGGGAACTCATGACCAGCTCCTTGCTGAGGGTGGTCATTATGCGGAGCTGTATGAGCTTCAGTTTCGAAAGCATCCAGAGGAACAAACCGCATAAATATGCGAATTTTCTTTTTACCAAATATCTATTTTGCGAGGAGAGAGACGGATGACACAGCAAGATGTTCAATTGTTTTCCTTAAGCCAGCCACAGCAACGTATTTGGTATACGGAGCTTTTGTATCCTCATCGGAACACTTCAACCATTATCGGTACTGTAAAAATCAGAGGAACTGTTCGTATAGAGGCATTGCAGCAAGCAATGAACCGAGTGATTGCCCAAAACGATTCTTTCCGTATCAAAATCACTGCTCAGGATGGAATCCCATATCAATATGTAGAGCCGTTTACAGCGGAAAATATTGAAACGCTTCAAGTAACCCCGGAAGAAGCGAATGAATGGTTAAAGCGCCATAATCCACAACCGTTCTCATTGTTGGATTCGCAGCTGTACCGATTTGTTATTTTACAGCTAGGGGCAGAAGAAACCTGGTTCAATTTTAAAATGCATCATATAATTTCGGACGGCGTGTCCATGAATCAGGCCATTAATGAAATCACTGGACATTATATGGATATTGTGCATGGTACAGGTCAGGATGCACCGACCAAAGGCAATCCTTATCTAGAGTTTATTCAGGTAGAGCAAAGTTATGAGCAGTCTGATCGCTATCAAAAGGACAAGACGTATTGGACGGAAAAGTTTGCTGATTTGCCAGAGATGACAGGCTTAAAATCATATAACCCGCTGACACTGAGCACAGCTGCACGCCGGGAGAGTTTTATACTGAAGCATGAATTGTATCGTGGTGTTACGGCTTTTTGCGAGGAACATAAAATCAGTATTTTCACGTTCTTCCTGGCGGCTCTGTATATTTATTTGCATAAAGTGACGGGTGAGCAGGACTTAACCGTAGGGACTCTCTATGCCAACCGTACGTCTAAGAAAGAAAAGGATACCATCGGCATGTTCGTCAGCACCGTGGCTACTCGTCTGTTGGTCGAACCGGAATCCGAACTGCTGGCCTTCTTGCAGGGTGTAGGGAAGGAGCAGGCGTCCATTTTGCGGCATCAGCGTTACCCGTACAACAAAATTATTCAAGATTTACGCGAACAGCAAAGTAGTCTGGACATCCAGCGTCTATTTGGGGCATCTATTCAGTACCGTACCTTGAGCTTCTCCCGTTTTGATGAAGCGATTCAGCAGGTGGATAACGATTTCTGCGGAGATACAGTGAATGACTTCGATATTCACATGGTTGAAATGCTGGATGACGATAGACTCGTATTATACCTGGATTATCGTACCGAGCTGTTTAGTGAGCAGGAAATTGCTCGAATTATTCAACAATTTTTGAGTGTGGCGGAGCATATGGTACAGGGCCCACACAAGCGGATAGAGGAATTGTCGCTGATCAGTGAGGAAGAACGGGTGGAAATCGTCGACGTATTCAATGCTACAGCAGTGGAATACCCACACGAAGCAGGCATTCATGAGCTGTTTGAGGAACAGGCGGCACGTACACCGAATCAGACAGCAGTTGTGTCTGACAACGCCCATTTAACTTATGGCGAATTGAATGTAAAAGCCAATCGGCTGGCTCACACGCTGCGCGGGAACGGTGTTACCGCTGAGCGAACTGTAGGTATCGTTGCTGAGCGTTCCGTAGATATGATCGTCGGCATGCTGGCGATTCTCAAAGCGGGCGGCGCATATGTGCCGATTGACCCTGATTATCCGGCTGAACGTGTGCGCTACCTATTGGAAGATTCGGGAGCGGAGTTGCTGCTGGTGCAGCATGCGAAACAGCAACCGGAGGATTACACCGGAATTGTGCTGGATCTGAGCGATGCCGCTGTGTACGGGGCAGAGAATAATCAAGATGCAAATAACATACATGGGGAACAAAACGAAGCTAGTCATGCAGATTTTACCTATTATTCGAATCTGAAAAATGACCTTTTAAAGGAATCTTCTTCGTCTGTCGTAGACAGTACTACTGGAGCACATCCATTTGGTAATCGACTTGCCTATCTTATGTACACTTCGGGTACGACCGGACAGCCTAAAGGGGTTATGGTAGAACACCGCAATGTTGTGCGCTTGGTGAAAAATACAAACTATGCGCAACTGGGTGCTGACACGCGCATTTTGCAAACCGGCGCCGTTGTCTTTGACGCGTCCACCTTCGAAATTTGGGGTGCGTTGCTGAATGGAGGACAGCTTGTACTGGTAAGTCAGGATGTTATTTTGGACGCTCCGAAGCTCAAGGAAGCTGTCCGCAGCCATGGTATTACAACAATGTGGCTGACTGCGCCACTCTTTAACCAGCTATCCCAGCAGGATCTGGAGTTGTTTGAGGGGGTACAAGAACTGTTGGTCGGCGGTGATGTGCTGTCTGTACCGCACATTAACCGGGTGCTTGAGGCTCATCCGTCCCTACGGATTATCAATGGCTATGGCCCGACGGAAAATACAACTTTTTCTACAACTCATGCGATTGCTGGCGTGCAATCGGAAGCAGTGCCGATCGGGCGTCCGATCCACAACTCCACAGCGTATGTCGTAGACCGTTCCATGCAACTTCAGCCTGTGGGGGCATGGGGTGAACTGATCGTCGGCGGCGACGGGGTGGCACGTGGCTACCGGAATCGTCCTGATTTAACAGCTGAAAAGTTCATAGATAGTCCGTTCCGCAGTGGAGAGCGTTGCTACCGTACAGGCGATTTGGTTCGCTGGAATGAGGACGGGACGCTGGAATACAAAGGACGGATCGACGCGCAAGTGAAAATCCGGGGCTACCGGATTGAATTGGGCGAGGTGGAAGCGCAGCTGTTGAAGCTGGAGGCGGTGCAAGAAGCCGTCGTCATTGCACGTGAGGATGAGCAGGGACAAAAACAGCTTTGCGCATATGTGGTCACCCTTGCGGATATTACGGCAAGTGAGCTACGAAGCGCCTTGAGCCAGGAATTGCCAGGTTACATGGTGCCGTCGTATTTTGTACAGATGGAGCAATTGCCGTTGACACCGAATGGCAAGGTGGATCGGCGGGCGTTGCCACAGCCGGAGGGAAGCGTGGATTCCGGCGAGGAGTATGTAGCCGCCCGTAATGAGGTAGAGCGGACATTGGTATCGGTATGGCAATCTGTACTGGGTATCGAACAGATTGGTGTACTGGATAACTTCTTCCATTTGGGAGGCGACTCGATTAAGGCCATCCAGGTGTCTTCGAGATTGCTGCAAAATGGTTACAAGCTGGAAATGAGAGAACTGTTCCAGTATCCAACGATTGCTGAGCTGAACGGACGGGTGCAGCGGGTGACCCGCGTGTCCGATCAAGGAGAAGTCAGAGGAAACGTGGCCTTGACACCGATTCAGCACTGGTTTATTGAACAGCAGCCATCTAATCCTGAGCACTATAACCAGGCTCTGATGCTGCACCGTGAGGATCGTTTGGACGAAACGGCGCTTCATCAAACATTGCAACGCATTGTCGAGCATCATGATGCTTTGCGCATCGTATTCCGCCAAAATGCAGAGGGTGGTTATGAAGCATGGAACCGTGGCGTGCAAGAAGGAGAGCTGTATAACCTCGAAGTGGTGGATTATACCCAGGAGTCTGACTTTGCCCATTTGCTGGAGAGCAAAGCTAGCGAAATTCAAAGTAGCATCCATCTACATGAAGGACCGCTGGTGAAGCTGGGTCTGTTCCGTTGCACCGATGGAGACCATTTGTTGGTAGCGATCCACCATTTGGTGGTCGACGGCGTGTCTTGGCGTATTTTGCTGGAGGATTTGGCATCCGGCTATGAGCAGGCTTTACAGGGCGAGTCTGTCCGTTTGCCGAATAAGACGGATTCCTTCCGCCTGTGGGCAGATCAGCTGTCAGCTTATGCGAACAGCACTGCGTTGGAGAAGGAACGGGCATATTGGGAGCAGGTGGAGCGAGCTGGTGCTGCACAAGAGGCATTGCCTAAGGATTACACTCGTAAATCTCAGGCCAAGCCACAGCTTCGCGATGATCGGACACTGACCGTAGCGTGGACGGTCGAAGAAACGGAACAATTTTTGAAACAAGCCCATCGGGCCTACAATACAGAAGCAAACGACCTGCTGCTCACAGCTCTGGGTACGGCCGTTCAGGAGTGGGCAGGCATCGGTCAGGTGCTTGTGAATCTGGAGGGGCATGGACGGGAAGCCATTTTGCCGGATATGGATATTACGCGCACCGTCGGTTGGTTTACCAGCCAATTTCCAGTGGTCCTGGATATGGGCGAGGACCGGAATGTGGGACAGCGTGTCAAGAACGTCAAGGAAGGGCTACGCCGTTTGCCGCATAAAGGGATTGGATACGGAATTTTGAGATATCTTGCTGACAGGGCAGAAGAAGCCACTTTTGTGGCCGAGCCGGAAATCAGCTTTAACTATCTCGGCCAATTCGATCAGGATTTGAAGCAGAATGCATTCCGCATGTCTCCTTATTCCGTCGGAGCTTCCATGAGTGACACGTTGACCAAGCGGTACGCTCTGGATATCAACGGCATGATCACGGACGGTGCCCTGGAACTGACGATCAGCTACAGCAACAAAATGTTTATGAAAAAATCGATTAAAAAACTGGCTGATCTGCTGCAGGAGAGCTTGCGTGAGGTGTTGGCTCACTGTGTGGCTAAAGAGTTGCCGGAGCTGACCCCAAGCGACTTGTCCTTCCAAGGACTGACGGCTGTAGAGCTGGATCATATTGTAGAGCAGACGGCTGCTGCGGGAGAACTGGAAAACATTTATTCGTTAACCCCTATGCAAAAAGGCATCCTGTTCCACGGCTTCATGGAGCCGCAATCCGGGGCGTACTTTGAGCAGGCGACATTTGATCTGCAAGGCAGCTTCCAAGTGGAGGCTTTTGCTGAAAGCCTCAATCAGCTGGTGGATCGCCATCAAATATTCAGAACAAATTTTTATAGTGGCTGGAATGAGCAGCCTTTACAGGTAGTGTACCGCCATAAAGCGGCTGGATTCCGGTTTGAAGATGTGCGTTCGATGGAACCAGGAGAGCAGGCCGCATACCTTGCTGATTTTGCGGAACGTGACAAAGCGGCAGGCTTTCATTTCAGCTCCGGCGAGCTGATGCGGGTGTCTATTTTACGTACAGGTGAGGAGTCGTACCGTTTTGTGTGGAGCTTCCATCATATTTTGATGGACGGCTGGTGCTTGTTCCTGGTTGTCGGGGAAGCGTTTCATACGTACTTTGCCATCCTTGAAGACCGCAAGCCGGAGCTTGCTCCGGTAACGCCATACAGTGAATATATTGAATGGCTGGATCGACAGGACAACGCGGAGGCAGAACGGTTCTGGAGCGATTATTTTGCGGGCTTTGAGCAGCAGACCGTATTGCCGCAGGTCAAACAGCTGGACGGTCACGCTAAAGCATATGAAGCGGACAAGCTTTCATTTACACTGGGCCGTGAAGTGACGGAGCGGATGAACAAGCTGGTTAAGCAGAAGCAAGTGACAGTCAATACATTCCTGCAAGCAGCGTGGGGCGTTGTGTTACAGCGGTATAACAATAGTCGGGATGTGGTATTTGGCAGTGTCGTATCCGGCAGATCAGCGGATATTCCGGGCATCGACAAAATGATTGGGTTGTTCATTAACACCGTTCCTGTACGGATTCACAGTGAGAAAGAGATGACGTTTGCTGGGCTAATGAAGCAGATTCAGGAGCAGGCACTGGCTTCCCGTGCCTATGAAACCTATCCGTTGTATGAAATTCAGGCCCTGACCGAGCAGAAGCAGGACCTGGTGAACCATATTATCGTGTTTGAAAACTACCCCGTGGAACAGCGCATGGAGCAGATGGGTAGCCGCGGGAACAATGGCTTTACGATTGCCAATGCTTCCATGTCAGAGCAAACAAACTATGATTTCAACATCACCGTGGTGCCAGGCGATGAAATCCATGTCCATTTGGAGTACAACGCGCAGGTGTTGGAACGTACAGCTGTAGAGCAAATCCGTGAGCATTTGCTGCATATGATTGAAGAAGCGATTCACCGACCAGATGCACTGGTGGATGAGCTTGAGCTGGTGACTGCTGCGGAAAAAGCGAAAATCATCGATGGTTTTGGATCAGTAGGCGTAGCTGCATGGAGTGATGAAAAGGAATCGGAATTGTTGTTCCACGCCTATGTGGAAGAACAAGCGCAGCTTGTGCCGGATCATGTGGCCGTTGTATACGAGGAGCGGCAGCTTACGTACCGCGAGTTGAACGAGCGTGCGAACCAACTGGCCCGTAGATTGCGGAATGAGGGCATTGGACGTGAATCGATTGTCGGCATTTTGAGTGAGCGCTCGGTAGACATGCTGATTGGCGTACTGGCGGTGTGGAAGGCTGGAGGCGCCTATGTACCACTGGATGCAGACTATCCGTCCGAACGGATTCGTTTCATGCTCGAGGACAGTGGTGCGACGGTGTTGCTCACGCAAACCGGTTTGCAGGAGCGAGCTCAAGCATGGCTCGCGGAAAGCCGGCTGGCCTTGGTCGGAGGGCAGACTGAGGTTGAACTGGAAACAGCGGCTGGTGCTGAAATGATGGAAAGAGACCGCCTGAATGAAGGCGTAAGCTTGAAAGCAGATTCGAAGTCTGACAGCGAAGCAGCATCCGAACCGGCAACAGGGCTGCGTCTGCGTACTGTATTGGCACTGGACGATGAGTCGCTGTACACCGGGGATACCACGGATATTGAACGTATCAACGAGCCGCAAGACTTGGCGTATGTGATCTATACGTCCGGTACAACGGGGCGTCCAAAAGGCGTCATGATCGAGCATCGCAGCTTGGTGAATACGGCTGCCGCGTATCGCCGGGATTACCGTCTGAACCAGTTCCCGGTACGTCTGCTGCAACTGGCGAGCTTCTCCTTCGACGTGTTCGTCGGCGATATTGCACGGACGCTCTATAACGGGGGCACGATGGTCATCTGTCCGAAAGAGGATCGCATTGATCCAAGCCGTCTGTACGGCTGGATTCGTGATTATCAAATCACCGTGTTCGAATCGACTCCGGCTCTGATCGTACCGTTTATGCAGCATGTGCATGAACACGGGCTGGACATGAGCAGTCTGGAACTGCTGATCACGAGCTCAGACAGCTGTAGCGTGACGGACTACCGAGTGCTGCAAGAACGGTTTGGTGCGGACATCCGCATTATTAACAGCTATGGCGTCACGGAAGCGGCAATTGACTCCAGCTTCTACGACGAAGAGCTGTCAAAGCTGCCAAGCAGTGGGAATGTGCCGATTGGTCAGGCATGGCTGAACGCACGCTTCTACATCGTGGACAGCCAGCTGAATCCAGTGTCGATTGGCGTACTGGGTGAGCTGTGCATCGGCGGCATCGGGGTCGCACGGGGATACCTGAACCGTGCGGACCTGACAGCCGAGAAATTCGTAGCGAACCCGTACGTGCCGGGTGAACGACTGTATCGCACCGGCGACTTGGCGCGGTGGATGCCAGACGGCAATGTAGACTTTATCGGCCGGATGGACTATCAGGTCAAAATCCGGGGCTATCGGATCGAGCTGGGCGAGATTGAAACGGCGATCCAGCGGGTACCGGGTGTGCGTCAAGCTGTAGTCATCGACCGGACGGACGAGCGTGGACACAAGTATTTGTGCGGATACATCACGGGAGAAGCCGAGCTGCGGATCGAGGAAGTACAGGCCGCGCTGGAAGCCGGACTGCCAGCGCACATGGTGCCAGCACGGCTCATGCGACTGGAGACGATCCCGCTGACCAGCAACGGCAAAATCGACCGCAAGGCCCTGCCAGAGCCAGAAGGCAGCATCCATACGGGAGCAGCCTATGTGGCACCGCGTACTACGGTGGAGCAGGTACTGGCTGCGGTATGGGCCGCAGTGCTTGGCGTGGATGCCGTAGGCACGCAGGATAACTTCTTTGAGCTTGGCGGCGATTCGATCAAGGCCTTGCAAGTATCCTCCCGCTTGCTGCAAGCAGGTTATCGACTGAACATGAAAGACCTCTTCAGCCATCCGACGGTAGCGGCACTCAGTCCATTACTTCGTACCGATGGCAAGGTGGCCAGTCAGGAAGAGGTCGTAGGCCAGGTGGAACTGACACCTATTCAGCGCTGGTTCTTCGAGCAGCAGCCGGCTGATCTGCACCACAGCAACCAGGCGATGATGCTGTACCGAGCTGGGGGCTTTGACGTCGAAGCGCTGCGCCGTACGATGGACCGTATGGTCCAGCATCATGACGCATTGCGCACGGTATTCCGTGAGACGGAGCAAGGCTATGTTGCTTGGAACCGCAGTGTAGAGGAAGGCGAGCTATACACGCTGGACATTGTAGATTTCAGCAGAGTGGAAGATGAATCCAGCGCTATCGAAGCCAAGGCGAGTGAAATTCAAGCCAGCATTCATTTGAGCGAGGGTCCGCTGGTGAAGCTCGGTCTGTTCCATTGCGCGGAGGGCGACCATGTATTAATCGTCATTCATCATTTGGTGGTGGACGGTGTATCATGGCGTATTTTGCTGGAGGATTTGGCATCCGGTTATGAGCAGGCTGTTGCAGGTCAAACCGGCACAGCTATTCGGCTGCCGCATAAAACAGATTCGTTCCAGGTATGGGCCAAACAACTGTCAGCCTACGCCAACAGTGCAACGATGGAGCAGGAGCTGGCTTACTGGCAGCATATCGAACAAGCCGAAGCAAGCCTTGCGAAGCCTTTGCCGAAGGATTTTGCGAATGATAATGCACGGCTGGGAGACAGTGAGGTGGTGACGGTCCGCTGGACGAAGCAGGAGACTGAGCAGCTGCTCAAACAAGCTCATCGTGCGTACAACACGGAAATGAATGACCTGTTGCTGGCGGCGCTTGGAAAAGCGGTGTATGACTGGTCGGGTTCCGAACGGGTACTGGTCAATCTGGAGGGCCATGGACGGGAAGCCATTGTACCGGATGTGGATATTACGCGTACGGTCGGCTGGTTTACAAGCCAGTTCCCGGTTGTCCTGGATGGAAGTCTGGGACAAGGGGGACATACTGCTCGTCTGATCAAGCGGACCAAGGAAGGGCTGCGTCATATTCCGCAAAAAGGCATCGGCTATGGCATTTTACGCTACCTGTCGGATCTAAATGTGCTAGAGAAAGCAGGCGTGCAGTTACAGGCTCAACCTGAAATCAGTTTTAACTATTTGGGCCAATTCGATCAGGATTATAAAGGCAACGATTTACAGCCTTCATCCTATTCCATCGGTGTGCCTGTCAGCACGAACGCGACTATGGATTTTGCGCTGGATATCAACGGATTAATCGAGGATGGCGAGTTGGTGTTCACGATCCGCTACGGTACAACGCAGTTCCGTCATGAAACGATTGCACGGCTGGGAGAGCTGCTGGCATCTGGCTTGCGTGAGCTGATTCATCATTGCGTCACCCAAGAAAGAACAGTGCTGACTCCAAGTGATGTGCTGTTAAACCATGTAACGCTGGACGAACTGGAGCAATTGGTGGAAGATACGCGAGATCTGGGCGAGCTGGAAAATGTGTATGCTTTGACACCGATGCAAAAGGGTATGCTCTTTTTCAGCCTGATGGATGAGAATTCGGCGGCTTATTTTGAGCAGGCATCCTTTGAGTTGAATGGGCGCTTCGATGTGGTTACTTTCGGTAAGAGCTTGGATCTGCTCGTACAGCGTCATGAGGCCCTGCGGACGAACTTTATCAACTCATGGAAGGATGAGCCTGTACAGGTCGTCTTCCGCAATCGCAGCGGACAATTATACTATGAAGACCTGCGCGGACTGGAAAAAGAAGAACGTAAAGCACGTGTTGAGGCATTTACCCTTGCCGATAAAGCGAAAGGATTCCATCTCGCGGAGGACGCACTCCTTCGTATCTCAATCCTACAAACCGGGGATGAAACGTATCACTTTATTTGGAGCTTCCATCACATTTTGATGGATGGCTGGTGCTTGTCCTTTATGACCCAGGAAGTATTCGGTAGCTATCTGGCCCTGCGTGCGGGTGATGAGCCAGTGCTGGAGCCAGTCACGCCGTTCAGCCGATTTATCGAATGGCTGGAGCGTCAGGATCGTGAGGCAGCCCTGCAATACTGGCGTGGGTATCTGGCGGACTACGAGCAGCAAATTACGCTTCCACAGCAAAAAGCACAGCCGAAATCGATGCAAGACGGGGAATATATCGCTGAAGATCTGGATTGCGAATTCCAGCCAGAGCTGGTTGCCCAGATCGAACGGGTGGCGAAGCAAAATCAGGTGACGATCAACACGCTGATTCAGACCGTATGGGGCGTTCTGTTGCAGAAGTATAACAACAGTACGGATGTCGTGTTCGGCAGTGTTGTATCCGGCCGTCCAGGGGATATTCCAGGTGTGGAGCACATGATCGGGCTATTTATCAATACAATTCCAGTGCGTGTGCAGTCTGAACCAGGCGAAAGCTTTGTTGAGCTGATGAAACGAACACAGCGGCAGGCGCTGGCTTCCAATGCTTACGATGCGTTCCCTCTGTATGAAATCCAGGCACTGACCGAGCAGAAGCAGGATTTAATCAACCATATTATGATATTTGAGAATTATCCGGTGGAGCAGCAGGTAGAGCAACTGGGCAGTGATGGACAGGATCCCTTCACAATTTCAAACGTGGTGTCTACAGAGGAAACCAACTACGATCTGAACGTTGTCGTGATGCCAGGTGAAGGCATCAAGATTCGTTTTATGTATAACACGCTCAGCTTTGATCAAGCAGGTATTGAGCGCCTGTATGGACATTTTGCGCGCCTGTTGGAGCAAATTTCGCTCAACCCGCATGTTCGGGTGGAAGAGCTGGAACTACTCACAGCAGCGGAAAAACAGCAAATTACAGCGGCCTTTAATGATACCGCTTGTGCATTTCCGTCTCATCAGACGATCCATCAGCTGTTTGAAGAACAGGTGGCACAGACACCGGATCAGGTGGCACTGGTGTTTGGACATCAGCGTCTGACGTATCGGGAGCTGAATGAACGGGCGAATTCGCTGGCACGAGTGCTTCAAGCACAGGGAGTAGGACCTGACAAACTGGTCGGTCTGATGGTACAGCGCTCCGTGGAAATGATCGTAGGTCTGCTGGCTGTGCTAAAAGCAGGCGGTGCTTATGTGCCGATTGATCCCGAATTTCCGTCCTCACGCATTGCATACATGCTGGAAGACAGCGAGGCCGCAGTGCTTCTGACCCGTCGTGATTTGGCAGAAGAGCACCATTGCCACGCCAATGCCCTATTTCTTGAGGATGCGGCATTGTACCAGGGAGAAAGCAGTAACCTGGAATCGATTGCCAGACCAGAGCATTTGGCTTACGTCATCTATACCTCTGGTTCGACTGGAAATCCGAAAGGAGTTATGCTCCAGCATCGCTCCGTCCTCAACTTTATTACCGGGATGCGCGAAGTCATTGACTTTGAAACGAGCAAAACGATGTTGTCACTGACGACGATTTCATTCGATATTTTCGTTTTGGAGACTATTCTGCCCCTGTTGGGTGGAATGACGGTGGTGCTTGGCGACCACCAGCATCAGGTGAATCCTCAGGCGCTGGGTGAATTGATTGCTCATCATCATATTGAAATGTTGCAAATGACGCCGTCCCGGTTGCAAATGCTGCTGGGTCATGAAGCAGGCTCCCGCGCGTTGCAAGGCGTGAAGGCTATTATGGTCGGGGGCGAAGCCCTGCCGTCCAAGCTGCTTGCAGCACTGCAAGAAATCAACGGTCCCCGTATTTATAACATGTACGGACCTACAGAAACGACGGTGTGGTCGACCGTGCAGGAACTGACCCATGCTCAACAAATTAACATCGGACGTCCTATCGCGAATACCCAAATATATATCTTGAATGCGAATGGGGAATTGCAGCCCGTCGGTGTGCCGGGTGAGTTATGTATTGCCGGGGAAGGCTTGGCTCGCGGGTACTGGAAACGTGAAGAACTGACGGCCGAGAAATTTGTAAATCATCCGTTCGCTGATGACAAGGCAGGCCATGAGCGAATGTATCGTACAGGCGATTTGGCGAGATGGATGCCGGACGGTAACATTGAATATTTGGGGCGGATGGATCACCAGATTAAAATCCGGGGCTACCGGATCGAACTGGGCGAGATCGAATCGCAGCTGCTGCAGGTGGAGTCCGTACAAGAAGCAGTCATCATGGCCCGCACGGACGAAACAGGTCAAACCCAGCTCGTGGCGTACTACGTGGCAAGTCAAGAGCTTGGAGCTAATGAGCTGAGACAAAAGCTGGGACAAGCGCTGCCAAACTATATGGTGCCGTCGTATTTCATCTGGTTGGAGCAGATGCCGCTGACACCGAACGGCAAAATCGACCGCAAGTCCCTGCCAGCACCGGAAGGCAGTCTACACAGCGGTGCAGAGTATGCAGCGCCACGAATGGTAACGGAACGGACACTCGTAGCGATCTGGCAGTCCATCCTGGGCGTGCCCACTGTCGGGATTTTGGACAATTTCTTTGATCTGGGCGGCGATTCGATCAAGGCGATTCAAATCGTATCGCGTGCGTTCCAGGCAGGCTACAAGCTGGACATGAAGGATTTGTTCCGCTACCCAACCGTCGCAACACTGGCACCGCATATGCACGAGGTAAGTCGTAGGGTAGATCAGGGAGAAGTGAGCGGGGAAACAACTTTGTCTCCGATCCAGCATGGGTTCTTTGCCCAAAAGCAAGTAGACGCACATCACTTTAATCAGGCGGTGATGCTGCACCGGGAGCAGGGTTTTGATGAGTCCGCTTTGCGTCAGGCACTTGGCAAACTCACAGCGCATCATGATGCTCTGCGGATGGTGTTCAGCAAGACCGAGCAAGGCTATGAAGCCTGGAACCGCGGAGTACAGGAAGGCGAGCTGTATCACCTGGACGTGGTGGACTTTACGAACTTGACGGATGAAGCCACGCTCAGCGCAGCTATTGAGGCGAAAGCTAGTGAAATTCAAAGCAGTATCCAGCTGCATGAAGGGCCGCTGTTGAAGGCTGGTTTGTTCCACAGTGCGGATGGGGACCATCTGTTGATGGTAATTCACCATTTGGTCGTGGACGGGGTATCATGGCGCATTTTGTTCGAAGATTTAGCTGTAGCCTATGAACAGGCCATCCGTGAAGAGACGCTCCAGTTACCAGACAAAACAGATTCATTCCATTCCTGGTCACAAAAACTTTCCGTCTATGCGAATAGCGCAGCCATGGACAGCGAATACGCCTACTGGGAGCAATGGAACGCTGCTGCTTTGGCTGACCAAGTACGTTTGCCTGAGGATCAAGCGCAGACCGAACCGTTTACCTGGGCTGACACGGATACCGTGGTCTTCCAGCTTACGGAAGAAGAGACAGAAAAACTATTGAAGCAAGCACACCGCGCGTACAACACGGAAGTGAACGATTTGCTGCTGACTGCACTAGGCATGACGCTGTACACGTGGACGGGGCATGAACGCAGCCTGATTCATTTAGAGGGACACGGACGGGAGAACATTTTGCCGGATACGGACATTTCTCGTACGGTAGGCTGGTTTACGAGTCCATATCCGGTGCTGCTGGATATCGGTCGTGGTCATGCTTTGTCGGATCGAATCAAACAGGTCAAAGAGAGCCTGCGTCTTATTCCGAATAAAGGAATGGGTTATGGAATCTGGAGATTTTTGAGTGAATCCGGTCAAACCGTTGGTCAGCCAGCAGATGCGCTGAACCTTGGTCAACATCAAGCTTTTGCCGAGCCACAAGTAAGCTTTAACTACCTCGGACAGTTGGATCAGGACTTGCCAAACAGCGATATCCATATGTCTCCTTACTCGATGGGATCGGTCGTTAGTGACCGGACGAAGTTGAAATATGCACTCGATGTGAGTGGAATCGTCACGAACGGCATCCTGGAACTCGACATTCGGTATAACGGCAAAGCCTTCCGTAAGGATACGGTCCAAATGTTAGCCAACCTGCTGAAAGCCAATCTGCTTGAAGTGATCGAGCATTGTGTGACACGGGAGCAGGCCGAATTGACTCCAAGTGATGTGCTGTTTAAAGGCCTGACCCTGGAGCAATTCGATACGATTAAGGCGCAGACCAAGACGGTTGGGGAATTGGAAAATGTGTACCCATTGACCCCCATGCAAAAGGGGATGCTGTTCCACAGTCTGATGAATGCAGAAACAGGCGTGTATTTTGAGCAGGCAACCTTTGACCTTGAGGGCCACTTTGTACCATCCATATTCCAGGAAAGCCTAAAGCTGCTGGTTAGCCGGCATGCGATATTACGGACGAATTTCTACAGCGGCTGGCATGGTCAACCCTTGCAAATCGTCTATCGTCATAAAGATCCGAGCTTCCGTTATGAGGATGTCAGAGGGCGTAAACACGCTGTAGCTGAATTTGTGTCTCAGGATAAAGCCAAAGGCTTTGATTTAACCAAGGATGCGCTCATGCGCGTAGCCGTCTTCCGCACGGGTGATCGCTCATACCGTTTTGTATGGAGCTTCCATCATATCGTAATGGATGGCTGGTGCCTGTCACTAATGACAGACGAAGTATTTAGTGCATATTTTGCCTTGCTGGAGAACAAGCAGCCAGAACTCGCACCTGTCAAGCCGTATAGTGACTATATCGAATGGTTGGAACACCAAGATGCACAGGAAGCATCTCGTTATTGGAGTGACTATTTGGCAGGTTTTGAGCAGCAAACCTTGTTGCCTAGTGAGAACTCGCAGGCTTCTGAAGCAGAGTGGGACAAAGATTCAGACAGAAGCGGTCAAAGTTCAAATTCCGGCTATGTTTTGGAAAAGCTGCCATTTATGTTGGGTAAAGAACGGAGTGCCGCCTTAAACCAAATGGCCAAGCAACAACATGTCACGATTAACACATTGCTGCAAAGCGTGTGGGGCGTTATTTTACAGAAATACAATAATCATCAGGATGTTGTGTTTGGTAGTGTGGTATCCGGTCGTCCGGCAGAAATTCCGGGTGTGGAGAGCATGATCGGTTTGTTTATCAACACGATTCCGGTACGCATATGCAGTGCACCGGATGCTACATTTGCTGACGTATTGCAGCGTACGCAGGAACAGGCTCTGGCCTCCAGTGTCTATGACACGTTCCCGCTCTACGACATTCAGGCACGGACTGAACAAAAACAAGACCTGATCAATCACATCATGGTCTTTGAAAACTATCCCATCGGGCAGCAGATGAAGCAGATGGGCGGTTCCGGCGAAGCGGACGCACACACAGGCTTCTCCATTGCTAATGTGGAACTTACAGAGCAAACCAACTACGATTTTAACCTGATTGTCGTACCTGATGAGGATATCTCTATCCTGCTCGAATACAATGCGCTGGTGTATAACCAGTCTGCAATGGAGCGTATCTATG
The DNA here is from genome assembly GCF_038008995.1 of Paenibacillus sp. FSL W8-0439. Lineage (NCBI taxonomy): Bacteria > Bacillati > Bacillota > Bacilli > Caryophanales > Paenibacillaceae > Paenibacillus > Paenibacillus sp. FSL W8-0439. The sequence goes on from NZ_JBBPAK010000001.1 coordinate 2,467,326, forward strand.
GTCATATCAACCACGTCATCGGACAAATCGTAGACAACCCGGATATCCGTGTGAATGAGCTGGCATTGGTGACAGCGGAAGAGCAGGCACAGATCGTCCAGGTGTGGGGAGATACGGCGGCAGCCTATCCGCAGGACCAGACGCTAAGCAGTCTGTTTGAGCAGCAGGCAGCGAATATACCGGAGCAAGTGGCGGTGTTGTGCGGAGCGGAGTCGTTGACCTACCGTGAGCTGAACGAGCGAGCTAACCGACTCGCACGCATCTTGCGTGCCGAAGGGGTTGAACCAGATCAGCCCGTGGGTATTCTGGTCCACCGTTCATTGGACATGATCGTGGGCATCTACGCGATCCTGAAGGCAGGCGGGGCCTATGTGCCGATCGATCCAGAATATCCGGCTGACCGCATCCGCTTTATGCTGGAGGACTCGGGCGCGAAGCTGGTGCTGGCACAAGCGCATCTGGCGGAGCAAGCCTCGCTGAGTTTCGACGGCCAGGTACTGGTACTGGATCGTCAGGACATCTATCACGAAGACAGTTCAAATCTAGAGCCCCTGGCTGGACCGCACCATGTCGCCTATGTCATTTATACCTCTGGCTCCACGGGAAAACCGAAGGGCGTGATGGTGGAGCACCATTCCGTGCTGAACCGAATTTTGTGGATGCATAATCGCTACGGCTTGAGTGCAGAAGATACGATTCTGCAAAAGACCGCCTTCACCTTCGACGTGTCGGTGTGGGAGCTGTTCTGGTGGTCAATGGTCGGCTCGAAGGTAAGCCTGTTGTCGGTCGGCGGGGAAAAGAACCCGGAAGACATCGTGGACACGATTGCCCGCGACGGTGTGAGCACGATGCACTTTGTACCCGCCATGCTGCATGCGTTCCTGGAGTATGTGGAGCAGCAGCCACGAGAAGTGATGCAAGCGAAGCTGGGCACGCTGCGCCATGTCTTTGCCAGTGGTGAAGCGTTGCCGCCACAGCATGTGGCCCGGTTCCAGCGGCTCGTGTCGAGCCTGGCCGGAGCGAAGGTGGTCAACCTGTATGGACCAACCGAAGCGACGGTGGACGTATCGTACTTTGATTGCGAGCCGGATGAGGAATATGCAGTGATTCCGATCGGGAAACCGATTCAGAATATCCGTCTGTACATTGTGAAGGAAGGCACGGAGCAATTGCAGCCGATTGGGGTTGCAGGGGAACTGTGTATTGGTGGTGTCGGCGTAGCCCGCGGTTACCTGAACCGTCCGGAGCTGACGGCCGAGAAATTTGTGAAAGATCCGTTTGCTGGCGGGGAAGCAGGCTATGAACGGATGTACCGCACCGGCGATTTGGCGAGATGGATGCCGGACGGGAACATTGAGTATCTGGGCCGGATCGACCATCAGGTGAAAATCCGGGGGTACCGGATTGAACTGGGCGAGGTCGAAACACAGCTGCTTCAAGTGGAATTGGTACGAGAAGCGGTGGTTATGGCTCGTACGGATGAAACGGGTCAAAAACAAATGGTCGCCTACTATGTTGCGGGGCAAGAAATCGGAGCCAGCGAGCTGAGAAGTGAGCTGGGCCGAGAATTGCCAAGCTACATGGTCCCATCGTACTTTGTACAGCTGGAGCAAATGCCGCTAAGTCCCAACGGCAAAATCGACCGCAAGGCCTTGCCGGCACCGGAAGGCAGCCTGCAAACCGGAGCCGACTATGCAGAGCCGCGTACGGTGCAAGAACGCGCGCTGGTCGCGGTCTGGCAGTCCGTACTGGGACTACAGACGGTCGGTATTTTGGACAATTTCTTTGATCTGGGCGGCGATTCCATCAAAGCCATCCAAATCGCATCCCGTGCGTTCCAGGCCGGCTATAAGCTGGACATGAAGGATTTGTTCCAATATCCGACAGTTGCAGCCCTGGCACCGCATATGCATGAGGTCCGTCGTATGGCCAATCAAGAAGAAGTCAGCGGGGAAACTGCTTTGCTACCGATCCAGCATTGGTTCTTTGCGCAGGAGCGCGAGCGTCCACAGCACTTTAATCAAGCGGTCATGCTCTATCGCGCCGAGGGATTTGAGGAGACGGCGGTTCGTAAGGTTATGGATCACCTCGTGAAGCATCATGATGCGCTTCGTACAGTTTTCCGTCAGACTTCCGCTGGTTATACGGCTTGGACACGGGCTGTAGAGGAAGGCACGCTGTATACGCTGGAAACAGTGGACTACCGTAAACAGGAAAACTATGCGGAAGCGCTGGAAGCGAAGGCAACGGAAATTCAAAGCAGCATGGACCTGTCCGCAGGACCGTTGGTGAAGCTGGGAAGGTTCCGTACAGCCGAAGGCGACCATCTGCTGATCGCCATTCACCACTTGGTGGTGGACGGAGTGTCGTGGCGGATTCTGTTCGAAGATTTCTCGACAGGCTACGAGCAGGCGATCAAGGGTGAGCCTGTACGATTGCCTTATAAAACAGATTCCTTCCAAACTTGGGCACAGGAGTTATCTTCTTACGCCAACCGTCCTGAGGCTGCCTCGGATGAAGTTTATTGGAAGCAGCTGGAACAGGCCAAAGCGGAAGCTACGCCGCTGCCTAAGGATTTTGCCTATGAAGGCTCCTTGAACGCAGACAGCGAAGTGCTGACCGTAGCGTGGACCGAAGCTGAAACCGAGCAACTGCTGAAGCAGGCTCATCGCGCCTACAACACCGAGGTCAATGATTTGCTGCTGACTGCGCTGGGACTCGCGATGCACCGCTGGACAGGCGCAGGCCATGTGCTGGTGAATCTGGAGGGACACGGCCGGGAAACGATCCTGCCAGAGGTGGATATTACGCGTACGATCGGCTGGTTTACGAGCTTGTATCCGGTGTTGTTGGAGACCAGCAAGGAAATGACACTGGCTCAGCGAATTAAAGAAACGAAGGAAGGCTTGCGCCGGATTCCGCATAAAGGGCTGACCTATGGCATTTGGCGCTACTTGTCCCCTACGTTCGGAACAGGTGAAGCGCGTGCGATTGCAGAACCGGAAATCAGCTTTAACTACTTGGGGCAGGTGGATCAGGATCTGCAAAACAGTGGAATCACGTTGTCGTCCTACCATGCAGGGGAGACAGAGGATGCCCATTCCCGCTTGCCGTACACGCTGGATTTAAACGCGATGATCTCGGAAGGCACGCTGTGTTTGACAATTGCTTACAGCCGTAAGCAGTATCGTAAAGAAACGCTGGAGCGTGTGGCGGGACTGCTGCAATCCGCTTTGCAAGAGGTCATTGCGCATTGCACCGCTCAGGAACAACCGGAACTGACGCCAAGTGATGTATCCTTCAAAGGTCTGACGACTGGAGAGCTGGAACAGATTGCGGAACAGGCGGCACGTATCGGTGAGCTGGAAAATGTATACGCACTGACACCGATGCAAAAGGGCATGCTCTTTTACAATCTGATGGATTCGCAATCGGGAGCGTATTTTGAACAGGCCTCCTTTGATCTGCGCGGACATTTTAATATTGCTGCATTTGCGGCCAGTTTGGATGTCTTGGTGCAGCGGCATACGGTATTGCGCACGAACTTCTACAGCGGCTGGAAGGATGAACCGCTTCAGGTCGTGTACCGGAATAAGCGCAGTGAACTGTATGTTGAGGATTTGCGGGATATGGAGGAAGAGCAGCAAAACGAGTACATGCTCGAATTTACACGTAAAGACAAGCAAAGAGGTTTTGATCTAGCAAAAGACGCCTTGATGCGTGTCGCTGTGTTGCGCACAGGTGAGGATACGTACCGTTTTGTATGGAGCTTCCATCATATCGTGATGGACGGCTGGTGCTTGTCACTGGTGACAAACGAAGTGTTTGCAAGCTATTTTGCGATCCTGGCTCATAAACAACCGGAACTGGCCCCTGTAACCCCGTATAGTCAATATATCGAATGGCTGGAGCAGCAGGATCGTCAGGCCTCATCAAGTTATTGGAGCAAGGTTCTGGATGGATATGAGGAGCAGTCCCGTTTGCCACAGGCAAAAATCCAGGGCAAGGCGGGGTATCAGGCGGAGCGTCTGGATTTTGATTTGGGCGTAGAGCTAACCGCTGGTATTCAGCGTATAGCCAAGCGTTATCAGGTGACCATCAATACGTTGATGCAGACCGTTTGGGGCCTTTTGCTGCAAAAATATAATGGCACCGATGATGTCGTGTTTGGCAGCGTGGTATCTGGACGTCCGGCAGACATTCCGAACGTGGAGCATATCATTGGTCTGTTTATCAATACGATTCCGGTGCGTATCCGCAGTCAAGTGGACAATCTATTCTCCGACGTGATGAAGCAAACCCAGGAGCAATCGATTGCTTCCCATGTGTATGATACGTATCCGCTGTATGAAATTCAGGGGCTGTCAGAGCTTAAGCAGGATTTGATCAATCATATTCTTATTTTTGAGAACTATCCGGTCGAGGAGCAAATTGAGCAATTAGGTAGCGGTGAGGCGGCCAGCTTCACCATCACAGGAGCCGAGTCTGTCGAGCAGACCAACTATGACTTTAACGTGGTAGTGCTGCCGGGGAATACCATTCACATGAGCTTCGGCTATAATGCCTTGGCCTTTGAACGGGAAAGCGTAGAGCAAATTCGAGGTCATCTGGTACAGCTGCTGGAGCAAGTGACAGCGAATCCAGACATTCGCGTGTGTGAGCTGGATATGGTTACGGTGCAGGAGCGCGAGCAAATCGTTGAGGTCTGGGGCAATACAGTAGCAGTGTATCCAAGCGAGCAAACGATTCACGGCTTGTTCGAGGCGCAAACGGCGCAGACACCGGAGCAGACAGCCTTATTCTTTGAAGGAGAGACGCTGACTTATCGTGAGCTGAATGAACGCGCCAATCAATTGGCTCGTACCTTGCGCAGTCAAGGCGTGACGAAGGATCGTCTGGTGGGTCTGATGACTGAGCGCTCGGTGGACATGATCGTGGGCATCTTTGGGATTTTGAAGGCTGGGGGCGCCTATGTTCCTATCGATCCAACCTATCCGGAGGAACGTATCCGCTACATGCTGGACGACTCGGGAGCGAAGCTGCTGTTGACACAAAGTCATCTGGTGGACAAAGCAGTTATCGATGGTCAAGTGCTGGTGCTGGATGGAGCACAAAGTGTGTATCACGAGGATGGCTCCAACCTGGAGCCGTGGTCCGGCCCGAATGATTTGGCGTATGTGATTTATACGTCAGGGACGACGGGGCAGCCGAAGGGCGTGATGCTGGAGCACCATGGGCTGTGCAATCTGAAAACGTATTTTGATCAGACGCTCAAGATCCGTACGTCGGATCATGCGCTGCTGTTCGCCAGCTACTCGTTTGATGCAGCTTGCTGGGAAATCTTCCAGGCGCTGTTCTGCGGCGCCACGTTATATGTGCCAACGACAGAGACGATTTTGAACTACGAGCGGTTTGAGCAGTATATGGCCGATCACCACATCACGGTGGCTGCTTTGCCGCCGACCTATGCGGTGTATCTGGAGCCGCAGCGGATGCCAAACCTACGTATTCTGTTCACTGCGGGCTCAGCCTCTTCCACAGAATTGGTATACAAGTGGAAGGATCAAGTGGCGTACTACAATGGCTACGGTCCAACCGAAAACTCGGTGGCAACATCTATTTGGCCGGTATCCGAGGATGAAAGGGCAGGCCAACTCATTTCCATCGGACGCCCTATGCCGAATCACCGGGTATACATGGTGGATGTGCATGGACATTTGGCCCCGGTCGGCGTAGCGGGTGAGCTGTGCGTATCTGGTCCGGGTCTGGCGCGGGGTTATTTGGATCGCCCAGAGCTGACAGCGGAGAAATTTGTAGCGAACCCGTTTGCAGCCGGTGAAGCAGGCTATGAACGAATGTACCGTACGGGGGACTTGGCGAGATGGATGCCTGACGGCAACATTGAATATTTGGGCCGGATCGACCACCAGGTGAAAATCCGGGGCTACCGGATCGAACTGGGCGAGGTCGAAGCACAAATATTGAAAGTGGAAAATGTGCAGGAGGTCATCGTCCTGGCCCAAGCGGACGAGCAGGGACAAAACCAACTGGTGGCGTACTATGTCGCTGAAAGAGAAGTCAGCGCGGGTGAGCTGCGCAGCTTATTGGGTGAGGAACTGCCCAACTACATGGTGCCTTCATACTTCATCCAGCTGGAGCAGATGCCGCTGACACCGAACGGAAAAATCGACCGCAAGGCCCTGCCGACACCGGAGGGCAGCCTGCAAAGCGGAGCGGATTATGTAGAGCCGCGCACAGCACTGGAGCAGACGTTGGTTTCGATTTGGCAGTCTGTCTTAGGAGCGAAGAGCGTCGGGATTTTGGATAATTTCTTTGACCTCGGCGGCGATTCGATCAAAGCGATCCAGGTATCGTCCCGCTTACTGCAAGCGGGCTACAAGCTGGACATGAAGGATTTGTTCCAATATCCGTCCATTTCGCTGCTGAGCGGTCATGTACAAAAAGTTAGCCGTACGGCCGATCAGGGCGAGGTTTCGGGAAGTGTTAAGCTGACTCCGATCCAGCAGTGGTTCTTTGGACAAGCCTCGGCAGAGCCGCATTATTTTAACCAGTCGGTGATGCTGCATCGAGCAGAAGGCTTTGACGAAGCCGCATTGCATCACACGGTGACCAAGTTGACGGAGCATCATGATGCGCTGCGTATGGTCTTCCGTCAGACCGAACAGGGCTATGAAGCGTGGAATCGCGGTATGAATGAAGGCGAGCTGTATCATCTGGACGTTGTGGATTTGACAGGCGTCGAAGATGCGGCAGATGTTGCGATGGCGATCGAAACGAAAGCTAATGCCATTCAAAGCTCGATTCGTCTGGATGAAGGACCGCTGGTGAAGTTGGGACTTTTCCGCTGCATGGATGGAGATCATTTACTGATTGCCATTCACCATTTGGTTGTAGACGGCATTTCATGGCGGATTGTGTTTGAGGATTTTGCGACTGGATATGAGCAGGCCGTTCGGGGAGAAGCGATTCGCTTGCCATATAAAACGGATTCGTTCTCCACTTGGGCAGAGCGTTTGTCTCAATATGCCAACAGTCCGGCCATCGACAAAGAACGCGAATATTGGCAGCGTCTTGCCCACGTGGAAGTCGCATCGCTACCTAAAGATCAAGAAAGAGCGGCAGGACAGCATTTTGTGGTCAGAGACAGTGAGACGGTGACCGTAGCTTGGAGCGAACAGGACACCCGACTGCTGCTGCAGGAAGCACATCGTGCGTACCACACCGAGGTCAATGATCTGCTGTTAACCGCACTCGGTACCGCATTGTACAACTGGAGCGAGCAGGAGCAAGTGCTGGTCAATCTGGAGGGCCATGGCCGGGAAGCTATTGTTCCCGATATCGACATCACACGTACCGTGGGCTGGTTTACGAGTCAGTATCCGGTGCTGCTGGATGTGGATGGAACATCAGAAGTAGGGCAGCGCATCAAGCGGGTAAAAGAGGACCTGCGGCATGTACCGCATAAGGGCATTGGCTACGGTATGTTGAAGTATATGTCTTCGGATGATGCTACCTCTTCCTGGAGCCTGCAGCCTGAGATCAGCTTTAACTATTTGGGACAATTTGATCAGGACTTGGAAAATGGGGAGATCACGCTGTCTTCACATCCAGGTGGAGAGCCGTTGAGTGACCGCACCGTACTGGAGCAGCCGCTGAATGTGAACGGCATGATTACAGCAGGCGTGCTGACCCTGGAAATTCGTTATGACAGCCACGTATACCAACAGCAAAACGTAGAGAAGTTTGCCCGGCTATTGCAGGAAAGCTTGCAGGAAGTCATCAAGCATTGTGCCTCCCAAGAGCGGAGTGAGCTAACGCCAAGCGATGTCTTGTTCAAAGGCTTGACACTGGAGCAGCTGGAGCAATTGACGGAGCAAACAGCTTCTGTGGGCGAGCTTGAAAATGTGTATGCTCTTTCTCCCATGCAGAAGGGGATGCTGTTTCATAGTCTGATGGAGCCGGACTCAGGTGCATACTTCCAGCAAGCGTCGTTTGATCAAAAGGGCAGCTTTGATGTTGCTATTTTCCGTAAGAGTCTGGATGTGCTGACACAGCGTCATGAAGCGCTGCGGACGAATTTCCATCAATTTGAGACAGGACACGGTCTGGAGCCATTGCAAATCGTGTTCCGTCATAAAAATAGCGATCTTTCCTTCAAGGATATACGCGAAATGCAGGAAGCGGAGCAACAGGCATATATCCAGGCGTTTAAGCAGGAGGACCAAGCGAGAGGTTTTAATCTCGGTACGGATGCGCTGATGCGCGTACAGGTATTGCAGACCGATGAAGAAACGTATCACTTGGTCTGGAGCTTCCATCACATCGTCATGGACGGCTGGTGCTTGTCGCTTGTTACGGGCGAGGTGTTTGGTACGTATTTTGCGCTGCTGGAGCAGAAACAGCCGGAGCTTGCTCCGATCACACCGTATGGCCAATATATCGAATGGCTAGAGCGCCAAGATGAACGTGCGGCAAAAGAGTATTGGAGCAGCTATTTGGCGGGCTTTGAACAGCAGACGTTGTTACCTGGAGCGGATACTTTATCCAAAGACCACGTGGCGGATAGCAGCGAAAGTGTTCTGTCTACGACAACAAGCGATACCAGCAAATATGTTTCTGAAAAAATAACGGTAGAGCTGGATCCAACGTGGAGCGAAGCTATGTACCGGATTGCGAAGCAGCAGCAAGTCACGATCAATACGCTGATGCAGAGCGTGTGGGGCCTTATTTTGCAGCAATATAACAACAACGAGGATGTTGTATTCGGCAGTGTCGTATCTGGACGTCCGACGGATATTCCGGGCGTAGAGCATATGATCGGCCTGTTCATTAATACCATCCCAGTGCGGATTCAAAGTGAGCGAAATGCCACGTTTGTGGACATCATGCGCAAAACGCAGGAGCAAGCGCTGGCTTCAGGCGTCTATGACAGCTTCCCGCTGTATGAGATTCAGGCGCTGACCGAGCAGCAGCAAAATCTGATTAACCACATTATGGTGTTTGAGAACTATCCGGTCGAGGAACAAGTTGAGCAGCTGGGTGAAGCTCGTCCATCCGCGTTTGACATTACGAATGTAGAGGTTGTCGAGCAAACGAACTATGATCTGGACTTGATTGTGATGCCAGATGAAACCTTCCGGATCATGTTTAGATACAACGCGAATGTGTACGATCGGTCTACGATCGAGCGGATGCAGGGACATGTACTGCATGTCATCGAGCAAATTATTGACAATCCGCATATCCGAGTGAATGAGCTGGCATTGGTGACAGCGGAAGAGCAGGCACAGATCGTTCAGGTGTGGGGAGATACGGCAGCAGCCTATCCGCAGGATCAGACGCTAAGCAGTCTGTTTGAGCAGCAGGTAGCGAATACACCGGAGCAAGTGGCGGTACTGTGTGGTGCAGAGTCGTTGACCTACGCGGAGCTGAACGAACGGGCTAACCGTTTGGCCCGGACCTTGCGTGCGCAAGGGGTTCAGCCGGATCAGCCCGTGGGTATTCTGGTCCACCGTTCACTGGACATGATCGTAGGCATCTACGCGATCCTGAAGGCCGGCGGAGCCTATGTGCCGATTGATCCAGAATATCCGGCCGATCGTATCCGCTTTATGCTGGAGGACTCGGGCGCGAAGCTGGTGCTGACGCAAGCGCATCTGGCGGAGCAAGCCTCGCTGAGTTTCGACGGCCAGGTGCTGGTGCTGGATCGTCAGAAGCAGGACGGCAAGAACATTTATCACGAAGACGGATCAAATTTGGAGCTACTGGCTGGACCGCATCATGTTGCCTATGTCATTTATACCTCCGGTTCGACCGGAAAACCGAAGGGCGTGATGGTGGAGCACCATTCCGTGCTGAACCGGATTTTGTGGATGCATGAACGTTATGGCCTAAGCGCGAAAGATACGATCCTGCAAAAGACCGCCTTCACCTTCGATGTGTCGGTGTGGGAGCTGTTCTGGTGGTCGATGGTCGGCTCGAAGGTAAGCCTGCTGTCGGTCGGCGGGGAAAAGAACCCGGAAGACATCGTGGACACGATTGCCCGCGACGGCGTGACTACGATGCACTTTGTACCGGCGATGCTGCATGCATTTCTGGAGTATGTGGAGCAGCAGCCACGAGAAGTGATGCAGGCGAAGCTGGGCACGCTGCGCCATGTCTTTGCCAGTGGTGAAGCGTTGCCGCCACAGCATGTGGCCCGGTTCCAGCGGCTCGTATCGAGCCTGGCCGGAGCGAAGCTAGTCAACCTGTATGGCCCAACCGAAGCAACGGTGGACGTATCGTACTTCGATTGCGAGCCGGATGAGGCATATGCGGTGATCCCGATCGGAAAACCGATTCAAAATATCCGTCTGTACATCGTGAAGGAAGGCACGGAGCAATTGCAGCCGATTGGGGTAGCAGGGGAACTGTGCATCGGCGGTGTCGGCGTAGCCCGCGGTTACCTGAACCGTCCGGAGCTAACGGCCGAGAAATTCGTTGCCGATCCGTTTGCCGGCGGGGAAGCTGGGTATGAACGGATGTACCGCACTGGTGATTTGGCGAGATGGATGCCAGACGGCAACATTGAATACTTAGGCCGGATTGACCATCAGGTGAAAATCCGGGGGTACCGAATTGAGCTGGGCGAGGTCGAAACGCAGCTACTCCAAGTGGAATCGGTACGAGAAGCGGTGGTCATGGCTCGTGCGGATGAAACGGGCCAAAAACAAATGGTGGCGTACTATGTCGCGGGGCAAGAAATCCGTGCCAGCGAGCTGAGAAGTGAGCTGGGCCGGGAGCTGCCAAGCTACATGGTCCCATCGTACTTTGTACAGCTGAAGCAAATGCCGCTGAGTCCCAATGGAAAAATTGACCGCAAGGTCCTGCCGGCACCGGAAGGCAGCCTGCAAAGCGGAGCCGACTATGTCGCACCGCGGACGTGGGTGGAAGTGAAGCTGACACAAATTTGGCAGGATGTACTGGGTCTGGCGCAGGTCGGCGTGAAGGAAAACTTCTTTGAGATGGGTGGACACTCGCTGCGGGCGACGACACTGGCCTCGAAGATTCACCAAGAGCTGAACAAGCCACTTCCTCTGCGCAGCATTTTTAAAGCGCCAACGATTGAGCAGCTGGCAGCCGTTCTGGAAGGTGTGGATCAGGTGGCGTATGCGTCCATTCCGGTGACGGAGGAGCGCAGCTTCTATCCACTGTCCTCGGCACAAAAGCGACTGTATGTGCTGCATCAGTTCGACCCGCAGGATGTGAATTACAACATGCCGTCGGTGCTGCAAGTGAGCGGTCCGCTGGATGTGAAACGAGTGGAACATGTATTCCGTCAACTGATTGCCCGCCATGCAACCTTGCGTACCCGCTTTGAGCTAATCGACAGTGAGCCGATGCAATGGATTGAGGACACTGTGCCGTTCGAGGTGGAATATACGAAGGTACAAGCAGCGGGTGCGACTGTGGACACAGATCAGGACACAACTACAGATACGTACACCATGGTCAACATAGAAGCACAAGAGTTGGTACGGCGCTTTGTCCGTCCGTTTGATCTCAAAGCTGCGCCGCTGCTGCGGGTAGGCTTGGTGGATCTGGGCGTTCAAGGAGCGAAGCAGGAATCCCAGCATTTGCTCATGCTCGACATGCACCATATCGTCTCGGATGGGGTGTCCATGGAGGTCCTGACCGATGAGTTTGTCCGCTTGTATGGCGGTGAAGAGCTAGCGTCTTTGCGGATTCAGTACAAAGATTATGCAGTATGGCAGCAAAGCGAGGCCCATCAGGAATGGATGCAGCGTCAGGAAGCGTACTGGCTTGACACCTTCCAAGGAGAACTACCTGTACTGGATCTCTCCACTGACTTTGCCCGCCCAGCGGTGCAGAGTACGGCAGGGGATACGATCGAATTTGTACTGGAACGTGAGGTTAGTGAACGCCTGAAAGAACTGGCGGCACACACCGGCGCTACTCTGTATATGGTGTTGTTGGCGGCGTACACCACGCTCTTACACAAATACACAGGCCAAGAGGACATCGTCGTTGGCACACCGATTGCCGGACGACCGCATGCCGAACTGGAGAGTCTGGTCGGTGTATTCATCAACACGCTGGCGATGCGCAATTATCCGTCCAGCGACAAGTCGTTCCTGGATTATCTGCAGGAGGTCAAAGAGCATGCGCTCCGTGCGTATGAGCATCAGGACTATCCGTTTGAAGAACTGGTTGAAAAACTGAATGTAACGCGGGATACGAGCCGGAATGCGCTGTTTGACACGATGTTTGAGCTGAAAACAATAGAGCAGCAGGAGTTCGAGCTGAAAGGTCTGACCTTGAGCTCCTATCCACTGGACAATCATACGGCCAAGTTTGATCTGAGCTTGGAGGCCATAGAGCAGCCCGAAGGCATTCTGTGCCGTCTGGAATACAGCACGGCGCTGTATAAGCCGGAGACCATGACGCGATTGGCACAGCATTTTGCGGAAATCATTCGAGCTATTGCCTATCATCCACAGCAGCCCCTGGCAGTTTTGAATATGGTAACCGCCGAGGAAAAAGAGCAACTCATCGATGGATTTGGAAATGTGGGGGTATTAGGTGCTGATGCTGTTGAAGCGGGAGCCCTGTTCCATGCCTTTGTGGAAGAACAAGCCCAGCTTGTACCAGATCACGTGGCGGTGGTGTACGAGGAGCAACAGCTGACGTACCGCAAACTGAACGAGCGTGCGAACCAATTGGCGCGTAAATTGCGAAAGGAAGGCATTGGACGCGAATCGATTGTCGGCATTTTGAGTGAACGCTCGGTAGACATGCTGGTCGGCGTATTGGCGGTGTGGAAAGCCGGAGGCGCCTATGTGCCGCTGGATGCAGACTATCCATCCGAACGGATTCGTTTCATGCTGGAGGACAGCGGTGCGACGGTACTGTTGACCCAAACGAGATTGCAAGAGCGTGCCCAGGTATGGCTGGAGGAAAGCCAACAGGCCTTGGCCGGAGGGCAGACTGAGGGTGAATTGGAAACAGCAGCTGGTGCTGAAATGATGGAAAGGGACAACCTGAGTGAAGGCGTAAGCTTGAAATCAGATTCGCCACCTGACCGCGAAGCAGCCTCCGAGCCAGCAACAGGGCTGCGTCTGCACACCGTACTGGCATTGGATAATGAGTCACTGTACACCGGAGATACGACAGACGTCGATCATATTAACGAACCGCAGGATCTGGCGTATGTGATCTACACGTCGGGGACAACCGGACGTCCAAAAGGTGTCATGATCGAACATCGCAGCTTGGTGAATACCGCTGCGGCCTATCGTCGGGATTACCGCCTGAGCGAATTCCCGGTACGACTGCTACAACTGGCCAGCTTCTCCTTCGACGTGTTCGTCGGCGATATTGCGCGGACACTCTATAACGGGGGAACGATGGTCATCTGTCCGAAAGACGACCGGATTGATTTTAGCCGTCTCCACGGATGGATTCGTGATTATCAAATTACGGTGTTCGAATCGACTCCAGCTTTGATCGTACCGTTTATGCAGCATGTGCATGAACACGTACTAGATATGAGTAGTCTAGAGCTGCTCATCACGAGCTCAGACAGCTGCAGCGTGACAGACTACCGAGTGCTGCAGGAGCGGTTTGGCGCGGATATCCGTATCATCAACAGCTACGGTGTTACGGAAGCGGCGATTGACTCCAGCTTCTATGACGAAGAGTTGTCGAAGCTGCCAAGCAGCGGTAACGTGCCAATTGGACAGGCGTGGCTGAACGCACGCTTCTACATTGTGGACAGCCAGCTGAATCCGGTGCCGATTGGTGTACTGGGCGAGCTATGCATTGGCGGAGCCGGGGTCGCACGGGGGTACCTGAACCGTGCGGACCTGACGGCGGAGAAATTCGTAGCGAACCCGTACATGCCGAGTGAACGACTGTATCGTACCGGCGACTTGGCGCGGTGGATGCCAGACGGCCATGTGGACTTTATCGGCCGGATGGATGATCAGGTCAAAATCCGGGGCTTCCGGATCGAACTGGGCGAGGTGGAAGCGCAGCTGCTGACTGTGGCTGGCATTGAGAAAGCGATCGTCACCGCCTGGGAAAACGAAGACGGAGACAAAGATCTGTGTGCGTATGTCGTAGCCTCGGAGGCGCTGAATTTGCCGGAGCTGCGCAGCACACTGCAGCCCAAACTGCCGGGCTATATGATCCCGACCTACGTCGTACCCCTGGATCGTTTCCCGCTGACACCAAACGGAAAAATTGATCGCAAAGCGTTGCCAGCGCCAGAAACACGTCTCGAAGGAGGCACGAAGTACGTGGCGCCGCGCACAGAGCTGGAAGAGCAGCTGGTACGTATTTGGAAAAGCGTTCTGAATCATCACCAAATAGGCATCCAGGATAACTTCTTTGAAGTGGGAGGACATTCGCTGCGCGCTACCACCCTGATGGCGAAAATTCATCAGGAGCTGAATCACAAGCTGGCCTTGCGAGATATTTTCCAATATCCGACGATTGAACAATTGGTACAGGTAATGGATGAAGATCAGACCCAGCAAACGTATGTATCCATACCTGTGGCAGAGGAGCGCGAATATTACCCCGTTTCCTCGGCACAAAAACGGATGTACGTTTTGAGTCACCTGGAAGGGGGAGAGGTTAGCTACAACATGCCAGGAGCGTTGATTATCGAAGGCTCCTTGGATAAAAAACGACTGGAACAAGCCTTCCGCCAGCTGATTGCCCGTCATGAAGCCCTCCGAACCCGATTCGATATGGTGGATGGTGAGGTGATTCAGCGGATTGAATCCAGCGCTCCATTCAGCGTGGAATATGTGCAAGCAAGCGAAGAAGAGACACCGCAGTACGCACAGGACTTTGTACGTGCATTTGATCTCGCACAAGCACCGTTACTGCGGGTTCAGTTGATCGAAAACGGACCGGGGCGTCACGTTATGCTCTATGACATGCATCATATTATTTCGGATGGCGTGACGGAGGGCATTATCGTGCAGGAGTTTTCTCAATTGTATGAAGGCAAGGAGCTGTCGCCACTTCGGATTCAGTACAAGGACTATGCGGTTTGGCAGCATGCAGATATGCAAAGTGAACGTCTGCGTGCGCAAGAAAGCTACTGGCTGAACACCATGTCTGGTGAGATTCCGGCGCTGGATATGCCGACGGATTTTACAAGACCTGCTGTACAGCGTCTGGAAGGAACTCGATTTGAGTTTGCGATCTGTATGGAGGACAGTGAGCGGTTGAAACAGCTGGCCGCGCAAACCGGCTCCACCTTGTACATGGTGTTGCTGGCAGCGTATAGTACGCTCTTGCATAAATACACGGGTCAAGAGGACATCATTGTCGGCACGCCGATTGCCGGAAGA
Source organism: Paenibacillus sp. FSL W8-0439 (assembly GCF_038008995.1). NCBI lineage: Bacteria > Bacillati > Bacillota > Bacilli > Caryophanales > Paenibacillaceae > Paenibacillus > Paenibacillus sp. FSL W8-0439. The sequence continues at coordinate 2,482,715 of NZ_JBBPAK010000001.1, forward strand.
CCACATGCGGAACTGGGGAGCCTGGTAGGGGTATTCCTCAACACGCTGGCGATCCGCAATTATCCGTCTGGCGACAAAACGTTCCTGGACTATCTGCAAGAGGTCAAAGAGCATGCGCTCCGTGCGTATGAGCATCAGGAATATCCGTTTGAAGAGCTGGTTGAAAAGCTGAATTTAACACGGGATACGAGCCGGAATGCACTGTTTGACACCATGTTTGAGTTGAAAACATTTGAGCAGCAGGAGTTCGAACTGGAAGGTCTGACCTTCAAGCCGTATCCGACGGATAATCCTACGTCCAAATTCGATCTGACCTTGGATGCCGTAGAGCAGCCAGAAGGTATTCTGTGTAGTTTGGAATACAGCACGGCGCTGTACAAGCCGGAGACCATCGCACGCTTGGCACAGCATTTTACCGAACTCGTACGTGCCATTACACTTCATCCACAGCAGCCACTGGCAGCTCTGGATATGGTAACTGTCGAGGAGAAGGCACAAATCCTCTATGGTTTTGGAGATGTAGGCGTATCGGAGGTTGCGGCTGAAGCAGAAGTCTTATTCCATGCCTATGTGGAAGAACAGGCACAGCTTGTGCCAGATCATGTGGCGGTGGTGTACGAGGAGCAGCAGCTTACGTACCGCCAGCTGAACGAGCGTGCGAACCAATTGACGCGCAGACTGCGAAAAGAAGGCATTGGACGCGAATCCATTGTCGGCATTCTAAGTGAACGCTCGGTAGACATGCTGGTCGGCGTACTAGCGGTATGGAAGGCTGGAGGCGCCTACGTGCCGCTGGATGCAGACTATCCGTCCGAACGCATTCGTTTCATGCTGGAGGACAGCGGTGCGACGGTGCTGTTGACCCAAACCAGTTTGCAGGAGCGCACGCAAGCATGGCTGAATGAAAGCCAAGGGGCTCTGGGCGAAGGAAAGACCGAGGGTGAGTTGGAAACAGCGGTTAGCGCTGAAACGATGGAAAGAGACAGCCTCAATGAGGGTGTAAGCTTGAAATCAGATTCGCCACCTAACCGCGAAGCAGCATCCGAGCTGGCAACAGGGCTGCGTCTGCACACCGTACTAGCATTAGACGATGAGTCGCTGTATACCGGAGATGTGACAGACGTCGATCACATCAACGAGTCGCACGATCTGGCGTATGTGATCTATACGTCCGGTACAACGGGACGTCCAAAAGGCGTCATGATCGAGCATCGCAGCTTGGTGAACACGGCTGCGGCCTATCGCCGGGATTACCGTCTGAACCAGTTCCCGGTACGTCTGCTGCAACTGGCGAGCTTCTCCTTCGACGTGTTCGTCGGCGATATTGCACGGACGCTCTATAACGGCGGCACGATGGTCATCTGTCCGAAAGAGGATCGCATTGATCCAAGCCGTCTATATGGCTGGATTCGTGATTATCAGATTACCGTGTTCGAATCGACGCCAGCCCTGATCGTACCGTTTATGCAGCATGTGCATGAACACGGACTGGACATGAGCAGTTTGGAGCTGCTGATCACGAGCTCGGATAGCTGTAGCGTGACGGACTACCGAGTGCTGCAAGAACGGTTTGGCGCAGATATCCGTATCATCAACAGCTATGGCGTCACGGAAGCGGCGATCGACTCCAGCTTCTACGACGAAGAGCTGTCGAAGCTGCCAAGCAGCGGGAATGTGCCGATTGGACAGGCGTGGCTGAACGCACGCTTCTACATCGTGGACAGCCAGCTGAATCCGGTACCGATCGGTGTACTGGGCGAGTTGTGCATCGGCGGCATCGGGGTCGCACGGGGGTACCTGAACCGTGCGGACCTGACAGCCGAGAAATTCGTAGCGAACCCGTACGTACCGGGTGAACGTTTGTATCGCACCGGCGATTTGGCGCGGTGGATGCCGGACGGCAATGTAGACTTTATCGGCCGGATGGACTATCAAGTCAAAATCCGGGGCTATCGGATCGAGCTGGGCGAGATTGAAACGGCGATCCAGCGGGTACCGGGTGTGCGTCAAGCCGTAGTCATCGACCGGACGGACGAGCGTGGACACAAGTATTTGTGCGGATACATCACGGGAGAAACCGAGCTGCGGATCGAGGAAGTACAGGCCACGCTGGAAGCCGGACTGCCAGCGCACATGGTGCCAGCACGCCTGATGCGACTGGAGACGATCCCGCTGACCAGCAACGGCAAAATTGACCGTAAGACCTTGCCAGAACCGGAAGGCAGCATCCATACGGGAGCAGCCTATGTAGCCCCGCGTACCAAGGTGGAGCAAGTATTGGCTGCGGTATGGGCCGGAGTGCTCGGCGTGGAGGCCGTAGGCACGCAGGATAACTTCTTCGAGCTGGGCGGCGATTCGATCAAAGCGCTGCAAGTATCGTCCCGCTTGCTACAAGCAGGTTATCGACTGGAGATGAAAGACCTGTTCAGCCATCCAACGGTGTCTGCATTGGCGCTGAAAGTCCAATCCGTTACCCGATTGGCGGATCAGAGTGAAGTGGTAGGCGCTGTGAAGCTGACACCCGTTCAACACTGGTTCTTGGAGCAAAACCTGGCGGATGCTCATCATCACAACCAGTCCATCATGCTGCATAGCAAGGATGGTTTTGATGAAGCGGCACTGCGTACAGCGATGGATCAAATGGTTAGTCATCACGATGCACTGCGGATCGTTTTCCGTCCTACCGAACACGGGTATGAAGCCTGGAACCGCGCCATTGGCGAGGGTGAGCTGTATACGCTGGAACGCATAGACTTCAGCCATGAGTCGGAAGTGTCTGCGGCGATCGAGGCCAAAGCGAATGAAATTCAGGCGGGGATTCATTTAAGCGAAGGACCGCTGGTGAAGCTGGGGCTGTTCCATTGCCCAGATGGAGATCATTTGCTGATGGTTATTCATCACTTAGTAGTAGATACCGTTTCTTGGCGCATTTTGTTCGAGGATCTTACGACAGCCTACGAACAAGCATTGAACGGACAACCGACTCGTCTTCCGCACAAAACGGATTCGTTCCGTACCTGGGCTGAGGGACAGTCTCACTATGCGAACGGCCCAGAAATGGCAGCAGAGCTCGCCTTCTGGCAAGAAGTAGAACAAGGTGTGTATGAGCCGCTTCCAAAAGACGAATCCCCTTCTCATTCCTTGAATAAAGACAGCGAGCTCATGACAGTCACGTGGACAGCTCAAGAAACGGAGCAGCTGTTAAAACAAGCACATCGTGCCTACAACACGGATATGAATGATTTGCTGCTGACCGCACTCGGCCTGGCTATTCATCGCTGGGCGGGGATTGAACGAGTGCTCGTCAACCTGGAAGGCCATGGACGGGAATCCATTCTGCCCGAGCTGGATATTACGCGCACGGTAGGCTGGTTTACGACCCAATTCCCGGTTGTGCTGGATATGAGTGTGAGCCAAGACCTTTCACAGCGCATCAAACAGGTGAAAGAAGGGTTACGCCGGATTCCGCAAAAGGGTATTGGCTACGGTATGCTGAGATACCTGTCCGCAGCATGTGAGCAAGAGCGTTTTGGAACCGAACCTGAAATCAGCTTTAACTATTTGGGACAATTTGATCAGGATATGCAAAATCAATCCATTGGCGTGTCTCCTTACGCTAGCGGTGCCGAGCTGAGCGCACATGCAGCCAGATCGCACACGCTGGATCTGAACGGACTGATTTCAGAAGGTCAATTGCAATTGACGATCAGCTACAGCCATCAGGAATATCGCAAGGAAACGATGGAGCAGCTAGCCGAAGCGCTCAGAACCAGCCTGCAGGAAATCATCGCACATTGCGCGGGTCGCAAACAGCAGGAGCTGACGCCAAGCGATGTCAAGCTTAAACATGTAACCTTGGCCGAGCTGGATCAGTTAGTAGAGCGGACTCGTGACATCGGGGAACTGGAAAATGTATATGCCTTGACACCGATGCAAAAAGGCATGTTGTTCCATAGCCTGATGGATGCAGCGTCAGGGGCTTATTTTGAACAAACGACCTTTGACTTGCGTGGTCGCTTCCAAGCAGATATTTTCCAAGATAGCTTGAATCATTTGGCGCAGCGGCATGAGATCTTTAGAGCTAATTTCATTAGCGGCTGGCAGGATGAGCCCGTGCAGGTGATTTTCCGGCGCAAGGATGTTGGTTTCAGCTATGAAGATTTGCGTCATTTGGATGATCAGGAACGTGACGCGTATGTGAAGGAATTTATTCGCCAGGACAAGGCAGCCGGATTCGATTTGTCCCGGGATGCGTTGATGCGCGTGGCCATTTTACGGACAGGTGATGAGGATTATTACTTTGTGTGGAGCTCTCATCACATCCTAATGGATGGCTGGTGTGTGGCGTTAGTAACGGATGAGGTGTTTGAGGCTTATTTTGCAGCCGTAGAACATAGAGAACCAAAGCTCGCCCCGGTGACTCCATACAGTCAGTATATTGAGTGGCTTGAAGCCCAGGATGTAGAAGCAGCAGCCTCATACTGGAAAGATTATTTGCTGGGCTATGATCAACAAACGTCGATTCCAACCGGAAAAGTCGGCGCGAAAGCGGACGGTGCACAATTTGAGCATGTGCTGTGCGATCTAGGTAAGGATTTGACAGGGCGTATGGAAATGGTAGCCAAGCAGTACCACGTGACCCCGAATACATTACTGCAAACAGCCTGGGGCTTACTGCTTCAAAAGTACAACGGTAGTGATGATGCCATATTTGGCGGTGTCGTGTCGGGTCGTCCGGCTGATATTCCGGGGATCGAAAATATGGTGGGCTTGTTCATTAACACCATTCCCGTACGTATCCGCAGTGGAGCTGAGGACACCTTTGCCGACCTGATCAGAGTAAATCAGCAGCAGGCGCTGGCTTCTCAAGATTATGAAACGTATCCGCTGTATGAAATTCAAGCCTTAACCGAGCAAAAGCAAGAGCTGATCAACCACATTATCGTGTTTGAAAACTATCCGGTGGAGGAGCAGGTCGAGCAGCTTGGCGAAGGTGCAACGTCGGATTTTGTAATCAACAATGCAGGCATGATTGAACAAACGAACTATGATTTCAATCTGGTCGTTATGCCGCAGGAAGCGATGAAAATCCGATTCGAATACAATACGAAGTTATTTGATCGGGAAGCCGTGGAACGGACTCAGGGGCATTTGATACAGTTGTTGGAGCAGGTGGTAGCAAAGCCGGACATTCGAGTGCAAGAGCTGGATGTGTTAAGCGAGCAGGAACGCGAGCAAATTCTCAGCGTATGGGGAGATACAGCCGCCGAGTATCCAAGCGAGCAAACGATCCATGGTCTGTTTGAGACACAAACGGCGCACACACCAGAGCAGCCAGCGTTGTACTTCGAAGGAGAGCAACTGAGTTATCGCGAACTGAATGAACGCGCGAATCGTCTGGCTCGTACCTTGCGCAGTCAAGGCGTGACGAAAGATCGTTTGGTGGGTCTGATGACCGAACGCTCGATAGACATGATCGTGGGTATGTTAGGCATTTTGAAAGCCGGAGGTGCATATGTCCCAATCGATCCGACGTACCCAGAGGAGCGTATCCGCTATATGTTGGACGACTCGGGAACAGAGCTGTTGTTGACGCAAAGCCATCTGGTGGACAAGGTAGCCTTTGACGGTCACATGCTGGTGCTGAATGGGGCACAAAGTGTGTATCACGAGGATGGTTCTAACCTGGAGCCGTTGTCCGGTCCGAACGATCTAGCGTATGTGATCTATACATCGGGGACAACGGGGCAGCCGAAGGGTGTTATGCTGGAGCATCACGGGTTATGCAATCTGAAAACCTATTTTGATCAGGAATTCGAGATCAGTACCTCAGATCATATGTTGCTGTTCGCCAGCTACTCGTTTGATGCGGCTTGCTGGGAAATCTTCCAAGCTCTATTCTGCGGAGCCACGTTGTACGTGCCAACGTCAGAGACGATTTTGGACTACGAACGGTTTGAACAATATATGGCGGATCACCACATCACGGTGGCAGCTTTGCCGCCTACCTATGCGGTGTATCTGGAGCCGCAGCGGATGCCAAATCTGCGTATTCTGGTCACTGCGGGTTCAGCCGCTTCAACAGAGCTGGTATACAAGTGGAAGGATCAGGTGGCGTACTACAATGGCTATGGTCCAACCGAAAACTCGGTAGCGACATCCATCTGGCCGGTATCCAAGGATGAGAGAGCAGGACAGCTGATTTCCATTGGACGTCCTGTGCCGAATCATCGGGTATACATGGTAGATGTACACGGGCATTTGGCTCCGATAGGCGTAGCGGGTGAGCTGTGCGTGTCTGGTCCGGGTCTGGCACGTGGTTACCTGGATCGTCCAGAGCTGACGGCGGAGAAATTTGTACCGAATCCGTTTGCGGCTGGCGAAGCTGGGTATGAGCGGATGTACCGCACAGGCGACTTGGCAAGATGGATGCCAGACGGAAACATCGAATACTTGGGCCGGATTGACCATCAAGTAAAGATCCGGGGTTACCGGATTGAGCTGGGCGAAGTCGAGGCGCAAATATTGAAAGTGGAGGACGTACAAGAGGTCATTGTACTGGCCCAAGCGGACGAGCAGGGACAAAATCAACTGGTGGCGTACTACGTCGCTGAAAGAGAAGTAAGTGCTGGTGAACTGCGCAGTTTACTGGGTGAGGAGCTGCCCAACTACATGGTGCCTTCTTTCTTGGTACAGCTGGAGCAGATGCCGCTGACACCGAATGGTAAAATCGACCGCAAGGCTCTACCAGCACCTGAAGGTAGCCTGCAAACCGGAGCCGACTATGTCGCACCGCGAACGTGGGTGGAAGTGAAACTGGCGCAAATTTGGCAGGATGTACTAGGCCTCACTCAGGTCGGTGTGAAGGAAAACTTCTTCGAGATTGGCGGACACTCGCTGCGGGCGACCACACTGGCCTCGAAGATTCACAAGGAACTGAACAAGCCGCTTCCACTGCGCAGTATTTTTGAAGCACCAACGATTGAGCAACTGGCAGTCGTACTGGAACAGCTGGATCAAGTGACGTATGCGTCCATTCCAGTAACGGAAGAGCGCAGCTTCTATCCCTTGTCCTCAGCGCAAAAACGACTGTATGTGTTGCATCAGTTCGATCCACATGATGTGAACTACAACATGCCATCGGTGCTGCAAGTGAACGGTCCGCTGGACGTGAAGCGAGTGGAGGACGTATTCCGTCAACTGATTGCCCGTCATGCGACGTTGCGTACCCGCTTTGATCTGGTGGACAGCGAGCCAGTGCAGTCTATTGAGGACACCGTACCGTTCGAGGTCGAATTTACGAAGGTACAAGCTGAGGGTGCGACTACGGACACAGACACGAGGGTCAACAAGGAAGTACAAGAGCTGGTGAGTTGCTTTGTCCGTCCGTTTGATCTCAAAGCTGCACCGCTGCTGCGGGTAGGCTTGGTAGATCTAGGCGTATCAGGAGCAGGGCAGGAACCGCAGCATGTACTCATGCTCGACATGCACCACATCGTTTCGGATGGCGTGTCCATGGGGGTACTAACTAATGAATTTGTCCGCTTGTATGACGGTGAACAGCTAGCGCCATTGCGGATTCAGTACAAAGATTATGCTGTATGGCAACAAAGTGAGACCCATCAGGAATGGATGCAGCGCCAGGAAGCCTACTGGCTCGACACCTTCCGGGGGGAACTGCCTGTGCTGGATTTACCGACAGACTTTGCCCGTCCGTCGATACGAAGTACGGCAGGCGATACCGTGGTGTTTGGGCTGGAACGCGAAGTGAGCGAACGCCTGAAGGAACTGGCGGCGCACACAGGCTCTACGCTGTATATGGTGCTGCTGGCGGCGTACACCGCACTCTTGCATCAATACAGCGGCCAAGAGGACATCGTTGTCGGCACGCCGATTGCCGGACGACCGCATGCCGATTTGGAGCCAATCCTCGGGATGTTCGTCGGTACGTTGGCATTGCGAAACTATCCGACAGCGGAACATACCTTCCGCAGCTACGTGGAAGAAGTGAAGGTTCAGGCTCTGCAAGCCTACGAACATCAGGACTATCCATTTGAGGAACTGGTGGAAAAGCTGAATGTGAAGCGGGATATGAGTCGCCATCCGCTGTTCGATACGATGTTTACCCTGCAAACGACGGAGGAAGGCGAGCTGCAACTGGCAGACCTGAGCTTCCGTCCATACGGCTTGGAGCAAACACCGGCGAAGTTTGACTTCACGCTGGAAGCCAGAGAGGAAGAGGCAGGCATCCAGTTCGGATTGCAATATGCAACTGCGTTGTATCAACGGGAAACCGTTGAACGGATGACACGTCACTTTATTCGCTTAGCCGAAGCCGTGGCGGCAAACCCGGATGCGAAGCTGGGTGAGCTGGAACTGATTACGACCGAAGAAACCGAACAGATTCTGAAGGTGTTCAATGATTCGAACGCGCACAGCGTGCGTGGAACACTGCAAGGTCTGTCACTCAGCGAGCGTTTTGAAGAACAAGCGAAGGACTACCCTGAGCGGATAGCCGTTGTGTCTGGCGATATAGCACTAACCTACGCTGAGCTGAATGAGCAGGCGAACCGATTAGCCCGTGTGCTACGGGCGAAAGGTGTTGAAGCAGATCAACCGGTAGGCGTACTGCTGGAACGTTCTGCGGATATTCTGGTGAGCATTCTGGGGGTACTGAAGGCCGGAGGTGCGTATGTGCCAATGGATACGATGTATCCACAGGAGCGTATTGACTATATGCTTCAAGACAGTGGGGCCAAGGTCGTGATCACCAGCAGAGTTGCCAACCTGTCACTCGAACTGCCATCGACAGTACAAGCTATCGTTCTTGACGATGAGGGCGTTCAAGCTCAATGGGGAGCACAGGATGCGAGCAACCTAATCCCTGTCGCCGGCCTGCATAACCTGGCCTATATGATTTACACCTCAGGTACAACCGGTCAGCCGAAAGGGGTTATGATTGAGCAAGGCAGTGTCGGCAATCTGGTAGACGCTTTATATGAACGAGTATACAGCCGGTATGATCATCCGCTTCACATCGCATGGCTGTCCGCATTTGTATTTGACGCTTCGGTGAAGCAGATCTTTGCCAGCTTGCTGCTAGGTCATACCCTGCATGTGGTATCCCGTGACGTCAGCCTGAGCGGGGAGCATTTGATCGCGTACTATCGCATGCACCGGATTGATCTGTCGGACGGCACACCAGCGCATCTGCATATTTTGAACGAAAGCGTCAGCGTGACAGAAGCGCCAGATGTGAAGCATTACCTGATCGGGGGCGAAGCTTTATCCGTGCAGCTGGTACAGGGGTTCCTACACAAATGGTCCGGGTATCGTCCGGTCATTACGAACGTGTATGGTCCGACCGAAGCGACCGTAGATGCAACCGCCTATACGATTGAAGATGTAGAGTCGCTGAATGTACTGCTGGAAAAAGGGGAGCACACGGTATCCATCGGAACGCCGATAGCCAACCAGGCTGCGTACATCTTGAACACTCGACAACAGCTGGTACCGATCGGTATCGCGGGTGAACTTTATATCGGAGGGGCAGGTATCGCACGAGGATACCTCAACCTGCCGGAACTGACGGCTGAGAAGTTTGTTCCGAATCCGTTTGCTGATGCGACGGCCGCTGATCCAGCGGACAGCACTTACGCAAACCGGATGTACCGGACAGGCGACCTGGCACGGTGGCTGCCGGATGGCAGTATCGAGTATTTAGGCCGGATCGACCATCAGGTTAAAATTCGCGGGTATCGGATCGAGCTGGGCGAGGTGGAAGCACAGCTGCTGACCGTGGACGGCATTCAGAAAGCCGTAGTCACGGCATGGGAAAACGAAGACGGACACAAGGATCTGTGTGCCTATATCGTAGCTTCGGAGTCGCTGAGTCTACCGGAACTGCGAAATGCGCTGCAGCCGAAGCTGCCGGATTACATGATCCCGACGTATGTGGTACAGCTGGATCGTTTCCCGCTGACGCCCAACGGGAAAATCGACCGGAAGGCATTGCCAGCACCAGAAGCACGCCTTGAAGGAGGCCTGGAGTATGTGGCACCGCGGACGCCACTGGAGGCCAAGCTAGCCCAAATCTGGCAGGATGTCTTGAAGCTGTCCAGCGTAGGAGTCACCGACTCATTCTTCGATATGGGTGGACACTCCCTGCGGGCCACGACGCTGGTGGCCAAAATCCATCAGGAACTGGGCAGCCGAATTACACTGCGTGAGGTGTTCCAGCACTTTACGATTGAGCAGCAAGCCCAGCTGATCACCGCGCAGGGCACAGACACCTATACGGTGATCCCTACAGCTGCCAAACAGTCTTACTATCCGGTTTCCTCGGCTCAAAAACGACTGTATATTTTGAGCCATCTGGAAGGTGGAGAGGTCAGCTACAATATGCCGGGTGTATTAGTCGTGGAGGGGCCGCTTCAGGCAGATCGACTGGAGGATGCGTTCCGTCAGTTAATAGCCCGCCATGAAACGCTGCGAACTTCCTTCGAAATGGTGGACGGCGAGGTTGTTCAGCGGGTTTACGATCAGGTAGCGTTTGCAGTAGAGCGCCTGCAGGCCCATGAGTCCGAAGCCGAAGCCTATATCGAGTCTTTTGTACGCAGCTTCGATCTTCAGCAGGCACCTCTGCTGCGTGTCCGTCTCATTCAAACCGGACCCGAACGTCACCTCCTGATGTACGACATGCACCATATTATTTCAGACGGTGTGTCGTCTAACAATATCGTGCAGGAGCTGGGACAATTGTACGAGGGACAGGCCTTGGCGCCGCTGCCCATTCAGTACAAGGACTATGCCGTGTGGCAGCAGCAGGAAATGCAGCGTGAATCATACCAACGCCGGGAACAGTTCTGGCTGGAGCATTTAGCCGGAGAGTTGCCTGTACTGGAGCTGCCGATTGCTTACCCTAGACCTGCTGTTCGCAGCTTCGAGGGAGCAATGTATGAATTTACTGTTGACTCGAATGTATCCGAGCAACTGCGCCGAATCGCGGCACAGACCGGAAGTACGCTGTACATGGTGCTACTGAGTGCCTATACCGTCCTGCTGTCCAAATACAGCGGTCAGGACGATTTGATCATCGGTACGCCGGTAGCAGGCCGCTTGTTACCAGAACTGGAGCCACTGATCGGCATGTTCGTCAATACACTAGCCATCCGGCACCAGCCGCAGGGCGACCAAACGTTCCACAGCTACCTGCTGGAAGCCCGAGAACGTACGCTACAAGCCTTCGAGCATCAGGATTATCCGCTTGAGGAGTTGGTGGAAAAGCTGGATGTAGCGCGGGATGCAAGCCGTAATCCGTTGTTTGACACCATGTTTGTACTGCAAAATACGGAGTCACAGGAAGCGAAGCTTGAAACACTGTCCTTTAGTCCGTATGTTCAGGAGCATCGTATTTCCAAATTCGATTTGACCTTGTCCATGAGTGATGAAGACGGGCAGATCAAGGGTTCCTTCGAATATTGCACAAAGCTGTTTGGCGTAGATGCTATTGAACGATTAACCGGAGATTTGATAGCGATCCTGTCCCAGGTTGGAGCTAATCCAGATTTGCTATTAAGTGATATTCAGGTGAACTCGAGCGAGCAGCCGGAAGGCTTCTCGCCAGATTCCATCGACTTTATTTTCTAAATCAGTTTTCTAAAAAGAAATGATTTCACTTTGCATGCGCAGAGGGCGGCGGCTTGTCCGACTGCCCTTGCCTGCAAAGTATTAATTTTCCGACACATTGCTCAATTACGTAACAAAGCACCATTCCAACAGGGGTACAGACCCCATGAAGCAGGAGGGATGTCATTGAAAGCCTTATTTGAGAAGGAAAAAAACTACTGGAGTCATAAGCTGGAATCTGAGGATCATATCACTTGCTTGCCATACACCAATCATGTGTCCAAGGATACAGCTGCAACGAGTTCTAATTTTCTTACGTACACGCTCACATTTCCATCTGAAATTTCCCAAAGAATATTATCTATAACAGGTGGAGCTCCATGGGCCGTGTTTATGGTTCTGCTGGCTGGAGTTGAGAGCTTATTGCATAAATACACAGGTGAGGAAAGTGTGCTGCTGGGCATTCCAGTAGCCAAGTCTGGCAACAGTACTGCAAAGCCGATTAACCATCTGATTTTACTGAAAAACACGCTGAATTCCTCGACAACCTTCAAAACCTTGCTGTCCCAAATCAAAACTTCTGTCAGCGAAGCAATTGAACACCAAAATATTCCTTTTTGGAACTATACCGAGGGGCTTGAAATTCCACGTAACGAGAACGATAAGCCTCTTATTCACACCACTGCATCCCTGCAAAATATCCACACTTCTTATTTTATGAATCATGTGCAATCTGAACTGGATTTTCAATTTCAATGGGAAAATGCAGTGGTTTCCCTGAATGTGACATACAGTAGCGACCGTTATGACCAGATGACGATTGAACACTTTGTTGAGCAACTAATACGGCTGTACACCGTTGTTTTGCATCAGCCTGAGCTGGAGATTTACACAGCACAAGTGCTGTCAGAGCAAGAAGTGGAGCAACTGGTTCATACCTTCAACGATACAGTTGTGGATTATCCAAGTCATGCGTCCATTCATGAATTGTTCGAGATGCAGGCGAAGCAGGTACCACACCAGGTGGCAGTAGTATCCGGACAAGATAGCCTGACCTATGGAGAATTAAATGAAAAGGCTAACCGACTGGCTCATTCTTTACGTAAGCAGGGAATTCACACCGAGCAGACAGTCGGCATTATAGCTGAACGATCGATAGAGATGATCGTAGGTATGCTCGCGATTCTTAAAGCGGGCGGGGTGTATGTTCCGATTGACTCCGAATACCCGGACGAGCGCGTGCGCTATTTGCTGGAGGATTCCGGTGCCGAAATACTACTTGTGCAGAAAATAGAACATCGGCCCACTGATTTTAAGGGAATGGTGCTTGACCTGAGTGATGCCGCGATTTATGGAACGGATGATGCAGATCGTTACGATCCAATCTTGCCGAATGATCATGGAACAAATACGGATATGGCTGATATGGCATACGTGGACTGCCTAAATCCGTTTTACTCTATTTCCGCCAGTTCCGAACTTGCTTCTACTACAACCATCCCAACAGAAGCTACGCAATCAGAACATGCTAAACTAATACATCCGGTTTACGCAGCTGATCGTTTAGCTTACATTATGTACACTTCTGGTACAACAGGCCAGCCCAAAGGCGTTATGGTGGAGCATCGCAATGTCGTGCGTTTGGTGAAAAATACAAACTATGCACACTTGGATGCGGACACGCGCATTTTGCAGACCGGGTCTGTTGTCTTTGACGCGTCTACCTTCGAAATTTGGGGGGCGCTATTGAACGGTGGACAGCTGGTACTGGTGAGCCAGGATGTCATTTTGGACGCACCTAGACTTAAGGCAGCTGTCCGTAATCATGGCATTACCACGATGTGGCTGACCGCGCCGCTCTTTAATCAGCTTTCCCAGCAGGATTTGGAACTGTTCGAGGGAATACAGGAGTTGCTGGTCGGTGGCGATGTGCTGTCCGTACCGCATATTAACCGGGTACTGAAGGCTCATCCGAACCTGCGGATCATTAACGGCTATGGTCCTACAGAAAATACGACCTTTTCTACTACGCATGCCATTACCGGCGTCCAATCAGAAGCCGTGCCCATTGGCAGCCCGATCCATAACTCAACGGCATATGTCGTGGACCGTTCGATGCAGCTTCAGCCGATTGGAGCGTGGGGAGAACTGCTCGTTGGCGGTGACGGGGTGGCTCGTGGATACTGCAACCGCCCGGACCTGACAAGCGAAAAGTTCATCAACAGTCCGTTTCGTAACGGCGAACGCTGCTATCGAACAGGGGACCTGGTGCGGTGGAATGCGGACGGGACGCTGGAATACAAAGGGCGGATCGACGCACAAGTGAAAATCCGGGGCTATCGGATTGAATTGGGCGAGGTGGAAGCGCAGCTGTTGAAGCTGGAGGCAGTCCGAGAAGCAGTTGTGATTGCACGGGAGGATGAGCAGGGGCAAAAGCAGCTCTGCGCTTATGTGGTAACCCATGCGGATGTACAGTTAAGTGAGCTTCGCAGTGCTTTGAACCGAGAGCTACCAAGTTATATGGTGCCGTCGTATTTTGTACAGCTGGAACAATTACCCTTGACACCTAATGGCAAGGTGGATCGCCGGGCGTTGCCGCGACCCGAGGGAGGCATAAGCTCAGGCGCAGAATATGTACCTCCTCAAAATCAATTACAAGCACAACTGGTCAGCATCTGGAAAGAAGTGCTTGAAATTGAACGTATTGGCATTAAGGATAACTTTTTTGAAGCAGGAGGACATTCCCTGCGGGCGACACATGTCATATCACTCATCCATAAGCAATTGCATAAAAATGTGCAGCTAAAGGATCTATTCCAGCACCCAACCATCGAACAGTTTGCGCAGGTTATTGAAGCACTGGAGCAAACCACCTATGAATCCATCCCTGTTTCGGAGAATAAGCCATTTTATGCGGTATCTTCGGCCCAAAAACGGATGTATATTCTCAATCAGCTTGATGGAGCGGGAATTAGCTATAACATACCCGGAGCCCTGACACTGATCGGTTCACTTGATCATAAGGCACTGGATAATGCGTTCCGTCAGCTTATTGACCGCCATGAAACATTGCGAACGAGCTTTGAGACCATGAATGGTGAACCTGTCCAGCGAGTACATAACGAGGTTTCTTTTCGCGTGGAGTTGATTCATGCCCCCGGAGCTGACCAGAGGGAGACAGATGAGCTGGTGCATGGCTTTGTCCAGCCATTCAATCTTGAGCAGGCTCCGCTGTTCCGGGCTGGTCTGATTGAAATTAGTCCAGAGCATCATATTTTGCTGTTGGATATGCATCACATCATTTCTGACGGCACCTCTATAAATGTATTGATTCAGGACTTCATCCACTTATATGCAGGGGATACGCTTCCGTCGCTGCGTATTCAGTATAAGGACTACGCTGCTTGGCAGCGGGAGCAGCAACAAAGTGAACGCTATCAAGAACAGGAAGACTACTGGCTCAATACCTTCGCAGGAGAGCTGCCTGTGCTGGATATTCCGACTGATTATCCACGTCCGGCGGTGAGAAGCTTTGAAGGGGATGTACTGGAATTTACGCTCGATCAACGGCAAAGCGAAGGATTAAAAAGCATTGCGATGCAGACCGAATCGACTTTATATATGGTGCTGTTGGCTGCCTATACGACTTTGCTTAGCCAATACAGCGGGCAGGAGGATATCATTGTCGGTTCACCAATCGCGGGACGGCCTCATGCTGATCTTGGCAATCTGATCGGTATGTTCGTCAATACACTGGCAATCCGTAATTATCCGGAAGGCGGGAAAACATTCCGCGATTATGTGCTGGAGGTCAAGGATAACGCGTTAAAGGCTTTTGAACATCAGGATTATCCGTTCGAAGAGCTGGTAGAAAAGCTGGGTGTGGATCGAGATTTAAGCCGCAATCCGTTATTTGATACCATGTTTGCTCTACAAAACCTGGAACAAACAGAGCAGCAGCTGGCAGAGCTGCAATTAGCACCTTATCCAAGTGAACAAACGACGGCTAAATTTGATCTAAGTCTGTTCGCGCAGGAGGATGGGGAACAAATTGCCTGCGGTTTTCAATACGGAACCCGTTTGTACAAACGCGAAACCATCGAACGACTGGCTGTACATTTACAGCAGCTAATCAATGTGGTTATCGAACAGCCGGAGATCGCTCTTGCGGCTATAGAAATGGTTTCGACTCAAGAAAAAGAGCAGCTGGTGAAGCAATTCAGCACTACAGCAGCAGACTCTCCGTATCCACGGGATCAATTAATGCATGTGCTGTTCGAGGAACAGGTTGCACAGTCGCCAGATCGACTAGCGATCACCTTTGCGGACACACAGCTCACTTATCGCGAGCTGAATGAGCGTTCCGATCGTTTGGCATGCATCCTTACTTCCCATGGGATACGGCACGGGTCCGGAACTCAGATACAGCGAGTAGGGATAGTGGCTGAGCGTTCCATTGAAATGGTCGTGGGCATGCTGGCTATTTTGAAGGCAGGGGGGGCTTACGTTCCTATTGATCCCGAGTATCCGGAAGAGCGCATCCGATATTTACTAGAGGATTCCGGTGCCGAGCTGTTACTGTCACAGCGACGTGAGCAGGTTTCTTTTGAACCAGGTATTCCAGTCATCGATTTGAGCGATGCGCAACTATGGAGCAGCGAATTTGAAGGCTACACTCATACCCATGGATCAGATGCCATTTCAAATGGGGGATCTGCCTTAGATCTTTCGCATGTCATATACACCTCTGGTACGACAGGCAAGCCGAAAGGCGTTATGGTCAATCACCGTAATGTCGTACGATTGGTGAGGAGCACTAGCTACGCCACGCTTGACGAAAATACGCGTATGCTGCAAATGGGTGCAGTTGTATTCGATGCCTCCACATTTGAAATCTGGGGAACGCTGCTGAACGGTGGCCAATTATATGTAGTAAATCATGACACTATTTTGGATGCTGCCAAGTTCAAACAGGCGATGAATAAGTATCGGATTAACACCATGTTCATGACCACGGCTTTATTTAATCAGCATTCACAGCAAGACATTGAAGTGTTTGCATCCCTGAAGGAATTGCTCGTGGGTGGTGATGTGATGTCCGTACCACACGCTAACCGCGTGCTGAAGGAGTACCCGCACCTTCGATTGAGTAATGTTTATGGGCCGACGGAGAACACAACCTTTTCCACCACCTATGAAATTATGGAACCGCAAACTCAAGGTGTTCCCATTGGCCGTCCGATTAATCATTCCACCGTTTATGTGGTCAATCGTTCGTTAAAATTGCAGCCTGTGGGGGCATGGGGCGAACTACTTCTCGGTGGCGATGGCGTGGCACTCGGGTATCTGAATCGGCCTGAGCTTACGGCAGAAAAGTTTATTGAAAGTCCATTCCGGCCTGGAGAATATTGCTATCGTACAGGGGATTTGGTGCGTTGGCGTGCTGATGGCGTACTGGAGTACAAGGGAAGAATGGATGAGCAGGTCAAAATTCGCGGCTACCGCATCGAACTGGGTGAAGTTGAAACCCGTTTGTCCACGATTGCAGGTGTGAAGGAATCGGTTGTGATAGTACGGCAGGACGATCACGGGCAAAAGCAGCTGTGTGCCTATTTTGTAACAGACAGCGAACTAAGCGCTAGTGACTTACGTAACGCTCTATCACAGGATCTGCCGAGCTATATGGTGCCTTCTTACTTTGTACGTCTTTCCAGACTGCCTTTGACGCTAAATGGCAAAGTAGACCGCAGGGCACTACCTCTGCCTGAGCATAATCTCGATACAGGCATGGATTATGTGGCACCTGAAACGGATGTTCAACAAGCACTGGCTGCGGCTTGGGGCGCCATCCTAGGTATTCAGAAGGTTGGGATACAGGATAACTTCTTCCATTTGGGTGGCGACTCCATCAAGGCCATTCAAGTATCGTCTCGCTTGTTTCAGGCTGGATACAAGCTGGAAATGAAAGACTTGTTTAAATACCCGACAATTGCGGATCTAAGTACTTATATTCAGCCAGTTAACCGAGTAGCCGAGCAGGGCGAGGTTACCGGAAATGTTGTGCTTACACCGATTCAGCGCTGGTTCTTTGAACAGCCAACAGGTGAACCACACTATTTCAACCAATCGGTCATGCTCTATCGGCAGGAAGGCTATGACGAACAGGCACTTCGGCAGGCGCTCCATCAGATTACAACGCATCATGATGCATTGCGTATGATTTTTCGGTCGTCGGAGAACGGATATACAGCATGGAACCGAGGTGTAGATGAAGGCGAACCGTACCATTTGGAGTGCTTTGACTATAGGAACAGTGATGCTATTGAAGGGAACTTGGCGAAGATAATTGAAGCCAAATGCAATGAAATTCAATCTGGTATTTCTCTAAGCGAAGGGCCGTTGATGAGGCTCGGCCTGTTCCGTTGCCCGGATGGGGATCATCTGCTGGTCGCAATTCATCATTTGGTGGTAGATGGAGTGTCCTGGCGCATCTTATTTGAGGACTTGGCGACAGCTTATGAGCAAGCCTCCAAGGGTGAGCAGGTGATTCAGTTACCTCACAAGACGGATTCGTTCCAAACGTGGGCCGAAAAGCTGCACGCCTATGCCAACAGTCCGGCCATGGAACGTGAGCGGGCGTATTGGGAGGAGCTTGCACAAGCGGAACTGGCTCCTTTGCCGCAGGATTACGGACATAACGAGCACGATAAGCCATTGATTGGCGATAGTGAGTCGGTTACTGCTTTATGGACAAATGCAGAGACAGAGCAACTGCTCAAGCAGGCCAATCGTGCCTACCGTACAGAAATTAATGACCTGTTGCTGACTGCGGTAGGAATGGCGTTACAGGCATGGAGCGGAAATGATCGTTTCCTGATAAATCTAGAGGGACATGGACGTGAACCCATTTTATCAGAGGTGGATATTACCCGGACGATAGGGTGGTTTACAAGCCAATATCCTGTTTTACTCGATATGCCAGAAGAGACTGCTCTTTCACAGCGAATCAAACATGTGAAGGAAGGACTGCGCAGTATCCCGCAAAAAGGGATCGGCTACGGCGCACTGAAATATTTATTCGACAGTCAGACACAGGCATCGGAGGGACCTTCAGCCATATTTACGACAGCTCCTGAAATTAGTTTTAACTATTTGGGACAGTTCGATCAGGATATGAAAGGAAACGACTTGCAGTCATCCCCATATGAGGGGGGGATGCCACTTAGCCCGACAATGGCTCGGACATATACACTGGATTTTGGCGGCATCATTTCGGGAGGTCAGTTGGGGCTGACAATTAGCTATAGCCGTACCAGCTACCGACCAGAGACGATTGAGCGATTGGCGGGATTACTGGAATCGAGCTTGCGCGAAATTTTGACACATTGCACCCATAAAGAACACCCAGAGCTGACCCCAAGTGATATTTCCTATAAAGGAATGAGTGTGGAGGGCTTGGACAGCCTGTTATCTGAAATGGGCGCTGCGGGTGAGATCGACAATGTATATGCACTAACCCCGATGCAGAAAGGGATGTTGTTTCACAGCCAACTTGATAGTCAAGCAGCCGCGAATGACGCGTATTTTGAGCAGGTTTCTTATGATATGCGGGGTCGGATAGACATCGGGAATTTTGCAGAAAGTCTGAATATGCTGGTTCGGCGACATGAGGTGCTACGTACACATTTTTATTTCGGCCGGGATACGGAGCCGTTGCAGGTGGTCTACCGAAATCGGGATTGTGGCTTCTATTATGAAGATTTACGCGAGTTGGATAGCGATACAAGGGGCATTTGGCTGAAGAACTTCAAGTTGGAAGATAAAGCAAGGGGATTTGATCTGCGTCGGGATGTCCTGATGCGTATAGCGATTTTGCGCACCGGGGAAGACAGTTACCATATTGTGTGGAGCTTCCATCATATCGTCATGGACGGCTGGTGTCTGTCCCTAATAAATAAAGAAGTGTTTGAGAGCTATGCAGCACTTCAGGAGGGCAGAGTGCCAGAGCTGGCACCGGCAGTGCCGTACAGCCGCTTTATTGAATGGCTGGAAGCACAGGATCGCAAGGCGGCAACTGATTACTGGAGCAGCTATTTATCCGGGTATGAGCAGCAAACAGCACTACCAGCTGTAAAATCCGGCCGCAAGAGTGGAGGCTATACAGCTAGTGATTGGGTGACGGTTTTGGAGCGTGAGCTTACCCTCCGGGTGGAGGAGACGGCTAAGCGATATCAGGTAACCATGAATACGTTATTACAAACCGTATGGGGAATTGTGCTGCAAAAATATAACAACCACCGTGATGTCGTATTTGGTAGTGTCGTCTCAGGCCGCCCATCGGATATTATCGGAGTCGAGGGTATTATCGGCTTGTTCATTAATACCATTCCCGTTCGCATCCTTAGTGAGGCAGGGGAATCTTTTGCAGAAGTTATGAAGAAAACGCAGGAACAGGCGCTGGCTTCTCATGCGTATGATACGTACCCACTGTTTGAAATTCAGGCATTGACTGACCAGAAACAGGATTTAATTAACCATATTATGGTGTTTGAAAATTATCCGGTGGATGAGCAGGTCGAGGAGGTGGAAATTGATGGGCAGGAACTTTCCCCGATTTCCAACGTGGTAGCTCTTGAGCAGACCAACTATGATCTGAATGTAGTTGTAATGCCGGGAGAATGCGTGAAGATTCGTTTTATGTATAATGCGTTAAATTATGATCAAACAGACATTGAGCGTCTGCATGGACATTTTGTGAACCTGTTGGAGCAAACTTTGCTTAACCCAAATGTTCGCGTAGAAGAGCTGGAACTGGTTACAGCGGCGGAAAAACAGCAAATTACTGGAGAGTTTAATGACACTTCCTCTGCATATCCAGACAATCAGACGATTCATAAACTGTTTGAGGAGCAGGCAGAACGCACACCAGATCATATTGCCGTAGCTTTGGATCATCAAACATTGACCTATCGAGAGCTCAATGAGACAGCCAATCGATTAGCGCGTATACTGCGGGATGCAGGGGTCAAACCTGATGAACCTGTTGGCATTTTGACGGAGCGCTCGTTGGATATGATTACAGGAACACTTGCCATTTTGAAGGCTGGAGGCGCGTATGTGCCGATAGATTCTCAATATCCAGAGGATCGTATCCGTTATATGCTAGAGGACTCGGGAGCCAAGCTACTGTTGGCTCAGCAGGATTTATTGGATCGGTGCTATTTTGACGGACAGATTGTCAATCTGAATGATGATAAGTCGTACAGTGCAGATGCTTCCAATCCGGGTATAGATGGAGCGAGTAATCATGCCGCTTATGTCATTTATACCTCAGGCTCAACAGGTAAGCCTAAGGGTGTCGTAGTTGAGCACCGAAGTGTTGTGCGTCTCGTCCGCAATACGGATTATGTCCCATTTGATGAATCAACCCGAATGCTGCAGACATGTGCGTTTGTATTTGATGTATCTACATTTGAAATTTGGGGTGCACTGCTGAACGGCGGTCAGCTTGTTCTCTTGCATAAGGATGATCTTTTGGACGCAGCCAAGATGAAAGAGACGATACAGGATCATCACGTCAACATGATGTGGCTGACCACACCGTTATTTAATCAGCTTTCGCAGCAGGATAGTAAACTTTTTGGTGATGTGAAGTATTTGTTGGTTGGTGGTGATGTTTTGTCTGCACCCCATATTAACCGGGTCCTGCGCGATAATCCGCATATGAACATCATTAATGGCTATGGACCAACGGAAAATACAACCTTTTCGACGACATATCACATTACGGAAGAACAGCTGGATTCTGTGCCAATCGGACGTCCTATTTGCAATTCGACGGCGTATGTTGTGGACTCATCATTTAACTTGCAACCGGTCGGAGCCTGGGGTGAGCTGGTTGTTGGTGGAGACGGAGTTGCGCGTGGTTATTTGAATCGTCCTGAACTGACGGCTGAGAGATTTCTTGCTAATCCGTGGGTGGACGGAGATCGCCTGTACTGTACTGGGGACCTTGTTCGCTGGCGTGAAGACGGCATACTGGAATACGCTGGACGGATTGATCAACAGGTTAAAATTCGCGGTTACCGGATTGAGCTAGGCGAGGTGGAGACGAGACTGGCAAGTGTACCTTCTGTACGGGATAGCGTTGTTATCGCTTTGCGGGATGGAGCAGGTCAGCAGCAATTATGTGCTTACTTCACTGCCGATGAACAGCTGACCATACGTGAGCTTCGAACTGTGATGTCGGCCAGTCTGCCGAGCTATATGATTCCGTCCGCTTTTGTACAGCTGGATCAGTTTCCGCTGACGACTAACGGCAAAATTGACCGTAAAGCTTTACCTGTGCCGGACAAAGCATTGCACACGGGGATAGAATATGTCGCACCACGAACCGATGTGGAGCAGTTGCTGGCAGCTATTTGGCAGGAGGTGCTTGAAATCCCGCAAGTGGGAATCCACGATGACTTTTTCACGTTGGGTGGACATTCCTTGAAAGTACTGGAGCTTATACGCAAAGTTCGTCTTGCTACAGATATTGAGCTGCCCATCCGTAGTGTTCTGGAGTTCCCGACCATAGAAGAGCAGGCGCTCACATTATTGAAAGCCGATCTGGACTACAAGGTCGATAGTCCAATCATTCGGTTGAATGAACACGGTCCGGTTTCCATCTTCTGCTTTCCTCCTATGCTTGGATACGGACTGTCGTTCGCAGAGCTTGCAAAACAACTGGACCAAGATGCAGTTGTGTATGGATTAGAGTTCGTAGATGATGTTACGGATGAGCAGGCAATGTTGGCACGATATGTTGATTTAATCATCAGCACGCAGGCGCAAGGTCCGTATGTGCTGCTTGGTTATTCTATAGGTGGGAATCTGGCGCATAAGGTTGCCGGCACACTGGAGCGCCAAGGTCATACTGTATCCGATATTTTAATGCTCGATTCGGTCAAAAGGGCAGAAGCTCTGCCTTTCACAGATGAAGAAACAGAGCAGGAAATTCATGCCATGCTGGAACAGGTTCCCGAATCCTATCGTGAGCTGTTGAATGAAACGTACCAGCGTAAAATGATCGCTTATGCGGTGTATGGCAACCAGCTTGTGAACACAGAAAATGTTCAGGCGAATATTCATGGCTTTGTTGCCGCTGGATCGGAAACGGTGAAGGGCACAGGAGATAATAAACTTTTATGGAAAGATGCTACACAAGGAAGCTATGAAGAGCATAGCTTGATTGGTAATCATTATGAACTGCTGGAACCCGGATTTATCGAAGAAAATGTAAAATGTATCCGTGCCACAATACACAAGATAACCCGGAACATGGGCAAAGACGTGACACAAGGATTGGCCCATCATAATTCTTGAAAACTTACAGTCGATGATTTAACTAACTGGAATTACTAATTTTATCTGTAATGTATGAATCCTGATCGAACAGGTAAGAAGCCTTCTGCTTACGCGATTCGATCAGGATTCGCTTTATCATGCGCACTCCCGCGAGGGAAGTGCGATGATTCCATAGCGCCATGCTGATGGCTCCCATACGGAGTGTAAATATCTGCTCCGCTATGCAATCACCGCACGGTTTAAATCATGAAATCAACTTCATAGGTAAGGAGGGTACTTCAATATGAAGAATAGAGGTATTGGCTACCTATCCGCATTCTTAACAACGTTGTTTCTTTGGAATTTGCTCATTGCTTCGGCATGGGCAGCAGACAGTATAACACCTAATTCAGTGGAAAAAGCAGTGGACGATATCATGAGTACAGAATTGGAAAAATTGCATATTCCGGGCGCTGCCGTCGTTGTGACCCAGGAAGACCAAATTCTTTTTAGTAAAGGATATGGATATGCAGACCTGGAGCGGAAAATGGTATTCGACCCGGCAAAGACCATTGTTCGTGTTGGCTCGCTAACCAAATCATTTAGTGCAAGTGCCACAATGCAACTGGTCGAGCAAAACAAGCTTGATTTGAATGAAGACGTGAACAGCTATCTCCACAGCTATAAAGCTTCGCAATACCAAAATCATCCTTTTAATCTGCATCAGCTTCTGACACATACTGCGGGATTAGATGAAGCGATATACGACATTAACAGCTCAACTCGCGCAGGCGTTTTACCTACAGAGCAGTATCTCAGCACGTATTTTCAAAATCAGCCACCTATCCGCAAACCTGGAATTCAGTATGAATACAGTAATGTCGCCTTCGGCCTGATCGGTAATATCGTGGAGCAAGTAACCGGTCAGGGACTGAATGATTACTTTCGTACACATCTATTCCAGCCGATGAATATGCCCAGCGCGACACTGGAGTTGCCATTAAATCATCCAGAATTGGCGCAATCGTATCAGTGGAAGCATGGAGCTTATGTGAAACAACCCTTATCGTATATCAATCTGCCGGGAGCAGGAGCGTTGAACGTCACACCCAACGAATTTTCCCACTATCTGATCACTCATTTAAACCAAGGAGAGTATGAGGGCAAAGCGGTACTCCAGCCACAAACGGTAAAAGTGATGCATGCACAGCAATTTGCAGCGGATGCCCGTCTGGATGGCTTGGGCTACGGATTTTTCCGTGGTCAACTGAAGACGGGAGTACCCATGTTGTGGGCTACTGGAGAAATTGATGATTTTATTTCCGAAATGGTACTGATTCCATCCCAAAAGATCGGTATTTTTGTGACCATCAATTCAGCTGACACAGACACCCTGCTTCATGGAAAAGTCATCAATACGATAGCTCAAATGCTGCCCGTAAAGCCACAGGCCGCTTCTCAGTCACTGGCTCGTTCTGTCACGCAAGTGAAGCTTTCGCCAGAGATCGAGGGCGTATATCAGGTGGATACTACTCCTGTTCATGGGTGGGGAAAATGGATTCGGATACTGGGAAGCATTAAATACACCGTTCATATTCAAGATGATCATACGCTAATTGTTAAAGGAAAATACCCGGATCAGAATGAAGCAACAGACAAAGTTTTTCAAGCAGCAGGTGATGGGCTGTTTGTGGAAAAGGGGGGCCAGCTTAAAATTTTGCTGTATCAGGAAAAGGGTACGTGGATGATGATTGCCCCGGATAGTAAGACCATGAAGCAGACGACACTTTGGCACCGTACCTGGACGCTACTCGTCAGCTATGCAGCCGCATCCTTATTTTTCGTCACAACCCTACTGATATGGATCATAAGATATGTGATCAGAGCTATCCGCAAAACGAATAATCACATTTCGTCCAACCTGGCATACATCGCGTTACTAAATACGATTTTTCTCGGGGTACAGGTCGTCTATGGTAACAATCAGATGGTGTATGGCTATTCCGCCTGGTATATCTGGGGAATTTGTACGCTGCCGCTCATTTCAGCACTCATTGCCGTGTGGGTATTGATCGTGAATGGCACCAAGCTGATTACAGGGGAAAAAAGAACCCGGGCTGCCGGGAAAATTGTATTTGCGATACTCACTTTGCTGCATACAGCCTACCTTTTTTATTGGAATTTCCTCCCTTTTCATTATTCCTAAAGATTTACAAAACAACGCATGTCCACACATAAATGAATGCTAACATTTATATTTAGTGCCCCTCTTGAGAGGGGCCTTAAACCAATTAACAGGAGGAATAGAATGGGAATCTTTCGTCGTTTTACATCCCGCAGCTTCAAATACGCAACAGCTATGGTTTTCACTTTATCGTTGTACGCTGGTGTTGTGGGCGGCATGCAACCGGCACGCGCAGAAGGTCCGGCAGACCCGGCCCCTTTCATTGCAGCCAAAGTGGTCAACGAAAACGCTGGTAAAAAAGTGTTGTTCGATAATACACATGGACAGACAGCCGGCGCAGCAGATTGGGTGATTGATGGTGGATTTTCAGATTTTGGCCAAGCCCTTGCAAACAATGGCTACGATGTTCATGAACTTCGCCAATCTACACCTATTACTTATAATGATTTAAAGAATTATGATGTATTTGTGACAGCGGAGCCCAATATTCCTTTTAAACAAAGCGAACAGGCCGCAATGGAACAGTATGTTAAAGCAGGCAATAGCATTTTTTTCATTGGTGATCATTATAACGCCGACCGCAACAAGAATCGCTGGGACGGATCGGAAAGTATCAATGGGTACCGTCGTGGTGCATGGGAAGACCCTGCAAAGGGAATGAGTGAGGAAGAAAAAAGCTCGGCAGCGATGCAGGGCGTGGTTAGCTCAGATTGGCTGGGTAACCAGTTTGGTATACGCTTTCGCTACAATGCATTAGGCGATATCACGGCTAAT
Organism: Paenibacillus sp. FSL W8-0439; assembly: GCF_038008995.1. Lineage (NCBI taxonomy): Bacteria > Bacillati > Bacillota > Bacilli > Caryophanales > Paenibacillaceae > Paenibacillus > Paenibacillus sp. FSL W8-0439. Next base: position 2,508,630 of record NZ_JBBPAK010000001.1, read on the forward strand.
CAGATTGTTGAACCTGCCCAGGCGTTCGGCATTACAGCAGGAGTGAGTAATGTGGCAATGCACGCAGGATCAACATTGGCGATTATTGACCCGACCAAAGCCAAGGGGATCGTATATCTGCCTAAAACCAATCAGGCTTGGGGGAATGCAGTAGATCAGGGCGTTTATAACGGAGGTGGTATAGCGGAAGGACCTTATGCAGCTGTAGCAAAAGTAGGTCTAGGCAAAGCTGCTTTCATTGGGGATTCATCTCCTGTTGAAGATGCAACGCCGAAATATCTGCGTGAAGAGACAGGAACCAAGAAGACAACGTATGATGGTTTTAAGGAGCAGGATGACGCTGTGTTACTGGTCAATATCGTCGATTGGTTGTCCAAGAAGGAGGAGTATACCAGCCTGTCGGGTGTAAAAAACTTACAGCTAGATCAGCCGACGGCATTGCTGTCTTTTGAAGCTCCTCAGGCTTCTACGGAACCGCAAGCCGAGCCTTGGTCTGCTCCTGCAGCCGGCTACAAATGGTGGGATCAGCGAACGTTCAAGGCCGGCTCCTATGGCGGACCTACAGCCAGTGCGCAGCCTGTGTACAGCATCGTTCGGCAGGAGCAACTGCCGAATGCACAGCCTTTTCAAATTCGCATAGTTGCCGACCAACTGGCTCCCAATAGTACGATTAGCGGATTCAGCGCAGGTATTTATGTAGCGGGCGGCAACCAAGTAGCCCAGATTCAAAATCCAGATGGAAGCTGGCCGACCTCTTACGGTTATAGCGGAACATTTAGTCTGGAATCCGACAGCAAGGGGCATGCCTATAGGGACCTGACGGTGCGGATCAAGCCGGGTACCAGTGGTGCAGCTAATCTTAGGCTGAGACAAAACGGCAGCAACCTGCTGACCCAATCCGTCGTGCTGGCAGATGTCCCAGCCCAGCCGTTGCCTGAGGATGGCAATACAATTCCGGCTCGAATCAGTGTCGCAGAAGCACGGAATCTTTCGGCTGGCAAAGTTGTGACCTTAGAGGGTGTTGTGACGACAGAACCAGGGGCTTTTGGCGGTCAAGCCTTTTACATGCAGGATGAAAGTGGCGGCATTTATGTATATCAAAACCAAAGCGGCTTTCACCAAGGTGATCGAGTAAAGATTACAGCAAGTTTGGCACTGTACAATGGTGAAGTCGAGTTGACTGATGCAGTGGCTATTGAAAAAACGGGAGAAGGACAACTTCCGCAAGCTGTGCAAGTCACCGAGCTCAGCGATGCGAATCAAGGACAGCTGGTTGAGCTTCCTACTGCCATTATTCGTAATATAATAGATGCAACTCCTGTAGGTTCGTTTGAATTTGATGCAGTAGCGGGTGAGGTTAGCCATCATGTGCGAGTTGATGCACGTACAGGCTTAACACGGACATCTTTTCCGTATCAAGAAGGACAGCAAGTGAAGCTGAAGGGAATTTCGGCGGTTTTCAAAGGAAATTATCAGTTAAAGCCGCGCGGGCTAGATGATTTTTCAGCTCAGACAGGCGCAGCTTTGCAGGAAGTAGAGCTTTCACTGGATCAAACAACATTTAACGTTGGGGATACAGCAGCCACACATCTCAAGGGTACGCTCACAGATGGCAGCCAAGCTGATTTAAGTAATGCCTCTGTTCAGTATATCAGCAGCCATGAATCCGTTGCACTGGATACGTATGGAGAGCTTCGGGCCCTAAAAGAGGGGAGCGCCGAGATTACAGCGAGCGTCACCTTGGACGGTAAAACGGTCGTATCCAATCCAGTAACCGTTAGAGTCGAGAAAAACACTGTAGGTGAAGTGCCGGGTAAACCGGTGCTGTCTCATGATAACGGTCAGGACACCGGACTGAAGGATGGAGACTACAACATCACCATGAATCTGTGGTGGGGCACGAATGGTGATGAACTCAAGTTGTATGAAAATGACAAGCTGATTGCAACCCAATCGTTGCAAGCGGCTTCCCCTGAAGCACAGCATGCAGTCATTTCTGTTACAGGCAAGAGCAATGGAACCTACACGTATACTGCTGAGCTGATCAACGCTTCCGGTAAAACGGTCAGCGACCCGTTAACTGTCGAAGTGATCGATGCTACTCCTGGCATACCGGTGTTGTCTCATAACAATTGGGATGGTGACGGTAACTATACCCTGACAATGAACATGTGGTGGGGTACGAATGCAACCCAATACAACCTGTATGAAAATGGAGAGCTGATCGACACGCAGGATCTGTCGAGCCAAAGTCCGCAGGCCCAAAGTGCTGTGACCAACATCCAAAATCAAAAGCCGGGTACATATGAGTATCGGGCCGAGTTAGTCAATGCTGCAGGAGAGGTTTCCAGTCAAACCATAAGTGTAGAAGTGAAGGAACGTTAATTCGAAATAATGAGCCGTTAAAAAGGAAGAGCATCTATTGACCTCGCGAGAGTCTATAGATGCTCTTTTTTGCGGGAATTAGCATTTTAGGATTGGGTTGGCGAAGCGGAAAGTCCCTCTATATCTGAGGAGCCATAGAAGATCATGGCAACTAGAATCACAATAATGATAAACTCTGCAAAAGATTCTCCATCAAACTCACTCACCACAACTATCTCCTTTCGCCACCTGTTAATTATTTATTTTCTGCGAAAAGGCTTGTATCACCTGATCCAACGTCATATTGCCGTTATCATTTAAAAATTTCACCATATTATCGACATTAGTAGGGGCAGATGCTAATGTTTTGTATTTTCCTGTGAGACCTAAAAATAATGTTGCTTGTCTGTATAAAGTCACGGAATCGACGTTTAGTTTTCCTGTTAGTAGGAGGGCTGCGACTAGGACCTCTACATTTTTTCCTTGAAGTGCTGAAAAGATAGCCGAATTACTGTTTAATCCATTTTTCTTTTGACCGTTAGGGGGGGATTTGGATTTGCGATTCCCGTTCCCATTGCCATTCTTTCCTAAGGAAGCCATTGAATCCTTCCTCCCGCCATACACTGCTCCTGCCTGATTTGCATGAAATTGGGGACAAGGGCAGTGGCACTGCACGTGCTCATTAAAATACGTTATGATCATACGATATGCGAACAAGAAAGCTTTGGTTACCATATGGATCACAGTGGTCGAAGGTAGCTGATTGCTATTTCCTGAATTTCTTTTCGCATGTTGGTCCAATTTAGAGTAAACTACAATAAAGCAAGCTAAATGAGCATTTTGCATCAATTCCAGGAGCTTTATCCAATTAGCATTAGATGGACCCTAACGGTTTAGCTCGTATATATTGTACCTTCGAGTATTGAACTTGAATTATGCAAAGTGCTGAAATAGGAGTTGAAATAAGACCATGTCGAATGAAGAAGTATTGTTAACTAAAGAGGGATTAGCCAAGCTGGAGGAAGAGCTCAAGGAACTGAAGACAGTAAAACGCAAGGAGCTAGCCGAACGCCTCAAGTTGGCCATCAGCTATGGAGATCTGAAGGAAAATAGTGAATATCACTCAGCCAAGGACGATCAGGCGTTTATGGAAACACGAATCATGGTCTTGGAAAAAATGTTGACCAAAGCTCGGATAGTGGATGAAAGTAATCTGGATCTTAAAACGGTCAGTATCGGTTCTACTGTTATTCTGAATGACATCGAATTCTCGGAGAAGGTGGAATACAAAGTTGTAAGTCCTGCGGAGGCAGATGTTCTGGACAACAAAATTTCCTATGAGAGTCCTTTAGGTAAGGCACTTTTGGGGAAAGAAGTGGGCAGTATCATTCATGTCGATGCACCTATGGCTGTAATCAAATATGAGTTACTAGAAATTAAGCTCGCTTAGTCCATTCCCGATTCCCTTTATAAGGGGGCCGGGATTTTTCATTTCTTGCTATTTACATACCATCCCTGCGGAGTGCATTTGCACTCCACAAACTGGAAAGGATTTTTATTGCTTTGCTATCGTATTAAGATTAATCTGTCATTAGGAAGCCGGCTTGCTCCAATGCAGCACAGGCATCATTAATTTTATCTTCATCCGACGCATGCAAGGTATGCAGGTGGATGCCTCCGGTCAGCTGGGACAAATAAGTGGCTTGGGTGGAGCTGATCTTACGTATAAAATCGTCCACTTCTTTGCGAGTTCCGACCCGTATTGGAGCAGTCAGATCTCCATATACTGGATGTTCAACTATAACATCCTGCACACTGACACCGTAGTCTACAATTAGCTTTAATTCTTCTTCTGTTTGTTCAGGTCGGTGATTACACACAATAATACGAGAGGCTAAGGGAGCGGCTTGAGCCGCAGGTTCCATATAAATGTATCCTTGACTCGTTGCAAGTATAGGCTCTTGGCTTGCTTTTAACAGGGAAATATCTTGTACAATTACTTGTCTGGAAACGGAGGACCTGCGTGCCAGCTCGCTCCCGGTCAGCGGTGACTCGCTTTTGAGCCACAATAGCAGCTGTTCGCGGCGATCCGTACCTGACCGTTTTAAAGATTCAGTCAACGGGATAAGCTCCTTTCTTGTCGATGCGTCAGGTCTGTCAAAATATCTACCAGTACATTCAATTCCTCGATGGTGGTTGTCCTGCCGAAAGAAATACGGATAAATTGTAAGGCTTCACGTTCAGATGCTCCAAGTGCCTGTAAGGCAGGTGAAGGATCGTGATGTCCGGCGGCACATGCGCTTCCGGTAGATATACAGACACCGCTGCGATTACATTCCAGCATAACATATTGTCCCTCGTAACCGTGAAAAAAACATCCTACAATATGATGAAGCACTGCTTTTTTTTCGCTTTCCTCTACCACCCAACGTAATGGAATGGATCTTTCCTGAATTTTCGTAATAAAGTATCTTCGCAGGGTAGCATATCGCTCCTGATGCATCTCCATCTGTTCCGTCATCATTTCTGCCGCTGCGACAAAGGCTGCAATCCCAGGAACATTAACTGTACCAGGACGAAATCCGTTTTCATGCAGTGTATCAGGATACACCGGACGCCATGGGGTTCCGGGTTTAAGATATGCAGCACCGACACCTTTGGGGCCATATACTTTATGGCTTGATATAGAGAGTGCATCCACTCCCATGGCTTCTACATCTATGTGAACATTCCCAAATGTTTGTACCGCATCACTGTGCAACATAATACCACGTTCGTGGAGCAGGGGAGACAAGGCAGCAAGATCCTGAATCAGCCCTGTCTCTGAATTGGCGTGTTGTATTGATACAAGCCCGGTGTTGTCTCTAAGATGGGGTACAAGAACTTCACGGGTTATTCGTCCTTCCTGATCCGGTTGTATAATAGTTAGCTCATAGCCCTGATGTTCTAGCAAAGTAGCAAGATTGTACATCGAGTGATGTTCCAAAGCGCTCATAATCCAATGCTTTTTGTCTGGCGGCAGCCCGTTCAGGATTGATTGCACGACCACCATATTGGATTCTGTGCCCCCTGATGTAAAATAGATGCCTTCCTTTTGCCCGCCAATCATTTTTGCCATTCGTTGCCTGCTGTAATCTAGTGTGTAGGCTGCTTGACCGCCCGCATCATGGAGGCTGCTGGCATTTCCGAACATTTCCTTATTCATTACGCTATATATATGCAAAGCTTCGTCACACATGGGTGTGGAAGCGGCATAGTCCAGGTAAATCACAGCAAATCCTCCCCGCTTAAAAATAATTCCATTCCAAAAACTCTTGAGATTATTGTAGGCATGTGTAAATATAGGTGTCAAGACACATGTAAATATGTTTTGTACACATAGCGGTTATCTATTCGTGAGCGAGGGACAGTCAGCCGCAACGATATGGAGGGAATCTAATGTCTATGCTAGACGTTTTACAAGGAAATCGTGGACTTATGCCAGAGCATTATAAAACACTGACGGTTGCTGACATGGAGCAACGCGTAGCCGAGCTGAAACAAAAATGGGGCTCAAAGCTGCTCATTCCGGGCCATCACTATCAGAAAGACGAGGTTATCCAATTTGCTGATATAACAGGAGATTCTCTACAGCTTGCTCAAATGGCGGCACAAAATCAGGAAGCGGAGTTTATTGTGTTTTGCGGGGTCCATTTTATGGCGGAGACAGCGGATATGCTGACTACCGACCGGCAAACCGTTGTTCTGCCGGATATGCGCGCAGGCTGCTCAATGGCAGATATGGCAAACATGGAGCAGACGGAACGAGCGTGGAAGCATTTGCAGGAGTTGGTTGGTGATACGATCATTCCGTTAACATATGTAAATTCCACAGCAGAGATTAAAGCCTTTGTAGGACGGCATGGCGGGGCTACCGTGACTTCTTCGAATGCCAAGCAGGTGCTAGACTGGGCACTGAAACAAAAGGAACGTATTTTATTTTTGCCGGATCAACATTTGGGACGCAATACAGCCCATGATCTTGGAATCCCGCTGGATGAAATGGCTGTATGGAATCCTATGACCGATCAGTTGGAGACTGAACGAAACCCGGCAACCGTAAAAATCGTTTTATGGAAAGGGCATTGTTCAGTTCATGAAAAATTTACGGTAGATCATATTCGCAACGTCCGTGAACGCGATAAAAATATCCGAGTCATCGTTCATCCCGAATGCTCTTATGAGGTTGTACAACTCGCAGATTGTGCTGGCTCCACCAAATTCATCATCGATACGATCCGTGCGGCAGAGCCGGGAACCCGTTGGGCCGTTGGCACAGAGATGAATCTCGTGCAACGAATTAGACAACAGCACCCTGAACAGCAGATTGAATCGCTCAATCCCGATATGTGTCCTTGTCTGACCATGAACCGGATCGATCTTCCGCATTTGCTGTGGGCAATGGAACAGATTGATCGGAGAGAGCCTGTAGGCGTAATTCGTGTGGATGCTCAGATCAGACAGGACGCTGTACAGGCACTGAATCGTATGCTTGCTATACGTTAAGTTTTACCGTTACGTAGAGCGTACTTTCTTGTGTAATCCGATCTCTATCTCTATTTAAAGATTAGTCGATTGTCCGGTTTCGTGCTATAATTGTAGCAACATACCGAAGGAGGTGAATCCCTTGTTTGAGCTTCAGGACTTACTCCCCTATTTGCTTACGATCGGATTGCTGTGCACTGTGACTTATACGTATCTTGCTCATTTGCACGGCAGCGTAGCTGAATGCTGGGTCGAAGGCGGCCCCGTTCGCTCGCATGCTTCTCCGCTGATGCCGATGTCTGCCCGCGGACAGGACATGCCTGTCCGGCTAGCACGTCACATTCGGCGGAAGGAAGCGCCAGATGAAGATGCTTCCGATTGTTCCCCCTTGTTGAAAAATGGCACAGCCAATCAACGAGGAGGAACATATGAAGCGATTCAAGGGATTCACTTTTTGGGGTAAACAAGAACGGATATTGGGTTTAATCGTAGCGCTGGCGGTGGTCATGCTGCTGTCTGGTTGTGGTGCGAATGCTGCGGAGATTAATGCACAGACACCTGGTTTTTTTAATCATTACGTGGTATTCCCACTTTCTTGGCTCATTCAGCATTTGGCGGAATGGTTCGGTGGAAGTTTTGGGCTGGCGATCATGACTTTGACATTCATTGTCCGTCTGGCCTTATTGCCGCTAATGATGCGTCAAACGCGTGCCCAGCAGGGTATGAAGCGCAAGATGAGCGCTATGCAGCCCGACTTGGACCGAATTAAAAAGAAGTATGAGAATAAAAAAGATACCACCAGCCAGCAGAGTATGCAGCAGGAAATGATGGCGCTGTACAAGGAGCATCAATTCAATCCGCTCAATATCGGTTGTCTGCCTATTCTCATTCAGCTCCCGATTTTAAGCGGTATGTATACTGCCATCCGACTCACGCCGGAGTTGGCGTCACATTCATTCTTATGGTTCCGGCTCGGACAGCCGGACTGGATTCTGGCAATTGTCGTCGCAGTTGTATACTTGGCACAGGCTAAGCTTTCTCAGCAACAGATGACGGCTGACCAGCGCAAGCAATTTGCTATTATGGGTTATCTTTCACCGATTATGATGGCGGTCTTTTCCTTCAACGCTCCTGCGGCCATGCCTTTATATTGGACCGTAAGCGGCACCTTTTTGCTGCTTCAATCGCTGTGGTTCCGCAAACGCTATCCAATTGAAGAAGCAGAGAATAAGATTAAACTTGGTGAAGTCACGCCAACCTAATAAGAAGATGCTATTTGTTTGACATAGAATTGTGTTAGCAGTGTCTCACATGCAATGACAGATGCCATTCGAGCCAATAAGGCTTGAGTGGTGTCTTTTTTTGTGCTGTTTTTTTCACTATATTTCGCTTGCGGTTTTGTAATCATTATGAAATCCTTATATCAATATTCATAAAGTTAGGAGAGACTAAATGGAAAATTCAACAACAACCATTGAATGGTATGAAAATCAAATAAGGGAAGACGGCTGTTTTTGCATGAGAAGCATGCAAAAAGCACCGGGATATGTACAAAAAATGAATTGGACAGAAAAAGAATTCACTCAAAATTTGACTTACATACAATTGAGAAAAGACAATAAACCAGCAGGATTTATAGAGTATGCATCGGGTGAACAAGCATGGAGAGCTGTTCATGCGGATGGATATCTAGTAATTCATTGTATCTGGATTGCTGTAACCGGCTTGGGATTAGGCTCACAGCTTATTCAACGCTGCATTCAAGATGCTATTACGTTGGGGAAGAAGGGAGTGGCAGTCGTTACAAATATAGATACCTCCTGGGCGCCAGGTCCCGAAATTTTTCTGAAAAACGGATTTCGGCATGTGGAGGATGCTCCATATTCTTTTCAGTTGTATGTTTATAAGTTGAATCAAGAGCATTCAGATCCTTATTTCCCTAATAATTGGGTTCAACGTCTGGATCATTTTAGTGAAGGCTTAACCATTTTACGAACTCATCAATGCCCTTATCTGGAAATAGCCACGCACAATGCGATTGAAGCAGCTGAGACTGTGGGGATACAACCAGAGATTATTGATATACGAGATCGTTCACTACTCATGGAACTGTCTCCGACACCGTACGGCGTATTTCACGTGATCTGTAATGGGGAATTGATTTCATATCACAGGATGACTCCTCGTTCTTTTGCCTAAAAGCTAACCATGCTTTATTCTAAAAGCTAATCTTTTTATGAAATGATACAAGAAAAGTGGGTAAAGTAAATACATGGACGATGTGAATGCTGCATTTTGTTTGATCACGGGATGAATTTCATGGAGGACCTCTAAAAAATGAAGCAAATATATACAAAGCTACCGATTTCCGTGGCTCTACTTACATGTATAGTATGTGCCCTTGGTTTTGGCTTAATCGCATTATGGGTTAGCGACCAGCAAGTACGGCATTTTGACCACAAGATCATTACGGCTATTGGACAACTGGAATCGCCTTTCATGACACGTCTTATGAAATGTTTCACTATTATCGGCAGCGGGCTTCCAGTGGTAATCATCATTTTAATTGCCATGTTCGTGCTCTATAGTGTATTGGGACACCGACGAGAATTGCTTTTTTTAGCGGTTGCTGTGCTGGGATCAGTGCTGTTGAATACGGTACTAAAAATGCTATTTCGGCGTGCGAGGCCTGAAATCAACCGTATTATCGAAGCGAATGGATATAGCTTTCCAAGCGGACATTCCATGACCGCTTTCAGTATGTATGCGGCGCTGACGTTTTTATTGTGGAAGCACGTTCCTTCCAGGATAGGTCGTATCCTTCTTGTTGTGCTCAGTAGCCTACTAATTGTAACGATCGGGACAAGCCGCATTTATTTGGGTGTTCATTATCCGAGTGACGTTGTGGGTGGCTATTTCATGAGTGGTTGCTGGATGGCAGCTTGCATTTGGTTCTACCAGCGGTATGAAGAACGAATGCTACCACTTCGTACCAAATCGACTGCATAATGAGTGCATAAATCATGAGGTTAAAAAAAGCAGACGCATTAGCGTCTGCTTTTTATTTGCACAGAGGAAGTAGATTGGGTCATCTTTGTTCTCGTCTGTTCTACAGGCTTTATTCCTAGCTTCTGCTCCCATTTTTCATAAAAAATAATAGCTGCTTGGATAAAGATGCCTGGAAGCTTCCGACTGCGAATGAATTTGTGAACACCAACTGCGCAACCTGCCCCAATGAGCGCCCCTGCCAAAATATCTGAAGGATAATGTACTCCGGTCCATACGCGGGATATCGCAATAAGCACAGCCAAGACAATCCAGAGGACACGATATTTTTGATGATGAAGCCATAGAATTGCTGCCAGAGCAAAAGCTCCAAGTGCATGGTTACTCGGAAATGAAGCATTGGGATCATGATGAATCAGCTGAATGACAGAGTGTCCGACAAAAGGCCGATCTCTGTAAAACAAATGTCCAAGACACCAGCTAATTGTAAAACCGATACAAACCGTTATAACGGCTTCTAAAACCATCATCCGATGCGGCATTTTAAAGGTGAACCAGTATAGCAGTAAAGCCACTCCAAATAAATACGGTGCATATTGCGCCAAGAAACGCATGGTTCCATTCAAAAAGGCGAGGTGATTAGCCAATTCATTGATCCAGTGAAACAAAGCAAAGTCTAAATTAATTAACATGAATAAATTACTCCTTAACCTCAAAAAATTAAATTACAAAGTTATATTATAGAGCGACTATACGGATAAAAGCTTAAAATCAAATAAAAAATGAATGGTATGTGCATTGCTTATTAGTTTTCTCTATAAAAAATAGGTGGTTTTGCAATGGAAAAGTCGGTGCTGGTCATTGATGATGAAGCGAAGATATCCAGATTGCTTCAACTGGAGTTATCCCACGAAGGATATGCGGTTGAAATTGCACAGACGGGAAAAGAAGGATTGGAAAAAGCACTATCCCTTACATGGGATATTATCATACTGGATGTGATGCTGCCCGAGATGAACGGTGTCGAGGTTCTGAAGCAGATTCGAAAAGTGGACAATCATACCCCGGTAATTATGGTCACTGCACGTAACACGACTCCTGAAAAAGTTTCAGGTCTGGATGAAGGAGCTAATGATTACATTACAAAGCCCTTTGAAATTGAGGAATTATTAGCGCGGATGCGGGCCAGTATGAGGAATCAGTTGGAGCCGGCAGCTACTACTTCGCAAAAAGAGGAAAAGCAGCAGTCCAAACTTCAAGTCGATAGCCTGGTGTTGGAACCCAAGACGCGGTCCGTGGTGAGGGAAGGAAAACGTATCGAACTTACGCCCAAAGAATTTGATCTGCTTCTCTATCTGATGGAGCACAAAAATCAGGTATTGCATCGGGATCAAATGATTCAGGATGTGTGGGGGTTTGATTTTGTCGGTGATACGAATGTGGTAGATGTATATATCCGGTATGTTCGCAAAAAAATTGATCATGGATACAAAAAGAAACTGATTAAAACCGTTCGCGGTGTTGGGTACTGTATCCGGGAGGAAGAGCATTGAAGCTGCGGACCAAAATTACCCTGCTTAGTTCTATTTTAGTGATGACGATTCTCCTGTTTGTGGACGTCACGGTTCATCTATTATTTGTCAAAATTGCTACTCGTAATGAAAGAGAAGTGCTACAAAATAAATGGACCGAAATCATTGCCGAAACAGGAGCTACGATGATTCTGAAAAATGCTTGGGGGTCCAAGTTGAAAGATGAACTTTCTGCGGACACCATTCTGAGGGTATTTGATCAGCAATCTCGTCTTTTGTATGAAGTAAGCCGTCAGTCCCGCTTTAAGCTGAACGATATACATTTTAACCTTTCTCAAAGTTCTCAACTAACGGATCTACAGGATCATAAAATCCTGATTATCCATCTTCCAGTGCTTTCACCAGAAGGTAATCAAAAGGGGACACTGGAGATCGTAGAAAAATGGGATGCCCTCGAAAACAATCTCGATATCTTAAATACAATTCTTATCACATCGACTGTTGGAGCTATGTTGCTCAGTCTGGTGGGCAGCACGATTTTGGCAAATGCGATATTGCTGCCCATTGCCAGTAGTATTCAAACGATGCAGGAAATCGAAAGAAGCTTGAAATTCAAAAAAATTCCTGCTGGCAGTCCTAATCAAGATGAATTATCCCAAATGACCGCTACTTTTAATCGAATGATGGAGAGATTGGAAGAAAGCTTTCAGAGCCAGCAGCAGTTTGTTTCCGACGCCTCACATGAACTGAATACGACATTGATGATTATTGAGGGCTATGCCAACATGCTGCGGCGGTGGGGTACGCGTGACGAGGACATACGTAAGGAATCGATTGAATCGATCTATGAAGAAACTCAGCGAATGCGTACGATGACGCAGCAATTGCTGACATTGGCCTCCTCACAGCAGCAAGATTCCGAACCGTATGAGCGGGTAGAGCTAGTCGGTTGTTGTCAACAGGTGGTAGCACATCTCAAGCCTGTACATGAGCGCCAAATTTCTATTTTTACAGAAGAGAAGGAAATTTGGCTGGATGCTAATCTTGCAAAAATCAAGCAGTTACTAGTCATCTTGCTGGATAATGCGTTAAAGTATAGCTCGGAAGAAATCGAAATATGGTTATCTACAGATGAAAAAGATGTCCACCTCCGCGTTAAGGATTACGGAATTGGCATTCCTGAGAGTGAGATCAAGCGTGTCTTTGAACGATTTTATCGAGTAGACAGCTCCAGACATCGTAAAACCGGAGGAACCGGGCTTGGGTTACCGATTGCCAAGGCAATAACAGATGCTCACCAGGGTACGATACGCATGGAAAGCACAGAAGGCGAAGGGACGGATGTCATCGTTACGCTGCCTCAAAAACAACAGGAAAGGCTGTCCCTCTAGTAGACATCTCTACTCAAAGGAACAGCCTTTTTAATGTTATTTGTAAGTTATGCATTCGGTGGATGGGAGATCAACCAAAATGATCCTAAAGGACACGACGTGCTGTTGTGTAATGGGAGCTCCACCATCCCGAATTTAGATCTGTAACCGTTACGCCGCCTTTACCAAACGTATGCAGAATTTTCCCGTCTCCCATGTAAATGGCTACATGATGAATTGGCGCATAGAAAAAGACTAAATCACCTTTTTTAAGCTGACTACGCGGTACATAAGTGCCCACAGTTGACTGCTGTTTGGACGAACGTGGAAGCTTGATTCCATTTTGTGCAAAAACATACTGAGTGAACGAAGAGCAATCAAAAGAGCTTGTACTACCAGCTGGAGCTCCATGTTCATAACGGACGCCCATATACTGGGAGCCTTTTGAGATAATCCGATCAGCTTTACTTGTCGAAGCGGCATGAGTGGTGTCTGGTCCAACGACGAAGCTCCCAGCGCTCAGTGCCAAAGTCATCGTAAAGCAAATACCCATCCACAATTTTTTAGAAGTACGTTTCATATATAATTTCCTCCGTTATTCGTATTGTGTTGATGTCCTGAAATGACAATAACACAAATAAAATATCCGGAATTTACCACTCATGGTTACAATCCTGTTACCCCAACGTTTTGCACTGCTTTATTAGAAAACGATGAGAATTTTCTCCTTAACTTTAGCTTGACAAATTAAATAACTCCCCCTTATGACTAGGCTCGTATGACAAAAAGTGACTTGCAGACGATTGGCACAAGCAATCATGCAAAACATACATACCTATATACTACAATTTATAACCTGCACGGGAGTATGCTCAGATTCCCGTTGACATCGTAAAGATCACACCGTATTTCCGGTCAGGAAGGGGAATTCGTATGGCTTCAAAGCAGAGCAAAGTATTCAAAAACCGACCTTTAAACATTGTGCAGGTCATATCCAACTATCCCGATGCACAGCCTGTTCCCTCCATCAAGGGCGGAACGGAAAAGGTCGTGCATGAATTAACAGAGGAATTAGTGAGACGAGGGCATCATGTATCTCTTTTTGCCGCCCGTGGGAGCAGGAGCAGCGCGCGGTTGATTACTTATCCCAAGGGTTTGAAACATAGTCAGATCCCCCAATATGTACTTCGGCATATGCCTTCCGGCACACATATCATTCATGACCATACCTTTCGTTCTGCTGTAGCGCGTAGGAAGCTGCCTTGCTCATCATTGTGTACCGTTCATCTTCCAGTGAGAAGACACGGTAAAAACCCGGTATATGTCAGTAAACGAGCACGTCAGCTGATGGGCGGGGGCAAAGGATTTTATATCTATAACGGCATCAACACCCATGAATACGAGTTCAGCAGTGAGAAGCGCAGCTACTTGCTGTTCATGGGCAGAATTATACCGGATAAAGGTGTATTGCAGGCCATTCAGGTTGCAGAGCGAACAGGAAAAAGACTGCTTATTGCGGGTCCTATCAAAGCCCCTGTATTTTTTCGCCGAGAGATTCAGACACGAATTCAGCGCAATCCGAATATACGCTATGTGGGACCAGTTGGGGGTGATCGGAAACAGAAGCTTCTGAAACATGCAGAGTGTCTGTTGTTTCCATCACTGTGGGAAGAACCGTTCGGACTTGTAATGGTAGAGGCTATGGCTTGTGGAACACCGGTGCTGGCACTAAAAAATGGCTCTGTTCCCGAGGTGCTATCAGGCTTTCCGCAGTTGATTTGCAAATCAGTTGGACAAATGGCACGAAAGGCACAGCAAAAGAATTACCCGTCACCCGCGCAGCTTCGATTGTATGTTAGCCAAAGATTTACCAACAAACAGATGACCAGCAACTACTTGAGACTATACCGTGAAATCATTCGTCGGCGAGAACAGAAGAGAGGACACCGAAAGCCTATACGGAGGTGAAGGGGATGCAGGTCAAACGATATATGCTTGGAAAGGGCTCTTCTTGGGCGACACCTTATTATGTAGCCACAGAGGGACAACAAGGTCCGTGTGCGATGGTGGTTGCAGGCATACATGGTAATGAAATAGCAAGTATACGTGCGGCTGAGAAACTGGTAAAGCTTTTGAATGAGCAAAAGCTGAGATTCAGCCATGGCAAGCTTATTATTGTGCCAATTGTGAATCAAAAGGCTTACCGCAAGCAGATTAGAGGAAAACCGGATCT
Source organism: Paenibacillus sp. FSL W8-0439 (assembly GCF_038008995.1). Taxonomy (NCBI): domain Bacteria; kingdom Bacillati; phylum Bacillota; class Bacilli; order Caryophanales; family Paenibacillaceae; genus Paenibacillus; species Paenibacillus sp. FSL W8-0439. The sequence goes on from NZ_JBBPAK010000001.1 coordinate 2,523,659, forward strand.
GAATCGAACCTTTCCGCGCCGGAAAAAGCAGGCGGCAACACAACCGCTTTCCACTGCTCTATTCAAATTATTACAAAAGCATCACCCTGATTGGTATCTTGACTTGCATGAGGCGAATGGATTATCACAAAAGGATGCCAAGGTGCTTGGCCAAACGCTGATCTCCAATAAGGGCAACCCGATAATTCCCACGACGCGCCGGATTATTAAGCGAATGAATCGCTCGATCAAGGTGAAAGACCGCCATTTCAACATGCGGTTGCATGAGCTCCCAGGTTCCTCTCGTACCGCTGCAGCCCGTATTTTAGGGGCACGTGCGGTAACCGTGGAAACAGGGTGGAGCCTGCCCCAGAAAGAACGCATACACTATCAGATGAAGATCGTGCAGCACTTTTTAAGAGAGGCCGGGATGATTAAGGCCAACAAGGTTTATTTATCTGGCAAGGTTAGAACGGTTTCCTTATGAGATGTAATATTACAAAAAAAATCGCTTCATGAGCAAAGGATGTTACTCACCTTGCTCAAGAGCGATTTTTTTGATGTGTGATCTTCGTGCAGAAATCGATCTGTTTAGATGTTATAACTCCGTGTTGCAGGAATCGGATTTATAGAAGGCGCTCACCAAACTGTTACCTAGGCGAACCTCGATTAGTTCCAGTTTTGAATCCAGATCGGCGCGGATCGTGTGATACGTATCGACCGGAATGCTAAATACAGAGCCGCTTGCCGCAGCAAAGCGTTCTCCGTTCAGCATAACCTCTCCCCGACCGGATACGATCGTCCATACTTTAAGTCCGCTGCCGTGAATACGTCCATTCAAGCGATGATCCGGCAACACCGTCAGTCGTATAGCTAATATGTCATTTGGGCTTCGGTGCTCAAATTCGTCCAGCACTCGGTAACTGCCCCAAGAGGTTTCACCATGCATGGGGTGAAGTTGGAGTTTGCCTAGCTGTTCCTTGATCGCGTGGGCATGGCTTTTGGATGCAATGAGAATACCGTCAAGGCTTGCAGCAGCAATAATATCCTCCACACCAATGACATGAAGTGGATAGGGCAGCTCATTGACGATGTGTGTGCCGTGAGTTTGACCACTGATTTGTCCACGCCCGATCACTCGGCTTCCTAGCTGCTCTGTTAAGGTCTGCCAGTTGCCGATGTCGTGCCATTCGCCCTCGTAAGGCAGGACAACGGCCCGTTCAGAACGCTCCGCAATCTCCTCATCGAAACTGCGAACCGGGAGGCTATCATACATTGCGCACAGTTCTTTATCGTTCAGCGGCAATTGACTTTGCTCCATACAGGACAGCATATATCGTAACGTAAAAGCATAAATACCGCAGTTCCATAGTGCGCCTTGGTTAATAAGCTGCTGCGCCCCAGAGAGATCCGGCTTTTCAGTGAAGCGAGCAACTTGTGCATAAGCCGATTTCCCTTCCTGCCTCATTTGCAGACCCGGAACGACATAGCCATATTGGTCTGAGGCATGGGTAGGCCTTGTCCCAAGCATAGCTAGATCGGCTCCGCTCTCGAGCAATAGACCGGAGAGCGCTGCTATGCTGTGGAAGAAGTCGTCGCCTGCAAACATATCTGCTGGAGCAATACAGAGAACTTCATCCAGCCCCATGCCTCTTGTGTGAAAATAAGCAGCAGCGAGTGCAGCAGCTGTGAAGGTTCCCCGTTTAGCCGGCTCGCCAAGAACAGGCAGACGACCTTCTGTATGGCGAAAGGCTAGATTTACCTGACTCTGATGAGCCAGAAGCAGGGCAGAGGAATCTAGTCCGGCTAAGGTAAGCTGACGATACACCCGGCCGAGCATAGATTCCTGCTGCCCGTCAGGAGCGGGCAACAACCGGAGAAACAGCTTTGACCGAATATCATTGGATAATGGCCACAGCCGTTTTCCGGCACCACCGCATAACAATACGATGCGCACAGACGTTTCCTCCTTCAATGCAAATCCATTAGATTGCATCAACAATTGCGGGATTTTCTATTTTAGGAACTATTTCAATGAAGATTGAATCCTTGTTTGTGGAGCTAGCTGGTACACTTTGCGTTGATGAAAAGATAAGGAGCGGTAGCTTTGGGCATAGATATCCAACTGTTTTTGTGACAGCGAAGAAGCACGACTATGAAGCGCTTTATTTAATGACTTGCGCAAAATCATCCGAGAGGGCTGATTGCTGTATAGATAGTTGGCATACGTTTCATATTCGGAAAATCCAAACTGTTTTGTCCGGTCTATACTTTGAATAATGGCGTTGTACCAAGGTTTCCCATGCTTGGCCTCAATAACTTGCTTGAGCTGGGCGAGCCGTGTTTTTTCAAAAAGCATATAGTGAGTGACAAAGGACTTTGGTGAGGGAGCTTTAGCACCCATCAGCTTACGGTAAGTTCGAAAATACTCAGGTTGACTCCAACTGCGATAGTAAAAAATTGTTTTTCCGTCTTTACGGAACGTATGTGGACGAATCAAAATGGTGTCCGCATCTATGACGAGAAAAAAAGACGATTTACTGATTTTGTCGCCATTCATTTTGAGCAATTGCTGATACAGCCAGCCTGAGCGATCCCAGCGCGTTGTTCCGTAATGAATATGCTTTTTAGTGATGGGCAACACCGTTTTTTCGTCTATAAATGTGCACTTCTTGTTTGCACATAGACTGCGAAGTTTGGTGCTTTGCGGTGAAACGATATAGATGGTTGCAATTCGGTGCTGCACGTGACGGCGCAGACTGTCAATTACTAGTGGTAGTGTAGCCAGATCTTTTTCAATTGCGGGGATTAGAACATCGATTGAGAGGGAACCCTTCTGTAGCCCATCGGATTGCGCAGACATGTTATTCACTCCCTATACGTGTAAATATACGCTACCGGTATCTCATATTATTGTATGCCTGGACAGGCGCTTTCGACCGGGCAAGGCCAACTGTCTAATTCTGTGTAGAAGAGGGCGAATGGAGCTTCGAATGGGGTTTTGGCGCATACGATAGATTGATCTTTTTTAACAGGAGCGTTCTACCCTGAGAGTAGAGAGGAGAGGGGCAAGTGAATTCTTCACAAGCGCAGGCGTTGCGTAGCAAATGGCATAAAACCCAATTGTTGCTCCAGCATGGCAGTATCAAGCCTTTTGTACCTGAAACCCGTAAATACAGCAAAATAACTGTGAAATCAATGTTGGAGAAGTATGGGATGGTCTATGTAAAGCCTGATCGAGGTACCTTTGGCAAAGGTGTGATGAAAGTCGAACAGGAGGCAGGTCAGCGCTTCGCCTACCAATATGAGGAAAAACGTCTGGAATTCAAACAGTTGGATGCACTGATTACCAGCCTATCGAAACACATGGGTAAAAAAAGTTATCTCATTCAAAAGGGAATTCATTTACTGCGCCATCAAAATCGTTATTTTGATATCCGGGTCATGGTGCAGCGTAATGCAAAAGGGACATGGGAATCTACCGGAATTATTGGACGCTTGGGCCATCCCCGTAAAATCGTGACCAATTATCATAGTGGTGGTAAGCCGATGGCCTTGGAACAGCTACTGAAATCCCATTTATCGCAAAGTAAGCAGGCTGAGCTGGTTAAGAAGCTCAATGAACTGGGGATTACCATTGCCACACAACTACAAAAAACATATCCGAATTTCCGGCAAATTGGTGTGGACATTGGATTGGATCATCGCTTTATCCCGTGGATCATTGAGGTGAACACGAAGCCAGACCCATACATTTTTAACCAATTGTCAGATAAGTCTATGTACCGAAAAGTATTAAGCTATTGGCGACTGGCTAATGAAGAAAAGAAAGTTATAGTCCCAAGCAAGGATAAGAAGAATAACGACAAGAATAAAGATAAAAATGCAAATAAAGTTGATCATACAAATAAAGAAACTAAATCAAATAAAGAAACTAAATCAAAAAAAGGATGAATTGTTTATGATTCATCCTTTTTCTCTTGCCTATTTACCCTAATCCTAACCGCGAGGGGGGCGATTCGGACATAGATTGATGAAAAAATGGACAAATTTGATCTCTTTAACATTAAAAGTATATAATAGACCTGCACAGCATCAATAAGTGAATAAAGACATATGGGAAGAATGATTTTAAGGAGGAATCGCGATGAAATCATTTAAGTATGCTTTGGAGAAAAAGGAACCCAGAACCGGGCCAGGGGGTATCACACGTGGGGCTTCAGTCCATGATTTCCCTGTATCAGAAGGAATAGCAGGGGTTTCGATGCGTCTGGAGCCGGGTGGAATGCGCGAGCTTCACTGGCATGCCAATGCAGCTGAATGGGCCTATGTGATTAGCGGTTCCTGTCGGACAACTGTTATCCATCCAGACGGTACTTCCTATGTCGATATTTTTAACCCCGGTGATGTATGGTATTTCCCGCGTGGTTATGGTCACTCCATTCAAGGTCTTGGTCCTGGAGAGTGTCATTTTATCCTGATTTTCGATAATGGTGATTTTTCGGAGGACCATACGTTCAGCATTACTGATTTTATCGCTCAGACTCCCGCAGATGTTGTCATGCAGAATCTCGGATTTGCAGCCGACGAGCTCGCTCTTTTGCCAAAGAAGGAAGCTTATTTTGCAAAAGGGCCTGTCCCATCTACCGCATCTCATGATGCATATCCGCGCATTTCTTCTGATCTGATTACTAAACACCGCTATCCTTTAATGGCCAAACAGCCCAGATTGGCACCGGGTGGAGGGACTCAGCGGACCGTTACAGTAGAAGATTTTCCTATTTCTTCGACGATGGCCGGATCTGTAATTGAACTGGAGCCGGGCGGATTGCGAGAAATGCACTGGCATCCCAATGCGGATGAATGGCAGTACTATTTGGACGGCAAAGCAGAAATGACTGTATTTCTGGCAGAAGGGAATGCAGTGACAGAGCAGTTTGAGGCCGGAGATGTAGGGTATGTACCTATGGGAGCCGGGCATTATATTAAAAATACCGGATCGGACGTATGCCGTATTTTGATTGGTTTTAACAGTGGTCATTACGAGGCCATTGATTTGAGTGAGTGGATGGCTGGCAACCCTGTTGATGTATTGGCAACGAATCTGAGCCTTCCTCGAGAAATAGCGCATAAACTACCTCATAAATCGGTCTTCATCGCTCCGAAATCTTAAATCTTAAATCTTAAAACAACTAAAATGCCCGCTTAGACTACCTTATTCCAAGTTAGCCTAAGCGGGCTATTGAACTTGATTCTATTACTATTAGTTTTGTAGAAAGCAATATAGTGAATTTAAAATTGAACAACCTGCAACCCTGTGCTATTCTTATACGAAAGTGAAGATTAACGCAGTAAACGTGATATATTATTACGCCTATAAACATCTGATGATACGATGTATAGAAGGGATGTACAGCCATGAATTCTGTCATTGAGCTTAACAATGTAAGCTGGAAGAGAGATAACCGTACCATACTGGATCAAATCAATTGGCAGGTATCTGAGGGAGAGCATTGGGCTGTACTCGGCTTGAATGGATCAGGCAAAACAACGATGCTCAATATGATTAATGGCTACATATGGCCAACCACAGGTAGTGTCAGTGTATTGGGTCATACTTTTGGGGATGTAGATCTGAGGGAATTGCGCAAATCTATTGGTTGGGTCAGTTCCTCTTTACAAGAAAGGATTAATGGAAGCCAGCGTACACAGGATGTCGTCATCAGCGGTAAATTTGCCTCCATCGGACTGTATGACCAGACGACGGATACAGATTATGAACAGGCCGTTCAGCTTATGAGCCAACTGGGCTGTGCTCATCTTGTCGATCGGTTGTATCAGGGATGCTCACAGGGAGAAAAGCAAAAAGTGCTTATTGCTCGCGCGTTAATGGCCTCGCCCAAGCTGTTGATTTTGGACGAGGCGTGCAACGGGTTGGATTTTTTCTCTAGAGAAGCATTATTGGATAGCGTTCGTCAGCTGTCCGAGACGCCGGGTACTCCCAATTTATTGTATGTTACACACCATATTGAAGAAATTTTACCGATGTACACACATACGATTCTGATTCGCCGGGGTACGGTGTTTGCCAAAGGTAAAACGACTGATATCCTGAGCAGTGAAACGCTTAGTACTTTTTTTGAAACACCTGTGCAAGTAGACTGGAGACAGGATCGTGCATGGCTCTCTATGGTGTAGAGAGCCTTTTATCTGTCTAACCTGCTACCAGCATAATCAGAATGGGCAGAACCAGGAATGAGGCAAGCGTGCTCCACAAGATGCAGGTGGAGACCAGTTTTGGCGATGCATTAAATTTTTCGGCTAAAATGACTGCATTCACAGCCACTGGCATGGAGGCCAGAATGAAGAGAACTGAGAACAAAAGACCTGAAATTCCCAGTATCAGCATGGCAAGACAAGCCGCGAGCGGGGAAAGCAGAAGTCGGATTGTTAGTCCTGCGTAGCTGGCTTTTTTAATAGATGGCTCCAGCTTGAGTATTTTCACATAAGCCATTTGGGTACCCAGAATCGCCAGCACAACCGGAGAATAAGCAGCTGCAATCATTGAGACGCTCGATTGAATGCCGGAGGGCAGATGCCAATCCAGTGCTCGAAGTCCCAGTGCGAGAAGAGCCGCATAAATTGCAGGGAGAGAAAATACCGACTTCACGGCACTTTGAACAGAAAATTCAGAGCGGGCTGCAAAATAAACGCCAATAGTATTGACCATAATCATTTGGATGACAACATATACAGAGGCTTTATCCAGACCAAGCTGCCCAAAGGCAAGTAAAATGAGCGGCAACCCATAATTTGCACTATTGGTCAGTGTGGAGATTAAGGTGAGCCCAGCCGTTTCCGGGGCGCTCAGCCCAAAGATTTTTCCTGCTAATTGTGCAATTCCCCACAATAGCAGCAGGTTGAGTAATGAAAAAGTGGCTGTCTGTGTCACATCATGCCAGGAAAGCTGCGCTTTGAGCAGTGTGTCCAGAATCATGGCAGGACTTAAAAAATATAAGTACAAAGTCGAGAGCGGTTTTGTTTCCAGCTTCATGAATTTGCCGAGTAAAAATCCGGCAATCACCGGAATGGACAGCGGAACGATAACGGATAAAAGAGTTGAAAGTACGATTTGAATCATGAATTCCACCCATCCTTTCTGTAATGACATTTTCCATTATAAGGTGCTACTTTTGAGTCCGTCCAAGATGGATAAACAATTAAGGTTATAGGTATATACTATGAAGCTTAACGCACTTATTCTGAGAACAACAAAAGGGATGTCCACAGCCATGTTGAACGGCTAGTAGGAACATCCCTTTTATGTGAAACCGAGTATTCTAATAGTTTAAGCAGAAGCCATAGTTTTTGCTTTGGTTCGGCATTCGTCAGAGCAATAGTGTTGATGCTGTTCTTCGCAGTCTGGGCACACGATATGTTGGAGATTGCAGACCGGGCAGTTAATATAATGATCGTTTGGCGTTTCACAGTGATAGCATTGACCGACAATAACGTCTTCATCCGTATGGTTGATCCGAACCGAAATCCGTTCGTCAAACACATAGCATTTACCGTCAAACAAACGCCCTTGTACTTCAGGGTCCTTGCTGTAAGTCACAATGCCGCCATCCAACTGGCCTACATCGTCAAAGCCTTCTTTAATCAGCAGACCGGACAGCTTTTCGCAACGAATACCTCCAGTACAGTATGTCAGGATTTTTTTATCCTTAAATTGAGTCATATTATCACGAATCCATTGTGGAAATTCACGGAACGATTCAACTTCGGGGCGAATGGCTCCGCGGAAATGACCGATGTCATATTCGTAGTCGTTACGACCGTCCAGAACCACGACATCTTCATGTTGAAGCTGTTCATAAAACTCCTTTGGTGACAGACGCTTGCCGCTAATTACATTAGGGTCCAGCTCGTCCTCATGACGTAGCGTAACCAGTTCCTGGCGATGACGTACAAATATTTTCTTGAACGCATGACCGTCAGATTCATCTATTTTAATAACGATATCGTGGAATTTCGGATTGGCGCGCAAATCACGGATATACTGCTCCGTTTGCTCTACTGTACCGGACAGTGTTCCGTTGATTCCTTCCTCAGCAATCAAGATTCTTCCCTTGACGCCCAGCTCTTTGCAGTAAGCCAGATGCTCTGCCGTAAAGGTGGCAGGATCTTCAATATTGACATATTTGTAAAACAACAAAATTCGATAAGCATGTTCACACATGTAAAATCACCCTCTGATTCAAGTCAAAGTTTTTTAACAAGCAAGTTTAAATGTACCACATTCTTTAAGTTAGTCAACATAAATATATAAAAAGTGGAAATGGAAAAGATGACGAGCGACAAAAGTAAGGGGTTACATTATAATGGTATTGTGGGGTTGATGAGATTTGCGGTAACAGGTTGAGGCCTAACAGATGAAAGGATGAATTCAATGGAACATCATTTGACAGCGCATACACCACCTATGGGATGGAATAGCTGGGATTGCTATGGCGCAGCAGTAAGGGAAGAGGAAGTACGGGGTAATGCTCAATATATAGCGGAGCACCTGAAGGAGTATGGATGGGAATATGTAGTGGTGGATATTCAATGGTATGAGTCGGGAGCAGTATCTTCACAGTACCGACCATTTGTTCCATTGGAAATGGATTCATTTTCACGTCTGATTCCAGCGGTGAATCGGTTCCCTTCGGCAGCAGACGGTCGTGGGTTCCATGCTCTTGCAGAATATGTGCATAGTTTGGGATTGAAATTCGGGATACATATTATGAGGGGCATCTCTAGACAGGCGGTTCATCAGGATACCCCGATTTTGGGAACTACAGCTACGGCCAGACAAATTGCACATCCTAACTCTATTTGTCCTTGGAACACAGATATGTATGGGGTAGATGCATCCAAGGAAGGCGCACAGGAGTATTATAATTCTTTGTTTGACCTGTATGCGGAATGGGGGGTCGATTTTGTCAAAGTAGATGACATTGCTGCATCACGTCTCTATGGTATTCATTTGGCGGAAATCGAATTGATTAAGCGGGCTATTGCCCAATGCGGACGTCCGATGGTGTTAAGTCTATCGCCTGGTCCCGCACCGCTGGAACATGCATCTGATTTAATCGCAAATGCGAATATGTGGCGTATGACTGATGATTTCTGGGATGTATGGCCTTTACTGCATGGTATGTTCGAGCGTTGCGAGAAATGGGCGGGACATGTAGGTCCAGGTCACTGGCCGGATTGCGACATGTTGCCGCTCGGACATTTAGGTATTCGTTCGGTAGATTCAGTAGATTCTGGCAGTCATGATCGTTGGACACGCTTTACGAAGGATGAGCAGCTGACGATGATGACCTTATGGAGCATATTCCGGTCTCCACTGATGTTCGGAGGAGAACTGCGTGATAATGACGCATGGACACTTTCATTGCTGACGAACAAAGAAGTGCTCGATGTTCATCACAACGGTGTGAATGCGCGACAGGTCTACAGAAAGGATGAACATATCGTTTGGACTTCTCACAATGAGGAAGGTCACGTATATGCGGCTTTATTTAATGCTGGAGATGAAGCTTCAACAGTCCGTGTATCCCTACAGGAGCTTGGAATTGAAGGGCAGGCAAGTGCGAGAGACTTGTGGAACCATGTGGATTTAGGTGTTATAGTGCAGGAATTGTCCGCAGATTTACCTCCTCATGGAGCTGCTCTATTCTCTATAAAATAACAGGATGCTAGGAAGAAGGATCTAAGCTGCTCAGTTCTAGTCACCTCATCGTAAAGTGGAGGGTATCTTTACGATGAGGTGACTTTTTTAGCATGTGTACTTTTTGATATTTTAACGGACTCGACATGATTCTTGGGAATTTGACATTTAGAACATGTTAGGTTTATAGAGTGCCTATTTCTGCACAAATTTAAATCATTCTAGCCGAATAGAGTCGAGAAAGGAGTCAAATGATGAAATTAAAAAAAATTCACAAAAATGAACAGGACGAGCCTTGGCCCTCTAGTGAACAAATACTGTGTATAGGAGGGGCAAATCTGGATCGTAAAATCATGGTTAAGGGTACATTTCAGCTTCACACCTCCAATCCGAGCAGCACTAGGCTGCAATCTTGCGGTGGGGTAGCACGGAATGTAGCTGAAAATTTAGGGAGGTTGAGCCGACGGGTCAGCCTGCTAACCGCAGTTGGAGATGATGCGGAAGGCGAATTTATCATCGAACAGTCTAGCCGTTACATGCATGTGATTCCTCTTCAAGTCAAAGGTGAGTCGTCAACTGGCGTTTATACTGCCTTGCTAAACGAGCATGGTGAAATGATTGTAGCGACAGCAGAAATGGAGATTTATGATCAGATTCGTCCTTCAGTAATTTTTGAAAATATTCCTTTAATCGCCTCGTCCCGACTTGTTCTGCTGGACACTAATTTCTCTATGAACGTAATAGCGGCCACCATACATGTCTGTCAGGAACATCAGGTTCCCCTTGTCGTTTCATCGGTGTCGGCTTCCAAGATGAGAAAGCTTCCCCGAAATTTGCATGGGGTGGAATGGCTGATATGCCAACCGGAAGAGGCTGAAGCTTATTTGGGACTGGAACTTAAAGATGACCAGCAGATATTGGACGCAGCTCGAGTTTTTCACAAACTAGGGGTTCAAAATGTCATTATTATCTGCGGTGCTGAGCATGTGTTGTTTGCTTCTCAGGATGGAACTCATGGACAAATCCCTATCCCTCCAGTTCAACAGGTCATTGATGTCACAGGCGCAGATGACGCTTTTATTGCCGGGATGATTTATGGAATTACCCAAGGTTATCCTATGGAGCAAGTGTGCCAGTTTGGAATCAGTTGTGTCGACTTAACCATACAAACGGATCGGACAGTCTCAGACACCATTTCTGTGAATAAACTCCATTCTAGGTTCCAGGAGCTGTATGGCACACATTCGCAAAATTTTGTATTTTTTAAGGGTGTGTATTTTAAAAAGAAAAATACATAAGTAAAGAAGAGAACACTTAACCTACAACAGCGTGTATTTAGAGCTTCACAGATGTAATGATCTCAAATATTGAATGTATAAAAGGGGCAGGTTGTCTGATGGACAGTGTGAAATACGCTATTGTTTTTCTGCCGCTGTTTCTTCTTTATTTGCTTTTAAAGGGAGGGGCTTTGGCAGTAGGATTTCTATATCGACTGATCTATTCAACGCTAACCTTACGTGGGGAAGTGAGTGACGAGCTTCTAGCTGTGCAGCATGCTAAACGTATTATCGTAATCGGCTCACCGGGGAGCGGCAAGACTTTTTTGGCCAAACGACTGTCGATGTGGACTCATTTGCCGTATATTTCGTTGGATGATTTGTATTGGGGACCGGAGTGGAAGCGGAGCACAGACAAACAATTTCATAAACAGCTGGGTGAAGTCCTGCAAGGGGAAGAGTGGATTATCGAAGGGAATTATCATGAACGTTATTTTACCGAGCGACTCCAGCGTTCCGACACAATCATCGTAATGGATGTCAGCACGATTGAGGCGATATCAGGTGTTATCACGCGTTCGCTTAACCGTTTTTTATTTTCCAAGGAGCTACCCAAAGGAGTAGAGCAAGAAGCCGTTCGTATTTGGGATATTTCACCTCGGTTTGTCCGATTTGTTCTGGGTTTTCGCAGGCGTATCCGTCCTAAAATCTGGCCGCTCATTTTGCAATATGGTAATGAAAGGAATTTGATTATCTTAAAATCTAAATATCGTTCATGTCCTTGGCTGAGCCCAGATAGACAATTATCTCCTTGACTTGAATCTGCGTTTCGTGTAAAGTGGTGAAAATTGTAATATATAGGAATAGTGTAGACCAAGGATCAAAGGTTCAATTACCCGCTGTACAGAGAAGAAACCCATGGGCTGAAAGGTTTCTCGCCGCGAATGAACGTTTTCCTGCCTTGCGAGCTGTAGCGGTGCGTAAGATAAACCGTTACCGGCCAGATGCCGTTATCTGAAGAAGGACCGTCCCGAATATGGTTACGGTCAAATGAAGGGTGGTACCACGACACATTCGTCCCTGACGGATGTGTCTTTTTTGCGTACATTTTATCGTTCTAACAAGGAGGAAGCCACACATGCGCCAAAGCCAATTATTACTGACAACCTTGCGTGAAGCACCTGCAGAGGCCGAAGTGATTAGTCATCAGCTTATGCTGCGGGCAGGATTTATCCGCCAATTGGCGGCTGGAATGTATACCTATATGCCACTGGGCAGACGGGTACTCAGATAAGTGGAACAAATTGTACGAGATGAGATGGATCGTGCAGGAGCTGGAGAATTGCTGATGCCTGTATTACAGCCAACGGAACTGTGGCAAGAATCGGGGAGATACGATGTGTACGGTTCAGAGCTGATGCGTCTGCAAGATCGACATGATCGGGAGTTTGCATTAGGGCCTACACATGAAGAGGTCATTACGTCTTTAATACGAAATGAAGTAAATTCCTATCGGAAATTGCCTGTAACACTGTATCAAATTCAAACCAAGTTTCGGGATGAACGACGTCCTCGGTTTGGGTTGCTTCGCAGCAGAGAATTTTTGATGAAGGATGCCTATTCGTTTGATGCCAATTGGGAGGGACTAGATCACACTTATTGGGCCATGTTCCAGGCATATCAACGTATTTTCACCCGCTGCAGTCTGAATTTTCGCGCCGTCGAAGCAGATGCTGGTGCTATTGGTGGTGAAGGTGAAACCCACGAATTTATGGCGCTGGCTGATATAGGAGAGGATACCATAGTGGCGTGTACCTGCTGTGATTATGCTGCCAATCTTGAAAAGGCAGAGCCACGTTCTACGGGGAGCATAGGAATATCTTCTGTCTCCGATGAAAATGAACATGACAGCCATCCTTCTATCGATACAGATGAAATGGAAAAACTGTATACTCCAGGTCTGCGGACCATAGAACAACTGGTTGATACCCTTCACATAGAGCCCCAAGAAATCATCAAAACATTGATTTATATGGCTAACGATCAACCTATTGCTGTAGTTGTCAGGGGAGATCATGAGGTCAACGAAGTAAAAGTCAAACAAATTTTAGGTAGTGAAAAATTCGAAATAGCAAATGCAGACACCGTCACAAAGGTGACTGGATCCCCACCCGGGTCCATAGGCCCATGCGGCTTGACAATCCCTGTGTGGGTGGATTACGCCGTTGTTCAAATGTCCAGCGGTCTTGCAGGCGCGAACGAGCAGGACTACCATTATCGGCATGTGAATCCAAGGCGTGATATGGATCTTCGGCATGTGGCAGACTTGCGCAATGTTATAGAAGGGGATAGATGTCCTCGATGTGACGAAGGGAAATTGGAACTCCACCGTGGAATTGAGATTGGACACGTATTCAAACTGGGCACCAAGTACAGTGAGAAGCTAGGGGCGACCTTTCTAGATGCGTCCGGAACCGATCAAGCGATGATTATGGGCTGCTATGGTATTGGCATTTCCCGAATCCTGTCCGCCATTGTAGAGCAGAATCATGACCAGAACGGAATGATATGGCCCCACGCACTGGCTCCGTTTCAGGTTCATATCATTCCGATTTCAGTGAAAGACAGGCTTCAGATGCAAATAGCCGAGGAGCTATACTGCCAACTACAGGATCGCGGTATAGAGGTTCTTCTAGATGATCGTGACGAACGTCCAGGAGTTAAATTTAAAGATTCAGATTTAGTAGGTATTCCCGTGCGCATCGTCGTTGGTAAAGATGCTGAACACGGAAAAGTAGAATTCGTAGAGCGAAGAAACAGCAACAAAGAGTCGATTCATATCCATGATGTAGAGAGAAGAATATTGAGTCTCATACAACACTAAGCATCTGTATCCCGCAGAATATGACCTTCTCCAAGTGTAATCTCATGAAAGTCCGCCATCTGACGTGCCTGAAAACGAATAGGCTTGTCTCGACCTATCATAATGATATTTTGAATGTCGGCAACGCCTTCCGATGGTAGAGAGAATGTTGTGACATAGGCGAATTCTTCACGCAACGTTGTGTGAATGGCATGGACTAGATGATCGTGTTCACTTTTGCCCATTACATTCATAATTAGCGATCCTTCGGAATCCAGCTTTTCTTTAGCCATCTTGAAAAATTCCCAGGATACTAAATGCAAGGGTGTACCCTGCTCCGTGAAGGCGTCCAATATAATATAGTCATAAGCATCCGGGGCCTCCTTCTCCAGGATGCGACGTCCATCGCCAATAGTCACATTGTTCTGGTCGTACCCAAAGAATGTTCGGCTGAATTCTACCACTTGCGAATCCAGCTCGGCAATCTTAAAGCGTTTATCTGTAAAGTGACCCGCAATCGTGCCTATACCATGCCCGATAACAAACACGTCTTCAAATGACGGATCGTTCAGCTCCATAAGATGGATGATTGCTCTGGGATATTCGAACAGAATGCGTTGCGGATGATTCAAATCTAGCGCACCTTGGACAGCCGCATTTGAAAATTCCATCACACGAAATAACCCCTTTTCACCATACAGCTCCGTGGTTTCATATACCGTGATTTCATGGTTATTGCTCAACTTTTTATATAAGACATCCAAGTGAATAATCTCCTTCAAGTCAGACTTCCTCCTCATCTTAGACATTCATAGGATTGTTGTCCATAGATGAGGAGGATTGTAGGCAGAATTGTTTATTTTTCCATAACGAAGTGTTTGAACTTGTTCGTATGTCCTTTAGGAGATATAATATACAAGGATATAATGAAGTTCGTTGTGTATATTCATACAGGAAGAGAGCGGGATATTATGGGACGTAAGTGGAATAACATTAAAGAAAAGAAGGCATCCAAGGATGCTAATACGAGTCGTATATATGCTAAATTTGGCGTGGAAATTTATGTGGCAGCCAAACAGGGCGAGCCTGATCCTGAATCCAATCGGGTCCTAAGAGTCGTATTAGAACGTGCAAAAACGTACAATGTACCGAAAGCGATCATTGACCGTGCTATTGAAAAAGCAAAAGGTGCTGGCGATGAAAACTACGTAGAGCTTCGTTATGAAGGTTTCGGACCGAACGGTTCCATGGTCATTGTAGATGCACTGACGAATAACGTGAACCGTACAGCATCAGATGTGCGTTCTGCTTTTACTAAAAATGGCGGTAGCCTGGGCGTGAGCGGATCTGTAGCCTATATGTTTGATTCAACAGCAGTTATTGGTCTGGTGGGTAAAACTCCAGATGAAGTGCTGGAGCTGTTGATGGAGGCAGATGTCGAGGTTCGTGACATCATCGAAGAAGATGAAGCTGTCATCGTATATGCAGAACCTGACCAATTCCATGCTGTTCAGGAAGCTTTCAAGCAGGCAGGAGTAACGGAGTTTACCGTTGCCGAGCTCACCATGCTTGCCCAAAATGATATTACTCTTCCAGAGGATGCACAGGCTCAATTTGATAAATTGATTGATGCATTAGAAGATTTGGAGGATGTTCAGCAGGTTTACCATAACGTAGACTCTGAGGAATAGTCAGATTGCATCATTTACACCTGAGCGTTTGGATAAAATAAACATTCCTAAACCATCGTATTTCGGTACGATGGTTTTTTGTGAATAAAATTATATAAAATCAATTTTATTTTCTTGACTGATCAGTCTGTAAAAATTATAATCATAAGCAAGGAGGTGAACATGAGGTTTGGGAAGAGCTAAAGAATTTGATACTGAAAGTGTTCTGCGAAAAGCTATGGCTGTATTTGGAGAGCATGGCTATGAGGGAACTTCTCTGACCATTTTACTGGATCAGCTGGGTATAGCGCGGCAGAGTCTTTATGATACCTACGGTACGAAATATGATTTGTTTTTTTCGGCTATTCAGCTTTACATACGTGACAAAACCGAAGCCGTAGTACATCTGCTCAGTCAACCTGGGAGCATTAAGGATGCAATAGCGATGATTTTTAATGAATCTGTTAGAGTCTTGATGGATAAGAGGCTGTCGAAGGAATGCTTTATTATGAACAGTGCTATTGAACAGGCTCCGCATCATCATGAGATCAAAGCTTTTATTACTGAAAACACTGAAAAGCTTGAACTTGCTTTTTACAACGCCCTAGTCCGCGCCCAAAGTGAGGGGGAGATTCATGCTACGGAATCTGAACTGTTGTCAATCGCCAGATTTCTAAATCATGCCCGACTATCGCTGACATTTACCGCCAAGACAGGCGCAAGCCCTGAGGTGCTTAGAGATGTTGTGCGTACGACGCTGTCGATTTTGGAGTGATCTTTATGAACGCTTAATAGCGTTTATTTTTTGAATATTCTAGACCGATTAGTCAAATTTTTTTTGAGTATTATAGACTGATCAATCTAGAATTCTTATGTTTAATTTCTGTCTTGAATTTGTTTTAAGCAGGAACTAAAAATAATTATGCGAGGTGTCTACCATGACAATCAATCCGAATACCGACAAAGCAAAACAGCAAGCGCAAGCAGTCATGCATAAATTTATGAGCAACATGTTAGAAGAAAATATGGAGCAATGGATTTCATTATTTGATGATCACGCTGTTTTCGAGTTCCCTTATGCGCCTAAGCATTTTGCACAAATGCTTCAAGGCAAAGCAGCGATTTACGAGTATATTAAGGAATTTCCTAATATGCTTCGGATTCAGGATTTCTCTTCACCAATTATCCATACGACAACGGACCCGGATTTATTCGTGGCCGAATTTGCCTGTGAGGCGCAGGCTGTGAGCACAGGTAAACCGTATAATCAAACCTACATTTCTGTTATTAAGTTGAAGAACGGAAAAATTACTCACTACAAAGATTACTGGAACCCTTTGGTCGCTCTTGAAGCCTTGGAATCATGAATGAAAGAGTTCAAGCCTCATGGAGATATGAAAATCTAGACTAAGATAAAAAATTCAAATAGGAGTTGAATTTTATGAAAGACAGAAATATAACGTTGATTACAGGGGCAAACGGCAAAACAGGCAGCCGTGTAGCTGCCAAACTTACGCAACTTCAGTATCCGGTACGTTTGGCAGGGCGTACTAAGCCCGGCAATTGGGAAGGGACAGATTATGTATATTTTGATTGGTATGATGAATCAACACATACACAGGCGCTGATGAATGTAGATAAAGTTTATTTGGTAGTACCTGTGTTGGACGTCAATCCCGCCAAAGTGATGATTCCTTTTATTGAGAGGGCCTTGAGAGAAGGAGTGCAAAGATTCGTGCTTTTAGGCAGCGCATCTGTGCCTGAGGACGGGCCAGTATTTGGACCTGTGCATCAAGCACTTCGTAGATTAGCTCCAGAGTGGGCTGTATTACAGCCATCCTACTTTATGGAGAATTTCACAGAAGGCCAGCATGTGGAAACGATCAAAAACAACAAGGCCATTTATAGTGCAACCCAAAACGGGAGAATAGGCTTCGTAAGTGCAGATGACATTGCAGAAGTGGGAGTGAGGGCTCTTATTGACGATAAACCACACAACACAGCTCATGTCATCACTGGACCTCAAACACTAACATATAACGAAGTGGCTGAAATTATTGGGAAATCAACAGTCCAACCGATCCAGCATATCTCTTTGTCTGATGAAGAGTTGAAAGCGGGCATGGTTCGCGCTGGAATGCCTGAAGAATATGCAGATATGCTGGCAGGATTGGATAGAAGGATACGTGCAAACGGAAGTGAAGATCAAGTGACCGATACCGTTAAGCTTGTCACTGGGCGCTGTCCGGTCTCATTTGAGCAGTTTGTTCTGAGCCACAGAAACAGCTGGAAGACATCATGACGAAGTGATTCCTTTATTTATTTTTAGGGTCATAAGAGTAACCAGGATACTTGACGACGGGCCATTTGACCTTTCGTAAATTAGAGATTACATCAGAACCAACGTGTAAATTACTTTGAATCAGTTCTGTAGGCGTAAGAGCCATCCATTGATTTAAGGACACATCCGCAAAACGGTCACTTTTAAACATTTCAAGAAACCATAGTGTGCTGGAGCCAGTATTTTGAATGTAATGACCGTAAGCAAAAGGCACATATCCAACATCCCCGGCCCTAAAATCAAATGTCCGGGCTGCACCATTACCGCCAAAGACAGTCATCCGTCCTTGCCCTGCAAGGTAGTATTGCCATTCATCATTATTGGGGTGCCAGTGCATCTCTCGCATGGCTCCGGGCTCAATCTCAACAAGGGCAGCTGCGATAGTTTTGGAAATCGGAAAATTTGAGGAGTCGACGATCCGTACGCTTCCGCCCGGTGTTTTGATCGGGGGCTGAGCTAGTAATTCATGCTTAAAGGATAGGGGCAACGTCCCATAGGGAGAGGGAACCGCTTGACTTTGGATTGAACCGGGAACGGAATCCTGATAGATGTAAACTTGGTCTTGAGGAATGGCTGCAAAATCGGTTTCTGGAATCCCGAAATTTGCAGAAAGCACCTCTTTGGGAGTATGGGCGAACCAATCTGAGATGGATAAGGTGTTCAGATCGGAAAAACTGCCATCATCGAAAACCAGCAAAAACTCACAGCCTTCTTCAAGGCCCTGTATAGAATGCGGGATGCCTGGTGGAAAGTACCAGAGATCGCCTGGGCCCACATCAGCAATAAAATTACGTCCATCTTGGTCAACTGCCGTAATACGTGCACTTCCTAACAGCATATAAGACCATTCTGCCTGCTGATGCCAGTGAAGCTCACGGACACCGCCCGGTGTCAAACTCATGTTCACTCCGGCAAGAGTTGTGGCAATGGGTAACTCCCTTACTGTAACTTCTCTTGACCACCCACCATGATTAAGCTGCATATGAGCATCTGAAAAAGAAAACCGCATATTCGGTATGAGACCATTGTCCGTTACGGGAGGAACCAGCATATCCGGATTTTGTAAATCCCTCATCACATCACGTGGACCCTTGTCGATGCCCCCTGCACCATCACTTCTGATGGGTTGGGGGATTCCGACTTTCTTTGAGCAATCATTATGCATCATTTGATCTTCCTCTCTAGGTTGAAGCATGATGAAGCATAGGATTAAGAGAAAATACGCATAAAGATTTTATGATGACATGATGAGTTTTATACCGTGTGCGATAGATCTGTAAACTGTGCTTGAATGATTTGAGCCAAATCGTGCGGACTCAGTTCCAGCTGAGTTCCAATTTTCCCGCCGCTTACAACGATCGTTTCCAGTTCAACTGCGGGCTGGTCGATATAAGTGGGGTAGAGCTTTTTCATTCCTATGGGAGAGCAGCCACCGCGAATATATCCTGTATGCTTTTGCAACTCCTTAACAGGAAGCATTTCAATTTTTTTCTCTCCCGCAGATTTGGCAGCCTTTTTGAGATCAAGCTCTTTATGTACAGGAATCACAAAAACAAACAGATTTTGTTTGCTATGTGCAACCAAGGTTTTGAAAACGGATTCCGGTGCTCTTTGGATCTTTTCGGCTACGTTCATACCGTCTATTTTTCCATCTTGATGGTCATAACTCAAAATATTGTAGTGGATGTGTTGCCCGTCTAATATGCGCATGGCGTTTGTTTTGCTGACACTCATTTTAATTCTTCCTTTCTTAAAGCTTTTCCAAATGATCTACATAATCTTTTGCATCCTTAAGAGACATATCCTTAGCGATTCTTAATTCTTTTATGGCTTGAATCTTATTTCCTTCCCTGATCAGTAGAAGCAGCCTTTGATTGATTTCTTTTGAAGCTTCTGCGTCTAGGAAATGTGGAGGAGGGGGAGTAATTGTACTTGACATCGATGTTTCCGTTGGTCCTGAACGGTTCTCAAGACGCTCCACATCGGATTTCAGGTTATTAAGTCGAGATTGAAGACGGTAGACCTTGAACAAAAGTATGACGGAGAGGATCAACGCAATGATTGCTACATATTCGCTAGTTGCCAATAGAATCTCCCTTTTCTTGTTAGTTTTATCACTAAATTTTTGCCTCTTATCCATAGTATATCATGATGATCGACTAATCGAATGGAGAATCATATTCTTGCGTACGGGTTGTGCAAATTGACTTATTGCAGACCGGGCGTTATATTACAGCTTATTATTAACCTTTTAATAATCACTTCAAAAGGGGTGTATTCAAATACAACCAGTCTCCAATAATACCATTCGGGTCAAACGAATTAATGTAGAGCTAGTTAAAAACACACTGAAATCCAAGGAATTTGCAACCAAGTCGTCTATAGCCAGTATTACAGGACTTAGTGTGGCAACCTGTGGGAATATTCTGAATGAGCTTCTTCAAACCGGAGAAGTATTAGAGATGGAATTGGAAGAGTCGAGTGGCGGTCGCCCGGCTAGACGGTACAAATATAACGCTGATTATTCCTATATTATTTGTTTAACTGTGAAAACAGAAGGAGGAGTACATTCTCTTACTTATGCTGTGGCCAATATGCTTGGCGATATTATCGCAGAGAATACATCCGTTGTGCCGCATATTGATTATGAAGTCATAGATGACCAAATCGGAGAGCTAATTCATACCTATGGAAACGTCAAAGCCGTTGGTATTGGCATTCCGGGGGTTGTTCATCAAGGGGTTATTGATGTCTGTGATCTTGATCTGCTGATAGGAGTCCCTGTAGGACCACGCCTTCAAGATAAATACGGGTTAGAAGTCACCATTGAAAATGATATGCATCTGACCGTCTATGGATTTTATAACATGCAAAATTATGATGAGGACAAAACCTTCGCTATTGTTACGTTTCCCAAGGATAATTTTCCGGGAGCGGGTTTTATTGTCGATGGACATTTGTTAAAAGGAAATACCAAATTTGCTGGGGAAGTTTCCTTTTTACCCTTTGGCATAACGAGAGAGGAACAGCTTAAACAGTTAAATAGCACACAGGAATTTGTTCCTCTGGCGATCAAAACGATAACATCCATTATTGCGATTATAGACCCGGTATCGATCGCTTTGACTGGAGAGTTATCTAAGCCAGCACTGTTGGATGATATTTATAACGGCTGTCTTAAAGATGTACCCAAAGAACATATGCCCGAGATTTTTGTGAAAAACGATACGCACGATGAATACATGTATGGGTTGATTTCAGTTACCCTTGAAAGCCTGACCTACAATTTACAATTGGTGGAAAAAAGAAAATAGAGGCCTTCCGCTTTGAAGAATAGCTCACCCAGTTACAATTGGTAATTAACGGATAAATGGGTGGGGACGTTGTTATAAATATGGAAGTAAGTATTGGAGATAATACGATTATAGACTCTGCAAGTTTTTAAAATAATACTTGACATGAAACGCGTTACAAACCTTAAGATTCAATTAGAAGTACTTTATAAACATTAGCGTAGAGGTAACGTGTTTATGTCCTAGTTAATGAAAAAACATCAGCAAAGGCGGAGAAAATATGAGTACACAGTTTCCAAAAGATTTCCTGTGGGGCGGAGCAGTTGCTGCTAATCAGCTCGAAGGCGCTTATCAAGAAGACGGAAAAGGCTGGTCCATTCAGGATGTAACTCCTCGTGGTGGTTGGGGGCCGGTTACGGATGTACCAACAGAAGATAATATGAAGTTGATTGGTATTGATTTTTACCATCATTATAAAGAAGATATCAAACTTTTTGCAGAAATGGGCTTTAAAGTGTTCCGTACTTCCATAGCTTGGTCACGTATCTTCCCTAAAGGTGACGAGTTGGAACCTAATGAACAAGGCTTGCAATTTTATGATGATTTGTTTGATGAACTTCATAAATATGGCATTGAGCCACTCGTTACATTATCTCACTATGAAACACCTTTACATTTGTCCAGAGAATACGATGGTTGGGTAAACCGTAAGCTTGTTGATTTCTATGAGCGCTATGCAACAACTGTATTTAATCGCTACAAAGATAAAGTAAAATACTGGTTGACATTCAATGAAATCAATTCCATTCTTGAAGCACCCTTCATGAGTGGCGGGATTAGTACACCAAAAGATCAACTTAGTGAACAAGATCTTTATCAAGCTATTCACCATGAGCTGGTAGCGAGTGCAAGAGCGGTAAAAATCGGTCATCAGATTAATCCTGATTTCAAAATTGGTTGTATGGTACTGAGTATGCCTACTTATCCGCTGACACCTAATCCAGACGATGTAATTGCAGCAATGGAATTTGATCACAGAAACATGGCATTTGCCGATATTCATGCAAGAGGTCAATATCCAGGTTACATGAAACGTTTCTTCAAAGAAAACGGAATCTCTGTTCATTTTGAGCCAGGTGATGCTGAAGATCTGAAGCATACGGTTGATTTTATCTCGTTCAGCTATTACATGAGTACTTGTGAGACTGCAGACGAAGCTAAAAAAGTCAAAGGTGAAGGTAACATCCTCGGTGGGGTGAGCAATCCGCATCTCGAGGCAAGTGAGTGGGGCTGGCAAATTGATCCTCAAGGTCTGCGCTATGTGCTGAATACATTCTATGATCGTTTCCAAAAACCACTGTTCATCGTTGAAAATGGTCTGGGCGCTGTGGACGAGCTTATCACCAATGAAAAAGGTGAAAAAACGGTTGAAGATGACTACCGGATCAACTATCTGAATGATCATTTGGTTCAAGTTGGGGAAGCGATTGAAGATGGAGTAGAGGTTCTGGGCTATACATCTTGGGGCTGTATCGACCTTGTCAGCGCGTCGACTGCTCAGCTTAAAAAACGTTATGGTTACATTTATGTTGACCGTCATGATGATGGCAGCGGTACACTTGAAAGATACCGGAAAAAATCGTTCCACTGGTATAAAGAGGTTATTTCCACAAACGGTGGAAGCTTGAAACGCTAATTTATAAATAAACCAGTAACTAAATTATAAAAAAACATAATGATGTTTTTTACGTGGCGACCGCCTCTGCTTTATTATGGGGGAAGCGGTCGCCAATTTTTTTATGAGCGTCATTTACCACGAGAATCTAACTACATAAACGGAGTGTGGACAAGCGATGACAGAAAAAGAAAAATCACAATTAGGACTCCTATACAATGCTAATTATGATGAAGAATTGATTGAGGAACGTCTATACGCCAAAGGTCTCTGCTACGAATATAATCAGCTCCATCCTAGAAATATGGAAGAACGGGAAACACTCATCAAAACTTTATTAGGAAAGACAACGGATAGATTCTTGATTGAGCAGCCTTTTGTGTGTGACTATGGGTATAATATCGAAATCGGTGAAAACTTTTATAGTAACCACAATACGATCATGCTTGATGGGGCAAAAATAGTGTTCGGTGATAATGTATTTGTTGCTCCTAACTGCGGATTTTATACTGCGGGTCATCCTCTTGATGTGGAACAACGTAATGAAGGGTTGGAAATTGTATTTCCAATTACTGTGGGCAATAATGTTTGGATCGGTGGTAATGTTTGCGTTCTGGCGGGCGTCACGATAGGGGATGATTCAATTATTGGTGCTGGAAGCGTTGTTACAAAAGATATTCCTTCTGGTGTGATTGCCGCAGGAAACCCTTGCAAAGTCATCCGTAAAATTACCGAAGATGACAAGCACAAGTATAAAAGAAATTAACCATAAAACTACAGTTCATTTGGAACTGTAGTTTTGCGTCTTTACATAGAACTACCAAACGTAAAGAAACATTTTTGCACAGATTTGTTCAGGGAATAATGTAATAATGAACGTAAGAGGAATATTTCCAAATTACTATGGCCTATTCAGAAAGGAAGGAAAAACTATGAAATTAATGTTTATATCAGATATTCACGGCTCGCTGTATTGGTTGCAATTGGCACTGGAAAAGTTTAGGCAGGAGAAAGCTGACCGCCTTGTCTTGCTTGGAGATTATATGTACCATGGACCGCGTAATCCGTTACCGGAAGGATATAACCCGGCGGAAGTGGCTGCTATGCTGAACCAATATAAATCCCACATTGCGGTGTCGGTGCGCGGGAATTGCGATGCAGAAGTGGATCAGATGTTGCTGGATTTTCCGATGATGGGTGATTATGCTTTACTGTACCATGAAGGACGGCGAATCTATATCACGCATGGACATGGTTTTAGTATCGGAAATTTACCGCCACTTGAAGCGGATGATGTGTTCATTCAAGGACACACTCATATTCCGGTAGCAGATGTGGAAAATGGGGTCTTTGTACTGAATCCTGGTTCAATCGCATTGCCAAAAGAAAACTATCCATCCTCTTATGGTGTGCTGGAGGGCGCACAATTTACCGTGAAGGATTTTGATGGCAGTACGGTGAAAGCAATCACCTTTTCAAAGTAATTTCTCAAATTTCAATGTAAATTATTAAAACTTTTCCGCTTCGATTGAGACAAAGATCATATTATTGTATGATAGGAGCGGAGTCTACATTTTGAAAAGAAAGAGAGTTTCAATACATGCAAATTAAGGATTCACATTATAAGATGCCGCCTGAATGGGCGCCACATGAACGTACGTATATTTCCTGGCCTGTACAATCTTCAATGGTTTACCCCGATATGCATGCCGAGGTATGTAAGGGTTATGCCGAAATCGTAAGTGCTATGGCGGAATTTGAACCAGTTACCGTAGTCGTAAATCCAGATGATCTGGAGAGCGTTAAAGCGCTTGAGCTCGGGGAACGAGTAGAACTGTTACCGATAGAGCACAGCGATGCGTGGCTACGTGATAACGGTCCAACTTTTCTGACGGACGAGCAGGGTCAGTTGGCAGGTATTAACTGGAAGTTTAATGCCTGGGGCGGCAAATATGCTCCATGGGATCTGGATGACCAGGTTGCGCCGCAAATTCTGGACCAGCTTGGAGTTCCACGGTTAGATGCACCGCTAGTAATGGAAGGCGGCTCACTGCATGTAGATGGCGAAGGTACTCTAATTACAACCGAAGAGTGCTTGCTCAATCCCAACCGCAATCCGGAATTAAGCCGAGAAGAAATAGAACGGTACGTATGCGAATATACAGGTGCCGAGAAAATTATCTGGCTAAAACGTGGACTCAGTGGTGACGAAACGGATGGTCATGTGGACAATATTGCTTGCTTTGCTGCTCCTGGCAAGGTCATTATGCAAGTATGTGATGATCCTGAGGATGAAAATTATGAAATCACGCAGGAAAATCTGCGTATTCTAGAGCAAGCAACGGATGCCAAAGGTCGTAAGCTGGAAGTGATTCAAATCGGCCAACCGCCGCGTGTGGATTATGAAGACAGCCGACTGACACTGAGCTATATTAACTTCTACTTTGTGAATGGCGGCATTATTTTGCCTGTGTTTGGCGGAACTGCTGCTGAGAGTGATCTTGCAGCCCAGCAAGTGCTGTCAAAAGTATTCCCGAATCGCAAGATCCGCACTGTAGATGGTATGGCAGTTATCCGTGAAGGCGGTAACGTACACTGTACAACCCAGCAGATGCCTGCTGTAAAGCGTTGAACGATACAACATTTATAAGGAGGGCTAAGGTGAGAAAAGTAAAAGTGGCAGCAACTCAAATGAGCTGTTCTACCAATATCGAAGAAAATATCAGCAAAGCAGAGAAGTTGGTACGTGAAGCGGCAGCCCAAGGTGCGCAAATTATTTTGCTGCAGGAATTGTTCGAAACTCCATACTTCTGCCAGAAGGAAAAGTCTGATTATTATGTATATGCAACTGAGCTGGAGCACAACAAAGCGGTTAACCATTTCAAGAAGGTTGCCAAGGAATTGCAGGTTGTGCTGCCAATCAGCTTCTACGAGAAGAAGAACTATGCTCGTTACAACAGTCTTGCTGTTATTGATGCAGATGGTGAAGTGTTAGGTAAATACCGCAAAAGCCACATCCCGGACGGCCCTGGGTATGAGGAAAAGTTTTATTTTAATCCGGGCGACACCGGTTTTAAAGTGTGGAATACACGTTATGCCAAAATCGGAGTAGGCGTGTGCTGGGATCAATGGTATCCTGAGGCGGCCCGCTGTATGGCGCTTATGGGCGCAGAAATTTTATTTTACCCGACAGCGATTGGTTCAGAACCACAAGATTCCTCCATTGACTCTAAGGATCACTGGCAGACTTGCATGCTAGGTCATGCAGCTTCCAATCTGATTCCAGTCATTGCTTCCAACCGTATCGGAAAGGAAACCGATGAAGAATCCAGCATCAATTTCTACGGCTCATCCTTTATCGCTGGCCCTCAAGGGAATAAGATAGCAGAGGCTGGTCGTACCGATGAGGAAGTGCTTACCGCCGAATTTGATCTGGACGAGCTGGAAGTAGGGCGGATCGAATGGGGCATTTTCCGTGACCGTCGTCCCGAACTATACAAAATGATTGCCACCTATGATGGTGATCTAAAAGTATAATCTGTATACAGATAGATATATTTCCCTTGCCGTTAAGCCGTGATGTTTCTTTTTTGAACTCACACGGCTTTTCGAGCGGGGGATTTTTGGTTTCTAAATGGGAGTACATCTTGTGATAGATCGGAGGAAGGAGAACAGCAATGAAGCATAAGAGGATAGACCAATCGTTAGCACAGTTCAAAACTTCGACAGAAGAAAATCAAGAATGGGGATACTCGCGCGCAAGAGATATGGCTATTTTGGGCTTTTGGGACGAGTACACGCTATCTGCGCAGCGTTTATGTGAACGAATGGCTACCGAAACCCATCAAATGAGACCTTCTGAGTACGTTCCGTTCCCAACTCAGTTTGAATGGCTGGAACAAGGAGAAACAGACTTGATTATAGATGGAATATGGTCAGCTGATTTACATGGTGATCATTGTCTGTTTGTGAATATTGGGGAGCATCACCCAGAACGGCATACATCGATTGAAGCTTATATTTACGATACGCAGGTGATAGATGAGGGATTCTTCCTTCAATATCTGAACACCTCTCCTAAAGCCAAAGCCTACACACCTTCATTTAGCAAAAATGGATATGCTACAATGTGTGAACTGTTGGACAGATATGTTAGGGAAGGTATATTGGAGCGTAGGCCCTACGGTTTCAAAAGAACGGATACATAGGTGAATAACGAATAAAGTATGATTTGGGTTTGAGCTGAAAGGAACATTTCTTAAAGGATGGTTCCTTTTTTTATGTAGGACTACATTTTATCTATAGACTGAAACTATGATTCAGTACATAAAATAGCATTAGAATTTATAGATCGAATAATATAAAATCAAGTCATAAGGAATAATCGTACTCAATAAAACTTCGATATTCTTTAAAGTGAAAAAAATCACATGTAAGAGTTATGTAATGAAACTTGAAAATGAATGAAATTTGCAAAACTGCAAGGAGGAAGAACTATGAACCACTATCCTGCGATATTTGAACCTCTGACCATACGGCGTATGACCTTGAAGAATCGGATTGTAATGCCCCCGATGGGAACCAACTTTGCTGCCATGGATGGAAGCTTTGTTCAGGATCATATTGACTATTACGTACAACGGGCCAAAGGGGGGACCGGCCTGATCACAGTAGAAAATGTTTGTTTGGATTTCCCAATGGGTACGAACGGAACAACCCAGCTGCGGATGGATAATGATCAGTTTATTCCTGGACTGTTTAGATTAACAGAAGCTCTGCACTCTTACGGAGCATGTGTTTCTGTACAAATTAACCATGCGGGTGCTTCGGCTTATGCTGGACGACTGAACGGAGTCCAACCCGTTTCTTCTTCGAATATTCCTTCTAAAAAGGGTGGAGCGATTCCAAGACCTTTGCAAAAAGAAGAAATTTATGCCATTGTGCGTAAATACGGAGAAGCAGCGGGAAGAGCACAGCGAGCAGGATTTGACTGTGTTGAAATTCACGCGGGACATTCCTACTTGCTGAGTCAGTTTCTTTCGCCGGTGTACAATAAACGTACGGATGAATTTGGCGGCAGCGCAGAAAACCGTACTCGTTTTGCCAGATTAGTCATTGATGAAATTCGTTCAGTGGTGGGTCCATTCTTTCCCATTTGCTTACGTTTTAGTGCGGAGGAGTTTACAGAAGGTGGGAATACCTTGGAAGATACACTGGAGTTACTGGAGTATCTCAATGATGAGGTAGATATTTTGAACGTTTCTGCAGCTCTAAATGATTCCATTCAGTACCAGATTGACGGGATGAACCTGCCAGATGGTTGGCGCTCTTATATGGCTAAAGCAGTAAAAGATAAATTCGGAAAGGTCACGATGACCTCAGGTAATATACGGAGCCCACAGGCTGCGCAGGACATATTGGAAAGAGGTGACGCTGATCTTCTGGCAATGGGCAGAGGCTTGATCGCAGAACCGAACTGGGTACTCAAAGTGCAAAACGGCTACGAGCATTTGCTTAGAAAATGCATCTCCTGCAACATTGGTTGTGCCGATCATCGTATCTCCAAAAGTAAACCAATTTGCTGTACGGTAAATCCAGATTTGTTCAAGGAAGCTGAATACCGGAAACAACGAGTTAGAAACAATGTCCAAGTCGTTGTGATCGGTGGGGGTACCGCGGGAATGGAAGCGGCCTGTACAGCGGCTGAGGTAGGCTGCCAAGTAACCCTCTTTGAAGAAAAGGCAAAACTGGGTGGCCTTGCGCGTGATATTGCACGCTTACCAGACAAAACGCGTATCAATGACTTCCCAGATTATCTGATTCAGCGCACCAAGCAATTAACCAATCTGAACATTGTCACAGGCACACGAGCTGATCTGACGATGATTAGTGCTCTGAACCCTGATATTATTGTTAATGCAACGGGAGCCAAACCGCTGCTTCCACCGATTGCAGGTCTGCACGATCAACTAGGAAAACCGGGTACAAAAGTATTTTCTATCTTTGATCTGTTGAACAATATGGAGAACTTTCAAGAGTTTGAAGGCAAACGTATTGCTGTAGTGGGTGGTGGAGCCGTGGGACTGGATGTTGTAGAATATTATGCAGAACGCGGGGCTCAAGAAGTTTCCATTATTGAAATGATGCCTTTATTGGGTAAGGACCTGGATATGATTACCCGCATTTCAATGATGAAAATGGTGGAGGAACGAGAAGTGAACGTCCATACAGAGACAGCTTTGACGGAAGTGTGCAGCGACCGTTTCAAAGTAAAGCGTGGAGAACAGGAGTTTGAGATTCCTTTTGATCTCGGATTCGTATGTTTGGGTATGCGTTCATACACTCCGCTGATGGATAGCTTGCTTCAATATGGAAAAGAGCATCAAGTGGAAGTTGTAAACATCGGAGACAGCAAACAAGCGCGTCGTATTATTGATGGTACACGTGAAGGTCGGAATATTCTGAAAACCATTCAACGAGTAGACGAATTTAAAAATGAGTTTTCCTATGCTTACTAAATTGAGGGTATATGTGATAGGTAATTATGATGGGTATTTATGTAACAACTCATTTTATATTCAGGTTGAAGAGACAATTTGTCTTTTCAGCCTTTTTTATTTGGGTTTATGCTGGCAAGAAGATTGATTCCTCCCTCATTTTGAAGGTAAACTATGGAAGGCATAGCAAGCAAGGCTATTATTAGCGTGGGGGGATGCGAGCGTGAGTCAACTCTTTAGTGAAATACCGGGTGCCAGCGCATGGAGCAACGTGCAAGAAATACATAAGGGCTGGTCCAGTGACAACAAGTATCATATTCAAACCGCTGACGGTAGGGAGTTACTATTGAGAATTTCCGATTTCACCCAATATGACAAGAAACAGCGAGAATTTGAATCCGTAAAAAAGCTGCATCATATAGATAATATTCTAATGTCCCGTCCGCTTGATTTTGGGATATGCAACAGCGGACAGTCGGTATACTCTTTATTTACCTGGGTCAACGGGGAAGATGCTGAAGGTGTTATCCCATCGTTAAACGCCGAACAACAGTATCAACTCGGGGTCCAGGCTGGAGAGGCATTGGCTAAATTGCATGAGATTCACGCGGAGCAGGACCTGGTCCCATGGGCTGAACATTATAATGCCAAAATCAATAGATATATTAGAAACTTTGAGTCATGCGGTATTGCTTTAAAGGGAGCAGACCAAACGATAAGCTTTATTGAGCAAAACCGTCATCTATTAGAAAATCGCCCCCAGACATTTCAGCACGGGGATTATCACGTCGGAAATATGGTGGTTACCCCATCTGGTGAACTGGGGATCATTGATTTTAATAGGCTGGATTATGGTGATCCCTGGGAAGAATTCAACCGTATTACCTGGTGTGCAGGATTAAGCCCATTATTTGCTTCAGGTCGTATTCACGGTTATTTCAATAATGATGTACCGGATTTATTTTTTAGATTAATGGCACTGTATATTGCAAGCAATCAGCTTTCATCGATTCCCTGGGCCATTCCATTTGGCAAAGAAGAGGTAGACGATATGGTACAACAAGCTGAAGAGGTTTTGGAGGCATATGATTACTTTCAAAACTATATCCCGAAATGGTATCTACCTAGTTGTCCTGACTTGTAAAATATGAAGACCGCCGCTCCTGAGAGTGACGGTCTATTTATAGTGCTTTATGATTGTTTCTTAATCTTATAGGTGAATTCCCAAACGGCTTGATGACCTGAGTATCGTCCACGATTTTCAGTAACAGTGACTCTTAACTTAACAGTAGAACCTTTGGAAGAAACCGAAGAGACCTTTACATTTTTCGTGGTTTCGCCTACATCAGGAATTTTGTCTTGTTCCTCAGCGTACGCATACAGCTTAATGCTACTACCCGACTTGGCTTTTACTTTTACACTGTTACCTTCACTAATGGACTGACCAGCCACCTGGGCAGCGATGGCCCAATCGTTGCCTACATGGTCATTCGAGACCAAGGTTGCTTGCTGAAACGTAACGATATACGTGGATGTTGCTGAAGCTGCGAGCGCGTACGTTCCATTGAAGATCAGGGATACCACTACCAATAAAATAGCCGATGCTTTCGCCCATACTTTATTCATTTGCCTCTCCCCCTTCAATTTGAAATATCGAGGAAAATCCCTCTATTCTAATTATCGTTTGCAGTAAAAAGAATTGTTAATGGTTGGTGAAAAAATAGTTTGGTATTTTATTGCATTACTTATAACCTAATATGATGATGACTTAAATTTTAGTATAGAAAAGGAAGATGAAATAGGATGAGAAAAATATACAATGAACAAGAAATCATAGAAATGACCGTTAAGCTGCTCGAACAAACTTCGATGTACGAAGAACAGTATGAGCAATATGTAAGCCGACCTTTCCGTGCAGGTTTTTATGATGATCTGAGTCCGCATGTGAAAGTTGGCAAACAGGGATACACGCTCCAAATGTATGAAAGAGGCGTACAGATGCTAAATAAGCTTACGAAAGATGTAGAGGATGTGATGTATTGGATCATCGAAGATACGATTCATATCATTGCTCACCTAAATCTGCTTCGTAAATATAAAGTAGATAACCGAAATACTCATCTAAAATATACCAAGGAGATCATGAAGGAGCTGACAACTGCAATAAATAAAGCATTTTATGAAATTGGAGGAATCTATCAGGAATGGCATGAAGCGAATAGAAGGGCAACGTTGGAAAATCCATTAAAGTAACTAAAACTTAAAGAAACAGTTGACAATCTTGGAGGTGAAATTTACAATTTTATATTAGTGATAATGATTATCAATATCACTAATTTTAAGTATGCTCTACAATTACAATATGTTAAAGGAGAATTTACAACATGCATTATATGATGAGCAAGAAATTTTACATGATTTTGTGTGCATTATTCGTAATAATCTTCGTTATTTCAGGATGTGGCAATGCTGGCAGTTCCTCAGATTCATCTGCCCAACCTGCCTCTTCCGCGAAGGAAGAGGCAAGCGGTGAGTCTGGTACACGTACAGTCTCTACGATAAAAGGAGATGTAAAGGTGCCCGCTAACCCCCAACGGGTAGTGGTGAACTGGTATATTGGCGATGTATTCACGCTGGGAATCAAGCCAGCTGCGGTATTTGGTTGGAAACAAGAAACCATGCCTTTTTACGATAAGTTTAACGGGATTCCTGTTATTGAAAAATGGGAGACCGAGGAAATTATGAAGTACGATCCTGATCTCATCATTACATATGATACAAAAGATTATGATAAGCTGTCCAAAATTGCACCTGTTCTTGTAATACCTGAGGGTAAGATGACGTCTGTGGAACGGATGAAATTCCTTGGTCAGGCCACAGGACATGAAGCAGGAGCGGATAAAGTGATTTCACAGTTTGAAAGCAAGTTGAGTGAGGCCAAAGAAAAACTAAATTCCGACATATTCAAGGACAAAACATTTAGCATTTTTGAGGACTGGGGCAGTGGCTCCTACGGAATATATTATGAAACAGGCTCACGTGGAGGAACGTTGCTTTACGATTATCTAGGACTTCACAAACCGGAAAAGCTCAACACATTGGTTAAAAATTCTGGAGAGGGGAGAGGTTCTTTATCCTATGAGGTAGCTGCTGAATACTTTGGCGATTATGTCCTGTGGTTTAAGCAGGAAGGCAAAGAATCCGAATATGCGAAAACCAAAATCTGGAGCAGTATTCCAGCCGTCAAAAATGGGCACATCATCGAAATTCCAGCGAAATATGCAGGACTGTTCTACTATTCGGACGTTGCTAGTATGACAGGACAGCTAGATTATATTATTGGCAAATTACTGGAACAAACGAAGTAATGATGCATAATTGACCAACTAAGGGTGTAATCAATGTCTACTCACAAAGAACGAAATAAAAAAGGAATATTTCATTTTGTAAGCTACATGATTGTGGGCGTGTTTCTGCTCATGATAGTTTCCGCAGCATCCATCACCTTTGGTGCTGCGGAAATGAGCTTGAAGCTGGCATGGGGGGCTGTATTTCAATTTGATCCCAATATTACGGAACACCAAATTATTCATACATTGCGTTTTCCACGCACTGTGGCGGACATCATTGTTGGGTGTAGCCTAGCTGTGTGCGGGGCGATCATGCAGGGAACGACTCGCAATCCATTGGCCGACTCGGGACTCATTGGTATAAGCTCAGGCTCGACATTTGCTATTGCGCTATGTATGGCCTTTTTGCCAGGGCGCACCTATGGTGAAACCATGCTGTATTCTTGCTTGGGCGCAGCAATCACCACAGGAATTACGTACTACATCGCGTCTATAGGCAAACGGGGGATGACGCCTCAGCGCTTAGTGCTAGCGGGAATGTCCATCTCTATGCTCTTTGGTGCGTTCAGCACTTTTCTCGCAATTAAGTATGAGATTGGTCAAGCACTTGATTATTGGTCTGCTGGTGGTACAGCCAGTGCCAAGTGGAGTGAACTGGCTTTCATTTCACCACTATTTGTAGTGGGCTTGGTCTGTGCTATCGCCCTGTCTCCCTCCATTACGATCTTGAGCTTTGGAGAGGAGGTGGCATCAGGCCTAGGAATTCGAGCGAATAGAATCAAGCTATTTTCAACCTTAATCGTATTAATTTTAACGGGGTTATCGGTTATTGTAGTCGGTCCTGTTGGGTTTGTAGGTTTGATCGTGCCACATATTATACGCTATCTGGTCGGTACAGATTATCGATATATTATTCCCGCCTCAGCGTTGTATGGAGCAGTGTTTCTACTGGCAGCAGATTTGCTGGGTCGAATGATTAATCGCCCTCATGAAACGCCGCTAGGCATTATTTTTGCTTTGGTCGGCGTACCCTATTTTCTCTACCTTGTGCGCAAGCAAAGGAGGGAGTTTAGTTGAATCTGTCCCGCAATAGCAGGGGTATAAGCATTATTTTACTGTTAACCGTGTTGACACTGCTGGTTGCTGTACTCAGCATGAATGTCGGGAAAATGAATCTGTCCCCACTCGAAGTTTTCAAGGTCATCATCGGCGAAGGAACGAGCAAGCAGAATCTGATCGTATTTGAATTTCGACTGCCACGTATTGTGCTTTCCGTATTAGTGGGTATTGGCATGGGGATATCGGGTTGTATTATGCAAAGCTTGCTTAAAAACGACATGGCCAGTCCAGGGACACTAGGCATCAGCTCGGGCTCGGGGTTATTCGTGCTTTTATATATTACGCTGTTCGCTAGTGAGGGATTACTATCGCCTATTATTCTTCCAGGGCTGGCTTTTGCAGGTGGGCTCACAGCAGCATTTTTGATTTTTATGTTTGCTTTTAGGCGGGGAAGAGACATTTCACCTACAGGCCTAATTTTAACGGGTGTTGTTATGGGGAGTGGCTACAGCGCATTGTCGCTGCTACTGACGCTTCGATTAGACAAGCAACAGTATGATTTTGCTCTGCGTTGGCAGGCTGGAGACCTGTGGGGGGACGACTGGAACTATATTATGGTGCTGCTTCCCTGGGTGCTGGCCATCTGCTTTTATGTTTTTTACAGGTCTAACACACTCAATACGCTGAACTTGGGCAATCAGACAGCATCGGGGCTTGGCGTAGCCATTAAAAGGGAATTTATCGGCTTGACGATCGCAGCAGTGGCTCTGGCTTCTGGTAGCGTGGCACTTGGTGGGAATTTCTTTTTTGTGGGCATGGTTAGTCCTCATCTGGCTCGCAGACTGGTAGGTCCCAATCATAAGCTGCTGTTACCTACTACTGCATTGGTTGGCTCGCTCGTTATATTGATTGCTGATACCCTTACACGCACGATCAGTTTTGGTGCTGATATTCCAACCGGAATCATAATCACTATCTTGGTTACCCCTTATTTTCTCTATTTGTTGTCGAAGGCCAGTTAATGTTTAATGAATGAAAAAAACGCTAACCCACTTCCACGGAAATTATGGATGGGTTAGCGGCTTGTAAATAAAGCCTAATCCTTGGCATAATTCAGACCCAAGCGATAAGCTTGGTCCAGCAATATTTCATAATGAGCAGAATTTGAACCCAGAGTCTCATCTAAGAATTCAACCTTGGAGTTGGAAACACCGCAATAATCTGCAATACCCACATTCAGCAAATGAGTAATCATTTCATCATAGTTACGCTTTTTCAGCTGTTCTTTCGAAACGCCAGCCAAGCCAATCCACAAGATATGCTGATGATGAAGGTAATTCGAACCGTACGCAAACCCATTGTTCCATACACGGTCAATATAACCCTTCAGCATAGCTGGCAAATGCCACCACCAAAGTGGAAAAATAAATGCCAACGCATCATGCTCCTTCAACCGCCTTATTTCCATTTCTACTTCAGGGGAAAAAGACTGCTCCGCAACGGACCAATCCGGTTCATCTACTCCTTTTAAAACAGGATCAAAACCGATCCCATGCAAATCCAATATCTCATAATCGTGGCCCGCATCGACAAGACCTTGTACGAAACGACCGGCAACCTTAAAGGTCAGGGAATCTTTTCTTGGGTGTGAAACAACGACTAGTACTTTCATGTTTTCACTACCTTTCTCAATAGGCTAACTTCTAGGCATGCTCCATGCTTGCTGCTATTATAAACATTAGGAAAATAATCTGGAAGTACGCACTTTTACGTTCTATAGGATAATACAGGTGCCATAGGAACATGGAAGTGCCCTAGGTAGATTACCTAAATTGACCTGAGTCACGAATTGAAGTGATGGGTTGTTTTTAGCAAACGTAGCCTTCTAAAGGAGGATAAAGGAATGAATGAACCGACCAAAAATAGGGTTCAAAAGAAGTATCAAGTTGGAGTGGAAGCAGCTTTAGAGGTAATGGGAGGAAAATGGAAGCCTTTAATTATCTACCATCTGATGACAGGACGGAAACGATCGTCTGAGTTTCGTCGGTTAATGCCTGGCATTACTCAAAAAATGCTGACCACTCAGCTCAGAAACCTGGAAAAGGATGAGATTGTTACACGAGAGGTTTATAATGAAATCCCACCTAAAGTGGAGTATGAGTTAACGCAGTACGGCTGGGGATTAAAACCCGCACTAGACCATTTATGCTATTGGGGAGAGAATCACCTGGATAAGATCCATGGAGACAAATCCAAGGTTTTGGAAGAATTTCAAGGCTGCGATTGATATGAAGCCCTCACAAAGCATTCAATCAGAAAAGCTTGCGAAGGCTCCACTGTCGTATGACAATATAAAAGGCCTATCTGCCGGTCATTTCGTTATCATAGCTTAATTGCCATTCAATTCCAAACTTATCTTTAAGGCTACCGTAGCATTTGCTCCAGAATGTTTCTTGAAGCTCCATGTTTACGGTCGCGCCTTCTTTTAATTTGTGAAAGTATGATCGAATTTTCTCCTCGTCCTTATTGACGATGGCGAGGCTGATGTTGTTTCCCGCAACAAAAGGCATACCAGGAAAAACGTCTGAAAACATCACATTACTTCCATCAATTTGAAGCCGCGTATGCATGACCAGATTTTTGGCTTCTTCTGGTAGAGGATAATCGGGGTTGGGCGGTGCTTCCCCGAACGTCATGATCTTTGGTTTCTCAGTCCCAAAAGCATGTGCGTAAAATTCTGCTGCCTCGCGACAGTTTCCATTAAAGTTAAGATAAACATCAACTGACATCTGCGTCATTCCCTTTTGGCTGATTTTTACAGGCTAATTTCTTATTTTCATTATTAACCTGTGCACAAGCAAAAATACACTCTTGCTGACATGCTAACACGTAGCCGTTAAGGGGGAGCGTCTTTTAAAGGAAAGTAACCCGCAAAAAGGATGCTTGCCCTTAAACAAACTTTTTGCGGGTTATGATTATGGATTGTCTAGATGGAAATCAAGTTTGGAGAGGCTGGATGATAGAGCAGATGACGTGAAATGTCGCCGGGATGCTGTACGAAAAGTGGTCCCCAAGCAGGATTGGTGTCGTGCATCAGCTTTAACAGCGATATCATCCGATTAAATATAACTTGCAGATCCGCTTCGCGAGAAAGACCCTCGGTGATAGCAGCAGCTACCACATGCGCAGCGTAGAAGCCGGAACGGTGCTCGTCAGTAAGCGAACCTGTAGTTTGCAGCAAGGTTCGTAAATGTGCGGCGACGCTCTCATCCTCGTTTCTCCAGTTCTGGATTTCATCCAGACTGTGGTTTTCAAGGCTTACAAGTTTAGTCTTCATAATGGATTCTGCCACAATACGTGCAGAACGTTTTGCTGTGTTAGCGTCGATAGCTCTGCCGTTAAGTTTAATATTGGACAAATCCTTGTCGGTTTCCGATTCAATGATTTCCGCCCATGCTCCAGCTTGGTCAAATTCCAACAGTGCAGTGGCGTAGGCACCCAAGTATCCCCGTAAAATATCTGCGGCGTGTGGATCACGGGCAGGTCCCTCATTTCGAAGTTGAGCCCTGCCGGAAAACGCGGCATTCATACCCCGAAAATAACCGACTAAACCAATGGCAGCTGCTGGTCCCAAATTTAGGACACCCAATACATCAGACGCGGTTTCATCAATGCGAGAAGCCCAGTAGTCCGGTAGCCCTTGTCCAATATTTTCGCTGTTTAATCTGTTTCTGACGACATTGGCCAACTCTTGAAGTAGACCCAGATCAGCATGCAAAATATCATGACCACATACTTCATGCGGGATACTGGACCAAGCCATTAGACCGTTTGTCGCATGTGCAGGAGGAAGGCTAACTATAGCTGCTTGCACTTTAAATACAGCTGTGGCGTCAGCGGGCCATGTGTATGGGCCATTTTCCGGCGCTCCCCATTTTACAAGAGCTGGAATGATGCTGAGATCTGGTTCTTTTATTCCTTGGCGATCTTCTGCGCTAAGAAAACCGTCATACAGGTCGCTCACAATTTCCTGAAAAGCATCGGTCGCGAGGACATTGTAGCCTTCTCCATTTTGCAAAATGCTCTGAGCGATATCCAGCATGAGTCCAGCAGCTCTAGTTCTGCTTGGGTCCTGAATTAAAATTTCAGTGAAGCCCTGTTGCCCGAGCTCGTCCAGTTCTTTAATAAACGGACTTGCAACCGTTTCTTGATATATTTTAGGCAGCTTGGCTTTGGCCGCGTGGAGTCTTCCCATCAGTTGATGATAGTCTGTAGGATCTGACGGTCCCTGAAGATTGGAGAGCACAGCCTTCTTCACATTTTCGATACAAAGAGACATGTTGGATACATCCGGTTTGGTAACAGTAGTGATGCGATATCTTTCCAGCATTCCTTGCATAATTAGTTTACCTCCCAGTTTTTTCGAATTAAACTACAACAGGCTGCATCGTATTCCACAAACGCTTTACCTGGCACTTTCCATCACGAAACGTTAAAAGATAGAGATCCGGATTTGTTATCTCCTCCAGAACAAAATCTGGAGCATAGTGATGCAACAGAAGTGTTAGGATCAAGCGATGGGTGACTAACAGAAAGGTGTGTTGATCGCTTTTCAGCAATTCTTCCGTTAGGGAAGTGACCCGGGCGATAACCATTTCATCCGATTCCTCTTCGGTAACACCTCTTACTCCTTGCTCTCTAAGGCGGTTTCCAGGTGGACCAAGTTTGATTTTTAATCTTTCTTCGATGATTTCCGCAGTCTGCCAGGCTCGCGTATATGGACTGGAAATCAAGCGGTCTATATGTAAATCTTCCATTTGGGACAGAAAACCAGCTAACCGCTCCGCCTGATTAAAGCCATCTGAACTGAGTGGAGCATCTGGCTCGTTACCAGTTCCAATACCGTGGCGAGCCACATATAGCTTTACATCAGTACTCATTTAACACCCCTCTTTCTTCGGATAAAATTATCCTTTAAAGGAATTTAAGTAAACATTTTTTTCGCCCAGAGACTAACATGTGTGAGCTTTCACATGATTATGCTGTCCTTTTTTTGACACCTAATTTTTGCGAAGTTAAAATCTAAAAATCCAAAAAAATACAACTATAACAAACGGTAAAGCTACTTATCGCAGATTTATAGTAGATCAGGACTGATATACATAAATATTTTCAATTCATTGCTTCTGTTTTCAAAACAAACAGGCATTATGTTCAAAGTAATGGTATGATAGCTTAGTTAAATCTGAACGACTAGTCATGGAGTGATTATAATATGGGTGGAAAAAGTAAGGGTGGCGGAACCGGCAGAGGTACGGGAAGTAAAGGCTGGACACGCTGGAACAAAACAGCGAAGCCAGTAAGGCGGAAAAGCGCTGCTGCAAGTGCGCCGGGAAATACAGCGACCGGAGCTGCAAAAGGCGCTGCTGCCAAGCCAAATGGGAATCGAGGCGGCAGAAGTAAGTAAGCCGAGCATGTATAGGGTTGTTTTCAAAGTCGAACATCTGATTATGCATATGTAATCAGATGTTTTTTTAATAAAACAATACAGATTTACTCTCTATAGTTATCTATAAATCTGATACTACAATGTAAAGGAAGTGAATCATGCGAATTAACAAGTACATTAGTGAGACAGGATTCTGCTCACGTCGGGAAACGAACAGGCTGATTGCAGCAGGGCGGATTACAATTAATGGTAGCGTATGTGAAGCGGGTGCGGAAGTAGAGCCACAGGACATCGTGTTAATTGATGGGGAAGCTATCCCAGTTAACCGTAGTGAACCCGTATATTTGGCATTAAATAAGCCTATCGGCATTGTATGTACAGCAGCGGAGCAAGTGAAGGGCAATATTATTCGTTATATCAATTATCCTTCACGTATTTTTGCCATTGGCAGACTGGATAAGGCGTCAGAGGGACTCATTTTATTAACCAACGATGGAAGCATTGTTAACCAAATAATGCGTTCCGAGCATGGTCATGAGAAGGAATACGTGGTGAGGGTAGACAAGCCTGTTACAGATGAATTTACACAGACCATGTCTCGCGGCGTTGAAATATTGAACGTCATTACCAAACCGTGTAAGGTTGATCGTATAAGCGAATACGAGTTTCGTATTATTTTGACACAGGGATTGAATCTGCAAATTCGTAGAATGTGCAAGGCTTTGGGCTACAGGGTGCTAAAGCTGGAGCGTGTTCGAATTATGAATATTACCTTGGATCATCTGGAACGTGGGCAATGGAGACATCTTGAGAAGGAGGAACTGGAGCTACTTCTTGCTAAATTGCAATAATGAGTACAACAAAAGTTTATTTGAGGACCGTATGTTTATACAGCCAACGCAACTTTAGTGATACTTTTTACGTAATTTCAACGAGCCGCCTACCTTGCCCATCAGCCATAGCACAATAGGAAACACAATACCGAAAATCATGGCGTAAAAAGGCCATACTGAAAAAAACATGGTTATAAACTGCATGTTTGGCCAGATAGAATGAACCATTGCCATTGCAATTAGGATCAGAGGAATTAAGAGAGAGTTAGCGCTCCGCAGGCGAAAAGCATCTGCAAGCCCTTGCGCTGACACATATAAAAGCAGTGCGAGTCGGAAAAAAATGGTGACAAACCAAAACACGGCAACAAAAATTTCAAACCGTTGAAGAAACTCTCCGCTACTGATTGTTCGGTTAATAAAAAAAGTAGGAAACGTCAAATTAGATACAACACCTTCACTCATCACGGCGATTATTTGTAGAACCATGAAAAAATACATGCCGCCGCTAATCAAAGCACATGTTATCACTGTCTTTCTCCACTTTTTTGGATCAGGGATGTACTGTGCGAAAAAAAGATACAGAAATGCCTCAAGATAGGGAAAGGCAAACAAATTGAACGAAGCGAGAACGATAGGGTTTAAACCATACTCAAAAATAGGGAGCACATTATCTATGTTGCTCTCAGGAAGAAGGGTAATCCTGACCAAAAGATACAGAACAAGAAGGAAAAAAAACAGGATTTCCGCACAACGGCCAATTACAGCAGGGCCTGATCGAACGGCGAAATAAATGACTATTAGCATGATGAAATATATCGCGTCGGGGGGAGTTTCAGGCATAATAGCTATCGTGATAAAGTCGCCCAGATTTCGAAGCGTCATAATGAACACAAGAAAGGGAAAGAAAAAAATGAAAACGATGCTGATCGTCCCGCCTAAAAAAGGACCGAAGAGGCAACGGAGATGCTCTACGAAAGATTTTCCCTGTATTTGCCTAGCGATGGAGGCATATAAAGGTATCAATAACAGATGAAACCCTAAGGAGACTGGGATGGAGAGCCAGGCATCTTGTTTAGCGGTAGCGGTAATTGCCGCTGGGAGTACCAGATATGCGCTTCCTATTTGATATAATGCAAACCACATAATAGCTTGTCGAACGGTCAAGTTGGAATTCATCCCAATACCCCCTTAAGATAACATTTCTGTAAGTAACCGGCTTATCGGTTGAAATAGGATTTGAATGCCCGTCAGTGGAGTCGGCAGTTTAATGCTGACGATCCGTAGGATAATCAATATGACGCCTATAATCAACAATACCGAGCTGAATACAATTTCACGCACATAGTGTTTCTCTTTAAATTTTTTAAACTCATACAACGATGCTAAAATGGAAGTTACGAGAATAACATAAAGCATATGTAATCACTCCTGATTGTGTATTCCCATATCAATTGGACTGGTAATGTCTCCGAACCGAACTAAACGATAATTGAGCTGAATATCCACTTTAAGAGTTTGGAATTTTTGTGGCCAATCCTCTTTCCATCTATGCCATTCATGCGGGAACTTGCGGTGAAAAGCTTCTCCAAATCCGAATATATCGGAACCCATTTGTTGTGCGTTTCGAATGCCTCCCTTCAAAGACTGTTCCAGATGCTCTTTAGCTGATTTTTGAAAATCTCTAAATGTCTCTTCATTCTTAAGGTCGGCCTTGCACGAGACCGTTCCGATATTGGATTCTGTATCCACAATCAGAGTAATGTGCGGCTCATGATCTATTATTTGTGGGCGCATCTTTGTTTTGGAACGGATTACTTCAACAACAAATTTACCTTTGGAATTCGGACAATCGATGGAAGCTACGGTACTGGAAACACGGTTTGATATATAGGTAAAGGCTTTACTTTGCGAATCATTCATCCAATCGATAAGTCGATCGCCCTTGAAAACACCAATTCCAGTGAAAAAATATTTAACATGTTGGGGCGATTTTGTCACATTATCAATAGTTAGACCTTTTTCTAGGTTTGTCAGTCGAATACCGGTGAGAACCGGTTCAATGCCATCCTCCGTAAATTTCTGCAATAGATCTTTTACATTGACTGCAGAAGTTGGAGCCCATGCTTTTTCAGAGTTCTTTAATGCCTTATACATATCCATTGCAGGCAAGATCTCGGTTGGAGCTACAAATGTAACGGCCTCTTTTGCCGAATTTTCTCTGACAACGGCCAAAAAGAAATCAGGCCGAACTTCATGGTCACGGAATAGAAAGTCCAACGGCTCCTTGATTCCTTTTTTTGCCGTTTTTTCATCGAAAATGACAAACTTTAAGTGAGACATATACATTTTCCGAGACGATTCTGTTGTTAATTTTCGAATAGCTTCAAATATGGTATCGGCGCGTTTGGAAAAAACGATCGTTGGCGTCCGTTCCATAGGGGAATTCTGAGACATTTTCGATGGGTCAACCACTTGTAAACTGACTTCATATTGGTCATCAACTGCATCAATGCCCAGAGCCATCACGACGGAAATTGCGCTCAATTCCTTACTGTTCCAGCAACCCGTAAGAAACACCATTAGCCAGATGCACATAAACGTTAATAAAATGGTGGATCGGTACGAGTTCATGATGGTCTACTCCTTTAGTTTTTGCGTTGTTTTTTAGTTTTATATGGAAAACGCAATATGGCGTCCCTCTGCTCCGACGATTTGTAATTGGCAAAGGGACTCAAATACGGTACACCGAATGAATGGAGCCCATTTAGATGTACAAAGAGCATGAGAATACCGACAGTCAATCCGTACACACCAAACATAGCGGCTATGCCTATGAAAGCGAAACGTAATATCCGAATTGGAATAGCAAAGGTGTACGAGGGAATGACAAAGCTCGAAATGGCAGTTATTGCAACAACAATGACCATAACAGCCGAAACGATGTTTGCTTCTACAGCTGCCTGGCCAATCACGATGGACCCGACAATAGAAACGGCTTGACCGACCGTCCGTGGCATACGGAGACCTGCCTCCCTCAGAATTTCAAAAACCACTTCCATGATCATCGCCTCAATAAATGCTGGGAATGGAACTCCTTCACGTTGCGCAGATAAGCTTAATAATAAAACTGTTGGAATCATATCCTGATGGAATGTCGTTAATGCGACATAAATGGCCGGAGCCAACATACAGATTGTTAGGCAGATGTACCTTAATATTCGAATGATACTACCGTAAACATAGGACTGATAATAATCTTCTGCGGATTGGAGGAAATCTGCAAACACCGCAGGTGCAAGGATGGCGAAGGGAGATCCATCCACAAATATTGCAATTTTCCCCTCCATGATTCCTGCTGCAATGGAGTCTGGGCGATCAGAATTATAAAAGAGTGGAAATATCGTGAATTGCTTATCTTCATGGAGACATTCTTCCAAATATTCGCTTTCAAGCACACCTTCTACTTGCATGTTCTTTAACTTGGATATCATGTCCTGCACCTTTTTTGGGTCAGCGACTCCATGTAAATACATGACAGATATATCGGTCTTAGTTTTTTCGCCAACTTTTACCGCAGTAAGACGTACTCTTGTATCCTTCACCCTTCGACGAACCATAGTCGTATTCGTACGCAAAGTTTCTGTAAACGCTTCTTGCGGACCTCTGACCACTGGCTGTGTCTTTGAATCCGAAATGCTGCGTTCTTCCCATCCAGGCAATGAAATGACCAATCCTTCATCCATATCATCCAGCAGTAGGAGAAGACCACCGGAGAGGATCTGTTCCAAAGCATCTTCAAAATTTTGAGTGAAGCTTGCTTCACCAATGTCCAAAATTGCGTTTTTCAATAACGGTAAAGTAATCTCATCAGAGGAGACACGATCATGCAACGGGCGGATCACGTTGTCCTGTACCTTTTGCATGTCGGTCATGCCGTCCAAATAAAAAAGAGCGGCGTGTGAATGACCAGCTGTGATCTCACGAACAACAAAATC
This sequence comes from Paenibacillus sp. FSL W8-0439, assembly GCF_038008995.1. Taxonomy (NCBI): domain Bacteria; kingdom Bacillati; phylum Bacillota; class Bacilli; order Caryophanales; family Paenibacillaceae; genus Paenibacillus; species Paenibacillus sp. FSL W8-0439. The sequence goes on from NZ_JBBPAK010000001.1 coordinate 2,567,661, forward strand.
CGAACTATTACCCATGAAGTCACAAATGAGCTCGATATTCCGGCATAATTGTCTTGAAAATTTGGTATGTAACTTCATTATTACCCTCCTCAGATTCGTAGTATTAACAATAATCCGAAATAATACCACAATAATCCATGATTTATTCATTTCGTTAAGATTAATAACATCTTTAACGGTGGAGGATACAATACCTGCAATAATACTATGTAAAGAGCTTAATTTATCCAAATTTCAATTCATCCAATTATTCAAACAGGCTACAGATGACTATCTTTTTTTGGAATAGTTTGCTTGTGTAGTATAATATTTTTGACGGATATTCTTTACTGTCAATTCATTTAAACATCCAGATAGAGAGGGATTTGATCATGCTATTCATTACAAAAAAATTGATCGACAAGCTAGCAGAACCTCATAGAGAATCTGACATGCTCATCTGCTATTCAACTCCACAGAGCTTTTCGGCTTATACAAGTCGAGCCATATTACTCTTAAATAATGATAGGATTATTATCCTTTTCCTCAATCTATTTTCCACAAAAGTAGTACAAAAAGTTGAATATGAAATAGCTGATTTACAAGAACAAAAATATCATTCTGGACACCTGTCTTCTGCAATATGGTCATTTAAAATCAAAGGCCAGCACAGTAGGTTTAGGATAATCAAAAAAATTCTTACGCTTGGCTCTATGCAAAGAGATTTTCTAAATTTCTTGCAACAAAATATCTTAAACTAGCGACCGAGTAGATCGGTAATTCCTGTTTGTCTAAGGCAGAGGCACTGGAAGTACTTAATAAGGATAAGTGATGAAGGTAATATTCGGTGTTTTTTTGTTATATATCATTGAAGGGAGGAATTCTACATGAATGAACTACTTATAAAAAGCGATGGAATAGAAATCTGTAGTGAGAGTTTCGGCGAGCGAGTTCACCCAGCAATATTACTGATTATGGGCGCTCAATCCTCACTGATCTGGTGGGAGGAAGAATTCTGCCAGCGTTTAGCTGATACAGGTCGTTTTGTCGTTCGTTACGATAACCGAGATGTCGGACGTTCTACAACTTATGAACCGGGTCAACCAGACTATACTTTTGAAGACATGGCAGATGATGCGATTCGAGTTTTGGATGCTTATAAGATTGAACAAGCGCATATCGTAGGGATGTCTATGGGCGGAATGCTGACTCAGATGATAGCTCTACGACATCCAGACAGAGTATTAACGGTGACTCTTTTAGCCACGTCCAATTTTGCTCCCGATCTTCCACCGATGGAGGAAAAGGTTATGGACTATTTCTCGAATATGGAAGCAATAGATTGGACGAACGAACAATCGGTGGTTGATTTTGTGGTGGGTAGATCAAGAATTCTAGTAGGTTCAAAGCATTCCTTCGATGAGAATAAGGTTTATCAATTGGCAAAAGAAGAATGGAAAAGAAGCAATAATATGGCTAGTATGAATAATCACGCAATGCTGTCAGGTGGAGAATCCTATTTGGCTAGGACAGGGGAAATAAACGTTCCTACACTGGTTATACACGGTACTGAAGATCCGATTATCCCTTATGAACACGGAATACATCTTGCTAACGAAATTCCGGGTGCGCTTTTACTGGCATTGGAAGGTGCCGGACATGAGATTCACTATGACGACTGGGATTTAATTATCGATTCAATTTCAAAACACACTTCGATGCCAAATTAGTTTAATCACCCGAACAATTAGATCAGATAAATTAGAGTAGAAAATGCAACTTTGTCAAAGTTGTCATTAGAAAAGTAGAGCTCTATCCTACGGGGTAGGGCTTTTTAATGGTTTCTAGTGATATATTCGCTAAATCATCATTATTGACATTACAATGGGATATTCTATTTTCAGGGAACAAAATGCATCTACGATTCTGGAATTTACACAAAATCTTATTAAAAGGGAGAAGAAGATGAATATATGAGTATCTTGGAGGATTTATACTGTGGAAAATGGTACCCAAGCGAACGAACCAAACCTAAAAACCCTGAGCTTGAGCTAGTCCATCAGAAAATATCCGCTTCTATGAAAGCATTAAAAGCAAAATTGTCGGAACAAGATTACGAATTAATCGAAGAACTATCCGATTTAAATGATGTACTGATTTCTATATTATCTGCCTCAGATTATATTTCAGGGTACAAAGCAGGGGCTTTGACGATAATTGAAATAATTGATGGGATAAACTACCGAAACTAAGAGATCGAGCTTTCAATGTATCGGCTTATTTTTATAAGGTGAATCATATAACTTAAGTAAGATGTATTTTAGGAATGGACAGCAAAAGAGAAGTATTTGAATAAATATAAGTCAGAGGTCATAGGGAATAAGTCTTCTGATTCTTATAACAATTAGGAATGAAGCAGGTTTTCCATAAATTAGAATAATGGTATTATGTCCTAACGAACTCAAAATGAGGTACATTATGACAACCATTAAAGTGACACCCGAACATCTTATAGCTGTCTCTAAGAAGTTTGAGCTTGCGCTGCAAACGGTGATGCAGATGAATAGTAAGTTATCGCAGCATATCTCGTTTATGGAACGATTCTGGGAGGGCATAACGAAGGAGCAATTCTATTACAGATTTCAAACATCCCAGAAGATTATGAATGAATTTGTTACACTTACAGATTCTATTGCAAAAGAATTGCGCCATCATGCAGATAAGTTTAGATTAACTGATTTATTGGAAACAGGTAATATTGACGCCAGTTGTTTACCACCTCCACCTAATTCATGTTCTGTTCCTGCTCCAGATACTCGAAATGCTTTCCAAAAATCGGCGGATAGCTTAGCAGGGCTTGGTCAGGATTTTGTAGTAGCTAATTCAGAACGATATGAGAAAAAATTTGATTCATTCTGGAGCTTCATGGATTATATGACGTACGGTATTCCAAAAGGAATGTATCAAGGGTACATGGAACGAGCAGCCAAACAAAACGATTCATGGAATGACATGCTCAATTTCGGTACATTTGGAGTAACAGGCATGATTCAGGGTGCATTCAATCCTACCAATGCGTGGTCAAAGGAACACTGGGCTAATATGATTGGTACAGCAGGATTGATGATAGGTTCTACGTCGACCAAAGCACTGATTAAGCCCAAAAATCTTTTGGAGGGATCCGTTAAGTATGAAGGCGCTAAAAGTACGAGCAATATCTTAAAAGATAGTGAACAGCGCTCTTCTATTATAAAATCAAACGATTTTAATTATGCTGAAACTGGTGCTCGTAATATTTCTCCAGACCAATTTTTTAGAGAAGAAGCTATTGCAGAAGAGTTGTATGAAAAATTTAGGAATTTAGGAAATCAAGACGTAGAAGCTATTTCTAAAAATACCGGTTTTTCACAAAATAGAATTCAAAGAATTAAAGACCATGTTTTTAACGATATCCACATTAAAGATCATGGAATCGGGAGATTTGACCCAGACTTTGAGCTATCACAAGCGTGGGAGAGATTAATCGATGGGAAGTATGTGGATTCTGATGTACAATTACTACATCATGAGCTTTTTGAATCGAGATTTGAAGGCATATTTCATACGAATTACAGAACAGCGCATGATAAAACTGTAGAATCTGGAAGACCGTGGAATTGGGAGAAGATTTACGAGGAGTGAGAATAATGGCCGTATATATAATCATGTTAAAAGATTACGAAGACGAGGAAAGAGTCGTATATAGTTATGGACCGAGCGAGGATGTAATGGGGAAAATAGAATATGACAAAAAGAATGAGGTCATAAATCAAATTTCAGCGATAGTTTCAGAGAATTATACTGACGAATTTTTCTTTAAGAGAGCGGGACGAAGGTTGGCAAGGATGATTATTAAAGAGAATGGAAACTTCGTAGAAAAAACGACTATTGAATCGTAAGTGAATTATATAAACTATCTTTACAAAAATCGTAGAAACAAATGGCAATGCCATTTAAGCTTTTTTAAGTAGCTCTCACATTAGGAGTTACTTTTTTTATTACATAGGTGCAGTATAAGGCTTGGGAAATACGTGTAGACAGATGGCTTTCTTTATAGATGAGAAAGTTTGTTTACACATTCTGTAATCCAACTTTCGAGGGATAAACTTTTATTTGATAAAGATTGGTGGGCGTAATAGTAATATTTAGCTATGAAACTAATCAAAGTAGATGTTTAGTATGCCAATAACAACTCAAATCATTTGAGTAACTAGCCGAAATACGTCTCTCATCACTATTACTATAAAGTTCTTTTTAAATACATATTGCTAGGAGGATCGGTTAATGTGAGAGATGAATTCTGCAAAAATACAAAAAATACATTATCTAAAAGAGTAGGTGGTTGTTGTTCTAATCCAAATTGTAAAGGGTGGACTATATATTGAAGAACGATAAGGGCAACGTCTAAAATGGAAAAAATAATGAATGTTAGTTTGGCTTTTGAGTCAATAGATGAAGGAACAATCATAGTAGGAACAAACAAAGAATTGGATCATTTAACCTACCCAGAAATAAAAAAATCATAGGAGATAAAATTCTTATTAAAAATGCAGATCAAGTTGAGACAGTGTTAAGCGTTAGCTCGGTTCAAATTTCAACTTCAATAGCTGAGAAGAAAAATATTGGCATATGCATTGGAAATTCAGTATCTTCCGATCTCGTTAAAGTGGGGTCTTGTATTTACAGTTTCGAGGGTTAATCAATTTGTTGTATTATGAAAGATCTAGAAAGAATTAAACCATATAAATTTTCTTAATAGTATTGTTCACCGCCAACGGAAGCAGCAATCATTAATTCTTATTGAATTTTTGCGCTAGTCGCTACATGGAGGCATCTCACATAACTGAAAAAACCGGACCCTTTCGATCTACAAGGGAATCCAGTTTTGATATCGTAACTAAGAGTAAATTTTATAATCCTTTGCTAAGTCCTAATATCTGGTCATTAACTTCTACATTACTTAATCCCCCGTGATAACAAACCACCGATGCAATGTCGAGATCCAAGTACTTTTTCAATGAGAGACGAGCTTCACTTATATTAGGTGTAGTCGGAGCATGAATTCCTCTGAGAATCCCGTTTTCGCTGTACATCGAATCACCAGCAATGAGAATCTTACTTTGCTTCAAATAAAGGCTGATATGACCAGGGGTATGCCCAGGCGTATGGATGACTCGAATTGTTCCGCAAAACGGCAGTTCCTGACCATCTATTAAGGTATTGTCCACTCTGCCCTTCGGGGGATTCTCAAGGTGACCATCTTTTAAAAGAGGGAGTTCCCCTTGAATATACGGCTTATCCAGCTCATGCGCATATACTGTAATATTGTTGCCACACTCCTGCAAAATCTCAGGAAGACAACCTATATGATCCACATCCTGATGTGTCAAAATCACAGCTTTTAGTTTGCCAAACGACACGCCTACCTTTTCCATAGCCATGCGTAAATCTTCGATTTGTCCTGGAAATCCTGTATCTACTAACACTGCCATTTCTCGATCCCACAACAGAATGGGATGAATCCTGTTCCCATGAAAATCTAGTTGAAGCATTTCCACTCCCTTTGAGATTTCCATAATACCATGCCTCCGTAAAATGAAATTTTCACCCATGCGGGTTGCCGATTCCACAAATCATGGAAGGATGGCTTAAACTTGTGGGATCGGCGATTACCTGTGATACTATGTTAGATTTATGGGGCGAATCCAACTCTGTTGGATTGTTTTTCTTTAATGTCTATGGATACGGTGCGAATGGACGTAATTGGAATAACAAGCGTCTGATATTGCGTAAGGTATTTAACATACTTGTCGTCAATCTGGTCCAATACCCCGTCGCTTGCACATGTTCCGTCAATGAAATGAATAGTTACTTCCTTGCCTTGCAAACTTGCTAACATGAAATCACCTCGTATTTTTCTTGTAGTTTCTTGGCCAGAGCAGGGGATCATTAAGTCTTGTGCATACTCTACAAAGAAGTTATCACTTGATCGATGATGCCATACTCCAGTGCTTCCTGAGCAGACATGAAAAAATCCCGGTCCATATCTTTTTCGACTTTTTCAAAAGATTGCCCGGTCCGTTCAGCTGTGACATGGGTTGCCTTTTCACGAGTTAATAAAATTCTTTTGGCGCTGATCGCAATATCGCTGGCCTGCCCTTGTGCGCCGCCGTGCGGCTGATGGATCATAATTTCACTATTCGGTAGTGCCGAACGTTTCCCTTTGGTGCCAGCCAGCAAGAGGATCGCGCCAAACGAAGCAGCAAATCCAGTACATATCGTATGCACATCAGGTTTGATGTACTGCATCGTATCATAAATGGCAAATCCTGCGGAAGTAGAGCCACCGGGGCTGTTGATGTACATGTAGATTTCTTTTTCCGGATCTTCTGCCGCCAGAAACAATAATTGAGCAATAATGCTGTTGGCTAATTGATCGTCGATGGCTGCTCCTACAAACACAATGCGATCCTTTAACAGTCTGGAATAGATATCGTATGATCGTTCACCTTGAGCGGTTTGCTCAACAACATAAGGAACATAAACACTCATTTTGTATACCCCCATTTTCTTGGTTCAGTTGATTTCTCCTTGTAAACGAACCGAGACCGTAAAAAGATACGGAGTTTTAATGGGAAAAATGATTTGCGTTATGGTGTAACTTCTATAACCCCTTGTTCGTTTACAATGAAGGTAGCAAATGGCTTTGCTTTAGCAGAGGGCAGAATATGACCGTAGAGGAGAAGGCCTATGAACATAGAAGATTCTGTACAGATGACAGACAATACACTAGACATCCAGAACTTTGATGAATTACAGGCGGTCCTGAAAAGTTACTGTCTGTCGCTTACGAAATCAAATTGGGATGCGGAAGAATTGGTGCAGGACACTTGGGTAAAAGCATTAGGAAAGTTAAATAAATTCGAGCATACAAATCCCAAGGCACTGCTGATGCGGATTGCTAAAAACACCTGGATTGATGATATACGGAGAAAAGCAGTCTACACTCGAATATTGAATAGGGAACAAGCGAAAGTAACTGTACCGGATCATGGATCTTTTGAAATCGAGATCGCGTTGCAGTCCTTAATGAATCATTTATCTGCGCTTCAGAGAACTGTTTTTTTGCTGCGAGATGTGTTTGGATATTCGATTCGTGAGACATCCGACATCCTTGAAACAACGGAGGGAGCGGTAAAAGTTGCACTTCATCGGGCACGAAAATCGCTAGGAGCAGTTCAGGAGGAACTCTTAAAAGGCGAATTATCCTTACCAGAAAGTGAAAAATCGAAAACTTTTCTAAGGGCATTAACGGCTGCATATCAGATGGGAGATATTGCAACTTTGGTTATGCTTTCCTACCAGGATGTAATAGAACCAGAAGTTATGATCAGTATCGTCAATAATAAGTTGCTCTGGAGTCACATCTCAGCAAAACAAGCGAATTTCGATACCATAAGTATGATGGCGGCGTAGTTTTCTTATCATCGTAGTATCATAGGATAGAATCACAAAGAATATTTTGATAAGGAAGACAACAACAAGCTGTTTTAAGCGCAGGATAAAGTAATGATAAAGCAAAAATTGAAAATCGAGGGCATCCCGGCAATTTTGTGGGGTGGTGAATCAGATAAGATACTTATAGCTATCCACGGTAATATGTCAAACAAGGCAGATGATGTGATCGTTATATTTGCAGAAGAAGCAACGGCACAAGGGTATCAAGTCATTAGTTTTGATTTGCCTGAACATGGTGACCGCAAAGAAGAAACCTACGTCTGTAAAGTTCAAAATTGTGTTCATGATCTTGACATCATCATGCGTTACACACAAAAGCAATGGCATGAAATTAGTATTTTCGCTTGTAGCATGGGTGCGTATTTTGGTTTGCTTGCTTATAATCATATCCCACTTACACAATGTCTGTTTCTTTCTCCGGTGCTAGATATGGAGAGAATAATCAAAAATATGATGACATGGTTCAGTGTTAGCGAGGATAGATTAAAAGTTGAAAAAGAAATATCTACACCCATTGGGCAAACACTTGATTGGGATTATTACTGCTATGTTAAATCGCATCCAATTGATACATGGAATAAGCCAACTGCCATACTTTATGGCTCTGAAGATGACTTGTGTGAATATGACGTCATATCTACGTTTGCAAGCCGATTTCATTGCCAGCTAAAAGTGATGGAACGTGGAAAGCATTATTTTCACACCAAAGAGCAACTACAGTTTTATAGACAGTGGTTGAAAGAACATTTAACCGCAAAATAAGCATATGGGAAGCAAGGAGTTTATCTCGCTGCTTCCCATTTAACGTACCTTCCAGCGCCGTATTTATCTTCAAAAGGTTACAAATAAGTAGCTGGTAAGTGAGTGTTTGAGATTGGAAAAAAGTTAAACCATGTGAAAGAGAATGATTTAGTATTATTGATAACGATGCAAGAAGCCATCAACTAATTTGGCATTTGTCATCTGAATTACAGACTGATCTTCCAGTTCCTCGGCCATATCATCATCTGTCATGGACACGAAAAAAATAATATCTTCTTTGGATTGGCCGAATTGAGTAAAAAGTACATCGTCGGTTTCTTTAACTACCTTGGCCATAATTTTTATCATTTCATCTTTATAGTCCAACACATTGTCGGTTGCATACAGAAATTTGCTAATATGATTGAGGTGTGTTGTATCGCCATATTGATATTCGCTTAATCCCCATCTGTAATAAATTTCATCTTCCTTGCTGTTGCACAGGTCTTGGGCTTTCATGTTTGTGATATGTCTAACAAGTGATTCCTCCGTATTAACAGCTAGAAATAAGGTGACAAAATCGCTGTCTGTGCCAAACGCGCAAGCGTAAACTTTTTCATCCTTCACTTCTTCCAGTATGCTTTTGAGATCTTCCAAAAATCCTGCTCTAAATCTTTCCTCAAATTCACTCAGAAAATTGCTCAACTGTTCATATACTCCTTTATGAGTTTTATGCTTGATTATACTTTACTATTATTAGCATGACTCGTGTAGCCTACCACAATTATAGGAACTTGGTTGGTACGAAACAAATAAGCCTAGAACCTTTCCAGAACTTCTTTCACAGCTGGTTTAGAAATTTTGGTGTAGCATTTTGGATTGAGCTATTGATTGCTCAGCCAATAGCAAGATATGCAATGAAAAACATACATGCAAGATAGGCTAGCCAAGAGAGAGTGTAAATCCGTAACATGATACCAAAGTCATAATAAAAAACCGCATAACAATATGGTTTTTCGTAAATCGGTAAAGATACAAACCATGTAAAAAGGCGCTGGTTCCAGCCTGGGACCAGCGCTTTTTCACGTTTCGGATTACGAACTTTCGCCGGACCAAGCAGGCCGGGTTGGCGACTTATTCCTAAAATGACGCATTCCCGACTGTTTGTCTTTATTCTTACTGGGCCGTTAAAATCAGTGGGCCGTCCTGTGTAACTGCGATCGTATGCTCATATTGTGCCGACAACTTGCCGTCGGCCGTTCTCGCCGTCCATTGATCGTCGTCGATCGTAATACGAAATGTACCTTCGTTGATCATCGGTTCAATGGTAAACACCATGCCTTCCTTTAACCGAATGCCTTTACCAGCGATGCCGATATGCTCGTAGCTCGGCTCCTCGTGCAGGCTCCGTCCGATCCCGTGCGCGAGCAAATCGCGTACGACCGAAAACCCGTTTGCTTCCGCATGCTGTTGAATCGCCGACGTTATGTCGCCGAGCCGGCCCCCGGGGAGTGCACGGGCAATCCCTAAATCCAAGCATTCCTTTGTCACCTTCATTAATTTTTGCGCCTCCGGCCGGATATTGCCCACCGCATAGCACCAGCACGAATCGCCGAACCATCCGCCGTATTCCACGACGATGTCGAGCTTCAGCAAGTCGCCGTCCATAAGCACCTGGTTCGAAGGAATGCCGTGGGCGACCACATCGTTGACCGAAATGCAGGTTTCGGCGGGGAAACCGTTGTACCCTTTCGTAAACTGCTTGCCGCCTAGCTTGGTGATGTGTCTGGCAACAAAGTCATTGATTTCCCGAGTGGTAATCCCAGGCTCGATCAGTTTGACCACCTCTCGGTAGCAGTCCGCAACGATCTGGCTTGCCGGTTTCATTTCTTCGATTTCTCTAGGTGATTTTAAGATGATCATCTTTGATGATTCGCTCCTTATCCATTCTATAATTTTAAAAACCGGGCGATATCCCTGGCCTCCTCGTGCAGCTTTCCGCGACGAAGCGAAAGCGAGGCGCAGCCGACCAAGGCGGCCAGCAGCATTTCCGCGTGGTGTAGCCGATACGGCGACTCTGCCGTATTTTCGCCGGAAGCGGCAACCTCGTCCACCGCACGCCCAGTCTCCAGCAAAGCGGCAAGCGGCGCGAGCACCTCCCGGCGAAAAGCGGCCGAGAGTGGGGCCGAGCGCGCTTCAGGCAGCGAGGCAAAGCCCTCACCGGCCAGCTTATGCAGCAGGTACAGGGCGTGGTCCTCCGCCCAAAGCTGCAGTAGCCGGACGCCAGCGGCGGCGACGGGGCCAAGCTCTGCGGTAGCGGCCGTTTCGCGGCTTTTGCTTTGGGAATCCGCGGCAGACGTGTTCCCGATATCTGCCGCCACAGCCAAGCCGAAATGCCCGCGCGCCGGCGCCTGCCCCGAAGCCGAAGCACGCGGGGCCTCCAACCATCCCCCGGACCGCTCCAACGCGTCCCATAGCAGATCGTGGAGCAGATCACCCTTATTGCCGTAATAATGGTATACCGTGCCATAGCCGAGTCCCGCCTGCACGGCCACATCGCGTATTTCCAGTAAAGGCCCTTTATTCAAAAACACATTGGCAGCGGCTTTCCGGATTTGTGCCAGTCGCCGCAGCCGGATCTCTTCGTTTTGTTCCTTCGTTCGTGGAGACATCTCGTCCGTTCACCTCTTTTGTTTTTGACCTACTCTTATGTCAATATAAAACATCGGCTTACGAATAACAAGAGTCGAGCAAAAAAGCGTCCCGACAGCACCTCGTAAATGGATGAAGATCAGGTGAGCAGAGTTATGCTATACTTGCGAAGTAAAAGGGGGTGCCTACTGATGGAGAATCTATTGGGATTGTCTGTGACTTCTTACACTCATGCAAAGCCAATTATTGAGAAAGCGTTACTTTGTATGGGGCGAAACAATTTTTTAACGCTGAACAAGCTTTTTTAATATTTTTGGCTTTGCACCTTATTTTAAAGAATCAAAATAAGGAGCGAGCAAAATTGAGATATACGAATGCTACAAAAGTTTTACCTCAAAAACTAATTACGGAAATTCAAAAATATGTTCAAGGAGAGACTCTGTATATTCCTAAGCCAAAAACGGAATATATGGATTGGGGCAGTTTGAGTGGCGGGAGAAGGTTGCTTGAACAGCGAAATGCCGCGATCAGAAATGCTTTTCAAAATCGCAGCAGTATCGAGCAATTAGCTAAGGAGTTTTTTCTCTCTACCGAAACCATTAAAAAAATTGTGTATTCACATAAAAAGTAGGGGGATACGCCAGCGAATATCAATCGATACCCCATGAAGTGGACATAAAAAACACCTATTTGCAAAGTGGCGTGGTGCTATACTCGCGTCAATAAATTTAGTTTTGGCTCATAAAATGGTGAGCTTAGGGCGTGACTGGATGATCGCGGTGAAAAACCAATCCGGTCACGTTTTTTTGTTTGGCAAAAGATTGGATTGCACCTCATTTTTTCATTATTGTTTTTATGTCAAAAATGATTCTAACTCGTTGTTTTCATTTATAAAGCTTATTTTAATCTTTAAAATATGAATATAAACGACAGAAACAACGGATTTGGAACGGTGCCGATTCTGAATAAATGAAGGGAAACATGTGTTGATTCATTGTCATTGAAAAAAGAAAGTGGGGAAACGACTACCATGGGGGAGCAAAAAAGTAGAAGTAGACATCTGATTGATCCAGAAATTATCAGTGCAGTTGATTTAATACCAACAACTGATCTTACCATATCTACACTAATGGAATCACGTAAAAACCAATCTCAAATGATGCAACCATTAGATGTAACGCAGATGTTCCCTGTTACATTGGAAAAAAAGATTGTGCCAAGTTATTTTAGTGGTCCAGATATTCAAATAGAAATCATTAAGCCCAAACAATCAAAGCATAATAAGTTGCCTCTATATTATTCTATACACGGAGGCGGGATGGTCTTAGGAAGTCCAGTCGTGGATCGTCCTGCTAATGCAGCTCTTGCTGCAGAACATGGTTTCTGTTGTGTATCTGTGTACTATCGCCTAGCGCCAGAGCATGTACAGCCAAGTCAGTTACAGGATTGTTATTCGGGCCTAAAATGGTGTATTGAACATGCGGAAGAGTTAGAGATAGATACTCAGAAAGTTGCCGTCGGGGGCAGTAGCGCTGGTGGTGGTTTGGCGGCTGGCTTAGCTTTGTACATTCGCGATCAGAAGGAATTCGAAATCCATCATCTAAGATTAATGAGGCCAATGCTAGATGACCGCACAAGTATCGCACCGGAGCATCCATACGCAGGAGAGTTTATTTGGACAAAACAAAGTAATTATTTTGGCTGGAAATCTGTATTGGGGATTGAACCGGGTTCTGAGGAGGTAAGTGAGTATTATGTGCCAGCCCGTGCAAAGTCATTGGCCGGGTTACCACCGACTTATATAAATATAGGTACCGTTGATTTATTTATTGATGAAGCCTTATCTTTTGCTAAACAACTGGTCTTTAATGGTGTATTAGTGGAATTACATGTTTATCCCGGATACCATCATATGTCTCCCGCTTTTCCAGATGCACATTTTTCAAAAGAAGGGACCAGAACAAGTGAATACGCCTTACTGAAAGCTCTGAACATATTTGATATAAACGCTAATGAGTATAATGCTAAAGGCTATTAAGGTACGATTGCAGTAAACAAAGCACTGTTGGAGAATACCCATCAGTGCTTTTTCATACCTACTTATGACCTGAATAAACAATTAATTGATAGATTCGATAAAAGGTCATTATCTTTTTTCTGTTCTTCCGACTTTTACCAACCATTTAGGGTAAAATAATACCGAGCATAAAATCCAACTACGGAAGTGGTGATGCCCCATGTCAACGAGCAGCAAACCGAATAGATTAGCCAAGGAAAAGTCACCGTATCTATTGCAACATGCTTACAATCCGGTAAACTGGTTCCCTTGGTCAGATGAAGCTTTTGAAATTGCTAAGCGTGATAACAAGCCTATTTTCTTGTCGATTGGCTATTCAACTTGTCATTGGTGTCATGCGATGGAGAGAGAATCTTTCGAGGATGAAGAGGTAGCTGAGGTATTAAACCGGGATTACGTATCCATTAAAGTGGATCGAGAGGAACGTCCGGATGTGGATCATATTTATATGTCCATCTGCGAGACGATGACCGGGCATGGGGGTTGGCCGCTGACGATTTTGATGACGCCGGATCAGAGACCTTTTTTTGCGGGTACGTATTTGCCCAAGGAGCAGAAGTTTGGGCGTGTCGGACTTTTGGATTTGCTAAGTAAGGTGGGAATCCGGTGGAAAGAACAGCCGGATGAGCTGATGGAGCTGAGTGAGCAGGTACTTACCGAGCATGAAAGACAGGATTTGCTTGCAGGTTATCGCGGAGAACTGGATGAGCAGTGCTTGAATAAAGCTTTCCATGAATACAGCCACACCTTCGATCATGAATATGGTGGCTTCGGAGAAGCACCGAAGTTTCCTTCTTCACATAACTTGTCTTTTCTGCTGCGATATGCACAACATACGGGGAATCAACAGGCATTGGAAATGGTAGAGAAGACGCTGGATGCGATGTCACGGGGCGGAATCTACGACCATGTAGGCATGGGATTCTCAAGGTACTCAGTGGACGAGAAATGGTTGGTGCCGCATTTTGAAAAAATGCTGTATGACAACGCTTTGTTGGCCATCACGTATACAGAGGCTTGGCAGGTGACAGGCAAGAGACTGTATCGACAAATCACTGAACAAATTTTTACATATATCGCAAGAGACATGACGGATGTAGGTGGCGCCTTTTATTCGGCAGAGGACGCGGATTCTGAAGGAGAAGAGGGTAGATTTTACGTCTGGAGCGACTCCGAGATAAAGTCTGTACTGGGCGATGAGGATGCCGCTTTTTTCAACGATTTGTACGGAATCACACCTTACGGTAATTTTGAAGGCCACAATATTCCAAACCTGATTGATATCAATCTGGAAGCCTATGCGAACAAGCATGACTTGACCGAGCCAGAGCTGGAGCAGCGGGTCAGTGAGCTACGGGCCAAGCTGTTTACTGCTAGGGAGCAGCGGGTTCATCCTCAAAAGGATGACAAGATTTTGACCTCGTGGAACGGGTTGATGATTGCTGCTTTGGCCAAGGCGGGGCAAGCTTTTGGAGATACCAGATATACTGAGCAAGCTCGAAAGGCAGAGACGTTCTTGTGGAACCATTTGAGACGGGGGGATGGACGCCTATTGGCACGGTATCGGGACGGTCAGGCAGCTTACCCCGGCTATGTAGATGATTATGCTTTTTATGTGTGGGGCTTGATCGAGTTGTACCAGACGACCTTTGATGTGCAATATCTACGGCGGGCACTGACGCTTAATCAGAATATGATTGATCTGTTTTGGGATGAAGAACGGGACGGATTATTCTTTACCGGATCAGATAGCGAACAATTGATATCCAGACCCAAAGAAATTTATGATGGTGCGATTCCGTCAGGTAACAGCATTGCGGCCCATAATTTTGTGCGGCTTGCGCGGCTAACGGGGGAAACTCGATTGGAAGACTATGCAGCCAAGCAGTTTAAGGCTTTTGGCGGGATGGTTGCTCATTACCCCTCAGGCTACTCAGCGCTGCTCAGCGCGTTGTTGTATGCGACGGGAAAGACGAAAGAGATTGTGATTGTGGGTCAAAGGGATGATCCGCAGACTGCCCAGTTCGTTCAGGTGGTTCAAGCTGGTTTTAGGCCGGATATGGTTGTTATTTTTAAGGATAAAGGACAGCCGGAGATTGCAGAAATAGCTCCTTATATCCATGATTACGATCTTGTGAATGGCAAACCAGCCGTATATGTGTGTGAGCATTTTGCTTGTCAGGCACCGGTCACCCATCTCGACGATTTTAAGGCTTTGCTGGATAGAATGGAATAAATCGTATTTAATCCCCTTGCGGGTGTAGCATATGGTGATTTCGATCAATGAGCCTATGTGTACCACCTTCAAGGGGATTATTTTATGTAAAGAGATAGGTATAGTATGTTGAAACTAACAATTTCTTAACATCTACACTGCATTTTTTTTAATAATTTTTAGGTATATTATATCAAAGAACCGGTTCCGTTCAGCCTTGTGGCGCTCAAAAATAAGTACATATACCTATTCGACTAGCGTGTTTATATTTTTTTATATCGAAGCATCTCAGCAAGAGATGTGAAAAAACGTGAGAGAGAATCTGTCGGGTGACTGTCATCATCGACAAGATTTAAGCGGTTCACCATAGGTTACAAAATTCAGGCGATGAAATGGAGATGCTTAGTAATGAAGAAGTTTTCAGAAAAAAAACGGAAGGTGTCGAGGATGCTCAGTAAAAATTTCAAAACAAAGCTAATGGTGGCCTTTATTGCATTTTTGATCATACCATCCATGATCGTGGGTGCTCTGTCGTTTGTGAGCGCTAGTCAGCAGATTCGAAACCAGATTGAAGAGAGCGCCGAGCAGGCTATAATTCGTACAAATTTTATCATTGATAGTGCCATTGAGCCCAAGATACATGATGCAGAATATTTTGCAGAAAGACTAAAAGGCAATCGGATCGAGACGGAGGAACAAGCAGCTAAACTGGAAGAGTTGTTTAAGCAATATGCTGCACTTCACCCAGAAGCAGAATCCATCTATTATGGTACGAAAGACGCTAAAATTACAACCTATCCACAAAAGCAATTACCCGATAATTATGATCCACGTATCAGACCTTGGTACGATGAAGCGATAAAGGGACCAACAAAGACAGCGATTAGTTCACCTTATCTTTCGGCAGATTCAAAGCAGATGACGGTTACGGTGTCGAGAGCAACGACAGATGGATCGGGTGTTATTGGCATTGACCTGAAAATTAGTGGTATTAAAGATACATTGAACAATATTAAAGTAGGCCATGAGGGTTATGCCATATTGCTGGATAGCAACCATACTTACATTGTTCATCCAACGAAGACAGCAGGCACCAAAATTACAGATATTGAATCACGCATGTTTCAAAGCGATACTGGTGAATACGAATATGAATATGAAGGTCAGCTCAAGTATATGAACTATGCGACCAATAAGCTGACAGGCTGGAAGATAGGCGGAACGCTTTATTTATCTGAAGTCGATGAAGCAGCTCAGCCGATTTTGATCAGCACTTTGCTTACCATTGTTGGTTGTCTTGTGATTGGTGCTATCATCGTTTATTTCCTGATCCGTTCCATCATTAAACCGATTTTAAAACTTAAAGAACAGGCGGAAAATGTGAGTGCCGGGGATCTGACACAGGACATTCAAGTCATGAGCAAAGACGAAATTGGACAATTAGGAGTAGCTTTTCAGAATATGCAGAACAACTTGCGATCTGTTATTCAGAATGTAGGAAACAGTGCAGATCACGTCGCTCTTTCTTCGAATGAGCTGACGGTAAGCGCGGAACAAACCAGCGCTGCAAGTGAGCAGGTGTCCCAAGCCGTGCAAGAAATTGCTAGCGGTGCGGAGAAGCAGACTATGGGGCTGGAAAATAACTCGGTGGCACTGGATGAAATAGCACATGGAATCACTCGAATCGCTGAACGCTCGACTTCAGTAGCGGATCTGGCCAGACAATCTGCCTTGCAAGCTGAGGAAGGACGAAAATCTGTAGAGCAGACAGGCGAGCAGATGAATTCCATTCACGAGTCAGTAGAGCGTTCCAACCGGATGATTCAAACCTTGCAAGCCCGCTCTCATGAAATTGGAGAAATTACGAAGGTCATTGGCGATATCTCCAATCAGACGAACCTGTTGGCGTTGAATGCAGCTATTGAGGCAGCTAGAGCAGGTGATCATGGTAAAGGCTTTGCCATCGTCGCGGATGAGGTGCGTAAGCTGGCAGAACAGTCTCAGAGTTCTGCCACCCAGATTGCCAACTTGATTGGCGAAATTCAACATGAAACCGAAACTACGGTGGAGACGATGGATAGGGTTACGACTGAGGTGAAGGATGGGCTACAGATTTCCAAAGCGACCATTGTGAAGCTGAATCATGCGATGGAAGGCATTCGAGAGACCACGCCTCAGGTAGAGGAGGTTGCTTCGATAGCCCAGCAAATCTCAGCCAGTGTACAAGAGATTGCAGCGACAGCCAATGAGCTGGCGACGATTGCAACCGGTAATGCCGCTACATCTGAAGAAGTGGCCGCCTCCTCAGAAGAGCAATTGGCTTCCATGGAGGAAATTTCAGCCTCTGCTCAATTGCTTTCCAATATGGCTGCTGATTTGAAGGTGATGATCAGTCGTTTCAAATATTAAAACGAGCTTGAACCTTATGGAATCTATAGTACAATGAATGCTCGGGACAGTTCTTTAAGCCTAATGGCATAAGGAATCTGTCCTGAGTTTTTTTATATTTCCGATACAGCTTCTCGCAACGTATGGGAGATTACAAGGAGGACGAACACTTGGTTCGAGATTTGTTGCTATATACGATCGTGATATTATTATTAGTTTTGATTTTTCAGCGTCAGCTCATTCGTCAGGCGTTCACGGGCGTCTTATACGGGCTGGCAGGAGTTCTGTTCTTATATTTTGGCATAAGTGATGGAACACTGCTGACCTGCGGGTTGGAAATAGGGATTGGTCTATTGTTCATAACTCTGTTTGGGCAGGCTCTAATCCCCGCCAGGTATACAAATGGACAGCGTTCGATTGACAAAAATCATGATCTGCTAACTTTACTTCGAGTTCAACCTGGCTTTACCTTCAGGCTGGAGAAAAGGGGGGATGAATTTTATTATATGCTGCTTGATGGTGAATTGCTGGAGCGCATGGGTCTGAATCTGCAAGTCAATTTCAATAAATGGGAGCATGTGAAACGTATCGGGGATATTTTGGAGCTTTCCTTTGAAACACTAGAGCAGCTTTCCGAATACTACAAACAGGCTTGGTTCGGTGATCGGACCGTATTTGAATTGGAGTTTTGGGAATATTCAGCTTTAATTACCTTGCATCCTGTCAGGGACGAGGGACTCACCAGATATGTCATCGGTCATGTATTGGATATTACGGAGTATAAAGCTTCCGAGCAGAAAAGAAAGGAGATGAGTGAATCTAACCATGCAAAAAGTATTTTTCTAGCTCATATGAGCCACGAAATTCGAACGCCGCTGAATGGCATCATTGGCCTCTCAAAGCTGTTGAGTAAGACTCAACTGACTGACGTTCAGAATGATTATCTCCATAAGCTGCTCGCCTCCTCGCGTACTCTTTTGTCCATGCTCAATAATGTCTTGGATTTTTCTAAAATGGAGGTCCGTAGGGTAGAACTGGAAAAGGCGGAATTTGAGCTGGAACACATGCTTCGGCATCTCGCAGATACCGTTGGGATTTTGCTGGAACATAAAAAAGTAGAGATCGTTTTCATAGCGGACCCGAAATTACCGAAAAGGTTCAAGGGAGATCCGCTTCGAATGGAACAGGTGCTTTTAAATCTTCTGACCAACGCCATTAAGTTCACGGACCAGGGACATGTATTGTTACAGGTAAAAATGGTAAGCCAGCAGGACGGACGAGTGAGTGTCTCTTTTATGGTAGAAGATACGGGCATAGGCATTTCCAAGACCGGAATGGACAAGCTATTCGTCCCTTTTACGCAAGTGAGTACATCAACCCACAGATATGGGGGTTCCGGGCTGGGTTTGGCTATTAGCAAACAATTGGCTGAAGCTATGGGCGGTAGCGTAGAAGTGAAAAGCTGTTTAGGAGAGTATAGTCAATTTTACTTTAATGTGGAGCTTGAAATAGGGGATTTTAATGCGAGAAGCACACAGCTGGAAAAACCAGTCAACGGCAAAGCCTTAATCATTGCACAGCATGAACTGGTGAGCCACAGCCTGAACGAACTACTGCAAGATTTGGGGCTACAAACACTCACCGTTTCATCCTTACAGGAATATTCAGACGCTTTTCAAAAGGGTGAACATTTTGATTTGGTTATGATTGATATGGGGATGGAAGACTTTAGAGAGCTTGAATCACGCAGGCATTGGCTTCATATACTGGATAAGCAAATGACTCAGGTCATTGGGCTTACAACCGTGTTCCAGTTGGAAGAAGTAGCCGCTGAAGCTACAGAGCAGGGGGTAGATGCCTTTTTGTCTAAGCCAGTAACCCGGAGCGCTCTTCTGGAGGTGCTCCGCTTGAGACCTGAGCAGGAAAAGCCAGTGTCTGTAGATAATCATAGTCTGGAAGCTGTTGCAACAATGGACCTCCAATATGAAGTTGGGGTCTCAACACAAAAATATCAAATCCTCATAGCAGAGGATAACGAGATTAGCCAAGTTGTGATCACTGAGTTTTTGGCAGAGCGTGGTTTTGAGGTAACGATAGTCACAAATGGAAGAGAAGTTATAGAATTACTGGAGCGGTGCTCATGGGATATGGTGCTACTTGATCTGCATATGCCGGAAATGGATGGTTTTGAGACGGCCAGACATATTCGAAGAAACAGAGCTTTTAACAGACTCCCCATTATCGCTTTTACCGCGGATGCTGTGCAGCCTGAGCAGGAGGTTTGTCTTCGTGCAGGCATTAATGATGTGCTGCTCAAGCCTGTACATGAATTAACCGCAACAAGAATGTTAAATAGCTGGATTCATTTAGCGTGGCTGCAAGAATTACATGGTATTCACGCGGAGAAAGCGATAGCCGGTATGGATGGCAAGGTGTATATTTTTCAATTTGCCCTACATAAATGGATACAGGAATACCAGTATCTTGATAGAAGAGTTGTGAGAAAAATGGACAATGGTCAGTTATCTTCTGCTCTTCGATTAATTCACTCGCTGAAGGGAGGAACGGGGAATCTGTGCGCGACTGAGCTGCTGGCAAAGGTGATAAAGCTGGAGAAAGCATTGAAGCGCAGCAATGAAACCTCAGGGGGAGAGCTGTATCCAGACTGGAGAGAGCAACTGAGTAGGGTTCAAAAGGAGATTAATCAAATTAAATCATCCATTCCCTGGATCTAGCTGCGTTATTGCATAAATTTGTAACCGATTCCCCAAATGGTCTTAATCAATTGCGGTTTCTTGGGGTCTTTTTCGATCTTTCTACGTAAATGGTTAATATGTACGTCCACTGCCCTCTCATTAATAAAGGAGTCTGTGCCACGGAGAGCCTGAATCAAGGCATATCTACTAAATACAATTCCTCGGTTCGTATAAAAAAGTTTCATTAGCTCAAATTCCGAATAGGTCATCTCTACCATCTGACCATTAACGGTAACCATTCTTCTCGCCAGATCCAAAGTAATGCCTGTTTCAGGTTCAGCTACAGGTGAAATGCCTCTTCCTTGCAAGCGTGTGATTTTGATCCGACGGAAAAGAGCTTCGATCCGTGCTTTGAGCTCTTGCATACTAAAAGGCTTGCAAATATAATCATCTGCTCCCAACGTAAGTGTACGAATGCGCTCTGAAATGTCGTTTTCTGTAGAAATCACGATGATTGGTACGTCCGTATGCTTGCGTATCAGTGGGCAGGGATTCACGCCATCCAAATCTGGAAGCAACAGATCTAGTAAAATAATATCGGGCTGTACCCTATCGAGTCGGGCAATACCCTCAGTCGCTTGTTCCACTCGTGTAACGTGGTAGCCTTCCCCTGTTAAATATAAGGAGAGAGTGTCACCCAGCATATTATCATCTTCAATAATCAAAACATTAGACATGATGTGTTTCCTTATCTATTTTTAAATTTAGCAAGTTCTTTTGATAGAGTAAACTCCTTTGGTCAGTCTGTCAAAAGCTCAGCTTTATTATGGAAATCCAGTCTCCGGACGATCTAGATATATATCTATTTGATATGAAAATGTACTATTTTTGAGATTTATTACTATATTACGTCATATTTCATATTTATTTAACAATATACTGCAAGGAAATGTCCTAAAATTACAATAAATTAACAAAAGATCTCAGAAACATGCATTGACTTTAATGAAAATTATGGTATTTTATTACATAGGAGTTGACATCCTCTGACAGACCTCTTAGAAAACCCCACTATTTAATCTTCTATTCATCTTACTCTCAATGTGCATCTCTGTTGTATTCTTTTGTACTCTATATGTTCTTGTGATCGTACTCAAGATTTTATGGTGTGGATATCCCATTGTGAATTCAGACTGTCTACTCATTTTAGATTACATATTTACACTTTTTTTGCTTTCCATGCTTGTATTTTTCAAAAATCAGGTCAGCGGGAGGACGAATATTTATGAACACATTCGAAACACTGGAGTCCAATGTAAGGTCTTATTGCAGGAGTTTTCCAGTTGTTTTCAACAAAGCAAAAAACGATGTTATGTACACGGAGGCAGGAGAGGGATATATTGACTTTTTCGCCGGTGCAGGGGCTCTAAATTATGGGCACAATAATGACTTTATGAAAAACCGGTTACTAGATTATTTAACCTCCGATCGGATCATGCATGGTCTGGATATGTACACCACGGCCAAGCAAGAGTTTATAGAGTCTTTTTCCGAGCGTATTCTCCGGCCTAAGGGCTTGAATTATAAGCTTCAATTTTGCGGACCGACGGGAACCAATGCGGTGGAAGCAGCACTGAAACTTGCGCGTAAGGTAAAAAAAAGAAATGGTGTTTTTGCTTTTATGGGCGCGTTCCACGGTATGTCGCTCGGTAGTTTATCGATTACCAGCAATAACTCCATGCGAGAGAGCGCAGGAGTCCCACTGAATAATGTTACCTTTATACCTTATAACAGCACATTTAACGGAATGGATACCATTTTGTACATGGAACAGCTTTTAACAGACACTCATTCCGGTGTGGAGAAGCCTGCTGCGATTATTTTGGAAACGATACAGGCTGAAGGCGGTATTAATATTGCAGATAACGAATGGCTGCGTGATTTGCGACAGCTTTGCGATGATCATGATATCTTGCTCATTGCTGACGATATTCAGGTCGGTTGCGGCCGAGTTGGTTCGTTCTTCTCGTTTGAGCGAGCAGGCATTGTGCCTGATATGGTTGTCTTGTCCAAGTCGATCAGTGGATACGGTCTGCCAATGTCCTTGTTGCTGCTTAAGCCAGAACTGGATATTTGGAGTCCTGGTGAACATAACGGCACCTTCCGTGGAAATCAGCTAGCGTTTGTCGGAGCAAAGGCGGCGCTGGAGTTCAGAGACACGGTTGGGTTGGAAGCCCAAGTGAAGGAAAAAGAAGCTTTTGTTCAGCAGTTCTTGCGTGAACATATCCAAACAATGGATCCACTTATTGAAATCCGCGGCTTGGGACTGATCTGGGGAATTGATGTGACCCATCTGGGAGAAGCTTTCGCCAAGGAGGTTGCAACTCTCTGCTTTAGTAAGGGGCTTATTATTGAGCGAGCTGGGCGTAACGATACGGTACTTAAAATTATGCCAGCGTTAACGATAAGTATGGAGAACTTGAGCAAGGGCTGCAATATTATTAAAGAAAGCATGGCTCAGGTAACCAGCAACTTGGTTACGCTGTAAATGTAATTCTATCAGCAAAGCCCCTTGGTTGGAGCCAACGTCTGCTGTAGGGCAAGCAGGTGTGGGCACCTTCCAAAGGGTAACTTGTGTAAATTAAGAAATAACCGCCTGCACGTATTTTTGTGCAGATTGCTCCAACTGCTCATCTGTCAAAACTCCGGCACCATACTGCACGAAATAAGGGAGCAATTTGACACCAATCAGAAGGCCTGTAGCTTCAAAAGGTCTCAACAGCTCTTCGATCGTATATCTGTTTCGTCCGTCATGTTGATAGTTTTCCTCCACGCTGGCAGCAGACAAGGCGATCAACAACTCTTTGCCCTGTAGCTTGTCACCTTCGCTTCCATAAGCCCAGCCGTAGGTTAAAACCTTATCCAGCCATTTTTTCAGCAGGGGGGGACTGCTATACCAGTAAAAAGGGAATTGCAGAACGATACGATCATGCTGCTCTAGCAGTTTTTGCTCATGGGCAACGTTGATTTGCTCATCCGGATATACTTCATACAGGTTGTGAACGGTCACACTGGATTGCTTTTTGAGTTCTTGCATCCATCTTTTGTTAATGCGAGACTCCGCAAGATCAGGATGAACAACAATAACGAGTGTTGACATGTAAAACCATCTCCTTAAAGCTTATTTTTCGTAAGTAAATAACCATTCTGCGTGTAACCATTTTAGTTTGCAATCCATAAAATTGTCAACTCTTCTCAATTTTAAGTTTCTACATACAAAAAAACTCCGACAACTATATGCCGGAGTTGCATTAAATGCATTTTTACATTAAGCGATATGGTTAAGAGCAACAATTTTATTTTTACCGGAGCGCTTGGCTTGATACAAATAGTCGTCTGTCTCCTGGAAAAATACATCTTTGTCTTTGTTCATATCCTCGGTATAGCTTTTTAATCCAATGCTTACGGTTACAGAAACGATTTGCATTTTCTCCTGAAAGGTCATTTTCTCCACTTCACGCCGAATGTTCTCTACAATCTGATAAGCTTCCTCAAAAGTATGCTCGAACATCAAAATAGCAAACTCCTCACCGCCATAGCGGGCCGGAATGTCATTTGCTGTAATCTGCTCTGTAATAATTTGCGAGATGCCTTCCAAAATTTTATCTCCAAACTGATGCCCGTAAGTGTCATTGATCTTCTTGAAATTATCAATATCCACTAACGCCAGATGGATGATCGCGCCTTGTTCGGCATATTCCAGTGCTTTTTCATAAAAGTTTTGGAAAGACAAATGATTGTATAGCTTCGTTAAACCATCAGTCATGGACATTTTACTAATAATCGCGTTACTGATCATTAATTCCTGCTGAGCACGCTTTGTTTTGTATAAATCCACTAACAAATCGCGGCCGCTGGCCTGAATAATGAGGGCAATAAAGGTGGACATAATCAAAAATGTCGGAATCGCCACGATATCAAAGTCTGACAAATAGCTGCGGAATGATCCATCTATTGCTAGCAATAGAAAGAAGACGATCACTTGCAATACAAAAGAAAGCCATATTAAGCGACGATTGAAGAACAAGATTGAAGAGAAAATAGGCAACAAGCACAACGCTGGAATAATCCGGATGTCATAGTTAAGGCGAATAATCATCCAACAAATAACGGTGCTTGCCATAAACAGAATTGCAAAAGAATACCTGTTAAATTTAAAATGTGCCAGTTCTGCAAGTAAGTTGGATCCACTCATGATTAGTGTGGGAACAATAAGGACCCCAACGTAAAATTCATAAGGCGAAGCGGAATAATCAAGGAATAAGTAGCTGCCCAGCTGGACGATAAAATGTACGGTTATAATCATCCAGTAAAGTAATAACATTTTGCGCACCCAGCGGGCTTGCTTTGTTCTGTAATCCATGGTTTGAGTAAGCCGTTTTGTCTTGTTCATGATGTCACCACACTTAATGTATCTATAGCCATTCTCGTATTATAAGATACTATGTGGTGAAGTTGAAGCTAATTTTTTTGAAGGACATGAACTCGTTAGCCCAGCAACACTTTTACCTGATGAATAGTTCCATCTCCTGCAACTGGCAGAATATTATTCGTTAGAATAGTGCCATCTACGGTAACTGTAGCTACACCTTTGGAGACGTGCTGTGGATTCGTGATATGAATCACATAGGTGTCGCCTCGGAAGACACGGGTGACTGTGAATTCTCCCCAGGATTTGGGGATGCACGGATCAATACGCAGACCGTCCCATTCCGGCTGAATACCGAGGATGGATTGAGTAATAGCTATAAAATTCCAAGCCGCAGTACCTGTTAGCCAGGAATTTTTGGCTTCACCTTCACGAACCGCATCCTTGCCCGCAATCATTTGAGCATACACATACGGCTCGGTACGATGAATGTCGCTGATGTCCTCTAGAAAAGCGGGAGCAATTTTGCTATACAGCTCAAAAGCGCGATCACCGCGTCCTATGACAGCTTCTGCCATCATAATCCAGGGGTTATTGTGACAGAAAATACCTGCATTTTCCTTATACCCAGGAGGGTAGGAAGAGATTTCACCCAGATTAATATAGTAGCGGGAATAAGGCGGATGTTGTAGTACAATGCCGTAGGGAGTTTCCAGCCGATCACGTGTAGAGTCGAGAGCTTTATGAGCCAAGCCTTCTTCAACGCCAATTCCTGCCATTACACAGAAGCCTTGAGGCTCTATGAAAATTTGCCCTTCCTCACAATCCTTGCTCCCTATTTTGTTACCATAATGGTCGTACGCCCGCAAGAACCATTCCCCGTCAAACCCATGCTCCAATGTGGCTGTTCGCATACAATCCACATGTGCTTGAGCGGCGACTGCTTCTTCATTCAAACCTCTGCGCTTGCAAAGTTCAATAAAATCCGGCCCAGTGTATACGAATAGTCCTGCGATAAACACAGATTCGGCTATGCGGCCCTCCAAATTCTGTGTCGTCTGATAGGACTCATCTGGTGTAGCGGAAAAACAGTTGAGATTCAGACAGTCGTTCCAGTCAGCCCGGCCAATGAGCGGAAGACCATGCGGACCGAGATTGTCTACAACATGATAAAAAGAACGCTTCAAATGTTCAAACAGCGAAGCGGCACGATCTATATTCCCGTCAAAGGGAACTTGTTCATCCAGTATGCCAAAGTCTCCGGTTTCTTTGATATATGCTGAGGTACCGACAATAAGCCACAGCGGATCGTCGTTAAAGCCACCGCCAACCTCGTGATTTCCTTTTTTGGTTAACGGTTGGTACTGATGATATGCCCCGCCATTTTCAAATTGAGTAGAAGCGATGTCGATAATCCGTTCCCTTGCCCGCTCCGGTATTTGGTGGACGAAGCCGAGCAAGTCTTGATTTGAATCCCGAAAACCCATACCACGTCCAATACCGGATTCAAAATACGAAGCCGAACGTGACATATTGAATGTAACCATACATTGATACGGGTTCCATATGTTCACCATTCGGTTCAGCTTGTCATCGTGACTTTGAAGGGTGTACTTGGACAGCAGATTGTTCCAATAACTTCGCAGCTCACTTAACGCACGGTCCACATCGGTTTCATCCGCAAATTGCGCGATCATGGCATGAGCCTGTTTTTTGTTAATAATACCGGGGGACTCCCATTTTTCTTCCTCTGGGTTTTCCACATATCCGAGTACAAAGTTACAGCTTGTTTCTTCGCCCGGCTCCAGTGTAATCTCAATGCAATGCGATCCGATAGGGGACCAGCCGCTGGCTATCGAGTTAGACGCTTGCCCTGCGGTGATGGTGTAGGGCTGATCCAGTCCGTTGTAGAGACCCAAAAAAGCTTCACGGTCTGTGTCATAGCCCGCCAGCGGACGATTCGCAGAGAAAAAAGCATAATGATTGCGGCGCTCACGGTATTCTGTCTTGTGATAAATGACAGAGTCCTGTATTTCAACTTCGCCTGTGTTCAAGTTACGCTGAAAATTGGTCATATCGTCATAGGCGTTCCACAGGCAGAATTCGACGAATGAAAAGAGTTTGATCTTTTTAGTTTGTAACGATATGTTCTGAAGCTTGACCTGGTGGACCTCGCCGTCAAAGGATAGGGGCACAAAAGCTAGTTGCGTAGCCCGAATCCCTCTGCGTTCCCCCATAATTGAGGTATATCCAAGTCCATGACGACATTCATACTGCTCCAGGTCCCTTTTAACCGGCATCCAGCCCGGAGTCCAATAATCTCCATCAGCATAAATATAAAAATAGCGACCACCGTTATCGACAGGAATATTGTTGTACCGGTAACGTGTTAAGCGACGTAAGCGAGCATCTCGATAAAATGCATAGCCGCCGCCTGTATTGGAGATGAGTCCAAAAAATCGTTCATTACCTAAATAATTAATCCAGGGATACGGAGTTTGAGGGGTGGTGATGACATATTCTTGGTTGGCATCATCGAAGAAACCATACTTCATGGCGCAGGACTCCTCTCAATTTGGAAAAATAAAAGACCCAACACATGATTATATTCAAACATACAGCAGTTCTTCCTTAAGAAATACATTTCCTGCTTTATGCAAAATGTGCTTGAATTCGTCAACCCTCTTTTTCGAATTTGCAAAATATTTGAAATGGGTAAATATACCTTTTTGTGCTAAAATAAAAAAGTTAGAATTCCGCAACACAGGAGGTTGCAAGAATGGTACCTATCACATTATTTTTCATCCCATATGCAGGCGGATCGGCATCAGTCAGCTTCAAATGGAAAAAGCTGCTGCTTCCACAGATTAAACTTGTCCCTTTGGAATTGGCGGGCAGAGGTATTCGTTCTGGGGAACCGCTTAAGGATAGTATTGAGGAGATGAGCGAGGATCTGTTGCATCAAATCAGCCATGAGTTAGCCCCTGGTGATCCTTATGCCATATACGGTCACAGCATGGGTACGATGATTGCATTCGAGCTGTATTATAAGCTGGTGGCTGGAGGATATGGCCAGCCGGCTCATCTATTTGTTTCGGGTGGACGGGCACCGCATATCCCAAGAAATCTCCCGTGGTTACATGATCTGCCTGCAGATCAATTCAGAACGCATTTGCAGAGGTATGGTCAACTTTCGGAAGCCATTTTTGACAATCAGGAATTGTATGACTATTTTATGCCAGTATTAAGAGCAGATTTCAAAGCAGTCGAGATGTATAAGTATATGAGCAAAGCCACGCCTTTACATTGCCCTATCACCGCCTTGACAGGACTGACTGATAACACGGTGGCCCTACAAGATGCAGAGGCGTGGGCACAGCATACGGATCAGCAATTTCGTGTGTTTACCTTTGAGGGAGGACACTTCTTTATTCATGATGAAGTAGAACGAATTACAGAAATCATCAATGAGTCCTTGGAGCTGAGTACGGCGATTAGTAGAATACAAAAATAAAAAGAGGTGATTTTTAGTGACAGTAGGTGTATTGGCACATTTGTTTGGCAAGTTGCCTTATCGCGAGTTGGCTGCAAAGGTAGGTGAAGCGGGCTTTACTCATGTTCAGCTCGCTCCGTGGAGAGCGATCAGTGATGTCGATTTTAATAAACCAGGCAAGTTCAATCCTGGATTGGCATTGTCTATCGCTGAGGAATTTCGTAAGCACGGAGTATCCATATCAGTGCTCGGGTGCTATTTGCATTTTTTTGTACAGGATGAGGAATTGTTACGTGAAAATGTAGAGCGGTTCAAAGAGCTGATCCGATACGCAAGTCTGTTAGGAGCACCAATGGTTGCAGCTGAAGTCGGACGCAATGAGGATGGGACCCCTTATTCGGAGCGAGACTGGAGAGTTGTAAAAGAAGTTGTGCGAGAATTAGCAGATGAGGCGGAGAAGTGGGGCGTATTTGTAGGATTAGAGGCTGCTAACGATCATTTGGTCGGAACAGCAGCAGAGCTAGCTACCTTTCTGGAGGAAGTACCGTCTTCACACATTGGTGTTGTGATTGATCCGGGTAATTTGCTAAAAACGGAAAACCTGGCGCGACAGGATGAGATCATCCGCGAAGCTTTTCAGCTGCTAGGACCTCGGATTATCGCAGCACATGCCAAAGACCGACGTTTGTCATCATCAGGTGAGATCGAGACCGTACCGCCGGGTTTTGGTGACATGAACTATGCTCTATATATGGAACTGCTGGAGCAGTACAAGCCAGGGGTCCATATTATTATGGAAGCTGCTCAGGAGCATGAAATGGCTCAATCCAAACGCTATATCGAAGGTCATCGGATCGCGGCTCAGAAAGCACAGCAAGTGTAAACGAAATCATAGACGCGTTCATCTTCATCAATAAATCGGCCATGATACAGGAGACTTGGAAGCGCCTACTTTTCCAAGTCTCTGTTTATTTGTTTAGCCTTGTATTACCGCCACAATCACAATGACCCAGCTTGCCAAAAAAGCCAGCCCGCCAATCGGGGTGACGGCTCCAAGCTTTTTCACACCAGACACACTAAGAACATACAGACTGCCGGAAAACAGAAGAATGCCCACCAGCATAACCCAACCTGCGGTTACAATAAGAGAAGAATGGGCAAGGTTGCCTGCAAGAACTCCCAGCAGCAACAAACCCAAACCGTGAGCAATTTGATATTGAATTCCTGTCTGGAATATGCTCATCATGTCTGCGGAAAGTCTTTTTTTCAACGCATGCGCCCCGAATGCTCCCAGAGCTACAGCTAAAAACATCACAATACAGCCAAGCAACAGCAACACTTTCATGTTTTAACGCCTCCTTGTGAAATAGTACCGATTCCTATCGATTTCGTCAATTTTCCTTGTGCAACTCTAAACATATAGAATTTTTCGACTCTCATTTGGCGACTAGTGTGGTATATTCTTGCCAGGGCCAATGTGAAGCATTTGGAGCTATGGACAGCGTGTCCTCCACCTTTATAACGGGAAAGTGAGGTGATGGCGCTGTCTTTTTGTGCTGTCGTTTTTCGGAACCAAATTTTAAGTAAAGCCAATATTGATAATGGAGAGGATGAATGCAAAAGTGATCAGTAGAAAATCTGTGTTCAGAAAATCTGTCTCTATGGTCATGTCAGCCATTTTGGTACTTCCGTTAAGCTTGGGTTTATTTCAGGCCGAACCCGACCGTGCATCAGCCGCAACCCCTGAATCAACACGCTTTTTGCAAATGTATAAACAACTGAAGGACCCAGCTAGCGGTTACTTTTCTAAAGAAGGTATCCCTTATCATTCCGTTGAAACACTTATGAGTGAGGCGCCTGACTATGGACACTTAACGACCTCGGAAGCATACAGCTATTGGATGTGGCTGGAAGTTCTCTATGGTCATTATACCGGGGATTGGGGTCATTTGGAATCGGCATGGGACAACATGGAGAAATATATCATTCCTGTTAATGAGGGTGACGGTAAGGAAGAGCAGCCTACAATGAGTAACTATAATCCGAACAGCCCTGCCACTTATGCCGCAGAATATCCACAGCCGGATCAGTACCCAAGCCGTCTGAGTGGTCAGTATGGTGCTGGCAAGGACCCACTGGACTCTGAGCTGAAGGCAACCTATGGCAACAATCAGACCTACCTGATGCATTGGTTGCTGGATGTAGACAATTGGTACGGTTTTGGCAATCTGCTGAATCCGTCACATACGACGACCTATGTGAACACCTTCCAGCGCGGGGAACAGGAATCGGTCTGGGAGGCCGTACCGCATCCATCGCAGGATAATCACAAGTTTGGCAAGCCTAATGAAGGCTTCATGAGCCTGTTCACCAAGGAAAATAATGCTCCTGCACAGCAATGGCGCTACACGAATGCCACGGATGCGGACGCACGGGCGGTTCAAGCCATGTACTGGGCAAAAGAACTCGGTTATGACAACCAGGTATATTTGGACAAAGCGAAAAAGATGGGAGACTTTTTGCGTTACGGCATGTACGATAAATACTTCCAGAAAGTAGGAAGCGCTTCCAATGGAAGTCCGATTGCTGGCACGGGCAAGGATGCCAGTCTTTATCTAATGGCATGGTATACGGCTTGGGGCGGCGGACTGGGCCAAAGCGGCAACTGGGCTTGGCGGATTGGTGCCAGCCATGCGCATCAGGGCTACCAGAATGTCGTTACTGCATATGCATTATCCGATAAGGATAGCGGATTGATCCCAAATTCACCTACGGCAGGACAGGATTGGGCGACCTCGCTCAAGCGCCAATTGGAATTTTACACTTGGCTGCAATCTGATGAGGGGGCCATTGCAGGTGGAGCAACGAATAGCTGGGATGGTGCCTACAAGGCGTATCCATCTGGTACGAGCACTTTTTATGGCATGGCTTATACAGGGGCTCCTGTATATCAAGATCCACCGTCCAACAACTGGTTTGGCATGCAGGCTTGGCCTGTCGAGCGGATTGCGGAGCTGTACTATATTTTGGCCAAGAAAGGTGACACTTCGTCTGAGCAGTTTAAAATGGCTAAACAAGTGACGGAAAACTGGATCGCTTGGTCCAAGAGCTATGTATTTGCCAACGAACGGCCTGTAACTGATGCGCAGGGTTACTATTTGGATGCACAAGGTAAGCGTATTCTGGGTGGCAAAAATCCGAAGGTAGCCACTACAGCGGCTAAAGGTGAGTTCTGGCTGCCGAGCAATCTGGAATGGAGTGGAAAGCCTGAAACCTGGAGCGGATTTGCCAATCATAAAGGAAATGCCAATCTTCATGTCGTAACCAAAAATCCAGGACAGGATGCAGGAGTGCTGGGCAGTTATGTGAAAGCGCTAACCTTCTTCGCTGCCGGAACAAAAGCTGAAAAAGGAGACTACACCGAGTTAGGCAAGGAAGCCAAAGATCTGTCCAAAGCCTTGCTTGATGCAGCATGGGGCTATAACGACGGCATAGGAATTACAACGAAGGAAGCACGTGAGGATTATTATCGTTATTTTACTAAAGAAGTATATATCCCGAGCGGATGGAGTGGTAAGACTGGGCAAGGCAACACGATCCCAGGCACAGACGCTACACCGTCTGATCCGTCCAAGGGCGGGAATGGTACGTATTCCAGCTATAGCGACATCCGCCCTAATATCACTAAAGATCCGCAATGGTCCTATCTTAAAGACAAATACACGACTTCATGGAACAAACAGACCAAAAAATGGGATAAAGGTGCGCCAGAATTTACGTATCACCGTTTCTGGTCCCAAGTAGATATGGCAACTGCTTATGCAGAGTATGACCGTCTGATTAATGGTAGTGGACCAGCCGAACCTACAGCTCCCAAAGCTCCGGCAAATGTAAAGGCGAGTGCAGGAGATGCACAAGTTACACTAACCTGGAGCAAAGCGACAGGTGCTGATAGCTACACGGTTAAGCGCTCCACAGCCAGTGGTGGCCCGTATACCACGATAGCAACGGTAACTGACGCCACTTACAAGGATACAGGGGTGGTGAATGAAACCACTTATTATTATGTAACAAGTGCAACAAATTCCTTAGGAACCAGCCCGGATTCTGCTGAGGTCAGCGCCAAGCCAACAGCAGCCCCGATTCCGGCGAAGGGAGATGTAATTGCCCAATACCGTGTGGGCGACACCAACCCGGGAGATAACCAGATTCGACCACTCTTCCGTGTCGTAAACAAGGGTAAAGAGGCTCTTGATCTGAAAAACGTAAAGCTGAGATACTACTATACTGTAGATGGCGATAAGGGGCAGGAGTTTCACTGTGATTATGCACAATTGGGCAGCGGCAATGTTCAGGGACGGTTTGTGAAACTGGATAAGGCCGTAACTGGGGCAGATTATTATTTGGAGATCTCCTTTGGAGCCGGTGCGGGAAGTCTGGCAGCAGGGGAAAACACGGGGGATATTCAGATTCGCATGAACAAGGCGGATTGGAGCAACTATAACGAAAGTGACGATTTTTCCTATGATGCAACCAAGACCTCTTATACAGATTGGGACAAAACACCTTTGTATATAAACGACAAACGTGTCTGGGGTCTGGAGCCTTGATTGTGAACTAAATGTTGAGCAAGGCGGGCGGAACGTGAGTGTGTCTGAATTCACTTCCGTCCGTTTTTTTGTGATCAAATTCATGGTACACTAAGAACGTTACATCATTACATATCTGACCGAGGTGACCTAAGACATGAATGACAATTTGGCACAGGCTCTGAATGAGCAAATGAACTTTGAATTTTACTCCGCTCACGTATATCTGGCGATGGCTGCATATTGCTCTAGTGAAAGTCTAGATGGGTTTGCAAACTTCTTCCTGGTACAAGCAGAGGAGGAACGGTTTCATGCCATGAAACTGTATAGATACATTAACGACCGTCGAGGACGCGCCACATTGGCAGCATTACCGGAGCCCAAAAATAGCTACGATTCCATGCTGGACGTATTTGAGCATGGCTACAAGCATGAGCAGCAAAACACACAAAAATTTTATCATTTGGCTGACTTGGCCCTCGATGCACGTGAGCATGCAACGATCCATTTCTTGAAATGGTTTATTGATGAGCAAGTCGAAGAGGAAGCTCTGTTCGATAGTGTTATCCAGAAGCTTAAGCGTATTGAAAGAGACAGCAATGCCTTTTATATGCTGGACAGCGAGTTTGCCAAACGCAGCTTTGTTGCCCCTGCGGAATAACACAGCGTACAGGTTGGTTTGAATGCCCCAGAGACAGGGACAGCATTCTATTGGTCTAGAAAGTAAAGGAGCCCGGCTTTCGGGCTTTTTTGCTTTTATTTGAATTGCGGACTTTCCAACCCTCAAGGGACATTGTTATTTTAAATGAAGGTATAGAAAAAATTAATTTGTCGCTGAATGGTGAGCATGCTACAGTTATGTTAACTTTTATTTCTGATTAAAAAGATAGGATTAGTTAAAAAATTTATGCACATTATTACAATACTATAGGGAGGCGGGGAACTATGAGCGAGATCTATCGTCTGGCACGTCAAGAGGATGCAGAAAGATTGCAGTATATAACGTATGAGGCATATGAAACAATTCGGCAGTTGGAGCTTAAATGGCCTGCCGCTCAGGCAGACGTCGCTCTCATTCAAGAAAACATTAAAAATAATGATTGCTATGTGCTGGAAGTCGATGGTGTCATCCAGGCTACCGTTAGTCATTTAAAAAATAGAGCCCTTAATTTTATAACCGATCTTCCGTTTGTGATGTGGTTTGCCGTAGATCCGGCTGCTCAGGGCAAAGGATATGGAAAAAAACTGCTGAACTGGGTAGAACAAACGATTATTCGTGATCAGGTTGGAGCTCCTGCAGTGACATTAGCCACTGCGGAAAAACAT
Organism: Paenibacillus sp. FSL W8-0439; assembly: GCF_038008995.1. NCBI lineage: Bacteria > Bacillati > Bacillota > Bacilli > Caryophanales > Paenibacillaceae > Paenibacillus > Paenibacillus sp. FSL W8-0439. Next base: position 2,601,803 of record NZ_JBBPAK010000001.1, read on the forward strand.
CCCTATTTATTATCCATGTACGAGCGTTGGGGATATGAACGTATCCATGCTTTTGACCATGGAACAGGGGACGGGACGATGCATTTACTGCGTAAAGTAGTGAATCCTGAATTATTCTCCACCTACATCCATGAAAAGAATGAAGCCGAGACTGCTAACCGAAATTAGACACGATCACTGGAGAAGCCTGAGTTCACAGTAGAAATTCCAAAATATCGTCAGGCAGGCTGTGCTTGCAGAGGAACTTGGCTTTAATGCGTACGGTACAGAAGAACGATAACAGATATGACCTTCTCTCAAGAAAGCAACCGAAGCAGCGGTGTTTTCGAGTCATTGTGACGGAGAGAGGGTTCTTTGATTTTTGGACAAATTGACAGAGATACATAAAAAGAGTAACGTAATTGTATATTTAAATTCATATAAAATTAATCGGATTAATTGAATGTGAAGTTGTACAAATCTGACAATATTAAGGAGGGATTTATTTGAGCAACTCGCAATCTGGCACAACCAAACGCCGTATAACAGCTGAGGATTTATATCGATTTCACTGGGTTAGCGATCCAGCTGTTCATCCCACGAGTGGCGAAATTGCTTACGTAGAGCAGTGTATTAATAAAGAACGGACAGACTACAACTCGGCTATTTGGCTGTTGCCGTTCGAAGGTAAAACTCCAATACCCTTTACATATGGATCGAAAGATGAAACACCTGTCTGGTCACCGGACGGGTCACAACTTGCTTTTCTCCGTTCGACAGACGGCAAGCGTCAGGTATGGATTATTCCAGCACGCGGGGGGGAAGCCCGACAACTTACGCACGTAGGGAACAATGTTCGTTCATTAGCCTGGTCGCCGGATGGAGCCTACATATCGTTTGTAGCTAAAACTGCTGAGAACCAGTCAAGTCCTACATGCGACGCAGGAAAGCAGGAGACACAGCTTGAGGGACGAGTAGTTAATCGAACAAAAGCTAAATCCGACGGCTATGGGCTGTGGGATGATACTCGTGATCACTTGTATGTAACTGATGTGACTTTAGGGCACACGGTTCAACTGACATCTGGCGCTTATGATGTGGTGGAGCCTGTCTGGTCACCGAATGGTCAACAGATTTTATTTGTCGCTAGGATAGCGGAGCATTCCAAAGAGGATACGGATTTACGCAAGCAAAATGATTTGTTTACGGTAGCTCCTGCGACTTCTAATAGCAATGCGGCAGTACCGTTTAAGCTGACTCATTCCGAGCTTCAAATCGAGAGCGCTGTATTCTCTCCCGATGGTACATTGATTGCCTTTTACGGTCATGATCGTCATGCCAAAGGCGCTACTCAGACTCGACTGTATACGGTTCCCTCCAGTGGCGGGACGGCAGTATGTGTTAGTGAGACGCTTGATGCTCACCTCGGTAATGCGGGTATGAGCGACATGCGTTCACATCTTCATGTAGGACCACCACGCTTCAGTGCGGACAGTCAATCCCTGTATACGCTGGTAACCATTGAAGGAAATGTGCACGTATATCAGTTTGCGCTTGATGGAACTTTTAAAATTTTAACCCAAGGAGAACGGGAAATTTACCAATTCGAGTTTACTTCGGATGAGCAGCATATCATTGCTGCTTCCACCAATGTCGCTTTACCAGGCGATTTGTTTCGAATTGCGATCCATTCAGGGACCGAGGAACGGCTAACACGAGTGAATGATGCTCTGCTTGATGAGATTGAGATCAGTGTGCCTGAGAGCTTCTGGACGGAGGTCGAGGATGGTCGGCGCGTGCAGGGATGGGTGATGAAGCCTGCTGGTTTTAAGGAGGGGGAGGCTTATCCTGCCATTTTGGAAATTCACGGCGGTCCCCATGCCATGTATTCCAATTCCTTTTTTCATGAGTTTCAGTTGCTGGCGGCTCAGGGGTATGCAGTCATCTATACGAACCCGGGAGGAAGTCGAGGGTATGGACAGTCTTTTACTAATGTTGTCCTTGGAGATTACGGCGGACGTGATTACACCGATCTACTGAGCGCCGTGGACGAGGCTATACGCCAATTCCCATTCATTGATCCAGAAAGACTGGGGGTCACAGGAGGCAGCTATGGTGGCTTTATGACTAACTGGATTGTAGGGCATACGGATCGTTTCCGCGCAGCTGTGACCCAGCGTTCCATATCTAACTGGCTGTCAATGTATGGGGTGAGTGACATAGGGTACTCGTTTACGGAAGATGAAGTTGGCGGGAATCCATGGGATGATTTCGAGCTTTTGTGGAGGCAGTCCCCGTTGGCTTATGTACAGCAAATCAATACACCGCTGCTCATATTACATGGAGAGCAGGATCTACGTTGCCCTATTGAGCAGGGAGAGCAGCTGTTTACAGCATTGCGTCGTTTGGGAAAGCCCACCCAATTTGTCCGTTTCCCAGCTTCGAGTCACGAGCTTTCACGTAAAGGGCACCCACAGCTTCGCGTAGAACGACTGCAACGCATTACCGACTGGTTTGTCCAACACAAAATATAAGTCTCATTCGATTTGTAGTGTTTATGGAAAAATGTCAGGTCCTAATCTTAGGACTTGGCATTTTTTAATGTGTCTTATATCCATTCTCTTAACCCCATTTAGTGCTGGTGCTGGGTCACGATTTACGGTTATCATATACGAAGATATTGTTCGTTCATCGCTTCTTGCTTATATTCATATTTAAAAGGAGATATACAATGGCTGAACCCTTAAAAAATATGTACACGGAGGAATTCCTTCGTCTATTCGGTGAAAGAGTACAGGCTGCATACAGTCCGTTCGACATTGACGGATTTATCCATCAAGTTATGGATAAAAAATGGGGAGAGCTGGAGCTAAAAGAACGAATACGGCGTATTTCGTTAACATTAGGGAAGTTTTTGCCCAGTAGTTATGAAGAAGCTCTTTCTATATTATTTGCCATTGATGAGTACTGTAGCGGATTTCCGTACTTGTTTTTCCCTGATTTCGTAGAGGTATATGGGCAGGGAGAAGAGCATTGGGACCTGTCCATGAATGCACTGGAGCGATTTACATCAAAATCCTCTGCGGAGTTCGCTGTGAGACCCTTCCTCCTGCGTGAACCAGAACGGATGATGCGGCAGATGATGACCTGGGCGGGACACCCCAGTGAACACGTCCGCCGTCTTGCCAGCGAAGGTTGTCGTCCACGGCTGCCTTGGGGACAGGCGCTGCCTGTCTTCAAACGTGATCCTGCTCCGGTATTGGCTGTATTAGAACTGCTGAAGGCCGATCCATCATTGTATGTACGTAAAAGTGTAGCCAACAACCTGAACGATATTGCCAAGGATCATCCCGATATTGTCATCGCAACGGCTCAACGGTGGAAGGGCGCACATCCTGATACCGACTGGATTGTGCGTCATGGCTGTCGATCCCTGATTCGCAAATCCATCCCTGAAGTGATGGCCATGTTCGGCTATGCGGATGATACAGATGGGGTGCCGCTGGTCACAGCAGCCTCTTTCACCACAGACCCTGCCGTATTAAAGATCGGGGATCACAGTGAACTGAGCTATGTGCTTCAGCTTCGAGAAGGTGAACCTGTACGAGTTCGCATCGAATATGGCATCGACTTTGTAAAGGCGAGAGGACAAGTCTCGCGTAAACTGTTTTTGCTTTCTGACAAAACGGTCCCTGGAGGAACCCGTCTAACGGGTACACGAACACATCGGTTCGCAGACCTGACAACTCGTCGTCATTATGCGGGAGCGCACCGAATTGTGCTGCTCGTAAACGGGCAGGAAGCGGCTTCTACAGTGGTAGACATTGAGTTGTAGATTACAATAATAGTAAAGAAAAGAGTCTGTATTCAGGCTCTTTCTTTTTGTCGTTTGTTTTACAAATTTTATTTTTTTCCAAATAAATTAATTCTGGTATTAGAACCTGGTACTAAGACGTGTTATACTACATAAAGGAAGTTGCTCTTATCTTATGTATAAAGGGGAAGGTATAATTTGACTGATCAGCAACAATGGCTTGCGCCTGAATATTACAATATGACTTCGGAAATGGAACACCATGAGGCTGGTAAGACCGCACTCAAGTGGTTAAGTGAGACAGGGGAATACGAAGAAATCACCTACGGAGAGCTGTTGAAAAAGGCAAATTGGCTGGCTGGTGGACTTGCAAGTCTGGGATTTAACAAAGGAGATAGAGTTCTGGTCGTAGTACCACGGCGTATTATTGCATATGTCATTTATCTGGCATGCTTGAAGCTGGGGCTTGCTGTCATCCCATCTTCAGAAATGCTGCGGGCCAAGGATATTGCATATCGCCTTCGCCATTCGGAAGCGCGTGCAGTCATTGCCTGGACCGGAGTAACAGGTGAAGTAGATAAAATAAGTGATGATTTGCCTGCTTTGGCTCACCGCATTGTAGTCCCCGGGGACCACACAGCAAATGCACCTGGTTGGCTTGTGCTGGATGAGCTGATGGAAGGACAAGAAGATATTTTTGAAGCTGTGAAGACACACCGTGACGACATGGCCATTCTGGCCTATACTTCGGGTACCACAGGAAATCCTAAAGCTGTTGTACATAGCCATGGCTGGGGATATGCCCATCTGCGGATAACATCACCATGGTTGGACATTCAAGCTTCAGACATAGTATGGGCCACAGCCGCACCTGGCTGGCAAAAATGGATTTGGAGTCCGTTTTTATCGGTACTGGGAAATGGGGCGACTGGATTCGTATATAATGGTTCGTTCCGTCCGGGTCGTTATTTGCAGTTGCTGCAGCAATACGGAGTCCAAGTGTTATGTTGTACGCCAACTGAATATCGAATTATGGCAAAAATGGATGGTTTGGATCAATACGATCTATCCCTATTGCGCAGCGCAGTTTCTGCGGGGGAGCCGCTCAATCAGGAGGTTATCAACAAGTTTCAGGAGCAGTTCAACATTACGATTCGTGATGGCTACGGTCAAACCGAGAGTACGTTAATTATTGGAAATCTAAGAGACACACCTCTGCGCACAGGCTCGATGGGCAAATCTATTGCACCGGGACTTGTTGAGGTCGTAGACGAGGATGGTATTCCGCTGGCTCCAGGGCAAGTGGGCGATATTGCAGTGCGTGCTGATCTGCCGGCATTGTTTCATACGTATTATCATGATCCAGAACGCAAATTAGCTAGTGTGCATGGAGATTATTTTGTTACAGGAGACCGGGCTCGAAAGGACGAGGATGGATATTTTTGGTTTGAAGGACGCGGTGATGATATCATTATCAGTTCTGGCTATACCATTGGTCCTTTTGAAGTAGAAGAAGCGCTGATGAAGCATGATTCTGTGCAGGAATGTGCAGCGGTAGCCAGCCCGGATGAAATCCGTGGACATGTTGTGAAAGCTTTCATCGTGCTCAAAGCCGGGGTAGAAGGATCACCGGAGTTAGTAAAGGAACTGCAACATCATGTGAAAACATGGACGGCACCTTACAAATATCCACGAAAAATAGAATTTATTCAGGAACTCCCTAAAACCAGCTCAGGAAAAATACGGAGAGTGGAGCTGCGTGATTTGGAGAAGCAATCCGCACTGTAGTGATGAAGCCATTCAATATTATTAAAACGAAACAGGAGCGTGGAAAAATGAGTACATTTGAATCATTATTGGAGCAATACGCAGAACTGGTCGTAAGAGTAGGGGTCAACATTCAGCCAGGACAGGCGTTGTTGGTAACTGCACCACTGGAAACTGTTGAGTTTACACGCCTGATTGTCAGCAAAGCCTATGAAGCAGGCGCTAAATATGTACAGGTAGAGTTTGAGGACGATTCCATTACACGCAGTCGTTTTGAACATGGTGACGAAGCCAGCTTTAATTACTACCCTGCTTGGAAGGCAGAGATGATGGAGAAATTCGCCGAAGAGGGTGGAGCTACACTTACGATTAAAGTGCCGAACCCGGATTTATATCAAGGTATTGACCCGGAACACGTTTCTCGCGCAACAAAGGCGGCGGCTACGGCGAGAGAAGGCTATGCTCACTATACGCGGAATGCTAAGATTAGCTGGTGTCTGATTAAAGCGCCGACGAAGGCTTGGGCAGATAAAGTATTTGCCGATATAGCAGAAGAGGACCGAATTCGTGTCATGTGGGATACGATTTTCCAAATGAATCGTGTAGACGGCTCCGATCCAATTCAAAATTGGCAGGGACATTTAAACAATCTCGAACAGCTACAAAACAAGCTGAATCATAAAAACTATAAAAGCCTCCATTATCGTGCACCAGGAACAGATTTGAAAATTGAATTGGCCGAAAGACATATTTGGCGTGGTGGCGGCGGTGAAAACGCCCAAGGAATTTATACCGTGGCAAATATGCCGACAGAAGAAGTGTTCACAATGCCTAAGCGTACAGGTGTCAATGGCCACATCACAAGTACCATGCCACTTAATTTAAATGGGCAACTGGTAGATCGCATTACGTTTACCTTTAAGGACGGTAAGGTCACCGAATATACAGCAGAATCCGGCGAGCAGCATCTCACTCATTTGCTCGCTACAGATGAAGGGGCCTGCTATCTGGGAGAAGTTGCCCTGGTGCCGTACGATTCACCGATTTCCAATCTCAATCGCATCTTTTATAATACAGGTATCGACGAAAATGCCTCCTGTCACTTGGCCCTAGGCAGTGCGTATCCATTTAATATCGAAAATGGGACACAAATGAACCGGGAGGAGTTACTCGAGAACGGTGCCAATGTCAGCCTGACTCATGTTGACTTTATGATCGGCTCAGCCGAGCTGGATATTGATGGTGAACTGCAAGACGGAAGCACAGAGGCTGTGTTCCGCAAAGGAAATTGGGCAATTTAGTTTAGTCTTTTCTTAATCTCACTTCACTCAACCCGCAAACGATCTGATTCGTTTTGCGGGTTTTTTCATAGCCTAATTCTCATATCTTTACTTGTTTTGTGAAATGTAAAGTGCTAAGCTAAGTTCAAACAATAATTTAAACAGTGTTTTAAATATCGTTTTAATTTTTGCTTAAATTGTTGTTTTGCTTAAAGTAGTCCGTTTCATTTGTCCTTTAGGATTAAACTAAACAGGAGGAGGAAAAAGATGAGTCACCCAGACAAAAAACAACAGACCAAAGAAAAAATTCTACAGTCTACGCTGGAGTTTATCCAAAAGAAAGGTTTCGAGGCGGTTACAATCCGAAAAATTGCTGACCTGTCTGGTACTAATATTTCTCTAGTTAATTATTATTTTGGCTCCAAAGAAAATTTGCTCAGCGAAGCTATCGAAGTGATCCTAAACAGCTTTCAGCACACATTTTCTGTTTTGGACAATACAGCGATGCCCCCGCAAGATAGACTGAAACAATTTTTACTTAACTATTTACAGGTCATTCGCCAATATCCAGAGCTACTATCACGAATTATTGTGATGGGCAGCACGCCCTTTACATCTCAACAGGAATACGGAAGATTTTTAAACATAATGGGGTTTCCAAAGGTCCAGAACACAATCAAGGAGCTAACAGGTGAGCAACAGCCAGAGCGGTTGTTAGCTATGATGCTGCAAATATTCGGAGCCATTTTTCTGCCTGCACTGATGAGTCCAATTCTTGAATCTGGAGCAGTTGTGGAAATGCCTACAATAGAGGAACAATTAAACCTGCTGTTTGAAAGATATTTTGATCAAAAATAAATCTCAGGGGTGAATACCATGGAATTTTTGAGAAAATATTGGCAAGATGCAGGAGGCATCATTGGAGTGGCTGTATGTATTGTTTTGCTTATGAATTCAGCCATCTTATCGGATCTATCAGGCATACTGTGGTTAAGCTTTGTGGCAATTTTGTTTCACCAATTTGAAGAATACCGCTGGCCCGGATATTTTGCGGGTTTATTTAACAATGTTTTGTTTAAAAGTGAAGCCCCGGATCATTACCCCTTGAACACTCAATCAGCGATGATCATTAATGTGGCAATTGCCTATGTATTTTATCTACTCCCCGTCTGGTTTCCCCACGTAATCTGGCTTGGACTCGCACCTGTTTTGATGGGATTTTTTCAGGTCATCTGGCACGGAATTGTTGTCAATCTCAAAGCAAAAACTGTATATAATCCCGGTTTGTGTACGGCAGTTCTCCTGCATGTCCCTGTCGGAATCTGGTATATCCATGAAATTGTAAAGCGAGACATTCCTACGGCAATAGACTGGATTGCAGGCACAATCTACTTTGTTTTTGCTATATACATTTTTATTGTGAAAGGGAATATATGGTTGAAGAAGAGTGACTCCCCTTACGCCTTTTCTAAACAACAGCTAGGCGCTTACGATCGCAGGTAGGATGTATTAGAAATTTATAACGCTATTGTTTACAAGTTGGATACAAGTAGAGGTATTCTCGAAACGAGGTTCGGTTACACTTGGTTTGTACTCAAGAACAAGGAAAGAGTGATCTCATAATGAAACCTATACATCAATCTCGCAATCGTAAAAAGTTAGCTTGCAAGCTAGTTACTACCAGCGCTTTATTAGCAATCGGTTTTGCTGTAATGACAGGATGCGGCAATAGTGGAGAAGCAAGCTCAATTGCTCCATCTACAACAAAATCAGCCACACCATCTGCCAGTAATTCAACAGATCAGAACACAGACATCAATACAAATGAGCAAGATACTCCCAATAACAAGACGAATACAGATATCAGTAAGCCTAGTGCGGATGCAGAAAATTCCAAGAAACCTGGAAAAAAGTCTGATCAAGGTTTAACCTCGACACAGCAGAAACCTGCTAGTAGTACAGCCACACCTGACAGTAAACACGGCTCCGCGACTGCTATAATGAGCGCAGCCAAGCAGGGGACGTTGCCTCATCTGCCTAAAGGTCTTGGTCTAGGAACGAGCAGCGATCTGTTGTTCGAGCTATGGGGGAAATCCGATTCTGGTTCTACAGGCCCTATGAGAAGTTACGCCAAATATCATACAGATCTCATACTGGATGGAAGTGACAAAGTTACAGAAATTACTTCTTTCGACCCACAATATAAAAAGTTGCTTATTAATCAAGTTATTAGCGAACTAGGCCAGCCCACAGAAACAATTGACACCTCTAAAGACACATCCGGCACAGCAGAAGCTAATTATACGATCAACAACACGTCAGATCTTAGTTATTATTTAGTATTTTCTTATCAAATCAAAACGCAAAAGGTCAATTATGTTCGGTTATACTTTAACACGATGACGCCATAATGGAGTGTGCCAAAGGAGTCGTTTCCATCATGATTAGGGAGGCGACTTTTTTGGTCGATTGCATTTTTAGAGTGTGACATTTATACTAATTAGTAATTGATTAATCACTACTAGGAAAATGTAACAAACAAAGGATGAGAAAATATGGCTAAAGCTACATCAACATCAATAAATCGCCAAAAGGAAATCATATCTGCTGCTATCGAAGTCTTTGCAGAGATGGGCTACTATCGAGCTACAACGGCCAAAGTTGCGGAACGGGCCAATATTTCTCAGCCCTATGTTTTCCGCTTTTTTGCTACCAAGGAAGCTTTGCTTATTGAAGCGTTGAAGGTTTCATTTGCACGCATCATAAACTCTTTTCACCAGGTCATTCATTCGGCTTCGTCTGAGCAGTTAGAGCATGAACTGATTGCAGCCTATTCGCAAATTATGATGGACTATCGCAATGAAATACTCTTACAAATGCAGGCGCAGACGATCCGTGAGGATGTGGTTGTAACCGTGATGCAACAGGGGCTACGTGAGATCCATACGACGGTCTATAATGCTTTCCGGCAGGCAGATATTGAACAAGCCATGGAAAAAACGATGCTTTTTCTCGCCAGAGGCATGCTATGTAATATCTCGATGTCGCTGGATCTACCAGAACTGATGAAAATAGACGATTAATTTTATGTATGCAGTAGAGTCGCGCTTTTGTGCGGCTTTTTTTGTTTGCTTTTAGTTAGTACAAGGCATAAATTCGTTAGTTTCTGAGCGAAAGGAGCTAACTAGGTTGACAAGGGAAGCGAGTCTCGTTATTCTTATACCCATAGGGGTATATGTATTAGGGGATTTTGCTAAACTAATCCCCCTCAAAAAACAGGCGGAGGTTATAGAATGTCATCAACTAACAATATCCAAGCAGATCATATTCTTGATTGCAAAGGGCTAGCTTGTCCTATGCCTATTATAAAAACAAAAAAGGCTATGAATGACCTCGTTCCCGGAAAGATTATGGAGGTTCAAGCGACTGACAAAGGTTCATTAGCCGATTTTCAGAGCTGGGCTAAAAACACTGGACATCAATATCTGGGCACTCTCCAAGAAGGAGATGTAATGCGACATTATTTACGCAAAGTAAATCCGGCTGAGGTGAAGAAGGAGCAAATATTTTCTTCTACGATAAGCCATGAAGAGCTACAAGCAAAATGTTCTTTAAAAGAGAACTTCATTTTGCTCGATGTTCGTGAACCCGCCGAATTCGCGTTTAAACATATCCCTGGATCTAAACATATCCCTCTTGGCGAACTGGAGAACAGACTTTCTGAGCTGAATCTGGAAGATGAAATCGCAGTGATCTGCCAAGCTGGAGCACGCAGTGAAAGGGCCTGCCGCTTGTTGGCAGACAAAGGAGCTAAAAACGTCAAATCTGTGCTTTCAGGCATATCCGACTGGGCAGGAGAAACAATGGGGAGCGATTCTATATGAGTACAGCAGCAGGAACTTATGCAGAGAATCAAGAGCAAGCTCAGCCCAAAACAACGATTATATTATTCAGCGGTGAGCTGGATAAGGCACTTGCTGCATTCATTATTGCGAATGGAGCGGCGGTATATGATCATGAAGTAACTATTTTCTTTACATTTTGGGGACTAAATATATTGCGTAAGGATGAACTCATACGCTCCAATAAAGGAATGCTCGAAAAAGCCTTTGGCTGGATCATGCCTCGTGGACCCAAAAAGCTTGGGCTATCCAAAATGAATTTTGCCGGACTCGGTCCACAGATGATCAAGCATGTCATGAAAAAGCACAATGCGCTTTCCTTGCCGCAGCTTATAGAGTTGGCACGAGAGCAGGGCATCAAGCTCGTTGCTTGTACCATGACAATGGATCTATTAGGACTGCAGCAAGCAGAGCTAATAGATGGTCTGGAGTATGCTGGAGTGGCCGCCTACTTGGGGGATGCTTCACAGGGGAAGGTGAATCTATTTATTTAGGGTATTCTATTTACTTTTTTGGTTTATAATATACCTATACGTGTATATGGTAAGTCAGAAAAGGAGTGCATTGCTTATGGATTACAATTACAGTGATGAACTGAAAACGCGCTTGAGAAGGATTGAGGGCCAGGTGCGTGGGGTGCTTCGTTTAATGGATGAGGGAAAGTCGTGCAAGGATGTAGTCAGTCAGCTATCAGCTGTACGCAACGCATCAGATAAAGCAATAGCCCAAATTGTAGCAGAAAATCTGCAACGTTGTATATTGGAAGAGCGAGAAGCTGGAGGAGATACAGATAAGCTGGTTAAAGAAGCAATTCAGTTGCTGGTGAAAAGTAGATAATTATGTGAATACACGAAAACAAAGAATATATAATAGCCGTAATTAAAAAGTTCGCTGCCTCTAGTTGGTAGCGGGCTTTTTTAATCGGACAATTTTTTGGGAATAACCCCTCTGTTTATGCTGAGATAGACAGGTGTAAATAACACATAAGGAAAACAACTTCTTCCGGGAGGTCTATTTATGGAGGTATTTGTTACGATTGGTGTCAAATTGATCATCAGCTTTTTTGGCTTGTGGATCATTACTTTTATTACAGGTCGAAAAACACTCAGCCAGTTAACACCACTTGATTTTTTGACATCATTGGTATTAAGCGAAATTGTAGGGAATACGTTATATGACGATAAGCTGACGATCTGGCATCTTTTGTTTGCTCTAGCACTATGGTGCGCGCTGGCCTACTTTTTCGAGAAAGCGACGACCCATTTTGTGAAATTTGGATATATGGCAGAAGGTCGAACAGTGTTGCTCGTAGATAAAGGGCAGGTTAATCAAAAGATGCTGGAGAAATATGATATAGAATTTACACAGCTACTCTCCATGCTACGCCAGCAAAATATTTTTTCTCTGCGTGAGGTCTGGTACGCCACTCTAGAGACGAACGGCTCATTGTCAGTCATGCGCAAACCCGAATACGAGCCACCTGCTGCTCAGGATATGGGAATCGATGCACAGCCTGACCTTTTTTCTGTTACTGTCATTGATAAGGGAAGGTTGCTAAACGAATCTATGCGTGGGAAGTCAATCGATATTGAACAGATTAAAGTAAAGGTGCGAGAGCAGGGATATGATAGTATCGACGAGATTGCCTATGCAGAGTTTAGCGAGGATGGGACACTTCACATCGTGCCGATGAAATAGAAAAAGCACAATAAAAGAGGCTGAATACTTGAATGATAGGCATACTATAGTTCTGCTCTTCTTACCGTGTATGGTGTAGCTGCTGAGATAGAGGCATAACTTCGGAGTATTGAACTACCGTATCCTTATGAAGAGGACTGTTTATTTGTCTTTTTTCTTTTTTTAATAACAATAACGGTAAACAGTAACAAAGGAAGGAAAATTTGAAAAATAGGAAACCAGGAATTAAGAACAAATTTTCGACCGATTACCATGTGATGAATATAGTTAGGCGACAAAAAAGAAAGACCATAAATAAGTGCTGCCAGGGGAAGAATCCATTTTTTAAATCCGACTCCAGTTATTTTTTCTAGTCCTATCACAGCACCATTAAAAAATAAAGACATTTTGATGATCAAGCCAAGAAAAAGAAGCAAGGTGAAAAGGGCATCCATTCGTTCGAACAGATCTGCTAATTCAATCAACTGAACGGTCTCCAAAAGAGGAAGTGTGCTATTTGCGGCGATCTTGGGTCCGAGAACAAAAATATCCAATTGATTAACAAATGTTAGAGCAAGTGCGGTCATTATATAGGCAAAGAAAACGGGTTTTGTGATATTCCGGCCTTTATGTACAAGCGGGTAAAATACAAGAAATAACACAGTTTGTCCGAATGGAAAGGAGATAAGCTCAGGAATAGCGGCTTTAAATATGGGTTTCCATCCTTCCTCTAAAACCGGAAGAGAATTTTCCAAGTGAAAGAGACCAGTTGCCGGAATTAATATACTAATTATGGCGTATCCAAGTACAAAAAAAGGGAAAAGGAACAAGCAAAATAAGAACAATGCTTTGTAGCCGTAACGAACCGTGTTGGATACGACCACGATTGTGATCAAGATGATGATCCACAAAGGGGTTTGGCGGAGCAAAGTCATTACTGTTACCTCGCCTAAATCGCGTATGTTTCGAGATGCTTCATATGTAAAATACATCACAAAAAGTAAGTTAATGATTGTACCCACATATTTCCCTGTGTAACGGCGAAACAACATGAACAAATCCAAATCAGGATCTTGATGGTGAATAGCAAGATGGAGCTTTAGCAGAAGAAGTCCTGCTAAAGCTCCTACCAACATAACTAACCAAGCATCTTGCTTTGCTTCAGCTCCCATTAAAAACAAAGTTGTACTTCCAACCTCAAACAAAGACATACAAATGATCAGCTCGGATACTCGGATTGTATTTTTACGCATTGCTTCAATTCACCTCTCCCTGCTTATTCATTTTTCAACAGTTCGTTAAAAGATTTTTCGAATAATCCCGGACGTGCAAGCTTCATTTTCACACCTATTTTTATATCCATGTTTGCGAACTCTTCAGGCCATGTCTCTTTTATTTTTTTCCAGTCTTTTGGATACTTGTGATGAATTTTATTTCCAACACCAATAAGGTCGATATTCTTTTGCTGTAAGGCTTTCCAGCCTTCCTGAATTTGTAATTTGATTATTTCCGCTGCTTGCATCTGCAATTGATGTATACTTTGCATATCTTTCATTTCTCTTTGCGAAGAGGCTGACAGAAGATCACCAGTAGCTTTAACGTCAACGTTGAGGTAATAATGATTTAAATTCTTGATTGGCGTAACCTTAACCTTGGCTTTCCGGATGAGGAAAGCGGACATAACATTTCCATCCACATAGTTTACAGTAGTGTTTTTAATCTGGTTGTTTAACCATGAAACCCCCATACTTTCCTTTTCATTTAGGAAGCCGACTCTCTTGTCTTTCTGAAAAATACTTAAGCCCGATAACTTGAGTTTATTTTTGGCGGAGGTTTCCTTGAAAACATCAACAGAATCTAGTTTCTCCGGCTCGGAACCCACAAGAGATATTTCTGGAACTCCGGCTGCACTATCGGAGCTAATTTTCGAAATAAATTCATACATGGATATTGCGGGGTAAATTGAGCCTAATTTGCTATCTCTTTCTATAATCTTTTCTAAAGCTTGACCAGGAATTTTCTCTGGTGGTACAAGCTTTCTCAAAAAATCACGAGCCTCTCCGTTGGCAATGAATACTTTTACAGTTTCTCGTGAATCAAGGTTGCGGAGGTAAATATCAATAATCTCTTCAATGCCTTGTTCTGCTGCTTTTTTTCCAATAACGAGTATATTATTTTGGGCGAAATATAGTTTACGTGGGTATTCCAGGCTACTCTTCATAACGGTCTCTCTCAATGTTTTTCCATGTGTAGAAAAGGTATGTACAGCGCTTTGCGATGCCCCGGTGGAAGAACCACCTGATCCAGTCGTCATGGCTGATGGAATTATAATTTGATAGGTATTGATCCAGTCGCCTTTATGTCCATCAATTCCAGTTGCTGTTGTGATGGCTAATTCGTTCAATTCTGTACGATCTACGCACCCTGTAAGTAATAATCCTGCAATAAACAGAACATAACTAACTCTTAATTGCCGCACCATTGATCTCTCCTATTTTTGGGTATCAGACTTGTCATTATTTTTGATTTCATCCGAACTAGCAGGGTATTGGTGAGCTGCCTGTCTTGTCTGGTTATGTCCTGTTTTTTCGCTAGGTCTGGTTTTCATAGCCCACCACGGAGCTCTGATGATAAGGTCCTTCATATTAGATTTAAAGGTGGGGCTGTAGGGCACAAAATAATCAACTCCGAATGATTTGAGAGATACAAGATGAACAAGAAGGGGGATAATTCCTATCAGAATACCGAATAAGCCCAGAGCCCCTGCCAGTAGCATAAGTGCAAAACGCAACAACCTGACTGCTGAAGCCATACCAAAATACGGGATGACAAAGTTCGATATAGCAGTGAAGGCAACAACGATAACCATTGCACCTGAGACCAGTCCGGCTTGCACCGCTGCCTGCCCGATAACCAAAGCTCCTACAATGGAAACGGCTGGTCCGATGACCCGTGGCATTCGCACACCTGCTTCACGAATCACTTCAAACATCAATTCCATCATTAAAGCTTCCAATAATGCAGGAAAAGGAGTTCCTTCCCGTTGAGCCATCAGCGTAATTAACAGCGTGGTGGGGATCATTTCCTGTTGGAAAGTCGTCAAGGCTATAAATAGAGAGGGAAGCAACAATGAGACTAGAAAAGATACCACACGAAGAGCCCTTAAAAAAGTTGAAATGTCATATCTCTGGTAGTAGTCTTCGGCCGTTTGAAAGAAATTAAAGAAGGTTACAGGTGCAATCAGAGCGAATGGTGTCCCATCAACCAGAACAGCTACTTGTCCGTCTAAAAGGCTACCTGCGACTGCATCCGGACGCTCTGAGTTTAGCATGGTGGGAAAGAGACTAAGTGGTTCATCCTGTATAAATTCTTCGATATAGCCACTTTCAAGTATGCTGTCTGTATCAATAAATTGAAGCCGTTTTGTAATTTCCTGTATTACTTCTGGATTAGCGACATTTTCAATGTAAGCTAACATGACTTTGGTTTGTGTATATCGCCCAATAATATGACTATCAAATTTAAGGTCAGGTGTCCGCAATTTTCTTCTGATCAGTGTGATGTTGGTTGAGATAACCTCCGTAAATCCTTCTTTAGGACCCCGCACTACGGTTTGAGTACTGGGTTCCTGAATAGCCCGTCTTACACCGCCTGCGATGGAAACTGCCAGGGCATATGTACTTCCATCGATAGCAATGACAGCATTGCCGGAGAGGATGGATTGATAAAATTCATTTTGCGAGTGTATCATTTGAATATTTCCTGATGGGATTGTTCTTTTTATTAGCGAAACTGCGGTATTTTCTTCAAGCATAAAAGAAGCTGCGGAGACCGACTCTGTAATTAAGCCTTCCATTAAATCGGAAAGCAAGTTTTGGTCAATCAGTCCTTCAATATAACAAACGGCGAGATGGCCAGCATGAGCAGGATTTTCGGGAAAATCACGAATAATAAAGTCAGAGCTTTGCCCGAGTTTTAATTTAAGTAAAGATAGAGTATGTGTTAATGATGGATTTATGGGTTCTGAAGAGGCCTGCTGTTTGGATTTTTCGATATCCTGTGTGTACCTTTTTCCAGGCTTCAGAACATTTCTAATCCAACGTGTTAACACAAGTACCCCCCCCTCTATATTGATAAAGCATATCTTTGCCCTGCAACCCAAAAATATACGCTATTTTTATGAATTGGATACTTAGTGAAAGACATTTGGCAGCCTTATAACTCCTTCGAAAATTAAACAGCACAGGTCCAAAGCAATTTGACTTATAGAATATTTGAGTCCCGGATTGAGGAAACTATCTCTTATGGTTTTGAAATTTCAGAAAGTGGTGATCAGATTTGAGTTTCTCGGATGATCAGCTTATCTGTCTCCGATTTGAGGACGAACTAGGGTATTTTGCTAAGTCTGCTGTTCCTCCTATTTATGAGACTGCTCCATTTTTCTTTGATACCTACGAAGACTATGCTGAAGCGGCTAATCATGAGAAGGAGCATTATGTCTATTCGAGAGGAACCAATCCTACCGTTCGGATTGCAGAACAAATGATTGCTGCGCTAGAAGGTGGGGAGGACTGTAAGTGCTTTGCCTCTGGAATGGCTGCTATCAGTGCCGCTCTAATGTGTAGCTTATCCGCAGGGGATCATCTGATTCTGGTCGGACATATATATGAAACTTCCGTCAGCCTAGCCAAATACTTAACGAAGTTCGATTTAAACTACACCATTGTACATTCGACTTCTACGGAAGCGGTTGCTAATGCCATCCAACCGCAGACTCGTGCTATTCTTATGGAGTCTCCTACCTCGTTTACATTCGATATGGTAAATATTCAGGAGGTAACTTCACTTTCCAAAGCGAAGGGTATACGCACAATCATAGATAATTCATGGGCTACACCCCTTTTCCAAAAACCATTAGAATGGGGCGTTGATATCGTCGTTCACTCCGCATCCAAGTACTTGGGGGGACATAATGATTTAATTGCAGGGGCAGTAATCGCTTCTAAAGAGATAATAAATCGTATGTATGCTGAAGAATATGAATTGATTGGCGGTTCGTTAGCCCCTTTTGAAGCCTGGTTACTCATACGGGGGCTAAGAACACTCCCGCTCCGTATGGAAGCCCATCAAAGGAATGCTCTGTTGGTTGCCCGTTTTCTATCAGATCATCCGGCCATTTCTAAAGTAAATCATCCTGGACTTCCTTCTCACCCACAGCATGAGCTGGCATGTAGACAGCTTAAAGGGTATGCCGGATTATTCAGCTTTGAACTAAAAGATTCGGGTTATGAGGATATATGCAGAGTGATCAATAAACTGAGACTGATTCGGATCGGTGTATCGTGGGGGGCTATGGAGAGCCAGGTGATCTCACCGAACTACGGGTTCAATAAGCAGAGTCTAAAAAAACAACACATGCCTGAATCCCTAATACGCTTGGCTGTGGGGCATGAACCTGCTGAACTTTTAATAGAAGATCTAGCTACAGCTTTAAGCTAAGCGATCATTTCAGGATTTTATGTAAAAAAAGCGAAAGCAGCAGTTCCATCAATAAAGAGCTTCTGGTTTTATGATTTATAACGTTTATACCTTCGGTTGTTATAGACAAATCATTATGTGTAGGCGTGGTTCAGTAAAAAATTACACTGTGTAGAAACACAAATCATTTACTGGTAAATATTACAACTTGCCTGATGGGTATACACGTGATAAATTATATATCCAGCCAGTTAAACGGCTGTTGAGTTGATCTTTGAAAACTGAACAACGAGTGAGTACG
>NZ_JBBPAK010000001.1:2622500-4382500 GCF_038008995.1 Paenibacillus sp. FSL W8-0439
TTGTTCCCTCCGAGACGGATCCCGAGTAGTGCGGGGCACGTGAAACCCCGTATGAATCCGGCAGGACCATCTGCCAAGGCTAAATACTCCCTGGCGACCGATAGTGAAGCAGTACCGTGAGGGAAAGGTGAAAAGCACCCCGGAAGGGGAGTGAAATAGATCCTGAAACCGTGTGCTTACAAGAAGTCAGAGCCCGATCTATGGGTGATGGCGTGCCTTTTGTAGAATGAACCGGCGAGTTACGTTCCCGTGCAAGGTTAAGGTGAAGAGCTGAAGCCGCAGCGAAAGCGAGTCTGAATAGGGCGACTTGAGTACGTGGACGTAGACCCGAAACCGGGTGATCTACCCCTGTCCAGGGTGAAGGTGCGGTAACACGCACTGGAGGCCCGAACCCACGCATGTTGAAAAATGCGGGGATGAGGTGGGGGTAGCGGAGAAATTCCAATCGAACCCGGAGATAGCTGGTTCTCCCCGAAATAGCTTTAGGGCTAGCCTCGGAAAGAAGAATCGTGGAGGTAGAGCACTGATTGGGTGCGGGGCCCGCAAGGGTTACCAAGCTCAGTCAAACTCCGAATGCCATAGATTTAGTTCCGGGAGTCAGACAGTGAGTGCTAAGATCCATTGTCGAAAGGGAAACAGCCCAGACCATCAGCTAAGGTCCCCAAGTGTGTGTTAAGTGGGAAAGGATGTGGAGTTGCACAGACAACCAGGATGTTGGCTTAGAAGCAGCCACCATTGAAAGAGTGCGTAATAGCTCACTGGTCGAGTGACTCTGCGCCGAAAATGTAACGGGGCTAAACACACCACCGAAGCTATGGCTTGATGCTTGCATCAGGGGTAGGGGAGCGTTGAATGCGGGTTGAAGGTGTACCGGAAGGAGCGCTGGACTGCATTCAAGTGAGAATGCCGGTATGAGTAACGAAAAGATCTGTGAGAATCAGATCCGCCGAAAGCCTAAGGGTTCCTGAGGAAGGTTCGTCCGCTCAGGGTAAGTCGGGACCTAAGGCGAGGCCGATAGGCGTAGTCGAAGGACAACAGGTCGAAATTCCTGTACCACCGTAATCCGCTATGAGCGATGGGGTGACGCAGTAGGGTAGTGACGCGGACTGATGGATGTCCGTCTAAGCAGTGAGGCTGATGTGTAGGCAAATCCGCACATCGTAAGGCTGGGCTGTGATGGGGAGCGAAAATTATAGTAGCGAAGGTCATGATCTCAGACTGCCAAGAAAAGCCTCTAGCCAGGAGAAGGTGCCCGTACCGCAAACCGACACAGGTAGGCGAGAAGAGAATTCTAAGGCGCGCGGAAGAACTCTCGTTAAGGAACTCGGCAAAATGACCCCGTAACTTCGGGAGAAGGGGTGCCTCGGTAGGGTGAATAGCCCGAGGGGGCCGCAGTGAAAAGGCCCAAGCGACTGTTTAGCAAAAACACAGGTCTGTGCGAAGCCGCAAGGCGAAGTATACGGGCTGACGCCTGCCCGGTGCTGGAAGGTTAAGGGGAGTGGTAAGCCTTCGGGCGAAGCTATGAACCGAAGCCCCAGTAAACGGCGGCCGTAACTATAACGGTCCTAAGGTAGCGAAATTCCTTGTCAGGTAAATTCTGACCCGCACGAATGGCGTAACGACTTGGGCGCTGTCTCAACGAGAGATCCGGTGAAATTTTAATACCTGTGAAGATGCAGGTTACCCGCGACAAGACGGAAAGACCCCATGGAGCTTTACTGCAGCTTGATATTGAATTTGGGTACGATCTGTACAGGATAGGTGGGAGCCGTTGAACCTTGAGCGCCAGCTTGAGGGGAGGCATCCTTGGGATACCACCCTGATCGTATCTAGGTTCTAACTTGGTACCGTGATCCGGTACGAGGACAGTGTCAGGTGGGCAGTTTGACTGGGGCGGTCGCCTCCTAAAGAGTAACGGAGGCGCCCCAAGGTTCCCTCAGAATGGTTGGAAATCATTCGAAGAGTGCAAAGGCAGAAGGGAGCTTGACTGCGAGACCTACAAGTCGAGCAGGGACGAAAGTCGGGCTTAGTGATCCGGTGGTACCGCATGGAAGGGCCATCGCTCAACGGATAAAAGCTACCCTGGGGATAACAGGCTTATCTCCCCCAAGAGTCCACATCGACGGGGAGGTTTGGCACCTCGATGTCGGCTCATCGCATCCTGGGGCTGAAGTAGGTCCCAAGGGTTGGGCTGTTCGCCCATTAAAGCGGTACGCGAGCTGGGTTCAGAACGTCGTGAGACAGTTCGGTCCCTATCTGTCGTGGGCGTAGGAAATTTGAGAGGAGCTGTCCTTAGTACGAGAGGACCGGGATGGACGTACCGCTGGTGTACCAGTTGTTCCGCCAGGAGCACCGCTGGGTAGCTATGTACGGAAGGGATAAGCGCTGAAAGCATCTAAGCGTGAAGCCCCCCTCAAGATGAGATTTCCCAGTATGTAAGACCCCTTGAAGACGACGAGGTAGATAGGTTGGGGGTGGAAGTGCAGTAATGCATGGAGCTGACCAATACTAATCGGTCGAGGGCTTATCCTAAGATAAGGCGCAATGAAGTTTCGGATCCAGTTTTCAGGGTGTAACCTTGAAGGTATGTAGAAATACATACGACAAGCGTATGGCTATTCATTCACACGATCTGTGATGAACCTAATAAGCATACGGAAGAATTTGCGGAGCAAATTCATGTTTGGTGGCGATAGCGGAGGGGTTCCACACGTACCCATCCTGAACACGACCGTTAAGCCCTCCAGCGCCGATGGTACTTGGACCGCAGGGTCCTGGGAGAGTAGGACGTTGCCAAGCACGAAAAAAGAGCACAGCCATTAGGGTTGTGCTCTTTTTGTATAACCGATTTATTTATCAGTCACCTGAACGGCTCATGCCATGCCTTCGGTTAAAAGTACTACAATACTCTGGTTGTTCCTTATACAGTACTGCCTGGAGGGCACTTAAGGATTGAAGTTTATGGGTAATTTCCTTTTGCCACTTTGTATCTCCGACTTGTACGGCAAGATTGAGAAGATCCAAATTCGGTTTTATTTTTGAAAATATCATGTTAAACTTTTCTCATAAAATAAACGGACTTTCAGAGGTGAGTTGTAGTGCTGGAACGCTCTATGGAGAATACAAGGGATTTAAACAACGGAAAGGGAGTGATTTAAAGAAGAAAAGGAGACGATGAGGATGAGCACTTATCAAACGGTTATTAGTGATGGATTTGAGCTGAAATATACTATAAGAGGTAACGGAAAGCCGATATTGGTGATCGGCAGTAGTGTATATTATCCTCGCATATTTTCAGACCATTTATATAAAAAGTTTCAGTTTATTTTCTTAGATCATAGAGGGTTTGCAAAACCAACTCGTGCTTTAAAACCAGAAGACTATACTTTGGATAAAGTCATCAAAGACATAGAAACAGCAAGACAATGCCTTCATTTAGATCCATTTATCATATTAGGACATTCCGGGCATGCTTTTATGGCTTTGGAATATGCTAAACAATACCCAGACTATGTTGAAAAAGTGGTGCTATTAAATTCAGCGCCTACGAACAGCCAAGAAAGACAACGGCAAAGCTTGTCATACTTTTATGAAACGGCCAGTCCAGCCAGAAAAGAACGTTTTGAAAAAGATATTGTTTTATTAGAGGATGATATCAAAAGAGATCCTGACAGAAGATTTGTTCACATGTGTATACGTATGGGAGCCCAAAGTTTTTATGATTATACCTATGATGCAGCTCATATGTGGAATGATGTGCACACGAACATGCCTATCATTGATTATTTATGGGGAGAAGCCTTCGGAAAGATAGATTTGATACAGTCCTTGGGAGATGTCGATAAGCCCATGTTTATTGGTCTTGGAAGAACTGATTACTTAGTCGCGCCTGTTTCATTGTGGGATCGGGTCGATGATAGCTATACGAACGTAAAAAAGGTGGTTTTTGAGCATAGTGGCCATAATCCGATGTTTGAAGAACCTCATTATTTTGATCAAACATTAACCGAATGGATTAATGAAAATCACTAGGTTTTTAAAACAGTCGATTCCGGTACTGGAAACAGACCTGAAGATGATGGCAGGTTGACCCTAAAGATCTACGAATGGAGAACAAATAGTTTGAATTTTAAAAGGAGAATGTTTACCTTTAGGCTTGTCACTGAAGCATCGGGGACAGCTTGAGTTAGCATTCTCCTTTCATTTATAAATCGCTATGGTAGTAGTTTGGCACGAAGCATGTTACTTCGCACTGGCTCAAACTCATAGAAAATATTACTCTATTCTTTTTGTCATGACTTGACGGATCAATGAGGTTCTGTATAATAACCGAGAGATCATACTGTAATGATAGTTTATTTCCATTTGATATGGAGGTTGGAGGTCGTTTTGAAATACGAAATTATTTTGTTTGATGTTGATGATACGCTGTTTGATTTTAAAATGGCAGAGAGCCATGCGTTACATAATACGTTCACCCAATTTGGATTGCCGCAAGGGGCCACAGAGTATAAATCCAGCTATGATGAGATTAACAGTGCATTGTGGCGAGAGGCAGAAGAAGGACTCATTACCTCGGCACAGCTGCGGGTGGAAAGATTTAAACGATTGTTTACTGTCCATAAGCTAGACTTCAATCCAGACGCCTTTAGTGCTGCTTATTTACGTTATTTGGGTGAAGGTGCTTTTTTGATGGACGGAGCGATTGAATTATGTGATGTACTATCTGAGTGTCGTTTGGCGATTATTACGAATGGAATCAAAGAGGTACAAACCTCAAGAATTCAGCTTTCCCCGCTGCGTGATGTGTTTGAGCAGGTAATTATTTCAGAAGAAGTGGGTTGCCAAAAGCCACAAGCTGGTATTTTCGATTACGCATTTGCCAAGCTAGCCATTTCAGATAAAAGTAAGGTCCTTATGGTCGGCGATTCTTTAACCTCTGATATTCAAGGAGGGAATAAGTACGGAATTGATACCTGCTGGTTCAACCCTGCCAGAAAAACAAATACGTCTGGTATTCAACCCACTTATGAAATAACAAGTTTAATGGAACTACTGAGTAGTGTACTTTCAATAGGGTCTGTACTGAATCGTACGTCGGCGGAAATCTAGATGAATGATGTAGAAATCAGAAGACCGAAAGTTAAAGATGCCGAAAAGTTAAATGAATTGTTTAGAATAGTGATTACAGACACATTTGCTAAAGAAGGTATTGGAAGCAAGCTGGAGGATATAGAGGGTGAAATTGAGACTAAAAGAGCGTATTTGGAAAGTGACTTAGAAAGCCACGGTGAGCAACGATATTTTTTAATCGCTGTAGACGGGGATCGAATAATGGGTTCAATTGAATATGGCCCGGCAAGTGAACTTATAAGTAAATCTACCAATGATGCATTAAAAAATTTGTGCGAGGTAGGAACTGTATTTGTTCACCCTGACTACCAGAGGATTGGAGTAGGAAATTTATTATTGAAATCAATGTATCTGGCGTTGAAAGATAGAGGAGTAGAAGAATTTTGTTTAGATAGTGGGTATCTTATTGCACAAAAAATATGGGAAAAGAAGTTTGGAACTCCTGATTATTTATTAAAAGATTATTGGGGAAAAGGCTTTGATCATATGATATGGAGAATCAAAATCAAGGATGCTATTAAATGGTCACAAAGTTATTAAACAAGGCAGGTCGGAAAATCGACCTGCCTTGTTTTAATTTTTTATCGTCACCGGCTGAACTATGATTAACAGGAGATAGCTTTAAGGCGGAAGGTAGAGCTGGCAAAATCCCCAGTGAGATCCGAGACAACAAGTCCAATCTTCATTAGACGGTCACCTCCAAAAATTTCACCGTCGAACGCCACACGGAAGGGGGAGACGCCATCTTCAGCCAAGGTACCACCGACAGGTTCTGAAGTATTGCTGGTTGCCCCGGTTTCGATTATATACTTTTTAGCTGGGTCAAGTCCTTTTAGAGTTAGTCGCCGGATAGGACCATTTGGCTCAGCCAACACACGGAAGTAAGCGACAAAAGCTTCGGACTGGTCCTCGCTAACAAACATCCAGGCAGTATTGCCTCGGCCCTCAAACGGACTAAGAAGTCGATACATATCTCCCTGCTGTACAAGGGAACGGATTTCTTTATACTGGGCAATTTGTCTGGCAGCAAGCTCTTTTTCTTCATTCGTAAATGCAGTAAGGTCAAGCTCGTAGCCAAAATTCCCGCTCATTGCCACGTCGCCACGTATGGCGAGGGAGGTGTTTCGTCCCACCTGGTGGTTCGGCACGTTCGATACGTGGGCCCCCATGGTACTGGCCGGATACACGATGCTGGTGCCGTACTGGATAGCCAATCTTTCAATAGCATCAGTGTCATCACTGGTCCATGTCTGCGGCATATAGTAGAGCATCCCGGGATCGAATCGTCCACCTCCACCAGAACAGCTTTCAAACAAGATGTCCGGGAAGCGTGAGGTCAGGCGTTCCAGCAGATCATAAAGTCCGAGCATATAACGGTGCGCAGTTTCTTTTTGACGTTCGCTAGTAGCGGTAGCCGAAGCAATCTCCGTCATATTACGATTCATGTCCCACTTGACATAAGTAATTGGGGCGATCGAGAATACGGAGC
Source organism: Paenibacillus sp. FSL W8-0439 (assembly GCF_038008995.1). NCBI lineage: Bacteria > Bacillati > Bacillota > Bacilli > Caryophanales > Paenibacillaceae > Paenibacillus > Paenibacillus sp. FSL W8-0439. The sequence goes on from NZ_JBBPAK010000001.1 coordinate 2,629,123, forward strand.
TCAGCGTCTCGTACAAGTAATCGCATACTTCCTTGCGGGAGAGATCAAGCACCAATTGGGATCGGCCTTCCGTCCGCCGCCGACCTTCCGCATGTAGGCACCAGTCGGGATGGGTGCGGTACAGTTCACTATCAGGTGATACCATTTCCGGCTCAACCCACAAGCCAAATTGTAATCCTTGTTCATTAACCCGTTTGGCTAGGTCGGTGAGACCTCCAGGTAGCTTGCGGCGGTCTTCGAACCAGTCCCCAAGCGAACTGTTGTCGTTGTCGCGCTTGCCAAACCAACCGTCATCAAGAACAAATAGCTCAATTCCAAGAGGTCCCGCTTCTTTGGCAATCGCCTCGATTTTATCGGCGTCGAAGTCAAAATATGTGGCTTCCCAATTGTTCACGAGAATCGGGCGTTCCTTGTCGCGATAAGTTCCTCGGCACAGACGTGTGCGGTAGAGTCGGTGATAGGTGCGCGACATGCCCCCAAGACCTTCTTCGGAAAAGACCAGCACGGCTTCAGGGGTCTGGAATGACTGACCCGGTTCAAGCCGCCAGGAGAAGTCAAAAGGATTGATTCCGATACTTACACGGGTCTGATTAAACTGTTCTACTTCCGCCTGCGCAACGAAATTGCTGCTGTAGATTAGACTGAAGCCGTACACATCCCCACGATCTTCTGTTGCATCTGGACGAAGCAGGGCCAGAAAGGGATTCATTTGGTGACTGCTCGAGCCTCGCCGGCTTTCCAACCGAATGGCGCCGGGTCCAAGATCGCGGCGTTGGATATGTCTTTCCCGAACCCAGGCGCCAGATAGATAGAGAGCTTGATAATTGGAATCGGCGAAGTCGACAGAGGCGCTCATCGCCTGCTCAATATTCATGACAGCGCTTCCCTTATGTTCAAAAAGAGTAGACCTAGCAATAGCGCTGTGGTTCGCAAATACAGTATAGAGCAGTGTAGCCTTAAGACCTGAGTGCTGGTCCTCAAGGAACAACAGGAGAGTTGTTGCTTCATCATCCGATTCGGTATAGACGGAAGGGAGGCCTTCAAGCTTTGGTTTGCCCGGTTCAACACGGTGGCCACTATATTTTAGCTCCGTAGTTCGAGTTCCATCCGCAAGCGCAACCTGATAAGCCGGTTGACGGAAGTCGCTTGTCCCATACTGTGGATATTCCTGTGGAAGCGCATCCAAAGAAAGCGTGCGATTGGAAGAAACAGGAGTGGGGGAGAAGGAGCAGCGCTCTCTAAGCTCCAATATACTTGCGAGACTTTGGTCATGATGAAGCTGAGCTCCCCAATAGACATGTGCAGGATATCCTTCTACCAACTGGATAATATAGCTGCAATCCTTGGACTGCAGGTGAAACAAACCAAGCGCTTCGTTAACATGAATGTTCATGATATTCACTCCTTAGGGGGTTATCATCTCGATTGACTCTCAAATATTGATTTTACTGTTGATGCATGAGCTTTCCCGTATGACAAGCTTAGTCCCGATCACGCTGTACGCAGGTGGTTCACGTCCCTCAAACCGTTCAGAGAGCAACTGCACGGCAGCTTTTCCCATTTGTTCGGGATAGGCACGTACAGTAGTTAGCGGAGGCTGCACGAAGGCCGCCATCTCAATGTCGTCGAAGCCGACAACAGCCATATCTTCGGGTACCTTGACTCCATGTCCATGAAGGGCGCGGAGGGCTCCAATGGCGAGCGGATCGCTAGCAGCGAAGCAGGCTGTCGGTCGTTCCTGCTCGGCTAGAAGCTCGTTCATCATTAGATATCCATCCGCAGTACTCCAGGCGCCTATGCGGACGAACTTCGGATTATACAAACCTCGTTCCCGCATGAATCGTTCAAAATAATGCGCCCTTCGCTCTCCATCGCTCTTCCCGCCAATAAATCCGATTTGTCGGTGGCCAAGCTCGAGCAGATGTCCAAGTGCCTGGTCAACCGCCTGCCGAAAATGGAGTCGTACGGAATCGTATTCCAGCTGCTCATGGTACTGGTCGACAAGGACAATGGTGTTCTTGTCCGGGTATAGCTTGGACACCTCTTCAGGATCAACGCCGCCCACGACAATCAGACCGTCCGCCTTCTGTAAGGTGTCGAGAGATGAACGGCCTCGCAGCGTCTGTCCCAATGTCAGGCCAAGCTCTTCACAGCGCAGTTCGATTCCACGGCGGATCGAGGCGTAATACGGATCGTCTCTTTCCTCCTCAATGGAACACCACAGCAGGAGGGAGACCGTTTTCCCGGCACGTTCCGTGTTCCTCTTTAACTGCCTCAGGCGGGAAGGCTTATACCCGAGCTGCTCAGCAATTAAAAAAATTCTGTTTTTGGTGTCTGGACTCACGGATAGTGACAGGTCGTTATTTAAAACCCTTGAAACGGTTGCGGCAGACACTCCCGCTTCGCGGGCAATGTCTTTAATGGTTGCCAAAGAGCTCACACCTTTTTAGTTAATAATTTTACTAAAAATCGACTTTATCCTAACACATACTTTTGGCACTTTCAAGATGGATTGTTGAATTTTTTTAACATTATTTTAGTTCTACTACTGTTCAGATTAGTTGTGTTAACATGATGAATATTCTCTGATGACGGAGGGGTCTTATTTGAATATTCTGTCCCTAGCTCGTAAGTGGTTTGGTCGCCTTCGCTTTAAAAGCAAGGTTATAGCGGTATTTCTCCCGCTGATCATTATTTCTCTGCTCATTCTTGGACTTGTGTCCAACCAACTTTTCAGTCGTTCATTGATAGAGCAAACGACCAGCAACGTAGTTGACGAATCTCAGCTTATCCTGTCCCGGACCGACTACATATTCAGTAGTGTGGAAACGGCGGCCAACATTATGGTCACGAATATTAACCGGATGTATGATTCATACGGTGCAAGACCTGATACTGCCATAGATCGTGTTCAATTTGGTAACCTGATGCAAAGCCGTCTATCTATTGATTTATCAATCTTTCGCGAAGTGGATGCGGCGGTATTTATTGATAATGAAGGGACAATTTTTGCTTCTTATACCGAAAGTGGGGATGATAGTAAAGTCTATAGCATGCTCAAGCGGGTAAGGGAATCCGAAAGTTATGGACAAGCACTCTGGTTTGATATGGAGAAGAGAGATTTCCTAACACCGGATCCCAACTCTCCGGTTTTGACGCTGGGAAAGATGGTCATTAATATAGACACCGGCGAACCCTATGGAACGCTTTTTCTGTTAGTGAAGGAAGAAGGTTTGTCTGATTATTTTCGTTCCAGCGATCCCGATGCGCCCAAATCTTATTATTTTTTAGATAACGAGATGCGTGTGGCTGTGGCAGAAGACAATGGGATGCTGATGAAGCCAGTGAGTTCACAGTTAGCGGAGGCCATCCAAGGCTGTGGATCTGATGTGTCCCCAAAAACATGTTCATTTGAGGATAGCGGCAATCTCGTAACGGTCAATGATTATAACCGGATGGGTTGGAAGCTGGTCAATATTGTTTCTCTTAGCCTGCTTACAGCTGATGTCCGGCAAAATGTAAGGCTTTCACTCTTAATCGGCGTATTTTGTCTTGCTTTTTCCTGGCTCGGTGCTAGCTTTCTGTCCAAAATGGTCGTTAGTCCTCTCGAACAGCTGACTAGAGCCATGCGAAAAGTAGTAGCTGGCGATTTACAATCGGTTGCGACAGTCCGAACAGAAGATGAAATCGGTACCATTGCTGAAGCTTTTAACTTTATGATAAGACGGATTCGGGAATTACTGGATGAGGTGAGGCAGGAGCAAAACCGCAAGCGTGAATATGAACTCGCACTGATGACGGCTCAAATAAAACCGCATTTTCTGTACAACACTTTAGATACCATTTATGCACTGAATGAGTTGGATCGTAATGATGAGGCTAGAGATACTACGAAGGCGCTGGCAGATTTTTATCGAATGGTGCTAAATAAAGGACGGGAACTCATTATTTTAGAAAAGGAAGCTCAGATTACTGATGATTACCTGACTATTCTGCAAATCCGTTATCCCGATGTGTTCCGCTATGAAGTGGATATCCCTCCAGAACTTGCGGGTACACCGATTCCGAAACTCTCGCTCCAGCCACTTGTCGAGAATTCGATTTACCATGGTCTTAAGAAGAAAGGAACCAAAGGTTTTATCCGTATTTTCGCTTTTGAACAGAACGATAGAGTGATCGTCCGGGTGGAGGACAACGGTGTGGGGATGGACGAAATTCAAGTTCAGAATATTATGTCCAGACATTTACCGAAAGAAGGAATACGATCAATCGGTACCTATAGCGTTCAGCAACGGCTGAGCCTGTATTTTGGCGAGGAGTATGGGATATCCGTGCAGAGTGTTCTCGGAGAGGGGACCATTGTTGACCTGTCGCTACCAACGCAGCCAAAGGGGAGTGTACACCAAGATGTATAAAGTGATGATTGTTGATGATGAGCCGCTGTTTCGAGACTTTCTGCGAATTAAGATAGACTGGGAAAGTCACGGCTTTCGGGTTTGCTGTGAAGCAAGGAACGGGCAGGAAGCACTTCAGGAAGCCGAGCGGCATCAGCCGCACCTTGCCCTCGTTGATATCAATATGCCCTTTATTGACGGAATTGAATTAGCCGAGAGGTTGAAAGTCAAGTTCGAACGAATCGTAATTGTATTCATATCCGGGCATAACGAGTTTGAATATCTACAGAAGGCCGTTCGAACTGGAGTGCAGGATTATTTGCTGAAACCGTTCAATGCAGAAGAAATGCTCTCAATGTTGGAGCGTATTAAAGCGAAATTACCAGTGCTTCCACAGGAGAGTGAAAGTGCAGAGTTAAGGGGACAGGACGGCGAAGTGTTGCATAGCAGAGCAGGTATGCCTGATTTGGGTCATCTACGCGATGCGGTTGTGCTTGACCTCCGAATGAAAGACAGTGAAACGCTAGAGGAGGTCCGCAAGGCAATCCGCCAGCTTAGTAAATATAAATGGGGAGATGAATACGCAGATGCGATGCTTATGGGAATCGTATCTTTAGCCCTTTCTTTTGCCAGTGAACGTGGCATTCCTTATGACCAGCTATGGGAAAACGGAGGAGACAAGTCTCCTTACGAACGGCTGCGAGAGTTAGATTCCTGGGAGGCTGCTGAAGGTTGGATGCTCGCCCTATACCGCAAGCTGATCCTGCTCATGGAGAATATGCGTCCTACGAAGGCTTCCAATTTATTCGCGGCGGCGATCAACTATATTGAGGAACATTATGCAGACGCAGAGTTGTCTGCTGAGCAGGTGTCGTGCGGAGTATTCGTCGATCCCAGCTACCTGCGCCGCGTATTTCGCAAGGAGTCTGGCTTTTCCATAGTGGATCACATTACACACATCCGAATGAAGAAGGCTAAGGAGCTTCTGCTGAAAGGCAATCGGAAGCTGTCAGAAATCGCTGAAAGTGTCGGTTACAGTGACCCCAACTATTTCAGCAAATGTTTCAAGAAACGTTTTGGTATGACACCCACTGAATATGAGCAACTCAAAAAGAGATAGCATCTGCCTTGTGAGGCAGAACACATCAATTTAAGCCTGGCGGTTTTCCTATATGGAGGACCGCTGCTCTATTTGTCCCGTTTTTTACTGATAATACCCGTTTTATTCCTTAAAGAAGAATAGAGGCAGCGGTATACTGTAGTCAAGCAAATGAAAGCGCAATCATCAAAGACTCTTCATGAGGGGGATAAAACAAATGAAAAAAAATCTTAAAATTTGGAGTGCAGCCTTGCTAGTACTCACCATGTCCGTAGGATTGGTTGCTTGTGGCGAAGACAACTCAGCCTCTTCCAATAACGGATCAGGGGACGGAACGATCAAATTGAAGGTGTATGCGCAGCATTTCGATGACGATACCATTAAGCCGTTCGATTATGCGGTGGCAGAGCTCAAAAAGAAGATGCCAAACGTAGAAATTGAATTGGATCCTGCCGTGCAGGACGGAGGCCAGAAGCTTAAAACATATGCGGCAACGGGCAACATGCCAGATGTTTATTTAGCGGATTGGTCTGTCCTGCAAACTTTTGCAAAATCGAAAAATGTCGAGGTTCTTGACAACTATGACACAACAGCCGAATTTAAGAAGAGTCTTAACCCGGGAGTTGAATCGCGTTTGGTAGCTCCTGACAATCATGTGTATGCTTACCCTGAAACTGGTATTGAATTCCAAATGATTTATTACAACAAGTCCATTTTTGAGAAGGTAGGAATCAAAACACCGCTTAAGACGATTGACCAGATGGCCGATGCAGCGAAAAAGTTAAAAGCTGCTGGTTATGTACCGATGTCGATCTTTGCAAAGGAAAAATGGATTACGACCGCTTTTTATAACGGACTGGTTACAAGAGAGCAGCCGCGTGGATTTGGAGCACTTGAGGAGAAGGGTGTAAAAGCATTGCCAGAAGCATTCGTAACAGCAGCACAGCAAATGAAGCAACTGCAAAGAGCCGGATTGTTCGATGCCAACGCTACGAACACCAATTATGATCAGGCATCCTCCCTATTTTATCAGGGCAAAGCTGCCATGTTCGTGAATGGACAATGGGAAATTTACAGTTCCCAGGAAAAGCTGGGCGATCAAGTCGATTGGATGTACTGGCCTGCAAAGGATGAAGCAACCTACGAGAAGTCCAAATATTTTATTGACGGCTCAGGTTCTCCGCAAGGTTATGCAGTATCAGCGAATAGCAAAAATAAGGAAACAGCCGTAAAGGTAGCGGCATTCCTTGCCTCGAAGTCAGCAGAGTACAGATACACTCAACTTGGAAGTCCGATAGTTCCAGTGAAAGTAGATAAGCCAATGGCCTCCAATGTTCCAGCAATGATGCAGCGAGTTGTCAAAGAGTTGCTGCCTAATGCGCAGGAATATGCTCAACTTCTGAGCAATACAAAAATTCAGAACACCATTAATGACAATACTCAAAATATGATGGTAGACAACTTTTCTGAAAACGATTTTGTGAGCAATCTGAATAGCACATTGAATAAAGAAAACTGAGAATTCAGGGAATCGGCAACCCTTGGCGGCATAAGGCGCTGGGGGGTGCTGTTCCAAAGATAAGGGGTGGAAGCAAGACATGAATAAATATTTGGGGAACAAACCGGCGCTCGCACTGTTTCTCCTCCCTGCTTTGATACTGTATAGCGTGATTCTAATCTATCCTGTTTTGCAAACCGTTCTTCGCAGCTTTTATGATTGGGATGGTCTTAGTACGCTGACCTTTTCGGGATTGAATAATTACCGAGAATTATTCTCCGATCCTCTACTTGGGACTTCGCTTAAGAACGGATTGATCTTTGCAATTGTACTGGCAGTCTTTCAGATCGGACTGGGAACGATATTGGCACTAATCTGTGCGGACCCACGTACACGCGGGCGGAAAATACTGAAAACGGCTTATTTTATCCCAGTTGTCCTATCGGTAACCGTGGTGTGCCAGCTATGGATTGCAATCTACGATCCAACCAACGGATTAATCAACCGACTGTTTGAACTCTTGAACATCCCGTATCAGCAAAATTGGTTGAGCTCCCCAACAACATCCATTATTGCCATCGCCTTTGTTAATGCCTGGCAGTTTATGGGATACCAATTCTCTTTGTTATATGCGGGAGTTAAGTCAATACCCGAAGACTACTTTGAGGCGGCCACGATTGACGGTTGCAGCAAATGGAAAGCGCATCTGCATGTTACGCTTCCTTTAATGAGGGAAACATACAAATTTTGCTTCATTATCGCGATAACCTCTGGAATAGGGGCGTTTGTGCAGATGCTGATTATGACAAATGGTGGGCCCGGCACTACAAACTATACAATGACATTCATGATTTATCGCTATGCTTTTATGGAGAGCAACTATGGTTATGCGTGTGCTGTATCCGTGCTGCTTGTATTAATCTCGTTATTGGCAACTGTAGTTATCAATAAGCTGTTCGACCGCGGACAAACCGCCTGATGAGGCGTGTATTGAAAAGGAGAACGAAATGAGTAAAACCGCTTTGAGCAAGTTCAGACATGCTGCCCTGCAGATACCACTGTGGTTGTATCTAATTGTTTCGGTCTACCCGTTGTTTTGGATGGTATCCTACTCGTTAAAGAACAACGATGAGATCTTCGTCTCTAACCCATTTGGACTGCCAACGCATTTTCGATACGAAAATTATATTAATGCCTGGACACAATTTAATATTCCCCGTTACTTTCTGAACAGTCTGGTCGTATCCACGATTTCGACTCTGTTTATCCTTTTACTAGCTCTGATGTTTGCCTTCGCAGTGGCTCGTATGAGGTGGAGATTTCGTTCTACTGTCCGGACTTATATGACCATAGGAATGTTTATGCCACTTCAGGTTATCATGATACCGCTGGCGATTCTGGTTCGCGATTTTAATCTAACGAATACGTATGGAGCTCTTATTCTTCCTTATATCGCAATTGGCCTTCCTTTCTCGTCCATGATTTTCTATGGGTTCCTTACAGGAATCCCTAAGGAGATAGAAGAGGCAGCATGCATGGATGGAGCTAATATTTATAGACTGTTCCTGAAAATCATTGTACCCCTTGCATTACCTGCAATTGCAACTGTAGCCATTTTTCAATTTTTGAACAACTGGAATGAGTTCACATTGGCCTATATTCTCATTTCTGATGAAAATATGAAGACATTGCCGCTAGGCTTGCTTTTCTTCCAAGGTTCTTATAGTACAGATTGGGGAGCCATGGGGGCTGTTATGACTATTGCCTCCTTACCGATGGTACTCGTGTATCTGTTCTTGAGTGAACAAGTGGAGCGGGCGATGACGGTAGGTTCCGCTGTAAAAGGATAAAAATAGACTTGCAAGCAAACTGCCTGGGTTAAGGATCAGAAAAAGATCCTCTAACCCAGGCAGTTTGTTCGATACAGACATCAAACAATAAAATCGATATTTTCCACTATAATAGATAATAATATCCCCTTTTTTTGGGTGGTTTTTCTTTATAATGAAGGCGCACCCATAACAATTAAAGGAGCTGATATGTTTTGACTCGTAACAAACGCTTAAGAAAATGGTCCACGATCCTGTTAACGGTGCCTATGCTCACGATGTTCGCCTCAAGTGCAATGGCCGAGCAGGATATGAACGGGCATAAGCCTCCGAATTCTGCTGGAAGCGGCGTGTTTTACGAAATTTATATCAATTCTTTTTATGATTCGAACGGGGACGGACATGGTGATTTAAAAGGTATTACGCAAAAGCTTGATTACTTAAACGACGGCAATCCCCGTTCGGGTAAGGATTTGCAGGTCAGCGGTCTCTGGCTCATGCCACTGAATCCGTCTCCAAGCTACCATAAATATGATGTAACTGACTACTATCAAGTGGACCCGCAGTACGGGAATCTGAATGATTTCCGCACCTTGACGAAAGAAGCAAAAAGAAAAGGTGTCAAGGTGATCATTGACCTTGTTATCAATCATTCAAGCAGCGAGCACCCTTGGTTCAAGGAGGCCAGTGCCAACCCGCAAAGCAAATACCATGACTATTACGTATGGGCAGATGAGAATACAAACCTGGATGAAAAGGGATCATGGGGCCAGCAGGTATGGCATAAGAATCCGAATGGCGAAGGGTATTTTTACGGTACCTTCTGGTCCGGGATGCCGGATCTGAATTTTGATAATCCCGAAGTCCGCAAGGAAATGATCAAAGTCGGTAAGTATTGGCTACAGCAAGGTGCAGACGGCTTCCGGCTTGATGCGGCGATGCATATTTTTAAAGGGCAAACGAAGGACGGTGCCGATAAAAACATTGCGTGGTGGAATGAATTCCGTTCCGAGATGGAAAAGATAAATCCAAACGTATATCTGGCAGGAGAGGTATGGGATAAACCGGAGACAATAGCTCCTTATTACGAATCGCTCCACTCTCTGTTTAATTTTGACCTGGGCGGAACGATATTGAACTCTGTGAAAAACGGTCGAGATCAAGGTATTGTTACATTCTCCGAGAAAACGCTGAAGCTGTACAAATCATACAATAAGGCGGCACTCGATGCTCCATTTTTAAGCAATCATGACCAAACCCGAGTTATGAGCGAGCTGGGCGGGGATGTACGAAAAGCCAAGCTGGCTGCATCCATTCTTTTGACGTTGCCGGGTCAGCCGTTTCTCTATTATGGGGAAGAGATCGGCATGAAGGGAGAGAAGCCCGATGAGTATCTTCGAGAGCCTATGCGCTGGTACAAGGGAGAAGGCCTCGGTCAAACAAAGTGGGAGGAACCCAAATACAACAAAGGCGAAGTATCGGTGGAAGCGCAGTTGCGGGACAATGATTCTCTGCTGGAAAGCTACCGCACGTTTATCCGTCTGAGGGAAGAACATGAGGCTCTTCGCAGCGACAGTCTAGAGCCGATCCAAGCAGGTTCTGCCAGCGTGACGGCATACAAACGTTCTTCAGGCAAAGAAACATTGTATGTATATCATAATCTGTCAGGAGAGCCGGTTACCATCCAGATGAAAGATCGAGATAAGGAAAAGCGGAAAGTGGTTTTCTCTACCTCAAAGGATGCTAAAGTAAGGAAAGAAACGGTGACGATTCCCGCTTACAGTTCTTTAATTACCCAAGAAGATAGAAAGAGCTGAGCTACGCAAACTTACAGCCACAATAAGGATGGATATTTATTGGTAAATACATGTGGGGGGTGTGAAGAACACCCCTCTTGTAAAACTGTAATATATACTCAAATATAAGCTCGTAAGGAGGATGCAACCTGATCTCTTCCACTCATCAAAAGCGTATAGTTGCTGTGATGAATTCGTTACCGGTAAAGCAAAAGTATTCTAAAAACGAATTACTGATTAATGATTTCAAATTAAAGTCTTCGGGAGACGTTGAAATGTTCTATTCCCCGCATAATGAATATATCAATTCTTCCGCGAAAGTAATGCTAGTTGGTATTACACCCGGTTGGCAGCAGATGGAAATTGCCTTTCGAACTGCCATAATATCTTTAAAGGATCAACAGTCATATGAGGAAGCTTGTAAAAAAGCCAAATTTGCGGCAAGGATGGCCGGTTCCATGCGAGACAACTTAATAAATATGCTTCAAGAAATAGGATTGCATGATTTTTTGAAAGTGTCGCATGTACGTAAACTATTTGATTCAGATTGCTCGTTGTTACATACAACTTCCTTAATTCGTTTTCCAGTTTTCGTGAATAAAGAAAATTATAATGGACATCAGCCTCCTATTATTAACCATGCTTTTTTGTATGGGTCAGTGCTTGAGTCTTTTCTTCCTGAATTAGAATGTTTGGATTATCCACTTATTATTCCATTAGGAAAGTCAGTCGAGACCGTTCTTCGTCGCTTGCTTGATGAACAAAAAATTCAAGAAAACAAAATTCTGTGGGGATTCCCTCACCCGTCCGGTGCCAATGGTCATCGAATAAAACAGTTTCAAAATTCAAAGAAGTCAATGCAGGAAATCTTGAGTGAGTATTTATCCAATACTGAATCCCCTAGATCTTAATATCCCCCTTTTTTTGGGGAAAGATTTCCTTTATAATGAAAGCGTATGCAATAACATCTTACAGATGACCTGCATGGCAGTAACCGATTTACAATTGAATTCGATCCGTGAGCAACCGTTTGATAGGTGGTGGCTCAATTTAGGAGTGGAAGGAAAATGAAAATGGACAATCGGAAATACAATGTAGTTATTATTGGTTATGGAGGTATGGGAAGCTACCATGTTCAATTAATTGAACCTATTGAGCAGCTTGCCATTGGCGGTGTATATGATATTGTCGATTATCGGATGGAATTGGCTGCAGCAGCCGGCTATAAAACTTATGCCAGTCTAGATGCCGTTCTCGGCGATCAGGACGTAGATATTGTATTAATAGCAACGCCTAATGACGTTCATAAAGAAATTGCGATTCAAGCATTGCAAGCTGGCAAACATGTTATTTGTGAAAAGCCCGTTACCATCACGAGCGCAGATTTCTTAGATATTGTCGAGGTGGCCAAGCAAGAAAATCGTCTGTTTACAGTACATCAGAATCGCAGATGGGATGAAGACTTCCGTATTGTCAAAGATATAATCAGTAAGAAGACTGTTGGCGATCTTTTCCATCTGGAATCGCGGGTTCAGGGAGCTAACGGCATTCCAGGCGATTGGCGGCAGTTGAAAGCGTATGGTGGAGGAATGCTGCTGGATTGGGGAGTGCATCTGTTGGATCAGCTACTTCAGATTACGGACAGTCAAATCGAAAGCGTGACCGCTACCTTAAGTTATATTTTGGGGACAGAAGTGGATGACGGCTTTAGTAGCTTCATTGAGTTTAAGGACGGTCTTACAGCGGTCATTGAAGTAGGTACAACGAATTACGTAAAGTTGCCGCGTTGGTATGTTAAAGGAACCGAAGGAACCGCAGTGATCAAGGATTGGGATCTGAGCGGAGAGATTGTCACTCGGAATCCAGATGTCGCTCACGTGGAACCCAAACCGATTCAAGCAGGTCAAGGGTTGACGAAAACGATGGCACCTCCGTCTGAGGAATCCACCCTTAAGTTCCCGATTGAGAAAATACCTGCTGCTGCAGAAAGCTTTTACGAAAATTTTGTCTCCACCATTGAAGGAAAAGCCGAGCTTGCGATCAAAAGCGAAGAAGTGCACCGTGTACTGGTGCTGATTGAGACGATTTTTGAGGCGGCAGCGAACAAAAGCGTGATTCGAAGAGATATTTAACGAATTGTAAACAAATCTAACCCCCATTGTCCTCATATTGAGGATAATGGGGGTTATTGTTTTAACTTTCAATCTGTTCTGAATATGGCTAGAAGCGATTTAATCTATTTTTAAACTTCAACAGCTTCAGGTCTTTTCACTTGAAGGGGAGGAGGCACCAGCCATCCTTTTTCTTTAGTCATTTGAAGAATCTTAACTCCTAAAGCTGTTTTGGTAGCATGATATTTTGCAAACAAGGCCCCTATATCCTCTCTAATGGATTGCCCCATCACTTGACTACAAGCCACCAGTCCCAATGAGGTATCAGACGCAATTTTAGCAGCAATCTCCGGGTCAGTAAAGCGTGCACCAACAGGAATATCTTCAAGTTTCACTGGAGGTCTTTCTGGTAAGACTGGCGCTGGAGCAATCCCATTATCAGTAAGGAGTGTATCACACTCTTTAATTTCAAGTTTCGCTTGATCAATGAGTGCATCCAATATTTTTTTCAAATCCTTATCTCCTGCATGATTCAGGAATGCTTGGTAGAAAGACAGAGCTCCTTTTGCGGCCAATGAAAATTGCCAAACACCGGAAATTTCACCATAGTGCATTGGTTCATCTTTTGGATTTCCACTTAATATTCCCATCATAACCGCTCCTTTAATATTTTTTACACCGATCTTATAGTTCCAATTAATGATTAAAAGTATCCAAATAAATTTGTAAATACACAATGGAATAAGGAGCAGTTTTTTGGAGAAATTATATGCATCACACTTTCAGGGAGGATTCCTTTTTATGAAAAAACAAATAGTCACTGCTGTAGCTTCCATGTTCTTCTTTGCAGCTTTAGTCGTTCCTTCATCAGCACAAAGTGCAAATGTAGATGTGGCCAATGACACAGCTAATAATGCTTATCACAACAACAATTCAACCTACAACGCTAACAGTGTACGAGCAAACGCCGTAGATAATGACAACGATATGGATTGGGGATGGATTGGCTTACTTGGGTTACTGGGACTGGCTGGAATGCGCAAAAGAGTATCTGACCATAAATAATTAGTAAACTACAATAGGTTTCAAAACAAAGCACCTTCAGGAGAATGCTTCCATTTCTAAATATGGAGGCCGATTTTGAAAGGTGTTTTTGTGTTGACCACTTAAGTCACTGCTTCAGAAAGGATTTTTTATAACCTCTATCTGTTCTTAAGGGTTTTGACCATTTCCGGTAACCCTGATAGAATTAATTATTCCCTATAATGACTCCTATAATATGTGTTATTTATACTTTAGAATAGAACGGGTGAGTCGAAATGCATAACAACAATACTATCGAACTTTTAAATATTTGGCTGTCCCTTACTAAACTCCAATCGAACATAAACGATGAATTGGAACATGCACTTCAAGAAAACTATAGTTTATCCTTAAATGAATTTTTGGTTCTGTATTTCTTATCTCAAACCGAGGAAAAGAAATTAAGATTACAGCATTTACAAGAGATGGTTGGGTTAAGCCAAAGTGCATTATCTAGACTGGTAGTCAGAATGGAAGCAAAAAGCTGCGGAGCTTTGCAAAGACATATATGTGAAGATGATCGTCGGGGAATCTATACAAGCATGACCGATTTTGGGGAAAAGAAGTTTGACAGAGCGCTCGAAACCTTCAACCAAATTTTGGAGTCGGCTCTTTCAAAAGATGAGTTGAAGCAAAAATTACAATCACTCATTGAAAAAATATAATTCTTTCATATAAAATTAAAACTTAATACGAAATTTAATGTCTGAATAGAGTAAAATTTAACCCTAGGTCTAGAGAATACAATCTCTGGGCCTTTATTTACGTAAATGCATAGTTTAAACGGTAGTTGACAAATAAAAAATGCATGCTGTATTATATGCATGTGCATGCATATAATATGTTCACTATAAAACCTAGAAAGGGGTCTTTCTTAATGAAAGATTTATTTAGTCCTTATAAATTTAAAGACTTGGAATTAAAGAACCGGGTCGTCATGCCTCCAATGTGTCAATATTCTGTTGACAAGAAAGATGGTATAGCTACCGATTGGCATTTTATGCACTATGTAAGTCGTGCCATTGGTGGAACTGGATTCATTATAGTTGAAATGACTGATGTAGAACCAGATGGACGTATTTCTGACTTTGACCTGGGATTGTGGTCTGATGAGCAAATTCCTGCATTGAAAAGAATTGTAGATGCCTGCCATAGTTATGGAGCAAAAGTAGGTATTCAAATTGCTCATGCTGGACGTAAAGCAGAAGATGCTGAAGTGCCTGTTGCTCCGTCCGCTATTCCATTTGATGAGAAATCTACATTACCTAGAGCACTTTCAACACAAGAAGTTAAAGAAATGGTGGAGAAGTTCCGCGGCGCTGTAGCACGTGCTGTGAAGGCCGGATTTGATGCCATTGAAATACATGGAGCTCACGGATATTTAATCCATCAATTTCATTCGCCTCTTACCAACCAAAGAGATGATGAATACGGGAAAGATCTCCTAAAATTTGGTCGAGAAGTTATTCAGGCAGCCAAGGCAGAGATGCCGGAAGACATGCCGCTTATCATGCGCATTTCCGCTAAAGAATACGTAGAAGGCGGATACGATATTCAAGATAGCATTTCTTTTGCCAAAGAATACCAACAAGCAGGGGTAGATATTTTTGATATTTCTTCAGGCGGGGAAGGACCTATCGCTGCATGGGGTAGACCAGGCAGTCACGCAGCATACCAGGTGTCACTTGCTCGAGAAATCAGACAAGCACTTGAAGTTCCAGTCATTGCAGTCGGAAGACTCGATGATCCGATCCTGGCTAATGCTGTAGTAGGAAATGAGGACGCAGATCTTGTGGCTGTCGGGAGAGGAATGTTAAGAAATCCTTACTGGGCTCTTGAGGCCGCAACAAACTTGAAAAAAGAGACAACGATCCCGAAACAGTATACTACAGGTTTTTAGATACAAAATATTCCTATGCTGCCAGGTGTTATGAAGACAGAATGCTTTAACATAGTAATTTAACATACACGTTGATACACCCTGGTGTTCTTGAAAATAAACTTGGAAGTAGAAATGACTCAAAAGCAACCGGTATGCCGGTTGCTTTTTTATTATGGTGGTCAAACATTCAGTAAGCATATATTAACAAAATTCACTATACTGGAATGATCAGAGAGTGCAATTAGTAGGTAAAATGGAAGTAATAAAGGAGGTCTCTATGTATGAAGAAGTCTCATACTTCTGAGCATATTAAAATTCCGCCAGGATTTTGGACAGGTTTGTATCAATTAGGAATTTCCGCTCACGACGTAGCTTGTAAAGCAAGACTGCCGCTCACCATTATTCATGAGCCCGTAGTCACAAGCGTACAATATCTCGCGATCTGGCAGGCATATTCCGATCTCATTGGTGACACTGCAAAAGGAATCGTTAAGCTTGCAACTGTCTTTGAGACAGCGAAGTACCCACCGACCGTCTTAGCGACTTACCACGCTCGTGACTACCGCGACGCTCTAAACCGAATGGCTCGGTACAAACAACTATGTCCTCCCGAAACCTTACGTGTCACTGAGGAGGGGGAGCACTGTACCATAGAACTGGAATGGCTATATACCAAACAGCCCGGTCCACCGATGCTGACGGGTATTACACTTGCATGTCTTCTGGAGCTTGGGCGCCGAGGCACTGGCCAGCCTTTGACGGCGCAGCTCGTAGAATTTTCGCAATCCATGGGAGATGTACAGGCTCTTGAAGCTTATTTTGGGTGTAGTGTCCAGGTTGGTGCAAAATGTAATCGATTGACGTTATATCGAAGAGATCTGGACCGAACTTTTGTCTCATACAACCAAGAGTTGTTAGAGATTCTCACACCCGCTCTGGACCGGTCGCTGGATGAACAGTGCAGCCGCTCAATTACTGAGGCGGTCAAATGGATTATAAAACGTAGCCTCACCGGAGGACGCCCCGACATTCAGGCTGTGGCGAAGGAGCTCAGAATGAGCGATCGTACCTTGCAGCGCCGGCTTACTGACGACAATACGAGCTTTAAACAACTGTTAACACAAGCTAGACATGAGCAGGCACTAGAATACTTGGCAGATCCCTCGCTTGATATAAAAGAAGTGGCCTTTTTGATTGGATATGAAGACCAGAACTCATTTTACCGCGCTTTTCGTCTTTGGGAAGGGGATACTCCTTCAAATTGGCGCACTACACATTTAGATACCAACTCGATATCAAAAGAATCGCTAGGAAGATCGACTATCTATTAATAGTTTCCCAACTCCATTCATTCTACAGAGAGCTTGTAATTACTGACCTTATTCATCTGGCGTGTTAAACAAGAACTTTGGCGCAATATGCTAGTTACTGAGCATTGCTGCCCAAGGTAATATAATCAGATACCAGAGCTTAAGGTTGTTTAAAAATAAGCTAAGAATTCGCTTGCCAGCAAAGATAAACGAATGAGAGGGAGAAAAGTATTATGGATATGGGATTAAACAATAAAACAGCTTTAGTTACAGGGTCTACGAAAGGTATAGGTAAAGCAATAGCCGTTGAGCTTGCCAAAGAAGGTGTGAATGTACTTATTAATGGACGGAATAATGAAGAGGTAGAACAAACTGTAAATGAAATAAAATCAAATTTTCCAACGACCTTTCCTCAAAATGCTACAGCCGATATTGTGGATCTGGAGCAGAGGGAGGTTTTGTTTGAAAAATACCCCAATATCGATATCTTAGTGAATAATATGGGGATTTATGAAATTATGCAATATGAAGACGTTGACGATGAAGTATGGGAAAAATATTTCCGTACTAATGTTCTTGCTGCAAACGGATTATCTAAATTTTATTTACCTAAAATGTTGAAAAACAATTATGGCCGTATTATTTTTATTGCGAGTGAAGAAGCAATCATGCCTTCAGGGCAAATGCCACAGTATTGTATGACCAAATCGATGCTGTTATCACTGTCAAAAAGCTTATCTAAATTAACAATAGGAGCAGAAGTTACAGTCAATACGATTATGCCAGGACCAACGCTTTCTGAAAATGTACACCAAATTATTGAGGGTATTTATGCCAATGATGATATGACTTTTTTAGAAAAAGAGAAACAATTTATGGCCGAAAACCTGCCTCAATCCGAAATACAACGATTTATTAGACCTATAGAAATAGGTAGACTAGCTACATTTGTATGTAGTCCTTATGCAGCCGCATTTAAGGGCTCTCCAATCCGTATGGATGGGGGAATGGTGCCAACTATTTTTTAACTAAACTCCTTTCTCTTTCGTTGAAAAGTTAACGTTAAATAAAGAGCAGAGGGGTTTATTTGAAGAAACGGTGAACCTATGACTCTCGCAATTGTCCTGACTCCCGGCGTCGCCGACTCATGAATACCAAAGTCAATGCAATTACCGTAAGGACAATCCCAAGCACTTGAAATCCCTCGAAGCTGAACTTACCTCCCATTACGATACCTATCAACAATGAAGAGAAAATGGTTCCCAGATATCTTGATGTATTAAACAATCCGGATGCTACACCGATTATTTCTTTTGGAGAACTTTGGAACAAGGCAGCTTGCATACCTACATTGTTCAGTCCGTTGCTAATACCGAATGCAGCCAAAGCCAAACACACGCTGATCACCGGAGAAGTTGGATTTAATGTTACAAGCCACACAGATCCCAATGTCATCAGGATTGCGGATACCAGTAATGCCGGTCTGGGTCCTGATTTATCAATCCATCGTCCTGCTATTGGAGAAGCAGCTAGCGAGCACAAGCCTAAGCTTAGCATGAGAATCCCTGTTTGGAACTCGCTTACATGCCTTACCACTTGCAAGTAGGACGGAAGCCCGAAAAAAAGCGAGTAATAGAGTACGTTAACGAACATGAATTCGACATTAACCCAAGTCAACGCAGGATATTTGGCGAACGTGCGTAAAGGAATAAAGGGTGACGTCGCTTTTAACTCATATCGTACGAATGCCCCCAGCGCAGCGAGGCCTATTAACCCGACAATGACGTTTTCTAACGAGATATGCCCAGATGATTTTGCCGAGAGTAATCCAACGAGCAAGGCAACCAGCCCTAATGTGAAGAGCAGGATTCCTCTTGCATCAATTAAATCAAACCATTTACGAAAGGACATGTTGCGTGCAACGGATGTTGGTGATTCGTCCTTAGGAATAGTCCTCCAAGCCAATAGAAAGCTGGCTACCACAAACGGAATATTGATGAAAAAGATGGCAGGCCAATTCCACCAATGAATCAAAACCCCGCCAATAAAGGGTCCAATTGCTGCCGCTCCTGATAGGAAAATGGACAAAACAGACAGCGCAGTCGCTTGTTTCTCTGTAATATGGATTCGAACAATGGCCATTCCAACCCCAACCATCATGCTTGTTCCGATGGATTGCACAATGCGGAACACGATGAGCGATCCAAAGTTTGGTGACAATGGGGCTAGTAATGATGCAATGAATGATACAACAAGACCTGTAAGAAATATCTTTCTACGACCGAATAAATCGCTGGCTTTGCCCATGACAGGTTGAGCGATGCTGCTTGCAATGTAGAAAGAAAAAATAATCCAGGAAACACCTGTAAAGTCAAGGCGAAATACCTTTTGCAGACTTGGAATCGCAACAGAAACCATCGAAGAATTTAATGGATTCAATAGTATCCCTAGACCAACTGAAATCATTAACCACCAGCTGCGAACACTCATTTCTGGTCCCCCTATAGCGAATTAATGTCATCGTACTCGAAATCGATTATTTATTCCAATGCATTTGATGTTATAATCTCATTGATTTGAGGGAATGAATGGAGGATGCGATTTGGAACTTCTTCAACTGCAATATTTTCTCGCTGTAGCTCGTTTGGAACATGTAACAGAAGCTGCACGAAGTCTGCACGTTACTCAATCGTCGCTCAGCAAAACGATTCAACGCTTGGAGGAAGATCTGGGGGTCCCTTTATTCGATCGAACAGGGAGAAAACTGCGATTGAATGAGTTCGGGAGCAAATTTCTTCACCGTGCAGAAAGGGCTTTGTTTGAATTAGAACAAGGGAAGCAGGAGCTTAGCGACTTATCCAGCCCAGAACACGGAACTCTCGAATTGGCAGTGACCACCGCAAGCACATTGCCAAATATCCTTCGAGAGTTCCGGAGAAAACGACCCTATATTCAATTTCATGTGCAAATGCTGACCACGCAGGAAATGGTTACACTTCTTCATAGAGGGGAGGTTGATTTTTGCTTATCCTCACCTCCTGTAGAAGGGAATGACATCGAATGTAAAATCGTATGTATCGACCCCATTCTTGTAGCTGTTCCAAAGGGGCATCGGCTTGCGGATCGAAATAGCGTATCCTTGACAGAGCTAAGGGAAGAATGGTTTGTCGGCGTAAAGAGAGGCTATGGTACTCGTGATTTAGTGGACTCTGTATGCATGTCGGAAGGATTTGTGCCTAAATATGTGTATGAGGGGGATGAACCTGCAAGGCTTAGTACTCTTGTGGAAGCCGAAATTGGCATAGCTTTCATACCGAGCACGGCACGAAATTCGCAGGAGCATCTCAAATACCTCCAGGTAGAGAATCACGAATTGATACGGGAAATTGCTTTATTATGGAACAGGAATCGGTATATTTCGCGGGCTGCTCAGGAATTCCGCGAGATAGTTGTAAAATATTTTGCGACAATTTCCAAACAAACAACTTAGTTCCATATATGTTTTTGATGATCTACCATTGAAAATAAATAAGTAGGAGATTGCGTTAATAAGATAGCGCAGAGGCTAAACATTGTTATCCAACGAGTGGAACTAACCGTTTTTGCTTTACCTCGTCATGAAATGATTATCGTCAAAAATAACAGGTGATATTTTTATTATTTTAGTGATAATATGGTTAGGTAATTGAAATTAAACAGATTTTTACTTTTATTTTGTGGAGGCGTTAGAATGAAGTACATAGTGAAAAGAAGGGCACAAATTAAAGGGGATAACGCATCACTGGCCCTATAAACTGCGTAATCCCTGGCATTTTTAAGGGGTTTGCATAATGGAAAAATCGATTGAGAAACGTATTCCTAATTCTTTGATTTGGCTGTGCGTGCTTGCATTTTTCAGCGTATTGAATGAGACGGTGTTCAACGTATCGTTGCCCGACATTGCCGCTCAATTTGGAATTAAGCCATCCGCTGCAAATTATGTTAATACCAGCTTCATTCTTTCTTTTGCTGTTGGAACGGCCGTTTACGGAAAAATATCGGATATTTACGGCGTAAAAAAACTCATTTTCATCAGTATGATGATATACGGCGGGGGATCGCTAATTGGCTTGCTTTTTCATGCCTGGTTTCCGATTTTGCTTGTTGCACGATTTATCCAAGGAGCGGGTGCTTCTGCCGTCCCTGGGCTGATTATGGTCATCGTCACCAAAAGTATCGAAATGCAGCATCAAGGAAAAGCTTTTGGTATGATTGGATCGACCGTTGCCTTGGGAGAAGGTTTTGGTCCTATACTTGGAGGCTGGATCGCGGACTATGTACATTGGTCCTATCTGTTTTTCCTGCCCATGATGACGCTAGTCACACTACCGTTTTTCTTACGGACGCTCTCTGACGAACCTGTGAAAAAAGGTGGGCTTGATGTTCCGGGAGGCCTGCTCTTTGTTCTTGGAACGGTTTCGTTCACTTTATTTACGACACATTACGAGTGGTGGTATCTGAACATCAGTGTCATTCTTTTCATAGGATTTGTGCTGAGAATTCGAAGAGCTAAGGAACCTTTCATAGAACCAGCTTTATTCAAGAGGAGAAGATTTATTGTCGGCGTATTTGTAGGTGGAATACTTCTAGGAACCGTTGCAGGATTTATGTCTATGATCCCTTATATGATGAGAGAAGTGCACCAGATGTCGACAAGCCTTATTGGAGGCGGTGTTCTGTTTCCAGGAACGATTAGCGTGATTCTTTTCGGGATCGTTGGCGGTTCTTTGGTCGATAGGCAGGGAGCTCGTTTTGTCATGGTTGCAGGGTTATTGCTTCTGGGGTCGGGTCTTTTAATCGTTTCACTTTTTGCCGATCGTAGCCCCTGGATCATCTCAGGAGCATTGGTTTTGATTTTTGGTGGACTATCCTTTGTCAAAACGGTCATCTCAACCATTGTGGCAGGCTCGCTAAGTGCTGACGAATCTGGCTCAGGTATGGGTTTTTTGAATTTTTCCTGCTTTTTGGCGGAAGGGATCGGTATCGCAGTTGTAGGCGGACTGCTTACACAGCTGAGGTTCAACTTTTCTATTTTCCCAATCGTTACTGACGTTGCAGCATATTTATACAGCAATTTAACGTTACTACTTCTAGCTGTAGTAATTACAGGCGGTGCCATTTTTATGATCGTGTTCAAGGGAGAAAAGGCTTCCTTGGATCATTAATAGGAAATAATAATTTTTATAGAGCTGACATTGATACATCATGATGTCAGCTTTTTTGTACAAAAAACTAAACATTTTACAGCATAAGGTTAAATCTTTGCAGGTTAAATAAGAAGAATTCGATGATAAAACACCATCTGTAAACGTTTACAATTAATAGATACGAGGCTGTTTTTGGCAATTAAACTCGTAGCAGAGCAAGGGAATGCAAACGGAAAATCTTTCAGTCCAAATCTTGGTGAAAACAAATACTATATGAATAGGATATACTTTTATGCTTAAAGCAAAGCTAGTAAAAGGCACAATGGCTCTGATGCTTATCGGTACATTGTTCTCCGTACCGATGATGTCTGTCGCCAGTGCTGCCGATGCGAGTTGCGCGAACGGTTACGTAGGTTTGACGTTCGACGATGGCCCAAATACCAGTAACACGACAAAACTGCTTGCGGCTCTGAAGCAGGCCGGTTTGCGCGCAACGATGTTCAACATCGGGCAGAACGCGCAGAATAGCCCGTCTCTGGTACGGGACCAAGCGGATGCAGGCATGTGGATCGGTAACCACTCCTATACGCATCCGGATATGACTACGTTGAGTAGCTCGCAAATGTCGTCAGAAATCACACGGACGCAGCAGGCGATCCAGTCGATTACTGGAACTGCACCGAAGCTGTTCCGTCCGCCATACGGTGCGACCAACTCGACCTTGAAATCCACCGAGAGCCAAAATGCTCTTACTGAAGTGCTGTGGAGCGTTGATTCCCAGGATTGGAACGGTGCCACTACGGCCCAAATCGTAGCGTCTGCGAACAGGTTGCAAAACGGCGACGTGCTCCTTATGCATGACCAGTACCAGACGACGCTCCAAGCGATCCCGCAGATTGCACAAAATCTCAAGAGCCGTAGCCTATGCTCTGGCATGATCTCGCCGACCACCGGTCGCGCGGTGGCGCCTGACAGCTCTACATCTCCTCCAAGCGCAGGTACAAAAGTGGAAGTCGAGAGTATGACCAAAGGCGGTCAGTACACCGGGAATATCAGTTTGCCGTTCAACGGAGTTGCTTTATATTCTAACAATGATTTGGTGAAGTACACGCAATATTTTGCGAGCGGCACCCATCATTTTTCACTCCGTGGTGCTTCAAGTAATTCCAACATGGCCAGAGTCGACCTAAAAATCGGTGGACAGGCAAAGGGGACCTTCTACTTCGGCGGGAGCAATCCCGCGGTCTATACTCTAACCAATGTCAGCCATGGAGCCGGAAATCAAGAGATTGAGCTCGTTCTAACAGCTGAAAACGGAACATGGGATGCATACATTGACTATTTGGAGATCAACTAGAAGCAAAGGAAGTTAAAAATGCACAAAGAAGAAAAGGGTAAACTTGTTGTCACTGTTATCAATGGATAAAAACATATACGCTTGGAAGTCGCCATATTGGCGACTTTTTTTTGTTTATTCGATATTACTGAACGTTTCCTATGAGGCTGAGCATCGCGTATAATATATAGTAAATGGTTATGTACTGTGTGTGAATTCGTTTATTTTGGTTTGGGGTGAGTGTAGTGGCATCTATCCATGAGGTGGCCAAACAAGCAGGGGTATCAGTGGCAACGGTATCCAAAGTGATTAATAATTATTCTGATGTCAGCAGCAAAACGAGGAATAAGGTAAACAAGGCGATTGAATTGCTAAACTACCAGCCGAATGTGGTTGCCCGAAGCCTCGTGAAAAAGCGTTCCTGGACGGTCGGGATGTTCCTGCTGGATTTCTTCACGAATCCTTTTATTTCGGAGCTTCTTGATGGGTTAAGAAAGTCTCTTGAAGATAGCGGTTATGACCTGCTCTTTCTATCACCGAATCTTAGCAATCCCGATTATACCTTCACTAAGCATTGCATCAGCCGCAATGTAGATGGAGTTGTCATGTTTGGTGTCGATCGAACTAATCAAAATTTTTTGGATCTGCTTCAGGCTGAGATGCCGACGATGATGATTGATACCGATCTGCTGGGACCTAGAACCGGCTATGTAACAGCCGACAATCGCAGAGGTGCTTACTTAGGTGTTCAGCATTTGGTGGAACTTGGACATAAACGCATCGCCTTTATTTCCGGGGATTTGGGATGTCTGGTTGGTCAAACGAGATTTTCCGGGTATCAGGAAGGGCTGCGCTCGAGGGATCTTCCTTACTATGCCAAATATGTTGAGGTAGAGAAATACAGCATTGAAGGTGGATATAAGGCGATGAAGCGCCTGCTACAGCTTCCGGAAGCACCGTCCGGCGTGATCTGCTCTTCAGACTATATGGCGACCGGTGCGATCGAAGCAATTCGCGAAATCGGAAAGCGAGTACCTGAGCACATTTCCGTCGTTGGGTTTGACAACACGTTCTATGCGGAGCTGACCATGCCTAAGCTTACGACGATCAATCAGAACATTACTCTAATGGGAATGAAAGCAGGAGAGCATCTCATCCGAATGATTGAGAATCCCGATTATTCACCGCCGACGGAGATTGTCCCGGCAGATCTGGTTGTACGAGACTCGACAGGACAGTATAAGGAATAGTTTTTTAAGAATTGACAAACACAAAAACAAATTGTATTTTAATTATGATGTAAGCGCTTAATATAAGTTTCCTTGAATCAAACATTCTTCTGCTCGTTCTTGTTTCATTCCCGAGTTATGGACAAAAGGGAAAGCCTCATATTGCGTCAGAGGGGAGGAAACTAGAATAGATATGATTTTGAAAGAAGGTGATGACCCGGAAGACGTAGGGAGATATGTTATAAACCCAATGCAAGCCTGGAGATGTTAATGGTTGAATCTATGGGAGCAGGAGGTTTTACTAACATTTTCAGCTTAATTACCGAAAACGTTTTCGAAAATTAAATGCTAAGAACTTGATGCCGACTGATCAAATTTCATATTCTTCTTTGAAATCAATAAATTTATACTTTTTGTGAAAGATATAAAACTAGAAAATTGGTATTGAATTCTAAAACGTTTTCGATAACAAGTATGTATACTGTCACTGTTCTTGAACCCAGCCGATATGCTGATGAATATCGGGGCTACTTGCCGAAATTTTTCGCGTAACCATGCCATATTAAAGGGAGAAGAGAATTATGAAAATGTCGTTCAATTCATTCACTAAGTCGTTAACCATGATCCTACTGTTCAGCTTATTAACGCTGCTTTTTCAAGCGGTCATACCTGCAACGCCTGCTTCTGCAGCTGCCTGCGCAAACCCTGTAAGCTATTTCGGTGAAATGAAAGCAAGTGGAAACAAGATTAACGGCTCCAAAACGAATCGGCCGATGATGGTCAAAGGGGCGAGTTTCTTCTGGAGCAACTGGTCCGGTCCATTTTGGAATACCACCACGGTGAATCGGATGGTGGATGAATTTCAAGTAGAGATCGTAAGAGCGGCATATGGTGTGGACCCCAGCGGAAATCCATATAACACGGCCGATGAGTCCAAAGTTCGTGACGTGGTCAATGCGGCAATCGCAAAGGGGATCTATGTCATTATCGATTGGCACTCACATGACGCGCACAATAACGTCAACGCTGCCAAAAGTTTCTTCAGCCGGATGGCGCAGGAATACGGAAGCTATGATAACGTCATTTTTGAGATCTATAACGAACCTACCCAAGTCTCGTGGGGGACAATCAAAAGTTACGCTGAGCAAGTCATCCCGGCCATTCGTCAACATTCCGACAATCTGATTGTCGTTGGAACGCCGTTCTGGTCTCAGAGTGTAGATCAGGCAGCGAACGACCCCATTACATCCTCTGGTAATATCGCCTATACATTGCACTTTTACGCTGGATCTCATTTTCAGTCGCTCCGGGACAAAGCCAACTACGCAATGAGCAAGGGTATCCCGCTGTTTGTTACCGAGATGGGCTTTGTTAACGCGGATGGCGACGGCGGCATTAATTACGATTCCACGAACCAATGGCTTGACTGGATGAACCAGAATAACCTGTCATGGGCCAACTGGGCGATTAATGACAAGACAGAAGGCGCCAGTATTTTCAATACGAACGGGAGTCTCACAGCAGGAGGTAACTATCTGAAAAGCATTTTAGCTGGGCACGCTCCATATGCCGAGTGGAGGCAGAATGCGGCTTGCGGTGGCAGTAGCGCACACACATTATATGACTTCGAGGGTAGTATGCAGGGTTGGACCGGTTCGAATATATCCGATGGTCCATGGAGCGTAAACGAGTGGTCATCCAAGGGCAGTAATTCTCTTAAAGCGGATATCATCATGTCTGCCAATTCCCAGCACTACCTGCTTCTCTCACAAAGCCGCAACCTAAGTGGTAAGACCACGCTAAGCGCGACCGTCAAACATGCATCTTGGGACTCCGCAGGTGACGGACTCCATGCCAAGATTTATGCCAAGACAGGATCAGGTTGGGCTTGGTATGCTGGCAAAGCCGTCAAGATTAATTCGTCTGGAGGTACGACGTTGTCGTTCAACCTTACATCTGTACCTAATCTTGACGATGTTAGGGAAATCGGCGTACAATTTCTTGCCTCGGAGAACAGCAGCGGTAAGTCAGCCGTTTACGTTGACAACGTGACGCTGCAATAACACATTCCTAACAGGTCTTCATGAAGTACCGTGTTTTGTAGTTGGGAAAAATAAGGCTACAGCTGCGAGGACATATAATTAAAAATTTTGAAAGACAACTGGTAAGAGAAGAGTTCGTCACCCTCATCAAGCGAGGAATTGAGTAATTTTTTGATCTTATTTACGCGGTAAAGCAGCGTATTTTTGTGAATATTCAATTCACTGGATGTTTTGGCGGTATGTTGTCCGTTGTGCAAAAATGCCATTAACGTGTGGCTTATAAATAGAATCAATAAACCTCCTTTTAAGTGCAACCTTATCTTAGTCCTCGGACTGGAGCAAGGTTGTTTTTCTTTGTTATAAAATAGGCATCTTTCGTTGTGTCACACAAAACGTCAGAAACGGCTGATGTTTTCATGAACTGCAGTCCAAGGTGCAAAGATTACTGTATTATGTTCCGAGTTGATTATTCCCTAACTAATCATTAACATTATGATATCGCGGATTAACGAGAGAAGACGGGGGTTATGATGAATAAAGCAAAAATTCTCATTATTGAAGATGATACACCAATAGCAGATTTATTATCATACGGACTTTCAATGGAGGGGTTTGAAACGCGAACTACGGCAAATGGAGCAGCAGGGATGGTTGAACTTCAACAATTTCAACCTAATCTTTTGCTACTTGACTGGATGCTGCCGGATCAAAGCGGATTAGATATTTGCAAACAAGTAACTGCAAGTTATAACATACCGATCTTGATGATTACCGCGAAATCGGATATCACCGATAAAATCCTTGGTCTTGAATTCGGCGCGGATGACTATATTACAAAGCCTTTTGATTTAAGGGAGGTTATTGCTCGGATTCGGACAATCCTCCGGAGGGTAGATCAAGCAAACAATGGAAAAAATACGGAGAGTAAAGTAATTCGGTTTAAACAAATCGAAATTATTGTCGAGGAACATCTTGTCAAACAAAATGGTATTCCAATTGACTTGACTCCGAAAGAGTTTGATTTACTTATGACTCTGATAAATCACCGAGGCAAAACGTTCACACGCTCGGAACTGCTGGATATTGTATGGGGATATGATTTTGTCGGCGATACTCGGACTGTTGATACACACATACAAAGGCTTCGCAAGAAATTGGATGCAAGCGATCTGATTACTACCGTGTTTGGTATTGGATACAAATTCGAAAAATAGGTGAAAAGCAAACCAAGAATTAGCCCTTACATTGACACGAACTTATTGGTAAACGACATGTGGAGACTGGCCTCGGTCGGATATCAGAGTACCATCGGGAAAGCGAGCAAATTCCTCTAGTGAAACTATTCAAGGGTATTTATGCTGGCAGAATAAATCCAAAGTCGAATGCAGCGCCTTTTCAAGCAAGCCAAGAGCACATTACTCGCTCTTGGCTTCTTTTTTAGGAGCTGTCCTGTTATCTAATAACATTATGACATGTGCTTTTATCATAGTGACATTCCAATACATAAGAATTGTTAGATATACTTGAGCTACCTAAGGTTAGGTCCTCAACCTTATAACATGTCTTGAGGGAGGCATGAAATGAAAAATAAGAAGCGGGTACGTGGGAGGTCAGCATTTCGCTAGGAATGAGAAAGGATGAAATCAGGTGACTTATATCGCACAAGAAAATCGATACGAACAAATGAAATATCGGCGGATTGGACGGAGCGGCGTCAGGCTGCCGGCCATTTCGCTCGGCTTGTGGCAAAATTTTGGAGGGGACAAACCGTTTGAGAATAGTCGTGCAATGATATTACGCGCCTTCGATCTTGGTGTCTCGCACTTTGATTTGGCAAACAATTACGGACCGCCTCCTGGATCGGCCGAAGAGACCTTTGGACACGTTTTAAAAAAAGACCTTGCACCTTATCGGGATGAGCTGTTTATTTCAACTAAAGCTGGCTACTATATGTGGCCTGGTCCGTACGGTGAGTGGGGTTCGAGAAAAAACCTGCTTGCAAGCCTGGACCGCAGCCTTCAACGAATGGGACTCGACTATGTCGATGTCTTTTACCATCATCGTCCCGATGGTGATACCCCATTAGAGGAATCGATGGGAGCGCTTGCTCATGCTGTAAAATCAGGCAAAGCACTGTATGTCGGTTTATCCAATTACGGACCGAAGGAAACGAAGCAAGCAGCTATGATCCTTAAGAACCTTGGTACACCGCTGCTCGTCCACCAGCCTATGTATTCAATGCTGAACCGGTGGATTGAGAACGGATTGCAGGACGTGCTGACTGAAGTGGGAGCCGGCACAGTGGCTTTCTGCCCGCTTGGTCGCGGACAGTTGACGGGAAAATACATCGATAAGCTGGAAACTGAGTTTAAAACAGGCCAGCGCACACTGAAACCGGAGGCCGTATCTCAGGAGCGGATCAACAAATTCCGTGCGCTAGAGACGATCGCGAAGCGCCGCGGTCAGACGCTACCGCAAATGGCGTTGACATGGGCGCTACGCGAAGGCGGCGTCGATTCGGTGCTAATCGGTGCAAGCCGTGTAGGTCAAATTGAGGAAAACGTGCTAGCAGTACATGCGGATCCGCTATCAGCAGCGGATCTTCAAGAGATCGACCAGGTTATGCATAATATCGGGGATGTCCCCTGGTAATGTCAGAGCAACAATACGATTCATTAAACGAACAAATCAGTCAAGGCTTGAAAGACCCATTAAGCTGTCTCTTTTAAGCCTTGCGCGAAAGTGTGATGGAGAAAGTCCCTTCACTTTTTTAAACATTTTGGAGAACAGCAGCGGGTCGCTATAGCCAACAGAATAGGAGACTTCCGTGATGGACAGCTGCGAATTGTCCAGCAGATCGCTTGCTTTGTCCATCCGGAGGTTCAACAAGTATTGCTGAGGGGAAACATTAAGAATTTCCTTGAAAAGAACGGACAGATAGACACGATCAATGCCAACTATGTGTGCGACCTCGGAAATGGAAACTCTTTGGTTATAGTTCATTCGAATAAACTCGACCGCTTTACGGATGTAGGCGTCTTTGGGCCGTACCTCGGGCAGTAGTTGACTCGTAGCAACCAACATTTCGATCCAATCGGCAAGTAACCTGAACAAAATGCTCTGTCTTCGCAGTTCACTGGTGCTGTGGTTCACGTCGCAGGCGGAAAATTCCTCCAAATAAGAATCAAACCAAAACAACGGGGAGTACCTGAATACGGGATGAAGGGGAGAAATGTGCGCCTGCTCGAATAGAGGTATAACCCCGTTACCCGAAAAGGCTATCCAAGAATAAATCCAAGGATCAGTTTGGTCTGCCTCCATGTAACAAAGAATGTTATCGTATACGATAAATCCTTCGCCTTGCTGAAGATGAAAGGTCTTACCGTCAATCTGGTAAACGCCTCTACCCGCATGGATAAACATGATTTTGTATTGTCCTTTGATGCCGGGTCCCCATGAATAGCTGGGTTCACAAACTTGTTTGCCGTGATAACAGTAACAAATATCCATCTGGTTGCGTTCCTCCTAAAATAGTACATCATGATATATAAGACCCTGAAAGTCACTTGCGATATGTCAATATACAGAGAAGAACAATTTATAACTACAAAATACATATGATATCACCCTCACAGGAAACTAGCCCCATTTCTCCGCATGTCTTTTAATGAGCTTGATCATTTCCTTCATAGCAGGTGAGGGCCATTTATCTTTGTGATATGCCAAATATGTTGATATTGCAGGACAGTCTGGTCCAACCTCTTCACCCTGAAGCTTGTAATGTTCTAGTTCCTCTTTAACGGAGAAAAAAGGAACCATGGAGATGCCTAAACCGCTCTTAACACATTAGCTCCCCAGCCTTCTTTCTCCAAGGCGACAAGGAAATCAATCTCACCGGTCTGAACAGCATGAGAGACATCTTGATAATCCAAAGATTTCAGAGAAAGATTGACTTTGGGATACATTTGTCTATATTCAACAAGCAATGATGGAATACGGCAGATCATTAACGACTCTGAGATTCCTAATGTCAAGTTGCCGGTAGGTTCATCATTGGTCGTTAGTGCCTGAGTGTAGAGCTCAATGATCTTAAGTGCATAAGGGAGAAACTGATGACCGTGATGGGTTAGAACCACCTTCTTACCTAAGCGATCAAAGATGGGCTTGCCGACCTCAGATTCCAATTCCTTAATATGTGTCGTCACAGAAGACTGAGCGTAACCCAAGTGTTCAGTTGCTTTTTTAAATCCTCCTGTTTCGACAATGGTTTTTAATGTGATCAAATAACGAAGTTCCATACGTCCACGTCTTTCGTTAATAACAGTTCAATTTTGTTGAATTAATCGTTCGATAACATCAATTTTACCGATAAAATATACCGGTTTATAATGTACTTGTTCGATGATCATAAATCAAGTATTGAATGTGTTACGAATGAATCTAATGTTAGAGGTGGATGTGAATTGGGACAACTAAATACATTGTTTAAGAGCGTGCAGATAGGTAATAACGTGTTAATTAACTGTGTAGGCGTAGCTCCAATGACACGTATCAGTGCTACATCGGAAGGATTAGCCACTGATCAAATGGCAGCTTACTATGCCTCTTTCGCTCGTGGGGGCTTGGTCTAATCATAACAGAAGGAACATATACAGATGAATTGTATAGCCAGTGTTATTTTAATCAGTCTGGTTTAGTGAATGAGGAGCAAATCACATCTTGGAAAAAAAGTGGTGGATGCTGTTCATGCAGCAGGCTCATCTATTGTTGTGCAGCTTGAGCATGCAGGAGCCTTATTACAAGGAAATCGATTCAAGTCCCAAAATCTAGCTCCGTCAGAAGTGCTTCCAAAGGGTGAACCTCTAGCTTTTTATGGTGGTGCTGAATCGTTTTCTACTCCGATCGCTGCAACGAAAGAAGATATTGAGGAAGTCATCCGTGGATTTGTTGCTTCAGCCGTTCGTGCGAAGAGCGTAGGATTTGATGGCGTGGAGATCCATGGAGCAAATGGTTATTTGCTTGATCAGTTCCTTACGGACTATACGAATCGTCAAACAGATGAATACGGTGGATCCATTGAAAACCGGATACGACTCTTGGTTGAAGTGGCTACTGCAATTCGCCAAGCCGTTGGCCCCGATTTTACAGTAGGCATTCGAATTTCCCAGGCTAAGGTTAATGATTATCAGCATAAATGGTCAGGAAAAGAGGATGAGGCCGAAGTTATTTTCATGTAATTAGGGCAAGCAGGGTTAGACTATAGGGAAAGGGGCACTTGCAAATCATGATTGGATAAAGAAGGTTAGAAATGGTGGTCCGTTATCTGAGCTGGATCAAAATAAAGTTTTAAGACCGGATGCAACCATTAAGGATTTCGAGATTAGTCAAAAGATAATCTTTGGGTAAACAACCATCTGGGGGCACGGTTATGATGCGGATGTGCTGGAATAAAATCGAAGGAACCATCGAAGGATGAAAAGTCCGGGGCGGTGGTTCTTTTTTTCTTTTGTTACCTGTGCCATCATTGTAGATGGAGGGTGATGAACCATGTTCCAAGATTTTAAGCTTGTTGGTGACCGTCCGGTCGCGATACAAGTAAAAGAATATATTAAACGTTTAATTATAAAAGGGACGTTTCATAAGGATCAGAAGCTACCCTCCACACGAGAAATGAGCAGTGTACTCAAGGTGAGTCGCAATACAGTTATTGCAGCCTATGAAGGTCTGGAGGACGATGGATTTACGTATACGATACCGAGTAGAGGCAGCTATGTGGCCGCTATGGTGGGCCGTTTGGCTGTGGATAACGGAGGGTCTGACGCCTCCTTCGCCTGGCAGATTGATTGGAAGACAAGAATGAGCAAGTACGCTGTATCGGCTGCAGAGCTTGATATGATGAAGCAGGGCATTCGCACCCCAAAAGGAACCATCTCGTTTACAAGCATCGCACCGGATGAGCAGCTGTTTGATCTGGGAGATGTAAGGCGAGCCTTTATGGATCGGATGGCAATCGAAGGGCAGGTGCTGCTCAACTACGGCTATGCCAAGGGTTACAAACCACTGATCGATTACCTGATGGGATATATGGAGAATAAGGGCGTCGATATAAGCGGCAAGGATATACTGATTACAAGCGGGTTTACAGAAGGCTTTGACATTGTGTTGTCGGCACTCCGCCCTTCAGCGCGCCGCGGTACGGTAATTTGTGAAAATCCAACCCATCACACAGCGATCAAAAATTTAAAACTACAAGGTTTTGAGATTACCGGTATTCCAATGGAGCGGGATGGTATTAATGTAGATCAGCTTGAAGCGGTATTGCAGAAGCAGACAAATAGCTTCGATCTCGCTTATTTGACTCCTTCCTATCACAATCCTACAGGCATTGTCATGTCACCAGCAAAGCGAAGCGCTGTAATGAATTTAATGATGCGCTATCAGATTCCGGTGATTGAGGATGGTTTTAATGAGGAGCTGCGCTATTCAGGAGCGCATATTGCGCCATTAATAGCAACAGCAGGGCGAGGGAACGGAGTAATCTATATAGGCAGCTTCTCCAAGGTGCTGTTCCCTGGCTTGCGAGTAGGCTGGGTGCTTGGAGATCGAGCGCTGATTGACACTCTGGAAAGCATTAAGCGGGCGCGCACCATTCATACCTCAACGATCGACCAATCGATATTATATCAATATCTGCTCAATGGAAATTTTGAGAAATATGTAAAAAGAGCACGTATGGAGTATAAGCGCAAATACGAGCTTACAAAGGCATGCTGTGAAACCCATCTCTCTGAGGCGCAACTATCTGGCGATGGGGGCTTACATGTGTTTCTTACCTTTCCGTCAGGCGTAAATACGCGCCAGTTGCTTGAAGTATGCATAAATCAAGGGGTTATATATACACCTGGAGACAAGTTTTTTATACAAGAAGGTGAAGGGACGAATACTTTGCGGCTTGGTTTTTCCCGAGTAACCGATGAACAGATCGAGCGGGGGATTCAGATCATAGGCCAACAGGTGCGTAACTTTCATAAGGCATGTGGTCATAAGAACAGCCTGTAATTGCACTATGATTTTTCAAGAAAATGGGGGGTCATGATGAAGATAGGCGTTATTATGGGAGGGACTTCCACTGAGCGTGAGGTTTCGCTGCAGACAGGTCAAGAGATGCTGAATCATTTGGACCGCAGCCGCTATGAAGTGGTTCCAATTGCGATTGATCAGCCAGCGGATTTAATCGCACAGGTTCAGCACGCAGGCATCGATTTTGCACTGTTGGCGCTGCATGGCCAATATGGCGAGGACGGCACGGTGCAGGGAGCGCTGGAGACACTAGGCATTCCCTATACAGGGAGCGGTGTTCTGGCAAGCAGCCTGTGCATGAATAAGCAGCTGTCCAAGATGCTGCTGAAGTCGGCAGGGGTGCATACGCCTGCAGGCCTCTGCTGGCAGGGAAGGGACGATTATGATCAGCAAGCGGTAGAGCAGTTGGGTTACCCCGTTATTGTGAAGCCAAATATGGGAGGATCCAGCATCGGCATCCAGCTTGTGCATAATGAGATGGAGCTTCACTCGGCTATTCAGGAGGCTTGCGGTTTGGATCAGACGCTTTTAGTTGAGCCTTTTATTCAAGGGACGGAGCTTACCTGCTCAATTGTGGATGGCGAGGTATTACCAATCATCAGAATTCGCTCCGCTCATTCTGAATGGTTTGACTATAAAGCGAAATATGAGATCGGCGGCGCTGAGGAGAAGGTAATCCAGCTTCCTCCCGTTATTGAGCAGCGTGTGCGCGAGACGGCACTTGTCAGCTATCGGCTGCTGCAGTGCAAGGTGTATGCAAGGGTCGATATGATTTTGTGTCAGGATATACCTTATGTACTGGAGGTAAACACCTTACCCGGAATGACCGCTAACAGCCTGCTACCGAAGAGTGCAGCTGCAGCAGGCATAACCTTTACGCAGCTGCTGGACCGTATTATTACTAGCTCACTTTATGAGCGGAATCGGGAATGGGAGAAGGTTTAATATGTTTGATGGATTATACAGAAAATGGCGAAACTTTGTTATAATGGTTAGAACGGAACAGCGTTAAACTGATGTAGATTTGAAGAATGTGCAGTATTAATGCAATTTGATTTTGCTTCAAGATGGGGGAGGTGAAAATGGATATTTTAATCAGAGAACTGAAGGCTGAGGACGGTGAGCGTGGTACTAACATTGATGGTAGCTTTATCGTGGATTCTACCCTTGTCTTGCAATTAACGGGACAGCAAATCGAATATACGGTGAAGGAGAGGCCTATTAGCAAAAAAAGCTACGATGATGATCAGCTTGAGGAAGATACAGTTGAGGATTATTCGAACTATATCAGCAATCCCGATCAAATCATATATTTAGCGCTCGTAAATAATCAAGTTGTAGGTCAAATTGTTCTGAAAAGAAATTGGAACAAATATGCATATGTGGAAGATATCAAAGTCGACAAGCAATATAGAAGCCTCGGTATCGGTAAGAAACTAATCGAACAGGCTAAACGCTGGGCGAAAGATGACGGAATGCCAGGGATCATGCTGGAGACACAAAGCAATAATGTTCGCGCATGTAAATTCTATGAAAGCTGCGGTTTTGTGATCGGTGGATTCGACTCCTACTTCTACAAAGGTCTAAATAGAGAAAGTGACGAGATCGCGATCTATTGGTATCTAATGTTTGCTTAGAACGACACACCTTTATTGAACAAGGGAGGACAAAAAGATGACTAAAAAGAGAATGGAATGGGAGGAAGGGAATTGGATCAATTCACCTCTATATGCCCGGAAAGAAGGAGATTTTCTTAAGGTTGCGCCTGAAAAGGGAAGAGACTTCTGGAAAAAGACTTTATATGGTTTTGAATTTGAGGATGGGTCCGCTCTATTATCGGATTGGAATCATAACACGGCGGTGGAAGTGTCGTTTCAACTCGCATCATTTACGGAGCTTTACGATCAGGCAGGTATTTTGTTATACCATGGCCCGGAGCAATGGATTAAAGCGGGGATAGAAATCAATGACGGCATTCCTCAGCTTTCCACAGTCGTAACCGCTGGATATTCTGACTGGTCGCTTGCGGCTGTGCCAGAGTGGGTCGGTGAAGAAGTCACCCTGCGCGCTTCCATCATCAAGGATGCTGTAATTATTCGCGCAAGGACGGAGCAGCACGGATGGCGAACGATACGTGTGGCGCGTTTTCCCTACACCACCGGAAATCAGGCCGGTCCTTATACCTGTTCGCCAACCCGAGAGGGTTTTGAGGTTACCTTTACTCGCTGGAACTTTACAGAGCGGGATCAAGACCTTCACAGTGATCCTCCAGTAGAACATCATTGAAAAACGACTGCACAACTGAGCACAGCAATATGAGATACTATAAACTAGCTTATATGCACATAAAGTAATGATTAAGAGCAAGCGTCTTATAATAAAATGGTTTTTAATGGACCCAAAAGGGAAGAGGTGTATTTGGGTGTGAAAGCCGGGACTGATGAGGATGGCCAAAGCGGAAAACTGCTACTTGACACATAAAATACATACTATAAAAATTCCGATTATGGCATTCCTAAGTTCAGTTTTTTCCGTAACAAAATGGGGTTAAAAAATATTTGATGTAAAGCATACCCCATAGAGTACACACAGGGTAGGTTAACATACTCAACTGTGTACTCTATGGGGCATATTTATATATGTCCTCATCCATTTTAAAGGTTATGCGGTTTAATATATTTATAGAGGAGATATGCCTTCCAGCATCTTACGGTCCTTCTCTTGGCAGGCAACTATTCCCCGAATGGCAAGTTCTCTTTAAGCGCCCACAGGTCATCATAGTTGAAAATACGGTGATCTGCCTTGGATAAATCCTGCTGGCCCGAGCCTGGGTTGTGTAAACCAATGCAGCGCATACCCGCACTCTTGGCCGCATGAACACCATTTCGTGAATCCTCAATAACAATACAATGGGCCGGGGCTATACCTAGCAGTTCGGCGGCATATAGGAAGATGTCCGGAGCCGGCTTACCCTGGGATACTTCTTCTCCGGTGATTCGAATATCAAAGTAACGGCCCAGTCCCGTTTTTTCCATAATGAGATCAATCAACGACCGTGGAGAGGAAGAGGCTACTGCAACCGGAATTCCTTTTTCCTGTAGCCAGTCCAGCCACCGTTCCAGTCCGTTGATCGCCACCAGGCCCTCGTGTGCTGTTATGGTCTGCATCACATTTTTTCGGTGATAGGCAAGCGCCTCTTCCAATGTATGAGTGAGTTGATGCCTGTCCAGCACTTGACGCCACATGGATTCGAGTGTCACTCCGACATAGGTATGGTGCTCTTCTTCCGTCATGGGTGCACCGAAATGGGCAAAGGAGCTGCGTTCAACTTCAAAATAAATCGGTTCGCTGTCTACCAACACCCCGTCCATGTCGAAGATGACCGCTTTGACCGGAACGGACGCTGATAGGTCTCCTGTGTATTCATTATTCGTCGGTGTAACATGATGGATGCTCGTCATGTCCATTCTCCCCCTTGTTAGTAGCTAAATTTAGTTGCCGGAGCCATTCGATTGCAGCACAATCTTGATCGCCTGCGACGAAGGCTGAAGTGTCCGCTCGCTGATATTGCATCCAAGCGTCTTGAAGGCTTCATGGTAGTCGTCCAGCGGATACGAGTGGGTAATGATTTTTTTGGCGGGAATGATTTGCTGCTCAATCAGGTAATGTGCCGTGGAGAACGTGCCCAGAGAATCAATGGAGCCGATGATTTTAAGGCTACGGTCAACTACCTCTTTCGGATTAAACGAGCTTATCCCATCTCTCAGCCCCACCAGCATCAAATACCCGCCGCTCGCAAGCTGGCTTAGTACCTCAGTGCCGACCACTCCTGTGGTGTCCACAATCATGTCCACCTGATTTTTTAACGGAGCCAGCTTATGAATGGCCGATTCCAGTGTGGCGTGCGCGGACCACCGTTCGGGGGCAATAGAATCCGCTATGGCGAGCCGTTCCTCCGAGATGTCAACAAGGCAACCAGTTACGCCTTTCGAAGCAAGAGCATAGCTGTACAGAATCCCGATCGGACCTGCGCCTATAATAACGGTTGTGAAGTTAGGCAGCAGGTTAATCTGGTTGATTCCGGTCAGCATACAGCTCAGCGGTTCGGTCAGCGTCGCTTCTTCGTAGCTGATATGGTCCTTCAGCTTGTACAAAAAACGGTCCTCAGTCACATAATAATCGGTGAACGTACCGTCGGCGCTGACTCCGGTCTCTGTTACGGATTTGTGTGTGCAATGATTCTGTCTTCCTGTCCGGCACATTTCACATTGCCCGCAGTAGTATGTTGGATCAATTACCACCCGGTCTCCAGGCTGTAGTGAACTGACGGCTGATCCTACAGCGATCACATCCCCCGCTGATTCGTGGCCCAAGATCGTGGACGGCACGGCATGATATTTGCCACTAATGATGCCTAGATCCGTACCGCATACGCCTGTCGCCCGAATCCGGACGAGTACATCGTTATCTTTTTTAATCTCCGGGATAGGTCTTTCCTCAAGTGCGACATCCCAAGCTGATTTGTATACCAGTGCAAGCATGAATAATTCCTCCTTTGGCCTATTGGGCAGATCGTTAGTGAAGGGTAGCAAGAACGGTGTCAAGCCGTTTAACAATTTCGACAATCTCATCTTCTGTAGCCGTGAGGGAAGGTCTCACTTTGACCACGTTGCCATAACCGTAACGGGAACCTCTGAGGATTAATTGCTGTTCCTCAAATGCACGATCGATAATTCCATTGCTTTTCACTGCATCCGGGCCATCGTCCTCGTCTACAATTTCCAGTCCCCACATCAGTCCGACGCCACGAGCCTCACCAATGCAATCATGCTTGTCAGCTATCTCGGTCAGCAGGGATCCGAGCAGGTTTCCTTTGGACCGGACGGCTTCCAGAAAACCGGGTTCGCTTACAACCTCCAGCGTGGATTTGGCTGCCGTGACCGAGATCAGATTGCTGCCCGAGGTAAAGGAATGCTCATGCTTCTCCAGGACATCGAGACGAGACTGCATCAAGACCGCCGCAACCGGGACACCAATGCCGCCCAAACCCTTGGCAAGAGTAATAATATCCGGTTGGATGTCAAACAGCTCACTTGCGAACATGTAGCCTGTCCGCCCAATCCCAGTCTGCACTTCGTCAGCAATCAGAATCATCCCATGCTCGTCGCATAGCTGACGGAGGCGCTTGAAATATCCTGCAGGCGGGATGATATTACCTCCGTTGCCCAGAATGGGTTCAATAATCATGCAGGCCACAGAGCCTGAGCTTGCATATTCAATGGCGTCCGATATGGCTTCAATACAGTGATGACCACACTTGTCTGGTGAAGAATTAAAGGGACAACGATAGCAGTAGGGGGCAGGCACATGCAGAGAATATGCCGCAGTTGAATTGGGAAAATTCTTGCGGCGAAAGGCATTACCGGAAATGCCTGTTGCGAACTGGGTCTGTCCATG
Organism: Paenibacillus sp. FSL W8-0439; assembly: GCF_038008995.1. Lineage (NCBI taxonomy): Bacteria > Bacillati > Bacillota > Bacilli > Caryophanales > Paenibacillaceae > Paenibacillus > Paenibacillus sp. FSL W8-0439. Next base: position 2,668,455 of record NZ_JBBPAK010000001.1, read on the forward strand.
ATGTGACAGATGCAGGCTGATGATATCAGTTGCTCCGGTATATTTCTGAGCCAGTTTCACAGCACATTCATTCGCCGTGGAGCCGGTAATATCTCTCATCCACCCGGCATCGATGCCGTTCGGGGCATATTGGATTAGATGGTCTAGGACTTCTTCAACGTAAGGCTCGGTAAAGGATGAAGACATGTGGGCAAGATTGGCGACTTGCTCCTGTACTTTGGAGACGACATGAGGGTGATTATAACCGAGCGACAGATTGAAGGTGCCAGATACGCCATCCAAATACTCCTTACCTGAATCGTCAATCAAAGTAATGCCTTTTCCGTATCTGAAACGTTCTTTGGTCAAGGTATGCACGATATTTCCCCTCCATATCAGAATATACATTTCATTAAGTCATCCTTAAAAAGAGTAACGCCCAATCAGCATAACGAGGCTGAACTCACCTCCCCAAAATAAGAAAATCACCTTCCATGTCCTAATGGACAAAGAAGCCACAATTTGACTGTTCCTGCGATTTCACAGATATGAGAGATAACCGCAGCAACAGAATCTGCCCGAAAAGCAAAAACGCGATAGGCCTCACCTCCCCTAAGGACTAAAACAATATCATCCTTCCTTGCCCTGATGGACAAGGGAGTCAATTACTCGGCTGCCCCGATTATTCCACAGATGTGTGAGAATAAGTGCCAGCAGCAAAATCAAAGTAAATCCTCCTAAGATCCAGAGGCTAGCGGTCACTGGCCATTCGCTCATGCTCCAGCCTATTACGTATTGAAGCACTGAGCCGCCAATTCCGCCTGACGCAATCAGAATACTGGTCGTCCGCTCCGTCATTCCCGGAATCAGTACGTTGGCGTAGACAAGTGTGATACAGAAGAGTCCAGACATGAATATCCCTGCACCAAAAATTAGAAGGTATGTAGCCCATTGGCTGGATATAAACACCATAGCGACTAAGAAACAGAAAGTTCCAATTGCACTCCATAGCAGATAAGGAATATATCCTGCTGATTCTGCAATCCTTCCTGAGAACATACGACCAATGATCATTGCAATCCAAAGCACGCTGACACCTAGCGAGGCAACAGATCCCTGAAGTTGTAGCGTTTCGGTCAGAATAGAAGGTAGGAAGTTCATGAGTCCAAGTTCAAGACCCATATAAACAAAGAAGAAAATAATGAAGATTCCTAGCAATACACGGTGCTGTCCTGAGTAACGGGCTTGTTCAACTGAACGCTCAGTAGTGCGGATGTCTGCTTGAGTGAGGTGAGTGGAGGCGGAAACAGGCATGGTAAGCCAAAATAGCAATAGGATAAAAGTGAGAAAGGAGATGGTGTAAAAGGTTAGATTCCAAATTCCAAACCAGATATACAGGCTAACGATCGCAGGCATAAGCAGTGCACCAAGTGCAAAATAGACATCCAGCTTGGACATCGCTACGGCTTTTTGCTCCTCCGTAAACTCAATGGTGAACGCTCCGATGGATGATTCAATAATGCCTGAGCCGAAGCCAATCCATATAGCCATTACAATGACCCAATTCCAAGAGGGAAGTAGGCCCAAGATAGTACATGAGACGACAATACTCCCCAAGGCAATAGCAAGCATGGACTTGCGGCCCATATGTAGAGCCATGAAGGGAGTGAGCAGAACACCGACAAGAAAGCCGAAAAACTGCAAGAACAGCAGTAATCCACCATCGCTGTACCCCCGTCCATAGTGAGGCAGAAAAGTCGGCAGTAATGCCCCAAGCACCACGCTGGTGACGCCGATTAATAGATAGAAAGCACAACTTAAAGCGAAAAGTCTCTTCAAGGCCTGTCCCTCCATAAGGTCATATTTTTTTATATGAGCATTGTTTTTACTAGAATATACCATTACTCTGGAAAAGTATATATATAATTCCACAGAAATTGTAAAAATAAATCGATAAACTCTTAATAATATGCATCCTGCTCCTTATCAACGTGATACACATCAGTTTTATCTTACAAGGGGACTATCAGGGTTATGGTATGAAAGATAGATTATTCGCCTGTACTTTCGTACAATTGACTTTGATTTAGAAGTTGATCCATACTTCAAATGAACGGTTGACTAAAAACATTGGAGGGATCTTTCATGCGTTTGGGAGGAAAAGTTGCGGTCGTTACAGGCTCAGCATCAGGAATGGGGAAAGCGATTGCAGAATTATTTGCAAAAGAAGGGGCAAGTGTTGTTCTTTCAGACCTGAACATTGAAGGAGCAGAAGCGGTTGCAGCAGGAATTAAATCAGCTGGAGGAAACGCCATCGCAATAAAAACCAATGTTGCTGATTTGAATGATATACATGTTTTGATCGATACAGCTGTTAATGAATTCGGAACTCTCGACATTTTGGTTAACAATGCGGGCGTTATGGATAACATGGCGCCAGTAGGGGATGTGGACGACGAGACTTGGGATTTGATATTCGATATTAATACAAAAAGCGTTATGCGTGCGATTCGCAAAGTCATCCCGATCTTCCTGGATAAAGGAAATGGAGTAATTATAAATACGGCATCTACGGGTGGCTTCAGTGGTGCGCATGCAGGCGCTGCCTATACCGCCTCAAAGCATGCGGTAGTCGGTATTACGAAAAACACGGGATTTATGTATGCTCAAAAAGGCATCCGATGCAATGCCATTGCGCCAGGTGCAACAGCTACCAACATTACTTCAACGATTCATAACTTGAATGAGTTTGGCGCATCTCGAACGAAGGTCACGCAAGGCGTAATTCCTCGTGTAGGGCAGGCTGAAGAAATCGCGAAAATAGCCCTTTTCTTGGCTTCAGACGAGTCGAGCTTTGTAAATGGGGCAGTTATTGCTGCTGATGCGGGTTGGACGGCAGGATTTTAATCAGAGTTGTGGCCCGGTTCTACTGTTGACAACAAGCTAACAAACATGAGAATTACAAATCCCCCTGACCAAAGTTTCGTGGCAGGGGGATTGTTTAATGTAAGTTCTAGTTCACATACTTCTCTATGGTGCTTCGGACTGCTCCGGGACCTGATAGCATTTCATGAAACATGGCTTCAATCTTGTCGCCCAGACCAATCTCATATAATCGGACGCCGAACAGTTTTTCATCCTCAAGGAGGTTGCGAACCCCAGAGGTCTGATCGCCTAGCTTCGTATTCTGCAAATATCCCTGCAATGTTTCCAGTAACGGGTCCGGACTGAGTGTGAAGGGTGCTCCTTGATCATCCACCCCCAGCAAATAGCGACACCAAATCGCAATGGTCAAGGGAATAGCAGTCAAGTTGGCAGGATCAAGCCCTGCTGTGCTAACATACGACTTTATGGTTTCGCCAAAACGGATGCTCATCTTTTGAGAAGTATCTGTTGCAATCCGCTGTGGCGTATCTGGAATATAGGGATTGGCGAAGCGTTCCTGCAATACCTCGTTAATGAACGCTTGGGGTTGGATAATTCCGGGATCAACCACAACAGGCAAGCCTTCCTTGTAGCCGATGGTTTCCACCAGACGATGCAAGGTGTAATCCTTCACTTCATCTGCAATGAGCTGATAGCTGAGCAGACACCCGGAGAGGGCCAGCGCTGTATGTAGCGGATTGAGACAGGTCGTGACTTTCATCTTCTCCACTTTGTCTACCGTATCCCGATTCGTGAAGATGATGCCAGCTTCCTCCAGTGCAGGTCTCCCGTTTGTAAACTTGTCTTCAATGACCAAATACTCGCTAACCTCAGCATTGACAAAGGGAGCCGTATACGTATGCCTGGAGGTAACGACAATCTCCATGTCGGCTAACCCCAGCTCTCGAAGAGCAGATTGTACCTGTAAGGAAGGGCGGGGGGTGATTTTATCAATCATAGTCAGCGGGAAGGTTATTTTTTCCTCATTCTGCAGATAGTCTGCAAATCCTTTCTCTACCAGGCCTCTGCGCGTCCACTCCTTGGCGATAGCAATTATACTATCCTTTAACAGATCGCCGTTATGGGAGCAATTATCCATGCTTACCAAGGTTATTGGATGCTGTCCCTTTAAATAACGCCGATAGGCAAGCGAAGTAGCTATGCTCATCACATGCACCGGCTGTTCAGGACCATTCACTAAATCCCTCTCCACAACAGCCAGATACTTACCGTCGGGCCCGGTGAGGCCGTATCCTTTTTCCGTGACAGTGAAGCTGGCCATTTGCAGAGTCGGATTTTCAAATACTTCAAGCAGACGGAGATAGTCGTCCGGACGATTCTGCTCCGTTGCAAGGCTCTCAACGATGCTTGCGACCACACTTTTGTGAAATTTACCGTCTGCACTCATTAACACCAGCAAGGTTAGATTGTCGTAAGGCTTGTAGGCTTTGTCAATCATTTCAAAATCAAAGGTTTCGGCCGCAATTATACCTGTATCCGCTTTCAAACTATTCAGCAGTTGTTGCTGTGCATTGGCTACGAACCCCCGAAAAATATTGCCTGCGCCGAAATGCACCCATTGCGGTCTAACTCGGGTGTTATGGGCTACAAGCTCCAGATCATACTTCGGCAGTTCGATGCCTACTGCTTCCCAGGCCGCCTTATCTAAAAGACCTTTCCGGTCAAGCTGGAGCATCTATTTCACTCCTTTGCTTTGAGCGAGACTATCCCAGACACCAAGCAAGTACATAACTCCCAGTGCACGGTCATACAAACCGTATCCTGGCCGACAATTCTTTTCTTCTCCCCATAGATGTCTACCGTGATCTGGGCGCGCATATCCCTGATAGCCTTTTTCGTGATAAGCTCTAACCACTTCCGGTATATCGACGCTTCCGTCTTTCCCGCGATGTGACACTTCAATAAAGTCGCCACTCTCAAACACCTTGACATTACGAATATGTGCAAAATGAATACGATCATGGAACTCCCGAATCATAGCTGGCAAATCATTCTCAGGGTTAGTCCCCAGTGAGCCTGTGCAGAAGGTTAGACCATTATATGGACTGTTCACTGCATCCAGGATGCGCCGGATGGTCTCACGACTTCGGACAATTCTCGGCAACCCGAAGATGGGCCATGCCGGATCATCAGGATGAATGGCCATCTTGATGTCAACCTCCTCGCAAACCGGGATGATGCGCTCAAGAAAATACTTTAGGTTATCAAACAACTTGTCTTCTGTGACATCCGCGTAAGCAGCAAAAAGTTCATCCAGTCTCGCCAACCGCTCCGGTTCCCAGCCTGGCATGGTGAACTTTCCGGCTCCCTCGAGAATCCGATTCACCATTTGGCGGGGATCATCGGTAATGGCAACCTTTTCATAAAAGAGGGCGTTGGACCCGTCTGGCAGTTCCTTATAAAGCTCCGTTCTGGTCCAGTCAAAGACAGGCATAAAGTTATAGCAAATCACCTTGACTCCTACTTTGGCCAATTTGCGAATGGTATCAATATAAATGTCAATATATTGGTCGCGGGATGGCAGGCCGATTTTGATATCATCGTGGACATTTACACTCTCTACGACTGCCGTACTAAAGCCCTTGCTTGTAATCTGATCAGCTACCTCCTGAATTCGCTCCATTTCCCATATTTCACCGGCTATCTTATCATGTAAAGACCAAACAATGCCTATAACTCCTGGAATTTGCCGGATATGATCCAGTGTAATATTGTCATTGCCTTCCCCATACCATCTCCAGGTCATGTTCATAACGATACCCTCCCTGATTGATTTTTTAATCTTGTATACAAGATTGACTTGATCATAAAATGCAAAGTTTATCCTTGTCAATGACAATTTTTGAGGAGTCTATCACATCAAAATGCTTTATAATAAGACTAGATTTATAAAGTGAAGGCAGGAATGTTATGTTTACAAAGGAAGAAATCAAGCAGCTTTTGAAAAATGATATTTTGTCGTTGACCTTAAAGCCTGGGACTCTGCTCAGCGAGACGACCTTGTCAGAACGCTTCCAGTTGTCCAGAACTCCGCTGCGCGATGTGTTGAAACAGCTTGCGCTGGAGTCTTATATTGATATTTATCCCAAGAAGGGGAACATTGTCTCTTATATTGATCTGGAGTCCGTAGAACAAATGAGCTACTTGAGAAGCGCAGTGGAAAAAGAGATTATGAAGGAGCTTTCTACGCAATTTGCATTAAGCGATATACAGAAGCTGAGCGAAATTTTGGACAGGCAGAGGGCTGTCATTGATGACGATCATGCTACGGATCAATTTCTCATTTTGGACGATCAGTTCCACCATACTATGTTCCAATTGGTGGGCCGAGAATTTCTTTGGCAGCTGATTCAGCAATCAAATGTTCACTATATCAGATATCGCAAGCTCCATATGCTGGAAGCAGGGAAGCTGATGGAAATCTGGCATGAACACCAAACTATGCTTGAATATATGTTGAATCAGGATACAAGCAAAATGGATGATCTGGTTCACCATCATCTCCGAAAGGATATACATTCTCTCGAATTCCTCCGGCAGTTCGTTGACTATATCAAGAAATAATGCTGGTCTGTGTTATTCATTTTTTTGCTCGTGAGTCTAGTTGTTTGCCGTCAAGCGGTGGATGGAATTGAAGGATTTTCATAGAGGTTCGATATCTTGTATACAAGACAAGTGTAATCCTGCTTGAATATACGCATAGGAGAATGTGATAAATTAAAGCATGACCAATTGAGCAATGCTTCCTTCGACTTATTATTTATGTAAACGGATTCAGTTGAAACTATAGTAGAGCGTTGTTGACACACTAAGCCCCTTGCCACTTCGTAATTGTAAATAGAAGGGCAAGGGATGGAAAGTGAAGATTCTATACCCCCGAATAGGCCATAAAACCACCATCTATAGGAATGACTGCACCGGTCACAAAACCGGAAGCGGTTTCATCTGCCAGCCAAAGCAGCGTTCCGAGGAGGTCTTCAGGCTCACCGAAACGGCGCATAGGGGTGTGGTCAATAATCTTGGCCGAACGCTCGGTAAGCGAGCCGTCCTCGTTGGTGAGCAATTGTCGGTTCTGCTCTGTCAGGAAAAATCCGGGGGCAATGGCATTCACCCGAATGCCAGATTCGGCTAGATGTACGGCCAGCCACTGGGTGAAGTTGTTGATGGCGGCTTTGGCAGCGCTGTAAGCGGGAACCTTGGTCATTGGGCTGGGAGCGCTCATGGAGGATATGTTAAGGACCACAGCGCCAGGTCGTCCGATCATGCCTTTGGAAAAAACCTGTGTTGGGATTAAAGTCCCGATAAAATTTAAATCAAGCACATTGCGGAAGCCAGGTACACTGAGATCAAAAAAGGTAGTGATTCCAGACTGGTTCAGATCTTCAGGATGAAATGTCTCCAAACTCGTATTCGCACTGGGGTGGTTGCCGCCTGCTCCATTGATCAGAATATCGCACGGACCGAGCAGACGACGGACCGTCTCCTCAGCCTGCTTCACGCTTTCAACATCGGTCACATCGCAGGCAACAGCGATGGATTCTCCACCACTCTCACAAATTTCCTTGGCTATCAATTCGCCCTTATCAGCAGTACGGTTCAAAATAGCGACCTTGGTACCCTGGCGGGCAAGTTCCTTGGCCATGGAGCTGCACAACACGCCGGAGCCGCCGGTTACCACAACTGTTTTTCCAGACAAAGCCGGATGTAGGGGAAGACTAGTCAATTTACATTCCTCTTTTCGTTGGAAGATAAGCCCGCATTACGCTTATACGCGTTCCACAAGCTGTCATGAATTTTAGCCTAAAACTATAACAGATGATCTTATCTAGCTTTCTTTCTAAATTCCCTAGGTGTCATAAATACCGTTTGTTTAAAGATCTTACAAAAATACATGGACGAGTTGAAGCCACATTCGTTACCAATCTCGAGTATCGTTAAGTTTGTATTGATCAGCAAGTTGCAAGCATGTTGAATCTTAATGTTATTTAAATATTGAATAACCGTAAGTCCCGTGGCTTCTTTAAAACGATGACACAAATAATATTTGGACATGTAAAACGACTTTGCAATATCTTCGATTTTGGTGATTTTGTTATAGTTTTGGTTGATGTACGACAGAATAGGTCCAAAGTTAGCGTACTTGGAAGACTGCTGCTCCACTGTTTGGGAATCCTTATTATTATTTAATAGAGATAACAGTTCAGCTAAAAGTATAAAAATACGGTCACTCTCACCCGAGACGTTTTCTTTCTCCAGGGACTTTAATAGTCTTTTCACTTTCGCAAATACTTCTTCTTTCAAAGAGATAATTTCTGTATCAAAGCAGCCTAATAAAGATTTTATTGCCCGTTCCGTAAAATATAATCGCAAGAAACGCTCCGTAAAATAGACACATGTTCTGGCACAACCTTGATTTTGGTAGCTTTTATGGAACAGATTTGGTTTAAACAGTGCAACATCATGCAGCTTAATGTCATAGATGGAGTCCTGGATCAAAATCTGATGATACCCTTTTTCTAGAAAATAAAGTTCATATGCATCGTGATAATGAAAATTGGTCATGTTGTGGTCTGCATCATGGACGACATACTCGATTGAAAATAGGGGGTGCGTATGACTTACATCAGCAACCATTGCTCAACCTCCATCCTATAGCAATATAATATAATAAATCGATAATTCGGCAACATATTAAAAGATTATTGCTTGGTATTCAGGTATAGTTTAGCTACCAGATTTTCTTCCGAATGGAGCACACGAGGAGGTTAGACACTTGAAATCACACCAAGGAACCCAGAATGAATTTGAACTGTTGAAAAGAAATCACGAGGTGCCTGTTTTTGTTTCCGAAACGGAAAACAGCGCGGTGCATCTTGCTTTTTGCAATCTTATGCGAGATATTGATTGGGTTTGCGGTTGTAAGCTAGTGCGAGCAAAAGAAATGGACCAAAGCAGCATCGTGATCGGCACGATCACAGACAATGAGCCGTTACTCGCTTATCTGCAAGATAAAGGGGTATCGCTGAAAAAACTGATGCTGGAGGATGGCTCGTATCGGTGGGAAGCGTTTCTTCAGGAAGTCATTGACGGTGTGTTATATATCATAGGAACCGACAGGCGCGGTACCATCTTCGGAATCTATGACCTGTGCGAGGCGATGGGTGTGTCTCCGTGGTATTACTGGGCGGACGTACCGGTGAAAACCTGCGATGTATTTTGTTTGCCTTTGGACCTCTCCAAAGCAGATTGGCCAGCGGTTCAGTACCGGGGAATTTTCCTGAATGATGAGGAAGAGCTTGATGACTGGGCCAAGATTCATACTCAAGATGGCACAATCGGACCTGACGCGTATCAATCTATTTTTGAACTTTTACTTCGTCTGAAAGCCAATTTCATTTGGCCTGCCATGCATGTGAATTATTTTAATGAGAATCCCGAAAATGGAGCCCTCGCGGAAAGAATGGGGATTGTAGTAGGCACGTCGCATTGCGATATGTTGCTTCGCAGCAACCAGAATGAATGGGAGCCATGGCTCGCAGCCAAGGGTTATGACGACGCCTCATACGATTATTCCATCGAAGGTCGAAATCGCGAAATTCTACAGGAATATTGGCGGGAAAGTGTCGAGAAGAATAAAAATTACGAAGTGTGTTATACGGTTGGCATGCGTGGAATCCATGACTCTGGATTTCATACGCAGTCCATTGATGATGATAATTCCATGTCTAAGGAAGAACGGGCAAAAGCCAAGAGTTCTCTTTTAGGAAAGGTCATACAGGATCAAAAGCAAATTCTCAAGGACGTGATCGGCGAGTCAAAAGAAAATGCTTCATTACAGACATTTATCCCGTACAAAGAAGTATTAGAGCTATATGACCGAGGTCTTGATCTACCTGAAGGTGTGACCCTCATTTGGGCAAACGACAACTTTGGGCATATGCGCCGATATCCGAATGAGAAGGAGCGTCAACGCAGTGGAGGCAACGGTTTGTATTATCACAGTTCTTACTGGGCAGCTCCAGGAACGGCGATGAGTTATCTTTTTATCAATTCAATTCCATTGGCCCATACAGGGAATGAATTGAAAAAATCGTATGAATCGGGAATCCGGAAATTGTGGATTCTGAATGTTGGCGGGTTGAAGCCCCTTGAACAGGATATGGAATTCTTTTTGCGATCTGGCTGGGAAGCCGGCAAAGAAGAAGGAATGACCAAGAATGCATCCAAATTCGTCGAATCTTGGATAAACGCCAATTTTTCCGGCAATCACGGACCTGAAGCTGCGGAAATATACGAAACATTTGCACAGGTCACTAACGTACGAAAGATCGAACATATGCAATCCAATGTATTTTCACAAACTGTATTAGGTGATGAAGCAGGGCGTAGATTAATGCGGTTGGAGGATGTTTTTCGTCGAGGCAATGCCATAATGTACAGCCTTCCGGTGCAGGAGCGGGTTGCATTTTTCCAGATGTTTCTCATGAAAATTCACGCATCGTATTATACCAACCATGAGTTTTATTTTGCCGACAGAAGCACGCTTTCTTATGAGCGCGGAAACATGCAGGCTGCTGACCTATATGTGGAGCTTTCGGTAAAAATGGCGGACTATAAACGAAGAATGCTTCATTTCTATAACGCAAAAATGAGTGAAGGCAAGTGGAACGGAATCCTCACACCAGAAAGCTTTCCACCACCGCCTACCGCCTTGTATCCTGCGCGAAAGCCCGCATTGAAAATTGCTCAAGGTGGCATGAGAATCGATCTTTGGAATGAAGAAACAACGCTGCGCTTTTCCATCCATGGTCAGAAACAAAAATGGTTCGAGATTGGAAACCAGGGGAACGGAACCATTCCATTCACGATTGAGGTAATGGAAGACGCAGATTGGATCATTCTTTCCGAAAGTGAAGGATCGATCCAAACGGAGAAAAGAATTCTTGTCTCGGTCATCGATCCGTATAAGCATGCGGGAAAGACTGCGCAACTGACCGTCCGAAACCATAAAGATATGACATCTGTTCCAATAAAGGTGCAAGTTGAGAAAGGTGTAAATGTTCCTGAAACGTTTTACGGACATATAGAGGCAGACGGGCATGTGTCTATCCCAGCAGCCTCCTACGACCATAATGTTCCCGGTGTAGATTCGACCGATAAGTCCGGTTGGGTGGCCATACCGGGGATGGCAAGGTATGAGGGAGCCGCGATGATGGCCTGGAGCGGTGAACTACGACCGCTTGCAGGAGAGCTTAAGAATCATCCATATTTAGGATACGATATTTTTTTGAAAGAGGCTGGACAGTTTACCTTAGAGATTCATCGTTTTCTTACTTTAAATTCGACAGGCAATATTCGTTTCGGTATTGGAGTCGATGATACAGCACCCATTCTGGTAGAATCAGAGACTCGTGACGAGTGGTTGGGGGCTTGGCAGGAAGCCGTCTTTAATAACGGTGAGAAAATGAGAGTGGAGCTGCCCTACCTGGCTTCCGGTATACATGTCTTAAAAATTTATATGGTAGATCCTTATGTCACTATCAACAAGTTCGTGATATATACGAAAGAGCAAAAAACGAGCAATTTAGGACCGATTTCCAGTGAGCATCATCATAGGCTGGTTACCGATCATGGACTGGAAAGTTCTACTGTGAATTGGAATGAAGTCGAACAATTATGTAATCAATTTTACGAAACGGGAGAGCATGAAGTACCTCTTCCCGTCGTCCTTTATGCCACAAGAGATTTTTACGCCACCATCGATGAAATCTTCTTGAAATGTTTTGATGTTCCGCAGACCACGTTAGGTGATAAACGCTATGCAAACATTTGTGATGCTGATGGTACAAAGGATGTTATAAAAGAATTTGGTGCGGGTATGTTTATCGAATCGAACGGCATCGTTGCGATCGAAGCCGAATATGCGTTGGAAAACTCTGAAAATGCATATCTCACGTCCAGTAAAGACGGTACTGCTATTCATTGGAGCCACTTACAGGCAGAAACCAATGGAAGGACAGGTTTCGCCATGCATGTCTCTGAGCCTGGAAGGCAGTGGGATAACCCGGATATTGCTCCAGCGATGCATTACAAAATAAACATCACGAATTCAGGTCTTTACCATATTTGGATTTTGGTTCGACATCATAACGACCAATCCGATTCATGCTACTTATCGCTGGACGGCGTAGTAAGACCGTTATCCGAACAACTGGGCAAGGGCACACTGCATACGTATAACACCGCTCAAGTGTACTATTGGTGTTTACTGTCGGAATTGGAATTGCCCAGTGGTGTTCACCTGTTTTCGATCTTAGCTCGAAAGTCACAACTCAGAGTCGACCGGATATATATGACACAAGGGAGCGAATTACCGCCTGTGGATGCTCTCTGGACGGATTCGATAAGAAAACAGTCCTAAGCTAAAGCAGCGTCTCCATGCTGAAAGAGCGGAATCTAGATACATGTTGAGATTCCGCTCTTTTTTTGATAAATAGTAAAAGAAACAATTCATTCCTGAAGATTCTTTAGTATAAGTTTCAAGTGTTCTCTAGCTGATTGATTCAATGGTTGTAAGGGCAAAGGAAGACTGGGGCTTGAGATTAAGCCACTTATTTCTGCTGCTGCTGAAACAACACGAAGGCTACCATACTGATGAAATAACGTCCAAATAGGTTCAAGTAGTGTCGAGAGTCGTTCTGCTTCGTCAGCAAAACCGTCCTGGGCCAATCGGGTTATTTTTAGACATGCCTTTGGAAACAAACCAGCGAGAACGGAGTACCATGCTTCACAACCTGCATTCAAGCCGGTGACTGCAAATGAATCTCCACTTACTCCTATAGTTACATGGGGAGGAATCGACTCTCGTAGTTTTTTGATGCGTGTCTTGGCTGCTTCGGGATCAGTAGGTACTCCGGGAATCTTAATAGAACCAACATGAGGTAACTCAGCAATTCGGCCGTGCAATTCGTCACTGAAATGAAAATGGGAGGTACCTGGATTATCATAGACACAAAGTGGAATGGAGAGTGAACGGGTTACCTGTTCATAGAGTGAAAATACTTCTTCATTCGTTAGTGCTTGATAGGAGATAGGGGCTAGCAGCACTGCACTTGCTCCTGCTTTTTGTGCATCTTCCGCTAATCGAAGTACTTCTAAGGTACGAATCGCACTTATACTTGTCATCACGGGAATCCCGTCTGCTGAGTGGACAGCAAGTTGAAGAACCCGGAAACGTTCTTCTCGATTAAGATATGCATAATTTCCAGTTGAACCCAATGCCCCAATTGAGTCTACACCAGCTGCAACTAATCGTTGAATCAGTGCTACAAATGCTTTTTCGTCAATGCCTGTCTCATTCACCGGGGTGAGTGGAAAAGCAGATAATCCGTGGAACATAAAGTTACACTCCTTTATGAATTGACCTTCAAAATACAAACACATTATAAAAATGAATTAGACACAATTAAAGTACCAATTAAGAGACAAATAACTGTACCAATTCTTTTAGAGAAACTTAAAACTGAAAACAAAGATTCTGTATTGAAATTAATATAATGATATTATGCCTTCAGATCAGGTCAGTTGAATAAGAAAGATAAAAAGCATTCTACATTGAATGCTTTTTATCTTTATCATGATTTGGTGATGTACCAGAGTGTGTTAATATGCGGTCTAATACTTTTCCAGTGAGGGGCATGAAATAATTGAGTATTACCCCCCCTAAACAAACAGTTAACAAAGTTCCAATGCCAATGGGTCCATTTAAAATGAATGCTATGATCAAGAAGATAAGGTAAATGAATGTTCTCGAAAAAAATAGATTTTTTCCAGTTAATTCTTGTATGATTATGGTTAATCGGTCAACTGGAATGGGTGCAAAGTTTGTCTGTAAATAGGTTGCAGTTCCTAATCCCACAATAACTAAACCAATTCCAAAACAAACAACTTTGCTGTACCATAGTTCAGGTGTTATTAAATCCTGCAATAAAAAAAGCCACATATCAATACCAATCCCCGTTATAAATGCTGTTAACAACCCCAAAACTTCTGGTCTTTGTCTTTTTAAAAGTGAATTACAACAGATCAAGATTAAAGCCATTATGATTTCCCAACTTCCTACAGTAAGCCCCACATTTGTGGATAGTCCTACCAATAGTGCATCAAAAGGTGATGTCCCAAGGTCTGATTGTATAGTGAAAGAAATACCAAGGGATAATATAAAAATTCCTATTACAAAAAAAACATATTTCACTTTACTCGACCTCTTTATTATAATTTCAAGTTGCAAATGCAACAAAATTAGGGTAGATTAAATATATACTATGTTTATTGCATTTGCAACAAAATAGGGGCAAAGGAGTTCATTATGAAGGAAGTACTTCGTGAAATTGGAATGATAGCAAGGGCATTAGATTCTATCAGTAATATTGAATTCAAAGAATATGACCTTACAAAAGGACAGTATTTATACCTTGTACGAATATGTGAAAACCCAGGAATTATTCAAGAAAAGTTAGCTGAGATGATAAAAGTAGATCGAACAACAGCATCTCGCGCTATCCAAAAACTTGTAATTAATGGTTTTATTGAAAAGAAAGAGGATCAGCATAACAAAAAAATTAATAAACTCTTTCCAACAGAAAAAGGAAACAGTGTTTATCCTTTCATAAAAAGAGAACATGATTATTCGGATCAAGTTGCATTAGCGGGATTTTCGGAAAGTGAAGTAAACACTATTTTTACTCTTCTTCAAAGAGTAAGAAAAAATATAAGTGATGAATGGGAATTTGTGAAAAAAGGGAACAAAAGAAATTATTAATTGATTTATATGAAGGAGCGATATAGTTATAATGAATGTGAAAATGATCAAATGCAGCTGTGAAGATGTACAATTACTCCAAGAAATAAGCATTGAAACATTCAACGATACTTTTGAAGATCAAAATTCACCTGAAAATATGCAAGCCTATCTGGAAAGAGCATTTAACTTGAAACAGCTGGATAAGGAATTGGCTAATGTCTCTTCAGAAATCTTTTTCATCTATTTCAATGAAGAGCTTGCCGGATATTTGAAGATCAATATAAATGATGCCCAATCCGAAAAAATGGGTGATGAGTCACTCGAAGTGGAGAGGATTTATATTAAAAACAAATTTCAAAAACATGGGCTGGGTAAGCATCTGTTAAATAAAGCTATCGAAATTGCACTGGGACATCATAAAAAGAAGGTTTGGCTCGGTGTATGGGAAAAAAATGAAAATGCCATTGCTTTTTATGAGAAAATGGGGTTTGTTCAAACGGGTGCACACTCTTTTTATATGGGGGATGAAGAACAGATTGATTTCATAATGACCAAAACATTAATACTATAATTGAATTTAAAAAGATTTTCTAGGGTTCTGCGATGTCATATCGGCTGGTCCAAGAGAAAACTCACAGTCGTTGTACTGTGTCACGGAGGGATAAGAGCCTGGGAGAAAAACTGCTGTATGCAGTATGATCTCAGGCTTTTTTTTCATTACTGCTTTAGTTCCGCACTACATTTGCAGCGTTATCAAAAACTGGTATTGGAGCTTTGGTCGGGGCCATACTGGATATGATCCTTTATGGTGAACCGCGTAATACCACGAGAATTTTATTCATTGCGATAGTACTCAGTTCAGCGGTTGGACTGAAGCAGGTAAGCTGAATAATGATGGGATTTGAAGAAAAACTCCCTATACTGCGAAAGCAGCGAGGGAGCTTGCTAATTTAAATATTTAATTCAAAGAGCTGGAAGTTACAGCTTCATCTGACCAACCTCCAGCCTGCCCAGCTCAATGATCCCGTTGCTAAGACCATGATGTCCTTCGTCATTGGGGTAAAGTGACAGACTTGATTTGAGCTGCGGTATTTCCGTAAATATCCTTCGCCAGCACGAGAATATGCAGTGTATCGGCTTGGGAGGCGCCACCCTGCTTGAATTTAGTAGTTGGGAGCGCTGCTGACCAATTAGCTTTATCTTCTGTAATAGCGACACGCATGCCATTGACATAAACTTTGAGCTGCGCGATTTCGCTTTGATCTGTGACTGAACCTTCCAAAGCGAGAACATCGTTTTTGACCGAAGCATTCAACTTAAGTGCAGGGGCTCCTGTTTCCTTGCGTTTAGAGGGTGGAAGAGCAGTTTGCGGGTTATAGGAAAAGGTTTCATCCTCAAGCGCTGGCGTGCGTGTTGCAATAGGACGGTTTTTGGTTGCCTGCTCATAGGAATAAGCGTATCGAAGCAGGTCATTATCGCTATATGCGGCACCTGCCATCGTCAGATTGACGGGCATACCCGTATCCTTCATTGCGCCCATACTCACAGACACACTTGGGATCCCGTACTCGCGTAGAAGGAAATTCGTATTGGAGAAATAGTTGCCATTCTCCCAAGCCTCCTCATAAGACGTTTCATTCACATCAGAATCAGCCTTGCCAATATTCGAATTGGCCGGGAAAGCAATAAAATCAAGGTTGTTTTGCTTCATCCAATTTTCAAAATCTATCTTTCGTACATTTTCCAGCCCCCGCAACCCTTCATGAAACTGAGGAATTTGTTCGAAAGGGGTGACGCCTTTCTTTATGGTTTCAATGAATACGTCATAGTGACCAAGGTCTCTGCCACGTTTGGCATCTACCGAACCGGGCGGATTCGGGAAGACAGTTGCAGGGTCGATATTAGCCCATGACGGGAAATTCGGATCGCCCACACTTTTAAGGAATTCCTCAGCTGCATAAGGATTAAGCAGCCCGAATTCCTTTTCACTCCATTTTGCCGGCATCAAACCACGTTCTTCAGGTGTTTTCGCTGTTGGTCGGTCCTTCTCGCTGTTCACTTGCAAAGGGAAGTCAACTTCCACAACTTCAGCTCCAAGAGCTGTTAAATCCTTTACAGCTTTTTCCCATAATGCTTGTATTGAAGGTCTGAATTTAATCGGAGTTGTGGTTTCATGGTCCTTACCGATATAGATTTTCGGAACACCGATTCGTTTGCCTTTCAAAGCTTGAGTATCTCGCAGCTCTAGATAGGAATTGGGACGAACACTGTTGACAGAAGGGAGGCGAACGGCTTTCTGTTCTCGCCAGAAATCACCTTTTGTGATTTTATCCTCTACAACAATCACGTCAAGCAAGCGGAGCATGTCCTCGACAGTCCTTGTATGTGGGACCACGACATCCCGTATAGGAAAAAGCGGCCAATTCCCCCGAATGGAGATTAAGCCCCGCGATGGCGTGTAGGCAATTAAACCATTGTTAGATGCTGGTGATCTTCCAGAAGATACTGTTTCTTCCCCCATACCAAAGGCAGCAAGGTTGGCGGCTGTTGACACGCCAGATCCGTTAGAGGAGCCAGAGTACCAGGCTGCAGCCAAATAATTTGGATTGTACGGACTTTCAGCACGGCCATAAACGCCTCTTTGCATTCCTCCTGCTGCCATTGGCGGCATGTTGGTTTTACCAATTAGCACTCCACCGGATTTGCGTATCTTCTCTACAGTAAAGGCATCATCTTTTGCCATCAGGTTTTTAAAAGCCGGAGATCCAGAAGCAACAGTGAGTCCTTTAACCTTGTAACTGTCTTTAACTGTGTAGGGGATGCCTTGCAGAGGCCCGGTATTAATCCCCTGTGCCCTTAGCTGATCAGCCTGAGCAGCTTCTTTTAGCACATTGGGATTTAGAACAGGGATTGAATTCAGCCGAATGCCACTAGAATCATAGGCGTATACCCGGTTGAGGTACATGGCTGTGAGCTCGACACTCGACAGTGCTCCTGACTTCATCGCGTCCTGCATCTGAGCAATCGTAGCCTCTTGCAATTGAAATGTAACCAGGGAGGAGGTAGATTCACTAGTTTTACTTGGGGATGAGAGTGAGGGTGAAGGAGCGGCGGATGCAAGCGAGCATCCCGTGAGAGTTACAATCATCCCAGCCGCGATCCATTTGCAATAGCTACCGATTACATTCCTTGTATTCGCTTTTACCATTCGTACGCG
This sequence comes from Paenibacillus sp. FSL W8-0439, assembly GCF_038008995.1. NCBI lineage: Bacteria > Bacillati > Bacillota > Bacilli > Caryophanales > Paenibacillaceae > Paenibacillus > Paenibacillus sp. FSL W8-0439. Next base: position 2,686,400 of record NZ_JBBPAK010000001.1, read on the forward strand.
CATAGCATTTTCACTCCTTAAAATAGGATAGATAGAAATAGGAATTTGAATAGAGGGGAATGAGGAAAGGGTTCCTTTTTTTATATAAATCTTTCTAATTATACTACTTATTTTCATTCGAAATGTCAATTTTTGTAATGTTGAGGGTGAGGAAGTACGGTAACGATACAAGTTTTGATTTTTGTTCTCAGCTACTCTCTTTTTCTTTCAGCATATTTCAGAGTATTAAAGGTGAACATACTGTAATCTTTTTGGCATACAGGAGTAAAAATCTAGCAGCGGCCTGATTACCGATAATAAAATTCCCATATACTGCATAAAACAGGTTTGGACAGCAAATAGTATGGGCAGGAGGTGTAGATGATGCCCAGTAATGAAGACCCCTTGATCTCCATGAATTTAGCAAACAACTTGAAGGAAATCAGGTCCCGGCTTGGAAACAGCCCTGATATTATTATTCGTAAATTTGAGCTGGTAACTTCACATATAGAGGTGGCTGCTGTATATCTCAACGGTTTAAATGATAAAAACATCGTCGATGAGTTTATTACGCACATTATGGCCTTTGACACTCCCAACTGGGGAGGTCCGGAAGTCAAATCGGTAAGCGGAATTTATCAATTTATGAAAGACAAAGCCTTGAGTATCGGTGAAGAAAAAGTACTTAATGACTGGAAGGAGCTTTTTGAAGCCATTTTATCTGGAAATACGATAATTCTAGTGGATGGAATGGCCAAAGCTATTAGCGGGAACACCAGCGGGGGCGAGGTCAGAGCGGTCACAGAGGCTTCTACCCAGGTAGCCATCCGCGGTTCCAAAGAAAGTTTTACGGAATCCATTGGGACAAATCTCTCCCTGGTCCGCCGGAGAATAAAAAACGTCAATCTATGGATTGAAACGATGAAAATCGGTGCTGTTACACAAACCGATGTGGCTATCATGTACATAAACGGCATCGCAAAAGAATCGACGATACAGAACCTAAAGCAAAAGTTACAGGGTATCCATATTGATTCCATTCTGGAATCAGGGTACATAGAGCAGCTAATTGAAGAAAACAAATATTCACCTTTTCCAACACTCTATAATACCGAGCGTCCGGACAGTGTAGCAGGTAATCTGCTGGAGGGGCGAATTGCCATTTTTGTTGATGGAACGCCCTTCGTGCTGATTGCGCCTACTACCTTTTTTATGTTTTTTCATGCAGTTGAAGATTACTACCAGCGATATGACATCTCATCCTTGATCCGGTTATTGAGATTTATGTGTCTGGCGATTTCTTTGTTAGGCCCCGGTCTGTTTGTGGCAGCTCTGAACTTTCATCAGGAAATGATCCCGACCCCGCTGTTGATTAATCTGGCCTCCCAGAGAGAAAATGTACCCTTCCCTACTTTTATTGAGATACTCCTGCTTGAAGTGACGTTTGAGATTATCCGTGAAGCTGGCGTTCGAATGCCAAGCCCAATTGGACAGACAGTATCGATTATCGGAGGGTTGGTAATTGGGCAGGCAGCGGTGCAGGCAGGCATTGTTACTCCAGCCATAGTCATCGCTGTCTCTCTCACAGGTATTTCCAGTCTTGCCACCCCGGCGTTCAATATGGCTCTTTCGGTGCGAATTCTTCGATTCGTCATTATGTTCATAGCGGCATTTATGGGGCTCTACGGCGTGTGTGTATTTAGCTTTATAATGATTGCGCATATGTGTAGTCTAAGCTCCTTGGGGGTTCCATATATGTCTCCTATGGGTCCGTTTATAGCCCAGAATCAGCATGATGCCTTCTTCCGATTACCCTTCCAATTCATGAAGACCCGACCGCGCTTAATCAGTCAGAAAAAGCACAATAAACGTATTAGGTAAAGAGGGGGGCAAGCCGAATGAAGGATAAAGGGCTGCTGCGAATCATACTTTGTATCCTTATAATTATGCTGCTGACAAGTTGCTGGAACAGACGGGAACTAAATGAACTGGCGATCGTAACCGGCATTGGAATCGATAAAGCCCCAGATAAAGAGGAATATGAGGTCACTTTTCAAATTGTGAATCCTTCGTCGACGGCCACAAGTACGGGCGCAAATACAGGACAATCTACCACTACGGTCTATTCTACGACGGACAGGACTTTATTTGGCGCATTTCGCAAAACATCAAAAAAGACAGCAAGACAGTTGTTTTTTGCCCACACGCAGCTTGTTGTTATCGGGGAAGCGTTCGCCAGAAGTGGAATAAATGAGATTTTTGATGTGTTTGAAAGGTCTCACGAGCTTAGGTTGAACTCTACTGTTCTGGTTTCAAGAGGTGTTGATGCTAATGCTGCTTTGAAAATCCTGCTACCTATAGAGAGTCTGCCTGCGATAGGCATGGTCAAGAAAGCTAAAAACACGGCGAAAATATGGGGAGAAAACAAGAATATCAATATTTTTGAATTAATTAATGAAATCACTGGGGAAGGAGAAGTGGCTATTAGTGGCATCCGAATTATCGGAGACAGGGAAGAAGGCAAGAAGAAAGCAAGTCTGGAACAGACGGAAGTGAAGGCTATTCTCTCAATAAATGGGCTTGGAGTGTTCAAAAAAGGGAAACTAACAGCGTGGCTGGAAGGCTCCGAGGCCAAGGGTACATTATGGGTCCAGAACAAGATAGATCAAACCATAGTCAACATTGATACAGAAAATATGGAAGCATCGGTCGCAGTCCATATAAATTATTCCAAAACGGATATAAACGTGGAGCTTCAGGAGGGGATACCCGTTTTTCATGTTCACATTCAAGAGGAAGGAAAAGTGAACGAAACACGGGGATTTGTAGACTTCAGTAGTGCGGTTGAGATCATGAAGTTGGAAGAGCAATTGGCCAAGCATACGAAAGAAGAAGTAATCCAGTCCATACAAGCAGCTCAGCGGTTAAAAAGTGACATTTTTGGTTTTGGCAATGAACTGAAACGTCTCCGTCCGAAGGAGTGGGAAGCAGTAAAAGAGCAGTGGGACTCCTTGTTTGCCCAAGGCAAGCTGGACATTCGTGTAGAGGCTTATATCCGAGGGACAGGAATGAGGTTAAAGCCGTACATGAATAAGGATCAATTTAACTAAAAGGAAGCGGAGCAGAAGTGATGAAAAAAGAAGTTATTGGTACAAATCAATTGTTTGCCATGATTATTTTATTTGAATTAGGAACGGCCATTGTGATTCCCATCGGGCTTGAAACTGGACATACTATATGGTTATCGATCCTTCTAGCTTTGCCTGGGGGAGTGCTTTTGTATCTGATATTTCATGATTTGTACTGTCAATATCCTAATCTGATCATCAGCGGATATACCCAAAAAATCCTGGGTAAAACTATTGGGTGGCCATTGAGTTTTCTGTACATTCCTGTTTTAGTGTTTAATGGGTCCAGAATCTTGCGCGAATCCGGTGACCTGCTGATCGCTGCTTCCTATGACCAAACGCCGGTATTCATAATCAATGCCATTATGGTCACTGCTGTCATATATATTCTGAATAAGGGGATTGAAGTGTTTTTTAGAACGTCAGAAATTTATCTGATAGTTATTTTTTTCATGGGTTTCATATGTTTTTTTGTCGTGATTGCTGCGGGGCTGGTTGATTTTAAAAATCTGTTTCCGCTGCATGCTGTGGATTGGAAGCAGGCTCTTAGGTCGGCTTTTCCCAATATTTTAACTTTCCCTTTTGGCGAGCTGATCTGCATGACTACAATTTTCCCTCATCTGCAAAAATCTTGTCAGTCCCGAAAAACAGGGATTGCGGCTATCGTATTAAGCGGCATCCTGCTTTGTTCTACACATGCTATCGAAATTTCAGTACTTGGAAAAAATATATATGAGAGAAGTACCTTTCCCATGTACACTACGATAACACTGGTTAACCTGGCAAATTTTATCCAACGGTTGGATGCTCTTGTTATTTTAACTTTAATTATAGGAGTATTCTTTAAAATGACCCTCTATTGTTACGCCGTCATAGCTGTGACTGCGGACTTATTCAAAGTACAAGATACCCGAAGACTGGCCATTCCTGTTGGTGTTGTTGTTCTGTTTGGTTCGCTGATCAGTGCGGAGAATTATCCAAGGCATTTGGAAGAGGGAGCATTCTTTTTGCGCTATATCCTGTCTGTTCTATTCACGGCCATTCCCATTCTGTTGTTCGTTGTCCACCGGGTACGCAAAAGATTAGGGCTATTGCGATAAGCGATAAGCGTTGAGCTTAGTTATTTCCTCAGACTCCTTTTCCGTACAGCTGCTGTAATGACATTAACAAAAGGAAGAAATAGAAAAAACACCATGACAATTACCTCTGGTATGGCTGTGTTGGCGAAGGCCGCCCGGATAGAGTGAAATGCTTCAAATAGGCTCATTCCTGATAGTAAATCGATTAAGATGGTCATCGACAATGCTAACAAAGCCAAGATGAAATATAAAATTACAATTTTCATGGTTCTTAAGTCTCCTTGGTGTGGAACTGAAATTACTACAGTTCTGAAATAGGGAAGCTAATGCTATTATCTCCACCAATACATACCCGTAGTCAGGTATTGAGCGTTCTTGGTCTTTATCTAAAATGCCTTCTTCATTCGTAATAAAACAATGGTTGGTGTTCTCTCGCTTGTATTCATCAAAATGGTCTGGACCGTCATTGTTGCACACCAGGACAATGTTCTCCTTGACCAAAGAATAATGAATGCATTTTTCCGGATGTATTTCCGGGTAGACCATCAAAGCCACATCTACACGTCCACTAATTAAGTCAACCTGGTTTTGTTCACATGTACCGTTGGTAAGGATGAATTTGACATGAGGATATTTTAAAGAGAACTCCCTAATAATCGGACTTAATCTAGAAATCATCGTTAAAGACTCTGGTGCAGCCACCCTTACAACGCCTTTAACCTCCTGGTTGCTTCGTATATTTCTAATCTGGTCATGAGTAGCCAGTAGATCTTCTGCTAGAGGTATTAATTCTCTCCCTAATGGGCTGAGCTTCAGATGCCTTCTCTCGTAAGTGAAAAGCTCCCCGCCAATCTCTTGGCGTGAACAGGAAGCATGGCTAAACCGTTTCCCACAGTTTATTGAACAGGTGGACGGCTTCGACATACACTTTGTGCACGTTTGAGGTGAAGGGACATCCGAGCGACCACTGTTGCTGACTCATGGGTGGCCAGGATCATTCGTAGAGATGTTAGAACTAATACCTTATCCTAAATTGTTTGCCGAGCATCTAAATCGTTTTTTTCATTCATTAAACATCTGATAGTCTCTATCCTTGTGAGGGTTATGAACAACCAGTACAATTGGTTACCGTCTGCACAAAGTTGCCCTCAACCCTAGTCTTCGAAATAACCACAATGAAACTGGAAATAAAAATGAAGAAAATTGATGAGCATGTACCATTTAAGAAGTCGCCTAATTGGCGGCTTTTTTGTGTTAACAACCTTTTGTCTTTCAAATCCTTCAGCTAACAGTTCAAAAGAACTATTTTTTAAGATATTACTATTATCAAACATCGAAGTACCGATAAACATAATAGCGCAGAAAAAACAGGTATATATACCAACTCAAAGGAGAATTACATAAAGGAGGGATCGAGAAAAAATAGCAGAAGATTTATTTTAAATACACTAATATAAGGAGAATGTAAATTGTTGAAAAAAACACTATTAGTATCAATTATTTTTTGCCTAGTAATAAGTGCATTTGGATTCACTGAGAAAACATTGCCGAAAGCTGCAGCGTCCACTGGATTTGATCATCCTGGTCTATTACATACGAAAGCAGATTTTGACCGAATGAAGCAGATGATTCATGAAGGCAGACAACCCTATTTGGATGGTTGGAATCAATTGCTGTCCAGCCCACTTTCACAGGCTGGATGGAAACCACGCTTTACTTCTATCATTATCCGGGGAGGAAATGAGCAAAATGTAGCTCTGTTGTATAATGATATAGCTCGTGCTTACCAGAATGCACTTCGTTGGAAAATTACAGGGGACACCGCAAATGGAGATACAGCTCGTGATATTTTGAATGCCTGGTCTTCTAATCTTAAAACGATCTCCGGAAATGCTGATCGCTACTTAGCGGCGGGAATTTATGGGTATGAGTTGGCTAATGCAGCAGAACTTATGAGAGATTATCCGGGGTTTAATGTGAAACAAATGCAGAACATGCTTCTTACTGTATTTTACAAACCATTGAACGAGAGATTCCTTATTGGCAATGAATACGGCAATAGTCATAATGATTCATATATACAGAATTACTGGGCGAACTGGGATCTAAGTAATATGGCTGCCACCATTGCAATCGGAATATTCTGTGACCGGCAGGATATTTATGATATCGGTGTTGAATATTTTAAAAATGGTGCAGGAAATGGGTCCATTTATAATGCGATCCCATTCCTTCATCCTGATGGTCTTGCCCAATGGCAAGAGTCTGGAAGGGACCAAGCGCATACTCAATTAGGCGTTGGTTTAATGGCAACAATTGCTGAAATGGCATGGAATCAGGGAGATGATCTTTATGGATGGGCGGACAATCGTTTCCTGCGTGCTGCTGAATATGTTGCCAAATACAACAATGGCGAGGATGTACCCTTTGCAACTTATGAATGGGGATCAGGAAGAAACGGTGCGGTAAATATTCAATCTGGAATATCGCCTGACAAACGTAATGAAATGCGTCCCATCTGGGCGATGATCTACAACCATTATGTCAATCGGAAAGGTCTGTCTGCACCCAATATTGCTGCCCGAATGGCTTTGGAGGGTACCGAAGGTGGTCCAAATTTGAAGTATCCATCAACGTTTGACCAACTTGGTTTCGGAACTCTTCTCTATACCCGGCCGGCCGGCAGCGGAGATCCGGCAAGCATTCCTGATGGAAATGTTTCTGATGGTACTTATCGCTTGCTTGTGCGTTTGGACGGCAAGGCTATGGAAACCGAGAATATGATAGAAGGTACGAGTGTAATTAAATCAACCTATACAGGTGAAGCAAATCAACAATGGAGTGTTACGCATCTAGGTGGCGGTCAATACAGTATCAAGAATGTGCAGAGTGGACGTTCACTTGAGGTAACAAATGGCTCTCTTGATCATGGCGCTAAATTCCAACTGGCTGCTAGTACTGACCAAGATCAACAAAAATTTGCTTTTATCTCTACAGGAGATGGTTACTATCGCATCACTCCTGTCATTTCCAATAAGCCAGCTGATGTCACAGGCCTATCCACTGCAGAGGGAGTTCCTATCCAGCAATGGCGGTATACATCGAATTATAATCAACAATGGAAGCTTGAATCTATTGAATAGCACTGATCAATAATTTGCCTAAAAGCATCATTCTAACATCGTTTAATCAATCGGTTGAATCTCATTCAGCATTTTCTTAGTCAAGCCACAATATTGGGAAAAGATGTACGGTCAAAAAATGGTGTCGATATTCCGTTCGGCGCCAGTTTTTCTATAATTGAAAGAGAACAATTCCTGCTTACCCTATTCAAAACGCGATGACCCGGGACATTCGTCAGGCGGCTGCAAAAGCGAACAGCCCCGAGTATATGTCACTTTGGGCAGGCCAGGGTCTTCGGTTAGCCAACGACCAACCTGCTGCTTCAATTGTAAAACAAACCATTGATCAAGCCGGTATTCTTGTCCAAAGATTTTCTATCACTGGAGTAGTCGATAATAAATAGGAGAAATTATTGCTGCGAAAATCGCGGCTTTTTTTATTTGTCGCGATTTAGATTGACGATGAAGAGGCAGAATGCCATCGTATTCCTTGTCTCCAATGAGCTAAAACGTCCATATCAACAAATCTAACTCATCGGTTCAACCCCCAGCAATATTCGGATAGCATATTTCCTTGGATTTTTTCCGTGAATAGCTGAGTAAAGCGTCAAACTCCTTGTCGCCGTCTCCTTGTTTCAGTTGCATTGCAATGAAAATTCCTCTTCGCATTCCTTCAGAAACAGTATGTTGGGCAGTTCACTGCTGGATTGCTCCGCCATTTCAATAGAGTCTTTAAAAATCCCCACATTCATTCTATTCGATCATTCAACTTCTAGGTCGTGAATGGTCATGAAACTTCAACCAATCCATATTTTCCCGAATTGACTTTATATCCAGATATCATTATTATCTTACAGTATAAGATAAATGCAGAGAAGGTGGTATGACCAATGGATTATAAAGCATCGGCAACCGAACTATTCGAGTGTATCGTCAAATCGCGCAAACCGGCATTAGAGGAACGAGTGCATTTCTCTCGTGGTGAAATGGGAATTCTCATTGCTTTGAGTCATCAGGACGGGGTTACTTCGGGCCATTTGAGCGAATACTTGTCCGTCAGTACGGGACGGATAGCAACGGCGCTGAAAAGTTTGGAGAAGAAAGGGTTGGTTGTACGCCGTACGGATGCCAACGACAAACGTAAGGTGATTGTATTCATTACGGATTCAGGCAAGCAATTTATGATTGACAGGTATAACGAAGGAGTCGCATGGAGCGAGAAAATTCTTCGAAAGCTGGACGAACAGGATGCCAAAGAGTTTATTCGACTCATCAAGCTTATTGTCTCTAAAAGCTAAATTCCTATGTAGAGGACGTATGCAGGATACGTTAATTGCACCAAACACCTAAGATTTTCAGATAAAGGAGAACAACAGAATGCTGAAGATATTCAAATATCTCAAGAAAAATGAATGGATGTTCGTGCTTTGCAGCTTGGCCTTCATCGTTGTGCAGGTGTGGCTGGATTTGAAGTTGCCTGATTATATGGCCGAAATTACAACCAAGCTGCAAACTGCAGGAACGCCGATGTCGGAACTGCTGATTCCTGGTATTTATATGCTGTTATGTGCTGTCGGGAGTATGATTGCATCTATTATTGTCGGCTATTTTGCGGCAAAGGTCGCGGCAGGGCTGGCCATGCGCCTGCGTGCGATGGTCTTTGACAAGGCCTTATCTTTTTCGATGGAAGAGATGAACAGCTTTTCAACAGCCAGCCTTATCACCCGTTCCACGAACGATGTTACCCAAATTCAAACGGTGGTTGCGCTGGGGTTGCAGGTGATCATCAAGGCGCCGATTCTGGCCGTGTGGGCCATTGCAAAGATCGCAGATAAAAACTGGCAGTGGACCGCCTCTACAGGAGTGGCTGTGGCTGTCCTGATCCTGATGCTGAGTGTCATTGTTATTTTTGCTCTCCCCAGTTTCCAAAAAATCCAACGTCTCACTGATAATCTGAACAGGGTAACACGTGAGCATCTGACGGGGCTTCGCGTAGTGCGTGCTTATAATGCAGATCAGTATCAGGAGGAGAAGTTTGGGCAGGCCAATACCGAATTGATGAATACAAACCTGTTTGCGAACCGGTTAATGACAATGGTTGGTCCGGGCATGACCTTTATTATGTCGGGTCTGAGTGTCTCGATCTATTGGATTGGCGCTTACCTGATTAACGGAACGGCCGTGCCGGACCGCATTTCGCTATTCTCTAATATGGTCGTATTCTCATCTTATGCGGTGCAGGTGGTCATGGCCTTTATGATGGTAAGTATGATATTCTTCCTGATGCCTCGAGCTTCGATTTCTGCCAAACGGATTATGGAGGTATTGAATACCGAATCCCGCATCATTGACGGGCATGAGACAGCTGGAGAAGAGGGCGTTATGGGTCAGGTGGAATTCCGTAATGTCAGCTTTAAATATCCGGATGCGGAGGAGCCTGTGCTTCGCAACATTAGCTTTACGGCAAAACAGGGCGAGACGGTTGCCTTTATTGGCGCAACAGGCAGCGGTAAAACCAGCGTAATCAATTTGATTTCTCGTTTCTACGATGTGACTGAGGGAGAGGTACTCGTGGATGGCGTGAATGTCAGAAACTATAAGCAGCAGACACTCCATAACAAAATCGGGTATGTCCCACAGAGAGCCGTACTTTTCAGCGGTACAGTGGCATCCAATGTTTCGTATGGCGATAACGGAAGAGCAGAAGCTTCGGAGAAACTCGTCAAAACCGCCGTCGGGATTGCCCAAGGCACGGAGTTTGTCGAAAAAATGGACGGTCAGTATCAAGGACGGATTTCACAAGGTGGAGCGAACGTGTCCGGTGGTCAAAAGCAGCGTCTGTCCATTGCGCGTGCCATCTACCGTCAGCCGGAGATTTATATCTTCGACGATTCCTTCTCGGCATTGGACTACAGAACAGACCGGATTCTGCGCTCGGCGCTTAAACAAGAAACCGGCCATGCTACGACATTCATTGTTGCTCAGCGCATAGGCACCATTAAGGACGCTGACCGGATTATCGTTCTGGACCAGGGCGAGATTGTAGGGAACGGCACACACGAAGAGCTGATGGCGAATTGCAGCACCTATCAGGAGATCGCTTATTCGCAGCTTTCAAAGGAGGAACTCGTACATGGACAAGAATGAACACACCGTCGGCAGTAAGCACATCGAAATGAAACAGCGAGGTCCCATAGGTAGAGGTCCTACGGAAGGGATGGGAACTGGTAAAAAAGCGAATGATTTTAAAAAGAACATTCGCCAGCTCTTATCCTACATCAAGGCTTATATGCCTATGATCATACTCTCTATGGTGCTGGCGCTGGCCGGTTCCGTCTTCAACGTGATTGGTCCAGATAAGCTCAGCGATATTGCCAACCTGATCCAGGAAGGAATCGTAACAGGGATTGATGTGAATGCTGTTCAGAAGATTGTTCTTGTATTGGCAGTTTTGTATGGTCTCGGCCTTATCTTTAATTATTTCCAAGGATTCATTACGGTAACCGTGTCACAGCGTCTTACAAAGAAGATGCGGACAGAGCTGTCCCGAAAAATCAATCATATGCCTTTGAAGTATTTTGATGCTACGAGCTATGGTAATGTGCTTAGCCGTGTGACCAATGATGTCGATACGATTGGACAAACGTTAAACAACAGTCTCAGCACGCTTGTCAGCGCACTGGCAACCTTTGTGGGTGCATTGATTATGATGCTATATACGAACTGGATCATGACCATTACTGGGATTGTAGCTACGCTGATCGGTTTTTCACTGATGACCATAATTATGAAGCATTCACAGAAATATTTTGTAGCACAACAAGCAGAGCTAGGCCAGATCAACGGTCATATCGAAGAAACCTATGCTGGTCATAACGTAGTCAAGGTATATAACGGAGAAAAAGCAGCCAAAGAAGTGTTTCATGGCATTAATGGCCGCTTGTATACAAATGCATGGAAATCCCAGTTCATGTCTGGCCTGATGATGCCGGTTATGATGTTCATCGGGAATTTCGGTTATGTTGCGGTCTGTATCGTGGGCGCTTTGCTGGTGAACCAACATGTTATAACGATCGGAACTATCGTGGCCTTTATGGTGTATATTCGTCTGTTTACACAGCCCTTGTCACAGTTGGCGCAGGCTGCAACCAACTTGCAATCGGCGGCAGCTGCTAGTGAACGTGTATTCGAATTTCTGGGTGAAGAAGAATTGGTGGATGAGAGCGACAAGACCATGAAGCTGGATAACGCCAAAGGGGATGTCGAATTTAAGCATGTCCGTTTCGGTTATAATGAAGACCATATGATTATCAAAGACTTCTCTATGAAAGCTGAAGCTGGTCAGAAAATTGCCATTGTTGGCCCTACCGGTGCCGGTAAGACGACGCTCGTGAATTTGCTCATGCGGTTCTATGAGCTGAACGGAGGGGAAATTTATATTGATGGAACTCCGATCAGCCAATTAACACGTGAGAATGTTCATAAATTATTCTGCATGGTACTGCAGGATACATGGCTGTTTGAAGGAACGATTCGTGAGAATATCGTCTTTTCCAAAGAGCATGTTACCGATGAACAGGTAGAAGCCGCATGTAGAGCAGTGGGTCTGCATAGCTTCCTTAAAACTTTACCGCAGGGTTATGATACAGTGCTAGACGACAAAGCTAATCTCTCTGCCGGTCAAAAGCAATTGATTACCATTGCAAGAGCCATGATTGAAGATGCGCCCATGCTTATTCTGGACGAGGCCACAAGTTCGGTCGATACGCGTACGGAGTTACTGATTCAACAAGCGATGGACCGACTTACTGTTGGGAAAACCTCCTTTGTGATTGCCCACCGTCTCTCAACGATTAAGAACGCCGATCTGATTCTGGTTATGAAGGACGGTAACATTATTGAAACGGGTAATCATGAGGAATTGCTAGGTAAAAACGGATTCTATGCCGATTTATACAACAGCCAGTTTGAACATGTATCCTGAAAAGTACAATTTTAGGGAAACACGATAGGAACCATCAATATCATATCAGGGTAAAAATGAAACGTGTTTGGATGACCCCTTCAAAGGGCGACCCAGACACGTTTTTTTTATAAATTACTCAGTTGTAAGATATCGCAATTGTAATGTTATCCTCTCTAACCTTTTTGGTATAATGAGTCCAAATTGGAGTTGAGGAGTGAAAACAGATTGTCTGGTGTAATTTCTAAGGCTGTTCAAATTTTGGATTTGCTGCTTCCGCAAGGCACTGAGAAAGATATGAGTGTGACGGAAATAAGCAAAGCGTTAAATATGCCGGTGCAGAGCGTGCATCGCTTGCTTACCTCATTAGCGGAACATGGCTTTGTGGCCCAAAATACAAAGACGAAACGTTACAAGCTTGGTCTGTCCATTATGAAGTACGGTTTTTTAATGTGGGACAGTTTAATGTTGCGTACCATCGCAAGACCTTTTATGGAGGAGATATCGAAACAAACAAAGGAGACTGTATATTTATCGGTTCGAGAAAATGCAGAAGGAATTTACATTGATTCTGTCGACTCACCACAAGTCTTGAAAATATCAGAACCCATCGGACTGCGTTTGCCATTGTTTATAGGAGCCTCTAATCGAGTTATTCTGGCTTTCCTGAACCCGATGCTGCAAAAAACAATCATGGATTCCTTCGAATGAAGTGAGGCTACTTCTTTAAAAGCATTTTTACGAAAAGATGTCGAACAAGAACTTTTGACGATTAAACAGAATGGATATGCTATTTCAATAAGCGAGGCAACGGAGGGAACCACAGGAATCGGCGCTCCAATCTTCTCATACGAGAACACCGTAATCGGTTCCTTGAATGTTGCTGGACCTTCGATAAGATTTGGGGAAGTTAACATCGAAAAGTATTCAAACATGGTGAAAAAGTATGCTAACCTCATATCCAACGAGCTTGGCTATCGAGGACGTGTTAGGTAGTTTGGCTTGCTTAGAAACACCTATTCATTGCACATCATCTGCCTCATTAATTCCTGTTTCGTTATTCGGGGAAGTGATGGAATAGTTATATTTTTTGTTATCATCCCATTATTCGGGATAATCATATTGTTAATACTGAAAAGTGAGATAATATATGATTATTCAACAAGAGGGGTGAGTGTATATGAAGATTGTTGTATTTCGTCACTTTTCATTTGACGATCCATCCGTAATCGCTTCGTGGTCCAAACATGCAGGTCACGAACTAATCGTGCAGGATCCTGCCCAAGGTATTGATAAGAAGTGGCTTAAAACATTAGATCTCCTTGTGATTTTGGGCGGACCCATGAGTGTTTACCAAGAAAAAGAACATCCATGGCTTATTGAGGAGAAGGCGTTTGTAAAAATTGCAATCGAAATGAAGAAAAAAGTACTAGGAATTTGTTTAGGGGCTCAGATGATATCGGAGGTTTTAGGAGGATCCGTATTTCCAAACCGCGAAAAGGAAATTGGCTGGCATGGCTTCCACAGGACGCAAGAATACCATGCATGGTTAGCTAAAATTCCTGAAAAATTCACTTCATTCGCTTGGCATGGAGATACGTTCACGTTGCCTGATGGGGCCCAGCATCTTATTTACTCCGAAGCTTGTGAGAATCAAGCCTTTGCGTATGGAGAACATGTTCTAGGTTTGCAGTTTCATTTGGAATCTACCACTGATTGTATCCAGCAAATGCTTGCAAATTGGTCTCATGAGCTTTGGGATGCACCGTTTATTCAAACCACTTCCTTGATCAGGGAAGGTATAGATCATTGTGAGCAATCAAAAATGTTATTATGGGGAATTCTGGACCAAATTGCGTTAGCCGCTTAGGAAGCGATAAATCAACATGGGAATGGGATCGGGAGCTGCACGAATACAAATTGGCTTGGGGGTAGTTTCATTACAAGCTTGGCACAAAAACGATTCGATTTGTACAAAGTATCCATCACACGACAAATATGTTCGGTACTTCCACTGTGTCAATATTCACTCCATTATTTAAGGTCAAGTCGCCAAAACTTAATAAAATAGCAAGTCTTCCTGCCGCATGGAGACTTGCTATTTTGTGTTTTCGGGTCAATACATTTTACAAAAGTAATGGTCCAAAAGTTATAAATTCTCTAAAAATCTAAACTTTTAATGAAAAATCAAAACGTTTCTATTAATAAAAAAATAAAATTTATAGCTGAAATGAGAGAATATTTAACCTAAATCGAAATTTGGAGAGAAAATTTAAAGAAAATTTCGCTTGGGAAATGGTTCAAAAGAGCTAAAAAAATCACTATCTATTTAAAAAGTGAAGAGTTATTAATTTTGAATTAATTCAGCTTGAGTAAATAAATACCATGATTTAGGTAGTTAAAGATAATCGCTGAAAAAGTTGAAATTTGTCGGATGGTGTCAGGAACGGTTTGTTACATTTGTGTTAATGATATGTAATGTAAAATTTGTTTTGGTGCAAGGGGTTTGGAGTTTCATGCAAGCATACATCATTTTTATTTTATCGGTTATAAAATCAAAAATTTTGTTCTAAATCACATTAACTTGTCATGCTTAGTATTCAATTTAATAAAAAAGTGCAATTCTTGCATTTAAAGATATAAACATAATAGAATAATATGGGCTGTTTAATAATTTTATGAAATCTATCAATTTAGAACTTATGTCCCATGTTAATTGGTTTTAAAGTTTGTATATTTAAAATAGCTAGAAAGTATTGGGAGTAAAGAAGATATATAAGGATTTATTGCTATATTATGGACAGCAAGAGGGTGTTAGAAATTTTTATGGCGACTCGGTCGTGTCTTGGCTTTTGAAAATCGTGTTCCAATCTGACTGAGAAGACCCAGCTATTTTGTTTCACCGGACATGAGAGCATTGCCTAAAATGGCTTCATAAGTACATAAGCTGTTTTCTTTTGTAGACACTGTAGGGAGCACTGACTGTATCCAAAAATCATGGCAGTTGTATAAACAAGACTGCAAGATTATCTGTCCATAGCATCATTCCGGTAAATCTGTCCCATATCTTCTGTATTCCAAAGACAAATCCTATTTATTCAGATTAACCTTTCACCGAAGAGCTTCATTTGATGCAGAAAACACCTGAAGAAGTACTGTAAAATGCACGGTTAGTTCAAATGATTATGCCCGTTTGTGCACAGATTTTGAGGAGTGCGAAACGTTTCCTAGCAGCGTGGAAACTTTGCTAGCTCTTTCGATGACCGTCGCTTTTTTATCCATGTACAAAATCAGGAAGTCATAAGCGCAATCGTGAGTTTTTGCCCCCTTCAACCTAGAATTACGCTCCTAACCACGGTGCAGTAGCTCATGCGTCTCATAGCATCAATACCCTCAAGCCAAGATTCAGACAGCACACATCACGACACACTACGTTGTTAACATTGCGGCAACCGTTCTACAACCCACCACCAAGATGCACTCACAGCATAATTCAAAAATGTCCCCATTCCATGCACATATTCATACATCCAGAGTCAGAGTTTTTTCACCATGTCTGCCCAACTAAAAAAGCTTGCACTGCGAAAGTGTGAGCGAAGAAAAGAAGATGTACTTGTTTTGATCAAAACCAGCTTCTCGAAGCTCCGGGGGCTGAAGGGTACCAGCTTCCTGATAGGAGAAGGAGAAACGGTAACGATTGTCGTCGCGTGCCGTGGCGGCAAAAGCATAATTATCAAACTGCTACAACAAATATGCGCACTCAGATCTTAATGGTATATCAGGAGTGGTCGCTTTTTACTGACTTCTATTGGCAATTTAATACCGGAGAAAAGGCTCGCATGACCGTTCCTTGCCAAGGGAGGTCATTTAAGCAGAGTTACTTTTACCCATATCTATTTTGCGAGGAGAGATACGTATGACTCAGCACAATGTTCAATTGTTTACATTAAGCCAGCCACAGCAACGTATTTGGTACACGGAGCTTGTGTATCCCAATCGCAACACATCTACGATTATTACCACTGTTAAAATCAAGGGAACGGTTCGCATAGATGCATTGCAGGAGGCAATGAACCGGGTGGTTGCACAAAACGATTCTTTTCGTATCAAAATCACGGTTCGGGACGGCATTCCCTATCAATATATTGAGCCGTTTGCTGCTCAAAGCATAGAAACCCTTCAGGTTACTCCAGAGGAAGCTGAGCTATGGGTGAGTCATCATAATGCCCAGCCGTTCCCCTTACTGGATTCGCAGTTGTATCGATTTGTTATTTTGCAGCTGGGGGCAGAAGACACCTGGTTTAGTTTCAAGATGCATCATATTATTTCTGACGGCGTTACCATGGAGCAGGCCATTAATGAAATTACGGGGAACTATATGAGTATTGTACATGGTACAGGTTCAGATACGCCGGTCCCAGCGAACTCATATCTCGATTTTATTCAGACGGAGCAAAGCTATGAGCAATCAGAACGCTACCAAAAGGACAAGGTGTACTGGACGGAGAAATTTGCCGACTTGCCGGAGGTTACAGGTTTAAAGTCTTACAATCCGCTCACGATAAGCACGGCTGCACGCCGAGAGGTTTATACACTGGAGCACGAATTATATCGTGGTGTCACGGCTTTTTGCGAGGCGCATAACATCAGTATTTTTACATTTTTCCTGGCCGCATTGTATATTTTTTTACATAAAACGACAGGTGAACAAGATTTAACCGTTGGTACATTGTATGCTAACCGCACGTTAAAGAAGGAAAAAAATACAATGGGCATGTTCGTCAGCACTGTGGCTACACGTCTGCAAGTTGAGCCGGAATCCGAGTTGCTCACTTTTCTACACGGTGTTGGCAAGGAGCAGGCGTCCATTTTGCGGCATCAGCGTTATCCGTATAACAAAATCATGCAGGATTTGCGTGAACAGCAAAGCGGCACGGATATTGGCCGCTTGTTTGGCGTTACCATTCAGTACCGTACGCTGAGCTTCTCTCGTTTTGATGAAGCCATTCAGCAGGTACATACTGATTTCTGCGGAGATACGGTGAGCGACTTCGATATTGCCATGATAGACATGCTGGATGACGATAAACTTGTATTGCAACTGGATTATCGGACCGAGCTGTTCAGCGAGCAGGAGATCGCCCGAATTATTCGCCAATTCGTGAGTGTGGTAGAGCATATGGTGAAAGGGCCACAGAAGCGGATTCAGGAGTTGTCACTGATGAGTGACGAAGAGCGGACTCAAATTATGGATGTATTTAATGCAACAGCTGTCCCCTTTCCACACGATGCGGGTATTCATGAGCTATTCGAGGAACAGGCAGAACGTTCGCCGGATCAGACAGCGGTTGTATTTGGAAATCAGAGTCTAACTTATCGGGAACTGAATGAACGATCGAATTCGTTGGCACGAATCCTTCAAGTACAGGGAGTAGGACCTGACAAGCTGGTTGGCCTGATGGTACAACGCTCAGTGGAAATGATTGTAGGTCTGCTGGCCGTTCTAAAAGCAGGCGGAGCTTATGTGCCGATTGATCCCGAATTTCCGTCATCTCGTATTGAATACATGATGGAAGACAGCAAAGCGGCAGTGCTTCTGACCAGTCGTGATCTGGCAGAAGAGCACCCTTGCCATGCCAATGCTATATTTCTTGAGGATGCAGCATTGTATCAGGGAGAAAGCAGCAACCTGCAGGCGATTGCTCGCCCAGAGCATTTGGCCTACGTCATCTATACCTCTGGATCAACCGGAAATCCAAAAGGAGTTATGCTCCAGCATCGCTCGGTACTCAACTTTATTACCGGGATGCGTGAAATCATTGACTTTGAAGCTGGCAAAACCATTTTGTCACTGACAACCATTTCATTCGATATTTTCGTTTTGGAAACCATCTTGCCGCTGCTGACTGGAATGACGGTTGTGCTTGGCGACCACCAGCATCAAGTGGACCCTCAGGCACTGGGTGAGTTGATTACCCATCATCATATTGAGATGTTGCAAATGACACCATCCCGGCTGCAGATGCTGCTGGATCATGAAGCAGGTTCCCACGCGCTACAGGGTGTGAAGGAAATCATGGTGGGAGGTGAAGCCCTTCCTTCCAAGCTTTTGGGAGCGCTGCAAGTAATAAATGGTCTCCGTATTTATAACATGTACGGACCTACAGAAACGACAGTTTGGTCGACTGTACAGGAACTAACTCATGCTCAAGAAATTAATATAGGACGTCCCATCGCGAACACCCAAATATATATCCTAAATACGAGCGGGGAATTGCAGCCAGTCGGTATACCGGGAGAATTATGTATAGCAGGGGAAGGGTTGGCCCGTGGGTATTGGAATCGCGAAGATCTGACGGCCGAGAAATTTGTGGAAAATCCGTTTGCTGGAGGCAAAGCGGGCTATGAACGGATGTATCGTACAGGTGATTTGGCCAGATGGACACTGGACGGCAATATTGAATATTTGGGACGAATGGATCACCAGGTTAAAATCCGGGGCTACCGGATCGAACTGGGCGAGATCGAATCACAGCTTTTGCAGGTGGAGTCGGTACGAGAAGCGACCGTCGTGGCCCGTACAGACGAAACAACGGGCCAAAAACAAATGGTAGCGTACTATGTGGCCAATCAAGCCATGGAAGCTAGTGAACTGAGAAGTGAGCTGGGGCAGGAGCTACCAAGCTATATGGTGCCGTCGTATTTCATTCAGTTGGAGCAGATGCCGCTGACACCGAACGGTAAGATCGACCGCAAGTCCCTACCAGCACCGGAAGGCAGCCAGCAAAGCGGAGCGGATTATGAAGCGCCGCATACCGCGCCAGAACGGGCACTCGTCGCAATCTGGCAGTCCATCTTGGGCGTGCCAACCGTCGGTATTTTGGACAATTTCTTCGACCTGGGCGGCGATTCGATCAAGGCGATTCAAATCGTATCCCGTGCGTTCCAGGCAGGCTACAAGCTGGATATGAAGGATCTGCTTCGGTGTCCAACCATCGCAGCATTGGCACCACTTATGACAAGTCGTATGGCAGATCAGGGAGAAGTGAGCGGGGAAACGACATTGCTTCCGATCCATCATTGGTTCTTTGAACAGGAGCAAGTGGACGCGCATCACTTTAATCAGGCGGTTATGCTGCACCGGGAGCAGGGTTTTGACGAAGCTGCTTTGCGACAGGCGCTTATACAGTTGACGG
This sequence comes from Paenibacillus sp. FSL W8-0439, assembly GCF_038008995.1. Classification (NCBI taxonomy): domain Bacteria; kingdom Bacillati; phylum Bacillota; class Bacilli; order Caryophanales; family Paenibacillaceae; genus Paenibacillus; species Paenibacillus sp. FSL W8-0439. The sequence goes on from NZ_JBBPAK010000001.1 coordinate 2,705,867, forward strand.
AGCACCACGATGCACTGCGGATGGTGTTCAGGAAGACCGAGCAAGGCTACCAAGCGTGGAATCGCGGAATACAGGAAGGCGAGCTGTATCATCTGGACGTGCTGGACTTTATGGCTCTGACAGATGAAGCCATGTTGAGCACGACGATTGAGGCGAAAGCAACCAAAATCCAAAGTAGCATGAACCTGTCCGAAGGACCGCTGGTAAAGCTGGGTCTGTTCCGTTGCACCGATGGAGACCATTTGTTGGTAGCGATCCACCATTTGGTGGTCGACGGCGTGTCTTGGCGTATTTTGCTGGAGGATTTGGCATCCGGCTATGAGCAGGCTTTACAGGGCGAGTCTGTCCGTTTGCCGAATAAGACGGATTCCTTCCGCCTGTGGGCAGATCAGCTGTCAGCTTATGCGAACAGCACTGCGTTGGAGAAGGAACGGGCATATTGGGAGCAGGTGGAGCGAGCTGGTGCTGCACAAGAGGCATTGCCTAAGGATTACACTCGTAAGTCTCAGGCCAAGCCACAGCTTCGCGATGATCGGACACTGACCGTAGCGTGGACGGTCGAAGAAACGGAACAATTTTTGAAACAAGCCCATCGGGCCTACAATACAGAAGCAAACGACCTGCTGCTGACAGCTTTGGGTACAGCCGTTCAGGAGTGGGCAGGCCTCCGTCAGGTGCTTGTGAATCTGGAGGGGCATGGACGGGAAGCCATTTTGCCGGATATGGATATTACGCGCACCGTCGGTTGGTTTACCAGCCAATTCCCGGTAGTCTTGGATATGGGCGAGGACCGGAATGTGGGACAGCGTGTCAAGAACGTCAAGGAAGGGCTACGCCGTTTGCCGCATAAAGGCATTGGGTACGGAATTTTGAGATATCTTGCTGACAGGGCAGAAGAAGCCACTTTTGTGGCCGAGCCGGAAATCAGCTTTAACTATCTCGGCCAATTCGATCAGGATTTGAAGCAGAATGCATTCCGCATGTCTCCTTATTCCGTCGGAGCTTCCATGAGTGACACGTTGACCAAGCGGTACGCTCTGGATATCAACGGCATGATCACGGACGGTGCCCTGGAACTGACGATCAGCTACAGCAACAAAATGTTTATGAAAAAATCGATCAAAAAACTGGCTGATCTGCTGCAGGAGAGCTTGCGTGAGGTGTTGGCTCATTGTGTGGTCAAAGAGCTGCCGGAGCTGACCCCAAGCGATTTGTCCTTCCAGGGACTGACAGCCGGAGAACTGGATCATATTGTAGAGCAGACGGCTGCTGCTGGAGAACTGGAAAACATTTATTCGTTAACCCCTATGCAAAAAGGCATCCTGTTCCACGGCTTCATGGAGCCGCAATCCGGGGCGTACTTTGAGCAGGCGACATTTGATCTGCAAGGCAGCTTTCAAGTGGAGGCTTTTGCTGAAAGCCTCAATCAGCTGGTGGATCGCCATCAAATATTCAGAACGAATTTTTATAGTGGCTGGAATGAGCAGCCTTTACAGGTAGTGTACCGCCATAAAGCGGCTGGATTCCGGTTTGAAGATATACGTTCAATGGGACAAGAAGAGCAGGCCGCATACCTTGCTGATTTTGCTGAACGTGACAAAGCGGCAGGCTTTCATTTCAGCTCCGGCGAGCTGATGCGGGTGTCTATTTTACGTACAGGTGAGGAGTCGTACCGTTTTGTATGGAGCTTCCATCATATTTTGATGGACGGCTGGTGCTTGTTCCTGGTTGTCGGGGAAGCGTTTCATACGTACTTTGCCATCCTTGAAGACCGCAAGCCGGAGCTTGTCCCGGTAACGCCATACAGTGAATATATTGAATGGCTGGATCGACAGGACAACGCGGAGGCAGAACGGTTCTGGCGTGATTATTTTGCAGGTTTTGAGCAGCAGACCGTATTGCCGCAGGTCAAACAGCTGGACGGTCATGCAAAAGCATATGAAGCGGACAAGCTTTCGTTTACACTGGGCCGTGAAGTGACGGAGCGGATGAACAAGCTGGTTAAGCAAAAGCAAGTGACAGTCAATACATTCCTGCAAGCAGCGTGGGGCGTTGTGCTACAGCGGTATAACAACAGTCGGGATGTGGTATTTGGCAGTGTCGTATCTGGTAGATCAGCGGATATTCCGGGCATCGACAAAATGATTGGGTTGTTCATTAACACCGTTCCTGTACGGATTCACAGTGAGAAAGAGATGACATTTGCTGGGCTGATGAAGCAGATTCAGGAGCAGGCACTGGCTTCCCGTGCCTATGAAACCTATCCGTTGTATGAAATTCAGGCCCTGACCGAGCAGAAGCAGGACCTGGTGAACCATATTATCGTGTTTGAAAACTACCCCGTGGAACAGCGCATGGAGCAGATGGGTAGCCGCGGGAACAATGGCTTTACGATTGCCAATGCTTCCATGTCAGAGCAAACAAACTATGATTTCAACATCACCGTGGTGCCGGGCGATGAAATCCATGTCCATTTGGAGTACAACGCGCAGGTGTTAGAACGTACAGCTGTAGAGCAAATCCGTGAGCATTTGCTGCATATGATTGAAGAAGCGATTCACCGACCAGATGCACTGGTGGATGAGCTTGAGCTGGTGACTGCTGCGGAAAAAGCGAACATCATCGATGGTTTTGGATCAGTAGGCGTAGCTGCATGGAGTGATGAAAAGGAATCGGAATTGTTGTTCCACGCCTATGTGGAAGAACAAGCGCAACTTGTGCCGGATCACGTGGCCGTTGTATACGAGGATCGGCAGCTTACGTACCGCGAGTTGAACGAGCGTGGGAACCAGCTTGCCCGTAGATTGCGAAATGAAGGCATTGGACGCGAATCGATTGTCGGCATCTTGAGCGAGCGTTCGGTAGACATGCTGGTCGGCGTACTAGCGGTATGGAAGGCTGGAGGCGCCTATGTACCGCTAGATGCAGATTATCCATCCGAACGAATTCGTTTCATGCTGGAGGACAGTGGTGCGACGGTGCTGCTCACGCAAACCGGTTTGCAGGAGCGAGCACAAGTATGGCTCGCGGAAAGCCGGCTGGCCTTGGTCGGAGGGCAGACTGAGGTTGAACTGGAAACAGCGGCTGGTGCTGAAATGATGGAAAGAGACCTCCTGAATGAAGGCGTAAGCTTGAAAGCAGATTCGAAGTCTGACAGCGAAGCAGCATCCGAACCGGCAACAGGGCTGCGTCTGCGTACTGTATTGGCACTTGACGATGAGTCGCTGTACACCGGGGATACCACGGATATTGAACGTATCAACGAGCCGCAAGACTTGGCGTATGTGATCTATACGTCCGGTACAACGGGGCGTCCAAAAGGCGTCATGATCGAGCATCGCAGCTTGGTGAATACAGCTGCAGCGTATCGCCGGGATTACCGTCTGAACCAGTTCCCGGTACGTCTGCTGCAACTGGCCAGCTTCTCCTTCGACGTGTTCGTCGGCGATATTGCACGGACGCTCTATAACGGGGGCACGATGGTCATCTGTCCGAAAGACGATCGCATTGATCCAAGCCGTCTATACGGCTGGATTCGTGATTATCAAATCACCGTGTTCGAATCGACTCCGGCTCTGATCGTACCGTTTATGCAGCATGTGCATGAACACGGGCTGGACATGAGCAGTCTGGAACTGCTGATTACGAGCTCAGACAGCTGCAGCGTGACGGATTATCGGGTGCTGCAAGAACGGTTTGGTGCGGACATCCGCATCATCAACAGCTATGGTGTCACGGAAGCGGCGATTGACTCCAGCTTCTACGACGAAGAGCTGTCGAAGCTGCCAAGCAGTGGGAATGTGCCGATTGGTCAGGCATGGCTGAACGCACGCTTCTACATCGTGGACAGCCAGCTGAATCCGGTGCCGATTGGCGTACTGGGCGAGCTGTGCATCGGCGGTGCTGGCGTGGCACGGGGATACCTGAACCGTGCGGACCTGACAGCCGAGAAATTCGTAGCGAACCCGTACGTACCGGGTGAACGACTGTATCGTACTGGCGATTTGGCGCGGTGGATGGCGGACGGCCATGTAGACTTTATCGGCCGGATGGACTATCAGGTCAAAATCCGGGGCTACCGGATTGAACTAGGCGAGATTGAAACGGCGATTCAACGGGTACCGGGTGTGCGTCAAGCCGTAGTCATCGACCGGACGGACGAGCGTGGACACAAGTATTTGTGCGGATACATCACGGGAGAAGCCGAGCTGCGGATCGAGGAAGTACAAGCAGAGCTGGAAGCCGGACTGCCAGCGCATATGGTGCCAGCACGGCTGATGCGACTGGAGACGATCCCGCTGACCAGCAACGGCAAAATCGACCGCAAGGCTTTGCCGGAACCGGAAGGCAGCATTCATACCGGAGCAGCCTATGTGGAACCGCGTACTACGGTGGAGCAAGTACTGGCTGCGGTATGGGCCGCAGTGCTTGGCGTGGAGGCCGTAGGCACGCAGGATAACTTCTTCGAGCTGGGCGGCGATTCGATCAAAGCCTTGCAATTATCCTCCCGCTTGCTGCAAGCAGGTTATCGACTGAACATGAAAGACCTCTTCAGCCATCCGACGGTAGCGGCACTCAGTCCGTTGCTTCGTACCGATGGCAAGATGGCCAGTCAGGAAGAGGCAGTAGGCCAGGTGGAACTGACACCTATTCAGCGCTGGTTCTTCGAGCAGCAGCCGGCTGATCTGCACCACAGCAACCAGGCGATGATGCTGTACCGAGCTGGGGGCTTTGACGTCGATGCATTGCGCCGTACGATGGACCGTATGGTCCAGCATCATGACGCACTGCGCACGGTATTCCGTAAGACGGAGCAGGGCTATGTCGCTTGGAACCGCAGTGTAGATGAAGGCGAGCTATACACGCTTGATATTGTAGATTTCAGCGGAGTGGAAGACGAATCTGCCGCTGTTGAAGCTAAGGCGAGTGAAATTCAAGCCAGCATTCATTTGAGCGCGGGTCCACTGGTGAAGCTCGGTCTGTTTCATTGTGCTGAGGGCGACCATGTATTAATCGTCATTCATCATTTGGTGGTGGACGGTGTATCGTGGCGTATTTTACTGGAGGATTTGGCATCTGGTTATGAGCAGGCAGTTGCAGGTCAAACCGGCACAGCTATTCGGCTGCCGCATAAAACAGATTCGTTCCAGGTATGGGCCAAACAACTGTCAGCCTATGCCAACAGTGCGACGATGGAGCAGGAGCTGGCTTACTGGCAGCATATCGAACAAGCCGAAGCAAGCCTCGCGAAGCCTTTGCCGAAGGATTTTGCAAATGACAAGGCACGGCTGGGAGACAGTGAGGTGGTGACGGTCCGCTGGACGAAGCAGGAAACTGAGCAGTTGCTCAAACAAGCTCATCGCGCGTACAACACGGAAATGAATGACCTGTTGCTAGCCGCGCTCGGAAAAGCCGTCTATGACTGGTCGGGTTCTGAACGAGTGCTGATCAACTTGGAGGGCCATGGACGGGAAGCCATTGTGCCGGATGTGGATATTACGCGCACGGTCGGCTGGTTTACGAGCCAATTCCCGGTTGTCCTGGATGGAAGTCTGGGAGAAGGGGGACATACTGCTCGCCTGATCAAGCGGACCAAAGAAGGGCTGCGTCATATTCCGCAAAAGGGCATCGGCTATGGGATTTTACGATACCTGACGGATAGGAATGTGCTGGGGAAAGCAGGCGTGCAGTTAGAGACTCAGCCTGAGATCAGTTTTAACTATTTAGGCCAATTCGATCAGGATTATAAAGGCAACGATTTACAGCCTTCCGCTTATTCCATTGGTGTGCCTGTCAGCACGAACGCGGTTATGGATTTTGCACTGGATATCAACGGATTAATCGAGGATGGCGAGTTGGTGTTCACGATTCGCTACGGTACAACGCAGTTCCGTCATGAAACGATGGAGCGGCTGGGAGAACTGCTGGCATCTGGCTTGCGTGAAGTCATTCATCATTGTGTCACCCAAGAAAGAACGGTGCTGACTCCAAGTGATGTGCTGTTAAAACAGGTAACGCTAGACGAGCTGGAGCAATTGGTGGAAGATACGCGAGATCTGGGCGAGCTGGAAAATGTGTATGCTTTGACGCCGATGCAAAAGGGGATGCTCTTTTTCAGTCTAATGGATGAGAGCTCGGCGGCTTATTTTGAGCAAGCATCCTTTGAGCTGAATGGGCGCTTCGATGTGGTTACTTTCGGTAAAAGCTTGGATCTGCTTGTGCAGCGTCATGAAGCATTACGGACGAACTTTATCAACTCATGGAAGGATGAGCCTGTGCAGGTCGTCTTCCGCAATCGCAGCGGACAATTATATTATGAAGACCTGCGAGGACTAGAAAAAGAGGAACGAAAAGCGCGTGTGGAGGCTTTTACCCTTGCCGATAAAGCGAAGGGATTTAATCTCGCAGAGGATGCACTCCTTCGTATCTCGATCCTGCAAACTGGGGATGAAACGTATCACTTTATCTGGAGCTTCCATCACATTTTGATGGATGGCTGGTGCTTGTCCTTTATGACCCAGGAAGTATTCGGTAGCTATCTGGCACTGCGTGTGGGTGATGAGCCAGTGCTGGAGCCAGTCACGCCGTTCAGTCGTTTTATCGAATGGCTGGAACGTCAGGACCGTGAGGCAGCCCTGCAATACTGGCGTGGGTATCTGGCGGACTACGAGCAGCAAATTACGCTTCCACAGCAAAAAACACAGCCGAAATCAATGCACACCGGGGAATATATCGCTGAAGATCTGGATTGCGAATTCCAGCCAGAGCTGGTTGCCCAGATCGAACGGGTGGCGAAGCAAAATCAGGTCACGATCAATACGCTGATTCAGACGGTATGGGGCGTCTTGTTGCAGAAATATAACAACAGTACGGATGTCGTGTTCGGCAGCGTTGTGTCCGGTCGTCCAGGGGATATTCCAGGTGTGGAGCACATGATCGGGCTATTTATCAATACAATTCCAGTGCGTGTGCAGTCTGAACCAGGTGAAAGCTTTGTTGAGCTGATGAAACGAACACAGCGGCAGGCGCTGGCTTCCAATGCCTACGATGCGTTCCCGCTGTATGAAATTCAAGCGCTGACCGAGCAGAAGCAGGATTTAATCAATCATATTATGATATTTGAAAATTATCCGGTGGAGCAGCAGGTAGAGCAACTGGGCAGTGATGGACAGGATCCCTTCACAATTTCAAACGTGGTGTCTACAGAGGAAACCAACTACGATCTGAACGTTGTCGTGATGCCAGGTGAAGGCATCAAGATTCGTTTTATGTATAACACGCTCAGCTTTGATCAAGCAGGTATTGAACGTCTGTATGGACATTTTGCGCGTCTCTTGGAGCAAATTTCGCTCAACCCGCATGTTCGAGTGGAAGAGCTGGAACTACTCACAGCAGCGGAAAAACAGCAAATTACAGCGGCCTTTAATGATACCACTTGTGCATTTCCGTCTCATCAGACGATCCATCAGCTGTTCGAGGCTCAGGTGGAGTGCACACCAGATCAGGTGGCATTGGTGTTTGGACATCAGAGTCTGACTTATCAGGAGCTAAATGAACGGGCGAATTCGCTGGCACGAGTGCTTCAAGCACAGGGAGTAGGACCTGACAAACTGGTCGGTCTGATGGTGCAGCGCTCCGTGGAAATGATCGTAGGTCTGCTGGCTGTGCTAAAAGCAGGCGGAGCTTATGTGCCGATCGATCCCGAATTTCCGTCCTCTCGTATTCAATACATGCTGGAAGATAGCGAGGCCGCAGTGCTTCTGACCCGTCGTGATTTAGCAGAAGAGCACCATTGCCACGCCAATGCCCTATTTCTTGAGGATGCAGCATTGTATCAGGGAGAGAACGGCAACTTGGAGGCAATTGTACGCCCAGAGCATTTGGCTTACGTTATCTATACCTCTGGTTCGACGGGTAATCCGAAAGGAGTTATGCTCCAGCATCGCTCGGTCCTCAACTTTATCACAGGGATGCGCGAAGTCATTGACTTTGAAACGAGCAAAACGATGTTGTCACTCACGACCATTTCATTCGATATTTTCGTCTTGGAGACTATTCTGCCACTGCTAGGTGGAATGACGGTGGTGCTTGGTGACCACCAGCATCAGGTGAATCCTCAGGCACTGGGTGAATTGATTGCTTATCATCATATTGAAATGTTGCAAATGACGCCGTCCCGGCTGCAAATGCTGCTGGGTCATGAAGCAGGTTCCCGCGCGCTGCAAGACGTGAAGGCCATTATGGTCGGGGGCGAAGCCCTGCCGTCCAAGCTGCTTGCAGCACTGCAAGAAATCAACGGTCCCCGGATTTATAACATGTACGGACCTACAGAAACGACGGTGTGGTCGACCGTGCAGGAACTGACCCGTGCTCAACAAATTAACATCGGACGTCCTATCGCGAATACCCAAATATATATCCTGAATGCGAATGGGGAATTGCAGCCCGTCGGTGTGCCAGGTGAGTTATGTATTGCAGGGGAAGGACTGGCCCGCGGGTACTGGAAACGTGAAGAACTGACGGCCGAGAAATTTGTAAATCATCCGTTCGCTGGTGACAAGGCAGGCCATGAGCGAATGTATCGTACAGGCGATTTGGCGAGATGGATGCCGGACGGTAACATTGAATATTTGGGGCGGATGGATCACCAGATTAAAATCCGGGGCTACCGGATCGAACTGGGCGAGATCGAATCGCAGCTGCTGCAGGTGGAGTCCGTACAAGAAGCAGTCATCATGGCCCGCACGGACGAAACAGGTCAAACCCAGCTCGTGGCGTACTACGTGGCAAGTCAAGAGCTTGGAGCTAATGAGTTGAGACAAAAGCTGGGACAAGCGCTGCCAAGCTATATGGTGCCGTCGTATTTCATCTGGTTGGAGCAGATGCCGCTGACACCGAACGGCAAAATCGACCGCAAGTCCCTGCCAGCACCGGAAGGCAGTCTACACAGCGGTGCAGAGTATGCAGCGCCACGTACGGTAGCAGAACGAGCACTCGTAGCGATCTGGCAGTCCATCCTGGGCGTGTCAACTGTCGGGATTTTGGACCATTTCTTTGACCTGGGCGGCGATTCGATCAAGGCGATTCAAATCGTATCGCGTGCGTTTCAGGCAGGCTACAAGCTGGACATGAAAGATTTGTTCCGCTACCCAACCGTCGCAACACTGGCACCGCATATGCACGAGGTAAGTCGTAGGGTAGATCAGGGAGAAGTGAGCGGGGAAACAACTTTGTCTCCCATCCAGCATTGGTTCTTTGCCCAGAAGCAAGTAGACGTACATCACTTTAATCAGGCGGTGATGCTGCACCGGGAGCAGGGTTTTGATGAGTCCGCTTTGCGTCAGGCACTTGGCAAACTCACAGCGCACCATGATGCTCTGCGGATGGTATTCAGCAAGACCGAGCAAGGCTATGAAGCCTGGAACCGCGGAGTACAGGAAGGCGAGCTGTATCACCTGGATGTGGTGGACTTTACGAACTTGACGGATGAAGCCATGCTCAGCGCAGCTATGGAGGCGAAAGCCAGTGAAATTCAAAGCAGTATCCAGCTACATGAAGGGCCGCTGTTGAAGGCTGGTTTGTTCCACTGTGCAGATGGGGATCATCTCCTGATGGCGATTCACCATTTGGTCGTGGACGGGGGATCATGGCGTATTTTATTCGAGGATTTGGCCGTAGCCTATGAACAGGCCATTCATGCAGAGGTACTTCAGTTACCAGACAAAACGGATTCATTCCGCTTCTGGTCGCAAGAACTTTTCAAGTATGCGCATAGCGCAGCCATGGACAGCGAATACGCCTACTGGGAGCAATGGAACGCAGCCGCTTTGGCTGACCAAGTACGTTTGCCTGAGGATCAAGCGGAGGCCGAACCGTTTATCCTAGCTGACACGGATACCGTGGTCTTCCAGCTTACGGAAGAAGAGACAGAAAAACTATTGAAGCAAGCACACCGCGCGTACAACACGGAAGTGAACGATTTGCTGCTGACTGCACTAGGCATGACGCTATACACGTGGACGGGGCATGAACGCAGCCTGATTCATTTAGAGGGACACGGACGGGAGAACATTTTGCCGGATACAGACATTTCTCGTACGGTAGGCTGGTTTACGAGTCCATATCCGATATTGCTAGACATTGGTTGTGATCGTGCTTTGTCGGATCGAATCAAACAGGTCAAAGAGAGCCTGCGTCATATTCCGAATAAAGGAATGGGCTACGTAATTTGGAGATATTGGAGTGAATCCGGCCAAGCCATTAGTCAGCAAGCAGATGTACTGAATCTTGGTCAGCATCAAGCTTTTGCCGAGCCACAAGTAAGCTTTAACTATCTCGGACAGTTGGATCAGGACTTGCAAAACAGCGATATCCGCATGTCTCCTTACTCAATGGGATCGGTCGTGAGTGACCGGACGAAGATGAAATATGCGCTCGATGTGAGCGGAATCGTCACGAACGGCATCCTGGAACTCGACATTCGGTATAACGGCAAAGCCTTCCGTAAAGATACGGTCCAAATGCTGGCTGATCTGTTGAAATCCAATCTGCTTGAAGTGATCGAGCATTGTGCTACACGGGAGCAGGCCGAATTGACTCCAAGTGATGTACTGTTCAAGGGTCTGACCCTGGAGCAATTCGATACGATTAAGGAGCAGACCAAGACGGTTGGGGAATTGGAGAATGTATACCCACTGACTCCCATGCAAAAAGGGATGCTGTTCCATAGTTTGATGAATGCAGAAACAGGCGTGTATTTTGAGCAGGCAACCTTTGATCTTGAGGGCCACTTTGCGCCATCTCTATTCGAGGCTAGCTTGAAGCTGCTGGTTAGCCGGCATGCGATATTACGGACGAATTTCTACAGTGGCTGGTATGGTCAACCCTTGCAAATCGTCTATCGTCAAAAAAATCCGAGCTTCCGTTATGAGGATGTCAGAGGGCGTGAACAGGCTGTAGCTGAATTTGTGTCTCAGGATAAAGCCAGAGGCTTTGATTTAAGCAAGGATGCGCTCATGCGCGTAGCTGTCTTCCGCACGGGTGATCACTCGTACCGGTTTGTATGGAGCTTCCATCATATCGTAATGGACGGCTGGTGCCTGTCCCTGATGACGGACGAAGTGTTTGGTGCATATGCTGCCTTGCTGGAGAAAAAGCAGCCAGCGCTTGCACCTGTCAAGCCGTATAGTGACTATATCGAATGGTTGGAACGTCAAAATGCACAGGAAGCGACCCGTTATTGGAGTGACTATTTGGCAGGTTTTGAACAGCAAACCTTGTTGCCTGGTGAGAGCGCGCAAGCTTCTGCAGTAGAACGGGATGAGGATACTAACGGAAGTGGTAACAGTTCAAACTCTGGCTATGTTTTGGAAAAGCTGCCGTTGATGTTGGGTAAAGAACGAAGTGCCGCCTTAAACCAAATGGCCAAGCAACAACATGTAACGATTAACACATTGCTGCAAAGCGTTTGGGGCGTTATTTTACAGAAATACAATAATCATCAGGATGTCGTGTTTGGTAGTGTGGTATCTGGTCGTCCGGCAGAAATTCCAGGTGTGGAAAGCATGATCGGTTTGTTTATCAACACGATCCCAGTACGTATATGCAGTGCACCGGATGCTACATTTGCTGAAGTAGTGCAGCGCACACAGGAACAGGCTTTGACCTCCAGTGTCTATGACACGTTCCCGCTCTACGACATTCAGGCACGGACTGAACAAAAACAAGACCTGATTCATCATATTATGGTCTTTGAAAACTACCCCATCGGGCAACAGATGAAGCAGATGGGTAGTTCCGGCGAGACCAAGACCCAAACAGGTTTCTCTATTGCCAATGTGGAACTTGCAGAGCAAACCAACTACGATTTTAACCTGATTGTCGTGCCAGATGAGGATATCTCTATCCTGCTTGAATACAATGCGCTGGTGTATAACCGGTCTGCAATGGAGCGTATCCAAGGTCATATCGACCACGTCATCGGACAAATCGTGGAGAATCCGCATATCCGTGTGGATGAGCTGGCATTGGTAACGCCGGAAGAACAGGCACAGATCGTTCAGGTGTGGGGAGATACAGCGGCAGCTTATCCGCAGGACCAAACGCTAAGTGCGCTATTCGAGCAGCAGGCAGTGAACACACCAGAGCAAGTGGCGGTGTTGTGCGGAGCGGAGTCGTTGACCTACCGTGAGCTGAACGAACGAGCCAACCGTTTAGCGCGGACGTTGCGTGCGGAAGGGGTTCAGCCGGATCAGCCCGTGGGTATTCTGGTCCACCGTTCACTGGACATGATCGTAGGCATCTATGCGATCCTCAAGGCCGGCGGAGCCTATGTGCCAATTGATCCGGAATATCCGGCTGATCGTATCCGCTTTATGCTGGAGGACTCGGGAGCGAAGCTGGTGCTGACGCAAGCGCATCTGGCGGAGCAAGCCTCGCTGAGTTTCGACGGCCAAGTGCTGGTGCTGGATCGTCAGGAGCAAGATGGCAAGAACATTTATCACGAAGACGCATCAAATTTGGAGCTACTGGCTGGACCGCATCATGTCGCCTATGTCATTTATACCTCTGGCTCCACGGGAAAACCGAAGGGCGTGATGGTGGAGCACCATTCCGTGCTGAACCGGATTTTGTGGATGCATAATCGCTACGGCTTGAGTGCAGAAGATACGATCCTGCAAAAGACCGCCTTCACCTTCGACGTGTCGGTGTGGGAGCTGTTCTGGTGGTCAATGGTCGGCTCGAAGGTAAGCCTGTTGTCGGTCGGCGGGGAAAAGAACCCGGAAGACATCGTGGACACGATTGCCCGCGACGGCGTGACTACGATGCACTTTGTACCCGCCATGCTGCATGCGTTCCTGGAGTATGTGGAGCAGCAGCCACGGGAAGTAATGCAAGCGAAGCTGGGCACACTGCGCCATGTCTTTGCCAGTGGTGAAGCGTTGCCACCACAGCATGTGGCCCGGTTCCAGCGGCTCGTGTCGAGCCTGACCGGAGCGAAGCTGGTCAACCTGTACGGTCCGACCGAAGCGACGGTGGACGTATCGTACTTTGATTGCGAGCCGGATGAGGAATATGCAGTGATTCCGATCGGGAAACCGATTCAAAACATTCGTCTCTACATCGTCAAGGAAGGCACGGAGCAATTGCAGCCGATTGGGGTGGCAGGGGAGCTGTGCATCGGCGGTGTCGGCGTAGCCCGCGGTTACCTGAACCGTCCGGAGCTGACGGCCGAGAAATTTGTGAAAGATCCGTTTGCCAGTGGGGAAACCGGGTATGAACGGATGTACCGCACCGGCGATTTGGCGAGATGGATGCCGGACGGGAACATTGAGTATCTGGGCCGGATCGACCATCAGGTGAAAATCCGGGGGTACCGGATTGAGCTGGGCGAGGTCGAAACACAGCTGCTCCAAGTGGAATCGGTACGAGAAGCGGTGGTGATGGCTCGTACGGATGAAACGGGCCAAAAACAAATGGTGGCCTACTATGTTGCGGAGCAAGAGCTAGGAGCGAGTGAGCTGAGGAGTGAGCTGAGCCGAGAATTGCCAAGCTACATGGTGCCATCGTACTTTGTACAGCTGAAGCAGATGCCACTGAGTCCCAATGGCAAAATCGATCGCAAGGCATTGCCGGCACCGGAAGGCAGCCTGCAAACCGGAGCCGATTATGCAGAGCCGCGTACGGCGCAAGAACGCGCGCTGGTCGCGGTCTGGCAGTCCGTACTGGGACTACAGACGGTCGGCATTTTGGACAATTTCTTTGATCTGGGCGGCGATTCCATCAAAGCCATCCAAATCGCATCCCGTGCGTTCCAGGCCGGCTATAAGCTGGACATGAAGGATTTGTTCCAATATCCGACAGTTGCAGCCCTGGCACCGCATATGCACGAGGTCCGTCGTATGGCCAATCAAGAAGAAGTGAGCGGAGAAACGGCGCTACTCCCCATTCAGCATTGGTTCTTTGCGCAGGAGCGCGAGCGTCCACAGCACTTTAATCAAGCGGTCATGCTCTATCGCGCCGAGGGCTTTGAGGAGACGGCGATTCGTCAAGTGTTGGATCACCTCGTGAAGCATCATGATGCGCTTCGTACGGTCTTCCGTCAGACTTCCTCAGGGTATACGGCTTGGACACGGACTGTAGAGGAAGGCACGCTGTATACGCTGGAAACAGTGGACTACCGTAAACAGGAAAACTATGCGGAAGCGCTGGAAGCGAAGGCAACGGAAATTCAAAGCAGCATGGACCTGTCCGCAGGACCTTTGGTGAAGCTGGGATGGTTCCGTACAGCCGAAGGCGACCATCTGCTGATCGCCATTCACCACTTGGTGGTGGACGGAGTGTCGTGGCGGATTCTGTTCGAAGATTTCTCGACAGGCTACGAGCAGGCGATCCAGGGTGAGCTCGTACGATTGCCGTATAAAACAGATTCCTTCCAAACTTGGGCACAGGAGTTATCTTCTTACGCCAACCGTCCTGAGGCTGCCTCGGATGAAGTTTATTGGAAGCAGCTGGAACAGGCCAAAGCTGAAGCTACGCCGCTGCCTAAGGATTTTGCCTACGAGGGCTCCTTAAACGCAGACAGCGAAGTGCTGACCGTAGCGTGGACCGAAGCTGAAACCCAGCAACTGTTAAAGCAGGCTCATCGTGCCTACAACACCGAGGTCAATGATTTGCTGCTGACCGCGCTGGGACTCGCGCTGCACAACTGGACAGGCGCAGGCCATGTGCTGGTGAATCTAGAGGGACACGGTCGGGAAACGATCCTGCCAGAGGTGGATATTACGCGTACAGTAGGCTGGTTTACGAGCTTGTATCCGGTGTTGCTGGAGACCAGCAAGGAAATGACACTGGCTCAGCGAATTAAAGAAACCAAGGAAGGCTTGCGCCGGATTCCGCATAAAGGGCTGACCTATGGCATTTGGCGCTACTTGTCCCCTACGTTCGGATCAGGTGAAGCGCGTGCGATTGCAGAACCGGAAATCAGCTTTAACTATTTGGGGCAAGTCGATCAGGATCTGCAAAACAGTGGAATCACGTTGTCGTCCTACCATGCAGGGAAGACAGAGGATGCCCATTCCCGCTTGCCGTACACGCTGGATTTAAACGCGATGATCTCGGAAGGCACGCTGCGTTTGACAATTGCTTACAGCCGTAAGCAGTATCGTAAAGAAACGCTGGAGCGTGTGGCGGGACTGCTGCAATCCGCTTTGCAAGAGGTCATTGCGCATTGCACCGCTCAGGAACAACCGGAACTGACGCCAAGCGATGTGTCCTTCCAAGGTCTGACGACTGATGAACTGGAACAGATTGCGGAACAGGCGACACGTATCGGTGAGCTGGAAAATGTATACGCACTGACGCCAATGCAAAAGGGGATGCTCTTTTACAATCTGATGGATTCGCAATCGGGAGCGTATTTTGAACAGGCCTCCTTTGATCTGCGAGGACATTTTAATATTGCTGCGTTTGCGGCCAGTTTGGATGTTTTGGTGCAGCGGCATACGGTACTGCGTACGAACTTCTACAGCGGCTGGAAGGATGAACCGCTTCAGGTTGTATACCGGAATAAGCGCAGCGAACTGTATGTTGAGGATCTGCGGGATATGGAGGAAGAGCAGCAAAACGAGTACATCCTCGAATTTACACATAAAGACAAACAAAGAGGCTTTGATCTGGCACAAGACGCCTTGATGCGTGTTGCTGTGTTGCGCACAGGTGAGGATACGTACCGTTTTGTATGGAGCTTCCATCATATCGTGATGGACGGCTGGTGCTTGTCACTGGTGACAAATGAAGTGTTTGCGAGTTATTTTGCGATTCTGGCTCATAAACAACCGGAACTGGCCCCTGTCACGCCGTACAGTCAATATATCGAATGGCTGGAGCAGCAGGATCGTCAGGCCGCATCAAGCTACTGGAGCAAGGTGCTGGAAGGATATGAGGAGCAGTCCCGTTTGCCACAGGCAAAAATCCAGGGCAAAACAGGGTATCAGGCGGAGCGTCTGGATTTTGATTTGGGCGTAGAGCTAACCACTCGTATTCAGCGTATAGCCAAGCGTTATCAGGTGACCATCAATACGTTGATGCAGACCGTTTGGGGCCTTTTGCTGCAAAAATATAATGGCACCGATGATGTCGTGTTTGGCAGCGTGGTATCTGGACGTCCGGCAGACATTCCGAATGTGGAGCATATCATTGGTCTGTTTATCAATACGATTCCGGTGCGTATCCGTAGTCAAGTGGACAATCTATTCTCCGACGTGATGAAGCAAACCCAGGAGCAATCGATTGCTTCCCATGTGTATGATACGTATCCGCTGTATGAAATTCAGGGGCTGTCAGAGCTTAAGCAGGATTTGATTAATCATATTCTTATTTTTGAGAACTATCCGGTCGAGGAACAAATCGAGCAATTAGGTAGCGGTGAGGCGGCCAGCTTCACCATCACAGGAGCCGAGTCTGTCGAGCAGACCAACTATGACTTTAACGTGGTAGTGCTGCCGGGGAATACCATTCACATGAGCTTTGGGTATAATGCCCTGGCCTTTGAACGGGAAAGTGTAGAGCAAATTCGAGGTCATCTGGTACAGCTGCTGGAGCAGGTGACAGCCAATCCGGACATCCGTGTACATGAGCTGGATATGGTTACGGTGCAGGAGCGTGAGCAAATCGTTGAGGTTTGGGGCAATACAGCGGCAACCTATCCAAGCGAGCAAACGATTCACGGCTTGTTCGAGGCGCAAACGGCGCAGACACCGGAGCAGACAGCCTTGTTCTTCGAAGGAGAAATGCTGACTTATCGCGAGCTGAATGAACGCGCCAATCGTCTGGCTCGTACCTTGCGCAGTCAAGGCGTGACGAAAGATCGTTTGGTGGGTCTGATGACTGAGCGCTCGGTGGACATGATCGTGGGCATCTTTGGGATTTTGAAGGCTGGGGGCGCCTATGTTCCTATCGATCCAACCTATCCGGAGGAACGTATCCGCTATATGCTGGACGACTCGGGAGCGAAGCTGCTGTTGACACAAAGCCATCTGGTGGACAAAGCAGTTATCGATGGTCAAGTGCTGGTGCTGGATGGAGCACAAAGTGTGTATCACGAGGATGGCTCCAACCTGGAGCCGGGGTCCGGTTCGAACGATTTGGCGTATGTGATTTATACGTCAGGGACGACGGGGCAGCCGAAGGGCGTGATGCTGGAGCACCATGGGCTGTGCAATCTGAAAACGTATTTTGATCAGACGCTCAAGATCCGTACGTCGGATCATGCGCTACTGTTCGCCAGCTACTCGTTTGATGCAGCTTGCTGGGAAATCTTCCAAGCGCTGTTCTGCGGAGCCACGTTATACGTACCAACAACAGAGACGATTTTGAACTACGAGCGGTTTGAGCAATATATGGCCGATCACCACATCACAGTGGCCGCTTTGCCGCCGACCTATGCGGTGTATCTGGAGCCGCAGCGGATGCCAAATCTGCGTATTTTGTTCACCGCGGGTTCAGCCTCTTCCACAGAATTGGTATACAAGTGGAAGGATCAGGTGGCGTACTACAATGGCTACGGTCCAACCGAAAACTCGGTGGCGACGTCGATCTGGCCAGTATCCGAGGATGAAAGGGCAGGACAACTCATTTCCATTGGACGTCCTATGCCGAATCATCGGGTATACATGGTGGATGTGCATGGACATTTGGCTCCGGTCGGCGTAGCAGGTGAGCTGTGCGTGTCTGGTCCGGGTCTGGCGCGTGGTTACCTGGATCGTTCAGAACTGACGGCGGAGAAATTTGTACCGAACCCGTTTGCGGCTGGCGAAGCCGGCTATGAACGAATGTACCGTACGGGGGACTTGGCGAGATGGATGCCGGACGGCAACATTGAATATTTGGGCCGGATCGACCATCAGGTGAAAATCCGGGGCTACCGGATCGAACTGGGCGAGGTCGAAGCACAAATATTGAAAGTGGAGGACGTGCAAGAGGTCATCGTCCTGGCCCAAGCGGATGAGCAGGGACAAAACCAACTGGTGGCGTACTATGTCGCTGAAAGAGACGTCAGCGCGGGTGAGCTGCGCAGCTTGCTGGGTGAGGAGCTGCCCAACTACATGGTGCCTTCATACTTCATCCAGCTGAAGCAGATGCCGCTGACACCGAACGGCAAAATCGACCGCAAGGCCCTGCCAGCACCGGAGGGTAGCCTGCAAAGCGGAGCGGATTATGTAGAGCCGCGCACAGCACTGGAGCAGACGTTGGTTTCGATTTGGCAGTCTGTATTAGGAGCGAAGAGCGTCGGGATTCTGGATAATTTCTTTGACCTCGGCGGCGATTCGATCAAAGCGATCCAGGTATCGTCCCGCTTGCTGCAAGCGGGCTACAAGCTGGACATGAAGGATTTGTTC
Source organism: Paenibacillus sp. FSL W8-0439 (assembly GCF_038008995.1). Lineage (NCBI taxonomy): Bacteria > Bacillati > Bacillota > Bacilli > Caryophanales > Paenibacillaceae > Paenibacillus > Paenibacillus sp. FSL W8-0439. The sequence continues at coordinate 2,724,265 of NZ_JBBPAK010000001.1, forward strand.
CAATATCCGTCCATTTCGCTGCTGAGCGGTCGTGTACAAAAAGTGAGCCGTACGACCGATCAGGGCGAGATATCAGGCAGCGTCAAGCTGACCCCGATCCAGCAGTGGTTCTTTGGACAAGCCTCGGCAGAGCCGCATTATTTTAACCAGTCGGTGATGCTGCATCGAGCAGAAGGCTTTGACGAAGCCGCATTGCATCACACGGTGACCAAGTTGACGGAGCATCATGATGCGCTGCGTATGGTCTTCCGTCAGACCGAACAGGGCTATGAAGCGTGGAATCGCGGTATGAATGAAGGCGAGCTGTATCATCTGGACGTTGTGGATTTGACAGGCGTCGAAGATGCGGCAGATGTTGCGATGGCGATGGAAACGAAAGCTAATGCCATTCAAAGCTCGATTCGTCTGGATGAAGGACCGCTGGTGAAGTTGGGACTTTTCCGCTGCATGGATGGAGATCATTTACTGATTGCCATTCACCATTTGGTTGTAGACGGCATTTCATGGCGGATTGTGTTTGAGGATTTTGCGACTGGATATGAGCAGGCCGTTCGGGGAGAAGCGATTCGCTTGCCATATAAAACGGATTCGTTCTCCACTTGGGCAGAACGTTTGTCTCAATATGCCAACAGTCCGGCCATCGACAATGAACGCGAATATTGGCAGCGTCTTGCCCACGCGGAAGTCGCATCGCTACCTAAGGATCAAGAAAGAGCGGCAGGACAGCATTTTGTGGTCAGAGACAGTGAGACGGTGACCGTGGCCTGGAGCGAACAGGACACCCGACTGCTGCTGCAGGAATCACATCGTGCGTACCATACCGAGGTCAATGATCTGCTGTTAACCGCACTCGGCAGCGCATTGTACAACTGGAGCGGGCAGGAGCGAGTGCTGGTCAATCTGGAGGGCCATGGCCGGGAAGCTATTGTTCCCGATATCGACATCACACATACCGTGGGTTGGTTTACGAGTCAGTATCCGATACTCCTCGATGTGGATGGAAAGGCAGAAGTAGGGCAGCGCATCAAGCGGGTAAAAGAGGACCTGCGGCATGTACCGCATAAGGGCATTGGCTACGGTATGTTGAAGTATATGTCTTCGGATGATGCCGATCTTTCCTGGAGCCTGCAGCCTGAGATCAGCTTTAACTATTTGGGACAATTTGATCAGGACTTGGAAAATGGGGAGATCACGCTGTCTTCACATCCAGGTGGAGAGCCGTTGAGTGACCGCACCGTACTGGAGCAGCCGCTGAATGTGAACGGCATGATTACAGCAGGCGTGCTGACCCTGGAAATTCGTTATGACAGCCACGTATACCAACAGCAAAACGTAGAGAAGTTTGCCCGGCTATTGCAGGAAAGCTTGCAGGAAGTCATCAAGCATTGTGCCTCCCAAGAGCGGAGTGAGCTAACGCCAAGCGATGTCTTGTTCAAAGGCTTGACACTGGAGCAGCTGGAGCAATTGACGGAGCAAACAGCTTCTGTGGGCGAGCTTGAAAATGTGTATGCTCTTTCTCCCATGCAGAAGGGGATGCTGTTCCATAGTCTGATGGAGCCGGACTCAGGCGCATACTTCCAGCAAGCGTCGTTTGATCAAAAAGGCAGCTTTGATGTTGCTATTTTCCGTAAGAGTCTGGATCTGCTGACACAGCGTCATGAAGCGCTGCGGACGAATTTCCATCAATTTGAGACAGGGAACGGTCCGGAGCCATTGCAAATCGTGTTCTGTCATAAAAATAGCGATCTTTCCTTCAAGGATATACGCGAAATGCAGGAAGCGGAGCAACAGGCATATATCCAGACGTTTAAGCAGGAGGATCAGGCGAGAGGTTTTAATCTCAGTACGGATGCGCTGATGCGCGTACAGGTGTTGCAGACCGATGAAGAAACGTATCACTTGGTCTGGAGCTTCCATCACATTGTCATGGACGGCTGGTGCTTATCGCTTGTTACGGGCGAGGTGTTTGGTACGTACTTTGCGCTGCTGGAGCAGAAACAGCCGGAGCTTGCTCCGATCACACCGTATGGCCAATATATCGAATGGCTAGAGCGTCAGGATGAACGTGCGGCAAAAGAGTACTGGAGCAGTTATCTGGCTGGTTTTGAACAGCAGACGTTAATACCTGGAGCGGATACTTTATCCAAAGACCACGTGGCGGATAGCAGCGAAAGTGTTCTGTCTACGACAACAAGCGATACCAGCAAATATGTTTCTGAAAAAATAACGGTAGAGCTGGATCCAATGTGGAGCCAGGCCATGTACCGGATTGCGAAGCAGCAGCAGGTCACGATTAATACGCTGATGCAGAGCGTGTGGGGCCTTATTTTGCAGCAATATAACAACAACGAGGATGTTGTATTCGGCAGTGTCGTATCTGGACGTCCGACGGATATTCCGGGTGTAGAGCATATGATCGGCCTGTTCATTAATACCATCCCAGTGCGGATTCAAAGTGAGCGAAATGCCACGTTTGTGGACATCATGCGCAAAACGCAGGAGCAAGCGCTGGCTTCAGGCGTCTATGACAGCTTCCCGCTGTATGAAATACAGGCGCTGACCGAGCAGAAGCAGCATCTGATTAACCACATTATGGTGTTTGAGAACTATCCGGTCGAGGAGCAAGTCGAGCAGCTGGGTGAAGTTCGTCCATCCGCGTTTGACATTACGAATGTAGAGGTTGTCGAGCAAACGAACTATGATCTGGACTTGATTGTGATGCCAGATGAAACCTTCCGGATCATGTTCAGATACAACGCGAATGTGTACGATCGGTCTACGATCGAGCGGATGCAGGGACATGTACTGCATGTCATCGAGCAAATTATTGACAATCCGCATATCCGTGTGAATGAGCTGGAACTAGTGACAGCGGAAGAGCAGGCACAGATCGTTCAGGTGTGGGGAGATACGGCGGCAGCCTATCCGCAGGACCAGACGCTAAGCAGTCTGTTTGAGCAGCAGGCAGCGAATACACCGGAGCAAGTGGCAGTACTGTGTGGTGCAGAGTCGTTGACCTACGCGGAGCTGAACGAACGGGCTAACCGTTTGGCCCGGACCTTGCGTGCGCAAGGGGTTCAGCCGGATCAGCCTGTGGGCATTCTGGTTCACCGTTCACTGGACATGATCGTAGGCATCTACGCGATCTTGAAGGCCGGCGGAGCCTATGTGCCGATTGATCCGGAATATCCGGCCGATCGTATCCGCTTTATGCTGGAGGACTCGGGCGCGAAGCTGGTGCTGACGCAAGTGCATCTGGCGGAGCAAGCCTCGCTGAGTTTCGACGGCCAGGTGCTGGTGCTGGATCGTCAGGAGCAGGACGGCAAGAACATTTATCACGAAGACGGATCAAATTTGGAGCTACTGGCTGGACCGCATCATGTTGCCTATGTCATTTATACCTCCGGTTCGACCGGAAAACCGAAGGGCGTGATGGTGGAGCACCATTCCGTGCTGAACCGGATTTTGTGGATGCATAATCGTTATGGCTTGAGTGCGGCAGATACGATCTTGCAAAAGACGGCCTTCACCTTCGACGTGTCGGTGTGGGAGCTGTTCTGGTGGTCGATGGTCGGCTCGAAGGTAAGCCTGTTGTCCGTCGGCGGAGAAAAGAACCCGGAAGATATCGTCGACACGATTGCCCGCGACGGTGTGAGCACGATGCACTTTGTACCGGCCATGCTGCATGCGTTCCTGGAGTATGTGGAGCAGCAGCCACGGGAAGTGATGCAAGCGAAGCTGGGCACGCTGCGCCATGTCTTTGCCAGTGGTGAAGCGTTGCCGCCACAGCATGTGGCCCGGTTCCAGCGGCTCGTATCGAGCCTGGCCGGAGCGAAACTAGTCAACCTGTATGGCCCAACCGAAGCAACGGTGGACGTGTCGTACTTCGATTGCGAGCCGGATGAGGAATATGCAGCGATTCCGATCGGAAAACCGATTCAAAATATCCGTCTGTACATCGTGAAGGAAGGCACGGAGCAATTGCAGCCGATTGGGGTTGCAGGGGAACTGTGCATCGGCGGTGTCGGCGTAGCCCGCGGTTACCTGAACCGTCCGGAGCTAACGGCCGAGAAATTTGTTGCCGATCCGTTTGCCGGCGGGGAAGCTGGGTATGAACGGATATACCGCACTGGTGATTTGGCGAGATGGATGCCAGACGGCAACATTGAATACTTAGGCCGGATCGACCATCAGGTGAAAATCCGGGGGTACCGGATTGAGCTGGGCGAGGTCGAAACGCAGCTACTCCAAGTGGAATCGGTACGAGAAGCGGTCGTTATGGCTCGTGCGGATGAAACGGGCCAAAAACAAATGGTGGCGTACTATGTCGCCGGGCAAGAAATCCGTGCCAGCGAGCTGAGAAGTGAGCTGGGCCGAGAGCTGCCAAGCTACATGGTCCCATCGTACTTTGTACAGCTGGAGCAAATGCCGCTGAGTCCCAATGGAAAAATTGACCGCAAGGCATTTCCGGCACCGGAAGGCAGCCTGCAAAGTGGAGTCGATTATGTCGCACCGCGGACGTGGGTGGAAGTGAAGCTGGCGCAAATCTGGCAGGATGTGCTGGGCCTGGCGCAGGTCGGCGTAAAGGAAAACTTCTTCGAGATTGGTGGACACTCGCTGCGGGCGACGACACTGGCCTCGAAGATTCACCAAGAGCTGAACAAGCCGCTTCCTCTGCGCAGTATTTTTGAAGCCCCAACGATTGAACAACTGGCAGCTGTGCTGGAGGGGCTGGATCAAGTGGCATATGCATCGATTCCGGTAACGGAAACTCGCACATTCTACCCGTTATCCTCGGCGCAAAAACGACTGTATGTGCTGCATCAGTTCGACCCGCAGGATGTGAATTACAACATGCCGTCGGTGCTGCAAGTGAGCGGTCCGCTGAATGTGAAACGAGTAGAGAACGTATTCCGTCAACTGATTGCCCGCCATGCAACCTTGCGTACCCGTTTTGAGCTAATCGACAGTGAGCCAATGCAATGGATTGAGGACACTGTGTCGTTCGAGGTGGAATATACGAAGGTACAAGCAGAGGGTGCGACTGCGGACACAGATCAGGACACAACTACAGATACGTACACAAGAGTCAACATAGAAGCGCAACAGCGGGTACGGAGCTTTGTTCGTCCGTTTGATCTCAAAGCTGCGCCGCTGCTGCGGGTAGGCTTGGTGGATCTGGGCGCTCAGGGAGTAGAGCAGGAAGCTCAACATCTGCTTATGCTTGACATGCACCATATCGTCTCGGATGGGGTATCCATGGAGGTCCTGACCGACGAATTTGTCCGCTTGTATGGCGGTGAAGAGCTAGCGCCATTGCGGATACAGTACAAGGATTATGCCGTATGGCAGCAAAGCGAAGCCCACCAGGAATGGATGCAGCGTCAGGAAGCGTACTGGCTTGACACCTTCCAAGGTGAACTACCTGTACTGGATCTCTCTACTGACTTTGCCCGCCCAGCGGTGCAGAGTACGGCAGGGGATACGATCGAATTTGTACTAGAGCGTGAGGTTAGTGAACGCCTGAAAGAACTGGCGGCACAAACCGGCGCTACTCTGTATATGGTGTTGTTGGCGGCGTACACTACGCTCTTACACAAATACACAGCTCAAGAGGACATCGTCGTTGGCACGCCGATTGCCGGACGACCGCATGCGGAGCTCAGTAATCTGGTGGGTGTGTTCATTAACACGCTGGCGATCCGCAATTATCCGTCCAGCGACAAATCGTTCCTGGATTATCTGCAGGAGGTCAAAGAGCATGCGCTCCGTGCGTATGAGCATCAGGACTATCCGTTTGAAGAACTGGTTGAAAAACTGAATGTAACGCGGGATACGAGCCGGAATGCGCTGTTTGACACGATGTTTGAGCTGAAAACAATAGAGCAGCAGGAGTTCGAGCTGAAAGGTCTGACCTTGAGCTCCTATCCACTGGACAATCATACGGCCAAGTTTGATCTGAGCTTGGAGGCCATAGAGCAGCCAGAAGGTATTCTGTGCCGTCTGGAATACAGCACGGCGCTGTATAAGCCGGAGACCATGACGCGATTGGCACAGCATTTTGCGGAAATCGTTCGAGCTATTGCCTATCATCCACAGCAGCCCCTGGCAGTTTTGAATATGGTAACCGCCGAGGAAAAAGAGCAGATCCTCTACGGTTTCGGAGATATAGGTGTATCGGATGTTGCTGCTGTTGAAAAAGGAGCCCTGTTTCATGCCTATGTAGAAGAACAAGCCCAGCTTGTGCCGGATCACGTGGCAGTGGTGTACGAGGAGCAACAGCTGACGTACCGCAAACTGAATGAGCGTGCGAACCAATTGGCGCGTAAATTGCGAAAGGAAGGCATTGGACGCGAATCGATTGTCGGCATTTTGAGTGAACGCTCGGTGGATATGTTGGTCGGTGTATTGGCGGTGTGGAAAGCCGGAGGCGCCTATGTGCCGCTGGATGCAGACTATCCATCCGAACGGATTCGTTTCATGCTGGAGGACAGCGGTGCGACGGTACTGTTGACCCAAACCGACATGCTGGAGCGCGCACAAGCATGGCTGAATGAAAGCCAATGGGCTTTGGGCGATGAAAATGCTAAGGGTGAGCTGGAGACGGCGGTTAGCGCTGAAACGATGGAAAGGGACAACCTGAATGAAGGCTTAGGCTTGAAATCAGATTCGAAGTCTGACAGCGAAGCAGCATCTGAATCCGTAGCGAACTTGCGTCTGCATACCGTACTGACGCTGGACGATGAGTCGCTGTACACCGGGGATGCCACAGATATCGAGCCGATCAACGAACCGCACGATCTGGCATATGTGATCTACACGTCTGGGACAACCGGACGTCCAAAAGGTGTCATGATCGAACATCGCAGCTTGGTGAATACCGCTGCGGCCTATCGTCGGGGTTACCGCCTGAGCGAATTCCCGGTACGACTGCTACAACTGGCAAGCTTCTCCTTCGACGTGTTCGTCGGTGATATTGCGCGGACACTCTATAACGGGGGAACGATGGTCATCTGTCCGAAAGACGACCGGATTGATTTTAGCCGTCTCCACGGATGGATTCGTGATTATCAAATTACGGTGTTCGAATCCACACCGGCTTTGATCGTACCGTTTATGCAGCATGTGCATGAACACGCACTAGACATGAGTAGTCTAGAGCTGCTCATCACGAGCTCGGATAGCTGCAGTGTGACAGACTACCGAGTGCTGCAGGAGCGGTTTGGCGCGGACATCCGCATCATCAACAGCTACGGTGTTACGGAAGCGGCGATTGACTCCAGCTTCTACGACGAAGAACTGTCGAAGTTGCCAGGCAGCGGCCATGTGCCGATTGGTCAGGCGTGGCTGAACGCACGCTTCTACATTGTGGACAGCCAGCTGAATCCAGTGCCGATTGGCGTACTGGGCGAGCTGTGCATTGGCGGTGCTGGTGTGGCACGGGGGTACCTGAACCGTGCGGACTTGACGGCGGAGAAATTCGTAGCGAACCCGTACGTGCCGGGTGAACGACTGTATCGTACCGGCGACTTGGCGCGGTGGATGCCGGACGGCCATGTAGACTTTATCGGCCGGATGGATGATCAGGTCAAAATCCGGGGCTTCCGGATTGAACTGGGCGAGGTGGAAGCGCAGCTGCTGACTGTGGCTGGCATTGAGAAAGCGATCGTCACCGCCTGGGAAAACGAAGACGGAGACAAGGATCTGTGTGCGTATGTCGTAGCCTCGGAGGCGCTGAATTTGCCGGAGCTACGCAGCACACTGCAGCCTAAACTGCCGGGCTATATGATCCCGACCTACGTCGTAAAACTGGATCGTTTCCCGCTGACACCGAATGGGAAAATCGACCGCAAAGCGTTGCCAGCGCCAGAGACACGTCTCGAAGGAGGCACGAAGTACGTGGCGCCGCGCACAGAGCTGGAAGAGCAGCTGGTCCGTATTTGGCAAAGTGTTTTAAATCATCGGCAAATAGGCATCCAGGATAACTTCTTTGAAGTGGGAGGACATTCGCTGCGCGCTACAACACTGATGGCGAAAATCCATCAGGAGCTGAATCACAAGCTGGCCTTGCGAGATATTTTCCAATATCCAACAATTGAGCAATTGGTACAGGTGATGGGTGAAGATCAGACCCAGCAAACGTATGTATCTATCCCTGTGGCAGAGGAGCGCGAGTATTATCCCGTTTCCTCAGCGCAAAAACGGATGTACGTTCTGAGTCACCTGGAAGGTGGAGAGGTTAGCTACAACATGCCAGGAGCTTTGATTATCGAAGGTTCCTTGGATAAAAAACGACTGGAACAAGCCTTCCGCCAACTGATTGCCCGCCATGAAGCCCTCCGAACCCGATTCGAGATGGTGGATGGTGAGGTGATTCAGCGGATTGAATCCAGCGCTCCATTCAGCGTGGAATATGTGCAAGCAAGTGAAGAAGAGACACCGCAGTACGCACAGGACTTTGTACGTGCATTTGATCTCGCACAAGCACCGTTACTGCGGGTTCAGTTGATCGAAAATGGACCGGGGCGTCACGTCATGCTCTATGACATGCACCATATTATTTCGGATGGCGTGACGGAAGGCATTATCGTGCAGGAGTTCTCTCAATTGTATGAAGGCCAGGAACTGCCGCCACTGCGGATTCAGTACAAGGATTATGCGGTTTGGCAGCATGCAGATATGCAAAGTGAACGCCTTCGTGAGCAAGAAAGCTATTGGCTGAAAACCATGTCTGGTGAAATCCCGGCGCTGGATATGCCAACGGATTTTACAAGACCTGCTGTACAGCGTCTGGAAGGAACTCGATTTGAGTTTGCGATCCGTATGGAGGACAGCGAGCAGCTGAAGCAGCTGGCCGCGCAAACTGGCTCCACCTTGTACATGGTGTTGCTGGCAGCGTATAGCACGCTTTTGCATAAATACACGGGTCAAGAGGATATCATCGTCGGCACGCCGATTGCCGGAAGACCACATGCGGAACTGGGGAGCCTGGTAGGCGTATTCCTCAACACGTTGGCGATTCGCAATTATCCGTGTGGCGACAAAACGTTCCTGGATTACCTGCAAGAGGTCAAAGAGCACGCGCTTAGTGCGTATGAGCACCAGGAATATCCGTTTGAAGAGTTGGTTGAAAAGCTGAATTTAACGCGGGATACGAGCCGGAATGCGCTGTTTGACACGATGTTTGAGCTGAAAACATTTGAACAGCAGGAGTTCGAGCTGGAAGGTTTGACCTTCAAGTCGTATCTGACGGATAATCCTACGTCCAAATTCGATCTGACCTTGGATGCCGTAGAGCAGCCAGAAGGCATTCTGTGCAGTCTGGAATACAGCACGGCGCTGTACAAGCCGGAGACCATTGCACGCTTGGCACAGCATTTTACCGAACTCGTACGTGCCATTACACTTCATCCACAGCAGCCACTGGCAGCTCTGGATATGGTAACTGTCGAGGAGAAGGCACAAATCCTCTACGGTTTTGGAGATGTAGGCGTATCGGAGATTGCGGCTGAAGCAGAAGTCTTATTCCATGCCTATGTGGAAGAACAGGCACAGCTTGTGCCAGATCATGTGGCGGTGGTGTACGAGGAGCAGCAGCTTACGTACCGCCAGCTGAACGAGCGTGCGAACCAATTGGCGCGCAGACTGCGAAAAGAAGGCATTGGACGCGAATCCATTGTCGGCATTCTGAGTGAACGCTCGGTAGACATGCTGGTCGGCGTACTAGCGGTATGGAAGGCTGGAGGCGCCTATGTGCCGCTGGATGCAGACTATCCGTCCGAGCGCATTCGTTTCATGCTGGAGGACAGCGGTGCGACGGTGCTGCTCACGCAAACCGGCTTACAAGAGCGAGCTCAAGCATGGCTTGAAGAAAGCCAATGGGCTATGGGCGAAGGAAAGAGCGAGGGTGTGCTGGAGACGGCGGTTAGCGCTGAAACGTTGGAAAGAGACCGCCTGAATGAAGGCGTAAGCTTGAAAGCAGATTCGAAGTCTGACAGCGAAGCAGCATCTGAACCGGCAACAGAGCTGCGCCTGCGTACTGTATTGGCACTTGACGATGAGTCGCTGTACACCGGGGATACCACGGATATTGAACGTATCAACGAGCCGCAAGACTTGGCGTATGTGATCTATACGTCCGGCACAACGGGACGTCCAAAAGGCGTCATGATCGAGCATCGCAGCTTGGTGAACACGGCTGCGGCCTATCGCCGGGATTACCGTCTGAACCAGTTCCCGGTACGTCTGCTGCAACTGGCGAGCTTCTCCTTCGACGTGTTCGTCGGCGATATTGCACGGACGCTCTATAACGGCGGCACGATGGTCATCTGTCCGAAAGAGGATCGCATTGATCCAAGCCGTCTATATGGCTGGATTCGTGATTATCAGATTACCGTGTTCGAATCGACTCCAGCCCTGATCGTACCGTTTATGCAGCATGTGCATGAACACGGACTGGACATGAGCAGTTTGGAGCTGCTAATCACGAGCTCGGATAGCTGTAGCGTGACGGACTACCGAGTGCTGCAAGAACGGTTTGGCGCAGATATTCGCATCATCAACAGCTATGGCGTCACGGAAGCGGCGATCGACTCCAGCTTCTACGACGAAGAGCTGTCGAAGCTGCCAAGCAGCGGGAATGTGCCGATTGGACAGGCGTGGCTGAATGCACGCTTCTACATCGTAGACAGCCAGCTGAATCCGGTACCGATCGGTGTACTAGGCGAGTTGTGCATCGGCGGCATCGGGGTCGCACGGGGGTATCTGAACCGTGCGGACCTGACAGCCGAGAAATTCGTAGCGAACCCGTACGTACCGGGTGAACGTTTGTATCGCACCGGCGATTTGGCGCGGTGGATGCCAGACGGCAATGTAGACTTTATCGGCCGGATGGACTATCAAGTCAAAATCCGGGGATATCGGATCGAGCTGGGCGAGATTGAAACGGCGATCCAGCGGGTACCGGGTGTGCGTCAAGCCGTAGTCATCGACCGGACGGACGAGCGTGGACACAAGTATTTGTGCGGATACATCACGGGAGAAACCGAGCTGCGGATCGAGGAAGTACAGGCCACGCTGGAAGCAGGACTGCCAGCGCACATGGTGCCAGCACGGCTGATGCGACTGGAGACGATCCCGCTGACCAGCAACGGCAAAATTGACCGTAAGGCCTTGCCAGAATCGGAAGGCAGCATCCATACCGGAGTCGCCTATGTAGCCCCGCGTACGAAGGTGGAGCAAGTATTGGCTACGGTATGGGCCGGAGTGCTCGGCGTGGAGGCCGTAGGCACGCAGGATAACTTCTTCGAGCTGGGCGGCGATTCGATCAAAGCGCTGCAAGTATCGTCCCGCTTGCTACAAGCAGGCTATCGACTGGAGATGAAAGACCTGTTCAGCCATCCAACGGTGTTTGCATTGGCGCTGAAAGTCCAATCCGTTACCCGATTGGCGGATCAGAGTGAAGTGGTAGGCGCTTTGAAGCTGACACCCGTTCAACACTGGTTCTTGGAGCAAAACCTGGCGGATGCTCATCATCACAACCAGTCCATCATGCTGCATAGCAAGGATGGTTTTGATGAAGCGGCACTGCGCACAGCGATGGATCAAATGGTTAGTCATCACGATGCACTGCGGATCGTTTTCCGTCCTACCGAACACGGGTATGAAGCCTGGAACCGCGCCATTGGCGAGGGTGAGCTGTATACGCTGGAACGCATAGACTTCAGCCATGAGTCAGAAGTGTCTGCGGCGATCGAGGCCAAAGTAAATGAAATTCAGGCGGGGATTCATTTAAGCGAAGGACCGCTGGTGAAGCTGGGGCTGTTCCATTGCCCAGATGGAGATCATTTGCTGATGGTTATTCATCACTTAGTAGTAGATACCGTTTCTTGGCGCATTTTGTTCGAGGATCTTACGACAGCCTACGAACAGGCGTTGAACGGACAACCGGCTCGTCTTCCGCACAAAACGGATTCGTTCCGTACCTGGGCTGAGGGACAGTCTCACTATGCGAACGGTCCAGAAATGGCAGCAGAATTCGCCTTCTGGCAAGAAATGGAGCAGGGTGTGTATGAGCCGCTTCCAAAAGACGAATCCCCTTCTCATTCCTTGAATAAAGACAGCGAGCTCATGACAGTCACGTGGACAGCTCAAGAAACGGAGCAGCTGTTAAAACAAGCGCATCGTGCCTACAACACGGATATGAATGATTTGCTGCTGACCGCACTCGGCCTGGCTATTCATCGCTGGGCGGGGATTGAACGAGTGCTCGTCAACCTGGAAGGCCATGGACGGGAATCCATTTTGCCCGAGCTGGATATTACGCGTACGGTAGGCTGGTTTACGACCCAATTCCCGGTTGTGCTGGATATGAGTGTGAGCCAAGACCTTTCACAGCGCATCAAACAGGTGAAAGAAGGGCTACGCCGGATTCCGCAAAAGGGTATTGGCTACGGTATGCTGAGATACCTGTCCGCGGCATGTGAGCAAGAGCGTTTTGTAACCGAACCTGAAATCAGCTTTAACTATTTGGGACAATTTGATCAGGATATGCAAAATCAATCCATTGGCGTGTCTCCTTACGCTAGCGGTGCCGAGCTGAGCGCACATGCAGCCAGATCGCACACGCTGGATTTGAACGGACTGATTTCAGAAGGTCAATTGCAATTGACGATCAGCTACAGCCATCAGGAATATCGCAAGGAAACGATGGAACAGCTAGCCGAAGCGCTCAGAACCAGCCTGCAGGACATCATCGCACATTGCGCGGGTCGCAAACAGCAGGAGCTGACGCCAAGCGATGTCAAGCTTAGACATGTAACCTTGGCCGAGCTGGATCAGTTAGTAGAGCGGACTCGTGACATCGGGGAACTGGAAAATGTATATGCCTTGACACCGATGCAAAAAGGCATGTTGTTCCATAGCTTGATGGATGCAGCGTCAGGGGCTTATTTTGAACAAACGACCTTTGACTTGCGTGGTCGCTTCCAGGCAGATATTTTCCAAGATAGCTTGAATCATTTGGCGCAGCGGCATGAGATCTTTAGAGCTAATTTCATTAGCGGCTGGCAGGATGAGCCCGTGCAGGTGATTTTCCGGCGCAAGGATGTTGGTTTCAGCTATGAAGATTTGCGTCATTTGGATGATCAGGAACGTGACGCGTATGTGCAGGAATTTATTCGCCAGGACAAGGCAGCCGGATTCGATTTGTCCCGGGATGCGTTGATGCGCGTGGCGATTTTACGGACAGGTGATGAGGATTATTACTTTGTGTGGAGCTCTCATCACATCCTAATGGATGGCTGGTGTGTGGCGTTGGTAACGGATGAGGTGTTTGAGGCTTATTTTGCAGCCGTAGAACATAGAGAACCAAAGCTCGCCCCGGTGACTCCATACAGTCAGTATATTGAGTGGCTTGAAGCCCAGGATGTAGAAGCAGCAGCCTCATACTGGAAAGATTATTTGCTGGGCTATGATCAACAAACGTCGATTCCAACCGGAAAAGTCGGCGCAAAAGCGGACGGTGCACAATTTGAGCATGTGTTGTGCGATCTAGGTAAGGATTTGACAGGGCGCATGGAAATGGTAGCCAAGCAGTACCACGTGACCCCGAATACATTACTGCAAACAGCCTGGGGCTTACTGCTTCAAAAGTACAACGGTAGTGATGATGCCGTCTTTGGCGGTGTCGTGTCGGGTCGTCCAGCTGATATTCCGGGGATCGAAAATATGGTGGGCTTGTTCATTAACACCATTCCCATCCGAATCCGGAGCCAGGCTGAGGACACCTTTGCTGACCTGATCAGAGTGAATCAGCAGCAGGCGCTGGCTTCTCAAGATTATGAGACGTATCCGCTGTATGAAATTCAAGCCTTGACCGAGCAAAAGCAAGAGCTGATCAACCACATTATCGTGTTTGAAAACTATCCGGTGGAGGAGCAGGTCGAGCAGCTTGGCGAAGGTGCAGCGTCGGATTTTGTAATCAGCAATGCAGGCATGATTGAACAAACGAACTATGATTTCAATCTGGTCGTTATGCCGCAGGAAGCGATGAAAATCCGATTCGAATATAATACAAAAATATTTGATCGGGAAGCCGTGGAACGGACTCAGGGCCATTTAATACAGCTACTGGAACAAGTGGTAGCGAATCCGGCCATTCGGGTGCAGGAACTGGATGTGTTAAGCGAGCAGGAACGCGAGCAAATTCTCAGCGTATGGGGAGATACAGCCGCCGAGTATCCAAGCGAGCAAACGATCCATGGTCTGTTTGAGACACAAACGGCGCACACACCAGAGCAGCCAGCGTTGTACTTCGAAGGAGAGCAACTGAGTTATCGCGAGCTGAATGAACGTGCGAATCGTTTGGCTCGTACCTTGCGCAGTCAAGGTGTGACGAAAGATCGTTTGGTGGGTCTGATGACCGAACGCTCGATAGACATGATCGTGGGCATGTTAGGGATTTTGAAAGCCGGAGGAGCATATGTACCTATCGATCCAACCTATCCGGAAGAGCGTATCCGCTATATGCTGGATGACTCGGGAACAGAGCTGTTGTTGACGCAAAGCCATCTGGTGGACAAGGTAGCTTTTGACGGTCACATGCTGGTGCTGAATGGGGCACAAAGTGTGTATCACGAGGATGGTTCTAACCTGGAGCCGTTGTCCGGTCCGAACGATCTAGCGTATGTGATCTATACGTCGGGTACGACGGGGCAGCCGAAGGGTGTTATGGTGGAGCATCGCAATGTCGTACGTTTGGTGAAAAATACAAACTACGCACAGTTGGATGCTGACACGCGCATATTGCAGACAGGCGCTATTGTTTTCGACGCATCCACCTTCGAAATTTGGGGATCTGTATTAAACGGTGGACAGCTTGTGCTAGTGAGTCAGGATGTCATTTTGGATGTGCTCAAACTTAAGGATGCTGTCCACAGCTACGGCATTACCACGATGTTTTTGACCACACCGCTCTTTAACCAGCTGTCTCAACAGGATTTGACGCTGTTCGAGGGGATACGGGAGCTGCTGGTCGGTGGTGATGTAATGTCCGTACCACATATGAACCGGGTGCTGGAGGCCCATCCATCCCTGCGAATTAGTAACATCTATGGCCCGACTGAAAATACGACCTTTTCAACAGTGCATGCGATCATCGGTGTGCAATCGGAATCAGTGCCAATTGGCAGACCGATCCATAATTCGACAGCGTATGTCGTGGACCATTCGATGCGGCTTCAGCCCGTCGGGGTATGGGGTGAACTGTTGGTAGGCGGTGACGGGGTGGCACGTGGATACCGCAACCGTCCGGACCTGACGTCCGAAAAGTTCATCGACAGCCCGTTCCGCAGTGGAGAACGCTGCTATCGCACAGGCGACATGGTACGCTTGAATGCAGACGGTACGCTGGAATATAAGGGGCGGATCGACGCGCAGGTGAAAATTCGGGGCTACCGAATCGAACTGGGCGAGGTAGAAACGCAGCTGTTGAAGCTGGAGGCAGTGCAAGAAGCTGTGGTCATCGCACGAGAAGATGAGCAAGGGCAAAAGCAGCTCTGTGCTTATGTGGTCGCCAATGAGGAAGTTGTCGCAAGTGTGCTACGCAGCACTTTGAGCCAGAAGCTGCCAGGTTACATGATCCCTTCCTATCTGGTACAGCTGGAGCAGATGCCGCTGACACCGAATGGTAAAATCGACCGCAAGGCTCTACCAGCACCTGAAGGTAGCCTGCAAACCGGAGCCGATTATGTCGCACCGCGAACGTGGGTGGAAGTGAAACTGGCGCAAATTTGGCAGGATGTGCTAGGCCTGACGCAGGTCGGCGTAAAGGAAAACTTCTTTGAGATTGGTGGACATTCACTGCGGGCGACGACACTGGCCTCGAAGATTCACAAGGAGCTGAACAAGCCGCTTCCCCTGCGCAGTATTTTTGAAGCACCAACCATTGAACAACTGGCCGTTGTATTGGAACAGCTGGATCAAGTAACATATGCGTCCATTCCAGTAACGGAAGAGCGCAGCTTCTATCCCTTGTCCTCAGCGCAAAAACGACTATATGTGTTGCATCAGTTCGATCCACATGATGTGAACTACAACATGCCATCGGTGCTGCAAGTGAGCGGTCCGCTGGACGTGAAGCGAGTGGAACATGCATTCCGTCAACTGATCGCCCGTCATGAGTCCTTGCGTACCCGCTTTGAACTGGTGGACAGCGAGCCAATGCAGTCTATTGAGGACACTGTGCCGTTCGAGGTGGAATATACGAAGGTACAAGCAGAAGGTGCGACTACGGATACAGACACGAGGGTCGGCAAGGAAGTGGATGAACTGGTGAGTCGCTTTGTCCGTCCGTTTGATCTCAAAGCTGCGCCGCTGTTGCGGGTGGGCCTAGTAGATCTAGGCGTATCCGGAACTGAGCAGGAACCGCAGCATGTACTCATGCTCGACATGCACCACATCGTTTCGGATGGGGTGTCGATGGGGGTACTGACTAATGAATTTGTCCGCTTGTATGACGGTGAAGAGCTAGCGCCATTGCGGATACAGTACAAAGATTATGCTGTATGGCAACAAAGTGAGACCCATCAGGAATGGATGCAGCGTCAGGAAGCCTACTGGCTGGACACCTTCCGAGGTGAACTTCCTGTACTGGATCTACCGACGGACTTTGCCCGTCCGTCGATACGAAGTACCGCAGGCGATACCGTGGTGTTTGGGCTGGAACGCGAAGTGAGCGAACGCCTGAAGGAACTGGCGGCGCACACAGGCTCTACGCTGTATATGGTGTTGCTGGCGGCGTACACCACATTCTTGCACCAATACAGCGGCCAAGAGGACATCGTTGTCGGCACGCCGATTGCCGGACGACCGCATGCCGATTTGGAGCCAATCCTCGGGATGTTCGTCGGTACGTTGGCATTGCGAAACTATCCGACAGCGGAACATACCTTCCGCAGCTACGTGGAAGAAGTGAAGGTTCGGGCCCTGCAAGCCTACGAACATCAGGACTATCCATTTGAGGAATTGGTGGAAAAGCTGAATGTGAAGCGGGATATGAGCCGCCATCCATTGTTCGATACGATGTTTACCCTGCAAACGACCGAGGAAGGCGAACTGCAACTGCCAGACCTGAGCTTCCGTCCCTATGGCCTGGAGCAAACGCCAGCGAAGTTTGACTTCACGCTGGAAGCCAGAGAGGAAGAGGCAGGCATCCAGTTCGGATTGCAGTATGCAACTGCGTTGTATCAACGGGAAACCGTTGAACGGATGACACGTCACTTTATTCGCTTAGCCGAAGCCGTGGCGGCAAACCCGGATGCGAAGCTGGGTGAGCTGGAACTGATTACGGCGGAAGAAACCGAACAGATTCTGAAGGTGTTCAATGATCCGAACGCGCACAGCGTGCGTGGAACACTCCAAGGTCTGTCGCTCAGCGAGCGTTTTGAAGAGCAAGCGAAAAACAGCCCTGAGCGGATAGCCGTTGTATCTGGGGACATAGGTCTAACCTACGCTGAGCTGAATGAGCAGGCGAACCGGTTGGCCCGTGTGTTACGGGCGAAAGGTGTTGAAGCAGATCAACCGGTAGGCGTACTGCTGGAACGTTCTGCGGATCTTCTGGTGGGCATTCTGGGAGTACTGAAGGCCGGAGGCGCGTATGTGCCAATGGATACGATGTATCCACAGGAGCGTATTGACTATATGCTTCAAGACAGTGGGGCCAAGGTCGTGATCACCAGCAGAGCCGCCAACCTTTCGCTGAGCTTGCCATCCACAGTACAAGCTATCGTTCTTGACGATGAGGACGTTCAAGCTCAATGGGGAGCACAGGATGCGAGCAACCTGATCCCTGTCGCCGGCCTGCATAACCTGGCCTATATGATCTACACGTCAGGTACAACCGGTCAGCCGAAAGGGGTTATGATTGAGCAAGGCAGTGTCGGCAATCTGGTAGACGCTTTATATGAGCGAGTGTACAGTCGTTATGATCAGCCGCTTCACATCGCATGGCTGTCAGCATTTGTATTTGACGCTTCGGTGAAGCAAATCTTTGCCAGCTTGCTGCTAGGTCATACCCTGCATGTGGTGTCCCGTGACGTCAGCCTGAGCGGAGAGCATTTGATCGCCTACTACCGCATGCACCGGATTGATCTGTCGGACGGCACACCAGCGCATCTGCATATTTTGAACGAAAGCGTCAGCGTGACAGAAGCGCCGGATGTGAAGCATTACCTGATCGGGGGCGAAGCCTTATCCGTGCAGCTGGTCCATGTGTTCCTACACAAATGGTCCGGGTATCGTCCGGTCATTACGAACGTGTATGGTCCGACCGAAGCGACCGTAGATGCAACCGCCTATACGATTGAAGATGTAGAGTCGCTGAATGTACTGCTGGAAAAAGGGGAGCACACGGTATCCATCGGAACGCCGATAGCCAACCAGGCTGTGTACATCTTGAACACTCGACAACAGCTGGTACCGATGGGGATCGCGGGTGAACTTTATATAGGAGGGGCAGGTATCGCACGAGGATACCTCAACCTGCCGGAACTGACGGCTGAGAAGTTTGTCCCGAATCCGTTTGCTGATGCGACGGCCGCTGATCCAGCGGACAGCACTTACGCAAACCAGATGTACCGGACAGGCGACCTGGCACGGTGGCTGCCGGATGGCAGTATCGAGTATTTAGGCCGGATCGACCATCAGGTCAAAATTCGCGGGTATCGGATCGAGCTGGGCGAGGTGGAAGCACAGCTGCTGACCGTGGACGGCATTCAGAAAGCCGTAGTCACAGCATGGGAAAACGAGGACGGACACAAGGATCTGTGTGCCTATATCGTAGCTTCGGAGTCGCTGAGTCTACCAGAACTGCGGAATGCGCTGCAGCCGAAGCTGCCGGATTACATGATCCCGACGTATGTGGTACAGCTGGATCGTTTCCCGCTGACGCCAAACGGGAAAATTGACCGGAAGGCATTGCCAGCACCGGAAGCACGCCTTGAAGGAGGCCTAGAGTATGTGGCACCGCGGACGCCGCTGGAGGCCAAGCTAGCCCAAATCTGGCAGGATGTCTTGAAGCTGTCCAGCGTCGGAGTCACCGACTCATTCTTCGATGTGGGGGGACACTCCCTGCGGGCCACGACGCTGGTGGCCAAAATCCATCAGGAACTGGGCAGCCGAATTACACTGCGTGAGGTGTTCCAGCACTTTACGATTGAGCAGCAAGCCCAGCTGATCACCGCGCAGGGCACAGACACCTATACGGTGATCCCTACAGCTGCCAAACAGTCTTACTATCCGGTTTCCTCGGCTCAAAAACGACTGTATATTTTGAGCCATCTGGAAGGTGGAGAGGTCAGCTACAATATGCCGGGTGTATTAGTCGTGGAGGGGCCGCTTCAGGCAGATCGACTGGAGGATGCGTTCCGTCAGTTAATAGCCCGCCATGAAACGCTGCGAACTTCCTTTGAAATGATGGATGGTGAGGTTGTTCAGCGAGTTTACGATCAGGTAGCGTTTGCAGTAGAGCGCCTGCAGGCCCATGAGTCTGAAGCAGAAGCCTATATCGAGTCTTTTGTACGCAGCTTCGATCTTCAGCAGGCACCTCTGCTGCGTGTCCGTCTCATTCAAACCGGACCCGAACGTCACCTCCTGATGTACGACATGCACCATATTATTTCAGACGGTGTGTCGTCTAACAATATCGTGCAGGAGTTGGGACAACTGTACGAGGGACAGGCCTTGGCGCCGCTGCCCATTCAGTACAAGGACTATGCCGTGTGGCAGCAGCAGGAAATGCAGCGTGAATCATACCAACGCCGGGAACAGTTCTGGCTGGAGCATTTAGCCGGAGAGTTGCCTGTACTGGAGCTGCCGATTGCTTACCCTAGACCTGCTGTTCGCAGCTTCGAGGGAGCAATGTATGATTTTACTGTTGACTCGAATGTATCCGAGCAACTGCGCCGAATCGCGGCACAGACTGGAAGTACGCTGTACATGGTGCTACTGAGTGCCTATACCGTCCTGCTGTCCAAATACAGTGGTCAGGACGATTTGATCATTGGTACGCCGGTAGCAGGCCGCTTGTTGCCTGAACTGGAGCCACTGATCGGCATGTTCGTTAATACACTAGCCATCCGGCACCAGCCGCAGGGCGACCAAACGTTCCACAGCTACCTGCTGGAAGCCCGAGAACGTACGCTGCAAGCCTTCGAGCATCAGGATTATCCGCTTGAAGAACTGGTGGAAAAGCTGGATGTAGCGCGGGATGCAAGCCGTAATCCGTTGTTTGACACTGTGTTTATACTGGAAAATACAGAGTCACAGGAAGCGCAACTTGAAACGCTGTCCTTTAGTCCTTATGTTAAGGAACACAGGACCTCCAAATTCGATTTGACCTTGTCCATGAGTGATGAAGACGGGCAGATCAAGGGTTCCTTCGAATATTGTACGAAGCTGTTTGGCGCAGATGCTATTGAACGATTAACCGGAGATTTGATAGCGATCCTGTCCCAGGTTGGAGCTAATCCAGATTTGCTATTAAGCGATATTCAGGTGAACTCGGACGAGCAGCCGGAAGGCTTCTCGCCGGATTCCATCGACTTTATTTTCTAAATCAGTTTTCATTTTTCTAAAAAGAAATGATTTCAGTTTGCAGGCAAGGGTAGCGGCTCAAACCGACGGCCCTGGCCTGCAAAATATTTTTTCCTGATATAACAACGATCCATTCTCATTTCGTTGTTCTCTCAAGTTTCGAAACATGCTCAGTCTGCTTTTCACCATTTGAAAAAAAAGCGAATTCCAGCACTCATTCGGTAACGGTTCATCTGGACTATGTGCCTCACGAAGCACGTAAAGCCTCATTAAAATATCGGGCTATCCAATCCCTTCGGCATTGGTGGCCACAATCGGTCATCGTTATTAAGCGTTATGAGCCATAAATGAATATAAATGATTAAACCTCAGGGACCTTATCCATCTAGAAGGAACCCTGAGGTTTTTTGTCATTGAGCATGAAGGCCTTGCCTGTAGTAATACGAAGCGGTCTCAAAATCTTTTTGGTGATAATAAGCTTCAGCTATAAGGATATACAATCCACTCATTTTTTTTATAAGCTTGCTTTTGTTGATATATGGTGCGAGCTAAAAAGAAGTGATCCAGAGCTTGTGCTCCAGCTTGCCAATCCGAAAATTGGTTATCTCACTGGACAAACCATTGTCATGGATGGCGAACGCTATATGCAATAATCATATTCGTTTATGCCTGACAAACAGCTATGAGTTAGACGATAACCAGGTTGAAGAGACAATGCTTCTGGATCTTCCTCATCGGAACGATACCGACGGTAGTTATCTTGCCTTAGTAAATCGGCGCTGTCCAACAGAGGAGAGCGCCCGATTTTAGAAATAACCTAACTCAACTTTCGGTGGACCAAGCCTAGATTGTGATGTATTTAGCGGGTGGTTTTTGCTCAATAGCCCTAACAGACAGTCTGCCTTTAATTTGCTCGCCTACAATCAAACTCAACCCATTCAGGGCAAATATTATACTTAAACGGTTACGGAAAAACGTCAGTATTTCACAGAGCAAATCGGTAGGTTACATCCCTTTTGGTGTGCTCTTTTAAATTAGAATGATATTGTTATATTTGATAGAGTATGGTATGATCATTCCAAATAAATCCATTATTATGAATCGAATTACATATTAGTACTTAATATTTTATATTCTATACTTTATTCAATTAATACTGAAGTTCACAGCATAAGGACAGAGATAAGTAAGTATTGACTTCTCTTGTAGGGCGTTTCCAAACAATAATTTGTAAGCGGTTTCAAATTATTTCTATCCCTTACCACTCTTTACGTCAGTTCTCCTTGCGGGTAGAGGTCTGAGCATATTCTTAAGCTTGATAAATTTACGGATAGCTCAGCTTTAGACCATATAAAAAACGGAGGTTATGTTATGATTAGAAAATGTCTAGTTTTATTTCTTTCCTTCGCTTTATTGCTCAGCGTCTTTCCCATGCTAAATGTAGATGCTGCCAATCGACCACTGGCAAGGCTACCTGGAAATTCCAATCCTCTAATGGATCATAAATTGGGAGCTGATCCCTATTCATTGGTGTATGATGGAAGAGTGTATATTTACATGTCAAGTGATACGTACGTGTATAACAAGGATGGATCGATTAAAGAGAACGACTTCAGTGCGCTGGATCGTATCCAGGTCATATCCTCTACAGACATGGTGAACTGGACGGATCACGGAACGATACCAGTCGCAGGTGCCAACAACAAAAACAGTGGAAGAGGCATTGCCAAATGGGCCTCTAACTCTTGGGCTCCAGCAGTTGCGCATAAAAAAATAAATGGCAGAGACAAGTTCTTTTTATATTTTGCCAATGGGGGAGCAGGTATTGGTGTCCTAACAGCAGACACGCCTATCGGACCTTGGACAGATCCCCTTGGCAAAGCGCTTGTGACACATAGTACACCTGGGATGGCTGGCGTGACTTGGCTTTTTGACCCTGCTGTACTGGTAGATGATGATGGCACGGGATACCTGTATAGCGGTGGAGGAATTCCTAATGAGTCGGATCCGGCTTCCATTGCAAATCCTAAAACCGCCAGAGTCATCAAATTAGGCGCAGATATGACCAGCGTTATTGGAAGCGCCACCACTATAGACGCTCCTTACCTGTTTGAAGATTCCGGTATTCATAAATACAACGGCAAATACTACTATTCGTACTGTATCAACTTTGCCGGAACACACCCTCAACAGTACCCTGCAGGTGAAATCGGTTATATGGTTAGCGACAACCCGATGGGTCCCTTCACTTATAAAGGTCATTTCCTAAAAAATCCGTATACGTTCTTCGGCGTTGGAGGCAACAACCACCATGCTGTATTTAATTTTAAGAATGAATGGTATGTCGTATACCATGCCCAAACGGTCAGCAAGGCTCAAATTGGAGCTGGAAAAGGCTATCGCTCTCCGCATATTAATAAGCTGGTGCACAAGGAGGACGGAAGCATCTCTGAGGTGCAAGGGAATATGACAGGAATAGCTCAGCTATCCAATATGAACCCATATACCAGAGTTGAAGCGGAGACCATTGCCTGGCAAGCAGGCGTTACGACCGAACCCACACAAGCCAGTGGCGGCCCGATTAGCAATCTGAATGTGACCAACATCCATAATGGGGACTGGATCGCTGTCGGGAAGGCTGATTTTGGCTCTGCCGGAGCGAAGACATTCAAAGCTAATGTGGCCACTAATGTCGGTGGCAACATTGAAGTACGGCTTGACAGTGAAACAGGTCCTCTAGTCGGCTCCTTGAAAGTACCTTCAACTGGAGGTATGCAGACCTGGAGAGAAGTAGAGACCACGATCAATAATGCAACGGGGGTTCACAACATCTATCTGGTGTTTACTGGGTCAGGCAGCGGCAATCTGTTGAATTTGGATGCCTGGCAGTTCACTCCCAACACGGGAGGGAATACGATAACCAAGGTTGAAGCCGAGAATATGAAGATTGGCGGCACTTATGCAGGCAAGATCAGTGCACCGTTCGACGGGGTCGCTTTGTATGCCAATGCTGACTATGTATCATATTCACAGTATTTTGCCAACTCTACGCATAATATCTCAGTGCGGGGGGCTTCAAGCAATGCTGGTACTGCCAAGGTGGACTTGGTTATTGGCGGAGTAACTGTAGGTTCCTTCAATTTCACGGGCAAAACGCCGACTGTACAAACCTTGTCCAATATTACTCACGCTACTGGAGATCAGGAGATCAAACTCGCCTTGACGAGTGATGACGGCACTTGGGATGCCTACGTGGATTTTATTGAATTTTCATTATGATCGCTCATATAAACAGTAGTTGTTTTGGAGCTTTTGCAAAATCGAGGGACCCGCCCTGTTATTCCAAGAGAACGCTATTAGCGGGTAAATGTCCAGGCAAGCTCTATTATTTGGTTTTCGGCAGATCATATTACGTTTGCTGGAAACCACGTTCCACAACTTTCATTCATATTTGAAATTGTTCTTGGAGGTGTATGATGAAGAAGAAGTCTTGGTTTACGCTGATGATCACAGGTGTGATTTCTCTGTTTTTTTCGGTAAGCGCATTTGCGGGGAATGTGTTCTGGGAACCATTAAGTTATTTTAATTCAAGTACTTGGCAAAAGGCAGATGGGTACTCCAATGGGCAGATGTTCAATTGCACTTGGCGTGCCAACAATGTTAACTTTACGAATGATGGAAAGCTCAAGCTGAGTTTAACGAGTCAGGCGAACAACAAATTTGATTGTGGGGAGTACCGATCAACGAACAATTACGGATATGGCCTGTACGAGGTCAGCATGAAGCCTGCTAAAAACACGGGAATTGTCTCATCCTTTTTCACGTATACAGGACCTTCCCATGGCACACAATGGGATGAAATAGATATCGAATTTTTAGGAAAGGACACGACAAAAGTACAGTTTAACTATTATACCAATGGAGTCGGTGGGCACGAGAAAATTATCAATCTTGGCTTTGATGCTTCAACGAGCTTCCATACCTATGCTTTCGATTGGCAGCCAGGGTATATTAAATGGTACGTTGACGGTGTTCTGAAACATACAGCAACCACGAATATTCCAAGTACGCCAGGCAAAATTATGATGAATTTATGGAATGGTACCGGAGTAGATAGCTGGTTAGGGTCATATAATGGAGCAAATCCGCTGTATGCCGAATATGACTGGGTAAAATATACGAGCAATTAGTATGATTACAGCAGAAGAGGCAGCCCTATAGGGCTGCTTTTACCTATCCAGGGAGAGATAGCTGAATAGACCCCGCTAGGGGATTTTTTTGTTAGCATAATGATGTTATGAAAAACTTCAAAAAAGCAAATGTTTTCACTTAAATTTTTGAATAGATTTAGAAATAGAATTGTCTCGAAATTCTTTTGGTGTTACACCAAAATATTCCTTGAACTTTTTGTAAAAGAAATTTAAATTGTTATAACCTATTTCGTTTGCGATCCCATAAATAGGAACTTCAGTATTTTCAAGTAAGATAGAAGCTCTAGTTAACTTTTGAAGTAATATAATTTCAGAAAAAGATCTATTAGTAGTTTTTTTAATTAAATTACTTAGATAGTTTGGATGAAAATTGAAATGCTTAGCTGTGGAAATCAAAGTACATGTCATATAATTTTTCTCTAAATAGTTAAGTATTTCTATAACGGGTGCATTATTTAATGATTTAGAGTTAGAGTGGCTAGAGTCGTACTGAAATACCCTCAATAATTCAGAAAATATAAGCACCATAAAGCAATCAATGATTTCATTTGAACATAAAGATTTATCAAAATATTCACAAAGAAGCTCTCTTATATATATAGGGATTTTTTTGTTATTTTCGGAATTAAATATTATATAATTATCATGATCCCTCTTATCAGAAATAGCATTAATTAAAAACTCTGAGATAATGCCTTTACTTGATAGCCTGCTAAGAAAGGCAGTTGAAAAGTATTCTTTACTCATTAATATATTTATAATAATGTCATTTTCAGTAGTTGGTGAAATAGAATGAGGAATTCCTGTATCTATAATAGATATCTGTCCTTCTTTCAGTTTTACAGTCTTATCTTTTATGACCTCTGTAAATTCTCCTGAATATACATAACTAAGTTCGATATAAGTATGAACATGCATGGGTACTTCAACAAATCGTGTATGTTTACGTGGGGTGATATTTTCGCCCATATTCATATCATTATCATCAAATAAATAAGCATCATGCCCTTCACAGTTAATTATCTCCATTTTTTTATATCTTTCCGATATAACAGGATTTGATTTATATTTTAGCTCTTTTTCTGTTAAAACTCTAAGCATTCTATCTAATTCATCGTGATTCATAGTTGAAACCCCTTTCAAGGTTAGTCATTATATAGTAGGTTATGATATTAAAATCGGTCAGTCAATATGTGTTTATTTGATATTAAAGAGCAATTAAGAAAATGCTATCCTTTCTTCAAGGGAATTATTTAATAGCTTCCTTGAGGTCACAAATATAGAGACGTCTATATAATTTCATCTAAAACTATAGTTTTTATCAGTTAGTATATCCAACGAAAACACTCATTTTACAGAAAACGTATTTATTGTCAGTTGACTTATTATTAAGTGTGAACAAGGAGCTATATGAGTGTTGAAAGGGGTAATTCCTGTAATTAAAAAAGAGACCAACATTAAGTTTCAATATAGGATATATTTAAATTTTCCGTATTTAGATCTAATAATATAAGAGTAGGGATTAACTATTATCTTTTATAAGGAGAAGTTTTAAATGTCTAATTCTATTCGACCAGGTCAGGTTTGGCTTGATACAAAAGGTAAGCGTATACAAGCTCATGGTAGTTCTGTAATGTATGTAGATGGTGTCTATTACTGGTATGGGGAAAATAAGGAAAATACAATTCCGGGTAGTGGCGTTTGGCATAATGGTGTTAATTGTTATTCATCTGAGGATTTAATAAATTGGAAATTTGAAAAAACTATTCTGAAGGCGCCTTCAGATGTTAATAACCCGTTACATCCTTCTAGAATTATGGATCGTCCCCATATCATTTATAACAAAAAAAATGAAGAATTTGTAATGTGGATGAAATTAGCAGGGACAGATGAGAATCCACGAGATTGGAATTATCAATATATGGGAATTGCAACATCGAAAAGTATTAATGAAGAGTTTAAGCTTATTGACACAATAGTTCCTTTAGATATGAGCAGTGGTGATTTTGATTTGTTTGTTGATGATAATGATCAGGCATACATTATCTTTGGAAAAGTTCATACAGAAATTATAATTGCAGATTTAACTGACGATTATAAAAATTTAACAGGAAAATATTCAACGCATTTGCATTTTAGTTCACCTCCATTGGCACGTGAAGCGCCTGCTATCTTTAAAAGAGAAAATGAATATTTTATGTTTACGTCTGGGACAACTGGTTATTATCCTAATCAAACGCTCAGTGCCAAAGCAGATAATATGCATGGACCTTGGTATATTATTGGAGATCCGTGTATAGAGGATACAGAAAAGAACACTTTCAATTCCCAAATAAGTAGTGTATTTAAAGTACCTAATCAAGATTTATTCATTGCGATTGGGGATCGGTGGGTTGTTGACTTAACAAGAAAAAAAGAGAAGAGTTCATGGAACATTAATACAAGTGAGTCTGATTATGTCTGGCTACCTGTAGAATTTAAAGGGAATATCCCAGTAATCCAATGGAAATCGGAATGGAATCCAAACAATTTTTAATAAGGGGCAGTTTGTATGAATTTAAAAGATTCAGCAAAAGAAATCATTGAAAAAGTTGGAGGACCAGAGAATATTGTAAGTGTTACGCACTGTGTAACCAGATTG
Organism: Paenibacillus sp. FSL W8-0439; assembly: GCF_038008995.1. NCBI lineage: Bacteria > Bacillati > Bacillota > Bacilli > Caryophanales > Paenibacillaceae > Paenibacillus > Paenibacillus sp. FSL W8-0439. Next base: position 2,751,709 of record NZ_JBBPAK010000001.1, read on the forward strand.
AGATTTGTTTTAGCTGATGAATCAATTCCCAATGATAATGAAATCAAAGGTATTGATAAAGTACTGGGTGTTATGAAAGCTGGTGGGCAATATCAAGTAATTGTCGGTAATGTTGTTAAAGATGTTTATGCTGAAGTTGATTCTATATTAAAAGGCAATGCTAATGAAGATCATATCAAGGAAAAAATTGATAAAGTTAAAACAAAAAATAAAACAAGTTTGATTAATAGGCTATCTAGATCGCTTATGAAAATGATTTTTCCATTAGTGCCAACAATGGCCGCGGTGGGTATTATTAAAGGTTGTTTGGCTATATTCCTTATGGCAGGCGTATTGCAGACAACAGATGGTACTTTTATTATTTTGCAAAATATAAATGATGCTTTCTTATACTTCTTACCCATAATTGTAGCATTTTCAGTTGCGAAAACATTTGACTCAAACCCTTATGTTGCTGCTGCAATAGGAGCATCACTGGTATTCCCAGGTATTGTAAAATTATATGATGAGGGTACAGCTTTAACGTTTTTTAAAATTCCAGTTATTTTAACATCATACGGTAATTCGATTTTTCCTGTTATGTTTAGTACTTTTATTGCTGCAAAACTTGAGAAGTATCTAGAGAGGTTCATACCACCATTTTTAGAATTCCTTAAAATTATGATATTACTTTTGGTAATGGTACCTTTCACATTCATGGTGGTTGGTCCGATATTTGTAAAAATAAGTGAGTTATTAGCGAATGGTACTATGGGAGTTTATAATTTGTTCCCTTTAGCTACTGGTGTAATATTCGGTGCCTTTTGGCAGCTTTGTGTGCTTTTTGGATTACATTATGCGTTTATTCCTATTTTGACCGATATCACCCTAAGAAATGGTTCTAATGCGTTGAGCCCGATTTTAGGTATGGGAGTTTGGGCATTAGCTGGAGCTGCACTTGGTTTTGCACTTAAGACTAAACGAAAAGAAAATAAAGCTACTGGTTATTCAGCAATGACTTCTGCACTGTTTGGTATTACTGAACCAGCCATATTCGGGATTGCTTTGCCATATAGGAAACCGTTTATTTGCGCAATGATTGCTGGAGGAATTGCTGGACCATTGAATACAATTTTAGGAACAAATCAATTTTCGCCAGCTGCTGTTGGAGGAATTTTAACATTTGGTGCCCAAATGGATCCAAGTGGTGATCCAGGTCCACTTATAGGATTTTTCATCTGCTTTTTCGTGAGTTTTACTCTCAGTGCAGTTTTAACATACTTTACAACGAGAGCGAACGATTAGCTTAGAAGCACTGAAGTAAACAGGGAGGATTTATCAATGAATGAATTTAGATATAAAGATATAACATTGTCGTCAGAAGAGCGTGCTAAGGATTTAATTCATAGAATGAGCATAGAAGAAAAAGTTGCTCAGTTGCAATGCTATAACCCTAAGGATAAAAATGGTCCGAATTTAGAAAATTCTTTTCACTATGGGGTTGGTGCAATAGCTTTTTTGGCTGCTGCATGGGATGATTCGAAAGAAATGGTAGCCGATAAGCTTAGAGACTATCAAAAAAAAGTAATGGAACGTAGTCGATTTGATATACCTGCTCTTTTTCATATTGAAGGATTAACTGGAGCATTGATGCCAGAAGCAACAAGTTTTCCTACAGGCATTGGTAGAGGCTCTGCCTGGGATCCAGAACTTGAGTATGAGGCAGGGAAAATAATAGGAAAAGAAATGAGTGCAGTTGGAATTAAACATGCTTTAGCTCCAGTTCTTGATGTTACTCGAGATGCACGTTTAGGTCGTCAAGGAGAAAGTTATGGAGAAGATCCTACTCTTGTTTCTGCACTAGGAACTTCCTATGTTGTAGGTATTCAAAATTCTGGAGATAATGATGAATACAATATTATGGCAACTAGTAAGCATTTTATTGGTTATCATGCTGGACAAGGCGGAATACATGCAGCAGCTACAAATGTTCCTGATAGGGAGCTGAAGGAGATTTTCGGAAAGCCGTTTCAATCTGCAATTAGCAAAGGAAATCTTCGCTCAGTCATGAATCAATACGGAAGTGTAAATGGTGAGCCAGTAGCTGCATCTAAATATTTATTGCAAGACCTATTGAGAAAAGAAATGGGCTTTGATGGGCTACTTGTCGCAGACTATGCTTCTATTGAAGAGCTTTTTACACGAATGAAAGTCTGTGAAGGAAAGAATGAAGCTGCAGTAAAGGCATTGAATGCTGGATTTGATTTAGAATTACCAACACCAAGTGCTTATGGGGACAATTTAATTCAACTATTGGAAGAAGGTACAATAAATATTCAGCTTCTAGATGAAACAGTATTAAGAGTTTTAACTGAGAAGTTTAGACTCGGAATTTTTGAAAATCCATTTCCTTCTTCATATGAAAAAATAGAAGAAGTATTTAATAAAGAAGAATCAAAAAAAATTAGTTTGAAATATGCAAGAGAATCATTAATTCTTCTCAAAAATAATGGAATTTTACCATTAGATGCAGCCGATAAAAAAATAGCTATAATTGGACATAATGCAAGATCTACAAGAAGCTTATTCGGTGGGTATTCATATGGTAGCGTATTAGAACTTGCTATGGGTGCTAGAAATACGATGGCAGGTATTGAAGTACAAACAGATGACGTGCTTTGGAGAAATAAAAAGAAAGACACATATCCTGGAAGTATTATTGATGTAGAAATTCCAAAGCTTGAACAAGTTGCAAGTAAAGCTTATAAGCATTGTAGGAATATTTTAGAACAGTTTAAGCAATGTTGTCCAAACTCTGATATTCAATATCAGTATGGTTATCCGTATGTAGGTAATGATACTCGTCATCATGAAGATGCGTTAAAACTTGCGAAAGAATCTGATGTTACAATTGTTACGGTTGGCGGAAAATATGGATGGGGAACATCATGCTCAACAGGAGAAGGAATTGATTCAAGTAGTATTAATCTTCCTCAATGCCAAGAAGAGTTTTTAATGAAATTAGGCGAGAGTGATATTCCTTTTATAGTTGTTCATTTAGATGGGAGGCCTATATCTAGTGATGCTGCTGATAAATATGCTTCTGCAATTATTGAAGCATGGAACCCTGGGGAGTTTGGCAGTCAAGCTATTATAGAAACAATTCTTGGTACAAATAATCCAAGTGGTAAACTTCCAGTTTCTGTTGCATATAGTTCGGCTCAAGCGCCACTTTATTATAACCACAGTCAGGGATCAAGTTATCATGTTCAAACCGGTTCCCCATTTACTAGATATATCGATCTTCCCCATACTCCAAGATATTATTTTGGTTATGGTTTATCGTATACTACATTTGATTATCATAATCTACAAACAGAAAAATCAAAGATAAAACCATTTGAGAAGTTTCATATTAGTTTTGAAGTAGAAAACTCAGGGGATACAGCTGGTGTTGAAATTGCCCAAATCTATGTATGTGATAAAGTGGCATCTTTAGTTAGACCAGCACAGGAATTGGTTGGATTTTGTAGAATACCTTTAGAAGCTAAACAAAAGAAAAAAGTAGATTTCTATATTGATCCTAGTCAACTTGCATTCCTAGATGAAGATTTGAAATGGAAGATAGAAGCAGGGGAATTTGATGTGATGATTGGCTCTTCTTCGGAGGATATCCGGTTAAAAACGAATGTCTATATTTTAGAAGATGGCTACACGCAAAGTAAGAATAGGGAATATTACGCCTCTTATAAAATCAGTGAATAGGTTCCCAACAATTAATTAAATATGCAATCGGTAAGATATAGCAGGTTAGTATATAATCTGCTATATCTTATTTTCCAATTGTTTTATAAAAGCAAAGTAACAGTAAATAGTAGGAATATGGAGGGGTCCAAAATGATTAATGATACAGAAATCAGTCAGATAAAAAAAACTTTAAGAAATAGCATAGACAATGACTACATAGCCGGCGCAAATTTAATGATTATCAAAGATGGAAAAGAAATTTTCTACCATGAAGATGGTTGGGCAGATAAGGAAGCTGGAATTCCAATAAAAAGAGATTCCATTTTCAGACTGTATTTTATGACTAAACCTGTTACAGCTGCTGGTGTAATGATACTACTAGAGCGAGGCGATATAGATTTATATGATCCAGTAAGCAAGTATATTCCTAGTTTTAAAAATCAGATGGTTGATGAGGAAGGCAAGCTGGTTCCGGCGGTACGTGAAGTAAATTTAAAAGATTTACTTTCAATGACCTCAGGCTTGGTATACGGCGGGGATAACAGAGCTGGTCGGGATACTGAAGCATTATTCATAGAGATAAAGAATAGGCTATTAGGGGATTCTCCAATGAGCACTGTGGAAGCTATGAGCAAACTAGGAGAATGCGCCCTTGCCTTTCAACCGGGAACTTCTTGGAATTACGGGACCTCTGCAGATGTACTCGGGGCTGTTATAGAAATAGTTAGTGGTAAAAGTTACGGAGAATTTTTAAAGAAGGAATTATTTGAACCGCTAGGAATGTGGGATACTGGTTTTTGGATACCATCAGAGAAAAGGCACCGTCTTGTAAGAGCATATGAGGACAATGGACTAGGTAAATTACAGCCTTATACCGGAAATAATTTGGGTATTATTAATCAGATGGATATGGATCCGGCATTTGAATCTGGAGGAGCAGGACTTGCCTCTACAATAGATGATTACTCAAAATTTACTACAATGCTTATGAATGGAGGAAGTCTTGACGACGTTCAGATTTTGCGGCCTAAAACAGTGAAATATTTAACGTCAGGAACTTTGAATGAGATGCAGCAGAAAAGTTTTGACGAATGGCTAACGTTAAGCGGACACAGTTATGGCAACTTAATGCGTGTAATGACAGATTGCAGTAAAGCTGGAGATTTGGGATGTCTTGGGGAATATGGATGGGATGGTTGGCTTGGGGCATATTTTTGTAATTGTCCAGAGGACGATTTAACATTCCTATTCATGATGCAAAAAAAAAATGCGGGAACGACGACACTCACTAGAAAGCTGCGCAATATTATTCTAAGTTCATGTTGCAAATAAATCCAAGTTAGTTTTTTGTTTCTGGAAGTAATGTATATTGATAAGGAGATGTATATTATGAATTATGAAACTAAAATTCTTTTGGATGAACTGGTGTGGGGTGAAAGTCCACGCTGGCACGAGCGTAAACTCTGGTTTTCAGATATATTTGGTAAAAAGGTGATGAATGTTGATATCAACGGCAAGGCTGAGATCGTTGTTGATGTGCCAACCTTGCCATCTGGATTAGGATGGCTTCCTGATGGTCGGTTGCTTATAGTTTCAGGAGATGGCCGAATATTGCGGCAGGACCCGAGTGGGCCGTCGGCAGTAGCAGACCTTAGCAAGTTAGCAGTGGGTATTAATGACATGGTAGTCGATCATAAGGGACGTGCTTACGTTGGAAGTTATGGTTATGACGTACGGTCTTATAAGCCTGGCCAAGAAGTAGAAGCATGGATAACACTGGTTACCCCAGAAGGGGATGTGCGTGTTGTAGCTGATGAAATGATTTGTCCCAATGGAATGGTTATTACTTCTGACGGAAATGTGCTTATAGCGGCTGACACGTTTGCGAAACAGCTTGTTGCATTTAACATTGAGGAGGATGGATCACTAACAGGACGCCGTGTCTGGGCATATATGGAAGCTGGTCCTGATGGGATTTGTCTTGACGCTGAAGGTGCTATCTGGGCTGCTACTCCGAATAGGGGTGAGGTGATTCGTTTACGTGAAGGTGGTGAAGTAACTCACCGCATAAAAGTATCAACTACACCTTTAGCATGCATGTTGGGAGGACCTGAGCGCAGGACATTATTCATTGTCACAGTAGATGCGCATAATGATTTAGATGTAGATACCTTAAGTAACCCTGAGGCTGCTCAGATTAAACGCGGCTCTCGAATTGAAATTGTTGACGTAGAGATTCCAGGTGCAGGTCTGCCATAAATTTCTAACGTTATTTAAATATTAAAAAGCTGACATGTCTTTAATTCAGAAACCTTTTCCGTGTGCTTTATCAGAAAAAGTTAGTTGATATTTATTAAAAACTTTAAAATATATACTGGACGAAACCAAAACCTAAGCTATTGATACTACGAATTATGGTATCAGTGCTTAGGTTTTATTATGCTAGTTTACAGGGAATTTAAATTTTCGATTAAAAGAAGGAACTCATGGCTAATCAAAAAGCAATATTATGCGCATAAAAAGCACACTACCCATAGATATATTTTATAGGGTTATTTTTGTTTCAAGTTTAGTGTGAGAAAAAATATTAAGATAGGTCAGTGAATACGTGTTGATTTGATATTTTAGAGTATTTGAGAAGATGATATCCTTTATTTATATAGATCATACGCATTTGGTGGTACAGAGGACAATATACATATTTGAATTAATTCAAATATATAAAAGCCCAATTTTCAATGTTAAAAACGAATAAGTTTATTATATGTTAGATTTGGTTAGTTATTTTCTTTCATTTTGATATTGAAAAATGACTAAAGTATTGATACTACATGAAATAATTTATTTTTAATTGATATAAAATGAACTGCTATTTTACTTACATAAAAAGGTAATTAGTAGATAGTATCAAGAAAGGAAAGAATAATATATGAAGAAATTAGATGAAGTTTTAGAAAATAGGGAAAGTAATTATTTAATGCCTTTCTTCTGGCAGCATGGTGAAGAAGAAGGTGTATTACGTGAATATATGAAAAAAATTAATGAATCTGGAATAAAAGCTGTATGTGTGGAATCACGTCCTCATCCTGATTTCCTGGGACCTAAATGGTGGGAAGATTTGGATGTGATTATGGATGAAGCAAGAAAACGTGATATGAAAGTCTGGATTTTAGATGATTCTCATTTTCCAACAGGTTATGCCAATGGAAAAATTAAAAAGGATTATCCAAATCTACAAAAATTATTTTTAAAAATCCATCAGCAAGATTTTGCAGGTCCATATAAAGATGCAGGAATTATTGTAAAGTGGGCAGCCAATGGTTCAAGAGATGCTGTCATGAGCGTGGGAGTAGAAAAGTCTAAAAAGGAAACAAGCAAATTTAACTTGGAAGATAAGATCATAGGAGTAATTGCAGCGAAGATAATTAACAGTGATGAAATAGATCCTGATACTTTATGCGATATATCAGACAACCTAATGAATGGCGTTGTTTACTTTGATATTCCAGAAGGGGACTGGAGAATTTTTACTATTGTACAAACCTTCAATGGTGGAGAAAAGTCTACAGAAGGTTATTTGAATCCAATTGATCCAAAAGGAACACAAGTATTAATTGATACGGTTTATGAAGCACACTTAAGTAGATATAAAGAAGATTTCGGAACAACTATTGCTGGATTTTTTTCAGATGAACCACGTTTTGGAAATGTGAAAGGACCCAACGCTTCAATTGGAAGATTTGACATGGTATTGCCATGGAGAGAAGATCTGATAGACCTATTGCAAAAAAACACTTCAGAAGAGGTTGTTAAATATTTACCCTTGTTATGGGCGAATGGAAAGTCAAAAGAAAATAAAATTAGATATTTATATATGGATTTGATAACTAAGCTGTATTCTGAAAATTTCACGCAAAAGTTGGGGGAATGGTGCAGAGCCCATAATGTTGAATATATTGGGCATGTAATAGAGGATAATAATGCACATGCCAGATTAGGCTATGGAGCAGGTCATTTTTATAGAAGCTTGTGGGAACAAGATATGTCAGGGCTAGATGTAGTATTACATCAAATATTGCCCGGAATGGATAAAGGTTATTTTAAATCATGTACATCATCAGGTTGGGATGGTGAGTTTTTCCACTATGCATTGGCTAAAATGGGAGCCTCTTTGGGTCATATGGATGAAAAGAAAAAAGGACGTACAATGTGTGAAGTTTTTGGAGCTTATGGTTGGGGTGAAGGTTTAAAACTAATGAAATGGATAACGGATCATATGCTTGTAAGAGGAGTAAATTACTTTGTACCACATGCGTTTTCGCCAAAAGAATTTCCAGATTTAGATTGTCCACCTCACTTTTATGCTCATGGTAAAAATCCACAGTTTAGATACATGAAGATTTTAAATGATTATACGAATAAGATTAGTCATTTGCTGACAGATGGAGTACATGTAGCACCAGTAGCTGTCTTATATCATGGAGAAGCAGAGTGGTCAGGCGAATATATGCTGTTACAAAAACCAGCTAAAGAGTTAATGCAAAATCAAATTGATTTTGATATAGTGCCCACTGATATATTAATTTTGTCTGAAATTAAAGATAAGAAACTTATTATAAATAACGAATCGTTTTCAGTGCTAGTCGTACCGTACTCTGAATCTTTACCAAAAAAACTAATAGAAAAACTATTAGTTTACTTAGAGGCCGGGTTTAAAGTTTATTTTATAGATGATCTTCCAAAGGGTTCTAGTGAAGGTATTAATATTGATAAGGAACTTCGAAAATTACAAGAAGTTGAAAATTGTAAAGTAATAGGGCTTGATAATTTAGTAACTGATTTAAAAAATTCAGATATTTATGATATCCAAGTTTTTGATCAGCAACCATACTTAAGATATTATCACTATACCCATCAAGATGGAGATGTATTTATGTTCTTCAATGAACATCCGTATCATTCCATTAATACAGTGGTTGAAGTTCCTTTGTACTTAGATGCATATATATATGATGCCTTTGAAAATAAAGTTCTTAATTTGAATTTAGAGAGAACTCAAAAAGGCAGCAAGTTTAAATTAAACCTTGAAAAATATGAATCTAAAATAATTATTTTTAGTAAAAACATAACTGCTAATATCGAATCTATAATAACGGATAAGCAGCAGATCGATATTCAGGAGATCAGTGGTGAGTGGAAAATTTCGTTATCTACCTCTGAAAAATATCCTGAATTTGAAACCACTACAGTAATAGATCAACTGGTTAACTTAGCAGCACCGAATTTATACCCTGATTTTTCAGGTACCGTTAGATACGAAATTGACTTCAACGTAAGTAAAAACTTTGAAAATGCATTTATATTCATAAAAGATGCCTATGAAATTGTGAATATTTCCGTGAATGGCTGCCATGTTGGAAGTAAAATATGCCCACCCTATAATTTTGAAGTGAGCAATTGCTTAAGAACGGGGAGTAATAATTTAGTAATTGAAGTGACGAATACTTTAGAAAAAGAGCAAAAGGACTTTTTTTCACAGTACCTTATACATGAACCAACTGGCATTACGGGTTCTGTTAATTTAGTGCTTTACTAAAAGCTAATATTATAGCTTCAGTCTAGAGCGTTTTTATATAAAATATTATGCTAAATCTCTTATTAAATTACAGAGGATGGGTCCTTATGAGTTTTTCAGATTTTATTAAGAACATGTTTAATACAAAAGATAAAAAAGAAATAGTTAAAAAAGATCCAGTACTTAATAATAAACAAAAATCAGAAATAATATACAGCCCATTAAGTGGTGAGGCTAAAAATCTTAGTGAAGTAAATGACATCACATTCTCCCAAGAATTAATGGGGAAAGGAATAGCAATTGAGCCGTCTATAGGTAAAGTTGTTTCGCCGGTTAATGGGGAAATTGCAGCGTTCTTTGTTACTAAGCATGCTATTGCATTGAAGACCGACGATGGAGTTGAGATTTTAATTCATATAGGCATTAATACAGTTGCTTTAAAAGGCAAATATTTTGTACCTCATGTAAATGAGGGGGATCGAGTTAATATCGGAGACCTATTAGTAGAATTTGATGTGGAAGCTATTAAAAAGGAGGGATATGAAGTTATAACTTCTATCGTAATTACTAATACAGATAACTATAGGGATATCAAGAAAACGGATAGCAATAAGATATTAGCAAAAGATAGGCTGATGGAAGTTATATCATGCTAGTAGGTGAAAGGTGGAGGAGTAAAATAAAGCAGCCACCAATATAAGCATTTTCAGTGGGACCAAACAACGTAGGAATATTGAGGTGTTACTTAATCCAATAGGAAAATGCCTCAATTTTCCGACGTGATTTGTACAGCTGTGCAATTTGTTCAACAACGGAACTAACAAATGGATGTACAGAGTCCAAATGGAGTCTTATGTTCGTTACAGTGTTCCTTTTAATATAGATAAAAATGAAAACGATTACAATGATATGGAAACGCTTACGTTAAGGTTTTTTTTATATCTGATGTGTAGCGAAAGGAAGGGGAATAGTTAATGAGGAAAAGCAAAATCATCAGTGCAATTTTAGCGGCTCTATTATTTTTGGTAGCAAATACGACGCAAATCAGCGCAAATTCAAATTTTTCATTAGCTATACATGATCATGTGGCTAATACCTCAATTAGCGATTATGAAAGAATGGAAAACGCGGATCTGAGCGGACTGGTGTTATCGAGCGGCACGCTGACTCCTGCTTTTGCAGCTGGAACAACCGAATATAGTGTGAATGTTCCTTACGATGTAACCAGTATTTCGGTAACAGCCAGCGTCTATGACAGCAACGCCACAATGAAAGTAAACGGGAAACCTGTTGCAAGCAGTCAGGCAAGCGACCCAATGAGCTTGAGCGTTGATAATAATAACATCATCACCATCGAAGTAACCGGACAAGAAGGAATGATGACGAAACTATATAAGGTGACCGTGACGCGAGTATCAGGTTCACCTTCATCATCGGAATGCACACCGCAAGAAACGGGAGGGCCTCTTTGGGTCACAGCAGCGTGTATCGACTCACAGTATAATAATCCAGTTATTGATAGGGAGGTTGACCTAACATCTCCAGTTCCGCATCATAAAGTGTCAGGCCACTTTGAGGGTACTGATGCGAAGTTCAACTTTTACTTGCCGCCGAAAGAACAGTGGAAGGGCCGCTTCTTCCAGAAAGTATATCCGCTTTATGATGAGAATGCCTTTGATAGTCATATTGCTTTCGGCGCAGCCAGCGGGGCTTATACGGTTCAGACGAATGCAAGTAGCGGATATCGAATTGATGCAGCCGCGGCAAAGTTCTCTAAGGTGTACGCGGCGGATTACTACGACACTGACGATTATATCTATGGATATATATACGGTGGAAGCGGAGGCTCTCTTCAGACGATTGGTGCAATTGAAAATACTAAGGGAGTGTGGGACGGAGCAGTGCCATTTGTCCCGGTTGTACCAACGTCCATTCCAAACAATGGATTCATATTGGCCTATGCGAACTTTGTGCTCAAAGACAAGGATTTACAGCTAAAGGACGCATTGAGCCCGGGAGGTAGCGGTGACCCTTATTCCAGTTTGAATGACATGGAGAAGGCAGTACTGCAAGAGGTGACGAAGTTGGGAGTTCCTTTAAGAGGGTTGGAGGGGGCACTCAGTCAGAACGATCTTCAGAGTCTCCTCTTTGGTTTCGGAGACACGATTAAATCGATGGATAGCACCTATGTTGAAGATTTCTGGAACAAGCCAGGCTACCTAGGTACGGAACAATCGGATCTCGGAGATTTGTTCCGCAGCGCCAAGATCGATCAATGGGCCACCATTACTCAGGTTAGCCGGGACAAGCAGAATGCACCGACAAGCGTTTCTCTTGATAATGCGCCATCAACACTGCCTCGAACCGGTGCAGATTACACACTTTATACAGCTGACGGGACGACGAAGATCGGGACACTAAAAGGTTCGTTTGATCCGACTAAGAAAGTCTTCACGATTGGGAGCGAAAACTCCAATAGCGTATTAAGCGCCCTAGAAAGCGGTGCCAAACTGCATATCGACAACCGATGGCATCTTGCGTTGCTATCGTACCATCGTCACCAGGTTCCGAGCGGACCCAACTTTTATTCCTGGGATCAATTTAGAGCAGCTGACGGAACTCCCATTTATTCTCAGCGTCCTATGGAGATTGGCCCCATGATCATGAGTGGTGTTGCAGGAGGTGGCTCACACAACGGGCATATTCAAGGAAAAGTCATCCTTATCTCAAACTTGCTCGATATGGGATCTTTTCCTTGGCATTCGGACTGGTATAGTGCAAGGGTGAAGCAGTATCTCGGTGAAAGCTTTGATGATCATTTCCGTGTCTGGTTCAACGACAATGCGGATCATTACGATAATGGGGCAAGCACTTATACTGTTGTACAATACGATGGCATTCTCGAACAGGCACTTCGTGACCTAAGCGCTTGGGTAGAACAAGGGGTGGCTCCTGCAGAGTCAACCCAATACAAGGTAGTCGATGGTCAGATCAAGTTGCCGGAGAGTGCTGCGGAACGTAAGGGGATACAGCCGGTCGTCGATTTACTTGTTAACGGCACAACTAAAATTCATGTTAAGACCGGCCAACGTGTCACCTTCCAGGGCAAAGCTGCGGTCCCTCCTGGTAACAGCAAGGTTGTGAAAACCGAATGGGACTTCGAAGGTACGGGGAACTACAAGAAGGTATCCTTCGGTACCCCTGAGGCCTCGGTAACGGAGTCGGTATACTTTACCTATACCAAGCCCGGGACCTACTACCCAGCCCTAAGAGTGACCGCACAGCGTGATGGTGACGAAGAATCACCCTTTACACGAATTGAGAATTTGGAACGTGTTCGTGTAGTTGTAGAAGAAGAACAGAAAAATGCAGGGAACGGAAAATCAAGCGAAAAAGAAAATTTCTTAGAAAGTATACAAAACAAGGCTGGAGAAGAGAACTCTTTAGGAAGCATACAAGACAATGCTGAGGTGAATAACGGTAAAATAAGAGTAAAACCGACGATCAATGCTAATGGAAAAGCAACTGCTCAACTGGACACTGAAACTGTTAAGCGTGCACTCAAACAAACAGATGGAGACAAACTTGGAATTAAAGTAGATGCAATTGAAGATATGAATGAAATTGAAATTGAATTTCCTGTTGATGCATTGTTAAGCAATGGAAAATATTTAATTAATAATTTCGAAATCGAGACAGGATTAGCTAAATTAAATGTATCTTCTAAGTTGATTTCTAAAAGTTCAGCAGAGGCAAAGAATGTGAAGGTTTCTGTGACTAAAGTAAATTCATCCAGCCTATCACCGAAGATACAAATTCCATTGAGCGATAGACCAGTTTACAGTTTTAGTTTGGAAATTAACGGTAAAAAGGTAAGTGAGCTTGATGGAAGAAACGATGTTCAAGTGACAATACCATACAAATTGAAATCAGGTGAACAACCTAATAAGATGGTCATCTACCAAATTAGGGATACTGGAGATTGTGAAATTGTAGTTAATGGAAGACTAAACAAAAAGACAGATGGGATAGAATTTAAGCCTAAGCGATTGGGTAAGTTTGCAGTAGCTTTTACGGAAGTAAACTTCCAGGATGTAACAAAAGAATGGGCAAAGGAGCCGATTGAGGCTTTAGCTGCAAGGGGCGTTATCACCGGAACAGGGGATGGAAAGTTCAATCCGGACGATAAAGTGACGAGAGCCGAATTTATTGCGATGCTGATGAATGTTTTTGAACTAACCGATAGCAATGCGACAACGACCTTTTCAGATATCAAAACAGGCGTATGGTACTATGATGAGGTTGCTACAGCACAACGGTTAGGTATTGTTAAAGGCAGACCGGATGGTGGTTTTAGTGCGCAAGATGAAATCACGAGACAGGATATGACTATAATGGCTTATCAAGCAATGACATATGCCGGGCTGACATCAGATAGTGAAATCCCATTAGGATTTGTAGATGCAAATACCATTTCTTCATATGCGTTAGAAGGCATTACTGCAATGCACAACGCTGGAATAATAAACGGAATGGATAATGGAGAATTTGCACCAAAGTCTAAATCAACCCGTGCGCAAGCTGCAGTTGTAATTAATAATATTCTCTTCTCATTATAACGTTTGTTTTACAGAGGCTTACCCACTATCATACGATGGTAGGTAAGCCTTACTTCTTATAAACGTGCGTTGCTAGATACAAGATAATGAAGGTCCATGAGGGTTAGTCGTCTTATACATCTAAAAACCTGGTACGAAAAATACGGGGATTTTACTCAACGCAACAAGAACCAATGCTAAAATTTAAGTCCTCCCTTGTATATAGATGTTTCATTACGTATAATGTGCTTATATAGGTTGCATTTTAAAATGAGAAGGTGGGAGAAAATTGAGTACAGCGTCTCGGGGTGTTCACATTGGTCCCCCTCGTCTAAAAATAGCGATTCATGCCATTGTTTGGCTAGCCAAAAGTGGTAGCATGATCAGCAGTGCGTTGATAGCGAGACAAGTCGATTCGCATGCCACCTTTATTCGCAGAGTTATGCAGTCATTGAACAATGCTGGCATTGTTGAATCAAAAGGCGGACGAGAGGGTGGATATTTTTTAAAAAAATCTGCAGCAGAGATTACAATAGGCGATATATACGAAGCAATCAGTAGTATTTCGAATGATGCTGAAATTAAAGTGGATTGCGGAGATGATGGAGAAAATTTAGATGTTGAGCAGTTAGATGTTGAACTTGAAAAGATTCTCCAGGAAGCTGAATTAAAGACAATTGAGTATTTGCGAAGTTATACGATTGCTCAATTAATGGATCGAGTCCAATTTTTTAAAGAATAATAAAGCTGGATAGCTAACACTAAGTTGCAGAATCAAATGCAACTTTTTATTAGAATAAATTGTGCTTAATAAAAGCACATAAAAGATATAGGCCTCCATGATTATTACTTTAATTGGTGTAAGTGAAACTATTGGCAAGTTCATGCTTGAAGACGGCTAAGTGATTAATATGTCGGTCTTGCCCACCTTGCCGGTGAGAAGATAGGTGTCAATACACAATGCGTCAATTAAATTAATCGAGGAGGTGATAATATTAAAATGAAATAGTTATAGTTACAAATGCCAAGTGAATTGCTTGCACGTGGATTTACCAGTTTAGTTTTTACGGAATCGCCTGGCGAACAGAAAAATGCTCAGATCAGCGGAAAAAGGTATCAAAACTCCTGTGTATCTTGCCACTTTGCCTAACCTTCAGGGTGTAAGCGGGTTTACACATCTAAAGAAGATGAAAATGAGGAGGATATATGTATGAGAAGAAAAATTGCAATCGTTACGGGAGCGAATCGGGGCATCGGGTTTGAAATTGCCAAACAGCTAGGCAAGCATGGTGTCACTGTCATCATGACAGCTCGCAAAGAAGACCAAGGGATGGCGGCCTGCGACAAATTGAAGCAGGAAGGGCTTGACGTTCATTTTCATCAGCTTGATATGACTAACGAGTCCAGTATTCGTAAGTTGGCTTACGACATGCGGGAGCAATTCGGAGTCGTTGATATTCTGGTTAATAATGCAGGCATCTCTATCGATGGTAATAAGGATACAACAAATATCGATTTGGAAACGGTTCGAACTACAATGGAAACGAATGTCTACGGTCCACTTCTCTTATCGCAAGTGCTCATCCCTTTAATGCAAGAAAGTGCAGACGGCAGAATCGTCAATGTATCCAGCAGCATGGGAGCTTTAAATGATGGTATGGGCGGCGGGTATTTTGCATACAGTATGTCCAAAACTGCCCTGAACACGCTTACGTTAAAACTGTCAGCAGACTTAAGCAGCAGCAAAATCACGGTAAATTCAATGTGTCCGGGATGGGTTCGTACCGATATGGGCACTGCCGACGCTCCGAGATCGGTTGAGCAAGGGGCTGATACGGCTGTTTGGCTGGCGACGGGCGATGTAGGAACGACCGGCAAGTTTTTTAGAGATCGCTCCGTGATCAGTTGGTAACATAATAGTCCCTTTTATACAGGTGATATCATAGATGAAAGCTTTAGTTCTGGATCAATCGGGGCATCCTTATTGTCTGTAAATAATAAAGTTTTAGACTGTACGGAATCGCTAAACTAAATGGCGATAGTTCAATGAGTTTCACCTGAAAATGCCGAACTCTTTGTGATAGAGTTCGGCATTTTTTGGTTCTCCCAGTCTAACATAATTATTAGCCGTCTATTCTTGTAAGTGAGCCCTGTTGAAAAAGACACTGCATTAAATACTTGACTCTCCCCATTAGGGGAGACATTAAACTCAATTTGTAAGTTAATCGATTAAAAGGAGGAAGTCAAAATGAACTTAGATATTAGAGACATTAGAAAAGAGGATATAGAACCTATTAAATCTATTATCGCAGATACCTGGAACGCAAAGGATTTTATCGAGGATGACGGCATAATAAATGCAGCAGTTACAATGATGTTCATAAGTCCAATATTAAATAAAAGTACTTTTGGAAGAGTAGCTACATTAGATGGAGAAGTCATTGGTGTAATTTTTGGTTCAAGAGTTGGTGAAATAACATCTTATAGATTGTTACAAGAAGATTATATAAGTGAATTGCTACAACTCTTAAATCTAAATGACATCGAACGAAAAGTATTTGTTGAACTCACCTCTATGACTAATGAGGCATACAGCAAGTTAATTAGAGGAAAAGAAAATGAGTTTCAGGGGTGCTTAGAATTCTTTGCTGTTTCTGAAGGAGCTAGAGGAAAAAAGGTAGGGAAACAATTATTTAATGAGCTCATCTCTTACTTAAAAAATACAAAAACAAATAAAATTTATGTGTATACAGATACAATGAGTAACTATGGATTCTATGATCATAATGGATTTGTCCGTCTTGATGAAGAAGTAACTGTATTTAATCTACCTAACGGCAAACTCGAAAATACAAATTTTATTTATGAATACAAGCTATAAGCTAAAAGTCAGCCCACCTTATTTATAGGGTGGGCTTTAGACTAATTTGAAATTGAGAGAAATGATTATATTGATTAAAAACATCTGTCACTAGATAAAACATATAAACCTTATTACACGTCAAACTGTTTTTCTCCAAATATTCTTTTACTAATTGAAATGTTTCAATTTCAGTATCTCCCGTGCAATTAATAGTTAAATATTCTCCTTTTGATAATTTAGATACATTAAAGGTATCTTTAAGCAATCTATAATCATCTGATGTTATTAGACGAAATACATCACTGATTTTCCAATTATCATGGTGACATGAATAAATTAATCCATACTGAAACGTTTGGACTGCCAATTCGCCTAATTTTTCATCTAACTTATCGAATGACTTAATCTCATTAAGTTCTCCATCTTGAGTAGGTAAACTTAAAAAGTATCTGTCTTTAAATGTTTGAATATTAAATCCATTGTTCATAAGTTCATCTTCAGATGAATGGATAGCTGTCTTTAATATTTCTATTTGTTTATTAAGTTGCTCTAATTTCTTGATTTCTTTATGAATTTCTTCATTTTTCTGTTCCAAGTAAAATTTAAGGTAATTAGTATCGGCTTTAGCAAATAAAGCTTTAATTTCTTTAACACTTACATTACTTTGCTTACAAATTTTTATAATATCCAGATAGATGAATTGATTAATTGTATAATAGCGATAACCGTTTTCGGGATTAGTGTATGCAGGTATTAACAAACCAATATTATGATAATAACGTAAAGCTTTTATCGTAACATTTTTTAATCTAGAAACTTCCCCAATTGAAAAATACCTTTTATTATCCATAAATTCCTCCAATAAGTCTTATGTATGAAAGTCGTTCTCCTGATACATCAATTCCTATCTTCCTAATAAATCACAAGTTGTGTTCTTATTCAACGGGTCAAAATAGTCAAAACAGCAGCAAACCTCATTCCAGCGACATCGTCCGCAAACCGACCAACCTACGCAAGCCCTGATGGCAAAAAGGGAACGCCTAAGCATAGAGAACGAATAGCACACAATAAATCGCATTTAAGGGATTTGAATTTGCGTTTTATCCAAAAGCTATGTATAGAATATTAAAATATTGTATACTGTTCAGACTATACTTCCTTGCAACATGTAATGGGAAAGGGGGGCATTTATGTATAGAGTGGCTATTTGCGATGATGAGTACAAGCAAAGAGAGCTTGTTAAAAATATGCTGATCGCTTTATCAATCAAAACAAATATAGAATTTAAAGTTGAGTTATTCGACTCAGGAGAACAACTAGTATCTCATTATCAAAACCATGAGTCTCCATTCCATATCTTAATATTGGATGTTGAAATGAATGGCATGAACGGAATTCAAACCGCCCGAAAAATAAGGAGTTTAAATCACCTAGATGAACAGATTGTTTTTTTAACGAGCTACCCTGAATATATGGTGGAAAGTTTTGACGTAGTTACATTTCAATATTTAATAAAACCGATTGCTCCCTATATCTTTGAGGAAAAAATAATAAAGCTGTGTCAATATTTTCAAGCTCTCGATAAAAAATTCGTTATCATCAAGTCAGCTTATGAGGAAGTGCTTTTAAAATATGATGATATCATTAGTATTGAAGTGGCCAAAAGCTTGACCATAAAAAACAAGCTGCATTTTGTAACCTCTACACAAACCTATGATAGCAAAGGGATTCTTTCTGATTATGCATCAGCATTAAAGGAACATAATTTTTTGCAAATTCATCGTTCGATTATTATAAATTTAATTCATGTCAAAAAATTTGCTGGCGGTGATGTTCTGATGTCAAATGATGTAAAGTTGCCTATTGGACGTTCTAAAATAAAAGAAGTTAAAGATTTGTATACCAAATTTATGATTATGAAGATGCATTAATATGATGGCATATAACTACCTGTTTCTTAACCTATGTGTCGTACTGGTGATGTGCTTTCAGGTCAATTTTTATTTCAACTCGGTTTTTGATAAGTCCAGTCGAAAGCCGAACAGAACGATGTATTTCATTATTTTCGGGTTGTTGAACTTCTTATATTTAACTGTCTATCTGCCCCCTACGTTTTCCTCTATTTTGGCGTTATTTGTCATATTTAGCTTGGCTCAGTCTTATACCGTGGAAATAAAGACAAAGATCATTTTTTCCATTCTTTATGCTGTGTTGATCACCATCGTTAATCTTTTATCCCTGTATATTTTATATGCTGTAGACTCCGTTAAGATTAGCAACTTTAGTCATTTGAGTGGACAGGATCACTTGATATTTTCTAAGGTTATGCTACTCAGCTGTATTATCATGTTTGCTGTCATTCAGATTATACGGCTATTCGCCAAACGCAGAACCTTCCCTTTGCAGCATCGTTACTATTTTTTATTTTTAATCGTTCCCATCATAAGTATATACCAGGTTAATGTTTTATCTGTTTATAGTGAAAAGAATATGTATTATTTTGGCTCTATTATTGGCTTTATTTCTTTAAATGTTTTTATTATATACATCTTCGATAATGTTATTGAAAAATTCCAGTTAATGCATGAAAATGCTCAACTACAACATCAGATGGACTACCAAGATGCTAACTACGAAAAAACGGTTCACAGCTTCAAAAATATAAAAAGAATCATTCATGATACACATCAACAGTTTTTGTATATTGACGAATGTATCAAGAGAAATGAATTAGCTGAGGCGAGTGAACATATTAAGATCACATTAAATAAAATCGAAGGAGCCTATCAAAGGGTTAACACTGGTAATCTGGTTATAGATGCTCTTGTCACAAATAGTCTTAATATTGCTCAGGCCAATGGCATCAAGGTAGATACCCAGCTCAACTTATACTCACAGAAAGTAAATATTGAACGTTATGATTTATGTGTCGCTCTAGGGAATATGCTGGATAATGCCATAGAAGCATCTAAAAAGGTCAAGATTGCTGAGGACAGGTTCATTCTTATTAAAATACATTCTAATGAATCTGCGCTTTTCATTCATATTCTGAATCAAATGGAGAATGAAGTGGCCCATTTGCATAGTCAAAAATCAAACCCGGATATTCATGGTATTGGATTAACCAATATATCTAGAATATGTGACAAATATGGTGGTAACATGACCATTGAAACGAAAAATAAAGTATTCGATAATATGGTTTTATTACCATTTTATAAGGACATTCCTTAGACATTATGTTGTTTAGGGATTGTTTTTTACGTTTAAGGGTGTTTTTTTTTATAGAACCCTCGTTCGTTGTATGATCAGGTCAGTAATAAAGTCTGATGAAGCTATAAGAGGAGGAAATATGGAATGAAGAAAATAATAGCTGTGTTCGTTTCTGCTATGCTTTTTGTGCTGCCAATGACGAATACTTTTGCTCAAGGCACTCCTGAACCCATCAAGGAAAAGGCTCGCAGTCTGGCCTCAGAGCTGGTATCCAAATATGGTGCTAGCGGTGTGCAGTATGCCATTATGGACCATGGAAACATCGTATTATCGGATAGCGTGGGTGTAAAGAATAAAGCAACCAACGAGCCGATCACCAAAGATACGATGTTTGGTATAGGCTCTACAAGCAAAATGTATGTAGCTGCTGCAACGATGATGCTGGTGGATGCCCATAAGGTAGATATTGATCAGCCGCTCACAACATACATTAAGGACTTTACAATGGCCGACGAAAGGTACAAAAAAATTACACCGCGTATGCTGTTAAATCATTCGTCAGGCCTTTACGGCGCCCACTTAAAAAATAGTATGTTATTTAATGACAATGATACAAAAAATCATGATGAGCTCTTGCTAAGGTTGCAATCAGAAACTTTAAAATCAAACCCTGGCGAATATTCCGTATATACCAATGATGGATTTCAATTGCTCGAAATATTGGTTGAGCGGGTGAGCGGTCTAAGTTACACCGATTTCCTGGCAAAGCATATAAATACCCCTTTGGGTTTGAAATCTACCAAAACACCTCTCGATCAATTTGATAGACAACAGCTGTCCAAAACTTATTTTCCTGCGATTGAGGGGGCCTTACCGGTTGAAAATGCCAATGTCATCGGGACAGGGGGCTTATACTCCACCGCAGAAGAGGTGGCTATGTTTTCGGAGGTATTAACAGGGAACAGGCCTGATATTTTATCTGCACAATCGGCGAAGTCCATGCAAAGTCATGAATATCGAAAAGGAATATGGGTGCCTGAAGAGACAAACAGCTTTAATTATGGACTTGGTTGGGATGCGGTTCAGTTGGCACCGTTTAGTGATTACGGAATAACTGCGTTGTCCAAGGGTGGGGATACTGTTTTGTATCATTCTACTTTGATCACCATACCAGAGCATCATATTTCTATGGCTGTGCTTTCATCTGGAGGTTCTTCCATCCTGGATAGTATTTTTGCTTCTAATGTTTTATTGGAGCTTCTAAAAGATAAGGGCATCATTAAAGGCATTCTACCAGGTAAAACCTTTGAACCTCCTGTAAAAGTGGAAATGCCATCTGATTTACTTACTTATTCTGGATTATATGGCACTGTGGGTACAACCATCAATGTAGAAATTAAAAACGGAGAGCTTGAATTACCAGCTTTTCTGGATGGAATAGTCCCGGCGCAAAAATATGTGTATACAGGCAATGGAGAATTCAAAAGCAGTGATGGCAGTGTAGCCATAGGCTTTGACAAACAAAAAAATGGGAAAACGTATATTAAGGCTAACTTCTACGTAAACTTTCCGGGATTAGGTCAAATGGTTATGGTGACTTATGAATATCAAAAGCTGGATGCCAATCCTCTAAATACTACTGTTAAAAAGGCATGGGAACATAGAAACGGGAAAAATTATTATACCCTGGATGAAAAGATATCTTCTATTTTTTATTTGGCCCCATCATTTATAACGAAAAAAATATCCGTTGATCATGATGGATACGCAAGTGGTACTAAAATTGTGGATGAGAATAAAGCCGTTAATGCTGTTGAGATTCCTGTTATGAGTGGAAGAGATGCATTTGATTTGAATTTTACTACCAAGGATGGTTCAGAGTATTTAACCATAGATGGACAGTCCTACATCAGTGAGGATGCTATTAAACCTGTCCTGGGCGGGAAATCAGTGTACACCATACCATCGAATGGTCAAGTCACATGGTTTAAAATAGATAAAAACGTAGCCCATAAAACAATGACCGTTGATGTTCCAACAAGTGGAGGGTTCGCTGTCTATGATGAAAACGGAACGGTTGTAGATTTTTCAACTGCCAGCCATAACAAAACGGTTGTGCTGCCCAAAGGTGGCTTGATCGTTTTGGGTGGCAATGCAGGGGATAGATTTAAAATCAATTTGAATTAAGCGTGTAGCCGCTCCTGAAAAATTTAGGAGCGGCTATTATGATAGGATGAGTTCTTTATTTTGGATTGTGTGTTTTTTTGTCCCTTTTGCAGTAACACTTACCCCCACGAGGAAGTTACTATATTATGTGATATACTTCATTCCAGGATTTCTGAGGGGTGTTTTTTTTGTTTACTAATGTCCTGCGACAACGACTTTTACGAAATCACATGTGAGATTCTTTTCACTACGGTAAATTCACATATTAGTCCATATAAAATGAGAAAAATATCGGGGTGTATACACTTTAATAGATACATTTATCCATAACTCTCTAGATGATATTTCAACCAAGTTTATTCACCACCTCATACATACTACATAGTGTATACAATATTCTCGAGGAGAGACAGAAACATATATTATTGAAATATGATGAACAATAATGGTTAAAATGATGTCATTGCATATACAGCGCGGAATGATGAAGACATGTTTTTTCACGTTTAACAATGTTAAAATAATAGAATAATTGGAGACTTGGCATGGAGAGAAGGCAGGTTGAATCAATGAAACCAAAACTTAACGATGTTGCACAATTAGCTGGAGTTTCACCGACTACGGTTTCTCGCGTACTTAATAATCGTGGCTATATCAGTCAAGAAACGAAGGATCAAGTTCATAAAGCGATGCAGGAGCTAAATTATTTTCCTAATGATGTAGCTCGGTCATTATTTACTAAACGGACAAATCTGATTGGATTAATCATTCCAACTACGAGCAACCCATTTTTCGGAGAGCTGACTTTCCATATAGAGAATATTTGTGCGTCATTAGGCTATAAGCTGTTGCTATGTAACAGCTTAAATCAGCTGGATAAAGAAGAGTCTTATGTAGATATGCTTATGCGAAATCAAGTTGACGGTATTATCGTCGGTACACACAACCGAGGTATCGTAAATTATGAACAGAAGAATATTGCAGTCATTGCGATCGACCGTTTCCTATCCGATTCAATCCCAGTTGTAGGATCGGATAATTATATGGGTGGAAAACTGGCATCAGAGCTGCTTATTGAAAAGGGGTGCAAGCATATCTTACACATAAATGGCCCTGTTGAATTGGAAACACCAGCAAGTTTAAGAAGAAAAGCATATGAAGATGTGATGGAGCAGTATAGTCGAGAGGCAATTACCTATGAAGTACATGATCCCTTTCACCAACAGAATCACGATGAACCGATTAAACGCTTGCTCGATGAACATCCTGAAGTAGATGGATTGTTCGCGAGTAATGACATGGTGGCTGCGTCTTTTATTGCTGAAGCAAGAAGAAGAGGAAAACGGGTTCCTGAAGATATCCGCGTAATTGGGTATGACGGAACAGAAACAACCCGCAATCTTCTCCCTGAATTAACGACAATTCAGCAACCAATACAGGAGATCGCGAGATCTTCCATAGAGTTACTTATTAAAGAAATTGAAGGTGGATACAGTGATGTCCCGCGAGAAACCTATCTACCAGTGAAACTTATTAAAGCTAGTACAGCTTAATACAATTCCAACGTTTTTAGCATTGTGATATAAATTGGAGCTATCCTTATTAGAGTAATTGAAATCAAAGAGGAGAGCTCTTTTTCTTTCGAAAATATGTCAAGCGGTTGACATATGAAAGCGGTTGACATATAATCAGTCTGTAAATACGAAAGTGCTTTCATTTACATTAAATGTTCAACTAAGAGGAGCGTTCGATATGAGAAAGTCAAAGAGCATGTACTGGAAACTAAGTGCCTATTTCTTCTTTTTCTTCTTTACTTGGTCAGCAAGTTATTCATTGTTCTCCATCTGGCTAGGGCAAGAAATCAGTCTGAATGGTGCTGAAACAGGTGTTATCTTTACTGTAAACGCTATCTTTGCGCTATGTATGCAACCGCTTTATGGCTATATATCTGATAAAATCGGATTGAAGAAGCATATTTTATTTCTCATCAGTTCTTTGCTCTTATTTGTTGGTCCTTTCTATATCTTTATCTATGGGCCGTTACTTCAATACAATGTATTTCTCGGCGCCATTGTAGGTGGATTATACCTGGGTATTTCTTTTTTGGCAGGGATCGGAGCAATCGAATCTTATGTCGAGAAAATCAGCCGAAAATATGAATTTGAATACGGGAAATCTCGTATGTGGGGCTCGCTAGGTTGGGCAGCAGCAACATTTTTCGCTGGTCAGCTCTTCAATATCAACCCTAACATTAACTTCTGGATTGCATCAGTATCTGCTGTCATTCTGTTTATCATTATGATGACAATTAAAGTTGAGATGACAGATTCCGAGGTGGAGCAAGCAGAATCTGTTAACTTTAAGCAAATCGGATATTTGTTTGCAAATAAGAATTTATGGTTCTTCATTTTATATGTTCTTGGCGTTACCTGTATTTACAATGTGTATGACCAACAGTTCCCAAATTACTTTTCATCGACGTTCTCAACGGTTGCATTAGGCAATCAAGTTTATGGTTACTTAAATTCCCTACAAGTGTTCTTGGAAGCAGGCATGATGTTTTTAGCGCCTTTCATTGTCAACAAAATTGGAGCAAAAAAGGGTCTGATATTGGCAGGGTTCTTGATGGCGTTCCGGATCATGGGTTCAGGCTTAGTTATTGGACCTTATGGTATCTCAGCTATGAAATTGATTCACGCATTCGAACTGCCAATCATGCTGATTGCCGTATTTAAGTACTTGGCTGCTAATTTCGATACGCGTCTGTCTTCGATCTTGTATCTGGTGGGATTCCAGTTTATGAGTCAGGTAGGAGCTTCGATCTTCTCGCCAATCGCCGGTATGTCTTATGACATTAGAGGTTTTGCAAATACGTACGTGATTATGGGTGTATTCGTATTTGTCTTTACAACAATCTCAATCTTTACCTTAAAGAAAGAACCGAAAAATCTGGATCCCAAGCCTAACAAGCATATTGAAACAGCATAGGAGGAAGACAAATGAACACATATAATAACAATACGAAGCAAGCTGAGGAAGCATTGAAACAGGCAGAAGCAAAAATGAACAAGCGGTACCGGTTAGGTTATCATATTATGGCACCAGCAAACTGGATTAACGACCCCAATGGATTAATCCAATTTAAAGGTGAATATCACGCCTTCTATCAGCATCATCCTTATGATGAGAACTGGGGTCCAATGCATTGGGGTCACGTGAAGAGTAAAGACCTTGTACACTGGGAGCATTGTCCGATTGCATTAGCGCCTGGAGATGCATGTGACCTTGATGGCTGCTTCTCAGGAAGCGCAGTAGATAATAACGGCGAATTGACATTAATCTATACTGGCCATCACTATATTGATCAACCAAACAATATCTTTTTCCAAAATCAAAATGTGGCAGTAAGTACAGATGGCATTCATTTTACAAAACTAGGGCAGAATCCCGTAATCGCTGAACCTCCAACAGATAGCTCACAGCATTTCCGTGATCCGAAGGTATGGAAGCATGAGGATACATGGTACATGATCCTAGGTAACAGCACGAAAGAAGATCTGCCGCGTGTTATTCTATATACATCTCCTGATCTTAGAACTTGGACCTATCATGGTGTGCTTCTGCAGGGAGATAAGAATATGGGCTTCATGTGGGAGTGCCCTGATTTCTTTGAACTGAACGGTAAGCATATATTTATGTTCTCCCCGCAAGGCATTGATGCGCAAGGAGATAAGTACAATAATTTGTTCCAGACGGGATATTATGTTGGCGAATATAATTATGATAGTAATGAATATAAACATGGAGAGTTCATCGAGTTGGATAATGGTCATGACTTCTATGCGGTTCAAACTTTTCTAGATGATCAAGGTCGCCGCATTGCGATTGGTTGGATGGATATGTGGGAATCGGATATGCCGACGAAAGCAGACGGCTGGTCCGGAGCATTGACGATCCCACGTGTAATTACGCTGGGTGCCAATAATAAATTGCTGATGAACCCAGTAGAGGAAATGAAGTTGCTTCGTCAAAGCGAACATGTTTTGCACCAATATTGCGCTATTTCTGGAAGTTACTTGACGGAAGTTGAAGCGGATCTGCTTGAAGTGAAGGTCGTGTTCGACCTGACGAAGTCAAGTGCAGATCTGGTAGGCTTGAAGCTTCGCGGTACAGGTGAGGAGGAAACGGTTATCACTTATTCTATCCCGGGTCAGAAACTTATGCTTGATTGTTCTAAATCAGGCAAAAAGACGGATGGAGTACGTCAAACAGCCTTAAGTGCAGAGGGGCAACTGACGTTACATGTATATCTGGATCGCTCATCCATTGAAATATTTGCTAATGAAGGGCAAGCTACGATGACAAGTCGCATCTATTCGAGTGAAAAACTGCTAGGCATAGAACTCGTAACGGAGGGCGGAGAGGCTCTAGTAAATGAGTTGACATACTGGAAATTGAAAGATATTTGGCAAGCTTAATAACTCGAAGAAAAGGTTGCTTTCTGAGTCCTTGTATTGACTTAGAAAGCAACCTTTTCTTATTGATAGTTAATCTGACTGCTATCGAAAAGAAAATTGAATACGAGCGAGTCTGGCAATAGCGACTTTCCCCGGAAATGCCCATCTACATGATAGCCAATTTTAAACCGAGCCTGGTTTCTGCGTATCTCCAATCATGCCCTTTTGCGAAAAAGTCTGCAAGAGAACGTTTCCATTATTCGGCGTTGGATTCGCTGAAAAGACCACCCCTGCCGGTTTAGCATTTCCCGCAACCCGTAGGAGCATCAAAGGTTAGGATACTCCAAGTTTTGTACTGCTGTCCCGAATTTCTAACTGATGAGATATGGACCAGTGGACAGCCGCCAATTCTTCTCCTCTAATAAGCTTAATGAGATTGCGGGCGGCGACCATGCCAAGTTCGGATGCTGAATATCGGACAGTTGACAATTTAGGCCGGATTATTGTAGCCATGTCAATGTCGTCAAATCCGAAGAAAGAGACCTGTTCAGGTATTTTCACCCCATTTTCAGCCAGAAAGTTCATAGCGCCTATGGCAACTCGGTCCGTTGCGCAGAACACCGCACTAGGCAGTGGGCCTGAATGATAAAGTTTTCTCATAGAGGTTATGCCATCTTCAACTGAAAAGCCGCTTTCCAACACACGTTCGGGGCGTACTGGCAGGTGAGCGGCCTTCAATGCCTGTTCATAGCCCAAAAAACGCTGATTGCTCACTGAAATATCCCCCGCTGGTCCCTGCAGCATCGCGATATCCTGATGACCCTGCTGTATTAGATAAGTTACCGCTTCAAAAGCAGCCGTTATGTTGTCAACATGCACGGAAGGAATGGTTTGGTCTCGGAAATCCCGTCCGACAAGGATGCAGGGAATTCCCGCCGCTTCAATGAGTGCGAATAGCGCATCCCGGATTCCGCTTACCGATATAATAATTCCGCTCGCCTGCATTTCACGGAACATATTGTAATAGTGTAATTCAGAGTCCGCGTCTCCCCCTGACAAGGCGATTATGACATCAAAGCCGTATAGATGCGCTACTTGATTGATGCCTTCAACCATGTCATCAAAAACGTTGTTTTTAATCGCGGGCAGAAGTACCCCAATCAAAGATGTATTATTCTTTACCAATGTCCGTGCTATGGCATTTGGACGGAATTGAGTGGCTTCAAGAACATCCAGAACTCGTTTGCGTATTTCACTGTTGACCGTCTGGCTATTATTGATCACTCTGGAAACTGTAGAAATGGAGACGTTGGCCATTCGAGCCACATCTTTTATAGTCATTTTCATTGTACACACCGACTTTCAAGCAAGTATTTATTTAGAAAATAGGTTCTCAAAGTGGATTGAATTTATTATATCAGTTTATTGAATTGTTTATTGAGTTTAACAAAGATTCTAGAGTAAAGAAAGCGCTTGACCTTGGTTTATAAGGAGAGTATAATCAACTCCGGAAAACGTTTTCTAGTATTTTTTGGACGAACATAGTTGTTTTTACCAATAATCGGCTGGATTCAGAGTATTTCAGCTTGTATTTTTGATAATTAAGAAAACGTTTTCTTAATAACCTTGAATTGTAGAGAATAACAAGGGAAAAGGAGCATGAGCATGAGAAGTTCAAGCGATATTGTTGTAAGGGGAAATGAGGCTTCAGTGCAAACCGGTTCAATTATTACGCTGAAAGAAAAAATTGGTTATGGATTCGGTGATTTTGCCAGCCAGTTGCTGTTTGCCGCCGCAATGACTTTTCTGTCCTACTTTTACACAGATGTAATCGGGATCAGCGCTGGGGTCATTGGTACTTTAATGCTAGTTGCACGCGTACTGGATGCGTTTATTGATGTCGCGATTGGGGCTTTGATCGATAAAACGAAGAGCAGACACGGGAAGGCACGTCCTTGGTTACTGTGGATGTCCGGGCCATTTGCATTGTCTGGAATTCTCTTGTTCACGGTTCCAAGTGGAAATATGACGATCACTATTCTATACATTTACGTTACCTATCTGCTGATGAACTTTATTTATTCCAGCATTAATGTCCCTTATGGTGTGCTTAATTCCATGATAACGCAGGATTCTTACCAGCGTTCTCTGCTTAATATTTTTCGTATGAGTCTGGCGAATATTGGTGCCTTGCTAATTAATTATTTCACCCTCCCGTTAGTGAAGTCATTCGGCGGCGGTCAAAAAGGGTGGATTTTCACCTTTATTATATTTGGCTTGCTCGGAACCTTCTTATTTCTTGTTACCTTCTTCAGTACCAAAGAAAGGGTTACTCCATCTGTTGTACAAAAGCCAATTCCGTTTGGACGCGCTTTTGGAGCGCTGATGCGTAATAAGTATTGGAAATTGATCCTTGGGTTTGCTGTGGTCTATTTTATAAATAACGCACTGGGCACAGGTATGAATATTTACTACGCACGTTATGTGTTAAAAGACGCCAATCTGATTGGAGTGCTCGGCATATCCTTACTGCTTCCTTCCCTGCTTGGTTATATGCTATTGCCCCCCATCGTCAAGCGGATCGGTAAACGAAATTCCTCCATTATCGGAAGTATCCTCCTTATTGTCGGGTCGCTTGTCATTGCCGTCAGTCCCACAAGTCTGATGGCGGTCTGTCTGGGACTCGTTATTAAAGCGCTTGGACATGCCGCTATTCTCGGAACCTTCTTTGCCATGTTGGCAGATACCATTGAGTATGGCGAATGGAAGACAGGGATGCGCACCGAAGGACTGGTGTACAGTGCGGGTAGTTTCGGCACAAAAGCGGGAGGCGGTTTGGGAGCGGCACTTATCGGTTGGGGGCTGGCATTGGGAGGATATGCTGGTGGACAAGCTACAATCAGTGCTACTGCGCTAGCGTCTATTCATTTCATGTTTATCTACGTTCCAATTATCTTGGCTCTCCTGCAAATCTTATTGCTGGTATTTTACAATCTAGATAAATTATTTCCGGGTATTGTCAAAGAGCTTGAATTCTTAAAAAACGCTGAATAGCTACTTGGTAAATAAGGTAGCCCATGAATGAACTCACCCTATTGTTGAAGTGACTAGCAGTAGGGCAGTTCAAGAGGGGCTGCTTTTTTCATTGAAGTAATGGGCAGTATTATTCAGTGGGAGACAAATTAAAATGGCTATTCCCCGATCGGGCATATAATTATTTACTAACTATAAGTTAGAATCTCTTCTAATCCATTTCATAAGGATTTTATCTTCATATAGGCAAGGTGGGCACCGTGATCCTTAGGTCTTTGAGTCAATGTCCATTCTATGCAGATTGACACGACCACACCACACAATGCGTTGTACTTTTAAGTATATGATTAATTAAGGAGATGCTTAATTGGTTGCCATACACTCAGCCTCGCAGAAACATCCTGTAAAGGCTGTCACAGGGGGCCGCTATAATCGGGGAGGTCGCCGAGCACCTCAAGATAAGACCACCTGCGATCTCCAAACCCCTCAAAGTCTGGAGCGAGGAACGTACAGTAAAAGCTCAATGTGGGACTCTCCCCTTTGAAATATGTTGGATATATTGATGCGTCGATAGATGCAATCAAGAAGATAGAATTGTTCGATTATTGAATATTTGGATAGCGGCTAACCAATATGGAATAGACGTAACCAGTATAATTGAACGTTTTTAAAACAGACATTGCTCAATCAGGGTATTATAGAGATCATTCTAAACATTTGATGTATTTACTGGTAAGTTATCACACACTAAATAATGAGACTTTGCAGCTACATTAAGCCAGGGAAGAGTTATGTAGTGCAACTATTTGGAAGAGGATATAGTGATACACGGCGACCAAGTAAGGAGAAGACATCAAGGTTAAAGGAACTTAATCCTTTCGGAGCAGTAAGGACCTACTATATTGTAATCGATAATTTGTTCTCGATTTTAACTTTAGCTATGGTAGGTGTTGTAGGTACAGGTGCAGCTTCAGAAAATAAAACTAATGGAAACAAGATAATTTCTCAAAAATCGGGGGAAGTGCAACAGTAAGAGAAGCATTTAGTGCCCCTAAAGGCTGGGGTCATGTTAAACTTTGTATGAAGAACCATTCTGATCATCCAGTAAAGGTAAGTTTAACTCATGGCGGTTAAAACAAACTATATATTAAAGATTAGTAATCGTTCCCCACGACATAGTGACTTGGAAATCTACTGACCAAGGTTTTAGCGACGATTTGCGATCTGGAGACTACATACCTCAATGGAGAGGCAGCAGTGATTATAAAGTTGACGGGGAAACATGGGGAGTAGCTGGCTCAAAGTCTGAAAATGAATAGATGCTAATAAGTGCTTCTGAATCAGTGTAAACCCGGATAAAAAGGGGATATGCAAAAAAACAAAACAAGGGCCGAAAAGAATTAGATCGGAATCTCCCGTGAATTTATAGAGCTCTCAGTAACAAGATTCTATACCAAGCTTCTCGGGACTTAATAATCAAGCCGATTAAATTAAACCGAGACAGTTACTTTAATTCTCGGATGATGTCGATAGTTCAAAACTCAAAATCTTCAAAGTTATAAGTCGAGGCAACTTTGTATAACATAATAAAGACACAAAAATGGATTTAACGATTGATATTGTTGGACAAACTTAGCAACTCGCTCAACACCATAACCCAAAATATCATGATATAACAAGAACTTGGGGCATCTACATTTACCCCAGCACCGATACCAATCACCGGGATCGAAAGGACCTGTATGTTCGATAACTACTGCTTTGGTATGATGAATCATATCTTCGAGTGTCACTGGGATAGTTGAATCGTAACCAAGAACCACCATTCCAAGCGAATCCCCAACCAAGATGACGTCAACACCGGCTTGTTCTGCTTTGCAGACGGATAGGCATAAGCTGTTAACATGACGATCTTTTCATTGTTTTGCTTCATTTTCATAAAATCTGTCGTTTGCTTCAAATTAACTCCTCCAAGGACGCTCCCGAGCCTTCGCTTGGGCTCTGTCCATCTCGTTATATTCAATTTCCAATTAATAATTTAAGAACATACGCGAGTAGCATGTAGTTCTTTAAAAAGATACATAAATTAATCTAAGCACTAAGAAAACACTTTATTTTTTGCTGACATCAAGAAGGCCTTTGCTTTCGAGGCTTTAAGAAAGGTTCGCGTTCTATTACCTTTTACAGAGAGACTTCAGAAAGGAAGTACCCGGACTCGTCCTTCTAACGGACATCACCTATTTACCCTATGGCAGCTCTGTCACTTGGCTTATCATGTTTCTGACCAGTTTACACTTGATTTAGCTACATACGGGCTAGGCAATAAAAAAGTCAAAAAAAGTGCTTCAAAGATTATTGAAACGTTTCCAATTTCGTGCTATTATGATTTTCATAAGAGAGAGGGGGGGCTAAATGCCAAGTATTAAAGATGTAGCTAACCTGGCTGGCGTAGCTGTGGGAACTGTTTCCCGTGTTATTAACAACTCGGGCTCTGTAAAACCAAATACACGCCAAAAAGTGGAAAAAGCTATACAAGAATTGAATTATATCCCTAATGAAGTCGCTCGAAATTTTAAGATGAGGAAATCCAAGATGGTAGCCTTGCTGCTTCCAAGTATCTGGAATCCTTTTTTTTCTGAACTGGCTTATTACATTGAGGATGAGTTGGATCGGGAAGGCTTTAAGCTCATGCTATGTAATAGCGGTGGTAAGCCCGAAAAGGAACTGTATTATCTAGATATGCTACGGCAAAATAAAGTGGCTGGTATTATCGGCATTACTTACAATGATATTGAGAATAGCGTAAGCAATGACATTCCGATTGTAAGTATTGACAGACACTTTAGCAAAAAAATTACCTGTGTGACCTCGGATAATTATAAGGGAGGGCGTATGGCTTTAAGGGAACTTATTAAAGCGGGAGCCCAGAGACCGGCTTTTATAGGAAGTGTAACTTCCGTATTTAGTGAAACCATGAATCGAAGAAAAGGTTTCATTGATGAGGCGAAAAAATTAGGTGTCGACTATGTGATATACGAGAAACCAGACCCTATTGTGAACGACGATGCCTATTTTAGCGAATTTCTACATAAGTATCAGGATGTGGACGGCATTTTCGCTATTACCGATATGTTAGCCGCCAAATATATAGAAAGAGTAGGCAAGCAGGGTATTCGCGTTCCAGAGGATGTAAAGGTCATCGGTTACGACGGCATTCAGAATCATCCTTATTTTCATCCGATATTGTCCACAATCAGGCAGCCAGTGGAGGAAATGGCACGTATGACAATCAGACTGCTGTATCAAAAGATGGATGGTATAACTTTAGATCAGCAAGTGTATCGTCTCCCCGTTATCTTCAGGCAAGGCGAAACTACATGATCTTAATTGTAAAGATATTAGCTCATTCAGTTGGATCTCAGTTTGGATCTGCAAACTCGGCATTTTTTTTATAATAAATTGGAAACGTTTCATTTGGAGATCAAAGGAATAAGTCTGGATCAACAGATGCTTCGTCTTCCCGTTTTTTTAAAGTAAATTGGAAACGTTTCAAAAATGAAAATATCCGATGTCAAGAAAGGGAGTGTAATGGTGAATACAAGAATTAGCGAGTTAGATCATTCTACGATCAAGCCAAATCGCAAAATATGGAACCAGATCAAACGTGATTATGAACTGTATTTGTTTTTGCTGCCAATCATTATTATTTATCTCGTATTTAAATACTATCCGATGTATGGAATACAAATTGCTTTTAAGGATTTTTCACCAAGTCGGGGAATCTGGGGAAGCGAGTGGGTGGGCTTTAAGCACTTTATTGATTTTTTCGATTCCTATAACTTCTGGACGATCATGACTAATACGCTTACACTCAGTGCTCTATCGCTTGTATTTAGCTTCCCAGCTCCGATTATTATAGCGATTATGCTCAATCAGATGCTGGCCAAGAGATACAAGAAAATTGTACAGACTGTAATTTATGCACCGCACTTTATTTCTACCGTAGTGCTCGTTGGTATGCTTAATGTTTTTCTGTCTCCAAACAGCGGAATTGTGAATCACATCATCACTTGGTTTGGAGGGGACCCCATTATGTTTTTGGCCGACGAAGGGTGGTTCCGTCCTTTGTATATATTATCAGGGGTTTGGCAAGAGACAGGTTTTGCTACCATCATTTACCTTGCAGCTCTGGCAGGGGTCAATCCGGAATTGCATGAAGCGGCGATCATGGATGGAGCAAGCAAATGGAAGCGCGTAATGCATGTGGATATTCCAAGCATTTTGCCGACGATCGTCATCTTATTGATTCTCGCACTCGGCAACATTATGGGCATCGGTTTTGAAAAGGCTTTCCTTATGCAGAACGATTTGAATTATGCCACCTCCAATATTATTCCGACCTATGTTTATGAAATTGGGATTCAAAAAGCACAATACAGCTTTTCTACAGCAGTTGGCCTGTTTAATTCAGTTGTAAATATTATCCTGATAGTCACCGTCAACCGGATCGCAAAAAAATTGACGGAAACCAGCCTGTGGTAAGGGGGAGATCAATTTGAATCAATTATTAAAGAGAAAAAGTAAGGGAGACTTATGGTTTGACATCATCAACTACGTCATGCTGACCATAGTTATGTTGCTTGTATTATTCCCGCTGTATTTTGTATTGATTGCTTCACTCAGTGACCCCAATCTCATCTACTCAGGTGAAGTATGGTTCTTTCCAAAGGGTTTTACGCTGGATGGATACGGGCGAATATTCAGCGATTCATCTATATGGATTGGATATGCCAATTCGATCTTATATGCGAGTCTAGGAACATTAATCGGAGTTGCCGTGACCGTATGTGCAGCTTACCCGTTAGCTCGTAAAGGAATGGCAGGAAAGTCGGTGATAATGTGGTTTTTACTGATCTCCATGTTTTTTAGTGGGGGGTTGATCCCGACCTATTTGCTGATTAAAGATCTTCACATGCTGAATACGATCTGGGCACTGGTTATTCCTGGAGCAGGAGGTGTGTTCAATGTCATTATCGTAAGGACTTTTTTTCAGTCGACCATCCCTGATGAAATGTGGGAGGCCGCTTCCATTGATGGTTGTTCCAATACCAGATTTTTTTGGAGCATCGTATTACCTTTGTCTAAGTCCGTTATAGCCGTAATGGTACTGTATCATGTTGTCGGGTTCTGGAATGGTTTCTTTGACGCTTTGATTTACTTGAACGATGAAAGCAAGTATCCATTACAACTGGTCCTTCGCAACATTCTTGTCCAGAATCAGGCCAACTCGAGCATGATGATCGACGTGGAATCCTACGCAGCGAAGATGCGCGTTACAGAGCTTATCAAATATGGTGTCATCATGGTATCCAGCCTACCGTTGCTGATTTTGTATCCTTTCCTGCAAAAATACTTTGTTAAAGGCGTGATGATCGGCTCGATCAAAGGCTAACATTGTCAGGGTGCCTGAAAGGGGGAATGTGCAACAGAATACCTAAATTCAGCATTCAGACAAGTAAATAACAAGGACAAGGGAAGTTCTCAGCTTGTGGACTGACATAAGGAGGTTATGTACGATGAAATTATTCAAAAGGGCTGGAATGCTAATGCTGGCTGGAGTGTTTGCTCTTAGCGGATGTTCGGGAGGCGGTGGCGAATCAAAAAATCAGACGGTGAATCCGGATCAGGATGCGAATTTTAATAAAACCGGTCTTCCGATTGTTAAAGAAGCGGTGACATTAAAGATGGTATCCCCAAAAGCTGCTTTAGCGCCAGATTACTCAAAAATGGAAATATTTAAGCGGCTGGAAAAACAAACAAACATAAAAATTGATTGGGGAAACATTCCAGACACTGACTTTGCAGAGAAGAAAAATTTGTTGTTGGCCAGCGGAGATTTGCCAGATGCCTTTTACGGAGCCGGATTCACAGATTACGAGCTAATCAATTACGGTAAAGACGGAACCATTATTCCGCTGGAGAATTTGATTGATAAATATGCGCCTAATTTGAAAGCGCTTCTCGATCGTCGGCCTGACATTAAACTAGCCATCACAGCACCAGACGGTCACATCTATGGGCTGCCGTCGTGGGAAGAGAATAAGCTCGATACCAACCCCTTCTTTCACGTCATCAATAAAAATTGGCTCGATAAATTGGGTTTAAAAGTACCTCAAACGTTGGACGAATACACGCAGGCTTTGATTGCCTTTAAAACGAAGGATCCGAACGGCAATGGCAAGGCTGATGAAATCCCATTAAGCTTTATGCACATGCAGTGGTGTAGTGACATTGCTGGCATATTCGGAGCTTTCGGTCTTCCGGATAATTTGGAACATCGGATCGTCCGCGAAGGTAAAGTGATCTTTACCGCTTCGCAACCTCAATTTAAGGAAGCATTAAAATATATTCATGATAACTGGTATAAGCAGGGGCTGATTGACCCTGAATCGTTTACCCAGGATGCCGCTCAGTATTTAGCAAAAGGCAAAACACCAGATGAAACGCTCGGCTCCTACGTTTGGTGGGAAGTCGAAGAAGTTGTCGGACCGGAGCGTAGTAAGGATTATGCTCTGCTGCCCCCGCTTAAAGGCCCAAATGGAGATCAAATGATTGGTCGCAACAACGGCGGAGGACCGGGACGAGGTAGCTTCGTGATTACAAATGAGAACCGTTATCCGGCAATGACGATGCGTTGGATCGATCAACAGTATGACCCTTACATGGCGGCTCAAATTCACTGGGGTCCGTTGGATTTCGTATTCAAGAAGGACGAAAAAGGAAAATTGGTGAACCTGCCGCTTCCCAAGGGAGTCTCCGCAGGTGAATTCCGTCAAAAAGTGGCTCCAGGCACAGGGAATCCGGGCGTCATTACTTTCGATGACTTCGGAAAAGTTGTTGATATGGAACCCCGAGCTCAGAAGCGTGCTGAGTATTTGGAGAAATATTACACTCCATATATGAAAAAGGAAAACTATCCGAGCATCTTCTTTGAACCGGATGAACTAGATAAAATCAATCGGATTGAGCCTGAACTTATTAAATATGTAAATACCCAAAGAGGCAAGTTCATCGTCGATGGCGAGGTAGACGAAAAGTGGGACAGCTATGTGAAGACACTCGAGAAGATGGGGCTGAACGAATTAATGGAGATCTATCAAAAAGGGCTGGACCGTTATAATGCAAATTTAATAAATAAATAATCAAACGATAGGTGGGGAGAAAACTGTGCTTGATGTAATAACCATTGGGGAAGTATTGATAGACTTTACGCCATCAGGTCGTACAGCGGGAGGCAACGGGCAGTTTGAATGCAATCCTGGAGGGGCTCCGGCTAACGTAGCAGCTGCTCTATCCCGTTTAGGAGCTAGAGCGACGTTGATTAGCAAAGTTGGGGATGATCAATTCGGTTCCTTGCTGCACGATACCTTGATGAACGGTGGCATCGACGTGTCTGCGCTTACGTTTACAGAGGAAGCCAATACAACGCTGGCATTTGTTCATCTGGATGACAACGGAGACCGATCGTTCAGCTTCTACCGGAAACCAGGAGCGGATACATACTTGCGCACGCAGGATGTCCCGTTCGATAGGATTGAAAACTGCCATGCACTGCACTTTGGTTCTTTGTCGATGACCCATGAGCCGGCCCGTACGGCAACAAGAGTGGCAGTTGTGAAGGCTAAAGAGGCAGGAGTCCTGCTTTCATTCGATCCGAATATCCGGTTTGCTTTATGGGAGAGTAAAGAGGAAGCGAAACAGAATATCCTTTGGGGCATGAAGTATGCCGACATCCTGAAAATATCCGAAGATGAGCTCCACTTTATAACGGGTACAACTGATGTGGAAAAAGGCTCGCTAGAGCTGCAACAGCAATTCGGCATCGCTGGGATCTTCGTAACTTTAGCGGAAAAAGGCTGCTATTACCGATTAGCGGGTCATGACGGATATGTGCCGGGTTTTCAAGTAGAGGCCATTGATACGACAGGAGCCGGTGACACTTTTCTGGGCTGCTTGTTATATAAGATACTGAATGCTGGTATTTCTTTGAATCAGCTGACCAAACAGCAAATCATCGGTATGCTAACTTTTGCTAATGCCGGTGGTGCATTAGTAACCACACGGAAAGGGGCTCTTCAATCTATGCCGACGACAGATGAAATTACCCAGATAATCGAGACAAATAAACAGCACGATGATGATAGATTTAGGCCGGGTTTTCATTTTTCACCTCACTCCCACTGGTTGAATGATCCCAACGGATTAGTCTATTACGAAGGAGTCTATCATCTGTTTTATCAGCACCATCCTTATAGTAACCAATGGGGACAAATGCACTGGGGTCATGCTGTAAGCCAAGACCTGGTTCATTGGGAGCATATGCCTATCGCTCTGTTCCCGGATGAGCACGGCGCTATTTTCTCCGGTTGCTGTGTGGTTGACTGGAATAATAGCAGCGGACTGTTCGATGGTTCCCATGGATTGATCGCACTCTTCACTCATGCAGACAGCTGTCCGGAGACCGGACAACCTCGCCAGCGGCAAAGCCTAGCTTACAGTAGCGATAAAGGCCGAACATGGCACAAATATGAGGGGAACCCAATACTCGACGAGCATGATCTGGTCGACTTCCGGGACCCCAAGGTGTTCTGGCATTCGCCAAGTGAATGCTGGATTATGGCTCTTGTCGCTGGAGACCACGTTCGGTTTTATCGTTCCGACAATTTACGTGAATGGTCGTTGTCAGGCGAATTCGGAAAGAGTGAAGGCTCGCATGACGGAGTTTGGGAATGCCCTGATCTCTTTGAATTACCGGTTGATGACAGCGGACATTCCAAATGGGTACTTATCATAAGCATCGGAGATAATCCCAACTGTCCGGAAGGCTCACGCACGCAATACTTTATCGGAGAGTTCGACGGAAATACGTTCATCAATGACCATCCGGCCGATCATATTCTGTGGCTGGATTTTGGCCGGGACAATTATGCGGGGGTCACCTGGTCGGATATAGCTGAGCAGGATGGACGGCGTATGATCATCGGATGGATGAGCAACTGGAAATATGCTAACCAAACGCCTACCGGGGCCTGGAGAGGTACAATGACTCTGCCTCGCGTCTTGTCATTGACCAGCCGAGACGAGGGCGTAGTTCTGACCCAAATGCCTGTTCGGGAAATAGAGCAGCTGCGGAAAGGAACGCTCTGCTGGAATGAGGTTAAGGTTAAGCCAGCGGTGCCGTTTACGCAAAAAATGAATGATGTTCTGCTTGAAATTGAAGCGGATATCGACATTCGTTCCGGGGACGAGGTTCATATTAAAATGAAGTCCTCTGGGCAAAGCGAGACTATTATCGGATATGACCCTGTGCGCCAATGGCTATTCATCGATCGTTCGAAATCGGGCCTGACTGATTTCCACCCATCGTTTGCGTGCAAGCACGGTGCTAGAATGGTTTCGGAGAATGGGAAGATCAAACTGCATATTTGGCTGGATCGCAACGCGGTTGAAGTGTACGCGAATGAGGGTTTGGTTGCACTGACGGATCAAATATTCCCTGATGCTCCGATGGATCGTATTGAGATAAGTACGAAATCAGGGGAAGTTATAGTGAACTCGTTTTTTATGCATGCTCTTAACTCCATTCATATTCCCAATGGTCCAACGGAGCAGACACAAGGAGGGTTGAAGTATGAGCCATGAAACCGATAATCGGCGATTGATCATGTATTGGGCCTTCAATGAAGGAACCGGTACAAGCGCTCTGGAGAGCGTATCCCAAGTCCAGGATAAAATCCAGTACGTATTTAACCAAGCGGAGTTTACTAAACCTTGCCCTCCACGGTGGAGACAGGGGGTAATTGGAAATGGGCTTCTGTTCGATGGTTATTCGACTTACATTGCGCATTCGTTCGATGAGGGAAATCAGAACACCGAGCCAGAGTATCGATCAGCGTTAAGTATAGGAGTATGGGTAGCCCCACGCTCCTATGAATGGGGGGATGATGGCAAATTGTCCGCTATCGTGAACCGCTACAACCTGGATCGCAAGCAGGGTTATCTGCTCGGCATGTTCCGTCACGGTTCCTGGTCCTTCCAAGTCGGGCTGGAAGGAGGGGACTGGAAGGAACTTTGGTCGCCAGACGGCCATGAACTGCCGAAGAATGAATGGTCACACGTGAATGCTGTGTTCGATGGGAACCAAGGGGAAATCAAGTTGTATTTGAACGGCAGTGAAATCGCTTCAGCTGCCGTGCCTCGTGGTTCCCGCCTAGCTGAGGCGGTTGACACGGATCTTCTGATTGGCAAGAATAACCATAGCAGCCTGCTGGCAGAAGTGTTCAGCCTGCACATGTTTAGCGGTATCATTGATGAACTCAAGATTTATAATCGGGCGCTGAGCGCGGAAGAAGTGGCCGCTTCTTATCGTTATGTGCTGGATACCTTTCATGAAGGTATCCAGCCGCAATTAAACTATGACGAGATCAAGCTAGACCGAACGCCACTGCTACTTGATCGGCACAGACCGCAATATCATGTTAGCCCGCCGGCCCATTGGATGAACGAACCCCATGCACCGATCTATTTTGACGGACAATATCATTTGTTCTATCAGCATAATCCGCAGGGACCGTTCTTTCATCAGATCCATTGGGGGCATTGGGTAAGTCAGGATTTGGTGCATTGGCGTGATCTACCCGTGGCCCTGGCGCCCGAAAAGGATCAGCTCGCACCGGACGGGATCTGGTCGGGAAGCGCAACCTATGATGATGACGGACTTCCTGTCTTGTTCTTTACGGCAGGTAATGACAGCGCTTCTCCGAATCAGAGCGTAGCGCTTGCCCGAAGTACTTATACCCTTGACGGAAACCCGGATCTGGTTCAGTGGGTCAAACATCCAGAGCCGTTGATCGTGCAGAAGAAGGGAATGGGCGCATTTGGGGATTTCCGAGATCCATTCGTATGGAAGGACGATGACGGTTGGTATGCTCTGGTCGGGTCCGGAATCGAAGGTGGAGCAGCACTGGCATTTGCGTCACAGGATATGCTGAATTGGACGTATAAAGGGCCGTTTTTTAAAGCGGATATTCAGAAGTTTCCTTACCTTGGACCCATCTGGGAGCTCCCTGTGCTTCTTCCCCTTGGCAGGGACAAGCAGGGGGTGAACAAACATCTCCTGCTTGTTAGCCCTGTGGGGAAGGGAGCGGATGTCGAGGTGTTCTATTGGATCGGACAACTTGACAAGCAAAATCTTTCGTTCATCCCCGATCAAGAAGAACCTCAATTGATTGACGTCGGGGATTTCCATTTTACTGGACCGAGTGGAATGGTTGATCCGAAGACCGGCAGAAATATCGTCTTTACGATAGCCCAAGGCGACAGGACGTCCGAGATGGAATATAAGTCGGGCTGGGCTCATAACGGAGGCTTGCCGTTAAGCGTGTATTTGAGGGATGACGGACGTCTGGGAATAGAGCCGATTCAGGAGCTTCAATCGCTGCGTGGCCCCAAGCGGCTATCGCTTCGGGACCAGTCATTGGCTGAAACTAATGTACAGCTTAGGAATGTTCATGGTGACATGCTTGAGATTCAATTGGAATTGGAGCCCGGCAGCGCCAAAAAATTCGGAATCAAGGTCCGTTGTACACCAGACGGAGAGGAAGAAACTCTGCTGTATTATGATTGGAATCAAGCGATGCTCTTGGTCGACCGGTCGAAAACGACGCTTCACCCGGGAGAAAAGTGCGGAGGGGTTCAAGGCGGTAAGTTGGAGCTACTTGGGGAGAATCTGAAGCTCCACATATATTTGGACCGCTCCATGGTCGAAGCCTATGCAAACGGATTGAAAAGCCTGACAACCCGGGTATATCCGAGCCGTATGGATGCTTTGGGACTCGAGATTTGGGGAGATGGAGAACCGTT
This sequence comes from Paenibacillus sp. FSL W8-0439, assembly GCF_038008995.1. Lineage (NCBI taxonomy): Bacteria > Bacillati > Bacillota > Bacilli > Caryophanales > Paenibacillaceae > Paenibacillus > Paenibacillus sp. FSL W8-0439. The sequence continues at coordinate 2,793,262 of NZ_JBBPAK010000001.1, forward strand.
TGTTAAATCCTTGGATATATGGGATATGCAGTCCATTTGGTAAGACGATTGTTTAGGTGCTCCTAACGAATGGGGTCATACACAAATGATCAAGTAATTTTGCATTCCTCCGTTTGGAAACGTTTCATTCATATTCTCCCTTCTTCATGACTATTCATCTTTGTACAAGGAGAGCATTTCGAAATGAGGTATCGATGTTCGCAAGTATAACAAGTTTCGAAGGAGGCTCGAGAATGAGGAAAGCCAAAGGAAGAAAATGTTGGATATCGGGAATGGTTATATGGGCTATGGTTCTCCAGCTTGTTGTTCCGGGAATCTCTGTCGCATCCGAAAATAGAACTGTTGCTGGAGAAACGCTCGTTCCTAAGAATGATGTGAAATCATCGGTTACGGATGCGATTTATCAAATCAAGAATATTCCTAAGAATGACATGGGATTGTCAGTTACGGATTCAGTCTATCAAATTCGGAATCCTGGATTTGAAACAGGAGATTTGACGGGATGGACCGTTGTCAAAGGCGAGGCGTTCGGTCCGAATAGCGTAACCGACGAAACGACTTGGTGGGCGGAAAAAATACCGTATAACCAGGAAGGAACTTATCATTTAAACGGCTGGAAGTATGACGAATCTGCGACAGGTATAATTCATTCCAGCACTTTCGAGCTGGGCGGCAGCGGCTGGATCAGCTTCAGGCTTGGCGGTGCAAAGAACCCAGACAAGGTATTTATAAATATTGTGGAAGTCGATACGGGACAAGTTATTGCCCGATACGGAAATAGCGCATTCGCCGACGTTGGCTTCCCAGATCCCGCGCTGGGCATGCGGCTTGCCAATATGGTGCAATACAAGGCGGATCTTTCCACATATTTGGGCAAGAAACTGTATGTGGAAGTCGTCGATAATGCAACCTCGGATTGGGGAGTCATTTTTGCGGACGCATTCTCCATGTACCATGAGTCGGAGCCAGCTGAAGGAATTGTTGCGACGGATATCAAGCCGGATTTCAAGCGCTATGAAATCGATAATCCAAGCTTTGAAACCGGAAATCTCGATGGCTGGACTGTTGAGGGAGATGCTTTTGAAGTGACTAATGAAGCTCATGCGAGCAAAGAAGGGAACTTCTTTGCCAAATCCTCCATGCAAGGAAAGGGCTCTATCACTTCTAATACTTTTACGCTTCAGGGAACCGGAACAATTAACTTTATTATTTTGGATATCCTCAAACCAGAAAACGCATATGTTGCACTTTACGATGCGAACAGCAACACATTGCTCATGAAAACCGGGAATGTCAGCGCGAACGAGAAAATCTCATGGAAAGTGCAAGAACACTACAACAAGAAGCTCTATGTAAAGGTTGTCGATTATTCCAATGAAGCCAACATTGCCGTTGATAGTTTCCAAGCAAGTGGTAGGGGTACTATTTTCCACTTAAACCTTGATGAAGGCGCAGGAAAGAAAGTGCTGGAGAAAGTACACAACCTTAGGTACGATGTGAACTATGTATTTAACAACGCCAGGTATATGGCATCGAAGGATCCGAGATGGACTCCGCGTGGAATAAAAGGCGGCGCCTTATTGTTCGATGGATACTCGAATTATGTTGAGGTCAATGCAAACGATACTGTACCTGTAAGCGACGCGTTAACCATCGAAGCTTGGGTTGCACCGCGTAGCTATGAGTGGGGAGACGGAAACAAGTTGTCTGCGATCGTAAACCAATCCGATCAAGATAAAGCGGAAGGCTTTTCTCTTGGTATGTATCGGCACGGTACATGGTCGATGCAAGTAGGCATTGGCGGTCAGTGGATTCAGGTATGGGTAAAGGATCACCCGTTGGAAAAATACAAGTGGAATTATGTGGCTGCTACTTTCAGTAAAGAAGATGGAAAAATTAAATTATATCTAAACGGTGAGGAAGTGGCTTCCCAAGTAACCCCCGTCAACGTTCCGATCACACCATCTACCGAGAGCCTGATCATCGGGAAAAATAATAAACCTGTAGAGTTAGCAGGGGTGTTCTCCTTCAATATGTTCAGCGGACTCCTAGATGAAGTGAAGCTGCATAATAAAGCCCTTACAAACCAGGAGATACTTGCTGGATATGAGAGCGTGAAGGCGCTTCATGGAGGTTCAATTCCGCAAATTCCGAATGCGGACATTGATGAGGATCCAAGTGTGTTTGACGGAGATCAGCACCGACCCCAGTACCACGCGATGCCTCCGCAAAACTGGATGAATGAAGCACATGCACCGATTTACTATAACGGCAAATACCATTTATTTTATCAACATAACCCGCAAGGTCCATTCTGGCATCAAATCCACTGGGGGCATTGGGTGAGTGACGATATGGTGAACTGGGAAAATGTAAGACCTGCTCTTGCGCCCGAAGCGGGCACCCTAGATCCGGACGGCACGTGGTCAGGCAGTGCAGCGTATGATCGAAGCGGCAATCCTGTTCTGTTCTATACCGCTGGCAACGACTCCTTGTCGCCGAACCAAAGAACAGGGTTGGCAACTCCGGCGGATTTGTCCGATCCCTATTTGGAAAAATGGGTGAAATATCCTAAACCGGTAACGGAGCAGAACGGAAAAGGCATTCACAACGAGTTCCGCGATCCGTTTGTATGGTACGACAAAGAGGTGGACAAGTGGTATCAGCTAGTGACATCTGGTCTTCCAGACTTCAGCAGCGGCACAGCTTTGGTGTATGTATCCGATGATATGTACAATTGGGAATATAAGGGTCCGTTATACGTTAGTGACAGAAGCCGTTATCCGGAGTTGGGGACGGTATGGGAGCTACCAGTGTTATTGCCGTTAGGCACGGATAGTACGGGCAAGCAAAAATATATTTTCATGATTAATCCCCATGAAAAGCCGGAGCATGTTCCTCCAGCGAACGATGTGCAAAGAGATGTTGAGGTCTTTTACTGGATCGGGACCTGGGACCGGGATAACTTTAAATTTATTCCTGATCAGGAGGCACCCTCCAAAATGGATGTAGGTGACGGCTATTTAACCGCAGAGAGCGGTCTGGTCACACCCGACGGAAGAACGATCGTATTTTCCATGGTGCAAAATGTAAGAACACCGCAAGCCGAATATCAATCCGGATGGGCTCATAATTTATCTTTGCCGGTTTCCCTAAGCCTCGATAAGCATGATAAATTGCATATCGAACCGATTAAAGAACTACAGAGCCTTCGAGGGAAAAAGTGGGTTGATTTTTCGGACAAAAATTTGGAGAGTGCCAATCAATTGATTAAGAATGTCAAAGGCGACATACTAGAGATTGTGATGGAGATTGATCCGCGTGAAGCCCAGAAATTTGGTCTCAAGGTGCGACGCTCGGAAAAAGGCCAAGAAGAGACGCTCATTTACTACGACAAGAAGAACGGGACATTTAACGTGGATCGAACCAAGAGCAGCATTGATCCGGATGTGCGTGTGGACGGCATTCAAGGAGGATATGTAGATCTTAAAGGAGAGAACTTGAAACTCCATATCTTTCTCGATCGCTCGGTCATTGAAGCATTTGCAAATTACAAGAAGAAGCTGACAACTCGTGTCTATGTAGGCAGATACGACTCCCTAGGCTTACAGATCTGGGCCGATGGCGATATCAATATCAAATCCATGCAAGTATGGGATATGAATGCCTTAACGGGTAAACCGGCTGCTCCGGTCTATGTACCCGATAAGTGGGATAATTCTGTGTATAAGGATATTACAGAGCTGCCTAATCATGATTTTGCTACGGGCGACTTAACAGGGTGGATAACGGAAGGAGACGCCTTCCAGAATGTCCATGTGACCAATACCCAGTTCTTCTGGGACAACATTTACTTCAACCCGTCGCATAAAATTCCGGGCGGCTACCATTTGTGGGGCTTCAACGAGCAAGCCGGCGGCGACAGCTTAACCGGAGCGCTAAGATCTCAAAATTTCGTCCTTGGTGGGAACGGTAAGATCAACTTCCTTATCAGCGGCGGCCGGGATATAGATCGTCTGTATGTTGCGTTGGTTCGGGCGTCGGACGGCAAAGAGTTATTTAAAGAGACAGCAACCAATTATGAAGAATATCAACGGAAGATTTGGGATGCGACGGATTATATCGGCGAGGAGCTTTATATAAAGGTGGTCGACCAATCCAAAGGCGGGTTTGGACATATCAACGTAGATGATTTTAATGTACCTGTTCAGGTAAAGAAGAAAACCAACAACTGACTCTTGTTAATACGTGAGTCCTGTAGTCACTCCAAACAAACCGAATACTCAGATAGCTTGTCATTCGAAATGGCAAAGGAAAAGGGCAGGTACTTGTAAAACGAAGCTGAATCAATTTTTATTTGGATGGGAGATTAGAGTGTATTTAATTTAATGCTCATTCGCCATAATCCCTTGGCTGAAACCATAGGATTATGGCTTGGTGAGCGCACATTAATGAAAAAATAATAAATTCTAACCTTAGTCAGAGAAAGGTTTCGTGGTATGGTTTAATATTCAGCTGAAGGGACGCCTTTTTTGCTAATCAAACGGTTTTTGGGCTCAGTGTGCAACAACTGCTCTACCTGTACATTTAATGCAATTGCTATGGCATAGAGCGTATCGATATCCAGTGTAATATCTCCGGTTTCATATTTGGAAACCTGGAATCGTTAATGCGAATGAGTAAATTTCGTAATCTCCAGCATCTGGTCGGTCATATACAATGCCGAAAATTGAGAGTTAGACTGTACCGTTCTTTCCTAAAGGCACAGACTTTGCCCAAGTATCCGATGTGGCTTTGGAGCGTTCGCTTGATTTAATCAACCATTGCCCGAAAATGTCTGGGGTGGAAAACCGCTCACGAATCTTTCACAAATCCCTTAATGGTTTTTTTTAATATCCTGCAAGTTTGCATTAGATAGAATTTCAGCATTCTCTCCGAAGAATGCGTTTCCTGCTTCGGTATCGCCATTAAGATAGTACATAAACCATGCGGTTACATATCCGTCTGCATAGTAAAGCATTTGCCCATGATCGGCATCATTTCTTCTTGCCATCACTTTTGTGACATTATTGAGGATGTCATTATAAAGTTTTTGCAGGCTTTCCAGAGGTGCAATCTGCTCATCTGTGTTGCCAGTGGAACCAATAATCATAGTTGGTGCTTTGATGAGCGTAGGATCAGATGTCCATTGCAGAGCTTCGCTCATCACGGTCTTCGCGGAACTCAACATTACAGCAGCTTTATAGATGTCAGAATGCTTCTGATCTGTAATAGCGTTTATTACACCGATGCCGCCCTGTGAATGTCCGGTAATACCAATATGGTCGAGGTCTATCTTCTTATAAAAAACATTATCCCCACCATTGATTTTATCTTTGTATTCATTCAAAAGCTCAAGATACCGAACAGACATTTCAGCGGAAAACCCATTCCATGCATACTCTTCTTCTGTGGCAATTGTGATAAATCCCCAAGAGGCAAGATGTTTTTGCAGTGCTTGATATTTAGAGCCTGTGATCCCTGTTCCGTTGACAAATACAACAACGGGGAGCGATCTATTCATTTCGGACATATCCGCTGGATAAAAAATCTCATATTTCTTAAATGACATCATAGCGGCACTTTCAAAATAACTTACCTCGTGCTCACCCATAGCTATATACTTTGCTTCCAACTCGCCTCCTGTTTTGACTGTTTCCGTATAATTATTCGGAGCGGCAGGATTATTTGCTAAGTAAATCAACAAAGCGGCAATCAGTACTGCAATGATAAAAATAATACAACCAGTAATTTTCAACATCTTTTTCATGCACGTAAATCTCCTTAGCTCTCAATAAATTATAAATTTAGCGTAGGTCTTGTGGATTGTCTGCCTTGTTTCCTTGAAGTAGTATACCTGATCTGAATAAACTGAAAATAAACTGATGTAAGCATAGACCAATTACCGATTAGTTTAGTTATATATCTAAATAAAAAGCATATGTAGTTAACTTGAATAGGTAGCATAATGAAGTACGATTTCTCATTTCATATGACAAAAAGACTCAAGAAGAGATAAACACGGGCGGAAAAGCCTGCTCAGACATATGTTGAAGCCGTATAACCTGAAAGAGATATTGTCTTGTTAAGCGTAATATATGAATAGTAACCTTAAGCGTAATGAATTAGGAAATATTAAACTTCAAATTTAATTAATAAACCTGCTTTTTTGACGGTTATTCTTAAGTTTTTCGTTTTCACTTTGGATAGTAGAGAAGGTAGTTTTTAAAAATAGTACCTTCTCTAAATCTGCACATTTTGTTGCCTCAAACAGAACAGCGGATCTAATCTGTCTTATTCACTCCCCATATATCGTTCCAGGTACTCATTCAACTTTTCTATATATTTTAAATATAGCTTATTGTCATTTTGCAGACCGTGCCCCGAATGAGGAAACTCGAAATAATCATGGGGAACATTGTTTTCTTCCAGTGCGTTAATCAGATATTTTACTGTTCCGAACGGAGCAACCTTATCGTATTTTCCATAGGCAGCTAGCGTTGGTACAGAATTTTTATCAATCCACATAAATAGTGAAATATCTTTGACTGCTTCATCATAGCTTGCTTTTCCTATCATATCTGTTGTAATCGTGTTACCAGACATAACGCTGAATAAATTTGCTGCTGCCTCTGGATTCTGATCCAAACCGTAGGTAACCCAGTCCTCTGGATAAAAGCTCGGTGGTCCTACCATCTCAAATACCATTTTTACAGGAATAGGAGAGGTGTCCGCATCACGGTAAGCATACAATAGCGCCAAAGTTCCACCTGCCGAGCCGCCGGATATCGCCATTCTATCGAGATTGTAGCCTAACTTTTCCGCTTCCGCTTTTACAACTGGAATACTTTTTTTGATTTCCTGTGACATAGTATATACACTGGCTTCGGGATTATTTTCATTACGCAGCGTATAATTAATACCAGCGGCGACATAACCTTTTGAAGTAAGCCATTTCAGCATATTGGCGTCATCACTTTTGTCACCAGTTGAAAAACCTCCTGCATGGAGATATACGACAAGACCATAGCTTTTCTTTGTATTATCTGCTGGAACATAGAGATCAAATTTATTTTGCTCCTTATCGTCATAGGCGATATCTGAATATACATGCCCAACGGTGTCATTCCAATGAACTTGCATCTCTCCAGACAGTGGATTGTATGTCATTTTGATGATTGCTGAAGTCGCGAACACAAGAATAAAAACACCAACATAAATAAATCCCCACAACATTTTTTTTCTGCCTTTTCTCTCATTTTTCATAAGAAGTTACCTCCAAACAGTGTACCGCCGAGCAAAAAATTCATAAATGCCCGCACCGCAAGACGGCCCAAAACGGCAGCTACGATGATAACTAAAATCAGAATAACCATGCGTTTTTGTGAAAGTGTCATCTCTTAATCTCCTTATCAATTTCTTCGTGATGTTACCCCTTGAGTTGTTTTATCCTAATGTTCAGACTTTTTTCCGTGCCGGAATTTGGGCCTATTTACAACATACCGAACTATACGCTAGGGAGCTGATATCGATTGGTCACTTAATTGGCTCAACTACAATTTTAACAAGAGTGATCAGAGGTCCTTTGTTATCATATTTTCTCCTTTATCTAGAATACATCCGTTGTATGAACTCCATAAAATAGACGTATCATTTTTTGTGTAACAAATGTATCATTGGTTAAAATCAGAATCAATGAATCAATAGAAAATGATACAGAAAGGAAAAAATGTAACGTGGAAGATAAAAGATTGAAAAACACACATGTGAAGCTTCAAATTACAAAATCACTTCTTGATTTGTTGAAAATGAAAGAACTTAAGGCGATTTCAATCAGTGATCTTACCTCAACAGCACAAGTAAGTCGCGTTTCGTTTTACAGGAATTATGATGAAAAAGAAGATGTGCTGAAAGAATATCTTTATAAATTAATAGACAGTTGGTATAAGGAATATCAAGATAGTGGTGGTACATCGGAAGATGAACTTTTGGGGAGTTTGTTTGGACACTTTAGTAAAAATAGAGATTTTTATCTGCTTCTTAGCCAAAGGAAATTGTTCTATCTGCTGAAGGAAATACTCAAAGAACTATTCGGACCAAAACCAGAATATCCAAACTTCGGTGCTTATGTAGCAGCTTATTTTTCATATGGATTGTTCGGATGGATTGAAGAATGGTTTGCTAGAGGTATGCAGGAAACTTCAGAAGAGATGACTTTACTTCTGAAAAATCGTGATTTAAATAAAAATTAATCTCCTGAGGTTGTTGGGATTTGGACATTTTCCAGAAGTGAATAATCCCATTTTCTCAATTTAGATGCTGAGAAAATGGGATTATTTCTAGGGTGAAGGAAGAATCACTTCAAAAGTTGTACCTGTGTCATCTGAGCTTACAACCCGGATCGTCCCACCATGCAGCATAACAATCTTTTGCGCAATACTTAAACCCAATCCATTGCCAGGGGAGGCGTGAGAAGGATCTCCTTGATAGAATTTATCAAATATGTGTTTTTGCTGATAGGCATCAATCCCTGGACCGTTGTTGTGAATAGATATACTAACATGTTGAATCTTCGAATTCATATCGATTGTGATCTCGGAATTCGAAGTCGAATACTTAATGGCATTGTCCAGAAGATTGATCCAAACTTGACTAAGCATATCTTCATTTGCAGTAACCATCAGTTCAGACGAATCAAACTGAAAGCTTATATTTTTCGCCGACCATTTCGGCTCCAACAATACAATAACCGTTCGGATGTGTTCGGTTAAGTTAAAAGTCGTTTTCTCAGTGATGATGGCTTGGCTTTCGATCTTGGATAACTGAAGCACATTTGTGGCAAGTTCTGCCAAACGTTCCGATTCATTGATGATGATATCCAAATACTCATTGCGTTCCTCATCTGATAAGTTTTTTCTTTTCAAAACTTTCGCGTACCCTCGTAAGGAAACGATCGGTGTTTTAAATTCATGCGAAAAATTATTAATAAAATCGGACCGCAGCATTTCAAGACTACCGAGTTCTTCAGCCATGTGATTAAAACTTCTGTTCAACTTTCTTAACTCTTTTGGCCCCTTAAGGTGAATACGGACGGAAAAATTCCCTTTGGCCAGCTCTTCAGAAGCATGTATAACTTTTCGAATGGGAGAGAGCGGGATTCGGCTAAATATCAACGATGCAAGGATACTGACCAGAATACTCACTGTTCCAAAATATGTAACAAGAACTAAGCCACCTCCTGAATTTGGATCTTCGGCAGGAGGGGAAGTGTAGAATCCGATATACACGAAAAACACGACAATGACCAACGAAAGAAAAATGGATATGAGCAAAATAAACAACACAATGAACGTAAATATAAAAGTTAGCCCAAATCCACGTAAAGATCTCTCTCTGATAAAGTTTATTATCCTTCTACTCACTATGTTTTACCGCCTTATAGCCAATTCCTCGGATGGATATGATTTCAAATTCCGGATAATCGCCAAATCGCTTTCTTAAACGGTTGATGTGAACATTTAACGTGATATCACTTGTTTCAGAGTCCATGCCCCAAATTTCATCCATTAACTGAATACGGGTAAAAATTTTATCTGGGTACGACAGCAATTTGTACAATAAATAAAATTCCTTCTGCGGCAGTGTCTGCACTTCATTCTCTCTTGACACCGATAATTCATCGTATTGCAGCGTGATTTTTCCTATTTGAAGCTTCCGTTCATTCTGGATCTTGGCTCGCCGAAGCAAAGCCTTAATCCGAAGTAGCATTTCGTCTTCGTCCACAGGTTTGACCATGTAATCGTCTGTTCCTGCCATAAAACCTTTACGTTTGTCTGCCGGTAAATGTTTGGCACTAACCATCAGAATAGGAATATCATTTTTGCTCTCGCGGATCGTTTGAGTCAACTCGAATCCATCCATTTGAGGCATCATGATATCAAGAACAATTAAATCAATATGCTGCTTGTCTAATAATTCTAATGCCACGATGCCATTCTCCGTCAAAAACACCTCGTATCCTGCAGACCCAATGATAGTTTTCATTAATTTGGCCGTATTTTTATCGTCTTCTACAACGAGAATTTGAAACATTCCCCTCAATCCTTTCCGTTACTCTTTAGTAACTGAACTGGCATTCTATCACAATGTACTGCTTGAAGTGAACAACGAGCACGACGCTTTTGTTTATTTTCAGTTTATATACTCATGGTAATATATGTCCAGCGAAGTACAATTCATCAAACCCCCGGATGTTCTGAATATCTAATATTTTCATTTGATTGTAAAATTAGGTGTTTGCCGGAGGCGCTGCTGAATATTCTGCTGGGCATCTACCCCGCTGCGGCAGGCCAGAATCGCAATGGTGAGATCCGCGAGCAGAAGTACGGCCATTCCCGTAGGCACGGCCCTTGCCCAGAGCTGGAACCCGGCGGTTTGCCAGGAGTGCGGCGACATTGTGGGGGAGGAGATGAAACGGTTAGGCGTGCACCTGTGGCTGGCACCGGCGATGAACATCCATCGCAATCCACTCTGTGGCAGGAACTTTGAGTATTTCTCGGAGGATCCTCTTATCAGCGGCAAATTGGCGGTTGGTATCATCTTGGGAGCCCAGAAACATCCGGGCTGCGGTGCCACGGTCAAGCATTTTGTCTGCAACAACCAGGAGACCAACCGCTTCAATTCCAATAGCGTGGTCACCGAACGGGCAATGACATCATGATGCCTGGCGGCAGGAAAACCATGAAGGTTTGATGAAGGTTTGATGAACGCTTTGAACAATGAGACGGCAGCCTATCCGCTGACCCGCGCAAATCTGGAGAAGTGTCTTCGAGAGAGGCGCAGAACCCTCTATGTTTGTTATAATGACATATTTTATATTGTTTCTTCTAAGACATTAAGGGGATGAATACTGAAGATAATGCCGTATTTGAAGGCAAAACGATTGCCAGATAATTTGCCGGTATATAATTATGCACCCGATGTTGTATAGTTTATTTCATATTAGCTTAATGTTAGTAAAGGTGTAAAACAGCAGACATTAATTAATGGTGTTTGCTGTTTTTTTTATCAGCATGTTACATTTAATGCTTTATGTATCGTTTTGTCTTGGTTTATTGATTCAACTATTATCTGATGATACATTTGTTACACGAAAAAACTATCATCATACTCAGGAGGAAATAGTGAAAATATTAAAAAGGATATTGTTAGTTGTGTTTATCATAGTTATTGTAATTATTCTGGCAGTTATAGCGTTGTTTGCATTTCAGTCATACCGCTTTGATAATTATTATAAGTTTGTAAAGACTGATAAGCCAATAGAGGCACAATATACAGCTCTTGGACCAAATGAGGTTTCTTCTGTAGAATTCGATGCAGAAAATGATACCTATAAAAAATATGAAATTTGGTATCCGTCCGAAATGAAAGATCGTTCATCTGCATATCCTCTCGTTGTATTGGCAAACGGGACGGGAACCCCGGCATCAAAATATAAATCTGTTTTTAAACATCTTGCATCATGGGGGTTTATTGTTGTTGGCAATGAGGACTTGAATTCTCGAACGGGAGCTTCATCGTCTGCAATCCTTGACTTTATGCTAAAGCTGAATGAGGATAGGGAGAGCGATTTTTATGGGAAAATTGATGTTGATAACATTGGGATCGGCGGACATTCGCAGGGAGGCGTGGGAACAATAAATGCCGTAACCAATCAGGAGAACGGTGATTTCTACAAAGCTATGTTTACGGCAAGCGCCACTTCAAGCTTCTGGGGACAGCAAAGCCAATTGGGAACCGATTGGAGTTACGACGTATCCAAGATCAAAATCCCTTACTTCATGGTTGCTGGTACGGGAGATTTTGATGCGGGAACTGCAGAAGACATAACGGCTACAGAAGGGCAAGGAATTACTCCGCTTTGGTCACTTAATACGAATTATTCCAATATTCCCGATACGGTAACCAAAGTTATGGCTAGGCGCGTAAACACTGACCACAGCGATATGGTGAACCATGCAGACGGATATATGACAGCCTGGTTTATGTATTGGCTGAAAGGTGATGTACAAGCGGGTAACGCATTCTTTGGTGACGATGCAGAGTTACTTGAAAATGCGAACTGGCAGGATGTTATTAGAAGTCAATGAATTATTTTTATATACAATTACAACAATGTTATATACCTGATAAAGGACTGGATTCCAGTCCTTTTTTAGTTGAGTTGGAATTACTTCGTAAGATTGCTACAGAACAGAAATATTAAGTTAAAAATATCCGTTTGTGTTTTATTTGGTTATAGGCATCATCATATCAGTTTATTTTCAGTTTATTCAGATCAGGTATATTACTTCAAGGAAAATAAGACACAAGACAGTAGACATCCTCAACAAATATCAAGGAGAATTCAATGAGAAAAATGATTAAAATAATAGGCATGTGTATATTGATATTCATTCTTTTGATCGTGGGACTGAGAATTAAAAATATGTTATTCCCTCCAAAAGTTGATAGCAGTGAACTAGATATTGATAAGATATTTGCACAACAGGCGCAATCCCAAGAAGGACTTCATCCTCTTGAAAATATTGAGCAGAGAACCATTGATATAAAATACATCAGCAAGGACAATATAGTGGACACCCGACAAATGAGGCTCTATATTCCGAAGGATGCGGAGCAGCCGATCCCCGTCATCTATATTCCTCACTATGAAATGACCGAGGATGCTGTGGAATTGCGCAAGTATCTAGCTGAAGGGTGGATGGTTGCTTCACCGACGAAATTTGATAATAAATACAACGGTCAGCTGACCGATGATGATCTGGTTTTCAATAATGCCGCCTTATATACGCTTCGTCATATGGAAGAAGTCGATCATCAAAGAATCGCCCTCGTTGGGGGCAGCGCAGGTGGATACACGACACTGATGCTTAACGCTTTGCAAATGGGGATTAATGCTTCGATCGCGAATTCACCGATTGCTAATGTGTACTTTAATTTTTATCAGTATTTTCCCGAAGGAAACCAATTGAACAACAACAAGATGGGCTGGGTTATGCTTAAAGGATTGTTTAAAATGATCACTGCGGAGATAACGGCAAAAGAAATGCTGAAAACGATGATGGACTTACCGATTCCGTTTCTAGGTATGGTATCCGGCATGTTTGAGCCGATCTTAGATAATTTTCCGGATAAAGAAGACATCGCAAGATGGGAAGCATTCTCCCCGGTTGCACTGGCAAATCATTTTAGTAGTCCTCTGGTCATCAATCATGTTACGTCTGATGTTTTGGTTCCAGTCGATCAGATTTCAAGACGATTCACCTATGAAGAAAACGGAAGTTCAATGCCGGAGGGGTTTTCGACAAGACTGAATAGCAGCTATCCGGGAGTTCTCGGACATACTTTGGAAGAAGAACTGCCTTCAGACCTCACAAGAACAGTGCACATTATTATTACTGACCCGGATAAAGACAGCATACTTCCTTATGACAGTAAGAAACCGTTCAACCTGAACATTTACGACGATGGAACTGTAGAATCTTACGGGAGCCACCGAGCGACATCCGGAACAGGTGTAACCGATGATATTCCGTATCTCAGAGATATGCTCTCCCGTAGCTTGGCAGAAACAGAAATGCTGCTACCTGGAAAGCTTCTTCTGCTTTTGGATCGTTATCAGGGAGAGAGTATACAATTACCTGCTCATCAAGGAATTGATGATACTGTTTATGGCTCCCTTGTCATTTATCAGCAGGAAGTCGTAGAGGAATTAAATCAGTGGGCAGAAAACCATTCTATGAATGAATTGAATCATTTTATTCAGGGATCAATCACAGATATCGATGATACCATATTAAAGAACCAGTACACAGCCACATGGAAAGAGATAAAGGAAAAATTATCACGAATGTAAATTAGTTACTGCAGCATCTTGTTAAAAATTTAACAGGATGCTGCAAACTTGATTTATTTAGCTGGCTCTAAATGAAGGATGAGATGTGGATACACAGAAAAGGGCAGCAGAAACAATACCTTAGCTATCCTGCCAATATGTGATTTTATTATTTGTAATCTGCGTTTATCGTTGTTTCTTTCCATTGTTCTATGCTGGCAAGCATGTTGTTAAATTTATAGGTTGCTGCATCATAGGCTTGTTGACCAAGCAACAAACGAAGTGGAGGTTTCGTTGTTTCCACGACTTTAATAACCGCTTCAGCAGCCTTTACAGGATCTCCAGCTTCTTGACCAGCACCAAGTTGAATACCTTGCAGCATATGGCCGACAATAGATTCTTTAAGCTCAGGTATGCTTGTCTCAGTCTTGGCAGAAGAACGGCCACCCCAATCTGTACGAAAACTGCTTGGCTCCATTAAAGTCACATAAATATTAAAAGGAGCCAGTTCTTGCGCAAGACTTTCGGAAATACCTTCAACGGCGTATTTTGTTGCGTGATAATACCCGAGAGTTGGGAAGGAAGTTAGACCGCCAATGGACGAGAAGTTTATAATGTGACCACTTTTTTGTGAGCGCATGTAGGGAAGTACAGTATTCGTAATATGCATGAGTCCCCAGAAGTTAATTTCGAACATCTTACGCGTTTCTTCTTCTACGCTTTCCTCAACAGAGCTAAAATATCCGATACCTGCATTGTTCACGAGCACATCAATACGTTTAAACTTCTCAATCGTATGGTCAACCGCATTTCGGATCTGTTCCGGATTAGTGACGTCGAGTGGGAGAGCGAGCACATGATCTTCATGCCCGGCTGGAAGAAAAGGAGGCACACGAAGACTTACTCAAAGATCCATAGAAAAGTTAATTCAAAAATATGCTAATCTTTATGGTAAACCGTCTTTAAATGTGCATGCTTTGAGACTTGCAACTAGATATCATAAGGCTAACAATGATGTTCCAAAACTGAAGGATCAACTAGGTCATTTATCAGTACAGACAACGATGATATATACACATTTATCAGATGACGATCTGAAGACAGCGGTTAATAAAATGGATTTGGATTTTTTTATGCATTAACTCTAAGTTCAATTGTAATTCAGTAGATGATTATTGAAGATAAAGTTATTGCATAAAGGATGGATGATATGATTTATGCCACAACTTTATCTTCATTTTTACTTATGCAATAATCTTAAGTTCACTAATGCAATAAAGTTAACTTCAACGGACAACTGTACATCGACACAAAGTTACCTACCAAAGAAACCCTTATTTTATAAGGATTTTTCTGTTTTTAGTAGGCAACTTTGTGTCATTATTTCGTGACACAAAGTTGCCTACTTGACTGGGAAATGACACTAAGTTACCTACTTGACTGGAGAAGTAAAAGTTTTATGCAATAGCATTACTGATACAGCTATGCTTATCTGTTCAGAAACAAACTTTAGAAGAACGCTTTTCCAACAAACGTTTACATGAAAAAATCCGTTCGATACTTTTTTAGAATTCGACAGAAAAGGTGTTTTTTCAACAAAGGAGTGTTTAATCAAAGATCGAATATATAGAACTATGTCAAACTTCTACAAAATATTGGAGGAAATGCATATTATGTACTCACCAGTCCGAAAGATAGAGAATGAGATGGGGAGAAATAGATTTTATGTTTTTAGTAAGAGGCTTGGTAGGGAGGTCAGACTTTATAATTCCCTTCAATATGATCATTGGGTATTAACTGAAACTGACCTTTCTGTCTTGGATTACTGTGAGAGGCCACATAAAATCACAGTTTCTGTGGCTGGTAAAGTTGATTATCAGACAAGCTATTCAAGAGAATATAAATAAAGTATTGGAGGTCGAAAATTATGGATAAAATCGCCATTATAGGAATAGGATGCCGTTTGCCAGGAGGAATAAGGGGGCCTGAGGAGTTCTGGGAAGCATTGACTGCGGGAAAAGATATGACTTCCGATTTACCCGAAGGCCGCTGGGATTTAGAAAAGTTTTATGATCCTGACAAATCAAAGCCAGGCAAGCATTACACCTGTCATGGTGGATTTTTAGATAAAATAGATGAGTTTGACCCTTTGTTTTTTGGTATTTCTCCAAGGGAAGCGGCCTTTCTTGATCCACAGCAAAGACTGATGCTGGAGACATCATGGGAAGCAATGGAAGATGGAGGCTTGGATCCGGCCAAGCTAGCAGGAACCAATACCGGTGTCTTTGTAGCGGGCTTCACCCTTGACTATCAAGCAATACAATTTAAAAACGAATCGGTTGAAAGTTTAGATACACATTCGGCAACGGGTATGATGATGACAATGTTGTCCAACAGGATTTCATATATATATGATTTCAGAGGTCCAAGTTTGTCTGTAGATACAGCGTGTTCGGGCTCTTTGGTTGCAACACACCTTGCATGCGGGAGTTTATTGAATAATGAATGTAATCTCGCAATAGCAGGCGGAGTAAGTGTTATAGCTACACCTGAGTATACCATAGCGGAAAGTAAGGGTGGTTTTTTATCTCCCGATGGACGGTGCAAAACTTTCGATTCCAGTGCAAACGGTTATGCAAGAGGGGAAGGAGCCGGCGTTGTGGTTTTAAAACGCCTGTCAGATGCTATCGAAGACGGAGATAGGATTTATGCCGTAATAAGTGGATCGGGTGTAAACCAGGACGGCCACACAGACGGGATTACTGTTCCAAACGGGCAGGCTCAGGAAAACTTAATGAAGGAGGTATACAAAAAGGCAGGAATATCACCTTCAGATATAACATATATTGAAGCTCACGGCACCGGCACTCCGGTTGGAGACCCTATTGAGGCTAATGCAATAGCACGAGTGGTTTCAACAGACAGGCCAAAAGATAAAAAGTGTATTGTCGGATCTGTTAAGACAAACATTGCCCACCTTGAGGCCGCTGCAGGAGTTGCCGCACTGATAAAAGCTTCACTAATCATAAAGCATAAGCAAATACCTCCACATCTGCACTTTAAGAATCCAAACCCTAAAATTCCCTTTGACGATTTATGTATACGAATTCCTCAGACCCTGGAGCCTTTGCCGCAACCCGCATTGGTTGGCATAAATTCATTCGGTTTTGGAGGAACAAATGCCCATATCCTCTTGGAGGAAGCTACAGATCTCCAAAAAGAGGGTACTCCTGAAGTTAATGTAAATACCGGATGGCCATATATGATTCCCATATCTGCGCGCTCAGAAAAGGCGCTAAAAAACTATGCGCAAAAGTATGTTGATTTTATTAATGGAAGTGGAGAAAGTATTTCTTTATATGATATTGGAAGCATGATGAGCAAAAAGCGCACCCATCATGACTATAGACTAGCGGTTTCGGCATCTTCAAAGGAAGAACTTGCAGGAAACCTGGAAGCGTATATTAAAGGACAAGCACGCCAGGGGATGTCTGCGGGAAATGTTGAGGCAGGAAAGTACAATAAAGCTGTTTTTGTATATACAGGTATGGGGCCCATATGGTGGGCTATGGGCAGACAGCTCCTTGAAAAAGACCCTGTGTTTAGAAATATGATAGAAAAATGCGATAAACTTACACGTCAGTATGCTGGATGGTCTCTACTGGAGGAACTTCTCGCTGATGAGGAGAATTCACGTCTGGACCAGCCCCAGTTTGCTCAACCTGCCAATTTTGCTGTTCAGGTGGGTTTGACTGAAGTATGGAAATCCTTGGGTATTATACCCCATGCGGTGGTAGGACACAGTGTTGGAGAAGTGGCTTCTACATATGTTGCAGGAATTTACAGCCTTGAAGATGCCATGTTGGTAAGTATTCACAGAAGCCGTGCACAGCAAAAAGCAGTAAACAAGGGCACAATGCTGGCGGTAGGTTTACCAGAAAAAGAAGTTGTGGCCCTGCTGGATGAGAACATAAAAGGTGTTTCAATGGCAGCAGTCAATAGCCCAAATTCGGTAACTTTGTCAGGTGATCCTGATGCCCTTGAGCAGATCCAAAAACAGTTGCAGGATAAGGGGGTTTTTGCGCGGCTTTTAAAGGTCAATGTAGCGTATCACAGTTACCAAATGGAACCATATGAGCAGGAGCTATTGGAGGCATTAAAAGGAATAAAGTCCCAGCCTGCCGGGATACCGATATATTCCACGGTTACAGGGAAAATGCTGACGGGTACAGAGTGTGATGGACATTACTGGTATAAAAATGTAAGAGAGCCGGTACGTTTTGAAGCAGCAATGTATGAAATGATTTCGTTGAATTATAACTTATTTATTGAGGTGGGCCCTCACCCTGTTTTAGCAGCTTCTATTTCTGATTGTCTGTCAGCTAAAAACGTTGAAGGTAAGAAGTTGTTCTCTATAAAAAGAAATGAAAACGAACAGGTTTCAATACTGGAGAACTTAGGGAATCTATATGCACTGGGATACCCTATAGATTGGAACAAGATTTACCGGTACCAAGGTGAGTTTGTAAGTCTCCCTCTTTATCCATGGCAATGGGATAAATACTGGATGGAAACGCAGGAATCAAGTGAATTTAGGCAGGGAAAAAATAAGCACAAGTTTTTAGGACGCCGTTTGAAAACTTCCAGCCCTATATGGGAGATTGAACTTAATACTACCTATATGACGTATCTTTCTGATCATAAAATACAAGGTATAGAAGTTTTCCCTGGAGCAGGGTATGTAGAGCTGGGAATGGCTTGTGCCAGAAGCTATTTTGGAGAGGGTTTTTATACAGTTGAAGATATAAAGTTTGAAAATGCTTTATTTTTAAATCAAGGAGTATCACCTGTGGTGCAGGTGGTTTTGGATCCAAAAACCGCAAAATTCGAGATTTCAAGCAGGATACCGGCACAAGATAAGACTTGGACATGCAATGCATCCGGCACAATAAGAAAACGGCAAAACATAAAGATCACTGCTAAAGATGAGTTGATTCAAATACTTGGCAATTGTACCAAAGAATACGGAAAAGAAGTATGTTATAAAACCTTCTATCAAATGGGTTTCCATTATGGTCCTTATTTCCAAGGTATAGACAAGATATGGAAAGGTGATAACGAAGCTCTTGGCAGGATCGAGATCCCTAAAATACTGGAGATTGATAGCTCTATCTACGGTCTTCACCCGGCGGTATTGGACGCCTGTTTCCAGGTTACCATTGCGGCAGTTGCACCACTTAATGAAGATGAAAATAACGAAGGCCAATCATTCCTACCTGTAGGAATAGACAGGGTGCAGCTTTATGGAAGGCCGGAGCCTGTCATGCTTTGTCATACGCAGATGGTAGATAGGAAAGATAATAATTTGAACGCCAACATCCGTCTATATAGTGAGGACGGAAATCTAATCGCCGAAATACTGGGCATAAGAACTAAGGAACTTGGAAATAGTGGAGGGTCTGATGCTGGAAGAGTTAAGGATTATCTTTATGAGATAAACTGGGAGCTTCTAAAAAGTGAAGAAGTTGATACCCGCACAGCTGCTGCTAACTCTGGAGCATGGCTTATTTTTGTGGATCATAAAGCAGCAGGAAAAGAACTGGCAAATCTCCTTGAAAAAAGGGGAGAAGAATGCTTTATGGTATATCCTGGTGAGAATTTTGGTTGGCAGTATGAAGAGCGTGAGATATATATAAACCCTCGAAGCATTGAGGATCTTAGAGCGTTGTTTGATGAATTCTCAAAAATTAAAACGAAGCTAACAGGTATTGTATATATGTGGAGCCTCAATATCCTTGAGATCCAGGAAGTTAGCAATACAGCTATAGAAAAAGCTTGTTTTGAAAACCTGTTTGTATTAAAACACCTGGTACAAGCAACCACAAATCTGGGATTAAATTTTAAGCTGTGGGTTATTACAAGAGGAGCCCAAATGATCAACAGGGCTACTCCAAATTCTGCATTCTTACAGTCGTTGGTATGGGGCCTTGGCACCGTCATAGGTTACCATGAGTTGCCTTCAAATTGGGGAGGCCTTGTAGACCTTGACATAGAGGCCAATGCGGGTGAAATGGAAATGCTGTTAAAAGAAGTCTTAGGTAATGGAGAGAACCAAATTGCTTTCCGTAATGGGAATAGACTTGCAGCAAGAATCGATAAACTGCGGATTGATATGCAGCATCAAGTACCCGTACATCTTCGCCCCGATGGAAGTTATGTTATTACAGGTGCTTTTGGTGGCATAGGTATGATTACAGCCCAGTGGATGGTTGCCAAGGGAGCAAGACATCTGGTACTGCTTGGACGCGGAGAATTTCCAAAACGTTCTGAATGGAACAATGTAGAGCCAGGCAGCAGCCTTGCAGAGAGGATTGAGTTTGTTCGTAAGCTGGAGTCCCAGGGGGCAACAGTATATATTGGATCAGTGGATGTAACTGATGAGGAAAAGCTTGCTGGATTTTTTAAAGATTTTGATAAGGAAGAAAGGCCTCCTATTCGAGGTGTTGTACATTCTGCTGGTATTACGGATGATCAATTTCTTGAGGTTAGTAAAGATGAGACTTTTTATAGGGTCCTTTCGCCTAAGGTAAATGGTGCATGGAACCTTCACCGTATGACAGAGGGGCGGCCTATTGACTTCTTTATTTTATTTTCTTCAGTTGCTTCTGTATTTGGTTCACCAGGCCAGGGAGCATATGCAACTGGGAATGCCTTTTTGGACTCACTTGCACATTACCGTTTATCGAGAGGACTTCCTGCACTGAGTATCAATTGGGGACCATGGTCAGAGGTTGGAATGGCTGCAAGGTTTATGGAACGTGATCCGGAGTATTATATACAAAAATCCATAGAATCTGTAACGGTAGAAAAGGGAATTAGGGCTATGGAGCACCTTGTTGGAGAAGCTGTTGCACAGTCTGTGGTTCTACCTATACTCTCGTGGCAAACGTTTGGGGAAAAATGGTTCTCACCCATGAGTTCTCCACATGTGCTTAAAACTCTTTTGCAAGATGAGTCAGGACAACAAGAGAATATAAATAAATCAAAGGTGGATGTTGATATCCTGGAGGATATTATTTCATCTCCAATACAGAGCAGGCAGAATATCGTTGAAATGCATATTAAAACAATAGTAGCGAAGGTTTTGCGTTATAATCCTGAGGATCTAAGTACCAAACAACCACTAACTGTTTTTGGGATGGATTCATTAATGGCCACCGAAATAAAAAACAGGATGGAGGTTGCCTTTAAAACACCTGTTTCCATAGTAGAACTTCTTAAGGGTTCCAGCATATACGATCTTTCCGAGCAAATGATATCAAAGCTATACGGATCGGGAAAGATTTCAGAACAGGATTCCCTAAATATGGGTAAGGCTGAGCTTGAAAGAATACCTAAAGTTTCTGAAAAAGAGTACTATGAAACCTCATCTGCACAAAAGATGATGTATATCATTAATAATCTTGAGGGTAACAACATTGGGTATAACATACCTGTGGGAATTTTATTTGAAGGTGGGATTGAAAGGGTTGCCCTTGGGGAAGCATTAAAAACATTGATACAAAGGCATGAAGCATTTAGGACATCCTTTGAGATGATTGATGGGGAGCTTGTGCAAAGGATACAAGATGAAGTTGATTTTACTATAGAATATTTTGAGTCTGAGGAAGACGGAGTAGAGAAAATAATCGATGAATTTGTAAGACCGTTCGATTTAAGCAAAGCACCCTTAATAAGAGTAGGTCTTATAGAAATCCATGCTAGCAGGCAAATACTTTTGCTTGATGTACATCATATAGTCTCGGATGGAACTTCAATAATCAGGACTTTTGATGAAATAGTTTCTATATTAAGTGGTGAAAGCCTTCCGGCAATGGAGGTGCAATATAAGGATTTTGCCCAGTGGCAGAATGGCTTGTTTAGCACTGAGGTTTACAAAAAGCAGGAAGAATACTGGCTTAATAGGTTCAAGGGTGAAATTCCTATCCTTGATATGCCTACAGATTATCCTAGGCCTCTCCTTCAAAGCTTTGAAGGAAATAGGTTGCTATTTGATTTAGACAGTCATTTGATGGATAAATTAAATGTACTTTCCTCCCAAACAGGAGCCACCGTGTATATGATACTTCTTGCGGCATTAAATACACTAATGTATAAATACTCAGGACAGGAAGACATAATTATTGGTACTCCTATAGCGGCAAGAACTCATTTTGATACTGAAAGAATACTGGGGATGTTTATAAATACCCTGGCATTAAGGAATTTCCCAGAGGGAAATAAGGCCTTTACTGAGTTCTTGGAAGAAGTAAAAGAAAGCTCCTTAGAAGCATATGAAAATCAGGAATACAGGTTTGATCAGTTTGTGACAAAACTTAACGTAAAGAGAGATTCAAGCAGAAATCCTTTATTTACTGTTATGTTTAATATTGTTCCTTCTGATGAGCATATTATGGAACATCGTGGTGAATTAAAGTATTCCAAATATCCGGTTGAAAGTAAAACATCAAAATTTGACCTAACATTCCAGTTGATACCAGATGGTCATAATATAATATTATGGATGGAATATGCTACACGTCTGTTTAAGAAGGAGACGGTAGAAAGGCTTGTTCAGCATTACTTTAATATCCTTGAAGAGATAACCTCAAACCCTGAAAAAAAACTATCAGAAATCAATATGTTATCCCAAGAAGAAAAGGAGCGAATAATATACGGCTTTAACGATACGAAGGTTGAATTTGAACATCACCTGACGGTACACCACCTGTTTGAGCAGCAGACGAAAGTACGTCCAGACAATATAGCAGTAGCGTATGAAGGCCGTAGATTTACATATGGCCAGATCAACCAAAGGGCAAACAGGATAGCAAGGTACATGCTAAAGGCTGGCACTGGTAGAGAAGAAGCCGTAGTTGTCATGCTGGAGAGGGGACCCTTATTTGTAGAATCGGTACTTGGTATATGGAAAGCAGGGGGGGCTTACATACCTGTAAATCCAAAATACCCTACACAAAGGGTGCTTGATATATTTAAGGAATCTAAAGCTGCCTATGTGTTGACCTTATCAGATTATGTGACCCAGCAGCTTAGTGAGAACTATAAAGGCCGAATTATATACCTTGACCAGTGTGAAAAAGAGATTGAGGCTGAAAGTGGCGAAAACCTAGATCTAGATATAGACATAAATAGTTTGGCCTATGTTATATATACATCTGGTTCAACTGGTGTACCAAAGGGAGCTATGATAGAGCATCTTGGCATGATAAACCACATCCATGCGGAAATAAAGGAACTTTGTATAACTAACAACAGCATAATATCCCAGAACTCGCCTCAATACTTTGATGTATCTGTATGGCAGTTCTTTGCAGCCCTAACCATAGGAGCTCAAATTATCATCTATCCAGATGAAATAGTAAAGGATGTTGCAAGGTTTACGAATCGGATCATAGAAGATGGCATAACGGTCCTTGAGGTGGTACCTTCATACCTTGCTTTAATGCTTGAGTATGTGGAAAATACAGGGAATAAACCGGAAAAACTTCATTACTTGCTGATAACGGGAGAAACCGTAAAATCCGGCATAGTAAGGAAATGGTTTGACCTATGTCCAAATACTAAAGTAGTTAATGCCTACGGACCTGCAGAGGCAGCGGACGATATTACTCTATATACTATGGAAGCTGCTCATGAAGGAGAGAACATTCCTGTAGGCAAGCCTATACAAAATATGAATCTATATATAACAGATAAAAACATGAACCTGTGCCCTATCGGAGTAAAAGGAGAGATCTGCGTCTCTGGAACAGGTGTAGGAAG
The DNA here is from genome assembly GCF_038008995.1 of Paenibacillus sp. FSL W8-0439. NCBI lineage: Bacteria > Bacillati > Bacillota > Bacilli > Caryophanales > Paenibacillaceae > Paenibacillus > Paenibacillus sp. FSL W8-0439. The sequence goes on from NZ_JBBPAK010000001.1 coordinate 2,817,020, forward strand.
GGGTTATTTAAATGACCCTGAAAAAACAGCCCATGTATTCCTTGAAGATCCTTTCAGAGAAGAAAAGGGGATAAGGCTGTACAAAACAGGAGACCTGGGAAGATGGCTGCCTGACGGGAATATCGAATTCCTGGGCAGAATAGACCATCAGGTTAAGATCCGCGGATACCGAATAGAGCTTGGAGAAATAGAAGCTCAGCTTCTAAAACATTCTTCAATAAAAGAAGTTGTGACAGCAACAAGGGAAGACCCCCAAGGGAACAAGTACATCTGTGCATATATAGTTGGAGAAAGTGAATTGACAATACCGGAATTAAGGGAGTATCTCTCCAAAGATCTGCCAGACTACATGATCCCTTCATATTTTGTACAGTTGGAAAAACTGCCTTTATCAGCGAATGGCAAGGTAGATAGAAATGCCCTGCCTGCCCCTGATGGAAATATTAATACAGGGGTAGACTATGCTGCACCATTCGGTGAAATTGAGGAGAAGCTTGTACTGATATGGAGCCAAATCCTTGGAGTCCAGAAGATTGGAGTAAATGATAACTTCTTTGAATTAGGAGGAGACTCATTAAAGGCAACCAATCTTGTATCAAGGGTTCATAAAGAATTTGACATAGAATTTGCATTAAAAGAAGTGTTTATGGGTCCTACAATTTCGGCAATAGCAAAAAGTATTAAAAATAGACTTAACGATACAGTGGAAATCGAAGAAATTTTAAGCATGATTGAAAATCTATAAATAGGAATTAAAAGAGATGAAATAGAGAAGAGGGACGAAGTTATGGATAATTTGATGAAAAGAATAGAATCTCTTTCTCCAGAAAAAAGAAAGCTATTTGAGACGATGCTAAAAGAAAAAGGAAAAGATGTTTCAAAATATACGCCAAATGCCTTTTCTGGAATACCTTCTGCCAGAGAGCAGGAATTTTACCCTATGTCATCTGCCCAGAAAAGGCTGTATATACTAAACGAGCTTGAAGGAGCAGGTACTGCATATAACATGCCAGGCGTCGTACTGCTGGAAGGAAACATTGATGCAGTACGCTTCGAACAGGCATTCAAGGAGCTAGTAAAAAGACATGAGGCTCTGCGCACATCATTTCATATGGTTGAGGGTGAACCAGTACAAAAGGTTCATGATTACGTGGATTTCAGTATTACGTACCTGGAACTGGATGAAGAAAAAGCAGCAGAAATAGTCAAAGAATTCATAACGCCCTTTGATCTTAGCCAAGTTCCATTACTGAGAGTAGGACTTGTAAAAACGAACGAAGACAGGCGTGTTATGATGTTTGACATGCACCACATAGTATCAGATGGTATATCAGTCAATATACTTATGAGTGAGTTTTTGGATTTGTACCAAGGGAAGACCCTTTTGCCACTACGGATACAGTACAAGGATTTTTCTGTATGGCAGAAGGAGATGTTTGCCGGAGACTCAATAAAGAAGCAGGAAGAATACTGGCTCCAGACATTTAAGGGTGATATACCGGTACTGGATATGCCTACTGACTATCCAAGACCGGCGGTACAAAGTTTTGAAGGAGATGCTGTAAGCTTTGAAATAAACCCTGAACTTTCAGTCAAACTAAATAAGCTTGCAACAGATAATGGAGCTACCTTATACATGGTACTGATGGCTGCATATAACGTACTCCTGTCCAGATACACTGGACAGGAAGACATCATAGTTGGAAGTCCTGTAGCCGGAAGGCCCCATGCTGACCTGCAGGGTATCATTGGTATGTTTATAAATACCTTGGCCATAAGGAACTATCCTGAGGGAGAAAAGACCTTCGTCCAATTCTTGCAGGAAGTAAGGGAAAATGCGTTTTTGGCTTTTGAAAATCAGAACTACCAGTTTGAAGAACTTGTAGAAAAACTTAATCTCATGAGGGACATGAGCAGGAATCCTCTTTTTGACACTATGTTTGCACTGCGCACTTCAAACAAGACAGAATTTGCAGCATCGGGTATAAACTTCAAACAATACAACAACTGGTTGGAAGGCAGAAAGGCAAAATTTGACCTTATGCTTGAAGTGGTAGAGGGTCAAGAAGGTATAACATTTAACCTTGAATATTGTACCAGGCTGTTTAAGAAGGAGACAATAAAAAGGTTTGGAACCCATTACATTACCGTTCTTGAAGAGATAACTGCATGCCCTGAAAAAAGGTTGTGGGAAATTGATGTACTGTTACAGGAAGAAAAACAGCAAATCCTATATACCTTTAACGCTACAGAGGCACAGTATCCTAAAAACAAGACTATCCATCAGCTTTTTGAAGAGCAGGCAGAGAAGAACCCTGATCATGTAGCTGTGGTATTTGAGGGTAAAAAGCTTACATTTAGTGAACTCAATAAAAAATCAAATGGGTTGGCCCATGTATTAAGGGCTAAAGGAGTCAAACCGGACAGTATCGTAGGTATTCTGGCAGAACGCTCACTTGAGATGATAGTAGCAATCCTAGGGGTATTAAAAGCAGGAGGGGCATATCTTCCCATAGATCCAGATTATCCTGAGGAAAGAATAAGTCATATGCTGGAAGACAGCCGGGCAGTGATCCTGTTGACCCAATCACATTTTATAGACAAATATACATCAATAGGTACAGTAATAAATTTAGAAGATGAGCAGGAATATTCAGATGAACAATATAACTTATCGGAGGTAAATAAACCTTCCGATCTAGCTTACTTAATATATACCTCAGGCTCTACAGGTAAACCCAAAGGGGCAATGATAGAGCATAGAAACATAGTAAGGCTGTTATTTAACAGTAAAATGCAGTTTGATTTTAACGAAAATGATGTATGGACTATGTTTCATTCTATGAGTTTCGATTTTTCCGTATGGGAGATGTACGGGGCCTTGTTATATGGGGGCAGATTGGTGGTAGTTCCTAAAATGACAGCACGCAGCAATGTAGAGTATCTGAGACTTCTAAGGAATGAGAAGGTGACCGTATTAAATCAGACACCTTCAGCCTTCTATAATATAGCCAATGAAGAAGTATCATATGAAGAAAAAGAACTTAAGATAAGATATGTCATATTCGGAGGGGAAGCATTAAAGCCTGCATTGTTGAAGGAATGGAGAAAGAAGTACCCGCAGACTAGACTCATCAATATGTATGGAATAACCGAGACAACAGTGCATGTCACATATAAAGAGATAGAAGAGGAAGAAATTAGATCTAATGTGAGCAGCATAGGAAGGCCTATACCAACCCTTACAACATATGTAATGGATAAGAACATGAAAGTTGTTCCCATTGGAGTAGCCGGAGAGCTTTGTGTAGGAGGAGACGGAGTTTGCAGAGGATATCTTGGAAGACCGGAGCTTACAAAGGAAAAGTTCGTTCAAAATCCGTACAAGCCGGAAGAGAGGTTATATAGATCTGGAGACCTGGTCCGGTTATTATCTGATGGAGAAATGGAATACCTGGGTAGAATAGACCACCAGGTAAAGATAAGAGGCTTTAGGATAGAGCTTGGTGAAATAGAAGCACAACTGCTAAAGCATCCTTCAATTGAGGAATCTTTGGTGATTGCAAAGGAAGACCATCAGGGCAGTAAATACCTGTGTGCATATATAGCGGGAGAAAATGAGCTGACAATATCAGAACTAAGGGAGCATCTCTTAAAAGAACTGCCCGAATACATGGTACCATCATACTTTGTGCAGCTTGAAAAAATGCCATTGACAGCTAATGGCAAGATAGACAGGAAGGCATTGCCTGAACCCGAAGGTAATATAAATACGGGAATAGAGTATGAAGCGCCTATAGGCGAATTTGAAGAGAAGCTTGCACTGATTTGGCAAGACATCCTTGGAATTAAGAAGATAGGAAGAAATGACAACTTCTTTATGTTAGGTGGACACTCTTTAAAGGCTACAAGCCTTGTAGCGAGAATTCACAAAGAGTTCAATATAGACATGCCTCTTAAGGAAATATTTAAGGCTCCAATTATAGCGGAAATAGCAAGGTATATGAAGGAAGCAAAGGAGAGTATATATCAATCCATCCAAACTGCTAAAGAGATGGAATACTACCCTATGTCATCAGCCCAAAGAAGGCTGTATATATTAAATCAGTTTGAAGGAGCAGGGACAGCATACAATATGCCAGGCAGCTTGCTGGTTGAAGGCAGTATTGATCTGGAGCTTTTTCAGAAGACCTTCCAACAGCTTATAAATAGGCATGAGACCCTTCGAACATCTTTCCATTTCATAGAGGGTGAACCCGTCCAGAAGATCAATGATCCTGTGGGTTTTAGTGTAGTGTATCTAGAATCTGACGAAGAAAAAGTGAGGGAAATCGTAAAAGAATTTATAAAGCCGTTTGATCTTGGAATTGCTCCGCTGCTAAGAGTAGGCCTTGTGAAAACGGGAAAAGACAAGCATGTCATGATGTTTGACATGCACCATATCATATCTGACGGTACGTCCATGGATATACTGGTACATGAGTTCATGGATATGTATGGAGGAAATAACCCTTCTTCCCTCCGTATACAGTACAAGGACTATTCTGTTTGGCAGAAGGAACTATTTGCTGGGGACAAAATAAAGAAGCAGGAGGAATACTGGCTCCAGGAATTTAATGGAGAAATTCCTGTGCTGAATATGCCAGTAGATTACCAAAGGCCTTCGGTTCAAAGCTTTGACGGAGGTTTTATCCGTTTTGAAGCAGGCAGTGAGCTTACGGGAAAACTTATTAAGCTTGCAAGGGATAATGGGGCTACTCTTTACATGACATTGCTTGCTTCATACAACATACTGCTGTCTAAGTATACGGGGCAGGAAGATATTATAGTGGGAAGCCCTATAGCTGGAAGACCTCATACAGATTTACAAGACATAATAGGTATGTTTGTAAATACTTTAGCCATGAGGAACTATCCCCAGGGAGAAAAGACCTTTGCTGAGTTTCTAAAGGAAGTAAGGGAAAACTCTATAAGGGCTTATGAAAATCAGGACTACCAGTTTGAAGAACTGGTGGAAAAGCTTAATGTAAAGAGGGATATGAGCAGGAATCCTCTTTTTGATACTATGTTTGTATTGCAAAATACCGGCTCATCAGAATTGAAGATAGATAGGCTTAAGTTTATACCCTATACAAATGAATTTAGAATATCCAAATTTGACTTGACATTAAATGCTCGGGAAACCCAGGAAGGTATTGCATTTGATTTGGAATATGCCACAAGGCTGTTCAAGAAAGAGACTGTAGAAAGGTTTGCAGCCCATTACCTTAATGTTCTGGAAGAGATAACGGTTTATCCTGGAAAAAGGTTGTCAGAAATTGATATGCTTTCACAGGAAGAAAAGCAGAAAATACTATATGACTTTAACGATACAAAGGTCCGGTATCCTAAGGATAAGACTATACATCAACTGTTTGAAGAGCAGGTAGAAAAGACACCCAATAATATTGCTGTAGTGTTTGAAGATAAACAGCTGACTTATAAGGAAGTAAACGAAAAGGCAAACCAACTGGCCAGAAAATTAAGAGAAAAGGGAATAAAACCTGATAGTGTAGTGGGAATTATGGTAGAACGTTCCCCGGAAATGATCATAGGGATCATGGCTGTCCTAAAAGCTGGGGGGGCTTATTTACCCATAGCTCCTGAATACCCTGAAGACAGGATCCAGTTTATGCTTGATGACAGTGGCAGCCAAATTATTCTGATACAGGATAAATTTATAAATGCTAAAGGTAGTTACAGAAATGCTGAATTTATTAGCATAGAAAATCAGGAACTATTTACTGGGGATGTATCAAATCCAAAGTTAATTAGTAAACCTGAAAACTTGGCTTATGTAATATATACATCCGGTTCTACCGGCAAACCCAAAGGGGTAATGATAGAGAACTACTCCGTAATCAACCGGATCAACTGGATGCAGAAGCAATACCCGATAGCTGAAGGTGATGTGATCCTGCAGAAAACTCCCTATACCTTTGACGTATCGGTATGGGAATTATTGTGGTGGAGCTTTACTGGGGCCAAAGTCTGCCTGCTGATACCGGGAGGAGAAAAAAATCCGGAAGAAATCGTGAAGGCAATCGAAAAAAATAAAGTTACCACAATGCACTTTGTACCATCCATGTTGAGTGTATTTTTAGAGTATGTAGAGGAAAAGGGGATAATAGAGGAAATAGCAAGCTTAAAGCAGGTATTTGCCAGTGGAGAAGCACTGAACCTGAAGCAAGTAGAAAAGTTCAACAAGCTGCTGTACAAAGAAAAAGGAACAAGCCTGCATAACCTGTACGGACCAACAGAAGCAACAGTAGATGTATCCTACTTTGGCTGCTCTACGGAAGAAGAATTGGAGCTTGTACCTATAGGAAAGCCCATAGATAACATTAAGTTGTATGTTGTCAGTAAGGAAAAGGGCCTGCAGCCGATAGGAGTAGCGGGAGAACTATGCATAGCAGGGGATGGACTGGCAAGAGGGTACTTGAACAGACCGGAACTTACAGAAGAAAAATTCGCAGCAAACCCATTCGCACCGGGTGAAAGGATGTACAGGACAGGTGACCTGGCAAGGTGGCTGTCTGACGGCAACCTAGAATATCTGGGCAGGATCGACCATCAGGTAAAGATAAGAGGCTACAGGATAGAACTGGGTGAAATAGAGAACCGGTTATTAAAGCATGAAGCAATAAAAGAAGCCGTGGTATTGGACAAAGAAGGAGCTGACGGAAATAAGTATCTTTGTGGATACGTCGTACCGGATCAAGAAATAACCGTACAGGGGATGAGGGAACACTTGTCAAAAGAGCTCCCGGACTACATGATCCCTTCCTACTTTGTGCGGATGGAAAAGCTGCCATTGACCCCTAATGGAAAAATAGACAGGAAAGCATTGCCTGTGCTCGATAGCAATGTTAATACCGGCGTAGAATACGTAGTACCTTCGGGAGAAATAGAGGAGAAACTTGCGCTGTTGTGGCGGGATATCCTTGGAATAGAGAAGGTAGGAAGAAATGATAACTTTTTTATGCTTGGGGGACACTCGTTAAAGGCAACAAGCCTTGTAGCAAGAATTCACAAAGAGTTCAATATAGACATACCTCTTAAGGAAATATTCAAGACACCAACCATCTTAGAAATTGCCAGATATATTAAAGACTCAAAGGAGAGCCTATATCAGTCAATCCAACCGGCAGGAGAAATGGAATACTACCCTATGTCATCTGCACAAAGAAGGCTGTATATACTAAACCAGCTTGAAGGGGCAGGGACAGCATACAACATGCCTGGTATTATGCTGCTGGAAGGAAGCATTGATACAGCGCGTTTCCAGGAAGTCTTCAGGCAGTTGGTAAAAAGGCATGAGACTCTTAGAACATCGTTCCACATGATCGATGGTAACCCGGTCCAGAAGGTTCATGACCATGTGGAATTCAGCGTGATGTACTTTGAAACTAACGAAGAAAAAGCCGCAGAGTATGCTGGGGAATTTGCCAGACCTTTTGATCTTGGCAAGGCTCCTCTGCTAAGGGTAGAGCTTGTAAAAACGGGAGAAGACAGGCATCTTATGATGTTTGATATGCATCACATTATATCCGATGGTGTCTCCATGGACATACTGATTCGTGAGTTTATGGATCTTTATGAAGGAAACAACCCTCCAGCACTTCGGATACAGTACAAGGACTACGCTGTATGGCAGAATAAACTGTTTGATGAGGGCGGAATTAGCAGCCAGGAGGAATACTGGCTCCAAGCATTCCAGGGAGAAATACCTGTACTGAATATGCCGCTAGACTATCCAAGGCCTGTAATACAAAGCTTTGAAGGGGATTTTTTTAGCTTTGAAGCAGGCAGTGAGCTTACGAATAAATTAAACAAGCTTGCAAGGGATAATGGGGCTACGCTTTACATGACACTGCTCGCGGCATACAACATATTGCTGTCTAAGCACACCGGACAGGAAGACATAATCGTTGGAAGCCCTATAGCCGGAAGGCCACATTCAGACCTGCAGGATATCCTTGGTATGTTTGTAAATACCTTGGCTATGAGAAATTACCCCAAGGGAGATAGTACCTTTGTAGAATTCTTGAATGAAGTAAGAGAAAACGCTCTAAGGGCTTATGACAATCAGGATTACCAATTTGAAGAACTGGTTGAGAAGCTTAACTTGAAGAGGGACATGAGCAGAAACCCACTGTTTGATACTATGTTTACCATGCAAAATGCCTCTAAGGTAGAATTTGCAGTACCTGGTATAAGCTTCAAACCTTTTAATAACGGGCTAGAGTATAGAATATCAAAATTTGACCTATCCATTGATGCAATAGAGCGTGAAGATGGTATGGCTTTTAGCTTTGAATATTGTACTCGGCTTTTCAAAAAAGAGACTATAAAAAGGTTGGCGGCTCATTACCTTAACGTGTTGGAAGAGATAACCGCAAATCCGTTTAAAAGGTTGTCGGAAATAAATATGTTGTCCCAGGAGGAAAAACAGCAAATAATCTATGGCTTCAATGATACAAAAGTAGAATATCCTAAGGATAAGACCATACAAGAGCTATTTGAAGAACAAGTGGAAAAGACGCCTGATAACATAGCAGTAGTATTTGAAGATAAATACTTGACTTACGGAGAACTTAATGAAAAGGCCAATCAACTGGCTTGGATCTTAAGGGACAAGGGATTAAAACCTGACAGTGTAGTAGCTATAATGGTAGACCGGTCCATAGAAATGATAATAGGTGTAATTGCTGTATTTAAAGCAGGAGGCGCGTATTTACCCATAGACACCGAATATCCTGAAGAACGAATCAGATATATGATCGATGACAGCTTGGCTGGAATTATTCTTACGCAAGAACATCATAAAGAAAAAATTAAATTTGATCTTGATATTATAAGCTTTGATGACTGTGTGAATTACAACGGGAGAACAGAAAATCTTCCTGTCATTAATAAATCTTGTAATTTAGCATATGTCATTTATACATCAGGAACCACAGGAAAGCCAAAGGGGATCATGATAGAGCATAGAAGTCTTGTCAACATATCTTACGCATGGAAAAAGGAATATAGGCTTGCGGATATGGATGTAAAGCTGTTGCAAATCGCAAGTTTTTCTTTTGATGTATTTGTGGGAGATGTTTCGAGAACGCTGCTCAACGGAGGCCAAATGGTTATTTGTTCATCCGAGGAGAGATACGATCCTGCACGATTATATTCACTTATTAAAACCCATAAAATAACCATCTTTGAATCCACACCGGCACTGATTATTCCTCTTATGGATTATATCCATGATAATGCTTTGATTATTGATAGCCTCAAGTTGCTTATACTTGGATCAGATACTCTCTCTGTGGAAGATTATGAAAGATTACAATCCTGGTATGGAGAGAAACTGCGGGTTGTTAATAGCTATGGGGTTACTGAGTCCACCATAGATTCCAGTTATTACGAAAAGAGACTGGGAAGCTATTTGGAATCCGGGAGTGTACCTATCGGAAAGCCAATGCAAAATATAAAATACTACGTTGTTGACAAACACTTGAGACCTCAGCCTACAGGGGTTTTGGGTGAGTTGTGCATAGGGGGAGAAGGGCTTGCAAGGGGATATCTAAACCGGCCCGAACTGACAGCTGAAAAATTTGTACCTAACCCGTTTATACCAGGGGAAAGGATGTATCGTACAGGGGATCTGGCCAGATGGCTGTCTGATGGGAATATGGAATTTTTAGGAAGAGTAGATCATCAGGTAAAGATAAGGGGATTTAGAATAGAGCTGGGGGAAATAGAAGCACAACTGCTAAAGCACGTTTCAATAAAGGAAGCAGTGGTTATTGCAAGGGAAGATCAGAAGGGAAACAAGTATCTGTGTGCCTATGTGGCAGGGGAAAATGAATTAACAATAGCAGAACTAAGGGGACATCTCTTAAAGGACCTTCCAGACTATATGATACCATCCTATTTTATGCAGTTAAAAAAGCTGCCGCTGACTCCCAATGGCAAAATAGATAGGAAGGCATTGCCCGAACCTGACGGCAATATCGATGCTGGAATAGAGTATGTCGCACCCTTGGGTGAAGTGGAGGAGAAACTTGTGGGGTTGTGGCAGGATATCCTTAGTATAGAGAAAGTGGGAAGAAACGACAATTTCTTTGAGCTGGGGGGACATTCCTTAAGGGCAGCAAATCTTATTGCCAGGATTCACAAAGAGTTCAATGTAAACATACCGCTTAAAGAAATATTTAAGAGCCCAAATATGTCTGAAGTTGCCGAGTGCATCAAGATTGCAAAGGAGAGTGTATTTCATTCTATTGGGCCGGCTGGGGAGATGGAGTACTATCCAATTTCATCCGCCCAGAAAAGGCTGTATATTCTAAACCAGCTTGACGCAGTTGGGATGGCATACAACATGCCTGGTATTATGCTAATTGAAGGCAAACTCGATAAACTGCGCTTTGAACAGGCTTTTAGGGAGCTTGTTGACAGACATGAGTCTTTCCGTACCTCATTCCATATGATAGATGGTAAACCGGTACAAAAGGTCCATAGCAATGTGGATTTTAGTGTTATGTATATGGAAAACGATGAGGAAAGAGCTGCGAAAATAGCCAGTGAATTTATTAGGACCTTTGACCTTGATGAGGCTCCTTTACTTAGGGTTGGGCTTATAAAAGTTGGAGAAGACAGATATATTATGATGTCTGATAAGCACCATATTATATCTGACGGGGTGTCTGACGACATACTGGTAAGAGAATTTATGAGCCTGTATGAAGGTAAGGAACTTCCGGAACTTAAGATTCAGTACAAGGATTTTTCCGTATGGCAGAACAGGCTGTTTGCTGATGGGACAATTAGTAAGCAGGAAGAATACTGGCTCCAAGTATTCAAAGGAGAAATTCCTTTGCTTAATATGCCGCTAGACTACCCTAGGCCAGCTATACAGAGTTTTGAGGGAGATGTGATCAGTTTCAAAGCAGGCAAGGAGCTTGCTGTTAAACTGAACAAACTTGCAGTGAATAATGGTGCCACGCTCTACATGGTACTTTTAGCTTCATACAATGTCCTTTTATCCAAGTACACCGGACAGGAAGATATTATAGTTGGAAGTCCCGTTGCAGGAAGGCCGCATACTGATCTTCAGGACGTTATTGGTATGTTTGTAAACACGCTAGCCATGAGGAATCACCCTCAAGGTGGAAAGACTTTTGTGGACTTCCTTAATGAAGTAAGAGAAAACTCCTTAAGGGCTTACGAAAACCAAGATTACCAATTTGAAGAACTGGTAGATAAGCTTAACCTGGAAAGGGATCTGGGCAGAAATCCACTTTTCGATACTATGTTTGTACTGCAAAATATCGAGGCATCAGAAGTGAAGATGGATGGGCTAAGGTTTATGCCCTATGACAGTGAAGTAAGAATATCCAAGTTTGACTTGACTTTAAACGCTGAGGAAACAGAGGACGGTATTGCATTTGAATTGGAGTATGCTACCAGGTTGTTTAAGAAAGAGTCAGTTATAAGGCTTATTGCCCATTACCTTAATGTATTGGAAGAGGCAGCAGCCTTTCCTGAAAAAAGGCTATTAGAAATTGATATGCTGTCACAAGACGAAAAACATCAAATATTATATGAATTTAATAATACAAAAGCAGGATACCCTCGGGAAAAGACCATCCATCAGATTTTTGAGGAACAGGTGGAACGGACACCCAATAATATTGCTGTAGTGTTTGAAGATAAACAGCTGACTTATAGGGAGCTAAACGAAAAGGCAAACCAACTGGCCAGAAAATTAAGAGAAAAGGGAATAAAACCTGATAGTGTAGTGGGAATTATGGTAGAACGTTCCCCGGAAATGATCATAGGGATCATGGCTGTCCTAAAAGCTGGGGGGGCTTATTTACCCATAGCTCCTGAATACCCTGAAGACAGGATCCAGTTTATGCTTGATGACAGTGGCAGCCAAATTATTCTGATACAGGATAAATTTATAAATGCTAAAGGTAGTTACAGAAATGCTGAATTTATTAGCATAGAAAATCAGGAACTATTTACTGGGGATGTATCAAATCCAAAGTTAATTAGTAAACCTGAAAACTTGGCTTATGTAATATATACATCCGGTTCTACCGGCAAACCCAAAGGGGTAATGATAGAGAACTACTCCGTAATCAACCGGATCAACTGGATGCAGAAGCAATACCCGATAGCTGAAGGTGATGTGATCCTGCAGAAAACTCCCTATACCTTTGACGTATCGGTATGGGAATTATTGTGGTGGAGCTTTACTGGGGCCAAAGTCTGCCTGCTGATACCGGGAGGAGAAAAAAATCCGGAAGAAATCGTGAAGGCAATCGAAAAAAATAAAGTTACCACAATGCACTTTGTACCATCCATGTTGAGTGTATTTTTAGAGTATGTAGAGGAAAAGGGGATAATAGAGGAAATAGCAAGCTTAAAGCAGGTATTTGCCAGTGGAGAAGCACTGAACCTGAAGCAAGTAGAAAAGTTCAACAAGCTGCTGTACAAAGAAAAAGGAACAAGCCTGCATAACCTGTACGGACCAACAGAAGCAACAGTAGATGTATCCTACTTTGGCTGCTCCACGGAAGAAGAATTGGAGCTTGTACCAATAGGAAAGCCCATAGATAACATTAAGTTATATGTTGTGAGTAAGGAAAAGGGCCTGCAGCCGATAGGAGTAGCGGGAGAACTATGTATAGCAGGGGATGGACTGGCAAGAGGGTACTTGAACAGACCGGAACTTACAGAAGAAAAATTCGCAGCAAACCCATTCGCACCGGGTGAAAGGATGTACAGGACAGGTGACCTGGCAAGGTGGCTGCCTGACGGCAACCTAGAATACCTGGGCAGGATCGACCATCAGGTAAAGATAAGAGGCTACAGGATAGAACTGGGTGAAATAGAGAACCGGTTATTAAAGCATGAAACAATAAAAGAAGCAGTGGTATTGGACAAAGAAGGAGCTGACGGAAATAAGTATCTTTGTGCGTACGTCGTACCGGATCAAGAAATAACCGTACAGGGGATGAGGGAACACTTGTCAAAAGAGCTCCCGGACTACATGATCCCTTCTTACTTTATGCAGATGGAAAAGCTGCCATTGACCCCTAATGGAAAAATAGACAGGAAAGCATTGCCCGAGCCTGACGGAAGTATGAGTACGGGAACAGAATATGTAGCGCCGCGGAATGAAGTGGAAGAGAAACTGGTTGAAATATGGCAGGAAGTGCTTGGAGCAAAACAGGTAGGAATAAGGGACAACTTCTTTAAAATAGGCGGAGATTCTATACGTGCAATATCATTAGTCAGCACAATATGCAAAAAGTTGGATATAAACATCCAAATCAGGGATATATACATGAATCCTGATATTGAGAGATTGTCTGCATTCTTAAAAGTAAAAGATACGGAAGCTTTTAACAGTAAGATGGGTAAAGCAAGGGAAGAACTGGAGTTATTTAAACAGCGAATATTGATGAATGAAACTCTCTCAGAAAAGTTACCTTCGGACATGGAAGATATATATCCGATGAGTCACATAGAGCTGGGTATGATTTATCATTCCAAAAAAGACTATGAAAATGCAGTTTATCATGACCAATTTGCATTTCATCTGAATGACAAAGACTTTGATTTCCCAGCATTTAAAGAAGCGATGCTTCTAATGACGTCAAAACATGATATTTTAAGGACGGTTTTTAATTTAGAGGATTTTGAAACTCCTGTGCAAATTGTTTACAAGGGCAGTAGTCTTGATATTGAGCAGATAGATATCATGAATTTTAGCAGGACAGGGCAGGTTGAGTATATAAACAAATATTTGGAAAATGACAGAGCGAATCCGTTTGATATATCAAAGCCCCTTTGGAGGATAAGAATATTCAAACTTGACGCAAACCATATTTGTCTGGTTCTGATATTCCACCATGCTATCCTGGATGGCTGGAGTGTTGCTTCATTGATTACGGAAGTTTCAAACCTATACTCTAAGCTTAAGCAAGAAAAAGATTATATACCAACACGGCTTAAATGCAGCTATAAAGATTATATAGCAGACCAAATGACAATTAAGGACAACCAGGAAGTAATTAATTATTGGAGAGAGGAATTAAGTGAATATAAAAGGTTGAATATGCCTGCAAATATTCATGGAAAAACAAAAAAATCTTATAAAGTAGACCATGTAACACGCCATTTAAGTCAGGAATTTTTAGGTGATTTAAGAAGTACTGCCAGAAGATATGATGTAAGCTTAAAGACACTTTGCTTTGCTGCATACACTTATATGCTCAATATGCTTTCATACGAGGATGACTTTGTCGTAGGTTTGGTAGAAAACAACAGACCTGTATGCGAAGATGGAGATAAGATGCTGGGGTGCTTCTTAAATACGGTTCCCGTCAAAATGTGTTTTGATAAAATCGATATATGGGAGGAATTGATAAAAGTTGCAGAAAAGAAATTAATAAACTTAAAGCTTTATGGAAGACTGCCTTTATTTGAGATCATAAATATCCTGGGCGGAAAAGAAAACAAAGAGGAAAATCCTTTATTTGATACCATATTCAATTATGTGGATTTTCATATATATAACGAGATAATAAACAAAGAAATCGGTGATGTTAAAGATAGAATTTCAGTTGATGAATATGAAGCAACCAATACAAGTCTTGACTTTACAGTAAGTAATACATTCGATGATCTTAATATAAGCTTGATCTACTCGGACAAAGTATTGGAAAGAAAACAGGCAGAAGAGTGTATAGACTATTTTATTAATATTTTAAATATGTTTATCCATAACCCCAAAGGGTCAGTTGACAAGCTTATTATATTAAGTCATGAAGAAAGAAAGCAGTTGCTGATAGACTTTAATGATACTAAGAAAGACTATCCGCAGGACAAAACCATACATGAGCTGTTTGCTGAGCAGGTGGAAAGGACACCTGACAACATAGCTGTGGTATATGAAGACAAGCACTTGACTTACAGGGAATTGAACGGAAAGGCAAATCATTTGGCCAGAGTATTGAGGAACAAAGGGGTAAAGCCTGACCGTATTGTAGGAATTATGGCCGAACGTTCATTTGAGATGATTGTGGGGATATTTGCCATATTGAAAGCTGGAGGGGCGTATCTGCCGATAGATCCTAATTATCCTGATACAAGGATAAAGTATTTGTTGGACGATAGTGGTTCCCAGATCCTTTTGACCTCCAGGACCTTTATGGAAAATAAGCAGATTGATGCGGATATTATATATCTGGAGGAAGAATATTTAAATGAAGAGAACTCAAAGCTTGAAAATGTAAACAAACCCTCGGACCTTGCGTACGTCATTTATACATCAGGTTCGACAGGGAAGCCCAAAGGTGGAATGATTGAGCATACTAGCGTTGTAAACATAATTACAGCCCTCCAGGCCATGTATCCGCTTAAAGCGGAAGACGCTTTTCTATTTAAAACAACTTATACCTTTGACGTATCCGTAGCTGAGATATTTGGCTGGTTCCTCAACGGAGGAAAGCTTGTAATATCACGCCAAGGTGTGGAAAAGGAAGCTATGGAGTTAGTAGAGGTAATAAACAAGCATAAGATAACCCATGTAAACTTTGTACCATCAATGCTGAATATAATGGTGCATACTTTAAAAGATAATGGTATAAAACTGCCATCAACTCTCAGGTATATTTTTGCTGCTGGAGAAGCGCTGCCCAAAAAGCTTGTCCATGAGCTTTTCGATGTCTCAGAGAACACATCTCTGGAAAATATCTATGGGCCTACAGAGTCCACGATATATGCAGCGGGTTACAGTATAACAAAGAAAATAGCAGAAGAACTTATAACAGTACCTATAGGGAAAGCTTTACAGAATGTATACCTTTATATACTGGACAAGCACAACCAATTAACTCCTGTAGGAGTGGCCGGTGAACTTGTGATAGGTGGAAGCGGTCTTGCAAGGGGCTATTTGAATAGACCTGAACTGACAGCAGAAAAATTTGTACCTAACCCGTTTATTCCCGGCGAAAAAGTGTACCGCACAGGGGACTTAGTAAGGCGGCTTCCTGATGGGAACATCGAATTCATGGGCAGGATCGACCACCAGGTAAAGATAAGAGGCTTTAGAATAGAGCTTGGAGAAATTGAAGCACATCTGGTGAAGCACACTGCTATTAAGGAAGCAGTGGTTATTGCAAAGGAAGAGCAGCAAGGGAAGAAGTACCTGTGTGCATATATTGTAGGGGAAAATGAATTGACCATTTCCGAGCTAAGGGAGCATCTCTTAAACGAACTACCTGACTACATGGTACCAGCATATTTCATGCATCTGGAACAGATGCCATTTAATGACAACGGTAAAATTGATCGGAAAGCATTGCCTGAACCACAGGGGAATATTAATACCGGAGTAGAGCATGTAGTTCCTAGAAACGAAAGAGAAGAAATACTGGCCAAAGTATGGGAAGACGTACTAAAAACTGAAAACATCGGGGTAAAAGATAATTTCTTCAGCCTTGGAGGAGACTCAATAAAAGCCATACAGGTAATGTCGCGTCTTAACGTCCATGGGCTAAAGCTTGAAATGCGGGACTTATTCAAACATCCTGTAATTGAGGAACTCGTCGAATATATACAATCTACAAGCCGAAGAATTCATCAAGGCCCGGTAGAAGGCATAGTACCGATAACACCTATACAAAGATGGTTGTATAAACAAGACAGCAAGGATATCCATCATTTTAATCAGGAAATAATGATATATGGGCGTAACGGATTTGAAGAAGCTATTATTCGAAAAGTATTGTCAAAGCTTGTACAGCACCATGATATTTTTAGAACAGTGGTAAAAATAGAGGATCAAAATATACTCCAATACAACAAAAACCTTGAAGGTGAACATTTTTCATTGGAAATTGTAGACCTTAGGGACAGCTATAATTACCGGGAAAAAATAGAGCTGGAAGCGTCGAGGATTCAGAGGAGCATGGACTTGTATAACGGTCCTTTAGTTAAGGTTGGTCTGTTTAAGACTAAAGAAGGGGACCACCTGCTAATAGCTATTCACCACCTTGTAGTTGATGGGGTATCGTGGAGAATCATACTGGAAGATTTGGACATAGGATACAGACAGGCGCTAAACAATGATGAAATAAAATTCAGCAACAAGACCGACTCTTTCAAAGATTGGGCACAGAGGCTTGATGAGTATGCCAATAGCCCTGAACTATTAAAAGAAATAAATTACTGGACCAATTTGGAAAAAACTAAAACAATACCGCTTCCAAAAGACCGAGAGATTGAAGAAAGAAGGTATATGAATAACAATAGCGTCAAGATCGAGCTGAGTATTGAAGAGACTGAGAAGATGCTAAAGCGGGTAAACCATGCTTATAACACAGAAGTAAACGACATATTGCTTACCGCCTTGGGATTAGCAGTGAGGGAATGGACCGGAAATGATAAGGTTCTGATCAGTCTGGAGGGGCACGGCAGGGAGGAAATCATTAAAGACATTGACATAAGCAGGACCGTGGGATGGTTCACCACCCAGTATCCCGTGGTGTTAGATGTCAGCGGACAACTCGATATTTCCCGCATGATCAAATCGGTAAAAGAAAACATCAGGCAGATACCTAACAAAGGGATAGGTTACGGCATACTAAAATATCTTACCTTGCCGGAAAACAAAGCCGATTTAAACTTTAATCTAAACCCTGAAATAAGCTTCAATTACCTCGGTCAATTCAACCAGGATAATGTAGACAATTTATTTGGAGTGTCTGATATTCCTGCCGGAGAGTCTACAGGACCAAACTATAAAAGTGAGTATTGTATTGATATTAACGGCGGAACTGTAGAAGGCGGGAAGCTGGAATTAAACTTTAGCTACAACCAGGGCGAGTATGAGAAGAGTACTATTGAAGGGGTAGCGGTGAGTTTTAAAAAGCATTTAGTAAACATAATAACCCATTGTGCAGAAATGGACTATTCAGAAGCTACACTCAGTGATTTTACAGTAGACGATCTGAATATGGATGAGTTTGAAGACGTATTGAATAACTTCGAATAAAAAGAGTTTGTATTTAAGGAGGAGTACTTATGAGTGATTTGAAGAAACAAAACATAAAAGATATGTACCGGCTCACTCCTATGCAGCAAGGGATATTGTACCACTATATGATGGATAAAAATTCAGACGCCTACTTTGAGCAGATATCACTTTCTATAAAAGGCATCCTGGACATTGATTGTGTTGAAAAGAGCGTTAATATCATTATTGAAAAGTATGACGCTTTGAGAACAATTTTTTTGTATGAAAATGTAGCCAAGCCCTTACAAGTAGTCATGAAGGAAAGAAAGCTGTCTGTCAGCTATGAGGATATTACCTCCCTTGCCGAAGAACTAAGGGATAGGTATATAGAAGAATACAGGGTTAAAGACAGAAAAAAGGGCTTTGACTTATCAAGGGATATTTTAACAAGATTAAGTGTAATTAAAACAGGCTACCAATCTTATAACATGGTATGGAGCTTTCATCACATCATTATTGATGGGTGGAGTCTCGCAAATATATTTAGAGAATTTATGGAAAACTATGAAGCCCTGATGAATATCCGGGAGCCGGAGTCAGGAAAGGTATATCCTTACAGCCGCTATATCAAATGGTTGGAAGGCAGAAATCAGAACGAGGCCGCAGATTACTGGGAAACCTATCTTAAAGGTTACGAGCATCAGACAGTCCTTCCCCAAAACGGCAGGTCTGCAAGTGATGATTTCAGGATTGAAGAAACGGAGTTTAAAATATCTGAACAAATAACTAGCGATCTTGAGAAGTTTGCAGCCAAAAACAATACAACCATGAGTACCATTATAAAGACCATATGGGGGATATTATTACAGCGGTATAACAATACCGATGATGTGGTGTTTGGTGAGGTGGTATCGGGAAGGCCTCATGAAATACAGGGAATTGAGAGCATGGTGGGTTTATTTATAAATACCGTTGCAGTAAGGGTGAGTTGTGATGAGGATAAAACTTTTACCGAACTGATCAAAGAGATGCAGCAATCGGTGCTGGAATCTGACCGGTACAGTTTCTATCCTCTGGCGGATGTGCAGTCAAAAACATGCTTGAAAGATGCCTTGATACATCATGTCATGGCTTTTGAAAATTACCCTATGGATGAAGCGGTTAATGCTTCATCCAGTAATGGCATTTTAAATGTAGTTGGAATGGAAATATTCGAGCAGACGAATTATGATTTTGGGATACTCGTTGATGGCGGTAAGGAATTATCTATTAAATTCAGTTACAACTCACTGGTATATGATGGTAATTTCATAGAAAAAATCAAGGGACATTTTCAGTCGGTAATAGAAATTGTAACCGATAATCCCGATATGCATATTAGGAATATTGATATACTCACCGAAGTGGAAAAGAAAGAAATAGTACACTGCTTCAATAATACAACGGAGGAATACCACAGGGAAAAGACCATTCACCAACTATTTGAGGAACAAGCGGTGAAGACACCTGACAATGCGGCAGTGGTGTTTGAGGGTAAGCAGCTAACCTATAGGGAACTCAATGAGAAGTCAAATCAGCTTGCAAGAGTGTTGAGGGATAAGGGAGTTAAACCAGACAGCATAGTGGGTATTATGGTAGAACGCTCACTGGAGATGGTCATAGGTATATTTGGCATACTTAAAGCCGGAGGGGCATATATGCCTATAGATCCTGACTACCCTAAGGCAAGAATCGAATATTTACTCGAGGACAGCGAGATAGGGGTGCTGATTTCCCAAAAGCAATTCCTGGAGAAAGTGGAGTTTTACGGGAAGTATATAGACATAGAAGATGAAAGCCTTTATGCCGGAAACCCTATGAACCTGGAAGTGGTATGTTCACCGCAAAATTTGGCATATATCATTTATACATCTGGGTCTACAGGAAAACCTAAAGGGGTTATGGTAGAACATAAAGGGGTAGCAAATCTGGAGGCGTTTTTCAAGACCCGCTTAAATGTAAGTGAAAGCGATAGGATTATTCAATTTGCATCAATTTCATTCGACGCTGCAGTTTGGGAAATATTTATGGGACTATTGGCAGGAGCAACACTATATATATCTTCAAGCGATATTATCAATGACTATCGAAGATTTGAAGAATACCTAAATGAAAATGAGATAACTATTGCTACTTTACCACCTCCGTATCTGGCAAATCTGGACCCGGAAAAAGTAACTTCCTTAAAGAAGGTAATTGCAGCAGGTTCGGCTTCCACTCCCGAACTTTTAAAGAAATGGAGCAACAGGATTTCATATATAAATGCTTATGGACCTACTGAGACAACCGTATGTGCAACGGTATGGAAAGCAGATGATTATGAGACGGCCGATAAGTCGGTACCTATTGGTAAACCTATTACCAATACCCGGGTGTTTATAGTTGATGAAAACAATAATCTTAAGCCCATAGGTGTTGAGGGTGAACTCTGTGTTTCCGGGGCAGGATTGGCGAGAGGATACTTGAAAAAACCGGAACTTACCAGGGAAAAGTATGTACCGAACCCATTTATGCCTGGAGAACTGATGTATAAAACAGGAGATCTTGCAAAGTGGCTTCCTGACGGGCATATTGCATTTGCCGGCAGAAAAGACCACCAGGTTAAAATAAGAGGGTATAGAATCGAGCTTGAGGAAATAGAAGCAGCCCTTTTGAAGCATGCTGATATAAATGAGGCGGTGGTCATTGACCGGGAGGATTCAAGTGTAGGCAGGTATCTTTGCGCTTATATAGTGTCTGACCGAGAAGTGACAGTGACCGAAATAAGGGAGCTTATATCTAAAGAGCTGCCCGATTATATGATTCCATCCTATTTTATGAGGATAGCAAAAGTACCGTTAACCATAAATGGAAAATTGGACAGAAAGGCGCTGCCGCTGCCTGATGGAAGAATAAATACAGGAACAGAGTATGCAGCGCCTTCAGGTGAAGTGGAGGAAAGGCTTGCGCTGCTGTGGCAGGACATCCTTGGAATAGAGAAGGTAGGAAGAAATGATAACTTCTTTATGCTCGGAGGACACTCGTTAAAGGCAACAAGCCTTGTAGCAAGAATTCACAAAGAGTTCAATGTAGACATACCTCTTAAGGAAATATTCAAGACACCAACCATCTTAGAAATTGCCAGCTACATTGAAGACTCAAAGGAGAGCCTATATCAGTCCATTCAACGTGCTGGGGATATGGAATATTATCCCATGTCATCCGCCCAGAAAAGACTATATATATTAAACCAGCTTGAAGGAGCTGGAATCGCCTACAATATACCTGGCATAATATTGCTGGAAGGTACTGTTGATAAAGCACGTTTTGGGCAGGCTTTTCATAGTCTGATAGAAAGGCATGAGAGCTTTCGAACCTCCTTCCATATGATCGAGGAAGAGCTGTCTCAGAAAGTCCATGACAAGGCGGACCTAAGTATCATGTACCTGGAAACCAGTGAAGAGAAGGTTCCCGAAATAGTGGAGAAATTCATAAGGCCCTTTGACCTTGGAAAGGCTCCACTATTAAGAGTTGGACTTGTAAAGATTGGAGAAGCCAGACATATTATGGTGTTTGACATGCATCATATCATATCGGATGGAGTGTCCAACGACATACTGATAAGAGAGTTTATAAGCTTATATGAAGGGAAAATACTTCCTCCACTGCGTATACAGTACAAGGACTACTCAGTTTGGCAGAGGGAATTGTTTGCAGGAGCTGCCATAAGTAAGCAGGAGGAATTCTGGCTCCAGACCTTTCAGGGAGAGATCCCTGTGCTGGATTTATCCACCGACTACCCAAGACCCGCAGTACAAAGCTTTGAAGGAGACTACATCAGCTTTGAAGCTGATAGCGAGCTTGCGGTTAGACTTAACAAGCTTGGATCAGACAATGGAGCTACATTATATATGACGCTTCTTGCTGCATACAATGTGCTGTTATCTAGATACACTGGACAGGAAGATATTATTGTGGGAAGTCCTATAGCTGGAAGGCCTCATGCTGACCTTCAAGACATCATAGGTATGTTTGTAAACACTCTGGCCATGAGAAACCACCCGCAAGGAGAAAAGACTTTTATTGAATTCTTGAAAGAAGTTAAAGAAAATGCTTTGAAAGCATACGACAATCAGGACTATCAGTTTGAAGAATTAGTGGATAAGCTGGACATAAGGAGGGATATGAGCAGGAATCCCCTCTTTGATACCATGTTTGCCATATACAATGTTGGAAAAGCAGAGCTCATAACGTCTGATCTAAGCTTCAAGCCGTACAACAAAGGGATAGAAGGCAGAATATCAAAATTTGACATCACCTTAAATGCATTTGAGACTGAGGATGGTATAGCCTTTGAACTCGAATACTGTACAAGACTGTTTAAGAAAGAAACAGTTGAAAGACTTGGGGCTCATTACATCAATTTGCTGGAAGAAATTGCAGCATACCCCGAAAAAAGGCTTTATGAAATCGAAATGTTATCACAGGAAGAAAAACAGCAAGTATTATACAGCTTTAACGATACTGCTCTCGAATATCCCCTGGATAAAACCATACACCAAATGTTTGAGGAGCAAGTGAAAAAGACTCCTGATCATATTGCAGTGGTTTTTGAAGGTAAACAATTAACCTACCGAGAACTGAATCAAAAGGCAAACCAATTGGCCAGGGCATTAAGAGAAAAGGGAGTAAAGCCTGATGATATTGTAGGCATAATGGTGGACCGCTCGCCTGAAATGGTTATAGGTATAATGTCAGTAATCAAGGCTGGGGGGGCGTACCTTCCTGTAGATCCTAATTATCCATTGGAAAGAAAAAGGTATATGATGGAGGACAGCAAGGCCAAAATTTTACTCACCCAAAATCATCTTATGGATCGTGATGATTTCGATGGTGAGATTATTGATTTATCTGATTATGATTATAATTTTATAAACGATGTGAATATAAAATGTATAAATAAGCCTGGTGATACAGCGTACATCATCTATACCTCTGGCTCAACGGGAAACCCTAAAGGTGTTTGCATTGATAATAAGAGTGTATTAAACCTGGTAGAGGGTCTGTTCCAGAGAATATATAGCAAATATGAATCACCGTTGAATGTTTGCCTCATTGCCCCTTATGTTTTTGATGCTTCGGTGCAGCAGATTTTCGCAGCACTGCTAATGGGGCATGCATTGTACATTGTACCGGAGGAAGCAAGGAAAGACGGTAAAAAGCTGCTGGACTTCTATAGTGAAAATAGGATTGATATTTCGGATGGAACGCCCATACACGTAAATATGATGTTAAATTCTCCTCCTATAGATAATAACCTAAAAGTGAGACATTTTATTATAGGCGGAGATGTTCTTCCATTTGATGCAGTAAAAGACTTCCTAAGCAGATTTGAGGATGTGCAACCTTGCATCACAAATGTTTATGGTCCTACCGAATGCTGTGTGGATTCTACGGAATATTTGATTACTGCGGCGGGGCTTAGTAGATTGGATAATATCCCCATAGGCCGTCCTTTGCCAAACACCAGAGCATTCATACTTGGTAAGAAATTAGAAGTAAATCCTATAGGTATCGCTGGGGATTTATATATATCTGGGGATGGTCTTGCCAAAGGCTATTTAAACAAGACGGGGCTTACTGCAGAAAGATTTGTATCTAACCCGTTTATAAAGGGAGAAAGAATGTATCGTACTGGGGACTTGGCAAGATGGCTGCCTGACGGGAATATAGAATTTTTAGGCAGGATGGACCACCAGGTAAAGATAAGGGGATTTAGAATAGAACTTGGAGAAATAGAGGCTCAGCTATTAAGACATGCTTCAATAAAAGAAGCTGTGGTTATTGTAAAGGAAGACCAACAGAAGAACAAGGATCTGTGTGCATATTTCGTTGGGGAAAATGAACTGACAATAACTGAACTAAGGGAATGCCTTTCAAAAGAATTGCCCGAGTATATGATCCCGGCATACTTCATGCAGCTGGATGAAATGCCTTTGACAGCCAATGGTAAGATAGACCGGAAGAACTTGCCCCACCCTGCTGCTCATTTAAATACTGGAGTAGAGTATGAAGCACCTTCAGGTGAAGTGGAAGAGAAGCTTGTACAATTGTGGCAGGATATCCTGGGGGTTGAGAAAATAGGGAGAAATGATAATTTCTTTGTGCTTGGGGGGCACTCATTAAAAGCAATAAACTTTGCAGCCAAAATTCACAAAGAGTTCAATGTAAATATATCTCTTAAGGAGATATTCAAGCTGCCGACAATTGCAGAAATTGCCAAGTACATCCAGGAAGCCCAAGAGAGTATTTATCAATCTATCCAGCCCACTGGAAAAATGGAATACTATCCTATGTCGTCTTCCCAAAGAAGGCTGTATATATTAAATCAGCTTGAAGGAGCAAGGGTGGCATACAATATGCCAGAGTTTATGTTGTTAGAAGGCAGTATTGATATAGAACGTTTTGAGAAAGCCTTAGATCAGCTGGTAAAAAGGCATGAGGCTTTCCGGACCTCCTTCCATATGGTAGATGGTGAACCGGTGCAGAAGGTCCATGATGAGGTGGAATTTAGTATCATGTACATGGAAACCGGCGAAGAAAAAGCCTCAGAAGCAGCAAATGAATTCATAAGGCCATTTGACCTTGGCAAGGCTCCTTTACTAAGAGCAGGGCTCGTAAAAATTAGAGAAGACAGGCATGTCATGATGCTTGATAAACACCATATCATATCTGACGGGGTGTCGGATGAAATACTGGTAAGAGAATTCATAAGCTTGTATGAAGGAATGAATCTTCCAGCACTTCAGATTCAGTACAAGGACTATTCCGTATGGCAGAATAAATTGTTTGCTGACGGCACAATCAGTAAACAAGAAGAATACTGGCTCCAGGCATTTAGGGGAGAAATACCAGTACTTGATATGCCGGTAGACTACCCAAGGCCGGCTATACAGAGTTTTGAAGGCGATATGGTCAGTTTTGAAACAGGCCGGGAACTTGCACATAAACTGAACAAGCTTGCCGTGGATCATGGAGCAACACTGTATATGGTGCTTCTAGCTTCATACAATGTGCTTCTTTTCAAATACACCGGACAGGAAGATGTCGTAATTGGAAGCCCTATAGCAGGAAGGCCACATACAGATTTGCAGGACATCATAGGCATGTTTGTCAATACCCTAGCTATGAGGAATTACCCTCAAGGTAAAAAGAATTTCAGCGAGTTTTTGATGGTAGTAAAAGAAAACGCTCTAAGGGCTTATGAAAACCAGGATTACCCATTTGAGGAACTTGTGGAGAAGCTTAGCATTAAGCGGGATTTGAGCAGAAATCCGCTGTTTGATACTATGTTTGTCTTGCAAAATAAAGAGGCATCAGAATTTAAGATGAATGGGCTAAGGTTCATGCCCTATGATAATGAGTTCAGGGCGTCCAAATTTGATTTGACCCTAAACGCCCAAGAGACCCAGAATAATATTGTATTTGGGTTAAAGTATGCTACTCGTCTGTTTAAGAAAGAGACAATAGAAAAACTTGGGGTCCATTTCATCAATGTACTGGAAGAGATCACAGCTCACCCCGAAAAGATGCTGTCCGAAATAAATATACTATCTCAGGATGAAAAACAGCAAATACTAAATAGTTTTAATGATACAAAGGCAGAATACCCTAGAGATAAGACTCTACATGAGCTGTTCCAAGACCAAGTGGAAAGGACACCTGATAATGTAGCTGTAGTGTTTGAGGACAAGCAATTAACCTACAGGCAGCTCAATGAAAAGGCAAATCAGCTTGCCAGAGCACTAAGAAGTAATGGTGTAAAGCAAAACAGCATAGTTGGAATAATGGTAGAAAGATCCGTAGATATGCAGGTTGGAATACTGGGAATTTTAAAAGCAGGAGGTGTCTATTTACCAATTTCAACCAAACTTCCTGAACTAAGAATAAAAAAATTACTGGAAGATAGTAATGCAACTATGCTGTTGACGCAATTACATTTAGCGGATAAAGCAGAGTTTTACGGTAATATATTACTGCTTGATTCCCCTGAAATATACATTGGAAGTGCTGAAAACCTTGATAAAATAAATAAACCAGAGGACTTAGCTTATATCATTTATACATCGGGATCTACTGGAGTTCCGAAGGGTTCAATGATAGAGCATCGAAGTGTAGTTAACTTGGTTTATGGACTAAGAAAGCTTGTCTATGAAAATTATGATAATTATTTAAATGTTGCCCTTGTGTCCCCTTACTTTTTTGACGCATCTGTAAAACAAATATTTGCGGCTTCTCTCCTTGGCCATACGCTGTTTATAGTTCCTGAGGATACAAGGCTAGATGGTGAGGGCCTTCTAAAGTACTATAACAGGAATTCAATTGCTGTTTCAGACGGAACACCAGCACATATAAAGCTTTTAACAGATACTGCCAGGTCTGGCGAAAGTCTTTCAGTTATGCAGTTTATTATCGGAGGGGAAGAACTTTCATGTAAAGGTATACAAGGTTTCTATGATCGGTTTAAAGATAATAACCCTACTATAACAAACGTTTATGGTCCAACAGAATGCTGCGTAGATTCAACTTATTACCATTTAAGCCGTGAGAAGGTGAGAAATCTAACAAGTATACCTATAGGTATGCCATTGCAGAATTATAAGATATATATACTTAATGAAGACATGAATATCTTACCGGTTAATACAACTGGTGAAATATATATATCTGGAGATGGGCTGGCAAAAGGCTATTTGAACAAACTTGAATTGACTACGGAAAAATTTGTAGCTAATCCTTTCAGCTCTGGAGAAAGAATGTATCGTACCGGTGATCTTGGAAGGTGGCTTCCTGACGGAAACATCGAATTTATAGGCAGAGTAGACCATCAGGTAAAGATTAGGGGCTTTAGGATAGAGCTTGGGGAAATAGAAGTGCAGCTATTAAAGCATCCTTCAATAAAAGAAGCTGCGGTAATTGCAAAGACAGACCAGGAGGGCAACAAGTATTTGTGTGCTTATATAGCAGGGGAAAGTGAATTTACAATATCAGATTTAAGGGCGCTTCTCTTAAAAGAACTTCCCGATTACATGATACCACAATACTTTGTTCAGCTGGAAAAGCTGCCTTTGACAGCCAATGGCAAAATAGATCGGAATAATTTACCCCAAAATGACGGTACTTTAGCTACATCAGTAGAGTATGTAGAGCCTTGCGGTGAAGTTGAGGAGAAGCTTGCACTGCTGTGGCATGATGCCCTTGGAGTACAAAAAATTGGTGTGAATGATAACTTCTTTGAACTGGGAGGATACTCACTGAAGGCAATATCCCTTATAAGCAGAATTTATGAACAGTTAAATGTTGAGGTACCACTAAAAGACTTTTATATGGCCCCAACCATAAAGGAAATTGCCCGTTTTATACACAATACGTACGCCAATGATTATATTACACCAAGTCCGGCAATTCATTTTAATTCAGCAATGGAGAGTCTTATGTTTGCATTCCCTCCAGGAGGAGGAAATGGAATAGCTTATGGTAGTTTATCAAAACAAATGAATGCTTATTCCATATATTCCTTTGACTTTATAGAAAATGAGAGCAGGATGGAGGAGTATGTGAAGGCAATTACTTCTGTCAAACCCGAGGGCCCATATATTCTATTTGGTTACTCGGCAGGAGGTAATCTGGCATTTGAAGTTGCTAAAGTATTAATTGAAACTGGACATCATGTATCCGATATAATCTTTCTGGATTCGGCTAAATCATTTGTCCTTATTGAGGAAGAAAGCGAAGATGCTAAGAAACTTGCTGAGCAACAGGATAAAGAATTTATAGAAGAAAATGAGAAACTTATAAAAGGCATGTTTGGAGATAACCAGGCAGTTATTGAAAAGACCATTGAAAGAATGAGAAATTATCATAAATACACTAGAAGTGTTATAAACTCGGGACAGATAAACTCCAATATCCATCTTATTATATCACAGCAGCAAGACAATGAAGGTGAAGCTGATTTATGTGAAGGATGGAGAGAGGCAACAACGGGAGAGTTCAAAGTATATAACGGATTTGGCAGTCATTTTGATATGTTAAGTACAGGATATATAGATAAAAATGCGGCTATTATTAAAGAAATATTGGAAGAGATCAACCAATAGTTCAGATATAAGGGGTAGATATAATGGATAAGATTAAATTGTTTTGTCTGCCGTATGCAGGAGGTTCTGCAGCAGTATATAAATATTGGGAACAATACTTGCATGATAGGATTGAGCTTTTCCCGATTGAGCTTGCGGGAAGAGGCAGCAGGATTGGTGAACCGTTTTACGGAAGTGTTGAAGAAGCGCTTGAAGATATACACCGTATTATCATAAGCAACCTTGAAGAACAACCTTATGCGTTGTTTGGCCACAGTATGGGCAGTGTACTTGTATATGAACTTGCCTATAGAATAAAGGAGCTCGGACATCCATATCCTGTCCATATGTTTATTTCCGGCAGATATCCTCCGGGTTTTGTAAGTAAGAAGAAGGTACTCTATGATTTGCCGGATAAGGAGTTTGTGGATGAGGTATTTAAGCTGGGAGGCACGCCCAAAGAGGTTCTGAAAAGCAATGAATTAATGGAGTTGTTTTTACCGATACTCAGAGCGGATTTTAGAATTACTGACACATACAGGCACATTGAAAAAAACGCTAAGCTTGACTGCGATATAAGTGTATTGTGGGGAAAAAGAGAAAAGGGAGCCACTATTTTTGACGTTGCAAAATGGCATGATTATACGTCCAAAAGTTGTAAAATTCACATGTTTGACGGGGATCATTTTTTTATACACGATTACAAAAGGGATGTAGCAGCAATAATAAATAGTAGTCTCATCGACTTTGCAGACAATGTTATGTGAAGACTGAAGTTTATTTAAAATTTAATATGAAATCCGATTTCGGTAGCACTCCTTGGTCACAATGGAAAATGAAGATCGAGATAGCGGATGCTTCAGTTTTTAAATGGATAGAACAAGGGAAGAGAGATGATTCAAATCGGTTTCTATTTACACCACAGGTTAGTTCAATTCAACATTTTACTCTGGAACCTAGAGTTAAATCCAAGTATTTTTTTAATGTGAAAGTTATTCAAGATGAATACTTTTAAACCATTAAGTGTAGCAATGAGAATTTACGAAAATTCAAGTGATGAAAATAAAAGAATTGAATCTTACGTTAATCAATATGTAGCGAAGTTAAGAATATAAAAACAAACATTTAAAAATCGCCTACTAAAGGCGATTTTTTATTTTTGACTGTGATAATATTTATCGGATATAATTAAATGTGAATAGGGAATGAGATAAAGTTCTTGTCATTTATGGGATAATGTTCTTGTCATCCGACAGAACAACAGCTGCAGCAGAAAACTACATCTATAAGGTTCTCTTCAGACATATTCACAAAACCCGTATTTCTTTTAGTTAATCAAAATATTTAAAAAAACCTGTCAATTAAGACTTTATACATAATGTGTCATATTATATATTCGATTAAGATAGTCAATATAAATATTTATAGTTTATATTTCATTTTATTGAAAAGTATCCTGCTATTTATTGATAAAGGCAGAAGTACACGTTTAGACTCTCATTTTAGGCATAAAATCCTATTCAATAAAATTAGAAAACAAAACCAGCAGATGATTTAATCATATGCTGGTTTTGTTCTTAGAGCATATTACTTTAATTATAGTTTTCTCCATCTAAATAGTCTGCCAACAAGAAATCCATAAAATAAATCAGGACGAAATTCTCTAAAACTGATTTAAAAACTTTAGAATATGATAAAAGCTATAAAACTAAAATTGTCGTTTAATATAGAAGTAACTGAGACTTTTTTACAAGAGTCTCAGTTATCATAGAATGATGTATAGCATAAAAATCAGGAAATTATATTTTAGATTTATCAATACGTTTTCGCCTTTAAAAGAGTTTCACATACCATACATATTATTTAGGGGAACTTACTATTTTCACATTTATAGTAGTTCGCGTCACAGGTTTGGCGATTTTCCAACCTAAGAAGATGACAACAAGTCCAAGTACAATTAACAGATACATAGTAGGACCGAAACTCCCGGTATAATCATATAGAACTCCGATTATAATAGGGCCGATCGCGCCGATCATATATCCAATTGCCTGCGTCATCGCTGACCATGTACTCGCTTCTAGCGGTGAATTTGTTTTATCAATAGGTAGCAGCAGCGTTAATGAAATGAGACCTCCTGCACTAATGCCGAGACAAATACTTGCTATGATTGGGGTTACATCTGTAAATCCGAGCAAAATCAAACCTACAATTTCACTTCCGATGAAAAATGTGATCCAAAATTTCCGACTTGGAATTGCGCGTAATAGCAAATGCAGGCAAAGCGTAACCGGTAACTGGGCAATCATACATAAAGTGCCGACTAGACCAGCATAAGAAGAATCATACCCTTTGTCCTCTACGATGGCAGGTAGCCACGCCGAAATACAATAAAATAAAAGAGTAGCCAGTCCTGCAAAAGCAGTCAACAACCAGGCTTGTTTGTTTTGGAGAGGTAGTGAACTCCTTTGCTGCGTGCTTGTTCTCTGTTTGAGAGTATGCGGATGATTCATGACCCCAATCCATAGCGGAATTGCGATAAGTGCAAAGACAAACCAAAAGCCGAGTCCAGCCTTCCAAGAATCACTAAACCAGTGTTGGATTGGTGTAGTTAATCCTACGGCAATCGAGGCTCCTACCACCATAAAGGTAGAATACATACCGATCATCAAGGCTACTTTATCTGCAAAGTAATTTTTTATAAACCCCGACATAAGTGGACTGACAATACCAACACCTACACCGATGAATAATGCTGTAATTAACAGATATAGGGGAGAAGTAGCGAAAAAGCGTAAGAATGTGGCAATGCCAATACATGCAATAAAAATTGTGATGACCTTTTCTGATTGAAAACGACTGGCAAGACGTCCAGCAAATAAGGAGCCGATTCCCATACATAATAATGGAATCGAAGTCAGCAGACTTGCCGTAGTTGAACTCATGCCTAGATCATCTGTTATGCCATGTAAGAGCGGACTTACCGAAGTAATTCCCGGTCGAAGATTAAAAGATGCTAAAATTAGCGCAAAGAAAAATAACTTGTAACGATTGGCCATACTTTAATACCTCCGATAATTTAAAAATACATCACTTTCTTTCACTATGAAAGATTTTCTTTATGTTACATGATATTTTACATATAATAAAATGAATATTTATTATAAAGGAGATACCAAAATTGATATGGAACGAAAACCAAATCAGACTTATCGTTAAAATATCGGACACAGGAAGTTTCACTAAAGCTGGAGAAGCTCTTCATATGACTCAACCTGCAGTCAGCCGGATAGTAGCAGCAGTAGAAGAGGAGTTAGGTACCAAATTAATACAACGAAACCGAAAAAACGGCTTAGTCTTTACCGAAGTAGGAGAAAGAATTTTAATTCTCTTCAGGAATATACTAGCCGACTTTCATAAAGTAGAGGAATTAGTCGCAGCGGAAAAAGGGTTGGAATTAGGCCGGGTTCATATTGGTGCTTACCCAACAGCATGTACCCGATTTATACCGAAAATTATACGTCGAATGGAGGAAGAACATCCCGGTTTGGAAATTAGGCTTTCTGAAGGAAGTGTAGCTCAGATTAAAGAATGGTTACGTACTCGAACAGTCGATGTTGGGATCATTATTCCGCCTAATGATGATTTTGATATCATTCCATTAGTCAAAGATGAGTTAGTTATCGCCTTACATGCTGATCATCCATTAGCCCAAAAGGACTCTATTGAAATTTCCGATTTGAAAGATGAACAATTGATTATAGGTCGGGGAGGTTACGAAGTACAGGTATACGCTATATTCAAGGAATGTAATATGAAGCCACATGTACGATTTGTGATAGAACAGATTGAAACGGCGATTAGTATGGTTCAAGAAGGATTAGGCAGCGTAATTACAACCCAAGGAGCACTGCCTGCTCTTCCAGAGTATGTGGTTAGTCGTCAAATTAAACCAGGTATATTTCGAGATATTCATGTTGCAGTGCCAGATCGAAAAGACATATCCAAAGCGACCGAGGTATTCATTCAAACAGCCTGTTCATTATTTGGCGACCGTTCAATATCTAGTCCGTAGATCATAGGATCATATAATGAACGAGACATGCGACAAAGCCCCTTATCGAGATCAATGAACCATTCGATAAGGGGCTTTATTTTGCAAGATCATGTATATACATTTCTATGTCTAGCAGTTTAATGCAATTTGAAAACTTCTTTGGCTAGCCATTCTAATAGAAATAATACAGGGAATTGAGTCGTGATATTCGCTGATTCATAATATTCTTCCGGTACATAGTAAGGAATATTAAGGTCGGAAATTTTAGCAATGGTTGATTGTCGATTATTTGTGATACTTATAATTTTATTTTTTTCCTGTTTGATTTGCTTTAAGAGTGGGAGTGTAAAGCATTTTCAATTTCCATCAGTTTAATCGTGAACGGGATACAGCCATTGTTTCCCTCATTTTAGGATCAGGACTTAGACTATCTGAGGTTGCAGGCATTAACGTCGAGGATCTGGATATGAATAAAGCCTTAGTTCGTGTTATACGAAAAGGTAATAAAGAACAATATGTATATTTCAGCAAGCAAGCGTTACTAGATTTAGAAAATTATCTGCAGGTCAGAGAATCCAGATATAAACCAGAGAAAACTGAAAGCTTTTTGTTTATTGCTGCTCCTATAGGCCGTAAAGGAAAAAGCCGTCGGCTAACACAAAGGCCAATTGAGAAACTGATCTCTGTGATGCCCCGAAAGGGGCATTATTGGCTACGAGTAGGATAGTGAAATACTAATTCTGATTTTTATTAGAAAATCCATGCATATGTCAGACGACAAGAAGATAAATACTTTCAAAGTCGCATAAAATGCGGTTTTTTTTGTTTAGCGGTACAAGTTCGTGCCCTAAGCTGCGGATACAACTTGTACCGATTGCCGATAAGAAAAAAGATCATGTTCCTATTACCGATCAGGAGTTATCTAATCGGTTGTCGCACGCTAATTCATTAAGCTAACGGGAAACGTTAGTTCAATAACAGCGGCAGTCTAAGGCTTTATTTATCAAGTCTTAGACTGCCGCTGCTTCTTTTAATGAATTCAGTCTAAAACTTTTTTTAAAAAAGCTGAGAAATCTCCAGTTCAAAAACTCCGTTAAATCAACAACTCCAGTCTAAGACTTTATTTTCACCGAACAGCAGCCAGTTCATTAACCTGCATGAACATGTTCTTATACTGATTAGCGATTAATAAATATAGGCATGGTATGGTAGGTAGAGCTTGGTTAGGTTAGTACTTTTAGAGGGAATCATTATTCCAGCATATTCTTGATCTTTCTTTATATATTATGATGCCATAGACAAGCTTCAGCGTATCATAGGAGAAGCCTAATGTTAGGAAAAAGGCAAGGAATAAAAACTGATGCCAACATGGATTGAAATTTTTACATAAAGATTGCTTTTCCCAAAAAATCTCGAATGGTATTCGTTTATAATGGGTTATCCCTCCAATGTTTTCCAATGGTCATTCAAACACAGTAAAGCAAGTTTCATTGCTTTACTTAAATCCATCATAAAAAACAAATCCTGAAGAACGAGGTAAAGAATTTCTTAAGACTAGAAAAAAATTAAGGTTGACATTAAATCATTTAGTTCTATAATTCTCATATATCGCAAAATACCGATATGTAAAGATGAGATAATCTTAAACAAGCTTGAAGTGTCACATGGAAACATTATACTTGATCTTCAAGTTCCCCCGACAGCCCTGCTTGGCTCAGGTGGAGAGCAGTTCGCCATTGAAGCGCTAAAACATATATTTTTTCAATTTGGTAAGGTGAGTTCTATTGAACTTTTGGTTGAAGGAGAACATATAGAAAGCTTAATGGGACACATCGATTTGGAACGTCCAATGATCAGAAATGAGGATAGAGTACATTGATTTTTAGAATGTTCAAACCATTAATCACAGTAATCGTCGTTTTTATTCTGGCAATATATGTGTTACCCCTCTCAGTTTCAGCTACGAACCAAGGAATACTTAACTCATCGGGGATGTCTGACATACCGACTGTGAAATCGTTGCATCTTAATGTTAAATCCGCCATTCTCATTGAACAAACTACAGGAGACGTTCTATTGTCCATAAATGCCGATCAGGGCTTTGCGCCGGCAAGTATGGTCAAAATGATGACAGAGTACATTGTTGCCAAGAAAGTTAGAACAGGAGAACTATCCTGGGATGACATCGTTACAGTCAGCGATCATGCATCTAAAAGCATAGGTAGCCATGCATTTCTTGCAGAAGGAGATCAGCATACGGTAAAAGAACTGTACACCGCAATGGCAGTGGGATCCGCGAATGATGCTGCCATTGCTCTTTCTGAGCATGTATCAGGCACAGAACAGAAGTTTGTAACACTTATGAATGAGGAAGCCAAACGCATGAAACTGACTAAAACCCATTTTATCAATGCTACCGGACTGAGCCGCGCCGACATGCCGGAAGGCTTTCGCCCTAATGAAATGGGAGAAACGCTGATGTCAGCAAAAGACGTGGCCACATTGGCGAAAAACCTTATTCAAGATGAACCAGATTATGCTGATGTCACATCCATTCCATTTTACAAGATGCGTAAGTCCGATAAAGATCCAATTGTCAATTCAAACCGGATGCTAGAGACTAACAAAGCTATTCCGAGTTATGCTTATGAGGGCTTGGATGGGCTCAAGACAGGATATACCAAAAGCGCAGGCTATTGCTTTACCGGAACTGCAGAGCGCAATGGTATGCGTTTAATCAGTGTTGTCATGGGGACTCCATCGATGGGGAGCCGCTTCGAAGAGACGGCAAAGGTATTAGACTATGGATTCAATCACTTTACAATGAATCAAGTAATTCTTGCTGGGAGTTTCGTCTCTGGGATGGAAACGTCTCCTGTCAAGGGCGGGAAAGAAAGAAATGTTCAGATAGTAACAAAAGATGATGTTTATTTTATTCTCCCGAAATCAGATGTATCTACACAACCTATTGCTACAGTCAATTTAGTTCCAGGTGGGCTCGCTGCCCCTGTGGTAGCTGGTACAAAAGCTGGAACGGCGACATTTACATACGTAGTCAAAGGGCAAAGCGTCGTACAATTAAGAACTGTTGATTTAATCACTGAGCGAACAGTGGAGAAAGAAAACTGGTTTATGTTACTCCTTCGGTCAATTGGTGGTTTCTTTAGTGCTGATTAGCAGTGTCATGATGCTTTGAAAGATTATGAATTGGAGAACGAATAAGGTCTTTTAATTTGAACAGAATGAGAAACAAAAAAGAAGTATACAGCAGCACGATTTCGAGTGGAGACTGATCCCTTGCTAAGTCACTCCATGATTGAAACCATTTTCGAGCATGAAAGAAGCTGCCAAGTTTGAAGAGGGGTTTAAACTCGTCTTCTTTCATAAGTTGTCTCTTACAACCGATGATTGTCCTTCGGTTGTTCTATTTTTTGTGATGAAATTTTTTGCAGTAAAAGCTTTTTTCAGAATGAAGATTTTTTTTCAAGTAAAAGGGATGTAAGTTTGAACGCTTTTACAGTTTTGGGGGAAATAAAATCAAGGGAGAATTAATATGTACATAGTTACGTATACATATGCACAAAAGCCGTGTTTCTTTTAGTTTGATTAAATTATTATTTAGTCTTTATTTAATAAGAATTTTATATATGTGTCACAATATATATATTTTATTGTAAGTATAGGTTTAAGCCATAGACACATCAAACTCTTTATATACGGATGATCATGAAGGGGGTGAACTCTCTCAGGCTGGGGTAAGTATCCAGCAAGGCTGTCAGGAGCAGTATAAGTTTCGAATGCATCAATAAAATCTAAAATTATAACTCCTCTCATTAAACTGAACTTGTCAGTATAACGATAAAACAGTTTATATAACCTGTCATCCGTCCCTATCAACCCTATGAAAAGTTGATCAAGCAAAACATTCAGAAGTAAAAAAATGATGCTATGGTAGGACTGACTCCATAAAGTGAAATAACTTAAAGTACCTTCAAATGAATGCAATCATGTCGCAAGATATGGAGACAACCTTGAGGTGTTTTTGTTGTTCGTGATAAGAATCAACTAAATAAATGCAACTTAAAATGAGTTTGACTGGTATTCCGGTCTAAGGAGTTGTGGAGCAACTGAGCATACTAAATAGGCACAAGTGAGGCCAGGATGAGAGGGAATCGCGGTGGCGAATGAAACGGATTGGAGCAGCCTATCGGTAAACAATACGGCTACGGGAAAGAAACCCTAGTTTACGTCTGAGTCGAAGAAGTTAGGCAGAAATGGGCTTTTGAAATAACAATGAGTGTTCTAAAAAGTGAGAGAAGGTGTCATTAAAGATCATAGTAGAGTGGGCGGGCTTTATTTGGCAAGAATTCAGTGTCACACAAGCACTAGTATGGATAAAAATCCTCTGGAATAACATGTAGCATAATAAAAAGCACGTTCGTGTCTTTAAAGTGGATTCGCCGATTCCTGATAATCGTGGTGTGATCCGGACTTGATAGGTTAAACCCAAGTCTACAACCAACGTTAAGCAAGTTCGTTTGAATTTTATGTTCAAGCGGCTGCAAGAATTGAATGTGGTAGATTTTAAAAAAGACGAAAGGATCAATGACTGACGACAGTTGTCGCACAATATAGAGGACGAACCTTCTCATCATTAAAGGTAAAATAAGGATAATTTATTAAATTAAGGATATATATAGCGACCGTAAAAATAATAAAATCGAATGTCATAACATATAGCATCAGTGTATCAATAACTATTCTAGTAAAGTTATAGGCAGCCATAGAGGTTGCCTATAATAATTCCTTCTAACTTAGCTTTTTTCTACATTCATTAATTCAAACAATTCTACTGCTAGTGTTTTCGATCCAGAAATACCCTTTAGGTATCTAAATGGCCCATCAACAGACCAATTAATCGCCTATAAGCGTTTTAAAGATTTGGTAAATGCTTGATAATCAGCATACTTAGGGTTTTCTTTTTTACAGTGCTGTAGTAGCTTTGAACTAGCCATTGCTAAAGCGTCTAAACATACGATATGAGTAATTTTAAATTCTTTATAATTGATCCATTCATTAGGATAAAGTTCTCGGATAATGTTAAAAAGCGTAAGAGCCATATCCAATCTTTCCTCTTTAGACAAATGTGAGATTTCAGCTTCTTTAGAAAGGTATTTAAGTGTTCTATAAAGATTTTGAAGCGTTATATGCTTTCCTTTACTACGCTTCCCTATGACACTTCCGATATGAAAGAATGGGCTTTCTGGTCTAGTCAAGAGTACTGTTGCAATCCAAATTAATTCATCTGACTCCCTTTTAAGATATTTGCTTAATGAAGAAGTTATGCCTTTCGCCTTGGTATTTATTGCATTAAACAAATTGATTTCTTCGTCATCATCCAGATAGTGGTACGTCATAAAAAGAATGTTTAACTCAGAATTTGTTTCTTCGATATACCGTTTGATTCCTCCAAGGCGATGTTGATCATCCATTAAGGAAGCCTTACTTTTACATAACAATCGGCCATAGGTCGGTCTTCTAGCGTCGTAAGCGGTAAATTCCCACGTTCCTGCACTATTCAATAAAATAGGTGTAAATAGCGCATCATCGCCTTTAGAAAGATACATAGCAAAGTCATGAATACGTTTAAGGTCTGCAGGTCTTTGATATCCTTTACCTGAAGGATGGTCAAAAGGTTTAATATATGTCAAATTTAATGCATTAGAAGCTGGTAAGTAGCTTTGGTAAGCAACTTTGCCTCTCATTTTGAATTGTATTACATTTTCTATAACAAATTGATGGGGCAGACTATTCAAATGACTTATCCTCCTAAATAAAAATTTATTTTTTAATATATATCTTAAAGCATATAATTAAAAGTGGTAATATATAGTTTGAGTATATTTAATTCATGCTATTGTACACCTACTCTTAGTATGAGAGGTGAAATTGCATGATAAAAATAAATACTTATGTTGGAGAACGAATTAAGTCTTTACGAAAAGCGAAAGGTTTGACCCAGGCAGTTTTAGGAGAACAAGTGGACTTACCTCAATCATATATCGGTGGAATTGAGAAGGGAGAGAGGAACATTTCACTAGATACACTTCAAAAACTAATGAATGCTTTACATATCTCACCATCAGAGCTTTTTCGGGAGTATGATAATAAAGATGCTAACCTAAAAGAAATTATAGAATCGCTGGATCGAATTAGTACAGAGCTTTCGAAACGAAGTGTTAAAGAAGTAAAATTAATTGAAAGTTTTATAACCAATATACTTGAGACATTAGATGATTTTAAAAAAATGGACTAAATGTAAGCTATAGTAACTCACCGATTTTTGGTGGCTGCTAACTTTAATTATTAGGAAATACAATTGTTTGTTAGGAGGGGTGGTATGGAACACAAAAAAGAAATTATTTAGGCCCTTACACTTTCAGTAAACAGGTTAGAAAAGGAAAACATGACTGAATATGAAAAAGGTAAGATAGATGGTCTGAACGATTCAATACGATTAATTCACATGCTGACTTCTCAACATCTTAAAAACAGAAAACCAATAAACATAATTATTGATGATATACCTTCCAACAATACAATTAACTGAAAAATAGAAATTGATTAAGAATAATGTGTTTTCAACAAAGTAGTACTAAAGAATCAAAAAGGATTGAATAATAAAAAAGGGTCTAACAATCTTGGGAGTTTTTGACGGGTATATTGGAACGTGCAACAGAATCTGACGGTAACGAAAAAATGAGAGCATTATGCTTACCATCTTAGAATTAATATAACTACCGTGAGAAAGGAAGTTCAAGTCCTTGACGGTACGTTTGTTGTTTATAAAACTTGTAAACTAATAATTTAATTCGAGGGGAAACATGGAGAAATAATAGGACAATCTCAGAGTGTATTTACTGATCATTGGAGAGAGGGATATATCCGTATGGGAGATCGTAAAGCAAAACAGCCTTATGAATTCCGGATTACAAAGCTAGATCAGGATTCCAGAGGAGCTTACCCTTGAAAGGGGAGTGGTGGATAAACGATAAAAAGACCCTAACTGGTCAGTATTACTCAAATAGATAGAAAAACTGTTCCTATCAGGGAGGAAGTTCGTTTTTTCTTTTTAAGGAATTATAAAGATAGTGTAGTTGACTCTTAGCTGGCTTAAAATTAATAGAGTAAAACTGAATGCTTCCTTAAGTTATTTTCTCGAATTAGATGATTAAGGATGTGGCACGTCAATCAAAACTCAATTCTTCTTTAGAGGAAAATATTCAAAAACTGTATGAGCGGGGATTGAGTATTTACTAAAATCAGAAAACAGACGTTATCTGAAAAAATTGGCATAAGAATACTTATAGAGAAAAGGGTAACCGTGAGAGCGGGGATTCATAAAGTGCGTCGCGATAACCATCAGAAGCAAAACAAACGAAGAAACGTTTGTTCAAGTGAGTTTGACACTAGCCGCAATAAGTGCGGAGCGTATCCGCCCTTATTGTATTGTTGGATTCTTGACACTGGGAACATCTTGTTCTCTGAAGTCTAATCAAACAAAAACGCGCCTGAACCATTGTGGTTTTGCGCGTTTTGCCGGGACGAAATACGGTGTCATGACGGAATGTTCATAGCGGTCTGAATGTTTTTCAGATCGAGTTGAATTTGCTCTGTAAAATGGTAA
Source organism: Paenibacillus sp. FSL W8-0439 (assembly GCF_038008995.1). Lineage (NCBI taxonomy): Bacteria > Bacillati > Bacillota > Bacilli > Caryophanales > Paenibacillaceae > Paenibacillus > Paenibacillus sp. FSL W8-0439. The sequence continues at coordinate 2,856,988 of NZ_JBBPAK010000001.1, forward strand.
GGATGGTATAGCCCCCGCTCCATCATGTAGATTGTTATCTTTTCATGGGAGTCTATGGCTTCGTCGAGCTGTTTCATCAAAATTTGCTTGATTTCGGGGGTGGCACATTCGGTCACGGCCATGGCGTAGTTTCTGACTTCGCTCTTGGTGTTTATCAAAAAATCCATTGCGATGACTTCGTCGGTCAGTGTATGAAGCCCTGTGATGTGTTCTAATATTGTGTTCATGTTTTTATCTCCTATAGGGTCATTTTAGACAACACTCCATCGAGCTCCTGAAGTTGCTGCTGTGATAATTGCACGTCTTGCTGCAAAATTTGCATGAGCTCCGGGTCTGTCACGAGAGCTTGCATGGTTTTGGATTTAGTGTTGCAAACGGTCTTAAACGCAGCTATTTCATGAACCTCCAGCATCTCATGCAAAGCATAATTGGAATTCATTCGGATTGTCCTCCCATGTATCTATCCATATTCAAGGCTTTAAGACAACTTTGATGCAATTGTCCGTTTTCGTATCGAACACTTCATAGCCGCGCTTAGCCTCGCTGAGCGGAATGACGTGCGTAACAATGTCTCCAGGGTCCACTTTGCCCGAAGTAACCAACTCGTACATATACGGCATGTAGTGAATGACCGGAGCTTGTCCGGAACGAATATTAACGTTGCGCTGCATGATGTCGCCGAGTGGGAATCCGTTATAACGTCCGCCGTATACCCCAGTGACTTGGATGGTTCCGCCTTTGCGGACAGCCTGAGACGCAATGATAAATGCGCTCATGGTGCCACCTTGAAGCTTCAAACCACTGGCTAGAAATTCGAGGTCGCTCATCTTGCCGTCCATCCCCACTGCATCAATCACGACATCGGCACCGCCTTTGGTCATTTCCTTGAGAGTGTTGCCGATATTCTTATCCTGTTCGAAGTTTACGATTTCCACATGGTTCGTTCGCTTCGCATGCTGTAAGCGGTAATCGACATAGTCGACGGCTATGACCCGCTTTGCTTCTTTCAGCCAGCAGAATTTCTGGGCCAGAAGTCCGACCGGACCGCAGCCGAGCACGATGACCGTATCTCCATTCTTTACGCCGGCGTTATCTACGCTCCAAAACGCCGTCGTCATGGCATCGGCAATCAAGCTTAGCTTTTCGTCCGGTTGTTCGCAGTTTTCAGGAATCTTGAAGTGTGTAAAATTTGCAAACGGAACTCGTAAATACTCGGCTTGCCCGCCAGGGTATCCGCCGGTCGTTCCAGAATAGCCAAAATAAGCGCCCATGTCCCCGTGTTCGTTTGACTTGTCACATTGGCTTTCTAGCTGATTTTTGCAAAAAAAGCATTCTCCGCATGCGATGTTGAACGGGATGATCACTCGGTCCCCTTTCTTTACATTTGTCACACCAGGGCCTACTTCTTCTACGATCCCCATCGGTTCATGCCCGATGACATAGTTCTCTTGAAGGTTAGGGATCATCCCGTGAATAAGGTGAAGGTCAGAACCGCAAATGGCGGTACTGGTAATCTTTACGATCATATCGTCCGGTTTCTTAATCTTCGGATCAGGCACCTCTTTGACCACGACATTTTTAATCCCTTGATACGTTACCGCCTTCATGCTTTATGTCCTCCAATATGTTCATCTGGGGTCCGATCAAACATCCCTTTACGCGACGTATCATCCGGGAACAAATTCATCTGCCCGATCATCACCGTATTTTTCGCCGAAAGCTGGTCGAGTTGGTACTGTTCGTTCAGTTCGTAAGGATGAAACCATTTTTTGCGAATCATGAGCTCTGAGACTTCTTGGTGCATTGCAATCCCCTGCTTAAGATGATTGCGCAGCAGGGCTCTTACATCTGGAGAAGCCGTTTCCGTCAGGGCGATGGACAAATTTCGCACCCCCTCCTTGGCACGAAGAAGGAAGTCCATTGCAAAAGTCATGTCTGCCATTTCCGGCATGTTTAATGAATTAATCGGGTCTAAATAATCGGTATTCATTTGCGTTCCCCTTTAATGTGTTATAGGTGTCGGGCTATTCGGAACAGGCGCTTGGAAAGGAGCTCTTGCATAGATTGCTTGCAGCTCAGCGATCTGTTGTGTGGATTGAATTACGTCTTTCTGCATTAACGCTTTTAACTCTTGGTCAAAGACCAAGCCCTGCATAAGTTTTGACTTAGCGAGGCAGAGCGTTTTAAAATTTAACGCTTCATGCAGTTCCATCGATTCGTGCGGCGCTAACGCTGGAGTATTCATTGACAAATTCTCACCTCCTTTTTTCACCAGAGTTAGATTTCCCAACGCATCGCATCTTATACTAAAATTGATTGCTGGAATTGTGTACTCCATATACTCCTATTTAGTTGCAGGAATACAAACAAAATATCAACTGCATACTTATTACTGTTTCAATTAATGATCTTTGCTTAAGGGAGGAGGACACACCTTGCCTAATGGAAACAAAATTGATCTAGCCACTGAAGGTGCAAGAAAACCGGCAGAAAGTGCACTTAACTCGAGCGGCAATACGCTGGAGCAACATGCTTCTAACGCGGTTTCTGAGGTGCAAACGGCTTTAAATCAGGCGATGAACTCGATAAGTAAACCTAACGCGGCAACAAATTCACAAGCTTTGGAGACGGCCCGGCGGCAATTAACTCAGGCAGAGGAATTCTTAGATCAAGCGCAAACTTCAGCAACCGCATTACGTCTGCCGGACCAACAATAAAATGCTCTTGGCTCAGTTAGACTTTCAGACGAACTACTTGCCAAAGACAACGGAGAGTCACCGTCAAAAGGCTTCGGCTTGAGCCGAAGCCTTTTGTTTTTTGAGATGTCTTGGACATTTTCAAAAAACTTAATTAAATTCGTTATTATTAAGCAGTGAATCCCCATTTATACAATATGCCGGTTTTGATCTCTTCCTGAAGTTAGCCTATCTTCATTTTAGAAATTATATCGACAAAAATTAGCTCATCTCCGTATTTGAGCACCGCACACTCATTCAAAAGACTAGTATTACAGGCAGCAAAGTGAAATCCACATCGCCAATGTGTCGCATGATGCCACTTACCTGCACGGATGTTGATGACTAACCAGCTACAAACTGGTCGGTATCATAAAATTGAGGCGCAACAACCAGCAGAGGGTTACTCTACTCTGCGTCTATGTTTTGGTTAGAAAAAGAATCATTAAGAGCTAGGCATTAGAAAAAGCTTTAAACATATTATAGGTAATATCCGTTCAATTATGGTGGGGAGGATATCAAAAAAAACTATGTTATCTATGGAAGAATATTTCGGTAAGTTTGAACTCGTTTATTCATTTTATGGGGCTATGCCTACAGGCGTTAGTGTGTCAGAAACCGGGCGTATCTTCATCTGCTTTCCGAAATGGGGAGATGACGTTAGATTTACGGTAGCGGAAATTGTTGAGGGTCAGTTGCAGCCTTATCCTAATTTAGAAACGAATTTGATCAACCCATTGAATATCGCTATGTCCTTCATCAGTGTCCAAAGTGTTGTTGCAGATGGAAGGGGAACCCTGTGGGTACTGGATACGGCTGCACCAAATTTTTCTGAGCCAATTAAAGGAGGGGCAAAATTAGTCGCGGTAGATTTAGAAACAAATACAATAAGAAAAGTATATACATTTGCAGATGATGTAGTCTTGCCGACAACGTATTTGAATGATGTCCGATTTGACTTTCGTGTAGGTAAAGCAGGTTACGCATATATAACGGATTCTTCTTCCAATGGTCCAGGCGCTATTATCGTCGTAAATTTAGAAAACGGAAATGCGTATAGACGGTTGCATGGAGCCAGCTCAACCTCACCCGATCCGTATTTTGTACCGAAAGTGGAAGGCAAAATTTTGATGAATCGAAACGCGGATGGTTCGACATCTCCCTTTCGATTGGCCTCTGATGGTATAGCCATTTCCCCTGATGGAAAAATGTTATTCTATTGTCCATTAACCAGTCGCCAGCTATACTCAATCTCAACAGAATCGTTAAGAGACAGAACGATACCGGATTTCAAGTTAAGTGATCTTGTGCAGTATTGGGGAGAGAAGGGGGCATCTGATGGGATGATCACGGACGCAAAAGGAAACGTTTATGCTGGAGATTATGAAAACGATAGTATTCGAAAGATATTGCCGAATGGAATCATGGAAACCATCGCCCATGATCCCAGAATTTTATGGCCAGATACTTTTTCTATTGGTCCGGATCAATACTTATATGTAATTGTGAACCAATTACATAGACAGGCAAGATTTCATTATGGAAAAGACCTGCGAAAAAAAACGTATAGTTTACTACGTTTGAAAATTGATGAATTACCTGCACCTACCTTTTGATAAATAGAACCCATTGTTCAAATTGACTCTATTGCGTAGATCATGCATTTTATTTTTTATTATTTTGAGGAATTTAAAGGCTTCCGAACGGCTGTCTACTGAATTAAGGGGAACGATAGCTCAATAAAACTAAAGAGGCAGTGTTTCACGATGTTGTGATCTCAAACGGGATGACATGGTCACACGAGTGCAACCCTCGTCATGGACATACCTATATAGCACTGATATAATAGAGGTATGAACACATATGACAAAATATTAGCAGCTGCTCTTAAGGTACTCGAAGAAGAGGGCGGAGCCCAATTTTCGACGCGAGCTGTCACTTCGATCGCACAGGTTACGGCTCCTACACTCTACCACCATTTCGGTAATGCCGATGGACTCCTGAGTGCAGCTATAGTGGAAGCTTTCAAACAGTTATTTGAAAGCAAAATTGCTGCAGTGGAGTCCCCTATTCCAGAAATGGCGCTTCGTCAGGGATGGGATGACTATGTGCGCTTTGCGGCAGCCCGTCCACGGATTTATGCGGCGATGATGGGGCGGCTGCTCGAGGGTGCCCATATCGAGGCGGCAGATCAGTCGTACGAAGCACTGGTGCAAAATGTTCAAAGAGTCGCCGCCGAAGGAAAACTGGCTGTTTCAGCCGAAGCTGCGGCAGATCTGGTCTGGGCTTCCGCCAACACGGCCTCATGGCTGTATGTGACGGCCCAAATTCGCAAGGCACCTCCCCCCCAGCCCGACGTCGTTGATCTCATTCGGGAAAGCGTAATGCAGATCATTTTGATGTAAGGCCGGACGCCGGTTCAAAATGAGGGATCGATGACAGAACCTGGAGACTCCGGACAAAGCCCCATTGGGGCTTTGTCTTGTTTCATGGTAAAGAGATGAAGCACCACAAATAGTGGCACAATAGTGGCACATAAGAGAGATCGCCTATCCAAGCAGGATGGCGATCTTTTTCATTTTCAGAGGGTTTTGATGAGCTTATTCCTCACGGCACGGTATTTCGTGAGCGTCGAAGTACATCACGTTGCGCCCGCCAAAAATGATGTTCAGGTCGCGAGAGGATAACACTATGCAAAAATGTATAGCACCGCTATAGACAGTTCTGTATAGCGATGCTATAATAACCGTATAACAGTGCTATACAGCGATCCATATCTTATCAAACGCAGGAGGTTTACAATGCCATATAACACTCAAGAAATGGTTGTCGTCACAGGTACTTCAAGTGGAATCGGCAGGGCTACCGCGGAGAAGCTCGCCGCTGACGGATTTCACGTTTTAGCTGGGGTTCGCCGTCAAGAAGATGCCGACAAAATCAAACAAAAAAATATCGAACCGGTGATTCTCGATGTTACCGCTATCGACACACTAAGGGCGCTGGCCGAACGAGTGGAGCAAGATCCGCTTGGTCGCCCTTTGCGCGCCGTGGTCAACAATGCCGGCATTGCCGTTAATGCACCTCTTGAGATGGTTCCGCTGGATGAATTTCGCCGTCAGATCGAAGTCAGCGTGATCGGGCAGGTCGCAGTTATTCAGGCGCTTACTCCGGCCTTGCTGAACAGCGGCGGACGCGTAGTCAATATCGGATCCGTTGGCGGCAAAATCTCAATGCCCGGTTTCGGAATTTATTCGGCTGCAAAGTACGCGATGGAAGCGATCAATGACAGTCTCCGCAGAGAGATGTCCTCGTTCGGACTCAAGGTCATCATGATTACTCCGGGCGGTGTCAGCACCAGCCTGTCGGAGAAAGGGGTTACGACAGCCGATCGACTGTCCAAGTTGATGACACCCGATCAGCACAGACGCCATGATCGTCTTTTTGACGCCGTGAAGGCTCAGGCTGAATCATGGGCAACGGACGGTATCCCTCCTAAGAAAGTGGCAGAAGTGGTTTCACGAGCCATCCACGAAAGTAAGCCGCGCACCCGCTATACGGCCGGCCGCGATTCGGCACTGCTGACCCGACTGGTTCGTATTCTCCCGGATAAACTCCTCGACCGGATGCTCCGCAGCCAGATGAAGCTGCAGTAATGGGAGTATGAAATGTTGTTACAACAACAGTTTGAACATGCCATTATTGTTGGTGGATCTTTAGGTGGACTAATGATGGGACTTGCGTTATCCCGTTCTGGTTATGCAGTGACTATTCTTGAACGTGCAGATTCATCATTAAGGAATGGTGCTTTTATTCGCCTACACACAAAGCCTTATTCTAATAGTGAAATTGAACGAGAACTAAGTAATTTGGCATCCAATAGTAACAACAATGTTGAAGCCTGGTCAGCCATTCAAGAACGTTTGCTCAATGCGATCGCTAAGGAACCTGGTATTACCCTTCAGCACCATACACCAATTGTTAGTATTGGGCAAAATGAATCTTCTGCTTGGGCTACTAGTGAAAAGGAGCAGACGTTTAAAGGAGACTTTTTGATTGGCGCAGATGGATATCGCAGTATTGTCCGCCGTTATTTAAGCCCTGACAAACCATTTGCAGATTATGCTGGCTATTTGGTTTGGGTAGGGAAAGTGGAGAAAAAATTGCTGCAGAAGAAAGACTGGAAAAAACGTCAGCTTTCGAACGCTTATTTCAATGATAGTGCTGCCGGTACATTGACTACTGCGATGATGCCAGGGATAGAGGGAGAACCAATCCTGGCCAGCGATGGATAGATTTTTGCTGGTTTGATCATTCGCATAATCAATTGCTGTCTGAATTAGGTGTGTTAAAGGATGGGACTACCCAGCATTCCTTATACGGTGAAGCTTCTGGTTTCGCTGCTGGAAGAACTATCACAAACCAGCCAAGCCCATTGGAGCAAAGAAGATGATGCCATTTTGCAAATCGCGATCAAGGATCGCAGTTTAATTGGGGCACCTGTTAATGAATACATCCTTAATATATTGTCAAAAAGAAGAATAGCCATGATTGGAGACGCAGCTCATACCATGTCGCCAATGTCGGGCGCAGGCTTTAATGACTCACTTGATGATACGGTTGCCATCATGGACGCGATTAAAAAGTATCCGAATTCGATAATAAATGCTTTGAGTGAATACCAAATACGTCGTTTAGATGTGGCTCGTCAAGATGTTCTTGCGGGCCAGGGCTTTAATCGTTTTTTTGGTTGCTTATAACAGCATTATGCTAAGCCATTGATACACCAGAATTTCATGCATAAATAGGCAATTCCATTTGAGAAAATGCTAAAGCAAAATTACGAAGTATATAAATTAGGAGGAATTAGCATGAACGATACAAAGAACCGTTACGTTACTGTACTTTGGGAGGCGAGAGCTAAGGCAGGAAGAGAAGCTGAGATGAAGGCATTCATGACGGCTGCTGTCACCCCGTCGCGCAACGACCTGGGCAACATTGACTACGAGGCTCACGAGGTAGAAGGCAAGCCTGGGACATTCATCATCTACGAACGCTGGGAAGACCAGGATGCTCTCGATCGGCACCTGAACGCCCCCCGGATGCAGAAACTGGTACCCCAGCTCTTGGAATTGATGGAGGGATCCATTGAGGAAGGGATTCGACTCCTGAAGCCGTTTCGACCAGCGCAGTAAAATACAACACCGAGCGGAATTCATTAAGTTCTGTCGGGAAAGCGTGAGAGATATTTTTGAGAGCGGCTAAAGACTTTAGAGGGGGAGGTAAAAGATTGGCAACGATCGATGATTTTGAAGCACTAGATATCCGTGTCGGAACGATTAAGGAAGCGGAGTTTTTTGAAGAAGCAAAGATCCTTGCGATAAAACTTAAGATTGATTTTGGAACGGAGATCGGCTTGAAATCCTCAAGTGCACAAATAACTAAGCGTTACAAGGTTGATGAAGTTGTAGGAAAGCAAATTATAGGAATCGTTAATTTTCCTCCTCGGCGCATTGCTGGATTCAAATCGGAGGTATTAGTTTTGGGAGGAGTCCCGGAAAAAGGAGATGTTATTCTATTAAAACCGGATACTGAAATACCTAACGGTACTCCTATTGGATAAGTTAGATGACGAGAACTTGATAACATTCCCGATATGATGTCATCGACGTCGACAGTCGCTCTTTGATTGAACAACGCGTAGACGTTAACTCAATACAATTAAGAAAGCAGCTGAGTAGTGTGTGAACTGCACCCCAATTGTTGGACACCATCTAACAGATCGGAGGTGCAGTTTTTTGTCAAAATTTAATATGGACTTGAAGAGCATTGAGAAATCCTTAGAAAGAGTTCGACAAAGGGAATATTCGAGAAAGAGATGTAATCAAGAATTGGTTTAGGATCCAGTTTTCAGGGTGTAACACCTTGAAGGTAGAATTCACGATGTGAATTCATGTTTGGTGGCGATAGCGGAGGGGTTCCACACGTACCCATCCCGAACACGACCGTTAAGCCCTCCAGGGCCGATGGTACTTGGAACGCAAGGTCCTGGGAGTTGTAGGACGCCGCCAAGCAAGACAAAAATGCACACCCCTTAATGGGATATGCTTTCAGATTGTTGAGAAACCCCATGTCTGATGAAAAGACATGGGTTTCTCTTGGTTTTAATCCGTTCTTTCGGGTGAAATAAACGCCAGTCAGGCATCCTTCGCTTTCCTTTCCAGATGGAAGGCGATCTTTTTGGTTAGCAGCCATGAGCAATTGTTCTGTCGCATTACGCAGTCCAAAACGTCGTGAGCTGTTTAGCATCAGTGAAGCTTCGCTATTTGTTTCAACATTAACGCGATGTCGTGTTAAACTACGTAGAAATAAGAATAGCTGTTGAGACTTTCTCAACAACCTGAATCCCCGTTTTTAACGTGGAATTCTCTGTTCGGGTTTGGAAAATGCGCTTTTCGCTCAATAGGCGATCAAACCCATTTAACTTTATGGATACCCGTAAAGCTCATGGCTATTCAGGTATTTGCTTCAAATTCCGAACGATGCCCTATCACTTGTGGGCTAAACATTTTTTGTATGAGTTGGCCTTAAATTTTCATACATACCTAAAGAGGGGATTTTGACACACAGCAAGTACTAACGATGATATTGATAAGAAGGAATTGCCGGGAGCGGGTTGAGTGTAAGGTGAACTTTCACCTGATAATTTAGACTTCTTTTTGTTTTCTGCCACTCTTCTCCGGAAATAGGTTTTGAGAATGGATGAAGTGCTACATATCCCATAGATAACGGGTCTACATCCCACTTCTGCATTTGCTGAAGAAGTTCCGTTGTACGCTCCTTCAGAAAGTTTTCAATTTCACTTTGCAATTCCATCAGGTTGTTTGTATCGCCTAAATAACGATCTCCCTGATATTCCACCAGTCTGGCGTACAAATTGACATTCACCGCGTAAATGCTGTCGCCGCGGTTCCAATGAAGGTCTACTTTTGAGCGAACCTGGCCGAGAAGAATGGAAAACTCAGGGAGGGGCAAAAGTTTAATATAATTTACATTATCCAGCAGCTGAAAGATGTGGTCTTGCCGGAGGGAAAGTTTTCCCGCCATTTTATCCTTCTGGAAGAGGCCGGTGCCTTCATACTTAAAATCATCCGGAGTTGCTTTAAAAACGGGTAGGACCGGATCGGATAAAGGATTATGATATTTTTGCAAAAAGCGGTGCAGATTGATGACCGTCATCGTACCCTGCTGTTTGTTTTCATAATGTTTAAACATACGATACAAAAAATACTCCAAATCCTTCTGTTTCTCAGTATTAGTCATGATATATTCATCGAAATTTCCGTCGACAACAACAAGATATAATCGCTGTGTTGTTTCCGGGTCCAATAAAAGAGAGGTAACTATTGACGCAATTCCCTTGCGGGCAAGAGATTCGCTGATAAAGAGCATCCGCAGCTGCCCGAGCTTGTATTCGCGGAAATAATTAAGGCTGAGATACTTTCTGCCTTCTTCGAGCATATGCACCTCTTTAGTAACCAGCTTTTTGGAATCATGGGTAAGCGGAGGTGCCAGTGTGCTGATTTTGATTTTACCTTCGCTGCCTTCGCTGAGAGAAAGAAAGGTCACAGGGGCAATTTCTTCGATGGTATTGTTCTCGGTAAGCGATGCACAAGACGTCATTAGCGGCAAGCTTAATAACAATGTCAGGATGATAAGCGATGCTTTCCGTAGTTTCATATATATGTATTTCCTTTCCGCCGCATTGCGATCAGCAAAAGTATAGGAACCAAAAGAAAGGTAGCCGCTTCTGAGTACATAAAAAATCCGGGCCAAAGGTTCTGGAGTGTATCGGCTTTCCAGAGCTTTTCGTTTGCAATGACAAGGAGGGTGCCCATAAGGAAGCAGCTTGCTAAATATCCGAACCGGCTGTTTTTTTCGAGAGTTTTGCCTGCCGTGATCTGCAGGGCACCATAGAACATCAACAGAAACAGCGAGACGGCAAAGACGACGTTAAACATAAAAAAAGAAATTAGAAGGATTTCAATCCGTTCGAATATAGGTGATTGCAGGTAACTGATCATATTGATTACCGGATACCCGGCCGTTTTCAAATACTCGTGTCCATAATAGAGGACTGTGGCAACAAAAAGAAGCAAATACTCAAGTATAGTGAATAGATTAGCGATGGTCAGGTGTTTAATCGTTTTTCGATCCGGCTTCAGCCATGGCACTAAAAAGATAAGATACTCCGGACCCGACAATGCCGACCAGCAGATGACAATACCTCTCCAGGAGTCCAGCGGCGGGTGGAGCGGTATCAAGGGATACAGTTGTTTATAATCTGCGACCGGCGGGAAATAAAAAGGAAGATAGCAGAGGGTGAGCCATATGGTACCGAAAAAAGCAATCACAATGAAACGGAGAGTCCTTTCCATTCCATGAGAGGCTACGTAACAGCTCATCAATAGAATGGCGATCAACGGAACAGTCCTATTCATCACGGGGAAAATATACTCATGTACAATCCCGCTATATCCCAGTACGATCACAGAAGTTTTGAGGAACAGCGGAATCAGCCCGACCGCAGCCAGCAGACGAACGGTTTTGGGACCAAACAGTTCCTTAAAGCCTTCAAGTCCCCGTGTCGCCCAGGGAGAGGTCAGCCACTTGCACAACATCCACAGCATCAGCTGAGAGAGAAGTCCCAGTCCCAGGATCACCCAAAGCATATAGAAATGGGCCAGGTACATAGGCATGATGAGAAAATAATAAAGCATTTGAAGTCTGTTTATGAGCAGCCCGGCATACAAGTTTCCAAGCGTTTCCTTTTTACCGAACAGCGTGAATGCGGACATGTCATCGTCTCCTGCGGCTGTATCGCCATTTTTTCAAAGGTTTCAAATAGGAAGGTCGCGTTTCCATCCAATGAAGGCTTACCCTAATTATAAAATCTTTCCAGTCCCTAAAATAAAGGGGAGTCAGAGGGGCCAAATACGGCTCTCTCAGTGAAGTTAATCCGTTCAAATGCGCCAGCAGAGCGATTAAACCTAATATGATTCCGAAGATGCCAAAATAAGCGGCTAAACAGAGAAGAGTCAGCTGGATGACCGTGTTTGCTTTGGATATCTGGTAATTCGGCGACAGAAAAGAGGCGATCCCCGATACACCTAGAAGAACGATCAGCACTTTGCTGGCAAAACCGGCTTCAACCGCTGCCTGTCCAATAACGATACCGCCTACGACACCTAAAGTTTGGCTCGTTTTGTTCGGCATTCTTAAACTTGCCTCTTTAATAATTTCCAATATTACGAGCATGATCAAACCCTCCCAAAATGGGGTGAATGGAAGCTTGCTTCGGGATTCAATCAGGACAAAGAGGAGAGGCAGGGGGATCATCTGGTAGTGGTGGGCCGTTAAGGCAACATATACCGGAATTAGTATCAGCGACAGAAAAAAGCTGAAGAACCGGAGTAAACGCAAAAAACTAGCGACTATCCAGCGGTGGATATAGTCTTCGGGCGATTGGAAAAGATGAAAAAATGTTATAGGTCCGATCAGAGCAAATGGAGAATTGTCTACCAGGATCACGACCTTGCCCATGGCCAGCGAATAAGCGCATTGATCGGGTCGATCCGTTTGCTGCAGCTGCGGAAAGAGGCTGTTGCTGTGATCTTCGATAAAAACTCCGATTTGGCCAGAATCAAGAAATATATCATAGTTCAAGGCAACTAACTTCTCTTTAGTGTTAGAGATAAGGTTAGTATTGGTTAAACCCTCAATGTATAGCAGAGAGACTGAAGTAGAACTAAGCGAACCGGCTGTGAACTGTTCCGACTTCAATGTACTTAAAGGAAGCCGCCGGCGAATCAAAGTTATATTCTGATCAATCTGCTCCGTAAAACTATCCTGCGGCCCGTAAATAATAGTTTCCGTTTCTGATTTTCCTACAGGACGACCCAGTGTAATCGGAAGAAGAGTGGTCCACCATTGATTTAACGCAGGCTCATGTACGATCACCGCTGCCCGCATCAGTTGCTGTTCTGCATCTTTAAGTGTATGAATTTCTGTGAATTTACAGTTTAGAATACGCTCCGGAACCGGTCTGTCATTTATAGTAAGCAATGGCTTCAGGATGGATTCATTGATGCGTGCCTCATCGACCAGCGTATCCAGATATATAATCCAAATTGGATTTCCGGAAGGTGGGCAACGTTCAATGATACTGGCTTCTGATATGCCGGCAAGCATCGTTTTTAAAACATCAAGGGTTAACGGATAGGTATTTATTTCGGAAGATTTCCACATGTAATCACCATTATCTTTATGGATTTTTCATTAAGCTTTATTATGGGCATTTGATTGGAAAATCATCCGTTCTTAGTTGAATTTAAGTGCTTTGAATGAGAAGGGACTCGCATGAATTGAGCCGCGTCTGTGCAAACGTTGGAAGAAATAATCGGGCTTAACGAGAGGAGTGACGTTAGATGAAAGATAAATTTATAATGCAATCCATTCAAAGGCGTGTAACACCTTTCGGAAGTGTCTTGGAGGAAGTTCCCGTTCAACAAGCGGATGGCGAAACTTATGCCTGAATAATGAGCAGCGTAGTTATACCTGAACCGATCGTTCCGACTGGTTGGAATTCAGAGTGCAATCCGCGATGGCGCATTGGAAATCGAGAGCAATGATCTTCAGAAGCTGCTTGGACGGAGGTCCGACCACGTCACTCGAAGAGGGTCTGCGTCAAATCGCAAACGAAATTCAGGCTTAATCGAGAGTGCTAAAAAGAGGTTGTTCTCAAAGGTCTATTGCTAACGGAGGGAATGCGTCCTTTTTATGCGGGAATGGAAAGTCTCGAGAATGTTTGGGGAATAGTAATTCATTATGACAGTAATGGAGCGTAGAGGAATGAAAGTATTATCCATGATTCAACCATGGGCGACTCTGCTTGTCCAAGGCGAGACTCTATATGAAACCAGATCCTGGAAGACCCGGTACCGCGGACCGTTGGCTATTCATGCAAGCCAGAAAGTCGATAAGCAGGCCTGCAAATATGAACTCATACGTTCTTTACTCGCCAAGAATGGCTATACGGAACAAAGCCTTCCTACGGGGGTTATCCTTGCTACTTGCGAGCTTACAAATTGTTATCAAGTTATCGACGCTAATCATACGTCAGCCATTCTGGATTGCGGGAAGGTTGTGACGGGTGAGGACTTCCTGTTAGGCGATTACAGTCCAGGTTATTTTGCGTGGGAAATAGCGGGTTTCCGTCTGCTGAAGCCCTATATTCCAGCGAAGGGTAAACTGGGACTATGGGAACATCCGATAGACGAAGAGTTGATGATATGACCTATGTAAACAATTAATTAATAGAGGTTCTGACTTCAGTCCGTCCTGCAATTTACTGACCAGCCACACGACGATTGTGTTTTCCCTATACATACTGCTGGCGTGGCATCATCGGAAAAGCACGGATGCGCGTTCCTATGACAGATTGTTTTATTTGTTGTGCAACGAAGTCGGTACGCACGATTGGGTCGTTGCCCTACAACAGCTGCGGATTTGATCAACCAAGTAGCCCTAAAAGCCGATAAGAAGATTTCAGTTCTTAGTCGGCGTCAACTCCAGCAATGGATTGCCACTTTGACCAGTTACATCAAGCCTTGTTTCATGCTGCGAAAGTTGAGTTAGAATGTAGGGGAGACCACTGCAAAAACACCACCCAATATATTCGTTATGGAGAATAGGACGGGGCTCTGCGGGAAAAATCAAATTAAAAAATAAGGGGGTGGGCGCGTGGTAAACCTTTCTGATGGGATGTCTTTGCCTCGGATCGGTCAAGGTACGTGGTATATGGGGGATAAACCGTCCAAGAAAAATGAAGAGCTTCGCACGTTTTAAATATTAATGGTAGCATGGCCAATGGACAGAATCCCATTGTTATAGACAATGTATACAATCTTAATGATGTACTTCAATGCATTCGTAATTCAATAGTTCCATATAAAAAAATCACTTTTACTATACCGGGCATTTCTTATCACGAAAGTGGTGGGCTACCATCTGCTGAAATACCTCAAGCAGAATGGGCACTCTGGGATGAATTCAGTATGGACAATGGTCGCGCCAACCTAGCAAATCTAGTAAAGGACAGATTACAACAAATTGTTGGATGTACTGTTAATTATGGACCAGTTAGTGCACCTGAATTAAGAGGGATTATTGAACGATTATTTCGGACACTGGAAGGAATGGATACAGAAAATTATTAAGCACAACTGGTAGAATCCTTCTGATCCTATAAGAAGGAATCCAGAAGAACAAGCCAAAAAGTATGATATTTCGTTAAATGATCTGGAGGAATTAACGCATATTCTTATTTCAGACTATAACGGAATTCCGCATAGTGGGATTCGGAATTTTACGCCTTTAAAGTTAATGAGACAAAGAATCGAAAAGGGGATGGAGCCGAGAGTTTTAGATCCAACACAAAGGAAAGAGGCAGCTTTTTTCTCTCTCCAGACGAAAAGAACAGTCGCTGGAAATGTTAAGAAAGGTAAGCGCCCTTTTATTCACTTTGAAGGAGTCATTTATCGTAATGATGTTTTATCTAATAGTGCTCATTTAATTGGGAGCGAATTAACTTTGATTGTAAATATGGAGGATATACGAACAATTAGAGCATTCTTGCCAGATGGTAGTGAATTCGGTTTCCTAACGGCATATGGAACTTGGGGGGTTACTCCACATTCACTTCGTACTAGAAAAGCAATAAATAAACTAAAAACAGACCGAAAAATATTTTTCAATTCTTATCAAGATCCATTCCAAATATATTATGATTATTTAGCTTCAAAGGCCAAAACAGCAAAGAGTATGAGAAATAAACTCGCGCAATTAGAGAGAGAACTTCAATCCATTGAAACAGAACATCAAGATATTGTAGAAAATGAAAATCAAGAAATTAGCGAAAACAATCCAAGCTGGTTTAGTTTGGAAACATCTGATTCAAATGACGAAGATGATAGCCGTCCATTTCGTACTTATAACTTCTAAAAATATAGAGGTGATAAAAAGATGAACACTTGTCAACGACCATTAATCCCGCCCAAAACCCATCCTATTGAGACGGGGAGATATTTCATAGGTACCAGAGAGGTTAGGAGAATGTATACCAACATCAAACAATGGGTAGAGAATCGAGCACCTGGAGGAATCGCTTATGGGCGCCCTCGGCTAGGCAAAACAACAGCGATCAGATATTTGGAAAAAGAGTTGCCTATTGATTTTGGCGAAGATATAACCATCCTTAAGTTAAAATGTGAGCAAAATACAAGAATAAATGAAAATACTTATTATGAAGAAATTTTTTAGCAGTTAGGTCATGCCTTACCTTATTCAGGTCGAAAAACAATAAAAAGTGATCGGTTATATAAATTTCTTCAAGAAAAAGCAGAACATTCAAGTAGCAATCGAATTGTACTTTTTATTGATGACGCGCAGCGCTTAGTGCCACTCCAATATAATATACTTATGGATATTTACAACTATTTAATAGATTGTGGCATTAGTATGACAGCTATTCTTGTTGGGCAGGAAGAATTAAAGCATGTTAGATCTGCATTTATTAATGCAAAACAGGGACAGATCGTTGGGAGATTTATGGTGTATGAGTACAAATTTTCTGGAATTAAATCAAAAGATGAACTTCAAACTTGTCTTAATGGATACGACTCACTGTCAGAATACCCTGATCAAAGTGGTTGGTCTTACACGCGATACTACTTCCCAAATGCTTATGAACAAGGGTTCCGCCTTGAACAATGTACGGAGGAGCTATTCTTAACTATTGAGAATGCACGTAAGGTTAAGGGAATAACAAAACCTTTGGAGATTCCTATGCAGTATCTCACATTAACTGTTGAATACGTATTCAAAAAATATGGCGTTAATGGTAGGAATGTATCAAACCTTTCACAAGTTCACTGGTTAGATGGATTAAAGGAATCTGGATATATTTTAAATGAATTATAGAATGATCTTATATGAGGAGAGATTGAACTTGATTCCAGTGTTACAAGATTATCTATCTATACCTGACGGTACACTCACATGGAATACAAGATGGATCAGTGATTTTGAATCTCCATGGTCGATTTTCGAAAAACTAAAGTACACAAATTTAGCAAAAAGAAAAGATATATTTAAATTATTTGGGAACGCAGAAACTTTGAACAAAAAAACGATTATCGGCCATAAAAATCATGATTTATATAAATTAAGCGCTTTTGATGAATTACTCTTCGATCAACGTCTAGGCTTTAAACTTTTAAAATACAATGAAACGGTACTTAACAGCCTTGTAGAATTCCTTAGAGGAGGAGAAGACTATGAGAAAGGAAGTGAGACTTCTGAGTATCATTTTCTTGAAAAGAACCTTTCAATTTGCATGCATTGCATAAAAGACGGATTTCACAGCTTGCTACACCAAGTCGAATTTATTAATCTTTGTCCCTTTCATAACTCACCTTTAATAAACCATTGCCCATCATGTAAGAGAGAAATTCCATATGAACTTTCAGATTCATATTTTGAACATCCTTATCTTTGTTATTGCGGCTTTACTTTTAAAAAAATTGATTCCAATTCTCCCTTATCTAGTCTTTGGTGAAAATACTCTATAGATGATATTAAGAACTCTCAAGTATTAAACTGGTTGAGTTTAGGTGAACAAGAAAAAAATGAACTGGAAAGGGTATATATTTATCCACTCAGCAAAATGTCCAAAACTCCACAAATTCTCACATTCTTATTAAATGTTTCACAAAAGCAGAAGTCTCCTGTTAAGCTCGATAAGTTTTATTCAAGTGTACAGAGTTCATCAAACATTCAATTTTTCAAACATCCATTTCCAGAAAATTCTTTTAAGGGTTATTCTTTCGAGCAATGGAGTCCTATAGATTATAGTATTTCATTTGCCGATAGTTATGGGAATAAGCCTCTTATAAAGGAGTTTGTTAAGATAAAAAGTAACATTCTCAATGCTATGTCCAATCACTTAAAAAGAACCATACTAAAACATCATAAAACATGTATACGAAGATATGTACGTGTTTCGCGATATATAGATCGAGAAGAAACCCCGATCTGTCCCTATGCGGAGGCTTATGTCAATTGGAAGCAAGAACTTCTATCATTTAAGCACTTTTATGATGTTGATAGCCAACCATTAAATCTTCAAAATCGCGCAAGAATATCGGACCTTTCTGTAGTCATTAGTCCCGATCCATTATTAAGTATTCTTGATGCGTGCATTAGAGCTTTCCCTATAGAGAAACCTCAATTTCATTCTCATTACAAATGGCTTATATCTCACTTGATTTGGCATATTGGAAAACAATTGTTTATTTCGTTCCTAAGAAACCCAAACCCATCGATAAAGAAATTCACAGAAGAGCGAATAGCATTTGAAGGACACTTTCTTGCGGTACTATTTCCACAAAAAAACAATGAGCCATTTGTTGTATTTTGGGATAACAAACATGAATGGTTGAATGACAATATTTTAAGCTGCCCATTTCCAACAGTGAAAGAAAAAAGAAAATCAAAGCTGGAAGAATCATTTCACCCTATGCAGGTAGCTATTGACAATCTTTACTGATTCTTATAAATCTCAATAATTATCTTATTTCATTTCAAATTGTTACTACCTTTTGTGCGCAACTAAAAAATGACGCAATCATATGATTGCGTCATTTTTTTATTAGACTCACCGTGTCTTTCATGATTCTATAGATAGTCTTTAAATCATCAGTATGTAAATTTAAGAGCATTGTATCAATCTTCTCGATCAATTCATATTTCTCGGAGATACCGACATTATTTGTAGATATAAAAAGTTCGTATGGTGATATTTTTAATGCCTCTGCAATTCTAAATATCATATCCAGTGTGGTGTTGATTTCTCCACGCTCAATTCTGCCAAGATAAGAGGGATCAATAGAAAGTAGTTCGCCCATTTGTTCTTGAGTTAAACGAGCTGCCTTACGGTGTTGCCTAATTCTTTTACCAACTTCGAACATGGACAATGTATCCTCACCTCTCTTTAAGAGTAGGCAAGTCCACTAAGAGAATGAAGTATACTTTACTACCATTTGCCATTGTAAAAAGGATATATATTACCTATTATTTAAAATAAATGACTAAAAGGAGAATTTTAATGGCATCATTAGCTCAGCAATATGTTATTGAAAATGTACTACAATCAAAAATGCGTGGAAAAGTAACCTATCAGGGGAATTTATCAGCATCAGCTGCCCTTCAATTAACCTACGTAAAACCATACGACCATCCATCTGGAAAAGGATATCAGAGACCAGTCGATAGTAAACGTTGCAATGACTTCGCTATGTACTTGTCCCAAGGTGAAAATGCACTATTCACTCCTATACTGGTAAATGCAGAGTCTCATTGGGATTTCACGCCTTATGACAAGAGTCGTCCAACTTTTGGTCGATTATTATGTAAGAATGAAGCTTCATTAATGGATGGCCAGCATCGCCTGGGTGGAATTAAGAGATACACTCAAGATACTAATTCGGAAATCCATGTTCCATTCTTGGCATTTCATTATCTAGATGAAGATGAGGAAATTCAATTGTTTGATATTATCAACACTAAAGCCAAGGGAATCGGCACTTCTCTAAGTCGATATTTAAAAAGGAACTATGATGATAATAGTTGGATTGCAACTGAATTAATAATAAGAGGGGATAGCCCATTCCATTATATTGGTAGCCTCACCGGAAAAAGAAATACTGGGAGACATGTTACACTACAAAATTTATATAAGCTTTTAGAGATTCTTTTTAAGCCGGATAAACTTTCTCGATTATCTAAGGAAGATAAGTTAATGCTAGTCCTTGTTTACTTTAACAATATAAAAGAACAGTTTAATAAAGAATGGTTAGACTATAAAAACTATCGTATATCACATATTGTAACCCTTAACGCTCTTGCTATCACGGGGACTGAGATTTTTATGAAGATAGTTAATACTGATAAGAAGCACATTGATTACCAGCAAATTCCGAAATACTTAGATAGAATAAGTAGCTTAGATTGGTCCTCTAACGGTCCATTAAAATACATCAAAGGGCTAAATGGATCTAGGGCACTGGCACTGGATTTAGTTTCACTATGCAAAATTAATTAGTCTAACATTACCAAGGTTTAGGATATAGACATTCAAGTGCTAAGTAAGTCTTTTTATTCTATTAATAATTGCAGATATAAAATGTTGAATAATGAAAGAGAGTGGCTTTCATAGGTGATGATGAATACATTTAATAATGTACATGACAAAGAAATCTATTTTATAATAACTGAAACAATGACTGGTAAAATTAATGAATGGGATATGTGTGTGCCTATTGATGTGACTGGAGCAAAATTTTCTTATACTTTTATACCAACAGGTATAGGAATCATAATTCAAGTTCATTGCGATGTTTGTGATAGAATTTTAGACCTTACAGAAGGTTTATTTTGCTGATAATAAAAAAGTAGAGAAAGGGATATAATCCATCTTTTTCCTACCGTGCCATGCCTAAAAGACTAGTCTGCATCAGCTCTTTGGGCATGGTGTTAAATGAAAGAACAAATATAGGAGTTCTCGATAATGAAAATTCTTACAGCTGGATCGGCTACACTCTTCTAGACAGAAAAATTGTGGTCTAATATAGTAGACTACAGATCAACCTAGGAGGAGCAAACGGATCATGACTAAAAAAGAAAGACGCACCTTTAGCGCTGAATTTAAGGCGCAGATGGTTCAGCTTTATCAGAGTGGCAAACCCCGAAAAGATATCTTCAGGAATATGATTTAAATCCTTATCGTTGGATAAATGGATGAAACAGAGTGCCACATCAGGATCCTTCAAAGAGAAAGACAACCGGACTCCAGAGGAATTAGAGCTGATCGAACTTCGAAAACAGTACAAGCAACTGCTCATGGAGAATGATTTTAAGCGATCTGACGTACGTCCGAGTGGGTTCATATTGGAACTACGTATGCTTCTTTGGAGATCTGTTTAATCGCGAGATTATCGGCTACAGGCAGGCCCCCACAAGGTTGCCAAGTTAGTTTACCGTGCTTTGGCTTCAATTAAGGGCAACCTGAATGACATTCAGCTCTTCCATACCGACCGAGGTAATGAATTCAATAATAAGCACATCGACGATGCTCTAGAGGCTTTTCAGATTGAGCGTTCTTTGAGCATGAAAGGCTGTCCCTATGACAATGCTGTTGCAGAAGCCACTTTTAAAATTTTCAAAACGGAGTTTGTGATGAAAAGTCATTTTGAAAGTCTAGCTGAGCTAACCACAGAATTACATGACTATGTGCACTGGTTTAACCCTATTCGGATTCATGGTTCTCTGGATTACTTGAGTCCGGCTGAATGTAAGCTAATCATTTTACTGGGAGGAATACTATGAGTAACGTGGCAAATCCAAATTATGAATTAGGATTATTATATGTATCTGGGATTTTAAAAGAAGATGACCTCTTAATTCTTAGATCAAACTTAAAGAAGAATGGAATAGAACTTAAATCATTTGATAAAAACGGAAATATTACTGCATCAATCGAAGATTTTACTAATGTATATTCATTTTTAATTAATTCGTCATTACTAGCGGGTTTGGTTTCAGGGGTCATCGCAAGTGCAGCGTGGGAAAGCATAAGATACGTGATATTACATACTTTCAAAAAAGTAAAAGATAAAAAATATAACAAAATAACAAGTAAAGGTATTGAAGAAAAAGAAGCTACTTTGGGTATCGAAGTAAAGGTGAATAATAATCATTACAATTTTAGGTTTAATGGAATCTCATCGGAAAAAGCATTTCACGAAGCACTAGATAAAATTATTCCTTTACTAGTATCTGTACAATCACAAACAATAGAAACACACGAAAAATCAATACCTGAAATCCCTACTTTTATTGGAACCTATGATGAAAAAACATGCTTGTGGGTGGTTAGAGAGACGAGTGAAATCATTAAAGAGAAGATTAGAATTTCCAATGATTAGCCTAATTTGAAGGCGATAGCTATAAGTACGTTAGTTATTAAATTTAACAATTTTGGATAAATCATATGACAAGAAAGATCGTTCTGGAGGGAATTTGATTTGAAAGATGACTATAAAGAATACTTACTCGTGAAACAAGAATTTGCAAACATCTCCAAGGAAGTTCCGTTGCTGTTTACTTGGCTAATCGAGATGCTTCAGAAATTAGAATATAAGCTTGCTACTATATTGTTTCTGAAAGAACAAGCAGAAATTGTGGAAAAGGAGGGAACAAGCAAACTAAGTCCAGATCTTTTTGACGAGAATATGGATTTTCGGATTAGCGAGAAGAATAGAAAAAGATTTGTTGATAAAATTGAGAATTCAGTTGGAGATGCTTCATTTGATAATGAAGAGTTGCTAACTATTTTGAGGAATATGGATTTTAAAGTTTTTAAGTTTGAAGATAATAGTAGATTCATAGATATTTTTCATGAATGCAGAAAATATCGAAATTATTTAGCTCACGAATTCTTTGTGGAATATACTCTTAATGGAGTGGACGACAGCAAAGTAAAGGAAATGGAAGAAGAACTTGAGAACATTTTATGGGATACAAATACAGTAGTATTCTTAGCCGATCAAATAATAAATTCATTTGCTCATTTTATTCTTCAGTTCATCGTCGAGGAAGCAGAGGAGGTAGAATAAGCAGAGGGAGGTTGTAGTTCGATTTTACATATGAGTATTTACTTCTCTCTTGGTAGCACATGAAATAGAATTTCTCTTGAAATAAGTTTGTTGTATAGGTTTTAGAAAAGAAACCCCCACCAAAGAATGATATACTATTAATAGTACATTCGACTCAGTTTAAGGGTGGGAGATATGAAGTTCTTATTAAGGATTTTTAGTCGAAAGAAGTATACTTTGAAACTGTATTTTACTCCCAATAAAAGGTTTATACTTAGTGCTTGGTCAAAACATCGATCTATAGCTATTCAGAAGGTGCTATCACTTCCTTCATTACTAGATAACTCCGTTCTCAGTAGATGGAGAAATACTGACTTGAACGAAATTGAGCTTGGTTTAACCGACGTGTTAATTCTCCGAAAGACAGCAATCTCTTTCATGGAGAGTGTCGGTTCAAGCCATATACAGTTTGAAATCGATCCAATTATATTGGATCTGAATCAAATACCTCCACCGGATGATTTTATAATTCAAGTTGTATGGAACTCAAGTCAAAATGAGATCCTTATGGAACTACCGAGTGGAGTAGAATATTTAGAGAACTTTGACCATGGTTGGTTCATAAAAGGAAACCAAGTCTGGCATCTTCCTGATTGGACCTCAGTAGATCGAAGCTGGGTATTCAGTAAAATTCAACCCACTCAACTTCCTTTTTTGCTGACGAATATTCTACCAGATATGATTAACAGAAAGCTTCCAGTATATAGTCCTATCATCCTAGAATCCCAAGAAGCAGTACATTTTCATATTTATGAGTTTGGTCCAGATGCTATTCAGTTAAGAGTAAACGTGCACGTCGATATTCCAAAGCGAATTCCTGGTCTAGAAGGTTATCTCTTAGATGGAAACCATCTATACCCCGGTCCGCATCCAGCTCACTTGAATGATTTCCTGTCTAAGCACCCTGAAGACGAAAATGGGCTAATCCTTCTTCAAGGGGAAGATATACCCAATGTAGTTGCACAGATCGAAGGGGAATGGAAGAGATTTACCTCGGGCGATGTTCAAGGATTACTACAAGCCCATCCTATTCAGAGCGCAATTAAGCTCATCCTTGCAGCATCGGTTCAAATTAATAATGGCATAGGCCAAGTCACTGCAACGCCTATGCTTAAGGTTGAAGGTGTCCAGATGAGCGCTGCTGCAATCTCCCGACGATTGAAACCCAGATTGCAATACATAAGGAATGGATCGGGATGGATTGCGGTAGATGATTTAAGGCGAGTAGGTATCGGGGTTATGGGACGCGCTGTAAATGGTCTCTCTTTAGATAACGTTTTTTCTTTAGAAGCTCGGGAAATTCTCGAAAGAGGAGGCTACCGTTTAGAAGGTCCCTGGAGCAAAATTGAGTTCCCTGAGTTCAACTGGCCACACCAATCAAGCACCCCTGTATTAGAGCATCTTCAATTTCTGGCACATTGGGGCCTGAATGGTGGAGTTAAAGGGGGACAGGTCATTTGGGGGAGTCCTCTTCTAGAGTATCTCTTTCAACTAATCACTCAGTTTCCTAAAGTGCAAATCCTCATGGTTGGCACCAAGGTAATGTTGGAGTCATTAAAAAAGCAATGCAGTGATACGTTTAATTTCACGTGGATCACGTCCTTGGCCGAAGCGAATCGACTTCAACTGGAGGACGTTTCCTATATTGCAGTGACACCAAGTGTTCTGGGCAAGCAAACCGATTTAATAAAGCAGAAGTACGATTTGCTAATTATGTTGGAGCCGGATCTTATAACAAAAAGTACAGACACCAAAATATACGGAACACTCTCATCCATCAAGTCTCAGTGCAGATTTTCCTTGTTTTCAGATGCCAATTACCTTGAGCAGAGTAATGTGAAATCAGCGCATGAAATGCTATTGCAACTCCATTCTGCAAGCGAGCAGCGCTGGACCATTTTTGATCAGAACGCCCCGCTTGCCTTACTGCCAGAACCCTATCAGATGAAGGTGAATACAAGCGTGAAGAATAGCTCAGATGATCTCTTTTTCTCAGAGTTTGACCTAAATGAGTCCAATGAAGAGGACGTGGGAATTAATATACCAGCAAGCACAATCTCGTTTCAGGAACGCACCGTGAAAGTGTCAGTAGAATACGAATCTCGAGAGCAGCAGTTTGTGGAACAGGCCGAGTCACTTGCCGATCGCAACGGTGAACCAGCGCCTTTTGTTCAATTCATGAGCTACTGGCCTACGTATCAGGACATGACTGACTCCCAACAAAAATGGTATTTTTACTGGAGATCGGAAGTCAGGAACATGAGATACCCAGAGACGGACCTATCCTATATTTTTATGCATATCTATGAGCTCATTAATGGAGTAGGATGGGCAGAGCCAAAGCATGGACTATTCCAGCTTACACAGCTACTGATCCACTATGGTGAAGCTTATCGTCAACTTGAGAACTACTTATTTAACTGGATATATGATTTTGCGTTAGTCCACCAGTTAACAAGTACAATTGGGGAACTGGATGTATTGACAAGGAAGCCGGATAGGCTACCTGGAGAGTTTCTTGCAATGGAGTTATTAAGCAAGTTCCAGGAATCTCCGCTTCAGCTTTCATTGGATATGCTATTAAGCTTAAGCAATTATGATATGAAACGAAGCAGATTCTACTTGGGAGAAGGAAAGGATGATCTTGAATTCTATATCCCCCGTATTCTCGCCGTTGTGGATGGCTATATCAGTAAAATACACGGCGTGCGTCTAATAGATATGTTTTCTCCTGGTGAAATGCTAGTGACACAAAGATACCTGTTTCGTAGTGCAGTATATAACAATAGACTTTACGGCAGCACTTTTTCCGTCAGTCATTTGCCCATTTTAGATCATGAACCATTACGAGAATATATTACTCAGATTATCAAATTTGCCGAGAATAAACTCCGTGAATACCAAGGCTTTAAGGGACGGTTAAAAGGGATTTCCTTGGAACCAGAAGTGGAGACACTAATTGATCGTTACTTAGCCAGAGAGTATGCCAAACAGTCTATTGCAACTGCCATTCAAATTGATACTGATAAACTAGCACAGCTTCAATTGGATACAGAGTATGTGCGTGAGATGTTAACGATTGAAGAAATAGAAGATCCACTCGAGACATCAAATGACGCTCATATGTCGGCGGAAGTCTCGCATGAGTCGGAACTAGTCACCCATTTACAATGTGCTGCTGTAGAAGAAGCACAATCACTGGATAACTCTGTAGAGTCTTCGTGGGATACGGCAGACCTTGGAGAGGAATGGTTACTCTTGGCGGAAGCCTTGAACGAAGTCCACTTCAACGCTTTGGCAACACTAATGAGCGATGCACCCGTAATAGAACTAAGCCGATTGGCAGAAGAGCATGGAACGATGCCAACACTTCTTATCGACGAAATTAACCAAGCCGCGATGGAGCATATTGGAGATTTGATCGTGTCAGAAGATGGTGTTGTGGAAGAGTACCTAAATGATGTGAAGAATTTGAAGAGGTGAACAGAATGTTGGAACAAAATATGAGCGCACAAAAAATACCTAAGAGACTTACCACGGCCCTTGTGAACTCTCTGACTGCCGGAGTAGTACCGCGGATAGGACTCGAGCATATCGCAGTTGGCCGTAGAGCAGAGGTTGAAGCCATTTTAAGAGACATGGAGAATATTGCAGAGGGAGGGGCGGCCTTTAAGTTTATTACGGGCCGTTACGGGAGCGGTAAAAGCTTTCTTCTGCAGACGCTTCGGAATTATGCAATGGATCGAGATTTTGTGGTAGCGGACGCTGACCTATCTCCAGAACGAAGATTTGTGGGAACGAAAGGACAGGGCCTAGCCACCTATCGTGAGCTGATGATGCATTTGTCCACGCGGACACGACCAGATGGGGGGGCCCTGGAGTCTATTCTTCAGAAGTGGATAGCTTCTATCCAACAAGAAGTGATGATAGAAAAGTCACTTCGTCCTAATGATCCTGCTTTGAACGTTGAGGTGGAGCAGAAAATTTTCGAGATTACAACGGAGATGCAAAGTCTAGTGCACGGATTTGACTTTGCCCGAGTATTGTCCATTTACTGGAATGGCTACAAGCTTGCTGACGATCACCAAAAGCAGTCTGCTCTTCGCTGGCTCAGAGGGGAATTTCCAACCAAGACGGAGGCCAAAAGAGAGCTGAATGTGGGTGTCATTATTGATGATGAGAACTGGTATGAGTACATCAAACTCTGGGCGGAATTTGTTTCGCGAATCGGTTATAAGGGCCTTCTTCTCTTTATAGACGAAGCAGTTAATCTATACAAGATAAGCAATAGTATTGCCCGACAAAGCAACTATGAGAAGCTACTCACTATGTTTAACGACACAATGCAGGGGAAAGCAGAAAATCTAGGGATTTTCATAGGCGGGACGCCGAAATTCGTAGAGGATGAACGAAGGGGACTATTCAGCTATGAAGCTCTTCGCTCCCGGCTGATTGAAGGAAGATATGCGAATCAAGGCTACTTGAACTATACGGGTCCGATTCTAAAGCTTGAAATGCTGTCTCATGAAGAAATTCTTATTCTACTGCAGCGTTTGACTCAAATTCATGGTCAGCATTTTGGATACAGCTCATCATTAACGAATGAGGACCTTATTTCATTTATGCAGACAGCCGTAGGACGACTTGGTGCTGACCAGTTACTCACACCACGGGAGGTAATCCGGGATTTTATGGATCTCCTTCATACGTTGCACCAGAATCCTGAGGTTTCGTTCGCACAGCTCGTTGGGGAGAGGTCAGTTGCCCCCGCAGAATCAGATCCGGATGAAGTCAATGACTTTCTGTCGGAGTTTGAATTATGACGCAACATCCATTTCATCGGCTCGCTCCATTTTTGCAGGAGTTCATTTATAAGAAAAAGTGGAACGAGCTACGAGCTGCTCAGGTAGAAGCGTGCCGGATATGTTTTGATACTCCACATCATCTACTGATTGCCGCAGGAACGGCTTCGGGAAAGACAGAGGCTGCTTTCTTTCCCGCTCTTACTGAATTGCATGAACGACCTTCCCGGTCCGTAGGCATTTTGTACATTGGTCCTTTAAAGGCACTGATAAACGATCAATTTGAGAGACTTAAGGAATTGATACAGGGATCACCTATCCCCGTATGGCATTGGCATGGGGACGTACCCCAATCCGAAAAAACGAAGCTGGTGCGCAGTCCCTCCGGAATTCTGCAAATTACGCCAGAATCGTTGGAAGGGCTACTGATGAACCGTCCCAGTGCCATTCCTAGTCTCTTTGGAGACCTAAGGTATGTGATTGTAGATGAGGTACATGCTTTTATGGGGGCAGACCGTGGTATTCAGGTGCTAAGCCAGATTAACCGTCTTGAGCGCATGACCTGTGTGAAACCACGTCGAATTGGATTATCGGCCACACTGAGCGACTATGATTCAGCCAAAGCATGGTTGGGGGCTGGAAGCCAGCAAGCAGTGGAAGTCGTGTCCTCTTCAGCTGTCCGCAAGCTGCGGCTACGAGTAGATCATTTTTCATTCCCGGATGCCCGTGATGAGGAACAGGCAGTACAACTGCAAAATGCTAAGAAAGCTTACTATAATCACATTTACGAGAGCACCTATCTCAAAAAAGCCCTGATTTTCACCAATAGCCGTTCAGATGCTGAATTGACTACGCTAGAAATGAGAAGGGTTGCTGCGCAACGTCATCAACCAGATGTGTTCTATGTCCATCACGGCAGTATATCGGCCATGCTTCGAGAGGAAGCAGAGAATGCTCTGAAAAGCGATCCAGGCCCCGCTGTAGCTGCTGCAACGCTAACACTGGAGCTTGGGATTGATTTAGGTGAATTAGAGCGGATTGTCCAGCTTGGTGCTCCTTATAGTACATCCAGCTTCGTGCAGCGGCTTGGCCGCTCCGGCCGGAGGGAGGATAAGGCATCCGAAATGATGTTTGTCATTCATGAGGAAGAGGACGAAGAGGCTCCACTCCCGGCTCGAATTCCCTGGACCTTGCTACGGGCAATTGCCGTCATCGAGCTATATGTCCGGCACAAGTGGGTAGAGCCTCTGGAGACTCGCAGGCTCCCGATCGGGACAATGTACCATCAGACCATGAGCATCCTAAAAAGCATGGGAGAAGCCCAGCCTGCTGACTTAGCGAGGGCGATATTAACGTTACCTTCCTTTAGGGGAGTAACTCCAGAGCAGTATAAGACCTTTTTAAATTATTTGATTCAAACAGACCATATTCAGTGGACAGAGGATAAGAACTTGATCATCGGTCTCACAGGTGAGAAAATCGTTAACAATTTTCGATTCTATGCGGTGTTCAAGGATGATGAGGAACACTCCGTCTACAATGGGTCTGAAGAAATTGGTTCCATCACCACTGTCCCACCGCCAGGTTATTGTTTTTCTCTTGCCGGCAAGCTGTGGAAGGTAGTGGAGGTAGATACAAAGCACAAAGCTGTATACGTCAAAGCGGCTAAAGGGAAGGTAGACACGTTATGGCTTGGATCTGGGGGAGATACTCATACCCTGGTTACGCAAAAGATGAGGGATGTGCTGGCGGGCGAGGAAATCTACTCATATCTCTCACCTGAAGCTGCGAATCGTTTGGAGCGGGCCAGACGTCTGGCAAGAGAGAGCGGATTGCTCAAGGAGATTGTGATTCCGGCAGGAGGCGATTCCTTGTTCATTCTTCCCTGGGTGGGAAGCAAGCAATTTCGGACCATGGAGCGTTTAATCAAACATACACTTTCCACTAGGCTTTCATTACGATCAGTCGTTCCTATGGAGCCATACTATTTGATTGTATCTGGGCAATGTGATGCGCCAACACTTTTACGGGAAATGATCCTTGCATGTAAGAACTGTAATGAGGAGCAACTGCTCGAAGACAAAGAAGCCCCGTATTTAGGGAAATATGATGAGTTTGTAGCACCAGATTTAATACGAAGAGCATTTTTAGCAGATGGACTGGATCTAAAGGGGCTAGCAAGAAATTTGGCATGATAAATTTGCAAGAGACTAGAAAGTTAATATTTCTAGGTTAAATCTTGAGATAACATTGAACCCTGGGCGGCAATTGCCGTCCTTTAATAATATCGAGAACAAGTTAATCCCCACATTCCTTGAAATGTTTAACGAAAACTATCATTTCACTGTTCAAAACAAAAGATTTCCATACTTTTGTCTTTGATATTATAAGGGGGATGAAAATGCTTGAAATAACTGGTGATGAAATTGCTCAACTTAATGATTCAGACTTAATTACAATCCTTTTTAAAGGGCCATACAAACCAATTAACATTTCGGGAATCTTCGAAGTATAATCTATGCCATGGACAAATTAGAATTATTTAAAGCGCTGGCTAATGAAGCTCGTCTACAAATATTGGAATGGTTGAAAGATCCTCATACGAATTTTAATCGCACTTCACAACAAGACATTGATCTGGTCGAGGTGGGAGTGTGCGTCAGTCAGATCACGAAAAAATTAAATATGACACCATCTACAGCATCTCAGTATCTTTCGATGTTGCAAAAAGTGGAACTTTTGCATGCTACACGGATTGGCAAATGGACATACTATCGTAGAAACGAAGAAGTGATAAAATCTATTGCGGAGTACATGTCGAAAAAGTTCTGAAAAAACTGGATTCTAGTCGATTCAGTTTTATTTTCAATGTTACTTTTAAACGAGTACAAAAGTCTCAACCAAAAGTACTTGAAAACCGAGTTACTTCTAATTCAGATTCCTTCTGTGAACTAATTCGCTTAATTTATCGGTATCAAACGAGTCTACATACTCGTACGCCAAAAGTCACTGGCTAAGATGAAGAAGAAGCCGGAAACTCAAACGAAGCGAAGCCAGAGTTTGATTGCTCAGAAAGCTATGGAGAAAGTGACTAATCTCTTATTATGGTTCTTTATAACTATATATAGTTTCGTATTATAAATATATAGACCTATTCCTTTCATATTGGTATAATAATGGAAAATGGGTGAGGGGGTTCTCTCACAAAAAACAGGTATTATAGGGAATAGGTCCTGCTGTTACATTGAAAACATTAGGTCTAACCAAGAGTGAAATTATTATAGGTGAGTGGGGAGAAAAAATGTGATTCCGTATTTTCGGTGTACCTACATATTTTTTTCGTGCATGACTGTTTTTGCATTACAAGATGATTGTGGTAAGGAATCAAAAAAATTTTCGCCTTAAATAACAAAATCGATGAGAAATTAATGTAAATTCTTCTATCAGATGATTATAAAGAGAGATGAGGGATTCAGGATCTTATGGATATAGATCATAACAAAATAAGGTTATTTAAGGATCGCATTAGAATATTCTTTATAATCTATTTCTTCGGGGAGGAGTATCATGATCCTAGCCGTCCTGATTGCTGTAAAGTAATGCAAACAGAAGTGAAAATTCAGAAACTAGATTTTCTTTTAAGAAACCCTGATTATCTCGCTTATGAACTTATGGAACAATTAAAGACAGGTACGATTAAAAAAACAGAAATTAAAGATGAAATTAAACAAATATTCATTGAAAACGAACCTGAAATTCGAAGGCTAGAAATGGAAAAATTTTTTTTCGGTGCATATGAGGACATAGATCAAGTTATTGCTTTTTTGATATCTTGTGGGTTTATCAAACACGCAAGTGAACGTGATACAAGCTTAAGGGTAATCAAAAAGAGCTATTATGTAACAAAGGAAGCAGATCAGAAAATGACTGAGAACCTTGAGAATCTTGAGATGCTAAAATGGTATGTTAAAAGGTGTAAATTAATTAAAAAGTACTTCGGAGATTTCTCCGGCTCAGATTTAAAAGCACTACAGTACCAAATTGAAGAATATAAAAATACTTCATATAAAGAGTATATTACTGACATACAAGAACTCGTAAAAAATCAGTTTTTTAAGGAGTTTGGTGAGAGTTTATGAATAAAGAACTAGAAAAACACATTAGTAGATTAATTGAGGGATTTAACCATATAAATTTAAATCAAGTGAAGGTGCTTATTGATTTCGATTCTGTAATTGAAGATATGCCTTTATCAACAGGAAAAAGACTGATTATAAATTATCTAGGATTTAATGGTCTAAAGAAAAACGGTGACAATATTAATTTTACCAATGAGTTTAAACAAGGTGTAAATTTAATTATAGCAGACAATCTGAGAGGTAAATCTACAGTCTTAAAAGTTCTAAAAGCAGCTTTAACTGGAGATGTAACTAGTATTAAAGCTGATGTCAGACCATGGATAAAAAACGTTACCTTAGGTTTTAAGATTAGTAATAAAGACTACACTGTAATAATATCTTTGGAAAAAAGGTTCAAAGGAATTCTATATAATATTCTTTGGAAAGACCTCAATCTTGTTGATGTTAATTCTATTAATGACAAGATCATATTTGAAGCGAATAGTAACACAAAATATGCCGAAGAAATTCAGAAGTTTTTCTTCAATCAATTTTCCTATTATTCTTTAAAATGGACACAAAAGTCTTCAGCAAAAGACAGTAACGATCTTGTGGAAGCAAGTGCAAGTTGGAAAACATATTATAAATCTATTTATTTGGAATCAAAAGATAGTGTTTCTTTCTATGGGGGACAGAATCAGAAGGTTTTTCAAATGTTGCTAGGTTTTGAATATACTAATTGGATAAATCATCTCAGCGTCAAAAGGGATATGCTGCTGTTTAAGTCGAGCAAGTATAAGGAATTCGAGAGCCGGAAGGATAGTGAAGCAAAAAGCGAAAAAAATGGAGTTGACCTAGAATTGGAGCAAATTCAAAAGAAACTAGAACGAATTAACAATAACTCACTAATGCAAGAACTTTCCGGACTTCAAAATGAATATAACCGAATAATAAAAAAATGGAACCATACTAATTTAGAAACATTAAAGACGAGTCAAGAATCTAGCAGGGAAATTAAAAAGCAGACTGAACTATCAAGAAAGCTTGGCGAGTATGAATACGAGGAAAAACGAATTCGTAAGGAGATAGTAAGAAACAACCGTCTCCTTAACGACTTACTAGAATATATAGAGATTGGGCAATTTTTTTCAAATCTAGACATTAAGAGTTGTCCTAGTTGTAATCAAGAGGTTAACAATCATCACTCTCAAATTAATGGGGCTTGTCCATTATGCCACGAGCAAGTAAGTATCGATGATGACAACAAGCAAATTTATATCCACAAAATCGACGAAACAAAGATAATTTTGGAAAAATTAGAGAATGAAATAAGTTTAATTAAAAAGAAAATACAGGACATTAAAGATAATTTAGAACAAGTGAATCAAAAGGTTGAGACAAAAAAAAATCAGTTGAATCAACAATTGAAATATGAAGAAAAAATGGAAATTGACCTCTCTAAAATTATCAGTAATATTAATTTGGTAAGACAAAATAGTAGCGATATATCAGAAGAGGAAAAAACGTTAATAGCTGAACGTGCTGTGTTGCTTTACAAGAAGGACAGTATCAGTGAAACTAGTAACGAACAGATAACATTAGAAAAAATGGAAGAGGAACTGCAGGTACTGAATTCAGCGATTGAGTTCCTAGATCAAAAAAGGTATGAAAAGAGCAAAGGTATTTTAGACAGCTTGGCAAGAATGATGTTGGCAGAAATTCAAGAATTTGGCCTTGAATCAATAACAGATATTAAGATCGATAATAAATTCAATGTGACTTATATTCAAAATGATGTTTGTATGAAATTTGATGAGATTGCAGAAGGTGAACAGTTAAGAGTAAAGATTGCTTTCTATTTAGGATTAATTCAGTTGGACATAGAGAAAAATTTTGGCCGTCATACACGATTTCTTATAATTGATAGTCCAAATAAAGAAGAAGGGGATTCTAGATATTTGGATGGACTAAAGGATGTACTTAAAAATATTAACGATCGATACGGTGAGAATTTGCAAATAATTATCGGTACTGCAACTCGTGAATTAGAGAATGTTCTAATGAATCAAACGGTCTATCCTGAAGGAGATTATGTGTTCTAATGAAAATAGGGGAGGATTATTTTAATTCGGAGCTAAAGGAAAGAATACGATATTGGGATGAAGAGAATCTTCTTACTGAAGCAGACACATTAAATGAAAAAGAAATTTATTTATTTGCTAAAAATGTTTTAAAAGATTCTGGTGAAAAAATATATTGTAAGCGAAGGGCCTTATGCGATTTACTAACCCTAGTCTATAGAGGTAAAGTAAAACAACGACGAATGATTGGGCTATTGCTTGATGAATGGGAAGAGATACAAGAGACCAGTTTGGAATGTTTAAGACTTAGGTTCTTATCTTTATTTTATCAGAATGAATCGGACGATATAAAAGAAATTTTGAAAGAAAAATCTAATGATAAGAATTGTGAAATAGTGTCGGAAGCAAGTTATCAAATGGGATTAATTCAAATTTTCGATGCTAACGATACAATATCGAAAGAAGATTACCAGATTAAAATAACCGCTGCAGAAAGTTTTTTTTTAGCAGCAGAACAAAATGATGATAACAGAATAGATGCCAGAATACTTAAGCTCATATGTCGATATTTAACAGACATCTTATCCTTCAAGTCACAGTCTGCAGATGAGATATATGTACGTATTATGACGTTAATTTGGGAAACAAGATTACTCTCATTAGATGAATATTCTAATACAGTGTTTATTGGAATTAGTAGATGTATTTCAAAGCTACAAAAAATCAAATGCCAGAATCCTGATTATTGGATAGATTATAGGAAAGAATTTAATTATTTATGTGTTCAATTTTATGAATTGAAAAATGTAGAGTATAAAGAAAATCTTTTCTTTGGAAAAATAGTGCATAATACAAGTGAAAAAATCATAGAGTATTTTATTGAACCAATATTTAAGTTTAATTATAAAGCGTCTCTCTCAAAAATAGATGTCTTGCTAAATCAAGATAGTATAACTGATATTGAAAAAAAATTCTTAAATTACCTAAAGAATATTGTCATAAGCGATACTGTTACTGGACAAGACACAAGCCTTAGTTATATTAAAGAGATTTATCCTACGATTAATGATAAAGATATAGATGAATTTATAAAAAGCTTGCATGAATCCAATAAAACTGTCGCAGTATTGAAGCTTCTTGAAAGTACAAAACGTTATTCATATGATGTGTTGTTAAATTCAATTGTTAATGCATGTGTAAAATTACAAGGAAATCATTTATATCGAAATGTCTCTGAAGATGATAGGAATGGATTCATAAAGAACATCTTGGAAACTACAGGGTTTTATATAAAAGATCAAACAAGGTGGGGGGTTTCAAATACTGGAAAATCCGCTGGTGAAGTTGACCTTCTTATTGAAGAAAAAAATATTCCGTACTCGATTATTGAAGCACTAAATTTATCATCATTAGATGCAAATTATTTAAATCTCCACATTAATAAAATTTTTAAATATGACACAACGGGCCTCCCATTTAATTTTATTATCAGTTATGTAAAGATAAAAGATTTTGGATCATTTTGGTTGAAGTATAAAAAGCATATAACTGAGCACAATTATCCATATAAGTTAGAAACTATTGATTTCCGCATAGATAATGAATTTTATTTTTCAGGAATTAAGATTGCTTTAACTAATCATATCAGGAATGGCATGATAACTGGACTATATCATATATGCGTTAGTATTTCTGACTAAAAATAGCGTGTAGTTTTCAAGCAATTCAACCTACATGCTATTTTAAGCTTAAAAATTATGAAAGAAAACTTGCGGTGAAAAATATGATTTGCTAAGTGTGGTGCAATAAGTAATGATCTAATGAGGGACAAGAACATAACCCCATTGAAAGTCGTTATTTTGCGGCTTTTTTATTTTATCGGAAAATTCTTGTCCCGAGTCGAGAACAAACTTCTAATGTTTACCTATTAAATAAACACCTAACTATAATCTCATGCAATTCAATTGCCGAGGGAGTTCCAAAAGTATCGCTCTCATTAATAGGGGTTCGAGAAAGCCTTTGAAGCGAATAGGTTTGATATCTTATTCTCCTCCCTTCTGCTGATGTCCTCAGCAGTTTTTCTTTATTCGGGGTAGTTGAGATCGTCAATCGGGTTTAGTCAAGAACCCCCAAGAACTTGAATACACCTTTAAGAAAAATAGGAGTTAGCTCCATGCCGCCAACTGGATTCATTTCATCTCTCCCTGTAAGTTTAGATTCACAGGCATCCCTAAGGTTCTTCTTGTCGCTCCATAGCATCGCTTTTTATACGGGATCTTACGTCCCAACCAGCCTCAATCATGGTCATGACAAGTGGGGCGAACGCTATAGCGCTTGGGATCAAGTCCCACTGGCAGGTACGTTCTAGTAGTCTATCTTAATCCTCTATGCAAATGAAAAAAAGGATCAACCAGAAAGAACTGGTGGATCCCATTAGTGGTAAAGCAGAAGATCGAATTGAATGTAGAAGCAACACTGATTAATATTATATAGAATAAATGTCCACGCATGTAGAGTAATTATATTTAAGAAAGCTTGATCTCTTTTCAATGTGAACCGGGCTTTCTTTTTTTCTAAAACAGTAGAAATGTTATGTCTGCTGAATTTTGAAAAATGAATGATATATACTTTTTAAGTGGATACAGGTATTATAAAGGCCTCAAAAATACTTTAATTATTTATTGTACTTATCCTTAGACTATCGCTCGTTGTTGTAATACTTTCGCCATGTTAGATGTGGATTGTCAACAGTAAATCAAACAACTTTTTTAAGGGCTGCATGACGATACTGAATAGGCGTCATATAGCCCAAAGTTCCATGAATTCGATGTTTGTTAAACCAGTTAACGTAATCGTATAATTCCAGTTCCAAATGACGAAGGGTCTGGAAGTTCATCTGGTGAATGAACTCTGTTTTCATGATTTTATAGGTGGCTTCGGCGACGGCGTTGTCATATGGACAGCCTTTCATGCTGAGTGAACGGCCAATATCAAACGTCTTCAAAAGCTCATCCATCTTTTGATTTTTAAACTCACTGCCACGGTCGGTATGAAACCACTGAATTTGACGCAAATCACCTTGTACCGTTGCAAAAGCGCGGGAAATCAGAACAGCATCCTTGTTTGGACCTGCACTATGGCCAATGATCTCTCGATTGAACAAATCAATCAGCACACAAATGTAATGCCATCGGTTCTGGATCTTCACATAAGTCAGATCGCTGACGATGAAGCGTTTGGCTTCCTCCTGCTCGAACTCACGATCCAGAACATTTGCCGTAACGGCTTCATTACATGCCGTTTTATGGGGCTTATATTGCGCCACGGTGTACGTGGAAACCAGTCCTTGTTCTTGCATGATTCGACCGATTCTACGTCTGGAAACAACCATGCCGCGTTCCAGAAGTTTGACTTTGAGTTTTCGAGTGCCATAGGCTCTTCGATTCTTGTGAAAAATATCCACAACGGCTTCCACTAGGTCATTGTCGTTTGTCTGTTCCTTGGCTTCGTGATAGAACGTGCTTCTTGCGAGTTGCAGGACGTCACACATTGCTGATACCGAGTATTTATCCCGATTATTCTGGATGATAGCTACTTTCGTCCCATGATCAGCGCGGCTTGCTTTAAAATGTCGACCTCCATTTTAAGGCGCTCATTTTCTTTGCGTAATGCAAGAAGTTCGTTTTCTTCGGGTGAACGGTTGTCCTTCTCCTTGAAGGAGCCCGTTGTCTGAGCTTGTTTAATCCAGCGATCTAGAGCCGATGCGGTGAGGCCATATTCCTCCACCAAATCTGCTCTGGGCTTCCCATTCTCGTATAATTGCACCATTTGCTTCTTGAAATCTGCTGTAAACGTACGTCGTTGTTTCGGCATTGTAGAGATCCGCTCCTTAGGATGATAGGTTTATTCTACAAGCCCTCATTTTTATTGTCCAACTAAGTGTAGCCAATCCAGATGCGAACTTTTTAGGTTAGAATTAGCGAGAGAAGGTCAGATACAATTAACGTATTTATAGAAAGGGGATGTTTTTGATGAATGAGAAATGTGGTGTTCAAACAATGCAGGAACTCTTATTTGGCACTCCACCTAAAGATGTAGATGACGAAGTTTTTTTGAAGATCAGAAGTTCATATCATGCCTGTTTATCTTTAATATGGATTGAAGAAAAGTTTAATATGGTATCTGCTAATTACTATGAATGGGAAGAACAAATAAAAGAAAATTATGACTTCTTCCTTGCTAATCAAAATGATAAGCAAGACTGTACCGAGAAGTTTCAGAATTTTGGAATGGCTCAAGTTGTTGTGCTAAACAGACGACTAAAACCTACTAAGCACTATAAGGTTGTATCGTGATCAAGTACTTCATGGGTTGTCTCTTTTGGAAAAGCAACTACTTGTTTCCGATTTAAAAATAGAATTTGAAAAGGAGACAAATAAACTGTATGACGAATCTGTTTCATATCAGCTCATGGAATTCATTCGTAATTATATGCAGCACCAGGGATTGATTGTGGAGCGAATCACAGCAATAATACCACTCTTTAGTAGAACGGTAGGTAGTCAATTACCTTATTTTGTGGAGTTAAACTACAAAGAATTGAAAAAAATATATAAATTCAATAATAAGATCAAATTAAAAGAAAAGTTGGATAAACAAGGCGAGTGGCTAAACCTTATCCTAGTGGTAAGGGAGTATTTTACACAAATTATTCGACTACATAATAAATATAGAGAAATCACCGCCCAAATTTATGCAACTGCTTCCCAGGACATTACTGTAATATTAGGAGGGTACTATGGGAAAATACTCGTTAAAGAAGTTGCATTTTATGGGAGAAAAGACAAAGATGAATACAAAGACTTTTTAGTGCAGTTAACGTATGTTGGTTGATAAATTGAAAATTTATCGTCATTCTTTAGCTGTGCTCGAAGAATCGAGGTCATATATAAATAAAACGGTCTTTATTGAATCGGAAAAGGTTCGCTGCGGTAACTCTACGACTTGTAGTATAAGGTACAATATGTAGCTGTAGCTATGAGGTTATTTAAGGGCTACTCTTTTATTTCTTATCTTACTCCAGATTTAGACTAAAGATAAGCGCTACATTATGAAGAGGTATTTGCGTTTTCTACCAAGTGGTGGGGAATTTTGAGAGTAGTAAAAGAATGTATTGCGCTTAAATTCCTCTCTTGGTAGGAAAACGGTATCAGGTGACGAAAAGAAAATCCTAAGAAATGAGGCAAGCAAATGACTACCGACTTTGAAACAATTCGTAGAATTGACGAGCAAATTTTTAGAAGCGATGCTGCTATTTGCCGTCACATTGACAACCTTGACGCTTTGGGGAGAGGAGCAGTCTCACAGGACATTCTGTCCAATCTGCGGACTTTTGTTGAACATGCAATGTTCAAAATTTATGCTCATGCTCATGATACAACATACAATTATTCAAACATAGATCAGGCTATCAGCTTTGTAAAGACAAAGGGAAATCTGAAATTCTTATGGAGGTTTCACGATTATTTACAAATTGTTGCTTCACACTATACTCTTGAACCTGAGGATTCAGAGCGTGTGATGCTTAAATACTATGAATTTATGTTGAGAATCAAAGATTTCCTAAAAACTCAGTATGGACTTGATGTTCTTGCGAATCTGGATAAGTTTCCATTAAACATAGATAGAAATCTTCAGGAGTATTACGAGAAAATAGCTGAGAGGTTAATACGCAGAAATCACCGCGCAGATATAGCATCATCCGATAATATGCGATACTACGTTTACAAAATTAAGCCGTTTTTTGTAGATCAACGAATTTACTATGAAGTCACCTTCATGCCCGCGACCGGAAAAGCGAGTAAATTTGACCGCATAATCGCTTTCACTTCATTAGATATCTCGAAATACTATGCTGTAAAACTAGGAACGATCGAAGAGAACATCACTATCTTAGGGAAGACCATGCCTATTTTCATCATTGTGAGTTGGGAAGTGGCGATTCGGCCGATTGAGATAGAGAAGTTTTCGAACATTTTCGCGGAAAATTTGCAGGGTTATGCAAGTTCTGCTGAGGGAAGAGGCTTGATGCAATTCTTGACAAGAACAGGACTTAACCTAGTTGAAATTCTCTGTTTTGAAGATGAGCATTATAGGCGAATTCGTTCCAGTGTCCTCTCGACTTTTAATGCAAAGGTCAGCTATCTTTTTGACTTGTTTGACCGTTGTCGCGAAATTATTAGAAGTAACCAATCAGGCTACAATGTTCTTAGATATTTACTTTATCATATGAATAAAAGGATTATTGAAGATCAACTTGGTGGATCTAATCCTTATTTGTCACATCTTCGTCTGAATTACGGTTGTATTCCCTTTGATAATATGCCGTTTACTACCTCGCTTTTACATCACAATCCGAAGCTAGTTGATTTGTTTGACTGTCTTGACACTACGAATAGGATGCACGAGTTACTTGCACGCTATGTACTCAAAAACACAGAAAGGAATGGACAACTTTATACTTCACGAAGTGACCTTGAGCGGTTCGGCGATGTTGATATGCTTGTGAGTACTTTCAACAGAGGACTGTACCATAATGAGCGTCATCAAGCGCGACGCTTGAAAGAACGGAACAATCATTTTTATATATCTGGTTATGAAAAGGACACAGTATGGATTATTCAGAAACTCATTGAATTGTCATCGAGTGGCGTCCAGAACTATACTAACTCTGTAGACGATTGGCTTACTTCCGAGGTTCATTTAGTGGACTGTGAAGAAAAAAGAGAATCGTTGCGGCAAATGTTCACGCAGTCTTCTGTTGCTCTTATTTACGGCTCGGCTGGTACAGGAAAGTCTACGCTTATCAACCATATTTCAAATCTGTTTATGAATCAGAGCAGGTTGTACTTGGCCAATACTAATCCTGCAGTGGATAATATGAAACGTAGGGTCACAGTTCAAACAGGTGATACGGACTTTATGACTGTCACAAAGTTTATAAAGAAACAGAGTATACGCACAAAATATGACATAGTAGTCATCGATGAATGTAGTACAGTCAATAACAGTGATATGAAAGAAATCTTAGAAAAAGCCGACTTTGAGCTGCTTATTTTGGTAGGTGATATTTTTCAAATTGAGTCTATCCAATTTGGAAACTGGTTTAATGCGGCAGAAGGTTTTTTACCGGCATCATCAATTAATCATCTTACAAGACCTTACAGAAGCCACAATGAGGAATTGCAGACATTATGGGATAGAGTTCGTGGTGTGGATGATAGAATAGTAGAAACAATAGCTAGAAACCAGTATTCAACTTCTCTGGATGCTTCTATATTTACACCTTCAGAGCCGGATGAAATTATTTTATGCCTAAATTATGACGGACTCTATGGAATAAATAATATTAATCGGTTCCTTCAACAGGCAAATCCTAACCTTGCTGTCTCATGGGGGCTCCAATTGTATAAAGTTGGTGATCCGGTGCTATTCAACGAATCTGATCGCTTCACGCCCTTGATTTATAACAATATAAAAGGCTGGATAGTAGGTATCGAACTTGATGAAGGTAAAATCCAGTTTGATATTGAAGTTGATAAATCAATTAACGGACTGGAGGCTATGCACTATGATTTTGAGCTTCTAGGGAATTCGGCAGCAGGACGTTCAGTAATTCGCTTCATAGTTGACGACCAAAGACAAGTTGATGAAAATCTGGAAGTACCATCAACATCTTTTGTACCATTTCAGGTTGCATATGCAGTATCAATCCATAAAGCACAAGGCTTAGAATTCAATTCTGTAAAAGTCGTTATAACTGATGAAGTTGAAGACCACATAACCCATAGTATTTTTTACACGGCCATTACTAGAGCTCGAGGAAGGTTGAAAATATATTGGACACCTGAGGTTGAAAATAGAGTTCTCGGTGCAATTAAGCCGAAAGATATCAGACGAGAAATCGTATTTTTAAGAGCTTCATTAGCCGAATATACAACCTCATAAGTAGCACTCAGATTACGTAACCTTCTATTTGAATTCATTGAAGATGAATCAGGACGTAAAGTATATGCATAGGTGCACTGTCCCGAACTATCAACCCAACATCAATGAGATTGAAGAGGTTTCTAAGAATACGTATGATAAAAGCGAGTGACTACATGGAACTACTAAGCAAGTAAGAGTGTCTATCAAAGCGAGATTTGTTGAATCATCTCTGAAGACTAATGATGAAATGATTCTTATGGAACAAAAAAGCATCTACAACTTAGTTGGAGATGCTTTTTTGTTCTGGTAAACACGATTAAGTAACACCGCATTGCTGAAATAAGAAAAGCTCATAAATTTGCTTTATTTCATGAAGTGAATCATACATTCTTAATCATATTGAAACGTGGTATTCGCATCAAACATATATGTAGTTACTCTCTAGGGTAACTACGTATAGCTATCCTTGTGGACGAGCATGCTTCAGGACGTCGGAGAGAATATTCCTCTTGCCATAATCAGGTTTTTTTTCGTCATATGAAGCAAGCAGAGAGCTATATCATGAATAATTCGCTCACTGAAAGCAGAAAGATAAATATATTAGGTCGATATAGATATAATTGTGCGGGACAAGAACATTGTTCCATTTAAGTCGCTATTATAGCGGCTTTTTCGTATTATCAGGTTAGCCAGTAATTACTGGTTGGCCTTTTTTTGTGGTCGCTTTACGATGGGGGAGCCGGGAGAACGTAGCGGCTTTAGAGGCTTAGACCTCGTAACAAAAACTGTTCTCCCACGACCTCCAAATCTGTTTCATTAAGCTAACGGGCAGGATGGTTTAAGATCATACTCGGGGAACCATACCGCAAATAATGGATATTTTTTTCGATTGAAAGCAACAAGAATGATAATTTAATGGCAGGATAATAAAGGCAATGCAACCTTCGGGTTCAACCTCGCTGAGAAGTGGCTTGGACCCTTTTTGTATTCCAAAACTAGAGGAGAATTCGTAATGTTGAGACAGAATTGCTGTTACAGCGACTGGGGAGATCGGCAAGTCGCTCGAACGCAAGGGAAGAGCTTTTTTATTATTAGGAGTTGGTTCCGTTGGGTCGAGATAGGACAATTGGGTGAATATTCCAATTTAGATTTCTTTGTCATTGTAAAAGCCGGGGAGAAAACAGATATATAGACCAATTAGATTGGCTCCAGACGTACACCCTCTTCCCTATTGGTTTAAGAATTCGGATGTTGGGCTACTGATTTGCCTGGCGGTCAGCGTAAGACACAGCGCTTGGTGATCAGCAACAAGACAGCTTATGTCGGAGACAGTGCTTATCGTATTTCCGCAGCGCCATTTATTCAGACGGGACGCACCTATGTGCCGATCCGTTTCATCTCCGAGAAGCTTGGGGCAACCGTGAATTGGAATCAGAGCACCAAAGAGGTAACGATTCAGAAGGATGGTAAAACGATTCGTTGGGCTGTAGGGAATAGGCAGGTAAAAGTAAACCAGCAAACGGTGATGCAAGATGCTCCTTTACTTCTGAAGAACGGCAGTGCGTTCGTTCCTGTTCGTTTTGTGGCGGAGCAGTTAAATACTTCCGTTGAATATATGGGAAGTAAGCATATGATCGTGATTTTCAAAAATTAAGCAGCATAATGGAATTACAGAATAATATTTGAAGATAAGGACTCAGTGACCATGCTTCAAAACTAGAGTAAAATATGTAGACCGTCATTAAACTAACGGGAAACTATAGCTTACTGATGACACGAAGGCAGCCGACGACTAAGATCGGCTGCCTTCGCTGCGCTAACGGGGGCAGGGTAATTTAATAGGATATTAGTCTTTTATGGTAAGATTATAGAACAAGAAAAGATAGTTAAAGTCGTCGTTTTTAGAATGAACAGTATGAAATTATAGGAGAGTCCTAAAATGAAAAAGAAAATGAACTATTTAATCTTAATTTTAACGATCATCTTTATGGTTGGTTGTACCAACGTAGAAGATACATCCAATACAGATGTAGAAACAGATTCACAAGTAATAACCACAGATACAACAAATAAGAATAGTGAAAAAAAAGCAGCTGTCAAAGCGGTTGTTGATGAACCAGTAGAAGAGGAAACATCAACACAACCAAATAACAAATTGTTTTTAGGATACAAGCTTATCGAAGTCGATGGTGGTGATTTGTCTGGGTATCGTGAACCTAACGTTGTTGTTGACATTGGATACAGAGACCGTGAATATTGGGCATTTACTAATGAATATGGGCAATTAGTGCGTGTCATTGCTGATGAAATTATTCTACAAGACGACCGTAACGAACCTGTACTATCGTCTGGCAGATACTACCCTGATGAGGCAAAGGTTCCTGGTGTCGAAAGTGACGTTTTAGATGAAGGACATATCATTGCTGATTCTCTCGGAGGGGTATCGAATCCATATAATATTACCCCACAAGATAGCACACTCAACCGACATGGTGATCAGGCTTATATGGAAGATGCGATACGCAAAGCAGGTGGAGCCACTAATTTTGAAGCGATTGTCACATATCCGAATACAGAAACCCAAATCCCTTCAAGTTACCAGTACACGTATACGTTAAAGGGTAACAAGATCGTTGATACATTTGACAATGTGAATCCTGATGAAGTAAATGCATCACTCGGATTAACAGACAGTGAGCCTTCTGACTCAACTAGTTCAAATAAAAACGCTGACATTTCTAGTGTTGATACAAACGGTAATGGACAGGTGACGATTAAAGAAGCTAAAACAGCAGGTTATAGTATGCCAATAACGAGTGATCATTGGTTATATCCTTATATGCACGATGCTGATATGGACGGTATGGTAGGTGAGTAAGACTAAATAAGAGCAGTTTGCCGTCGCGGCAACTGCTTCTTCTCATTCAGCTATACCAGCTAATAGCTTGTCAAGATTACCAGTAAAGTGATTCTAAATCATGTGGTATAGTTAAAATGAGCATGCTAAATAACCCTCCAATTTCCGTTGTGCCTTGGAAGGTTATGCCAATAATAATC
Organism: Paenibacillus sp. FSL W8-0439; assembly: GCF_038008995.1. Lineage (NCBI taxonomy): Bacteria > Bacillati > Bacillota > Bacilli > Caryophanales > Paenibacillaceae > Paenibacillus > Paenibacillus sp. FSL W8-0439. The sequence goes on from NZ_JBBPAK010000001.1 coordinate 2,901,599, forward strand.
TTTTAAATTGGACGAAATTCCTTTTTGTTTTTCAAGATTGCATAGAGCCAATGGACGAGCTTATTTGCACATGCGATTAGAGCTACTTTATGTGGTTTTCCTTCTGCTCTCTTGCGATCATAGAACGCTTTGATTCGCATATTTCGGGAGCGTATAAGCCCACACTGGACAGCCATTACCAGTGCGTAACGCAACTGCCTGGAACCACGTTTCGTGATTCGGTTTCGAGTTGCTGTAAATTTACCGGAAGCAAAGACACTCGGGTCAATGCCTGCAAAAGCCACTAGCTTTTTAGGATGATCAAATCGGTCGATCTCTCCAATTTCAGATAAAATTGTTGCAGCAATTTTATGCCCAATACCGGGAATCGACTGAATTAATTCATACTCTTCAATTTCTTCAGCCAGAGCATCTATGTTCTGTTCCAGTTCAGCAAGATGCTCTTGGTACTGAAGAATAAGGGTAATAAGAACTTTCAAATTGATTAAGTGGCTTGCATACATGGTTTGTTGAAATGGGTTTTGTTTTGCCGCGTCTAGCAGTCGCTGAACCCGTTGGTTAATCCAGCCCTCTGAACGCCCCCGTTTCGAAGAAAGTAGTTCTTTCATCTTAGCTTTGAGTGTAATTTCATCCGTCTGCAAAACTGAATATGAGGTTGGAAATTCACTTAAAAACCGTAGTGAAATACGGGAATACATAGCTCCAAAGACGCCTTTGTAAGCTGGGAAAACCTGATCTAAAACGGCTTGGAATTGCAGCTTTGTCTGTACACACATCTTTGAAAGGGATTCATACTGTCTTGTAAGATAGCGCAGATTGAGAAGTTGCACACCTCTTTTCTTAAAAGGTTCAAACTCTTCCTTGTAGTACAACTCTCCCAATAGGTAAGCGTCCACAGCATCCGTCTTTACTTTACGAAGTTGAGACTTTCTAAGCCGATTTGAGATGAGCGGATTAATGACAATATAAATGTAGTGATGTTCTTCTAGGAACTGAACAACGGGACTTTGGTAATGGCCGGTTGCTTCTAGAATAAGCAGAGGACGTAGTTTGGATGCAGTCTCAACATCCTTCAAAACTTGATGTAAATTTGCTAGGCCATCACGAGTGTGCTCGAAGTGGAATGTCCCTCTGAAGGGCTTTCCGCGCGCTAAAAAGGCTTGTCCATGACTTTCTTCTTTTGAAATATCTAGACCGACAACTGGATTCATTTCATCTCTCCCTGTAAGTTTAGATTCCCCGGCATCCCTAAGGTTCTTCTTGTCGCTCCATAGCATCGCTTGTTATACGGGATCTTACGTCCCAACCAGCCTCAATCATGGTCATGACAAGTAGGGCGAACACTATAGCGCTCGGGATCAAGTCCCACGGGCAGGTACGTTCGACCAGGCTACCTTAATCCTCTATGCAAATGAAAAAAGGATCAACCAGAAAGAACTGGTTGATCTCATAATACGATCGGGCAGGTTAGTTGAATATTATATGTATTACTATTGTTAATCTATTGGAAGAGGCTTTTTTGTTTTAAGGAGCCAAGTTCTTTTCCAAACTGCGGACAAGAACTTGGACCGATTATCGATTTAGATGAATAACTATTTTTATTTTAATTTAATTTTGTTTCTAATGTTGTGCTATTCTTTTCGCTAAAAATTAAAGAAAGAGCGGTTAACATTAGAATAACTGAAATTCCACGCTGCCACGAGAATTCAATGACCGCACTACCGAATAAGCCTAGCGCATCGATCATAAATCCTGCAAGAATCTGGCCTACAATGGCAGTAAGATTAGCGGGAGTTACACCAAGCTTATTCACATTAAAACTGGACAAAAACAAATAACCAAATCCTAAGAAAACAGCAGCAAGTTGTAGTTTGGGGGCATGGACCAGATCAAATACATGGCCGGTACCAAAAAAGCAAACCAAGACCCCAAGAATTAATGCGCCGGTACCCAATGAGAAGAATACAGTCTCCAATAAACCAATTGTTCCACCGACTTTACCATTGATCGATGATTGAGAGCTGACTGCCGCGCCTCCAATCAAAGTGATTATTACAATTACAAATAAAATTCCCATAACGATACTCCTTTTTAAAATATAGTAAAAGTTAAAGCGCCCAACATAAGAATCAAAGCAGCTATCCTTTTGCCGCTAACCCTCTTTTTCATACTCCCAAACCATCCGAAATGATCTATAAGAATACTTGTCAACATTTGTCCTACTACAACCGTTATCATGGATAACCCCACGCCTATAAAGGGAATACCAATAACAATTGAAAGCATATAGACAACCCCTAAAATGCCTCCGAGAAGGTTCCATTTTGGCAATTTCATAATTTTAGGTAGATTACCTCTCCCAAAAAATAATAAAAGGATTAACGAGATGATTGCCCCCATTAAGAAGTTATAGAAGTTAGCCTCTAATTCACCGACCTGTTCTCCTAGTTTTCCGAAAAGAGCGGCTTCAAAGCTCAAGCAAGCTCCAGTTAATATTGCGATGATGTAAAATATAATTTTTTTCAATTTCATTCTACCCCTTCTTGATTGCTAAACGATTGAACGCAATTTGTTAGCCACACACAATTCTAAACTGTTGAAATGAGACTGGTGGTATTGTCCTAAACTTGTATATCAATGTTTTTTTAATTATTATGATAACTTCCTCCTTTTCAATGGCTTGATGCTTTGCAACACAGGTGCTCATGGAATAGAATTATATCATCAGGGAAATATTAAGATAGATATTTTATTCCCAGTAAATAAAATTATATTCCCAAGAAGGTGGTTGTGATGAAAGCTGATACGATGCCCGTCGACCGTACGCTATTTGTAAATATTCAACATGGACATCCTGAATTTCCGATTCAGTATTATGTGGATGAATTATATACATTTCTGGATAGAAGAGTACCTTTACATTGGCATTTTGAGCCGCAATTTTACGTAGCTATGGGGGGAATAGTTCGAGTACAGATTGGGAGTCATACTGTTACCTTAAATGTAGGCGACGGTATATTTATAAACGGGAATACCTTACATGGATTTGAACAAATCAATGAGATGGACATGTGTGAGTGCCCGAATATCATTTTCTCTGCGGAATTAATCGCCCCACATTCAAGTATTATGTTTCAGAAGTACATGAAACCTATACTGACTGACCAAAATTTACCCTATATCATTTTTACTTCGGATATTCCTTGGAACAATGGAATTCTCAAAAAGCTATTTAGTATTTTTGATTTACTCCAACAATATGGAGCTGAAAGTTCGTTTGGTCCATTTCCGAAGTTGAATTTTGAAACGTGTAACCCTCACGAGTCATGTTTCGAGCTTCAGGTTCAGTGTCTATTGAATCAAATATGGCAAACGATCGTACTGAACTTCGAAGAAATCCCGAAATTAAAACTGGATAAAAGGGATTTACAGTATCAGGTGCGATTGCAACATATGGTGTCTTATATAGAGTTCAATTATAAAAAAACAATAACACTTCTTGATATTTCAACATCAGCAAACATTAGTAAAAGTGAAGCATCTCGTGTATTTCAATCCTATATGCATTGTTCGCCTATTGAATTTCTACTTCGGCATCGAATAGAGGCAGCTAAGCGATTATTAAGTATGACCGATTATAGTATCCAAGATATATCCATGGAGTGTGGTTTCAATAATACAAGCTATTTCAATAAAGTGTTCAAAAAGAAAGTAGGAATGACTCCTAAGCAATATAGAACAATATGAAATTTGACTCTCTTCGCTTTTTAAGTGGAATCCACTTAAAAAGCGAAGAGAGTTTTTTATTCCTTTTTTGATGAATAGCTTGTTTTTTGAGGTTCCCTCTCAGCACTCTGAAAGGCAATAATGACGTAAATGCATTAGATAATTTGGATATTTGACATCAACTTCGGTACTTTTTATGGATGTTGTTGAATGCGCATTTACAATGATAATCATTATCAACTAAACTAACTAAGGCTAAGAACTTGATCGCGATAAAGGAGCGGTAAGCCAGACTTGAAAGGGGTATGAGAATCACGTTAATACAGAAAAAACAAACCACTGTTGCTATTACTATTTTTCTGGTTGGTGCTTTACTGCTAATTCTTGGAGTAATGATATCGATCATGTATGGCACTTCGGGGGTAAGTTGGAGAGACGGATGGCAAGCCTTATTCTTATTCAATTCCGAAGTGGATATTCATATTTTAATTCATGAATTACGATTGCCTCGCGTTTTAGGTGCGATGTTAGTGGGAGCGTGCATGGCAGTATCCGGAGCGATCATGCAGGGAATCACTCGAAACCCAATGGCTGATCCATCGGTTCTTGGCTTGTCACAAGGAGCCGGTCTTGCATTATGTATCGCCATGGTCTTATCACCATTATTAAATCACTTTCAACTCATGCTTGTTTCCTTTTTGGGTGCAGGTCTTAGTATTCTCTTTGTTTACGTGATCAGTATTTTTTCTCCCGGTGGAATGACCTCCGTTAAGATGATATTGGCGGGTACAGTGATTAGTTACTTATTCGGTTCACTAAGTTCTGGACTTGCTATATATTTTGAAATCTCTAAGGATATGGCTTTTTTTTATGCAGGAGGGCTATCCATGGTGCGCTGGCCAGAAGTATCGCTTCTTTTACCGATTGGCCTAATTTGTTTATTAATCACAATGTTTCTTTCCCGCTCCATCAGTATTCTAAGTTTGGGCGAAGAAATTGCAACAAACTTAGGGCAGCGGACATTTCTCACCAAATTGTTAGCCATCGCATTAGTGGCTTTAATGACAGGAGTCTCGGTTTCCGTTGCTGGTGCGATAGGTTTTATTGGGCTTGTGATTCCGCACATCGTACGATCTCTTGTCGGTCAGGATTACCGATTAATCATTCCTTGTTCGGCTATGTTAGGTGGGGTGCTATTAACCTACGCAGATTTAGTTGCGCGATGGGTTCAGTTCCCTTATGAAACACCAGTAGGTGCACTAACTGCTGTTCTCGGTGTTCCGTTTTTCTTATATTTGGCCAGAAAGCAATGGAGGGGAATGTAATGCAATTCGTTCGGAGAAAGCATGCCCCGCTGCTTGCCTTCATCATCTTAATTCTCATTTGTATTGTATTTATATTGAGTTTAAATTCTGGTTCGGTTTCTATATCGCCGCACGAAGTCTGGTCGACATTATTAGGGAAAGGAACTCCGGAGCAGAACCTTACGCTTTTTGAGTTACGCCTACCACGAATGGTCATCGCACTTCTTATTGGGTGTGGCTTAGCGATTTCAGGAGCTATTATGCAAGGTTTATCCAGGAATGATCTGGCTGATCCAGGACTAATGGGTGTCCATGCTGGTTCAGGCCTTGCCGTTGTTTTGCTCATGTATCTGGTGTTTCAAAGCGGCACAGTCGCATCCTACAATGCAATGAGTATACCGATTTTCGCCTTTGTTGGTGCATTATTGACCGCTCTAATCATCTATGCCCTTGCATGGCGTAAAGGAATACTACCCATTCGATTAATACTGGTTGGTTTAGCAGTAGGTGAAGGATTACGGGCAATATACATCATTCTTTCCTTAAAATTGAGTGATGAAGTCTATATGGGGGCAACCGTTTGGTTGGCTGGAAGTTTGACAGGAACGGGATGGCCTATCGTGATTGCAATCCTACCATGGATCACGATTCTGTCACTCTATGCATTCTATAATAATCGCTATCTAGACGCATTGAGTTTTGGAGAAAGCACAACTACGAGTATTGGCGTTAAAGTTAATCGGGAAAGACTGAAGTTTCTACTTGTGAGTGTCGGTTTAGCTGGAGCATGTGTTGCTGCTGGTGGGGGAATCGGGTTCATTGGTCTAATGGCTCCGCATATTGCAAGAAAATTGGTCGGTAGTAAATATAAAGTGATTATCCCGATCTCAGCGTTAATCGGTGCATTGTTGCTATTGCTTTGTGATTGGTTTGCACGCACAATTCTGCCACGTGTAGAAGTACCTGCAGGCATTCTTGTTTCATTAGTTGGAGCACCTTACTTTCTGTACCTGCTGCTCCGATCCAAATAAAATCGTGTGAAGAAAAGGGGTTATACGGATGAAGAAATGGAGCATGTTAATATTTATACTATCTGTTTTTATGATGATTTCGGCTTGTAATAATGATACTAATGGGCCATCTGCATCAAAGAGTGAGTCTACCACAGGGAACACGAATGAAGTAAATACCGAATTGCGAACCATCCAAACGATAAAAGGAAGCGTCGATATACCAGTAAATCCGAAACGTATTGTCGATTTGGCATACACCTCGGAGCAACTCCTTATCATGGGATACACACCTGTCGTATCTTCCACTGGTTTAAATGGAAAAGCACCAAATTATTTAGACGGAAAAATGGATAACACCGTATTTGTTTCCCCTCATACGGTTAAAATTGAGGATATTGTGGCGGCTAAACCAGACTTGATAATCAGCAATTCACGAACAGAAAAAATGTATGATCAGTTGTCTAAGATCGCTCCAACGATCTATCTTGAAAATGATTTGTACTCTTGGAGAGAACAGTTTACGGAGCTGGGTGCATTTTTAGATAAGAAAAAAGAAGTGGATGAATGGTTCGGACAGTATTCTGCAAAAGCAAAAAATATAGGAAGTGAAATTAAAGCAAAGTATCCAGGAGAGACATTTACCCTATATGTAACCAATGCAACTGAATATCGTATTTATGGACGGTCCCTGTTGGGCGATATCTTGTTTACGGATATGGATTTACCTGCGGCTAAGGGAGTCCCATTAGACAAACCGGATTCAACGGTAGAAGTCGTCTCATTAGATACCATTTATAGCCTTCAGCCAGACCACATTTTTGTAGGTAATTATGCGTTTGAATCAAATACAGCAGATTTGGTTCAATCCCGTTTTGAAGATTTTATATCCAATCCCTTATTTACTCGTTTGAAAGCATCCAGGGAGGGAAAGGTGTACTCGATGATCGGAGAAGAGTGGCACCAATCCGAGTATCCCTTAGGGAAAGAGAAAGCACTTGAATCCATACGACAAAAGGTTCTAGGGCCAAACTGAATAAGGGAATCCAAAGTTGCTCCGTGACCTAGCTCACGGAGTTTCTCACGTTATGTTACTCCGTTCTTGAGTCCTGATAGAAAGGATTAAAACATGTCAAAAAATATACCCATCTTTCATGATTTTGAATTTATGAATCCAAGAAAATTTGATTTATCGCCAATCAATGGTCCATTTTATAAAACAAAAGTAAAGGATGTGCTTTCTCCACATCGTCATGACTTCTACGAGATCTTCTGGATTTTAGAGGGTACGGGAACGGTACACATTGATTTTAAAGAATATACTTTACAGTCTCAGATGCTCTGTTTTATTTCACCAGGGCAAGTGCATGGATGGAGTTTTACACGGGAGGATCAACCCCTCAGAGGATATTTACTGAAATTCAATAATGAATTGCTAACAGAATATGGATTAAGCTTTAACGCGTCAGACGAGGGTTATACAGCTAGTCTACAGCCGATATATCACATTAACAATGAACAAAAAGAATTCTTCAATGGTATTTTTGAACTACTCTATAGAGAATGTCGCATCGCTTTGCCACGAGGGGACGAAGCCGTTCGAAGTTATTTAAGATTACTTTCCATAGAGATTTACCGGATTCAGAATCAAATGGAGATGACACATCAAGAGGAGCGCACTTTCCAACTGACTCAAGCATTTTTAAATTTGGTTGAGGATCATTATAAAGAACGTTTGAATATTGACAACTATGCACAAATGCTTTTTGTAACACCGAATCACCTCATTCAAACCATTAAAGGAGCGCTTGGCAAAACAGCAGGCGAAATTATTCGCAATCGACGGATATTAGAAGGCAAAAGGTTACTGAGGTTCTCGACCTTATCCGTTGAGGATATCGCCACGTTGATTGGCTTTGTTGACCCATCTTATTTTAGTCGGGCTTTCAAACAGCATACGGGTTTATCTCCGACCAGATACCGTATTCTACATTAGTGTTCGAACTATATTCTGTAAATGTACAGAGCTAAATCTATTATTAATATGGAGTGATTAGTATTTCTACTTTTATATCTCAGTCATCGGTGTTTAGAACCAATGTTTCCTTTCGCAAGTTTTGGTGCGTAGAGATCATTTCTACGCTGGCTTTTCAAATGTTAGCAGTGACCATTGGTTGGCAAATGTATGCACTCACGCAGGATGCCTTTGAACTCGGTTTGGTTGGGCTTGCTGAATTTGCACCTATGATTTTACTCACCCTAATTGGGGGACAAATCGCTGACCGTCTGAATCGGCCTAAGATTATTATCGTGGCACAGTTGGCTGAGTGTGCAGTGATCCTCTTTTTAGCCATCTCGAGCTTGGGACACTGGATAGAGGGTTACCATATTTTAATTGCAGCTGTGCTATTTGGTACTTGTAGGGCTTTTGAGAATCCCGCCAGTTCAGCGATGATTCCGAGTATCGTAGATCGAAAAGAATTGCCAGAGGCGGTAGCGTGGCATTCATCGGCAGGGCAAACTGCATCCATCGTAGGTCCAGCATTGGGAGGGATACTCATTGTTTTTACACCTTCAGCGGTTTACATTACTTCATTACTCGCCCTGTTATGTTCTGTAATTTTAATCTCGCAAGTGAAAGTTATAAAAACCTATCAGACTGAGGATGCTGCAACGTTAGATTCTTTACTCTCAGGACTCCGGTTTGTTTTTAAGCGGAAAATAATTTTGGGTACAATTTCCCTAGATTTATTTGCAGTTTTACTAGGAGGAGCAACAGCACTTCTTCCTATTTTCTCTAAGGAAATTCTTCAAACAGGAAGCTGGGGTTTAGGCTTGATGCGGACTGCACCTGCTGTTGGTGCGTTGCTGATGTCGTTAGTACTCACACGATTTTCTATTCAACATTCTGTAGGTAAGTATTTATTTGGGTCTTTAGCTGTTTTTGGGGTTTCAACCATCGTCTTCGGGATGTCTACGAATCTCGTTCTTTCTTTAATCGCATTATTCTTTATAGGAGCCTCCGATGTAGTTAGTGTAGTTATTCGTTCCACCGTGGTGCAGTTAAATACACCACTTGAAATGCAAGGCCGTGTTGGTGCGATCAACTCCCTTTTTATAGGTACGTCTAATCAGTTAGGCGAATTTGAATCTGGGATGATGGCAGGTTGGTTCGGTGCCGTGAGAGCAACGGTCATTGGAGGACTAGGCTCAATAGCTATCGCGATGTTATGGATGTACATGTTTCCTACTTTGAGAAAAATGAAGACATACGATGATACAGGAGCCGAAAAAACAATTTAATCAACGATAAAAAACGGTACAACCCCTTTGAGTGGACAAGAAAAAAAAGACATCTGTACAGATGAACTTAATCTTGCTGAACAGAGGGGTTTTTTATGGCTAGAAAACAACCTTGTCGGCGGTATTCCTTGGGATTGGAAATGAAAGGCTAAGTTAATGAAGAACATATGATTCATTAATATTTGTTTATTGGGAAGATAATTCTATTTTGCGAGAATATTCATCATTCTTAGTAATCCTTTGATGATGTATTCTATTCCTTGTGCCTCTGAGTGCAATACATCAAGACCTTTTGTACCTGTTGATTAGAACTAAATAAAAACGTTGTGAGGAAAAGGGGTAGTTTCAGCGGTCTGCATTGCTTCATTATTCGCCGTATTTTGTTTAATCTCACAAAAACGGTCAGTTGAGGACTAGGCTCAATTTCTATCGCGAGCTATGGATGTATATGTCTACGATGATAAAAAGCTCAAAAGAGTCTAATGCAATTAAAAAGGCTATCCTTTTAACTATGCCATCACACTGGATAATAACGATAGATCCATTAATACGTAGGTTGGGAAACACCTAATGAAAAATCGCAAAATTGGTATAACCCCTTTTAGTGGGCAAGGTAAAGAAAGGACATCAGTAAAGATGAACCTACTCTTGTTGAACGGAGGGTATTTTATGGCTAAAAAAGGACAAACTTTCCGTCGGTATTCCTTGGAATTGAAATTGGAGGCAGCCCTGTTAGTCAATGAAGAACACATGACTATACGTGAAGTCGCGAAACGTTTGGATATTCAAAACAAATCGCAAGTCTATGTATGGGCGGTGAAAACGAAACAGGGATTAAGCCTAGAATCAGCTAGATCCAAACAGGGACGCCCGAAAACGAATTTTTCTAGCATGGAATGATGAGGTGTTGTAATTCTGGGCGGCAATTATCTATAAAAGAAATATAAGGAGTGACGTGTAAAGCGATGATCCGCGAGCGCGTCGTCTGGTTCGACTTTTGAAATTAGCTGCCGTTTCCCGATTGGTGTAGTACAAGTGGAGAAAAAGCATCCGGAAAAAATAAACGCCCTTTCCCCGGCAGAATACCGAGAAACGGACGTACCTTAAATCTTGTCTTTTTTGTAGTGTCAACTTGAAAGGGTTATGACCGATTGAGTGCTTTTTTATTGTTTGTTTGCACAATTTCAGACCTAACCCAAGGAATTATATTGGTCTTATTCCGTTTTTATTCAAATCGATATGTATTAGAGGTCTAACTGAAAGGTGGTTTATGTAAAAACTATATTTTAAGAGGATTGGAAGAAAACTTGTGTAGCATAGGAACTACGAAGTTTCGATGTTTTGAAGGGAGAACTATTGTATTGAATTTCCAACTACAGAATGTAGCAAAACGACACTTGATTAGAAAAGGTATTACATCGTTTTTGGTGGCTAACATGCTCTGCATGTCGTTAGCATCACCTGTATTGAACGCCATGAGTAATAAGGGTGACATTTTAACTGCTTCTTCCTATACTCCTGCATTAATTGAAGAGGAAGAGTTAAACTCAATTCCTTCAGTGGATTCACTTGGCTTGAAGGTCAAATCGGCTATACTTATGGAGGTCTCAACCGGCCAAGTCCTTCTTAATATCAAGGGAGACGAAGCTCGGCCGCCTGCAAGTATGGTCAAAATGATGACAGAGTGAGCAGATAAACAAGGGGAAGTTTAATTGGGATGATATTGTTGAGATCCAGAACAATGCAGCTGAAAGTATCGGGTCACGCATTTTTCTTGCTGAAGGTGATAAACATACAGTAAAGGAACTGTATATCGCTATGACTGTAGGTTCGGCAAACGATGCCACAGTTGCGTTGGCAGAGTATGTAGCTGGTTCTGAGGCGAACTTTGTTAAAATGATGAATGAGGAAGCACAGCGTATGGGGATGAGTAATACGTATTTCATCAACTCCACTGGACTTGATCGTGCAGATATGCCTGTAGATTACCGTCCGGCTGAAGATAGAGAAACGTTGATGTCGGCGCTAGATGCAGCCATACTTTGCAGGTATCTTATTCAAGATTTTCCAGAGTACAAAGAGTTTACGACAATTCAATCATATAAATTCCGTCCTAATGACACGTCTTCAATTATTAACAACAACTGGATGCTTGAAGAAAACAAAAATATCAGCAATTTTAAGACATGCTCCTATGAGGGCTTAGACGGAATGAAGACAGGTCATACTACGAGCGCAGGAAATAATTTTACAGGTACTGCAGAGCGTAATGGGATACGGTTTATTAGCGTAGTAATGGGGACAAATTCTGAATCTGCTCGTTTTAAGGAGACAAGGAAGGTACTCGACTATGGATTTAACAACTTTAGTGAGATAAAACTGGTGACGGATGTAAAAAGTAAGGTTCCTGGTTGGGAGTCTGTTTCACTAAAGAAGGGAACTAAAACTAAGGTACCCATCGTGACCGACAGTGCCGTAGTTTTTGTTATTCCGAAAGAACAGCAAAACATAGACGTGACATTCAAGACAAATTTATCCAATGAAGACCAATGGGTAGCCCCAATTAAAGCAGGAACCAAAGTTGGAACCAAAGTTGGAACGGTTACTTATACGTTCAAAGCCGATGGAACGGAGACTCAGGAGAAAACCGTGAATTTGATCACTTCTGAAGACGTTGATAAAGCTAGCTGGCTCCGCATGCTTTTCCGTACGATAGCAGCTTTTTTTAGTGACTTGTTTAATAGCATCAAAAATATATTCTAGATAAGCACTTTAGCAATTGTATTGAGGCCAGATAGCATAATTAGATAAAATAAACGATACTAAGCAAAAAACTCCAAATATAAATATAAACTTTGATTAATCGGCACTACAATTTTCGAATGATCACTATACGTCATTAGTATAGTGATTTTTTCATATGACGTGCTATTTCTTGCAGTATTTCTCCTGAAAAAATAAAAGGAGATGAGAGAGTGTGAATTAAAGAGTTAACTCGCAACTAATTGTCAATTATTCAATAATCAAATTGAATAAAACTTAATATACTTCTATAATTATAATTACTAACTGATTCGAGGGGGTTAAATGAGTGAATAAGATGAAAGCAATTCAAGTTCCTGCAAAAGGTGAACCGATGAAATTAGTAGAAATTCCTATACCTATTCCTGCAGAAGGACAAGTACTTCTTCGAATAGAAGCATGTGGGGTCTGTAGCGGAGATTCAAGTACTATCAAAGGATTTGCCCCAGAATATCCACGAATTCCTGGCCACGAAGTCGTTGGAGTCGTTGAACAACAAGGTGTTGGATCGAAAAAGTGGGAAATTGGGCAACGTGTAGGTTTGGGTTATCACAGTGGCTACAATCAAGTAACAGGATTGACCATGGACGGAGGATTCGCAGAGTACATGGTTGCTAATGAAGATGCTTTAGTTCTTATTCCCGACGAAGTCTCTTCTGAAGAAGCAGCTCCATTAATGTGTGCCGGTGAAACTACATTTAGTTCGTTACGAAATAGTTCAGCACGTCCAGGTGATGTAGTCGCTATTTCAGGTATCGGCGGATTAGGACATCTTGCTGTCCAATACGCAAAGAAAGCTGGTTATCGAACAGTGGCAATATCCCGAGGTGGGGATAAGGAACTCTTGGCAAGAGAACTTGGGGCACATATCTACATTGATGCAGAAAAAGAAGACCCTGCCAAAGCTCTGAGAGCACTCGGTGGAGCTAAAGTTATTCTTGCCACAGCACCAAATGCTAGCATGATCTCTTCTTTAGTTCATGGCCTAGAGTCGGGCGGAGAACTCATTATTGTCGCCGGATCCAGAGATCGTTTAGAATTGTCATCTATGGATTTTTTGAAAGGGCCTCATACCGTGAAGGGATCATTCACTGGACAGTCCAAAGAAATTGAGGCAGCAGTCAAGTTTAGCGTTTTGACCGATGTACGGCCAATAATTGAAGTGTTCTCAATAGAACATGCAAGTGAAGCATATGAAAAAATGATTCAAGCAAAAACACGGTTTCGGGCAGTTTTACGTATGTATGAACCAAGTAAATGATTGTAATCCGATATGCCTATGGCCTCGAACGAATTTGTCTCGAGGTTATAAGTTGGACTAAAAAACTTAGGATGAGGATGGTATGACAAAACACTCGATATAAAAACGTGGTTGACAGAAGATTTTTATCGCTTTATAATTCAATTAATCAATTGAACAAAATATTGATTGAATTATATATTAGGAGGTACTCTTATGAGTGCAATTGCATTGAATAGTCAAACCTTCCATAAACAAATAGAGACAGGCGTAACATTAGTCGATTTTTGGGCGCCTTGGTGTGGTCCATGCCAAATCCAACTTCCTATTGTTCATGAATTAGCTGATGATCTAGCAGAAAAAGCTACAGTTGCTACAGTTAATGTGGATGAACAAGCTGAACTCGCCTCACAATTTGGCATTAGGAGCATCCCAGCGTTACTTTTGTTCCAAGATGGTAAACTCGTGGATACTATGATTGGAATAAATCAAAGAGATGCTCTCAAAACCAAAATTCTAAACCTTATCAAATAAATATAGATAAATCAGCAACAACGATAAACTGTTGCTGATTAGTTTTAAAACATGTAGAATACAGTATAACAACAATTAACTACCTACTAGTAGATAAATAAAGGAGATACAAAAGATGAATTTTGAAAATAAAACGGTAATTGTAACTGGTGGAGGAACAGGAATCGGTAAAACGACTGCACAACGTTTCTTTGAAGAGGGAGCGAATGTAGTGATCAATGGACGTCGGGAAGAGCTTCTGATGAAGACCGCCCTGGAGATTGATCCATCCGGAAAGAAAGTCATTGCAGTCGCAGGTGATATCAGCTTGCCAGAAACATCAAAAAAATTGGTTCAGACCGCAGTTGAAACGTTTGGCGGTGTAGACATCTTGGTCAATAACACAGGGAAGTTTAACCCTACACCATTTTTGGACCACACAGAAGATGATTTACAATCGTATTTGGATACCATCGTGAAAGGAACATTCTATCCATCTCAATCCGTGATTCCCGAAATGAAAAAAAGAGGTGGCGGCGCCATTGTAAACACCGGTTCGATGTGGGCCATTAGCGCGGTTGAAGCAACACCATCATCGGCATATTCGGCAGCTATGGCAGGAAGACATGCGCTGACTAGAAACATGGCGGTAGAATTTGCTGGAGAACATATTCGAGTGAATGCAGTGGCACCAGCTGTGGTTGAAACTCCAATTTACAACACATTTATGAGCGAAGAAGAAGTAGCAGAGGTATTGCCAAGCTTTAATGCATTTCATCCTATTGGACGGAACGGTACAACCAATGATGTTGCTGAAGCTATTCTGTTCTTGGCTAGTGACTCGGCTTCCTGGATTACTGGTGTAGTTATGCCTCTGGATGGCGGCGTCACTGCTTGCCTTCGTTAATTCTTTAGGGGCTATTCTGGAAAGATTGGCCCTGGTTTTATTAAGCATAGTACTGGAGAAATGTACGCATACTCCAACAGGTAATTCATTTAACTTCGACCTTGATACCCGTAAACTTTGACAGCATAAAATTCACTTTCCACTACCGATGTAGATAAGTTTTTATCATTATAAAGGAGCACCAGAATGAAAAATAATTTTAACAAAAATGAACCTGTAATTGTCATTGGCGCAGGTTTAGGTGGACTTCGTGCTGCAACCTTACTTCATGAACAGGGAATTAACTGTATTATCTTGGAAGCAAGAGATCGCATTGGGGGAAGGGTTCTGAGCTTAGGGGTTGAGGGCAAACCAGAGCTGGGAAAATTCGATCTAGGTCCAACTTGGTACTGGCCTCGATATGAATATGCAATGGACCGACTGGTCAAAGAGCTTAACTTACAGACATTTGAGCAGTTTACCGATGGGAAGATGCTAGTAGAAAGATCCAGAACCGAGACACCAATACAACATGTTTTACCCGCAGGAGCGATGGAGTATTCACTTCGGTTTGTAGGCGGAGTACAAGTGCTTATTGATGCATTGGTTGCCAAACTACCAACGGAGGCCATTCATCTGAATACTATGGTCACTGCAATTCATCAAGAAGGCGATGGCAAGGTAAAGGTTCAAACGAATGGGAAGGAATTTCATGCAAGTTCAGTTATCGTTGCTCTACCACCAAGGATCATTGAACAAAACATATCTTTCTTACCCAAACTCCATCCTAAACTACATTCAAATCTGCTTAATAAGCCAACTTGGATGGGAGGTCAAGCGAAGATTGTAGTGGTTTATGATACCCCGTTCTGGCGTGATCAAGGACTTTCCGGATTTGTTTCAAGTAGGGTAGGACCTTTACAAGAAATACATGATGCCTCACCTCCGAGTGGTTCTGGTGCACTTTTTGGCTTCTTTGGTCTCCCTGCTAAGGTACGTTTGAATACAGGAAAAGAACAAATATCTGAACTTGTGATGAAACAACTAACACATTTATTCGGCCCCTCAGCAAAACATGTAAAAGGAATATTGTACAAAGATTGGTCATCAGATGAACACACTGCAGTGGAGAAGGATTCCGAACCATTACTGGATTTCCCGAATTACGGTCCGATAATAGACAAAACGGATACGTTGCAAAATATTTTTTATGCTGGAACCGAAATGGCATCACAGCAAGGTGGGCATTTGGAAGGCGCTGTTCAATCAGCCGAAAGAGTCGTGAATGAAATTATTAAGCGGCATAATCAATAAATCAAAATTCAACATGTAAAGGGGC
Organism: Paenibacillus sp. FSL W8-0439; assembly: GCF_038008995.1. NCBI lineage: Bacteria > Bacillati > Bacillota > Bacilli > Caryophanales > Paenibacillaceae > Paenibacillus > Paenibacillus sp. FSL W8-0439. The sequence continues at coordinate 2,917,722 of NZ_JBBPAK010000001.1, forward strand.
ATTTTAAGATGAATCAAGAAAGCTTGTACAAAAAATCTTATATTAACCGATTAGGTGAGTTCAATAAGCTATCTGGTAGTGCTTTTCAAGCATTTATGAATTTCGACCAAAAATCTTTGAATGAGGGTGTACTCTCTACTAAGTTAAAGGAATTAATGGCTGTTGCTGTTGCTCATGTTACAGGGTGTCCATATTGCATTGAGATTCATGTGAATAAAGTGAAAAAAGAAGCTACAAAAGAAGAGATGGCGGAAGCCATCATGGTTGCTACTGCATTAAAGGCAGGATCTGCGATGGCACATGGGGTTAATGCTTTAAATGCTTATGACAATAATGGTGATGATGAATTATACAAAGCCTCTTATTTCGAACGTATCAAAGAATACTCCAGTTTAGCGAGCGATGCCTTCAAATCCTTCGTTACCTTTGATGTTCAAACGATGAAAGCAGGTGCGCTCAGTGTAAAGGAGAAGGAACTCATTGCCATTGCCATTGCACATGTAACTGGATGTCCATATTGTATTCAAGTCCACGTAAAAGCAGCTAAAAAAGCCCAAGTCACTAAAGAAGAAATGGCAGAAGCCATTATGGTCGCCACTGCATTAAAAGCAGGATCTGCGATGGCACATGGTGTCAATGCTTTGAATGCCTACGATGAATTATAATGTATCGCTAATGTATCTAACCATTCAACGTTATGTGGAAAAATATTAAGACGAAAGTGTAGATGATACTAGCAAGTGGGTTCAAATTGAGTGTTAGTCTGACGTATTTTTAAGGAGATATAGCATGTTAGTATGGATTCTATTATGCGTCGTTTTGGCTTGGCTATATAAACATGTGAGCATCATCCAAAAGGTAACCTTTTTAAATCTTGATCAACGGCAAGTCCAACTACATTCGAATGCCAGACTACTCGATGTAAGAGACGCTTCAGATTATGAAAAAGAAAATGTTCCGACAGCCATTAATATACCTGTAGGTCGATTGCCATTCGTTTGGGAGAAAGAACTTTCTCCTGACGACACTATTGTGATATTAACCGACCGGTTTTATAGGGGGAAGAAAGGAGCACGTATTTTATCTAAAAGAGGATTTCGCAACTTGTATATCCTCGTAGGTACGGTTCCTGAATTACATGAGTGGTTTAACACGAAGAATTAAGTTATTTTAACTTAAATAATCATAGATATTTTAATAAGTAGACATAGGGCGATCTTCTTCGGAAGCTCTTCTCATAATTCATATTAAAATTGATTCTTAAATAAATGGGAAAGATGGTGTCGACCTTCTACCTATTGGTTGGTAAAATGAAGCATATTCAAAATACATTACTCTAGCATTACTTCTGGATAGGGTTTTATCTACCTCATCACAGAGAATGTCTTTATGTATTTTTCTAATCCAAATTTCAAACAATATAAAAAATGATAAGGAGAGGTAAGAAGATGAAATTTGAAAATAAAACGGTAATTGTAACTGGTGGAGGAACAGGAATCGGTAAAACGACTGCACAACGTTTCTTTGAAGAGGGAGCGAATGTAGTCATCAATGGACGTCGGGCGGATGTTCTGACGAAGACCGCTCTGGAGATTGATCCATCCGGAAAGAAAGTCATTGCTGTCGCAGGTGATATCAGCTTGCCAGAAACATCAAAAACATTGGTTCAGACGGCAGTTGAAACGTTTGGCGGTGTAGACATCTTGGTCAATAACACAGGGAAATTTAACCCTACGCCTTTCTTGGACCACACAGAAGATGATTTACAATCGTATCTGGATACCATCGTTAAAGGAACATTCTATCCATCTCAAGCCGTGATTCCCGAAATGAAAAAAAGAGGTGGCGGCGCCATTGTAAACACCGGTTCGATGTGGGCTATTAGCGCGGTTGAAGCAACACCATCATCGGCATATTCGGCAGCTATGGCAGGAAGACATGCGCTGACTAAAAACCTGGCGGTAGAATTTGCTGGAGATCATATTCGAGTGAATGCAGTGGCACCAGCTGTGGTTGAAACTCCAATTTACAACACATTTATGAGTGAAGAAGAAGTAGCAGAAGTATTACCAAGCTTTAATGCATTTCATCCAATCGGACGGAACGGTACAACCAATGATGTTGCTGAAGCTATTTTGTTCTTGGCTAGTGACTCGGCTTCCTGGATTACTGGTGTAGTTATGCCTCTGGATGGCGGCGTTACTGCTCGCCTTCGCTAAATATTTGGGGCTAATCACGATTGATGTGGTTAGCCCTTTTACTACATGGGAAGGAGGAAGCCTTGACAGTTTACTTACTGAATGGTAGATTTCATCTATGAATATTAAAAGAAATACATTACAAGAGATTATGGATATAGGTCTAACTCTGGTTCAAGAGCGGGGTTATAATGGATTTAGTTATGCTGACATTGCAGATGCTATTGGAATACGTAAAGCGAGTATTCATTATCATTTCCCTTCTAAACAAGACTTAGTGCAGGCTGTCCTGATTCGATATCGTAAAGAATTTATGGATAAACTTCAACAAATCAAGGATCAACCTTCGAGTGGTAAGCAGAAGATAGAATCTTTCTTTGGACTATATCGAGAAACTCTGGAAAACAACACCAAGCTATGTTTGTGCTCCATGATGGCTGCTGAACTGAATTCCTTTCCAACCGAAATTCGTGATGAATTAAACAAATTTTTTGAAGCCAATACCGTTTGGTCTCAGCAGGTACTCGAAAAAGGAAAATTAGATGGAGAATTTTCATTTACTAATCCTGCTTTGGAACAAGCAAAGGCACTTATCGCATTTGTTCAAGGTGCCCAGTTGCTGTCTAGAACTTCCGGTAACATAGAATACTATGATTCGCTCGTCTCCAGCTACATGGCTGCATTAGTTTCATAATAGTACAAGGCTTTAAAAGCCACCCTATTTATACAGATGATCTGTGACCCGTAAGATGTACACTTTGAAAAAAGTGCGCATTTACGGGTCTTTGTATTTTATCTGTTTAGAAAAGTTTGCTGGGATGCGGTCATGATGAAAATCAGAAGTTCTTTTCAGAACAAGAAATTCAAGCTTGATAGTCGATTCCATCCCATTCTCCGTTTCTCGGGGAAAAGTTCCTCTCATTCAGCGGCAGTATGGAAACGGTCAATGGGCGTATATGTCCAGCGTGAAGGAGCGAGAGTTCACGTCAATGAATCAGAAGCCATCTGTATTGCAGCTTGAGAACGAAGGGGTCTTTTTAAAAGTGGGGCGCAAATACGGTCCACAGTTCAGATAATAGAAGTATGTTTTTATTAAGTTGAACTTGTAAAAACCTTTTTCCTTTTGAATCAAAATTATGTTGAAGATCGCTCGATTAATCGGTACTCCAGTGAATGAAGGCTTTTTTGGATTTGATTGAGTTGGTTATTTAAAATAAAAAAGAATTCTCAGCTTGTTGATCAATGGGATAATGAATTGTTGTCAAATCGAGTAAGTGAGCCAAAATGGAGTTATCGAAGCCCATTACGGCAAGGTCTCCCGGTATAGAGAATCCCGCGCGACGTAGAACAGTTGTAAGCCCTGAAGCCACATCATCATTGGCGCAGAAGATGGCATCGGGACGATCCTTTTGTTGCACCCACCACTCCGCAATATTCTCCCCGTCGGCAACAGAAGTCTTGTCTTCAATATAAGGAAAAGTGGAGTCGCTAAGGCCATATTTCTTTGAAAACTCAGAATGCGCGCGAACACGTTCTTTGGTATTTAGCCCTCTTGACATAGGGTAACACTAAGGATTCTTCTGTACCCTTTTTGGTATAAGTATTCGAGAGCTTCCCAATAAGCATGATAATGATCCATAAATACGGATGGAATAACCTTGGAATCGACTCTTTGCCAGGTAACAACTGGACCATACTGTACGTAAAATTCAATAACCTCCCACTGAGTTAGATCTAATTAGACAAACAATACCATCCAATTGTTTTCGTTTTAACATCTCAAGGGCGATGAGTTCTTTCTCAGGGTCACCATTCGTAATAAGAAGGGTAATATTAAAAGCCATTTCTCCCAGCAATCAACCTAAATGCTCGTACAAAGTTAACAATCATAGGACTGAAGCTAACAGTAATTATTTTGATCACGCGCGAAACCGTTGCTGTAGAGACACCGGCCACGTTATCATGAATTGCCCATTAAAAAATTATGGCTAGTTGATATAGAGGCAGGTAAAGAGAAGCTTGAAATCGTTGGTGCGATGGCTAAACGTATGGTTAAGGCAGCGGGCATTGATTGTGAAATTCATATGACATTAGATCGCAGATTGCTTTGAAAGATTCTGACTTTGTAACAACTCAATTTCGTGTAGGCTTAATGGAGGCACGGATCAAAGACGAGATCATTCCAATGAAATAGGCCTTATCGGGCAAGAGATGAATGGAGCAGGAGGAATGTTGAAAGCGTTCCGAACGATTCCCGTTATTCTAGGTATTGTTAGGGACATGAGAAAACATTGTCCGGACACATGGCTATTAATTTTACCAACCCTGCAGGAATGGTTACTGAAGCTCTGTTCTGCGTTATGGTCAGTGGGAAAAGGTTATAGGTCTATGCAAAGTGCCAATTATGGCTGTTAAAAATGAGGCAGCTGTTCTTGATAAACCAGAAGAAGAACTTTTCTTCAAGTTTGCAGGGATCAACCATCTGCATTGGCACAAAATTTATGGTAAAGACGGAAAGGAATTAACCCAAGAAGCCATTGAAAAAGTGCGGACCTGATGCAAAACCAGAGAAAATGGTTCAAAATATCAAAAATATGCGTTTTTTATATGAACAAATCGTTCACTTAGATATGCTGCCTTGCCCTTACCATCGTTACTATTATATGACAGATGCCATAATTGAAGAGGAGTTACAAGAGGCTCAGGTAAAGGTTCAAGAGGGCAGGTCGTAAAGCGATTAGAAGAAAGTCTGTTTGAAATGTACAAAAACCCGAATTTTGATATAAACCTGAAGAGCTTGAGAAACGTGGCGGTGCCTACTACAGTGATGCAGCCTATGAGATCATCAATTCTATATACAATAACAAAGGGAAACAAATGGTTGTAAGCACACGGAACAATGGGGCTATTAACGATCTGCCAAACGAAAGTGCGTTAGAAATTACGTGTGTTATTACTTCACATGGTGCAGAGCCCATTCATTTCGGTTCATTCCCACCAGCTCAGCGAGGATTGTTGCAGGTCATGAAATCCATGGAGGAACTTACAATTGAAGCAGCCATAACAGGAGATTATGCTACCGCTCTTCAAGCCTTCACAGCCAACCCACTTGTACAAAACGGGGATATGACTAAGGCACTACTAGATGAGTTATTGGACGCGCATAAAGAATATTTACCTCAATTTCATAATAACAAGGTATAAACCTGTTTAATTCGTGGTTAACAAAAGACCTCTAACCATTCTGGCTTGAGGTCTTTTGTTAAAAATATAAAGAAAACTTAATTGATGAAATGGCTTTGCCAATCATTAATACCTGCGTCCATACGATAAGCTTTATAACCTTCTTGTTGGAGTTTTTCAACCGCAATGGCTGAATATGCACAAAGGGGCCCTTGACAGTATGCAATGACTTCCGCATTCTTGGGTAATTCACGCATCATGGTATCCAGCTTGTCCATAGGCATCGAAATTGCGCCTTGAATATGTCCCGTTTCAAATTCCTCTTTCGAACGTAGATCCACTAAGATGATGGATTCATTATCAACTTTCTCCATTACTTCATCCATGGTCAGTGTTTGGATCCCATCCAAGTTGTTTATGAAGTCATCTTTTAATTTTGAAATATCAGGAAGTTGTTTCTCACTTATACGCCAAAGGGAGGACATAAAATCGATAATTTCAGGGTCTGCTAGCGAATAAATGGCATAGGTTCCCTTTTTGGTGAACTTAACAAGTTTTGCGTCAAGCAATATCTGCAAATGGCGTGATACGTTAGCTAGATTCATGCCAGTACACTGTGCCAATTTTTCAACCGTTTTAGGACTTTGAGCTAATACATTCAATATTTCAAGACGCTTGTCACTTGACAAACTTTTACCAATTCGTGCGAGTTGTCTATACAGTTCTTCCTTTAATACCTTTGCTGTGTTCAATTTATCTTCCAACATGATATAACCTCTATTCTAAGTAATTAAGTTTTAACACTATAGGAATGTGTTTATTCTCAATCATTAACCTCAATGATTGAATTGATTCAATTGATTAATAAAATTGTATCATGTTATTCCATGTAATCAAGATGCGGTTTACTTGACAAAAGTAAATACATTAATCTATAATTCAATCGATTGATTGATAATTTGAATTAGAGAATTAGGCGATCAATACATTACTCAATGGAGGGTTAAAAATTATGGCAAAGGCATATCTTCAAATTACACTCAAGATTAATGCACCGGAACGCGAGGCAGCTGTGAAAGTTTATACGACCTATAAAGAGCCATTTCTTTCAGGTATTGCTGGTGCCGTATCTAAGGAATTGTTAGTACGTGATGAAGATGTTCAAGTACTTCATGGATTTAACAGTGAGGCTGAAGCTAATGCTTACCTAGAAAGCGACCTTTTTACGAATGATGTTGTTGTTGGACTGAAGGACTTGCTTCAAGCTGAACCAGAAATCCGTATTTATAAAACATTTTAAATAATTGGTTAACGACTAAAGTTAATACTACAAATCATAAACCGACACTGTAATCAGCTATGTCGGTTTATGAATTTAAATTATGGTGTTTGTAGAGATCATGTTGATTGGGTCTGCTAGAGTTTTCTACTGATGAATGGAGGGATGATTGATATGGCGAAACAAAAAATAACCTTAAATACTACTTGGTATGGGAATGCAAAAGGCAATGGAGATATTAAAGGCGATAACTTCCAAACGCCAATCGCTATTCCTATTTTAAAAGGAGGGAGCGGAGAAGGTGTTGAACCTAAGCAACTTCTTATGTCTTCCGCAGCAGCTTGTTATCTAATGACTTTGGTGTATATGTTGGATCAAAATCGGATTCCGGTTTCCGAACTAAGTATGGTTACAGAGGGAGATACTACTCCGGAAGGGCAAATGAGCATCATTCATCGTCCACAAATGATTCTGAGAAAATTGGAATCTACAACTCAAGATAAAATTATGGCTGAAACCCTACTGCAGAGAGCAGAAGAGAATTGTCACATTGGTCAGCTTCTAACTAAATCGGATGTCCAAATTTCGGTGGAGGGCACCGTTTCTGTAGAAGCCTAGGCAACATTAGACCATGAGGAATTCAATTAGTTGTAGTTTTACAGTGCACCGCTATAGAATTTAAAGGTTGACGGTATATCGAGAGACAAAAATATATTCTCGTTGTAAGTCGCTAAATTAGCGACTTATTTTATTTGGACTAATCACCAAGCGTTGGATAACTAGGTGTACAAGAATACGAAAACCAGATCAAAAGCAACAAGAATAACAATATATCAATATAACTGGTAAATGAAATTGACAAATACACTGAGTATAAACAGTTTTTTAGTCAGGCCAAGTCTTTAGCGCAGTTATTTCTGAGCGAACAACCTTGACGAGATAAATATTTTACGATTATAATTCAATTAATAAATTGAATAATGGAGAGTGAATCTTATGACGCAAGGACTTCCTGTTCGTGCTTTCAAAGATGACTTGTATCGTCAGTTTTCTAGAATTGGAAAGTGCTTGTCCAGTGATAAACGTTTGGAACTTATGGATTTATTATCTCAAGGACCAAAAACGGTAGAAAAGATGGCAGAAGCCACCGGAATGAGCATGGCTAATGTATCGCGCCACCTTCAAATACTACATGATGCTAACCTTGTGAGATCCAATAAAAGGGGAACGTATGTCATCTACACCTTGGCAAGTCCTGAGGTTCAGGGGTTCATAAATTCCTTATGGCGAATTAGTGAAATCCAACTAGCGGATATTACCCGAATTAAAAACGATTTCATATGTCAGTTCGGGGAGTTAGATATGCTATCTATGGATGAAGTGATGAAAAAGGTGGAGGAAGGTAACATTATTTTATTGGATGTCCGTCCTTCTGAAGAGTTCAAAGCAGCACATATCCCAGGAGCAGTGTCTGTTCCATTGGAGCAAATCCATCATTACTTACAGACTCTCCCCAAAGGGACTCAAATTGCCGCCTATTGCCGGGGACCGTATTGTGTTTTGGCCGTTGAGGCGGTAAAGATGCTGCAACAAGAGGGTTTTACAGCTTTTCATATGGAAGAAGGAGTATACGAATGGCAGGAGTACCTTGTACAGATTCACTAAACCGGAGTTTTACTTGAGTTATTGACCTGTGAATTCCATACAGTATGGAAACTGTTTAGATGGAAATGAAAAATAAATCATTAATTCTTGAGTGTCATACAGACGTATGGCTTTTAAATTGCCTCAAGAATAATTATTTACTTGAATAGTAAAATATAAAGGGAGAATAGGATATGTCTGAACACTCAATAGATTCCAACAGGAAGACACATATCTCAGATTCACTAAAGAAATATGTGGAATCGCCTGAAAAGCAGCGTCAATTGTATAAAAGAACCCTGATGATTGTTATTCTTTCACAGATATTCGGAGGAGCAGGATTAGCTGCAGGCGTGACGGTAGGCGCGCTACTCGCCCAGGATATGCTGGGAACAGACAGCTTCGCTGGAGTACCGGCAGCGCTATTTACATTAGGATCTGCTGGTGCTGCACTATTGGTCGGTCGTCTTTCTCAGAACTTTGGTCGTCGTGCGGGATTAGCGACAGGATTTATCAGTGGGGGGATTGGCGCAATCGGAGTTGTATTAGCTGCCGTGTTGGACAATTTGCCGCTGCTCTTTATTTCATTGTTAATCTATGGTGCCGGCACAGCAACAAACTTACAAGCTCGTTATGCTGGTACAGACTTGGCTCAGCCTACACAGCGTGCCAAAGCTATTAGTGCGGCTATGGTTTTTACAACATTTGGTGCAGTTGCTGGACCGAATCTCGTAAACATCACGGGGGGAGTAGCCACCTCGATGGGAGCTCCTGCCTTAGCAGGGCCATTTATGCTGGCAGCCCTAGCGTATATCGTTGCCGGATTGGTGCTTCTCATTTTTTTAAGACCAGATCCATTTATCGTTTCCAAAGCTATAGCTGAAGCACAGCGCGCGAAAGATATCCAAAACGGTGTGGATGGAACGATTCCTCAAGAATCAATTGGTAATAAAACAGGTATTATTGTTGGAGCTACAGTAATGGTATTGACTCAAATTGTCATGATTGCCATTATGACCATGACACCAGTTCATATGCAGCATCATGGACATGGTCTCGGAGATGTTGGTCTCGTCATTGGTATCCATATTGCAGCAATGTATCTGCCTTCACTGATTACTGGCGCTCTTGTCGATAAGTACGGACGTACACTAATGTCCTACGCTTCAGGTGTAACATTGCTCTTAGCAGGCTTAGTATCAGCGCTTGCACCAGGGGATTCAATGGGATTTCTCATTCTTGGTCTTGCACTGCTCGGGTTAGGGTGGAATTTTGGATTGATTAGTGGAACAGCAGCCATTGTTGATGCAACGACGCCTCAAACTCGCGCAAAAACTCAGGGAACAGTGGATGTGCTAATCGCATTAGCTGGTGCGTCTGGAGGAGCATTATCAGGTATGGTCGTAGCTCAATCCAGTTACACAACCCTTTCTCTTATCGGGGGATTCCTTTCTTTGCTACTTATTCCGGTTGTCGTTTGGTCCCGTAAGAAGCAAAAGGTGTGATTTTTCCACCTGACTACCACTGCTTTCAAAAGGAGCGTATAGTTTCTTTATTTAGAAGTCGCTTTTTCAGCGGCTTTTTTGTTTTTGATATATCTAATTCAAATACTAGATTGCCTAGTATCAAAGAAAAAAGGGCGATGTAATATTTTGACTTCGAGGTATCAAGATATAGTTTTGAGCCAAAGATTTATTTAAAGCACTAATTGAAAAGCCATCTTGATTTATGTGCATGTAAGAGCAATCAAGATTCGACGATGACTAACCACTTTCTGTAAGCCTTCGTTAATATATAATATATAGAGGCTGTTGGGTAACATACTACAAATACCGATGATCACAAAATGATGCAAGAAATTAAGGTACCTTTGGAATAATCCCGGTTACGGATAACAAGAACATAGAGATTAGCGATCAGGAATCATATAATTACGTAAAATAATAATTTGACGAATAAATAACGATGAGTTATGATGAATCCATGGAGGTTTGTACATAAATGGATAAACTAATGAAAAATCACTACATGCAACGTATTGATGAAAAATTGTCCGATTTACCTTGGTATGTAACAGAATTTATAGATAGCAAAAAACGCAAGTTATCTCCAACAACACTTCTTAATTACTGTCATGATTACATTATTTTTTTCGATTGGCTTATTGCAGAGAATCTAACTTCATCAAATCGGAAAGAAATAACCTTAGAAACATTGGAGTTATTAACAATACGTGAAGTGGAAAACTTCTTGTCATTCCTGGATTATCAACTTGGAAACAAGAAACTTACGATAAATCGCAAATTGTCCTCTCTAAAATCGTTGTTTGATTACCTTCAGAATAAGGCTGAAACAAGTGACTTGAAGCCTTATATTCAACGAAATGTAATGGCCAAAATGGATTTGAATGCTATCAAAGAAAGCCAAGAAACCATTGCAAACCGTATTGAAGGAAAAATTCTAAGAAATGATGATTTCGAATTATTCAGGCAATTTATAGCTTACGATTTTGGTGAAAAACATAAAGAAAACAAGCGTATTTTTACGTTTCATCAGTTTAATCGTGAGCGTGATACAGCAATCGTTTCGCTGATATTAGGTTCAGGGCTTAGATTGTCTGAGGTTGCAGGAATTAATATGGATGACTTAGATATGAATAAAGCTTTAGTTCGAGTGGTACGTAAAGGTGATAAAGAACAATACGTTTACTTTAGCAAACAGGCTTTAATGGATTTAGAAACCTATCTGCAGATCAGAGAAACAAGATATTTACCAGATAAACAAGAAAACTATTTATTCATTGCAGCTCCTGTAGGTCGTAAAGGAAAAAGCCGTCGTCTTACACAACGATCAATTGAAAAGCTGATTGAAAAATATGCAACTGCCTTTGGGAAACCTTCTCTAACAGTGCATTCGCTCAGGCATTCATTCGCAACGCGATATCATCTTGAAAATAAAGATGTACCAAGACTAAAGAATCAATTAGGGCATTCTTCCATTCAAACAACAATGATATATACTCACTTAACAGATGAAGAGATGCGTAATGCTGTGAATAATATGGACCGATGAAACCGTGTCGCTACGCGGTTTCTCTTATACATCTTCACAAAATCCGTATTTTGACTAATAGTCTTACTCGGAAAAACAAACTAAATTGAAATCATCTTCTGATGAGCGCATTATGCTGTTTAGATAATGAAAACCTTGAGGGCAATTAGCCCATCAAGGTAACATAAACCTAACCTGTATAAATTAGCTCATTATAATATGGGTCCCATTCTCCAGTTAGAAATCTAGCATTGACTGGCTTTTCTAGACTAACAGGTGACCAAGACTCCAGTTCGGGGACTACTTCGATCTCTGAAGCACTGGGGTCTTCATTCAAAACATCACCCATATGATCTACCAGCATATACCCATCCTCAGTTTCCACTTTGTACAACGGAAATGTCATGCTTGGTATTGATCCATTTCAAATCACACTCCGGATACCATCTTCAATCCTAGAGTTTACAGTCTGTATTAAGAAAATGATTGGTTTAGAAGTAATTTCACTGATCGTTGGGTGTTCCATTGATACCAAATCATATACAATCATACAATCAGATATCCTTCCTTCAGAAACAACTTGGCCATAACAATAACGACCCTGATCAAGTCTTATTGCGAAGACAGCTCCTATCTTCACCTTAACCTTTTTTTTACCTGCCATTATTAGTCTCTCGTTTATTTTGTAATGTTCCACCATTTTTTTGCAAACCACCATATTGGTTGATTTTTTTCTGCTCAAGCACATTCAAATCTTTCCCAGGCTTAGCGCGCCCCACTTCCTTAAATTTATATTCAGCAGCGCGCCTAACATCTCGGTGAATTGTTCGAACCCACTCGCTCCATGCGAAATGACTATTGCTTTGCCAACGGGCTCATTTCGTTTTCGAAATGCCTGTACCACACTCGAACCTTTAGCGACATCTACACCAACAACAGGTTCCATGTCCTCACTCCTTATCTTTCGTTTCGCCGGTCCTTTCCACGATGGTTCCAAACCCATAAGCTTCGCTTGTTATACGGGGTCAACTGCCCCTACCAGCCCAAACATGGTCTTTTGGAGGTCGTGGGAGAACTGTTTTTGTTACGAGGTCCAAGCCCCTAAAGCCGCCACGTTCTCCCAGCTCCCCCCATCGTAAAACGACCACAAAAAAGGCCAACCAGTAATTACTGGCTAACCTGATAATACGAAAAGCCGCTTAAATAGCGACTATAATGGGACTATGTTCTTGTCCCCCGACATCTGTCAAGTCCCTCACACAGGCAGAATCAAGACCATCTTTTTTTCAAAAAAGTATAAATATTATAGAACTAATAGATTAAAGGTATCAAAGTTTCTTCTTCAATTGTTGTAGATATACCTTCAAAACCAGGGAATATTGTAGAAGCATTATAGTTTAAGGTGTTTAAAGCTTTTAATATATTCTTAGCCGCTTGATGAGGTATTATGAATTTATACATAATTATTCTTAAGTTTTTTTGAAATGATTCTTCCTTTGATAGATACTTATGTATTTGTATGTCCAAAGGAGTCCGATCCACTTTTCTGTCTGAAAGAACATCTTCTTCAAAATTCTCATTTTTCCAGTGAGTAAAGACACCTTTTTGAGCCTTAAGATTTGGATTACCACTATATGGCGGATTAATAATCTGCAATGGGAGTTCAAATTCTTTGTAAAAATCAAACAATGGTCGATGTAGAGCCCACAGCACCATAGATTCGTCCACCCTATCATGATTCAGAGCACCTTTTGAAGCAAAATAAAGAGAAACAAATGGATCAAGACTCCAATCTAAAAGTCTTGTCGGCAACCCATAATGCTGAGCAAGACCGGCTAGTTCATAAAATGAAGAAGGTAACCATTCTCTAACAAAACAAGGAGCTTTGTAATATGAGTACATATTCTCTCTCAAAAAGTCTACATGCGGAATCTGTAAGCCCACATAGTCCGATTTGACGAAAAATTTACGTAATATTTTGTACTCATTCGACCTTTGATTAGACTCAATTACATTTTCAACGTCTGCTCCACTTTCAAGATCAACACCATTTGCAAGTTTATTTACAACACTCCGGTTAAGTGGCCTTAAAGCTGTTGGCAATAAAGAATATCGGTCTGATTCCTCACCTCGAAACATGAAATCCTTATTCATTAAGTCATACTGCTTATCAAGAGGAGAAATGATGTGGAATAATTCTTCAGCCGAGTTGATGTGCACGGTTTGTACAACTTGATCATATGTTAGCATCCTCACTCACTCCTAAAATATATTTAATAGCCTTAAATCATTGCGATCACATATTGAGGCTGATACGGCACCAACCCACAATTATGGGACGGAGCCAAGCATCGCCTGCAGGAACATAGACACCTTTTATACCGGCATCGATATAAATCAGATCATGATCGTCATGCATCACTTTTCGCTAAAAATCGTAAGGTAAACCCACAGCTCCCAGTATGATTACGCATACCGTTTTCTCAAGGCTCCCTTGGAACCGGACTCGAAGCTTTTACCTCATCCGACTCCCCAGATAACTAACTTCTACAAGTTAGTCTTAAAAGCCTAGAGTCATAACAATTATCTATAAGTTGAATTAGATTTGTTAATTTCTTTGATTTCTCCATAACCATAATACTTCAACAAATGGTCAATATCATTTCTTTCTAAATTAGATTTTGGTCCGATATATATATTGTTAATTAGTTCACTCTCAAAGCCCTTGAAACTAAAATCCAAGTAAGATGAAATAGTATTATTAGAGCTTCTAAACTGTAAACCATCTGGAAAAACTTCTCCAAAGTATCCCGTAAGAGCACTTTTGTTATCCGCAGTAGAGTACCAATAATCCCAATCAGTTGAGGATTTATCTAACTCATTCTCTTCTTCATTCAATACTAATCTCCATTCTTCTTCTTCCTCAAAAGCAGGATTTTTGTAGAATAACGATTCTTGAATGAGTAGTTTAGTGTTTAAATAATGGAAAAAGTTCATCATATAATCATCACTAAAGTATGTCTCACGCATATTATATTTGGAAATTGCAAAATTAATGCTCTCCAAGTAGCTTTGAGCATATTTTGACACTTGCTCTGGTAAGGTTTCTATTGAGTATTTCACTTTCTTAAGTTTTAATAAATTTTCTTTTGAAGCAATTTCTCTTATAATTTCAGCATTAAAGCCTATGGATAGTCCCTTTCCATCATCGGCATATCCTCTCCATTGACTTAGCTTATCAGCTGCTTCAGAAAAACATGATACATAAAATAGCATTTCATTTTGTTTCAAAATTTTATCTAATGTTAATTTTAACAAATACTTTATTGTATCTAATTCATCAAGACCATAAATTACTTTATTAGGCACTAAGAATGGATTCGCTTTATATTGACAAGAACTTCTTTCTCTACAAAGGTAAATAACCATTTGCCTTCCATGTTATCATTTGATTTTGTGATGTCTGACAACCTAATTGTCTTATTGCGTATAATGTTTAAAAACGTTTCAACATTACAATAGTGATAAAGTAAATCTGTCATATTTCTACCTCCATTTTTTAATAATATTTTTAGAATCGGACGTTTTCAAGCTTGTGTAAGTATCTATTTGATAAATGTAGGTCCAGTTCATTATGATATTATAAAACGTTTTGATAATATCATAATGAAAATATCATATGGATATATTATATGCATAGATTTATATTGTCAACTTACTTTTCATTACGAAAAAAAACACAAAGAAAAAAGTACACTATCATTAGCATACGTTATTCTTCGTGATAAAATATTTTTCTAAATTCAGTAATGCTGAAATCTCTCCATCATTGCTTTGTAAGAAAAGAAAACCATTATATATACTAGACTCTCTAACATCCTACATTTTCTCTTGTTCTTTCATTGTAAGTAGCCGCTTTTCCGTTACGGTACACTTGTCAACTAACTCAACGTTTTCCGCTTAATCACTTTTTTCTTTCATCGTTTACCTTCGCCCTAATTTTAGAGTGTGAAGTCGCAGGAAGTCATATGGTATTGCTGGCTGTATTGAGAATTATGTATGCTGAAATAACTATTATGAAAAAAAGCCCCCCTTATTTGTGAGAGGAACGGTCTCTTTTTGAAGTCGAATTAGAGAATCAAGTCTAGAACTTTACTGAACAAATATGTGGTGTTCCTGTCGTGGTTATCAATACTTGATGTCATTCTTGCTACTCATTCAGCAGTAGTGTAAACAAGCTCCCTCAAAACCAACTGTTGTGTGTTGGCAATATCCTATGGTTGGTCAAACGTTTTTACCAAGATGTGGCCCAGAAACATCCAACTGAGCACCCACGCTTTGATGAAGAAATATGGGGTTATCTGGTAAACCTTATTCCCACCGATAAGGACAAAATTGATATAAACATAAAACTTAGGTAACTATTTGCCCTTCCACGAGAATCAATAAAGGACCGGGAGGATATTGATCAATGGCGAAAAGATCTAGTTCAGTTGCAGCAATTCTATCCGCAACGTGATCCTTTTGCCAGAGTAGAGCCTCAAATCCCGACACTCGATTTTCACCAAGTAATCTCGAATCTCGGAGATTATCCACTATTGCTTCGTGAATTGGGACTGGTATTCGATCTAGAAGTGGATCTCGAAGCAGATATTCCTCTGATCGGAAGTGTAGCTATCCTTCCCAGTTGGTCATCGACATTTGACGATAGCATAGATCGGTGCCCTGAGACCCAATATTCGATAGACCTTACCCATAACAGCTTTACAGCAACTCCGGCCAGTTCGGGGATATCAGAAAGATATGTTCAATTGGTTGATACACGAATTAACCATGTAGAGGACGTTGATCCCTATTCGGTCATTCAGGTAGATGCGGACAGCACTTCACTTAAGTTTCTGGAATTTATCCGGAACGTTGCGAAGAATCAACAGTGGGATCACTCGACAGGTAGTGCTCTCCCTTCATTCCGTTCCAATGGTATCTCCATTGTGCACGGAGATCGAGCAAGAGAGCTATTCCTATCCCTTAATGATAGCGTTGGACTAAACGCCGACATCGAAAGTGGAGGAGGTCTACTGTTTGCGGAGCAATTGGTTCGCGGGTATCGCGTCGACGTATGGGATTCTGAGTCTGAAACTTGGCATTCTTTGTGCCGCAGGGAGGGCAAGTATGACTTCGGTAATCATAGAATTAGGCTTACGGACGAGGGTTTTATTTCCATGGGCCTAACAACGGCCGCAGATAAAACTTCGACAGATCTTTTTCTCCATCAGTCACTCTTTACTTGGGGAGGATGGAGTTTGGTAGCTCCGCAACCGGGTAAGATCATCAACCCACAAGATGCTGTCGCATCGGCGAGCAACAATGCAAGCACCAATTTTCAATTGGAGACCCACTTCAAACCTGATGCTGGCTCTCTCCCCAGACTGCGATTCGGCCGGGCTTATCGATTTCGGATGAGGACTGTAGATCTTGCCGGCAACAGTCGAAAATGGAATGAATCGCTACCGAAGTCGGTTGCGGACACCTCTCAGACGCGAGAGCTGGTTCATAGTTGCTTTGAACCCGTGGAATCTCCCGTTGTCGTTTTAAGAAAGGATACTGGGCCAGGTGAGTCGGTACACCATCTGACCATAAGAAGTAATTTTAACTCGTCTGCTGAGTCCTATAATGAACGCCACATTGCACCACCTAAAGTATCACAAATGATGGCGGAAAAACATGGATGCTTTGATATTTCATCTGGCTTGGATCCAAATGCATACCAGATTATGATCAATAAAGACAGCAGTTTTTCAACAGAACCACACGAAGAGTCGCAACTCCGTTTACCCTATCTGCCTGATCCCATTTCACGTGGGGCCGCGTTTCTAGGACTACCAGGGTTGAAAGTTGACAAGACAACGATGGTGCCATTTACTACTGAAGGTGACTGGTTCGAGGCATTGCCCTTCCGCCTGAGACTTGAAGAGGGTACAGGAAAGCCTAACTGGGATCCGCATCGTCGATTATTAAAGGTGTATTTGCCAAAGGCCGAAACGGCGACCATTCGACTATGCTCCTACCTGTCGGAAGAGGAATGGGAATTGATGGGGATTCGTCAAATAATAGAAGAAACGGGTGCCGCGCTTCCTTCAGAGGCTACTCGTGATTATCTAAGAAGGTTAGCACTCGAAGGCAGACTTTGGATGTTAACACCTAGCCGAGAACTAACCCTCGTGCATGCTGTTAGGCAGCCACTTATTGAGCCTGTCTTTCAAGAAACTGTAGCAAATCGAGAAAAGAGTCAGACCTATGTAACTTTAAAGGGCTCCATTGGGATGGATGGTAAATCAACCGTAAAACTCGATATTAACGCTTGCTGGCAGGAGCCTGTAGATGCTTTATCCGAGCCCCAATGTATAACGATTTCTCACCAAGTCCATGTCTGTGAAATTAAAGTAGATGCCTCTGAAAACGAAGTTCCCTTGGTCTACCGACATGAATTTGGCGACACAAAGTACCGCCAGGTGACCTATACTGCCGATGCCACCAGCCGGTTTAGTGAGTACTTTCACACTCCTTATGAAGATTGGTGTACGCTAAGTCGTTCTCAAGGTGTAAAGCTGAGACACACGCATATCGTTGAGAACACGGAGATCGTGTTTAGCAAAGACAAAAAAATCAAATACGAGAGAAAAAAAGATTACACAATTGATTACGGCAGTGGAACTATTACCCGAAACAACTACTGGCGCTATACGAAAAGGGGAGTCGGTTCATGTTCTGTATTCGTATCTCCCCGGTGAAATCACTCGATCGTCAGAAAGTGTGACTTTGGATATTTGTAATTCGGCCCCTCCTGCTGCTCCTAAGGTTCTATATGCTGTTCCCGCGTTTGAATGGGAGCGTGAACAAGACCTGAGTGAAACGAAAATTCATCGAAAGGGTGGCAGGCTGCGAATATATCTGGACTGGCCATGGTTCTCATCTGGTGAAGGAGAATTACTTGGAGTCATTCTCTGGCCCGACCTTCCAGGCAACGAAATTCCACCGCAAGCAAAACCTTATATTACGCAGTGGGGTAAAGATTGTATCCGAAGCGGCGGAGCACGAGCACTCCCTCCCCTGCCCCAACTTAAAGATTTCAAGCGAGCAACTCTAAGGGATACTGTGAATGATCTACAAGAACTACCAGGTAAGGACATCCATGTGGCGGGCCATACTGTACAATATGACCAAGATTACAAACGCTGGTACTGCGATGTGGATATTAACACTTACGATGAGTATGATCTTTTTGTTCGTTTGGCTCTGACACGCTATCAAGCAATGTCTTTAAATGGAGCTCACCTTTCACCTGTGGTGTTGTTGGATTTTATGCAGACACCCTCCCACCGACTAGTCACTTTCCAGGAGGATCCAAACGACTCGCGCAAGTTTAATATTAGTTTGTCTGGTACTGCTCCTGGTGGCCCATTAATCGGGGCAGTTGTGGTAAAGCTCCAAACCATGGATCCACATAAACCTGAGCAGGGATGGCTGCCGGTTCCCAACTTTACTTATTATCTAGCGCCAATTGAGAATCCAGAAACATGGACTGGCCAAATTACATTGCCTAGTCCTCGCGGGGATAAACCGTACAACTTGATCGTATGCGAGTATGAGCGCCACGAAGTCGATGGGGATGCTCCTAGTAACATTGGCACGCGTCTTGTCTGTTCGGTTGAATATGAGATCTAAAGGCAAAGGCAAGCTACGATCACGGTTTTCTTCATAAAATGGGATATAACGATGAATTCGGTTGTGGATTGACACCCCTTAGAATGGACATTGGAAAAGCCTACGTGTTTAACCGGTGAAATTCTAGGGGGTGGTTTTTTTATTGAACAGAAGTTTAAGACGTATTCTATCTCATTGAAATAACTAAATGTTTATTTTGGTGATTACAGCAAAAAACGTCGATCATTTGGGATTAACGGTTTTTTAACACTAACATTAGTTATCCTTTGGTATCAATCCCGTGTTCCATTTCCCAAAAAACACAGGTTTTATTTCGTTATGAAGACGATCATTCAACCCTGACCACCCGCGAAAGCAAGCCTTCGTGCTATTCAACTCTTCCATATATGCAGTTTGGAATATTGCCGCTCAAAAAAAAGGCTCTTCTTCAGGCCCGCGTAAGTTGTTATTGCTTACTGCTCATCTTGACTCTATTAATCATGAGAATGGTGATATTCATATACTAGCCCCTGGTGCAGATGACAATGCAAGCGGAAGTGCAGGAGTGCTTGAAATTGCCCGTATAGTGGCGCATACACAATTTGAAAATGATATTTGATTCGTGCTCTTCGGAGGTGAAGAGCAAGGCTTGTTCGGAAGCAAACATCATATTGAGCAGCTCACGCCTGATGAAAGGTCTCGAATACAGGCGGTAATTAATATGGATATGATCGGCTGCTTAAATGCTTCAAAACTATCAGTACTTATCGAAGCAGGCGCCAATTCTAGATCGATTATGGAGGAATTGAAAATATCCGCTTCGATTTATACTACATTACAGGTTGAAACTTCTCTAAACCCCTTTGCCAGTGATCATGTATCGTTTCTGGATGCAAGTTTCCCAGCAGTATTAACCATTGAAGGAGCCGACAGCTCTAATCCACACGATCATACCTCTAATGATACAGAAGATCATATCCATTATGATTTGGCCCTTAGCATTCTTAAAATGAATACTGCAGTTTTAATTCAACAGCTAGAAATAACTTAGATTCAAAAATGGACTATGCCCATCCACTTATTAAGGCATTCACTAAAGGACTAGGCTCAATCTTTTGGTTACAATCAGAGATATATGCAGATCTAATCTGGAAAATTATGCTGTTCACAATTACATGGATTTTATTTTTAAAACTAGATGTATGTTTAGAATATCTCCGTATATTGCTTGCTTCGTTACTACGCGTGCTGATTTATATTTAACAAATCGTATACTCCAATAATGAAGCGGACAACTTAGTCAGGATTCAAAAAAAGAAACAACGGAGGAATTTAACCGCATGAATGATTCTAACAAAACATCCTCAACTTCAAATGACCGTGAAACCAAACTACCTCAGTCTCCCTACCTACCAAAAGAACTTGTGCTACTGATGACATACATCGTATGCTGCTAGCTTCTTCTCCTGAATATGTAAAAAACCGAGAGCAGCTTAAAGAAGCATCTGGTGCCCTCGATAGCGGCCGAGCACAGAATCGTGAAATTATAGCTACTCCTTATACTTCTCAAATTGTGAAACTATCCATTTTTGATTGTTTTCTGCAATATATTGCTCGGCATTAATTAATAATTCAATAAGTTCATTTTTTTCATATTTCGCAAATCTTCTTCTAAGAGCCTGTAGGTCTCGATCAGGCTTGATTATATTGTAATTTTTTGTTGACAGATTTGATTTAAAAGATGAATTTAGTGATTTTTTGACTATAGTTTTAATTTCAGCATTTTCTTTATAATAGTTATAAAGTTCAGGATTACTTTTAATGGAATTAGGATGAATACCTTTATTCTCAGTATCAATTTTTTTTGATAATTCAGCAATCTTCCTGTAAGAAATTTTTATACCCTGTTTTATTAGTTCGTCGATAGATCTTTTGCCCAGCTCAAACGTTCTGTTTTTACGTTGAAGGTATATACTATCTAACCATGGTTTTTTAGTTTTCTTTCTGGAATTGAATGTTTGGCTCATACGATTCATCCTTTATATACATCTCAATACCTTCAATTTCTTTTAATTCTATTTTAGCTCTCCTCATAGCTAGTTTCATCTTCTTTGCCTCTACTTCTAATCCTAATTCTAAAAAGCGCTTTTCACTTTCCTGTGCCCATGTATGATACTGTTCAATTTCGTACTTGAATTCAGGTTGCGGCACTTTAGCTGCACAACCCATACATGCCATTTTTGTCGGGCAGACTGAATCAATTGTACATATGCCACCAACTACTTTTGAGACAGTCCCAACCTTTTCTTTGTATTCTTCGTAGATATCTTTAATTTCTTCAGGGCTTCTCTGAATCCCTTGTTGAATATCTATATAGGACATCCAATTATCATGTAAAGATTCAATTGTCCCTGAGATTTGAATATTGGTTGGTGCAGCATAATAACTTGTGACACTTTCATCTTTTTGATGTAATAATTTACGCACAATGTCGATAGGTAGTTTCTCTGTTTGAGCTGCATGAGTGGCAAAAGCATGACGCAGAAGGTGAGTTTTAAGAATAACCTGTTTACCTTCCTCTGTTTGTATAATTAAGCCATGTGTTAAAAAACGAATTACAGAATTCAAGGTGAACTGATTTATGTGTTGGTAATTATACTGAAAAACAAATTTTCTTTTCTTATTCATTAAGTGCTTTCTTGAACTTATGCTATAGTCTACTTCTGGTAATGTACTTGAATTGTAGTGACTCTTTAATTCTTTGATTATCATTAATATTGTTTGAAAAACACTTTCAGGCATATAGTAATTCTCTAATAAATCTCTACCTTTTGGAATTAATCTAAGAATATAATTTCTTTTCGTAGGTTTTATACTTTTATCCTCCGTAATAATACAACATTCTGGATCATAACTAACTTGTAGAATCTCATTAATTCGAGCACCTGAATAAGACTGAATATCTAATGACAATATTGCAAACATACAAGCAATGTACAATGGTTCTACATTAATAAAAAGTCGTGAACTATTATATTGCTGTTTTCTGGTTAGGTTAAACCCTTGAGTTAGTACTCCATCATTCCTTGATTGGAATGGGTGTATATTTGCTGTTGTATCATGGCCCCACCTTTCTAAAAATGAGATACCTTCAGTCTTTCTTTCATCAGATGCTAGATTAGACCATGCACCTAAAAGACGATTATTTAAAATCTCAAAAAACCATAATCCTTCTCCTTTAGATCCATCTAAAAGATTTATAGATTTAATAAATTCCAAATAATATTCATCGTTTGAATTCTTATTCAAGATAAAGTAAAGTCTTTCATTTAAATATTCAGATTCTTCATAATCAAAAGAAAAAGGTAGTAAGATTTTCTCATTTTCAACTTTTGCGATCATTTTATTTGTGATTTCACGTAGTCGCTTTATTTGATTCCATCTAAAATGACTTTGTGCTCTAATATCTGGAAGCATTGGAGTTACAGCAGAAGTCTCTTCTTTTCGTTTTTTTTGCGCTGAAGTTACTGCCAAATCTCTAGCTTTATAATCTCTATTATCAAAAGGAAATTCCGGGAATAAAAATTCCGAAAAATAATCCTGACGATTTAGTTCAATTCTGTCTTTTAACCATTTGGATACGTTATACAAGAAAGACTTATAATAAGAGATCAACATTTGTCTTTGTCTATTTGTATGATCTTCATAAATTTGACCAGATAAGTATTGGTGAAAGTGTGTGTAGTTTAAATCTTTAATGTTCACCAAATCAAATGCTTTGAAAATATCCTTAAGACGCTTATTTAAAGTGGACATCATATTATTGATAGAAGCAGGAGATTGTTTGCGATCCGTAGCACATAGAACTGCTAATGAAAATTGATTTAACCAGGGGCTTTCTAAACAATATTTGTAAATGTAATTTAAGCTTTGTTTATTTAGCATATCCCACAGGTATTCATTATTAACATTTCTTAGAAGAAGTATTTCATCATCAACAACTCCAAGTAATTTTTTATACCACTCTTTCTCTTCTAAAATCTCTGATTCCATTTCCTATTCCATCCCCTTATAAAACTCATTAATCCACTCAATCTCTTCTGTTGGTAATATCGCTTTAGTTTGTAAAACCGAACTAGATAATTGTTCACCCTCACTGGAACTATGAGATTTTTTTAAATATTCTTTTTCATATTCTTGCATTTTTTTAGCCATGTTTTCATGTATCTCTCTGAACAAAGCCTCATTAAAGTAATGTTCATATACTTTTATAGTCTCAGGATCTTTCCACTTCATATAATTTATTAATTCATTTTTCTTCATTTCGATTTCCCCGCCATCACTAGCTGTGTCATAAATATTTCTAATCATATTAGTGACAAACCAGTGTCGAGTTTTGTGTATGTTCATTTTTATTTTAGCTTGAGTAATGATTTTAGACCATTGTGAGTAAAATGCATTATAGTTGTAGGGATCACCTCTCCTTGTAAGAAAAATCACTTCACTATCGGAAAGTTTTGTAAATGATTGTTTTTCATGAGCGTATGTCTTTCTCTCGCCATTAACATATCTCATTAATAGCTTCAAAGTGTCTTGAGAAAACCTAAGAAACTTAATTCTCCTTTTTTCACTTCCTTTATTAAGGGTAGCTATCTCATATTGATTTATCCGTTGCCGATAATCTCCAAGTGTTAACTCAAGGATTTCATTTATTCTAGCACCAGTTTCAAAAAGCATTCTTATTACGACTTCATCTCTTAAAGACCAACCAATCTCTGAACCAGCTCTGTAAATGATATAAGGAAGATCATGATCTGCAATAATATTTGGCTTCCAATCATTTGCTACAAGTTTAAAATAGGAATCTGATTGACTGCGATATGAAGAATCAGATGGAATCTCTGTTCCTGCTATTTTAGGTAATCGTGGTTTATTCTCACGTATGCTTGTAGGACTAAAACTCCCAATAGAAATACTATAATCAGCATCAACTAAAGGATTTTGAAATTCGTACAATTTTAGATGTAATGCAGTTTTATAGAACGATTTTATGGCAGCTAGAAAGTGATTAATAGTCTGAGGACTTTTTTTAGTCATTATTACGTACTGGAAATTTTCTTTAGACCTTAACTTACAGCCCATCTGATAAATCAGGTAATTCTCGACCGCTGTTCTTATAGCCATGTGACTATCAGACCACTTGACTCGGGTACCTTGGTAATTACTACTTTTTGCAAGCCATGAAAAGAATCTCTCCAAAGTTATTAAATAAGATAAAGCTGAACTCTCATTAATTCTTTTCTGTTGATAATAATAGAATTCTGTCAAAGGTAAAAACAGCTCATTTTCTCTATTAAATACGAGAATTGAATACTTACTCTGAACGTTCATAGGACACTTGATGTGATAATAATCGCCCGCTATGAACAGCCCCCCCTTAATGTGACACAATATATAAGATTGTAATAATTTTATATGTAATTAGGAATAATATCTACTAAATATTACATAGTATTTTGTACATATGTATAACATGATCTTCGGAGATAAAAATGCCTAACATAAACGTTTTTTTTAAAATTGACACAAAGTTCCCTACCAAAAATTAAAAATCCCTTATAAAACAAGGGATTTCTTGGTTGGTAATTTTATGTCATTCTACAGGAAACTTGTTTACTGAGGTTATAAGTGACTCCAAGTTCGCATAATCGTTTATGTCTTTTGCAACCTCGAATAAATTTATCTTTTTCATTTATATTTCAATCATTCCCAAGCATTATGATGTATTAGATTATTTAGATTTCGACGCCTCTCCCAATTTACTTGCTCTAGGATTGGTTTTGTAGGATAAAAATCCGTGTAACCTAATGAAATCAATGTAATAGGATCAATATGTGGTGGAATATTCAGTATTTCCCGTACGTCTGTTTTCTTGTAAAAACTCACCCACCCCATTGCTATTCCTTCTGCATAAGACGCCAACCACATATTTTGGATACAACAGGCTACGGATAGAATATCAGTTTCAGGAATAGAATTTGGCCCAATTACATGTCCGCCACCTCTTGTTGGATCACATGTAATACAGAGCGTTATAGGTGCTTCCCTTATACCCTCTAATTTTAACGAGAGAAATCTTTTCTTTTTTCATCTTCATAGTGTATGGACAAGGCCTGTATTTCTTTATGACATGCATGCGCCAATCGTTCTTTAACTTCTTGAGAGTCAATTACAATAAAATCCCAAGGTTTCATAAAACCAACGGAAGGTGCATGATCCAGCCATTAATATGTTGTTTAACTTATCTCTGGATATGGGTTTTCTATTAAATGATCGAATATCTCTCCTTTCAAAAATGGCTTTAAATATTCCTTTTCTCTCATAAACATTTAACAACTTAATTCCTCACTTAAAACAAAAATCCCCAGAATGCGCCAGTCTCAGATTATTATGACATGGTTTCAGGTTCAAGTGTAACCATTATTGAATCAATCATTCATTCTTTGATATGCCTGAATCCCAATCTTCAAGCGCTGCAATCCATCAGTTAGTCGTTTTTTAGGGCAGGCGTAGTTCAATCGAATGAAACCGTGTCCATTGCCGCCATAAATGGCGCCCTCCGAGACATACAGCCCCGTTTCTTTCCTTATGAACTTACACAGTTGACTTACATTAGAAGTTATGTTCCGGCAATCGATCCAGGCCAAATAAGTCGCTTCCGAATGGATAATTTGGAGCTGCGGTAGTTCACTAGCCAAATAATGTTCGAGATATTGCTTGTTCGCCATGAGATATTCCAATAAGGCTTGCAGCCAGGGTTCGCCTTCCGTAAAGGCAGAGATTGCTGCTTCAATCGCAAAAAAGTTAGGTTCGGCCACTTCATTGGTGTTAATGCCACGGTGTACAAGTTTTCGAATCTTCGAATTCGGCACGATAATACTTGAAGTTTGAATTCCCGCAAGATTGAAAGTTTTCGTCGGTGCCACACAGGTGATGCAATTTTGTGCGATCACTTCCGATACGGAAGCGAACGGAATGTATTGGTGGCCTGGGTGTGTTAAGTCGCAGTGAATTTCATCGGAAAGGATAAGGACCTCATGTTTGACGCAGAGCGTGCCGAGTTTCTCAAGAACTTGTTTGTCCCACACTTTACCTATGGGGTTGTGCGGATTGCAGAAAATCATAAGCGTTGTGTCAGGATCGGCTAGCTTTTTCTCCACATCGTCAAATTCGATCGAATATCCATTGTCTTTGTAAATCAACTCGCTTACCAGAACTTCTCGTTGATTGTTCTTTATGGAGTTGTAGAAAATGTTATAGACAGGCGCAAGCACTAGCACTTTGTCGCCGGCTTTGGTCATATTGCGTACGATAGATGATATCGCCGGCACTACCCCCGTGCAAAACATAATCCATTCTTTTTGGATCTGATATTGATGTCTCTTTTCCCACCAATGGGCAACTGCATCATAATAAGTATCTGGTATCGAGGTATATCCATAAATACGATGGTCTAATCTCTTTTGCAGAGCATCGACTAAAGCAGGCGAAGTCTCAAAGTCCATATCCGCCACCCACATCGGCAGCTCTTCTGGTCCAACATCCCATTTATAAGAGTTAGTGGCCAAGCGTTTCGTCATTTTATCAAAATTAAAGGACAAATCGATCACCTGCTTTATCCAGCTCGTATCGGGTGTAGGCAGCGTTGATTTCTTCGTCATTGATGATGATTTCACCGATATCCTTTGCTTTGATTTTCCCGGAGATTGGATTTTTCACGCTATCAATTGATGTCTTGGTTTCCACCTCAATGGTTGAATATTCGAATGCCAAGTCGGTATTCAGAATCGTTCCGTTCTCGATTACGAGACGGTCCATGTAGCACATTCCCTGATTGCTTTCGATAGTGCAGTTGATAAAGGTGATGTTTTTCGAATTCCATCCTAAATATTCTCCGATGATCAATGAATCATAGACGGTGACATTCTCGCAATTCCAGAAGGCGTCCTTTGAAATAATCTTCGCATTGCGAATCTCCATATCCTTAGCTCCGTCGAATGCGTAGTTCCCCGCTAATGTGAAATCGTCGATAGTGATATTTGCACTATTCATTCCAAAGTAATCACCTTTTGCGGTCACATGATTCAAGTGAATATCTTCGCAATTCCATAAGGTTTCTTGCGCGTTGGGCAGATCGACATACGTCAGTCGGATTCCGCTCGAACGCCGAAATGTCTTTGGCGCCTCTATTACGCTGTCACTGATGACAATTTGGTGTGTATACCATATTCCCGATCGGGCCATTAC
The DNA here is from genome assembly GCF_038008995.1 of Paenibacillus sp. FSL W8-0439. Lineage (NCBI taxonomy): Bacteria > Bacillati > Bacillota > Bacilli > Caryophanales > Paenibacillaceae > Paenibacillus > Paenibacillus sp. FSL W8-0439. Next base: position 2,945,088 of record NZ_JBBPAK010000001.1, read on the forward strand.
AAGGAAAGTGCTACGATCAACACGAATATTATTGCAATACCACAAGGGATATTTCCATTTAAAAATGCTATTATCGATAGTAATATCGTTGCTTTCCTTCAGGGGGGACTCGCCATCCGCGAAAATGGAATTAGTGACCATGAGATTCTTTCTCTTGAAAAGTGCTCGTTCTCCGGTAAGCATTTGTTGGTCGATCGTTTGCATAATACTGTCTCCAATCGCTCAGTGCTAGCTTCAAATATTTCATGACCCATAATTCGCAGAATAGCAGCAGAGGGTTCCAGATCTATTAGAAGCTTCTATATAAACGGCGGTATTAACGGCTGCCGTTTATATGTGTTAATTATTTATCATAGCTTAATATATTCTTCATCCAGTACAGGTTCTAACCAATCTGTTTGTCCTGGTGTAAGAGCTAAGTGAACAAACCAGCTTTCCTTCGTAGCCCCATGCCAATGTTTAACGTTCGCTGGAATGTTTACCACATCGCCTGTTTTGAGTGATTGAGCTGGCTTTCCTTGTTCTTGATACCACCCCTCACCGCCGGTAACTAACAACACTTGTCCAGTATGATGAGAGTGCCAGTTATTGCGGGCACCGGGAGCAAAGGTTACATTCCCGATTGCTGTATTGAGTGGTGCTGGATCGGTAAACACCATTTGTAAGTACGCGTCTCCGATAAAGTTTTTTTCGACTTTTTGACCCAATGGGAAGAGTGTGCTATGGCTTAAGTGCTCGTTCTTCATTTTTCATCTCTACTTTCTTATATTTTTAACGTTATCCAACTTGAGCTGTTGGTCGAATGATCATCTCATTAATGCCCACATCCGATGGTTGCTCGATGGAAAAGGCAATGGCACGTGCGATGCTGTCTGCATCAATTGCTATCTTGTAAAAATCATCCAAGCCCGCTTTCATTGCCGGATCGGTTGTCGTCTCCAGCAGTTCGCTGGTCACAGCTCCCGGCGAAATATTGGTCACACGAATATTTGTACCACTCATCGCTTCTTCTTGGCGCAAGCCTTCAGAGATTGCTCTTACGGCATGTTTGGTACCACAATAAACTGTCCCGCCTGGGTAGATGTTGTGTCCAGCCACGGATGAAAGGTTAATAATATGACCTGATTTCCGTTCTCTCATAGATGGAAGGACTGCCCCGATTGCGTACAATACCCCTTTGATATTGACATCGATCATTCGGTCCCATTCATCAACCTTTTTCAAAGCAAGAAAAGCCTGCGGCATGATTCCAGCATTGTTGACTAAAACATCAATTTTTCCAAACTCGTTCAGCGCATACGCAGCAAGATCTTCCATTTGTTGGTGCGAACTTACATCCGTCACTTTATACACAGCTTCTCCGCCGCTTTGTTCAATTTCATCTTGTAATTTCTTTAACCGGTCTTCGCGGCGAGCGGCAAGAACCAATTTTGCACCTTTAGATGCCAGTTCTTTTGCAGCTGCTTCTCCAATACCGCTGGACGCTCCTGTAATAATAACTACTTTTTCTTGAATATTTGACATTTTAGATAAACACCTTTCTTAATTTTAGGTATACTTTCATCTATAAAAAAATCTATTTCTTCGCTTAATTTTCTTCTGCTATTCTGGAATGATCTCATTCACACAACTCAAAGCATTTAATGTTCTCGGAAAACCCATATAAGGAAGGCAATGAGTGATGGCAGTGATCATGATATCCTTGTCATTGCCTACATTCAGGTTGCCTTGCACATGTGCCTTGACTTGACTTTCACAACCGCCGAGACTACTCACAATACAGAGGGTCAGCAACTCCCGTGTTTTCAGATCAAGGCCTCCACGAGTATAGAAGTCACCAAAACAGAAGGCAGAAAGATAGTCCTGTATATGCTTTTGATTGTATGGAACATTCCCCCTGTTCTTTTCAATGATATCGCCAAAGATTTCTACCTGCACTGCAAGGCCTTTGTCTAACCGATTCTCTTCTTCAACCTGCTTTTGACTTTCGAGAGGTAACTCGATATTTCTGGATTGGAAAACCTCATTAATCTCCGCGATGGCATTTAGCGTTTTAGGGAATCCTAAATAAGGAGCACAATGGTAAATGGCCTCTTTAATTTCTACCGGAGTTAGTCCAACGTTCAGTGCAGCATGAGCATGCGCCTTGAGCTGAGGTAATGTTTGATTCGTTACAAGCACCACCAGAGTGATAAGCTCACGTTGTTTATCGTCCAACTTCCCTTGATAAAAAACTTCCCCAAAAATAAAACGGCTCAGGATGTCCTGAAAATCAGGATCAGTAGCGTATGCTCCCGGCATTCCATTACCAAATAGCTGTTTAAACGTTTCTTCACTCTTTTCAATTCGATTCATAACTATGCCTCCTGCTTGTTTTTTTGTGGATGAATAAGACCCATGAAAGAATGACGATAATTGCGACGCGGTAACCTCCAATTCCCGTCTCTATGATGAAGCCGACAAGCTTAGCATCACCATTCTTCTAGACAAGTTTAGGGTTCAGCGCATAAGCCACATAATCCTTGGCACTTTGCTCTAGCTCCTCATCTGACAGGTGTTGCATTACACCATACAAGATATATGGTGTCAAATAGCGTGTTCCAATCAAGTTACTGGTTGCCTGAAGAGGTCGCAGCAGCTCGGAAACGGTGTATTTAAAATTACCGTCTGGTAAATAGTTTTCTTTAGCAGCGCCGGTAGAAACGGCAATCAGCAGCTCTTTTCCGTGCAGCTTGTCCCCTTTGCTTCCAAATGCCCAGCCATGAGTTAGGACTACATCCTCCCATTTTTTCAGCAATGAAGGCGTACTGTACCAGTAGAATGGGAATTGCAAAACGATGCGATCATGCTGCTCCAATAGACTCTGCTCGGCAGCGACATCGATCTTCTCATTCGGGTATGCCTCATAAACATGGTGAATTGTAACACCAGCTTGCTTCTTCATTTCTTCCGTTAAGCGACGATGAACACGGGAAGCAGTTAAATCAGGGTGAAAAACAAGAACGAGTGTTTTCATTTTAAATTTTCTCCATCCAAGAATATTTTTTTCTATCTTAATTGTTTAAATGGATACCAAGTTAATTATTTTACTCCTCACTTTTCAGTGGATCATTTACAGCTTTGTCTGCTAAAACCCGTCCTGCAACACCTATATTATCTAGTTCATTTTCCTTTACGAACACAAAGAATGCTTGTTCAGGTATATTCATGATAGTTGAAGCTGATGTAGTAAGGTCTTTTACTAACTTTCTTTTTTGCTCTTTAGTTAATTTAGCTGCTTCAATTGTAATTACAGGCATAATTTATTCTCCTTTATTGTGAGTTTATGTCTAATGACGACGAGCTGACACAAAAACTCATGTGCATCTCTCTTATCAAAGAGGCCGTGCGACACCAAATTTATATGAATTTAAAAATGACCAACGATTCGGTGCGGTACATATGGTTCTTCCAAAAACGCAATTTCTTCAGCAGTTAATTGAATAGATAGAGCAGCTTCTGCATCTTCGAGCTGGGATATTTTTGTCGCACCGACAATAGGAGCGGTTACCGGTTCTTTATGCAGAAGCCACGCAAGTGCGATGTGAACCCGGCGAACACCATGTTTCTCTGCCAAACTCGCAACTCGGTTCACCACCAATTGATCCGCATCTGTTGTTGCATCATATTTTTGTTTTGCAATTTCATCAGTTTCGGCACGATGTGTTGTTGTCTCCCGCGCCAATCTTCCTCCTGCGAGTGGGCTATAAGGAATGACCCCGATTTTTTCTTCCTTACAAAGTGGGAGCATCTCTCGCTCCTCTTCACGGTAAATGAGATTTAAATGATTCTGCATTGATACAAATCGGGTCCACCCATTCTTCTCAGCTATATGTAAAGCTTTCTCAAACTGCCATGCCCACATTGCAGAGGCGCCGATGTATCTTGCCTTACCAGCCTTAACTATATCGTGCAATGCCTCCATCGTCTCTTCGATAGGCGTGTTATAATCCCAACGATGAATTTGATACAGATCGACGTAGTCGGTTTTCAATCTCTTAAGGCTCTTATCGATTTCGCTCATGATCGCCTTGCGGGAAAGTCCAGCGCCATTGGGTCCTTGATGCATTCGTCCATGTATTTTAGTCGCGATGACAATCTCATCACGGTTCGAAAAATCCTTTAATGCACCTCCAATTATTTCTTCACTTGTCCCGTCAGCGTACACGTTTGCAGAATCAAAAAAATTGATTCCAAGCTCCAGAGCTTTTTTTATGATTGGACGAGCGCGTTCTTCATCAAGTACCCATCGATGATGACCTTTTTGTGCGTCTCCAAAACCCATACAACCAAGACAAATCCGGGATACATCCAAGCCAGTATTTCCAAGTTTCGTATATTCCATTTCATGGTTCCTCCCTTTCGTGTGGTGCGATTTTGACTTGCCTCAGAACGGGTACGCGTGCTGATCATTGAGTTTAGATAACTCCAAATAAAAAAATGAACATTGATTGTTTAATCAACTTACGTTTATAATTCTAAACGGATACAAAATGCTTGCAATAATCAATTTCTTTCGATGTGTGGATTACTCAACAAATTATCCGTAATTGCCGATTATCTCAGTAAGGGGACTTTAAAAATGACTAAAGTGGACAGAAGGGTACTCAAATCTCAAGAAGCCATAAAGAAAGCAATACTTGAACTGATGACTGAAAAAAACTTTGATGACATTACAATTCGGGATATTTCTGATAGGGCAAATGTTAATCGAGGAACAATCTATCTCCATTACATGGATAAATTTGACTTGCTAGATAAGATAATTGAAGAACATATAAACAATCTCCGTGAACTTTGCCACACAGCATCTGAAATGAGTTTCCAAGAAGGAAATTATGTCTGGTTCGAATACTTTGCAGACAATCATTTGTTCTTTTCAACCATGCTAAACACGAAAAGTTCAGCTTATTTTCGTAGTCAATTTCTTGATTTAGTCGTCCAGGAGTACAAGGTTGAAGTCGATGTAACAGAAGGAATAAATCAAGGCTTAAGTGAAGATGTCATTCTTCAATTTTTTGGGGCCGCGGTCGTGGGGATCGTAGAATGGTGGTTTAAGAATGGAATGTCAGTCCCCCCTCGTGTCATGGCAGAACAAACTGGGATATTGTTAGACAGAAATTTTTAAATTGCATTCCCAACAAATCTAGTAAATCGAGTAATTTCTTGTACTGAGGTTATTTAAACAAAATTCTCATCCTAATTTCGTGATGAGGGTAGGGTTTTGAAAACTGTTCTCGCATTCGGGACTTGAACACTAGAGATAAGGCCCATACCCGGCACAGTACAAAAACATGGAGCGGCACCCGCTCCATGTTTTGTACTTAAATCCATAACTTTATTTCCTATTGAGAACACGATCCCGAATAACAAGAAAATGCTTACCACAAGAAGAACTTGCCTCATGTTAGTGAGAACAAGAGAATATATCGCATTTTAAATTAAGGGTCTTGTTTAGAAAAAGTTTGTAAGCGTCACATCTGGTCGACTGTGATTCCACCATCAACTAGCTATGTCTGTATAAACTTAGTCTAAATCTTCTCCATTGCTGTTAATTACTTTCTTATACCAATTAAAGGACTTTTTCCTACTACGGCTTAACGTACCATTTCCCTGGTCATCTTTATCCACGTAGATGAAACCATATCTTTTGCTCATTTCTCCAGAGCTTGAGCTTACTAAATCAATGCACCCCCAGGTTGTATATCCTAACAATTCTACGCCATCTTCTTTTACAGCAGTTTTAAATGCGCGGATATGTTCCCGAATATACTCGATTCTGTAATCATCCGAGATACATCCATTTTCATCAGGCTTGTCCGCAGCTCCCAACCCATTTTCGACAATAAATAATGGTTTTTGATAGCGATCATACAATGCATTTAATGTAATTCTCAACCCGAGTGGGTCAATTTGCCAGCCCCATTCACTTCTTTTTAAATGGGGATTTCGTAATGTCGGAAATAGATTGGCAGCGGTTTGAGTATTAACTGCTGGGTCAGCACTTGTTAATCGCGAACCATAGTAACTAAATGAAACGAAGTCAACTGTATTATTTTTCAGAAGCTCCTTATCACCATCTTGCATCTTCAGATGTATATTCATCCTTTCGAACATTTTTTTGGCATAATTCGGGTATTCACCACGAGATTGTACATCCACAAAGAAGTAATGTTCTCGATCCCTTGTCATGGCTTTCCATACGTCTTCAGGAGCGCAAGTATAGGGATAAGTGCTGGCACCCGCCAACATACATCCTATCTTGAATTCGGAATTTATTTTGCGTGCAATTTCAGTAGCTTTAGCACTCGCGACCAATTGGTGATGAGCTGCCTGATACTTCACAGCTTCTTCATCTTCATCTTCATCAAACACCAATCCTGAGCTCCCGAATGGTAGGTGTAATAACATATTGATTTCATTAAAGGTTAGCCAATACTTCACTTTATCTTTGTAGCGAGTGAATAGTGTTTCGCATAGTCTTTCATAATAATCAACCATTTTACGGCTTCTCCAAGAACCGATCGTTTTTACCAAATGCATCGGCACATCAAAATGAGTGATCGTTACTAAAGGCTCTATATTATATTTTAAACACTCATCAAAAACATCATCGTAGAACTTCAAACCTTCTTCGTTGGGTAATGTATCATCCCCATTTGGATAGATTCGTGTCCATGCAATAGATAAACGAAAGCATTTGAAACCCATTTCTGCAAATAAAGCAATGTCTTCCTTATAATTATGATAAAAGTCGATGGCTTCATGGCTCGGATAGAAATGCTCATCATCACATTCCATCATTTTCATCTTGCCTTTCATTACAGAAACGCGATCCTGTCCTGCGGGTATAACGTCGACGGTTGACAATCCCTTATTCCCTTCCAAATATCCACCTTCACATTGGTTTGCAGCAGTTGCTCCTCCCCATAAAAAGTCTTTGACTAAAGTCATTTATAATCCACTCCTTGAATTTTGATATGGTTACACTATTAGGACTAACAACTCATTGTTAAAATCAGTGACTGTACTACTGTTATTAGTTAGCACATCAGCATAACTGTAAGTATTCGTAACGATCACCGGGGTTTGGGTAACATATCCTTCCTCCCTGATTTTCTCCAAATCAAACGTGATTAGTGTCTGTCCCTTGGTAATTCTCTGACCTTCTTCAACATGAGCTTCAAAGTACTTCCCATTCAGTTTAACGGTGTTCAATCCTATATGGATGAGTATTTCAACCCCATCATCGGAGAGTAAACCGATTGCGTGCTTCTTGGGAAACAACGAAACAATTTTCCCATCAAAAGGAGCGACCACTTTTCCTTCGCTTGGCTCAATGGCAATTCCTTTTCCCATTGATTCTGTGGAGAAGGCCGCATCTTGAACATCCTTCAACGGAATCATTTCCCCTTTGATAGGACTTGTAATGACCGTATTTTTAAGTGTGATGATTTTATCGTTTGTGGTGACTTTATTCTGCTCAGACGTTTCTTTCTCATATTTTAAGGTTAAAAAATAGGTAAGCACTGCAGTTATAACCGTCGTAATTAATAATGCGATGAGTATATTATAGAAATTCCAAATGTTTTCTCCAATATAAAGCGGAATAGCTGGAAGCCCTGATGAACCTGTTGCATAACGTGAAACTTCCATAACCCCTGCGTAAAGCCCGCCAGCAGCGGAGCCAACCATAGCCGCAACAAGAGGATATTTTTTAGGTAAATTAACACCGTAAAGTGCTGCTTCTGTAATTCCCATTAAACCTGTAATTCCACTTGTAGTGGAGATTTGCTTGGATACTGTATCCTTTGTTCTCCAACTGACAATCAACGCGGCTACACCTTGCGAAATATTGGATATCATGGCTCCAGGTCCAATGATATTTTCATATCCCAATGTCGTGATTTGAGCCAATGATAACGGAACGATACTGTGATGAAGTCCAAACATAACAAGGATTGGCCAGAAGGTTGCAATTATGAAAATGACCACCCATGCTCCGTGCGATCCCAAAAAATCAAACCCCATTGCCAAATATGTTCCGAAGAAAGAACCTAGCGGTCCTAGTGCAGTTAAGGAAATAAATCCAACAACCAGAATGGTAAACATCGGAACAAAAATAATTTTTACAGCGTTAGGAATGATTCTTTTAAAGAATGGTTCAATGTAGGATTGCGCCCACACGGTTAATAGAATCGGAACAACCGATGAACTATAAGCAACAAGTGTCAATGGAATATTGAAAACGCTAACATTATTACCCGCAGTTCTCAATAGATCCAGATTCGGATGAAGCAATACCCCAGCCAACACAAGTGCCAGTACAGGGCTGCATTTTAATTTGTTTGCAGCCGAATATGCTAATAAAAAGGGTAAGAAATAAAAAATGGCATCCGACATGAAATTGATTACATAGTAAGTTTGTGACGCTTTTGAAACTACATTAAATAAGATCAGCAAAGCCAATAGCGCTTTTATCATTCCCGCGCCTGCAATAGCCGGAACGATTGGACTGAATGTACCTGAAATAAAATCGATTAATTTGCCAAAAACGCTTACATTTTTTTCATTAGATAATTTATCATCTATATTTTCTGCATGTTTTATATATTTAACCACTTCCTCATATACTTCTTCAACATGGGTGCCAATAACCACTTGAAATTGGCCACCGCTTTCAATCGCATCAATTACGCCATCTAAAGCTTTAATAGCGTCTTGATCGGCTTTTTTATTTTGGTTTAGTGCGAATCTAAGCCTTGTCATACAATGAGTTAGTGTTGATACATTTTCACTACCACCAATCTTCTCTACAATATCCTGAGCTAATTTTTCATATTTTTTGCTCATTAGAAAATGCCCCCTCTTCTTGTTGTTGAACAATGAATTACGCCTTTTATTTATTAAACATAAACAACTTTACCCGCTAAATAAAAAAAGTTATTTATCAGTAATATTTAAAGGCTTCATTCAAGCTGCACCTTTAAGATATCACTAGATAAATAACCTTATCCAATACCTATAATCTATGTTTTATTATGCTTGTGAGGCATACTTGATTAATTGAATTAAGTGAGAAGTAGCCTGGTTAAAAATCTTGTGTTTCTTCCAAACAATAACACAACTAAATTTGAGTTCTGGAAAAAATGGTCTGAAGCAAAGATGTTTTGAACCTGTCATCGCAAGAGCACCTTCAATACAAATAGCAGTTCCCATACCATTATCTACAAAATTAACTATGTTAGAAATTAAGTTGTATGTGGCTAGAACATGTATATTTTCATATTCATCAGCAAACCAATTAGCAATTTCATTTTGTACTGTTGGACGACTAGAAAGAAGTAAAGGAACTCCAACAAGATCATTGGGAGTAACATATTCTTTTTGAGCAAGAGGGGATGAAGCCTGTGTTAGAATTCCCCATCGTTCCTTTTGAGGCAATCTGATGAAATCGTATTTTTCAATATTTATGGGCTCTAATAAAATCCCAACTTCAAGTAAGCCTTTGTCTATTTTTTCCTTTATATCATCCCCTGTTCCGCTATAAATATAATAATTAACCTGTGGATACTCTTCATGAAAAGCTTTTAATGTTTGAAATAAATAATGTGATGTTAGTGATTCGACGCTTCCTATAGAAATAGTCCCTCCAACCAGATTATTTTGATCTTTGAATTCTCTCTCTGTTTTATCCGCAATCGTTAGGATTTCTTCTGCCCTTTGACGTAAAAGCATGCCAGCATCCGTTAATGACACCTTTTTTTTACCGCGAATAAGCAATTGAGTTCCTAAATTTTTTTCTAAGTCAGCCAATTGTCTGCTTAATGTCGGCTGTGTTACATGTAGTACATTTGCTGCATGCGTAATACTTTCCAAACGAGCGACTGTAAGAAAATAACGAAGCACTCTTAACTCCATGTTTCCCCCTGTTGACAATATGTGCTTAAGAATAGATTCAATATGTCCTAGTAATTAACTTACCATCTTAAATACAGTTCTTTCAGTTTACACTTTTCACATACTTCTCTGCCATTATAACCATTAATCAATTCTATATGCATATGTTTATATGTGGAATTGAATCGATATATGGGAAGGATTTGGGTACTGTTACGTGAACATAGTGTTGTTGGATTTGAGCATTTTGTGATAAGACCTCCCCAAAATTAGTAATAAAATTTCATATTGCTGAGCCGTTCAACGTTCTCAGGATCGTGAAGAGATAAAATTAAACTCTCTTTGGAATCCAACTTAGCAATCCTCTCCAATCGTCCCTGCTCAATTCGAAGTTGAAGATATTGAAATTTTTAATAATTCTTTCCTTATGAACAAACATTGGAATCGCAACAATTCCTCTTTGTATCAACCAACGTAAAGCAACTTGATCCACGGATTTATGATGTTTCTCAGCTAAAACCGAGTATCGGCATCTCGACACCATTGTTTAGTGTAACATTTTACATTTTAGATCCTACTTAATGTTCGCTAGCGATTGGTTAAGTATTGGATTCAAAGCTATTTTTGGTGCCGGATAATTTTTTTATCCCTTTAACCAGAATGATATAGGTAATTATAGATAATAAACTTGTAGAAAAAATAATAATTCCAAAAGGTATAGCAGAATTTTCGCCTGCAATTCCCACAAGTGGAGACGTAACGGCACCTAATGCAAATTGTAAGGTCCCGAGCACGGCAGACGCGCTCCCTGCAATATGCCCCTGGGAATCCATTGCTAATGTAAAAGAGATGGGGCCAATGATCCCAATGGATAAAGCGAATAAGAAGATCGAAATAAACATAGCTGATAATACTCCATGTACTAGTACTATAAATAAGACTGCTGCAGAAGATAAAAACGCTAGTATTATTCCGATCAAAAACAGCCGCCTTTCCGTAACCCGGCCTGCAAGCAGTTTGACGAATTGAGATCCCAAGATAATAGCAAGGCCATTCAACGCAAAGAGGATTGAAAACAGTTGCGGCGACACGCCGTATATGTTTTGATAAATAAAAGGGGTACCTGCAACATAGGCAAAAACACCTGCGAACAATATGCCATTGACTAGAGCATACCCCATAAAAGACCGCTTTCGGAATAAGCTAATATAATTTTTTATCAACGCACGGGGACTGCCTGAAATACGTTGTTGTACAGGTAAGCTTTCCTCTAACCCCCATATGGTAATCCCAGTTAACCCTATGCCTAGCACCCCTAAAAATATAAATACACCTGACCAAGAGCAGTATGACATAACCGTACTTCCAGCCGTAGGGGAAATTAATGGTGCCACATTGCTGATCATTGTCAGCAACGATATAAACTTAGTCATTTCAATCCCACTAAACCGATCTCGAACAATAGCGCGCGAAATAACGAGTCCAGCGGACGCAGCAACCCCTTGTATAAATCTTAAAGATATAAACCATCCTATGCTTGGAGCAAAAACGCATCCAATAGAGGAAAGGATATATAGTATCATGGAAATCAACAAAGGCTGGCGTCTTCCATAAATGTCGCTTAAAGGTCCCATTATCAACTGTCCTAGCCCTAATCCTAACAGACTAGTGGTTAAACTCGCTTGAACCGCAGTTGCGCTTGTTCCAAAAAAAACAGCGATTTGCGGAAGTGATGCAAGATACATATCGACGGTAAACGGCCCCAACGCCGAAAATATGGCCAATAATAGAGCAAAACCGAAAGAATTTTTTTGGGTCTTCATTCTTTTAACTCCTATGATTGTTTAAATGCTTTCTTTAAGCTAACGCATATGCTTTAGATGTTATGGGTTTGCTTCTGCCCCCATAGAATAAGCGAACCTAACAGCCATGTGTCCGAGTCCACCAAGTCCAACAACGGCTATATTTTTCCGGAATTAACACCCCAATGGCGCAGCGGCGACATCAAGATTAATGCCGTCTAGAATTCTAACCACGAAATCCTCCGTTACAACGATATGGCTGGAATAACCTCCCTGCGTATATTGTCCATATCTATCGATGAATCCATAGCTACTCGTATGTCCATTAAGACAATATTGCTCCTTTCCTCGACGGCAACTCTCGCACTCTCCACAGGAACCATACAGCCAACTTCTACTCGGTCACCAACAGCATACTTTGTGACTTCCAAACCAATCTGGGCGGACAATTCCAGCAATTTCGTGTCCTGGAACGAGAGGATATTGGTCTGGCCCTCAATCGCCACGGGCAGCATGGATGTCAGAGTGGCAAATACCCGTATATTTGATCTCAATGTGAATATCATGCGGTTTAAGATCCCTGCGCTCAATTGTAAGTTAGAATGAGCGGATCTTATGGACGGCACACAGCACGTGCGCATTAGCATTAATCATATATAACCTCCAATGAATAGAATTTTTATCAGTTAGCTATTTAGAAATTAATAATGATTATCCACACTTCTTTATTAAACACCAAGTGAACACCCCTCTTTTTTAAATTTAAATTCCCCTTTTAGGTATGTATGCCACGGAGAACAAATAAGCAAAACTGGTTGTTTTATCAACTTATGTCTATTATTATAAAAAAAGAAACCTAAGTTCAATGGTTAAAAAAGCGAAATTTGTTGAAATAGCAACATCATCAGGAAAAGTGTTCATTATTTTGTTGATCAGGGGGAAAAGACAAGATGATTAAAGTGGATCGGAGAATCCTAAAAACACAAGAAGCCTTAAAAAAAGCCGTTATTGAACTGATGGCTGTAAAAAACTTTGATGACATTACCATTCAAGACATTGCAAACAAGGCAAACGTAAACCGCGGTACAATTTATCTTCACTATCAGGACAAATATGATTTATTAGATCAAATCATGGAAACACACATTAATGAATTAAAAGAAATGGATACGTGGGCATGTCAGATGGAGTGGGCTGATGCTCTTGTTCCATATTTCGAGTACTTTGAGAAAAATTATTTACTTTTTTCAACCATGCTAGCTGGATCAAAAGGTACACCTTCATCTTTTAGAACGCGGCTACTTGCTTATTTCATGGAAGGGTTCAAAGGGGAGATTGACAAAGAAAGCGGAAAAAATGCGGAATTAACCGAAGATGTGATGTTACAATATGCTGGGACTGCTTATGTAGGGGTTATTGAATGGTGGATTCGAAATGGAATGCCCTATTCACCGCAAGTCATGGCCACGCAAGTTGGCACCTTGCTAGAAAGAAGTTTTTAATCGGTAATTATATTCTGTAAAGTAAATGGCATTTTCCCTTTTCAATAAAGGTCACAGTATACAACGAAACACTAAAACAACGGCAGCCGATCGGCTGCTGCTTCTGCATGTTTTTTTCATTTTTTGTTACTTGGCTGGAAGAGATCAGGTTATCTCCCATGTCGGAAGCAAACTGGAAACAGGAGAGAAAGCAGTTGCTTTCTCTCCTGTTTCCGGTAGATAGATTTCCTTACTACACTTGCATATACGCACCTGTATATACATTCATTCAAGTAGCCTCAATTGGTACCGGGCATAAGTCAAATTAATTCTTTTTCAAAAAGCTCCTCTGTGCTCCTTGTTGTAAGATATCTGTTGTCTTCAGATGCCCGAACAGTAATGGCGAATTCGGGTCATGTAGCTTATAATTTTCAGATGCAGCTTTGGGACTCTTGTTTGCATAACAATATTTGCAGCCACTCACACATGTGTCATAAGCACCAATATCTCTACTCTCAATGCAGTTACATCCTGCTCTCATACCTTTATGTTTCAAATTACGGAATTCCGTCTCATTTGCATTTCCAAGAATCTCAAGCGTCATGCAACCTGAAGCATGAATACCGTAATTGCTATAATCTTCGCTCGGTCCGCAAGTTTGAATGTAAATACCATATTTGGACGCTATAGCTCCAAACCGTTGTGCCAATTGATCCATATCTTCAGATGAGATGCGCTCCAGTTCAGGCATGTTTACTTCCAATTTTTTATACATTTCAACAAAACCAAAAATGCAACGATCAATATAAGGTGCAAGCTGACTAGCGAGACATTAAAGGTTTCAGGATGACGTTCTACCGTTTAATCTTGTGTAAGCAGAACAGGATCATACCGCCAAGCAACCTTTTTACTTCCTACAATTTTAGATAATTGGATGAGTGTTTCTACGCTATTTTCAATCGAAGGAACTCCTGGTTCAACATCTCTACTATAAGCAGTGATGGAGTAATAACAGTAGATATTAAATTTTTCCGCAATGCCACGAATGTGGGAAAGTATCGGTGTCTTGTTTTTGAGCAAAAAACTACGCAATCAACTGCCTCAGGTGTCAGTTCATAACGAGTCACTTTATTTGTAATGAGTGCCGTATCGGAAGGTACAGCTGGATCACCTCCTTTCTATGGAGTCCATTCTGCCTGCAGGGCAGCGGGCATGAAATAAAGCACTTTCACTCGAAAGGTGGGGAATTCTTGAGAGAACATAATCCTCCTCAAACCCTTTTAATAACAAACCCGCCTTGACATAATTGCATTTTTTTCACTCCTTTAAAGTGTTATGCCTGCAAGAGCGTATGTTCTCATTGTAGTCTGCATTATAGTTGTATATAGTACTAATGTCAAATGAATAACATAGGTGGTTCTTTTGATCAAATCGGGTGCATTCTCTCAATCCTTATTTGTGATTTGGGTGAGGGGTGTGACTTGAATTCCCTTAAAAGCTCCATAAACCAGTGGAATTATGAATAATATAATAGTTATTTGTATGGAATGTTTTCAAACATTTAAGTATTTAAAAAACGCACTGACTTGGCGGCTTAAATAAGCTCATTGTATAAAGAAAATAAAAAACATCGAAAATTATTGTACTTATCCGAATCTCATGCTAAATCTGAACATCTCGATTTAATCGGAATGGTCTTAGTGGTCAAACGCTGATTCCTCCACCCGCGTAGCGGGTGGTTTTTGTTTCGCACGTTTCACGCACACAACTGGCTAAAGCCATAACAAAAAAGTCGCTAAAATAGCGACTTTCAATGGGACTATATTCTTTTCCCTCGACAACTATCTCATACAATCCTTGTGCAAGATCGTTTCGACCAACTGCTATGTATTACTATAGTTTCCTCTAGCTGATAGATTAGCTTCATTCCACTGCGAAGCCTTCGTTTCATTGCGTTTTTCCATAAGTTCGGTGACCTTCACAAGTGTATATAATTCGTCTCCCGGATATACAGATTTTATAAATCTGATATTGCTCATTGCTGTTTCTGCAATGACCCCATCACCATAATCACCTGTTTCAACCCACAGTTTGAACGAAAATGTTAGGGTTTGAATTCCTGATGCAATAATTCCGTTAAATCTTCCCTGTTACGCTTTGTCCTCGTTTAAGTACATATGCTGGGGATCAAATTCAGACGCAAATCTGATGATATCACCCTTGGTATCAATTTCTTTGCATTCTTCGGTACTCAATCGGAGGGAGACCATTGCGCTTTTTGAACGTTTTACTGAACTGGTATACGTCAGAATAGCCACAGGCTCTCGCGATATCTGTGACGGAATCGCTTGTGAACCGGAGCCGGCGAACGGCATGCTCATTACGAAGATGATTCAGGTACTCCTTAGGACTGCACCCGTACCGAGATGCAAAGGTTCTGCGTAAATAAACAGGTGAGAAACCCGTATGCTCCGCCAATTCGGTAATCCGCAACTCGGTAGCAAATCCCGTATCTAACTTCTCTTTGAATTTACGAAGAGCCTCTACTATTCCGTCCCCATCGTTGTGCCTCCCTCCTGCTTCCGCTGCCTCGTGTACCTCTTGTACCAAACGATACCATACTGACTTTACTCTGGCCTCTTGCACAAGATCTCCAGGTACCCATTCCCTTTCCGCTTCCCGGAATTGTTCCCCAATCCGGCCCGCACGCTCACTTTGTAAAGGCATAAGAAATGGAAGCCGCAGCCGCTCAATCGGGTTTGGGGTACCCCATTCATTCTCATTTTTCATTAGCGAAGCGCAATCGAAGAGTAGCATCGTCATTCGGAGTGGATGTGCGTCAGAGGATTTCATATAAAGAGGCAGCCCAGGCCAAAGATACACCAATGTTCCCCCACCAACCTCTATATCCTTCTCCTCACAACGAAAAGTTCCCTTACCACTGTAAATGTAATAAAAGGTGTGCCCCGATACGGTTTGCCGAAAATCTTCCCATCCTGGCAGGGGAGGCTTGGCAAGTACCCAATGGATGTGCACTACCATATTTCCCAAAGCATAGTCCATAGAAATCCCTCAATCCTTAATAGTATCATTTATGACAAATGATCAAGATTGTTTTTACCATTGTCGCTTTCTTGCTACCAATGCTACACTCCCAACATACAGACCATCAATGATGTTCTATTGCAAAAAGATAATGGAGATGATGAATATGATCCGAACGTTTCAGCAGCATCGACTTAGGAAATCCCAACAGCTTGACGGATTATGGGATTTTGTTTTTGACAAGAATAATGTTGGTTTATCTGAAAAATGGAGCACGCACTTCCCTTCCAACCCTGATCGTATACCCGTGCCAGCTGTTGGAATAACGAGCTCGGAAAATACGACTACGAAGGCGTAGCATGGTACCGCACCTGGGTAACCCTTGACGATCGCAGCCATCTCCGGCTACTGTTCCACGCCGTGATGGGGCATGCCGATGTGTATTGGGATGGACAGCATCTAGGGTACCATTATGGTGGATTCACTCCTTTTGACTTTACCATTCCAGATGTCTCCTCCGGTGTTCACGAACTCATTGTCCGCACAGACAGCACACTGGGGACCAATACGTTACCATATCATATTGTAGACTGGTTTCATTACGGTGGAATCATCCGGCCCGTTGAGGTTCAACTTTTGCCTGATGTCTGGATTGAGGGGATGCGCATCACCTATGAAATGACCGGAGATTCCAGTGCAGATGCCCGAATCCTACTTAAGCTCCGCTCGATGTCGGATAAACCGGTCGAAGTACCTGTCTCTCTCTATCGAAACAATGAGATGTTTCAAAGTGATAGCGCTTACCTTTCTGCTAAGGGTAGCACGGAACTTGTGCTCGAACAAGCTTGGTCAGACCTCCAGCGATGGGACACGAACGCTCCTGCCCTATACATGATCAGAGCAGTCGTGGGTCAAGACGACCGGGCAGATCGCATCGGGTTCCGTACCGTGGAGACGCGGGACAAGAAGATTTTACTGAACGGCAAGGAACTTTATCTGCAAGGCGTTAATCGTCACGAAGAGCACCCGGAATGGGGCTTCGCTTTTCCCAACAAATTGATGACCAAGGAACTTGGTATTATCCGACATATGGGATGCAACACGGTACGCGGGTCACATTATCCCCAGAGTGAGTACTGGATCGACCTGCTTGATGAGCAAGGTATTCTCTTCTGGAGCGAAATTCCGATTTGGGGCGCTGCTTTTCCCGCCAAGGAGACAGATAATCCCCTCTTCGTGGAACGAGCATTGACCATGATGGATGAGATGATCGAGCGAGATTTTCACCATCCTTCAATTCTGTTCTGGTCTGTACACAACGAGATTGATACACGTTCTCAGCAGGCTTATGATCTATCTGTCAAAATGACCGAGCTCGTTCGAAGCAAGGATCAATCCAGACTGGTCACTTTTGCCACGATGCATCCTATGACAGACATCTGTCTTGGACTATTCGATGTCATCGGGATTAACTATTATGGTGGATGGTACTTCGGACATGTCGAGTTTGAGGAGATGCTTGAAGTCTTTCATGAGCGTTGCAATGAGTATGGAGCCGAGTATACCCCGGTGCTCATGACCGAATTTGGTGGAGCTGGTATATATGGAGATTCTGGCTGGGAACCGCGCTTATTCAGCGAGGATTATCAAGCTGATTTGCTCGGCAAGTCGCTGAAGCTCTTCCGAAGCGATCCGAAGATTAGCGGCACTTACGTATGGCAATTTGCAGATACACGGGGCCAACTTCTGAGCCATCAACCGCACTTCAGAGACCGGGCACGCTCCTTCAATAACAAGGGACTGGTTAACGAATATCGCAAACCCAAGCATGCCTATCGTGTGGTGAAGGGTATTTACACCGACCACAGTGATCCGTATGACTGGGGCTCTACACTGAAATGAGTTTGTAGAGATTCTATAAGCTTTTTTTGAACTCGCACTTATATTTGGAGGCAATCCTTTTGAGGATAGCCTCCAAATATAAAGCCGTTTTATAAACCGTCATTCCAACGATATGAACATCATTATGGATAATCAGGAGGGCGATTTGTTCATGTTCAAGCACACAAAAAGTTTTAAAAGGCATGCTGCTGTTTTAATCGTCTCGGTACTGTTCACAACGACATTAGCCGCTTGTAGTGGCCAACAAACCGAACCAACCGAGCAAGCAGATCCGAATCACCCCTTAACGAAACTGACGTATTGGGTCGATTTGTTTCCATAAACATATCCTCTAAAAGCTATCCAAGCAAATTGTCTTGAATTTTGTCGGCGTAACAGACTTTGATAGCCAGTTTGTGGAAGGTATGTCCACGGCGGGAGACTGCGCTCCCCAAATCGAAGCCGAAGCAATCGAAAAAGCTCGCAATGCTGCGAAGAATTTCTAAGAGTATTTCGATAACGATTGGAGGTTAGTCAATATCGTGGCTATGGTTCGTTACATAACGTTAATCCGAATAAACTCGGCATCGCCGATTTGACCAAGGGGAAGAAAAATGAAAGTATCTTATCATGGACATTCGTTGTAAAAATCGAAACCCATGGCACAATTATTCTCATTGATCCTTTTATTACAGGCAACTCCAACACCGATCTGGAAGCAGCCGACGTGCAGGCTGATGTAATCCTTCTGACCCATGGACACGGGGATCATGTTGGAAATACCGTGAAATTGCAAAACGAAGTTATGTTATGATAATTGCATCGGCAGAGCTTGCGGATGTTCTCAGTTGGCTAGGTGTACGAACCCACGCCATGAGCATTGGGGGAGCTTATCAACTAAAAAATCAAAGCGGGCGCTCTCCTTTGTTGGACGGCACCCGTTTTTGTTTTTTTGGATTTTAATGGTTAACTTAGGAGTTAACTGAGATTGGCTTCAGCATCGCTAAGAGCATCTTTATGGTCGTTGTCTTTCCAGCGTCATTCAGTCCTAAAAATCCAAATATCTCTCCTCGGTTCACCTCCAGCGAAAGATTATTCAATGCGATATAGTCGCCAATTTTTTTGTGCAGTCCCTCAATTTGTATGGCGGACGTTACGCTAATTTTTTCCTTTGAGGAAATACTCACAGTCTTCAACTCTTCAATAAAGAGAGAGCTTATTCAGGATTCTAAGTAGGACACTCCTGAATAAGCTCATCAGAAATCTAAATCTTTCAATATATCGAATTTTGCTTTTTCATGATAGTACTTGGTGCCTCTGGCAACCGGAAGATCGAAGCTGCCAGCATCATCCGCAATGGGATCAATTCCGATGGTCCAAATTTACTTAAAATGACGTCCTGGCAATCACTTAGGACGAGGTGCGGCTGGTCCAAGTCCAATTGAGCAGAGCCAATTCAGCACTACCTCATGCAGCACGTTGATGTTGTCTACCTGACAGTGTTCTAATCCCCCAAGTCGTCTATCCTCTATCGGGAAGAACGTCTTGTTTTTCGAACCCGCTTGCTCATAATTTTTCAAGGCTTGTGTCAGCGGATTTGGCTGAACCAATATCTCTTCCGCTCCGTGCATTACAAGAAGTGGACATTCTATCTGGTGAAGCACCCCCTCAAGATCATAGGCAAAACGCGGATTACCCGCAAAGTCCTCCATGCTCTTTGCCCCCAGAATTCTCATGCCATGTGCGGCCAGACTCGGTGGCATCCATTTAAGCATTGCATCCCAATCAAAGGCATGCGTACCGCCGTCGGAGATGACGGCAGCAATTCTGTGATCGAACGAAGCGAATCGCAAAGAGTCGTAAGCCGCAAAACTCTCACCGTGCACGATAATCTTGTCGGGATCGACTTCCGGCCGCGTTAGAAGAAAATCGATTGCTCGGGAATGGAAAGCCTCACTGTCCGCTCGTCTTCCTTTTCCCTTTTCGTACAGCGAGAGGCCGGTGCCAGGCTGATCATAGACCAGAAAGTTATATCCACACGAAATAAAAGCGGGACCTAGCCAGAAATAGTTTTCAATTGACCACTCGTCGCCACCGTTGAGAGCAAAAAGGGTCGGCTTCGGACCTTTTATCCAGGAAGGGGAGAAGAAGTAACCATCCAGCTTAACATCTTCGTAATCGACTTGGATCTTCTCCGGTTGGACATCGAAGTACTTCCCGGCAGCTTCGAAGAGTTCATTTACTTTTTTAAATACACGGATTTTCTCGGTGTCATCATCCATCACCGTATATTCTGCAATTCTGTAGTAATTGCAGGCACGAATGTAGCAGTTTCGTGCTGTATACCAGTTTCCAGCTGTTTCGGCCTCCTTGCCGTGTCTTTCCAATGCCTGAGCCGTTATGAGCCATTCCCTGTGCCACGTGTCCTTGTCTTCGGGGTCGATTTTTTTGCAGGCCTCGTAGATCTCGGTGACGTCCGTAGCACCGAGGCTTGCCATACCTAAAGCTTTGGTGACTTGATATGACATCATGTAGTGATTGGGCCAACGGCTGAACTCAATTGACATTGTAACATCCCCCTTTTCCAGTTCTAGTTCTTGTAGTTTTTTTACTACAAGTAATTTTTACAACACAAAGATAAAGCTTCTTTAAAAGAAAAATAAATGTTTGTAAAGAGAATATAAAAAATTATAAAACACTAAAAAAATAAAAAATGGCTGCTGCCTGGGTGTTCACAGCTGGCAGCAGCCTTTAACTCCTGTAGTAAAAGAAAATGTGCAAAAAATAAAATCAGTGTTGTGCGGCCAAGGGAAGGCTGAATCTTATCCCCAAACCGCCATATTCGGAAGGGTAGGCGTCAATTTCGCCCCTATGATGTTCAATAATGGATTTACAGCTTGCAAGACCCAGCCCCAGCCCGCCCTTTTGGATTTGTCGCGATTTATCCACAGTGAAAAATTTGAGGAACAGAGAAGATATATCCTTATCCGGCACTCCAATTCCATTATCCTCGATTTGAAAAAAGGCATACTGTCCTAGCGGGTAACCGGTCATATACACTTTCAGCTTATTTTTCCCTCCATATCTTACAGCATTGCTAAAGAGGTTGCCGAAAACCCGACGTATCATCGGTTCATTGATCATCAGCCATATATTTTCCGTGAATGAATGGCGGCAAGTAAGCTCGTTGTCAAGTCCCGCCAACTCATATTCATATTCAAGGGCAATGTTTTCAAATAATTTTGATGCTTTTACAGGTTTAGCTACCATAGATTCCAACTCCAGTTTTTCTTTGGTGAAGCTGGAGAAATCATTGATGAGTTCGACCATATATCCTGACTTCTTTTGAATCAAATCATAATATTCCTGCTTTTCAGTTTCTGGTAAATCCTTGTGCATAGCCAGCAGTTCAGTAAAGCCATTAATAGATGTCAAGGGAGTTTTCAAGTCGTGGGCAATTGCCGCGATCATATCAGTCTGCTCTTTGTGCGCGAGTTGAAGCCGATGCTCCATCTTATTGAAGTGTTTATAAAGTTCTCCGATCTCGTCATTACTTCTTAGAGCTAGCGGAGGCAGTGGATGTACAATATTTACTTCTTCAAGCCTGGTATTCAGAAGCTGAATGGGTTTCTCTATGCAAAAATGAATATAGATAATTAGAATAATAAATATGATGCAGGCAATTGCAAATATGGGCAGGAGCAATGCTATATATCGCGAGTCCAGCAATGAACTGCGTATAGGAGAATATACTGCAAAGACAAGCTTCAGGTACATTCCAATCGAAAACATGAATATTATAAACATCAGCAGGAACAAAAGAGGAAGCTTTATTTTCAGTTTCATACTATTGCTCTCTTTCCGTGTATTTATATCCTATGCCCCATATTGTTTTAATAAAGTCATATTCAGGACCAAGTTTCTTACGGATATTTTTTATATGAACCGTTACGGTATTTATTTCTCCGTATTCGTCTCCCCAGACGTTTTCATATATCTGCTCACGAGTCAATACATTATTGGGGTGGCGCATGAGGATAGACAGAATCTGAAATTCCTTCGTTGATAAGTCGAGCTTCCTGCTATTCAGGAATGCTTCAAACGTCTTATCGTTCAAAATGAGCGGAGAATCCGCCTTTTCGTTACTGGGACTAAGTTCATCCCACTCTTTAAAAAGCCTGTCCACTTTTCTGAAGTGAGCCTTTATCCTGGAGACAAGCTCCTGAATACTGAAAGGTTTGGTCATGTAATCGTCTGCTCCTATTTCGAGCCCGACGATTTTATCAATGTCCTTATCACGCGCACTTAAAAACAAAATTGGAACATTATAAGAGTTTCGGATACTTCTGCAGACATCAAGTCCATCCATATCAGGCATCACTATATCAAGAACGATGAAATCAATGTGATTTTCTTCCAATGCGGATAAGGCTTCTTTCCCAGAATATGCCGAAATTATTGCAAATTGCTCGTATCTTAAACTCTTTGTGATGAGTTTTACGATTTCTTCATCGTCGTCTACAACTAATATCGTTTTTAGCATATTTATACCTCCCAGCCGCTTTAAGTGGACTGAATTTATAAAACAAAAGCCGCATGGACTTCTCGCTTTGAAAAAAGTCGCGCTCAAAGCGTCTCTCCAGTCCCGGATAAGCTGGAAAAAGAGCTTGAGCAACGACCTGGGCAATGCTGGCTTTAACAAACTGGTATGCTCTTCAATAGCGTTCGAGCTATGTACATATTCCAGCTTGAAGGCCTGCACATAGCTTTTGACGTAATGTCCGGGAGTGTGTCTAATCAAAAGACAGTGTGAAAAGGAGCAAGAAAACTATCACAAGTTTTGGTTTTCAGCCTTTTCCGATAAAGTCCATCCGAGCTACGCACTCCACATGACTTGAGTGTCGGTCACTTTGCAGTTATTAATAACTTCTTGCAAGTTTATCATACAGGAGAATTGAACACTAATTCATGCAGGAAATCACTTTTGGATGATACTACCGCTAGTTAGCGGAATCATGGTACTGACCTGTGGGATACGTGAAACGAATGCCAGGCCTGTATGTGTTGAATTAAATGCAGCGGCAAGCTTAAATGACCGCCGCTGCCCATAATTCCCCCCCTTAATTATCCATTACAAAAATTCGATATACCCTTCTGTTCCATGCACGCGAATTCGTTGGCCATCTTTTATCAGTTTGGTCGCATTCTCCACTCCGACAACGGCTGGCAAGCCATATTCACGTGCGATAACGGCTCCATGCGTCATCAGTCCGCCCACCTCAGTAACCAAGCCTTTTATGGATAAAAACAATGGAGTCCAGCTGGGGTCAGTAAAGGAGGTGACTAGTATGTCGCCATCTTCCAGATCAGCCCCTTCTATATTCAGGATCACACGAGCTCGCCCCTCTACAACGCCCGAAGAAACAGCCAGGCCTACAATAGCTTCAGCGGGGATATTTTCTCGTTTGTATTGACCTGTAATGATTTCGCCATCAGATGTGATAACACGTGGGGGAGTTAATTTTTCATATAATCTGTACTCATTTTTTCGTTTGTCGATGACCTGGTAATCCAGTTTATTGGTGCGTATAGTTTCCTGCAATTCTTCAAAAGAGAGATAGTAAATATCTTCTTTTTCATGAAGAATGTTGGCTTGTACGAGTCGTTCCGCTTCCTTTAGTAAAGCCTGTTTATAAATGAAGTAGCGACTAACAATGTCGTATTTCGGATATTCACGATAACCGATGAAATTCCGGATCTGGTCGATAATTTGTTTTGTCTCTTCGGCTTTTTGTTCACCACCTGGTAATTGTTTCAATCGGGCTAATAAGTCCTGTTCTTTTTTCAAAGCCTCCTGTTGCCCTTGCTCAAATTTTCGTTTACTGGCGCCAGGCTCAAGGTTTTTGATGTTACTGAGGATCATAGGCACCAGTATACTTGGTTTTTCACTCCAGCGTGTTCTTGTAATATCGATCTCCCCGGCACATCGCATGCCATATTTGTCGAGATAAGTAGCGATAGCATCACGCACCTGCTGCCCACCTTCAAATTGAACCAGTTCATCTAAAAAATTATCATCCTTTACCTGTTGTAAATACTCAACTATTTTCGGATAGGGACGAATCACATCTGCAACATCCAGTAGCTCCATGCCCATTTCAGAAGTGACGTTATTAGGTACAGATAGGGAAAGTGTGTCTGCTACATTTTTTTCACCTAACCATTCATTCATTTTTTCATTGATCCATGCTGAAGCATGGATGGCGGACATAATTACACTCAAATTTTTCAGATCTGATGCACGCTGCCTCCGTTGCTGCATATCTTCCAGAATACAATCAAATACATCCAATCCTGATTTCGTTTGGATGTTACGTTTTAACGCTGATAACGATGTCTCACTACTCTTAATCAAATCAGCAACAATTGCCGGGTCATTTCCTGCCTCTTCCAGAATATCCGCAGACGACATACCCTTATGGCTTTTAACAGGCCCCGGTTCGCTTTTGTCAGATGGGTCCAATTTTATAAAATCTCCCCGCTCTATGATGGTAATAAGCGCGTCTTTTATGAGCGGATCGGAGTGTCCTAAAACATCCAATAAATTCTGCCTCCCATCCAGTGAAGATAGGCCCATCGTGATATCCACAAACAGCCTTCCACCACCAGTTTTAAACATGGGTGTAGCACCTGTTAACATCCAAACAGATATCCCCAGTGGTTTAATAGGATCAGTCATCATTTGCTGATGGCCGACAGATACATACACGTGATTCTCCTGGTCATTTGCTTCAGGAATGGGATATAAAGTGGTGATCGGCCGACTCTGAACAATATAAAATGTATCATCAGCCAAACACCATTCAATGTCTTGTGGGCAGCCGAAATGTTCTTCGATCTGTCTTCCAATGCGTGCCAGTTGTAAAATTTGTTGATCCGTAAGGGTTTGCGTCTTTTGCTGATCAGGACTGAGCTGCTTGGTCTCTGTTCCGCCTTCTTTTCGTCCATAAATAGCCATTTTCTTGGTTTCCACCCTCTTGTTGACGATTACCCCATCCTGTACTTGATAATAATCGGCAGATACCAAGCCGGAGACCAGCGCTTCTCCAAGTCCGAAACTAGCATCGATAGAGAGCAGCTTTCGGTTGCAATTGATGGGATCAGCGGTAAATAAAATCCCTGAAGCCTGTGGAAACACCATCCTTTGAACGATAACAGATAAATAAACTTGTCTGTGATCAAATCCATTCTGCATTCGGTAAATTACCGCGCGTTCTGTAAATAAAGAAGCCCAACATTTGCGGATATGCTCCAAGATGGATTCTTTGCCGATAATATTTAAATAGGTGTCTTGTTGACCAGCAAAAGAAGCATGCGGCAAATCCTCAGCAGTCGCACTAGAACGCACGGCATAAGCATATTCATTTCCAAACTGGGAGAGATAGTGGGCAACTGCTTTCACAACATCGGAAGGAATGGCTACTTCCATAATGGCCTGTCGAATCTTTTTGCTGACTTCATCAATTTGTTCTCGATCTTCTACTTTAAGCGTAGTTAGCTGATCCAACAAAGCATGAACCATTTCGTTTTGTTCGAGGGCTTTTTGATATCCCACTGTTGTAACACAAAACCCTTCTGGCACTTGCATTCCTTCCATTTTGGCTAATGTCCCTAAGTGCAACCCTTTTCCACCAACAAGCAAAAGCTGAGTGTTATCCATTTCTTGAAAATCAAGAACCAGTGAATTCATTCAACATCTCTCCTAACCATTAATATAGAGAAAAAAGCGAACAATCATGATCATGCCTAGTCACCACTGAAGTAAGTCGTCGTGTACTTCTTCTCAAAACCGCTTGAGGATGTACCCAGCCTGATCGCACATTCCACCATCCTTTTCTATTTTTTTGGGGGCAAAAAAAGCATTGACAAATCAAAGTTCTAGATGTATTATGAAAATAGGGATAATAAAATTATTGGCATTTATATGATTTGTCAGTAGCGTTATCGATTATATCATAGCGTTTATTCGTGTTCAATTGTTTTATATAAAAAGAGATGATCCTTGAATTTATTAGGGTTATCTCTTTTTGTGTTCAGTTGAACCATCATGTTAGTTTAGTTAGTCATTCTTGATGATTTATCGTCCCGCTGCCTCTTAGATCTATTATTGGCTTGTTAGTGATGATGCTTCCTTCTTGGGAACTGTTTCATTTCCTCTATTGACATGGAAGTTATAAGTTCGTTCTCAATCTCTTGTGTCAATCCGCTTGTCTGTTGACCATCTCATTCTCTATATCTGTTAAATAAATTCCTTATTAGACTGAGCCTAGAAATTGAAACAGCGACAATCAAGGACGAGAAAATAAAGTCCTAGACTGTCGCTGTTCCATATCTGTAAACAACCGATTTCCACTCACCCGCCGCTTCCAAGCACCAAGATGTTTCTTCCGGGTTGCTCTTTTTTGATTCAAGGGATACCCAATCTATTCACGTATGGTTCTTACCTGTGACAAAAACGTCGGATGCTATTAGCTAGTTATAATGGGTGAATTCTTGCGAATATGCAAATCCCGTTAATGAAAGGGCAATCACCACTAGCCGCTTAAACATAAATGGATATGATAACGCAAACTCAGTCACCACTTGCCCACCGATGGAATGTCCGACAATATACTTTTGTGGGATATTCATTTTCATTTATTGAGTGTATCGATAAGGTACATTCTCGCTTCATAAGGGCGCATTTCTACATCAGACATGTTATTTGGATAATTGGATATTAGCAGCTGTTTAGTCTCTGCCAGCTCTTTCTGAAGTGGGAGATCGGTTGTGTATTTTTGAAAATTACATACTACAAGTAGTTTAGCTCCTTTCAGCATTCGAGTGTACGCGAACAAATCTTTATTCTCGGGATACATCAGCTCATAATCCCCATATATGATCACTTCATGATCTTTCCTTAATCGGATTAGTTTCCGATAATAATGGAATATGGACTCAGGGTTATTTAAACTTTCTTGTGCATGGATATCCTTATAATTCGGGTTTACTTTAATCCAAGGATTCCCTAATGTAAAACCAGCGTTGTCTGAAGCGTCCCACTGCATTGGTATTCGAGCGTTATCACGCCCCTTTGCAAAGATTGACTCCATAACTTTGTCTTCGGGGTATCCTTTCTCAATTCTATCTTTATAGAAATTTAGTAACTCAATATCCCGATAGTCTTCAATTGGATATTGAACATTCGTCATTCCTAATTCTTCCCCCTGATAAATGTATGGTGTGCCTCGCATGCCATGAAGAAGGGTTGCCAACATTTTAGCCGATTCTATCCTGTATTCTCCGTCATTTCCCCAACGAGAAACGATTCGGGGTAAGTCGTGATTATTCCAAAACAAACTGTTCCAGGCATCCCCCTTCAGCTCTGTCTGCCATTTGGACAACACTTTTTTTAATTCTAGAAAATCTAGAGGCTTAAGATCCCACTTCCCTTTTCCCTCTTGTTCATCCAAACTAATATGTTCAAATTGAAATACCATTGAAAACTCACTGCCGTCCGGGTTGCTATACAGTTTGGCGATCTCTGGCGTAGCGCCCCATGTTTCTCCAACCGTCAGCAGGTCTCCAGCTTTTTGAAACGTCTCCTTGCTGAGTTCCCTGATATACTTATGCAGATTTGGCCCGTTGCTGGTAATTTTCAAATCTGGTTCTTTTCCGATTAAGTCAATTACGTCAAGCCGAAAACCGCCTACACCCTTGCTTATCCACCAATTGATCATTTCGTAAATCTCTTGTCGGACTTTTGGGTTTTCCCAGTTGAGATCCGGCTGTTTTACAGAAAAAAGATGTAAATAATATTGTCCTATCTCGGGTACCCATTCCCAAGCTGAACCACCAAAGGTGGAACCCAAGTCGTTTGGTGGCATTCCTTCAACGCCATCTTTCCAGACATAATAGTCATGGTACGGATTTTCTTTACTTTTTTTTGCTTCTTGAAACCAGGGATGCTCATCGGAAGTATGGTTCAATACCAAATCCATTATGATCCGAATGTCACGTTTCCCAGCTTCATGAATTAACATCTCCATATCATCCAAAGACCCGAACATCGGATCAATATCCCGATAGTCCGAAATATCATAACCATAATCATCCTGAGGGGATTTACAAACTGGTGATAGCCAAATTGCACCGACACCGAGTTGCTGCAAATAGTCCAGACGGGAAACAATTCCTTTCAAATCGCCGATTCCATCACCATTACTATCTTGAAAGCTCCGTGGATATATCTGGTATACAACAATTTCTTTCCACCAATTTTTATTTTCCATTGTTCATTACAACCTTTCCAATAGACGAATAGTGTTTTTATCTTAATCAAGTCACATCATACAATTACTCTTTTACCGATCCTACAACAATTCCAGTCACAAAATATTTTTGAAGCAGCGGATAAATCAGCAGCAGCGGGATGACAGCGACTACGATTTTGGCCGCATTTAGATTTTTGTTTGAAATTTCAGTCAAGTTGCTGAGTTGTGCTGAGTTGGTCCCGGATTGAAGAAGTTCCGCAATATTCACGTTAAGGGACTGAATATAAGTCATTAGTGGATAATTGCTGACTTGAGTCATATAGATCAAACCGCTGAAGAAATCATTCCACGTTCCCACGATACTGAATAGTGCTACCGTCGCCAGCGCAGGGATGGACACGGGAACATACACTTTGAACAAGACCTGCAGCGGACTCGCCCCATCGATGAATGCTGCTTCTTCTAGGGCCTTAGGTACAGCAGAGAAGAAGTTCATGACAAGGATGACACTGAATATAGGGACAGCTCCTGGTAGAACAAGCGACCAAATTGTATTGAGCATATTGAGGTTTTTGATCAATAGATAACTTGGAATCATCCCACCGCTGAACAGCATGGCAAAAATCATGACGTTCATATAAATGTTTCTGCCCCTGAATTCTCTTTTCGACTTGGAGAGCGGGTATGCCATTAGAACAATAAGAATCATGTTGAGAAGAAGTGTGAGCACAACACGTAGAACAGATATGCCAAAGGAACGCCAGAACTGAGCATCATCGATAATTTTCGTATACGCTGCGGTTGTAAAATTGACCGGTACGAGACCTACAGCATTAGCTGACACGGCCTCACTGCTGCTAAATGAAATCGCAACGATATTCCATAATGGAAGAAGGCAAATCAATGCCAGCAAAATGACGATGGCATAGATGATTAACCCGCCAATTCGACCTTTTTGGTTTACAAAATAGGACACAGGCTTGACCTCCTTAAAATATTTTTCGGTCAGTGTATTTTTTGGCCAATTGGTTGGCGGACAATAACAAAACAATACCGATCACTGACTTGAACAGACCAACAGCCGTACCAAAGCTATACTGTCGCCCGACAAGTCCAATCCGATATACATAAGTATCCAGAATATCTCCCGACTCATAGACAACGGGGTTATACAGATTATAAATTTGATCGAAGCCGGCACTCAAAATATTGGTCAGACTCATCACTCCCATGAGCAGGATAATAGGCAGCATGCCTGGCAACGTAATATGCCATACTTTTCTCCACCAGCTGGCTCCATCCATTCCTGCCGCTTCATACAGGCCCGGATCAATCGAAGTAATTGCAGCCAAATAGACGATGGAACTGTAGCCGAACTCCTTCCACACGTCTGTCCCAATAATCAGCGGCTGGAACCAGGTGTTGCTGCCGAGAAAATTAATATTCTGCAGACCGAAAAAAGCCAAAATTTGATTCACAATTCCATCCAAACTGAACATGTTAACAACCACGGACGCTAGAACTACCCAGGATAGAAAGTGTGGCAGATAAACAATTGTCTGTACGGATTTTTTAACGAATTTGATGCGGATCTCATTTAACAAAATGGAAAAAATGATAGCCATGATTGTTCCCAATAGAATCTTGGCAATGGCAATCACCAACGTATTACTAAAAACCTGTGCGATGTCCGGCAGCTTAAACATATAAATAAAGTGCTTCAGCCCTACAAATTTGGAGCCTAACATTCCTTTGGCTGGTATATAATCCTGAAACGCCGTAATGACACCGACCATCGGAACATAGCTGAATACCAGCAAAAATAAAATACCCGGAAGCATCATCAGATGATATATGGCACCCGTACCGAACGGGCTCTTTGCTTTATCATTTCCCTGTTTCATGGATGGACCCCTTTCCTAAAAGCAGGGCTGCGTATCGCAGCCCTATAAACAGTTCAAGATTGTTTATTTTTTGGATGCAACCTCGTCTTTAATTTCCTGAATTACCTGATCACCGCCTTGCTTCTTCCAATTGCTAACGAATGTATCGAAGTAATTCAGAGGTTCAGCACCAGTCACAATTTTGATGAAAGATTCCTGCTCCATCTTGGTCAGATTAGCCCAGGTCTGTTTCATGCTTGGTGTAGTTCCAGAGTAAGCAGGTGTCATCCAAACGAATTTGTTTTCCTTTGTCAGTTTGTCAATAAGCCCCACTCCGTTGATACGCGAGTGATATTTCGACCAGGCTGTTACGTTATCTGTATCCATATCACTCAAGTAAGTTTGGATACTCTTAATATTGTTTTTTGATTCTGTTGTCCGGACCTGATCCAGACTAATCTCTCCTTTAATCCCGCGAACGATGTCAGAGTAGTCATCCAGTAACGAGGTCGCCGAGTTGACTTCAATATTAAACGGTCTGGTAGAACCGTCTACGCCGTTCTCTTGATACTTGGCAGCTTCTGGCATAGATGTTCCCACATTTTTATCATTTGCTAGTTTATCGTAGAATAGGTTTACTATTTTAACAGCGAGTTCCGGGTGTTCGTATCCTTTTCTTACAACGATAAACTGATTAGCTGGATTGGCGTGTGCCACGTTTACCTTTCCATCTGCATCCTCCAAAGTGTAAGCCGTGAATTTCGCATTCTTATCCTTCTGCTTCACGTTGCCCAGACCCCAGTCGGGAATATGCCATGGTCCAAAAGCAATGCCGCATTGGCCGTTGGTGTACAGTGCCGTGATGTCATCAAATGTGCGTGTTCCAAATTGCGGATCGATGATGCCTTTCTTGAACCAATCTGCCATGACGCCTAGCATCTGCTTGGTTTCCTTTGTTGTCGAGCCATAAACAATGCTACCGTCTTTACCCTTCATCCAGTACTGAGGGAATGAACCCTTTGTTGAGGCAACTCCGAGCATGGTATAGGCAGAACCATTATAGTCAGTTGTATTCAGGGTGTTCACAAAGGGTATGCCTACCGGTTTCCCGGTTTGACCCGGATCTCTTTTCAAGAATTCCTCGGCCGTTTTCTCCACATCGTCCAGCTTGATGGCACCATCTCCGTCTGCGTCAAGATGGATTCCCAGTAGATCCAGCCAATCCTGACGAACCCAGACCATGGTTGGTGCGGAATCTAGGGAAGTAGCCGGAAGCCCCATTAAACGTCCATCTATCGTCGCATTGTCTAATGCACGGCCTTCATAAGAGTCGTAAATATTCTTGATATTCTCCGTGGCATACTGTTTGTAAATTTCCGTCATATCTTCAATCAGATCATTATCAACCAGTTCTTTGAGTTCATCCTTGGAATCGACACGCATCATGTCAGGCAGTTCTCCAGAGGCGATGGCGAGAGAAACCTGACGGCTGTAATCTTCTCCGTTGGCTTCAAATTGGTCTTTAATCTGAGCGTTAAACGCTTTTTTGACCAGTCGAGTATACGCATTGTTCTCATACGAATCTCCAGCCGGCAGTTTTGGGTTGGCTGTAGTCACACGCCCCATCGTGACCGTTATTTCGTCTTTATAGGCACTGAATGGGTCTCCCGGTGTTACCTCATATTTCCCCGCTTCCTTCGCAGTGGGAGGGTTGGATGAACCCCCACAGGCTGCAAGGGTTGAAATCATCAGGGCAGATATCGACAGTACAGCCAGACGTCTCGTTAACAGTTTGCTTTTTATGGACCATTTAGTTCTCATCACATTTCGATTCCCCTTTGTTGTGAATATTTCTTAATCATTGTTGTTTACGCTTTCATTATAAAACTTGCTGAAGACAAATCGAGATAGGGATTTAACGTCTGTTTGGATAGAAAAATGTATGCGGTTTCATGTCAGACCATGAGGTCATAGTTAGCTTGTAATCATTTATCCTACCTATCGACATACATCTGTCTATCCAAACTTACTAATCAAAGTGAAGAACAAAAAACCGGCAGATCCTGAAACAGAAATCTGTCGGCTTGATTAATGGAATTATAAAAGTGTCTTATAGAATTTATCGTATCACATTCATGATGGTCTTCAGCGATGATTATGGGGTACAGTCACCTCCACAGTCATTTGGTCGCCCCCTTGTTCCTTCCATTCCTCGACAAATTGATCAAATGAATCTATCGGTTCAGCGCCTAAAATAATTTTTAAAAATGTATCATGTTCCAGTTTTGATAGTTTACTCCACGCCTTCTCCATCGCTGGAGTTCGTATATAGGTAAGGCTTCGAACTTTATGAATGTTTGGATCAAAAAAATTTCTTCCACCTACAAGAAGCGAGTAACCCCGCATAAAGCTGTCGCTGTGTTTATTCCAATAGGAAATACCATATTGATCATAAGGCTTCAATTTGGTTTGTTTTATTGTCGAAACCAAGTGTTCCAGCAATTTGTATTCAGACTTGTCCTTGAAATCGGCGGGTGTTTTGGTTCCCATCAGAATGTCCTGCGCGGCCTTCGATTCATATCGTGCTTCATCTGCCGGAGCAAAGAAATTGCGGCCCAGCATAAAACGCGTACCGTACTTGAACTCATCACGAAGGTACAGATTGTTAATTTTAATAATCGCTTCGGGATGAGCATATCCTTTTCGTACCACCAAGAATGAACTTGACGGATTATCCACCTTCACATGGTATGCTCCGTTTGCATCCAGCGGGAGTGCGTATGCTTGCCAGTTCGCCTCCGGCTCGTTCTGCCAAGCGCTCGGAAGGGGCCAGTACCCAGCATAGAAACCTTGAAAGAACATCCCCGCCTGACCGTTAATAACTGTTTCTTCCGCTTCTTTACGGATACCCAGTTCTGGATCGAGAAGGCCTTTGGCGTACATTTCACGCAGTTTGACCAAGGCGTCCTTCGTTTCCGGTAGTATCGAACCGTATACAGGTTTTCCATCTTTGCTCAGCCAATATCCCGGGAAAGATCCATATGCTGCGAAGATTGGCGTTAGATCAAAAGAAAAAGCACTGTTGTTGAAATCGTTATACAGTCCAGTGCTTGAAGCAAGGCCAATCGTATCCCGCTTACTGTTTCCATCTGGGTCATTCTCCACAAAGGCCTTGGCGATAGCTTCCAGATCATCTACCGTTTTCGGCGGCTTCAGTCCAAGACGGTCCAGCCAATCCTGTCGAATCCAGAGCATGCTGAAGTCTTCCGCTGTCACAGAAGGAACAGCCATTATCTTACCAGCGAAGGTCACTTGTTCCATAGCCAATCCGTTTGTGCTATCGATAATTTTTTTTATTTCTGGTGATGCGCTATTATTGTATGCCTCGGTTAGATCTTCAATTTCTCCAGCCTTGACCATCTCGTTCAGCTGCAGCTGATTTACAATCATGGCATCCGGCAGATCATTGCTGGCGATAGCCAGATCGATTTTCTGACTCAGATTTTCCTTCGATACCTGCCATAATACCTGGATATCAATGTTAAGGTTTTGTTTAATCATCGTTTTCCATATATTCTTCTCAAGCGTTTCTCCTTCGGAGAGATCCGCGCCTGTTGGGTCTACCACATATCCCAGTCGGATGGAAACGGGATGTTCATATTTCCCCAATGGATCAGCAGCGGCAGTGTCCGAGATTGTTTTCGTTGGTCCCATTGGCGATTCACGGAAGTATGGCCTGCTGAAATATACGGTCACTGCAATTAAGCTGACGACAAGAACACATGCAGCCATCTTCTTAATCATCGCTTTCCCTTCTTTCGCCTGGTTTATTGGTCATCTGGGAAAGTACGCTATTTATCCCCTCTGCCAAGCTGTCGATATTCACTTGGCAACAGACCTGTCAATTCGCGAAAAATTCGGCTGAAATATTTTTCATCCGTATAACCCACTCGCTCCGCAATCCAGAAAATCGTGTTGTTTGTATTCAATAAATACTCTTTAGACTTCTCTATTCGTATAAATCGGGAGTACTCATTAAAGGTTTTCCCCATCAGATCCTTGAAGCATTGACTGAAATAGCTTCGGCTGATGTTCAGTTGCTGGGACAGACCAGAGGCTGTAAAAGCTTGGCTCAAATCATTTTGCATGATTATAATCGCTTTTTTCACGGCGTCTACAATTTCCTGTGAATACGAAGTCTGTTCATCTGACTTACGAATGCCCCCAGAGGTCTGCTTGATCCAATCTTCTACCTCGTACCAGGATTGAAAAGAATGGATCATTGAGATTCTACCCAGCGTAGTCTGGGCAAAAAGGTGATTCCATTCCATAACTATCGAGTATAGCAATCCCATCAGCTGGCCTTTATTCAGTCTTAGTGATTTGAGCTGTTCAATCATTTGGTTGTAATAACTGTCGTTGTGGGTCCATGGTGATAGGAACCAACTTTGCTTAATACGATCCATGTCTTCATCCTTCGGTTCTATTGGAAATGAGTCCTCCACATTCATCGAAACGGTAATAACAGGATCATAAGGGTTGTATGCATAGAATAACGACGTTTCTGTATAATTCATAATCCAGTTTTGGATTTGCGACCATGTTCGGCCTTGTACATCGGACATAACCAGCAAGGCGCCTTGGGGAACTTGATCTAGGGATTCCTTCAGTTTATGGAACAGCTGATCCTCTACGTCCATGGGTGCCGCCCACATCCAGCAGTTCCGTTCAACCTCCCATCGGATCTCGTCTACATTGAATGTCAGTTCAATCGGCCAGCTCTGTCCTGACTTGCGATCCAGTGATACAAGTGCATACACATGGCGATAATGGACATTGGTCTCACTTAGCAGTGGCAGCTTTGGTCTTGTATTCGCCAGTTCGTCAATCCGGGTATGTATTCGATGCAGCACATGTTCGAATTGCTCCTTCTCGAGCTGAACTTTGGCTATATAGTCGATGGCCCCAAGCCTGAGCGCTTCCTGGATATAATCGAAATCTTGATGCAGTGTTAATACGACAATATGTAGTTCTGGATAGAGCAGCCTTGCAGCTCGCATCAGTTCAATACCTGACATCACCGGCATCGCGAGATCCGTCAACATCAGATCGACCGGTTGGGATTTTAGAAAATCCAGTGCTTTCAACCCGTTACTTGCTTCTCCTACAACCTCCATATTGAACTCGTTCCACGGCATCGCGGAGCTTATTCCTTTTCGTACTAATTTATCGTCATCCACTATCAATACCTTAATCATCCTCAGACATCTTCTCCTTTGATCGGAAGTATGAGCAGTATACTTGTCCCTGTACCCAATTCACTTTCGATCACCAGTTGTGCTTGATCTCCGTACTGTGCCCTCAACATGCGGTGGACATAATTGAGTCCGATGCCCATCCCTACTTTTTTATGTTCAGTTATACGATTGTTCAGAAGTCTTTGAATCGCTTCCTCGGTCATGCCTGCTCCATTATCCTGTATTAAAATATTCAGCGTTTTGGCAAGTGTAACTTCAATTTGAATAAAACCTTCGTCACTCAGTCCATGATAAAGTGAATTTTCAACCAACGGTTGCAAAATAAAACGAGGCACAGGTATTTTAAGCACTTGATCATCCGCTGAAATACGTACGTCAAATTCAAAGTCATATCGAATTTGCTGCAGGATTAGATACTGTCTTAGCGCATCAATTTCCTCTTCCATTGTGGATACTTGCCCTAATTTACCCAAGTTGTAATACAACAGCTTGTTCAAGGATTGCACCAACTTGTCAATCTCCCCTTGTCCGTTCATGACGGCCAGCCAGTGTACAGTATCCAGCGTATTCATCAGAAAGTGAGGATTGATCTGATATAACAATTTTTCCACTTCCAAATCTGCACGAATCTTCTCTTTCTGCTGCACTTCCTTGAACAGGTCGCCGATTTGATGCTGCATATTTGAGAATTCCCCCAACAGAAAGTCAAACTCAGGAATTTGAGTGCGGGTCTGGCTGCCTGCCTTTTGTGGATTCTGAGACATTCCGTTAATTTCCGAATGGAAAAGACCGAGTGGTTTGTAGACCATCTTCCACAGAAGCCAAGCAAGGAATACGGTAAAGCCGAGAAAAAATAAAGCGACCAGTAATATTTGAAGCAACCACTGGTTTTTCTCCTGTTGATACTTAGCCTGCGAAATTACCGATATGACGCTCCAATTCTGAGCGGAGTCCTCCTTAAACCAATGGTAATCACGGGCTATTCCATCTTTTGCAGCACTTTTTGATAAGCTGGAGAAATTCTCCCCGACTTTCATCACTTCTGGAATTTCACTGTACACAATTTTGCCCTCACCATTCAGGATCAAATGCGATAAAGCTCCTTGGTATTGATTGTAACCCAGTATATCCTGTGTAAGACGAAAGCCGGATTCGACGTAAATATATACATCGTCCCTTTGAGGCAGCTGTACCTTTCGCATAGCAGATAAAACAAGCTGATCATCAAATCGGTTCATACTCATATGGGGACCATAGTACGCAATGCCATATGATTTGGTAAGCACAGGCAAAGACTCAGGAGAAAAACGATCTTTGATGGGAAAGTTAGCGAACTGTGTAGTGCCTTCTTTCTGGAAATAGTACAAGGTTAGACCTATATTCGGATTAGTAAACGTTACGACATTTAACTCATTCTTTAATTCATCTCTAGCCTCAACCAATTCAAATATATTGGAGGAAGGCTTCAAAACTTCATCCAGTT
This sequence comes from Paenibacillus sp. FSL W8-0439, assembly GCF_038008995.1. NCBI lineage: Bacteria > Bacillati > Bacillota > Bacilli > Caryophanales > Paenibacillaceae > Paenibacillus > Paenibacillus sp. FSL W8-0439. The sequence goes on from NZ_JBBPAK010000001.1 coordinate 2,982,173, forward strand.
TTTTTCCTAATGTACCACTATATGATAATTGCTGAGTAACATGATTCAGGTTGGTAATTGAATTTTCCAGTGATGAAGTTACCTGCTGTAGATTGCTCCTAATTCCATCATTGATTTTATTCGCAAAAATGGAATCAATGGTATAATAAGAAATTGTAAATATACTGATAAAGGGAATAAACGCGCTGAGAAAAAACAATAAAAAGATTCTTTTTTTTAGTGTCATTTCGACCATTCTCCTTAGGTAAATAAAACAGCAAGCCCCTGATTATGGAGCTTGCTGTTTATTGAACAACAGCTCTATCGATTATCGTATTCCTACCTATTTAAAAAAACAGGCAATATCTTCATCCGATTCAGACTGAGAAAAGTCAGGATTCTTCCCTCTCGGTGAGGTCCAAGTCTGTTCATAATTATAGATTGATATTCCAATATGTCAAACGCTTACATGGAATTTATTTTCCCTTCCTCTTTACATATATCGACTTGCCGTTTTTTAATTGCTGATTGTAGTCATTCCGTTCATCACGTACCCCAAAAAAGCGACATCGTTCAAAATTCTAACCAAGGTTTTTTCTTGTCTTTACGTGTTTTCTTCTGTTTCCGCTACCAAGCAAAGTCTTCAGCCAGTCCTAATGCCAACCACTTTTAACAGCACATCCACAAACCTCACCACTCTACCTGTTCACGTTTTGCGTCACAAACTCTTTGAATGGGTGAAACGCTGCGTCACTGTACATTTGTGTCCCATCCTCATATTATCCATTAGTTCAGAGGCCCTTGACTTCGTCTCTTCACATGTTAAAATTCTATTCATCAATTGATGTAGTGCCCTATTATGAGGAGAATGCTGGACTCAAAGGGTTTTTCAGTGTATAAATAAGTATTTTTGATTTGCCATATTGGTCAAAATATAAAGTGTAGAATCCTTAACATATGTCACCAAGTTGAAATGAGGTTATAAATGAATGGAAGATATGCTAAAGTGCGCAAAGCTTTTCAAAGAAGATCTATATAAGCAACTGGCTAGAATAGGTAAATGTCTATCAAGTGACAAACGTCTTGAAATCTTGAATGTACTATCACAAAGTCCCAGAACAGTGGAGAAATTAGCCGCATGTACGGATATGAATATAGCTAATGTTTCTCGTCATCTACAGGTGTTACTGGACGCTAAGCTTGTTAAGTTTACAAAGAAAGGAACTTACGCCATATACTCGCTAGCAGACCCGGAGATCATTGACTTTCTCTCTTCACTGTGGAAGATTAGTGAGAAACAAATTCCTGATATCGGGAAAATGAAAGATGACTTCTTAAACAACTTGAATGACATTCATACCCTATCCATGGATGAAGTAAAGAAAAAACTAGATGAAAACTCCATTATCTTAGTTGACTTGCGTCCCAAAGAAGAGTTTGAAACAGGACATATTCAAGGAGCCATTTCAATGCCTATGGAAGACCTAGACATATTAATGGGAGATTTACCAGAGGAAGCTGAAGTGGTCGCTTATTGTAGAGGGCCATTTTGCGTTTATTCGGCACTTGCTACGCAAAAATTGCAAGTTGAGGGATTTAAGGCGTATCGTATGGAAGACGGATTGAATGAGTGGCAGGAACATTTTCACTAACAGTAACAAATAAAAAAGACTTCGAAGCCCACATATTTGTGACTTTGAAGTCTTTTTGGTGATGCACATTAGGCCACTTCATTAGATTGAAAAATACTACTAAAAATTGGTGCTTAAACTTACCATTCCAATCCGTGTTCTGCAATATAGCTACTTGTAAGATCCTCTCCAGAATCAATGGTTACTTTTCCTTGAGTTCCTACGGAGACGCCGGCCTTTATTAGTAATTGACCAATATGGCAATTTTCTTCTGCTTTTTGTATAAAATCTTCTGTCATGCTTACGTCTTCATGGGTTGCTCCTGGATTCAGAACAACATGCGGGCGGTGGGTAATACTTAACTGATCACCTTGAGTTATGTTACCTTCTGTATCCATAAAGAATCCAGTCACAGGAAGTTTATTTTTATCTAACATATATGCTAAGGTCATCGTGTAACAAGCCACCGCAGAAGAGATAAGAAGTTGTTGTGGTTCAGCCCCTTTACCACTTCCCCCTTTGGGGATTGGAATTGCAATTTGAGTTTGGAGATTGTCACTTTTAATGCGTCCATCGCCCTTTGCATCTTTGTACCAAACCGTATTCATGTTAATTATCCTTTCTGCCATATTAACATCCCCTTTTAGGTATTGTAAGTCCAAAACTTATAGTTTGCTCTATTTAACGAAAGAAACCGACATTACAGCTGTGCTCTGTCGGTTTCTTTCCTGATTTTAAACCTAATTGAAATAGTCAGAGTGTGCTAAATCAATTTCTAGAATGTGCTATAAATCCGGATTTCTGGCTCAGCTTGAAGCAGGTCTTTGAGTCCAACAACAACATCATTATTAAATAGATCACTTTCGAGATAAGCCTTGGCATCGCTTTCACTGTTAAAGCCATGCAAAACTTGGACATCCTCATCACGTACAAGCAATTCTTTAGAAACCGCACCGGGAATACCAGAGAGGAAAGGCTCTTTATAAGTTGTATAAACCTTTGCAGCTGCCTCACGTTCTGGTGCATTAATTTTCAATGTAATTTGAAGATATGCTTTTGCATCGTTTGTTTTTCATCGAAAAATTAAACTTCATCGGACAATAACTGTAATTGTTTTTTTAATTGTTCAAATTGAACAAAACGCCCTTCGCGTAGATATTCTCTCCCATCAAGAAAAACCAAGATTGTCGGTACAGAAAAAATCAAAAATCTTCCTGTGATTTCCTCCACTTGACTAGCATTAACACGAGCAAGAGCCAATTTAGGATATAGTTTAAGCATTGTTTTGAGCTTGGGGTAAATGGCATGGCATACGTTACAATCTTCTTGGGTTACATATAACATACTCAAAGGATTAATTTCGATAAAGGAATCTATTTCTTCTATTGATGTCAGTTCCACTACACTCATAATAAAACTGCTCCTCTCTTAAAGATACTTATGATCCTCACACACATTCCAATCATGAACTCCTTCTTCAATTCGATAAGCCATATACCCTTGCTTCAGCATATAATCAACCGCTTGAGATGCCAGCGAACAGTATGGGCCTCTACAGTATGCGGCAAGTTCTATAGTACTTTTATTAACTGTCTTCAGGTAATTCTCAAGTTGGTCTAATGGTATTGAAATGGCATCTGGAATATGAGAAGCATCATATTCATCTGTGGGACGAATATCTAGAAGAATAACAGTCTTTTTTTTCATTTTTTCTAACAAATCATGTTTGGTGATGGTTTGAACCTCTGGATATTGTAATTCCAACTCAGTTTTAATCTGCTTTATATCAGATAGTCGATCTTCACATATTCTCCACAAAGAAGATAGAAATTCAATTACTAAAGGGTCACCGATACTGTATATGACGTATGTCCCTTTTTTGCAGCACTTGACCAATTTAGCATCCAGTAAGATTTGTAGATGACGAGAGACATTTGCAACGTTCATACCCGTTTGTGTTGCTAAACCTTCAACTGATTTTGGACCATTGGACAAAATGTCCATGATCTCTAAGCGCTTGTCACTCGATAAACATTTCCCGATTCGAGAAAATTGTTGATATAATCGATCTTTGATATCTGTTTCTTTCATTTTGAAGCCCCCAAACTTTATCTGAAACACTTCATATTCAATAGCATGTTAAGTTAGCGAAGCATGACCGTTTTTTTACAACTATCTGTACTATGCTTCATCATATCGTTCTAAAAATCTTGCTACGATTCGATCAGCTGATTGAATCGCCCCTTCCAAATGTCCTCCCTGTTGATCAGCCGTCTCAGTGCCCGTAAAAAATATGCCCTCTCCCCAAGGATCTCCGTAAACAGGGCCATAATTTGGATAGTCACGAAGTGGTTCGGCGTCTTCCTCAACAGCTGTATCGGTGTCGCTTGACCAATCTTTAAATAGTAGTGTATTTACATTCTCGGCAGCAGGCCCATAAAGTCTAGCCAATTGTTCCAACACAAGCTGCATGAGTTTATCTTCGCCCAAAATCTTCCGCTTTTTTGCCTGTAAACCAAAAAATCCAAATAGCGCACCTGTTCCTGTACCTGGTGAAGCATCATGAATTTCTTGTAAAGGGCCCACCCAACTTGATGCAAAACCGGAGAGTCCAGCTTCACGCCAAAATGGTCGGTCGTAAATGGCAATCACTTTAGCTTGACCAGCCATCCATGTTGGTTTATCAATTAAAAAAGACTTCAGTTCATAAGGAAGTTCTGGCTCGAATTTAATATTTTTTTCAACCAGCCGTGGTGGAATAGCGATAATCACTGCAGTTGTGTAAAATTGTTTTCCATTGGCTTCTAAGGAGATTGTACCGTCTTCTTCTTGATGAATCGAAGTTACACGTGTATTGAGCTGGATTGCTCCTGACGGCAAAGTAGCACTAAGCGCCTCAATCAGAGACTGTACTCCACCAACAAATCTTAGCGAGGGCTCCATTGCCCCCTCTGGCAAAAGATGCTGTTGTGGTGTTTCATGTTGGGAGCGTTCTAGGAGCATTCGTCCTTCGTTAAATTGATTAAAAGTCTCCAAACCCAGTTCTTTCGTGAGCTGAGTAATAATTTTCTCAGAGCGTGGCCAGAACCATGTGGGTCCAAGATCGAATTTTCCGAGTTCAGGATTGTCTAAAACCTCTAAAGTCAAAACTCTACCACCAATACGATCTCTCGATTCTAAAACAATGCATTCTATACCGTGAGCGGTGAGTAACGATGCTGCGCGAAGTCCACTCAAACCTGCACCAACGATGATTACCGGAGCATTTTTTTTAACTTGGTTTCTCATTGTTTCTCTCCTTCTCCATGTTTCAGCAGGGAGTCACATATGTTAAAAGATTATCTTCTTTATATGATGATATTGAGTCACTCTCAAATTGTATCCGCTACGTTGAAAGGGGCGCTCTAAGAGCAAAAAATCGACAACATTATTTCATTATAATGTTGTCGATTTTCATATCAATTAGCCAATTTAAGAATTTTGTCCTTAAGAACATTTTTTTGATTCACATCAACCATGGTATCAACGAGCTTACCATCTTTAAACAGCAACAAAGTTGGAATACTTCGAATGCCAAATTGTGAAGCTAATTCGGTTTCTTCGTCGACATTAACTTTTGCCAACGTCGCCTGTCCTTTCAGTTCATCAGCTAATTCTTCCACAATAGGAAGCTGAATTTTACAAGGCCCACACCATGGAGCCCAAAAGTCTACCAAGGTCACACCGGACTGGATTTGATTTGAAAACGTATTTTTTGTCAATGCAGTTGCTCCCATTAGAAATACCTCCAATAAATATAATTCAATCAATCATATATTATTCAATTGATTGATTGAATTATAAAACTGAAGTCTATATCTGTCAAGAATGAAGAGATTTGCGAAGGATTTATCATTTGGTCATGCTCAACACGGCACGGAATCGTGTCTTAGCCGACATCATTTTTTCATATGCTTCACTAGCTTGTTCCAACGGGAAAACTTCGATCATAGGTCGTACATCGGTCAGTACACTAAATCGAACTGCCGCATCAATTTCCTTCGATCGTCCTGTAAACGAACCCCGAACAGTATGGGGGCCCTTCAGAAAGTCCATGGCAGACAGTTCTAAACGTTCACCAGAACCGGCTACAATAATGAGCTCTCCATCTTTTCCTAACCCATCAATTAATGTGGAAATGACTTTTGCATTTGGTGCTGTAGCAAGAATAACTTTTGCTCCCCCTAGCGCTTGTAAAGCTTTAGCAGGATCTTCTTTTTCGGAATCAATATAATAATGTGCCCCAAGTTCCCGAGCAAGCTTCTCTTTATCACTACCACGAGATACTGCTATGGTCTGATACCCAGCTTTTTTTGCGTATTGTACAGCCAAGTGACCAAGTCCACCAATTCCGGAAATCGCAACGAGGTCCCCTGGTCGGGCTGAGCTATTTCGCAGTGCACTAAATGTAGTTTCTCCTGCGCACATCAAAGGAGCTGCTTCTTCAGAAGACACTTCATTAGGTATGTGGGTCAGACTATCTTCAAATGCTACCATGTATTCAGCATAGCCTCCATCCATAGTCAGGCCGGTAACATGATCATGTCCTCCATGCCATCCAATACCTACTCGTTGTCCGATTTCCCATCTGGTAGATCCAGATCCTAACTCCGTCACGATTCCGATCACTTCATGGCCTGGTATCCGCGGATATTCTGGGGAAGCACCACCAATGGCCATGGAATCACCATTACATACGCCGCACGCTTCTATACGGAGAAGTACTTGCCCTTCTTCAGGTACAGGAATAGGAATTTCAACTAATTTCATGGATTCGCCTTTAGCAGGAACTTGTATCGCTCTCATCATAGTCATAAGATTGACCTCCTTAGATTCTGTTATAGAACTTTCTTAGTATATGATAGAGTTTGATATTACTCAATTGTTTAATTGAATAATAAAATTATTTTGGTTGCATTCCGCTTATTTTTTGGGCAAAGCTGGTATAATATAAGGAACAAGATCCTGTCCTCAATATGGTTTAATAACTTTTTCCGTTGAAACAAAAAAGACGCTAAATAGCGCCTTTTCCTTGCAATAATATATGTGTAATTATTAATATATTATGAAAATAACAAAGTAAAAGGCTACAGTGCTGAAAAAATACGTACTGTTAGACCACCCGAATATCCCTCTAATGTTGCAGTCAAATCTGCATGATTAAGAAAAGCAAGTGCCTTACTATCTGTATTCACTGTTGGCTTCCATTCCCCCTTCACACTCTGGTTAACAATATGTATATGGCACTTCTCACCTCCTGATGATTTGTGGTGTGAACACGCCTATCAAACGAATAACTCTAAAATGATGACTCCATAAGGCGGCATACTAACCTCGCCTTCTATCCATGTACCAGTCAAAAGATCTTTACTCGACTTCTTCATCGTGATGATGACCGATTCACCCGAGTAATTCAGCAAAAAGAGATAAGAGGTTCCGTTTGAAGCTCGAATCCCCACTTCAACTTCACTCGGTACATCTAACCAGTCAGTAACCGGGGAAGTTAAGCCCAATTCATCTATAAGGGAATCAACTATCGGTTCGCTATAGGCAGCACCATAATACCATGCTTTTCCAAGACCGACTATGCGTCTTGTTAATGCAGGCTCACCTTTATAATATTCAGTTGAGTACGTTGCTACAATGTCCACTTCGGTTTTCTTTACGCTGAGAATTTCATTAAAACCAACGGCCTTTGTACCTAAAGGTAACCGGCTGCCCTCCCAATGCAACTCTGCTGGAAGAACGCTACTCTTGATTAAAGTGAAATCTTCAACATTTATTCCGCAAAGCTCAGCCACAGGTCCTGGGAACGGTCGCATATAGCATTGTCCGCTCGTGTTCTTATAGCCGGTACGCGCGCCAAAGAATATGGTCCCGCCTTGTTCAACATATTTTGTGAGAAGGTCAGCTGTTTCATCAGTCATGATTGCTGGATGCGGATACACAATTACCTTATACTTGGTCAAATGCTCCATGATGGTCTCCTTGCGGAGTGTAATAAGATCCGCTGGAATATGACGGTATTGAAGCTGTTTATACCAAGATCGCTGACTCTGCCACTGAAGAGGTCCATGCCATTTGTCAAACTCTCCATCCCAGATATTATCATAATCCTGCATGATGGCGATTTCGGCTTGGTATGTTGTACCCGCGATCAAGGAGCCGATCTTGGCAAATTCCTCACCGACTTGAGCTACTTCACGCACTCTGCGATTTGGTTGATTGTGATAGTCGTTAATACCATGCCAATAAATTTCGGTGCCCATTGTCGCTGTCCGCCAACGAAAGTAGACTAGTAAATCGGTTCCGTGCAATACCGACTGATACGACCACAGCCGAATTTGTCCCGGTCTAGGCGAACCCATCTCAATCCGATCAACCCATCCCCCCGGGCCAGCCTGCTGCTCCATGATGCAGAAATTCGGCGAAATAGATCGGACGTTAGATAAGTTCATACTCCATGCACGGTCTGCAAGCGGGTCTTCGTCACCCCCAGGAAATATCGTCGAAAATTGGGGATAGGAATCGTATGAAAAGAAATCTAGAAGCTTATCCGTTAACTCGTGACTATCCAGATGTCCAAAAGTTCCGTTAGTAGTGATCCAATGGTGTGGCGCAAGTTTCCGAATGATTTCCGCTTGAATCTTAGCAAAAGAAATCGCATTTGCAGATATAAAACGTTTTTCGTCCAACGCAAGATGTGGATTAGGTGAACTGTTGACCATCGTCCGTGTTAGATATATCTGTTCCCAATCGGTATAAGTCTGGCTCCAAAATATTGTCCCCCAAGCCTTATTCAAATTGTCGAGTGAGCCATACCGTCCCTTTAACCACTCCCTGAACGCAATATGGTCTGCTTTGGAATAAAACACATTCATCTCGCAGTTCAGTTCATTATCAATCTGCCAACCAATGACTGCGGGGTGATCTTTGTAAGCTTCAACCATATTCCTCACGATGATTGAGCAGAAATCTCTGTACTTCTCACTACTGTAGTTGTAGTGCCGCCGCATACCGTGCCTATATAACACGCCATCCATGTTTGCGTTCAATACCTCAGGATACTTGTGTGTTAACCAAGCTGGCGGCGTGGCAGTCGGTGTCCCTAAAATAACCTTTAATCCATATTTATGTGCCAAGTCCATTACCCTGTGAAAAAAACTGAAATCAAATCGGCCTTCTTCAGGCTCAAGCATCGCCCAGGAGAATTCTGCCATGCGAATAACCGATATGTTCATCTCCCGCATTCGACGGAAGTCATCTGCCCATAACTTCTCCGGCCAATGCTCTGGATAATAACAAACGCCTAGTGTCAATTCATCCATTTGGATTGATTTCCTCATTTAATCTACCTCCTCTTATTTCTTCATTTAACTAACAATTGTTTTTTTTGGATTGCTCTTGAATGCGCATATCTTTAGTCTGCACTGAAACTTGGTATTGGTCCTCCTTTTTTTCGATAGGCTATATTCTCTTCAAAAACTAGTTTAACAGCCTCTAATTTTAATTTCTCCAAATAGTTTTGATCGATTCCCAGTTTTCTCTACAAAAAAAACCTCTCCGGCAATAGACACAAATTTTGACCTCGATTTGATCAAGAGTTTGTACCGTTAAAACAAAAAAAGCCACAAAATAGCGACTTTTAATGTTCTCGTTCCTCGATAGTATTAGAGGTTAAATAGCTAAATGTGCCCTCAGTGTAGAACCTGCGTATTCGCTTCTGAACAAACCTCTTTCAACCAACTGCGGCATCAGTTTTTCAAAGAATATTTTCATAGATTCTTCTGAACCGCCCGGAAGAGCTATAAATCCGTCAATAGCCCCAGCCTCAAACCGCTGAATAATCTCGTTTAATACGTCATCAACCGTTCCAACGGAGACCCAATGTGCAGAACCAACGACCTCAGGTCTTGCCAATACCTCTTCCACTGTAGGCTCATACTTCGTAATATACCGGCGCAAAAGCTCAGCATGTGTCCGGCTGCGGACTGGCTGATTTGGATCGGGAAGCATATCGGCAGTTACGCAATGATCCAACTCAAAGCTGCTTAAATCAAGGCCAAGTACTGACTTGAGCGATGCATGTCTGCACTCCACACTCAAATGAGCATGTGCAGACTTATGCAATTCATGCGCTTCCTCGCGAGTTTCAGCCAAGAAAAAATACAATCCTGGCAAAACTTTGATGGCGTTCGGATCGCGTCCATATTCCTTGGCTCTTCTTCTCAGATCGGTTCGTAATTCCACGCCGGACTCAAGATCCGGCATCGCCGCAAAGATAGCATCCGCTATTGAAGAGGCAAAATTTCGCCCTGTATCTGACGCGCCTGCTTGAAATAAAGGAATGGACCCCGATGTATGGGCAGGCAAAGTAAGCGGCCCCCGGACACTGAAAAAATCACCTGAATGATGGATTGAAGTAACCTTATCCTTATCAGAAAAAATGCCTGACTCCCGATCAATCACAATTGCTTCGTTCGGGAAACTTTCCCAGAGCTTGCGTACGACGTCAGTAAATTCCATGGCTTTCGCATATCTTTCTTGCGGTGAAGGCATAGGCAAATCACCGAAATTTTCTGCCCCTTCAATCGAAGTCACGATATTCCAGCCAGCACGTCCGTTGCTGAGCCAGTGTAACGACTGAAGCTGCCTTGCGACAACATACGGCGGATTGAACGTAGTGGAAATTGTTGTCACTAATCCAATTCGCTCGGTTTCACGAGCAATCGCCGCAAACATCATTGTAGGGTCAGGACTACCAAAAATACTATCAACCTTTCTCTATAGAAAAATAATGTTGCGCCTAGGAAATGTTCCGATCAGTGTATGCTCAAGTAGGCAAAGCCAACCGAGTTAACATCCAGGACGAATGCCTCTCCATAGCAACAAGCGCTCGGTGATCATAAAGTGACCTTTCAATTAATCAATAATGATTCTCATTATCAATTATAGTGTATCAAGAACTACAAAAATTGCAAATACACAAATTATGAATGTTATATGTATAAAGACAAAAGCCCTCGAATCTAGAGGGCTTTTGGGATAAATCAGCTATTCATTTGAGTCTAGTTTTGTTTCACTCATCTGCACCGATATTCACGGCCTTCCCTTTCACGCGGGGCTCCCCGTCGATATCCTCGGTTCCGATGATGGTGTTATCCGTTGATCCTGAATCGATCGCTGGTGACGAGGGCTGCAAATGGAAGTCGCCATTCGTGGCATTCACGAATTTAGGATCGACAAACAGAGAATGCGCATCGTTACCCGTTCCCGATTTGTACGTGGCGAATCCCGTATATTCTTTATCTTTCCAGGTCCAGTTGGCTCCCGAACTGCCACCAGGTGCAAAATATAAATTATAATCAACAACATTGCCGGAATTTTGGGTATATCCATTGTAGATCAACACATCAGTCGAACTCGCTACGAAAATATTGTTCTTAATCACGTTGTTTCGTGTATCATACTGAACTAAAAGCTGGCCGCTTCCATCGTCCAATGTATCGTTCTTGTACAGCGTATTGTTCACGATCTTGCTGTTTACCGTTGAGCCACGTTCGTCATCATAGCCGCCCATAGCAATGCCGGTCAATCGGTTGTTATATATCACGTTACTGCGGACCGTAATATTGCTGGTGGCTTTGCCGGCATGCTCGGAGGCTATTTCGACACCGATGTCATTGTTATAGCTGTAGTTCTGCTCAATAATGTTGTCCTTGCCCCCATCTACATAAATGCCGCCGGCCGAGTTGTCATCGCTCTTGTAGGATGGGTTATTTCGAACCGAATTATTGTACACTCGGTTGCCCTTTACCAACCCGTTTCGCACTTGATCGTAAGCAGTATTCGGTGCGGTTCCTTCAAAGCCGATCAGATCGATTCCTATGTTGTCGTTATCGTGAATGAGGTTGCTGGTCACTGCAAAGCCGTTCACATTACCGTTTAAAACAAGCGATTCGCTGGAGCCGAGCACGAGATTGTATAGTTCATTGCCGCTGATTGTAAGGTTGTGAATCGATGCAGGAGCTTTCGTGCCATAAACAGCGATGCCGTGAGCGTCCCGTCCCAGCCGGTCCTTTCCGGTTGGGGTGGCCGTGTTTTTGATGTCGTGGATTTTGTTATCGGACAGATTGATGAAGCTCCCTGCACCGTGAACGTAAATGCCTGTAGGCACTGCGTTCTTGGAAGCTGTGGTAAAATTGCGGATTTCAAACCCCTGGATGGTAACGTAATCGACATCGGCCAATTCGATTAACCCCTCGTTCCCGCTGACCGATAGGCCTGTTCCGTCAACAATGGCGGTTTCGTTGCCATAGCTTGCGAACACGATGGGGCCTTGCGAGGCGGAGCCAGAGCGGGTGATTTTCAGTTTCTCCTTGTAAACACCGCCTCGGACATAGACCTTGCTGCCTGGAGAGACTGTGTCAGCCGCATGCTGGAGCGTTTTCCACGGCGCGTCGCTTGTTCCCGCGTTGGAATCGCTACCAATTGTCGACACATAATATTCGGTACCAGCGGCAGAGGCGGCAGGAGTCTGTAGATTACCGATTGCAAGGCCCAACCCCAAGCTTAAACCTACAAGCAAAAATTTACCGAGTTTCTTCAAGAATTTTCAACTCCCATCCTAATTTAGCTTTCGTCAAATTAACGTTATCATCAGTTTACGGCTTCTTGCAAGCGAAGAACGTCCTCTACCGTCCGTCGGTAAGCTTTCCGTAAAAGGGCCGACAGTACCCCACACGCATTGGTGAATTGCAGTGATTTTTCGCTTTGACAAAGAAAACCTAATAAAAACACCCCTGAAAATATTATGTATATTTTCAGGGGTGAATAGCTAACTTAATGCCTCCAATAACACTGACCACTGAAATAAAATATATTGGATGCCGCCTGTATGAAGGGCCTTTATGATCACACACCATGAGAAGACTGCCGATAAATTTCATCGACAGCCCTTCTTTTCCAAGTAGTATACTCCTCAATCCTGTTCGCTGGACAATTCCTTGAGCGATTTGATTTTACCATGGGGATGCTGTTCTTGCTTTCGTGACTTCCATGCAGCTTCTTTCCTTCTCTTCTGGTGAGCCATAACAGATATCCTCCTTTGGAAATTGTGAATGTATACTACTTCCTTAAGTTGTCATTTCTCGTCTCTATTCATTCATAAAATTAAATTCGTTGGGTTTTGTTTTTAGTTAGCGGGCATCTCGTTAAAGAATGTGATGTCGTCTATCGGCAGCCGAGTTGTCTGATGACCCGGTTGTGCCGCTTTACCGAGTGCAATCATCATGATTGGAATGTAGCGGTCTTTAATACCGAACGCTTGCTTAAGCTCGGCCGCATTATAGCCACCCATCGCGACCGTATCGTAGCCGTGAGCACGTGCAACCAGCATGAGCTGCTGGGATACAATACCACCATCGATATAAATGACTTTGTGAAGGCTTTCCTCTGGTAACGAAGCATACGTATGAATCGATCTTTCTACGAACGATTTAGCGGTATCTTCCGCTATATAGCCATGTTTTACTGCTTCGCCGAAGACTTCATCGAGCTTCTTATATCCTTCCGTATCACCAAGCACAACGATCATCGCTGCAGCCTCAGTAACCTGGGATTGATTATAGGCGATGGGCTGCAGTTTAGCTTTCAATTCCTCTGTTTCAATAACCAAGAAGCGCCAGGGCTGAACATTACTCGAAGAAGGTGCAAGCGACGCTTCTTTCAGAATATCCTTAATTTCCTCGTGAGATAGACGAACCGATTTGTCGTAATGACGCACAGAGCGGCGCTCGCGGATGACATCGGCGAACAAGGCGGAGCTCTGGCCAGTATGAGTTGAAGTTGACATTATGAATCCTCCTTTTAAATAAATACTGTTTTTTATTCAGCACAGTTAAATTCAGACTTTGCGGCTAGTCAGAGCTTGAATTCCTACTAAAACGAAGTACCTTGAAAAATCCAAAATATTTCCGCTTCTGCGCACAGACATAACTGTGTTCATTATCACACAGATAACCTTAAAAATTAACGCTGCGCGCGGCTTGCATTTAACTGTGGTTTATATTGCACAGTATAAAATCTAAGCAAGCCGCTGTCAACCGTCTTTTTCCAGGTCCATCTAAAGCTTGGCTTCCAGTTGGTTGGCGAGATCTGCAATTGTGTACTTGCTTAATACTCCGCGTATGCTGTCGTCCATTTCTTGAGTAATATCCTCAAGCGTAGATTTCATACATTTACCGAGCGGATGCGTGCCAGCTGTCTCGGTAATACCGAAGGAAAGCCTGCTGCCTGAACGAAATACATCATATACATCAACCAGTTGTATAGATTCTGCCGGTTTCCTAAGGTGGTACCCACCGTCACGGCCTTCCCGGGTCCCGATAAACCCTTCCTTTGCGAGAACGGAAAGTATGCGGCGCAGCAAAGAAGGCTCCGACTGAAGATATTTGGCGAGTTCAATACTTGGACAAGCTATGCTTTTGTCTTCCTGCGACAATATAACAAGCGCTTGAACAGCCAGTCCAAACCACTTTGGGTGCTGAGTCGGCGTACAATACTCCTGCTTCAACCTTTACTCTCTCCTTCCAGCTTACTCATAAGTAGTATGAGTAAATTCTACCGAATTCCCTAATATGCTGCAATAGACGAGCTTACATCCAATAGATATTTAAATATGATATTGACCTTTAAATGCAAAAATCTCATTAACAGCTTGGTGATATCCACCAGTTTTTTGAAAAGATTCTCTAATATGTGCAACAGCTTTTTTGAATGGGAGGCTTAACACATGATCTGCGGCTTCACGCAATTGATTTGCAGTCAAGCTTTCCATTTGTAACTTAATACCTGCTCCCATATTGGCGACTTGTCCTGCGATGATCGGTTGATCCGCGCTTTGCGGGATTATAATCAGCGGAAGCCCGTAATATAGACCTTCGTGGGTACTGTTCATTCCACCATGTGTAATAAATAATTTAGTGTGTTGCAAGATATCCGTTTGTGGTACATCATTTTTTACGATGAAGTTTTCAGGAACTTCCCCTAAATCGGAAACTTGGGTTCTATTCCCAATCGACATGACAATCGTATGATCCGTGTTCCCAAATGCCTCAATACAAAGCTTATAGAAGTCAATTGCTCGGTTAGACTGTACCCAATGAGATGTAAATTGGTTTTTTTCCTTGATTGCAGTAAAATCGAAGCTTTTTGCGTTAATCGTGAAGAGATGGATGGACCTACAAATTTATAAGTTTGGTCGAATGCTTCTCCATAAGGTTGAAACTCTCTTGTTGTATATACGATTGTAAGTGGTGCAGGATTACAAAACACTTCGTAAGGTGAATGGATCTCCACTCCATATTTCTCCTTTACCATTGCCGTCAGGTTTTGAAATTTATCATTTATAGGTTTAACTATATCTTTAGGAACATTAATGGAGCATTGTTCCATAATATGATTGAATGATTCTTTTGTCTGGGCGAAAGAAGTACAAGAATTGATTGCAGGAAGCTTAAGAATTTGAGCAAGTATACGTCCACAGCCAAACATGGAATCATGGATGATATAATCAAAATGCTCTCCTTTGATTTGTTCGAGAACGCTTGGAATGATGATATCTGCCGTAAGTAAAAGACCGTTAATTCTTTCCAGCAAATAATCTCTTCCACCTGAGATAAAAGCTTTTATAAATTTTTGATCGTCAAATGTTCGTACTGAAGCTCCCGTCCTCTCGATACGCTCCCGAAAGGCTTCTATAGAAAAGTACACTACCTCTTCTCCGCGCGAAATAAGCTCCTGTACAACTCCAATGGTTGGATTGATATGTCCCTCTGATCCACCATTAATAAATAAAACACGCGCCATTTCAACCGCTCCTTAGTTCATTTTCTTCAATAAAATTATCCGTTTCTGATTCTAACATGTTCTCTGAATTTCAGGGTGCTGCTTCTCCAATGAACATTGTAGCTGCTTTCTCAAGTTAATATACTTTCAATCGTCTCCGTCTCCATAACTTGTTTATTATTCTTTTAAGTTAGTAGGTTGTAAGACGACATTTGAATTGATTCGATGTATATTCTTACTCTGCAACAAAAAAAGCCGCCAAGTTGGCGGCTTTGCATACAGCAAAGACTTGTTTTCATGCTGGACACTGTTGGATAACGTTAAATACTCATGGTTTACTGGATGACTATTTGTTGGCTGAATCGCTATAAACCGTGCTTAATCTTGATGTCGCCCTAATACCATTAGGGCCTTCAATGATAATACGACCTTGTTCCGTAAGGCTGGATCCTTGCCAGTCAGTGGCCATATCCAGATAATCAAGACCCGGGCTGTTTCCTTTCCAAGACCATGCAAGATAACCTACGCCCTTTTGCTCAGCGTAACTCATAATGGTAGCCTCATCCACATCACCGCTTGTATGCTTAATACCAAATTCTCCAATCAGCAGAGCCAGGTTTTTATTCAGTACATTATCCATATTGCTCTTTACTGTGGCGGCATTTCCGCCGGCATATTCGTACATATGAATGGAGAACATCGTATTTTTAAGTGGATCTGCATTAAAGACTTCTGTTCCGTAGTCAAAAATAGATTGCGGGTACTGCCCCCATCCTGCACCGTCAACAATAATTGTATTTTTGATGCCAGCATTTCTGAGCTTAGGAATAACAGACTTATAACCTTGCGCCCAGCCTCCTCCATCCCAGGTTCCATACCATTCGTTCGCGATATTGAGGATGACGGTGCTTTCTTTCCCAATGAGTGCGCTTTTCATTTCAATCCAGTAATTAGCGATATTATCCAATACAGCAGCGCTGTCAGACCCTGTGCCATCATGGACTTCAAGAACAACGACTAATTTGTTTTGCTCTGATAATGTGATTAAATTTTGTATCGCTGACAGATCATCTTTCGTCCATTGCTGACCATCTGACAGTACGATTCTAATAGTATTCGCTCCCGTTTTCGCAATGGCAGGGATCGCTACAGACTCTTGTCCCTTATACCAGGTATAAGCGTGATTGATTCCCCTCATAACAAACGGATTTCCCTTGGCATCGTAGAGCGTTGTTCCGTTAATATAAAAACCCGTATTCTCAGTTGTAGAATTCGTCGTAACTTTTATGATATTACTTGCTGCTGAAATATTTCCTGCTGCATCCCTGGCTTTTACAGTGAAGCTGTATGCTGTATTAGCGGTAAGTCCCGTCACCGTATAACTTGTCGTGGTTGTTGAATCGACTAAAGTTGTTCCATTATACACATCGTAGCTGGTAACATCTACATCGTCTGTTGATGCGGTCCATACAAAACTTACCGAAGTATTTGTTTTGGAGTAGCTTTTCAGATTTGTTGGTGCTGTTGGTGCCGTCGTATCAGGGGTTGAGTCAACAAGCGTAAACTTCCACTTCTGCTGATCATTTCCGTTATCCGTCCATTGCTGCACATTTGCCCCGTCATTAGTATAACCCCCGATTACATCCAGCGCTTTACCGCTAGATTGTACAAGCAGCTTATAATATCCATCGCCGACGTCAATCATTTTCCATTTTTGATTAGTTAAATCGCTGTCTGTCCATTGCTGTACACTAGCACCATCTTCTGAGGAGCCTCCGGCTACTGTTAATGCTTTACCGCTGGATTGTACAAGCAATTTATAATATCCGTTGCCAACGTCAATGACTTTCCATCTCTGCCGAGCGCTGCCGCTGTCCGTCCACTGCTGCACCTTCGTTCCATCGGTAGTTGAGTCTCCTGCTTCCAGATTTTTGCCGCTATGCTGTGCCGTTAGTTTATATGTTTCACCTGAAACAATATTTGTGTTAGCTGTGGTGGTGGTAACATCAATCACATTGCTTGTATCTGACACGTTACCTGCGGCATCTCTAGCTTTCACGTAAAAGCTGTACGCCATGTTGGCTGTTAAGCCGGTAACGATGAAGGATGTCGACGCACTGGAACCTACGAGGTCTGATCCTTTGTAGATGTCGTAGCTTGAAACACCTACATTGTCTGTAGATTCCGTCCACTGCAAGCTTACTGTCGTATCCGATACAGAGGAACTGACCAGATTGGAGGGCGCTGTTGGAGGTGAGTTATCCTCCGGCTGGTCAGCTGAATGCACTTCAAATTCCCAAAGGGAATATCCATAGCTGGTAGCCCTTTCAATGCCGCTCATTTTTACATATCTAGCGTCTGTTGCTTCGAAAGATATCTTATCGACTCCTCCATCTCCAGTCGTGGTGGAATAGACGGTAGTCCAATGATCATCATCCGTCGATGTCTGAACTTGGTAAGACTTCGCGTAAGCGGCTTCCCAGTTAAGCGTAACGCCATTGATTTTGGTGGTGCTACCGAGATCTACACTTATCCACTGCGGATCTGAATATTGTGAGGACCATCTAGTTAGCGGGTCACCGTCAATCGCAAAAACAGCCGCTTTACTCGAATCTTCGACGGAGCTTGCGGTTGCCGATTGGGTAAGCCTAGCATTATCGGAAGCGCTCACATTTTTGATCGGCAACATACTCATAAGCAGTCCAAACAAAATCAAGCATGTTATGGTTTTTTTCATTCCCAAACCTCCTATTGAGCATAATATACAGCTAATTGGTTACCCCTGCTTCTCATAGATTTCAATTCCAATATCCATCCCTGAGGCATGGCAAAGTCTTCTCCTTTCCGTTCATAATTGGGACAAAAAAAAACAAACGTGGAACAACCCTTAAGTAACCGCTTTCTTTTACAACTAAAAATTTATTCGCTTTAATAGATTTTCTGTATCATTCCCAGCGATGAAATTTTATTAAAGCGACCTAAAGCATATATATTTTTGTTTTCCAGTACTATGCCTTGATGATCAAAAAGTTTTAAAATCTGTTTTCCTAACTCCATGGTATGGGTCCTAAAAGTGCAAAACAAGACAACTTTCTCTCAACAGTTGTCTTGTCTAGTTTTGTTATATTTATATAGTTGTCGATTAAACTCGATATTCTCAGGGTTGTAATCTTGTTTACCAGAAATATAAATCGCTCCCCTTGAGCTTGAACATAGCTTCTATGAAAAAATAATCGCCATAAATGATGGATTGATGATGAGTAGTGGCATGGTATGAGGCAGAGCCGTTCTTGAGGATGCAGTCACAGCCAGTCGTCCAGTCGACATGTAGCGCCTGCAGCAGTTTTATCGCTGCTCGCAAATACATATCCTTCTCATGCAACCCGACCACTTTGGCAATCTCGATCAGACCACAGGCGGCAATTGCTGCAGCCGTCGAATCCTCAAGCGCCGGTTCTTTGGGCTGTCTGAAATCGACTGGAGTAACCCCATTTTCAGGAATATTGGCGATAAAATAATGGGCAACCCTTTTGGCCGTATTCAAATACTCTTCCTTTTGCGTATGGTTATAGCTCATCATGAACCCATACAATGCCCAGCTTTGCCCCCGCGTCCATGAAGATCCTTCCTCGTACCCCTGTCCGCCATAGCTTTTTACCACTCCGCCTACAAATGGATCCAATTCGACAATATGGTTGACGGACCCATCTGCTCTCACAAAAGCATTCATGGTCATGTCTGCATGCTTCACAGCAATCTGCCGAAAACGAGGATCGCCGGTTTCTTCGGAAGCCCAGTACAAGAGCGGAATGTTCAACATGCAGTCAATGATGGCCCAGCCTCTGGTATCTTCGCCTTCTAGGTCGTTCCAGGCTCGGATGAATTCCCCTGCCAGATTGTAGCGACCTGCAAGTAGGTTTGCCGCGTGCATTGCCCGTTTGCGGGATACTGGATTCTGGGTGAGTTTAAAGTTAGCCACACTCGTGGGGAGCCACATGAAGCCTACATCATGATGCAGACCATAATAATTATGAAAGCAGGCATCCAGTTTCTGCTCAGAGATTTCAGCAACGTCCTTGTATTTCGGATTGCCCGTTGCATGATACATCTGCCACAGCATTCCCCCCCAGAATCCGTTGGTCCACCAATTTATTCCATCCGCTTCCGTACGGGTAGGATTACAGACCGATCGGTCATCATGTTCACCATCGATTGTTGTATACGGGATTTTGTTTCTTGATTTTTCGCTGAGCCAGTCCATCTTAGCGATGATTTGGTCTACGATCTCGTTAACCCAAACGGTTGTGCTATCTAAAGTAAGCATGAATTTCATCCCTTCTTTTTTCTCTAATATGAAGACAACCCCAGCCTGTCGCGAAAATAACCAAACATGGGCTTAACCATTAATGCAATTGGGCGTAACCCTCTATTTCTCTTTCTGCGGAGAAGTATGGTCTAAGAGACTTTCCAGAGGAAGATATTCAAAATAGTCAAACCAGGCCTCCTTGCTCTGCCTATCCAGATCTTGGACACAGATTCCGACAAAAGCTCCTGTAAATCCGAGTTTGCCTCCATATTCGTCTGACAGTGTGCCAAAGTCCTGTGGATTACATACGGCAGTCCACTCCTGCCCGTCAGGAGATGCATAGAATATCAAATCCCGTCCATGAATTACGGCTTTCAAATAGTATTGCTTCCAATCTACTACTGAAAGCTGCATTGTCGAAATCTCATCATATTTGCCTGCCTTAGATAGGATTACACCTAGCGTAACTCCACGGATTTCGTCGCCAGTCACTCGTAAATAGTAGTAATCTCCATCATCGTAGTAGCAAACCAAACCGGCCATTTCATAAAAGCTTTCCGGCTTAAATTCCATGCAGGTCTCCACCGAGCAATGGAAATGCTGGATTGGGCGGGCAACCATGCTTTGATCATGTAAAGACGCAAGCGATTCTCTTCCGCGTAAGCGCAAGAATCCGGGTCTGTCGGTCAGGCTAACCCATGAGGGATCGAATGGGACACGCAGACTTTGATACGCAAGGCCAATGTCCTCCCTGTCAAAGTGGTCTCTAGGTTCTTCTGCTGGAAAAGGATGGCTTGGCAGGTTCGGAGCTTCTGTCTCCAGAGCCGGTAATTTGCCGCCATGGCTCAGACGTAGCCAGCCATCTTCGGTCCATATACACTTCTGAATCGCTGTTTCCCTGCCGAGCGGATTCATTATAGAAGTGCCAGAAAAAGGCCTGGTACACAGATGGGCCATATACCATTCCCCGAGCTGCGTTTCGACCAGCGTCCCATGACCCGCCTGCTGCAATGGGTATGTTGGATCGTGCGCCGTGGTCATGAGCGGAAAATGGGGGTCAGTTTCATAAGGTCCGGTCAGATTGCGGCTGCGCGCAAGAGTTACCATGTGCTGGACCCCTGTTCCGCCCTCTGCGGTTAATAAATAGTAGAACTCTCCCCGTTTATACAGCTGGGGTCCTTCTGTAACGCCTACTGGCGTGCCCTTATAAATTTCGTGTATTGGTCCAATCAGGGATTGAGACTTTGCATCATATTCCTGCATGATAATACCTGAAAAGTTGTTGTGATTTTTTCTGAAGTCCCAACGCATATTGAGCAGCCACTTGCGTCCGTCATCGTCATGGAACAGAAATGGATCAAAACCGCTGCCATTCAGTCTTACCGGTTGGCTCCAAGGACCCTCAATGCTTTTCGAACAAATGATATAGTTATGCAGGTCCTTATACACTCTGCTGCGCGATTTTACATCCGTAAATAACAAATAAAATAAACCATCATCATAGGAAATTGCAGGCGCCCAGATTGATCCGGATGCGACATTGCCTCTTAAATTAACTTGAGAGGATTCTGTAAGAGCTCTGGCTGTCAGCCTCCAATGAATCAAGTCCCGAGAATGGTGGATTTCCACACCAGGAAACCACTCAAAAGTAGACGTAGCCATATAGTAGTCATCCCCGACTCGGATCAGAGAGGGGTCAGGATGAAAGCCAACCAGAACAGGGTTAACAATTTTGTTCATGTCTAAGGAAACCTCCTGTAGAGTAATTTGTTAAATGGAAGGAAGAAGGATTTTTCATCCTTTTGTGGCCCCTGACGAAATTCCTTTAATGAAGAACTTTTGCATAAAAACGAATGCAATAAGCACAGGAACAACGGACAAGGCGGTTCCGGCGAAAATCATATCCCATCTTGACGAAAACTCCCCGATATATCGATAAATTTCTACAACCATCGTTTTGGGTTCACCGGATGGAAGTACTAGCATTGGCAAGAGAAAATCGTTCCAGATGCCAAGCCCGTTCAATACGACCATACTAGCCGTAACCGGACCTAACAACGGAAATACAATTCTCCAGAAAATAGTGTACCTGCTACAGCCGTCAATCTCTGCTGCTTCTTCAATTTCCTTAGGAATCCCTTTTACAAAGCTTGTGTAGAGCAAACATCCGAAGCCCACAGCGCCTGCGATATAAATAAAAATGGGTCCTGCTAGACTTCCGTAAAGGCCAAGGATTTTAAGCTCTTTGAATAACGGAATCATGTAAGCCTGAAAAGGAATCATCATCCCGGCAAGAAAATAAAGGAACACGAAATGGGTCCATTTGGCGTTTCTTCTTTCAATCGCATACCCTGCCATCGGAATAATCAAGATTTGCATAACGATTGAAACAACGGTCAAGATGAAACTATTGACAATTGCTTTTGGGAACTCAGTCTCAGTCAACAAATATTTGAAATTGCCTAGATACAGTGAGGTCGGAAATGACAGAGCATCGCGCATAATTTCACCATTGCTTTTGAAGGCAGACATTAGGTTAAATAGAATCGGAAAAAAGAATACGACCGCTACTAGCAGAGTAACCACGAACAGGATCACTTCGCCTATTTTTTGGCGTGCTTGCATGCTCATATCAATACTGCACCTCCCTTTTTCGGAGAATTTTCACTTGAATAACGGTAATGATCAATATAATGACAAACAATACCATAGCAAGCGCAGTGCCGAAGCCCTGTCTCAATTCGCCAAAGCCTACCTTGTAAATAATGTAGGTCAACGTTTCAGTCGCAAAGCCGGGTCCCCCATCCGTCATAACAGCAATTTGATCGAATATTTTTAGTGCACTGATCATGGAAAGCACCATACATACGGTCATAGAACCAGCAAGCAGCGGAAAGGTAATATAACGGAACTGCTGCCAGCCATTCGCTCCATCAATGCTTGCGGCTTCAGACAAGTCTGCTGGGATTCCCTGTAGCCCTGCCAGATAGATGATCATGTAATAACCAGCACCTTTCCAGACCGTGGACAGAATGATGGACAGCATTGCGTATTGGGGGTCTCCCAACCAATCGACAGCCCAGCTTCCAAGTCCGACTGTGTCTAGGATTTTATTTACAACGCCAAAATTATAATTAAGGATCATCGCCCATACGAAGCCCATAACGATCCCGCTAAGCAAAGTGGGAAAATAAAAAATACTGCGAAATAAATTTTTGAACCACCTTATCCTATCAACCATCAGGGCCATGGCAATCGCCGCTATGTTTTCCAGAATGACTAGACTTATGGTCATGATGAGTGTGTTCTTAAGCGCATTATGAACCCGGGGACTATTCCATATCTCAACAAAATTTGCGAAGCCAATAAATCGGATATCCTCGCTTATTCCATTCCAAGAGGTAAAGCTGAGATAAACACTGCCAAGGGTAGGAACGATAACAAACAAGGTGTACAGTATCAATGATGGAAGTATAAATATTATGGCAAAGGGGTACTGCTTTTTCTTTTTTAGGTGAGCTGTCGCTGTAGCAATGCGCCCTCCTGTTGATGCTGTGGGTGCTCTCATACAATCCATTCCTTCCTATAAAGAGGAACCACTTAAGAGCTGATTCCTCCAAAGGTTTTATTTCACATCGAATTCGCCTTCACCTGATTGTCATATTCTGTGTCCACCTGCTGCATATAAGTCTTGACATCTCCGTCGTTCACGACCATCTCCTGCAGCTTTTTGTAGAACCAGTTGCGGAACTGAGGCTGTATCAAGTTTTCTCCCCACCAGTTATTAATAGCCAAAGACTTTGTAACATTCGGGTCGTTCATCAGATCAAGAGCCACCTGCATGGCTTCCCCGGTCTTATACTTGACTTTCTCTTTCGTAGACGGAATTCCGTTAATGCTCGCAAGATACTGCGAATATTGCTCCGGATCGAAGAAAAAACGAATGAATTTTTTGATCGCTTCCGTTTTCTCAGGGTCCTTGGTTACTTCAGCGGACAAGGACCATCCGGCAGGCGATGGAAGCCCTATAATATTCACTTTGCCCTTGCGATCAGGCACCGCATAGAAGCCGTATTCAAAGTTCGGGTCAGCTTCTTCGATTTGTGAAAACATCCAGGTCCCAGAGTATAGTTGAGCGGCTTTGCTTGTAATCAGAAAGGAAGCCGTTTGATTGTCAGGAGTACTAAGCCAACCTTTATCCACATAATTTTTGAACAGTTCTTTATAATCCGTCATCGCCTGTACGACATTTTCATCCGTAAAGCTGACTTTCTTGGCTGTTTTCTTGGAATTCCAGTTTGGATCTTTTGAATACACATCATCAATAAGAAACTTGTTTACCCAAAATCCCATATGAAAAATGTCTTTTCCACCAACCACAAGCGGAGTCATTCCGGAAGCCTTCAATTTTTCTTGGATGGCAATGAACTCGTCATACGTTTTAGGAAGCTCAGTGATCCCTGCATCCGCATATGCTTTTTTGCTGTAAATAATGCCTTGGGGTGCATTCATTGATAAAGGTGCATTCCACACTTTACCTTCTACTGCCGGAGGTGAATCTAGCAACTGCACTAAGTCTGAAGGCAGCTCAACGATTTTGCCCGCATCAGCAAAAACTTCTGTATCCCGCATCTCTACCAGATCAGGAAACTCGCCAACCGCATCCTTCGTTTTCAGCCAATCGAGGTAGGAGCTGCTGGAGTTTTCACTGTAATCCTTTACTTTAATATCAGGATTGGCCTTCATGAATCTTTGGATGGTATCGGCTATCGCTTTTTTGGCAGCCGGATCTCCTGAGGCATATCCAATGGTAAAGCTCACTTTCTCTCCCTCATGATCAGACCTCGTTCCATTCGTATCGCTGCTGCTTCCACCACAAGCCCCCAAGAACATGGTCGTTGTAAGCACTAGTGCACTTAACGTAAATTTTGCTTTTTTCAGCATAGCTACTGAAACCCCCTCTTTAATGTAATAAAAGCTGTTGAAAGCGGCTGTGCCACATAAGTAAGCGCTTTCGTTATTTAGAATAACATTGGCTGGTTTTTACTTGTATGAACTTTTTTAAGCCTCATATGGGGGGAATTTAAGAATGAAAAAAGAACGGACGAGTCATCCGCTCTTGATGCAGGCTTTACTTTTCAGGGATAGGAAAACAGAGCAGCACAGACGTTCCAATATTTTCATGACTGCTTACGGATAGCCCATATTGTTCTCCGTACATGGAACGTACTCGCTCGTGCACATTTTTTAAACCAACGGATCTGCTGAGAGCATCAGGCTTATTCAGGATTTCAGTTATACGCGCCAAAGTCGCTTTATCCATGCCTACACCATCATCGTAAATCGTTATCGCCAGATTTGTTTCCCTCTTTTCCACAGTGATCGCGACAGTACCTCTTTTCTTCATTCGTAGCCCGTGCTGGATTGCGTTTTCTACGATTGGCTGCAAGGATAATTTTAAGATCGGCCAATCCATTTGAACATCCTGAGAAATATCACAGCGGAGTGTATATCTGTTCTCATAACGGACCGAAATAATATAGAAATAATCATGCAGGTGTTCAAGCTCTCTGGATAGAATTACACGGTCTTCACCGTAATCAATGACGTATTTCAATTGATTGGCCAAGGAGTGAATCATATCAGCGACCTCATCAGCCTCCTTATCCACTGCATTCATCCGTATAACTTCTAAAGTATTGTAGAGATAATGAGGTCTGATTTGGCTTTTTAGTGCATTCAGCTCAGTCTGTTTCTGCTTGATTTGAGCCACATAGGCCTCATCAATGTGTGCTTGAAGACGTTCGACCATCCGGTTAAAGCCTTGGGTCAATCTGCCCATTTCATCGTTGCTGTTCACTGGGAGGTTCATGTCCAATTTTCCAGATTCCACGACAGCCATTTGCTGTATCAGATTTTGGATGGGCGAAGCGAGACGGCGGGAGAACCAGGTACCCATAATAATCAGCACTAACGAGCAGATCAGAATCGCAATATACACGGTAGCCCTCGCGGAAAAAAGCTGATCAAACAACCCCTCGCGATGAATGCCAGCAATCAGCCTACCGTTTAGAAAGGGGATTTCCTCCTGCAACACAAGCATTTCATTTTTATTAGAATTCAATAATAATTTTTCATTCAACCTGGCATCTAAATGACCGAAGTAAATATCATCCTTGCCATCGATCAGTACCAGTTCATCTTGGTCTCCAAGGTAAAGCTCACTTAAAAACCGATTAAACATAGACTTATCGATATCCAGAAACAGCGTACCCACCACTTTATGTTCATGCTTGAGAGAGCCTGAAGTATCGATCAAATTTCGCGCTATAGTGAAAACGTCACGCCTTGCACCGGGAAAATATTGGTCCTGATGAGTTGGGAAGATAGCCACCTTCGAAGGCTGGCTGCTCATTTTCTCTCTCCACTGACGGAAAGGGAGGAATTCGCTTCTAAGCCCCCTATTCTCCCTTTCTTGGTAATAGATTTTCTCGTCGGCTTCCCGCACAAAATAAGCGCCTGTAATATAAGGGTCGCTATATAGTACGGTTTTCAAAAATGAGTCGATAGGAGTTGAATTAATCTGCTCTAGTTCATTGACATTATAGGTTTGGTTCCGACGTATATTTTCTGATAACCCCTCATAACGAACGTTATACATAAGCTTCGAAATATCATTGTACTGCTGGAAGGCAGAATTAATATTGTAGCTCATGTACATCACCATTTGCTGTAAATTGCTGGTTGTATATCGCTCCACATAGCCTGAGAAAATCTGAACGGAAAAGAAACTAAGTGCGAATAAAGGAATAAGCCCAACCAAAATAAAAGAAGCAGAGAATTTAACGAATATACTTTTAGGTATCGGTATCCATGAACGCATGAAGGAGCACCTACTTCATTATGATTGTGGTTGGCGGAAGGATTGCCGATACTCTTGCGGCACCTTGCCGAACTTTTTTTTGAACATATCGCTGAAATGCCTCACATTGTTATATCCTACTTGCTCGGCAATTTCGTACACCATCAGATCACTCTCTATAAGCAGCTTGAGGGCATGTTTCATTCGCACCTCAGTGACGTGGTTTTTAAAATTTTGGCCGGTATGCTTCTTGAAAAAGCTGCTGAAATAGTAAGAGTTCATATAAAAAAGAGCAGCCATAGACTCCAGCGTTATATTGCTTGCATAATGCTCTTCGATATAGGTCTTAATCTTGATAAGTAATGCACTTTCTTTTCCTGTCAGCTTGCTTGCAAGCTGCTGCAGCATTTCCGATAAAATCTCCTCAACAACATGAGCAACATCGGCGTAGGAAGGACAAGGCGTCAATCTTTCCAGTAGGGCTCCTTGCTTGCTACTAATGTATTCCATTCCTCCCCCGATCTCTGTAAGTTCCTGATTGATGGTCAAGATAGAGTTGTAAACCCCCGAAATGGCCAAGTTCTTATTCTCCCCGGTTTGAATCCTGATCTGCTCAAGTAACTGCTCTATCAGTAGTTGAAGCTGTTCCTTCTGCTGGTTAATCAGCGCTTTGACCAAATCAGATTGAAGCTCTGTAATGGTTCTATTCTCTGGCTGGACCCTTGTGAGCTCGTCTCCATACCGAATGACTTGATTCATTCCTATAAAATAATTTATTTTAAGCGCTTTCAAAGCAGAGCGATAGGATTTCGCTGTTTCTTCAATGCTCGTTATACTGAGCCCTATGCCGCACGAAACGCTCAGTTTTAAATAGCTGTTAATTTTATGGTGAAGGTCAGTGGCCAGTTGTAGGGGGTATTCTCTCTGTTCATGTTGGATTAGAATTGCAAAGCCCCCTTCTTTCTGAACCAGCAATCCGTTGCCCGCGTTCAGTTCCTGATCTAATGTCTCTCTAATGATATTGGATAAGGCAAAGTTTACTAGATTGCGTTCCCGCTCCTCCCACTGTGAGCTGTTGGTATTCTCATCAATCTCCAGCACACACACGGTAGTCAATCGGCTTATCGCTATGGCTCCCATTTGCGTGAGTGCGCTGAGTGTCTTTTGTTCCCCATCCAACAACCCGTCAAGCAGCTGTTCTATTGTTGTCGAGCGATTCTTTTTTTCGTAATAAGTCAACATCTCTTTATTGCGCTCGCCGTTGGATTCTTCCCGGAGAATTGAGGCTGCCTTTGCTATTACCTTTTCGAGCTGATTTTTATTTATAGGTTTAACCAGATAATCCAGCGCTCCTAATTGAATAGCTTGACGGGCATAGACAAATTCTTGAAAAGCGCTGATAAAAATAACTTTGGCATGGAATCCTTGTTCATTCAATTCTGAAATAATATCAATGCCGCTTCCACCTGGCATGCTAATATCGCTGATAATGAGGTGAGGTTCATGTATACGTATTAGATCGCGGAGTTCTTTCCCATCATTAGCTTCACCAACAATGGTAATCCCAAGCTCTTTCCAGGAAATCAGTTTTTTTAAGCCGCGTAATATGACAGGTTCATCGTCTGCAAGCAATAATTTAATAGTTTTCATGAATAAGTCCTCCTTGCTTGAGCTTATTACTTGTTTGTATGTTCTTAAGCCCTATTTTTGTTTCATAAAATAACATGCGAATGGAAACATATAAATGAACTTATTGCATCTTTATGTGTGGTTTTTTTAACCAATTGTTTGAATATGCTGGCCTCTACTCCAGTTGTGGACTTCAGCCAATAGTTGCATGTGTTGTTGGAATTCACTAGTTTTTCTGCATATTTCTCTAAAAAAAACAGCATACCTCTCCTTCTCCATTCTGCTATTGTGTTTCTTGAATAAACAGCAAAGGAGGAGATTTTCTGAACAGAATGTATAAACTATACCAAATGAGTATGTGGAGACGAATGACAGCCCTTTTTTCTGCCCTAATTTTTGCCGCCATATGTATACCTTGGTCGCCAGCATCTGCTTCGTTGTCTACAATGGAACTGCCGAAGGCAACCGATGCTGTAGAAATTATGGAAACAACCAACAACGGATTTCTGCATCCCGGGATCGGAGTAACCAAGGACATTCTTGAAAACATGCGGGCACAAATTATGGCGAAGCAGGAACCCTGGTATTCGTATTATAAGGCCATGTTGGTATCGTCAACCACCTCAAAGTCGATTACATCAAGCAACCAAAATCCTATGGAACCAACGAAACCGGCCAGTGATGCTTTTAACAGCCAGAGTTTTAACTCGCGATTTATATCCGATGGTTTGAAAGCGTATACACAAGCGCTGCTATATTATATTTCAGGCGATGAAATCTACCGGGCTAATGCTATGCGCATTATTCGCATTTGGTCCCAAATGGACCCTGCGAAATACACCTATTTCACCGATGCTCACATTCATACTGGGATTCCGCTGAACCGGATGGTAACAGCCGCAGAGATATTGCGGTACTCCAGTTGCAAGACGGAATCCTTGAGGTGGACGGACCAGGATACGGCCAATTTCAGCAACAATCTCATTATTCCGGTTACGGAAACGTTTCTTCACGATAACAATCATTTCATGAACCAACACACTTATCCCCTGCTGGGAGCTATGGCAGGATATATTTTTACAGACAACACCGATAGATATGAAGAGGCTGTAGAATGGTTTACTGTGAACAAAACGGCAACAGATCAAGGAATTAACGGCTCAATTAAACAACTATTTCGTCTAGTTGACACCAATTCTGTAACGGGAGAGAAACTGGATAAACCGGTCATCCAGCACGTGGAAATGGGCAGGGACCAGGCTCACGGCGCGGGAGACATTACAAATGCAGCGATTATTTCCCGAATGCTTCTTGCCCAAGGTACAAAAATAGATCCGGTAAAAGGCACGGTCTCAAATGCTCCGAATGCGGTGGATATTTTTGATTTTCTGGATCACCGAATTCTGACGGCAGCCAATTATTTTTGGCAATACATGTTGGGATATGATACCCCTTGGACCCCAGTGGTTTATACCATGGATGCGAATGGTAACCCAATGGGCATCTATAGGACGATATCCGATTTTTATAGAGGTAGAATGAACACCGCCCAGTTTTGGGACATATACTACTATTATACTTACAGCAAAGGAGTCAATCTCTCAGAGAAGGCGCCATACTTTTATGAAGCGTTTAGAAAACGTATCCCACCAAATTATTATTACAAAGGTACACTATCCAAAGCATGGGAGAGTCCAGACGGAGGCGGTGATTTCTGGTTGTATATTCCTCCGGCAGCCGTTTTGGAGGGGTCAAATAATGTCCCGAAGGAAATGACAAGTGATGCTGTAGTAGAAATTGAAGACCGATACACGGCTCTTGACAGCCGTTCGACAACCAAGCAGGAAGGTACAATTTCCTATGTGGAAATTACAGCAACGGACGAGGGCAGCACTATTGTACCTTTGAATCTTTCCTTCGGTCAGCGAACCTCCACCAAACTCATCGGCTTGAAAATCAGGACCCAAGGAATCGCAACTCTTGAACTAAGTAAAGAAAAAAACTCTGTTCCTTTCCATACGATTTCGCTGCCGGATACAAAAGGACAATGGAGATATGTCACCTTTGATATGTCCATCGACAGAGTTTCATATGCTCAGATGGATGAAAACTATAGTCTTATGTATATGAAGGTAAAGGGAATCGGTGCCCAGGTAGACCTGGATCACTTCCATGTCCTGGCGGGTAGCCAGTTGTCCGTTCCAGCGTTTGCCTCCGGTTCATCCACACTGAACCTATTTACGTATACAGGCGGAACGATCAACGCAGATTTTTCGGCTACGGATTCGAGCGCTTCAGGTATCATTACCTATGAAATGGCAGATGGGCCTAAGGGCGCCATCTTGGATGCCCACACCGGCGCCTTCACTTGGACTCCTACGCAAATCGGAACAAGTTCTTTTACCGTCGTGGTCAGCGACGGAACCTCATTAGCTACGAAACATGTAAAAATTGAGGTGACAGCTGACCGACCATCTGCTGTTACTGCAGCTACCACCGGATATAATTCGGCTGAGAATTATGTGTCAGCCTCCCTTGCGACTTACACAAATGCATATACAGACGTTATCAATCATATTGCAACGGATACAGATGCAGCGTTTTATGCCAAATTGCAAACCGTTCGTGAGGCAGTAGAAGGATTAGAGCTTCTAAATATCAATTTGCAGGATGGAAGCCTCAACTTTGTGAAGATGCTATCTACGTCTTCCTTCGGCAATTATTTATCAAGTCTCACGGATCATAATGACAACAGTTATGTCGCTTACGGATTGGCTTCGAATCAGTACCATACCCTTGACTTTGGAAGTAAGTTTAAAATCAATGCGCATGTTTTCGAGGTCCAAGGCATAAGAAGCTTTCCCGAACGGATCTCCGGTCTTGCCGTGTTTGGCTCGAATGATGAGAAGAATTGGACCCGTTTGACGGATCAGCTCACTGTACGAACCGAAGAAAAGCAACGGCTTTACGTGAGGGATGAGTATAAAAACACCCCTTTCCGCTTTTTCAAGCTGGCGATAATCGAGCCGCAAAGTACGATGTTTGAGATCAGTGAATTGCGAATTTACGGTCAACGTCATGAATTTTAAGTAAAGTGCCCCACACCAAACA
Source organism: Paenibacillus sp. FSL W8-0439 (assembly GCF_038008995.1). Taxonomy (NCBI): domain Bacteria; kingdom Bacillati; phylum Bacillota; class Bacilli; order Caryophanales; family Paenibacillaceae; genus Paenibacillus; species Paenibacillus sp. FSL W8-0439. The sequence goes on from NZ_JBBPAK010000001.1 coordinate 3,013,578, forward strand.
AACAATCCTCTACCTATTTGGTAGAGGATTGATGCTTTCTTACGCTTCCTATTATGTATCTGTGCGCACATCATCCCAATCCTGTCCCATGTAACCAGTGAGCCATTTTAGCACACGATGACGTTCATACACTACACCATCATCCAGATTTCCAGGGGCTGGCTGTTTATGAATGCGGCTATCCACACACATCCAGTCGTAACGACAGATTAAATCGGCTTCATCTAAAATTTCCTTGCTACTGCGCAGCCTTGAGCTTGACAGAAAAGCCTCAAATGAGTCAAATTGCTGTAACTTTGAAACAGACAATGGCACGTCGCAAATACCAGTTGGGTCACCTAGCTTCTCAAGATGGCCCAAAGCCCATAACAGAGTCCAAAAGCCTTCATAACGCCAGGAGAACTGGACACCCTCTGACTCATCGTCATACTCATTGGATAGGAACCTCTTCTCTTCTGGTGAAAAGAAACAGTCCGCGCCATACTGATCAGTCACTTGATTTATCATTCGATTCGTATCATCCATGCTTTCGCCCGCACCGATACACTCGCCTTTCAGGGCTACAATACACAAAGCAACGGCACGGCCAGCCACTTCCTTAAGGGAACGGATGCTGTCTGCGGCTTCATCTCCTAGCCTTCCTGGGATCGGCGGCATTTGCGTAAAGCCTTGATCGAGCAATATCTTTTCTGACTGCAGCTTTCGCTCCATCCCGGATTCGCTAATTTGATCCTCTCCGTACAAATAACTAACATGAGCAGTCACTGTATAATCTTCCACTTCCGAACGTCCATTCACATCTAGTAGCAGACTTCCGTCAGGTGCAAGCAAATCACCGCCACCCCGGAACATCAGTCCATCCAGCGAATTTATGATATCAAGTAATTCGGCAAAAAAGGCTTCAGATATATCCTCCTCAGTCTCCACACCAATCACCATATTCAGCGTACTCATTTTGATCAACAGCTTTTGCTGCAACTGTTCGTTTTCAGCAGGAATTTGACTAAAAAAGTTTATCATTCCGTTAAGCATGGAGGCAAACTCCTCCGGATTCGTTTTGCTGGTCATTATGTTAAATCCTTTGATCTTTCTACTAAACCAGCCCCGGCTTTTGACCTCAAACTTAGTTTTGCTTTCATTCACGTGTATCTTGTTGTTGGGATAAATCGACTTTAATAGTCTCTCAACCTGATCCAGATCGAAGGTTGAGCTGTAAAGCGCACAATTTCTCATGATGACCTCCTTATGAAAATACTACGAATAGCCGATGTTTGTTATGGGCACGATTCAACTAACTCTGCAAAATTCGATGCAGTAATGCCTCTCCCTCATTCTCAAACCTTCGGTGTTCCTTCAGAAATTCAGGAACATCTTGCAACCGGGAAGGTCTGTACCCAGGACCGCCACACCCACAGGAATGGTAAGAGTATCCGTTTCGATACAGAAGCTCTACCTTTTTCCACTGCTTGATATCCGTTTGCTTCGGGGCCTGAAAATCATGACCCATGTCATGCATGGGCGTCTGGCATTGCGGACAGACATGAACAAGCCGCTCATATTCATCCTTTGGCATCTCAAAGCGGGATGTTTGCTTATACACCTTCCTACAAGTAAAGCAGGCAAAGATATCTTTGTATGGACCGTACATTGCATATCTACACATATTTTCACCCTCTTCAAAAATTGAAATTGATCTGATATTTTTCTTGAATTATCAAGAATACATTTACAGCGCCACCGTATTAAGAATACATTGATGTCCAGCTGATGTTTCTTTTATATTAGAGCGAAATTACAGAACTAATCAAGCTAAAAGGTCCGTTCTAGCGCATTCCTCGCAGTATTGATGTTATTTTTTATAGCATAAAAATCTTGTTCAAGGCTCGAAATGATTGTAGCATGATGTCTTGAAAGTTAACTAAGAAGACTCCTAAGCCGCAGTCAAATCGGGGCTGGAGCCTTCTTTTTTAAGTAATAAATAGTCAAAGCAGAATGTGCAAATCCCAGACCGACTTTTGGGACAGCCCTCCAGTCTTATAATTCTTGTATGCTGCAGGTCAGCTTCAGACTGATACTCGTTTACACATCTAATGTATATAAGGGCAGGTTTTCCGGTAAAGCCGACGGGCGCTGACAGGTGCTCTGCATCGTATAAAAGGTCTCTTGATCGGAAGAGTCATGGAACGCCCACATCGCTTCCAGCACATGGTAGGCCAGTTCCCCGCTAGCGCGGTGAGGCCGTCCGCTACGGAGAGCATAGGCCATATCGGCAACACCGATACCCCGTGTATTCTCCTTGTATCCCGGCAGCAGCGGTGCCTCTGTCCATTCTTGTTCGCCTAACAGTCTATAGCGAACTGGTCCTCCGAACGTGTTCGGGTCAGGCACCTGTAGCGTGCCATGCGTACCATACACCTCGATCGGTGGCAGAGTGCTTCCACCAAAGATGTCAAAGCTGGTAATCAGCGTACCGACAGCTCCTTGCTTGAAGCGCAACAATCCGGCTACATGGGTCGGAATATCGACCGGGATGGTCTGGCCTTTCTTTTTCTCGCTCGTAATCGTTCGCTGATCCATCGCCTTGCTGGTCATGCCCGAAATAGCAGTAATCGGTCCCAGCAGTTGTACCAGAGCCGTCAAGTAATAAGGGCCCATATCAAACATCGGCCCGCCGCCGACTGCATAATAAAATTCAGGATCGGGATGCCAATGTTCATGCCCACGGCTCATCATGAAAGCTGTAGCAGCTACCGGATTCCCAATGACACCGTCCTCAATCAGCTTCAATGATGTCTGTATACCGGAACCGAAGAAAGTTTCCGGTGCGCAGCCAACAAGTAGTCCTTTTTGACGAGCAAGATCCAAGACAGCCTGGCCCTGCTCACGGGTGACGGCAAGTGGCTTCTCCACATAGACATGCTTGCCAGCCGCAAGAGCTCTGAGACACACCTCGGCGTGAACGGCCGGAATGGTCAAATTAATGATAAGTTCGATCTGCGGGTCAGCTAAAATCTCATCTACTGTATATACGTTCGGAACGTTGAATGCTATCGCCTGCTCCTCTGCTCGACCTTGGTCCAGATCCGCTACTGCGAACAGCTCCAGAATGTCGAAACGATGGCAATTTTCCATGTAAATTCCGCTAATTTTACCACATCCGATAATGCCTACTTTCATTTTGTTCATGCTGGACTCCCTTCTCCTTTAGAAAAAATGGATAATGGCGTTCTTTTATTACATCGGATACCATCCTGTTCGCGCTACTGCTGCTGGTTGTCTGCCATACCCGTGTATGCCTCTGCCAGCGAGCTACCGTAGCTGGTCGCTGCCTGTTTGCCTGCCGCGGTCCACAGGAACCCGCTGCGCATCATCTCGGTCACTTGAGGTATATCTATGATATCTGCGTGATGACCTAGCGAATTGTAGAATACGCGTCCGCTTCCCCACCGCTTTGTCCATACAACAGGCATATCCACCGGCCCATTAGCCGAATGAGGTCCTGGTACGACCGGGAAGCGTGTGGTTGCCAGCACCTCAACTGCAGGGTCTACATGGAGGTAGTACTGCTCGCTTTTGACCTGAAAATCCTCAATATGGTCCAGCAGCGGGCTGGAGCCACGCTTTATGTTCACCATATACTCCACCCCATCATTACCGGGATGAGCAACCCATTGCCCGCCTGTCATGAACTGCCAGTCCACGTTGTTCCGAAAGGCATCACACATGCCACCGTGACAGCCTGCCAGACCTACACCGCTTTGAACCGCTGCTGAGACATTATTGACTAGTTCCTGCTCGATCTGGCCCATAGTCCACATTGGAATGATCAGGTCCAGGCCAAGCAGTTTCTCCGCATCCTGGTAGGCATCAAGGGTATTAGACACCTCCACCTCGAACTGTTCTTCCTTTAAAATGCGTTCAAAAATAGCCGCCACCTGCTCGGGCTCATGTCCGTTCCATCCACCCCATACAATCAGTGCCTTGCGCATCTATAATCCACTCACCTTTCGGAATGTGTTGTTATACTACATTTCTTCAATGGATACCCAGCGACGTTCCTTTATAGATCGTTCTACTGCTTCAAGCACAGCCTGACAAGCGACCCCGTCGTGGAAATTCGGCGAAGGTTGCCGTCCTTCGGAGATGGCACTCAACATCTCAAGCATCTCGTGGGTGAAGGTATGCTCAAATCCGATTGTATGTCCTGCAGGCCACCAGGCTTCGGAATACTTGTGTGCTGGATCGGTGGCGAGCACGCGGCGGAAGCCCTGAACGTCTTCCTCATCCTGTGTGAAATACACTTCCAGTTCATTCATCCGCTCAAAGTCAAACCGTACACTGCCTAGACTACCGTTGATTTCGAATGAATTTGTGCTCCGATGTCCGGCAGCAAAGCGTGTGGCCTCGAAGCTGCCCAGCGCACCTCCAGCAAAGCGTGCTAGGAACAGCGTGGCATCATCGACCGTCACTTCTCCCATTGGTGCATTGGCCTCGGTACTCCTTTTGGAGCTCAATCCGCTCATCTCCATAGCCAGCGGACGCTGTTTGATGAACGTCTCGCTCATGCCGATAACTTCGTCGAACTCGCCGACCAGAAACCGAGCGAGATCAATCAGATGGGCGCCAAGGTCTCCATGAGAGCCAGAACCGGCCACTTCTTTTTGCAACCGCCATACCAGCGGAAAGGACGGGTCCATGATCCAGTCTTGAAGGAAAAACGCACGGAAATGATAGATTTTGCCTAGGCGACCGCTTTCGACGAGCTGCTTCGCCAGCTGGACAGCCGGAGAAAAGCGGTAGTTGAAGCCAATCATATGGTTGACTCCTGCTTTCTCTGCTGCCTGCAACATGTCACGGGAATCTGCCAGTGAAAGCGCAAGCGGCTTCTCACAAAACAGATGCTTGCCATGGAGGGCAGCCTCGATAACAATTTCCTTATGGGCATTACTCGGGGCGTTAATGTCAATGAGATCAATATCGTTACGCTTCACTAGATCACGCCAATCCGTAACACTCTCGGTCCAGCCGAACTGGCGGGCAGCCGCCTGAACCCCCTGCTCGTTACGTCCACAGATGACGGACATCTCTGGCTGCAGCGGGGCATCTGGGAAGAACATAGGTAGACTACGGTAAGCGTTGCTGTGAGCCTTGCCCATAAATTTGTAGCCAACCATTCCAATACGAAGACGATTAGACATGTCGTGATCCTCCTTATAGGTATGAGTTTCAACGAATTATTGATGAATGGTGTTATTGACGAATGGATGACGCCCTAATAATCAGCTCTGTGGACAGAAGTTCTCTTATTGAGTCGCACCCAGCCCCAGTCAGTTCCAGAGCCGGAATGTGGTCCTGAGAATCGGGTATAAGCTTCGAGGCTGCAAGCTCCCCCATCTCATAAAAAGGAACACGAACACTGCTTAGTGGGGGAACAGCCATCTCAGCCGCATCCGAATCGTCATATCCCACAAATGCTGGGAACTGGTCAATTGCCAGTCCGCGCTCACGGAGACCCTGCATTACGCCGAGGGCCATCCGGTCGTTCGCCGCAAATACGGCATCAATATCATCTAATTTGTCTGCGATGGTAGCCGACGCTTCCAGCCCGCTTCGACGACTGTAATTGCCTTGCAGAATCAGCTCATAGTCATATTCAATACCAGCCTCCTGAAGCGCGATGAGATAACCCTTCAAGCGCTCCGTACTGTTGGAATAGATATCCGGACCGTTGAGAAAGGCTATCCGCTTGCACCCCTGCTCAATGAGATGACTAACGGCCACCCGGCTTCCTTCTACATGGTCTGCATCCACTTCACAGAACGACTGCCCTTCGAAATGGTGATTCATGACACAGAACGGTCGCCCCTCTTGCTGAAGTCTCTTCAGAGCCTCCACCTCATCGTGGTCATCTCTTGCTCCAAGGATGATACAACTGTCGACCTTCTGCTGACGGAAAAGACTGCTGTAGTCCATCCGTTCCCCCGGTTTTCGGAATAATAGTAGTAGATCGAGCCCGCTGTCTCTGGCTTTATTGCCGATGCCGCTCAGCATCTCAGAGAAAAAATAAGCAGAGAACAGATGCGCCTTCGGGACATAAGGCATAACCACACCAAGATGGCCACTCTTGCTTCGGGCAAAGTTGCGGGCCAATGCACTGGGAACATATCCAAGTTGGTTGGCAACGTCCAGGACCCTTTTCCGCGTATCTTCCTTAATAGGACCGGTCGCGTTCAATACTCGAGACACCGTCGCTTCAGACACGCCAGCGAGTTCTGCTACTTCCTTGCGCGAAACGATATTTCCCACCTCCAATCATTTTATGTACGCGCGTACATTTTCTCATGCTGCTTTACCTCTGTCAATCCCGAAAAGCGTGCCCTATGGATATATAAGCTTTTTCCTCCACAAATTCTCTCTAGGGCTTAAGTAAGCTGATCATTCCCACTCCTATCATCAGCACCGTAATTCCCACAAGTATAGCTATCCATTCCTGAGAACTTTTCTTTTCCTTAAATATTAAAATGCTACCGACACAAGCAATCGCAATGCTCGCTTGAGAGATCGGAAAACTAGCCGCCATGCCGATCAAACCGTTGGAAATAAATAGTGCTAGATTAGCAATGCTCCAAACCAATCCTGTAGACAAATTGCGAAGTACTGGAGAGAATCGCAGCCGATGTTTGCCTTTCAGATTCATGACTATGGCCGAGCATAACATCCCGAGCGATTGCGGCAGAATGATGGACAGCCTAGATATATTAAAGTACTGATTGATAACTACATAACTGCTTAACGCTAACCCGGAGCAAAACAGCATCATGATAATTCGTAGCGGCAAAGGCTTAGACAGCTCAGTAGACTTGTCCTGATAGCTGGTCAATAGAACTCCCGCCAAAATACATATAAGAGAACCAACACCCATCCCATATTGGTAACCTGTTATCCATTCACCCAAGATAAGTGCGGCAAATAGCGTCGTCCCTATCAACTGTAGACCGCAAATTACAGGAATGGCAATGGATACGCTTACTTTTTGGAAAGTTCGAAACTGGAGCAATTGTCCAGCGGCCCAGAAAATACCGGATATAAAACTTATCCCAAAAGGAATCGGTGCTAATGAGGCTGGCTGAATGATATACAAGCACAGGGCAAACAACACAGCACCAATAACAGTACCTGTCAGCTGTTCTCGGGGACTGGCTTTAGTCATATACGCCAATATCGGCATGACTCCCCAGCCGACAGCTGGAATAAAAGCAGTTAAGAAATCCACGCACGGTTCTCCTCCCGCAAAAGTACTCTTCCTACAATCGCTAAAAATACCATGCAGGAAAAAACCAACAATTTTACGATAGCAAAAAAAACCGCTTTCAAATACTAATATTTTTATAGATTTATATAGTAAAACCAAAGAAGTTGTTCCCTATATGTGCTTCTCCCACAATTATATAGAATCAGATCCAATATATTTTAAGCTCTGAACTGGGATGTGTATTCAAATCCTGAAAATCATATTCTGGTCCATTCGCACCTTCCTCGTACTTTTCCCAACATAGAATCTATGTTTGTTAATTTATCACTATAGCATAAGTTAAGGATGACAAATAACAAGAAATAAGGTTGAACTTAACTATAAATTTCCTTTGGAAGATTCTTTGTTTTTCCCATAATACGCTTAAAAAAAGTAATGTATTTTCTATCCCTGGCTTTGTTATGCTGAGTTCAATAATAACGCTTTCAACAGGTCTGTTATATTTTGAAAGGAGCTATGTACATGGCTAGTATACAAGTTAACCCAAAGGAACGTACATTTCACTTAACGAACAAATACTGCAGTTATCTTTTCCGTGTCATGGAGAACGGGCAATTGGAGCATTTATATTATGGCAAAAAAATGGAGTACCTAGGTCAATATGACCGTTTTATTGAACGAAGCTACCGCTCTGTGTCTGTCGGTGAATTTGATGGCGACTTGGTAACATCATTGGAAAGCATTAAGCAGGAATTTCCTTCTTCGGGAAGCGGAGACTTTAGAGAACCAGCAGTTGAGATCATACAGGAGGACGGTTCTCATGTCATGGAGTTCATTTTTGACCGTTACGAGGTCATCACGGGGAAACCTAAAATCCCCCATCTCCCTGCTACGTTTTGTAAGGAAGCAGATGAAGCAGAGACACTCCTGATCACGCTGACCGATTCCCTTACAGGGGCGGTTGCCGTACTTGCTTACACCATCTTCAGTGAACTGCCTGTAATCACGAGATCCGTATCCATAACGAATTCCGGAAATAGTACTCTGAGAGTCAACCGTCTAATGAGCATGAGCCTTGATCTTCCTGACTCCGAATATGAATTTGTTCATTTGTCGGGGGCATGGGGTAGGGAACGACATGTGGAGCGTACACCACTCAGACCAGGTGTTCAGTCCATTGGGAGCACACGAGGAATTAGTAGTCATATTCACAATCCATTCATGGCGCTTGCCAAACCGGGGTCTCAGGAACACCAAGGAGAAGTATATGCAGTTAATCTCGTCTACAGTGGAAACTTTCTTGCCCAGGCGGAAGTGGACAGCTACTCAACTACCCGACTGAGCCTCGGTATTCATCCTGACAAATTCTGCTGGACTCTGAAGCCTGGAGAATGTTTTTATTCGCCCGAAGCAGTTATGGTCTACTCACAGAACGGTTTGAACGGAATGAGCCAGGCGTTCCATCGCCTATACAATAAACACTTAATTCGTAGTAGCTGGGCCGAACGGGAACGACCTGTATTAATCAATAACTGGGAGGGAACCTACTTTGATTTTACCGAGAAGAAAATAGTGGATATGGCTAAAAAAGCAAGTGAACTAGGGATTGAGCTCTTTGTCTTGGATGACGGTTGGTTCGGTCAAAGAAACAATGATACTTCCTCACTCGGTGACTGGTTTGAAAATCGTGAAAAGCTACCGAACGGAATCTCGAATTTGGCAAAGAAGATCAATGAGCTCGGTATGAAATTCGGTCTTTGGTTCGAGCCGGAAATGGTTAACTCCGACTCTCATATTATGAGGGAACATCCAGACTGGGTTGTGGGAACACCCGGGCGTAAACGCAAGCATGGACGGCATCAGTATGTTCTTGATTATTCCCAACCGCCTGTTGTGAATTACCTGTTTAAGTTAATGGATGACGTGCTCTCTTCTGCTCATATCGAATATGTAAAATGGGATATGAATCGCTGCATTTCAGAAGCCTATTCATTATCACTTGGCAAGGAAAGACAGGGCGAGTTTTTCCATCGTTACGTCCTAGGCGTGTATGCTTTATATGAGAAGCTGATTACCAAATACCCTGAGATTTTGTTTGAGTCCTGTGCTTCCGGTGGAGGACGGTTTGATCCAGGGATGCTTTATTATGCTCCGCAAACATGGACGAGCGACGATAGCGAAGCTATTGAACGTCTTAAGATTCAGTATGGCACTTCCATGGCTTATCCGCTTAGTAGCATGGGTGCTCATGTGTCAACCATTCCGAACCACCAGGTAGGCAGAACTGCACCATTACAAACCAGATCAAATGTCGCCTACTTCGGTGTATTCGGTTATGAACTTGATCCATTAGCTTTGACCGAGGAAGAGTGCAGTATAATCAAAAAACAAATACAATTGTATAAACGTCACCAACGATTAGTTACCCAGGGAACGTTTTATCGTCTGCTAAGTCCTTTTGACAAAAATGAGACAGCTTGGATGACTATTGATGCAGAACGTGAGCATGCTCTCGTCGGCTGGTACCAGGTGCTCTCGCGCCCCAATGCAGCTTATTCACGGCTAAAGCTCATCGGACTGGACGAAAAGGCAGTATATTTCGTGGAAGAACTGGACCGACGTTTTACTGGCAGCGAGTTAATGAACATCGGACTTATACTCACCCCACCTTATCAGGCTGACCAGGATTTTAATATTGCGGAGAAATGTGATTTTTCATCTCAATTATTCACTTTAACTAAAGAGACTTCCTCTTAAACATATCGTACCGGGTGAAATCATTTTTGTGTAAATCTGATGATTTTACCCGGTACAACTCTCTGAAAATAAGGGTTTCCTTCAATCCATTCTGCATAGCTACGAAAGACTTGAAGAATTAAATCACAGACCCGTTCTTCTCTCCAACTCCTCTGTATATCTCGCGCCCATCAATGTGATTTGTGAGGCTGCGTTGCTAATGTTCCGCACATCTTCAGACGTAAGCTGAAGGGTCACGGCACCTAGATTTTCTTCCAAACGACTCAATTTCCGCGTGCCCGGAATCGGAACGATCCACGGCTTTTGGGCAAGCAGTCAGGCGAGTGCAACTTGGGCTGGTGTTGCCTTTAACTGCTCAGCCATCTCTTTAAGCAGGTCCACCAGCACCTGATTGGTCTCTAGCGCTTCTGAAGTAAAACGCGGAAGAATATTGCGCAAATCACCATGACTGAATGTCGTGTCTGCGTTAAAACTCCCCGTTAGGTACCCCTTGCCCAAAGGACTGAACGGAATGAAGCCAATGCCGAGCTCTTCAAGCGCAGGAAGGAGTTCCTCTTCGGGACGTCTCCACCACAGAGAATATTCACTCTGAATTGCAGTGAGCGGCTGAACGGCGTGTGCTCGACGGATCGTCTGCACTCCTGCTTCAGATAATCCCCAGTGCTTCACCTTTCCTTCTCGGATCAGATCTTGCACGGCTCCCGCTACCTCTTCAATTGGCACATCTGGATCGACCCGGTGCTGATAATACAGATCGATGGCTTCAATCTTTAGACGTTTAAGCGATGCTTCGGCAACTTTCTTGATATGCTCAGGGCGACTGTTCAGACCGAACTGCTTGCCATCCTGAATATGGAAGCCGAATTTCGTGGCAATCACGACTTGGTCGCGAACAGGAAGAAGCGCTTCGCCTAAAAGTTCCTCATTCGTATAAGGTCCGTATACTTCGGCGGTATCAAAGAAAGTTACGCCGCGCTCGACTGCTTCCCGAATGACTGAGATCATTTTCTTTGGATCAGAAGCTGGGCCATAACCGTAGCTCATTCCCATGCATCCAAGCCCCATCGCAGAAACTTCCAGACCGCTATTTCCCAATTTACGCTTTTGCATCGTAATTCATCCTTCCTTAAGACGTTAATTATCTTTGTTTAGTTAATTGGCTTACGATTCTGTCAAGAGAACTATTATATAATTGTTTGAAACCTTCATGCTCTTCAAACTCTATTAATGTGATAAGCCTTTGAACCAATAAGTTCCTAAACCAACGATTCAAATGATTCATCTTCTCCCTCTGTTGAAAATTGTTCTTGTTAAATGCCGTTATCTTGAACCCACTTCCTATTCCGTTATCCACCTCCTTGCTTGATTCTGTGAGTTTAGTTTTATTATGCCAAACAGAAGAAGCAAAGCGGTATCTCATTTGTCTTAATTGATTGCCTGATCCTATCACCACTACTTTTGTTACAGGCAGTTGCGTTTTATAATGGAGCCAGACAAACTCGCAAGGAGGATTTGAATGTCGGAGAACATTCTTGAACGACAAAAAGAGCTCACCAGTTTGATCGAGCGTCACTCACTTCAAAATAGTTCGAGGGAAACAGCAATTCCTTCCCTTTTTTTCTATCAGCATTCCAGCAAAACCGAGCCTGTTTACCGGGTTTACAAACCTTCCTTTTGTTTTGTTGTTCAAGGTTTGAAAGAAATTTTGCTGGCACAGGAAAATTTCAAATATGGACCTTCCGATTATCTGATCGCGTCTATGAATCTGCCAGTGATCGGTCAAATTATAAAAGCTTCTCCAGGATCTCCTTACCTAAGTCTCAAGCTCGAATTTACCCATAATCAGATCCTTGAGGTACTGAACGATTCTAAAATCCAGGTCAAATTAAAAGAAAACGCCAAACGTGCCTTATTCGTCGGCCGAATGGAACCGTCTATTCAGGATGCTGTGCTTAGACTTGCCCGCCTGCTGGATACTCCAGAAGAAATCCCGTTTCTCGCCCCACTCTACACAAAAGAGATTCTGTACAGACTCCTTCAGGGCCCCTATGGAGCCGAATTGGCTCAGATTGCGGTCGAAGGAAGCAGCACCTATCGAATCCGGGAAGCTATCGACTATATTGTTCAACATTGGGATCAGTCTTTTCGGATCGAAGATCTTGCAGAGACCGCCAGTATGAGCATTTCCTCATTCCATCGGCATTTTAAAGAAGTAACCTCCATGAGCCCGATCTAGTTTCAGAAACAGCTGAGACTTCAGGAAGCCCGTCGTATCTTAATGGCTGAATCGGCGGATGCCGCGGATGTCGCTTACAGGATTGGTTACGAGAGTTCTTCCCAATTTAGCCGTGAATACTCTCGCATGTTCGGTGCTCCCCCAAGAGCGGACATCAAGCGATTGAGGGAAAAATACGACCAGGTCCTATGATTTGCTGGATAAGCTGATCGCCACACATTGATGAACTCCGAAGATTGTGCAATGAATCGGCCCATTTGAGCTTTACAGAAGCCGAAATGATCTGGTTTGAATATTTTGAGGCTAATTATTTATTTTTCTCCACAATGCTGGTGAGTAAGGGCGCTCCTTACTTCCGCACTCAATTCCTTGAATTTATGATGGATGAACTTCGGGAAGAGGTCGACATGAATGAAGAGAGAAATCGAGGATTAAACAAAGAAGTAGTTGTCCGTTATGCAGCGTCCGCTGTAGTGCGGATCATGGAGTGGTGGTTTATGAACGAAAAACCTCTCCCACCGGTCGAGATGGCCGAGCAAATTGGCATGCTTTTAGACCGAAAATTGTGAATCTGGGCGAAAAAAGAGTAGCAGACGTATCTATCTGCTACTCTCACATCCATGAGTCAGAAGCAGCTCAAGCGAGTTGCTTCTTCAATTTTAGGTACAAGTATTTTAAAGATTATGTTTATCAGGACCAAACACAAGATTCGCCGACTGTTTGGCCTCCTCAATGACATTCATAACCTTTTCGCTATGTTCAAGCATATCCGAGACCTTTTCCAAATCGTTGTCACGGATGATACGGTCGAATTCAACGAATTCGTCATACATACGATGCGAATGATCCTTCAAATCCACACGGATGGGCATTTCCTTATTAGGAGTGTATTCAAAATAATCGCATATATTAGCTGAACTCGCCATGTGTATATAGCCTTTATTGCCTTGAATGTTCACTGCATTGGGTGCCGTACTGTCTTTTGAACCTATGCAAACACACTTAAAATCGCCGTAATCAAGTAGCAGTATGCCTGAAGTGTCAATTCCACGTTCCATGTTCGCCAAATATTCTACCTTCTTAGGGCTCCCGAAAAGGCCAACAACAAAATGAATATTGTATAAATTGATATCCATCAAGGCTCCGCCAGACATTTCTGGATTAAACGCAGGCTGGATTACTCCCGATTTAAAAGCCTCATACCGAGATGAATATTGAGAATAGTTGCATTCAATTATTTTAATCTCACCAAGCTTTGGCAGATACTCCTTCATGGAAAAATAATTTTTCAAATATTGATTCGTAATGGCTTCCACCAATACCAGTTTTCTTTGCTGAGCAATTTCTTTTAGCTCTAGAAATTCATGCAAATTGGGTGTGAACGGCTTCTCACAAATGACATGTTTACCACTCAGTAATGCTTCTTTGGCATATGAATAATGAAGATGATTAGGCAACCCAATATAGACAGTATCAACGTCATTATTCATCAGCATTTTGCTGTAATCCGAATAAATCTGAGAGATTCCATATCTACGTTGCCAATCTAGTAATTTCTCCTCATGGCTAGGTCTAGAACAAATGGCCTTTAATAAAATAGTCGGGATTTCCTGAATAAAGCTCAATAGATCCCCTACAATCATTCCTGCTCCGACAATTCCCAATTTCATTCTAGTTACACTCCTCTATACCCTTCTCAAGTATTTCCATTGAAGTTATTGTTTCTTCATCTGTAATCGCTTTTTCTTTGCCGTGTATGATCGAATGATAGAGATCGTCATATACTCGGGCATAATCTCCTTTTTCAGAAACAACTTTTTCTTCATGGTACTCTCCATCGTCATCCAGGTACGTTAAAATGCCATAATGCTCAGGCTGGTCGATGCCGAAATCGGCGTGTCCCTTAGGCAGATAGTATAATTTAAGATGCTCCTCCTGACGATCCTTTGTCTGCTTTATAAAAACGCCTTTTTTGCCGTATACTACAAAACTCGGCCGCTCTTTTAAACGAAAAAAGCTGGATTTGATGGATACCTTGAGTGAAGAATAATAAAAATCCAGATCAAAATAATCATTCATTCTTCCAGAACCGAGCAATTGGCGCACATCGTAATGGATCGTGTCAGGCTTCCCAAAATAGGAAAGAACCTGGTCAATGGTATGAGCGCCATGTCCATAAAGGTAACTGTTATATTTGGAAAAATGAGAGGTGGAGTTTGGGGTTTCAGGGCGATAATAATCGAAATGCATTTCCACCTCCAGCAAATCACCGAGTTTTCCTGATTCAATAACCTTCTTTGTAGTGAGGAAATCCGAATCGTAACGTCTATTCTGATAGCACTGTATAATCAGATTTTTCTCCTTGGCATATTGGAAGATGGACACAGCTTCTTCTTTCGTTAACATAAAGGGTTTCTCGACAAGTACATTTTTTCCGTGGTCGAGTGCCATTTTCGCATAAGTGTAGTGAGATTCTACAGGTGTACAGACAACAATCAACTGAATTTCCTTATCGTTCATTAGAGAATCAAGATGATCCGTATACTGAACGCCTGGGGCTTTCTCCCACTCCCCTTTATCTGGATTACGCGCGTAGATCGTCTTTACGTTCAAATGATCTCTGGTCAATGAAAAAGGAAGATGATACCGATTGGTACTTTTGCCATTCCCAATATAACCGATAGTAAGCATATTAATTCCCCCTAGGCTCTTTTTCATTTATTATAGTAGAAGAACGTCGATCGTAAAGAATTTGCCATCAAAATGGTACATTTAACCGAATATTTGTAAGCATGGCGGCTTGTTTTTAAACAAAATGTTTATTTGGTATCTTTTGTAAAACGTTAGTTCAATTGAACCGGGGGGAACCTGTTGAAAATACTGATGCAATTATCTGAAATGCAAAACTTTACACCAAACGAAAAAAGCATTGCTTCATATATTTTGGTCCACAAGGAAGCGATTCTGCACTTAAATATTCAGGAGCTTGCCAAAGCTACGTATACTTCGCATTCCGCCATTAATCGATTAATTCACAAACTTGGGCTATCCGGCTTCAAGGAGTTTATCATAAAACTCGCTCGGGAATTTCAGCAAGATACCCAGAATATTTCCAATGTGGACCCTAACTATCCATTCGGCTTTGATGAAACCCCACTTCAAGTGGCGAAAGAAATTGCGGAATTAATGAAGGAAACGATTGAAAAAAGCTTTACATTCATGGATGATAGCATGCTGTCACAAACGGCTCAGTTGCTGGATCAAGCGAACAGGATCTTTATATATGCGTTAGGCGATTCACAAATCCGAGCGAAAAGTTTTCAGAATAAATTAGTAAAAATCAACAAGTATGTGGTTATAGCCACGGAGCTATCTGAATGGGCTTACCATACGGCTAATCTAACTTCAGAAGATTGCGCTATTTTCTTAACTTACCACGGTAAGTCACCGATTTTTTTAAAAGCGGCACGACATTTTACGCGTGAGAATATCCCTTTTATCACCATTACAGCTACCAATCAAAGTGAGTTGGCCAAACGAAGTAGTATATGTATCCAGGTGCCTAATGACGAAGTAAAGCATGCTAAGATTGGTACATTTTCGTCGCAAATTGCCTTTGACTATGTGTTAAACGTGATTTACTCCTGTATCTATAAAATTGACTACTTGAAAAATATGCAAACCCTAACACAATCGTTGGAGAATTCGCATCTCAATGACATGATGAATGACGTGTAGAGGGATTAGCTTCTCTCTAACTGCAAAATAAGTGGCAACTTATAAGTATATATGGTTGTTTTTCGGCAAATAAGGTCTAGTTAGTATTATGCTAACTAGACCTTTGTTTTTTTATTGCTTGCTAAGAATCTGCCATACTGGCGGCTTCTTATGCTTTTCAACTATTGTCCACATTAAAGGTCAATTTTCATCAATAGCGTTTCGAATATCGTAATCATCGATGTTAATATCCAAAGCCATCCCAAGTGCTAATCTTGCCAGTTGATCTCCAATGAAGGGACCCATGGTCAGCCCGGATGCTCCAAGCCCATTGGCAGCGATAAGGCCGTTCCAGCCAGGGACAGCTCCAAGCACCGGTAGAAAACCGGGGGTAAACGGACGAAAACCGACTCTTACCTCCTGAAAAGTGCTGTTTACTAAATCAGGTGCTAATTCTAAACCTTTATTTAGGATTTCCTGCATCCCGCCTGCTGTTACTCTTGTATCGTAGCCTTCGATTTCATTCTCGTGAGTTGCCCCAATTACGATCTTCTGTTGATCAAACGCCAACAAGTATTGATCAGTAGGCGGCATGATTACAGGCCAGGTGCCGGTATCTTGTTTGACAGGAACCTGCAAGTGCATAATCTGTGCCTTTTGAAAACTAACCTTAAAGCGAATGCCCAACGGCAGCATCAGTTGATTGGCCCATGCACCTGCACAAACAATAACTTCGTCAGATGAGAAACTATTTGCACCGACCGCTACTCCGGTTACATGGTCGGAATCGTATTGAAGCACAGCATCCCCATGGATAAGGGTTGCCCCATTTCTTTGTGCTGATCGGATCAACGCATCACGCAGCGCACGACCATCTATACGAGCGGCACCGCTAATATGAACAGAATGATAGCGATCTACTAACAAAGGAAAACGTTCATGAGTTTCCTTTTGATTTAGTTGCGTAATTTCGCCGATTTCTGGTGCATCTGTATGTCGTAAGTGCGCCCGTTCCTGCATTTTTTTAATTTTCTCCGAATCATCATGAATACTGAGAGCCCCGACTTGAGCATAGCCAGTTTCTGTTTCTCCCTCGCTTTTGAGTTCTTCAATCAACCCAGGGTAAAAACGTGCGCCCGCTTTGGCTAGCTGGTACCAAGCCTGATTGCGTCGCTGTGATAGCCAGGGACAGATAATGCCAGCAGCTGCATCTGTCGCCTGTCCTTTATCTTTGCGGTCTACAAGAATGACATCAGCGCCCATTTTTGCTAACTGGTATGCTGTCGATGCCCCCAGAATTCCTGCTCCGATTACGATAACCTTCTTCATGAATACATCCCTTTCCTAAATCACTGTATCCATTATAGCGAATACTGCATGAATGCATAAAGTTTGAAACATTAATATTTCAATCCTTATAAAGTTCTTAGAATTGATCTGTAAAGTAGTTGTCAGAACGAATGAAAAGGATGAACTGATATGGATAACATTATTTTACAGACTAAAAATCTCTGCAAAACCTTCAGACGACAACAGGCGGTGAACAACGTCACATTGTCTATTCAGGAGAATTCCGTGTATGGTCTGCTCGGCCCGAATGGGGCAGGAAAATCAACTACCTTAAAAATGTTAACCGGTATGCTACGCCCCACGGCCGGTGAGATTTTATTTCAAGGAAAACCCTGGTCCCGAAAAGATCTGGCTCAGATCGGTGCACTGATCGAAGCTCCTCCCCTCTATGAGAATTTGACAGCTAGAGAGAACCTGAAGGTTCGCACAACGTTGCTTGGACTACCTGACTCGCGGATTGATGAAGTGCTGAACATTGTTGATTTGACCCATACCGGGAAAAAGCGCTCGGGCCAGTTCTCGATGGGCATGAAACAGCGGCTAGGCATTGCGATTGCTCTCCTCAATCATCCCAAGCTATTGATCTTAGATGAGCCAACCAACGGACTAGACCCCATTGGTATTCAGGAGCAACGCGAGTTGATTCACTCCTTCCCGAAGCAAGGAATTACCGTAATTCTTTCCAGTCATATCCTATCCGAAGTCGAACAAATCGTTGACCATGTTGGGATCATTGCTGGCGGCGTATTAGCTTATCAAGAGGCGGTCACTTCAGGACAAAACCTGGAATCGTTGTTCATGCAGATTGCACAGGAATACCGAAAGGAAGGTGAGTAGCATGCAGAAAAACATAGCAGCCGAACATTTAAAATTAAAGCGCACCTTCACGAAAAAGCTAGTCTGGCTGGCTCCCATTGTTACTCTTCTTCTATGTACCGGGCTCATGGGAGGACATATGTTCCAAAGCGCCAGCTACAACTGGTGGTATATCATGCTGCTGCCAGGTGCTCTCACCTTAATGTGCTCAGGAGTCATCCAAAAGGATGGCAAGAAGCTGAAATACCGTGCTATCCTCGGCATGTCTGTGGATTTGGCCCAGGTATGGTACGGGAAAATCGGGGTTTGCGTAAGGCTCTTAATGGTTTCATCTATTATCCTATTTGTAGGAATAACTCTTGGCGGATTCGTATTCTCATCTTCCGTGACACTAGCAGGAAGCGTCGCTGCAACTCTGATACTTTTTGTTACCTTTTTGTGGCAAATTCCACTTTGCCTGTTCTTAACGGACCGAATAGGCATGTTTGCCACCCTAATCATCAACATGCTGGGCAATGTAGCCTGCACCATCTTGTTCGCAACGTCTTCTATATGGTGGGCGGTACCCTATGCTATTCCAGCGCGATTGATGTGCGCCGTTATTCAAGTGCTGCCTAATGGGCTCGCTGTTCCTTCAGAAGATCCACTTTTGGATAGAGGCGTAATTGTACCCGGCCTAGTGATCACAGTTGGTCTATTCATGATTCTGTCCGTCCTGACGGCCATGTCTTTCCGCAAGCGGGAGGCTAAGTAAGATGATATCCTTCTTCCGCAATCTGAAATCTGATGTGCTTAAACTTAGAAGGCAGCCCTTATTGCTGGTGCTGCTGCTTGTGCCACTCCTAGGCATAGCAATCTTTCTAGCCTATTATTCCTTTACTCCATACTCACCAATTTCGAAGGTAGACGGCTATTTGCAAGTCCTGGCTGTGGCTCTTCCTACCATGATTGGTATTGTATGCTCCATTGCTGTTGAGCAGGAGTCAGTCGCTGGAAATTTCCAACACCTCTTGACCTCGCCGGTGAAGCTGCTACCTTTTTTGAGCAAGCTTAGCCTGCTTCTGTGCTTGGGATTTGGTAGTGTGCTGCTTGCCTCAGGCGGCTTTGGGGCTGGTTATATATATCTGATGAAAGAGTCCCCGTATGGCTTGATGTTTTATGTGTTGGCTGCCTGCATTCTGTTTATGTCCAGTGTATTCCTTTATATTCTGCATTTTTTCATTAGCTTGAGATTCGGCAAAGGAGCTTCTATCGGTCTGGGCATCATGGAGAGTCTATTGTCTGCTTTGCTCCTTACAGGGCTGGGTGATCATAATTGGATATTCATCCCCCCTGCTTGGGCGGCCCGGTTCATCACGATCTGGGTACAATACGGCGTAAGCTCAGCAGATTCTATCCCTGAAACTATACAGCTTGATTGGGGAATCAGGTATTGCGTAGTAGGGACCTTCGTCATCATGGTATTATTAGGGTTATGGATTTGTCGTTGGGAAGGACAAAACTCATCGGAGTAAAGATTAGAGTAAAGAAAGCAAAGGGAAGTGAATTAAGCATGGCAAACTTGTTGGCCGTTGATGATGAACCTGCCGTTTTGGCACTCCTTCAAAATATTTTGCAAAAAGATGGCCATGTTGTCACGGTGGTCTCCGCCTCCCCACAGGTTCTCACCATGCAGCTTGGAGCCTTTGACCTCATCCTGCTTGACGTAATGATGCCAAGCATAGACGGATTCACCCTCTGTCGGGAAATTCGCAGCAAGGTGGACTGTCCGATACTGTTCCTCACAGCAAAATCCATGGAGAACGATGTGATGTTGGGCCTTGGGGAAGGGGCTGACGATTATATTGTCAAGCCGTTTGGGGCTGGAGAGCTGCGCGCTCGAATCAACGCCCATCTCAGACGGGAGCATCGTGAACGACGAAATGTATTCTGCATCGGGGAAGTTCATTTCAATCTGTCTGGTAAGGAAATCACCGTTCAGAATATTGTAATCCCGTTTACCAAAAGTGAATATGAAATATGTAAGTTTTTAGCTCTAAATTGGGGCCAGGTGTTCTCTAAAGAGCAGATTTATGAAGCCGTCTTTGGGTTTGATGGGGACAGCGATTCCGCTACCATCGTGGAGCATATCAAAAATATCCGGGCCAAGCTTGGCAAAGTAGAGGTTTCGCCAGTGGAGACAGTTTGGGGGATCGGGTACCGATGGAAGTAGCCAAAGTACAGCAAGCACGCAAGACAACCAAACTGCGAACCATTTTCCTGGGTTATTTAGTTATGTTCTGTATCGGGACGATTGCGCTCGCGCTGTTCCTGGTCCTCATCTTCTATGTCCTGATGTCTTGTGGAACCATTCTTCCCGCGAACTATGCTGAGAATCAAGTACGGGAGGATAAGGCATTCATTGAAGCTGGCAAAACCCTACAGCCAGATTCTCGGCAGAAACTATATAGATATGCGTTATTCACTTCGGAAGGCCGCCACATTGAGGGAAATCTTCCTGAAAAGCAGGCTCAAGCCGCTTGGAGTGTTACGCAGCAGAGCAATACTGCCTATCAATTTCCCTATAACTATGTAAAAGTTTCACATAATAATAAAGTTACTGTGATGCGCTACTCTGTCTCGGCACAGTTTGAACATCCTATTCTACGTCAATATCTGCCGAACGCGGAATTGTCCTTTTTTGCCGTGTTTTGTATCGCCTTCCTGGGGGGAGGAGCCCTACTCGCTTCCTCCTTCGGACGAAAGCTGACGCGCAAAATGAGTGGATTGCAGCAGGCTACAAAGCAAATTCAGGCACAGGATCTGGACTTCTCAATTCAGCTCAGTGGTGTGATGGAGATCGATCAGGTGCTCCATTCCATGGATAAAATGAAAGAAACGTTAAAGACTTCGCTTCAGAAGCAATGGAATCTCGAAAAATCACGCCGCGAGCAAATATCCGCGCTTGCACACGATGTTAAAACACCGCTCACTATCGTTCGCGGAAACGTAGAGCTGCTGTCCGAAACCGATCAATCGGAAGAGCAAAAGAACTATACCGATTATATAGCGGAGAGCACCAGGCAAATGGAACAGTATATCAAAACTCTTATTGAAATTTCAAAAGCAGAAACAGTAGCCACCCTACAGGCGGAAATGATAAATACGGACTACTATTTAACGAAGGTGAAAGATCAGGTAAAGGCCTTGGCTGCTGTCAAAAAAACATCCGTCGCATTTGCTGCATACAACCTCCCTAAGACGTTGTATGTAGACCCCGTTCTGCTTGAGCGAGCCATCATGAATGTTGCTTCTAATGCGGTAGATCAAGCACCAGAAAATAGCGAAATCCGGCTGACTGTAGAGTCTGTGGAAGAATGTATTCGATTCAGCATCGTAGACGAAGGCCCGGGCTTCTCTCCTGAAGGCCTCAAACAAGCAGCAGAGCAATTTTATATGGGTGATTCGTCCAGAAGATTAAGTGGACATTACGGTATGGGCCTATATATAACAAAATCCATTGTGAACCTACATGGCGGACAGTTGATCATCGCCAACTCTACCCAGACAGGCGGCGGACAAGTAAGCATTGAGATACCATCGGTGCATTGATGACCTAATGTTAAAACCACCAAAATAAGTAGTAGCTATTAGGTTGGATCGATTTCCTAAGTTCCCCCCTCTTCCTCGTTTGTTATTGAAACGATATAAAACGCTACTGACATACGAAGGTCAGTAGCGTTTTATCATTTTGCCATCGGAATGAAAACACTCCTGGCACAGGCTATGGCGATTATTATAAGGTACGTGGTTATTGGATTACTGTATGTGTTGCTAAACGAATGTTGCTTTTTTACGGAAAACTGAAAAATAAAGAATGGCAAATCCTATGATCCATATGCCCATAATCCAAAAAATAGAGCTGAACACACTTTGACTTTGTGCTTCTTGATCAAGTACGGATCCTAAAATAGACGTTCCGATAGCCCCCGCCATAAAGCTTCCCATCATATAGATACCCATACCAACTCCGGTTTGCTTACCGCTTAATGTTCGAGAAATGGTGTTTGCCATTGTAATCTGAGCGAACGTTAACCCAGTATTCGCTAGAATTAAAATGATCGCAATAACTGCTGGGGCCGCCTCTGTAAAAATACCTAATATAAGATATGCTATCACTTGGAATAGCAAAGCCAACGAGAATACAAAGCGGTTGCCCTTTGCATCCGCGATTTTCCCACCTACCAGCCCAAGCAATGCAGCAATCAAAGCACCGGGAAACATTACGAGCCCTATGTTTATAGAGGACAAGTGATGTAATGAACTCAGCACCTGCGGTATCAAATACGGAACACATAAATTAAGGGTAAGAACCATACAAGCGATAATCAACCCTATCGTATATCTTGTATTTTTAAAGAGTGTCGGTTCAATAAAGGGTTCACCTGTTTTGTTAATACGAATAATGAACAATACGAATATGAGGATCGTAGTCGCGAAATAGCTCCAACTGTGACCAGTAATGGAGAGCAGCAGCAGCGTAATGGAAGCGGCAAGCAAAATACCTCCTATGAGATCAGCTTTTCCTTTTGAAGGTGCTTCATTGATTAAATACCTTCTGAAAAGAGGAATGGTAACAATTATTAAAAATGAGATTAAAAATAGGTAACGCCAGCTTGCGAATCCAATAACAAAACCAGCAATAATTGGGCCTATTGCCGTCCCTAAAGCCATTCCGGCAGAAGTAATCCCCAAAGCCTTGCCACGATTTACGATTGATATATAGCGAATCGGGATCAACATGGATGAGGCCGGAACAACAGACGCCCCAATGGATTGGAATATTCTGCTCACAATAACCATCCAATAATTAGAAGAAAAAAAGCCGACTATAGATCCTAGCGCAAAGCAACATAATCCAAAGGTAATTAGGTTTTTCAACCTAAACATGTCCGCCAATTTTCCGTAAGCCACTGATCCAATAGCATAAATAATAATATATGCTGTTACAACCCAGCTTACTTGGGAAGAGGATAATTGAAATTCTTCGCGTAGTGAAGGTAGCGCGACATTAAACATGGTGGAATTCATCACTGAAATCACCATTGCAAATGCGAGTATCCAGATAATAGCATAGGACTCAGATTGTTTGGTGCGATTGTTAACTGACACTGCGTCCTCCCTACTTACGATCGAGCGGAGATTTAGCCACCACGTTCAGATCAAGTTCGTCGATAATAGCCATTACACGATCCATACGGAGCGGGCCTGGTTCTGTTGGAAAGGTGTATGTTTCGTGCGGTTCACCCAATGCCCGGAAGAAAGGTTCGAACAATCCAGACACCAACATACCTACGACTTTCGTATAATGAGAGTCCAGTCTATACGAATGAAGTGTTCCTGCAGGTACATGAAGAAAATCTCCAGGGAATAGTTTTACTTCTTCTCCGTTTGCCCACATCGTCATTTGTCCCTGCACACAGAAGAAAGTTTCCGTATGGTGGTTATGAAAATGTTCAACAATGGGGTCTCCTTTCGGGCCATCAGAAGCTACAAAAATGTATTCCCCGTTCGTATTTTCTTGAGTAGCTAGAATCCTGTGAAGCTGGTCTCCAGTGAGCAACCGGTCTCCCTCTCCATTTTCCAGAACATAAGGAGCTACGCTTCTTGGATTATGGCTTTCTTCAGGCGAGTTATACTCCCCCCATTGAACAGCATCTTGAAGGAATACAATGTCTGCTCTATTGGAAGCTTCCGTCAATTGATTCTCAGAATACGAATTCATCGCTGTGGTTGGATGTTCAAAGTAAGGATACGGCTCTCCTAAAAGCTCATATATTGCCGTGAGATTACCTTTAATCGAATAGGAAGCAAAGCGATTTCGATGCCCAGCCATTCGATACGCATGTGCGATTCCAGGAGGGATATGAACATAGTCTCCGGCAGTCAACAAATAGTTCACTCCATCGAGCATAAATTCGATTTTACCTTCCATTACATAGATAGATTCAAAAGCATCTTTATGTTTGTGTAGCGGAAAGGTCTCTCCTTTCCCACCTGAAATCGTCGTTAATTCGAGTACATCCCCAGTGCTTTTAAAATCGGCAATAACAGTAGCTAGCTGTTGACCAAACACATACTTTCTTCCATCCCCGCTACGCAGCAAATATGGCATTTTTTCTTCTGGAAGCTCTGTAGTTAAACTAATACTCATCATGTTATCCTCCTTTGTATTTATATTTAAAATTTTAATAGTTTCGATTTTTCACTTAAATGGTCATGAGCGACAGCTTATGGGCAATTACGACCTGTACCAATTGAATACATCTTAAAAATTGATATAATAAAATTTATGACTAAAAAATGGTGTGCTTTCTACCAACAAAGGAGGGGATCGCATTGGTTAGCGAAGAGGCATATTATCTAGACCATAATTTCACAAATGGGACTCCAATTTCTCTTTGTCCTATTCAAATAGAAGGAAATATTCAAAAACACGCTCATGATTTTTACGAAATATCTTATATCAAGGAAGGTAACGGCACACTAAAATTTTCTACACAAACGTTGCCCGTCTCCAAGGGAGATATTATTTTTATCCCTTATGGAAAAGAACATCTCTTTGTTCAGAGTAATACAACAGATCATACACCGCTTGAGGTTATGAACTGTCTTTTTGACAAGCAAATACTAACATTGCCCGGAGAGCCTGCTGATAGCCAAATTCAAGAGGATTTCTATCGTTTGGCTCTTCTTTTTCGGGAATGTACTGACTATATTCAAGTTCGTGAAAATGCAAAAGAATTTGCTAAAATAATGTACACTATTGAAATGGAGCAAAAATGTAAATCCACCGGATTTAGATATAAACTTTATTTATACTTAATCGATTTATTAGAACATATCAGCCATGCTATGCAACAAATAGCTCATGTTTCCAAGCCAATCATAACCGATCCCATTCAGTATGCGATTGATGATATAACCAGAAATTATAAAAATCCGTTGTCTGTTGACCAAATTTGCAAGCAATTCTTAATTAGCTCACGGCAATTTCAACGCAAATTTAAACAAGCCAGCGGCATGACCTACACCAAAATGCTGCAGGATATTCGTATTCACGAGAGTTGTAGCTTACTATTAGATACTCATTGGAGCGTTCAAACGATCGCACTTGAAGTCGGTATTCATGATATGAAATATTTCTATCGAATCTTCAAGGAACGATGTGGATTAACCCCTCATGAATTTCGCTTTCATGCCTGTTCGAATATTCAGTAATACGTAGATCTTACGGGCGTCTAAAAGCTCTCTTTTTCGCATGTTCATATACATTTCCTAACAAAAAGAGTTCTAAAGTTTTTACTTTAGAACTCTTTTTTCAGAAGTATTTATTTGGTAATCGTAATTTGTTTGGATGCAGTATTATAGTTTACCTGATAACCCGAAAGCTCGCTGATGACTCGTAATGGAACCAGCGTGTAGCCGTTAACAATAACTGGAGCAGTGATGCTCGTCGAATAATTCCGGGAGTTGTTTAACTCATATACAGCAAGTGTGGAATTCTTGACTTGAAGTACTATTTGTTTGCCGTCTGTAGGACGATTCAGAATGATCTTTTTGGTGCCTTTTTCATAATTTACATCGTAACCCACCCGTTCACTGATAAATCGTAACGGGACCATCGTTACGCCATTTATGATTTTCGGCGCCTGAGCTATCGTTGTAGCCCGACCATCCACATAAGCTGTTTTAGCTCCTGGTGTTAGGGTGAACGACGTTGAATAGGAAGCAACCGCACTGTTCGTGTAATTCGTCGTAGTGCCGGAAGTCGTTGTAGTTGAACTCGTCCCGGACGATGAACTGCCGGTGCCTAATGCCCTATTACGAATAGCCTCCAATCGATCCAGCAGATCGCTTTTACGTGTACCGGTTGGCAGATCACTAATCGCATCTCTGGCAGAACGCCAGTCGGACGCATTTAGACTGTTCTCCGCAATCCGCATCAAATCTCTTGCTTTCTCATAGTTCGATGAACTAGAGGACGAAGAGTAGTAACCATCCGAATTCGTGCGTTCCGATATCTTTACACCACTAGATTCCCTTCCACTACTATTTACGGTTATGACCTTAATCTCATACCAGCGTCCCTCTCGTAAATCCGTAATTTTATAGGATTCTGAGCTTGTAGTTCCCTTATAATCGCCATCAACATATATTTTCACCTTCTCTGCTCTGCTCGGCATGTCATAGGTGATTTTGATCCAGGTGTCGCTTTTGCTATCGACTTCAAGATTGGACACTTCTGACGAATTGGAGGACGTACTGTCCGTTGTGGCAGTCAGTTTCACACCGGAAGACAACGCACCTGTGCTTCGCTTGGATTTTATTGTAAACGTGTATGTCTGGCTTGCCGATAGATTGTTAAATGTATAGGATGAT
The DNA here is from genome assembly GCF_038008995.1 of Paenibacillus sp. FSL W8-0439. NCBI lineage: Bacteria > Bacillati > Bacillota > Bacilli > Caryophanales > Paenibacillaceae > Paenibacillus > Paenibacillus sp. FSL W8-0439. Next base: position 3,040,127 of record NZ_JBBPAK010000001.1, read on the forward strand.
CCTGTTGAATCAGTTACCAGCTGTCCATCCTTATACAGACTGACTGTACTAATTCCGCTAGGTCTTGTCCAGGAAACAGTAACGCTATAGTTATTAACTGATGTCACTGAAGCACCTGTCACTTCAGGCACAATATCGGTAGAGACTGAAGACGTTGTAACGGGAATACTAACTCCCTGAGATAAGTTTCCGGATTTGTCTATCGTTTTGACCGTTACATTGTAGGCTGTAGCAGCATTCAAGACATTAAACGTGTAAGACGTGCCTGTGGTTCTCTGAATTTCTGTACCATTTAAATAGATAATCGCTTGGCTTAAGTCAGTATCCTTAGGCAATATGTAATTGATGGTAAATCCATTATAACCTACATTCGTCGCTGTCAGCCCGCTTACTTCTCCTGGGGGTGTCTTATCTACAGGACCATCAACGGAAGCTGTTTTAGCCTGTATTGTTGTACCGAGAGATTCATTTCCACTCTTATTCACCGTTTTCACGCGAAAGGTATATGTCGTGTTCGGCTGTAAACCGCTCATCATATAAGAGTTACTTCGAATGTTATCTACATATACATCGTTAGTGACATTAACCACTTTTACATGGTCAAAATTGATGTCCGACGGATTGATCCAAGACAAATTTACTTTTGTTGTTTCTGTAGGAACCGCAGTAAGACTGCTTACATCTGCTGGCGCAATATTCGAAGTAACCAGCTGGCTCGACATTACTTTTATCATTTGGTTAAGAGTGGTCTTCTGACCAGTTAACGAAGTCAATTTCGCGCCAGAAGTGAACGGCATTTGGCGCCCTTGAACGGTTGCTAATTTGGTATGTGATTGTGCACTATTCAAACCTGTCAGATTTGAGTTATGCCTTTCAGTCGGCAACGCGCTAGCCACTGCATCGGGTCCCAAAATGCCATATCCCGTATTCAAAATCAGTGTGGCCGTTGCGAACGGAGCCATCCATTGACGCAGACGTTTTTTATTCATATGCTATGCTCTCCTTGATACCAGTATGGAAATTTTATTTGTCAAAACGAATAAGTAAACGCACAAACCCTTCTGCTGCAATCCAGCTTTTAAAATATATACCATAACGTACAGACGTTCATTTAACTGTTATCGGAATTTCCATACCAAATGTTTAGACCTCATTTTTTTCTTACGTTAATCTAAACAACCCGGACGTTGTGACCCGAGTATCAAAGTAAATATTAAGAGTTAGCTGTAAATTTTCGATATATCGTAACTTTCTACCGTTTAATAACATTGCATTATAGGATATATTAAATTTTAAGTAACAGAAAAAGGAGGTCTATTATGTTCAAAAATGCTTTTAAAACGTTTGGTGCCATTGGTAATATTGAAGCGATTTCTTATTTGCTGCTTGTATGTATTGCCATGCCACTTAAATACGCAGCTGGAATGCCGCAAATGGTAAGCTGGGTGGGAATGATCCATGGGGTACTGTTTGTGGCTTATGTGGTTGCCACGTTAGTCATGTTGATATTGCGTAAAATTACGCTGCTGCAAGGGCTTGCAGCCTTGATTGCCTCGCTGTTGCCGTTCGGCCCCTTCATTTTCGATCGTAAGGTGCTTAAGAAAGCCGCAGCCCGCACTAATCATGCCAGCCCGATCAAAGCTACATAAACCTATACCAGGCCTAGGTCAACGCAGCCATGCGGTGTTCTCTTTACCACTTATATAGCAGAATATAAAAAAACAACCGATGGCTGTAAACCACTCGGTTGTTTTTTTATTCATGAATAATAATTATTAGTTCCTGGCATTTTCCAAAAATTCATAATAGCCATCATTTGACGGATCATCCTGGTTATTACGTTTGAGATATCCTGCTATAGCTAGATAAGCAAAAAGTCCGAACATAGCAGCAGAAACAACTATATATACTTTAAAACCGAAAATCATTGAAAAGATGATCATAAAAATACCGATTGTAAGGGAGACGCCTAACTTTGACATTCTTTCATCCCTTTCTGTTATATTTATGTAATCACAACTAATCTCTCGGGTAATTTACACTCATGATATCCATAAAAGGAACTTTATCCGTTTCTCCATTACTCTCTACATGAACCTTGCCTGTTCTCGGGTCCATTTTAACGATTTGTCCGCGGGTTGCTTCTTCGCGTCCCCATACAGTCAATACAACTTCGGATTGCTCTTGTTGTGCTTCTACAAGCTGATTCCCGATTTCCTCAAGTACAAATTCATCCCGAGTAGGCCGTTTGGGTACCTTCGCTTTTGCCACTTGCATCACTCTTCCTTTCGCGCAAAATCAAATTCATTCCATTTTACCATACTTTTCATCATTTGGTGCTGGTAATGTGAGTAAAATTACATCCCAGGATGCACCAAAAAGCCGAGTTCTCAAAAATGAAAACATCGACTCTCTAAAGTCGCTTGTTGGAGCTCATTAGGGGCGCTTGAAAACCGACCAGCTAAGTCATTTGACCAATTGTGGAATGTAATCCACGATGTTATAAATTGGAGCACTGCTCTGTTGCGTAACGGCCAAAATTAATGCACCTTCGAGCATTGAAATGATCAGTACCGCCAGGCTGTGTGCCTTTTCCTCATCCAAGCCCGATTCCTGAAGACGCTCCATATAAATGCGCTGCCAATCTGTAAACGTATTCACACAAGCATGACGTAGCGATTCGCTGATACAGGAAGTTTCCGCAGCAGCCCAGAAGCCAATCGGCATGAAGCTGTCAAAGCCGAGACGGTCTGCCTCCTCAGCTGTATGACGAATAAAATCCTGAATGGCTACTACAGGATTTTCGTTTCCGCTCAGTGCCTGTTTTAATTTTTGCTTAATAAACTCATTCCCTCTTCTTATGCACTCCAAAGCCAACTCTTCTTTACCATGTGGAAAATAATAATAAAGTGATCCCTTCGGCGATCCACTCTCGGCAAGAATCTGATTCAGTCCGGTCGCATGATACCCCTGGTGAAAAAAGAGTCTCGACGCCGTTTGTACGATATTCTCATATGATTCGGGTTTAGCAGCCATATACAGCATCCTTCATTATATAATATTTGAAACTTTTACTTTGACAAAAAAATAATAGCATGTTTATTATATATAGACCGATCGTTATAATTCAATACCCATTAATTTATTGGAGGAACAAAAACAACATGAGTACAATGAGTCAAACAAGTTCGCCCTCTGAACCCAAGACGTTCAAGGTGCTACCTATTATGATTGCCCTGCTCCTTAGTGGCTTTATTGGAATGTTCAGTGAAACGGCACTTAACATTGCGTTGAATGATTTGATGCAGATTTTGCATATTACAACAGCAACAGCCCAATGGCTGACTACCGCTTATCTGCTGACACTTGGTATTTTGGTGCCTGTATCGGGATTGCTGCTTCAAACCTTTACTACAAGACAGCTGTTTGTGGCATCGTTGCTGTTCTCAATAGCTGGTTGTCTCGTTGCAGCGCTTGCCCCTACCTTTTCAGTGTTATTGATCGCACGCATTTTGCAGGCCATTGGTACAGCACTGTTATTGCCGTTAATGTTTAACACCATCTTAATTATCTTCCCTGCTGAAAAAAGAGGCGCGGCTATGGGAATTATCGGATTGGTTATTATGTTTGCACCTGCGGTAGGGCCTACTATTGCAGGGCTGGTGCTACAAAATTTATCTTGGCACTGGATCTTCTGGATCTCTCTTCCGTTCCTGGTACTCTCGCTGATCTGCGGTATTTTGTTTATGCAGAACGTCTCAGAACCGACCAAGCCCAAGATTGATCTTTTATCTATTATCCTATCTTCCATTGGTTTCGGCGGTGTCGTGTTTGGTTTCAGTAAATCCGGAGAAGGTGGCGAAGGCTGGACCAGCTTGGTTGTTTTGCTTCCTGTGATTGTCGGTGTGGTATCGTTGATTTTGTTCTCTGTACGACAGTTGAAAATGAAGGCACCTATGCTGAATTTGCGTGTATTTAAATATCCAATGTTTGTGATCGGCGTTATCATGGTGTTCTTATGTATGATGACGATCCTTTCTACGATGCTGATTCTTCCACTGTTCTTGCAAAAAGGGCTGGCCTTGTCCGCTTTAACAGCAGGTTTGGTGCTTCTGCCCGGTGGGATTATCAACGGTCTCTTGTCGCCTATTATGGGCTCCTTATTCGATAAATTTGGTCCCAAATGGCTTGTGATTCCAGGACTTGTAATCGTGGCTGCTGTGTTGTTTTTCCTGTCAGGCATTACAACGACATCCACGCTCGTACTCATTATTGTGCTGCATAGCTGCTTGATGATCGGCATTTCTATGATTATGATGCCAGCCCAAACTAACGGTCTAAACCAGCTCCCTATGGATCTATACCCAGACGGAACGGCTATTATGAGTACGCTCCAGCAAGTCGCTGGTGCAATCGGTACTGCCGTAGCGGTAAGTATTCTCTCCAAAGGCATGGACAGCTATTTGAGCCAATCCAGCATGCCTCAATCCGTAAATGAAATGGCTAAAGCCATGGTAGTCGGATCTCAGAATTCATTTTTCTTTGCAATGGTCATCAGCGTGATCGGTCTGATCCTTGCGTTTTTCATTCGCAGAGTTCATGTTGAACATGGCACTGCTAAAGCACCCATGCACTAATTAACCATTATTTTTATTCCAAACATAATACCTGAATAAATTTAAAGGCTGCTAACCATCTCATTTATGGTTAAGCAGCCTTTTTTTACGAATCTAGATAGGTATTCATATAATTACATATTTACAAATCCTCCTCATTTGGTTACGATATGACTCACGGAGTAAAGCGTAAAAATTACGATTACTATTAAGGAGGACTCCCTGTTGTTTAAACGTTCATATTTCAAACTATTTATACCCGCGGTAATGGCGGTGATGATGACAGCCTGTGCTTCATCTCCATCAACTACATCCACATCCTCTACGGCACCACAAGATAAGAGTGTCACCTTATTGTTCAACGTGCAAAGCCCTTCTATTGATCCTCATACAGATATTAATTACACAGCCATTCGTGCTGGAGTAAATGAAACACTGATCAAAGTGAATAAGGATCTCAAGCTGGAAGCTTGGCTTGCAGAGAAATGGGATAGTAAGGACGGGCGACACTGGACCTTTAGCATCCGACCAGGCGTGAAATTCCATAGCGGGAAAGCCGTAGATGCCGCAGCTGTCAAAGCCTCTCTGGAAAGAGCGCTAAAGCTCAATCCATCGGTCAAAAATGCACTACATATCCGTGATATTCATGCAGAAGGGCAGACCTTGAGCATTACGACGGACAAGCCCTTCCCGGAATTTGTATCTGAGCTGGTTCATCCGAATACCGCAATTATGGACACCACAGCCACAGGTGACTTCCCATCGGGAACGGGGCCGTTCCAGGTTGCCAGTTTCCGTGCCGGAAGTGAACTGAATCTGGAGCGCAACGAGCACTATTGGAACGGTGAAGTAAAGCTGAAACATGCCAAGTTCATGTTTAACGAAGACGCCAATGCACGTCAGCTTGCATTTCAAGCTAAAACAGCCGATATTGTGTACCGTCCGCCCATTGAAAGTCTGGAACTCTGGAAAGCTGATTCTACCGTTAAAGTTGACTCTCTCCCCAGCCTGCGGACGCACCAACTTATTTACAATATGAACAATCATGATCTGAAAAAAACAGCTGTGCGCAAAGCATTCGATCATCTGATCAACCGGGATGAGATTGCGAGCGGTATCATGTCTGGTCAGGGAACCCCTGCGCAAGGTCCGTTCTTGCCGGACTTTCCTTTTTCACCGGAATATATTACGAAAAAGTTTGATCTGAATGCGGCACGAGAAGGCTTCAAAGAGGCTGGATATACAGTGCAGAACGGCAAAATTACGAATACTGACGGCTCCTCCCTTCATCTTACATTGTTAACCTACCAGTCGAGAGCAGAGCTTCCACTCATTTCGCAGCTGATTCAGGCTAACGCTAAGGAGCTTGGCATTACGATTGATATCCGTCAGGTTGATAATATTGATGAATATCTGGCCGCTCATCAGGATTGGGATTTGGCGACTTACAGTAACATTACAGCCCCGCGCGGCGATGCAAGCTACTTCCTGAATGCGGCCTATATGCCGGAGGGAGCATTGAATTACGGTCGTGTGCATATACCAGAACTCGAGCGTATGATTACACAACTGAACACAACTGTGAATGAGGAGCAGCGCAACAAGCTGGCGCTGAAGGCTGTCACGCTGATTGACCAAGAAAATCTGCAATCCTTTCTAGTTCATCCAAACAACGTAGTGGCCTATCGTAATTACGTACATAACTGGGTAACCAGCCAAAGTGAATACTATCTGCTGACCCAGGACTTGGATGTGAACTAGCATGTTTCAATCCATTGCCAAAAAGTTTCTGACGTTTATGTTGTTTTTTCTTATTCTTTCCTTTGTGAGCTTCTGTCTGCTTAAGCTTGTTCCGGGCGATCCCGTTCGGAGCATTCTTCGAGTAGATGATGTAGCTGTATCCAATCAGCAAATTGCAGATATGCGTAGCCAATTGGGGCTGGATCAGCCATTGCCTGTGCAATATGGTAAGTGGCTGGTTCAGTTGCTCCAGTTGGATTTTGGACAATCTTATTTAACCCATCGTCCAGTCTTGACAGAGTTTATAGAAAAGCTGCCTTATACACTCCTCCTGACTGGAGGCTCCCTGTTCATTATGCTGCTGATAGCTCTCCCGTTGGGCACATTGTCTGCGCTGTACCGTAACCGCTGGATTGACAGTGCCAGTCGTGTGTTTGCCTTAATTGGCTCCTCGATTCCTAGCTTTTGGTTAGGTCTTTTGTTTATCGAATGGTTTGCGGTTAAATTGCGTATTTTGCCGTCCATGGGAGATGGAACTATTTTCCATTTGCTCCTCCCTTCTCTTACCCTCGGATTGGCAATGGCGGCTGTTTATGTACGAATGATTCGCGCAAGTCTGATTGAAAGCTCGGGGCAGGATTTTATCAAAGCAGCGCAAGCGCGTGGAATCAGTCCGGTTCGCATTTTTTTCAGACACATGTTCCGTCACAGCTTAGTTCCACTTATTACGGTATTCAGCGAGAGCATTGGCAGCCTATTGGGAGGTACGGTGGTGATCGAAGTGCTATTCGCCTATCCGGGGCTTGGCAAATGGATTGTGGATGCAATTGCCGCGAGAGACTACCCCATTATACAGGGCTATACAATCTTTATGGCCGTATTCATTATATGTCTCAATATCTTGGTAGAGCTATCCTACCGTTGGGTCAATCCTGAAATTGCTTTGAAGGAGAAACGTTTATCATGATAAAATCCGTACATGCGGAAAACAGGCAGTTCACCAGGGCACGATTGTCCAAAGCATGGATCGGATCACTTTCCATCCTGTTTATTCTTACAGCCATTACAGTCATACCCTTCTTAGCTCCGCAAGATCCGTATCATATCCAAATGGGAAGTCGACTTCAACCAATCAGCGCAATGCACTGGCTGGGAACCGATCATTTGGGTAGAGATGTGCTGTCGAGAGTCATAGCAGGACTACGGACGACAGTCGGAACCAGTTTGTTGATTTTGATCGTTTCACTGGTTGTCGGGGTTCCCCTCGGTCTGCTGTCAGGATTTATTGGAGGCTGGGTGGATCGTGTATTTCAACGTGTAGTCGATGCCTTCATGACTTTGCCTGATTATATTTTTGCCATTGTGCTAAGCGGCCTGCTTGGACCAGGCTTAGGGAATCTTATATTTGCGGTGTCTGCAGTAAAATGGGTTGGTTATGCCCGCCTGGTGCGCAGTACCGTTCTGGCTGAAAAGCAAAAGGATTACATTTCGCTATCGATACTTGCGGGTACCTCCTCCCTGCGAATTGTCATGCGGCATATTCTGCCCCATGCCATTGGGAATGTACTGGTACTGACTACGCTGGATATCGGCAAAATCATCTTAATGATCGCCTCTCTATCTTTTTTGGGCTTAGGTCCTCAGCCGCCCATTCCCGAATGGGGAACGATGTTGAATGAAGGGCGTGCATATTTTCAAATGGCACCCCATTTAATGCTGGGTCCCGGCATAGCTGTCGTACTCACCGTGCTACTGGCGAACGTGTTTGGAGACAAGCTACGCGACCGATATGATGTTAGAACCCGGTCAGAGGAGTGAACTATACATGCTGACTATTGAAGGCTTAACGATTCGGACAAAAGCAAAAACGATTGTAGAACAACTGGAACTTGCCATTCATCCGGGTGAATGGTGTGCTCTGGCAGGCGAAAGCGGCAGCGGTAAAAGCATGACTGCGTTCGCTATTGGCGGTCTGCTCCCCGCTTCTGTTAGCGCTGAAGGAATCATCATGTGGAATGACGAGAATTTGCTTGCCCTACCTGTTAAACAAAGACGTTCCTTGCTTGGCAGTGAAATATCTTACATTTTTCAAGATTATCACGGGGCTTTTACACCTTTTTTACGTGTAGGCAGCCAACTCGACGAGCTGATGTGTGCTCACGGCAAGCAAGACCGTAAAGCGCGTAAACAGCGTTGTATCGAGGTGCTTGAGCACGTACAGCTTCCCGCCGAACGTGTGTACCGCAGCTATCCATTCGAGCTCAGTGGCGGTCAATTGCAGCGAGCGGCTATTGCAGCTGCACTGCTTCTAAAACCAAAGTTGCTTATTGCCGACGAGCCCACAACTGCGCTGGATACGCTCACTGCACACCGAGTCCTCCAGCTCATTGATCAAATCCGGATGGAAACGGGAATTTCCGTCTTGTGGATCACTCACGATCTACGGCATGTACGGAAGTATGCGGATCGAATTGCAGTAATGCGTACAGGTGTTTTGGTTGAAGCTGGCCAAACGCAAGCGGTGCTAGACCATCCAGTCCATCCCTATACGCGTCGCTTGCTGGCGGCTATTCCGCCGCTGTCTCCAGGCGCTCCTTCGCGTTTGCCATGCAATAGCACTGATGAACAGCTTGCACCGGGAAGGAGCATATTACATGAATAATCAAGCCGCCTGCGCTCAGTGGCAAGACAGCTCTAATCCTGTTGTTACCGTCTCCGGTTTGACGAAGGCTTACACTGGGGGCAAAACTGTGCTGCACGATGTTACTCTGTCGGTCTTGCCCGGAGAATGTCTGGGTGTTGTCGGAGAAAGCGGCAGTGGGAAAAGCACACTCGCTCGCTGTATTTTGACATTGGACCCGTTTGATCAAGGTGAGCTTAGATTGGGCGGACAGTCCATTCGAGGATTAAAGCGAAGTGAATTAAAACGGATTCGCAGCAGACTGGGGGCGGTATTTCAACATCCATCCGCAGCTTTGAACCCCAGACTAACCATTCTGCAATCACTGCTGGAGCCATTGGATCAGCTCAAGTGCTATGTTCCTTCCTTTATGGCGGGTTTGCCCTCCGGACGTCGGAATATAGCAGAACAACTGTTAGGTATGGTAAAGCTTCCGGCCAGCTATCTGGATAAGTTCCCACATCAGCTCAGTGGTGGGGAAAAGCAGCGTGTAACCATTGCACGTGCCATTAGCACAGAACCGGATTTTATCGTATTGGACGAGCCGACTGCAAGTTTGGATGTGACCACACAAGCCACGGTTTTGAATCTGCTTAAGGATTTGCAGGATGAGTTTGGACTGGCTTATCTGTTTATCTCGCATGATCTGGCGGCTGTGCACTTTATGAGTGATCGAATCATGGTTATGAAAGATGGCCGTGTGCTTGAACATTTTTCCAAGGAATCATTATTTCATTCGGATCGGCATCCCTATACACAATCGTTACTGGAGGTTTTTTCAACATGCTGCCTTCCCACCGAGCCTATCTTGCTTTAGCAATCCCTTTAATTATTTCGACGATTACAACCCCGCTACTCGGTGCGGTGGATACAGCAGTAATCGGTCATTTAGGCCACTCTGCCTATTTAGGCGGCGTGGCAGTCGGTACTCTTATTTTCAATACTTTATATTGGCTGTTTGGCTTTCTGCGAGTCAGTACGTCAGCTTTCACAGCACAAGCCGCAGGGGCACAAAATAACGATCAAGGCATTGCTGCTCTCATGCGCCCACTTGCCATAGCTCTACTCATTAGTGCAGTATTTATTGTATTGCAAAAGCCCATTCTGCTAGCTTCTCTCCAGCTCATCCATCCAGCTCAGGATGTGGCAGAGCAAGCAGCAATTTATTTTAACATCCGTATTTGGGGAGCACCCCTTACATTAGTGAACTATGTGCTGCTCGGATGGCTGATGGGATTGTCCCGCGTGAAGGCTACACTATTTTTACAAATATCCATGAATGTGATTAATATGCTATTAGCTATTGTATTTACACAGATCATGCATTGGAATGTCGCTGGGGTTGCAAGCGCTACTCTGATTGCAGAAGCTCTTGCATGTGTATTGGGTCTTGTACTGGTGTTCCGTTCACCGATTTGGAGAGAATGGAAGCGCAGCGGACAGAGGAATTGGCGAGAATGGTTCGGTGCCTCAGAGTTAAAAAGTGTCATGGCGACGAACCTTGATCTCATGATTCGTACTGCCTGCCTGTTGACGATGTTTAATCTGTTTACGGCGCGCAGTGCGAGCTTTGGAACCGATCAGTTGGCGGCAAATGCTATTTTGTTGCAGATCCATTACATTATGGCTTACTTTTTTGACGGGTTCGCCAACGCCAGTAGCATCATGACGGGTCAGGCTCGTGGTGCCGGGGATCGTAAAATGCTGCAGAGAGTTATTCATTTATCCTGGTTCTGGACACTGGTTACCAGTGTAGTGACAGGAGGATTGTATCTTGCACTGAAAGAGCCGCTGATCTCGCTATTTACAGGGAATACTACAGTGATTAGCCTGACAGCTCCTTACAATGGGTGGCTGGTGGTCTTTCCCCTAGCAGCCGGGCTGGGACTGGTATTCTACGGTGTGTTTACAGGGATGACGGTAACGTATCCGATCCGTAATTCGATGCTGATTTCACTGGTCTGCTTTTTGATTGCTCTCTTCTGGTGCGTTCCTCATTATGGGAATCATGGACTTTGGTTATCCTTTATCATCTTTGCCCTGGGACGGTCACTGTTTCTGGTGGTTTACTTACCTCGGTTGAAGAGAATTTAGTAGCCCCTGCTTTACATGACTCTCAAAAACAAAGGATGTCTCCTCCACCATATATGTGGTGTGGGGACATCCTTTTATTATTTATTCATACGGCTTTCAGGTTAGGCGTTTGCCAATCCTTCTACTCGCCTTGTGGTACGGTCAAGCTCAGACCATCCGCTACACGACGCCCGTATTCAGGATCAGCTTTATAGAAATGACCGATCTGACGCAGTTTGATTTCATCACTTTCTACAGGCTTCATGGCATTTACAATGTTTCGGACCAGACGTGAGCGCTCCTCTTCACTCAGCAAGCGGTACAGGTCCCCTGGTTGTGTGTAGTGATCGTGATGATCGTAGGCTACACTTTGTGCCTCGCCAGACACTTCAAAAGGAGCAATTTTGTGAGCTGATGATTCTTTCGGTCCGCCGAGACTATTCGGCTCGTAATAGACAGATCCCCCGCCATTACCGTCACTGCGCAATGCACCATCGCGTTGATAGTTGTGTACTTCCGCATGCGGCCGGTTGATTGGCAACGCATTATGGTTTGCACCTACACGGTAGCGATGTGCGTCACCATAGGCAAACAGGCGTCCTTGCAGCATCTTATCCGGGGAAGCCTCAATACCAGGAACAAATGAACCCGGCGAGAATGTCGCCTGCTCTACCTCAGCAAAGTAGTTCTCAGGATTGCGATTCAGCACCATGCGCCCTACCTCGATCAGCGGGTAATCCTTTTGAGACCATACTTTGGTCACATCAAATGGATCAAAACGGTACGTATCCGCATCTTCTATGGGCATAATCTGCACATAAAGTTTCCATGCCGGGAAATCGCCCTTTTTAATCGCATTAAATAAATCTTGTATATGATAATCAGGATTTTCACCGGCAATTTTCGCAGCTAAATCCACATCGAGATTTTGTATGCCTTGTTCTGTTTTAAAATGATATTTCACCCATACGGCCTGTCCCTCGGCGTTCACCCACTTGAACGTGTGGCTGCCAAAACCATGCATATGTCTAAGTGTAGCGGGAATACCGCGATCAGACATGAGAATACTTACCTGATGCAGCGATTCAGGAGACAAGGACCAGAAATCCCAGACCGCATTCGGGTTTTTCAAATGCGTTTGGGGGTGGCGTTTTTGCGTATGAATAAAGTCAGGAAATTTAATGGCATCCCGAATAAAAAAGACAGGTGTATTATTGCCCACGAGATCATAGTTTCCTTCTTCTGTATAAAACTTTACCGCAAATCCACGTGGATCGCGTACAGTATCGGACGAGCCTAGCTCACCTGCCACAGTAGAAAAACGGATAAACATCGGTGTACGCTTACCCACTTCGGACAAAAAGCTTGCTTTTGTATATGAAGACAAATCATTAGTGACTTCAAAATATCCGTGTGCCCCCGCACCTTTGGCATGAACAACCCGTTCCGGCACACGCTCCCGGTTAAAATGCGCCAATTTTTCCAGCAGATGCACATCCTGAATTAGTACAGGCCCCCGTGAGCCTGCTGTAATCGAATTCTGATTATCTCCAACAGGAGCGCCCCAGCTTGTAGTCAGGTTCGTTGGTTGGTTACTCATAATTGAAATCACCTCTTGATTGAATTGGTTGACCTTGTGCCTTTCACTATAAATTGTGCACAAACAAAAATCAATACTTTTTTATAATAATTATAATTTAGGATTTAGAATTAGTTTAAAATCACAAATAAAAAAGCAAGCCCCTTAAGGCTTGCCGTAATATAGTGCTGTATTTATTTACAATAAAGTGACTTCAATTTCTATATTCTGAAATGATCGCATTGATCACTTCTTTAGGTTTTGCTATAGAGACTTTCAGACAATATTCATATAGAATTCATCATAAAATCATAATAAGAGCTGCTTTCTATCGAGAAAATCCAAAATATCCTGTACCGACTGCTTTACCTCCCGGCCTTCCGTAGATACGATTAAATCAGGTTCCAGCGGTACTTCATATGGAGCATCAATCCCTGTAAAATGTTGGATTTCTCCAGCTCTTGCTTTCTTGTACATGCCTTTTGGATCACGACGCTCGCATTCCTCTAGACTGCATCGGATATAAATCTCGTAACAGCCCTCCTGCTGTAAAATGTCCTTTACCATTTCACGATCCTCACGATAAGGCGAAATGGTGGCGCAAATCGTTAGAACACCCGCATGGGCCATTAGCTTGGACACTTCGGCTATACGACGAATATTTTCTTTGCGGTCAGCGGGCAGGAAACCCAAATTGCGATTCAAACCATGCCGAACATTATCCCCATCCAAAATAAATGTACGTATACCTCTTGCATATAACGCTTTTTCGAGTGTGGAGGATACCGTTGACTTTCCCGAGCCAGACAGCCCCGTAAACCAAAGCACCGGACTCTTATGTCCGTTCAGAAGCTGTCGAGCTTGCTTATCCACTTCTGATACATGCCAGGTAATGTTGGAAGATGGGTTCATTCAGCACTCTCCTATTTCATCAGTATTAATGTTTAATCTGTCTCTAACATCAGGATAGAGCATTTTTAAAACTGTTTAAAGTACGCTGCTCTGCTTTGTGGTCCAATACCGCAAAGACAACCCGTTTAAACAGGAATCCATATCCTTCAGTTACAAGTACTTGCTTAAACCAACTGGCTACCTCCTCCGGCTTATTGCGGAATACTCCACAACCATAAGCACCAAGCACAAGATGTTCTACACCGTTTTGCATGGCCATTCCCAAAATGTAACGAATGCGCTCCAACATAACTTCTCCAATCCGATTGACCTGCTCTGGCTCCCGTTCATGCACGACTCCAGCATTCACAGCAGGCGCGGTCAGGAAATCGACTAGATACGGCTCTTCCAGCAATGTTCCCTGATCATCCCGAAATACAGGAACTTGAGGAGAATAAATCATATAATCTGAATAAAAACAGCTCCGCAGCTTCCGATTATGTTGGTACATTTCCTCCATTTGTGAAATACAAGGATATAGCGCTGACGAACGAGCCAAGCTTTCCTCTTGAGCCTGACTGCCTCCAAGGAATCCGCCCCCGGGGTTTTTGGCTGATGCAAAATTCAAACAAGCTACGTGTTCCCGCTTCTCCTCGACCTGGAGTCTATGTGCGGCCTGCAACGTACTTTCTCCCGTTACTTCCATCTTTTTAATGATCGCCTGTTCGACTACATCGGAAGAAGCTCCTAATATACTTTTTATTCTTTGCTCTGCATCTTGCTTTATCGCTACCAGTTGAGAAGGTCTATATAGCTTCGAGCCTGTGACCGCATTCCCTACCTCTTTTGCTATATTTACTTGTACCTGTTTGGTATTTGTATAATGCCCATTCTCTAAAATGGATAATGTTTCATGCGCCATATGTGACCTGGCATCCCGCTTACTTCGGGAATTCATTGTGTTTTTCATGGTGACTAATCCTCCTTTTGCAATAGATCTTCACGTAAATTCGTCAATATTTCCCCCAGCCAGTTCGTACCCCGCCATAGCTTCCGGTGCTGTATACGAGCATCATTTTCAGCTAAACCTACACCCCAAATGGTATCCGTGGGACTAGCCTCAACCAGAGTAGTTCCCTTCGTTTTAAGCAGGTGCTTGAGCAAATTCGTATTTTGGGTGAACTTGGCATAATTTCCGTCATACACAAATTGCTGGCAATTTGCTTCCCATAAGGATTGGTCAAATCCGCGCACACTGCGACCACGGGCTTTTTGCTCCCTTGGGGTAGGGGCTTGCATAATTTTCAGAGCTGCCTCTTCATCTCCGAAAAGCTGCGCTTTTTTTAGCATCATATATTGCTCAGCACAGTTAAACTCCAATCCATCCACGACAAATTCACTAGGGTACCATTGCGAAAATGGTGAATGACTGCGATAAAAAAATGTAAACTTCTCCATGACTAATCCTCATTTCTTCTTCCTTTTATGCTATATAAAACGTGACCGTGGCTTAAATCGGTATAGCTTGGACGGACGATGTCCGGCCGCCTTCCTGTATTCATTGGTTTCTTCTACGAGATCTGCTATTTTACGACGAAAAGCCGCGGCTAACAGCTCTTTACCTAAAATAATTTCATACACCTGTTGGAGTTCACTCAGTGTAAACAGAGCTGGCATCAGGTGAAACGCAATATCTGTGTATTCAATTTTGCTGCGTAGACGCTCAATACCGTACGCAATAATTTTGGCATGATCAAAAGCAATTCCCTGTGACTCCAGCACTTCTCGCTTGATTTCTATGGTTTTCCCCTTAAGAATTTCAGTTACTTTCACTTTGGCTGTTAAAAGGATGTCCGCATGCTTCAATGTAATGTCAATGTTTTGTTCCCATGTGTAACCTTCCGGTTGATTCGTCCGCGTCTCCTGAGCCACACTGTAATCCAGTTCGAACCATTGAGCATCTGCGGCATCATCCCCTGCCTGCACCTCCAAGGATTCATGGTCTACTAACGCCATGTAAGCACAGCTGATTACCCGCATACGCGGATCACGTGCTACATCTCCCCAAGTGTACAGCTGCTCCATATAAATCTGATCCACATTGGTTTCAGTTTTAAGCTCACGGCGTGCAGCCTCTTCCAGGCTTTCATTCATGCCTACAAAACCGCCGGGCAACGCCCATTGCCCTATAAAAGGATGCTCTCCTCTTTGGATCAAGAGGAGCTGAAGTGTTTTCTCCGGTAGCTTACGGTAATTCTGCTGGAGCTGATCCATTACAGTAAATAGCAGCATATCTACCGTTACGGATGGACGCTCATATTGATTCGCATCATAAAGGGCCAAAAATTGCTCCTCCGTCAAGCCACTGTCGTTGTATTTCGATCTATCTGTCACTTGTGTCACCTACCTGCTCATATTTGGGACATCATCGCTTTTCCTTCAAAAGCAACGAATGCTCTATGTAAATTTTAATTTAAATCATTTGATAAAAACAAAATGTTAATATCAATACATTAATATATAATTAGCGCTTCGTCAATAGGGTGTATAGACCTATTTTTGGTCATGTGATAGTACTATTAGACTGTTTACTGAATTTTACTTGTTGCTTATTGTCATATCATGTATGATGTTTTGGACAATATAGGAAACACAACATACTAAACACGTAAGGAGAAGATCCAATTGTCTAACCCGTCTAACCCGTTTAATCCGCAATACAATCAACAAGGAGCACCGTCCAGACCAGCCCCTGTTTACCCGCCACCTGTTTCATTCAAGGAGTGGATGATCAGCTTACTCCTGATGGCAATACCAGTAGTTGGAATTGTTATGCTGTTTGTGTGGGCTTTTAGCGGCTCGACAAATCCGAGCAAAGCGAACTACGCTAAAGCAGGCCTGCTATGGGCCGCTATTGTAATTGTTATCTATATCATTATGGCTGTTGCTCTATTGCCTGCGATCATAAGCTCATTAAATTCCAGCAGCTATTATTGATTTCTAGTACATAGCAAAATAACCTTCTGATGAATCCAATTGAATCATCAGAAGGTCTTTAAACTAAAACTGTCGACCCTGTCGACAGTTTTTTTACTTCACCTTACTTCACTTCACTTTACTTGTACCAAAGATCATCGGTTTCAAGCTCCTGTAGACTGCTCAAAAACGATTTTGAGTTATCGACATAAAGTTCGGTATCGATATAGTCAATGAGCATTCGACTATGATTCCAACGGGCTCGTCCTTATCTACACCTTTGACCCGCAAAGCATGTGCAAGCTGATTGGCCTGTTTGTTCAGATCAGCATACGTCAAATGCTTGTCCCCAAGTACAACCGCCACATGGTCCGGTGTGCGCTCAACCTGCTCCTCAAACAACTGATGAATCGTTTTCTCTCGTGGGTAATCCACTAACATACCGTGTAACATGCTCAACTTCATCTCCTTCTCCTGTCAGCCATAATCCAGATATTACAATAGATTGGGGATTTAACTGGAGAAAAAGAAATGACATCAGAGCTTGTTTTTCGACTGAACATTTCTTTAAAATAAGTATATAGCTACTTCTTGCTCTACAATAAATACCACAGATTGGTTACTCGACTGGAGGAAAAGAAATGACATCGGAGTGGCAGAGACTACAGACCAAACTGCCGGAATGGGTAGAACAAAGCCGTCATGAGTATATTCATGGCAAGGTAGCAGCGTATATTCCCGAACTGTCCAAGGCCCCGGCCGACGCGCTGGGTATTGTGGTCATGAACGGTGCGGGTGAGACCGTGGTAGCCGGAAATACGGAAATCCAGTTTACGATGCAAAGCATCTCAAAGGTATTTACGCTCATTCTGGCCTTGATGGATAATGGAGAGGACGTTGTCTTCTCTAAGGTAGGTATGGAGCCTACCGGAGACCGTTTTAATTCCATGCTAAAGCTAGAACTAGTCGAGCCGGGGATTCCATTTAACCCACTTATTAATGCCGGAGCAATCGCGGTCTCCTCTCTGATTCGCGGAAACAGTCCAGAAGAGAGATTTGCCCGTGTTCTTCAATTTTTCCGTCTGCTTACTCATAATGACACATTGGAATATGATCAGGATGTCTACGATTCAGAATCAGCCACAGGCCATTTGAACCGTTCCCTTGCTTATTTTCTAATGGAAAAGGGGATTTTAAGAGGTCATGTGGAGGATGTGCTTGACGTCTATTTCAGACATTGTGCTGTCAAATTAAACTGTACAGATTTAGCACGTATGGGACTCATACTAGCCTACAACGGCCGTGATCCGGTCACAGGTATACCTTTGATCCCCCGTCGCTATGTACAGATCGCCAAAACATTTATGACAACATGCGGTATGTATGACGCCTCTGGTGAATTCGCCATTCAAGTCGGACTCCCTGCCAAAAGCGGCGTATCTGGCAGTATAATGACGATGGTACCTGGACGATACGGCATCGGGTTAGTGGGGCCTTCATTGAATCGTATGGGCAACAGTACAGCGGGGGTACACTTGTTGGAGACAATGTCCCGGGATTTGGATTGGAGTTTGTTTTAGGATACAAAAAAAAGGGTATTCCCAGCCAGTACGGCTCATAGGAATACCCTTTTCTGTTACGTTCTTGCTATGTTAAATGGTTTGACCATGAACCAATTTGATTTGAATACGGAACGGGTCAGCCACATACAGGGCCCCATCACGTTCTTGTAATTGATAACCTGCCGCAGTCAAACGAGCAGTAATGGCATCCAATTCTTGTTGGTCTGGAACAATCAGTTCAAAATAATCCAATCCAGCAGCCTGCTCGGGAGCTGGTGGCGCTCCTTCACCTGCCCATATATTCAAGCCCATATGGTGGTGGTAACCACCTGCGGAAACGAACAAGGCTGAAGATCCATATCGGCATGTAATGTCAAAGCCAAGCACATCGCAATAAAATTGCTGTGCTGTGAGCAAATTAGACACATGGAAGTGAACATGCCCAATTACCGTTCCCTGTGGCAGTCCCTGCCAAGGTAAATTTTCAGAAATGGCAATCAGGTCTTCTGCATCCACAGGTCCAGTTCCCATCATGTAAAATCCGTTTGCATCTTTTTTCCATTGATTACGAGGACGATCCGCATAGATTTCAATTCCGTTATTATCGGGATCATGGATGTATAATGCTTCACTTACATCATGGTCTCCCTGTCCGATTTCAATCTCATGAGCCAGCAGATTACGCAAAGACAAACCCAGAGCTATACGATCTGGTAGAAGAATAGCAAAGTGATACAATCCGGCTGCAGACTGGCGCGGCAGAATAACTGCATTTTCAATATAGTTAAGAATCAGTAGCGCATGCTTTCCGTCAACAGTCAATTCAGCGGTATCCGCTGTTTGACGTAGAAGCTGTAAACCAATGACCTCAGTGTAAAATTGAATAGAGCGCTCCAAGTTACTAACTTTTAATGAAACCTGCCCGATTTTAGTGTTGTCATGAATATGTGCTGTCATGAGATTTCCCTCTTTCTACATGGATTGGAGGACTAAGGCTTAATCAAATTTATTGTTCTGTTGACCCACGACGGCTGAACAAAGAATCCAGAGACCAGCGAGTTGTCGGCGCAAATACGAGATGAAGAGCTACCAGAATAAAAGCAATATCCAGCTCATAGCCAGCGCCTTGACCATTCCCCATCAACCCGCCGGACAATTTGGCCGTGAAAATAGCGCCGATCAATACAATAACTAAAAGTCCGGATACATAGCGAGTAAGCAATCCAAGAATTAATGCAATCCCGCCGACCAACTCAATCACCGCAACGACATAACCTAAAAATCCTGGGACACCAATGCTGGAAAACCAGCCTGCAACATTACCCAATCCCATTTGGAATTTAGCAATTCCGTGCGCCAAAAACAAAATTCCGAGCGCCACCCGCATAATTGTAGAAACATTTCTGCTTGCTGAACTCATCTTTATCTCTCCATTCTGTTTGTTTTAATACACTCATACAAGCGTATATGAATAATTAATTTATATTACTAATAATTTAGCCAAAAAAATAATGACGTCCGAATCTATACTGCAACACATAAGTATGAATTACACTTAAATTATTAGTAATAGTAATAATTATTTTGTAATGTGAATTTAGCATAAGAAACTATAGTCTGTCAACAAATTATTTGGTATGATTAATAATAAATTAGTATATATTATATTTCCCTAAAAGGAGGAACGCTCTATGGGTATAGGATGCAACATTCGTGCAGCTCGTAAACGTAAAAATTTATCCATCCAGCAAATCTGCGAACGAACCGGTCTATCTCAAGGATTTATGAGTCAAGTCGAAAATAATAAAACCTCCCCTTCCATCGCCACATTGGACAGCATCGCTAATGCGCTGAACGTACCTCTCGCTTTTCTGCTTCTTAAAGAAGAGGAACGGATGCAAGTGATTCGTAAGGACGAGCGTCGTAAAACATTGTATGGTAAAAACAAACTCCAGGTCGATCATTTGGGTGGTCAGGGTAATGTCAAAATGATGCTGGTGGACATGCCGCCAGGCTCATCTACAGAAGAAGAACATGCTCATGCAGGGGATGAGATTCATTTTATTTTGGAGGGTACGGTATACGTGGAGCAGGGTGAGGATTCAGCTACTCTGGAAGCAGGAGATTCCTTTAGCTGGAGAGCAGCCATCCCCCACTATGCCAAAAATGTTGGAGAAAACAACGCGCGTATTCTGATCTCCGTGTTTCTCGAAGCAGAAAATGACGCCTAAACAAGATTTGAGCATATCACAATATTCATTACCCATTTCATGTAAAAAGCGTGTACCGGGAAGTTAAATTAACTTCAACGATACACGCTTTTTTGTAGTATCTGCTCTACTAAACTTATCCCATCGCCTGCTGGGCATCTGTACGCGATTCCCACGGCAGCTTGAAGGTTTTCATGATCTGCTTGGCATCGGCTCGGAGTCCGCTTACCGGATCGCCCGTCGTACCCAGCAGCTCTTCTTTTTTATCTATAGTAACACGCCCATAAAAAGTAGTGCTGCTGTCTCCCCATCCTGTAGTATACTCGTAGATCAGCGGCTTATTTAATTTCGGATAGGTTCCCCACTGATCTTTGGCTTTATTGGCCACAAACAACTCCAGTGGATCGTATTCCATCGTAAAGGTTTTATCAAAGGGAGCTCCCACATACCCTTGATAGGTAACAATCGGAAAACCGTCCTTCACTTCAACCAGACTCAGTACATCCCCGTTCACTGTAAAATACCGCAATGCTTCGCCTTGGGGGAACATATAGACGCTGGACAGCAGCTCAGTGTTAGGACGATGTGCTTCTATATAAGGATGGACAGAACGTCTTTCTAAGTGGATTAACGCTTCACGTGCTGCCACGAGATCCCCCTCATATATTTGTTCTTTAAGTTTACCGTGAATCGGTGGCTGGATCTGAATCTGTGTATTTGTCTTCTCCAACGTATAACCTAACTCAAGCGATACATCTCTAAGAGGCACATAAACGTCTTTACCTACAACCTCAAATGTAAGCTGCTGCTTGTTCTTTCGTAATCGCTCCTTAAGAACTAAGGGCTCTGCCCACTTTTGCAGCGTGACCTGCTTTTTTTTAGCATCCCAATGGTAGCTTGCACCTACAGCTTCAGCCAAAGGTTTAAGCGGTACCATGAGCTTACCGTCAATCAATAGAGATTTGGTCTTGTTGTTTAAGGGTTGACCGGCTATAACAATGTCTGTTAGTTGTGTTGATTGAGGTGCTGTGGTTCCCTGTTCAGCCGCTTCGACTTCTCCTTGGTGCATTGTTGTCAAGAGCAATGGTAGCATCAGCAAGGCGACAAACAATCGCTGAAATCCTGTTCGATCTAGCTTCATTATGAGTCTCCGTTCACTTAATAGACTTGTTCATTCCGGCTCTATTTCTTTTTGGCTGCGTCAATGTCTCCAGGTCTCATCCCTGCCCAGATGTTCGGGATACTGACGGTCTCTGGATGCTCAAATACGAGAAACGCAGTCGGCAAATATCGTTCTCCGTATTCAGAGGAAGGCTTGTTGACAATGGTGTTATCCTTGACGAGCACCGTTGATGAACCTCCATCCAAATTAGCACCGATAACCGCTCCATGCTTAAGTAAAATATTTTGCATATCATACAAGTTGGCACCTATGCTGTACCCAGGCTGGCGACCGTCGACGGTTACGAAAAGGATTGCCCCGTCTGCTCTCTGTCCCATCGCGGTACGGGGAGCAATGCCCCATCCCTCGCTTGCATTGCGAATCAGGCCTTTTCCATTCACAATTAGGCGTGGTTGGAAAGTAACCGCTTCTTGCACATTCATTTTGGACAACTCGGACAACGAATAGTGACCGGCTATCATTTTTCCCTGTTTATCAATACCTACGATTTGAACAGAGGCATTTTTACCCATATCGTTGTAGTATATCTGGCCCTGAGAAATGACAACACCAATCGGTTTAAAGCCATTCCCGTTCCAGTTGGGATCAGCGAATCCACCGCCGTTTACACCAGCAACGGCCCCCAAACGCTCGACCATACTAGATACATGTTCTCCCCGGCCGACTTTAGCAGGAACCCCGAGCCTAATTTTAGTGGGGTCATGCACCGTCATAACATAGCCATGATAGTTACGACCCGATACCTCTTCCACTTCAACCAACGGTGTCTGTTGTACTTTAGTAGGTATCAGATCAGGCAGATTGATTGTATGTCTATCCTTTTCCTCTCCCATCTCTTCGAACCGGGCCGAATATTCAGCCACGCGCTTCTTCGCCTCTGCTTCGCCGATAAAATATTTCGCCCAGTGACGATGCTGAGTCGTAATCAGCGTATCCGCAGCCAAATAGCGCATCTCCTTGCCAGAAGGGGTTAAAAACAACCATGCACCGCCCCCAATTCCTGCTAACAGGAATACAATAAAAAATCGCAACATAAAGCGACCAAATTTTCCTTTTCGTTTCTTTTTCTTATTTTTCTGCCTGCGAGCTGCTGCACGCTGTGGCAAGACTTCCGGTTTCATTCATCATCTCTCCTGTTTGGTGACTTCTATCGTATTTCTTCACTATTGCCCATCAAATGATCAGTAACGATAGGCTGCGACATCTAACGACAATATCATAAACTAATTTTGTAGAATGATAGTGTCAATTTTTTAACAGATTCATCCACTCTGAAAAAGAATACAGCAAAAAGCCCTTCACATAAATGTGAAGGGCTTTAAATAGGGGGGATATCCTATTTACGGAGCAGCCTCCGGTTCGAGTAGCATGAACAGCTCTTTCATCTGCTGTCGCTTAAGTTTGGGACTAAGCACATACAAAGTATCGCCCGGTTCAATCACAGTTGTACCTCTCGGGGCAATAATTTGCTCGTTCCGAATAATGGCTGTGAATAAGATGTCTTCAGGCAGCTGTATATCCTGAATCGCCTTGCCGGCTATCGACATCCCCTTTTGTACCTGAATGTGGTTGATTTCCGAAGTGGTTTTTCCCAAAGAAACTAATTCCAGCAGTGAAGGCGACGATGTCTCGTTAGGGTCCATCAAGCCAAGCTTCACCGCTAGCCACGAGATCGTGGTACCTTGAATAATCGCAGAGGTGAGCACGACGAAAAATACGACATTAAAAAACAAAGGTCCTACATCCATTTCGTCCAGTAATGGATAAGTTGCTAGTACAATGGGTACCGCTCCCCGCAGTCCTGCCCAGGATAACAGTGTCTTCTCGCGAACAGAGTACCTGGAAAAAAGCAAGCTTAGGAACACACCTATTGGACGAGCCACCAGCATGAGGATGAAGGAGAGCGCCAAACTTTGCCACGCAATGCCAAGCAATTGATCGGGAAAGACCAATAGGCCGAGCAGGACAAACATCATAATCTGCACCATCCAGGCGAAGCCATTGTTAAAATGAATAATGGATCGCTTGTAGGTCAAGTCGGAATTTCCCAATACAATGGCCATGACATATACCGCCAGCAATCCGCTCGCCTCCAGTAACGATGCCGCCGCATACGTCAAGACTGCAAATGCCAATGCCATTACAGGATACAAACCGGATGAATCAAAATTCATTTTATTAATCGCATATACACCTAAGCGTCCGAGTACAAAACCAACGGCTAGACCAAAACCCATTTCCCATAAAAACAACAAGATATGTATCCAAATGGATTGCTCAGGGTGATGTATCAGTTCGATCAATGTTACTGTGAGAAATACAGCCATCGGGTCATTACTGCCGGATTCCGCTTCAAGCGTCGAGGTAATTCGCTTTTTGATGTTTTTACCTCCTAAAACGGAAAACACAGCTGCCGCATCTGTCGATCCGACAATAGCGCCAAACAGCATGGATTCCATCCAGCTTACGCCTAAAATAAACTTGGCGCACACGCCAATGACTACAGTCGTGATGATGACCCCTAACGTTGATAATGACAACGCAGGTCGAATTACTGGCTTAACATCTGTAAACTTTGTCTGCATCCCGCCTTCAAACAAGATTACAATGAGCGCGAGAATGCCCACCAGCTGTGTGATAAAGGCATTATCAAAATAAATAAACTGACTGAGCACCATGCCTACAGCAATAAACAAAACGAGCGCAGGCATACCGAAACGGCTGGAAAATTTGGTAGTCAGCACACCGACCAGCAGCAAGCCGGACAGCAAAAGCACAATCAAATTAATCACGGTTGTCTGTTCCATACGGCTTCTCCTATCTTGAAAATAAATGTTCATTTTTTCGCCTTCTAACTATATACCCTCAAATCACACAGAATACTAATCATAAGTAAAAAAATATATGAGAAAATCAAAAAATCCAGCTCATGGTCTGTGCTAAATTCCGCACTCCACAAGCTGGTTTGTACATTTTTTTAAAATTTCTCAAGCTGTACCCGTTCGTCGTGCTTAGGCTTTGGGCTGAATCATATGTGCTGGTACAACATATTGGTCGAACTGCTCTTCCGTCAGCAGTCCACTGCGGAGTGCCGCTTCCTTTAGAGACAGCCCTTCTGCATGTGCAAGTTTAGCGATTTTAGCAGCATTTTCATATCCAATATGTGGATTCAATGCTGTCACCAACATTAGTGAATTATTCAAATTGTGCTCAATCTTGGCGAGATCGGGCTCGATGCCAACGGCACAGTTGTCATTAAAAGCAATGATGGAATCGGCCAGTAGATGAACTGATTGCAAAAAGTTGTATATGATTACTGGCTTAAACACATTCAGTTCAAAATTACCTTGACTTGCTGCAAAGCCGATAGCTGCATCATTACCCATGACTTGCGTAACGACCATCGTCAGTGCTTCACTCTGGGTCGGATTTACCTTACCTGGCATAATGGAGCTACCCGGCTCGTTAGCAGGAATCGTGATTTCCCCCAAGCCGCTTCGCGGACCACTAGCCAGCCAGCGAACATCATTGGCGATTTTCATCAAATCCGCAGCTAGCGCTTTGATTGCTCCATGTACAGCCACCACTTCATCGTGACTGGTCAGCGCATGAAATTTATTAGGTGCAGAAGTGAACGTTTTGCCAGTGAAGCCGGAAATTTCCGCAGAGGTTCGGGAACCAAACTCTGGATGAGCATTAATTCCTGTGCCCACTGCTGTTCCGCCAATCGCCAGCTCCTTCATATATTGAACCATGTCGACGATCATCCGCTTGCTTTTATCCAGCATGGCATACCAGCCGCTAATTTCCTGACCCAGTGTAAGTGGTGTAGCATCCTGCAAATGGGTTCGACCAATTTTGATAATATCCTTGAACTGTTCTGACTTCTGTTGAAAAGTCTCTTTCAGCTTATCAATGGCAGGCAACAAACGGTCCTCGACGGCAATGACACCCGCTACATGAAGCGCTGTAGGAAACGTATCATTTGAGCTTTGCGACATATTCACATCGTCATTCGGATGCAGCTTCGCATCTTTTCCCTGTTTTTGTAACCATTCACTGCCCAGATGAGCAATCACTTCATTGACATTCATATTGGACTGCGTACCGCTCCCTGTCTGCCATACAACCAATGGGAAATGGTCATCCACTCGTCCAGCTAGAATTTCATCCGCTGCATAAATAATGGCATCCTGTTTTTCCTGAGATAGCTTACCCAACTTATAATTGCTGATCGCCGCACTTTTTTTGAGTACCGCGAACGCCTGAATGACCTCTAATGGCATTTTCTCCGAGCCAATAGGGAAATTTTCCTTACTGCGCTGTGTTTGCGCTCCCCACAAACGATCTGCCGGTACTTTGATTTCGCCCAACGTATCCTTTTCAATGCGGTAGTTCAACTCATTTCCTCCTCTTGGCCTATGTAATTCAGACAAAATATGGTGATCTTCTTTGCCTATTATACATTAAATTTCAAATGTTATCATATATTTTGCAAGCGCTTTTTTACGATAAGGTTAGAGGAGATAGAAGAAAAAATTCAGCTATGAGCTTGATTACCAGCCTCAGCTAATCGTGATGTTGCTTTTGGCATGCACTTCTTTTCTGCCCAGTAGCTTGTTTAGTGCGTCGATATAAGCTTTAGCGCTAGCTTCCAAAATATCTGTACTAGTGCCTCTTCCCAGTGCTGTGTACTCACCTTGCCTCAAAATAGCGTGAACTTCCCCCAACGCATCTTTGCCATACGTTACAGACTGGATGGAGTAATCCTCCAACTCCACCACTTCACCACTAGCCTTGTCAATCGCATGAAAAATCGCATCTACAGAACCATTACCCATCGCAACTTCATCAATTGATGTGCCATCTTGCTTATTCAACCGTATAGAGGCGACTGGAACCGACTGATTACCATAGGACACCTGAATAGAATTTAGTGTGTAAATTTGAGGTGAGCCATTGCGGCTTTCATCCATCAGGACAAGTAAATCCTCATCCAACACCTGTTTTTTCTTATCTGCCAAGGCTTTGAATTTGCGAAATGCAGCCTGAAGTTGTTCCTCTGTCAAAACATCAAACCCCATGTCCGCCAGTTTTTCCTTAAACGCATGACTTCCCGAATGCTTGCCTAATACAAGTTTACTGGTCTTCAAACCAATGCGCTCAGGAGACACGATCTCATATGTTGTACGCTCCTTTAGCATTCCGTCCTGGTGTATACCGGACTCATGTGCAAATGCGTTGGCCCCAACAATGGCCTTGTTCCCCGGTACCGACATTCCAGTACGTTTGCTTACCAGTCGACTGGTAGCATATAGTTCCTCCAAAACCAGACTCGTTTGTGCACCATAGAGATCGGTTCTCGTGTCAAGGGCCAGTGCGACCTCCTCGATAGGTGTATTTCCGGCTCGCTCGCCAATACCATTAATGGTACCTTCAAATTGATCTACACCGTTACGGATAGCTGCCAGCGTATTAGCTGTTGCCATCCCAAGATCATCATGACAGTGTGTGCTAAGCTGTATTTTTTCAATACCTGGTACTTGTTGTTTTACGATTCTAAACATTTCTCCAAACTGATCTGGCGAGGCATAACCTACGGTATCCGGTAAATTGACGACGGTCGCTCCAGCGCGAATTGCCATATCTACAACTTCACAAATAAAGTCCAACTCGGTACGACTGGCATCCTCTGCCGAAAATTCTACCTTGCTGAAATACTTACGTCCATAACGAATGGCAGCAGCAGCGGTCTCTAATACCTTCGCTTTATCCATTCGTAGCTTATGCTGACGATGAATAGGTGAGGTAGCCAGGAACAAGTGAAGACAAGCGTCCTCCGCTCCCCGTAGAGCTTCTCTGACCGCATCTATATCCTGCTCTTTCGAGCGTGCAAAACCAACCAGTGTTGCTTGGGTGACCTGTTTGGCAATCTCCTGCATGCTGATGATCTCACCAGGTGAGGTTGCCGGAAAGCCGGTCTCAATCCGATCTACGCCTAATTTTTGAAGCTGAAGAGCGATTTCCACCTTTTCTGTGCTGGTTAAGCTAACTCCTGGTGATTGTTCTCCATCTCTTAACGTTGTGTCCAACACCCATATTTTGCGCATACAGATACCACCTTTGGTTTGATTTTAGGAGATGCTCAAAGTAGAAGGTTTATACATCGTTTTATTCATCCGATCATCTGATGTTTAGGATTAAAAAAATTAGGAACTTCCCATATGCTTTTGCAGCTCCAGCTTGGTGCCGTCCAAATGCTGAATACTATATAGCTCTGCAGCCTTACCATCCTGATCCAAAATCGCTTCATAAATTTTTTCATGCTGAAGTGTAAAATGATTTGGCATCGCCGGATCGGTAATCAGATTGCTCAGCGCCTTGCGAATAGCCTCTACAAAGCTGCGGTATACGTCCGTAAGCACCTTATTGCCTGTAGCTGCTGCAACAGCCAAGTGAAAAGTGATATCCGCATCCAAGTACCCATTCATATCTCCAGCCGTCAATGTCGCAGCTCGACGGTCCAGTGCCTCTCGCATCAAGCGTAAATCTTCGTCATTACGACGTAACGCAGCTAATCTGGCAATCTCCAGTTCCAGCACGCTCCGCACTTCATAAACTTCAATAATTTCAGCACGGCTTAGTCGGTAATCCAATGGTTCTTGAGAAGTCGTCGGTTGGCAGACAAAGGTCCCGTGTCCTTGCTTTTTCTCTAATAGACCGGCATGCACCAGTACGCTAACCGCCTCCCGAACTGTAGATCGCCCGACTCCAAATAGCTTCATAAGCTCGGGCTCGGTTGGAATCTTAGTGCCTACATTCCATTCACCAGCAGCAATTTTTCGTTGCAACTGCTCAGCCACTTCATCTGCAATTTGCTTGCGTTTAACAGCTTGAAAAGGCATCATTCCATGATTCATCTGATCATCTCCTGTTTCGTATCATACTATGACACATTGCTTTTCTGCAACTTTTTTCATAATCTTTCTTAGTGGTCTTGTAACTGCAGCCTTAGCAATCGAAAAAGCCTGCACCGTTCACCACGATGCAAGCTTATTTGGATAAAGAACATATTAAGATTTCGTTTTATTCGGAGTAACACAATACAGACGGCTGGTTGTTTCAAAAATATGTCCCGGAGCCAGTGCAATTAACCCGATGTCTTCCGCAGGCAAGTCTGGTCGATTCGGTGCATTGATCATGTTCATTTGCGGTTCAGGACAGATGAATTCCTGGTTCGCTTTGTTGTTCCAAATCATCCAGTGCTTATAAGCAGTGCCTACATCGTATACAAGGGTAGCACCTGTCTTACTGTGTGTGAGTTCCATATAGTTACGTCCATTTTGCGGAGCCGCCGTATAATGATTATCCATAGAGGCAAAATAAGGGCTAACTCCTGTTGTCTTCATCAGTTCCTCTTCCGGGGATAAAGGTTGGAACTGTCCAGTGGCCAACAACCGATCTGTCAGCTCACGCCGCTCACCGATCGTAACCTTAATCTTGTAATCCTCAGGCGAGCTATCAGGTACAAACGGTACCCGAATGGCTGTGTGAAAGGCAAACAAGTTGGGAATCGGCTGATCCCCCTCGTTATGGATCACATAACGCTGATGCAGGCCAAATTCGTCAAGGCTGTACGTCAGCTTCATCGTAAAGGTGAAGGGTAGATAACGGAACATAGGATGCCCTTCCCTTACATGCTGATTCATTACCACATAACTACCTTGCTCCCCGGAACCGTAATCCTCAACCTCCCACCGAACGGTGTGTAAAAAGCCGTGCAAATGGTTATGGGTAGCCTCTTCATTAATTGGCAGCTCATATGTAACACCATTCCACAGGAATTTTCCATCCTCATATCGATTCGGAGGGAATAAGAAAGGAATTCCGTAAACGGATGGGCTTTGCTTAAAAGCCTCTATGCTCTCAGCATCCGGCTCACGTAAAAAAGAATATCCCGTCTCATTGTCACGAAAAGAAATCAGATTTGCGCCGTTTCCTGGCAGGGCAACCGCTTCATATCGTCCAAATTTAAGACGAATCGCCGGTATTCCATAATAAAGATCACCAATTGCAGTATGCTGTTGTGTCATCAAAAATCCTCCTTGATGAAATGACGATGTTTAATGAAAGCGTTTAGCTTTTGGCTTGACTATACCATGTCCAGCAAAAAAATTCCACGTCCACGCAAAAAAACGATGCCCCGCAAGGCATCGTCCTTCACACATATTACACATAACGTCCCTGTTTGGGTACTGCCATGTGTTCAAAATTTCCAGCCAGCTTTTCCAACTGATCAGTCAGCTCGGTACCTTGCATGAAATGTCCATGCCCTGTAACTGCAATTGCAGGCTTTAAGTTGGCTAATATCTTCACTGACCGCTGTGCAGCTTGCCAATCTGTTGTAAAATACGCAGGCGGTCCGTGGATTTCTTCTTCCTGTAAAAGCACAGCCAAGGCCGATTCCTGCTTTACCGTGATAAAAGCGTCACCAGCTACCATTAAGCGTCTCCGCTCATGAAAAAGCGATACATGACCAGGCGTATGTCCTGGTGTATGCAGCCACTTCCAACCAGGGGCGCCGGGGACACTGCCATCTTGGGGCAAGGAGGTGATGCGATCATCGAGATCTATAGCATCATTGGGATACAAGAAGGAAATTCCCGACATCAAGCCTCCCCCAACACTAGGGTCAGGTTTTTGATAATCTTTCATTCCCGTTAAATAAGGTAATTCCAAAGGGTGTGCATAAACAGGTGTACCCCAATGCTGAACCAACTCAATAACCGAACCTAC
This sequence comes from Paenibacillus sp. FSL W8-0439, assembly GCF_038008995.1. Classification (NCBI taxonomy): domain Bacteria; kingdom Bacillati; phylum Bacillota; class Bacilli; order Caryophanales; family Paenibacillaceae; genus Paenibacillus; species Paenibacillus sp. FSL W8-0439. The sequence continues at coordinate 3,070,433 of NZ_JBBPAK010000001.1, forward strand.
ATGGTCAAAATGACCGTGAGTAAGCACAATAGCAACCGGAGGACCCGTAAACCGTTCTTCAGCTAGGCGTATAATCGAGTCTGTGAATCCTGCCATCCCCGTATCCACCAGCACCCAGGATCGGCTTCCCGGCTCTCCGATAAAACACACATTTACAAACAGCGTCCGTAAGCTCAGGAGATCGGGAGCAGCCTCTTCATTTGCCGTCATTCCTTCGGTGAACAGATGATTTGCCAAAGCTTCACCCTCCTATTCACATGGAATTTCCTGTTATACTCGACCTTTAGGCTTCCCCCATGTCAGCAGATTATGCGGACACTGCTAAATATAATCCGCTTGTCACGAAAATAGACCATGTTTACATTACTCGGGTAATTTACTCCATGCCGCATCCAGCAAATAGTCGAAAAGATCATCGTTCTCTTCAATCCAGCTATCCATCTCTAGCATCTCTTCCTCCAAGCGTGGCTCTCCTGCAAAATGGAGACTATAATCCCACTCCTTTCCCTTTTTACTGTGGAAGGTGATTTCATATATAGAACTCTGTCCGTCTACTCCAAATACCACTTGGCCTAAATATGCACCGTTCTCATCTCTAGTCATTTGCGCCTGCTGAATATGTACTTCTTTCAATTCCTGAGAAGAATTTTGCTCCGTCATTTATTTATCCGCCCTTTCATTTTCACTAAAAAGTACCAAAACTGATTTGTGAACCTTTTCGTTACATTGTACAATATATAAGCTATGTGTGGAATTTGCAAAAAAACTGTGCGAATTACCCTATTCTTATTTGAGGCTTTTTCGTGAAATGGAGGAAAGTTACATGTCAGATTTTCAACAAAAATTGCAGAAATATGCGGAATTAGCCGTTCGAGTGGGCGCCAATGTCCAACCTGGGCAGACACTTATCGTTCATGCGCCAATCTTGTCCGCCGAACTCGTACGACTTATCGTTAAATCAGCGTATACTGTCGGAGCTAAGCTGGTAAAAGTAAAATGGAGTGATGAGACGGTTACCCGATTACAGTATGAACTAGCTCCTGATGAAACTTTTAATATTGCTCCCAAATGGTACGCAGCCGAAATGACTGAAGAAGTCGAAAATGGCGCTGCAGTGCTCCATGTCATTGCCGAGAATCCTGATTTGCTTCAAGGGATTCCGTCCAGCAGAATTACCGCTGCCCAGCGTGTGCGATCACATGAGTTACGTCAATACCGTGAATACCAAATGGCTGACAAGTTCAGCTGGTCTCTGATTGCTTATCCTTCAGCAGAATGGGCAGCCAAAGTATTCCCTGATCTGCCAGCTTCCGAGCAAATGGATAAACTGTGGGAAGCCATTTTCAGCACTGTACGTGTGGATCTGGACAACCCTGTGGAGGCGTGGAATGAGCATTTGAAAACCCTCTCCAGCAAAGCTGATATTTTAAACTCCAAACGCTATAAAAAGCTGCATTATCTGGCGCCAGGTACAGACCTCACTATCGAACTGGCAAAAGACCATCTATGGGTAGCAGCCGAAAGCGTCAACCAACAGGGACATACTTTTGTAGCCAACATGCCTACTGAAGAGGTATTTACTGCTCCACTTAAAACGGGAGTAAACGGTAAAGTCAGCAGCACCAAGCCACTCAGCTACAGTGGCAATATCATCGACAACTTCTCACTGACCTTTGAAAATGGGCGTATTGTCGATGTACAGGCCGAAACCGGTTTGGAGACTCTCCAGCATCTCGTAGAAATGGACGAAGGTTCACACTACCTGGGCGAGGTTGCGCTCGTGCCTCATAAGTCACCGATCTCTGATAAAAACATTTTATTCTACAATACATTGTTTGATGAAAATGCCTCTAACCATCTGGCTATCGGTAATGCTTATGCATTCAATCTTAAAGGCGGTAAGGATATGACTCAAGAGGAGTTGGCTGCCAACGGTCTTAACTCCAGTCTGACTCACGTCGATTTTATGATTGGTTCAGGTGAAATGGACATCAATGGCGTTACCGAAGACGGTACTGAGGAACCGATCTTCCGTAAAGGAAATTGGGCGATTTAACACGGTAAAAAAGGCTCTCACCGCTTGATGCGAGAGAGCCTTCTTGCTTCATCTTTAAGTTATGTTACATACATTTACAGTGTATTAATCCAATAATTAGCTGCAAGTCCAAATACGATTTGTACTATGCTGATGATGAAAAAGACAATAAAGCAGCTTACAACTCTTCTATTAATGGTTTGATGTAAGGATAAAGATGATTTCACATATAACATGCTGCCTAATATCCCCAAACACAGACCAAAGATACCTGCAAATAGCCACCCTATAACTAAGCTGACCACGACAAAAGCCCAGCTCCAGCCCGGAGCCTTACTTACTGGAACATAAGGTTGATTGGACCCAAGATATATACCGTCCACAGCTAAATCTGCTTTGTTGCCAATGACCACAACATTCACAGCTTTCTCCTTCAATCGAATTGGAAAATCAATCAAGTTCAAAAATGCGTTCTGGCTTTTCACCTTCTGCTCGCTACCATTCACAATAATTTTTCCTCCGGTAAAGCCACGCTTGTACTCAATACTATATTGAATACCTTGGTCTTCTACATTCCATTTGGCCATCGCTAAACCCCTCTCAAATTTTAGGTAATTTTCTAATTATGTACCATGAAAATCATACCATAAGCCGCAAGTTAAATAATGGAAAAAGGCCGCTTATCAGCGACCTTTGAATCTACTTATTTCGTATGTGATTAGTTTCTATGTCCAATTTTAGTCTTGTAGGCAACTGAATACTGATCAGCCGCTAAAATTGCATCAAGCACATCATCCGCTGTAACAGCAAATGGTAAATTGTGAGCGGTTTCGCCTTCTTTGGTAGCAGCCTGAGCTACCCGGTACAAATCCTCTCGGGAAGCTTCCTGCAGCTTAATGTCTTCCAGCGTAACCGGCAGATCGAGTTTTAGGTAAAAATCAATATACCGCTCCACCTCAGTTAAAGGTCTTTTTTCCAAGGCAAGCTGTACTAAGGTGCCAAAAGCTACTTTTTGGCCATGCGTCAGGTGATGAATGTCTCCTTCGAGTACGGTAAAACCATTGTGAATGGCATGTGCACCTGCCAAGCCGCCGCTTTCAAAGCCCAAACCGCTTAGCAATGTATTGGCTTCCACCACCGCTTCAAGCGCTGGTGTAACGACTTTGCGCTTCACAGATTCATAAGCTTGCAGTCCGTAATCGAAAAGAACCTCCTCGCACTTGGACGCAATGGCTTCTGCCGCCAAGGTTGGCAAGCCGCCAGCCATAGTTGTAGCACGAGCTTCAATGACTGCACGGGCTTCAATCCACGTTGCCATAGCATCCGCAATACCTGAGGAGAGGAACAAAGGCGGTGCCTGAGATATGACCTTCGTGTCAACCAGGATTAAGCTCGGGTTTTTACTGAAAAAGGTATACGTATCAAATGCACCCTCATCCGTGTACAAAACAGATAGAGCACTGGTAGGGGCATCTGTAGAGGCGGTTGTTGGAACAATCACCACCGAGGAACCGAGTAGCTCATTAACGGCTTTGGCGGTATCCAGTGTTTTACCGCCACCTACACCAATGACAATATCGACCTGGCCGCTTCGTCCCTCATCAGCAATACGGTTTACTTCATTTTTGGATGCTTCTCCTTGAAACTCAACCTTTATAGCAGTGATATCAGCCTGCTCCAGACTTTTGACCACTCGATCGGCTGCAATCTCCCAAACCAGCTTGTCCGCAATAACCAAAGCCGTATGGCCTAAATGCTTAACATATTCACCTGTTTTATCAATCACATTTTTCCCTTGCACATATTTACCTGGACTAATAAATACTTTTTCGCTCATCATTCAACTCTCCCTTCCATGTTTGTACAATCTCTATTATACGGCTGAAAGGGCACACATCTCAATTTCAAAACCAAAATCTTCTATCATTTGATGATCAGCGGTAACTTCTTGGCCTGCTGTCGTTAAATAATCTCCTACAAAAATCGAATTTGCTGCATAAAGGGCTAGCGGTTGTAATGAGCGTAAATTCAATTCCCTTCCGCCTGCGACGCGTATTTCTTTGGATGGACAGATGAACCGAAACAGTGCCAACACCTTTAAAGCTTGGATCGGCGAGATCCGCTGTGCTTCTCCCAAAGGGGTTCCGGGGATTGGATTTAGGAAATTAATCGGAATAGAGTCGGCATCCAACTCTCGTAAGGCATAAGCCATTTGAACGATTTCCTCATTCGTCTCCCCCATACCGATAATAACGCCAGAGCATGGAGACATTCCGTGTGATTGAGCCATTTTCACAGTTTCGATGCGTTGGTCATATGTATGTGTGGTCGTAATCGAGGGATAGTTGGCTTTGCTTGTATTTAAATTATGATTGTAACGGTGTACCCCAGCATCTGCCAATCGCTGTGCTTGATCTCCCTTGAGAATCCCCAAGCAAGCGCAAATTTTGAGCGGCATGGTACGACTAATTTCTTGTACAGCATCAATCACCTGATCCAGTTCCCGATCTGTCGGACCTTTGCCGGAAGCTACAATGCAATATGTCCCCGCTTTTCGTGCTAGGGCTTCCCTTGCCCCAGCCAACAATGATTCCTTATCCAGCATACTATACTTGCTGACAGGTGCCGTAGAAACGAAGGATTGTGAGCAATAACCACAATCCTCCGGGCACAGACCACTTTTGGCGTTCATGATCATATTGAGCTTTACTTTTTTTCCGTAAAAATGATGCCTTACCTGAAATGCAGCTTGCATAATCGGTAATATTTCCACATCGTCCGCTTCCAGTACCGCCGTGCCTTCTTCCAGCGTCAGATTGCTGAAATGTATCGCTTTTTCAGCTAATGAGTCCCAATTTAAAGCCTTATTGAATAAATTCATACTTCATCCTCCCTCATTTAGATGGTTATGTAAGCAGATGAGATTTTTACCGTAAGGAAATCCGCTTTATTGTCAACTTAATAATTATATATTAGGTTGACAATAACACAGATATCATATCAATTCACATCCTTTATGTAAAGAAGACAAATTAAAAAGCGACCCCACATCATTAAAGGTCGCTTTCCATATTTATTCCATTATGAGACTCCTGCTTCCTCCACGATGATAGGCTGTTTGATTAGCCGAATACGTGAAATCCGCTTGTTTTCAACTTCTTCTACAATGAACATACATCCTTCAAACACTACAGACTGACCTGGCTGTGGAGGGATAACCTCTACATGTGAGTAGAGCCAGCCCCCTACTGTATCATAATCCTCATGATCAAGATCTAGCCCGAAACGATCGTTCACTTCATCAATTAATAACATACCGTCAATGGAAAATTCCTCGTCATTAATCTGCTCACAACTCGGACGTTCTTGGTCGAACTCATCCTGAATTTCACCGACGATTTCTTCCATAATATCTTCCAATGTTACCATACCCGATGTGCCACCGTATTCATCAATCAAAATTGCAATTTGCGTCTTGCTACGCTGCATGCGTTTGAGCAGATCACTAATTTGCGTTGATTCAGGAACAGCAAGAATCGGGCGAATCATCGTACGGGTATCCAGCGTGTTCGCACGTAGAAGATCTTTAATATGGATAAAGCCGATAATATGGTCCTTATCTTCGGCGCAGATTGGATAACGGGTTCTCATGCTTTCCGTTGCAATCGCGAGATTTTCTTCTGTGGACTCATTACTGTATAAACAGATCATCTCCGTGCGCGGAATCATGATTTCCCTGGCGGTCGTGTCAGCAAAATCAAATATATTATCAACAAGCGCCAATTCCGTATTATCAATTAGTCCGCTCTTATTGCTTTCTTTCATCAGAATGCGTATTTCATCCCCCGTATGCGCGGAATCATCATATTCGGATACCGGCTCCAGACGGAACAAACGCAACAGGCTGTTCGCCATTCCATTCAACGCCCATATGAATGGATACATCAACTTGTAAAACCAAGTCATCAGCATGGCCGAATACAGTGTAATAGTCTCAGATTTACGAATAGCTATCGTTTTGGGTGCCAATTCACCCAACACAATATGCAGAATCGTAATGACAATAAATGCAATCACCACGGCAGTACCGTGTACGTATACCGCTCCCAAGCCAACGGCAGTAAATATAGGCTCAATCAAATGTGCGATGGCCGGCTCTCCGATCCATCCCAGTCCCAACGATGCTAAGGTAATACCCAATTGGCAGGCAGACAAATAAGCGTCCAAATTGTGTATCATATTGGCGGCGTATACGGCCTTTTTATTGCCCGCCTCCACCAAGGTTTCGATACGGCTGCCCCTGACCTTCACCATGGCAAATTCCGCAGATACAAAAAATCCATTCAATAATACTAATGCAAAAACAATAATTAAGTTAAACATACTCGGTAAAGGGTCACTCAATATGCTCCCCATCAGCCGTCATTACGGCAGACAGGCGCACCTCCTTCGGATATTTTCATCATAGACAGAACGATAACACATCATAAGCAGCGTCAACTTCCCAACACATTCACCCCTTCCGGCTTCCATAAGCCATATTCCGCATAAATGTTTAAATCATTCATCAGCTTATATTTAATTATATAACTATACTCTATACAGTCAAACTACAAGCAATGTCAGAAAAATCAATCCCTCCATCATTTAGGTCGAAAAGCTCTCATTTTCGCCTCTTACCACCAAGAAAGCAACTATATTTGAGAAAGAATATAAACAAAATACATCCCCTGCCGTCTGGCAGAGGATGTAAACTCATATATATGAAGGCATCAGCGAACCGGAGATCCGCCCGGGTTCCCGATGACGCCGGGATATTGGTACAACAATGGCTCATCAAAAGTTGCATAATCTAGGTTTAACATCAGCAGAATGGTCCGTTTGCCTGTCGCCGGATCACTAATAATAATATGGTCCCGACCTGCTGCTTCCAGAATGCCTTTGAATATTTTAGCATTCCATTCTCGGTTATTTTCATAGGTCATATAAAAAGTTCCCGTTTTGCCCAAGTTCAAGCGTAAAATATTCTCGATGTATGATTGCTCGTATTGAGGAGTCTGAACCTGCACTACCGTACCCGTTGGTGTCATAGGGCTGCCACTACTTACTTGAGGTGGAAAGCCAGTCATAGGTTGCATGGTTCCGGCTGGAGCCATTCCTCTTGGCCATTCGGGATATCCATTGCCGGAAGCATAAGATACGGGACGGTAAGCTTGCTGTGAAATCATTTAAATTCCTCCTAAAATGGTTTTAATTTTTAAATTCTTCAAGCCATCCTGAAAGGTGTCTAATATACATTAGGACAGTCCTGTGCAGTCGGGCTAAAAAAGCAATGGGCTTTAAAGCGTCCGGTATTGGTCTGGTTATACCAGGTACCCGGGCAGTCTCCAGCCGGTCTGAAAAACCATAATGCATTGGATGCTGGACGTATTTTTTCACCATTGATTACACGCTGGGCAAGTCGAATGTCCCGATCACGGGCCCTCTGATAAAAATACCCCTTCTGAGTAGCCTCAAAACCTCCGGGGCTTTGAAACACCATGTCATTCATGAGGCGTATCCCTTGGAAATCTAGGCAATTGGCTAAAATTCGGTTCACACCGACATTGCCAACCATGAGCATTCCTGACTCGCCTTCACCTTCAGCCTCAGCCCGCATCAGCCGGGCGAGGGTCCTCACATCCTCTGAGTTGGTCTTGATTACAGCCACCGCGTCCCCTCCTTGCTTCTCCTTCACATACCCTATCCTATGGTACAAATGCCCAATAGGTGACAGTCCAGAAAATAAAAAAATAGCCCCAAGAATGGGACTACTCATTTAGGCTTTTATCATGGCTCGTAGATCATCTTACGCGTCATGCCACCATCGACCACTAGATTCGTGCCTGTTACAAAATCATTGCCGGGTTGTGTTAAATACAGACAGGCTCGTGCGATGTCTTTAGGGGTCCCTACTCGCCCAGCCGGATGCTGTTGATGGTCTTCCGCACGCAATTGCTCGTAATCCCCGGTTTCAATCCATCCTGGACTAATACAATTGACCTGAATCCTATCCTTTCCTAGCGATATGGCCATCGCGTGTGTAAGGGCGGCTATGGCTCCTTTGGATGCTGCGTAGGCTTCTGTGTCCGGCTCTGACATGAAAGCTCGTGTAGAGGTCATATTAACCACTGAGCCCCCTTCTGCGTTTCGCTTCATTACCTTAGCCGCTTCTCTGGTTGCAATAAAACAACTGCGTACGTTTGTATTCAGAATGTCATCCCATTCTGCTACGGTTAACTCATATGGAGATTTCCATCTGGATACGCCTGCATTGTTAATCAACGTATGAATTGTACCGTATTCTTCTTCCGTGGCACGGATCAGCGCTACAATATCTGCTTCCTTACGCACATCACAAGGAATAAAAATAGCCTGATGACCCTCGTTCCGGGCTGCTGCAGCGGCTGCGGCGCCCTCTTCCTCATTGTAGTCAGCAAATACAACTTTGGCACCCTGAGCAGCATAGGCAAAAGCGACCTCTTTCCCGATGCCATGCGCCGCTCCTGTTACAATAACAACTTGTCCTTCAAATGACACGACTTATTCCTCCTCTGAACTACTCTGTTTTAGTATATATGTACCAAAATGTGCCGTACAAGAAACATTCACAGCCCCCTACCCTGGCTCCTCGCAGAAGGCTGTAAATGAGCATGAATGTTTTTGACTGAATCCTACATTTTAACCTGCTCCAAGCTATAACGATTAAGACGCTGAAACCCGATATACCTTGTACCTTGAAAAGTAAGCCGTCCCTCATCCCCTTCAGCACATTGACCATATTCTTCCCCTGATACCTTGAACTCCATCCGGTCGCCACTCTCCACTTCAAAGGTTACATAATAGAAAGTATAGGTACGACTCCCTTGTTCCTCTTGGCGCCTCTGTTGGAGATGTGTCCTTCTGGCCGTAATGCGGGAACCCACCGTCAACACAGGCTGCCGCTTGTTCCGGCTCCATTCCATGACTTCCCTGCCCGCAGACAACACGACAATACCCAACACAACTACGAAAAATACGGGCAATACCGTACCCAGCCAATCGAACATCCATAATGACTCAAATCCCATGCACCGCACTCCTCTCCGCCAGGCATTCCACAGGGAAACCACTGGGCATCCTGACCTGCCTCAAGCCTTCTATAACAGTATATGTATGTTGCTGCCCAAATTTGATAGCAACCCTCAAGAACGCCAAGAGCCTCCACGGATTAATCCGGGAGGCTCAAGATATGGCGATATCAGAATGGCTCATCGATTTACACATGTACAAGCTGGAGATAACGTTGTGTTTCATCCAGAACTTCATGATCTTCTTCTTCGGCGTAACGCTCTGCGCATTGCTTGCAGTCCTCTTCCGTCGTGCAACCGTAGGCATCCTGACAAGTGTAGCAAAATTGAAGGTAGTATTGGGTTAACATATGATCCTGATTCGCTCTCATGATTATCACTCCTATCGTTGTTTACAGGTTTAGTATAACAGTGGCTCATTTGTTAGTTTGTGATTTTTTTCACATGTTGTCGTATAAAATTTAAATTTTTTAAAAATAAAACGCCCTGGGAAGACATCCCAGGGCAATCACCTTTATCGTGATTATAAAATTCTCCAGTTTGCACCACCATCTGTTGTTTTTAACAGCAGTGATTTCTTGTCGTCGAGTCGTTCCAAAAGCAGCCAACCTACCGATGAAGAAGCAAAACGCAGCTTGACTGATCGTGGGTAGTCTTTTAGCTTCGAAGGCAGCACCTTGTTGCCTTTGAGACTTGTCCACGTCTTGCCTCCATCTATTGTATGGCTCATTCCGTTTATGGTTATAACCCATCCTTCTTTATCGCTTAGAAAGGTACGCCCAGGAGTTATAGAATTATTATTGCTACTCAGACCCAATGGCACATCATTCCATTGTGTTCCTGTATTATTCGTAAACAGCCCGTTATATTTGGTACCGTTATCCCCATAGCAGAAAACCGGAATCCAGTATGAGGAACTGTTACCTTTAAGAGACTGCTGAGCTTCTGCCTTAGCCTGAGGGCACCCTTGCATGCTGTTAGCGACTGAAGTCCACGTTTTCCCTTGATTCGAAGTTTTATACAATTTCACGCTATTGTCCACGTTAATCGCCACAAAACCCTGATTGTTGGAAGAAAAGCTCATTCCCGCCATACTGCCTTGATCGGGTAAACCTGAGCCTGATTTGTTGGAAGTCATACCAGAACTTTGCGCAACTTTATTCCACGTGGCTCCTCCGTCCGTGGTGTGATACAACATTTTTTGTTGATCCTGCTCATTCAGTTTTGTATAAGCCATGATCCAGCCTGTGGTTGGATTTACATATTGAATCGAGCTTACATGGTCTCCGCTAGGTAGCGCTGAAACATCCCAGCTCTGCCCTCCATCTGCCGTTCTTAGAATGACTGTTGCTGTTTGGTCCAGATTTTGGCGGACGACCCAACCGTGACGTGAATCTGTGAAACTGATATCCTTGCCATATTCAAGCTTGTCTTGAAATTGGACGTTTTCAGAAGGAGAAATATTATTCCATGTTTTCCCACCATCATGGGTATCATAAAGTCGAAGCTCATTATGGGTAACTCCCCAAACCAACCCTTTATTGTTATCGATTAAATGAAAATCCGCGATTCGTGTCTGTACTACATATTTGGCGTTTGGATCGCCAGCCTTTGGGGTTACCGGCGGATTAATAGTTATCGTTTGTCCCTGGTCATCTGGTTCCTCAATCGGAGGTTTAGTTACAGTTTTTGGGGGTTCAGCAGAACAGGCAGTTAGCAGGATGCCCGTCAATAGCATTACTCCTCCCAAGAGCGCACGCCAGCGCAGTTTCATATCAAAATCCTCCCTCGATGGCATGCGGTAATCACGTGCCAAAAGCTTATCTGAAACAGAATTATACCATAAACACCCCTATGTGACACTTTTCGCGTAATGACAAAAAAAACCGGCTCCTTCACAAAAGTGAAGAATGCCGGCTTTTTTCATACTAATATTGTTAGGATTTATGATTCAACAAACTTTTGTGATATCCATAGAAGAAATAAATCAGTAATCCAAGCAGTAGCCACACGATAAATCCGATCCAGGTGCTGATATGAAGCTGAAGCATCAGACCGATGCAAACCAAAGCACTCAGTAGCGGAAGTAACGGAACCCATGGTACGGTAAACCCTCTTTTTAAATCTGGTCGTGTCTTCCGCAAAACGATGACCCCAACCGAAACTACAGCAAAAGCGAACAGGGTTCCAATACTCGTCAAGTTGGTCAGTGCATGTAACGGGAACAAACCACTTGCCAATGCGATAATGCTACCCACCAGCCATGTGCTTCGAATCGGTGTTTGAGTTTTGGCATTTATCTTAGAAAGAAAAACGGGTAAAAGACCATCTCGTGACATAGAAAAAATTAATCGTGTCTGGCCGTACAACAGCACCAGCAAAACGGTCGTCATCCCAGCAATCGCACCAACTGAAATTAATCCAGCTACAAAATCCTGATGAATAAAGCGGAGAGCAAACGCAACCGGATCACTAACGCCCAACTGCGTATAAGGTACCATTCCCGTTAACACAACTGAAACGGCAATATACAATATCGTGCAGATCGCTAAAGAGGAAATAATGCCGATGGGCATGTTCCGTTGCGGATTGCGTACCTCTTCAGCAGCAGTTGAGATAGCATCAAAGCCTAGATAAGCAAAAAATACGATTGCCGCAGCACTCAATACACCAGAAAATCCATAAGGCAAGAACGGTGTCCAGTTGGCAGGCTTAACATAAAAGATTCCAATTCCAATAAATAGCAGTACGACCCCGACTTTGACACAAACCATAATGAAATTGAATCGGACCGTTTCCTTGGCTCCGAGACTAAGCAACAGTGTGATGAGCATGATGATGCACACCGCTGGCAGATCAATAATGGTCCCCTTGGTCGAATCGAAGGCTGCGGTTAAAGCTAACGGTAGATGTATATCAAATCCGGCCAGCAAGCCTTGAAAGTAAGCAGACCAGCCACTACTCACAGAGGCGGCCGCCACTCCATATTCCAGAATCAAGTCCCAACCTAGTACCCAGGCCAGAACTTCTCCAAAAACAATATAACTATATGCATAAGCGCTCCCAGCCGCGGGAACTGTAGATGAAAGCTCTGCATAGCACAAGGCTGCCAATACGCAGGCAATCCCTGCAATAACAAAAGAAAGCATCAAGCCGGGACCTGCATTTTCTGCTGCTGCCTTGCCAGTAATAACAAAAATCCCTGTCCCGATGATGCATCCTACTCCTAGCATGGTGAGATCAAAAGGCCCCATTGTTCTCTTTAAGTGACCTGTAGATCCGCTTTCCTCGTGCGAGAGCAGTCCTGTTTTTTTTCGAAATAAGTCCATATTCCTAATCCTCTTTCCATAATTTCATGCGTCAATATCGGTGCTGCAACGCTTTAGTGCATGTTCTTATCATTCGATTAATTATTAGCGAGCTCGCCTTTGAAGTCAAGGAAAAATGTCATATTTCTTTGCGGTGGGTTAGTATATAGGGTACACTAAGTTGGAAAGATAAATTTTTAAGTAATATCCCAAAATGAAAAGGTATACAACCCGAGAAGGAGATGAGGATTTTATGAGCTTAAAACCTTACAAACGAAGTAGAGTGGCTATTGTCGGCATGGGAGCGGTTGGCACAACAACCGGCTACACCCTGCTGCTGCGCCAACGCATGCAAGAACTTGTCTTTATTGATGTCAACGTCAAAAAGGCGAAGGGGGAAATGCTCGATATGAATCATGGGCTTCCTTTTCTCGGCGGTGTCAAAGTATGGGCGGGTGATTATGAAGACTGCCGTAATGCAGATATCATCATTGTTGCAGCGGGAGCTTCACAAAAGCCGGGAGAAACACGTATTGATCTTCTCAAGCGTAATGCCGAAATTTTTGAAAGTATTATTGATAATATCATCAAGGTCAATACACATGGCATTTTGCTGATCGCAACCAATCCAGTGGACATTCTCTCCTACATCTCTTGGAAACGCAGTGGTTGGCCTTCAAGCAGAGTCATTGGATCAGGAACGTTGCTGGACAGCGCACGCTTCCGCTATCTGATCGGGAAGCAAAAGGGCATCGATCCACGAAGCATCCACGCCCATATTATTGGAGAACATGGTGACTCTGAGTTACCTGTATGGAGCACAGCCAACGTGGCTGGAACTCCACTGGAGTTGGACGAAGGAACGAAAAATGAAATTTTTGAGAATACGAAGAATGCTGCCTATGAAATTATAGATGCCAAAGGCGCTACATCCTACGCCATCGGGCTGGCTCTTGACCGTATCGTAGCCGCTATTCTCGGAGACGAGGGGTCGGTACTTAATGTGTCCACCCTGCTGGAAGATTATAACGGTGTATCTGACGTTTATTTAGGTGTTCCAAGTATCGTGGATCACAATGGAGTACGTGAAATTTTGGATCTTCCGCTCAATGACGAGGAACGTGCAAGGTTGGTTCAATCTGCGGACAAGCTGAAAGATCAAATTAGTAAAGTGCATATGTAATTCAGTAAGTCAAGAATATAAAAGCTAAACAAAAACGGACCTCCACAGCGGATACATCCGTTGTGAGGTCCGTTTTTTTATAATATAATTCCGTTCGTTTGTCGCCCTGCTATGCGTTCCAAATTACCAAGGTGGTGTATCGCCATCCATACCCTCATTTTCATGTTGCCGTTTCTCTTTGAGCCGCTCAGCCACCGTTTCAAAGGATTCAGGTTGTAGCAGCTCAATCGGAGAAAATCCCTTTTCAAACGTAAATGCATCACCTTCAATAATAAGTGCATATCTATCATGAAGTTTCGTGATATGCAGCTTGGCACCAAAGTCGGATAGTAACCCACGCACAGCCGTATCATCCAGTTTGAAACGAACTTCAATTTCCGGTTTTAGCTCGACAATATGCTGCGCAGCTTCTACGACCTGAAGAGGTTCCCATTTTCCTTGCAGATCCCGTTTTTCGCTGGCCGCCCACAGCTCCAGATCGCGCTCTTCCTGCTGTCTTTCCTCATTAGATGCATCCGGCCATTTGGTTTCTACATAGTTCTGAACAAAGCCCATGACATGCTCATTAACGATTTCCGGCATGGATTGCTCATAAGTGACGAATTTCAAAAAGTCTTCAAAATACCGCGCATGCGAAGACTGATGTATTTTAAGCTCCCACTCATCGTTCATACCCTCCTCCAGCATGTAGGGATACATGATGGATTTCATATTACGGGCTGAAATGGCCATTTCGACCTCACTGACCAGGCTGCTTTCAGTTATTCGTGCAATTTTAGGTTCAAAATCACATTTGAGTACAAAAATAAACGGGTCGTCAGAGTGGGTATTTAATGTAGCCTGTACAATGATCAGTGCTCCACCTCGTACCGCGCTTGTATCCAGATACATCCGCACCAGGTCATCACATGCATTTTTAAAATCTTCCTTATCCTCTGCTGCTCGTAGTCGAGCGAACATATTGAAATTCGGATTACTGCTCAGCTCATGTTCCGGTTCAACGATAAAGCGGCCGATTTTAGTCGGTGCCTGCTCTGTGCTTGGATTTTTTTCAACCTTTCGCTTGCTAATGCGAGCAAATTCCCCGTCCAGAAATTTTTTGACATCACTCTCATCGTAATCATAGTCATCCATTGTAGCATAATGCTTGTAGGACTTACCGCCTTGTCCTTCTTTCCCGTCTACCTGAATCACAAAAAAAGATAAAAAGTCCACTTGAAAGTTCATTTACGTTCTATACGCTCCTTTTCAGGCATGTACGCGTAATTATATCACTATGATTTTAAAAGGTACATCGGATTCAGATTCTGATAGATAATAGACACGTAATAGTTAACATAATATTTATTATGTAATTTCGTTTTTTTATTTGGATATCCCATCCAATTTGTAAATATGTAGTGCTCCACCCCTCTTCTATTCTAATCCGCTTTTTTGCATGATTGACTATTTCCTTTTCTATCCTCTATTTTATTCAGGGATTACAAAAAACATTTGACTAAATAGCAGTATATTTATTATATTATCTATTATTATATAGACGAATTATAATTTTGTTTATAAAAATATTCAAGGAAATACTCTGAAAATAAGAAAGGAGAGTTTGTTGTTGTTTAAAAATCCATATATAAGGACCATTATCGCCTCCAATGCGTTGCTAAATTTGGGCATCTGGGTGCGGAACTTTGCCATACTGTTGTATGTAACAGATCTGACCCATAATGATCCTGTATACGTATCGCTCATTTCGGTCGCTGAATTTGCGCCTATCTTTCTGTTTGCCATCATTGGAGGTACATTTGCAGATCGTTGGCGGCCTAAACGGACAATGGTTAGTTGCGATCTGCTGTCGGCCGCGTCTATTTTTATCGTGTTGCTCGCATTGTGGTACGGGTCATGGCAGGTGCTCTTGCTATCCACTTTCTTTTCGGCCATTCTATCTCAATTTTCTCAGCCATCTGCGATGAAAATATTAAAGCAGCATGTAGCACCAGAACAGCTTCAGGGAGTGATGGCTCTTTTTCAGTCTCTCATGGCATTATTTATGGTTATCGGTCCTGTCGTCGGTACATTTATTTATCAACACTTTGGAATTTTCTCTTCATTGTCTATAACCGGAATGTTGTTTCTTATCTCTGCGCTTGTTCTAACTCGTATCCCACAAGATGAGCAAGTAATTGAGATAGATCGACCAACACATTTCATTGAAGAGCTTAAAGAAGGAATACATTATGTATGGAATAACCGTACACTTCGCACGCTTGGAGGAACATTTACCATAATTGGGCTGGCCGTCGGACTTATTCAACCATTAATGGTTTTTGTAGCTATCGAGAACCTTGGGCAAAACAAGGAATTTCTTCAATGGCCATTAATGGCGAACGGAGCGGCTATGCTGTTGGGCGGCGGTCTGATTATGGGGGTTGCCAAAAAAGTCCAGCCGCAATTGCTGCTGGCGACTGGACTTCTGGTCAGCACACTGACAACCTTTGGAGTCGGATGGTCGCACAATATTGTGCTGACAATGGCATTGCAAGTACTCAGCGGTCTATTTTATCCTTGCATTCATATTGGTATCAACACGATGATGATGAAAAATGCCGAAGCTGCTTTTATCGGCCGCGTCGGTGGTGCCCTCTCTCCCCTGTTCTCGGGGATGATGGTCGTGGGTATGAGCATCGGCGGTACACTCAAACGCGAATCCTCCCTGAACACCGTATATACCGTGAGTGCCGGTTTATTTTTACTGGGAGCGATGCTGTTGTTACCATTGCTACGTGACAGGCAGCCTGTACAAGCTGTCATAGCCGATGATTCTGAATAACAATCACAAGAAACCGCCCTTGGTAGATATGACATCTCCCGGGGCGGTTTCTTAATGTTTGTATCCTGAGATCATACAGACTATTACTCTCTTACCTCATGCTGTCTGTTCCACAATCGTGCATATAGGCCGTTGTTATCCAACAGTTCATCATGTCTTCCCTGCTCCACGACCCTTCCTTTGTCCAAAACTACAATACGGTCTGCGTTTCGAATCGTTTTGAGCCGATGAGCAATCGCAATAACTGTTCGACCTTGTACAAGACGATTAATAGCCTGCTGAATATCCCTTTCATTCTCAGGGTCCAGCGAAGACGTAGCTTCATCTAGCAAAACAATCGGCGAATTTTTAAGTATAGCGCGGGCAATGGATATCCTCTGTTTCTCGCCGCCCGATAACGTACTGCCTCCCTCACCTACCCGGGTATCATATCCCTTGGGTAGCCTGGATATAAAATCATGGCAACAAGCTTGGCGAGCAGCAGCTTCGATTTCTTCCTGTGTAGCATCGCTTTTGCCAAATCGAATATTGTTCGCAATGGTATCTTGAAACAGATATACATCCTGGAACACCATAGATATCTTGCGCAATAGCGCTTCCGTATTCATCTGTTGTATGTTGTTTCCACCTAATAGCACGCTGCCCTGATCCGGGTCGTAAAAGCGGGCAATCATCCGCAATACCGTACTTTTTCCGCTGCCGGAGGGTCCTACTAGTGCTGTGAAAGAACGAAACGGCATAGACATACTCACATTCCGCAATACTGGCTGATCACCATATCCAAAACTTACGTTTCTTAGTTCAATATCGTGTCTCTCCGAAGGCAACTGGTCACCCGGCATCACTGGCTCGTTCAGCAATTGGACGATACGTTCACCTGCCTGCTCGTGGTATCTAAATTCAGCGAAGTTTACAAGTGCAGTGGTTAGGGGATCATAAATACGTGTTCCTACAATCAGAAAAGAAACAAACACAATAACATCCATCTGACCCGCCAGCAGTAGATATACACCGATCATAACCATCCACGTCAAGCCAGACCGCATGAAAGCAATAGCAGCCAATACAATCGGTCCTAACAACCCTTCAATACGGATGCTGTGCCGCATCAGTTCTCTAAACGCAAGCTCCAGCCGGACAAAACGCTCACCAGTTAGCTGGTAGGCTTTAATCACCCGAATACCATTTAAATACTCCTGTAGACGATTCGCAGCATTGATTTTGGCACGCATATGATTGGCCCCCAGCCGCCGCTGGATACGGGAAGTAAGCAATACCAACAAAATGGCCACCGGAAAAGCAGCAAACAATGCCAGCGCCATCCGCCAATCTAAAAAGGATAATCCAATTAATGCCAGAAGCGGCATCGTCACCGCCCCGATCATCTGCGGCACCAAATGGGAAATCCCATGTTCCACCATTGTAAAATCACCCATCATCATATTGGCTAGGTCACCGGGATCGCGTTTGTTCAGAAATCCCAGAGATAGTCTACGCAAATGCTCAGCTAGACGCGACCTCCCGGTTACCGAGGCATCATAGGCTCCACGGTATTGGGAACGATAAGCCGGAATCTCACACAGAAACAGCAGAAGTAGCGACAGGAGCAGACCTCCACTAATCCACCATAAGCCAGCAGATTGGAGCGAAGCTCCCGGATGGATGAAAGGCTCGAAAATCAGACGGGCCGCCCCTACCAGCAAGGCAAAAGGAACCAACCCTGCGATATTGGCTAAGGTTGTGTATAATACCGGTTTTAACAGTACCCTTGGATTTCCAGCCGTGATACTTTGCAACATTCTCATCATTGAGCCGCCTCCTCTTCCCGTGCCCCAATCTGCCATTGTCCGACATCCGTGTAGGCCTGCCATAAGTGGGCATACAGGCCGTTTACTTCCAGCAACTCACTGTGCTGACCCCGTTCAGCAATACGTCCTTCCTGAAGCACCAGAATCTGATCCGCATGCTGAATAGTAGACAAACGGTGTGCAATAACAATAACCGTCTTGTTTTTCATTAGTTCTTTTAATGCCAGCTGCATTTCATATTCATTTTCAGGATCAGCAAATGCCGTAGCTTCATCCAATACGAGAATAGGTGCATTTTTGAGAATGGCACGTGCTACCGCAAGTCGCTGCTCTTCTCCGCCCGATAGGTATACCCCTCCAGCTCCGATGAGCGTATCATAGCCGTTCGGCAGCTTACAAATGAACTCATGACACTGTGCTGCCTTTGCAGCCGCTATAACCTGCTCCATAGAAGCCTTCGCATCACCTACGGCAATATTGTTAAATACGGAGTCATAAAACAAAAAAGTTTCCTGAAATACAAAAGCAACCGTATCCATCAGGTTAGATGTGCTCATCAGGCGGATATCGGCCCCACCAATGCGGATTGCACCTTTCTGTACATCCCAAAAACGCGGCACCAAATTGGCGATCGTCGATTTACCGGAACCAGACGGGCCGACTAAAGCGGTCATTTTCCCTTGTCTTGCCGTAAAAGTGATATTAGACAGCACATAGGTCGATGGATTGTCATCTCCGTCCTCATGCTTGTTAACCTCTTCTGTGTTTCCATAGGAAAAGAAAACTTGCTCGAACTGCACATCATAAGTAGTCGGCTTTTGCGGATGTGCTGGCTCTTGTATTGCAGGTTCTTTAAAAATACGGTCAATCCGATCAACGCCTTCATTAATATCACGCATTGAAGACATGAGATGCATAATTTTAAACATGGGTGCTGACACCCCGGGGGCCATTACCAGAAAAAATAGTAACACCGAGGCAAATGCAACATTCTGCGGGTTACCACTCAACAGGTATACACCGACAGGAAGTACAAAAGCAGCGAATGAGCCAATAATTACCTTAAAGACGAGAAAACCAGTTTCAAATTGGTCAGTGAATCTCATGCAATATTCACGATAATGCACCATATCGGAATAAAACTTACGAAACGAATGCACCGTCTGTCCAAACACCTTGATTGCGGGTATACCACGGACATACTGCACAGCCGATCCGTTTAGACGTTCCAGTGAGTTGTAATATTCCTTGATGTTATCCTGTGTTTTGGAGCCACCGATCAGCCTCATTTGAACGGTGAAAGCAAGCAGAATCGGCACGATACAAGCGAACGCCAACCATATATTCAAGCTAAACATGGCAACAATCATCACTACTGCTGTCACGATAACCTGCACCAGATCCGGTAATTGATGAGCGACAAACGTCTCTACTTTTTCCACATTTTGCTCCAAGGTCTTTTTGACAGCCCCCGTGGAAGTGCCATTAAGCCATCCTAAGGGGAGTTTACCGATGTGCGCAGACAGCTTGACGCGTAAGCCGTATAAAATACGGAAAGCCGCAATATGTGAGATAAGCCCGCCGATGTACATTGTAATAAGGCTGGCTAATAAACCTGCTAAAGCAATCAGTCCCCATTGAATCATCAATGGCCCGTCTGCTGTTGTAGGTTGTGCAGCGTGCTCAAGTAGCTCCTTGAGTACAAAATAAACTGAAGCATAAGGCACCAGCATGAAAATAGCACTTAAACCGGAAAATAAAGCGGAAACAGCAAGTAATCCGCGTTTTTCCCCAGCGATTTGAAGTAATCGGGCAATGCCCGTTTTTGGTTGCATGAATCATTTCTCCTTTCCAAATACGGCAGTTGCAGAATGCTTGAGCCTGTGTCTATTGTAGGCTCACATTCTGCTTCCTACCGCCAATTCCGGGAGAAACATCACCACTGGAAGGAGAGTTTTATAAAGATGAAGGTTTTATAAGGAGCATAAATTCTTATTTTTTCGGTAGGCACTTGGATTGTAGCCATATGTTTTACGGAATAGTGCGGCAAAATGACTAAAGTTACTATAGCCGACTATCGCTGACGCTTCACTGACTGAAATCTGCTCCTGTTCTAGCAGTTGCTTGGCTTTTTCCAGTCTCTGCTGGCGCACAAAGCCAAATACTGTTGTGCCGAATAGCTCTTTAAAGCCATTTTTCAGTTTTTGCTCATTAATATGTACCATCTGTGCCAACCGAATCAGACTGGGAGGCTGAACCAGTGTACGGAGTAAAATGTCTCGCGCCTCGTGAATACATTGCACATCAGTGGGTTTAATTGTCATAGAAAGTTTAGGTGGAGAAGTGCGTATTTCTTGCAAAAACAGAGCCATCAATTCCAGCGTCTTGCTCTCCAAGAAAAGCTGACGGGTTATGCCCTCATAAGAATGAGACGACAATTCCTGAGCAATAGCCCGCATATCAGGAGTAATCAACGCTTCCATGCAAGCAAAAGACTGCTCCAAACGAATACCCAGTTCCTGTAGTAACTCTCGCCATAGCAATGGATTAAAACGCAGCTCTAGATGATTCATCACATTACTAGCTGCTATCTCTGCGTGAATCTTCACATCATTCATGTAGACGAGCTGTACATGTCCCCCGTGCTCACGATCTGAACGAAAATCATCCACAGACCAAGTGGCGGAATAATCGATGTTTAGTGCCAACTCCAGATAAGGCTTATCAATTCTTCTTGATATCTGGACTGGCTCATGAAATAACATTTTGCTTTGTGATAGCTCAAGGCCATTGCGTAAAAAATGTGTTCGATGTATTCCGTCTCCCCACTTTTCGGGTATCTGATAAAAATGTTCGTGCTGTATTCCTGCTGGAGTGGAGCTATTTTCATGAATCATTAAGTTGGAATCGATTATCTGATTAAAATATTCATTAAAAGTAGACGGTGAAGTTTGTGTCTTCATCTTGTCATCACTTCCTTCTTATAGCTGGATTCGCAGGACATACGAGTTTCATTCACCATTACAATTATAATGATTATCATTCTCAATTAAAAGATGATAATCATTCGTTGAGTAATGGGTTTACATAATATATATTACATAAACCCATTATCTCATGGTCACTTTTACATCGAATTGAAGAAGTCTTCCTTGACTTCATTACCTGTCTGATCGTATATTATGGATAGATCTTCAATTAAGGGAGAGATTTTAATGTCGGTGAACGTTCTTAACTAAGCAATTGCATATTCAGGGAAGACCATCAGGCTCTTGTACCCTTTAGGGACAGGTTTGTTTCTTGCTGAGTTTTTACCCTGGTATTAGTTAAGAACATGCGGATATCATAAATCGCCTTAGGGATTATTTTCATCTAGGCCTTATTCCGTGCTGTGTTCAGCACGTTTTTTTTGTTTCCAACTTTTGTGAACTCCTTTTACACGTTTTTCTATTCATAAGCCAATGAACTGATATGTTGGTTGGCCTGTGGATTAAAACGCAGAATTGATGAGAGCACATGCTGGATTATAGGCTTATTTGATGATACACTCCCTCTCCCTTAAAGGGCGGAGAATGAACGTTTTGTTCATTCTCCGCCCTTTTTTTGTTTTTCAGAAAGGTTTTAAAAAATCCTGTCAATACACAACTAAAGGAGAGATTTATCCATGAATGAAACTACAATGTTGCGTTTGGAATATGATCAGATTACAACAAGAGTGTCTGAATGTGCTTTTTCGTACCTAGGTAAGCAGCATGCCGCTTCCATGCAGCCAATTACAGATATCCGTACAATCAAAATTCGTCTTAACGAAACGAGCGAAGCTTTACAGCTCATTCGCCACGGAGCTAGCGTACCTGTTCCTTCATTGGAAGGAATGGAGCACATTCTGCACCTCTTGGGAACTGGCTATATGTTCAGCGAGCGTGATTTTTCTCATTTGGCCCAATTCATCAGAAGCTGCATGCAGCTGATGAAATATATGCATGCCAAGGCGGATTCAGCTCCAACCGTCAGTGCTTATGCCTCTTCCATGTATGACATGGAGTCACTCCTATCCGAAATCGAGAGATGCATTTACTCGGGTCGAGTAACGGATAATGCCAGTAAAGAACTAGCTAAAATTCGCAAAAAAATTGCAGTTACTGAAGAACGTATCAAGAGGAAACTAGATTCTCTTATCAGCCGTCACCGATCCATCATGCAGGAAAATATGATCAGTCAGCGCAATGGCCGTTACGTCCTTCCGATCAAAAAAGAATTCCGCAAACAGGTGAAAGGCAATGTACTGGATGAGTCTGGTAGCGGTCAGACCGTCTATGTGGAACCTGCCGAGATCATAAATCTGCAATTCGAACAGAGCGCAAATATGGCAGAAGAATCAAAAGAGGAAATGAAAGTGCTAGGAGACCTGACCGCAATGGCTGAGTCATACAACCGTGAACTAAGCATTAATACAGAGACGGTAGGCATACTGGATTTTTTATTAGCTAAAGCCAAATACGCTATGACTCTGGATGCTGTCTCTGTCGAGCTTAACGATGATGGGATAATAGATATCTATGGTGCACGTCACCCATTGATGGCCCATACAATGGTGCCGCTTGATTTCTCAATTGGTGAAGGTTATTCTTCACTTATTATTACCGGTCCGAATACAGGCGGAAAAACGATGGCTCTCAAAAGCGTAGGTTTGTTAACACTCATGGTGCAATCCGGCCTGCTGGTACCTGTTTTGCAAGGTAGCCGAATGGCTGTATTCGAGGACATTGTGGTAGACATCGGGGATGGCCAAAGCATTGAACATGCTTTGAGCACCTTTTCTGCTCATATTCGCAATATGATTGGCATTTTGGAAACGGCAGGCAGCTCTACTCTGATCCTGATCGACGAAATGGCCTCTGGCACTGATCCGGGAGAAGGCGTAGGCCTATCTATCGCGCTGCTGGAAGAATTTCATCGTCGCCGTGCGACAGTAGTGGCTACCACGCACTTTAGCGAAATCAAGCATTTTGCTGAAAACACACCGGGGTTCCAAAATGCTCGTATGGAGTTTGATACCGAAACGTTGCAACCCTTGTACCGACTTCGCATCGGCGAGGCCGGGGAAAGCTACGCATACGCAATTGCTTTGAAGCTAGGCATGTGGACTCGCATTATCGAGCGTTCTGAGGCCATTTCTGCTGGAAGAACGTCTCAGGATGCACAGGAGTTTTTGGTTATTCCCCCTTCTTTTGATGATAAAAAGTCTGACGATGTATATAAACCTGCCTCTAAAAAAGCATCTACAGACCGCACAGTCGCAAAACAGGGAAAACAAGAGCACCCGCTCATAACCAAGCCATTTGCTCTTGGAGATAGTGTTTATGCCAGCTACCTAGATCGAACCGGTATTGTTTACAAAACCGAGGATGAACGAGGCAATGTTGGAATTTTGATTCAAGGACAAAAGCTGATCATAAACAAAAAGAGGCTCACTCTTCACATCGCTGCAACAGAATTGTATCCTGACGACTATGATTTGGATATTGTTTTAGAAACAAAGGAAAACCGCAAAAAACGGAAGCTTCTAACGCGCAAGCATGTTCAGGGGCTAATAATTGAATCTCCCTCGGAAAATGAAAAATAAGTTGCTTTGAAATGTTATACGTATCAAACAAATAAACATAATATATATTATGTAAACTAACAAAAGAAAAAAGGCGTGTCTTAAGTTCAAGGCACGCTCTTTTGCTTTTATTTTATCTTATACCTCAAGATGGTGTGACTGCATGTAGTTGTATATAGCACCTAGCAAATTCGCTTCATTGCCTAACTTACTTTGTTCAATATCTGCACGCACAAAATTTAAGATCGAATGCAGGTAAAGTTTCTCTAATTCTTCTTTAATGGTAGCAACCAGCAAAGGATTGGCAGATATGCCTCCCCCGATCACAAACTTTTGAGGGTCAAGAATTGTTTGTAAATTAATAATTTGTGTTGCGATGTTCCTACAGTATTCTTGAAAAATCTTTTGTACCGTGTGATCATCTTCTTCAATAAGCTTGAATACTTTTTCACCTGTTATAGTATCTTCAGGAAGTCCTTTAGCCTTGGCAACAGTTTTAGCTAAAACAGAACTACTCCCTTGCATACCAAGCAGATAATCAACATTGTCTGCATGCTCATTGTTAGTTCTGATGAAGGAGAATTCCCCAGCCGATAAATGATGGCCTTTCAGCAATTTCCCTTGAGAGATGATTCCACCGCCCATTCCTGTTCCAACTACCAAAACAACACCATCAGCGATCCCCTGTAGTGAGCCGCGCCATACTTCTCCAAGAGCTGCACACTTCCCATCACTTTCAATAGCTACAGGCAAATGAAACGCTTTCTTGAAAACTTCGATCATATTGATATCGTTTATATACCTTAACGAACCACCATGCACCATATGACCAGTGACCGAGTCCACAATACCTGGCATGCTGACGGCTACTCCTTCACATTCATCTATAAACTGATTATGAATTTGCTTCAAGACTATAAGCAGATTCTCTAGTGAATCTAATGGTGTAGCAACTTTACCTTTCGTCATAAATTTATCTTGAAAATATAAACTGAATTTAATAAAAGAGCCACCAATATCAAAAACCAGTATTTTATTTTTCATGGTGCTTATAGTCCTCTCATTGGGTAGTGTGAAATCTGGAGTGTATCTCTTAATAACGATAATTAATATTAATGCTTTTGTAAATCCATCATTTTCTTTATCGTTAATAACACACCGTTCTCTTCATTGGATTTGGTGATAAAACTTGCTGCATTTTTAGTATTCTCACAAGCATTTTTTACAGCAAAACTGTATTTGGCAATACTCATAAGCTCCACGTCATTTTCACCATCTCCAAAAGACATGGTTTCGTCCATAGTAACACCCAATATCTCTTGGAGTTTTCTTACCGTCTCCCCTTTATGGGTATGAAGGGCTGTAATATCCAGCCAATTTGCTTCAGAATCTACAATATAAATTTGGTCTAGCAGCGTCTTTTCAACATGTTTTCTTAAAATGGAACTTCTCCCTGATGGATCGTAAACAGTTATTTTAAGAAAGTTGCTATTTATTTGATCAAACGAATCAATCTTCAGCACTTCCTTGTAGGAGCCCTTCACAATCTTGTAATATTCCTCTTGAATTTGAGAGTGGACATAGGCTGCTTCAGTTGTACATGCGATGATAATAAAATCCTTAGCGAAAGCTTCAATTTGACTGATCGCTTGTAATGCCAAATTACGTTCAATTGTAAACTCTTTTACAACAACTCCATCCCTTTTAATACGAGTAGCACTGTCTCCCAAAATCCAGATTCCTTTTCCGTGCTCATCAAACAACTCTTCTACTCTTTCACATTGCTTACCTGTACAAGCAACAAAGGCGATATTATTTTCTTTCATCTCTCCGTACACCTGATTAAATAATTCAACATCAAAAGTACCACTATTGTTCAGAAAAGTACCATCCAAATCACTTACTACCAGTTTAAACATAAATAAGCCTCCCTTAATTGTTAGAGTTTCCTACCTGTCAGTTCATACTTACGGTTTTTTATGTTCTTTCCAGGGATCAATATCAAAGTCTCTATTAACCTAAGACATTTTCAATCCCCACATTGTCCCACTCCCTTGTATTCGTATCTCGACCTTTAGCAAAACCTATCCAATGTAATGGGCTCGAAACAGATTCGATTCACTTCATAAATGACTTAATTAAACATGTTAATAAAGTGAGTAAAAAAAGAACCTTTATTAAGTGGATACAAAGCTACTCGAAAAAATCATCGATGGAGCGGTAAGGCTTTACTTCTATAGGATCTCTTGATAACACTAAACAACAATACGTTCCCCCCCATATAACTAAACATAATAAAATGAGTGAGATCATAGGGTACTCTCCTTTCTCTTTTAGGTTATATATTTACTTTAGCCGATGAAACGCGTTTCAGGTCAAGTTGTAATTTGTCTTAACTCTTCAAAATTTTCTTCTTCAGTATCCGATTCACTTGTTCTGAACTGAGCAGCATAAAAAGAAGGAAAACAACGACTGCAACTGGAAAAAAATGAATACTTACCTGTGAAGCTATAATCCCAAAAATGGGCGGGAGCAAAGTCGTTCCTGTATAAGCAACTGCCATTTGATACCCCATGAGTTTAGCGGAATTTTCCTTACCAAACCGTGTTGGTGTTTCATGAAGAAGTCCAGGGTAAATCGGCGCAAGCCCTAAACCAATAAGAATAAAACCGGGTAATAAAAAGGCAACAGGCAAAGGAAGCAACAAAATGAGTCCTCCTGCAACAGCAGTAAGTTGGCCAATTCGGATTAACATACCATTATTTATTTTTATAGTTACAAACCCCGTAATAAGCCTGCCAACCGTGATTCCACCATAGTATAAAGATATCCAACCAGCAGCAGTGTCGGCTGTGATGTTCCTTGCGCCTACCAAATAGCTGGCTCCCCATAAGCCCACCGTGGCTTCCACACCACAATAAAACAAAAAAGCAATGAGCGTGTTCTTAACTCCTTTCATTCGAATTGGATTTTGTTTGGGTATGTTCTCAACATGTACGATATTGTCATCCATCTGTGAGTAGTCTGATGGGGATTCAGAAATAATGGGATTTTGTATCGCGGTAACACGTTTCCATAATGGCAGTGTAATGAGCAAAATAATAACAAGGCCCCACTGAATCATGGATACGGCTGTGTAACCACTTCTCCATGAATTGTAGTTCGAAATGTAGAAAGACATAATTATCGGCCCCATGGTAGCTCCAACTCCCCAAAAGCAATGCAGCCAACTCATATGATGTGCCTTATAATGAGTAGCCACATACTGATTGAGTGCTGCATCAACAGCTCCCCCGCCAAGTCCAAGAGGGATTGCTAATAGTACAAGCCAAAATAATGAAGGCGCAAAAGAAAATCCAAGTAACGCTCCTGCAGTCAAAAAGCAGCTCATTAGAGTAATCTTACCTGTGCCTATTTTTTCAATGATACTTCCGCTAGCTAGACTTGATACAATGGTTCCGCCTGCAACGACCATGGATACTATTCCAGCTGACCCAAAAGCTGCCCCAAGTTCCGGCCACATCACAGGCCATGCTGCCCCAAACAGGGAATCCGGGATTCCCAAGCTAATAAACGCTAGATAAATAATAATCAGAAACCAGGTTGCCAACATTCCTCTCCTCCTCTGCTCAATATGATGATGTCATTATTTAAAGACAATAATAGGACGTTCTAATTCTTTTAGAGTTAATCCTCTCAACCCTGTTTTAAAATCTTCATAAAATAAATCTGAGAGAACAATGTCAGGATACAAAGGCATCTCATGCTTAGCTTTGTAGGCTTCCAAAAAATGATAGAAAACCTCTTCTTCTATATTCTCTCTATAGACCACAATTTGATTAGGATCGAATACAGACTGTAATATTTGAATAATTTCACATACACTATTGAAAAAAACTTCTCTTCCCTTGCTTTCATCCCAAACTATAGACGGAAGGAATTTGATTTCACCAGCCAATCCATGCTTGCCCTTTAAAACCCCATTACGCAAATAAATTCCCATCCCCGGTGGTGAATTTTCAGGAAAATAGACAGCCAGCACACATTGATCTTCATCAATCTGTTCTCTGTAAACGTATCCACATACAGCCGCATTTACATCATTCTCCACAATAACTGGTAAACCAAATTGGCTCTGCACATCCTCTGCCAGCCGAATTCCATTCAACCTTTCATGACTGCTGACTGTAATCTCTCCATCTACAGATTGTCCTGGGATTCCAATACCAATAACTTTAATGGAGGGATAAAGAGAAATGATATCTTGAATTATGGAATAAAATTGTGTAGCATCAAAAATTCGGAAGGGATGTTCTTCTTTCATGAGGACGTCCTCGTTTAAATTAACTACCGTGGTCGATACTACATCCATTCCTTGTTTTTCATTAATGTGTATAATCAGTGCCAGACTATACTCATAATTAAAACGATAGGTTAACGCATGTCTACCACCATTTGAAGGAACGATTTCATCTTCAAAAATTTCTCCATTATTAAGCAATTCCTGCATAAGAGTGTTGATAGTCACCACGCTTAAATCAGTCAATGCGGCCAGTTGGGGCTTTGTGGCCTTGCTAACCTGCTTCAATACTTTGCGAACCAGATTCAAGTTTATTTCTTTAATTAAATTTGTATTGGCTTTTTCCATACAGTGCTCCTTTGTTTACAAAATTAGTGAGATCACTTCATAAACCATATTTATAAAGTGATCTCACTAATCTTGTAGCAAAATATTACCTTTGTCAAGAGCATAGGATACTGGCTATTAAATAAGAACATGAAATCATGGTTACAATTTACAATTCAAGTTTTAATTCTTTTAATTGAGTTTACATAATAACATTTATGTAAACTCAATTTATTTCATTATACAATACACTCGTGGAACATACTTACAATCCCGTTATTGGGATCTGAATATCCAGCTTATCCATCGCTTTTTCTTTTTCTCGATCTGTAACATGAGTATATACCGTTGTCGTTTGGATGGATGAGTGACCTAATAGCTCCTGTACGGTACGTAGATCTGCTCCCTTACGTAATAGCATCGTCGCAAATGTATGCCGCAGCTTATGACTGGAATAAGCCTCTCGACGTTCTATACCCTTTTCTTGCTGGAATCGTTCAAACGTTTCTGTAGCAATCTGTTGAATAGAACGCACTGCCAGACGTCGGCCTTTTTGGGATACGAACATCGCGTCTTCTTTACCTCTCCACGGCGTCAATCTTTCCTCCAACGCTTGCTCTATAAAATCACATACAGCCGTTGGTACTGGCAGGGTACGCCATTTACGCCCTTTACCGAACACATCTAATGTGCGTCTTTCTCGGCTGTAATCCGAGACATTCAAAGAATGAACCTCCCCCACCCGCAATCCCATGTAGACCATGAGCAGAAAAATAGCCATATTACGATTTGCATATTTCCCTTCCACCGCAAGCAAAAATGGCTGAATGTCCTTCTCGTCCAGATAAACGGGCATACGATTCTTTTCAGTCTTTGCTTTTTTGATTCCCGCTGCCGGATTGGTGCTGCATAATTCAAATTCCTGTAGCGCTCTAAAAAAACTATTCACCGCAGCATGCTTCCGGTTCCGCGTACTATCTCCGGCGCCTCCCTCCCGCGCTTTAGATAAATATGACATCACATGAATCTTTTTCACCTGGTCGAGTGGTTTATCACGCAATGTACGTAAAAACTGTTTTACATCCCCTGTGTAATTTTTTTGCGTATGTATCGTATATCCGGCATCCTTCATCCAGATCAAAAATGCTTCCAGCTCCTCATTATACACTTCATCAATTTCGTCTATAGTATCCAGATCCATATGACGCAGTTCTTTTTTCATCGTGCTTGCCTCCATTCAGTTCAAAATCCAAAAAATGCTGTAAAACGATCATTTTCGTCTGATTTTTATCGACAATCCAATCGACATCTTATGCAGGAGAGCATCTAAAAGTCGTTTTAAACCTAAACTGCGTATAATTTATATTATACGCAGTTTTTTGAGCCCTTTTTAAGTATAAATAAAGCGTGTCTCTCTTGTCCAGTCTATGTACTTACCCTTTTTTGTTCATCCGATTATACGTCAACACATACTGCCTGTCTGACGGCAGATTCCTGCTGGACGCCTACATGCCTTATCATTTAAACTATTAGAAATTAATTTTTGAAAGAGTGGGATTACGGCGAAAGCATGAGACTCCATCGCCCTATCTTACAATGAAGTACAAGCATCATTTTCTGCCAGCTATAATTTCGTTTATATACTACATAATAATTATTATGTAAACTAATACTGGAGGATGATTGTATGATTAACAAATTGCACTGGTTGCCGGTCGGTCAGCTTGATATTGATCGCTCCTCACTCAACCATCATGCACAGCCCGGTGAACTGGTGCGTCTGCAAATCTGGTCGTATCTGCTGGAGACAGATCACGGTCCGATCCTCATAGATACCGGTATGCCAGATTCGTTTATCGACAACCCAGATTATTTTAAAAGTACACCGTTTGAAGGACGCTTCATCCCCCGTATGACAGCCGATGATAGTATCGTGGCAGTACTGGATCGGATCGGCTATCAACCAGACGATATTCATGCCATCGTTATCTCCCATATGCATATGGATCATGCCGGAGGCAATCCGCATTTTCCGAATACACCGATTTATGTGCAGCAGACCGAAGCAGAAGCTGCGATCGGTAATCTAGAGTATGCGCCGCCGGAATGCGTGCAGACGAACTTGAATTACCGACTGCTCCAAGGGGACCATGAGCTGGTTCCGGGCTTGCAACTGCTCTATACTCCGGGTCATTCGCCGGGTCATCAGTCCGCGCTGATCACAACAAAGGAATCGGGTCCGATCATGCTGACGATTGATGTTGCCTACACTCAGGAGAATTACGCAAACGACGTGCCATTTGACGGCTTTGACCGTGAACAGACACGCCAGTCAATTGCCCGTATTCAGCAGATTGTGCAGGAGGTCAAGCCGAGTCTGCTGTTCTTCGGTCATGATCCTGAGCAAGTAGCTGTTCAGCCGGTATATCCACAATATAAATAATGATAAATGTTGTAGCCTCTTATTCTTTTCTTCTCATTAGGTAGTTGTAACCTTTGCAGTTTTGATTGGCTCCTCACCACAGCTTCCAGCAAATTGATAAGTGATTCCATATATATGAAGCTAATTGTCCCTAATCTCCTGTTATCGCCAGCATAAGGAAGTATATCTAAGAACTCATGGGGTGAGTAGCTGTCGACACGTTATGGATGATGAGGATAAGTATTTTGCTGTCTCGTTCCGTTTTCCCTTGATCATCCAGCACGATATACTTAAAGAAGTCGAAAGGCAACCTTATATTCAGTCTATGCTTATTTCTAAAATGTAGATTTATTCTTGACAAAGGGAGTGTTCATTTATTTATGAGTACCGAAATGCTGGAACGTCGAAGTGAGATTTTAAAACGAAACATTCATCAGCTGCTGGTTCAGGAAAATCAACACGGTGTGACACGGCAGGAAAATTACACGTTGCATAAAATGATCAGAGAGTTGCATCAAACCTCTCATGCCTTGAATACTTCCCGTTGAGATGAAAGGCTGCTACAAGAAATAAAAAATAACCTTCAGTTCCACTTCCTTAGTGGTGTTGAAGGTTATTTTTTATTTTTTATCCTTTTGAGCGACTCAGCAGATATAAGAAGTATGGCGCACCTATGATGGCAACAATTAATCCTGTCGGAATTTCTTTCTGTAAAGGTAAGGCTCGTGTGATCGTATCCGCTACAAGTACCAGGAGTGCTCCGACTAAAGCACACGTTACAAGCAGCATTTTATGCTTCGGACCCACCAGCTTTCTTGCCAAATGTGGAGCTACCAAACCGACAAAACCGATTCCGCCACTAACCGACACACTTGAACTAGCCAGTCCGACCGCAGCCGCGAGGAGAAGAATACGTTCCTTTTCGATAGGTGTACCTAACCCGGATGCCGTCTGATCCCCCAAATTAAGCACATTCATAACATTTGCTTTATAGTATGCGAAAGGAAGCAATACAATTAGCCAAGGCAGCAGAGCCATTACGAATTTCCAATTTGAACCCCATATGCTTCCTGCTAACCAATTAGCTACAAACGTGTAGCTTTCAGGTGTTAACTTAAGAGTCATAATGATCATGGTAGCACTGATACCCGCCGCTACCCCAATTCCGCTCAGCAATAGCCTTGTCGGAGAAATACCTTCGCCTTTTTTGTAAGAAAGAGCATAAATCAGAATAGCAGCCGCTCCCGATCCAATGAGCGCAAGAGCGGGAAGTAAAAATAATGAATTCATCGTTTGCATCGATGGGAAAAGCAGTACAAACAGCATAACCATCAGCCCGGCGCCTGCATTAATCCCCAGAATACCAGGGTCCGCTAGGCTGTTACGCGATACCCCCTGCATAATGCAACCGGAAACAGCCAAACCTGCGCCAATCAGAATGGAAATAACCATTCGCGGCAACCGGAATTCAAAGAGAATTAATTCCTGCTGTGGAGTCCCTTGTCCAAACAAGGTTCTAAAAAGCTCCATTGGCGAAAGCCGAATCGTTCCTGTATTCGCGCTTATGGTGAATGCAGTAATGAGCAATACAAGCAAAATGATAACAACGATCCAATCATGGATTTTTTTACGGTGACTTGCTTTGGCAATAGCACCATTCGTAACGTTACTCATCTTACAGTGCCCTCCTTTCTTTACGTGCCAGATAAAGGAAGAATGGAACACCAATTAAGGCAATAAGTACGCCCACTGGTGTTTCCTCAGGTGCGTTAATCATACGGGCCGCCAGATCGGCAAAAACGATAAGTAAAGCTCCCATAATAGCCGAACAAGGAATAATCCAGCGATAATCGACCCCAACCAGTTTGCGCGTGATGTGGGGAATAATCAACCCTACGAACCCTATAGAACCAACCAACGATACCGCGGCACCCGCCAGGATCAATACGAGAATCATACCGGCGACCTTTACCATCCCAGTTCGCTGACCAAGACTCAATGCAATTTCGTCTCCTAGGCTAAGTAACGTAATGGAGCGTGATAACATGAGAGCACCGATAAAAGCTGCCACAACCCATGGAACAACAATGCCTAGCTGAACCCACTTGGTCCCACTAAGTCCTCCAGCATACCAAAAGGCCAAATCCTGTCCAACATTAAAATATAAACTGATCGTATCACCTAAGGCAGACAGCAACGCCGTGACAGCTGCACCCGCCAATACAAGACGAACTGGCGTAATACCTGATTTGGAAATAGCGCTTGTACCATAGACCATCACAACTGCCAAGGCTGCACCTACAAAAGAATACAACATTAACTGCAAAAAGGAAGTACCCGGAAAAAGAGCAAAGCAAATCGCCATCGTCAAGCTGGCGCCCGAATTCAGCCCAAGCAAGCCAGAGTCCGCAAGCGGATTGCGGGTCATTCCCTGCATAATGGCTCCTGCTACGGCAAAACAAACTCCGATTAACACACCACCCAGAATCCGAGGTAGTCGGATTTCCCATATAATTTGATGGTTTTGCAGCTCTGGATTAAAATGAAAGACGGCGTTCCAGACTTCCTCCAGTCTGATTGAGGCTGCACCAAATGATAAGGACAGAGCGATACCGAACGCTAACAGTGCTAATCCGGCTGTCAGGATAAGCGAAGCCGCCCATGGCCGCGAGTGGAATTGAGTCGGCGGCTGATTGTGATTACTTTGAGCAGGACTATCCGAAGATTCTGATAATTTCATAACTATGGTTCACCCTTACTGTTGAATAGTATGTAGGTATCACGAAAACCTGTAGTGGAGATAATGTCTGATAATGAGAATTATTATCATGCAATCTTTACTATTGTAAATTAATGTGGCAACGGCTTCAATAGCAAAATTTCGACGATTCTCTAATGCCCTGCTATTTTGTGAAAAAACAAAGCCCTCCGGCAAAAATACCAAAGGGCTGCCAACATTACCGAAACCATTACTTCTGTGAGACGTTTTCATTATTCCGCTGGACGATCATATCTGCCAATTCTTCAGCTTGCCCCATAATAGCGATAGGATCGAAGTACCAGTATCGATCCTCCTGAAGCTCAAAAACCTTCCCATTACGGACCGCACTCAGTGATTTCCATATGCTGTCTCCTTCATAACCACTCAAATCCTTGTTAACCGTCAGAAAAATGTAAGAGCCAGCATATTGATTAATAACTTCCTTGGAAATTGACTTCCATTGAGTCTCGCCTAATAGTTCTTTTTGGACAAGTGGTGGAGGTGTCAAATTCAATCCTCTATAAACCGCCTGTCCTCCTCTGCCAAAATTATCACCGTATACATAGTATTCTTTATCTGTGGCTTCCATTACTGTGAAAGTATCCCCGGGTTGAACAATTCCCTTTAATTTGTCACGTGCAGCTTGCAATCGCTGGTCGTATTGGGCAAGCCATGTTTTGGCTTCCTGTTCTTTTCCCAGCAGCTCACCAAAAGCTGTCAGTTCCTCATGCACATTCTTGTATGTTCCATAAGGAATAACGAGAGTCGGAGCAATCTTACTGTATTTCTCATATTCAGAAGCATCCTTGGAAGCAATCAGAATCAAATCCGGCTGCAGAGTCAATACTTTTTCCACGGATACGCTACTGCGGTCTCCTATGCTTTCAATGCCCTGTACAAGATCCTTCGAGTATGGATTGTCTAGAAAATACTTCACACTTCCGACAGGTTTGATACCTAGTGCTAATAAATCATTTTGGTATAAATCCACTACAATCCGTTGAGGATGGGCAGGTATCTGAATATCTCCATGAATCGTGTTGACTGTTTTGGTTACAGCCGACTTTGGTTCATCAGAAGCTTGATTCTGCTTTTCTTCTGGCTGATTTACCTTTCCACCACAGGCGCTAAGAATGACAATGACTGACAAAAGCATCGTCACAATCCACATTTTCTTTGTCAAACTCATTCATTCCTCTCTCTATTTACGGAGTCGCAATTGACTCTTACGTTCCATACTGAGCTTGGTGCAGGCGGCTATATGCACCTTTTACAGCCATTAATTCTTCATGTTTTCCTTGCTCGGCAATCCCTTGATCTGCAACTACAATAATGCGGTCAGCATTTTTAATCGTTGCCAGACGATGGGCAATCACGAGTGTCGTGCGACCTTGAGATAGCTCTGTCAGAGCTTGCTGAATTGCAGCTTCTGTCTCTGTATCCAATGCTGATGTCGCTTCATCCAAAATAAGAATTGGAGGATTTTTCAGAAACATCCGGGCAATGGATAAACGTTGCTTTTGACCACCGGACAGCTTTACGCCTCGCTCACCGATCATCGTATCCAGCCCCTCTGGATAGGATCGAACAAGTTCTTCAATCTGGGCTCGACGGGCAGCATCCCAGATTTCGTCTTCTGAAGCATCAAGTTTGCCGTAAGCGATATTTTCACGAATCGTTCCATCAAAAAGGAATACATCCTGCTGTACGATTCCAATCATGGACCGCAGCGAATCCAGTTTCAGTTCACGGATATCCATATCATCAATCTTAATGCTGCCTTCCTCGACATCATAGAAGCGTGGCAGCAAGCTGCAAAGTGTCGTTTTGCCTGCTCCTGAAGGACCCACAAGAGCTACAGTTTCTCCCGCATGAATAGCAAGGTCCACTTTGCGCAGTACCTTGTCTTTGTTTTCATAGCCAAATGTTACACCTTCAAATTGAATATCTCCGTTGAGATGCTTAACGGTCTTCGCACCTGGAAGATCCTCTACGTCAGATTCACTTTCCAGCAAATCCAAGTAACGTCGGAAGCCGGCAATTCCTTTGGGATACGTTTCAATGACGGAGTTAATTTGTTTAATGGGTGCGAGGAATACATTGGACAGCATTACAAATGCGATAAATTCCCCATAGGACATCTGCCCCTTAATAACAAACCATGTTCCACATACAAGCACAAACAAAGAGACCAGTTTCATCAGAATAAAGCTAATTGAAGAATTCCACGCCATAATGCGATATGCGATCAGCTTTGTTTTACGAAACCGTCCATTATTCTCAGCAAAACGATCCATTTCATGTGCTTCGTTGGAAAACGCTTGAACAACACGGATACCGCTAATGTTATTTTCAATCCGGGCGTTGTAATCCGCAATATCAGAAAACATACGATGGAATGCAGCATTCATTTTACGACTAAAGTACAAGGACAGGTAAATCATTAGTGGAACGATAATAAACGTCAGAACTGCTAGTTTCCAGTTAATGCTGAGCATGATACCGAAAGCCCCGCCCAGGGTCATCAGTGCGATGAACAAATCTTCAGGTCCGTGGTGGGCAATCTCTCCGATATCCATCAGATCGTTGGTCATACGGGAGACTAGATGGCCTGTTTTGTTATTGTCAAAAAAGCGAAAGGATTGCTTTTGTACTCGATCAAACAGCTTTTTACGCATATCTGACTCAATGTTAATCCCCAGCTTGTGTCCCCAATAGGTAACGACATAGTTCAATCCGGCGCTTACGACATAAATCCCAAGCAAAGATAAACAGGCAAATAAAATCCATTTCCAATTTCCAGTGGGTAGCAAATCATCAACTACCCGATTGACTGCAAGCGGAAAAGCTAACTCCAGCAGTGCAGCTAGTATGGCGCAAGTAAAATCAATGATAAACAAAGTCCGGTAGGGATGGTAATATTCAAAAAATCGTCTTAGCATAAGACTTCTCCCTTCCTATTTAAATGAGCTGATTATTTAGGTTCGACGGAAAACATGTTAACGGCCTCATCCAGTGATTGATCGATAGCCAGTGGTGAGTAGGTAAACCAAGGATCGGCCTTGATGAAATACACTTTGTGGTTTTTGACAGCCGGGAGATTTCTCCACAGCGCACTTTGTTCAATTTCCTTCAACATTCCGTCCTTAGTCGCTTCATCGTAAACCAGCATAATAATACGATCTCCTGACAGTTCAGGCAGTTTTTCCATCGAAATGCTATCGTATACAAAGTTATACTTCGGGTCCTTTGCGAGCTTCTGACGTATGTACTCTGGAGGATTCAATTCCAGTGAACGGTAGATGACATGTCCTACATTTCGCGCCCCGTACACTCTCAGCACGTCCTTACCGTAGGTCATATAAATGGTAATCGTTTCATCTTTCTTGAATTTTCCAGCCATCTTTTTTCGACCTTCTTCAGCCTTTTTGTCAAAACTAGCAATCCACTGATCGGCTTCCTTGTCCTTACCTAGTACGGCTGCGACATCCCGCAGTTGCTTAAATACATCTCCATCTCCAAAAGAAACAGCTACGGTTGGAGCAATCTTCTCCAGTTGCTCCCTCACTTCTGGCGAGGTATCTTCTGTTGCTATAATCAGATCAGGTTGTAGCTCTAATACCTTTTCCACATTTGTCGGATTCCCAATATCAGCAATCCCGTCAATCTTACCTTTCAAATAGTCGCCTTCTAACACATGAGAAGCAGCCCCTACTGGTTTAACACCTAAAGCCAGCATCGCATCCAAATATTGTGTCGTGACAACCCGCTGTGGATTTGCAGGGATACTGATCTTTTTGCCAGTGGCATCAACATATTCGCGCGTGGCAACTGATTTGGATTGTCCGTTAAGGGCATCCGTTCCACTCTTGTCATTGGTCTGGTTACTACTTGGTGCATTTCCGCATGCAGCCAATACAACCATCAAAAAAACGGCAAAACCAAGCATAATTCCTCTTTTTAATCTGTTCTTTTGTTGCACAATATACGTCCTCCTTAGATATATGCCTTTATAAAATGATAGTGATTCTCATTATCATACAAGTGTTATTCTATCTTTTACCGTCTCTTCTTACAATACAAAAATTAAAAACTTCCATTTATGTGTATATATCGTCTTGGCAAAATATCCAAAAAAAAAAGAACTGATGCGTATTCTTTGCATCAGTTCGAATGCTTCATAGGTTGGTTCCCATGCCCATTCCTATTTGGATTGATCCACTAACTCCAGTTTGGCGGGAATCGATGTTTTCACGGTTTTACCTTGAAGTACATCCTTGGCTGCTTGCACTGCCAATTGTCCAATCAACTCAGGCTGCTGAGCCACAGTAGCTGTCAGCTTCCCTTCCTTAATTGATTTAAGCGCATCCTCGTTACCATCAAAGCCGATGACTGGAATATTCTTACCAGAGCTTTGAATGGCTTCAATCGCTCCCAACGCCATTTCATCATTGTGGGCAAATACCGCCTGAACATCCGGGTTGCCTTGCAGTAGATTTTCCATCACATTCAAACCTTTGGTCCGATCAAAATCAGCCGACTGCTTGGCGATGACCTTCAGGTCCTTATCTGCCACTTCATGGAAGCCTTTCCCACGTTCACGGGTAGCCGATGCGCCTGGAACGCCTTCCAACTCAATAACCTTGGCGCCTTTTCCGACTTGATCAATCACGTATCTGGCAGCCATCCGTCCTCCCTCGACGTTGTCTGAAGCGACTAGCGCTTTCACATCACCTTTGTCAGCGGAACGGTCCAGCGTAATTACAGGAATGTTCAATGCATTCGCTGACTGGACCACAGTGGAGATAGCCGACGAATCTGTCGGATTAATGAGTAACGCATTTACTCCCTGTTGGATCAGATCATCCACATCATTACTTTGCTTCGCAGAATCATTTTGTGCATCGACCACAATAACCTGCAATCCTTGTTTTTTGGCCTCTGCAACAACTCCGTCTTTGAGGGAAACGAAGAATGGATTATTCAATGTTGAGATCGACAAGCCGATTTTTATGTCCTTCAGGTCTGCGGCCGCTTTAGGCTTCGCCCATTCAGGCGGTTCCAGGGAACACCCTGTCATGAGCAGGAGCAGCAAGGCCGTCATGATTAATGTAAGCTTTTTCATATTTGTGTGTCTCCTTCTATGCAAGATTAGGTGTATTATGCGGATTTTTTACGATCAATCAATACAGCAATAGCAATGACGATCCCTTTTACGACCATTTGGTAAAAAGAGTTAACCCCCAGCAAATTCAAGCCGTTGTTTAGTGTCCCGATGATTAGCACACCAATTAATGTACCTACAATCCGTCCGCGTCCTCCCGAAAGGCTTGTTCCACCTAGTACGACAGCCGCAATGGCATCCAGTTCATAAGAAGCACCTGCTGTCGGCTGCGCTGAATTCAAACGTGAGGTCAAGATAGCACCCGCCAATGCGGAAAGCATTCCCGCCAAAGAGTAAATCCAGATTTTTACACGTGGTACTTTAATACCTGAAACAATCGAAGCTTTCTCGTTGCCGCCGATGGCATACGTTTTGCGTCCGAAAGGTGTTTTATGCAAAATGATCCACAGAGCAGCAAAGGTAATGAGCATCGTAATCGCCGGGACCGGAATACCAAACTGATAACCACGACCGAATAATTGAAATACCAAACTGTCTCCGAGCCCCGTAATAGGGTTACCGTTGGTATAAACTAATGTTAATCCTCTAAAAATAGTCATGGTTGCGAGTGTGGCGATAAACGGAGCCATTTTACCTTTCGTAATCATCAAGCCGTTGACCATTCCCATCACGCCACCCAATGCACACCCA
The DNA here is from genome assembly GCF_038008995.1 of Paenibacillus sp. FSL W8-0439. Lineage (NCBI taxonomy): Bacteria > Bacillati > Bacillota > Bacilli > Caryophanales > Paenibacillaceae > Paenibacillus > Paenibacillus sp. FSL W8-0439. The sequence goes on from NZ_JBBPAK010000001.1 coordinate 3,109,930, forward strand.
ATGATAATCGCCAAAATCGGATCGAAGCCGGCTAACATCATATTTGCAACAAACGCACTGGATAGTGCTAATATGGAGCCGACGGACAAATCGATTCCGCCTGTAAGAATAACGAAGGTCATACCAAACGCAATCAACGCATTAATAGATACCTGGCGCAATAAATTCAAAATATTAAGCGGTTCCAAAAAGCTGGGATTCAAGGCCGATACAATGATTACCAAAATAATGAGCCCCAACAATGGGCCAAGCTTCTGTGTGATTTGTGATATTTGAATGCCTTTGCTACCTTTTGCTTCATTCATAGTTGTCATATTACTGTCCTCCTGTAGCTAGCGTCATAATATTTTCTTGTGTGGCTTCTTCCCTGCTCAGTTCTCCGCTGATCTTTCCCTCGTGCACCACGACAATACGATCACTCATGCCAAGTACCTCGGGAAGCTCTGAGGATACCATGATAATTGCGACTCCACGTTCGGTCAGTTCGTTCATCAACTGGTAGATTTCCCGTTTGGCTCCTACATCCACGCCTCTCGTCGGTTCGTCAAGAATGAGCACATTGGGACCGATACCTACCCATTTGGCAATAACCACCTTTTGCTGATTGCCACCTGACAAACTGCCAACCGTTGCTTCGGCTGATTGGGTTTTGATTTGTAAGCGCTTAATTAATGTATTAACAAAATCCATCTCTTTTTTGCCTGATATAAATCCTTTTGATGTAAAACTGAACAGATTCGTCAGCACCATGTTTTCCCGAATAGAAAAATCCAGCACTAAGCCCTCATCTTTTCGATCTTCTGTAATGAAGCCAATCCCTAGTTTCACTGCATCATCCGGCTTGCGAATAGACACCTTTTTCCCACGTACGTGTATCTCACCACGATCCAAAGTATCCAGTCCAAATAACGACCGCATGATCTCGGTCCGTCCCGAGCCCATCAAGCCCGAAAAACCTACAATTTCCCCAGAGCGCACTGTAAAATTCACATTTTCAAATAGACCTTTATGTGATGCGTTTTTGACCTCTAGCACCACTTCTCCCAAAGAAGGCGTTCTTACCGGGTAGCGTTCAGTCAGCTCTCTGCCAACCATTTTCCGTACAACCTCGTCAAAATTCGTATCGGGGATCGCTTGAGTATCTACGGTTTTTCCGTCACGCATAATGGTAATCCGATCACAGATCGCGAATATCTCCTCCATCCGGTGAGAAATATACACAATTGAAACACCATCTTTTTTCAAGGAAGTAATAACCTCAAACAGCTTTTGTATTTCCCGTTCGGTTAAGGCTGCTGTCGGCTCATCCATTACGATCACTTTGGCATCCGTCATGAGTGCTTTGGCTATTTCAATCATTTGTTGTTGACCCACTGAACACTCGCCTGCTTCACCGTTCAAAGGAAGGTTTACTGAAAGCTTGCTAAATTGCTCATTTGCTAGCGCTTTCATTTTAGAGCTATCTAGTAATCCCCATTTAGAAGTCATTTCCTTGCCGATAAATAGATTTTCCAGTACCGTCATCTCTGGCCATACATTCAGTTCCTGGTGAATAAAAGCAATTCCTTTTTGCTCCGCTTCCTTGGGGTTGGCAAAATAGGTTTCCTGACCGTCAATGATGATCGTTCCCTCATCGCGTCGATGCAGTCCGATTAAAATATTCATCAGCGTTGATTTGCCTGCACCATTTTCACCCATAAGGGCATGTACTTCTCCTTCACGGAGATCAAAGTCAACACCACTTAGTACCTGATTGGTTCCAAAGGCTTTGTGAATTCCTTTCATTTGAATCTGCATGCTGTTCCCCCCTTTTTTATTCAACACTAATTTATCCAAAAAGAACTCCTGCCTGTAAAATACAATTGGCAAACGGCGTAGCCTCTCCTGTACGGATAACAGCTTTGGCTTGCCGAGTTAATGTCTTAAATTGTTCATGTGAGCAAAACTCAATGACGGCAGTCGGCTGAATAATCTGCGAATGCTCTAGTTGCTCTCCTGCAAAGGTGCGCATAATATACTGTAACGCTTGTTCATTTTCTTGTTTGATTTCTTCAGCCAGTGTTACTTTTTCAATCACCATATCTGCGGCAATGACATCAACAACGTCCTGAAAGGACGGAATACCCAGTTTCAATGCCAAATCAATTTTGGTAACGCCTTCAGGAACTGGTAAGCCGGCATCAGCCACGACAATAAAGTCCGTGTGGCCGAGATCCGTTAATATTTTGGATATATGACTGTTAAGAATTCCATGTTTCTTCATTATAATTGCTCCTCCACTTCACGACGGGTTGGCATTCCACCTTGCGCTCCAAATTTGGTAACAGACAAGGACGCAGCCCGATTAGCAAATTTCACACTATCTGCCAGCGATTTCCCTTCAGCTAGTGCTACCGCAAAAGCAGCGTTGAACGTATCTCCTGCACCTGTTGTATCCACGGCTTCTACCTTGTAAGTAGGAACCACAACTTCCTGTTCTCCGTCGAAAAATCGTACACCGTTGCTGCCTTCCGTTACAAACAACTTGTTAGGATACTTGCGCAGTGCTTCTTGAAGACTCATATCCTTAAACATGATGGCAGCTTCATGCTCGTTTGGGGTAATGTAGGTTGCATTGGCAATTACGCTTTCTTCAACTTCACGAGCCGGGGCTGGATTCAGCAGCAAGGGTACCTGATACTTCGCACAAATTTCGCTTACATAGACAATCGTCTCCGCCGGTATTTCCTGTTGAATTAACACAATATCCGAACTTCGTATGACATCAAGCCCTTCTTCCACGTAAGCAGGAGTAACTTCATTATTCGCTGCTTTTACCACGACAATACTGTTATCACCCTCGGCTAGTACAATGTGTGCTGTACCGCTTTCCATATGTGTAACCGGTTTCACATAGTTAATATGAACATGATTTTCTTCAAAATTGCGTAAAATCTGTTGTCCCAAATGGTCGTCTCCTACACGTCCAATCATCGTAACGTCCGCCCCGAGTCGTGCTGCAGCTACTGCCTGATTGGCTCCTTTACCGCCAGGTACGGTTGTAAAGCTTTCTCCCAATACCGTTTCACCAGCACCGGGACGCTTGGAAGAAGTAACTACGAGGTCCATCGAACTGCTTCCGATAACCGAAATTTTAGCCATGATGATCCACCTTTCTCGTTGTTTCCCGTTCGATAAATTTGACGGGCAATTGTATGCTTGAATAGGTAAGTACTTTCGAATGAAGATTAGGTACACTTGACTTCGTTGCTTGCGACTGCTCAATCAATTGAATGAGCAGACCTGCCGCTTCCCAGCCCATTTCATAAGCAGGCTGCTGGATTGTTGATAATGGCGGAAATAACAAGCTGCTTAATGGTATATCATCAAACCCGATAATTTGAACATCTTCCGGGATTTTCTTTCCTAATCTATGTGCTTCATGCATCACCGCGGTAGCTACAATATCGTTACTGGCAATAACTCCGTCCGTATCCGGATACTTGCTGAACAGCTCTTTGGCCCATAACTCAGCTTCCTTGAACGAAAAGGACGTTGTCTCGACGATATGGTAATCAATACCAGAATGCTGAAGCTCTTCCACTGCCCCGCGAAAACGATCTTGTGCTGGACGAATATGAGCAGGACCCTGCATGACTGTAATTTGTCTGCTGCCACGGGCAACCATAGCCTGTGCAGCCAAGCGACCGCCATGAGCTCCATCCGCATAAACGGAGAGACTGTCACTGGAAGTCCGATCGAGAAAAACGACTGGTATTTTCAGTTTGGCGTAACAGTCGGCAGCAGGGTCATTGGTAGATGAAATAACCCCAACAACATTATTCTGAACAAAAGTATCCATGTAATCTAATTCTTTCTGGCGATCCTCATCACTATTACCGAAAATAATACGAAAATCATTTTCCTGCATTCGATCCTCCACCCCACGAGCCAACAAGGGAAAGTAAGGGTTTGTAATATCCGGCAGCAGCAGGCCGATTAATCTGGATTTCTTTTTATACAGAGAACGTGCAACTTCATTAGGCTTGTAATTTAGCTGCTTCACCGCAGCTTCAACTTTTCGCCGTGTATCCTCGTGGACATAGCCGGTTTCATTAATAACTCGGGATACGGTCGCCACGGAAACACCTGCAAAACTTGCTACTTGCTTAATTGTTGTCATAATGTAGGTTCAACTCCAATTGTGTAACCGGTTACACATATAAAATATCATAGCATTTATTTTTTGACAAGCATTAATTATTTGCACATCGAAAGCAATAGCCGTATAATCTTTTTGTAACTGATGAAGTTTCACCTTTTTGCTTATACTAAAGTATGCTGATTCACTCTCAGTTGCTTAATAAAATATATATATGGAGGCATTTCCTGATGAATATCGAAGTTTGGTCTGATTATATGTGTCCGTTCTGTTATATTGGCAAACGCCGTTTGGAGCAAGTCTTGCAGCAGTTCCCACATCGCGATGAGGTTCAATTGACATTCAAGAGTTTTGAATTAAATCCGAATGCTGTGAAAGAAAGTGGTAAGACGATTAATGAGGAACTATCAGCAAAATATGGCGTTAGTCTGCAAGAGGCTCATGCCATGAATGATCGCATGACCGAAAACGCACGTTCTACAGGTCTGGAGTACAATATTCATGCCATGGTGCCGACAAACTCTTTCGATGCTCACCGTCTAACGCATTGGGCTCACACACAAGGCAAAATGCTGGAATTGAGCGAGCGTTTATTTCAGGCTGTCTTCATGGAAGGCAAGCATACTGGGGATCATGAAGTACTGGCAGCGTTGGCAGCCGAAGTTGGTTTGGATCATAACGAAGCCGCTGCCATATTAGCCGGTGACCGCTTTACCGACGAAGTTAGAGCTGATGAAACTGAAGGTGCTAAGTTAGGCGTTCAGGGTGTTCCATTCTTTGTATTTGATCGAAAATTTGCTGTTTCTGGTGCTCAGCCTGAGGAGGTATTTCACGATGCGCTTCAAAAAGCATGGGATGAACGTTCTCCTTTCACTATGATTAGCGGCAGCTCGTCCAAACAGGATGCAGCTGGTGTATGTACTGATGATGGTTGTGAGCTTCCAAGCCGCGAGAGCTGATCAGCCAATGAACTAAACCTCTTTTTAGATAACTTATGAAAAAGCGTGCCTGCACCAATTAAACCTGATGCGGCACGCTTCTTTATTTTTTTATAGTGATTTAATCATTCCGCCGTCCACAAGAATGGTGCTGCCGGTCAAATAGGATGAAGCCGATGACGCCAGAAAAGCAACGACTTTACCGAACTCTTCAGGCTCACCGTACCGTCCCAACGGAATGCCCTCTTCTGCTTGTTTGCGAGCTTGATCCGTCGTTTGGTGGGATTTTTCGGCTCGATGCTCGTCCAAGCTACGTACGCGATCGGTTGCAATTCTCCCTGGTGCTACAGTATGTACCAGAATATTATATGGGGCTAATTCCATGGACAATGTTTTCGCCAATCCGGCAACTCCAGTACGTAGTGTATTGGAAATAATTAGGCCCGGAATCGGCTGCTTCACTGATGATGAGGCGATATTTAAAATTCTACCACTTTGTTGTTTTTTCATATAGGGTAACGCCTCACGGATCAACCGGATATGACTAAGTAAATTTTGCTCAAAGGCCTGCATCCATACTTCATCTGTAAAATCATCAAAGCTGCCCGCAGGAGGGCCGCCCGCATTGTTAACCAAAATATCGACGGTGCCAAACCTATCAACTGTACGGCGGATGGCCTGGGAGATATGTTCAGGTTTGGTTACATCACAAACTACATATTCAACGCGACCACTCGCTGTTTCCTGTAATTCGGCCTGAGTCCGCTGAAGCTCTGCTTCATTTCGTCCAGAAATAACAACATTCGCACCCTCACGTGCCAATTCGCGTGCACTTGCTTTGCCAAGGCCTTTACTGGAGCCTGCAACAAAGGCTACTTTTCCTGTTAATCCTAAATCCATCTATGACACTCCCTTTTCTGAGATTTCTCTATTTAATTGTACACATGACCAGCACATAATGCGAATAGCTAGGTACAAAGTAGCAAGGCAACACAAAAAAGGACCTGACATTTAGTCAGGCGCCCTTTCTGTTATACACTATTTTCTTGGTTTATAGCACTATAATGCTTCAGATATTGTTGACTGCTCATATACAACAACGGACTGGCTCTCAGGCTCCCATTTAACATTTGCTCCCAAAGCCTCTCCGATTACCCTTACAGGTACCATTGTCGTTCCATCCACTATGGATGCTGGCTGCTCGATAGAATACGGCTGGCCGTTAATGTATGCTTTGGCGCTATTCACTAATAATTTGACGGACACGCCGTTGCGACTGACAGTAACAGCCTTTTCTTTCGGATCCCAGGAAACTTTGGCATTAAGGGCTTCGGAAGCTGTTCTAAAAGGAACAAGTGTGGTGCCATTGCGGTTAATCGGTTCGGCATCGTATTTTTCACCATTCACGAACAGCTTCATACCTGATGACCGTCCAGCCTTCCTTGAGAATACATCCAGTTTTTTGTAGCTATCCAGATTGGACACATCAGCCAATACTGCCTCCTCCTGCATGTAAACGGCATCTGTTACATTTCCGTTTTCATCCAGTAGCTCAGCAGCCTTAGTTAATGCTTTGTCAGAATTTCGGATCAATTCAAGTTCAGTTACCTGCTCCGGGGTCAAACGTTCCGGGTATTTTGTAAGCAGCAGATTCGCAATAACCGCTCCTGCCGGCTTATCTTTTGTATTTTCTACTGCTTGTAGCAGACCGTTATATCCGTTGTGTCCCTTGCGACCTTTTTGGTCTTTGGACTCCCCGTATGTATCATCCGTTACTGCAACAGGGGTATTCTTTTTGATTTCATTGTGTTTATCTTTTTTGCTGCTCTTTTCATTCCGGTCTTTATCAGACGTATTTGCTTCCTGTTTCTTCTCCTGATCATTTCGGTGCCCCTGCTTAGCTTCGGCAGTTCCCGCTGCCAGTCCCAAGACCAGTATACACGCTAATAATGCTGTCCATGTGTTTCTCATGATGCGATTCCTCCTTATAGTAAAAGACCAGGTTTAATAACCTACATATATTAACGGCTACTATAAGCTAAATATGAAGCCCTTTTTTACTAGTGTTGCATTTGCAGGGACTGATGGCTAATCCAATATAATAAATTTTATTATGCGTGAACCTATTTCCACAGTATAATGGGAAATGCACGTGCATTTTAAGGGTTAACGTTTACATTCGCATAATAGAAAGAAGTGGAGACAGACATGTTCGGCACCATTCTTTTAGACGTTGTTTTACCTATTTTTGTCCTTATCGGTTTTGGCTGTATCATGCAATATTATTTTCGATTGGATTTGTATACCCTAGCTAAAATTAATTTTTATTATATCACCCCTGCAGTTGTGTTTACCGGTCTTTATAACTCTGAAATTTCTTTAATTCTCATGGGTGAGGTTTCACTTTTTTATGCCCTGTACATAGCTATTCTGTACGTAATCAGTACTACTGTTGCCAGATCTCTGAAATACAGCCCCGGAATGCGTGGAGCTTTTACAAACAGTGTCATGCTAGATAATTCAGGGAATTATGGTCTACCAATTAATCAGTTGGTGTTTAAAGGTGATCCGCTGGCTATTTCTGTCCAAGCTCTGATTATGACTTTTCAAAGCTTTGTTACATTTACATATGGTACTTTTGTTGTACAGAACGGTAAGGCCAATACACGAAAAATTTTAATTAATTTTTTGAAAATGCCTGTCCCCTACGCGCTTGTGCTGGGCCTGCTCCTGAATCTACTGCACAGTCCATTGCCTAATTTGCTGGCTGAGCCTCTAAATTATATTAGCCATTCGATGGTCGCAGTGGCTCTGCTTACTTTGGGAGCACAAATTGTGCAGTATCCTTTTCATTTGCGCCGGACAGCCGTGTATATCAGTATGGTATTACGCCTAATTGCAGGTCCAATAGTTGGCTTTATGCTCGTGTTTTTTCTAGATCTTAAGGGGATTCCCGCTCAAGCATTGCTCATTGCATCAGGTATGCCTACCGGTGTTAACACGAGTATTTTGGCGGAAGAATATAAAAATGAACCTGACTTTGCGGCACAGACAGTATTACTTTCTACGATTGTAAATGTCATTACGATGACTCTGTTAATTTCAATATCTCGTCATCTTACTTGAGTTGTATGATAAATATAAAGCTTGATTTGTAACGCTTTTTGTCTGAGGACAGGAGCGTTTCTTTTTCAATCAAAATAGGAACACATGTTCGTGACTGTACCCCTTTTTCTGTTTATAGTGGTGTGTTTGTTTGATGATGATGGTATGCGAGAAGGAATCTTTTTCTATTATAAATTTTTCATATAGTGAAATATTTATGTGTTTGAATTTAAACCTCTGATTCCTCCAAAAATAAAGCCAGCTCGCTCATTAGAGTGGCTGACTTAAGATTATTTTATGAAGATTTAAGGCTCAATTCCCCATTGCTTGATCCCAGACAGGTAAGCGGTTATTTTAGTGGAATCTTGTAAGCTATTTGCTGTGGGATTAAAGGAATAATCATCAGTTTGTGTATAATTGCTCCAATCCGCTTTGGATATCCGGGTTTGTAGCTCAACACTCTGACCAGGCTCTAAAGAACCTGCTGCCGACTTAAAACCAATTTCTGCATAAGAATCTGCACCTGGCTTTGCATCGGTTAATGTTCTGAAGTTAGCAATGACATTCCCTGTACCGATGCTAGACCAATCCGTAAAGAAGTTTTGTGATTTCTCCCCGTTAACGGTGTAATAATAACGCAATGTCACGTCTGCTAGGGAAACGGGTGAGCTTCCTGTATTGGTTATTTTAAACTTGGAACTGATCGTATTACTTGTTGCAGATACATTCCCATTGAAGGATTGCACCTTCAGAGCACCCTCGCCTGTTCCCGGCTCACTTGGCGTATCCCTTTTCACCGTAATCGTGAACAACGCATCATTGCCTGTACTAAAATGGAAGTTGAGCGTTGTCTCTCCTTTAGGAAGTTTAGATAAATACTTGTTGGTAAGAATAACTGTTTCTTCACTAACCGTATAATCTTCACCTTTGTTCAGTGCCACACTTCCCTGCTTGATCGCTTCTAGTGTATTACCGTTAAGAGTAAGCTTGACAGTAATATCGGTATTACTGTTAGCCACTCCATAGGTTGCAGCCGTCGGTGTAATACTTGCTTGTCCGGTAGATGGCTGATCACCACTCACACGATCTGCCACCAGAATGCCACGGCCATTCGTTCCCAGATAAGCACGTCCGTAAACCCGAGGATCCCCAATAATGGTGGTCACACGAGCATATTGATGCTTATCATCATTAATGCGTACCCAGTTTGTGCCAGCATCGTCCGAGCGATAAAATCCACGTGTACCGTCAATTTTACCAACGATAAACACTGCTGCATTGGTGCGATTGGGTGCTGCTTTGCCAAAGCCTACAAAATCCGCCTCCTGCACATGATCAAGCTTGGTGAATGTAACACCTGAATCCTTGGAATGCCATAAGCCGTATGGCCCTCCGTCCTCGGAGCCTCCAGCAAACCACACATCTCCTTCCGCTCCTCGTACAGCACCAATATCTGCATTACCTACACTTGGCAAACCAGTAACTGTGGATGGTGTGAAGGATGCGCCTCCATCAACACTTACATATATTTTCCCAGCAGCAAACGCGTAGTATTTGTTAGGATTTACTCGGTCAGAGGCGATCTTTGCATTAGCTGGAACTCCCGTGCTTGCTGTCCATGAGTTTCCTCCGGTTTTGGAATAAAATACACCTTTGTCCGATGTACTCCACAGCAATCCATTACCATTTGACGCTACCGCGATGCTTCCTCCTCCTGCCGTACCGGAAGGCTCGCTATTTGCTTTGTACCAGTTCGCTCCGCCATCATTGGATAATCCGATAGATTTGGCGTTTGGATCTTTTTTATAGTCTGCTTTACCTATCCTAGCCATAAAAGAAGGGTTCAACTCGGCATAATCAATGCTTTCGCTGCTTGTAAAGGTTGGATTATCCAGCATTTTAGCAGGAGCCTTGAACAGATCGTCATGTCTGAATCCGGAGACATCACCCACTGCACTCACCAGAGGAGCTCCAGTTGGAGGGCTCACCAAATCCAAAATCGCCGTTTCTTCTACCCCTTTAGCGGCTACCGAAATGTCCAGCTTACCTCCCTTGTCCCAATTGGTCAGATTTTTAGAGCCATAAATCGTAGCTCCTGTGCCGTACAGCATATGATCTGAATTAAATGGATCTATTTCCAGATCTCCAATCATCCAGCCCAGCTTGGGCGATACTTCCGGCGGTGCAGGATTGGCATTGAAAGTCAGCCAAGGCGCACCGGATATATCCAGATTGTACTTCAGCTTACGAGCTGGATAACCATCAAATTCCCAAATAGGGCTCCAGGTTGCCCCACGATCAGTACTGCGGTAAATCGTTTCATCCGGCCACCAGGCATTCAACGTTGCAACCATAAGTGTACCTGGCTTCTGGGCGTCCACTGTCAGTCCACCATATCCAAAATGATTGTCTGCGCTGCTGCTGGCAACGGGGCTAATGTTAGTCCACTGTCCACTGGCTGTATTCAGTTTCCACAGCTCACCCTTTGTTCCATCATACGGTCCAGCTCCATCGCTGTAAGAAATATACAGGTCGCCATCTGGCGATAAAACGCCGTGATGTGGCAAATAGCCTGTAGGCTGGCCCGCTATAGCAGACCAGGTTGTCCCGCCATCAGTACTGCGATAGACACTTTGCTTTTTATCTGCGACACCCACATAGATGGTCTGTGTTGCTTTACTGGAAGAGCCCGTTTTTTTGTCAAAAGTGATCCAGGCTAAACCGACAATATCACTGGTGTATTCATTGGAAGGGTCCTGTACATACGTCCCCGGATTCGGAAAACTACTCACCTTGCTCCAGGTCGCCCCGTAATCGGAGCTTTTCCACAATCCATTACCACTTCGAGCTCCGAAGAATAATATATTGTTTTTATTCGGATCAATTGCCAGACGTTCACCCATTGAGCGTCCCGGCATATTGCCTCCTACCTTAAAGGGAAGCTTTGTAGTTTGCCACGTATTCCCCTTGTCGGTAGAGCGCATAATTTGCCCGTTTTGTTTATCCCAGGAATTAGTATACGTGCCTGTAGCTATATATACACGATTCGGATCCACAGGGTCGGTGGCTAGTGCATCGACACCATTTTTGTTCCAATTCTCCCAGCCCACAGAATCCGTCAGCGGAATCCAGCTTTCACTCGCAGGATTCCAGCGGTAAGCTCCTCCAATATCTGTACGGGCATAGATCAGATCTTTTTCCGTTTCATTAAAAATAATACCAGGTACAAAACCACCTCCACCGCCTGTAACGACACTTTTCCAAGTATAATCGTCACTTGGAGCAGCATGGGTGGGTGCTATCATGCCTGTCCAGGAAGCACCCGCTACTATAAGCGCCAAACATACAATTCTCAACCTGCTTTTTGCCTTAGTCAATGAATTCAACCTCCTTCTCCGTAATCATTTAAAAATGCAAGTCATTTCGAGCTAAAAGTAAGCAGTCAATTGCGGATTCGTTCCTATCGTTATTATTCCATTCATCAATCAAACAAGCGTTCTCTCAAGCTCACCTCCAGTAATCCAATAGATTTGCAATCTTTTTTGTTAGCGCTTACATCGGTGTCTGCTCAAAAGATTCGTCATCTTTTTCTCATTTCCTTGTGTGAAAAATCAAGATAATGTAATAGTATCTTCTGCTTGATAACTTGTAATAAAAGAGTTGGCTTCCACTTACAGTTGATACCTCTTATAAATTACTAATATGAATTTTTCATATAATGAATTATTTTCTTTAAATTTCATTCGAACGAGGTACCAAAATACTTTGATTTACAGCAAAAAACCGCGCTATGCGCGGTTCGGGCTTCCGTAATGCTATGGCTATTCATTAATAGGTTGAAATTACTGCAAATATTCAAGCGCCAGCGCTAAAAAAATATGTCCTGAGATGAGTAACGCACGCTCATCAAAATCAAAGCGAGGATGGTGGTGAGCAAAATGGGTTCGTTCATCCTCATTACGAGCGCCCACAATAATAAAAGCTCCAGGTCGTTGTTCTAGATAATAGGCAAAATCCTCTGCTCCCATGGCCGGTTTTAAGTCCATAAAAGCATCTACTCCATACAGCCTACTGACTAGCTCACGTACCCGTTCTGTTTCGGCCTCGGCATTCACCAGAGCAGGATAACCATTCAAATAATCAATTTCGTATCCCGCATGATAAGCATCCGTTAGACCTTTTACGATACTACGAATTTCGTTTTCGACTTCCTTGCGTATATCCTTATTAAACGTACGTACGGTCCCTTCAATTTTGGCTTTATCTGCAATTACATTAAAGGCAGTTCCTGCTTGAAATACCCCAATCGTTAACACTGCTGATTCCGTAGGGTCCACTCTGCGACTCACGACCTGTTGTAGTCCGTTCACAATTTGACTTCCAATAACAATGGAATCCACTGTCTGATGCGGTCTGGCGCCATGTCCGCCCTTGCCGTTGATTTCAATTGAAAAGGCATCGGCAGCAGCCATTGCCGGCCCACTCTTTAAGCCGATTTTGCCCAGTGGAATTTCCGAGGAAAGGTGAATACCATATACTGCTTCCACCCCATCCAGACAACCATCCTCAATCATGAATTTGGCTCCGCCAGGCGGTTTTTCTTCGGCATGTTGAAAAATAAACACAAGCTTTCCCTTCAGTGTCTCACGGTGATGGCTTAACACTCGTGCCACTCCTAGCAACGCAGCTGTATGACCATCATGTCCACAAGCATGCATAACACCGGGAACGGTCGATTTATAAGGCGCATCCTTTTCATCCTGAATAGGAAGTGCATCAAAATCAGCACGAAATGCAATCGTTCTACCTGGCTGCCCGCCTTCTAAAAAACCGAGCACACCGTTTCCACCGACATTCGTTCTTACTTCAATACCAAAAGAGCGTAATTGGTCTGCGATAAATGCAGATGTATTCGTTTCCTCAAAAGAAAGCTCTGGATGCTGATGCAAATATCTTCTCCACGCAATCAGTTCTTGTTCACCATCTTTTAGTTCCTGAACCCATTTCTCCAGCATATTACCCTCTTTTCCTATTGAATTTATATACTTCTATCCTTATCTTACCATAAATGATTCCAATAAGTTATATATGAATTACCAAATAACTGTATACCTGCGTTTTTACCAATGTCAATGCAAGTTCTAATTGGAACGATCCATGAACAGAAGGCTTGAAATGACAACAAAAAAGCCGACAAAATATTCTCCTCGGCTTTTTTCTGGTGGTTTTCTATTATGAATTTTTCATGTATTGAAAAACTGACTTATATTCCCTCGTACTGGATGTGTTTGCTCCCTATACTCACCATTCGTATAGCTTCCAATGACCTTGCGCCAAAAGGATTGGGCTGGTCTATTCGTGCTCATCTGAGTCACCTTCCATCGCCCATTAAAACGTCCAAACAGCTCATGAGCCGCCCAAGTGCCCACGCCATTGTGTCGATAAGGACGAAGTACAAAGAACTCAGCCATGTAATAGTCAGCTTCTCGATTGCTAGACATTCGGTCAACGAGTGCAAAGCCCACAGGAATATCCTGTCTCCAGATCAAAAAAGGCAGCTTTTGTTCGCCGCTCGTCCAGTATTGATACAAGTCTGGATAAGCCGGGAATGTCCCCTTCTCAGTGACATCAATTCGCAGATAGGCTGTAAAATCGTATAAGTAAAATTGCATGAGCTGGACAATAATGTCCTTCTGCGACTCTGGTACACTCTTTATGGACAGCTTCAATTCTGATTTGATATTATATCCCATACTTTCACCTCTCTTGGCGGTCAGCTTGTTCTTTACTTTGATTACTCCCATCCAGTGCTGTTCAAAATATGCTAAAATACATGTATTATGACCGGACGAGGTGAACCCTATGAACATACAAAAGATCATCGACCGGCGCAAACTGGATGAAAAGTTGCCGGATTTGCCATGGTACGTACAGCAATTTATGGATTACAAGCTTCCCGACCTATCCCCCTCTACTTTGCTGGAATATGTGCGGGATTACGAAGCTTTTTTTTCATGGCTTCGCTCGGAAGGCTTGTCTGCCGGAGAAACGAATGCCCAAGTGACACTGGAAGAATTAGAGACACTCCATATGGATAGCATTACAGGTTTTCGTTTGTTCCTGTCTACCAAACGCGAAGGCTCCAATTCCCGCATCACCATTTCACGTAAGCTATCGTCCTTGCGTTCACTCTTTCATTATTTGAGCCAAATCGCTGAGGATGAAAACTTTTATCCGTTGCTCAAGCGCAATATTATGGCCAAAGTCGAAATTAAGCGCGTACATAAACCCAAGGATACGGCCGCCAAGCTCAAAGGGAAAATACTGGAAGAGGAAGAACTGCTTGAATTTATCGGCTATATTTATGAAGGCTATGGACAAGATTTGGCTGATAACAAGCAAGCCCTATACTCCTATGAATTGAACAAGGAGCGAGATGCCTGTATCGCAAGTCTTATTCTGAACTCGGGACTGCGTGTATCCGAAATCGTCAACTTGAACATGGACGATCTCGATATAAACAATAAATTGCTGTATGTGTACCGTAAAGGAAATAACGATGAAACTTTTAAAACGCCAGTATATTTCCGCGAGCAATCCAAAGATGATCTCGCACTTTATTTATCCTTAAGACATACCCGTTATCGCGCTCCAAAAAAAGAAAAAGCTCTTTTTGTCGCGCGACCCAACGGCAGGGCTGAGGGCAAACGGATGACTAAAAGAGCGATTCAAGCAATGATCATCAAATACGCCAAGCGGTTCGGCAAGCCCTATTTGACCGTTCACAAGCTCCGTCATTCCTTTGCTACTGACTATTATTTACAAAATGATATTTACAAAACCAAGGAACAGCTGGGTCACGCTTCGACAGAAACAACGGAAGTCTATGCCCACCTGACTGACAAAACGATGTCTCAGGCGATCGAACGACGGATAGAGACTCAGACTGACTCCGCTAATTAGTGGCCCTCTTATCCCTGCTCTGTCTGAAATCCCATTTTGTGCCTCTGAATCTGTTCGAGTAGCCAGCAGCCTGCCGGTTCGCTGGCATCGGCAGGAAATATTTGCACCGTTTGTTCATCTGAGTAGTAATCCTGAGCCCAATCCATGTGGTACTCCCAAACTACTACTCCCTGCACATTTGTCAGTTCCTGAACAAGCTGCGCATCCAATTGTTCCCGCACCATGATCAGCTTCGGATATTTTTCCTGCTTGAAACCTTCCAGCAACACACAGTCATAGGCCTGAAAATGCCGGATGAGTCCGATCACAGGCCGACTATGTTCCTCTAAAATGGCAGTTCTTCCTGCCGAAACAATCGCTACGCCTTCGGCACCCGCCTGTCGGTGCTTGTACGTATCTGTCCCTTCATGATCCATCTCAAATTCATGACCATCATGCTTGATCACAGCTACACGTAGTCCTGACTGCTGCGCATAACGAATCAAACCTCCGAGGAAGGTTGTTTTTCCTGTATTTTTGAATCCGACGATTTGACATACAAATGGATATTTCGTTTTCACGTCACCTGTCCGCCTTGAAGCACCAGTACATGCACTTCTTCACCTTCGTGCAAGCCTTCTGTTGTGGGAGGAACTACGATCAGACAATCGCTGTCCTTAATCGTAACCATAGCACTGGATTCATCTACTCGCGCAGGAATCGCATATACTTGCCCACTACGTATCTCCAGAGAACTGCGTACAAAGCGGGTATAGTTGTTTACCTTCGTATAATCTGCTCCTAGCTTCGCCGTCCAGGTTTGCAAATACGGATGTGCCGAAGATAACATCATTTGAATAGTTGGTCGTACAAACAGCTCACAGCCTACAAAGCATGCACCGGGATTGCCAGAGAGCGCAAATAACAGCTTACCGTCTATCACTGCGGCTGTGGTTACACTACCTGGACGCATCGTAACCTTGTTGAACAGCATATTCACATCTTCCTGTCGTACGAGATCACCCATAATATCAAAATCACCCACCGACACTCCACCACTCGTAACCACAATATCATAGGCAGCTATCGCTTCTCGGACAGAAGCACGAGCAAGGTTCAAATCATCATGAATGGCTTGCAGAATGAACGGCTCTCCTCCTGCCTCTCTAATTTGAGAAGCCAGCATATATGTATTACTGTTTCGAATTTTCCCCGGTTGTAACGGCTCATCCACTGCGAGCAATTCTGATCCAGTGGAAAAGACAGCCACCCGTGGCTTCCTGTAAACAGGCACCCGATGTACACCAAAAGTAGCTAGTACCGAGACATGCCCCGCTCCCACGCAAGTTCCCTTACTGAGCAAAAGCTGACCTTCCTTAATCTCATGACCAATTTGTGTCACATTTTTGCCAACTTCCATACGCTTCTTCAAGCCAACATATGTCTGTCCATTTTCCTCACGTAGCTGTATCGCCTCCAGCATCACCACCGTGTCCGCTCCTTCAGGTAGTTGTGCTCCTGTCATGATGCGGACTGCCATTCCCGTCTCCACCCGCTTGTCCGATACGGTGCCACAAGGAATTTCATCAATCACGTGTAGCCAGATTTCCTGACCGGTCGAACAGACTTCAGTGTCCGAGGCAAGGATCGCATAGCCGTCCATACCAGAACGACGAAAGCGGGGATACGGATGTGGCGCAGTCAAATCCATCGCCAGATAGCGACCATGTGCTTGCTCGAGCCCTACGTCCTCCCTTTCTCCCTGTTGAACATAGCTAGCTATCCTGCTTTGTGCTTCTTCCACCTTAACTGCTTTACGTTGGAATTTTTCTGTGTTTAATGGCGTCTGATTCATGTTCTCACTCCGTTCTTCTAAAATACCCTCTTTCTGTTATAACGCTAAAACCGTTATCTGGCAAATCCGAACGGTGTTTATTGGATACTGCAAGTCTCTATCCGCCAAAAAACAGCCTGAATATCATATTTCGGCTGTTATTGGTAGATTTTGGTTTTTTGGTTTTGCATGTCATTACGTCAGTTTTCTACGTATATTAAGTTATATTATTTTTACCGAAATAGATTGAATCTATTGAAACCTCATACAACGAGGACATTTGCTGCGCTCGAGCTATTGTTAAATCCGATGAATCTTCCTCTATATGTTTTAATTCATTCATTGACATACCAAGTATATTGCAAGCTATTAACTCACTATAACCTGAAGCGAGTCGTGCCATCTTTATTGTATAAAAGCTAGTGCAAGTTACATTTTCATTTTTATCTGCAACCATCCAATCAACTCCACAATATAATTGATAAAAAAGTAATTTACCTGTATACTCTGAACGAAACACTTTTCCCCTGTTAGGAGCAAGTAAGGTGCAAAAACTTACTCGGGGGAAATGCCTTTTGAAAGAGGAGCTCAAATCTCATGGACGCACTCAATCATGGCTCGCCCGACGAACTGGATATTCGCGGCAACAAATATCCAACTGGATCGCGGGACGTGACAAAATGTCATTCGAGGCGGCAGTCCTCATTTCTAGGATATTGGAGTGTAAAGCTGAGGACTTATATGAGTGGGAACTTGCCTGACAAACAGGCATTTCCTTCGGGCCGTTTGTACATGCCGGCATTTACATTATATATCCCGCTTTCACCCTCCTTTTCTTATATGTAGATTGTTTTTACCTTAATTTAAAAGATTGTTATTTTTTTCATAATCAAATTTTATCACATAGAAAATGATTAAAAACGGGAAATATGTCGAATTAAATCGAACCCGTCCGGCTTATCCTAGTCTAACTGATTATTGACTTATTCATTTAAATCTGGTAACAAAAATGACCCCTGAATTTTCATGGGTCATTTCCACAATTTTTTAAGTGCTTTAAGTTTATTATGAGACATCGAGCAAGTGAAGTCTGATCCTTCGAATCGTACCAAACCTCCAAATGCGTTAGACTCAATCTCACAAACCAATTCTAGGTTTATCAGGGTGTCTTTATAAGCAGGATATAGATACGGAAAAGCTTCCCTGCAAGCTTGTGCGGTTAGCCCGATTGAATAAGAACGATCTCCAGAGTGAAAACGCGGGACATAATAATTTTTTTTAGGTTCCCACATATCCACACTAAGCATATTCCCTACTTTAAAAAAACCGCTCACTGCCGCTTTACCCACTACCTTAATTTCCGATCCGAAAATATAACGAATTTCTCTATCGGCATTCATTGCATTCTCATATATTTGTTTCCATCGAGATAAATTTGCTGAATTTATACTTTCTTTAATGTCTTGATTTTTAAAAACAACCTGCCCCCCTCCATAATCTCCCGTAACGATCTTGTCCACTTGTGTGATGTTAACCAAATTAGATCCGTCCAAATTGCAAAAAGTGGGTAAGCCTACGGAACATTCATGGAGGGTGGTGGGAACTGTAAATCTTCCATGAGAAGTATGAAAAAGCGGGATGTGATAATTGCTTTTGGGCTTCCACAATTCAATCGCAACTAGGTGATTCTCACAAAAAAAAGAGCAATCTCCAAGTGAATTGTCATCAAGCAATGGAGTAGCTAGGATGCGCTTTCCCTCTTCCATTAAATTCAGTTCTTTTCTGTTTTCTTCAGCTCAGCTGGTACAGGTTTAGCGCCAAAAATTGTTTTTTCTTTTTTGGTAGACTCGTTAGCGTAATTACCAAGGCTTATACTTAAAGCTCTCGCCAATTTCTTATCCATTTTCGCTCACCTCCTTTCCATAAAGGAAGAATACTGAATGCTTGTATAATTAAAGATAAACATATTATGTGAGATTGTATAAAAAAATTTAATATGCAAACCAAAATACATATCGTTTTATAATATTTGTGATGTTTGGTCTTGTTAATATAGATAAAATGATTGGGAGCATATACTACAAACATTAATAATGAACAAGCGTTAATTATCAAAATCGTTGATAAACTTAAAGAGACGAAAGGTATAGTTACACATATGGCCGTTGTAAAACAGACACAAAGGGTAAGGTTGCTGAAGTGTACCCCTCCTGAAAATCTCCTTACAAACATGATCGTAGCTAGGGCTAGTAATGCCCCCCAAAAATGTCCTGTTATCCAGGCCATAACTGCGACCATTAGTACTGCCGAAATTTCGGTAATTTTCACACCAATCGCATACTCCATCACTTCTACACTTGTAGGTCCATCAGGATCAGCTTTCTTTATTTCTGATGCGATGTGCCTCGATAGCGTTTCTAGCATCCTCGTAATCTCCTTTCTCTGATAAGAAGTACGAAATTCCAAAAGTCAGCAATGAGATGGAAAGTAGTCCTATCGTATTGGAGTTATAGAGCA
This sequence comes from Paenibacillus sp. FSL W8-0439, assembly GCF_038008995.1. Taxonomy (NCBI): domain Bacteria; kingdom Bacillati; phylum Bacillota; class Bacilli; order Caryophanales; family Paenibacillaceae; genus Paenibacillus; species Paenibacillus sp. FSL W8-0439. The sequence goes on from NZ_JBBPAK010000001.1 coordinate 3,129,407, forward strand.
TATACAAAGTAACAAGAATCGTGACAAATGATATTAAGGAGCCTATAATGAACATTTTATTAAGGGGTGATAGGTAATTTTCACCTTTCAAAAAATCATGTGGGGGCTGAATGATAAATGAGAAACCAAAGTTGTATTTCCCCATGACAAAAGAAATAAAGTACGCAGTAAAAATAGAAGCTAGCTGTATAACGTAAATGGAAGAGCCAGCTGTATCACTTATAACACCTGGTTGTGCTACTCCGAAAAAGTTTGCAAAGATATATACAAATAACTGTAGATTAATGTAAGCTGTAAGACCGGAACCAGCAGAAAAAGCCGCAAGATATGTTTTGATCCCTAAACCAAATCTTAAAAAGAGAACCATTAACAAATACTGAAGCGGAAAATCAAATTTAGGCATGCCTATAACTTCTCTCATGAGAAAGGAAAACAAGGCTATGCCCATTGCATAGAAAATTATTTTTCTTCGATTTTCCCACACGGGAAGCATATAAAGCTTCAAGACCAAAGTAACTGCCGCTAAAGCATCGAAAAAACCAAGTATAATATATAAGAGAGCAGATAACACAGTTACATCATCCTCCTATTTCGCCTGATGTAATTGTATATTTTACTAATAGATGTGGCAATGAAATAATCTAGTAAACTGGATTTTTTTGTATGAATATGAGATGAAATTTTCTCCCCCTGGTTTTCTTTTTCAAACTCGACATCCATTCGTGGTAATAAAAAAAGTCACCCCAAGTGAGCGACGTTGCTTTTGCCAATGTATTATGTTGGTTTTTTTTCGATATCAAGGTTATAATCTACTTAATTTGGGGTGGAGGGATTATTGTGGCTTTAAGTGACAATTTCAAAAAATTACGTATAAAATATCATTTGACTCAACAAGAGCTTGCTGAGATCGCTGGGGTTACCAATAAAGCAATTTCAGCTTGGGAGAGCGGACTTTCTGAACCACGGATGGGTGCTATAGAAAAGATAGCTCGTCATCTCCATATCAAAAAAAGCAATATCATTGAAGAAGATGGCATTGAGCACATAAGCCCTGATCGCAGGTCAAAATAGACGGCAATAAAATCGAAGTGAGGGAGCATCCATTCAATTTACATTAGTAAATGTTAAACAACAAAAAAAGGAACTGTGCAAGACAGTTCCACAGTTCCGCAAACAACTTTAGAAGAAAATAAAATATTACCCATCATCGTCGACTTCGCCGGCTAATTTTACCTGAGCCGCTGCGTGTTTTAGGCTTACTATAAGATTTGCGCGGCGAATCAAATATGCTGGAACCACCGCTGCTGCCTCGGTCACGTGAAATCGAGCCTCTACTCGGTGAACTGCTGGAGCCTCTATCGAATAGACTTCCGCTTGATCCAACGCTGGAATCCGAATTTTTTCCTCTACGGGTAACTGAACCTTTTCGTTCCACCGTTATCGGCGGGATCGCTTTTTTCTCCTGTGCTGTTGGAGCACGATATTGCCCTTGTGAAGGTCGGTATACATCTCTGCTCGAATAACCTCGATAGGAGCCAGACCCCCGCAATGAATCGAACAGAGCATCCAGCACAGTTGCAGTTAAGTATCCTTTTAGAAAGCTGGAACTGTAATTTTGCTCGACATACTTTTTACTGTCGATTTCAATGAGTGTATCTTCCTTCTTAGCTGGATCTTGCTGCAAATGGTACCATTCATCGCTGTATACCAGAAACATCCGCTCATTGCTCTGAGGCGATATTTGTTCCGGTGTACGCTGTTCTTTCAATTCCTCCGCTACTTCGGGAACCGTTTTGCCTGCCGCCCGATATACGTACGAGGTCGAGTTTCCGCTACCACTAACGGATTCCAGCGGATACGTATCTTTCACATTTGGCGCCCCGCAGCCGCTTAGCACGGATACGAACAAGCTCAGCGCCACAATGACCTTTAATGCATATTGCCAGGTGCGTTTGCCCATGTGTAACCCTCTCCTAGCTAGCCCGAATAACCTTGACGTCTCCGGTAATCACTTCTTCTCCTTCATAAAGCATAAAGCGACCGTCCTGCCACTCTACCCGCAGTAGATGGTAATCATCAGACTGGTACTGCCAAACATGTTGCTCTCCCCCCTGCCGGAAAGGAGCACGGCCCATAACGGTAACATGCCCAAAATACTGTTCTTCCAAATGATACGTTGTATCATCCAGTTCTAAAATGGTCGGTACTTCCTCCGGGTTGTCTAGTCTGCCATCGATGGCCTGATATAGTCCGAATTGCAGTGTTTCCCGTTCCTCAATATGAAGATAACTCACTTGATTACCATCCTGAAGCGTCAAAACAACGGCATTCCGAGCACGATTATGTACACGACCTACCACTTCATAGGTGACAAGCGACACTTCACAAATATCACCAGGATTTAAGTGAAGCATGCTTTTTTCCGCTTTCGGCGGTTCAGGCTTGGCAAATAGATTTGAAATTCGTTTCCATACACTCATGGTCATATTCCCTCCTTACTTTGCCTAGAAGCATGCTGTAATGATCAAGGCACCCACCAAATGCAGCGCTCCTGAGAACAAGCCGAAACCAATTTTACCTTCTTGGGTACCTTTATCCAAATCAAACTGTGCCCAATACCGCAACAGCAGACGCACAATCACCTCCAAAACAAGCAAGATGATAAAGGCAATCACAGAATACACAAGCGCTTCGAGCAAATTATTAGCTGTAGCAATTGAACCCGATAAAATGTATCCTTGTGCAATCAGCTTCATAATCATCCGGACTGTTACAGCCATATTTCCGGCTTTTACTTCGGCAAAATCCTTATACTTTGTAAATAAAGAATCGACATACATTAATACGAACAGCAAAATAGCACCTGCGCCCGTCCATACCAGCATCGCTTTCATCGTTTCTAAAAAATGCATTTGCTACCATCCTCCACATCTTCTTGACTACATATATTGATTTACGCCCCCAGGCAGGGAAAAGCGAAGGAGATAACGTTTCTCCTTCGCTTACTGAGCCATCACACTAGCGGCAATGCTTAAAAGTTCTTATTTATTTTCGTATTGTTTCAGCAAAGCAGCAAGTTCGTCGTCCACAGCACTTTTCTTATCCAGCTCTTTGAACTCTTCATCCAGCGATTTTTCCTTGGAAGCCATTTCGTTGCTCGCTTCAGCACGTGCTTCTGCTTGCAGCATTTTTTCCTCCATACGCTTTAATCCAGCAGTTGCCGTATCCGAGCTAAAACCATTCATCGCTTTGTTAATTTCGGTTTGCGCTTTAGCTGCATTATAACGGGCAACCAGTGTCTCGCGCTTGTTTTTCATTTCAGTCAGCTGTCTGCGCATTTCATCCAGCTTACCACGCAGGTTGTCAGCTGCAGCTTTGTTTTGCTCATAACCAGCTTGGAACTCGTTCATTTTTTGTTCGGCAGATTTCTTTTCTTCCAGCGCACGACGAGCAAGATCCACATTTTGTGCTTTTGCAGCCGTATGAGCCTGTTCTTCGCGTTTTTTCACCAAAGCTGCCTGTTCTTCGTATTGCTGTTTAAATCTCTTTTCAATAGCAATTTGAGCGGCTACCGCTTTCTCTGCGTCTTCCAGATCCTCTTGCATATCACGAATGTATTGATCCGTCATTTTAACTGGATCTTCTGCCTTGTCGATAATGGCGTTAATGTTAGACATCGTAAGATCTCTTAATCGTTTGAAAATAGACATGTGAAGTTCCTCCTAGAATTGAATGCTTAAATTTTAAGCTCTGTACACATGTTTACGCAAGCTTTGCAAAGAGGTTTCAAAAATATCTAAAAACCGCGTAGATAAGGCTCTGGAATATCCGCCTGTACTTTTAGCGCCCGTGATGCATGCAGCGCCCAATAGGGATCACGCAGCATGGCACGCCCTATGGCTACCAGATCAGCTTCATTGTGCTGAACGACTCGGCGGGCATCCTCATAATCATCCAATAAGCCGACAGCAATGACAGGCACATTCAATTTCTCACGGATGGTATGAGCCAAATCCACCTGATAACCAGCACGCGCAGACGGACCTCCGCTGGAACCAATCGGACCCTCACCACCAGAAGAAATATGGAAAATGTCTACACCCGCATCACGATATCGTTCCCCTATGGCTGCTATGTATTCAACATCATATCCGTCTTGGACATATTCTTTGGCAGATATCCGCATTAGCACAGGCATATCAGCAGGAAGTACCTCTTTAACAGCACGTATCACCTCAACACCAAACAGTGATAAATCCTGCCCATACTCATCTTCTCGGGTATTGGTTAAAGGAGAATGAAATTGATGGATTAGATAGCCGTGAGCGCCATGAATCTCTACCGTGTCAAAACCAGCTTCTACCGCCCGACGCGCCCCCTCTTTGTAGGCAAGAACCAGTTCCTTGACTTCTGCTCGCGTCAAAGCGTGCGGCTCTTTAAATCGTTCACTAAAGGGGATCGAGGACGGGCCTACAGGTGGCTCAGCATCTTCAGCCTTGCGTCCGGCATGGCCTAATTGAATGGCAATTTTGGCACCATACTTGTGGACTTCCTCTACCATTTTACGATATGCAGGAATATGTTCATCACTCCAAATGCCCAAATCACGATCCGTAATGCGCCCATCCGGATGAACCGCTGTCATTTCCACAATTATGAGTCCAGTCCCTCCTACCGCGCGACTCACATAATGGACATAATGCCAATCCGTCGGTTTGCCGTCCTTGGCCTCCACGCTGTATTGGCACATTGGGGGCATGACAATCCGATTTCTTAAAGAAAGCCCCTTTAATTGATAAGGAGTAAACAAGTCGGTCACTTTTATCCATCCTTCCCTCAATTCCAAGTCTGTAGCATTATGAATAGCATCCCCATTATACACCAGCTGTCACGGTATACCGAATCCTTTGTAAGGCTAAAACTTACGAAAATGCTCCAGTTTTCGTTCATGTTTAAGAGAATATGCGCGTTTACTTCGTCATCTTCACGGATATCCGCTTCATGATGTGCTTCTCTTCAGTCGTGTAGGACTTCACTCAATCACCAGCATAATTTTAATAGGACAGGTACATAATAGCTGAGAGCACCACTAGGTACCACTGCACGGAAAGGGGGAATACAAATGCGGTACAGGGGAGTGTTGCCATGTTTAGCACTGTTACTAGCATTTTCAAGTTTTCCCGTTCACGCTGACACGCCTCCCAACATCGGAACGCCCCATCCCAAGGAAGCTACTGTCGCTACTTCGGTATATCAAAGTAAAGATCGAGCTACTCCAACATTAGCGATGCTACGAAAAAAGCATGCGGACATTTTTAAAATGTGCGGCCCGCACACCCGCCAAATTGCCTTAACCTTTGATGATGTGCCCGATTCAAGGTATACGCCGCAGGTTTTGGACGTATTACACGCAAACGGTATCAAAGCTACGTTTTTTATCGTCGGCCATCGTGCGGAAAAGCATCCGGGGATCATACGCCGCATCATCCGCGAGGGTCATGCTATAGGAAACCATTCCTATACTCATCCGGATTTCAGGAAGGCCACACCAGAACGCTTTCGCCACCAGATTACAAAAACAGAACGCATTTTAGAAGCCAGCGCAGGTTTTCGGCCCAGATTGATACGACCACCCTATGGTGAAATCACGGAGCCTCAAATTCAGTGGGCGCGTCGTCATGGGTACATGATCGTCAATTGGAATGTGGACTCTCTAGACTGGAAGGGATTAAGCAAAACACAGATTCAGCGTAACGTGATCCCGGCTACCAGACCTGGCTCCATTATTTTAATGCATGCAGGTGGAGGTCAAAGTTCCAACTTGCAAGGTACTGTCCAAGCTTTGCCGGGTCTAATCCACTCTTTAAAAGCTAAGGGCTACAAGTTTGTCACAGTCCCCCGGCTACTTCACACATCGGAACGAAAATAACAGTATGTCTAAGCCTCGTATATACCAACAACGTAAAAAGGCTGCCTTGACGAGCAGAATGCTTCTGCTTGTAAGACAGCCTTTTTTAGCGATAAACGACCGTACTGATAAGAAGTCGTCCCAGTTATATGTTGTGTGCTATAATATTAAGTTTACATAATATATATTATGTTTAATGAAATCAAATATATGCACAATGCTATTTATCAATAACGTACAGTTTCACATTTTGGAAGCCGAAGTCGTTCACGAATGATTTGTTGCCAGGGATAAAGATATCAATCCGCTTTCCGGTAATAGCGCTGCCCTGATCACGGGCAACGGCTACAAAAGAATGGTCTGGCAAGCCGGGATGGGAATAGCCTGTAACTAGCACCTTTGTTCCCATAGGAATGACTTTCGGGTCTACTGCAATTGTACCCAGTTTAAGCGGATTACCGTAGTAATCGACTGCACCCCATTTGCCATTTTCATCAGCTGCGGCTGAATATGCTGTTGCTTTAACATCAACAACTTTACTGTAATTGAATGTTTTGCCCCATGCTTCAATTGTTGGCCTCTCATTCGCTGGTGCTTTCTCCGTAAGAAGCTGTGGTTTCGAATCCGAAGCCGTCTTCACACTTTTTTCGTCTGGCACTTTAATTTGTAGACCTGCATATATGTTGTTGGACGCAATATCCGGGTTAGCCTTCGTCAAGTCATCTACCGATACCCCATAACGTTGAGCAAGCAAAAAGAAAGTATCGCCTTCTTTGGCAGTATGAAGCGAAGCAGCATTTGCTACTCCTGCTGTCTGTGCCAATCCTGCAATCGCTGCGGCAAGCACCGCAAATTTCATGGTTTTTCCAATATGTTTTAAGTGTTTCAAAGATATGTACCTCCTCTGTTATGCCTGCGAAGTTAGCTGTCGGATTCGGACTCAGGAGAAGCCCTATGCTTGTGCAATTCACCCCTAGGCATATTCCACAACATCTATATGACGCATTGGAATAATTGCCGTTGTTACGTCCCCCGCACTTCCCATGGTTTGAGCCCAGCACCTGAGTAATTGTTATCATTGCTGCTGCCCCGGTAAGTTTTGGCTTACTGCATAATATCACAATTTTGTAACCTTATCTGCATGAAAATGTTGGGAACCTTGAACATCATACTATATCCATTACAATTTTGTCATCAAAAATCGGTTTTTTGTTACGAAAATATGGAGATATGGTGACAAAAGGAGAAAAGCCCTCCGTGAAATATCATCACGAGAGGGCTTTGTCAATAATTCATAAAAGCATTTTCTTACAGCACTTTAGCCAGAAAATCACGGGTACGATCATGGCTTGGAGTTCCGAAAACTTGCTCCGGCGTACCTTGCTCTATAATTTGACCGTTGTCCATAAAGATGATTCGGTCTCCTACCTCACGAGCAAAGCCCATTTCATGCGTCACGATCACCATCGTCATGCCGCCTTCAGCGAGCTTCTTCATCACATCCAGAACCTCTCCAACCATTTCAGGGTCCAGGGCAGAGGTAGGTTCATCAAACAGCATTACGTGCGGCTGCATGGCGAGAGCACGTGCTATCGCTATACGTTGCTTTTGACCGCCAGATAACTGGTTCGGGTAGGTATTCTTCTTATCCTCAAGACCCACGGTCCGCAGGAGCTCCAACGCAATTTTCTCCGCTTCTTTCCCCGATTGCTTCTTCACCTGCGTTGGTGCAAGCGTCAGATTCTGCAGTATTGTTTTATGCGGAAACAGATTAAAATGTTGGAAAACCATCCCCATCTTCTCCCGAGTCGCATTAATATTATGACCACGGGCCGTAATCGGCTCACCCTCAAACAAGATTTCCCCTTCTGTTGGCTGTTCCAACAGATTCATACAACGCAAAAACGTACTTTTCCCCGAACCACTCGGGCCGATAATGACGACTACTTCACCTTTGGCGATATCTATATCAATGCCTTTTAAAATTTCATTCTTACCGAATGATTTACGCAGTTGTTTAACGGTGATCACTGGCTCTCAACTTCCTTTCCCATAAACCCAACAGCTTAGATAAGCTGAATGTCATTACAAAATAAATAGCGGCTGCGATTACGAATGGACTTAAGCCTTCGTAGGTAATATTCTTAATGACCTGGGCTTGATACATAATGTCCACCATCCCAATGGTCGAAATAATAGAAGATTCTTTAATGATCGTAATGAACTCATTACCAATAGCAGGCAATATAGATTTAAATGCTTGCGGTAAAATAACGTGACGCATCGCTTTGCCTCGTCCCATCCCGAGCGAGCGGGCAGCTTCCATCTGTCCACGGTCTACGGCCTGAATACCAGCACGGAAAATTTCAGCCAAATATGCCGAACTATTCAGAGACAACGTAATTATACCGGACTGGAGTGGCGTAAAATTAACACCTAACGTCAAAGCAACTCCGTAATGAATGATCATAAGCTGCACCAGCATAGGTGTGCCGCGCAGTATCTCTACATATGCGGTACCTAGCCACTCGATAATACGAATACCACTCATCCGCAGCAAGGATATGATCAGGCCAATAATGAATCCGAACAGTACTCCGAGCGCAGACAGCAATAGAGTGTAGCCGATACCCGTAGCGTAGAAACTGCGATATTTCAAAAATATATCTACAATGCTATTCGAAGAAACCTGTCTGTCAGCAGACAGTGCACTCGCTTCTGTAGAAAATTTCTCAATCGATCCGTCCGCTTTCAGGCGAGCCAACGTTTTATTTACTGAAGCAAGCAATTCCGCATTTCCTTTACGGATGCCTACAGCAGTTTCTGCTCCTTCATCTTCAGGTACTGCTTTAGCAAGTGTTACGGTACCGTCTAGCGTGTATCCTTTAGCAACGGTATCTTCGATTACAACCGCGTTGATACGCTTGGTCCGAAGCTGGAGTACCAGATCGGATATTTTATCCAATGAGGTTACAGAAGCATTAGGCACTTTTTGCGCAATTTCTTCCTGGATACTCCCCTTCTGCGCACCGAGCTTCTCTCCTTTTAGAGCAGCCATCGTTGAATATTTGTCTTTGTCCTCTGGACGAACCATAATGACTTGCTTGGAACGATAGTATACATCCGAAAAATCAATGCTTTTTCTGCGTTCATCCGTCGGCGTCATACCAGACAGCACCAAGTCTACGCGACCACTTTGCAGAGCAGGCAGCAAAGAGTCAAAACTCATGTCCTCTGGGACCATCTCTGCATCCAGATCCTTGGCGATTTCCTTGGCGATTTCAACATCAAACCCGACAATGGTATCCTGACCGTTAATAACTTTGTGAAACTCATACGGCGGGAAGTCAGCACTCATACCCACTACAAGTTTTTTCTGTGGCTTTCCTTCCGATCCGTATGCAGTGAGCATAGGAAGACCAGCCAACAGCAAGATAACCGCCGTCAAAACCAGGGCGGTAAAACGATATGCCTTTTTCAATCTTTTTTTCTCTCCTTAAATTCTTTATAATAAATAAGATTGTGTCATTATAAATGAATATGCATGATTATGCAATGAATGTTATAGTACAATTTTAGTATATCTATCGCAGTACCTACATTACAGCATATATAAAGGAGTTTTCAGCATGAATTTTAAACAGACCATTCAACACACCATTGAACAGCATGCCGAGCGGTTTAAGGACATTTCGTTGTATATAGGCGCAAACCCTGAACTTGGAAACGAGGAATTCCTAGCCTCTGCCCGTCTAAAAGAAGAACTTGCCTTTCACGGTTTTGAAGTTCAGGCACCCATATTGGGTATAGAAACGGCCTTTATTGCTACTTACAAAGCAGTCAAGCCTGGACCAGTTGTTGCTTTTCTGGCAGAATATGACGCCCTGAAAGGTTTAGGGCACGCCTGTGGACACCATTTGATATGCATGATGAGTACAGGTGCTGCCGTCGGTCTCAAATCGATCATCGACGAGACTGGTGGAGAAGTACGTGTTTACGGCACACCTGCCGAAGAAACACGCGGTGCAAAAGTTCCGATGGCGGCGGCTGGATTGTTTGATGATTGCGACATAGCCATGATGACACATCCCTTCGATCGCTACGAAAAATCAGGAAAATCGCTGGCGATGGATGCTGTACAGTTCGAATTTTTTGGTCAATCCGCTCATGCTGCGGCCAGTCCGCACGAAGGGATTAATGCCTTGGACGCTGTGATTCAAACGTTTAATGGGATCAACGCATTTCGGCAACAGGTGAAAAGTACAGTACGTATCCATGGCATCATTAATCAGGGTGGGCAGGCTGCCAATATTATTCCTGATTACGCCTCAGCTCAATTTTACGTGAGAGCCGCGACACGCCAAGAACTGAACCCGCTTACCCGTCGTGTTATTCAAATTGCTGAAGGAGCTGCTTTACAAGCCGGGTGTCGCTTGGAAACCTCCAATTATGAGACTTCTTATGATGAAATGGTGACTAACGGTGTACTCTCCGACACCTTTACTGCAAATTTGGTGCAGGCTGGTATTGCGCAAGAAGATATTACGGAAGGCGAAGATCATGGCTCTATGGATATCGGAAATGTATCACTTCATTGCCCTGCGATCCATCCGTACATTCAAGTTATTGACGAGAAGCATGCCTTGCATACACCAGAATTCCGCGATTTGGCGATGCAGGACCGCGCAATGGAAGGAATGCTCTTGGCCGCGAGGACCTTGGCATGGACAGCTTGCGATGTAATCACAAGTTCTGAGCTGCTGGCACAGATTAAAGAAGAATTCGCTCTACTGAATAGCAAAAGCTAAAATCGGAAATGCCGTCTTCTTGGAGAAAGGAGTGCCTTTATGAATAGTATGAGTAGCTTTTGGACGTTGTTTATTGTGGTTGACCTCATCATTTTTTGGTTTATATTCCGAGCAATACGCAGGAATCGTGGAAACAGAAGCACGCGCCGCCGGAATGCATTTTTCCTTAGTTCCCCGTCTCCTTCGTCACTCACGCAAGAGCGTCATCCAGAGATTACGGAGCTGAAGGAGCTGCTGGAGCGATCCATTCCAGCCTCCTATGCTCACAACGTAAAGCAACGTGTCATGGAAGCCCACCCTAATCTGACGGAACAAGAATATGACTGGCGCTGGCATGAGCTAAAACGATACTTCATGCTATGCGCGATTATGAATCGAGTGCCTATGTTCAGTAGTGATGTGGATGAACTATGGCACGAAATGTTAATGTTTACGCGCGAATACCAGCAGTTCTCGGAAGCTTTTTTTGGTCGTATGCTTCACCATGCTCCCCATTCGGGCGGCTCTCAGCCGATGCCAGAGGAGCGGGCGTGGTTTGACTGGTTGTATGTGGAATGCTTTGGCTGGAATCGCTATAGCGCCAGTTTGTGGGGAACTTTTTTTAATCATCCATTACCGAATGATGAGCTTTCACACTATTACAACCTGACAGCTTCAGCGCAGCCAGTAGGTGACCGATGGAATATAAGTGAAAATATAGGCATTTCAAAGCAGACACAACAAGCGGTTCATAAGATAGTCCAACACCTCCGTGAGCGGGTAAATAAAGCTGTAAATGATCCTGAGGGCAAGCAGCTCCCCAAGATCAACTATTTGCAGGTTGACTATTTGCTACTGGCTGTTGTGTGGTATTCATGGTATCGGCCTGATGAATTTGCCATACACATGCACCCAGACTCTACAAGCAGTGCCGCCCTAGCCAGCTCATCCGGCTGTAGCTCTGCAAGCGGCTGCTCAAACTGGGATACACACCACTCGCACCATCATTCCTCCCATGACAGTTCTCATGGTGGAGGCTCTTCTCACCACGATTCAGGCGATTCTGGGAGTCATTCCTCTTGTAGCAGCGGATCTTCGTGTGGAAGCAGTTGTGGTGGCGGGGGCGACTGACCGCAGCAAAAAAGGGAATTCCTCAGCCAGACACTGGCTAAAGGGATTCCCTTTTTTATTAGCACAAATATGGTATCCTACTCTGTTCCATCAATCTTTGCTAGCGAACGGTAAATATCCATATAAGCCTCGGCCGATACATCCCAACTGTACTCTCCTGCAAAGGCCGTCTGTGTAAGCTTGTTCCAATGCTCAGGTTGGCGATAGTAATCAACAGCACGACGAATGGTGTGCAGCATGTCATGTGCATTATAGTTCGTGAAACTAAAACCGTTACCTTCACCTGTGGATTCATTATAAGCCTGTACAGTATCGTTCAGCCCTCCAGTTTCTCGCACTATAGGGACACTTCCATAACGAAGCGCCAGCAGTTGACTAATCCCACAAGGCTCAAACCTCGATGGCATAAGATACATGTCACTTGCCGCATATATTTTTCGTGACAGTGGCTCGCTAAAAGTAAGCTGCGCCGACATTTTCAGAGGATACCGTCCCGCTGCTTCCCGGAACCAGTGCTCAAAAGCCGGGTCCCCTGTTCCCAGCACGACAAACTGAATATCGTCATAATACAAGATTTCGTCAAGCACTCTCGTAACCAGATCTAGCCCCTTCATATCCACAAGTCTAGTTACCATTGCTATCATAGGTACGTCCGGACGCACCGGCAGACCTAGCTCCTTTTGCAAGGCAATTTTATTTTCCTTTTTCTTTGCCAGACTTGTGCGGTACTTTGTATAAATACGGTTGTCTGTGGCAGGATTGTAGCTTTGGGTATCAATTCCATTCACAATCCCCGTTAAGCGTCCCTGCTCTCCTAATTTACGAAGTAAACCCTCCAGTCCGTATCCGTAAAATTCAGTTTGAATCTCCTCTGCATAGGTTGGACTCACGGTCGTGACATGATCGGAGTAAGTAAGCCCACCTTTCATAAAATTCAGTCTGCCATAATATTCCACACCTTCGGAAGTAAAATAGCTTCCATCCAAGTTAAGCAGCTCCGTTAAGACCTCATATGGAAAATCACCCTGATACAACAGATTATGTATCGTAAACACCGTGCGAATATCGTTGTAAAAGGGCAAATGTCGATAATCGGCATTCAGAAGCAGCGGAACCATTGCCGTATGCCAGTCATGACAATGCACAATATCCGGCCGAAAATTCAGTTCAGGCAGCACTTCCAAAATCGCCCGGTTAAAGAAGGAGAAGCGTTCGCCATCATCCATGTAACCGTAAATACCGTCACGACCGAAGTAATATTCATTATCTATAAAATAAACCCTGATCCCGTCCAACGTCAGCTCCTCTACTCCACAATACTGATCACGCCAGCCTACAGCTACATGCTTGACCGTTACCGGACGCAGAGACTTCTTATAGGTATCGGGAATGCCCGCATATTTAGGTAAGATGATTCGGACGTCACATCCTGCCTGATGAAGTGCCTTTGGCAGTGCGCCAATAACATCAGCCAACCCGCCTGTTTTAATAAATGGATGTGCTTCTGCTGCCGCAAACAAAATGTTCATATGTGCTTCCTCCTTATGTGGTTAATCTACTTTTTTAGACCTACGTGGTGGTGTTTTCTTGAGTATAACGATGCCTAGGGGTGGAATCGTCACCTCCAAGCTGTGAAGCTGGCCGTGGTAAGGGATTTTGGAAGTACGTATCACCCCAGAGTTAAGCTGACCACTCCCCCCAAAGTCCTTATGATCGCTGTTCAGTAATTCCATATAGCTTCCTGCCTTTTGCAACCCAATTCGATAATTTTCTCTTGGCACAGGTTGGAAATTAATGAGGACAACCAGCGTGTCTCCTGCTTTTTTGCCTTTACGTAAATACGTAATCACACTCTGTCCGCGGTCTTCAGCTTCAATCCATTGATAGCCGTCCCACGAATGGTCCAATTCCCATAGTGCCTTCTCCTGAAGATATAAATGATTCAGTGCTTTCGAATATGCGTGCAGAGACCGATGACTGTCATAGTCCAGCAAAAACCAGTCAAGCTGATCCTCATCCTTCCACTCAATAAATTGACCAAATTCCCCTCCCATGAATAAAAGCTTTTTACCTGGTGAGGTCATTTGGTAGCCAAGAAGTGCCCGTAGTCCGGCAAATTTTTGTTCATAGGTGCCCGGCATTTTATCAAGCAGCGACTTTTTACCATGCACAACCTCATCATGTGACAATGGCAGTGTAAAATTTTCGCTGTACGCATAGGCTATGGGGAATGTCAGCAAATTATGGCGATCGGGTCGTTGATCAAACTCTGATGCCATATAATCAAGTGTATCGTTCATCCAACCCATATTCCATTTGTAATTAAAACCGAGTCCTCCATCGCTTACTGGGGAGGTCACCATCGGCCAAGCGCTGGACTCCTCTGCCATCATGAGTGCGTATGGATAATAGCGGAATACCGTCTCATTCAGCTGTTGAAGGAAGGCGATAGCCTCCTCATTTTCAATCCCTCCCTTGGAATTGAGACAATATTGTCCATCCTGCTTTTCAAAATCAAGCCGTAACATGCTCGTCACTGCATCTACACGCAGACCATCAATATGGTACACATCCATCCAGAACAATGCATTGGAGATCAGAAAAGAACGTACTTCTGGCTTGCTATAATCAAATGTCAGGGTTCCCCAGCCGGGCTTTTCCGCAATTAGCGGGTCTGCGTATTCGAACAGCGGCGATCCGTCAAACCGTCTCAATCCATGAGCATCCTTGGCAAAATGAGCTGGAACCCAATCCATAATCACTCCAATTCCCGCCTGATGGCAACGATCCACCAAATACATAAAATCATGTGGTTCACCATAACGGCTTGTGAGTGCAAAATACCCGGTGAGTTGGTAGCCCCAGGAAAGGTCATACGGATGCTCACTCAGCGGCATCAGCTCAATATGTGTATACCCCATATCTGTTACATAAGGCACAAGAAGCTCAGCCATCTCCCTGTATGTATAAAACGTACCATCTGCTTTTTGCTTCCAAGTGCCTAGATGAAGCTCATATATATGTAGAGGTTTACCATATGGTGCTCTACGTTTACGGCGCCAAGCTGCATCATTCCAAACATAACCATCCAATGAAGCTACCACTGACGCCGTAGCCGGTCTTACTTCAGCACGTACGGCGTAAGGATCTGCTTTCAGAAATCGTTCACCATTTGGACCTGTAATGTCGTATTTGTAAAATGTTCCTTGGGATATCCCCGGAAAAAAACGACTCCAAAAACCGGATTTGGGAACCCTATATAAGGAATCCTGTTCCCCATTCCAGTTGTTGCGATCTGTAGCAAGCCCGACATGGAGAGCATGAGGAGCCCAGACTGTAAAACGAACGCCCTGTTCTCCGTTCTCCACAGTAAGGTGGGAACCCAAAGATCGGTAGCTGTGATAAAGCGTTCCTTCATGAAACAAATAAATATCTTCCGATGATATCGTCTGTTGCGGAAGAGTTTGGTCTGTCATCACGTCACCACCCTTTTATGTTTTGTGAGTAAAAATGTATGAGTCGGTAATGCATTCGCTTTTGGGTCAAAGCTGACCTGAGTTATTACCCCATTCTAGCCACAATGAACAGAAAAATGACTAGGAAAAAAATAAACCTTAGTTTTTGGGGAATCTTATATACCTGATGGTTTCAAGAGTACCCCATACCGTTTATGTATGTACTACAACAGACAACTAAACCGGGAGGGAAACGAAATGTTTAATAAAGAATGCATTGCCATGCTGCTGGCAGGCGGAGAGGGACGCCGTCTTGCTCCCCTTACTTCAACGATTGCAAAACCCGCCGTACCTTTTGGCGGTCATTACCGGATCATCGATTTTCCTCTCAGTAATTGCGTAAATTCAAACATTGATACTGTAGGTGTACTGACGCAATATGAGGCGGAATCCTTGCACGAACATATTGGGGATGGGACTCCATGGGGCCTTACAAAAACGGATGACAAAGGAATTACCCTGCTTCCATCTTATAATACAGGTAACGCTGAATACTTAGGAACGGCAGATGCTATTCATAAGAATATCGAATATATTGACAGCCAAAATCCAGAGCATGTGCTTATTTTATCCGGTGATCATATTTACTATATGAATTATCGCGAGATGCTGAACTACCATAAGGAAAAAGGAGCTGCGGCAACCATTTCTGTCATGGAGGTTCCTTGGGATGAAGCACACCGTTTTGGTGTTATGAGCGCCGATGAAGATCTGCGTGTCACTGAATTTGCAGAGAAGCCGGAGAAACCCGAAAGTAATTTGGCCTCTATGGGGATTTATCTTTTCAAATGGGATTACTTAAGAAATTACCTGTTGGAAGACGCACAGGATCCTCAATCCAGTCATGATTTTGGCAAAGATATCATACCTAAAATGCTGGCGGACCAAGAATCTCTATACGTTTATGAATTCCAGGGCTACTGGAAAGACGTAGGTACAGTTAAAAGCCTATGGGACTCCCACATGGACCTGCTCCATGAAAATTGCGCAATTGACCTTCAGCGTCAAGACTGGCCGATGTACACACGTGAACGCCGCACAAGGCTGAGCGCGCAAAAGGTGCCTGGTCGTAAAATGCAGTCATTGGACAGCCTCCTGCATGATTCCTGCCAAGTAGAAGGCCAAATTGAGCGCTCTGTAGTGTTTAGTGGCGTCGAGGTGGGAAAAGGCTCATCCATCAAGGAAAGTATCGTTATGCCCGACACACGTATTGGGCGCAACGTGCATATTGAGCAT
This sequence comes from Paenibacillus sp. FSL W8-0439, assembly GCF_038008995.1. Taxonomy (NCBI): domain Bacteria; kingdom Bacillati; phylum Bacillota; class Bacilli; order Caryophanales; family Paenibacillaceae; genus Paenibacillus; species Paenibacillus sp. FSL W8-0439. The sequence goes on from NZ_JBBPAK010000001.1 coordinate 3,145,984, forward strand.
GCCATTATCGGTGAAGGTGCTGTGATTCGTGATGGTGCTGTGATTAAAGGTAATCCGAGCGAAATTATGGTTATCGGACCCAATGAAACAGTATTTGGTAAAATGGCAGTACGGCCGCAAACTACACGTATGCTAAAAGAAGCCTATGAGCGTAACACACGCTTGCGTGCAGAAGGCTTTACTTCATAACTCTCCCTAAAATTTCAAACAGCCAGCCCTCCAATATAGTGAGGACTGGCTGTTTTTTATTACCTCTTACAACTGGTTTTAAATTTGCCCTTCCGAGAGTTGTGGTGGTTCCACGGATGACTCTGCTTGCAGAGCAGGCAATGAAACCGTAATAGTGGTTCCAGCTCCCAATTCACTTCTGATGAGCATCTGACCGTGATGACGCTCAACAAACTGTTGCGAGATTGCCAATCCGAGACCCGTCCCCCCATTTTGGTGGTCTACCTGGAAAAAGCGATCCCTTACTCTGGCAAGGTTTTCTTCACTAATCCCAATCCCCGTATCCTGTACCGATATCTCGATATTACCCTTAATGCGTTGAAGAGACAAATAAATAATCGAGCTTTCATGCGAAAACTTGATAGCATTATCTACAATGTTCAAAAATACCTGCTTCAGACGGTTACCGTCTCCATGAACGAGATAAGCCGTTTCCTCGGAATCCAGTTGAAGCTTGATCTGCTTCATTTCTGCCTTTGCCCATACGTTCAGCATAATTTCCTGCAAAAGCTCTCGAAGATCAACTGTTCCCATCACGAGCTTCATGGCATTTTGCTCCAGTTTGGAAAAATCGAGAATTTCCTCCACTAAGCCAATCAGTCGATCCGTTTCCTTGGAAATAATCTGCATCCCAATTTTCGTCTCTTCCGGGTCATATCCGCCAGAATTTAACGTTTCACTCCAGCCCTTAATCGAAGTAAGCGGAGTACGCAACTCATGAGAAATGGAAGAAATAAAATCATCCTTGATTTGATTGGTTCGGACAATCTCCTGTGCCATGTAGTTCAACGTCGATGCCAATTCACCCAGTTCATAGCGATAATCGCCTTTGATACGTGCATCAAATCGCCCCTGTGCCATCTGAGCAGATACATCGCGAATATTGTTAATCGGTCTGACAATGGAATTGGCAAGCCCTGTGCTTACTATAAATACAATAATCAGTACAGCTGCCATGATTCCCACCGAAAATAATGTAATGATGAATAATTTATCATTTACTAATTCCAACGAAGTCGTATACCGGATAATATACACCTGATCTCCGACGATATTGTCCAGTTTCTGAGATACCGCCATCACCTGCTGTCCCGTGCCGGGTTGCTTTCCAATCCATTTGCCCGTATCTCCAGCTAAGGCTTGTGTCACATCACTGGTTTGCACACTTAGATCCGCAGCAAAATTTGTCGAGTTATCAATTACATTTCCCTGTTCATCAAGCAATTGTAATTCAGTGAAGGGCAGAGAAAATGTATTCAACAAATACGATTGCAAAGACTGTTCTGGCTCTTTGAATTTGGATGCAAATTCACTTACCGATTCGATACGGCTTTCGATGTGTTTGTAAATGGAGTCGTAATAATACGACCGGAGTGCAAACATAAAAATGACTTCTACTAACAGAAGCGCCAAGAACACTACGAAAAAATAGTGAAGCACAATCTGTCGGCGAATCCCCTTTTTGATCATTGAGACTGACCTTTCCATTTATATCCATGTCCCCACACGGTTTGTAAGAAAGCCGGCTCGGATGGATTGTTTTCAATTTTCTGCCGCAGACGTCGGATATTCACATCTACAATTTTCGGATCGCCCATATATTCCTTGCCCCATACGTGGTCAAGTAGCACATCTCGGCTAAGCGGCGTATTTTCTTTCTCCAGAAAAAACTGAATCAGCGAAAACTCTGTCGGTGTCAGTTCGATCAGCTGTCCGTTTTTCTTAAATTGCTTAGCTATCAAATCCAGCGTGAACGGACCGGACTGGAAAGACACCTTGGCTGCTGTTTCACGATGTACATTTACACGACGCAATAACGATTGGATACGTGCAATCAGCTCTGTCGGGCTGAAAGGCTTGCTCACATGATCATCAGCCCCTACAGACAAGGCATACACCTTATCCTGTTCCTGTACCTTGGCTGTCAGAAAGATAATGCCAATACGCTCATTCGTTTCCCGAATTCTCCGACAAACCTCAAAACCATCCATCCCAGGCACCATCACGTCAAGCAGCGCGATATCAATATCCCGCACCGTGTTCAAAATATTCAGAGCCTCATGCCCATCTGCCGCCTCCAGCACCTCAAAACCGTTACGTTTCAAGTTAATAACGATAAAGCTACGGATCGATTCCTCGTCTTCCATGATTAAAACTTTACTCACTCTATTCTACCTGCCTTTCCCCCATCTTGTTTTTAATGGTTTTACGTGGTTCCAGCTCGCTGGATCGCTTAATGCCAATTACCTGTGCGTTCGTTCGCCACAATTGGCTATAGCCTTCATTGTTTCGCTCCCATTGTGACAATGAGAAAAATTTAATTTCCGCTATTGTTTTGTCTGTATCATCCAGAATAAACCGCAAATAGCTGTCTTTCCTTGAAACCTTCGGATCAATAGTCACCTTGCCATGCAGCTCTTTCGGCAGTCTGAAGTAGACCTGTTCATTAGAATCACGATACTGTTGCTGCTTGAAAATCGTCCCTTTGGCCCCATCCCACTGATAGAACGATACAAAATAAGGAACTTCATCCAGCGGCCTGTTGCTCCAACCTTTAGGCTTCTCTAAATTCCCAAATTCGAGAATACCGTCACCATCCACATCACCACTGGCGATGGTAGCATCCTTAAAGGTAACATCCATAAGATTGAGCTTTCTGAGTTTGCCGTGATCCATCACGATAACATTGGAAACCGTAGTTGTCTCGGCAATCTTTGTATCAATAATGATCCCTTGCCTACCTTGGGCTACCTTACCAGCGACGACATTGTAGACGCCTAAAGCCTGACTGTCCAATTCCAACGACCCGATCTCCTTAAAGGTCCCTCCGCTGAACTGGAATGTTTTCACGGTAAAAAATTCATTACGACGGAGCAAGATAATCGTCAAGTCATTCAGATTGTCCCCGTTCAAATCCATCTTCTTATGGTTAAAATCGTCTACAACGAAGTCCGTATAGCCCGTTGCATATATTTTTTCCAACGTTCCTCCAGTATAAGAGTATACGATGAGGCCCTTCTGGTCCCCGTTCTCACTACTGTCTCCGCTCGAAAAACCTGCTACAATATCAAGCGTACCGTCATTGGTTAAATCCACAAGCTTAAATGATTCCAACACCGTGCCTTCCCCATCAAATGTAAGCTTCTTTACCCACGTGCCGCCCTGATCTTCAAACAAGGCACCATGTATCTTTACGCTCTCATCTGGTGTTTCATAAAAGAGCACCGCTTCATCTATACCATCATTATTCAAATCTCCCGTCCGAATTGGCGTAGGATCATCCGGATCGTTCGGCCTTAAAGGCTGTACCGCCCCTAATTGCGTATTTACTGCTCCATTCAGCTGTTGTTTCTCATCAGACATCGTTGGTGTCTGCATCAGCGAAATCGGATCGCTAATCACATTACAGCCGCTTAAAAATCCAGCAAGGAGCAGCAAGGAACAGCAGCACGCCACCATTTTCAACAGCATTTTTTTCACTTCTCTTGCCGTCCCCTTCACAATTTGTTCTTTTCTGCCTGTGTCAATCGTCTTCCCTGGATATCAAACACCAGCTCGCCCTCATTCAGCCCCCATATTCGGGAAGCAAAACGTTCAGCCATTTCCAGCGGCAGTACAGTAATGATTGTTACTCGTTCGTCAGAACACAGCTTGCGAAAGGTTTCCAGTACATGCGCTGCTGAGGCAGGATCAAGTCCATTTACAGGCTCATCAGCTAAAATAACCTTAGCTCCGTGAACGAGAGCACGCGCTGTGGCTACCCGCTGCCGTTCGCCGCCGCTGAGCTTGTCGCATTTATCATGCGCCTTATCCAGCAAACCCAGATCCTCCAGAACATCCATCGCTCCCATATAATCGTCGGAACGCACCATACCAGTAACCATTCTCCACCAGGGGGTCTGACCCGATCTGCCAATGAGCACATTTTTAAGAGCGGTCCGATTCATATTAAGATGCGGATTTTGCTCCAGATATGCCCATTCCTGCTTTAATTTCATCTTGCCTGTCCACCCGGATTTCAGTACATCATTGCCTCCTACAATTAAACTGCCTTCTTCCCAAGATTCATGTAAAGCAAGACAGCGAAGAAGTGTCGTTTTACCGCTTCCGCTTGGCCCCACTATAGCAATGAATTCACCCTGATGAATTTCAGCATCAATCCCTCGAAGCAACGGGGTACGTTCAGGCCCCACGTGCTTGGTCAGCTTCCGAATTTTAATCATCTATGATTCCCCTTTGTCCGCCATCAATACATGTTTATATTTTATAGTAATTGTGAAACAAATACCATGCAAACCGCAGTTTTAAACCGCCGGTACTCTTTTTCGGGAAAACAGACCCAACAATCCGAAAACAATGTAACTACCTCCAAGAACTAGAAACATGCTGCCTTGAGTTCCAATGTCTAGCAACCCTCCGCTAATATTAGGTCCGACCACACTTCCCAGATTAAAATGAAAGGATGCCAGCACATTTGCAGCCGCCAAAAATGATTTGGGCAACAGGTCAGCTGCATAGGCCAAACCGAGTGAGAAAAAGGAGCCTACCAATCCACCTGCGATGGTCAGCAATACCAAAGTGAACATAAAATGATTACCACTCCAGGGTAGCAACATAAAGGTCAATCCTCCCGCTATACCTACGCTCATTAGCACTTTTTTACGTCCCCAACGGTCACTTAATATACCCAAAGGCAGTTGCAACACTAAGCCTCCCAAACTAACGAAAGGCAGCAAAGCAGCAATTTCATCGGTATGGAAGCCAATACGCAGGCCATAGACTGGAAAATTACTGTTCAGGCTCGCTTCCATATAACCGTATAGAAATGCAGGCAACAGAGCATACCATGCCCAGCTATAGCTGCGTCGGAATCTTTGTGCGGGACGCGCCTCAGTTTCCTGCTTCTCCGGTCTGGAGTCAGGTAGCTTGATTAACACTAACAGCAACACAAGCAAGCACAAAAAAGCCAACGCAGCAAATGGAACCAGCATTCCATAATCGAGTAGCCATAATCCCAATGGGCCTAATGCAAAACCCAGACCGTAAGACATACCATAAAAGGAAATGTTGCGGCCTCGATTCTCTGGTGGAGTTACTAGCAATATCCACAACTGCGCAGAATAGTGCAACGCACTGTCTCCAATACCTACGAGCAGACGCAGTACGAACCAAATCCGAATATCAGGAATTAGCGGGAACAGCAGCAGCGTAATGAGCACAAGCACAAGACCACCGGCCATCAGCTTTTTGAACCCCAGCCATCCCAAAGTCCGTTCAGCCACCAGTGTCATTGCAAATGAACCAATATACAGTGCAGCCGCGTTCATTCCGTTTAGCGAAGACGAAACACCCATTTGTTCCAAAGAAATCGACAAAATAGGTAATAGCAAACCCTGACATAATCCAGCAACAATAATAACTGCAATTAAAATAAAATAATGAACACGTAACGACGACGACATCCTAGCTCCTCCTGCCCGAACAATTAAATTATTAACATCATAAAATGAATGCTTAGAAATGATTTGCATTTGATACCATAATCAATAATAATTCTTATCACGATGTATACCATGACCATCTGAAAAATCGGTATATTACATATTAAGATGTTTTTAGCGTTAATTTTAGTGTATTAAAGAGAAAAAGAAAAAAATCGCCATCTGAGATGACGATTTTACGGATAGAGCTAGTCTGGTATGTATCCGACTCCATTTGGTGAAGAGCCTCGTATGTTCAATCCGACCAAGTTCACGTCACAACGCACTATTTCATATTATAGTGGACAATGCCCGGCAGAACAAGCCATAATAAATAAGTGGGCAATTTCAAAATGCTCATGTTTTGCTTATGGACGGGCTTTATTTACGTTCACCGCTCTGGGCTAGAAGACAGAATAGGAGGCATTTGGTTCCATGAGTTATCAAATTAAAATAGACACTTCTCCAATTTATGAATTGCTCGGCAGCTTTATGGCCTATGTAACTAAAAAGTGGGTCCAAGATATGGACTTGGGCCATGAATGGATCGACAAGGTGGATGCACGACTACAACAAGAAGTTCGTACTGAGCTTGCTACAGCTCAGGATTGCCCTTTTAGCGATTATGACGCACTCTATGCCTGGGCGTTGCTTCGACCGGAGTCAGATGAAATATCCGACTATATTTCTTACTTGGATCACGGACCGGACAAGGATATGTTTGAGCTGCTTGTTCCGCATATTCCTTTTTTAACCTTTGAAGAATCTTTACGCATTCGTAAGGTATATGCACCACTCCTCAGATTGTGGGATCGTGATTATTTTCGGACCTTGGAAGGCGAACTGCGTGTGTTGGCAGAAGAAGACGCTGCGGAAAAGCGCATGCTGTTAAGTAAAATGGAACCGGAAGCACTTGTTGAATATGCAACAGCCGGGCTAGTCGTCCCACATATGGAAGATCTCGATACAGTGGTGCTGTTTCCGGTCGTCCATAATCGCCCAATTAATTCATATTGCTTTTATACCCGTACACTGCTGATCCAGTATCCGGTAGATATTCCCGAGGAGAGTGAGGAAGAACCGCCTACGCTTCTACTACGGCTTACTCGTGCTGTCAATGATCCGCAACGACTGCGCATTTTGCGTTATGTAGCTCAAGGTCCTAAGTCTCTTGAAGACATGCGTCATGATTTGAGACGATTGGAAGATACACTTATGTCTGATATGATGATTTTGCGTGTGGCTGGCTTGCTCCGCATCCACATTGGACGCTATCACAAGGAAAAATTCAGCATCCGTCCCGACGGTGCGGCTGATTTGCAGGTATTTTTGGAATCCTATATTGGATTGTAATTTGAATCGCAACTTTAGTTATAAACCGAACACCGTTAAAGCTTTGGCTTGGAAGGAGTATGCACCATGTCGTATCCGAAGCAGCACATTTTATTTGATCTTGATGACACTTTGGTCCACTGCAACAAGTATTTCGATCTTATTCTCAACCACTTTTTCGATTTGCTTCAGGAATGGTTTGCAGCTCATAACCTAACGAGAAATTCGATCCGTGAAAAACAAATCGAAATTGATGTGGCTGGAGTTCATCAGGTGGGTTTTGCCAGCGAGCATTTTCCACAATCCCTAATAGATACGTACCAGTTTTTCTCGGAACAATTTGGACGCCGTACGGATTCTCGGGAAGAGCAGGAGCTTCGCTCGCTTGGCCGAAGTGTGTACGAGCAGGAAATCGAACCGTATCCAGGTATGGCCGAAACGTTAAATTCACTCCAAAAAGCAGGGCATTCCCTTCATCTTTACACTGGGGGTGAGCAGGTCATTCAAGAAAGAAAGATTGAACAAATGAAGCTGGCTACTTACTTTGATGACCGTATCTACATTCGCCAGCATAAAAATGTAGATGCACTGGAAGAAATCATCCAAATGAATCGCTTGGACCGAAACATTACCTGGATGATTGGGAATTCTTTACGCACCGACGTATCTCCAGCCCTTGCAGCAGGTATTCACGCTGTGTATCTTAAGCAGCCCAAAGAATGGATTTACAATATGGTTGAATTGCAAAAAAACGTGAACTCTGTGATGTATACTATACAAAAGCTAACAGAAGTGCCACGGGTGATCCACGAAAGCATACAATTGCATCAACAAAAAAGGACCCTCGGATAGGGTCCTTTTTTGTTCGTGTTTAAAAGGTCATTTAACCTTCACATTCTACTATGATAGACGGACCTAATCTCAGGCATCCTCACGAACGCTAAGTTGTCCTGTTCCTGGCACATCCAGAACAATCCGCGCTTTGACGGTCGATCCATCTTTACGTTTAAAAGACAACAATTGCGTCTGCCCCTTGGCGAGCAGGGACTTGAGCATCGTTTCGGTAATCTGCTTGCCCGCATATTCCTTCCAAATGACAAAACCACAGCCCTGCTTAAAGTGGCTACACCCATACCCTTTGCGGCCTTCAATAATGCTTCCACCGCAATTGGAGCACGGGCAGCTGCCTAACGCCTGCCTTTGGCTTGCTGAAGTATCTGACTGTCCATCAGATGAGCTCCGCACTGCTTGTGTAGTCGAACTGCGACTTATTGGCGCCGATGCTTGCTTTAGCGTAGCACTTCCTGCACTGCTACCGCCTCCTGATGCTGTGCGGTCTCTTCCTTTGGCGGTGGTGGCACGTCCACTCGTACCTACGCCGCGGGCGTTCGTCTTTCCTCCCGAGCGATTACTCCTTGCCTCCTCGCCAAAGGCATTTGCGGGAGCAGGTGGCTGCTGCCTTACCTTATCAATGATGGACAACGTAAATCTTTTAACGTTATCCATAAACTTCTCCTGAGCTGCCTCACCCTTGGAAATTTGATGAAGACGGCGTTCCCATTGACCTGTCATCTCCGGTGAAGCTAATAGATCTACCCCGGCATGACGGATCAGGTTAATAGCCATCTTTCCTTTATCCGTAATCAGAATCTTTTTGCCCTTCATTTCAATGTAGCCGACTTTCTTTAATCGTTCAATTGTGGCGGCCCGTGTCGCAGGTGTACCTAATCCAGCATCCTTCATAACCTCGCGTAATTCCTCATTCTCCATCTGCTTTCCCGCGCTTTCCATCGCTTTAAGCAATGTGCCCTCCGTGTAGCTTTTAGGAGGCTGAGTCGCCTTTTCTTTCATCTCAGCGCGAACACAATCTACCGGACGCCCTGCATCAATTTCAAACTTCTTGTCCGTCCACTCGTCCGTTTCCTCTTCATCCTCTTTTTTGGATGTTTTGCTCTTTTTACCTTTATCCTGATCAGCCTTGCTCAAAACCACTTTCCATCCCAAGGACAGAAGCTCCTTAATATTAGTTTTAAACAGATGCTTGTCCACCTGCGTCATTACGGTATGCATTTTATATTCAGCCGGCGGAAAAAAATGCGACAGAAACCTACGAATAACCAGGTCATATACATTTTGTTCCTCCTTGCTTAGCGTTCCCGGCCTTTTTAACGTCGGCAAAATAGCATGATGATCCTCAACACGAGACGGATTGCAGACCGATTTATTCTGTTTATGGACCAAATTAGGGTTTGCTTGTTGTACCAGATCAGCATAAGGGCCTGTCCCCAGCATCCGTAATGCCTTATGCATGCCGTCTATATTCTGCTCTGTCACATAATTAGAGTTGGTCCGCGGATAGGAAATGACCTTGTGACGCTCATAAAGCGCTTGTGCCACATCCAGCGTTTTTTTAGCCGAATAACCGTACTTGGCATTCGCCTCGCGTTGAAGCAGCGTCAAATCGTATAATTTAAAAGGATACTCCTTTGTCTGCTTTGTATCATATTTGGTAATTTTACCCTCTTTTTCGCGTACCGCCGCAGCGATCCCCTCAGCTTCTTCCGGATTCGTCAGCCGATCACCCTGCCATGCCCCTTTGTACTTAATCTGATCTTGTTTGAACTCAGCCCATACGTCATAGAAGGTTTGAGACTGAAATGCTTCTATTTCCTTTTCTCGATCATGAATTAGTGCCAACACGGGAGTCTGCACCCGTCCTACCGACAGCAAGGTGTTATGTCGTGTTGTGAACGCTCTGGAGGCGTTCATGCCAATCAGCCAGTCTGCTTCACTTCGTGCCCGCGCAGCTTGAGTCAGGAATTCAAACTCCGAGGCATCTCGCAATCGTTCAAAGCCAGTCGCAATACTTTCCGCCGTCAAGTCCGAGATCCACAATCGCTTAACCGGCTGTCGTAGCTTTAACTGCTGCTGAATTAACGCAAAAATATATTGCCCCTCCCGTCCAGCATCACAAGCATTCACGATGGCATTGCAGCGTTTGGCCAGCTCACCAATCATTTTTAGCTGATCTTTTGTTTTCGGATTAGGTACAATTTTGAATTGTTCAGGGATAATCGGAAGATCTTGAATATTCCATCGTTTGTACTTAGCATCGTAAGCATCCGGCTCAGCCAGACCCAACAAATGACCGATCGCCCAGGTTACAATGTATTTCTCCCCTTCCAAATAGGTACGGTTATTTTTAGCACGCGGCTCCATAACAGCGGCAATTGTCCGCCCCATATCTGGTTTCTCAGCAATAATCAACGTCTTCATTCATTCCATTCCTTCCTGACGGCCTTCTGTTTCTCCTCCATGATTCATAGATATACATGGAACGCAAATGAAAACACAGGTTCCCGGCCTCATGCAAAAGGAGCCTTCTCCCGGCGAAAGCTCCTTTGTAAATTCATTTAGTCTAGCGCTTCAACAATGTACGTCTATTATACCATAGATATCATGATTCTCTCAGGTCATGATTTTATGTAACCTTGGAAAAGATCATGTCATCTTCCTTTGGAAGCAATATAAATATGAAGAACCCAAAATAAAACTGTACTATTAGCAAACTCGCGTCATATTAATGTTAACTTATATTACATAATTTGAATTTTAATCTAATTATTTTGTAAAATAAATGTATTTTCTTTAAAAAAGGCTACACACACCATCCTTATTTATGTTATGATTATTTTAGATAACAACTACATGATTAAAAAGTTAATTTTAAGTTAATTTATATAACATTGAGTTTACAACGTTTTGTATACCTCACTAGAAAATTGGTTTCAACAACGACTAGTGATAAAGCTTTAAACACAAATAAAGCCCCATCCTAAGATGGAGCCTTTACTTGATTCGTAACGTAACATAAAAATTTATAATTATACCAAAACAGTAGCACCCATGAGGTATTTATCAACTTCACGTGCTGCTTCTCGGCCTTCATTAATAGCCCACACGACAAGACTCTGCCCACGGCGCATGTCACCTGCAGCAAACACCTTATCCACATTCGTCACATATTTCCCATAACGTGCCTTAACATTGGAACGGCGGTCTGTTTCCAAACCTATTTCCTTCACAATCGTTTGCTCAGGCCCATCAAATCCAATTGCAATCAGCGCAATTTGTGCCGGAAATACGCGTTCCGTACCTGGAATCGGTTGATAGATTTTACGTCCTGTTTCATCGACAATACGTTGAATTTGAATGGTGTGCAGTTCTTTCAGATTGCCATTCTCATCACCCACAAATTTGGTTGTCATGATGGAGAACTCACGCGGGTCTTCTCCGAACAACGCTTTCGCTTCTTCCTGTGCATAATCGAGAGAGTACACATTCGGAAACTGCGGCCAAGGATTCGCAATCGGATCACGTTCCACCGGAGCTTTGGTGTGTGTTCCAAATTGAGTGACACTCCGGCAACCATGCCGCAAAGAAGTAGCTACACAGTCCGAACCTGTATCACCGCCACCGATAACAATAACGTCCTTACCTTTGGAGGACAAATAGTTGCCATCTTCGAGGTTGGAATCCAGATAACTCTTGATGGTGCCATTCAAATAATCCATAGCATAATGAACACCATTCAAATCGCTGCCTTCAATATTGAATTCTCTCGGCTTTGTAGATCCACCGCATAGCACAACTGCATCATAGTCAGCAATCAGCTGCTCAGTAGGGATATCCTTGCCGATTTCCGTATTCGTGATGAATTGGATACCTTCAGCCTCCAGCAAATCTACACGGCGCTGTACAACCTTCTTATCCAGCTTCATGGATGGGATTCCATACATCAGTAACCCACCTACACGATCTGCACGCTCATACACTGTCACGCTGTGACCTGCTTTGTTAAGCTGTGCTGCCGCAGCCAATCCCGCAGGACCCGAGCCAACAATAGCCACTCGTTTGCCTGTACGTTTTTCCGGCGGGTTAGGAACGACCCAACCTTCCTCAAAGCCTTTTTCGATAATCGCTTCCTCAATTGTCTTAATGGTAACAGACTCCCCAATAAGGCCAACTGTACATGAACCTTCACATGGCGCAGGACAGACACGACCCGTAAATTCTGGAAAGTTATTCGTTTTGTGCAGCCGATCTAGCGCTTCCTTCCACAAACCACGATATACGAGATTGTTCCATTCCGGAATAAGATTATGAACTGGGCAGCCTAAAGTTGCTCCCATGAGATCCATCCCCGTATGACAATAAGGAGTTCCGCAGTCCATACAACGCGCCCCTTGGGTACGCAGCTCTTCTTCAGACATATGCTTATGGAATTCTTCCCAATCCTTTATACGCTCTGCCGGGTCCCGGTCTGTAGGAAGCTGTCGTGTGTATTCCATAAATCCAGTTGGTGTAGACATGTTACGTTCCCCCATCTCTTCGCTTATGAACCCCGATCATCCATTCAGAATTCTAATCAAATTCGAACTTGTCTGTTTGTGTTATGAAAGGGTCTGTTCTCATTGAATTTGATTTATTGTATCACAATACAGCGTAAAAGTAATGAAAACTTATGCAACTTTCTGCATCTACAGCCAAAAGGATTTTTTATATGGTTTATTAATTTTTCAAATGAGCTAGGTTGAATTCATCTATTGTTATGCTGTTCTCTCGTAAACAACAAAACGGTAGTCATACAAGTTTTTGTCATCCTTGATACCCGGCGTCTCACTGACTATAGTCCAGCCGCTCCAATCCAGCTCAGGAAACGTCGTATCGCCTTCAAAAGTCTCCTCAATTCGAGTCACAATCAGCCGATCCGCATGTGGCCAAAACAGTGAGTAAATCTCCGCTCCGCCAATGACCATTAGCTCTTCTTGCTGTGCAAGTTGGAGCCCCTTCTCCAGTGTATGGATCACTTCTGCACCTTCCGCCTGATAGTGCTCATCACGAGTCAAAACGACGTTGCGGCGGTTTGGTAGGCTTCTCCCGCCAAAGGATTCCCACGTTTTGCGTCCCATGAGTACTGTTTTATTAATCGTCTGCTCTTTAAAGAAGGCCATGTCTCTGGGAAGGCGCCAAGGAAGTCTGTTATCCCGACCAATCACACCATTTTGTGCCATAGCCCATATCATCGAAATGCTCATCTTTCCACCTCCTCTAATCAGATGGCGACAGGCGCCTTGATTCCTGGGTGATGCTCGTAATTCTCAAAAACAAAATCCTCGTAAGTGTAATCAAAAATGGATTCAGGCTTGCGCAGGATTTTCAACTGTGGCAAGGGATAAGGATCACGCTCCAACTGCGTATGCACTTGTTGTATATGGTTTGAATAAATATGCACATCGCCGCCTGACCAAATAAACTCTCCAGGCTCCAAACCGCACTGCTGTGCAACCATATGCGTCAGCAATGCATAACTAGCGATGTTGAACGGCAGTCCAAGGAATGTATCCACTGAACGCATCGTCAGCATACAGGATAGCTTTCCCCCAGCTACGTAGAACTGGAATACAAAATGACATGGCGGCAATTTCATCGATTCAATTTCAGCCACGTTCCAAGCACTGACAATATGTCGACGTGAATCCGGATTGTTTCTGATAGCTTCAATGACATTCGCAATTTGATCAATATGTTGTCCGTCCGTTGTTTCCCATGCGCGCCATTGCGATCCATATACAGGTCCCAGATTCCCCTGTTCATCTGCCCATTCATCCCAAATGCTAACTCCGTTCTCCTTGAGATAAGCAATATTGGTATCACCTCGCAAAAACCATAACAGCTCATGTATAACCGATTTCAAATGTACTCTTTTAGTGGTCACTAACGGGAAGCCCTTGGCCAGATCAAAACGAAGTTGCCTTCCGAAAACAGATAATGTTCCCGTCCCTGTCCGATCCTCTTTTTTTACCCCGTTCTCTAAAATATCCTCCAGCAATTCCAAGTAGTTGCGCACGTTGTTTCTCTCCTTTGAGCATGAATAAAAAACAGCATCGTCCATTTTTAATTTTGAAAACTCTCGATCTACACCATTAATCTATATTTAGTTTATCATGTAGGGTACTTTTTTGACCATGTACTGTGTGAATTTTCATGATAGTACAATAATCTTAAAGTTTGAAAAAAAGAGACAAAGAGCGCACATATAGCGCTCCTTGCCTCTTTTTTCATGTATGAATCCAAAAACAAGATAATGAAATGGAATTAGCGACGTGGCGCCAATGCGTGGATCGGATGACCCATTACGACTTCTGCTGCTTCCATCACAAGTTCGCCCAGTGTAGGGTGAGCATGGATAGTCAGGGAGATATCTTCAAGTGTAGCACCCATTTCAATCGCCAGACCCAGCTCAGCAATCAGGTTGGAAGCTTCCAGACCTACGATTTGCGTACCCAGTACCAGACCTGTATCTGCGTCAGCTACGATTTTCACAAAGCCTTCAGCAGCGTTCAGGGAAACAGCACGACCGTTTGCTCCGTAAGAGAACTTACCAACTTTGACATTGTAGCCTTTTTCTTTAGCTTGTGTCTCTGTATAGCCTACGCTAGAGCATTCTGGATCTGTGAACACAACAGCCGGAATACATTTGTAGTCTACAACGGATGGTTTGCCGGCAATTACTTCAGCAGCTACTTTACCTTCGTAAGAAGCTTTGTGAGCCAGAGCAAGACCAGGAACAATATCACCGATTGCGAAGATATGAGGAATGCTTGTGCGTCCTTGGTGGTCAACTTTCACCATTCCGCGGTCATCCAGTTCTACACCGATCAAATCCAGACCCAGTTCACCGTCTGTATTTGGACGACGTCCAACAGTTACAAGCAGGTACTCAGCAGTTACTTCTTTGCTTTCACCGTTAACAGAGAATTTCACTGTTACATCTTTATCAGTTTGTTCCGCACTTTCCGCTTTAGCGCCAGTGAAGATTTCGATACCTGTTTTCTTCATGCTTTTCGAAACGATGGAAGTCATATCTTTATCGAAGCCAGGAAGAACAGTATCCATACCTTCAATGATCGTTACTTTGGAACCGAATTTGGAATACATTTGTCCAAGCTCTGCACCAATGTATCCACCACCGATAACGATCAGGCTTTTCGGAATTTCAGGCAGGTTCAATGCTTCAGTAGAAGACAGAATGCGTCCGCCAAACGGGAATGGCTTCAATTCGATAGGACGGGAGCCTGTTGCGATAATCGCATTTTTAAAACGGTAACGTGGTGATTCATGTTCGTTGAATACACGCGCTTCGTTTTCGTTGATGAACATGCACTCACCGTTGAAAACTTCGACTTTGTTGCCTTTGAGCAAGCCGCTTACGCCGCCAGTCATTTTCTTAACAACACCGTTTTTGAATTCTTGCGTTTTAGCAAAATCTACTTTTACATTTTCAGCCGTAATACCGAAAGTTTCGCCATGTTTAGCTGCTTCGTATTGATGAGCTGCAGAGATCAAAGCTTTGGATGGAATACATCCACGGTTCAGACAGACACCGCCCAGCTCAGATTTGTCAACGATCAATACGCTTTGTCCCAATTGTGCGGCACGGATGGCAGCTACATAGCCGCCAGGACCCGCACCGATAACCAATGTGTCAATATCCAGAGAAGCGTCTCCTACTACCATTGATTACACCTCCATTACAAGCAGCTCAGGGTTAGCGAGCAGCTGTTTGATATAGTTCATGAAGTTTTGAGCAGTTGCACCGTCAATAATACGGTGGTCAAAGCTCAGGGAAAGAGCCATTACTGGAGCGGCAACAATTTCACCGTTTTTCACGACTGCTTTTTCACTGATGCGGCCAGTACCCAAAATTGCAACTTCAGGGAAGTTGATGATTGGAGTAAAGAACATACCGCCTGCGGAACCAATGTTCGTGATGGAAATCGTGCTTCCTCTCATCTCATTGGCAGCCAATTTACCATCACGACCGCGTACAGCCAGATCACGAATGGAATCAGCAATCATCCAGATACTCTTACGATCAGCATCTTTGATAACAGGAACGATCAAGCCGTTGTCTGTGTCAGTAGCGATACCGATGTTGTAGTATTTTTTGTAGACAATTTCGTTAGCTTCTTCGTCGATCGAGGCATTCAGAGCCGGGAATTGACGGGAAGCAGCAACCAAAGCTTTTACGATGAACGGCAGGTAAGTTACTTTTGTGCCTTTCTTCTCTGCAATTGGTTTGATACGAGTACGGAAAGCAACCAGCTCGGTTACATCCACTTCATCCATAATTGTAACGTGTGGAGCTGTGTAAGCTGACTTAACCATAGCATTGGAAATTGCTTTACGGATACCTTTAAATGGTACGCGTTCTTCCTCAGCACGCGGATCTGCAGCTGGTGCGGATGGTGCTGCAGCTTTCGCTTCTTTTTTAGCTGGCTCTTGCGCTTTTGCAGCTTCTTTCGCTGCTGGTGCAGCCGCTTGGCCTCCGCCATTTTTGAAAGCTTCTACATCTTCTTTAGTGATTTTACCGTTTTTGCCGGAGCCACTCACTTGAGCGATGTTAACACCTTGCTCACGTGCAAATTTGCGGACGCTAGGTGTAGCCAGCACGTCTTTGTTCGAAGCAGCAGGTGTTGCACCTGGTTGAGTGTTCGCTCCACCTTTTGCAGCATCCTCTTCTTGTTTAACAGCAGCTGGTGCTTCTTCTTGCTCAGGAAGTTCACCCTCAGCAGCGATGACAGCCACAATTTGACCTACGTTAAAGATGTCTCCGTCTTTGGCAAACACTTCTTGAACCGTACCATTAACCGGACATGGAACTTCAACTACAGCCTTGTCGTTTTGTACTTCCATGATAATATCATCATCAGTTACTTTGTCGCCGGGTTTGATGTGCATCTTGATGATTTCACCTTCGTGAAGACCTTCACCCAGCTCTGGGAATTTATATTCAAATCTAGCTGCACCTGCAGCTCCGCCTTGTGCAGCAGCAACTGGCTCAGGGCTAGCAGCTGGTGCTTCCGGTGCATCTTCTTGTTCAGGAAGTTCACCTTCTGCGTCGATGACAGCTACAACTTGACCTACGTTAAAGATGTCTCCGTCTTTGGCAAATACTTCTTGAACCGTACCATTAACCGGACATGGAACTTCAACTACAGCCTTGTCGTTTTGTACTTCCATGATGATATCATCATCAGTTACTTTGTCGCCGGGCTTGATGTGCATCTTGATGATTTCGCCTTCGTGAAGACCTTCACCCAGCTCCGGGAATTTATATTCAAATTTTGCCACGTTTAAAACCTCCCAAATTTACGGTGTGCTTTAATTAAAATTCCAATACTTTATTAACCGCATCAATGATACGTGTTGGCGTTGGCAACCAAGTATCTTCAATTTGAGCAAATGGATAAACGGTATCCGGACCTGCTACACGCAGAACTGGTGCTTCCAGATGCAGGATTGCTTTTTCGTTAATTTGTGCAATAACTTCAGCAGCAACACCGGCACTCTTTTGCGCTTCTTGAACAACGATGGCACGATTTGTTTTTTGAACGGAAGCAACAATGGTATCAATGTCAATCGGGCTGATTGTACGCAAATCAATGATTTCCACTTTAATACCTTTTGTTTTTTCCAGCTCTTCAGCAGCCTTAACTGAAGTGTGTACCATCATACCGTAAGTAATGATCGTTACATCAGAACCTTCACGAACTACATTAGCCTTGCCCAGTTCAACTGTGTAATCATTCTCAGGAACTTCAGCACGGAATGCATGGTACAGGTTCAAATGCTCCATGAAAAATACTGGATCGTTATCGCGAATAGACGCGATCATAAGACCTTTTGCATCGTAAGGGTTGGAAGGAACAACAACCTTAATACCTGGTGTTTGAGTCAAAAGACCTTCCAAGGAATCAGTATGCAGCTCGGCTGCCTTAACACCGCCACCAAAAGGTGTACGGAATACGATTGGAGAATTGTAACGTCCACCGGAACGGTAACGCATACGGGATGCTTGAATCGCCATTTGATCGAGCGCTTCAAAGATAAAGCCTACGAACTGGATTTCAGCTACAGGGCGGAACCCTTGGATACCCAGACCGACAGCAAGACCCCCGATTGCGGATTCCGCCAGCGGAGTATCGAATACACGTTCTTCGCCAAATTCTTTTTGCAAACCTTCTGTAGCGCGGAATACGCCACCTACATGACCTACGTCTTCACCGAAAAGCAGGACGTTAGGGTCGCGTTTCAACTCTACGCGCAGTGCGTCACGAATCGCTTCTTTCATGTTCATTTGTGCCATTTGCTTCATTTCCTCCTTAAACATTGACAGATCAATTTCAGTTCAGGTCAATCGAAAAGCAGACCGGATCGGGTTGCCGCCCGGTCTCTTTCAAGTTCAATTATTTAAAATCAGCTTTTTGTTCTTCCAAATGCTTAGGCGTAGTTTCGAACATGCTATCGATCAGGCCAGGAATTGTCATTTTTTCTGTTTTCTCGGCTTTTTTGATCTCTTCGTTCACTTTTGCCTTAGCTTCTTCTTTTACGCGAGCTGTATCTTCTTCAGTCCAAAGACCTTTTTTCTCAAGATATTTCGCAAAGCGGGCAATTGGATCTTTTGCATTCCATTCGCCTTCTTCTTCTTTAGAACGATATTTCGTCGCATCATCAGAAAGGGAATGCGGACGGAAACGGTAAGTAACGGCTT
The DNA here is from genome assembly GCF_038008995.1 of Paenibacillus sp. FSL W8-0439. Taxonomy (NCBI): domain Bacteria; kingdom Bacillati; phylum Bacillota; class Bacilli; order Caryophanales; family Paenibacillaceae; genus Paenibacillus; species Paenibacillus sp. FSL W8-0439. Next base: position 3,164,641 of record NZ_JBBPAK010000001.1, read on the forward strand.
CAATCAATGTTGCACCTTCGCCATTACGTCCACGCTCTGCAGCTTCTTGAACGGCTTTAATAACTGCAAGCACGTCCATACCGTCAATTTTAACACCTTTAATACCAGCAGCTACTGCTTTATGAGCGATCGAAAGAGCAGCTGTTTGTTTTGAGAATGGCGTTGTGATCGCGTAACCATTATTTTGCACAAAGAAAATAACTGGCAACTTGTACACACCAGCATAGTTCAGACCTTCGTAGAAATCACCTTCGGAAGAACCGCCGTCGCCTGTATATGTAATGACGACTTGTTTTTGTTTTTTCAGTTTGTAGCCCATTGCAATACCCATAGCGTGCAGAATTTGCGCACCAATGATAATTTGCGGCATCAATACGTTAACGCCGTCCGGAATTTGACCACCGTGTTGATGACCACGGGAATACAAGAAAGCTTGATATAATGGCAGGCCATGCCAAACGAGTTGCGGAATATCTCGGTAGCCTGGTGCAATAAAGTCTTCTTTTTGGAGTGCAAATTCACTACCAACCATTGTTGCTTCTTGTCCGGATACCGGAGCGTAGAAGCCGAGACGTCCTTGACGGCCCAAGTTAACAGCACGGTCATCCCAAGTACGTGTAAATACCATACGATACATAATTTCTTTCAATTGATCATCTGTAAGTTTAGGCAATTTATCTTTATTGATAATTTCACCATCCGGAGAAAGCACGGACAGAGCCTCAACTTCCTCTGTGTAAACTTCATAAGGAACCTTGCTCATTTTCTTCACCTCAACAAAAAAATTTGAATATCAAGTTCCGCTGTTATAGGATTATTATACACCTGTTATATCGCTCGCGTCAAAGATTTAGTTATTTTTTTTGAGTTTGCCACATTTTTGTGTATGTAACAGGGTGTGTTTTTTACTATAACAGCTTAGTACATGATTGAAATTTTAAACATCTATTGCAATCAGGGTAATCTTAACTTATTGTGATCCTTAATGCAAAATAATACCCAAGAAAGGTGACGAAAAATGACGGATTCTCGGTATTTAAAACGAACTATCCTTAAAGACGAAGTAGACAGCCGCTTACTTGGCGAAACCCGAATTCTTCGAATTTATTTGCCGCCCGGCTATAATGAAATATTGAGCTACCCTGTCGTCTACTGTCAGGATGGAGAGGAATTCTTTAACTTTGGACGCATTGCAACACACGCCAACCGTCTCATACTGGATGAAGGCGTGGAACCCTTCATTATTGTAGGTGTAGAAGTGAACACCAAAATCAGAACTCAGGAGTACGCTCCCTTCGGCAATCGTTTTGAGGCATACACTGCCTGTTTTGCAGAAGAGATTATTCCCTATGTGGAACAAAAGTATCCTATAAGAAAAGATGCAGCTTCCCGCATTCTTGCTGGAGATTCACTGGGAGGCAGTGTGTCTTTGCATTTGGCGCTATTGTATCCTGAGCTGTTTAATCGTATTATCAGCCTCTCAGGTGCCTACTATGAAGCTTCGCAAGAAATTATTGCCCGTGAGAAAGAACTGTCGCATCTAAATGTTTGGATGACAGTTGGCCTTCAGGAAGATGCTTTTGAGAGTGATACTGGCATTTACAACTTTGTAGAGCTGAACCGTCAATGCGCAGATTTACTGCGCGAGCGGAACGCAGAAGTTTCTTACCGTGAAAAGGATGGCAAACATTTATGGGGCTTTTGGCAAAACGAGTTGCCTGACGCGCTAATGTATTTTTTGGATCGTGCCTGAGTAAAAAACATCCCAGCATGATGAGGAATTGAGCATTGACCTAGGAGGTCATAATGCTCCTTCCTCTTTTTTATGATTTGGTTGCGCTTTCAAAAATGTATAACGAAAAACGGCAACGATTGCCGTCATCTGTCGTTCACATTATAGCTTTTCTTCTATGATCTTGTCCAGCAAGGCTTCGCATCCCGCGTCCAATAATCGATAGGTCTCTTCAAAATTTCCGGTAAAATATGGGTCGGGTACTTCTCTTAACTTTTCTTGGGGAAGCAAATCCATGAATTTTAGAATATCAGCATCAGCTCCACCTTCAAGTTTACGCATATTTCGTTCATTAGAGTCATCCATGCACACAATATAATCAAACGCGTCAAAATCACGATCCGTTATTTGCCGTGCCTGTATGCCTTGTTCGCTGATTCCATGCAGTTTAAGCTGCTTTAGCGTTCCCTCATGCGGAGGATTTCCAATGTGCCAATCGCCTGTTCCAGCCGAGTCCACCCGGATTTCTGCGTCTAATCCCCGTTCCTTTGCCTTATGTCTCAGTATTGCCTCCCCCATGGGAGAGCGGCAAATATTGCCCAAACACACAAACAAAACGTTAGTCATTTCGTTCCCCTTCCTATTCACGTCACACTTCTTTTTTCTGTTCCATTGTAGCCAGGTCCTCCAAAATTGTGCAAGCCATATTTATCGCGGTATACTTAAAATGATCGTATATATGGGACCGTATACAGAAAGAAAGGATGTTGGATATGACGAAAAAACGAGCCATTGTATTTTCAGGCGGTCGTCTTAATGAAGAAGATTTACAACAAATACAACCCGATGATTTTATTATAGGTGCAGATAAAGGTGCCCTTTTCCTGATAGAACACGGTATTACGCCTCATGTCTCTGTAGGAGATTTTGATTCGATTACTTCGGAGGAACAAGAAAGGGTAAAATCAGCAAGCCAACGTATGCTTGCGTGTGATCCAGTACTTAAGGACCTAACAGATACAGAACTCGCTTTAGAAATCGCTATGGACGAACAAGCAGATCATGTACTCATGCTCGGTGTGACTGGTACTCGGATGGACCACACATTAGCCAATGTTCAAATATTAATACGGGCTATGCAGCATCATATTAGTTGCGCTATCATGGACGCACATAATTATATCGAGCTGACCGGATCAACGCTCGAGATCCATCCTATGGGCTATACATATGCATCGCTGATTCCAATGACCGCCGAAGTAACAGGTATACAACTGGAAGGATTTATGTATCCACTTCATAATGCAACCCTTAAAATGGGACAATCACGTGGTGTTAGCAATAAGCTAACGGCTGCAAAAGGTATAATTTCTATTAAAAGCGGTCTACTACTCGTTATTCAAAGCAAGGATTAATTATGACATTGTTGTAACTATTTCAAAAGTTGTTCACCCACTCAAAACCCTTGATTAACAAGGGTTTTTCCGTTTTCACAGGTTCTAGAATCATTTTATTTTTTACAAATTGTAATTTTTAATCGTTTTTTAATAATTACGACGTAAGCCTTGTCCCTCAAGCATTTGAGAGTAGTTTTCCAACTATTAGGTGGCTTCAAAACTGTTATACTCAACGCTGTCAGTTAGTTAGCAACTCAGCAAATTATTGCACAAATCAATTTTTGGAGGTATTTACAACATGAATATGCATAAAATCATAAAAAAGGTAATTATCGCAGGAGTCGCTGCCACGATCGGCTTTGGTACTTTTGCCATTGAGGGAACAAATACAGCACAAGCTGCTACTGCTACTACCGTAGGTCAAAAAGTAATTAACTACGGCAAAAAATATATGGGTACTCCTTATAAGTTTGGAGCTTCCACAAGCACCACACGCAATTTTGACTGTTCTTCTTTCATGAAGCACATATTCAAGAAATACGGAGTCGATTTGCCGCGTACTTCTGTTCAACAATCTAAAGTCGGACATGCCGTATCCAAGGCCAATTTGAAAAAAGGGGACTTAGTGTTCTTTTCAAGCGGTAGCCGTGCCACAGGACGTAACATTACTCACGTAGCAGTATATATGGGCGGAGGTAAAATTTTACACACTTACGGCGGACCTGGGGTGACCATCTCTGATTTAAACTCTGGCAACTGGAAAAGAACATACATTAAAGCACGTCGCGTGCTGTAATGTAACACTCATTTGAAATAGGTAAGCCGGGACGAAAAGTTCCGGCTTTTTTTATATAACTTATGCTATTTTGCTTCGGTTGGCGTTCTGAGTGAATAGCCAATACCTCGTTCCGTTCGAATCATTTTAAACTTTTGTCCTCTATCTACTTTAACCCTTAAATGCCTGATGTACACATCTACTACGTTCGTATCAGCGATATAATCATGTTTCCAAACATCTTTTAAAATTTGCTGCCTGCTGCAAACTTGGTTAAGATGTATTGCCAGATGTAGCAAAAGATCGAATTCTTTCGGAGTTAATTCCAGTTTTCGCTCCCCTCTGCTCACCATTCTGCTTGCAGTGTCTATATGTATATCCCCCGCTTCGATTGCCCTTTTCACATCACGTTCAACACTAAAAATTCGTAATAAATTAGCCACTCTAGCCTGAAGAACTCTAGGATAAAAGGGCACTACCATTACATCATGAGCTCCTTGTTCAAAGCAGGAAACCATATGTGCCTCTTCATCTGATGAAATCATTGCAAGTATCGGGACATGAGGATGGTTCTGCTGCAAAATGCGAATCAAGCCTTGAGTGCCCGCCTGTTCATCTTTAATGTTTAGGAGTAGCAAACTCACAGGATGCTGAGCTATATAAGAGCGTACATCCGACGTATTACGAACATGAACCACCTGATAACCTGCCTGCTCCAATGGACGAACGAATACAGCGGGCGCTTCATTTTCATCCACAAGTACAATTAACGGGCTCATCTTTTTCACCCACCTGGTTTGGACATCGCATTACATATTGGATACGAACAAGTTTGTTATAAGCCATTAAACATATTTGTATTAGTGTAACAAAAAAGCAGAAAATCATTCTCTGAAGAATGGCTTTCTGCTTTAAGGTTTATGGTTTTTAGCCCAAATAACGATGATATAGACTTCTTGCTTTGGCCACGTCCTTTGTCCCATGGATCAGCGCTCTGCCATCTGCAAAAACCACCAAGCGATGCTCTCCCACACTAAAGGAAACCAGATACGAATTCCACTCTACGTTTCCCTCGCCTAATGCTGCAAATCTATCTGCTATCTCTGCGAGATTCAGATATATCCGGTTGGCAGGTCTTATTTGAACGGTATCCCTACCGCACAAAACATCGGTTTTCTGCCGATGAGAGGTCGATAAATAGGGATACGTCGGTTGGCTACCGCAAGAAGGACAATTCGACTTTTTGAGACGATCCACTGCTATTGCTACATATTCATTTTTCCACAAATCAAACGAAAGCAATTTTCCTCTCAAGTCCTCGGGATATCCACCAAGAAGTTTGAAAGCTTCTGTAGTCTGATTAGCGGTGACCATTTGTACTGCCTGCGGAATAATGCCGGCTGTATCACATGTTTCTCCTCCAAACGGTACAGTTCCCATCAGACAGTGTAGACAAGGTGTTTGACCCGGTAAAAAAGTGTAAGTTACACCGTAGCTACCCACACATCCTCCATAAATCCAAGGAATATGATGCTTGAGAGCCATGTCGTTCATAAGAAGCCGAGTATCGAAGTTATCGGTTGCATCCATCATGAGATCCACCCCCTGGATCAACTCTTCCAGCTCTTCTACCCCAACATCCAAAACATGTGCATGAATGACTGTTTGCGAATTAATATCCTTTAATCTTCGCTGGGCCGCTATTGCTTTGGGACACCTTTGCGCTGCATCACTTTCCTGAAAAAGCTGCTGGCGCTGCAAATTGCTCCATTCCACATAATCCCGGTCTACGAGACTTACCGTACCTACGCCTCCACGAACTAGCGTTTCTGCAATGCCTGTACCCAGCGCTCCAACACCTATGATTAGTACGTGAGAAGAAGCAAGCCGGCGTTGGCCTGCAGGCCCAAAGGGTGCAAACCTTTCCTGTCTGGAATAACGATCAATTTGTGGTGTTCCAGCACCGGATTTTTCAGATATCCTCATCCTTGAACCATGCCTTCTGTTGGGCTGCTCGCTGAAGCATATCGTTTTACAGGTATCATCCCTGCCTCAAAACCATATCTGCCTGCACGCACAGCCAGCTTCATGGCCTCAGCCATTTTCACAGGGTTCTTCGCTCCCGCCACAGCTGTATTTAGCAGAACACCATCTGCTCCCAACTGCATCGCCATTGCTGCGTCACCAGGTGAGCGAATACCTGCATCGACGATAACCGGAACTTCTGCTTGCTCAATAATTAACTCTAATGAAAACGGATTGAGCAAACCATGTCCTGTACCAATCGGTGAGGCACCAGGCATAATGGCATGTACTCCAAGCTCTTGCAGCCTCTTTGCTAGTATCACATCATCCGATATGTAAGGCAGTACGACAAAGCCTTCCTCTAGCAGTTTTTCACTAGCCTTCAATGTTTCAAAAGGGTCAGGCAACAGCGTTTTGCTATCCCCAATGACTTCTACCTTAATCATATCGCACAAACCAGAGGCTTTTGCCAACTTGGCAATACGGATTGCCTCTTCTGCTGTTGTTGCTCCTGCTGTGTTGGGAAGAAGTGTATACCGGCTCAAATCTAGCGTTTCAAGAAAATGTTGCTTATCCCGTTCCTCCAAATTCAGTCTGCGCACAGCGAACGTTAATATTTCCGTCTCAGCAGCCTCTACAGCCTGGGATTGGATATCCAGATCCGAAAATTTCCCTGTTCCCAGCAACAGCCTTGAAGTAAAAGATGCTTTTCCAATGGTTAACATGATCAACCGCCTCCTACAAAATGTACGATTTCTAGGCAATCTCCATCCTTAAGTACCGTCTCATGATGATCTTCACGGGTCAATATATGCCGATTCAGCTCTACCACTACGGTTTTCACCTTTAAATCAAGTTCATGCAGCAATTGATCCACATGAGTGATTCGATTAGAAATGGTCATGCTCTGTCCGTTAATGGTTAGCTTCATAAGCTTTCCTCCTTGAGGAGTTCAGAAGAAAATTTGCTTATTCCAAGTCCAGCTGCACCTGCCCCTTTAAGCATAGCTGCCATGGCTCGCCCAGTCGCATCACTAAGCAAGACACCGTTACGATAATGCCCGACTGCAGCATAGACGCCCTCTACTCCAGGAACAGGGCCAATGAAAGGACGCTCCGCAGCTGCCTGTGGACGTAAGCCCGCCCAAGCACGTATAAAAGAAGCTTCTTGTACACGCGGCAACCAGGCAGATGCACGTACTAACAGTCCTTTTAAGCCTCCTACGGTCACCTCTTTGTCATATTGATGTGGAAGACTCGTAGCCCCAATCCAAAGCTCGTTATTCTGTTTAGGCACGAGGTAAACATCATCGGCATAAATGGTATAATCCAACGGATGGTCCTTCAAGGAGACTGCTACCACTTCACCCTTGACTGGATAAAGAGGATAATCAAATCCAATTTGTTCTAGCAATTTCAAGCTGTCCAAGCCTGCGGCAATCACGACCTGATCGCAGGAAAAAAATCCACTATCCGTTCGCACACCGCAAACTCGGCCGTCCTGTATGATCAGTTCCTCAGCATGAGTTCCAGACCATATTGTTGCTCCCAGCACCGCAGCTGCCCCTGCATAAGCACGGCAAAGCTGAACAGGGGCCACTTGTGTCTCCTTTGATCGGTATATAGCCCCAATTACTTGATCTGCCAAGCCCGGAATCCGTCGAGCCAATTCCCTGGCATCCCACCAAATAGGGCTATCATCCTCTCGGATATTCGCAGCATTCCAGCGCCTTTGGCCCTCTGCTTCTGAACGAAAAGGGGTCACAAAACCTTCTGTACGAAAATCAACTGAAATACCCGATAAACGCTCCAAATCACAGACAAGGTCAGGGAATGCATCTCGACTTGCGCGAGCAAATCGTGCCAGCTCAAGGTCTGAGAACTCTTCACTTTCCGCTGCCAGCATTCCCGCCGCTGCTCCTGATGCTCCCTCACCGGGGATACATCGTTCCAGCATAATTGTACTTCGTCCCTCCTTAGCCACATGATAAGCAATGGCACTGCCGATCACACCCCCGCCTATGACCAAGCATTCTGCGTGTCCTATTGCTTTTTTCTCTGTATGTGTCTTTGACATATGTTCCGTGTCTCCTCTCCGGTGAGCATTCTGCTTTCCCTTCGTCTCGTTTTCTTGCTACAGGTCGTGAACTACAAGATCTACCATTCGCCTATATTCCATCGCTGCTGCAACGGGTGACTCTGCTTCCCATATACCAGACATCACCGCAATTCCGCTTGCTCCGGCATGATAGAGCTCTGGAACATGATGAGGTTGTATGCCTCCCAGCGCTATCACCGGAATGGCCGACAATCTGCAAATGCGTTCAAGCTGTGCTACACCCCGCGGTACAAGACCGGCCTTACAATAGGTCTCATATACATGACCAAATAGTACATAGTCTGCTCCCCCCTGCTCAGCGGTCTGCACCTCCTCCAAGGAATGTACAGACACTCCACAGCGTGTACCCACTGGAAGCAGACTTTTCGCATCCATCACAGATAACCCATTAGCTGGTAGCTGGACAGCTCTTGCCAAGATAAGTAAAGCTACGTCCATACGGTCATTTACTACAATTTGCTGCAAAGGAACTTCCTGCTCGATCATGCTACGAGTCAAAGAAAGCAAAGCAGAGGCACCCTTCTGTTTCGAACGTGCGTGTACATAATGAATATAAGGACAAATAGCGGCAGCCACTTGGGGTACATCCACACAGGAGATGCTTTCCATCGTAATTACGTGTAATTCGATCTCATTTTCACCTCACTTGGACTAAAAAATATAAAATAATCGTATAAGCTGAACTATATTGTTGCAGCTCCCTATTGGGTAATATCATACGGAGCCAGTCACATGTACCAGCAATAATGAAAGGAGATCATATGTAATCCGTCTACGGAAGCTCGAACAAATGAGGATGAACGAAACGCAAAAAGCCACTTCCCAAAGGAAGTGGCTTGACAAACGTTCAAAATCGAACGGACTATTATATCCGTAAACGTATATCGTTCCCTGCGCAAACAAAAGTAAAGAGCTACTACCTTGTTTGTACAGTACTCACTTCCCTACGCTGGCATAACCCAGATCAGGTACAAAGGGTCCGAAATCCATTTTTTTCGTCTCAGCCGCATGGGCGGCTCCCCTAGTGTGACTATTTTATTGTATCAGCTAAAGATAGCTTAGCATATTTTCCTAATTCTGCAAACCCCACCTTGTGTGAAATCTGTCAGAACTGGATTTTAGTTAACTTTACTAGACCACTCTTCTACATTCCACGTTTTGGTTACCCAATCCTCGTAAAAGTCCGGTTCGTGGGATACAAGCAATACGGTCCCTTTGTATTCCTTCAAAGCGCGTTTGAGTTCATCCTTTGCTTTGACATCCAAGTGGTTGGTAGGCTCATCAAACAGTACCCAGTTGCTCTCACGCATTAACAGTTTACAAAGGCGAACTTTAGCCTGTTCTCCACCACTAAGCGCAGACAAAGGCCGGGTGATATGCTCATTCTTCAAACCACAGCGCGCCAAATGCGCTCGTACTTCATGCTGATTCAAATGCGGAAATTCATTCCATACATCGTCAATCGGTGTAATTTTCTCCGCCTTTACTTCCTGTTCAAAATAAGCAGGCTGCAAGAAATCCCCTTGATAGGTTTTTCCGCTGATTGGAGGTATTTTTCCAAGAATGGTTTTGAGCAACGTAGACTTACCAACACCATTGCAGCCAACAATTGCGATCTTTTCGCCACGTTCGATCGTCATGGACATTTTAGGCAAAAGGGCATGAGTGTAGCCAATTTCAAAATCAATACCCTCAAAAACCGTTTTCCCGCTCGCACGGGCTTCTTTGAACTGAAAGGTTGGCTTTACAGCTTCTTCAGGCTTATCAATACGTTCGATCCGATCAAGCTGCTTTTCACGGCTTTTTGCACGGCCTGATGTAGATGCGCGCGCTTTATTGCGCTGAATAAAATCTTCCTGTTTCTTAATATATTCCTGCTGCTTCTCATATGCATCAATATGCTGTGCTTTGTTCAGATCCGCCATTTCAAGAAACTTTTCATAGTTAGCTGAATAGCGGGTCATCTTAGCAAATTCAAGATGGTAGATTACATTAACGACTTGGTTCATAAATTCAGTATCATGTGAGATGAGGATAAAAGCATAGGGATAATCCTTCAAATATCGCGTAAGCCATTCAATATGCTCCACATCCAAATAGTTGGTAGGCTCATCCAGCAGCAATACATTTGGCTTTTCCAACAGCAACTTAGCAAGAAGCACCTTTGTCCGTTGCCCACCACTAAGTGCTGCTACATCCCGATCCAGTCCGATGGCAGAGAGACCTAATCCATTCGCCATTTCTTCAACCTTCACATCAATGAGGTAAAAATCCCCCATATCCAATTGCTCTTGAATTTCTCCCATCTGTTCCAGCAAAACTTCCAACTCTTCGGGAGAAGCCTCTCCCATTTTGTCTGTAATTTGCATCATTTCCTTTTCTAGTTCCAACAAAGGAAGAAAAGCGTCTTTTAATACATCACGTACTGTTTTGCCCGGCGTCAGCTTGGTGTGCTGATCCAGATAGCCATAACGTACACGTGGAGTCCATTCCACTTTGCCTTCATCTTTAAGCAATTTTCCAGTCAGAATGTTCATGAGTGTCGATTTACCAACACCATTAGCTCCTACCAATCCCACACGTTCCCCCGCAAGTAATCGAAAGGAAACATTTTTAAATAATGCACGGTCCCCAAAGTTGTGGGATACATTTTCTACAGTCAATAAACTCATAAGCTGTTTTTGGCTCCTTATTGTCATCGGCACTGCCGAGTGTTCTTATTTCATCAATCTTTCGTTTCTTTCAAAGCTTTATTGTAGCACATTCGGCACCCTTATCGGAACATTGAAAACAGCGAATTTTAAGGTTTTCAGATGGATAGGCCTAAAAAAAGAAAGCCAGCTAATGTTAGTCAAGGGTTCCACCAACATTTTAATGAAAATATACGCTAAGGACATGGCTTATTTTTCTTGCCCTCCTTACCCTTATTAAACCGGATTTGAAAGTAGTAGAAATTGATATTGGCCAACTTGATATTGGTCAACTTGCTTCCCAAAAGTCGGTAAATAGCAACGTATTGACAATCAATATGTCTTGAAGGTTTTTCGCTTGCTAAATCATATCGAATTAGCGCTTAAGCTCCTCTTCGGTAGGTACATAAGGAGTTTCTTTGCTTCTTTTGGCAATTTAAGCTTCAAGCTTAGTTCTAAAATGTTGGAACAGCGTTGAAGTTAGTATGCAGAAGCTTACAATTCCAAATAATGAATACCTTAATAATTGATAAGTTCTAATAACAATTAAAAAACAGAACTCTATGTAGACAGTCCTCATGAGTATCGAAGGAATAATAAAATGGAGAAAATGTAATTATCCCGGCCTGGGTTCCGGACCGGGAAGAAATAAAATATAATTGGATTTATTTATCTTTCAGCAGACATGGCAATTTCTTTTGATTCATGAACTGTTCCAAATGGATGCTCAGGCGGTGCATAGATAACGTATATCTTAAGGGGCATATTTCCTGTATTAATTACATTGTGCCATTTTCCAGCAGGTATCATAATTGCATAGCCATCATAGGCCATCACTTGAAAATCTAATTGGTCTTTCCTATCCCCCATTTGAACAAGTCCCTGACCTTCTTCAATACGTATGAATTGATCAGTTGTTGGATGAGCTTCTAAACCGATATCATCGCCAACATTAATGCTCATTAGAGTCACTTGTAAATTTTTTCCTGTCCATATAGCGGTACGATAATTTTTGTTTTGTTTTGCAGCCAGGTCCATATTCACTACAAATGGACTTTGTCCATAATCTCTTAATATTATCTTTTCATAGAGATTACTGTCGTTATTATACCAATTGTAGTATTGAGGATCATAACTCCGATAATTGTAATTACAGCTGTTATACATAGGAATATGCCATGGAAAGTGATGGCATGATTTATGGTACATACTCATTCTCCTTTATTTGATTCAGTGTTTACTTATCATATGCGGCTGCCTATATAAAGGACTAAAAAACCTTTAACAATAGGCAAAAGCCTAATTGAGGCCAAGACAAAAATATTCACAAGCGTTTTCGTCCTTCACTTCAAAAGACGTTATTACTTAAAGTTACATTTAATAACACATACTTCCAAGTGGTATCATCTTCTTTGGAACTCCCCCGGTAAGTCGAGTATTAAATTCCATTTATTTGACTCACTCTTTAAAAAAGCAGTGACCAAAAAGGCAAAAGACTAGGCTGGCACTGCTTCTATTGGCTATCGGCTTGGCTTGGAGATTCGTCTATTTCTCTGCCCATTTCAAAACAAAGTTCTTCCCAGCTAACGTCATATTAACCTCCTATTAAAACAGGCCAACCTTTTGGTTGACCTAATAATACGAAACCCACCCCGGAGGGTGATTATTTTAAGCTGTTATGATATTGGTACTCAAAATAACCAGCAGCTGCCGCAGATTTTTCATCCGTAAAACGCTCAGTCGCTTGAAAAGGGGTTGGATATGAATCTCTATAAAAATATTTCATTCCAGTACCCGGTTCTATGCCACCAATAATAGATTGCTTTCGGACGACTCTTCCACCACCAAACCCATAGTTATTGTAATACCTGTCTCCAACTGGAATACCTTGGATAAACGCGATCATACCCACATCATCTATTGTGTTATACCACTCCTCTTGTGAAATGAGTGGTAGGGTGAACGTATAGGAAATGCCATTCCGTGCTGCTTTTTCGTTATGGACATTAATCAGTCGAGCCAGATCTTCCTGAATGGTGCGAACAATGGTGGAACGGCGTATTTGCTCAAAGGTTAATGAATTGTTCAGTAACGAAATGGGGGTCTGACCCTCAAGCTCTTTTTGAAACCCCTCCACCCATCTGTGATTCTGCGCATCATAGGCATGTAGATAATTATCCAGGGTGAATCCCACACTATTGCCTGCGGAATCAACATAGGCATAAGGCTTTTTTTCGCTCCACTTGGGGCCTATAACCGCTTGTCCATACGCATCTTTATAGGATGATGAAGCGAACGTATAATAACCATCATAATCCAGTATCACAATAGCTGGTATGTAATTCAATAACGCACGTTGTGCTGCTGTATCCCCATCAGTGCCCATATTAAGGAAGAAAGTGTGCAAGAACGTGGCCAGCGCTTCTTCTTTATCTACACGAAAAAACTTATCTGATCCATATCCGGCCTCGCGTTCCTGACGTTCATTCTGTGAGAGCACAACACCTGCATCCTGAACTGCGGTACGGAGAGCAGACGTATATTTCATTTCTAGCTGCTGTACTTCACGCTGATTCTGCACTCGTAAATCACTAACCACACCAAAGGGCAAAAAGAGTAGGATAAATATAACTGCAAAATCAATAATCTTCATTCAAAACCATGCCCCCGTAAGAAGCTGAAACTGCCGGCTTATCGTTATCTATTCCACCCAGAAGCCATGATTTGTATAAATCCGCAGGAGTCCGATTCGTATTATATAATCGTACTGTAAAATAATCACCGGCCATCAAGGTATACCGACGTATCTGTTCCGACTTGGGCTGCGAATGATCAGGAAACAGTACAGGTAAGATTTGCGGGTTATAGTAACTATCGTATACAACTTCATAATTACCCAGAAAACTGTCTGGCTTCGCCGCATCTGCATAATTCGGTACATATTTTTTGTGCATATGCTCCAAATCAACTTCGTACGTATTGCCTGTCAGCTCCAGATCACGTATAAAATCGTTATACATCGTCGGTGTAATGTAACCTTTGGTTCTTACCATATCAACAAAATGTACAGTCGAATGATATGTATTTAACCCGGATATATCATCCTGCCGTTCAGCAGCTTGAGCTGCGGGTACGATGTACAAAAGTAATACAGCTAGCAGTGCCCCCAACAGCTTAGATATTGTTTGAACCACTTCAGTCCTCCCCCAATTTCTCAAAACGTACAGATGTTATGTCTCCATTTCCATTACGCTGTGGGTAGATGGCATATATAGAGGAAGCATCCAAGGTAGATACATCAGGCTCAAACGGTTCAGAATATACATCGTACTCTGAACCGTCAACTTGAACCGAAATCCCCTCCTGCACGTTCAAGCGAATGGTCTGAATGACTTGAGTCCCTTTAATCCGTTGCGGCGTCTCCACCCCTATAGTACGGGAGATCCGTCCCTCAGATTGCTCCTCCTGCTGCGACCTTAATTCCAGTGCACTATCCAGTTGACTGGACAAGTTTGCTGCTGCTGCACATGCGGTTACAAATAGAATAGCTGACACACCAAGCCGCAGCATACTTGAAGCGGGATCAGACATGCTCACATCTCCCTTATGAATATTATTCTTGTTGTACTACTTAAGACTGGGTAAACAACAACCCGCGTACCACGTTAGATTTGTCTTTAACGATTTCAGCCTTGAATTTACCACTTGGATTTACATATTCATTCTCCTTTTCATTCAGTGTATTCGCGATCTTTCCCGTCTTATCGTTGCCGCCATTCACAGCGCCATACTGCTCACTATCTGGACTAATGTTCAGAGCATTTCCGTACCACTGTCCTGACATATTTTTTCCAGTTTTAATCTGAATACCAAACTGGTCCTTTCCCTGAAACTTCCGCAGCGCATTGGTTACCTGTGAGCCGCTAATCGTTGTGCCGTCGTATACCGTAAAAGAGGCTTGAGACAATTCGGTCTGGATATCGGCGAAATTGTTTTGTGCCGTTTTAGTGGCTTCCTGAGCTGAGATAAACAGTATAACTACAATCGTAATTAGTGCGATGGTCAAAAAAATCCCAGCGGCTACCTTTAATGCCGTTGATGCATTATTCATCTTTTTCTCTCCTCAACTTGTAATATTGGTTAAGCATTATTGAACTTACTTACTGAATTTTTTGTATTTGCTCATAATAGCTATCCATTTGAACAAAGCTCATTCCAATCAGTGGAATTACCAAATATAAAAAGATAAGACCATACATTGGGGCAAAACCAATCATCCTCCCCCAGATCGCCTTGCTGTCTATTATTTTTTCATACTCCTGTTTTCTTTGTTCAAAATAGTAGGACATATGGGATTCCAAATCATCAAATGCCTCTCTAATGGTAATTTTACCCAAAGATAAATGAAGCTTGTCCACCAGACGTTGAAATTCCGGCAAAGGTGCTTCTTCTTTCAACAAATCGAGAGCCGCCTCTGGCCCATGTTCATAATGAAGCAGACATTTTTGCAGAGGTCTTTTGAAGATTACTGAAAATCTATTCAGCCACTCCAATATTTCCTCGACAGACATTCTTTCCATAACCCGTAAAATGGAAATAACCGTTTGAAACTGATAGACCTCATGCTTCATGTCCAAATGACGCATTTTCCGTTGCAAATATAATAAAAGTATGGGCATTTGGTAGGCTACATACCCTGCAATCATACTAATCAGTACTTCCCACCACTTTATATATTCTTCATTCCAATCTTTCAGTTTTTGGAGAATTCGATGAGTATTCCTTGATAGCTGCTCGGGAGTAGCTGTGCCATTAGCATAATGTTCTAAAGAAGCGTACGTTCGCTCGTATGTGCTGTCCGCTTTCATGTTCAACATTTGCATGATTTTACGGTCAATCTCACTCTGCTTCAAAGCTTCCTTTTCCTCTGTCGGACTTAAACGTCCAAACATTCGCCCCGATTGTACTGGCGCGTGAAGGATATGCGTTTTTTCAGCTCCATGTAAAACAAATATAGTACTAATACTAAGCACTAATCCTAAGATAAAAAGAGCAATTCTGCGTATGTAGAGCCACTCGAGCTTTACCTCCGCACCACTTTCCTTTAAGAGTCGGGTTATCTGGAAATAAGATGACATATGCTGCCGAGGAATTAGAGATTCCACCATATTACGAATGATGGGCATACGATATAACCTCTGCTCCCACACCCTCCGCCCTTTACCCGCACGATATCCTGTCTCGTCGGACTGTTGCAGTTTCTGTAACAGAAAGTAGGATAGGATGATAACAATGTAAACGGTCAATTTTGTGATATAACCCAATTTCCCCTGATAAAACTCATCCATGGATGGAAAGCTGGATCTCGCCCATCTCTCGATTGGGGTAGTAAAGAAAACAGGGGCCAGAGCGATCACGTTTAAACTTTTTAGCAGGTAGTCCAGTTTATTTCTCCTCAGCAACTCCAACTGGATTTCGCGTGCAAGACTGCTTAGCCCCTTTAAATAAATGGAACCACCATCCTCAACCCGATCACCAAACTCCATGACCATATACGAGATACCAGCAAAGGCTTTTAAAAACCGATTTGGAGCTGATTCATAATATCTTTCGAGGGCCTCGTGGGGATCCGCATCTGTCAGCGCCTCATGGATGAGCCGTGCATGTCTTCCAGCCTCTGCCTCTGCTAAATCGGCTGCTTCGGATATGGCTTCTTCCACCATACCGTGCTGATGATAGTGATGACGTACATTGGCGAACAATTCGATCATTTGCCCAAGTAGCCTTTTTTCCATTTGGCTAGTGGTCACGTCTATAATAAGGCTGTTGATTACCACTCCGCATAAAACGGCCAATACAGCAAACTCTATTCCTGGTTTCATCATCAACAGCACAACGCCGCTGCAAGCAAAAGCCCCCCAAATGAACAGTATCATCTTCATGGTCTGCAGACGAAGCTTATACTCATCGTATGCATGCTGACCAGCTAGTCGCTTACGTACACTTGTGATGTATCCAGCTGTGATAGGGACCCTCATACACAGCGTATACAATTTATGCATTAAAGTTTGAAGTTCCCGTTGAAGTACCGCTTTTCCCTTTCGTGCTTCCTGTACAGAATGAATTCTACCTCTGCGAACTGCATAGCTCTTATGCTTATGCAACCCATACAAAACTGTATATAGAACTGCAAATCCCCCACCTGATATAAGCAAAACCCACAATAAAATTTCTTTAAGACTCATAGTCTTCCTCCCAATAACGGGTCAAAAAACTGCGGAAATCTGCCGCATCGTTTGCATTCATCTGCTCACACATTTCTTCTACACTTTTAGCTGTTAAGGGCTCCATTGGTATATAGCTTCCATTTCGATATTCCATAACATGGCGATAGCTATAACTCGATGAAGCATTGGGACCTATATTCGTATGCTCTGGATTACGCGGTACACATTCTGTGATCCGTTCGATATAACGCCGCCCTTGCGCATCACGCTTGAGATGAACATCAAAGTTAATGACATGCACTACCTGTTCTTCAGCAATACCTTCATGCTGAAATACTCCTGTTTTGAGCAGTGAATTACGAAGTGAAAATACAAGATCACGAAATGTTTTAGCATGGTGAGTAAAAATAGTAAACAAACTAGCAACCTGCGACATTTGAATCATCCAAGCAGCTACTTCATCACTCGCTACTTCGCCTAGAATATTAACGGTTCCATCTGTTTTTTTCTGCAAGTCAAGACCTTGTTGCCCTGAAATGTGATCTGTTTCTCGAAAAGTAAGAATATTACGGCGACTGTAAATGCTGCGTAGATGCAGTTCAAAGGCCATTTCCTGAACGCGAAGCGTATACGAAGCGTAAATATGCTTGACCATCGCCATTAACAATGTTGTCTTACCTGAACCCTGCGCACCTGTAATTGCAGTAATCCGACTGCCTTTCATTAGATATGATAGTAGCTGGATTGGAACATCAGCGTTTTGTCCCCTAATTAACTGTTCGAGCGAAGCGCTTTGAATATCAAATTTACGAACAAAGAAAGCCCATGATTCAGAGAAAGGCGGGCGCACTACTACTACCCGTGATCCATCCTTCATTTCATTGACCTTATAACCATTCGCTTCAGAAAGCTGTCCTGGGTAATTGTATTTGTAAATATTTTGACATACCCTTTTAAGCTCACGTTCCGATCCAAAGGAGAGGAATGAAAGGTGGATAGTTTTACCTTTGTAGAAAATCCATACACTCTCATATCCATTCGTTATGGGCGCAGAGGTTTGTTCAAATGCATACCTATCTGAAGGCCACTGTGGTGATGAAGAAATACTCCCTTCCGGCACACCACTTACGCCCCCACTTACACCATCGATCCTCTGGTCACGAATATCATCAATGACAGAAAAACCTTTGTAATGTTGATAAATCCGCTGCACAATAATATCCACTTTCTCCATAAAGGAAAGGGGACGGTATTCACAGTCATAGATATAGCGGATATCCTCTGTCGTTACGAAATAGCTTCCATCCTCTTCACCTTGCTGTGAATACCTCATTTCGGCTAAGTCATAAGTATCAAGCAAACGTGATAGTGCATCCGCGCCAAATTTCTGCTGATATTGGTAAAAAATAATTTCGAATTGATCTTGTGTGCTAAACAACTCAGGTCTGGAGAATGGCATAACAGTATCGGCGATTTTCTCGTTCAGTCCGTAACCGTTAATCAGAAGCTCACTCATCAGATTTTTAACAAAACGTTTATCTCCACTGCTGCCATTGGCACAGTCCTTTAACGCCCTTCGTAGTTCCGCCCTTTGATGGATACGCCGCCTATATTCCTCTTCATGTAATCCGGCATCCGCCATCTGGCTATGACTTAGTTCATGAAGCGCATTTTTGATATACTCTATCAATGTTTCGAATGTGGCATCTTCGCTCTTTGGTTCTACCCGAAGAGCTGAATGTTGCGAGTGAAGATTTCCTCGATATTTAAAAATAATCAGTACGATGCACAATAGCACAATGCAGGTAATAATTAATCCGTTGATCATATGAGCGGACAGCATTAAGCGCCCCTCTCCAAAGCCTTGAGCCGAAGATCGGACTCTGCCGCCTCCAGAATAGCTTTGCTAATCTGCCGTATGCTCTGCGCCCATCCTACAGACATAAAAGGCTTACGTTGCTGCTCTTTTCCACTTCGCACCTCGCGTTGCACATGGCCAATCACATCCCTGCGGTTCCATGCATCCATAAAGTCGGTGCTGTAAGGGACTGTAAGCAAAGTGCCCTTGTAGCCATATCTCCTGCGGATATTCGCTTCATTCGCTTGTGAATGTACATCATATTTTCCAAGGACAACTAATATGGGTAATGACGAATATGTGGATAATGGAGACACAGATTCAAAATAAGCGTCCAACTCACGCATATTCTGAGTGAGTGAAAGAACGGCCAGTTTGGCTTGTGCACATGCTTCATGCTGTACAGCCCCCCAGCCTACTCCACTCCCTGCATCAATCAGCGTTAAATCATAATATTGATTTGCTGTATCAATTACCACTTTTACAAGATCAGGGGAAAGTAGCGGCGGTGCAGCTCCAAAACCAGAGGTTCCCTCAAGTACATCCAGAGTGTGTTCTAGTACAGGTGTCGTATAGTTACGAATATTTTCTCTAGACAGCGTCCCTCTCAGAACTAAACGTGAAACAGCATCCCAGCCCCCTTCCTGAATCTGTAGACTTGGATCGTCCATGCCATACTCCTGTATAGGAAATCCTGATTCAATACCGGTATGCCTACGGCCCAAATGAGTCAACAAAAGTCTTCCTCTATATAAATTACCTATGGTAATTGCTATTGCTGCCGCTAATGAGCTACTTCCACTCGCTCCCTTAGTGGGGCTCCAAAACAAAATGATGCTCATGCTCTCCTCCTTTCCGCACGCTTTAGCGCACGACGACTTTCTTTTATCTCCCAACTCATCCATTCTCCAATACAACGGCACAATTCTCTCTTATATATTCTGGATAGAGGTTTTAACAGAAGCTGTTTTTTATGCTCATTTTCCAGCTTTAGAGCAAGCTGTCCTTCATCCCATGGCAGTACATACGGCTCTGGTTGCCATAAGGCAGGAAAGCGATTCATGTATTCCCACAAATACGCCTCCTCCACACCGCAATCCACTGCCTGTATAAATAGCTTGTGAAATACAAGATCTTTGGGAAATCCAGGTTGGCCAAACAAATGCTCAAGCCAATTCTGTCCGCTGTGCATTAGCATGTGGCTATAATCACTGACCCAAACTCGGAGTTCCGAAGTTTTCCAAACAGAAATTGGACAAAAATCAGGTAGCTCTACATCCAAAATAACAATGTCATAAGTCTGTTCTGCCTTTTGATCAGCCAGCATACCGATATGCAGATCTTCCCATGCTGTAAATCCAATCGCCACATCGAATCCACAAAACTGTGTAATGGGTAGTAGTTTATCGAGCATTCCTATGCTATACCGATATTGTCCCCGCAGTGTAGCGTCCACAAGCAGTACCTGTTGGCCTGAAGCTGCCAATACGCTGCTGATGTATAATAAAGTATCGCTTTTGTCACAAAGACCGGCAAATATCCATGTTTTCATACTCCCGTTCCTTTTCTCTCATTTATTTGGCATACGGATCAGAGCTACCACCCTGCGTTAGAATCTTCGTTTGTTCTTCGTGGTCCTGTTCCTCACTCCCTGTATCATCAATTCCACTTACTGCATCTTCAATAGTTGTGCCTGCATGCTGAGCTGCAACCTCCTCACTTAGACCTTTTTCCACAGGTGTTGAAATCACATTGTTTGATGAATTAATTGCATTTTCTAGAGAATTTCGTAGCTGCTTGGACAGTTTTTGTTCAGCAACACGGACTAAATTCGGATCACTATTCATTAACGCTAACACCTGTGCATTAGGCGGATAGGTCGGTATGGCCTTGGGCTGAAATTGGGGATCTACATATGTCAGAGCATAGATGGATGCTTTATGCAGATAGGCATCTACAATAGCACTCGAAAGGGATAGTATTTCCTGCTCATTCATAGTAACCCATACAGTTGGGCCTTCTAGCCGAGAAATCTTCTTTTTGGATAATAGAATGTAATCCTGACCTGTTGGAAATTGAATGCGAATATCTACCTCGTCCCCTGGCTTCAGGCTGCTGGGCAGTACCACCACTTTTAACTCACGGTTGCGTAGATCCTTAGGTGTGGGTTCATCAGCAGTAATCATAGCTGATGTAAGCACAGCTCCTTTTTTTAGTTCTATCTTAGCTGTAGTGCGAGAAACTTCACTTTTATTTGTCAACAAATTAGACGGGGCTTGAGAACCAGGAACCTTAATTCCCTTCAAATCATTAGATGTAATCTGCTCGCCCGGTGAAATGTCACGAACAACCGCCCAGCCTGTTTTCGCAGTCCGTTGCTCTTGTTCATACAGTTTCCATTTCTGCTCTGCCTCCACCTTTGCCTGCTTCCTGATCTCACTCATTTGATGGATATTCACCATAAGGTAGCCCACAAAGATCATGCCTACAATACCCGCGCCAACACAACCTGCGTATAGTTTTTGTTTGCTGCTTTTTCTTAGCTTGGACACACAGCTTCTCCCCTACCTCTTTAGATATATACCTGCCTATTTAGTGCTGCTGTTTAAGGAATCTGAAACGTCTTTTCCGAGTGTCTGTAATGACTCCACGAAAAAGCTCGTCCAATACCTGATCCATTTGATCATCCCGTTCGAAAGGATCTGAATGGAACGGCAGCGCAAATACTTTATCGTGATCTAGCTCCTTTCGTAACCTGCGGACAGCTCCCGAGGGTGCCAATGGCAAGCAGTAATTCCATTTGTGTTGCGGATGACGCTGAAGAGATCGGGCTAGACCCGTTATATCCTGAACTCTCCATTCGGCCCCTGAGCCAACAACTAGCGGATAATCGGCTCTCAAAAATTCTTCCAGTCGTTCATTGTCCTGCCCATTCCCCAAGTCCAGTACGATAAATCTGTAGGATCCTCCCAGCAAGGAAATGACATCTGCACGAGATGTTTGCCGCCAATAATGAACTCCATCGACTTCAAAACGCCGACTTGAACTTGCTTGTCCAACAGGTATGCCTTCCACGACTTCTTGCAGTCGGGCAAATGCCTTAGCTGTACTATGCAGCTCAACCAAGGCTACGGAGTGGGTCTTTCGAGCCAAGTAGTGGCTCACTGCAATTGCTGTGTGCGTAGCACCGGAGCCGGAAGACACACCCAACACTGCCACTACCCTTGTTCCAGCATAATCCGATGAAGCATTACTAACAGATTTCCCTGGTTGAGCAGACTGAAAATTAGCACTGCGCCTCAGTTCTCCAATGACCTCCTCAGCAGACTGAAATCGTTCCTCAGGATGATGCCGCAGCAGCTTTCGAATTATCGGAATCAAATGTCGAGGCAATTCCCCGCGAATATAAGCTTCAACTCCTGCTGTCCACTCGCTATATTTACCACCTGTACATAGATACAATAGTAACGCCCCTAGACTGTACAGGTCCGAGCGAGCATCCGTCTGTCCTGTTCCATATTGCTCTGGGGCAGCAAAGCCCACTGTGCCCAGCTTTATCGTATCCTGATCCAGCTCGGACTTATAGCTCCTCGCTATCCCAAAATCGATTAGCTTAAATTCCATTTCCGGTGTCAGCATAATATTCGCCGGCTTGAGGTCCCGATAAATGACTGGCAATTGGCGGGTATGCAAATAATCAAGTACATCCAGTACCTGCAGAGCGAATGGAATGATTTGCTCCTGTGGAATACAGCCTTGGTATCCCCTCATGTATGCTTCCAGTGTAATTCCTTCGATGTAGTCCATAACCAGATATACCGCACCAGATGGAGGATATTCAAAAAAATCAACAATCCTCGGTAAACGTGGATGGCTTAGCGAAATCAACATTTCGGCTTCCGTCCGTACAATCTTCATTATTTTTGGATCGGCAATCGACTCCTTCACTGCCCAATGCTTGCCCGGCAGCTTTAAATCTTCGGCCATGAACACGCGGCTCATGCCTCCCGAACCTAACGTACGAATAATTCGGTAACGTTCACCGACAATTGACCCGAACTCTAATTGTGATGGTTGATTCATCATTCTCTTACCTCCCTTCTACAAGCAGACAACGCAAAAAAGGGAAAGCCACCGCAAAATGAAGTCTTCATAATGACATGAAAACAATTTTCGCGGGATGCTTTCCCTTGATTTAATACAAATATTTTTTAAAGGAACAATTTGGATTTATTATATAGCACACTGCATCTATTGTAAAGAATTATTTTCCATACTTGATCATATACAGGGTAATTTCATCTCGGTTATGGAAAAGCTGTTTGGCTCGCTGAATCTGCATGCCGGACTCCTCAAAGGAAGCAATCACATCATGAATAAGCGCCAAGGGCTTTTTATGCATTAGCTTGACTGTTACGATAGCCGTACCACCACTCCGCAAACTATACAGTAAATCAGTAACGAGCCTTGCCATCTGTTTTGGACTCCAACTCATATCACAAACCAGCAGATCGAACGAATTCTCTTTAAATTTGACTTCACTTGCATTTTTACGCAAAAATGTCAGATTGGCGTACTTCATCAGCGATGGCTCCATCTTGGCCGGATCAACCGCTGTAACTTTCAGTCCACGCTCCAGCAAGAAGGAAGTCCATCCACCCGGTGCTGCCCCAATATCCAGTCCCTGATGGAAAGCGCTAAAATCAATGCCGAACGTTGCTTCTGCTTCCAGTAGCTTGAATTTGGCACGCGAGATCTGTCCGTCTTCCTTCTGAAAACGAACTGCACCTCCGCTCCAATCTGATAGGTTGTCCTGAGGATGTGATACGCCTGCGTACCACGTATCTGTATCTGCAAAAACGGACACAATAACATCGGCGCCATGTACTACCAATTCCATAGGTAGATCACTTAATTGTTCACTCAAAGCCAGCTTGAGCGTACCTGCGCTTTCAGCCCAACTGCTATTAGATCCTTTGCGTACTTGCAAAGAAACACGTTGATCCATCAATTCCCTGCGGTTACGGATAAATGCAACCAGACGCTCTTGCACTTGAACCAGATCCGTACCTTCCTCCTGAAAATGAACAGGAAACAAGTGACGCAGAAACATCGGTGGCTGACCTATAATCGTCTTCACTGCCTCAATTTCTTGCGCAGGTAATGTTGCTAGAAAAATTTCACCAGGTAGAAGCATCGTGCTTTTCACAGAGCCAAATAATCTTCTAAGCTCCTCCTGAGCATAGGGTGCAAAACCATGGTTGGCCGTACAAACAAATCTCGATGTCGACAAAGTGGACTCACTCTGTTCATCTGTATTCACGTATAGTTCCTCCAAAATAACGTTACCCTCCAGCGCACACCCGAATCCAAGGACGTTCTCCATCCCATTCTAGCTCAACTGGAACTTCATAAGTGTGCATAATCAATTCTTTCGTTAAAACTTCTTTTTTCAATCCAGCAGCTGCGACCTTGCCATCCCGAATCAACGCAACATGCGTAAAGAGAGGGACAATCTCCTCAATGTGATGAGTTACATAGACCACTGATAAGTCTCGCTTGCGAAGCCGATCAATCTCGACCAACATCTTTTCCCGTTCAAATAAATCCAATCCGGCACAAGGCTCGTCCATTATCAGTAGGCGAGGTTCAGCCATCAGCGAGCGGGCCAGCATTACCTTTTTACGTTCTCCTTGAGATAAGGTACCTAACGGGTGATGAATCAGATCGCCTAAATTCATACCCTCCAAAAGAGATACGGCTTTTTCTTTTGCCTCCGTCGGAATCTCCTGATAAAAACGCAAAAAAGCATACGCACCTGTAGCTACTACTTCCCAAACGGGATCTTTTAGCGCCAGCTTTTCCAGTAATGTCTGGCTAATGTATCCGATCTGCTTGCGAACTTCCCGCACATCACATTGACCATACGTTTGCCCAAGCACCTCAATCGTACCACGACTTGGAAACATATACCCTGTCATCATTTCCAACAATGTTGTTTTGCCGGAACCATTTCGACCCAGAATAGCCCAATGTTCACCTTCTCGTATTTCTAGGCTTACATCGTCCAAGATACGTCTTTCTTCCCGCTGTAATGTAATGTTCTTCATGGATATCATTCCATCACGCTCCTTATCCTGCTCAGCAAGTGTTCTACAGATTCCATTTTGTAGATGATTTCAGGATTTTTGTTTTCACCATTATATATAAGAAGCGCGGGGACACTGGAAATCCGATACTCCTGAACCAGTTCAGGAATATAGTTAATGTTGCTCTGCACCACTGCTTCTTCGGGGAGCAAATGCTCTGCTACCTCTAACATTCTACGGGCAGCCGCGCATGTTCCGCACATGGGAGTGTATACAAACAAAGCCAGCTTGCATCCCTCCCATATGGCACGGCGTGCTTCTTTTTGTCCGATCTCTTTCATCGCTTAGACTCGTTTATGATCTCTTGCATACGCACCTCAGGAATCGGCCCGTTATGCACAGTGACTCCCTCCGGCTTATTCGCATAAAGCAGTTCATACATGGCTCGCCGCCCCTGCGGACTGGAGGAATGCAAGTAAATTTCACGCGGATATAACTGTTTACTTGCAATAGCAGCAGCTACATCCTTTCCCGTCGGTTGACCCGGACCCAAATCATAATCTAACGATAATATCGAAATTGGGTATTCATGAAGCAGAAGCAGACACTCATCCGCGTCCCTTGCCAGCTTAAAACCTGGAGGACAAGGTCGATAATCGTCCATAAACAAATACACCAACTTCTCCTCCTTCTTCCCAAAAAAGTAAGCTTACATAAGCCTCTAAGATAACTATTATTTATTTAAAATAATTTACTCCCAGCTTTGAATCATTCGAATGTCCTCCTGATGTGTCCCATCAGGTCCCGCCTCACTCTCCAAAACGACGGGAATACCTCTTACAGCTTCTTGTTCTGTTATCCAGCGCATGCCTTCAATACCAATGTAACCTTGCCCTACGCGCGCATGTCTGTCTTTTTTAGAGCCGTACGGGTGTTTGGAATCATTCAAATGAACTCCGTACAGCGCTGACCAATAACCGAGACGGTCCCCTTTTTCAAACAAAGCCTCGTCCACTCCACCGTTCCACAATCCTGCTGCATACGCATGACAAGTATCCAGGCAAAATCCGATGCTGCCAGGATCTCGACACAATTGGCGAATTTGGACCATTTCCTCGAGCGTGGTTCCCATGGGACCGTGATCCCCAGCCTGATTCTCAATTAATATTTTAGCATTTCCCTGCCAGCCTTCCAGCACATCATTCAGACAGTTAATAATATTATGATAGCCCTCCAGCGGGTCAGACGAATGCATATGCCCAAAATGAACAACTATCCCCTTCGATCCACAGGCTTCAGCAATATCCAAATCGTTGCGTAATGAAGCAACCATCAACTCATAAAGTTCCTGACCACGTTCGCGACCATGAGCTGGATTAACGGGATATGGCGAATGAGCAATAGATTGAAGCTGGTGCTCTGAGCAGTAATCTTTACAAGCAGCAGCATCTATGGAGTTCCATTCCTTCAGCTTGAGACTACGAGGATTTTTCGGAAAATATTGAAATGAACGTCCTCCCTGCTCTCGTGCACGTATAGCAGCTTTGGAAAAGCCACCCCGCGTACTCACGTGAGAGCCGATAAGCAATTTAGGCATCATGCTGCTGCACCGGGCAATAAAATGCTTTTTTCCCCGCCAGCTCGACTCTTACAATTTTCCCACCGCTTGGAGATTCTTCTCCTTCACGGTCATATACTCGACACTGATGATCAAAGCCACCTGTGAGCGTGTCTCCCTCCATTAGAGGCATTTCCATATAACCGCCCTCCGCAGTAGCTTCACGAAGTACGGATTGAGTAGCATGATATAGCTTCTCCACTTTTTCTGGGGATTGCACAATATTTTGCACCTTGGAACCCGGTGTAAATCCGGCGATATATGCAATTTCGTCCGAATAGCAATTGCCAATCCCCGAAAAAACCTGCTGGTTTACCAGTGTTGTTTTCAAAATTCCCCGTCGCCCTTTTAGACGTGCTGTAAAATTTTCCAATGTCATACGACGGTCTAACGGATCAGGTCCCAGGTCTGACAAAGCTTCATCTGTTTCTTTAGCCGTCAGCAAGTGCAGATAACCTAAGCGCAGTCCGATAAAATAAAGCTTCGCTCCGCTAAAATCCAATTCGATCTGAACCGTACGGTCTGGACGTTGCTCCTCCGTTCCCAGATACAACAATCCTCCCAACATGAGATGAAGCACAAGCCGTTTACCCGTATTTAAATGAAAAATCAAATGCTTGCCCCGACGCTCTAAATATACAACGGTCGCACCTAGCAATTGCTTCTTAAAGGTTTCCACTTCAGTATTAATGGACTTTTCACGGCTAACCGCCACTCCAGTAATTGGAATGTCCAAAATTTGTTTTGATAATAAGATTCTGTAGTTTTCCATTTCAGGAAGTTCCGGCATATCAACATCTTTCCTTTCGTAGCTCATAGCTTTGAATTCTCATATATTTCTAAGTCATATCCTTTTATGATTTCAGCTCTTTTTGCATCCATTCCTGCAGTTCGTCCAAACTTTCAAACATCAGGTCAGGTTTTACTCCAACGGCACGAATATGTTCATCCATATTAGCGCGAGTCGTCACACCCGTCAGAATCAGAGCTGTTTTACAACCTGCTGCTGCACCTGCCGCAATATCTGTAAGCATATTATCGCCCACAACCAGAGCTTCATCCGCTCTAATGCTCAAGCGATTTAGTGCATAATTCATTAGCACGCTTGAAGGCTTGCCGATGACGACCGGTTTGACCTGTGAAGCAGCTTCAATGGCAGCTCCAATGGTACCTGCACCTGGTGTAAGCCCGTCATGCGAAGGCAATTGTAGATCCGGATTTGTCAAAATAAATGTAGCTCCCTCACGAATCCAACGCATGGCAGCTGCCAGCGTTTCATATGTAAATTGACGATCTATCCCCTGTACCACATAATCAGGATGATTCTGAACAAGCTGCAAGCCAGCCCCTGTGAGTGCCTCGCGTAATCCCGTTTCACCAATACAATATACATGAGCTCCAGGGCTTTGCTGTGCAACATATTGTGCAGCTGCTAACGCTGAAGTATATACTTCATGACTAGCTGCTTCAATTCCCATACCAATCAAATGCTCGGCCACCGATTCGGGTGTGCGTGAAGCATTGTTGGTGACATATGCATAAGGTATATGCTCTGAACGCAATCGCGAAATGAACAGATCCGCACCCTTGATCATCCGATTTCCATGATAAAGTGTTCCATCCAGATCAATAAGTAACGATTTTATCGCAATCCCCTCCCCCGCTTCATTTCATACATCATAATATTGAAAATAATAATTCACCCCATGAATGGTATTCTCCTTTTTATTTAACCACCTGAATGACTTAGGGCATTAAATAATCGGTCATTTCCATTCCTCTCATCTATCTTAAGTCAAAAATGCTTATGAAGTCCATGTATTGCTGGTAAACCATCCAAAATAGCGTCATCCCTCGCTAAAAGCCGTCGCTTCCACATAGCATAAGATCATTTCTTCGTCGAATCTCATCGAAGATGCTACGTCTTCAAAGGAAATTCCCTGTATTTCCTGGGCGTACTCAAGCAACTAAATCCTTTAAATTCGATATATAGAAGCTCCAATATGACATGCCTCCATATGTGGTAGAACAATTTCGTTCATCCCATACTAATGCCCGTCTCACCTCTTGTCGCATCCTGCGCTTTCCCGGAAAATAATTTCTAGGGAAAAAGAAAAGCACCGGAGCAAGCCCCGGCACCTATGCACATATCTTCTCTCCAATCATTTATTGGCCGATATCAGGTACCGGTAACAACACATGCTGCTCCGCAAGCAATGAATTGGGGAATAGGCTTCGCGCTTCCTCCAGCAAAGGCTGAAGCTGCTCTTGATCTTTATACCTAGAACTAAAATGCGTCATAATTAACTGCCCTGCGCCTGCGGCTTTGGCAGCTTCCGCTGCCTGAAGCGCCGTACTATGATGATACTCGTACGCCGTATCCGCCAGATCATGCAGAAATGTGGCTTCATGAACGACGACAGTTGCATCTCGTGCCAGCACTACTGTATTCGGACAAGGTCTCGTGTCACCTAAAATAGTGACGATCCGCCCTTTTTTAGGTGAACCCAATACATCCTGAGGATGCAGAATAACTCCACCCTCTACTTCCACACTTTCTCCACGCTTTAATTTACCGTACACTGGGCCAGGCTTGATCCCGTATCGCTCCAACAGTTCTTGGTTAAGCTTACCGGGCTTATCCATCTCTACAATTCGGTAGCCATAACTGTCGATACGATGATCCAACAAAGCTGACTCCACCCGAAATTGACCGTCATCGAACAGAACCCCGCCCGTATGCTCCACAATATGTAGTGGGTAGTTGATACGAGATTGGCTGATCCCTAAAGATAGCTCAATATATTGCTGAAGACCAGGCGGTCCATATACCGTCAGAGGTGCCGTACCTCCCTGATATGCCCTGCTCGACAAAAGACCCGGCAGACCAAAAAGATGATCCCCATGCAAATGAGTGATAAATATTTTTTCAAGTCTGCTCAGCTTGAGCGGCGAACGCAACACTTCCTGTTGAGTGCCTTCACCGCAGTCAAACAACCACATGCTTCTTCGTTCCTCCAGTAAACGAAGAGCAATGGACGTTACATTTCGCTGAATTGTAGGTACCCCTGCATTTGTACCGAGAAAATATAATTCCATGACATTTACCTTCTTCCTGCTGACCAGCAAAAAACCTCCGAAGCTCGGAGGGTTTTTGCTATCCCATCTGATAAAGGTGTTAAACCTTTTCGACGTTAAAATACTGCGCCTGAGGGTGGCTGAACACCATGGCTGATACTGAAGCCTCCGGTTCCATCATAAACCCTTCCGTTAGCTCAACGCCAATGTCCTCAGGTTTTAACAATTGGAACAACGGTTCCTGATCCTCCAGATCCGGACATGCCGGATAGCCAAAGGATACCCGTATACCTTGATATCTGGCGCCGTGCCGCTGTTTCATCGTCATATCGGCAGGGTCCGGGAAACCCCAGCTATCCCTGATAATATGGTGAAGCCGTTCTGCTAACCCTTCTGCCACTTCGAGCGCTACCGCTTGAAGTGCATGTGAGCGCAGATAATCTCCGTTGTCTTTCCATTGGGTAGATAGCTTTTGAATGCCATGACCAGCGGTAACAACCATAAAACCTACATAGTCCATAACCCCTGATTCCACTGATTTCAAAAAATCAGCCAGACATAGATAAGGCTCTACCTGCTGACGTGGAAACGTAAATGTGTGCAGTACCTTGCTTACATCCGATGGATCATAGATTAGAATTTGGTTTCCTTGGGACTGAGCTGGGAAGAACCGATACATAGCACTCGCCTGAATAATTCCGTCTGTAACAGCTTCAAACATGATGCTGTCTACGGTTTCCTTCAACTGAATCGCTTTCGGATCCCCCGAAGCTAGAAGTTGCTCAACATTGCCTTTTAAGCCAAGATGATGCCCCATTAGCATCTGCATATTCACATAAGGCAGAATATAATTCAGTGGGTAGTTACGCAGTACATGGCGATCCGTATCCGGCGGGATATAGACGGGCAAATCCTGAGCAATGTTAGAGCGTACAGCCCGAGTTAGCTTAGGGAGCGGCTTGGCCTCCACGACCGTTGCCGCTTCCGCCTCCTGCTCAGCCTTCATGTCCTCGGCCATTTTTTTACGGGACTCAGGGTCCATAAGCTTATTGGCAATATCCAGTCCATCCATAGCATCTTTCGCATACGCTACCAGCCCATCATACTCAGGACGAATACGATTTTTAGTAAACTTACGCGTTAAGGCAGCTCCACCAACCATTATTGGAATATCAATGTTCGCATTTTTCAAATCCTGCGCGGTTAGCACCATTTGTTGTGCCGATTTAACAAGCAAACCGGACAGGCCGATCATGTCAGCCTTTTCTTCACGATAAGCCTCAATGATGCGTTCTGGTGGTACTTTTATACCCAGATTTACAATATGGTAACCATTGTTGGATAGAATAATCTCCACCAAATTCTTACCTATATCATGCACATCACCTTTAACCGTAGCCAACAAAATCTTACCTTTTACTGAGGACTCATTCTTCTCCATGAACGGCTCTAAATAAGCCACGGATGCTTTCATTACTTCAGCGCTTTGTAGAACCTCCGCAACAATCAGTTCGTTGTTGTTAAACAAACGTCCTACTTCTTCCATCCCTTTCATTAGCGGTCCGTTAATAATCTCCAGAGAAGAATATTTAGCGAGCGCTTGCTCCAGATCCGGGATTAGTCCCTCCTTACTTCCCTCCACTACATAGGAAGCCAGCCGTTCTTCGAGCGAAAGGTTTGATATCTTCTCTTTTTTCTCCACTTTCTTGTTACGGAAAGCTGCTACAAATGCAGATAACGTATCGTCATTTGTTTTATAGATCAGGTCTTCCGCCAATTTCCGTTCATGCTCGGGGATCGATGCATAGCGTTCAAGCTTCTCCGTATTTACAATTGCATAATCCAGTCCCGCTTTGGTGCATTCGTACAAATAGACAGAATTGAGCACTTCACGACCCGCTTCCGGTAAACCAAAGGATACGTTACTGATGCCCAATATGGTATGAACCCCGGGAAGCGCTTCTTTAATGATACGTATGCCCTCAATCGTTTCCTTAGCCGAACCGATATATTGCTCATCCCCTGTTCCTACTGGGAATACGAGCGTATCAAAAATTATATCCTCCGCTGCCAAACCGTAACGGTTCACCAACAGATCATAAGAACGCTTAGCTACCTCGAGCTTATCCTCACGCCCAATTGCCTGTCCACGTTCATCAATCGTTCCGACAACAACAGCAGCGCCGTATTTATGAATAATAGGAGCCATTTTCTCAAATTTCTCTTCACCATCCTCCAAATTAATGGAGTTAATAATTGCCTTACCTTGCGAATATTGAAGTGCTTTATCGATAACTTTAATATCCGTGGTATCAATCACCAATGGTACTTTCACCTTGTTTACAACCAGTTTCAAGAACGCTTCCATATCTATCATTTCATCACGGTCCGGATCTTGCACACAAATATCAATGACATGTGCTCCGCTTTTTACCTGCGCGCGGGCAATTTCAGACGCCTCTTCATATTTGCCTTCCACGATCAAACGCTTGAATTTCCGGGAACCCAGAACATTCGTTCGCTCACCAACCATATACGGACGATTATCCTGTTCAATATACACAGGCTCAATGCCTGATACGGCAGGAGGATGATGACCTACGAGCTGACGAGGCTCAAACTGCGCCATACTTTCACTCATTACTCTTATATGCTCTGGAGTAGTACCGCAACAGCCTCCCGCAATATTCAACCAGCCTTTTTCAGCGAAAGCAGCCATTTTACGAGCTAATGAATCCGGCGATTCATGGTATTGACCATTTTCATCGGGCAAGCCCGCATTTGGATAACAGCTAATTGCTGCAGAGGACATTTCAGACAAAGAACGAATATGATCACGCATAAACTCTGGACCTGTAGCACAATTCAGTCCAATCGAGATTGGATGTAAATGTTCGAGTGATATGCAGAAGGATTCGATGTTTTGTCCGGCCAACGTTGTTCCCATCGGCTCAATCGTGCCAGAAATCATTAATGGAAGCTCAATCCCTGTCTGCTCAAAAGCCTGACGAATTCCAATGCTACCTGCCTTAACGTTAAGCGTATCCTGTGAGGTCTCCAACAGAAGAACATCTACCCCACCTTCAATAAGCGCCAAAGCCTGCTCCTGATAGCTTTCAATCAGCTCTACAAATGTAACACCGCCTGTGACAGACAAGGTTTTTGTAGTTGGACCCATAGCTCCTACAACAAAACGAGGCTTGTCCGCAGTGCTGTACTTATCCACCGCGTTACGCGCCAGTTTGGCCGCCACCAGATTAATTTCACGGGCACGTTCTGGTATATCGTAATCCGCCAAAACGACGGATGTCGCTCCAAATGTATTCGTTTCAATCAGGTCTGCTCCGGCCTCCAAGTATGCTTCATGAATCCCTTGAATGACATCCGGTCTTGTTAAGACCAACATCTCGTTGCAGCCTTCTAACTCTTCCCCACCAAAATCAGCGGCAGAAAGGTCTTCCTGCTGAATCATAGTGCCCATAGCCCCATCAAGAAGGAGTATTCTTCGTTGTAACGCATCCTGCAAGCTAACTTTATCCAAAATTTCTTCACCCCCGCAAAACGTTAAATCCTAGTTTAGCAGAAACCGTATCATTTAGATAGATTGAAGTAAAAACATACGTTTTATGCAGGCTATTCTTCTCTACAAACGACTTAGCTGATCTATTTTTGTAGTATGCATCGTTATAGACGAACGTCTTTAAACTGTATCGTATTACTATAGTCGTTCCCATGTAAATGCTTCAGCCTGTATTGTACAACTGGTTAAGACATGGTATTCTTTATATAACATTAATCCAAGTGGAAAAGAGGGATTTTTGCATGGCAGAAATTTTTATACGCAATACGAATGAGCGAATTAGCGGTGAAGAGCGAGTACGTGAATTTTTGGAGAGCTACCAGGTATTGTATGAACACTGGGATGCTTCCAAGCTGCCAGGGGAGCTGCAAGAAAACTTTACTTTGACAGATGATCAAAAAGCCGCTGTTCTTAAAACATTTGAACCTGAAATCAAAGATTTAGCCGCACGTCGCGGATATAAAATCTGGGACGTCATCACTTTATCTGAAGCAACGCCGAATTTGGAGGAGCTGCTGGCCAAGTTCGAGCAAATTCACACCCATACCGAGGATGAAATCCGCGCCATTGTTGCTGGTAAAGGGATTTTTATCATTAAAGGCTCTGAAGAGATCGGCTATTTTAATGTAGAGCTTTCACCAGGCGACGTTATTTCTGTTCCTGAAAATACACCGCACTTCTTCACTTTAATGGAAAATCAAAAGATCGTCGCAGTCCGCTTGTTCATCGAAGAAAATGGATGGATTGCTGAACCGTTCGAAGATCCAACATTCACTACAGCATAATTACGATGTATTGTGTCAATAAGAAAACTCCCTCTGCTCTGTAGCATATCGAGCGAAGGGAGTTTTCTTTATACTTGTTTAGAAGACTGTAGATTATTTACTTTAAAGATTGAATAATTCCATGCAACTCAGACAAATGCTTGATTTGGAACTTCGGCTTGATCTCTGTAGTATTGGTTTTATCGTTCCGATTCAACCACACCGAATGTACACCAGCTGACAAAGCCCCTTGAATATCAGTCGTCAGCTTATCTCCTACCATTAAAGCTTGTCCAGGTTCAATTCCTAGAAGTCCCAAAGCATGCTGGAATATAGAAGGATCAGGCTTGCCCCGACCAAAAGAACCTGAAATGACAACATGATCAAAAAAAGGAGCCAATTGAGGAACTCCATCCAGCTTCTCCTGTTGTAGATCAGGGGAACCATTTGTCAGCAATAGCAGCTT
Organism: Paenibacillus sp. FSL W8-0439; assembly: GCF_038008995.1. Lineage (NCBI taxonomy): Bacteria > Bacillati > Bacillota > Bacilli > Caryophanales > Paenibacillaceae > Paenibacillus > Paenibacillus sp. FSL W8-0439. Next base: position 3,199,058 of record NZ_JBBPAK010000001.1, read on the forward strand.
GTATTGTCCCTTCAATTGATCCAGAATTTCAAACGTTTCTTCATATACATGTGGACGTGCACGTCTTTCTGAAGCAAATTGAGCAGCTAACTTTTCCGCCAACTCCTCATTATCTATCCCCAGTTGCTGAAGCCCTCTGCGCCATGATTCCTTACGATAAACAGGAGCCAACTGTTCCAATTGACGGAATTCAGGTTGCTCACCTGCTGTAAAATTCGCCCACAGTCCTTCAAACGGATTAATGCCAATCATTTGAGTAAAACTAAAGGTTTCATAGGATTCATACAAAGCGCGCGCTTCCTTGCGTACGGCTTCTTCCAGCGTTTTCGGATCAGCGCCTGTTTCTCGGGAGCCTGTTTGACATGCTGCATCAAATGCCTCTTCTACACTACGTTCATCCCACAGAAGGGTATCATCAAGATCAAACATTATCGCCTGAATCGTCATACGAATTATCCACTCTCTTTCCACTGTATATGTAAGCTTGTCTGTTTGGTCACGAATCAGATCATTATGTGTGCCCATATTAAGCAAGTGGCCGCACCATGTTATATGAAAAATAACATCATACGGCCTTACTTACAGAGCTACAGGCTAAATCGGTTATTTCTTATCTACCTGTATCTGATTGGATAGTGCAAATTTTTCAAGGCGCTCTGCGATGGCATCTGTATCATAGCGTCCCAGTGATTTTGTGAAAATAAAATTACCGCCCTTCCCTTTTCTTTCAACGGTAACGTAACCCTTTTCAATTTTGATGGCTTTCATGTCCCCTGCCGTCATCGGCCGTTCTCTGCCACCTTTTAACATATAAAGGGTATCTTTTCCCACTTTTAAATAAGGACGGCGAATGAAGAAGATAACAGCCAGCATCAAGTACAAGCCAAATACCAGCCAATCCATTCCCCGCATGCCGGTCTTAGTCAAAAAGTAACTCATAAGCATGTACAATACAGCAAGACCAGCCAGCATGATTGGCACAGTAATATTACGGCCACGGAAAATGTCCATTGCTGAACCTGCGCCGTTAATGGTTTGAATGCCTTGTTTCTTGCGCGTTTTATTTAAATGCGCTGTGTTTTTACGTACTTTTCTTTCAAATGATCGGGCCATCTCTCAATTCCCTTCCCAATAAATATTACATTAAAACAATTGCCTTAAAGCTGATCTATATAGATACCAAGAAAGATACCTAATAACAAAAGGCAAATGATGCAGGCTTTAGCAACATTAATGCTTCAGCCCGCCATTTCCCTTCGACGTATCATCGTCCACAAATTCAATGGTTTCAAGTTGCTGCCGAAAATTACGGCGAATGTTGCCTAAATAAATTTCCCGAAGGTTGGCGCGCTCCGTGGTTTCCTCTTCCGTCAATCCTTCGGCTTTTGCTTTGCGCGCTAATTCATTAATGCGCTGTACCAAACTGTCTATATCCAAATTGTGTCCCCTCCATAAAAGCAAAGATATAATACACTTTGACATGTAGAAAAGAGCTTGTCAAGGCTCCCTCATTGCGCTCCTTGACAAGCTCTATAGTCTTATAGATCAGAAGGGTGGGAGCTTAAGTACCTGACCTGCCTGCACTCCCCGATCCTCCAAACCGTTAATACGTACAATTCCTTCAATATATACCCGTGTATCCATTCGTTCCGGTTTATGATTCACGGCAATCTTCCATAACGTATCTCCAGGTTGTACAGTCAGCTTAATCACTTCTTCATTGGAAACTGGAGGTGCTGCGAAAACCGTAAGTACACCTGCCCCTGCAACCCAAACGATAATTACTAGAATAAGAAGCTTAAGTAAAAGAGTATTGGTAAGAGCCTGTAACAAACGTACCTTACCCTCTTTTCGGGTCTCCTGTAAATTCTCTAAATTCATCGGAAAAATACTTTGATAAGTGCTATATTTCATAATTGGCCGCGTCCTCCAAACGTTTGTTCTTATGTTTTTCACAATATAACACGAACGTTTGTTTTGTTCAATAGAAAAGAGAACAAAAGTTCGTGAATATTTTTAGGGATTATTTAGAACTTATGTTTGTACGAACGGAGGTTCTATGCTATAATTTTCCCAAACGTTACTAAATGGGGTTGATACGGTATGTCTAAGATTTCGAGCCGCCAGCAGGCCATTCTTGAATTTATCCGCAATGAAGTGCGTCTAAAGGGATACCCCCCTTCTGTGCGCGAAATAGGCGAGGCAGTCGGATTGGCCTCCAGTTCTACGGTTCACGGTCATTTGGATCGTTTGGAGAAAAAAGGACTCATTCGCCGCGATCCTACGAAACCACGGGCTATTGAATTACTCGGTCAAGACGAATCGGATAACAGCAACTTGATTAATTACTCCATTAGTCGTGTTCCCGTCGTCGGCAAAGTAACCGCTGGTCTTCCTATTACGGCGACAGAAAATATTGAAGATTACTTTCCTCTTCCCCAACACTTTGTTGGTGAGGATAAAATATTCATGTTATCTGTTGTAGGCGAAAGCATGATTGAAGCTGGTATTGCTAACGGAGACTATGTAATCGTGCGTCAGCAGCAGACCGCTGATAACGGAGACATTGTAGTAGCTATGACAGATGAAGACGAGGCTACAGTTAAAACCTTTTACAAAGAAAAAGATCATATCCGGCTTCAACCTGAAAATCCAGCCTTTGAGCCACTTCGACTGACACACGTCAGCATATTGGGCAAGGTTGTTGGACTCTTCCGGGACTTCCACTGATTTATCGTGCTTTCTTCCCCGTTATACTACCACGAATATAAAACCGGCCGCCTAGGCGAGCCGGTTTTATATTGTTATTATGTTTACTATGTATGTGTCTCCAACTATTCTTTCCTTTTCAGCAACCTATATTTGTCTCTACTATTATATCCGTCCCATATCCGAGATAGTTCCACTCTGATCTCGAACTGTTTACTTTTATTAGCTAAACAAATGGAAATTTGACACATATGAACCTACGGTGGCCTTCCTCTATAACGTAAAGTTGGGAAGGCGAACGCAGGCTAGCATGAGCTTTTTTTGTTAAACATTTAGGAACATAGGTACTAGCTTCTTTTTGTCTTTAGTAGATTTATGCTGATACATTACTAGCACAATTGACATATGTATATAGCAGACCTAAAGCAAAGGAGTTATGCAGATGATCAGAAATAGAGTTAAAACGTATAAGCATCGCATCGGGAAAAACAGATATCTGGTCGTTAAAGTCTTTCAAGCCGCAGCTGCTAAAACAGGAAGCGGAAATGCACTCGCAACTAACGCATTAAATATCAAAATTTCCAAGCGTAAGCATAAACATCATTAAGATTTAACCGTACCTTCATTTCTTTGAAGGGAGGTGATATTATGAGCAGAAGACACAGCAACCGTGAATTGAGAAGAAGAAGATTAAACATCCGTTCCAACCAAAGAGCCAATGCGCGTGCAAGAGGTAACGCACTGGCTGTTAATCTGTTTAGCGTGAATGATGGACAACGCAGACGTTAATAATTATTTTCAAGCAAAAAGCAGGAAGAATTCTTCCTGCTTTTTTTGTGTTAAATAATACACCAAACTACCAATCCCGCCAGTTATAGCTTCCTCAAACTTGTATCCGATTTTCATAACTTAAACATTTCTAGCTGTAAAACCATTCATTAGCTTAACATTGCTGCAATGGATTTGCTCTATTATTTAATTTAATACTTTTTTATAAGGTCCCACTTGCCCGCTTTTCTTTATAAATTTTATAAACAAGGCTCGAACAACAGGACCCATAACCAATAATTGTAATGGATAGGCCACAACAAAGTTCTTTATAAAAATTTCTAAATAGGCTTCAAATAATGAATGATCGCCAATACCCTGACTTAGAATTGAAGTTAATAAACCGTAGGAAGACATAGAACAGGCCATTCCGAACACCATACATGTTGAAATCGTGATAATTAAAAATATTTTTTTGGATTTATCAAAAGGTAGACTTAAAGCAACTTTTTTTGCTACAGGACCCACGATATATAAATCTAAAATGAGCGCTATAATAAATCCAATTAGAAATTCAACAGCAATGGTAATCAAGCTAATTTTTCCAATCAATCCGTTAATCAAAAGATTATAGAAGGTCATAATAACGACCATTCCAAAACACATAATAACCCCAAAGTAAAAGCTTTCCTTTTTAGTTGTTGGCATTTAATTCAACCTTTCATTTTTGGATGTGATTATTTTAGCTGCAACCAAATTTTCATGTAAGTGAACTTTTTATGAACATATCGTAACAAACAAGAACAAGTAAGGAATATTCTTCACAACTAATGAACTATGTACAAAATAATTACACATTTATAACATTAAATACAAATAATAGAAAATACCTCTATTACTTTGTATGGCTCCAATGAAGATTATGCTACCGCTACACTCGATGGAAGTTTTGAAGGCCCTACCCGTTGGCTTAGTGATGGCGGTTCTCCAGATTTCGAAACACTTTTCCCTTCTTAAGAACACTACTTTCAACAATTGCTCCAAAAGGCTCTGTCAATATTTGATGAAGTCTTAATTTATATTGAAAAATCCCCACTACCTTAGCTGGTCGGCGGGGATTTCGCTTATTTACAGTATTTACTTATACTGCACATTAGGAATTTTCTAATATTTGATTATAGCTGATCCTGCTTTAACCCACTCTTTGGATTCTAGTTGAATCCATCCATATACAGGTGAGTCAGAATTGATTTTTTGTTTTATCAGTGAAAGGTTTTCATAGTTGCTGGAACTGTAAAGCGACCCTGTCTTTGGCGCAACTTTTACTGTCAGAATATTTTTTATATTTGGTTCTTCATCAGTACTAGTCCAGACTAATCGATTGTAATAATTAGTGTTAAACGGGTTTTCTAAACCACTAATCGAAAATTTCACTCTTTTCCCGACAATAGATACATCTGTATATGCTGTGTCATCTTTAAAAATTACTAATTGAGATGAAACTAATTCCTGATTTAAAGAGTTTGTATAGGTGTCATGGGTGACGCTTGCTACATCTGCCGAGGCTGATAGCGGGGACAAAACTGAAAATAAGAGAGCAATTGTGGAGAAACATAAAGTAGTTTTCCTTCCTAATTTCATACTCATTATTTTCATCCTTTCCTTCCTATTTATCTTCATCCATAAACATACGGCTTATTGATTGTCAAAGTAAGGGGAGCTTTGTCTGACATAAAAAATACACATTCGGGTAGATTTCATTATCCACTTCTACTCTATATCCAAACTCCTTACATGCGGGTCACTTCTTAAGGTTGTGTTCCGTGGCGATGGAGTCCATTAAATTGCCTAAGCATTTGGTTAAAATTATGAAGCTCAGCATCTTCCCAGTCCGAAATTCGTTCATAGAAAACGGACTCTTTCTCCTTAAGCGCATCAATTAATTTTTGCTGTCCATGCTCAGTAAGAGATAATACAATTCCTCGTCCATCACTTCGGGAGGCCTCTCTGTTCAAATACCCCAAAGACTCAAGCTGTTTGACAAGACGACTCACTGAACTTCGATCCATCGCAGTTGATTCCGCTAAAGTGGCGGCATTTGTTGGGCCATAAGAATACAGCCAACGAACAATATGGAAGGCGGCAGGTTGTAAGGAGGAGTCAAATTTCGCAGCAGCTCTGACATTCAGGGCGTGTGAAGCGCTGATAAGTGCGTTAAGCTGCTCGCCCAACTCAATCTCCAATTTCTCCCTTGGTTCATTTTTAACTTCATTATATTTCATCTTCAATCACCTTTCTCTCGTTAAAAAAACCACAAGTCGAATTTGATTGACATATATCAACCAAATTATTATAGTGGACATATGTCAACCAAATGTACTAACTCACCGAATTGGCTATTCCAATAAAATTGTAACACATGAAGGAGAAATGACGAATGTCTAAAAATACTACCGTTGTCATAACAGGTGCCACCAGTGGTCTTGGACAACTAGTCGCAGTTGAATTGGGAAAACGCGGCTGCTTTGACCTTGTTTTGACTGCCAGGAGTAGGGAACGTGCTGAAGCTACAAGAAAACAGATTGAGCTGGTTAGCCCATCAGCGAAGGTTGACTTTTTTTATGGAGATTTATCGGTACTGAAGGATGTTAAACGAATCGGGGATGAGATAGCCGCCGCATACTCTAATATTGATGTGCTGTTAAACAATGCGGGTATCCATGCTTTTGAGCAACGCGTCACTCCCGAGGGGTTTCCTGAAATGGTTGCCATAAATTATTTATCGCCGTGGCTGTTAACATATACACTAAAACCGTGCCTGCAGAACGTAGGCAAGGCCAGAGTTGTCAATGTTGCCTCCGAAGCTTCACGCCGTCATGGAGTTTTGAAGCTCCCCGAGGATTTAACGGATACAACTGCCTTTACCGCTCGTGGCTCATCGCCCATCTATGGAAAGACCAAATTATTGAATATTATGTTCACTGCTGAACTGGCAAGACGATGGTCGGATACGGGAATCAGCGTAAATGCACTAAATCCAGGATTCAATGTTACCGGATTGGGACGAGAACTTTGGTTTGCCCCTCTATTAGAACGATTGTTGAAAATCCTTCATCTTGGAGATCCGCGAAGAGGAGCAGATATCATCACCCGATTAATTGTAGATCCGGAATATCATAAAAAAACAGGTGGATACTTTAACGTCGGAACTGGGAAATCTATTCAACCAGTCTCACCTGGAGGAGATTCCAAGATGCAACAAAAACTGTGGAAGGTCACAGAGGATTTGCTGGAACAGAAGGGATTCCTTCCATAAGAAATGATTGATGAAGGGATAAGACGGCAATGAATGAAGCATTAATCATCAATAACGCAAACCCCGCACTACATACAAGCATATCTTTTGCTAAATCAATGAACGGAATGAGTCACCAAAAAGCAGCAGCGAACCCATTCAGCTTTGTGATTTCGTTCTTTATAACGTTGATAGCCCACGCGTTATCAGTCACACTGATAAGTTCGTAAATTGGTCCACATAAAAATAAGCCTCCGATTAATCTGAGGCTCAGTGTTCCATACAGTACCTATTTACACTCCAGGCGGCGTAACACGATCTTTTGGGTCACGGCCCCAGCTTCACTATGATTACGGTATGCCTTGTGTCACTCTTGTCGCTTCATACATATATTAATTTCTCTATAGTAATCTATTGTTTGTCGTCTATTCTCCCGTATGCTTCTGCAGTTTCATCACCAGTAATAACTACGTAAAAATAACCTCCACTAGGTACGTCGACATAATCAGTAAATGTTCTCCCGCTCATAAAAGTATCAAAACTATATGTACCGATTGGGCCATACCTAGATGTGCCGTCAACAGAATACATAAACATTATTGTAGCTTTACCTAGACCAGTATAACCACCACGCAATCTAACTTTTCCACCATTTGTATGAATACTGTCACTTTGGGCGTAGGTTTCGTTTTTCCATTTAGTTGTGGTTACGTAGCTGGAAGCTGAAACGCTTGTAGCAAACATTAGAAAAGCAGCAATCATGACTAGCAACATCGGTTTGAACTTCTTCATTGAGTATCCCCTCTCAGAATATTGGTATGATTAATCATTAAAAAACCTCATTTCATAGGAAGATATAATTTGTCATAACTTTGTGTCATCAAAATATTTATATGTATGCTTGAAAACTGATCACTTCAGTGACTCACTCGGCGCGTAGTGTAACAATTCCTTTAACTAAAAAACTCTGCTAACCATAAGGCTAGCAGAGTTTTGTGCTTAAGCACCTCCAATTTGTACAAGGATCTGAATATGTTGCGTCAGGACGGGACCAGTTATAAAAAATAAAAAGCTACTCGCAACGATTAACAGTGCCATTTTTTTCAACATTGTCTAACCACACCTTTTCTAATAGTTTAAAATACTCTTCTCTGGTCTCTGGAGACGCATATGCTTGGAAATGTGCAAAGAGACCTGTGCAGTTTATGAAATATGTTTCATTGTTTAGTATATGTGCTTTTACCATTGCACATAATAATTGTTTAAAACCATCACTGTACTTCTTCCTATTTAAATTATAATAGGCCATTTCATAACAAAACAATGCAATATAGTCAGGTACCACTTGTTGGGTGTACATATCAGTAGATGTCGGGAGTTGAGTAGAGGCATCAATGTCTATTTTAAATTTTGTAAGTACACCATCTATATCCAAATTGTATCGGTTAGCTACTATAATAATGTTCAACAACTTTGAGAGCTTCTCACTTTCATTGGCGGTTGTTCCTATATAATCAACAAAGTCTAGAAGCACACTAGTGTTTCCGGACATAAGTTTATTAACATAAGTATTACCTTCTGCCCAATGCTGAAACAAGCTAATCCAGTATTGGGTATCTTCGTCAGTCTCTTTGACCCAATCCAAATCTGTGTAAGCGTATGTATATTGTAAAGCTTGTTGATAGTCGCCTCGGGCTTCACAGACACTTGCACACAATAAATCGGCATAGGTAATGTACACAAACATGGGGCGAGTTAGCTTCTTAGTAGACTCAGTGCGTTCTCGGCTGCTCTGTTGATGTTTCAAAGTGTATTGGATTTCCGCTTTAGCTCTCATTTTTCTCGCTATTTCATCAACCTTATCCCATTTACGCAAAGACCTATACACATTAGCTAAGTCCTTTAATGCATCAAGTTGTTCTATTTCGTCTAGGCGCTCGACATAAGGCTCAAAAAGTATGGCTGCCCTAAGATTGCGGCTTTGATCGTCATCAATCTGAATCGTGAAAATCCGATATTGACAGATGGCCAAACGTTCAGAATGTTGATATTTCTCCACTTCTGCTACACTCTCATAGAGCAATAGTGCAGCATCATGTCGTTCCTGCGCTAATAATTCTTCTGCAATGTCAAATAGTTTGGGTGAGTAGAGTAGATTGTCCATGATAGCTCCCACCACTCGACGGATCGCATCCAGCTTGTCCAACTCTGCACAGCGATACAAAAATGGTTCGATTCTCCTCATATTGGGGGGAATGTCGATGATATAGTTTTCTACATATAAGTCGTAAAAATAGCCTTCTGGTAAACCCATAGCCTCTGTAATTCTATCAATTTGGTTAACAGACATAGAACTATTGCCTGTTACAATGCCACTAACTATTCCCCTATTAATGCCCGCAATATGCCCGAATTGCGTTAGGTTCAGACCCTCTTGTTTTAGGTATCTATCTAGTTCCGCCCGAATCGTAGGTGTATGCTTCATGTCATATCCACCCTTCACATAAAAATTCCAAAATTTTTATATTACTGTAATCTATTTTTCTCTAAAATTGACCACATGTCAATATATTATGCGAATAATGTAAGATTTCAATGTATAGTCCATGCTGTTCACTGACAGCAGAACCCAATAAGCGCAACAACCTATATGGCAGGGGTCCCCTAAGTACGCTGTAAAAACTTAGTTAACCAAAAGGAAGAGAATACTATGGCTACTGCCAAATAACCTATGCGCTATTGGGTTCAACGTTTACCATCTTAAAAAGTGAGGTGTGTTGCCTAACAATTTTTTCATAAAATTAAATCCAAAATGCTTTAGTAATTATAACCAAGAGGATATAAAGCACCAAAATTGCCGCTGTAGAAGTCCACATATTGTAGCCGCCTCCACATGCACCCATGGTTTTAACCTCCTTTGATTGTTGTACTTCTAATATATGTATAGATACGTTTTGTGACAGGGCATACAGACAAACAAAACGAAGGCTCAACCAGCTAAACCGGCAGAGCCTAATCACCTTTTTGCAAAAAATTCAAAATCTTGTGCTATTAGAGTATCTTCTTTCCAACCGGATCACTTGCTTATCTCTCTGTTAATAAGGAATATGGGATATGCACCGTGAAAACGCCATGTTTAATAGTTCCTGGTTATAAACTAAATACTTACTGTTTTGGTCCAGCACCCAGTTGGCAAAACCTAAAGCTCTGGTGTAACTATCATAATCGTAGGGATTAATTTTAAACTCAAGAATATCCAGCATAATCTGGTTCTCTTCATCTGATAGTTCCAAGCCTAACTTACTAAACTGTCTTTGACGAATTCTCCGAGCAGTAGCATCTTGTATAGCTCTATGCTGATTGGACACTTGTCCATTATGTTGACGATAATACAATACGTTTATGGGGATGTTCGCCATTTGTACTTGGAAAGCTAGTCGGTTCCACAACTCGTAATCTTCGGCATGGGGATAATTACTATCATATTGAATGCCAAGCCGACGGATCATGCTATTGCGCATGATTATAGCAGGATGGCAGATACAACAATGAAATAACAACCATGTTTTTATTTCGTCATGACTGGCCGGATTTACCTTTATTGATCCCCCACTAGATGAAGTAAAAGCAGCACCGCATACATCAATCAATGGATTTTGATCCATAAATGCGATTTGTACAGCTAGTCGATCTGGCGTAGAAATATCATCGCTATCCATACGAACGATATATTCACCATTGGCCTTTTTTAATCCTTCGTTTAAAGAAGCGATCAACCCTCGATTGGTATTATGGAAGATTTTTATCACTCTAGGGTCTGATATTTGTGAAATAAGAAAGGTAGATCCATCTGTCGAACCATCATCAATAACAATTAATTCAAAATCCGTATAAGTTTGAGCTAAAATACTGTGTATTGCCTCCAAGACAAAAGCTGCATTATTGTAAACTGGCAGTATGACCGAAGCTCGTGGCACAATATCCCCTCCATTTCATATTTTTCAAATGGAATCAGTATTAAAATCACAAAGCAGCTTCCCTATTTTTTTGATAATGGTTCCCTCTATATTCTCATGTTCTAAGATATGTTCTGAAATATATTTCGAAGCGGCTTCCCGGTAATATAATATGCTCTTTTGAAAATTTAGAAGCTTCCAGTCCTAGAAGCTAGTGCCATCAAAGATTGATTGGTTTGAATATCCCTGCTTCAAAGTCGGGCTAATTACTTCTTAGACGAAGTTGACAATATAAGTAATAAATTTGTACAATTAGGAAAAATATTTCACTTAGATTCCATTCTTCATCGGTAACAAACATATATATCTAAGTGGAAAACGGACTGTGAGATTCAGCCTAAGATAATATCTGCATCTTAAAAAGGGAGATAGAATGATGGAACGAAATGTAACATCCGTAGAACACTACACTCCAATTTTGATTGTTGGTACGGGTATCTCGGGGCTTGCTGTTGCTTATTATTTGTCAAAAAACAATATCAAGTACACGATTACAACAAAAAAGAATGCGCCCAAACAGAGCAACTCCTTTCTTGCAGCCGCAAATACACGTGTTCCATCAGAGAATGATATTAATAATATTATTAATCTTACGATTGATAAATGTGGAGCAGATCGATCGGTTATTGAAACGCTATATAGAAACTCCAACATAGTTATAAATTTTTTCGAGGAATTAGGAATCTCTTATGAGAAAACATCCTTTGGTATCATGCCTGAATGTTTGATTAAATCACAGGGAGGAAAGAAATTAATTAATTGTTTGTTACAACATATTGAACAACCGCTGTGTAATAAAATTTTGATTCATTTGGAAAAGTATAATGATGGAATTATCGCATTATTTTACGACATCCAATTAGATCAATTTATCAGGATATATACTAATTATTTGGTATTAGCTACGGGAGGATATGCGGGGCAATTTAACTACAATGATAATTCACCGGGTTCGACTGGAGAAACGCTTATCTTAGCTAAAAAAATGGGTGCAAGATTAAAGGGAATGTCTACAGTAATGTCTCATCCTTGGTCAATATACAATGGAAGACAAATTTTATTGGGCGGAGTTGTATCTTTAAGTCAAGGGAAAATAGTAGATGAGGAAGGAATTCAACTATTAAAAGATGAGTATATTTGTGATGCCATTGCTCGAGATGATTACCATGAAATGATTGACGAGATTTTACATTTTGAACTCGATTGCATCAAGCAAAAAAAGGATATGTACTTGGATATGAGCCATGCTGATGAAAATATATTGAATGAAAGATTTAAAAAATATGGGTTTAGCACTAATGTGGTTAAAAATAAAAGAATCAAAATTACACCAACAATGCACTATTCTTCAGGAGGAATCGAAATCAATGCTAATGCTGAAGTTATAAACTTGAATCGTGTTTTTGCTACTGGAGAAGCTCAATTCAATGGTGATCTTGGGATGGGAAGAATCCCTGGGCAAGCATTCGCATCGGGTATCGTCTTTGGTAAATTAATAGCTGACAAAATAGCTAATGAAGGTGCCTTCAATACTCAATACCCATTTTCATTTAAAGCCCCACCTGAAACTATGCAGTTGTACTCCATAGAAGATAATGACTTTCCAATTGAAGAGTTTCAGAAAGAGTTGTCCACTCTAATGGTAGATCTGCTCGCTCCCAATTCATCTATAGCTTCTTTAGCACTCCATAAAAGAAAAATAAAAGAAAGTCAGAACATCATATTAAGTAAAGCAAGAGGATCAGGAAAACGATATGAGGATATTTTAACGCTATTTTTTGGATATTTTGTTGCATTAGAAATTATAGAAGACCTTGAATTAAAGGTATTCGTTAAAAGTTAATAAACCTAGCAATGAGACACTTTCCCTTCTGCAAAGCCAATAAGCGCAAAACTATTATGGTAGGCATCCAGCAAACACCCATCAAAAGAAAGGCGAATACTGTGCCCATTGCCAAATAGTTTATGCGCTTATTGGGATCAATCTTTTACAATCCATGAGTGAAGTGAAATTACCCAGCAGTTCTTTTCACAAATTAAACCCAAAGTGATTTAGTGATGATAACTAAGAGAATAAAGAGCACTAGAATTGCCGCTGTAGAAGTCCATACACCGCCGCCGCCATTACCTTCATATGCACCCATGCCTTTTAACCTCCTTTATCTGTCGTCACTTTAATATATGTAAAAATACATTCTGTGATAGGGCATGCTGGTAAATAAAAAAACACCACACTAGCAGGACCAGTTAGGAGCTAGGGAAGAAAAGCATTGCTAGTTCACAGAAACATTTTTTCTTCTATTTTAAATATATCCACTCTTATTCCCGTTTTCATTGATATTGGACGCACCTCTCCGTTAGAGCAGGCACCATTGAAAATAGGTGCTTTATCCGGCTCCGTCGCTGCCTACTATAGTTCCAATCCCCATAACGATCGTACCAATTAAAATCTTGTGGACCACTTTATTTTAAGACTTAGCATTCTGTGACTAAATTTCCACATACCCAACATCATTTAACCCCTCATTTTAAAATATTAGATTGCACTATACTTTGGTAATTGTAACTAGAATATAAAGTGGATATCATAGCGCATCTGAGTTGTTAAAGCTAGTCGAGAAGATGTTCAAATAAAACAAGCTCTACTGACCTTAATCGGTCGGCAGAGCTTGTTATCTAATCTGATTTCGGGCAGATTACTAAAGAAATAAGGGCATTGAACTTGAATGATGGGGTCTATATAATTTTCTTCGCAATATTAAACCCAGCACGATTTAAGGATGATAACCAAAAGGATATAGAGCACCAAAATTGCCGCTGTAGAAGTCCACACACCACCTGCACATCCACTCATAGCTTAGCCCTCCTTTAATTGTTTTCACCTTAATATATGTATAGCTACGACTCTGTGACCGGGCATTCAGTTAAACAGAAAATATACCCAACCAGGCGAATCCAGTGAAAATGAAGTTGTAGACTAGGCATCGGCGTCAAAGTAACTGGCAAGTTAGTGGGTGAATTGTAAATTGACTCACGTTACATCGCGTGTTAGTATGATTTTAGCCAATAACTGAATAAAAACGTTTTCTAGGGTTCCGCAATCACAAGATTGGTCTGGTCCGAGAGAAAACGCACAGCCATATGGCTGTGACACGGAGGGATAAAAGCCTGGGAGATAAACGCATTGTGCGGTTTATTTCCCAGGCTTTTATCTTTTTTCTTTTATGGCCCAATTTTTGATAAAAAGTTTAAGGAGGAGTGTGTTATGAACAAAACGTGGATTTCAGTCATTGTGGCGGCTATATTCGAGGTTGCTTGGGTTAGTGGGTTAAAGCATTCGGATAGTTTTTGGGAATGGAGTGGTACAGTAGTCGCTATTTACATCAGCTTTTATTTGATGATCAAGGCGGCTCGTTCATTAGCGGTTGGAACTGTATACGCTGTATTTGTCGGACTAGGGACGGCAGGAACTGTAGTAGCTGAAATCCTATTGTTTGGCGCAGACATAAGTGTTTCGAAAGTAGCTTTGATCGGGCTGCTGCTTATTGGAGTGATTGGTCTGAAAATGCTTAGTAAGAAGAAAGAGGAGGTAAGTGGAATATGAATTGGGTGTATTTGATCTTAGCAGGGATTTTTGAAATGATCGGGGTTTTGCTTATAAACAAGTTCAATCAAGCCCGCAGTTGGAAATCGCTGACTCTTTTGATTACTGGTTTTGGCCTAAGTTTTATATTTTTGTCGTTGGCAATGCAAACACTCCCGATGGGAACAGCTTACGCTGTATGGACTGGAATTGGCGCTTCTGGAGGTGCTATCCTCGGCATGATCTTTTATAACGAGCCACGCGGATTAATGCGTATTTTGTGTATAGGGTTGGTCCTTAGCTCTGCTGTAGGGCTGAAACTAGCCAGTTAAAAATATATATTGGTGTAGCTCTAAAGGTCGTTTCCTGGGCAAACTAACGATGAATGTTAACTTTAAAAAAGCTGCGGCAGTCTTGGACTTTATTTTCTTGTCCATGGCTGCCGTTGAAATAAAATTCTACCATATTTGCTTATGCTCCCCTCTACTTTTCCATTAATTTATTGAATATCTCTCTATCTTTGGAAGTAAATTCGGAAATCCATTGCTTTTGCTCGTACGTGTTGGTACTTGAATCCAATTTAATGAAGCTATTTTCACCAACCACGTATACGATATTTTTTTTATCTTATGTGACACAATATTATCAACAGTATTTTCCAGTGGGTCCCATAATCCATTACCTTCGAGTCTTATTGACATGACATGTATGTAGCCTCCTGATGTGTTATGCGCAAGTTATATTTTGAGTACAAAAAATAAACTCTGGATCATTGGAGGTTTAATTCCGTATAATGCCTATTTTCAGACGAGGAAATGTAATGATCTTTTGGTCACCATCCCAGCCTCCCATGATTACAATATAGAGCGTATCCGTCTTCGTTGGTTGTAGCGTTCGATATCAGGTAACAAAACATTCAACCTCTTCTGTTACCCGCGTTTCTGTATACTATACAGATCAGAACAATGAACGACGAAAGCGGACACAACTATTATGCAGCAATAGCGGAATAGAGAGTTGCCAAAGTTACACTAAACTTTTGCAGAAGTTTACGATGGCGCACGATAAGCCATGGAAAGAATATGGGGGCGATATTCCTGAGCCAGTAGAATAAGACAAGAACAGCAGTAAATTTAATGTGTGTATTCCTAAAAGCCTACGTCGTCGTTGCCAAAAGAAATTACCGAAAATTCTCTCTTGAACCAGGATTACCAGTTCGATCCCCCCATTAACCCAGCCTAAACAGACGCATCGCAGTTCGCTCCAACCTCAAACGGCAGGCCATTCACCGCATTGGTGCCCAGATGCCAAAGGCTGAGAGTAGCTGCGAGTTCCCAAAAAAACAGTTATCAATAAAGCGTACAATCGCAACACGTTAGATCCATTTAAACTAATCAGGAGATTATCCAAGTAGGAGGAAATAACCATGGCATTTGAAGGTTATGGAGAAGACAAGCGAGAACATTGGTTTGACTGGCCGTTCCCCTTATCGGTATCAATACTGTATGTGGATGCGGATGTAGATGAAACAGAAACGAAATGGTATCTGATTGACGAACAAGAAAAACACTTGATCCGAATTAGGGATGAAAAGCAAATTGAACTGCTTCATCATTGCATGTATGGAGTCTTGTTAAATGACGAGAAGATCAACTGGATTATTAATAAAAATGGCGGTAGATTTACCTATCACGATAGTGTGCGAGATTTTATCAAATTCCAGAAAGACTACCTTGATACACTATAAGAGGTGTGAACAGTTAAAGCTCTACCGACCCATTAAGGTTAGCAGAGCTTTCTTTTACTTTAGAATCCACCTATTTGTACAAAGGTCTGAATAAGCTGATCATGATTGTGAGCGGGTACGGTTATAAAAAACAAAAAGCTACTCGCAACGATTAACAATGCCATTCTTTTCAACATTACTTAACCACACCTTTTCAATAAGATTGTGAAACTCCGTTTTGACTTCAGGAGTCGCATGGACTTGAAAACGCACAAACAGGCCCATACAATTTATAAAGTAAGTTTCATTATTTATTATATGTGACTTTAGCATTGCATACATCAAGTGTTTGAAGCCATCATTGTAGTTTCCTTGTTGTAAATAATAATGAGCAATTTCGTAACCAAACCACGCGAAATAGTCTGGCATTACTTGTTGAGTATACATATCATCAGATGTGGGCTGCTCAGAAAACGAATGAATCTCCGCTTCAAAACGAGAAATGACATCATTCACATCTATTCCATATCGGTTAGCCGCTATCATAACGTTCAACAGCTTTGAGAGCTTCTCATTTTCGTTATTGGTTGATGTGGCTGCTATATATTCAACATAGTCCGGTAGCACGCTAATATCTCCAGACAGAAGCATATTTACATACGTATTACCTTCCGCCCACTGACTGAACAAGTTTACCCAGTATTGAGTGTCTTCGTCAGTCTCTTTGACCCAGTCTAATTCCGCATAGGCGTATGTATATTGTAGAGCTTGTTGATAATCGCCTTGGGCTTCACAAACACTTGCACACAACAAATCGGCGTAAGCAATATATCCAAATAGTGGGCCCTTTGTCTCCTTTTCATGCTCTTGAGAATTTCGTTTTGCCTGATGTTTTATGGAATATTGAACTTCCGCTTTCCCTCTCATTTGCCGTGCCATTTCCTCAACCTTGTCCCATTTACGTAAAGACCTGTACACGTTTGCCAAATCCTTCAATGCGTCAAGCTGCTCTATTTCGTCCAGACGCTCAATATAAGGTTCAAATAGTATGGCTGCTCTTAGATTACGGTTTTGGTCCTCACCAATTTGAATCGTGAAAATACGATATTGGCAAACTGCCAAACGCTCAGAATGTTGGTATTTCTCCGCTTCAGCTACACTCTCATAGAGCAGCAGTGCAGCCGCATGTCGTCCCTGTGCCAATAATTCCTCCGCAATGTCAAAAAGTTTGGGCGAGTAGAGTAGATTGTCCATGATGGTTCCCACTACTCGACGGATCGCACCCAACTTGTCCAACTCTGCACAACGATACAAAAATGGCTCGATTCGTCTCATATTCGGGGACGTGTCGATGATGTAGTTTTCTATAAATAAGTCGTAAAAGCAGCCCGCAGTTAAACCCATAGCCTCAGTCATTAGGTCAAGCTGATTAACAGACATAGACTTATTACCTGTCACGATGGCACTTACTATTCCCCTATTTATGCCTGCGATATGCCCAAATTGCGCTATGCTCAAACCTTCTTGTTGCAGGTATCTGTCTAATTCCGCCCGAATCGTAGGTGTATGCTTCATGCCATAGCCACCCTTCACTTGAATATTCCATATTTTTTAAAAACATACTTCATTTTTCAACATAATTAACCATATGTCAATATATTATTCGACTAATATAAACATTCAATTTTTTGCATGAGATGAAATAAAAAACTCATCGCATGTCTCAAATAATAGCATTCCACCAACTATAGATAAGAATAATTAGCATATTAACAGATGGAATTAAATCAAAAGACACAATAATATCTCACTAAACGTAAAAATACCCCACTGGCTTTGGCTAGTAGGGTTTCACCGATACTTTCGGATTGCATAACGGGATTCTGTAAATACAATACATTAAATTATCATGATGCATTAGAATTTTGAATAGAAAAATACCGCATTTTCATCTTTGTATTTTGAGTTTGAATAAAGCATAGTGTCCACTGCTCCAATATCAAACCCATTTTTCAAATAAAATCGGCAAGCAAGTAAATTAACATCCTGCGTCTCAAGCGTAAATCCCTGCATTCCTTTTTGTAATGCCCACTCCCTTGCCTTGTTTAACAAGGCAGTTCCTATTCCTTTTCCTCTGCTACTTTCTAATACAATAAGTCTGTCAATAGAAGCAAATTTAGTTTCCTCTACTGTCCCCAGTCTTATATGTCCCAAGCATTTCCTTTCGGAATAGTATAAGAAAGCAATACTGTCATTGCTATTAATATATTCATCAAGATCTTCGTGTTCCGGGTATTTTGACTCATAAGGTTGTTCATAAAGTTCTTCATGATAACTCCATATGCCATTTTCTAGTTTGGGGATAAGTCTCCCTATGACCATAAAAGGTTGATCTTTGCATTCGTAATCATCCTTGTTATCAAATGTCATTTCAACAATTTCAATTCCTCTAATTTGCTCCAAAATATCTCTCCTTAATGCTGGACTTTAATACTTGATTGGATTCAATTATAGCATGTCTGTCTCGAATATAATTTCAGTTTACTTCATTCCATTCGCCTATTCAGATTCCCTCCTGCTAGACATATATGTATACTTCCCCAAACGCAAAAAACACCCACCGGCTTGAGCCATAGGGTGTCATCGATGCTGTCGGGTTTGCTCTGTATCCGTCGCGTCAAGTATAATCCGATTGGACTATTTTGTGAATAATAATAGAAGATATTCTCCAGGTCATATATACTTTTGATAAATTCACTGATTGCCTGCTAATTGAGTTTGAAGTTTTCTACAAGGAAACAGAATTACTACCTGGTCACAAAGTTCAGACAATTGATTTCGGTGATCTTGGTTTACTATTTGAAGAGGCTAAAACGAAAACCATCCAGCTTAACAAAAAAGGAGCGATGATTATGAATTTAGAAAGATTCCTAGAAATACATCGCAGGAACATACAAGACAAATTACAAGAGGAACGGCCACGAACTGATGAACAAAAGCAAATAGTGGTAGCGTTGTATATCGCCGAAGCGCTGAATCACCTTCGTAATAACCTGACAATGGAAGAAGTCTTGGGACTAACGGAGATATATAGAGATTACCGCCGAACCAGTGCAATGAAGTGATGACATTAGAAAGCTCTGCTAACCTTAATGGGTCGACAGAGCTTTTAATTTATTTAGAGTATTCACTTACTTCAAATGTGAGGATACGATCATACAGCATGTAGTCCTTACGACTGCTGAATGGGCCTCTATTATTGTCATGTTTATTGATTGCATATGAAGCCGATCCAGAACCCGCTTGTTTAGCCTCATACCACGCAATAAAGTCATTGACCTCTTTCATGCTCAAATCAAATTCCTTCTCTAAGCCAGTTGTAAGAGTAATGGTCAAGATTGCACGGTCTCCTGTTGGTCCTGGTTCCGGTGTGGGGTTGGGTTCTGTCGGTAGGCTTGTAGGTGTGAATTCTTCAACGGTCTTAGTTATAGTAGTAGGGTCAAATATAAGACCTCCAACAACATATATTTTTCCGTTCATCACCGCAGCCCCAAAGGCAGTACGGGCAACATTTAAATTAGGTGCTGGCTCCCATATATTTGTAATAGGATTGTATACTTCTACATCTCGAAGGGATTGCCCACTAGTTGCACCACCACCAATACTATATATCAACCCATTTAAAACAACTGTTCCTGATCCGTCCTTTGCATTTAACAAGTTAGCTTTATCTGTCCATTTATCAGTTTTAGGGTCATATTCACGAACATTTTTATAAGATGTTGTTCCATTGCCACCTCCGACAGCATATATTTTGTCTTTAAGGACGGTTAGTCCGACCGCATGTAGAGCAGAAGGCATGCTAGCTCTAGTGGTCCATGTATCTGTTTTAGAGTTATAAACTTCAACAGTAGCAACAGTTGCAGCGTTTGTTATGCCCCCAACAATGTATATTGTATCTTCATATGTAACTGAACTTGCCCATGCTTTCCCTGTTGACATATTTTGTCTTTTACCCCATGTATCTGTCTGAGGATCATATACATAAACGCTATTTAATAAAGATCCACCAGTCATTGTATAAGCATTTCCTGTATATCCGCCAAATAAGTAAACTTTTCCATCTACCGTAGAAGCGGTGGATGCGGTTGTAGCAAATGGCATATCATTTTTTTTGACCCATGAATCATTAATAGGATCGTATTCGTATACAGTTTTTTTATTATCTGTCAGTGAACTCGATATTCCTCCAAATACATAAATCTTCCCATTTGCCTCAGCCACTGCTGAACCTGCGAGTTGAGTAGGAAGATCATTTTTCATAATCCATTGTGACTCAACTTCATTTTCTGCATAGACTCTTATCCCAAAGCCAAAAATGATAACAAGGCATGAAATGATAGACAATAATGTTTTTTTCATATGTATATTCTCCCCCAGTAATTATTTGAAAAGTCAGAATAACAAATAATTACTGGAGTGTCTAAACAATAATGACTATTTCTGAAGGTTGTTGTCAAAAAAACACATGGAGATTTTTCTCACTAAATAACGAACCTACATCCCCATATTTTACTATCATAAATGCCAAAAGATATTCAAAATATCGTTTATATATAACAGCGGATAATGGTAGAACTGCTGGATATACTTGTATTGGTGAACTGCAGTTATTCGGTTATAAAGAACCAGTAACTCCGGATATACCCGAAATGGGGAATCGTGCGATACTTATAGTGACCATGATTACTGGTCTTGAAAAAGAATTTGATCTCTCAATGGATGAAGTATATTCCTTTATCGAATGGTATGAAGGAAAACAAGCTGGAACAGGTACAGCATCATATGCCATTGATAAGCACAATAATAACAAAGGTCCATTCAGTAACCGAAATGACTATGTTATATTCAACAAAATACTCACGTTTGAAGTAAGTGAATATTCAACTAAATAAACAACAAAGGACTCCATACTGGTTACATACCAGCGGAGTCCTTTTTCACATCTACTCTAAATTCAAACTGGTTCCGTATATAATAAGCTCTGGCAATTTTGACCGAATCAGGCGAAAACTTTTCTATAGTGCCACCATAGTCTATAACCGATATCAACTCATCGCCTAACGACTGAACAACGTACACCTTTACCTGGCTTAATGCAGCTGCAAATAGTTCGATATCGGACTTCAAAACTTTATATGTATGGTTCAAGCTGTTCACCTCAGATAGTTATTATGCTGTATGTGTGGTAATTCCTGCACTAAAGAAAGCCCTACCAACTATAAGGTTGGCAGAGCTTTAGCTTTAAAATCCTCCAATGGTAACGTTAGGCTGAATACTATGGTGGTGGTTAAAGGCTTGATCCGGCCCAGCAACAATAAACAAAAAGCTAGCCGCGATGGTCAGTAGTACAATTTTTCTCAGCATTGGTCATCCACTCCTCAAACAGGGTTCAGGCCCCACCAATTGGATCATAGTATGGAGTAACCTGGTGGCTATTCGACTGAACAGGTACAGTAACAATAAACAAAAAACTAGCTGCAATGATTAGCAGTACCATTTTTTTTAACATTGTCTAACCACACCTTTTCAATGAATTTTGAGTATTTTTCCTTTGTTTCGGGAATTGTATGAGTGCGGAAATGCTCAAACATTCCTACACAGTTTAAATAATAAGTCTCATTATTCAATGTATGATAACTTTCCAAAGAATACATCAAATATTTAAAACCATCTTCGTACGAACCTTGATGTAAATAATAGTAAGCCAGCTCATAACCCAAACGCGCATACTGCTCTGGTATAACTTGTTTCGTATACATATCCGTTGATGGCTGTTGCACAAAAGAAGCAATAATCGGTTCAAACCGTTTAATTATATCATTAACGTCTAACTTATATTGGTTAGCTGCAAACATTACGTTCAAAAGCTTTACAATCATTTCCTTATCGACTTTATCACTTGATGCAATAATATAATGAACATAATCGTTTAGCACGTTTATATCTCCAGATAAAAGCTTATATACGTACGTGTTACCTTCTGCCCAGTTTTGGAACAAACCCATCCAGTGTTGGGTGTCCTCGTCCTTCTCCAAAACCCAATCTAAACTAGCGTAGGCGTATGTATACTGGAGAGCTTGGTGGTAATCGCCTTTAGCTTCGCAAGAACCTGAACACAACAAATCAGCATAAGCAATGTACACAAACAGTGGACGACTTAGTTTCTTGGAAGACTCATCACACATTCGACTCTGCTGTTGATGTTTCATCGAATATTGGATTTCCGCCTTAGCTCTCATTTTTCGAGCTATTTCATCAACCTTGTCCCATTTACGCAATGACCTGTAAACGTTAGCTAAATCCTTCAGCGCGTCAAGCTGTTCCATTTCATCAAGACGTTCCACAAAGGGTTCAAGTAGCGTTGCTGCCTCGAGATTACGGCTTTGAGCCTCTCCAACTTGAATTTTGAATATACGATATTGGCAGATTGCCAAACGTTCAGAATGTTGATATCTCTCTGTTTCAGCCACCCCCTCATAGAGCAGCAATGCAGCCTCATGTCGTCCCTGCGACAATAATTCTTCCGCTATTTCAAATAGCTTGGGTGAGTAGAGTAGATTGTCCATGATAGCTCCCACCACTCGACGGATCGCATCCAACTTGTCCAACTCCGCACACCGAAACAAAAATGGCTCGATACGCCTCATATTCGGAGGATGGTCGATGATGAAGTTTTCTATAAACAGATCGTAAAACTCCCCTTCTGGTAAACCCATAGCCTCAGTGATTCGGTCAAGCTGGTTAACAGACATTGACTTATTCCCTGACACAATAGCACTTATTATTCCCCTATTCATGCCTGCAAGTTGTCCGAATTGCGCTAAGCTCAACCCTTTTTGTTGTATGTATCTATCTAATTCTGCTCGGATCGTAGGTGTATGCTTCATATCATATCCACCCTTCATACAGAAATTCCAAACTTTATATATTATTGCATTCTATTGTTGTTCATAATTTAACAGTTGTCAATAAGTTTTGAAATATTTGTCATGCAATATTCAAATGAAATATGTATTTTCGAATATTAATGGTTTGTTACCATTTTGTTAATAATAATGTACATTTTATTCCTTTTTATGTGGTATAATTGGTTAGTAGTACAAATTATACCATTCGAGAGGACGGTTTTTGATGAACTTTAAAAACACAGCAATTATCCTTACAAGTGCTTTGGCTCTAATGGCAGTAGCTCCAGTAGCTGCTTCTGCCGCACCAGTTACGGGGGTTACATTCTCGAAGGATCACGGAGGTATAGTTATCCAAAAAACTGGCCAAGAGGTACATGAGGTTCTTGGTGGGACAAGTCCAACGATGGAATTAACTGTTGAGAAGGGTTATGGACATGTAAGGATTAGAGTTCAGAATACAGGAACATCAAATCTCACTTGGAGCTTGCAGGGTAACGGGAAAGAATATGTCTATAAAACTGTTGGCAAACGAGACTCATTAACGTGGACTAGCGTTAATTCATTCCCTAATGGAATGCCTTCAGGGAAATATGTAATTCAATTCAGAGCGGGCGGTAACAACGTTGAAGGCGAAGCTTGGGCTACTACTGGTCAGTTCACAGGAGACATTAACTAACCGTTACTACAAGGAGGGGAGCGCCTTGGAGATAAATCCAAGGCGCTTTATGTATTCAATGTTGCCATACTTAGTGTCTAGCAAAAGCCCAGCTAACCTTAGTGGATTAGCTGGGCTTTTCATTATTTAACGATAAATTCAACTTTTGTTCCATCCTCATACTTATCTAACTGATGACTTACCCATGATCCTGCTCCCCGGTTATCACTAGGAGTTATGTATCGAATATCAGCACCTGCACCACCTTCTGTACACATTGCCATTGGCCATTCATCTCTGTCATATCCTTTTTTAGTCGGATAGCCTTTGAGCGATTCCTTCCTGTTTTCTTCCGCTCCATCACGGTCAATCGTACATACAGCAGAATGTCCGGCTGCTATTGCATCTCTAATATGCGCCCCAGTTTCAGGGTAACGTGAACTTGGGAACTCCAACGTATACCCAGTTGCTGCTTGTTGGCTGATTGCTGCTGGTTCAGCGTAAACGCCTTGTACGGAAAAAATAGCAGCTAGTAAAATACGATTAACCCTCTTACGATTCCTTTTATCATATGACACCTCCATAGTATTTAGCCTTCTTTATACTAATTGGAGAGTCATGTCGAAGTATCGCATATGTTGTCACATAATAAAAATAAAAATTAAAATTCACCATTAAACTTTATTTTGAATATATAGACATAAATGTTTAGACATTCCTTTATGATAATTGTATTCTTACTTAGCAAATAAAACAAAAAGGGGCTCTAACATGAAAAAAATATTTTTCTCTTTACTCTCTATCTTTTTTTTAGCTTCAATGTTTGCAAGTTCTTCTTTTGCTAGCTCAAGTAATGTTAACTTAATTCCAAAAATGACATGGAATAACATTCCTTCTGGAATTGCTAGTGCTAGTAGCAGTTGGAGTGATAGTCACCAACCATGGACCGTATTTGATCAATCCCTTAATGATAACGGGTGGTCTACAGCTGTAAATGGCATCCCTGGATGGATTGGTTACCAATTTGAAAAACCAGTTGTTGTGAACAAATATGTATTACAGGCTCGTGGAGGTAATAATTACAAAGCTGAATCTCCAAAAGATTGGACTTTTGAAGGCTGGGATGGAGCATCATGGGTGGTTCTCGATACACAAAAAAATCAAAGTAATTGGGATCAACCCGTAAAAAAAGAATTTACATTTAGTAACACAAAAGAATATATAAAATATCGGCTAAATGTATCAATGAATAATGGGCAAAGTATTCTGACTCTTGGAGCTTTTGAGATGTATAATACTAACCCAGTTGCTCCACCTACAACACCTGATCCATCTACAACACCTGATCCATCTACAAAGCCCGATCCGTCTACAACACCTGACCCATCAACAAAGCCTGATCCATCTACAACGCCTGGATCATCGGATACTGATGGATCATCGCAACCTACTGGAGACCGTGCTATTCTGACTATAACAATGGATAATGGATTTGATAAAGAATTCGATCTAAGTAAAAAAGAATTGAGTGCCTTCATCGCCTGGTATGACGCTAAAGATGCTGGAAGAGGTCCTTCATTCTTTGCCATTGATAAGCACAATAATAACAAAGGTCCATTCAGTAACCGAAAGGACTATGTAATATTCAATAAGATTCTTACGTTTGAAGTAAGTGAGTATTCAACTAAATAAACAACAAAGGACTCCATACTGGTTACATACCAGCGGAGTCCTTTTTCACATCTACTCTAAATTCAAATTGATTACGGATGAAATAAGTTCCGTTTATCTTAATTGACTCCGGTGTAATTTTCTCAACTGATCCACCGTAATCCACAATATCTATCAAATCCTCATCCAATGACTGCACCACGTATACTCTTACCTGACTTAATGCAGCTGCAAATAGTTCTATATCTGACTTTAAC
Organism: Paenibacillus sp. FSL W8-0439; assembly: GCF_038008995.1. Taxonomy (NCBI): domain Bacteria; kingdom Bacillati; phylum Bacillota; class Bacilli; order Caryophanales; family Paenibacillaceae; genus Paenibacillus; species Paenibacillus sp. FSL W8-0439. The sequence continues at coordinate 3,224,709 of NZ_JBBPAK010000001.1, forward strand.
ACTTTAAATGTAAGGTTCATGCTGATCACCTCAATAATTCATTCGGCACATGGTGATAAATTCCTGCAAACAAAAAGATACCCCACTAGCACTGCTAGCAGGGTCATTACACGTTTTTTAGGAGTTGTACTGAGTGAATTGAAAAAAAAGTGTGTGTGGTCCAACAGCCTTTTCTTAACAAAATTAAATCCAAAGTGATTTAGTGATAATAACCAACAAGATAAAGAGCACTAATATTGCTCCTGTAGAAGTCCACATACCACCAACTGGAGCTGGAGTTGTGTTGTTGTCACATCCACTCATAGCTTTAACCTCCTTTACTTGTTGTACACCTTAATATATGTATCAATTCGTATAGTGACAGGGTATATAGGTAAACAAAACAAAGGCTCACACCAGATAAACCGGCAGAGCCTAAAAACAACTTTTATAAAATGGTTAATGTTAAGATAACTACCAACAAAATAAACAGTGCCAGGATAACAGTTATCGACATCCAAACTTTCCTGTCAGTATTCCCTCCACCTCTTTCAGCTCCACTCACACATAACGCCTCCCTTGTTTACTCCACAGGTTATGTGAGACATTGTTTAGGGAATGGACTTCTAGGTAAACAAAAACACCCCACCAGCATATGCCAGCAGGGTATCACCGATGCTTTCGGATTTTTATGATATTCTTACAAAATAGATCAGTTCTCGGCGGGGTGCTTTGAGATAAAACTATCAACACTGGTTTGTAACAAAAGAGCATCAATTTTGGATTTTATCAAATACAGGAAATTGTGTCCTTCAGCAATCATTCTGAAATCTTCAATATTGAAATCAATAATTGATACTCGTTCATCTAATCTCTCTTTTTGAAGGAAGAGTTTCTTCGTAAGTCCTATAGCAGAATCCCATCCTCCTCTTGCAGCCATCCCATGATAAGAGAAAAGAAAACCAAATCTTGAAGAATTGGTGCAAGTCAAAGAGTATAATTTACCAACCCAAGTAACACCTATCGTCTTATTATAGTTTTTGCATTCCGATATTAGAAACCTACTGTTTTTTCGATTTACGGGTAAAAAGCTTTCAAAAAGTTTTCCTTTGAAATTGAAATCGACAAGTTGATCAATTTCATTTGTACTGTTACGAATATTTTCATGAACTTCAAAGAACCCTGATTTTTCCCAGAGAAAAGAAACCAATTTCTCTAAGGCTTTTCCTTTTTGAAGAGTGTTATTCTCTCCCTGTTCTTTTTTAGTTTTTGTCACTTCTTTTTTATTTACTTTTTCTAAATTAACTAATAATTTTTTATACTCTGAAAGATCTTCATCATTTAGTCTAGAAAGAGTATTGAAATGTTCTTCCATCTCGTCAATATCTGCAAACTTAAGATATTCATGTGGGGAAAGACCGACGTTACTCATCAAAGATCACCTTGTATACTGCTACACTATTTTGAATAGATGTTAATTCTGAATCGCAGTTTTCGCAATAATCAGACTCAGGAATTTCGCCAATTGTATTGTATATCTCACCAGTAAATCGCCCACAACGATGACAATATACTTCAAAGACAACAATAATAATCTTTAAACGCTTGATTATTTCCAACACTTGATATGCGACTGACATAGTTACATTCAATCGCCTTATCAAGACACCTGGATAAATAAGCTGCCCCTTTTTATACGTTGATAGGATCTTCAGTAGATCCATCATCTTCCGATCTGGCAATATCTTCGAGTCGGTCAAACTCGATTTTATTCTTGATAATATAGTCGGTGACATTATTCATCTTCTCCATATTGGATTGTTGTCCATAATACTGCAAAAAGCTATATTCCTGATTTAAATAATCGTGTTTAAACTTAACTGTTGTGCTTTTGCCTTTGTCAGTACCTTTCCATATTAATGCTATCCATGGCAAGTTGGCATTTGTCTCAATTTCTGCGATGAAACCATCAAGAATTTGCTTAATTTCTGGGCTTTTATCAAAAAGTTCTTCATGCGACCTGATTAGTTCTTTGAGCTCCCCAAGCAAGGGAAGTATATAGTTTTCATCAGCCCCTGTATCAAGAACTGCCTTCCCTCCATTGGGTAAACTCATGGATTGAGAGTGCACGCTTACTTCGTCTTGCTCAAGAGTCTTAATGATGTAGTCGATCACAGCGGGGAAATTGATGTTTTCGAACTGACAATTTAGGTTCCTTTTAAACCAATTTAACACAAGTTCAATTTGTTGAGTGTAAAAAAATTCATCATCTTGAAAATAAGGTTTAACTCTATCCAATCTAATTTCAAGCGCTTTAAGATGTTTGTGATAGACAGCAATAATAGGATATTTGTATTGCTTCTTGATTTCAGTATTGGGAGGAAACCCTGAAAGAAGTCGGCTAAATTTAAACATGATAATATTCCCACTTGCATATTTAGTGGGAATGACTGATTTATATAATTTTTCATCAAAAACGTAATCATTGGGACGATTATCCGAAAAATAATCAACAATCCCCCCTGATGCTAGCCCTACTTCGATAAGAGTTTCATCAATCTCAGTAACGGAAAAGACAGCTGCAAACTTATACGATTTCAAAAACTCGTCCTTTTCGACGTGTCTCACCACCGTTTGAGCTCTTGCAATTCCTTCTGAAAGTTGATTCCCTTCATCTTCAATGTCTGATAAGTCCAAAACATTTTTCCCTTCAGCAGTTTTTTTGCTCTTTTCAAGCCTCACTACTTCATTTTTTTCCATTTCTTTCAATAATTTTTTTTCTCGCATATTTCGGATAGCTTTCACTAACGGTTGAGGAGAGAATTTCCGAATAATTCGGAATAACTTGAACACCTTCTGCTGTTGGATTCATTATTTTTTCTGTCATTCATTTCACCTATTATCTGTATATTTTGATTTTTCACACCTAAAATATACCATTAGTGAACTCATATTGGAATCTTTTTTTACCATACTTTTACTTATATTTATAATTATACAGAACAAACGTTCGTATTTCAAGTAAAAAAATAACCCCGCAGCCGAAGCTAGCAGGGCACTTACTTATAGTTTATTCAGCAGTAGCAGGCGCTTGTACTGACTCTGCTGGTACCGGAACAGGCTCTGGTTCAGGGTGAACTAGAGCGTTTGGCGTTACCTCTACTATAGCCTGAGCCAAGAAATCATTAAGCTTTGCAGCCAAACCAGATACTGCTTCCTTAGCTGCGGCTTGTGCTGCCTCCTCGTTTGTCTGTGCTTCAGTAGCCAATACTGCTTTTGTTTTGGTCTTATACTCCAGATATGCTTTCTCAATCGCGGATTTTAGCTCTACTTGGGATACAACGATACCTTGACTGGAAAGTGTAAGTGAAGCATACTGCAAAGCCTCCTGAAGCTTACGTTCTCCCCCAGCTTCTTTAAATGCTGTTTGAGCAAAAGCAAAGCCCTCCCCAGCAATTTTATGGATTACTTCCCTCTGTGCCGCCGTGGTACGCGCTTCTAGCCACACGTTAACCTTAGTCTTGAGTTTGTTCAGACCTCCTAAAACAAATGCTGTAAGCACACCCGCAGCGGCTGTGACGATGGTATTTACATAAGGTTGTACAGTTTCGATAATTGTTTGCATGATTACTTTTCCCCTTTCGTTTTCAACGACGCGATTTTATTTTTTGAATCCCAGGACACTATTGCGCCGTAAGCCTCTGCAATAGGTTTGAGTTGTACGTATGCGGTACCCTGTACAAGTTGGACCATTTGCAGCTTGGCTCCGTTTAGATAAGCTTCCTTGTGTGCATTATCCCAGTGATATGACAACCCCATAGCATTAGCAAGCACCTTCAGCGGTACATATGTCCTGCCATCAAAGAGCAGCGTCTTCCCTGCCTGTTTACCATTTACGACGAACGTACCGGACGTGACTGTCTCCGGCTGCTCAGGGCGCTTTGTGAATCGTTCTCGTAGTTCGTCCGCCGTGCCATCATACTCATTCATATCCACGTTCCCTATTATCCCAGCTACCTTACCGCTATCGCTGTACTGCCAAATATCCCAGCGTTTCCACGTCACTGTATCGCTCGGTACACGCGTTTCACTGTATCGGGCTATCCATAATGGGTAACCGCCCAATGAGGCGTTAAAATTGGTTGCGAATGCATTGCCTGTATAGATAATGGGCTTGCGTCCTGTAAGTCGCTCCAGCTTGAGCAGGAAGGCCAAAGCTACAGCACTAATAAGTGTTTTGGACAAGTTGCCAGGATTGTTTTCATAGTCCACTACAGGCGGCAAGTCCAGTGATTCCCACCACCTACTTGTTCCAATACCTCTGCAAAACGCCTTGCTTCCGCTTTCGCTGCCTCAACACTGGGTGCATCTAGGAGATGGTATGCTCCCAGCAATACGCCCGTTTCCTTAGCCCCTTTGGCATTTGTAATGAATGTCGGATAAACGTAACGCTGCCCCTGACTGGCCTTGATGAAGACAAATGAAATACCATCTTCCTTGACCGCCTTTCAATCAATCTTTCCTTGATAACGGGATACGTCGATCCCTCTTACATTACGACTGTTTCGTCGTTGCATCCTCTTTCTCTCCTTCCTTACCACTTTTACTTTTCAAAACTTCTACGGTCTATCGGGCCACGAGAGGGATAGGTGCGCCGAGTCTGGCGCCATTCTCCAAAATGGACAGCAGCTCATTTGCCATATAAAAATAGGCGACCGCATCCCGGAATAGGTGCGAATCGCCTAAGACTCCATCAATCAGATGGGATACTGCTACCATTGTAAAAATAAATACCTTTCGAGCGATTCCGATAAGACCAATTTTGCTTTTTAAACCGGGTCCGGTACCCTTCTTACCTTCTGCACCAGCAGCAAATAATCCAATCACATAATCAATATGACCAGAGAAAGCACCTCCCCCAATACTCCCGACCACCCACCGTGAAAATACGCCACCGTACTACCTAAAGTGGCGCTAAATTTAAAAATCTCCCACTTATCCAGCCTTCTTCCCCCATCTCTGCTCAGGAAAATTATCCTGCCCCCTCTTCGTTTGGTTTCTTTTCCTTCAATTCCTGTGCATTTATCTCTGCTAATGCATTTCCTACCGTAATATCCAAACCTATAGGTATTTCTTTCTGGCGTGCTGGTTGCAAAGCAATGACAGCAGAAGATTGTTGAATAACAGTAATCAATCTAAATAGCATGTCGATCTACGCAAGGCTTCAGCCTAAACGGAACTAACACAGGTTGTAGTTAAATTACTATTGTGATAAACTGGATGTAATTTGATGATGGGAGTTGAACGGATACATGTAGAACTTTCTTGCCTCGAGATCACGAAGAGAACGGACGCAGCGATTGGCTGTGGTCGTTTTATTTCATCTCTGCAAGAAAGGTCTGCATTTCGTTTGCGCTCCCTCTCCGGACAGTCATACGGCCCTTTAGAATGGGGTCTTATTTCCTCGTATGGATTAGAGCCGCAAGAAAGCACCTTTCTTGCGGCTCTTTTTATTTCCAAACGAAAGGATGATTGCCATGCCCGCCATTCAGGTAACCAATCTTACTTTTGCCTATCCAGGCAGCTATGACCCTATATTCGAAAATGTTCATTTTCAAATTGATACAGACTGGAAGCTGGGCTTTACGGGGCGAAACGGTCGGGGTAAAACGACGTTCTTAAACCTGCTGCTGGGGAAGTACGAATACAACGGTACGATCTCCGCGCCAGTTGCCTTTGATTATTTTCCATTTCCCGTCGAACACCCGGAGTATTTGACCTTAGATGTCGTGGAAGAGATCGTACCAAGCTATGAGAACTGGAAGCTGATGCGTGAACTGAACCTGCTTAAGGTTTCAGAAGACGTGTTGTACCGACCATTCGAATCGCTGTCCCAAGGAGAACAGACGAAGGTATTACTAGCCGTGCTCTTCATCCAAGACAATCGATTTCTGCTCATCGACGAGCCGACCAATCATCTCGACTTGCACGCACGCAAGCTTGTTGCCGATTATCTGAATACGAAGCGTGGTTTCATTCTTGTTTCACACGACCGGGCTTTTCTCGACCGCTGTGTGGATCATATTCTAGCGATCAACAAAACGAATATCGAAATCCAAAAAGGCAACTTCTCCAGCTGGTGGACGAACAAAACTCGCCAAGATACATTCGAAATGGCACAAAACGAAAAGTTGTACAAAGACATACAGCGTTTATCAGCTTCCGCTAAACGTACTAGTAGCTGGTCTTTCGAGACCGAAAAATCGAAAAACGGCACACGAAATTCCGGTTCCAAACTTGACAAGGGGTACGTCGGGCATAAGGCAGCCAAAATGATGAAACGCTCAAAATCCATTGAACAGCGGCAACACACTGCTTTAGAGGAAAAATCAAAACTGCTCCGAAATATCGAACAGTCAGAAAGCCTTGCGATCTCTCAGCTCGTGTATCCCAAATCGGAACTGGCGATGCTGGATCACGTCACGATTTACTACGGGGAAAGAGCAGTTTGCAAGAACGTTAGTCTGACGATTGAACCAGGAGATCGGATTGCAATTTCAGGCCCAAATGGTTCAGGTAAGTCTAGCTTGCTTCACCTGCTCAACGCTGAGGAGCTGCACTATACAGGTACGTTTCAACGGGATCCGCAGCTTCGCGTTTCCTATGTATCCCAGAATACATCTCATTTGCGAGGTACGCTTTCCGATTATGCAGCAGAGCACAGAATTGACGAAAGCTTGTTTAAGGCCGTGTTGCGTAAGCTAGATTTCGCCCGCATCCAGTTTGAGAAGGATATATCGGCGTTCAGCGGCGGGCAGAAAAAGAAGGTTCTGATCGCGAGAAGCCTATGTGAGGAGGCTCATCTGCATATTTGGGACGAACCGCTCAACTTTGTCGACGTGATTTCCCGGATGCAAATTGAGGAGCTGCTGCTTGAGTACATGCCAACCATTGTATTCGTGGAGCATGATCGGGAATTTCATGACCGTGTCGCCACGAAAATGATTGAACTCGGTGGGGATTAGAATTTTACAAAGTGACTTGGAGTAAGACATAATTTTAATGGCAGAAAGCTTAGCACCATAACTTTTATAAAAAGAGAAAAGATTGAACTAAAGGCACGCAATAGTTTAATCGAACATCGGCAGTCTAGGATTTTATTTTTTCGTCCACGGCTGCCGATATTTTTATTGAAGACAGTTTAATAGTTATCTTACTAAGACTGAGAGGCTTATATTATTCTACAGCGGACTCGCTTCTTCTGCTCTACTCTCCCTGTCAATCCTATAAGATTTTTAAGACATCCACTTATCTCTTTTATTATATTAGTTTGGCAATTTGGTTGGGTTAATCTCTTGTGGGAAAGTATCTTCAAAACAATCCTTATTCTCATATAAATTGTACCAAGCCTCAGCAATAAGATCTGGATCTCCAGCCGTACCTGCTTGTATGACAGTGCCAATTGAAAGATGACCGACATATATGCCTTTTTCTTTCAACTCAAAATGCAAATTTGTAGCATAATTACGAACACCACTCATTACCATACCAACATTTCCAACAGACGGGTAGGAAACCATTGCAGATATTCCGGTGGTCAATAGAATTGCACCCGAAGCATTATTTATCATATCTGGTATTACTTCATTCACAGAAAGAACGGCAGGGAGTAAGTAACCTTTTATCTGTTCTAACACATCTTCTGCTGTTGTTTCTAACACATGCTTGAAATGCGTAGGTCCTGCATAGGGGCTGAATTCCAAAACATCAATATGACCAAAGTCTTGTTTAACAGCATCTAATGCTTGTTTTAGTGCTGGCAAATCCCTGACATCCGCTACATAAGATTTCGCTTCAATATTTAGCTTCTTTAGTTCGTTCACGATTATGGCCAATTTCTTAGGGTTACGCGAAATGACAGCAACCCTAAATCCTTTCTCCCCAAATTTTTTTGCAAGGGACAACCCCAATCCAGGTCCTGCACCGATAATTGCTATAGTCTTCATTTTATACAAACTCCTTTTTTTGTGGTATACATATAACAACACGTGTTGTTTTAACATCTTAAATTCAATACACAAAACGAACAACCAACAATATAGTTACCAATGTTGCTATAGCAACAATATTAAAGAATTATTGGGTTAGGAGTGAATCAATTGGGGACAAAAGTAAGAAATTTACGAACAACTTATACTAAGGAATCTTTAGTTAACGCTTTTTTTAATTTAGCAACTAAGAAGGATTTTGAAAAAATAACAGTGGCAGATTTAACAGAGGGAGCGCAAGTAAATCGAGCTACTTTCTACGCACATTTTAACGATAAGTACGATTTATTGAATTACATTATGGGAAATTCCGCTTCAAATGCTATTGCAAAACGGACAACAGGATCAATAAAATTGGATCAAGAAAGTATAAGCCAACTTGTTTTAGCTGTTTGTGATTTTTACCAACAACCGAGATTACAATGTCGCCAAAGTAATATAAGTTTAGTAATACCCCAATTAAAAGAAAAAATATTGAGTGAATTGAAATTGTATTTGCTTAAGAGCATCGAAAACTTATATACAGATATGGAAAAAGATCTATTCGTATCTATTTATGCGAATGTAATTCATGAGGCTGGTTTTTTATGGGCTTCCGGAAAAGTAAAATTGGACAAAGAAGAAATTGCTAAGAAAATTTCGTTATTCGTATTAGGTGGGCAGAACTCTCTTTAAAGCTAGTTTTTGCTCATTTTCTTGATATTGTTCACCCTCCCTCCCAACAATAAGAAGCAATAAAAAACACAAGCACTGCGCTTGTGTTTTTTGATGCAGCCCATATCAGATTACTCTCGAATTTTCGTAGCAATTTTCATCAATTCGTCAAAAGTGGTTTTTAAACTGTGCTCTTCATCCACTGTTGTTTTATGCGAGCTCCCTGCGCTAAAATTGAGTACATTCCTCGTTAATCGAGTTATGCTGGTTAAGCGCTGTCCGCGATCAGGCGAAAACGCCTTTGAATGGTGTGCGTAGCCTGTGACGAAAGTTGAATTAATAGTGATTAGGGTTTAAGCCTCCTCTAATCACTTAATTTTCTTATTAAATATATACGGTAGCACCTCTAGCAACCGTCCTCGTGTAATGGGATCATCATAATTCCATGTAGTATCCACAAAATGAGTGTTACCGTTACTTAAATCGGCTAAAGCCGCGATATGTGAACAGTGAGCAACCGTTTGCAATTCTTGGCGAGGAGCCAAGACGAAATTGCGATCGCCAGCATAGTGATTTATTTGATGCTGCTGAATTTCTATCCATGCTTGCCCTTGCTCGATTAGGTGCATCACATTGGCAGAAGGACGAAAGGCAAGAGATTCATACAAGGTGGCAGCCAATCCGCTTTGGCCCATAATATAAAGTTTTGTACCAAACTTGAGATAAACAGCAGCCGTCTCTCCAGCAACATAAGCATCTGCTAATTGCCTACGTAACCATCTTACTTTGTCCTCATATCTGGTAATCCATTTCTCCGCAGCGTTACTACGTTCAACTAGTTTAGCGATATACCGTAACCGTTCAAACAGTCTAAACTTACTGTTAAGTATAACAGTAGGAGCGATCGTATCTAGTTTCTGCAAATCTTGTTCAGGATGCACATAGCTAAGCAATAATAACTCCGGCTGTAGTTGTGCAATTTTATCTGGATCTGCCCAATACCCAAGATTATGAATATTTCGCAACTTATTGTGATAAATCACGTTATCTTTCATGATCGAGATGGCCGCCCCTATAGGGGGCATGGCTAAAACGAGTAATTCTCCAAGCGTAAATTTGCCATCTGTCACAATACGTGTTGTATCTTTGGGAACATGAATCTTTCTGCCAAATGAATCGATAACTGTTCTTTGCCGAGTACGAAGATGAATATTCGAATATTCACGCGGAGTGTGTCCAGTTAATTTATGAAAGCACCGGCTGAAATAATATTCATCCTTAAACCCAATTTGCCGAGATATTTTGCCCAATGTCTCGGTCGAATTACGCAGAAGTCCTTTGGCATGGTTTATGCGTAATTGGACCAAATATTCATTTGGTTTTTTGCCAGTCATTATTTTAAACTTCTGACTATATTGCCATCTGACCATTCCAGCCATGGAAGCAAGTTTTTCAACGGTTAAGTCTTCATCATAATGCTGTTCCATATAATGCACAGTTTGTTGAACCAAGTTTATCTTTTCATTGTTCTGCGACTGGGAAACTTGCTCATCGAACTGAGCCATCAACCCCAGAATGAGCTGAAGTCTACCTTGCATCATAGCCATTTCTGATGTGGATGGAGAGGAACAGCATTGGTTACTTATCCGTGCTTCTTTTCCTAATACTCGATTGACTTGAGAAATCAACAGATTATAGGGGGAACCACAAAGCAAAGGTGGATGAGCAACCGGATTCAAAGTCATTCCTTCTACTTTAAAGGTTTCAAAGGTAAAGCGTACAAGCTGTGCCTCTTTGTTGCTTGACTCCATAGTATAGCGCTGTACAGGCAAAATCAGAATGCAGCTTCCTTGTCGCAGATCGATTGCAATGTTGTCTACATACAGCCGTATGCCGTGACTGAGTGCTATCAATAATGTGCATAAATTGGTTTCATTGTCATTCATCCCCTCATTGTGGCCGTTCGCTGGAATTATCTGGTCAAATCGAAACCTATCATAGTGTTGCAGCCTAATATACAGGGGTGCTAGATTCATAAGCAACTCTCCAACAATTGAAAATGAGAATCATTATCGTTATTGTAACATATAAAGACCTGCTTTCAACTATAAACTATAGTTCAGCTTTTAATAGTTGGAGTATGTACTATTTTAGAAAACTAGCGATATAAAGAACTGAATGTGCCAAAATAATTTCTTACTGTTGGTCCATCCATTGTGGCATCTGTTTAAACAATTGCTCCAAAGCTAACAAATTATCTGTATTCCATTCACTAGGAATAACATGAACATTTCCCTTTTGAACTGCAGGCAAAGTTGCCCATATCGGTCTTTGGAGCAGTCGGTCAGCTTCTGTTTTACTTTCACCATCATCTTGTACAACTACAAACAAATGATCACCAGCAAATTCTGAAAGCACTTCTTCTGAATTATTAACGAAAGACACGCCTTCTTTATCAAGAATATTCTTCTGTACAGCTGGTGGGACGGCAAAACCGTTCTCCCCATAAATAATAGCACCCAGGCTACGATCGCCCATAACATAAAGTGTTTTACCCAACTGGTAGAAAATTGTCGCTGTCTCCCCTTCTGCTAATTGAAACTTATCAAACATTTCTTTCGACTGTTCTTTGTACTTAGCAATCAATTGAGCTGCCTCTTCCTGTTTGCCAAAGATATTTCCCATCTCCTTTACACGTTCTGTATAAGGAAGAGCAGGGTTAAAGGGGATAGTAGTAGCAATTTTCGACAATGCCTCATTATGATCTGCTTCTGCTTTGTAATAACCATTAATAATCAGATCGGGTTTTAAACTCAGAATCGTCTCTAAGTCACCCGGGTTTCCAACATCAACGATTCCTTCAAGTCTACCTTCATAGTAACTAGGAATATCTTGGGGAAGGTTATTACCAACAACCGGAATGCCCATCGCTAAGAAATCACCAATTGTCTGGCCAATATAAACAACTCGCTTGGGATCTGCAGGTATTTCAACCTGTTTACCTGTTATCGTTGTATATTGAACTGTTTTCTCACTTTCCTCTTTCTGTTCATCAGACACGCTGCTATTAGCATTAGAAGTACTGCATGCCGATATTATCAACAACAGGAGGAAACTCCCTACCCAGAGTATAATTTGCTTTCCACGTTGTTTCTTCACACTTGTTGCCCCTTTCCTTCTCTCTAATAATTGAAAATGATTATCATTTAAGGCATTATTATAGGTTGTGTGAAAAGGGGAATCAATGAAAAAAACGCAACGGTTTATTTGGAAAAATGTCAATGATCGTCCCACACAAAACATCTGTTCTTTTATTTCATTTATAACTTAACAGGTACGAATGATATATGTTTTAACAAATCCTCATGGTTTAATTTATTGAGCTACCTCAACAAAGCCTCTTCCTTTGCTTCCCGTTTTACGGTAACTTTCCCCTCTAAGCCTTCCTATCATGGTCCGTTCCTCTTCCAACATGAGATCCTTTCTAAAGGAAGTCTTTATGCATAGGTATACTCCGGTCCCAATCGTTCGATAACTCGATCCAACTGTCTGGTTAAATAAGGCGAAACGTCACCAATGCCAGCTACTGCTTCTAACAAGGGAAAGGGTTGTCCACCCCACGGGCCTTGTGGATCAAAGACTTGTCTACCGATTTGCAAGCCTCCTGTTTCCTTGAAGATGTTCAATCGTTCCAATCCTTCAATAAGCAGCCCGATCGGCAGCGTTTTGTTCCTACGTTGGGACCATTCTGCCAAGAAGGACATACCGCGTAATATATCATATTCAAAAAACCTCGGAAAGCAAGGCTTCAGCCATTCCAAATCGATGACGCTTCTATTTTGTTTAGAACATACAAGACGATGCTCAATTAAATAACGTGCTCCTTCATCTAAGAAAACGGCTTCCTGTTCAGTAAATTCACGGTCTGTATGCCATAAGATAGCTTCAAGCGGAGGAAGTGTTGAAACAATAGAGCTCTTTTTAGAATGAGTATAAGCTTCAGGGTCGCAGTTCAGCCCGCCATCAGGTAACTGATGCTTTAAGAGCCATTCGCGAATCCAAGGCAGTTCCTTGTCCAAATCACAGCCATACGCCATTAGAATCATATAGTATACGGCAAGTTCACAATGGCAGCAATCCAACTTCATCTTATCACTTTCACTTGTTGGATGGTCATCGGCGGATATGATGAAGGTCGGCCAGACCTGAGTTTCGAGTAAATATTTTGCTCCGACAATAGCAGACTCGGGAATTAGTTTCACCTCTCCCATTTCATAAAGAGCAGCCATATGCCACCAAGCTCCATCCCATTTTCGACGGCTGCACTCGCCGTGAGTCATCCCCAAATGCGAAGTAGATTCAAGGAACTGTATAGATTCTTCGATTGCTAAACGAATATTTTGATTTGTTTCCATCTGGGTATCTCCTTTTTGGTTATCTCTACTTCACGCTTCAGTTAAGCAACGCCTTACTTCGTATAACCATCCACTTTTAAAAAATTCGATATGTTATTAAACTATCCTGCCCGTTCGTATTATGAGATCAACCAGTTCTTTCTGGTTGATCCTTTTTTCATTTGCATAGAGGATTAAGGTAGCCTGGTCGAACGTACCTGCCCGTGGGACTTGATCCCGAGCGCTATAGTGTTCGCCCTACTTGTCATGACCATGATTGAGGCTGGTTGGGACGTAAGATCCCGTATAACAAGCGATGCTATGGAGCGACAAGAAGAACCTTAGGGATGCCGGGGAATCTAAACTTACAGGGAGAGATGAAATGAATCCAGTTGTCGGTCTAGATATTTCAAAAGAAGAAAGTCATGGACAAGCCTTTTTAGCGCGCGGAAAGCCCTTCAGAGGGACATTCCACTTCGAGCACACTCGTGATGGCCTAGCAAATTTACATCAAGTTTTGAAGGATGTTGAGACTGCATCCAAACTACGTCCTCTGCTTATTCTAGAAGCAACCGGCCATTACCAAAGTCCCGTTGTTCAGTTCCTAGAAGAACATCACTACATTTATATTGTCATTAATCCGCTCATCTCAAATCGGCTTAGAAAGTCTCAACTTCGTAAAGTAAAGACGGATGCTGTGGACGCTTACCTATTGGGAGAGTTGTACTACAAGGAAGAGTTTGAACCTTTTAAGAAAAGAGGTGTGCAACTTCTCAATCTGCGCTATCTTACAAGACAGTATGAATCCCTTTCAAAGATGTGTGTACAGACAAAGCTGCAATTCCAAGCCGTTTTAGATCAGGTTTTCCCAGCTTACAAAGGCGTCTTTGGAGCTATGTATTCCCGTATTTCACTACGGTTTTTAAGTGAATTTCCAACCTCATATTCAGTTTTGCAGACGGATGAAATTACACTCAAAGCTAAGATGAAAGAACTACTTTCTTCGAAACGGGGGCGTTCAGAGGGCTGGATTAACCAACGGGTTCAGCGACTGCTAGACGCGGCAAAACAAAACCCATTTCAACAAACCATGTATGCAAGCCACTTAATCAATTTGAAAGTTCTTATTACCCTTATTCTTCAGTACCAAGAGCATCTTGCTGAACTGGAACAGAACATAGATGCTCTGGCTGAAGAAATTGAAGAGTATGAATTAATTCAGTCGATTCCCGGTATTGGGCATAAAATTGCTGCAACAATTTTATCTGAAATTGGAGAGATCGACCGATTTGATCATCCTAAAAAGCTAGTGGCTTTTGCAGGCATTGACCCGAGTGTCTTTGCTTCCGGTAAATTTACAGCAACTCGAAACCGAATCACGAAACGTGGTTCCAGGCAGTTGCGTTACGCACTGGTAATGGCTGTCCAGTGTGGGCTTATACGCTCCCGAAATATGCGAATCAAAGCGTTCTATGATCGCAAGAGAGCAGAAGGAAAACCACATAAAGTAGCTCTAATCGCATGTGCAAATAAGCTCGTCCATTGGCTCTATGCAATCTTGAAAAACAAAAAGGAATTTCGTCCAATTTAAAAGATTATTATTGGCATAACCTTCCAAGGCACAACGGAAATTGGAGGGTTATTTAGCATGCTCATTTTAACTATACCACATGATTTAGAATCACTTTACTGGTAATCTTGACAAGCTATTAGCTGGTATAGCTTAATGAAGCATCGTCAGACTATTACTTTGTTTTACAGTCTAGAACTTTAGACAATACAAATATGACCGCAAAGGCTTAAGCCCTTACGGTCTTATTTACTTCTGGCATTCTTAGTCCAATTTCACCTTCCTTGTTTCGTCCCCGTCCATAGTCGGTCGTGACAAAATCTAAGGTGCAATTGATCTTCAAACTGTTTGCTATGTTCGCAATTGCTCTGCGCCGCTTATCCGCGAATGTAGTAGCTTAAATACCCGGCATGTCTTTAGCGCTGGTCTTTAACTAGAGCGGTGTTGGCTGTCACATCTGCTGTCAGTTCTTGACCAGAAACTCGTTTGACAACCAATCCTTCCGCCAAAAGTAAATCATACGCAGTCATTCGGTTTTCCAACTGTTGAAGTGAGTATTCGTAATTTTTTATTACACCAATTAAGTCAGTATACTGTCATTCATCATTTATCATTCCTTTATATAATGTGATAGTTTGGTGAAATCGTTATTTTTGGTAGATAAATGTAAATCGAAACACTATAATTACCTTACACCATAGTTTGCATACGAAGATAAACAAACTAAGGAGGCTTTACTTTTGAAAAAATCTATTATCGCTTTGGCTGCTGGCACCGTTCTTCTTGGGGCATTGTCTGTACCGTCTTTAAGTTTTGCAGAACCAGTCCCAACTTCAGCAAATATTTCTTCTGAGTCACCATATACACCGCCTCAAGGGAACAAAAAATGGGTAAGTGGCATCAGAGGTGCAACGGTTAAAGAGGATATGAAATCGACAGTTCCAATTCAAAAATTTTACATGACAGGAGGCTTTGGAGGGAATATTTCTTTATATAAATGGCAACAAAAAGGCAACAATAAAGTATGCCCATTATATCAAGGCTACATTTACAAAATGTTCCCTTAATAATAAAATTAACCCTAAAGTAAGCACTTTTTTTTCATAGGTGCTTACTTTTTTTATCGTTGTTATCTGCCATATTTAATCCTTTCCTATCTATACTGACTACACCCACATATAACAATACAGCGCATAGTATAGAGGTATAGGCTCTTATCATGGGGTGCCCTCCGCTATCTTTTGGAGTTGATTTACGTACACTTTATAAGTCTCGTCACTATAAGCAAGCACGGCAACTCTACCAACACGATGAATCTCAATATGATTAACTTTCATAAAAACGGAAACTCTGTTCTGTCATTGATGTTCCTCCTTAGAGATCAAAAACCAGAAGCTTAGGAAATTCTCTGCCATCGTTGATTAACTCACGGTATGTTTTATAGACATGGTCATCCAGCTACTCGCACTCATCGCATCCATCTTAACAGCACGATACAGTTTCGTAATCAATCTCATTTTCCAAATGCTCGTAATAGGCTTGCTCCAGATTTTCAGTAGTATTGTAATTCCGTCCAATCCTGTAGCATATTGAATGGTCGTTGCTCCCCATCTTAATTTACATGTTTTTCCACACTCATCCGCCATCTTGGCTCCATCCACTCTTTGCAGCATAAAAGAACATTTTACGGGCGTATACAATTAAAGATTCCTTTCCGCACTACTGTAAGTAGGGTGCCCGAATGCGTACCCGCCTTTTTTTCATCCGTGGAGTATTTTTAAAATCGAAATCAACATTTTCACAGAGGAAGAAACCTTTGTATCCGGCAGCATTACAACGATTGTTTCGATGAACATTGTATAAGGCTGTTTTCTCCTTCTTTACTCCCTATAGGCTAAAATATGTTTATTCTCACTGCCCTCAACAATGAATATGTTCTGCATAAACTATCAAAAAGGAGATGAGAACATGACTAGATTGTTAGATGCTCGAACATCTCAAAACGCAAGTTACGGTAATACGATCTCAATTCCCTTGCCAGCCAGTACTGCTGTTGCCATCGCGGAGCTTGGTTTAGAAGTAACGGGTGCAGGGGAAAACATGCGTGTACAATTAACAGGGATAGCCGAGCTTGCATTTCCTACCACTCCACCATTTGACTCCGTTATTTCTTTTTCCATTGTTAGAGGCGATGTCGATTCGCTCGTTGCTTACGCCCTTTACTCCGTGAGTGTCTCCGAAGTAAACCCAAACGCTGTACAAGTTGTCACCATCAATGCATCCGATTACAATATCTCTCTACCACCATCCAATGAATTGGTATATACCTTATATATATTTTGCACAGCAGATGCTACCCGAATAGGAATGGAAAGCTTTAATGCTGTTGCTTATTCAGATTAAAATACTACCGTAACATGGAGGGCAAAGCCCTCTTATTTTTGTTTCATCTGCTCTTGGGGACAATGCTTTCTATCTGTCGTTCATTTTTGGTATAATTTACTTAAAGGGGGTGATCAAATGGGGATCATGCTTATTCTTATTGCTATTATTTTTTTCTCGCTTGGTATTTTAAGTAAACAGAATCCCACTTGGGGATGGCGTGCAAACGAAGCCTGGAAGATCAAAGGTGACTCAGAACCAAGCGATGCTTACATTGATGACATGAAATTTAGGGGCTCTGTATCTATTCTCTTTGGGTTCTTCTTCTTAGCATGTGGACTTTTGGTTATCTTACTGTAAGCGCACTTCCTTAAACTTCAGAGCTCGACCAGCGAATGTAGTAGCAGTTCCATAACTGGCTTCATAGATTTCACACTTTTCTTTTTTTGTTTCTAAACACTTCTTTGCGCCCTGCTCGCGTTTGTATTCTTCCCAGTCTACTTTGTATTGTGGGGAGTACTACGTAGTCCAAGAAAATGATGCATTATCCTCATACAAAAAATCCCTCAACGCTTAGAGCGCCAAGGGATTCCTCATTTTAGTAAAGCGTCAGATATTGATCACGTTCCCATTGATGTACTTGGGTTCTGTACATATCCCATTCAATTTCCTTGAGCTCATAGAAGTAAGCCAGAGCATGATCACCCAGTGCATCAGAGATAACTTCGCTCCGAATAAGCTCAGACAAAGCTTCTTTCAGGTCTGCAGGCAGACTTGGAATGCCTTCTTCAATTCGCTCTTCCTCGGACATCACGTAGATGTTGCGATCAATTGGGGCTGGCAGAGCCATCTGACGTTTGATACCATCCAAACCTGCTCTCAGCATTACGGCCAGGGCTAGATAAGGATTCGCTGCCGGGTCAGGGTTCCGAACTTCAACGCGAGTGCTCAGGCCACGAGATGCGGGGATCCGAATCATCGGACTCCGATTGCTTGCAGACCAAGCAACATAACAAGGCGCTTCATAACCTGGTACGAGGCGTTTGTAAGAATTTACTGTTGGATTCGTGATCGCTGCCATTGCACGTGCATGTTTAAGAATACCTGCCATATAGTGGCGAGCTGTCTGGCTTAATCCGAGTTCATCCGTCTCATCATAAAATACGTTTTCATTGTCCTTAAACAACGATTGGTTGCAGTGCATACCGGAACCATTCACGCCGAACAAAGGTTTTGGCATAAAAGTGGCATGCAAACCATGTTGACGAGCAATTGTCTTAACAACAAGCTTGAACGTTTGAATCTGATCGGCAGCCTTAACTGCATCTGCATATTTAAAGTCAATCTCATGCTGACCAGGTGCAACTTCATGGTGGGATGCTTCAATTTCGAAGCCCATCTCTTCAAGCTTAAGAACAATTTCACGACGACAGTTCTCACCCAGATCCATTGGAGCCAAGTCAAAATATCCGCCTTGGTCATTCAGTTCTGTGGTCGGATCGCCTTTTTCATCGGTTTTGAACAAGAAGAATTCAGGCTCTGGTCCAACATTCATCGAAGTGTATCCCAGTTCTTCGGCTTCCTTAAGTACACGTTTCAAGATCCCCCGCGGGTCACCTGCAAATGGAGAGCCGTCTGGCTTGTAAATATCGCAGATCAAACGAGCTACACGATCTGAGGTTACCCAAGGAAATACAACCCAAGTGTCCAAATCTGGATATAAGTACATGTCAGATTCTTCGATACGTACGTAGCCTTCTATCGAAGAACCGTCAAACATCATTTTGTTATCCAATGCTTTTTCCAACTGGCTAACCGGAATTTCAACGTTCTTAATGGTGCCCAGCAAATCTGTGAACTGCAAACGAATAAAACGAACATTTTCTTCTTCCGCAATCCTAATGATATCTTCTCTGGTATAACTCACACTAACCTCTCCCTTTCTGTAACGACTATATGCAAATCGGCTGTATCATAAATGACTTAAATGATGAGACCGTTTTTTAAGTAAAACAACCTTATGCCAAAAGGTAAGTCACAGCATTATCTTTTGTTGAAAAATCGTGATAATTCGCCTTGGATCAAAGATACCTGTCCTGGTCTTTTGCCTGCAACAAGTTGTTGTTTCAACAAACGATGAAGCTGAGTATCGGACATTTCACGGCGTTTGACTTCCGTATCTGCAGTAATAACTGTAGCTTCCTCTGATTCCTTGGTAACCGGATTCATGACTTGTTTAATTCCTGCAATGTTAACACCCTTTTCGATCAACGCCTTAATTTCAAGCAGACGCTCTACGTCATTAAATGAAAAAAGACGTTGGTTACCTGATGTACGGGCAGGAACTATCAAATTATGCTGCTCATAATAACGAATCTGACGTGCTGACAAGTCCGTTAGCTTCATGACAATACCTATTGGAAATAAGGCCATATTTCTGCGAATTTCGTCGCCCATTTGTCATCAACCTTCCAGTGATCTATTATTCACCTTATTGTACATTTAGCTGATGCAAAGTGTCAATGATATGTTAGAAAAACTCACAATAATTTACGTTCTTTCATCGTTTGCAGAGCCATAAGTACTCCATATTTGACATGAGAGTAGGTTAAGCCCCCTTGCATGTAACCAATATAAGGCTCCCGAATCGGAGCATCTGCGGATAGTTCCAAGCTTCCACCTTGTATAAACGTACCTGCGGCCATAATAACCGGATGCTCATAACCCGGCATATCCCACGGCTCTGGCACCACATGGCTATCCACGGCGGCTGCGCGCTGAATGCCCTGTACAAAAGCAATTAGATGTTCTGGTCCGCTAAAAGAAATGGCCTGAATCAAATCCGTACGCTCTTCATGCCAAGCAGGTTTGGTCTCAAACCCCATTTCTTCAAAGACTGCAGCAGCGAATATGCTTCCTTTAACCGCTTGCCCCACCAATGTAGGAGCAAGGAATAGCCCCTGGTATATGCCCCGTGTAGTGCCTAGCATGGCTCCTACTTCTCCACCAATACCAGGTGCTGTTAATCGGTAGGATGCCAGCTCTACATATTGATGTTTACCGCAGATATATCCACCCGTTTCTGCAATACCTCCACCAGGATTTTTAATCAACGAACCTGCCATCAAATCGACACCGACCTGGGTAGGTTCCAGCTTCTCAGTAAATTCCCCGTAGCAATTGTCCACAAAGACAATAACATCAGGCTTTATCTTCTTCACTCGTGCCGTCATTTCTTCAATATCTGCCACACTAAAGGAAGCTCTCCAATCATAGCCGCGTGAGCGCTGGATACCGATCACTTTGGTGTTCGCATGGATTGCGGACTCCACCGCTTTCCAGTCCACCTTACCTTCTGCTGTCAGCGCTGTCTCTCCATAAGTAACACCAAAGTCCTGCAATGATCCTGTTCCATCGCCAGGCTTACCAATCACTTTGTGTAAGGTATCATAAGGTCGCCCTGTAATGTATAACAACTCATCCCCTGGACGCAGCACACCAAATAAAGCCGTAGCGATGGTATGCGTTCCCGAGGCAAAATGCGGACGCACCAACGCTGCCTCCGCACCGAACACATCTGCATAGACCTCTTCCAGCACTTCACGCCCCCGGTCATTGTAAGCATATCCCGTTGAACCTGCAAAATGAAAATCGCTCACTTGCTTACGCTGGAAGGCCTGAATGACCTTCCACTGATTTGCATCCACAATATGATCTATGTGCTGGATACGTTCTTGTATTTTAAGTTCTACTAATTCCTGAATTTGCTGAATTTCCGGACTAAAAACTACCATTTACCTTCTTGACCCTCTCTCTTCCGCAGCCTTAGGCTAATCATGTTATATTGTTATTCAATTCGAACGATGAGCATTATCATCTTATGGACCCAAAAACATCATTAGATGTTAACTTTCTGTGAACTCACTAAGCGCATGACCATACTTTTCGTATTCTCCTCTTTGAATTTCTACCTCATAAATGACATCATTGCCATCATACTCTGTCAGCAGTACATCTCCAATTCGATAAAGCACCGATGTTAAATCCCCACGTTCCGCAGGAATACGAAATCTCAGTGTGTCACCGCTCAGATGCTCCTGAACCAGTTCGCGAATGCGTAGCAAATCTGCTTCATCAAAAGCACTGATTTTCAAATAGCCTTCCCCAGAAGGGAGCATTTCCAATTGCTCAGGGGTGCAAGCATCTTTTTTGTTAAACAATACGATCTGAGGCTTGTCCGCAGCCCCAAGCTGTTGCAGGATTGACTCTACAACTTTCATTTGTTCGTCACGCATGTCTGAGGAGGCGTCCACGACATGTAAAATGAGATGAGCCTCATTGGCCTCCTCCAAAGTGGCCCGGAAAGAGGCAACCAAATCATGAGGCAGATTTTGAATAAATCCTACTGTATCTGTGAGAATAATTTCTTTGCCACTCGGCAGTTCCATTGTTCTAGAGGTAGGATCAAGCGTCGCAAATAGTTGGTTCTCAATATATACATCGGCAGCTGTCAGTTGCTTCAACAGTGTTGATTTGCCGGCATTTGTATAGCCAACGAGTGCCACCTGGACGATGCCGGCCTTTTGTCTACGCTCCCTGTGTAAATACCGATGACGCGTCACTTCCTCAAGTTGGCGTTTCAGATCACTGATTCGATCACGAATGTGACGACGGTCCGTCTCTAGCTTGCTTTCACCAGGACCACGTGTTCCGATTCCGCCACCGAGCCGCGAAAGATTTTTACCGTGTCCAGACAGTCGAGGGAGTAAGTATGACAACTGCGCCAGTTCAACCTGGATAATACCTTCCCGTGTCTTTGCACGCTGAGCAAAAATATCCAGAATTAACTGTGTCCGGTCAATTATTTTGAGATCCAGGCTCTCTTCAAGATTTCGTACTTGAGCTCCCGATAGCTCCTGATCAAAAATAGCTGTATTCGCTCCCAATTCTTCAGCAACTGCACGCAATTCATCTACTTTACCTTTGCCAATAAACCATTTTGAGTCCTTGGATTCCCTATTCTGTGTGAGGACGCTCAGCACTTCAACTCCCGCTGTTTCAGCCAGCTTCACCAGTTCTTCCAACGAATATTCCGTATTGATGCCAGATCGTTTGACTTCATCCGTAATTAGACTGACCAGAACCGCCTTATCCTGCATTTCGGTTTGTGTATCATGAGTGGAGTTCGCCATATTGTTTGCTCCTTTATTTTCATGTCAACTCTCGAACAGAAACCGACCTGATGTCAGGCCGGCCCTCGTTCGATGTCATACAATTCGATATGATTCAGATTCCTATTATCGCCTATCTTTTGTCCATTTTCAAATCCTCTGGTCGCAACGTCATCAATTCTTGCTTGCCGGGTTGCCCACTCCTGTACTGATTAAGCAGCCTGACGGCTTGGTGCCGAATCGCTTTTTCGATCACATTACGAACATAACGTGCATTACTAAATGCATGGAGACTGTCATTCCGCTCATTTAGCAAATGCTCCTTCATTTTGAGTATAGACTGAGGCATGAGAATATAATCCCGTTCCTTAGCCATCATCTCCGAAATTTGAATGAGTTGATCCACAGTGTAGTCAGGAAAATCCAGTTGGATTGGAAAACGAGAGGGAAGACCAGGATTTGTCCGTAAAAAAAAGTCCATTTCTCCCGAATACCCTGCGAGGATCAAAATAAATTGGTTTTTTTGGTCTTCCATGGCCTTTACCAGGGTATCAATCGCTTCTTTTCCGAAATCCTTTTCCCCTCCACGTGCTAAACTGTAAGCCTCATCAATGAACAACACGCCGCCAAGAGATTTCTTTACCAGGTCCCGCGTTTTTTGTGCGGTGTGGCCGATATACTCACCTACCAGATCAGCTCTCTCCACCTCAATCAGATGGCCCTTGCTCAGTACCCCCATTTTTTGCAACATTTTAGCGATAATGCGGGCTACTGTCGTTTTCCCCGTACCTGGATTTCCTTTAAAAATCATGTGATATACGTGTGCGTTGCTCAACAGACCCGCATCAGTGCGCATATGAGCGATTTGCAAAAAGGCATATACCTCAAATACCAGTTCTTTGATGTTATCCAAGCCGACGAGATGATCGAGTTCTTTCTGAATTTCCTGATAAAGACTGAGATACTGCGGTAGCGCCTGCGACTTGGTCGAAGCCACTGCTTCCGTCTCGTCCACAGTCACCGAAGCGATCGGCTCCGGGCTACGCAGCACGACATTGATTTGTCTGGAAGGTCTCTCCTCCGACCGCTTGCCCGCGGCGATTCCCCGTCCGTTCATGCATCCATCACCTCAACATTTCTTCAGGCACAGCTTACCCTATTAATGTATTCGGTCCAGCATGTCCTTATTAGCATAAAAGCAACGAGAACGCGTACAAAGCCTTCCCTCAATTCAGGCAATCCAAATTTGAGCACTGATCCACCACCGTTGTAGCGTCCATTTAGCGTAAGCCAATACTTCTCTTGATTGGTGAATTGGCATATTCAGCACTTTGGATTTGGTCAGAGCCAGCTGGGGATGATCAAAATTCAAAAATTGAGCAATCTCCAACGCGCGAGGACCGTGATAGCTATGTGTGATGATTACGGTGGAGTTCCAGCCATATTCCTTCATGATACGCTGGCTGTAGAGCAAATTTTCGTAAGTACTGGTTGCCTGGTTTTCTAACACAATATGCTGTACAGGGACTCCTTTATCTACCAAGTAGCGTTGCATCCCCTCGGCCTCCGTATACGGAAAATCAGGTTGATCCAGTCCTCCACTTACAATTAGTCGCTGCACCATCCCGTTACGATATAACCGCAAGGCTTCTTCTAATCTTTCTTTTAAACCAGGACTGGGCTCAGCTCCCCACATAGAGGCACCTAGTACGATACCAATTTGTGCATGCTGAAGCGGAGTGGTAGAGGCAGCTGTATTCATATTCCATACTCGGATACCTGCCCATACCAATCCGACCAAAATGAAAATCATCAAACCAATTATGAGACGCTTCGATACCATAAATATTTTCCCATTGCGACTTTGCCTGCTTTTTGGCTCATGGCGTTGGGGCCTAGTGCTTTTAATCCACTGCAAAAATTTCACCGTTCTCTCTTGAAATCACCGTTATGAAACCATTCTGCCCGGTGTTTCAGCGACATTTTAAAATAGGGGAACATGTGAGCATCGATCTGATGTAGCAGGTCAGCCGCTGTTCGGTTAGCCAATTCTGCTTCTTGCGTAGAAATATGCCCCCGTTGTAGCGCCTCCTCCAGTTCATCCTCATCCACCAGAAAGATTTCACCGTTTTTAAGCACGACCACATCCAAATACAAATCATCAAACCAAGGAACTCCTTGATCGGTTACTCCTTGATTTCGGCAGGTATCAATGTACCATTCGACGATTTGCTCTCGATTGTCAAACATAGCAGTCACCACATAATGCTTACCTTTTGGATAATATTGCAACCAGGAATAACCTTTATCGGCTATGCAAAACGTATGACCACCATAACTTTTCCATAATGGCTCCTTGAGACTCAAAATAGTATACAGGGTCACATATCCTGTAAACGCATCACTTTCTACATACCGGCAAGCAAACTTGCGATTGGTGATTCTTCGCCAGTTGGCCCGGTCTCCGAATTTGCGCTTCATAAATGATGTTCCTCTCCAACATTGGTAAAACCAGCTTACCATATTTAAACTATACACTCAAAAATAACCCCTGTATTACAGCAAAAAAGGTATTTTCAGACTGTAAAAACAGTCCGAAAATACCTGTGATTTAAAGCCAATATCATCTTACATAAAACATATTTGCTAATCCCGGTTATGACGTCCACGATTGGAGTTGGAATGACCGTTGGATTTGCCTTCCTGATTTCCATCCATTATAGCACCTGTGGTAGATGCATCTGTATTTTCTGGATTGGTCATAGTATTTTCATCAGTTATACCTGAATCCGGTGTAGTCGTCTGACCATTCCCCTGATTTGTATCGTTTCCGTTACCAAAATTGTCGTTACTGTTTCCTGTACCTCCAGTACCATTTCCATTGTTAACTCCAGGAGACGTTGGAACTTGTTCAGAACCAGTACCGTTATCGGTGCCTCCAGGAAGTGTATTCCCCTGGTCCGTGCCATTCTGACCGTCTATATTCTCGCCATTATCCGGTACGGTTCCATCCTGATTAGGATCGTTTCCTGGTTGCGGATCTATCGGAGTAGTTTCTGCTGGAATTTCTACGCTGATCGTGTTGGAAGCTGCGGATTCTTTACCATCCGCTCCATAAGCTACGACATAGTATTGATACGTCTTTCCAGCTACAGGAGACGTATCTTCACCACTCGTGCCTCTCATCGCCTCCATAATCGTCCGGAAGCTTCCTTCGGAAGACTCTTTACGATAAACACGGTATTGTACATTGTCTCCCTCTGCCGCATTCCAAGACAACGATACAATTTGGGTATCCTGACTATACGACCCGCTCAGTCCGCTTGGAGCAGTGGCCTGAACCGGCTCTTCTGGCTTCTCCTCAACCGGTGGTTCATATCCCTTCGGCTCGCTAAATTGCGTCACTGGGTGTCCCTTGAGTGCTTCACCCATAACCCTTCCGAAGAAGGCTGCCGACTGTCCGCTAGAGTTTCTCAACATATGCTTGCTATCTGGCTTGTCATACCCCATCCATACCGCTCCGGTATATTCCGGCGTATAACCGACAAACCAGATGTCCCGGTTACCACTGTTGCCGCTGATTCCACTTTGGGTCGTACCCGTTTTACCAGCTACAGGCCAGTCGATACGTGCTTTACGACCTGTACCGCTATTGACCACATTTTGCATCATTTTTGTCATTTCATAAGCCGTTTTCTCACTCATAACAGATTTGGATTCCTCATTATGAGTATAAACCACTTGATCATCACTATTGTTAATTCGCTTAATGGAGTAAGCTTTTTGGAATTGTCCTTTATTGGCAAAAGCGCTATAAGCCTGCGCCATTTCAAGAGTATTTGTTCCTTTGCTTAATCCCCCCAATGCGATAGCAAGCGAGTGATCATTTTTGTCCATCGGTATGCCTACGCTCTCGGCGAATTGAACCCCTTTTTCCACACCGATTTGGTTCAACAACCATACAGGTGGTATATTTTCAGACTTTGTAATGGCATCCATCATGCTGATGGTCGAAGAGTAACCATGCAAGTTTTTCGGACTGTATCCGTTAAAACTCTGCCGTTCGTTACTCAAAGGAGTATCTATCGTAAATTTACCGGATTCAAGAGCTGGCGCATAGGCTACAATCGGCTTAAAGGCCGATCCTGGCTGTCTGCGGCTCTGCGTCGCACGATTAAAGGTTCCCTTTTTGTAATCCCGTCCGGGTGCCATCGCGGCAATACCACCTGTTTGGTTGTTAATAATAACCATAGAGGCTTGGACAGGCTGATCGTCGGGACTTTTTTCGAACATATCATCATCCGCCATCGCTTGATCCAGCGCATTTTGAGCCTGAGCATCCATTGTCGTATGAATTTTATAACCGCCAATAATCAGATCATTACCGCTGACTCCTGGCAAGGCATCCTCTGCCTCATCCATGACATATTCCATAAAATTTTGATACTTTTGTACTTTTTCCGGTTGTTTGTAATCGTAATTTATAGCTTTGGCTTCTTCCATTTCCTGCTTGCCAATCATTCCCTGCTCAAACATCAGCTGGAGAACCACAGCACGCCGGGCCTTTGAGTTTTCCGGGTTACTGATCGGATTATACTTGGAGGGTCCTTTCGGAATAGCCGCCAGTGTAGCGACTTGCCACAACTTTAATTCGTTTAGGTTTGACACTCCAAAATAGCCTTCCGACGCTGCCTTTATTCCAGAATATGAGCGTCCAAACCAAATCCGATTCAGATATAGCGTAATAATTTCATCTTTAGTCAAATTCCGCTCCAGCGCCATTGCGATGGATACCTCTGTCGCTTTACGGAAAAAGGTTTTGTCACGTGTCAAAAATAAGTTTTTGGCCAACTGCTGAGTCAGCGTACTACCGCCCTCCACTGCAGAACGAGCAACGATATCCTTCACTGCCGCCCGACCGATAGACCAAATATCAACTCCCTGATGCTCCATAAAACGCTTATCCTCGGTTGCGATAAAAGCTTTTTTGAGCAACGGTGGAATTTCTTCACTTTTCACAGGATCACTTTTTTGCACAGACAGCTCACCCATGAGCACACCGTTGCGGTCATAAACCTTTGATGTCTCGTTCACAGTAATTTTGTCCTTGTTGGCTTTGTAGATTTTTTCGCCATTAACCATGACAAATAAATAACCACCAAGTGCGCAAAATATGGCTAATGCTGCTGTAATAAACAGCGTCCACCCAACTCGCTTACCTGTTATTTTCTTTTTCTTGCCCTTCGGCTTCTCTTTAGATGTGTTTCTATTGCGATTGCCGGATCTGGACAATGAATCGTTTGGCATTCCCCTGACTCCCTTTCGCGAATAATCATAATGTCGCCGAGCGTAAGCTTAAAGCTAGCTGTCGGCAGCATGAAAGTAAACGGAATGAAAAGAACAACCCTGATCAGGTTGCTCCCGGTCACATTCCTATACAGTTAGACGAGACGGACGCCTGAAAAGTTTCATTACCCGGGCGGCCGTCCAGCCGTAATCAGTTATCGCTAGCGTTATCTTGTTGTACAAGCGATACGTTGCGTTGCGGTGTGAAGGTGGAGATGGCATGCTTGTAGATCAGCTGTTGCTTCCCATCCGAATCAATAACGATTGTAAAATTGTCAAATGCTTTAATCGTTCCTCGCACCTGAAATCCATTGATGAGGTATACCGTCACAGGTATAGAATCCTTGCGCAATTGGTTCAGAAACGTATCTTGGATATTAATAGACTTGTTCATTTTAGCCGTACCCCCAATAATCATTTGGATTGTTTTGAAGTATATTCAAGGTCTGTCCGGAACTTTCCTGCTATAATTTCGTGTATTCGGGCTGCATGAGCAGAAAAATTTTCGAAATCAGTGACATCTACCCACTGGATATCCTTCATATGGCGAAACCACGAGAGCTGTCGCTTCGCAAAATGACGCGTATCCCGTTTTAGCCAAGTCACCGCCTCCTCCAAAGACACCTCTCCCCGCAGGTAGGAGGATATCTCTTTATAGCCTAGACCTTGCATGGAGATGGCATCGCTTCGCACTCCCCGTTCCATTAAGGAGGTTACCTCAGCAACAAGCCCTTGATCGAGCATCCCGTCAATTCGGTCTTCAATACGTTTATATAGCATTTGCCTATCCATTGTCAAACCTACGATGCAGAGTTGGTAGGGAGATTCCTTTTTTTGACTGGCAAGTTGAGAGCTAAGTGTTGTTCCGCTAACATGGTAAATTTCCAGCGCTCTCACGACTCGACGACGATCATTTGGGTGCAGACGAAGTGCACTTTCGGGATCAACTGCCTGTAGTCGCGCATGAAGCGCGTCGGCTCCATACTGATCGGCATAGTCAAGCTGTTCCTGACGAAAAGCTTCATCTGCCCCTACCTCAGAAAACTGGTATTCATAGCAAACCGATTCTACATACAAACCTGTCCCGCCTACGATGAAAGGTAGCTTTCCTCTAGATTGAATATCAGGTATGAGACGACGACAGTCTTCCTGAAATTGGGCTACCGAATATGGGTATTCAGGCTCATGAATATCGATTAAATGGTGCTTGATTCCTTTCATTTCCTGTTCGGAAATTTTGGCAGTTCCAATGTCCATATGACGGTATACCTGCATGGAATCCCCGGAAATAATTTCCGCGTCAAATTGTCGAGCCATTTCGATGCTTAGTTTCGTCTTGCCAACCGCAGTCGGGCCAACAAGAACAAGTAGTTTAGGCTTAGATGCCACTGTCAATATCAATCACTCCGTACACTGTTTTCGTTGTGCCCCGTTGCTCCACACGGAAGCCGAGGCGGGTAAACTCTCCGCTACCCCTTTTTTCTTTCAATACAATTGTTTTTCGTGCAACCCTTTTCGCATGAGCAATACTTTCTTCATTCAATGCATCTGGATTGGCCAATCCTCTCAATGGACCGATTGCACTGGAATCAAGCAACGGATCACGGAACATCGGGTCAAAATAAATAATATCTACACTGCGGTTCGGCAAGCTACGCAAATAGTCCAGATGATGACCAAAACGAACGTCAATGTCGGAAAAGGCCCTATCTACTGCAGCATTACCGGAACGGTAATGTCTCATCCCATCCTTGATTAATGCATAGACAGGGAAGGAACTCTCCACAGCTGTGACTTGTCCAGAACTTCCCGTTCCAATGGAAAATAGAAGAGAATCCGTACCAAGCCCTGCCGTGCAATCCAGCACGGTATCACCCGGGGCAAGTCGGGCAGCCGTCAACATCGGGTCAGCCTCGCCCTTTAATACCCTTTTGGCTCGAATGAATCCCATACTCGGATGAAAAACCATCGGTGGTTGTTCCGGACTAATCAGCCTCACCCCGCCCTGCACCAGCACCAGAGCCTGACGAACTCTGTGAGCAGCGATTAGCTTAGCTACTGATATGCCACGACGTGGGGCGTACAGCACCCCAAGCTCGGCTGCAAGCAGCTTCGCGCGCTCCACAACCTCGTCCGAGGGAGAATCTCCTGTCGTGACCAGTAATTCAGCTTGTTTCTCACGAAGCATCATCTGCTTTTCTTCTTCACGTTTTTCCCAATCCTGCAACATATTTGTACTCCCTTACATTACTCTTTTAAACAGCTTCTCCAAATCATATGTGGAAAAGGAAACAACGATGGGGCGCCCATGGGGGCAGGTATAGGGTTGTTTGCAGGCTGCCAAACGTTCTAACAGCACGACAGCCTGTCGGTCAGTCAGCTTCTGATTTGCTTTAATCGAAGCCCGGCAGGAGCACATGATTGAGGCTGCCTCCCGCAGTTTAGCTAGATCAATGGCTTTTTCCTCCAGCACCCATCCAGCCATTTCCTCAATGACATCCGCTTCTTCTCCTTTGGGGAGCCAGTACGGATATGAGCTGACACGGAAGGTTTGCCCGCCAAAATGTTCCAAATACACCCCCGCCTGTTCAAACCAATGCAACCTTGTTTTCAATTTTTCCGTTTCGGAAGGTGTAAATTCCAATGTAATTGGCAGTAACAACTCCTGTGATACTGATTCAGGATTGCCAAATTTTTCGTAATAAAATTCGTAATTGACCCGTTCATGGGCGGCATGCTGATCAATTAAATACAAGCCCTGGTCGTTCTGTGCAATCAGATAGGTTCCATGGTGCTGACCGATTAAATTCAGCTCAGGAAAAGTAGGCACCTCAGGGACTGCCCCCGACAACGCTGCTAATTGATCTGTATTCAGACGTTCCTGGTGCGGCTTCTGATCCGTGGATTTAGTAGTGTTGTCTGCAATGGGTGAAACAGAAGAACGGTAAGCAGCAGAAGCAGCCGTTTCCTGTATCCCTTCGCTGTACGAGGAAGAGACATCTGTTTCGGCATGATCTCCTGTGGATATCCGTGTAGTCGTCCCATCAGGAAGTGACACGCTCCCTCTATCATCACTCCCGTTGTTTTCTTCCACAAAATCTGCATCCAGTTCGTCATCACTGATACTTTGACGAGCGAGAGTGTTTGCCTGTCCATTGACTGAATGGCTCCTCTCCCTACTCGGATGTTGCTCACGCTCCTGGCTAATCTTCTTCTTCTCTTCATTACTGGTCATGTGATTGGATTGTGTCGATTCCTGGACCTGCGGCGAAGCCATAGAAAGAGGTAACGTTCGATTATGACCATTATCCGAAGAAGCATCTACTTCTGCACCATTTCCTTTCGAGAAATGAAACTGCTCCTGCACAAACGAGCCACTATCCTTACCGCCAATTTCGCGTTTAACTGCCTTCGGAATCAGCACTTGCTGCCCTAAAACAGCTTTTACCGAATCTTCAACCAACTGAAACAGTTCAGCTTCTTTACTGAACCTCACCTCCAGCTTGGCTGGATGGACGTTAACATCCACCAACGAAGGATGCATGTCCAGTTGGATCACAGCCAGCGGATAACGATTGATCGGCAACAAAGTATGATACGCCTTGAGCAGTGCCTGATTGAGCCCATAGCTCCGCACAAATCGTCCATTCACTACTGTCGAAATTGCATTGCGATTCGATCGGGTCCACTCCGGGCGACTGACATAGCCGCTAATTCGGTAATCAAGGCTCTCTCCTTCCACCATCAACATTGATTTTGCCGCAGAAGTTCCGTAAATAGCAGCTATCACTTGGAGCAAATCGCCATTTCCCAGCGTTTGCAGCAATGTATTGCCATTATGCCGCAATGTGAAGGCCACTTCCGGGTGCGAAAGCGCCATTCGGTACAATACATCCGAAATGTGCCCCAACTCCGTCTGGATTGTTTTCATATATTTTAGCCGTGCAGGTGTATTATAAAACAGATCGCGTACGGTAAAATCCGTCCCCTGCCTACCAGCAGCATCCTCGTGAAGTACCAGTTTACCGCCCTCAATCACCAGTTTACGGGCACGGCCGTCATCTCCTGCTGCTGTGAGCAGCTCTACTTTCGATACAGCCGCTATACTGGGCAATGCCTCTCCCCGGAAGCCGAGACTTGTGATTTGGAATAGGTCGCGGCCATGTCCGATTTTGCTTGTCGCGTGCCGATAAAATGCCGTTTCCACGTCTTCAGGCTCTATCCCACTGCCATTATCCGTCACCCGAATACTTTGCAGGCCGCCCTCTTCTACCCATACGTCCACTCGTGTACCGCCCGCATCAATCGCATTTTCCACCAGTTCCTTCACGACGGAGGCTGGACGTTCCACGACCTCACCGGCAGCAATCTGGTTCGCAATATGCTCATCTAGCACTCGAATTTTAGACATCCTTTTAACCTCCTCCTGACTTCAAAGTGTGATGAAAAATAAGCAAAATAATAATGCCTAATATTTTTAATTACAGACCATTGGCCTTATTTTTTAATTCATTTAACAATTGCATTGCCTGTAAGGGTGTCATGTTCATGACATCAGCATTTTTCACTTTCCGCAAAATTTGGCGCACGATCGGATTAGCTTCTACCGTCTCTGGGTGTGGCTTGGAGGGAGCAAGATCCTGCTCTCCGAAAATGGACAGCTGTACCACGTCAGAAGCTGATCGCTCCAACTCACCTGAATCTTCCACAATCTGTAAAGTATCTTCTTTTACCAGGGTGGCTTGCTGTGATCCAGACTGGACTTGTGGTGCTGTATCTCCGTTCGCTGACAATGTCTGGCCTACATATTTTGCGGACATTGGAGAAATCTCTTCTGTCCCTGACGCTGTACGAAGATCAGTCCCTTCCTTCGCTCCTCCTACTGCCTCCGTGCCCGCCGTTACTTGAGCTGCCGCCTGTTCAAAACCATACAGCAGACTATTCGCTCGCTCAATAATGTTATTAGGCAAACCTGCAAGCCGGGCACAATAAATACCATAGCTACTACTCGCCGCGCCTGGTATGAGCTTGCGCAGGAAATTCACCTTATCGCCGCTTTCCTGCACAGCCATGGAGTAATTTCGCAGCGAAGACAAACCTTGCTCCAAATGGGCCAGCTCATGGAAATGCGTAGATACCAGCGCCTTACAACCAATCGTATCATGCACAAATTCGATGACCGCTTGTGCAATTGCCATCCCTTCGCTGGTGGACGTTCCTCGTCCCAGTTCATCAATAATAATCAAGCTTCGCGGAGTTGCCTTGTCCGTCATGACTTGAATATCCGCCATTTCGACCATAAACGTACTCTGCCCGCCGATGAGATCATCCGCAGCGCCGATCCGTGTGAAAATGCGATCCAGCATCGGCACTTTAGCACGTGCAGCTGGAACAAAGCAGCCAATTTGAGCCATAATCGCAATGAGTGCAACCTGACGCATATACGTACTTTTCCCAGCCATATTCGGACCGGTGATGAGTAGAATATGCGCATCGGCTTCTTCCAACACTGTGTTGTTGGCGATAAAGCCACCATCTTTCATTACGGCCTCCACTACGGGGTGCCGTCCCTGTTCCACTACAAAATCAAATCCTGTTGTCAGCTCAGGTTTCACGAATCCACGTTCCGCGCTAACCGTTGCCAGCGACTGATACACGTCGATTTCAGCAACTTGCTCTGCCAGCTTTTGCAAACGGGGAATTTCAGCGTTCAGTTTACCGCGAAGCTCGGAGAAAAGCGTGTACTCCAGATCCACCATTTTATCCTCAGCTTCCAGAATCAGCGATTCCTTTTCCTTCAATTCCGGTGTGATATACCGTTCTGCATTCGCCAACGTCTGTTTGCGTTCATATCGACCTTCCGGTAATGAAGCCAAATTGGATTTGGTCACCTCGATGTAATAACCAAACACTTTGTTGTATCCGATTTTGAGCGACCGAATGCCGGTTGCTACACGTTCCTTGGTCTCCAGCTCAGCGATCCAACGCTTACCGTTCACACTCGCTTCACGCAGTTCGTCCAGACGCTGATGGTAACCTTCCTTTATAAGCCCTCCATCTCTTACGGAAATCGGGGGTTCATCGGCAACTGCTTCCTCAATTAGCGTACACAGGTCTGTACAGCTGTCCAATGTTTGTGCAATCCGTCTCAGCGTATTCGATGGAGATTCAGCGCACAGCTCGCGTAAAGACGGAATTTGAGCCAGAGACAGCTTGAGAGCGATCAAATCTCGTGCATTAGCACTACCAAAAGCGATCCGTCCTACCAAACGCTCCAGGTCGTAAATCTCTTTAAGCTGAGCACGTACATCCTCGCGGAAAATAAACTGGTGGTACAGCTTGTCTACCGCTTCTAATCGTTCCTCAATTAAATTGCTGCTCAACAGCGGTTTGTCGATCCAACGACGCAACAAACGTGCGCCCATAGATGTCTCTGTCCGATCCAACAGCCACAGCAGCGAGCCTTTCTTGGAGCGTTCACGCACCGTCTCCACCAGTTCCAGATTCCTGCGGGTAAATGGATCCAGAATCATAAAATGATTGGGCTCATAGACCGAGATTTGGGTCAGTTGACCTAACGATCTTTTTTGCGTTTCATTTAAGTAGGCAATCAGGCGCGATACGCAACGTCTGCGTTCCTCCGTAAGCCTTGCCCATGTGGCTTCACCGAATTGATCCCGTACCAGATCATCTTTGGATTTGTCCCAGGCCGTATACACAACACGCCGTCCAACAGGGGACATACGAGAGGTCACAAAATCGAGCAAATGACCATCCCCCAACATTTCGGACGGCTCATAAATGTTAATTTCATCTAATAGCCATTCTTTCGAATCAGGTACGGAAGTCACATAGAGTTCACCTGTCGACAAGTCGCATGCCGCCAGCGCCAGCATCCCGTCCGTCTCTGTGACACATACCATGTAGTTGTTGGATTTATCACCCAGCACTTTGCCCTCCATGACCGTACCCGGGGTCACCACACGGACGATATCCCGCCGCACCATTCCCTTCGTAGCTGAGGCTTCCTCCATTTGCTCACAGATGGCCACCTTATAACCCTTCTCAATAAGGCGTTGTATGTAATTTTCTGCTGAATGATAAGGCACGCCGCACATTGGAATTTTCTCCGCGACGCCACCCTCACGACCAGTCAGTGTAATTTCCAGCTCCTTGGATGCAAGAATCGCATCATCAAAAAACATCTCGTAAAAATCCCCTAGGCGGAAAAACAAAAATGCATCTTTAGCCTGCTCTTTTATAGATAAATATTGCTCGATCATCGGTGTATATTTAGACATACCGTTACCTAACCCCCACACTTTGTTCCGTTAATCTTATAATTATCTTTCATTATATCAAAAATGACAGTCGATAACATGAAACCCTCTCGGGTGTTGACACCTGATTTTACGAAAGCTTCCAGTACGGGCGCAAATCCCGTGTTTCATCCCATTGTTTTCCTTGGCGAAGGCTATCCAGCAGCGGCGCTATATAAGTTTCATATTGAGAATAGATCTCTAGTGAAACCATATCTAAAATAACTGGCTCCATATACTCTCTAAGTACAACCTGGTTTCCTTCATAAAAAGCTCTGTGAGCCTCTTCTTCTCCCAAAGGCCTACGCTGCAAACGTGAATATTGGGAAGCGATCAGAAACGCCATCCCAATCACACCTTTCGCCAGCTGTGGCGAGATTAGAAAACTAGGCAGTGTACGATATTCAAAGCCTCCGTAAGACTGACGGCGAAAATCGCCCAAAATGCCATAATGCGGTCTACGCCGAGCCGAGCGCTTATCTTCTAGCAGCGCCAGAGGCAACGCCAAATAGTTATCTAGTGCCCTAAGTAGGGCACCATTTAGCGGAACACCGCTGAAATGCAGGTGTCCGCCCAAGGGAAAACCTGGCTGCGGCATTCCGCCCGCCTGCCAGATAAGCGTGCGGTCGTCAATACGCCGAGCTGCTGTTGCAAAAGCTTGGCGCAGATGCCTCAGCAGACGAGCGGGATCTTCGCTCGGGGCAGGACGAAGCTCAGCGACCGGATACAGCGTTCGCCCTCGGCGGGTAACGGCATCGCAGCCAGCTATGCCTAGTCGACCCAAAAATCTAGAAGCCGGAACAACCCTCCCCTCTGGCATACGAACCAGCACAAATTCGGGGTCCATTCCGATTAATAGTCGCGCGCTCCCCCGTTTCGCTGAAAGTTCCTCTCCCGGAGCATCCTCTTCACGAGCAGCAACTTCGTATAGCGTGGCCAAACGTCTATCGTTCAGCCAGGGCTGTGCTAAGACTTGGCGAATCTGACAATTACGCTCTCCCAGCGGCGTCAGCACTACCTCACCACTGTCCAAACCGAGTGTATACAACGCACGTACAGCAAGCCGCTCCATCCGGACATAGAGCGGGGATTGAGAATCTAGTTCAGACAAATCATATGTGCTAACTTTGGTAGAACCTTCGAGGGCTCGTCTACGGATTTCCAGTCCCCGCAGTTGATGGATTTGCACCGCGTAGCCGATCGCAAAATCGGCTGTACTCTCATCCAGCCAACGAACCGATATACCTGAACGCTCCAGTCTGCGCATTTTTTCATCATCCGTCATCTCTCTGAAGCGTTTGAGCGCCTGTCCCGGTTGCCGCATCATACTCCCCCTTACCGTTCTACGTACGGACTTTAACGATCCAAAACGACAAAAAAGGAGGGCCTTTGCCCCCTGCGCAATATCAGCCGGCGCAAAGAGTAAAGTGGCCCTCTTTTGGGTCACTCCTGTCAGAGCTCGTCGTCAATGAGGTCGGGGTCGAGCTCCTCATAGTCCCCCTCTTCCGCTCCAAAATCAAAGTCCTTGTCAAAATCGTCACTGCTGCCATACGGGAATACTTCTACAACAATCTTCGTTTCCGCCACCAGCTCCACCGCAAATTCCCGCTCGACCCGGATCATTACGCTGCCACCTCCAGAAGACACACTGGCCTCAACGCAACTTGGCTCCTGTGTAGCTTCGGCGGATACTTCCACTGTAGACGCCCGGTGCTTCGGATCAAGATACGAGAGCGGCACATTTTCTACGTACGACACCGTTTCCTTAGCCACATCGGTCTGCGAGTTTTTATCGTATGAGTACCAAATATTGATATCATACGTCCCGATGACCTCAATGCCGTCTCCAGCCGCCACAGCTTCATACTGGTGGTTGATAATCCATGCTCCCAAAATACTGGTCGGATTATTCGGCGGAGTTACGGTATGGGTTACGGTAGAGAATCTGCGACCTTTACCACAGATCGCTTTGGTAATAATCTCTCTACGATTTTTATGACTTAATGCCATTCTTGAACCTCCTCCATACAATCAATCATTCCATACATATGTATGCAGGTTGTGGGCGAATGTTGAGTGAATAGGCGAAAAGGAAAAAATATTATTTGTATAAGCATATGCCGCCATGGCTTGAACTCATGCACGCCAATGTGTTACATGCTGCTCAACGATCTGTAAAAATTCGCTGAGAGCTGGCGATTTCCACTTTTTCGTATGATAAGCGACCTGAGTAGCCACCTGCTGTTCACTGTCATCCCAGGCTAGACGTGCCATTTTCCCTTCTCGCAACTCATTTTGTACCGTAACTAGCGGAAGCAGCGCAATACCCAGTCCAGCCATGACGCATTGCTTGATGGCTTCAATGCTCCAAAATTCCAGACTAGGGTCTGCAAAAATACCGTGTTTGTTCAAATACTGCTCAAAAAGGATTCGGTACGTACATCCAGCCTCCGTATGCAAAATGGTTTCGTCCTTCAAGTCGGCAGGCTCTACCTGTGTACAGGCAACCAGTGAATGCTTCAGTGGCGCAACCAGCGCCATCGGCTCATGAATAAGCGTGGTGATATTCAGTTCTCTATCCTCCGTCTCAGGTTGAAGCAAAAAAGCCAAATCCAGTTCACCGGAACGGATCAAATCACGTAATTCCCAGCATTCGCCGGGCTTAAGTACAATTTTAACCTTTGGGTACCGCTCTCTGTACTCACGGATCAGACTCGGCAAACGAAAAGCAGCCAGAGACTCTGGTGCTCCTATTTTTAGCGTCCCTGTTAATTCTGTTTCTGAACGAAGCGCATCCTTAGCCATAGCATGCATCTTGGAAATTTCCTGCGCATAGGGCAGCAGGCGTCGCCCGGCATCGGTCAGCATGATTTTCTTGCCGATGCGATCAAACAGCGGCGTACCCAATTCCGTCTCCAGTGTTTGAATTTGAGCAGTAATACTTGACTGCGCATAATCCAGTATACG
Source organism: Paenibacillus sp. FSL W8-0439 (assembly GCF_038008995.1). Classification (NCBI taxonomy): domain Bacteria; kingdom Bacillati; phylum Bacillota; class Bacilli; order Caryophanales; family Paenibacillaceae; genus Paenibacillus; species Paenibacillus sp. FSL W8-0439. Next base: position 3,262,539 of record NZ_JBBPAK010000001.1, read on the forward strand.
CGCTGCTCGCGTAAAACTGCCTGCCTCCACCACATTTAAAAAGGTAAACAAATGCCGCGATTCCATAATCCGCTCCTTCAATCGATTTTTCCGATGCAAGCAATCGTAATATTCCGTTTTTCCGATAGATTGATTATCTGATAAGCTGGAGGAAATAACAAGAGAAAGAAGGCTTTTCTGCATGACGAACGAAAATAAACTTCAATCCACTATTGGTCTTCCACAGGCCATTGCGCTCTATATCGGAGCTGTGCTGGGTTCGGGGGTATTGATTGTGCCTGGCCTTGCCGCCCAAATGGCGGGCCCAGCATCGTTGCTGGCATGGGGATTCATGACCCTGCTTATTCTCCCAATGGCGCTTTCCATGGGGCTTCTATCTGCGAAATTTCCAAATGCCGGAGGGGTATCGCATTTTGTGACGTTGGCCTTTTCCCCACGTGCCGGTGCTTATATCGGGTGGTTTTTTCTCATGTCGGTTCCAATTGGGGCGCCTGTTGCCGCACTTACCGGAGCCGGCTATATGACCACAGCTATGGGCTGGGGAGAGGAAAGTCGCATACTGTTGGCCGCTGCTATGCTGGCGGTGGGCCTGATCATCAACTGGATCGGTATGAAGGTTGCCGGACGCATTCAGATTGCCGTCGTTATAGCCATCGTTGCCGTCCTGATATTCGCTATTGCCGCAGCACTCCCTCAGATGAAAACTATTCACTTTACGCCGTTTGTTCCACATGGCTGGCTTTCTATCGGCCAAGCAGCTGCGATTCTGTTCTGGTGCTTTATCGGCTGGGAGGCCGTGTCTCATATGTCAGAGGAATTTACCAATCCCGAGCGGTCTGCCGTTAGAGGTGTGATCATTGCAGCTGTCATTGTCGGTTTGCTTTATTTCCTTACTGCGCTTGCTACAGTGGGCACACAAAGTTACCTTGCAGGGGGTTCAGATGCTTCGCTCGTATGGGTGATTAGTCGGGCTATCGGTCCATGGGGTGCGATCATTGCGGGCTTGACGGGTATCTTTATTTGTACCGCTACTATTATTGCTTACGTGGGTGCCGCTTCACGAGTCGCTTATGCTTTATCCCGACAAGGACAGGCCTTTCGCTGGATGGGGATGTTATCCCAACGTTTCCATACACCCATCGGGGGCATTGCTTTTCTTAGTGTCTGCTTCGTGATCATTATGGTGTTGTACGGTAGCGGTGCAGTTTCACTCACCAACCTGATCCAATTCCCGAACGCCACCTTCATTCTGACCTATCTAGGAGGTTGTGCAGCAGGGATTAAGCTCCTACGCGGGAGTCGTTGGGGAGTGTCCATTAGTTGGATTTCCTTCATCTCCACGGCAGTTGTCTTTCCTTTTGTTGGGTGGGCTATGCTGTACCCTTGCCTGATCACAGCTGTTTTATGGATTACAGATCGAATTCGGCATAAAAGAACTTTTACTCATCCGACTTCTGCCATCACCGAACAAGAAGAGGCTACTGTCCATCATGGATAGTAGCCTCTCAAGGTCTTTACTCTAATTTTTCACTGGAGTAGGGGCCTTGTCCTTTTTAGCGATTTTCAAATACTGATGAAGCTCATGTGTAAGCTGCAATAATGCCGAACGGATCTCGAATTCCTCCCGTGTGGCAGGAAGCTCCATCGCTTTAAATTCTTCACGAACCTGCTCTAACAGCTTCTCAGTCTGCCCCGTATAATGTCCAGCCAAAACGTCGTTGCTAAGCTGGTCGAACAGCTCGGCCAAAAGCTTGGCCTGCGGCATATGCTGATACATTTGTGCGATCAACTGCATCATGTTTTGAATCGAATCCAGCTGTTCTTTGCGCATATAAAAATACACATTCCAGCCCTCTTGGGGACGAAGCATTTGATTTTCCAATGAACGACCTGCCTCAGTGACCCCTTTGGTGATCACGCTGTCCGCTTCAATAACTTCCTTGCCATCCCATATGTATGCCGGACTACGCAGCGTGTTGGCCATATTTCTGAAAATAACAGAAAATGTCCGATCCACCTCCTGCCGGATTTGTTGCATTGTATTATCAGAACGCGGCATATAAGCTAAATTGACAACCATCGCAGAACCCAGTCCAATCACCAGCAGAGCCAGCTGGGTCAGCAGCACCTCCATATCAATCACACCGCCGCTGAATACTCGGAAAACTACGACTGAACCCGTGACAATGCCTTCCTTAAAGCCTACCCGTACAATGACCGGAAACGCCGTTAAAATATATAATGCAAGTACCCAATCATGGAATCCGAATACCACAAACAAAACACAAGCAAAAAGAAGTCCCACGACGGATGCAAAAAATCTAGCCGAAATGGTACGGAGACTTCTCTTGCGTGTGACATCCACCCCCAAAATTGCTAAAAGCCCTGCCGAGGTGGCTCCGTGAATGCCTACTCCCTCCGCAATAAGTACGGCCATTAATGCGGCAATAGCCGTTTTAATCGTACGAAAGCCCATGAAAAAATTCTGTCCCCTCTAGATGAAATCTGTTTTCTCATTTTCATAAATATTAAGTATTTCATTTTCATGGTACTTTATTTTCACGTTTTACACAAATATTCAGAAATTTAATAATTACCGATGAGGGCGGCCCGAAAGCAGGCGGTGCTCCACATACACGACTGCCTGATACATCAGTGTAGCTACGACAGCAATGATCAACAAACTGGACATGACCAGCGTGAAATTGAATACCTGAAAACCATAAATAATCAAATAGCCTAAGCCGTTTTTAGCCACCAAAAATTCACCCACAATCACGCCAACCCACGCCATGCCGACATTCACTTTTAGCGTAGAGACAATTGCGGGAAAGGATGCGGGTAAAATTACCTTTTGAAACGTATCACGGCGTGAACCTCCAAACGTGCGAACCACTTTGATCAAATTGGAATCGACTTCCTGAAAGCTGTTGTACACCACTAGTGTCGTAATGATAACCGTAATGGAGAGGGTCGTCATCAGAATCGCGGTAAAACCTGCCCCAAACATGACGATAAAAATCGGGCCCAGCGCTACCTTGGGCATACTGTTAAACACGACCATATACGGGTCAAGCACCCTCGACAAAAACGGCGACCACCAAATAAGTACCGCCAGCAGTGTACCGAGCAGTGTGCCAAGCAAAAAACCTGCCATTGTTTCTCCAACAGTGACACCTACATGCCCCCATAATTCACCGCTGACCGCATCCTTGCCAATCTGCGTGAGAATTTTGCTAGGGTAGCTAAACAACAGTACATCAATCCACTTCAAACGACCTGCAATTTCCCACAATACAAATAAAAGCAGCAAAATAGCTGTCTGCACACCTGTTACTAACCACTTTTGCAAACGCCTGTTACGTAAATACGTCTGATGCAGTCCTTGAATCCATCGTTGCTCAAGCTGATCAGCTTCGTTCTTCATACGTTAACTCACTCCTTTGCTCCCGAAGCCTCCAGTTCCCCCCATAGCTCATGAAAAAGCTCATTAAAGCCCGGCTGCTCGCGTGCATAAAAAGGCTGGGCTTCCCGGATGGAATCCGGAATTTCAAAGGTACGCCGAATATGACCAGGATTTCGCCCCATCACTATAACCCGGTCGCTGACTGCAATCGCCTCGGCCAAATCGTGCGTGACTAAAATCGCCGTTTTCTCTCGCTCCCGCAAGGTTTGCACAACGAGGTCCTCCAGCTGTAGCTTGGTTTGATAATCCAGCGCGGAGAAAGGCTCATCCAGCAGCAGCAGTCCCGGATTAGTCGCCAGCGTCCGTACCAGCGCCACACGCTGGCGCATTCCTCCTGACAACTGGGATGGATGCAAATGCTCCTTTCCTCCCAGACCCATGCCTTCCAGCAATAACCGTGTCCGCTCACGCGCAGCTTCATCTACTCTGTTGCTTAGTTCCAGACCTAACAATGCGTTATCCATTATCGTCCGCCACGGGAAGAGATAATCCTGCTGCAACATGTAACCGACCTCAGGGCTCGGGCCACTTACCGGCTGACCTTGCAGCATAACTTGACCTGCCGCTGGACGCAGCAGCCCGGCGATCATAGACAGGATCGTCGTTTTGCCACAGCCGCTTGGACCGACTAAACTGACAAACTCCCCTGTATTTACGGAAAAATCGATATTCTCAACCGCAAGTGAAGCTTCCCGATCTGTTACATACACATGGGTCACTTGCTCCATTCTCACCATCGGGATCGTCACATCCGCAGTGAGACCACTCTGTTCTTCCATCATGGTGAACCTCCAGCATCGACAGCTGTACCCGTAGCAGTTGCGCTCTTTTTCACATCTGTCTCAGTATTCCCGATAGAGTTGGAGGAGATCGCCTGTTTTGCAAAGCTTGAGTTGACCAGCTTATCTAGTGCAACAGGGCTTTTCAGCTCACCTGCCGAGGCCATGACATCCTGTAAATTCTTCCATTCCTTTTCCTCAATCATCGGGTTCATAGCATAGGTACTCTGTTCCTTGTAGCGCTTGATACTACTCGTCAAAACAGCTAATTCTGTATCTTTAAAATAAGGCATAATTGCTTCGGAGATCTGTTCAGGTGAATGCGCAGCAATCCACTCTTGTGCCCGATATATGGCATTTGTAAATTTCTGAGCTGCCTCGCCATTGGTGTTTAGATAGCTTTGCTTCGCCATATATACCGTATACGGCAACTCGCCACTCTCTACGCCGATGGAGGCAACTACCCGACCCCGACCTTCCTTTTCAAAAATAGATGCCTGTGGCTCAAACAGCTGTACGTAATCCCCTGTACCTGAGCCAAAAGCAGAGGCGACATTGGCAAAATCAATATTTTGAATCAGCTTCAGATCCTTATGAGGATCAATGCCGTGTTTGCGAAGCGTAAATTCAAGTGACATTTGTGGCATTCCGCCCTTGCGTTGTCCCAGAAAATTTTGTTGTTTCAGCTTTTCCCAGTCAAAGCTATCCTGCGTTTGCCGAGCAAACAAAAAGGTTCCGTCCTTCTGTGTCAGCTGGGCGAAATTAATGATAGGGTCCTCTGCTCCTTGCTGATACACATAAATAGATGTTTCTGCGCCGATCAGCGCGATATCCGCCTGATTGGACAACAACGCCGTCATCGCCTTGTCCCCCCCAGGGATCGTAGCCAGCTGAACATCCAGTCCCTCCTGAGCAAACATCCCCTGGCTCAAGGCTACATACTGCGGCGCATAAAAGACCGTACGGGCTACCTCGCCAAGTCTGATCTCAATCGTTTGTTCCCCTTTGGGGGCACACCCACTGAGCAACAGTAATCCGAGTAGTGCCGCAGCCACCACTGCTTTGAAACGAGTGCCGTTTTTCATCCTTGTTCCCTCCCCACCTTTTTGCATCGTTGACTTCATATATTGTTATGCGGCTGTCGATATAATGGTTAATCGCATACAAAAACCCCGCATTTGCCTAAGAACGCGGGGTTTTTGTGTGTGATTATATAACAACTTCTAAATCACAGCTTGTATATGGATGTATATTTCTCTTCCAGATAGTCGGCGAGATAATCGGGATTCAGATCCTCACCTGTAATGGCTACAATCAACTCAGACGGCGTCCGACTCTTGCCGTAACGGTAAATCCGTTCAGTCAGCCATTGCTTAATCGGCTCCAGCTCACCAGCAGCAATCAGCTCATCCAGGTTCGGCAGCTCTTTGCGCAGAGTCGCCAAAATTTGCGCTGCATACATATTGCCAAGCGAGTACGAAGCAAAATAGCCAAAGTCACCACCGGACCAGTGAACGTCTTGAAGTACGCCCAGCCCATCGCTCGGGGGAAGAAGTCCCAGGTATTCTTTATATTTTGCATTCCACACCTCAGGGAGACGCTTTACATCCAGCTTTTCATTAAACAGCATTTTCTCAATTTCATAGCGGACAATAATATGTAAATTATATGTCAGCTCATCTGCTTCAATACGAATCAATGAATTTTCCACGCGGTTGACTGCCCGGTAAAATTGCTCAGCCGTGACCTTCGCCAAACGATCAGGAAAATGCTTTTGCAGATCATCGTAATACCGATCCCAGAAAGCACGACTGCGTCCGATTTTATTTTCCCACAAGCGGGACTGGGATTCATGTATCCCCATAGAGGTTCCTCCGGACAGTAGTGATCCTGCTAGCTCAGGGGCAATATTTTGTTCGTACAGTGCATGCCCTCCTTCATGCAGGGAGCTGAAAATAGCACTGGTTACATCATCTTGCAAATAATGTGTTGTTATACGCACATCACCTGGATTTAACCCTGTCGCAAATGGATGCACACTCTCATCCAAACGACCTGCGTCAAAGTCATAACCCATCTGACCTAAAATGAACAGACTGAACTTTTCCTGCTGCTTTACATCAAATACACCGTCTAAAAAGCTTTTATCCGGCTGATTGGGTGAAGCCTGAATTTTAGACAATAGGGGTACAAGGCGCTTTTTGAGACGATCAAAGACCGCATCCAGCTTTTCAACCGTCATCCCTGGCTCATATTGATCCAAAAGTGTGTCGTACTCTGTATCCTTAACCCCCCAGTAACCGATAAACTCGCGCTTCATGTCTACGATTTTAGACAAGTACGGTTCGAATCCGGCAAAGTCGCTATGTTCCTTTGCTTCCTCCCACTTGCTTTCCGCCTGAGCCGCTAAAATGCTATACTCCCGGTAGCGGTCTGCCGGAACCGAACGATTTAGGTCATAATTTTTGCGACATTCCTCTACCAGTCTGCGATCATTGTCTTCCAGTTGCTCCAGCTTGTCTTTTGCGGCAAAAAATTGCAGCAACTGCCCCATTTCATCCGAGATCATCAGCTTGAACATTTCCGTGGACAGCATGCCCAACGTCTCCGACCGGATGTCAACGCCCTTGCGTGGAGCGCCTGTCCGTAAATCCCAGTGCAGCAAGCCGACTGCTTCGCCGTAACCACTGATTTTGTGTGCAATTTCCTTTAAAGCCGTCCATTGATCCAACGTTTGTTGCTCCATAATTAGGGACACCTCTTTAACTTAAAATGGTTAAAATTTTTAGATATCTATACTTGATGATAATTATATTAAAAAGTATAATCAACACACAACATGTACGACCAGCTCCTAATACCTGGATCAAACGTTGGGCGGTACATATTAAACTTTATTAGAATCTGGAGGGAACAATCGTGGATCACATCCAAGAAATTTTAGAGTACAATCGTGTTTTCGTAGAAAACAAAGAATACGAGGCCTATAGAACAGGCAAGTTCCCTAATAAAAAAATGGTTATCATAACCTGTATGGATACGCGGCTAACGGAGTTGCTCCCCAAAGCCATGAACCTGCGTAACGGTGATGTCAAAATCATTAAAAATGCGGGTGCAATTATTTCACAGCCTTTTGGAAGTGTAATGCGTAGTGTGCTAGTCGCTCTATATGAGCTGGGAGCAGACGAAGTACTCGTTGTAGGTCATTATGAATGCGGTATGGCTGCATTGAATGCTGATCACATGGTTAATGAAATGCTTGATCGCGGAATTTCGCAGGAAGTGCTGAGTACATTGGAGAATTCAGGTATTAAGCTGAATAAATGGTTAAAAGGTTTTGACAACATTGAAGAAGGGGTACAGACTACAGTGAAGCTTATTAAAAACCATCCCCTTCTCCCTCCGAATACGCCCGTTCATGGCATGGTAATACATCCAGATACAGGAGCGTTAACACTTGTTGTTGATGGGAATAACCAGTAAACACTATATCTAGTTACCGGGGTAGTTCAGGCGCGTACATACGTGCTTAAACTACCCTGTTTCTATGAAAAAAAGCACATATACATACAGAATGCCCCCAGCTAATTTTGGCTAACCTGTGAACGACCAGTGTGAAAGTTGTCAAACCATACAGTTTCAGTGTACACTTTTTATGAAGCCGCAGATGATCTGCCGCAGAGCTGTTACAACCGTCACTAAGATGGATGAAGGAGATAAGATATATGAATTTACTATCGTATGGTCTGTTGGGGCTACTCGCCAGAGAGGAATCCTCCGGCTATGATCTGATGCTGCGTATACAGCCTTTTTGGCAGGCCAAGCACAGTCAGATCTATCCGCTACTGGCCCGTATGGAGAGCAAGGAACTGCTAGCCTCCCGATGGATTCAGCAATCCGACAAGCCTGATAAAAAAATGTATACCATTACCGACAAGGGAATCCATATGCTTCAGCAATGGTCTCAGGAAACGTTAGCTGCTCCGGTTACACGGGACGAATTAAGCCTTCGATTATTCTGTCTCTGGTTGACGGACAAAACGAGCGCCAATCGTATGCTGGAAGAACGTAAACGTTATTTTATTCAGAAAATCCAGCATCTAGAGGATATACTGAACGACATTCCCGCAGAAAATTTACACTTTGGCAGTAAGAATTTCGGTGACTATATTTTAGTGCAAAAAGGGCTTTTAAATGCTAGAGCAGGCCTGGAATGGTGCCAAATGGTGCTGCGCATGCTGCTTGCCGGTGATGTCAGAGCGGACACGAATCCGTTTTTACTTAAACCCTAAAGCTGAACGTTTTTATCAATCCGTGTATGGGATTTATGTACGTTATCGTTTAATTTTTTAAAATTTAAAATTCTTTGAAACCCTTTTCCATGCTATATCGTATTACGGGTAAGCGGTTGTTTGACCTATAACACAAATTACTAAGGGGGATTATATTTACATGAAAAAGACATTCACTTTGAAAAATATGATGATGCTGATGATGGCTTTCACCCTACTCATTGCTATGATCGCACCATCTACAGCTGATGCAAGACGTGGTGGCGGATTTAAATCCGGACCAAAATCATACCAATCTACACCAAGCAAAGCGAATGACAGCAGCGGCATCAATAAGTCTGATAGTGGAACTAAATCTAGTGCTACTACGGGCAACACAAGCAGAACCGGTGGATTCCTCGGTGGCGGTGGCGGGTTCCTCAAAGGTATGATGCTGGGCGGCTTGGCAGGTATGCTCTTTGGCGGATTGTTCGGCAACATGGGTGCATTGGGTAGCTTGCTTGGTCTGGTCGTTAACGTTCTAGCTATTTATGTTCTGATTATGGTTGGTGTAGGTATCTACCGAGCTATCAAAAATCGCCGTAGACCAGATGATTCTCGTGGAGGACGTTACTAAGTTATGATTTTAAGCATGGATGAGATTGTCAATGCCATTTGCCTGCATATGGCTGAACGCAAGGGCGTACAACCAACCGATGTGGTTGTGGAGCTAAGCTGGGATGAAGATACAGGCTATACAGCCGAAGTTCATGTCCAGGGACGCAGTCAATATCTGGTGGAAGCCAATATGATAGAAGCTATTCTGAGATATCTTCATTCCGAATACAATATTCGTGCCTATCGCGAGCAGGTCAGATTGGATCTGGATGAAGAAATTACTGCTATTGTCCAAACTTAATTAAATTGCATAGGACAATCGTACAAACTTATTTCCAAACAGAAGAACCGCTCTTTGCCTGATGGCAAGGGCGGCTCTTTTTTTCTCTTTTTTGTCTAATGGATCATCATGGTTGTATGCGGCACCCTTTCGAGCAAGCCGTTACCGTACATTTCCCGAAATGGCTGCTCTTCCATATGGATATAACCGATATAACAGCCGCATTCTTTCATCCGGCACGGACGCTGGGCGCTCAGCCCCTCCAGACCGTCTCTGTACAGGTGTCCAATCACACGGCGATCCTGATAGCAGTGTTTTACTCGTCCGTCACCTTGGACGTAAAATACATCTTCTCCCGCGCGACATGCTCCCCCCTGGCTACTATAATCCTTTAAATTCCATTGGAAATAGGGATCTATCGCAGTTAATTCGGCAACCTCGGCATCCGTATAATAATGGGGTCGGTCCTTGTAGGCGTTGACCCACATATACACTTCTTTTGGAAGTTGCGCCCGCAAAGAACGAATAGCCGGGAACGCCTGTCTCAATCCAACTGTACCGACACTATAGGAAATGCCAAGTTCAAATAGCTTCATAGCCTGCGATATAAAAGCTTGCTCTTTGGTTTCTCCAGGATGATATGTAGCCCACAGCGCAGCCGTCTCTGGATTTAGTTCTTTTGTCCAATCCAGCTTAGCCGAAAGGTTCGTCTGTACGGCCACTTTTTCCACATGCGCCATATGGGAGAACTCAATCATGGTCTTACGATACCAGGAATGAATCAAGGCTTCTCCATATGGATTTAAAAAAATGGAGAGCTGGTGCCCCAAAGCGCCCTGCTCTCGTACCCAATCAGCAAAACGTTCCAACTGCGCCCGATCCTTGTTCAACGTTTCCCGACTATCGACGTTTTTACTGAATGGGCAGTAAGGGCAAGCATAGTTGCATGAGGTCAACGAACCACGATAATATAAGGTCGCTCTCATGCGCCTACATATCCTTCCATACGCTCACGTACTGATGTGGAAATCATCCAGTCCCCAATCGCATCGGAATAGGCCATTCCTTCCTCCGTAAGTCGAAGCGTGCCCTCCTCGACCACAGCCATACCCGATTCTAGCAGCAGTGACATTCCTGTAAAATCGTCTTCCAGGGATACACCGAAGCGCTCTGCATAGGCGCATAGTTCCAATCCTTCCCGATGAAGAAGTGCCTTCAGGATAAAGCGCCGCTTACGCTCATCCGCATTTAAAATAAAGCCGTAGTCAGCCAGATCATGACGCTCCGCCGCCACATAATCCGCGATAATACTACGTGTGGCTGCTGTACTGACACCATACCGGCTGGCATAGTGTACATCGCGTGTATAAGAGCGTGCTCCGCACCCCAACCCAGCCATGCCCTCCTCCTGGCAACTATAGGGCAAAAGCTCTTTGCTGGATGTACCCTCATTTTTAGCAAAACGGCGCATGGAATATTGTACATATCCTGCCTGTTTGAGCCGTTCACGCGCTACTTCATACAAGCTAAGGCGAATATCGTGATCCAGCCCGGTATAGCCGGGCTTTAAAATCGTATTTTCACGAATATATAACGGGTAAAGAAAGATCTCTCCTGGCGAATAAGACAGAGCTTCCTCCAGAGAATACAGCCAGGTTTCCACCGTTTGACCAGGCAGACCATAGATCAGATCCACGTTGAGCAAAGGAAAATTGTATTCTACCAGCCGCTCAAGTGCTTCTCTAACAAGCTTTGGCTTCTGAGGTCGGTATATGGCGGCACTTTCTGATTCTACAAAGCTCTGGATTCCCATGCTGACACGATCTGTACCGCGGCGCTTGAGCACTTCCAGCCTATCCTCAGTTACAGTGTCTGGAGAGGTTTCAATTGAAATAGAAGCTCGCTTGGGGTCCAATCCCATAATATTTTCCGCAATGTCAAATAAACGCTCCACCAAAGGAGCCTCCAATAAGGTCGGTGTACCACCGCCAATCGCAAAACGCGAAAAAGGCCGACCCCCCATAATTGGAGCCCATTGCCGAGCTTGTCTTTCTAGCGCATCCACATACTCCTTATGCACATCCTGACGCTTGTCCGGCAAAGTGAACAGGTTACAAAATCCACAGCGAGCTGCGCAAAACGGTATATGCATATACAAAAAATAGCTTTCCAACTCTTCTTTCTCCCACAATTCCTGCAATGAGAGCGGTGTATCGAACGAACGATAGGCCGTTTTATGCGGGTAAGAATACAGATAGGAGCGATAGGGAGCTTCTCGGATCGTACGTGCCCATTCTACAGGAGTATCCGGCCACTGAAATCTAGACGTTACTAAATTAGTGTCCATTCCCGGAGAAGTCTGGGTTGCTGGGCCCATTGGATGCAGGTGATTCAGATTCATGGCTTTCATTTCTGCTCCTTCCTCGCGCTGGATTGGATTGTTGATCATTTACCAGTGCAAACTACGTTTCTTTTTGTCCTACAGTATAAATTCGCGGTAAGGCACATTCCACACTACCTCATGCGCCAGGCGATGCCCTTCGTAGCCGTCTTCCCCATAAGCTGTACCATGATCGGAAAAAGCCATGCAAAACGTCTTGCCACGCTTCCGCAAAGCATCAAACAAGCGTCCAAGTTCACCATCCACATACCGCAAAGCTGCTCGTTGAGACTCTACTGAATCTTTTGAAGAGCCCTTTACAAAATAATGATTAGGCCCATGGATGGCTGATACATTCATAAACAAAAACAAACGCTGTGCAGGGTCTGCCTTTTCCAACAGCTTCAAGGCATGATTCACCTGATGCTCTGTTGAACGAGGGTTGGTAACGCCAAAGTTCATGCGCCAGTAGCTCTCTTGAAAATATCCGGGCAGCACCTTGGCCAGCTTGTTCTTCTTCGTAAAAAAAATAACGCCGCCGATACAGATGGTCCGATAGCCCTCATTCTCCAGCCCGGACACAATGTCCGGAGCATCGAACAGCCAGGTATGTGGATGCGTACGCAGTCCCGTATCTTTTGTGTGAAACAGCCTGACATGTGAAGCCTTATCCGTATTGGCCGGAGTCGGTAAAAATCCGCCAAAAAAAGCATGGTGTGCAGCATATGTAAAGCTCCCTGGTGTATGGCGCTTTTCCCACGACCCGGAGCCGCATAAATTCGGACAGTTTTCTTCCTCCAGCTTGGCTACATCATAACGCAGGGTATCCAGCGTAATCATGACAATATCATGAGAGCCAACAATTTGATTCATATCAGTCATTATCTGTCTTTCCTTTCCAAAACTACGCACCTATTAGCAAGGTGCAACATTTCCCATTCATATGGATTCCAACCCTGATGTTCAACCCGGTACAGTAAATCACCGAACGGATTAACATCCAATACGTAGGGACGACCACCGTGAGCCGGAACAAGCACATCCAGTCCAGCAACCATCGACGCCGGAAAGACCCTCATGGCGGCTTTTGCAGTATGCTGAACCGATTCCACCGTACTTGGTGGTAGTCCGGCTTCCTCCAGCAAGAGTCGCTCATTACGCAAATGTAGATTTGTAATAGGGCTGTGGCTCAAACGTAAAACCGCATGACAAGCCTCTGATTCACACACGAGTTGACGCACATCATAAACACGTCCGTTCAAGGTCGCTTTGGGAATCCAGCGTTCCACATGTACCCCTTCCGAACATAGCCAGTTAAGGATGGCATGAATATCCTGCTTGTCTGTATAACGACGCAATCGTCCGGCATTATAGTACACTCGCTGTCCGTGTATGATCTCTGTTCCAATCGTAGTTACCGCCAGCTCTGCATGCGTTTTGGGATGTACCTGATAAGCCATGACACCAGAAGCGCCTGACCCGCAAAATATTTTCACAAATACGCGGTGAAACCCACTCTCTTTCATAGCTGCATGCAGATCAACAGCATCACGAAAAGCACCGCCTGAAGCTGTAAGCACAGGCGGGACCCTGATGTCTGCCTGGTCTAATACGGCGCTACAACGCCGTTTGTCAAACATGACGGCTACTTCCGCAGGATCGTTCATCCAGCGCGACGAAGGCCAGAGCCGATCTACTTCATGCCGCAGCCAAGCCAGCAGACGGCAATAGCCCCGGAACCATTGTGCCGGGTGCCAAATGCGACCACGCTGTTCCTGCAAACGGCGCGCTTCTGCCGCTAGTATACCTGTGCCATGTGCCCATTCCGGCCATGGCAACAGAGAATCGTCTCCCTCGGCATCCGGGGCGCCCAGAGCAATCAACTCCCGCTCTACCTCAAAGTTTTCGCCCGGTGCATCCAGACGTAGCAGCGGGCCTCTGTCCACCCGACCTTTCAGTAATTGATCAATGCTCTCTTGCAATTGGACACTGCCATTCACGCTATCTTGCGCAGCTTGTGCAGCTATCCTGACCATCAGTTCGTTCAGACTGTGTTTCTCTCGAATGGCCCCCAACACATCTGTATAGGAGACCTCCAGAGCTGACGGAAGCATTAATCTGCTTCGTGCTTCCTGCAGCCCCGTAGTTCGACGATTCCCCGAATTACCGAACAAGATAAACGGCTCGTTGACATTACTATCCCACATCTTCATCATAGAGCCGCCTCACTTTTATTCTTTTTAATTTTAAAGTCAATCCGTTTTAGAAATCCATTGGAGCAAATTACTCTGTCAGTGATGGATAGCGCCAATCATCTTCTTCATCTGCTTCTTGTTGATCTTCTACGTTCACAGATAAACCTGAGTTTTTCCAGCGCCCCATCATTTCACTAGACATATAATGATAGCTCAAATCCAGATGTTTCAGTCCTTTTATACTTTCACTACCCAGCAACGCTTCTGCTCCTTGATCAGACAAAGTACCTTGTGAGAGATCCAGCACTTCCAGTTGTCCAATCACAGGGGCATTAGCAGCAGCAATGGCAATTTCATCCTGTATCTCACTGTCTTTGAGTCCCAAGTATGTAAGTTTTGGAAAAGGATTGCTGTCCAAAAACGGTAAAATATCTTCCAGTTTACCGTCAAAACCATAATCCTCGACACCCAAATACAGCTCCAGCTTGCGCAGTTCAGGCAGTTCGGCATTACGGATTTGCTGAAGGACGCTCACAGGTAGACCGCCACAAATAATAACCAATTCTTGAAGATGATTATGGCGAAGGGGTTCCAAGCTCAGATCCTGGCTTCCTTTAATATGTAAGGATTCAAGCTTTGGAAACGCTTCTAACAGCGGGGACAGATTCGTTTGGTTAATCCATGATACCTCACACTCATCATATTCCATATCACCAATAAACAGCTTGCGCACCTTAGGAAATTGATCTTTTAGCCTCACTAACACGGGTATAAAATCATCTGGTGAATTTTCATAGGCGCCGCCCCAATCTCCAATGATCAGATCCGTAACTTGGGCACTCTCCGGCTTGGCTGCCAGTTCCTCAATAGATTTAGCCATCGTTTGGCCATTCTCATAAGCTTCATAATCTACAACCAATTTCACTTCCATCTCACAATTCCTCCGATCGCTTGTCTGAGATCTCGTAAACTATCTATTTCCAATTTAGTCTATCCTATTCTACCAATGTTCGTCAAAAAAAGTCCCAGATCGACATTAACCCTATGTAAAATGTGCAAATGAAATAAAAACAAGACAGCCCAATTGCGGGCTGCCTTGGAATGTATCCATAATAAATTTCTACTATTATAAAGAACGCAAGTTTAGAACCAAGTTATTGGGTAATTGTAATCGGTGAGTTATCGGACAGCAATGCCAGATTATTCACGATCACATTCTCTTCCTTGCTCAAGCCACTGGTAATGAGTGTTTGTGAGCCTGTCGTTTGAACAGTTTTCACTTCCTTGCGTTTCGCATGGTCGCCGCTTACTACATATACATATTCTTTACCTTGATCCTTTTGAACTGCCGCAGTAGGAACAACAATGCCTTCTTGCGCATTGGCAGCGACAAAGCTGATATCAGCCAACATGCCGGATTTCAGTTTCATGTCTGGATTGGCTACTGAGATTTTTACAGGATAACCTTTTCCGCTTGCATCCAACGGGCTTACATTTTTTACTGTACCTGTTGTTACAATGTTGGAAGCTGCAACACGAACCTGTACCTTGTCACCTGCTTTTACATTGTTGATCTGTTCCGCAGGGACATAAATCAATGTATTGACCGTACTCAGGTTAGCAATGACTAGCGCAGGAGACTGAGCGGATACCATTTCGCCCACTTCTGCATTTTTCGTACCCACAATACCGTTGATCGGTGATGTAACAACGGTGTCATCCAATGCATCCTGAGCAATGTTTACATTCAGTTGTGCCTGCTTAAGAGATTGTTGGCTAGACTGGATGCCAGCCGTATTTTGAGATACTTTAAGCTGATTCTGCGCATTGCTGTAGCCGCTGTTAGCATTACTGTAGCTATTTTTTGCTGTATCATAGCTGTTACGGGCTGTAGTTAGAGCCTTTTGAGCAGCTATCAATTGGTCTTTTGCATTAGCCTGCGCATTTTGTGCATTATTATAAGCCGCTTCCGCATTCACAACTGCGGTTTTTGCTTGTTCTAATTGTGCTTGGGTGCTCGCACCAGCATCAAACAGACTTTGTGTACGTGTTACATTCTTTTGTGCATCTGCCAAAGCTTGCTGTGTTTGTTTCACCGTATTGGCTGCCGAGGAAACACCATGTGTCGCTTGTTCTACGGCTGTAGTTGCTTGATTAATAGCCCCCTGAGCCTGATTGATTGCGCTTTGGGATTGAATCACACCGCTCTTGGACTGCACTAAGCCCGAAGTTGCTTGAACCATCGTTGATTCATGGGATGCTTGAGCGGTACTTACGCCAGCTGCTGCTGCTGCTGCTGCGGCGCGAGCTTTTGCAACATTGTTACGCATATCCTTATCGTCAAGCTTGAACAGGACCTGGCCCTTTTTAACCTCAGAACCAATATCCACAGGCAGCTCAACCACTTTACCGCCTACTTTAGGCACAATATTGACGGTTTCCGAAGGTGTTACCGTACCTGTATAAATATTTCCCTGTCCGATAATCCCCTGCTGTGCTTGACTAATTTTAACTGGAACGACCATGTCCTGAGCCGCTCCACTATTACTGGAGCAGCCTGCCAGCACTGCGCCGCCGAGGACTAAAGCCGCTAATGTACTTTCTACTCTCAATATTTTCATGATAATTCCCTTTCTTTCTGTCCGTGGAAATAATGTAAGCCATCCAGTCGATATTTTTGTATTTCTCTTTATTAAGCTTCCGGCTGTGTCTTTGCTTTCTTCCTCTGAATAAACAAAAAGATGAGTGGAATCGTGCAAAACAGCGGTATAGATGAAATGAGGAACGTATCCCCAATTCCTCTCGATGTAGCATCCAGTGTGATTAAACTACTTATGGATGACATCCATGAGCTACCCAATGTTGCTTGTAGCGTATGAGCCGAGTCCTGCGTAATGGACTCCGAAATTTGCTGGGCATGAGCAGCTGAACGGCTTTGCATAATAGCGGTCAGTACCGCAATCGCCATAGATGCAGCCACAGTACGTACAAGATTGGACGCTGTAGACGCATTGGCTACCTTGCTCGGATGAACAGCATTCATGCCGACCGTGGACAATGGCATCATGCAAATACCAATTCCCAGACCTCGTAATGCCATTACGGTTTCCAACCAGGCATGCGAAGTATCTGGCGTAAGCTGATGAAGATGATAGGTCATAAAGCTGGTTAGTGTAAGGCCTACAAGTCCCAAAGGCACAATGCCGAACTTATCAAACAGCTTCCCGGCGATAGGCATCATGGCCGCCATGGCAATGGCCTGTGGAATGAGGATAATACCAGTATCAATCGGTGACACGCGCTGAATATTTTGCAAAAACAACGGTGTAAGGAACGTTCCTCCGTACATCCCCATCATGACCAGACTGGAGGCGATAACACTAATCGTATATTTTGAATTTTTGAATAATGAAATTTCAATTACAGCATTATCCTTGCCGCTTTCTACATAGATGAGAAAGACAAGTGCCCAGAAAGAAATAAACAGCAGAGATACAATCCCAAAAGAAGTCCAGCCATCACGCTGGCCGTTTGTCAGTGCGTACAAGAGTGTTCCTGCACAGGTTGCCGCTAGTAAAAATCCTGGCAGATCAAACGGTTTCGGCGTTACCTTAGGCGGCTCCTTGATGAGAAGGATGACCATTAAAATGGCAAATAAAGCAACCGGCAGACTGACAATAAACAAGAAGCGCCAGTTAAACCATTCAATTAAGTAGCCACTCAGCGTAGGCCCTACAGCTGGTGCGGCCATTGCGGCGATCCCCCATATACCAAGGGACATCCCGATTTGTTCACGCGGCATGATTTTGTAAATAATCGTCATACTCAGCGGCATAATGACACCGCCGCCCAGACCAGCCAGTACACGCGCTGCAATCAGGGAAGAATCACTCCATGCAAAAATACATATTCCTGTTCCCAGCGAGAACACGCTGAGCGCAAGAATCAAAAACTTTTTGTACCCGATACGCTGCTCCATATATCCGGTAATCGGGACGATTACGCCAGATGCAAGCGTGTAACCTGTAATAACCCACTGAATACGTGTCGTCGTTGACCCTAAATCCGTCGTCAATCGTGGAATGGCGACGTTGATCAGACTGTTGTTCAGAATGGCGACAAAGGCGCCTAAAACGATAGCAAAAAAGGCAAGCCAGCGTTCTTTGGAAGAATCTGTCGAAGGAGCAGCAGCAGTTTCATTGGCAGCCACATGGACCCCTCCTTTTTAAGATGTATGAATTTTTACTTCCACGTTCGTCCCAGGGATAAGCTTCATGTCCTTCGGCTTGTTCACAGCAATTTCTACAGGTACACGTTGAGTCACCTTATTAAAGTTACCACTTGTGTTCACAGCAGGAACGAGCGAAAACACTGCATTGGAAGCTTCGCCCACTTTACGAACCTTACCCTGAATGACCTGATCGCCTGCTGCATCAAGCGTAATGTCAACAAGCTGTCCTGGTTTAATACGGTTAATATCGGTTTCTTCAATATTCGTGGATACATACAGGTTGTTCATATCAACCATAGTCGCTACAGCACTACCCGGTGTTCCAATTTCATGCTCTTTCGAATAAATCTTAATAACAGTTCCGTTAATCGGCGCACGCAGTACAGACTTGCTGATCATGCTTGCATCCAGTCCTGATACATCTTGCTCGGCAATCGGTTCATTGCGTTGCAGCACATCGCCTTCTTCAACATCAATGTGGCTAATCTCACCGGAGATTTGCGGCATTACCTTATACTGATCGGCTTGAATGCGCGCATCGTCACTTTTGACAAAGTGTGTTGCCTGATACCAATAATAGTAGCCAATAGCTCCACCACTCAGAATGAGCAGCACGATGAGAATCGGCAATACAGTTTTCTTACTCACTTGTTCCACCCCTGTTGTCCAAAAAATTTTTATTATTCAACGCTAATATTTTAAAATTGAAATATTAGGCCATTAAACCAAATGTAGAGCATAAATAAACACATGGCAGCAAGCCATGCACAAGACAGGACTTATTTATGTACGTAGGACAAGCTGATCCATAGTCCACAAACCGTCTTCATTATATTTAAATATTTTCATATAACTATTGTACATTGAAATATTATAGATATATTTATCTATTCAGGCAATATATATTTTCAGTTTTTTCAGAATTTTTTTTCACAAAAAAGAACCTTGTTTCCAAGGCTCTTTCATGAAAAGGGATAGTTTACATTTAAAGGTTCACACAATACTCCTAAGAGAAAAGCGTAGGTCCAACTGACCGATCCCTACAGTTTCTCGCCTCCCGCTCTTCCTTTTTGTCCTTATTCGCTCTGTTCTGCTGAGAAGCTTGCTGCCCCATACATCCCCTGCAACGACAGCGTTCTGCCGTACCATGCATATCCTCTCTGGAGTCTTTTAGTAGTCGTACGTAATCCAAAGATTGCTGTAAAGAAGCCGAACCAGGAAGAAAACGAACCTTCTTCCCTTCTAGCAGACAGTATACTTCGATAAGCTGAGGAAGAGCTCCAAATGCATAATAACAAAATACATTTGTTAAATGATGAAATGTACTAATAACGTTAGGGTTGTAGTCCACCATATACTTTTGAATCAGCAATGAATCCGCTTGTTCTGATTGTTGCCAGGCTGCCTGAATAATCAGCGAAATATCGACCTCCAACTCAGGTACCGCTGTACAAAATTGTTCATACAACATCACAGGCACCAATAAGTCATTATTTAAGGCACATATTTTTGACAACTCGCCTGACACTTTATTTTTGACATCCCAGTAATGGAACAAAGATTCAAAACTGTTCGACTGCTTAGGCCACCACTTCTCCAGCACATACTGAACAGGGACTTCTCGCCGTACCTCTACTTCCATTCCAAAGTATTCGTTCAGCGCATGCCCTATCGCATATTGAACCCTTTGCCGCCAATTCCAACCCTCACGCCCTCGTTTTCTCTGTGATTGATGGATTGACTGCGGAGTTCTCCACATCTCTTCAAGCTGATAGTCGTGCAGAAGAGGAAAGCCGCTTAAGCTATCGCTATTGCGCATACCTATCCCTCACTCTCTTCTCAGGACACTCCAATGCCAGCCTGCGCAAATTGTCTTCCGTAAGCTCGGCAATTCTCCTTCTCATCATCGAGTGGATTGAATTCAATCTTCATACTCTCCTGAATGACTGATGCGCCGCGTTCTTTGACTTTTTCCTCTACCAAGTCCACTGCGCCACAGAATTGTGTATAAGATGTATCTCCACTGCCAAATACAGCAGTCTTTTTACCAGACAGATCAAGCTCGTCTAGTTCCTCGTAAAAATCTAAAAATTCATCAGGAAGCTCACCATCTCCCCATGTATATACACCCAACAGGAATCCGTCATATGCGAGCAATTCTTGCGCGCTGCAATCATACGAAGCCTTCAACTCTGCCTCATGCCCTGCCTGACGAACACCCTCGGCGATCAATTCCGCGATTTCCTCTGTATTACCGGTCATGCTAGCATAAGCAATCATGATTTTACCCAAGTTCATCCCTCACCTTTATTTGAAATATGGGATGCTTTCACTCCCTATTAATCAAATAATATTTGATAATGATTCTCATTGTCAAATAAAAATTTTAAGCATGAAGTGTATTTTAGTAAACCTATACGCAAAAAAGTCGCATTATATGCGACTGTTCGCTATTAAAAAACTAGTTGTAAAAATATTATGTACGTACAACCAATTCTTCTTTTCATAAATAGAATGAAAATCGGGATAGTTGTACGTACAAGTGGGATTGATTTCATTTTAATATGGAAGCGCTCTAATTACAAGTGTATTCGAAAAAATATTTTCGCTCCTTCTAACTACTTACTTATTCATGGAATCATTCGATTGTTGCTAAGGTTTGTTGTACAATAGACTCCATGTGGGGATTTGCGCAGCTTGCTGCCTAAATCCCGAATTGACTGCTGAAGGATGGATTGTACATGTATGTAGCACAAGAGTGGAAAGACTATGAAGTAATGGATACAGGCGGTGGTGAAAAGCTGGAACGTTGGGGTAATATTGTCCTGCGTCGTCCCGATCCGCAAATCATATGGCCTTTGACCCAGGAAACAGCCGAATGGCGTAATGTTCATGGGCATTATCACCGCAGCTCTTCCGGGGGCGGCCAATGGGATATGAAAAAGCCTATCCCCGAGCGTTGGACGATTAGCTATGGACCGCTTAAATTCCACATTAAACCGACCAGCTTTAAGCATACTGGTCTTTTCCCAGAGCAAGCCGCCAACTGGAGCTGGATGATGGATAAAATTAAAGGCGCAGGTAGACCTATTTCCGTATTGAACCTGTTTGCATACACGGGAGGAGCCACTACTGCCGCAGCGTATGCCGGAGCCAGTGTAGTTCACGTGGATGCAGCCAAAGGTATGGTGCAGTGGGCAAAGGAAAACGTTCAATTGTCCGGTCTGGCTGACCGACCGGTACGCTTCATTACAGACGACGTGTTCAAGTTTGTGCAACGGGAACAACGTCGGGGCAACCGTTATGATGCCATTATTATGGACCCTCCTTCTTATGGACGTGGACCTAACGGAGAAACCTGGAAGCTGGAAGAAAGCTTGTATCCGTTTCTCGAATCCTGCATGAGCATCATTTCGGACCAACCCTTGTTTATGCTGATCAACTCCTACACGACAGGTATTTCACCTACTGTATTGCGTAACATGCTGAGTATGACGATGCAACAAAAGTATGGCGGACAAATTAGCGCCGGTGAAATCGGATTGCCGATCACACGCTCTGGATTGAATTTGCCTTGTGGTATTCTCGGACGCTGGGAGGCTTAATTCCTCTTATGAATCAAGATGAACTTACTCGGCAAGAGCATGCACAGCCGAATATTCCCGTCCTATATGAGGACAATCATGTCCTGGCGGTTGTAAAGCCTGTCAATGTTCCGACACAGGAGGATGCCAGCGGCGATCCCGATCTGCTGTCTTTACTCAAGGAAGATCTGAAAATCAGACACAATAAGCCTGGTAACGTCTTTTTGGGTTTAGTGCACAGGCTGGATCGACCTGTAGGTGGAGCCATGATTTTTGCTAAGACGTCCAAAGCAGCTTCTCGTTTGTCAGAATCGGTTCGAAGCCGTCATTTTCACAAGCTGTATACAGCTGTTCTGAATGGCGTTCCTGAGGCCCTCCAAGGCCGTCTAACCCATTACCTGCTTAAGGACAGCCGTACCAACACGGTCAAAACGGTTCGACCCGGCACGGCTGGTGCCAAGGAAGCCATTTTGGAATACCAGGTTGTCGGACAAGCTGCTGGACTCAGTCTTGTGAAAATTAAGCTGCATACCGGACGCTCGCACCAAATTCGTGTACAGATGCAGGCAATCGGCTGTCCCCTCTATGGGGACCAAAAATATGGCGGTAATCTGAGCCGCCTCGGTCAACAACTGGCCCTCTGGTCCTTGCTCGCTGGAGCACCGCATCCGGTCAGCAAGGAAGCAATGAGCTTCCATTCACTGCCTCCTGTCCAATTTCCTTGGAGTGAGTGGCCCTTGTCGCTTTATGATAAAATGATTACTTCGGATAATTGAGTAGACTTACCACAAAGAACCCGCACTGCATGTAAACAAACATGCAATGCGGGTTCTCTTTTTTCACAAAAATCAAATGAAAATGTATCCATGCTTATGATGAGGAAGCCATGGTCTTCCCCTTCTCGCTGTTCACCAGCTGTTGACGGGCACGAGCGTTTTGTGCATTCGTATTTTTGATAAAAAACGCCAATACCAAAGCTGTCACGCTCAATAGTGTTGCAATTATAAATGCCGAGTTAATACCGTAGATCGTAGCTTGATTGCTAGCAGCCAGCATTCCCGCTTTGTCCGTAACGTTCAGTCCCTCGGATGCAACCATCGTGGTCAAACGATTGCTGGTTTGAGTAGACATCACCGTCACTAGAATTGCTGTCCCAATCGAGCCCGAAATCATACGCAGCGTATTGCCCATCGCCGTACCATGGGCATTTAATCGTTGTGGAAGCTGATTCAGTCCGGCCGTTTGGATCGGCATCATCAGCAATGACATCCCGAACATTCGTACCGTATAATTGATTAACAATGTCATATAGGTGGTTGATTCGGTTAAACGTGTAAATTCCCAAGTCGTTACAGTCATGATCAACAACCCAATTACAGACAGCCAGCGCGCTCCAATTCGGTCAAAAATAGCCCCCGTCACAGGAGACATGACCCCCATCAGAATCGCTCCTGGTAACATTAGCATACCAGACTGGAGTGGTGTAAATCCGCGAATATTTTGCAAATAAATTGGAAGCAATATCATACCGGCGTACAGAGCCATCGTCACAATAACATTAATGATTGTCGTCAAGCTGTACACATCGTATTTAAAGATACGAAACTCCAGCATAGGCTCATCTACCTTCAGTTGTCGGACAATAAATAAAATAAGCGCAATCGTCCCGACGATGAGTGTAGACAGCACTGGAATACTCCCCCAACCCGATGTTCCAGCATCACTAAAGCCGTATAACAGCCCACCGAAACCGAGTGTAGACAAAATAACACTGAGAATGTCCAGCTTAGGCTTGGACTGCTCGGTTACATTTTTCAGAAAAATAAATCCGATCACAATCGAAATCACGGAAATCGGCAAGATGATCCAGAACAATACTCGCCAGTCATAATGCTGGACTATATAACCAGATAAGGTTGGTCCAATGGCTGGAGCAAACCCCATCGCAAGCCCCAGCGTTCCCATTGCACGGCCACGACGCTCTATTGGGTAGATGTTCAAGATAACGACCATCATTAATGGCATCATAATCCCTGCGCCCGCAGCCTGAATAAGCCGACCGATCAGCAATATACTAAAACTCGGCGCTATTGCACATAACAGCGTGCCGATTGAAAAAATAGTCATTGCACTAATAAACAATTTACGAGTAGAGAAACGGGCAATCAGGAATGCGGTCACCGGGATCAATACCCCGTTCACGAGCATAAAGCCTGTGCTAAGCCACTGAGCTATATTGGCATCTACATTCAGATCACCCATCATTTTCGGTAAAGCCACACTTATCAATGTCTGGTTTAAAATTGCAACAATTGCGCCAATCAACAGAGCGGCCACAATGGGTGCTCTGCGGACATTACCTGGTAGTGTCATTTGAGGACTGCTCAAGTTGATTCATTCCCTTCGGTGTTAATTTCATGATCATTTGTTTATGAACATCCAAGAGCAACTCTAGCTGCTCCTTCGGGATATCCAGAATTGGCAAGACGCGCTCCATCCACATGGCGTCTACCTTTTGCATTATATCTTTTCCTTCTGTCGTAAGCGTCAGTACTAAAGATCTGCGATCATGCTCATGCCGTCCGCGAGCGATATATCCCGCCTTGGTCAAGCGGTCAACCACCCCGCTCATAGAGCTGCTTCCCACATGAGCTATCTCTGCCAGCTCGGATAACCCAATATTGGGGCGTTTATTCAGAATGGCCAAAGCCATGTGCTGAATGGCCGTTAGATCCAAATGCTGCTCCTCGTTCCAGAAAGCATAAAATATCGTCTTGTTAACCTCCCTTACCGATTGAATAATCCGATACACCTCTAGTCTGTCTTCCTCTCTGTCGCTCACTAGAACCATCCTTCTTCCCCATACATATTCATTACCCATATACATAAACTAGTAACTATTTGTATACGAATTGTTATTTATTTATAACTATTATTTTATCATCTCTTATGTAAATGTCAACATTCCCCCAAACACTACCTATACTTGGGACACAAAAAAGCGCGGAAATGATACCAGGATCGGCATCTATCCGCGCATTTCTATTCCCTTAGAAAGCTAATCTGCTGTGTACAGCTACATTCCATGTATCCACTAATTAGCTATTCTGCTCGCTCTATTTGTTCCTTTATTCCCTCATCTTCACTGGCTGATACAGCCGCTTTCGTCTTCGTTGTAATTTTCCCCAACAAATAAACCAGCAAATTCTGATTGTGCTGAGATATTCGGTTAAGCGCAGAACCCAGAAAATCGTCGCGAATTTGCAATCCGCGCTCCACTTCTTCCCTGCCTTGATCTGAAATAACAATCCATACAATTCTACGGTCCTTTACGTCTCTGAACCGGGTGACCAGTCGATTCCGCTCCATCCGGTCCAATAGCATCGTAACTGCCGCAGGTGTGGTGGCGAGATATGGGATTAGTTGAGACGGCTTCATGCGTCCGTATTCGTTCAGAACCTCCAGCACCGTGAGTTGAGCCTCCGTTAGTGATGGAGCTAGTTGCTGCTCCATATGAACCTTGTAATCCTTAGCCATTCTGGACCAGATTTTTGCAAATTCGGTCGTTTGCATTTTGCCTCACTCCTTTGAATAACAGGGTCAGTAAAAGCATCAAAGTTACCATATGGGCCACCGTCCGGATTGTATTTCATCACATTAAATTTTCGCCATTTCCCCTCAGTTTCCTGCCGTTTTTGGAGCATCAAATGAAAAGGGGAAGGAAGTCTCACTTCGGATTTGGAGACAGGTCAAGGTTCGACAGCATGACGGCAAAAAGGTCCCCATTCGTGCTGGAATGGCACGTGAGGACCCCTCTTTTTCGAGCTAAAAAACGCTTGACTTTACAATTATTCTACTGTCTGCGAACTCTGAGGCTCACTACGCGGCAGCACATTTACAATTTCGTCCTTCTTCTCCACCGGAGCCAGCAGTTTGCCTGTATCCTTGCGATCGGTTAAAGGAGCTTTTTCCGAAAGGAAGGACATCGTCTGTCCTTCTGATGTGATGACAAATAATTGAACAGCTTCACGACAGTAGAAGGCAGCCACAATTCGAGTTCCGTTCGAACGCACCCGCTTGCCTTCCTTGAATTCGAAGGTGCTGATTCCTTTACCGCCTCTTCCCTGAGAAGGATAATCCAGCAGAAGCGTACGCTTACCATAACCGGATTCGGTTAGTACCAGCACCTCTCCTTCGTCTTCTTCTACCCATAGTGCTGCAACAATTTCATCGCCTTCCGCCAGTTGTATACCTTTGACCCCCGCTGAAACGCGGCCCATGGCATTAACCTCTTGCTCCTTGAAGCGTATGCTCATCCCCGCACGGGTAATCAACATAATATCTTTGCTATTGTCGCTTAATGTTACTGATAATATCTCATCGTCGCCAGCCACCTTGCAGGCTGCTACAGCACTGGAACGCTTTGTGGCATATTCTGTAAGTTCCGTTCGTTTGACTTGCCCTTTCTTTGTTACAAACACCAGGCTTTTGCCGTTTTCCTCTATATTTTTGATCGGAATAACACTTACGATACGATCTTCCTTCGATAGCGAAATGACATTGACGATTGGAGTGCCCGGCTCTTTCCACTTATACTCCGGTATCTGATGCACAGGCAGCAAAAAGTATTGTCCACGCTGGGTGAAGACGAGCAGCACATCGAGTGTATTCACGTCAAGGAACTGAGTAATGTAGTCCCCTTCTTTAACTCCGGAATTTGAACGATCCCCGCCAGAACGAGTGAACGACAGCATACTCGTACGTTTCACATAGCCATCTTTCGAGAGAGTTAGCAATACATCCTCTGCCGCAACCATGACCTCCAGATTTACCTTAATCTCTTCTACTTCACCCTGTATTTCCGAACGACGGTCAATGCCGTACTTTTCACGAATTTCCAGCAACTCTTTGCGGATCAGACTGATCAGCTTGCGGTCACTTTCCAGAATAGAACGGTATTGAGTAATTTTCTTCTGAATGTCAGCAAGTTCTTTTTCGAGGGTGGTAATTTCAAGATTCGTAAGACGGTACAATTGCAGAGTCAAAATGGAATCCGCCTGCCGTTCACTAAAGCCAAACATCCATTGCAAATTATTTTGTGCATCCTGACGATTTTTGGAAGCTTTAATAGCCGCGATGACTTCATCCAGAATGTTCAGCGCCTTGACCAAACCTTCCAGTACATGTGCGCGGTCCTCCGCCTTTTCCAGCTCAAACTTAATGCGATTTGTGACAACTTCACGCTGGTGAGCAATATACGCTTCTAAAATGGATTTTAGTCCAAGCTGGTGCGGCGCTTTGTTTACGATGGCTACCATATTGAAGTTATAAGCCACCTGGAGATCGGTTTTTTTCAGCAGATATGCCAAAATACCTTCCGCATCCGCTTCCTTCTTCAGCTCGACAACAATACGCAGGCCATTTCGTCCACTCTCGTCACGAACTTCGGCAATCCCTTCTACCTTTTTCTCCAGACGGATGTTCTCCATAGCGGTTACGAGCCTGGATTTAACAACCTGGTATGGAATCTCTGTAATAACCAGTTGCTGCTTGCCTCCACGCAAAGACTGAATTTCCGTTTTGGAACGGATATAAATGCGTCCTTTGCCTGTTCTGTATGCATCCTTGATGCCTTCGCCACCCATAATGAGTCCGCCAGTCGGAAAATCTGGGCCTTTTATAAAGGTCATAATCTCTTCCAGTTCGATCTGCGGCTTTTCCATCACTGCGATGGTGGCGTCAATCACCTCACGCAAGCTATGAGTTGGAATTTCCGTTGCAAACCCCGCTGAAATCCCGCTAGATCCGTTTACCAACAGATTAGGATAACGGGAGGGCAGCACGACGGGTTCCTTTGCCGAGTTATCAAAGTTATCCTTGAACAAAACCGTACGTTTTTCGATATCACGTAGCATTTCCATTGCAATCGGAGACAAACGTGCCTCCGTGTAACGCATAGCTGCCGCAGGATCGTCGTCCTGAGAACCCCAGTTGCCGTGGCCATCCACCAGTACGTGGCTCATTTTCCAAGGCTGCGCCATCCGTACCATCCCATCGTAAATAGATGAATCACCGTGAGGATGGTAATTACCCATAACGTCCCCAACGGTTTTGGCGGATTTGCGATACGCTTTTTCCGGGGTATTACCCGAATCGTACATCGCGTACAGAATCCGGCGTTGTACGGGCTTTAATCCATCCCGTACATCAGGTATCGCCCGATCCTGAATTATATATTTGGAATATCGGCCAAAGCGGTCACCGACCATTTCCTCCAGATAAGCTGGCAAAAATTGCTCCGATAAGCTCATGTCTACACCTCATTTAATAGCACTACTCTACGTATTCCGTGAAATCCACGTTTTCCACGATCCAGCGCTTACGCGGATCCACCTTATCACCCATCAATGTGGACACACGGCGTTCAGCTTTGGCAGCATCCTCAATCTGAACGCGCAACAGGGTGCGTGACTCGGGATTCATTGTCGTTTCCCATAACTGATCAGGGTTCATCTCCCCGAGTCCTTTATAACGTTGAAGCTCGAAATTCCGTCCAAACTCTTTTAAGTAATTATCAAGCTGCTCGTCAGTCCAGGCATAACGAACTGTTTCGAGCTTACCCGACTTGCGGGTTATTTTATACAATGGCGGCTGAGCAATAAATATGCGTCCTGCATCAATGAGTTCTTTCATATACCGATAAAAGAACGTCAACAACAGTACTTGAATGTGCGCGCCATCCGTATCTGCATCGGTCATAATGATGATTTTGGAATAATTGCTGTCTTCCAGCGTGAACTCTGTTCCTACCCCTGCGCCAATCGCTGCCGTAATAGCACGGTACTCATCATTTTTCATAATATCCGCCAACTTTGATTTTTCCGGATTCATCGGCTTGCCCTTTAGTGGCAAAATCGCCTGAATTTTGGAATCCCGTCCCTGTTTGGCCGATCCTCCTGCCGAATCGCCTTCCACGATAAATAACTCATTACGTGTAAAATCTTTAGACTGCGCAGGCGACAGTTTGCCATTCAAATTAGAACTTTCACTACGTTTCTTGCCAGAGCGCATTTCGTCCCGAGCCTTACGTGCAGCTTCACGCGCTTTGGATGCTTGAACTGCCTTTCTGAT
Source organism: Paenibacillus sp. FSL W8-0439 (assembly GCF_038008995.1). Classification (NCBI taxonomy): domain Bacteria; kingdom Bacillati; phylum Bacillota; class Bacilli; order Caryophanales; family Paenibacillaceae; genus Paenibacillus; species Paenibacillus sp. FSL W8-0439. Next base: position 3,291,474 of record NZ_JBBPAK010000001.1, read on the forward strand.
CAAGGTTTGCGCTATCTGTGGATTTTCCTCCAAAAAGCGCTGCATTTGTTCAGACACGATGGCATCCACTGTACTCCGCGCCGAAGCACTACCCAGCTGATCTTTTGTCTGACCGACAAATTCAACCTCGGCCATCTTGACACTGATTACAGCCATCATACCTTCACGTAGATCGTTGCCCTCCAGGTTTTTATCCTTTTCCTTCAACATCGCTGTTTTGCGTGCATAGTCGTTCATGATACGAGTGTAAGCGGTTTTGAAGCCTGTTTCATGCGTACCCCCGCCACGTGTCGGAATGGAGTTAACGAACGAAGCAATCGTCTCTGTGTAGCCGGCATTGTATTGGATGGCAATCTCCACTTCAATGTCTTCTTTCTCGGCATTAAAATGAATGACATCATGCAGTACATCCTTGCCCTCATTCAAAAAAGAAACAAACTGACTTGCTCCACCCTCATAAAAATATTCATCTGACTTTCCGCTGCGTTCGTCTTTAAGCTGAATACGAAGGCCGGAATTCAGAAAAGCAATTTCCTGAAGACGCTCAGCCAGCGTATCATAGTTAAAATGAATTCCTGACTGAAAAACGCGAATATCCGGTTTAAATGTAATTTTCGAACCCGTCTTGTTAGTATTGCCCAGCACTTCAAGGCCTGTGGTCGGTTCACCGACATGCTCCACGCCCTTCTTGTCCTGCCAATATTCAAACCGCTGACGGTGAATCTTGCCGTCCCGGTAGATTTCCACTTCAAGCCATTCCGAAAGAGCGTTCGTTACAGACGCACCTACCCCATGCAGACCCCCGGACTTTTTATATCCCGAACCGCCAAACTTACCTCCGGCGTGCAAAATGGTGAACACAACTTGAGGCGTAGGAATTCCCATTTTGTGCATTCCCGTAGGAATACCGCGCCCGTTGTCTGATACTGTTACAGAACCGTCCTTATGCATTGTGATATCAATGCGAGAGCAAAACTTGGCGAGATGTTCATCCACCGCGTTGTCTACAATTTCCCATACCAAATGATGCAGTCCCGAAGAACTGGTGCTCCCGATGTACATGCCCGGCCGTTTGCGAACTGCCACAAGCCCTTCGAGCACTTGAATGTCGTCCGCGCCATATTCTGAAGCTCCGTTCTGTGTACCGGAAGCTCCCGCAGACAAGTCGATTTTGTCGACCATTCATGCTCCCCCTTTGTCTAATCATAACCGTGTTTTGCCTTATTCTTGATGGTTTTCACCAAAAATGCAAACAGATGTTTTCTTTTACCTTGTCCATTTTAATTCAATATATCCCGTTTCGTAAAGACGGCGAATGAAACAATCAGCGCCGCAGCCCCCCAAATGCCCAGTACAACTAAAGAAAATGGCAGGGTCATTCCCTCAATCGGGGCAGGGCTTCCAGATAAATAATCGGTTAATCCGAGGTTAACCATAAATAAATATTTGGCGCTTTGCCATGATGAAGCCATGTTGGTCAGTATAGTGCCCGAAATGAGCGCAGCCATCATGACCACAATACTTGCTGCTGTACTACGTACCAGAACAGATACCATAAAGGCTAATGAAGCAACCACAAGACTGACAAACCAAATCAATCCGGCTTGCAGCATCAGGTAATGCCATTGTGGAATGGCATGTACAGCAGACAAATCCACCGTCGATCCAACAATTTGAAAGCCGGTAAATACCGGAACATTAAAACCACGATAACCAAAAAACAAGCCTGATATGAGATAACTTATGACAAATACGGCCAAAATGATGAGCGAAACGAACATATACAGTGTCAGCAGCTTGCTCAGCAGTATTTTCCACCGCCTGACCGGCCGAGTTAGCAACATTTTTATCGTGCCTGTTGTCCGTTCTCCTGAAACCAGGTCCGAAGCAATGGCCATGATCAACAACGGAACGAACAGATTTATGGAATTATCCATAAACTCTCTGGTAAAAGTGACGCCACTCGGCTCATTAGGATTCACGTCATTTTCCAGATAATATTGCATCTGTTGCACAAAGACGCGGCGGTAGGTCTTCCATTCCTCGGGAACCCTATCGCTGCCGAGCGAGTTTTGGTTATCAGTAATGGCCTGACGCAGTTCCAGACGCCAATCGTTACCGAATTTTTCGCGATTGTTTTCTGCCACTTTCATCTGAGCGTACGTAAAAATCGGCACAAGCACAAGCAAAACAAGTAAAATGACATAAAATCGTTTCTTCTTGATAATTTTCAGGGTTTCATTTTGTACGAGCGGTAAAATATTATTCAAGTATCTCACCTTCCGTCATTTTCAGGAATAGTTGCTCCAGTGTAGGATTGATTTTGGTTACACCTTTAACGGAAATACCGGAAGCTGTCATGTGTGCGACCAGCTCCGCAATATGCTCTTCGTCCATTTCTGTAAAAATAGCTTCGACTCCGCTACCTGCAACAATGCTGTCATCAATTAATTCATCGGCGTTCGTAATGATTTGCACATACGGAGAATTTTGCAATAGGGCAAGGCCCTGATCGCGGGGCTCCAGCTGCCAGACAGCCATGTGCGAGTGAGTCTCAACCAGTTCCCGTACCCCACCAACAGCTAGCACCTTGCCCCGACTTATAATTGCCACACGATCACATAGCAGCTGGATCTCGCTAAGCAAATGGCTGGAAACAAATACAGCCATGCCTTCGGCCGCTAACAAACGGATAAAAGCTCTCATCTCTTTGATTCCCTTGGGGTCTAGTCCGTTCGTCGGCTCATCCAAAATGAGTAGCTTCGGTCTGCCGAGCAAGGCTTGAGCTATGCCAAGACGCTGACGCATCCCCAGTGAATATGTACTTACCTTATCATGGATGCGACGATCGAGCCGAACCAACTCAACCACCTCGCGAATGCGCTGTTCATCTACACCAGGCTGCATCCGGGCAAAATGCTCTAAATTTTCCCATCCTGTCAGGTAGCTGTACACTTCTGGATTTTCCACAATAGAACCAACATGCCGTAAAGCCTGCTCAGGGTCACGATTTACATTATGACCGCATACGGTTATTGTCCCTTCAGTAGGCTTAATTAAATCGACCAGCATACGAATAGTCGTCGTTTTTCCAGCTCCATTGGGGCCGAGAAATCCGAAAATTTCACCTGCGCGAACGTCGAATGTTACATCATGAATGATCATTTTGCGTTTAATACGTTTCTTAACATGCTGAACAGAGAGCACGATTTCATTATTGCTGCTGTCTCTGTCTGCGCTACCAACCTGATTGGAGGAGTGAAGACTGGACATTGCATCTGTGGATGTCGAATCTTGGGTCACGCCAGCCTCGGTCTTGTCGGCAGATTGGATGCTCATTACTTGTTCCCTCCCTTTTTCGCTTCTGCAGGTTGGCTATTTGTAGACTGTTGTTTAGGATTTACATGATCGGTATCCTTCGTCGCGGTAACAGCAAACCCTTGTGCGATACGTTCAGCGATGGCCTGATAGCCCTGTCCGTTGGGATGAAAATGATCGGATGATAAATAGACGGGCAAATTTTGCTCGAATAAATCGAAAGTTGGAACCAGCGTCATGTTACTGTTTTGGTTGGTAATTGCCATGGCCGCCATATTCCATTCGGTTACCACAAGATTACCGGGAATTTTCATTTCCTGCAGATCACTGAATGGATTATACAATCCAACATAGACAATTTTAGCATTAGGATTGATTTTTCCTACCTTTGTCAGCACCTTTTGCAAACGTTTGGCTGCATCAGGCAGAGCTTTGCGCAAACCACTGAGTGTAGGTGGCTCTTTGCCGGTTTGAGCCGCCTGCACGCCCTGAAATAAATCATTACCGCCAATCGAAACTATAATCACATTAGCCTTCTTCAGTACATAAGACACACCAGGCTCATCCAGCTTGGTTAATAGTCCTTGAGTCGTCAGTCCATTAATCCCCAGATTATTTATGAGCTGAGCTTTATGTCCTTCCTGATTATTTAACAAAGTCACCGACCGGCGCACAAAACCACTTCCGGAGTCATCCCCCGTTCCTTTGGCTAGCGAATCGCCAATGGCAGCTACGCGCAACTCTCCCGTTTGAGCAGTAGCCGATGGTGCAGTTTGTGTCTGCGATGAACCGGATTGTACAGGTTGAGTACTTACCAATGGCTCTGGAGCCGTGATACTTCGTACTGCTGCAATAAATCCGTACAATAATAGCAGTGTGGCGGCAATGGAACCGGAACCGACAGACCGCCAAATCCATTTTGATGAATTCACTCGTGTTCCCTCCTGATAGCTTAGTGAAATAAACATAAAGCTTCTCCTGTCATTTTGCAAATAAACCGTTCTGGTTCAGGTGAAAATCGAGGTTTAGTATCCCTTATAAATTTCCATAAACATACTAAAAAAGGATGGAAAACTCCCATCCTTTTATCATACTTTTTGTGCGAATAACCCTTCTTATCATCAGCAGTCAGACGAAAGAAACTATTTGCTATCAGGGATGAAACTTCTAATCCATTGTCCAAAACTACCCGGATTTCGGCTTTGAATCAGTACCGTTCCTTCACCGCGAAAACGACATACAAGAGCTTCCCCACTCGTTACGCTGGACAACCAGCCTTTAGATGCCTTTTCAATTCTATAATCCATATAATCCGGCCATGCCACTAGATGAGCATTATCAATTATACGCTCCTCTCCTGGCGCGATATAAATGGGGTGAATGGCTCCATACGAGGATAGGAATACTGTGCCGCGGCCACTGATTTCTACAATAAAAAAACCTTCACCGGAGAATAAACCTTTCATCAGGTTTTGCATTTTGGTACTAACCTCAATCCCTTCCGTACAGGCCAAAAAACCGTCCTTCTGGACCAACAGCCTGTACGTGCCATCCAGTTCCACTGCTTGTACATCACCTATGCTTGCGGGGGCTAGCAGTACTTCAGCGGGTCCCCGGGCTGCTCTCAGCTCTTGAAAAAAGAATTTTTCTCCGCTCAGCATTCTGCCTAAACCACGTAACAGCCCACCGTCTACCGTCCCCTTTATATCTACACTGGAAGACATGGAAACCATCGCTCCCATTTCTGCTTTAATGGTTTCTCCGGGGTTCAACTGCACCTTAAGCATAGCAAAAGCACCTTCATGCACGATTTCGTAGCTCATTTGTTCACCTAGCTTTCCAAAAGTAGTCTGTTATCCATTCAGCTTACTGTCATCATACTATAAGCACGTCCCTTATGTCTTTTCTGGTATAGAGCAATGGTTTATGCCTGAAATGACATGAGCGACATAAAAAGACCCGCTGAACGTTGTCAGCGGGTCTCTAAATTACGTACGTCACTATCTTTTTATAAACAGAAATGACGTTTAGAACGTTTTCTCTATCAACTTAGTTACGTGTGAACTCTTGTACCCAATATCCATTGTAGTAAGCCACACCGATTTGTGTATATTCTGCCTTCAAAATATTTTCACGATGTCCCTGGCTGTTCATCCAGGCCTTCATCACTTCTTGTGGTGTTTTTTGTCCCATTGCAATATTCTCACCCGCATACGTATAAGTTACACCGAATTTTTTCATCATATCAAAGGGTGAACCGTAAGTCGGAGATGTATGGGAAAAGTAATTGTTCGTGCTCATGTCCTTCGCCTTCGCTAAGGCTACTTCTGTAAGCTTCGCATTAGATGTGAGGGGCTTCAGACCTTTTTGACTGCGCTCATTGTTTACAAGCTTTACAACCTCAGCTGCAAATTGAGACTTGCTGAGTTGTGCATTAGAATCTGTAGACTGACCTGCACCTGAGTTGGTGTTTTGTGTTTGGGTCTGTTGCTTGTTAACAGACTTTGAAGCCTTTTGGTTACCCTGATTCGTCGTTTGCTTGTCAGAAGAAGGATTTGCTGTTTTTGTTTTAGCCTTGTCCTTTTCAGAATAATCCTTAATGACCGTCTTTGTTATTGTCGTCGTCCCGTTGGACATATTGACTGTGTATCCGTTATTTTGAAACCACTGTTGTAATTGAGCAGATAAATCGTCAGCTGGTGAAGCTGATGCCGGAACGATGAATCCTGCGGATAAAATGGCGCTTAGGCTTCCCATCACCAGTGTTTTTTTCAACATATTCTTCATTTCGTCATCTCCTTGTTGTATAAGTGCCTTGGTGTGAACGTCTCAGGTTACAACTTTGTAATCTTTACTCTAGCAGTATATCATGTTTTATAGCATCATCAATGGTATAAAAGTTGGAAAAAAAATAGTCCTGCTCGGCAATGGCGAACAGGACGAAGTTAAAAATAGTGAGGCTTTAAGTATTAGATTGTTTGTTGCAAGCTGATTATCTAAGCTTTTTGCTGAAACGGTAGCCTTGCTTCTCAAAGCCGATTCGGTTGTAGAAAGCACGGGCCTCTACTTGTTTGATGCGGTTATTCGCTCCAGTAATGAATAAATGATAGCATCCTTGCGCACGCCCCCACTCCTCACCACAAGCAACCAACCGCTTGCCAATGCCTTCGCCGCGATACTCCCCGCTCACGACCAGCATGGTGATTTGTACAGCAGGATCAGGATAGGCCAGGCTTTGAGCCGTATGCATGCCGATTACTCCGACTACACGACCATCCATTTCTGCAACCATCATATTCGCTTGACTGTCCTCCTGCGCTGTTCCCATAACTTCTTTCATAACACCACAAGTCATCGGGTATCCGACTTCTCTGAGTAGTCCAGTTACGGCTTCACAATCGCCAAGCTCTACGGAACGAATTGTCAGTACTGGAATCATCACACTGTTAGACATGATTTACCTCCACTTTCAGCATATTGGCAGCTTCTTTGGCTGTCTTCCGTGCTGTTTCCACATCTTCTGCAGCGCTAAGCGCTACAGCCATCCGGCGTCCCGGCTTGGTTTCAGGCTTCCCGAACACTCGCACCTGTGTCCGGGGTAGCAATAGTGCATCATGCAGACCGCTTATTGCGAAATCGCGCGTAGCCACTTCTGCCTTTAAGGTAGCTGAAGCTCCTGGTGTAAGCAGCGTGACGGATGGCACCGGGAATCCGAGAATTGCCCGTACATGAAGCGCAAATTCAGACAAATCCTGCGTAATCATGGTCACCATACCTGTATCATGCGGACGCGGGGATACTTCACTGAATATGACGCTATCAGCCGTTAAAAACAGCTCTACGCCAAACAATCCGTAACCACCCAGTTCATCCGTAATCGTACGGGCAATGTCCTGCGCCTCCGAAAGCTGCTTGTCCGTCATGCCATGAGGCTGCCAGGATTCGACATAATCCCCATCTTTTTGAATGTGGCCAATCGGTGGGCAAAAAGTCGTGCCTGATTCCGATCTGACGGTCAATAAGGTGATTTCGCTCTCAAACGGGACAAAAGCTTCAACAATGACACGTGTCGTTTTGGCACGTGCGCCTTCCAGCGCCGTATTCCAGCAGGATTCTGCGTCTTCGAGTGTCCGGCATACAGACTGCCCTTTACCCGACGAACTCATTAAGGGTTTGACCACGCATGGCGTGCCCAGCTCTTGAACCGCCGACCGTAACTGCTCAAAATCATCTGCAAAACGGTAGGCAGCAGTCGGAAGCTGTAATTTCTCGGCAGCCAACCTGCGGATACCCTCCCGGTCCATCGTAAGACGAGCGGCCCGTGCCGTTGGTACTACGTGAAATCCCTCTTGCTCTAATTCTTCCAAAGCACCCGTAGCAATAGCTTCGATTTCAGGTACAATTATGTCGGGCTGTTCCTTGCGAATTAGTGCCTTCAACGCCTCAGCATCCTGCATATCCAGACAGTGAGAGCGATGGGCCACCTGCATTGCTGGAGCCAGCTCATAGCGATCTACAGCAATACATTCCACGCCAAGCCGCTGAGCTTCAATAATGACTTCTTTTCCCAATTCGCCGCTACCCAGCAGTAGCATCTTCTTAGCCTTGGCAGAAAAAGGAGCACCCCACATCTTGAACTCTTCCCCCTCTGACGATATTGCTCTGATCTCTTTTCATCTTTATTTTCAGGGTTTAGCTCCAAGAATGCAATAGTGCTCGGCATTTTAATTTACAAAAAACGCGATTTTTTGATCTTTTTTTTACAAAAATCTGAACTGTGCTTCCACCAGCCCCCGATATATTCCATGTTTTTTCATCAATTGTTCATGATTACCACTTTCTTGGATCTCCCCATGGTCCAGTACAACGATATGATCAGCATTCCGGATGGTGGACAAACGGTGAGCGACCATAAAAGAAGTTCTGCCTTCCAATAGAACCTGAAGGGCCTCCTGAATTTTCAACTCCGTTTCTGTATCAATGCTGGCTGTGGCCTCATCCAGAATAAGAATTCGCGGATTAGCCAGTAAGGCACGGGCAAAGGATAAGAGCTGGCGCTGACCCATGGACAGCATCCCCCCACGCTCCTCTACCTCTGTTTCATAGCCATCTGGCAAATGAACAATAAATTCATGAGCATTGACCGCCTTCGCAGCCGCTTCAATCTCCTCATCCGTTGCATCCAAACGGCCAAATCGGATATTATCACGTATCGTTCCCGAAAAAATAAATGTATCCTGCAGCACGATGCTAATCTGGCTGCGTAAGCTCTCCACTGTGACATCTCGCACATCATAACCGTCAATAGTAAGTCGCCCTGACGTAATGTCATAAAAACGGCTGAGCAAATTAATAATTGTACTTTTACCTGATCCAGTATGACCTACAAGCGCTATAGATTGACCTGCCTTGACAGAAAGATTAATACCTTTAAGCGCCTGACGTCCCTTTTCATATTCAAAAATGACTTTATCAAATTGAATATCACCCCGAATAGGCGGCAAGGCTTTTGCTCCTGGTTTGTTTGCAATATTCGGCTGTTCATCCATGAATTCAAAAATTCTTTCTGACGAAGCCATCGCAACCAGGAGCTGATTATACATTTGACCTAGCCGATTAATCGGCTCCCAAAAGTTCCCTACATAGTTGGCAAATGCAACCAGCAAACCCACCGTCAGCTGATCTGTCTGAATTAAATGCGCTCCAAACCAGAACAGCACAAGCGTACCTAATCCTCCGGTAATATCAATAAGTGGGCCAAAGACCTGATTCATGGCAGAAGCCTTATCCCACGATTTTTTACTGGAGCTGTTCATATCGTCGAAATAAGCCATGTTTTCCTGCTCCTGCGTATACGCTTGTGTCACACGAATTCCCTGAATAGATTCATTCAAATGAGAATTGATACGCGAGTTCTTCATGCGTACTTCTTGCCAGGCGCGACGGATGCGTACTCGTAGCTTGGTCGAAATCAAAAACATGATCGGAACAGTCACAATCACTGCCAAACCGAGCTTCCAGTTAATAAGCAGCAAAATGACAATAATTCCGAAAAGCTGTACGCAGTCAATCAGGACGTTCACTGCACCATTCGTAAATAAATCCTGTAGCGAGTTAATGTCATTCGTTACACGTACTAATACAGAACCCGCTGGTCTTTTATCAAAAAAGTTGAAGGAAAGCTTCTGAATATGCTTGAACAAATCTTCACGCAAATCGTAAATAACCCGCTGACCAATAATATTGGTGAATTTAATACGGTACGTGCTGGCTGCCCATTGGATTAAATATAACAAGAGCACGGCACCCGTGATGAGCAACAATAACTTTACGCTAGGTAGTGCAGGCGATGCAGGAGCAATGGCCTTGTCAATAGCCAGACTGATCAAATATGGAACCGTCAGCTTAGTAATCGTGCCTAGAATCATCATGACCAGAAGAATCGGCAGAATCTGACGGGCATAAGGTTTCATGTATGCTAGCAAACGTTTGAATTCCGCCCAGTTAAACGGTTTATCAATAACCTCATCATCTTGATAGACAAAGCGCTCATTGGTCGGCTTCTTTAACGGTTTGGCTTTTTCTACTGGAATATTCATGGTCTCACCTGCCCTTCGGATACACCGTCTGGAGCCTCCGCTATGTAATCGGCGTATTGAATATGATACACATCTTGGTATGGACCTGGAGTAGCAATGAGCTGTTCATGTGTTCCACGTTGGACGATTCGTCCTTCCTCAAGCACCACAATTTCATTGGCATGACGAAGCGAGGAGATTCGGTGAGCTATAATAAACGTTGTGCGTCCACGCATGACCTCTTGAAAACCGGACTGAATTTCATGCTCCGTCTCCATGTCGACCGCACTGGTAGCATCATCCAGAACCAGAATTTTTGGATTTTTGAGTAGTGCGCGTGCGATGGCAATCCGTTGTTTCTGCCCTCCGGACAGTCCCAATCCACGTTCACCGACGACAGTGTCGTAGCCAAGCGGTAATTCAGTGATGAATTCATGCGCCTGAGCCAGCTTGGAAACGCGTATGATGTCATCCATACTGACATGACTTAATCCATATGCAATATTGTTGCGTATGGAGGACGAGAACAGAAACGTCTCCTGAAACACGGAAGAAATTTGAGCACGTAAATCACGAATTTTCAAATGACGTATATCCGTCCCATCCAGCTTGATGCTGCCTGCATTCACATTGTAGGCTCGCATGAGTAGTTGAATAATAGTTGATTTCCCGGACCCTGTTCCTCCTAAAATCCCAATGACCGATCCCGGTGGCGCATCCAGATTGATGTCAACAACAGCAGGTAGTTTATTTCCGTAAGCAAAGGTAACATGTTCAAACGTCACATGTCCCTTCACCTGATCGGCGTTGAGTGTAAGTGCATTAGCTTCATCAGTTACATCTACAGACTGGTTTAGCAACTCCAAAACCCTTTCACCGGAAGCTTTGGACTGCGTATAGTTATTGATATGAAAGCCAATGCTCCAGATGGGACCGATAATATACCAAATTAAGCTAAAGAAGGCGACGAGTTGCCCCAAGGTCATTGACTTCTGTATAACCAGATATCCACCCATCCCCAGGAGAAGAACCACACTGACCGAGGCAATCAGTTCCATCGCGGGGAAAAATCGACTCCATAAGGAAGCAGCCTGAATCTGGTTGCTCTTGTACTGCTCATTACGTACGGAGAATTTTTCAACTTCATAGGATTCGCGAGCAAAAGATTTAACGGTTCGCACACCTGTAATATTTTCTTGTACCGCTGTTGTCAGGGCGCTGAGAGCAATTCGCATTTCCTGAAAGGTGGGATGAATCCGTGATTCAAATTTGAATGTGACGAAGAGTAGCAATGGCATGCTGATCATCGTAAAGAGGGTGAGCTGCCAATTAATATACAGCATCATGATAGAGCCGAATACGACCATCAGTAGCACATTGAGGAGTTGCGCAAAGCCGAACCCGATAAAGTTGCGGATCGCCTCCAAATCCCCCGTCAGACGGGACATAAGATCCCCCGTTTTGGCAGTGTCATAATATCTGAAGGACAAAAATTGCAGCTTTTCGTAACAGGCATTGCGAAGTCGATACGCCAAGTAGTTACCTAGCCGTCCACCAAAAAAACCATGTAAAAATTGCATAAACCCTTTGATGATCACGACTCCAAGTACAGTCAGAGCCAGAACCGGAACTTTCTCAAACTCACCGGGAATGATAGCGTTATCAATGAGCCGTTGGAGCAGGTTCGGATACACCAGTCCCAAGGCCGTCGCTATCGCAAGGCATAGAATGGAAAGAAATAGATAATGTCTCCTCTCTCGAAAAAAAACTTGCAGTTGCCTGAGCACTTCCATGTCAAGTCCCTCCATTAGTTGCACGACGTTGTTATATGGCTTAGTGAAGTTTACCATCCGTGTTCCAAGGCGGCAAAGAGGATAACGGGCCGTTTTCAGGCAGGTTCGCAATTGGTAGGTGATTAGACAAATTAAATCGCTTTCTTATCATTGAATATGGCTTTTTCCTCAGTTTTCCTTTCTTTTTGAAGTATGCTTAAAACACCGGATTGTCCCACAACCCGGTGTCTTGACCTTAAAGCAATCGTGAACATATTTATATGGACTCTAAATTCGCAAGCTGATCAGCAAGCTCTTCCCAAACCTGTGGCTTCTCACCGCCCTTAAGTGCGTGCTCCATGCCACGAATTGTCTCCAGCATTTGCTCTCGTAGCTGTGCTTTCTGCCACGTTTGTTCCTCTTGCATCATAGCAATGTAAAAAGAAGACAATCGTTCTCGCTGCTGATCCACAGCTTCCCCGATTAGCTGGCGTAATATGGGCTCCAGTCTAGTTTGTAAATTCGCACGACCCGTCCCTTCGAAAAATAGCTTTGGATTTTTAAAGCTATTCCAATAATCCTTCCACTGAATGGACTCCTGCAAGGAAATACCCATCAGCTCGGGAACAGCCCATTCTCTGAATTCAGGAACTGTACAATCTAATCCATTCAGCTGATGGTTCATGTGATCTACGCACTGTTGTATAGCCTTACGCACTAAAGCTTGCCCGGTTTTTTCCAGTCTGAGTGTGGTTGCTAGCAATTCCTGAGACAGCTCCAGTTCGATCAATCGCAGCAGTTCACGACCACAAGATGCAAAAGCCGAACGAAGATCACCTACTCCTTCACGCAGAACAGATGGATGAAACGCTTCTGCCATAAATTCACCCGTTCGGTAGGCTAACCTTTGACGTACATGATACAGCAGTTCATCGGTTTCGTCCGACAACACAGATCCACCATTGCTACCAGTCGAACCAAGGAGCACCTCCTCCAGCTCCCTACGGATTCGATTTAATTGCTCTATTCGGATCTCTCGCTCTTCAGCGCTGTACCGAGCATCAGCAGCATGTTGTTCTATTCGGTTCCGCAGCCGTCCCAGCTCCTGCATAGCAGCTGCAATGGACAAACCTGCCAGCTCTTCGGCTGCAAATGCCGAAAAATCATCTTCAAACGCATCAAACCGTGAAACTGAACGCAGCGAAACCTCTCCCCGCTCGGCTGCTTCCAACGCCAGCATGCTGGAAAGCGGATAAATACGCGGCTTGCGGATTCCGTTCGCTTGAAGTTGTTCCTGTACATGCTGAGTCACAGAATGTAATTCTTCTTCAGAAGAAGCCAAATCAGATGCGTTGACAATAAAAAATGTCTGATCCAGCGCCAATGTCTCTTTGACTCGGCCCAATTGATTCAAGAACTGTCGGTCCCCTTGTGTAAACGCATGATTATAATATGTCACAAATACAAGGGCGTCTGCATGCTTCATATAATTGAAGGTCACGCCTGTGTGCCGTGCATTCACAGAATCGGCACCTGGCGTATCTACTAGCACGATGCCCTGACGAGTCAAAGCGCAATCATAATAAAGGTCGATATGCTCGACGAAGCATGACTTGCGCTCGGATGCAACAAAATCTCGATATTGCTCTAGATTCACCTCAAGCTCTTTTCCCAGCAAGCTTTCAGCTTCTTCCCATCCAGCTGCTGCAGCCTTCAAAAAACTGTAATGAGGCCTTCCCGCAGGATGAATGCCTTCCGGTGATAACGCATTTACGGCTTCTTGCCAGCCCACGGACGCTGGCTCTCCCAATCCTAATAACCGAAAAGAGTATTTAAGATCTTCCCGTAATGCGTCCACTGATTTCATGTAGACGTCAGCCGTGGCATGGCGCTCATGACTTGTAGGCGCCATAATGCGGTTAATCGCCGCTGTCGTCGGATGCGGCGATACGGGCAACACCGCTTCGCCCAACAAAGCGTTGGCAAAGCTGGACTTCCCGGCGCTGAACGCTCCGAATAGCGCCAATGTAAAGCGCCCGCCCTCCAGTGCAGCGGCACGCGCATGTAAATCCCGAACAGCCGCTTGCATGGCAGGGTACGGGCTTATTAATGCAGCGGCGGCCTTCAATCGTGTCGCTGCTGCATCCAGCCGCGTACGGCGGCCCCCGGCGGCAGACCGCGCTGTCGTCGTGCTTGCTTGTGACTGCACCGATCCGTTGCGCGAGCCAGCAATGTCTGGACGCACGGCACCTGTTGATGCCGTATCTGTCGGGGCAGCAGCGGCGGTCTCAGCCGCAGGAGCAGGCGTGCCCACCCGGGGCAACCCGCCAGGCGCGGAAGCCTGCGGCAGCAAGCTACGCAGCAGGTTGGCGTGCGAAGCTGAGGCTTGCACGCGAGTGCTGTAGCGGCTCGCCGCGTCCGCCTGCGCCAGCAACGCTGTGCGCGCATCCGCGAGAGCCTCGCGGTGGGAGTTGACCCGAGCCGCAAGCTGGGCCAGCAGGCGGTCTACCAGCGCCAACGCCTTACGGCGGCAATCAGCGGTCACCGCAGCGCGTAGGTCCTTGCAATAGTTCAACGTGTACTCAGGAGACAAAGCATTTTCCTTTACTGTCTGCTCTACCAGTTGCCGATCCATTACAGGGCGGATGTCATCCAGCTCCTGCTCCATCGCAGCGGTCCACAAACCTTGACCTTCTCCCCATGACCTCAGTAACTCACGCACATGAGGCAGCAGCTGTCCCTCCACCTGATCAGCCAGCATCTCTGCCAGCCGATCCAAACGGCGCTCCTTTTCTCGCTCTGTCTTGCCTCCGGCAAACCATAACCCTGTTTTAAAGCCCGGCTTACGGCTCTCTAAATATTCGCCAGCCGCTTCACGTAGCTCCGCAGGCGTGAGGTGAGCGTGTTCTAATAGATGATCCAGCTCTTGACGCAGCCGTTTATGCTCCTGTTCTGGAAGCATCCTCCAGTGTTCATCTTCTTGCTGCAAGGTTTTCTGCTCTATGTCCAGGCGCAAAATGGCTTCTTCTCCACCTGCTTCTTTGAGCAGTACGTTCAGTTCCTCGTCTTCAGCAGCCTGCACTGTCTCCACATGCTGATCTACCAAATGGTGCATAGACGACACTAAACTATAAGCCAAAAGCTCAGCTTTGCGCTCCAGCAGTTTCGGAATTAAGCACGTCAACTGTTCCCACTGGTTCCAGGGGTGATTTTGCTCCTTCAAGGAAGTAAACAGGATGTCCGTGTAATGTACCTGCCAGGCATGAAAGCTGCTTTCCACCTCATTACGATAACGTGAAAATGATAGCTCCCGCTCTCGGTGCTTATCGATTTGATTGATGATCAAATATAACGGCTTGCCCCAATCCGACAAACTTTTGGCAAAGGACAAATTATTTTCAGATTGGACATGATTGTAGTCCATCACATAAAAAACAATATCAGCCCAATGTAAAGCTGAATGCGTCGCCATCGCGTGTCCGTGGTCTGTGGAATCTACGCCGGGGGTATCCAGCAGCACTCCTCCGCCAGATAATATCGGGATATCCTCCCATACTTCAACGGATTCATAGGCCCCACCATTTTTACAATACTCAGCAAGCTCAGATAGGGAAGCTTCCACGATTTCCGGCTTCGGGTTTTCTGCCGATCGGGCTGGATGAATATGCGCTCTCGAACGTCCATGACGGATGGACACTACATTAGCACTCGTAGGTACCGGTCCAGATGGCAGCACGGTTTTACCGCACAGGCTGTTAATCAAGCTCGATTTACCTGCTGAAAAGTGTCCGCAAAAGGCAATGGTCAGCTCTTGTGCATGCGCTTTTTCCAGCAAATCCCCTACTGCCTTCGCTCCCGCTTCATCCCCCGCTTTACGAAAGGTATTCTGTATCTGTTCTATCGTATTCAACCACTTTTCTGCGTCTCCTGTAATCGTTTGCATCATAAGCTACGGTTTCACTCCTTGTCTTATCTGCACCAAATAGCTATATTGTAGCATTCCTAAGCCACTGTGAGAATCATCACATTAAAAAAACTAAAAAAGCGCTCCCTGCCTGTACCTGGCTTTCGGGAACGCTGTTCTTGTAAATGGAAACCATAAGTTTATTAATAATATCCAAAACAGATCATTACAGTAATGCTTCAATATATTCTTCCATATCCAGAGGGTCAGTCGTTGCTTCAAATCGTTTGATCACTTTCCCGTTCCGATCAATCAGGAATTTCGTGAAATTCCATTTGATCGAATCTCCTGGTAAGTACTCAGGATGACGCTCATGAATTAAAGGAATAAGTATTTTGGCAACCGAATGCGTTTCATCAAAGCCCTCAAAGGGCAACGACGAAGCAAGATATGTAAACAACGGGTGAGCCTGCTCATCACGTACATTCACCTTTTGAAACATAGGGAACGCGACACCATAATTCAGAGTACAAAATGTTTGCACACTTTCATTGGAATCCGGCTCTTGATCGGCAAATTGATTGCATGGAAAACCGAGAATCACCAAGCCTCTATCCTTAAATTGATCATATAGACGCTGCAAATCCTGATATTGAAATGTAAATCCGCACTGGCTGGCCGTATTTACAATCAACACTACTTTATCTTTATAATCACTAAGGACAATCTCCTTACCGTTCATCGCAATGGCTGAATAATCATAAATGCTCATTTAAGAAACTCCTCTGAAAATGTAATTGAAGATTTCATATTTAAACATGTGAAATCGTCCATATCCAGCGTTTTATGACGTTCTTCAAGGTTTGTGTTAATATGCGCCTACAGGCTGGTTAGACCAGCCGAGCCGCCTACACCGGAACATGCAACGCATGTCGTCCGCAAATTGCACTTAATTAGCTGCAGTCTCAAGCACTGGCAGCAAAATTTCAAATACTTGACCATGCTGTAAAATCGTAATCCCACGGGATTTATCCTTCATTACAACCACTTCTGGTTTTTGTGACATACGCTCCAAGTAATGCTCGGGTACATCACCAGAATGACTAACTGTGATTCCCTCTAGCTCGCGCTCTTCGTTTTCAGCAAACTCTGTTGTTACAATTTGCTCAAAAATATCGGAGAACGCCTCAAAATTGTCTGTATATACCGAAATGCACTTCATTACTCTTCATCCTTTTCTACACATAAATGGTTAAACCCTCTATTACCTTTATAGGTCATTCGGGTCTTTAAGCTCTACGTTTCTTATCTTTTCTGATAAGAGACGTTTTCATACGTTTCTTGCCTTCCCTGCACACATCAAGCAATGGACATACCTGACATTGAGGGTTTTGAGCTTTGCAATGGTAGCGTCCGAAAAAAATGAGTCGGTGATGGGTCACAGACCATTCATCCCTAGGTACCCTTTTCATCAGCTTTTTTTCCACCTCAAGCACTGAATCATCCCACCCTGCAAAGCCGAGCCGTTTGGAAACGCGCTCTACATGCGTATCTACCGCAATAGCTGGTACATCAAAGGCAGTAGATACTACGACATTAGCCGTCTTGCGGCCAACACCAGGTAGCTTGACCAGCTGATCATGCTCCGAAGGTATCTCTCCCCCGTACTGGTCTATCAAAATCCGGCAGAGGTTATGAATATGCTTGGCCTTGTTTCGGTACAAGCCGATTCTACGAATATCCTGCTCCAGTTCCTCAAGAGGAACTGCCAAATAATCCTCAGGTGACTTGTATTTTTGAAACAGGTCTGCCGTTACTTTATTGACCATCTGATCGGAGCATTGAGCAGACAATAACACGGCAATCGTTAATTCAAAAGCATTGTCATGGTTCAGCTCACAATGGGCATCCGGAAACATCGTACCGATGGTGTCCAATATATGACGTGCGGTTGCTGCATTCACGGAAATCCTACCTCCTAGCAAAAAAAACGTCTTGATACGGGATAGCCCGCATCAAGACGGTCACTCTAAATAATCATCCGGAAAGAAACGAATACTATTTGTGCATGACTGCCTGCATAGGCGAGAAATACACTCCTATATTATCATTATCTGTCACAGATTGCACGTGAAAAGTGTGTAAATTCCCAAGAAATTTTCATACAGTCTGATCGATTAGCGACTCATAGGATGCTCCAAATCTACATGTCCCATTAAGGACTCTAGAGATTGACCATCTACAAGCAAATCCAGCGTTTTGACTTCCTTGAATTGGAACATCGTTTGCTTCAAGGCATCGATAGCCAATTCCTCACCGCCAGCTCCCAATCGAGCCTCATCCGGCAGGGAAATATCAAAGGTCAATGCACCGTTATCCAATTTGATCTTATGCACGGTAATTTTCTCGGACCACAACGGAACCAGAGCAGAATCACCGCTCTTTTGTAGAGCTTCAAACGATTTTTGGAATTTTTCCAGCTCGCTTGGATAGGTAATTTCCTTTTTCTGTTCTTTTAAGCCGTTCTCTTGTGTATCCGTGTAGTACACCGTGATCTGCTGTGTTTGACGATCTCCTGACTTTTCCGTGTCTGTCTTGGTCTTTGTAGGCTCCGTCGACGGAGATGCAGGTGTTTGACTCGCTCCATTATTTTCAGCAGACTGAGCTGATGGATCAGGGGTCGTCTGTTCGGGTGTACTATTTTGTGCAGCTGAAGTTTGTGTTTCCTGAGATGGAGTCGCAGGAGCCGATGTTTGCTTAGAGGCACACCCTGCACCTGCAATGGCAAACAGTGCCAGCAGACCTGCAATTACGATTTTTTTGTTCATATGTCTGTCCCCCTCCTTACTTGACGTTGGCAAGCGATTTGTTGAAGATTTATTTTACGTCGAGATACTCTGTGATTCCATCTGCAATCCCTTGAGCTACCCGGTTTTGAAAATCTTCATCAAACAGTGTTGCTTCCTCTTTTGCATTACTCAGATATCCTACTTCAAGCAAAACAGCTGGCATCGTCGTTTCCCGAATTACATGGAAATTCCCATAACGAATGCCCCGGTCTGTCAGACCCGTCGCAGGAGCAAAGTACTTATGCATAACGTTGGCGAACGCTTTGCTTGCACTACGCTGGTAATACGTCTCTGTGCCGTTGGAAGCTGAGCTACCGCTACTGTTAGCATGAATGGACACAAACACGTTGGCTTTAAGATTTTCAGCCACTTTTACGCGCTGTTTAAGCTCCAAAAATGTATCATCGCTACGTGTTAACACAACCTCAAGTTTGGGGTTTTGTTTTAATATGCTTTCTACTTTCAGGGCCATCGCCAGGTTGAAGGTCTTTTCATAATTTTTTCTCGAAATACCAACTGCCCCGGAATCTTTTGCTCCATGTCCAGCATCAATAACAACGACCTTTTTACCATTGCTGTTAACCGGGGATGTCTGTGTGTCATCAGGCTGTGACCCATCCGGTAACGTTGCATCTGGCGTTGTATTCACTGAATCCTTGGAAGCCAGATCGACGATAACACGATTCGATCCATCATTATATGCGGTATAATTCATGGCATGTTTCAAATCAATAACAACGCGCACCGTTGATGGTTCCTTTTGGAATAAAGCATATCGGATACCGGACACATCCGCTTCATTCTCAATGTCCAACGAACCATTTAAGTTGCTATCCAGCTTCTGCTGATCTCCGAAATTGTCTGCAAACGCAGTTGCTGGCAAATCCACCACTACTCGATCGGGGCCTGTCATCGTAAACGCTTTCGGCTTGACGGCACTCGCTGTTGTGATCGTTAAGCGGTTTTGGCTGAAACTGACTCCCTGCACCTGTGTCACACCTGAACTCGCATTATTGGTTGGCGCAGTTACACTTCCTGTACCTGTACTGTTATTTCCGGACTTGGGAGGTGTAAATTCCCCGTTTCCAGACCCACTACTGCGGGTATATAATTTTACGGACTTGGAGCTGCTGTCCCATTTTACGTCCAGTCCCATTTGCTCGCCGATAAAACGAAGCGGTACAAGGGCATAATTGGAACGCAGCAGAGGCGAAGCATCCAGACTAATGTCGCTTCCATTGACAGTCGCCGTCTTACTTCCGATTATCATTCGGATCGAGGTACTGTCCTTCTCAATCGTTATGGTTCGCGCCTGCTGCTTCCATGTCACGTCATATCCCAAATTTTCAGAAATTACGCGCAGCGGAACCATCGTACTTCCGCCAATTACTTGCGCCTTAGCACCACTAGGGACACTTAACTGTTGATCGTCGAGATAGATTTGTGTTCCACTCGAAGCCGCATGTCCATAACCCGGAACCGCCCACATGAAGACAAATAATAACAACAAAAAACCAAATTTCTTCATTCGTCACCCTTCCATTCATAATTTTTTTGCCACATGCTCCGGTGCGGCGACCTGATATACGCGCTTATGTAATATCAGACAACCTTATAGACGTTATCTCACACCAAAAGTTGCGAATATATTCCATCATAACAGAAATATACGTGCCAAAGAACTATTTTTGTCGAATTTTGACTAAAAATATGGACCATTCGCTTCCCGTCAAAAGTCACGGTCCGTAAAATAAAAAAAGCTACTTTTCACCCTCATGAATTTCCATCAAAAGGTGAAAAAATAGCTTTTATTGCACGGTTCTTAGTTGAATGTTTCAGTTATTCCTGTGCCTGTTCCAAGGTACTCCTTCAGGCCATCGACAATACCTTCGGCAATCTTCTGCTGTGTTTCTTCTGTGAACATGGCCGCTTCATTAGACGGATTACTAAGGTAGCCACATTCCAACAGTACAGCAGGCATTTGTGATTTTCTTGTCACCACATGGTTTGCCACCTTAATGCCGTTATCCTTAAACTCAGTTGCTGCTACAAGATGCTTATGCATGATCGTGGCCAGGCTTAAACTTTCCTGACGTGCATAATAGGTTTCAGACCCATTGGCTTTTCCGTTATTGGAGGTCGGCATACTGTTACCATGAATGGAAACAAACACGCTGGCCTGTTGATTATTAGCGAGCTGTGGGCGCTCATCCAGTGTAGGATACGTATCTCCATTGCGAGTCAATACAATTTGAATGTCAGGATCATTTTGGGCAAGCTGCTGGACCTTTAACGCTACAGCCAATGTAAATTCCTTCTCATGTCGTCCAGTCACGCTGCCTGCTCCAGGGTCCTTACCACCATGTCCTGGATCTATTACGACGATTCGCCGTCCTTCGACATTCGTTGGTGCTACCATCTCTGCATTCGTACTACGTTCACGCAACTGAAGGATGATATCGCCTACGCCATTAGTCGAAAGATCGTAATCACGTGTCTGATTCAAAGCAATGACAATACGTGCTCCTCCTTTTGTTCCATCTGCAGGAGCAAATCTGATTTCCTGTACATCCTCACTGTCACTAATTGTCAACGCCCGCGTGCCATCCTTGCGAACCGGGAACGAATGGAGAAGATCTGCCGACAGTGAAGCCTCTGCTAAATCTACAACTATACGGTCAGGTCCCGTCATTTTGGATACTTTAGGAGTTAGATCTTTGTTCAGAGAAATCTTTAGCGTTTCACTCTCAAAAGAAATGTTTTGTACAAGCACCGCATTTGCAGTGGTCTGTTCTACATTTTGCTCCTTGGATGTTGATGGTACGACTTCCGTATGCTTGTCTGCTTCAATTGGAGTTATTGTCGTCGCTGTGGCTGTAGACGTTTTATTTGTGCTTTTTGGACTCTGTGTTGACGTTTGCGACGGTTGTTGGGATTGAGACTGTTTATTCGCTTGTTGAGTTGCAGTCTTCTGACTGAGATTTACGGATTTATTTTCATTATTCCAATCCACCTTTAACCCCATTTGCTCCCCAACAAAACGCAATGGAACCATGGTCGAGCTGCCTCGCAGCACAGGTGGTGCATCCAAACTAACTGTTTTTCCGTTCACATCAGCCGATGTACGGCCTACATACATAGACATATCGGTACTGTTTTTTTGTATTGAAATTTTATAGGCTTGAGGTTCCCACTTAAACTGATATCCAAGCTGCTCCCCAACCACCCTGAGCGGTACCATGACTTTACCATTGACCATTTCAGGCTTGGCATCTGCAGGCGCTTCCACCCTTTTGCCATCCAAAAACAATTCTGCTCCAGCCGCATTCACATGAGGGGAGGACGGCCACAACCAAATCAAAATAGCCGCTAGTATCACCCAACCATATTTCTTCATCCTCATTCCCCTAACTTATATATGTATTTTTTGTGCTACTTACAGACATAGTCCTTCAACCATTTTACATTTACAATACCATGATGAGTTGAACCGTCAACCCCTTATTTACCAATTTATTTTCTAAACATGATAAAAGCCCGCAGGCAAAAGAGTTGCCAGTACGGGCTGTCTGTCTATCAAATAAATCAACTATATTTCTTCATATTGGAGCTAGGCTGGAAATGAACATTTATGCGCCTTGTTTCGCAGCACGTTTTTGCTCATAAGCCAGAATTTCAGACTCATGCTGGAGGGTCAAGCCAATATCATCCAAGCCTTGCAGCAGGAATTGACGGCGATGTTCATCCAGATCAAATTCAATACTCAGGCCGTAATCGTCAGTGATCGTTTTTTCATTCAGGTCTACGTTTAGTTGGTAGTTATCATGCTTCGCCGTGCGCTGGAACAATTCCTCTACTTGCTCTTCAGACAGTTTGATCGGCAAAATACCGTTTTTAAAACAGTTATTATAGAAGATATCTGCAAAAGACGGTGCGATTACACAACGAAACCCATAGTCCATGATTGCCCACGGCGCATGCTCACGGGAGGAGCCGCAACCAAAGTTGGCGCGAGAGATCAGAACAGATGCCCCTGCATAACGAGGCTTGTTCGGTTCAAATTCAGGATTAATATTGCCCGCTTCATCAAACCGCCACTCGTAGAACAAAAACTGCCCAAAGCCTGTGCGCTCGATTCGTTTCAAAAATTGCTTAGGAATAATAGCATCCGTATCCACGTTCACCCGATCCACAGGCGCTACAATTCCTTTTAAAGTTGTGAAAGCTTCCATCGTTAATTCCTCCTCCGTATCCTAGCGGACAACTTCTTCCTGCTTGAATTTCCAATCCCGTACATCGACAAAATGTCCATGAATCGCCGCAGCGGCTGCCATTGCTGGAGATACAAGGTGAGTACGTCCTCCGCGTCCCTGACGACCTTCAAAGTTGCGATTAGAAGTTGACGCACAACGCTGTCCCGGTTGAAGCACATCTGGATTCATCGCAAGACACATGCTGCAACCCGCTTCGCGCCATTCAAATCCTGCTTCTTGAAAAATGACGTCCAGTCCTTCTTCTTCAGCCTGAATCTTCACACGACCCGAACCTGGTACGACGATTGCCGTGACTTTGTCAGAAACCTTGTAGCCTTTAGCTACCTCGGCCGCAGCGCGCAAATCTTCAATCCGGCCGTTGGTACAGGAGCCGATAAACACGTAGTCAATCGCAATATCCGTGATCGGTGTACCTGGCTTCAAATCCATATATTCAAGCGCTTTTTCAGCTGCTTTACGTTCGTTTTCTGTCGGCAATTCTGCCGGAGTCGGTACGGTTGAGGAAATATCTGTTCCCATACCCGGACTGGTGCCCCAGGTTACTTGTGGTATCAAAGCATCGACGTCAAACTCCAGTACGACATCAAACTCGGCGCCTTCATCGGTGACAAGTGCTTTCCACTCAGCAACTGCTTGCTCAAAAGCAGCTCCTTGCGGCACATGCTCGCGTCCACGCAAGTAGTTGAAGGTCGTTTCGTCCGGTGCAATCATACCTGCTCTGGCTCCGCCTTCAATGGACATGTTGCACACTGTCATGCGCTCTTCCATGCTCAACTCGCGGATGGACTCACCTGTGTACTCAATAACATAGCCTGTAGCGAAATCTGTACCGTATTTGGCGATGACACCCAAAATCATGTCCTTTGCCGTCACACCAGGTTTGCGACGCCCTACGAAACGAACTTCCATCGTTTTTGCTTTTGCTTGCTGGAGACATTGCGTTGCCAATACGTGCTCTACCTCACTGGTTCCGATACCAAAAGCGAGCGCTCCGAACGCCCCGTGTGTGGAGGTATGGCTATCACCACAAACAATCGTTTTTCCCGGATGAGTCAGACCCAGTTCAGGCCCCATAACGTGAACGACACCTTGATCCACCGTATCCAGATCATATAGTGTGACACCGAAATCGCGGCAATTTTGAGTTAATGTATCAATCTGCTGCTTGGAAATCGGGTCCGTAATGTTGTAACGATCTTTTGTCGGTACATTATGATCCATTGTGGCAAACGTGAGCTCTGGACGACGCACCTTGCGCCCGCTAAGACGTAGTCCTTCAAACGCCTGCGGCGAAGTTACCTCATGTACGAGGTGAAGATCAATGTACAAAATACTCGGCTTGCCCGCTTCCTGATAGATGACATGGTTATCCCAAATTTTCTCGAACATGGTCTTTTTACTCATCAATATTCACCCCTGTGTTTTTCGAACCTAGTGGAGAGAAGCTGTACGGCTCTCTCTTGGATGTCAACAATATACCACGACGTGTCTGATTGGTCTAAGATATGATATCTATAGAAGTGATAGTCTTGACCTATAAGCGTGCTAGAGAAAATATTGAGGCAGGGAGTGAAGTTGGTAGGATAGAAAAATATATCCCCCTAGTTTTCTAACCAACATTTGCCCCGAGAGCTATGTATCTTGGAAGATTAACACACCAAAGGCCGAAGGTTATTTTTCCTTTCGACCTTTGGTATGACTCTATTTTTATATCATTATAGTTTTCTGTTAAACCTTGAGATTCAGTGTTTCTCCATATCGTACAACGTCAACCTCCGCTGACAGTTTACTTCAAATAGGTTCCCGTTTCTCCAATTCCACCACTGCCATTCAATACATATACCCTTGCATTTCCTTTACCGGAGCAAGTCAAGGTGATTTTGCCATCCGTAACGGTTTTGGAATCACCGGTCACTGCATCCACATAGGTTCCGTTCGGAATCCCGGAAAATGTTGCATTTCCTGAAATGGTGACCAACGCAAAACTGTCAATGCCTTTGGCGCTGTCGGTATATCTTCTCTTAAACGCAAGATTGCCCGTTACATTCTCTGTAGAATACTGGCCTTTTTGCAAGGCAGGAACAGCTCTCCTAATTAAATTTAGCTGTCTGATATGTTTCGCCAGAGGATGGTTGAGTGATTCCACAAGCGTGCCAGTAGCGTTTGTGTATTTGCCATAATCTTGTACCATAACACTGCCTTCTATGTGATCCCCGTAATAAGCCCGTCCCGTTTTGCTTAACGGTGCGTTTGGACCCGGATCAATGACTGCCCCCTTTTGAAATTCGATTTCGGAGCCATAGAAGATGGCGGGTATTCCGCGGAAGGTGAACATCAGGTCAAGATTCTCGGCCCAAGTATCTTGTGTGCCCGCAAATCTTTGATTTTCCGGAGCCTGGTCGGGCGCATAGTCATGGGAGTCGACATAGGTTACATTCCAGGTAGCATCATTGTAGTATTGATCTCCACTTCTCATATTGAAGGCTTCGTGCGCGGTCTTGAATGCCCAATGCATCGGGAAATCAATCACATCCATGCCCGATTTCCTCGAATAGTCAGGTGTATGATAGGTATTGCCGATTAAGAAAGCATTGTTCGAGGTTGGCTGTCCTGCTGTAGTAGAGTTATCCGCCCACTCTTGTTCAACCGACATTTTATTAGAGGCATAGTCATTTTTCCCATCGCCCGGATACGATTTTGAAGCCTTCCAAGTATAGAATGGTGTTGAGATCGCTGGAATTCCGCTGTTCCAAACATCTCTGTACCGGGTGGCTACTTCTCCAAAAACATAGAAATCCGAGCCTCCTCTTGTCTTCCAGGCAGGAATATAGTATTTATTGAAAATATACCGGCTCACATGCTTCACTGTATCGACACGGAAAGCGTCCACACCCATGTCTATATAGTGATTGTAAGTATCAATTAAATATTTGTTAACTGCAGGGTTTTCTGTATTCAAATCCACGCAATCTCCCGCTATCTGACCAGTCTGAACAGTATAGGATTCCCAGGAAAGACTTTTCTCTGTATGGTAAATGTTATTGTTCGTTTCCGTATTCTTCATTAGAGCGAGCCTTGCCTGATACTGCTGATCGGGTGTCATGGAATCATAGTTTGGCGGCAGCTTATCCGTAGTTTTCACCAAGTTGTTACCGGTATCCGGTTTAGCCGGATCTTTCTTAAACATGGGGTACAGATTCTCTTCACCAAAATTGCCGGTATGATTGACGACGATGTCCTGAATGACCTTCAGCCCTTTGGCATGGGCCGCATTGATCAAATCCTGATAAGAAGCTCCCGCCGATTCATACCTTGGGTCTACTTTGGCAAAATTTATAGCATGGTAACCATGATAATCATAACCGCTGGCATTCTGCACAACAGGTGTAATCCAGATGGCACTAAATCCGAGGGCTTTGATATAATCGAGTTTCTGAATCAGCCCCTTAAAATCTCCTCTCCAAGCAGGGTCCGAATCTGGATTACGCGCCTTGGCATCATCCCATGCGTGCACATTGTTGCTTGGATCACCGTCATAGAACCGGGAAGTAATCACGAAGTAAATAGTGTCTTCCCGAAAATCACCTTTGTCTCCAATATTATAAACAAAGCTCTGTTTGGTTTGATTTCCAGCACCGTCTATAACAAGAAATTTTAATGTCGTGGTCTTGGAGATAAGGATGGATGGTCCGGTCAATCCGGCCAATGCGTTACCGAGGATGTAGACTTTTGAGCTTGTGGTCGGTTCCGTACCATCCTCCGTGTAGTATGCCTTGGTCGTTGCCGCCTTGTTATCTTTCAGGTTGAAGGATACAGTCACAGAGGAACCGGAATGCCCGGCAGGCAAATTCGCTGTGATTGTCGGAGCTTGCAGATCGGCATTCAGGTCAATTACATAATCGAAAGAGGATGCATTTCCGGTTTGACCGATTGAATTGACGGCGATGGCCTTGATAGTCAAAGAGGATGCAACCTGAATTGGAGTGGTATACAAGGTCGAGGAGGTCGTAGGTGTCGAACCGTCTACCGTATAATAAATCTTATCGCTACTGTTGGTGCTGGAAAGCGTTACCGTTTGAGCCGAATCGTATGTTTTCGGCACAGGAGAGATGGAAACCGCCGGAATTTTTGGAGTTTCCGGGTTGGTATCATGCCATACGTTATCCGTGTAATACCAACTCTCTTTCACACTGCGAGACAAGTCGGCCGTCTGTTTGCCACTACTGTCATTAAAAATGAGACTTGAGCCTGTCGCCTCGGCAATGGTATAGCTATACCAGTCGTTTCCGTCCGACTTCATCAGAATTCCTGGCCACGCCCCACTAATCGGAACGGTTGACGGATTCAAATTCCAGTAATGGATTCGAATTGTTGAATTCCAGTTTGAAGGCTTCTTAAAGTGAACCGTTAATCCGTTTTGAGTTGCTGTAGGTGTTGCCATAGGTGCATATGTTGCAGTAACGGTAGAAGTAGCCGATGCGGTTGGCAATGGAAGAGCATTCACTGTGGAATTCGTATAGGTTGCTGAATAATCGGTATTACTGGCCGAAGCACCACTAGGTAAACCGAAGAAGTTCAAGCAAAGCGACAATATAATCAACCAAGAAATAAAACTCCCTGTTTTTTTTCTTAGCAAGTTAACACCCTCCTGATAAAATTTAGTGGGTAGATCGTGCAACCGGTTGCATAAAAACAAAAAAAAAAAGAAAGACACTTATTTGGATAAAATGAATCCATTGATCGCCTCCTCCGTGTTATGTAAGGAAAATAATCATTGTACGCGCTTACAAAATTAGCACTTAGAAAAGCCCATTTAAATACGGCTCAATAATACCCAATGATTTTTCCTTTTTTGATTATATCATCCATACTTTTCCTCGGTCAATGTATTTGCTAGTGTGTAGATTTCCTCGCTCGCTAAATTCCCACCACACCTATCTCCAATCTAAACTATGTAAAATTTTGGTTAGGTGTAATGAATTTCACATCTTTCCGGGTCAACCTGTTCTACCATAGAAGAGTGATACGCCGTGCTGGGCAGACCATTTTGGTTGGGACGTCTACTTCCTTTTCTAAATTAGCTACAGAGGCTGTCTGGCATGTGCGGCAAGTACGCCTTTATTTTGATTCGAAGCGGAGTGTCCAGATGTTGAATACCGAATTGGAATACCGTGAGCGCATCAGGAAGCTGGCCGTATGTATTGTCAAGCATTACCGAGGAAAAGGACCGGACAACGTTAAGGTTTCTCTCAACTCACCACTCCGAGTTACAGTAGAGATCCAGGGTACTTTGTCTAATCTGTCCGAAATTCTCGTTCATGAAGGCGCTGTGGAAAAGGTCAGTGATTACTGGAACGTCCTTCGTCCTTATCTGGAAAAGGAGTTTATGAGGGAAGCCGAAAAAACACTTGGCAGTCCCTTCACTTACACTTGGGAGGTCTGCCCCTCCGTCCATGGAGACGGACATATTATCATTACTCTTGAACTACAACACATACCCCGGTTGGATTAGCGGGAAGGAGATTATCTCCTCGCTCGCGGATAAGCCAGTACAGGATGCAGCGTGAAGCGGCATTTTTGTATTGGCTTTTTTTCATGTTACGAGTTTCATCTATTTCATATAAAAAGAGGTGCTGCACACATGGCAGACAAGGTATTAACAGTATGTCCTTACTGCGGAAGCGGTTGTCAGCTTCATTTGCTAGTGGACAAAGGACAGGTAATTGGCGCAGAGCCGGCTAATGGTCGTACAAATGAAGGAACATTGTGTTTGAAAGGACATTATGGGTGGGATTTTCTGAATGATCCACAGATTCTGACTGCACGCTTGCGCAAGCCCATGATTCGCAAAAATGGAGTCATGGAGGAAGTGGAGTGGAATGAAGCCATTCAGTATACTGCCGAACGACTGTCAGCAATTAAGGAAAAGTATGGTCCTGACTCTATCATGGGGACGGGCTCCGCACGCGGTCCGGGAAATGAAGCCAATTATGTTATGCAAAAATTCATGCGGGCAGTCATTGGCACCAACAATATTGATCATTGCGCTCGTGTATGCCACGGCCCTTCTGTAGCAGGTTTGACTTACTCGCTCGGGGACGGGGCTATGTCCAACTCTATTCCTGAAATTGAACACTCTGATCTCATATTCGTATTTGGATACAACGCGCCCGAAACGCATCCAATCGTCGCAAGACGCATCGTAGCAGCCAAGCAACGAGGTGCCAAAATTATTGTATGTGATCCACGCATGACTGAAACGGGCCGCATTTCAGATATGTGGCTACCTCTAAAAGGCGGCTCGAACATGGCTTTGGTGAACGCTTTTGGTCATGTGCTAGTGCATGAAGGGCTTTATGACAAAAGATATGTGGAAGCAAACACAGAAGGCTTTGCCGAATACGTAGATAGCATTAAAAAATATACGCCCGAATATGCAGAAGGCATCACAGGTGTCAAGGCGGCTGACATTCGGGCGGCTATGAGGGAATATGCCAAGGCTCCTACCGCTACAATTCTGTACGGAATGGGCGTATGTCAATTTTCACAGGCTGTTGATGTGGTAAAAGGGCTTGCTTCCCTTGCCCTACTGACCGGAAATCTGGGCAAGCCAAATGTAGGTATTGGACCTGTACGTGGACAAAACAATGTTCAGGGCTCCTGCGACATGGGTGCATTACCTAATGTGTATCCTGGTTACCAGGATGTCATTGACACCGCAGTTCGCAAAAAGTTTGAAAAAGCATGGGGTGTTGAGCTACCGCGTAAAAAAGGATATTCACTTACAGAAGTACCGCATCTCATCCTGAAAGAGAACAAGCTGAAGGCTTATTATATTTTTGGCGAAGACCCTGTACAGAGTGATCCGAACGCTGCCGAGCTGCGTGAAGCGCTAGAACAATTGGAATTTGTCGTGGTGCAGGATATTTTCATGAACAAAACGGCGCTGCATGCGGATGTCATCCTCCCTTCTACCTCTTGGGGCGAGCATGACGGGGTGTATTCTTCGGCAGATCGGGGCTTTCAGCGTATCCGTAAGGCCGTCGAGCCGCAAGGTGATGTAAAGCCTGACTGGGCCATCATTAGTGAGGTTGCTACCGCCATGGGCTACCCTATGTCCTATGCGAACACAGAGGAAATTTGGGATGAAATGCGAAGCCTCAGTCCTTTATTCGCTGGTGCCAGCTACCAGAAAATGGAGGAACAAGGCGGCGTGCAATGGCCCTGCCCTACAGAGGATCATCCAGGTACACCGTATTTGTACAAAGGCAATCAATTTTCCACACCTAGTGGTAAAGGACGATTATTCGCCTGCGAATGGCGTCCGCCGCAAGAACAGCCGGATGCAAAATACCCGCTTGTCTTATCTACAGTCCGTGAGGTAGGCCATTATTCGGTGCGTACGATGACTGGGAATTGCCGTGCATTACGCCAGTTGTCTGATGAGCCTGGATTTATTCAGATTAGCCCAGAAGACGGAGCAGATCTGAATATTCTGGATGGCGAAATTGTTGCCATCTCCTCCCGTCGGGGACGCATCATGGCGCGGGCACAAATTAGCGACCGTGTGCAACAAGGTGCGACCTACATGACCTATCACTGGTGGGTCGGAGCATGTAACGAGTTAACCGCCGATTTTCTCGATCCGGTATCCAAAACCCCAGAATTGAAATACTGCGCCATCCGGTTGGAACGGATTGCCGACCAAGCGCAGGCTGAACGTGATGTACATGAATCGTACCAAAAGATTCGCAGACAGATGAACGTCCAGGAAGCCGTTCTAGCTGACAAGGTGACAAGATGAGCGGCGTACGAAACACGCTGAACCGTTCGACGAGCAGAATGGGTTCAGCCAATAGAACAAGTGCTGTTGCCTCCTCTTTCGTCGTTGCGGATGGCGGGCAATGTATTGGCTGCAAAGCCTGTGAACTGGCGTGCTTTGCCGTTCACGGTCAGGCGAGCGGCATAGGCGCTTCGATCGGAACCGTCAGCGTGCCTGTGGTGCCCAAGGTGTATGTGGTGCGAGCTGGGGATACGTATGTGCCGGTGCAATGCCGGCATTGTGAGAATGCCCCCTGTGCACATGCCTGTCCGGTGCAGGCCATACGTCAGGAAGACGGCGTAGTCATGATTGATGAGGAACGATGCATCGGCTGCACCTCCTGTGTTTTGGCCTGCCCCTTCGGGGCAATCGAGGTGTCTCCGGTCTATCGAGCCGGGCACGTTATCACGCAGTCCGGCCTGACTCACCGTGCAAATCGAACCGCGCTTCCCCGCACTGCGGCAAGCAAATGCGATCTGTGCGCGGAAACAGAGAACGGACAGCCTGCTTGTGTAGAAGCCTGTCCAAATCATGTGCTACGGCTGGCCAATGGTATTCCCGACTCGCCTCCTGAGCCTCGGCGGGAAGTCTTTTTCCCACGCCTGTAAGGTCAAAATCAGCCGCAGAAAGGTAGAAAAACATGTCAACAACAGACAAGATCTCTTCGCCTCCTTGTATGAGGACGTCTGATTCTACAGACCCCGTCATTCATATTGACCCAACGCTCTGCACTGGATGCAGACGCTGTGCGGGTGTTTGTCCGGTAGATGCCATAGAGGGACTGCCTGGAGAACCTCAAACCGTGAATGCAGTCCGCTGTGTTATTTGTGGTCAATGTGTGCAAATATGCAGCGTATACGCCTCAGATTGGGCAGATTCATCTCCACAGGCAGCCGCCATCAGACGACAGGAACGTATACGTGAACGCGATATGCCTGCCGACATCGGCGAACCGCTATTTGCTGCCTATTATAGCTATAACCTGAATAAGGTAGCTGACATGATGAAGAAGCCAGGACAGCTTCGAATCGTGCAGTGCGCCCCAGCCATTCGCGTGTCACTCGCAGAGGAATTTGGTATGCCGTTTGGTACCCTGACGCCCGGCAAAATGGCCGCTGCCCTTCGTCGTCTCGGCTTCGATCGAGTATATGATACGAATTTCGGAGCTGACGTAACTATCATGGAAGAAGGCACTGAGCTGATTCGCCGCGTAACCGAGGGTGGACCGTTACCGATGTTCACATCCTGCTGTCCAGCTTGGGTCCGTTTTGCCGAGATTGAATACCCCGATCTGCTAGACCATCTATCCAGTTGCAAATCGCCAATGCAAATGGTGGGAGCGCTGGTCAAGACCTATGGTGCACAGCTGGATGAGGTGGAACCTGCGAATATTTACAGCGTCGCGATCATGCCATGTACCTGCAAACAATTTGAATGCGATCGTCCCGAAATGGAATCCGACGGTTATCGTGATGTGGATGAGGTGCTGACCACGCGTGAGCTGGCATACTGGATCAAGCAGCGCGGCATTGATTTTATGAACCTGCCTGATGAGGAATTTGATGCACCGCTAGGACAATATTCAGGCGCAGGCACTATTTTTGGGGTAACTGGAGGAGTTATGGAAGCTGCCATCCGCACAGGCTATGAGCTGCTGACGAATGAGAAGCTACCCAAGCTCCAGCTGGATTTTGTCCGTGGCGAGGAAGGCATTCGAGTAGCAGAGGTACAGGTGGGCGAGCTGCAGCTCAAGGTTGCAGTCGTTGCTGGACTCCAACATGCCTACCAACTCCTGGATCGTGTGCAGGCGGGTGAATGTGATTATCATTTTATTGAGGTCATGGGCTGTCCAGCCGGCTGTATCAGCGGAGGAGGGCAACCCAAGCTCATGTTGGAAAAACAAAAAATCGAGGCTTATCGTGCGCGTAAATCGTCCATCTACGGACATGATGCTGCATCTCAGGTGCGCAAATCGCATGAGAATCCTTTTATCATCAAGCTGTACGATGAATTTCTGGGTGAGCCGCTAGGTCATGTATCGCACCATCTGCTGCACACGACCTTCCAAAAGCGTGGACCCGGCAAGCAGAGCCGTAGCAATGATATGCCCGTCAAAGGGCATAACGATTATTCCATTCATTAGTACGCTCAACACATAAGTATGATCATTAGAAATTATATTTTGCTGTTAGTTAGAGAGGAGTCGAGTTGTATGAATCGCTTTGTTTTAGCTGATCCCGATCAGTGTATCGGCTGTCGCACCTGTGAAATCGCCTGTGTTATCGCACATTCGCCGGAGAACCCTTTTATCTCGCCAGATGACGAGTTTCATTTTCACCCTCGCCTCCAGGTGATCAAATCATTCGGAGTCACTGCACCTGTTCAGTGTCGTCACTGTGAGGATGCTCCATGTGCTAATGCCTGTCCGAACGGCTCCATTACGAACGCAGACGGCTGCATTCTTATTAATAGCGAAAGCTGCATTGGCTGTAAAACCTGTATGATCGCCTGCCCTTACGGTGCGATTACCATGGTGCCTCAATACAGAGACGGGCAGCCGGTCGTGCAAGACGGACTGTACACCAATGTGTCGGGTCGTTTGCAACCTAAAGAACGCATGATTGCCAGCAAATGTGATTTGTGCGAAGGTGTGGACGGCGGACCGGCCTGTATTGGAAAATGTCCAACTCAAGCCCTCAAGCTGGTCGAGCCAGATCTGGTTCATGCCCGGGTTGAGGAAAAACGAGCTGCAAGTGCACGTCAGCTGCTGCATATGACACGCATTCCGGCGACGGGTCTATAACATGACTCCGTCTTCTCCTCTGGTCAAAGTTATGCGGACCGAACGGGATGCACTAGGAGACATGGAAATTCCTATAGATGCCTTGTACGGTATTCATACCGCACGTGCGATGAACAATTTTGCAGTCAGCGGCAGGCCCGTGAACAGAAATCTGATTCACGCTCTTGTGTTGGTAAAAAAAACCGCCGCTCAAGTGAATGGTGAGCAGACCCGGTTGTCTGCCCACCGGGTCTCTGCCATTGTAAATGCCTGCGATGAATTACTCGCAGGACGGCATCAAGATATGTTTACCGTGGATGCCATGCAAGGCGGCGCAGGCACCAGTACCCATATGAACGTAAATGAGGTCATTGCTAATTTGGCCATTGTACAGCTAGGGGGGCAGCCAGGACAATATGAGCTTGTACATCCGCTGGATGATGTGAACTGCTGCCAATCTACGAATGATGTATATCCGACGGCGCTACGAATTGCAGCGATACGCCTGCTGCGCCCTTTGTGTGACACGATGTCTTCGTTACAAAATGCTTTACAGCAAAAAGAAATAGAATATGCCGACCTGCTCAAGCTAGGTCGCACACAGCTAATGGATGCCCTGCCTATGATGGCCGGGCAAGGCTTTGGCGCCTACGCAAAAGCTATAGGGCGTGACCGTTGGCGCCTCTATAAAGCCGAAGAGCGGCTACGAGAAATCCCTATTGGAGGCACGGCGATTGGCACAGGTATGAATGCGCCTCGGGCTTACAGCTACCGGATGGTCGAAAAGCTGGCGGACGAGACTGGATTAGGGCTATGCCGTAGCGACCACCCCATGGATCCGATTCAAAATATGGATGTCTTCGTCGAGGTGTCAGGTCTACTTAAATCCGCCGCGGTAAATCTGCTCAAAATATCTAGCGATTTTCGTCTGCTAGCCTCTGGTCCTTTCGGTGGTATCGGTGAATACATGCTACCTCCGGTCCAAGCTGGTTCCTCTATTATGCCTGGCAAGGTCAATCCGGTAATGGCTGAAATGGCCGGATTGACAGCGATGCGTGTGATGGCCGAAGATGCGGCTATCACGATGGCTGCTGCCTCTGGACAGCTGGAGCTGAACGCGTTCCTGCCGTTGATTGCCGAATCGCTGCTGGAATCGCTGCATATTCTCACCAATGCCGTTCAACTGTTCGAGGAACGGTGTGTGCGCGGTCTGATCGTACAGGAGGAACGCTGCTCTGCTAATCTGCACAGCTCAGCTGTGATGGCCTCCGCGCTGGTCGCTGAGCTTGGCTATGATGAAGCTGCTTCCATTGCATCAGCAGCCATTGCACAGGGTCGCACACCAGAGGATATTGCAGAGGATCGCGGTCAGCTGACCCGTGCGCGGATTGACCAATTGTGCCATCCCTATACCGTAACCAAGCCCGGAATTCCGGGGCAGGAAGAAGGAACTCACCATGGGAATGAATGATACCCCAAGAAGTAACCGACCACATATCGTTCTGCTTGGTCGCCGAAATGCAGGCAAATCCAGCATTCTGAACGCCTTGACCGGCCAGCCCGCCGCTGTGGTATCACCTATAGGAGGAACGACTACGGACCCCGTTTTCAAGCCGATGGAGCTACTTCCTGCGGGTCCCATTGTTCTGGTGGATACCGCCGGACTGGACGATGAGGGTGAGATCGGGGAGCTGCGCCGCAACAAAACGCTAGAAATACTTAATAGTACAGACTTGGCTCTGCTGGTCATCGACGCCACTGTTGGAGTCGGACCATTCGAGTACGAGCTGCTCGAGAAGCTACGCACCAAAAAGATTCCTGTCATTGGTGTACTAAATAAAATAGATACCCTTGCTGAATCAGATCCAATGGCTGCAACGCTGGAGACCGAATTGAATCTCGCACTGATTCCTTTCAGTGCATCTATGCTCCGGGGTGACGCAGAACTGAAAAAGGCCATCACAAATACACTCCCCCAAAACGAAGATCGCTTCCGTATCGTAGGTGACCTGTTGTCACCCGGCGATCTGGTCGTGCTGGTGGTTCCCATCGATAAAGCGGCACCAAAGGGACGATTGATTCTGCCGCAGCAGCAAACGATCCGTGATACGCTAGAGAGCGATGCCATCGCTGTCGTGACCAAAGAGCATGAGCTACGTTTGACGCTGGAGCGACTGGGACGCAAGCCCAGCCTAGTCATTACCGATTCACAGGTCTTTATGAAAGTTGCGGCCGACACGCCCAAGGATATACCACTTACCTCTTTCTCCATTCTGTTCGCCCGTCACAAAGGCGATCTGGACGAACTGGTGCGAGGAGCAAGAGCTATTGAACGCCTCAAGGATGGAGACCGTGTGCTCATTGCGGAAGCCTGCACTCACCAATGTCAATCTGACGATATTGGTCGAGTAAAAATCCCTCGTTGGCTGCGTCAAACGATAGGTAAACGCCTCATTATCGAACATGCATCTGGCTCCAGTTTCCCTGACGATTTGAGTGAATATGCGTTGGTTATTCATTGCGGTGCCTGTATGCTCAATCGGCGTACAATGCTTCACCGAATGTCTGAAACGAAAGCCGCCAGGGTGCCGATTGTGAACTATGGTGTGTTTATCGCTTATGTCCAGGGAGTCTTCCCCCGGGCTATTGAATGCTTTCCATCTGCTATGCTAGCCTGGGAGCAAGCCGCTAAAGCAGGAAGTTATTCTTAAAATCTCGTCATTAATATTCTTCTCTCTAGACATACAAAAGCAGCCGCGCTGATTCCAACGCGACTGCTTTTTATTTTCAAATGCTATTATTATCAATTGCTAAAAATACAAATCGCGCTCGCCTGCTTCTAATCGTTCAAGTCTGTCAAGCGTCAAACGGCGCGTTGATTCACGTGGTATACGCTCCAGATTTTCACGCAGAGCAGCAGCTCCCAATTCACGTGCTTCCTCATCTCCATAATCCAGCAGATATTCTTGGAAGGTCAGCAGCGAATTCGGCTGGCACACATTGTGAATTTGTCCGGATTTGGCAAGTTCCATGAAGCGATCTCCGGTTCGTCCCTCACGGTAGCAAGCTGTACAGTAGCTTGGCATATATCCGCCACGGCACAAACTTTTAATAATTTCCGATGGAGAGCGATGGTCTCCCACCTCAAATTGAGGCTTATCTTCCGTCTCCTGTTTTGCATAGGCGCCTACGCCTGTAGCTGATCCAGCACTAATCTGTGACACGCCTAAACCAATGACACGGTCTCTATATTCCGGCTCCTCGCGCGTAGACAGGATCATCCCAGCATAAGGGACAGCCAGTCGAAGAACGGATACAATTTTCATAAAATCATCGTCGTTGACCAGGTACGGATATCGCTCCAGATCTACATTTTCAGCCGGACGCAATCGTGGAACCGAGACCGTGTGAGGCCCACAACCAAAGGTTTCTTCCAAGTGCTCTGCATGTTTCAGCATGGCTACTGTTTCATACCGGAAATCATACAAGCCATACAACACACCGATCCCCACATCATCTATACCCGCACGCATAGCCCGGTCCATTGCGGTGGTGTGCCAATCATAATCCCGTTTGGGTCCCTGCAGATGAAATTTGCGATAGCTCTCCCGATGATACGTTTCCTGAAATAAAATATACGTACCAATACCCACCTCTGCCAGCTTCCGATAGTCCTCCTCGGTTGTAGATGCAATATTCACATTAATCCGCCGAATGCTGCCGTTATCTACCTTGACCTCATAGATCTGGCGCAGACAATCGACGATATAATCAATGGGACAATGGACTGGGTCTTCCCCCGCTTCTAATACAAGTCGCTTGTGTCCCAGTTCTTGAAGCACTCTAACCTCCTCCACCAATTCCTCCGGGGTCAGGCGGCTACGCGCAAAGCTATCATTGGTATGCTTATACCCACAATATTCGCAGTTATTAACGCAGTGGTTGCTTACATATAAAGGAGCGAACAGCACAATCCGGTTGCCATAAATCTGCTCTTTGACGGCCCGCGAAGATTTGAACATCTCTTCCAATAATTCAGGATCATCTACATGCAAAAGAGCCGCCGCTTCACTTGCATTCAGCCCGCGGCAGGCTCTACCCTTTTCTAAAATTTCCAAAATGCGTTGTCGATTTGTTGCCTCTTGTTTCCCCTGCTCCACTGCGGCCATTATCTCTGCTTCATTAATAAAATCTGCCGACACTTTCTCCCGTACTCCACTCACGTATACCCATCTCCTTATTTATGGTTACTGCAATGTTTCCGTCACGTTCTCACACGGTCCCCTGTCTCATAAGCTGTCGTTGCACTCTCAAACTATCGCCGCGCCCCATATCGACTTCAAATCCCGCTCCACGGATTCGCAGCTCCAAGCAATGTCTACATTGGGCAGACTCATCGCCCAAACATATTTTATTCTCATAAATCGCATACTTAGGCCTCACCGCCAGTGGCGACAAATTAGGCATCACCACATTCGCTCCCGCCTGAAGCGCCTTCTCCCTTCCCTGGGGATGAATCGTCCCCATGGCCGTGGATGCCGGAATAAGCGCATCTGGAACGACCAACCGGGATAATGAAATGATATCAAGTGCCTTTTCCATGCTCCCCTGGCTGGCCTCACGAAGCGGCGTATTGCTATGTGGTAAAAAGGGGCCAATTCCGATCATATCTGGCGACAGGCTATGCAAATAGACCAAATCATCTGCTAATTCACTGTTCGTTTGTCCCGGCAATCCCACCATACATCCAGCCCCGATCTGAAAGCCGATCCGTTGCAAAGCCAGCAGCCGGCTACGCCTGCTTTCGATCGTCATCGTCGGATGCAGCTTGGCGTACAAACTGGGTGAAGCTGTCTCATGCCGGAGTAAAAAACGGTCCGCGCCCGCCTCGTATAGTTGCTCATAAGTTTCGTCATCCCGTTCACCGATGGACAATGTAACCGCCACATCTGCAAAACGGCTTTTAATTTCCCGAATTAGTTTCGTCAGCCGGGCAGCCGTAAACCAGTAATCTTCCCCACTTTGCAAAACAAAGGTCCGATAACCCAGTTCATACCCCTCCGCGCAGCAGGCCAGAATTTCTTCCGGCTGCAAACGGTAACGGTCTGCCTGTTTATTCGAAGCACGCAGCCCACAGTACATGCAATCCTGACGACATATACTTGAGAATTCAATTAATCCTCGTAAAAAAACACCTTTGCCATAACGCTCCAATTTGGTGCGAGCTGCCAGTTGGCGCAGTTGTGCTCGTAGCGTCGGCTCACTATCCAGACGTGTCAGCAGCTCCGTCATTTCCGTATGCGTCCATTCCTTGCCATCAGCCAGACGCAGTAATAATTCGTCCGTGACTCATCCCTTCTTCCCTCGTCCATCCGGACTTTACATCATCAGTGGCTTATATCGTACATGTATTATTCTAGCAACATCAGAGAGAATATAACGTGACTAGTTTCACAAAAAATCCCATTTTCTGAAAACCAATTTCATTCTCACCTTAAAAACTACATATTCATCTCTACACACAAAAAAAGCTGTTCCTCCGTTATAGAAGAAACAGCTTCTCTCGATAGGTCTATTTATCACTGAATCAAATCAATCGCCTGCTGGGGTACAAAATAATCAACGCCGTTAAATACGACTACACCGTTGAGCGTAGAATTTTTACCATTCAGTGTAGCAATATTTTTGTATACTGGAAGCTCCAGCTTGTTACTGCCTTTGGTCACCGTAATGACTTTCGTGTCCGCAGTAAACTTGGCTCCTTTAGCTTCAAAAGCGGCTTTTGCAGGAACAAACAGTTGCTTGCTGACTGTATCCAAATCCAGTCCAAGTACACGTGTCATATACTTATTTACATCTGTATTGTCGATGACACCGGATGGACGGTCACCGTTCGGCGCGTACGTGTACAACACGACATCACCCCCTGTGTGTCCACCTGTAGTCCAGCCAATATTGGCGCGTTTGCTAATAATTGGTCCGACGGCATAGTTCATGCTGCCTTCTTTGGCATCTTTAATTGTTTTTACTTCTTCGTCTGACAAATCGGTGATGCCAAAATACGTGGAAAGTACCTCTTTAATATTGCTGCGATCTGCATTCAGCTTGGCTTCCAAGCCTTCACCCGTCAGCTTCGCTTTTTTCAATGGATCTATAAAAGAAGCTAAAGGCGTTTTGTCATAATTGCTAGTTGTATCACTGCTACCAATCGTCAATCCACCGTTTCCATGGTCTGTCACTGCTACGACGACAGTATTTTGGTTTTGCTTGGCGTAATCGAGAGCTACTTTCACTGCTTCGTCAAATGAAAGCACATCACTAATAATTCCCGTTGGATCATTAGCATGTGCAGCCCAATCCACTTTACTGCCTTCTACCATTAAGAAAAAGCCTTTATCATTTTTGGATAACACATCAATGGCTTTCGTTGTCATTTCTGCCAGACTAGGTTCCTTCGATACATCGCGATCCAGGTCATATGCAAGGGCTTCGGGAGAAAAGCTGCCCCAGAGCTTGCTGGAGGTCGAATTTTTCAGCCCTTCAGGTGTTGTGACAAAATCATAGCCCTGGTCTTTAATTTGAGCAATTAAATCTTGGCCGTCCTTACGCCCTGCTGGCTCCAAAAACTTGCCGCCTCCACCTAACACAACGTCAACTCCGTTGTAGGCTTGTTGCATGCTGAGTGCATCATAATTTTTGCGGTCAGGATAATGTGCGGTAAAATCAGCTGGTGTCGCATGCATAATCTCTGAAGTAGCAATAATTCCGGTTGATTTCCCTGCTAGCTTGGAAGCCTCCAGAATGGAAGCTACAGGCTTTTTGGCGTCACCTGCTGCGATCGGTTGCTGTCCGGGCATCGTTGCTTCGTCTGGAAGAACGCCTACATACCCAGTATGTGATTTATGTCCTGTGGCAAAAGCTGTACCCGCCGGAGCAGAATCGGCAATCGGTGCATCCGCAGAATGTGTACGCACCATCCCGCTTGCCATGCTGTCTAACGTTAAGGATGATCCTTTGTACCATCTAGCCAATGCAGTAGCGTCATTAGCCATGCCGTCTGGAATCAGAATAATTACATTTTTAATTGTCGTGTCCTTCTCGACTGCCATCGCTGTCCCGCCGCTTACGGTTAGCATCATCGTCGCTAGGAGTGCAGCTACCGATTTTTTCGTATGTATCCCCCAACATTTTAGCATTCATTTTCCTCCCAGACCTTTTTTTGTACAACCAGAACTAAGATTAATTATGTTTTATCAGGAGAATGTTAAGGGAATTAATTATCTATATTAAAAGACTCTATTTGTGAAAAAACGCTTCATCTTATATAAAACTTGTGACACATGAGATTCGTTAGGATTGGGCATTTAATTTTATTATTGTATAATCAGTCTATGATTTAATAGGAAAAGCTTATAAGATAAGGAGCATGAAATTCGATGGAATTCAGACAGCTTCAGTACACCCTGCAAATTGCAGCGGAAAAAAACTTCTCACGCGCAGCAGAAAAACTGCATATCGCTCAGCCTTCGTTGAGCCAGCAATTGTCCAAACTGGAAAAAGAGCTTGGGGTATTGTTATTTCAACGCAACACCAGCACGGTGGAACTAACACATGCCGGAGCAAGCTTTGTGGAAAAGGCAAAAAAAATAGTCGACGCGGTGGAACAGCTCCGACAGGAAATGGACGATATCTCTCAGTTGCGAAAAGGGAAGGTCGTCGTTGGCAGTATGCCTATCACGGGCTCCCATTTGCTGCCACATGTGCTGCCTGTATTCAAGAGGGCTCATCCAGACATTGAAATCGTGTTAGTCGAAGATTCATCCATGAATCTGGAGAAAAAAACGGCAAGTGGCGATACCGATCTCAGCCTGCTCTCTCTTCCCCTAGTAGAACCTACACTATCTTATGTACCCATCGGTGAAGAGTGGATTGATCTCGCTGTTCCTCCAGGTCATCCCCTAGCCCTGCGTAAAAACGGTAATCAGCCGCAGCCAGTGCACATGGAAGAACTTAAAGACGAGCCTTTTGTCGTCCTGAAAAAAGGGCAAGGCTTTCGCAAGCTGACGATGGATCTGTGTCATCAGGCAGGCTTTGAACCTAATGTGGTGTTTGAAAGCACCAATATGGAGACACTCCAATCGCTCGTAGCGACAGGTATGGGAGTGACGCTCGTTCCCCGTTTTATCGCCCGCGCCGCCAGCAGCGAGTTTGTTCCAGCATTGCTGCCACTAGCCGAACCTACCCCCAGCCGTACCCTGGCGATTGCTTACCGGAACGGACGTTATTTGTCTAAAGCTGCCGAAGCTTTTATTGATACCTTCCGAGAAACGGTCAAGCAACTTTCTCAAAAGTAGCATCGAACGTGAAAAGGACCGTCTTCCTCCCCAGCCCAAGCCAGAGAGGAAGACGGTCCTGGGGCTTCGCCCCTATACTTTCAATACGGCATTTAGATCACGGGTTCGATTACACTGTTGCGATTGCTTCCCTCTGTCTTCAACGAACCACATTTCATGTTCATTTGAAATCCATGTCAGCCTCGCCTGATTACTCTACACTTGCTCGGAAACTCCACTTTATCCATCCCGCATCACTTCTTTCCTTAAGGTCTCTAGTCTTGGTATCCAAGAATGTCCTACCTCAGTTCCAATGTGCTGTGTGATCCCAAAGTGCCTGTCCTCGCCTTGTTGTGATCAGGGTCTCCCTACATGGGGTGGACTTTTATCCTGATCATAGCCCATTTCAAAGTTGTTTCCGACAACCTGTCTATTTAAGCCTCTCGGCCGTGACAGGCCATCCCTATTCGCCAGTTCGGATCTACTTTGGTTATCCATCGTTATCAACCTCCTGGTGTCGGGATACTATTATAATACACCTATGGGCTGTATCTGAAACAGATTCAACAATTTTTTTATCGGGATGAACCAAATGCTTGCTGCACGTCGGATTCACTCACTTGTGTCTTAATAACCAGTTTCGAAGGATCTTGAGGCGAATATATCACCTCTATAATACTTCCCTGTTGCAGTTTGGATAGTTGGGAAGAAAAAACTTCCTTTTGCGTGGTTACATTAAATGTTTCGCCATTGCTTTTCGTCACCGCTAGTGTAAATTGAAGCTTAATTTTATCGGGTCCCGCTTCCCCCATGGGTGTAACATCCAGTATCTTCGCGTAAGCCTGCTCACCGGTTTTGGCGATTTCCATCAGCTCAGGCGAGACGCCCTGCTTGACCATCTGCTCATTCATTAATGCTTGCAAATCCATTTGCGACACCTGACCTTTCAGGTCGAGACCTACCTTCATTTTGTCTTTCTCAGATACGATCAACGGAATGATCGAGCCCGGCTGAAATTGAGCCATGGAGGTCAAAGGAATAATCGTCGTCAAGGCAGTATCATATTTATCTTCACCCTGTTTGGTTACGGTCAACCCGAGCTTTACCTGTGGTTGATTGTTTACATAAGTCCCTGTTTGTTGAACACTTGTAATGATTCCAACCCCCGGAACACCCTTCTTGACTTTACCGCCACCAAAAAACAAACCTAAAATACCCGGTAGAAATATAAGCGCAAAGCCTGTATAAATTAACGGCCGATACCACGGGGCTTCCATAATTAAAAATGGATCATCCCATAAATATTCAGCCAGAAAAGGCGAAAATCCTACCCCAAACACCAGAAGTACCCCGATCAAACTCAAAAATCCTTTCATTCTCCAAAACCCCTTTTTCAATCATTTATTTAAAAAAATGTGCTCGCAAGAATGGTGAAACGCCCGCCAATCATTTACGCTGTCACCAGCCCCATATAAATCAGCTCTGATGGATTTGCCGGATTGCTACCCAGACCCACCACATCTCCAGGTCGCGGAATTTGCAGCTTAGATACGAGCGTTTCCAGCGTTTTTTGGTATCGATTGCCGCTAACTTCCGTCACATCTAGTACAAGCACCACAATCGGATCAAAATTCACGAGCTTCCCGGTATCTGTTACCGAAATCACAACCGCAGTTGCTGCCATCGCCAAGCCTCCGTTAGCCGCCGTTTGAGCTTGTCTTGCCGAGTTTAAGCTCTGGTTGATCTGTTCCCGATGCTCTTTGGGGACCAGACCTTTCATAAATAATCCGGACAAGCCCTTATTCATCAGTTGATCTGCATGTTCTATCGCATCCTGCTGTTTTTTCTTCTTACCGAAAAAGTTCATCATGTGGTTGCACCTCATATTTTGTATTGTTGTACCTTATGAATTCAGTATAGAAGACGGTATCCAACACCACAATACGTTTTGACGCATACAAAAAAACCGAAAAAACAGCAGCTTTAAACTGTTTTTTGTCGGTTTAGTTTTGAGCTTTGGGGCGGTTTGCACAAAATTTTGCGCACTTCAGAGCATTCTTTTGCACGATCATCTGAATGTTTTGTGAAAAACGAGTGCATTCAGCCTATTTTTTACGCAAAAGATAGACCAGTTTACGATAATACGCTGATGATTCTTTATAGCGACGACTGTCCTCGGATACTACAGCCAGCGTTTCATATAGTTGCTCAAGCCGCGCTGGATGCTGGAGAGTTTCAAAATAAGGCAAACATTGCAGAGCATGCATCCAAAAAGCATCCTGTTTTCCCTGGGCAAGCGCAAGCTGGCTTTCATAAAAATCAAGCCCCATTTGCTGATCCGTTGTCAGATTAGTTTTACGTAGCTGATCCAGATGCTGTGAGAGCAGTCCCCAGTTTTTTCGGGTAAATGCAATCTCACAACGGTATATCAGCGTAACGGGCAGCATCATTTGTTGCATTTCCTCTCGCTCCCGACTCACCAATGCTTCAAAACGCACTACTTCTTCCAAGGCCTTATCCAGCTCGCCAATCGATGTCAGCATAATAATCCGATTGTTCAGGATCGTCGTAAGCATATCTGCCGCATTTTCCAAATAGACCAAA
This sequence comes from Paenibacillus sp. FSL W8-0439, assembly GCF_038008995.1. NCBI lineage: Bacteria > Bacillati > Bacillota > Bacilli > Caryophanales > Paenibacillaceae > Paenibacillus > Paenibacillus sp. FSL W8-0439. The sequence continues at coordinate 3,335,710 of NZ_JBBPAK010000001.1, forward strand.
TTCGCCTCCGCCATAGACAACGTTAACAGTGCTTCCTGTACAGAACCCATAGCAAAGCAATATCCGCTATAAGTCACGTACAGGCCCGTCAGACGGTGAAAGAGCCGATCATCATATACCCTGCGCATTGTTTGCTCAAACACCTGTTTGGCCTGATCAAATTGCTTGACCTGAATGCAGGCCTCCATCATAATGTTTTGCGCATTCAGCCAGTTTTCGGTTCCCTCATCCACCAGGCGGATGAGCTGCGTAACGTTATTTAGTACATCATAATAATGATTTTTAGAGCGGAAATATTGAATTTTATAAAATAAAATTGCTTTTTTTAGTGGTGCGGGCAACTCCACCTCATCCGAGCGACCAAACCTCTCCAAATAAAAATTCAAATAGGTTTGATGCAAATATTCATAGGCTGTTGGGTCATTTAGCTGCTGGAAATAAACAGCCTTCATCAAATAAGTCGTCATTTCCACCACGAGCGAATCGTTGCGATCCTCCAACTGATCCACATAGCTTTCCGTAGCGGGATTAGCCAGCTTGGACAGCTCTGTGAAAATCGTATCCGCTGTAGCCAGCGTCTCCTCATCCTCTGCCGATGCACGTAATAGGTAGGAAGATTGTACACCTAGACGTTCAGCAATTTGCTCAGCTAAATCCTCAGCCAGCGGGTAACGGTCAGCCAATATATTCGCAAAATGTGCAGGTGTAACTAATCCGTCTACTAACTCTTTACGGGATAGGTTTTTCTTTTTACACAAAAATTCAATGCGTTCCTTAAGCATGGATTATCCTTTCTATACTGACTATCGGTCATACAGCAGGGGACGCCGATCTTCAAACACTGGAATACGCCCACGCACGTCCTGAACCAAGGCAGACTCAATTGAGCCTGTGAGAATCTCCTCCTGCTCTCCGCCCTCGGCAATCATTTCTCCCCATGGATCAATGATGAGCGAATGCCCGAAGAAATCGGTATCTCCACTACGACCTACCCGGTTACAAGCAATGACATACATCTGATTTTCAATAGCCCGTGCGGTCAGCAGGGTACGCCAGTGGTGAAGCCGGGGATGAGGCCATTCTGCAGGTACGATCAGCAAATTTGCGCCAGACAGGGCCAGACTGCGAGCCAGCTCAGGAAAACGGATATCGTAACAAATTGACGCCCCAGCCTGTATTCCACCATCCAGTGCGAATACAACTTTCTCCTCGCCAGGCTGTAAATATTTCTCTTCATCCATAAGTCGGAACAGATGAATTTTAGAATACGACGCCACTTCTTTGCCTGTACGGTCAAAAACGAGCATCGTATTGTATACATGACCGTCGCTTTTTTTCTCTGCGATCGACCCTGCTACTACATTCACTTGATAAGTGGCGGCAAATGCCGCTATCCATGCCCGAGTCTCCGTGCCTTCTTCGTCCGCCAGCTCATGAATGCGATCCAAGGCATAACCTGTATTCCACATTTCCGGTAGAACAATCAGATCTGGCTTTTGTTCGGCCTTTACCGCTTGTTCCATTAAAGAACGGATATGATTGTGGTTTTCGGGAGGATTTCCTATCTCTATATGAGCTTGTATAAGTGCCACACCGAATGGCTGAGCTTCCTGATACGTCAAAGTTCTTCATCCTCTCTATGAGCCGGAACTTTTCCCGTGTCCCATTGTCCGGTATTTTCTCCCATCATAGCCCGATTAGTCTGGGTTACGCAACCATACAAGCTCAATTCCCCCTATACAACTCGGTAAAATCGTGATAGATTGTTTCTTAAACTATTCCAAAAGGTCGTGTACATTGATGACTCATTTTTCTATTCCCTCGGCTGACGTCATGAAACAGTTACCCACTCAATTTTTTGCCACACTTGTACAAAATGTAAACCGTGAAATTGCAGCAGGGCATGATGTCATTAATCTCGGACAGGGAAACCCGGACACTCCTACTCCATCTCATATTGTAAAAGCTTTACAGGAATCAGCGGATAACCCGCTGTATCATAAATATTCTCCTTTCCGCGGCTACAGCTTTCTCAAAGAAGCCATCGTCCAGCGCTATCAGGAGGACTACGGCGTAACTCTTGACCCGGAAAGCGAGGTCGCCATCCTGTTTGGCGGAAAAACGGGCTTGGTTCAGCTACCGCAAGTTTTGCTCAATCCCGGCGATGTGTGTCTCGTCCCTGATCCCGGCTACCCGGATTACTGGTCTGGCGTAGCCTTGGCTAAAGCGGAAATGTCATTTCTCCCCTTAAAGGAAGAGAACCGTTTTCTGCCTGATTATGAAGCCATTTCCGAAGAAGATCGCCGCCGCGCCAAATTAATGTTCCTTAATTATCCGAATAATCCTACTGCGGCAACTGCCCCACTCTCCTTTTACGAGGATACGGTTGAATTTTCGCTACGTAACGGTATTGTGGTTGCCAGCGATTTTGCCTATGGCGCTATTGGATTCGATGGCAAGCGGCCTGTAAGCTTCCTACAGGCCGAGGGGGCTAAGGATGTGGGGATTGAGTTCTATACCTTGTCCAAAACATACAACATGGCCGGCTGGCGTGTTGGTTTCGCGCTCGGTAATGCCAAGATCATCTCGCTGATTAATTTGCTACAGGACCATATTTATGTAAGCCTGTTTGGAGGTATTCAGGCAGCAGCGGCGACAGCTCTGACGTCCTCACAGGAATGCGTAACCGAGCTGGTTGCTCGCTATGAATCACGCCGCAACGCTTTTTATGATGCCCTTGGTCAAATAGGCTGGAAGGGGACGCGTCCAAGCGGCTCCTTCTTCAGCTGGTTGCCTGTGCCGCAGGGCTATACTTCGGCTTCTTTTGCTGATCTGCTACTGCGTGAAGTCAAGGTAGCTGTCGCTCCAGGGATTGGGTTCGGTAGCGGCGGCGAAGGATATGTGCGAGCAGGGCTTCTGAGCTCAGAAGCTCGACTGGCCGAGGCGGCTGATCGAATTGGCAAGCTAAACCTGTTTGGTTAAGCCGTATTTTCCAGCTACAACTTCTTTGCCAAACCTAGTCTTTTCGTGGTATTCTGTATCCAATATCATTTAGCGCGTTGAAGGGACTATTAAGAGAGGCTCGGTCCTGTTCAGAGAGTAAATTCCGATAGGCTGCAAGAATTTACCTGGACTCTCTCCCAACTCCTATCCCCGAGCGCCCTGCGCAATCAGGCGGTCCCTGCCGTTAACAGGTTTTAAGTGGGATGATCATGAATCATCAATGAAGGTGGTACCGCGGAAGCACAAACTTTCGTCCTTTGCATACAAAGGATGGAAGTTTTTTTGCATTAAAAAGAGTAAAATTAAGGAAGTGGACGTCTTGTCAACACGTATCGTCATTAAAATCGGTAGTAGCTCCCTGACTGGAGTGGAAGGTGGTCTGAATCGGGAAGCCATCGCTTATTTTGCTAGGGAAATCAGCTTGCTTCGTGCAAAAGGCCATGAAGTGCTGCTGGTTACATCAGGCGCTGTAGCCGCCGGGTTCCGGGAGATTGGATATCCCTTTCGGCCCAAACTGCTGCATGAAAAGCAAGCGGCAGCTGCCGTCGGCCAAGCTCTTCTCATGCAAGCCTATGAGCAGGCTTTTAAAAATTTTGACCTCGTAATCGCGCAGGTTCTGCTGACCCGTAGTGACTTTCTGAGCCGCAAACGGATGAACAATGCCGGAATGACTGTAGAAGAATTGCTGCGCCAGCAGGTTATCCCGATTTTTAACGAAAATGACACCGTATCGATTGACGAATTGAAATTCGGCGATAATGATATGCTGTCTGCACTAGTTGCCAATCTGGTCAAAGCCCAGCATTTGATTATCATTACGGATACCGATGGCGTATATACGGCTGACCCGCGCAAGCATCCAAACGCTGTACGTTTTGAACGTATCGAGGAAATTACAGAGGAGATTTATGCATTAGCCGGAGGTTCTGGATCAGCAGTAGGAACTGGCGGCATGCGATCCAAAATCGAGGCTGCCAAAGTGGCTACACGCGGCGGTGTGCCTGTATATGTGGGACGGGTAAGCGAAAATGGTGATCTGGATGCAGCCGTCGAAGGACACGGACCGGGCACTTATTTTGATACCCACCTCTCTTCACTGCCGATGAAAAAACAATGGCTTGGATTTATGTCCACCCCTTTGGGCTCAGTGCATGTAGACCAAGGGGCCGAAGAAGCGTTAGTACACGGAGGACATAGTCTGCTTCCGGTTGGCGTACGACGTGTCGAGGGCAGCTTTCATGCTGGAGATGTCGTTGAGGTACTGGGACCGGAAAATAAGGTATTAGGACGTGGCATCGTCAATTATGATGATGAACAGCTTAAAATGGTACAAGGTTTACCTAGCGGTGAGGTTGTGGGCAAAATCGGTCCCATCCATCGGCTTGAGGTGATCCACAGGGATGAATGGATTACATTATGTATGTAGGGAGGCCATAATATGAGTGATTTAACGACAAACACAGCGATAACAGAGGATAACCAGTTCAGCGAAGTACGAACCAAAGCAAGTCTCGCGAAAAAAAGTGCCGGGGTTATGAACCGACTGACTACAGCACAAAAAAACGAAGCATTGCTTGCTATGGCTGAAGCTCTAGTAAACCATGCAGAAGAGCTGATTGCAGCGAATCATAATGACCTGAAACGTGGACGGGAACTGGGAACGTCCGAATCACTGCTCGACCGCCTCAAGCTGACCGAGGAGCGAATCGGGGCTATTGCTGAAGGATTGCGGCAAATTGCGGCACTACCTGATCCGGTCGGCGACACGCTTGAGCAAATTGAACGTCCAAATGGTCTGCGGATTGAGAAAATACGTGTACCGCTGGGTGTCATCGGCATCATATATGAAGCGCGTCCAAATGTGACCGTGGATGCAGCGGGTCTGTGCTTGAAAACAGGCAATCCGGTTGTGCTGCGTGGTGGTTCGGCTGCTCTCTCCTCCAACCGCAAGATCATTGAAGTGCTCCAGCAGGCGCTAGACGCAACAGCCGTGCCACGCGAGGCGCTTCAACTCATTGAAGATTCAGACCGTGCCTCCGTCAGCGAAATGCTCACCTTGAACGGCTTGCTGGATGTAATTATTCCACGCGGCGGTCGTTCACTCATTCAAAATGTTGTTCAGAACGCTACCGTGCCTGTCATCGAAACCGGGGCTGGCGTATGCCATACGTTCTTGGACGCTACAGCGAATGTAGAAATGGCCGAAGCGATTACACTCAATGCGAAGGTACAAAGACCGTCCGTGTGCAACTCGATGGAAACACTGCTCGTACACTCGGATTATGCTCAAGCACATTTAACAGGATTGGCTGAACGTTTTCGTGATGCTGGGGTTGAGCTGCGCGGATGTGCACGGACACGAGAACTAGCTCCTTGGGCTGTCTCTGCCACGGAAGAGGATTATGGCACCGAGTACAATGATTACATTTTGAATGTAAAAGTCGTAAACAATTTGGACGAAGTACTGGAGCATATTGCCCGGTATGGCACGATGCATTCAGAGTGTATTGTTACTGAGAATAAAGCTCATGCTGAGCGTTTTCTGCAAGAAGTGGACGCGGCAGCCGTGTACCACAATGCATCCACCCGCTTCACGGATGGCTTCGAGTTTGGATTTGGTGCCGAGATCGGAATCAGCACACAAAAATTACATGCCCGCGGCCCTATGGGGTTGCCTGCCTTGACTTCAACCAAATACCGCGTGTACGGTACTGGACAAATCAGGGAATAATATCATAAATCAATCCGTATCTTTGGAGGTATGAATCCATGTGTGAATCACAAACAAAGGTGTTAATTAACGAGCAAATTACGTTTTTCGGTGCAGGTTCAATGGCTGAGGCTATTATTCGTGGGATGACGAATCGTTCTGTCGTTAAACGTGGCGGTATTACCGTCATCAACCGCAGTAATCAGGCTCGTCTTGAAGAACTCCAACAGCAATACGGAGTATTGTTCCAAACTGAGGATGCAGCCAAAACGGAACTGCTGCGTCATTCTCCAGTGATCGTGCTTGCCATGAAGCCTAAAGATGCTGCCGGGGCACTTGGACAGCTCGGTCCCCTTCTGTCAGATGAACAGCTGATCATTTCGGTCATCGCCGGGTTGTCTATTCGTACCATGCAAACGTTGCTTGGTCGCAAACAGCCAATCGCACGAACGATGCCCAACACATCCAGTTCGATTGGACTGGGAGCCACAGGCATCAGTTTTTCCAAAGAGATCAGCGAAACTCAACGTAAAAACGTGCTTACGATGTTCGAATCCGTAGGTACAGTAACGGTTATAGAGGAAGAGAAAATGGATGTACTGACCGGCATTTCCGGAAGCGGCCCTGCCTATGTCTACTACTTAATGGAGGCCATGATTGCTGGGGGAATCCGCGGTGGCTTGACTCCTGAACAAGCGCATGAACTAACAGTGCAAACTGCGCTTGGCGCAGCACGCATGGTCCAGCAAACCGGAGAGGAGCCTTCTGCCCTTCGTCATAAAATCATGTCTCCTAATGGCTCCACGGTAGCTGCATTGGAAACACTGGACAAAGGTGACTTCTACGAAACGGTGATTGCGGCGGTGCAGCGCTGCGCTGAACGATCCCGCGAGATGGGAGCTGTACTTAAGGAGGGAATTGAGTGAGCTATTGCCTGGCGACCTACCGAATATACGATGACAAAGCTGATTTTAAGCAAAAGGCCCACTCTATTGCCATCGGCATGACGGTGGGCAGCTGGACTGAGCTCCCGCAGGCCAAGCGGGATGCGATGCAGAAGCATCTCGGCTCTGTTCAATCTGTGGATATTCACGATGGAGGTCCCGGTGAGCGGTACGCCGACTTAACGATCGCTTACCCGGATGTCAATTTCAGCCGTGATATTCCCGCATTGTTAGTTACGGTCTTCGGCAAAATTTCGATGGACGGCCGAATTAAGCTGACGAAGCTGGGTTTCTCGGAAGCATTCCTCTCTGCTTTTTCAGGTCCGAAATTCGGTATCAGCGGCTTGCGTGAGCAGCTTGGCGTGTATGATCGGCCTCTGCTCATGAGCATTTTCAAATCCGTAATTGGGCTCAATTTGGACGAACTGCGTGAACAGTTTACCCGTCAGGCTCTCGGCGGCGTTGATCTGATCAAAGATGACGAGATCTTGTTTGAAAATGGGCTGACGCCGATTGAAAAACGTGTCGAAGCCTGTATCCGGGCTGCCGAAGCGGCTGAACGTGAAACTGGTAAAAAGCTGCTGTATGCCGCTAATTTAACCGGTCCAAACTCGCAGCTCAAAGCGCAAGCCCTCAAGGCTATCGGCGCAGGTGCGAACGCATTACTATTTAACGTGCTGGCCTATGGTTATGATGTGCTGCATGAGCTTAGCAGCGATCCCGCGGTTTCGGTACCGATTGCAGCCCATCCTTCATTAGCAGGTGCTGCATACCCATCACCTCATTATGGTATATCGGCGTCCGTCCTGCTTGGTCAGCTTATGCGGCTAGCTGGTGCTGATCTCGTTCTCTTCCCTTCCCCCTATGGCTCAGTGACAATGCCGCGTAAGGAAAACATGGCGATTCACGACGAGCTGATCACCCCTGCTCTACCGCTGAAGACCAGCATGCCTGTCCCTTCCGCAGGGATACACCCAGGTCTGGTGCCACTCATTGTACGCGACTTTGGTACTGATGTGGTGGTTAACGCCGGGGGCGGTATTCACGGACATCCACTGGGTACGGAAGCTGGTGGGCGTGCTTTTGTGCAGGCGATTGAGGCGGTGCAGCAGAATGTCCCGCTGGCCCAATACGCCCGCACTCATCCCGAGTTGCAATCTGCGCTCGACACCTGGGGAGGCGAACGATGAGCACAGCCAAGAAGCCCGTCATTTTTTGTGATTTTGACGGGACCATTACGAACAGTGATAATATTGTCGCTATTATGAAGCATTTTAAGCCTATGGGCTATGAGCCCATCATGCATCAAATCGTGAACGGGCATATGTCCATTCGTGAAGGCGTAGGTGCGATGTTCGCCTTGATGCCTTCGAAGCTTAAGGAAGACGTTATCTCATATGTACTTGGACAAGCGGGTATACGTCAGGGCTTTGCACGCTTTTTGGACTTTGTACGAGAGCAGCAGATTGAATTTTTCGTTACTAGCGGCGGCATTGATTTTTTTATTGATCCATTGCTAGAACCGTTCGGCATCCCGCAGGATCACATTTTTTGCAACGGAGCGGATTTTTCCGGGGCTCACATCCAGATCACGTGGCCGCATCGGTGTGAGGAACCGTGTAAGAATGACTGTGGCATGTGCAAAACGACCGTCATTCGTCAATACCCTTCCGAGCAATACGAACGGATTTTGATTGGCGACAGCCTGACAGATTTTGAAGGAGCCAAAATTGCCGACCTTGTGTACTCCCGCTCACATCTGACATTGAAGTGTCAAGAGCTTAGCGTACCGCATGTACCCTTTGAGACATTTGACGATATTATCGAGGATTTAAAGCAAAAACAGGAGCAGGGGGTACTGTAATGAGTTTTAACTTGGCAGACATTTCGTTTGAGGAAAAACGCCGTTCTCTGGAAGAACTCGCTGATGTCAAGGAGCTATTCGCCTCTCGCAACTGGTTCCCAGGTACAAGCGGTAATCTGTCGATCCGAATCGGTAATTTTCACCCAGAACAATTTTATTTTGCAGTCACCGCTAGCGGCAAGGATAAGACCAAACGTACTCCTGAGGATTTTCTGTTCGTAGACCAATACGGAAAAGCGGCAGAAGCCACAAACCTCAAGCCAAGTGCAGAGACGCTCATCCATTGCGAAATTTACCGCCTGACAGGCTGTGGAGCAGTTTTTCATGTGCATACCGTGTTTAACAACCTGATTTCCGAATATTACGGTGAGCAGGGCTTTGTACCTGTGCAAGGCATCGAGCTCATTAAGGCTTTTAACATTTGGGAGGAAAATGCCGCCATTCAGATTCCCGTACTGCCAAATTATGCTGACATCGCCTCGATTGCCAAGCTGGTATCAGACGTGCTGAATGATCAGGTTCCAGGCATTTTATTGCGTAATCATGGCATTTATGCATGGGGTCGTGATGTGTTTGAAGCTAAAAAGCATCTGGAGGCGTTTGAATTTCTGTTTGAAACGACCTATCGCTCCTTGCTACTGAAAACTTCAAAATGAATAAATTATAAATATTAAAGATGCGTATCATTGAATGGTAAAAATGGTCATTGAATATCGAGAACGGTACCTAGCGAAAGCACGGAACGTTCTTTTTTTTATTAAAAAAAAGCAACCTATTCTACTGGCTACCTAAAAACTAACCTGTTTTTCTCAAATGGACTTTTTTAATCCCATGAAGGTATCACTGCAAATTAAAAGGCAACTGGGGTGATAAGTTGAGTAAAGAAATAGAAGATATAATATTAAGTTTAGAAAAGCAGTTAATGCATGCTCGAAGTGAGGATTTTGAAAAACTATTAGCTTATGACTATATTGAGTATGGTTCGTCGGGTAGAAAGTACGACAAGTCAATGCAATTAACCTTTTTAAAGAGTAGGTCTCCATTGAACCATATACCATTTATAATTACTGACTTTAACATAAGGTTGTTATCTTCAGAAATTATACATGCAACATACTGTACTGAGTCAAATGATACCGGAATTAAATCATTAAGAAGTTCAATTTGGAAATTAAATGAAGGGCAATGGCAATTTTCAATGTTGTAAAAAAACAACGTCCCCTATTGGGGACGTTCCAGCGTGAATTGCTCTCCTAGCTTTGCATAGTTGTTTCCAGCCAACCGACTCACCGGACGCAACTCCTTGGCAATCACATATGTATTTTGGTACGCTTCCTCTGATAAATGATACTGCACTACGCGCCCAATTAATAGGTCACAGGCAGGTGTGTCCTCCTTGCCTCCCAGCGGTATCACCTTCTCCAAAATACATTCCATACGTATTTTCGCTTCAGTCACACCGGGAACTGCAATTTTTGTACTCTTTATTGGGGTGAGACCTGCCAGTGTAACCTCACTCTCCTCCGGCGACAGACGAGAAGCCGTCACATTCACTGCCCCCACATTGTCTTCGTCTGTAATATGTACGACAAAAGCATTGTGCTCTATCGCATTACGCGCTGTATCTTTAGAAACTCCATCGACACGCTGTACGGATACAGACAGCAGTGGCGGCTCGGCGGCAACGATGGAAAAATAACTGAACGGAGCACCATTCAGCACCCCTTCGCTGCTCAAAGTCGTTACAAACGCTACTGGCCTTGGGATAATACTCCCGGTCAACAGCTTATAATTTTCACGCTCTGTAAGTGTGTCAGGATTTAAAGAAATCATTTTTCCCCTCTTTTCCGACTACATTCGCTTCGAATGCATATCATCAAGTTACGCCTGGTAAGCAACTACAATTTATAACCAGTCACATGGTGCAACTCAGGCTTCCCTAACAAGTATCGCGTGAATGATACAAAATGTAAAGCTGAAGCTAGAAGCCCTCTCTATTTTTCAATCACATTCCCCTGACTGTCACGCACAGTAACCGCTATTCCCTCAGGCACAGCAATGGTAACGTCAAGCTGATGATGTGTCTGCATAAAACGTGTGGGAATCTGGCTGAGAAGTACATATAGTGTGTCTCCAATTTGCTTTGTCTGATACAGCTCCGTTCCTTTGAAATCATCCTCATTGCCTGTATATATATAATTCCCGAACACATGCACCTCCGGTGAGGTGGTTGCGTCAATTTTGACCGCATAGGGATCTTCTCCCTGTACAATCACCTTGGTCACTCCGGCAGGCAGTTTTTCATGCCAGTCTGGGAGAGTCCTTGTTTCCTGAACCGAACTCATCATTTCTCTGACTTGCGGAGTGATGCCCAATGAGCTGACTAAGGCAAATCCGATACAACAAAAAACCAATATCGCCGTAATAAACATACTGAACAGATCATAGCGAATGCGCTCACGTGTCCCTTTCCAAGCGGTATACATTAAAATCTCCAGTCCCAGCAAAACAAACACGACAGGCCACCACGTCAACGCTTGATCCAGTATGCCCGCTCCCCAAAACTTAGAGGCAAACGTTACGCCGCCCAGCAGTACCAGAAAAAGTCCCATGGACAGCCTTCCAACTTTCCACACACCTGTTGGAGCGTTTGAGCTCTTGGAGGTGCCATTCTTATGGGATGAAGTACCCAATAAACCTATTGCCCCAGTCACGTCGCTCTGAGAGTGATGGGCTCCCTTAAAGGAAGCCTCACTCTTTGAAAATTCAGTATCCATTTTATCGTTTCTCCTTTGCTCGCTTCAATTTGGAATTGCCAATCATCATCCAAACACCGCCGCCAATTAATAGAAGGGAGACAATAATGGTTCTTAAATACATATCAACTAAATTGTAAATTTGTCCATCCGGGAACAGACGGTCCAGTGTCGGAACAAGTACGTTAATCAGGATGTAGTATGCACCCAGCAGAAGCAGTCCTAAGCCTACCCAGCGGTGATATTGAGCAAACATAGCGATCACAGGCTTGTCGATCAGCTGCTCCCGTCCATAACGACTTACCTGCTGCAATGCATCAAAAAAGCTGTAAAACCAGACCACCGGGATTAGAAACAAAAAGAGTGAAAGATGCAGCACGTCCAGTATATAGATAAATCCTAAAAACAGTAGCATGAGCTGTAGTCCACGTTTTTGCAACCCAATATACATATGTCCGGCACCGGGAAATACCGATAAAATGGTAGCCAGCATTTTACTACGACGTCCCTCAACTCTTCCATGCTCCAGTTCCTCAAACAAAGTCCGGTCCTGAAGAATGTCTCCAGCTTGTTTACGATGTACATGCTGCACCGCATCAAACATGCAATACAGCCAAATAATCGGCAACACGCCTGCAAACGCCAAAAATCCGGATTCGTTCGTTATGCTAGTAATAAAGATGAGGATCGCGCCAAAGCCAAAGAAGGATAACAGAAAAGACAAGCCACGCTGCATCAGCCCCAAATGAAGGTGCCCCAAACCCGGAATGAATGACAGCAAAATCGTAAAAAACCGTTCATTATCCGATCCTTTTTGAAAAGCAGGTGATCCTGCCATACCATAGTATCCTTGTTGATAATGGTCATACCCTGGACCAGATCCCATACCTGCCCCCATGGTATTCGTGCCTGTGTCTGTTGCTCCCTCCGGCACCTCTCCTGTTAAACCAGCCTCTCCATAAGGTTCACTTTGCGAGTAAAAGCCATATGGATTGGGTCCTGCATGAGGGGGGTATGGAGCAGCGACTGCACGAGGATCATAACGTAATAAGCTAATCACGATATGCAGCATGCAGAGTCCCCATAAAAGGGCAGCAATAAACATACCCACCAAAAAAAACGCTCCGTCACTTGCTACCACTGACAAAAATATTCCCCCTGCCAGACATCCGAAAAACAAAATGGTATAGACAAACGCATTGGCTTTTCTGGTCCAGTAATAGTGTCCTACACCCGGAATGATGTTCAATAGAAATGCCAATAGCTTGCTTCGTTCCGTATAAGGCATCGCTACACTTCCTTTCTATTTATGGAATCTTGGTAAAATTCCCAACTGAAGTTTAAACTTGTTCGTCTTACCCTTAACTTATTTAGGGCTTTAATTTATCGAGCCAGGTTGTCGTAGCTTGCATGACTTCTTCACTGTAAGAGACGCGTTCTTTTGAAGGAACCGGCTTATTGCCTGTTTGCGGCATCATTTTGTCAAAGGCTCCACTGGATAGCAAGATCAACGTCAGACTTGCGGCAATAACATAGTGGAACACAGGTTTCTCAAACCAGCGACGTTTTTTAAACATAATTTGACTCGGTTCAGCTTCTATATCGGGAAGAACGGCCATTACCTGATCTATGAAGCGCTCCGTATCCATCCAGGCAGAGTGTTCTTCCAATGTCGGCTCTAATTGCTCCAGTGCGACAAGATATAGCATCAGCGCTTGTTCATCTTCCAACAAGAGCTTTTCCAGTCGGGTAGATTCCTCTATCGAACAAGTTCCTGTAATGTATGCATGCCAGTCATTCGTTTGCCCTTCCATCCACGGTCTATCCTGTTGGTCAGTCATTGCCATTCCTCCTCCTTCCAGTGATTCCGAATCCATAGTCGTGCCCGATAGAGTCTGGACTCTACCGTTTTTAAAGCTACCTGCGTCTCTTCTGCTATTTGATCGTAGGTTTTGCCCTGCATATAGTAGGCTTGAATAATATCTCGATGCTGCTGGGGCAACTGGGCGATTTTTTGTAATAGTTCTACCGTTTGCTCTTCACGGATGAGACGGGCCAATACATCTTCATCCGGGGAAGGGAGCTGCACAAGGGATTGTGCCACGTCTATAAGCTCTGCGGGTCGCCTGTCTTGTTTGCGTTTAATATCCAGCGCTTTATGGAGCGCAATTCGGCTCAGCCACGTTTTAAACCCTTCGTTCCGGTACTGGGGGAGAGACTTGTACACTTGAACGAACGCCTCCTGCGCGGCATCCTCCGCTTCCTTGCTGTCATGCAGTACCGAATAGGCCACATGAAATACATGCTTGCTGTACAGCTCTACGATCTCACGGAACGCCTGCCGATCACCGGACCGGATTCGTTCAATGATTCTCTCTATATCAATGACGCTCTCCCCCTTCCCAATACTATAGACGCCAGGAATTTTTCTTCCCCTGCATATTTCTAAAAAAAATTTAAAAAGGACACACCCTCCTAATCGGAAGGGTGTGTCCTCTATCATTAAAGTCTACTTGCTCACTTTAAATTTCTGCCCTACATTACATGTTGCACAAGCGATACTCCGCGTTGTCCATGTATCGCCATTTCAATGTGACAGCCATAGCGCATCAATTTACTACCTAAAAGGCTCAGTTTGCTACTTTAATTGCGACCGCCACCACGGAATCGCTGGGCATATTCTTTCGCATCCTGTGCATTACGAACCCGGTTTCGGCTCCACTCTAGCAGAATGCGATCTATATACCGGAAATGTACCTTCCCAGCAAATACCGCTTCCTTCAGGGCCAGCAAAATAAGCTCCTCCGGATACCGATCCTGATCCACCCAACTGCTGATCGTCTCATATTCCATCGGTGATAATGGTCGGCCGAATTCTTTCTCAAAAATTGTGAATAAATTTCGTTCTTCTGTAAGTGGAGATTCCGATACTCCATTCAGTAAATCCGGCTTCCCGGCAAACAAAATGTCATCTTCATCGTGCTGCTCCGAACGCTCGGCGATCATACATTCAGCCAGCTTGCGATACAGACCCGCCAAGTTATAACGTTCAAATTGGACGGATGAACTGCGGTCTTCCACGGAATCTATTCGCAAAAACCCTTCTTTCATGAGCTTACTGAAATAAAGCGCGATTTCGTTTGCAGTGCACCCAATTCGAGCCTGCAATTGCTCCCATGTCGGAAATTCATTACGTTCCGCTTGTTTAAATGCAAGTAACTGCATCAGTAGCAGCATTTCACCATCCGTCAGCCGAAGCGTCCGATAATGCTTGAGCAGAGCGTAGGGAATTTGAACCATTCCGGTTTCCATAGCATAGGCTACTCCCTCCGCCCAATCTGCCGCTGATGTCTTATCAAATGATCCTGTCATTGATTATGGATACAAACGATACAGCATACGTGGGAACGGAATCGTTTCACGTACATGATCGAGTCCACAAATCCATGCTACTGTACGCTCCAGTCCCAATCCAAAGCCAGAATGCGGAACGGTACCATAGGTGCGCAGATCCATATACCATTGGTAGGCTTCACGTGCCAGGTTATGCTCGTTAAAACGTTCTTCCATCAATGCTGGATCGTCAATTCGTTGGGAACCCCCGATAATTTCGCCATAACCTTCAGGAGCGATCATATCGGCACACAGAACAACCTCTGGGCGGGATGGGTCAGGTTTCATATAGAATGCTTTAATGTGAGTCGGCCAATGCGTAATGAACACAGGCTTGTTATATCTTTCGGCAATAGCCGTTTCATGAGGAGCACCAAAGTCTTCTCCCCACGGGATGTCGAATCCTTCACCTTGAAGGAAGGCAATCGCCTCATCGTACGTAATCCGTGGGAACTCACCTTGAATTTGCTCCAGCTTCGAAACATCGCGTCCGATAGCTTCAAGCTCCTTCGCACAATTTTTCAGAACAGACTGCACGATATGGCTTACAAATTGCTCCTGAACGCGCAAGGATTCTTCGTGATCCACAAAAGCCATTTCAGGCTCGATCATCCAGAACTCAATCAGGTGACGACGTGTTTTGGACTTTTCCGCACGGAAGGTTGGACCAAAGGAATATACTTTACCCAGCGCCATTGCCGCAGCTTCCATGTACAGCTGTCCGCTTTGTGTCAAATAAGCATCCTCGTCAAAATATTTGATGTGGAACAACTCAGTTGTACCTTCCGCAGAAGAAGGAGTCAAAATAGGCGGGTCTACCTTCGTAAAACCGTTGCCGTTGAAAAATTCCTGTACAGCACGGATAATTTCCGCCCGTATGATCAGAACCGCACGTTGCTTGGCGGAACGCAGCCACAAATGGCGATGATCCATCAGGAAATCTACACCGTGCTCTTTTGGGGTAATCGGGTAGTTTTCGGTCAAATGAATGATTTCAATACCTGTAACCGTTAATTCATAGCCCGATTGACTGCGCGGCTCCTCTCGCACGATTCCAGTTACATAAAGGGAGCTTTCTTGTGTCAGGGATTTGGCGTCATTCCAAATATCCTCAGACACTTCGCTTTTTACGATAACCCCTTGAATATACCCGCTACCATCACGTAGTTGCAGGAACTGAATTTTACCGCTAGACCGCTTATTGTTTACCCAAGCGCCAATTGTAACCGTTTCCCCTACATGGCGACCCACTTGGGCAATCGTACTTTTATTTGTCATGACCGTCTCTCTCCTTGAACCGAAAATCAAACAGCCCTCCCCCTTGGGTTAGGCTGTTTGCTCTCGCTGTTTGGTGCATGTGGTACTTAAACCATAGTTCCACATGTATAAAGTTTACACTTACGGACCGAACTACTGAACCAGACGGAACGTGTCACGGGCAATTACCAGTTCTTCGTTTGTTGGAATGATCAGTACTTCTACCTTTGAATTTGCAGTTGTAATCCGGCGAATCTCGCCAGAACGAATAGCGTTCAATGATTCATCCAGCTCGATACCGAGGAATGTCAGTTGTTCCAACACTCTCTTACGCAGAACGATGGAGTTCTCGCCTACGCCTGCTGTAAATACAATTACGTCTACTCCGTTCATTGCGGCAGCATACGAACCAATATACTTGCGCAGACGGTATTCATACATTTCAAATGCCAATGTAGAATTAGCTTCGCCTTTTTCCATACCTTCAGTGATTTCACGCATATCACTGCTGATACCAGAAATAGCTAGAAGTCCACTATGCTTGTTCAGCATGGAATTGACTTCATTGACAGTCAATTCTTCTTTGTTCATGACATAAGGCACGATTGCTGGGTCCAAATCACCACTACGAGTACCCATCATAAGTCCTTCCAGTGGAGTCATACCCATGGAAGTATCTACAGACAAACCGCCTTGAACTGCTGTTACACTACCACCATTACCGATATGGCAAGTGATGATCTTCAAGTCTTCCAAAGGACGGCCGACAAATTTGGCAGCTTCCTTACTTACAAAGTCATGGGAAGTGCCGTGTGCACCGTAACGACGAACCTTATACTTATTGTACAACACTCTCGGTATGGCGTACATATAAGCTTTTTCTGGCATGGTTTGATGGAACGAAGTATCAAATACCACAACTTGCGGTACTTCTGGCATATTCAATTCAGCCGCTTTAATCCCCATCATGGATGCTGGGTTATGCAGTGGAGCCAGGTCGAACAAGCGACGGATTTCACTCTTCGCTTCAGGAGTTACGAGCGCTGACTGTTTGAAAATTTCGCCTCCATGAACCACACGATGGCCCACAGCCTGAATTTCGCTAATGCTGGAGATAACACCATGCTCTGCATCTGTGAGTGCATTCAGTACTTTACGGATGGCAGTAGTATGCTCCAAAATTTCGCTAACTTCAGTGTATTCTTCCTTATTGGTTGGTTTATGCGTCAGAATCGAAGAGTCCATACCGATGCGCTCTACCAATCCTTTTGCCAAAACGGACTCGTCCGTCATATCATACAATTGGTATTTCAGGGAAGAACTCCCTGCGTTGATTACGAGGATTTTCATATCCGGTCACCATCCTTGTCATACTTAAAGAAGCCTTCGCCCGATTTCACGCCCAGATTACCTGCACGTACCATTTTCTTCAGGACGATGGACGGACGGTATTTCAGTTCGCCAAATTCACGGAACATCCGCTCCAGAGCCGCCAAAACGGAATCCAGACCAAAGCGGTCAGCCATTTCCAAAGGACCGTTTTGGAAGTTGTAGCCGATACGCATAGCATCGTCGATATCTTCGGCAGAAGCTACGCCCTCTTGAAGTACATGAGCTGCTTCGTTAATCAGCAGACAGATAATCCGGCTAGTTACAAAGCCAGGAGATTCATAAATCATGACTCCTTTTTTCTCCACGATTTCTTCCACGAACATTTTCGTGTTTTCAAAGGTATCATCTGAAGTTTTCAAACCACGAATAATTTCTACAAGATCAATACGGGATACTGGATAAATAAAGTGCATACCAATAACACGCTCTGGATACTTGGTCGAGCTGGCAAGCTCGGTCAGGCTCAGCGTGGATGTATTACTTGCAAGGATGATGTTGCTTGGACATACATGATCCAGCTCTTGGAAAACAACTTTCTTCTCATCCAGATTCTCTGTAATGGTTTCAATGACCATATCACAGCTAGCGAGCTCCGCCAGATGGGATACTTTTTCAATGCGAGATAAAATCAGTTTTTTCTCTGCTTGGGTAATTGCCCACTTTTCCAGTTGCTTATCTAGACTTGTTTCAATCATATTATAAGCGTAGTCTAGTTTCTCTGGTGTCTGCTCTACTAGCAGCACATCGATTCCTTTGGACGCAAGCATTTCAGAAATACCTTGTCCCATGGTGCCGCCGCCAATGACGCCGATTTTTTTAAATTGCATGGTTCTTAACTCCACCCTTTCCTGGTCACTCTCATATATTGTATCCTTCTTTGTCGAAAAATACATGTTTATGTCCCAATAGATAATAATATCTTAGCACGGACTAAAAGTAAAAAAAAATAACCAGCATAAAAAATTATGCTGGTAATAAAGCATTTTCACTAAATTGACATCTAAATTGATCTCCGGACAGCGTTTCTTCCTTCATCAAGATGTCAAGAGAATTGTCGAACACAGGACGATGCTTTTCCAACAACTCCAAAGTGCGGTTATGCAGGTCATTCATAATCTCGCCATTTTCCCGCATGAGTTCCTCTTTTGTAACCATTTCCATGTTAATAATCCCAAGAGAAGTCAAACCGGAAGTCATCATCGTATGAACGATGTTCAGTGCCTGTTCAAAATCATTACTTGAACCAGTACTTCGACCGCCGTAGTACATTTCTTCTGCTGTAGCACCTGCAAGCGAGATCATAATTTGCTCCTCCAGGTACTGCTTGGTATATAAATAATGCTCTTGCTGTGGGTTGTGACGCACGTAACCGAGCGCTTTCCCACGCGGGCTCAGCGCTACTTGACTTACACTACCGGGACGGACGATTTCAGCCATAATAGCATGTCCCAGCTCGTGAATCGCTACACGTTTTTTCTCTTCGAATGTCGATTCTCGGTCTGTTTTTTCGCCCATCATCACCTTGTCAATCGCCATGGACAGATGACTTTGCGCAATCATTTGCCGATCCTGTCTCATTGCATAGATGGCTGCTTCATTCATGACGCTCTCCAACTGTGCACCGGAAAAACCGTAAGACTCCTCTGCAATTTTGTCCAAATTAGCATCTTCCTGGATCGGTTTGTTTTTGGCATGAATTTTAAGGATATGAAGACGACCCTTCTTATCAGGCAAGTCTACTTGAATATGACGGTCAAAACGTCCTGGACGCGTTAAGGCGCTGTCCAACATTTCTTTACGGTTTGTTGCCGCAATGAGCAATATCCGCGGCGTATCTGCCGAATAAATGCCATCCATTTCTGTCAGCAACTGATTCAAAGTCTGATCATATTCTCGTTGCTGTCCACCCTCACGCTTACCGCCAATAACATCAATCTCATCAATAAAAATGATTGCATTTTCTTTCTTTTCCTTGGCTGCACGAGTGCGAGCCTCCCTAAACAACTCACGGACACGACCTGCACCAACACCTACATACATTTCAACAAATTCACTGCCTGAAGCTGCAACAAACACTGAATTGGTATAGTGTGCAGCTGCTTTCGCCATCAGCGTTTTCCCTGTTCCCGGAGGGCCTGTAAGCAAAACGCCTTTCAATGGACGAATGCCAAACTTGGAAATTTCATCATGACGATTCAAAAAATCCAAGGCTTCACGCAATTCCTGTTTAGCGCTTTCTTGTCCACCAATTTCCTCAAAAGTCAGCTTGTCCGGACCATTTTTTTTACGTTTGCGCTCTTGCCCGGCACCTACGGCCAAGCCGCCACGAGCATGCATGAGCATTAACAAGCCACTGAGCATCACGCCTGCAACAAGAAGAGGGATAATGTTCACCCCAATAAAAACGAGAAATATAATGGCCACCGGCACAATACCGATTAATATTTCCTTGATCCATCTAGGCATTAGGCCATACCCCCATTTGCTGAGATTGACGTGGCAAAACGATAAACTTCGTCGCATTGCCTTCGCTGAGTCGGATATAGACATTGTTCGAATCCATATCGGTATCAGCCTTGATACCTGTCTTTTTCTTTTTCATCTGCTCAACTGTAGATGAAATTTGAGTATACTTTTTATTTTCCATCGCTTCGGCTACAGGAAACATAGCCTCAGACCACCATTGATTCAGTGCTGAATTGGAACGATCTGCGATATCCAGCTTAATGGTGCGGCTGCCAATGATGGATTGCCCTTTTTGCTTAACCACATCGACTAATCCGGCCACATCCGCCTGCGGTTTGAGATCTAGTTTCAATACCACCTGATCCTGTTTAATATCTATTTGAGCGCTTGTCACGCCTGGATATTGAGATACCAGTTTTTCCAGAGGACTTTGCATTGTAACCTGACGGTAAATGAACCATCCTCCAAACATTAACAAGGCTGCCAAAACGGCCGCCACAACAATAGGAACTGCACGCAATTTCAAACAACATCCTCCTCTCAAAATGTAAAACCCAGAAGAAACGGGACGAATGTCAACAAACAACCAAATTGCATGATCTTATAATGATCAGCAACTCATTTATCTATCATTTTTGTCTATCACTTATAAAATATAGTATATCATAACGTAAATCTAATATCGAAGGCAATGTGTGGAGGAGTTGTGATAAGGCAAAAAGATGCTTCTGGCTTTTAGTCCAGCTTTGCGGAGCATTAAGTAAAAAGACGCAAATACGAATTAAATCGTATTTGCGTCTTTTTCTAATACTTTCAATCATTCCAAGCTATATAGACTGAGTATAAAAGTTATTTGGAGTGGCCCCATAGCTGTCAGCCAGCGGAGTGGAACACTTGAATCTGCAGAAGCGAAGCGATCGTAAGATCAAATGGACTACGCAGCGCTCCTAACGCTTTTGGGTACTCCCAAGCCACCAATCCACACTCTTAACATGGTGCTAGTAATTAGGCAAAGTATACTTTATCCCCGTCGATGCTCCATCTGAGAAACGGTAAAAGGTATAGTTGTGATGGCTTTCATCATCGTAAAACAGTTGCCATACATATTCGCCATTGAACACACTCGGTTGGAGCCTTACAATTTTTGCATTTGGAAGTTGCTGCTGAATTATTGCTGTCATTTTTTGCTCGTCGACTCCGTTTTTCATCAGCTCGGTATGAACACCACTTGGATCTGCGGCAGGTATGTTAGGTTGCCCCTCCATTTTTTGAAAAGGAACCCACACCATTATATTTTCATTCTGTGCGTTTTTTCCTTGAACTACCCAATATATCTGATCCCACACAGACTTCCAAGTCTGAGTCGTGCTAACCAGACCACCTGATTGCTTGGCCTTCATGATAGCGGCATTTTTCTCAGCCACCTGGTCTTGAGTAACATACGAATAATACCAGAAAATGCTGACCAGGATCAGTATTACGGCCAAAATGGCGACCGCTATCCATTTCTTCTTATTTTTCAAACCTGTGCTTCCTCTCTAAGGGGATGTGACACCTAAATTAGCGCGACAGCAGCCCTTCAAAGGCGGCTTGTGCCTCATGTTTGATACGTTCCTCGTCCATCGTCAGGCATTCGCCATTTTTCACAACCTGACGGCCGTCTACCCACACATGAGCCACGTCTTTGGCACTTGCAGAGTATACGGCATGAGAAATAAGATCTGTACGCGGCAAGAAATGGGCCTGATTCAGATCTAGCGCGATAAAGTCAGCCTTATTGCCTGCTGCCAGCGCTCCTACCTCTTTTAAACCAATCGACTTTGCACCGTACTCTGTTGCCAGACGTAGTGCTTCATTTGCAGGAACTGCCGTTGGGTCGCCAGATACTCCCTTGTGAATGAGTGCTGCCAGACGCATTTCCTCGAACATATCCAGGTTATTATTGCTGGCAGGACCATCTGTTCCGAGTGAAACAGTAACTCCTGCACGCAGCAATTCAGGCACTCTAGCTACACCACTTGCCAGCTTCAAGTTGCTGCCTGGATTATGCGATACCGCCACACCTCGTTCCGCTAACAAAGCTATTTCTTCGTCGTTCAAGTGAACGCCGTGGGCAACAAGTGAAGGACGGGAGAAAAAGCCAAGCTTATCTAAGTGTGCAACTGGACGCAAGCCGTAGTCGCGTACGTTTTGTTCAACTTCGGCGATCGTCTCGGACATGTGCGTATGCAACGGTAAATCGAGATCATGTGCTGCTTGAACAAATTTCTCAATAAACGCAGGCGGGCATGTGTATGGGGCATGAGGAGACATCATTGTTGTGATACGTCCGTCTGCTTTTCCATGCCAGTTACGCGCAAAAGTCACGGCCTCAGCTAGCTTGATCCGCTGTTCTTCTTCTGAACAGAGTCCAATGGCTCCACGCATCAAGCTTGCACGAATGCCCGACTCTTCAGCTACACGAGCCACCTCATCCATATGATCGTACATATCCAGGAAAGTCGTGGTTCCACCTTTCAGCATTTCCAGCACTGACAAAGAAGTTCCCCAGTACACATCCGTAGATGTAAACTTGGCTTCCATAGGCCACATTTTTTCCTGAAGCCACACTTGAAGTGCCAAATCATCTCCATACCCTCGCAGCAGAGACATCGCCGCATGACCATGAGTATTGATCAGACCAGGTAAAAACAATAACCCCTTGCCGTCGATTGCTTCTGTCTCTTCCTCACCCGCAGGCAAAGTCTCGCCAATGTAAGTAATACGGCTATCCTCCACAATCATAAAACCATGGATTACCCCAGCCTCGGGTCCATTCACGGCAAAAGAACCGTTTTTAATCATCCATTTATTCACTGTCATATTGTACTTCTTCCTTTCCGTCCTCCAGATAATAAGCGAGGCTAAGCAAATCAGTTGTAAAGTCTGTGGCATGTATCCGAATGTTAGCTGGTGCCTTGAGAATGATAGGTGCAAAGTTTAAAATCGCTCCAATTCCACTCTCAATCAGCCTATCAGCTACGTGCTGTGCCTCAAAATCAGGTACAGTAATAATCCCGATTCGTATATTTTTTTCTTTCACAGTCGCTTCCAGTTCATCCATCGGCTGTACGACCAAAGTATTGATTCTGGTCCCAACCTTATCCGGGAACGCATCAAAAACCGCCACAATCTTCATATTGTCTTTTAAATAAGCATTATAGTTCGATAGGGCTTGACCCAGATTACCCGCTCCGACCAATACTACATTAATTTGCTGGTCGATTTTCAGGATATGGCGTATTTTCTCAATTAGATAAGAAACATCGTAACCGATGCCCTTCCGACCAAAATCGCCAAAATAGGCAAGATCTTTACGAATTTGGGCCGGATTCAAATCTAACCTCTGTCCCAGCTCTTGAGAAGAGACCGTAGCCACCTCCCGTTTGTGCAGTGCATTCAGATAACGTAAATATACGGGTAATCTCCGTACGACAGCCTCTGAAATTTTATCTGATTTCATACTTGCTCCCCCTAATTGTAACGGACTTTAAGTGTCCGTCCGTTGTGCCTCAGTCTCCGGGGCGGATTGGAGCCATTCGGCGATGCGGGGCACCATTTGCTCCGATGGCATATGCTCCATTTTTGGTCCCGGTAACGAGTACAAAAAGTGCTTTCCATAATAGGATTCGATCACACGCGTATCGTAAACGATGACGACTCCGTGGTCGCTCGCTGTACGTACCAATCGCCCAAATCCCTGTTTGAAGCGAATAACTGCTTGTGGTACAGACAGCTTCATAAATGGATTCTTCTTCTGCTGCTGGAGCAACTCGCTTTTGGCCTCCAGTAACGGGTGGTTGGGCGGTTGAAACGGCAAGCGAACGATAGCCAGACAAGTCAAAGCTTTCCCTGGAATATCGACGCCTTCCCAGAAGCTACTGGTTCCCAGCAATACAGAAGCTTTCGCTTCCTGAAAACGGCGGGTTAGCTTGCTGCGACTCCCACTGTCCACACCTTGTCCTAACACGGTAATATCGCTGGACGCTAACGCCTCTTTGAGCGGCTCATACACTTGCCGGAGCATCCGATAGGAAGTAAACAGAACGAGCATTCTCCCCCGCGTCGCCTGGGCAGTCGCTCCTAGAGAGCTAACGAGCATCTCTACAAAATGTGCATCTCCTACACTGCCCTTCACACTCGGAAAATCTCGCGGAATGACCAGCAACACCTGATCCCTGTAATTAAAGGGTGATGGGAGCTGTGACGTCATTAATCGTCCTTGATCTGCTGCCTCCTGCAAGCCGAGTTGATCGGTCATGTACTGAAACGATTTATCTACCGATAAAGTAGCAGATGTCAGAATAATACTTCTTTTTTTGTCAAAAAACATTTCTTTCAACTGGCGGCTCACATCGACGGGCACCGCATAAAATTGCAATGATTTACTACGGAATTGTCCACTCGCTTCAAGCCAATATACGGTTGTTTCATCATCGAGTCGTATAAAGAAGCGCAAATTTTCCCTAATCCCCGCCAAATCCTTAAGCAGACCCGTGATATCTGTAATGAGACTATCCGCCGCATAATCGTCATGTTCTTCCTTGACATCCAGCATCAGCTTGTCGCCCTTGCGCAAAATTTCGCTCAATGTTACATAAAGCTGATTTTCCAATGCCGCCGCCTGATCCCACTTTGCAGGCTTGGCTGACGGTTTGAGACGCGAAGAAAATTGCCCCGTTTCACCTGGTGTGGCATCAGTTCGCTCTGGTAACATGCCAAACAGCTTATCGCTTAGTAGGTCCCAAGTTTCCTTAACCTCTAACACAAGTGGGTACAACTGATCAATGACCGAGGCCCATTCCGTCGACTTCTCATGCCCCGACTTTGCCAACTGCTGACGTAACGAAGGCAATTGCCCATTCTTGCTGTCCTTGAACAATCGAGTCAGCGTATGCACGAGTGTGAAATATTTCATATGCATGCCCAGGTGCTTACCAGCTACTTCCTCTAGATGATGTGCCTCATCAATCACCAAGTGTTCATAGCTAGGCAGCAGCTGATGACTTGCTTTGACGTCGGTGAACAGCTTGGAGTGATTCGTTATAACCACATCCGCTGTTCCAGCTTCATGACGTGCACGATGATAGTAGCATTTGCGGAACCATGGACAAGAACGACCAAGACAGGACTCGGAATCACTAGCTACCGTTTCCCAAAAATCCCCTCCACGGTTGCTCAGGTTTAGTTCCTCATCATCACCGGTTTCTGTCAGAGTCAGCCAGACAATCATTTGAGCCGCTGTAATCAAGTCTTCCTTTGGTGTCGCGAAGTCTCTTCTGTTTATTTTATGTTCAAACTTACGCAGACACAAATAATGCCCCCGTCCCTTAAAGATGGCAGCCCGGAACGGGAACGGAATCACTTTGGTCAGCATCGGAATATCACGCTCTCGCAATTGCTCCTGCAGATTAATGGTATGCGTGCTTACGGTGACCCTCTGCCCATATTTTACACTGTGATACAGTGACGGAAGCAAATAGCCCAGGGACTTCCCTGTTCCTGTACCCGCCTCAATCAACAAATGCTTATCTTGACTCAGGGCTTGATTTACACCCTCAATCATTTGTATCTGCGCCTCGCGCTCCTCATATTGGCTCAAGGATGAACGCAAATTGTCCCGTACATCATCCATATACTGCTCAAAGGAAACGCCTGACAGTGGATTCGGATCATCTTCTCTGCGTGGAGCAGCCAGTTCAGTCCAATCTTCCACTTTAAGCGCAAGCTGACGAAAAAACTGATGTTTCTCCAAATCCTGAATAGGATCTAGCTCTTTCTCTTCTCGTATGCCGTCAAGAAACCAACCCAGGTCGCTGTCTTCCTCTGCGAACAAATCGCTAAGCCGCTGTATCGTTATCAGAGG
Organism: Paenibacillus sp. FSL W8-0439; assembly: GCF_038008995.1. NCBI lineage: Bacteria > Bacillati > Bacillota > Bacilli > Caryophanales > Paenibacillaceae > Paenibacillus > Paenibacillus sp. FSL W8-0439. Next base: position 3,361,400 of record NZ_JBBPAK010000001.1, read on the forward strand.
CAGTGCTTGAAGCTCGCCCAGACACTTTAAAAACACCTCAGCCGTAGCCAACGCGTCGCTGTCTGCTTGATGAGGGCGGTCATGCGCCAGCCCAAACTCTGAGGAAACAAAACCTAGCTGATAAGAAGATAATGATGGAAACATAATTTTCAGAAAATCCATCGTATCCAAAATTCTACCGCTAAAGGGTAAATATCCACACCGGTCCAAAGCGCTTTGCAAAAAATTAAAATCAAACGCCACGTTATGACCGACGAGTACGACATCGTCCAGCATAGGCACGAGCTCCATCATCATTTCTTCGAGTGCAGGTGCATCCTTGACGTCATCGTCTGTAATTCCGGTCAATCCGGTGATAAAAGGTGGAATAGATCTGCCAGGGTTTACATAAGAGCCGTAAACACGGGAAATGCTGTTATCATGATCTATAATTGCAAGTCCGACTTGAATGATGTCATCCGCGGACTGGGTGCCTGTCGTTTCAAAATCCAATACCGCAAATTTCATTCGAGCTTAATCCTTTCTTATGACACATACAATAATAATAACTCTGTATAATAGCATAGCAGAAGATTGCCTGTTTGGAAATTAAGACAGCCAAAAAAGACGATGCACACGCCGCCTAAGAGAGGTGGGCATGCATCGTCTTACTCGGTGTCTGACAACTACATCCAGGTCAACATGGAGCTGTCGTAGCGAAGCTTTTCGACACCGGACAAACAGGCTTGCATATTGTGCAGTGGCTCGGGCAACGTTGGATCGAACTGATGCGCGAGAGCAAAATATTTTTGCGCCTCTTTTACGTCAGCCTGCTTTGCCATCAAACAACCCAGCGCATTATAGATGACCGCTTTTAGCCCTGGCTGTTCAGTCAGGTGCAGCACCTTTTGAAACTGGCTTATAGCCTCTGCTGGATCATCCAGTTGAAAATGAGCCATTCCCATATACATGTGACTCTGCCAGCTGTTCGGAAAATGCTGTAGCACCTGCTCAAATTGCTGGATTGCCTCCGGGTACATAAGTAAGCGATAATACCCCTGCCCCCGGTTAAATGCCGGTAGCTCCTTTTCAGGCAGCTCAGCGTCAGACATGTCGGCCTCTGCAGAAAATCCTGCTGCACGCAGGTAAACCATTTTTTCCTCAAAGGCCAGCCACTCATCCATAATTCCGTCACTCATTCTCCGCAGCAGACTCCAGTGCTGTAGCAGCTCCTGTCTGCGGGGGCCCTGGGCTGATGGGTAATGCTTCACGATATCATCTAACATGCTGTTCATTTCTGCGAATACATGCTGGAACATGTGCATCCCGCCCTTACGAAAGATGGATTAATACACTCACATTTTTCGCTTAAAAGACGGGTTTCATCCGCATTCCCATTCATTACATGATCGTTGCATGTACTTCCTTGTTCATCGTTTGGGCTGGTTTATTATGTTCATCCACAAATACCACAGTTGGTTTGTATGTTTTGGCCTCTTCATTCGACATGGAAGCATAGGAAATAATAATGACTGTATCACCGGGCTGGACCAGACGGGCTGCCGCACCGTTGAGACAAATCACGCCGCTCCCACGCGGTCCGGGGATCACATAGGTTTCCAGTCGAGCTCCATTGTTATTGTTTACAATTTGAACCTTTTCATTCTCCAGCAGATCTGATGTCTCCATTAAATCTTCATCTATGGTAATACTGCCCACATAGTTCAGGTTAGCTTCAGTAACCGTCGCGCGGTGAATTTTAGATTTCATCATGGTTCTAAACATGGGAAAGTACCTCCACTTTCTGTATTCTTATATTATCAATCAGTCGGGTATTCCCAAATTTTACGGCTAGCGCAACAATGACATCTTCTTGCACATCACATAGGCGCTGCTCAGGACGAAGGGGCTCCAGGCCAGGAAAAGTTAATATTTCAATGTAGTCAATATCTGCCAAAGGAGATGAGGAGATGGTCGACTCCACCATTTGATGTAACTGCTCAATCGTAATGGTGTTCTGTACAATATCTTCGCTCACTTCTTGCACCTTGCGCAGTGACTGGGACAGCACCAACGCCTGCTCACGCTGTTCCGCACTCAAATATACATTGCGGGAGCTAAGAGCCAAACCATCGGCCTCTCTGACGATAGGACAAGGTATGAGGGTCACATTCATATTGAGATCAGCCACCATTTGTTGAAGCACAGCAACCTGCTGCGCATCCTTCATGCCAAAGAAGGCCAAATCAGGACCTACCATGTTAAACAGCTTAGCTACCACTGTAGTTACACCATCAAAATGGCCAGGACGGGAAGCGCCGCACAAGCGGTCTGTCAGAGCGGATACGTGAATTTTAGTTTGAGTTGGCTGCGGATACATTTCTGCTACAGTCGGCAAAAAGACAATATCCACGCCTTCGCGCCGTGCTACTTCCAGATCACGCGCTTCATCGCGAGGATAGCTGTCCAGATCTTCGGTAGGTCCAAATTGAATCGGATTTACAAAAATGCTAAGCACGACTGTGTCTGCCATTTCACGCGCCTTTTGCATCAAGCTCGCGTGCCCTTCGTGCAGGTATCCCATTGTTGGTACAAAGCCAACTTTATGTTGTTGTACAGAGGCAGAATCGTGTACCATTTTTGCTCTATTGGCCCCAAGCTGCCGACGCTCGGCAATAATCTTACGCAGTTGAGCCACTTCTCTTACGATGATCATGACTGTGATTCCACCTTTTCCTTAGCTTGTTCCTGCGCTTGTCCTTTTGCCTGACCGTACAAGGACTCCAGGGACTCCACAACGCGATCATCCGCGCTGAACACATGCTCTGCGGCCGGGAATGCCCGCCCTTTCACATCGCTCACATACTGCTCAATGCTGCTGCGGATCAAGCCGCCAACATCGGCATAGGTTTTAACAAAACGTTTGCTGAAATATGGCGATGCATATTGAATTAGATCGTGATAAACAAGTACCTGACCGTCACATCCACGTCCTGCACCGATTCCAATGGTTGGAATGGAAAGTTCTTTAGAGATCGCCGTTGCCACTTCCTCAGTCACCAATTCCAGTACAATACCAAAGGCACCCGCCTGCTCTAACGCCTTGGCATCAGCCATTAACCGGCGTGCGTCTGCTTCGTCCTTACCTTGAATGCGATAACCGCCAATCTGATTAACCGATTGCGGAGTAAGTCCGATATGTCCTAGCACAGGTACACCTGCCTGAACAGTCGCTTTTACGACATCGGCAATTTCAGCTCCGCCCTCCAATTTAACAGCATGCGCATGTCCTTCCTGCATCAGACGACGGATGCCTTGAAGACTTTCAGATATGCTGCTGTGATATGTCATAAAAGGCATGTCCGCTACGATGAACGTATGCTCGGCGCCTCTTGCCACTGTCCGGGAATGGTACACCATATCATCCAGGGTCACTGGGATGGTCGAATCGTAACCAAGAACTACGTTACCCAGCGAGTCACCCACGAGAATGATATCAATTCCCGCCTCCTCGGCTATTTTAGCCGATGGATAATCATAGGCGGTCAGCATACTGAGCGGAATGCCCTCTTGCTTCATTTTTTTCATTTTTACGATATTCAGTGCTTGTTTTCCTGCCATTGTGAATGGCTCCCTTCCATCTTTTTTTGGCACAAAAAATAACCTTTTATGAACGCCTGTACATATGCGTCATCAAAAGGTCCGAACAGCCAAAAAAGACACTCATTTTGAGATCGTCCCTTCTGTCTCGGTCCTGTTCGGCTCAGAGCAGAATCCAACGTAACCTTCAAATGAAGTTATGATGGTCTTACAAACTTGCTAAAGTAGAGCATGTGCCCTTGGAGTGCAGCTCGGACCGTCCGATGCCGCCTCCTGCACAGTATAACAAAAAATATCAGCTTTTTCACGTGAAGTTTTACACAGGAAACAGAAAAATTGTGGCCGTATACTCAGCTAAGGTCGCTTCCTACAATTGTATATCCCCTGAAATGACCTGAATTCGCTCACCCTGGTCCGTTTCTATAACGAGTGCTCCTGAAGGGTCCAAGCCAACCGCTGTACCTTCTACCGCTATCCCTTGTCCCGTATGTGCACGTACGCTTCGGTTCATCGTCACAGATAACGCCTCCCACAGCATGGCTATAGGCTGGAACCCCTGCTCGGCATATAGCTTGCATAGCTGCTCCATTTCTTCCAAAACAGCAGCAATCAGCCCAGTACGGTCAACTTCAAGCCCCGCCTCTATTTTCAAAGATGTCCCTACATGGGATAACTCTTCCGGGTAATCTTCTACATTCAAATTAACGTCAATGCCAATCCCTGCAATGCAGTAGCGAACCCGTTGATCCTCTGTTGCAGATTCCAGCAGAATACCGGATACCTTGCGACCATGAATCAGCAGATCGTTGGGCCATTTGATGCCTGCCTCTACACCCGTCAGTCGGCGAATAGCCCTACACACCGCCACGCCTGTTAACAGCGTTAGCTGGGGGGTAAAGGCCAAGGGCTGGGTGGGGCGCAATACAATGCTCATCCAGATACCTTTGCCGCGAGGGGAATACCATTTGCGCCCCAGACGTCCCCGACCTGCCGTTTGTTCCTCCGCAAGCACTAACGTTCCCTCCGGCGCACCCTCTTCTGCCAAACGCATTGCATCCTGCTGAGTGGATACCGTTGAGTCCAGAATAATGATACGCTGACCAAACGATTGAGTGGTTAACATACCTGCCAATTTGGAGACTTCCAGCCGGTCTGGCTGAGAGATCAGCCGATAGCCCCGCCGTGAGGAGGCATCGATATTATAACCCAGCTCACGCAGTTTGTTGATCTGCTTCCATACCGCCGTACGACTAACCGACAGTCGTCGGCTAATCTCCTCCCCGGATACGTAATCGGATGAACCTTCCTCCAGTATGCCTAACAATCTTTCATGATTATTCACTACTCATCACCCGTTTCACTTCCTGAAGCAATGTTTCTGTTTCATTCGGGATATCTCCGCAAGCGACCGCTTGTAAAAGCCGTTCCATCATCTGTCCCAGCCAAGGTCCACCTGGTCGATTCATTGCCTGAACCAGTTCATTTCCAGTAATATTTAAATCCTTGATACGAACGACGACCGCCTGCTGTGTCCACGAGTTTGCCAGTTCGGCAATTTTCTTCACATGCTTTTCTACCCATGGCGGTAATCCGCGAAACGAAGAAGGCAGTGTCTTGTAAAGCTCCAGCCAATCTGTAGCTGTGTCCTTTCCCAACTTAATTAACAAACGAATCCAGCTACGACGCAGCGCCTCAACGTTGATACGGTCGGAATCCCTCGAAACTGAGTTGCCAGCTATGGCAACAGCATGACTGATGAGCTCAGTCTCCCATTCCAATAAATGAACCAAACGTAGACGTACAGCGTTGGAGAAAGTCCAAGCTCTTAAAAGCTCGTCCGCTGCCTCTGAGCTAAGTCTACAAGACATAAGGAGCAAACCCCACCGCAGCTCTGCTGGCAGCTGCACGATCTCCTGGAGCGCCTGTGCGTCACATTGTTCCCAGGGAACCGGAACCTTCGTACAGCCCAGCAATCCACTACGACCCAGCATCTCCAGCCCACGTAATGGATCAGGTCCCGCTAGCATCTTTTCTAACTCGACTCGCACCCGTTCCATGGCTATGTATCTAAGTCCCTCTCTGCGACGAGTCATACCTTTCCAAGTATTGTAGGCCACTCGGAACCGAAATACAGAGGCAAAACGGATGCAGCGCAGCATTCGCAGCCCGTCCTCCTCAAAACGTTCCTCAGCTCGTCCCACACAACGAACGAGAGAGGCTCGCAAATCTGCTTCCCCTCCAAACGGGTCCACTCGCTCCCCATGTTCAGCCATCGCGATTGCGTTCATCGTAAAATCGCGCCGCATCAGATCCTCACGGATGTCCTTCACAAAGGATACTTCCGTCGGACGGCGGTGATCGGTATAACCGCTTTCCGTACGAAAAGTGGTCACCTCGAACGCATGACCGTCCTGCATGACCGTTACCGTCCCATGCTGGATTCCTGTCGGAATAACATGAGGGAATAGCGCTAAGACCTCTTCAGGTTCAGCCGAGGTGGTCAGATCCATATCATGAATAGCACGTCCTAATAGCTCATCCCGCACACAGCCACCGACCCAATAAGCTTCGTGGCCTGCTGTGGTTAGTGTATGTATGACCTCTCTGCCGTGAAGAGCCATCTCTGGGTCAGCATGTTGCCAAGTATTTGTATTCACAGGGTTTCCCCCTTTGCAAGTATTCAATAAAAAAACGGACGCGAGTCCGCCCCCTTAAACGCTGATCGGTTTAAGATCCGGCACCTCGCGTCCCAACACACGGTAATAAATCTCTTCATATTGACGAGTAATCAGCTTATCACAGAATACGGTACGTGCGCGTGTCAGGCACGCTTCACGGAAACGTTCCGCCATTGCTTCATCGGACAACAGTTCTACAGCATATTCTGCCATCGCCTCTGTATTACCGATTTCAGCCAGATACCCCGTACTTCCATGTACAACGAGTTCAGGTACTCCTCCTGCCTGAGAACCGATTGTTGGCACTCCACAAGCCATGGCTTCCAGCGCAACTAGACCAAAACTTTCTTTCTCCGACGGAAGCAACAGCACATCTGCCATAGAAATCACTTCTGCGATTTGATCCTGCTTACCTAAAAAGAAGACTTTGTCCTGTAAGCCTAAACTTTCGATTTTACAACGAATTTTCGGAAGATCCGGTCCTTCTCCCACCAACAGTAGCTTCGCAGGTACCTTTTGTTGCACTCTGTCGAATATATCCAGCACATCTCCCACCCTTTTGACAGGACGGAAATTGGAAATATGCATCATAATTTTTTCGTGCGGTTGGGCAAAATCTCTCCTAAGCGCAGCAGCATCTCGTGGATAATATACTCGTTTATCTACAAAGTTGTAAGTCAAATCAATAGGTCGTGTTATTTCCAACGCATCAATCGTCTCCCGAATCAAATCTTTGGAGACGGCTGTCACAGCGTCACTTTTGTTAATAGCCAGTCGAATCAGATCCTTTAATGATTCATCCTGTGCCAACACTGTAATATCTGTACCGTGCAGGGTGGTAACCACTTTCAAATGATCGCCCACCATTTCCTTCGCCAAATATGCGCATACTGCATGCGGAACAGCATAATGGACATGGAGTACATCCAAATTCTTCATTTGAGCCACCTGGGCCATTTTTGTCGCTAGCGACAAATCATATGGCGGATATCTAAACACGTAATAATCGTTAACCTCAACTTCATGATAAAAAATATTCTTCTGGAACGCCCCGCCTAATCTGAACGGAATGCTATTGGCAATAAAATGAACCTCATGCCCTTTTTCTGCCAGCAACTTGCCCAGCTCTGTAGCCACAACGCCAGAGCCACCCAGCGACGGATAACAGGTAATCCCAATTTTCAGTTTGTCATTCAAGCTAAGCTGCCTCCTTCCGGTCATCCATAATCACTCGTATGCCCATGTATTTCAGCATTCTACAACATGCGTAAGTATATAGTCCTTATTTGAATAGCTTAACCAGATATGGCGTTTTGGACGCAAATCCTTCTGCATATGAAATCAGTTTACGTTGACCCAACAACGAATCCCGAGCTTTTACACGTTCCACATACCCCTGATTCAGTGGTGTGGATACCGTATCCTTCCCAGGCGCTGCCTGAAATTGCGAAGCATAACTCAACAACGACTGTTCCTTAGCTTCATAATGCTCGGTAATGTCCACGATCAAGTCCGTTCTGCCGATATCATTAATAAAATAAAAATATAATTGCTCTACCTGTACCGCAGGACTTTCTGGCATAAAGCGTCTCAACTTGGCGTTAAACACAGCTTCCTCTACTAGCTTGCTGCACATGACATGATCCGGATGCCGATCCTCCCAATAAGGAGCAAATACAATTTTTGGTGCATGTCGTCTGATTTCTGCTGTAACTGCAGCTACATGTTCAGGAGTTACATATAACCCACGATCAGGCAGACCCAAATTCGTCCGCACAGCCAGCCCGAGCACTTTTGAAGCGTGTTCAGCTTCTGCCATACGAGTATCCACATCACCATTAGATGACATTTCAGCCCGTGTCAAATCGCACACCCCCACCTTTAACCCAGCGGCTGTATGCTTGGCAATCGTGCCTCCCATTCCTATTTCTGCATCGTCGGCATGGGCTCCGAAAATCAGGATGTCCAGCGTCATTTTACATCACCCTGCTGGTCAATGCCCGGTTTATATTTATGTACCAGCTCACGCCAAGCAAAATCGCCACGATCTAGCGCTTTAACCAGTATTTCAGCAGTTGCAACGTTGGTTGCCAAAGGAATCCCCTGTACATCACACAGACGTAATAATGCGCTAATGTCCGGCTCATGCGGCTGTGCCATGAGTGGATCACGCAAAAATATAATCAAGTCCATGTCATTTTGCGCAACCATAGCCCCGATTTGCTGATCTCCACCAAGCGGCCCAGACATGAAGCGGTGAATTTGAAGCTTGGTTTGCTCCATAATGCGCTGACCTGTTGTACCTGTTGAATATAATTGGTGATCTGTAAAAACATGCTCATATGCCGTAATAAAATTAACCATTTCATCCTTTTTGCGATCATGCGCTATAAATGCAATCTTTAACATTCGAAATTCCTCCTGCCTCATTCTATAATTCCATTCATCAATTCATTCGTATATTCTTAATCAATGTAATGCTCAAAACCATATACAAGCCCCGGCTGCTCCATTACCTTCTGGATACCGATTTTAACACCAGGCATGTATCCAGCCCGTTCATATGAATCCTGACGAATTTTCAGAGATTGTCCAAATCCTCCAAATATGACTTCTTGCTGTGCGAACACACCGGGAAGACGGACACTGTGAACGCGGAAGCCTTGGTAGTAACCGCCTCGCGATCCTTCTAGCGTTTCTTCCTCTTCCGGGTTGCCTTGTCGTAGCTCCTCACGCTGCTCGGCGATCAGTTCAGCAGTCTTAATGGCTGTACCTGAGGGCGCGTCCAATTTTTGGTCACCATGATATTCGATGATTTCCAGATGTGGGAAATATTTCGCTGCCTGAGCCGCAAACCGCATCATCAAAATGACGCCGATCGAAAAGTTGGGCGCAATTAGACCACCAATTTGTTGCTCACGACACTGCTTGTCCAGTTCATCAATTTGTTCAGGAGTAAACCCTGTCGTACCGATAACTGGACGAACTCCATGCTTAATAGCAAGCGCTGTATGTGCGTACGCAAAACGCGGCCCCGTAAAGTCAACCATGACATCGGCTCGACTCTCCAGTAAAGCCTGCTCTACATCCTCCATAATAGCGATACCAGCTTCCGGTAGTCCGACGAGAAGGCCGGCATCACTGCCGGCGTGTGTTCTGTTCACTGCGGCTACAAGCTGTAGTTCCTCATCCTGAAGAACCAATTTGACCACCTCACGGCCCATACGTCCTGCTGCTCCAACGACAGCCACTTTTATTGGTTCTGACATATCCCTACAACTCCTTATGCATCCATTTGTGCTAGATTTGTTCATTCATCTGCTGGCATAATTTCTTCATGAGGTTGGCAAGCTGCACATTATGAGGAAACAGCGCTGCAGCCTCACGAGCAGCCTGCACAGCCAGCTTATATTCATTCAATTCGTCATAAATCAAAGCGAGCAGTAAAAATGCGTCACCACATAACGGATCAAGAGAAATTGCCCGTTCGAGCAGCAAAATCGCATCCTGGCGCATCTGTGGCGTAGCTCTGTCGACCTCCAGCATTTTTCTGGCTTTTTCTGTATACTGCCTGGCTTCCTGCGCATGCAGATGGAGAACATATTCATCCTGCTGTGGAGCGAGACGGACCGCATGCTCTGCATATGCCAGGGCCTGCTCCAATCGTCCACTGCGAGCATAGGTAACCGAGCAACGGAAATAATGCTCCGCATGATCAGGCTGGGCTGAAATCGCTTTTTCAAACCATTCCACCGCCTGCTCAAAATCGTTCTGCAAAATGCACTGATAAGCTTTCTGAACGTATTCCTCCGCCTTCATGACACTGCACCTCCGGGTAACCGGTTTGGTACAGCATATGTACAAAACGCCTAATCGGTGTCCTTTTTGGTCCAGCGATTCGCGTCACGCGTGTTAAATTTATGCATAACCTTATCATGTGCCTCAGTCAAATTGATACCCAGTGAGTTCGCAAAGCAAACAGTGATGAACAAAATGTCCCCCAGTTCCAGCTCAATGGAATTGTCCGCCTCATCCGTTTTTTTCGGCTTCTCACCAAAGGAGTGATTGACCTCCCTTGCCAGTTCACCGACTTCCTCGGACATCCGGGCCAACATGGCCAAAGGACTGAAATACCCTTCCTTAAATTGAGAGATATACTGGTCTACCTCACGTTGAATTTCATCTAACGATTTTTCCATGAAACACGCAATCCCCCCATGTGCAGGTTTATTCATATGTTATCGTAAAGCACATTTTAAAACAAATTTTTTTTAATTGTGAACTAACGAACCCAATTTGCAGTCATCTGTCTTTTAAAGCTGTCGCAAAAAGGTATACTAAACATAAGGGGCTGCGATTTAGCAAAAATTGCATGTAGTCGCCATCCTTAAACTGCTACTGTGAGGGATCATATGAAAATATCCAAGTCCATGGAACAGCTTAAATTGATTTTGCCCATCGTATTTGGCACCGCCATCTATGCATTCGGTCTGCTTTATTTTATTATACCCAGTAAACTGATGGAAGGCGGTATTACAGGGATCACCCTGCTGCTAAATTATGCTTTTTCGATTTCACCTTCTCTCTCCACTTTGTTACTGAACATTCCATTATTTTTAATTGGATGGAAAATGCTTGGGGGCAAGCAGATTATATACACGGGGGTTGGTATCGGGTCGCTCACATTCTTTTTGTGGTTGTTTGAAAAAATGATTCATCTCGGATGGATGGGGACCTTTCAGACTGAACACGATTTTATACTTTCTTCATTATATGCAGGGGTTACGCTTGGGGCCGGGTTAGGTATTGTGTTTCGCTTTGGCGGCACTACTGGAGGCTCGGATATTATCGCTCGTATTTTAAACCGGAAGTTTGGCTGGAGTATGGGAAGGATTCTGCTGGTCATTGATATTGTCATTATCGGTGCTTCACTACTTTACATACCCAAAGAAAAAATTCTATATACATTAGTGGCTGTGTTCATCGCGTCTAAGATTATTGATTTTATACAAGAAGGGGCGTACTCTGCCAGAGCCTTTATGATTATCAGCGACCACACGATGGATATCGCAGATATTATTACCAGGGACATGGATCGCGGAGTTACCATTATTCCGGCTGTAGGTGCATTTTCCAAACAGGCCAAGCATGTTGCCTATTGTGTCGTGTCCCGTCAGGAAATAAGACGACTGCATCAAATTGTTAAATCAGTTGATCCACGGGCGTTTATCATCATTCAGGATGTGCATGATGTACATGGCGAGGGGTTCAAAGAGGAATAGCCCGGTAATCCGGGCAATGGGCTGACATCTATGAATGGCTCCACAGCCAACGACGCGAATGTTCAACTTTCATCATTACCCAGTGAAGCCAGCCCGATATTTACGATAACCTGCATAGGCCAGCGCCAACAGCACAATCATGCCGATAGTCAATTCAGCCCGGCGCTCACTCTCACGCGGGATAAATGGCGCCAGTGCGGTAGCATCTTTTTCACGTCCAAACAAGGCATTCAACGTCGGGTTGCCCTGGTCCAATGCTCCTCTAATCGCTGAGGCATCTGCATTTTGCTGATCCCCCAATCCTTTGACGTAGGAAATCCAGGAATCAGTCCGCACGACCTCGGTTGTTCTGCCATGGATCAATGCTGCTGTACGGATCGTTTCATAGTGGTCTTCCAGGACTTCGGTACCAGCTTTGAATCCCTTCATGTTCCCTTTAGCAAACTGGTTATTCAAACCGCTAACATCTTCTCTTAAAATCTTATAATACTGCTGCCATAAGGGCTGGCGTGGGTGTGCAATCGCATCTGTCGCAAGCCGTAAATTGGCCGCTGCCTTCACCCACTCATCCGGGGATGCTTGAACCGACTGTGTAGCTTGCTGCACCTCCAGGATGCTGCCGGATAGAGCATGAATGGCCTCTACAGATAACGTGGCCTGTACCTGTCCAGTGCTGAACCATCTGCTCACCTCGGCTACATCCGCACGCGCTTTTTCAATATTCCCGTCCATTACGTCACGGTACAGTGTCGCAGCTGCATGATCCAGTTCTTCAATTTCCTTGCTATTACCTTCGAGTTTTGACTGATCGCGCGCTTCTGCCATACCTGGAGGGACGCAGACGGACAGCAGCAAGACCATGGATAACACAATACTCGAAACCAAGCGTAACGTAATATGAACCCCCCGACCCCTAATCATGGGACATCCCTCCTCACCTTACTGTATGGCAAGGTTAACGGGACTAGAACTGGCTTTAGGTGAACCATTCGAAACCGGCTATGCTCTGGACAAAACAGGAAACATAAGTGGATTTTCATTACATCTGTTTGGGTGCTTAGTCATATAAAACAGTGTAGTATAAGGAATGTCGCCCGCTCCAAAAATATCGTAACAGTTCATCGTATCTCCTTCGAAACCTGCAACAACAATCGTATCGTATTGAGGTATGTGCCAAAAAAACTTGTCTTTAAAAAATAACGTACTATAAAATAAAACCAACCACTCATTGTTTTCCGCAGAAAAAAGTGAATACGGATTGAAGTCAGCACTCTTCATTTTCAACAACTGCAAATCCGGCATTTCTTCCATATTTAATTGATCAATCTTTATGTTTAGGTTGCTGGTAGGTGCCTTCCGACTACATTGATACTCAGGTGCCGAAGCGAAGCCGAATCTAGGATAAAAATCCTTCACACTATCATTTCCAAACAGATAGATACCGTCACAGATACCGTCACAATTGCCATGCCAATCTTTCAGCGCTTGCTCTACTAAAAACCGACTCAAACCTTGATTCCTGTAGTTTGCAATCCCCCAATTGAAACCAGGTTTCAAAATCAAAACCAAAACTCTGTTTTGCTAAATAATTAAAGCTTGCTTTTATTTTGTGATCATCACGGATGCCTTTTTGGAATACATATTCCTTCTGATTTATAACGATATGCATCTCTATTTCTCCATTCAAAAGACTCAAGCTAGTTCACGATAAGACGATACCTTTCGATTGCGTGCTAGCATGGCAAGCCATGCCGCTACAATACTAACAAGGGTCAGCATGTAGGTAAAAGTACGCACTTGCGTCACATCATCCGTTAGCGTCCTGGGAAGATAAGGGTATATGCCATAGGTATAATCCATCGTATCATTTAACAATGTCCAAAGTGCGGCTAAGCATAAAGCAATCCATTTGCAGCTAAAAAATCGTACAAACAGTAACGCTTCGACCGCCATTGCTGTGTGAGATGCTATCAGCATCCAATCCTGCCAAACCATAGGCCCCCCCTGCGCAACTCCCCACAAAATAATAGCCGAAGCCCAAATGCCGTACTTTACACTCGTAACGACAGCCAACGCTTCCATGATCTGGCGAATGACCTTCAAGCTTTTGAAATGCGGAGGATAGAGCAAAAATGCTATAGAAATTGTAAAAAATAGGCTGGCCGTCGGACTATCAGGCACAAATACAATCTGCCACGCCGGGTGATAATTCAGTGTATATTCCAGCTGTCCGCCATACCATATGTACCCATACACCGTTCCAACTAAATTACACCAGAACAGCAGCCACAAAAAGGGCCGGCTCGTCAAGAACGACCGGCTCCACAAATAAGATAACGACACGTCCTTCATCCTCCGTTCATACGACAGTTGCCTTGTACAGGCACTATCCTACAATGACTATATCATATCCAAGCGTATCAAAAAAACCTGACCGCCGTTACAGTCAGGTTTGATGATATAATCTCGAACTGGCGCTTGGTCAAAATGACCACCTTAAGCTTACCAAAAGCGTTCTAACTCATTGCTTTCAGCTCATCCGTAAGATGACGAAAAGCTACTTCATCTCCGGAGGCTAACGCCTCATCAATATCCTTGTAGAGTTTTTCACTCCGGTGTTTACGTAATGCCTCGTCCAAAACCATCTCAGCAGACAGGCCCAACATTACCTCATAAGTAACCTTCATTTTATCCATAGGATGCACCTCCAACATGAGTTTAAGAGATCCTATATTCTTTTCCTTTCGCCACATAGCTGAGTGTCGTTCGTGACATCCGCTGTAAATCTGCATCTGTCAATTCGCGCACCACTTTGGCAGGTGTACCGATAGAAAGAGTATAGGGTGGTATTTTGGTATTTTCCGTAACGACCGACCCTGCTCCTATTAAAGCATATTCACCAAGCTCCGCTCCGTTGAGTACAATGGCCCCCATACCAATTAAAGTGCCTTTGCCTATCGTACAACCGTGGATAATGGCAGCATGTCCTACCGAAATATCATCCGCCAGCAACAGGGGCTGATTCGTGTTCACATGTCCCACGACACCGTCTTGAATATTGCAGCGTTCACCGATGATGATAGGCGCCATATCCCCGCGCAGTACGGCATTAAACCATACGGAGGAATCTTGGCCGATCGTTACTTTTCCGACAATTTTTACTCCTTCTGCCACATAGACAGATGAATGGAGTTGTGGCAAGTTTCCGTTGTAGTGAATTAGCATCAACTTCACCCTCTCATATTTTGGGTGAAATTCTATCAACATGTGTACTGCTTGTCAATGGAGCTGTATACCCGAGTCGCTTCGCCCAAGACGGCACTCTCCCGCCAACTTCTGCCCCCAGGCCGTCATTTGTACAGAGGGTCCTGTCGAATGTTCACCTTGTCGAAGCATACCCAAGTGAAGCATCATTCGTATAATCCTCTGATCAAAGACCGAACGGGAGGTATCATAGTAAAACGGTCGGATCAGTGGGCCGATATGCACAAAAATCGACTCTGAGGAAGTCCATGGCCTGGCACATTCTCCAATCCAGTAGACTAGTGAAAGCAGATTGGGTACGGCTCCTTTATACAATCTTAACCAAAACCTGAATAGCTGTATCATTTCATCCTCAATTGCGAGTTCCTGTTGTGCCTCCCCTTTTGCGGTCAGCTCAACCCTGTCTCCCTTCTCCTCAATATACTTGGAGTGCCGGGCGTAATCATACAGTAATGCCATTCGATCCGGATAAAACTTAAAAGAGGAACCATAGCCAAAACGCCATCCTCCTTTACCCAATAACGGCTCCGCAATGTGCAAATGCTCCATTAGTTGCTGCTGATTGCGACGGTACCAAGCTCCCTCAGGGTTAAGCAGAACCTCATGCTGCCTCATATATTGAAGGAAAAGCCGTAAATCCTCCGCCAGTAGATGCCCTTCATCCCGGTACGACGACGGTTCGCTTACCCGGATCATTCCGTTTTGAAAGTCATGTACCATAACACGCCGAAAGCGCTCCTTCATATCCGAAGGAATTTGGTACAAATATCTCGTATTGTGCGTTGAACCATTGAACAACCAGCCGCTAGAACGTAGACGGGTCACAATATCTCGTGGTCGCTCACCAGCATCTCCGTCCTGCTCGACAGACTGTTTGGCAATCGCAATCAATTCCTCCATACTGAAATAAGGTCGGTCATCGAACAATAGCGCATTCAAAAACCTTACCTCTGACAACCTCAGCTCCTTGACCTGCGTCTCAAAAAAACTACTACTGCCGAGCTTTGTCAAAATCCCTTGGATCAACTCATGCTTGGAATTAGGTTTGCAGTCACAATCGTAATACACTGCGATTCTGTTCAAATGCACAATATCCGCAAATGTCAGCATATCCGCCAGATTCATTGTTCCATCGCCTCGTCACTGGACTGTCATCCGGAAATGATTCTTACCTGTTGTACCCACAGCTTTGACGGAATCTTCAGACTCTAAACCTCTTTTTTTGCAAAGGTATAATTAAAAAACAAAAAGACCACGACTCTACGATGAGTAGAAGCCGTGGTCTTTCACAAAGTATTGGAGTTGCAGTCACTTTTTCTCTTGCAAATGCTTCGTGCAATTATATAAAAGCGGTTCCCAGTCCGCATCCTCACGCTGGAGTACACTTAGTGACAAATTGCCAATTCGTTCTGTAAATTTTTCCTGATACAGAGCCTTATACAAATTAGCCAAGAAACCCCCGTGGGAAACGATCAACAGATTCTTGTCCCGATTTTCTGTCCAAAGAGCCTCCATAAAAGCTAGCGCACGAAGCTGAAGATCTGCATCGCTTTCCTGCCCTAAATCCAGCAGATGCCAGTCAACTCCCCACTTCTCTTCACGTTCGGCCTGTGTCATCCCCTCGACCTGACCATAAGCACGTTCTCTTAGTCGATCATCAGGTTCCAGCAATGGCAAATGCAGGGCAGAGGCAATAATATCCCCCGTCTCTTTCGCTCTGGAGAGACTACTGGTAATAAGCCCGTCCCATTGATAAGGCTCTTCCTTCAATCGTTCTGCCAGCAAGCGTGCCTGCCGACGCCCTTCCTCATTCAACGGAATATCACTGTGCCCCTGGATTTTACCTACCGCATTCCAATCCGTCAATCCATGTCTGATCAAGCCAATAAGCATTGTGTCAGTCCTCCGCTGTTGTGTTATTCAGGCATATAATGAATTTTATATGGAGCCCATCTGCCAGCTAATTTCTAACTCTTCTCGTCCGATGGATCCAGCCCAGAGAAAATAAAGCAAGCGCAAGTGCCAATACAGACAACAACATCCAGTATTGTGGGTAAGTAGGAACAATGCTTGCAACCAGCGGATCCATAATGCCACTATTCACATCTTTAATGTGGTATTGATACTGTGGAGATGTACTTGTAGTTTCCAGCAGGCCTGTCGGTAAAATACCCGTATCCATGACAGGAGCCGCTTGGGGGGGATTTTCCTGAGAGGAGCTTCCATTCCAGTTCAAAAACAAAAAGCTGCACAAAAATACGGCCAAGAAGCCGGCGATCCATACAGACATATACTTACGGGCTGCTGGGTTCACACGCGCACGTCGATGCTCGCCCGGAACAAGCCACGGTGATTCTTCATAAATTCGATCCATGACTCTACGATTCATTGCCTCTAGCTTATCATCTGTTATTTCAAAGGAAATATCACGAATAGCCGATCGACTTTCTTTTGACAAATTCCAATCATTCTCTTCCGAACCATGCTCCCACCCGGCAGACGAGCTTTTGGCCCGTCTGCGCTCCGAGTCTTGTTTCGATACATTTTTGCCTGTAGCGAACAAATCCTCAGCGTCCCTGGATTTCATTGGCTGCTCATCCCTTCGTTTTCCTCATAGAGAGGCTCAAAAAAATAAGGCTCCAACTGCGTCTTCACACTGGTTCTTGCCCGGAAAAGCAATGACTTCACCGCACTGACCGTCTGTCCTAAAATAGTCGCAATCTCCTGATAATCTAATTGCTCATATTCACGCAAAATCAGCGCAGATCGCTGCTTCTCAGGCAATCTGTTGATTGCTTCACGAACCATCTCTACCTTCTCACCGCGAAGAACAGCCTGCTCCGGGATTACATCCGATGGAGCTACCGGTACATAACCGCTCTCTTCCAATGGAACCTGACCACTACGGTGCTTACGAAGCTCACTTAGCACCGTATTGCGTGCAATTGTATATAGCCAAGTGGAGAACGATGCATCTACCTCGCGAAAAGAATGCAGGCTCCGATACGCTTTATAAAACGTCTCCGAGCATAAGTCCTCAGCAATCATTTCCAGGTTCGAACTTTTCAGCATATGATAAACAAAAGCTAAAATTTTACGTTGGTGCCGCCTCATTAATTCTGAATAAACCTCAACATTACCTTGTTTGATTTCCTGAATCATCTGGGAATCTGTCATCATCCGAGTGAGACCCTCCTCGCCCATACATGTGCTGTTTTCCCGTCCGATTCTGTCTATATATACCGAACAGGCCAAAAAAAGTTGCGCCCTCTGCGCAAATGGATGAAACAGCATCATGGAACATTTGTTATTTTCTTACCCTATGTAGTGCCAACATTAACGGTGCTATCCCCAACAATATTCAATATCCAAAATGGACTTACCCATTGTACCACAAAATGGCCGCCAGTAAAAAAGTCCAAAATCCCCACGATTTCCATCAAAGGCTCCCTAACGCTGGCAGCTAATTCATTTAAACCGCTTTTCAATGGAATTTTAAGTTTATTCAAGATAAATGACAAATCCAATTAAAGTGTTTCATTTAGAGCACCAATAAGGATAATTAAACAAAAAGAAAACGCTTTAAAAAAATATTGACAAAATGAAAACGTATACATATAATAAAAGTACAGTATGGTTTCTCTCCACTCCTATCCTACTCAGCTACTTTACTGAAAGTAGCTACCACCCGGGGCTTTACCCGGGTGGTTTTTTTTCTTTATTAATAAGTAGTAAAGGACCATTCCATCGACTCTTCAAATAACAAAAAAGCGGGAAGAGAACCTTCGCCCGCTTTAAATCTTTTCTTACTACTTCACTCCAGAAAGTATGATGCTTTTAAGGCGGTCCGTAGCGGAGCGATTCATTTGAATCTGGAGAAGCGTAGCGCTCGCCTTTGCCTGCGGATTTTCCCCTTTGTACATATATTCAGAAAATCTGCAGGCAACAGCGATCGTAAGATCAAATGAATCGCGGAGCGGTCTACCTCCTTATTGAACACTCATACTTTCCTTCTATACAACCACTTTATAGCCCATCGAATCCAGTAAGGTTTTGGCACGCTCCCAGTCCTGCTCTTGACGGAAGGAAAGCCTCATGATGCCAGGAACATCCTCCCGACTTTCAATGATTCGCATATTGCTCAGATTAATGCTGTGATTTCCTAGTTCCATTGCAATTCTTCCGATAATCCCTGGGGTATCCGGTACATCAATATACAGATCAAACGTAGAGACAATAACTCCTTTACGACGTTCTGGCAGTTCACTACGGAAATGCCCTGCTGTCAAAAATTCGTCAGCAATTCCCTCTCCGTCTTGTGTTCTCAGCAAATGAGTAAAACGCTCAATCTGCCCATTCCATTCTTCTAACAGGCCCAGTAAAACATCACGATTACTCAGCAAAATGTCCCGCCACACAACCGGATCACTAGAGGCTATCCGTGTAATATCACGAAACCCACCAGCAGCCAATGTACGGTACAACGGATTTTCATCATTGTGCTTTCTTACCTGATTCACCAGCGCTGCTGCAATAATATGTGGAAGATGGCTAATCACACCGACAATATCGTCATGCATATCAGGTTGGACACGCACAACATGAGCACCGGTATATTTCAACAAACGCTCCAGCGAGCTGTAAGCTTCCTCAGGCACACCCTCTGCAGGGGAAAGCACATAATATGCATTTTCAAACAACAACGCAGAAGCGGCCCTGACACCGGAACGCTCCGAGCCAGCCATCGGATGACCCCCGATAAAGTAAGCATTGTGCAAAGATATTTCTGATGCCTTTTTGGCAATCGCCGATTTTGTGCTACCTACGTCGGTAATAATACACCCCGCTTTAAGCGGTAACTTGCTTAACAATTCGAGGTAATGCTCCAGTAAACCAACCGGAACGCATAAAAAAATAAAATCGGCATCCTTGACCGCCTCTTCAACCGAAAGAGTCGCGGTGTCCACGACACCACGGCTTAGCATCGGTTCTATCAGTTCAGGAAGATGAGCATGACCGACCACAGTAATATCCGGCTTCCCTCTAAAACAAAGTGCGAGGGACCCGCCAATCAGTCCCACGCCGAAAATGGCAATCTTCATCTATTATCAAATCCCATCTGCGGAAATTATAGGCGTACTTTCGCCGCTTCCGCCCCCAGGACCTGTTCCAGCGCACGAATAAACAACTCATTTTGCGGCTGTGATCCAACCGACACCCTAATATATGTCGGATATTTGTGATGACCTGCGCGAATAATCACACCTTTACGAAGCAACTCCTGAAATACCTCACCGGATGGACGACGTACATCCAGCATAATAAAATTACCATGTGCCGGGAAAGACTCCAGCCCCAAACGCTTCAGCTCATTTTGCAAATAAGCTCTACCCTCTGCATTACGATCCCGACATTCCTGAACAAATTCCTGATCTTCCAAGGCAGCAATGGCCGCAGCCTGTGCTACCCGTGAAGTATTAAACGGCTCACGAACCTGATTGATCAAGCGAATGGTTGCCTCGGCTCCCATACCATATCCGATGCGTAGCGAAGCCAGACCATAGATTTTGGAGAAGGTACGCAGTACAACCAAATTTTCATAAGCTGACAACAAGCGAATACCGTCTGGATACGAATGATCTATTACAAACTCAGCGTAGGCTTCATCCAGCACCACCATGATATGCTTTGGCACTTGGTTCAGAAACGCAATCAGCTCAGCTTCGGGTACAATCGTTCCCGTCGGATTATTTGGATTACAGATCCAAATAATTTTTGTACGGTCATTGATATGAGACAGCATGGCATCCAAATCATGTACACCGTCACGCAAAGGCACCTCAACTGCAACTGCTCCCTCAATTTCCACGTTACTTTTATAGACGGAAAATGTCTGATCAGCCATGATGCTTTCTTCCCCTGGAAGGAGGAATGCACGCGTAATCAACGCAATAATTTCGTCAGAGCCACAGCCATAGATAAATTGTTCTTCTTTTAATCCCGTCCGTTTAGCTAGTGCCTGTGTCAGAGCAACTGCACTTCCATCAGGATATACACTGATGTTAGCAAACTCCTGCTGAATGGCCTGCAACACTTTGGGAGAGCTGCCATACGGATTCTCGTTTGAGGCGAGCTTGATTACTTCATCGAGTCCCAGCTCACGTTTCACATCCTCAATCGGTTTACCGGGCTGATATACTGGCAAATGTACAATATGCGGTTTAGGCTGCATGCCCCTTCCTCCTCTATCCAATCAGAACTAAATTAAATATTTTATATTTGACACCCATTACTGCTTTAATTGTGCCACAAAATCGCGAATTTGCAAAAGTCCTTCTTCTCTGCGTGCAGAATCCTCCAGCAATGGAATGGCTTCCTCCACCTGTCGCACAATGGCACTGCCAACCACAACTCCATCGCAAATGTCTGAAAACCGGACAACCTGCTCACGATTTGAAATACCAAAGCCTATCGCCACCGGAACATCCGTATGCCGTTTGACCTGCGCGATAAAGCCCTCTATACCTTCAAAAAAAGAAGCTCTTTCTCCGGTTACACCCAGCGAAGATACACAGTACACAAATCCTCGGGCCTGACGGGCAATTCGTTCGATCCGTTGTTCAGACGTTGGGGCTACCAGCGGAATCAGATGCACACCTACCTCTGCTGCCCGTCCTCCCAGCTCCTCTGCTTCTTCAAGCGGAAGATCCGGAATAATCAGACCACTGATACCGTGCTCCTGCAAGCCTGCAAAGAAAGCATCCATCCCCATTTGCAATACAGGATTATAATACGTGAACAGAATAAAAGGCAGGCTTGAAGCTGCCGCCCTAGCCAGAGACGCTGTCTCCATACAGGTGCGGATTGAAATTTGCCGTTTCAGTGCACGTTCAGACGCACGCTGAATCACAGGGCCGTCAGCCAACGGGTCCGAATAAGGTACGCCTAGTTCCAATATATCGGCTCCGGCTGACTCTAACTGCCGAATGATCTCTATCGTAGTATCCACATCCGGGTCGCCTACCGTCAGAAAAGGAATTAATGCCGTTTTGCCTTCATGTTTAAGGCGTTCAAACGCCTGATCAATTAAATTCATGACGGATTTCCCCCTAAATACTTGATAATGGAGTCCACATCTTTATCCCCGCGCCCAGACAAACAAATAACGATAATATCATCTGAAGTCAACGTAGGTGCCAGCTTGGCGACCTGTGCAACGGCATGTGCCGACTCTAATGCAGGCAGTATTCCTTCGGTACGGCAAAGGAGCTGAAGTGCATCCAGCGCTTCCTGATCAGTAATCGGGACATATTGGGCCCGCTCAATATCTTTTAGGTATGAATGCTCCGGTCCAACACCTGGATAATCCAGTCCAGCCGAGATGGAATGCGCAGGTTGCACTTGTCCGTACTCATCCTGAAGCAGATAACTCATAGAGCCTTGGAAGACTCCTTGCGTCCCCTTGCTCATGGTAGCTGCATGGAATTCCGTCTCGACGCCTTTACCAGCAGCCTCCACGCCAATCAAAGCAACACCTTGATCCTCTATGAAAGGATAAAACATACCGATAGCATTGCTTCCGCCACCGATCGCTGCCACAACAACATCCGGAAGTCTGCCTTCCTTCTCCAAGATCTGACGGCGTGTTTCATCGCCTATCACACGCTGGAAATCCCGCACCATCATCGGATACGGATGCGGACCGACAGCCGAACCCAAAATATAGAACGTGTCATGAACATGGCTCACCCAATAACGTAAAGCTTCATTCCCGGCATCCTTAAGTGTACGCGTACCGGATGTCACCGGAATCACTTCTGCACCCAAAAGCTGCATCCGAAATACGTTCAACTGCTGGCGAACCGTATCCTCTTCGCCCATAAACACTTTGCATTCCAATCCGAGCAATGCAGCTACGGTAGCCGTTGCGACACCATGCTGTCCTGCACCTGTTTCGGCAATGACCTTCTGTTTACCCATACGCTTTGCCAGCAATCCCTGGGCCAATGCATTATTAATTTTGTGGGCGCCAGTATGGTTTAAATCTTCGCGCTTCAAGTAAATTTTTGCCCCGCCCAGATGTTGGCTCAGACGCTCCGCATGATAAAGCGGAGTTTCCCGACCCGAATAGTCTTTTAGAAGTCCGTTCAACTCTGCTTTAAATTCAGGATCATCCGCGTATTTTCGGTAGGATTCCTCCAATTCAATCAGTGCGTTCATCAACGTTTCCGGTACAAAACGTCCGCCAAATGTTCCAAAACGTCCGTTGTTATCAGGTAATTGTGTCATGCCTGCTTCACCCTTTCTACGAATGCTGTGATTTTTGCAATGTCCTTGACTCCGTTCGTCTCTACACCGCTGGAAACATCCAGCCCGTCGGGATGATACTCGCTAATCAGTTTTTCTGCGTTATCGGCAGTCAGCCCCCCAGCTACAAACAGAGGGATTCCGTGTTGATGAGTCCAAGCCTGATAGGCGGGAATTCGATCCCACGCAAACGTTTTTCCAGTACCGCCACCATACAGGGGATCATAGGTATCCAGCAGTAAAGCATCAATCGTCCCAACGTAGGCCTCCAGTTCGTCCGCCCGGCGTTCTGCCTGGCCCTTCACCGTCTGCTCTTGATTGTGCACAGACCAAGCCTTGAATACCTGTATGCCGAAATGTTCCTTAAGCTCCCGGCAACGCTGCGGACTCTCCTGTCCATGCAACTGAATGACATCCAATGGTGCTTTCTCCATCACATCGTTTAACAGTGCATCGTCAGGGTTCACAAATACGCCCACGCTGCGCGGTCTGCTGCCCGAGGCCCATTCATCCAATACGCGAAGCAACTCTCCAGCATGTGCGCCGTCAATCCGGCGCTTGCTGTCAGCAAACACAAAACCTATATAATCGACCGGTAAGTTTACCATAGATTTTAGCACTTCAACGCTTTGAAGTCCACAAATTTTTACGCCCGTTTTGTTCATGCTTTAACCCCGTCCATCAATTCGACTACAGCCTGTCCTACATCTTCCTTACGCATCAGATGCTCCCCTACAAGAATGCCGTGCGCACCTACCGAATGCATATACTTAACATCTTCCGGTCCTGCAATGCCGCTTTCGCTGATGAATGTAACCCCTTTTGGGATCAGTGAGATCAGCTCCTCTGTCGTCTGGAGACGGGTCTCAAATGTCCGAAGATTGCGATTGTTCACACCAACTAAGGTCGCTGTACCCAGATCCAGCACTGCTTTAAGTTCCTCACTGTCATGCACCTCTACCAACGCATCCAGCCCAAGATCCTTGGCGATTTGCAAGAATGACCCTAAAACATGGGGTTCCAATATCGCGGCAATCAACAGTACCGCATCCGCTCCCAATAGACGAGCTTCATAGATTTGCCGTTCATCAATGATAAAATCTTTTCGCAGCAGCGGAATTTTCACTTGATCGCGAATTTGCTGTAAATATTCAGGACTCCCCTGAAAATACGTAACATCTGTCAGTACAGAAATGCAATCGGCTCCTGCTCCCTCATATGCACGCGCAATATCCACCGGATGGAAATTGGGTCGAATCAACCCTTTGGACGGAGAAGCCTTCTTTACTTCAGCAATCAGCCCGAGCGGACGGTTGCGTCCGCTAGCGATCGCATTTTCAAATCCTCTCGTCACAGGTAAATCTGCAATTAAGCGTTCGGCTTTATTAATCTCAAAATGCTGCTTAAGCTGCTCCACTTCTTGTCGCTTCGTCACCACAATTTTATCAAGATACATATTGATATTCCCCCGTTGCCTGTATTAATTGATCCAGCTTGGAAAGAGCCAATCCAGAGTCGATGGCTTCTGCCGCTCGCGCTACTCCGTCTGTTAAGGTAGCTGCTGCGCCTGAGACATAAATACACGCTCCTGCATTCGCTAGCACAACATCACGATAAGCTCCATGCTCTCCGTTCAAAATTCGCCGTATGATCTCTGCGTTAACCTGTGCATCGCCGCCCAACACCTGATCGAGAGAATGTGTCTGCAAGCCCAGATCGGACGGATGAAGCTCGAACGTGTGAACCTTGCCGTCCTTGAGCTCGGATACTCGTGTGGCGGCCGAAATACTAATTTCATCTAGCCCATCCAAACTGCTGACGACCATGGCTCGTTTGGAGCCAAGCTGGTTCAATACCTCGGCAATCACTTCCGTTTTGCCAGCATCATAAATACCCAGCAACTGCCGATCCGCACCAGCCGGATTCGTCAATGGACCGAGCATATTGAATACCGTCCGCACACCTAGCTCGCGGCGCGGTGCTGCGGCATGCTTCATAGACGGATGATACAGCTGTGCGAATAAAAAGCAGATACCGATGCGGTCCAGACACGAGCGAGCCTGATCACTTGTCAAATGAATGTTGACTCCGAGTGCCTCCAGGACATCAGCGCTCCCGGCACGGCCACTTGCAGAGCGGTTGCCGTGCTTGGCTACCCGTACAGAAACCGAAGCCGCGATAATAGCGGAAATGGTGGAAATATTAAACTTGTGAATACCCGAACCCCCGGTGCCGCATGTATCCAGTAGACGACTGTTCCCCTCCCCAGCTTGCACTGGACTAGCGTAATTGCGCATTGCTTCGGCAAAACCGGTGATTTCATCTACCGTCTCTCCCTTGAGGCGAAGAGCCGTCAGGAGCCCGCCGATTTGCGCCTGTGTAGCACTCCCACTCATAATCTGTTCCATCACGCTACGGGCCTCCGTACGCGAAAGATGCTGTCCTTCAATGATCCGGCTTAACCCTACTTGTATCATGTCATGTCGTTCCATTGTCGTCTCCTCCTCAGAATCAGATTTTTGTGTTACGGAGTGTACAAATAATCTTGGTTGATGACGCTGTTGTAAGGCTGTGTCGTTGCTGGAAACATCGCTTCCGCCGTGCGGATTGCTTTGAGCAGTGCCTTTGCTTTGTTCACCGTCTCCTGATACTCGCTTTCCGGTACCGAGTCCCACACAATTCCAGCCCCTGCCTGGACATAGGCCCGGTTCTTTTTAAACACAATTGTGCGAATCGTAATGCAAGCATCCATATTGCCTGAGAAGCCCAAATATCCAATTGCTCCTGCATAGGTTCCGCGTGCTTCCCGCTCCAGCTCAGCAATAATCTCCATCGCCCGTAGCTTTGGAGCTCCGGATACGGTGCCGGCCGGCAGGCAAGACAGGAAAGCATCGAAGAAATCTTTGTCCTCACGCAGTTCGCCCGACACATTCGATACAATGTGCATCACGTGGGAATAGCGTTCAATCTCCATGAATGTATCGCATTTTACGGTGCCAAACTGGGATACACGTCCCAGATCATTTCTTCCCAGATCTACCAACATCAGATGCTCTGCACGTTCTTTTTCATCCTTCAACAATTCTTCAGCAAGCGCCGCATCTTCGGTTTCCGTTACGCCACGCGGTCTCGTTCCTGCAATCGGTCGGGTCTCTACACGGCCGTTTTCCACCTTGACGAGTGCCTCCGGCGAAGTGCCTACGATGATCTCGTCATCCATTTTCAGATAATACATATATGGCGACGGGTTCATCGTGCGCAGCACGCGGTATACCTGTAGTGGAGAGGCCTCTGTATCGATGTGAAAACGCTGGGACAGTACAACCTGAAAAATATCACCGGAGCGGATATACTCCTTTGCCTGCTCCACGTTTGATATAAACTGTTCCTTTGTCACATTGGATTGGATCTCACCCAGTTCCACATCATCAGGAATGGAGGCAGAGCCTAATCGCTCCGGTGGGGACTGCTTGCGCAGATACTGCGCCGTGTTCTCCAACTTGCGTTCCACATCTGCATAAGCAGCACGAATGTCCTCCTCGCGGAACCCTTCACCTATATGAACATTGCCAACCAGCAAAATTTGCTGTTTCACATGATCAAAGACAATGACTTGATCGCAAAACATAAAACGAATATCATCCATATTCAAATCATCTACCGAGTGCTCTGGCAGCTTTTCGTAGTATTGAAGCAGGTCATATCCAAAAAATCCGATAGCCCCGCCTGTAAATGGAGGCATGTCTTTCAGTTTCGGACTACGGTATTTACGAAGTAATGCTTTGAGCGCTTCAATCGGCTTGTCGCTTAATATTTGCCGTTTACCGTGTTGTTCCAAAATCAATCGACCTTTTTTACCTGAGACCATCAGAAATGGGTCTGTTCCGATGAAGGAATGTCGCGCCCACTGCTCGCCTCCCTCTACACTCTCCAGCAGAAAGGCACGGTCCCGCTCAGCATACCGACGGAAAATCCGAATCGGCGTCTCCATATCAGCCAGCACTTTTTTGTACACAGGAATCAGGTTAAATTCATTCGCCATCGCTATCACTTGCTCCACATGCGGCGTTAACATGAGATCACTTCCTTTCCAAATTGGCGCAGAACCCAATGGAGAGAATAAAAAAGCCTCTACCCGTAAGGTAGAGGCTGTCAGTTATTGAAATTATAAGAATGCTCCATATGTAAAATGATCACAGCAAATAGAAAAGCATACACTTATCCCTTTTGCATAACCGCGCAGATTACCTCAAATAAGCTTCTCTTTATGAAGAAGGTCTCTTCACGGACAAAAGCTTACCCGCTACCGCTGGTCTCTGTAATCTCATATGGAATTGGCTAGACTACACTCTTCTCATCTCAACTCTGCTCTGGCTAACTCTACTCTACTCAACTCTGCTACACACACTATATCTCATGGAATGTTACTTTGGCAACCATCAACTTAAAAAATGGACGATTATTTCCCTTGGGAAGCCAGATCCGGTCTTAGCATCTGTGCTCCGTTCAAATATACATGTTTCATTTCACGCTGAGATTTATCGGTATTCACCTGTACCATCAAACGGATGCACTTGGGCAAGCTACCAGCCACAGGAATTTCTAATGCACACATGAGCGGAACCATGTCCCAGCCGTCAAGCTGACGGATGGCCATGGCTGGAAAGGCAGCATCCAGGTCATGGGTCACCGTTATCCATACATTACTAATATCCTCCGGCTGAATTTCATTGTAGGATACAATTTCCTCCAGTAGTTGGCTTGTTGCTTCCAAAATTTCGTTTGCTTCATTATTCGTCACGGTCGTCGCGCCACGAATTCCACGATTGTACATCGTTACGCCTCCTCTTTTAACTGTTCAATGACTTCCCGGATGTAAGAGACGGAAATATCCTTCACAACCTCCACACGCCCAATACTGCGTGGGACAACGAAAGTAATGCTGCCTTCTTTGAATTTTTTGTCATGCATCATCGCTTCGAGCAATCGATCTGTATCGAGATGTGACGGAAGAGAAGTCGGTAAGCGCAGCGATGACAGCATTTCCTTCGTTTCGTTTACCAAAGAAGGATCTGCCCCCAGCTTCACACCCAGTAGTGCCGAGCCAACCATACCAATAGAAATGGCTTCCCCGTGTAAAAACTCACCATATCCCGCAATCGCTTCAATCGCATGCCCAATCGTATGGCCTAAGTTTAAAATAGCGCGCAAATCATTTTCTCGTTCATCGCGTGATACAATTTCGGCTTTAATGGAACATCCCTTCTCCAGTCCGTACTCCAATGCCGTCGCATCCAGTCCGAGCAAATCCGTCGCATGTTCACGGCACCACTGAGCAAAATCAGCATCCCAGATCAAGCCATGCTTGATCATTTCAGCAAGCCCCGCAGATACCTCGCGAGGAGGTAATGTTGACAACGTATCTACGTCATACAGTACGAGTTCCGGTTGATGAAAGGCTCCTATCATATTTTTCGCCAAAGGATGATTGATGCCGACCTTACCACCCACGCTGCTGTCATGGGCAAGGATAGTAGTTGGAACCTGTACGAACTTGATGCCTCTCATAAAAGATGCCGCCACAAATCCAGCCAAATCACCCACCACACCACCACCAAGAGCGATAACAGCTGAATTGCGATCCAAACCGCCCTCAATGGCTGCTGTTATACCCCGCTCAAATACAGCAAGCGACTTGGATGTTTCACCTGGCTTAACGACAAATGATACCGTTTTGTACCCCGCCTCTTGAAGATTGCTTTCCAATGTTGCCAAGTAGAATCCCGCTACATTTTCGTCTGAAACAATCAATAATGGGCTTTTTTGTGCAATTCCTCGTTCCTTCAACGACTCTCCGGCTTGATGCAGCAACCCACGTCCGATAAGAATAGGATAAGAACGTTCGCCAAGCTGTACCGTCAGCGTACTCATCTTAGTATTGCTCCAGTTGTTGTTCATAGGATGCAATATTCGCGCGGATTTCTTCAATTGAATCCCCGCCGAATTTCTCTAGTAAAGCTTTGGCTATCTCCCAAGCTACCACATGCTCCATGACTACGCTTGCCGCTGGTACCGCACATGCATCCGAACGCTCAACCTGTGCAGTGAACGCTTCTTTCGTATCAATGTCGACGCTTTGCAGCGGCTTATAAAGTGTGGGAATTGGCTTCATAACGCCACGAACCACCACTGGCATTCCGTTGGTCATGCCACCCTCAAAACCACCCAAACGATTCGTACGACGGTGATATCCACGTTCCTCATCGTATAAAATCTCGTCATGCACCTGTGAACCGCGCAATTCTCCTGCTTCAAACCCAATGCCGATTTCCACACCTTTAAATGCATTGATCGACATGACGCCTTGTGCGATACGTGCATCCAACTTCCGATCATACTGTACATGACTGCCCAGACCAATCGGAACACCTTCCACGATACATTCCACTACCCCACCGACGGAGTCACCTTCTTGCTTGATCAGGTCAATATACGCTTCCATCTTCTTCTCCGTTTCTGGATCGGTTACTCTTACCGAAGAAGCTTCTGTTACGGCAATCAGTTCATCAATCGGCAAATCGCGATAAGGAGCTTCGATTTCACCAATGCGGATAACCTGACCTGCCACCTTGATCCCGAACTCAGCCAGTAATTGACGAGCCAAACCGCCACATGCCACACGAATTGCTGTTTCACGTGCACTGGAGCGTTCCAACACGTTACGAAGATCCTTCAGGTTGTATTTCATTCCGCCATTCAAATCCGCATGACCCGGACGCGGCCGATGAACCCGACGTTTTTCTTCATCACTGCCTTCAATAGGCTCAATATTCATAATATTCTGCCAGTGCTTCCAATCGTTATTTTCCACAACTAGTGCAATTGGTGCACCTGTGGTATATCCGTGACGTACGCCACCAGCAATCTTCGCCGTATCTTTTTCAATCTGCATACGCCGCCCCCGTCCATATCCTTTCTGACGACGGTGCAATTGAAAATTCAATTCTTCAAAATCCAATTTCAAATTACTCGGCATACCCTCTACAATGGCAGTTAGCTGGGGACCATGCGTTTCCCCCGCGGTTAAATAACGTAAACTCATGACGCGTTCCCCCTTTAAACTGTTAAACTGTGCATCGCTAAAATCTTTAACTGTGCTTCATTATAGTATACGCACCTTTCTTTGACAAGAAAAGCCACGTCTGAGGCAGATAAACAAAAAAACACGTCCCTCAGCCAGAAGAGCTAAAGGACGTGCGCTGTTGATAAGCCAGCCATCCATTACTTTAGAATAGAAATAAGTTCCTACGAAACGATGGATGATATGTACAGGCTTATGCTTTTTTGCGGTAAAAAAAGGTTTCAGTCGATTCCAGCCCATATTGGTTAGGAGAAAAGATTTGCTCGGTACTGCCGACAAATAGAACACCGCCGGGACGAAGGCTGGCAGCAAACTTTTGATACAACGCATGTTTGGCCTCTTCTGTAAAATAAATCATAACATTTCGACAGATAATGAGATCATACCCATCCTCAAACCGATCCAGCAGCAAGTTTTGCTTTTGAAATTTCACAGCCTGTTTTAAACGGTCATCAATCCGATACATGGCACCATCTGGTTTAAAATATTTGCTAGCTACCTGCTCAGGCACATCCTTGAGCGAACGCTCCAAATATTTACCTTCCTTGGCTTTAGCCAATGCACCATCATCAATGTCGGAAGCTGTAATAGAGCAATTTCCTAAAATTCCTTTACCGTCGAGAACCATAGCCAGGCTATAGGGCTCTTCACCAGTCGAGCAGGCCGCACTCCACAGCTTAAGCTTCTGCTTTCCTACAAGCAGCTGTGGCAAAATGATATCCCGTAGCACTTCCCACCGATTGGGATTTCGCCAAAACTCGGAAACATTGATCGTCATACGATCCAAGAATTCATAGAATAGAGGTTTTTCCTTCATCATGGCATCATAAAAAGAAACAAAACTGGGAAACCCGTTTTTGTTGCGAAGCGTCGTTAACCGCCTTTTCATCTGTGCTTCTTTGTATTGTGCAAGATCAATACCTGTGCTGTCCTTGATTTTGCGGATAAACGCTGTGTAATCGGGGTCCGTCTGACCCAGTTCCAGATCCGTCATGCTACCATCCTTCTTCATACGTAATTAAACTTACACCCAGGTCGCTACAGTTTTTTCATACCGAACCAATTCTTCTGGTGTGAAAAAATTTGCAATCTCGCGCTCTGCGCTCTCCGGTGAATCTGAACCATGAATGAGGTTAAACGGTGTATGTGCAGCAAAGTCTCCACGAATGGTGCCCGGAAGAGCCTCTGTTACTTGTGTTTTACCAATCAGCAAGCGGGAAAGCGTAACAATGTTATCCCCTTCCCAAACCATGGCAAATACAGGTCCTGATGTGATAAAGCCTACAAGCTCTTCAAAAAAAGGCTTGCCCACATGCTCCGCATAATGCCGCTCTGCTTGTTCTCTAGATACCTGCACAAGCTTGCCAGCCGCCATTTTGAAGCCCTTGTCTTCCAAACGACTGACAATACGTCCAATCAGTCCGCGTTGTACACCATCCGGTTTAACCATCAAAAACGTACGATCCATCGGCTCACTCCCAATCCAATCTAATGTATTTATACAGTACTAATCTGTATTGTAACAGAAAGATTGGAAACGGTTAAAGTATTTTGTCACAGCAAACCTAAAATACAACTTTAGTAGGAGCGGCGTGTTACAAAATGAGCAATATCGCGCAGCGTCTTTTTTGTTTTGACATCTGGTAGTAAGTCCAGCGCATTCAGCGCTTTATTAATATATCGGTCGGCGAGAATTTCAGCTTTAGTGATTCCTTCACTTTTTTTGATCATATCCACCGCTTTACGGGCGTCTCCTTGCCCGTCCCCATCCTGAATTCGCCGAATTTCAGCCAGCAGATCATTCCGCAGTTCGGGTTGTTCAAGCGCATAAATGACCGGAAGAGTAATATTGCCCTGTCTCATATCACTGCCTGGCGGCTTGCCGATCTTTTTTTCTGTTCCACACAGATCAAGCAAATCATCCTGAATTTGAAAAGCCATACCTACGTTATAGCCATAGCTGTACAACAGAGAGTTGACTCTTTCCCGTGCTCCTGCAGCCATAGCTCCCAACTGGCAACTGACCGCAATCAACAATGCCGTTTTGCGCCGAATGCGAAGCAAGTAATTGCGCACACTCTGATCCACATTAAAAAAATCACGTATTTGTTCCATTTCACCAATCGACATCTGCACCAACGCCTTAGACAGCACTCGGTGAATATCAGGATTCGGCAGCCCAGCAGCAATAGATAGTGCGCGTGCATATATGTAGTCTCCGGTGTACATAGCCACCCGATTGTCCCATTTGGACTTCACGGTGGGTTGGCCGCGTCTCATTTCCGCATCGTCAATCACATCATCGTGAACGAGAGAGGCAGAATGAATCAGTTCCAGAGGTACCGCTATGCGCTTGAGCTTGTCCAGATCATATTCTCCAAACTTGCCTCCCAGCAATACAAATACGGGACGCAAACGCTTGCCCCCTGCTTTAAGCAGATGAAGCGACGTATCATTAATCAACGGCTCCCTACTGTCAATGCTGCGGTACAGCTCTTCTTCTATGAAGTTCATATCCTTTTTTAATAAACCGAACAAATCCAATCGTTTCATTCTTTCACCCGTGTCAGCGTATTGTCACTCCAGAGAAGCGGCTTCACTCGTCGGTCAAGCAGCCCCAGTTCATATGCATACTGAAAATAAAGCTCTAAACCTTGTTGTTGCTTCTCTCCAAAATCATAACACAGATTCGTAAAGTAGCGCTCCCAATAATCTTCCGAACCTCCAATTTCCTTGCAAGCTTCAGAAATAACAGGTGCTAGGTCAGACAGACTACGCTGCTTGCTTACGCGGAACGCACTCGCAATTTCAGCCACCGCAGCGGGATTCTGAGCAGCAACAGCACGTCGAACTGCCCATACAGCAAAGGTCATACTATAGCCCGTCCAGCGTTTCCACTCTTCCCCGAGGTCGGTTACGTACAGGCCCTCACTTCGCCAGGAAGCCTTGATCGCGTGATCTCCAATCAGCAGCCCTGCATCTGCCTGTTTCAGCATCAAATCAAGATCCGGTTCACAATCAAAGTAAGTAGGCTGACCTTCCCATGCCTTTTGCATCAAAATTTTCAACAAGTTCACCGATGTGGCTGAAGTATTCGTCAGTGCAATGGTGCCGTTAATGATTTCATTTAGCGGCTTGCGTGAAAATAGTAATATGGATTGGACTGGACCGTCTGCACTAACGGATAAATCGGGCAACAGCAGCATTTCCTCAGCACCTGATGCATACGCAAAGGAGGACATCGCACTCATATCCAAACTCCCTTTCAGCATGCCTCGATTCAATTCAGCCGGAACTTTGGAAACCATCTCCGCCGAATGGAGAAGCTCTGAAGGATTAAAGTAATGAAAAATAGGCCAGGCGTTTGTATATTTAATTTTTCCGATTGTGATTGTCTTGGTGTCCGGTATCGGCATCGGAATCCCCCCATCTCGTAAACAGTTGATGTTCTATACGCAAGCTGTCTAATACTTTGCCTACGAGGAACAGTACAATATCATCCAGCGTCTTTGGATGAAAATAAAAAGCTGGCATGGCCGGAATCATTTTGACGCCGAGTCTCGCAAGCTTAAGCATATTTTCCAAATGAATAGCATGTAGCGGTGTCTCACGAGGCACAAGGATTAGCGGACGACCTTCCTTCATCATCACATCTGCTGCACGTGCCATGAGATTATCAGACGAACCGTGCGCTACCGCTGACAACGTCCCCATCGAGCAGGGCATGATAATCATGGCATCTACTAAATAAGAGCCACTCGCTATTGAAGCTCCAATATCTGTGAACGGATGGTATACAAGAGAACCGGGACGGCCTCCGAATTGTTCATTCAAAGCTCCTTCCCGGTCGGTCACATTCCAGCCCAGCTCCTCTTTCAATACCCGCCAGCCAGCATTAGAAACAATCAGGTGAACTGTATACTGCAAGTCCAGCAGTGTCTCTACTAGTCGTACACCATAAATGCTTCCGCTCGCACCTGTAATGCCAATAACGATTCGTTTGCCTTGATGGTTGCTCACCTGATTATTCATTAGTATTGACGCACCACCAAATCAATCAGTGTAAAAGCAAATACGACAATGCTAAGTACACCGTTCATAGTAAAGAATGCCGTCTGCAAACGACTCAAATCTTTTGGAGATACGATATAGTGCTCATAAAATAAAATAATGTATGAAATAATCATGCCCGCCAGATACCACCAGCTTAAATCTGCGATAAAGAACAGCACAATAAATCCGATCGCCGTAATGACATGGAACACACGGGCGATGTTCAGAGCACCTGCTACACCAAAACGGGCAGGAATAGAATAAACCCCTTCGCTCTGGTCAAAATCAATATCCTGACAAGCATAAATAACATCAAATCCAGCGGTCCAAAATGCAATCGTGAGATAAAGTACGATAGCAGTTAAATCCATTTGTCCCGTCACTGCAACCCACGCGCCTAGCGGCGCCAAACCAATGGTCAAACCAAGTACAAAGTGGCACAGCCAAGTAAAACGCTTGGTGTAAGAGTAAAAAACAAGCATAAAAAAGGCCAGCGGGAACAGCTTGAACGCCAGCGGACTTAACTTGAATGAGGCCCAAAATAACAACAACAAGCTAACGATGATGAAAATCACCACTTCGCTCGATTTGAGCAGCCCTGCCGGAATAGCGCGTCCTGCTGTACGCGGATTTTTCCCGTCAATCACACGGTCAATCATACGATTGAAGCCGAAGGCTGCGCTACGTGCGCCAACCATAGCCAGCAAGATCCAACCGATCTGCGGCCATGAGGGAAGGTTGTCCGTCACGACAACTGACCCCAATACAGCCCCCATAAATGCAAATGGGAGCGCAAATAAAGTATGTTCAATTTTAATCATTTCCAAAAAAATAGCAATTTTCTTAAACATGCTGACTCTCCTTGATTCCAATATGCAATGCCGCAATGCCTCCGGTGAGAGAATGAGCCTGAACATCCTTCAATCCGACTTCACGAAAGATGTCAGCCAGTTCATCCCTTCCTGGAAAAAGCGCCAACGAATCAGGGAGCCATTTGTACTGCTCATAACGTTTGGCGAACAATTTGCCGAGCATGGGCAAGATGTGCTGAAAATATGCGTAGTAAATTCCCTTGAACGGCTGCCAAGTAGGTTTGGACAACTCTAGACATACAACCTGCCCACCAGGTTTGACGACTCGTTGCATTTCCTGCAACACGCGGCGCAGATCAGGTACATTGCGTAGACCGAAACCAATCGTCGCATAATCAAATGAATTGTCTTCAAAAGGTAGATCCATCGCGTTGCCTCGTACAAGCTTGATTTGCTTTTCGCGGGATTCTGATGTAATCTTGCGCTCGCCAACATTTAGCATGTTCTGGCTAAAATCCAATCCTACGATGTGACCACTTTCACTTGCACGCGCCATCGCAAGCGTCCAGTCACATGTCCCACAACAAAGGTCGATTGCCGTATCGCCGTGATGCATGTTCATTTTTTTCATTGTAAATTTCCGCCAAGCCTTATGTCTGCGAAAGCTCAGTATATCGTTCATCAAATCGTATTTACCGGCTATACTTTCAAACACGCCATGAACGAATTGCTCTTTCGGCTTGGTGTCGCTTGATCCCATGACGTTCACCTAACCTTCCCTCACAACCGGGTGCGAACTGTTTAGCAGCTTCAGGAAAGGCTCAAGCATGCATTCAAATTCCTCAATCCCCGTGTTTTGTTCATCTGACAGGGTCTGCCGGATGTGTGTAACAGCCGTGCGAAGCTTGTCCAGTATCGCATCCTCGGCTTTGTATTTCAGCACAAGCTTACGCCAAACTGCTGTTTCAGTACCACCCTCTGAAAGCAGTGCCTGCTCATGCTGGTCTCCGTTACCGTAAATATGCCAGAACATATATCCGAAACGGGACTTGTCTGGTTCTGCCCGTTTCTCCCATTCCTCCACCAGCGTGTCACAGAGAGCGAATTCATTAAGAAGCTGCTTCCAGACTTCCTGATCCTGTTCTGCAATAAGTGAAGTCAATGATAAAAAAAGCTCCTGTTTGAAGCAAACCATCTGAGATAAATACTGAGCGGCATTCAATCGATAATGCTTCATCTCCCAGTATAAGCTCATTTTCCCTGCGTTCACTTCACATACAGCATCACTCAGCTTCGAAATGGCCTCGATTCGGCCTGCCAGTGCAAGTAGCTGATAAAAACGGCTACTGAAGTAGTCACCGGCTAACACTTTCAGCTGTCTGGATCGCATCTCTTCCGGACTTCGTATACCGGATAAAGTATCAATCATATCATGCGTATCCAGTCCCATCTGCACAAGTGATGTAACCAAAGCGTACAGTTCATCCTCACTGGCATGCAGCCCTTGCGCATTCCGGTTCAAAAACTCAAACAGCAAACGGGTACGGCTGTCAGGAAAAGCCGGCATTTCCGTATGTTGTTGAATCATGTCGTATTCCACATATTTCCTTGCTAATTGAGGTACGCGATACGGTTTCATCCTAAGCCTCCGAGCCATGACTTTCTGGTATACTCAAATAATTGCAATGCCTTATATTATATCACAATTTAAAATGATTCGCGACTAAAGTACTGTAGGTCCAGCGGTAGAAACATCTAGTTTGTATATACACCGCTAAACCTGTTTTGCCACATAGGCGTTACTGTAATGCGGAAACGAGATTTCAAATCTTCTGGCAGTTCAGCGCCTTCCCGATTTCTAAGTTGTTCCAATGCCTCGTTCGTCCACTCGTTCCGGCGTATATCGGATGCCAGCAGCAAATGGCGTTCTCCTGACCATTCGTCCTGCGTCACCACCCGCAACAGCAATTGCCGTACATTCGTCGTTCCGTAAAAGCTAAAGGCGGCAAGCTCCGCCATGTTTTGATAAATCTCCAGAGGTGTGGTTTCTTCCTTGGACAGCTTAACATCCAGGGTCAGGACAGAATGTTCCCAGCTTGCACTTGCAATCGGTGTGGTCAATGGAAGCTCGTTCAGTGTATCTACCAGATTGTCATCCGTCAGCAACACTCGTTGCTGGGGCGAGATTGTTGCCTGTGTTTCACGAACTGCTGCGGTACCCGAGTCCAGCATCTGTAAGGACGGCAGCAATATTGCTGCTGCGGTGGTTATGAGAATGGAACCACCGAGTGCAATCCAAGGTTTCATCAGAGCCTCCCCTGACCCCTACCCCATAATGTGGGTTTGCTACGGTAAAGGTCCTCACTCTCATTGTACAACAAAAAAAAGCAGGCTATGCCTGCATTTTACTCCTCCGTATCTACAACCCCGTGCTTGGTCATCACCACGGCCTTGCCGCGTATTTTGATGGCAGAAGTATGATCCGTAAATTGGACGATCAGTATCTCACCCTTGTCCAATTTTTCTGAATGATGCAGGCGTGTATCCTGACCTCTGGTCAGACCAAAAACCTGACATCCGTTGCTTTTTGCTTTAATTACGACGTACTCACTGCTGCCCGTCACGTTATCTTCCATGTCCTTTTCCTCCCTGAGAGCCGAAGCTATATTTTTATGATGGAGATTTAAGCTTGTTTTGTCAACTACCTGCTTCCCACGCTGCCTGCAACAATTAGTGCTTCCTGTGCCATACTATCTGTGCAGTCCCATCTATTAACGAAAGGAACGGATCGGATGGAAAACTATCATCCCGCCAATCTCAGTCCTGCTCAGATTGAACAGCTACAACGGCTGGAACATGAATTTGCCGAGCTGACAGGTGAACCCTTAGTGCTGATCGCTTATGCCTCGCAAAACGGCAGGGCACCTTCCTCTTCTTCAGTCCATAGCACCTCTACCACAAAGTAAATAGGACAAAAAGAAAAGGCCGTGAATCAAATTCACGGTCCTTTCAGCGCATTGGGAATATGTAAGAAATCTTATTTAATTCCGTCTTTGAGCGCTTTACCCGGTTTGAATGCCGGAATTTTGCTCGCAGGGATTTCGATTTCTTCTCCTGTTTGCGGGTTACGTCCTTTACGTGCGGAACGTTCACGAACCTCAAAGTTCCCGAAACCTACCAGTTGTACCTTGTCTCCGTTTTGCAGTGCTCCAGCGATCGCTTCAAATACTGCATCGATTGCTTTGGTTACGTCCTTTTTGGACAATTCAGTGCTCTCAGAAACCTGATTGATCAAATCCGTTTTATTCAACATATTCACCTCCCAATTCAAGTGTAGTCCAGCATTAAGGTTATCGGTGCTCCACCGATAATGAAGTCGCCTGTATAAAATAACCCGGGCGGCATACTGCCTTCCATAATGTTATCATCTGTTTCCGTTTCGTCGTTAAATATACATAGAATATACCTAACCACCGCCATATAGGCCGAAACTGGCGTTTTATGGCACCCTTCTTGCGTGGAACAAGGTTTATAGTAATACAGTCGACAGACAATTTCAAGTACGACGACGGTTCAGTACGTAAAAAGTAACAGCCAGCGCAAGCACCAGCACTACTCCTTTGACAATGTCATGGGCAAAATATTGCACATTCATCATGGTCAGTCCATTAACTAATACGCCGATTAACACCGCACCAATAAATGTACCAATAACATTGGGTTTACCCGCACCAAACACTGAAAAGCCGACGAATACTGCAGCTACTGCCTCCATAAGTAAGGGAGAGCCAGCGTCAATTTGACCCGAGCCTACACGCGAGGCATATAAAATACCGGCAATTGCCGCAAATACGCCTGAAGCGATATAGGCCAGTGTACGGACCTTTTTTACCCGTATACCTGACAGACGAGCAGCCTCCTCATTCCCGCCAGTTACATACATTTGACGCCCGTGCTTTGTGTAGGTCAAGAAAACATGCACCGCTGCCACAGCTAGCAACAGTAAAATAACCGAAATCGGGATACCCAACCATTTACCCTGCCCCAGTAAAAGAAATGCTGGAGATATCTCGCCTGGCGCCTTGCTGCCATCAGGAAACTGCATATGATTGTAGATGGTATAGCCTTGTGCGTATGTTTGGTGAATCCCGCTAACGATATACATAATGGCTAGAGTTGCGAGCAAATCGGGGATACGCAGTTTAATAATCAAAAGTGAATTCAACAGCCCAACCAAAGCTCCAACAATCAGAGATACAATAATAACCACTGCAACAGGCTGTTCATACCAGACCATCAACGAGGCTGAGACGACCGTCGTCAAGGATACCGTTGCACCAACCGACAGGTCAAAACCGTCTACAATAAGTGATAACGTCACACCAATGGCCACGAAAGTAACAATCGCAATGGAGCCAAGAATATCCATCAAATTATCATACGTCCAGAAATAAGGTAATGTGGCTGAGAAAAACGCCACCACACCTATAATGACAACTACAGCACCGTAACGAAACGAGACATTTAACCATTTTCCCTTCATGAATGCACCTCTTCACCACCGCTGGCGTACAACAGAAGCTGTTCCTGTTCGACTTCGCCTCGCGCAAATTCCCTTATTATTTTACCGTCATACATGACTGCTATCCGATCACCAATGCCAATACCTTCAGCAAA
The DNA here is from genome assembly GCF_038008995.1 of Paenibacillus sp. FSL W8-0439. NCBI lineage: Bacteria > Bacillati > Bacillota > Bacilli > Caryophanales > Paenibacillaceae > Paenibacillus > Paenibacillus sp. FSL W8-0439. Next base: position 3,401,193 of record NZ_JBBPAK010000001.1, read on the forward strand.
TTCACAGGTAAGATAAATGATTGCTTTTCCTTGTGCAGCCAATTCTCCGATGATACGGAAAATATCGCTTTTTGCCCCTATATCCACACCCTTGGTTGGCTCGTCAAAAACGAATACATCCGCACCGGAATGAAGCCATTTTCCTATCGCAACCTTTTGCTGATTCCCACCGCTCAAATACTTAACATTCTGGCGCAATGAAGGCGTCTTAATACCAAGAGAGGCGACAACCCCATTACCGTTATTACGTTCTTTATGCCGACTGATGAAACCCAGGACACTCAGCTTGCCCAAGAGCGGAAGACTAAGGTTTCGTTCCACGCTCTCCTCAATCAAGACCCCCTGCTTACGCCGCTCCTCGGGTATGGACACAATTCCTTGAGCTACCGCGTCCGCTGGCTCACGCATACGAATGAAGCGCCCCTTGAAGGTCAGCTCCCCCACATCGGGCTTGTCTGCCCCTGTAAGTAGTCGTGACAACTCCGTCTTGCCCGCACCGACCAAACCCACAATAGAGAGAATTTCACCGCGTCTGACCTGCAAATCAACGCCGTGAACTCGCAATCCCTTACGGAGTCCTTTTGCTTCCAATACCGTTTCACCAATAGGTACCTCTGTTTTCGGAAATTCCTCATCAAATGTTTTCCCAAGCATATACGTGATAATGTCGCCTACATTTAAATCAGAAGCAGGTCCCGAGAACACGCGCTCACCATCACGCATCACCGTAATACGGTCACTGTGCGCGATGACCTCCGGCAATCGGTGCGTAATGAGAATACATGCTACTCCCTCATCCTTGAGGGTATGAATGGTGCGGAACAAACGCCTCGTTTCTTCCTCGCTCAGCGGTGCCGTTGGCTCGTCAAAAATGATAGTATTCGCCCGCTGTGTCAAAATCCGTGCGATGAGTACAAGTTGCTTTTCTGCCAACGTCAATTCTGACACGTATCGTCGTACATCTATATCAACCTCCAGACGCACTAATGCCTCACGTGCTCGCCTGCGCATGGACGCTGGTGCAGCCCACCATCGACCATCAGGTGCAGACAAATCGTCCATTACAATATTTTCAGCGACGGTTAACTGAGGCACAAGTGCCGAATCGACTTCTTGATACACGCAGTGAATTCCGGCTCTTTTGGCTTCCCACGGTGAACGAATAATCAGCTCCTTGCCATCCACAACGATCGCTCCCTGATCGAAACGATAAGCACCTGACAAGATTTTCATTAATGTGCTCTTCCCTGCCCCGTTGGCACCTAGCAGAGCGTGAATTTCGCCACCCTGCACCGTAAAATCCACGGCTCTCAGCGCATCTACACCAGCAAACCGTTTGCTGATCTTCTTCATCTCCAATGTATATACTTGTGTACTCATGAATGTCCCCTCACTCCCGCTTATGATAAAAGCGCGCCGAAGCGCGCCTTTGCATTTGCGTTATGCATCCATTTTATTTGGACGTTTCATATTCCTTCATCCAATCCTTGTAGCCCTGCTCACTCTTGCCCCATCCTTTCACAAATTGAGACAACTCGGATGTGGAAATTTGCTTATCTGGTAACTCTTCGCGCTGTACATATACTGCCTTCAGCACAACTTTCTCCTCAGGGTTATCCCCATGCAACTTCTGGTATGCATAGCGCACTTGTACGCGCCCGATATCTGTTGGATCTACGGCTGCTGAAGCCACCCACGGGTTTTTCGGGTCCTGAATCATTTGCAAATCTTCATCACTCATATCAATCCCATAAACTTTAATTTCCGTACGCCCAGCTTGTTGTATCGCACGAGCTGCACCTTTGGCAAATTCATCCCAAGCCGCCCACACTGCTGTAATTTCACCCTTAGGATATTGCTTTAGCACTGCTTCCATTTTGGCTTGCGTATCCAAAGCAGGATTCTGAGCCGAACCAAAAGTTGCAATCTCTTTAATATCTGGATTGGCTTTCAAAAATGCGTCATAAGCAACCTGACGGCGCTCCATTGGCGCAAACCCAGCAACCCATACCTTCACAATGTTTCCTTTGCCACCGATGTCCTTTTTCATTTGCTCAAGCGTCAGCTCTGCCATGCTTTGATCATCCTGTGAAAGCACTACCGCACCCGGAACATTGACCGCGGCATCGAACACGATAACCGGAATATTGCGGGAAATTGCTTTTTTAAGTCCTGGCTCCAGCAATGCGTCACCGTGGTCAGTCAAAATAACATCAAACTGCTGGTTAATCGCACTATCTAGCAAAGAAGCCATTTTAGCCTTATCGTTATTGGCAACAAACTTGGTCAGCGTACCGCCAAATTTCTTAGCCTCATCTTCCACACCTTGAACATACTGCTGCGAAAACGTACCTGTATTAAACTCCATGATCAAAGCAACTCGTTTACCCTTTAGATTCGAACTATCTGTTTTTCCGTCTCCTGTACTCGTTCCTGCAGTGCTTGTCCCTTGAGCGCCGTTCTCTGTTTTCGGCGCGCCACATGCTGTGACCAGTATAATCAGCACTAGTAGCATGATGGCTCCGAGCCCTAGCTTCTTGTTTTTTTGGAGCCCTTTTTGGATATACATGATTTGTTTCCCCCTCGTTCGATCCACTAATATGTTTCAAATTTGATACTTAATATATCGCGTTAAACCAAGTATGTAAATAGGTTTTATTAAATATAAAAAAATACCGCAAAGAGCAGTCAGCTCTCTACGGTATCCCCCTTACATATTTTGGTTATGGCTTAGCCTTAAAGAATGATAGCAATAAGACCACCAGAACCTTCGTTAATAATGCGACCCAGTGTTTCTTGAAGCTTGTAGCGTGCATTGTCCGGCATCATGGCAATCTTGCCTTGAATACCTTCACGCACAATAGAATGCAGCGAACGTCCGAAAATGTCAGATTCCCAGATTTTGATTGGATCATTCTCAAAATCCTGCATCAGGTAGCGTACGAGCTCCTCACTTTGCTTCTCTGTTCCGATAATCGGAGCAAATTCCGATTCCACATCGACACGAATCATGTGAATGGAAGGGGCTGTCGCTTTAAGCCTCACGCCAAATCTTGTACCTTGTCGAATCAACTGCGGTTCGTCTAGTGCCATCTCGGCCAGTGACGGAGCTGCAATACCATAACCTGTTGTCTTGACCATTTCCAGAGCCTCGGCAAAGCGGTCATATTCACGTTTAGCGTGGGCAAAATCCTGCATCATTTGTAGCAAATGATCCTTGCCGCGAATCTCTACCCCAACGACTTCAACCAAAATCTGGTCATACAGCTCATCAGGCGCATACAAATCAATTTCCGCTACGCCCTGCCCCATATTCATACCGCTTAATCCGGCTCTATCGATGAACTCATACTCCATAAACTGGCTGACCACCCGATCTACATCACGCAGGCGTCGAATATCTTTAACCGTATCACGAACGGAATTTTCATAGTTGCTACGCAGCCAGTGATTTTCGTTCAATACCATAACCCAGCTCGGCAGGTTCACATTCACCTCATGCACCGGGAATTCATACAATACTTCACGAAGTACACCCGTAACATCATCTTCCGTCATGGTCGCCGCGCTGAGTGTCATGACTGGAATATCATACTTGGCAGCCAGTTCACTGCGAAGTTGGAGTGTTTCATCACTGCGTGGATGCGTGGAGTTGATAACCAGAACAAATGGCTTGCCAACTTCCTTCAACTCTTCAATGACGCGTTCCTCCGACTCTACATAAGAGCTACGCGGGATTTCAGCAATGGTGCCGTCTGTGGTGACTACCACACCGAGTGTCGAATGTTCTTGAATAACCTTACGTGTACCGATTTCTGCAGCTTCCTGAAAAGGAATGGGTTCTTCAAACCATGGTGTAGAGATCATCCTTGGACCATTTTCATCCTCGTAGCCTTTTGCACCTTCTACTGCATATCCCACACAGTCAACCAGACGTACATTCACGTCCAGTCCTTCCGTTACTTTGATCTGGACGGCATTATTCGGTACGAATTTAGGTTCCGTCGTCATGATCGTCTTCCCTGCCGCACTTTGCGGCAACTCGTCTACGGCGCGGGCACGGTCCGCCTCACTCGTAATGTTGGGCAGTACAATCGTTTCCATAAACCGCTTGATAAACGTTGATTTTCCTGTTCGGACTGCGCCGACGACCCCAAGATAGATGTCTCCTCCGGTGCGTTCGGCAATGTCTTTAAAAATGTCCACTTTCTCCAATGAAATCCCCTCCTCAAAAGTCTCCGAAGGAAAAATGCTTAAAGAGCATCCGCTTCGTGTTCAACCAACTGCTTGATCCCAGATGCGGCAGAACAGCCTTTAAAATGCCCGGAAGTCGTCCGCCGCCGAGATTCAGGAGACTGATGGAATCGGCGAAACGGCGTAAACTCGTACATGCATTTGGACTGATACCATCATATGTATCCCCTCCGTAAAATATGTTTAGTTTTTTTAAAATAGATTACGTCACAGCGATCATTGCAGAAACGATATTTTACGTTTGGGTCCACTCACCTAATATATGCGCAGCAAGATTTCCACATGACTTTGTTGCTAGACCTAAATAAAAAAAGGATATGTCTCTGACCGGTTCTAGCCGTCGAGAAATATCCTTTGTTTTTTGTTCTAATTATTAAAATCGATATTACCACAGTTCGTCATCCAGTGCCTGACGCTCCAGTTGCCGCCTAATAGCTGCCTTGAGTCTATCCTCCGGTATGGTTACCTCTACATCACCTTGAGCGCGGGCCTGACAGGATAAACGTATTCCTTCATTCAGTAAAGGTCCCAGCTTACGCCGCTCTGCATCGTTAGGACGACCTGCGAGCTCAGCCCGTTCCGGTGCTATCTCTACCTTACACATCAGACAGGCTGCTTTTCCATCACAACGTGTGGGAATGTATACACCTGCTTTACGGGCAGCCTGGAGCAATGACGTGCCCTGACCGACTTGTACGCGCTTGCCTGACGGCTTGAACGTAATCTGCACATTCATGAACGGTCCTCCATTCACCTTTTCTCTTAATACGCACGCAACCTATATTTCATTACTCATCCCGATTAAGGAGTGAAGTTCTGGCCAAGGGAGAAGCTCTATAAGCTTGCCCAACTGCTCCTTATTCCAAATGTTACGGACCAATAGCTGTGTTAGTATCCCTATGTGTTGTTGTGGGTCTCGCTTCATGACATCTGCAATCGCTTGATAGCGGTCAGGACGATTTCGCAACAGATTGAATAGCAACTCGTGACTGAGAGGCATCAAACGCAATGATGTATTTTCCAGATCAAGCTGAATCCCAGCCGACCAGAGTAGCCACTCGACCTCTAAGCGATATAAAGCTCCATCACATAAAACCTCAAATCCTCCCACCAATTCGACTGGAAATCCCTCCAGCTCATAGTGGCTTAGCAAAGAAACGTAAGATCCGCTACGGTCAACCTGCTGTTGATCTATACTCACACCTGGCGAGTGCGCGTGTAATAGCTTTGCGGCATGAATATCCGCATAAATATCAATGTCCCGAGGCAGACGATCCAGTTCAACTTCTTGCACAAGTAGTGCACAGCTTCCCCCCAGCATCCACGGAACCGACACCGCTGACCAGCTCTCAGTCAAGCTACCCAGCGCAACTGCCAGATCGTGAGGAAGCCTGTCCACTAACACTGATGATATTGCCTCCTTCAACATCGTTTCCTCCTTTGCTGTCTTTCCACCCGTTTCCTGATGGGCATCATTATAACATGTTCGACATGGCAGTTCGACATTTTGTGTACTGAAAAAGCACTTTACTGCCTCAAAATATAAAAAAAACCGCGAACCTTCCCGGTTCACGGTGAATAAAACGAACCATCATACGGCCAGTGTTTTATTTTTTCATCATCATTTTCATTAACGCTTCCATATTGGAAGGATTCATTCCACTCTTTTTGACGGCTCCGACAATATCCCTGACTGTATCTTCCGATACCGGAATGTTAGCCATCGCAGACACCTGTTTTATAAGCTGACGCAACTGCGCTTCACTTTGAAGCGTGTCCGGCTTTACCGTGCCTGCCAGCTTTTTCACTGCATTTTCGGATATGTTTTTGCCGCCTTTTTTGTTAATGGCCTTCAATGCATCTTTCGGAAAGTTTTTACTCACAATCTCCCCTCCTCCGCCATTGCTCAACTCAGTCTATGAGTGACGGAGACAAAAGGTGATTAAGCATACAAAAGACATGCCAAACGCCTAACTAAAAAAGGCTATCTCATCGTAGAAAGATCTACTCATGAGACAACCTTTATACTTTAGAAGCTCCTCTGTACTCTTATGAATGCCATTGCTCCCAAGTTTGAAGCGGCATGACTTCCATCTCGGTTTTCGGATCGCGACCCATTAATGCCTCAACGGCTTTGCGGACGTCACGTCCTTCAAACAGCACTCCATACAACACCTCTGTAATAGGCATTTGCACACCCAATTTTTGTGAGATAGCGTATGCTGCTTTTGTCGTACGAATCCCCTCTACGACCATTCCCATAGATTCCAGTACGGCATCAAGCTGTTGGCCCTGTCCCAATAATGAACCTGCACGCCAGTTGCGGCTGTGACGACTCGTTGCAGTCACAACTAAATCGCCTATACCAGCGAGTCCGGCAAAGGTTAATGGATTAGCCCCCATCTCAACTCCGGCACGGGTAATCTCAGCCAATCCACGGGTCAACAAAGCCGCTTTGGCATTATCACCGAAGCCAAGTCCATCCGACATTCCCGCGCCCAGTGCAATAATATTTTTTAAAGCACCGGACAGTTCTACACCGAGTAAATCACGGTTTGTATAGACGCGGAAATAGGAGTTCATGAACAGCCCCTGGGCCGCCTGAGCAGCCTTCTCATTGGAAGAAGCTACAACAACCGTTGTAGGACATTTCTTCACCACTTCCTCCGCATGACTCGGGCCTGACAGCACGGCAATATCATCCTCCGCGATTTCCAGCTCTTCCGAGATCACCGTGGACATACGCTTGAGTGTCTCTGTTTCAAAACCCTTAATGGCATGTACTACCAGTATATCCTTGGTGAAATGAGCCTTCAGACTACGTGCAACATGCCGAGCGGCAGACGAAGGAGATACGATGATCACCGCTTTAGCTCCAGATACCGCAGTCTGCATATCCGTTGTAGCTGAAATGCGATCAGACAAAATAGAGCCTGGTAAATAATGCTCATTCGTATGCTTCTCATTGATCTCAGCAGCTTGTTGTTCGCTTCTCGTCCAGACAGAGACATCGTTGTTATTGGTCGCAAGTACGGAAGCTAAGGCTGTTCCCCAACTCCCTGCCACCAGCACAGCTATTTTCTCAGACAAGACGATCTCCTCCTTTGGAGCCAAGCTTATTCTCATTTCCCCGTGCCAACTTGACTATGTTAGTACGGTGTCTCCACACAGCGAACAGGCAAATGATTAGAGCCGTCCAAAATAACGGCCAAGCAAAACCAAGTACGAGTAATATCCAAGGGGTCAAAATGACAAAAATTAGTGATCCCAGGGATACATAACGCGTTATTACGATGGCAAGTATCGCAATGATTCCGGCATATAATGCCGGCAGCAAGGCAAGAGATGCCAATACACCAATGGCAGTCGCAATCCCTTTGCCTCCGCGAAAGTGAAAATATACCGGCCAGTTATGGCCCGCAATCGCCGCAATGCCACACAAACCCGGTAACCAGGATGATTCTCCACCCAACCAGTGCCCTATCAGCACCGCAATAACCCCTTTAAGTACGTCCAGCAGCAGTACCAGAATAGCTGGGCCTTTTCCAAGCACGCGCAGCGTATTCGTCGCACCGGCATTGCCGCTTCCATGCTGGCGAATGTCGATTCCTTTTAATTTTCCATACAGCAAACTAAAGCTGACAGAGCCAAGCAAGTAACTGAGTACGATGGCAACGATCTGTAAAATCAACCTATTCGCTCCTAACTTTCGTCAGACTTGCGCCGTGTAAATATTCGAATTGGAGTTCCTTCAAAATTAAAGGCGGCGCGAATTTTGTTCTCCAGATAACGCTCATAAGAGAAGTGCATTATCTCTGGATCATTTACGAATACAACCATCGTAGGCGGTTTAACAGCAACCTGAGTCACATAGTTAATACGCAGACGACGGCCCTTGTCTGTTGGCGGTGGATTGATGGCAACCGCATCGGAAATGACATCGTTCAGCAGATGTGTCTGAATACGCATGACATGCTGCTGTGCCACATGCTGTACAACTGGAAGCAACTTTTGCAGACGTTGCTTTGTCTTTGCAGACAAGAACACAATCGGAGCATAGGTCATGAACAGAAAGTGATCACGGATTTTAGTCTCAAACTGATGCATCGTTTTATCGTCTTTATCTACGACATCCCATTTATTAACGACAAACAACGAGGCTTTACCCGCTTCATAAGCATAGCCAGCAATGTGTTTATCCTGCTCAATGATGCCTTCCTCGCCGTTAATAACGACCAGTACAACATCTGCACGCTCAATCGCACGCATCGCACGCATTACACTATATTTTTCTGTCGTTTCGTATACTTTACCACGTTTACGCATACCTGCCGTATCAATCAGTACATACTTTTGACCGTCTTTTTCAAAAGGCGTGTCAATTGCATCACGCGTTGTACCTGCAATGTCACTAACGATAACCCGTTCTTCTCCTAGAATGGCATTAACGAGTGAAGATTTACCTACATTCGGACGTCCGATCAAAGCGACACGTATAACGTCTTCATCATAATGATCTTCTTCTAGTTCAGGTAAATTGGACGTAATTGCATCCAACAGATCACCGATCCCTGTACCATGACTACCAGAAACAGCAATTGGATCACCAAATCCATAAGAATAAAACTCATAGATCAGATCAGCGCGACTGAGGTTGTCCACCTTGTTTACTGCTACGATGATCGGTTTACCCGAACGATACAGCATTTGAGCTACCTCTTCATCCGCTTGCGTTATTCCTGCTTTTGCATCGCTCATGAATACAATAACATCTGCTTCTTCTATTGCGAGTTCGGCCTGCATACGGATGGACTTCAAAATAACATCCTCACCATCAATCTCAATGCCGCCGGTGTCAATAATACTGAAGGATTTACCATTCCACTCCGATATACCGTAAATACGGTCACGAGTGATTCCCGGTTTATCTTCCACGATGGACAGACGATCCCCGATAATCCGATTAAAAATCGTGGACTTACCCACATTCGGACGACCAACGATAGCCACAACGGGTCTTGCCATAAATTCACTCCTCCTGTCAATTCTTCCGCTATCATCATAGCAAAAAACATACCTATTGGCGATATAGTGACGTAACAACAATCGGCGAACCCTCTGGGTCCGCCGATGGTGTACGTTATGCTTATTATAAAATGTATTGATTTAAACTCATTTAAATTTGTTCAGCTTATCGCCAAAACGCTCGCCAAGCGTAATGCTCAGTCCGGAGTTGTTGAGGGAAACGTTAGGATTATTCAGTTCCTCACGAGGTGCGCGAGATGCACGTGGTGCTCTTTCTGCTTTTGGAGCAGCTTCAGGAGCTTCCTCAGTTTCTTTAATGCTCAGGCTAACACGTTTTTCGGAAGGATTCATTTCAAGAATTTTAACTTTAACTTCTTGTCCTTCTTCCAGAACTTCTTGTGGAGTTCCAATGTGTTTGTGGGAAATTTGAGAAATATGAACCAAACCTTCCACACCAGGAGCGATTTCAACGAATGCACCGAAGTTAACCAGACGTTTAACAACACCAGTTACGATGTCATTGTTATTGAATTGTCCAGCAGCCGATTCCCAAGGACCAGGCTGTGCAGCTTTCATGCTCAGGCTGATTTTTCCTTTTTCAGGATCTACTTTCAAGACTTTCACTTTCACTTGATCTCCTTCGGAAACAGCATCAGAAGGCTTATCAACATGAGTCCAAGCAATTTCAGATACGTGAACCAGACCATCTACTCCGCCAACATCTACGAAAGCACCAAACTGAGTAAGACGTTGAACCGTACCAACGATTTCTTGTCCTTCTTTCAGCTCAGCCATTACTTTAAGCTTGTTAGCTTCAAATTCTGCTTCCAGAACGTCTTTTTGGGAAAGGATCACTTTGTTGTTTTCACGATCCAGTTCTTTTACAACAACACGCAATGTGCGGCCTTTGTAATCACTGAAATCTTCAACAAAATGGCGTTCTACCATGGATGCAGGGATGAATCCTCGCAGACCCACGTCTACTACGATGCCGCCTTTAACAACATCATTCACAACAACTTCAAATACTTCTTTGCTTTCGAACAGTTGCTCCAACTTTTCCCAAGCATTTTCACTGTCGATTGCACGTTTGGACAGAACAAGTTTTTCCTTGCCGTCGTCGATGCTGATAATTCTAGCTTCAACTTCTTGGCCTACTTGTACTGCTTCTTCTGCATTGTCCAGACCAGAAGACAATTCGCGAATTGGAATAACTCCATCGTATTTATATCCAATGCTTACTACCGCTTGGTTATCTTCCAATTTCACAATTGTACCCTTAACGGTGTCACCTTTTTTCAGGGAAACGATTTGATCGAGCTCGTCTTGATTTGCCGCTTCAGCAGCTTCTTGATTTTTAATTTCTTCCGACATGTCAATACCCTCCTCAATTCAAAAAAACCATTTATTTAAACCTGCGCATAGCAGAGTTCAAAACAAAATACATTTTTGTTCTAGTTTTCCAAGCTTAGACACAATTCATGCAAGCCGTTCAATCATTCGTAGGCTTACCCGTTTCCTTCATTGTGCGAATACGTGACATAATTGCTTCTGTTGCCAGTTCAAGAGGATCTCCTTCGACATCGGTACCCTTTTGGTAAGCGTCCAAATTAACAGGTTTACCGTATATCACTTTCGTTTTACGGAAAAGCTTGTAATCACCAATAATGGCGACCGGAACGGCAGCCGCTCCACTACGCAGTGCAAAACTGGCAGCACCCTTTTTACCAATTCCCCCAGCTCCTCTGGAGCCTTCGGGAAAAATCCCCATAACCTTACCTTCACGCAAAATGTTCAATGCCAGCTTAATGGATTCCTTACTCACACCACCACGTTTAACTGGAAAAGCTCCCAGTTTGTCGATCAGTGGTCCCAGTACAGGAACATTAAACAGCTCTGCTTTGGCCATAAAGTGAACCTTTCGCTTCAGCAAAATGCCAACTGTAGGAGGGTCAAGATTACTAATATGATTAGAACACAACAGCACTCCACCCTCAGCAGGAACATTTTCCCTGCCTACCGCCTCAAGCCTGAACAGAACGCGGTAAATGAGACGCAAAATACTGGCGCATACAGTATATATCATTGGCTGATCTCTCCATCCTTCTCCGTTAAGCAATAAGATACGATCGTATCTACGACATCCTGGATGCCCATATGAGTCGTATCAAGCACGATGGCGTCCTCACTGCAACGAAGCGGGGATACCTCCCTCTCCTCATCAAACTTATCACGTGCCGCAATGTCACGTTCAAGCTGTTCCAGAGTGATATCATCAGTTTCGCTCAGTTCTTTAAAACGACGTGAGGCACGTTCCTGAACACTTGCGGTCATGAACACTTTGACTTCCGCATCGGGAAGCACAGTTGTTCCAATATCGCGTCCGTCCATGACGACACCTTTACGCGCAGCCATTTCACGCTGGTATTCGGTCAAGCGTGTACGTAAACCAGCAATACTCGAATACTGTGACACATTGCTAGTCACTTCCATCGAACGAATCACAGTGGTTACATCTTCCCCGTTACAATAAACCTTTTGGCCTGTGGGGTCCGGTACTAATTCAATCACCAGCTCAGGTACATGCTGAAGCACTTTTTGTACATTTTCTGCAGGAATTTCTTTGCACATCATGTACCATGTTGCTGCTCGATACATGGCTCCGGTATCTACATATACATAGGAAAGTGCTTTCGCCACCAAGCGGGCCACTGTACTTTTCCCTGCGCCAGCAGGTCCATCAATGGCTACATTTATTTTGTTAATTGAAGATGCATGTTGCCTTGCCAACAGGGAATTCCTCCTAACCTAACCTCAAGAAAAAAGCAGGCATTGCCTGCGACGTGAAAATTATACCACACATTTATAGGCGATGCAAAATAAGCGACAGGTTTACTAAAAAAGAAAAGCTTCGGATGTTTACGATTTCCCCCGGAACTCCAACTGTCTTTCAAAACAATATTTAATCAGTTTTTGGCGCTCCTGGTCAGCGATTTTCTCATATTTCAACATAATGAGTTTGCGGCCATTTTCCATCTGCTGAATGCGTACAATTTCGGATTGGAACGGAACATGTTCTTGAGTGCCGTTTTTATATGGAACCAAAATCCAGCAAGACAATGATTCTCCTTCTTCAAGATGATGTGAACCCTGAGTCTGAAAAGATACGCCTCCACCTCCTACATCATGCGTCTCTGCTACAAATCTAGATTCGTTTGCACCATGTTTAACCGCAATTTCCAAGTTGGCCTTTACCCTGAGAAAGTTTCGACGCTGAATTTTGCTGATGCTGTCGGGAGCAGGCTTGTGAATACGAACCATCCGGAGGACGTCTTCTTTAAAGCCTGTAACGTGGGTATTAAAATAGTTTTTAATCCCACCCTCGCTCATAAAAAATATAGACAGTTCTTCCCCAAGAAACAGCTTTTTCAAATGCCCGCTTGTTTGTGACATGGGAATTTCGATTAGAAAGTTCTGTGGGTCCTCTTCCGCAATACGTGACTTATATTCAAAAGATTCCTCCTTCTGATCGGTACCAGCAACTTGTATGTATAACACATCGTTAATTTTCGGAAACAAACGATTCACCATCCTTGTCCATTCAAAACTATAATTAAGGTATATAATACCACGACTTTGTGCCTATATTAAGTATTATATTTGCTAGAACCATGACTAAAGCACAAAAAACCTCCTTAATAAAGGAGGTTTAGAGTGACTATAGATTCATTTTAGTGTAATCAACTAGGCATTACTTGCCGTAACTTGTGGTTCATCTGAATCTTTTACCTGTTCAATCGTTTCTTCCATTCCCGTGTTCGCGTTAATGTAAATTCGATAAATGGAACCGTTGATTTTACCGCCAAATTCATAGCACAGAACTTCATTTGACAGTTCATTTTCAATTAGTGCTTTGCGGTGGTAAGTTTCGCGAAACTCAGGATTCAACTTCGCTCGTGCTTCATTCAAATTCAATTTTGCCTGAGGAATGCGACGGAGGTGACTGTGCTCATAGACATAATCGCTGCATTGGAAACCAATCACTTGTCCGTTATCCAAGCCTGATCTGACTGTGATTTTTTCTGGATAGATAATCACATCCCCTTGTTGGCTTGCAAATGTAATGTTGGCTAAATTCCCGCTTTCATCATATGCTACGGGCTTCATTCCTTTGTAGCCCTTTTGTTCAAGATACTCACTTGCATAGCGAACCGCTTCATTACGAGTTGCTTTTTTAGGACCTACTGTTCTCATGTCATGATAAGAAATGAGTTTGCCGCCCTTTTTCGTAAAATCCATCGTGGCTACAGGCTGTTGCTTATTTAACAGCGTAGCCGTATAAGACGCCCATTCTGTTCCTTTGCCATTTTCGTTCACACGAATCTGACTTTCTGGTTTTCCTGTAAATTCAGCGGCGTTACGCTTAATTTGTCCAGCATCCACCGCCGGGAGACTCAACTTTTTCACTGAGCGCTTATCATAAATGCTCGCAACAGACGGTCCCCAATCCAGTTCTTTGTAGTTCTCTACTTTTTTGTCCACGGTTTTGAAGCCATCAATAATGGTGTTGTCCTTCGGTCCAGTTTGAGAACCGGCCGCCATATCAACATCCATCCAGCGCAAGTTTTTGCTAATGACCTTTTGCTGCACCTCATGCATGTTTTTCGAAATTTCCTTGGAATTGTTATATAACGTTTTTAGATTCGAAATTTCTTTCTCGTTTAAAGGCTCGTGATCCAGATCACGAACAGCGGTCTGATACGAGAATGCAGATAGATGTGACAGCAAATCTTTAGCATGATTAAAAGGCATTACATTGAGAGGCAACTGATTAACCTCGTTTTGGGCTTCACTTGCAATCCTCCACACGTTCATCAAGCATTTGCGATGCATCGCGTGTGAAGTAGTATGGACAGCAACCGCGTTACCGAGTTGGGAATGCAGCTGATCCATATGAAACGACAAATCATGAAATGCACGCTGGTATTGATTTTCCGCTTTAATCGACATGCTATTTGCCTGAGAAGACACCTCTTTTCTCATCTGGTTTTGCTGATAACCCCACACAAATGCTCCTATCATAATCAGGGTAACCACCGGGAACAATACGGCACTAAGTCGTTTATACATATTGGGAGTCTCCTTTCTTCAAATACACTACCGATAGTGTGACAAGAAGAAAGCTCTCTTATGCATGGTTTTCCATGACTTCAACAATAAACTCACAGTTATCGCAAATACAGCGTTTAAAGCCGGTCTGAATCTGTCCTTGCTCCATTCGCCCTCTCAGTACAAAGCGTTCTCCGCATCTTTTACAATGAATTCTTACTTTTATACGCAAAAAAGACACCTCTTTCTCTAACAGGTTTGTCAGATCAGTGTGTCCCATTTCGTTACATATTAACCTTTTCCTCCCGTTTTAACATTCGAAAAGGAGAACGGTTATTCGCTCGACTGATTTTTGCCATCCCTCCATACCATAGAAATGCCATCAGCGGAATGATAAACCAGATCCAGTCGTGTGAAAATTTCGTCAAAATTAAATCATACACTCCATGCCAAAACCATGGAAGCACTAATGACAGAAGCAGCATATATTTACTCTTCAGGTCTTTCGAAAACTTGGCTTTCCCCATATAGTAGCCCATCATAACGCCAAACATCGCATGACCGGATACCGGTAGCAACGATCTCATTAACATCATGCTGATCGAAGCATGCCCCGCCCAGGCATATAACAGATTTTCAACTGTGGCAAACCCGAGTGAGACTGCGGCTGCATACAATATACCATCATAAGGCTCGTCGAACTCCGTATGGTTATAGATGATGTGATACAGCAGGAACCATTTAAAAAACTCTTCCACTCCAGCGGAAATACCGAACACCTGAATTAAAGTGTCATCTCCTAGCCAAAGCAGCAACCCACGTTGAAAAATCATGACCGGAAGCACCACCAAAAAACCGAGCAAAAATACTTTAATAACCATGTGCAGAGGCTCCGAATCATATCGATCCTTTAAGTAAAAATACATCAATAAGGCGAGACCCGGCGCTGTAGCTGCCGCTAAAACAGAAAACAGAAGCACCGATCATCCCTCCATAAAAATGAGTCGGCTCTGCTTTCAGCGCAGAGCCGACAAATTAACTTCATTATCACTTTCTAAACCAAATCAAGAACGGCTGTCAAAATGGGTGCAGATGACAGCAACTGCCTGTTCAGGAATGATCAGCTTTCCATACTCTTCCAGCATAGCTGGTGTTACGGATGAACCTTCTCCAAATTCAGCCAGAATCGCGATTAAGGCCGCAAGCTTGGACTCTTCTACTTCTTCTGGCTCCAAATGCAAAATCCATTTTCCTCTATAATGATACAGCTTACCTGCTTCCGTAGTGTTGCTGCGGAGCATATGAGCCGCTTCTATGAGTACTTCGAAATCGCTAAACGCGTAAACGATGGAATCACTGTGCTCCATTGTGACTTCCATTTCGTAGACTTCCTCTGGAAGCTCCTCATCGGGACCCGAACCGTACTGCTGGTGATCGTATTTTCCCCGAGTGACGATAACAACCATTCCCTGAGCAGGAAGCGCAAAGACTTCTACAGCTAACGGTCCCGTGGCGTCGAAGCCCAGTTCGCTGTATGCCTGATCCATCATTTCAGTAAACAGCTCATGAACTCTTGGAATTTCTTGCCACATATCATCTTTTTGGATACCCCGTTCGCTCAAATCGTCAAAGGTAAGGAAAATCCGTATCTTGTCCTGACTTAATCTTTCTATTTTCATACTGGACCCTCCTCCTGGCAGCCGAGTGTTATTAGCAGATTATGATTCAAATATGATGCCTGTGATGAAAATGGTTCTATGTAATCATGTTATCATTTTATAATCGTAAATGCACGAATAAAAATGATAAAAAAAAGAATCATTTGAACGGCTTTAACAAAAAAGCCGCAAAATGATTCGGAATAGAGGTTTCGGGTTACAATCCCGGTACGGCTGTATGAGTTTCTTTCAGTATTTGCTCGACCTCACGTTTAACATCGGGACTTGTGCTAATAAACTCTTTAATCAACTTCATATTCTCTTCTTTGCTCTTGGCAGTTTGGGCGTTATGAACGGTTTTATCTGCTTGTGAACGATGATCATGATCCTTGTGGGTGTCTTGTGTATTCAGCGCAATATCACCCATGCCTGGAAATGCGGCGTCCATCATTTTTGTACGAGCTTTCTGTACCAAATTTCCGCCTTTTTTTCCGCCCATGTCCATGGATAAGCCCAACGCATTGCGGTTACGAGAGATCAGAGAGCTTGCGACAGCCCCCAAGACGATTCCCAGGAAAAATGAAGATGTTTTCACAATTAGAACCTCCCTTTGTGGTAGAATCAAGCATAGTGTTCGTCAGCAGAGACAAACTCATACGGTATAAATACAGGAAGGTGAGATGAATTAATGGGTACAAAAACAGCAGCCATTTTGCTAACAGCATGTCTGCTGCTTAGTGCTTGCACTGCGACGAAGCCGGAGTCTGCGGATTCCAGTAACCATCAGGATTCAGTAACTTCTGATTTAAGTAACAGTGCCAAAGATCAGAGCAGTAAATCTTCCCCCAAAGGAAGCAGCAAGCAAGCAGACAATGATGAGCAAAAATCAGTGAGTACAACAAATACACAAAATGACAAAACCGCCGTTAAGAGCAACGAGACTACAGTTCCAACAACTGCGGTTACCACTAACAAGATGTATCACTTGGACAAAGCTTACAATGTTATTCCTAATCAACAAGGTGTCGAAAAAAAAGTGGTATTGCTGACCTTTGATGATGGCCCGAAGGAAGCGGTCATGATTAACAAAATCATAGATATATTGGATAAGCACAAAGCAAAAGCGATTTTCTTCGTAAACGGTTATCGTGTAAAAGAACATCCTGAGTTACTCAAGCTTATCCATGACCGTGGACAGCCCATTGGCAACCATAGCTGGGACCACATCGTTCTCAAGAACAAGTCTGAGGCTGAGGTTAAAAAACAGATTGAAACAGTACAAAAAATCGTTAAAGACACTACAGGCCAAGCCCCCGTATTCTTCCGTCCGCCTCATGGTGCTGGTGGAGACGTAGGTCGCAAGGTTGCTAAGGAAAATGGGCTCTTGTATATGACATGGTCCGTAGGCTCTCTGGACTGGACCATGAAAAAAAACCAACCTCATAAAACGGAGACACTTCTCAAAAATGTAACAGAACAACTTCATCCAGGTAGCAATATTTTGATGCATGAACTGCCATGGACAGCGGAGGCACTGGACAGTCTATTGACGCGCCTTGAGCAGAAGGGCTATCAATTTGTCGATCCACAAAGCATTGAGATTCCTACCAGTTAATTATCACTTGCTCATAGGTCAAATGTAGATGATGTAAAATAAATGATGTAAAAAAGCCCCCCTCTCCGCATATTTTGTGGGAGTTGGAGGCTTTTTTAGCATAATATTGCACGCACGTACTAGACGCAAGCTATCACAATGCCTTTATATCACCAAAGCATTTCACTAATGGGTGGTGCACCCTTAATTCCCCACCATAGTAGTGCTGCTGTAATAAGCACAAAAAGAGTGCTTAAAAAATTCAAAAACCACTTACTCACCCGAATACGACGGGACGGAAACATCTCTGTCCGTGTTCGGTACTCACTGGCAGGAGTGTCCTCCTCCATTGTCACAGCAACTTCTGGTGCAGCGGCAACGTCTGCCAATTCTGGCATGGGCCGTGAAGCACGGGAGCGAACCGGTTTCGGCTTTGGCCTGTCCTCCTCCTTGCCTTTGCGGCCATTTCGGCGGCTACCATAAGTCTGCACTCTGCTAAGTTCCTGATTCATTCTTCATACCTCCGAAAACGTAACGCTAAGCCAGATATAAGGTCAATCACAAAATGACAAATGATCGGTGCCCACAGGCTGCCTGTCTGCACGTATATATATCCCAATCCATAACTGCTAAGGAAAACCCAACCCGTGGGAATCCAGTGCCGTAAATATCGGATATGAATAACCGCAAACAAAATGCTTGTCCAATAAGGACCAAAGCTGTACTGAATCGCACCTCTAAACAAAAGTTCCTCACAGATGGAAACGATAGCAGCTATACAAATAATATGCCAAACCGGTCGATTTTGAAACAGCATTTGGTTAATACCACCGTCATCCATGGCATCCTCAGGCATGATCCGAGACAGCAGCAAATCTACTAATAGCATAGCGGCTGCCAAACCCAATCCCCACCATAAGACATGTAGCGTGTTGGGCAATGCAAACAGTTCAAACACATTTCTTTTCTGAAATATAATCCAGATTACGCCAATCAGCAGGGTCAGCCCCTGAGTTAGATACAAATTGTAAAGCAGCAAGCGGTCATTCAATTGATGAATTTGCGCTCTTTTCCATTTCACTTTAAGCTTTTTCATAGTTAGTTAGTCCTCTGCTTAGTCTTCTTTAGCATCATAGCCAAAAAGTCGGGCGGATTCAAGAAGACTTAAATCTTAATTTTTCCGCATTCTGTAGCTATGTTTCTAGTCGTCCATCCACACATGCCGCATGTCCTATTGACATGCCCATGTAAGCCATGATACATTATGAAAAAATTATTAGCGACAACAACAATGATGGAGAAAAGGTATTGATTTCGTCCTCAGAGAACCGGTGTTTGGGTGGAAGCCGGTGGCGAAGTAACTACTTTCAGCGCTCCTGAGTTATTGCATCGAGGTCTAGGGAATCATTTTCCGACATTAGATGCAATCGGCAGAAAACCGTTATCCTTTCGGTCATTATATGACCGCTGAAGGCAGTCCATTGCGAAATGGCTGCGAATTAGGGTGGTACCACGATAACTCTCGTCCCTTACTATGGAGATAGTATGTGATTCGGGAGTTTTTTTGATGCCCGAAAACCGTAAAGCAACTCCACATAAGGCCTTTGGTTATCAGTTTGGTGCAAAATACTATTTTATTCCTTTTCTGCGTCAATGCGTTATCACACTAGTATTTAGACCGCTCTCCTGTACTTTTTAGAAGCATTTCAAGTTTTTTTCATGTTCTTTATGGAATGTATTTCAGTTCGAAGTACATCCTGTCCATAAAAGAAGTTAACTTTGAGGAGGAAACCAAATGTTTAAAGTGTTAGTATCCGATCCAATCAGTGACCTGGGCATTCAGCAGCTGATGGATGCAGACGATGTCACGGTGGACAAGAACACAGGTCTCAGTGAGGATGAATTGGTTCAAATTATTGGTGACTATGACGCATTACTCGTCCGAAGCCAAACCCGGGTAACCGAACGCATCATGGCGGCAGGTAAAAACCTCAAGGTTGTCGGACGTGCCGGGGTCGGCGTGGACAACATCGACCTTGAAGCAGCAACACAACGCGGGATTATCGTTATTAATGCTCCTGACGGCAATACAATTACGACATGTGAACACACTTTTGCCATGATGATGGCACTGGCTCGCCATATTCCACAGGCTTACGCTAAAACCATCGGTGGTACATGGGATCGTAAAACATTCCTCGGTGTCGAACTACGTAACAAAACACTTGGAGTTCTCGGCATGGGACGTATCGGCAGTGAGGTGGCTAAACGCGCCAAAGCATTTGGCATGAGCATCCTTGGTTATGATCCGTTTCTGACTGAAGAACGTGCTGAGAAGCTGGGCATCAAGCTGGCCAGCGTGGACGAAATTATCCGCAACGCAGATTTCATGACCGTACACACGCCATTAACACCAGAAACCAAGCATATGATTGCTCGTCCGCAGTTTGAAGTGATGAAAAAAGGAATGCGCATCATCAACTGTGCCCGAGGCGGAGTTATCGATGAAATGGCTCTTGTTGAAGCCATCGATGAAGGTATCGTTGCCGGTGCAGCCTTTGACGTATTCGAGTCGGAACCACCAGCACCGGATCATCCGTTCCTGAGCCATCCAAAAATTATCGTTACACCACATCTGGGTGCATCGACCGTCGAAGCTCAGGAGAACGTGGCGATCGACGTGTCTGAGCAGGTGCTGCATATTTTACGTGATGAGCCGTTTAAAAATGCGGTCAACATGCCTCCAGTACCATCCAATGTCATGACGCAATTGCAGCCATATTTCTCGCTTGGAGAGAAGCTGGGCAGCTTTGCAGCCCAGATCACCAATCAGGCTGTACGTGAAATTCAGGTAGATTATGCTGGCGATTTGTCTTCTGTGGATACACAGCCGCTCACACGTTATATTTTGAAAGGTGTACTTAGCCGTCATCTGGGCAGCGATGTGAACATCGTGAACTCTGTGCATCTTGCCAAAACACGTGACGTTCATCTCATCGTCTCTCAGGCGCCTGCCACCAAGGGTTTCACCAACCTGATTACCGTTACGCTCAAAACACAAAGCGGCGAAGAGCAACGTGTTTCCGGTACCCTGCTAGCAGGCTATGGTGAACGTATTGTTCGATTGAACCAGTTCCCGGTAGATGTCGCACCGGAGGCTCATTTCCTGCTTATCTCACACAATGATAAACCCGGCATTATCGGCCGTGTCGGCACCTTGCTTGGGGAGAACAGCGTCAACATTGCTTCTATGCAAGTAGGTCGTAAAATTGTTGGCGGTGAAGCCATCATGATCCTGACCGTTGACAAAGCTGTGCCTAAAGACGTGCTGATTCAACTCGTAGGCTTACCAGAACTGAATACTGCCCAAGAAGTAGTACTGGATTAGTTCCAGTCAGTGTTGAAAAATTCCTTGGTTTTATTTATAAAGAGAGGCGCCGGCTACCGAGGCGCCTTTTCTTATACCCTTATCTAACATAGAAGCAACCACCTTGAAACAGAATGTTCCACGTTGAACAAGATAAATGTTGATTTTTCAACAAAAAGCACCCTCTTCCGAGGATGCCTGCAAACTGGGATATATGAGCCGTCGTTATAAGCTTGTTACAGAGCCCAGCCTTGTTTTATTGGAGATCGGCAACAAAATAGTAAATTCCGTCCCTTCTCCCAGTACGCTAGAAGCTGAGACAGAGCCTCCGTGAGCCTCTACGATGTTTCTAACAATAGCAAGCCCCAGCCCAGTCCCTTTGTCTTCACCACGTACTCTGGCTTTGTCTGCCTTGTAGAAGCGGTCAAAAATATAAGGTAGATCCTCACTGGCAATGCCCACACCTTCATCCTTAATCCGAATGCGGATTAACTCATTCCGTTCTCCCAGAATTTGATCCGCCGCAATGGTAACTTTTTTCCCAGAGGGCGTATGTCTGAACGCATTATCCAGTAAATTGGTCAACACCTGCTCCAGTCTGTCTTCATCTGCCTCAGGCAACACTAAGCGTTGACCTGGCTCATAATAATCGAGTGTCAGTCCTCGTTCCTTGGAACGAACCGTAAATTTCCGGTGAACACGCTCGATCAGTTCATTCATATCCACTTCCTGACGGTACATATCTGTATGACCTGCCTCCATTCGGGCCAAGTCGAGCAGATCCTTGACTAACCTTCCCATACGTAATGATTCATCATGGATGACCTGTACTAGCTCCTCGGACTCTTCCGGTGAACCTGCCATGCCGTCCAGCAAAGCCTCACTGTATCCCTGCATCATAGATAAGGGTGTACGGATTTCATGGGATACGTTGGCTACAAAATCACTGCGCATCTTCTCAAGTTTTACTTCTTCCGTAATATCTCTAAGTACAGCTACTGCACCACGAATAGCGTTATCTGTATACAGCGGCGCCATTTGCACTGACCACGAGCCTTTCTTGACATGGATGTAGTCTCCGACATCCTCGCCTCTGTCCATAACCGTATGGAACAAAGGCAGCAAAGGCTCAGGCACAGAAGCTCCGAATTCCTCCAGATCACGTTCCTGCCACTCCAGCTTTTTCCAAATATCCAGCAAACTTTGTGCAGGCGGATTCGTCAAGATGATTTGTCCACTTCTGTCGAAGGTAATTACGGCATCAGACATACTTCGCAGTACACTGGATAAATGGTTTTTCTCCTCATTCAGACTGCGGATCGTCGCTTCCAGTTCCGTAGACATATGGTTAAAAGTTTTCGCCAGCTCTCCAATCTCATCGCTGGTCACCAGCGAAAGCCGAGTATCATACCTTCCCTCACGGATGGCATTCGCCGCCTGAATCAACAGCTGCATAGGCTGTGTGATTTTAGTAAAAAGAAATAGAGCAAAAAAGGTCGTCAATAAAAATCCGACGATACATGTATAGGTGAATAAATGCTTGATTTCCGTCGATTCATGCGCCGCAAAATTTCTATTGATATATGGCAATAAAAAAAGCCCCAGAAAAATAAGCACAGAACCTACAAGACAAATGATGGTGATCCACAGCTTGCCTACCAGCGATCTCCAGAAGTTCACGTTATTTTGGAACCTCCAGCTTATAACCTACGCCCCATACGGTCGTAATCATAGCCGCTGCCTCTGGCGATACCTTATTCAGCTTTTCACGAAGCCGTTTCACATGCGTATCCACAGTGCGGAGATCACCAAAGAATTCGTAATTCCAAACATCTTTCAGCAGTTCTTCGCGTGAGAAGACTTTATCTGGCGACACCGCCAAATAATGCAATAGCTCGTACTCTTTAGGCGTTAGACTGATTTCAATTCCGCCTGCAGTTACCCGGTGTGCATCATGCTCAATAATAAGATTTGGAAAAACAATACTATTGCTTGGCACAGCCTCTTTCGTTAAAAAAGCCGTCTCCGACGATCGTCTTAAAATTGCCTTTACCCGGTAAATGACCTCTCGCGGGCTGAAGGGCTTGACCACATAATCATCAGCTCCAACTTCGAAGCCTTGCACGCGGTTCACTTCCTCACCTTTGGCTGTCAGCATGATCACAGGCGTAGATTTGGTTTGACGTAGACGTGTACACACTTCAATCCCGTCCATACCCGGAAGCATCACATCGAGCAAAATAATACTGTAATCGCTTGCAGTCGCTTTTTGGAGAGCAATCTCACCATCCTCAGCTTCTTCAATTTCGTATCCTTCTTTTTCCAGATACATCCGCAGAAGGCGGCGAATGCGTTCTTCATCATCTACAATTAATATGCGGTTGCTTTGTTCTGACATATTCCCAGCCCCTTCGCTAAAAAAAGCATTCTCTCTATTTTACTATTTTCCCGTGCTTGGTCAAACTTTACTCTCATCCAACAGCCTCTTTACACCAAAAAGGCCGGGGTTATGACCCCCGTCCTGTCCGTTTCTTTTTCGTGTTGTCTGATTTGGCAAGTTGAATGAGACGGTTGATTTCGTCCTTGGTTAGGGGTCTGGTGAGACCACGCTTCAAGTTTTGCAGCAATAGATCCCCAAAGGCAATCCGCTTGAGTCTGATAACTGGGTGCGAAATGGCCTCAAACATCCGTCTTACCTGGCGATTTCTGCCTTCATAAATGGTAATCTGGATCACAGATTCCTTACCGTCCGGATCTACATCCTTATATTCTACCTCGGCCGGTGCAGTAATGCCATCCTCCAGCACGATTCCTTTTTTCAGCTTATCCAGCTCAGTACCGTGCGGAACGCCTTTGACTGTAGCCACATACGTCTTCGGCACATGATGCTTGGGATGGGTGAGCAGATTGGCGAACTCTCCGTCATTGGTAAGCAACAGCAACCCTTCAGTGTCGTAATCGAGACGACCGACCGGATATACGCGTTCCTTGACGCCTTTCAGATAGTCAGACACAATTTTGCGACCTTCCGGATCGGAAGCGCTTGTAATGACCCCTTTGGGTTTGTTCATCATCAAATAGATTTTTTTCTCAGTTTTGATCGGGCGTCCCTTTACTGTAATCATATCTTGATCAGGGTCTGCTTTCGTTCCCAGCTCAGTTACGGTAACCCCGTTAACTTCCACACTGCCCGCCTGAATAAGCTCCTCACATTTACGTCTGGAAGCTACACCGGCTTGGGCCAATATTTTCTGCAATCTTTCCATGTTCGCTAATTCACCTCATGCTAATGATACCCATCCATGAGCAAAATCACAACCCCCGTTCAAAAAACGATGCAAAATTCAAAATACAAGCAAACAAATGGCAATAGCCGCCACAAAACCAACCACATCTGAAAATAGTCCCACTTTCAACGCATATCGTCCATTGCGGATACCTACCGCACCAAAGTATACAGTTAATACATACAGCGTCGTATCTGTGCTGCCCTGAATCGTTGAAGCAATCCGACCGATCATGGAATCGGGACCATAAGTGCGAATTAAATCCGTCGTGAACGCGAGTGAACCCGTGCCCGTCAATGGACGGAGCAAACCTAAAGGCAGCACCTCGCCAGGTACGCCCCAGTTTTTAATCCACGGGGTTACCCAGGATATTACATAGTCCAAAGCGCCGGATGCTCGAAAAATGCTAATCGCCACCATCATGCCTACAAGATGAGGAATAATGCTGATGGCGGTAGAAAAGCCGTCTTTGGCTCCATCTACAAAAGAATCGTAGACAGGGACCTTTTTGGCATATGCATATAAAGGAATAAAAGCGAGAATAACCGGGATGGCCCAAGTCGATACGAGGTTAATAATATTCAGCATGCCTCCCTCATCCTTTCCAAGTGGTGTCCCTGCCCTTGGTAGCTGTGATTCCCGTTCGCGGTACGGCAGGTGAAGATACGGGCGGTACATGTGAAGAAACCACAGATGTTGGTGCAGGCGAGGTACGTGGCGCCAAGGAAGTCTGGGACGGCGGATTCGCTGGAGGACGGCGACGCAATTCTCGACTACGATACCAACGATCTGCCGCAATGGCGGCAAAGGTAGCTAATGCGGTCGCCACCAGTGTCGTTCCGACGATTTCAGCCGGGTGTGCGGAGTGAAAATTTAGCCGAATGGCGATCAACGTTGTTGGAATAAGCGTAATGCTGGCTGTATTCAGCGCGAGCAGCGTACACATGGCGGGTGTAGCGGTTTGCTTATCAGGATTGAGTGTTTGTAACTCTTGCATCGCCTTGATCCCCATTGGTGTTGCTGCATTCCCCAGTCCGAGTAGATTGGCGCTCATATTGGACAAAATGTACCCCATAGCGGGATGATTACGAGGAACATCAGGAAAGAGAAAGGCGACCAAAGGAGAAAGCAGCTTAGATATTTTCTGTAAGAGCCCACCGTCTTCAGCCAGCCGCATCATACCCATCCAGAATACCAGCACACTTATCAGTCCAAAGCATACTGTAACACCCGTAGTTGCCCCGTCAAAAGCTGCCTTCGTCACCACCTCTATATTCCCCTGTGCGGCTGCAAATACAAATCCTATACAAATCAAAGCCACCCATATGAGATGAATCATGACTGATTCCCCCTTTTCCCAATGATGTGACACCGCAGCTTTATAACATCAAGCCTACTTGCCTTATGCTCCGAACAGATTTTCAAGAATTTCATTCCATTTGCTCGTCCAACCTCGTTGTTGAGTATGGTTTGCAGGAACTTGTGCAGTCGGAGCCTCCTGCTGTGGCTGCACAGTAGTTTGAGCAGGCAGCTTACTACCTTTTTCATATACAGGAACGGAACCGATCAATTTACCTTCCAGTAAAAATTCGATCCGTCCTCGTAAACCAAAAGACACGTCAGCTCTATCTGCCGAAGCGGAATTTTTAAACAATACCAGTCTTTTGTGCAATTGAGTCTTCTCCCCCTCATGTAAAGGATAAGAAAAACTCGCACCTGTCAAGAGGGGGTAACCCTCAATAGGCTGCTGCTTGTCCGTAATCGGAATGAGGGGATAATAGCGGAAGCCGTAATCAAGCATACGGGCATGATCATTCCAATCGTCCCCGTCATTCAAGGTAACAGCAGCCAGCTGACGCCCCTCGCGTGTGGCCGAGCTGACCAGACAGCGAAACGCTTTTTTAGTATAGCCTGTTTTTACACCGTCAGCTCCCTCATACAGCCGCAGCATTTTGTTTTTATTATGCCATGAGTAGTCCCAGGAATCGTTGGGGTTCGGTGCTTTTTTCAGTTCTGTTTTTACGATACGGGCAAAAGTTGGATTATGCAGCGCATAAGCGGTGAGCCGGGCCATATCGTTGGCTGAGGAATAATGTCCGTCGGCATCCAGCCCATGAGGATTAGCAAAATGTGTATGGTTTAGCCCAAGCTGAACCGCCTTGTCATTCATTAAATGGACAAATCCCTCTTCTGTTCCACCCACATGCTCGGCAATGGCAGAAGCTGCATCATTACCAGAACGGAGCATTAAGCCATACAGCATATTTTCCAGCGTCATTTGTTCACCCATCTGCAAAAAAAGCGATGATCCTTCTTTGGCATACGCCGTTGAACTCACCTTTACTCGGTCCTGCAAGCGTCCATGTTCAATGGCTACAATCGCAGTCATAATTTTGGTTAGGCTAGCTATACGGAGCTCCCGGTCACCTTCGGCTGAATATATGATCCGTCCTGAAGTGACATCAATTAAAGAAGCAGCCTGGGCATGAGTTCCTAACGTGGGCGGTGTTGCTTCTGTTCTCATTGCTCCCAGAACAGGCTGTGGACTCAGCAATGTAAGCGGCAATGACAAAATAAGCATAAGCGCTAGCGGCAAAACAAATGCGCGTGCCTTATTCTTATAATGGATGTGGTCCGCATGGATATGTTGTTTTTTTTTAAACATTTGGATTCCTCCGGTTTTGAGCAAGTCTTGTACCATTCTATGTCCAAGCTGTTCAAAGTATGTCCACCTTTATAACAGAAAATTCCTTATACAGGACAGTCATTAGCCGCTCCTGTTTTGCTTTCTTTCTACGTTAATCAAGCAACTTGCAATCCTGAACACATATAATATTAGTTACTAACGTTAAATATGAAATCGAGGGGGGGTTACAACATGCAGCGATTACAGTTTGAAATGATTTTAAGATCGCGGATTGTAGAGTCCGCACAAGCATTACATCAAAGTGGTGTATCCTTTGCCACTTTTGCTACCGCGCGTTGCAACCCGCAATTTTGGGAGTTAACGGAAAAAGGCGGTTTTCGGATCAAAGCAGGTGTTACTCCCGCGCAGGGGATCAGAGATATCTTTATAAATGGTCAACAATACGCTTTTGAATGTGCAACAGCAATGGTTATTGTGTTGTACAAAGGAGTACTGGATTCCATTCTAGAAAGTGAGTTTAATCAGATTTTTGCAGATATGCTGTTGTATGATTGGCACTATGACAGTGATCTCAGGCTTATACAACAGCAAGGCAGCCATAAAGCAGTTCCTGGGGACATCCTGTATTTCAACAATCCAGATGTGTCGTCAGATTCATTGGAATGGAAGGGAGAAAATGTCGTCAAATTGAAGGAAGATTCATTCTATGGACATGGGATTGGCATCTTGCCGGCTCAAGGTATTATTGATTCTCTTAATCGACATCGTCGCCCCGATGCCACGGTATCTGCTTATTTGACAAATGAAGTGATCTACCCTGACTTCGTTTACCTATCACAGTTCGCACCCGAAGAAAACCGAGAAAATGAACTATCAGTGAATACATTTTATTACCAAGAATTCAGTCACTGTATACATGCTATCATTGGCGGAAGGCAGTATATTCAGGAATAGGGTCGAGTGCATACTAAAAAGAAGGTATTCCTAGGCCGCGCTCGGCTTGGGGATACCTTCTTAAGAGAACACTTTTAATTTCAATAACTTTTACAAGTAAGCCGGTCCAGATTGACTTTGATCCGTATTAGCATTTGCAGGTACCTGTGGAGGTGGAGTCTGCATGTTGCTGCCTGAATTCTGGAAAATAGACTGCACCTTATCAATCAGGTATGGTGTGGAGTCGATGATTTTCTCAAACAGATGCGTTTGATTGTCCAACGGAACGATTTGTGCTCCCTGTTTGCCGACAACTAGAAAGGCAATGGGATGAATAGATACACCACCCCCGCTACCGCCACCAAAAGGATGTACTTCCTTCCCACTATGATTACCCGATGAGGAAGTATGAAGCGACTCTTCATCTACGTTAAAATCACTTCCGCCGGCTGCGAAGCCAAATCCTACCTTACTGATTGGCAAAATAACGGAACCATCGGGTGTTTCCACTGCGTCTCCCACAATCGTATTCACGTCCACCATGGCCTTGATGTTCTCCATCGCGGTTTGCATGAGCCCTTGAATCGGATGATCTGACATGTTTTATTCCTCCTCTGCTTATCTCAAGCGTAGACTGCTTTTCTTTCGCTATTGTGCGCAAAGGTTCAGGAAATATGTATGTCAATCCTCTACACTGTTTATTCTTTACTGTTGGCTTGATGATTCTCAGGAGCTTTGGAAATAACCCGCTTCCATGCCTCTATGCCTCCCGGAACGCGCCATATGCGGAAAGATAATCTGAGCATGGAAAAGATTAAATAACCGAACGATATTTTTGCTTCACAATTCAAGATGGTAGTAAAACGTAGCCGGTCCACCCAATAAGGCACCACAAACACCTTTGGGGTACATTCCATGCGCACAATGCTGGAGGCAAAACCGATCAAGGTCGTTTTTAATCCCCACAACATACCAGTTGAGGTCGCTGTATAAGCTGCGTCAGCCAGACTAATATTGGTAGACCACTCCATTTTCGACACTGTTACATGGGCCAATGTATGTCTCAGCCATCGCTGTAAGGATTGTGTACCCTTGAGCAAAACCCGTATATCATGTATAAATTGCTTGATTTTTTCGGTATCAATATTTCCGCTATCCACAGAAGCATCCGTTTTATGTATATTTTTATTGCGGTCAAGCCGATAGAGAAGCCCTTTTTTCAAACCTGTGATGAGAATGGCTGGAATATCGTAATCCATTTTGATCAACCCGTATAGAAATCTGATCTCTAGATGCGCCCGATCATCATTGTCATGCTTGGCAATTTCCAGCTTCAATCGAATACGAGAGAGCAGAATAGCCAGTACAATGAATATAACGATGATGATGGCGATACTGATCCATTTCCACACTGGCGAGTCCTCCCTACCCTTTTGCTATAGAATATCATGGCAAAAATAGTATGACCTTTCAGCGGAAAATCATGCATCTTAAAATGCTAAACAGCCAGCCCTCAATGACGTAAGGACTGGCTGGCTTTTGAATTTTTTTGTTTTTTTTGAATTTAAGATTCCGGATCCGAATCGTTCTCCGCAGGCTGGCTACTCTCCAGACGCTCGAACAATAGCTGTGTCTCTTCTTCTAAATTGTCTGAATCCTCGAACTGCTCCGGTTGCGGTAGATCTTCAAGAGATCCTAGACCGAAATAATCCAAAAATGATTTCGTTGTTCCGTACAATATTGGTCGTCCGATGGCCTCAGCTCGACCTTTCTCTTCAATGAGCTCCTTGTTGACCAGTGTATGTATGGCCCGCTCGGATTTGACACCTCGAATCTCTTCGATTTCAACTCTTGTAATGGGCTGGCGGTAGGCCACAATGGCCAGTGTCTCCAAAGCAGCTTGAGACAATGAGGCACGTGCCGGAGAGTAGGCGAGCTTTTCAAAATAAGGTGCATGTTCGGATAAAGTTGCAAGCTGATAATGACCAGCAATACGGACAAGCTGCAGGCCTCTTCCTCCTTGCTCCATATCCTGTTTCATATCCTCCAGACACTTTTCAACCAGCTCTTGCTGCTGTTCTACAATGTCGGCGATCTGCTTGGTGGACAACCCTTCCTCTCCCGCGAGAAACAGCAGCCCCTCAATAATTGATTTCAGCTTCAGATAATCCATTAACCCGTAAATCCCCTCTCCACTCCATTACAATATCATCGAAAAGCTTCTCCTGATAACAGAAGATTTGCTTCATTTTCATCAATTCAAGTATAGCCAAAAAGGTTACAACCACCTCATGCCGATACATATCCTCATGCATCAGCTTGGAGAACAGCAGCCGTCCTCCATTCCCCACCTTCTCTAACGCCCCGATAACTTGCCGGATACGGTCCTTGACTGAAATTTCGTCCCGATGAACACGGGTTACCGTCGTACGTCGTTCAGCTTTGCGCAATGCACGCTGAAAGGCCGCGACCAAATCGCTCGCATGCAGCCCATGCACCGGATTTGCGGGTTCGGTTGGCAGGAATGCGCTCAAATCTTCCGGCTCCTTGCCATAAATCAGACTACGTTCCCACTCCCGTTCGCTCAGATGGCGAGCAATCCCTTTGTATTTACGATACTCCACCAGCTTGCGAACCAGTTCCTCGCGTGGATCATAGTCTTCTTCTTCATAAAAATCCAAATCGTCATATTCCATCACAGGTGGCTTGGGAAGCAACAATTTACTCTTAATGGACAAGAGCGTCGCCGCCATCACTAGAAACTCGCTTGTAATGTCCAGCTCCAGCTCCTGCATACTGTGCAAAAAAGCCATGTACTGATCAGTAATATCGCTAATCGGGATATCCTGAATGTCGATCTCGGCTTTATCAATCAGATGCAACAGTAGATCCAGTGGACCCTCGAATGTTTCCAGCTTGTAATTTACGACTGTCAATGTGCTTCCCCCTGCCTTACTCCAATCATCATTCAACAATACCTTTCCCCATTAGCACTTATGCTCTACGTTATCAATCCCTCTTTCTGTAGTATATACGTCATCGCCTTGCTTAACAATCTAATCCCTTTTCCACTTTGCAGTTTATGCCGTTCTTTCAGCCATTTATATCATTAGAACTGCTTACCGAGATTGGCCATTTCAATCGCAGCCAGCGCAGAATCCCAACCTTTATTACCAGCCTTTGTACCTGCCCGTTCTATGGCCTGCTCAATATTTTCCGTAGTCACTACACCAAAAATAATAGGGATACCCGTTTTCAGACTGCTTGCCGCCACACCCTTGGCAACTTCATTGCAGACGATATCATAGTGTGAAGTAGAACCACGGATAACCGTGCCAAGCGTAATGACAGCATCATACTTTCCACTTGCGGCCATTTTTTGTGCAATAAGCGAAATTTCAAATGCACCCGGCACCCACGCTACATCAATTTCATCTTCCTGTGCACCATGTCGTTGAAGTGCATCAAGTGCACCGCTCAACAATTTGCTTGTAATAAATTCATTAAATCTGCCCACCACAATACCATACTTCAAACCATTCGATACGAGATTACCTTCCAGAAAACGTGCCATGCTTATCAACCTCTCTTTTTTAAAATTATTTACAATGACAAACGACGACGGTAGTCGATTAAATGCTGAATGCTAATCAGCTTCAATTGATGTCGCTTGGCGATCACGACCAAATCAGGTAAGCGGGCCATCGAACCATCTTCCTTTATAATTTCGCAAATGACCCCGGCAGGCTTAAAGCCGCTGAGTCGGGCCAGATCGACAGCCGCTTCAGTATGACCGGCACGCTGCAAGACCCCACCATCGCGAGCAATTAGCGGGAACATGTGACCAGGTTTGCGAAAATCGCTTCCCATGATTGCTTCGTCGGCTAAGGCACGAACAGTCAAAGAGCGCTCGGCCGCTGAAATCCCCGTTGTTGTCTTCATATGATCTACCGATACCGTAAAGGCGGTACCGTGAAAATCTGTGTTTTGCTCTACCATAGGATGCAATTCCAATGCCTTGGCTCGGTGCTGTGTGATCGGCACACAGACCAATCCGCGACCTTCTGTAATCATGAAATTGATCACCTCGGGCGATGCTTTTTCAGCCAAAGCGATAAAGTCGCCTTCATTTTCCCGCTGTTCATCATCCACTACAATAACGACTTTGCCGTTCTTTAAATCCTCCAATGCTTCTTCGATGGAATCCAATCGAATCTCTTCGTCGTGGTGCAACTCATCCTGCTCCATGATGTTTGTCGTTGCACTTGTTTGGATGCCTCTATCCATAACCCTCTCCTCCTTATGTCTTGTGTCACGAATGCTCCTGAACCAATTTTTCTATTATTCTGTAACAGGCTGTATCAGGCAAAGCCGTGTTTCGCCAAATAGTCCAAACTAAGTGGGGCTTGATCGGCTCTCTCCATCGACGCTGAACCTCTGTAATGTAAAAGTTGCTCCACATATTTGCCCAATATATCGCATTCAATATTCACGGTATCTCCCTCACGTTTGGCTTTTAAGGCCGTTTCGGCTAAGGTGTGGGGTATAATAGATACAGCAAAGCTATTTCTCGTCCGCTGCGCGACTGTGAGGCTGATACCATCAATTGTAATTGACCCTTTGAGAAGAACATATTTAAATAATGCTTGATCAGAAGGCTCAACTTCGAACACTACCGCATTCTGCTCTGATGTCACTCCGCGAATCGTACCCGTCCCGTCCACATGTCCCTGTACGATATGTCCTCCGAATCTTCCACTCGCCGCCATCGCCCGCTCCAAATTGACTCGACTGCCGGATCTGAGTTCCCTTAGATTACTGCTGCGAAAAGTCTCAGGCATCACATCAACCTTAAAATCTTTAGTACCAATCTGTATTGCCGTCAGGCAAACACCATTCACCGAGACACTGTCGCCTATTTTCAAATCGTCCAATACCACAGAACCCGAAATACCCAGCACCATCGCTTCACCACTTTTGGATATACTTTGAATGCGACCCACTTCCTCGACCAATCCGGTAAACATACTTTCACTCCTTTCCACTACATTTCAGTTTATCCCTAATTCATCAGCTGTAAGCGCAAATAACCCCCAGTCAGGATTCAATCCGTCATGGGGGTGATGAGAGTCACATATGTAGTATACAAGCGCAGTTCATACATGTATTAAAATGACATGAAATCATAGGTCTGCCAAAAGAAAGCATGATGACAATACAGCCAATTACGCTCAGAACACTATCGAAAAGAAAGCTTAATAAAAGCTGTCGTCCGATGCTGTCCTACAACGAAATAAGCCGTACTTACTTTTACGTATGCTAAAAATTGGCACATGTCACGTCATGCACATGCGCTTCGTATCCTTCTCCCATCCAGACTATACTGTCGGTCCCGGAATTGCACCAGGTCCACCTTCTGCTGATTGTTCAGCATCCGGGTCACGGACTAAGCCATGCTGTGTTCTCAGAAGCGATTCACAAACATGTCATCACCGCCGGTGGGGAATTTCGCCCCGCCCCGAAGGATCTTGCTCTTATTTAATTGAATTAACATTAAACTTGTTACGTATATTAGCACCGACTTCTAAAAAAAGCAAATTATCTAATCGAAGCTCCTGCTTTGCTTTTGACATATTGAGTGGAGAGTTCCTCAAACCAGGTTTTATCATTCATATGAAGCGCCAGGTCAATCAGATCGGCCAGTTCGTCGACTCCAAGCTGCGTATCATGATCAAAGGTAATGACAGCTGAAGCAACAGGTCCTCGCTCTCCCTCAGAACATGCTTCATAATCCAGTCTTACATCCACATGCCCATCAATAAACTCGCATTTTAGAAAATAAATAATTTCACACATTAAAATAGGGCGCACTTGTGTTTCTAACACGCAATCCATCACCTTGGCAGAATAATGCTGGTTCGTCAGCGTGAATTTGTGTTCTGTTGCCGCCAGCGATGCCCGTCCAAAATCATCCGTAAACTTGAGTTCCACTGGCGTGATGTTCATAACCTTGGGGATTTGCTTCTTTATAATTTCAATTATTTCAACTGTGTTCAGCTTAATCATTACCTGCACCTCATTGCATCTTAAAATTCAGAAGAAGACTTTATAACATACCTTCTATAGGCCTCCACTCCTATATCGGAAATCATTACCTGTTTTTTTATGCTTCAACCCATAAACGCAAAAAAAGATTCCTGGCGCAGCAAGCGCTAGGAATCTCAATCGAACCGGTGCCGAAACAGCGGCTAACAATGTTACACGATTATTATGCAAAAAACAGAATTATAACTCCGAAATTTCATGTTTCTTTTTCAGGATAGTCCAGCGACGCTCAATCTCCTGCTCAAAGGTAGCCAGCGTTGCTTCCTCTTTGAGAAGATGCTTCGTTTTACCCATTAATTTTAGCCATTCTGCGGCTGGAACCCGTTTTCCCTTGTCTTCCGGATTGTACGTAATCGTCGTGCTCCCTTGCTCGATTTCGTACAAAGGAAAGAAGCAAGACTCGACTGCGGCGCCCACGATGCTAGTACCCAATCTGTCTTCGGATTTCCAGTTGAGTGGGCAGGCGCACAGAATTTTACCATATGCCGTACCCACGTTGTTGGCGTACCATTGAGCCTTGGCGGCTTTGCGCAGCATATCCTGCGGATGACTTTCGGCTGCTGTAAAGGCATACGGGATGTTACAGGCGGCCATAATTTGCACAGTATCCTTATGATGCCCTTGTTTCCCTTTTTGCATTTTCCCTACACCCGACGTACTCGTCATATGCCCCATTGGAGTGGAGTACGATTGCTGAGAGCCTGTATTCATGTATCCCTCGTTATCATATTCCAGCATGATCAGTTTATGGTTACGCAGAGCCGCACCAATCGCAGAACCCATACCAATATCCATCCCGCCGTCACCACTGATCATGATAAAGGTCGGATCATCCGACATCTCAATTTCATTACGTCGCTTCATCTCCATGTAAGCTTCCAGCGCTCCTGAAAGGGTAGCGGCCCCGTTTTGAAAAAGATTATGGATCATCGGTTGCTTGTGTGATGTGTATGGGTACCCTGTCGTCACCACATATACGCAGCCAGTCTGGAACAGTACAACAATGTCGCCTTCAATCCCTTTAAAAAACAGTTCTAGTGCAGACAAGGCTCCACAACCAGGACAAGCCCCATGACCCGGAGTAAGACGGCGTGGTTTGGTTGTTAACGAACGCAGAGGTGGTACCTTGACTTTGAGCTTCCCGGTTGCCTCGTCCGGCGTAACCTGAATCAGACCCGTACGGTATGCATTGCCACGTGGTGGCTGCATGACTTGCGGCATCACCTTGTCCGCTGAACCCGGATTAATCCCGTAATAATCAAAGGGCTTCTCCGCTCGTCCAGCCTCTGCCGCCTCAATCGCAAGCTGGAAGAACGCCTCTGCATCTTCCGCATAAAAATCCTTTCCTCCCAAGCCAAAGATACGGCTCAATACGAGGGTTTGATTCAGTGGGTCCTCCTGCAACGCCGCCTTAATTTCGTGCGTCAAATTACCGCCATCTGATCCGTACGAATCTGCACGTTCACCCACCAACAACGCCTTGACATGGCGCAACGCCTCCCGCAGTTGTGCGGCTGGAAACGGCCGGATAATATTCGGACGAATCACACCAGCTTTAATGCCACGCGCACGGAGTTGATCCGCCACATCCTTGGCCGATTCAGCCGCCGAATTCAGCAGAAATACCGCAACCTCAGCATCCTCCATATGATACAGGTCCAAAATCGGATATTCCCGACCGGATAAAGCAGCATATTCTGCTGCTACCTGCTCATATACTCCTTCTGAAAGCCTCAACGCTTCGGACAGTTGAACGTGATTATTCGTCAGGTCATCACCGTTCATATGCGCACCCACAGTGACAGGATGATCAAAATCCGTAATATTCGGATAATTCAGGTTCGGATTGGGGCCTACAAAATCGCGCACGGTCTCTGCATCGGCAAAATATTGCACTTTACGTTTTTGATGAGATGTATAAAAACCGTCGTATGCGACCATTACAGGCAACCGTACATCGCTATGCTCTGCGATTTTCAGGGCTATGATGTTCATATCATACACAGCCTGCGGCGTACTTGCCGTCAAAATGACCCAGCCTGTATTCAAACCATAATACAGGTCCGAATGATCCCCCCGAATATCCAAGGGACCACTGACAGCTCTTGTCACCAGGTTCATAACCATAGGGAAACGGGTACCTGACTGAACAGGCAACTGCTCCAGCATGTACAGGAAACCTTGCGAACTGGTGGCGTTCACAACCCGCGCTCCAGCTGCCGCAGCTCCATAACAAATCCCTGCCGATCCGTGTTCTCCATCGGCTGCAACCAGTTTAATATTATGCTGACCACGCGTTTTCATTTGATCCAGATACTGCGCTACCTCGGTCGATGGAGTGATCGGGAAATATCCCATCATATGATAATTGATCTGCGCAGCCGCCGTAGCTGCCATTTCATTACCGGATTCGAACGTTGTCACTTGTGCGGCGCCCGTCTGTTTGAGTTCCTCCTCCAGTTTTGCCATTACGCACGCCCTCCTTCATATACCGGAAATTGGTGGGCAACACGATGCTGCTCCGCCCAGCCCCATTGCTCGCGACGCGAGCTTAACGCCCCCGATGGGCAAATATCTACACATTTCAGACATCCTTTGCAATACTGGTAATCAATCCCTTGCAAAAACGGCATCATTCTTCCGCGTTTGTCTGCTTGCTCTTCCCATACAAAACAGTAATCCGGGCAGATCGAATCACACTTGGCACAATGGGTACATTTATCAGCTTCATATTCAGGCACATAACCCTGACGTGAACCACTAACATCTCTCGTCATACTGTTTCCCTGAGTCGCAATAACGCCTCCCAGTAATTGCGTTTCGTACCCCAGCAAAGGCTGCGGACGTTCAAAAACCCGATCCTGCGCGTCATCCGTAACCGGATATACGTGTAGTTCCATTTCCTCAAATCCACGGTTAAACGTACGCAGATTAGGTTCTACCAACTGTGGATTTTTCTTTTCAAAGGTACTGCGTATAACCGATCTCATTGCTTCCGGATCTAAGAAATCACAGACACGGAACAAGGCCCCCAGCATGGACGTATTCAATTTGGTTCGCTCTTCCAGTGCGATCCCCATTGCATCGACCACTGCTAATGTACCGGATACCAGTCCCAAATCAGCCCGTATTTCTTCTGCCGGACGTGTGGAATTGACCACTACAATCCCATCCGCTGGCAGTCCGCTGATCACATTTACCGTTTTGTATAATGTTTCATGGAAAATGCCTACCACATGCGGTTGCTCAATCGGACTGTGATCCCGAATATCCACCTCCGGCTCACAAAAGCGAACAAAGCTTTTAACCGGACTTCCCTTCTTTTCCGAACCATAGGATGAGAAATTTGAAGCATTCAGCCCTAGACCAAGCACCCCGGTTTCGGCTAACATTTTGCCAGCCAGATTAGCGCCGAGTCCACCAATGGATTCCAGCCGGATTTCAAAAAATCCGAGTCGATTTGTGCGCGTTAAAATAGACAATGTGATAAGCCCCCTTCTTTTCCAACTCTTACTGAGCTTGAATACTCATATAAAATAAATGGAAAATGCATTCTTATGAAAAGGCTATCACAACACTTACTTTTCGAATGTGATCTTACGCACTGTAATACCTACGTGATTGTAAAAATCAGCAAACCGTCAAACAAAAGACAACAAAAGCCGCTCTGTCCAAAGACAGAACGGCTTAGATGCAACGCTATTTAAAGGAATTCATATCATACATGTAATCGTAAATTACACGTCAAATACTTTAACCTCTTTCATTTTGTCGCCTTGTTTTACAGCATCAATGAATTCCATACCTTTGGTTACTTTACCAAATACAGTATGTACTCCATCTAAATGCGGCTGTGGAGCGTAGCAAATAAAGAATTGGCTACCACCTGTGTTGCGACCTGCATGAGCCATGGACAGAACGCCTTTGGCATGCTTGGTTGTATTCGTAGCTGTTTCACAGTCAATGGTGTAGCCAGGACCGCCTGTACCATTACCGATCGGACAACCACCTTGAGCAACAAAGCCCGGGATGACGCGGTGGAAGCTCAATCCGTTATAGTAACCGCTGTTTGCCAGCTTTTCAAAGTTAGCAACGGTGTTTGGAGCTTCTTCTGGGAAAAAGTCAATTTCGACGATACCGCCGTTTTCAAGATCTATTCTACCTTTTTTCATTGTTTGTATCTCCTTTTCAACCTGTTTTGAGAACTAAATAACATCAAGTTCCAGTTTACTATGAATTGGCGCGCTTAGCAAAGCCTTGTCCAAAAAAAGGGGCCATTGTCCCCGGTCTATGATTACCGACGCAATGGCCTGCTTGATTTTAGAATTCCACAATCAGGACGAAACCGTAATCTTGGCATTGGGCTGAACCACTGAGCTGGCTTGATCACGAACCAAGCGCTGTGGCAAAACATCGTTGCGAACAATATCCTCGTAGGTTTCCCGACGCACTACCAGCTCAGCCTCACCGTTGTTGACAAATACAACTGCTGGTCGGCGTATCCGGTTATAATTGCTCGCCATGGAGTAATTATAAGCTCCGGTTGAGGCTACAGCGAGCAAGTCTCCGCTATTCGGGCGAGGCAGTTCTACATCCCAAATAAGCATATCGCCGCTCTCACAGCATTTGCCTGCAATAGACACTGTTTCTTCGTTCGCATCTTGTGCTCGATTAGCCAGCATCGCTTCATACTTGGCCTGATACAGTGCAGGACGTGGATTATCTGTCATTCCGCCGTCTACAGAAACATATTTACGAACCTGCGGAATATCCTTGATGCTTCCTACCGTATACAAGGTTGTACCTGAATCACCTACAATACTTCGTCCCGGCTCTATCCAAATTTCTGGAAGCTCATCGTAAAGTCCTGAAAAATGAGTTTTCACCGCTTCGCCGATAGCCTGTACATAGGTGGATAGTTTCAGCGGTGTGTCCTCCTCTGTATAACGGATGCCAAATCCACCACCAAGATTAATCACCTTGAAGGAAAACTGAAGCTGCTCCTTAATCTCTCTGCAAAAAGCTGCGACCCGCTCGGCAGCCATTTGGAAGCCATTGACTTCGAAGATTTGCGAACCGATATGAGAATGTACTCCCAGCAGATTAAGATGATCCAGCTTGATAGCCTGTTCCACCGCTTGACGGGCTGTACCATTCGCAATGTCAAAGCCAAATTTTGAATCTTCTTGACCTGTGGCCATATATTCATGCGTATGCGCTTCAACCCCCGGCGTAACCCGCAGTAAAATATTGACCTGTTGTCCTTTTTCAGAGGCGAGAGCCTGTAACAAATGCAATTCCATCTTGCTATCAACGACGAAGCACCCAATGTGCGCCTCTAACGCCATTTCAATTTCTTCCGGCGTCTTGTTATTGCCATGAAAATGGATTCGTTCTGCCGGGAATCCTGCTTGCAGCGCTGTGAACAGCTCTCCGCTGGAAACAACGTCAAGCGACATTCCTTCTTCAGCAGCTAAAGCGCACATGGCCATAACACAAAATGCTTTGCTTGCATAAGCCACTTGAAACTTTAAACCGGTCTCACGAAATGCTTCTATAAATTCCCGGCAACGCCGGCGGACTAACTGTTCGT
Source organism: Paenibacillus sp. FSL W8-0439 (assembly GCF_038008995.1). Classification (NCBI taxonomy): domain Bacteria; kingdom Bacillati; phylum Bacillota; class Bacilli; order Caryophanales; family Paenibacillaceae; genus Paenibacillus; species Paenibacillus sp. FSL W8-0439. The sequence continues at coordinate 3,440,765 of NZ_JBBPAK010000001.1, forward strand.
CTACAATATATAGCGGCGTGCCAAAACGCTCTTTCAAAAGCGTGGTATCACATCCACCAATCTCCAAATGTCCATTGCTGTTAATTTTACTGCTTCCATGCAAATACATGTTCTGGCGCCTCTCTTTCTGGAACAAGCTAGTCATATTCCATCGAATGTTTACACCAGTATAGCAAAAAAAACATCAAGAACAATGGATTTTTATGCAGATCATTTATATTAATGCTCCTGTCCATTGCCTGAGTTCGAATCTGTGTTGGCATCCGTATGGGGCATACGCGTATTGTCCCTCGTTTTATTAAATGACGGGCGGTTAGGCGCATCAAGTACAGGCATACGGAACAAGATGGAAGCTAACGCTTTAGCATTAAAAGGAATAAACGGCCACAAATACGAAGAATTATATGACCGATGCAGCGTCAGCATCAAAATGATCAGTGTCGTGCCGGCGACAAAGCCTGGTACGTGAAAAATAGCAACAGCAACCAGCAGGAATAGTCGAATCAGTCTATTCGCCAGTCCCAACTCATAGCTCGGTGTTGCGAACATCCCTATGGCAGCAACAGCCATGTACAAGACGACCTCATTTACGAATAGTCCCGTTTGAACTGCTATATCGCCAACCAGAATGGCTGCGATCAAACCCATAGCGGAAGCCAGTGGTGTCGGGGTATGCACAGCTGCCATTCGCATAAGATCGACCCCTAGTTCCACAATGATAAATTGGGCAATCAGCGGAAGATGAGCTTCCTTCTGAGGACCAATAAAATCGAGAAACGCCGGTTTTAACTCGGGATTGATGACCATTAGCAGCCACATCGGAAGCAGAAACATTGAGGCGAATATGCCTAAAAAACGCACCCAGCGTAAATAGCTACCCATAAAAGCGGTTTGCCGATTCTCTTCTGCATGCTGGCACAGGTCAAAAAAAGTGGTAGGCAAAATCATTACGCTAGGTGAGGTATCAACGAAAATAACGAGCCTTCCTTCCATAATATGCGAAGCCACAACATCTGGTCGCTCTGAATATCGTACTAATGGATATGGATTCCAACCTTTATTGATAATTGTCTCCTCTAATTGCTTATCGGCCAGAGGAATACCATCCAGATTAACATTTTTAATTTTGTCTCGTACCGTATCCACCATGACCTTATCCACAATATCATCAATGTAGCCCAAGCATACATCTGTTCGGGTTCGGCGTCCGACCTGCATAGCCTCAAATTTAAGTCCGGGGTCTCGCAAACGCCGACGCACTAAACCTACATTCGTAAGCATCGTTTCCGTAAAACCATCGCGTGCACCGCGCACGACTCTCTCCAAGGAAGGTTCTTCTGGACTCCGTACCGGGTAATTACGAGTATCCAGAATAACAGAAAAACGCTCGCCTTCCATGAAGAGAGCACTCATTCCCGTCAACACCTTGTTTATGACGACGGACATCTTATCCGTCTTCTCCACCTGTATATGTGGAATAAAATTTTCAAAATACGCTTGGAGTCCAGCTGAAGTCATGTCATCCGGCGTCAGATAGGTAAGCCGCTTTAGCACCTCAAGCATGATCTGATCCTTGGCAAAGGTATTCAGGAACAGATACCCAATATGGCGGCCACCTGTTGTCATTTCCCTGAACACAACATCAAAGGTCTCTCCCAAACCCAATACCATTTTAAGAGTTTCACGATTTTCCTTCATCTTTGGCGAAATATCATCCTCAACCTGCCAATAACGAATGGATTCCTCTACATTATCAGAACGCTCGCTTTCTTTTTTGTGCTTAAGACGAGCGGCTTCCTGCTCCTGCTTTTGCTTCCAGGAGCCCGAACTTTCCCCATCAGTCTTATTTTCCCTTCCTATTGCTCCGTCTCCATGATAATGCTCCTGCTGATCCTGATCCGTTCTGTGATCCATATCTCTTGCCCCCTTCTTCTTCGCTATTAACGGTTGTATACAAACCAATCAAATAAGGAACCCGTTACCTTGCCAAGCACCATTGCCATTAACAGACCGAACATGTATACAGTCATATGGAGTCGCTTGGCCAGTATGGGCAGGAGATTCAGCACCTCTGTCAGAGCCGCGGCGAGCAAGCCAATAAACACTCCGCAAAATAGCCCGGGTATCCATGTAAACATGCCCGGTAATGGCAAGCAAATGTTCCAAAAATCGGCCACGGTTCCCACCACTGAACCTAAAATCATCGCCTTTTCGTATGCACGTGATTTTTTATACGTCCGGGTGAGTTGTGCTAATCGCGGCATGATATCCAGCACAATAAAAAAAGCAATCACACCGCTACCTACCGCCAGCCCCCCAGCGATACCCAAAATAATCTGAAGTGCAGCCTGTACAAATATCATGGTTTCTTATCCTTTGTCTGCAAACGAGCCATCTTTTCATACTCCTCTGCCACAACATACTGATCCACATTTTCCTGATACAGATACATTTCCACCTCCAGGGGGGTCGGCTCCTCATTCCATTTTTTCTTGAACAAGTGATTAAAAAATACGATCATGCCAAAGCCGATGCCGATCGAGTAAGCAATTTGGAACAAGTACGGATGCTCATCCTTTTGTCCCGTAATCATCTCCACAATCCGAACCTGTACCTCCATCATGCTAACGTCAGCATGAAAGTTCATAATCGTCAGCGCAGAGCCAAAAAACAGCAGCAACCATACTAACACGAACAGTATTTTGGATGGCTTACGGGGTCTTTCCACGAGTTCCACAAGTACATGCGGTTTCCCGAGAGATTCAACTACGACTCCCGGAATATGATCTCTAATTTTTGATATGATTTGTAGCATGTCCACCAGTATCAGGTTACCGTCCTGCTTCTGCGGCCGCTTGAGAACAAGCTCAAGCAGATCCTTTTCCCATTCGGGCTCCGTCAGCAGGTGGGCTACATCGCCCAAATGTAAATCCTGCCCTTGGATCATACGCACACGGCTGCGGAGCCGCAAGTAGACAATAGGAGCCGGACTATGATTCATCCGATTCCCTCCTTATCCTCGTAATTACCGATTAGTATGGGGCGAAGCAAGCAAACCTATTCTGTGTATTGTCTTTTGTCACACGCAAAAAAGAGTACTCCTGGCCATTAAAATGGCTTTGGAATACTCTTTAGAATGCGTAAGCATAAGGATTTGACTCACTAAAATCCTGTCTTCATTATTGGGCAATCTGATCGCGGATCAGTTGTAAAATCTTTTTTTCCAATCGTGATACCTGCACTTGAGAAATGCCAAGACGACTTGCAACCTCTGACTGAGTCTGATCCCGGTAATAACGCAGGTACACAATCAATCGCTCCCGTTCAGATAATCCGTCAATGGCCTCATTCAGCGCCAGCTTGTCGAACCATCTTTCCTGCGATTCGTCGGCAATCTGATCCATAAGTGTAATCGGGTCTCCGTCATTTTCAAACACTGTTTCGTGAATAGAGGTAGGTGGCTTATTGGCCTCCTGCGCAAAAACAACATCCTCCGGTGTCACTCCCAGCTCATCAGCAACCTCCTTGACTGTAGGCAGGCGATTGAGCCGTTTGGACAGCTCGTCCTTCATTTTGCGGACCTTATTGGCTGTTTCCTTCAAGGAACGGCTAACCTTGAGTGTACCATCGTCTCGAAGGAAGCGTTGAATCTCACCAATAATCATTGGTACTGCATATGTTGAAAATTTGACTTCGTAGCTGAGATCGAATTTATCCACCGATTTTAACAATCCGATGCAACCAATTTGAAAAAGATCGTCAGGTTCATACCCACGGTTCATAAAGCGCTGCACGACAGACCAGACGAGCCGGATATTACTATTGACCAGTGTCTCACGAGCATCATTATCACCAGATTGACTCAGTGCAATAAGCCGCTTGACTTCTGTATCCTCCAAATAGCTGTGCGAAGTTTTTTTTCCTCCTGCTTCCATAGGATCAACTCCTAATTATATAAAGCTTTCTTGGATTCAATCCTTTTCTTCATCCGGACCGACGTGCCTCCGCCCGGCTCACTGACTGCTTCGAACTCATCCATGAAATTTTCCATAATCGTAAAGCCCATGCCAGAACGTTCCAATTCAGGCTTGGACGTATAGAGAGGCTGCTTGGCCAGCTCCAGATCCTCAATTCCCCGTCCTGCGTCCTCAACGACCAACGTGATCACGTCCGCTTCAATTCCGACTTTAATCGTTACGACACCTGACGGATCACTGTCATAGCCGTGAATAATACTGTTTGTCACCGCTTCAGACACAACGGTCTTCAAATCGCTAAGCTCATCCATTGTGGGATCAAGCCTGGAAATGAAGGCTGCCACAGCCACGCGGGCAAATGCTTCATTTTCCGATTTTGCGGCAAACTGCAAGCTCATGAAATTGTTCCCCGTGCCTTCTCTCATGACACAACCTCCAGTTCCGTGAGCGCATTTACCTCGTTGTCATAAATGGGCATGATTTTAAACAAGCCTGACATATCCAGCAGTCGATGTACCGGCGGATTGACATCACAGACTGCCATTTTCCCGCCCTTTTGCTTGATCAGTTTGTATCGTCCCAAGATAACGCCAAGGCCGGAACTATCCATAAACTGAAGATTCTTCAGACTGAGCACGATATGCTCGCATTGCCGGCGCTGAATCGCCTCATCCATTTGCATACGGACCATATCCGACGTATGGTGATCAAGTTCACCAGACAGCCTTACAATAAGTACTCCCCGGTGATGCTCCATTTCAATTTGCAGGTTCATGCTTACTCACTCTCCTCCCGGTCTTGGACAAGGATTTCTACGTAGTCGCAGACGATTCCTGCCCTCCGACAAAACTAGAAGAAAACCCCGTTAAATCTACAAAGAAAATAGGTTCGACATGGTACGTTTAAACAATTTCCACCAGCCGGCCTTCTCGATAGCCACAGGCGAAGTGATATTAAACTCCTTAAGACGTTGTCCATTCTGATAGACGACCAGCTTACCAACGGGGTCACCCACCCGGACAGGAGCTTTAAGGCTTGGGGTCAACTGTAGCTCGTGACGCAGCGTTTGTTTGTTGCCGCCTTTTTTCACCAGCACACTGTAAGAACGGTCAGCCTGAATTTCCAGCTCTGGCAATACACCTTTTTCAACTTTTACACTGCCCAGCTTTTCGCCTGGCTTATATATGGATTTCATTGTATATTGAGAAAATGCATAGTCGAACATGGAAGAAACCTCATTATTGCGTATCTTCGTGTTCGGCTCACCAAGTACGACAGCTACGACACGTAAGCCATCACGCTTCGCCGTAGCGGAAAGACAGAACTTTGCTTCTGACGTATAGCCCGTTTTCAGACCATCTGCTCCGGTATAGAAGCGAACAAGCTTATTCGTATTCACCAGCCAAAAGGGCTTGACCGAGGATTTGCGCAAATAGTCCTGATAGGCTCCCGTATATTTCGTAATGTGCGGATATTTCAACAGTTCCCGGCTCATAACCGCAATATCATGCGCAGAGGAATAGTGATTTTCTACGGGTAAACCGTTACAATTGGCAAAATGCGTATCTTTGAGTCCAAGCTGCTGCACCTTGGCGTTCATCATCTCGACAAAAGCCTGTTCAGAACCTGCAATTTTCTCAGCCATCGCTACAGAGGCGTCGTTGCCCGAAGCCATCGCAATTCCCTTCAGCATCTCATCAACCGTCATTTCTTCTCCCGGCTCTAAGAAAATTTGCGAGCCTCCCATTGAAGACGCATACTCACTGGCCCGTACTTTATCGGTCAGCTTAAGCTTGCCATCATGAATGGCCTCCATTGTTAGCAGCATCGTCATGATCTTAGTGATGCTTGCTGGAGGAAGCTTTTCACGACTGTTTTTTTCATAGATGACTGTGCCTGTATCTGCATCCATCAAGATCGCCGAAAGGGCCTCGGGAGCCAGCTCAGCTGCTGATCCTACTTTGGTTTTGCTTTCAGGTCTGCTTTCTTCGGCCCAACCGCCGACAGGGACGGCAGTCAAGGCTACCAGACAAGCCAGGATGAACGCCACCACTTTTTTCTTCACAATCGGTCCCCTCCTCAACATATTGGCGTAAAGAGCCGGAGCCCATTTACTGATCTCTCCGGTCTATTCGCGTGCTGCTAACCATTGTCGTCAGAATGAAAGAAAAATATTCCATATGAATAAAAACATCAAATAGCACCAAGCTGAGTCAGCATGGTGCGTATTTCCCGATATATATACGACACAACATCTATCGTCTGTAAAAATGACCTATAAAAATCGTCTAAATCCGGCTAACGGTAAGATATGTAATACCCCCACCCGGTAAAATATCCACTGCATTTTGACTAAACACCCGTATATCAATAAAAGAATTCGCTTCGAGTCTAAGTTCCATTGCTCCACTCAATGCACCATAGTTCAGTCCGCCAATCACCCTGTCATCGAGATAAGCATAGGCAGAACTTCCGGTAAGCTGCTCATCATTCAAGTGAAGTGCCAGCCGTGTCCGGTTACCATCTACTTGGGGATCGGTCGAAATGTAGACTTGTATTCTGTATTTCCCAGCTCGCTTGGCTCGCCATCGGCTATTCGAACCATCGAATTCGGTCAACTCATCATGATTGATTTGATTAAACCTTACTTTCTGCCAGCTACCTGCAGGGATATTTTGCCTTGAACCAAGATAGGCTTTGACAAAGGTTTCATTCAAATGTTCTATACCGTTACTCGAATATTTTTCTACGAGCAACAAAGCTTGCCCTGTCCCATGATTCTCGTCATAACGATTATTGCTATAGCTAAAATCCAAATGTGAGCGAAGTGTCACCTGTTGTGTGGAGGAGCTGCCAGAGAAACAAATAAGCTGTTTGAGATTACGAGGATATCCGCCCACCTCGTCCACCAAAACTTTTTTGCCAATGACCACATCCACAAAATAATTGCACACCGATTGGGTGTCATCGTATTTGTCTGCTATCGCCAAAATAGAGTCGCGCAGGGCAACATTTTTGGTTTCTTTCGTAGCACCAATTTGAATAAAAGAAGGTACTGTCATCTTGTGTTCTCTGCTTAGTCCTTCGAACCAGCAGCCTAAAAATTCTGCATTCATAAAATCATTTATTAAAATGGGAATATCACTGGAGCTCCCATCCTTAATGTGCTGACTAGCCATGAATCTCGCCCCGTTAGAACTATTCAGATCCAGCGCCGTATCGTTCCCGAGCGTAAAAAGCGCAATGCTTGTAAACTGTGAACTTCTGTTCTGCAAGTGAATCCCTATTTTATTGTAATTTATCTCCGTGCATTTAAATAAGTTCACATCACTTTCATAGCCCCAAAAAGCCGTTTCAAAATGCTCAATCAACACGTTATCCAGGACAACGCCGCCGCCCTTCCAGTCCTGAATGCCCATAGTCCCTTTGCCATAATACCCGCGCTTCACTGACTGCGAAAACGGATTATTTAAGGTGGCTCTGTCGGTCCCTTCGTACCGGATCGATAAGTCATGGAACTGCACATTTTGAAAGCCACTAAACGATGGCAGACTTTCGTCTCCAATTTGGAAACAAGGACCCGTACCATAATATTCAATCGAAGTAACTCCCTTACCCTGTCGGTATCTGCCCTTATGAATCCCAAAAATGCGCACACCCTGCTTGCGAATCTGAAGGGTAGATGTTATTTTGTATCGACCACTGGGGATGTGAAGAATGGAGTAATCGGGAGTCTTGTTAATCAATTCTTGCAAAGCTGCCGTGTCGTCCTGAATACCATCACCAGCAGCTCCAAACCAGCTTACGTTTACACTGCGTTCCATGAATTCTTTTTCAATGGCTTTAAAATTGTCATTTAATTGCTGAGGCGTTAACTCTTTGCCCGTACCACTCAAATTCAACTTCAAACGGTCTGTAAAATCCGCCACCCAAACACCCCCATTGTTAAAAACGTGAAAATACTTTCAGACTATACCGAAGAATTCTTCATTTTCTTAGCATGGACTGAGTATATGCACAATAAGGCTTGCTCTAGGTCGCGAAAAATGAAAATAAATATTTTATTATGATTGTACAAGAAGATACATTTTGTATATTATAGATACATAACGTATCTAGGCGGTGAAACCGTGAAACACATACTCACAGTAGCCGGTTTACTGGCTTTCTCGATTCCCTTTGCCTGTCAGGGTTTGTCTCCCAGAGTGATCACGATTTCCCTGCTTATCTTGTTGTTCAGCTACACCATGCTTCTGCCTTCACTCAAGTCATTAATCGCAATCCTAGTTGATAATCCGTTGCTGACCTTACTTATGATGTACATCGCCGCTTCCTGTTTATGGGCTGAACAAGAGCAGACTTCTTCTGTACTAATGGTTGTTAAATTTCTTGCCTTCTCTACCTTTGGATTCTATCTGGTCACCCATTATACAGCACAGGGCTGCATACGCCTCTTAGTCGTTACATTAAGTATTCTGAGCGTACTCAATCTACTTGCCGTCGTACTCGTTCCTTCCTTTGCCATTCATGGCGGTGTAGAGCATACTGGACTGTGGAAGGGAATCTCCGGTCATAAAAATACACTTGGAACCCTCTCGCTGTTAAGTTTTGTTTCACATGTCATATATTTTTTCAGGGGCACACGCAAAGCCTTACATATTGGCTTCATCTTACTCAATGCCTTATTGCTCATCGAATGCCAGTCTACCACCTCATTGGTGCTGACATCTTCACTCTTCGTATTTATTTTATTTATATTGTTATTTAAAAGAATTCGAAGCATCGCGTTGCGGGGGTTCTTTGTTAGCTGTTCCTGCTTACTTGTTCTGTTGGGTTTGGCACTTACCTTTACCTATGGAGATGCGATTGCCTCGGAATTCGGAAAAACAACAACCTTAACCGGAAGAACGGAAATCTGGCAAGGAATTGATGGTGCTATTCAGAGCCACTACTGGTTCGGACATGGTTACGGCTCCTTCTGGGCAGCCCGGCCCAGCATTTATGCGAACGGCATCCGTTTTGATCTGACGAGCAGCCATAGCGGCTTTCGAGATCTATGGATCGACGTGGGCCTTATAGGACTACTTGCAACGGTTATACTCGTCGTAACTACCTTATTTAAAATCAGAATCGGCAAAACAGATATGTATACATGGCTGACGGCAGCTGTTTTTTTCCTGTTCATCGTATTGAACAATATAACGGATAGCCGTTTTCTAAACTCATTAGCCATTTACTGGATTATTTTCATGGTCATTGTGATCAAGGTGCAAGAGCGACATAGACTAACTGTAGCAGAAAAAGCGAATACAGCTACTTGGAGCACACGCCCTCTTCACTAGGCGATCATACTCAGTTCAACCGCAGAATGTAAAAAGAACCCCGTATCCCACGCCATTAAAAGGCGCTCGGATATGGGGTTCTTTGGAGATGCCCACCGTTTCGAATGGAAAATTATACTCCATCTACATTTGTGGAATAATCGCCAGTACCAATTTCAAAAATTGTTCACGTACCTTCTCTGCCGTCTCCATCACTTCACCATGAGACAAAGGCTGGTCGAGAATGCCTGCAGCCATATTGGTGATACAGGAGAAGCCTAGTACCTCAATCCCCGCATGACGAGCTACAATAACTTCAGACACGGTCGACATCCCTACTGCGTCTGCTCCCAGTGTACGCAGCATAACGATTTCAGCAGGCGTCTCATAGTTGGGTCCCAGCAATCCGGCATATACACCTTCCTGCAGGCTGAAGCCTTGTTGGGTAGCCGTTTGTTTGGCAATTTCACGTAAGCGGCGGCTGTACGCCTCCGACATATCTGGGAAACGAACACCCAGAGCAGCATCGTTCGGGCCAATCAACGGATTTTGTCCGGTTAAATTCAGATGATCCGAGATGACCATCAGATCGCCTGCTTTGTAGGAAGTATTTACACCACCTGCGGCATTCGTCACCAGCAGGCTTTGAATCCCCAACTGCTTCATTACCCGAACAGGGAAAGCTGTCAGCTGTGGACCATAGCCCTCATACATATGAAAGCGCCCCTTCATCATGACAACGGCGCGACCTTCAATTGTGCCTAACAGTAACTCCCCCTCGTGGCCTTCTACCGTTGATACGGGAAAATGGGGAATATCCTGATAAGGAATACTAACTCCATCTTGAATCAAATCGGCCAAAATACCGAGGCCCGATCCCAGAATAAGACCAATCTCTGGGCTTATTCCGCTCTTAGCACGGATATAGTCTGCTGCTTCCTGAATTGTAGCTTGGTTGGCTGTTGACATTCATATCTCTCCTGACTTGTACAATCGTAAAGTTATAGTCATTATCACATTTTCTATGACAGCAAAGCGACGTTACGTTTAATCATTGCTTTCATGAGAAGTGCGGTTACCGCCGTGCGGGTGATGCAATTCATATACTTCCTTCATGTTCCGTCTAGCTGTCTGCGCATATACCTGCGTCGTTGACAGATCAGCATGACCCAGCATTTCCTGTACAGAGCGTAAGTCCGCTCCGCCCTCCAGCATATGTACCGCAAAGGAGTGTCGCAGCGTATGGGGCGTGATATCCTTGCTTATGCCTGCTTCCTGAGCGTACTTCTTAATTATTTTCCAAAAGCCCTGTCTACTGAGCCGCTGACCCGATACATTCAAGAACAAGGCTTCCTGCTCTGCTTGAGCCTCTTCACCCTGCCCGGGTCGCAGCAACGCTGGACGCTGCTCGTCCAAGTAGGCTTGTGCCCACTGTGATGCCTCACGACTGATCGGTACAACACGCTCCTTGCCCGCCTCGCCGCCACAGTGCACAAAGCGCAAATCGATGCGCACATCACAGACGTTCAGGGCAATCAGTTCTGATACGCGGATGCCCGTCGCGTACAGCAACTCTAGCATCGCCTTATCTCGTCCCCCTTGCGGGGCACTCACATCCGGCGCTGCCAGCAAACGATCTATTTCATCCTGCGATAACACCGAGGGCTTCTTTTTAGCGGCTTTGGGCAGTTCCACCAGAACGGAAGGATCATGGATCGCGATTCCCTCCCGAATGAGAAAATGAAAAAAGGAGCGTATAGAGGCGACGCTACGTGAAATTGTCGCCGCGGCTTTTCCCTGTTCCTTCAGACGCCCCAAATACAGCACTAGATGTGACCGCTGTACATTATCCGGCTGCTCAAGACCACAGCTTTCTGCAAACTCAGTAAACTGCTGTACGTCCCGTTGATACGCTTCCAATGTGCTGCGCGACAAACCCTTTTCCTCTTCCATATATTGAACGAAAGGTTGAATATACATTTTCATGAGTTCCAAAACTCTCCTTGTCCTGCATACAGCGATTCCGTTGTTGCGCCTGCTTCTTCATGTGCGACCTTCATATCATCATCTCATTAAGATGATTACATAAACTACTCACCATACCAATAAAAGAAACGTAAACGTTCCAACACCGCTACTCGTTGCTCGGACCCATCATTCACTGTTTGTCCGCCAAATACCTTAACTGCATGTCCTTCCGGTATTCGGTAATGATCTACAGGTGATATCCAATCTGTAAACAGCCTGAGGCTATAAAAGAACATACATGCCAACACCCCAAACAAGATCAGCAAGCGCAGCCATTGTAGTCCTCTCCGCAATGATAGTACCATGTGGATCAGCCGCCTTTTCCCAAAATGTAGTCCCTATTTAGGGCTCTCTATGGAAGGGTATGACAAGCTATTCTGTTTTATACCACATGATCCCATACAGCAAATTCCGAACCAAAAAAGCTCTCCCGAACGCATCTTCGTCGGTGAGAGCTTGGGTAGTCAGCTTATTAATCCTGTGATTTGTTTTTCTTGGTTTTACCCAAGGATTTTTGGGCGGTCGTATCGTTCTTCGCCTTACAACGATAACAAATACCGTGGAAGTCCAAACGATGGTCCACTACAGTAAAATTATATTCCCGTTCCAAACGCTCCTCTAACGGTCCAAGCCAATCTTCCAGTATTTCATCTACACTGCCGCACTGCACACATATCAAATGGTGGTGGTGATGTTTGGCTGTATCGCCGCGCAAATCATACCGCGCAACGCCATCACCAAAATTAATTTTCTCCACGACATGCAGTTCACTTAGCAGTTCTAGGGTACGGTATACGGTTGCCAGACCGATTTCGGGAGCTTTCTCTTTGACGAGCATAAATACATCTTCCGCACTCAGATGATCATCTTCGTTCTCAAGTAAAACTCTGACGGTGGCTTCCCGCTGAGGCGTTAGTTTGTAGCCCTGGGATTGCAGCTGCTGCTTAATTTTTTCGATCCGTGCTTCCATGTGTCTCCCTCCCCCTGCAAAGCTACTGCCTACTGCACTTTTTTTCACTCCTATTATTATAGGGGGTCTATACAAATAAAGTCAAACATTTTGAAATGAGATCAAGATGTCACGGAAGCCGTCAGCATAGGAGTGACCCATTGCATCATAACCGGGGTGACCCAAGTTTCAAAGGACGCGCTGCCGATAAGCAGCACCATCATCACAGCAGTCAATCCTGCGTAAGAAAGCAACGGACGCAACATCCCGTCTGATGGCCGAGTAGCAAGTATTTTGGTTTTGATCATATGGATGGAAAAAGTCATCGCAGCCACACTACAGACGAGCAGTATCGGAATCACGAGCAGGTTATGTGGGGCAACGGAAACCAATGAGAATAATAGTCCTTTCCACGAATATTGCCCTACCATATAACCTACAGAAAATCCGATCAGCACACCCTTGAGAAAATTCAGCACAAGAATACCTGGGAGTCCAATGACCGAAAGCCCGCATACCCAAATGAGGCCCACCCATTTAAGATGTAGAGATACGCTGTCCCAAAAGGTTGAGGCCGCCTGCGAATCAGCAAAGCCCTGCTTGTTTTGGTTGACCGTCACAAAAAAATCCTTCAGGTAACGGGACAAATCCTGTAACTGTTCTAGGGAGAGTGCATTTACCATGAGTGCGCCAAAGACAACTCCTACAAGAAACAGCACAGCCAAGAAAACGTAATATGACGTCTGATCCTTTAACGTATGACGAAACCATTGCATCGAGTCCTGCCCCTTTCATCTGCTTGTTTGTCCAAAAAACAACCGTAATCCGACGGCTGATGGCTAGAATGGGGCAGCTTCCGCTGCAAATCTAACATCACGAATGATGCACCAAGCCAACGGCAGAGATATTTTATGGTTATGAACAAGCAGACGCTGATATGCCTTTTACGGAGACAAGACTTGACTAGGACACTTTACTAGGATTTTGCTATTTTTCCGTATGTTCCACCACCACCGGATACAAGCGCCAGGCGTCCTTCGCGTGAAAGCACAATCTGCTCTGCCAACACTTTACCGACGACCCCTGACAGTTCCTCCTGCGTAACCTCATGTAAAATATTCATTTCTGTTCCGAAGGCTGCTAACAGCTGGTTCAGCTTGGCTTTACCCAAGCCTGGAATAAATTCCAGCGGAATCTGGTAAATGTACGGAGGACGGTGGGAGGGAATTACGGGCTGTTCACGGTCGGCGATGCTCCAGATTCGATCAAGCACACCCCGCACCAGCTTGGTATGGCCACAGTTAGGGCAGCGTTCGTCCGCCATCTGTTGCTCATCAATAATCGTACCGCAGCTCTGACAGTAAGAGCGATGGTATTTTCCAAGTTTGGGATTCAAACCGTAGTTGGCACACACCCGTCGTCCTTCACGTCGCTCCAAAGCCATCCTGAATTCATCAAAACTCGGCTTCGCCAGTGATAATTTGTTGTATTCTCGTCCAATTTTCCCAAGTGAATGGGCATCTGAATTCGTTAGGAAGCTGAAGCGATCCAGTTCCGAAATCAAGCCTGCCATAGATGAATCTGCGCTCAGCCCCAGTTCCACCCCACTAATGAACTCCATATCCAGCAGTTCCTCCATACGGGCTGCAGAACTGCCATAAATGCCCTTATGCGGAGTGAACACGTGCGCAGGCACCATAATGCCTCCACGTCCGTAAATTTGCTGCTGCAACTCACGTGGCGGTGCGTAGATCCGTTGTGAGCTGAGATTGACATTTTTCATATGCTTCGTCAGCCATTGGGTAAAATCCTCCATCGCCGCCAGATCAGGAAAATAGGCCAGTACGTGTGCTTCGGGACGACCTTCAGCCCGTATTTCCAGCTCCGTGCCAAGTAGAATCACTGTATCCCTGTATGCGATACCACCACCGCTGATTTCTTCCATTTCACCTGTATGCAAATAGCGACGAATATCCTCCTGTACATTAGGCGCATGGCAGTCAATAATCCCAATGAGCCCAATCCCTTTGCGACCGGAGGCTTCCTTGGCTATATTGGCAAACGTTAGGTCACGGCTACCACTAATTTTGACTGGAGCTCCTTTCTCCGTTCTGCCAATATGAATATGCAGGTCTGCAAAGTAGTTGTTAAGTTCTATTATATTGGTGTCCATCCGCTTAGAAGCTCCCTGTTTGTTGGTGAAGTTGCCACGCATAGACGGCCAGAATCGTTTTGGCATCACTAATGCGCCCTTCACGAATAAGTGTGTGTGCTTCTTCCAGCGTCACCTCAAATAGCTCCAGAAATTCATCCTCATCTGGTTCCATCTCACCTCGCTCCAGTTCTTCGGCCACATACAAATGTATGATTTCATCCGCAAAGCCAGGAGAAGTATAAAAAGAGTGAAGCAACTTCAACGATTTGGCTGTATAGCCTGTTTCTTCTCTCAATTCACGTCCCGCTGCTTCCATCGGGTCTTCACCTCGCTCCAGCTTGCCTGCGGGGATTTCAACCTCACAGCGCCCCATAGCTTGTCTGTACTGGTCCACCACCAGCATTTTCCCCTCGTGCAGAGCCAAAATTGCCACTGCACCTGGATGCTTGACGATTTCACGCTTTCCAGTTGAGCCGTCGGGAAGCTCTACCGTGTCTACCTGTACCGTAATGACCTTTCCTTCAAAGATAGGCTGTGTGGATACGGTCTTTTCCTCCAGCGCAGGATTGGAATAAGGCTTGCGAAGTGCATGGCTTGTTGGATTGTTCACTTGTTCGTTCGTTTGGTCGTTCATCAGGCATGTTTCCTCCTTCGTCTTCTATCTTTCTTTCATTATTAATTATCTCCAACATTAGTCTAACTTGTCCACTTGGAACATATGCTGGGGGTAGTATATCAAAACTTCTGTTATAAGGAGATTTCAGAACATGAAAAGCTACCGGACTGAAACCACTCTCCATATCGTCGGCAAAGCCTGGCAGATTCAAGCCCTCCTGCGTCAATGGCAAAAGGAATATGGACCTACAGCTACTATTGCTTCGCTAATTGTTCCAAAAAAGGTTCAGATCTAAAGGAGGAACACCGTTCCTTTCTTTAGCCTGAACCCTTTTTCGTATATTGTAAATGTAAAAAGTAAGTCTTACTTTGTAGTTTCTTGGATCAGAGCTACGACTACTTCAGCAACCTTCACTAGATCATCGGCCTTGATTTTTTCCTCTGTTGTGTGGATGTTCTTGTAGCCCACCGCCAAATTCACAGTTGGAATTCCAAGCCCGTTGAATACATTGGCATCTGAGCCCCCACCGGAATGGAAGGTTGATGTTGCCAGTCCCAGCCCTTGAATAGCACGCTGAGCAACCTGTACAACTTCATCATGCTCCGTAAAGCTGAATGCTGGATAGATGACTTCACTACGGAACTCTCCCTGGGCACCAAATTCACGCGTAGTGGTTTCGAGCGCTTCACGCATATGCTGAATTTGATGATTAACCTTTTCCTGTACAATACTGCGAGCCTCCGCACGGATCAATACAAAATCGCAGACCACATTCGTCGCGCCGCCGCCTTCGAAACTGCCGATGTTAGCGGTCGTCTCCTTGTCAATGCGTCCCAATTTCATTTTAGAAATTGCTTTAGAAGCGACTTGAATGGCACTGATGCCGTCTTCAGGATTGACTCCCGCATGTGCAGACTTCCCAGTAATTCTCATCTCAATACGTGCCTGTGTGGGAGCAGCTATACAAATAGAACCCACCTCACCGTTCGAATCCAAAGCGTATCCGAAGTCAGAATCCAGCACTTCCGGCTTCATCGCCCGTGCACCCATCAAACCAGATTCCTCTCCAGCCGTAATCACGAACTGAATTTGACCATGGGGAATGTTCTGCTCGCGCACGACACGAATCGCCTCGAACAAAGCAGCAATCCCAGCCTTGTCGTCCGAACCCAAAATTGTTGAACCATCACTGCGAATCCAGCCATCCTCACCCAACTGCGGCTTGATACCCTTACCTGGAGTTACGGTATCCATGTGACAGGTAAAAAATATTTTGGGTGCTTGCTCCACACCTTCCGCTTTCCAGGTAACAATCAAATTACCCGAACCATGTCCCGTTCTTTCGCGGGAATCGTCTTCTACGACTTCCAGTCCAAGTGCATTAAACTTTTCTTTCAGAACACGTGATATTTCTTGTTCATGCTTTGTTTCACTGTCCACCTGTACGAGTTCCATAAATTCCTGTACGATTCGATCTTTTACTATCTCTACTGTCATTAAACTTTCCTCTCTTTCCCGATTACGTTACAATACGGATAGATGTTCTTATCTATGACTTAAACCTATCCTAAAGGAGTTACACATGTCTAACAAAAAATGGGTTCGTTTTTTCGTCTACGTTATGCTCGCAGCTATGATTGGTTCTACGCTGTTCATGGTGATTGAGCCGTTTATTATGCCACTATAACAACTACACCGCTCAAGTTTGGGCTACCCAAGATCCGTTACAAGCTATGTGTGGACGAGCTGCTGCACAAGCAAACAAACAGGCGGGCTCCCGTGTCAATCACACAATTGCCCGCCTGACCTTTTATTGGAAGGAATGCGTCTGCCATTGCGCAGCAAATGAAAATTGCTGTTCAAAGTACGGCACAATTTCCCTCGCAATCTGCTCTACCGAAAAAGACTGCTGTGTACAGTCCTCTAATGATGTCACACCGTATTCCTGAATTCCGCATGGAACAATGCCTTCAAAACCTTCATGCTGTATTCCTGACTTGATGTTAAAGGCAAAGCCATGGCTGGTTACGAAGCCCCGACGGTGCTTACACTTGTTAAATTTGACACCAATGGCCGCAATTTTAAGATTCCCGATCCATACCCCCGTATATTCAGGCTTACGACTCCCTTCAATCCCATAAGATGCCAGCAACTGAATGATCACTTCTTCCAAACTTCGAAGGTATCCGTGCAGATTTAACGCCTCTCGGTTGCCAAGCACAAGTAAGGGATATCCGACAAGTTGCCCTGGTCCATGATATGTAATGTCTCCCCCACGATCAATCTGAAAGACGCTGATGCCCTGCTCTTTCAGCTGCTCTGGTGTGAGGAGCAGATGCTCAGGATGCCTCTGGGAACCAATGGTGTAGGTTGGCGGATGCTGGAGAAGCATAAGCGTTTCTCTCGCCTCCCCCGCATCCAGCTTTCCCACAATCTCCTTCTGAACATCCCAAGCATGGGCATATTCCATCCTATTCGTATAGGTTACATCAAGCGGTCGTCTGTTCACGGCCTGTCACTTCCTCTCCGTCCATTTACCTAACTGTTCGGATGATTAGTACAGCTTCGTATCTAAGGTGTAGCCTTCTAGATTTTCTTTAACCCGTTGCAGGAATCGTCCGCAAATCACTCCGTCTAAAATACGATGATCCAGCGACAGACACAGATTAGCCATCGAGCGCACCGCAATCATATCATCAATAACCACTGGTCTTTTGACAATGGATTCAAAGGTAAGAATTGCAGCCTGCGGATAGTTAATCACCGGATAAGATAAAATGGAACCAAAGGAACCGGTGTTGTTGACGGTGAACGTTCCACCCTGCATGTCGTCCAGTTTGAGTGTACCTTCGCGAGTTTTACGTGCCAAATCGTCAATTTCACGAGCTAAACCAGCAATATTTTTTTGGTCGGCTTTTTTAATAACAGGAGTAAGAACGGAGTCTTCCGTGCCTACGGCCAACGAAATATTGATGTCTCTTTTGATGATAATTTTATCGACTGCCCACACCGAATTCATGATCGGATATTCTTTGATTGCATTCACGACTGCTTTCATGAGAAAAGCCAGATACGTAATATTGATGCCTTCTTTTTGCTTGAACTCGTTTTTGATCTTGTTGCGGAGCATCACCAGATTGGTCACATCCACTTCAATCGTCGTCCAGGCATGAGGAATCTCCGAAACACTTTGCCGCATATTACGGGCAATTGCACTACGAATAGGTGTAACATCAATAAAATACTCGGATCTGTTATTGTTCCCACCCTCAACTTCAATCATAGGAACTTTCGGTGCTTCCGTTAAATGAATGCCGCTGTTGCGCACCGGAATTGTAGGGTCCATATTTTGAACTGGTGCACTATGCTGAGCGGCGGACTGCTGTATTCCTGCAAAAGGAGATCCTTGACCTTGGGTCGTCCCAGTCGTTTGGTCAGTCACTCCAGTTGGAGCTGAGCCGCCCTGCTGAACAAAATTCAGCACGTCTTTGCGAGTAATTCTTCCCCCCATGCCTGTGCCTGGCACCCTGCTTAGGTCCACATTGTGCTCAGCAGCCAGAGTTTGAACTGCTGGAGAAAAACGTCCGCGCATGGACTGATCCGATCCAGCACTCTGCTGGGATTGTGCTTGTACGTTGCCTTGAGATGCTGATGCCGCTGGTGCCGCTCCTCCTGTTGATGCTGTAGGTGCAGCCGACTTCGTCTGGATACGGCAAATCAACTCGCCTACCGCTACCGTCTGACCTTCCTCCGCCAACAGGTCACCCATAATGCCATCCAATGTGGATGGGATTTCAGCGTTCACTTTATCTGTAATGACCTCGCAAATTGGCTCAAATTGCTCTACTGTGTCACCAGGTTGTTTGAGCCATTTGGCAATTGTTGCCGATACGAGTGATTCAGCCAATTGCGGCATGGTCACGTCGTTCCATTGTGTTTGGTCTGACATTTTTTTCAACTCCTTAACATCATAGAAGGGCGCGTTTTATCGCTGCCCCACTACTCTTTTGGAATACTTTCGCCCGAATCTGCTCTATATTAATACATGGCGAGACGGCGCATGGCTTCCTTCACTTTATCCTTGTTTAACATATAAAACTTCTCCATTGGTGGACTGATCGGCATGGCTGGCACATCAGGAGCGCACAGACGCTCAATCGGTGCATCCAGTTCGAACAGACACTCTTCATTAATAATAGCTGATACCTCGGCACCGATACCGCCCGTTTTGTTGTCCTCATGAACGATTAAGACCTTACCTGTATGTCGTGCAGCCTCGATAATGGCTTCGCGATCCAATGGCTGGAGTGTGCGCAAATCCACAACATGTGCGGTAATGCCCTCTTCCTTCTCCAATTCCTCAGCTGCCTGCATAACAAAATGCAATGGCTGGCTATAACCGATGACCGTAATATCGTCACCCTCACGCAGTAGATTAGCCTTGCCGATTGGAACGATATAATCATCCTCAGGCACTTCACCCTTAATCAGCTTGTAGGATTTTTTATTTTCAAAAAACAGCACTGGGTCAGGGTCACGAATGGCTGCTTTCAGCAATCCTTTGGCGTCATAAGGTGTAAATGGAGCAACAATTTTTAGACCCGGTGTACCAAAAAAGATAGATTCCGGACACTGAGAGTGATACAAACCACCAAAAATACCGCCACCGATAGGTGCGCGGATCACCACAGGGCAATTCCAATCGTTGTTGGAGCGGTAGCGGATTTTAGCCGCTTCACTAATAATCTGATTCGTCGCTGGCAGCATGAAGTCCGAATATTGCATTTCGGCAATCGGCTTCATTCCGTACATTGCTGCACCAATTGCAACCCCTGCAATCGCCGACTCTGCCAATGGTGTATCCATGACACGTTGCTCACCGAATTGGTCCATGAGCCCCTTAGTCGTTGTAAAAACACCGCCTTTTACGCCGACGTCCTCACCTAATACAAAAACCGTTTCATCCTGCTCCATTTCTTCCTTCATAGCAAGACGTATCGCATCAATATATTCCATCATCGCCATAATTACCGACCCTCCCCATCGCTATCAGCATACACATGCAGTAGCGTATCTTCGGGCTTAGGAAAAGGCGCATTATCTGCATATTCAATGGCTTCCTTGACTTCGAGCAGCAGTTCGGCCGACAGATCTGCATCTTTGGCCTCATCCCAAATGCCGCATTCAATCAAGTAACTCTTCATGCGGGCTACGCCGTCCTTGGCCCAGTTCTCATCCACTTCCTCCTTGGTCCGGTAAGCCAGATCATTATCCGAAGTGGAGTGAGGGGACAGACGGTACATCATGGCTTCGATTAGCGTAGGACCTTCACCGCGGACAGCACGTTCACGTGCTTCCTTCACTGCGGCATATACGGCTAGCGCATCATTACCATCGACACGAATACCAGGGAATCCGTAACCCAATGCTCGGTCACTTACCTTGCCTGCCAACTGCTTATGAATCGGAACCGATATCGCATATTGATTGTTCTCGCACATAATGATGACTGGCAGCTTCTGTACACCCGCAAAGTTACAGCCTTCGTGAAAATCCCCCTGATTGCTGGAGCCTTCCCCAAACGTAACAAACGATACAAAATCCTTTTTCTGCATCTTGGCGGCCAGCGCTACACCGACTGCATGTGGAACCTGTGTGGTCACTGGGCTGGAGCCTGTCACAATACGCAGTCGTTTACTACCAAAATGCCCCGGCATCTGGCGACCGCCGCTATTAGGGTCATCTGCCTTGGCAAATGCCGACAACATCAATTCGCGCGGTGTCATGCCGACTGCAAGCACGAATCCGTAATCCCGGTAATAGGGAAGGAAATAGTCCTTTTCCCGATCTAAAGCGAAAGCTGCACCAACTTGTGCCGCCTCCTGGCCAATGCCGGAAACGTGGAAGTTAATTTTTCCTGCCCGTTGCAGGAGCATGTTGCGCTCGTCAAATCTTCTTGCGAGCAACATATATCTGTACATATCAATTACTTGTCCGTGAGTAAGTCCCAGCTGTTCATGTCTGAAGCCAGCGTCTACAGCGCCTTTAGAACTCATTGAGGCACCTCCTTAAATGTCAAACATCCTACTTTCAGCACCTAGTACCATCTTGTCTTAAAACCTGGTACTAAACTCTGACTAACCCCATTATAATCCTTTTCGCCCCAAAAAGAAAAGTACCGATTTATTTGAAACGTTTATATGCCTATCGCTTGTCCATCAACAGCCAGCATCGCTTCTCCCAAAATCTCCGACAACGTTGGATGCGGATGAATAAGCTGTCCGACTTCCCACGGCGTAGCATCCAGCAATTGCGCAAGAGCGGCCTCGCTGATCAGATCCGTTACATGCGTACCGATCATATGTACACCGAGAATATCATTAGTTGTCTGGTCCGCCACCACTTTAACGAAGCCGTCCCGACTACCGTATACTAGCGATTTCCCGATCGCTTGGAAAGGGAACTTCCCTGTTTTCACCTGGTGTCCACGTTCACGGGCTTCTTGCTCCGTCAAGCCGACGTTTGCGGCTTCAGGACGTGTGTAAATACATCGCGGAATCATATAGTTGGGTACGCTGTGAAACTCTTCGCCCGCCAAATGATGAACTGCCTGCAAACCTTCATGACTTGCTGCATGGGCCAGTTGTAAGCCGCCGATGCAATCCCCGATGGCGTAGATATGTGGCTCATTTGTCTGCAAATGCTCATTAACCGAGATAAAGCCACGCTCCACGCGGATATCTGTATTTTCCAGCCCGATATTCTCCACATTCGCCTGACGACCTACAGAAATGAGCAGTTTGGAAGCACTGAGAGTTTCGGTTTCCTCTCCTTTTTGCACGTCAATCTGTACGCCTTCCTCATCCTTGCCATAGGTTTCGGCCAACACTTGTGCCCCCGTCAGCACCTTGACACCACGCTTGGTTAACAAGCGCTGCATTTCACGCGAAACGTCCTCGTCCTCCGTAGGAATAAGTCGATTTGCGGCCTCAACCACTGTAACCTCCACGCCAAAATCATTCAGCATGGAAGCCCATTCCACGCCAATGACACCACCACCTACGATAATCAGAGATGCTGGTAGCTTCTCCATAGTCAATGCTTCGTCACTGCTCAGAATAAATTCGCCATCTGGCTCCAATCCAGGCAGCACACGCGGACGTGATCCTGTTGCAATAATGAGATGTGTAGGAACAATCGTCTCCATCTCACCATCTTCTAGCTCCACAGCCACTGCTCCGCTTTTAGGAGAAAATATAGACGGTCCAATCACGCGTCCCTTACCGCTCAGCACCGTAATTTTATTTTTACGCATCAAAAATTGAACGCCCTGGTGTAGCTGCTCCACAACGGCTTCCTTACGTTCCTGAACCTTGGGAAATACAAGCTGTGCTCCCGATGTCTCGATACCATATTGCGCACTTTCTTTAATCGTTGCATATACTTCCGCACTGCGCAGCAAAGCCTTGCTTGGTATACAACCTCGGTGCAGACAGGTTCCGCCAAGCTTGTCCTTTTCGATGATAACCACTTCCTTGCCGAGCTGAGCTGCGCGAATTGCTGCTACATACCCTCCGGTTCCTCCACCCAAAATAGCGACATCACAATGTATAGTCATGTTTCTCCTCCATTAACATTGATTATATATAGCTTATTGTACTCTCTTTATTTCACTGTACAAAATATAGCGTTTAGGCATAGGCTGCAAATCATCTACCTAATCTAGATATCTCTCCATATCATTCATACAGCGCATCTCGTAATTTGGTAGACATTCTTGGACTTTGTGCTGATTTGGCTCGTAACGCCTTGCGGAACGATTCATTTTGCTTGTTCAGAAGATCTAGCTCTGTCTCCAGCTCAATGATTAGCTCCAGAGCTTGCGGGCTAATCAGTCCTTGTTCCAGTAATGCTCTTCTTTTGGCACTATAATCCGTGTTTTTTTCGTCCATGCCTTCCACTCTTCCCTTCATTCCACTACGCTTCACCATATCATGCCCGCGGCGGCAGAGCAATGACGACCACATTTACGTTTTAAGAATAGACATACAAAAACATGTCGAAAAACAATATATTTTCTCTAGTCTGTATGTGGCTCGTTATGGTAATCTATAATGGCGTTTTCTTTCGGAGATGAAGATTTACAGCATAATGTACATGTTAAGAGAGGGGAATTCGCTTTGCCTACAGGACGAATTACGATAATTACAGGCCCCATGTTCAGTGAAAAATCCGGCGAATTAATTCGCCGTTGTCAGAAACTAATCCAATACGGGCATCGCAAGGTGGTCGCTTACAAACCAGCTGAAGATAACCGTTATGCCGAGGACGAAATTGTAAGTCGGATCGGATATCGGCTACCCGCTATCTCTATTCCAAGAAAACTTACGGATGAGCTCGTTCAGCATATTTTGCAAGAAACGAAAGATGCCGATGTGGTTGCCTTTGACGAAGTCCAGTTTTTCAGTCGACATATTATGTCGCTCATACAAGAGTTAGCTTATTGCGGAAAGCATGTCATTGCCGATGGGCTGAATCTGGATTACCGAGGCAAGGAGTTTGGCTATGTCGGTGGTCTGCTCGCTATGGCGGATGACATCGAAAAGCTGACTTCCTTCTGCGCTGTATGCGGCAGTTCGGAAGCAGTATTTACACAGCGTATGGTCAATGGGAAACCTTCCACTGTAGGACCTATCGTGATGATCGGTGACTCTGAGGCTTATGAGCCTCGTTGTCGTAAATGTTTTATACCTCCCCATAAAGTGAACTGCGATTAGTAAGCTACATGGGTCAGCAAACTCTATGCGCCTACTTGTTTTCCATTACTTTTTTCTTGCATTTTTTTGGAACGGTTTAAGCTATTTCCCCGTATATCCGGTTAAGCTGTACAGGTTTTTAGTTTTCGTGTGTTTACCATAACCATAAGATTATCGGGGGGACGGAATGATGAGTTTCTTTAACAAGATCTTAGCAAGTGCAGGAATCGGTTCAGCCAAAGTCGATACGTTAGTGGATCAAACTGTATATGTGCCTGGAGAAGAACTTAGCGGCATCATACGTATCAAGGGCGGTAAAATTGATCAGGAAATCGGCAAAATTGATATTGAGCTCAAGACTGAATATATCGTAGAGCACGATGATAAAAAAACCGTCACCACCTGCTGCATTGCGCGGATCAAGGTATCTGATGGCTTTCATCTAAAGCAAGGACAGGAGCTTGAAATCCCCTTTTCCTTCAGATTGCCTTTGGAAACCCCTGTTACTCATGCCAAACAGCCTGTCTGGCTGGAAACAGCATTGGATATTGGCATGGCTTTGGACCCGACCGATCGTGATTCACTTAAAATCGAGCCGCATCCTTATATGAGTACGGTGTTTGAGGCGGTTCACCTGTTAGGCTTCCGATTCCGTTCCTCCACCTGCGAACGTCACCCCAAGCTTGGACGCGGTGTTCCATTTGTGCAGGAGTTTGAGTTTACGCCTGGCTCGGAGTATGCACGGGATATCGAGGAGCTAGAGCTGATTATGCAGTTGGAACCCGAGGGAGTACATGTGCTTGTAGAAGTAGATCGTAGAGGCAGAGGCTTGTCCGGTTGGCTTGAGACTGCCTTCGATATGGATGAGCGTCATGCCTGGTTGAGCTTAAGCAGGGAAGAACTATCCTATGGACCAGATCATATAGCTGATGCGCTAGAGGAATTGATTGACAGGCAACTTCGCTAACAATGTAGTAAATATAGCAAAATACTAACAAAAAACTCCTAACCAATTTATTTACATATGGTTGGGAGTTTTTATGAATTATAAGAATTCTTTAATGATGGTCCTCAATAGTTTGCATAGACTAAAGTGGCAGCATATCCTGTCTTTCCGCCTTATGCTTACACTCTTTACATACTCCATATAGCGAACCATTATCATCAGCATAAAAGGTTAATTTTTCTTCTTTTTTACAAAAGGAGCATTTTTGCTTGCCTGTGCTCTGGATTGAGTCAGACAGTCCAAACCCAGCTTGAGTCTTAATATCTGCCACTTTTGTATTTGTGCGTGTCCCAGAAGACATTTTAGACTTCATTTCATTTGTGGTGCGGGATTGTCGGGCAGGCTTACGAGGACGAAATTCAATGACATTATTGCCCCGATGTTCATTCGCTTGTTTATTGCTGCTACGTCCACGCCATGCCATAACAATCCAACCCAACGCCACTAACAACACGCCGACGATCACCCAAGTCAGACTATTCCACATGCTCTCATCCCCGCCTTTGCTTTAGAATCTTTTGCATCCATACCACTAGCCCGTTCAATACGATGACTTAGCCTATAACATATGATTGTATATATCCGTGTATACAGCCTCTATGTTGGTCATTCGATTGCTACCCATGTAAAAATCTACCCTCCAGTGAAACATCCGACTCGCCTCTTAACGAGACATTGATCATGTTAGGTAAAACATGTTATGCCGAGGAGTAGTTTGAGCCTTTTTACAAATTGTACATCATCCTTTTGAAAAACGATAATATCCACTCTATGGACATCGTGCTCCTTATCATAATGCTTATCTACTTCCCGATGATGAGCACAAAAATGTCTCAGATGGCTACATTACTCCCCTTGATAATAAAAATCAATGAATCTTTTCGTCAACGGATTAAATTTATCAAAACGTTTGCGATGTGGTAAAAAGCCTGACTTATGTACTTGTTCTGCTAGTGTTTCTACATGTTCAAATCGCTTGAAAAAGGGCAGCGCAAAAGTGTAGATATCTTCAGTAATCTCTTGGATCACTCGTTCTCTTTCTGCTTCTGTGGACACAAGGTAATCCCTGTTGCCCGTATATTTCTTGGTTAAAGCGATCAACTCACTGTGAAAACAAGCCCCTGTACTATACTTCTTTTTTATACTTTTAGATTCCACGTTAATGTAAACTTTTAATGCACTATATTTGGTCGCGCCAAAACAAATTTCAAATAAAAATTCCTTGTTTTCTTTTTTCAAAACTTTTCTGCTTTTCAGATATTTAAAATCATTCAAAAATGGTACAGCTATGATTTTGTCTATCGCTAACTGACGCAGGTCACTTGCTTTAAGTTCAGTCTTATTGTCCATGATATCACTCCAACTCAAAGAATTTCCCACCATTATATCATATCTTTCCAATTACAGACCCCGCATATCTCCACGGTAAAATCGCAATATATTAATTAAAAATGAATAGGAAAAAAGCCCCTCACAATAGAGCGGCTTTTTCCCCTGAAATATAGAAACGGTATACGATTTATACCTTGAATTTACCAATTTGTCCTTGTAGATCTTCTGCCATTTTGGACAGATTTCTTGCAGAGGAAGCAATTTCCTCCATCGATGCCAGTTGTTCTTGAGTCGCGGCAGATACGTGCTGTGTCCCGGCTGCAGCCTCTTCAGCAATCGCTGAAATTTGTTTAACAAAGCCAACAATCTCATCGGTACTTGCAGACATTTGCTCCGATCCAGCAGAGACCTCTTCAATTTCACTGGCCACTTTATTAACAGTTTCCTGAATAAGCTCAAAGGATGCACCTGCATTTTGCACGACTTCCCGACCTGTCATGACATCTCGCCCATTGGATGCTACCGCCTCAATAGCATGCGAGGTGTCCTTCTGTATCAATCCCACCAGCTCCGTAATTTGTTGAGCAGAATGAGCCGATTGTTCAGCCAGCTTACGCACTTCACCTGCAACTACAGCAAAGCCGCTACCGTGGTCTCCTGCGCGGGCTGCTTCAATGGCAGCGTTCAGGGCAAGAAGATTGGTCTGACTTGAAATATTGGTGATGACATCAATAATCTTCCCAATTTCATCTGAACGCTCTCCCAATCCAGCCATAAGATCAGCCAAGCTATTCATAGAGTCATTCACGCTATTCATCTGGACAACAGCCTGCTGGATCAACTGATTGCCTTCAGCTGATTTGTGAGCTGCATCCTGAGCTGATGCAAAAACATTTTGCGCACGGATTGCAATTTGTTCCACACCAATGGACATTTCCTCAATAGCCTGGGATGACTTGGTCACCATATCTACTTGATCGCCCGTCCCTGTAGCTACTTCTTGCACTGTTTCGGTGATTTGTGCAGTTGCTTGGCTATTTTGCTCTGCGCTGGCCGTCAATTCTTCCGAGGAAGTGGTAACCAACTCAGTCGTATTACTTACAGACTGAATCAGTTGACGAAGGTTTTCAACCATAGTATTAAAGGAATGCGTCAGCGTGCTAATCTCATCCTTGCCCTTCACGACAATAGCTTCCCCAGTAAGGTCACCGGACGCAATGCTTTCAGCAGCACGACTGATGCGCAAAATAGGCTTAGAAATAATTTGGGCTATAATGATCGCCATGATCAATGCTAGGATAACGGCTGCAATGCTCAAAACAATTACTAATTGTCTACCTAAAATAAAGTTATCAACAGCTTCTTTTGTAGTCAGTTTTGATCCATCTGCATTCAACTTAATAAGCTGAGCGATCATATCGTTTGAACTATACCATAACTTATAGGATTCCTGGTGAAGGATGCTTGACTGAGTGTAATCATTAGCTCTCCCGGCTGCAATCACTTCTGGCAACTTATCCAAATACTCTGTATACGCTTTGGAGAATTTTTCATACATTTCACGTTCCTTAGGGGTAGCAATTAATTTTTCGTAAGTTTTTCGGCCTTCTTCAACTTTTTTCAAAACCTTATCATATTCGGCCTGAACCTTCTCCATTTCCTCCGGGTCACGTTCTACAATAATATTTAATGAAAGCCGCTCTACATCAGATACATCACCATTTAGTGTTCCGAGGATGGTCACACTTGGCATCCAATGGCTATCAATTTCCATTGAAGTATCGCCTAATTTTTTCATTCTCGAGATCGATACTGTACTAATCACAACCAACAGGATTATTACCGCAAGGAAACCCAATAACAATTTTGTTCGAATGTTAAATTTCATATATTCGCTCCTTAGTTCTCTATATAATAGATATTATATCGACAAGAATCGACACATTGTTTATATCAAAATTAAAGAGAATTTCAGAACTGTTTACAAAAGGAAAACTTTTCTTCGTGATTGTTATATAACTGATTGAGGCATATTATAAGCCGCGTGAGAGTATTATTTTTCAACCATCTAATTCATCTGTTGAAGCATTGCAAGCAAAAAAGAGATACCCCAAAGCGGGTATCCCTTTATGTTTTACTTCCTAGCCACAATCATAAATCGCTCTGCATTTGTCCTAATTCCTTTTGGAGTTTGGTTGTCCAGAATGAATTGTTGGAGTATTTCAAAATCATTTTGTTTTTGTCCAAAGTCAGGAATAATGGGAGTGTATTTTAAAAGGAAAACTAAGTCTGCAGGAGTCTGATAATATTCGGTTGCATTAAATTCGAATGACTGAATGTCGTTAAAGCCCGCTTCATTTAGTTCTGTAATACATTGAGTTTTCAACGAATCTTTCTTATTACCCAATGCCTGCCCTCTTCCAAACGCTTCTTTAATGTTTAATTTGTCATTTTCGCTTACTTGCTGTGTTAAAAATATACCACCCTTAACTAACACCTTAACTATTTCTTTTGCACAGAAACACGAATGTCGAGAAGAGACTACATTAAAGAATTCCTTGGGAAAATTCAGATTTTCAGCATCCATCTGAAGAAAACGAACATTCGCTATATCAGATTTGATAGAGTTCTTTGTTGCCGTTTCAATCATTCCAGTAGATTGGTCAATCCCGACTAAAAGTAATGCAGAATTTGCTATTGCTAAAATAGCTTCCCCACCACCCGTGCCGATATCAAGCAATATGTCCGACTTCTCGCACGTCTTTGATACTTCATTGTAGAAGTCCCATTTTACTCCTTCCGAGATACATTTCACATTACTGAAATTCCATCCGTTAGTTTTTCCAACCTTATCATAAAACTCTTTATATTCAATTGATTTCATTTTTATCCACCTTCAAATAAGATAATAAACTACAGAATGGCAAACCGAATTTATTCAAAATTTTAGTTTTGTAGTCAACAGGGTAGACTCCCCCCTTAACAGCTGGTACGCGTTTTTTTCCAGCCCGGAAACTAAATACTTCGAACAATATGGAAAGACATCCGATTCACCTCATTTGAATGTTTGCTTTAATTATATTTCTAATCAGGCATACCAATCAAGAATGATTCGTCGCTAAACTTCTTTGCCCCTTCTCCTATATGGAGTAGCGTATATCCACTAGAATTAAAGCCCTGCTTAGTGTTAGAGATTTAGTTTAAGGGTAGCAGACAGCAGCACATGTAGAGGCAAAAGATTGTTAGGTTAAAATTCAAAATTGTTCGTAAAAAATACCGCTTATTTATCGGTCATGGATGAGCCAATAAATAAGCGGTATTTGCTGATTTTACAATTCAAAAGCTTATTCGTATAAGGACGGTTGTTGGGGACATTATTAGCCATCCCTTCATTCTAACACTGACAAATATCAAAGTCGGAATCCATTAATCATCCTGATCCTTTCAGGACACCTTATTCTCAATCCGCAATTTGTCTGCGACCATCGCTATAAATTCTGAGTTCGTTGGTTTGGACTTGCTGATATTAATAGTGTAGCCGAACAGGTGAGAGATGCTGTCGATATTTCCACGGGTCCATGCTACCTCAATAGCATGACGAATGGCGCGTTCTACGCGGGATGCCGTCGTTTTGAACTTTTCGGCAATTGCCGGATATAGAGTTTTAGTGATGGCTCCCAAAATTTCGATATTATTGTACACCATCGTAATGGCTTCACGTAGATATTGATAACCCTTGATGTGAGCTGGTACACCAATCTCATGGATGATAGCAGTGATGCTGGCATCCAGGTTTTTCGTCTTACCCATAGGCACAACGTTGGACCGCATAGATGAAACGGTTACCGGGCTGTTGCTGACTAATTGCGGTCCTACCAATTGGCGTATACGGTTCGCAAGCACTTCCATATCAAACGGCTTCAAAATATAATAAGATGCCCCGAGTTGAACGGCCCTTTGTGTAATATTTTCTTGACCGAATGCAGTCAGCATAATGATTTTCGGTTGTGGAGTCAGGTTCATTTCTCTCAAACGCTCCAATACACCGAGACCATCCAGATGAGGCATAATAATATCTAAAATAAGTACATCAGGTATGTTGCGGGATTCTGCGATGCGTTGGAGTACTTCTTCACCATTGAAGGCGATTCCTGTAACTTCCATATCCTCCTGATCGGAAATATATTCAGCAAGCAAATTCGTAAATTCCCGGTTGTCATCAGCCAACAATACCTCAATTTTTTGCAATGTACTTCCTCCTTAGTGAGTGTTATTCCATTGGGACATCTGTTTGCATTAAATAAATATTTCTTGTCGGAGTATATGATTTCGACATCGAATTATGAATTCCTTCTGTCGAAAATTATTTTTATTTATTTTTTTTATAAATTCAATTATAATTGAATTTTTATCTTGCAAATCTGAGTTATTCCTCTCCTTTTCGACAAAAAAATCTTAAGGCCACTAGCTCGCCTTAAGATTAGAGGATGACTTCAAGCTCAGTTTATTATGCATGATTCCTGCGTCACGCAACATCCATTCGATAAAACATCCGTAACCTGATTTAGGATCATTAACAAATACATGCGTTACAGCTCCGATCAGCTTACCATTTTGGATAATCGGACTACCACTCATTCCTTGCACGATTCCGCCGGTCTTATCTAATAGCTTTGGATCTACAACCCGAATCACAAGCCCTTTGGTTGCTGGTTTATCCTGCTGAGAAATGTGTACAATTTCTGCCTGAAAACGCTGAATTTGTTGACCTTCCAGTACAGTCAAAATTTCTGCTGGTCCTTCTTTTACTTCATTCGCAAGTCCCACCGGAATGGGCGTCGAATACAATCCATTTTGCGGCTCATCTGACATTTTCCCAAATATTCCAAAGCTCGTATTTCGTTCAATATTTCCTAAGATCCGATGATCCTTGAGAAAATGAGCACGTTTCTCTCCGGGTTCCCCACTCTGGCTTTTCGCAATTGACGTCACATTGGATTGCACAATCTCTCCGCTGCCCACGACAATGGGAGTTTGAGTATTCATATCAGTAATTACATGACCCAAGGCCCCGTAAACCCCCTGATCCGGTGCATAAAACGTTAATGTACCTACGCCTGCAGCCGAGTCTCTAATATATAACCCGAGCCGCCACGCTTTATCCTCTTGATCATATGCTGGGGTTAACTTGGTGGAGATCGTCTGTTCGCCTCGACAAAGCGTGATGTCAAGCGGCTTTTTGTTTTTACCTGCCTCGTCCACGGCTTCCGCTACCCTGGCGAGACTATTGAGGGGTTTGCCGTTCATGTGTGTAATACGGTCCCCTAGGCGAATACCAGCTGTCTCACCAGGTGACACCTTACGATCATTGCTTTCCTGAATGATATGGTGACCAACGACAAGCACTCCTGAAGATTTTACTTTGACCCCGATCGTCTGGCCCCCTGGGTATACTTTCAAATCGGGAACCACGCTCTCCTGGGTTGTTTTCATGCTTTTAGAGCCGAACAAATCCAAAGAAGCTTGTAGAGGCAGCGCTGCTTGCACATGCTGAGCGTTACCGAGAGAACACATAAGAAAAACAAGCAAAAGACCGAGCAATTTGATCCTGGAGAAAAAATTCAATGGCTGTCACGCTCCCTTTGCTTCTTTCGCTTGACGAGTAAAGGTGGTCGCCAATTGCGTACCTATAAGGTAACCTTGCCCCCAGGCTTTTATAACTGTTAATCATTACGCCAGCCGCTCTTTTCAGGCTTTCTTTCCTTCCGCCAAATTCAGCATTTCCTGTGCGTGATGCAATGTTTTTTCGGTAATTTCTACGCCGCCCAGCATCCGTGCCAATTCCTTAACCCGGCCTTCCTCCGTTAGTCCCTCAATTTGAGTCATGGTTCGTCCGTCATGCACATTTTTTTCAATCAGGTACTGATGATCTGCCATACACGCCACCTGCGGCAAATGAGTAATGGAAAACACCTGACAAACGGAAGACAAACGATACAGCTTCTCGGCTATAGACTGAGCTGCACGACCACTTACCCCGGTATCCACCTCGTCAAAAATGAGCACCGGTATTTGATCATGACGCGCAAAAATACTTTTCATTGCCAACATAATACGTGATAACTCACCACCAGAAGCGATTTTACCGAGTGGGCGAAGTGGCTCACCTGGATTGGGCGAAATCAGAAATTCCGCATTATCTATCCCTTGCTTGGTAGGTCGTACCTTTAGACCCTTATATTCATATCCCCGTGGATCTTCAATTGGATCAATGCGTACCTTGAGTGACGTTCTTTCCATTTGAAGATCTTTTAATTCCTGCTCTACTTGCTCTGCAAGCTCTTCGGCACAAATTTCACGCGCTTCTGTAAGCTCTTCAGCAATCTCCAGCAAATCCGAAAGCAACTCATCCCGCTTTGCAATGAGCTGCTCCAGCCGCTCATCTTTATTTTCCAACAGATCGGTTTCCTGCTCAATACGGCTATAGTATTCCAAAATCTGTTCTATACTATCACCATATTTTCGCTGTAGTCCGGTAATTTGATTCAAACGTTGCTCCACCTCATGCAGCTTGCCCGGATTAAATTCAATATCCTCACGATAAGAACGTAATTGAAACGCTGCATCTTCCAACTGATAGAAAGCAGACTGAATCTGCTCCGCAATGGGCTGAAGACTTTTACTATCATAGCTCTGAACATCATTTAATCTGGACAACACGTTATTGACCGTATCCAGCCCGCCTCTGCCACTTAACAGCTCATATGCTCCTGATATTCCATCCATCATTTTCTCACTATGGGATAGCTTGACCCGTTCCTCTGCCAATAATTCATCTTCACCCAATTTTAACTCTGCCGCAGCGATCTCTTCCAATTGGAAACGATACATGTCCAATAGCTGATAAGCCTTTTGACTGGAGCTTTGCAATTCCCTTACTTCTTTTTCCGCTTTGACAAAAGCATTGTAGCGCTCCCTGTAAAGCGCTTTGACTGGACCGATGACTGAATCACCGAACGTATCCAGCAGCGCCAGATGTCGATCTGCACGCAGCAAGCTTTGATGCTCATGCTGCCCATGAATATTAACGAGTTGCTCACCTACCTCACGCAACATCGTTAAATTAACCATCTGACCGTTAATTCGAGATGAACTTTTCCCTTGAACCGTAAGTTCTCGACGAATCAGTAAATGCTCTTCTGGGTTAGCCTTAATCCCTTGTTCCTCCAACGTATTCCAAACGGGATGTTTGATCGGCAATTCAAATAAGGCTTCCATTTCTGCTTTATCACAACCGTAACGCACAAGGTCAGCAGAGCCCCTGCCGCCCGCAATCAGCCCAAGTGCGTCAATAATAATGGATTTACCAGCACCAGTTTCCCCGCTCAATACATGAAATCCTTTATAAAAATGAACATCGACAGCCTCTACGACTGCCAAATTCCGTATAGACAAAGTGACCAGCATCGTTCTTTCACCTCTATGATGTACAAATTAAAACGCCTAATATGCGTAGCCTTTATAATTAGGAAATGTAGCCCATAAGACGATTCACGATAGTTTCACTGTTTTCTTCCGATCGGCAAATAATCAAAATGGTGTCATCCCCGCTAATCGTACCCATGACCTCAGACCATTCGATATTGTCTAATAAAGCAGCAATCGAGTTAGCTGTTCCTGGCAGGCACTTCATCACAATCAGATTGGTTGTGTAGTCAATATGCAAAAAGTTGTCAACCAATGTACGTTTCAGTTTCTGCGTCGGATTGTAACGCTGGTCTGAAGGCATCGAATATTTATATCTGCCGTCGTCCATTGGAACCTTTATGAGCAGCAGTTCTTTGATATCCCGGGATACAGTGGCCTGGGTGACCTGAAAACCAGCCTCACGCAATGCTTCAACTAGATCATCCTGCGTTTCAATCTCATGTTGTGAAATAATTTCCCTGATTTTAATATGTCGTTGACCCTTCATATAATCCTCCTATGGATTAACCTTCATATTCCTCTTCTTCGAGGTCTTCCACTATTGTAATAAGGCGAATACTTTTCTCGTCCGTATCAACGTACAATACCCCCGCACAGCCTGGATAGAGCAGCAAATAAGGCATAAGCCTGTCCCGTAAATCAGGACCGTTCCACTCCATAGGTTTCTTGCGGCGTGACGTTTTGACCATATATGTCGAACCGTTACGTACAGCTACGTAGTCAATAAACAAACGGCTATACACGGTATGTCCATTCACTTTAAAAGCAAGCGGTATTTTCATTTTCCCGCCCACCACCTCATATCCTGCTTCCTCCAGTTGGTCCACAGCAGGTCCTTCGTTCAAATCCTCATTAATCGGTATCGTTTTTAGCACAAGCGGTCCCGGCTCCTTTAACCAGGCACGCAGGCTATAAAAAGCCCATATCCCTAATATCACCCCGATCACAGTGATGATAACCGTATCGTATCGCGTGTCCATGAACCGATCACCTCATGGACATATTCTAGGACATGACGCAAAATTCCTTTTCATCTGTACATCCATTATAGGCGAACGTGAGTTCTACAAGCAATCCCTCACACCAAAAAGAGGTTCTCTTAAGTTCACAGAACTCATGGAGAACCCCTGAATGTCACTTACGCGATGGGCCATTATTAAAAGTCTGACCTGCTTCCTGAACAGTTCGTTCAATCAGTGGACTGTAATCCATCTTTTCCAGCTGCGATTCTGCGGCCGGGAGCCCATCCAAACGCCAATGCGCTAAAAATTCAATATTTCCTTCGCCGCCTGTAATCGGGGAAAAGGCCAAGCCTTGCAACGTAAGTCCAAGCTCATGTGCAAACATCAAGATGGTCTGCAACACTTCTTTATGCGTAGCAGGTTCTCGAACCACGCCAGATTTCCCAACCTTTTCGCGACCAGCTTCGAATTGAGGCTTGATTAGAGCTACAATATCAGCAGGTTGATGCAGCAATGCAAGCAATGGCGGCAAAATAATTCGTAACGAAATAAAAGAAACATCAATACTTGCGAAATTAGGCACAGGACCGCTCAAATCCGCAGGTGTCATATATCTGAAATTCGTTTTCTCCATAACGCATACACGCTCATCATTACGAAGTGACCAATCCAGCTGATTATACCCCACATCAATGGCATACACGTACTGAGCTCCATGTTGAAGCGCACAATCCGTAAAGCCTCCGGTTGATGAACCGATATCTAGCATCGTCCTGCCCTTCATGTCCAGCTCGAATTGACGGATGGCCTTTTCGAGCTTCAACCCTCCACGGCTTACATACGGATGCACCGAACCTTTAACTTTAAGCTCACTGGAACGGGGTACCTTCATTCCCGCTTTCTCGATCCGTTCACTGTCCGCCAACACTAAACCTGCCATGATCGCGGCTTTAGCTTTTTCGCGGCTTTCAAAAAAACCTTGTTCTACAAGCAATACATCAATGCGTTCCTTCGGAACAGACATATTAATCTCCCTTTAGGCAGCCAGGCTGCTCTTGTCATACTTTTTATAAAAACATGTTGTTTATTTTAATTACCTATACAGATTGCCCCATGCCATATGCTGGCTCAGCGGACCACTTACGCAGCTTTAAGCACACAGCTTCAACGGTAAGTCCCACTTCAGCACGCTGCTCTTTGATGGAGCCGTGCTCCACAAACAGATCGGGAATCCCCATTAAGCGCACCTGTGCATCTTGTATTTCTTCTTTGGCGTAAAATTCCAGTACAGCACTACCCAAACTTCCTGCTTCAGAAGCTTCTTCCAATACGATCAGCTTCGTATGCTGGCGGGCCAGCTCACGCAACATCTCCTCATCCAAAGGCTTGAGGAAGCGAGCATTCACAACGCCCACTTGCATACCCTCACGTTTCATCGCCTCCGCAGCCTCTGTCGCCACTTGGAGCATCGGTCCTGAAGCGATTACAGCGAAGCCCTCACCTTTACGCAGAAGCTCCCAACTGCCGATAGGAATAACCCGCAATTCTTTATCCAACGGCACGCCAACCACATTAACACGTGGGTAACGATAAGCAATTGGACCATCTTCGTAGTCAAGTGCTGTTTTCATCATATGGCGGAGCTCATTTTCATCCTTTGGCATCATAAGCACAAGATTCGGGATATGACGCAAGAATGCTACATCAAACACGCCATGATGAGTTTCACCGTCTGCACCAACAAAACCAGCACGATCAATCGCGAACATCACATTGGCATTATGACGACAAATATCGTGCACAATTTGGTCATATGCACGCTGCATAAAAGTGGAATACACCGCAAATACCGGCTTCATCCCTTCCATTGCTAACGCTGCACACATGGTTGCAGCATGCTGCTCAGCAATGCCGACGTCGATCATACGTGTAGGAAACTCTTTACTAAAAGGTACTAGTCCTGATCCACCAGGCATTGCAGGGGTGACCGCAATGATGCGCTCATCCTGTTCAGCCAGCTCAATCAGCGTTCTACCGAAAATTTCCGTATACATCGGATTGCCTACAGCTTTGAGTACCTGACCTGATTCAATTTTGTATGGACTGATGCCGTGCCACTTGTGTGAATCGGCCTCCGCAGGCTTATAGCCTTTACCCTTGGTGGTTACGACATGCACTAATACAGGGCCAGTCACGTTATCAGCCTGCTGAAAAGTCTCAATTAGCTTGGACAAATCATGTCCGTCCACCGGACCAAGATACGTAAATCCCAGCTCTTCAAACAGCACACCTGGAACCATCATATATTTAAGACTGTCCTTGACGCGGCCAGCCGATTTGGCAAGTTTACCGCCTATAGCGGGTATTTTTTTCAGCAAAACTTCCAGCTCATCCTTTGCCCGCAAATAGTGACGGTCCGAGCGAATTTTGCTCAAATAATTATGCATGGCCCCTACATTCGGGGCGATGGACATTTCATTATCATTCAGAATGACCATTAAATTTTTACGTTCATGACCAATATGGTTTAATGCTTCGAAGGCCATGCCCCCAGTCAACGCGCCGTCCCCGATCATTGCAATAACTTTATTGTCCTCGCCCTTCAAATCACGTGCCAAGGCCATCCCCATTGCAGCCGAAAGGGAAGTGCTGCTATGTCCAGCTTCCCAAACATCATGCTCGCTCTCGCTTCTTTTTACAAAACCACAAAGTCCATCACGCTGACGAAGTGTATCAAAACGATCCATTCGCCCTGTCAATATTTTGTGCACGTAGGCTTGGTGCCCAACGTCATAAATCATCTTGTCCTTTGGACTGTTATAGCAATAATGCAGGGCGATCGTGAGCTCAACCACTCCCAGATTCGATGCCAGATGCCCCCCAGTCACGGACAGCTTCTCAATCAAAAAGCTCCTGATTTCCTCGGCTAGAGAAGCCAACTCCTCAACCGACAGTGATTTCAGATCGCCTGGTTGCTTTATGTGTGGAAGCAGCACGCATATCTCCCCGCTTTCCTTCAAGTTTGTGTGTAAAGTTAACAAGTATTATATCACACTTTTGGACTGTGCTTAAACGCAGACAAGTCAAACCAGTTTTAACACTACTAATGATCACGCTTCATCAGGTAATCCGCTATCTCCAGTAAGCGTGAATAATCGGGAATACCACCTTCTGCAATCACTTTTTTGGCAGATGCTGTGAGCTCCTCCACTTGTCGTAGAGATGCGTCCATACCGATGAAATACGGATAGGTAACCTTCTCCTGTTCAACATCACTCTGCGTTTTTTTTCCCATTTTGCTTTCATCGCCTACAAGATCCAATATATCGTCCTGAATTTGAAAAGCCAGGCCCAAATCTCGTCCAAAACGACGAAGTGCTTCTAGTTGATCCTTGTCCGCTCCACCAATCCGTCCACCTGCTAAGAGTGAGAAAATGATCAAATCAGCCGTTTTATGAAGGTGGATATATTCCAATTCCTCGATCCCCGTCATTCCCTGCTCGCCCGACATATCTGCGACCTGTCCACCTACCATGCCTCTGGCACCGCTCATTTCGGATAAATCCTCAACTATGGACAATAGCGCATCGGAAGAAACCCCGTGACGACGACCCGCCTGCACGATGCTATAAAATGCATGGGTCAGCAAAGCATCGCCCGCAAGAACAGCAACCGCCTCGCCGTATACCTTATGATTCGTCAGCTTTCCTCGCCGATAATCATCATCATCCATCGCCGGCAAGTCGTCGTGAATGAGGGAATACGTATGTACCATTTCTACCGCACATGCTACTGGCAACGCCGCTTCCCTGCTTCCACCAAATGCTTCCGCAGCGGCGATCACAAGCAGAGGCCGCAGCCGTTTACCGCCTGCGGTCAGTGAATAGTTCATAGATTCTCGAAGAACATCTGGAATGTCCCAATGCGCCGGAAACTGCTCGGTCAATGCAGACGAAACTGCATCCGCCGTCACAGTCAAATATTCCTTGAACGACAGTCTATTCAAGCCCTTCACCGCCGTTTTCATCCAATCCGCCGCCGAAAGGCTTCTTGCGCAAATCTCCATCCTCTTCCACGATCATTTCAATTTTACGTTCGACCTGTTCCAGCTTCTGACTGCAAAGCTGAGACAGCTTCATCCCCCGCTGGAACAAATCAATGGCTTGCTCCAGAGGAACGTCTCCATGCTCCAGTTGTCCGACAATTTCTTCAAGAGCGGCCATGGCCGCTTCAAAATTCAATTCCGCTTCATTCGCCACCGTGCTTCGCGTCCTCCTTCATTCCCCATACTTGACAGTCTAACTGTCCGTCACTCACTTTTATCTTGATAGAATCTCCCGGTTGTACATCTTTGAGCGACTTGATTAGCCGTTTCTCCTGCTCATCGTATACCAAGCTGTAGCCTCGGGCCATGACTTTGAGCGGACTCAGCGCGTCCAGCTGACGAATTCCGGTATGCAGCTGCTGCCGCCCCGTTTTTGTGATCGCACGCATCGCAGACTCCAGCTGACGTTGTGCCATATCCGTCTGCTTGCGCGCCGAACGAATTTGTTCACGCGGATTAAACCGCTCTAGTACCTGACGCATACGCGCGTTTTTCTCTGCGTTTAAGCGTGAACGGTTAGCCGCTGCGCGGATCAGACGCTGATGCAGCATGTCCATCCGCTCTGCATGCTGGAGCATGTAGCGGCGCGGATGCAGCAACACTGGCGAACGCCGAAGCCTCATCAAGCGTTCACGACTGGCTTCCAACCGCTGCCTAAGGGCATTACGCAACCGCTGCTCCCGCTGAAGCAGCTGATCCCGAAGCTCTCCCTGATGAGGCACAGCCAGCTCAGCTGCTGCGGTCGGCGTCGCTGCGCGTAAGTCAGCCACAAAATCGGCAATGGTAAAATCCGTTTCGTGTCCAACGGCCGAAATCACAGGAATGACCGATGCGTAAATGGCACGCGCAACCGCTTCCTCATTAAACGCCCACAGTTCTTCTAAGGAGCCACCACCCCGTCCGACGATCATCACCTGAACCTCCTGCATACGATTCATGGCTTCAATTGCCTTAACGATCGAGGGGGCAGCACCTTTTCCTTGCACAAGAACTGGATACAACACGATTCCAGCCTGCGGGTATCGCCGTTGAAGTGTAGTGATAATATCACGCACAGCCGCTCCGGTCGGTGACGTAATTACGCCAATGGTCGCAGGGTGAGCAGGGAGATTCCGTTTGCGAGTGGTATCAAACAGCCCTTCTGCATCAAGCTTTTGTTTGAGTTGTTCATAAGCCAAATAAAGGCTGCCTATACCGTCAGGCTGCATTTGAGTCGCATAAAATTGATATTGACCATCCCGTTCATACACGGATACGTTTCCCCGGGCGATAACACGCGTACCTTCTTTCGGTACGAAAGGGAGCCGTCTATTATGAGTTGCAAACATAATCGAACGTATGCGGCTCCCCTCATCCTTGAGCGTAAAATACATGTGACCACTCGAATGATGCGTAAAGTTAGAAATTTCCCCGCGTATCCATACATCAGACAGCACCTGATCGGATTCCAGTTTCATCCGGATATAGCGATTCAGGTCCTGTATAGAATAAATACGTTGTTGTTCAGCCACAGGCAGCTGCCTTTATACCAAACCGTGCGACCGCTTGGCCGCTACGAGCGTATTTTGCATCAGCATTGTAATCGTCATTGGGCCTACTCCGCCGGGAACAGGCGTAATCGGACCGGACACTTGCTTTACGCTCTCAAAATCAACGTCACCCGCCAGCTTTCCGTTCTCCAGACGATTCATTCCCACATCGATAACTACTGCACCCGGCTTTACATACGAAGCATCGATGAAATTGGCTTTGCCGATGGCAACGACCAAAATATCCGCTTGTTTACTGAGCTCGGCAATATTCGCTGTACGAGAGTGACACATCGTAACCGTAGCATTTTCACGCTGCAGCAATAATGATACCGGCTTGCCAACGATATTACTGCGACCAATAACAACTGCATGTTTACCAGCTATTTCTACTCCAGCGCGTTTGATTAACTCAATGACTCCAGCGGGAGTGCAAGGCAATAGGCTATCATCGCCGATGACCAGATTCCCTACGTTTACCGGATGAAATCCGTCAACATCTTTCTCCACTGCAATCGCGTCAATGACAGCTTTTTCCTGAATATGCTTTGGTAATGGCAGTTGCACCAAAATCCCATGGATATTACTTTGATGATTCAGCTTATCCACCAGTTTCAGTAATGCTTCTTGCGAAGTATCTGCCGCCAATCGATGAACCTCAGAGTAATAGCCGAGATCATGACACGCCTTTTCCTTATTTTTAACATACACCTGAGAAGCAGGATCTTCGCCTACCAGTACAACAGCCAGTCCGGGTTGAAAGCTGTGTTCTTTCAAACGAATAACCTCTTGCTGAATGCTTGCCCGAATATCCTGAGAGATTTGTTTACCATCAATGATCGGTGCTGACATGTTTAACCACTCCCCAACCTGATTCAGTAGTCTCTAATTAAAAACGTGCTTTCAATTGCTCCAGCTCTTGTATCACTCGTCCCAGCACACCATTAACAAATTTACCCGATTCCTCGGTACCAAAGTGCTTCGACAACTCAATGGCTTCATTGACTGCTACCTTGGCTGGAACATCCTCGCGGAAAATCATTTCATATACCGCAAGCCTCAAAATTTGACGATCTACACGCGAAA
Organism: Paenibacillus sp. FSL W8-0439; assembly: GCF_038008995.1. Taxonomy (NCBI): domain Bacteria; kingdom Bacillati; phylum Bacillota; class Bacilli; order Caryophanales; family Paenibacillaceae; genus Paenibacillus; species Paenibacillus sp. FSL W8-0439. Next base: position 3,482,075 of record NZ_JBBPAK010000001.1, read on the forward strand.
GTCGGCTGATCTGCCAGCCTTTCAGGTAATCCGCCAACAGCCCGTCAATCGCTTCCTTGTGCTCCCATGTGCCACGCACATGCTCCAAAACATACGCTCTTAACACTGCCGCGTTTTTAATTACGACTTCGGCTTCGTTTTCCTCGGCCGCTTCCTGAAGCAGCATGTCCACAGCTGCCGCCGCTTCCACTTCATTCATTTCCATATGGTACATACTCTGTACCGCTAATTCCCTCGCCAGACGTCTTTTCATGCCCTGCCTCCTACGCTTGCCTATATCTATTTTTCATTCTAACCAATTTCCACAAAAAAACCTGTGAACGCATCCTCCAAAACCGTTGGGCGCAAATAAGCTACAGCTGTATTTTGGAGAACACGTATCACAGGGTTCATTTAAAAGGACGCCAACGCTGCGACAACCATTCGCTCCATTCTTTCCAAGGTAAGAATGGACCAAGCGCTGAATCGCTACGTCTTCCTAGCGTATATCCGATGAACACCATCAATGCAAAGAACAACATATTCCAAAAGCCTGCCCACAAGTAAATAAAACCGAAAAAAATACCAGCCGTGATCCCCATGATCCGGCCCTTGTAACTTCCCCATATTTCTTTCCAGGGCATCAGGGAAAATCACCTCTATTCCACACGACTCTTAAAGCTTGGTGACTGAGAAACATTAGCGATGTACACCGACACATTGGATACTGGAATTCCTGTAATCTCTTCCACATGGTCGTGTACCCCCTTTTGTACCTCGGAGGTTAACACCGGAATGGAGCTTTCCCCGTCAACAATCGCCCGAATCGTAATATCAAGTCCCGATTCCAACACACGAACGCGTGCTTTCAGATCCTGCATCCCGCGAAATCGGGAAGCCGCTTTGAGGCACAGATTTTCGATGGTATCCACCGAAATCTGAATATCACCGTATTCGGTTCGCTGATCAATAGAATGCTGTACGGTTTGGTTCCGTCGAATAGAGATATAAAAAAACCGAAGACTCAATAACAACAGAACTCCTGCAATAATCAAGCTGGTAAACCACACCACTCGCTCATCCTCAATACTTAAAACATACGGAATGGCCCCGCTCAGGAGGAGGATGGCGAGAATGGAGATAATTCCGATACTTAAGCTGTACAAAAACAGCAGAAGTCTGTCCATAACTTTAGCCACGAAACGCACAGCCTCCTTAAATTAGAGTAAACCCTCGACCCATAAGGGTCGGGGGTTTGTACAAAGTATCGCTCTATTTAACCCGTCCGGCGCCCAGCACTTCCGGCTCTTCTACTTTTTCAGCATTTTTGAATTGAACATCGTGAATTTGCACGTTCACTTCTACCACGTTAAGACCTGTCATGTTTTCAATGGAACGCTTAACATTATGCTGAATAGCAGCAGCCACCTCGGGCAGACGGTTACCATACTCAATAATGACGGAGACGTCTACAGCAGCTTCACGCTGTCCGACTTCCACTTTTACACCTTTAGATAAATTTTTGCGGCCTAGCAGTTCGGCAAATCCGCCAGCAAATCCGCCACTCATTCCCGCAACGCCCGGCACCTCAACGGTAGCCAGTCCGGCAATGACTTCAATAACTTCCGGGGCAATTTGAATCTCCCCAATTTCTGTACGTTCGAATTCGGTTGGCACTGTGCTCATACCTTCAACACCTTTCGGTCAAAATAAGTTTCATTCCAGCTTTGGATATCAAAGCAGACATGCTCACTTATTATCCATACTATATCATTTGGCGTTCATTATGACAAACTGAGGAAATATACCGATTAAACTTCGTTTTCCTCCAAAAATTTAATATCAAAATCGCCTTCAATAAAGGTCGGATGCTCTAGCAAGCGCTGGTGAAAAGAAATCGTTGTGGGTATGCCCTCAATAGCAAACTCAGCTAAAGCCCGCTTCATTTTGGCAATCGCCTCCTGCCGTGTAGGCGCCCATACAATCAGCTTGGCAATCATAGAGTCATAATAAGGAGGAATGCTATAACCTGGATAAGCAGCGCTGTCTACCCGCACTCCAGGACCGCCTGGAGGCAGATAAAATCCGATTTTACCCGGTGCAGGCATAAAATTACGATCCGGGTCCTCAGCGTTAATGCGGCATTCGATTGCCCAGCCATTAATCGTGACTTCTTCCTGCGTAAAGGAAAGCGGATGCCCTTCAGCGACCGAAATCATTTCTTTAATCAGGTCTACACCGGTAATCATTTCTGTTACTGGATGTTCCACCTGAATACGTGTGTTCATTTCCATGAAATAGAATTTATTGTCCGGACCAAGCAAAAATTCAAGCGTACCTGCGCCAGAGTATTGAACGGCCAAAGCTGCACGAACAGCTGCCTGTCCCATTTCTTCACGAACATCCTGCGAAAGTACTGGACATGGTGCTTCCTCCAACAACTTCTGACGACGACGCTGAACAGAGCAGTCCCGTTCACCCAAGTAGGCAACATTACCATGCTTGTCCGCTATGATCTGTATTTCCACGTGTTTCATACCAGTCAGATATTTTTCCAGATACACGCCCGCATTACCAAAGGCCTTCTGCGCTTCCTGCTGAGCAGTCGTGATTTGCTGGATAAGATTATCCTCATCTTCAGCGATACGAATACCTTTACCACCACCACCTGCTGTGGCCTTGATAATGACCGGATATCCGATATCACGTGCGATACTGATTGCATCCTGTACATCCTCAACCAGTCCGTCTGAACCTGGAATAACCGGAACCCCGGCATCCTTCATGGTCTGCTTGGCTACAGCCTTATCTCCCATTTTGTTAATTGCTTCAGGAGAAGGTCCAATAAACGTAATATTGCATGATTCGCAAATTTCAGCGAAGTCTGCATTTTCCGCCAAAAATCCGTAACCTGGATGAATGGCATCACATTCAGTCAATGTAGCAACACTCATCAGGTTCGTAAAATTAAGATAGCTGTCCTTAGACAACGTCGGTCCGATACAGTAAGCCTCATCTGCGAGACGCACATGTAACGAATCCTTGTCAGCTTCCGAATAGACGGCAACTGTCGAAATATTCATTTCGCGGCAAGCGCGAATGATACGAACTGCAATTTCTCCACGGTTCGCGATTAATACTTTTTGAAATGTCATGACTTTATCCTCCCTGGGAGCAGTCTTGCCGAACCCTCAAAAAGGGGTCAAACAAGCTTTTTACTCCGGTTTCACAAGGAACAATGGCTGGCCATACTCAACCAACTGTCCGTTTTCGGCCAAAATTTCCACAATTTCGCCCTTCACTTCAGCTTCCAACTCGTTCATCAACTTCATCGCTTCAATGATACATACCGTTGTTTTATCGCCTACTTTACTGCCGATACTCACATACGGAGCCGTATCCGGGGATGAAGAACTATAGAAAGTGCCTACCATCGGAGATACGATTTTATGTAGATTGCTTGCATATTCCTTCGGTTCCCCAGCAGTTGCATGTCCAACATCGGACTGTACTTGTGGATTCGGAATTGCAGCTTGTGGCGCCACTGTATAAGCAGGTGCTGTTACAGGAGCCTGTACCGTAACGATCTCGCTTTTACCCGGTTTACGGATCATGAGGCGAGTTCCTTCATTTTCAATTTCAAGCTCATGCACAGACGTTTCATCCACCAGCTTGATCAATTCCTTAATCTCGCTTAATTTAAACATCTCTATTAATCACTCCTTCAGCATTTTGCCGGTTGCTGATAACATTTTTGAAACAGCTTTATGTATTATATCACAATCATTAAAAATAGAAAGAGCCCGGGATTGTGCAGAAATCCGGGCTTTTTCGCGTTTTTTGTCTTATTGTGTAACATACTGGACACTGATCTTGTCCTGCGTTACGTTTAATTCCTTCATGACTTTATCGACAATCGTTACCGCTTGCTTAGCATCCAATTTTTCACTCAGAACCACTACTTTGTATTTATCAGCATCTTCCTCGCGGACAACTGCATTGGCGAATTGCTGCTGCAGTTCTTCTTCGATGCCAGTAATTTTGGCCTGTTTATCTTCAAGTACATGCAATTCCTTTTGTGCCTCTGCAGCTTTCTGCGGTGTACTATCATTCATTGCCGTAGTCAGCTCGTCATTTTTCTTTTGATTTTCCACATCCCGCTCCAGTAAATAGTTGTCAATCACAGCTGCCGCTGTTGGTTGGGCTGCTTGTTCGTTTGCTACTTGATCAAGTACCTGCTTGTCGGTTTTGGCGCTAGAAGCTGCTTTGTCATCACTTTTAGCTGTCGTGCCTGTCTTAGCTGTAGTTGTGTTTTGATTGGATGCAGTCGATTCAGTAGCAGGGGCGGCGGCTGTGTCTTTATCACCTTTTGATGGTTCTGTTGCTGGTTCAGTTGTAGAAGCTGTGTCCTTTGTGGAAGTCTCTGCCGTTCCGTCAGTTACTTCTCCATTGGTTACTACTTCATTTACTTTCAGTTCGTTCATTTGTTCTTCTGCCTTTGTCGTTGCTTCCTGTGCAGCATCCTGTTTAACCTTGCTCACCTGCTCGCTGTCCGCTACTGGCGGATTCGCCGGACTTGAGTCCTCCGTAAACAAATAATATGCAGACAGTACCACCATTAAACTCAGCATGGACACCAGCCAAACGGTTTGTCTTTTATTATTCATGTTCTGTCCTCCATATTCATAAGTGGTTTGCAATATTAACTTCTTTGTTCCCCAATTCCATATTATCCCTGCTTACGCGGAACGACTGATATTTTGTATGAAGGTACGTTTAGTCCCTTCTGCACAGCATCCACAATGAGCTGCTTCACCGTAGGGTTTTCTGCCCCCATAGCCACAACAAGCACTCCCCTTACCTGTGGTTTTACTTTTTTGGTAACAATCGGGGTGTGCTGACCGCCCGATGATTCATAGGTGACAATCTCACCATCGCGTGTATATTGAGTAGTGTGCCTTTGTCCACCATTGGCGTCCGACTCGTTATTTTCTTCCTGCATGTCTTTCACATTCCGTTGAACGATCACTTCTTCGGTAGAATCTACCGTAACCATGACATCGACGGTTCCTACGCCAACAATCTGCTCCAGCATCTGTTTCATATTGTCCTCAAAAGCCTTCTCGATTCCGGCAAAGGAACTGTCCTCACCTACCGTTGTTTCTAACGCAGGCTCATTTTTCATTACGCCAGGCGGTTCTCTCCCTACGTTTTCCGGGTCGACTTTTTTCACATTAACGAATGAATTAAAGAGCATAATCGCTACACCGATAAGGCCAAGAATAAGTAGCCAACGAAATGAATTGAACCTTTTCGCTCCGTCCCCCCCTCCACCCATCCATTGCTCCAGCTTTTTCCTCCATTTGCCCATTTCGGTTCACCTCCTGTTACCATTCATGTGTTCCATCCTGCGAATTAATCACCTGAACATGTGTGCTGTCGATCCCCCATTTTTCACGTAGAATTCCTGTGATTAAATCAAAAGCTTTCTGATCCGCAGGTTTGCCATCCTCTGGGGTTTCGTCAGGACTACGATCATCTTCTCGCGTTCCTTCATTATGATTAGAGGGTTTTGACTGTGTCGGCTCCACACGAATATTCACTGTCTTTTCAGCTACAGGCTCCACCATAATCGGCTTGACATCTGTACCCAGCGGGACGTTTGTGTTTTTTTCTTTTTCTGCCTTCTGCTCCGCCAATTTGACCACTACTGACTGAACGCCCGTTCCTGCCTCTAGCCCCGATTCTTTCTGCTGAATCTGCGCAAGGGTCACCTGGACCGACTGAATTGCTAACCCAGTGTACTGCTCCAATTGCCCTTTCATTTCCTTAGCTACCTCTTTGCCTGCCCATTGCATGGAGCTTTGTTCCTGCTGTTGCTTTAGCTGTTTGCCTTTGGCTAAGATCTCTTCCAATGTCGGTTCCCTATTACCTGTCTCTGCCTGGCGTTGCAGATCCAATGCTCGCCCCAGAACCTCTGAGGGACTACTGCTCAGCAAGCGCACAATCGGAGACAGCAATGTCAGCAAAACAAGCAGGCTGAGTACGAGTTTGACATACCTTTCCATAGATCGGCTCGGTAAGATCATATCGACAAAAGAAGCCAGCAGCACGATTAGCACTAGTTCCTTGAGCCAGCCTCCCAGCCAGGTCACGTCACTCGCCTCCCTCTCGTTGGATTATGTGCATGTATTCACCTCATCATGACTGTCATGTTGCCTGCTGCGAGCATGACGGTAATCGCAAGGAAGGACATTAATCCCACTGCCGCCAGTGCCGCAAAAACATAAATCATACTCTTGCCGATGGCATCCAAACATTCCACAATAGGCGTATCTCCCAAAGGCTGCATGATTGCTGCGGTCACTTTATAAATGAGGGCTAGTGTCAGAATTTTGAGAGCAGGAAAAGCACACAGGAACAAAATAATGATGACTCCCACAAGGCCGATGGCATTTTTAACGAGCAGTGATGCCGAAATGACCGTATCCGTCGCATCTGCCAGCGCCTTGCCTACCACCGGAACAAAGCTACCTGTAATATATTTAGCTGTACGGATTGTTAATCCGTCAGTAACCGAAGAGGTTAATCCCTGTACCGAAATGACTCCTAGAAAAATAGTCAGAAGCACTCCCAGCACGGCAACACCCGCGTTCCGCAGTAGATCAGCTAACTGGGTCAGCTTGTATTTGCCCGTGAGCGAGTTGACCAAGTACAGCACAGCCGAGAAGAACAGCAGCGGGAAAACAAGCGTATGAATGACTGTTCCGACCGTGTTGATCATAAATACAATCAGCGGGTGGGTCACCGAAACGGTGACAACGTTACCCATCGAGGCCAACATGGTAAACAGCAAGGGCAACATCGCCATCATGAAATGAATCATGCTGTCAATTGCTTCTTTGGCATAACCAATCGCTACACTAAAGCTATTAATCGCCAAAATGATAATGACCATGTACACGATAGCGTAGGCAACTTTGCTGACCTGCTTGCTTTCAAAAGCGCTTTGCAGCGTTTCCAGCACCATACTCATAATGCTGAGCATGACGATGGTGACGAGCAGCTTGGCATTCACCCGGATTTCATGGATGAAAAAATCAGCTATGGCCATCAACACACCTTTTATACTGAATCCTTCACCACCCGGAAGCAGCATGTCCATGAAAGAAGGCTTTTTCTGGTCAGGGAAAAATCCGCCGTATTGCTTCATGAGTCCGTCCCAATAATGTTCAACATCATCTTTGGGCATTTGCTCCGCCTGTTGTCTGATCCATTCGTTTGTAGGTGTATCTGCGAAGAGGACCGCAGCCGAGGCGCACCAGAGACATAGCAGCAAAATCACAATAACTTTGAGATTCGGCATGCCCCCCAGCCTTTTCATGGCATCACCCCCTCAGGCGGGCATCAGCTTCAGAATGGTATCAATAATAATGCTGATAATCGGGATTGCGAGTACCATGATGAGTACCTTTCCAGTAAGCTCTATTTTGGAAGCTATGCCGTCTTGTCCCGCATCCCGTACGATCTGTGCTCCAAATTCAGCAATATAAGCGATACCGATTATTTTTAATACGGTTTTAAAATAAATCATGTCCATCCCTGAAGACCTGGCCAGTCGCTCCAGCACGGCAACCACAGATCCGATCTTGCCAATCAGCAGCAAAAAAATGACGATTCCCGCAGCTGTTGCAATCAAAAAGGCAAACATCGGCTTCTGTTCCTTGATAACTAAGATGAGGACTGTGGCAACGAGGGCGAAGCCCACCACTTGAATGATTTCCATGTGTTCACCTACTGAAAAAGAAAAATAGATTTGATCTCTTGCAGAAGGTTATCCAGCATTCGTACCACCATGAACAGCACGACAACGAAACCGATGACCGTCACCCAGTGTGCCATGTCTTCCTTGCCCATTTGCTTTAGTACGGTATGAATCATAGCGATAATAATGCCAATTCCGGCAATCTGAAAAATTGCGTTCACTTCTAAATTCATTCGAGCACCCCGCTAATAGATCAAAATGACGATCAATGCTCCGATCAGCAGTCCCAGGCTTCTGCTCATACGCTCGTATCTCACCTGATCTGCCTGCGCCTGCGCTTCTTCATGGGATAACTGCTGGATGGTCAGCGCAATGTGCTTGATCTGGTCTTCACGGTCGCTGGTTCCAAGGCTGTAAGCAAGCTGACGCATCGCTTCCTTCTCGGCCTGCTTCATAGAGGAACGGCTCCACGAGACTTCAATCGCTTTATGCAAGCTTTCTCTGGCGGTCAGGCCAAAAGAGGGGTGCATCCAGCGTGAGGCTTGCTGAAACAGAGAGCGCAGCGGCTCTCGCAAGGGCTCTCCAGTCTTGGCGAAAGCATCTGGTAACGGAGACACCCCGTAAGAAACCTCGGTGGTCAGTCTTTGCAGTGCGAGAATTAACTCTCTGATTTGCCGCGGCCTCATGGCAAATTGTCTTGCCCGCTGCCAGCCTGCCAGTGTGGTGGCTAGTATAACCAAGACAGCTCCCAGCAGCTTAAGCATAGGAGATGCCCCCGTTCTGCCCTTCCCCAGGCAGTGTCAGCCTGCGCTGCTTGGCATCTGCCAGCCGAAAAGAGACGCCCCGGCTCGTCCGCTCCAGCATGACATAGAGCTGGAACAGCTCCTGTCCTGTAGCTAATCCGGCAAAGGCAGATCGGCTCGCCATTTCAGCCACATCACGACCATGTGCGGAAGCAATGACTGCGATGCCTGCATGAAGCGCTTCACGTACCGCTTCCGCATCTTCTGGCCGCCCGATTTCATCCACAATCAGGACATCCGGTGACATCGAGCGAATCATCATCATCATACCCTCCGCTTTCGGACATCCGTCCAATACATCGGTGCGAGGTCCGACATCAAAGCCGGGGATGCCCTTATGACTACCGGCGATCTCAGAACGTTCATCTATAATGCCCACCTTAAGTCCATTTCGTCGCCCTCCGTTGCTTTGCGTCCCTCCGTAACTCAGTTGTCGAGCCAAGTCCCTAAGCAACGTCGTCTTGCCATGCTGAGGCGGTGACAAGATGAGCGTATGCCGTATCGTCCCGGATTTTCGATCCGCTACATAAGGTAATATCCGATCAGCTATGCCAGGAATGGCCCGAGCAATTCGTACATTAAAGCTGCTTATATCCCTCAAATGCTCTACTCGCCCTCGGTTAAGCACAGTTCTCCCTGCCAAGCCAACACGATGACCGCCAGGGATGGTAATAAACCCTTTGCGAAGCTCCTCTTCCATGGTGTACAGAGAATGATTACTGATAAAATCCAGCAATCGGTGGGCATCCTCGCGGTTAGGCTTATAGGCTTCAACAGGATTCAAAGTCAGCCGACCAGCAGTCGTTACAAAATGATGATCACCATTCGCATTAACTTCCAGCGGCCTTCCTTCCCGAACCCGAATTTCTTCCAGTTGCTTAAATACCTTTTCTGGAAGCCTTCCGAGTATACCGTGCAACGGTTCCGGAAATAACTCCAGCCATTCCATACCAATGCCGCCTCCTCACAGTTGTCCTTTTCTTTAAGACAAGTCTATGGCTGACTCTCGCTTTTTATGCCGAAAATATATTGAAAATCCAGTCGAACCTTTGATCACTCCTATCCATGCTCAGCGGACCTTTCCCCGCTCATTCAAGCACCTTTCCCTGCTTTGTATAATAAAAAAAGGCTCCCTCGAAGCCTTGGTGGCTAAGGGATACCCTTAAATAAAAAAGCTAGATTTACAGCAAAAAGAGGCTGTTCCACAGTCTGTCTCTCACTGATGGAACAACCTCTTAACCTACTGCTGTATTCTATGATTTATCAATCTATAAATAGGGAACGTATAATTTATCGACCCTTCCCCGTCATAGCATTTCTCTATATCAATTGATGTTATTAACGACGGTCTTTAGGGCCGCCTACAAACGCTTGCTCCTCGGTATCCAGATTATAAGCTGTATGCAACGCTTGGATAACCTCATGAAGCTTTCCAGCTTCAATTACACACGATACCTTGATTTCGGATGTGCTTACCATTTTAATGCTAACGCCTTGCTCGGCCAGCACGGCAAACATTTGTGCTGCAACACCCGGGTGGCTAACCATTCCTGCACCTACAATGGAGACCTTCACCAAATTTTCCTCAGACGTTACTTCACGGTATGGAAGCTCTCCGCGAATACCTTCCAGCGTCTTAAGTGCAGCTTCACGATCCGTTAGAGCTACCGTAAAGGAGAAATCTGCTTTTCCTGCCTCAACCCCGCTCTGTACAATAATGTCTACATCAATTTTGGCTGCTGCCAGTGTTCCGAAAACTTTCGCCAGTACACCAGGGATATCTGCAACGCCCAAAATACTGATTCTTGCTACATTTTTATCATATGCAATTCCACTGACTACAACGCCTTGCTCCATTACTGCATCCTCCTTTACGACTGTTCCTTCATTATGGTTAAAACTAGACCGTACAATCAACGGTACCCGGTTATGTTTGGCATACTCTACCGCACGGGGATGTAAAACAGCCGCACCTAAATTGGCTAATTCCAGCATCTCATCATAAGAAATTTCTTTTAGCTTACGTGCCACTTTCACAATCCGTGGATCTGTTGAATATATGCCGTCCACATCCGTGTAAATTTCACAGGCATCCGCTTGAATTGCCGCCGCCAGCGCAACGGCCGTCGTATCAGAACCACCACGTCCCAGCGTCGTAATATCTCCATCTGCAGACATCCCCTGGAAACCTGCTACAACAACAATCTTGTTACTACTCAGTGCATCCAGCACACGCTGAGGTTGAATATCCGTAATCCGAGCCCGACCAAAGTCAGATTCAGTACGGAAGCCTGCCTGCCATCCCGTAAACGATACCGCTTCATGACCCAGCTGCTGAATAGCCATCGACAACAATGCGATTGAAATTTGCTCGCCTGTCGTCATCAACATATCCAACTCACGTGCAGGCAACTGCTCATTTAATAATTTGGCCTGGTCAATCAATTCGTCTGTCGTGTCTCCCATTGCGGAAACGACCACTACACATTGATGCCCTTCACTCTGTTTCTCAACGACGCGTTTTGCCACGCGTTTCATGCGCTCCGTGTCACCGACGGAACTGCCTCCGAATTTCATGACATACAAAGACAACGATATTCACTCCCTCAGACTCGACAGTATGTAACCTTGAGATGGCACCAAACGATTTGAACGTGACATCCTGCGGCATAACTTTAGTACAGTATAATACGAAAGTGCTGTGTGGAGCCAATGTTTTTTAATATTCGTACATATAAAAATATCCTCTGCCCTTAATAAGGACAGAGGATACCGGAAAATGTAAATTCTATGCGCGAGACATGTATTTGCCGTCACGAGTATCAATTAACAATACGTCATCTTGGTTAATAAACAGAGGAACTTGAACATTCAAGCCTGTTTCCAGTTTGGCATTTTTGGTTGCACCTGTAGCTGTATTCCCTTTAATACCTGGTTCTGTTTCAATTACTTTGAGTTCCACGCTAGTAGGCAGGTTGATACCCAGGATTTCTCCGTTGTAGCTTATGATATTTACATTCATGTTTTCTTTCAGGAAGTTAAGCTCCCATTTCAGCTGATCGCTGGACAATGTAAATTGATCATATGTTTCGTTGTCCATGAATGTATGATCGTCTGCACTAGCATACAGATAAGATACACCACGATTTTCGATTTGCGCCCGGCCGATTGTTTCACCCGCACGGAATGTACGTTCAACCGTATTACCATTACGCAGGTTTTTCAACTTGGAGCGTACGAATGCTGCGCCTTTACCTGGTTTTACGTGTTGAAAATCCAGAACTGTAAAAATATCTCCGTCTACCTCGACGGTCAAACCTGTTTTAAAATCATTAACGTTAATCACTAAAATACCCCTCCTACAGGACTGTTATCGTTATTAAACGACTGTAAATTCTTTGCTCGAATGCGTTAATACTTTGATGCCGCTATCTGTAATAACGATATCATCCTCGATCCGTACACCGCCCAATCCAGGCACATAGATACCTGGTTCGACCGTTACAACCATACCCGGCTCCAGAATATCATCACTTGCCTTCGACAGACGTGTAGATTCATGCACTTCAAGACCCAGACCATGACCTGTACTGTGTCCGAAATTGTCTCCATACCCATGGCTAGCAATAATATCCCGGGTCAGCGCATCCGCTTCACGGCCTGTCATGCCCGGCTTAATATGTTCGAGTGCGTGAAGCTGCGCCTTAAGTACAATATCGTAGATCTCGCGCAACTGAGGCGCCAAATCCCCTTGTGTAGCCACTGTACGGGTCAAATCGGAGCAGTAGCCATCCAGCAACGCACCAAAATCAAACGTAATCAGCTCACCTGCTTGTACTAACTTTGCACTAGCTACTCCATGAGGCAATGCCGAACGAACTCCGGATGCCACAATCGTGTCAAATGAAGAAGAAGTAGCTCCCTGCTTGCGCATGAAGAATTCCATTTCCAGATCCAGCTCACGCTCGCTGACTCCTGGTTTGATGTAAGGTAAAATGTGTGCAAATGTAGCATCTGCCAAATCCGCTGCCCGTTGCATCACTTCGAGCTCTTCCGCATCCTTGTACACCCGCAGCTTTTCCACAATGCCCGATACCGGAACCAGCTTAATAGGTGACAGATCTTCGCTATAAGCTTTATGTGTCGCAACAGTTACATCATCCTGCTCAAAGCCTGTTTCGCTAATCTGATGGGAAGACAGCAATTCTCTTACTGTTTCCATGACCTGCGCAGCGTGCTGCACTACCGTAAAGCCTTGGGCTTGTTCGGTCGCTTGTGTCATATAACGAAAGTCAGTCAGCAAATAGCTATGGGATTCTGTAATCAGCACATAGCCCGCTGAACCTGTGAAGCCTGTCAAATATCGACGATTGACAGGGCTGGTAATCAGCATAGCCCGCAGGTTATGCTCGCCCAGCGCCTGCCGCAACTTTAGCACCCGGTCATTCTTCATCTTCATTCCGCTCCCCTCTGTCAAATAACCAAATGCTATTTTAACACAGGGGATAGGCGCTTGAGAAGTTTTTGTTACGTTCTGTCCCCAGCCTTCTCAGGCTCGCGCATTCTTTCATCCGTATACTCGACAGCAACGGTATATCCGATAAATAGTCCCCACAGTATAAATACGCAAACTTCCGTATATATGGAATTCCATGTTAATCGATAAGGAGGGTTCATCATCCCTAACTTAGGGCCTGTTAACACAAATAAAATAACCCACCAAATCAGACCGTATATAATACCGGGGATTGGGCCATTAAACCTGCGCAAAATCAGGGTGTACACCAATGACGCTACCACGGACAATCCAATAAAAAACAGCAACCCCACCAAATGCCCTGCCATGGTGTTCATGAACGAATGCTTGAAAAACGGCTCTGCCAGAAAGCCAGGCGCCACTACTGTAAAGTGCAGCGTATAAAACAGCCAGCGCAGCAACCCCCAGAGCAAACCCGCAAAAAAACCCAGCTCAAGTGCAAAGGGAATGAGCGGTGTATGTAATTTGCCTGACTGTTGTCTGCCTCTGTTACTGTTGTCATTATGATTACGTTGATTTTGAGATTCACGGGACTGTTCCTGATCACGACCTATTTTCGGTATAGAGTAAGTTTCACTCATGTGCTTGGATCTCCTTTCAAAATGAATAAATTTTCTCATGGTGAGGACTCATTGTTATAAGGAAAAGCATGTGTACTTCCACCAAATTCGTGCCTATCCATTTTGAGAGGTAGTATGCTCCAATGGGGAGCAGTTTAACAATGAAATCGAAGAGTGGATTTAATAATCTTTGCATTGACAAAATTTCAATCCTGTTTCATAATATATTGATGAAAATGATAATCATTATCATTTTATAATACGTTTATACAGGAGAACGCAATCTATGAAAAAGGGATTTATCGGATTCTTATTGTTACTGACTTTTATGCTCACACTGGCAGGTTGTGGAGCAACTGACAATGCAGCAGATAAAGGTCAGACAACTACGTCGGGCAGCAAACCCACTGAAGCAGCGACCGGTCCTGTGACAGTAAAGCATAATCGTGGTGAACTCACGCTTGACAAGCCCGCGCAGCGTGTCGTGGTGCTTGAATGGACATTTACGGAGGATTTGATTGCATTGGGCGTTCAGCCAGTTGGTAATGCGGACAATGCCAACTATAAGGTGTATGTGACTCCAGAGGCGGCTCTGGACAGTAACGTGGTCGATGTCGGTACACGCAACGAGCCTAATTTGGAGGCGATTGCTTCATTAAAGCCGGATCTCATCATATCCAATTTTGATGGGAATGAAGCAATCTATGAGCAGCTCAAGGCCATCGCACCGACGATTGAATATAATCTGAACGATGGTAACGGCTACGACTATGATAAGATGGTGAAGATTTTTAATAGTATCGCAGTCGCTCTTGGAAAAGAGGATAAAGCTAAGCAGGTGCTTGCCGATCTGGACCAGCATTATGCCGAAGCCAAACAAAAGCTCGCCGCTGCAAACAAATCGGATTTCCATTTTATACTGACACAGGCTTTTACTTCGCAAAATGCAGCCAGTCTGCGTATGTTTTCAGATAATTCAGTCGTTGTGGGAACACTGGCGAAGATCGGTTTGGTTAACGATTGGAAACCGAGCAAGGTTGAATCGTATGGCTTTTCAACGGTTGGCATTGAAGCTCTGTCAGCCGTTCAGGATAGTAACTTTATCTATATTGTACAGCCAGACGATAATGTTTTCGGCTCATCTATGAAAAATAATTCTGTTTGGAACGGTTTGAAATTCGTCAAAGAAAAACGTACTTATCCGTTGGCCAGTACAACATGGACGTTTGGCGGCCCGGTCTCGTCAAAGGGACTGGTGGATGAGACTGTCGGGGCAATTACGCAATGAATTTGATCCGGCGATTCCGTCTGATTTTATAACTGGCGATAATAAGCATTTATGGGGGCAGTCTGACCGCTCTCATAAATGCTTTTTTAAACCTATGGCATGATATCTCCCCACACTACAAGGATTTCCATCTTCTCCGTTATGATTAAATTTCCTTTTCGGATGATAAAATTAGCAGGTCACTACATCCCATTTTCGTCTAACTAGATATTCCCTTCCAAATTCGATACAATATACAAAAAAGCATGTATTAAGAGAGGTGAGACGGTTGTCACAAGCATCCAAGCCTGTGAGCTACGGCGGTCAGGCAGTCATTGAAGGTGTCATGTTCGGCGGCAAGCGTGTCAATGTCACGGCAGTTCGCCGCAAATCTGGCGAAATCACATATTTGGAAGTACCACGTAAGGAGCAATCTTGGGTGTCCAAATTCCGCAGAATTCCGTTATTGCGGGGGATTGTCAGCATCATCGACTCCAGTGCCAAGGGTACCAAGCATTTGAACTATTCAGCCGATGCGTATGCTGATGATGAAGTAGATCCGGAAGAACGCGCTGAACATAAGAAAAAAGAGGAATCCCGTTGGAGCCTGAGCATGATGATCGGCGTGGCTGCGGTCGGTATATTGTCCTTCCTCTTTGGCAAAATTGTATTAACCCTCGTTCCGGTTGTTGTGGAGAGTTTCCTGTTTGGCGGCTTGTTTCACAACCAGATTTTGCATAATCTCGCTGAAGGAGCTATTAAGCTGATTTTGCTGCTGGCTTATTTATGGGGTATTTCCCAAACTCCGTTAATTAAGCGACTGTTTCAATATCACGGCGCGGAGCATAAAGTGATTACTGCATTTGAAGCAGGGGAAGAACTAACTCCAGCCAACGTACAAAAATATAGCCGACTGCATTATCGCTGCGGTAGCAGCTTTATTATGCTCACCGTGATTATCGGGGTACTCGTCTATTCCCTGTTTACCTACGATAATCTGTGGGAGCGCATGGGGCAACGTCTTTTACTACTTCCGATCGTATTGGGTCTTTCTTTTGAATTTCTCAAGCTGACCAATGCACTTCGGGAAATTCCAGTGCTTCGTTATCTAGGTTACCCCGGCCTATGGCTGCAGTTGCTTACCACCAAAGAACCGACCGACGATCAAGTGGAGGTATCGATTGCCTCATTTAAGCGTATGCTTGAATTGGATGCTGAGTTAGAAAATGTACCTGTAAAGGAGACTCTCAACAGTCCGGTCCTTGATCCTGTGAAAGGATGAGTGAATGATGTACAGACATGCCGTTATTTTCTGGCTTACCCTTGCTTTGGGCGCATATGGTATTGTAGATATGCTATGGAAAGGTAGCTGGGGCTTTCTCATTAGTTTACTAATCCCCGTCTTTATTTTTGCAGTTATATTTCTGCTGTACAAATACCAGCCAGGACAACGCAAGCGAACTCCCAAAGTTAAGCCCTCTGTGCGCACCATGGCCAAAACAGCCAGTGTACGTAAACAGCAGACTACAAGCAAACGCAAAACGTATCCTTTTCATGTCATTGAGGGTTCCAAGGGCAAAAATGAAGAGGAACAACCTAAATATCATTAATCATTATCAACCTTTAAAATGTAACACAAAGGAGCCATCACCCGTGTTTTGCAATATGACCGGGAAGAGGCTCCTTTTTTACTTTCTTTAAAATTACTTCAGCTGCCAGTAAGTGGTGCTTATTTCATGGCGTACATGGTATCTTTCATCAATTGATACTTACTATACTGCTGCTGGTAAGAAGTGATGCTCCATTTGTGGAAAAAAGCTTCTCCTGCCTGCACACCGGAAGCATACAACAAATCACTTTGCTCTGGTGAAATGCTGAATTGGGCAGTGCGGATACCCAAAGTTGGAATTTTAATGGTCCGATACCGATTCTCCTGCTCAATATACCGTTCATCATGTGCCGATAGCATGGTATCAAAAATAGCCTGCAGCATGGTCAATGGGCCTCGTATATAAGAAACCTTGGTCTCCGTCCCTGTTTTGCCCACCATTTGAAATCCTACCGTTGGAATCGTTTTGGCCTCACGTTCATTGACAGGCTCATCAAAAAGCCATAGAGGCAGATTGCTGAGTAAGGCTCCATCAACAACAAATACAAATTGCTGGGAAAAGGTTTTTCCCTTGGCAAGTGCAGAATCAAGTCTTAACATAACAGGATCAAAAAAATAAGGGATACTCGTGCTCATCCGAATGGCCTTAGCTACCTCTAGTGAAGAGGGGTTTATACCAAAACGTTTGATATCCTCAGGAAGCACCAAAATGCGTCCATTCGTAATATCTGATGCAATAATGCGCAGCTTGCCAGGAGGTAGATCCGCGAATGTACGCACTCCTTTAGCTAGTAACAGCTCGCGTACCCAATGCTCCAGTGCCTCCCCTGAGTAGAGCCCTTTTTTAAGAAAGATACGTGCTGCTGGCCCAACCCACTTAATATTGAACACTGGAGAACGTCTTAACAACTTGACCAAGGGAGTTTTCTCAATTACGGCTTTCATTTCATCCGCCGTATATCCCGCAGCCAATAAAGCAGCTACAATAGCCCCTGATGATGTACCAGCCAAACGATTGAATACAATATCATGCTCCTCCGCAGCCTTAACTGCACCCGCCAGCGATATTCCCTTAACCCCTCCACCCTGGAACACAGCATTGATCAGCATAGATCAAAAAACCTCCGTTCTCTTGGGAGTAAGCAGTTCTACTGCTTATGTATGAGAACGGAGGTCCATATAGAACCTAAATGATCCAATTTATATCATAATTGATAATAATTTTGAAGAAGTTGAATGAGTCCGTATGGATTTTTCCGCAAATGCTGTGCACTAAAATAAATATCCCCTTTGACCTGCTTATAATTCTCGTTCAGTTCAAGCTGCTTAATTAACTCTTGAGCGGATTGCCATCCTTTTTCAGGGGTGCCGATTTTATAAGGGGAATGGCCAATATACAGCTTAACATCTGAATTTTTGACCTCATTGGACCACCATGCGACAAGCTTGTCATATCCAGCCGCTGGGAAACCGATACTCCAGTAAATTTGTGGAGCTACATAATCAATCCATTCTTTGTTAATCCAGGTTCTTACATCTGCAAATGTCGTGTCATACGCAGTAACGCCTGCCTTGGTGTCTGAACCCGTTAAGTCCTGAGACTTGTTGCGCCACACGCCAAAAGGACTAATCCCGAATTGAACTTTCGACTTGCTGGCATGAATGCTTTTGCCCAAATCGCGAACAAAACTATTTACATTATCTCTCCGCCAGTCACCTTTGTTAGAGATTTTGTTGGCGTTATATGCTTTGAATGTCGCGTCATCATCAAAAGTCCCGCTGTAAGGATAAAAATAATCATCCAAATGGACACCGTCAATATCGTATCCGTTTACGACCTCCATAATCGCAGCAATGACATGCTGACGTGCAGCTGGAATTCCTGGATTGATGTACAACTGGCTACCATTCTTAACAATCCAATCCGGATGTTGATTAGCCACATGGTTTGCTGCCAAACCGCTAGTTGTTCCTGTAGAATTAGCACGGAACGGATTAAACCAGGCATGGAATTCCATCCCCCGCTTATGTGATTCACTAATCATAAATTTCAACGGATCATAGCCTGGATTTTTACCCTGGGTATTCGTTAAATACTTGCTCCATGGCACAAGATCAGACGGATAAAGCGCATCTCCGCTGGCACGAACCTGAACAAATACCGCGTTAATGCCCATACCCTGCAAATCATCGAGCATTTTTGTAAACTCCTGCTTTTGCTTCTCGGAACTGCTTCGTGCAGATGAAGAAGGCCAGTCTCCATTAATGGTGGAAATCCATGCTCCACGCATAGAGGTTGTAGCCTTCACCTGAGCCACATTTCCCTGTGAGGAACCTGAACCTTCCTCATTAGTAGAGGTTGACGGTGAGGTAACAGCGTCCTGTCCATCCTCCTTGGCTCCCTGATCGGTACTAACACTCTCCTGATTGCCAGATGCTGAGTTATTTGATGTTGAGCTGCTGTCTCCCACAGAAGTACTCCCAGCAGTAGAGGTACCTTCTTTACCACTGCTTAACGTAATGACCCGCTCTGAGGCTTGCCAGTCTACTTTTAACCCCAACTCTTCCCCAACAAAACGCAGTGGTACCATGACTCTCCCACTTGACATACGCGCAGATGCGTCCAATCGAACCGACTTGCCATTCACAGTAGCGCTTTGTGCACCATTATCCATAGATATATTTTTGTTCTGTGCTGTAATCGTTACCGTACCAGACGATGCCGACCAGTTGACCTGTGCGCCTAATCCCTCACTAATCACTCGCAAAGGAACCATCGTGACATTCGCGCCCTGTACAATGTACGGTGACGCATCACTTTGCAGGGACTGTCCGTCCAATATAATCTCAATCTCAACAGTTGATGCCGCTTGAACTCCAGGCACAATGGCAGTCTGTACTGCTAAGAGTAGACCCGCAGCCATGAGCCCTATTTTCTTCCAATTCATATCTTTATAATCCTCCGCTACCCCTGTTAATTTTAACCCCTATCTTGTCCTGCTATATAATGGATAGACGCTAATAACCAGATATTTGTTGCGGTCAGGAAAATAAAAAAAAGCATTGTCCGTAAGGACAGATGCTTTTAGGAATCCCCACTCAATTCCTTGTGTATGTCATGAAGCTGGCGCAAGCGATCTTCATCTCGGCGGAAATATTCAACCAATGTCTCGATACGTGTGATGGAATCCCAGCTCAAATGGTGTTCAATACCTTCCACATCTTTATATATTAGGTCCTTGTCAACCCCAATCATATCCAGAAATTGCTCTAGTAACTGGTGGCGGTCAACCAACCGTTTGCCGACCTTTTTCCCTTTCGGTGTCAAAATCAGTCCCCGATACTTCTCATATACAAGATAATCGTCCTTATCCAACTTCTGAATCATCTTGGTGACGGACGAAGGATGCACCTCCAAACCCTCTGCGATATCCGAGACACGAGCATATCCCTTCTCATCGATCAGTTGGTAAATGCGCTCCAAATAATCTTCCATGCTTGGCGTTGGCACTTGTTTCCCTCTTTTCTGTTATTGAACGGGCGCTTACCGCCTTCATTTCCTGCATTAAACCTACTATGTAATGATACATGTTATCATCGCTCATTGGCAAGTCTCGTCCCTCCACTCACATCTATTGCCACGATTTGTTCAATTTAAGCAGGGTACACTAATGTTGTCGCCCCTGTATCGTTACTTTCTGCGGAGATGCTTTAGAGTTGGACACCAGAGCACAGAGGATTTATTTCGAAAGGAGCGTTAGCCATGTCTACGCTTGAGCGTACTCCTGTCCAAATCAGAGGAACCAAGCCATTCATGCCTGATCTGGTGTTTTTTGAACCAGACGCACTAAATTATCCCAAAGGCCAGCGTATTATGGATTGGGTCAAAGCCAAGGATATTCCGTATCGTATGACGACCTCTCACAACCGAATTACCAATTTACCAGGTGAAACTGAAGTTGAAAAATACCGAATGGCAAAAAAGACACTGGTTGTCGGCATCCGTAAAACATTAACTTTTGACCAATCCAAGCCCTCTGCCGAATATGCCATCCCTATTTCGACTGGTTGCATGGGGCACTGTCACTACTGTTATTTACAAACAACCTTAGGAGCAAAGCCGTATATTCGGATCTATGTCAATACTGACGATATCATATCAGCAGCTAAAGCCTATATCGAGGAGCGGGCGCCTGAAATTACTCGTTTTGAAGCAGCTTGTACCTCTGATCCGGTTGGTTTGGAGCATATCACTGGATCACTTGGAGACTTGATTCGTTTCATGGCAGATGAGGAATTTGGCCGACTTCGTTTTGTTACAAAATATCATCATGTTGATCCATTGCTGGATATTAAACATAATGGCCATACTCGCATCCGCTTTAGCATTAATTCCGATTATGTTATTAAACAGTTTGAACCTGCAACTTCGCGCTTTGAGGAACGTATTGAAGCAGCGGGCAAAATCGCACGGGCCGGTTATCCGCTGGGGTTCATCATCGCACCCATCATTTGGTATGACGGCTGGGAAGAAGGATACGGAGAGCTGCTGCGTAGATTGGGAGAAACCTTGCCCCAGCATGCTACGAAGGATCTGACATTCGAATTAATTCAGCATCGCTTTACCAAAACATCCAAAGCTGTTATCGAGAAACGTTACCCGAAAACCAAACTGGAAATGGACATAGAAAAACGTAAGAAAAAATGGGGCCGCTGGGGCCAGAATAAATATGTTTATCCCGATGAACAGCAAAATGCACTACGGGAGTTTATCACAGAACGCATTTTTGAACATTTTCCTTTAAGTCGTATCGAATATTTCACATAACCAGCATCCAATCCGGGGTAATCCGTTGTAAAAAAAGCGTAACATCTGTCATATGATCCGTTACCAGCAGACCGCCAGTGATCACAAGCAGCATGCCACCTATTTGGATAAGGATGGAAGTATAACGGGACGATAACTTAACAGAGCCTGCCAGCAAAGCCAATACAAAAAACGGAATCGCAAAACCAAGTGCGTAGCCAGTAATCAGCTTGAACCAAATGTGATGCTCTACTGCCGCCAAAGCGATAATAGCTGTTAGCATAGGACCGATACAGGGTGACCAGCCTGCCGCAAACCCAATTCCGATTACAAAGGAACCGGCGTAACCGGCAGGCTTCCATGTCCAGCGCAGCTTATGCTCTCTCATTAGAAATAATGGACGCACGAAACCAAGAGATACCAGACCCATGAGTATAATAAGTAGCCCCGCTACGACTCTTAGCGTATCCCCATAATTGGCAAACCATTCTCCAAGCAACCCGACACTTGCCCCCAGTGAATAAAAAACAACCGAAAAGCCTAATACAAAAGCAAGCGTGTGTCCCATCGTACGATAGCGAACCTCTGCCCTGTGCCGTCCTTCAGCCAGTTCACGTGCCGACATTCCTGTTATATACGATAAATAGGATGGATATAGTGGCAAGCAGCACGGTGAAAAAAAAGAAACCAGTCCAGCAACGATGGCCAACCCGGCGTTGACATCTGACATCATCATTTCCTCCCACCTGTCTTAGTGAACACGCAGAGCAAATACAAGCCCTACCTACTAAAACATACGTATAGACAGAGAAAAATATGATGCAAGCCAAAAAGCGTATGCCTGGGAGAATAATATCCAAGCATACGCTTTTTACGTTCTTTTATTTTATATAGCCTCTTATTTTACAATCGCACCATTTGGCATACCATCCGGTACAGTGGCCAATGTAAGCTGATCCCCATGTGATGCTGCCAAAATCATACCCTGCGACAGCTCACCCCGAAGTTTTACTGGCTTAAGATTGGTCACACAGATCACCTTACGCCCAATGATATCCTCAGGTGTATAAAACTTCGCAATTCCTGATACCACCTGTCGCTGCTCATAACCAAGATCGAGCTGAAGCTTCAATAGTTTATCGGCCTTCTTCACAGGCTCACAGGCGACAACCTGAGCAACGCGCAGTTCTACCTTGGCAAAATCCTCAATGCCAATCTCTTCTTTCGACTCTGGTGCTTCCTGGCTCGCCTCAGATGCATTCTGCGGTTGAGCTTGTGTCGCAGCTTTCTCCGGTTTCTTACCTCCAGTCATTGCTTCTACGATAAAAGCAACCTCTTGCTCAGAGTCCAGACGAGGGAAGATCGGATTACCTTTGACCAACTGCGTTCCTTCTGGAATACGTCCAAATTGCTTGCCGCTATCCCATGTAGTCAGCTCCCCTTGACGAATACCGAGTTGTTCCCAAATTTGATGAGGTGCACGCGTCAAGAAAGGCTGAAGTAAAATGGAAGCAATACGTAAGCTTTCTACCAAATGCACCATAACAGATGCCAATTCGCGACGTTTTGCCTCATCCTTAGCCAGATTCCAAGGTTGCGTCTCGTCAATATACTTGTTGCTACGGCTAATAAATTGGCTAATCGCCGTTAAAGCCACGGAAAATTCCATGTTTTCCATAGCTTCTTCAACTTTACTATAAGTCGATGTTGCCATATCTACCAAAGCTGCGTCGAATGAGGTTACATTGGCTTCATAAGCGGGAACTTTGCCGTCAAAATATTTGTCTACCATCGCTACCGTACGATTCAACAAGTTGCCCAGATCATTGGCTAAATCCGAATTTACACGATCTACAAAACTTTCAGGTGTGAATGTTCCATCCGCTCCAAATGGCACCTCGCGCAGCAAGTAGTATCGAAGTTGATCCAGACCATAACGGTCAATCAACGTTACCGGGTCTACCACATTGCCTTTAGATTTCGACATTTTGCCATCTTTCATGAGTAACCAACCATGTGCAAATACTTTTTTAGGCAACGGAAGGTCCAGTGCCATCAGCATGATTGGCCAATATATCGTGTGGAATCGTACAATCTCTTTACCTACGATATGCACATTTGCTGGCCAAAATTTATCGTACAGCTCAGTATTAGAAGAGCCATACCCCAAGGCAGTGATGTAGTTAGAAAGTGCGTCAATCCACACGTATACGACATGCTTCGGGTCCCCCTTGACCTTAACACCCCAGTCAAAAGTTGTACGGGAAACAGCCAGATCTTCTAACCCCGGCTTGATGAAGTTGTTAATCATTTCTTTTTTCCGGGATTCCGGTTGGATAAACTGCGGGTTCTCTTCATAAAATTGCAGCAACCGATCAGCATACTTGCTCATGCGGAAAAAGTAACTCTCTTCCTTGACCAGTTCTACAGGGTGTCCACTATCCGGGCTCTTACCTCCAGTTACATTACCTTCAGCGTCCTTCACGACATCAACGAGCTGAGTTTCTGTGTAGTAAGTCTCGTCAGGAATGCTGTACCAACCTTCGTATTCTCCCTTATAAATATCGCCTTGTTTTAATAAACGATCAAAGATTTCCTGTACGACAGCCTTATGACGTTCCTCCGTAGTACGGATAAAATCGTCATTGGAAATGTCGAGCTTCCGCCACAGGTCTTGAATACCTGCCACAATGTCATCTACGAAACGTTGCGGCGTTTTGCCAGCTGCACTTGCCTTTTGCTCAATCTTCTGGCCATGCTCATCCGTTCCTGTCAAATAACGAACCTCATAGCCCCGTAGCCTCTTGTAGCGAGCCATCGCATCACCCGCTACCGTCGTGTAGGCATGTCCTATATGGAGCTTGTCACTGGGATAATAGATCGGTGTTGTAATGTAAAATGTGTTCTCACTAGACATGTATGTTCCTCCTGTTTTGTTCACGACAGCAAAAGATTTGCTACCATGATAGGTACTCCAATTCATGAATTCGACACAAATTGGGCACAAAAAAGACCCCCGTCCCTATGGGACGAGAGTCACCTCACGCGTTACCACCCAAATTCCCTGTACCCTCGCAGAATACAGGCTTCACCGGTCACATCTGACCGCCCATTAACGCTGGATCACGCCTCCTCCTTACGATTGCCTCTTGAACATAGCTTCTTCACTGTGGCAAATACGCTCGAAAAAGGTTCCTCCAGGACCATATTCAGGCTTCACTCCAGACCGGTTTTCAGCTAACTCCGGCTCTCTGTACTGGACGACTTACCTTACTCATCCCTTCACAGGAAAACAATATTAACCAAAATATAACCAAATCGGCATGGCGCTGTCAAGTCAGACCCTTCTCAGTATGGGTAGCCAAACGATCTTTGTCAGACTGATCTAACCCCTTTTTTGCAGGAGGGACCAAATCTACACCGCCGGGATGAAATGGATGGCATTTAGCTATACGCTTTGCAGCTAGCCATGAGCCTCTGAGCGCACCATGCACTTCTACCGCTTCCAGCGCATACGCCGAACACGTCGGATAGAACCTGCAGGTAGCCGGCTTTAATGGTGAAATGTAAGCACGATAAAACTGAATCGGAGCCTGTACCACTCTGCGTGTGGTGATTTTCATTTCAGTAGCCCCCGTGGCTGTGAGTGTGACTGCTCGTCTGTTTGAAACCCCCATCCGAATTACTCTCAGTATGCCCATTCTTCTGCTGACAGTCTTTGCAATAACCAAAAATTTCAAACTTATGCTCGACGATTTGGAATTGATCTGTTGTATCTGTCATTTGCATTGGACAAAAAGAAATCGGCAATGTTTTCTGACAGCTCAAGCAAATCATATGGTGGTGGTGATGATGTTCATTACAGCTCACCTTGAACTTCATCCCATCCTCAAAAGATACCTGCTCCAGTACACCCAATTCCTGCATTACACGCAGATTGCGATATACTGTATCAAAGCTAAGTCCGCTGTACTTCTTACCCATATATTCATAAACGTCTTTAGGGGACAGATACCCTTCATTCTCGGAAAATAACGTGGCCAACGTCTTGCGTTGATCTGTAATACGCAGCCCCTGAGCGGACATCGTTGCGATAATCTCATCCTTTGTCAGCATGCGTTTCACCCTCCCCTGTCTATAGTTTCAGGTTTTCTGATGCAGGCTTAGGCTTGCATCTATTCATTATACCACGATTAAAGTCAATATTATAAGAGATATTCGCGCTACTCATAAGAAAAAGACGTTCTCCAGTGCTGCAACCAAGTTCGCAACGGGAGAACGCCTATATCCTGCAAGTAACATCGACTTTTAAAACGGTGAATGATGAGACTCAAGTGGTCTATACCGGTAAACAGCACCGATTATTTAAATTAGTTTTTAATAGCTGGTAAAGGCATAACTACTACGGAAACCGGCAGATTACTACCAGCAGCTGCAGTGAAATACATCTCTACACTTTCTTCGATATGACCTGTGCGATACAGCACACTCATCTCATTCGGAGCTTGCACAGAACCATTTGTTGGTATACCCACAACCTGATTGTTCACCATCGCATAGCCGGCGTATTCGCCTCCACGTGGGTTAAACGTAATCAGTGAATACGGCGCTACATGATCCAACTTAACCTTATATACAACACCAAAGTTGCCGGCATTGGAAGCAGAAGAGCCATCCAGACCGTCGGTACCAATCAGATTCGGGTCCACCTTATTATCACCAAGAACGATACGTTGAGCTGTTTTACCAACCTCTTCGGTATAATTGAGTGAAATATCCGAATTTGCGTACGTTCCACGGTTATGAATGCCGTCCTTAGGCAGTTTTGCCAGAGTAGGCAACGCAGTCAACGGATCTACATTAGCATCTAGCACAACTACCGTGTATTGAATAGGTTGATCCGTGTACAGATCGGATAACAAAGAAATAACTTGTTTTTGCTTGATTTTTTGCGCGTTCAAATCTTGTAAAATAACACGGCTCTCACCCGGATTTAGAACTGTGCTGGAATGCTTGCTTCCATCCAACATAGATTGAAAGTACCTTTGAATCGAAACTTTACCCGCAGCTGTGGCAAATTCAGATGGTCCAGCAAAACCGGAATTTTCGACATTTATATTGGTTGGAGTGATATTGTTGTTGGTCGCAATCACGTACATCTTCACATCTCGACCCGTTTCATTGACATGATGGACAAGAATACGCGTACTGCCTGATCCGGTTTCCTGATACACGATACCATCCTGGAACACACGCTCTGGGCTGTTAGCACGGATCAATAGACGTGGGGAAGAAGTACTTGTCACTGGAATAGTAGCCATAGCAGGCACCTGACTGCCATCTACACTGTATTTATCACCATATGGCGTGAAAATTTTATTGAAATCATCTTCGTTGTACAGCAGTTCATTCGTAATTTTAATCGTTTCACTTTTGGTACCTGTTGCGCCATGCTTATCAGTCACGGTCAGGGTAATGGTTACATCACCTGGCTGGAAGAAGGCAAGTTTCTTGTTCTCCCAATCACGCTTAGTGATAGCATTTTCGTCGTCAGTACTCAGGTCGGTAATGGTAATTTTTTCACCCATCTTGTACTCTTTTTTATCCGTTGTAAACAGAGCTACCGGCGGCTGGTTTGGCGGTCTTACTGTAATTGTTACTGAGTAAGGATCACTCCAGTTCCCAGCAGAGTCAAGAACGGAATAGGTAACTACATATGTACCCGGCTCCTGAAATACGTCCTGCTTACCTTCCCAACGTTGGTTCACAATCGGAAGACCTGTAGGAGAAGATTCCTTGGTCAAATACGTAACTTGAGTTTCACCCGCATAGATATCCTTTTGTTGAACCGTGAAAGAAGCTTTTGGCTTCTGATTCAAATCCATGATAACTTGTTTAGTTGTATTATTCACAGTATAAGGAATATTTAGGGCCTGTGTAATCGAAGTCAACGGTACCATAAATACGTTCTTTTGTTGGAAAGCCGGTCCCTTCATTTGTCTAGCTTCACCGTTAACCGTATAAACTTTGCTGTCTGTTTTGAAGCGCAGGACATTTGTTCCTTGGGTGATTACGGTTTCTTTGGTGGTAGTGTCATAACTAAACTGCAATCCGACACGGCTGACAAGAGAACGGATAGCTACATAGGAAACTCCGTCTTTGACTGTCATCGGCTGAGTTGCCGTATATACCTGTCCGTTTTGTTCCATTTTAGCACTGTTCAAATACAAAATCAGTTGATTCGCATTCATGGATGTTGGAGCTCCACCAGGATTGGTGATCGTTCCGTCTCCACCGTATACATCATTGGTTACGTTCGATCCGTTAGTGGTATCTGTAGGCAGCCCAGTCAATGGATCATTGGATACACCCGTGTTATCAGGTGTTACCGTATTAGCTGGTGTGCTTGTTCCATTTTGATCTCCGATACTATTCTGAACGCCGGAATCAGCAACATTGGTCGTCTGCTGGGCGCTAACCGAATCGGTGGATTGAACGCTTGTTGATGCTGCTTCTGCTCCTACAGGGGCTACTGCAGCCACCTGAGCTACCGCCAAGGCGGTGAGCATGGTCCATTTCTTGAAATTCATTGTCTGTCTCCTTCTATCCCCAAATTATTATCATTCCCGTGAAAAGTCATACTATTAGACGCGACAGTTGTCAAAAAGTTTCTGGAAATTTTGACGATCATGAAAAAAAGGTAACTTTCTCCTGTGACTGCAAAAATTCAACAACAAAAAAACCGCCGTCCATCTGATCTGATGTGACGGCGGCTTTATAACCTGAAAGTAGTTCTGATCCATTTACATTATGATGGACGGCAAGCAGTATTCGTTCCTGCAGTCTCCAGACGACCCTCTTCAATGAGTCGGTAAGCACGTTGAACTTCTTCATCTGTAGGAGACGGAACTCCCTCCAGCGGATATGCCTTACCGAGCATTTCCCATTTGTAAACACCCATTTGATGGTAAGGTAAAATTTCGAATTTCTCGACTCCGTTCAACGTTCCAATGAACCGTCCCAAATTGAGTAGATCTTGCTCGTCGTCATGGATACCCGGTACAAATACGTGTCTAATCCACATTTTTCGCCCTTGCTCAGACAACCAGCGGGCCGTACTTAGCATACGATCGTTGGATTTGCCTGTAAGCTTAATATGCTTGTCGTTATCAATGTGTTTAATATCTAGTAGTACCAAATCCGTTACGTCCAGTAGATCATGGATACGACCTGCATCATTAAAGCCGTTACTGTCCAATGTC
The DNA here is from genome assembly GCF_038008995.1 of Paenibacillus sp. FSL W8-0439. Lineage (NCBI taxonomy): Bacteria > Bacillati > Bacillota > Bacilli > Caryophanales > Paenibacillaceae > Paenibacillus > Paenibacillus sp. FSL W8-0439. The sequence continues at coordinate 3,510,664 of NZ_JBBPAK010000001.1, forward strand.
GTGTGCAAATTCCAGCGACGTTTCACTTCTTTAAACAGCTCTGCTACAAAATGAGCTTGTAATGTCGGTTCTCCACCGGAAACTGTTAATCCGCCTCCCGAAGAACGGTAATAGGCTAAATATGGTTCAATCTCAGCCAATACTTCTTCTAACGTCATCGGATTACCTTCATTCAAGGCCCAAGTGTCCGGATTATGGCAATATTGACATTTCAACAAGCATCCTTGCATAAAGAGCACGAAGCGGATGCCGGGACCATCGACGGTCCCGAAGGTTTCCAATGAGTGTATGTGACCTTTCAACATGTTGCATCATCCTTCCCGCATCCGCTATGCGTGCGTCAGTGTATTATTTGATACGTAAAACTTATTTACATTGTACCGTGGAAAGTACGGTTAATAACATCCAATTGTTGCTCACGAGTCAGCTTGATAAAGTTAACGGCATAACCGGAAACACGAATCGTAAGTTGTGGATAGTTTTCTGGGTGTTCCATTGCATCCAACAGTTGTTCACGAGCAAACACATTGACATTCAGATGATGTGCGTGGCTTCCAAAGTAGCCATCCATCATCGAAACAAGGTTTGTTTTGCGTGTTTCTTCTTCTTTACCCAGTGCTTTAGGCACGATGGAGAAGGTGTTCGAGATACCATCTAAGCTGTGTTCATAAGGCAATTTGGCTACAGAACTCAGAGATGCCAGAGCACCTTTTTTATCACGACCATGCATTGGGTTTGCACCTGGTGCGAACGGTTCGCCTGCTTTACGTCCATCAGGTGTTGTACCTGTTTTCTTACCGTATACCACGTTGGAAGTAATGGTCAGTACAGATTGAGTAGGAACCGCATTACGATAAGCTTTATGTTTGCGGATCATGCTCATGAAGCTTTCTACCAGTTCTACAGCGATAGTATCTACGCGGTCATCATTGTTACCGTAGCAAGGATATTCGCCTTCGATTTCAAAGTCAACAGCAATTCCTTTTTCGTTGCGAATTGGTTTAACTTTTGCATATTTAATGGCGCTCAAGGAGTCGGTAGCAACTGACAGACCCGCAATACCACAAGCCATGGTACGAAGAATATCACGGTCATGCAACGCCATTTCAATGCGTTCGTAGCTATATTTATCATGCATATAGTGAATAACATTCAAAGTGTTCATGTACAGTTTTGCCAGCCATTCCATCATAGGTTTGAAACGGCTTAACACTTCTTCGTAATCCAGCACTTCACTTGTAATAGCTGGGAACTCAGGTCCTACTTGAACGCCGGATTTTTCATCCTTACCGCCGTTAATGGCATACAGTAGAGCTTTTGCCAAGTTGGCACGAGCGCCAAAGAATTGCATTTGTTTACCGATTCTCATAGCGGATACACAACAAGCAATACCATAATCATCGCCGTAGATTGGACGCATCAAATCGTCATTTTCATATTGAATGGAGCTAGTTTCAATAGAAACTTTTGCACAATATTTTTTAAAGCCCTCAGGCAGTTTTTCTGACCACAGTACAGTCAAGTTAGGTTCTGGAGCAGGTCCTAAGTTGTACAGTGTGTGCAAGAAGCGGAAGCTGTTTTTGGTAACACGAGTTTCTCCAGTGACAGACATACCACCAATGGATTCTGTTACCCAAGTTGGGTCACCACTGAACAGTTCGTTGTAGTCAGGTGTACGCAGGAACTTAACAATACGCAGTTTCATAACAAAATGATCGACCAGTTCCTGAGCTTGTTCTTCGTTCATCGCACCTTCCTCAAGGTCACGTTGAGTATAAATATCAAGGAATGAAGATACACGTCCCAAGGACATTGCTGCACCATTTTGTTCTTTAATCGCTGCAAGATATCCAAAATATACCCATTGGAAAGCTTCTTTTGCATTGTTAGCTGGTTTAGAAATATCAAAACCGTGCTCAGCAGCCATTTGTTTCAATTCATTCAAAGCACGAATTTGTTCAGAAATTTCTTCACGCAGACGGATTACGTCTTCTTCCATGGAATCAACTTCAAGGCTTTTCAATTGAAGTTTTTTATCTTGGATCAAGAAGTCTGCACCATACAGAGCTACGCGACGATAGTCACCGATTATACGACCACGACCGTATGCATCTGGCAGACCAGTAATGATCCCAGCTTTACGAGCTGCTCTCATTTCATCTGTATAAGCATCAAATACACCTTGGTTGTGTGTTTTACGAATATGAGTGAAAATGTCAACAATGCTTTGTGGCACTTCAAAACCATAGGCTTTACAAGCATCGATCATCATTCGAATTCCACCAAACGGCTGCAAAGAACGTTTGAATGGAGCATCTGTTTGTACGCCGACAACTTGTTCTTTGTCCTTGTCCAAATAGCCTGGTTTATGTGAAATAATGGTGGATGGCGTATTTACGTCTACATCAAGAACGCCGCCGTTTGCCAACTCTTTTTTAGTAAGATCAGATACAATTTCCCACAATGCAGTTGTATTGGCGGTAGGACCAACCAAAAATTCTTCATTGCCAACATAAGGTGAGATATTTGTTTCAATAAAATCGTTGACGTTAACTTCTTTAGTCCATTTTCCTTTTTTAAAACCTCTCCAGCCAGATTGTTGCTCTTGTAATTCTCTCTCAATCACCGACATGTAAATCCCTCCAAATTGTTTGGTCTTCCGGACTTGTGATTTTTTTCACGTTTAAACTATTTCTTGAGCCCGGCCTTTTCACCGATGCCTTACGCTCAGTGTCGGGACCTTTCTTACACTCTTATTGTAGAATAATGATAGAGTGTAGTATGTGACAAAAATCACAATATGAGTGATTTTTGTCACTTTATTTTCCCTAGCTTCACGCGTATACCTCTAGCCTTGCCGTTCACCTCCCTTCCCAAACCAAGAGGCCCTCTATATAGAGAGCCTGCATTGGTATTGTATAGGAAAATGCTTAGTTACAAGCCTCTTCATACTATTATATTATTGATCAAAGCGTCCGTAGAAGGCATTACGGTATACATCAGCCAATTCAGTAACCAGCGGCAGCTTTGGATTTGCAGTTGTACATTGATCCTCAAAAGCGCGGTCAGCCAAATAATCTACACGTGATTCAAAGTCTTTTGGATCGAAACCAAGTTGTTGGAACGATTCCTCGATACCGAGTGTTTTGTTCAACTTACGGATCGCGTCAATTAAGCTGTTAACCCCTTCTTCAGTGGTACGTGCAGGCAGTCCCAGTATGCGTGCGATTTCTGCATAGCGCTCATCTGCAACAAAGTGCGAATATTTAGGGAACGATGCAAATTTTGTCGGTTTTTTCGCATTGTAGCGAATAACGTGCGGCAGCAAGATAGCATTCGTGCGGCCATGCGCTGTATGGTATTGTCCGCCCCATTTATGTGCGAGACTATGGTTAATCCCCAAGAATGCATTAGCAAACGCCATACCTGCAAGTGTAGAAGCATTATGCATTTTTTCGCGAGCCAGCTTATCACCAGTCAGAGCCGATTGCTCCAGGTATTGGAATACCAGTTGAATAGCTTTAATTGCCAGACCATCTGTATAATCATTGGCCATTACAGACACATAAGCCTCGATAGCATGGGTCAGAACGTCCATACCTGTATCGGCTACAGCAGTTTTAGGCAGCGAATATACAAACACAGGGTCAATAATTGCCACATCAGGAGTCAACTCATAGTCAGCCAGCGGGTACTTCGTGTTGCCCAGGTTTTTGTCCGTAATAACTGCAAACGATGTAACTTCCGAACCTGTACCCGAAGTTGTAGGGATAGCCACAAATTGTGCTTTTTGACCCAGACGTGGGTACTTGTAAATCCGTTTACGGATATCCATGAATTTTTGTTTCAAGTTATTGAAATCAGTATCCGGATATTCATAGAACATCCACATGCCTTTAGCAGCATCCATTGGCGAACCGCCGCCGAGTGCGATGATGCAATCCGGTTGGAAACGTCTCATCATTTCAGTACCGCGCTCTACCGTAACTGTCGATGGATCTGGCTCTACTTCGGAGAACACTTCAATAGCAACCGGTGTTTGACGCTGGTGTAAATAATGGATGACACGGTCCACATATCCGAGTTTCACCATCATAGGGTCAGTGATAATGGCTACACGTGTGATATCAGGCATTTTAGCAAGATACTGTGTCGAATTTTTTTCAAAATAGATTTTGGAAGGTACTTTGAACCATTGCATATTCACCGTCCGTTTCGCCACCCTTTTCACATTAATCAAGTTAACTGCAGATACGTTCGACGAAGTCGAGTTACGACCGTACGAACCGCAACCAAGTGTCAACGAAGGAAGGTTGGTATTGTAAATATCACCGATTGCGCCATGTGTGGAAGGTGCATTTACAATGATACGTCCTGTTTGCAAACGGTCTGCGAAGCGAGCAATAACATCCTCATCTTGCGAATGGATAGCTGACGAGTGACCCATACCGCCGAACTCTACGACTTCAGCAGCACGTTGGATACCTTGCTCTGCATTTTTTACTTTGTAGCAAGCCAATACCGGACTCAATTTTTCCGCAGATAATGGGAATTTGGTTCCTACTCCTTCAATTTCAGCGACCAAAATTTTGGTTCCTGCTGGTACTGTAATACCGCTCATTTCAGCGATTTTTACAGCAGACTGGCCGACAATGGCCGGGTTCACTGCACATTTTTCTACATTCATAGCTCCTTGAGTGAGCTTAGCTGCCTCTTCTTTATTTACAAAGTAGCAACCATTAGCAATCATCAATTTCTTCACTTGCTCGAAGATAGGCTCTTCAATAATTACAGCTTGTTCCGAAGCACAAATCATACCGTTATCAAAAGATTTAGAAAGGATAAGGTCGTTCACGGCCTGTTTGATATCGGCTGTTTTCTCAATAAAGCAAGGTACGTTACCAGGACCTACGCCAAGTGCAGGTTTACCACAGCTATAAGCTGCCTTAACCATGCCTGATCCACCAGTTGCCAAAATCAACGCTACATCAGAGTGGTTCATCAGTACATTTGTTTTATCCATCGAAGGTGCTTCAATCCATTGAATACAATCCGCTGGAGCACCATGTTTAACAGCTGCTTCAAGCAAGACGCGGGCTGCTTCCGCACTACACGATTGAGCAGATGGATGGAAGCCGAAAATGATTGGGTTACGTGTTTTAATGGCAATTAACGCTTTGAACATCGTAGTCGAAGTTGGGTTTGTTACTGGAGTAATCCCCATGATAATACCGACTGGTTCAGCTATCTTTTGAAAACTATCAAAGTCATTGTCTTCAATGACACCGACGGTTTTCTCATTTTTGATGCTATGGTAGACATATTCTGTTGCAAACATGTTTTTGGTGATTTTGTCCTCGTACACACCGCGTCCTGTTTCTTCAACAGCCAACTTCGCGAGGTGCATGTGCTTATCCATCCCTGCGAGTGCCATAGCTTGTACGATTTCGTCAATCTGCTCCTGATTCATACTCATGAAAGCTTGCTGTGCCCGGTTCGCCCGGTCAATCAGCGTTTGAATATACTGCTCTGCGCTTTGCTCTTTTTGGATAACCTCGTTTTTAACAGCCATTTCCCTCATCCTCCTGTTATCTCGTGTACTATCTCTTGTTCACGCACTGATCGTAACACAGCTTTCTAAGATATTTTGTGATTTTTTTCACAATCTATTTAAAATTTTATTTTATGAAGTGAATTAAATCACAAAGTTTGGAATTCTGCCACTTTTACCCCCTCATCTTGCCCCAAAAACGCATTGCACAGGTATATAATGAATTTGAATTGATCAAGTTGCAGATAAAATAACATAGGATACAAAGGGGAAATGGACGATGAGAAACCCTACAAATGTAATGGAAGCCCGCGGCAACACCTGTTGCTTCTCGGAGGCCAGCTTCAACCGGCTGCAAGTGATGATGAAAGATCGAGTTATGCCAGAAAGTTCGCATCTGTTCTGGGAAGGAGATACAGCGGATAAGCTGTTTTATATTAAGCGCGGACGCGTAAAAGTGACCAAAACAACGGATGAGGGTAAGGAACTTATTCTATATATGTATCAAAGCGGCGATCTTGTTGGTCAAGCTGATCCTTTCTTCGGCACTAAGCATTCCTTTTCTGCTGAGGTTCTGGAGGACAGTGATATTGGCGTAATCGATCATACAGATTTGGAGTTGCTTATTTGTCAGCATTGTGATTTTGCGATTGACTTTATGAAATGGATGGGATCGCATCACCGCATTACCCAGACCAAGTTCCGCGATTTGATGATGTACGGCAAGCCTGGCGCTCTATGTTCCACACTCATCCGACTATGCAACACCTATGGTGAGCCTCACGGCGACTATATTCTGATTCATAAAAAAATTACTCATACTGACTTATCAAATATGATCGGTGCTACCCGGGAAAGTGTAAATCGGATGCTCAGTGATCTGCGTAAGAAAAATGCAGTCGAATACGATAATGGTATGATTGTTGTCAAGGATTTGGAAATGCTGCAAGGTGTATGTCATTGTGAATTGTGCCCACGTGAGATTTGCCGGATATAATAAATTTTTTTAATGTAAAAGGGAGTGCTGTAAGCCATTATTAGCTTATAACACTCCCTAATTTTATTCCACTCCCCATTTTTTAGAGAACGGATGGGACATTAACAAAGCACATAACTCGACCTTCTTCTGCCTACCCACTTTAAAACTGCAAACATAGATAACTTAAATTTCCCATCTCATAGCTTCTATGGATGACCTTAGCTTTGTTTGCAGGGTCGCCACTACCCATTGCAATAAACAACGGTACAAAGTGTTCTGCTCTAGGTACAGCCTGACGAGCATACGGCGCTTCGCTTTCATAGTGATCTAAAGCTTCTATATCTCCGCTTTGCACTTTTTCGATAATCCAGTCATCAAAATCAATTGCCCAACGTTCCGTTTTCGTTTCTCCCCATTTGACAATACGTAGATTATGGACAGTCACGCCACTGCCAATGACCAGAATATCTTGTTCTCCCAACTCACGCAGCACTTCACCAATGGCAAATTGTGCTTTGGGCAAGAGGTACGGATTTACGGAAATCTGAACTACCGGAATGTCTGCCTCAGGATACATACGATGCAACAATGTCCAGGAACCATGATCCAGTCCTCTCACATGATCAGTTTGTACCTCGATGCCGTTTTGTTCATATAACTTTTTCAACTTATTAGCTAGTTCAACAGAACCATGTGCTGGATATTTCACTTCGTACAGTTCCGGTGGGAAACCTCCAAAATCATAAATTGTATCGTATATGTCATCCATTGAACTAATCGTTAACATTTGTGTCTCCCAGTGAGCTGTAAAGATAACAATCGCCTTAGGATGAATGCTTTTCCCCAACTCCTCTAAAAATGCAGTATAGTCCGTCTGTTCAATAGCAAGCATAGGTGATCCGTGAGCTAAAAATAAAGATGGTATCATTAAAATCTCCTTATCGTATACAGTTTATTTTATTCATATAGTAACTTTATGTAAGTTATAATACATAAGTAATAGAGTAATGTCAATCTCGATGCCAGCATATACTCAAAGATCAGCAATTTCTTTAAATAAAGATTGATATAGGTATAAAGTCATAGTAATATGTAACTAATAAATTTTAAAATACTACTATATTCCGATACAAAGGACTGGTTTCTATGGAGATACATACTTCGAATTGCCCAAAATGCGGTTCCATTTTCCGTCAAAATCTTAGAAACCTGTGTAGCACTTGTATTCAAGAAGAAAATATATTCTTTGACCGCTGTTCTAACTATCTATGGAGGCATCCTTCTACTCATACCCGCCAACTCAGTGATGTGACTGGCACACCTATGGATTTGCTCACAGATTGGGTAAGAGCAGGCAAATTTCCCTCCACATACAGTCAGCTTGATTATCCTTGCGAGTCCTGCCGTTCTCCCATTTATGCAGGAAGACTTTGCCACTCGTGCTTAGGCACATTTCGTACAGCCGCACTGGATATTCAATCCCGTGTCCCCCGCCGTACAACAGCCGGAGTATTCTCAGTAGCAGGCCGTGCTAAAAGCTATTAAGCCGTACTGCCTATCACAAAATAAAAAAACAGCCTTTTTCCTAGGAAAAGGCTGTTTTGCTATGAAAAACACTTAATGAGTTTGGTGATCATCTAATCCATTCCTCAGCCCAAAATTGAATCTGCTCCATAACCGGCTGAAGTGCACGACCTTTGGTGGTTAGCTCATATTCAATGCGGACAGGAGTTTCCGGATATACATGGCGTGTAAGAATCCCTTCATTTTCCAGATCCTTCATCCGCTCTGATAACATTTTGTCACTCATTGTGGGAATCAGATTGGAAATATCCTTAAACCGCTTGGGACCGCTCATCATGGATTGAATAATCAATCCATTCCAGCGCTTACCCAGACATGAAAAGGCGGTTTCAAAACGCGGACACATTTTTGTAAATTGCGGTTGACTCTCCAAATTTTTCACCTTCTTTTGCATTTCGGTTTGATAAAGCTTTCCTTTTGTTAGTATATATCATTTTAGCATACTTTATCCCGAAAGAAAACACTTTCTTAAATTTAATTACCTGTGATGATAAAGTTGCCATGACCAAAACTGATTATACAACAAACCAATGCGGCAGGTATATGTCTAATTCGTTAAATACAAAAAGGCGGAATCCCAGAGGTTCCGCCTGTAAATCTGTTCTTTATAGAATTTATCATAATGTGATAATTGTAACTATACCAACACTCCACCAAGAGGCCTTACTGGTTCACTCCTACCATATATTGGTTTTTTATTACTTGTCAGAGAAGCCCAACGGATGCTGTTAGCAATGACCTTCAAAATATCAGGTTGGTAATAAGTTGGATAGGTTTCATGCCCTGGTCTGAAATAAAATATTTTACCACTGCCTCGATGGAAGGTGCATCCAGTTCTAAATACTTCGCCGCCTTCAAAGTTACTGATAAAGACCAGTTCATCCGGCGCAGGAATATCAAAGAACTCTCCATACATCTCTTCCTGCTCTAAGAGAATTTTGGCGTCTATCCCTTCTGCAATGGGATGTGACGGATTTACTGACCAAATAATCTCCTGCTCTCCTGCAACTCTCCATTTTAAATCACAACTGGTGCCCATCAGAGCTTTAAATGGCTTAGAAAAATGGCCTGAGTGCAGTACGATGAGGCCCATCCCTTCCTGCACACGCTTGATGACACGCGCTGTAACTTCATCGCTCACCTGATCGTGGGCTTTATGTCCCCACCACAGCAGCACATCTGTGGAATTGAGGATTTCTTCTCCCAAACCATGCTCGGCATTATCACACAGAGTAGCTGTTCGAATGGCAAAACCTTCATCTGCCAAGCCGTCAGCCAATGCTTGGTGTATGCCGTTAGGATAAATCCGTTTGGCTTCTTCATTTAACTTCTCGTTCAGAAATTCATTCCAAATGGTGACGTTAATCATCACAGTTCCCCCTATTAGGTTAGACCCACCACATCTCGCTAAGCGGTTCTTCAATCAGGACCTGGCGAAGATTATGGACAGCCTTAGTAAAGCCTTCTTCTACAGACATCAGACCGTCTTCATGCTCAATACTCACTACATAATCGTATCCCACCAGACGCAGAGCACTGATAATGTCTGCCCAGGTTTTTACATCATGACCATAGCCCACAGTACGGAACTGCCATGCACGATCTAACATATTCGTATACTCCTGCATATCAGTAAGTCCGTATTTATTAACATTGATCGGATCAATCGTCGTATCCTTGGCATGGAAATGGTGGATGGCTCCCTCTCGGCCCAAAATTTGAACCGCCTGTACGGGATCAATTCCCTGCCACCACATATGGCTCGGGTCCAAATTAGCACCAATGACCTCTCCTGCCGCTTCACGCAAACGAAGTAAGGTTGCTGGTGTATGCACGGAGAAGCCCCCGTGTAACTCCAGCCCTATTTTAACATGGTGATCTGCTGCAAATTTACCTGTCTCGGTCCAGTAAGGAATAATTTTATTTTCCCATTGCCACTTCAATACTTCTTGAAAATCATTAGGCCACGGAGCCACGGGCCAGTTTGGATACTTCGCGTCCTCGTGATCCCCCGGACAGCCTGAGAAAGTGTTCACAACAGGAACTTCCAGCTTTTCCGCCAAGCGGACTGTTTTCAAAAATGCATCATGATCTGCCTGTGCCAAATGCTTTTGCGGGTGAAGAGGATTGCCATGACAGCTAAGCGCGCTAATCGTTAGTCCGCGAGATTCTACTGCCTTTTTAAAATTTTTGAGCGCCGTATCGTTCTCCAGCAGCTCATCAGGCTTGCAATGCTTATCTCCCGGGTTGCCACCTGTTCCAATTTCTACAGCATCCAATCCCTGAGAAGCCACATAATCCAGCGCCTCCTCCAGCGAACGTCCACCAAACAGCACCATAAATACTCCAAGTTTCAAAAGAAATCCCTCCCTGTATCATATGTGAAAAAAGCTGCTTTCATTATAGTGATTGTCTATTCGGGATAATTACAGGCTTAGTCAAAGTAAACTGCTTTTCCCGTGCGGGCCGATTCATAGATGGCTTCCAAAATTTCAGTAACAACCAGTGCCTGCTCCGGCTTCACAAGAAGTTCTTTGTCGTCCAGAATAGATTCGATCCACAGACGGGCTTCACGGTCTGCTTCATTTTCCGTTTCACCGGAGTAAAAGGCAACTCCTCCTGCATTCAGATCTATTTTTGTATCAAACAAACGGCTATTTTTTTCTCCGTTAATGCGCAATCCATCCTGCATATCTGCTCCGCCTTCGGTACCGCATAACAACGTCTTGGCTTCACCAAACTCTACAACATTTAATGCCCAGCTGGATTCCAATACAATTGTAGCTCCATTTTGCATGGTGATGAATCCAAAAGCTGAGTCCTCTACTTTAAATTCATCAGGATTCCACGGTCCAAAAGCGTTTGCTGCATTTTTTCGGTCTCCCAGCTTATGGAAGGTTGAACCTAGTACGCTTTTAGGCTTGTAATTATCCATCAGCCAAAGTGTCAGGTCGAGTGCGTGTGTGCCGATATCAATAAGCGGGCCACCCCCCTGTTTCTCTTCATCCAAGAACACTCCCCAGGTTGGAACCGCACGGCGGCGTAGAGCAATGGCTTTACCCAGATAAATCTCACCAAGCTCTCCTTGCTCGACCAATTGCTTCAGATACAGACTGTCATCACGATAACGATTTTGATAAGCAATGGACAGCTTTTTGCCTGTACGGTTGGCCGCATCAAGCATTTCCCGTGCCTGCTCAGCAGTTTTAGCCATCGGCTTTTCACATAGCACATGCTTACCTGCCTCCAGCGCCGCTACTGTAATTTCTGAGTGCGAGTCGTTAGGGGTACATACATGTACAACTTCAATGTCTTTATTTTCTAGCAACTGACGGTAATCACTATAAACTTGCGATCCTTCTGCACCATACTTTTCAGCTGCCTCTTCAGCACGTTCTGGTATAATGTCACAGAAAGCAATGATTTCTGCTCTCTTTTGCTTGGCAAGACTCGGCAAGTGTTTGCCGTTGGCAATGCCCCCACAACCGATAATCCCGATCTTGAGTGTTTTAGACATGAATATTTCCCCCTTGAGCTGCGTATTGTTGGAGCCACTTCATACTGGTTTCAATGCTTTCGATTGGAGGATTTGAGCTGAAATCCTGTTCCACGACAACCCAATCCACACCTGCTTCAATAGCGGCGTCTGTAATAGCCTGAAGCTGCACTTCTCCTTTGCCTAACTCTACAGTAATTGCTTTCTGCTGCTCGTCACGTGCCATATCCTTTAAGTGAATGATAGGTAGGCGTCCACGATATCGTCCGATGTATTCCACTGGATCATAGCCTCCATAGTATACCCAACAAGTATCCATTTCGACCTGTAACAAATCATCGGGAACCGCATCATATAGAGCATCGAATACCGGGCGATCATTGATTTTCTCTGTTAGTTCAAAATCATGATTGTGATAGGCGAGTATCAACCCATGCTCCTTTACTTTTTCACCAATACGATTCAGATTAACAAAAAGGTCATCCCACTCCCGCTCTTCTTCGGTTAAATAAGGAACAATGAGGTATTTATTGCCCAATTCTTTGTGATATGCACTTTCCTCATCCAAATGATGCAGCAAGCGGCTGTATTGTATATGGGTTCCGACAACCTCCAGATTCAGCTCATCCAAAAGCGCTCTGACATCCTTGGCACTACGTCCGAAAAAGTTATGAAACTCAACCCCTTTGTAGCCCAGCTCAGCTACCTTGCGCAATGTACCTTCAAAATCCTGTTCAAGCTCTTCCCTAACTGTGTATAATTGCAATCCTACTTTAGTCATTCTCCTTCACCTCTTTGTCAGGATGAATTTCCGTTATATCTGTTCCATTACACCTGCTTGCCCGCCTCTGGTATCGCACATCTGCAGTGCCTGGCAGCCAGGTACCGGCAGTAAATGCAAGCTCCATCTCAGGTCGAAGCATCAATCCATTCGTTTTGTATACGTTTTCAACACTCAATTTATCGACCTCTCCTTGGCCCTTCCATTCAATAGATCACCAAAGGTCACTACTTCAAAGGGCGGGTTGGTTTGGAGAATTTTAAGATATACCGAGCTAGTGTTACCACAGCTGATAATCCCGGCCTTGATTCGTTTTACGTCTTCACACTCCTTGGCCTCTAACATGTACTTTCTCATCTAACATGTAAGCTTTACAGTTCACATGGTATTCTATTTTGCTTTCGTTTAAAATGAATAATATGATTAAAACATGAACAATCTGGTCAATATTTGAAACAGCCATATGCCCAAAGGAGTCATCATCATGTCTATCATTGAGCCTTGCCAGGTTCTTACCGCAGGCTATTCCTTCCACCGTAAGCCCTTTTATTCGAACCAGCCTGATGGAATCAAAAATTATTTATTCCGTCTGCAAACAGATGGACGCTGTCAAGCACGCATTGACGGGAAAATGACACGGATTGAGGCAGGTGATCTGCTGCTGTTCAATCCAACCGAGCCTTATGAACTGGATATTCACAGTGAGTTGAATCCCATGGGAGAACAGGTTGTTGAAAGTGGGGATTATCACATTTTTTTCGGTGGTCCGTGGGTAGATGAGTGGTGGAATCATCACAAACGTCCCAACCGAATTAAGGTTCAACTCACAGAAGCCCTGCTTGGTCTATTTCGTCAGCTCGTGTTGGAGCAGCGACGTATTTCTAATCCTTACCCGGAAATATCAAGCTATTACATACGCATTTTATGTTTGGAGTTTGACCGTATACTATCCGAGCAACCCATTGCTACTCATCATAACTATCTTGCTTATCAGATAAAAAATTATATTGAAGAAAATGCATCATCTAATTTTAAGCTGGATGATGTCTCTTCACACGTCGGGATCAGTGTATCCCGAGCGGTACACCTGTTTAAGGAAACGTTCGATACGAGCATTATGCAGTACACACTGGATATCAGGCTCAACATGGCAAGGGAGCGTATCATTTTCAGTCCCATGTCACTGGAACAAGCCGCCGAATCATCAGGATTTGCGAACTACACATACTTTCACCGTGTATTTCGTTCCCGCTTTGGCATGTCACCCAAGGAATTCAGATTGATTCACCGCGAGCAATTGTAGGAAAAAGAGAGCGTTCCGGAGGACGCTCTCTTTTTTTATAACAATATACCGATACTACTCACATACCACAATCTGTTTTTACGGAGCAATTGTCAGCATCACTACCGACATCGGCGGCAGCGTAACATCCAAATGCTGATCTTGCAGCTGATAAGATGTAAAAGCTTCCTTTTTCACCCGCTCTGGCTGATCAAATGTATTATGTGCCTGCATATCGTCACTGGCTAAGACAACACCATTGATCTCCTTAACCTCTTCGAGCCCTCTTAGCTCAAGGCTCAAATTTGCTGATTCACCTGGATGGACGTTGCATAAGCTTATATGAATAAAGCCATCTTGTGCCTTAGAGGCGGACACACTTACTTGTGGGATGGAATCTCCATCATACTCATAATTGCCTACCTTCGCATAAATTGCCAGTGCTTGTGCATCCTGATGCACTTTGAACATTTCAAATACATGGTATGTCGGGGTCAACAGCATAGCAGGGCCTTCTGTCAAAACCATCGCTTGCAAAACGTTGACCATTTGAGCAATGTTGGTCATTTGCACACGATCATGATGATTATGGAATATGTGCAGGTGTAGTCCGGCTACCAGCGCATCCCGCATCGTATTTTGCTGATAAAGGAAGCCAGGATTGGTACCCGGCTCGGTCAGGAACCAAGTTCCCCATTCATCGACGATCAGCCCGACCCGTTTGTCAGGATCATATTGGTCCATAATGGCAGAGTGACGAGTAATCAGTTCATCCATATGCAGTGATTTTTTCATCGTCTCAAACCATTCCGCTTCATCAAAACCAACTGCGTGCCGTTTCCCTTCCCAGCTCCCCGGGATTGTATAGTTATGCAGACTCAAACCGTCCATAAGGTGTCCGGCTTCGCGCATCAGCACTTCGGTCCAACGGTAATCATCCACATTCGCCCCGCCTGCTATACGATAAATGCGATTCTCTCCATAGTTACGTACATATGTCTGATAGCGGCGATACAAGTCGGCATAATATTCAGGGCGCATGTTACCGCCACAGCCCCAGTTTTCGTTACCTACTCCAAAATATTTGAGCTTCCAAGGTTTTTCACGACCGTTTTCCTGACGCCATGCAGCCATAGGGGACTCCCCGTCAAAGGTCATGTACTCTACCCACTCCGACATTTCCTGCACTGTACCACTGCCTACATTCCCACAAATATACGGCTCTGCATTCAATAGTTCACACAGCTGGAAAAACTCATGTGTACCAAAATGGTTATTTTCAACCACACCGCCCCAGTGCGTATTTACCATTCTTTTGCGGTTTTCTTTCGGTCCAATCCCATCTTTCCAATGATATTCATCCGCAAAACAGCCCCCAGGCCAGCGCAGCACAGGAATGTTCAGCTGTTTCAGCGCTTCCACCACATCATTTCGAATTCCGTCAGTGTTAGGGATTGGAGAGTCCTGTCCCACCCATAAGCCTTCATAAATGCATCGTCCAAGATGCTCAGCAAATTGCCCATAAATATTTTTATTAATAACACCCTGTTCCCAATCGGTATTTACAATAACAGAACCCTTCACAACAAACCCTCCCAGAACATTAAGATTGTTGGAACATCACACAAATGATTACGCTTTCATAATTGCGTGAACTTCACTTACACTTCTGTTCTTTTTCGAACTCTACTGTACACATTGTCACATCTAGTAATCCTTTAATTAATATAAATATTAATAATTAAACAAAAACATTTTACGTGTTTAATATATTTTATTGTCTACAATTTGTCAATTGCTAACAGCAAAGTCCAAGCAAACTAAAAAGGTCTGCCATTAAGGCAGACCAGGGGATGACTACTTTAGCCTGTAATCTCAGGTTTAACTGAGTCTGGGCTTTACATTTCAAGCTGTTCCCTGCCAACGTGAACCATGGTAGCTGGGACAATTTTGAGCTGCTGCCAAGGCACGTATACGAACAATACTTCCGCTAATGCCACATGTATGCCCCGACATTAACTCCTCGCATTGTGCGCAGGCCAACAGTCTGGCTTCGTACACTTCATCGTTTACACATTCCATTTTGGGTCTCATATTGTTTAGAATTCTGGCAATTTGCTCTTCCGATAAAGCGATATCTCTTTCACAGCCTTTACAAGTACTTGGCATAGGTATATCTTCCATTATCAGCGCATCCTCCCGATCAACAATATACTCTAATAAAAACGGTTATTTCCACGATGCCCTAAATGATTTTACCAGATGCTTGGACTTATTTCCGTTCCGACGGGAGCTGAGCGGCCGCCTCGGATACAACCATTGCCAAGTCCTCATTTCCGAACATAGACAGCACTCCTAATACTGTATCCAGCGGAATATCACCTGCTTCTTCGCGTGATACAGTCAGCTTGCGTATTCGTAGCAGACGCTCGTTGCTATCCTGCTGTGGATACGCTACACGATATAATTCCTCTGGCTCCAAGCCGTTATTAATGCACCATTGAGCAAACACAAGGATCATCATATCTTCTTCTTGCTTATAATTTTCAATGATGGCTTCTTCTAACTGTTTTCCGCGGTTGTCTTCCATTGATACATTTCTCCTTCAACCTATAACTCTTGATGTCTCGATCGTCATGGTTCCTTATTAATTACGCAAACGACTAATCAGTTCTTCTGCCAGCATATGGCTTTCCAGGACTTTTCCAGCTTGTATAGCGCATTCCTCCGGACGATGAATATGCTCCAGAAAATGATTCACCACCCCGGTAAATCCCCGTCTTTCTAATATTGTATCCCAACTTCCAAAAGTTTGAGTTTGTGATAAATTATTTTTTTGCATGAAAACAGCCTGTTCCATATTCGTTACCTCAACAGACCGTCCTGCCCCGTGAAGCTCCAGCTTCTCTATGTCAGCCCCTGCCTGTCTGCTCATACTGTATGTACCGGCAGCATCCCCCAAACGCAAAGTCCCAAATGCAGCGTCCATGTAACCTTCACTCGTTGTATGCAGACTACTATGCAGTAGCTCATAATTATCACCACCCAGCCACAATAGCAAATCAAGCATATGAATTAAATCATCATAAACCGTCTGTGCCGCCGGTCTACGATCATATCCAGTTCGGTGTTTAATCGCCGCACATTGACTGAAACCGCCCACTTCCTCTAGCCAAGCTTTTGCAGCCACATAGTGCGGAGCAAAACGTCGATTAAAACCTACCGCCAGCAGTACAGCCTGTGCCTCCGCGAAAGCAGTCATTTCCAGATTCTGACGAACATCATAGGACAATGGTTTATCCACGTACACCGCTATCCCTTTTTCAATACACGCCATGACTAGGTCAAAATGAGCTTCGGTGGCCGCATGTATAAATACAGCTTCCGGCTCCCATGCCAGCATTTCCTTCACATCCGTCGTTCCTCTAGGTAGTCTATACTGCTCCATAGTAGAACTAACCGGCTCCTGTGAACGGTTCATGACACCTACGATGTCTACGCCTTGGTGTGCAGACAGTAACGGCAGGTACACTTTACGAGCGATTCCACCCAATCCTGCAATCGCTACTCTTGTCTTAATTTGCTTGCCCATATCGTTCCACCTCTAATCACTCATTTCATCTGTTGTCTAGTTTACATGGAAGTCCGCTGACAAGCAAAGAAAAGAGGCTACTCCCGATCCAGATGGACCTGACGGAACAGCCTCTAAGACTTGAGTATCCAGCTTCAACCAGATTACTTCAATATAAGTCAGCTTATGCGTGCAATGCTTCCTTTTTTGTTTTCTCACTTTTTATTTTTTTAACACGCATCCCAATGGCTACAACCAAAACTACAACCAAGGCTTCGAAACCATATTTAACGACTCCATTTGCGAACCAGTGTGCAATTAATGGCTCAGCCACCACCATTTTAGCAGCGGTATACGCTAATACTGCGGCTCCAATCGTAATCACTACCGGGTAACGTTCTGTCAGTTTCAGAATAATCGTGCTTCCCCACACCATGATCGGAACGGAAATTGCCAGACCGAGAATAACAAGTAGCATATCTCCATGAGCGGCTCCCGCAACAGCAAGCACATTATCGAGTCCCATCATTGTATCCGCAATAATAATGGTGCGAATCGCTGCCCACATCTGATTTGTAGCTGAAATTTCATGTTTTTTCTCTTCGACCAACAACTTATAGGCGATATAGATAAGGGCGAGACCCCCAACCAAACGCAATCCATATATTTGCAGTAAGTATGTGACCAGCACGGTAGCAATCACACGAATGATGACTGCTCCCACCGTCCCCCAGATAATGACCTTCTTTTGATTGGCCTTATCAACATTCCGCGCTGCCAAGCCGATTACGATCGCATTATCACCAGCTAGTACCAGATCAATGATAATGATGGACAATAATGCGGTTAAAAACTCAATTGACAAAAAATCCATACGTTTCTCCCACCTTCTTTATTTATTTGTTATACTGTACATAGTTCAGCGCTTTATACTAAAAAAGCGCCATTTCGCAGAATCCGGAAACGGCGCTTGACCCCATTTTGGCATCAAAAAAAGACCATTTACCCGGATTCCTAAAATCCTGGCAAAGGTCTCGCTTACAACATTACGTTGCCAATAAAGCCGGGGATTAAGAATCCCGTAATGACGACTTTACTCGCTGAGCTACTCCCCTTTGGGAACTATTCTGTTAGTGGCAGTATAGCATACATTTTTGGGAATGTGAACCCTATTTTTTTCTGTATAAGCAATAAGCCGAACAGGGATATTGAAAGAGGTATGTAAATGAAAAAATGGTTACTCCCCGCAGCTTATGTTTCGCTGCTCTGCATCGCGTTTATCTACAGATATGATTGGCTCGCATGGGCAGACAAGCAAACCTCCTTTCCAGTTCTGCTGCTGCTCGCATTTTTATTCGCGTTAATTCCGTTTATCCCTTACAAGCTGATTATCGCTTCCATTGCTTATGCAGCAGGCGCCTGGCAAGGTGCTCTGATTTGCTGGCTTGGCACTACTTTCGCTGCGTTGGTCGTTTACAGTGCCGTATGTACCCTGTTCCGTGACAAAGGACGTGCCTATTTGGAGCGTGTTCCCGCACTGGAGCGTTTCAATCAGGTCATGGAGAAAGAGCCTTTTACTGCTGTGCTACTGGCTCGCCTGATTCCAGTCATTCCTCAGGCAGCTGTAAATGTATATGCCGGAGTAGCAGGGTTTCCGTTCTGGAGCTTTATGCTAGGCACAGCGATCGGCAAGCTTCCCGCAATTGCAGTGTATGCTTATGCAGGCGGTACCTTTGCGGAACATCCAATCACGGGTTTACTTATTTTGCTGCTATATACTGCACTGGTAGGTGGCGGATTTGTACTTTACCGAAAAAGAGTTAGGCGCGGCAATAAAACATGATGGCAATGAGTTTGTACCGGTTCTGTAGTATGTTTGATTGCTTTTTTTGGGACACACTACAGCTACGCAGCTGAGTACTTTCTGATGTTTCGTTGGATTTTGCAAAAATCCCGTATATAATTTAATTGTAAGCTATTTAAATAACAACTAATTAAACATTCTCAGATTGGAGTGATAAAATATGAGCACCAACAATCCAAACACGGTAGAAAAGGCAACTTTTGCGGGCGGCTGCTTCTGGTGCATGGTCTCCCCTTTTGAGGAAATGCCCGGTATTTTGAAGGTTAGATCTGGATATACAGGGGGACATACCGAAAATCCTACCTATGAAGAGGTATGCTCTGAAACAACGGGACATGTGGAAGCCGTGCAGATTACATTCGACCCCCAAGTGTTCCCGTATGAAAAACTGTTGGAGTTATTTTGGCAACAGATTGATCCAACGGATGAAGGTGGACAATTTCACGATAGAGGTTCATCCTACCAAACGGCTATTTTCTATCATAATGATGAACAACGCATCAAGGCAGAGGCTTCCAAAGAAGCTCTCGCTCAAAGTGGCCGTTTTGACAAGCCCATTGCAACATCTATTCTGCCTGCCGCAACTTTTTATGAAGCAGAAGAATATCATCAGGACTATCATAAGAAAAACCCCGCTCACTACAAACGCTACCGCAAAGGGTCGGGACGTGAAGATTTTATTGAGCAAAATTGGGCTGCCAAGATTGATAAGTCCGGGCTCAAAGATCGGCTGACGCCTATTCAATACGAAGTAACACAAAAAAACGCGACCGAGCGCCCATTTCAAAATGAGTTTTGGGATCATGAAGCTGAAGGCATTTACGTGGATATCGTATCAGGAGAGCCTTTGTTTAGTTCACTGGACAAATATGATGCGGGTTGCGGCTGGCCTAGCTTTACCCGTCCGTTGCGCAGTTACAATGTCAAAGAAAAGACCGATCTCAGCCATTTCATGATTCGTACCGAGGTGCGAAGTCGCGAAGCAGACTCCCATTTAGGGCACGTATTCGATGATGGTCCAGGTCCAGAGGGTTTGCGTTATTGTATCAATTCTGCCGCGCTCCGCTTTGTGCCTCAGGAAGACTTGGAGCGTGAAGGATATGGAGCATATAAGTCATTATTTGAAAAGTAAGCAGCCGTAAAATCATTAAGGCTGACCCGGAATCATCTTTATTAGATGGTCACGGGTCAGCCTTTTTTGGATATGGCAGCACATCTTTACGATCTAGCTCATCACCCACCCAAGCCAAATGGCTAGCGGTACCAGCAATAGCTGAGCTAATAAAGTTCCTGCCAAACGCGAGATGATCATCCAACCGTACACACTATTCATCCGAATTAGGGGTAGCTCCCCTCGTAGCGTTTTTTCTGACAACACCGCCAATCTTGGATCAATTAACAAGGTCAACAATACCGTTGCGACGCCATTGATTAAGCCTGACGACATTGACATTGCCGTACCTTGGGCGGGCCATAGAAATGACGCATACAAGGCAGATACCACTCCAGTTGTATAAATTGCGGTAACGGCAATATTTAAAATAATTAGACGCTTGGGGATCACTCCACTGATCAGGGAGGTAAGCATGGACCAGCTAGGGCGCTTTATGTAGTAGCCTGCATGCTTCCAGCGATTTCGACTCATTAAATGACGTATTAAAGCTGGAATAGATCCAGTATGCTCCAAATGCACAATCCATCTGGCTGACATGCGCACCACTGTTGGATACAGTAATATAGCAAACATAGTTCCAACGGTGGCGGCCAGCAGTACCCCGTGCATATACAGTTCCAGTCTCGTATCCGTTCCGCCCAATTGTGCTGACTCTTTAGCCTGATCGACCATCCCTCCAAGTAAAGGCCCCTGCGCCATATTGGAGGTGCGTGAAACCAACAGCAGCATTCCGGCCACGGTTAAGGCCAATCCAATCCGACGTGCTCGCAAACCACCAAGCCGAAGAGCATAAGACAAGCTATCGGTAGTATGAATGATGATGGTTAGTAAAAAAACGAAACCCCAGGCAAGCAAATGTTCCACTCCTTTTTCTGGTATTCTGCACACCATTATACGCCTTTTCTCAAGATATATTTTACAATACATTCATTACTTTAATTTTTGTTTGTCTAAGCCAACAACGGGTAATACATAGTACAACACCTGCTAAAAAGGAGTGTGCAACAATGCCTTGGAACAAACATGATTACCCGCCATCCATGAAAAATCTGGAACCCCGGGTGCGAGAAAAAGCCGTTGATATCGCTAACGCTCTACTCCGCGAGGGCTATGAAGAAGGGCGTGCTATTGCGATTGCCACTGCTCAAGCTGAGGAATGGAACGATAATCATCCTGTAGAAGAAAATAAGAAGCAGTAGAAAAAATACAAAAACAGCATTCAAGTTACAATGGGTATGACCAAAATTTTGCTTTTTCTAATTCTAAAGAGTCCTTCATGTGTTGCTGAACGTGAATTGCCGAGCGATCAAAGAAGAGGGAGATGAAGCTGAATACAGCGAAAGGGTGTTACGTAAGAAGATTTCTCTCCTGACGTAACACCCTTTCCTTATTGACGAAGGCTGTGGACGACCGGCACTGTTTTGGTAACTACCTTTTTAGCGGGAATAGCCGCTGGCAGTACCTTTTTCACAGGTCGGTGCAATTGGAACGTGGTCGTCCATGTAATTATTTTTCCGGCAAGCCACACAGCCAGTATTGTAAACATTGTTTCCTTTACAGGCAGATACAACAGCGATAATCCTAGCACGATGATGTCACTGACAATAAACACGTTGCCGATTTTCCATCCGCGCCACTCGCTCACCAGCAGAGACAAAATATCATCGCCCCCGGTTGCTCCACCGAATCGCAGTACGATTCCGGCTCCTAAACCTGTGAGCACCCCACAAAGTAGAGCTGCTATTAGCAGATTTCCATGCAGGTCTATAACCAGAGTCGAGTATTTCTCAAATCCTGCATAAAACAGTGAAAAGGCGACGGCTCCGATTAATGCTAGCATCATAAATCTTTTGCCCTTCAGTACCCATGCCAGCAATATGACAGGAACATCAAGCATCAGCATACTCCATGCTGGAGATATGCCAAACGCATAATGCCCCAGCAGAGCTAAGCCTGCAAATCCGCCCTCTGACAAATGATTCTGGGCGTTAATGTGATAGTACGTAAAAGCTAAAATGCATGTTCCGAGCAACATGACAGCAATCTGTCTCAGTGCTCCATTGTTCACGATAGATTCGTAAGTTTTCCTCATACAGGCTCCCTCGGTTTCTCGTAAGTTTGATGTGGATGAACCCACTCTTACGGAAGCAACCTGGTAAGATGTGCCTGGAGGACTTGGTCCTTCGCATGTACAATCCCCTCTTCCGCAGAGTTGGCTTTCGCAACTTGACGTTACTCCGCGGAAAAGCTAAGTATAAGACAGATCAAATCGTTTCCAAATCGTCCTTTGGGGAAGTATCCTTCGGGGACACATGGTATCCTGATCCTTTCTTTTGTGGAATAAAACTCCGACATTTCTGTGGTGCATATAATTCTATAATTTATTATACCACACCTTGTCACCTGCTAAACAGCTTGCTTTTTTGCTGCACCATATTTTATTTTATGTGTGAGCATGCTTTATTGTATGTGCGAGTTGACGCATTATACCAAAGGTTTGGCGAGTACACATTCAATGACCTGAGTGTGTTTTATTTTCACTTGGAGTTATTACCCTTAGTTTGGCTGTTCTGCGCTGATTGGCCATAAATACGCCCCCGAGTATAAGAACCAGACCGGTCAGCACGTTCCAGCCGATATGCTCATTCAGAAGTAAAAAGCCCCATACGATGGCACTCACGGGTACAAAATACGTTACCGAAGAAGCGAATTCCGCACTCCCCCGCAAAATCATATAGTTGAACAAGATATATGCTACCCCTGAACCCAAAACTCCTAGTCCTATTAGGGAACCTAATACTCCTGGAACAGAAACGATCGACAAATCTGGTCTCTCTACAATTACCATCATAATACCACCCCCTGCTGCCGCACCAAACAGTGTCGCAAAAGTAGCCTGATACATGGAAAGATTGGAGAGAAAACGTTTGGAGAGCTGTGTTCCAAATCCGTAGCAGAGAGTCGCAAGCAGCATACATCCAAAACCTACCGGATCAACAGAAATAATAGAGGCAGGATTAATACCCAATAAAATAATAATTCCTATAAAAGCGAGCCCCATTCCTAACCACTGCAGGCGATGAAATATAGCTCCGAAGAAGACAAGACCCACCAACATAGTCCATATTGGCGTGGTGGCATTCAATACAGAAGCCATGCTGCTAGCTATTCTGGTCTCACTAAAACCAATCAATGTCCATGGTAAAACCATGTTGACGCATGCTACCAGAATAACCGATTTCCACGGGATGCTTTTGATTTTAAACGGCTTGCGTATAAGAAGCATTAATAAGATGATAAAAATAAGACCAAAACTGGATCGCAGAAATACAATAGTCCACGGTCCTACTTGATGTAGCAATAACACCTTAATAAACATAAAGGAACCGCCCCAAATAAGGCTCAACAATAATAAAGCTGCATATAACGAACGTGACAATATGTAAACCTTCTTTCTTGACTCTCTTATGTTAAATAGTAAAAAACGTCGCTATCAGAACGCTATCCCCTTCTATGTAAGTTTTTTATCCATTAGCTTAACATAAACTCTGTTTGGCTGTCATCGGCCCTATACGCAAGAATCTTTACACAATGGCACATGGAAGTAGCTCTCCCCGCACTTTTCCAATAATTGATGATTGCTTTAGCAACAGAAAAATTCCTATGATGAAGTATATTCAGAACATATGTTCTATATACTTATTATATATTGTTATTTCACTCCGCGTAAAGGAGATATTTATGACAAACAGAAAGGTACTTGATAACAAGCATAAAGCTCCTTTGCCTTCTGAAGAAGACGCAGGACTGATCAAGATGTGTGTACTTCTAACACTTGTACTGGATGTGCTGGAACGAGACATTCGCATTATGAATATCTCTCCTCTAAAAATGCCCGATTTGTATATTCGTAGCCTGACTGGAGTACAACAGCGCGTAACTGTTCAATTAGCAGACACAAAAGCACGAATGAAAAGACAGGGAGTGAAAATATACAGCGAAATCCGAAATCATGAAGGCGTAGAGGTTTTGTATGTATGCCGCGGTTACCAAAGACGATTTTTCATGCTTTCATCCTTTGCCCGCAGTGAGGTTCGGCGTAAACTCGGATACTACCTGGGAATTGATCTGACCCAAGACTATGCCCCCTTATAATCTCGCCTTGCCTACTTGCCTGAACAAAGAGAAAATTTTAAAGCCCATTGGTTACATGCAAATAATTTGGCTCGTATTTTCAAAAAGGAGAAATCTAAAATATGAAAAAAGAGCAGAGCCGCATAAAATGCTGGCTCTACTCATAATTACAACAGGCTGCTGGGATCAGGACAGCTTAAAGGATGCCAGATTGGCAAATGCATCGATTTATGATCTTACTCCTAAGGGCCTACTCCAGCAAACACTAGAAGTTGTAGATGAATCTCAAACCAATGAAGGTAAAGTACCAATGAAGTTTATTCAGGCACCGAGAATTCTGTCCGACAGATGTACCGGAGCCTGACTATCCAACTTCCCATTCAAGGTAGCCATTGTAATGGAATAGCGTTGGAATGAGGAGTATCCTAATGTCCGTTTTCATCCGCAGGTCACTGTCAATATTGTTGGAAACGGTGTTCTAAACTAGATCGTCCAGGTTGCTTAGTTGTTGGATTGATCAGTCGTTGGTTCAGGATAGATAACCTCATCAGGCTGAGTTTTTGGAGCACCATTCTGGTTTTCTGATTCAGGTGGTGTCTGCGGCTCGTTTTCAACAGAAGGTTGCGAAGTATCCGTTGATGGCACATCGTTATTCTCATCAGGCGGTTCGATCTCTGCGTCTGTGTCAGGAACAGAAGGAACTGTTTCCTCTGGTGGAACCTCCTCTTGATCTGTTGCTGGTACCTTGATCTCAGGGACATCTTCTTTCTTGATATCTGGTTTGGACGGAACTACTGGCCTAGCAGAACGTGGAAGCTGTTCTCTTCCGACTTCAGTCGGCACGTACTTTTGGTTAAACCAGTCAGTCACGAGATGACCCGATTGGCGGGAATAGCGCCCTGGCAGCTTACCTGTAAGACTAGATACCGTAACTTTCACAACGCCTTCCGGCTGTATAAAATGCTTATTCTTAAAAAGCTCAGGCTGGTCTTTGACCGCCTCATTCATGATCAACGCCCACACCGACTGTGCTCTGGTGTGACCTTCTTGAGATAATGTATTAACTTGTTGACGATAACCAGCCCATACGCCTAGCGTAATGTCAGGCGTGTATCCCATAAACCACACATCACCAAAGTTCTGTGTCGTACCCGTTTTACCCGCAATATCAATGGTACCGTAGTTTTTAAATGCTTTTTGTAGGCGTTTGCCAGTTCCTCTCGGATCTGATATAACGGTTCTGAGCATATCCGTCATCAAAAATGCGGTTTGCTGCGAATACACACGCTTCGTCTGTGGTTTAAATTCATATACAATCTTACCGTTGGCATCTGTAATTTTACTGATCAAGTGAGGGGCATTATACACGCCCATATTGGGAATTGTTCCGTATGCTGCGGTCAGTTCCTCGACAGATATCCCCTTACTAAGTCCACCTAGAACTCCTGTTTGAGCATGTTCATCCTGCGGCTGAATCGTCGTAATTCCAAGGGAACGCACAAAATTCCAAGCGTTTGGAATTTTAACTTCATATAAAAACAGCCTCAGTGCAGGGATGTTAATTGACCGATTGAGTGCTTCACGGGCTGTCATAAGCCCCTCATATCTTCTGTTATAATTTTTAGGAATATGATAACCCTTTCGTCCGTCTTTCAATATGATTTGTGAATCATCAATAAGACCGGCGGGCTGAGTGTAGCCCTTCTCCAAAGCAGGTAAGTAAGCAGCAATAGGCTTCATGGCAGAACCGGGCTGACGTGTCATTTGAGTTGCATAGTTCATTTGCTCGGTATTAAAATCCCGGCCCTCGATCATACCGAGGATAGCCCCTGTTTTATGATCAATCATGATTGCCGCAATCTGTTCTAGTCCCTTCTTCTTACTGTATGGAGAAAAATTTTGTGGATTAGCTGCAATCTGTCGCATATTGCTATAAATTTTTTTATTTATCGTTGTATAAATTCGATAGCCGGACCGTTGCAACTCTTCTCGCGTATTTTGAAGAAGTTCAGCATGCTCAGGCTTAGAAATCTCAGCTGCTGTGAGATTCGGATTTTGCTGGAGTGCTAACAGCTGTGCGGCCTCCCGCTCTGTTTCCAGCATCAAATAAGGGAATGTGTTATAGCTTTTTTCGCGATGGGGTGCAAGAGTCGCTCTCACATCAAATTGAAGCGCATCATTATATTCGGACAGTGTGAGCTTGCCTGTTTCCAGCATTCTTCCCAACACAACACGTTGGCGCTCCATCGCTTTGTTGAAACCTTCTTCATCAAAATTCCCTTTACCATCAAAAGCGGAATAAACAGATGGCAGCTGTGGAAGACCTGCCAAATAAGCCGCTTGAGCAATATGAAGCTTATGTAGATCACTTACATTAAAAATTCCTAACGAAGCAGACTTGATTCCATACAAATTGTAACCAGCGGAACCATTACCAAAAGGCATTTTATTTAAGTAAGCCGTTAATATTTTGTCTTTGCCCATAAAACGCTCCATACGTAGTGCCAGCAGCATTTCCTTCACCTTTCGGCTGTCCGTTTTATCCAGACTGAGGAAAACTCTTCGGGCTACCTGCTGCGTCAGTGTACTGCCGCCAGTTTGGCGGTTTTCATTCAAAAGTTTCTGTTTGACAGCACGAGCCGTCCCCTTTAAATCTACACCATGGTGCTCATAAAATTGGCTATCTTCTGTTGAAATGAGGGCATCCACAATGGACTGAGGGACATCCTTCAAGTCAACGAGCTGTCGGTCCTCTTCCATGCGCATTCTTCCAACCGGAGTTACCTGATCATTAAAAAATACAAAACTGGTCAGAGCATTCTCATTTACCTTTTCATATATCAATTGACGTGATCGTACAGGTTCATCATGAACCAGTGCCGCCACATAACCGGATATAAGACCTCCGGCAAACAGCACTCCAAGTACACCCGCAAGCG
Source organism: Paenibacillus sp. FSL W8-0439 (assembly GCF_038008995.1). Taxonomy (NCBI): domain Bacteria; kingdom Bacillati; phylum Bacillota; class Bacilli; order Caryophanales; family Paenibacillaceae; genus Paenibacillus; species Paenibacillus sp. FSL W8-0439. The sequence continues at coordinate 3,538,019 of NZ_JBBPAK010000001.1, forward strand.
AGAACCACTTGATATTAATCAGCAAAACTCTGCCAAAAATGCGCCACCTACTGCGTTTTTGAGATGATGGTCGACGTTTTGGGTTCATAAAAATGGTTTTCTCCCCTCAATATTCATTCATTTCCACTTGTTTTTGTTCAAGATAATATGATACGCCATGCTAGGTTTCCCGTAAACTGTAATGTTCCAAAAAATACATTTGTATTAGGAACACTTGTTCTATATATAATACTACTATAAGGGTATATGTTCAAGAATATTCTGGAATATGATTAATCACATGCCAGGAGAGGAGGTCAACATTGTGAAGGAGCGTGGAAGTAGAACCATATTTCTAGCGGACTGCCAAAGCTTTTACACCAGCGTCGAAAAAGCGGATAATCCCGCATACCAACATAAGTCGCTCGTTGTGGCCGGTGACCCTGCACTTCGTTCAGGCATTATTTTAGCCACGTGTCCGCTGGCCAAAAAACATGGTATATCCACTGCAGTACGTCTGGGGGAAGCTGTAAAAAATGTCCTGACCTTATCATTGTACGCCTGCGCATGCAGCATTATATCGATGTCTCATTAAAAATAACAGAAATCTATAATGAGTATACGGATTTGGTTGAGGTTTTCAGCATTGATGAACAATTTCTGGATATGAGCGGAAGTCTCTCCCTGTTCGGAGATCCGTTGAGTATTGCAAGTGAAATTCAGCGGAAAGTGCTGGGACAAACAGGAGTATGGATTCGAACCGAAGGAAAAGTATAAAACACAGCTAAAATACCAAATAGCATTGTAGTATTAACAAAGTCCAGCAATAATTTTCTAGACTTTAATTCAAAGATTAACAGTCTTTAGTTTTACCTGTTTCCCAAGAACCCTTCAGACCAATATGTAGTGGGATCTGACCTTGCTCTAGTAATTCTAAATTACATCAGTATATCCCTTCATTTATTTATAATGCCCCCCGATTTTTAGGGATCTCTCCAGTGCCTGACCAGCTTGGGTCAAAGAGGACGCTCTTACGATAGCTGCGCTACCATAGCGTTCTTTAATTTTATCTGTTGCTTCTTCCAAGGAGCGGATACGCTCATGATCCTCAAAGAAGGAAAGTTGATAAGTTTGGTCGTCAACCAACCCACTTAAAGTGACACCTAAGCGTCGTATCGGCATACCGTTCCAAAAATTATAAAATATTTTTTTTGCTGCGTTGTACACTTTATTCGTATTGTTAGTCGGATCTGTAAGCTTCATTTGCCTGGAAAATCCGGTGGGAGCCTCATATGGGCTACATGTACAACTAACGGTCACGACAGAGCCCATGCACCCCTTACGACGACTGTCTCGACAAACTTCTTCCGAGAGTTCAAGCAGGATGGTCTCTACTTCATTTGGTTCCAGATAATCTTGGGGTAGGGTCATCATATGGCTTACCGACTTTTGTGGAGAACTGAAGGTATACGGAGCTACAGGACTCTCATCTAGACCATTGGCTGTTTTCCACATGACCTCCGCCTGTATATCCGACTGTTTTCCCAAACGAGCGCGAAATTTAGACTTAAGATCTGGTAGAGACGTTCTAGCGATATCTCCAATGGTTGTCATACCAAGCCGCTCAAAATGGGACGACATCCGCGAACCTACCCCAAACATTTTATTAACTGGCTGTGGCCAGAGCAGCTGCTCTAATTCTGTCTTGGGCAACGTGAATATACCGCTTTTAATTTTTTTAGCCCAAATATCGGTTGCGCTTTTGGCAAGAACCTTATTGGAACTGATTCCTATTCGTACCCAAACCCCGGTTTGTAAAAGAACCTTCTTTTGAATTTCTCTTGCAACGGTTAAAGAATCTCCAAAAATTTTAAAACTACCCGAAATGTCCAGAAACTGCTCATCGATACTAAACACCTCTACCAGGTCGGTGTATTCCTTGTATATATCCGTAATTGCTAAAGAGACATCGATATAGTGTTTCATACGGGGACGGACGATCACAAGCTCAGGACACTTCTTGAGGGCTTCACCGAGCCGTTCTGCTGTAGACACCCCGAAACTTTTGGCCATAGGACATGCTGCTAAAATAATTCCAGACCTGCGTGCAGGATCGCCTGCTACCGCAAGCGGTTTATTTTTATACTCTGGGTAGGAAGCTTTTTCTACACTCGCATAAAAACTCTGGCAATCCGCCAAAAGAATTGTCCGCTCAGTTGTTTTAGTCATGCTGCACCCTCCAAAAAAACGATCATATACGTACGAACATGTATTCTTATTTATTATAATACCAAACATTAGTTCTGTATTCAGGTAATTTATAGGATTATGTAAATCAATCATCAAAGATTGGGTATCTGGTACGAGCGTGGATCATCACATTATTTCTGTGATCATAAAGGCCAAGAAAGCTTAATGTGCTCGTGGGGGATGAGGATCGGAACGGAATTCTGGTTGGCTGGGCTTCATCTTTTAAATGTCAACAAAAATAAAGAACCAATGTATAACATTTTATCTTGTCTTGAAAAAGCGGAAACTTGGTATACACATTTGAATTCAATTAAAAAAAGGCTTTCTTCAACGATGTCGTAGGTACATTTCCGCTGTATGGACTGAATTCCATGACATTTATAGTTCCCAATGTACTTTTAATTTCTTGAAAAGCTCTAGTAAGCTGTGCTTTGTTAGTAATATCCACAGCAAAACCTTGAGCCTCAATTTAGTTAATTGCTCAGTATACTGTCTAGTTTCTCTTATGTTCTTGAAATCATAGCGATACGAAATCCGTGTTTACCAAACGTCTTAGCCAGTGAAAAGTCCAATCCGGGATCTGCTCCAACTATGACCAATGTTATCAATGCAAATTCACTTCTTCTCTTTTTAAATTCTTATGAGTTAATTTACTAGCGTATTTATAAATTAGAAAAGCGGACGAGCAGCAATTCGTCCGCTCTATTGTAAGTCCTGTCTTTCAGATAAGTGCTTTTGATGATGTTTGTGTCTATTGAGTTATCCTCGAAAATACGACTTAAAAGGTAAATGTATCAATAACAAATCGATATCGTACATCATTTCGGATAAGTCGCTCAAAAGCTTCGTTGATTTGATTGGTGTGAATTACCTCAATTTCAGGGACGATACCATGCTCTGCGGAGAAATCAAGCATTTCTTGGGTTTCAAGAAGATCGCCTCCAGGCGTTGCTGCAATTCTGCGACGACCCATAAGCAAACTGAGCGTATTAAATTGGTTCGGCTTACCGGAATCACCGATGATAACAAACGTACCATTTATATTAAGCATGGATACGTAAGCATCTAAATTAAGACTTGCAGAGGTCGTGTTGAAAATCACATCAAATTGACTAGCTAGCGTCGAGAATGTGTCAGGATCGTTCGTTGCATAGTAATGATCGGCGCCAAAACTTAGCGCATCGCTTTTCTTATCCATTGTCTGACTCAAGGCCGTAACTTCAGCTCCTAATGCATGGGCATATTTGATAGCTAGGTGGCCGATACCTCCAATACCGACGATAGCGACTTTTTTGCCTGGACCTACTCCCCAATGTTTCAAAGGATAGTAAGCCGTAGCTCCTGCACAGAGTAGTGGACTGGCAACATCTAAGCCCAAACTATCTGGGATCTGAAGTACGTAATTTTGCTTCACTACAATTTTTTGACTGTAACTACCGTAAGTAATATTTCCATCGTAGTCTACGGAATTATACATCATGACCATGCCCTTTTTACAGAACATATTCTCACCACGTAGGCAATTCTCGCACTCTCCACAAGAGTTCACGAGAGGCCCTACTCCAACCCGGTCACCCACTACAAACTTAGTTACTTCCGTTCCAACCGCTTCTACAATTCCTGTCATTTCATGACCGGGAACCATTGGGAATTGAGAGTAACCTCCATCATTATGGACCATATGAACATCGGTGTGGCATACACCACTATACTTAATATCGATTAGAACATCATCTGGGCGCAATTCCCTCCGTTCAATCATCGTCCGTTCAAATGGCGCATTCGCACTGGGAACACTCAATGCATGAACTTTACACATACTTGTTATACCCCTTTCATTTTTCATATTATATATTTCAGATATCAGCTAAATTGTTGTATTTGAATTGTATTCGTATCCCTATCTCATCCCCCTTCATACACTATTTACAGCCTACACTTAGGTACAGCGTGATAACGCATCTAAGGTTGTCTTAATGGATACTTATAGTTTAAAACTCCAGATCTATGGTTAACATAGCCTGATTACAGACAAAGTTGTCCCTATTACTGATTATTAGGAAAGAAAATGAATACAAAAAGCCCCTCAACTTCAGGAAAGCAGAGGGGCCATCGTAAACCTTATTATTGCTCCGTACTTATTTATTCATATAAGGGCTAATAACCTTTTGGCAGTAATCCCAAACTTTTATTTCGTTTTCTACAGAATAATATCGATCCCGTGGTTTTTCCTCCCTCATGTTACCAAAGAATTTCCCATTGACCTTTTCTACTTCTTGTGATGTGGCCAAATATACGGTTGTAGCAGCTCCTTTTTCTGGCGTATTCATGAATGGAAGTGCCAACTTAAACACTATATTATTAATAAAACCTTTATCGTTGTCTTGTCCAAATCTAGTCGCAACAGCACCAGGATGTAACACGTTCGCAGTTATATTTTTCAGTCCCCTTCTCATTAGTTCAGCTGACCAGTGTCTTGTGATCCAAATCGTATACAATTTGGAGGATGCATACGCACCGGACGAGGTGTAGTCCTTTTCCAACTGTAAATCGCTGAAATCTGGTTTTTTGGCAATCCTATGTGTTGCGGAAGAGGTATTAATGATCCTTGCTGAGGGGCTTTTTGAAAGAACATCTAATAATAACTCTGTTAAGAGCAATGGTGAAAATACATTAAGGGTCTCTGTGCTTTGTTTTGATTCCGTCCATGAATGATCACAGTGTGTCCCTGCTTTGCCATGGTTTTCGCCGCAACTTTTCCGATTCCATCAGTAGCTCCAGTAATAAGGATGATTTTTGTAATCATCGTAATTCTCCTTTTCATTTAAGTAATATATTTATACTGCAACCCATTCGATTAGGTACATATCCAGGTTACTGATGATATTGTCCAGATTACTGATAAATAGTTCTGTAATTCAAACAAGTTTATCGTGGATTAGACTATGTCTTACTTGAAATTCAAAGGATATGATAAGAAGAGCTTTCTATTTGCGAGGAATTGTTTTGTTCATAAGGAGGGCAAATCATGTTAACGGTTGAATCAATATCTGACTTACATGAATTACTCGGATACAATAAACCTAAACATCCATTAATTACTGCGATGAATTTTGAAAATGCTAATCCATCGGAAACCATGTTTAACACTGACGTCATGTTGAATTTTTATGTGATATCTCTAAAAAGTGGTACTCAATGTGATTTTAAATACGGCAGAAAAAACTATGATTTTCGTGAAGGCAGCCTTGTTTTCACAGCTCCTGGTCAAATCATGATTTCTGAGGGCAATTATACACCTGAATATTCGGATGGCTGGATGCTTTGTGTTCATCCTGACATGATCAGAGGAACCACACTATGGTCAAAAATATCCGAGTACAGCTTTTTTGAATACGAAGCAAATGAAGCCTTGCAGCTCTCTGAACAAGAAAGAGAGACGATTGAACGTATAGTGAAGAACATTGAGAATGAATACAGTAAAAATATAGACCTTTACACGAAAGAACTCGTTGTGTCCAATTTGGAATTACTCTTAAACTACGCTAAACGCTTTTATGGCAGGCAATTTATCACTAGAGCAGTGGTTTATAAAGACGCCGTCACCAAGTTCGAAGAGCTTTTAAATGAACTGTGTACTGTGGATATTATTGAAAGATCAGGTACACCAAGTGTAAAAGGTCTTGCTCAAGCAATGGGGTATTCACCTAATTATCTTTCGGACATGCTAAAAAAAGAAACCGGTAGAACAGCTCAGGATTTTATCAAATCCAGGGTGCTGGAACTTGCAGAAAACTTGCTTTTAACGACTAAAGAGCCTATTCATCAAATTGCTGAGAAGCTTGGATTTGAACAGCCTTCTAGCTTCACAAAATTTATAAAAACGCACTTAGGTTTGAGTCCAATGGATTTCAGAAGGCAGCATTTGGTATGAATAAAATTAAAAAAAGGTTTGTCTCTATGTTTATTTTGAGACAAGCCTTTTTCCTAATGTTCATCCTATCCATCGAAATAGAATAAAAACATTATATTGACACTTTTTGAGCCTCTCAAAACTGTAAAACATCATTGCATTTATTAATTATTATAAAATACAACTAAATAAGCTTGTCCGAATAACACACCTATCTTAAACACCTGTAATCAGGAAGTATGCGCAACGAAATTTCTGCCATGTACAAAGCTGGTCTGTCACATATATTAATGCACCACATTTATGACTGTAGTAAAGTACAGCAAACGGATAATCTTTCTATTATTTATAAAAATACTTTTACAGCGGGAGATGTTATTTCAATCTCAATAGCTACTCACCTGAAAACTACTTCCTTTAACAGTGATTGCGCGTCCTATGACCGCTGTTAAACACAAAATTCCAAAAAAACCCTATGCAATGGTTAAACCATTCACATAGAGTTTTCTCATTATCCGTTTACTTGCGAAAGCTAATATTTTTAATATTTCTCAATATTTCCGCCTCGGTCAGCCGCAATCTGTAGCTTGCAGCGCTGGACGAGAACGGGTACGCTACAGCTATCTCAAAAGGTACGGGTGTGTAATCAGCGCATTCCGCTAAATTCAATTGCTAAATCTCAGAGCTTGACCAGACTAATCAATCCCACTCCGACCATGATTACCGTAATGCCGGCCAGTAGACGAAGCCATTCCCCGGGACTCTTCTTTTCCCTGAAAATCAGAATACTGCCAACGCAGGAGATGGCGATACTCGCCTGAGAGATCGGAAAACTGGCAGCGACTCCAATAAGCCCATTCGAAATGAATAGCGCCAAATTTGCCACGCTCCACGACAAACCCGTAGACAAATTGCGCAGCACCTGAACCAGATGAAGCTTCTGCCCTCCCTTACAGTTCATTAAAAGCGCAGAACACAGCATGCCAAGTGATTGCGGTAAGATGACCGACAGACCGGAAACATGAAAGATTTGATTAATAATAACATACAAGGTTAAGGCTATACCCGAACAAACCAACATGACAAGAATTTGAAGGGGTAAAGGCTTGGACAAACCACTTGATTTGCCCTGATAGCTCGTCAGCAAGATGCCAGACAAAATAAATATAAGCGCTGCTAATCCAATACCAAATTGGTACCCAGTCGTCCATTCGCCCAAGATTAGTGCTGCAAAAAGCGTCGTTCCCATAAGTTGTAGCCCACAAATGATGGGAATGGCCGTTGAAACGCTTACTTTCTGGAAAGCTTGAAATTGAATCAACTGTCCTACGGACCAAAACACACCTGAGACAAAGCTCACAATAAATGGTGTGATTTGAAAGTTAACAGGTGAGTACGAATACAGGCACAGTGCGAACAATACGGCACCGATGACCGTCCCCGTCAGTTGCTCGCGAGGACTGGCTTTTGTCATTTGCGCCAGTATGGGCATGAATCCCCAGCCTATGGCTGGAATAAAGGCAATGAGTGTATCCACATGCAGTTCCCCTCTCGTAAAGTGAGTTCTTCCGTGCAATCCTTTAAAATACCATGCAGGAAAAACCAACAGCTTTACGATATCAAAATACACCCACCTCAATCACCAGTATTTTTAGAAGATATATATAGCAAAATCAAAGAATATTTTCACGATAAGCGCTGGGAGAAATGCCCATCATTTTTTTAAACGCCCGTGAAAAGGTCAGTTGATCCGAGTAACCGACCGAATTGGAGATTACTTGAATAGAGTAACTGGTATCCTGTAACAGCTCGCATGCCTTTTTAATCCGAATGTTCATTAAATATTGCTTTGGTGTTTCGCCTATTTCCTGCTTAAAAACAGAGGTTAAGTAATTTGGGTGAAGGCCGAGATACTCTGCCACCTCATTGATTTGAATGCCACCGTTGTAGTTTTTCTCCATATAGTTGATAGCTTGAACTGAATAGGGAAGCTCTTGTTTCACAGGCATCGTTTCACCCGATTCATGCACCAGCTTGGCGAGAATATGGCACAAATACCCCTGAATAGCCAAGGATGAAGAAAGCGTATTATTCCCTATACGAAGCATTTCAAGAATGGTCGAATGAAAAAAAGTGATGTCTCCGATACTTACCACATACGGATTATCCTGAACAAGAGAGATGTTCTGCAAGTACATTTCGGATTTGATCCCCATAAACCCCACCCAGCTGTACTCCCATGGCTCGTACTCATCAGCTTGATAATAAGCGGCCTTATTGGCAGGGATTAAAAAAGCCTGTCCTTTCTCTATGTTATATGTTTCCTTATCTAATACCAGTTTGCCTCTCCCCTTTAATACGAAGTGGATAAGATTGAAATCCCTGGCGATAGGCCCAAAGTCCTGGTTGGGAGAACAAGGCTCGGAACCACAATTATATAGGATTAAATCTGTAATATTTTTATGTTTTGAACTGGTACGTGTATCTACAAATTGAATCATATTCTCACTCATTCCTAACCTCCACGTTTCAGAATTTAAAAGTTAACCAAGGGCGGTGTTCCCGTAACAAATATAGCATAAATTAAGAATTATGTTATAAGAGCTAAAAAGAAACCTCAACCTGTGAATGTTTGCGACAATCTTTGTTTTTGCTATCATCTGCTTTAGAAAAATCATGTACTCCTCCTGCAGCTTTTGTTATTCTGTAATTCAAGATAACGCTTACAAGTTTGCGTTAAACGTATCATTACAGTCTGTTATGATCGTCAATTTTTGAAAGGGGTTAAAACATGCTTACTTCTGCATCTGCAAAAAATAATGACAAAGTCAGTTTAAAAACACTGATCTCTTACTCACTGAGTAGTTATGGGATGAATGTTATTTACAATTTAACCGCCGTTTATCTTATGTTCTTCTATACTGACAGCTTTGGATTGAATGCGCTTGCAGTCGGGACATTACTGATGGTGGCACGGGTGATTGACGCGGTAGTTGATATCTTTATCGGCATTGCAGTCGACAACACGAATACGCGTTGGGGGAAGTTTAGGCCTTACATGTTCATCGGGGCTTTCTTGGTAACACTCACCACCTTCGCACTCTTCCTCAGTCCGGACCTTTCTTCCGCCGGGAAGCTGGTTTATGCCTATGTTACCTATATCGCTTGGAGCATTAGCTATTCCATATTGGATATTCCGTATTGGTCACTGTCCGCCGCTATAACCAAAGATGCTGCAGAACGAACCAAGGTCGTGACTGTTCCTCGTACGGTTGCAAGTGCCGGCTTGTGGACGGTCAATGTCGTAGCGCTTCCCCTCGTCCATTTCTTCAACGGCTGGGCTGGAGCGGTTGCTGTACTTTGTGGCCTGTTCTTCGTCTGCATGATGTTTACGGTGTTTGGCGTAAAAGAAAAACACGTAGTGCCTCGCCATGAAAAACAAACGTTAAAAGGAGTACTCCGCCTATTCTTCATTGAAAACCGACCTTTACGGCTGTTGATCATCTCGTTTTTTATTATCGAAATGACTGCCAACATTCGTAATGCCTTTACTTTGTATTATTTCAAATACAACCTAGGTGCCGAAGCATTCATTCCACTGTTTATGGGACTAACCGTGGGATTTCAAATCGCAGGTAACGTCGCAGTTCCGTTCATTGCCAAGTGGATCGGCAAAAAAGGCACTAGCATAGCAGGGGTGCTAATCACCTCCATATCCATGATAGCTCTTTTCTTCTGCGGCAACTCTATTGTACTTGTCTTTATTCTCAGCTGTATCATTTCTTTCGGTGTGGGGCTGAACTATGTTGTCATGTCCACAATGCTAGCAGATTGCGTCGATTATGGAGAGTGGAAAACTGGAAACAGATCAGAGGGGATGGTTTTCTCAGCTAACGTTTTCCGGGCCAAATTGGCGGCCGCAATCGGCAGCGCCGTGGGTGGTTATGCGCTGGCGTTAGCGGGTTATCAGCCTAATATCGTCCAAACAAATACAACCCTTATTTGGCTCACACTACTATTTACAATTATTCCGGGGGTTCTGACATTTCTCTCCGTATTTCCAATGAAGAATTATGAGCTGACGGAAACAATGAACAGAAAAATTGTCCAGGAGGTTCGGGCAAGACGGGAACAAGGTGAACCATCCGTACAGTAACCGGATTCTGGTCCTTCGCGTGATGCGCTTACTGGAGCAGTCACCGTGCTAACCTTTACAATTTTCTGGGCTAGGGAGCGTTCTCTGCACCGAACAACGGTACGTCCAGGTGTACAGGCCATGGAACGGTCTATCAAGATTGGTGGTTATTACGAATAGAATTTCACACTAAAAGACTACTGCCTATTGCCCGGGGAATGAAATACAAAAGCCTTAAATAAAGCCAAAAAGGATCGCCTAACATCAGGCAATCCTTTTTTTATCTATGCTTCACATAAAACATGGAAAGTGCTTTGAAGCACCCGTTCGAACAGCATCAACGGAACATTCCCCATAGCTTGATCAGATGGAACGTATTAGACGGATCAATTTTTTGTGCCAATACGAAGGCAGTCAGTTGCTCCTCCTGTGTAGCCGTCAATCGCTCGTTTAAAATAGCAGAAGTGGTCTTCACAAGATGACGCACCTTAGCTTTGTTTTGCAGATCTGCTTTGGTCACGCCCTCGATCTGCTGCTTGACCCGCTCCTTGAGCGCACGATTTTTCATTTTTAACTTAATCCGCTCCACCAATTGCGGACTAATTCCATATTGCTGATAGCTCAATGTTGCCACACCTCCCATATCATTCGGTCATTCCCAAATATATGACGGTCAGCCTGTCCATTGTACCTATCTGTTAGAAACGTTTAGAACATCCTCATCATTCATGGTGGGTCAGTCGATAAGATCCCCTTGGAAAATCTGCTCTTTTTGCAAATAACCGCGAAGTGCTTCATACTGCGGAGATGTCCAAAAAGAGGAGTCCTTGATTAGATCAGTTGCATCCTCACGTGCCTTTTCCAGCACCTCAAAGTCCGCTACCATATCTGCTAACCGAAACTCGGGCAACCCGCTCTGCTTGGTGCCAAAGAAATCCCCCGGCCCTCTCAAATCCAGATCGCGTCTAGCAACCTCAAAACCATCGTCCGTATCGGTCATTACCTTCATCCGCTCTTGACCAACCTCCGACTTAGGATCCGCGATCAGTACACAGTATGAGGCATGTGCGCCCCTTCCAACACGTCCACGTAACTGATGTAGCTGGGACAATCCAAAGCGATCTGCATCCATAATAATCATTAGCGTCGCATTGGGCACATCTACCCCCACCTCTACAACCGTGGTTGAAACGAGTAGCTGAACCTCATTTGCATAGAAGGAACGCATAACTTCTTCCTTTTCTGCAGGAGTCATTCGTCCGTGCAACAGCCCAACGCGATAATGTGGAAAAGCCTGCTGCATTTGGATATGCAGATCGATGGCATTCTGTACATCCAGCTTCTCTGACTCTTCAATCAACGGGCAGATTAGATAAGCCTGCCGTCCCTGATCTACCTCACGAGAAATAAAACCGAGCACTCGATCCATCAGTTCGTGCTTCACCCAATACGTAGAAATTGGAATCCGTCCCTTTGGCCGCTCTGATATTGTAGAAACATCCATATCACCAAAAGCAGTAATCGCCAGCGTACGCGGGATCGGTGTGGCGGTCATGGTCAGCACATCGGGGTTGTAGCCCTTGCGGCGCAGTACACTACGCTGGTTGACTCCGAACCTGTGCTGCTCATCCGTTACAACTAGTCCAAGCTGGCGGAAATACACATCCTCCTGAATAAGGGCATGCGTGCCCACCACAATATCCAGCAGACCCATTTGAAGAGCGGCAAGCAAATCCTTTCGCTTCTTCCCAGTTGTACTTCCTGTCAGTAACCCCACACTGATTCCAAAGGGTTCAAACAGCTTGTGAAGCGACCGCATATGCTGCTCGGCCAATATTTCGGTTGGCACCATCAGTGCTCCCTGAAAACCGGAACGTACTGTTGCGAATAAACCGATGGCGGCAACCACAGTTTTCCCCGACCCAACATCCCCTTGGAGCAGACGGTTCATACAATAAGGTGAGCGTAGATCATGCAGTATTTCAAGCTCAACCTTCTTCTGTGCATCCGTTAATTCAAAAGGCAAAGCCCTCACAAATTCACGGATCGTGGCGTTATCCACCGTATGCACCACCCCGTCCGCTCGACCACGATTTAACGCTCGGAATGCCTGCATTTTCAGCTGGAATAAAAAGAGTTCCTCATACACCATCCGTCGCCGAGCCTCTTGTCCCTCTCGATTGTCCTGAGGTTGGTGTATACCTGCAATGGCCTGCTTGCGCGGCATCATACTATACTTGCGTACCAGCAGATCTGGCAATATCTCGGGAATCATTTCACCAAACTGCTGGAGCGTCTGATTCATTATTTTTCGCATCCAGCTCTGCGTAATCTTGCCACCTATAGAGTACACCGGTTGAAGTGTCCCCGAACGAGCCACTCCTTTATCAGGGAACTCAGAGTCTGCAACAGTCATCTGCATTCGCTTAAGATCCCATTTCCCAGTCACCACAATTTCACGACCTGATGTTAGCTGATCCTTCAAAAAATGCCGATTAAACCATGTTGCAGTAAACATCCAATCCTCAGCCATCAATTTACAAGTTAACCTTGATTTGCGTCCGTAACGCTGAAGCACCGGAATGCCCATAATTTTCGCCTGTACTGTAATCTTATCTCCGTCCTTCACTTCGCTTAGCGATCGCAGTCGGTAATCTTCATACCGAAACGGATAATATTCCAGCATATCTTGCACGTTAGAAATGCCAAAAGCGTGAAGCTCTCCTTCTTTGAGAGCACTCACGCCGTGTATTTGTTTTAATGGTATTTGATCCAATTGCAGCATATTACCTCTCATCTCCGCCCGGCCATGCAAAAATACCAATCGTTCCTGGTCCCACATGAGTTCCGATCACAGCGCCAAGTTCAGTATATATTTGATCGCCCAGTTCAAAATGCTCTGCCAGCTGAGCCACAAACGCTTCTGCCGCCGAGCGATCTGCCGTATGACCCACAGCAATATTAATTTTTTGGCCTTTTAAATCCCGCTCCAGCAGTTCAATAATTCGTGCTGTCGCTTTTTTATGCCCTCTCGCCTTATCAGCCGAATAAATAATACCTTCTTTGTCAATCGAAAGAATTGGCTTAATGTTAAGCAACGTACCAACCATAGCCGCTGCCTTGCCAATTCGTCCGCCTTTTTGCAAGTATTCCAGTGTATCCACCAGGAAATACAAACAACGACGTTCTCCAAGACGTTCCACACCCTGAATAATTTCAGCCGGGGATTGCCCGGCAGCTGCCAGCTCTGCGGCGTAAACCACGAGCATACCGTATCCGTACGAGGCCGACTTGGAATCCATAACGGTCACTCTATCTTCATGCTTCTCCAACATGGATTTACCCAGCAGAGCGGACTGGTACGTTCCGCTCACACCGGAGGATAAATGGATAGAGATAACCTGGCTCTCGGGGTATTGCTCCAACAGCTCCGTGTACGTCTCCAAAAAACGGGCTGGTGATGGCTGTGACGTTGTAGGTAGTTCATCAGCCCGTACCAGTTCGCTGTAAAACTGAGCAGCTGACATCTCAATACCGTCCAGGTAAGCTGTGCTGCCGAACATCACCGTCAATGGTACAATGACTATGCCGAGACGATCTGCTATTTCCTGTGGAATATCAGCCGTGCTATCTGTCAAAATGATAGTTCTCATCAGTCAGACCTCCTTTGTAGTGGACTACCATGGGTGTGCCAAAGCACATCAGGTTTCCACTGAGAACAGATAAGGATAAATCGGCTGACCACCTTCATGAACTTCCACTTCAACATCCGAATAATTTTCTTCAAGCCACGCAACAAGCTGATCTGTCTCTTCTTGTTTTGCGTCCGAACCTGTAAGAATCGTAACAATTTCATCGCCATTCACCAGCATTTTCGCCAGCAAAAGACGGGATGTTGCCATTAATTGCTCCTCAGTCGCCACGATCTTAGAATCCTGAATACCAATGTAGTGGCCCGCTGTAATATGCAGATCATCAAGTGTCGTATCCCGAACCGCATAGGTCACTTGTCCAGACTTCACACGGGTAACTGCGTCCCGCATATTATCTTGGTTTACCTCAAAGGCTTCTTCCTCTTGGTAAGCAAATGCTGCTGCAATGCCCTGAGGAATTGTTTTGCTTGGAATCACCGACACCAAACGTTCCACCTCTAGCAATTCACGCGCTTGTTCAGCAGCCAAGATTATATTGGAATTATTCGGCAGAATAAAAATATGTTGAGCCGCAATCGAGCGAGCCGCATTCACGAAGTCTTCTGTGCTCGGATTCATCGTCTGACCACCCGAAAGGACAACATCAACACCCAAGCTTCTGAAAATATCAGCAATCCCTTCACCAGAAGCCACAGCTATAAAGCCAAAAGGTGCTAGCTCATGAGCTGGAGGCTCAGATGGCTCCTCCTCACGTGCAGGCTCTGTTGGTATTTCTGCAAACCATTCAGGCTCAGGAGCACCATCCATACCTGCTGACAGCAAATCACGATGCTGCTCGCGCATATTCAAAATTCGAATCTGTGTAATTTCCCCGTAACGCAGCGCAAGATTCAAGACTTCACCTGGAGCCTTCGAATGCACATGAACCTTGATGACATCATCATCCGAAATAACGATAATCGAATCACCATCTACTGACAACGCTTTCCGGAAAGCTTCCTCATCAAAATTTGTACCTTGCGCTTCGCCCAATTGTCGATTAATAAAAAACTCCATATCATACAAAAATTCAATATTCTCCGTTTCGAGCTTCGCCTGCGCAGAAATCGGCGCATCTGGGGAAGGAGCAACAGGCGCAGCTGTAGGTCTCTCCGATACATAAGGAGCAAAAACCGGGCGTACACTATCGCCTTTTGAAGTTGGAGATGTCACCAATCCGCTTCCAAGATGCTGCATAAATCCTTCATAAATATACACAAGTCCTTGTCCACCCGAGTCTACAACCCCTACTTGCTTCAGTACAGGGAGCATGTCCTGCGTCATGGCAAGCGTTTCCTTTGCTTTGGCAAGCACTTCTTCCATCAGTTCTGTGATGTCGTTCGTCCGGCGCGAGAAAAACACAGCATGTCTGGCCGCTTCCTTCGCCACGGTAAGAATTGTACCCTCCACCGGCTTAACCACCGCCTTGTAGGCCGCATCCACCCCGCTCTGCAATGCCGATGCGAACTGAAGGGTATTCAATTCCTCGTATGGGGCAGCGTAACGGCTGAAGCCACGGAACAACTGAGACAGGATAACCCCTGAATTGCCGCGGGCCCCCATCAGCAAGCCTTTGGATAAGATGCCGGACATGACACCGATGGAGGAAGAATCTCCCCTCTTCAATTCCGTTACGCCCGCGCTCATCGTCAGATTCATATTGGTTCCCGTATCACCATCTGGCACCGGGAATACATTTAGTGAATTGACATGCTCCGCATGCTGCTGTAATTGTTCCGCCCCGGCTAAAACCATCGCGGTAAAGTCTGTTCCATTCAAAGAACGATTACTCAAGAGAATTCCCCTTCCTAGCTTAATACAATTGTTTTACAATCCATCTTCACAACACATGTTCAAGGTTCAATTGAATTATACTAAAGCCAGACGACGAATACGAATGTCACCCTTTCGTAAGCTTCCGTAACCATCCTCTGGTTTCTTTCCACAGCTCATATAATATGAAAAACCAGTCAACTGCCCAACAAAAAATCATTGGCCGGAATGATGATTATGGTCCCGCCTCTGAACTGCCCGGCATGACTGGAATAAGAATTCACATTCCATTAAAAAACAAAATAGTCGCAGCAATAGCTATCCCATATTGTACTATAATGCGAAAGAGAAATAAATAAAGTTTTTGAATCAGTTGACGGAGCTTTTTTGACTATGATATTATATTTAAGTATTGTTTTGTTCAGGTTAGTGACTTATAAAGTCCGGCTGACCCAGTCGGCCTGAAGAGCGACCCATTCCATATGGAGTTTGGTTATTTTCAGAATAGGAGGTGGAATCATGTCTCGTAAATGTTCTGTAACAGGCAAAAAGCCTGGCAGCGGTAACCACGTATCTCACGCTAACAACCGTAATCGCCGTACTTGGGGCGTCAACGTACAAAAAGTTCGCATTCTCGTTAACGGTAAACCGAAACGCGTTTATGTCAGCACTCGTGCATTGAAAGCCGGTAAAGTGACTCGCGTGTAGTCGTAAAAAAATATCGTTATAAACAAAAGGCACCTCGTTTTAAACGGGTGCTTTTTTGATTATTCGAATAATATCCCACTGATTCAGGAGGACAAAATGTCAGGCAACTTCCCGCGCATTCTTGTCTTTTATTGCCGAGCTATCAATCTGCTGTGCCCGGGAAGCGTGCCTCCTGTGTACCTTTCGCCTTCATCCTACATCCTGTGTCAACGTTACTTTGATTTCAGTTCTTCTGGAATGTATTCAAAATGGCTTTGACGAATCCACCCAGAAATTTTGGCAGCTTGATTGTGTAAAACTTCATGCCTCACCCTCCCCATCATCCTCCTGCATCCGTTCTCTGTAGTTTATGCAACCTGTCAAGGGTTGTTGCCCCACAAAAAAAGGCTACATGAGAATCCCGCTCATGTAACCATATTTATGCACAACCATCCCAGGCTATACCATCAGACAAGTCCGCGAACATAGAGATATGCTGAGAGTATAAAAATAAACAGAATATAATAAAGCACACTGCTCACCACAAAACCGATACGCAAACCACGCCGTTCATTTTTACGAAAATAAAACAGGACAATAAGAACAGCCAAAAGTGAAAGTATAGCATTCCAAGGCGTCTTCACTAGCGAGAAACAACTGAGTGTCAAACCGGTCAGCATGCTCGCTAAGGTCATCCACAGTGCTTCAGTTAGCTTCACTTGGACAAATGAACGACACTATCCCGAATAGCAGCAATAGCCGCTGCACGGTCTGCTCTGCCGTACACTGCACTGCCTGCCACTAACACGTTAGCACCCGCTTCAAATACGGCTGGTGCCGTCTCCTCCGCAATACCTCCGTCCACCTCGATATGTACGTCTGAACGACCCAATTCGTTCAACCAAGCACGGATTTGTCTGATCTTATTCAACGTCTCTGGAATGAAGGACTGGCCCCCAAAACCAGGGTTAACCGTCATCACAAGAATCATATCTACATTGGGCAGCACTTCCTTGATCGCGTATGGTGAAGTCCCCGGATTGAGAGCCACTCCCGCCAGAGCGCCTTGCTGCTTGATCATGTGAAGGACACCATGCAAATGAACACAGGCCTCCGCATGGACCGTGATGATATTAGCTCCTGCCTTTACAAAATCACTAATATAACGTTCAGGCTGCTCAATCATCAGATGAACGTCCAGTGGGAGAGTTGTATGCGGCCGAATAGCCTGAACGATAGGGGGGCCTAGTGTAATATTGGATACAAAATGACCATCCATAACATCCACATGAATCCAGTCTGCTCCTGCTGCTTGGGCTTCCGCAACTTCACTGCCCAGACGAGCAAAATCAGCGGATAAAATCGACGGTGCTATTTTTAACATATGCTCAATACCTCCGCTTTTTTTCTTTTAATTCCTGATAAAATTGCAGATAGCTATTATATCGTCCCTGTGAGATATGTGCTTCTTCCAAGGCCTCTCTTACTTTACAGCCAGGTTCGTGAATATGCGTGCACCCCCGAAATTTGCATCCTTCCGCATATTGTTGGAATTCTCGAAAACAAGGCGATAACTCATCCACACCCAGCTCTAAAAAATCTAGTTGGCTAAACCCCGGTGTATCTGCTACAAACCCGCCGTTGTCTAAAGGAATTAGCTCCACATGGCGAGTCGTATGTCTTCCTCGTCCCAGCTTATTGCTTATAGCGCTCGTCTCCAGCGTTAAGCCAGGCTCCAAAGCATTAAGCATGGAGGACTTCCCTACACCTGACTGACCGGAAAACACGCTGATTTGGCCGGCCAGCAGCTTCTTGAGCTCAGCCGTACCCTCTCCAGTACGGGCGCTGGTTACCAACACCTCATAACCGATCTTCCGATACATTTCCTGCACCATCTGCACCGTATCATCCTCTGAAGGGCTACCTTCATACAAATCGCGCTTGGTCAGACAGATAATCGTATCCAGTCCGGCGTGCTCTATATGGACTAAAAATTTGTCCAGTAAAGGCAGGTTTAAATCCGG
Source organism: Paenibacillus sp. FSL W8-0439 (assembly GCF_038008995.1). Taxonomy (NCBI): domain Bacteria; kingdom Bacillati; phylum Bacillota; class Bacilli; order Caryophanales; family Paenibacillaceae; genus Paenibacillus; species Paenibacillus sp. FSL W8-0439. The sequence continues at coordinate 3,556,472 of NZ_JBBPAK010000001.1, forward strand.
CTCACGCAGGGAAAACAGAAGCACGGCCAGCGTGGTATTAGCCACTGGAGGGCGAATTAGCTCTGTCGTACGCTGTCTAATCTCCTTGACCATACCTTCCCCGTTTTCAGTCAGTTCGTAAACGACCCGATCACCGACAAGGGGCGTAATCTCTTTTTTCTTGAAAAGGCCACGTGCTCTGCATTGTACCGTAGCTTCGCCGGATACCGGACGCCCATCCTGATCCAGGCTGGAGACATAATAATATCCGCTAAGCGCCTTGACGATCAGACCTTCAGGCATGTGTAAGATGTCCTCCTTCATAATGTTCAAGTTTCATTGTGTGGAACAGGTTAAGCTTCTTTTTCTAGTAAGTTTACTGATGCTGCACAGCCTCGATCACTTTGTCCTTCTTTTTATAGGAACCGTGACCGGGGTTGTTTTTTTTGCTGACCGCTAACTCACTACGCGTAACTCCTGCGGAATCAGTTCCTGGGGCAAAGGCAGAAGGATCACCATCACCTTCTGTGCCCTCCTGGTTGTTAGAGTCGCCTCCACCATTACCGCTATCATTAGAAGATTCCCCGTTGTTTCCTTCCTCACCGTTTCCACTTCCATTCTGCGAGGAAGTACCACCAGATGTATCAGTCGATGATGTTCCCGCAGGTGGAGCAATTTGAGGCATCGTCACCGTTCCATTTTTTGCATCAATATAAGAAACAGGATACGTGTCAACAAAAGCACCATCTCTAAATACAGAGACGACACTGTCTTTGTTAGGGGCCATCAGCAGGTTGATCGTAAACACCTGTGTCGTATTAATCGTACGGCTGCCCCACTCCTGATTTTCTCCACGTGCATCTGTATAAGTGATACGAATTTTACTGTTTTTGCCCTCTTCCTTCGGCGCCACAGGTACATTAAACGGTAACGTAATCGCTTCTGGCGGGTAACCCGTACTTACATAAAACGTAATTTCCGTATTTGGGGGCAGATCACTGCCCGCCTCTGAAGGCCATTGTTTGGTTACTTTTCCTTTATCCTGCTCATAGCTAAATTCCTCTTTAATTGAGCCAACCTTCAGCCCCGCCTTTTTGACCTCATTTTCCGCCTGGCTCTGCGTCATCCCTACAAGATTCGGCATTTTAACAGTGGCAGCGCCTTTGCTGACGGTGAGCACTACCTGAACCGAATCCTTATCAAATGGCTCATTTGCAGCAGGTGTCTGACTAATGACGGTTCCTTCAGCCTGATCACTGAACTGCTCATTTTGCTGAATCTGTGTTTCCTTAATCTGCTGGGCGGTCAGTAGCTTGACAGCATTCTCGTAGCTTTGTCCTTTGACATCTGGCATCGGGGTGAGCGGCTTGGCAATCCCGACTTTCAGACTAATCTCCGTTCCTTCCTTGACTAAAGAACCTTCAGGGTAGCTTTGATAAAAAACAACTCCCGGTGCAATCCCCTCTTTATATTCATGCTGGATTGGATCATTAATGACTAGTCCTGCTTTACTTAGAGTGACCTTCGCTTGGTCTTCTGTTTGTGTCAGTACACTTGGTACTTTCACCTCAGGTACGACAAGCACACTTTGCACATAGTACACCACGCCGCCCATGCACAAAAGTAGTACCAACACTAGTGTTACCCAGAAGATCGTTTTTTTTCTATTTTTCTTGGACGTTTGCTTGTTCGGAAGCTGTTCAGACTCCCGAGGTTGGACAGGCACATCGTCACCACTGGAAGACACACCTAATTGTTGAGGCTTAATAGCTGGGATAACCCGCGTTTGGTCCTCATCATCCAAATGTGTAAACTCCAGCTTGGATTCATTGCGCCGCCCCGGTAGCAGACAAGTCTCCAAATCCCTTAGCATTTCGTCTGCTGATTGGTAACGTTCCTCCGGATTTTTACGCATCGATTTTAGAATGACATTTTCTACACTTTGCGGAATCAACGGATTAATTTTACGCGGTTCCTCAAATTCCTCTTGCAAATGCTTGAGTGCCACACTAATTGGGCTTTCTCCCAGAAAAGGAAGCTGTGCCGTTAGCATTTGATATAAGACAATACCTAAAGAATATAAGTCCGATTTTTCGCCGGTAATGACACCCTTTGCATGCTCAGGTGAAAAATAATGAACAGAACCCACAACAGAACCTGTCTGAGTAATTGTCGTTGACGTAACAGCTCGAGCAATCCCAAAATCGGTTACCTTAACCCGTCCATTACGTCCAATTAAGATATTATGAGGCTTAATGTCCCGGTGAATAATCTGATTTTGGTGGGCATGTTCCAGCGCATCACAAATCTGGGAAGCAATCCGCACTGCTTCATCCACTTGTAATGGCGCACGTTCTTTAATAATCTCATTCAAATTTTTGCCTTCAACGCACTCCATTACAATATAATGGATTTCATCCTCTTGGCCGACATCATAAATACTGACCACGTTCGAATGAGAAAGCGAGGCCGCTGACTGTGCCTCACGCCGAAACCGGCGAATAAATTCCTCATCATGAACAAATTGCTGACGCAACACTTTTACCGCGACATTGCGATTCAGCAAAATGTCTTGAGCCTTATACACCAGCGCCATACCGCCGCCACCGATGCGCTCAATAATTTCGTACCTTCCCCCAAGCAGGTGCCCGATCATGCTTCACACCCCTTTTCACTCAATGAAACCGTGTTGTCGGGCAATTCAAACAAAGCTACAGTAATGTTATCGTCTCCACCGGCAAGCAGCGCCAGATGTAGCAAACGATCCGCACGTTCCTCCAAAGGATTTTCTGCGGCACCTACTACCTTACTGATCTGTTCTTCTGTTACCAAATTGCTTAATCCGTCACTGCATAGTAATAGTACATCGCCTTTTTCCAGCGTAATGGTGTCAATGTCTACCTTTACCTCGGAATCAGTGCCCAATGCCCGTGTCAGCACATTGCGACGGGGATGGTTCTCCCGCTCTTCCTTACTGATCTGACCGTTTTTGAACAACTCATTAACCAAAGTATGGTCTTCTGTAAGCTGACGTACCGTTCCTTTGGATATGACATAGGCGCGACTGTCACCAATATGTCCGATAATTCCAGATGCATCATTGAGCAACACGGCAACAACCGTCGTTCCCATATTATGATACTGGTCATCGCGCGCAGCCGTTTGGAAGATGACTTCATTGGCATGCAAAATAGCGTCGCTGAGCGCCGCCGTCAAAGAATGTGCGGATAATCCGCTCTCCAGCGTCGCCAAATCAGCGGCAAGTGTCTCTACCGCAAGGCGGCTGGCCGTATCACCGGCCAGATGCCCTCCCATACCATCGGCAACAATTCCAAGAATATAGCCTTGCTCCAAGTGCCTGATCCAGGCAGAATCCTCATTTACCGAACGCACACGTCCGACATGGCTGACATGAACTGTTTTGATCAAATGGTTTCACCCCAACTCCATATGCTTTGCACGCAACTGACCGCAGGCAGCGGCAATATCGTGACCCTGTTCACGCCGGATCGTCACATTGACGCCTTTTTCGGCAAGAATACGTTGAAAATTAAAAATATCGCTGCGCGATGTACGCACATACTTGCGCTCAGGCACATGGTTGACTGGAATCAAATTGACGTGACACAGCATGTCCTTCAACACATCCGCAAGCTCTTCAGCATGTTCTGCCTGGTCGTTTACTCCGCCGATCAAGGCATATTCGAACGAAATTCTCCGCCCCGTCTTAGCAAGATAATAACGAAGAGAATCCATAACATCCTTAAAAGGATAACGTCGATTTACAGGCATCAGCTTCGAACGCAGCGCATCATTGGGCGCATGGATAGATATTGCCAGATTAATCTGTGTATCCTCGTCAGCAAATTTATAAATATTGGGCACAATGCCGCTGGTTGACACCGTAATATGACGTTGACCAATATTCAGGCCCTTTTCATGAATCATTGTACGCAAAAACGTCATTGTCGCTTCATAGTTCTCAAAAGGCTCACCCGAGCCCATAATCACGATACTGCTCACTCGTTCATTCGTTTTATCCAGAATTTTCTGAGCCTGCACCACCTGTGCCGTAATTTCGCCAGCCGTCAGGTTTCTTTTGAGACCCCCAAGCGTCGAGGCACAAAAAGTACAGCCAATCCGGCAACCCACTTGAGTCGTTACACAAATACTGTTTCCGTAATTATGTCTCATGATAACCGTCTCAATAGCATGGTCATCGTGTAAACCAAACAGAAATTTAACAGTCCCATCTTTCGATTCCAACTTTGTAATTTCGTGAAGCGTCACAAAACTGAATTGCTCCTCCAGCTTTTCTCTCAGCCCCTTGGACAAATTCGTCATCTCACTGAAATTATTGACCCGCTTTACATACAGCCAGTCAAAAATTTGTCCTCCCCGAAAGGCAGGCTCACCATTGTTTTTGGCCCAGTCCTGAAGCTCTTCCAGTGTTAAATCATATATAAAAGGTTTCATCAATATTTGCACCCGTTCCTTCTTCATTAAGTTCTGTTTAATCGCAGACAGTGTTTTTCATTCTTCCTATTTTAGCACAAATCCCTGAGGGGGTAAAAATTTTTCATCTTCATGCAAAAAACCGCCGGAAGTGTCCGGCGGATTGTGGAAATACTGGTGGGCAGCTACCTGGAATTCCCTTCCGATCTACTTTACCCGGCGCAGACGCGCAATATAAAATCCGTCACTGTGAAAATGCTGCGGTAACAGCTGTACCGAGCCTTTCTGTATACCGTCCATTTCATGACTCACGGCTGGAAAAGAATGATCCTTTGCCAACTCATACTCTGGATGTTCGCTTAAAAACCGGGCCAATTGTCCTTCATTTTCGTCAGGCTCAATCGTGCAAGTGCTGTATACCAGAATACCACCCGGCTTCAACAGTCCGGCCACGCTATCCAGCAACTCGTGCTGCAGTTGAGTAATGTCGCGAACATCCTGCGCAGTTTTGCTCCAACGCAGATCAGGTTTACGGCGAATCACCCCAAAGCCCGAGCATGGCGCATCCAGCAAAATACGGTCAAAAGAAGCCGGAGCATATCGTTCTTTTAAGTCCAACGCATCACCAGTAACCGTCTCAACAGCATCCAGACCAAGCCGATTCGCTTGCTCACGGATTAGTTGATGCTTATGGGCATGCAGATCGTTTGCAACGATCCTGCCGCGATCCTTCATCAACTCAGCCATATGAGCTGTTTTGCCGCCTGGAGCTGCGCAGCAATCCAGCACCGCCATGCCAGGCTCAGGAGCGACCGCTTCAGCAACAAGCATGGAGCTTTCATCCTGTACAGACAACAATCCGTCCGTATACCACGAGGTAAGCGCCATATTTCCGCCGCTACGAACAACAATCCCATAGGGGCTAACGGCCGAAGGAACGGCATCAATCCCTTTTGCAATCATCTCGTCCAGCAGCTGATCACGACTGGTCATCGTCGTATTCACTCGCACGCTGACTGCAGGGGGCTCGTTATTAGCCTTGCAGATAGCCTCAGCTGTATCGGTACCGTATTGCTTGATCCAGCGCTTAACTAGCCACTGTGGATGGGAATGTTCTAACGAAATCCGTTCCTCTGCTGACAAACCGTCAGGAATACGCAGCTTGTCCGACTCACGCAGCATGCTGCGAAGCACGCCATTGACCATACCGGAAATCCCCTGATGCCCGCGCCGCTTGGCAATGGTCACTGCTTCACTAACAACTGCATGATCCGGAACTCGATCCAGATACACCAGCTGATATACGCTCATCCGCAGCAACGAACGTACCCAAGGCTGAAGCTTGGCCGTTCCTTTTTGAACAAATTTATTCAAAAAATAATCCAGTGTATTTCGGCGTGCCACTGTACCGTATACAAGTTCCGTCGTCAAACCAACATCACTTGCAGATAAACCTGCCTGCTGAAGCCGGCGATTGAGCTCAAGATTGCTATACGCGCCCTCTTGCTCCACACCGGTCAGCACGTCAAGTGCAACTTCCCGCGCCGTCTGTTTGCGAGTTTTGTCGGATCTGGTCCCCACTCCCTTGCGTTGGTCTCCCTGACGGGAGTGTCCCCCGCTCATCCGAGCACCGTGCCGGGCTTCATCTGTCCGCCGCGTGCAAAGGTTCCGGCTTCCATAACCTTCTTGCCTGCCGGTTGAACCTGGGTCAGCCAGAGAGTGCCTTCGCCTGTCTGCACCTCAATGCCACGGGCGGTTAATTGAAGAACCGTGCCGGGTGCTGGAGCATTTGAGCCACTCGCTTCATTATTTATGGAAGGCTGCTCCGCAGCCCATATTTTAAAAACATTGTTCTCCCAAAGTGTAAACGCGCCAGAAAAAGGAACCAGACCGCGAATCCGGTTGTATATTTGCTCTGCATTATCACTCCATGTAATGCGCTCATCATCACGGTTCAGGTTCGGGGCATAGGTCGCCTCGTCCTCATTTTGCGGCGTACGGTCTGATTGCCCTGCCAGCAACTTGGGCAGCTCGTCCTGCAAAAGTCTAGCTCCGGCTACACTTAGCTTTTCAAAAATTGTGCCCGATGTATCCTCCGGCTCTATAGCCACCTCAACCCGCGATATCATATCGCCGGTGTCCAGCCCTTCCGCCATATACATTAGCGTCACACCTGTCACAGTTTCACCGTTAATAATCGCACGCTGGATCGGTGCACCTCCCCGATATCGGGGAAGTAACGAACCATGCACATTCAGACAGCCGAAACGAGGCAGGTCTAATACGGACTTAGGCAAAATTTGGCCATAAGCTGCGGTTACAATCAGGTCGGGACGCAACTCTGCCACCTGAGCCACTGCTTCCGGCTGCCGTAGGCGGGTCGGTTGCAGCACAGGTAATCCGCGCTTTTCAGCCGCTTCCTTGACTGGTGTTGGCGTCAATATTTTTTTTCGTCCCTGTGGTTTATCTGGCTGAGTAATTACACCGACCACGTTATATCCGTTGTCCAGCAACATGTTCAGCGATGGGACTGCAAATTCAGGTGTACCCATAAAGATAATACGAATGTCTTGGCTCATCGAACCTCACTCCCCTGTCTGACGGTTCGGTCCTGGCTGTTCCAGAGCAACCTCATATACTTTTTCTGCAATATCCGTGAACAATACTCCATTTAGATGATCAATTTCATGCTGAAAAGCACGAGAAAGCAACCCTGTCGCTGTAACGGTAATAGCCTTGCCCTCGCGATCCAGTCCCTTGACTGTAACCTTCTCGGCACGACGTACATCCCCGTTCAACCCTGGAATACTTAGGCAGCCTTCAGGTCCCAATTGCTCTCCTTCTTCGGCCACAATTTCTGGATTGATCATTTTTATCAAGCCATGCTCATCTCCAGCATCTACGACGATGAGCCGCTTCAAAATACCTACTTGTGGAGCAGCTAGACCTACTCCTTCCGCTTCATACATCGTATCTGCCATATCGTCCAGCAGCTTTTGCACATTAGGCGTAACTTTAGTAACTTCCTTTGCTACTTTGTGCAATACGTCATCCGGCTCCAACACTATAATTCTAATTGACATGACAACAGAACACCTTCCTCTTTTTCCTTCATTTAGGCTTTACTGTATTCATCACAAAAGCGACTGCTACATTATCCTATGTACGGACGGCTTGTCCGCATCAATTGTGCGAATAACTTTAGTGTTAACACTCTACATCAGCATCTGCGGATCAACATCCAGACTAATCAGCAACTTTTGTGCCTGCGCAGATTCGGCCATTTCATCAGCCACTTGCTGAGCCAAACCAATCGCGTCAATATTTCCACGCCATTTTATCATACATTGAAATCGGTATCTATTCTTGATTCTCGAAATGGGTGAAGCTACTGGCCCCAAAATGTCCAATACATCCGATGTAAGCCGGTCCATATTCCCGAACCAGCCCCGTTGTCTGGCTCGTCCCTGTAGTGTCGCTGAATAATTTTCAGCCAATCGGACTAGCACTGGAAGCTGTTCATGAGAAAAGGTCACCAAAATAAGTCGGCAATATGGCGGGTAGTGCAAATTACGGCGGTGTTTCAACTCTTCCCTCACAAAAGATGAATAATCATGACGGCTTGCATGAACCACCGAATAATGCTCTGGAGTGTAGGATTGTACGAATACTTCCCCCGGCAATTGATGCCTTCCAGCACGCCCGGCTACTTGTGTTAACAGCTGAAAGGTCTTTTCCGCAGCCCGAAAATCCGGTAAATTAAGAGCAGAATCCGCAGTAATGACACCTACCAGCGTTACATCGGGAAAATCCAGCCCTTTGGCTACCATTTGAGTACCCAGTAGTACGTCTGCTTTTTTATCACGAAATTGCTTAAGCAGCTTTTCATGAGCGTTTTTTTCAGTCGTTGTATCAACATCCATTCGGACAACACGTATACCAGGGAATAGCTTAGCCAACTCTTCTTCCACTCGCTGAGTACCTGTACCGAAGTAACGAATATGCTCACTACCGCATTCCGGGCAAGTCTGAGGTACAGGCTCGGAATATCCGCAATAATGACAACGTAAATTGTTCGACCGCTGATGATAGGTAAGCGAAATATCACAATCCGGACATCCCGCCACATAACCGCAGCTCCGGCACATGACGAACGTGGAGTGACCACGCCGGTTCAACAGTAATACCGTCTGCTCGTTACGCTCTAATCGCTCTGCGATTCCATTATGCAACGCACGGCTGAACATGGAGCGGTTGCCGGCCCGTAGCTCCTCACGCATGTCCATGATATGGACTTCGGGTAACGTGTTCCCCAATGCGCGGGTCGGCATTTCAAGCAGTAGCGGCGCAAACTCGTCGTTGCTTTGGGAGCGAGCAGCGTAATAGCTTTCCAGTGATGGTGTAGCTGAACCGAGTATAACGACAGCCCCGTGCTGGTGCGCTCTGCGAATGGCTACATCACGCGCATGGTATTTGGGCGTCTCTTCCTGCTTATAGGACGTTTCGTGCTCCTCATCCATAATAATGAGCCCTAGCTCACGAAAAGGGGCAAATACCGCTGAACGAGCGCCAATCGCTACTTTTACACGGCCTTCGCGTATTTTGCGCCACTCATCGTACCGTTCTCCCCCGGACAATCTACTGTGCATCACTGCGACCTGGTCGCCAAAACGTCCTTTGAAACGTTCGACCATTTGTGGAGTTAATGATATTTCAGGTACGAGCACAATCGCCTGGCGATTCTGCTCGATACAGCGCTGAATGGTCTGCAGATAGATTTCCGTCTTACCGCTTCCTGTGACTCCATGCAGCAAATAAGCTCCTTGCTCACGCATGTCCAGCTGACGAACAATCCGTTCATACACCGACTGCTGCTCTGCCGTAAGAGGGAGTGGGTCTGTAGGCTTGAAGTTTCTGCCCCGGTAGGGATCGCGGAACACTTCAACATCTTCCTGTAACACATAGCCCTTATCTTCCAGTGCCTTAACCGTCGCAGCTGATACACCTAACGAGGTCATAACTTCCTTCAGCGGCAGAGGCAGAAACTCGCTACGTTCCAGCAAAAAAGCAAGTACCTCCCGCTGACGCTGCGCCTTGGCAGAAAATTGCTCCAGTGCCATGGATGCTTCATCTATGCTGATAGCCAGATCAACAGCTTTCATCGTCTTTTTGCCAAGCTTGTCTTTAATAACCTGGCTTTCCTGAAGCACTCCGCGGCGTAACAGCGATTTAATAACCTCCGCCTCCTCGGGGAAACGTCTACTAAGTTGCTGCAACGGGACTTGCTCCTTATTCTGAATGAAGCTGACAATCTGACGCTCCGCCGGGTCGCTCATACCGTCGTCAGTCAGAAGGGCCCATTCGATCTCATCCCCCTGATTAGACAGCATAGACCGCTGTGGATTCGTAGACTCTTGCTGTTCGGCAATGGAGATATAACGTTCCGCCTTGCCCTTAAGCGCGGTAGGAATCATCACTTGCAGTGCCATAATTTGATTACAAGCATAACGCTCGCTCATCCATTTGCCCAGTTCAACCAAATCGGGAGATAAGGGCGGTACCAGATCCAGCAACTCCTGAATCGCCCTCATCCTATATTTCGGCGGCTCTTCAGCTGGAACTACCGAGATAACAAAAGCCTGCACCGTCCGTTTGCCAAATGGCACAGCTACCCGACTACCTGGCTCAATCCAAGGTCTCATGGAATCTGGTATCAGATAATCGAAGGTACGATCTGTATCCTTGGCAGGTACATCGACAATGACCTTGGCAACTAAATTGCCTGTCTCCATTAATGCAGCACCCCACCCATGCGTCCCGCGGCTAGAGTAAGCAATTTACGCGCAACCTCTTCCTTTGACTGTACAGGAATCTGCTCCACCATCCCGCTTCGGTCATATATTTGAACAGCATTTGTATCGACGCCAAAACCTGCACCATCCACAGTTACATCGTTTGCCGCAAGCAAATCACAATTTTTACGTTCTAATTTACCTATTGCATACGTCTCCAAATTTCCCGTTTCTGCTGCAAAGCCAATTAAAAATTGATGTTTCTTGCTGCGTCCGAGTGATTCCAGAATATCAACGTTCTTCACTAACTCCAGTGTAAATACACTATCATTTTTCTTAATCTTGGTCTGTGCCACCTCACGTGGTCGATAATCTGCAACGGCAGCAGCCATAACGACCATATCACTCGTTTCCCATTGTTTTAGCACAGCCTGGTACATGTCTTCAGCTGACTGGACTCTTTCAAGCGAAATACCTGAAGGCGGTTCCGCACTGGTATTGGCAGCAATCAAATGCACCTCTGCCCCCATCTCCTGAGCGACTTTCGCAATGGCAAAGCCCATTTTACCAGATGAATCATTCGTAATATAACGGACAGGATCAATTCGCTCAATCGTGCCTCCAGCCGTGACAATGACTTTTTTTCCCGAAAGCGCTAATTCATTCTTATCTACAAGTCGCTCGGTTACTTGTTTCTCCGTAGATTCTTCTCCAAACCACCGTGCTTCAGACTTGATTGTGGCTTCAGGCTCCTGAGCTTGCTGATCAAAAAAGCGCTCTATCGTTTGCACAATAGTTTCTGGCTCTTCCAAACGTCCTTTGCCAACATAACCACAAGCCAGTAATCCTTCACCAGGCTCAATCATCCTCACACCACGGGATACCAGTGTCTCCATATTTTGCATGACTGCAGGATGAGTGTACATATGTACATTCATCGCAGGGGCCAACATAATAGGCGCTGTCGTAGCCAGCAACGTTGTCGATAACATATCATCAGCAAGACCATGCGCCATTTTCCCGATGATATTCGCCGTTGCAGGAGCAACTAGCACCAGATCAGCCGCATCCGCCAGATGAATATGGGATACGATAGACGGCTCTCTTTCATCAAATGTATCACTGTACACCGGATTGCGAGAGAGTGACTGCAGCGTAAGTTCGGTAATAAACTCCTTGGCAGAAGCCGTCATAATCACATGTACATCGGCTCCCTTTTGCGTCAACTTACTGCAGAGCGCAGCCCCTTTATAGGCAGCAATTCCGCCGGTTATACCAAGAATAATAACTTTCCCCTTCAACATCGTTAACTCCCCCTGACCGAAAAAAATAACAACCTTGCGGTTGTCAAAGGAATTGGCATTGCGCCTGGTTATAATGATTGTCTATAATTCTTATTCTTCTTCGCCGCTTTCAAGCAAAAGATGATCTGCATAGATCTCTTCCAGAGCTACTCCAACCTGTTTGTGAGATTTAGGACTCTTCAAGCTCGTCTTCTCGCCCTCACGCAACTGTCTAGCACGGCGTGATGCCGCTACAACCAGCGAATATTTACTATCTACCTTTTTCATCATTTCATCAATGGAAGGATACAGCACGAATAGACACCTCTTCATGTAGTTTTAAGCTGTATAAGCTGAACTCCAGTGTACACCTTCAAGCTCAGCTTATACAGTATTATTTCTCTTTTGGTACGCTTGGCATATGTAAAGCCCTCGCTTAAGGTCGAACCTTACAATGTTCGGCGATAATAATGGATTCTATTCGTTTACAAGCGAAATCAATCTCATCATTGACAACCGCATAATCATAGTGACGCAACAGGTTCATCTCGTCCAAAGCTACCGACATACGGTGATCAATGGTTGCTTGAGTTTCTGTGCCACGTCCCCGAATTCTATCCTTCAACTCATCCAGCGAAGGTGGAAGCAAGAATATAAATATGCCTTCTGGAAATTTTTCTTTAACCTTTAGCGCGCCCTGAACTTCAATTTCCAAAAAGATATCTTTACCCTGCGCAAGCGTCTGGTCTACAAAATCACGTGGAGTGCCATAGTAGTTACCTACATACTCTGCGTACTCCAGCAATTCATCCCGTTCAATCATCCCTAAAAATTCTTCACGCGTTTTGAAAAAATAGGTCACTCCATCTTGCTCGCCCGAACGAGGTGTTCGAGTTGTAGCAGAAACAGAATACGTTATCTCAGGTAGCTTTTCGCGCAATGCATTGCCTACCGTTCCTTTACCGACCCCCGAAGGTCCGGATATTACAAATAATAATCCCTTAGCCATAGTACACTCCATTTTTATTCGTCATTGTCATCATCTTTAGTGGATAGGCGATGAGCGACCGTCTCCGGCTGCACCGCAGACAGGATTACATGATCACTGTCTGTAATAATAACAGCCCGTGTCCGGCGGCCATAGGTAGCATCAATTAGCATATGACGGTCCCTGGCTTCCTGTATAATCCGCTTGATCGGAGCAGACTCCGGACTGACGATGGAGATTATTCGGTTGGCCGACACGATATTGCCAAAGCCAATATTGATCAATTTGATTGCCATATTCAGGTCTTTCCCCCTATACATGTGACTATTGCAGCCGTGCCGCTACCAGGTAGCTACTCAATATTTGCAGCCTGCTCACGAATTTTTTCGAGCTCTGCTTTCATCTCAACGACCAAGTTAACTAATGTGAGATGATTAGCCTTAGAGCCGATCGTGTTGACTTCCCTGTTCATTTCCTGGATTAAAAAATCTAATTTGCGACCGGCCGGCTCGTCCGACAGCAGCAATCTTTTGCACTGTCCAAAATGACTTTGAAGCCGGGTAAGCTCCTCATCAATATTGCTGCGATCCGCGAATAACGCAATCTCCATTCCGAACTTATGTTCATCAAGCGTAAATGAACCGTCCTGAAGCTCTTTAAGCCTGTTCTTCAGCCTGTTACGGTAGTCGCTCACAACATGAGGAGCCAACACCGCCATTTCATGATGAAAGGATTCCAAACGTAAAATGCGGGATTCCACATCTTGTACCAAATGCCCGCCTTCTCGCCTTCTCATCTCCAGCAAACCTTGCAAAGCTTCGTTCAAAGCTCGCTGTAGCTGCTCTTCCCAGTCATCTTCGTCTCCATTGCAAGCCTCTCCAGGCTCACCCAGAACATCAGGCAAAGCAAGGATATCACTTATACCTAACGTTCCTTTCACGCCATAACGATCCGCCAGCTGCTCCGCTGCACGCAGGTAAGCCTGCACCACAGTGTCATTCAACCGTGCGGCGGGTATCTGTTCTTCATCACGTTCCCTGTGGATGAAAACATCGATACGACCGCGTTTAATCTGCTGTTGAACCGTTCTTCTCAAGCCATCTTCATAACGAGTCCATTCACGTGGAATTCTCATCATCACTTCGCAATAGCGGTGATTGACCGATTTCAATTCCAAGCGCACTTTATACCCCTCATGATGAAGGATGGCTTGACCGTATCCGGTCATACTCAATGACATCGGCATCACATCCATTATACTATTGTAATTGATTATTATAGTCGAAACAAGGGGGCCTGTACTCGGCCTGATTTTTCCCATACATATGAAGTCAGCTCAGCTGTCATTTCATAGAACATAAAAGGAGTCATGAAATAGATCCCATTAAAATGTTCCATGGCCGTATCAAGCAGCTCCTTGGCAATAGACACGCCCATTGCTCGTCCTTCCGGGCCCTCTAGTCCCGACATACGTGCACGCACCTCATCGGATAACTGAATGCCTGGCACTTCATTGTGCAAGTATTCTGCATTGCGGCCACTAGCCAGCGGCATAATACCGATAAAAATCGGTATTTCCAAATGCCGTGTCTCTTCTGCAATGGCTATAATCAGCTCAGGATCGTAAACAGGCTGGGTCATAATATAATCGGCCCCGGAGGCAATTTTCTTTTCCAACCGCTGTACGGCTTTACCCAAATGCTTAACATTCGGATTAAAAGCAGCTCCCACCACAAAATTAGCTTTCTGCTTGAGTGGTTTACCGGAAAATGCGACGCCATCATTTAGCTGCTTGATCATGCGTATGATTTCAAAAGATGTCATATCATACACCGAACTGGCGCCTGGTAAATCACCAAACCGCGCCGGATCACCAGTAACCGCCAGTACATGGTCAATACCCAGTGCGTCAAAACCCATCATGTGGGATTGAGTACCAATCAGATTACGGTCACGACATGCGATATGAATTAATGGACGCAAGCCTGTTTCAATACTAACCAGATGCCCAAGCGCCATGTTGCTCATACGAGTGACTGCGAGCGAATTGTCAGCAAGTGTAAGTGCATCGGCTCCGGCTTTCTTCAAGGCATGCGCACCTTGCATAAACCGGGTAATGTCCAGATCTCGCGGAGGATCCAGTTCTACAATGACAGTATGCCGTTCCTTAACCAGATCCACAATGTTGGGTTCGCCGGCATGTCTGCCATTGCCTCGTCCCCCTTCATTTGCTGTCTGCTCCACCACATGAATGGACTCTGTCGACAAAGCTTCTTTTGGAGCCAACGGGGGCGGTTGCAAATTTTTTAAAGCTTTGGAAATAGCAGCAATATGGTCTGGCGTAGTTCCGCAACAACCACCAATCAGCCTGGTCCCGAGATCTACAAAGGACGTGGCACATTCTCCGAAATATTCAGGTGATGCACCGTATACATAGTGACCGTCCACATAATCTGCCAGTCCCGCATTTGGATATACAGACAGCGGTACAGACAAAGGACCATCCAGCTGCTCCATTACACTCATAATTCCCTGCGGACCGGAGTGACAGTTAAACCCGAGGATGTCAGCTCCTTCACTACGCAGTGTTGAAAAAGCTTCTGACACTAGAAAACCATCTTGGGTACGACCAACCTGATCGACTGCAAATTGACAAATTACCGGAATGTCACTGTATTTACGTACACTGTGAAGCGCAATGCGCATTTCGTCCAGTGAATAAAACGTTTCGCATAAAATGCCGTCAACCCCTTCGGAAAGAAGGGCATCGATCTGCTGCTCGTAGTTTCTTGACAGCTCCAGCTTGGATATGTTAAGACGTTTGCCTCCGCATATGGAACCGACCGCACCTACTACATAATGTTCAGGTCCGGCAGCAGCCTTGGCAATTCGCACACCAGCACGATTAATCTCTTCCACCTTAGATTCCAGTCCAAAGCGGGCTAACTTATAATCATTTGCAGAGAATGTATTCGTCTCCAGCAATCGTGCTCCTGCATTTAAATACTGACCATGTACGTCTGATATAACATCAGGCGAAGTAATGTTCAGTTCTTCGTAAGACGTATTTACTGGAAATCCTAGCTGGTACAAAAAAGTCCCCATAGCGCCGTCTCCGACAATAATTTCACGATTCAGCACAGTACGCAAATCCGGTTTCATGTCCTCTGCTCCACCCCGCTCTTTATTTTCATACTAATGTAACATAAAGAGACTACAAACATAAGCCAAAAACAAAAAAAGCCGCCTCACGTCCCGACAAAATGATACCAGGAGTAAGGCAGCTTAATTGATCATTTTCTATTTACCACTACATTTTCATAGCATTTTCCCATCAGAAGAATGGAGAGAAAACTCGTAAAAAGTCCCTTTTTTATTTACTTTAGCCACAATAGAATCCGTCCCCTTTTGCTGCTTGGAGAACGTATATTGATTTCCTTGAACATTCACTTTATAGCCGGACACATTGATATTGAACAATAGTTGAACCTTAGGCTTGACCAGCTTCAATGCTTCGGCGGCGGTATATTTTGGACTTGCAAAAGATTTTTTGAAATCTGCGTTATCATTCCAGTCCATCCCAGAGGTGGATACAGCCAGCACTTTTCCAGTTACCGCTCCAATTTTGACCTCATTCGCCTCGCTTGCATCCTCGAACGACCAATAAGAAAGCCCATTTTTCTCATCCTTGTAGCGTGAGGCATGCTGCACTGTGATTCGCTGTCCACTCACTCGCTTAAATGTGTTCATTGCACGGTTCAATAATACTGGGTCCACCTGTCTCAGCGCATAGTCCGCATTGACGGTAATAGCATTACCTTGATCCACATCAACATACAATGAGGAAGCTTTTTCTCCTGCCCCCCAGAATACCCAGTAATTCGAAGGCTTGTTGGACTGATAGGGGGATTTGACCCGCCAGAATGCTTCAAATTGTAAGGGACGCTTGCTGTCAAACGCTTTGGCGCTGTTTAATACTTTTGCCTTGAGTGGCGCGTTCATCGCCTTTCCCAAACTACTTATTTTATATCGTATAGTTGTAGAATCTACTCTGTTTTTCTCTTTATTATATTCTGTCTGCAACGTAGCTGTTCCGTCTTCCAATTCACCCTCGACAATCCAGGTTTTCCCCATATCCGTTACATCGTCAAATTGAAATGCAGCTTTTGAACCGATAAGTTCTTGTACTGCTTTTTCTAAACGGCTTACGACTGTCGGAGTTAGCGAGCCCACCTGCTTGTCCGTCGTTCCCGTGGCAGCAGGAATAGTCGCCGCTTGAACCGGAAGCGCGGTGGCTACAAGTATGAGGACTGCAACTGCTGAAATCCAACGAAATTTCCGCACTATGAACGGCCTCCTTATCGTTTTCTCATTTTCTATATTATACATTGTTCAGACGTCAAAAAAAGACAGAATATCGCTTGGTTCACCATTTCCCCAGTAAACAGCGGCATAAAAGGACAAAAAAAGAAGACCTACTCAGGTCTTCTTCCCCTTCACTTCTATATATTCTTAGGTCATTTACGGGCTATTCTTATCATTCACATCAATTCAGAATAGACGACCTTCGAATACAATCTCAGCCGGACCTGTCATATAAATGTGGTTATCATCCTCGCTCCATTCAATATCCAGATCGCCGCCCTCTAGGCTTACCATGGCGCGGCGGTCGCTGTATCCATTTAGTACAGAAGCAACAAGCGTAGCACAGGCTCCGGTTCCACAGGCTAGCGTAGGTCCTGCTCCCCTCTCCCATACCCTCATATCTATACGCTTCCGACTCCGTACCGTGGCGAACTCAACATTTGTTTTTTTAGGGAACAATGGATGACACTCCAGCTTTGGCCCCCAGGCCTCCAGATCAAAGCTAGGCGCATCCTCAACATAAATGACACAGTGCGGATTTCCCATAGAAACAGCCGTAAAGCGAAAACCACTTCCTCCAGCTTCAATGGGCTCATCTATTACGTTAGTCAAATCGAGTGTAGTTGGAATTTTCAATCCTTCCAGAATCGGCTCTCCCATATCTACCTTTACCATTCGTACAGTTCCGTTTTCCACAGTCAGTTCAACCTGTTGCACACCTGCACCCAGCGTCTCAATCGTGATCTGTTCACGGTTGATATGCTTACGGTCATACACATATTTGGCAGCACAACGAATAGCGTTACCGCATTGCTCGGCCTCCGAGCCGTCTGAGTTAATGATGCGCATGCGAAAATCTGCTTTTTCAGACGGCAATATATATACCAATCCATCGGCGCCAATACCAAAATGTCGATCACATAGCCGAACAGCTAATTCCGAGGCGTCAGACGGCAATTCCTGATGCCCGTACCAAACGATAAAATCATTACCCAGACCATTCATTTTAGTGAATTCCATAGCTTCCCCCCGCCGTTGCTGCTGATGTCATGCTCCTCTTGAAGCTTTGATCCCATAATATCATACAGGGCAAAAGCGGGAAAGCGATGCGATATGCAAGACCCGAATTCTAGGCTGAGAACTTTGTACGTCCCGCTGAAAATCGTGTATTTCCGCCGTGACGACGGTTACGTCGACCGCCCCATACACTTCCCGCTCCCATCAGGAACGTAGGAATTCCAGCTGCGACAATAGATAGTGCCCATTCACGTAAACCAAGGGGTACCGTTTTGAAAATAGGTTGCAGCACAGGCACATACATTACAACCAGCATCAGTACAATGGAGGACAGTACGGCAAGCACGAGATAACTATTTTGAAACGGATTACGATGGAAAACGGAGCGGGAGCTACGGCAATCAAATACATGAATTAACTGCGCCAGCACTAACGTAGCAAATGCAACCGACTGCGCTTTGATCAATTGCCCTGCATCATTCGGAGCAATCCGTAATGTCAACCAAAAGGCCGCAAGTGTACATAAGCCAATCAACAGACCGCGACTAATAATTTTCCAGCCAAGTCGACGTGCAAAAATATTTTCCTTTGCGCCACGAGGCCTATGTTCCATAAGATCCTTTTCCGGCTGATCCACACCCAGAGCCATCGCTGGCAAACCGTCAGTTACCAGGTTCACCCACAAAATCTGAATGGGTAACAAAGGTAGCGGCAGCCCAGCCATCATGGCAAAGAACATCGTCAAAATTTCGCCAACATTGGAGGCGAGTAGATAACGAATGAATTTACGGATGTTCTCGTAAATATTTCGTCCTTCCTCAATTGCCGCTACAATCGTTGAGAAATTATCGTCACTCAGTACAAGTGCAGCTGCTTCTTTGGTCACGTCTGTTCCTGTAATGCCCATGGCAATACCGATATCCGATGCCTTGATCGCAGGTGCGTCATTGACGCCATCTCCGGTCATAGCTACGACATGTCCGCGTCTTTGCAGCGACTTGACAATTCTCAGCTTGTGTTCCGGCGACACCCGCGCATACACAGAGACGGTATCAACAACGTTATCCAACGCCGCATCATCCATGAGAGACAGTTGCTGTCCTGTCAATACATTTGAGCCGCGTTGGAGAATGCCCAGCTGCTGTGCAATGGCCTCCGCAGTTGTACCATGATCGCCCGTAATCATCACCGTGCGAATGCCGGCACGACGGCACTTGCCAATGGCCTCGCGAACCTCGCGGCGTGGCGGATCAATCATGCCGGTCAGGCCGATAAAAATCAGCTGTGTTTCAGCCTCCTCAACCGTAGAGACACGCTCATGCGAGCGGATATCACGGTAAGCGACGCCAAGTACACGCAGCGCCTCCGATGCCATACCTTCATTGGCTGCCAATACCTTTTGGCGCAGCGTACCCGTTAACGGAACGACATTCCCTTCCCATAAAATGTAAGAGCACTGACCCAGTAGCACGTCTGGCGCTCCTTTGGCAAATACAATATGTCCTCCCTGGTGGCGTACGAGTACCGACATCCGCTTCCGATCTGAGTCAAAAGGAAATTCTCGCTCCCGTGTGTACAGTTCGTATAGCCCTTGTCGCGTGACTCCGCCTTTGGCAGCTAACGTGACCAGCGCTCCTTCTGTCGGATCACCTTTCAGCTCCCAAACAGCGGAAGGCATCGGCTCTTTGGTTTTCTTTTTTGAACGCAGCTCATCTATGTCAGCTTGAACAATCTCCGCATTATTACAAAGTACACTAGCTTGCAGCAATCTACGCAAGGATTGTCCGTTTTTTAGGTCGGCCGGAAGATCCCTGTCCATAATATGACCGTGTGGATCATAACCTTCCCCGGTAACTCCCCAGAAACGACCATCCAGCCACAGCTTGGTGACTGTCATTTTATTTTGGGTCAGTGTGCCCGTTTTGTCAGAGCAAATGACAGACGCACAGCCGAGCGTCTCAACGGAAGGCAGCTTGCGCACAATGGCCTTGCGTTTGATCATACGCTGTACACCCAAAGCGAGTGCAATGGTTACAATCGCGGGCAATCCTTCTGGTATGGCTGCCACAGCCAAGCTCACGCCGGCCAAAAACATGCTCATGGCTGGCTGACCATGCAAAATACCCGCTATGACCACGAGCACGGTTAGCGCTAACGCCACAATAATCAAAATTTTGCCCAATTGTTCCAGTCTGTGCTGTAACGGTGTCTCCTGCGACTCCGTATTTTCGATCAAGTCTGCGATCTTTCCCATTTCGGTACTCATGCCTGTGCGAATGACCACGCCTTGTGCGGTGCCTCTGGTCATCATGGTGCCCATAAAACCGATGTTCTTTTGGTCCCCAAGAGGTACTTCGGCGGCATGAATAGGACGGGAATGCTTACTCACAGGAACCGATTCACCTGTCAGGGCAGACTCCTCAACATCACAGCCATTTGTACTCAACCACCTTACATCTGCAGGGATACGATCACCACTTTCCAGCAGCACGATATCGCCCGGCACCAGCTCTCTGGCCTGAACATGTATTCGTTTTCCGCCTCGCAGCACCTTGGCGGTTGGAGCCGAAAGCTGTCTTAAAGCTCGCAATGAACGTTCAGCTCTGAATTCCTGCACAAAGCCGAGAATTCCATTTAGCACAACGATAGCAATAATGGTAATCGCATCCAGATACTCGCCGAGTAGGCCAGAGATCAGGGTCGCTCCCATCAATACAAGCATCATAAAATCCTTGAACTGGTTGAGCAGCAGCAAAATTGCCGAAACACGCTTGCCCTCGCTCAGCTCATTCCAACCCGTCCTTTCTCTTCGTTCCGCAATCTGTTCCTCCGAAAGACCCTGCTTCGGGTCGACTTCCAGACTAGTTGAAAGCTGTTCATTGCTTAATTGGTGCCAGTGTGCTTGTTCCATTCTCCCCAATTCCCTCCCGGTCAGATAGTCCGTTTCCGTCGGTTGTGCGTAGGATGGCTGCCCGTTATTCTATTTTTGTGCCACGATTGCTGATATGCTGGACAGACTTTCTTGATTCAATCTATTCGGACAGGACTCGAAATATCACAAAGCCGCTTAAGTTTTGTCCCAAAGTTATGTATCATAGAAGGAAGGCGAAAATACATTTGCTTCAAAGGAGAACATACATTATGGCATTGGACGGAATCGTAACCCGCGCTATCGTACACGAACTGCAAGCCATCCGGGGCGGGCGCATTAATAAAATACATCAGCCAAACGAACGCGATATCGTGCTGAACCTGCGGGCACAAGGCGGGAGTGTAAAGCTGTTGCTGTCGGCTAATCCGACATTTCCGCGCGTACATTTTACAGAGCAAAGCTTTCTCAATCCGACAGAAGCTCCCATGTTTTGTATGCTTCTTCGCAAACATTGCGAAGGAGGCATTATTGAGAACATCACGCAGGTGGGCATGGAGCGCATTATTCATATGGATATACGTCAGCGTGATGAGCTGGGGGATATTTCATTGAAGCGCATTATTATTGAAGTGATGGGTAGACATAGCAATATTATTTTGCTTGACCCGGAAACAGGTATGATGCTGGATGGCATTCATCATGTCACACCCTCTATCAGCAGCTATCGGGTCGTTATGCCAGGCTTTCAATACACAGAGCCTCCTGAACAAAATAAGCTGAATCCACTAGAAGTCGAAGAAGCAGCCTTCATCTCCTCGTATCAAGCAGCCCTTGAGGCCGAAGAAGCTCCCAAACGCTGGCTCGTGAACACTTTTACCGGACTTAGTCCCCTTATTGCTGAAGAGATACTAATCCGAGCATCTAACGAAGAAGCATCTGGTGACAAGGATCGTCGACTGTGGAGGACATTCAGTGACATTATGGATGACGTGCGGAATCATCGTTTTCAGCCAGTATCTGGACTGAACGCACAAGATAAAGTAATATTTTCAGCCATTCCACTGACGCTGATCGAAGGAGAACGTAAGGAATACGCTACCATCAGTGAGTGTATGGAGGACTTTTTCGGTGAAAAAGCAGAAAGGGACACGGTTAAGCAAAAGGTTAGCGACCTACTGCGGTTTCTACAAAACGAGCGGAGCAAAAACGTAAAAAAACTCGATCATCTCCATCAAGATTTGGCCGAAGCGGAAGATGCCGATCAATTTCGGATTTACGGAGAGCTCCTGTTCGCTTCACTGCATGAGGTAAAAAAGGGAGACAAGGAAGTAACACTCACTAACTTTTATGACGAGGAACAGGGTGCGATCAGCATTCCATTGGACCCGCTACTCAACCCTTCAGATAATGCACAACGTTATTTTAAAAAGTACAACAAATATAAAAACAGCCTGGCTGTCATTGACGAACAACTAGCAAAAACACACGAAGAAATTCGTTATATGGACAATCTTCTTCAGCAGCTAGCCCATGCCTCTATTAACGACATTGAGGAAATACGTGAAGAGCTGGTTCAGCAGGGCTATCTCAGAGATCGGGTTAAAAAAGGAAAGAAAAAGAAGAAAAATGACCGCCCGACCTTGCACGTATATACATCATCCGAAGGCATCGAGCTGCTGGTCGGCAAAAATAACTTGCAGAATGAATATGTGACCAACCGACTGGCCGGACCCAATGACACGTGGCTGCATACAAAGGATATTCCAGGGTCACACGTCGTTATTCGTGCCGAGAAATTCGGAGACGCAACGTTGGAGGAAGCCGCTCAACTGGCTGCCTATTTCAGCCAAGCCAAGCAGTCTAGCAGCGTACCCGTAGATGCCACCTTGATTCGGCATGTACGCAAACCAAGCGGTGCGAAGCCCGGCTTTGTCATCTACGATCATCAGCGTACGCTCTTTATCACACCTAATGAGGAACTGGTCAAAAAGCTGCCGAACCGCATCAAAAACGGCTAGGTTCCACCAGCATATGGAATCAACAAAAAAAGCCCTTTGCCCGTTGCACGTACACTTCTAGTGTTCCATGCGGTAGGCAAGGGGCTTTTTCTCATTTACTTTTGTCCAACAGCAGCCTTTCTCAATTCCTCGACAACCTGACCTTCCACACTACGGCTACCCAGATCACCGTGGAAAATCACACCTTGGCGTGCACCGTGAAAATCCGAGCCGCCTGTTGCGATAAGCCCATAGTGCAGCGCCATTGCAGTATATCGGCTCTCAGCCTCAGCATCATGGTCTGAATGGCTCACCTCCAACCCTACAGGCTTCGCTGCCTCTATAATGGAGCGCACCAGTTCATCATTTCCATACAAGCCAGGGTGGGCCACTACAGGCACTCCTCCTGCTTCACGAATCCAGCTTATAGCCTCCGCAGGCTCTACACGGGGTACAGATACGTATCCGGGCGCACCTTCTGCCAAGTAACGGTCAAACGCATCACGCATGTCCTTCGCGTAACCTTTTTGAACCAGGGTATCTGCCATATGCGGACGTCCAATGCTTTCATCTGGCGCTAGTGGTCTGCCCATTGTAGCCACCACCTCATCTAGCGTGATTTCCACGCCCAAGCTACGCAATCGACTCAAAATCAAATCATTACGGGTATCCCGCGCCTGTCTCAGCTTTTCCAACCGTTCCAAAAATATTTTATTACGGTAATCCATAAAATAACCTAGTATATGAATATCTTTGCCACCAGCACGTGTACTGATTTCCACACCCGGCACCACGGTCATTCCAATGCGTCTTCCCTCCTCCAAGGCTTCCTCCAAACCGGCCACCGTATCATGATCTGTAATAGCCACACCGGCCAACCCTTTTTCCTTCGCCCAGCGCACATTATCAGCAGGTGATTGCATACCGTCAGATGCTTGGGTGTGTGTATGTAGATCATATCGTTGTGAATTAATCTGTTCCTTCATTACGCAATTGCTCCTCCTCTTTCATCACTACAAGTTTGTCCTGCGAGTCCTCGAATACGTCCAATCCCTGATCATGACGACGCAAGTAAGATAAAAAAGTTACTACCGGGATTGGCAACAAAGCTGATTTCAGATGAATCGCATAAAACTCTCGTTTGAAGGTAATATCTGAAATATTTACAATTTTCAACAACCCGAGCGCAACCTCATGTTTGACTGAAGAAGGTGACAGCATAGTAATCCCCAGTCCTGCCTCTACCGCTGATTTGACCGCTCCAGTGCTGCCCATCTCCATTACAATATCAAGTCGAGAGGCATCCGCACCACGATTTTTGAGCCCGTCTTCTATGACTTGTCGTGTACCAGAACCTTTTTCTCTAGCTACAAAAGGATGCTTGAATACATCTTCTAAAACTACTTTTTTGGCCTTGGCTAACACATGCCCCGAAGGAACAATCAGCTTCAGTTCGTCCTGCATCACAGATTCCACCACAATATCCGGGTGTTGTACCGGGGCCTCAATCAGCCCTAAATTCAACTGATGCTTTAGTATATCATCCATAATTTGAGTCGTATTCATTACATTCATTGCCATGCGTATGTGAGGGTACTCCTGACCAAACGGGCCCAACATTCTTGGCACAATATATTCACCAATCGTTAGGCTAGCGCCAATATGCAATCTTCCCTCCAGCATGTGAGTAAAAGCAGACATTGCCTCGTCAGCTTCCCTGATCAGTTGCATACTTCTTTTTGCAAAAGGAAGTAATGTCGCTCCTGCCTCCGAAAGCTCAATTTTTTTAGTCGATCGGTGCAGTAGCTTCGTGCCAAAGTAATCTTCCAAAGATTGAATTTGCATCGTCACCGCAGGTTGCGTCATATGCAGCGCTTGCGCCGCCGCCGAGAAGCTTCCGCGCTCCGCTACGGTATAAAAAATGTGCAGCTGATGAAAGTTCATATTGACAGCCCTCTCCCCTCTGATCTCCTTATTTTAGCATAAGAAAAACGTCTGCGAACAATTTCCGAGTAAACTTACCGAAATGAGGAGTATATGCTTGCAAAATAAAAAAGCATGCAGCTGATAACTGCATACTTCTACTCAAACTCGACGGTGTCAATGAGCGCGGTTTTAATGGAACCGTTCGCCAAATCACCGTCTATTTTTGCTTACGAGTGCTTTTCATCAGTGTCATGCGCCGCGAATGGCGCAGCCATGAATAGTAAGATTTTAAGTCCCTCAATTCGATAGTCTCTGACATCCGACCCAAAAAGGTAATGATAATCATCTTATGAAGCGGATTTCCCGCAATGTCCATCTCACCTGGCAACTCACCAAATTCGGCGACAACGACCAGATCACCATCAATTAAATATACATCCTCTTCATTATGATAGTAGGACTCCATCCTGTTTTGCTTCAGGCACTCCCAAAGCCAGGCGGCGATATGATTCGTCTCGGACTGTTTCTGCTCTACCCGATCTAAATAACGTGTTTTCGCATGATTTGTAATCACGATATCGGCGACTTTCTTATCGCCCATCTCCACGTAGAACGGTTCGTATGTACTCCATCGCTGCATTGCCTTGTCACGCACGGGATCACTCTCCCCACCAGATAGGTCTTTATATCTACCAATATATTCATATGTTACCTCAACAGACCCGGGACTACAAGTTACAAAATTGAAGTTTATGGGTGTTTTTTAAAGATTTTTTAGGTCTAACAGCATTAAGATTAGTATGCAAAAGTCCTGGCTTCACAAAAAAAAGCCAGCCCGTAGGCTGACCTTTTTTTAAGAATGCTGAATGTATAGACAATCAAAGCTTATATTTCATATTCTTTCATCTTTTCCTTATCGTCGTTGTACTCCGTCCTAATCTCATTTCGGAAAGAGCGCTCAACCTTACGTACATAGGAAAGTCTGCGAATATTTTTAACGGTGTCCTCTGCCCGATCCGCATTCATATAAATAACTACATAATGCATACGCTTTGAAATATAGTGGACATTTCCGTATTTCTCCAGATTGCGGGCAGCCTTGATATCGCTTACCCAAATGATGTACCCTGTCCGCTCGGCAAACATTCGCTTCATCTCCCCTCCGTATCATTCCTATGGCCTATCCGCAGGAGCATTTTCCTCCGCTGCCGCATCCGCCCTTTTTCACATTCGGATCGTTGCTCGGCACCTTAATGGTCTCGGACACGGAATATGCAATCGTTTCAGACATGGCATGAAGCATATCATCCAGCGCCTTTTCGGCCCGTTTGAACTCCTTAACAGCCTCAAATTGTTCTAGCTCCAGTTCAACGACCTGCACTGCGTCCTTCGCTTCATGATAGTTGGGATGAAAATGCCCAAAACGCTCCGTTTCAGCGAAAAGCTCCTTTTTGGCATCCAGCTTGCGTACACACGCCTGAATAGACGGATTCAATTCCACACGCTGCTTCCAATATAAATAATCCGATACCTCAAAGGACCGGTTGACCATATCGCCCAATTCATAGGCGTTAATAAGCACTTCTGCCATATTGACCGTGTTCAATTCGGCTACGCTCATGAATGTCATCTCACTTTATATAAAGTTCTACCCAATAAAAGTAGACTCATTTATCATACCACATCCTTCTTTTGAGAAGAAGGAGTTTCATGCACTTCCTGACACGACTATGTAAAAGGAACCAACAACCTCATCTCGGACCAATCCCTTGGCTGCAAGGTTGCATGAGAAGATGTTTTCTCATCCATTCCTGAGGCGTACCAGCCTGTGACACTCCAGGGATCGCCCGAAACCACCGATTCCGGTATCCATTTAACCTCTTTCCCACTAATGCGCAATCCCACCGCCGCCTGCCAACGGATCGCTTGCTCCATCAACTGCCTGGAAGTGGACGTATGGTAACTCCTCCATTCTTTTGTCCATGAAGAGGGTACTGTAGATCTTTCTGGAAAATAGTCAGACGGATCAGGCAGGGTGTGCTCTTGTTCATAAAAATGCAACGTACGCCCTGTGTAAACCAGACCAGCTCTTCCCTCTTGTGAAAATAGGGGACGGCCTGCTTCTAGGTTCTCTGTCTCCGTCAAAAGTGGATAATGATGAGCTGGCTCATCCGCACCTTTTGGCTCAAGACGCGGACTTAATCCAATTGCAGCGAGCGCTTTTCTTATTTTGTCAGCAGAGCGCACCGGGATAATAAAATCTTTGTCGCCGAGTCGCTCCAGTAATCCTTCTAATGCAGGATGACGCGCAACCATGTCCGCATCCTCCTGAGTACCGCATCGCAAAAGTGTTACCGTCGCAAAAGTTGTTCGTCCGACATCGCCTGCCCACTGCTCTACTGCCAGCCGTACATGTTCTGGCACCCCTGTCCGACTGTACTTGTCCAAAAGAGCAGGAATCGTCTTAGCCTCCATGCCCAGCTCGATTGCCTCTGTAATACTCTCTCTGGTAATCCGATATACTACCATCCGGTCTCCTGTCACACGTTCACAGCAGCATTCCAATCGCCAGCGCACATCATATGCGACATCTGGCGGCACTAATATTTCAAAATCAGGCTGCACATAAAAGGCACCTTGCTCTTGATGTATATCCTCGTCATGATAGGGACGAAGCAGATCTGTCACAGAGACATTCCAGCGAAAACACAATTCACCTGATGTGGTCTGACCCCAATCCCCCATTCCAAAAGCCGTCAGGGCCTTCAACCAACCCTTTATATCTTCCATAAAAGGTCCATTGAAATTACAATCAGATACCGTTTCCTCCGCAGGCCCTTCGAGATTTGCGATTGTAGGAACAATGTCTATAAGGGTACCGTTCGTAGAATCATTTCCCTTTAGACGATTCTGCGGCATTAAGCCTACCTGAAGCATCCATTGCAGCAGACATTGAATAGATACCCATCCATCCGTACCTACATACTGCGAGACGGCACACAGCATATAGCGAAAATGCTGTATGGGCGCTTCAGCCTTGCCGTACCTTTCCATGAGGGTGGCAAAAATATGCTTGCGCATTTGCCCAGCAGACAAGCGAATCCATGTCGCCAGTTCCGCTTCCTGAATGCGGAAAGACACAGTTTCTTTCACTAGCAGGCCCAAACTAAGTAGTAAATCGATCATGACCACCGTTTGTACTGGATACAGCTCGGCATGTGCATAATGCAACCCAAGTCCTTCCAGGTCCTCTGGACGAAAGGGGGTCAGTTCATTTAATTTTTGCAATGACCGCTTATGTATGGTTCCTTTGGCCGTCAAAGGAACCCCCTGTATTGCAATACGTGACAACACATGCAGCAACTCCGACTCCAGTCCTGTCATTGCTTCATGTACTGTTATCGGATGATCCGTATGTATCCCGTTCATTGGAGTTTGCTTTAACAGCATATCGTACAGAGCGGGTAGTCGATCAATCGGAATATATAAAATCCGCTCACCCCACGATTTGGTGACTGCCTCCAGCCACCCCCGGGTGCGAAGCCCATGCAGTGCCAGTTTTGTTTCGACTCCGCTTAAAGCACCTTGGGTAAGCTGCACAGGCTCCTCTTCCCTCATAGGTTGTGCAGCATGCCGGATAAAGCATCGTTTAAGCACCAGCAGTTCATCCGCTGAAAGCTCATT
Organism: Paenibacillus sp. FSL W8-0439; assembly: GCF_038008995.1. Taxonomy (NCBI): domain Bacteria; kingdom Bacillati; phylum Bacillota; class Bacilli; order Caryophanales; family Paenibacillaceae; genus Paenibacillus; species Paenibacillus sp. FSL W8-0439. Next base: position 3,584,830 of record NZ_JBBPAK010000001.1, read on the forward strand.
CCAGCTGCCTTGCGTATTCGTTACGCCCATCCTTGATTAGGCCTCCTTTTTCTTTCCGCCATCTTCTGTCTCATCCTCCTGGCTTCTGCTAGCCATTGTCCTATCAAACCTGCGAACCGCATATTCATAGCCCTGCTCAATCAGAAACAGCTGACGACGTGCTGCAAAATCCGTCTCCTTACTGTTCTCTGTCACTAATGCATAAAAATAAGCTTTATTCTCGCCTGGCTTTGGTCGTAAAATGCGGCCAAGTCGCTGCGCTTCTTCCTGACGTGAGCCAAAGCTACCCGATACTTCTATGGCCACCGCTGCATCCGGCAAATCCACCGCAAAGTTCGCCACCTTGGATACCAACAGGGTTTGAATACTGCTCTTTCGAAACGCATCGAACCAACGCACCCGCTCACTCTGAGTCATGGATCCCGTAATCAGTGGAACGTCCAGCTCCTGAGCTAATTTACGTAACTGGTCTAAATATTGACCAATAATAAGCGTGGGTAGACCCTTGTGTTTCTCCATTAGACTGCGTACTGCCTCCAGCTTAGCTGGATTTTCGGCTGCAATTCGGTATTGCTGTCTGCCTTCAGCGCGCATACTTCGCTCCAAAAGGTCAGCGGTCATGGGCAAACGCAGCTCTACACAATCGACCTGAGCAATCCAGCCCTGTCGTTCCAGTTCCTTCCACGGCATATCGTACCGTTTGGGTCCAATTAAAGAGAACACATCCCGCTCACACCCGTCCTCTCGAACTAACGTAGCTGTTAATCCCAAACGACGGGTAGCCTGAATATCAGCCGTCGCTCGAAATACTGGCGCAGGCAGCAAATGTACCTCATCATATATAATGAGTCCCCACTTCCGCTCACTCAGTAGCTTCATATGTTCAAACTCTCCGTCTTTGGTGCGACGATGCGTCAAAATCTGGTAGGTTGCCACCGTTATCGGTCGGACCTCCTTTTTCTGACCACTGTATTCCCCGATAGAATCGACAGGAATATTCGTCTTTTGCTTCAATTCTTCGATCCATTGCCGCACGGAGATAGTATTAGAAGTTAAAATGAGCACCTCACACTGAAGGCGATTCATCACTGCCATACCGATCACTGTTTTTCCGGCTCCACATGGGAGCACTAGTACACCACTCCCCCCTAAGCCGTCTGCACCTTCAAATGCATCAGCGGCTTTCACCTGGTAATCACGAAGCTGCAACTCCGTTTGTCCCTTTCCCAAGGTAAAACGAAGCAGATTACCCTCAAGATAACCTGCCGTATCCACAACAGGATATCCCAAGCGAGTTAATTCCTGCTTGAGCAAGCCACGATTTTCGGGCGGTACGGATGCACTTGTCTCATTGGTGCGAAGCAAACCAAGCTGTTTTAGCTCTTTCTTGTTTAATAGCTCATCCAGTAAAGCTGGGGTCTCTGCCGTCAAGATCAAGTGATCCCCTATTGTGTATGTGTTGGTTTTACTCGCCTTTGTATCTCTGTCTGACTCTTGCTCATCACGATTCGCGTCAATCGTATCAGTGCCGTAAATTTGTTCTTCTTTTGCACTTGCCCGTGACAGCGTCAACGTCCCGTAACGAGATACAAGCTGTTCAATATCTCTCAACAAATCACGCGGAATATCCCAACGAGACATAGAGTGCAAACTATTTTGAATGTCCTCAGCACTCCACCCGAGAGCGGCCGCATTCCAGAGCGACAATGGAGTGATGTGATATGTATGAAAAGCGGACGGACTTTTTACCAGCTCTGCATAAACCTGCAACTGTGAACGGGCCCATTCCGAATCGGGCAAACCCATTTCCAGCAGAACGGTAAAATCACGTTGTACAATACAAGGATGATCTGGGTTCATGACTACCTCCTGACACTCAAAAGTTCTATAATAAATAGCTTATCCGTTTATTCGCATATCAACCGGAATAGCAAGGAGTCCAACCCACATTCGGGTTGAACTCCTGATCAGAAGCTCGGGATAATGACCGTCCCAAACTGGTACCTGCTATATTATCCTTCTAGTGAACCTGCTCGGAAATTTGGCTAAGCGCCTCTCCAGCGTTGTCTGCAAAAATATTACGAACCGCTAAATCCCCAATCGAAACAATCCCGATCAGACGGTCTCCTTCTGTCACGGGCAAACGACGAATTTGCTGCTCTGCCATCAGTTCAGCTGCCTGATCCACCGACATGTCCACACTAGCTGTACGAATACCTGTCGTCATTACCGCATCAACTGAGCTGGAACCGGAATGCTTGTCCGCATAACCACGAACGACAAGGTCACGGTCCGTTATTACACCGATCAACTTGTCACTGCCTTCTCTTTCCACAACTGGGATAAAACCAGTATCATTGTCCTTCATTTTGACTGCAACCTCATAAATATTGTCTTGTGGGGTCACCGTTACACATTTTTTAGTCATAACTTCCTGAACCTTTTTCATGGGTACTCCCTCCTTTTCAAGAGTAGGTTACCCCATTTCATTCAGCTCATACTCCAGATTGGACCCTTCCCAATTTAGCTCGTATTAGCCGTTAATTGCCCCTTCTTTTCGTCCAGCAACATATCCGGTAGACATAGCAATAAACAGACGAACTGCGTTGATCATGGCATCCTCATCAAAATCAAATTTTGGATGGTGATGCGGATAAATTGCTCCTTTGGCCGGATTACCCGCCCCGACGAACATAAAACAACCTGGCACACGTTCCAAATAATACGCAAAATCTTCGGCAGGCATCAACTTTGGCGCTTCCTGTACATTCCCCTCGCCGAACACAGGCTTTGCTTCCTTAAAAAAGCGGGATGCTTCCTGGGCATCGTTAACAACTGGCGGGTATCCCATAATGTAACGAATTTTTGCTGATGTCCCATATGTTGCTGCTGTAAGCTCAGTTACCTCATGCAATCGCTCTTTCATGACCGTCCGGGTCTGCTCATCAAACGTACGAATGGTTCCACTCAAGCGGCAGGTTTCTGCAATTATATTTTGCGCAGAGCCCCCTTGGATCGTTCCCACCGTCAACACAGCAGGCTTTAACGGGTCGACTGAACGGCTTACGATACTCTGCAGTTGCATAACAAGAGCTGAGCCTGCCACCACACTATCATTAGTGGACTGGGGCATACCGCCATGCCCCCCCTTACCTACAATTTCAATATAAAAATCGTCGGCAGCCGCCATCAACGGCCCTGCACAACTCGCAGCGGTCCCGACCGAGAAGGGTGTCCATAAATGGATGCCATAAATCACATCCACACCTTCCAGTACGCCATCTTTGATGACATTAACCGCACCCCCAGGCAGCAATTCCTCCGCAGGCTGGAACAAAAACCGGATTTCTCCCTCCAGCTCATCACGGTTCAGACTGTAATAGTATGCTGTTCCAAGCAAAACAGACGTATGTCCGTCATGTCCGCAAGCATGCATGGCCCCATCCACACTGGAGCGATATTCACATTCCTTTTCATCCTGAATAGGAAGAGCGTCCATATCGGCGCGTAACATAACCACAGGTCCAGGTTTGGCACCACGAATGGTACCTACAACACCGTGTCCCCCTACCTGTCGGCGAACATCTAATCCCCAGCTCTCTAGCTTATCCGCTACAAAAGCGGCAGTTTTACTTTCCTGAAAAGAAATTTCGGGATTCTTATGTAAATGTCTACGCCACTCCACCATGTTTTGTTGTAATTGATTAAACCAGGTTTGGTCCATCGCCTGTTGTGTCATTATGTTCCACCTCTCCTTTTAAAACATCGGGACAGCTTCCGATAAATCATGCAGCTTTACCCCATACGCGCCGTTTCTCTCAAGTCTTTATTTTTATCCTATTGTAGCAGATATGGAATTGTTGTGATATCTGTTGCTCCAGATGGTTGCAGAAGCCTATCAAACATACTATGATAAAATGGATAAACGATAAAATGATAAACGTCTGCGAGGAATATACCTTGCGGCGAATACCGGGGGAAGCTGATATGAGAAATACGAAGCCGGAGACTCGAAGAAGAGGGACACCGGATTTCCAATTGCTGATCCTCACTTTGTTGCTGGTTGGATTCGGTGTAATCATGGTATTTAGCTCCAGCTCCAGCGTAGCTCTGCTGAATAAAGAATACAATTTTGACTCTTTATATTTTGTAAAGCGCCAGTCCGCATTTGCTATACTTGGACTTTTTATTATGCTGGTAGCTATGAATATTAAGATGGAAAAATATAAAAAACTTTTTGTACCTTTATTTTTCATAACCATATTACTGCTAATCATCGTACTTTTTACAGGCTCTCTGAATGGTGCAAAAAGCTGGCTCAGATTTGGTAGTATTGGCTTCCAGCCAACAGAACTCGCAAAGATATCCATCATCCTTTACTTATCCGCACTGATTGTCAAAAAAGGAGATCGATTTAGAGATTTACGGACTGGCTACATACCTGTAACTGTCATTGTAGGCTCTGTCGCAGGACTCATCATGCTTCAACCGGATTTAGGCTCCTGCTTTATTTTGGTAGCCACCAGCGGCCTGATCATTTATGCCGGGGGAGCCAGCGTCAAACACATTACAGCATCAATCATCCTGCTCGTGCTAGGCGCTTCCATCGTATTTGGTATTGGATCGTTGTTTGGAGGAGATTCCGACAGCGCAAATGGACAAGCTACTGCTGCCAAGCAAGATTATAAAATCGGACGCTTTCAAGCCTTTCTTAATCCCGAGAAGTATAGACAAGGCACAGGATACAATCTGGTGCAGTCCCTCCAAGCAATTGGCGAAGGCGGCTTAAACGGATCGGGATTTGGTAAAGGCATTATCAAGCTTCATTATCTGCCCAATTCGTTTAATGATTTTATCTTTTCAGTTATTGGTGAAGAATTCGGATTTATCGGAACAGCCATTTTCCTAATGCTATATTTGTATTTCATTTGGCGAGGCATGATCATTGCTCTGCGTTGCCATGATCCGTTCGGAACGTTGGTGGGCACTGGCATCATGGGTTTGATCGCCATTCAGGCCTTCATTAATATCGGCGGGGTAACCCAAACGATTCCAATCACTGGCGTAACTCTTCCGTTTATTAGCTTTGGTGGTTCCTCCCTGCTTGTCATGATGTTTTCTATGGGCATCATGCTCAGTATTTCTCGTGAGAACACCAAACAAGCAGTGCAAGAACGCACCACAGGGGTGACGGTCCGTAATGAAGTTCCCACTCGCTTTCAAACTCGTAGAACCAACCGTTACCGCTAAAAAAAGAACTTCCATATGACCACTAATCACGGTGGCATTGGAAGTTCTTTTTTTGTATATGTATATAACTACAGGTCCGTCTGCAAAATGTTAACAGCAGATTCACAAAACGAAAACTGGCGTTTTATAACCACCAGTTTTCGTGTTCTTATGCGGATTATCGCACGGAATTCCCGGCATCTATACCATTGGTGAAAAAATGTCCATTAGCATGCAGTGGTTCTATTACACTGCGTCGTCCTTGAACGCGACACCTTCCACTTTTACGTTCACTTCCACGACCCGCAACCCCGTCATGCTTTCGACGGCTTCTCGCACATTTTGCTGAAGAATTCGGGACACCTCATGAATAGGTGTTTCGTAGAGCACGATAATACGTAGATCAATGGCAGCTTCCAGTTGTCCAACCTCCACTGATACGCCCTTTTGCACATTTTTACCGCTCAGCCTTTTGGCCCAGCCTTCCGATAAGCCGCCTGACATTGCAGCAATGCCTGGTGTCTCTAATGCGGCCATCCCGGCAATTTTTCCTACGACATCGTTGGAAATCTTGATGTTTCCTGCTTCCAGTTGTTGAATTTGCTCTGCCATGACCTATGTCCCCCTTCATCCATCCTTTATTTGTATTGTAAAGCCTCAGCCACTCCAAATGCAAACCTTACGTATAAAAACATCGTTCGTTTACAACCTATATCATTTTGGGTATATTAATTTAGAAAAATCCATACAAGTGACAGTATTCACCAAACTTGTACACATCTATTGATATCGAGGTGCTCTTCATTGAAAAAATGGTTATCTCCCGCTTTGCTTATAGCGACATTTGCTCTTAGTGCAGTCGCTCATTACACACATTGGAATGCCATAGCCCAATTTGTCATTTGTGCGATTTCTGTTGTATTCGTAGCCGGTTTTCTCGGTAGGGCGACTGAAAGTGTTGCTCATTATGCTGGTCAACGTTTAGGTGGATTCTTAAATGCCACCTTTGGTAACGCAGCCGAGCTGATCATCGCCATTTTTCTCGTCAAAGAAGGTCTTTACGATATGGTAAAGGCCAGTCTTACGGGTTCGATCATCGGCAATCTGCTGCTGGTGCTCGGAGCGAGTCTGTTCGCTGGCGGATTGAAATATAAAGTGCAAAATTTCAATATATCGCTGGCTGGATTAAGCGGCTCCCTGATGATTGTGGCTGTTATTGCCTTGTTCGTTCCAGCTGTCTTTCTGAACACACATGTGATCACGGATAGCGAGTCAGATACACTCAGTCTCATTGTTGCAGGCACGCTCATTGTCGCGTATATTGCGTGGCTTATTTTTTCTATGATTACGCATAAGGACTATTTAGCTGACGTGACCGAACAAAAAGATGAAGAATTGCCGCATGAGCATGCCCCTGTATGGTCTAGAAATAAATCCATTGCCTATTTGGTACTCGCTACCGTTATGGTCGCTTTTGTCAGCGAATGGCTGGTAGGTACACTGGAAGTATTTACGACTCAATTTGGACTCAGCGAATTGTTTGTGGGTGCATTTCTTGTCGCTATTATTGGTAATGCGGCCGAACATAGCGCTGCCATTTTACTAGCCATGAAGAACAAAATCGGTGCATCTGTTGAAATTGCTGTCGGCAGCAGTTTGCAAATTGCCCTATTCGTTGCCCCTGTGCTGATTTTTGTCAGTTACTTTATGGGAAACACGATGAATATCGTTTTCACCACCATTGAATTGGTAGCCATTGCCGTCGCTGTATTTATCGCCAAATCCATCACTCAGGACGGCTCAACCAACTGGTATGAGGGACTCATGCTACTGGTAGTGTATGTATTGTTGGGTGTATCCTTCTTCCTGGTGTAGCTTCCAAAGTTTAAAATGTAGATTACATTGTAGTGACTTCTTCGTGTTTCATTTATTCTTCTGATCACTAATGCCCTTGAATTTTTAAGACGATATAACCCCTTAAACTGTAAAATTCAAGGGCAAAGGTGAACGCTATAAGCAACCTCTCGTCCCCTTTTTAAAAAATGGCATCAAAAAAAGCATGCTCTCAAACTTCGCATGCTCTCATCAATTCAACCGTCTTCCTAATTAGCCTTATTATTCATGGCCTCATATAGAATAGCCAGATTGCGTTCCAGCTCACTGACCAGCTGTTTACCTACCATTTCCGGAAGAAGTCCGGCGCGAACCGCAAAATCCACTTCCTTGGAAAATCCGTACATCTGAGTATCCAGCACTTCCTCATAGAGAGGGCAATAACGGGTTGCCAGATTCTCCATCTGTACTTCAATAAGCTTCTTTATTTTATCTGCATCTTCCTGAAGCAGATTAATGGCCTTGATATTCAATTGTTCCTGCAAATCAGATGAAGTCATGGATTCTTCCCCCCTATGTCTCAATGTCGCACAAGACGTCCTAACCTTAATATTAGACCAAATTGCAGGCTAATACAAGAACCTGACAAAAAAAGCATCCCTACAGTTACAGGTAGGGATGCTTTTGCTTCCTCAATAAGTTAGGTGGCTACTGAAATGTGCAGCCCGTGCTTCTGGAACACCTCAATAATCGCTTTTTTGGCTTCCTCGGCGTCAGGTCCGTGAACATGCAGCTCATAACTGTGACTGCTGACCAACGTCGTAAACAAGCCCAGTATACTTTTCACATCAATATACTTATTTTCGGAATGAAGGACGATGGAAGAAGTGAATTTGCTCGCCGTCTGTGCAATTTCAACAACCGCCGCATTATTGTTGGACATAGTAAGATCCCTCGCTTTACTGGATTGTCGTGTATCAATGCTCATTCATTATGATACATTGAAATCGCTTTCTCAGCAAGAACAGATATCGTTATTTCAAGTTTTCAGGATTTAAAGGCTCCAGCTCAGGTAGCACAAATATGCCGTCCTTACGGATTAAAACATCATCAAAATAAATTTCACCGCCACCATATTCCGGACGCTGAATCAATACCAAATCCCAATGAATCGAAGAACGGTTACCATTATCCGCCGTTTCATAAGCTTGACCTGGTGTAAAGTGCAAGCTGCCTGCAATCTTCTCGTCAAACAGAATATCCTTCATTGGGTGTAAAATGTGTGGGTTAAACCCGATGGCAAACTCGCCAATATAGCGTGCTCCCTCATCGGAATCGAGAATATCATTTAACCGCTTTGTATCGTTGCTTGTCGCTTCCACGATTTTACCATTTTCAAAACGGAATTTAACATTCTCAAAGGTAATTCCATTATACAGGGTTTGTGCATTATAGCTAATAGTTCCGTTAACTGAATCACGTACAGGCGCGCTGTATACTTCGCCATCAGGAATATTGCATTGACCCGAACACTTAATGGCTCCGATTTGCTTGATAGAGAAGCTCAAGTCAGTACCTGGACCGCTGATCCGTACTTTGTCTGTCCGGTTCATCAAGTCTGCCAATGCATCTTGAGCCTTGTCCATTTTCGCGTAATCCAGGTTACATACATCGAAATAAAAATCTTCGAATGCTTCGGTGCTGATATTGGCCAATTGAGCCATGCTGTCATTCGGATAACGCAGCACTACCCATTTTGTGTGTTTCACTCGTTGTTCGCTATGTACCGCATGCTGATAAATTGAATTATACATTTTCATTTTATCTTCCGGTACATCTGACAGATCATTTACATTTTCGCCTGCACGAATTCCGATGTAACAGTGCATTTGTTTCATCCGGTTGAGGTCAATTTCAGCCCAAGTTTCCAGCATTTCCTTTGTCGCATTGCGAAGCATAGCGCTCTGCACCTTACGATCTGTAAGCTGAACAAAAACATTTCCGCCTTTTTTACCAACTTCATGAATGATGGCGTTAAGCAAGTCACGCTCTGTACCAATCATTTCGATCAATACATTTTCTCCAGGCTGCACTTCAACAGAGTAACCTACCAGATTTTCCGCCAGCTTAAGTATTCTAGGATCTTTCATGTAGTGTCTCTCCTTCTTTATTTCACTCTTTTTGAACAACGGTTAATTCAAATTCCATTGTATCATGCCCGCTCCGTTACTTGTAGTCCTCAAAAGCAACTCGGGTGATCAGAACCTCTTGATGCAGCTCTTCATTCGCAACCTGTCGGGAAATTCGGCATTCTGATGACAGCTTTAAGGGTAAACCCGTTTGGCGATCTATAGTTAAATGGTACACAGTCTGCACACTGGAATGCTCCAGCTGGTTGTTCATATCCTCACAACTCTGCTTCCATACTTGGCTCAGCTTTTGTTGCAGCTCTTGGTTCGTTTCTGTATGCTGCGTTTTTAATATCCTGATTTGAGGATTTAACGTATTCATCTCTTCCATTAAACGTTCTTTTAACCAACGCTTTGCCGAGGCAGGCTCTGGTTCAATCCTCACCACCCAAGTTCCCCGGGCAGCTCCCTTTTCCATACGAATGCTCTTATTCAGTGTATTTAATTCCTCGAGCTCCTGAATCGGATTGAAGCGATTTAACATGCCATTTTGAACCATAGAAGTATCCCCAGATGTCAGCGCAATCCATCTCCCATTTTGACGAAGAAATCGTTCATGTGTAACACCAGGCTCGGACTTATCTTCTTTTAGTGCTACATAGTCGCCTTGCTTACGGAAAGCCTCTGTAGATCCCCAGTGCATGATTAATTCATCGTGATTTCTTAGCTTCCCGCGATATTCAAACTGTTTAGCCGTAGGCAGACCGCCGTCAGTTCTGATTCCAGTCTGTCCGCTAAATGTTATCCTCTCTCTGCCAGCCATTCCTGCAACAGCTCTTCTAAAAATCTGCTCAGGAGTATATTGTCGATCCAGTACACAACCGCTTAACACACATATAATTAGAAACACACAGCCCCGCATTACCCATTGCTTTCTCCAATGCATACCATCATCCGTCCTATCCTAAACATGACTATAAATCATGATAAAAATTCTGTTTCAGAACATTCATGTTATAGCTACGCTTAGGATTACCTGTCTACAAATGGTTATGCAAAACAAAAAGAGAACATTCCCTAAGGAATATTCTCTACACATCGCCTATATGATCAATAACTATACGATTACGGCCTTCATTTTTTGCTTCATACAAGGCCATATCAGCCCTATAAAATAAAGATTCGATACTGATCTGCTCGTCCAGCCAGTTCCATTCAGCAATCCCGCAAGAAACAGTCACCTGAGGATTAGTTTCATATTGTACACGGCTACGTATTTTTTCTGCATACCCCAGTGCCTGCTGCACCCCCAGCTGCGGCAAATAAATGGCAAGCTCCTCTCCGCCCCATCTGGCACATACATCCTCATCACGGGTCGCCGAGCGAACAATATTGCTGACGCTTTTCAGAATTTCGTCCCCCGTCTGGTGGCCATACGTATCATTCACCTGCTTGAATTGGTCAATATCGACCAAAATAAGAGAGCCACAGAAATCCTTTTCCTGATGCTCCTGAATGATTCGGTCTACATAATGACGCACATATAAACCTGTTAGCATGTCCATATTAGCGAGACGCCGCACCTCGGCATGCAGCATAGCATTAGTTACGGCCAGTCCGATATGAGGAGCCAGCATTTGCAGCATCTTGTAATTATCGTAAGAAAAAAAGTGTGGAAGCTTGCTCGATAATAATATAACCCCTCTAGGAGTCCCCCTGTTCTTCATAGGCACAGCCATCAAAGACTGAGAGTCCGTCGCATCCATAAACCGAGAGGATATCTTTCCATCCTTCCTATAGTCAGACACAATCACAGGCTCTCCTGTTTTGCATATCAGTCCAGCAAATCCGCCTTCACGAGGGTAACTCTCCAGCTTTAAACTTTCCACATTGCTTGACATCACCCTAAAGCAACTTCCATCCTGATCCAGCTGCACAATACAACAAAAGTCGGCCATGAACATTTTTAATAACTCCTGCACGGCAAACTCAAATATTTCATTTAATTTCAGGCTCTGATTCAAACGCTGAACCAACTCATTAATGAGCCGCAATTCATGGATAAGTACATTTGATTGCTCCAGCAGCTTCGCATTTTCAAATGCGGTGCCAGCTGTATCTGCCATCATCGCAATCAGCTCTACGTCCACTTTTTCCATACTATCCGCACCTGCCGGAAGAATCATATGGAAAACACCATATACGCCCTGCTTACCACGTAACGGGATACCGATTTCAGTTATTTCATCTTGTGGACCAGCAGGCTCATTCACAGCCATTTGCCCTTTCATAAATGCACGGACACATACATCCTCGTCCCGTTCATGCAGCAACAAAGGCTTGACCTGAGGATTTCGACTGTGCCGATCCTGACTCATATACAACGTGATATCCACATGGGGAAACAAATAGGCGATACTTCCAAATACTTCATCCAGCACGCCTTCCACATCAATCTTGTCATGCATCCGTTTTACAATCTGAAATAAAATAGAGCGGCGTCTGCCCTCACGTTCGCTCCGATTCTGCATCCCTAGGATATCTTCCATAAATATATACTCAAACTTCGAGTAAAAGCAGGATCTAAAATGCAAAGAAGCCACTAACAATGCGTCCTGATTCGAGACAGAATGTTGAGCAGGCCGTGTAAAACGAAGAGCGGCGAAAGGCTCTCTCTTGTAATTGCGGCATAATATGGGGACCATGTATACAAATGCAAGGCTCCCATCTCGAAGTTTACGCTGGCTCACTTCCATCTCTCTAGATATGCAACAACGCTCGACCAACTCTAAATCCTCGTCATCATCCTCTTCCCTACCAGCAACCCGAACACCTGTAAAATTAAAGACAGCAGTATACTCTTCACTGATCCAGGATATACCATTGCTCTGCTGTAACCAATTCCGATATCCTTGGACGAGAAGCTGATTAATATAGGGGTAATCATAGGGTGTCATATCCATGTTCTGGAGCCAGGCAAAAGACGTATATCCTTTATCATCAAACAGCGGAGCACCGCTAGCCTGCACTGTTTTACTGTCAAGCGTTTGCTGATCCGTTGTTGAAAATTCCGACATATTAAGGCGCTCCTTCACAGCAAAATTAGCTGTACCAAGACAGCGGCTATACACCACTATAGCTCATAATATGATCTATTTTACTCTCAACTTTAGAAATTTGCATCCATTTTTCAGAAATTCGTCCCATTTTTTTAGTTCTAAAGCCCTATCGACAAATTTTGACGTTTTCATTCTTTTTCTCTTCTTGACATTGACCCACTATACCATATAATATATATTATTGAAAAAGACTGTACGGCAGAACTATCTACTGTGCGGATCTTAAATTTTGGGCGTAACAGTTTGTGTCACCCTCATCTTATTTGTTGCTGACAGGACAGCGGCTGAACTTTTCTGTCAGTAGTGCGTCTCACCTTACTAGGTAACGCCGAACAAATTGGAGCGCAAAGAGAGCCCCAACTCAAATTTTAATTATGAAGGAGTTAACTCTATAATGGCACGTTACACTGGTCCTAAATTTAAATTGAGCCGTCGTCTCGGTATTTCCCTGAGCGGCACAGGTAAAGAATTGAAACGCCCTTTCCCTCCGGGACAACATGGTGCAAACCAACGGAGAAAAATCAGTAACTACGGTATGCAGCTTCAAGAAAAACAAAAGCTGCGCCACATGTACGGTTTGGGTGAAAAACAATTCCGTACCCTGTTCAACAAAGCTCAACACATGCACGGTATCGCTGGTGAGAACTTCATGTTCTTGCTGGAAAGCCGCCTGGACAACCTTGTATTCCGTCTTGGCTTTGCTAATTCCCGTGCAGGCGCACGTCAATTGGTAGCTCATGGTCACGTTACTGTGAACGGCAAAAAAGTTGACATCGCTTCTTACCAAGTAAGCCTTGGCGACGTGATCGGTCTTCGTGAAAGAAGTCGTTCCCTGTCTTCCATCAAAGAAGCTTTGGAAAACCGTAACCACTTGGCAGCTTACCTGGAGTACAATGACGCAGCTCTGGAAGGTAAATACATTCGTTTGCCTGAACGTGCTGAATTGTCCCAAGATATCGATGAAAAACAAATCGTCGAATTCTACAACCGCTAATCCTTGCATTAGCACCAAAAAGCACCCGAATTCATTCGGGTGCTTTTTATATTCCCCACACATTAAGCCTGAGAGTTTTATTCAATGGGGATGTACACTTTCATATTCAAATGATCAGGATAGGAATTCATCACGTCCGTAATTTCAAAATCAGGTCCCTCCCTCCGTTCAAAATTAGAATTAGGAAGCCATGTGCCGTAGATAAAATCTCGTATACTCTGAACTCGTCCATTTGAACCTGAAGCGTCAAACTCAGCATACTTGCCTGCTGGAATCTCCATATATATGAAACCCTCAGCCAGTTCTTTTGATTCTTCTTCAACGGCCTCACCCACCACAAATGAAAATGCACCGTTGTCTTCAAATCGACAGGCAATGCCATATGACATTCCCGGTGCGATTTTATTTGGAATACACATAAAATATTCATGTGCGCCAAAGTGTTCATAAAATCCTGGGATTTCTTTATAATGCTGCTCATTATTGAGATTTGTTTTATATTCATATCCTACAATTTTGGTCGTTTCGAGTTTCAGTATCACAGGCTTGTTCACCTCTAATTCCTCCGTTGCGTTTTTTTTGTAATCCAGAAAATTGATTTTACTTTGATCAGAAAGCTCAATATCACAGTTACGATATTTCCCAGGGGTGATCCCAAAACTTTTTTCAAAAGCGCGAGTAAAAGCTTCTTGCGAGTTGTACTGATACTCAATAGCTATGTCCAATACCTTTTGGTTGGATTGCTTTAGCCGTTTTGCCGCCTCGGACAATCTTCTCCTTCTTATATATTGTTGAACTGTAAAACCCGAAATGGCCTGAAAAACCCGCTGGAAATGAAAAGCTGAAAAGTATGCCTGTGAAGCAATCTCGGCAATTTTTAAATCTTCCCGGAGATTCAATTCAATAAACTCAATCGCACACTGAATTCGTTTAAAGTAGTCCATATAATCCTTCCCCACACTTGTTATTTATCTAGACTTCACCCACATTGGGCAACCCACGTATTCATTATGTAAAACTCTGTATCTATTTGTTTGATTATTTGTGCTAAGTTTACCACGGCTTTTCGCTTGGTAGAAATAAAAAAAGCAGCACTGAGATACGAGATCAATCTCAACGCTGCTTTTAAATGTATTTTAATTATCCAAGCTTGATTTTAGCAAATTTCCGTTTACCTACCTGTACAATGTCGCCTTCCTGCGGCTTGTATGCTTCGTTCACATCGGTCCACTTCTCTTCATTAATTTTGACCGACCCCTGCTGAATACTACGCTTGGCCTCACCGTTAGATGCTGCAAAGCCTAGATGAGTCAGCAACTGGATCACACGAATGCCACCTTCTTCTAACTGATCTGCTGTTAAGGTGAATTCTTCAATGTCATCAGGAAGCGCGCGTTGTTGGAATACAGTCACAAAATGCTGCTTGGCCGCTTCTGCCGCCTCTTCACCGTGGTACATGCGCACTAATGTTCCGGCCAGTTTCATTTTGGCATCACGTGGATGCACCGAACCCTCCTTAACGCCTTTCGCCAGCTCTGCCAGCTCCTCATTGGTAATATCCGTTGCAAGCTCAAAATATTTCAGCATCAACTCATCAGGAACGGACATCGATTTACCATAAATTTCATTTGGCTCCTCATCCACACCAATGTAGTTACCCAAACTTTTACTCATCTTTTGAACGCCATCAAGCCCCTCAAGCAGTGGCAATGTAATGGTTGCCTGCGGTTCTACTCCGTATTCCTTTTGCAGGGTTCTGCCCATCAGCAGATTAAACTTTTGATCTGTTCCTCCCAATTCTATATCGCTTTGGAGAGCCACAGAGTCCATGCCCTGCATCAGCGGATAAAAGAACTCATGGATGCTAATCGGCAAGCCGTTTTGGTACCTTTTTGTAAAATCATCCCGCTCCAACATACGGGCAACCGTTACTTTGGCAGACAGAGTTACCACATCTGCAAAAGACATCGGTCCTAACCATTCGGAATTGTAGTATACCTTTGTCTTTTCAGGATCGAGAATCTTAAAAATTTGTTCCTTGTATGTTTGTGCATTACGCTGTACATCTTCCTCAGTCAGTTGCTTGCGGGTCTCCGATTTACCTGTCGGATCACCAATTCTGCCTGTAAAATCTCCGATAATCAGTTGCACTTGATGCCCTAATTCCTGGAACTGGCGCAGTTTGTGCATAACAACCGTATGTCCGATATGAATATCGGGTGCAGACGGATCTAGACCCAGCTTAATTTTAAGTGGCTCGCCGCTAACAACCGATTTAATAACCTTACGCTTCAGCTCATCCTCAGGTACAATTTCCGCTACTCCACGACGGATCACTTCTAGTTGTCGTTCTACCTCTGCCTGTTGCTCAGGCTTCAATTCTTCCCACTTCATCCTGAATCCCTCCTATTTTCCATCCAATAATTACCATTTAAACAAACCAAAAAGCCCCTTTCATCCCAAGGGACGAGAAGGAGCTACTCGCGTTACCACCCTAATTAAAGAAACGTATGCAAAAAACCAACGTTTCTTTCACTTCATTCCTATAACGAGTTTACACCCGGTACCGGATTACTATGGAGAGCTTCGCAAACCTGCAAAAGCTTCCATTCATCCAGACAGCTCCAGACGGTAATTCAAAGGAGGGACGCTACCGATTCACACCACCCATCGGCTCTCTGCACAACGTGATTCCGCCTTCTACTGAAGTCTTTCTCCGCTTTTCACGATATTTACTTTGACCTATTTATAACACACTGTTTTTATGTAGTCAACGACACCAAAAGACAGGCTTTTTAGCATATGGGTTCATTTTGTAATTTTATGCTATAATAATGGCTGTTATAAAGGAGGAAGACTTAATGGTTGAAGAAAAAAACAATGTATCAGAGCCTAAGCCTTCCCGCTTACGGAGAACCATGCGAAGGCTCGGCCGTGTCATAAAGTGGGTCGTCATCATCGGTTTTATGGGGGCACTATTCGCAGGGGGAACCGCCGCTGGCTATGTTGCTTCTATTGTAAAAAACGAGCCCGTGCGTTCCAGATCTACGATTCTACAGGAAGTGGATAAGAATGCAATTACAGGCTTCGCTTATTTCAATGATGGCTCTCCCATTGGGCAGCTTCGGACCGAGGAAGATCGAAGACCTGTTACGTTTAAGGAGATTCCTCAGCTCGTCATTGACGCAGTTATTGCCATTGAAGATAATCATTTTTACGAGCATAAAGGTGTCGATTTGTCGGGAACGCTGCGTGCTGTGAAGCAAAAGGCACTACATGAATCCGTACAAACTGGAGGGAGTACGCTTACCCAGCAGCTTGCACGTCGTGTCTTTTTAAATCTTGATCGTACGGATGACCGCAAGGTCAAAGAAATTTTGCTATCTCTGCGCCTTGAGCGCTTCCTGAGCAAGCAACAAATAATTACAGCCTATCTCAATAAGGTACCTTTCGGTAACGGATCAAGCGGTTACAACGTCTTTGGTATTAAAGCAGCAGCCAAAGGTATTTTTAATGAAAATGATTTGGGCAAGCTTAATGTAGCCCAAGCTGCCTATCTGGCAGGTCTGCCGCAACTCCCTTCTTCTTATTCTGCTTACAACGGTAAAGGTGAGTTTAATGAAGCCGGATTTAAAAGAGCGATTAACCGCCAGCACCTGGTGCTCAGCCGAATGCTGGAGGAGAACAAAATCAATACAGCACAATATGATGAAGCGATGGCTTTTGATATCAAAAAATCTCTAGCACCACGCACTGTTAAGGCTTATAACACCTATCCATATCTTATGATGGAAACAGAGCGGCAAGCTGCTCAGGCACTCATGTCTGTCACCAATCCGAGTCAAGCAGCTAATGCCAGTGCAGATACCAAAACCAAGGATGATAACGACATGCTCAAAGAAGCTGAACAGCAGCTTCGCACAGGCGGCTATATGGTATATACCACCATTGATAAGAGCGTGTACAAATCCATGCGTCAAATTGCAGAAAATAATGACAACTTCTCTGCTACAAGTAAAACCAAGGGTGACGAGCAAGCGGCGGCCATTCTGATTCAGCATAAAACCGGCGCCATTCTCGGTATGATGGAAGGTCGGGACTTCCAAAAAGAGCAAATGAACTATGCTACCCAGATGGTACGCCAGCCGGGTTCAGCCATGAAACCGATTGCTGCTTATCTGCCTGCTTTGGACAGCGGTCTTGTACAACCTGGCACGATTGTGGATGATGCTCCTATTATTTTGAAAGATGGCAGTAATGGATATCACATCCCGAAAAATGCCAACAACCGCTACCAAGGATTAGTCACAGCGCGTTATGCACTGAATCAATCGCTAAATACGATAGCACTCAAGCTGTTTAACGAAAAGGTAGGGATCAATAAGGCTTGGGCTTTTGCTAAAAAACTGGGTATTACCACCTTGGAACCAAGTGATAACAACGCCCAAACTGGTGTACTCGGCGGCTTGGCCCACGGGGTAACCGTTGAGGAACTAACCAATGCATATGGAGCCATCCCAAATGGCGGTGTGTTTAATGATGCCTACATGATCGAAAAGATCGTGGATTCGCAAGGCAATATTGTATACAAGCATCAGCCTAATCCTGTACAGGCCTTCACACCACAAACCGCCTACCTGATGACAGATATGTTACGTACAGCCGTATCGGAAGGCACAGGCAGACTGGTGAAGCGTAACTTTAATCAATCCGGCAAGATTCCGATCGCCGGCAAGACAGGTACTACGCAATCCTACACCGATGTGTGGTTTGAGGGTTTTACGCCTGACGTGACGCTGGGAGTGTGGGTTGGTTACAAGCAACCTGTCAATAAGCTTGAAACGAAAGCACAAAAAGAGCGGGCTCGTCGTCTATGGGCTCTAATCATGAATGAAGTAACGGCTAAAGATTCTCAGTTATTCCAAACGGACAGTTTCAAGAGACCTGACGGTATTGTAAGCCGGACAGCGTCCGCCTATGGTTCAGATATTTATAACAGTAAATATTTACCCAAAAACAGTGAAAATGGTGTTACCCGTGCGAAATACATTACCTATCAGGGTGTAAATTACATTCCACGTGATGGTACGCCAGATGATATGTTGTATGAACGGACCGTTAGAAAACGGGAAAAGCCAATCTCAGAATTGATTAAAGAGCTTCAGCAAGCCTTTAGAGTGATGAGACGGCATAATTCGTTGTCCTACTATCTGCCTCAAGATGCAGATAAAGAAGCACCTACTCAGATTGATCCACGCAAGGACGATGGGGCAGCTCCTAACGCTCCATCTAGCGTCAGCGTAAGCTATAGTGATGGCAAAGCCATAATTAGCTTTAGCCCAAGCGGAAACAGTGATGTTGTAGGTTACCGTCTATATCGTTCTACAGATGGAGGCAGCTTCCAACGGCTTGGTAAGGTTGTCATGGCTGATGGCTCCAAGGTATTCTCTGATAGCCCTGGTGGAAGCAGCGCAAGTTACTATGTGACCGCCGTTGATGTGGGAGGACATGAATCTGGGCCAAGTACCCAAGCAAGTGCAGCGCCTGTAGTGCCACCTGCAGATTCTGAGTCACCAGATATTCCGGGCGAGGGAGATGGAACAGGTGCACAGCCTACAGAAGTTCCTACTGCTCCTGGGCAGCCCCAAGCTAAAGCTGCAGGCACGTCCGTAGTCCTCCAATGGAGTGCAGGAAAGCCTGCGGACGCTATAACAGCCTATAACGTATATTACAGTGAAAGCGGTGCGGAGCCTTTTAAAAACATAGGCTCTACCGCAAACACCAGCTTTGAGTATAAACCAGGCCGCAAGCCCAAAGGCTGGTTCCGTGTTACTTCCATGAATACCATGGGGGAATCAGCTCCTTCTGGAGCCGTTCGTCCATAGTTCAAAACAAAAACAAGAAGCGATAGTTTGGGTGAGATGCATGAGTTCACCCTAATAAAAAAGGGAGTCTCCATAGCTATAATAGCTATGGAGACTCCCTTTTTGGTGCAAACATACATCAATTCAATCCTCAATAGTAGACAAGTCACCTGTAGGAAGGTTAAGCTCCCAAGCTTTCAGCACACGTCTCATAATTTTGCCGGAACGGGTTTTGGGTAACCTTTCCTTAAATTCAATTTCACGCGGAGCAGCATGAGCAGACAGCCCTTCCTTGACGAAGCGGTAAATGTCCTGTTGTAACGCTTCCGACGCGGTATAGCCATCACGCAGGGCGACAAAAGCTTTAATGATCTCTCCTCGTACAGTATCTGGTTTGCCAATGACTCCTGCTTCCGCTACGGCAGGATGCTCCAGAAGCTTGCTCTCCACCTCAAAAGGACCGATGCGCTCTCCAGAGGAGTTAATAACATCATCAATTCTTCCCTGAAACCAGAAATATCCGTCCTCATCCATGTAAGCTGAATCACCGGATACATACCAACCGGAAAAGCGGAAATATTCCTGAAACTTATTGGGATTGTTCCATATGCGGCTCATCATGGATGGCCATGGTGTACGAATCGCCAAATGTCCCATCCTATTAGGAGGCAACACCTGGCCTCTGTCGTCCAAAATAGCAGCCCGAATACCTGGAAGTGGCTTTCCCATCGAACCCGGCTTAATCGGTAGCTCTGGGTAATTACAGATCAACTGTCCTCCTGTTTCCGTCATCCACCAAGTATCATGAATACGCTGTGTGTATACTTGCCAACCCCATCTCACTACCTCGGGATTCAGTGGCTCCCCAACGGATAATACATGCCGCAAGCTGCTTAGATCATAATTGGCAACTACCTGCTCCCCTGCGCTCATCAACATCCGAAACGCCGTAGGAGCACTATACCAAATAGTCACTTCGTGACGTTCAATCGTGCGGTACCAATCCTCTGGGCTGAAACGTCCTCCACGGATGACATTCGTGGCTCCATTTAGCCAAGGAGCAAAAATACCATATGATGTTCCCGTAACCCAACCAGGGTCCGCAGTACACCAATACACATCATCTTCCCGCAGATCCAGTACCACTTTCCCCGTATAGTAATGCTGAATCATTGCATTTTGCACATGATACACGCCTTTGGGCTTGCCCGTTGAGCCTGACGTATAGTGAATAATTAATCCATCTTCACGCCCCAGCCATTCGGGCTCAAGATCTTCTGAGGACGTGAGCATTTCCGTTTCGAAATCAATAATTCCCTGCTCCCGTTCGTCCATATCACCAACCACAAAAATATGACGCAACGCAGGAAGCTCCTCACGTTTCACCCGTGAAAGAAGCGCAGGTGTGGTTACTAGTGCCACCGCCCCGCTATCCTCCAAGCGATCTTTAACCGCCGTTTCCATAAACGCCTCAAATAGTGGACCGACAACAGCCCCTACCTTTAAAACCCCAAGCATGCTAATGACCAGTTCAGGTGAACGCGGCATGAATATAAACACCCGCTCCCCTTTACCAATACCGTATTTGCGCAGCACATTTCCGAACCTGTTGGAGCTGGCACGGAGCTGAGAAAAAGTGTAGGTTTCATGACGGTTTGCGTCGCAATACAAAAGTGCTGCTTTCTCCCCCCGGCCTTCCTCTACATGTCGATCAATCGCCTCATGTGCCATATTCACTTTGCCTGTTTCATACCACGTAAAATGACGTTCTACATCTTCCCACTGAAAGTTGTTGTAAGCTTGTTCATAAGGGCCCATGTTGGATGTGGGAACTACAGCTTGGAGTTCTTCAATCTTCATGCGTTCAGCCTCCTCACAATGGAATAATGAGAATTACACAGAACAAAATAGCGCTTACAAAATTAATGATGCAAATCAAGTCTTTTGATTTGTGGTTTGATTTAAAGCATTTAATTGTGAACAATTCGTGTCTAAATCAGTATATCATAGGTGAGGATGTGACGACCATCCTTTTCATTTATTTGTTTTTTTGTTATAAGTAGGGGATATGAAGAGGTACTGATGGCAAACAAGGAGGTCGCACCCATGCAGCATTTAAAATTGTACCACTTGGACACACTGGATCATAACGGACAAACCATCCATGTAGAAGGACCGGTATCCGCTGATCGATTGCGTTCATTTCAAATGCATACGCAATTGGACGCCTTTCGTAAACCAAAGGAGCAATTCGACGCGCTGGTGGAAATTTCAGAACTGCCTGAAGGCAGAATCATCATTGCCCATGATGGAGAAACCCTTCTGGGATATGTCACTTTTCACTATCCAGATGAGATGGAACGCTGGTCGGAAGCTGGCATGAAGGATTTACTGGAACTCGGAGCTGTCGAGGTAGCCGATGACTATCGCGGACTGGGCCTGGGTAGCCGAATGATTCGGATTGCCTTTGAAGACGGACAGCTCGAATCCTATATTATTTTTACAACTGAATATTACTGGCACTGGGATTTAAAAGGCAGCGGTCTTTCCGTATGGGAATACCGCCGCATGATGGAACGTCTGATGAAAACCGTAAATATGGTATGGTACGCCACGGATGATCCTGAAATATGCTCACACCCTGCGAACTGTCTGATGGTACGAATGGGAGATGATGTGCCCCTCGAATCACGAGAACAGTTTGACCGTATCCGGTTTGTTCGAAGATTCATGTATTAAAAATATTACACTCTTATCCCAAATGCTTGAGCATGAACTCCACAATACGGTGCGAACGATGTGAGGCTTCTACCGTAAACTCAGCATAATTCACGTGAGCCGATCCATCAGCCTTATCTGACATAGATCGTAGGACAACATAAGGCACAGCGTTCATATGAGCTGTCTGAGCCACTGCGGCGCCTTCCATCTCGGTACAAGCACCGTCCATTTCTTGATGCAATGCTGTCACTATCTCACGATTTGCGACAAATTGATCGCCGGAAAGTACTTTCCCGACAATGTATCGATCGCCAAACGATTTGCAGGCTTGTTCAGCCAGACGGACAAGCTCGGGATCGGCCGCGAACTCTGAGGTGTCCTGATAAGGAATGACCCCTCTGGCATAACCCAAAGGCGTTACATCCATGTCATGCTGCATACATGTTGATGAGATGACAATGTCCCCAATGTTTAAATCCGGGTGTACCGCCCCTGCCACTCCCGTGAATATAATTTGTTCGACGCCAAAATGATCAATCAAGATTTGTGTTGTTACCGCAGCATTGACTTTGCCTACACCGGACTTGCAGACGACTACCCTTTGCCCGTGAATCATTCCGGTAGTGTATGTGATTCCCGTCTTGGTCGTCTTGCTTGCTTCCGTCATTGCCGAGAGCAGCAATTCAATTTCTTCATCCATCGCACCCATTAATCCATAAAGTCGGCTCATTACGCATCCCTCGTTTCTTAGTTTGATGATGATGTCACAAGAAGCTATGTATCTACGAAAAAAGCTCCGTCAAAGGAGCTTTCATCGAAGGTGTATCCTATTCGGCACTGTGCCTAGTCTAAATAATTAACTGATAACCGCAAAATAGTCTCATGCGGCAAAATAACGCGAGAGTTCTCCACGTTTTCCTTCTTCATCAGCTTGGTCAGCAAACGCATGGCTACCGCACCCAAATCGTACATTGGTTGTGCGACGGTTGTCAGCTGAGGACGAACCATGGAGGCCATACGAATGTTGTCAACACTGATTACCGAAAAATCATCAGGTACTTTCAATCCCTCATCCTGAATACTATGAATCGCACCAATTGCCATTTCATCCGTAGCGGCAAAAATAGCACTTGGTTTCTTCTTCAGACCAAGGAAGTATTTCATGGCTTCAACACCGGATTCATAGCGGTAGTTCCCGATTCTCACGAGATCCTCCTGATAATCAATTCCAGCTGTTTCCAATGCTCTCTTGTAACCTTGGAAACGTGCATAGCCGTTTGCAGGGTCTTGAAGCGTACCACTGATCATTGCGATTTGACGGTGTCCATGACGGATCAACGTGTTAACTGCATCAAAAGCAGCGGCTTCATGGTCAATATCAACTGAAGGATAGCTACCTTTTTCATCACTCGTTGCACATAAAACAATAGGAACTGCAGCTGTATGGAAGGCCTGAATATGCTCGTCCGTTACTGTGCCGCCCATGAACAGCAGTCCATCCACTTGCTTTTCAAGTAATGTGTTGATAACGCGGATCTCTTTTTCTTTACGCTTGTCGGCATTACATAAAATGATGTTATAGTGATACATATTTGCAATATCCTCAATACCGCGTGCAATTTCTGCAAAAATTGAGTTCGATATATCCGGAATAACCACGCCAACAGTCGTTGTCTTCTTGCTGGCCAGACCTCTAGCTACCGCATTCGGGCGATATCCCAATTGTTCAATCGCTTCGTACACCTTCTTGCGGGTCTGAGGTTTTACATTAGGATTATTGTTAACTACGCGGGACACCGTGGCCATTGAGACACCAGCTTCGCGAGCTACATCATAGATCGTTACCGTCACATTCCTTCTCTCCATTGCCAATAAATTTTCAACCGAATCCTAGATCAACTAATTAGAACCATGATACGACAAAATACTACTTTATGCAACGACAGCACTCATTCTATCTATGTGAGATGATCGTGAAGCGCACGGGCTGTAATATTCGAATGGGATGTATGCCAGACAGCCTCCCCGTCCTTGATTAAAATGGCCTGCGGCGATTCATGTTTCACCTGAAGCATGTCCGCAGCCGCATTGGACACCGGCCGATCCTCTACTACATAAATGATACCGTATTCAATATTTTCGTCGGGAGCACCTTCCAAATAAGACTCCACTTCCTGATATGCACCTGCACTTATCGGACAACGTGTACTGTGCTTAAAGAGGAGTAACGGCTTGTCTGATGACGCTTCCAGAGCCGTATTTAATTGTTGAATAGTAGTCATTTTCGTCATCGTCGCCATTGGATATACATTCCTTTCTGTGTCTTGTCGTATGGCCTATTCTCATCGTAACAAAAAGAACATGTAAAATCCAATGGTGACCATGAAAATTTTCATATTTTTTAGTTTTTTGTATTCGTAAACACCGATTTACTGGTAAAACCGGATAATTGAACCAATCTTTTCTCTACATCATTCATCCAATCTTCATCTCCTAGGCTTCTCGCATAGCGATAAAGATCCAGTAAGAGATTAATTCGAAGCTCCATTCGCTCCTCCAAAGCGGATTGCCAATCCACATTGGGATTATCCGCTTCCTCCAGTACAAGCTTACGAATAATTTCTGCCAGTTCATTGTTGCGTGCAAAAGATATTCGCCGGGGTGCAGGTTTGCTCCCTAGACTTTGTAATAGTTCCTTAATGTCCTTCGTCACATGCTGCAAAACCTCACTGGAAAAGCATGACGGACATGAGAATACAGGGACATGCAAAATTTCAACCTTACTCGCGTATATTACCTTTCGCAATTCCAGCCCCATCGGTTCACCACATTGGCATTGCTTATGCATTTTACCACCTCATTACGTAGGATCAAACTTATATGAGGATCTCATCAGAATCCAGATATATCTATTTACTAGTCTATAAAATATTTGTTAACTCAATAAAATCTATCATACCTTTTTTTATTTCGACTTTGGGGCCTCAAATCCTTCCACAGATTGCAGCAATGAACAAATTACCAAAGCTTTGGGGGTCAAAAAATGACGACGATTGTTGTTAAAGAGCGACTCCTAACCCGAGAATCTGCGGAGGAATGGACTTCGGGCGTACTTTTTCTTAAGATGTAAAAGTACAGATTACAAAACAAAGGTGTCATCATGTGACGCACGAAAGGATGGTTGGATGTCAAGACTTACCGGAAAAAAGGTAATTGCCCTGGTAGATGAGGAATTCGAGGATCTGGAATTATGGTACCCGGTGTATCGCGTTCGTGAAGAAGGCGCGGAAGTACATTTAGCCGGTGCTGAAAAGGGTAAAAAGTATATTGGAAAATACGGCGTACCTGCTGAAGCAGAATATGCCTTTGAAGAACTGAATAGCAGCGATTATGACGGAATTCTCGTTCCTGGCGGATGGGCGCCCGATAAACTGCGCCGCTATCCCAAGGTCATTCAACTCGTACAGGAATTTCATGCCGCACATAAACCCATCGGACAAATCTGCCATGCAGGCTGGGTACTGATTTCTGCAAAAATATTGGATGGTGTTACGGTCACCTCCACACCAGGTATTCGTGATGATATGGAAAACGCAGGAGCCATCTGGAAGGATGAAGCTGTGGTGACAGACGGACATATTGTATCCGCTCGTCGACCGCCTGATCTTCCCCCTTACGGAAAAGCGTTCTGCGATGTATTAGCTAATAACGCTCAGAAATAAGATATCCAGTCCGCACATTCAGGACTTGAGTAACCCTTATTTATAGCTATATCGAAAAAGCACCTTCAAAACCACTTTATTCATGGTTTTGAAGGTGCTTTTTTGTACGAGCCAAGGTAAGCTTTCAGATTTTAAAGCATTACTGCCGCCCAGGTCCGGCCGGGGTGCAGCTGATACTAGCTGCAGTCAGCTTGTCTTCGATCGCTGCACCAGTAGACATGCCAAAGCAAGCACGAGCAACTGTCATTGCTTCAGATGCGGTCGTATTCAGCACACGATGCTTGACCCGCAATAAAGATTGGGGGGACATACTGAGCTGATGTATTCCCAGTTCCAGCCAAAGTGGAACCGATCGTTCATCTCCAGCCATCTCACCGCAGACACTCACATCAATTCCGGCTTGATGTGCCGCCTGTGCAGTCATGCGCAGCATTCGAAGTACAGCCGGGTGGTATGGATGGTACATATGCGCAATCTGCTCATTCATACGGTCCACAGCCAGCACATACTGAACTAGATCATTTGTTCCGATACTAAAAAAATCGGTTTCAGCTGCTAATAGATCCGCAATCATCGCTGCGGCCGGAACCTCAATCATAATTCCTCGCTGTATTTTGGGATTATAGGCAAGCCCTCTTGCATCCAGATCCGCCATAGCCTCCTTCAAAAGAACATCTGCCTGACGGACTTCCTCCACGGATGAGATCATCGGGTACATGACCTTGATATTCCCCGTTGCACTGGCTCGCAAAATTGCAGTCAACTGAGTTTTAAACATTTCCTTCCAATCCAAACTAATCCGTATAGCACGATAACCTAGAAAAGGATTTTCTTCCTCTGGGAGTTCAAGATAATCCAACGGCTTGTCGCCGCCGATATCCAATGTACGGATGACTACGGAGTGATTGCCTGCCTTTTCCGCTATTAGCCGATATACTTCATACTGTTCCTCTTCATCAGGAGCAGATTTGCGATCCATATATAAAAATTCCGTGCGGAACAGCCCCACACCTTGAGCTCCATGCTTCAAAGCGGCCTCCAGCTCTTTAACGGAGCTAATATTGGCCGCCAGCCTCAGCGTGGTTCCATCCTTGGTCACAGCTTCTACCGAAGCGAGTACCTGAAGCTGCTCTTTTCTGCGTCGCTGCTCGTCACGCAAAACGATATAGTGGTCTGTTACTGATTTTTCCGGATTTACATACACCCTGCCCAGGTCTCCGTCCACAACCATCATATCTCCGGTTTGAACGGGCAAATTCAAATTGCTCTCCAATCCTGAAACGAGTGGGATACCAAGCGCACGGGCCATAATCGCGGAATGCGATGTTTTACCACCATTCATAGTCACAATCCCCAACACGTAGCTGGGATTCAGGTGTGCCGATTGGGATGGCGAAAGCTCCTTGGCTACCAGAATATAAGGCTGTGTGTCGTTGGGAAGAGTCACTTCCGGTGCGCCCAGCAAATGCTTGAGCAGTCGGTTCCCCACATCCTTAATGTCGATTGCCCGCTCCTTCATATATTCATCATCCAGCAAATCAAACATGGTCACAAAATGATCAATAGCTTCCTTCACAGCCACCTCGGCCGCCTTATACTGACGCTGAATAATTCCGCTAATTTCATTCATGAATTCCGGATCTTCTAATATCGCAAGATGAGCATCAAAAATGCTGGATTCCTCCGGTCCCACCATCTCTCGAAACTCATCCTTAATAAACTGGATTTCACTTTTGGATGTACGTATCCCTTCATACAATCGTTCAAATTCCTTCGCTAGATCTACCGTATCCATTTTTTGATCTGGTAAATCCCATTCCCAGCTCGGCAGGACAAATGCCTTCCCGATGGCCACACCTGCTGCGGCGCCGATGCCTTCTATCATGTTTCTACCCCTCCAACATTCCTGTCATGCAGCACAACGGACATTACCGAGGCCTGACCTTTTTTCACTGTTTTAAACGGAGCAAAGCTCCACGACTTGACGCGATCCGGATTCGTGATGACCATAGGAGTCACCAGCGATGGAGCTTGCTCTCGTAGCGCCTGCAAATCAAATTTGATCAGCAATTGCCCCGGTTCCACCGTATCGCCTGCTTCTACCATAGCAGTAAAATTCCCTTTTAGCTGTGAAGTATCAATCCCGATGTGAAGCAGAACCTCAAGTCCTTCTCGTGTGGAGATGCCTAAAGCGTGCATGGTCGGATACAAATGCATCACAGTACCATACACCGGAGACACAAGTTCACCGCGTTCAGGAACAAAAGCAACACCGTCCCCAACCAGCTTCGTTGCAAAAATTTTGTCAGGCACTTCATGAATCGGTAGCATTTTTCCATGTACAGGAGCATTGAACAAAATTTGAGGAAGATCACGTTCCATCAACTTCGCAATTTCCTCACGGATCAGTTCTGAATATGTTCCAAATACGACTTGTAAATTACCCCCGCCCAGATTAATAAGCCCGGCCGATCCCAAAGCCTTCATTGCTCCGGTATCAATCAGCCTGTCATTGTGAACGGTCAGCCGTAAACGGGTAATGCAGGCCTCTACCTGCACAATATTCTCCTTCCCACCGAGTGCTTCCAAAATAAGTGGAGCACTGTAAGGAATATTACCGGCCCAATCCTCCAGAACCGAGCCTTCCTCACGGCCAGGAGTTGGAATCCGGAACCGACGGATCGCCCATCGAAACAGTACATAATACACAAGCCCATATGCCACTCCGACTGGAATTAACAACCAGGCGTTATGTGACAGGTGGAAATTAAGGACATAATCTATAAAACCCGCCGAATATGAAAAGCCATGATGAATGTCCAGCTCAAAGGTAAGCCACATGGCCAGACCGGACATAACCGCATGAACGAGGAACAAATAAGGAGCAGCAAACAAAAAGGCAAACTCAATCTGTTCCGACACTCCGGTAAAAAAGCAGACCAATGCGGCCGTCAGAAACGTTTTCTGCACCTTTGGTTTCAAATCTTCACGAGCTTCCTGAATGATCGCTAACGCAATCGCAGGGATCGCAAACATCATAATGGGAAACAACCCGGACATGAAATAGCCCGCTGTCGGATCGCCAGCAAAAAAACGGGGTAAATCCCCCTGCACAACGTTGCCAGACGGCGTTTTATATGTACCCAGTTGAAACCAAAATATATTATTAAGCAGATGATGAAGACCAAAAGCTGCCAATAATCGGTATAGAATACCGTAAATAAGCAGTCCAAAACCGCCCAAGCTCGATTCCAGGCCTACTATAAATTCCAGGCCTCGCTGGATCAGCGGAGCAATAATCAACATAAGACCTGCAAATACAGCAGAGAACAGGCCAATAAGCAGCAGAACAAATCGGGTTCCCCCAAAAAACTGAAGCACTTCGGGCAACTTAATGCTTTTGAAGCGATTATAAGCCAACCCTGAAATAATCCCCAAAATGATACCTATGAGCGTCGCTGGCTGAATGAGTCCGTTTCCAAATCTCAATGTGACCTGATCATATATAGCCATACCAGCCAATGCAGCCAGTCCCGCCTGACCTGCTTGATTCGACATACCCAGTGCAACACCCACCGCAAACAAATACGGCAAAAAATAAAAAATCCCGTGTCCCGCCGCATTTGCCATATCAGACACCATAGGAAATCCCCACGTGGCCCAAGGAAGGCTGCCGAGACTTAGCAATATTGCAGCTGCTGGTAGCACCATCGTCGGGAGCATGACAGCACGACCAAGCTGTTGTAAGGATCCGAGCCAATTCATGGCATTCCTCTCCCTTCTATCCCTGATGGTAAGCCGAATAAATACTTTTGTCAAAGCAATGGTTCCGTCAGCCAAAAATATTTATTTACGCTTTTACAGGTCATATAACTTATTACTCAGCGATAACCCTATGAATTTAACTAGACCCTATCATATTCCAAGCATACATACATTATATGGATTCCTGAAAGTATAATATACTGTATCATAGTTCTGATTTCACACCAAAAACCTTCAACCCTATGAAATAAGGGAAGAAGGTTTTTTTCATGCTCATATAGCATGATTCAGCGATGTGATTATCCTTTACGTACAGCTTGGGTCACTGAATCCTCCACCTTAATGCAACGATCCATAATAACCGTCATTCCATGCTCCTGCGCAATGTCAGCGGCTTCCTGGCTTATAATTCCCTGTTGCAGCCACAATATCTTAGCTCCAATAGCAGCGGCTTCACGCGCAACCTCTGCGCAGTATTCGCTACGCCGGAATACATTAACCAATTCAACGGGCTCTGGTACTTCAGCAAGACTGGCATAGCAAGTCTCTCCAAGAATCGTTTGTCCTGCGGCCGCAGGATTTACCGGAATAATCCGGTATCCCCGCTGTTGCATAGCATAAGAAACCATGTATGAGGTGCGGTCTGATTTATCAGACAAACCAACAACCGCAATATTGCCTACTTGTTCCAAAATATTCTTAATCTCTTCTCTGGACGGATTTTCAAAAGCCATTTTTTCTCCTCCTGTCTGCATCTTAACTTACCTTTATTTTACCCATTCTACAGAAGCACCAAGCGTCGTCAGATGGTCGAAATACTGTGGATACGATTTGGCGACATGATGCGCATCCTTGATCACTAGCGGCTTCTGCGCACGCAAACCTACAACCGTCAATGCCATAATGACACGGTGATCAAAATGCGCGTTGATTTCCACACCACCTTCGACACCCTCCGGTCTACCATGCACAATGATTTCCGCTTGACGTTCTTCTACCCGAGCTCCAGCCTTGCTCAATTCATTCAAATAATCGGTAATACGGTCACATTCCTTATACCGTAAATTTTCCACGTTATAGAAACGGGACGTACCTTCGGCAAATACAGCCGCAGCTACCATGGCAAGCACAGCGTCTGTCGCAGCATCACCGTCAAACTCGATGGCTTTCAATCGACCGTTCCCCTTTACGACAACGGTATCGTTCTCATGTGTCAGTGGCACTTCCATCATACGCAGCACGTCTACAATAGCACGTTCTCCCTGTTTGCTCTGTTCTTTAAGACGATGGATGGTTACATCGGAATTCGTTACTGCAGCCGCCGCCAGCACCGCAGCACTCCCTGGATAATCCCCCTGTACAGTATACGTACGTGGCTGATAGGATTGCCGACCCGGTACACGGAAAGACATGTAGTCATCACTTGCATGAATGGTAATACCAGCCTCTTGCAATACCTCCAGCGTCTGCCCAATGACCACTTTGGATTTCAAATCATGCAGCACTTCAATTTCACTGTCTTTCTCCAGAAGAGGTGTAAGGAACAACAGAGCGCTTAAATACTGTGAGCTAACCGAGCCGGACACCTGGATTTTACCGCCCTTCGCCTGACCACCCTGAATACGTATTGGCAACTTGCCTTCACGATGCTCTACTTTAATCCCCAGTTGGCCCAGTGCATCAATTAGATCATCATGGGGTCTTTTCCCCAAGGAGTCGGGATATGTATTCACAAATGTAACATCCGGACATAGGGACGCAATTCCCATCAAAAAACGGAGCACCGCTCCTGCATTGCCCACGTTCAGCTCCTTCACAGCTTGAGGATGGCTACCAAAACCTGTAATCACGATTTTTTCATCATCCTCTTCCAGCACTGCTCCCAGATCGGTGATACAACGACGCATAGCATCACTGTCTTCACTATGAGCTGGATAGTAAATAGTACTTTGCCCATCAGCTAGTGCAGCCGTTAGCAGATAACGAGTAGTGTAGTTTTTGGAGGACAAAGCCCCAATCTCTCCTTGCAGGGAAGGGGTAGGTCTAACGATAACATCCATATTATACATGCTCCTTTTCGATTCAAACCATCCTAGTTTACGTTAATTATACAAGTTGTAACGTTCATTTCTCCACCTAAAAAATAAGGAATATTCATCTAGGTCTGTCGAGGTTTAGCAACCTGGTTGACCAATCTTTATTTGATTTTTAGATTCAGGCTAATTGACAGCTTAGAGATCGCTTCGCTATCATACATAGAGAGTGTGACGTTTCTCACACGTCAACAATACAAATAGTACCCATTTACATTAGAAAAGAGGTCCAGCCATGACGCAAATCGCTCTGATTGAACCTTCTGAGCTTCGCGCACGCCTGCAAGCAGGAGAGCAATTGCAATTGATCGACGTCCGTGAAGCGGAAGAAGTAGCGGAAGGTATGATTGAAGGTGCCAAGCACATTCCGCTCGGACAGATTCCGGGCCGCCTTGAGGAAATTGAACGCACCGGTGAAATCATCTTTATTTGCCGGAGCGGTTATCGCAGTGAACGTGCCTGCGAATATTTGCAGCAGTTAGGTTACGAGGGTTGCACCAATATGATTGGTGGCATGCTGCAATGGTCACAGGAGCAGTAAAACAGCTAGTCTATAAAAGAGACGGGAATCTTCCGTCTCTTTTATTTAAGCTCAAAGCTTAGACGCGGTAAAGCATTAAAATTTTGTGTTTCTATCATACCATAGCGTCAAAAGATTATACAATCCTTTAGCGAATTCAACATTGTATCTAAAATACCAAATCAAAAACGGAAGCTTTTTCTACCCAGAGGGCAAAAAAGCTTCCGTTGTGTTACATACTGCATTCTTACATATTCGTCAGTTCATTAAAACCATTGATGATGGAATACGCCTTCTTTGTCCACACGCTTGAACGTGTGTGCACCAAAGTAGTCACGTTGCGCTTGCAGCAGGTTTGCTGGCAAACGCTCCGTGCGATAGCTGTCATAGTAAGCAAGCGCGCTGGAGAAGCCAGGCACTGGAATACCTTGAGATACAGCCACGGAAATCACTTGACGCCATGCATCTTGATACGTTTCTACTACATTTTTGAAATAAGAGTCCAGCAATAGGTTTTTCAGAGCAGGATCACGGTCATACGCATCCTTGATGTTTTGCAGGAATTGCGAACGGATAATGCAACCACCGCGGAAGATCATTGCAATTTTTCCGTATTTCAAATCCCAATCATATTCATCGGAAGCTGCACGCATTTGAGCGAAACCTTGAGCATAAGACACAATTTTACTTGCGAACAGGGCTTTACGTACACTTTCGATAAATTCTTTTTTGTCGCCGCTGAAGGATTCAGCTTTAGGACCGCTCAGCACTTTGCTTGCCGCAATACGCTCATCTTTCATAGCAGACAAGAAACGGGAGAATACGGACTCGGTAATCATGGACAATGGCACACCCAGATCCAGCGCGCTTTGGCTTGTCCA
This sequence comes from Paenibacillus sp. FSL W8-0439, assembly GCF_038008995.1. Taxonomy (NCBI): domain Bacteria; kingdom Bacillati; phylum Bacillota; class Bacilli; order Caryophanales; family Paenibacillaceae; genus Paenibacillus; species Paenibacillus sp. FSL W8-0439. Next base: position 3,617,700 of record NZ_JBBPAK010000001.1, read on the forward strand.
TTTACCAGTACCTTTTTGACCTGCAGCATCCAAGATCACATCTACCATAGGCTTGCCTGTTTCAGCATCATACTGGGAGAAGATGTCAGCTGTAATTTCGATCAGATAGCTGTCCAGTTCACCTTTATTCCATTCTGTAAAGATTTCATGAAGTTCTTCCGCACTCACATTCAGGACTGATTTCAGCAAGTGATATGCTTCACCAATCAATTGCATGTCGCCGTACTCGATACCATTATGCACCATTTTTACATAGTGACCAGCACCGTCGGGACCGATATATGTACAGCATGGGTCGCCGTCCACTTTTGCAGAGATTGCAGTCAGAATCGGCTCTACGAGTTTGTAGGCACTTTCTTGTCCACCCGGCATAATGGCAGGACCATTCAAGGCACCTTCTTCACCACCGGATACGCCTGTACCAATAAAGCGAAGTCCTTTTTCCTCCAGCTCCTTGCTGCGGCGCTGTGTATCAGGGAAGTAGGCATTGCCTCCGTCTATAATAATGTCGCCCTTGTCCAGATGAGGCACAAGCTGTTCAATCGTGGCATCTGTAGCTTTACCAGCTTGAACCATGATCAGGATTTTACGGGGTGATTCCAGTGAGTTCACAAATTCTTCAATGGAGAAAGTACCCGTCAGTTTCTTACCTTCTGCTTCTTTGATAAGATCGTGCGTTTTTTCTGGAGAGCGGTTAAAAACCGAAACGGTGAAGCCTCTGCTCTCAATATTAAGGGCCAAGTTTTTACCCATTACCGCCAGGCCGATCACACCAATTTGCTGTTTTGCCATCTGGTTCCTCATCCTTTGCAACATATTTTGTATTCTATATCGCCGCTTTACCGCATTACACTTTATGTGAATCGGAACACGTGCACTTCTATTTTAACGTTTTTAGTGTCAGAAGTGAACCCCTGTCTAATCACAGATCAAAACACCCCATTTGCATGAGGTGTTCCGATGTACTACGCTTCCATCATCAGCAGTTGGTGAGATAGCGTTTGCAGGCGTTTGTGGCAATTCTCGATTTTAATCGTATCTTCCTCGGTCATGGCTGTGAACAGCTTCTCCAATTCATCATCCACTTCCATTTTGAGCAGCAGCAGCCGGGTTTCCCCTTCATTGGAAGCGTACATATCTTCCATTTCCTGAGCGGACAGCACGGGTCCTTTCTGATAAATAACACGCTGCTTAAAGCCAGTAACCTCGACCAGACGAATGACCTCGCCGAACAAAATATTTTCTACCAAGATATGATGATCCTTGACTCTTTTGACAATGGCATGACCTCGAGTACTTCCAATTAGCTTCTCCAACCACTCAGCCAGCTTGGCATCGCGGATTACATAATCTCCAGCCAGCTTATAGTGTCCTGTGCGCAATTGCTGAAAACGGAGCTTCACCAGCTTGCGCCCGGTTCTCACCGACAAAACCAGATACGACTCATCCTCGCTCCAGTACAGCGAATACCCTTCCGATATCAAATCCTTGATCAGATTATGGATATGCCGACGGCTAAACCGGAGCTCTAGATTGCAATATTCTACCTCACAGCCCTTGTTCACGGCATTCCCTCCTTTTTCAAGTCCGATTCAAGAAGTCCGGCTACAGCAAGCCTGCGGCTTTCCCGCTTGATCTTCCCTTGCTCTATTTTATACTTCATTTTATGTAAGGGTACTTGGTTATTTGACCTATTTTTATGAGTAACAGCGCACAATCCTACTTTTGCCTTATGTGCTTGTACCGAGCCTGGTCTAAAGACGGTCAAGCCCGCTGACATTATGCTATAATCGGACATAATACGCCACACGATATGGCTTAGCCTAGTTACAGGAGGAATAGGAATGACATTTAGTGGATTTACTGCAAAGGACTTTGATGTTTTTGAGATACCAGGATTGGAACCTCGCATGGAGGTGCTGATTCAACAGGTTCGGCCCAAGTTGGAGGCGATTGGCGAGGAGTTAGCCCCCTTCCTGACGGACTTATGCGGGGAGCCTATGCACGTTCACGTTGCCAAGCATGCACGACGCAAGGTCAACCCCCCGATCGATACATGGGTAGCCTGGGCGGCAAATAAACGCGGGTATAAGGCGTTGCCGCATTTTGAGGTAGGTATGTTCGCTTCCCATATATTCGTCATATTCGCAGTCATTTATGAAAGTCCGAATAAAATCACATTTGCCCAGGCGCTTGAAACCAACCTGAGCGATGTGCGATCTAACATACCAGGTCACTTTTACTGGTCCATGGATCATATGGCTCCACAAGGTACAGAACAGCAGCAAATGGACACTGAAGAGTTTCAAACCATCATTAACAAGCTGCAGCAGGTGAAAAAAGCCGAGGTCATGTGCGGGCTCCGCATTGATCGTAATGATCCTCTCGCTAGTGACGGAGCTGCGCTACTGCAGACAGTGCGTTCCACTTTTGAGCATTTGCTGCCACTGTACCGGATGTCTTTTCCAAAGGAATAGCTTCAGAATAAATGCGGCCCTGACCCGCTTCTAAAAGCACCGTTCAAGCCTTAACAACGGTTTTTCTCCGTGGATTGCGCGCCAAAGCCAGATGGCAGCCAAACATGAGCAGCATCACGATCCCACTGATGATAAATGGAGCTGTGTGTCCAGCGCGGTCCCATAGCACTCCTGAAACGAGCGGACCGATAACCATGCCAGAGCCTTGGAGTGTTAAAAAAAAGCCCCATACTGTTGCACGCTCGCTTTCCGGAATCAGTTGGGCAAGAAACGTGTTCCATGCAGGCAAAATGAGCGCATATCCCAAGCCAATAATTGCTACGGATACAAACACAAGCGGGATGGTCTGTACTGTTGAAAAGAAAAATAGCGTGGTCCCGGCAAGCAAAAATCCGATGTGCAAAAAGTACTTGGTTCCAAGGCGATCCACCAGCTTGCCACAAGGGATCAATGCCAGCACAGTCACCCCACCGCCGGCAATCAGAAGCACGCTATACAAGTTCGGTGAAATTCCGAGATCCGTCCGCGCGTACAGCGTTAGCACAGGGCTGATCAAACCGATGACAAAGGACTGCAAAAACAGCGCAGGGTAAATTAACGGATTCACATTAAGCTTGGTTTTGAGCGTGTTGATCGTCTCCTGGATACCACTCAGCACTTGCCGCTTCTGCTTGGACTTCCCATCAGAAGATATGAGAGCGCTCTGTTCGAGGTCACCTTTGCCAGCAGACCTGTTCGTTCCAGGCAGCATAAGAGCAACCAGTAGTAATACAATACTGCATCCTATCAAAATCATGAACACCATACCGTAAGAGTGTCCGTAGTGGGATATGGCGAAGTTCATAACGAGTGGACCCAAGCCCGTTCCGCCCATGGACGCAATTTCCAGTGTTCCCATCGCTGCACCATTATTGTTATTAGGTCCGGACATTTCGGTCGTTCCAGTCATCACACAAGGCCAGAGCGGAGATGTCCCCAGTCCTAGTAACAGACACGCGATGACGAGCCACACAGGTTCCGTCAGTGCGCTTAGCATAATGATCGCTACAAGTGTAAACAACAACGCGGTTGACATCGTGCCACGGTAACCGAGCCGTTCAGCCATCCAGCCCGCCGGTGCCCGGAATGCATTGTCTCCGAAATACTGAAGCGAAAAGGCTAAACCGATAATTCCGGCCGACAGCCCCAACGTTTCTCCCATATATACCGGCAGGATCGATACCAGAAGAGATCCCTTCATAAATTCGACCAGAAACACCAGTATCCATAATTTGGCGAAAAAAGGAGTCCACAGCCGCTGCGAAGCTTTTTTTCGTCTAATTTGCTTCATCTATCCCACATCCTCCGCCTTTGTTTTTTGTCTATACTTTCGGGGTTCTCCGCCTACTCCACTCTTTCGCAAATAAATGCGCCCTCAATCGCTTGCATTCCTACTTCAAACTGCTATACTCAATTTTGTTCTATTATCAATTGCACAGGATTGTCGAAATCCTGCATGAAAGGTTGTGACAACACTAATGAATCAAAGCAACACCCCGCTTTTTACTGCTTTGAAAAAGCATGCTCAGAGCAACCCGGTTCAATTTCACATCCCAGGTCATAAAAAGGGAGTGGGGGCAGATCGGGAATTTCGCGAATTTATGGGGGATAATGCTTTTTCCATAGATATGATCAATATCGCTCCATTGGACGATCTGCATCAGCCATCAGGCGTCATTGAAGAAGCTCAAAAGCTTGCAGCAGAAGCCTTCGGAGCTGATTATACTTATTACAGTGTACAGGGGACAAGCGGAGCCATTATCACCATGATTATGTCCATTTGTATGCCAGGTGATAAAATTATTGTACCCCGAAATATACACAAATCCATAATGTCAGCCATCATCTTCGCTGGTGCGAAGCCGGTATTCATTTCTCCGGTCAGTGATGAGAATCTCGGTATTCACCACGGGGTTACAACCAAGTCCGTACGCCGGGCATTGGAACGTCACCCTGACGCCAAGGGCGTCCTTGTCATCAACCCGACATATTACGGTGTGTGCGCCGATTTGAAGGAAATTGTAGATCTCGCTCACAGCTATAATGTGCCGGTCCTGGTCGATGAGGCTCACGGAGTACTGATTCATTTTCACGCTGATTTGCCGATGTCCGCCATGGAGGCGGGGGCAGACATGTCAGCTACAAGCGTTCACAAGCTGGGTGGTTCTTTGACTCAAAGCTCGATACTAAATGTAAATACAAAAAACGGATTCGTTAATCCGCAGCGTGTACAAACTATTTTCAGTATGCTGACAACGACGTCCACTTCGTATATTCTGCTGGCTTCGTTGGACACATCCCGACGCAATTTGGCCCTTAATGGCCATGAAATCGCACAACGTGCTCTGGAATTAGCTGAATATTGCCGCGCAGAGGTCAACAAAATCGAAGGGCTATATTGCTTTGGCAGTGAAATTCTTGGCACGGAAGCTACCTATGATTATGATCCGACCAAAGTGACGGTTCATATTCGCCATTTAGGCCTTACCGGATATGATGTGGAAAATTGGCTGAGAGATCACTACAATATCGAAGTTGAGCTTAGCGATATGTATAATATTCTCTGTTTGGTGACTCCTGGTGATACCAAAGAGGAAATTGACATTTTATTAAAAGCTTTGCGCGAGCTGGCTTCACTGCACTATTCCACAGGTCAGCAGCATGAGCTGGTTGTAAAGATACCGGATATACCGCAGCTCTCCCTCATTCCGAGAGACGCTTTTTACGGAGATACGGAAATCGTACCCTTCAAGGAATCTGCTGGCCGTATCATTGCAGAATTCATTTATGTATATCCACCAGGCATCCCAATCCTATTGCCGGGCGAAGTTATTTCGCAGGACAATATTGATTATATTGTAGATCATGTGGAAGTAGGCCTGCCTGTTAAAGGACCTGAGGATCGAACGGTACATCAGGTGAAGGTTATCGTTGAAACTGACGCTATTTCTTAAACAATGATCTGTTAGCATCTGCATGCAAAAAAATGTTGATGGTCAACAAAAAAAGCCCCCATTCGGGGGCTTTTCTAGTGTTTTGAAGAGCAAGAGCAGTTGCTGTATCCAATCTTATTCGTATTGGGCAACAAGCTCGCTATAAGCTGCTTCTACACGCTTCCACTCATCTTCGTCCTCAATATTGTAAAGCACCATTTCTTCGTTTTCTTCTTCCATACGAAGAATGATACCATCCGCTTCGGGATTGCCACGCTCAAGCAACAGAGCATACACGTGATCTTCTACGTCAAAGGTCTCTACCAGCACCATTTCTACATCTTTGCCATTTTCATCAGTTAGCGTAAGAACCATTTCTTCATGTTCGTGGTCATGATCGTGGTTGCAGGCTTCACCGTGTTCATGTTTGTGATCACTCATGGAAATACCTACCTTCAAATTGTTTTATTTTCCCTCGTATCGTAACATGATCAAGAGTGCAGGTCAATTTGTGGTATGCCTAATTTATCGCTGTAATGACTTTTTCGGATACCAGTGTATAACTACCGTCTTTACTTTCTTTAATGTAGAAACCGACTCGATAGTTCCCTGCTGTTTTGAAATCATACGTAAAGTCGTTCGTACGGAACCAGAAGTTATCCTTTTGCGCTCCTTTGATATCTTGGGACTGAATATCCTTTACATTGCCCGAAGGGTCGGTAATCGCTACTTTCACTCCGGAGATATCTGTTTTCAGGGTATCAATTTGGCTGAAAACATTAAACTTCACTTTGTTACCTTTATTCACGTTACCAAACACAGTATCTCCCTTGAACAGGAACATATGCACGTTTGGCTGGTCGAAGACAACTTTTCCACCAGAGGGATCAAAATTTACAAGCCCGTTAAAGTCACGGATAGGCACATAAGTTTTCCCATCAATGACAACTGCGCCATCTTTTGACACTTCTCCGTTAATAATCAACTGCACTTGGTCCTTGGCGGACTCCGCCGAAATGACGGTCCCTCCCATTATTGAAAAGGCCATCACTAGGGCCATCACTTTTCTCCATTTCATACTACATATCCCTCCATCGTTATCTGTTAAAAACCATCTGTCGTACATTTATACCTAGCTCAGCCGCACAAGTTGCGCTGTGTTTCACAAATTGTCCAAAGTTTTTACATAAGGAGCCAAATCTTTAGTTCCTGCAGCCTAGATGTTAAAATACGATTGTAGAGTGTCTTATAACACATCGTCTGGAGGGTGAATCCATAATGGGCCTAACGATACAGATGCTTGGTACAGGTAGCGCCTTTGCCAAGCATTATTACAACAACAACGCGCTGCTGGATAGCGGGGAAGGCAAGCTGCTGATCGATTGCGGTACAACCGCATCTCTAGCATTACACCAGATGGGTGTCCCTTTGCCTGATATTGACGCTATTTTAATCACACATATTCACGCAGATCATGTCGGAGGCCTAGAGGAATTTGGTTTTCAAATGAATATCCTCCATCGTCGCAAACCTCTGCTTTATATCGCCGAACCATTAATCCACCCTTTATGGGAGCATACGCTCAAGGGCGGCATGTCACAGCAAGGTATGATTGACAAGCTTGAGGATGTATTCGAGGTAAATGTCATAACCCCTGGCGTACCCACCACCTTAGTACCGGGTATCCAGGTAGAGCTGATCCCTACACGGCATATTCCTGGTAAAAACAGTTACTCTTTGTTCATTAATGATCGTCTTTTTTATAGTGCGGACATGGTTTTTGATCCCGATTTACTTCATCATCTGGTGCATGAACGGGGATGTCGAAGCATTTTACATGAGGTTCAATTACAAGGTGCCGGAGAAGTCCATACAACGTTAGATGAGCTGCTAAGCTTGCCAACACCTCTTCAAGAGCAAATTCATCTGATGCACTATAGTGACGATATGGAACAATTTAGAGATAAGGCAGGGATTATGTCCTTTCTGGAGCAGCAACGAGTATATCCGCTAGTAGAATTGGAACGTGCAGAGTAACCGAGCTAAAGGGAGTATTAACAATTAACAAAAAGCCGCCCGACTTTCCTACAAAGGATAGCTAGGCGGCTTGCTGCATATTTTTTGTATACAATGATAAGCTTGGACGTTAATGTTGCGAGTCAAGGTCAGAACAACGGCAGTTGATCCAGGTTATTAGAAGGATCTCCATCGGCATCCCCTCGAATTCGTTTGCTTCCATCCTTGGCCTTGAACACGTTGACGCCTGCAATTGAACCTGCTTCAATCTCGTTCAACGCTTGGCTATAATCCAAAATCCGTCCAGTAGACGTCTGAAATGACGCAAGATCGCCATCCCCGTTTTTACGTACTGCCGTAATTTGTTCTCGTTCTGTATTAGCCATGCTGCATCGCTCCTTATCCATAGTATAGTGGAGGAACTTTTACTAGCATGCGCATTGTACAGCTTTGTATACACCCTGTGCCTCGACTACAACTTTTTACGCATACGTACATGCGGTATTCCCGCATCGTCAAAAGGTTCATCGGAGATCGTTTCATAGCCAAGCTTTTCGTAAAACTTCTCAGCTTGACATTGAGCATCTAACAACGAGTATCTCAGCCCAAGTTCACGTGCACGTTCCTCCAGTGCTAGCAGTAATACACGTCCATAACCTGCTGCACGATGCTCCTTGAGAACGGCAATACGTTGCATTTTAGCTGTCTCTTCATCGTAATATGTCAGCCGACCAGTAGCCACCATTTCCCCATGCTCACAAATTAGCAAATGATGGGCGGTATCTCCCAGCTTGTCATAATGATCAATTTCAAGATCCAGAGGAACCTTCTGCTCATCGACAAACACTTTGGTACGGATCAATATTGCCTTCTGCAGTTGCTCTTCTGTTGTTACAGTTATAATTTCTGCGGCCATCATCTGTTCCTCCTATCCTTAATTTCAAATGTAAACTCACTAAATTTGAATTATATATATAAATAGTCATGAAGTACAGGCTGATTTCTATTTTTTCACTTTACATATATGGTTAATACATGATATTATCTAGTAACTACAGGACGGTAGCTCAGCGGGAGAGCATTATCTTGACAGGGTAAGGGTCATGGGTTCGATCCCCATCCGTCCTATTCGTCAGAAGCCTTGATTTTCAAGGCTTTTTTTGTTTGTTTGAAGATAAAGCAAATGGTGCCGAGACGAGAAACTGGCCGTCGTTCAAGATTTAGGCGAAAAAAAAGCCAACCAGAAGTAAGGTTGACTTTTTATATACACCACGCTTAAGCAGCAATGTCTCTTTTTTCAGCAAGATTGAATTCTAGAGAATTGTTCGGCAATACGTATCTCTTCTATTATATAGAAGAACAACTAAGCCCAGCACCCCAAGCAAATAAACCTAATGCCCCTAGATTACGATGTAAACTGCTCCACTCTCACTGTCAATCTCCGTCGGGTAAGTGGTCACACATCCAGTATCCGGCTCTTGCACCTGACCAGTGGACAGGTCGACTTTCCAATCATGAAGCGGACAATGGACCACCGATCCGCATATCATTCCTTCAGATAGCCGTCCCCCTTTGTGTGGACAACGGTTCTCAAGCGCACGCACGCTGCCGTCACTAAGGCGAAATACGGCTATCTCTGCATTATGAATGTGAACTGTTCTTGCTCCACGTCGGTCAATTTCGTTCAGATCTGCTATCCTGATTCTACTGGTTGTCGTATTGCTCTCCATTTAGTCCGCCCCCTATTCCATTACTGCCTTAAGCTCAGGCAACTGTACAAAGTTTTTGCGCAGCTCTTCGTCATGAATGATTTCGTGCCAAGGATCAGTCGTTGTGCTTAACGTCTCCTCAATTCTGCTTACCAGTTGCTGCCTCGTCTCCGCATTTACCAATACCTGTTTGATCGACTCTACGCCTACCCGCTCTACCCAATGAGCTGTTCGCTCGTTCCAATTCGCCTGCTCACGGTAATACTGTAAATAGGCACCAGTCCATTCCATCACTTCATCCTCGGTTTTTACAGTACACAGCAGTTCTGCTGCCCGCACTTTAATCCCGCCGTTACCTCCAATATAGATCCCCCAGCCACCGTCAATAGCGACAACACCCAAGTCCTTGATCGTTGCTTCTGCGCAGTTACGCGGACAGCCCGACACAGCCAGTTTGACTTTGGATGGCGCATTCAGACGTTCGAATGCCTTTTCCAACCGGATGCCCATGCCCATAGCGTCCTGTGTGCCGAAGCGACAAAAAGTGTTACCGACACACGTCTTGACGGTTCGCAATGTCTTTCCATATGCATATCCCGATGGCATATCTAATTCGGACCAGATTCCCGGTAGATCTTCTTTTTTTACACCAAGCAGGTCAAGACGTTGGCCACCCGTAAATTTAACCAAAGGCACATTGTATTTCTCCGCGACAGCAGCAATCTTCTTCAGGTCGGCAGGTGAAGTAACTCCTCCATAAATGCGGGGCACCACAGAGTAGGTGCCATCTTTCTGAATATTGGCATGGTACCTTTCATTCGTAAATCTGGATTCCTTCTCATCCTCATAATCCAGTGGCCACAGCATACCTAGATAATAATTGAGGGCCGGCCGACATTTGGTGCATCCTTCAGCTTCGTTCCAGCCCAGCACGTTCATCACTTCTTTGACGCTCTTCAACCCCATTTCTCGGATACCATCAATAATCGCTTCCCGATCAAGTGTCGTACAGCCACATATCCCCTCTTTAATCGCTTCTCCGGCTTCTGCACCTGCGTACAGCTGTAAGAGCCCCTCCACTAATGGCTTGCAGCCGCCGCATGATGCCGATGCCTTCGTGCAGGCCTTAATTTCCCCAAGACTCTTACAGCCAGCCGCAACCGCCTCTCCAATGTCACCCTTGGATACACCATTACATCCGCATACAATTTCGTCTTCAGGCATCTGCTCCAGCATCATGGTGCCACTACCTTCTGATTGACCAGGGTTAAAGCCAAGTAACAACTCTTTCTCTCGACCAACCACCGACTCCCCACTTTTAATCAGAGAAAACAACTTGGCTCCATCAGACGTATCCCCAAACAGAACGGCACCGATCAGTTTTTCTTCCTTAATGACGATTTTTTTGTAGACGCCACCAATATCATCCTGATACCGCAGTGATCGCGTTCCCGGCTCATCCTTGTAATTTCCTGCTGAAAATACATCGACGCCCGATACCTTCAATCTTGTAGAAGTAACGGAACCACTGTAGCCGGGAGTCTCCATTCCCGCGAGTCGCTGAGCCAGGACGCCCCCCTGCTCATATAATGGGGCAACCAGACCGTAAGTGATTCCCCGGTGTTCTGCACATTCTCCAACGGCATATATGCCAGGAATATTCGTTTCCATGTGATCATTTACGATGACACCGCGGTTTACGGGGATTCCCGCTGACACCGCCAGTTCAATGTCTGGTTTGATACCTACCGCCATAACGATCAAATCCGCTTCCAGTTCGCTGCCATCAGCAAACTTTAGCCCTTCCACGCGACGACGCCCGGTGATAGCCGCCGTCCGCTTATTGACCAGAAAAGTCATTCCCTGTTCCTCCAGCTCGCGCCGTAACATAAGGGAAGCAGCCTCATCCAGCTGCCGATCCATAATATAACCGTTAATATGAATAACTGTAACGTCCATCCCCAAATTGAGCAGCCCCCTGGCTGCCTCTAGCCCAAGCAATCCGCCGCCGATAACAGCCGCTTTTTTGTGCGTCTTCGCCGTCTCCATCATCGTCTCGCAGTCACGAATATCCCGGAATCCAATCACACCATCCTTGTCGGCTCCTGGAAGCGGCAAGATGAAGGCTTTAGAACCTGTTGCCAACAACAGTAAATCATAAGAGACGCATACACCGGATCGTGAAGTCACCTGCCGCTTTTCCGTATCGATCTCTGTGACAGGATCATCGGTATACAATCGGATATTATTGTCTTCATACCAATTCCAATCGTTGATGATAATATCCTGCAAACCTGCTCCACCGGCCAGAACAGAGGACAGCATGATCCGATTATAGTTTGGATGGGGCTCGGCCCCAAATACCGTAATCTCATAGGCACCTGGTGCGATCTTCAGCAAATGTTCGAGAGTGCGTATCCCCGCCATTCCGTTGCCGACCAGCACTAATTTTTGGATGTAGTTCATTAGGTCACTCCCTCTCCATTTCTATCCTTAAAACATAAAAAGCCTGCTTCACATACGGGGATGCAAAACATCCCTCCACATGTGAAAACAGGCTCCATTGCCGTTTCATCGAATACGCCGTTGTATCCATCAGAGTATGAATTTAAAGTACTGTAGCCAATATATAACGATTCAAATCACATGTCAATATTCCTTACGCAAAATCTCGTAAAAATAATATTTTATCACTAAGTAACATATTGATGACGTATAAAATATCACTCTTCTACAAAATTAGGATTGATTTTCAGTCCAAAACACGCCAAAATGGTTTAAAAGTCCGTTTCCACTTCATTATGATGGAAAAGCAAACCCATCTCATCAAGTTATATGTCACATTTCTTATCAAGACATACAATCCTCATGCTTATTTACCCTTCATGTTAAAGAGAGGAGGAGCCCGCTTGCGTTCCTTGTTGGTAATTCACTCACATGCTGACCCTGCATCCGAGCAGGCAGACACCATTCCCTCATGGCAGGCAGAACCTGAGCACCTTTTAGAATCCAATGGATACCTGCCTTTGCCCTGCCGCCATGAATCTGAAATCAAACAGCTCATCCATAATGCAGATGCGGCCGTACTAAACATACCTGTCGGCACAATCAGTATGTGGAGTAGCAGGTTGGAGCAAACCAAAGCAATTCCGTTGCTCTGGTGGTGCAGCGCGACATCAGCGCTGTCATCGACGGAGGCTTGTGAAGCAGACGTGACTGTCGACGGTATTCTAACCCCTTCCATGGCAGCCCATGAGCTGAATTGGGCCCTTCATTTTAGCGCCAAACGCTTTTTTGAACGCCAGCATTGGCAAAGTGAACGCAAACAACTGACCGCTCGGCTGGAAGAACGCAAATGGATTGATATGGCGAAGGGGATACTTGGCGAAGTAAACGGCATCCCGGAAGCGGAGGCATATGACCTACTGCGTAAAAAAGCGATGAATGAGCGCAAACGAATCGTTGATGTGGCCATCTCCATTGTGAAAGCACAGCAAATGCTAAAAGCATAAATCTGAAAGGGGCCTTGAACATGAATATCATTGAAATATTAAAAGAAGTTGGGCGCGGCAAAAGAGGCGCTCGTGATCTGAACTATGCCGAAGCCGAAGCTGCCGCCGAACTGATTATGACCCGGTCAGCAACCCCAGCTCAAATCGGTGCCTTCTTTGCCGCGGAACGCATCAAAATGGAGAGTGTTGCCGAGCTGGAAGCATTCGTTAATGTCTGTCGCAAATATTCCCACCGTTTTCCCATGCAGGAAGGCATTGATTTCGCCGGTCCGTACGACGGTAGGAAGTCATCATTTATTGCTACCTTCGCAACTGCCTTTCTACTTGCCTCATACGGATTACCTGTAACGATGCATGGGAGTGCACCCCTCCCTCCCAAATGGGGGGTTACACTCCCACTTTTGTTGCAGGAGATGGGGGTAGCGACTGCGGACATGTCACACGAAACCGTCATTCATGCTGCGAAGCAGACAGGCGTGCTTTTCGTTGTTTCCGAACAATGGTGCACGCCCCTGCGGGATCTGCGGTCTATTCGCGAAGAGTTGGGGCTTCGCACAGTACTGAACACAGCCGAGAAACTGGTTGATTACGGTTCCTCCCCGTACATTGTATTTGGTGTTTTCCACAACACCGTATTCGACAAGACGGCGAAGGTCATGCAAAATCTGAGTTATCGCAGGGCTTTGATCGTCCAGGGGAGCGAAGGATCGGAGGACCTATTCATCGATCGACCGACCCGGACTTACCTGTTTGCTAATGGTAAGGTGTCCCTCCAGGTTATAGATCCCGAAATGTACGGGCTGGATTCGGTAGTACCAGAACACCACTGGACCCCTGCTGAACAGCTGCTCATATCAGAGGAAGTGCTGCAAGGCACAGCTCCTACTGCCTTCTCGAATCAAGTGTTGCTCAACGGCGCGGTACGACTGTTCATTGCAGGGCGGGTCGACTCCATTGAGGAAGGCTTGTACACCTGCAAGCCGCTGCTTGAAAACGGGAACGCTTGGGAGTTGTACTGCCGCTGGCGTGAAGCTATGTTGAGAAAAGAAATAAAAACGGGTGCCAACACATCCGAACCCCATTTTCATTTATAAAACTCGTCTCCTACAGTCCAGCATTTATCGGGACATAAACTGAACTACTCAAAAAGGTCCGCCCCCATGCTCATGCAAAGGGGGCGGGCCTTTTATGCAAGGAAAAAGAAATGCACTCACACCTTCCTGTTCTAGAACTGTGACCACTCCCAGTTATGTCCACTGGTTGCAGCTACAGCTAGGCGGAGGGGACGGATGCATACAGCTGCCGTCTTGAAGCCGGGCATCCGGCAGAACGGATCAAGGTCTGGTCGGGTCGCCCGATTTACATTTTGCGTCCCGCCCCAATGCATGGGCACGAAAAGCGTGTCTTCGCGAATATGTGGCCTGATCCGGCTGCGGACGGTGAAGCTGCCGCGCTGGGATGTTATTTCCACCCACTCCCCGTCCCTGATATACCAGCGCTGCGCAGTACGCGGATGAATTTCTACATAATTCTCAATCTCACGCGCGGCCAGCGAAGGACTTCTGCGTGTTTGCGCGCCAGTCAAATAGTGAACCAGCACGCGGCCATTCGTCAAAGTAAGCGGATATTCCTCGGATATTTCCTCTCCTGCTCCACAGCTTTCAACCACTGTAAAAACAGCCCTTCGGTCGGAAAGAGCAAAGCTTTCCCGAAACATCGTATCCGTACCAGCTTCATCCATAGATGGGCATGGCCAATACACCCCTTCCTCGCGACGCAGCCTATCATAAGTGATACCGTAATAATCAGCAAGTCCCCCTCGGCTAGCGAGACGCAGTTCTTCAAAGATATCCTCTGCATCCTTATATGCGAAGTACCTCCCCTTGTTCAACCTTGCAGCTATTTGGCATAAAATGCTCCAGTCATCTCTAGCTTCGCCCGGTGCAAGGCGCACCGCTTCCCGCAGCAAAACGCGGCCTTCCAGATTAGTCATCGTTCCCGTATTCTCCAAATAAGACGTCACAGGCAAAACAACGTCGGCCATTCGTGCCGTTTCAGTGAGAAACATATCCGCCACAATCAACAAATCCAGCTTTTCCAGCGCGTCCTCGACCAACCGTGCATTCGGGTTAGACACAACAGGATTAGAGCCCATCACGAACAGCGCTTGAATTTCTCCCTGATTCACAAGCTCCATCATTTCATAGGCCGATACTCCTTTTCCCGGCAAGCTGCTTGGTTCAACTCCCCACACGGACGCAACATAGGCTCGGTCTGCTTCATTCTCAATCGATCTGTAACCAGGAAGCTGATCAGCCTTTTGACCGTGCTCTCGCCCCCCTTGCCCGTTCCCCTGACCTGTGATGGCACCATACCCACACCCTTCTCTTCCAATCTTTCCGGTGGCCAGCACGAGATTAAGAAATGCACGCACCGCCATATGCCCATCTGTCTGCTGTTCGACACCCCTGGCTGTAAAAACGATGCCAGTCTCCACGCCACCGAAGGCACGTGCTGCCTGCCGGATCATTTCTGCCTCAATTCCGCACAACGCAGCCGATTCGTTCAGATCCACCCCATTCAAATGAGTCAACAACTGGTCATACCCGTTGGTCCGCTTGCGGATAAATTCTTCATTTATCAATCCCTCATCCACGACGACCTTTAGCATGGCATTGGCCAGCACAGCATCCGTACCTGGTCTGATTTGCAGGTGCAGATCGGCTATTGCCGCTGTGGGAGTCGTGCGCGGGTCAATTACGATGATAAACGCGCCATTTTCCTTCGCTTGGTGAAAATAAGGCATTAACGTCGGCTGACACTCAGCGATATTCGTGCCTGCAAGCACAATACAACGAGCCAACGGAATATCAGCCAGCCTACAGGTCAGTCCGCGGTCAACACCAAACACTTTGCTGCCAGCAGATGCTGCCGCCGACATGCAGAAGCGCCCGTTATAATCAATATAGCGCGTACCTATAGCCACTCTGGCAAATTTCCCAAGTAAATAAGCCGTTTCATTCGATAACGAGCCTCCGCCGTAAATGCCGATTCCATCAGGACCCTGCGTGGACAGTAGCAAAGAGAAACTGCTAGTTACAGCATCCATC
This sequence comes from Paenibacillus sp. FSL W8-0439, assembly GCF_038008995.1. Lineage (NCBI taxonomy): Bacteria > Bacillati > Bacillota > Bacilli > Caryophanales > Paenibacillaceae > Paenibacillus > Paenibacillus sp. FSL W8-0439. The sequence goes on from NZ_JBBPAK010000001.1 coordinate 3,633,496, forward strand.
GCCTCTCCCCATGGGACAGGAACGAGCCTGCCCTCTTTGCGCAGGAGAGGCTGTGTCAGCCTTTCTGCATGAGTTGCATGCTGATGCGCATTCATTCCCTTGATGCACAACCTGCCTTGTGAGGCTGCATTAGGTTTCCCTTCCGCTTTATACACAGTTCGAACGATACCCGCGAGTGCTTCCGTTTCCGTACTAACAGTCATCTTACACTGCACGCTGCAAAATGGGCACTGTGTCTCCACCACAGGGAGGACGTATTGACCGGCTTCCAGTTTGTTTTCTCCTGACTGACACATAAAAGTCACCTTCCCTCTCCATTCACTACAACTCCCACAATCTGTTAACCTGTCAGCATGGTGGACCGCAGGCTACCGGTCAGCTCACTTCGCAGAGTAACGTCGAGCACACTTTCCCGCAGCGCTAGAACGCCAGTCCGTTCAATCCATTCCCACATTTTCTCCCCATACCTAGCACTATGCCTGTATATTTGCAAGCAGGTTACAACCATCAGCACCACTTCTTCCGGATTCTCCTCCAATCCAAGCAGCAACCCCTGACGAACCGGATGTCCTGCATGGCCACCAGCATAAACCTCCCAACCTGCTGGAGATCGGGAGATTCCAATGTCATGGACAAGCACGCCATCGGGATACTCTGAACCCGGACTAACAGCAACCGCAACTGGTGACGGTAATGAAAGACTGCCCCATACTGCTGCCAGCCGCTCTCTCAACCAGATCACTCCACCAGAAGCCTGATCGATCGGGGCAGGATCAACAAAATCCCTACGTTCAACATCCAAATTTGTAAAACTCAGGCCCACAGAACCCGCTTCCCCTTCGTATGGTACGGTGGGCTGAAGCGCAACGCCTATTCCCAGTTGATTTGTTGCAGATCCGTTCCGCAAACCTAGAGATTCCAGATAATAAAGTACAGCAGGACGACATAATTCACAGCCCTGCTGCCTGGTCCAACCGAGACGAGATACCACTTCCTCTAGAGTTCGACAAACTGCCTCCACCATCGCTGTCTTAAGCGAATCATGATCATAATGCGTACAACCACACACAGGAACAACTTCTTGAGCAGTCGGAGTAACCACAGGTCCAGAAGCTGTCGCTCGGGACAAACCATTTTTGACCAGTGCAGCCACTAGCGGCCGGCAACCACCGCAGGAACCGGACGCTTTGGTCCGGCTCTTCACCTCTTCGACTGTTTTCAGCTTATCTGTGGCAATCACTCGCAAGATATCCCCCTTGCTCACACCGTTACATGCGCATACCGTCTCTCCTTCGGGCAATGCTTCCGCAGCATCCTCTGCTTTGCTTTTGCTGTTATTCTGAGGTGTAAGCTCTGTAGTTGGCGCGCCGCGCCGTACCATTCCAAGCAGCGAGGTGCTTTCCGCCGTATCGCCGAATAAAATCGCTCCAGTAATAGCTCCAGCGCGCATCATCACTTTTTTGTACATCTCCTGCATACCGTTATATTCCATGATCGCAATCTCGTTTCCCTCTTCACGAATGTCTCCTGCCGAAAACACATGAATTCCCGCAACCTTGAGCTGCGCATAGGGAACCGTCCCTTCATAAGGAGCCGTTTCACGACCACAAATCACCTTTGCCAGCACTTTGCCCTGCTCATATAGCGGCGCCACCAGCCCATATGAAATTCCACGGTGCTCAGCACATTCGCCAACTGCGTAAATACCAGGAATACTCGTGCGCATATAATCATCCACGACAATGGCACGGTTTACTGTCAGACCACTGTCCTGAGCCAAAGCGATATTGGGCCGGATACCAACCGCCAGCACGACCAAGTCTGTTTCCAATCTGTTCCCGTCCGCAAACATCAATCCTTGTGCCCGGTTGCGGCCTATAATATTGACCGTATCCTTCGCCAAATGAAACCGCATGCCCTGCTGCTCCAACCGCCGTTGTAAAAGCACAGCCGCAGTACGGTCAAGCTGACGATTCATCAGATACTGCGCATTATGAACAACGTCAGTTTCCATCCCTAGATTCAGCAAGCCTTGAGCAGCCTCAAGCCCCAATAGCCCTCCTCCGATGACGGTGGCCTTGCGATACGTTTTGGCATATCTGGCCATGGTTTCACAGTCATTTACATCACGAAAAGCGATTACTCCCTCTTTTCGGACTCCGGGAATGGGAGGTATGAAAGGCAAAGAGCCAGTTGCCAGTATGAGAATGTCATAGGGCTCTTGAATGCCGGATTCCGTTTCCACCATACCGGTTGCTACATCAATACGACACACACGTTCACCGGCTTGCAACTTTACCCCATTTTCTTCGTACCAGTCCCAGCTATGGGTAACAATATGTTGGAACGTGCTCTCCTCCTGAAGCATTTTGGACAGGAGCACACGATTGTACCCGGGACGTGGCTCTGCACCAAATATTGTGATTTGGAACCGCTCCGGCTCCAGACTGAGAATTTCCTCCACACATTTGATGCCTGCCATACCATTACCGATGACGACCAGTCTTTTTATCATAATTAATCCAGCCCCATTCTCTGAACCTAAAATAAGACAGAAAAAGCCCTTCTCCATTCGATGGAAAAGGGCACCGTTGCCGTAAATGTCGGCACATCGTTGTACCGATATGTACTTAAGATTACTGAATTGTGAGTATGATGTCAATATTCAATACATGAAACCTGTATTTAAACCTATTTTTTTAATTTATTATAATTTTAATGTTATGTATATTGACACAAGTAGAATGTCTTTTTATAATTTGAATTAAAATCACTACCATGTGATCATACCAAAGCGATGCACAATGAAGTGTGTCAAACACGGCAATGAAGCCGCAAAACGTTCCCAATATCAATGACGGGACGATTTGCGGCTTTTTATGTTCAGCAGAGGGCTGAAGTCTAAGGCCTGAGCTCTACAAACCCCAATAAGAACAGGAGAGATGGAGAATGAAGAAAAAAAGTTTCTGGCACAGCGGACACAAGCCCACCCTTTTTGGCTCTTTTTTGTATTTTGATATTAGCTTTATGATATGGGGGATGATTGGACCGTTGGTCGTTGTCATTGCTAATGATTATCCAATGGACCCTGTACAAAAAGCCAACCTTGTCGCTCTCCCGATACTCAGCGGCTCTCTGTTGCGACTTGTGCTTGGATTCATGTCAGATTATATCGGTCCGAAGCTCACAGGACAGATCGGTATGCTTGTCACGATCATTCCTCTCCTGCTCGGCTGGCTGTGGGTTGATTCGCTGGAGCAGTTGTACACTGTCGCCCTGCTTCTGGGTGTGGCCGGCGCCTCATTTGCAGCTGCACTACCATTGGCTGGCCAATGGTACCCCAAAGAGCATCAAGGTCTGGCCATGGGAATTGCCGGTGCCGGCAACAGCGGGACCGTCCTCGCAACTTTGTTTGCTAACCGTATTGCCCAACATTTTGGCAGTTGGGAGGTCGTGTTTGGATTGGCCATTATCCCAATTTTCATCGTCTTTGTTCTGTTCAGTATTTTTGCCCGCAACAGCCCTCATCGCCCAGCACCAAAAAGTCTGGCGCAATATGCTTCAGTGCTCAAACAGAGGGATGCCTGGGTGTTCTGTGCCTTTTATTGCGTGACGTTCGGTGGGTTCGTCGGCCTTTCTAATTATTTGACCATTTTCTTCAATACCCAATACGGCCTCTCTGCGGTGCATGCCGCTGATTTTGCAACCGTTTGTGTGATTGCCGGAAGCTTCTTTCGTCCTGTAGGCGGCTTTTTGTCTGACCGGATTGGTGGTTCTCGCATGTTAATGTATTTGTATGCCGGGGCCGGGATGATGCTCGCCAGCATTGCATTTTTGCCACCACTTGCCGTAGTCGTAGTTCTGCTGTTCGTAGGCATGATGTGCCTTGGGGCTGGCAACGGCTCCGTATTCCAGCTTGTGCCGCAGCGATTCGGCAACGAAATCGGGCTTATGACCGGCATCGTCGGGGCTGCTGGTGGCATAGGCGGATACTGTCTTCCTCTTATTCTGGGCCATCTGTACAAATTAACGGGTTCTTACATGCCTGGCTTCATCTGTCTAAGTCTGATCACATTCTGTGCTTTTGTCCTCGTCATTATCATGCAATTGAAATGGCGCAACAGCTGGATGCAACGCTCTGCTCCAGGCGCTAATGAAGCCGTTAACCGAATCGGAGAATTAAATATCTGACTATCCACTAAATAGACAGCCACCAAACGTTTAGATTTTAAGCCTCAATTATCCCTTATAATAAAAAATAGCTTAACTTCATTTATAGAAAAATGAAGTTAAGCTATTCCTCTATACATATTCAATCAAATTATAAGAGCTATGAAAAAAGTCACATTTATTGAATATTTACCGAAAATATTATGAAAATTCAATGAATTTTTCATTTGAAAATCATTGAAAACCGCTTTCATTTTCATATTTTTTCTTATGTAAACACTTATATAACCATTTTTCACACAACATACTTGTTCACTTGGTTTAAAATAAGGCGTATACTTGTTCACGAATTGTTCAAGGATTAACCGAATGTATTTTTTTAGAAAGAAGGAATTGGAAATGCGTGCTTTTCATGTTACGGAAAATGGAACTATCGAAACCAAATTAACCGGAAAAGATCTTCTTGCCAACCCACTGCTGAACAAAGGAGTGGCTTTTACGCTAGAAGAACGTCAGCAACTTGGACTTGACGGCCTCCTTCCTCCTACCATATTAACGATTGAGGAACAGGTTCAACGGGTGTATGAGCAATTTCAAAGCCAACCGGATAATTTACGTAAAAACGTTGCATTAAATGATCTTTTTAATCGGAATACTGTCCTTTATTATCGTTTGCTTTCCGAGCACTTGAGCGAGATGCTTCCGATTGTCTATACACCAACAGTCGGTCAGGCTATTCAGGAATACAGTCATGAATATCATAAACCGGGCGGTATGTATCTATCTATTGATAATCTTGCTGGCATCAAAGAAGCTTTTAAAAATTTGAACTTGGGTCCTGATGATATCGATCTGATCGTAGCCACAGATTCCGAAAGTATTTTGGGAATTGGGGACTGGGGAGTTGGCGGTATTAACATCTCTATTGGTAAGCTTGCTGTATATACAGCCGCTGCTGGTATTGATCCTAGCCGGGTACTAGCCGTTGTGCTGGATGCAGGTACAAACAATGAAAAGCTGTTAGAAGATCCTTTATACATGGGGAATCGTCATAAGCGTGTACGTGGAGAACAATATGATCAATTTATTGATACTTATGTTCAAGCGGCACTTTCTTCCTTCCCGAACGCACTGCTGCACTGGGAAGATCTAGGTAACGTCAATGCTCGGAATATTATTAATAAGTACGGAAATAATATCTTAACGTTTAATGATGACATTCAAGGTACCGGTGCAGTTACACTTGCAGGTGTGATGTCTGGTGTCCAATTGTCCGGAATCCCTCTGAGCAAGCATCGTGTTCTAGTGTTTGGTCCAGGAGCTGCCGGAATCGGCAATGCCGACCAAATTAGTGCGGCCATGATGCTGGAAGGATTGTCAGAAGCTGAAGCAAGACGTAACTTCTGGGCATATGATTACCGTGGCCTGCTTACCAATGAAACGGAAGGACTTTTGCCATTCCAGGTTCCTTATGTGCGTGATGCTGCCGAATGCCGTGACTGGGAGCATGCTGAAGATGGCAAAATCCCTCTGCTTGAAGTTATTCGCCGCGTGAAACCGACGATTATGATCGGAACTTCCGGTGTTGCTGGAGCATTTGGTGAGGAAATCGTGAAAGAGATGGCTAAGCATACAGAACGTCCTATTATTATGCCAATGTCCAATCCGACTCCTCTGGCGGAGGCAACTCCTGAAGACCTGATCCACTGGACGGATGGAAAAGCCCTTATTGCAACAGGAAGCCCTTTTGAGCCAGTAATCTACAACAATATTACGTTTGAAATTGGACAATCCAACAATGCTTTTGTATTCCCGGGTCTTGGTCTTGGAGCAATCGTAGTAAAATCCAAAATTATAACAGATAGTATGTTTGCAGCAGCTGCCCATGCAGTAGCTCAAATGGTTGATTTGTCACAGCCTGGTGCTTCCCTGCTGCCAAAAATCAACGAACTGCGAGAAGTATCTGAAGCTGTAGCAGTGGCTGTCGCCAAGGCAGCCGTTCAAGATGGAGTAGCGCGTCATCAGCCGGATGATATCGTACAAGCGGTTCGGGAATCCATGTGGGAATGCAAATATAAACCCATCAAACAGTATGGACAGGAAGCCGTTCTGGTTTAAAAATAGCGAACAACATCAAAATTTATACTTGCTGTAAGCAAAGTGATTATTTAACTGATGTCCGCCATTTTTGGCGGACATCTTTATTGGAGGCGACATCATGGCTACAGGTCATATCTTTATTATTTTAATTCCTATTTTCTTTGTCATTTTAATTGGTTATTTTGCAGGTTTTTTTAAGGCCTTTAACCCAGCTTCTTCTAAGGGACTAAATACACTGGTAACCAAATTTGCTTTACCTGCACACTTGTTTATTGGTATTACGACGACACCAAGAGAGACATTAATCCAAAAGTGGCCCTTTCTTGTTGCTTTGCTGCTTGGCGTGATTGGCTTTTATATTGTATTGCTCATCTTATATCGCTTAATCGCAAAAAAAGGTCTGACAGAATCCTCCATGTTCGCATTGAATTCGACACAGCCCTCTTTTGCATTCATGGGGATTCCCGTTTTGGGAAGCTTGTTCGGAAGTGCGGCAGTCGCCATTCCTATTGCGATTACCGGCATCGTTGTTAATGCGATTCTTGATCCGCTTGCAAGTATTTTGGGAACGGTCGGCCAGCGCAAATCAACACAATCTGACGACACAAAAGGCAATTTATTTAAAGTCACTATAAAATCAGTCCTTCATGGACTCAGTGAACCGCTGGCTTGCGTACCCTTGATTGGTGTTGTATTGACTTTATGCGGATTCCAAGCTCCAAAACTTTTGCAATCTATGTTTGACCAAATCGGCAATATTACTGCGGGTACGGCTCTATTTGCTATTGGGGTAACTATTGGGATTAAAAAGATTACGTTCAGTCCAAAAGCACTTAGTATCGCTGTGCTGAAAGCGATCGTAATGCCTATGGTTATGCTCGGTATTGCTGTTCTGATCGGACTGTCCCCTGAGGATGTAACCAAAGCCGTACTGCTTGTCGCATTTCCCGGCTCTGCTGTAGCCGCTATGATCGCGACCCGCTATGAATCACTGGAAACAGAAGCGGCATCTGCATTTGTTATAAGCTCAGTATTATCGCTTATTTCGCTCCCTCTGCTCATTTCACTACTTGTATAATGACAGAAAGCTTTCAACGTTCAGCGAAAGACTGTTATATATAATGATGAAGGGCATTCGTTCGCCCGCATTTATCTTATTTTTAAAATATTGTTCAAACAATAAAGTAATTTAGTTGTATTTGAGTTGAAACCAGCTATCCTGTCTTGCTAGCAAGCGGCGACCTACATTTATTGCATGTGGGTTGCCGCTTTTTATTTTTGGTAAGCTTCCATACAATTTGTTGGTTCTCATCATTATTTTCATTATCCATCAGTAAGTATATCCCAATTGTAATAATTCGCTAACATTTATAAAGGAAATTGACGAAATATATAAGGGATAGCTGTACTGTAGCATTAAATTAAAATTTAAAGGAGAAGAAACTTGTGAAAAACTTGAAGTGGAGCACTATGTCCTTTTTTGGTAAAAATCTATTAATATCTTTTCTTAACATCGTATTAATAGGTGCTATTCTTATCACATCTAGCTATATACTTCAAAAGAACATTCTCACCACGCAGCTGCAAGATCAGGTTAAAGTGCTGACCAAAAAATGGGCAGAAGATGTTGACAAAACAAAAGTACAACAAGCATTAAGCGAAAAAGATTATAACGGTTCTGTTCAACAGGAATTACGTAAATTTCTAGATTCTATTCACACATTTTATCCTAATGTCGCCCAAGCTTACATATTTGGGACAGAACTAAAAGAAGGAAATCAAACCTCCATTATTGGCGTTCCCACTAATTTGGTGCAAGCTTTCCAAGACTCGAAGATGAATATTGGGGATATGTACACTCTGCCTGACGAAAATGCAGAAGCCGTAAATAAGGTGCTTCAATCCAATGAATCAGCATTGAGCAGCTTTTATACGGACGAATATGGCACATGGACTACGATTGTTTACCCGATTACAGACGCAAGTGGTAAAGTCACAAGTGCAATTTACTTTGACGTAGATGCGAGCTCTGTACCTACGGGTCTTCATAAGCTGCTTGTATATGGTGTTTCACTACTCATTCTGTTTCTTGCTATCTTCTTGACGATTCAATACTTGCTGGTAAAACGCACGCTCTCCCCAATTCGTTCCTTGATGAAGGGAATTGAAGAAGTCAGCGAGGGTAATCTGAATGTGAAAATTAAGACAGGACTAGACGACCTTGGTATTATCAATCAAAAATTTAATTCTATGATCAAGCGCCTTAACGATACAATGGTGAAAGTACAGGATACGACGCAAGAAGTAACGGGATCAGCCCAGGAATTGTTAAGCATCAGCGAGAAAAACAGTACGAATACAAACGTCATTAACAGCAATATCCGGGAAATAACCCAGGGGCTTGAGGCTCAGGATCACGCAGCACTTGAAAGCTCCAGGGCTATGAATGAAATGTCTACAGTGATCCAAACCATCGCTGAAAGCTCCTCTTCTGTTGCGGATCAAGCTTATTCCATGGAAAAGCGCTCCGTTGAAGGCAATCAGGTAGCTCAAAAGCTATCCACTCAGATGGACTCTATCTCCACTACAATGGAAAGTACAGTTGATTCCGTTAATGCATTGCAGAACCGTTCTAACGAAATCAGTAATATTGTAAGCATCATTACCGGTATTGCCAGCCAAACGAATCTGCTTGCCCTCAACGCTTCGATTGAAGCTGCCAGAGTCGGCGAAGAAGGCAAAGGTTTTGCAGTAGTAGCTGGAGAAGTGCGTAATTTGGCTGAACAGTCTCAAGAATCCGCCAAACAAATTGCAGAGCTTATTGAAGAAATTCAAAAAGAGATTGAACAAACTGTAAAAGGCATTAGCCTGGGTACAAAAGAAGTTCACGTCGGACTGGAAGTTACGAAGCAGACAGGCGAAATGTTCTCTGAAATTTTAAAAGCGTCCAACAAAGTGTCGTCACAAATCCAGGAGGTATCCAGTGCAACTGAGCAAATCTCGGCCAGCACGCAGGAAATGTCAGCTACCTCTGACGAGCTGTCTTCCACAGTTAGCAAAACAGTCAATAGCAGCAAACAAATTGAACAAACCATTGGGGAACAGGCTGAGTCTATGGCTTCGATTGTCCAAGCTTCAGACAAGCTTACATTGATGTCTGGGGAGCTGGAAGAGCTTATTTCATTCTTCAAGGTAAACCGGGAAGTCTAAACATTATAACTACCCAATCATCATAAAACAAAGAACCTCTAATCTGCATAGAATGCGCATTAGAGGTTCTTTGATATGCTCTTACATCGTTCTTTAGTTTAAAAAGCCTTCCAACGCTGAGGTTGGCTTACCATCAGCTTGCCAAGCACCTTTGTTATAGCCTTGATTATAACCTGGGGTTGCAGCTGGCTCCCAATAAAATACGCCCACGCCTTTACCGCCTCCGATACTCCGAACCTTCGTTTTGATTGCAGAAATAAATGCCTTGGAAGCAACAGGTTCATTATATTCCATCCCGATTTCACTGATAACAATGCCTTTACCATATTTCGCAATGAGGCTATTGGCATTGGTAATCGTCTGATCCACCTTACCCTGCCAGTCAGAGGAAGACGGATATAGAGACAGTCCAATAAGGTCAAACTGAGCTCCATTATCAATCAGTCCACCAATGTTCCAGTTTAAAACGGAACTGTTATCCCCGTTAGCTAAATGTACGATCGTCTTGGTGCTGCTGCTTACGGATTTAACAGCGTTATTCCCTGTATTGACGAGCCACGCATAGTTTTTCATATTCACTGAGGCTTTGCCGTCATCCCAGAGCATGCCATTGTTCGTTTCATTGCCGATTTGCACCCAATCCGGTGTCACACCCTTGCTCTTCATCGTGTTCATAACATAGACGGTATGGGACCAGACCGCATCCATAAGTTGTGTAAATGTAAAATTGCGCCATGCGTAAGGCTTATTCTGCTGTCCTGGGTCAGCCCATGAATCGCTATAATGCAGGGTCAGCATAACGCTCATGCCTAACTTTTGAGCTCGCTGCGCAAGTTCTGCTGCCTTCTCGGCATTCATGTATCCGCTTGCATAATCCTTCATGTCAGGATTTACCCACACTCGAATACGAACCGAATTGATCTGATAATCGTCCCGTAAAATTTGCAGCACATCCCGGCGAACCCCTTTTTTATCCTTCCAGGTCATACCTTGGGCTTCCATCCCTGCGACCCAGCTTATATCTGCTCCTTTGGCGAAAGCAGGGGCGGCCGAAGCCGCACCCACTCCCACAGAGCCCAATGGGTACAAAAAGCTGGATAACAAGATCAACATCGCAAATACCATAGTACGTTTACCTGTTTTCATAAGTCATCCCCAATCTAAATTGTATACTCACATTGCCTCTGGCCAATCCACCTGCTCCCTCACTCGGGAATCGGCGGCGATCACATGTATAACGTGTTCTAATTATTGCGCTCTGTCTTTAGAACCTTAACAGCATAGGCACCCAATTGAACGCTGGTGTCTGCTATCACAAGATTTTCAAGCATATCCGTATAAGTTCGTCCATCCAGTGTAATCTCTTGCGGCTCATACGTAAAATTCATTACAAAAATATAATCATGAACTCCATCGGTACGAATTGCTGTGTTCACTCCATGTGGCAACTGCACATCGAGTGCTTTACTGAGACCTGCCTCATCAATTAAACTCTTGTAAAAATGACTATGGAATAGTCCGGTGTTGCGTGATGCGATGTAATAAGCTTTTCCCTGTCCCAAACGATTCACCGTCAAAGCCGGACGTCCTGCATAAAAGTCTGTCCCATACTCAGCCAGTACCTCTGCACCCTCCGTATGAATGAGATCACACAATTCAACAGCTTCATATTCCCCTTGTAGATCCAGCTCATTGCCTTCAATCGGTATAATGTAGTTACGATCGTGATCATGTAATCCATCAATTTCTTCCGACCAGATGCCCAGCGTCTTACGAAGCGGTCCTGGAAAGCCTCCAAGGAAGCACAAATCATGTTCATCCACAATGCCGGACCAATAGGTTGCTACGAATGTGCCCCCGTTTTCAACAAACTTCTGTATGCGCTCCCCTACACCGCTGCGGACCATATACAACATCGGAGCGACCAAAAGTTTATATTTGGAGAAATCTGCATCCATATGAATGACATCTACTGGCACTCCCTGCTCCCACAATGCCAAATAATGTGCTTCAGCTGTCTCCTCATATTTCACCCCTTTGTTCCGCGGTCCCTGTGAATCGTTGATTCCCCAACGGTTCTCCCAGTCAAAAATGACTGCGGCCTCAGCCGGTACGGATGTACCGACCACCTCTTCCAGTTTTTCCAGCGCATGACCGACATCTGTCACATCCCCGAATACCCGAGTATGCTCGTGTCCTACATGATCGACGACTGCACCATGCAGCTTTTCACTCGAACCGCGACTTTTCCGCCACTGAAAATATTGAACGGTGTCTGAGCCGTGCGCCACAGCCTGTAAAGACGATAGCAGATGCATACCCGGTCGCTTCAGCTTGCTAACGTCTTGCCAGTTCGTCAAACTTGGCGTACTTTCCATGAGCATCCAAGGTTTCCCACCTTTAATGGAGCGAATAATATCGTGCATCATAGCCACTCTCGCAGCCTGCCGGCTATCATCTCCTTCACGGTCATGCCAGGTCGGATAACTATCCCAGGATATAATATCGAGCAGATCAGCAAACTTCCAGTAATTCAATCCTTCAAAGAACTCCATCAAATTGGTTGTAACTGGAATGTCTGGATTCGCAGCCTTGAGCGGCACAATCTCATGTTTGATAAAATCTGCGGTCTGTTCGGTTACAAACCGTCTCCAGTCCAAATTCATGGCATGAACCTGCGTTTCACCATGAGGTGCTGGAGATTCGACTTGGCTCCAATCTGTAACTGTATGACTCCAAAATGTTGTCCACCATGAATGATTAAGCTGATCCAGCGTACCATATTTATCCTGCACCCAAGTGCGAAACGCCTCCTGACAATAATCACAGTGACAGTCTCCACCAAATTCATTGGAAATGTGCCAGCCAATAACAGCAGGATGATTAGCATATCGCTCAGCCAGCTTCGTATTCATGATACGTACTTTTTCCCGGTATACAGGCGACGTATAACAGTGGTTATGTCGAAACCCGTGCAAGTTACGGACACGGTTAACCCCTACACGCAGCACCTCGGGATATTTTTGGGACATCCAGGCTGGTCTTGCTCCGCTCGGAGTGGCCAAAAACGCATAGATTCCGTTCTCAGCAAACGAATCCAGAATACGATCCAGCCATTCAAACGTAAATACACCTTCCTCAGGCTCCAAGGATACCCATGAGAAAATGCCGACAGACATTACGTTGCATTTGGCTAGTTTCATCAAGCGGATATCCTCCGCTAACACCTCGGGATATTGCTGCCATTGCTCCGGGTTATAGTCTGCTCCATGCAGCATACGCGGAACTCGCTCACTAATGGGAGGGTACTTGGTTATGTTTGGATATGTCACTGTAAATCATCTCCTTGTATTAGTTCTGTTACTCTTTGACGGAACCTAACGTCATACCTTTAACAAAATACTTTTGTAAAAATGGATATACAATAAGAATAGGCGCTGCACCAATGAAAATTTGTGCTGCATTAACCGTCGTCTGAGACAGTAATTCCATCTCTTTGGGACTCATGCTCATGGAACTCATATCCTTCTGTATAATTACAGTTTGCAGGAACGTCGCCAGCGGATAATCCTTTGCATTGCTCAAATAGAGCAGACCATCAAACCATGAGTTCCAATGAAATACCATACTGAACAGCGCAATCGTCGCAATGGAAGGCATGGATATCGGTAAGAAAATACTAAACAATGTCCGAAAATGCCCTGCTCCGTCGATCAATGCCGCCTCTTCCATCTCTTTGGGGATACCTCTGAAAAAGTTCAGCATAAGAATGACCAGAAATGTATTGACCGCTCCTGGCAATACAAGTACCCAGAAGCTGTCCATAAGATGGATCTTTTGAATAACCATATAGAATGGAACCAGACCACCGTTAAAAATCATACTAAATACAAACAGCCATGAATAAATGTTGCGACTGCGGAACACCGTTGTTTCCTTCGAAAGCGGATAAGCAGCTAAAAAGGTAATCAGCAGCATCAAGCCGGTTCCCAAGACAGTTCGGCAGACGGAAATCCAGATGGAGTGCAGAAAAATTGGGTTATTCATCGTCTTCTTATAGGCTTCTAAAGAAAATTGCACTGGCCACAGTCCAACCAGATTAGCATCTGCTGCTGATTTAGCACTAAACGATACCGCCAATACATGAATCAGTGGAACAATACACATGATAGACAATATCACAAGCAAGCAAATGTTGAACACATTAAAAATGCGGTATGGCGTTGTTTTATGATACATGACTCTCCCTCTTTCAGCCTCGTGGAATCAGAATATGCGGTAACCTGCCCATTTGTAAGCAAGCCGATAAGATATCAGAATGAGAATCATACTGATAACGGATTTGAACAATCCAATGGCGGTAGCAAAGCCCATCTCCCCATTGATCAATGCTGTCCGGTAGACGAATGTGTCAATAATATCGCCTTTTTGGTATACCAGCGGATTATAAAGGTTGAAAATCTGGTCAAAACCAGCATTCAGAACATTACCAAGGGCAAGCGTCCCAACAACGACCACCATCGGAATCAATGATGGTACAGTAATGTGCAGCGTCTGTCTCCATCGGCTCGCTCCATCCATTTCAGAAGCCTCATACAACGAAGGATTGATACCCGCCAGTGCAGCGAGGAATACGATGGTATTGTAGCCAAACTCTTTCCATATGTCCGATACAATGACGGTAAAACGAAACCAGTTGTTATCTCCCAGAAAGAAGATAGGCTGGATTCCTATACTTCCAAGAATCCGGTTCATAAATCCGTCAGTAGCCAACAGATCAATCAGTATTCCACCCAAGATTACCCAGGACAGAAAGTGTGGCAGATACACCAATGTCTGAATGGAACGCTGAAGTCCGACCTTGCGAATTTCATTCAGCAGGATAGCAAAAACAAACGGAACCAGCAGATTGAAAAACATCTTTAACACAGCAATAATCAGCGTATTCCATACGACCTGAAGACTGTCCTCCCGTTGGAACAAAAAGCGGAAATTATCCAGTCCAACCCATTCAGAACCAGTTATGCCTAGCCAAGGTTTGTAATTTTGAAAGGCCATCACGATGCCGCCCATTGGAATGTAGCTGAATACAATTAAGAAAATGATGGCTGGCAGCAGCATGATATGAAATGGCCACGTACGTTGCAGACTTCTCATTGCAGTTCCTCCTGTAACTCTCATGGTATACCTCAATTATAAAAGCGTTTTCGCAGTCCCAACAGTTCAAAAAACCAACATACATGGCACAAAAGCAATCATTTTTATTTAATCCATATGAAGCTGAAGTAAAAAGGCTGTCCACCTTGGGACAGCCTTTTTCAATCTGTTTTACACCATCGAAAACTTTTACTTTTCGACGCTCTTATACCATTCGTTTACTTCCTTTGTAATTTGTTCGCCACCAGCGGCTTTCCACGTCTGTACAAAGGTATCAAAAGCGGAAATCGGCTGTTTGCCATAAATAATTTCATTGAACGTCTGGCTTTCAATCTTATCCAGATAATCCTTTTTAGCCTTCATCGTTGGCGTAGTTGGTCCCGTGAACTGATCCTTCATGGAGATATCTTTCTGTTCCATAAGCACTTTGGCCGCTGCAGGAGTGTCTTTCCCGTAATTCACCATCACATCTTTCTCCAGTCTGGTTTTCGGTTCTGCACCGTCAGCCAAGCTTAACAAAGCCTTCATTTGGGCATCAGGGATACGTGCACCATCACGAACCAGCAAATAACGAATAGAGTTTACATAACCACCCGGTATTTTATCAATAGACACCAGCTTTCCATTGGCATCTAAATCATAATCGTAGCCCTTAAACAGCCCATTCGACAAATCACCGTCCGGTTTGGCATTTGCATAATGATCAAACAAGTAATTTTGATATGTGAAGAAGGCTTCAGGATGCTGCATTTGTTTGTTGATGAGTACAACACCATTGGTGTACTGCGTTCCATGGCGCATAGCTTTGTTGTCAGGTCCAGCTGGAATCTTGATCGGCTTCCATACAGCACTCGGCGCATTTTTAACCGTATCTTGAAGCGGCCAGCCGCTCATCCAATATGGCCCAGGAATCATCCCGGCTGTCCCTGCAACTGTAGGTTCTGTCGTTTTATTTTCATCCCATAATGCTGCTTCCTGAGGGATATATCCTTTTTTGAGCCACTCGCTCAGTTTTTGCAGACCCGGCTTCATGCCAGGCTGGACAGAGCCATATTCCAAGCTGCCGTTTGCACCTTTGTTCCACTGCTGGGGTAGTGTGCCATAAGCGCCGAAAATCCAGGATGGGTCACCCATCCAAGTGTTCATGGATGTTTTGAAACCGATGCTGAGCGGGGTCACTTTGTCCGGAGCCAATCCGTCCGGATTTTTATTTTTAAAGGCATCCATCACTTTTTCCAGATCATCCATCGTCTCAGGAGCCTTCATCCCCAGCTTATCCAACCAATCTTGTCGTACCCACAATACATAATCATGGTTATAGGCGAAATCAAGCACAGGGATACCCATTTTTTTACCATCCCGGCTATACTGATTCCATACATTCGTATCCTGACTCATGGCCTGCTTCCAAGAATCCGAAGCATATTTATCAAACAACGGGCCAACTTCAGCGAACATACCGGAATCGATCATATCCTGGGCCAGCTGCTCATTCTCCGTTCCCAGTACAACGACATCAGGCATCTCCTGACCAGAGGACATCGCCAACCGCAGCTTGGTAGCAAACGCACCGTTAGTATCCGTAACAGACCAAAGTGATTTTATATTAATACCAAATTTCTCTTTGGCCCATTTCGTCGCAACGTTATTTTCGATAGATTCGCCATTTTTAAATTTTAAGGCGGGATCTACCCCCCATACCGTGGATATTGTAACTTCTGGGTTGTATTTTTCTTTGTATACGTTTTCAGTTTTAGCTGTGCTGTCCGCATTCCCATCATTTCCTGCACCTGAGCAGCCCACAAGGCCAACCCCTAATACCATAGTTGCGGCGAGCAACGACAATAGCTTTTTCTTTGAATGAACTCGCATCTTGTTCCCCCTCTAAAAATCATTTTCTACTCTTTTATTATAAGAGGGCTTTTCTTAGCAGCCTATGTCACAAAATAAATATTTCTGCACCTTTCCCAACTGATCTTTATTCATTCGTCTTTACTGGTCCCGAAATTCATGCGGAGTCATTCCATAATGTTTTTTGAACATCTTGCTGAAATATTGGGGATTCTGATAGCCGAGTTCAGTTGTTATTTCATATATTTTTTTGTTGGAATATTTGAGCAAATAAAGAGCCCGTTCCATTCTCATTCGGATAATATAATCTCCCAGGCCTTCCCCAGTTTCGGCTTTATAGATTTTGGACAAATAGACGGGATGAAGATAGACCTGATCGGCAATCGTCTTAACAGACAGCTCCTGTCCTTTATCTTGAGCGATCAACTCCTGAACCTGCTTGACCACATAGCTTTTGGCGCTTTGCTCGCTTGCGGACCACTCCGCTTTAAGCTTGTTCATCATGGAAAATATCCACTCTTTGAGGTGGGGAAACGAATGAACCAATTTCTGCGCATGTAACGGATCGAAGCCTACTTGGTCCATCTGTGTAATAAAGCGTCCTTGTTTGTGAGCTGTATACATAAAGGCGCTCGTTACTGAAATAAACAGTTCATACAAATGCTCGCGTGTATAACCTGCCTCTTCCATTTTGCCAAATACACGGCTTACTTTTGCTTCGGCCTCTTCCCATTGCCTGGACTCTAGCAGATGAGTAAGCGTTGGATGCGTATAAAGACCCTCCAGCGACTTCACTGAGCTATGTGACTGTTCTGTCTGCTCTTCTATGAATAGCAGTGGATTCGTTTCCTCCTGTTGGTTCCAATATAAGGATCTGATTGCTGTCTGATATAGCTTAGGCAGCTCATCCGGGAAATGAAACCAATTCGTTAATGTGACGTAAATTTCACCTTTCAAGTAATTGCTCACATTTTTTCGAAAGGTCTCAATCGCTGCACGCAAAAAATGATTCTGTTCATCCACAGTCCTTTCAGCAAATAAATCCCAATTTCCTTCTATTAACACGATTAGGCAATCATGTGGCGCTTTGCAATGCCAAACATGAAAATCAGGAGCAAACACTTCTTCTGCAATATTTCCAATCGCATACTCAATTAAGGACACTGAGTGATAATCCATATCGGAAAAATGCTTGCCCAGCTGAATAAGCAGCATACTGGCAGGATGTTCTGTACGTAGCTTGATTTCATATTCGGACATTTTGTCCGTTATTTTCTGTACAGTCAAATCACGCCCGAGTAACAAATCGTGCATCAAATGAGTGCGCAGCACACCGAAATCGTTCCTGCGACTGTATTGTAATTGATGAACCTTGTCGAATGCTTCCCATTCTTCCTTTAGCGAATCCATAGCAGCTGACACACATTTGATAAACTCATCATCATCCACCGGCTTTAATATGTAATCAAAAGCCTTAAGCTGGAGCGCTTTTTTAGCGTATTCAAAATCAGCATAGCCTGTCAGTAATAAACTTCGGATGTGCGGCCAACGTTCGTTTACTTCAACAATCAGCTCTAATCCCGTCATGCCAGGCATACGAATGTCCGTAACCAGAATATCAATATCATGCGCTTCCAGCACATCTACTGCTGCCAAGGCTGAAGCTGCTTGATGTACCCTCTCAATTCCCAATGACTCCCACGGTATGGTAGCCGCCAGGCTTTCAGTAACATAACTCTCATCATCGACTAGTAATATCTGAACCATCAGTATCCTCCAATTTAACTATTTCTCGAATTTGATGAAGAATGGATCAACCCGTCTTCCTGCCCTTCTTCAATTGACAGTGGCCATTTTAAAATCACTCTCAATCCTCCCAACGGAGACAACGAGAATTCCAGCCCGGCGTTTTCGCCAAAATGTAATCGCATTCGTTGATGCACATTCCATAAACCATAGCCACTTTTCTCCTCTACAGGCTTCTCAAGTGCTAATGTCAGGGATGTTATATCCTCTTCACTCAAACCGAGTCCGTTATCGTCTACAATCAAGTACATGGATGAGCCGATGCACTCAGTCATAATACGGATGATCCCCTCCTCCGCCTGAGGTTCTATTCCGTGCAGCACTGCATTTTCCACCAGGGGTTGCAATACAAGCGGTGGAACCAGCAGACTATGGGCCTGTGAAGAAATGTCAATAGTGAACGTTAACCGTGGCATACGCATCTGCTGAATTTTCAAATAATATTGCACAAACTCGACTTCATCCGATAAAGGAACCAAATCTCTTTCCTGTCTTGTCGTATAGCGATAATATTTGGACAAATTATGAGCCATAGCCACGACCGCCTCATGATTGCGCAGCTTTGCCATACTCGTAATAAAGGAAAAACAATTATAAAAAAAATGGGGATTGATTTGAGACTGGAGCTGCTTTAGACGAGCTTCCTTTACATGCAGCTTCTCAACGTAAACCTTCTCAAACAGCTCTTGAATCTGTTCGACCATCAGGTTGAATTGACGTGACAGAAATGCAAATTCATGACTACCCTTAGGACTCAACCGAACAGCATAGTCTCCATCCTTTAATCTCCTAAACGCCCGCACAAGCTGGAGAATCGGAACTTGTACCTGTGAGTGAAGAAGATAAGCACCAATGATCCCCACCAGTAGCGAGCCAACAACGGTTAGATAAAATAGTCGGTTAGATGAATAAATCGGAGACATCATATCGGACAAAGGCATGTAGTCAATCAAATACCAACCTGTTGTTTGCGAAAGAACGGCGTGAACAAGGTAACTCTCTTCTCCAATTTTCACGGTCAAATTATCAACTTCATGTAATCCCAATTTCTCCAGTTTCGCAATCAGCTGGCTTGACAATTCTTCGTTTGCAGAGCGATTGTAAATCACGCCTACACCTTTTTTATAATAAAAAGGCTCCTTTCGCCCATCGCCTTTAAAGCGGTCAAGCATGTCCTGAATGTTGCTGCTATCGAATTCCACTTTAATAATTGTGTTAGCGGTTTCCGGATTGGCTAGTGAGGAAAACGGGGATAAGGTATACAATGAAAATATAAATTGATCCTTACCGTACACTCTTTTTTTAGATACCTGCCAGCCGTTTGTAATCGATTGTCTTAATTTCTTCTGATCATAATAACTGGCTCCATTCTCCGATACAACTCGTCCAAGCGAAGGAGAATATATACTCAGCCCTGTTCTCCAGTTCGAAGAGCTTTCCTGAAGCCCAAGCTTGGTTTGAATCCGCTTGACAAGGTTAATTCCATCCAGGTTGAGAGTCTTATCCTTTAAAAAAATTGCTTGGAAACTGGCTACATCAGGATCATGAATCAGCAGATGCGGCCAGGAGGAAATCATTTCAATATTCGTATTCACCTGGTTTTGAAAAAAAGTCAGCTGGTTATAATTGGATTGATTCAGTTCTTCACGTAATACGCCTGTCGTTGTCTGATTAGAGTAGACATACAGAAGCAGCACAGGTATCAGCAATACGATAACGATGGAAACGATTTTAGTATAAAAATTAAATTTAAACATGAGTTTTACACATCCTCTGCACAAAAAACAGGCATACTTAAAAGGTATGCCAGAGCCCTGACCTTCGTTGCCGCCACTACATACTATACATTATTAAGGGTTGGCGGTGATAATATGTTTGACGCTAAGCAAATGGAATGGTTAGATCAACTATCTGCTGAAGACCTGGCCATATTAGGTGCCGGCTTCAATACACTAGGTGATTTTTTTGATTTTTTGGCGCTGATTAAAGCCAAACAGGAAACATCTAAGGAGCTAAAAGGTAAAAACACTAAATCAAAAACTATTTAATAACGAATTTTACACGAGTCCCATCCTCGTACTGATCTAGCTGGTGACTGACCCATGATCCTGCCCCACGATTATCCTTAGGAGCTATGTATTTGATATTTGCACCCTTACCCCCTTCTGAGCACATAGCCATCGGCCATTCATCACGATCAAACCCTTTACGAGTAGGAACACCCGCAAGTGAATGCTGACGATTTTGCTCGGCTCCTTCCCGGTCAATTGTGCATACTGGTGATTTTCCCGCTTGAATGGCTTCCTTAATATGCTGCGCCGTTTCAGGATAACGACCTGACGGAAATTGCAGCGTTACCTGAGCTGATGAAGGCGGGTTCTCTCCTGTTATTTTCGTAAAAAGATTGTCTCCTTCAAACCAGTACGCTCCCACAGCTAGCAACACTAAGGCTATAAAACTTAGCAACTTTTTCTTCAATTTCCCTCTTCCTTTCAAGCTATTCCAGTAAATGACCTTCAGCTAAGGTAATCCCCAGATTTTATTTTTTGTAACCCCTTACTGACTATAAAAAAAGGTTAAATATCCGACGACAAATAGTATAGAGAGGAGGTTGTACGAATGAACGATGAGATCAAACTGGCCGTGAGCCAAATGCAAGCTGTTGTAATCCGGTTACTGAATGGAAATACCGTAATTGGCTGGCCTAAGCTCCTATCTGACCAAGAAACTCAGCAATTCAAGCTCTACGATGACGAACACGTATATACGATTTCCGTTAATGACGTGGATACAGTCGCAAGAGTTATTGTATAAGATACAGAGAACGACTTAATGAGTCATCCAGCGGACAAGCCCAAACAAGGCGCACCACAGGAGAAGACTAATCAGAATTCCCCAAAATAAACCTTTAAAAAGCTTCATACCATACTGACAACCTTTCCGACTGGGCTTTTTCCCCATTATAGCATGTCAGAAAGACAGCTGTCGCAGCTTGCTCTTACATTGTCTTTGTATCATATATTTTAAATTTTGAAATCACGATACCAAGAAAAAGGCACAAAATTCCGAGATTAGGACTGCTCACCATTGAAAATGCAATCATGACATAATAAAAGTCACAATTTAACCGAAATTTAATGAAATTTTTCCGAAAATGATGTATAATTATTGACATAACAAAACGCACGAGGTGATCATCATGGCATTATTAAACAGAGTTAAGGAATTAAAATTACAACTGCCTAACGAGCATCATAGCATTTCACAATACGTGGAGCATGCATTGCATTCGATTGACAGTTTTGTAGAACAACATCGTCAATTTGTAGCTGCTCAAGCTTTATATGGTGAAAAAATCAACGGTACGGAAGAAAGATTATTTCGTGACACAATCGCTGAGATTAAAGCCCAACTAGTAGCTACTCTGGAGAAAACAGTTGAAGATTTCGCGCACAAAGGCGATAAGCACTGGAAAAATCATTATCAGGACGGCGTAGAATAAGCTGAAAATAAAACCCCCGGTCTTTGGACCGGGGGTTTATTTGTTTGGTATACGCCAGATTTGACAATGTACGTAGACTATTTTAACACTTTGGCAGACGTCGTTACCTTCTTACCACCATAGACTACTTTAATACTGGAGCTTCCGCTATCCAAGGCCTTCACCTGACCAGCTGTAACCTGTACGATCGACGGTTTGGAGGATGTCCATACCGCTGAATTGGTCACATTCGCAGTCGCGCCTGAATCATAAACTGCACTCACGCTAAGCACTTGAGATGAGCCCTTAGGCAGCTTCAGGTTTTTATTGCTCAATACCAGCTTAAGCAACTTAGGCGTAACCTTAATCTCCACGTTAAACGACTTATCCTGGTACGTACCCGTAATGGTTGCTGTTCCAATTCCAACAGCTTTAATGGAAGACCCCTTTACGACCACTACAGAAGCATTCGATGTTGTCCATTTCACTTTACTGCTCAGGGTAACTTTTTTACCATCTGTATAATTGCCGACGACTTTGATGGACTTACTTCCCTTCAAATTCATCTCAGCATTCGAAAAACTTGGTGTCAATGTAGAAATGGCTCCCTCCACAATGACAGGCACTTTCACGTATTTATTCATATACATTGCCTTGATTCCCGAGTTTCCACCACTCACCGCTTTTACTTTGCCATTTCCCACTGTAACTGCGGCTGTTGTAGCTACCCAGCTTACCTGGTTGGTCACATCCAGTACTCCGCCACCAGCCATGTGTGCTTTTACAGTCGGAATACTCGTTTCTTGGCCTGCAACCAATACATATTTTTTCTCAGAAGCCGTCAGCTTAAGAACCTTATATTGTACGGTCACTGGAATATCCAGCTTGAGCGCACCTACTGTCGCTGTCAATGTTGCACTACCTGGGTTTACTGCTACCAGTTTACCATTTGCAATTTTGACTGCACTCTCACTGCTTAAGCTCCATTTTACATCGGATTGAACTGCTTTTTTGGCTCCATTGACCAAATAAGCAGATATACTCGGAAGAGATGTTTTGCTGCCAGTTTCAAGAGCCAGACTGGCTTTGCTTGAGACCAGTTTTTCGACAGTTGGAAGTACATTAATCTTCAGAGTCTTACTCAAACCATGATAGGAAGCTGTAATCGTCGAATTCCCTACATCCATCGGTGTGATTTTCCCTTGCTCTACAGTGGCAACCAGCGAATTAGAGGAAGTCCATTCTGCTGTGTTGGTCACATCTGTTTTGCCGCCAGTCAGGTTCACATCGGTTGCAGTAACCTGAATGGGGGAGCTACCCATATAGACCGATTTGGAGCCAGTCTCACTCAGTACCAGTGCCTGGGATGAAGAACGAACATACACGATCAATTGTGCATTCAGTCCATCTTTGGCGGCTTTAATGTAAGTCACGCCTTTGGCAAGAGGACGTACAAGTCCATTCTCTACGGTAGCCACAGCCTCATTCGTGGATGTCCATTCCACACCGGACACATTTTCCGTGCCGCCTCCGCTAAGCACACCTTGAGCAGTCAGCTGCTTCGATTCTCCGCCAATAGTCAGATTCAGAGGACCCGTCGGATTGAATTGCAGCTTGCTGTAAGGCGATTTTACCGTAATCGTCGTACTTACTGTTTTCTGATCATATGTGGCAACAATCTTAATCTGCCCTTTGGACACTGGAGTAATGAGTCCCTTTTCTACCTTTAAAATACTTGAATCTCCGGAGATCCATTCAGCTCTTTCGGTTACATCCGTTTTACCAGTCTGTGTCACAGACCACACTTTTAATTGAGCGGGGCTCCCACCCAGATTAACTGTGGTTGGATTTTGACTGTCCCACTGTACTGTGGAGGTCGTTTTCTCCTCAGCCCGGATCAAACCTGCTGGCCATGCTGCGAATACAAACATCAGCAAAGCAAGTAAGAAGGTACTCCGTTTGCTCATACGTTTCATACGCTCCATTCGTTTCTCTCCCTTGGTTTCATTCTATAAAACAGGATATTATTAACAATCCCATTATCTTTTATCGGTAAGCAGCTAACTAAATTGAACCCTTCATCAAAAAAAGGTGAATTATAACAGTTAAAGTTCGCCACGCAGTGATCTCACTACAAATAAATGCTCTGCCTTGGATAAGGTTTGTCCATCCTCAAGAGTCACATGGTCTGCCGAGTGACTAACCAGCTTTACATTATAAGCAATCAGTTGATCATCTCTCCAAATCGTCACCGCCGACTGAAAATGAATGGCATTATCAAACTGTAACGGAACATTCATTACATAACCGAAAGCGTTCAGCCTCGCTGGCTGGCGGCTTTTACGCTCACGTCCCGGAGGAAGCATGGTAATATGCGTAATATTTTCAAAAGGAATAGCCAGCATTTTCGGGCCCAAAATAACGCATTTTCGTATATCATCCCATTTTTCAAGTGTGCCGCGCACCTTCTGGGTATGACCGTTGTTGCCGTGATATAAAATGACCTGACGTCCCTTCCATTGACGCATGTCCTCACCTCCCGTGCTAGCGGTTAGGAATCTCCCACCGAATCGGTTCCATTCCATGCTCTTGCAAAAATGCATTGGTACGTGAAAAAGGCTTGCTACCAAAAAAACCTCTATGAGCCGCCAATGGACTCGGATGAGCAGATTTCAGCACCAAGTGCTTACTGGTATTCACGAAGCTTGCTTTTTTCTGAGCATGGCTCCCCCACAAAATGAACACTGCCGGCTGTTCACGTTCATTAATCGCTTCAATGACAGCATCCGTGAAACGTTCCCAACCTATTCCCTGATGAGATTGAGGTTGTCCTTCGCGCACGGTCAGCACGTTGTTCAGCAGCAGCACACCTTGCTCAGCCCAAGGAACGAGGTATCCCTGATTCGGAATGGGAGTGCCGACATCATCGCGCAGCTCCTTGTATATATTTTGTAGAGACGGCGGTGTACGCACACCGGGTCTAACCGAAAAGCTCAAGCCGTGAGCTTGTCCCTCTCCATGGTATGGGTCCTGCCCTAATATAACCGCTTTGGTCAGATGATATGGCGTTAATTTGAGTGCTGAAAACAAATCTTCCTTTGGAGGATATACCTTATGTAACTTGTACTCTCGAGCTAACGTATACCTTAATTCATTAAAGTAAGGCTTTTCGACCTCTTCCCGTAGTACATCATCCCAGTCATTCCCAAACATACCGCTGTCTCCTCTCAATATGTAAATCTGTGAAAGCTGTTAACTTTTGTACAAACAAATAAAGCTGACCCCTCATCCGGAGCCAGCTTATTTATTCGTTACTTGTGTTTCTATGCCGAAGGACCAGAAAAGTATTCTTACGATAGTCAACTACCGCGGGGTCTAAATTCGATTTCCTTATTATAGCATTCACGGTATTGATGTCAAGTAACTGAATGCTTAAATTCCTCAGAAGTAAAGCTCTTTATTGCTGTATTGGTTACGACTTTGGATGAGCATTCAGGTATTCCAATGCATTGTATAACATAACAGCAGCTTCGGCACGTGTAATCGCACTTTTGGGATGAAAATTTCCCTTCCCATCCAGGACATTGACCTTGTACACTAGCGAGCGTTGAATGCTGCCTTGGTAAGAAGGCTCCAGCTCGCTGTCATCCGCAATATTTGCAGGTGCGATTTTAATCATGGGAAGAGCACCTGCTTTTTCCATGCCCTGAATCAACATGTGAGTGAACTCTTCTTCGGTTAGTGCTTTGGCAGGATTGATTTCTTTTGGAATGTCTACACCGTTATAATACGCGTTAATAAAAGCTTCGGCGTACCAGGCGGTATCCCTAACCTGGGTAAACAGTCCACTCGCCTGCGGCGCCTGATTCAAATCAATGGCGGCCAAACTAAGCTGAAGTCCGCCCGAGATCAACTGAATGCCTTGGGCAGCGGTTACTTTAGATGAGGGGAGAAACTGCGTGTCAGAGGCACCTTTAAGTAACCCCCGCTCTTTAAGGGATATGATTTTTTCTTTGCCATTTACATGGCCCAAATCCTTGAATTGACTGTCTGCCGCAGACAAATGACCTCCAATCGAGAAGGACAGCAGAGCTATAGTCGTAAGGGCTGCGATTGCACTATTTCTCATGCTCATGTTAAGTTCCACCTTGAGTTGAATTAGGCCGCTTGGCCGTTAACAACTTCTTGACGTGGTTCACGATAGAAAGGTTGCAGCAGTTGCTACTAACCTAAATTGAACAATCTAAGCTACATAAAAAAACTCTCCTCTGCTTCTAGCAGGGAGAGTTTTTAGCTCACTCAATCGGATTTAATTGCGTGCTGGATTCAGCTTTGCTTGCAGTATCTTGTTGAATCCGTTCATTCTGTTTGTGGCTTGGCATTTGCCAATTTTATATGAACATCTCTCAATTGTTTGTCAGTAACCTCTGAAGGGGCTCCCATTAATACATCCTGTGCTTTACTGTTCATTGGAAAAGCAATAACCTCTCGAATATTCGATTCATTTGCAAGGATCATTACAATCCTATCAATTCCAGGTGCTATACCTGCGTGAGGGGGTGCCCCAAATTGAAAAGCATTAAAGAGTGCAGGAAATTTACTCTTGATCTCTTCATATGTATAACCTGCAATCTCAAAGGCTTTTACCATAATCTCTGTATCGTGGTTACGGACAGCCCCCGAGGACAATTCAATTCCATTACATACAATATCATATTGGTACGCCAGGATATCCAGAGGGTTCATATTTAGCAGCGCCTCCATACCGCCTTGCGGCATCGAAAACGGATTATGGCTAAACTCTATTTTTTGAGTATCAGGGTCCAATTCAAACATGGGGAAATCAACGATCCAGCAAAACCTAAACGTATCCTTTTCCAATAAATCCAGCCTTTTGCCTAATTGATTTCGGACAGCACCGGCTATTTTTTCGACATTTTTAAGCTCATCAGCAGCAAAAAACAGTGCATATCCCGGACCAGCTTGCGTTACATTGATTAATTCGTTTTTTATCTTCTCCGATATAAATTTTGCAATCGAGCCGCCAATAGACATATCATTATTGAACTTAATCCATGAAAGGCCTTTCGCTCCAGCTTCAGCAGCAAAGTTTACCATGTCGTCGTAAAAGCTTCTTGGCTGCCCTCCACAATCAGGAACAGCAATAACCCTTATCGTCTTATTGTTAAACACTTTAAAATCACTCTCTGCAAAAAGCTCTGTAACATCATGGACAATTAATGGATTCCTTAAATCAGGTTTATCGCTCCCATATTTAAGCATAGCTTCTTGATATGGAATTCTACTAAAAGGCTTTGAGATTTTATTATTTGTAAATTCAGAAAAAACTTCATACAGCATGTTTTCAACGACATTAAAAACATCTTCCTGTGTTGCAAAAGCCATTTCCAAATCCAACTGATAAAATTCGCCGGGTGATCTGTCTGCCCTTGCATCCTCATCTCTAAAGCACGGGGCTATTTGAAAATATTTATCAAAGCCGGAAACCATTAATAGCTGTTTAAATTGTTGAGGTGCCTGGGGCAAGGCATAAAATTGGCCTGGATGCACTCTACTAGGAACCAAATAGTCTCTGGCACCCTCTGGAGATGAACTTGTCAGAATCGGTGTCTGAATCTCTAAAAAATCCAGGCCGATCATCTTTTTTCGTATACTTTGGATTACTTTAGAGCGTAGTACAATATTATCATGCAGTTTTTCATTACGCAGATCCAGGAAACGATACTTTAATCTTAAATCTTCCCGGGCTTCATGTGCTGAAGATACTTCAAAAGGCAACGGATTCATGACTTTCCCTAGCACTTCTATCTCATTGGCAATGACCTCAATATAACCAGTTTTCATATGAGGACTGATCGTACTTTCGGACCTGTGACATACAGCTCCTATAACAGAGATGGTTGATTCCCTATTGATCTTGGATACAAAATCCTTTAATTCATTAGGATCAGAGACAACGATTTGCGTAACCCCATAATGATCCCTAAGATCAATAAAAACAATCCCACCGAGGTTACGAATATTTTTAACCCAGCCTGCAATTCTCACGATTTCCCCGACATGCGTCTGATTCAGCTCTCCACAGTTATGAGTTCTATATCTATGCACGAAAACACCCTCTTTCTTTTACCCTAATATCTAAATGGTTTCAATGATGTAACCCATGGTCTGTTGCAGGTATTGTCATTCAATTTTGTATGAATCCCGCCATGGGCTTATTCGGTTAGAACATGCTAACTTTATTATTAGCTTCCCGCCATTACTTGATTTCAACTAGACTGTAAGGAGACTAGCAGTTAATGCTGTAAATCTTTCATTCAGGTGCTCTGCAGTCCCAGTCATTATTTTTTGTCCTATATCGTCAACATGTCTATTCTTCCAATCCTCCAGGGCTGTCCCCTTAACCCATTGATTAAAAGCACCAAGGGCTGGCCCGCAGTGTACTTGATAATCGACCCTATTATTTTTGTCCCCATTCAGGGCAAGTCGGGTAGAATAAGTAAAGTACCATCTAAATATCAAAGCCATTTTACGTTTTGGAATTCTTTCAGCTTTTTCAATGACTTCAGGCGGGTAATAAGCTTTAATATCTTCGTAGACTTGTTCAATACTCTTCTTAAAATACTTTTCTTCAATATAGTGTTTTGTTTCTCTATCCATTTCATCTATGGAATTATAATTACGGTAAAGGTCATATAATTTATTCGCCCTGGCCGGGAAAAACACTCCTTTTTTCATAACCTGAACCTTTGCACCCATTTCAAACATATCCCCTGCTGGAGCGTAGTCTGTATCCTGAATGTTTAACTGCTGAAGCAAATCCTTTACTTCATCACTCGTCCCTGCTTCAACTGTGCACTGATTGATTGAACCCGTCATGATAAAATCAGCACCCAGTATAAACGCCGCCGCTGCAGCTTGTGGAGTCCCTATTCCCCCGGCTGCCCCTACCCTTATACTTTTATTGTATTTATACTTTCGAATCGCTTCATCCCTCATCTGAAGCATCAGCGGGACCAATACATAAGCAACTGCATGGTCAGTATGCCCACCTGAGTCAGCCTCGACGCACAAATCATCTACCATGGGAATTTCCATCCCCATCATCGCTTCTTCCCGGCTGATCCTATTTTCCGCCAGCAGCTTATTGATAATATTCTGAGGCGCAGGACTCAGGAAGGCTTCAACAACCTCTGGCCTGGATACTTTCGCAATAATTCTGTTCTGTGGCGTAACATTTCCCTGTGCATTCCGTCTCAGCCCCTTCAGCCTGTACCTAACCAAAGAAGGCGTGATACTCATAAACGCAGAGGCTTCAATATTTCTAACACCGTATTTTATGTACAAATCAACGATGTTATTTTCTATGTCTGGGTGGTCCGGCACATGAATCAGATTCATTCCATAGGCTTCGCCATGGTTTAATTGCTTCTGAATATACTTTATGGTTTCCTCCAGAGCATCCATCTTCACTCCCCCAGCTCCAAAAAATGCCATCATTCCTGCCTTTCCTGCTGTTACGACCATCTCTTTTGAAGAGATTCCCTTGTACATTGAGCCTATAAGATACGCATACTTAATTCCGTAATCTTGTTTAAATTCGCTATGCCCAAGAGACTCTGCCGTAAATCGTTTGCTGGATTCCAGTACGTCATGACCGGATTTTGTTCTGGGAGCCTGTCGCTTTTCGAATATCGATTCATCATTTCTCAACGTATCCTTCGACATCCTCTTCTGTACCTGTTCGTTTCGGTCTTCAACCTCTGTCACGATCAATGGCTCGGCTTCTCGTTGTATGGCATTAACCAATCCTGCCACGACATTACCAGGCCCGATTTGGATAAACTGGGTTACACTTTTACCCATCAGATACCGTATACTCTCCGACCACTTGACCGGGCTTACAATCTGGTTGATCAGCGTGCTTCTTAAGTCCTGCTGCTTGTAGGGTCTGGCATGGACATTGGAAATAACGGGTATTTTGATGTTCGAGAATTCAAATGGCGCCGCATAGGCCTCAAATTTCTGTTTGGCATTTTCCATATACCTGGAGTGAAATGCTCCACTTACATTCAAAACCACATAATTTCTGGCTCCTGCATCTTCAAAAATCGGTTTCGCCCGCTCAATCAGTTCCTTTGGCCCTGAAATGACAATCTGGCTGGGCGAATTATAGTTGGCAACATCGAGCTCTATTAATTTATTTTTCTCCATTACTTCCCGAAACACTTCTTCTTTCAAGTCTAAAACTGCCGCCATTCCGCCACCAGTAGCCCGAGCCATCAGCTCTCCTCTTTTTTGGACCAGCTTCAAGCCGGTTTCAAAATCAAACGCTTCCGCGGCAAATAAAGCATTATATTCACCCAAGCTATGTCCTGCAACATAATCGGGTTTTCTTCCGGTCTCTCTTATTTTTTTCAGATAGCTTAAAGCGTTTACGACGAATAGGGCTGGCTGGGTAAAATCCGTTTGCCCGAGCTGGTTGGCAGGGTCTTCAAGGCACAGCTTCTGAATAGAATAACCAAGAACTGCATCCGCTTTGGCAACCAATTCTGGAAATTCATCAAACAGTCCTTCGCCCATACCTTTTACTTGAGCTCCTTGTCCAGGGAACAGATATGCGATCATTGATTTCCTCCTTGTTAGTAATGGATGCATATTAGGCAAATATTTCGAACAGACGATCCAAATTTTTTATGTCCTGTTGAAAAGGGGAGAGAATAGAACAGACGCTTGCCTTTTTCTTGGGGCCAAAATTATACTTTACAAAATTAGCAAGCGTGCCCGAGGGACCGAGATCAATATAGACAACCCCGTCCCTGTCTCCCAGACACTTTAGAGCGCTCTGAAATTGCATAGGCTTTCTAGTAACATCCCAAAGAAAACGGTTGTCAAGCCATGTCATCTTCCCGCCGTACATAGATGAAACCATATTTATTTTAGGGCTTCTTATGGTCTTAAGCTTCAAGAACGCCATATATTCCAATGCAATTGGATCCATTAAAGAAGCGTGAAAAGCATAGTGAACTGGCAACCTTTGATAGATCGTTCCATTTGCTTTCAAATAATGTTCAATCTCTGTCAGACCCTCGCAACTGCCTGAAATAACAAAATGCGAGTCAAAGTTGATGGCTGCCAGTTCTGAGTTGGTATTCAATACGGGCGCTTCGTCATACAGACCGGGATCGCCAATGACGGCCATCATGCCCCCTTTCGGACAGTACGCCTCCACCAGCTGTGCTTGCTTGATAATGCATTGAAGTGTGTCCTCATAGCTCATGCAGTCAGCCACAGCAACAGAAACAGACTCACCCAGGCTAGAGCCTAAAACATAATCAGGATAAATTCCCTTTTCCAATAACACCTGTGTGAGCGCATATTCAACCATGAAAATTGCAGGATGAGTATCTAGCAGGGTGTCAAACTCTTCTCCCCTGCGACGCGTGTCATCGTACAGCGTTTTTAATACAGACCTGCCTGTAATATCCGTATGAATCTCATCCAACCTGGTCATCCATGTTCGGAAAACCGGGTTGGACATATATAATTCCTTTCCCATGCCGTAGTATTGCGAACCTTGACCTGAAAACATAAAAACCACTGATCTGTCCATCCGAGTAACCCCCACAACGTATTGATCAGACTCGCCTAAGCAGTTCCTCTATCATTCACAGTTCATAACAAATTGCGCACTAATTGCATTTGGGATGCCGTAGGATTACTTTCATTAAGGACATTCTCCATATGCTGCCTGATTGCAGGTTTGAATTTCGGTTCTGTGATGATATATAGCTGCCCTTTTCGGATGCCCTCAAAAATTTGATGGGCCACATCCTCTGGAAGTATGCCATTTTGGACAGCCTTGCGAGCCAATTCGGTAATGACTTGTCTTTCGGGCGGAAGATTTCCACTCCCATCTGGCTTACGCAGCTCTGTCGGACGGTTTCGCTCTGCATCCATAATTTGAGTACGGACGAATCCCGGACACACAACCGACACTCCCACATTAGAACCGATCAATCTGAGCTCTTGATATAGCGTTTCAGACAGGCTTAAAACGGCATGCTTTGACGCGCTGTATATTCCATTTCCAGGACCGGACAGCAGACCAGCAATCGATGCTGTATTTACAATATGGCATGGAGTTTTTTGTTTCACCATAATAGGAACAAAAATTTCGGTAGCAAACAGAATTCCCCAAATGTTTACGTTAATTACCCACTGCCAATCTGCCACAGTATTCTCCCACAATAAGCGGCCTGTGCCGGCATCCACACCTGCATTATTGAACAAAAGATGCACAGCACCAAAGGTCTGAACTGTTTTTTGCGCTAATAAACGAATATCAGCTTCTTTGGAAATATCGGTCACAACAGATAGTGTAGCTGCGCCCATTTCTTGCAATTCTCGTTCAGTCCTTAGAAGAGCCCCCTCCTCAATATCCGCCAGAACAACCTTCATCCCTTCATTGACACATCGGTCTGCAATAGCTCGGCCAATTCCGCTGGCAGCTCCCGTAATCACAGCTACCTTATCTTTAAACTCCCTCATGTTTACCTCCGGAATATTCGTATTTTTCGTTAGACAGGGTTTTGTTCCCCAATGTGTGCTCAGAAAGGAGAAGTCGGTAAGGGAATTCTACGAACAGTGTGTCCCTCATGGAGCGCCTCCCACGTAATCCTGCCTCCCTGGGTCCAATACATCGCAATATTTTCCAGATTTCTCTCCTCTAGAAGTATTTGAGAAACTTTCTCGCCTACTTTTCCTGACAGAAGTGCACTTTTATTTGAATCTTCTCCGCCTTCTCCGATAAATACTGGAATAGATGCTCTCTCCGGCTCGTTGCCCTGGCCGACTGACTCGATAAGCTCTCTAAGACCAGTTCGCAATTCCTCCCGTGAGCTCGCTACGATTGCCGCCCGGCACTTCATCGCTTCACGGCCTGTCTGAAGGGTGAAAGCAATATCATGTAAGGAAAGCTCGTGCTGCTGCTCTACATATTCAAGTAATTGACTCGCAAGCGCATTTAGTCGCTCCCAGTTTATGTCTGAGAGAATCACTACTTCTGTCTGATCTGCCCCTTGCAACTGGACAGCTTCTTTTGGCGAAGGGATGTATTCTTCCAGAATAAAATGAACATTCGATCCCCCGGCACCGAAGGAGCTTACTGTTGCCCGTAGCGGAAATTCCCGCTCTTCTCCCTCCAGCTCTATTACAGGTCGCTTCCATTCCTGAAGCTCCCGCTGCAAATAAAATGGAGTATTGCTGAACGTAAGATTGGGATTCAGCTTTTCCGCTTTAATGGTGGGAACCAGCTTTCGATGCCACAATTGCAATATGGTCTTGGTAAGCTGCGATATTCCCGAGGCTGCTTCTGCATGGCCTATATTGGATTTAACCGAACCCATGGCACAAAAGTGCTGCTCATCCGTAAATTTCTGGAAAGATTTTTTCAAGGCGACTAGCTCAATCGGGTCTCCTAATGTAGATCCATTGGCTGCTGCCTCTACATAGCTGACTGTCCGAGGGTGAATGCCGGCTTTCAAAAAGTTCTCTTCAACAAGTTGTGCCTGTGCATTGGGATTGGGGACCGTGTACCCGTTACTGTGTCCTCCATGATTAGTGGCCGTAGATTTGATGACTGCTAAAATGCAGTCTCCATCCTCCTCTGCCTTATGAAGGGGCTTTAAGAGAACTGCCCCAACACCTTCAGCAGGAAGATATCCGTCTCCATCCGCAAAGCTTCGACTTTCTTCATGGCTTCCGATCAATTGGTTCTGGCTGGATTCAATATACTTTTTGGGGCTTGTCAACAGATTCCCACCGCCAGCTACTGCGATTTGACACTCACCTCTGATCAGGCTTTCACATGCCATATGGACAGCCACAGCAGAGGAAGAGCTCATCGTATCAATGGATATGCTCGGTCCCTGGAAATTGAAATAATGCGACATGGGGTTGGCGACGGCAACAGAACCAAAGGATGTGATCCGAGGGGCATCCGTATTTGTATCACAGGTGCAGTATTTATGATACGTAGCACCAACGTAGACCCCAACCTTGGATTGGTGTTTTTTCTGTAGCATCTCTCGCGTATATCCCGCACTTTCCAGCAGGCTCCATATCATTTCCAGGAAAAGCTGTTCCATAGGGTCCATCAAACTCACCTCATAAGGAGTGAGGTGAAAGAAAGAAGAATCCAACGGATTTATTCTGTTTAGGAAGCCCCCCCACTTGCAGTAGGTTTTTCCCGGTTTATTTCTTTCTTTATCAAAGTAAAGATCGTGATCCCAGCGATCTTTGGGAACTTCGGTAATGCAGTCCTTGCCCTCTTGGAGATTTCTCCAGAATTCTTGAATATTTTCCGCTCCAGGATATTTTCCAGACATCCCGATGACAGCAATGTCCATCGCTCCTGTTTCTGTTTTTGTTTCTGTTTTTGTTTCTATTTTTGTCTTCGTTTCTTTTGCCTCCTCCTTAGGCTCTACTCGCACTGACGAAATAGGTGAGTGCCGAAATAAAGGAGAGGGCGCTTTTGCATGCTCTACGATGCCCATGGATTTCGTGCTGGCTGCCGCGACTAGCTCTTGTTCAGCACCAAACAAAGCGTTCAATTCGTCCCGATGAGATTCCAGGAAGTAATCCGTTAAACTCTGGATATTCGGATATTCAAACAGTAAGGTTCTGGACAGTGATCCAAACGTTTCTTCCAACTGATCGGTTATTTCCATAGACTTTATGGAGTCAACCCCATAGTTTTCTAAGTTTTTATCCTCTTCAATGCGCTGTTCCGGCAGTCCAGTGGATGAGGAAAGTAAGCCCTTTAGATAACCCGTTATCTGATCACGCAACCGCTCTTCTCCAGCCAGGGATTTTGTCTCATTGGCTACGGAAGCCGTGTCAGCTATTGCACTTACAGTCGCTACCTGATCCAGACCAAACAAAGTGCTTAATTCGTCTCGGTGAGATTCCAGAAAATATTCGGTTAAGCTTCGGATATTCGGATATTCAAACAGTAAGGTTCTGGACAGCGATCCAAACGTTTCTTCCAGCTGATCGGTTATTTCCATAGACTTTATGGAGTCAACTCCATAGTTCTCCAGGTTTTTATCCTCTTCAATGCGCTGTTCCGGCAGTCCGGTAGACGAAGAAAGCAAGCCTTTTAGATAACTTGTCACCTGATCACGCAACTGTTCTTCTCCTGGTCGAAGTTCTGTATCCATTGCTGTCGTAGCGGTGGTGGCTTTTACACCTACAGTTACTGCCTGCTCCAGACCAAACAGAGCGATTAATTCGTCTCGATGAAATTCCAGAAAATACTCGGTTAAGCTCCGGATATTCGGATATTCAAAAAATATCGTCTTCGACACCTGATCGAACGTTTTCTCCAACTGGTCAGTCAGTTCCATGGACTTGATAGAATCCACCCCGTAATTTTCCAACGGCGCATCCTCTTCAATTCGATATGCAGGCAGTTCGATTGACGAAGACAACAAAGTCTTCAAGTAATGGGCCGTCTTTTCACGCAGCAGATGTTCATCTTGGACGGACACTGTCTTATTTTCTGAGAAAGGAGCGATGTTGTCTTCTGATCCGAGTCTCTGATCCCCGGCTGCTTCTCCGCTGTCTTCAAGCTGTCCTTCCATAATCATCATTCTGCTGATCAGCTCAATGTCTCCTTCTACCACCATCGCTTGATTCGATATGCAGGCTATACTTTGATACAACGCACGAATACCAGTCTCTGTCCTCATCGCATACATGCCTACATTCTGCAAAGCTTTTTCCGTCTCCTGGTCAGGTCGCATTCCGCCGTCTTTCCATAACGGCCAATTGATCGACAGCGTTTTGCCCATACGCTCCCAGGAGGATACCAAAGTATTACGATACCAAGCATAGGCATCCATGAACGCATTCGCGGTGGCATAGTCAGACTGACCCGCATTTCCGCCCACTCCGGCAGCTGATGAGAAAAGAATAAAGAAATCTAGGGGCATGTCCTTACTGGCCTGATCCAAATTGGCTAGTCCGACCACCTTCGGTGCCAGAACTTCCCTGAATTCTGCGCTCGTCTTTTTGATAATATAGTTATCTTTAATGATTCCAGCACTGTGCAGAATGCCGTTAATTCCGCCGTATGCCATTTGGATGTCCTCAATCAGGCCAACCACCGCTGCCCTCTGCGTGACATCCACCTGTCTGTATTCCACCTTGGCGCCCAAAGCCTTCAATTCTTCCAATTGGGCCAGCTTGTCCTCGGTCAGCAGGGACCGCCCAGTCAGAATCAAGGTTGCTTCCCTGGTCTGGCGCGCAATTTCTTTGGCAAAAATTAGACCCAGGCCCTTGGCACCTCCAGTAAGCAGGTAAACCCCATGATCTTTCCATGGAATTTGTGGTGTCGCTGGCATTTCAACCTTGTTCCAGGCAGGAATCCAACGTTTACCTTCTACAAAACGGATGCGGCTGTCCTCTGGACGCTGACTGCTCGACCTTAATATTTCAATGAGTCCTTCATTTTTTTCCGTTTCCCCTACTTCAATTAGTTGCCCGTAGAACTTTGGATTTTCCTTATGAGCCGTTTTGAGTATGCCACACAGCCCGGAGAAAAGTAGTTTCTCATTTCCAGACATCGTTACCATTTGTACCAGCACTTTGCCTTTAGGCTTGTCAATTAGGATGCCTTGTATTTTCTCAAAAACCTGAACGGCATATGTTTCAAAGCGTCGGTCGACCTCTTCCATGCGGGCTTGTAGGGTGATGCATTCCACGCCTGTCAAGGAGGCCTCGACATGTACTGCAGCTATGGCATCTGTCTCACAAAGTATGACCACATGCCGTTCGTAGTCGGTTGCTATGGTTTCCTTATTAGCCGCCTGTTCTTTCCAGAATGGCTGTAGCATCATTGCACCGAGCGGTTGCTCACAAGTCTCCGCTTCCTTATAGGAGACCCCTTTTATGCGCACACAGATTCTGCCTGCCTCGTCGCACAAATCAATATCATACTTGTGCATCTTATGATTAATCTGATTTCCTCTTCCATGCCGTACTAACGCCCACATTTTGCTCGGACATTCCTGAAATATTTGAAGCTTATCTATCGCAGTCGGCAGTATTTTTTCCCGAGAATCAATGCCATTGAACTGCATAACATTTTCATTATTCGAAAGCAGGTATAACGGCAATTGCAGGGCAGCACTTGTCATGAAGGGATGCACAACAAATAGGCCCCCAGTATTCGCAATACCGGAAGGCAGTGATAGCTTGGCCAACACCAAACCCTGACCTATATAAACTTGCTCAGCGGACTGGAATTCCGAATCGTAGTTGGCTCCAGTCGTGCGCAGTGCTTCATCGTCTCCCCTAGGTAAAATATGATCAATGCACTCCATCTGCAAAGCCTGAATATCTAATGTTTCCGTTCTATTTAAAGCCTCCAGCTCGGCACTTCCCTCGCTGTGTAAGACAGGATCTCCTGCTTCGGTTCGTGTGCTGTAAATTTTGAAGCCAATTCCACCTTGATCTTCCGGAAAGAGTCCTATATGTATTTCCGGCTGATCTCCTATGACAGGAGCATGTGTCCATACCATGTCTGTGAGTGTGATGCCTGCCTGACCCTTCTCCTGAACTGTTAACGATTGTTCAACCGCTGCCCGCGCCATTTCAAGACATGCTCCATCCGACAGGACAAGTCTTCCATCAACGACGGAGTTATTCAGATAAAACTCCTGACCGTTGAAGATTGAGCTGAATCTTTGCTCAGAAAGAACGGAGGTATTGTGATGCAGCAAGGGGTGCAGATATGCCGGAGTGACGCCAGCGGGCTTTTCTTCATCTACTGATATCCAGTAGCGTTCCCTAGCAAAGGGATAGGTAGGCAAACTGATGCGGAAAGGCTGGACATTACTGTAAAGTCTGTTCCAGTCAACGTGCATACCCTTGACCCACAATTCCGCTAGCCTACCGTATTTCTCTGCTAGATTCCAGACATCAGAGGATTCATCCAGCGCTTCCTCCCGCGAAACTATATCCAAGCTCTCCTGATTCCGCTTGACCTGTCCCCGATATAGCTGCGCAATATTCTGTCTTCCTCCAATAAATTCCCACAGCTTGTTCCCAAGTTCCTCCACTGTCTGAACGACCACGGCAAGGCGCTCTTCCATCGCCTCACGCCCTGTCTGCAAGGTGTAAGCCACATTTATCAGGTCATTATCCGAGAAGTCATTTTTATCCATTGCAGCAGTCAATTGAACAGCCTGCTCTTTCAATGCTTCATCACTTTTGGCCGACAATGCGATGACAACTGGCTTTTGCGGAGTAGAGGCAGCCTGTTCTGCTGGAATGTATTCTTCAAGAACGATATGGGCATTAGATCCTCCAGCTCCAAAGGAAGATATTCCTGCAATTCTCGGGTATTCCCGTTGCTCGCCATTTTCCTCCAGAATCGGACGTTTCCATTCAGCAAGTCCCTGCTGAACTGTAAATGGCGTTTTGGCAAAATTTATAATGGGATTCAATACTTTGGCATGCAGACTTGGGACAATTTTCTGGTTTTTCATTTGCAGTATAATCTTAGCGACACCCGCAATCCCTGCGGCCGCCTCCAAATGGCCTATGTTTGATTTTACCGAGCCAATCGCACAGAACCCTGTATCCTGTGTATCCTTCTTGAAAGCCTGGGTAAGTCCGGTAATTTCAATAGGATCACCGAGCTCTGTCCCTGTTCCGTGGGCTTCAATATAACTGACTGTTCGAGCATTGACGCCTGCTTTATCCAAAGCCTCTCGGATCAATTCTCCTTGTGCTACCGGATTAGGAACGGTATATCCGTTCGTTTTTCCACCATGATTGATACTAGTAGCCCGAATAACCGCATAAATGTGATCCTTGTCAGCAATGGCCTGAGATAAAGGTTTGAGCAGTACAACGCCCGCACCTTCACCAGGGACAAATCCATTCCCCCCTTCGCCAAAACTCTTGCAACGTCCCTCTGGCGATAGCATTCGCATTGTGCTTAGAAAAACATAGTTGGAAGGATGAAGATATAAGTTGACTCCACCTGCAATGGCAATCTCGCATTCTCCGTTATGAATATGCTCACAAGCCTCATGGATTGCAGTTAATGACGAAGAGCACATGGTATCGACCGAAAAGCTCGGCCCCTTCAAATTCAAGAGATACGATATTCGATTGGCTACCGAACTGAACGATGTGCGAGGAAAGATCGGTTTGCCTTGCTCCCACAGCTTGGGACCGTATAAATTGAAGCCTGTTGCGGTAATGCCTGCAAAGACGCCGATTCGCCCATTGTATTGCACTGCAAGCTGATCTCTGCTATATCCAGCATCCTCGAAGGCCTTCCAGCATTCCTCCAGAAATATCCGCTCCTGAGGGTCGATACTCATCGCTTCCCGGGGCGATATGTTGAAGAAAAGAGGATCAAAATCTGCAAAATCCTCCACAAATCCCCCAGATTGGCTATAGCTTTTGCCCTTCTCGATAGCTTCCTTTATGTTAGGAGAGTAGAATCCTTCCTTCTTCCAGCGATCCGCGGGAATTTCTGTAATACAATCTTTGCCCTCTTGTAAATTATTCCAGTATTCTTCCATATTTTTCGCTTGTGGAAATCGTCCGCTCATGCCTATAATAGCTATTTGCTCGTGTTTCACACTGCCTGTGTCTATAGCTGCGCTGCTGATACGTTGGTTTTCTTCCTTTGGCAGAGTCGGCAATGATAATTCGCGATCAACATGCAAAGATGCAGGGACGAAGTTTTCTTCCGGCTCCAGCCGTCTGCCAAGTCCTGTCCACTGTACGCATTCCTCATAGTAGTCAGCAATAAAATATTCCGCTACCGCTTCCAACGTCTGATATTCAAAAAACAGGGTCATCGAGATTTCACCAAAAACTCCCTGAAGCTTTTGATTGAGCCTTGTAATCATGATGGAGTCTATGCCGTAGCTCTCCAAAGGCTCACTGACATCAATCTTTTCAACGCTCAGCTTAGTCACTTCTCCAAACAACACTTTAAGCTGGTGCAAGGTTTTTTCCAGAAGCAGCTCAGGATTTATCGGTGAAGAAGCTGTCTCTTCAACGTACATGTTCTCCTGTGGCTTAGGCTCCAATAGATGCTTCCGCAACCTGGACAAATCCCCCTCTATCACCAGCACCTGCTTCTGGCCAGAGGCCAGGCTATCATATAAAGCCTTAACGCCGTTTGAAGTTTGCATGGCCACCATGCCAATACTTTGCCAAACCCTCTCCGTTTCAGCATCCGCATGCATGCCTCCATCCTTCCAGAGAGGCCAATTGACAGACAGCGTCTGCCCTTTGCGCTCCTTGCAAGAGACGAGGCTGTTTCGATAAAAGGCATAGGCATCCATAAACGCATTCGCTGCGGCATAGTCGGCCTGACCAGGATTGCCCATAATCCCTGCGATGGAAGAGAAGAAAATGAAGAAATCAAGATCTAGCTCCTTCGTCGCCTGATCCAAGTTGACCACCCCGGCTACTTTGGGCGCCATTACTTCCTTGAACTCTTCCTGTGTCTTATGAATCATAAAACGATCCTGTATCACCCCTGCGCTATGGAGGATGCCATCAAGCCCCCCGTGCTCCTCTCGGATCTTTAGGACCAGTTGCGAGACCTCTTCCTTTCGGGATACATCCGCTCGTTTGTACTCTACGCGGGCTCCCAGCGCCTTCAACTCCTCCAGTATGACCTGCTTGCCTTCATCAAGCATGGAACGTCCTACAAGGACTAGCGTAGCTTCTCGGACTCGCCGGGCGATATCTCTCGCCAAAACAAGCCCTAAACCTCCTGCACCGCCCGTAATCAAATAAATCCCCTGATCCTTCCAGGGCACTCTTCCCGGAGTTTCAGGGGCTTTCATTTCATTCCAGCTGAGAATCAGACGTTTACCGTTCTCATACCGTATCCTTTTGTCTTTGGGGTATTGACTGTTCTCTTTCAATTTCTCAACGATCTCTTCCAAACCTGTAGCTTCCAATTCAACAAATTGCCCTACGATTTTTGGATTTTCTTTTTCGGCTGTTTGCAGCAATCCCAAAAGCCCAGCAAAGAGCTGCTGCCCGGTTTGTGAAGAAGCAGCAATCTGTACCAACACGCTGCCCCTCAAGTTCTCTTTGAGGAGCATTTGCACTTCTGCAAGCAGTTGAAGGGCATAGCGCTGAAAGCGTTCATCCATGCCGGTCAAACCGGCATGGAGCTTGATGCATCGGGTTCCTTTCATGAGCGCTTCAATACTTCGCTCTGAGATATGATCAAGTTCACAAAGCACCACCAGATGCTGGCTACATTCATGAAGAGTCGCTTTTTGGAGCGCAGCTTGCTCTTTCCATGAAGGCTCAAGCATAAGGACTCCTGTATCCGCCAGAGCCCCCTCCGTGTTCCCTGCTCTGCTGTGCAGAGTTCCATCTGAAGCCATTTGAGCTTGAATTTGGCGTATTCTGAGGAGAGCCTCCTCTTTCTGCATCCGTCCGCTTTTTACCTCACCCAGAATAGTTTGAAAAAAGTCCTTCATCTTAGATTGCCTCCCAGCATGTAGAAACTTCTCATTTACGTATGAATATATTGAAGATTTCATTGGCGGCCTCATCAACAGACATGGCGTCGTTCATCATTTCATCCAAGAGTCTGCCGCACAATTGATCATCAAAATCTACATTGCTTTCATTTTGCGACAGTAATGCGTGGGCTTTTAATTGATCCTTGCTATCCGAAGTCCAATAATGCTCTTTTGCAAATGGGTAGGTTGGCAGGCTGATACGGTGAGGTACCTTCCCCGTATAAACTTTTTCCCAATCCAAATTTAGCCCTTTGGCCCACAGCTCCAGAAGCTTTGTATATTTCCTTTTGGAAATCCAATGTTCAATCAGTTGTTGCAGGTCTTCGTCCCCCGTAAAAATGGACAACGCTTCTTTGTTGCGTTTTACTTGACCTCTATACAGGTTGAGCATGCTGTGGCGTCCGTCCACAAATTCCTTTAATTTCTCCTCAAGATCTGTGATCGAATCCACGAGCATGGCTAGACGCTCCTCCATCGGTTCGCGTCCCACCTGGAGCGTATAGGCAATATCCAATATGCTGGCCGAGGATAGCTGACCCTGAAGAGCCTCAAGCAGCTGTCGTCCTTTTTCCTTAAGCTGCTC
Organism: Paenibacillus sp. FSL W8-0439; assembly: GCF_038008995.1. NCBI lineage: Bacteria > Bacillati > Bacillota > Bacilli > Caryophanales > Paenibacillaceae > Paenibacillus > Paenibacillus sp. FSL W8-0439. The sequence goes on from NZ_JBBPAK010000001.1 coordinate 3,675,461, forward strand.
CTCACTCTTGGCTGATAGCACGATCATCGCAGGTCCCTGAGAAGCAGGTTCTATTCCTGATGGCTCCTGAACCTCGGGAATATACTCTTCAATCACGATATGAGCGTTGGCCCCACCTGCACCGAAAGACGATATTCCAGCCCGTCTCGGACACTCCTGAGTGATTCCATCGGTTGTAATTACCGGTCTCTTCCATTCTTCTAGATTCTGCTGAACGACAAAAGGAGTATTGCTGAAATGAATTTCAGGATTCAACTTCCTAGAATGTAAGGACGGTACTAACTGGCGATGCTTAAGCTGCAGCAATATTTTAGTTACTCCTGCAATGCCTGCTGCGCTCTCGGTGTGACCAATATTGGATTTGACCGAACCTATGGCGCAGAACTGCTTGTCTTGTGTGAATTTCTCAAAAGCCCTGGTCAATCCGGCAATTTCAATAGGGTCTCCCAAAGCCGTGCCGGTTCCATGGGCTTCAATATAACTGATGGTTCTTGCATCAACATTCGAACGCCGTAGCGCATCCTCAATCAGTTGAGATTGAGCTTGAGGGCTAGGCACGGTATAACCACTGGTTTTACCTGAAGCATTGAGCATGCTCCCTTTGATGACACCATAAATATGGTCACCGTCTGCAATAGCCTTCTCCAGCGGCTTTAACACGATAGCGCCGACGCCTTCCCCATCAACGAATCCATCCGCTTGGTCTCCAAACGACTTACATTCGCCAGTTTTCGAAAGCATCGTCATCGCTGACAGCTTGATATAGTGGATTGGGTCTACGATCAAATTGACCCCTCCGACAATAGCGCACTCGCTGATACCGCTATACAGACTTTCCAAAGCTAGATGGATAGCCGTCAATGAGGAGGAACAAGCGGTATCGATGGTCATACTTGGACCTTGGAAATCCAAATGATAGGATATCCGATTGGAAATGGAATTGTATTGAGGTCCCAAACCGTAATTTCCATTCATCACGCCTGCGAATACGCCCACTTTACGACTCTCACAAAGATTGGCAGGGGTATATCCGGCATCCTCTATACTTGCGTATGCAGCTTCCAGAAAGAGCCGTTCCTGCGGGTCCATAGTTTCGGCTTCTGCAGGAGAAATCTTGAAAAATAGTGGATCAAATAAATCGATTCCCTCGATAAAGCCGCCTGATTTCGTATAGATGGTACCTCGTTTTCCTTTTTCTTCGTCAAAGTAGGTCTTCCAATCCCAACGATCTTTCGGAATTTCAGTGATGCAGTTTTTACCCTCTTTTAGGTTGTTCCAATATTCCTCTACATTACGAGCTCCTGGATAGCGCCCGGACAAGCCCACAATCGCAATATCTCTGATATTAGAGGAGTGCTCCTTCGGCTTCTCACCTTTGCTGACAGACGGCTTAAGGAAGCGTCCTTCCTGTGCAAATCTCATCGGGGCAATATCGACTACCTGTGGAGCAGGGACTTCTTCCACTCTGGAAGTTTCTTCGCTCATCTCTGTCTCCTTCATACCTACCAGCTTCTTCAACGAATCCTTTTGCGTTTGAAGCAGGTACGCTACCAGATCATCTATGGTGTTGTACTCAAAAAACAGGGTGCTGGCAAAATCCTCGATCACTTCACGCAGCACATTGGTGATTTGCACAACCAATATCGAGTCGATCCCGTACTCTTCCAGGGCAATCGTAGAGTCGATGCTTCCCGGTTCCATTTTTAGGGTTTCGCCAAGTAAATTTTTAAAGTAGGCCGTACTTTTGCTGCGCAGCACATTTTCTGATTCCGCTGATTCCGCCTGTACTGCCTCTCTTTTGGGCTGAGCTGATTGTTTTATTGATCCTGCTTCAACGGTTCTATTCTCTACCGATAGGGATTTTTGCTTTGGCTGTCGCTTTTGCCGAACCAAGCCATCGCTTTGGGCTGCAACGATCTGCTGGCCCCAATCATGCGCCTCCTGTGCCGGGAAAAACGCTGTGTGAAAGCCTTCTTTGGCCAATACGCTTTTCCATACGTGAGGATAAAGTCCAGGGCAGCCGGGAATACGTAATTCCGAATCCTCATAAGCCCACCAGCCATCCAGCAAGCCGAAGGTAAGATGGGTAAACACGCTGCTGCCCATGAGTTCATTTAATAGAAGCAGGCCGTTGCTTTTTAAAACCGCTTTCGCATTGCGCAATGCCTGGCGAATATCTTTGGCCGTATGAAGTACATTGGCAGCAATGACAATGTCATATTTACCCGCATCAATACCTTGTCCAGCAATAGGTTCTTCCACATTAAAGATTCGATAACTAAGATACGGATTGTCTGGCCCATACTCTTTCTCCGCATGCATCAAAAAAGCCTTCGAAATATCGGTATAACAATATTCCTGAATGTGTTTGCGGTATGGCCGTAATTTGAGGAATACGGTGTTGCTGGTTCCTCCGGTGCCTGCTCCGATTTCGAGAATTCTGATTTCTGCAGCAGAGTTGCTCATAATTCTCTGCTGAACATAGGCGGCGATCGTATCGGAAAGAACTTCATTAAAATAGTCAGCTACCAGACTGTCTTTATAAATCCCTTCCACTAATTCCATCGAGGAATTGGGGAACATGATTTCCGTTGCAGGACATTGGCCGGTAATAATTTCAGGCAAGGCCCGCAGCGTTGTCTCAGCCAAATGTACCCTCGCCCGCATCTGCGGATATTTTTGCCATGTATGCTTGTGCTCTTCCCATTCCTGCCAGACATCCTCTCGGTAAGCCGGGCTGGAAGCATTTCCATCTGTAAGAGCATCATTCAGCCGTGCCAAAATCTTTACACTCTCACCTAGCCATTTGCCGTATAACTCTGACAGTCCATGCTTATGTTTGAACTCGTCAACAGACTGACGATCTGTCCCTGACAACCCCATGGACCAAAGCTGCTCCTGCAACAGCTTGCCTAGGAGATGCTCCAATTCCCTTTCCTGCAGGCTGCCAGCATCCTCTGCCGCATATTCCTCGGCAAACTGGGCTTTTGATTTGATCACTGCAGCCATACTTTCTTGTATATCCCGAAGATCGGGATCCGTGTTGTGCGGGTATAGATTGATGGCTTCTGCCGGATTAGTCCCTTCCAACTCCAAATGTTTTGTTGTTTTCATCAGTCCCATTTGACCCAGCGGTGAGGCAAGCAACGTCTCAAGTGCCTCCATCCCCTCGTGAGGCTCAATAAGTCCGACGCCGATCTGCGCTAGTTTTGAGTAATTATCGACTTCTTGCTGCCTGTCTTGGGAGGTATTGTTTGCGTCGTTCCCCCAGTATCCCCAGTTCATGACTTTCACCGGGCAATGCCATTCCTGTGAAAGCCGCTGCGCAAACGCATCCTTAAAGGTACATCCGGCAGCATAGCTGCTTTGTCCCGGATTTTTTACATAGGCAATAATAGAAGAGAAAAACAACACGAAATCCAGCGGTTCATTTTGAAAAACCTGAGCCATACGCACACTGACATTGACCTTTGCTGAAAGCCCGGACCGGAGCCCTTCCTCCGTCAAATCTTCCAACCCCTTCTCCAAAAAGGCAATGGCAGAGTGGACTACGCCGTTGATCTTGGAGTACCGCTGCTTTATCTCCTCATATGCCCCCTGCAGCGACCTTTCATCTGCTGCATCTGCCGTAATATAGTATGGAACAGGTCCGTGGCCTTTAAATTCGTCCAATTTAGCCTGGATGGACGCGTCCTTTGGCCTTCTGCCTATCCACACCATCTGGGCCTGATAGGTCGAAGCCATATACTTGCTCCACGCCACTCCGATGTTGCCTGCACCACCGATAACCACATAGATGCCTCCGGTTTTGTACAGCGTCTGTCCTTTTGAGCCTGGAGTCTGCTTAAACGGAATCAGCTGCTGGCGATACCACTGACCGCCTCTGAAAACCCACATCCGTCCCTGACGGTCTGAAGGCAGCGTAAATAGTTCGGATAACGGCCAGTCATAATCGGATTGCAGGTCTATGATACGAACCTTCCAGTTCGGATATTCTTTGGCCATCGTGCCTACCAACCCATGCAAACTTGCGTGGGCCGGGTGGACTGTATCGTCCTGATCGATCGACTGAGCCTGGGTGGTTATGGTTGTCCAGCCTAGCTTTTTCGTCCCATACCCCAGCAGGAGCAGCGCCTTGACCATTCTAAAGAAGAGCAAGACTCCGGGCTCCTGTTCCTCAATCAAGGATTCAGCAGTGACCGATCCGACAGAAATCGTAGGTGCAATCCACAGTATATGGTCAACGGCTCCATATTCTTCAACCTTTGAGGCAACCGTTTCTATGGAATCCTGCGCCTGCATCTCCAAAAAATGCGCCTTCGGATAATATTCCCAGATGGCCTGTCTATCTTTGTCCGTACCACCTGCAATGACCATTCGGTCTGTCGACGATGGGAAAGCTGATTCTTTTTTAAGCGCAACGGGGTCCCATTTTGGGATGAGCATGACAGCTCCTACAAGCGGATCGGCGGCATGATCTCCTGCAACTACGCCTTGTGCATGCTCAGTGCGGATATCTCCGTCCAGCGCTCGGGTGGATAGTCCCGTTATTCTGACACAAACGTTCCCTTCCTCATCACATAAGTCGATATTGAGCTTTTGTACCTTGTCCTCTCTCTTGCTGCCCTCGCTGTATTGAATCAACGACCACATATTCTGGGTGCATGCCCCATGGATTTCGATCTCTTGAAGGGCGAATGGCATAGAAGGCGTATTGGGTACTGTGCTGTCCGGCAGCTCTCCATCTTGACCCATGATTAATCCAATGGATGCATGCAAGGCCGCATCCATTAGGCTAGGGTGAAGAACAAAGCTGTCAGCCGAATCGGAGAGCACGGAGGGCAATGCCAGCTTGGCCAGTACCTTGCCCGGATGTGTATACACTTTCTCCACACACCTGAAGGCTGGGCCGTAATCCATCCCGATTTTTTGGAAGATATCGTAGCAGCGCGCTCCCTCAAATCCATGTGGATCAAATTCTGCCTGTAATGCCTCTAGGTTAAGCACTGGCTTTTGTTCCACGTTAAACTGCACCGCATTGCCCTGGCTGTGCACGGTATGTCCGATATCGCTTCCTGCTTGCTTACTATATACCTCAAAGCTGATTTTTCCCGCGTCTTCCAAAAATAGGCCTGTGTGTACTGGGAATGGCTGATCTTCGACCACAATTGGCCGAATCCAGTTTACATTTTTTAACCGGATTCCTGTTGTGCAGTTGTCCTCATCTCCTATAGAGCGTTCCACAGCCGCCCGCACCATCTCAAGATAAGCGACGCCTGGTAGAATCCGTTGGCCTTTTACCGTATGATCTCTGAGGAAAAATTCCTCGCCTGTAAACGTTGAGCTGAACCGCTGCTTCAAGAAGTTTGAAGTGTTGTGGTGCAGTAAAGGCGACAAAAATGCAGACTGGCCTAGGGTGGCTGTCATACCATCGTTCTTTACCTGGTTTACGGGCACCCAATAGCTTTCTCTGGCAAAAGGATAGGTTGGCAAACTAATCCTGCGAGGCTTCTTTTCCCCATAAAGCCTATTCCAGTCCAACAGCAGTCCTGTCACCCAAAGCTCGGCGAGCTTTCCATGTCTACCTTTACTCACCCATGCACCCACCATTTTAGCCATATCCTCATCGATTTCCTGAGTGACCAATACTCCTTTGTTGCGCTTTACCTGTCCTCTATACAGTTCTTTTATACCTTCCTTCTCCAGCAGGAAGCTTTCCAATTTCCAATCCAGCTCTTGGATGGATGTGGCGATGATCGCAAGCCGTTCTTCCATCGCTTCTCGTCCGATCTGCAGCGTGTAGGCGATATCTGCGAGACCTATACGCGGGTCATTCAGCTCTCTAATGGCAGATAGCAATCTTTGCGCCTGCTCGTTCAGCCTTTCCCTGTTCTTGGCCGATAGCACAATCATGGCAGGATGAAGAGACGCAGGAGCAACTTGCAGCTGACCAGTCTCTGCTGGAATGTACTCTTCAATTACCACATGCGCGTTAGACCCACCTGCCCCGAAGGCCGAGACTCCTGCCAACCTTGGATACTCCTTGATTTCACCATCCATGGATACGACAGGTCTTTTCCATTCCTCTAATGTCTGCTGTACTTTAAAAGGACTATCACTAAAATCGATGTTGGTATTTAACTTGCTTGAATGCAGTGAAGGCACCAATTGTTTATATTTCAACTGCAACAGCACCTTTGTCACTGCGGCAATACCGGCTGCGCTCTCACAATGTCCGATATTAGACTTGGCAGACCCGATTGAACAGAACTGCTTGTCTCTGGTATATTCCCGGAACACCTTTTGTAAGCCCGCAATTTCAATCGGATCACCCAGAGGAGTTCCTGTCCCATGCGCCTCTATATAGCTAATGGTTCTAGGGTTGATTCCCGCCTCCTGAATAGCCTGCCCAATCACGCTAGCCTGTGCGTTGGGGTTGGGTACAGTATATCCATTGGTTTTTCCTCCGTGATTCACTGCAGTACCTTTTATGACGCCATATATGCGGTCTCCATCTGCTATAGCTTTGGCCAGCGGCTTGAGCAGCAAAGCCCCGACTCCTTCTCCTGGCACATATCCGTCACCCTGTCCGAAGCTTTCACACCGCCCATTGCTTGATGCAAAGCTTCCCTGTCCGAGTAATAGATATTTGTTAGGATGGACGGAAACGTTGACTCCCCCTGCAACCGCCAGTTCACATTCTCCATGCTGCAGTCCGTGACAGGCCATATGGATTGCTGTCAGTGACGAAGAGCACATCGTATCCACAGCGATACTTGGTCCATGAAAATTACAAAAATACGATACACGGTTGGCAACCGCCGAAGCATTCCCGAGAAGCCCGAGCATATTCCCTTTGGCTTGTTCCTGGGCTCCATAAAGCTGATATTCGTGATACATTACTCCGACATAAACGCCAACATTGCCTTCCATGCCGCCAAGTCCCCGGTCTGCACCAAGAGTTTCGCGCGTATAGCCCGCATCCTCTATGGTTTCATACACACATTCCAGGAAAAGGCGCTCTTGAGGGTCCATCGTTTCCGCTTCTCTTGGCGAAATGTTGAAAAACAACGGGTCAAACCAGTCCACCCCATCGATGAACCCTCCCCACTTGCTGTAGGTTTTCCCGGGCTTCCCTTTAGTTTCATTAAAGTACAGGCTGTGGTCCCAACGCTCCTTGGGAATCTCAGTGATGGAGTCCTTCCCATCCCTTAGATTTTTCCAGAACTCCTGGATACCTGCTGCCCCCGGATATCTTCCCGATATCCCTATAATGGCAATGTCCAAGCCCTTCTCTTCCTGATGGGGCTGCGTACCTGTCGGGAAAGGCCATGGACGTCTGCGACTCGCAGCGATCGGAGCCAAAGGCTCTATTGCTGCTTTTGCAGGTTCGTTCGCCACTTTATGAGGAGCCGCATTCTTCTCCTGCGCTTTTAAAACGTCTACCAGCCGGCCATGGTGCGATTCAAGGAAATATCCAGTTAATGAGCGGAGATTATGATATTCAAAAAATAATGTCTTCGGCAGTGAGCCAAACGTTTTTTCCAATTCATTTGTGAGCTGCATGACCAATATGGAATCAATCCCATACCTGTCCATAGGCGCATTTACATTTATACTTTCAGCTGGCAGCTTGATTACAGCCGAAAGCAATATTTTCAAATAGTCTTCAGCTTTTTCTCTTAGCCATTCTTCGCCGATAATCGAGGCTTCCCCATCTTCCATTCTGGAACGGCCTGAAATCTCTGTTCCTGAAGGCTGTCCCAGAATGGCCGTCTTAATCGTTTGAGGATACCCTTCGATAACCATAACCTGGCTTTTACCGGAAGATAAGCTTTGATACAAAGCCTTTATTCCACTCTCTGTTTCCATGGCAATCATGCCCAGACCTTGCATTGCCTTTTCCGTTTCCCCATCGACATGCATCCCACCGTCCTTCCACAACGGCCAGTTGATCGACAGCGTGTGCCCCTGGCGTTGCTTGCCTGCCGCCAAAGCATTTCGATAAGAAGCATAAGCATCCATAAAGCCATTGGCAGCAGAGTAGTCAACCTGTCCTACATTGCCAACACTTCCAGCGCCGGAAGAAAACAGGATAAAGAAATCCAGAGGCAGGGAGTTGCTGGCCTGATCCAGATGGATCAACCCTGAGACTTTGGGAGTCAGCACTTCTCTAACTTCTTCTATCGTCTTTTTGATGATGAAGTTGTCCCGTATCACTCCTGCTGTGTGTAAAATACCGTTAAGACCGCCATATTGCTCGACGATGCCATGAATTAACTCGGTGACCGCTTCCTTTTGACCCACGTCCACCTGTCTGTACTCTATATGACCTTCCAGCGCTTCCAATTCGCTTAACAAGGTCTGTTTATCCGCTGACAGAGGTGATCGTCCTACCAGTACGACGGTGGAGTTTTTCACATTGCACAGGATGTCTCTGGCAAAAATCAGTCCCAGGCCACCTAGACCGCCAGTGATGAGATAGGTCCCTCCATCTTTCCATGGCTGGGCTGCATCTTCATGCAAGGTTTCAATTTCTTGCCACTTTAAAGCCTGTCGCTTGTCGCCATGATATCGTATTCGTTCGCCGTACTGGCCGTAACGGTTCTCTTGTAATTTTGCAATAATCCCCTCAGGGCCATCCTTGGCATCAAGCTCTAGCAGTTGACCCATGACATTCGGGTTTTCTTTTTGGGCGGTTTGCAGCATGGCAAAGAACCCGGAATAAACCTGTTGGTCATTTCGGGCAGGGACTGCAATTTGCAGCAAAGTTTTTTGTTTGTGTATATCCAGCATTATATTTTGCAATTCTTCAAATATCTGAATAGTGTAGTCTTCAAACCGCGCATCCAAGTCATTACTCGATGACTGTAAAACAATGCAGCGAGTACCATCCATACGAGCTGCAATATCCTTTCTGGAAATACCTTCAAATTCGCACAGGATCACAATATGCCGTATATCGTTGAACGCGTTCTCTCCTGCAAGGACTGCCTCCTCCTCCCAGACCGGCTCCAGCATGAGTGTGCCCACATTCTCGACGAAATCTGCTTGCCCTGCTCCTTTTTCCAGTTCTCTGGATGAGAGCCCTTTGAGCTGCACACAAATCTTTCCGGTCTCGTCGCAGAGATCGATATGTACTATGCTCAATCCAATTAGTGTCTCCTCACTCGCTTGTCTGGAAATCCGTGCCCACATCACAGAAGTGCATTTTTCGAATATTTTCAGTTCCTGCAAGGCAAAGGGTACCGAGAGGTTGCCTTCAGACACATGTTCTTCTCGATCCATCACCAACCCGATTGTGGCCTGCAAGGCTGAATCCATTACAGCCGGATGCAATACAAATTCACTTTGGGTATGAGATACATTGGATGGAAGGGACAGCTTTGCCAGCACGAAATCCTTTCCCCGTAAGATGGTCTCGATCCCCCGGTGTCCCGGGCCATAGTCTATTCCCATAGCTCTGAAAGCTTCATAGCATTGGCTTGAAGATAGTGAACTGTGAATACATTCTGCCTGTAAAACATTCAGGTCCAGGTACTGCGGCTCACCGCTTCTCTCCAACACAGCTATCCCCTGGCTGTGTATAATATCTTCGGCGTTTTCTTCCACGCCGCTGTATATTTCAAACGCAATCGCTCCATCGTCCTGAGGATATAGGCTGGTGTGTACCCTGATCGGTTTGTTAGCTACAACGATGGGCTGAGCCCATACTACATTTCTCAGTTGAATACGGGTCTCACCCTCCATGACATCCCCTGCTGCTTCTTCGACGGCCGCTCGCACCATTTCAAGGTAAGCCACCCCAGGTAATGTCGGTTGGCCCATGACTCGGTGATCTGCTAGGAAAAATTCCCGGCCTGTAAAGGTGGAGTCGTAGCGCTGCCCGGAGAGATCGGAAGTATTTTGATGCAGCAAAGGGTGAATTTGGGCGGTCATAGCCGGGTTTATATTCTCCTGGCCCATGTCTGTCTCAGACAACCAATAGTGTTCCCTCTCGAAAGGATAGGTCGGCAGACTGATTCGCTGGGGCTTGGTTGCTCCATAAAGTGCATCCCATTCAATAGTTGCGCCATTAGTCCATAATTTGGCTATTTTATCAATTCTTTTATTCTGAAGCCAGGTCCGAACGAGGGTTCCAGTATCTTCGTCAGAATCAAAAAGTTCAATTTCGCCTCTAGCATCGTCCACTTGTCCAGTTAACACCTTGTCCGACGAGTTGCCATTCACAAAATGTTCCAGCTCATCGACCAGATTTTCTCTTGAATCCGCCAAAAACGCGAGGCGCCAGTTCATAGCCTCTCTGCCCACTTGCAGGGTATAAGTCAGGTCTGACAGCTTAGTGCTTTCGTGCAATTTAACAAATTCCATCATGTCGGCGGCATAGGATTTCAGGGCTTGTTCGCTTTTGGCAGAAAGTACAAATAGCACTGGGTTGTCTTGATCGACTGGGTTCAGCTGCACCTCAGAGGTTACAGGCACATATTCTTCAATAACCATATGCGCATTAGTACCGCTAAACCCGAAAGCACTGACGCTTGCACGTCGAGGTATCCCCGGTTTGGACTCCCACTTTTGTAGCCCAGTGTTAATGTAAAACGGGCTTTCCTCTAAAGAAATATGTTCATTTAGGGATTCAAAATTGATGGTTGGCGGCAATTGCCGATGTTTCATGGCGAGGAGCACTTTCATTATGCCAGCTACTCCGGCCGCTGTTAGCATATGTCCCATATTGCTTTTCAGCGATCCCAGCGCGCAATAGCCCTTTTTGTTCGTATAGGATCGGAAAGCTTCGGTAAGCCCTTCCACTTCGATCGGATCGCCCAGTTTGGTACCTGTCCCATGGGCCTCTACCATAGAGATCGTTTCAGGATTAATATTGAACCGCTGGTAAACCTCACTTTCAAGCGAAATCTGTGAATTTACACTTGGAGCAGTAATGCCGTTGGTTTTCCCATCCTGGTTCATTCCCCATCCCCGGATAACCCCATAGATGGAGTCCTTGTCCCTGATTGCATCAGAGAGCCGTTTTAATAAAATAACGCCAACCCCTTCTCCAGGGACAAACCCGTTTGCACGGGCGTCAAAAGTAAAGCATCGTCCATCCTTGGACAGCATTCCTGCTTTGCTGGTCATGACATGCATCCCTGGCCCTGCCATGATCATTACTCCGCCCGCCAAAGCAAGATCGCTTGTTTCTAAAACAAGGCTGTTGCAAGCTTCAGCTATAGCTACCAGAGAGGAAGAGCATGCGGTATCAATCGCCAGAGAAGGGCCCTTCAAATTCAGCAAATACGAAATCCGGGCCGATAAAATGGAAGGAGCTCCTCCCATAAGAACCTGCGCATTCAACCCCTGTCCGCTCATAGACCTTCCATAATCACTAGCTGCACAACCTACAAAAACACCGCAACGGCTCCCTGACAGTGAGGCTGGATTCAATCCGGCATCTTCAATGCATTTCCAGCTACTTTCCAGAAATAGACGCTGTTGAGGGTCCATCATCTCTGCTTCCGCAGGAGATATATTAAAGAACAACGGGTCAAATCGATCTATATCCTCTAGCACACCCATCCACTTGCTATAGGTTTTCCCCTCAGCCTTGGGATCAGTATCATAATATTCATCAATGGACCAGCGTGTTGAAGGAATTTCCGATATACAATCCCTGCCCTGAGCCAGGTTATCCCAGAACTCAGTCAATGTCTTGGATTTGGGGAACTGACCCGCCATGCCAATAATTGCGATAGAATCCTTCTCCTGACCATGCGGCATACTGGGCACAGATTTTTTCATATCCGCCTGCTTGAGCAGTTTATGCGTACCATCGCTATTCGGAAGTTGTCCATAGGCCGTCTGAATCCGTTCCTTGACCTCTTGCTGATTCACAAACGTTTTGTCCTGCATTTTTATTTCTTTCTCAATCGTTGCCGCCAGCTTTTCTCTAATCGGCTGAGCCATATGGTTTTTCAGCTCAATCAATGACTCTCTTGGCGACTCGGACAGTTTCCTTGCCAGCTGCATTGCGTACGGCACCACTTCATTTCTCGGCAGAACAGGAAAAGGAGTCCCTTTGGACTCCAGCTCTGAACCGCTATATCTAGTACCAGTGAATAAAATTTCCTGCGCCATGCTAACTCCGAATTTTTCAGGAAAAATGAGGGTTGAGCCCGCACCGGGAGTAAAGCCGTATTTCATAAAATTAGTGGTGTAGATGCTTTCTCTACTCATCACGATAAAATCGCAAAACATCCCCATGCACCAGCCTGCGCCAATTCCATGTCCCTGCATAGCAGCAATGACTGGCAGCTTGCAATCCAGTGCAATCTTGTAAACATTGGTATCGCTATATTTCGCCTTTCCCTCATGAATGGCTAGCAATCCCTCCTGCGTACCCCCTGTGGCAAAATAGGTGTCATATCCCGTCAGAATCACGACTTTATAGTTCTCGTTAGCCTGCACCGTAGCGAACGCCTGGTTCAGGCCCACAATCAGTTCATCGGAAAATGTATTTTTGTGCACGGTATCCTTCATTGTTAACAGGACAATGCCATGCTCAAATTCCTGCAATTGAACCACAGGCGGCACTTCCGTTTCGCCATTGCTCTCCTTCTCCGGTCCGTGAAAGCTGTCCAATGGCTGTAGCGAAAGAGACAATTCCTCTGAAGTTGATTCCTGTGACCGGACTTCCAATGATTCTTCCAAAGATTCATCCGAAAGCCCGCCCATCAATTGGCGCAATCGTGCTTCGGCATCTTCAGAATTTATTTCCCCTGTTTGTACCGCACGAAAAATATCTTTTGGATCCATAAAAATGCCCTCCTAGCCGTATGAAATAGGACGAATATCGTGTCGGCAATTTACGAGTGTAATTGCTTGAACAACTGATCAGCCTGCTCAACATTTAATTCACCTTGCAGCACCTTCTGGATCAACGCTTGCATGGGCTGCGTAGAAGTTGACTCTACAGGTACTTGGTTTGAGGCTCCCGCCGATTTGCTTAATTCCTTTGCTAAATATTTGGAAAATTCTTTGATGTTAGGATAGTCATATACTCTGGTTGCTGAAATAGCCGTTCCAAACCGTTTATTCACGTCCTGTACCCACTCTACGCCTATAATAGAATCCAGTCCCATATCGATAAATTTATCGTCCCGGCCAATATCCTTTTCATCCATACTCAAGGATTTAGCGAGACTTTTAATTAGTTCCTTCTCCAATGCATCCACCCGTACAGCCGTAGGCCCGTTAGCAGGTCGCTTGGCCTCATCCCTGACAGCGGGCTGCGGTGTAGAATTGATAGGTTTAGGCTGCGGGGGAGCAGGCTTCAATTCTGCAGGCTTAGCTGCCTTTTTGGGTGCGTCGGCTACCTTCTCGATATTAGAGACTGAGCGCAGCAAAATACCCTGCGGCTTTTCAGGTACCTTTGCCAATGTCTGTACCTGCACATTAGCGTTGGCAGTAGGAGGGCTGAAAACAACGGGCTCTTGCTTTTGTGCTGGAATATCAACTACAGGGAGCTCCGTCTTGACTTCCTTGGACTGGCTTCCAAACGTAGAGATCCAATAGCTTTCCTTGGCAAATGGATAGGTTGGCAGACTCATCCGATGAGGTCTAACCTTTCCGTAAAGCCTGTTCCAATCGAATAGTAGTCCCTGAACCCACAGCTCTGCCAGCTTTGTATACTTGCTCTTGCTTATCCAGATATCCACCAATTGTTCCATGTCCTCGTCTGCTTCAAGAACCGTCAGAATATCTTTATTTTTCTTTGCCTGACCCGAATAGAGTCCGTCGATTTCCTCATTCCCCGCTAGGAAGCTCTCCAGCTTTCCTTCAAGCTCCGTCGTAGACTTAGCTATGACTGCTAACCGTTCCTCCATAGCTTCCCGTCCCACCTGAAGGGTAAATGCTATATCCCCCAAACTGGCATCCGCGTATTCCGTCGCTCTGAGTGCAGAAAGCAATCTTTGCACCTGCTCGTACAATCGCTCCTGATTTTTGGCTGACAGCACGACTATGGCCGGACTTTGCAATATCATAGGAGCTTGTCTAGTCTCCTGCACCTCAGGGACATATTCTTCAATGAGCACATGTGCGTTGGAGCCTCCAGCACCGAAAGAAGAAATACCTGCAATTCTTGGGTATTCAGCGGTCTTCCCATTTATCGTGACGACCGGTCTTTTCCACTCTTCAAGCTCCTGCTGAACTATAAAAGGGCTATTGCTAAAGTCGATGTTCGGGTTGAGTATGCTGGAATGCAACGAAGGTGCGATCTGTCCGTATTTGAGCTGAAGGAGCACCTTAGTCACTCCTGCAATCCCTGCTGCACTCTCGCAATGCCCTATATTGGATTTTGCCGAACCAATGGCGCAGAACTGGGTGTCTTCCGTGTATTCCTGGAAAACCTTTTGCAATCCAGCGATTTCAATGGGATCACCTAAAGATGTCCCGGTGCCGTGTGCTTCAATGTAACTGATTGTTCTGGGGTTTATACCAGCTTTCTTAAAGACCCTTCTAATTACACTAGCCTGCGCCTTAGGATTTGGAACTGAAAAGCCATTGGTCTTCCCGCCGTGATTCACAGCGGTTCCCTTGATGACCCCGTATATGTGATCGCCGTCTGCTATTGCTTTGGTCAGCGGTTTGAGCAACACGGCCCCTACGCCTTCACCCGGCACATACCCATCTCCGCCTTCTCCGAAGCTTTCGCATCGTCCCTTGCTTGATACGAATCTTCCCTGCCCAAGCATCAGGTATTTGTTCGGATGAATGGAGACATTGACACCGCCAGCAACGGCAAGCTCACACTCGTCTTGCTGTAAGCTCTGGCAGGCAAGATGTATGGTCGTCAATGAGGATGAGCACATCGTATCCACAGCCATGCTTGGTCCGTGGAAATTACAGAAATAAGAAACACGGTTTGCAATGGAGGCCGGATTCCCCGGAACGGCAATCATTTTGCCTCTAGCCTGCTCCTGCGCCCCGTAAAGCTGATATTCTTCGTACATAACGCCGACAAAAACGCCTACATTCCTTTCCAGTCCAAGCCCTTCCCGTGTATAACCTGCATCCTCGATCGTTTCATAGACGCATTTCAGAAACAAGCGCTCCTGTGGATCGATGATTTCTGCTTCCCTAGGAGAAATGTTGAAAAACTTCGGATCAAATTGATCCACGCCTTTGATAAAGCCTCCCCACTTGCTGTAAGCTTTTCCAGACTTGTTCCCTTCCTCGTCAAAGTATATGCTGTGATCCCAGCGCTCTTTAGGAATTTCTGTAATACAATCCTTCCCATCACGCAAATTACTCCAGAATTCTCTAACATTCTCGGCCTCAGGATACATGCCCGACAAGCCGATAATGGCAATATCCCCCGTACCACCTGCTGCTTCCGGCTGCGGTTGGAGTTTTTTCTGATCCAGCAATTTTGCCTGAGCCGGCATTTCACGAGCTTGTCTTCGGCTGCTGGAAAGCGGCCTTTCCGGGTTCTCTTTCACAGTGGAAGACGTAAACGCTTGGACGGCGTTGACCTCTTCCTCCATTCCAAGCAGTTGAATCAGCTGCTTCTGGTGAACTTCAAGAAAATATTGGGTCAGCTCCCGGATACTCTGGTATTCAAAAAACAACGTTTTGGGTAATGTACCGAATGTTTTCTCCAATTCACGTGTCAGCTGTCTGATCATAATAGAGTCAATTCCATACTTCTCCATAGGGGCATCGGCTTCAATCTGCCTTGCTGGCAGTCTGATGGATGTTGCGAGCAATTGCTTTAAATAATTTGCTGCTTTTTCGACAAGCAGGTCTTGACCGATTCCAGGCTCCTTTCTGCTCTCCATGATCATAGAGGAGGCATCTTCAACCTGATTCAGGGATGGCTGCTGCAGGAGCGTTTCTCTGAGCTGGCTGGCATGCCCTTCTAATACCATGACTTGATCTTTTCCAGAAGCCAGACTCTGGTACAAAGCCCGCATTCCTGTGTCGGTCCCCATAGCGAACATCCCCATTTCCTCCATGATTTGTTCCGTTTCACTATCAATACGCATTCCGCCTTCCTTCCAGAGCGGCCAGTTGATTGAAAGCGTCTGCCCATAACGTTGTTTCTGTTCTACAAGTGTATTGCGATATCTGGCATAGGCATCCATAAAGGCATTGGCAGCAGCATAGTCAGCCTGTCCTATATTCCCAAGACTGCCTGCAACAGATGAAAATAGAATGAAAAAGTCCAGCGGAATATCCTTGCAGGCCTGGTCCAGATTCGTTAATCCTGTAACCTTTGGCGCCAATACTTTCTGCAATTCCTCTTCTGTTTTTTTAATCATAAAATTATCGCTGGTTACTCCTGCACCGTGAATAATCCCGTCCAGTTTCCCAAACTCTTCCCGAATATCCCGAACCAAATCCTCAACCGCTCTGTTATCGTCGACATCGGCCTGCCGAAATACGACTCTTGCTCCTAGAGCCTCTATTTCCTCAATCCTTGCTTTGATGTGACCACGGAGCATAGATCGTCCGACGAGAATTAACGCGACATCTTTAGCCTGTCGTGCCATTTCTTCAGCCAGAATCAAACCAAGGCTGCCGGTTCCGCCAGTAATCAAATAAACCCCTTTGTCCTTCCAAGGAATACGGTTCACTTCCTGCGAGGATTTGATTTCCGTCCATGCGGCAGCATATCGTCTGCCCCACTGGTAGCGGATATGTGAACTCATGAAGTTGCGGCTATTTTCTTGCAGGATATTTATAATACCTGCTGCATCTTCCTCCATATCCACTTCGATCAGTTGGCCCACTAGTGTGGGATTCTCAAGCTGTGCTGTTTGTAAGAGTCCGTAAAGTCCAGAGAATACCTGTCTGTGATCCTGTACCGGAATGATAAGTTGAATCAATGTTTTGTGTTTGGATTGGGTTTTAAGCACCTGTTGAATTTGCTCAAACACTTGTGCTGCATAAGTTCTAAAGCGTGCATCCATGCTTTCCTCGTCGGATTGCAGGATAAGACAATGCACCCCGTTCATCTGTGATTCAATCATTTCCCCGGAAATATGAGCTGGTTCACATAAAATGACCAAATGCTGCCGATATTCAGGTGCTGTTCCTCCCGGGACAAGGGCTTGTTCCTCCCATACAGGCTCAAGCATCAAAGTCTCAGGTATCGTCCATTCATCTGATCCCCCTGTTCCTCCTTCTGCAATTCGTGATGAGAAGCCCTTCATGCTTACACAAACATTCCCCTGCATGTCGCACAAATCAATATCCAGCTTTTGCACTGGACCATCCTGTCTGCTGCCTTCACGATTACGGACCCAAGCCCACATCTCTGATGTGCAGCCACTAAACACCTCAAGCTCTTCCACAGCAAACGGTAAAGCCGGCTTTGACTTTATAGAAGCTTTACCGTCAGACATGGCAGCGCCGTATGTGTCCATCATCAGGCCTATGGACGCCTGCAAAGCGGAATCCATCAAGCTAGGATGCATCACAAACTGTCCCATGGTCTGGTAAACAGAGGTAGGCAAGGACAATTTGGCAAGTACCTGATCCACGCCAGTGTAGATCTTTTCAATTCCTTGATGCCCTGGCCCATAGGAAACCTGCATGGCTGCAAACGCCTCATAACACTGCTGGGATGAATAGGTACCCAGATTGCACTGCTCCAGCAGAGCTTCAATATCTATGGCAGGAATCTCAGCCAACGGAGCAATTGCTGCGCTGCCTTCGCTATGCACAACTAACTCTGTATCCACTGATTCAGACTTGCTGTAGATTTCATAGGCAATTTCTCCGCCGTCTTGCAGGTAGAGCCCGATATTTATAGCAATCGGCCGCTCCCCAGCTACCACAGGCCGGAGCCATAATACATCTTTTAAACGAACACAAATCCCATTTACTTCCGAAGGTGTAGCGACTTCCTCTACTGCTGCTCGCGCCATTTCAAGATAGGCCACTCCAGGCAAAAGCTTCTGTCCCTTGATCACATGGTCAGCGAGGAAAAATTCTCTTCCCGTAAATGTGGAGCTGAACTGAAGTCCATAAATATCGGACGTATTGCGCTGAAGCAAAGGATGAATGATGGCTGACTTCTCCTGCTTTGGCCCAATATCGTTTGCTCCACTCAGGTTATTGGTATCGGTTACGCAATATCGTTCTTTGGCAAAAGGATAGGTAGGCAGGCTGATACGGATTGGTTTATGCTTTTCGTACAGCACGTCCCAGTCAAAAAATGCGCCTTTTACCCAAAGATGTGCGATTTGGGCGTAGTCGCTTTCACTAGCCAGCGACTCAATCGTCTCGGCCGCGCCCGCTCTTGTTTCCTGTTCTCTATAGCGTTTTGCCTGCCCTACATATAAGCTAGGGATGCCTTCTCGCCCTTCAACAAATCCCTTTAGCTTCTCCTCTAACTCAGAGAGAGACACCGCAGTGAAGGCCAAACGTTCTTCCATCGCTTCGCGCCCCATCTGCAGGGTATATGCTATATCTCCCAGACTGCCGTCTGTGAACTGGCGCTCCCGGATTGCAGCCAGCAATTGCCGTGCCTGATCTTGCAGCTGTCCTTCAGTCTTGGCTGACAGTACAACAATAGCCGGCTTTTGGGCACTGAAGGTAACTGGCTCTTTCTCCTGATTTTTCGGAACATATTCCTCGATGATCAAATGAGCATTGACGCCGCCGAATCCAAAAGAGCTGACACCTGCTCTCCGAGGAATATTGTGCCCAGAAGCATCTTGCTGCTGCTTCCATTCACTCGTCTCCTGGACGATATAGAAAGGACTGTCTTCAAGTTTGATATAGGGATTAATGGCATCGCAATGAAGGTTTTTAACAAGCTTTTTATGCTTCAACTGAAGCAGAACTTTGATGACACCAGCGATTCCGGCAGCCAGCTCCAGATGTCCAACATTGGTCTTCACCGAACCTAGGCCACAATGGGGCTCTTTGATCCCGGGTCCCTTTGTACTCTCATATAGCTCTTTAAAGGCTGCTTTCAGTCCGTTGATTTCAATAGGATCACCCAACTCGGTGCCTGTCCCATGGGCCTCAATGTAAGAGACTGTTCTTGGGTCGATACCAGCCTTTGTATATGCATTTACCAGTAAATCCGCCTGTGCCCTCGGATTAGGTGCTGTCAGGGAATTAGCCCGGCCACCATGATTGACAGCTGTGCCTCGGATTACGCCGTAAATATGGTCTCCAGCCTTTTCTGCGTCCTTCAGCTTTTTCAGGAAAACCATGCCTGCCCCTTCACCACGCACATAACCGTTGGCTTGATCAGAGAAGGTTTTGCACCGGCCATCCTCACACAGCATCCCTGCTTTATTGAAGCTGATATGAAGCTCAGGTGTGATAATTGCATTGACACCACCTGCAATTGCCATTTCACAGCTTCCATCCTCTATAGCCTTTACTGCCCGGTGAATGGCCACCAGCGAACTGGAGCAGGCAGTTTCGACAGGCTCGCTCGGACCATGAATATTAAGGAAATAGCTCATACGATTGGGTCCTACCGACGGCGCCATTCCGCTAGAGGAATACGCCTCCACACCCACATCTCCCTGATAGATCATTCCGCTGTAGCCGCTGTTCGCAGTTCCTGCAAAGATACCTGTACGACTTCCCGACAGTCCCGCTGCCTGAATGCCTGCATCTTCAATCGCCTTCCAAATATAGGTCATTAACAGACGCTGCTGCGGGTCCATGAGTGCAGCTTCCCTCGGTGAAATTCCAAAAAATAAAGGGTCAAACTCATAGATCCCGTCAATAAACCCGCCCCACTTGATGTTTGTTTTATTGGTCTCTTCCGCAGGGTCACCGTAATACGCCTTCCAATCCCAGCGATCTTCAGGTATTTCAGTGATACAATCCCTGCCTTCCTCAAGATTTTTCCAAAACTCATCTACATCCCGGGCCATGGGAAAGACACCGCTTATGCCTACGATTGCAATAGGTTCAGAACCAGCCTGGGTCTGTTGCGGCATAGCTAGCACATTCTCGTTTGCAAATCGGGAACGCTGGCGTCTACTGCGGATGCTGTCTTCCCTATCATCCTCTTCATTCTGCACGGCAGGCTCAGTCCGGGTCTGGACGACAAACTGCTCACCAAGCAAGGTGGCATATTCGTCCACTAAATACCTGCAGAAGTCATGAAGTGTAGTGTATTCAAAGAATACGGCAGGAGTCAGCTCAAGCCGATACAAGTGATTGATGTTGTTGGCAAATTGCGTGAGCAAGATCGAATCGAAGCCATACTCACTCAGTTCTACATAGGCATCAATATCTTCAAGCTTGACTTTCAGCAATTTCGATACCGCCTGCATCATGGCGATTTGCACCTTGTCCTGCAGGTCCGGCGCGGCATTTCCGTCAGTCGTGGAAATGGCTGAAATAATTGCTGAAGCACCCGTCGCCTTTTCAAACTGTCCGGTTTCCGGAATATCTAAGCCTATTGTTCTTTTCATTTTCTCGAGATTGCCTTCCAGCACCATAACCTGATCAGCACCCGTAAGCATGGCACGGTACAAGGCCTGAATGCCGGAAGAAGTTGAAATACTGCCCATGCCTGTGTGCTGCTTTACCAGCTTCTCTGTCTCCTCATCAATATGCATCCCGCCTTCTTTCCATAGTGGCCAATTGATAGATATCGTTTGCCCCTGGCGCTGTTGCGATCCTGTCAATGTGTTCCGGTATCTGGCGTAAGCATCCATAAACGCGTTAGCGGTAGAATAGTCCGCCTGTCCCTGATTGCCCAGCCCTCCAGCAACCGACGAAAACAGAATGAAGAAGTCAAGAGGCAGGTGCTTGCTCGCCTGATCCAAATTCACTACCCCTAGAACTTTGGGTGCAAGAACCTCCAGCATTTCCCCGCTATTTTTTTGAAGTATGCGGTTGTCACGAATGACTCCTGCACTATGAATGATGCCATTCAGGCTTCCGAATTCTGCCCCTATTTCCCGAATTAAATCAGCCACCGCCTGCTCCCGGGTCACATCGGCCTGCTTATATGCTATTCGTGCTCCTAATGACTCCAATTTCTTTATCTCTGCCCGCTTGCCCTCATCCAGCGCGGAACGGCCCGTTAAAATCAACGCGACATTTTGTACTTTATTTACAATCTCTTTGGCAAAAATAAGTCCCAAGCCACCGGCACCGCCGGTAATGAGATATACTCCGTTCTCCTTCCACGGAATGTCCACCGTTTCCGGAGAAAATGGAATCTCATTCCAGCTGAAAATCCACCGTTTACCTTTCCCATACCGGATCTGGATGTCTCCAGGACTCCAGCTGTTTTCTTTTAAAATATCTATGATTGTATTCGGGGCCTTATCCTGTTCAAGTTCTATCAACTGCCCCACCAGTTTTGGATGTTCTATTCTGGAGGTTTTTAAAAGACCTGAGAGCCCTGATACAAGCTGCTGCTCCTCCTGGTCGTTAGTAACAATCTGGATTAACACCTTGCCATGGTTTTTTTCTCTAAAAATTCTTTGTATTAGCTCAAGTATCTGAACGGCGTAATACTGAAACTGTTCCCCGATTCCGTTTTGATCAGGTTGCAATATTATGCACTTTACGCCGCTTATTTGAGCTTCTACTTGTTCACGAGAAATCTGGGACGGCTGGCAAAGGATCACGACATGGCGATCATATACAGGTAAATCGCCCTCTATGCTAACTCCCTGCTCTTTCCACACGGGTTCAAGCATCAAGGTACCAGAATTGGACTGCGCGTCTGTGGGAATAGAGTCTATATCCAGAATTCTTGATGAATAACCCTTTATCCTCACGCAGATCTCTCCGGTTTCGTCGCTCAGGTCAATATCTAGTTTCTGTGCCTTATCTCCTGCTGTACCATCTGCACTGTATCGAATCAGCGCCCACATGGTGGAGCTGCAATGTTTTATAATTTCAACTTCCTGAATGGCATACGGCAGAGCAGGCTTAATCTCGCGAGAGCCCAGCGTCAAGCCTATGGATGCCTGGAAAGCTGAATCAATCATGCTTGGATGCAGGACAAATTGACCGTGATTGTCAGAGACTGAGGAGGGCAAGGATAGCTTCGCCAGCACTTGACCCTCTCCGGCATATACCATCTCAATCCCCTGATGCCCAGGACCATAATCAATCCCCAGCTCTCTGAAAAGGTTATACAATGCTGCCGGATGGAAGCTTCTGCTGCATGTATCCTGCAAATCTTTAATATTCATTGCAGGAACCTCCACCGCTGATCTCCGAACCGCATTGCCGAAGCTATATACCATAAGTTCTGTATCATCGGCTCCGTTATTTCCATAAATCTCATATGAAATTTCTTGATCTTCATTCTGGAAAAGCCCGATATGCAGCTGTATTGGGCCATCCTCTACGGCAATAGGCCGTGCCCAAACCACGTTTTTAAGGCACATTCCGACCAGGTCGCCCTCATCCGTCCCTAGTGATTGCTCCACTGCCGCCCGCGCCATTTCAAGGGATGCGGCCCCAGACAGCACCTTGCGCCCATTCACCACATGATCCTTCAGGAAAAACTCCTGGCCTGTAAAGCTAGAACTGAATCGCTGCTCCGAAAAATCGGAAGTGTTTTGGTGCAGCAAAGGATGAAGCGTTGCAGCCATGACAGAAGTTGTACCTTTACCAGCCTTACTGTCTAGCTCGGGCGCCCAGCACCGTTCTTTTGCAAAAGGATAGGTGGGCAGACTAATCCGACGAGGCTTGATGTTCCCATACAGCTTGTTCCAGTCCATCGTTAGCCCCTGTACCCACAGCTCTGCAATTTTCCCCAATTTTCTCTTCTTGATCCAGGTTTCAAGCAAGGATTTGGCATCTTCATCTGCCTCAAAGAGCACGATCCCGTCCTTGCCCTTTTTCACCTGAGCCGTCAGGACTCCAGCTGGCCGTTGGTGATGAACCAAGCCATCCAGCGCTTGTAGTAGATTCTCTTTTGAATCTGCCACAAAAGCCAGACGGTGGTTCATCGGCTCACGGCTTACTTGCAGCGTATACCCCATATCTGTCAAGTTAAGGTTGGGCTGAGTGGCAATAAAGTTTCTCATGTTTTCGGCATAAGTTACTAGTTGCTGCTCATTTTTGGCAGACAATACGAAAAGAACGGGTCTATGTGACTCGTCGTCTGCTGGTGAAATTGCAGCCTCTGGACGATATTCTTCAATAATAAGATGGGCATTGGTACCGCTAAAACCAAAAGAGCTCACAGCGGCCCGCCTTTTGTTACCTTGAGAAGGTTGCCAGTCCTTTAATTGTGTATTTACATAAAATGGAGAATCATCGAAATCAAAATGTTCATTCGGGTTCTTGAAATTCAGTGTCGGTACCAGTTTCTTATGCTTCATGCATAACAGCACCTTTTGCATGCTTGCTACGCCTGCTGCTGCCGAAGTATGCCCGATATTACTCTTTACCGAGCCTATGGCACAGAACTTCTTCTGATCTGTTTTTTCTTTGAAAGCTGTGCATAAAGCCTCCAATTCAATAGGATCGCCCAGCTTGGTGCCTGTCCCATGCATTTCAACATAGCTAATACTTTCGGGTTCAATCTGATACTTATTGTATATCTCCTGCTCAAGCTCTATTTGGCTGTTCGTGCTTGGAGCGGTAATTCCGTTGGTTTTTCCATCCTGATTAATCCCAGTTCCGATAATAACCCCATAGATGTGATCCCGGTCAGCTTCCGCATCCTTTAGCCGCTTCAGAACCAGCACCCCTGCTCCTTCGCCTGGAACAAAGCCGTTGGCACTATTGTCAAATGTCTTACACTGACCATCTGGTGACAACATTCCGGATGCAGACATACCTATATAGGATTCAGGAGTCAGGTATAAGGACACACCGCCGACCAGCGCCATTTCAATCTCTTTATTTGATAAAGCCTGGCAAGCAAGGTGAGTTGCCACCAGCGATGAGGAGCATGCCGTATCTACGGATATGGCGGGTCCTTTCAAATTAAGGAAATAGGAAATACGAGCCGCTGCAATAGCGTTGCTGTTCCCGGTAGTATTGCTGAACTGTGCTTCATTTTTGTAGCGCATCATACTGTACTCATTATTTAAAATGCCAAGATAAACACCGCATTTTTTATTTCCCAACTGTGAGCCGCTATAACCTGCATCCTCAAAGGCTTTATAGGCTTCCTGCAAAAAGATGCGCTGCTGCGGGTCCATCCCTTCCGCCTCGGTAGGAGATATATTAAAAAATAACGGATCAAAATATTCTATATCCTTCAAGGCACCCAGCCACTTGCAATTTACTTTCCCCTCTTGTGCCGGACGCGGATCATACAACGGGTCTACGTCCCAGCGGTTCTTCGGGATTTCAACAATGGAGTTTTGACCTTGAGCGAGATTTTTCCAATATTGCTGTACATCTTCGGCACCAGGATATCTTCCCGAAATCCCAACAATTGCAATTGCATCTTGATTTTCCGAAGTTGCTGGCACTGATTCCTCTTCTGCTTTTACCCGACGCAATGGCACCGTTTCCTCCTTAGGGAGCTGCGCTGGAGAGCATTGGATCGTCTCTGGTCGCGGTAAATGGACTTCTGCTATAGGTTTGACCGTGTCCGAGACTGTGTTCAAGGGCTGCTGAACGAAGCTTTTCTTGCCCCCGTGCTTATTGATTTCTTGTGCCAAAAACTCGGTAAATTGCAGAATAGTCGGATAGTCGTAGACCTTGGTAGCTGCAATGGATGTGCCGTAGCGCTTATTCAAATTTCGAATCCATTCTACGCCTATAATCGAATCCAAACCGATATCTATAAAGTTTCTATCTGCCTCAATCTCGCTTTGCTCCATGTACAAGGCTTCAGCTAGGCTTGCCGTCAGTTCTTTCCTTAATTGCTCTGTAGAGACACCAGACGGAATCGTGCCGAATTGCGGCTGCTTTTCAGGCGATATCGGCATTAAATTAATCTGAAGTGAGGCCTCTGTCTGCTTATCCGTTTCCAATGATACGAGCGGCGGTAAATGCTTTGCAGGCGCCTGATCCAGAATAGACGCAGCAGAAGACGGCATGATTAATTGGGCTACACGATTGCCCAATTCCTTTTCTAAAAATTTGCTAAACTCCCGTATGGTTGGATAATCGTAGACTTTTGTCGCTGTTATGGATGTGTCGTAATGTTTATTAATGTTTCGAATCCACTCTACGCCTATTATGGAATCCAATCCAAGATCAACAAAGTTTTTATCCTCATCGATCTCGTCCCGATCTATATATAAAGCTTGCGCCAGACTTGTTGTCAGCTCCTCCTGCAATATTTCTGACGATATGGATAGGGCAGGAGCCACAGGCGTCTGTTCTTCCGTCTCGTTGTCATTATCTGACGTGTGCATTACCCCTTCCGGGGAAGTTAAAATAATCGGTGCTGTCTGCTGATTGGCAGACTTGCTAAGCTGCGACTGACTGTCTGACAAATTCCGTAAAGAAATCCCGCTTGGTTTTTCAGAACTACTCGAAAAACTGGATGGCATTAAAGCTTCAGGAAGAGCAGACTGCATTACTTGAGACTGAACAAGAACTGCTTTTTCCTGAGATTCCATTGGAATTTTTTCTACAGATGGGATCGTAATATCTGTGACCCAATACCGCTCCTTTGCAAAAGGATAGGCTGGCAGGCTCATTCGCTGCGGCTTGGCATCTCCGTAAAGCATGCTCCAGTCCATCGCCAGTCCCTTCACCCACAGATCCACTATCTTCGCGTATTTCCGTTTCCCGATCCAGGCAGCGATTGTTTTCCCCATGTCTTCATCTTCTACCAGTGCGGATAGCGCATCTTTGTTTCGCTTGACCTGTCCTCGATACAGCTCGGAGATCCCCGTCTGGTCTTTCATGAATCCTTCCAGCTTTTCCACCAGCGCTGGCATCGATTCGGCAATGACTGCCAGGCGTTCTTCCATCGCTTCGCGCCCAACCTGAAGCGTGTAGGCTGCATCCGCCAGATTGCTTTCTGTGACCTCTCCTTTCTCGATCACGGACAGCAATCTCTCGACCTGCTGCTTCAGCCGTTCCTCATTTTTGGCTGACAATACGATAATCACAGGATGGTGAGCTGTCACACAGATTGGCGACTGCTCTTCCGGAACGTACTCTTCGATGATGACATGAGCATTGGCGCCTCCTGCTCCAAACGATGAAATCCCCGCCATTCTTGGGTATTCCCGTGTCTCTCCATCGAGCTCAACCACTGGCCGCTTCCATTCCTCCAGCTCCTGCTGGACGACAAACGGCGTCTGCTCAAAAGGAATGTTCGGATTCAGTTCCTGGGCATGCAGACTGGGAACCAGCGTCCGGTTTTTCATCTGCAGGACAATTTTCCCAATCCCTGCGATGCCCGCTGCCGCCTCCAAATGTCCGATGTTGGACTTCACAGAGCCCACGGCGCAAAATCCCTTGTCTGCCGTGTCCTTTCTGAAGGCCTGGGTCAAACCGGTCACTTCAATGGGATCTCCCAATTCTGTGCCAGTTCCGTGAGCTTCGATATAGCTGATGGTCCGGGCATGTACCCCGGCTCGTTCCAGAGCCGACCGGATCAGCTCCCCTTGAGCAATCGGGTTAGGCACGGTATACCCGTTGGTCTTGCCTCCATGGTTGATGCTCGTTCCCCGGATGACCGCATGGATCGGGTCCCCATCTGCTATCGCCTTCGACAACGGCTTCAATAGCACGACCCCCACACCTTCTCCTGGGACAAAGCCGTTGCCTCCCTTTCCGAAGCTCTTGCACTGTCCGTCTACGGACAGCATCTGATTCGCACAAAGTCCGACATAACTCAGCGGATGCAGATACAGGTTCACTCCTCCTGCCATGGCCAACTCGCATTCTCCGCGGTACAGATGCTCACACGCTTCATGAATCGCGGTCAATGAGGATGAACACATCGTATCCACTGGCATGCTCGGCCCCTGCAAATTAAACAGGTACGAAATCCGGTTGGCTACTGAGCTAAAGGAAGTGTGAGGGAATATTTGCGCTCCCTTCCTCCACAGATCAAGACCATATAAATCAAATCCTGTTTTGGTAATTCCCGCAAACACACCTACACAGCTGTTATGTCGTACCGCAAGCTGTTCTCTGGTGTAGCCCGCGTCCTCCATCGCTTCCCAGCAGGCTTCAATAAACAGCCGTTCCTGAGGGTCCATGCTAAGTGCTTCCCGCGGTGCAATATTGAAAAACAATGGGTCGAATTCAGCAAATCCCTCGATAAAGCCACCCCACTTGCTATAGCTTTTGCCATGTGAAGCCGCTTCCTCTTTATCAGGATGGAAGAATCCTTCTAGTTTCCAGCGTTCCTGCGGGATTTCGCTGACACAATCCTTCCCTGCCTTGAGATTTTCCCAATATTCATTCATATCCCTCGAACCTGGATACTTTCCTGCCATACCAATGATGGCGATCGGCTCTCGTGTTTCCTCTGCGACAGACTCCGCGCAGCTTCGAACAGGCTTCACATAGCTACGGCTGGACTTCGTTGTCACCGTCTCCGCAATCGTTTGCTCCGCAACTGGCGTGCTTTCTTCTTCAGCGTACCGGCCTGTCGCAGCCGTTTCCTCTACCTGTTCCTTGTCCAGACTCATTCCAACCCACTGCATGCACTCCGGTGCGTATTCCGACACCAAATATTCCGCCAAGGCACGCAAGGTCTGATACTCATAAAACAGCGTCTTGGATAGCTCGCCAAAGGATTCTGCCAGCTTGGCATTGAGCTGGGTAATCATAATCGAATCAATCCCATAACGCTCTAGCGGTTCTTGGGCTTCAATGCTACCGACGCTCAGACGGGTCACCTCTCCCAATAGCGCCTTGAGATGATACAAGGTTTTATCGTACAGTAAACCCGCATCCAGCTTCGGCGCAGATGCCTGTATCGCACGGATACCGGCCTGCGAGACGGCTTTCGCCAGATAGGCCTCGATTTTCTCAGGCTCTCCTTCCAAGACCATCACCTGATCCTTGCTTGAGGTCAGGCATTGGTACAACGCCTGAATGCCCGACTCGGTCTGTAGAGGCGTAATGCCCATGTTCTGTCTCATGAGCTTTTCCGTATCCGCGTCAATCCTCATCCCGCCTTCTTTCCACAGCGGCCAGCGGATGGATAGCGTCCGGCCCCGCCGTTGCTGGGCTTCCACCAGGGTATTCCGGTATGCTGCGTACGCATCCATAAAGGCGTTGGCGGTGGCATAATCGGCCTGTCCCGGATTGCCCATACTGCCCGAGATGGAGGAAAAGAGCACGAAGAAGTCCAAATCCTGACCGCTGCTCGCCTCATCTAGATGAACCAGCCCTTTAACCTTCGGACCCAGCACCTCGATAAATTCTTCCCTGCTTTTCTTGAGAATGAAGTTATCGTGAATGACCCCAGCGCAGTGGATAATCCCATGAACACGCCCGAATTCTTCCTGAATGCTTTCCAACAAGCTGGTAACCGTGTTCCTGTCGGTGATATCCCCCTGCTTGTATACTACTCTGGCTCCTGAGGACTCCAGCTCCTTCAGCCGGGTTTGTCTGTTGCCGTCCAGTGGCGAGCGGCCTGTCAGGATTAAGGTTGCTGCTTGGGTGCGCCGAACCAGTTCTTCGGCAACAAGCAGCCCCAGGCCGCCAGAGCCGCCGGTAATGAGATACACGCCACCGTCTCTCCATGGCAGCTTCTCTTCTGACCGAGATGGCTCCAACCTGTTCCAGCAAGCGGTTTTGCGTTGACCGCCCTCATAGCGAATCCATCCATCCACCGGACTGCGGCTGTTTTCCTCCAGCTTCGCCAGCAGGAGTTCCGCAGATTCTCCCTGTTCCACTTCGATCAATTGGCCGATGAGTTTTGGATTTTCCAGTCGGGCGGTCTTCAGCAGACCCGAAAGTCCTGAAAAGAGCCGCCCTTCTCCAGCCGCCGTCACGACAAGCTGAACCAGCACCCTTCCAGCAGGCTTGTCTTTGAGCAGGCCCTGGATGCTCTCAAAGGCCTGAACGGCATAGGCCTGAAACCGCTCATCCACCCGGCTCTTCCCGGATGAGAAGGCCAAGATCTGCGCTGCTCCGTTCAATCGCGCTTCGAGCCGTTCAGGTAAAGCCTTGTCCGGCTCACACAGCAAGATGATACGGCGGTCGTAGGTAGGTGCTTCCACCTCTGGCGATACGTCCTGCTCCTTCCAAACTGGCTCCAGCAGCAGGGTATGGGTAGCTGTAGCCACAGGTTTTGCCTCTGCTCTGGAAATCGTTGATTTGGTTTCACTTTCTATACTTATGCTTTTAGCCATTTGGGTTTCATTCCCAGGCGCCCAATACCGCTCTTTTGCAAAAGGATAAGTCGGTAGTGGGATTCTGCAATACGGTTCATTTGAAAACAAACGTTCAAAGTCTAACGGATATCCCTGAACATATAAATCCGCAATCGTAGTTAAAAGCTCCAAATACTCGCGGGCTTCACCTGCATTTTGACAGTTTTGAATACATTCATTTCCATATCTCTTCAATGACGTTTGAATGCGTTGGTCTTTTTCGTGTAGTTCAGAATAATAAACTTGAGAAGAATTGCCTTTTTCCAGCCACCTTTTAAGGGACATGACAAGCTCACCTTGATTGCGGGCAACACATGCAAGCCGATGATTGCAGTGCTTTCTCCCAAGCAATAATGTATAGCTCATGTTACCGCAGTCTGCCTCAGGCTCCTGTTCGCAATAGGCAATCAGTTGCTCCACCTGACGGCGTAATTGTTGTGAAGTCCGGGCGGACAGCGGAATGAAATAAGCCGGCTTTTCGCAATGTCTTCGTTTCGTATGTGGAGCCTCTCCGATGACCAGGTGGGCATTAGTACCACTGGCACCAAAGGAGCTGACCGCAGCACAGCGTCTGGCTTCAGGCTCAATCAGCCAATTCTGCAACTGCGTATTGACATAAAAAGGGCTGTCCGCAAACTGAATATTAGAATTGCCTGATTGGAAATGAAGTGAAGGCGGAATCTGCTCATGCTTTAATGACAATAACAGCTTAATTACTCCTGTGATTCCTGCCGCAATTTGCGTATGACCGATATTCGTTTTAATGGACCCGATCGCGCAAAATCCCTTCTTGTCCGTATACTTTCTAAATGTTCGCGTCAATGCCTGATATTCAATTGGATCACCCAATTTGGTACCTGTCCCATGTGCTTCCACCAATTGGATTTGCTCTGGATGAATATGAAAAGTATCGTACACATATTGCTCCAGCCGCTCCTGAGACTTCTGGCTTGGTGCAGTAAGTCCATTCGTGGTACCGTCCTGATTGATTCCTGAGCCTAAAATTACCCCATAGATGTGGTCACCATCGGCAACTGCTTCCTCAAGCCGTTTGAGTACAACCGCGCCAACAGCCTCTCCTGGAACCATTCCGTCCGCCCTGTCATCAAAGGTATAACAGTGCCCTGTGTGAGACAGCATTCCTGCTCTGTCACCGTATAAATAGCAACGAGGGGTTGTATGAATATACACCCCGCCAGCTAAAGCCATATCCGTTTCTCCAGACCATAAGCTTTGGCAAGCAAGATGGGTGGCAACTAGCGAACTCGAACAAGCTGTATCTACAGCTATTGCCGGTCCGTGAAGATTCAAGTAGTAGGAAATTCTGGCGGGTATCACGGAGCCCATATGGCCCCACAGTGCTTGCGGAGGCAGGTCTTCACCCAGCAATCGCTGGTAATCGCCTTCGGCACAGCCTACATAAACTCCGCACCGACGCCCATCCATCCCTGCACCCGCATAGCCCGCATCCTCTAGAGCATGCCATGCTTCCTCGAGAAACAACCGCTGCTGCGGATCCATGTAAGTTGCTTCCAGTCCGGAAATATTGAAAAAAAGCGGATCGAACTTATCAATATCCTCCAAAAAGCTTCCATAATTGCAGTAACTCGTATTTTTTTCCTGGTATTTTGAAAGATCCCACCGAGTTACCTCTTTTACTAAATCGTCGCCATTCTTAAGGTGATTCCAAAGCTCATCTACATTGTCAGACCCGGCAAACCGCCCGCTCATTCCAATAATCGCAATCGGCTCTCTTTGCGCCAAGCTTTTTCCTGTATTCTCCTGTTTAGGTCTTTCTGGCTCAATCGATGCACTTGCCGTTTGAACCGGATTAAACATATATTCCTTTTCCTTAGGCGCTTGGGTTTCACGGCTTGTATCTTTCCCATCCTCTATTGGATCAGCATAGTGTCCCAAAACTGGTAAAACGATGTCGCCGAATTGGCCTAAAATGTATAACGTCAGTTGTTTGACCGAACTGTAATCAAAGATGTCTGTAGTCTGCAAATGAATGCCCAGCCCCTGATTAACATCCTGTACAAAGTTGACGCCAAGAATAGAGTCCAGGCCATAATCTGCGAATGACTCATGGACATCAATCATTGAAATGTCCACATTCAAGGCCTCTGCCAACTTCTCTACAATAAGTTCCCTGACATGCTCTTCAGCCATCTCATCGGTTACATCAGCAGCTGATTGAGTCCCTGTGTCACGCTGTTCTAATGGAGGCTTGCCCTGTTCAAGCTTCTGTTGGTCCCGAAGCATCCCATCGCTAAGCTTACCATCGCTTTCAGCCACAATAATTTGCTGGCCTATTTCATGCGCTTCCTGAGCGGGGAAGAAGACCGACCGGAACCCCTCGCTTTCCAATACCTCCTGCCAACGTTCAGGGTATAAACCGGGAGAGCCTGGAATACGCAGCTCGGGGTCATTATAAAGCCACCATCCCTCCAGCAGGCCAAAGGTTAGGTGGTTTAACAGCGAGTTTCCACTGATTTCATTGATAAGAATCAGGCCGTTTTTTCGCAGCGATGCTTTGACATTGCCTAATGTCTGCCGAATGTTCCTCGTAGCGTGCAGGACATTGGTGGCAATTGCAATATCATATCCGCCCGTGTCGATATCTTGTCCCACAGCCGACTCTTCCACATTAAAAATTTTATAAGTCAAGTAAGGATTTTGCGGGCCGTACTCTTTTTGCGCATGCAATAAAAATGCTCTGGATTTATCGGTATAACAGTATTCACGAATATGCTCCTGATAAGGTCGAAGCTTCCGGAAGAGCATAGCGCTGGTTCCTCCAGTGCCTGCACCAATTTCAATAATTCGAATCGACCCTGACGGGTCATGCTTAAGCCGTTCATTCAAGTAGGAAACTACAATATCCCCCAGCACTTCATTAAAGTAATCTGCTGCAGGACTATTTTTATATATACCTTCTACCAGCTTCATAGAGGACTGAGGAAAAACAATGTCAGTGGCAGGTATGTTTCCGGTTAAAATTTCCGGCAGCTTGCGCAATGTTGATTCTACGAGTACAACCCAGGCCGAGAGATCCGGATTTTTCAGCCATTCCCCTTTCTTCAATTCCCATTCCTTCCATACAGCCTGCAGATCAACCAAAGCTGTATCCGTTACGCTATAAGAGTCTCCTTTACGGTAAAAATAATGATTCCGCGCCAATACCTCTATGCTTTCTTCAAGCCAGCGATCATATAAATTCAGCAATGCTGTTTTGGTTTTAAAATCATTAATCATAGCTTTCTTGTCCATATGTGCATAGGGGCATAATCCCATCAATTGCAAATAACCCCATAGCAATTTGCATAAGACATCATTCATTTCCTTCATCTGTAAGCCTCCTCATCCGATTAGTCCCTCGCGTCGTCCCATCCTGTTCCGAGTAAGCTTGGTTGTCGACCATAGTCGAAGGAATTCTTTCGTATTCAGCCGCTAGATAAGAAATATCTGGCATCTTCTTCATTTTGACACTGGTGGAAATATGGCTCTGAATATTCTGGATATACGAAGGAATAGCTTCGGAATTTGGATCTTCGCTTTCTTTTTCATACTTTTGCGAAATATTTGCCGCTGTCTCAGGTGTTTTTTGATCAACAAATATATCTGTTGGCTGTACAGATTTGGTAGATTCAATGGAAGCCTGCTTGGTTTTAATATCCGTGATCCAATACCGCTCCTTTGCAAAAGGATAGGCTGGCAGACTTATTCGCTGCGGCTTGGCATCTCCATAAAGCATGCTCCAGTCCATCGCCAGTCCCTTTACCCAAAGATTCACTATCTTCGCGTATTTCCGTTTCCCGATCCAGGCAGCGATTGTTTTTTCCATATCTTCATCTTCTAACAGTGCGGACAGTGCCTCTTTGTTTCGCTTGACCTGTCCTCGATACAGCTCGGAAATCCCGTCGTGGCCTTCCAAGAATCTTTGCAGCTTTTCCACCAGTTTCGGTAGCGATTCAGCAATGACCGCCAGGCGTTCTTCCATCGCTTCACGTCCTACCTGGAGCGTGTAGGCTGCATCCGCCAGATTGCCCTCTGTGACCTCTCCTTTCCCGATCACGGACAGCAATCTCTCGACCTGCTGCTTCAGCCGTTCCTCATTTTTGGCCGACAATACGATAATCACAGGATGGTGAGCTGTTACACGAATGGGCATCTTCTCTTCTGGAACGTACTCCTCGATGATGACATGGGCATTGGCGCCTCCTGCTCCAAACGATGAAATCCCTGCCATTCTCGGGTATTCCCGTGTCTCTCCATCGAGCTCAACCACCGGCCGCTTCCATTCTTCCAGCTCCTGCTGGACGACAAACGGCGTCTGCTCAAAAGCAATGTTCGGATTTAATTCCTGGGCATGCAGGCTGGGAACCAGCGTCCGGTTTTTCATCTGCAGGACAATTTTCCCAATCCCTGCGATGCCCGCCGCCGCCTCCAAATGTCCGATGTTGGACTTCACAGAACCCACAGCACAAAATCCCTTATCTGCCGTATCCTTTCTGAAGGCTTGGGTCAGACCGGTCACTTCAATCGGATCTCCCAGTTCTGTGCCAGTTCCGTGAGCTTCGATATAGCTGATGGTCCGGGCATGTACCCCGGCTCGTTCCAGGGCCGACCGGATCAGCTCCCCTTGAGCAGTCGGGTTAGGCACGGTATACCCGTTGGTCTTGCCTCCATGGTTGATGCTCGTTCCCCGGATGACCGCATGGATCGGGTCTCCATCTGCTATCGCCTTCGACAGCGGCTTCAATAGCACGACCCCCACGCCTTCTCCTGGGACAAAGCCGTTGCCTCCCTTTCCGAAGCTCTTGCACTGTCCGTCTACGGACAGCATCTGATTCGCACAAAGTCCGACATAGCTCAGCGGATGCAGATACAGGTTCACTCCTCCTGCCATAGCCAGCTCGCATTCTCCGCGGTACAGATGCTCACACGCTTCATGAATCGCAGTCAACGAGGACGAACACATCGTATCCACCGGCATGCTCGGCCCTTGCAAATTAAACAGGTACGAAATCCGGTTGGCTACCGAGCTAAAGGATATTTGGGGAAATATTTTGGCCCCCATCTTCCATAATTCCGGCCCATAAAGCTCGTAGCCCGTTTTGGTAATTCCCGCAAACACACCTACACGGCTGTTATGTCGTACCGCAAGCTGTTCTCTGGTGTAGCCTGCGTCCTCCATCGCTTCCCAGCAAGCTTCAATAAACAGCCTTTCCTGAGGATCCATGCTGAGGGCTTCTCGCGGTGCAATATTGAAAAACAATGGGTCGAATTCCGCAAAGCCTTCGATAAAGCCGCCCCACTTGCTGTAGCTTTTGCCATCAGCTACCGCTTCCTGTTTGTCAGGCTGGAAGAATCCTTCCAGTTTCCAGCGTTCCTGCGGGATTTCGCTGACACAATCCTTTCCTGCCTTGAGATTTTCCCAATATTCGTTCATGTCCCTCGAACCTGGATACTTTCCTGCCATGCCAATGATGGCGATCGGTTCTCGTGTTTCCTCTGCGCCAAGTTCCGCGTAACTTCGAATCGGCTCCACGTAGCTTCTGGACTTCGCTGCCGCCTCTTCCGCTATCGTCTGCCCCGCAATTTGCGTGCTTTCTTCTTCAGCGTACCGGGCTGTCGCAGCCGTTTCCTCTACCCGTTCCTTGTCCGTGCTCATTCCAACCCATTGCATGCACTCCGGTGCATATTCCGCCACTAAATGTTCTGCCAGGGCACGCAGGGTCTGGTACTCATAAAATAGCGTCTTGGATAGCTCCCCAAAAGACTCTGCCAGCTTGGCATTGAGCTGGGTAATCATAATCGAATCGATGCCATAGCGCTCTAGCGGTTCTTGGGCTTCAATGCTACCGATGCTCAGCCGGGTCACCTCTCCCAATAGCGCCTTGAGATGATACAAGGTTTTATCGTACAGTAAACCCGCATCCAGCTTCGATCCAGCTGCCTCTACCGCACAGATGCCGGCCTGCGAGACGGCTTTCGCCAGATAGGCCTCGATTTTCTCTGGCTCTCCTTCCATGACCATCACCTGATCCTTGCTTGAGGTCAGGCATTGGTACAACGCCTGAATGCCCGACTCGGTCTGTAGAGGCGTAATGCCCATGTTCTGTCTCATGAGTTTTTCTGTGTCCGCGTCAATCCTCATCCCGCCTTCTTTCCACAGCGGCCAGCGGATGGATAGCGTCCGGCCCCGCCGTTGCTGGGCTTCCACCAGGGTATTCCGGTATGCTGCGTACGCATCCATAAAGGCGTTGGCGGTGGCATAATCGGCCTGTCCCGGATTGCCCATACTGCCCGAGATGGAGGAAAAGAGCACGAAGAAGTCCAAATCCTGACCGCTGCTCGCCTCATCTAGATGAACCAGCCCTTTAACCTTCGGACCCAGCACCTCGATAAATTCTTCCCTGCTTTTCTTGAGAATGAAGTTATCGTGAATGACCCCAGCGCAGTGAATAATCCCGTGAACACACCCGAATTCTTCCTGAATGCTTTCCAACAAGCTGGTAACCGTGTTCCTGTCGGTGATATCCCCCTGCTTGTACACTACTCTGGCTCCTAAGGACTCCAGCTCCTTCAGCCGGGTTTGTCTGTTGCCGTCCAGTGGCGAGCGGCCTGTCAGGATTAAGGTTGCTTTTCGGGCGTGCCGAACCAGTTCTTCGGCAACAAGCAGCCCCAGGCCGCCAGAGCCGCCGGTAATGAGATACACGCCACCGTCTCTCCATGGCAGCTTCTCTTCTGGCCGAGACGACTCGAACCTGCTCCAGCAAGCGGTTTTGCGTTGACCACCCTCATAGCGAATCCATCCATCCACCGGACTGCGGCTGTTTTCTTCCAGCTTCGCCAGCATGCTTTCCGCAGATTCTCCCTGTTCCACTTCGATCAATTGGCCGATGAGTTTTGGATTTTCCAGTCGGGCGGTCTTCAGCAGACCCGAAAGTCCTGAAAAGAGCCGCCCTTCTCCAGCCGCCATCACGACAAGCTGAACCAGCACCCTTCCGGCAGGCTTGTCTTTGAGCAGGCCCTGGATGCTCTCAAAGGCCTGAACTGCATAGGCCTGAAACCGCTCATCCACCCGGCTCTTCCCAGATGAGAAGGCCAAGACCTGTGCCGCTCCGTTCACTTGCGCTTCAAGCCGTTCAGGTAAAGCCTCGTCCGGCTCACACAGTAAGATGATACGGCGGTCGTAGGCAGGGGCTTCGACCTCTGGAGGTACGTCCTGCTCCTTCCAGACTGGCTCAAACATCAGAGTTTGGCTGGCTGCAGTCGCAGGTGCTTCCGCCACTGCTCTGACCCTTGCTGCTCCAGCCTCAACCTCAGGAGCCCAGCAGCGTTGCTGAGCAAAAGGATACGTAGGCAGACTGATTCTTTTCGGTCGCATATCGTAATATAGTGATTTCCAATCGATATGGAAGCCTTTGGCCCATAGCTCTGCCAGCTTGTTCATTTCACGATTTGAGATCCATTTGCTCACTAATTCCTTGAACACTTCTTCCTGTTCAAACCATTGCATTGAATCTTGCTGGTTATTTTCTCCCCTCCAGCAATTCTCGATATGTTCTTGTCCATTCGCGAACGAATCCAATTTTTGCACCAGCTCGCTCGTATTCTTGACGATAAACGCTACCCGACATTTCATTGCCATTCGTCCTGTTTGAAGCGTAAAAGATACATCCGACAAATTGATTTCTTGAGAAGCTGTCAAGAAAGCCGAGAGGTCCCCAGCATATGCCTTAAGGCGCTGATCATTTTTGGCAGACAAAGGAACAAGATACTTAGCAGCATCGTTCACCAAACTGGATTTAGAACGTTCGGGTTCATCATTAGCTACAAATTGTTCGAAAATGGCATGAGCATTCGTTCCGCCTATGCCAAAGGAGCTTAGCGCCGCTCGATGGGGAACTGACGCTTGTTCCCATTTCCGCAGTTTATCAACAACATAAAAAGGCGATTCAGACAAATGGATATCGGTATTGGGTGTATCATAATTAAGCGTAGGAGGAATCTCATTATGGTATAAGCTTAAAGCGACTTTAATACACCCCGCCAAACCTGCTGCAGTGTCCAAATGTCCGATATTGGTTTTGACCGATCCAATACCACAAAATTGTTTTTTGGCCGTGTACTGCCTGAATGTATCATTCAGGGCAGCAAATTCAACCGGATCGCCCAATTTGGTTCCGGTTCCATGTGTCTCAATATAACTGATCGTTTCGGGATGAATTCCGGTTGATTCGATCGTCTTCTGAATAACTTCAGACTGACCCTTAACACTTGGAGCATAAAACCCTAGTTTGTCAGTCCCATCGTTGTTCACGCTAACCCCTCGTAAAATCGTATAAATATGGTCACCGTCTCTAATGGCATCCAGCGTTTTTTTCAGTAGAACAACTCCAACCCCTTCTCCGCCAATCATTCCGTCTGCCGAATCGTCAAAAGCTCTAATATGGCCATCACTAGAAAAGTTCAAGCCAGGCTGATACACATAACCTAAGCTGTTGAAAGGAAAGATTGTTGACGCTCCAACCAAGGCGTATTTTGCTTCACCAGACAACAGGCTTTGCGAAGCTAGACGAAGTCCGACTAACGAAGAAGAACAGTTGGAATGCACAAATAAGCTGGGACCTTTAAATCCTAATTTATGAGAGATCATAGTAGGAATGGTCCCGCCTTGTGCCAAAATCCAGGTTACATATTCATCCGCATTCCTCAGGACATTAGGTGATTGCGATGCCAAATTAGGAATAAAGGCTTGATAAAAGCTGCTGCTCGCCGACATATACACGCTGGTTTCAGGAATCTCTTTGGAAACATAGCCAGCATCTTCAACGGCCTTCCATGCATGCTGTAGCAGCAATTTCATCTGAGGATCCATAAATTCTGCATTTTTCTGGGACAAATTAAAAAACTCAGGGTCGAAATACTCTTTTCCCTCAATCGTGCATTGTCCGGGCACATAGTTTGGATGCTCGACAATCTCTCTCTCCAGCCCTAACTGGGCTAGTTCTTCCTCAGAAAAGTACCGGACACTTTCCACCCCTGCCCTCAAATTGCTCCAAAACTCAATGTGGTTTTTTGCACCCGGGAAATGGGACGAAATTCCTATAATTGCGATACTATCCTCATAATAATCAGGGTAGGATGGTTTATGTTCATCTTCCTCCGAGTCTAATCCCTGTGAAATGGTATTTTTAGCGGTATCTGTTTGTTCTGTTGCAGAAGCTGGGGCCTCGCCTTTTACTTTCGTAATATAGGCACTAAGTTCCCTAACCGTTGGATACTTGAACAATGCTGTCACCGAAATATCACATTCCAGCTTGTCCTTGATCCTTCTAATCATCTCTGCGGCTGAAAAAGAATTTCCGCCCACGTCGAAAAAAGCATCATCCGTACTTAGATGATCGATATCCAGAAGCTTTTTCCATATTGTTAAAACTTGTTGTTCAACATCCGATTGCGGCAAATGGATTTTTCTTGTTGCTGTCGCCAGCTCGACCCTACGACCCATTAATTCCTTCCGATCTATTTTGCCATTCGGGGTCAATGGCAGCTTGTCCAGTTCGATAAAGAATGCTGGAATCATATAATAAGGCAAGAATGCTTTTAAATAATTTCGTACTTCTTTCGGATCAAGTGAGGATTCCCCGAACTGAGAGTTGTTGCGTAAATAGTAGGCGACAAGCTGCTTATCCCCTCCTTGTTCCTTGGCAATCACGACACATTCATCAATTCCCGGATATGTTCTGGCCTGACCTTCAACTTCACTTAGCTCAATTCGAAACCCGCGGATTTTCACTTGATAATCCATCCGACCCAAATATTCAATGGAACCGTCAGAAAGCCACTTGCATAAATCTCCGGTTCTATAGAGCTTAGTTCCGGGCTTGAATGGGTTGTCAATAAACTTTTCATCCGTAAGCACCGGCTGATTCAGATAGCCTCTGGCCAAGCCATTGCCCGAAATGAAAAGCTCACCCGGAAATCCGACAGGCACAGGTCGAAGGTGCTGATCCAAAATATAAATCTGGGTGTTGGCAATAGGCTTACCGATCGAAATCGGCTT
This sequence comes from Paenibacillus sp. FSL W8-0439, assembly GCF_038008995.1. NCBI lineage: Bacteria > Bacillati > Bacillota > Bacilli > Caryophanales > Paenibacillaceae > Paenibacillus > Paenibacillus sp. FSL W8-0439. Next base: position 3,714,809 of record NZ_JBBPAK010000001.1, read on the forward strand.
GTCGGCGGTAATCGTTTGAATTGTAGACCAAATCGTCGTCTCAGTCGGACCGAACATATTCCATGCGTCACCGTTGTTATGCACAAAATAAGATTTCAATGTTTCCGAAAGTGCTTCTCCGCCACAGAGCATTTTCATGTTCTCTTCGTTCTTCCAGCCAGCTTGAAAAAGCATGGTCCAGGTCACAGGCGTTGCCTGCATCATTGTCGGTTTTATTTTTTGAATCTCCTGCTTGAGTCTTTCGGCATCCTTAGCCTTTTCAGAACTGCAAACATAGCATTGAGCGCCTTTAATCAAAGGCAGATATAATTCCAGGCCCGCGATGTCAAAGCAATACGTTGTCACTGCAAGCAATTTATCCTGCTCTGTTATGCCTGGCTTTTCTCCCATGGAAAGAAGAAAGTTGGTCAACGCTTTGTGCGGGATCATGACCCCTTTGGGTTTCCCTGTACTTCCAGAGGTATATATCACATATGCCAAATGGCTAGGCTGCACTTCCCGTTTGAGTGTCTTTCTCCCCTTTATACTACTTGTCAGAAGATCCCATTCGTTATCAAGAACAATGCAGTTCACACGACTCTCTGCCAGCCGAGATACTTTTTCCAGCAATCCCGATTGCGTAATGACAAGGGATGCATTGGAATCCTGCAGCATATACTCCAATCGATCCTCTGGATAGTCCGGATCAAGCGGCACATAGGCTCCTCCCGCCAGAAGGATTCCCAACAGCCCAATGACCATTTCTAAAGACCGTTCCATGCAAATTCCTACCAGCGTATCAGGGGTAACGCCCTGATTTTGCAAATATAGAGCGAGTAAAGTGCTCTTTTCTTTTAATTCCCGATAGGTAAGCGATTGTTCTTCATACACGACTGCAATAGCGTCAGGCGTTTTCCTTGCCTGTTTTATGAATAATTCAGGGAAGCATTTATCTGGATAACTTATTTCGGTTGCATTCCAGTCATAAAGGACGCTGTTCTTTTCCTCTTGCAAAAGTAATGAATAGTCCTGCAGGGCAGCCGTAGGATTGCTCATAAGTGCTTCTGCTAATGCGGTGTAACGCTCAGCCATCTGTACGATGGTTGATTCATCGAACAAACCGGAACGGTATTTGATATTTAATGTCAGCTCTTCTTCCTGCTCCAGCAGCTCCAATACCAGCTCATATTCACCTTCCTGGTGAATTTCCTCTACCAACTCAACGGTAAAGCTATCGCTATACGGCGCACAAAGCTGCTGCAAGCTTGAAGTTTGCAGAAAATTTTGGTAAGAAAAAACTGCCTGAAAAACAGGCGAGCTCGCCTGCAAACGTGGCACATTTAATGCTCGAACCAGAGCCGGAAAAGGATAAGGAGCATGATCCATCCCATTGACTACGGTGATTTGCAATTTTTTCATAAAATCCAGGAATGTCTCTGTTTCGGACACTTGGCTGCGTATTGGAAGCATATTGACAAAATATCCGATTAATTGGTCAAAACGCTCCTCTGGTCGTATCATAACTGGCATTCCAACGATGATGTCTTCCTGTTTCGAATACTGGTTAAGCAATATCACATACATACCTAACAAGACGGTAGACAAGCTCATATATTGCGTACGGGCGAAAGATTTTACCCGATTGACCCAATCAACTGGAAGCCGCTTGGTGTATGTTTGTCCTTCCATGCTCGGAGTCAGAAAACCTGAGCGGTTATATGGAAGCTCTAGAGTCGGTAAAGCATCCGACAGTTGTTGCTTCCAATAGGAAAAATGCTTTTCCCCTTCTGCACTCGCCAGCATCGTTTGTTCCCATTCCACAAAATCGCTATAGCTCGCGGCAGGTGGTAAAACGACTGGTCTCTTTCCTTGTCCCAAGTCCTTATATGCATCTAAAAAGCTTTGAATAAAAAGGATGAAAGAACTACCATCAAAAATAATATGATGGATGACCACCAGTATGAAATGTTCTTGTTCGGACCTGGACATCAGATAAACACGCATCAAAGGGTCCTGTTCCAGCGCGAATGGCTGCTTTGCCTTGCTCCGAATAAAGGGAATGATTTCATCCGCTTTCAAGCTTGAAATATCCTCTATCTGCATATTGAACGGCTGAGCAGACTCCAGCTTTTGATAAGGTGTCCCGTTATCCTCTTCAATCACACTTTTTAGAATAGGATATTGCTCTAAAACGGTGTGGAAAGCCTGTTTAACGTTCTCTATCTCAACTTTCGTATTAAATCGGAGACATATTGGTACATTGTAAGCATTTATTTCAGGAGACATTTTATGTAATAGCCACAACCCTTTTTGAACTTCAGAAAGTGGAGTCCGTTGCAAACCATGCAGGATTGTTTCGGTCTTGATCTCTACAACCGGTTTATCTTTTTCAATCTTTTTGGCTAAATAAGCCGATAGTAGTTGAATCGTTGGGTACTCTAGAATTTCTCTTGCATTAACCTTGATCGGATAAGATTTTTCAATGCCGCGTATGAGCTTCATGATAAGAATGGAATCGATGCCATAAACGTGAATATTTTTATTCAAATCCATTGCCTCGGACTCCAAATTCAGTTCCTGTTGCAAAAATTGCACCATATATTCCTGAATCTTCAGCTGTATCAACGAAACAGCGTCTACAGTAGCATCCGTTTCTCCAATACCCGAATGCGCTGTTGAGAGTGCACTCCGATATTGATAAAGTGCCCTAAGCTCTTGTTTGATATAAGCATTACGGCAAACCTTTCTTTGGATTTTCCCGCTCCCCGTTTTGGGAATACTACCTTTTGGCAGCAAATATATATCATAAATCTCAAGTTGATGTGTCCCAGATACGGCATTTAACATCTTTTCGACCAGTCGTTTATATTCCTGCTCATGAAGGGACGTTTCAATCTCTTGTACGACGATTACCTTTTCCTGGCCTTTGACTTCAGAGGCAAATACAGCGATAGGCAAGGTCAACTCCGGCATATTCTTTTGGATGGTCCATTCAATATCGACAGGATGATGATTTTTGCCGTGAACGATAATGACTTCCTTCTCTCTGCCGATGACATAAATATGATTGTCTGCAATAAAGCCAAGGTCACCTGTACGGAAAAAACCGCCTTCTTGTGTACTGGAAAGTACCGCCTCAAAAGTGCTGTCCGTTTCTTGCTTCCTATTTAAATAACCCTCTGCCATCCGATCGGATTTAATCCAAATCTCGCCGATTTCCTCTGGCAGGCATAGCATATGACTTTCAGGATGAACAATCCGTATTTCTGTCGGAGCTTCGATCTCCCCGCAACTGACAACGGACTTCGATGGGTTCTTCTCATCTGTGTATTGGACTCTTCTTTGCTCCAAGCTAGGAATATCCAAATTAAGAAATCTCATCGACTGGCCCGGTTTTACACTGGTAACAGGACACAGCTCAGATAAGCCAAGAAGAGGACAAAATATATCTTCTTTAAGCCCCAATGCCCGGAAATGATGGACAAAATTTTCGTAACTTTCCTTCCGAATGGGCTCACCTGCACATATAATAGCTTGAAGATGGTGCAAAGAATATTCCTGTAGTGAAGCTACGTCCAAGGTGGAGCAGCAGTAATCGAATGCAAAGTTTGGCGCAGCCGTATGGGTAGCTTGATACTTGTCAATCATCTGAATCCAGTGCTCCGGATTTTTAGCAAAGCTTTCTGGTGGGAGAATAATGCTTGAGGCGCCATTCAATAGCGGTACCAAAATATTGTTTTGCAGTCCAAAAGCATGGAATTGCGGCATCCAGGAAACGATACGGCTATTTTGGTCAATTCTCCATTGCTCAGCCTTAACCTGATTCATTAAACATCTATGGCTGAGAATTACGCCTTTAGGCAGAGATGTAGAGCCTGATGTGTACAGCAAAAGGGCCATATCTTCAGGTGCTGGCATTCTCATCTTTATATCTACGTGGGCGGCGCTCTCTTGAAGAATCTCATCAATATTTAGGATACGAAACGTTCTATACTCCGGTTGTGTTTGGAGAAAAGCTTTGAAGGCAGTATTTGTTATGATACATACAGCCCCGGAATCCGTTTGAATAGGCTTTATTTTCTCAAGTATTTTTTCATCTGGCTCTGCTGCTGTAATGGGTGTAGGGATGGCTACGATGTTTGCATAAAAACATGCCAGCATGCTGCTGATATATCCCAGACCCTGAGGAAATACAAGGAGCGCTCTTTCCTGCGCAGCCAGTTCTTTCATTAGAATGTTGCCCAAAGTTTGCACTTGCAGCAAAAGCGTGGTCCCCGTAAGCACGTGAGGATGCTCTCCTTCATTCTCAAAAGTAAACAACTCTGTTTCAGGAAATTGCCGGCAAGTTTCCATAAAAGAAAGGATCGGGATATTAAAGTCTGATCTTTGATCATGTTTACGTGTCATTCATCCACCAACTCCTCAAACACAAAATTTAAATACAACATGAGCCAAATGCTTATCACGATGTCTATTTTGAGCTGCTGTTTCACGCTTGAAGCGTTGCCTAATCGGAAGTAGCAAAGAAAAAACGAGTGATGAGAAAGGCTATGCGCCCCTTTCACACTCGTTTCCAGATTCCCATGAAAAACCGTAAAAGCGTCCAACAAATATAAATAAGGATGTGAAAAAGTTATTATTTTCCAAACAGGTTGATGATTCGTTCTTTAACCTCGGCTTGGTGAAAGGTCTTCTCATGCATAATCAGCTCTTGTTCTACGATTTTGGGAAGCTGAGCGCGGAGTGGAGCAACCAGATGATCCTTTAATGTGATTAATGAAAATCTGGGTTTCTCGGCCAGCTGTCTAGCAAGATCCAATCCATAGCTCATCACTTCTTTGCGAGGCAAAACTGGAAATGGCACTCCCCGCTTCTCCAGTTCTGCGCCTCGGTAATTCCCCCCATTTAACAATAATTCTTCTCCCAGGCTGAACCCGAGTTTTTGGGGAAGAATGAACGTCGCGCCCATTCCTGGTGTGAATCCATATCTCATAAAATTAGTCGTATACATACTTTCCTTACTCAGGATTACGAAATCAGAAAATAGCCCCATGACAAAGCCCCCACCAACCGCATGGCCCTGCATAGCAGCTATCACTGGAACTTTGCAGTTCAATGCTAGAGAGTAAATATTTTCATCAGTAAACTTTGATGTTCCTTCATGTATAGCCAATAGTCCTTCTTGCGTTCCACCAGTGGCGAAGTAGTTGTCATACCCTGTTAGAATTACGACTTTGCAGGTCGAGTCATCCTGGATCGTACGGAACGCTTCTCTAAGTCCATGAGTCATTTCAAGTGTAAATGTATTTTTATGAACTCTATCTTGCATTGTTACTTGAATAATCCCTCGCTCGATCTCAAGTAACTCAACCACAGATTGTGACATGATGATCTACTTCCCCCTCAGCATCCCGTCTTGTGGCAAACGCCCATCAGTCCATCCACGGAAATTGACCTGTTTCGACATATCGGAAAATGCCCTTCAGATTTTGAGCGTCTGAAAACACCTCTTGATTGGACGCCAGCGCCAGTGATTTATACTGACGCAAATCGCTGAGTTCGTCCATAAAGCGTTTGTAGCGTAAAATACCCGTTTTGGACAATCGTCTGAGGCGTAATAAATGCTTGCGCAGTACCGTATCACTCTGGGCATCATATGCATCGACTAATCCCCATGTAAGAGCCTGCTCAACCATAATCGGCTGTGTCATTAATGTCAAATAATTCGCTTTTTGGAATCCAATTCTGCGTACTAAAAAGGGCAGAACACAAGCAGGGAAAAGCCCAAATAACAATTCCGACAGACTGAACTGTGCTGTCTGATCTGCTATCACAATGTCGCTGGCAGCAATAAATCCAATGCCGCCAGCGTTTGCCTTTCCTCGCACATGAGAAATCGTGATATAGGGCCCTGTCGCCAGTTTTAACCACAGATCATATAGAGGTTCTGGATTCTGTGCATGCTCATGTTCATTTGCCATTTTTTCGTACATTCCTTGAAAATCCGCTCCAAGACAAAACACCTCCGGCAGGCCTTCCAAAACAACGATCGTAACCGACTCCTCACACAGTGCAAGCACATGCATGCATTCCTCAATGAGGGTGTTATTAATCGTGTTATTTGCCTCTGGTCGGTAAAACCGTAAATAACAAATCGATTCTTGAAACCGAACCTGAATTGTTTGATAATTCATGATTCCCACCGATATTTGCGGTGGAATTCATAGATTTCCTCCAGATATAATCGCTGTCTCCCTTTCCCGGAATCGATCACTCCAGGAACCAATTGAAAATCAAGTTTGGTGTTGCGGGTTCCAAAACGTACAGCGCCACTGCCTTTCAGCAGGGATTCATATTCATCCATGGATAATTGATACCGATCATTCAAATTACGCTCGATCTCAAAACGACGCAGATATTCCTGGCTTTGCGGCATCACTACCCCGCTATAAAATTCCGAGCAGCAGCCTGATCCATAGGAAAAGCAACCAATCCGCTTCGGAGAATCAAATGTGCCCTTATCAATCGTGCCTGCCAAGGACAGGTACAAGGTCGCACCCATAATATTGCCGACTCGTTGGCAATACTCCAATCCTGGCTTGACACGTTGTACATAATCCGCCTCAATCTCATTGGGCTTGGCCTGAGTAATCCTTCGCATCATCGTGCGATGCGCTCCTTTTACCATTCCACCGAATGGAGTATGGAAGGAAAGATACTGGAAGGTATCTTTATAGTCCACTCCTTGTACCCGTTTCTGGTATTCCAAAAATGCTTGCTCGCAGCAGTCCAGATAGGACATTAAAGACAAGTCCGCATCTCCGGCCTCGCTATCTGGTATCGGCCGGCAAGTATCCATCACCTCATAGCCATAATATCCATTAGCGCCCGCATCGACTTGGAATATATGAGGATTTTCACTAATGAGCATGGCCACAGCCCCTGCCCCTCCGCTTGGTTCAGCGTAAGACCAATCCTCACTCAAAACATCCCCGCCTTCAGCGGCAATAAATCGTGAGATATCACTGGCAATAACAAGCGCTTTGGCCCCTGGCGAGACTTGGGATAAAATAAAATTCACCGCCATTTGGAGTCCGGCAGTACCTGAATAGCAGGCTTGCTTGAGTTCAAATAGCCTGCAATTCCGATTCAGTCCCAAATAGTGGTGAATATATGTACTGATTGATTTTCCAAAATCAATTCCTGATTCTGTACAGGTGATGAGCATTTCGATGCGGTTTTTTTCCGCTTCAGAGAGGGCGTCCACCAGCGGTTTTGCCGCATTGACTCCAAAGGTAACCGGATCTTCATAGGGCAGGGCAACAGCCTTTTCTTTCATTAATAAATTTTCAAATCTCGCAGGGTCCAACTGTCTGTGCTGCGCTAATTGCATGACATCTAGATAGGCTGAGCCCCCAAAAACATTCATTGCTTCTATTCCTACCAATACCATAATGCTCCCCCTTTCTTAAATGCCCGACTCATACTTTTGCATACAGATGGCCGTATTGATCCCGCCAAATCCCATGCTCAAATTCATAGTATTGTGAATAACCGCTGGGATGGACTCATTTTTCACCCAGTTGCAATCCACTCTGATCGGCTCCTCCAAATTGCGGGTAGGATGAAGTTTCGACTCTTTCATTTGTAGAAGAGTAGCAATAATTTCAACCGTCCCAGCTGCGCTCAGACCATGCCCGATAATGGATTTGGTTGCATTGATGTAAGCATGTGATAATTGGCAATTCTGTATTGCCTTTATTTCGATCTCGTCCCCAATTACAGAGCCTGTCCCATGGGGATTAATATAATCAATTTTTTCCGGCGACAGTTTCGCTTTCTCCAAGGCCCTTTTAATCACTCGAACCTCGCCTTCATAAGAAGGATTGGGGTTCCGGTTCCGATCCATCCCCATATCCCAGCCTGAAAGCTTTCCATAAGGTTTCCCCTGCCGCTTCATTGCAAAATCCGACCGCTCTATGACGATAACTCCGCAAGATTCCCCGTATATAAATCCATCGTGCATCTTATCAAAGGGGCGACACGCCATTGCTGGTTGGTCGGCATATCGGTCGCTTCCCATGGCTCCCAAGGATCGCAATGCCTGGCATTCCAAATACGAAATATCCATCAACGCCCCCATCGCAATGCACACATCAACCCGATTTGCTTGAATTGCCTCAATCGCTTGAATGATGGCGACTTGTCCGCTCGCGGAAGCCCCGCCGACAGTATACGCTAACCCTTGAATACCGAATTGCTCAGTGCATAATCCGCACAAATCAGTATCCATAAAGGACAGCCCATAGGTCGGAGATACAAAGTGCATTTTTTCCCGATAAGCCTCATAGGTTTGAAATAATTCCCGTTGCTGAAAATTGGAGCCTCCAATCACCAATCCTATGCGGCTAGGGTCGACGTCATCCAATTGAGCATCATCCCAGGCCTCTTGAAGGGTAACCATTGCCACCTGTCCTGAAAATGATGCGGTTCGTAACATTCGTTTGGAAATGGTCTCCGGATAAGACAGAGATGGCAGCTCCGCACCTATAAATGAAGCTTCTCCCTTTCTGCCTGGACGTTGCATAACTCCAAATGCATGTTGCCCTTTGAACAGCGCCGAAGCAAAGGCAGTCTTCCCTTGCCCAATCGACGAAGTAACACCAACTCCCGTAATAACTAACTCAGGCTCTTTATAATTTGGCATAAAGCGCATCTGCCAACTCTCCTACATTTTTAACGCCAGATAACTCAACGCGCGGAATATTAAGAGATAATGCTTCCATAGACTTCATTACAATATCGGCTCGATCTACCGAATCCGCACCCAAATCTACCAAGCGATCGTCATACTGAAACTGGTGATCGTTTAATTCCGGTAGAACTTCACAAATACAACCTTTAACGATTTCGAATACTTCTTCTTTACGCATGTATATCCTCCTAAAATTGGGTTATTTACAAACAGCTTGGATGGAAAATCGGATTAAATTGCTCATACAATTGAGACATATTGATACTCCATTCCGTCTTCCTTGGCGCTGCAATAGTAAAGATGTAGTTACCCAACCGATACGACTGGGCGGCATATTGCGGAAAATGCGAAAATGTACTCCGAAAGCATCCACTATTAAATCTGATCTCGTTAATTTCAAGCACTTGCAATGATGCGGTAAAGCCTGTGCGCAATATTTTCGAAATCGCCTCCTTTACCGTCCAAGAAACCGTCAATAAAACAGAGTATTCCTCTACTCCTCGCACGGCTGCGATTCTTTCCCTTTCTTCCGTCGTCAATTGGCTTTCCATGGTCTTATTTCGGTTAGGACTTATCCTCTCAATATCAATCCCCATAGGATGCGCTTCTGGAAAAACAACAGCGGTCCCGATATCATCACAGTGGGCAATGCTCACTTGGTAACCAGGGACTCCGGTAGTTCGAAGCAAGGGCTGGCCGAAAACACCTGTCTCCACGCTTATGTTGCGTAGGTTCTGCTCCCTTAACAGCACGGATGCTGCTTGTTTTGCACTTAGCCTGCCAAGCAGAAAGTTGGATTTTCGGCGCTGGAATAGCAGGCTCTCAAAGTAGCTACACTCATCTGAATGAAAAATCTCCGGATCGAGAGCAGCATCGTCACGGCATACTGCATGTACAAAACTAACAGCCGCCTTCATCACGATATCTTCCCGCTTCAACATGAGCTGTTCCGTATACATGGTCACATGCATATCCCCCTATGAATAGGCAAGCACAAACCAAAAAAAACCTTCAAATGCCTTAAGGGCTCTGAAAGCTTCCAAATGGAGAAGATATCCCCACGATTATTCTATTTAAACTTTACTAATAATTTCTAAAGCTACGTTCACTAGTCTGATATCACCCATAAATTCTAGCTGAATAACCGCCTGTCTTTTATGTCTGTCTATCTTCTTAACTATGCTGCTTCTTCCTTTAAGCGGCCCTTCTATGATACGTATATTGTCTCCTTCAATAATTCCAGTTGAGCATTCTATACAATATCTATCATTGCATAAACTCTCTAAAACTTGTCTCTCGCAATCTCGCATAGAAGCTTCTAACTTCGAATATCTCAATAAACGAATGATATCGCTGGAAGTATAAATCATTGAATTTGTACTTGTTACGAACTGCAAGTCAGGTAAGTTGGACTCAATAAACACATAACTGGGGAACAAAGGCGCTAATTCTTTTTTGACTGTTCCTGCTACTTTAAAAAGCCTCTCTTGGAGCGGTATAAATGGTTTGTAAACTTCAGAATCAAACCACTTATTAAAAAGTTGTTTAACCCTTTCTTCCCTACCCGTTCGCACAAAAAGCACGTACCAATTCACTCCGCTCATCTCCTAACAAAACATACTGCCAAAATCAACCCCTATAATGTCTGCTGCCAGTGTATGCATAGCTTCGCCCTTTCACTTATCCTGCTTGATAAGCTACAATCTCTCACGATATGTCCCTCATCAGTGGTTAACGTGACCCGCCAGCGATTAACCGCAAACAAGTTCCTTTATTTTTCATATAATCATATAATTGGAATAGTATATTTCCATTATAATCCTCTGCTCAAACAGTGTCAATTGCCATTTTGGCAACAACCCGGTCTATATTTAAGGGGGTAGAGGCCCCATCACCCTTTAGAACTGCCCCCTTTTTACCAACTCATTTAAAATTGAATAAACCTTTTTGGTTGGGGCGCATTCTGAAATTAATAAACGGCTTCATGCTCGTAAATTGAAAATAAATATTTTCATCCATAAGGTGACTGAGTGGGAACCCAGGTGCTTTACCATATGAATGAGCAGGATAAATTTGAATGGAGCTATCAACCTCTCGCTTTATTTTTTGAACGCTATGATATAAGTCTTTCGGATCTCCTCCATTCGGATCACAAAAGCCACAACCTTCAATGAAAATGGTATCCCCCGTAAACAAGTGATTGGATAAAAGATAGCATACACTTCCCACGGTATGTCCTGGGGTCAAAAGACTTCTAATTTCTGTTTCTCCAAGTTTGATAATATCCCCATCTTTAACGGGATGTAAATTTTCACATCTAAAATGGTAATAATCGATTTCTTGTATTGACATGAATACGTGCGGTCTATACTTTTCCAGGAGCGGATTTACCAAATTAACATGATCTAAATGTGAATGGGTTAATAGTATGGCTCTGAGATTACCATTCAACTGTCGAAGATATGACTCTATTTTCGATAAATCCCATGACGGATCGACAATAGCAATGTCTCCTGTTTTCTTATCCATTACAATATATACATAGTTAATAAAATTCATAAAACAGACTCTTAACTGTTCCATATGGTATGTCAGACTCATATCAGCTTCACTGAACCCACCTTCCCATGGCCAAATCCAAATTTGTGCGTCAAATTCACAGTTCAAATGCGGCTGAATTGATCTACATCACTATGCGTTTGCTATGTTGTAGTCTTTGCTAAGAGTTCCTGAATAACAAGCATTTCTGCGCTTTTCGGGATAATTCTCGTCTCCGATGTCTTTCTGTCAAAAGTTGCTGTACCAATGATTATACCAACTTATGCAATAGAAAGGCTTCGGCCCTCTGTTACAAGATTTTGCTCTATAAAGTCGTAAAACTCTTTCTCGCTGTAATTACGTAACTAAAAAAAATACCGCCATACGGCGGTATTTTTGGTTTCTCTTAATATGAACACTATTATTCACACTTTCATAAACTACTAATACAAAATACATTTTTTACTGAAAGAGAGTTGGCTGAGATGAAACCTAAAAAAACTGGAAAAAGTACAGCTACTGTCCGTAGAGGGATGAATAGATCCCCTATACAATCTCAACCTCACGCATTGAAGAAGAAAAGAATATTGCCTACTCAGGCTGTTGTTAGAAACGGCGGCTTTGAAGATCAGGATTTGACACCTTGGATTGCAAACGTCAGCAACGTGACAGGTCAAATCTTTATTACCAGAACCAACCCGCACAGTGGCAATCAAGCCGTCAGAATCTCAGCTAACCCGGGGCACAGCGTCTCGCTTAGACAAACGATTTCCGATCTGAGAAGAGGAAGAAGATACCGTGTGACCTTCTGGGTACGTAATTTGATCAGTCCTTTCGGTGGTCGGCTTCAAATTAGTTTAGGAGAGCAAACCTACACGATCCAGCTTAACTCGCTACCTTCATCACAATATGAGAGAGTCTCCCGTACCTTCTCAATCTCAGGGAATTCGGGGACAGTCTCCAGAGATTTAGTGTTTCGCGTTACAGCACAGGATGCTTTTGCAACCATTCTTTTGGATGATGTATCTATATCCAGATTAAGATAATAAATCATTTGGTAGCAGAATTATCATTACAAAACACAAAACTAAACTGAATTTTATAGCATGTAATTTTCCCAAAATTAAAGCGCCTCCTCCGCATATTAACGGTGAGGCGCTTCGTTGGTCCTGTGTACCTGCAGATACTGTAATCTATATAAAATACCAGAGTCTGTCCCCAATTCGTCTTTGTTCTCCTAACTAAAAGTGAAAATCTTAAAAAGATAATTATACTTTCACGTCAAAAGTAAAATTCTCCACCTCTTCTTCGGCTTCACGCATTAAATCCAACAAACGATCGGCGTATTCTCCAAGGGATTTCCTGCTTGCGTGAAAATCAAGCCATTGAATTGTAAGTGGCATCGGGATGGAGCCAGTTAAGCAATCCCATAATGCATCCAAATTTCGACCGTAAGTTTGGTCTAATCCAAGCTGGGCTTGAAGTGTGTCATGTAATTCTTCTTTTCCATGAATGTTATTTCCATTTATAATTACAACCATCATAAAGCCTCCTTCATTCTTTTAGTTGCTCAAACGTACGGTAATGATCAGTTGTTTTATAGATTAAGCCATCATTGGAGTAGAGAATTCGATCGCTCCCCCTAGTTCCGCCTGAGTAATTAATGTCTGCTTCGTACCAAATTCTCCCTTTTTTCTCGGGCAACAAGCCTTCTCGATTTCGAAATACATCACCGCCTATGCTTTTGCCTGGGGCTACTTTTTCCAAATTTCCTTCACTAGGCTCCCAGCCTAATTTTCTGGCCTCTTTCTTGGTTATATAATTCCCGGGAAGATCAGTATGCTCCGAAATATATTTAGCGACTTCATCAAATTGCGTTAAAACAGAACTGCTGTGTGTCGAGTCCTTTAATGAGACCGTTTGGAGCGAACAGCCTGTAAACAGGATGGTCACTAAAATAAAAAGCAAGACACCTAAATATTTTTTAACATTCATTACATTTAATCTCCTTTGATAGTTACATCCTATGTTCAAAACTTATCAATCTCATTGATTTCTTTTATTCATTATTTTTTCTTTTGGTGTATAATAGTCACCTGTGAAAGTAAATCCAAATTGTTTATATAATTGAATTGCATGGATATTATTTTCATAAACACTTAAATAAATATGGTGGCCAGGGTACTCATTTTCTAAAAATGAAATAAGCTTTTCCATAAAATATTTGCCCAAGCCCATTCCCTGAAATCGCTCATCTATTAGAAACCGATCGAACCAGACTTCGTCTTCAAATTTACCGTACATAGCAAAACCCACTGGTATAGCATTTTTATACAGACCTACTGGTACAAAACGAGTATCCTCCCTAGCCTCTTGTAAACACTGTGAGATGGATTCTACAAACTGTCGCTGATCCTTAGCTATGCTTAAGGAAAGTACTTCTTTTTCATTCGAGCTCGTTACAACCCGAATTTCGCTAAACATAATAACAAAACCTTTCCATTTAGTTTGTCTACAAAACGATCATATGGTATATAGTAACTATATAGTCAAGGGAGGCACTCAAAAATGAATGAAAAATACTTTACTCCGAGGGAATTTTCCGATCTATGTAAAGTTAATAAGCAGACATTACTCTATTACGATCAAATTGGCCTTTTTTCTCCGATTTACAAAAACGATAAAGGATATCGTTTTTATTCTATTCGTCAATTAGAATGGTTCAACGTTATTGAATTGTTAAAAGATCTTGGAATGTCACTCAAAGAAATCCAGCAGTATATGAAACACAAATCACCTGCCAGCTTTTTATCTTTAATGCACCAACAGAAAGAGAACATTGTTAAAAAAAGAAAAGAAATTGAAATGACGGAAAGAATCATCGACGCAAAAATAGAACTCATGGAAGAGGCATCACGGTTAGATTTTCACCAGATTTCTCTTGAACAACACACAGAAGCAACACTTTATCTTAGTAAAAATATAAAAAATATTTCGGAAGAAGATTTTGTGAGAGTGGTTTCAGAATTTGTTGACGAATTATATGTATCATTTCTCGATACAGGATATCCTATTGGGGGTATTACAAAAAAAGAGCAAGTATTGAAGGGTGAATATACGAACTACAGTTATCTGTACATAAAGCAACCTAATCCTCGGGAGGACTATCCTTATTTGAAAACTAAGAAAGGATATTTTCTAACGGGCTACCATATTGGTGAAGAAAAGAGCATTCATGAAACCTATGATCGACTTTTTTCGGAAATGGATCGACTAAACTTATCTTTAGGAGATTATGTTTATGAAGAATATATATATGATGCCGTGGTAAAATACCGGGAAAAAGATTATATTACCAAAATTATGATGGAAGTCATATTAGAATAAGGGTAGGCTCCTACTTTACCTCAATCTCTCCTTCATCAGGCTACGAAAAATAATCCTCTAGCGGATATTAGTAACGAGGATAAGAAAGGCGTAAAGAGAACAGAAAAACTATTTTGAGGAAGAAGCAACCAAAGTTATTGATGCGTTAATCAAGAGCGACTCAGTCTGAAGACTTTACCTTTCCATAAAAAATGAAGCCTATGAGGTATGCAGATATGCATATAGAGGAAGTATCCACTCATGTCAAAGCTATGCGTAAATCCAAAAATTTGTCCCCAATCCGTCCCCAAAAGTGAAAATGGCACTCGCCCCTTATGATATGGGTTTTAGATCTCAACCCCTAAAAAAAGCAAAAAGCCCCTGATTATCAAGGGCTTCATGCAATAAACTAGGATGCCGAGGACCGGGATCGAACCGGTACGGTAGTCACCTACCGCAGGATTTTAAGTCCTGTGCGTCTGCCAATTCCGCCACCCCGGCAAGCATTTAGGAACGCTATTTTACACTTACTTGTTCTTGTCTTACAAGTATCTGAGAAGCTTACTTACTAAGAAGTGTTCTCGTTATGTAAATGTCGTTCATCTGGGCACCAACTTATAATACGATATTTTTATCAAATTGTAAAGTGTTTTTTTAAAAAATAATAAAATTTCTCTTTTTGTATAACTTGTGCACATTTGAACTACACTAATAAACGTCTTTCCAAACCACCAGAAGGGGTGTTACGAATGCGTGAAGGTATGATTCCAGCTGTTCTTGGGACGGTAGTATCGGCTTCAGGCGCTGTGTTGCTGAGCAGTAAGTACAAACTTGCAGCTACAGGCATTCTCGGTTTCGGACTGGCTCATGTTGTTCTGGGAGCGATTGATTTGATTGAGCATCGCTAGTTGTTTGGAAAGTACCGGGCGGGATTTATCCTTCCCGGTTTATTTTATAAGCGTTTAATATGGAGCATAAGCGTTTATGTAAAGTGTAGAACTGACCATGCCTAAGAAGGAGCGTGTAATGTGCTATGAAAAAACATAATTCAAAAAAAAAGAGTCTTACTGACGATCAAATCGAATATAAACAATCTCTGGATAAGCGTGAACCAGGATTTGATCGGATTCCTGACCCTGGTGCCGATTCACCTGCAGCTACCGATATGATTGATGAAGCCGTAGGCCGTGGAATAGACAAACTACGTAATGATTTTACAAAATAAAGCATGAATTATAAGTCACAGGTTTTTGTTAAGCATCACTTGAAGATAAGCATGATCCAACCAATAATTGAGATCCACAGCACAATGCTGATGGAGAGTCCACACAAGAGACCAAAAGAGAAATTACCTTCACTCTTCGGCATAGCACTGCCAAATTTCAATCTAAGCTTCATTTGATTCCAGTTCATAGAACCCCCTCCTTAAGTTCTATTTCGGAATATGAAGCTTATTTTTGTAGACCTATAGTCATGTTTTTAAAAATAAAAAAGGGGTTTTTGTCCTATCAACCTGAGCGCGGCAACAGAATTACAGCTATGCCTACTAAACAAATCAATCCACCAATGAAATCGTACAAGTCAGGTGTCTTTTTATCAATCCACCAGCCCCATGCAATGGAAAGAACAATAAAGACACCTCCGTATGCTGCATATACACGCCCAAAGGAGGAGAAAACCTGGAAGGTGGCAATGACTCCATAGACAGCTAAAATCACTCCGCCGCAAAGTCCGACATACCATGTCTTGCCTTCTCGCAGCCACTGCCAGATCAAATATCCACCTCCGATTTCGGCGATGCCAGCCAAAATAAAAAGTAAAGCTGCCTTTAACACTCCATTTCACATCCCTAATCTTTTTGACTTTTCAGTCATCTCATTAAAGTAATCGGCCTATAATAATAATCAATGCAATTACGCCAACCAGAATAAGCAGATTACTGACCTGACGCCAAAGGCTTGAAGCTCCCTCGGAGTGAAGCTTCCGCTGATTGGCATCAAAGTTTGCTTTGGTTCCCTCAGCATCTGCTGGACTAGAAAATGGTCTGTTTTCTTCATTCATATGAAAACCTCCTTTGCAATCCACTTTAATCATACCAAACTTTTCCGTCGATTTCGCGTTGCATTTATGCTTATACTTTACCGCCATTTCCAAACGGAGCTTCATATGTACGTAGTGTACAAACCATATGTCGATATTTCACTGAATATAAAGTATGATGGCGAATCAAGGTAGAGTGGGTATTTAGACGCCTTTCATTGCAGGACGGTAGTTATGGTATAATTTAGTCAACTTGTTCAAGATCATAACCAGAGCACAACAGTTACTCACCCTGTCCTAAAACTTGCATCTAAGAATCCACATCTGCGGTTACAACCTGCATATTCTGTTTGTAGACCTAGGAGGAGGATACGGATGTCCCCTATTTTTATAGCTAGTTTAATGATAATGGGTATATTTTTATTTCAGGCAGCCATCATTTTGGGCATCATACATTGGGTTTCTAAACGTACCAAGCGTCCAGCACAAACCAAAATGTACCTTATAGTGGGTTTGCTTGTTTTTATATCAGGCTTCCTTGTGTGGGACAATTGGATACAATCGCAGGAACTCAATGGGTGGACTATGATTAGTCTGATAATGATCATGATTAGCGCCTACATACAACTTAGAAAACACAAAGAAAAACACTAATCCCATTACCAGCATCAAAGGAGGAGCGCCATGAAATCTCACTCAACACGCTTTTGGTTACAGAGGGTGCTACTGCTAATGCTTGTTTTACTCTTTAGCGGCTCTCAACAATCGTTCATTGTTGCCGATGCCGCCCCGCCAATTAATGCTCATGCCTCTGCCAAAGCCAGGCAATTACTTGCCTATTTAACTAATGTACCGGATGGTATGCTAATTTCTGGACAGCATGATTATTTAGAGGCACCGGATGAACAAAATAACAAGCTGCAACAAATCAGCGGACAATTCGCAGGACTTCACGGCTATGAGTTTGGTGGGTTGGCTAATCAGTCCCGTACTGCTTTACGAGAGCAACGTCAGCGCGTTGTGAATAGTGCTATTGAATGGAGCCAGGACGGCGGAATCGTAGCTATCACCTTTCATCAGGCGTTACCGGGCAAGCCAAAAACGTGGAAAAACGTACAAGCAAAAATTACTCAAGCTGAATTTAATCGTTACATCACGCCGGGTACCCCGCAATATAAGCAGCTCATCGCTGATTTGGACGAGGCGGCTCTGTCCCTTAAGACCTTACGGGATGCGGATGTACCAGTTTTATGGAGACCCTATCATGAAATGAACGGCAACTGGTTTTGGTGGGGGAACAAACAAAATTACGCTAAGCTGTGGGATCTAATGTATGATCGGTTCGTACATGTCCATCATTTAGATAACCTATTGTGGGTCTGGAGTCCCAATGCCCCGAACGCATACAGCACGCCCTATAATCTGTCCTTTCCAGGCATTAACCGGGTAGATGTGCTTGCAGCCGATATCTATAATAATGATTACAAATCCTCCTACTACACTGAATTGCTAAAGCTTGCACAAGGCAAGCCTATGGGAATCGGAGAAAGCGATATTCTGCCAAGTGCGAAGGTGCTACAGAATCAGCCAGCCTGGGCTTATGCTATGACATGGGGAAAGGAACTGTCGGCAACTAATTCGCAGGCAACCATTAGACATTTTATGAACCAAAATAATATTATCACACGAGATCTTCTCCATGAGTCCCTCCGCTGAAAGAAAAAAGCTTGTACTTTGCTCCTAGAGCGAAATACAAGCTTTTTTCATACCCAGTCAAAAGAAACTCTCTAACTATTTCTGATTACCTCTTCAAGATCAAGATCGGCATACGCCTCTTCACCAAGATGTACGGATACAATGGTGTAGATCCGCTTGGTTAATCTAGACATCAGCCGATCACCTGGTGCTACGGAATATTCTTCCCGAAAATCCCCAATCTTGTGAAAACCGCTGGACATGTGGATGTACAAGTTGCCCCTACGTGTTTTACCATGTACCAACATCAAATCTCCTCCTGCTGTGTGACCAACCTAATTTCCCTGTTATATCTATATCGGTCAGAACAAGATAGGATATAAGTCCCTGGTCCCTTCTTTCGTTTCACTCGTTAGTGCACATAAACGAAACGGGCCTGTCAGTGTTATGACAGACCCGTCTTTGTAAAGTTCACTTTTCTAATTAGAAAGAAACTATTATTGATAGGATTCTGCAATCGCATTGGCTGCGATGATTGCATTATACACATCATCAGGACTAACCGGGAACGGCATGTTGATCATCGTATCATTTGCCGCACAAGCAGCTTCAGCCACCTGGCGCCATTCAGCCTCAACAAATTCCTCTACACCCAGGTCACGAAGAGTTAATGGAAGCCCTACATCCTTAACCAGCTTAATCACAGTCTCCAGCTCTTCTTTTGGCGCGTTTTCCAGCACCAGCTGAGTTAACAAGCCAAAAGTAACTTTCTCACCATGCTGTGCTTTGTGGAGCGAAGGAACAGCCGTCATACCATTATGAATAGCATGTGCCGCTGCCAATCCACCTGATTCTGCTCCCACACCACTCAGATAAATAGTCGCTTCAATCGTATCCTCAACCGCACGAGTATACACTTTACGATCCACTGCGCGTTTGGCCTTCACAGCATTTTCCAGCAATGTATCATAACAAAGGCGAGCAAGTCCCAGACCTGTAGTGGAAGGCTTGTTCAGCACCAGATTGTCCCCGTTGGCCTGATAGCAGGCACGAGCTTCAAAATAAGTTGCCAGTGCATCACCAATTCCTGCTGCAAAGAAACGTGCAGGCGCCGCTGCCAAAATACCTGTATCCGCAAGTACTACATCTGGATTCGTAGGCAGGAACAAATATTCATCAAAAGAGCCATCCTTCTTGTAAATAACCGCAAGCGCGGTACAAGGAGCATCTGTAGAAGCAATCGTTGGAAAAATAACAACAGGCAGCTTTTCATAATATGCTGTTGCCTTGGCGGTATCCAGCGTTTTTCCCCCGCCAATCCCTATAATGATGTTCGAACCATGTTTACGTACTAATTCACGGTTACGATCAATCTCTTCTTTTGTACATTCATATTGGAATTTCTCGAAGACCACTTGGTTACCAGCTGCTTCAATCGAAGCACCTGCCTCCTTTTGGGCTCTTTCAAGTATAAACTCATCGCAAATAACATAGGCTTTATCGCCATAATCCTTGATGTAGTCATTTAACGACGAGAGCAGATTTTGTCCAGAAATAAATTTCTTGGGTGAAGTGACGGACCTTACAACATTTGTCATGTAAATTCCTCCTCAGCTTTGACTCATACTCAAATTAATAATGATTTGGGCATGTGACCCCTTAACTATAAACCTCTTTCCACATTATTAAAAGGCTTATTATGGAATATTTTATGAACAAATTGTGTATCTATTATTCTTGAAGAGTCGAAATCCATTCAGAGTACAGGATGCCCATCATAATACGATCATAGCTGTTGCCATCACGGAGAACAGCGGAACGAACTCTACCCTCCAGCTGGAACCCTGCCTTTTCATAGGTACGGATCGCTTGTGTATTGTACTCAATCACATCCAAGCCGACCCGATTAAGATTCAGCTCATAAAACGCATAACGAAGAATGAGACGTATAGCTTCCGCTCCAAACCCCTTGCCACGGTAGTCTGTATTACCTATACCTACTGCCAGCTGCCCGCAGCGATTATTCCACTCAATCCCATGAATAGCAACAAATCCGATCAAGACATCGTCTGCCAATGTTCTTAACCGAAAATAGATCTCGTTAGAGCTAGGAGATCCTTCCGATTCCATCTGTTTCAACGTGTAGGGGAGTGCCAAATCCGTATCTACATTTCGCAAATACTTCGCATCCTCGCCCCATTTGAACATCAGTTCAGCATCTTCTTCCCTAACTGCCGCCAGTTTTATTCGTTCCCCGTAAAACAAATTTTCGATTTTAATAACCCTTCAGCTCCTATTATGAATTGTGTACGATGTTTTCCGTCATCATTGTCATGTTATCCAATGTCCGCAATATGAGCTCTCCCTTATGAATTCAATGTTTAAATTTTACAAAATAATCACCCCTAACACAACCAAATCATTACAATTATCATGGTGGGAAATACAAAAAGACCTTGCAGCTGCAAGGTCTTCGTATTCCTAATATTTGAACAACATAGCAACCAGTTGATATCCAGCTCCGATCGTCCAGAATAGCACATGATCGCCACGCCGGATACGACCTGATCCAATACCTTCATATAGAGCAATGAACGGGCTGCTGGTACCTGTATAACCATAACGATCACCCACATAAATCATCTGATCATCCTCTAGCTCCAAATGATCCTGGATCTTCAACACATTGGCCAATGAAAACTGCGACAGACAATAAGCCCGCACATCCTGAGGCGTCAGCCCATTCTTTTTTATAATGCGTTCAAGCAGCTCAAATGTTGGAGGCAGGGCCATATTGGCGTCGAACGGAAGCCATTGAATATATTTTCCGGGCGCGTTCCTTTGAAGTGTCGCCGCTAACCCCTGAGCTGGGTACAAAATTTTATCTATATTGACGGGGTCCGTAAAATACAGGGAATCTATGAATCCAGTTTCCTCTTCAGTACGCTCCAAAATAACTGCGCACGCAGCATCCCCATAGTTCGCATAAGTAATCTCATCCGCAGGATCGGAAATGAGCGAATTATAATCTGAGCCGATAATAAGCGCTGTCCGTACATCGGGATTAGATAACATCGACCGACTGGCTTGATCGACAGCTACTGTCATCCCTGCACAATTCGCATTGGAATCCATCACTGCCACATCATGTCTGGCCCCAATCGCCTGGTGAACAAACAAGGCATTCATCGGAAACAGCGACTCAGGAACTTGAGTGGAGAACACGATCATATCCACATCACGACCTGTCATACCAGCTTGCTCCAATGCTTTTTGCGCAGCTGCTATCCCCATAGTTAGACCGTTTTCGTTGGGGTCATCAATGATATAGCGGTGTTTTCTTCCCATATGCTCCATGAAGCGCCGGATATCTTTTCCCCGCTCGTCAAAATGGCGAATATAATATTCGTTATTCAACGAGTGGGACGGATGATACGCTCCCAGTGCTTTTATTCTGATATGGCTCATCAGGTTTCCCCCTTACTCATACGTCAGCGCATTATTGTACTACAATATCTACGTTGTTTAATCCTGCTTCACGTGCTACGCGACCAAGCTGCATTTTAATAATCGTTTGCTGGAGGCTGATAACAAAAATTATTTTGGCAAATCCAGTTTCTTTATAACGTGCAAAAGAACCCTTCAGTTTCTCTACTTCACCTGGTCCCAAAAGTGCCATTTGGGTGCAGTCTACCTTGAGTGTAAAGCTCGATGCCTGAATAGATGAAGTTTTGGCGATATAATCCTTTACAAAGCTGTCGTACTCCTCTTGGCTAAAAACTCCATTCACTGCCATATGTACCGTTTTAATGACTTGATCCACTTCGATGGTATAAGGATGTTGACTCATTTTAGAAAGACTCCTTTGATTTCATTTTTTGTCTATTAAGAGTATCGGAATAATAGGTAGAATTTTTAATATAAAACGAGATACATCACCCCTAATATATTACAAAATTGTGAATACACAAAAAGCCGTCACCACTTCTAGAAGAAGCTACTGACGGCTGAAAAAATTACAAATGCTCATATGGAATTAATTCGTAAATGTATGACGACCAAGTGAGATGACAGCCGGACGGCTTTTACTCCATTTGGCTGTGGCAATCGCTGGGTTGTAATAAAACAAGGACCCATTGGTCGGATCAGCCCCATTAAGTGCCTGTCTGGCTGCTCGGTACGCAGTCTTGTTGGGCTTCAGGCGGTATTGACCATCCTGTACAGCGGTGAATTGACCCGGCTGTAAAATAACGTCGGGAATCGAGCTTGGAAACTCGCCGGACTGCACACGGTTTAATACGACAGCGCCAACAGCTACTTGTCCTTCAAACGATTCCCCACGCGCCTCGGAATAAATGATCCGTGCCAGTTGATCCAACGCGGTTACGCGGACCTTTCCGAACGAATCCAGCTTGGCCTGTGTTGCCGCTCCCGCTATACCATCAGGCGTCAGACCGTTATCCCGCTGAAAACGAGCCACCGCTTTGCTGGTCAAAGAGCCATAGTATCCCGTAAAACCAGCTTTGAAGTAACCGAGTGAATGAAGCTGCTGTTGAAGCTCCAGCACCCGTTCGCTTTGAATCCCTTTCTTTAAAGCTGACGATTGTGCCTGTGCTTGTCCTGGTGCGACTGATAATACTGTACCTAACATGCATGCGCAGGACAGGATTAAAATAGATAATTTTTTCATATTCCAGACAACCTCCTCTTTCATGTTCTGTCCGGTGCAACCATTCCGGCCTGTACAACTCAGGGACGTTTATCCGATGATGCTTCTTTTGCCATAACTTATGACTAGCTGCGGAAATGACGCGTGGCTATATATGGAATCGGATATTGATGCATTCACACGTCCGTTGCAGTATACCACAAGCCGCATTTACGTATCATCCGGCTCTGGTCCTAAGAATAACTAAGCTAATAAAACACCATTCCTAAGGGGCTGACGTGTATGAGAGGGCAATAGACCACATTTCGACTACACTTGAATACGTGACTTTTTTCGCTATTTTTCGATTCAATCTACCCAGGACCTGAATCTGACATTTGCTTTTTCAAACCACATTTTGTGCACATAAATATAGGCGAATGCATAGGGTAGCGTACGATCATTCATTTCGAGTAACAGAAAGGCAGGAAAGGACACGTGAATTCATATATGGATTACACCTCTCCCACTGTACAGTTCACCTATGATTTAAGCGACAATATTTTGTTTCAGAAAGATGCTCAGAACTCAATCAACGAGCTGTCGATCCAGCAGCTGAATACATTAGCAAATGTATCGCTACTGGATATCCGTCTCAGCACTGCTAATGTTGTAGAGCCTCACTACCATCAAAATGCCACAGAACTAATATACTGTATTTCTGGAGCAGTGACCGTGTCACTGATTAATCCCTTTACTCGCGAGTTACGACATTTTCCGATTACACCTGGACAGGTGGCTAACGTCCCTCAGGGATGGTGGCATTATCTAGTCGCCACGGTGGACAACACTCACTTGTTGGCGATTTTTAACGCTCCAGTCCCTGAATTCATTTTAGGCTCCGATGTTTTGCGGCTAACGCCGAGTAACATTATGGCTCATACTTACTGCCTGGATGAGAAAAAGGTTCAGGAAGCGCTCGCCCCTATTAAAAAACCTGTCATCATCGGTCCTCCCAATGACTGCAAGCAGCAGCCACCTCGAAAACCAGGGATTCATGTAAGGCTAAACGATACTTCATCACATCGTCAGATCGCCCCCCAAAGAGGTTACACCTATACTCATGGATACCCTGGCTTTTCCTTTAATCCCTATCAAGAGCAAGATTAACCCTAGTCAGACCT
This sequence comes from Paenibacillus sp. FSL W8-0439, assembly GCF_038008995.1. Taxonomy (NCBI): domain Bacteria; kingdom Bacillati; phylum Bacillota; class Bacilli; order Caryophanales; family Paenibacillaceae; genus Paenibacillus; species Paenibacillus sp. FSL W8-0439. The sequence goes on from NZ_JBBPAK010000001.1 coordinate 3,739,014, forward strand.
GAAGTACGCCGGAATCCCCCTTCCCTGTATGTTCGCCGTTACCATAAGACTTTCCCTCTCATAAAATGCCAATGTGTATAAGAGGGGGTGATTGAATGGACGCTTACTACAACTGTTTGAACTGTATGAATAAAAAGGTGCGTATTCTCACCATTGACGGAAAACAGTACGAAGGAACCATTACGGATGTGGATCGTAAAAATGTGTACTTAAAAACCGAGCGGAACGGACGTGTACAAACGTCTGCCTTTTATCCTTACGGGTATGGTGATCAAATCTTAACTTTGAGCCTATTTACCCTATTAGCGATTGCTTTAATTTAATCCTCATCCATCTCCCGTTTCGGCTTATTGATGCCAAAACACCCCATTTGACAGCTCCCCAGCCCTGCACAGTTGTGTTGGGCTTGTGCGCTGTTATTTGGGGTGTTTTATCATACAATCCATTCTCTAAAGCACTTAACCCCCCACCGGTAATATACCAATGAGGGGTTAAGCTACTCAATTGAATTTAGATCCAGAAAGACTTTGTAATGATAACGAGCAGAATGAACAATACCAGAATAGCTCCTGTCGATGTCCAAACGCCTGGGTAGCCCCCTACCGAACCGCCACCGCAACCTCTTTCACATTCACTCATGGATCATTGCCTCCTTTAATTCAAGGTACAACATAGCTTATGTATGGAGCTTTCCTATGGACCGGGCTTTTTGGCAATGTTATGAATATTTTCACGGATGGGCATTAGCCTACACCTTTCCTAGGCAGGAGCATAGGATATCACAACTAATCCTGAAGGAGTGAAGCAATTGAATTCAAATCAAATGTTTAATTATAACGTTAACCAACCTTTTCCTCACCATCCTACCTCCCACCATGTCGTGGTACACCCCGTAGATCCATATGTCGTAGAGACATTAAAATCAATGATCGGCAAGTACGTTGTACTTGAAACAACACGTGGCAGAATTGATGGATGTGTAGTAGATAGTAAGCCTGACCATGTCATCTTGGATGTATACGGAAAAAAATTCTTTGTTCGAATCAGCGAAATCGTATGGATCATGCCCAGCTAAACAAATCAGACATTAAAAATCCTCGCAGATCCTATCCGGATTCGCGAGGATTAATCATGACATGAACCTTCTAATCAAGCGAGCCTGCCAATGAAGCACGAAGTTCATCTATCGTTCCATTGTACTCATCTAGATCGACTTGGCCGCTAATACCTGGAACACTGCCTGTGCTACTGTATTGCCAAGCCCACCAGCTATTCCAAGCTGGAACTGCGGTCGGCTTTTGCGTAGTGCTGTATCGCGCTACCCACAATTTATACATAGAAAACGTAGGATCAAACTTGGAAGCAAAGACATTTCCCGTGTATACGATCGGCTCACGTCCGGTAAGCTTCTCCATTTCATCCAAAAATGCATGAGCCACTTCACTGATCTGTGCGGAAGTAAGACCTTTAGGATTATTTTCGTAATCCATCACAGGGGGCAGATCCAGCCTTCCTCCTGCTGAATCTAGAGCCCTGGCGAAATTAGCTGCTTCCTGGCGAGCTCCATCTACGGTAGTTGCGTTTAAAAAGTGATAAGCGCCAACCAGGATGTTAGCATCTCTGGCCCCCTGAACATTTGCTAAAAATTGATTATCTTGATACTTGGTGCCCTCTGTAGCTTTAATAAAAGCAAATGTCTTGCCTGCTGCCGCCACCTGCTGCCAATCAATATTGCCATTATGGTGCGAGACGTCAATCCCCTGCGCGTGTCCGTCAGAAGAAATCGTAGGCTCAACAGGTATAGTAGATATAACAGTATCGGTAGATGCTGACTCCTCCGAAGCCTGATCCAACGCTATGACAACTTTACCATCATCTGCATTAATAAGATGAAAGGGTGTGCTGTGATCAAGATCAACCACAATACGTGCCGAGGCTGGGTTTGTGCTAAACATGGAGTATCTTACCTTGGAAGCATCTAGATCTTCTGTGACTAGAAAGCTTCCTTGTCCACCATTGTTAATAGATTGCGAAGCTGGAAATTCCTCGCCAAACTTCGAATCAGGTATATCTATAACAATACGATCTGGTTGAGTCAATGTGGTTACTTTGGGGCTTACCTTTCCATCCACCGTTATCATCAATTCGTGATTGTTGAAGTTAATTTGGTGTATAGCTGTACGCTCACTCTCTGTAGCATCACTTGCAGCTTGAGTAGCAGAGTGATCATGGGTGGTCACGCTGTTTTCGCTTGAAGCAGACGGAGTCGTCAAAAATACGGTTTTAAGTTCGTTGTTCCATACCACTTCAACTCCTGTCTGTTCAGATACAAAACGAAGTGGAACATAAGTCGTCCCCCCGTTCAGCAAAGGAGCTACAGCCAGCCCCATCGGTTGATCATTAACTGAGGCAATGGGATTGTTGACCTGAAGGCTCAGGTTGAGATTTTGTTTATGTATAGTTATGGTACCTGTCTTGGATTCCCAATTCACACGATAACCCAATTCCTCTACAATAAGACGGAGTGGAACCAGCACATTGCCCTTTACTTCCTGAATCTGCGCACCCTTGCTGACACTTATATCTTTACCGTCCAGCTGAATATGTGAATTTGAAGACGCAGCGTGACTTTCTCCTGGAAATGCTAATAGAAACAGAAACAAAAAAGCAAATAAACTAATTTTCTTCATATGTACCCTACCAATCTCTAATTTTTCACTATGTAAATTTTACATTCTATGCACCTCTGAAGCCTCCATTTTGATAGACGCGACTCCTATGTAAAAAGTTACGATTCATTCATTATATATTTCAGCCTTGTAATACGAAAGCACTAAAAAGCTCCGCCAGCTATACGCAAGCAGAGCTCTTTCCAGTTTTACTAATCTCATTTGCTACAATCTCATCACAAGCACATACTTCCAATTTATACAGTTACAAACGTTAGCCCTACAAGAATAATCGAAGTAACAGACAGTACAAGTAAGGGCAGCATTGCTTTCTCTCTTAAAGTCTTAAAGCTCACATTCAGCCCCATGCCTACCATAGCCATCGTTAACATAAAGGTAGTAAGCTGAGAAAGTTCGTTCATTAGATTAGGTGGAACTACAATATATTTTCCAAAAACATAACTTCCCAAAATACTTGCCGCAATAAAGCCAATGAGGAACCAGGGGAACTCCACTTTAGTACCTGTACGAATCTTTCCGGTTCGTTTCATCCAATACATTAAAATAAAGCTAAGCGGTATGAGTAAGAAGACACGCCCCAGTTTGGCTAATAAACCCATGGCAAGAGCATCCTGTCCGGCAGGCGCTGCTGCTAAGGCCACATGTGCAATTTCATGTAAGCTGATGCCCGACCAGATTCCATATTGCATATCCGTCAGAGGAAGCCAAGGTCGAAGCACTGTAAACAAAATAGCAAATACCGTTCCGACCAAGGCAATGAGTCCAACTCCTATGGCTGTATCCTCATCGTCCGACTTTAACAAGGGAGATACAGCTGCTATTGCTGCTGCACCGCAAACTCCTGTTCCAATCCCTAGAAGTAGAGAAAGCGAAGCATCTGCCTTACATCGTTTGGCCAGCCAAACCGTAAAAAAAATGGCGAACACCACAGTGCCTACATCACGTAAAAGCAACCCCAGCCCCTGATGAATAACAACATCCATATTCAGCTTCAGTCCATACAACACAATAGCTCCGCGCAGTATTTTCTTAGCTGAAAATTCAATTCCTGAGCGTACAGCTTCAGGATATCCCCACAACTGTCGGTATAGTATAGCGAGAAACATCGCACATGCCAATGGACCTACATAATGAAAGCCTGGTACTTCATTCAGGACGTATCCCGCCAGTGCGAAGATCATCGTTAGCACAATGCCGAATAAAAACCGAAACAATCGACCTTTGTTCAATAAAAGTTTGCTGTGTTGAATATGACTTTTCATGCTGATTCCCTCCAATTCTACATGCATACAGCTTAATATGTATTTTGTCATAAGAAAAATAAATCATTACAATAATGATAATAAGTAAATAGCATGATTAAATTGGAGGAATAAGCTTTGGATCAATCTTTAGTCGTTTTTGTTAGGGTTGCGGAAAAACAAAACTTCACACGAGCTGCTGAGGCACTACATATGACCCAACCTGCGGTAAGTCAATATATTCAAACATTGGAACGCAGTGTAGGAACCCGGCTTTTGGAGCGAAGTAATAAATATGTGCGCTTAACTAAAGCAGGTGAAATTGTGTATCATCATGCCCAGGAGATTATCCGACTCCATACACGTATGCAGTACTTGGTGGATGAGCTAATGCATACGGCAAAGGGTAACCTGTCTATTGGTGCAAGCTACACGTATGGTGAATATGTATTACCACATGTAATTGCGCAAATGAGAATTCAGTACCCACTCATTCAGCCCTCCATTACCATCGGCAATACATTGGAAATTGAAAAGCTCGTGATCCATAATCAACTGGATGTGGGCATTATCGAAGGAGAATTTCAGCATGACCATTTGCACATTGAATCCTTCGCCGATGATGAAATGGTTATTGTCGTTCCGCAAAATCATCGTTTGGCCGGTAAATCTCAAGTGGATATAAATGAGCTGCATGAGGACATCTGGATTCTGCGGGAAGAAGGCTCTGGAACCCGGGAGGCGGCTGAAAAGATGTTTGCACAGCTTCGATTTTATCCTTCTCATATGATGAATTTTGGCAGTACACAGATCATCAAAGAGTCGGTAGAAGCAGGCTTGGGGATTTCTTTGCTGTCCCAATGGGTAATTCAAAAGGAACTTGCTTTGGGAACATTAGAAGTATTGGATATTCTCAATCTCCCGTTCATTCGGAAATTTTCTTTTCTGACCCCTTCTGCGATATTTGAGACGAAAGCAACCACTGCTTTTTTGGAGATTTTGCGAGATTATAATGTGAAAAGGTAATCTGCGAAAGAAAAAAAGCACCCATTAAGGTGCTTGCAGTATAGTCAGTATTATATTTTTATGAGGAGAGATGGTCCTTACCATGGTATAAGAAGTGGGAGAAATCAGCATGGCTTCCTTGGAATTGTTGCATATCATGAGCTGCAATACCTACAAAATTCCCTGTAAATCCTCCAGACAAAAAGCTGATATCCTGTATTTCAAAAAGTCGCGTCCAGGAAGGTTCATCTCCGACTCCATAATAAAATTGTGCATGGGATGCATGAACCTCTACAGCCAAATGTACAGGAAGATCATTCTGAAGGGCAATCACTTGCGGAATTAGCGTAAATGAATTAGCTTCACAGCGCATCATGCGCAGCACTTTTCCCACTCCCTCTTCATAGCTAACATACGCATACAAATAGTCTTCTTCATTGAGATACAGCAAAAGTCCCGCCATTTGCAAATAGCTGGTTGGCTGATACTCCAGTGCTGTTTCTACCCGGAAATGATGATCCGTTTGCCGAATGGCAAGCACGTGATGCTGGAACAGACTTTGTATGGATTCTCCAGCATGGATTCGAAGATAGCCTGGGCGTTGACTTAATGAACACCAGCTATCGTCCGCCAGGATACGCAATGTGTTCCACGTTTTGTCAAGTGTGGGGCCCTCGAAAAAGTCTTCGAAAATATACTTCTGCTGCTCTTGCTGACCCAAGATTGTCCCTTGAGGCGCAGGCACCTCCAATTGGGGTGTATGGCCCCCGGCGGTTAATCGCAGCCAGCCTTCATCATTCCAATATACTTGCTGCAACGCTGTCTCGCGCCCTAAAATAGCGTATTTCCCCTCCACTGGACGTGTACATAAATGAGCCATATACCATTCTCCGTCCGGTGTTTCCACAAGACTGCCATGTCCTGCGCATTGTAAAGGGAAATTCAGCAGATCACGAGACGTAAGCATCGGGTTATGCGGGTCTACTTCATACGGGCCGGTTATCTGCTTGGAGCGTGCTACGGTAACTGCATGCCCCGTACCCGTTCCACCTTCCGCTGTAACAAGATAATAATAACCGTTCTGCCTGTAGATGTGGGGCGCTTCTGTCTTCTTCAATGGAGTGCAATCAAAAATTTTAATAGGCTCACCAACAAGCCGCTGTTGACTGCTGTCATACTCCTGCATGACAATACCCGATGACTTATTGCTTTCCAACATGCGGTAATCCCACAACGCGTTCAGCAGCCATTTGCGTCCATCCTCATCATGAAATAAAGATGGATCAAATCCACTACTATTCAGATAAACGGGTTCCGACCACGGTCCGTTGATCGTGGGTGCCGTTATCACAAAATTATGAACGTCCTTGAACGGACGCTTGGTGCTTTTCACATCCGTATAGAGCAGATAAAAAAGGTTATCCGCATAGCTTAATTGCGGTGCCCAAATGCTGCAATTTTTCGGGTTCCCTCTCAAATCAACCTGGTCAGTCAAAATATCCGTGCAGTGCTCCCAATGAGCCAAATCTTTGGACTGATACACCCGTACTCCAGGCAGCCACTCAAATGATGACACTACAATATAGTAAGTATCTTCGACTCGCGTAATACACGGATCGGGATTAAAGCCTTTTAATATAGGGTTTTGGATCAACATGAGACATCACTTCTCCTTACTTTCCAAAATGTGACTCCCTCAAAAACCTGCTCCTTGCTCCATGCTTTTGTCCTCGCTTCAAAGCAATCCGCCCACGGAACACGCTGCTTACGTAATAAAGCTATTTCATCAGATCCGCCATATTCCTGATAGCAGACGGTTTTCTCATTCGCGACATTGTCCCAATTGTCCCAGCCGCGCGGGTCGATATGGTCGCCCATTTTACAATCGACAAATACGGTTTTGGCATATTCCCGCCATGGACGGCCCAAAAAAACAGGAGTAATATCAGGCTCTGCGGTTAAATAGCAATGATCGAATACATAGCCGTACGTTTGTCCTTGCGGTGTAGAGGCGGCTGTAACGTAGCTTGTATGGTTCTTATGATGACGCAAACTACGAATCTCGCAATCTTCAAAGTAAGCGGTAGCCCCGCCAAAAATGAAATCTATCGTACCCTCGATGTAACAATGCTGATAAAGCTGGCGATAGTGTGCATGGTGTTCTTTCAAAGGAATTCCACCAAACTTTAATCGTTCTTTGGGTGCAGGAGGCAGAGGGCCTGTAAATAACGTGTCCTGGTACCCTTTAAAGGTGCAGTTTCTAAAGACGGTTTGATCACAATGAGCGTATACCGCAACGGCCTGCCCAATGTGTTCTCCCTGTCCGGCCGTGTTGGAAATGAAGAGATTTTCCAAGATCAGATGGCTGCCGCCTATAAATAAAGTCGGTGTCGCAAAGGTTCCTATTTCCTCACCTGCTTCATTCCGCTCCTTGGCATACCGGTCCATACGAATCTCTACCTGCCCGATGCCTATGATATGTAGATTTGAACGGTAAATCCGCACTTCTTCCTCATAGGTACCCGATAAAATAGTTAACGTTTCCATTTCGTTGGAAGGCGATTGCTCCAATACATGAATCGCCTCCTGAATGGTGTGGAAATCACAAAAGGATTCTTTTCCGACTAGCATGGTTACCCCAATCCTTTCATTTGATTTACAAGTGTTCAGCTAAAAATGACTGCCAAGCCGTTCGCATTTCCAATGTCTCCATATGGCCACCGCCCGCAATCACAGGCTGCCAATGCTCAGGGTGACCTGCTTTCTGATAAGCTTCCAACAACCCCTTGGCCAAATGCTCGACTCCTTCTATAGGACACATCCGATCATTTTGACCTGTTATACTCATCCGTGGACGAGGTGCGATCCGCTTTTGAATATCCAGCGTGGTGAAATGCTTCAACAAGCCGGGGACATAGGAATAGAAGCCATGATGATCCAATCCCCTTTTAGCGATCAGCGTATGGGCATCTACCTGTCCGCAGATATCCACCGTGACCTGTATTCGTTCATCTAAAGCAGCCATCCACCATGCCATAAGTCCACCCATCGACATACCGATCGTTGCGATACGGGAAGCATCAATGTCCTCACGCTGACACATATAATCTACCAAACGACGGTTATCATACAGCATCATGCCCCACAGCACCTGACCCTGCCAGAGCATTTCTTTTACCAGCTCGCTCTCGGTTTTGCCTCCACGCTCATTGAAGCCCCACATGTCGATACAGCACACGCAATACCCCATGTCTGTCAGAGCTGTAGCAAACGAGGGCTGCTGTAGGTAAGAACTGCTATGAAGCAGTTCCTTACGTCCATTCGTATAGTTGCCTCCATGCGAATGGTTAAATACGACCAATGGGAACGGACCGCCCCCTTGTAAGGGTGTAGCTACATAAGCGGGTACAGACTCAATCCCATTCAAGTCCAGCAGGAGACACTCCAGTCGATAACCCTCCCGCTCTTCTTGATTGAGTAGAGTCGCCGTTATAGGGCGATCTGCCGGAAGGTCTCCCAACAATGCTTGCAACTTATCCACGTTTTATGCTCCTTTCATCCCCTCCTATTTCACAACATTTTGTTCAGAAGGTTGTATCGTTACTTGTTCTATCAGCTTTTCAGGCTGAGCTGTATTCTTCGAATGACAACGATTGATTTCAACATCTTCCCCATTTTCAATGTAAAAGGCAGGACCTTCATGATTTTCAATCGTAACCTGTTGAAAACGAATATCCCTCACATTACCTAGATAAAAACCACGGTTATTCATATCTTCAATCCCTGTCATCATGGCCGGACGACCGGGGATCGCATTTTTAGCCATAGATATATCAATATTGGAAAATGTAATTTCAGCAATATATTGTTCTGCAAGTCCGTATAAGAAACCAGCCGCCGCATGAACCTGACGTGCCGTGATATTGGAAAAATGGATTCTTCTAAAGCACGGAGTTTCATCAGTAATTGGATAGGGATTTTTATCCCACACATATTTGTCCTTGCCCCGAGGTCCGCAGAAATAATACAGGTTTAGAATAAATGGACAAATGACCTCCTCCATCACAATGTTGCTGATACGAATATCCTCGATGATTCCACCGCGTCCCCGTCTTGATTTCAGACGTATGCCCCGATCCGTTTGCTTGAACACGCAATTGCTGATCGTAACATTACGAATATCTCCGCTCATTTCGCTTCCCAGTACGACAGCACCATGACCATGCACCATTGTACAGTTGGTAATCGTAATATTTTCACAAGGAATCCGCTCATGGGTATCTTCGGTTCCTGCTTTGATCGCAATACAATCATCGCCTACATCAATATTGCAGTTGCTAATACGAACATTGGAACAGGATTCGGGATTAATACCATCCGTATTGGGAGAGTCGGCCGGGTTAAGAATGGACAAATTGTCAATCGTAACGTTATAGCAAGCAATGGGGTTTACAGTCCAACTGGGGGAATTTTTTAACATGAGATCTTTAATGGTCACCCGTTGACAGCGGTCAAAGCTGATTAATTTGGGTCTTGGATACTGCAGCTCTTCAGGGTGATTCCGATGCTTTTCCCACCACGGTTGACCATTTCCGTCCAGTGTTCCGCTGCCTGTAATCGAAATATTCTCAAGATTCTCTCCATAAATGCACGATGCATGTACTTCCCGCTGAACGCCTTCCCATCTGGATTCTACTACAGGGTAATCTGCCAGTTCCGTACTGAAGGAAAGAATTGCGCCGGGGCTTAAATGTAGCTCAATGTTACTTTTCAGAATAATAGCACCCGTCAGGTATGTTCCAGACGGAACAAAAACGGTGCCTCCACCAGCATTACTTGCTGCTTCAATGGCAGCTGCAATCGCCTCTGTCGCCATCGTCGTACCATCCTGAACTGCTCCATAATCTACAATGTTATACAATTGCATTTCGTTCTCTCCTGTCTTTATTTTTTGTGAATAAAACGCAGTAGGCGGAATGGTGCTGGACAAGTGTCAGCGATGTTAAGCACCATCCGCCTGCGTAGTGACAATTCATGTACACTAATGTTCAGCCTATATCTTTATTTTTTCGTTTTCTTATACGCTTCTTCATACTCAGTGGTAATTCGTGCTCCGCCTGACTTTTTCCAGTTTTCTACAGCTGCTTTAAATCCGGCTTCATCAATTTCACCCATAATAAATTTGAAGGAGGCGTCGGTAATGATTTTCTCCAGCTCTGTTCCTTGTTCATTAGCGGTGGCTGAATCCAGTGGCACTGTCGGGTCCAGAACAGCAAATTTATTATTTTCTCGCACTAATTCATTAGCCATTTCCTTTTCCGGATTGGCATCCTTTAAGTTATAGGTCACTTCACTTGGTCTGGAGCTTGAAAATGGCTGAACGTCTGCTTGCCACAAATCTGTATTCGTAATTTTAAAGGAACCATCCTTTTCGATTTTATAATGAGTACCTTCAATACCACCGGTCATGTACATATATACATCTTTGTCAATTAAATCATCTACAAATTGCAGCAGTCTCTTCAACTCAGCTTCTGTCTTTACTTCAGATTTCGGAAATGCCAGCAAGCCTCCTACCCCGCTTCCTTCAGACCATACGTGATATTGGCCATCTCCATTCGAAATCTTGTTAACAGGTACCAGCTTCAGCCCTTTTTGTAAGCCTTGAGACAAGGTTCTAAGGTTAGAGATATCAATCATGCCTGTATAAATCCCTGCTTTACCTTGTGCAAATTGTTGTTGCTGGTCCGTTTTAGCGGTTACGGCAAAGTCTTTGGAGAGGTATCCGTTTTTGTATAATTTATTGGAATACTTTAAGGTCTCCAAATATTGAGGAGTATCAAATTCCGGCGTAAACTTGCCGTTTTCATCTACTTTCCAGCCATTAGGTGTCCCAAAGTAGGAGCTTAATGTTTTGAAGCTGCTGTAACGCAGATCCGATCTGTCAACAAACCCAGTCGTATCATTTTTTCCATTGCCATCTGGATCATCTTCTGTAAACGCTCTTGCAACTTCATACAACTCATCCAGTGTGGTCGGCACTTTCAGTCCTAAGCGATCGAGCCAATCCTGACGAATGACCAGACCCGCCCGAGCCAGATTTTTCTGGAACGGAACACCATACAGTACCCCTTCAATAGAAGCAGCTTCGCGCACTTCAGGCGGGATCTTCTTCAAATTTTCATAATCATCCAAGTATTTGCCTACATCCCAGAATAGTCCTGATTTCAATGAACTACGCACTGATGAATTTGTCATCATCGTCAAAGTCACCATGTCTGCCAATTCACCAGAAGCCAGTGCGGTGGTAATTCTCTCTTCCTTGGAAGCATCCGGCACCCAGTTGAACGTAATTTTGGAATTGGTGTATTCTTCGATTTTGCTTTTAATCGTTTCTGTAGGCGGAGAGGCTGTATGCAATACGTTTAGCCAGGTAAATTCCAGTTTGGATTTGGGATCATAGGTTTGGCTGGCTTGATCCTCAGTCCCCTTGTCACCACAAGCAGTTAGAAAAACACTCATGACCATAAGTCCGGCAAGAAGACCCGATACTCCCTTTTTCATCGCGGTTCTTTTTTTCATCGTGTTTGCTCCTTTTTCGTTTGTATATTCATGCCATATCTTCCTCTTTCACCAGAACATCTCGCTCTATTTTGCTGAATACCTGATGCGTCATCCACATCACGAGATAACCGATGATGCTCGCTCCGGCAAAAGTTAGAATTCCTGGGTACAAGCCTAGAATCAATGCATAAAGCACGACAATAGCTACAAAAAGAACAAGCGTATATTGTAAATACGAAAATCCAATGACGATCGACATCTTGATCTTCAGCTTGATGCCTTTCCAATCATAGTGAGCCAGTAACGGAAAAATGTATGCCAAAGAGATCAGATACAAAAAGGCACCCATCAGTGTCACCACACGAACATACCAGGATGAGACGTTGACGATATCCACGTAGAGCACGTAACCCACAAGGCTGTATAGCCCGCCAATGATGGCTGCTTCCTTAAAGCTTTCTTTAAAGTAACGTACAAACGTCGAGAAAATGGCGACTTCCTCATTGCCCCGAATCCACTGCCTTAAAATACTAAGCATAGCAACGGTTGCAGGCCCTACACCTATAAAACCCAAGCCCAGGATTGTCGCAAACGTCCACAGCAAGTTAAGATAGACCAGGCGTAGCAGGCGCATGCACCATTTGTTCATGTTTTCTACAAACCGTACCATTTTGCATCCTTCCCGTCGTCATTAGTAAACGCCGTCCTCACCAAATTTCTTAGCGAGTCGATTGGAGAACATAATCAGAATTAAACCTACTACACCTTTGAAAAGTCCTACCGTCGTACTGAAACTTAATTGTCCATTCTTTAAGCCCGCAGTATAAATATAGGTGTCAAAGATTTCGGCAACCTCGCGGTTTAATGAGTTCAATAGCAGATACATATGTTCAAAGCCCAAATCCAGCGTGCTACCGATTTTCAAAATTAACAAAGTAATAATAACCGGGCGGATCGCTGGCAACGTCACGTGCCATGTCTTTCTCAAACGTCCAGCACCGTCCATTTCTGCTGCCTCATACAATTGTGTATCCACCACTGTAATTGCAGATAAATAAATGATGGTAGACCAGCCAAGTTCCTTCCAAATCACTTGCCCGATATAGACCGTTCGCAGCCACTGCGGTGATGTTAAGAAGCTGATCTTCTCACCACCCAGCGCGGCAATCAGTTCATTCAGCACACCGCCGTCCACCGTCAGGAATACATAAGAAATCGAAACGATGATAACCCATGACATAAAGTGCGGAATGTAGATGATGGTTTGAATTATATTTTTGAAAAACATCTTCCTAACCTCGTTCAGCATGAGCGCCAATATAATGGGCAATGGAAAAAAGATTACAATATTCAGTGCAAATAAAACCAGCGTATTGCGAAGCAACATAAAAAACGTAGGCTCTGTAAACAAACGAATAAAATGCTTCATTCCTACCCATGGACTGCCTGTAATTCCCTGAAAGGCTTGATAATCCTGAAATGCAATTACCAATCCTCCCATAGGGAAGTACTTGAAAATAATGAAGTACACCAACCCGGGTAAAACCATCAGATAGAGCAGCTTGTGTTTCTGCATTCGTAAAAGGCTTTCCGTCGTTCTTTTGTTCTTTTTCATTTTCATCTTCATGTTTGGTGCGGGGACACTTGAAACTTTCATTAGTTCGACCTCCTTCAAACGTTCCTGTATACGCTTTCAAGAGTACGTTATTTTCGTCATTCCGCATATAATCATCAAATGATAGCGTTTACAAAAGTAGGCGAACAGCCTACTTTACAGCCTTTTCACCTTAGCTAATGATTACTACACAACTTAATGATCATCCTCTTTTTTCCACGCTTAGAGAACACCTCAAGATTTGATTATATACGGAATTCTTTCCTCTTGATAAGGTTTACATGTAAACGATTACAAGGAGGTCACCCACATTGGAACAACCATTAATCAGACCAAAATCACGAAAAAAAGAATCACTGGGCAGTCGTATTTTCAACATTGTAAACAGTACACTTTTGATTCTCATTGCCCTCACTTGTCTCTTACCTTTTTTGAATATCATCGCCAGCTCATTTGCTTCAACTGAGGAAGTAGTGGCCAAGAAGTTCATTTTATTCCCTGTAACTTTTTCACTGGATGCTTATCGCTATATCCTATCCACTCCAACGATTTTTAGAGGACTTGGGGTTTCGGTCGGAGTAACGATCGTGGGTACAGTTGTAAGTATGATTTTTACCGCTTTTATGGCTTATGGATTATCCCGAAAATATCTGCTTGGCCGCAATACGATTAACTTCATTGTCGTGTTTTCTATGTTGTTTAGCGGGGGGATGATTCCGACATTCCTCGTTGTCAAAAGCATGGGACTGATCAATTCGTATTGGTCCTTGATTCTGCCCGTAGCTATTAATGCATTTAACCTGATTATCATGCGTAACTTTTTTCAGGCATTGCCGGATGATTTGGAGGAATCGGCCAAGATGGACGGGTGCAACGATTTTGGTATCTTCTTTAAAATTATGTTGCCATTAGCCCTGCCTTCTATTGCAACCATTTCTTTATTCTACGCTGTTGCCTACTGGAATACGTATATGCACGCCATTCTCTATATCAATGACTCTGCCAAATGGCCAATTCAAGTCTTACTTCGCCAAATTGTTATCGTCTCCAGCGGTATGCAGGCAGAAGGAACTGCGGTAGATGTCATCCCGCCTGCGCAGACGATTAAGATGGCGGTCATTGTTATAGCGACCGTTCCGATGTTAATCGTGTATCCATTTGTGCAAAAGCACTTTGTCAAAGGAGCCTTGCTGGGGGCGGTTAAAGGTTAATTGGCTTGCTTCATCTTTCGATAAGCCCCTGGTGTAACCTGTTCTTTTTTTCGAAAAGAGCGGATAAAGTTTTGCGAATTATGATATTGAAGCCGCTCGGCGATTTCTTTAATCGTCATATCTGTCTCAACGAGCCATTTCTTGCTCATTTGCAGGCGATAGCCCATCAGATATTCACTAAACGTCGTTCCGTATTCTTTTTTGAAAATACTGCTTAAATAATTTGGATTGTAATGCAGTCGATCTCCAATGAGTTCTAATGATAATTCCTGGTCATATTCAGCACGGATAATCGCGGCAATTTTCTCAGAGAGACAGCGGAATTGCTGGTTGGTCTTCTCCTTCATGCTTTTTACCATGGGGAAAATAACCTGTTCCAGCAGCATGCGTTCTATCTCCTCCGGGTTACGGATATCCAGCAAACGGTGATACAAGGCATGATTGTCTTGCGTTAGCAGTACTTCAATCCCTAATAGCTGCTCTAATTGGATGAGGTTATTGACAAAGCGTACCAGCAGCACTTCAAAGTTCATGGAATGGTTGTTCTTTGTCATCATTTCCGCCAACAAAGAGTGCACGGTATGATATACCTGCTCTTCATCTCCTATGCGGATGGCATCAAACAGTTTGGATTCCAATTCCGCAGGATAATGCAGCAGCACCGGACCTGAAATGACCATGGAAATATCCTCATAAAAAATAATCGACTCTTTACCTAGGTTTAAACGGTGATGCAATGCTTGCTTGCTCATCTCACAAGCTTCTTTACTTTCTAATAAGTTATCATACGCTGTGCTAATACCGATGCTGATGGATACATTCAAATACTCTTTTACATTCTGAATCAAAAGGGTCGCATGATCCAGCACTTGCTTTCTCATTTCCTGTGCACTCTTACCTGCCAAAATTAATATGGTAGCCTGGGTGTTATCGTTCAAAATGATGGGAAGCATACGCTGCTGCTCAGGAATCGTTTCTTCTACGATTTTGTTAATAGCCAGCAGTAAAACATCTTTATCCGAAGGTTCTCGATCTCCCAGATTATCCAGTTGAACCAGCAAGGTAATATACATTTGATTCTCGATCTGCGGGTAGCCCAAGCGTGGCATTTTTCGTGCCAATTCCTCTGCGGAAACACGTTTGCGAAACAGGTTGAGAATCAATTGCGTTTCCAACTGTGGCATTTCGGACTGAATGAGACTTTCCAAGCTTTCCTTCTCTGTTACAATGTTGTCGATGGAATTAATAATCCACTCAATTTCATTTTTAGAAGGTTCATTTTTGAAAGCGAAGTTAGGATTTTTCGGTAAGCTGCGTTTTATTTGCTGGAATGGCTTGGTAAAGTAAATGGCAATGATGTATGCCACCACCACCATTAAAAGCGTTAATACAAGGCCCATCATGATAATCCCAAATTTGGTCGTTTGAAACGCGTTTGCAATCTCTTTTTTATCTAATACCGTTAAGTAAGTCCAATTGTTGTAGGCAGATTTAGCATAAATGATTTGCCGTGCTGGTTGATGCTCCGTCTTCTCCAATGTCAGCATGCCCGTGTTGTTTGACTTAGCAGTAACCTCTGAAATGTGCTGAAGCTGCTGAGTAGACAATAAGGGAGTAGCAGGCTCAGTTTCGTACATTAAGTCGCCTTTGTTATTCAAAATAAACACAGGCATATGATCCTCTGTTTGAATGGTATGACTTAACGTCTGCGATGAAATATCAGACAGTGCAATGGCCTGCTTCTTTTTGGAAAACACAGGCAAGGTATTCACAAAACGGATTCCTTTATCTGTTTTAATCCAGAATAGTCCCTTATCCTGGTGGTCGATATAGGTACTAATCAGCTTTTCTCGTTCCGATTTCGTTAAATAAGACAAGCTTCCATTGGAAATTCTCCAATTCTGATTTAGACTGATCAGTGAATATTCCGTTCCTTCTAATCCCATCGTAGCAATATAGTTGAGCTGGGTATTCACATTCCGATACGCTACAAAATCTTTTTCTGTAATGGGATTTTTGACAACTTCATTAAAGGAACTGGTCGTGCTATACGTATTAAAAGCGTATTCAATCGTTTGGATTTTCTGTTCCAGGCTATTTCTGATCTGCGCCATGTAGCTTTGCTTGGTATTGGAAACTCTCTCCACAACGGAGCTAATTGTTGTAAAATAGATATAGCTGCCAAAGCTGGCCACCAATCCTATTCCCAAAACCAGAATCGTAATAAAAATAGTGTAGAACATTCTTCCTTTTTTCATTGCGCTCCCCCTTTGGTTCTTGGTATCACACCAAATTATAGCGCTTTCATAACAAGGTTTAAATCATTTTTTTCACGTGTGCATTATTTTTTACATCCGTATCATTCCAATTTAAGTTGATTTTATTGGGTTTGCGGCAGTTAAAAAGAAATTTGGAGGTCTCTTATGTTACATGTCGTTAGTTCTAAAGAACAGATTGTAAAAGAAGAATTTCCGTTAGACACTTCCTTTCTCTCCCTCTATCCCATAGCGGTCCGAGAAGCTCGTCCTTTTGTATTGGTGTTACCTGGCGGTGGCTACGAGCATTTGGCCTCACATGAAGGAGAGCCGATCGCCCGGTGGTTAAATGATCTAGGTATTCATGCGGGTGTGCTGGAGTATCAGGTCGGGGATTTCGAGATTACCTCCTTGCTGGAGGATGTAGAACATGCCCTGCAATGGATTCGCCAAACACCGCATGACTGGCTAGTGATCCCTGATCAAGTGGGTCTCATCGGTTTTTCAGCAGGCGGTCACCTGGCCTCCATTGTCTCCACGATCGGAGCGGAAAAACCAAATCTTCTAATGTTGGGATACCCTGTCATTTCATTTCATGATCCTTATACGCATCTTGGAAGCCGTACGCACTTTTTAGGGGAACAGCCGACCCTGGAGCAGCTTCAAGCCTTTTCATCCGATCGGCAAGTGACTGCACAGACACCTCCGACTTTTATGTGGACAACAGCCAATGATGGCGCTGTACCGGTAGAAAATAGCCTGTTGTTCGCTTTCTCATTATCCAGAGAGCGTATTCCGTTTGAACTGCATGTATTTGAGGAAGGACGACACGGCTTGGGACTATCCGAGGACAACCTTGAATGCAGACAATGGCTTGACCTGGCGGAAAAATGGCTACAAAAACATGGATATGCGCAGGCAAGACAACAGATGACAACTCGACTGTTTATCGCAGGGGACTCTACTGCAGCTCAAAAAGGAGCAACCGAAAAACCGATGACAGGCTGGGGCGAACATTTGCAAGCTCATTTGGACTCTACTGTTCATGTGGACAATCGTGCCGTCAATGGACGAAGCACCAAATCTTTTATAGCAGAAGGGCGATTAACTGATATTGAAAAAGATATTCAAGCTGGCGATTATCTGTTTATTCAATTTGGACACAATGATGAGAAAAAAGAAGACCCTGCACGCTACACCGATCCTGATGGAGAGTACCGTCTAAACTTAATTCAATACATTCAGTCCGCTCGGGAACGTGGCGGCATTCCAGTGCTGTTAACCTCTGTAAGCCGCCGTCGCTTTACTGCAAACGGTGAACCTGACCCGCTGGCTGTAGGGGCTTATCCCGCTGCCATGAGGCAAGTAGCCAAGGAAACCCAGACACCGCTGCTCGATATTTTCGAAGCATCACAGCAGCTTTATCGTTCCATGGGTGAAAAAGAGTCCGAACTTCTATTTATGCATTTGCCCGAAAAAGTACACCCTAATTACCCAGCTGGTGTAGCAGATAATACCCATTTTTCTGACGAAGGAGCAAGGCAAATTGCCCAGCTGGTAGCAGAAGCGATTCGTCAAAATACGGAGCTGTCTGCATTAAAACAACGCATGGTCGAAAGAAATCTAGATAGTAGCAAGAAGCTTGCACATCAACTTGTCAACTGATATCAAGTGCCATACATGCACATACGAAAAACGGATCTCGGACGAATCACTCCGACGTCCGTTTTTAATTTGTTATGCAAAGATGGCCCAGCTATAGAGAATAGCTCAAAAATACAGTATATTAAATGAGTTTCTTTAATTGTCATATTTTAATTATTTTGTATCTTATAAGACTATAGAATCGTTTCATTGTATTATTTTTACAATATTTATCGAATGAAGTGAAAGCAACCATTTTACACGGTATATTTTAGGAGTTCATATCATACATAAGGAGGATTTTTTTATGAATACTAAGAAAATATTATTATCAACAGCTATGTCTTTGGGACTCATTGGGGGTATTATTATCCCTAGCGCGTCCGCAGCAGTAGGCCCTTCTCCAGAAATTACACCTGTTGTACAAGTAAACGGAGTATACTATAGAACGGCTACGTTGCCACGTAATTATTCTTATGCGTTGTCAAATTACCCTGGAGATACTTATAAGTGGCGAGCGGAAATGTCACCGTCTCCTCTTCCGGCGTAGTAACCACCACTACTGCAACGAATGCAAGAGTTGAAATTTACGCCGGTAACGGTAAATTGAGAATGGTATATACCGTTAAGGTAAACTAACTATTTAGCTGACAAAGGCCTTGGCACACTTGGTCAATGATTAGCAAGAATATCATTGCATTTTCTGAAAAATCCCCTGCCATTATTGCAGGGGATTTCAATTTATTTAGAGTATTCACTTACTTCAAATGTGAGAATCTTATCAAAGATTACATAATCCTTTCGACTGCTGAATGGACCTTTGTTGTTATTGTGTTTATCGATTTTATAATATGATTGACCACGGCCGGCATCTTTTGCATCATACCACGCTATAAAGTTGTTAACTTCTTTCATACTTAAATCAAATTCCTTCTCAAAGCCATTGGTCATAGTTACTACAAGAATTGCTCGATCACCTGTCGGTTGAGCTGGCTCAGATGGTTCAGGATTAGGTTGAGATGGATTTTCGGTATCGGAATCTGTTTGCTTTTCTCCTTGTGGAGTAGCTGAAACCTCTTTAGAAAATTCACTTTCGCCATTATTACTTACTGCTGTAACTACGTAATAGTATGTTGTTCCATTGACCACAGATGTATCAGAATACGATGGAGTTTTGACGTTGGAAGCAATTGTATCATACGGTCCTGCAGAAGTAGTGCTTCGTTTTATAGTATATTCTGTTTTATCGGGGCTTGCTGTCCAGCTTAAATCTACCTTGGCGTCTCCTGCCTTTGCAGATAGATTTGAAGGAGCACTGATTTTAGGATTTACTAAATATCCAGTCTCGTTGATATCTAAAGCATCAAATTCGAACAGATTATAAACGTTTGAGTTGCTTGCACTTACTTCTACGGAATGTAATTTATTTTCTAAGTTCCTTTTTTCAAATAAAAGGGTAGTCACTTGTGCTTGACCATTTGCTGAGTAACTATAATTCACACCATCAATATTTACTTGAATAGATGTTTGTCTATCTCCGCCTCTATAACTAATTAATCTTAGATCCGTACCCCAAAATTGAAATTTAACAGTATGTAGAGATGAATTAAGTGTAAACTTTTCACTTCCTCCAGAATAGCTTCCCGCAGTTGGCGTTTGCCATCCATTTCCTTCAAAGATGAAACCAGGTGCAAGTTCTTCATATCGTTGCCACCCACTCTCTGGAGTAGGTAATGCCTGACCAACTGATGCTGCTGCATACGTTCTTAAATTTGAAAATACGATTAGTAAAAACAATGATGCGCCGAACAATATAAAAGTTTTCTTAATGAGATTCTTTTTCATAAATATTCCCCCAGTAATCTATCTCTTGTACAGACACTAAGGTAACATGTTCTTCAAAAATTATCTAAACATAAACTTACTGACTTATAAATATTATCTATATATTAGAATAAATATTTTTTATTGGATACTAATAACGATAAGACTCAGTAAAATAGGAAACAGTTTTAATAACCTACATAAGCTAGAACGAGGTTACATAAGGTCTAGGTCCCATTAAAGAAAGGTGTAAATTTTTAGAGTACTTATCTATTTAAAATGACAGAATCCGATAAAGAAAGCACCATGACCAAAAGGTAAGCAATTAAGTTTAAGCAACTACTCTCCATTCTCTTATAGCACAGAAAAAAAGACGACAAAAAAACCCTTGCTAAGCAAGGGTTTTTGAGGAAATGGGCCCTGAGGGACTCGAACCCCCGACCAATCGGTTATGAGCCGACCGCTCTAACCAACTGAGCTAAGGGCCCTCAAAAAAATATGTATATTCACGCTACATATTCGTAACAGCAACGTTAATTAATATACAACATTTTCTTGTGTTTCGTCAATAGTTTTTAGAAATTTTCTTTTTAAAAATTATTTTTGTAAACCTATGGAATAAATCGGACACCATAACGACCTTTGCGCGAGCGGTACACCTCCACTGCGCGGGGATCATTGTAGCCATACATCCAGCCATCATGCTCCAGCCTTTTTGCCAAACATCCTGCCTGAAATTTAGTCGTGTACAGTCTGCCATAGTAAACCCAATACATCCGAACTCCCTCTTTTCACATGTATAGTAGGAGTTAGTGTAACCGGATCGAATTCGATTTACACAGCTTGATTACTAACAATCTGCACTGGATGGCAATGAGTCTGTGGCGCACTACTTATTAGCTCCGTTGTCTCTCTAATACTCAGCCTTATTTGCCAAAAGAAGCCGGATCCTGACGCCAGGAACGCAGCAGTTCCATCTCTTCCTGCTGAATGGTTCCTTCACGCAAGGCAACCTCCATCAAGGCGGTGTAATTGGACAAGGTTTGCAGCTTCACACCTGCTTCTTCAAAAGCTTGAGTGGCTTTGTCCAGCTGGTAGCTGAAAATAGCCAATACAGCTAACGGCTGAGCTCCTGCTTGCTCTACGGCCTGTGCTGCTTTAATGGAGCTTCCCCCGGTAGAGATGAGGTCTTCGATAACCACAACCTTTTGTCCGGCGCTGATGCGGCCTTCGATTTGATTCTCTTTCCCGTGTCCTTTAGCTTTGTCTCTGACATAAGCCATTGGCAGATTTAGCTTTTGTGCCACCCAGGCGGCATGAGGAATTCCTGCTGTGGCTGTACCAGCAATGACCTCGGTTTCAGGGTATTGTTCACGGATGAGAGCCGCAAAAGAATCTGCGATTAGTTCACGCACCTCTGGGTAAGACATGGTCAGGCGATTGTCACAGTAGATAGGGGATTTAATACCGGATGTCCATGTGAAAGGCTGCTGTGGACGCAATGCCACTGCCTGAATGCGTAACAGATGGGATGCAATTTGCTCTGGGATATTGTTTAATGTAGTCATACTTGTATCATCTCCTCAATAATATGTTTCGCTGCGGCGCGTGGGTCTGGTGCCGCCGTGATCGGCCGTCCAACGACGATATAGCTGCTGCCCTGGGCAATGGCTTGTCCGGGTGTAAGCACACGCGACTGATCACCTGTAGCACTGCCTGCCGGGCGTATGCCAGGGGTTATGGTTTTAAAGTCCGCTCCGCATACCGCACGAATTGCAGGCACTTCTAATGGGGATGCGACCACACCGTCCAGCCCAGCCTCACGTGTCAATTGTGCATAACGAACGACAGCATCCTGCACCGTGCCCGGAATGCCCAACTCTGTATTCATGGTCGTCTGATCCGTGCTGGTCAGCTGTGTGACTGCAATAATGAGCGGCATGGTAAGTGAGCTGTCTGCGGAAATCGCTGCTTCGGCTCCGGATCTGGCGGCCGACATCATACTGCGGCCTCCAGCAGCGTGTACGTTAAACATATCCACCCCTAGACGGGTAATACTCTCTGCCCCTCCCCGTACCGTGTTAGGGATATCATGCATTTTCAAATCCAGAAATACGGAGTATCCTCTTGATTTTAATTGTTCTACAAAAGCTGGCCCTGCGCTATAAAACAGCTGCATACCCACTTTTATATAACAAGGAATTCCCTCCAGCTGCCGAATTAACTGCTCTGCTTGTTGTGCATCCGGGTAATCTAGCGCAACCATCAGCCGTCCTGCCATCTGCTGAAATGCTTCGTTCACCGTTCTACCGCCCCTTTTCACATCAATTCGGGTATATTTGCCCGTGATAAAGGACATCCGTCAGCAAATGCTGATGAATGTCCTTCCCATTACCACTTATTTTGCTTATCTATTCATAACGCGTTAGTTGCTCAGAACTGGCATCGATTCGGATGTGAAGTTAATCGTCTCCAGCATTTTTAACAGAGCGCGCACTGTATCCAGCGAGGTCATGCAGACAATGCCGTTTTCAACTGCTTCACGGCGGATGCGGAATCCATCACGCTCTGGCGTTTTGCCTTTGGTGAGCGTGTTGAAGACAAAGTTGGCTTCACCTGTACGGATCATATCCAGAATATTCGGATTGCCCTCACTTAGCTTGTTAACAGTGTTCACTGGAATGTGGGCCTGTTCCAAGGCTGCTGCCGTTCCACCTGTAGCAATAATTTTGTAGCCCAGTCTATAAAAGCCCTGCATCAGCTCGACCGCTTCTTCCTTATCCTTATCCGCCACTGTGATGATAATCGCCCCAGTAGATGGAATTTTCATACCTGCGCCTACGAGTCCTTTGTACAATGCTTTCGCATACTGGATATCGCGTCCCATAACTTCACCTGTAGATTTCATTTCAGGCCCCAGTGTCGGCTCTACACGACGCAGCTTGGCAAAGGAGAATACAGGAACCTTAACCGAGACATAATTACTTTCAGGCCATATCCCTTCTGTGTAGCCTGCATCTTTGAGCTTCCCGCCCAAAATGGCCTGTGTCGCCAGGTTAGCCATCGGAATATTCGTTACTTTGCTTAGGAAAGGAACCGTCCGTGAGGAACGAGGGTTAACCTCGATGACATACACCTCATCCTGATGAATGACGAACTGAATGTTTACCAGACCAATCGTTTTCAATTCCTTGGCGATGCTGATCGTAATGTCCACGACTTTTTGCTTCAGCTCGTCAGACAAGTGTTGTGGCGGATACACTGCGATCGAGTCACCCGAGTGAACCCCTGCCCGTTCCACATGTTCCATAATCCCAGGTACCAAGACCGTTTCACCGTCACAGATGGCGTCAACCTCAACTTCTTTGCCCAGCATATAACGGTCGATGAGCACAGGGTGTTCTGGATTGATTTTAACCGCTTCTTCCATGTACCGCAGCAATTCCGTATCTGAGTACACAATTTCCATAGCGCGTCCGCCCAGGACGTAGGATGGGCGTACCAGAACCGGATACCCCAATGCTTGGGCAGTTCCTACCGCTTCATCTACCGACGTGACCGTATTGCCTTTAGGCTGGGCGATAGCAAGGCGAGACAGCAGCTGTTCGAACTTTTTCCGGTCTTCTGCTTCATCGATACTTTCCAAACTCGTACCCAAAATATTCACGCCTGCCGCACTAAGTGGAGCTGCGAGGTTAATCGCCGTTTGACCGCCGAACTGGACGATGACACCAATCGGTTTTTCCTGCTCGATGACATTCATTACATCTTCGAAGAAAAGTGGCTCAAAGTAGAGACGGTCAGATGTGTTGAAGTCTGTAGAGACGGTCTCCGGATTGTTATTAATAATTACCGCTTCGTAACCTGCTTTTTGAATAGCCCACACCGCATGCACAGTGGAGTAGTCAAATTCAATCCCTTGCCCGATCCGAATCGGTCCTGAGCCGAGTACGATGACTTTCTCTTTGTTGGATGGAATCACTTCGTTTTCCACCTCATAAGAGGAGTAGTAGTACGGAGTTGTGGCTTCAAACTCGGCCGCACACGTATCTACCATTTTGTAGACAGGGCGCAGGTTTTGATTTAGACGGAATTCACGGACCGCGGGTTCGGTTGTCATACTCTTGCGTTGACCCATACTGCGAATCTCAGCAATGGAGCGGTCAGTAAATCCTTTTCGTTTGGCCTGATAGAGTGTTTCATAAGTCAACTCAGACTCTTCTGCGATAGTGGATTCAAATTTGACAATTCCCTCTACCTTGTCGAGGAACCACCAATCAATTTTAGTTATATCCTGAATATCTTGTTGCTTCCAGCCGCGACGGAATGCCTCGGCTACCAAGAACAAGCGTTCATCATCTGCTTTACTCAGACGATCCTTAAGCACCTCATCAGATAGTTGATCGGCACCCTTTAGATGCAAGCGATGTACACCAATTTCCAGAGAACGAACCGCTTTATGGATTGACTCTTCAAATGTACGTCCGATGGCCATGACTTCACCGGTTGCTTTCATTTGTGTGCCAAGTTTGCGGTTGGCAGAAATGAACTTGTCAAATGGCCAGCGTGGTATTTTACTCACGATGTAATCCAATGTCGGCTCAAAGCAAGCATACGTTTGTCCCGTTACCGGATTCACAATTTCATCCAGTGTGTAGCCTAGTGCAATTTTGGCCGCCATTTTGGCAATCGGATATCCGGTCGCCTTGGAAGCCAGTGCCGAGGAACGACTCACCCGTGGGTTGACCTCAATCACGTAGTATTGATAGCTGTGCGGATCCAGTGCAAACTGTACATTACAGCCGCCTTCGATATTGAGGGCGCGGATAATTTTGAGAGAAGCGGAGCGCAGCATCTGATACTCACGATCCGAGAGCGTCTGGCTCGGCGCTACGACGATACTGTCACCAGTGTGCACGCCGACCGGATCGAAGTTTTCCATATTGCAGACCACGATACAGTTGTCATTACCGTCGCGCATAACTTCATACTCAACTTCCTTCATACCTGCGATACTTTTTTCAACCAAGCATTGTCCGATTGGACTGTAACGCAAGCCAGAGCTTACGGTTTCACGCAATTCTTCTTCTGTGGCGCAGATCCCACCGCCTGTACCTCCCAGCGTATAAGCCGGGCGAACGATAATGGGATAACCGATTTCGTTAGCAAATTCCAGCGATTCTTCCAATGTCGTTACAATTACACTCTCCGGCACGGGCTGTTCCAACTCACGCATCAGGTCGCGGAACAAGTCCCGGTCTTCGGCTTTTTCAATTGAATTCAGTTGAGTTCCCAGCAGCTTAACGTTTTCGCGCTCCAACACCCCTGCGCGAGCCAGTTCCACTGCCATATTCAGACCTGTCTGTCCTCCCAGTGTAGGAAGTAGACCATCTGGACGCTCCTGACGGATAATCTGTGTTACAAAATCCAGTGTAATCGGCTCGATATATACTTTGTCTGCCATATTGGTGTCTGTCATGATGGTTGCCGGGTTACTGTTAATCAGTACTACCTCGACGCCTTCTTCTTTGAGCGCTTGACAAGCTTGTGTACCAGCGTAATCGAATTCTGCTGCCTGACCAATAACGATAGGACCGGAACCGATCACGAGTATTTTTTTAAGTTCTGTATTTTTCGGCATATTAGCGCTCTCCTCTCACTGCGGCGGCGATAGCAGCCTGACGCGGTTGCTTTGGTTGATTTCTTTTGTGTTCACGAATCATATCCAGAAAGCGGTCAAACAGGTAGCCATTGTCGTAAGGGCCAGGTGCAGCCTCTGGGTGATATTGCACCGAAAACGCAGGATATTTAGTATGTTTAAGACCCTCGATCGTTTTATCGTTGTTATTAATATGCGTCACTTCAAGCTCAGTTCCTTGGATCGAATCCTCATTCACTGTGTACCCGTGATTTTGTGATGTAATGAAGCAACGGCCGCTCTCCAGTTCTTTCACCGGATGGTTACCACCGCGATGTCCAAATTTCAGCTTTTCCGTATCTGCTCCCGAAGCTAAGGCAAACAACTGGTGTCCCAAGCAAATCCCGAAAATAGGGTATTCTCCTAGCAGTTCAGCCACCGTACGGACAGCATGTGGTACGTCTTTCGGATCTCCAGGACCGTTGGACAGCTGTATACCGTCTGGATCTAAGCGACGAATTTCTTCGGCCGTCGTATCATGCGGAACGACAACCACATCGCAGTCCCGTTTATTCAGTTCGCGCAGGATGCCGCTCTTGGCACCATAGTCAATCAATACAATCCGTTCTCCGTTGCCAGGGCTGCTGTACGGATGAGGTGTAGAAGTCAAAGGAACCTGATTGCGCAGTTCTTCTATGGTCATATCGGACATCATTTCTTTTAGTTCTTCCACCGGCTGGGAACCAGTCGTCAAAATGCCCTTCATTGTGCCGTGATGGCGAATAATCCGGGTGAGCATGCGGGTGTCGATGTCGCTAATGCCAATGATGCCATATTCCTTCAGCAAATCGCCCACGCTGTATTGAGCACGCCAGTTACTTGGCGCCGGCTCGTAATGTCGAACAGCAAAGCCATGAACATAAGGCCGTACCGATTCAAAATCATCACGAGTAATTCCATAATTACCAATCAGCGGGTAAGTCATGGTTACGATTTGTCCGCAATAAGAGGGATCCGTCAGCACCTCTTGATAGCCTGTAATCCCTGTGTTGAAAACGACCTCGCCTGTTTTTTCACCTTCTGCACCAAATGATGTGCCTGTAAACAGCGTGCCGTCCTGAAGTAACAATCTTGCCTGCATCCCGTCTCACTCCTCTATTTTGTTTCCTGCTATAAGGTTCTATTTTTTAAGTAGTTGTGTATTATTTTGCTTCGTCAGCAGACCATACCAGTTTGCCGTCTACCCAAGTTTTTACCGGCCAGCCTTTGAGCTTCCAGCCTGTAAAAGGAGTGTTGCGTCCTTTGCTGGCAAACGTTTGTGGATCAACTGCCTGCTCCTGCTCCAGATCAATCATGGTCAGGTCAGCGGGTGCTCCCTCTTCCAGACGTCCTGTATCAAGGCGGAAGACACGCGCTGGGTCAGTCGTCATACGGCGCACCAGAAAGTCCAGCGTCCATTTCCCGGTAGCTACGAATTTGGTGTACAGCAGTGGAAAGGCCGTTTCAAATCCGACGATTCCAAATGGCGCCAGCTCCAACCCTTTTGCCTTCTCTTCCTCACTGTGTGCTGCATGGTCAGTTACGATGATATCAATCGTTCCGTCCTCCAGCCCCTCGATGCATGCCTGTACATCACGCGGGGAACGTAGTGGAGGATTCATTTTCCAGTTGGCATCCAGCCCAGGAATGTCCTCATCGGACAGTACCAAGTGATGCGGGCATACCTCAGCAGTGACTTTGATGCCAAAAGATTTTGCATGGCGAATCAACCGCACCGATTGCTCTGTGCTGACATGGCATACATGATAATGTGCCCCGGTTGCCTCGGATAGCAGGATGTCACGCCCAACATGGATCGCCTCGGATTCATTGGGGATACCTTTAAGTCCGTGACGCTTGGCAAATTCACCGTCCGTCACCGCTGCTCCTACAACAAGTGTGTTATCTTCACAATGTGCAATGACTGGCATATCCAGCGCTTTGGCTCGTGACATGGCATCTTTCATCATTTGCGCACTCTGCACTCCGACTCCGTCATCAGTAAAGCCGATTGCACCTGCTGCTTTGAGCGCTTCAAAATCCGTCAGTTCTCGTCCCAGTTCGTTTTTCGTGATGGCTGCGTAAGGAAGTACCTTGGCCAGCCCAGCCTCTTGCCCCTTTTTCAGCACCAGCTGAACCGTGTCTACATTGTCAGTAACCGGACGTGTGTTCGGCATGCAGGCAATCGTGGTAAATCCACCTTTCACCGCAGCGCGGCTACCTGTTTCAATGGTTTCTTTATATTCAAAGCCAGGTTCTCTCAGATGCACATGCATGTCGATTAGACCGGGGATGACCAGTTTTCCCTGGGCGTCGATTTTTTCGACTTCGAGCTCTTCCCCAGATGCCCCTTCTTCCACAAGTAGGCTAACTCCGGCATCCGCATTGGCGATAGCTAAAATTTTTCCGTCGGCAATTAGGATGGATTTCAATTCAGCCTCGCCCTGCTCGTTCAATACGCTTGCATTCATAATTAATTGTTTCATCTGAAATATTCCTCCGCTCAGGTTTTTTGCAACTTTTTCCTACGATCCTGCTGACAGCTTCTACAGCTTCATTGCCCGTTCCATAACCGCCATGCGGATCGGAACCCCGTTGGCCATTTGCGGAAAAATTCGCGATTGCTCGCTTTCCACAACTGCACTGTCGATCTCCACGTTTCGATTCACTGGAGCCGGGTGCATGATAATTGTTCCGGACTTAAGGCTTGCTGCTCTTTCTTCTGTCAAACCGTACTGCTCTCGGTACTCATCCGCTGAGCGCAACATTCCTTCGGCATGCCGTTCCAGCTGGACCCGCAGCATCATGACTACGTCTCCCTGCAATGCTTCTTGCATCGGCACATAAGGCGCGTACGTTGCAAGATCAGATGCCTGCATATTGTCTGGTGCACAGAAGCTAACCTCGGCTCCGAATTTTTGCAAGGCCCACAGATTCGAGCGAGCTACACGGCTGTGCAAAATGTCTCCTATGATGGATACTCTCAAGCCTTTAAGCTCACCGAAAGTTTTGCGCATGGTGTAGAGGTCCAGCAAAGCCTGCGTTGGATGCTCATTGTTGCCGTCTCCCGCATTAACCAGCGGAACACTGACCTTCTCAGCAAGCTCTTGCAGCACTCCTGCTGGCTTTAAGCGAATGACTCCAGCATCAATGCCCATGGATTCAAGCGTACGCACAGTATCGTAAATGGACTCTCCTTTTTCCACACTGGAAGCCGCAGCGGAAAAGTTCAAAACCTGAGCGCCGAGCCGCTTCTCCGCCATTTCAAAAGAAAAGCGTGTGCGTGTACTATTTTCAAAAAACATGTTGGCCGCGAAGCGTGACTGTAGGACTGGAATCAGTTTTTGCGGCTGTGATTCCCAATACTGAGCACGATCCAGAATCGACTCAATTTCATTTCGGCTAAGTTCTTTTAATCCGAGCAGGCTACGTTCTCTAAGTTGACTGGCTGTTGTGATCATACCTATTCCCCCCGGTTCTGAATGATCGTCACTTCGTCCTTACCGTCCGTCTCCTGAAGTGCAACTACGATTTCCTCAGATTTGGAGGTCGGGATGTTCTTGCCGATGTAATCCGGACGAATCGGAAGCTCACGGTGTCCGCGATCTGCTAGCACAGCCAGCTGGATCATTTGCGGTCGTCCGCAGTCCATCAATGCATCCATCGCCGCGCGAATAGTACGGCCTGTGTACAGCACATCGTCAAAGAGAATGACTTTCTTATCATGAACCGATACGTCAGCGGGATTCATCAAAAGCTCTTTTCCATTTCCTTTAGCCTCGGCAACGCTGCTCCGGTCATCCCGGTAGGCTGTGACATCTAGCTCTCCCCATGGAATTGGTGCGCCTTCAATTTCAGCAATTTTTTCAGCCAAGCGCTGCGCCAGATGAACTCCGCGTGTTCGAATACCTACGAGTACGCAATCGTCAATACCCTTGTTTTTCTCCAAAATTTCATGTGCAATCCGCGTTAATGCCCGACGAATCGCAATTTCATCCATCAGTACATGTGTTTCAATACTCATGCTTCCAGCCTCCTCAGGTGATGTTCCCTTCAGACCTGGTCCCGTGTTCGGATACAAAAAAGACTCCTTGCCCAAGTTTGGCAAGGAGTCTCGTATGAACAGTCTTCCACTGTTCTCCGATCTGTCGGACACACTGAAGACATACCGCCGCAGCGGATGCACTGATCAGTGATCCATTCACGTTACCTTGCCAGCCTCACGGGACTGATTTAAAGGTGCTATTCAGGATTTCCTTTGTCCTGTTTCTCATAGTGTGAGATGGTTAACCATCTCTCGGACAAAGTCCATCGCAACTACAAGAAGTATGACAGATTGAAAATCTCGTGTCAACACCCGTTCAACCGGAACCACCGGAAGCACTTTAATAATTATACATCCTAATTGTATAATTATCCATAGTTGTTTTTACCCATTCCTATTCAGACAATAAAAAAAACCGCCATTTAGGCGGTTATACTTAATAATTTATTCAAGTTTTTGAATAGGAAAGCAGAGCAAATCATCATTATTTTAGCGACTACGCAAGGACGTTAATACGTCCTCCATATCAGGAGGGATCGGTCTGCTAAATTCTAAGTACTCTCCAGTAGTTGGATGCTTAAATCCCAGAACCGCTGCATGCAGCGCTTGGCCATCCATACGAACCCCTTTACTGCGTCCATACATAGGGTCGCCAACCAATGGATGTCCAATGAATTTCATGTGAACACGAATTTGGTGTGTCCGTCCTGTCTCCAATTGAAGTTCAAGCAGGGTATAATCACCTAACCGTTCAATGACGAGAAAATGGGTAACTGCATGCTTGCTGTTGCGTTCCGTAACCGTGAACAATTTACGGTCACCTGAATCACGACCAATCGGAGCATCTACGGTTCCCTGATCGTGACTCAAATGACCGTGGACCAATGCTATATATTTCCGAGTCACGCTATGATCCTTCAGCTGTGCTGCAAGTGATGCGTGGGCCTGATCATTTTTAGCTGCCATCAGCAGTCCTGATGTATCCTTATCAATACGGTGAACAATACCGGGACGTAATTCCCCGTTAATGCCGGAAAGGTCATGGCAGTGGTACATCAGTGCGTTGACCAGTGTTCCCGAGGAGTGTCCTGGTGCAGGATGCACAACTAGACCACGTTGCTTGTTAATGACAATAACGTCCGAATCCTCGTATACGACATCTAGCGGAATATTTTCCGGCAAAATATCTACACTTTCTGGTTCAGGTACTGATAGTACGATATGATCTTCTTCAGCCAGCTTGTAGTTCGCTTTGACCGCCGCACCGTTCACCAGTACGCGGCCATTCCCGATCCACAGCTGGATCTGGGAACGAGACACTTCCTTCATTTCTTCGGCGATGTATTTGTCTATACGTGTTTTGACATCCCCTGAATCCGCTGTCCATTCCAGAGATTCACCCTCCAGTTCGTCCTCATAAGACAGACCTATGGCTTCGCCGTTTTCATTCACTTCGTTCATGCTATGACTTCCCTTCAACGCTATCATTGCCATTCCCTTTTTCCCGACGCGATTCCAGCAATGTATCCAAAATAATCAGTGCAACACCGACGACAATTGCCGAGTCTGCCACATTAAAAATCGGGAATGTGTAGCTTCCAAAATTGAACTGTGCAAAATCAACTACTTCTCCAGAAATAGCTCGATCCAAAAAATTACCAACCGCTCCCCCAAGCACCAAACTTAGCGCAACAGGAAGTAGTTTTTGCCCAGCTCTGACCGTTTTTCTCAGGTACCATACGATACCGATCACAACTACAATTGTAATCACGATAAAAAGCCAGCGTTGCCCTTCCAAAATCCCAAAAGCGGCTCCGCGATTACGATGAGAGGTGATTAAAAAGAAATTGCCGATGACTGGTATTTGCTCGTACAATTCCATCCGCGTAGCCACCAAATATTTGACACCCTGATCAATCAAAAAAATAATTAGCGCAATACCAAAATAAATCACAGTCCTTCGTCACTCCGATCCGCTTATATCCGTTGTCGAACCCATTTATTGTAGCATAAGCCTTCTCAGATCGTCCACGAGTCCTGCAGGCTATCGAGCATAGTCCTTAAATGGAATGAACTCAATCACATTTGATTAGAATTTCCTATGTAAAAGAGGTCTTCCCGGTGCACACTACAAGGAGCATACCTGACACATTGCATGCATGTAAATCTAGAACAAGGAGAGGATTCCATGTCCCCATTGACGGAGCAACAATTGCAGGGCTTGCGTAACGAACTGCTGGAACGCAAAAAGGAAATTGAGCATCGTTTGCAAAACAACGACCATTATGGACTCGGCGATTCTCAACGCGACCAAACCGGTGAGCTTTCTCCCATCGATAACCATCCAGGCGATCTAGCTACCGAAACCTATGAGCGAGCCAAAGATATTTCCTTACTGGAGCATGACGAGTTTCAATTGGAACGTATCAAATCAGCCTTGATGGCTATGGATAAGGGAACCTATGGCATTTGCGCCGCCAGCGGCAAACCCATCCCCTATGAACGCCTGTTGGCTGTTCCCTATACCATTTATTGCAAAGAATACAGTCCTGAAACAGAAGTATCCAACAACCGTCCGGTGGAGGAAGAATTTCTCGCTCCCGCGTTCGGTAGAACAAGCCTGGATGAGCGTGAAGAACAAAACGGCTTTGACGGTGAAGATGCTTGGCAGATCGTTGAAAATTGGGGAACCTCTAACACCCCGGCCATGGCGGAAAGTGGTGAAATCCACCGCTATGATGATATGGAAATTGAAGCTGGCGATGATAATATGGGCTTCGTAGAGCCATATGAAAGCTTTGTCGCTACTGACATTTATGGCAGAAATGTATCCATTGTCCGCAGTTCTATTTATCAGCGTTATATAGAAGATGGCGAGGGTGAAGGTCTGCTGGAGCCAGATTTGCACGAGGACGAATCGTAAGAAGCTTTAAAGTGAAACACCTAGTAGGTAGTTAGCTCTAATTGTCGCTGTACGATCCGTACAATATCAGCGATATAATCACCGATAATCGGCAAATTCAACGCTCCGAGCACTTGCAGCACATAAATTATGGTAGCGGCAAAAAAAGTAAACCCTAGCGCAATGCCGATTCCACGGGAAACACCTGATATTAGATTTAGCCAAAGTAATCGCCAAGGCTTATTCAGCAGCAAAGCGTAATCTGCAATACGTGTTCGTTCCATCTGCTCTGATACAGCTTGCACCAGCTTTTCCACACGACTTAGTTTCTCTGCCTGGTCACCTGCTATTCCCTTATCTGAGGCTATGGCGGCCCCTTCTCCGTTCATCCCTCGGAGACTCCTTCCCAGTCTGCGCCTTGACCGTGCTGTCATATGCACAATCCCCCTTTTCCCATGGCTGCCCCGAAAGCAGCAAACGAGCCGAAGCACGTAACGGAGGAAACCCGTTTCCGATGCTTAGGCTCGTTTTTATATGCTGCCTGTTATTGTATTATGGGACAGGGGGCTTGTAATTATTCTCCAATATGAACGCCGATCGTTTTGCCATTCACTTCTACATGTTCCGCTGGTTCGGCTTGACCAAATGTCACCGTGGTTACCAATACGTTCTCACGCAACACAGAGTCGAAGCTTTCGATCGCCTGACGCAAATCGTTGTCTACATCCAATGTCAATGCTACATACTTTTCAATCGGCAGATCCAGCTTTTTGCGGTAGTCTTGTACCGCACGAACCACTTCACGTACCCAGCCCTCTTGCTCAAGCTCCGGTGTAATGTCTGTGTTCAACGCTACCGTTAAGCCATAGCCAGAAGCAGAAGCGAAGCCTTCTTTCGCTTTTTTCTCCACCAGCAATTCCTCAGCTGTAACTTGCAACTCTTCTCCTTCTGGAGAAGCCACGTTCAGTACCCCTTTTTCTACAACAGAACGAGTTTCTTCAGCAGACATTCCCTTGAAAAGATTTTGTAGGAATCCGACATTTTTGCCGTATTTCTTGCCTGCCACTTTCAAATTCAGCTTCAATGTAAAATCTACAAATCCGCTATCGTCCGTCTCAACATGAATATGCTTCACATTGATCTCATCTTTGATGATTTCCTCATAGCCACCCAGGTCAAAATCCTGATCCATAGACAGAATCAACTCAGACAACGGTTGACGTGTTTTCAAACCCGTTTCGTTACGGACATTACGTGCTAATTCAACGACACGACGTGCCGTTTCCATATCTCGCTCCAGTTCCAGATCAATTAAGGATTCATTGGCAGACGGATAGTCATCCAGATGAACACTTTCCCCATTGCTCAGGTTGAGGTAAATATCCTCAGCAAGCAGCGGTGTGAACGGTGCAAGCAGCTTCGCCGTCGTTAACAGCACCTCCGTCAGTGTGCGGTACGCATCCAGCTTATCTTCTGTAAGCCCGTTACCCCAGAATCGATCACGTGAACGACGGATATACCAGTTACTCAGTTCATCCACAAACGACTCAATCGCTTTGGCAGAGTTCAGGAAGTCATTGACAGACAATGCTTTGTCCACAACCAAAATTAAGCTGTTCAGACGGGACAAAATCCAGCGATCCAATTTGTGTGCCGATGGCTTGAACGGATGCTGTGCCGGATCAAATCCGTCAATATCTGCATACAAGGTCAGAAATGCGTGTGTATTGACAAGCGTATCTACCAGCTTCGATTTAGCTTCGCCTACGATGCCTTTGGAAAAACGTTTGCTATTCCATGGTGCGCTATCGGAGAGCAATGCCCAGCGGAAAGCGTCTGTACCGTACTCGTCAATTACTTCCCACGGATCGATAACATTGCCCTTCGATTTGGACATTTTCTGACCCTGCTCATCCAGTACATGGCCTGTTGCCATGACAGCTTTGTAAGGAGCTTTGCCAGTCAGCATAGTCGAAACCGCAAGCAAGCTATAGAACCAGCCACGAGTCTGGTCAATCCCTTCACAGATCATATCTGCTGGAAATTGCTGCTCGAACGTTTCATTATTCTCAAAAGGATAATGATGCTGTGCAAACGGCATAGAACCGCTATCGAACCATACGTCGATGACTTCCGGTGTGCGAGTCATTTCGTATTTACCGCATTGGCTACGAACCTTGATATCATCTACATATGGTTTGTGTAGCTCGATATCCGCCGGCACGTCCCCAATCGCACGTTCTCTCAACTCAGCAATACTGTGGGGTGCGAACTGTTCTCCAGTTTCCTCACAAACCCAGATATTAAGCGGTGTACCCCAATAGCGATCACGACTGATGTTCCAGTCCACCAGTTCCTCCAAAAACTTGCCAAAGCGTCCTTCGCGTACATGACCTGGGTACCATTCAACTTCGCTGTTGTTGGCAATCAGTTGATCCTTGATCGCAGTTGTTTTGATAAACCAGCTGTCCATAGCATAGTACAGTAATGGAGTATCGCAGCGCCAGCAGAACGGATAGCTATGCTCGTATTTTTCCTTGCTGTACAGCAAACCTTTTTCGGATAGCATTTTCACAATATCTACATCGCAATCTTTCACAAAACGGCCTGCAAAATCAGTGATTTCAGCTACATAGTTACCTTGAAGATCCACTACGTTGATAAACCCAACACCATTTTCACGACATACGCGATAGTCATCCTCACCATGTGCCGGAGCCATATGAACGATACCTGTACCGCTGGAGTCTGTTACGAACTTCGCACCCAGAATTTGGTTACCCTTTTCCACCTGAAAATAAGTAAATGGCGGGGTATAGGTTTGGCCTACCAGTTCAGAACCCGATAGTGTGCCAATCACTTCATGATCACCTTTAATTACGGTCTCAACCAGATTTTTAGCAACGATGTATACACCATCTTCTTGCTTCACACGTGCGTATTCCAGCTCAGGGTTGACAGCGAGCGCCACGTGGCTCGGCAAGGTCCAAGGTGTTGTCGTCCAGGCCAGTACATATTCACCACTGCTATGCAGCTTGAATTTGGCCGTGGCACTCAGATCCTTTACATCTTTGTAGCCCTGTGCTACTTCATGGGAACTTAGCGTCGTCTGACAATCCGGGCAATACGGACTCACACGATGACCACGATACAGCAGGTCTTTCTCATGAATCGTCGCCAAAATGTTCCATACGCTCTCGATATAGTTATTGTCCAAGGTAATGTACGGGTGATCAAGGTCTGTCCAGTATCCGATCGCTTCGGTTAAATCGCGCCATTGCTGCTCGTATTCAAACACGCTCGCTTTACATTTTTTAATAAATTTCTCAACACCATATTCTTCAATTTCAGGTTTGTGGGAGATCCCCAGTTGCTTTTGCACACCCAGTTCCACCGGCAGGCCATGCGTATCCCAACCCGCCTTTCGTACGACACGATATCCCTTCATAGTCTGATAGCGGCCGACGAAATCCTTAATTACGCGACCCAGCACATGACCGATGTGTGGTTTGCCGTTAGCTGTTGGTGGGCCCTCATAAAACACAAAATTGGGCTTTCCTTCACGATTGGTAATGGATTTACGGAATGTGTCCTCCTGTTTCCATTTGCTCAGGATGCGTAGGTCACGTGACCGTGCTTTTTCTTTAACATCCACTCTGTTCATAACGTTATACTTCCTCTCTGCTCATCATTGATTGTTCTAGCGCACTTAAAAAAGCAACAAAAAAAGCCCCATCCCTGTAAAAGGGACGAGACTGTGCTCGCGTTACCACCCTGATTCCGTAAATAGACCAATCTAAAAAGACGATCTTGTCACGACTCTCTGAGCCCTACTCTACTTCAGCAGGGCGCCATTATAACGCATGGCAAACGGTGATCGCTTACACACGCCCCAAGTTTAAGCGCTTCAGCTCACTTCTCCGGGAGGATCTTCAGTCATGTTCTGAACGTTGGCTTGCACCGGTAGGCCAACTCTCTGAGGGACAAATCATGACGTACTCGTTCCCATCAACGAATTAAACATGTTAAATTCATCGAAATCTTAAATCAGCAACATCATTGCCATGAATAACAACCATCAACCAATAGACGGATAATCGTTGAATTCAGTATAGTATTTACAGTTATAGCCTGTTTAAAGATAAAAGTCAACCCTAACAAGACCTAATAAAAGCTTGTCAGAAATCAAAATTAGTAAATTTCTTTCATTTCACGCTCGCGCTCCAGCACTTCGCGTTCCCGGTTTTCAAGTGCTTCCCAGCCATCTTGGCTTAACAAGTCGAGCTGCGCTTCCACCAATGTACGAAACCGTGCTCGGTAAATTGAAGCCTGTTTCTTCAGCTCTTCAACCTCCAACGCGATTTTACGGGATTTGGACAATGCTTCGTTCACAATACGATCCGCATTTTTTTCCGCTTCCTTCACGATCAGTTGAGATTCTTTCTTGGCGTTGTTGCGAACTTCATCAGCTGCTTCCTGCGCGACAATAATTGTCTTACTCAGTGTATCCTCAATCGTCGCGAAATGATCGAGCTTCTCCTGTACGTTCAACAACTGGGTGCTCAATTCTTTATTTTCACGGATAACGCCCTCGTAGTCCTTGATCACCTGATCCAAAAATTCATTAACCTGATCCTCGTCATAACCGCGAAGCCGGCGGGCAAATTCCTTATTATGTATATCCAATGGCGTTAATGGCATGCCGTCCACCTCCTATAAGATTGACAAAAAATTCATTTTCCGCGTCACGACGCTCAATATCATCTATCGGTCATCATACCCCGTTTTGTGAATACTGTACAGAGCAAAATCGTTCCAGTTCAACGCTATAGGTTAATTCTTTCGACAGAAATCTCATGAATCCTGCCTTCAGCTATACAAACTTACCAATTTTGACACGGAATCTACCCTTTTTTGTCATCCCGTCTGTTTCAAGCACTTTAAAACGCCCAAATCCCTGCATGGAAATAACATCTCCAACTTTAAGTGAAGTCGATGGATTCTCCTCCACCTTCCAGTTTACCCGACATCGTCCCGCTCGAATCGGTGTTAATATTTTACTGCGGCTCAATTTGTAGACGTCACTAGCAATCCCGTCCAGGCGCAAAGAAGCCACCGTCAGATCCATCGCCTCTAATGCGACTTCCTTCGTTCGGAGACTTGCTACTGGCAACAGTTCTGTCCATACATGAACACGATGTACCTGCTGCAAATGCATGGTCATAAAATCTCCGATCTCTGACGCCACCAATACATGACACCCATCATCCAGCACGTGAATGTCGCCGATTTTGCCACGCTTGATTCCAAGCCCCAAAATGGCACCTAGATAATCACCGTGCTCAAGGGTATTGATTTTATGATCATCAGAAGTGATGGAAAGGACCTGAATTCCCATTTCCTCATCGTCCAAATACGAATAATCGGGCGCAATCAGCGCCCGCTTTCGTTCCGAAGCCATGTATCCGCCATCTACCCTAATCGTGACCTTGTCTTCCTTCGAAGCAAGTGTCTCCAATATGTACTGTTGCCGCGGATCCAAAAAATCAGTCAGCTTCTGCTCATGATAAGCTCCCGCATGACTGATCCATTCGGAAGCACGATCCACATAATCCCGTTCATCCGGGTGAAAATGCTCATAAATCTCAGTCCGCATAAATCCTCCTAGACGAAATTGCCGATTAAAGAAATCAAACCGTACGATGCAAAACGCAGAGCAATCAACGCTACGATAGGTGAAATATCAATCATCCCGAAGATTGGCGGTATAAACCTGCGGAAAGGAGACAAATATGGCTCCACAAACCTGGCAAGTAAATCACCGATCACACTCTCTCTGGCATTAGGAAGCCATGACAGCAGGACATATGCAATGATCATGTACGAATAAATCTGAAATAGCCAGTAAATTACCTCGATCAAGAAAAGCTCACCTCATTCTGTTAAGTTCTTGTTCAGTGTCAGCCAGTATCTCCGTAATGGAGCCTTGAATTTCAACCGTATCCGGTGTGCACAGAAAAATATTGTTACCGACCTTCGAAATGCCGCCACTCAGTGCATACACAGTTCCACTCAAAAAATCAATGATGCGTAGCGCCTGATCCTTGCGAATTCGTTGCAAGTTAACCACGACGGTGCGGTGGGAACGGATATGGTCGGCGATTTCCTGTGCTTCATCGTAAGAACGCGGCTCATAGAGAACAACTTTCACATTTTTTTGTGAATGGATGCTGACAACATTCGTGCCCTTCTGGTTCTTACGTTTATCAAAGCTTGGGGTTTCAATTTCTTGATCTTCCGGCGTATTCATAACCTCTCGCTCTATAACTTCCTCTTCTTCCTGAAGGCCCAGAAAGTTCATGAACTTATTCATTACGCCCACTGAAAATCCTCCTCTCGTCCGACCAGTACGGAACCAAGCCGCAACCAAGTCGCTCCTTCTTCAACCGCCACTTCAAAATCATTGGACATCCCCATAGACAAGTGAACGATAGGTTCTCTAGTCAAAGCTTGTCCATTTAACCGATCACGCAGTTCACGTAATCCCCGAAACACAGGTCGAGTATGTTCTGGGTTTTCCTCATGAGGAGCCATGGTCATCAGGCCGATTACATCCACATGTTCCAACTCGCGAATTTGTTCTAGGAAAGGGGCAACTGCCTCGGAGGATAAGCCGTATTTTGAAATTTCCCCAGAAATATTGACTTGCACAAAAGCTTTGACTCGCAGTCCCAAAGCGGCTGCCTTCTTGTCCAATTCCTGAGCAAGCGATAAGCGATCAAGCGAATGTATAAATTTAAATTTTCCAATTACATCTTTAACCTTATTCGTTTGGAGATGACCAATAAAATGCCACGTTCCCCGATCACCCAACTTGCTCCATTTATCCGCAGCATCCTGCCAGCGATTTTCGCCCACATGCTCCAAGTCGTTATCCAATACGGATGCCATTGCCGCCGCCGAAACATATTTCGTGACAGCGATCACATTTACTTCATCACGCGAACGTCCGCTACGGGCACATGCCGCTTCGATACGGGCGTTAACTTCTTTAATTCGTTCCTCCAAAGACACGGGAGGACTCACCTCTCTTCCAGACCAATCCAACTCGCCATTCTTCCTGTAACGCCGCCTTCCTTGCGATATGAAAAAAATAAATCGCTGCGGCTACTCGTGCACAAGGTAGTACATTCGATATGGCTCGGCAATATTCCTGCTTTCATCATAATGTGTCGATTGCATTGTTTCAAGTCGAGTAGTGTTTTTCCACCAGTTAAGGGGAAATAAACAGAACCTTCCCATTTATCATTACCCGGGCAATCATGCTCTAAAACCCGGATTTGATTCATCACATGCTCATCTACCTCATAGGATTCAGGACCAATAGAAGGACCAATAGCTGCTAGTATATCGGACGGCTGAGATCCATATTCAGTTTGCATGGTCTGTACCATTTTCAACACAATCTCCGCAACTGTTCCCTTCCAGCCTGCATGCGCCAATCCAATCACACGATGCACGGGATCACAAAAATATAAGGGTACACAGTCCGCATAAAAGGACGTCAGCAAAATGCCTGGTATATTCGTCACAAGTCCATCTGTGTCCTGAAAAGCTGAGGCACGATCCATAAAGCCTCGCCCACGATCGGTAGCCTGGACAGCAGCAACATGATTACCGTGGACCTGCTCGCCGCACGTCCACGCTTCAGCAGCAAAACCAAGCTGCTCAGCAATCAGTCGGCGATTGCGAATGACTTTCACGGGGTCATCGCCTACATGAAACGCACAGTTCAAACTGTCGTATGGCGCTTCGCTGACACCGCCATGACGCCCTGTAAACCCCACTGTTAATCCCTGAACCTGCCGCTCCCAAGATTGGATATATAACAACTCTGGCACGGGACGTCCGCCATCTTGCATGGGCGTAGTCCCTCTAGCCTCGGTATTCACTATAAACGGTTCCATTTCGTTCTCACCTCTACTGCCCAGTGTACCAAAAAGCCGCCGCTGTGTCTTCACAACATACTAAATTACGTGTACCTGCTGTTCAAAAGCCCCGTCGGTCATTCCGCTCCTGACGTTCGATATAAGACTTTTCCTCCCTCTCATCCGGCGGCTCATGCAATCCCTCCAGTCGAACAAGCACAACATCCGAACCAATTTTCACAATGTTGCGCCACGGAATAACCAATTCGCTTCCCCCTCCAAACCAACCCATGAATCGGCTGCTGCCCGGAACCACAATAGCTTCAATTTTCCCTTGTCGTACGTCAATCTCCAGATCACTGATTTGTCCTAGACGTCGTCCATCTACAATGTTAATGACATCCTTGGTTTGAAACTCGGAAATTTTCATGGCTCTTACTGACGTTTCCGGTGCATTCACACGCATCACATCCTTTATTTCACTATATGAGTGGGAGAGCCCAAAAAATGTCCTGCAAACGCAAAAACGATCCGCACGGGATCGTTTTTATCACTGAATCATTCAAGCATTCATTTCATTAGGACTTTACATGTTTTTGCATTTGCTGTATAGCCGACTTCTCTAATCTCGAAACCTGGGCTTGAGAGATACCGATTTCGTCGGCAACCTCCATTTGCGTCTTTCCTTCATAAAAACGCATAGACAATATCATCTTTTCACGCTGGCCCAGGCGATGCATCGCTTCCCGGAGAG
The DNA here is from genome assembly GCF_038008995.1 of Paenibacillus sp. FSL W8-0439. Lineage (NCBI taxonomy): Bacteria > Bacillati > Bacillota > Bacilli > Caryophanales > Paenibacillaceae > Paenibacillus > Paenibacillus sp. FSL W8-0439. The sequence goes on from NZ_JBBPAK010000001.1 coordinate 3,780,369, forward strand.
CGATTTCCTCAATCCATGAGACGTCTTTATTTCTGTCATCACTGATCTGATCCATCACATAGATTGGGTCGCCCCCGTCGTGATATATCGGCTCGAACAGCGAAACTGGATCCTGAATCGCATCCAATGCGAACACAACATCTTCTTTAGGCACGTTCAGCACCTCTGATATTTCAAAAATCGTTGGTTCCCGCGAGTTCAGATTTGTCAGACTGTCCCGCACCTGAAGCGCCTTATATGCAATATCCCGCAACGAACGGGACACACGGATCGGATTGTTATCCCGCAAATAACGGCGGATCTCTCCGATGATCATCGGCACCGCATAAGTGGAGAACTTTACGTTTTGCGAAAGGTCAAAATTATCAATCGCCTTCATCAGGCCGATGCATCCTACCTGGAACAAATCGTCCACAAACTCCCCCCGATTGTTAAAACGCTGAATCACACTCAGGACGAGCCGGAGATTGCCGTTGACCAATTTTTCTCTGGCTGATCGTTCATTATTTTGCTGAAGTGATGTGAACAGCTCGCGCATCTCTGCATTGGTTAATACCGGCAGTTTGGCGGTATCCACACCGCAAATTTCCACTTTGTTTCGGGTCATCGTGTCTTACCTCCCAAGGAGCAACATTAATGTACATTATCTCCTGAGGGCATTTTTTTATTCGCCGTTTCCATCGCTTCCGGATATCCCCAAGCATTATACCATTTTATTGAATTCTTTTCGTAAGCGCTTTATAATTCGTTTTTCCAGACGCGAAATATACGATTGCGATATACCCAGCAGGTCAGCAACATCCTTCTGTGTCTTTTCTTCTCCGTCTTGTAAGCCGAAGCGCAGTTCCATAATCAAACGCTCTCGATCCGTCAACTTATCCAGTGCCTTATGCAATAATTTACGATCTACTTGCTCCTCAATATTACGGTAAATGGTATCATTTTCCGTGCCCATCACATCGGAAAGCAACAACTCATTACCATCCCAATCGATATTCAGAGGCTCATCAAAAGAAACTTCCGTTCTCGTTTTGCTATTACGACGCAAATACATTAAAATCTCATTTTCAATGCATCGAGATGCATAGGTGGCAAGTTTGATTTTCTTCTCTGGATCAAAAGTGTTCACCGCTTTAATCAGCCCAATAGCACCGATGGATACGAGATCCTCAATGTTGATTCCCGTATTTTCAAATTTACGGGCGATATACACGACTAACCGCAAGTTTCTCTCAATTAGCATCGACCTTACTGCCGCATCTCCAGAAGAAAGCTTTCCAAGCAAATACTCTTCCTCGTCTCTTGTTAATGGAGGGGGGAGCGCCTCGCTACCGCCAATATAATAAATTTCTTCACTTTTCAGCCCGAATAAAAATAAAATACGATAATATTGCAGTTGCCATGCTAGCCTAAATTTCATCTTTAAATTCATTTGTTTCCTCATATCATTCTCCCCCTTTTGGAAATAGTACAAGTCTTACTGGCTCCGTCCAATTTCAGCATCGAATGTTTCTCCTCGTCTTTAAACCTTGTCCTGTACTCTTCTCCATTATCCTGATTCTGTAAAATGATCACTAGCATATGCTTCTCGTTTCAAGCTTGAATCAGCACCCCCCTCTTCGTGTGCCGTCACATCTGGATGGATGATGGCACGGTATTTGCCCTCTGCCGACAACTTTCCCCCGTCCAAGCCAATCAGCACTCGATGATGTACAAAATGAATCCCATTCATCACCACCTCTACTCGATCTGGTTTGAGTGCGAGCATAAAGGAATGACTTTTGTTAATTCCACGATAGGGAACGAGACGAACACGATCCTGCCAGTTGAACGGTTCCTCCCCCAGATCCATCACTAGTTGATCAGCATTACCCTCAGAACATTTTTGGAGCCAGGAAGCGGGTAAATACGATTCCCACAAAGCCGCCTCCATCACCATTACTGGGGTTCGGGTCAAAGGATCATGCAGTTGGTTACCTGTATCCAACAAGCCTGTACACTCAATATGATCCTGCCCAATCCACACCTGTACTTGCCCCAAAAAGCCACTCATCCTTTCTGTGCGCTGCTTCGAGGACTGCACAATACGAAAGAAAAGCATCACTCCGCCAAATGCGCATAAAATAAACCAGAATGCGATTTTCAATTCAAAAGACATTCCACCTGTTGCGGTATACCAGATGCCATTAAACAATTCCCCCGTATTTTGGAGAAAATAATGCATCCCCAAAATGCCACCTGCTGCTACAAAATTGATCATGTAAAAGGCACCCATTGTACGAAGATACTTTTGCATGCTGCCAAAACCAAAGGCCACCAGCAGCATGATGACCGATAAGGCCAGCTTAATTAGAAACGTAAATAAAAATGACAGTTCCGGCACAAACATCATGACTACGTACATTGCGCCAATTCCAGCTGAAGTCATCAATCGCCACCACACTGGACGAATCTTTCTCATCCAGGCGGTGGCCATTAGCAACACAGCATCAATGAACAAATTGGCCAAGAAAATTAAATCGATATAAACAACCAAGGATTCACCCGCCCAGCATTTTGCAGGATAGGCTTAAGTATAGTAGTCATATGGTTCAAAGTCTGTCTAACGGTGGGGACGGTGTCCGACTAATTTTGTCGGAAAGAGGAGAAGCACTGGCCGTGCGGGATGCGGAGAAAACAGAAAGAAGCCCGCATCTCCAAGGAGGATGCGGGCTGTCTAGATATAAACTAGTTATCGTTATTATTATTGCGTGAACGGTTACGTAAGAATGTCGGAATATCCAATTGGTCACTGCTTTGAGAGTTACCGAATGGACGCAAGTTAGGAGAGGACTTTTCCGTTGCTTCGGAAGCCGCTGGGTTAGCTGCTGGTCTACGTCCCGGTGCTGGTTGGCTCGGCTTACCTTCAAAACCAGTGGCGATCACGGTAACCTTAATCTCTTCTTTCAAGTCTTCATCAATGATAGCACCGAAAATCATGTTCACTTCCGGATCGGAAGCTGATGTTACAATTTCAGCCGCCTCATTGACTTCGTATAGAGACAAATTGGTGCCGCCAGTGATGTTCATAATGACACCACGCGCACCTTCTATGGATGTCTCTAGCAACGGACTCATGATAGCCTTGCGCGCTGCTTCAGCCGCACGATTTTCACCCGTCGCTTCGCCAATCCCCATCAACGCGGAACCACGCTCCGTCATGATCGTTTTTACGTCAGCGAAGTCAAGATTGATCAGACCCGGTACAGCGATCAAATCCGAAATACCTTGTACGGCCTGACGTAGAACATTATCTGCTTCACGGAATGCTTCCAGCATTGGGGTTTTCTTATCCACAATCTCAAGCAAGCGATCATTCGGGATTACAATCAAGGTATCTACTTTTTCTTTCAATCCCTCAATGCCAAGTTCAGCTTGATTGGAGCGTTTACGCCCTTCAAATGTGAATGGTCGGGTTACCACGCCTACAGTCAGCGCACCGCACTCCTTAGCAATTTCAGCAATGACAGGGGCCGCTCCGGTTCCTGTACCGCCACCCATTCCCGCAGTTACGAATACCATATCCGCGCCTTTGAGCGTATTCATAATGAGCTCACGCGACTCTTCAGCCGCTTTTTTACCCACGTCAGGGTTAGCCCCGGCACCCAAACCACGAGTCAGCTTATCGCCAATTTGAAGCTTATGCTCAGACTTCGCCAAGTGAAGCGCCTGGGCATCTGTATTGACAGTAATGAACTCTACACCCTGAACTCCATTTTCGATCATTCGGTTAACTGCATTGCTGCCGCCGCCTCCGACGCCGATCACTTTAATTTGAGCCAAGCTCTCCATTTCAAAATCAAATTCCAACATACTATTCCATCTCCCCCTCAATGTGCATGGATGGCCCGTCCATGATTGGCATAATTAGCAATGAACGTTATATAAATTCACTGAACATATTTTTTAAGCGTTCAATCAACCCCTGCTTCTGCTCGCCTTCCGCAACGGGACTGCTGCTCTTGGTTCGGTTAGTCGGCTTCTTGGTACTACCGCCACTGTTGCTAACACTAGTCGATCTCCCGCGATAGTAACGAATAGCATTATGCAAGATACCAACTCCGCTCGTGTATCCCGGATCCCTTACACCGATAAAATCAGGTACAGCGATCCTTACGGAAGCGGCCAGTTCGCTTTGTGCCACCTGAAGTACACCAGGCATGGAGACGGTGCCTCCGGTAAGTATATAACCCCCCGGAAGCTCTGTGTAACCCAAGCGCTTAACTTCCGCCTGAATGAGTTGAAAAATTTCCTGTACTCTCGGCTCAATAATAGCAGCCAAATCCTGTTGGTTGAACTCCTTATCTACATTACTGCCGATACGGGTCACTTTAAAGACGACATCGGCTGCTGCATCATCATACCAAGCGCAGCCGTATTTGAGTTTAACTTTTTCGGCTTGATCGGTAAGGGTTCTCAGTCCGTAGGCAATATCATTGGTTACAAATTCTCCGCCGATTGGGAGTGTTGATGTGGCAACAATCGTTCCTTCCTGGAAAATGGCCACATTCGTAGAACCTGCACCAATATCCACCAGCACGGAACCCATCACCTTTTCATCCTTCGAAAGAGACAACTGTCCAGCTCCGAGAGGCAACAAGACGAGATCTTTAATCCTCAGGCCAGCTTTCTCAACGCAGCGCAACAGATTATGTATTGGGGTTTTGCCTCCAGTAACAATCGTAGCCTCTACTTCGAGACGAACACCGATCATACCACGAGGGTCCTGAATTCCTTCAAGGCCATCCACGACATACTGCTTGGCTACCACGTCAATGATTTCTCTCTCCGGTGGTACGGCAATTACTTCTGCTGCCTTCAGTACACGTTCAATGTCCTCCTCACCGATTTCACGGTCCTCGTTGGACACGGCTACTACGCCATGACTATTTTGCAGACCAATATGGTTGCCTGAGATCCCCACATACACTTCTGTTATTTGAATACCAACCATGCGTTCTGCGTGATCCACGGCGTTACGGATTGATTGCACGGTTTGATCAATGTCTACAATTGCACCTTTGCGAATCCCTTCCGAGTCGGCAGATCCAACTCCAATAATATTAAAGGTTCCATTATTCATTTCCCCAATAATAGCCCGAACTTTGGATGTACCGATGTCCAAACTAACAATGATGTCATTGTTGCTCAAGTCTGTGGCACCTCCTGACTCCAAAATGAATTTCGTTCTTTAAACACACTCTGTACATATTCAACATACTCCATGCTTTCCCTCTTTTTTCTACAAATTTTTTAGAAGCCAATTTATGGTTGCAGTCACATAAAAATTTGAAGAAAAAAGAAGGAGGCAAGTCTATTACCCATAAAATCAATTCTAGCATTTTTTCACATCACTGAGTAGTATCTTTTTCTTGGCCCTCTTCGCTCGTATCGGGTTTGAATGGAACGTAGGAATCCGCCTCCAGCATTGTGATCACACCAGGCTCTTCTGTTTCTAGCACTTGGTTCAGATAGCTGATTTTAGAGTTCAACAGTGAAACAGTTGTAATAACCTCAAACTGGGAACGCGTGTACATTTTTATACGGTCTGGAAAAGAAGGAATCGGCGCCGGAATGATTTCCGAAATATCAGCTGTCCATTCTCCCGGAATGCGTGATAAAGCATCACACAGCTTCGCTTTGTAGGGATCATCTGATTTCCATTTAGTCAAAATAGGCTTTTCAACCGCTATCCCACTGCTTCCTACGCCCACGCTTGTCCCATTTGCTAGAATAGCACGCAGGCTACCGTCACTTTGCAACTCGTAAGCTACTGTAGCAAACTCCTTAATGTGAATCGTAATGATGCCCGGAAACTGCTTGTCCACTGTGACTTGCTGAATCGACTGAATTTCCCGCAGCTTCTCAGAGACGTCGGAAGCACTGACTCCGAAATATTGATCTCCGACAGCGAGACCACTTCGATTGAGAAGTTGCTCCCGGGTCGAAAATACATTACCATCAAAACGAATTTCAGAAACCTGACTCAACGAAGAACGGAAAAAGAGAACAGCGAGCAGTACAATAAACAACAAAATGAGAAGAATAGCAATCTTCCGGCTTGTTCTTTTTTTCGTTCTGTTCTTTTTAAGAACAGGTATTTGAGCATTTGGCATAGCTTCTCTCCACAAAAGCCCTTTGTCCCCCCGTTAACGGAGGGACATTATAGGCATTAATTTACGAAATCCAGCTGCTCGGGCACCGGAGACTGACGGCTCATTCGGGCACCCAATCCCTGGAAAAGACGTTCGATCCGGTCATACCCTCTGTCAATGTGATGAACCTGCTCGACAATGGTACGTCCTTGAGCGGCTAGACCGGCTATAACCAGTGCAGCTCCTGCCCGCAGATCGGTAGCCTCTACTGTAGCCCCGTACAGACGAGAAACCCCTCTTATAAAAGCAGCATTCGCATCGACCGTAATATCAGCACCCATTACATTCAGTTCATCAACATGCTTAAATCGGCTTTCGAAGACAGTCTCTTTCATCACACTGAAGCCGTCCGCCAAAGAAAGCAAAACCATGACCTGAGATTGCAAATCCGTCGGAAATGACGGATAAGGTGAGGTAACGATCCTCTCCACTGCTTTGGGACGACTCATACAACTTACGGTCATTATATCATTCAAGATGCCAATTTGAACACCAGCCCGCCTGAGGACGTGAATCAGAGCAGACAAGTGGGAAGGATTGCAGTGTGTCAACGACACACTACCTCGTGTAGCTGCCGCTGCAATCATAACCGTTCCAGCTACTATGCGGTCAGGAATGACCTCATACGTACAAGGATTGAGTTGACTGACCCCCGTGATTGTAATTGTGTCTGTTCCAGCACCGATAATATGGGCTCCCATGGCATTCAGAAAGTTTTGAAGATCCTGAATCTCTGGTTCCCTCGCTGCATTGGTAATCGTTGTTCGTCCTTCGGCCAGCGCGGCAGCCATCATAATATTTTCTGTTGCGCCTACGCTCGGAAAATCCATGTGGATGTCCGAGCCGATCAGCTTACGGGCTCGAAACGTAATTTGCTCGTCTTTCTCCTCGATCTCTGCGCCAAGAGCTTTTAAGCCCTCCAGGTGAAGATCAATTTTGCGCTCGCCTATGGCGCAGCCTCCGGGCTGATAAATGGAAACTTCTCCGTATCTAGCGAGCAACGGTCCCATTAGAAAGATAGATGACCGCATTTGCTTCATCAAATCCTCAGGAATTTGGAACGTTCGGACGGACGATGTATCCACATATACCGTTTCCTCTTCATGTCGGCATGTGCAACCAAGTCTTTCTAGGATGTGCAGCATGACCTTAATGTCTAAAAGATGGGGGACATTCCGAATTTCCACCTTACCTTGTGCAAGCAAACTTGCTGCAAGAATAGGTAGTGCCGCATTTTTTGCCCCATGGATACGTATGGTGCCTGACAGGGGACGGCCTCCCTCAATCACCAATTTGTCCAATGTATCACCTCCGAGTTTACCGCTCACCCACTACGAAAACCTCCGGAATTAGCTTGATGCCGGTTTGAGATGATATTGTACTTTGAATATGCTTCATTAGGGTAAGCACGTCCTCTGCTGTTGCTTGACCGGTATTTACAATGAAATTAGCATGCTGTACTGATACCTCAGCGCCTCCCGCCTTCAAACCTTTGAGACCTGCGCTTTCAATAAGCCGGGCAGCATAGTCTCCTGGTGGATTACGGAACACGCTTCCTGCACAAGCTAACTGTAGCGGCTGGGTCAACCTACGGCGGTCTTTAAAAGCCGCAAGCGCTGTTGAGATTTCCTCTCGGTCCCCCCGCTTCATCTGGAACACTGCCTCTGTCACCATTCCACGTTGCTCATGCAGCACGGAGTGACGATAGCTAAAGTGCATATCCTCGGCATTGTACACAGCCAATTCCCCTGTATCCAGCACAATCTCAGCGGACTGGAATATTCGTGACACATCAGACCCGTGGGCACCGGCGTTCATGTAGACAGCCCCACCGACCGATCCTGGAATACCACCAGCAAACTCAAGGCCTGACAGCCCCTGCTTGCTAGCCATAACACATAGTTTAACCAGTGAAACGCCTCCACCAGCAACGATCTGTTCATCCTCAAAACGAACATAATCAAATCCTGGTCCAAGCTTGATCACCAGTCCCCGAATCCCTTTGTCAGAGACGAGCATGTTGGAGCCCCGCCCCAACTGCATCCAGGGAATTCCGTGCTCGCTAGCCAGCTTCAAAATCCTTGCCAACTGCTCTTTGGTATCCGGGATCACAAGAGCATCGGCAGGGCCTCCGATCTTCCAGGTCGTATATTTGGACAGCGGCTCATGCTCCAGCACTTTTCCGATATCATGCTCCGCTAATAATGGCATCCATTGCTGCATTGTACTGAAACCTCCTTGTTGCTTGCCCCGCATCGTTATAAGGCTCTCACCTAACAACCGGCAGCCTGGGTGATGGTCACAATCTATAGGGTATCCTATGTAAATACCGTCCAGTGTGTGACAACCGCCCAAATCTGCGCTGCGGACTACCTATTATGGGCAAGACGCTCCATTTCTTTTACTAAAATATCTGCTGAGTCAGGCTTGCCAAGCGCAGATGCCAGCTCCGCCATTTGGCTCCGCCTTGCCTCATCCTTCATAATTTCTGCTATAGATTGAAACAGAGCCGGGCCACTTAATTCCTTTTCTGTGATCATGACAGAAGCCCCTGCCTTTTCAAGTGTACGAGCATTAGCCTCCTGATGGTTATTCGTCACATTCGGTGATGGAATCAGAATGGACGGAATGCCGAGCGATGTAATCTCTGCCAAGAAGGACGCACCTGCACGATTAACAATTAAAGAGGTACAAGCCAGCACCTCAGGCATATTGTGAATATAGGGAAGCACATGTAGATGATTGGGCAATGAGCCGATCTGATTTCGTATGCTGTCCAGCGTTTGCTCATAATAAGATTCGCCGGTTACATATACAAAATGGACGTCTTTCAGTTGCGAAAGTTGCGGAACCATTGCAATCATGGCATCGTTAATGGCCTTTGCCCCTCTGCTGCCGCCAACCACCAGGACCACAGAGCTGTTCATAGGAACCCCTATAGTTGCAAATCCCCGATCCCGGTTAGCCAGACGAACTGTTGTAGCACGCGGGTTCCCAGTGTATAGTACATTTTTAGCTTTGGGAAAAGCTCCTTCCGAGCCTTCAAAGCTAACAGCCACTGTATCCACATAGCGACTCAGAAATGCATTGGTCAATCCAGGAATTGCATTTTGTTCATGAATAATGCTGGGGATTCCCAACTTGGAAGCTGCATAAACGACAGGGCCGCATACATATCCTCCAGTGCCAATAACGATATCTGGCTTAAATTTCTTTAATAATGCTTTGGACCTACGAACTCCTTTGAAAAAGCGCATGATCGTCTTTATATTTTCCACAGACAAGCTGCGACGAAATCCTGTAATATCAATAGCCTCAAATGGAATTTTTTCCTGAGGAACCAATTTACTTTCAAGTCCTCGTTGACCGCCAATGTATAAAAATTCAGCGTCCGGATCTATTTCTTCGCACTGTCTGGCTACGGCCAGTGCTGGATATATATGTCCTCCAGTACCGCCGCCGCTCAACACGACGCGCATAAACGTTCACCTCGCATAACGTGATAAATTTAATAAAATACCCAGAGCAGTTAACATTAAGGTCAGTGAAGAACCTCCATAGCTGATTAAGGGCAGTGTTATTCCTGTCACTGGCATTAAACCGATAACAACACCAATATTAATAACGACCTGTACCGCCACCATTCCGACAATACCGACTGCAAGCAAACTGCCATAGGTATCCGGGATGGTAATAGCGACACGCATCCCTCTCCAAACAAGGACCAAAAAAAGCCCCAGTACCGTCATTCCACCGATAAAACCAAGCTCCTCCGCCAGTATAGAGAAGATAAAGTCCGTCTGTGGCTCAGGAACGTAGCTATATTTTTGCCGACTCATGCCAAGCCCCAAGCCCGCCAATCCGCCAGGACCAATCGCATATAGCGATTGAATAATTTGATAACCCGCACCAAGCGGATCAGACCATGGGTCCAGAAACGCGGTAATACGCTGGAGTCGATAGGGAGCAGCCGCAATGAGTGCAGCAAACCCCGCTGCCCCCGACAAGGCCAGTAGACCAAGATGCTTCATACGCGCGCCTGCCGTAAATACGATCAGCATGGATGCTCCCATCATTACCGTGCCTGTGCCCAAATCGGGCTGGAGCATGATGAGCCCAAAGGCCAGTCCCATGAGCCCAAGCGGAGGCAACAGCCCGCGCGTAAAAGAGCTAATATCATAGTCAGGACGACTGAGCCATTGAGAGAGAAAAAGAATCATGCCCAGCTTCATAAACTCGGAAGGCTGAATGCCAAAAGAGCTAATACCGAGCCAGCTTCGTGCTCCTCCTCTTACTACACCAATGCCAGGAATTAAAACGGCAACCAGTAGAGCCAGACAGATCAACAATACGACCTTGGCATATTTCCGCCAAATCCGATAGTCCGTTCTGGCCGTAAAGTACATGGCTACAAGGCCGAGCCCCGCAAACAGCAATTGTCGTTTAACAAAATAGTAGGAGTCCCCGTACTCGTGAAAAGCGAGGACGGCGCCCGCGCTGTATACCATAACCATGCCGATGGCTAACAAGCTTACAATACAGACGAAAAGCCATATATCTGGCGCCGGACGAGATTGCTTCATCAGGAGGCCACCCCTTGCATAAAAGTAGGGGCTTATCCAACCCCCCTACTTACAATTTATGCGCCGCCTCTTTAAAAATACGTCCACGCTCTTCATAGGATTGGAACATATCCCAACTTGCACAGGCGGGTGAGAGTAATACCACATCTCCCGTCTCAGCAAATTCAGCTGCCTTGTTTACAGCCTCCACGAGCGTAGCGGCGGCATCCTCCCCATTATCGACGACCTTGACATGCTCTATTCCAGCCTGACGAGCCCGATCTGCCAGCTTATGCCGTGTCTCACCCAAGAGCACAACGGCTTTCACACCATCCTGCAAGGACGGTACAAGCTCCGCATAATCAGAGCCACGATCCAATCCTCCGGCAATGAGTACGATGGGTTGCTTAAAGGAAGATAAGGCCATCATGGTCGCTTTGGAGTTGGTTGCTTTGGAATTGTTGTAATAAGCTACTCCACCGTGTTCTAAAACATATTCAAGCCGATGTTCTACACCGCGAAAAGAGCTTAATGGTTCCACCAATTTTGCTGGTTCTGCGCCTGCGGCTATGGCGATTGCGCAAGCAGCTAGAGCATTTTCTACGTTAAAACGACCTGGAAGCCCAATATCGGTCACGCCTATAATGGGTTGCAGTACCCCATTTCCATCACGGTATACGATGTTTCTTTCAATATCATCCGTTACATCCGGTATGTATGGCGGGTCAGCGAACACCCCTTCCTGCAAACGTTCCGTCATTGAGAAAGGAAGCAGCTTCGCTTGAATATAGGGCACAAGCTCCCGGCAGACGGGATCATCCCAGTTCACCACCGCGGTATCCGACGCTGTTTGATTGGCAAATAGACGTGCCTTGGATGCAACATAGTCCTCCATGCCTCCGTGGTAGTCCAAATGGGTCTCAGCTACATTGAGCAAGCAGGCTACAGCGGGCTTGAAATCCTTTGTTCCTTTTAACTGAAAGCTGCTCAGCTCCACAACCATCCACTCGTCCGACTTGGCGTCCACAGCCGCCTCGCATAACGGCGTACCGATATTACCAGCCACGATCGGATTCATGCCGGATGCCTCCAACAACTTGCCCACCCAAGTGGTCGTGGTCGTCTTTCCGTTGGAGCCAGTAATTCCGATAATCGGAGCTTTACATAGATGGTAGGCGACCTCAACCTCGGTCACGACCTCAATGCCGAGCTCGACAGCTTTCTGTACGGGAGGGGCCGCGTAAGGAATTCCTGGATTTTTGACAACCAGTTTCACTCCAGGATGAATCAGTCCTTCCGGGTGACCCCCGCATAAAACGGAAATTCCCAAAGCCTCTAATTCAGAAGCTTCGGGACATTGTTCCCTATCTTTTTTATCATTGACTGTGAGCTTTGCCCCGGCCTGATGTAGCACCTTGGCCACTTGTACGCCGCTTTTGGCCAGACCGATAATGACGACTTCCTGATCTCGGTATGCGTCTGGATGATTCATTTGTCTACAACCCCTTGTTGAGATAAAGTCCGAGTCCTGCCAACAGCAGTCCTACAGCCCAGAATGTGATAACTACGCGCCATTCGGACCAGCCGGACAGCTCGAAATGATGATGAATCGGGCTCATTTTGAAAATACGCTTGCCACGGGTTTTAAAGGAAGCTACCTGCAAGACCACGGACAGCATTTCAATCACGAATACACCACCGATGATGAGAAACAAAATTTCGCTTTTCGTAACAATGGCAATGGCACCAATGGCTCCGCCGATTCCCAGCGAGCCTGTGTCTCCCATAAATACCTTGGCAGGATGAGCATTATATACGAGAAAACCAAGTACAGCACCAATCATGGCCGCTGCGCAAACGGCAGCCGGAAGCGAGGTTGCTTGAATCGCCACAATGGCATAAGCAGCAAATGCAATCGCACTTGTACCGGACAGCAGCCCGTCCAGCCCATCTGTAAAATTGACAGCGTTGCTGATCGCCAACATCATGATAATAATGAACGGATAATAGAACCAGCCGCCCCAATCAAATGACCATGAGGTGCCTGGGATACCGATCGCCGTGCTGTGATCATTGCTAATCAGAAGCCAGCACATAATCGCGCCAAACAATAACTGCCCGAACAGCTTTTGACGCGCCGTCAGACCGAGCGAGCGTTTGAATACGATTTTAATATAGTCGTCCAAAAAGCCGATCAGCCCAAAACCGAGCGTAGCAACCAGTAGAACGTAAAAGTCCGTATTTTTGATAGCTGAAAACTTAAGAAAGGTCAGCGTAAAAGCCAGCAAGATTACGATACCGCCCATTGTAGGCGTACCAATCTTTTTAAGATGGCTTTGTGGCCCGTCATCCCGGACCTGCTGGCCGAATTTCATTCGCCGCAGCAGCGGAATGAGCAGTGGAGCGGCAATGACCGCCAGTATAAACGATACGACGATCGTCAGCAGCAATAATTGAATATCCATGGGAGTCTCCCTCTCGTCAACATCAGTTCTGTAGCGGACCGTTTTTCAGCGCATCCACAATTTCTTCTAATCGCATCCCTCTGGATGCCTTAACCAGCACAATATCATCGGCATGGAGATAAGACCTCAAATGCTGGATCAGCTTTTGCTTATCAGTATAAGCGTGTACGTTAGCAGTTGGCATTGTTCCTTGCGCACCCTGCGCAATCGAAGCGCCTAACGCACCATAGGTAAACAGTGCCTCTATGTTATGCTTTGCAGCAAAACGCCCAATTTCCTCATGAAATTGCTTTTCCTCAGCGCCCAGCTCCAGCATATCCCCAAGCACGGCAATTTTACGTCCACCCGTTTGATATGCAGACAACGTCTGAATAGCAGCCTTCATTGAAGCAGGACTGGCATTGTAAGCGTCATTTAGCACGGTAAGTCCATCCGAACACTTCACGACCTCAATGCGCATGCCCGTCAGCTTTAAAGACGACAATCCTTTACGTATATGGTCTGCATCCACATTGAAATGACGTGCTACCGCCAGCGCTGCCAATCCGTTTACAACATTGTGCTGTCCGAGCAAGGGAAGCCGGAAAGCCTCTTGGCCGGATTGGGCTGTTATGAATGAGCTACCTTCTTCATCCGAAGTGATTTCAATTGGATAATCATCATTGTCCGCAGCTAACCCGAACGTGAATAATTTTAATCCTTCAGGCTTGACCGTTTCAGGTTCTGCCAACACTTGTGGTAGTAGTGGTTCATCCCCATTATAAATAAGCAATCCACCAGGTTTAATCCCACTTGCAATTTCCAGCTTTGCACGAGCAATTTCAGCGCGAGAACCAAGCTGAAGTAAATGCGATTCGCCAATGTTAGTTATGACAGCTACATCTGGTTGGGCAATATTAGCCAACAGACGGATTTCCCCGCGTCCACTCATGCCCATCTCCAGAATCAGGATATCTGTATCCTGCGGCATGGACAGTACTGTTAAAGGCAACCCGATATGATTGTTATAATTTCCTTCGGTTTTGTGTACTTTAAAAGTCGTGCCCAATAGAGCATTTACAATATCTTTCGTCGTCGTCTTACCGTTGCTTCCCGTGATTCCGACGACAGAAACGTCAGTTTCGCGCAAGTATGCGGCCGCTAGATGCTGAAGGGCTTCTAACGTATCCTCGACCTCAATAGCATTTACGGACGGAGGTGTTCCATGATCCTTTTGCCATAAATATGCTGTTGCCCCTCCCTCGCTTACGATCTGCTGAACATAATGATGTCCATCAAATCGTTCACCCGCGAGTGGAACGAACAGTCCCAGACTCTGCGGCCTGCGTGAGTCTGTAAAAACGCCCTCAACCATCCGTTCAGCGTCCGCCTCTGCGTGAAGTGTTCCTCCACACATGGATGCAATCTGACCGATTGTTCTTTTCATCACTTGGATAAACCCCTTATCGCTTCTTTGGCTACGATGCGATCATCGAATTCATGCACCGTTTTTCCGATTAACTGGTAAGTCTCGTGACCTTTTCCCGCAATCAATACTACATCGTCAGGGCTTGCCATTTCAACAGCTTTATGAATTGCAGTTCTGCGATCCACGATCAGTTCGTAACGTTCGGCAGGCACACCTTCATCAATCAACCCTTGTTCGATGTCTTTCAAAATCAATATCGGGTCTTCTGTTCGCGGGTTGTCGGAAGTAATAAACGAATGATCGCTGTATCGTGCAGCAATTTTCCCCATCAACGGACGTTTCGTACGATCCCGATCTCCGCCGCATCCAAATACACACCATACTTTACCAATCGCAAATTCCTTTACGGTACGAAGGACATTTTCCAATCCGTCTGGCGTATGGGCATAATCAACGATTACAGCAAAGGGTTGACCCGCATCAACAGGCTCTACGCGCCCATCTACGCCTGCGATGGATTCCAGACTCCGCTTGATATCCACCAACGAGATTCCTTCCAGCAGAGCAGCTGAAATGGCTGCTAGTGCGTTGTACACATTAAACTTGCCTACCATCCGAAGCTCAATATCGGTATCTCCTTTAAAAGTGGAGACATGGAAGGAGGTTCCCTTGGCACTTATAGTGATACGAGACGCTTGCACATCCGAATCCTTTTCCACGCCGTAGGTAATCACTTGGGCCGCAGTTTGAGCCTGCAAATAGGAAGAGGCCGGATCGTCTGCATTCAGAACAGCATATTTACTATTGGATGCATCACGCGAGAAGGCATTTCCCAATCTGGAAAATAAAAGTCCCTTGGCAGCGCGGTACTCCTCCATCGTGTTGTGATAGTCCAAATGGTCCTGCGTTAGGTTTGTAAATATAGCGGTACGAAAATCTGTTCCTTTGACACGGCCCTGCTCCAAAGCATGTGAGGATACCTCCATGACACAGCATTGAACCCCTTGCTCTGCCATATTCCCGAGATAACGTTGCAGTTCTACTGCTTCAGGCGTAGTGCCGGACATAGGATAAGACTGGCCATTGTAACGCATTTGGATGGTACCAATCAGCCCGGTGTTCACCCCGGCGTCCTTCATAATTTTTTCAATCAGGTATGTTATCGTTGTTTTCCCGTTCGTTCCGGTTATGCCGATCATACGCATACGGCGGCTTGGCGAATCAAACATATAATCCGCCAAAACCGCCATGGCATGTCGCGCATCCTTAACGACAAGCTGCGGGACAGGCACATCCAGTTCTCTCTCTACGACCAAAGCCGCCGCCCCAGACGCAACGGCCTGCCCAGCATAATCATGTCCGTCCACTGTAAAACCAGGCAAGCATAGAAATAAGTCTCCTGGCTGGACACGACGTGAATCCGCCCCGATTCCTCGGCAATCCACTGTACCGTCACCCACCACTCGGGAAACGGCCAGCAGTGAAGCCAATTGTTGAAGCTGCATCTTACATTCCTCCATTGCTCTCTCGTTATTCATAGTATGGTATAAAAAGAACCTATCAATCCCCCATATATATACGGATCGTTGATCCTCGTTCCAATCGAGAGCCTGGCTTCGGTGCCTGACTTACGACCGTCTTGCCTGACCCAGATTTCACGAGCATAAAGTTCATATTCATATCTTCATATAAATCAGCTGCAGTGGCACCTACCAGATCAGGTACCGTTTCAATCGGATTTTCGCCATACTTGTACTCTTTGGCAATTTGATTGGTACGAGGTGGTATTTTCAAGGCAATCAGTGCATCCTTTAAAATATTTTGCACGATTGGAGCAGCAACCACACCGCCGAATTGAATCCCTTTCGGATTATCGACAGCAGTATAGACAACGATTTGCGGATCATCCGCCGGAGCAAAACCAATAAAGGATACAATATGCTCCGAGGAAGAATAACGTCCGTTAATTACCTTTTGTGCTGTCCCCGTTTTACCTCCAACCCGGTAACCCTCAATAAAGGCAGGGCGACCTGTACCTTTAGCGACGACACTTTCCAGCGCTTCCCTTACCTGTCGAGAGGTATCCTCTGAAACAACTCTACGTACCAGTTCCGGCTCCACTTTTTCGAGAACCTTTCCAGTTCCGGGCTGAATCCAGCCTTTTGTAATGTGAGGCTTATAAAGATTGCCACCATTGATTGCTGCCGATACAGCCGTAACCTGCTGAATCGGAGTGACAGATACCCCTTGACCAAAGGCCGTAGTAGCCAGCTCTACAGGTCCGACCTGAGGTAGCTTGAACAAAATGCCATTGCCCTCACCAATCATGTCAATTCCTGTTTTGCTGCCAAAGCCGAAATTGCGAATGTACTTGAACAGTGTTTCTTTGCCCAGACGTTGTCCCAATGTTACAAAACCGGGATTGCATGAATTTTCCACCACTTGAAGAAAGGTTTGGCTGCCATGCCCGCCTTTTTTCCAACAACGCAGACGTGCTCCACCAACTTCAATATATCCCGGATCAAAGAAACGGTCATTTTTGAGATTGACCTTCTTTTCTTCCAAGGCAGCGGCAAGTGTAATAATTTTAAAAGTAGACCCAGGTTCATATGTCATCCAAATCGGCAGATTGCGATTATAAATTTCAGGCGCATATTGCTTGTAAAGCGCTGGCTCATAGCTTGGCCGTCCAGCCATGCCTAATATTTCACCCGTTTTGGGGTTCATTGCAATAGACAACGCGGACTTCGCCTGAAATTTGACCATGGCTTGGTCAAGCTCTCGTTCCATAATGGATTGCACCGATTTATCAATGGTTAATTGTAAATTTAGTCCATCCTTCGGTTCAATGTACTTTTCAGAAGAACCAGGCATCAGACGGCCACCTGCGTCTGATAAATACGCGATGCTTCCATCGATTCCCCGAAGCTTACTGTTTTGCTGCTTCTCTACGCCTGTCAGCCCTTGATTATCAATTCCGGTAAATCCAAGAATATGAGCCGCGAGATCACCATAAGGATAATAACGTTTGTTGTCTTCAGCAACAACGATACCCGGCAGCTTCAAATCACGAATTTTCTGGGCTTTCTCCATCGTAATTTTTCGTCCACCGGGCTGAAGTTTTTGGCTTGCTGTTCGTTTGGTAATCAGCTTGAGCACTTTATCCTCACTCATATCTAGCAACGGCGCCAGCCTGCGAGCCGTTTCTTCCGGCTCCTTAATCTGTACTGGTATCGCCATGACAGTCGGCGAACTGACATTATAGGTCAGCGCAGTACCCTGTCGATCCAAAATTTCGCCACGCTTGGCGGCAAAAGGAATATTGCGGCGCCACGAATCCTCAGCCTTGGCTGAGAGCTCGCCTCCTTTACCCAATTGAACATAGGCGAGCCGGATCGACAAGGCCGCAAACAGTACAAACAATCCCAGTAGCCCCCATACCAGCCTACGCCGCATGGTCACGTTAGATTTTTTCAAACGCGCCCCCTCCGTTCCTCAAATACTCATGACATGTCTTACCTCATGAATATTCAAAAGAACGGACATTAGAACAAGCTATCAGTTATCTTCGCCTTTAATCGCGGCAGCACTTTTCTCATCTGCTACAGCAGATATTCCTCCCTTTGGAGTTCCCGCATTTGTTTCAGTATTCGCAGTAGTATCGGCTTTGGTTTTAGTATCGGCTTCCGTTTTCGTTGCATTGCCTGTCTCGTTAGCTGCAACTCCAGTAGTCGAGTCCTGTGTTTCCTCCGGCTTCACTCCGGTCACTGTTTCTTTGGCCGGCTGAAGCGTCACACTGACGACCCGCTTGCCATTTACCATTTGTGCCTTTTGAGAGACAACATACCCTTCCCCGCTTACCTGAACACCAACCTTCATAAGCGTCAGAACTTGAAGTGTGTCACGCAACGAGACACCTGTAAAATCGGGAATCGTCATGTTGGCACTATCCTCAGTCAGCAAATAGATGCGCTGTCCCGGTTTCATTTTGACGCCTGCTTCAGGATACTGACGAACAATTTTGGAGCCTTTACCTACCGTTTCGTAAGCAATCCCCTGTTTGAGCAATGCGTTTTGCGCATCCTTCTTCACTTGGCCTGTTAATTGTGGTACCGTTGGCAAATTCACCGTTTTCGCTGCAGCCCCACCTGATTTATTCGTTTTGGTTCCCGTTTTGGGAACCCCCATATATTGCAGCGATTGGGACACGATTTTTTTAAACACAGGTGCTGCTGCTGTACCGCCGCCTACCGATTTGTTAGGTTCATCCATAACTACCAAGACAGCTATTTTCGGATCATTTACTGGTGCAAAACCAATAAATGACACGACATCCTTCGAATGATCGTATACTTTTCCAACGACTTTCGTCGCTGTCCCTGTTTTACCAGCAACACGATATCCGTCGATGTAAGCTAGACGTCCCGTACCAATTTCCTGGTCAGACACGACCTGCTCCAGATAGCTGCTTGTCTGAGTTGCAGATTCCTGAGTAATCACTTGGCGGACTTCCTTCGGTTGAATCGTCTGCACTTCGCCTGTATCTGGGTTTATAATTTCCTTCACCAGATGAGGCTGCATCAACTTCCCACCGTTAGCAATCGCCGAGATCGCTGCCACCTGCTGAATTGGCGTTACCTGAACCCGTCCGTGTCCATATGAAGCCGTTGCGACTTCGGATTTGTACTGGGTATGGAATGTGATAGCACCGGTAGACTCACTCGGAAGATCAATGCCTGTTTTGACACCAAACCCAAAGTTATTGATATACTTCTTCAGCCTCTCGCCACCCAGCTTATCCAGCCCCAAATGGACAAAACCGACGTTACTTGAACGCTTGACCCCTTGAAGATAGGTTAATGTTCCCCAGCTACGGCTTACGTCACGAATATCCCAGCCTCCGACACGAATCATACCAGATTGGTAGGTCTCATTCGGATTAAATACCTTTTCTTGAACCGCAGCAGCCAAGGTTACTATCTTAAACGTGGAGCCTGGTTCGTAGATAGACTGAGTAGCATTATTACGGAAATTTTCCAAAGGAGTACTCCCATATGTATTGGGATTAAAATTCGGATAAGTCGCCAAACCGAGAACATCCATCGTTTTGGGATCAGCTGCTACGACAGTCATCGTTTTGGGATTATACTTTGCGATAGCTTCCTGCATGGCATCCTCTATATAATACTGAATCGTATCATCAATCGTCAGCTTTAAATTTTTACCATTTTGTGCCGGCTCATAGACACTTTCCGATCCCTGAAGAGGAACTCCCTTTCGGTCCCGCTGATATAGAAGCTTTCCAGCCGTGCCGGAGAGCTCTTTATTGTAATAAGCTTCCAACCCCATACCTGCTGTACCATCTTTTCGCAAATAGCCAAGGACATGAGAAGCCAGCTTATTTTCTGGATAATAGCGTTTGGATTCCTGAACAGTGTCCACAGCTCCAACTACCTCATACTTATCCTTCAAATACTCTTTGAATGTATCCACCTGTGCCTTCACCTCAGGGTCTACCTTCCAGCCTCCATTACGAATCTCACGGTTTTTTAAATAGTTACCCTTTTTATCCTTTGCAGATAGATGTCTTCTCAGTTCATCCTCAGGCGTTTTGAGAAGCTGATGCAGCTTGGCTACAACCTCATTCTCCAGATCATACTCCTGAATGATGCTAGGGTTGACAACCACCGTGTAAGCCGGTGCATCCGTAGCTAGTACATTCCCTTTACGGTCCATTATAGTTCCACGCTTGGGCTGAATCACCTGGTCTCTTTCTATCTGTGCAACTACCTGATTATGCCAGTATTCCCCACTCACAACTTGAATCCAAAATACTTTAAGTAGCAGAACAAGAAAAAAGAGGGTAATACATCCCCCTATCAGCAGTGTGCGAAGCTTTATTCTTTTGACCATAGCTCAAACCTCTCTGCAAAAAAATATACGTCAGAGCATAGCTTGATGCTATGCTCTTAACTATTTGGCAGCCTGCTTTTCCACACGAATGGGCTCTCTTGTTGGTTCGATATATCCCTGTTCCTTTGCAGTAGGCACAATCTGATTCTCCAGACGTTCCTTCTGAATCTTCAATTGGGCGATATTGGTCTGTAATTTGGAAATGTCCTTGCTGGCTGTATTAATCGCATAATTAATTTGATAAATGTGCGCATATCTGCCAGTCAACGTCCCCGCAATGACAATGCATGCTACAAGTGTCAATAGATACAGCAGCTTTTCTCGAATCGGCAGCTCTCTGCGGCGTGTAACGACTTTAGTGGTCTCACGATACCGTTGTTGCTGAACCTGTTCCTGACGGGCTCTTTCTTTTACAGCCAAATTACCGCGTGTATAAGCCATGTCGCCTCTCCTTCTCCATTAAATTTACAATTTTTCGGCAACTCTCAGCTTGGCTGACCGGGATCGTGGATTAAGCTCTAACTCTTCTTCTGATGCCACAATCGGCTTACGATTCACCAGCTTTAGATCGCCTACCATTTTGTCATCCAGAATCGGCAAGTCAGACGGATAGATGCTTTTCGCCAAATACTCCTTGAAAATATGCTTGCATATCCGATCCTCCAAGGAATGAAACGTAATAACCGAAATTCTGCCCCCTGGAGCCAGACATCTTACTGCCTGATGCAAAGTATCTTCCAGTGCACCCAACTCATCATTCACAGCAATCCGCAAAGCCTGAAAACTGCGTTTAGCCGGATGTCCCCCGGTTCTGCGTGCCGCAGCCGGAATTCCTTCTTTGATAATATCGACAAGTTCCCCCGTTGTGTGAATAGGCTTGTTCATTCTACGTTCAACCATGATCTTCGCGATCCGCCTGGAGAACTTCTCTTCTCCATATTGAAACAGGATACGCGCAATCTCCGCTTCCGGCCATTCATTAACAATTTCATATGCCGTAAGCGAACTGCTCTGATCCATCCGCATATCTAGCGGTGCATCATGATTGTAACTGAATCCCCGCTCCCCCTCATCGAACTGGGGCGAGGATACACCCAGGTCGAACAAAATACCCTGGACCTGCGGGACGCCGTCTTTTTCGGGCAATCCCAGTTCGGCCAGCTTGTCCTGCAAGTGGCGGAAGTTGGATTTCACTAATGAAATCTTTCCTTCATAGGCTGACAGCTTCTCTCGTGCATTGTTCAATGCCCAGTCGTCCTGATCAAAGGCAATAAGCCTCCCCTCAGGGCCAAGCTGTGATGCAATGACGGAACTGTGTCCTGCCCCTCCCAACGTGCAGTCCACATAAATCCCGTCCTGCCTGATGTTTAGTGCCTGTGTTGCTTCTTCCTTGAGTACGGTAATGTGGTGAAACAAACGGCTGACCTCCTAAATTACAATTCAAAGTTGAAATCAACCAATTTCTCAGCAATGTCGTTAAATGCTTCTTCTGATTGGTTGAAATATTGCTCCCAAGTGTGCTTACTCCAAATCTCTACCCGGGTGGACACTCCCAATACGACGCACTCTTTTGTAAGCTTGGCGTATTCGCACAAATTCCCCGGTAAATTTACCCTGCCCTGTTTGTCCAATTCGCATTCAGTCGCTCCCGAGAAAAAAAACCGGGTAAACGCACGCGCATCAGCCTTCATCAAAGGCAGTGCTTTAAGTTTTTTCTCCATGACAGCCCACTCATCCATAGGATACACGAAGAGGCATTGGTCCAGCCCGCGGGTAACCACGAACGAGGCACCGAGAAGTTCACGAAACTTGGCCGGGACAGTAAGCCGACCCTTCTCATCAATGCTATGTTGGAACTCCCCCATAAACATTGGTTTCGTCACCCCTTACCCCATTCTCCCACTTTGGCCCACTTTCCACCACCTAAGCATAATAGATTCGCTTTAAAAAATCAAAGACCTCTTTTTCATTACGAAAAAGTGATAAACCTAGAATTCGGGCATAATGTCTGTTATTGTTGCCCCGCGTCATAAGATGCCAAAAAGCCCCTTATCCCATGAAGTCGAACCCCCGACAATATGCATCAGGTTTCGAAACAACACGGAATAAAGGGCTTATTCTCTATCCATCATGTCAACCTATACAAGTACTTGCTTAAAAATGCAACATTTCTGCAGCGGACATCGTGACCGAAAATAGATTAGGCGTTCCAGCTGTCCAGATAGACCTTTTGGTCTTCAGTTAATGTATCAATCTTAATTCCCAGACTATCAAGCTTGAATCGAGCCACTTGCTCATCAATTTCATAAGGTACATTAATCACAGCTTTACCCAGCTCGTTGTAACGATCATTCACATATTTCAAGCCAAGTGCCTGAAGAGCAAATGTCGTATCCATAATCTCTGCTGGATGACCGTCAGCGGCAGCTAGATTCACGAGGCGCCCTTCTGCGAGCAAATACATTTTACGTCCATCTTTAAAGCGGTATTCTTCGATATTGCGACGCACTGTGCGAATGGATTCGGAGCGTTTAGCGAGCTCAGGCTTGCTAAACTCCACATCAAAATGCCCTGCGTTACACAGCACAGCTCCATCCTTCATAACATCAAAGTGTTCCCCTGTAATTACAGCTTTATTTCCAGTTACTGTAATGAAGAAGTCGCCCAGTTTGGCAGCTTCCACCATTGGCAATACATGAAAACCATCCATATGGGCTTCTACAGCCTTGATTGGATCAACTTCCGTTACAACCACGTTGGCTCCCAGCCCTTTCGCACGCATTGCAACCCCCTTGCCACACCATCCATAACCCACCACAACCACTGTACTTCCTGCCACAACCAGATTAGTCGTACGAATAATACCGTCGAAAGCTGACTGGCCTGTACCATAGCGATTGTCGAACAAATATTTACAGTAAGCATCATTTACAGCTACCATCGGAAAGTGAAGCTGCCCTTCTTTTTCCAAGGCCTTCAAACGAATAATCCCTGTAGTGGTCTCCTCTGCTCCTCCACGGATCGTAGAAATCAGATCAGGCCGTTCAGATTGCAACAGAGTAACCAGGTCACCACCGTCATCTATAATGAGATCTGGCTTAGTTTCCAGAGCCTTGATTTGCAAATCCTTGAATTCCTCTGGAGCTGGATTGTATTTAGCTAATACCGTAACGCCATCTTCTACTAATGCGGCGCAAACATCATCTTGTGTCGACAAAGGATTACTACCCGTAATGGTGACCTGTGCTCCACCTGCTTGTACCACTTTAGCCAGGTAAGCCGTTTTGGCCTCCAGATGTAAACAAATCGTTACCTTCAGACCAGCAAAAGGCTGCTCTTGCTCGAATTGTTGACGTATACGGTTCAATACCGGCATATGGGCTTCTACCCAATCAATTTTCAAATGACCTTCAGGGGCCAAGTTAAGATCGTGAATAATGCTATTTTGCAGGGAATGGGAAGTCATATGTTATTTCCTCCTAAATATTAGTTAAATTCGTTTATGATCATTATACATAAATCACACGATGCGTTCCCGACAAATCCAATGGTACGTTCATAATCATATTCATCAGGTCGAGACCATAACGATTCAGAAAATGATAGATCGTATATGCACGCTCCTGCGGCTGTCCAAATGGGAAAAGCGACCATTCGATATGATCCCAGTGGCGAAGTGCTGTTCCATTTTGCCGAAGCAGCGCTTCCTCCACCTTTGCCTCCAGATAGGCAATCTGCCCCAGAATTTTCTCGCAGTTGGTTTCTCCGAGCTGTAGTAAACCTTTCTCTATCATCCCTGTCTGCTGTATAAGCGGTTTATACATGCGGACAAAAGCATCCTTAGCCTCGGAAAACTGATCCTGCATTCCAAGCTGATCTTGAGTGGCAATCCATTGCTTTTTCCGTTCCTCAAGCCCGTCTCTAACTTGACCAAAAGTTAGCTCGTACTTAAGCATATGCTTCTCCACACCTGGCTCCATCAATGTAAAAGACATACGCGGCAGCAGTATTGGCATCTGCATCCCGAGCACTTCGAAAGCGTCCCGCGTAATTGCCCAGTAGGCAATTTCTCCTAGACCCAGCACAGATGCCAGTACGGGGAACAGTGAATCCTGCATGAGAGGACGGGTTAGTACATTGTTACTAAAACGTTCGGGGTGTCTATCTATCTCTTCAAGCAGTTCATCCGCTGTAAACGCCACTAAACCGCGTCGATCTGTGAATAATCCAGCTTTTTTAAAAAGCAGCAGGCGTTCCTCTTCATGAATGTAAAAAAGGTTCGCACCACCTTCATGCACATCCGCTTGTAAATGATAACCATAGTCCACGATCCGCGTAGCGGTTGTCCTATACGCTGTCTCCAACTCATCATTGTGCTGAACCAACTGTCTAAAAACGGATGTCTCTAGCTTGCGCAGCAAAGGATCTGCAGAATCCATGAGCACCAATCCATAGGTACCAAACAAACGACCCATCAGCTTGGCAAAGGCATCACTTAGTCCATATGACTCTGTCAAACCCTGCTCAATCATGTGCATAATATCGGTCTTATGTTCTGAATCTGGCAAGCATTGCTCTATATCCGCCATAGCTTGCTTCCACTCAACCGTATCGACTTTAATAGCACTAACTGAAGAACGACGTTCAGGCTGCTTATTCAGCTTGATTTTAACTGCTTGCGGGTCTTTTGCCATTACGTATGTATGATTGACCTCGTCCCAGTCATGATCTTCACCAGCAATCCAGAAAATTGGAATAACCGGACGTCCAAGCCGTTCTTCAGCTTCTCTAGCTGCTTTAATAATCGTAGCGGCTTTATAAATGACCAGCATCGGGCCTGTGAACAGTCCACTTTGCTGTCCGCCAACTACTACTAAAGCATCTGGGCTTTCCAAACGGTCCAATGAAGTATGAACCGCCTCATGCGAATTGTGTTGCTCATTGTATATACGAAGACATGCTACGACATCCTTACGGTTTAATCGCAGATGCTCCGTCTTATCCAGCCACTTCGCCCGTTGGGCATAAGCATCGGCGTGCAGAATATCATATTCATACAAATCGCTTGCGCGTCCTGTACCCTGTATATAGTCTTCTGCCAAAGCCGACCCTCCGCGAAGCGTTTCCGGAACTATTTTCATGGGTCTGCCTCCTGTCTCCACCAAAACCTTACTGCTTGATTGTACCGAAAGCCCATGTCCACGTCAAAGCTTCCTACAAAAAAAACCGCCGAATAACTCGGCGGTTGGTATATAGAACAAGATCAAGCGTAAGGTTCAGCTACAAAATGTCCTTTAGACACTTCGATAAGCGTGGCATTTTCCAGATTATAAGCCCCTGCCTTATTATCGGACGCGTTATGAATCGGTCCGCCTTGATCATCAGGCATAATAATTCGCTTTTTGTTGGCTTCAACTTCCGGATCAGGAAGTGGAATCGCCGACAAAAGCATTTTCGTATACGGATGAATCGGATTGGCATATAATTCAGAGCTTTCAGCAAGCTCCACCATTCTGCCTCTATACATTACAGCTACCCGATCACTGATGTGCTTGACCATCGACAGATCATGTGCAATGAACAGGTACGTCAGACCAAGACGTTCTTGAAGCTCTTTCAACAGGTTGACAACTTGAGCCTGAATAGATACGTCAAGCGCTGAAATCGGCTCATCACAAATGATGAACTTAGGATTAACAGCCAATGCACGGGCAATACCGATCCGCTGACGTTGACCACCAGAAAACTCATGCGGATAGCGTGTTGCATGGTCAGGGTTCAAACCAACCAGATCGAGTAATTCCTCAATCCGTTTCTTACGTTCTGCACGGCTACCTGCCATATTGTGAATATCCAGTGCCTCACCAATAATATCAGACACGGTAAAACGTGGGTTCAATGATGCATACGGATCTTGAAAGATCATCTGCATATCACGACGCATTGCTTTCATTTTCCCCGGTGATAATTTGTAAATATCTGTGCCGTTAAAACGTACGCTACCTGCTGTAGGCTCATACAAGCGCAAAATAGTACGACCCGCTGTAGACTTACCACAACCGGATTCGCCAACCATACCCAGCGTTTCACCCTCACGAATATAGAAATTCAGGTTATCCACCGCTTTGAGCACACGGTTTTTGCCAACATTAAAATACTTTTTAAGGCCTTCAACTTCAATTAAATTGTTGCTACTCACCATGATCTCACCTCCTATTTCTTCAACTTCGGATCAAGCGCATCACGCAAGCCGTCGCCAAAAAGGTTGAACGCAAGCATAATCAAACTGATCAAACCTGCTGGGAAAAGCATCCGCCAAGGGTAATACATCCACCCTGTCAGAGCTGATTCAATCATTGAACCCAGCGATGCCTGAGGAGCCTGTACCCCTAATCCAAGGAAGCTCAGGAATGCCTCGGAGAAAATAGCACTTGGAACCGTCAAGGTCAATGTGACAATGATTGGTCCTACCGCGTTAGGCAACAAGTGACGGAACAACAAACGACCTGCACCAGCACCCATTGAACGGGAAGCAAGTACGAATTCTCGGTTTTTAAGTTGCAGCATTTCACCACGTACAATCCACGACATGTTAATCCACCCTGTTACACAGAGCGCAATAATAATGGTGGTGATACTTGGCTCCAGTACAACCAGCAACAGAATTGTAACAAGCAAGTAAGGAATGGAATACAAGATTTCAGAAAATTTATTCATGATTTCATCAACGCGGCCACCAAAGTAACCCATAATTCCACCATAAATCACACCAATCATCAAGTCAATCATTGCAGCAGCCAAACCAATAATCAATGAAATCCGAGCGCCCATCCAAGTACGTACAAACATATCACGCCCCAGATCATCTGTTCCGAACCAATGTTCCGCCGATGGAGGAAGATTGGTGCTCAACAAATCATTCGTGCGGTCATCGTATGGCGACAGCATCGGACCAATAATTGAAGCAAGCACTATGAGAACCAAAACGCTTAAGCTCGTCATAGCCAATTTATTTTTACGAAGACGCTCCCAAGCATCTCGCCAAGCGGATAAGCTTTCACGCTGAATAACTTCAGACTGCTTTTCATCCGCTCCGACCCTCTGGAAATCTTCCGGTTTCACCTGAAGTTTATCCAAGTTCACAGCATTATCTTTAACAGACATAAAGTTATCCCTCCTTCCCGCCAGTAAGCTTAATCCGCGGATCAATAAATCCATATGCAATATCCGTAATAAAACGTGCCACCATCAACAAAATACCGTAAAAAATAGTAACTCCCATAATCATCGTATAATCACGGGTTGTAATACTATCTACGAACACCTTACCGATACCGCCAATCCCGAAGATTCGTTCAATAACAACCGAACCCGTAATAATATTGGCTGTCATTGGTCCTACATAGGTAACAACTGGAAGAATGGCATTACGTATAACGTGTTTGAACATAATTGTAATGGATTTCAAACCTTTAGCCTTGGCAGTCTTAATGTAATCTGCATGGAGTACTTCCAGCATGCTGGAACGCGTTAGTCGAGCGATAAACGCAATCGGTGAAGCAGATAGAGCCGCAACTGGCAAGAAGTAATCCATCGGGCCTTCAAAGCCCATAACATTAAACCAGCCTAACTGTTGAGCAAAGAAAAATTGAATTAACGATGCCAGAACGAAGCTGGGAACCGCAATCCCCATGATAGCTAATACCATAGCGACGTTATCTATGAGCCTACGATGATACAAAGCTGCTAGCATTCCTAGCAAGATACCGACAATTATCGACACGATTATGGCAACAAAACCGAGTTTGAGGGAAACCGTAAACGTTTGTCCGATAATGTCAGTTACACTTTGATTCAGCTTTTTCATAGAAATACCAAAATCACCTGAAGCAATATCACCTAAGTATTTAAAATATTGGACATATACAGGCTTATCCAGCCCATATTGCTCCATTAACCGGGCTTGAATCTCAGGAGAAGTCGCTTTTTCACTCATGAAGGGGTTACCCGGAATTGCTTTCATGAGAAAAAACGTCGCAGAGATCAGAATGAACAAAGACAGCAACATATAGAAAAATTTACTGATCAAATAACGCGTCATTGCCCGTTTACACCCCCCATAAATTATTTTCGACACCATTCGATTTTATCGAAATAGAATTGGACTGTCCAATCTACTTATTTGCATGGTTACATGATGATGGAAAAGACTAGGACACACAAAAAAAACGGGATATATATGGTTCAATCCACATATATATCCCGAAGTAACTATCAAACTTCAGAATTAAGCTTCAGTTACTGTGTAATATACGCTCTTGTGAAATCAATTGCTCCACTAAAGTCAAGTCCAATGTCTTTAACATTCGGTTTCGTTAAAGAAACATTTGAATAGTAATAGATCGGAAGCATTACCATATCATCTTGAACCAAAATTTTCTCTGCTTTCGCAAAATCTTCCATGCGTTTAGCTGGATCAGTTTCTGTTTTAGCAGCTTTAATCAATTCATCATACGCAGGGTTAGCATAACCTGAGTTGTTGTTACCATTGCCTGTTGTCCACATATCCAGGAATGTCATTGGATCATTATAGTCAGCAGACCAACCACCACGAGCGATTTGGAAATTCAGCTTGTTACGTGTTTGGATAAATACGCCCCACTCTTGGTTTTGAGTTTTAACATCTACACCAAGATTTTTCTTCCACATATCAGCTACTGCCAAAGCAATCTTTTGGTGACTTTCACTGGAGTTGTACAGCATAGTTATTGTAGGAAGCGTAGTCATGCCTTCTTCTTTCATACCTTCTTGAAGCAATTTTTTCGCTTCAGTGAAGTCTTCTTTGAAGAAATCGTCTTTATGCTCGCTACGGAATTCTTGAGAAACTCCTTTTATGCCTGGAGGTACAAAGCCGTAAGCAGGAATTTGACCGCCCATTGTTACACGTTCAACGATCGGTTGGCGTTGAATAGCCATCGCAAACGCTTTACGGATTTTAGCATTGTTAAATGGTTTTTCTGTTACATTAAACAGATAGTAGTACGTACTTGCAATTCCTTTAGCCTTAAATTCATTAGGCAATTCGTTTTTCACAGCCGTAATTTGGTCAGTAGGAATTTCACCTGTTGGCATACCTGAATAATCAAGTTGTCCACTTCTGTACGAAGCCAGTTCAGTTGCACCACTGTTTACAAGGGACATAGTGATTTTGCTCAACTTGATTTCGTCTTTACCCCAATAGTTTTCGTTCTTGGAAACTTCGATCTTTTGACCGCTATCCCAAGCCGTTAATGTGAAAGGTCCGTTAGTAATCATGCTATCTTTCTGAACTGCCCACTTATCATTACCTTTAATAGAAGGGTTTACAGGATAGAAAGTGTAGAAAGAAGTCAATCCCAAGAAGTAAGGAGTTGGGTGTTCCAGCTCTACTTGCAATGTATGGTCATCAACAGCTTTGACACCTACATCTTTAAAGTCTGTAACTTTTGTTCCTTTATAAGATTTCGAAGTGCTCAGGTTGTAGCCCTCAGCATTCTTGATATAGTACAATTGGTAAGCATATGGAGGTGCAGGAGCCGTTGAAGGATCCAATACCCGTTGCCAAGCGAATACGAAGTCGCTTGCTTTGACTGGGTCGCCATTACTCCATTTTGCAGTATCACGAAGTTTGAACGTGTAGGTTTTGCCGTCATCGGAGATTTTCCAAGATTCAGCAACGCCAGGGATTTCTTTGCCGTCAGGACCCATACGTACGAGACCTTCATACAAAGTTTTCAGAACCGCGTTGGTTTGACTATCCTGAGCTTGTGCCGGATCGAAGGTTGGCGGCTCGGAAGAAAGGTTAACGCGCAAAATTTGCTTGTCGGCCGGGGCCGGCGTAGTCGAGGTGTTTTCTTGTGCGCCCTTACCATTGGTATCATTCTTGCCGCCGCAACCTGCGAGCAGTGCGCCAACTGCAAGAACGAGTGTCAAAAGGACTAAAAAGCTTTTCCTTTTCATCTAGCGTTTTCCCCCTAGTTCTAAAGTGGTATATGTTTATAGATTATACAACCAGCGGTCAAAAAAATCTACATTACATTTCTTCAAATTGAGCTTTTTTTTCAAAAAAACATGATTAATTCATATTTTTTCATCATTTCATGTCATATTTCATCACATAGAGTTGAATATATTTTTAAATATACCAACAACAGTCAACAAAGTATACGCCAATGTCATCGCCATAAAAGTTAATCTCCAGACCGCTCTACATAATCTTTTACCATCAACCTTTCCTTTTATTCGGTTTTGAGCTCCTCCAATTAAACCCAATGCCAGTAACAAGAGCAGTAGAATCAAATAAAAACCGAATCGGGATGTAAATAGGACATTAAAGAGTGCTGCGACGGAAAATATCAGAAAAAAAGTGGTAATATCCATAGAAGTAAGCAATGATTTCTTCTTTTCCATTTTAAGAATGTAGCGACAAACCGCAAACACGATCAAAAACGGAAAAAAGGGAAGAATACTGAAAGTGATAATAGTACCTTGTATAAGACTCAACTGATCACCCCTCTTTTAGCCGCATTCCTTCAATTAATTGCCACAATACCTCATGAGTTGGCGCACTAATCCCAGCTCGCTTTGCCATCTGCACCAGTTGCCCGTTAATGGAAGCAACTTCGGTCATGGAATGTGCAAGTACATCAGCTAGCATAGACGAGTGATTCTCTGCCGTTGCCCGGCAAACATCCATAATTTGATCCCACCATGCGCTTTCCCAGCGGATACCATGAGCTTCATATACTTGAATGCCTTCATCATACAGCTTACGCATCATATGTATTCGAACAGGCTCCGATAGCAGCTCGCCATTCCGAACTCGCCATACGGCTGTCAGTGGATTGATCACAGCGTTAATCAACAACTTGCGATAAATCCCTTTCTCGATTTCTTTCGACAAGCAAACGTCAAATCCTGCTGCAAGCAGCCGATTTAGCACATATTGTTTGAAATCAGTGTTGTGCTCTCCCTCTACTTCCTCCGAATATCCAATTTCAGTCACGCCCGATCCTGCATGCACAATGGATGCTGCGCCTTGTTTCTTGGCTCCTTCGGTTGTCACAGCAGGATATACTACAGCTTTAGGCCACGCCTGCCTGATGCGTTCTATATGACCGATTCCATTCTGCAAACAAATAATCCCTGTACCTGTTTCCGTTTGAGCTACAGGCTGGATCTGCTCCAATACTTCTTCTATCGCCCCCTGTTTGGTCAAAAACATGATCCACCGTGCCGAAGTCTGTGAATTTAACCGTTGCCAATCTGCCAATGGCGCTACCTTTAATTGGTCCCCCGATACATGAACAGCCACCTGTCCCTCCTTATCAAGCACAGTAATCCCTTCACGAGCAATGATGTGTGCCTGTTCAAGTGTTCGTGTCCACAGCCTTACTGTAGCACCCGAGGCCGATAATCTCCCGGCAAACAGTAATCCCAGCGAACCCGCTCCAATAATATCAATCACTTTGTATCGTCTCGCTTCCATCTTTTTTTCTACTATATCATATGCACTCCAATGTAATAACAAAAAACGCCAACTACGGCCAAGCGATAGTTGACGTTTTATTTAGATAGCTATTGTAATCTTGCTACTCAATGCGCTCCAGATTCCCATTAGCGTCCATTTTGAACCTGGATTTAAGCTCTTCCTCATCTTCAGTGATTAAAGCCAATCGCCGGGCACGGTCCATAATCTGAATCAGAGCTTTATAATCATCATTTACAACACGATAGTCGGTCTGCACATCATTCACTTCTTTGGACAGCCGGTCATTAATGGAGCGAAGCTGATTTAATTCTTCTTCCTTTTCCCGCAAATCTTTCTCCAGCATCTTAATCTGCCGATTAGTCTCCTGCACAGATCCCTTCCATTGACGCAAGAAGCGAATTACGGCATCAATAGATAACGTATCTTCACTCGTGCCATCGGTTCTGTATCCCCCTTCGACTGTATCGAGCGTGGCAAAGGCTGCTACCTGCGATACACCTACTGGGCTCTGCTTGCGAATATAACTGCGCTTCTGGCGCTGCGCTTTGGCAATGCTAATCGCTTCATCGTAACGTTTGCGCACGCAGCTATTCCAACGAAAGCCGCATGCCGCAGAGGTTCTACCTATTTTTTGTCCAACCTCCTCAAACGCAGCGAGCTGTGTTCCACCTTCCCGGATATGCCGCAATGTCACCTCCGCCAATATCAAGTCATCTTCCGCACTCCATGCATCTTGTCTTATTGCAGTCATGCCTCTAGCCCTCCTAACAACATCCTGAAATAACCGTCTTCATGAACCGATCTTGCCGGTATTTGAATAGGGTATAAAAGCTGTTTATTCATTCCTATGCCTCTCGTAGAGTTCATAGAATCTATTTGATACTAAATTGTATTTCCATTTCTGCCAGAACTCATACGTGAAGTAAACAGTTTCGGGTTTCAAGCATGCTCTGACTGCTGTACAATAAAATGAATGGTTAAAGAATAAAAAAGGATCATATACATTACCATAAGTCTTTTTCTGGAATACATAAAAGGGGAAACTAAATGAATAAACGAATAAAAATCGCGATCTGCACCCTGCTGGTCCTCATGATGATGCTGACTTCCATATATGTACGTCCTACTTTGGCCGCTCCCTCTCCTGAAGAAAATCAGATTTTACAAGATAGCCTGTCTATCGTGGAGATCGACCATGAAATCGAGCGGATTAGTCAGGAACAGCAGGCTCTTTTACAGCGTCAGCAGGAACTGCGTAGTAGTCTAGCTGATCAACAGGAGCAAATAAACCTACAACGTAAGCGTGCAGGTTCTGTGCTGCGATCTTACTATATGGGAGAAAGGGACAAGCTGCTGAGTGTAGTGCTAGGGGCTAAAAGTATAAAGCAACTTCTCTCTTTGTACGATTATTACTTATTATTGATCAGTCACGATCAGGATGTGCTTCAGGAATACGAAGCCAATTATCAATTTATGCGAAAAACAGAGCAGCAAGTCGCCCAAGCCACGACGGAATTGGAGACGGTTAAAACAAACCTACTGGCACAACGTAAACGGATTCTCCAACTCCAGTCGCGTGTAGATGACGGCGTTAACGCCAGCGATAACCCTGATACTCTACGCAAGTTAATTGGCGAAATGACAGCTTATTGGGAGAATGTAGGGGTATACGAGGTAAATAAACACTTTAAAGCATTAGCTCAAGCAATGCAGGATTTACCCCAATTCATTCAACAACAGCAAGGTGCCATGATTACAAATGGAAAAATCATTACGATAAGCATTCGTGAAGAAGAATTTAATCGTTTTTTAAAATCAGAGAATGAATTGTTTAATCACTTCAACTTTTCCTTCGTGCAGGATCAGATTGTGGTAGAAGGTCAGCAAGGAACGATGAAATTGAGGGTAGAAGGTCACTATACAGTAGAGAATGAACCCAAAAATGCCATTCTATTTCATGTAGATCGACTGGTATTTAACGGACTGGAATTGCCGGACACGACTCGCAACAAACTGGAAGAAGATTTTGATCTTGGCTTCTATCCACAGCAGCTTATATCATACGTCAAAGCTACAGAAGTACATGCTTTAAAAGGTATTCTTGAAGTTAAGCTCGAATTAAGTTTTAAGTAAGTTTTTGCTCACCTACATTGTTCTGATTTTTGATATGAACAAAACAAAAGACCCCGGGATGTTCCCGAGGTCTTCATTATTTGTAATAACGATCAGGGGTTATAACAGATCAGCTGCCAACTGCGCGAGCTTGGAGCGTTCTCCTTTTTCCAACATAATATGTCCGCTAATCCCTTCTTGCTTAAACCGCTCCACCACATAGGTCAAGCCATTACTGGCTGCATCTAGGTAAGGATGATCAATTTGCTCCGGATCTCCCATCAGAATGATTTTACTTCCCTCACCTACCCGAGACACAATCGTTTTGATCTCATGTCGGGATAAATTTTGCGCCTCATCGATAATAATAAATTGCCCAGGTATCGAACGTCCGCGAATATAAGTGAGCGCCTCAACCTGAATACTGCCCAAGCCCATCAAAATTTTGTCGATATCCCCAGATTTTTTGGCATCAAACAGATACTCCAGATTGTCGTAGATTGGCTGCATCCAGGGGCGAAGCTTTTCTTCCTTTTCTCCCGGTAAATAACCGATATCCTTGCCCATAGGAACAACAGGCCGAGCAATTAACAGTTTCTTGAAGCGATGCTCATCCTCTACTTTAAGCAACCCCGCCGCCAGTGCCAGTAGCGTTTTGCCTGTACCTGCTTTTCCAGTAATCGTCACAAGAGGGATATCATCATTAAGCAAAAGCTCCAATGCCATCCGTTGTTGAGCATTACGCGCACTGATTCCCCACACCGATTCGTTACTTAAGTACAAAGGTTCTAATCGCTCTGCCTCCTGGTTTACTTTCAGCAATGCTGATTTTCCAGTGCCCATTTCATCTTTCAAAATAACAAATTCATGTGGATACAGTGTATAAGGTAGTTTCAGTGGTTTGATTGGTAAGAAACGGTTAGAGTAAAATTCATCTATGATGGACGGATGCACCTGTATCGCTGAGTATCCGGGGTACAACTCACTTGGATCGCCCGTTCTATCGGATAGGTAGTCTTCAGTCAGCAGCCCCAATACATCTGCCTTGATTCTGACTAATACGTCTTTACTAACCAACACCACCGAACGCGGATCAGATTGCTCCTGTTCTTCCAAATGATAATTTAAGGCAACTGCCAAAATCCGGTTATCGTTCGAAACCTCCCCGAACATCTCCTGAACTTTCAAAAAACTCCGGTGGTTTAACTCAACCTTAAGCCTTCCCCCTTGGGGAAGTGGAACTCCACTGTGAAGATGCCCCACTTCTCTCAACCCGTCCAACAATCGCGATACATTACGGGCATTCCGTCCAATCTCATCCGCGTTGCGTTTTTTGGAGTCGATTTCTTCCAGAACAACAGCTGGAATAACAACTTCATGTTCTTTGAAGGTAAAAATGGCTTTCGGATCATGCAGTAGCACATTCGTATCCAGCACAAAAATTTTCTTCATTAAATCCCCTCCAAAGCGGCGTGGACAATCTCATGTTTCATACCTATACCTATTCACTGGCTACCCAATACTTGCTGATTCCCTGAAAAAAGAACCCCAAAACAGCATAATGCAACGAAAAGTGTAGCTGAAGATAGCCTCAGAGCCTGTACATTTTTAAAATTAGACACAAAAGGCCCAGTGATTGCTCACTGGACCTAGACTGGGTTCACTTTAAATTTAGACATACCTCAACCCCCTTATGCTATATAAGAGCTTTACTCGCTGCGAGTATAACATAAGCGGGGAAAAAGATACATACTCAGGAATTGGAAGTAGCTTCAGTGCTGTCGCTTGCTTTTTTGGCTAATTCCTCTTGTAGCGCTTGTTTGGCCAAATCGAGCTGTTGCTCATCAATGTACACATAAGGGCTACGCCACGTTCCTGATACAGGATTGTATTTTACATTTTGCTTGGAAATATTCCAATAGGTTTGTACGATATTTTTCATTTGCTGTGACTCGATATCAGTCATCATATTCTTATCAACCGATTTAATAATTGCACTAAACTTGGTCAAAGCATTAAAGGATTGCATTTGGTCAATTAGGGAATGAAGCACCTGATTTTGTCGACGATTGCGATCAAAGTCGTCAGATTCAGCCGTTCTCGGACGACAATTCGACTTGCGGTAGCGAACAAAATCAAGAGCTTGGTCACCGTTCAAATGCTTGGCCCCAGCTGTCAAGTTAATATCGGTGCCATCAGCACGGTCTCGATAACACATATTTTTGTCAACCGTTACATCTACGCCACCTAGATTATCTACAACATCTCTAAAGCCCTGGAAGTTAATAACCGTTACATAATCAATATTAATGTTTAAATATTTGCCGATCATCTTCTTCATTTGCTCTTCAGCAACTTCACCAGAGTCTTTCTCTCTAGCCTTAAACACCGGATAATACTCATTCAGCTTGCGTGGTTTATACCCATCCATTTCTAGACGCGTATCACGAGGCAAGGACACAATGGTAGACGATTTTGTACTAGGGTTCAGTGTAGCTACCATAATAACATCTGACAAATACGTCGGATGGTCAGGGCGATAGTCGGTTCCAAGCAATAAAATAGTCAAAGGCTTAGCCTCAGCCAGTTGCGTTTTGGGCACTTCCTTGTTGATTCCAGTATCCAAAACTTCCTCTACCTGATTGTAAATATAGTAGGTATAACCACCTGCTGCCAAGATACCTATAATGAGTAGAAATAAGACAAACTTCATAAACGATCTGAAAAAGCTTTTTTTCTTTTTCGTTTTTTTCGGTTTGGCTGATTTTTTCCCGCTTTGTGTCCGGGGAGGCAATCCATTCGAAAGATTACTCATGCTTCAACACCTTTTCCTGCGTTTTGAGAAATATAGCTTTCTCCAAGTTTACAATCCTAAAACACATACAGCGGCGCATCCCATTTCCGGGCGTCGCCGCTGTGGCCAAAGACCAATCCTATGAATTAACTATTTGCTTGTGCTGTTTTACGTTGTTTCTCCGCACGCTCGCGCTCACCTTTGTTCAAGATCTTTTTACGCAAACGAATGGATTTAGGAGTGATTTCACAATACTCATCATCATTCAGGTATTCAAGCGCCTGCTCCAGAGAGAAGATAACAGGTGTTTTTAATTTAACTGTATCATCTTTTGTTGCGGAGCGAACGTTTGTCAATTGTTTTTCCTTACAGATGTTAACGACAATGTCGTTATCACGGGTGTGCTCACCAACAATCATACCCTCATAAATTTCAGTCCCTGGCTCCAAGAACAAAATACCACGATCTTCTACGCCCAGCATACCATAAAATGTAGAGGTGCCGTTTTCCGTGGATACGAGTACACCTTGATGACGTCCACCTACTTGACCGCCAACAAATGGTCCATAGCTGTCAAATGCATGGTTCATTACACCGTAGCCACGAGTCAAAGTCAGGAAGTTTGTAGTGTAACCGATCAAACCACGTGCAGGGATCAGGAATTCCAAGCGAACCTGTCCAGTACCATTATTAATCATGTTGACCATTTCGGCTTTACGGGAGCCCAGGCTTTCCATAACTGCACCCATGCTTTCTTCCGGAATATCAATGAGGAGACGTTCGATTGGCTCCATTTTTTTACCGTCAATTTCCTTAACGATAACTTCCGGTTTGGACACTTGCAGTTCGTAACCTTCACGACGCATGTTTTCAATCAGGATTCCCAAATGCAATTCACCACGTCCAGATACAATAAAGGCATCCGGGCTATCGGTTTCATCAACACGCAAGCTGACATCTGTTTCGAGTTCTTTCAGAAGACGCTCACGCAATTTACGAGATGTTACCCACTTACCATCGCGACCTGCGAATGGACTGTTGTTAACCAAGAAGGTCATTTGCAGTGTAGGTTCATCAATTTTCAGTACAGGCAACGCTTCAGGATGATTTGGATCGGCAATGGTTTCACCAATGTTGATGTCCTTAATCCCCGCGATCGCCACAATGTCACCAGCGCCTGCTTGATCGGTTTCAATCCGTTTCAGTCCTTGGAAGCCGAACAACTTCTCAATACGCGCTGATTTACTGCTGCCATCACGTTGGATAACTGTGACCGCTTGTCCCTGCTTGATGATACCGCGGTTCACCCGACCTACTGCAATTCGGCCCAGGTATTCGTTATAGTCCATCAGTGTTACGAGGAATTGAAGAGGCTCATCTACTTTCTCAGTTGGAGATGGAATATGCTCTACCACTGTTTCGTACAATGCTTGCATGTTGTCATCTTGCTTTTCAGCATCCAAGCTGGAGGTTCCGTTCAGTGCCGAAGCGTACACAACAGGGAATTCTAATTGATCATCATTTGCACCCAGCTCGATGAACAGATCCAGTACTTCGTCAATGACTTCTGCTGGACGAGCTGCCGGACGGTCAATTTTATTGACTACAACGATAGGCGTCAGATTTTGTTCCAGCGCTTTACGCAGTACGAATTTCGTTTGCGGCATGCAGCCTTCGTAAGCATCAACGACGAGCAAAACGCCGTCAACCATTTTCATGATCCGTTCCACTTCACCACCAAAGTCGGCGTGTCCCGGTGTATCTACAATGTTAATCAGGTAATCTTTGTAAGTGATAGCTGTATTTTTAGCCAAAATCGTAATACCGCGTTCACGTTCCAGATCGTTGGAGTCCATGGCGCGCTCCTGAACAGCCTCGTGTTCTCTAAATGTTCCAGACTGTTGAAGCAACTTATCGACAAGTGTCGTTTTTCCGTGGTCGACGTGGGCAATAATCGCAATATTGCGAATGTTCTCTCTTGCATGCATGGTTTGTATCCATATCCTTTCCGTATATCAAAATAGTGTCTCTATCCTGAAGCAATGCTCATTCAAGGCTAACAATCGTTCTTTAGGCCCACTCCCTGCCAGCCTTCTATAATGTTTCAGGCTTTATACAGACAGCTTCTCTCTCCGATTCGCGTGAAAACCTTAAAATAAGCGTCAGAAATCATTCCGACGCTCTTTTCATATCCATTATATTATAGTAGAAATATGTCATAAAGCAAGACATTATTGCCTGTTCCGTAATTTACCGCCATGAAATCTGCACAGCTTGTCGGTTTACCAGTTGCGTTTGCTACGGTTGTTTATGACCAACCAGATTCCAGCTCCAATCAGCAAAACGGCAATAATATACATGATGCCTGTACTTAGCAAGGTAATAATTAATAATAGCACCGATATCAAGCCTAATAGCACGCTCCCTGTGTATACATTGCGAGATAGCGAAATATCATTAATGGCATACTCCCATAATCCAATCGCCACACCTAGAAGGAACATAGGCCATAAGTAGACCATTAAATGCCATCCCCAAGTATTGCAGAGAAAAAAGAGGAAGCCGTATACCGACAAAATCCCTGCCGGCAGCAACATAAAGGGTGATACCTTGCGCATCATATACATTGCATGCAGCACGATTCCAGGTATTAAAATCAGCAAGGGCCAAAGGTTGCGTCCCAAGAAGGAGAACGTCCCCAATTTCCCCAACAAAATAATCAGTCCTACGGCAACAATGCCTACTCCGATCATACGCTCTTTTCCGGAATTCATCGTGGTCTCCTTTGTTTGCTGGATTTGTTTTTGAGTCATTAAATGTAGTTATTTTTAAGTACACTTTTATGAATATAGAGTTTTTACAAAAACCGAGCAAACTCCCCGGCATCTGCAAAACCCTATGTCTAGTTTAGCCGATGTTTTCCAAAAAAACCACGTTCAAATATGACGGGTCCGTAGCTGTCGATATATTCCTGCAATGACAACCGCTACGGCCAGCAAGAGCGGTAACCACGCATGTATAACCTCACCCATGACTGCTAACCATATGCCCAATTTGGGATCACGCAGTAGCATTTCTCCTGCCGTAAAGGCCAGAATGGCAGATCCCAGCAGAACAAGGATCGGGAATCGATGAAGCCAGATTGCTATCACATTGCTGCCCCAGACGACAATCGGAATACTAATTGCGATACCAATGACTATAATAGCAATGTCCCCATTGGCTAGAGCTGCAATAGCTAATACGTTATCTAGACTCATTACAAAGTCTGCTACTAATATCACTTGTATTGCCTTCCAAATGGTTGTTTCCGCTCTTACTCCTACATGATCATCATTCTCATACAGCAACTTGAATGCAATCCATAACAGAAGTAAGCCGCCCGCCGCCTGAATAAAA
This sequence comes from Paenibacillus sp. FSL W8-0439, assembly GCF_038008995.1. Classification (NCBI taxonomy): domain Bacteria; kingdom Bacillati; phylum Bacillota; class Bacilli; order Caryophanales; family Paenibacillaceae; genus Paenibacillus; species Paenibacillus sp. FSL W8-0439. Next base: position 3,820,746 of record NZ_JBBPAK010000001.1, read on the forward strand.
GGTATGCCCAGCAAAATAACAGCTACAAAAGTCAACACACAGCGCAGAAGGACCGCACCGACTGCCCCCCACCATATCGCTTGACTTCGCTGCCTTGCAGGCAAGTTTTTGCTCGCCATGGCTATAACAACTGCATTATCACCGCTTAGCACCAAATTAATCATTAATATTTTCAATAGCAAAATGATATGCTCCATATGTACAAACACCCCCATCCTACATGTATGCGAAATCGGACGAGGCTATGCTTGCAGGCATTTCAAATAAGTCATCATTTATTAATAACTGATATCCAATTTGTTGAGTATATACCTTGAATTCAATAACAAACAGCAATATAATGAATCGTATTTCCGAAAAACGGGTATTAACATAAACAACATGCAATGTTTTTGATGATGTTTAATCAGGGAGATGAGAACGATTGACATGTCTGTACTTCAGTTCTTTTGGCTATTGCTTAATGTAATATTTATTGACCTTCTACTCGCAGGAGATAATGCGATTGTAATTGGGCTTGCCGCCAGAAAGCTGCCTCCTGCAATGCAAAAAAAGGCGATTCTATACGGCACCGGGGGTGCCCTGCTCATCCGCATAGCAGCCACTATTGTGGTACTCTGGTTGCTCCAAGTACCGTGGTTGTTACTCATTGGGGGTATGATGCTAGTCTGGATCGCGTATAAGTTGCTCGTGGACCAAGAGGATCATGCTGAAGTTAAAGCAGGCACAACGCTATGGGGTGCTATCCGCACCATTATTATCGCCGATGCGGCAATGGGTCTGGACAACGTGATTGCTGTTGCTGGCGCGGCCCAGCAGCATTTGATACTTGTAGTGCTGGGCCTGTTAATCAGTGTGCCGATCGTTGTATGGGGAAGCACTCTTTTTATCAAGCTGATCAACAAATTCCCCTGGATCATCTATTTAGGATCGGCTGTGCTTGGTTATACGGCCTCTAATATGATCACTGAAGAACGTAAGCTGGCACCATACTTTACGGAGCATCCGGCACTGCGTATCTTGTTTATTGCCACCGTTATGGCTGGCATTTTGCTCACAGGGTATCTTCAAAATCGCAGAGCAGTAGCCCGTCGAGAAAAAGCCATCTGAAAGAGGTTCAAAAGGACCTCACCCAAATAAAAGCAGACCCCAACATTGTTGCGGGTCTGCCTTTTTTATTAAAACCAATCTTCCTGTATAACTTCCTCTTTACGCCCCTCTATAGCTCCGCCTGCCTCAAGGACAACCGTCTCCGTTGTAGCTACAGCCTGATCGATCAAAGCATTTAAATCCCGAATAGAAGCTTCAATCTTCTGCACTACCCACAAATTCGGATTGGTCGTGGGAGATTTGGGAACAAACAATGTACAGCAATCCTCATACGGGAGAATGGATAAATCGTAGGTGCCAATTTGCTTAGCGATTTCTGTGATCTCCTGCTTATCCATCATGACGAGAGGTCGCAGCAAGGGGAGTTCCGTCGAACGACCAATCACATTCATGCTGGATAGCGTTTGACTAGCAACTTGACCCAGACTGTCGCCTGTCACGAGTGCCAATGCTCCTTCACGCTCTGCCAGCATTGTTGCAATTCGCAGCATAGACCGCCTCATTAGCGTAATAATCAAATTATCCTGCCCAGTGCGAGTAAAGGCCGTCTGCACCTCTGTAAACGGCACAAGGTGGATTTTGATTCGGCCCGCGTATCCTGCTAATACTTTTGCCAAATCAATAACCTTTTCTTTCGCACGCTCACTTGTAAATGGATAGCTATAAAAATGTACACATTCGATTTCCAAGCCTCTACGCATGGATGACCATCCTGCTACCGGACTGTCAATTCCACCGGACAGCAGCAGCATAGCTTTGCCGTTCGTCCCTAACGGAAAGCCCCCTACAGCCATAATAACATCACTAAAAATATATGCCGCCTGCTCTCTTACCTCCACACGCAGCTCAATATTAGGTTGACGTACATCGACCCTCAGCGCCGGAAAATTCCGCAATATAGGAGAACCAATTAAATGATTCATCTCTTGTGAAGAATGGGGAAACTCCTTCCATACTCTGCGGGCATTTACCTTGAATGTCGTTCCCTCGTCTACGTTCAGCTCATGCATTAAAGCTACAGCCGTCTCAATGATAGCATCCAACTCAACAGGAGCCATTTTGACAGGACTAATCGTCGTGATGCCAAACACCTTTTGCAATACTTGAATGATCTGTTCATAAGGCTCTCCCCCGAGAACCACATAAATCCGTCCAAATTCCTTGCGCAAAGAGGCACCTGGAAAGGGCTTAAGCAGCAGTTTTACGTGTTTCAGTACAGCCTTTTCAAAACGAGCACGATTCTTCCCTTTTAATGTAAATTCACCGAAGCGAAGTAACAGCATATCATAGTGCATTTTAACGTTTCCACCTTTCAAGGGATTCCAGCTTGGCTACAGCCTGTCGAAGTGCGAGTATGAGCTCGTCGATATCCTGTTCCGTATGTTCATCACCAAAGCTGATACGAATGCCGCCGGCTGCTTCTGCCTCATTGCGGCCCATCGCCAGCAGTACCCGGCTGGGCTCGGCTAATTTTGAAGAGCAAGCCGATTTGGTGGACACTGCCACACCCAATTGCTCCAGCGTATGCAGCAGTACCTCGGCCTTCATGCCCGGATACGAAAAGTGGACAATATGCGGCGCTTCTTTCCCACTGTTCAGCCGCAGTTGTGGGATTGTTTTCAATTCTGCAGCCACTCGTTCTCTCCACTCAATCATGCGCTGTGCTGTCTCTGCTTGTCGTTCGCCCGCCAGCCGTACCGCCTTGGACATACCGACAAGCGATGGTACATTTTCGGTACCCGCACGAACCCCTTGCTCCTGAGAGCCGCCACTAAGCAGTGGGAAAAGCTCTACACCTTCTCGAACGAATAGCAACCCCACACCTTTGGGTCCACGTAGCTTATGCGCTGAAAGGCTATACAGATCAGCTTGCCACCCCCGGATATCAACCGGCAGCTTTCCAAACCCCTGTACACCGTCAATATGAAATAGGACACGAGGGAACTGTTTCTTCAGCGCAGCTCCGATATCATGCAACGGTTGCACTCTTCCCGTCTCATTATTGACATGCATGATACTAACTAAAATCGTATCTTTACGAACAGCTGCACAAACCTGTTCGGCAGTCACATGACCTTCCTCATCCACAGGTAAAAAAGTAACCTCAAAACCCAAATTTGTTAGCTGTTTGCATGCTTCATACACAGACGGATGCTCTGTCGATACAGTAACGATATGTTTGCCTCTAGTCTGATACTGCAAAGCTGCTCCCTTAACGGCAAGATTATTACTTTCCGTTGCCCCGGATGTGAAGACAATCTCTGAAGGAGATACTCCCAAAGCTGCAGCGCATACTTCGCGCGAGCGCTTAATCAACTTATCCGCGTCCTCTCCATACCGATGCATGGAAGATGGATTGCCATAATGGCGTCTCATTACCTCGGCAACGGTTGTAATCACCTCTTCAAAAGGCGGAGTTGTCGCGGCATAATCAAAATATTTCATCAAACTCCCCTTTCTGCCCCACAACTGCTACAACAAAAAAAGACCAAAACAGGGAAAGGCCGCTTCATTACAGCGACACCCTTTCCCCATATTGATCCTGTCTGCGGACCTAATCGAATTGAAATTACGCACTTTTATGCTATAAGCTATAGGGCTTAGATGGTATATTTTTCACGTGCATTCTGAATTTTGGAAATATATCTTTGCGTTTCTACCGGAAGCTTGTCCAGTACAGACATCAACTGCTCATCACTACTTACTCCAAGCCGCTGCACCCGTCCGGGACCTGCATTGTACGCAGCCAGCGCCATATTTTCCTGTCCGTTAAAACGTTTAATCTGGTAAGACAAATAGCGTACGCCAGCATCAATATTTTGTGCAGGATCATAGGGGTCACTAACTCCCAGACCTTGAGCTGTAGCATCCATCAACTGCATAAGTCCTTTGGCTCCGGCCGAAGAAGTAACCGATGGATTAAATGAAGATTCCGTATCAATAACTGCTTTAATCAAAGCTACCGGAACGCCGTATTTCTGACTTGCCTCATTAATCAAACTATCATACGCTGTAGCTTTTGTAGGTCCGTCCGTTGCCGCATTGGAAGAAGCCGGATAGACTGCCAATGGCGAAGCCGTTCCCCTCGAAGGTCCCAGTTGTAGCCAGAGCAAGCCGTTTTCATCTCTGGTAACATCGCCTGAATTTTCTTGGGTGACAGCATCATCTGTTTCCAGCTGACCTACTTGTTCCAGCAATCCAGAAAAAGCATCCGCTGTACCCGTCTGGGTCGTAGCACTCATATTATTTAACAGCTGCATGTCTAACATAGATTTGGACACGCGCGGATCAATTTGCATGTGGTGTTCCCAACTTTCTATAGTTGTTATATCCCAAATAGCTTGTCGTTATTGCTATGATACAACTTTTTACTATGTACTTCCATACTTTTTAATGAAAAAAAGCTCCGTTTCTGTCGAAAAGACAGCGGAGCTAAGATATCGGAACCTTTACCCAACAGGGTTAGCGCACAAACGGGATAAAAGCAAAATAACTCAAGGTTGCCAATGCGCCAAGACCAATCGACCAAATACCGGTTGTTTTACTGCCATTTACATAAGCAAAAAATCCTAAAACTGCCGCAATGGGTCCCAGCACAATAGACCACATAAACAATGATGCGATACCAGCAGCCAGCCCAATATAGCCGGAAATACGACCACTATTGTTTATAACCTGCTCTTCACCCTTGTTCTCATGTTTGGTCACAACTGGCGAGCCAGGAGCAACCTCTGCGGCATATTCCTCACGATGATGGCGGCGCTTGGCAGAGCGCTCCTGAACGTGACGAGGATAATCTACACGTTCACGGCTAACATGCTCTTCATTCTTATGCTTATCGTTTTCATGATCTTCCATAATTCCTGCACCTCCAAATGGAAATGAATCGCGTAATAAATCTAGAGAGACTTCGGCTTAAAGGTGTGGCAACAGGTTGCAGCAGACGTTGCAGCCTTATCACGTTCTTCTGAACTAAAGCTTTCCCCCGCATATTCTTCTTTAAATTTTTTCCCGGCATGACCATCTACTTCAATCATGATCAAATCTGCCTTGCAAAAGTTGTTTTCTCCCCAATAATGGCAATTGGCTACACTGCACTTTACGATTGGCTTGGCCTCTTGGCTCATGATCATCACCTCGGATTCATTGTCCCCCCGCTCGTCTGCACCTATGCGTTCATGGCATATGGCAGTTGGTGACATACGAAAAAAGCCGCTTCCCTTCGTCTCCTCCAAACTGGCAGGAAACAAGTAGAAAACGGCTTGCTTGTCTTGTTTTAGTTTTTGATTAGAAATGAATTTCTGGATTGAATGCTTTAGGCATGAGTACGACGAGTCTGCATCCGGCGCTGTGTCAAATAATCACTTTCATAATATGTCAGATCATCACGCAATTCTTCAAAGTTTTTCGTAATGTCCATGATCACTTCGCGTGCGGCTGGCACTGGCGTTTTACGGAAGCGGATAGCATCTTGTCCCGTATAAGCATAGCGTCCGTCCTCTGCGTAAGATTCATTTTTGGGATAAAAAAAGCTGTTCACGCAGTCATGGTATACGTTATACAATGCCTTTTCCGCAAAATCGACGTCAAAGTTGGCACGGCGCAAAGCCACACCCAACTTTTCATAGGATACTTCGGAAAAAACAAGGACATGGCGGAGATCCGACAAAAAACCTTTGTAAAAAAGTACGGACTCCTCATTGCCATCCACAGCCAGTTGCGGCAGAGCATGCTCATTGAGGAATGTTTCCACACGTTTTACGGCAGTTTTCAGTCTCTCCTGCGCCGACTCACATAATTTTTGTACGTTGACTGCTGACATCAAGGCAGCTCCCCCTTATTTGTTGCTTGTTCATCAATTTGGTTACCCGAAAATAGTCCCTTCTAACCGAAAGAGCTGTAATTTTCAGTATTTATCCTACCACAAATAAGCATTGAAAGGTATAAAAACATGCCAACCTCCTCACGCTAAACCATAAATTTATGAATACTTAAGGAGGACGGTTTCATGTCTCGGCGAAAATGGTTAAAACCCCTGCTCGGAGCAGCTGCCGGGGTGCTTCTGATCACACTGATGCTGCCTTCACGCGATCACCGCCACACACCACAACCCGAATATACGACCAAGATGGTACCACAGCAGGAGAAGCAGCTTAAAAAAGGAATGTTGGCTTTGGACCTGTCCGCTACAGATACCCTCACACGGATGGACGCAAGACAGGATATTCAATACGTAATGCGGGAGCTGAATGGTAAAACTGCCGATCAGAAAAGACAGTTCACCCACACATTGCAGCAATCACACAGTCATCTTCATACGCTCCAGTGGATTCACATTAGGGACGGAAAGACTAACACCTATACAGGTAGCAAAGCACAGACAAGTCTGCTGAGCCATCCTCAAATTCAAAGCAGCTTGGCTGCAGCTCGTCGTTCTGTCATGCAAAATAAATCCTATGAATCCGCTGCTTTTCAGGTGGAGGACGGTAAATATTTCGTCATGGCTGAACCATCGGCTGATGGAACATGCGGCGTTGCTGCTCTAGTCAGTCAGCAAGTATTGCGTGATGTGGAGAAGCATCAGCGCAAAAATTTGCGTTTGATTCCCTATCCAAAAGAAGGTAGCTACAAAATCGAATCCGTACACCCTGACACACTGCACGATATCACGGTCAAAACGGGACACGACAACGAAAATGCAAGCCATTATTTTGAAAACGAAATTGTCGTTCGCTTCCGTCACAATCCCGATTCACGACAACTGCAGGAAATTGCAGCAGACTTACACTGTGAGCCAGGTCGTAAGCTTGGTTATACTTATGTATTTCATTCGGATAAGATGAACTTTAAAGAGCTAAAGCAATACTTTTCACGAAAGTGGAATCCACTTTATGCTGAGCCTCACTATATGTATCTGACTAATGAGAAAGCACCTATCAAAGCGGACAGCTCTATTCCTAATGATCTGCTTTTTTCTCGCTATCAATGGAACCTGCCTGCTACCGAAACCAACAGAGGTTGGAAACTAAGCAAAGGCAGCAAGGATGTAATTGTCGCGGTTATAGATACAGGAGTGGATTTGGATCATCCTGATCTAAAAGGTCAAATTCTTTCAGGGCATAACGTGGTCAACCCGTCTGAAAAGCCTTATGATGACGTCGGTCATGGAACGCATGTCGCTGGCATCATTTCTGCGCTCGTAAATAACGGTGAGGGAGTCGCCGGTATGACGTGGTACAACAAGGTCATGCCGATCAAGGTACTTGACCAATCTGGCTCCGGTACGACTTACTCGGTTGCAGAAGGTATTATATGGGCAGCTGATCACGGGGCCAAGGTCATCAATTTGAGTCTCGGCAACTATGCACAAGCTTCATTTTTGCATGATGCAATCAAATACGCTTATGACAAAGATGTTGTATTAGTTGCAGCCACAGGCAATGATAATACGGAGCGACCTGGTTATCCAGCAGCATACCCTGAAGTATTTGCCGTTTCTGCTACAGATTCTTCTATGCACCGCGCATCCTTTTCTAACTACGGCGATTACGTGGACGTCATGGCTCCAGGTGCAAGTATTGCCAGTACGTATCCAGGGAATCAATATGCTGCGCTGTCGGGTACTTCAATGGCCAGTCCACATGTATCAGCGCTAGCTGCCCTGATTCGATCCATTAACCCTGATCTAACCAATAAAGAGGTAATGGATTTAATGAGAGACAGCGTAATTGATTTGGGCACACCAGGACATGACAAATATTTTGGGTATGGTCAAATCGACGTGTATAAAGCATTGAAAGCAGCACAACGTCCGTATGTTCCCCTGCAATTCTATCCACAGCATTTCAGTGACAAGTTAAAATCCCTATTGAGGAAACTGGAAGCCTAGGATACCCCAGAAAAAGCAGCCATGTTGCTCCATGGCTGCCTTTTTAGGCTTTCTTAACGCTTAGAACTGGTACGGACAGGCCGCTTTCCATGACTGCGAGTATGACAGCATGGGTCACCAGGATCCTTGACAACCACCGGAAATACGTGGTGGGGCACAGGTATAACATGCGCCTGATTGATAATTTCAATCGGATGAACAACAGGCACCACCTGTGGGTAAAATTGATGATTTACAAATTGGATAGGCGGGCACACAACCGGGTCGTAATGGCAATGACTCATAATGTGCAACTCCTTTCGGTGAATTAGTACAGCATATTAAGAAGGCGTATGCTGTGCTTGGATGTTTACCCCCTAATACATTTATCCCTTATAAAATAGGCTTTCGTTCCACAATGACCGAATGATTAAGAATTTCGCCTAACAAAGTACATAGCTTGCGCAGACCTGATTTAAGTGTTTCCTTGTCCGCATACGAAAAAGAAATACGGATATGATTACTATCCATACCACCTGCATAGCACACCGCACCAGGCAAAAAGGAAATGCCTTCACGGTCAGCTACCCGCTCCAATTCTGGAATATCCACCATAGAGGGAAGTTTAATCCATAGATTGAGACCACCTTCAGGAGCATACCAGGCAACCTCTGGCGGAGCATAGCGCTGGAGCGTATTCAATGCGACAGTTAGACGATCACGAATTTGTTCTCGCAATGAAACAAAATGCTGATCAAGTCGATTTCTGATAAAGGGTAGCAGTGCTTTTTGCGTTAATAGAGGGCTCCCCAAATCTGTAGTTGACTTGGCAGCCACCAAACGATCCATTACACTCCCAGTTGCCGCTACACAAGCTATGCGGCAGCCGGGAGCAACGGTTTTGCTGAAGCTTTTGATATAGACAACATGTCCGGACTGATCATGCGCCTTGATAGAAAGCGGTGGTTTTGCTTTGTAATACAGGTCGGAAAATGGATCATCCTCAACAATGAGGCAGTGATAACTTTGAGCCAGATCTAGTAATTGTGTGCGTCTGGCCATCGTCAAAGTTACACCGGTAGGATTATGAAAGGTAGGTATCGTATAGATCAATTTTGGGGGATGGGTATCACAGAGACGTGTCAAAATATCAATCCGCATCCCCTCCTCGTCCATCGGAATCATAATTACTTTAGCACCACGACTAGTGAACACATCAATGGCCCCAGTGTAGGTAGGAGCTTCCATGTAGACCACATCTCCCGGGCCAACAAACGTACGCGCCACCAGGTCAATCCCCTGTTGAGCTCCGCTGGTCACAAGCAGTTGCTCTGCCACTGTAGGTATACCACGTTCACTCAAGTGGTCTGCGAACACTTCTCTTAGTTCTAAATCACCTTCAAAAGTCCCATATGCAGCCATTACATCGGAATGTTCAGAGGATAAACGTTGAGTATCTGCGATGATTTCGCGCGTGGGAAGAAGCTCCGGTTGTATTGCGGCTATATGAAAAGAATAGGTAGCCTTTCGGCTATGATTAAAGTTTCTCCATAACTGCGCGCGCGGCAAATAATCGATGAGCGACATCTGCCAAGACAAATCCTGCGTCCGCTCACGATAAATCGGTACTGAAGCTTCCGCCACATAGCAACCTTTTCCCTGTGTACACGTAACCAGATTCATGGACTCCAGCTCGGCATACGCTTTGCTTACAGTTACAGGACTCACCGCAAGCAGACTGGACAGATGACGGATAGAGGGAAGCTTGGTACCTTGAGGTAGGAGCCCTGACTGAATGCGATCCGCTAATGTTTTGGTAATCTGTAAATATAATTTGACACTGCTGTTGCGGCTGAGATCAATATGCATCGGAACCCTTCCCTCCAAAAATCAACTGTTACATTTAGACGTTTACTGTTATACTTCATTATCGATATAATACAACAAATTTCTTAGCACAGTATAGAACACAGGAGATGATTGGATTGGAATACAAATTTTCGGGTATGGCTCGTACTCAGGGCTCGTCCATGGTAAGGGACATTTTGAAGCTGACACAGGGAACAGATGTATTATCTCTCGCAGGTGGCCTTCCGGCCGATGCCTTCTTTCCCGTCGAAGCGGTTGCTAAAGCCTATGAGCGGGTATTCCGCCTCGGCGGTACTACCGCACTTCAATACGGCCTAACCGAGGGATACATTCCTCTACGGGAACGTCTGGCAGCAATCATGTCATCCCAAGGCATCTCCGTCACCAGAGATAACATCCTCATGACAACAGGCTCGCAGCAGACCATTGATCTAGTTTCACGTGTGTTGCTTGATCCGCAGGATACTGTATTGGTGGAGTCCCCTACTTATTTGGCAGCTCTTCAGGTATTCAATTCCTATGGCGCTAACATTGTAAGTGTAAATACAGACGCTAACGGTATGCAATTAGATGATCTTGAGTCCAAAATCAAACTGCATCAGCCAAAATTTGTGTATGTCATCCCTACCTTCTCCAACCCAGCAGGAAGTGTATGGAGTATGGAACGCAGAACAGGCGTTGTTGAGCTATGCCGTAAATACGGAACTTTAATTTTTGAAGACGATCCTTACGGGCGACTCAAATTTGATGAGAACCTTAACTTCCCATCCCTATTTTCTATTGATCAACAGCTAGGTGGCGACGGTCATGTAATGTACACTTCTACATTCTCTAAAACTGTCGCTCCAGGTGTTCGCTCTGGATGGTTGGTAGCTGATCAAGCGATCGTCGTTAAGACCGCGAATGCCAAACAATCTGCTGATTTGCACTCCAGCAGTATTGACCAGCGTGCTTTGAATGAACTGTTGGACTTCTTTGATTTGGAGGGGCATATACGTACCGTGTCCGCTGAGTATCACACTCGTATGCTGCGTCTTACATCGTTAATGAAAGAACGCCAATGGGAAGGAATCACTTGGAATGATGCACTTGGTGGCATGTTTATGTGGGTTACCTTACCTGAAGGCTTCCGTTCTGAGCAGTTGCTGCAACTCGCGATTCAGGAAGGAGTCGCATTTGTGCCTGGACAAGTTTTCTATGCTGACCTGAGCGGCAGCAACCACATGCGAATCAACTTCACGCATACCGATCCAAGCCTGCTTCCAAAAGCAGTTGACCGATTGGATCGGGCGTTGAAGATGTATATGGAGGAAAATGTAGTAAGAAACGCGCGTTAATAGAGTGCTGATTGCACACCTCATCCTCGCACGTTTTTACGACAGAGAAATTATAAGTCAAAAAAAAACAGAATGAAGCCTCCAGTGCTATGCTGGGGGCTTCATTCTATAAATGTACGGATTTTGCGCAATCCGGCTGTACATTAAAAAGGGTGCTTCATCATTCCCACAGGAATATGACGCACCCTTTTTAATGCAATAAATACATTTGGATTAAAGATTTCTCATGCAAACAGGTCATTAATAAAATAGATTCATACATTTTAAGGTGTTGCAGTGGGGAAAGTTTTCCGTAAGCCGGGTTCTGTGCTATTCGTGGTACAGACGGGAACTACCCTCCCACTAAAAGCGACAATCATCTATCTAGGCCGAACATTGCTATCCAGCTCCAGCGACCAACCTAGACACACCTCGGGCTAAGGCTGCTTCGCGAAGAAGCTGTGTCCCTTTAGGTCTTGCTCCAGATGGGGTTTACCAGGAACGAAGTCACCAGCGTTCCTCGGGGTCTCTTACACCTCGGTTCCATCCTTGCCTGTGCCGCAAGCGGCCATCGGCGGTCCATTTCTGTGGCACTATCCTTCAACTCGCGCTGACTGGACGTTATCCAGCATCCTGCCCTATGGAGCCCGGACTTTCCTCTCGTGGCTTACGCCACCAGCGATTGTCTGTTAAACTTTCCGAACAACATTACATAGTATACAGGGAACGCGTGCATGATACAACCCTGAAAATATTGTAAATTATAGAGCACTCTTTTTACTTGCTCAAATAAAACGGATGTACCTTTCTCTGTAATGAATCATCTGCCACGTAATAAGCAGACCTTCCCACGTATAACGGAATTGAAAGCTTACTAAAATCAGGAACGTCCTCATCTAGGAATAGTTCATCATCCCGGTAGGTCTGCTGTATTTCGCCGACAATCCAGTCATGATCTCCGTAGGTATGAATATCCACTACTTTACACTCATAAGCGAGATACGCTTCCAGCAATATAGGCACATCCACTGAAATTCCGTCTTCATATGCAATCCCAAACTGCTGAAACTTATCTACATCTCTACCACTAAAGGTACCTACAGCCTGAATCCATTCCGATCTGTGCGCAGGCAGAAACTGAACACCAAAGCCTCCGCTTTTCTTAATCAGTCCGTAAGAATACGTTTCCTTCCTCAATGAAATGCCATACATGCCCGGTGATGATCCGATATATGTATGCCAGCCTGAGGCCATTACATTATTTACTCCCTCATAACGGGAAGTAACAATTGCAACCATGCCTGGATAGGCATGAATCGCAGAATCGGCTATCATCGTTCGCATACAACCTCTCCCTACGAAAAAATGTAATAGTACGCCTTTATTTTCTCATAGATGTGAAGGTTTTACAAAAATTGAAAAGGATCGGTGTCTACTTCAGATACATATACTTCCGTTGAGTATCGACCTTCTGCCAAGCGTTTGCGCATCCATTCTGCGGTTTTAGGCTTCATAATCTTTTCTGCGTTATGTCCAGGGTCAATAATAGCAATGCCGGCCATCAGGGCATCGTGAGCCGTGTGATAGTCGATATCCCCCGTCACTAATACGTCAGCGCCTTTAAAAAGCGACTTATTTACATAGCGACTGCCAGAGCCTCCAAGCACGGCTGCTTTTTTGATCCTACGGTCCAAGTCACCCACCACACGTACATGCTCAACGTTGAGACCGTTTTTCACAACATCTACAAACTCCCGCAACGTGCGGGCTTCCTTGAGCTTGCCCACTCGTCCCAATCCAAAGGTACGGCCTTTCAAATCCATAGAGTAAAGGTCATAAGCCACCTCTTCATAAGGATGAGCCTTCAGCATCGCTTGGACAACTTTATTGCGTACACCCTGCGGTACAATAGTCTCAATACGAACCTCTTCACTACGTTCCATTTTACCTGGTTCACCCAAAAACGGCTGTGTGCCTTTACCCGGTACAAAAGTTCCATAACCATCGATGTTAAAGCTGCAATGGCTGTAGTTACCGATATGTCCAGCTCCCGCATTCAGTACGGCATCCAGTACACGTTGATGATGTGTTTTGGGTACGAAAACGACAAGCTTAAATAATTGCTCGGTGTGAACATCCTCCAGCGTACCTTCACTTTGAATACCCAGTGCTTCTGCCATCCAATCATTCATGCCATCCTCTGCCGTATCCAGATTCGTATGACTGATGTAGACAGCAATATCATTCTTGATCAGCTTTTCATACAATCTGCCTGCAGGCTGGTCCGTGTTCAAAGCTTTAAGCGGGCGAAATATAATCGCATGATGCGCAATAATGAGGTCAGCTTTTATGCGGATCGCTTCTTCAACAACCTCATCATTGACATCCAGGGCTACTAATATGCTTTTGATTTCCTTTTGCAGGCTACCCAGTTGAAGACCAATTCTATCGTCTGGAACTGCCAAGTATTTCGGGGCCAGCTGCTCCATATAGCTAATTACTGTCTGTCCTTTGGCAAACATGCAAGTACCTCCTCCAGCTGCTCAATTTGCTTGCGCAATTGCTCCTGCTTATGCTGCGCGGATTCCTGATCTGACCGCGCCACTTGCGCCAGTACATCCTGAAGCTTGCGAATCTCCAATTGCCATTTCGAAAAAAAGGTTTCATTGGGTGCTTTGACCAATAACGGTCCGAGTTGCATTAACAAGTCCTCTGTCAGTACCAGCGAACTACCAGGAAGTTCCCATGCCCGATACAGCTCATCCTGTTTCAGTGAGCTTTCGGAAGCAGGTACTGCCGTCAGAACTTCATATATTTTACCGTCTTCCTCCATAATATGTTCATTTATTAATACCCATTGATGCTTAATTAGCCAGCGTCGTAAAATATCCTCGCCCACGTTGGGCTGTAAAACAAGCTGTTTCACTGAAGCAAGCTTGTCTTTCCCTTGTTCCAAAATGGAAGCAATCAAGGCACCACCCATACCCGCTATCGTAATAACATCTACCTCATTGACCTTAACTACAGCCAAGCCATCCCCTTTTCTAACCGCAATGCGATCTGTAAGGCCTGCTTCAGCCACCTGCTTTTGAGCCGCACGCAATGGTCCATCGTTGACCTCACCCGCTACGGCTTGTGATACTCTGCCAGAGCGCACTGCAGCCACAGGGAGTAATCCGTGATCCGAGCCAATATCAGCCAGTCTGCTACCGGCAGGAATTTGTTCCAAAATATATTGTAATCGCTGAGAAAGTTTCATGACGTCACCCACGTAATCCATTTTTTTCGAGTCCAAAATAAAATCCCTACGACAAAAGCCAACTTCAGTATGCTAAAAAACATCACTTCGCCTGCTGCTTGATGGCGCAGGACGACCGTGTCTGCTTCCGCCATAAACACAAGGGTCAGTCCTATAGTAAAATAAACCAACGCGAGACGGGGAAAGCGGCGATGTACCCACCAGCTTAATCCAATCAACAATACTGCGTGTAAAATCCAAAATACCTCAAGCATCACTAAAGTAGCTGTAGGCCAATAGCGGCCTATAAGCACCGCATACACTAAAAGCAGCCCAGCAAGACCACAGTAATGAAGCAAGCTGATGCGCAAAGTTAATCCTACGAGACACCATATCAAACCGCACAGGCCCACCAGCACTAGAAACCAAACCTTAGCTTCACCCTGATGAAGCTGAATGATCCATACACCTGAACCCAGCATAATTGCACTGCCTAAAGTGCTCAACATTGCACTCATACTCTTTTCGGAAGACCGCCAAACCGCGGCCATTCCATAGCAAATGGCAGTAACTGCACTTGCCGAGCATATTTGCATTGCCAACGGAAAAGCGGTAAAATAAAAACCGATCAAACAAATGCAGGAAATAATGACAAAACCAAGAAGCCAGGCGATCCCATGCCCGTGTCTAAGATATGTAAGCAGCCCAGTGTTGTTACGGTTTTGGCTTTGTGCCGGATTTTCATCGTCCCGATACAGGTTGGATAGAAAATCGCAATATTGCTCAGGGAGCAGTCGACTTTGCCGCCAATGCTCAATTTCATGTAACAGTATTGTCCGTTTTTTCTCCTGGTCCAAGCTTCTTCCCCTCCACCAAGGCTGCCATGAGATAAAAAAAGACCTTCTGCGCGCTTCAAGCCGCAGAAGGTCCGCAATGTTACGCTTCTATTCGAGGAAATCCTTCAGTCGCTTACTGCGGCTTGGATGGCGCAACTTACGCAGCGCTTTGGCCTCAATCTGACGAATACGTTCACGTGTAACACCGAACACTTTACCCACTTCTTCAAGAGTTCTGGTTCTTCCGTCGTCCAAACCAAAACGGAGACGCAAAACATTCTCTTCCCGTTCGGTCAACGTATCCAGTACATCCTCGAGTTGTTCCTTCAGAAGCTCATAGGCAGCTGCATCTGCAGGCGCCAATGCTTCCTGATCCTCAATGAAATCCCCCAGATGTGAGTCATCCTCTTCACCAATTGGTGTTTCCAATGAAACCGGTTCTTGGGCAATTTTCATAATTTCCCGTACTTTTTCCACGCTCAGCTCCATCTCGGCAGCCACTTCTTCCGGCGTAGGTTCACGCCCCAGCTCTTGCAACAGTTGACGCGATACGCGAATCAGCTTGTTGATCGTTTCCACCATATGCACTGGAATACGGATCGTTCTCGCCTGATCGGCAATTGCGCGTGTAATCGCCTGACGAATCCACCAGGTTGCATAGGTACTGAATTTAAACCCTTTTTCGTAATCAAATTTTTCTACTGCCTTAATCAAACCCATATTACCTTCTTGAATTAGATCGAGGAAAAGCATGCCACGACCAACATAACGTTTGGCAATACTTACAACCAGGCGCAAGTTAGCTTCAGCCAACCGACGCTTAGCTTCTTCATCGCCGTTATTGATCCGTTTGGCAAGCTCCACCTCATCATCAGCAGAAAGCAGCGGTACACGACCGATTTCCTTCAAGTACATCCGGACTGGGTCATTAATTTTAATACCGGGAGGCAGGCTCAGATCGTCATCGAAATTAAAATCATCCCCGTCATTGTTTTCCGGGTCGTCATTTTGACGCAATCTGGTAACTTCTTCGTCGTTGTCATTTACAACCTCAATCCCCAAGTCACCCAGCTGCTCATAAAACTCATCCATTTGCTCGGGGTCCTGATCAAACGGCGACAGTTTTTCCATGATATCTTTGTAGTTCAGAGAGGAACTTTTTTTACCCAACTCAATCAGTTGATCTTTGACCTGATCCAGTGTTAATTCCGTCTCCAGTTCAGTATGCTGATCATTCGCCATCTTTCGACTCCCTCCTCCTAGAAACATCCGACCTCTGTGTGTTCATTGTCTCTCTAGGGCTATAATCTCACTTGCAATTTGTGCTGCACGCAAAAAATCACCTAAGCGCTCAGCGGTTCTCATTTCTTCCCTTTTCAAATCCAGTTGCTCCTGCAATGGAAATTTTCGCACTTGACGAATATAATCATCCAAAATGTGCGGTGCCCATACGCCTGGAGCATCCATCATCATGATCGAACTTACGTTCTTCTCCAGTCGGTCGTCTTGCAAAGATGAAATAAAACGGCTTGTATCCGGTAACTTCCCTTGCGCGTAATAGGCATATAGATAAGCAGCAATTGCTGCATGATCCTCAATATTAAAGGCGTCCCCCAGATGCTTCTCTACATACTCTGCAGCTTCTAAATCCTGCATCATCCAGTGAAGCAGCCTACGTTCAGCCACATGGTAAGCCGGCAACAGATTGGGCGTAGAAACCTGCCCTTTTTTATGCCTACCATTATTCCACCCATTTTCGTTATTATCCCCAAAGTTCTGTTTTTTTTGCAGGGTTTGGCGGAGTAAATTGCATTCTTGCTTTAAGGTTTCAAAATCAACCTTGACTTCGGCTGAAACTTCGCGCAGATACACTTCCCGCTCAGTCGGGGATGACAGAGGTGCAATGACATTTAATGCTTCGCGGGAATACGCGATTCTTCCTTCTTCCTCTTGCAGTATATGGTTTTTTTTCAGATATATAAGCTTAAATTTCACCGTTGAAACAGCACTTTCG
Organism: Paenibacillus sp. FSL W8-0439; assembly: GCF_038008995.1. NCBI lineage: Bacteria > Bacillati > Bacillota > Bacilli > Caryophanales > Paenibacillaceae > Paenibacillus > Paenibacillus sp. FSL W8-0439. The sequence continues at coordinate 3,837,997 of NZ_JBBPAK010000001.1, forward strand.
ATAATTTGGCGCTGAAATCGTTCGGCGCCGTATTGCCGGATAAAATCATCCGGGTCCATACCGTCGCTGACCAACGCTACTTTTACGTGAAGTCCCGCATTTTCCAACAGCGGAAAATTTTTAAGCGCTGCCGCTTGTCCTGCCCGGTCACCATCATAACAAATAATAACCTCGTCGCACAGTCCCTTTAACATCGTAGCATGATGCTCCGTTAGAGCAGTCCCCATGGCGGCCACTCCATTTTGTACGCCAGCTTCCCATGCCGAGATGACATCGCCATAACCTTCAAAAAGAACACTTTGACGAAGCTTGCGAATTGAGGTTTTAGCATGATGGAGATTGTACAGCGTTCGGCTTTTGTTAAATAGCTTGGTCTCCGGTGAGTTCAAATACTTCGGCTGCCCCTCGCCAAGTATACGGCCCGCAAAGGCAATAACTTTTCCGTTTCGATTCCAAATGGGAAACATGATACGATCTCTGAATCGATCTACATATCCGTCACCCTCATGTCGGGGAGAAATAAGCCCTCCCTTCTCCATCTCGACAGGATCAAAAGAACGCTTCTCAAGAAACTGAACGATCGTATCCCATCGGTTGGGTGCATAGCCAATTTGGAATTGGTCAATGATCTTGTCACTGAATCCCCGTGAACGCAAATATTCCATGGCTGGTTTGCCGTGCTCCGTATTTTTAAGCAAAAAATGGTACATCTTAGATGTTAGTTCATACGCTTGCAACAGCCTGTCCAACTCAGGATGCTGATGCGATGAATCACGTCCCTGCCATTCGCCGAGCGGAATATGACTTTCTTCTGCCATTGTCCTGACAGCTTCGGGAAAGGATAGTCCTTCGATTTCCATCATGAACTTGATGGCATTGCCTCCCGCGCCGCAGCCGTAGCAGTAAAAAATCTGACGATCCGGTGTCACGGTGAATGAAGGGGTTTTTTCGGAATGAAAAGGACAGAGGCCTTTCATATATTTCCCCTGTTTGGTCAAATGCACGTACTTGCTTACCGTATCTACAATATCATGATGTTGTAAAACTGACTCGATGATATCGTCCGGTATGTTACCTTGTCCGGCACTCATATTAACCACCTTCATCTCTTTAGCACGTAAATATAATTCGATACCGTTATTCATTCTCCTGCAAGCGAAGTAAAAGTTTTGTCAGTTTATGTTGAAAAACTTCACGATCCTCTAATGTAAACGGTTTAGGACCTTTTCCATAACGTCCTTTTTTCCGTTCTTTGGCAGAAGTGTGGCGTCGGTCCAGCATGAAGTCTATCGAATCGTTTCGATACATCGTTCCGCGAAAAGACATCACTTCACACCCTTTTGCCAAGGCAAGTGCAGCAAGACCATAGTCGTTGGTTGTTACAATATCTCCGCAGCGGATATGATTGGCAATATAGAGATCGGCACTCTGGTCGCTTCGGTCTACTTTAACAACGCTTACGCCTTTGCTGCCCTGAATGAGATGATCATATGAAGATACCATAATAACGTCAATATGAAAACGGGAAGCTGTCTCTGCTATTTCACTTTTAACCGGACAAGCGTCCCCGTCAACAACGATCCGTATATCCGGGAAATTTCCGGACCCTCCCATGAACATCCCCCATCTCGCATCCGCATTCGAGTAAAATACGGAACGGCTGCAAGATCACTCTTACACCGTTCCGTATATTTATACCCATTTTTTCAAGTTGTTCATACTACCACAACCGACGTTTAAACTACAAGCTTGGAAAAATCAGCAAAACGCTTCAATTCTGAGTCAATAGCAGCCAGCAATGCCAAACGATTATTACGTACAGCATCATCCTCAGCCATAACCATAACGGAATCAAAGAACGCCGTCACCGCAGGAGTAATGGATGAAGCAAGCGTCAATGCTTGTGTCGCATCACCTTCCTGTAAAGCTGTACAATAAGACTCATAGGCGCCATACCATGCTTCATATAGGTTTTTCTCGCCCTGTTCCGTAAATTCACCCGTATTCACTGACTTATGAACTGCTTTAGCAGCCAAATTACCTACGCGATTAAAAGACTCGACTGTTGCCTTGAAGGCATCCCCTGTTTGTACAGCAGTCATTAACGCAGCTCCGCGGTTAACAACGGAAGCAACATCGTCATATCCAGCTGAAAGCACAGCATCCACAACGTCATAACGAAGTGTCTCGGACAATAGTTTCTTCACGCGTAATCCGAAAAACTCATGTAATTCTTTACGTATTTCATCTGCGGAACGTTTCATATTTCCAAAGTTGCTGTGCACATCAAGCGCGATATTGAACACATCAGACAACGTAGCCGAAAGCTTACGATCTAACAGGATCTGCACGATACCCGCTGCCTGGCGACGAAGCGCGTAAGGGTCCTGTGAACCTGTCGGAATAATGCCGATGGAGAAGCAGCCTGTAATGGTATCTATCTTGTCTGCGATACTTACAATCGCTCCAGCGTTCGTTGAAGGAACCGTTTCACCTGCGAATCGCGGCTGGTAATGCTCAAACACCGCTCTTGCCACTTCTTCCTTCTCTCCAGCCTTACGAGCATAATCTTCGCCCATAACCCCTTGCAGTTCCGGAAATTCATAGACCATTTGTGTTACAAGGTCAAATTTACAAATATCTGCTGCTCGGCTAACCGATTCCTGTGTATCTTGGGAAACACGTAGCTTCTCTGCCAGAGCATCGGCAATGCGGCGAATCCGGCGCACTTTGTCTCCAACCGTTCCCAGCTCTTCGTGGAAAACGATGCTTTCCAGCTTGGAGAGTGCATCCTTAATTTCCAGCTTCTGATCTTCTTCATAGAAGAATTTGGCATCAGACAGCCGCGCACGCAATACTTTTTCGTTTCCTTTTGCAATGACTTCCAGCGATTGACTGCCACCATTACGTACCGTAACAAAGTATGGCAGCAGCTTTCCTGTGCGATCCAGCACTGGGAAATAGCGTTGATGTTCACGCATGGAAGTAATCAATACATCCTTCGGAATGTTCAGGAACGCAGGGTCAAAGCCTCCGAACAGCACTGTTGGAGTTTCCACCAGATACAGCACTTCTTCCAGCAAATCGTCCTTGACCGCAATCGTCCAGTCTTTTTCGGCTGCAAGTGCTTCAATCTGCTTCACAATAAGCGACTGACGTTCCTCAATGTCCACAATGACATGCTGCTTGCGAAGTACTTCGACATAGTCCGCCGGGCTTTCTACAACGGCCTCCTGTCCAAGGAAACGATGTCCTCTTGTCACATTCCCTGACTGTACGCCAGCAATCTCCAAATTAACAATATCGTTGCCAAACAAGGCTACCAACCAGCGGATTGGACGAACAAATTTAAAGTCATAACTCGCCCAGCGCATAAATTTAGGGAATGTCATGGCATGTAAAATGTGTAGTAAACCTTCGGACAGCACATCTGCCGTTGGTACACCTATGCTGCTCTTGGTCGCGTAAATATATTCCACGCCTCCAAGTTCTTTGAACGTAAACTGTTCAGGATCAACACCTTGGCTACGAGCAAAGCCTAGAGCAGCCTTACTCCAGTTACCGGCTTCATCAAGTGCGATTTTGCGGGAAGGTCCTTTAACTTCTTCGTTAATATCTTCTTGCTTCTCTGCCACTTCCTTAACAAGTACTGCCAAACGACGAGGTGTAGCATAAGCCTCTACAGCACTGTAAGCAATACGCGAGCTGTCGAGCCACGCTGTCATACGTTCCTTCAACTGCTGAATCGCATTCGGGATAAACCGTGCAGGCACTTCTTCCAGCCCGATTTCAAACAATAAATCCTTAGACATTTGCCGCACCTCCTTTCTTCAACAGCGGGAAGCCCAGCTTCTCGCGCTCCTCTAGATAGGTCGCAGCGACCTGGCGCGCCAAATTGCGTACTCGTATAATAAAGCCAGTCCGTTCCGTTACACTGATTGCTCCGCGAGCGTCCAGCAAGTTGAACGTGTGAGAACATTTCAGCACATAATCATAGGCTGGGAATACAAGATGCTGCGCCATCGCTTTATTCGCCTCTTCTTCATACATATTAAAAAGAGTAAATAGCATTTTGACATCAGATACTTCAAACGTATACTTGGAATGTTCGAATTCTGGTTGATGGAAAACATCACCGTACGAGATTCCATTGACCCATTCCAAATCGAACACATTTTCCTTGTCCTGGATGTAGGAAGCAAGACGCTCCATACCGTAGGTAATTTCAACCGCAACCGGACTGGCATCAATACCACCCACTTGCTGGAAGTAGGTGAATTGGGTAATTTCCATACCGTCCAGCCATACTTCCCAACCTAACCCCCAGGCTCCCAGCGTCGGTGCTTCCCAGTTGTCTTCCACGAAACGAATATCATGCTCCAGTGGGTTAATCCCCAAACGGTTCAAACTCTCCAAATACAATTCCTGAATATTATCAGGTGAAGGCTTCAAAACCACTTGAAACTGATGATGCTGATACAGGCGGTTCGGGTTCTCACCATAACGTCCGTCAGACGGACGGCGAGAAGGCTCAACGTAAGCTACGTTCCACGGCTCAGGTCCAATTGAACGTAAATACGTCATCGGGTTCATCGTACCTGCCCCTTTTTCCGTATCATAAGGCTGTACAATAATACAGTTGTGTTCAGACCAAAATTGTTGCAGCGTTAAAATCATCTGCTGAAAATTCATGGGCACACGCTTCCTTTCCAATTCCCTAAAATGTTGGTGATTTCTAAACATTAAGCTCATATGTACAGGGCTAATTTATCCCATAAGCCTTGCTAGAGACAGCAAAAAGCCCCCGCCTCTACGCCTGTACAGACGTAGGGACGAGAGCTGACTCCCGCGGTTCCACCCTACTTGATTGCGATCCTACATCACCAGTCAGATCGTAATCCTCTTTTCCGTGTCCATTCAGACGCTCCAGAGTGCCATGTTCACGAACAATTCCCACTGGGCTTACACCGTCCCCAACTCGCTAACTACAGAGAATACGTCTCGTTACTTTCTCGTTCAATGCATCTGCTCCCAAAGGAGATATATAGTAGGATATTACACGTTTTCAGGGATACAGTCAAGAGAACACCGTATTTCACATATCGTACTTATCAAGCTGATCCAGGAAATTACGGGATTTCAGCTTAACCTCCAACTGCATATCCATGAACTGACGCATGACATGTTTGATCTCCAGCTTGGTGGAGTCCTTCACGTCGATATTGCCGAGTCGATTTAGATCCATTTGAGCGAACAAGCGCAGCAACTTCAACGTACGTGGAGCAACACTCAACGCAGCTGGATCAAAATGCTTGTAGCCCCGACACAAAACCCCACCTAACCTCGGACTGATAAACATATCCTCATCAGCACATTGTTGACCGCTTGAAATACAAGCATCAAGCTGAGGTGCATATCCGGCCGCCTGCAATATTTTAAATTCATAAATACTCATGACGATCAGCGGATCTTTGCCACTCTCCAGTGCCTCCAAACAGGCTTTAAGCTGCTTAAACCAAAATGCACCTGTTTCCTCATCCTGTAATACCCGATCAAGCAGTTCACAAGCATAGGAAGCGTAAGCAGCCTTTGTAATATCCTCGCGCAGTGTATGGTGGGATTGGATAATTTCACCGGCATTCAGTGTGCCTAAGCCTGTGTTACGAAAAAAAACAAATTCACCGTACGTAAACGGCTGCGTTAAAGCAGCATGACGGCTTTTGGATTTTTTCGCGCCTCTGACCAGCACACCTACTTTGCCTCCGCTTTCGGTGCAAAGCGTAATAATTTTGTTCCCCTCACCGTAATCCATGCTGCGGATGACGATTCCTTCCATCCTGTAAAGCATGCTTCTTCCCCCAAACATTCGCGAAGAAGCCAGTGGTTCGCTCTATTCACGGGCTTCTTCATGCTCGTCCGACTCTCCTTCATCCGTGTCTTGCTCCCTTGTCACGGCGCTCTCCCTGTATAACAGATACGCACCGACATCTCCAGTCATCGCAAAATACTTCCACGAAAAATCTCGCATTCGTATTCATCCTTTCTTCGGAAATGACGTCAGCATCTCAAAAATAGGATGATGCGAAGAGGGAAGAAGTATGCGATGAAATTAATGGATTACGTTGAAAAAGGCTACTGTGTACGGTCTGGACACCGCTTCGCGAATGATTTGATCTTACGAACGCTGACGCTTCTTCAGATTCAAATTCTTCGCTCCGCTACAACGTGCATACAGTTACAATAACTCTTTTAAAAAGCACTCCTTATTTCATCGCTGGAAGAAAGGGTAAGAGCAAGAAGTTAAGCGCCGCTTATGCGCGGCGCTCGTAGAGGTCGAGACGGCTTTTTTATGATACTTACAACAACTATACATATTATTTAACATCAATCTTAGCCTCAATAGACCTTTGATGACCAAAGTGATGGTAGATATCGATATCTGCTTTTAAGCGTCGCGATGGAAGCCCAGGTCACGAAGGACACGTTCCTGATTACGCCAGTCTTTTTTGACTTTAACCCAAAGTTCCAAGAAAATTTTGGAACCTAGCAAATTTTGGATATCTTGGCGAGCTTGTTTGCCCACCTCTTTGAGCATGGCTCCCTGTTTGCCGATAATGATCCCCTTCTGGGAATCACGCTCTACAAAAATAACCGCCATAATATGCACTACACCATTATCCTGTACTTTCATGTCTTCAATCATAACCGCAATAGAATGGGGTACTTCCTCACGTGTCATGTGCAAAATCTTTTCCCGAACCAGCTCGGCAATGACAAACTGCTCTGGATGGTCGGTAATTTGGTCATCAGGGTAATATTGCGGACCTTCTGGCAAATATTTTTGAATCTGATCCAATAGGGTGTTTACATTATTGCCCATTTTGGCCGAGATCGGCACAATTTCCGCAAAGTCATACAACTTGCGATACTGCTCAATCAGGGGCAACAATGCCTCCGGCTCAATGCGGTCAATTTTATTCAACACCAATATAACTGGTGTTTTGACTTGTTTAAGCTGTTCCGCAATAAAACGGTCGCCTCCGCCCAAACCTTCAGCAGCGTCAATCAAAAAAAGTACCGCTTCTACCTCACCCAATGTATTAAAAGCGGTCTGATTCATATAATCGCCCAGTTTTGACTGGCGCTTGTGAATCCCCGGTGTATCCAAAAATACAATTTGTGTGTCCTCTGTGGTGTATACACCGTGAATTTTATTCCGTGTCGTTTGGGGTTTGTCTGACATGATGGCAATCTTCTGCCCAATGACATGGTTCATCAATGTTGATTTTCCGACATTGGGTCTGCCAACAATTGCGACAAAGCCGGATTTAAACTGTTTCTTAGCCATTTTTTTTATTTCCTCCAGCGCGATTAAGCACCTAATTTTTATTTTTGTTTTTTTCATTAAAGCAGCTGACTCATTAACGTCAACAAAGGTCTATAAAATACAAATATGCCAATAATTACAGCAAAAACCGCTGCCAGGAGCACGGCTCCGGCGGCGGTGTCTTTAGCCGCTTTGGCCAGCGGATGAATATCAGGTGAGATCAGATCCACCGCTGCTTCAACAGCGGTGTTGATCAGTTCGGCTACCATGACTATGGCAATGGCCATGCACACGAATAACCAGTCCAGCCGGGAGATGCGCAGAGTTAACCCTGCCACAATGACAAGGAGCGCCACGACCGCATGTATCCGCATATTTATTTGCGTACGCAGAGCGTATATCACGCCTTCTGCGGCATAGCGAAAGGTCATTCTCCAAGGCTGACGTCTCATTACCGTGTCAACCCCACTTGAGCCAGCACAGCTTCCTGCTTACCCATCATTTCCGCTTCGCTTGCATCGTCTTGATGATCATAGCCTAACAGATGCAGAAAACCGTGAACAAACAAAAAACCGATTTCACGCTCAATCGAATGTCCATATTCTTCGCTTTGAGCTTGGGCTGTCTGTACAGAAATAATAATATCTCCTAGAACATCTGGTACATCGTTTAAAGGATTTTCTTCCGTCGGTTCGTAAATTATTTCAAGCTCTTCATCTAGTGTTTCCTTCATAGCAAAAGACAACACATCAGTAGGACGATCAATTCCGCGATAATCCCTGTTCAACTCATGTATTTGATCATCATTCACGAAAGTAAGGGCAACCTCACCGTCCATAACCCCTTCCGCTTTGCCAGCCTCCTCTAATAAGGTGTTCAGCAGCGTGATCAACGATTCGTTAATTACCATATCGTTTTGTTCATTATTCCAAGCTAATTGAAGGCCCATGCCAACCGCTCCTTTTAATTCTAATGCTTTAGCTGTGCTTCATGCACAAGTAATATTAAGCTTTTCCACTTTCGGGCTTAGGTCTTTCCTCTGGATATTCAATACGGGAATGAAAAATTCCCATTACTGTTTCCTTGAGCGTTTGGGCCACGATATCAAGCTCCCTCATGGTCAGTTCACAGTCGTTAAACTGGTGATCATCAAGACGGCTCTTAATTATTTTTTCAATCATGGATTCTACCTGCTCCACCGTAGGTTTTCGCAAGGATCGAACTGCTGCTTCCACACTATCAGCAATTCCTACTACAGCAGCCTCTTTCGACTGAGCCTTCGGTCCCGGATAACGGAAATCATCCTCTGTGAAGTCAGGCTCCACCCCCCGTTCTTCCGCCTCACGCAATGCCTTGTGGTAAAAATAGTGCAGGAATGTCGTTCCGTGGTGTTGTTCGGCTATATCACGAATCGGCTTGGGTAGCTTGTAATCCAATTGCATTTCCACACCATCACGGGCATGGGCTATAATGATGGATTTACTTAGCTTGGGCTCTATTGTATCATGCGGATTTTCCATCCCATTTTGATTTTCAATGAAGTACGAAGGCCTTTTGGTTTTACCAATGTCATGATAATACGAACCAACCCGGCACAACAATCCATTTGCTCCTATAGCCTCCGCTGCGGCCTCCGACAGATTACCTACCATTACACTATGATGATATGTTCCGGGAGTCTCGGTAAGTAGCTTGCGGAGCAATGGATGATTAGGATTTGACAATTCGACAAGCTTCAGTGCCGACAAGATGCCAAAGGTGGATTCAAAAAATGGCATTAGCCCTATAACAAGGATCGCTGTAACCAGACCGCCTGCAAAAGCAAAGGCTACCCCATAGAGTGTCGTTGTTTGAGTCCAGTTTCCTTGGTCAATCAGCGCCAAAGAAAAAACAGCCAGAGCCCCGAACAGGCATACCATAATAGATCCCTTGAACAGCGTTGAACGCTGGCTGGCCCGGTGGGTAGAAAAAATCGACGCCAGACAGACCACAAGGGCAAAAAAACCAAAATTAAAATCAAAAATTTGTCCCTGACGAACATTCAAAATAACACTTGCCAATATACTGAATATAACGGCACATACGAATGCCAGCGACATATCAAGCAACAGCGTTACAAGCATAGCTCCAAGTGCGATAGGTGCCAGATAGCCGAGGTAGGATCGTTCACTAGTCTGCAGTATAGAAATTAACAGCATAGCTCCCACTGTAATCACAAAGATTAACACCAGCATGAGCAACTGTGCATTATTATACTTGAAGTTTCGTGTTCGTGATTGAAATTGACGAATATACATAAACAGACCCAATGCCAGCATCATAGACAGCATCAGCAAGCCAAATTGTGGCCAATAGTTGATCTTATCCTTGAGCAGCTCATTCTCATCAAGCAGTGTATAGATTTCCTGGGTAATAATCTCACCCTTTTTAACAAGTACTTCACCCTGTTTAATGTAAACTGTCGGTGTATCTTCACGAGCCTGTACTTTAGCGTCCTTCGTAGCTGTATCATCATAAAACTTGTTGGCTGTAATCACAAGCCTTGCAAGTTCCTGAACAACCTCCCGGGAGGTACGTTTAGTAAGAGAGCTTGTACTCACCCGTTCAGCTACCTTGGCTCGAGCCGTCTGGGCATCCGTAATTTGATCATTCATCAATCCTGTTACAATCTCACGGGCTACGGGCCGCATTTCGGCAATATCCTCAGATGTAAGTCGCGGAATTTTGATGTATGTCTCCTCTGGAATTCGGTACGTTTGCTCTTTCGTTTTTTCCAGCACCTCATCCAGCAATTTATCTGGGTAGGCATCCGCATTACGGCTGTTGTTCACAAAATTTTGCACGAATTCCCGTGCACGTTGAGGAATCTCATCCTTATAAATCGAAATCTTGTCTGCTCTGGAGACCTGATCATCCTGATTGAGCCGTTCAATTCGATCCAAAATACCGGTAATCAGGTTATCGTTGCGGATCGGTACAATGGTATACATGGGCTGCACGCGCTCAGCAGATTCCTCTTGGGCCTTCAAAGTCGCCTTACTGTTAGGAAGCTGCATTGGAGCGACAATTTCCTTTTCACTCGGTTGATTCACCCGGATGTCATAGCGTTCGGGAAGCAGCTTGGACGCAAAACCCACATAAAAAAGAACCACCAAAAATAAAAACAGAAGATAGCGTGTCGCCACGCTATACTTCCATCCATTCATTCTATGCTGGAACGTTTTTCCTTTAGATAATTCCTTCGAGGTCATCTAAAACAATCCCTCTCCATCATCTTTTTCAAGGCAGCTATGCTGCTCATTTTGTTCGTTTTCTGATCATACCCACTATACTCGTGCTCAAGGGCTTATGCTTGATTTTCAGCAACACGGTCATAAGCGACGATGATTTTTTGAACCAGGGAATGACGGACAACATCCTCTTCCGCAAACTGGACAAAGCCTATTTCCTCAATCCCTTTTAAAATCGCATTTGCTTCAATTAGACCGGATTTTTTGCCACGAGGTAAATCAATTTGTGTAACATCGCCGGTAATAACCATTTTGGAACCGAAGCCAAGTCGAGTCAAAAACATTTTCATTTGTTCTGGTGTGGTATTTTGGGCTTCATCCAAAATAATAAATGAGTCATCCAGCGTACGACCCCGCATATAAGCCAGTGGCGCAATTTCTATCAACCCGCGCTCCAACGCTTTTGCCGTCTGCTCAGGACCCATCACATCGTATAGGGCATCATACAACGGGCGTAAATACGGATCAACCTTTTCCTGTAAATCCCCGGGCAAAAAGCCCAAGTTCTCACCAGCTTCTACCGCAGGACGAGTCAGTACAATACGCTTGACTGAACCTTCCTTTAGAGCAGCTACGGCCAGCACTACAGCCAGATAGGTTTTACCAGTACCCGCTGGGCCAATCCCAAATACAATATCGCGTTTTTTAATCGTGGTTACATAGTGCTTCTGTCCAATCGTTTTGACACGAATCGGTTTGCCCCGAAACGTTGTCGTAATTTCTCCCTTGAACAAATCAAGCAACTGATCGGCGCGCAGATCTTTTGCCAGCTCAATCGCATAATGGACATCCCTTTCGGTCAGTATATACCCATTACGAATTAACTGGAGCAAAACATCGAACAATTGTTCGAGCACTTCCACTTCGTGAGCATCTCCAAAAACATTAATTTCCGCCTCACGAGATGCTATTTTTGCAGGAATAGCTGCTTCGATCAATTTTAAAAAGGAATCCTGCGGGCCGAATAACGCCTGACCTTCTCCCGCACTGTTCAATGCAATTTGTATGCTGCGTTGTTGTTCTGCCAAATAGCCTCATTCTCCTTGGTTATGAACTAACGGAAGTTCTTCCGCAATATCCTGTTCCACTTCAAAAAGTACTTTCATATAAACTTTACCATTCTCTCTCTTCTCATGCAAAATTTTTTGGCTCATTATTTTCGTTCCTTTGCCGTATTTAGCTAAAATATCCGCGCGTGCGCCTTCTATTCCTGACATTTTGGCTTCTGTTTCCGTTAACTTCTGCTCTTGTATCTTGGTCTCCCTCACACTTTCATTCATCCAACCCATCGGAAGTTTGTAAGAACGCCATGTTAGCGGATCATGTTCAACGGTTGTTTTATGTGTAGAATAAGGTATTTTCCCATATCCCCACAATTGTATCGCACGGTTGCCTAGCACCAGATACAAGCGATCGTGGCTATTCCCCGTATATGTGCTGCTGCGTCGTACCATGGGACTACTAATTTCATATTCATGCCACACAAGCCCCTTAATCTCTCCTTTGGCTACGACCTGTTGCTGATTCTCCTCATCTCCAAGCGTTCCTGAAATGAGAATAGCTCCTTTTTTGACCCGTGTATTTTTATGCACAAGAGGACGTCCCTGCTCGGCAAAAATTTCAGTGACTACCGCGTCCGCCTTACTGATGAGATGACGTGGACTGTAGAGCGGCGGGGGAGTAGGCTGTGAAGCTTCAACGACCTGAATTGTCACCAAGGTTCCCTGCCTTTCCACACCGATCCAGGACGCCTCTGGAAGCTTCTGCATGAGTGCGCGCGAAAGCTTGTCCTGGCTGGAAAGGCGAAAACTCCATTGAAACGGATAAAGCCCCTCCTGTCGGGCTGCTTTGAGAACAGCTTCCGTTGGGAGCTTGTCATTCCCCTTCACTTGAATGTCCCAGATGAGCGATGACATCAGCAGGAGTCCTATCCAGAACAAGGCCAGTCCTGCGAGAAAAAATTTACGTTTGGCGAGTCGTACAGCAGTAAAGGGAAGTCCTTGACGTTTGAGAACATGCATTTTGCAGCCTGTCCTTCTCAAAAGCGGACGCAACAGGAAGACGTGCGGCAGCAGAAGGTTCATTTCTGCAAGTCTAGTACCCATCGGCCGCACGTTCCAAACAGGTATATGGTGATCAGTGAGTAAATTAATGAAAGCTTCCACACTTTCGCCCTCGACAGCTAGGGTAACCGTGCCACGCAGCTTTGCTAAAGCGGGATGTTTCACGAGCCTTCCTCCGTTCCTTCCAATTGAATATCCGTAATATGTCCCTCTACACTTACCTGGTCTGGCAGGATAGACGTAATGATTAGATCATGGCCTGACACTCTTAGCCTGCCTTGTGCAAGTGCAAGTACGAGCTGGTCTGGTGTAAAATCCACCACACCCCGGTGATTTTCTACATAAAGCTGGCGGCTGCCGATGAGGGTTAACCGCGGCAGATCAAATAGAATATCCTGCGGAAGCTCCAACGTCTCGCTGGCCCACTTTCGCAGTTTGCGGCTCATCCGGCTCATACGGCGAAATCTCCTTTCCTGTCATCAGAACAACTGTTATCCAACGGCTAATAGTTGTTTTGATGGCAGCTATGCTGCTTTTTTTATAATCTTCTGTTATTACCATTAGCACTCCATCGTTGTTACGACAGCAGCTATGCTGCTTTTTTAATCGCTTGTTATGACTATTCGGTTTATCCTATGTCTCGATCATCACTGGACGACGCTGTTACACCAGCGTCACAGATATCTGTACTGTACATTTTATGATCCAGTCATCGCATTTATGAGGCTAAACTTACAATTCGTAGCAACTGCAATATTAAAGAGAAAAAGACCATGCTCTATAAAAATTCACATAAAAAAAGACAACCTCGTTTTCATATCAAAACAAGGCTGTCTTTTTAGTTTCACAGTATGAAATGGTTAGTTTTCGGAATCCTGATTCAAAAGAGAGTTTTTTCGGGAGTATAAAAAGTAAATAACCATACCAATAACAAGCCAAATGATAAAACGAATAAACGTTTGACCATTCAGATTAAGAATAAGCACCCCACATGAAATGATAGCTAGGATGGGAATAAATGGAACACCAGGACATCGAAAGGCTCTTGGCAAATCAGGTTGTGTTTTTCTCATCACTATGACAGCGACTGAAATCAGAATAAATGCTGATAAGGTTCCAATGTTCACCAAGCTTGCTAACTCATCCAGCGGGATCAACCCACCCATTAATGCAGATAAAGTACCAAAAAACAACGTGTTAATATAGGGTGTTTTATATTTGGAATGAACCTTTGACAATACTTTAGGTACTAAGCCATCACGTGACATCGCAAACATAATACGGGTTTGACCATATAACATTACCAGCATGACCGTTGTCATCCCCAAGATGGCTCCGATATCCACAATACCCGCCACCCAATTCTGACCGGCAACCTGCAAAACTAATGACACCGGATGGGAGATACCTTCAAATTGCATAAACGGCACAATACCTGTCATAATCGCGCTAACGATCACATACAAAAGCGTACAAATAGCAAGCGAGAAAATAATGCCACGTGGTAAATCACGAGCTGGATTTTTGGTTTCTTCAGCAGCTGATGAAACAGCATCAAAGCCAATGAAAGCAAAAAACACAAGGGCTGCGGCTCCAAACACCCCACTGAACCCAAACGGCATAAATGGTGTCCAGTTGTCTGGCTTCACATATTTAATAGCAACAATAATAAACAATAAAACGACAACAATTTTTACAATAACCATGATGTTGTTAATTCGTTTGGATTCTTTTATTCCAAAATAAAGCAAGAATGTGATAGCCATCAAAATTAAAAAAGCTGGAAGGTTAAAATAAGTAGTTTGGTCTTTTAAAGCTCCTGGCGCAGCAGTGAATTCAACCGGGATATGAAGACCAATTCCTTTCAAAAAGGATACAAAATAACCCGACCAACCTGCTGAAACAGCGCTGGCAGCCAACATATATTCCAAAATTAAATCCCATCCGATAATAAAAGCCAATAGCTCTCCCATCGTAGCATATGTAAAAGTGTAAACAGAACCGGATACTGGAACGGTGGAAGCAAACTCAGCATAAGCCAATGCTGCGAACAAACAAGCGAGCCCCGCAATCACAAAAGACATTACCAAACCCGGACCAGCCGTAACTGCTCCCGTACCTGTCAAAACAAAAATTCCCGTTCCGATAATGGCTCCAATCCCAAGCATTGTTAAATCAAACGCACCCAATTCCCTTTTAAGTGCTTTTTCCCCACGTGTAGCAGCGATCAGTTGATCAATGTTCTTCTTTCTGAACAAGCTATTCCCCATCCATCCCATCCTCCTAAACATAAATTTTTACTTTTTGTATAACCCTGTGACATCACCTCGATATAAATCAAATTTTAGCTAAATATGGGGTAAATTTTCATAAGTTCTATCGTTGAGAACATTATATATAAAAAAGAAAAAATGAAAACGACTTTTGGAAGGCTTCGTTCATATTGTTACATTTGATCATTTTTTACATAAGTATTTTCACAAATGAGATTCTAAATTAGACAAAATGCCGTCTTTTTAGATGACGGTAAATGTGAGAAGAATGTAGCATATATGAGATCATCACATTCGTTGTTAGGTAATTTGAGCATTTGTCGTTAGGTCTTTTTTTATTCCAGCAAGTTTATGTATTGCTAAAAACATCGCAAAAAAAAAGATCCGCCACAGCCAAAGCCGTGACGGATCACTATCATTTTAACGTCTTCCTCCACCCATGTAACGCTTGGAACGCGGAGGGCCTAATATCTCTGCCCAAATTACACCTCTGCGTAGGTCAGCTGCATTCACGGTACCCCGCTCTTGAGAAGTTTGCTCTAGCCCATCTGTAATTTCCTCCGAATCACTCGCATTGGATATACGATCGAGTCGGGCTAAAACCATCCTTCGCTCTTCTTCCATAATACGAATCCGATCCTCTAAAGTCGTACCGTTATCTAATGAATCTTGGTCCATCTGTTCTTCCTTTTTCAGCCCGTCTCCCACTTCTTCTATACGACGAGCTTCCATCACCGCCCGTCGCTCATTAGGAAATTGACGTTGCAGCTCTCCAGTAACATCTTGCTGACGTCGCTCTATCTCAGGTTCCGTTGTGAAAGGTCTGGACGACGTCGAGGACCCGCGCGAACCATGATCACCACCAAAGGTAGGCATACCTTGCCGTGGGGGAGATTTCCGATCTCCACCTTGAATGCTTTTCCCCAAAAAGGACACCAGTGCAAAGCCAATCACGATCAAGATATACAAATGGTCAAAGATCCAACTGATAAAATTCATTACTCACCGCCTAACTGCTATAGTTCATCGGCCCGTCCGTTAGTTAATCCCGGTTCTTGTTATCATTCCCCGAGTTCTCATTCGGTTTGCCTAAGGAACTACGCATTTGCGTATCTGCCTCAATATTTTTTAAATTCATATAGTCCATGACGCCAAGTTTACCGCTACGTAGCGCTTCAGCCATTGCCAGAGGCACTTCGGATTCGGATTCCACCACGCGTGCTCTCATTTCTACAACACGCGCCTTCATTTCCTGCTCCTGCGCTACAGCCATCGCACGCCGCTCTTCGGCTTTTGCCTGCGCAATACGTTTGTCGGCTTCCGCCTGCTCTGTTTGCAGGAAGGCACCGATATTTTTACCTACATCAACGTCTGCAATATCAATCGATAGAATCTCAAATGCTGTCCCTGCATCCAAACCTTTGGATAATACGGTTCTCGAAATGGAATCTGGATTTTCCAGCACGTCTTTATGCGAGTTACTGGAACCAACCGTTGTTACGATACCTTCACCAACCCGAGCAATAATCGTTTCTTCTCCGGCACCGCCGACGAGTCGATCAATGTTGGCACGCACCGTAACACGAGCTTTAACCTTCACTTCGATACCATCCTTGGCGACCGCAGCAACAATAGGCGTCTCAATAACACGCGGATTAACGCTCATTTGGACCGCTTGCAGAACATCCCGTCCCGCAAGATCAATCGCAGCCGCACGTTCAAATTCAAGCGGAATGTTAGCGCGCTGCGCGGCAATCAACGCATTGATCACTCGGTCTACATTCCCCCCTGCGAGAAAATGACTTTCCAGCTGATTGATATTCAAGCCCAGACCAGCTTTGGTAGCCTTAATGAGGGGATTGACAATTCGGCTTGGCGTGACGCGCCGCAACCGCATAGCTACTAGCGTAATGATACCGATCCGCACACCCGAAGCCAGCGCCGAAATCCACAGCATCACCGGGAAGAAACTAAAAAACACACTCAATATAATAATCACTACTACGGCAATCAGCAAAATACTGACAATACCCGATTCGAACACTCGCATCATCCTCCATTAATCTAATTCTTCGTTGTTAGCTTGCTAGACGCTCGCGTCTGCCTTGACTACAATTCGCCCGCCTTCTACTTTGGATACGATAATCGGCATATTCGGGGCGATAAACTCCCCATTCGTTACGACATCCACTCGCTCGTCAGCGATTAGCACCGTTCCAGCTGGACGTAATGGGGTCAGACTGACCCCCCTCTGACCTAGTAACGTTTCCCGATTCACAACCGAAGAAAACCCTTGGTCAGCCGTTAAACGTTCCTGAAGTATAAAACGGTTCCATATCCCTCGGTCCTTAAAGACAACCGCGATAATCGCCACTACGGCAACAGCCGCTGCAAAAGCAATCCCCAACGATATAAACGCATGCTGCATGTTGTATGCAGCACGGACTACACCCGCGACAAGGCTGATGGAACCCAAAATACCCAGAATGCCAAAGCTTGGAATAAACATTTCAAGTATAAGCAGTGCCAGACCGATAATGAACAACAGCCACGTCTCCGAACCTGCAAAGCCAGCGATATAATTACCAAAGAAATACAAACCAAATCCAAGTACACCTAAAATTCCCGGTACACCAAAGCCAGGTACAAGCAGTTCAATAACTACACCCGCGATACCAACAAATAAAAGCAATGTCTGCACGATCGGGTTGGTCAATATCTCGGCTGCTTTTTCAGCCCATGTGCGCTCCACATGGATTACATCATCTGTACTGTAGCCCATCCACTGGATAACTTCTTGTTCCGAAGACGCGATGTAATCCGCGTACCCCAATTTCAGCGCTTCCTCACTGGTTAAAGAAATGATCTGGCCATTTTCCTTATTAAAGTTCATCTCCGGGATAGATACAGTCGATTTGGAGTCGACCATGCCTCTAGCAATATCGGGATTGCGCCCGCCAGCTTCTGCGGCAGATGCCATGCTGCTCTTCCACCAAGCTATCGTTTTTGGGTCTGTAATAGTATTCCCCCTGCCGTCTACTAACGCTGCTGCTCCGATAATACTCCCCGGTTTCATAGCAATCTTGTTAGCACTCAACGCAATATAGCTACCCGCTGAGGCCGCTTCGCCCTTTATATAGGCTACGGTCGGAATGGGACTGTCTTTAATCAGTTTGCCCAGCTTCTCCGCTGTATCTACCCGTCCGCCGGGAGTGTTAATATCCAGTAAAATCAGACCTGCTTTGGAATCAACTGCTTCTGAAAATCCACGCTCCATAAATTTGCCCAGACCCTGTTCAATTTCCTGATCAACTGGTATAACAAACACAGCTCCACCCTTTGTTTGAGCCGCCGCTGATCCAGAATGAACTAAGGGTAACAACAGAACGGATATCATAATCCACAACGTTAAAAAGACCAATTTGCGGCTGGAGTGGTGATGTTCTCTATGCATTTCTTTCCCCCCTTTCGATCTTTCCTTGTTACAGCATACCAAACTTTGTTAGACAAACTATACAGTTTTCAGGATTTAATGTGAAATTATTGGGTATATTGCTAATCCTGACGCCTGTCAAATACTTTACGCCCCTAATGGACATCACGTTTCACACAATTACAGGAAGCGCTTTCATGAAGGCGTTTTCCACCATTCTCTTTTATGGCAGGCATCACACATATAGAAATAACACCCTCTGTAAACAGAGGGTGTTGTGTTTTCCTGTTTGTCGCAGGGTTTATTGCAGAAATTGCTGAACCGCCTGGTTCACGAGCTTACCGTCAGCACGACCTTTTACCTTAGGCATTAAGGCCGTCATTACTTTCCCCATCTCGGCTTTCGAAGAAGCACCGGTTTCCTGGATGGTCTGCTGTACAATAACTTTAATTTCTTCTTCAGAAAGTTGTTCAGGAAGGTACTGAGCGATGATCTCTATTTCTGCTTTAGTGCTTGTCGCAAGTTCATCACGACCGGCTTTTTCAAACTCATGGAGGGCATCTTTTCGCTGTTTGATCTCACGACTCAGAATATCAAGCACTTCGTTGTCGTCCAAATTCCGTTTCAAATCTATTTCAAGATTTTTAATCGTAGAACGAACCATTCGAATGGTGGAGAGTTTGAACTTGTCCTTACTCTTCATTGCTTGCTTCATATCTTCGTTCAATCGTTCGCTCAAATTCATGATTACTTAGATCCTCCTAGAACTTTCTCTTACGAGCAGCCTCGGACTTTTTCTTGCGCTTTACGCTTGGCTTTTCATAATGCTTGCGTTTCTTCACCTCAGCCAATACGCCATCCTTAGCAATGGAGCGTTTAAAGCGACGAAGTGCAGCATCAATTGTCTCGTTTTTGCGAACTTTAGTTTCAGACACCAGTTTTCCCTCCCTCCGACCAGACCGTCCAAGAGCAATAACACGGTTCATCAAATTTTATTATAGGTGAAACGGAAACCAGGTGTCAACCTATAAGAAAAAATGAGTACATAGAAGGAACTTTTTTTCCCGTCACTTCCGCATTACTGAAAAGACTAGCTCTGTCATTTTTAAGAATGTGAGTCCGAAATACCTGTCAGGGCACCTAATTTGGCGCCGCCCAGCAAGTGATAATGCAGGTGCCCTACCGTTTGTCCACTATCCGGACCACAGTTGTTAATCAACCGATAACCAGACTCAGCGATTCCCAACTTTTTCGCAACCTCAACCGCAACACGATGAATCTCCGCGATAAGAGGAAGATCCTCCTCCGTTACAGCATTCATTGAAGGAATGTATTTTTTTGGAATAATGATCACGTGTACTGGCACCGCAGGCTGGATGTCATGAAATGCGAGCACATTGTCGGTTTCCAACACCTTTTTGCTGGGAATGCTTCCATCCACAATTTTCAAAAACAGATCGTCCATTCAAAACCCTCCTTTGGCAGTGAGCCGATCATAAGCAATTAAACATCAGCAGTCCTTGCTCTCGGCATTCAAAGTTATGTATTTTCCACACCAAACAGAAACATAACCAATCATGATTGGTTATGCCTATGTTTCTATATGTATCATAACGGAAAATGGGGCTTAATACCAGTTTCCCTTACTAACTTCCTCTATTATAGATTTAACTCCTTTATCAATTAGATCCGGCTGTGCACGCGAAATACTTATACGCAAAAATTTTTCTTGTTCCCTGTAGCTTGATAAATAAAAGCCTTTTCCAGCTACAACTTGGATGCTTCTCGCGTTAAGACTGTGTACCAAACGTTCCAAATTCACCGTCCTCGGCAGCTTAAACTGCGTATAAACACCTGAGGTTACAGCTGGAGTTTGAATGTACCCGGACTGATTGTATCGTTCCACCGCCTTGTTCAGAATACGAACGCGCTCCGAATACAGTTTGGATATCGTGTGTTTATGGCGTTCATACATTCCATTTTTAATATAGATATCAAGTGCTGCCTGAGACAAAATGGATGTGTCAACATATCTTTTATAGGTACTGAACGTCTTTAATAAGTTTTCTGGCAGTACCGCAACCCCTAATCGCAAGCCAGGGAAAATGATTTTTGAGAAGCTTTTCAAGTAAATAGTGTGTTCTGTCTGATCGTATGCATAAATGGGATCAACAAGATGATCAACTCCCAAATCAGCCATATAGTCATCTTCTACGATGTACACATCATATTTCGCAGCCAAGGCAGCTATCGTTTTTCGTTCCTCCGTGTTATATGAGATACCGAGAGGATTATGATGCCTTGACATGGTATAAAAAAATTTGATGTTACCCTGCTTAAATTGGTTCTCCAACTCATAAAAATCCAGACCTTCCGCTGTCCGCGCAATCGTATTGACGGGTATGCTCTCTTCCTCCAAAAAACGCAAATATATATCGTAGCTGGGCTGCTCGACCAAAATCTTTTCTTTGCCATTGGGAAACGGCATTTTCGCGAGTATTTCTAATGCTTGTTGAACACCTGAAGTAACGATAATCCGATCTGTTTTTGCAAACACCTGAGTATCAGCCAAATGAGAGACGAGCGTATGTCGCAATGTTTCCAATCCTTGCGAATCCCCATATGTGAACAGATGATATTTGTAAGTGTCAATAGCCTGATTTAGACAATGCTGAAAATCTAGATATGGAAATACATTCAAATCCGGGGATGCTGAAGCAAAATCAACGTAGTCGGAAATATGGCTATGGTGTACGTCACTGGGGTTTTCCACTACATAGTATCCGCTTTGCGGTATGGAATAAATGGTATGCTTCCTTTCAAGTTCAGCATAGGCTCGCAGAATTGTGCTTTTGCTGCACTTGTATAGCTCCGAAGCATCACGGACCGATGGCAGCTTGTAACCAGATCTATATTGTCCCTCGCGAATTTTAAGCTCTATATCTAATAAAACCGAAACATATTTTTTCACGATATCCTCCTGCCTGTTCAGTACATCCTCTTTATATGCTTATTCCTTCTTATGTTTCTGTACATGCTTGATGTTAACATGGTTTTTAGATAAACAGGATACCTCTTTTCACTAAACTGTACCCATACAGTTTCCATTCATAAATCATTGTAACCTCGCTAAAGGCTGTAAGCGTTATAGCTCATTAACATATTGAGACGGTAGATGTGAAAAAGAGGCTGTTTCTTCATGCTGGAAGAAACAGCCTTACTTAGTGATGATGTATGGATACACCTATATAGCCACTTGTACTGTACAAGGGCTGTAGGCGGGAGAGAGTAGAACGATGGTCAGGCAACGAAGAAGATCAGATTAGTAGTAAGGCAGTAAACTAATCGCTGTCAACGCAGCAAGTGGCAGAATCAAACGATTAAAGCGGCGACGTCCGTATGGGAATCCATACGCATAGGCGGGCACTGGGACCGGGTAAGGGTACGGATAAGGGTACGGAGGATAAGATGCATAGCCACCATAAGCACGGGAGCCGCATCCACAATTGTTGGGCGGATAGGGGAGATTAACATTCTCCATTTCTTCTCCACCCATAGGAACGGCTAAGTATATCTTTTCATCATCCACATGCTCTACAATTCCGTCATACATTGTCCCGTCCTTCACCCATACGCATACATAACGATGCATATGCTGTTGACATAGTGTTTTAGCATCCATCTGTTGCGATGCTGTAACATTTTCGGTTATCATGCTTTTTTCCATGGTTGTTTCCTCCTAGACTCTTGCATGTATACCGTATGTTATTCAAAAACGGGCTATGTGCTACATCAAATTGGGCGAATTCCGGCTACAAAAAAAAGAAGCACCCCGGGAGCTCTTGGCAGAGCCCCTCTGAACGGACGTATGACGGGAAGACTCCTTCCGCAGCATACGTCCGCCGGGGTGCTGTATGATTAACTTGTCGGCTTAGCTGTATTATAACAACAGTTTGAAACTGTATCTGTGATCCGTATCACATTGTTTCAAAATGTTTCCATAACTACACGAGAGCCTCCACCAGCCTGCTCTGCGGGAAGAACAACCAGCTTGCGTGGGAGCCGGGCCCGCAATTCAGGCACATGGCTAATCACACCAACAGATAATTGATCGTGATGCAGCTTTTCTAGCGAGGTAATTACTGTGTCAAGCAGTTCGGGGTCCAACGTTCCAAATCCTTCATCCAGAAAGAAAAATTGTAGAGGGTATTGGCCCCGCAATTGAATTTGAGCCGACAGCGCAAGCGCAAGCGACAAAGAGGTCAGGAACGTTTCGCCGCCGGACAAGGTCGATACCGGACGTTTGACCCCACCGTTGGCATCATCACTAATAACAAAACCACCGCTGGAATCTACTTCTAGCGCATAACGCTGCTTAGTCAGAAAACGCAGGCGGCGTGAAGCGGATTGGCTGACCTGCATGAGCTGCTCTTCGGCAATATATTCAACGAAAGCATTGCCTCGAAAAACAGACTGGAGCTTGGACATTTTTTCCGCCTCGCTACGCAGATGTAAACGATTGGACTCCAGCTCCATCCAGCGGACGTGCCGACGCTGCAAGTCCTCTAAATCACGTTCGGCCTTGGCGCGATTCTGAAGCGCCTCTTCGTCGCGTGCACGGCAATCACGCAGCCTCGCAGTGGTCGTTTCCCACTGTTCCTCTGTTACTGTTGCTCCATTCAACTGCTCTTCGACATGTTTTAAGCGGGAAGACAGCTCCTTCTCCCGTTCTCGGTGCAAATTCACTTCACGCTCATAGCGTGTGGCTTCTTCCGGTCCCAAGCAGCATTCCAAGACCTCTGCTTCCGTAGCAAAAGAGGAAGCTTCCAGACGGATGCCCCAACGGGATGCTGCCGTCTGCCGTCTTTCTTCTGCCGAGTCGGAGGCCTGCCGCGCTATCAGTGAAGCATGAACAGCCTGCTGCTTGCGTTCTTCCGCTTCGGTACGGCGGCGGGCAGCGGCTTCGGCTCCGTTTTTCAGTCCCAACAAGCGTGAGGTCGCTTCTTCCAGCAATGAGGCTGCTTGGCCTTCTCCAACCCACTTTCGGAGCTGTTCTTGCTTTTCACGCAGCAAATCATCTTTACTTTGCAGCCCTGTACGACGGGCAATAATGATTTTGTCCTCCTCGATGATGCTTTGCTGTATCTGCTGTACACGCGCTGCCTTTTCTTCGAGGAAAGTCACGCTCGTCTCCAGTCGGGATCGCAGCTCCTCCGCACGCCGGTCGCGCTCCTGCATGGCGCGATAACGCTCCGCAGCTTGGTCGGGGCCGACATCCGGCAGCTGCGCTGCCCATTCGGCGCGCAGCCCCTCGCTGCGCGTGGTACATGCCTCGCGCTTGCTCCGCGCCTGCGCCAGGGCTGCAACCGCCGCTTCCTGCTCGGCGGCTGCACGGATACGCCGCTGCTGTCCGGCGGCGTCCGCCTCACGCAGTGCCTGTGCCTCGGCAGGCAGCGTATGCGCACGCGCTGCCAGCTCAGCCGCTGTACGCTCCAGCGCTGCACAGCGCTCCGCCCATACGGCGACACCACGAGGCACAGCAGCCGCAGGCGTAAAAGGCTCGCCCGTGGCGGCAGCGCCGCTGTCTGCGGCGGGCTGCGCCAACAGGCTGCGCTGCTCGTGCAACTGCTGGCGCAGTGTGAGACGCAGCTCCTGCAAGCCGAGCCGCAGGCGGTGCAGCTCATCCGGCGCAGCGGAATCCGCGCCATGGGCCGCAACAGCGGCAGGCGCGGGATGATGCAGAGAGCCACACACTGCGCATGGCTCTCCTTCGCGCAGCTCGGTAGCGAGATGTTGCGCGAGACGCGCTAGCTCCTCGGCACGGAGCTCGTGACGCAGTTGCTCCTCCTCGGCAGCCAGTGCCGACACGTCGGCTGTAATTTCCGCCTCTAGCGCCAGCAATGCCTCGATGCCTTCAGCCGCCTGTGCAGCAAGGACAGAACGTCGTGTCTCGGTCTCCTGTGTCTCCTGCTCCATTAGCTTTAGACGTTCGTCTGCTAGTGCAAGCCGTTTCTCCTGAGCTAAATACTCCTGTTCAGCTTCACTCCATTGCTCATGCGCTGTCTCCAGCTGTTGTAGCCGCTGCACAGCCTCTTGCAGCATACGCCGCTCATCTGCCCGCACTTCATTTTGCTTCAACTCCTGCTGAAGCTCCTGCTGCCGCTTTAAACCTCGTGTCTGTAACTCTTGTTCCTTTGCGAGACCTGCGGCATGCTCTGCAAGGGTTTGTTCGCTATGCGCCAGTTCGGCCGCCAAACGTTCTCTTTCGGTCCACAGCACTTCCGTATCACGTTCCAGTTGAAGTGCCTGCTCCAGTTGGTCGATCCGAAGCAATAGCTTTGGTTCTTCGGCACTGAGTGCTTGCCGCGCCTGCTCATCTGCTTGCACAGATACAAGCGCCGCCTCCGCTGCGGAGGCAGCCTGGACTGCCATCTGTTCAGCATTCTTTTGCCGTTTTTCTGCTTCGGCAACGGCTTCCTTCCAATCTGTCAGTGCAGGCAGCAACGCCTCCGCTGCAGATGCTTGTCGCAGCTTGCGCTCCAGCAAAGCAATGCCTGGTTCCTGTCTTGCCATATCCTCCAGCTCACTCACTCTTTGGCTAAGCTCGATGACCAGTTCCCGTGTTTTGTTCAGCGCCTCCGTTTCCCGTGAAACACGCTCTAGTTCGCGGCGTGAAGCCTCTGCATGGTCCATCGCTTCTTTGAGGCGCAGCTTTACAAGCTCAAGCGCTTCAGCACTCGCATCCCCCAGCCCTTGCTGCTCCGCTTCCAACGACTTAAGGGCGATGTCGTTATCCTTCACACGACGGCTCAGCTTCTGAGCAAGTTGATCTCCGTACTTCTCCAGATGGAACAAACGCTGAAGCATCTGTCTACGTTCACTGCCCTTTAAGGATAAAAATTCCGCAAACTTCCCCTGCGGTAATACGACAGCGCGCGTAAAATCGTCCATTTTCAGGCCGATGTACTCCTCCACACAGCGTGTCACATCCTGTACTTTGTCAGCAAGTACTTCCTCGCCGTCTTCTGTATATGCAATAAAACGGCTAAGCGTATTATTAACCGATACGCTTCCTGCACGTTTGAAACGTCGTTCTACACGGTAACGGCGAGGTCCTTGAGCTGACATTAATTCAAATGTAAATGCTACAGACAGCGTATCCTCGGCATGATTCATGATGCCTTGTGTACCATTCACCGCCCGCTCCACTTTACCGTACATGGCCAACGTAATAGCATCTAGCAATGTTGATTTACCACTACCCGTTGGACCAAAAATTCCGAACAGCCCCGTTTCGGTCAAATCGTCAAAGCGAATTTCCTGCGACTCCCGGTAGCTTTGCAATCCCGCCAGTTTCAGAAGGATCGGCTTCATACCTCATCCTCCTCAGCGTGGTCTCTTGCATCATCCTGTTCTACCAATTCTAGAAACAACTGTACTAATCCTTCATCCGGCTGTGCTCCGCCCGTCTGTCGCTGGTAAAACGCCCGGAACAGCTCATGAACCGGCAGTTCTGAACGTTGCTGTTCCAACTGTGCCGCAGCCATTTCTGGGTACACGGGGCGAATATGAATGATGCCTTCACGGCTTTTGCGCAACCGTTGAATATCTCCCATTGACATTGCTTCATCCAGCGTAATTTCCAGGTCAATAAAGGCATCAGCATCCAGTCCTTCATCCAGCCAGCGATATACTTCCTCCAGACCTCCCCGTGCTCGCCACCTCACTAATGGGCGTCCACTGGTAATATACAGTTCCTCAACCTGTGCCGGCTTGCCGGCAATCACGTCAATTAACGTAACTGATTTGGCTTGTCCAGCTTCGGAAAAGCTATAAGCCAGCGGAGAACCACTATAACGCATCAGTCCATCGCCCTTCACATATTGGGGACGATGCAAATGCCCCAGAGCCGTATACTGCGCTCCAATGCTCAAAGCAGACGGATCTACGGTATAGGCTCCCCCGACCTGAATCGGACGTTCCGAATCCGACTCCAGCCCGCCAAGCACATAAATATGGCTCATCGACAAATTAACGGTGTCGGGTCGAAACGCTGTACCCAGCTGCGACATCAGCATCCCTACACGGCGGCTATATGCCTCACGTAATATGGTTTCGTCCCCGTCTTCAGACAATAACTCATTCAGACGAGACTCAGAGGGATATGGCAAGGCCGCAATACATGCCATTTCGCCCGTTCGCGGTGTATGGACGCGCACTGCTTCCCCATGAGGCAGTCCCAGCAATGTAATTCCACGCCCGCTCACCAGCGGGGTGACCGAGGATACTCTTTCCGGCTGATCATGGTTGCCAGCAATGACGACTAGCGGTCTTCCTCCAGCCGTAAGACGAGCAGATGCTTCATAAAACAATTGCTCTGCGGCGGCCGAAGGATTGACTGAGTCGTACACATCCCCAGCCATCATAATCAAATCAGCCTGCTGGTCGTCAGCCATTTTCACCAATTCTTCCAAAAACGCCTCCTGCTCCTTCAGACGGCTTCGACCTTCCAACGTGCGACCCAAATGCCAATCCCCTGTATGCAAAATCCGCATGCTTTTCCCCCTCTCCCTATCTATATCACTACAGCTGCACACTCTCTCCAGCTTCTATAAAATACAACCATTTCTCAGCTACCTTTTTGCCTGTAATCTCTTCAATCACACGGGCATACAGCTCCAATTGAAAACGATATTGGTCTGTTAAATGTGACAGCGTACGATATTCAGAGATCCGGTCTGTTTTATAATCCAGCAGCACAAGCCCTTCGGGAGTTTCAAACAAACAGTCAATGATCCCGTTCATCAGCACTTTATCGTCCTGCCCGCTTTCGGTAACTGTCTTCTGTTCTGGCAACACCGCAGGTAAACTGTGGTTCCAGTAATCGGTTGCCCGCATAGTATAAGTAAACGGAAGCTCACGCTGAATACGGGATGAACCCAGCATTCTCTTCCCTAGCTCACTAGAGAAAAACCGTAATATTTTATTCGTATCCAGCGCCTTTGCATGAACATCCAGTAAGATACGTTGATTCAGCAAACGAGCTTTGGTTTCCTCAATAACCTCAGCGCTCATGACTCCATCTAGGGGCACATGCAGCATCAACGTATGATAGATCGTCCCTCGTTCTGTAGGAGTCAGTCGCTGATTTCCCATAAACTTAGGTCTGCGCAAGTGTAATTGACTGCCCCTAGTGTCAGAATCTTCGCGATCCTCTGGTAAGTCTGCTTGTTGGGAGATAGAAGATAGATTCAGCCAATCATCAGATCCTATCTCCTGCATCTCCAGCCATCTTTTCATCTCTGTGACCGATGTATTGGCTGCTGTCTTGCCCGCCCGTTCATACGGATAGGTCCAGGAAAGAGCCGCAGCAATATCCGTTTCACTTTCTTCGTCTAATTCGATTAGCTCAACATTTCTCAGTGCTTCTGTTTTCTTTTGGCGTTCTTCGGCCGATACCTCTTCTCCACGATCCGAGTTCACACGAGAGCCAGAAAGTGTTTCTGAGGCTACGATTTTAAATAACCAGTCTGCCCCCGGCATGTGTTCCAGTCTGTGATAGTACCCCTCCTGATCCCCTGCCGCTTCCCTCAGCGAAGTTGCAGAAGGATGCCGAATCAATGCAGGACCTACCCAGTCCAGATAGCTGCGACCTGCCGCCAGCATATAGTCTGGCAGTACTGTTTCCGCATGTTCCTTGGCACGTGCCCAACCTGCTGCGCGGGAAGCGAGATCCTTCACGGTTCCGGTCATAATCAGCTTTTCACGCGGACGCGTAAGCGCTACGTATAGCACACGCATTTCTTCAGCCAAAAGCTCCAGCTGTGAGCGTCGACGGATCGCTAAATTAGGCAGCGTAGGGTAGCTAACGCGGTTTTGTTCCTCCACATATTTAGGACCAAATCCCAACTCCTTGTGCATAAGAAACGGCGCATTCAGATCCTGCTGATTGAACATTTTTGCCGTCCCGGCAATAAACACGACAGGAAATTCAAGTCCTTTACTTTTATGAATGGTCATAATGCGGACAGCTTGATCGGGTTCAGTCCCCCCGCTGATGGATCCTAAATCACCGCCTCGCTCCCGCAGACGGGAAATAAAGGTTAGGAATCGAAACAAGCCTCGGTTGGACGTAGAAGTCTCATACTGTCTCGCTCGGTCATATAAAGCCCGTAGGTTGCTTTGACGCTGTGAGCCGCCAGGGAGTCCACCCACCCAATCCAGATATCCTGTTTCCTCCAGCACATTCCAAATCAATACACTTAAGCTGCCTTGTCTGGCTTCCTGCCGCCATGCGTCCAAATTACGCAAAAATGAACGTAGTCGGGTAGACAACGTATTCCCGTCATTCCTATGGACTGGGTCAGGTGAAGATAGCGGGTCCTCAGTGAAAAGATCCATCTCCATAACATCAGCAGAGGTCTCTTTTAAACTCTCCTCAACTTGTTCAGTCTGTGCCGCCGCCAGCAATGCATCATAAAACATTCCATCCGGCTTCTCTAGACGAATTTGTGCCAGTTCATCTTCGGTCAAGCCGACAATTGGCGAACGAAGCACGGATGCAAGCGGGATGTCCTGCTGCGGATTATCAATAATGTGCAGCAGGGACAACATTACCTCAACTTCCGTTGCTTTAAAAAAGCCTGTCGTCTGCTCTCCAGAGGCTGGGATGCCCTCAAGCCGCAATTCTTCCACAATTAAGGGAGCCCATACGCTTGCTGAACGAAGCAATATGACAATATCACCGTAGACTGCTGGACGCATCGCTTTTAATCCCCTGTCATAAATCAACAGTGGCTGTCCAGTATCTCCAGTCAGCTCCTTAATCCGTTGAGCGATTGCACGAGCCTCCAACTGAGCCGTTTCAAGCTCCGCAAGCTCGGCCAGCTCACTTTCCTGTAAAGCCGATTCGTCCCCCGTTTCAGACAACTCCGAAACCTCAGAAAGACCACGCCCGCCTTTATCAACTAACAGCAGCTCAGGTGCGTATGCAGATGTAGCGTCCTGCTCTGTCTTTTCGGGATAGGACGCGCCATGTACAAGCCACGCTCGCTCATCGTACTCAATTTCCGCCACATCCACACTCATAATCTGGCGGAACACCAAATTAACCGCATCGACAACTTCCTCTCGACTGCGGAAATTACGCGCCAGATCAATCAAAAAGCCATCTTCCTGCTCCTGTATACCGTACCGTTGATACTTATTCAAAAACAGCCCTGGCTCTGCCAGCCGAAACCGATAAATACTCTGTTTCACGTCTCCCACCATAAAACGGTTACCCGGTTCCTCGCGCGATACCAGTCTAACGATATCTTCCTGTACGGTATTCGTATCTTGATACTCATCCAGCAGTACCTCGTCGAACTGCGCCTTGTATTCAAGTGCAGCATCGGAAGGTAACAGCTTGTACGGAGTAGATTCGGGGTGTCTTAATATTTTCAAACAATAATGCTCCAAATCCCCGAAATCCACCAGTCCTTTTGACTGCTTGTGCTGTTGAAATCGTTCCCCGAAAGCAATCACAGTCTCCACCAGTTCGTCCATCAGAGGAGCGGTCGCATGCAGTTCCTCCAAATAAGCTTCTGCTCTCCGACCGAACAGGGAAGCCTTCATATCTGTAATCATTTTTTTGGCAGCCTCGCGCAGCGTCTTAACCCGTTCCTGCAATGCAGGCTCGGTTTGATCTTTTTTAACTGGCTTGAGCTTGCCAAAGGATGCTGCTTGAAATTGATCATACAAGGATGCCCACGGCTGTGTCTCGAGCTCTTGCAGTAATTCCTTCACCATCGCCGTATCCTCTTGCAATGTCATGGCATAGGGTGCAGGACCGCCAGGCTGCATAGCTGTTTCATGCGCCTGTTCCAGCAAACTCGCTGCTCCGCGCAACGAAAGGGCAGCATCCGTCAAAATACTACGAACCCAAGGAGTCTCCCCCAAAGCTGCTACATCCTGTACACGAAATGCTGCTGCCGTCTCGCGCAGCCAATGCTCCGGCCAAGGATGACTTTGAGAAAAATCATACAAACGCTGAACAAGCACATACATGGCATCATCGGTGCGTTCTCCACTAAACCAGTCGACCAGTCTGCGGAATGTGCTGCCTTCATCATGAAGCTCATATTTCTCCTCAAACAGTTCTTCTAAAAGCTCTTGGCGCAGCAATTCTGTTTCATGCTCATTCATAATCCGAAAGCCGGGATCAAGAGGAATGGCCTGATAATGCCTGCGGATGACCTCCATACAAAAAGAGTGAAGCGTCGTAATCGAGGCTCGATTCAACAACGATAGCTGGCGACGTACATGTTCACTTTCCGGTTCCTGTTCCAGCACACGTTCCAGCGCTTCGCGTATCCGTTGACGCATTTCTGCGGCTGCAGCCTTCGTAAAGGTCGCCACCAGTAACCGATCTACACTGAAGCCGAGCTGAGGATCAACAATTTTGCGAATAATACGCTCTACGAGCACCGCTGTTTTACCAGACCCTGCCGCTGCCGCAACCAGCATGTTGTTACCGGATTCCGAAATGGCACGCCACTGATCATCGCTCCACATGCTTCCTTCCGGCTTCGGCAAGCCTTTAGCATTTGACGTGCTTATCATTGCTTCATTCCTCCTTTCCCTTCCTGTGTATGACTCAGCAGATCCCAGACCTGATCCTTACCCGGTTTCCCCCATTGGTTGTAACCACTGCCTTCCAGACTGTCGTCAAATTGACAAACAGGCTTAAAAGAACAGAAGGTACATGCCGTTTCTTGCTGGATGCGATAAGGTTCAATGGCAACATCGCCTTCCGTCATCCGTGTGCCAATCGTCCGAATATTGTTGCGCACCGACGCTAACAGGCTATCCCACTGTTCAGGCGAAGCAACGGAAGCACTGCTATAAAAACTGCCGTCTGCTTTCACTGCAACAGGTAAAATAGAGGAATATCCTTTGTCCAATGCTGTATCCATTTGCCCAACTACATCCCGATCCGCGAGCAATAATCCCTTCATCTTAAAACGTTTCAATAGCTCCTGACGCGCCTGTTCTGTGCTAAGACCGTTAGGCGATTGCAGCATCGGATTGTGGACGTGAAAATACAGTGTACCCGCCGGATAAGCAGTCTCGCCCAACCATTCCTCCGCCGCATTCAGCAGCACATCCAGGTAGGTGATCATTTGCAAAGACAAGCCATAATACACCTCATGCAGTTTAAGATCCTTTTGACTGGACTTATAATCAATGACACGCAAAAGTAATCCTTTTTCTCCTTCTGCCACATCGACACGGTCAATCCGTCCGACGATTTCCATCACCACGCCGTTATCTAACCGGAAGCTTAAGGGAGGAAGCGGCTGACCTGGTCCGAAGTCCAACTCCAGCCCAATCGGCTCAAAGCTACCTCTCCGTGCATGTTCACCCAAAATTAACGAAGCACGGCTCACAATGTCTTTTAACTTGCGCAAAATATAGCCATACCGCTTGGAGCTCATTAAAATCTCGCCTTGCAGGCGAGGAGCAAGACGCTCCACCGTACTTTCCGCCTCTTGGCGACATTCCTCGGTAGTGAGGCTTCCCCAACTGACATTACGTTCACGCAGATTGATCGCCATCTCACCAAGCGCTGCATGGAATAATTGTCCGATATCCGGAGCCTTCAGACGATACATTTGACGTTCCTTCAAACGAAGACCATGAGAGGCAAAGTGAGAAAATGGACATGCGACAAAACGTTCCATCCGAGATACGCTGGTACGCAGCTTGCTGCCATACAGACGGCGGCTCGTTTCCTTCTGCATTTCGGCATGATTCTCGTAAAAAAGTGAGGTCAACAGCTGACGCAACTTGTCCTTCTCACCTCCCTGCTGGCTGGCATACCAGTTATATACCTCCCACCAGGGAGATAAAATATCACCGCCACGCCGCCAATGCCGTAATTGCGCAATGAGCTGCGGCAATGCCTCAGACGGATGGGAAGCATACTCCCATTGCGTCGTCCAAGCGTCTTCAGGCAGAGGGTATCCAGCCAGTGGACGTTCGTTCAGGCCAGGAAACAGTTGCCGCACATGTCGCACTAACTCTGACGGCAGCAATGGCTTGCCTTCTTCATCAGTCACTGCATAGCTCATCCACAGGCTTTTACCAGCAGAGGTAAGGGCCGTATAAGCGAGAAATCGTTCGTCCAACAGACGTCTTGTCATATCTGGCGCCAGGTCTACGCCTTGTTCATTTAATGCCGTACGTTCCTGCTCATTGAGCACCCCATCCTCATGGAACACAGCCGGCATTACACCTTCGTTCATCCCTATCACAAAGGCATGTTGAATACCGGATACACGCGTACGGTCCGTGTTTCCGACCAGTACCTGATCCAGAGCCGGTGGAACAAGCCCCATACGGAACTCAGCTAATCCCGTTTCCAGC
Organism: Paenibacillus sp. FSL W8-0439; assembly: GCF_038008995.1. Taxonomy (NCBI): domain Bacteria; kingdom Bacillati; phylum Bacillota; class Bacilli; order Caryophanales; family Paenibacillaceae; genus Paenibacillus; species Paenibacillus sp. FSL W8-0439. Next base: position 3,870,792 of record NZ_JBBPAK010000001.1, read on the forward strand.
ACTCCCGCAAACAAAGCAGTATCCAGTCTCTCATCACCCATCATTTCGACGATTTGATCCAGCAGTTCAAGCACCGCATCCCATACCTGACGGTGCTCCTTCGCCTGCTCGGGATTTCCAGCTTCTTCTGCCTGATGAATGAAGGCGTCCAGCTTGTGACCGATTTCTGCATCCTCCAGCAACAGATATATGGCTTCACACTTCTCAAGCGCCGTTCGTGCCTTACCTATACGCTTCTCAAACGCATGTAAAGGCGTCACAATCACATCTCGGCACAACTCCATCAAATCCAGCGTTTCATCCCGTTGACGGTTACGTTCCTGTTCCTCCAGCTCCAGCGACAAACTGGGCACAGCCTGCCACGCCCGGCCATCTGTCCAGCGACTGCCTTGTATTCCGCAGGCCAGCACATAGTTTTCCAGACGGTCCATCTGCTCGCGGCTCACTCGACCGTCCAGCGGCAATAGAAGGTCTGTTTTGACCGCACGAAATACATCCTCATATCGCCAGCGTCGCTGCACAATATCCAGTGAAGCCCGAATCAATTCCACCAAGGGATGATGAAGTATACTTCTCCGCTGATCCAAAAATACTGGAACCTGATATTGCTTGAATATCGGTTCCACCCATGGCTCATAATCTTCAATATGACGCACAAACAGGGCCATTTCCCGATAACGCGCACCTTCATCGCGGGCCAGGCGGCGCATTTCGCGTACGGCTCCTTCCAGCTCGGCACGACGACTTGCCGCAGCATGCAGTTTTATGCCCTCAGGTTGTGTACCTGTCCATTGCTCTCGTAGCTGCTGTAGCCGCAGCCGCTGTTCCTGATTCCGCAGCCCTGTACGATGTTCGAAACTAGCCTCCAAATACGCCAACGCTGGACGTTCCTTAAACCTCGGCATCAGATCGGGGCGTAATAACTGTGTCTGCGTTTCAATCATCAGCTCCTCTGCCATTCCTTTAAGCTTGACGTAGGTAGCCGCTGAAGGATGAAACAAATCCAGCTCATGCGGAAGCTGTCCACTTTCGTAGCTTCGGTTACAGGTCAGCGCCACTGTCAGCGAAGAGGCGTGCAGCATAAGCTGCTCCACCACCTTGTATTCATGTGGTGTAAACCTCCGGTAGCCATCCATCCAAATGTCTGCTCCGCGCACGAGGGAAGACTGTGCAATCTGTTCTGTCAGCATGCGAAGCGTATCTTCACCATCGATATATTTAAGCGTCAGCTCCCGTTCAAAATCCTCATAGATTAGACTGATATCCTTGAGCTTGCCTCTTAATATCGGAGTGGACTCCCCCGCAGCATGCATTCTATCCAGTTGCTCCGGTACAGACCGAGCATCATTTCCGTACTGCTTTAGCTCTGTGAACAACGTATTCAACCGATCCACAAAACCGAGTTGGTCTCCCGAATCTTTAAATAAACTCAGTTCATCCTTGCGACGACGAATAATTTTATATAAAAGCATCTTCTTGCCTTCTTCTGTTACAGGCACCAGTGCTGAACCCCCTGTTTCCTGCATGACTAAATAGGCAAGACGATGGAATCCCATCACTTGGGCGCGCACCGACCCCTGAATACCGTTTCCGACTTCGGTGAGCAACGCATGCTCTGAAGCAAATGACGATTGCTCAGGCACAAGTAACAGCATAGGCTTACCTAGCGGCTCCTCGCGTAACATAGAGGTCATTTCATTACGGATTAACGTGCTTTTACCACTACCAGAGCGGCCAATCAATAAGCGGACCGACATGATGCCGCCTCCTTTCTAACCAACAACATTCTATTAAACAGTATAGCATATCAGGCAAAGGAGAAAAGAACGTACGTTTGCCATGTTGTAGCAATTGGGCTCTTCTCAAAAACAAACAGTCCCGCAGGATGGCTTGGTGCAAGCCTTCTCTACAGGACTGATTTATACTAAAAATGAGTTTGTTTTCACCTATTTATCTTTATCGCCTAATAGTAGATTAACTTTGACAAGGGTATGAAATCTACAGCTGTGTCCGGCTGCGCACCTCAAAGATGGCAAATTTCAAATAATGACCTTCCTCCACACCTAAAATTTGGGGATGGTCCTTCCCTGCCGCTCTCCAATCTACCAGTCGGAGGATTTTGCCAGCATCTGCAGCCGCTTCCTTAATCGTGTCCAAAAACAGCTCCGGCCGCATATGGAACGAACAACTCGCCGTTACCAAATAACCGCCCTCATTGACGAGCTTCATTCCGTGAAGGTTGATATCTTTATATCCACGTGTAGCTCCTTTGACAGCACTCTTCGTTTTGGCAAAAGCCGGCGGATCCAGAATAACGACGTCAAAGGTACGTCCGCCACCCGCAGTCAGCGGCTTAGATGTATCTCCTTTGCCGCCCGCTCGCGCGGTGCGTTCCTCTACACCTTTAACCTGATTACGTAAATATTGAAAAGCATCGTCGACGACAAACTCGACGCGATCCTCAAAACCGTTCAGCTTCACATTATCCCGAGCACTTTCAATCGCATGTTCAGAAATATCAAGACAAGTTACTTTTTTCGCACCATGTTTACACGCATTGAGCGTAAAGCTACCTGTATGTGAAAAACATTCCAATACAGTTGCACCGTCCCAGAATGGGAATTCAACAACCTTACCACTTTTATTCACAGGCTTTATGACCGTTGTGCCGTCATCCCCTGGGTTTGCAGCTACTTCTTGCAACGTAATTCCGCTACGCGCTCCCCAACCTGTCATCAACGGCGCGATGGCCGCACGATTTTCACGCTGGTCAAAGAAATACCCCGTCTTTTGTCCCTCTTCGATATCGACCTTGATTTGTAAGCCATTTTCCGTCACCACCACATGGCGCGGGCAATCGCCGTACAAAGGACCCTTCGTCTGTTCCAACCCTTCCAGCTCACGGATGGATACATCACTACGCTCATATATACCAACTGGCCCCATTACTTCAACAAGTGCATCTCTGATTTCTTCCCTGCGCCGATCCATGCCAAGCGTTAACAGCTGAACGACCAATACATCACCAAAACGGTCTACAATCAGCCCAGGCAAAAAATCAGCCTCGCCGTACACCAAACGATAAGCGTTTCCTCCGGTCACAAAGCGTTCGCGGTGCTCCAAGCAATTGCGGAAACGTTGGGCAAAGAAGCTTTGGTCCATCACTTCTAGCGGCTCATAGGACATCACACGCACTGTAATTTGTGAAGCAGGATTATAGTAACCTGTCGCCAAATAACGCCCCTGATGGTTCAGGATGCTGACCAAATCACCGGCTTCTGGATCACCCTCAATCTTGGCTATTTCATTTTTAAACACCCAAGGGTGTGCTTGCTCCAGCCTTTTTTTACGGCTACGCTCTAATATTACTGAAGGCAAAATCCTTCACTCCTATTCTTGGATTACTCAAAGTGTTAAAACATTTTGTTCGATAGGGGCGCGGCTCCGCCGATTCATTTGGTCTTACGATCGCTGGCGCTTCTCCAGCTTCAAATGAGCCGCTTCGCTACTGCCCGCCTGTATGTCGACGTCACGCTTTAAAAGCTTGTGAAGATACTACAAAATGTTCGTTCCATAAAAAAACTGCTCGGCCATGCTTGTCATGGCTGTCCTAGGTAGATCATAGGCTGTTACATAAGTATTCTCATTTTCGCCTAGAAAAGGGGGGGCTAAAGCCGTGTTTATACATGTTATATTGCCGCTGTGCGGTGGGCTGCTTATTTTTTTAGGTGGAATGAAGCTGATGGAAGCTGCCCTCCGGCATTTGGCCGGCCCCTTCCTTACTCGCTGGCTAAACCGGGCTACGGTTTCCCCTTGGCGGGGTATGTTGTTTAGCTCAGGCATTACCGCCCTACTGCAAAGCAGCACCGCCGTAACGGTGCTGACGATCGGACTGGTCAATGCCGGGCTGTTGACCTACGGCCGCACGCTCGGCATCATTCTTGGTACCAATATTGGTACCTGCCTGACGACCGAGCTGATGGGCCTCCAGCTCGGCAAGCTGGCTGCTCCACTGCTATGTGGATCACTGCTATGCTGGGGCACTGCTGTTCTGCGGGGGGAAACGGTCACTGGCCGTCAGTATGCAGCTGCCGGAGCTTCAGCCACCTCCAATGGGCTTAGCCGCCCACAGGCTGTACAATTTATCAGCCTCGTCTTTGCCGGATTTTCGCTGATTCTCGCAGGTATCCGCGTGATGCAAGCCGTTGGCCCCTGGATTGAGCAGGCCGGACTATTCCGCTGGTTTCTTGATCATGCTGCAGCCAACATGTGGTGGGCCTTCGCTGCTGGAGCCTGCCTAACCGCGCTGGTTCACAGCAGCGCAGCTGTCATTGGTATGGCGATTAGCCTGGCTGCTGCGGGTGCCTTGCCAGTTGATGTAGGAATCGCCATCGTCATCGGCTCCAATGTGGGCACCTGCGTGACTGCCCTGATTGCCGCTGTTGGCGGCAGCGTGTCTGGCAAATTTGTGGCCTGGTCCCACGTGCTGCTGAACGTAGGCGGGGCATTGCTCTTTATGCCGTTAATCCCCGGGCTGGATATGGCCGCTTCTTGGATATCTACTGAGCCCGGAGCCAAGGTAGCGCATGCCCAAACCCTGTTTAACGTCATCAGTTCTCTGCTTGCCTTGCCCCTCTGCTATTTACCTGTATGGACTCGTATAGAGGAGCAAGTGTCTTCCCATAGGATTAAACGTTAATTCCTAGCATAGACAGCGCCTTGCTCAGAATGACATCATTGTTGTCATATCCACCCTGACGCTGGAGACGCCATGCTTCTTCGGGCGTATGCCACGCGACGCCTTTGATTTCTTCTATCTGTGCCTGCAAATTCCCATCCAGTGCCTCTACGAGATAATAATGAACTTCCTTGTCCACTTCCCCATATTCAGGGTGCTGGTACGTATAAGCAATCATATCCACATGCTGAATAATCCGCCCGTTCAGCCCTGTTTCCTCACGAATTTCACGTAGAGCGGTTTGTTCGATTGTTTCACCTGGCTCCATTTTGCCTTTAGCCAGAGATGTCTTGCCATATCGGTCGGTAATCAGCTGAATTTCAAGCTGCTCCCCCTGTTTGCGAAACACTACGCCACCTGCGGAAATTTCCTTTTTTGCTGCCATCCTGTAATCTCCTTTCCTTGCGCAACAAGGATTCCGTCCTCTCTGTAGGGAAAGGCGAAATCCTTGTTGGCCATCGCTATTGCCTGTTCAGGCTCTTTTTATTTTACAAAGCTGTTTGCAGCCCGTTCTCCAATACGCGGACCAATTGGCCTTCACTTTCATTAACGCCCGCCTTCGTCAGCTTCACGCGGCACACCTTGCCAACTAGATCCTTATTACCTTCAAACACCAGTTGAATGTAATTGTCACTATAACCATAAAGTATACCGCTATCTTCCGTCCCTTTAGGGGCTACTTCAGGAATAACCTCCAGCACCTGACCAACAAACTTTTCAGCATATGCCAGCTGCATTTGCTCTGACAATGCAATCAGGTCACGCACACGCGCATTTTTCACGTCCTCGTCCACCTGATCCTCCATACGTGCCGCAGGCGTGCCAGTACGCTTGGAATACGGAAACACGTGCATTTCCGAGAAGCCGATTTTTTTCATCAGCTCATAGCCATTACGGAACATTTCGTCCGTTTCTCCAGGGAAGCCGACAATTACGTCTGTTGTAATTGCTACATCTGGCATCGCTTTACGAATCATGAGCATTTTGTTATAAAACTCTTCTGTCGTGTACTTGCGGCGCATCCGTTTCAGCACGGTATCGTCCCCTGCTTGAAGCGGTATGTGGAAATGGCGAACCAGCTTATTGGAGCGTTTCAGTACATCCAGCATTTTTTCATCAATCTGACTGGCTTCAATCGAGCTGATACGGATACGTTCCAGCCCTTCCACTTTCTCCAGATCCCACAGCAGATCGGACAGGTCATAATTATCCATATCGTCGCCATAACCACCAGTATGGATACCCGTGAGTACGATTTCCTTGTAGCCTGCGTGCACCAGTTGACGCGCCTGTGTAATAATGCTCGCGGCATCACGGCTGCGGGATAAGCCCCGCGACCACGGGATAATGCAGAAGGTACAGAAGTTATTGCAGCCATCCTGAATTTTTAGAAACGCACGGGTATGATGAGCAAAATCAGGCACATCCATTTCCTCAAACACACGGGTCTTCATTATATTACGCACAGCGTTTACAGGTTGACGCGACTCTTGGATCTCCTTCACAAACGGAATAATCTTATCTCGATCCTGCGTACCAATAACAAGATCAACACCTGGAATATCCATAATTTCGGCCGGAGAAGTTTGAGCGTAACAGCCCGTCACTGCCACAATGGCATCTGGATTTCGGCGAATCGCACGACGAATGATCTGACGGCTCTTCTTATCACCGGTATTCGTAACCGTACATGTATTAATTAAATAGACATCAGCAGTCTGCTCGTCAAAATCCACCTGCTCATAACCTTCTTTTTTGAACAGCTGCCAGATCGCTTCTGTATCATAAAAGTTTACTTTACAACCTAATGTGTAAAATGCCACTGATGGCATATTAAACCCCTCCCATTTCTCCTGTCTCATATAAAATGCATGCCAATGCAACCATACCTGCGGTTTCCGCACGTAAAATACGTCTTCCCAGTCCTGTAGACTGTGCCCCGGCCTGCTCAGCCTCTAGGCTTTCCGCTTCAGTAAAGCCGCCTTCCGGGCCCACCACCACCAGCACACGCGGCTTGTCTGTGGACACCCATTGTCCTGCGAAAGGCTGGATTACATTCCGTAGCTGCCGCCCCTGCTCTTTTTCATAACAATAACATATCAAATCATACCCAGCAAAAGAAGCCAGAAGTTCTTTCCACGTCAGGGGTGCGCTAATTTCCGGAATCCGGTTACGATGGCTTTGCTCAGCCGCTTCCTTTACAATCTTGCGCCAACGCTCCAGTCGCTTGCCTTCCTTTTTGGCATCATACTGTACGACCGTACGCTCGGATAAAAACGGTACGAACCCGGTGGCTCCGATTTCCGTACATTTTTGCATCACCGTCTCCATCTTGTCCCCTTTAGGAAGACTCTGCGCGATGGTGATCTGAACATGCGGTTCAGAGGTCATCTCCAGCGGTTCGATAATCGTCGCCTTCACATGGTCCTGCTCAATCGTATCCAATGCAGCCAGCGCTTCCCTGGATGCCCCGTCACTGACTATAATTTTGTCACCACTACGACCTCGCATGACTTTGGCGATATGTCGCGCGTCCTCACCCGTAACAATTACGTGATCTTCTAGAAATTGCTCTGCCGGAATAAAATAACGCTGCATTCTCTCACACCTATTCTAAAAATAACTATTATCCACTAACGTTCCGTACAAAATCCGATGAAATCACCAAGCACCATCATATCATCTTTTGCGCCTGTATGACCAGTCTGTTCCCTTTTCCGTTTATGTTATACCAATTCTCGTAAAAAAAAGGAGCCCTTAGGCTCCGAACAATCCGGTAATGTAAAAAGAGAACTGTAAAAACTGTATATAAATCATCTGAGACAGCGTGTAAAGAGGTTCAATCGTTACAGCTCGTACCTGCGGAATAACCAGTATAAGCAGAAAAATAAAGATCGACCATTGCTCAAAGTGCTGAAGCTTGCGGCGCACAGGAGTAGGGGCCACATCCTCCACAATCCGATAGCCATCGAGTGGAGGCAGTGGGATCAGATTAAAGATAAACAAAAACAAATTTAAATTGATTAGCGCATTGATAAACAAATAGATTGCCTGAGCCACCCGCTGGTTCTCCATTCCCGGCAATACCTGAAAATGAAGAAGCACAGCATAGATCAGTGTAGTCACAAATGCAAGCAGCAGATTGCTCAGCGGACCAGCAGCCGATACAATAATGCCCATAAGGCGTGGGCGGCTAAAATTGTCACGATTGACCGGGACTGGCTTGGCCCAACCAAAGCCTCCGATCAACAGTAACAGCGTACCCAGCAGATCAATATGCACTGCCGGATTTAAAGTCACGCGCCCCAGTAGCTTGGCCGTAGGGTCGCCAAATTTATTGGCATAATACGCATGCGCAAATTCATGCACCGTAAACGATATGATCACAGCCAACAAGTAAAATGGAAGGACATTTAAATTTACACGAAAAATACTTTGTAAAAAATCCATGCTTACCTCTTTCTCGCCACAAACGCCAGCCAATCTTCATCCCGGTTGATTTCGGTAATCTCAAAGCCAGCAGCTTTCAATGCGGTTTCGACAGCCTCTTCTTTGTTCTTCCAAATTCCTGATGCAATATAAATACCGCCTGGCTGTAGGGCATTATATACATCATCAATGAACAACAAAATGATCTCGGCTAAAATATTAGCTACCACCAGCTTGACTGGCAGTTGAATACCCAGCGTTGGATCGCTTGCATTAAGCACGGAGAGCAAATCGCTTTCTTTAATGGTGATGCGCTCCTCCAGTTCGTTCAAACGCGTATTTTCACGCGCACTGGATACCGCTACCGGGTCAAGATCCAAGGCAAGTACATGCTTTGCTCCCAGCTTGACCGCTCCAATCGCTAAGATACCGGAGCCCGTACCAACATCAATCACTTCTTCTCCACCCTGAATCACGGATTCCAGCGTTCTCAGACAAAGGGACGTCGTCGGATGTGTTCCAGTGCCGAAGGCCATACCCGGATCAAGCTCAATAATTTTTTCATCTTCACTCGCAGGCTCATACTCTTCCCAAGTCGGTTTGATGGTCAAACGATCCGATACACGTAAAGGCTTAAAATATTGCTTCCAGGCATTAGCCCAGTCATCCTCGTGGACCGTTTTCAGCTCATACCGAACCTCGCCAGGGTCAATATCAAAAGTTCTCAATTGTTCAACCCGCGGCTCAATTTGTGCACGCACGCTGTCCATGTCTACTTCTTCGGCAAAATAGCCCTTGATGATCGCTTGTCCTTCAGGGATGTCGTTCAAAGGACGATCGTACCATTGTCCATAAGACGTGTCCCGGGGCTTATTAAGCGAACCGGATTCTTCAATGGAAACCCCTCCCGCACCTGCTTCGTGCAGAAAATTCGAAATCATTTCGACGGCTTCTTCACTTGTATGTATTGTAATTTCATTCCACAACATGGTTTACATTTCCTCCTCATTTCACATGCATACATTACATTGTACTATATACTCGCATAGGAGTTCAAAAAAGCCAGTATGACAAAGACAATATTAGATTATAATGCTAGTTATTGTTACGGCTATCATCTGGTATAAATCTACTAATGAATAGAACAAAGGAGAAACATAAATAAGACGGGCTATCCCACAAATCACCTTTTTAGGTGGGATACCCGCCTTATTGTATTCTACTCGTTGTCGTTTATGATCCGTTGCTGACGGCGGTCAGCTACTTCACTACGTCGGATCGCTTCCAGATCCTCAGCATCTGCCTGCTCTGCGGAGAACTCAACATCTTCGTTTTTGGCAGATTGCATGCGTTTGATTTTCTCGGTTTTGGTCAGCACTTTATCGAACCGTTTGTTTTTAGACATCGGCCACTGCTCCTTCCAAACTTGTCACAGCATTCCACCCGCTTGTTCCACAATCGACATCGCCTGATGATGAATGGATTCGTCCACCACCGCAGTCAACAAAATATCGCGGCCTGTCGGTCCACCTTGTCCTCCATCACTCATGCCACTGGCAGCAGGATCAGCCGCAGCCAATATCGCTGGAGAAGCATCTGTAAAATCCACGCCCTGTGTGAGTGAGGACAAGCTGCTAATCTGTCCCGAAAACACAGGCAATCCGGCGTTGCCTGTAGACTGCCGCGGATACCGGCTAAAACGATCTATCGACATATCCGTTACCCGGAGAGCCTCCAGTTTTCTCGCGGCTCCCTGTGCTTCCTCAGGACTTTTGAAATACGCCAAAATATTTTTTTCGCCCATCCCAAAATCTCCCTGTGTAGTATTGAGCGCAACTCGTGTTTGAGAACATAGATCGTTACGCTTTGTTATATCCTGCTCATTGGCAAGACTTTATATTCTCCACGAAAGCTTAACGGATACAGACATTGCATTGTCATGAACAGCAGGGCAAGACGGTGAACTAAAGTTTGTGAAGAACATAACTTTTACGGACGTAATTAGCAGCCGGAGCTTCACCTGACATGGCTACTCCTGTCTCCCAGGCTGCGTGAATAACAGCATCCCGTACCTTTTGCACCACCTTTGGATTAAAAACATCCGGTATGATATAAGTTTCACTTAGCTCCTCAGGGCAAATTGCATCAGCGATGGCAAGCCCGGCAGCCAGTTTCATCTCCTCGTTAATCGTCTTCGCATGGCAATCCAGAGCGCCCCGGAAAATTCCCGGAAAGCACAACACGTTATTAATCTGATTAGGAAAATCGGAGCGACCGGTAGCAAGCACACGAACATAAGGTGAAGCTATTGCCGGATCAATTTCTGGCTTCGGATTCGCCATGGCGAACACTATAGGATCAGTTGCCATGCTCTGTATGTCTTCCACAGTCAGTATATCTGGACCCGACACACCGATGAACACATCAGCTCCCACAATTACCTCAGATAAGCTTCCACTTAGATTATGCGGGTTAGTCATGTTCGCATACTCTGTCCAATGCGGGTTACTGTATTCCACATCGCGGTGAATGGCTCCTTGCCGATCGACCCCAATCAGATTGCGTACTCCTGCCTTGAGCAGCATGCGCGAGCAAGCCATACCCGCCGCACCGATACCAGCAAAAACTACTTTGACATCTTCCATTTTTTTGCCGCATACCTTTAATGCATTGACCAAACCCGCTAATACCACGACTGCCGTACCATGCTGATCATCATGAAATACTGGAATGTCGAGTTCCTGCTTCAACCGTCTCTCGATCTCAAAACAGCGTGGTGAAGATATATCTTCCAAGTTAATGCCGCCAAAGGCAGGAGCGATCATTTTGACAATTTGAACAATCTCATCAGGGTCCTTCGTATTGAGACAGATTGGGAATGCGTCGACACCTGCAAATTGTTTGAACAGTACTGCCTTCCCCTCCATCACAGGCATAGCTGCCTCCGGCCCGATATCTCCTAATCCAAGTACCGCTGTTCCATCTGAAACGACTGCTACTGTATTTTTTTTGATCGTTAATTGAAACGCTTTGGCTGGATCATTGGCAATTTCCATGCAAATTTGAGCCACACCTGGCGTATAAACTTTGGACAACCCCTCCATCGTTTCAATTCGCTTCTTGGGTAAGGTCTCCATTTTGCCACCTTCGTGTAATTCTCTGATTTCATCTCTTAAACTGCCCATATATTTCTCCATCCTTTCATGACTGTATATGATATGAATTTTATAGCTTGGTCTAAAACTCATCAGCTCCATAATTGTAGTAACAAGGTTGCTAAAATGACGGTGCCTGCTCCACCAATCCGTGTTGCAATTTGGGCAAAAGGCATCAGTTCCATCCGATTGGATGCAGACAGAATGGCTACATCGCCCGTGCCCCCCAATCCGCCGCGACAACTGGTCACCAAGGCAGCTTCTACGGGATACATATGAATCCATTTTCCTGTGAAGTATCCAGTAACAATCAATGCAACCACTACAGATGCACAGGTGATCGCATAAGGAACCGTTAGAATCCCAACTACACTATCTAATGGCACATACAAAATGCCTAACCCCACCATCAAGGGCCACGTCAAACTAGCGGTTATACATTTGTACAAATGAAAAGCTCCCTGCTCCAATGTGTTCGGCATGATCTGAATACACTTTATTAATGCGGCCGCCAGAATCATGAGAATCGGCCCTGGAATATGGAGGTACGGCTCTAGCAGCTTACCCACAATAAAGAAAGTACAGGCCAACAGCAGACCACCACCCATTAATGGAAAAGAAACGGATTGCCCCAAATTTACCGGAGCTAACTTGTCTTCGTCCTTTTCTAGTTTTAACAACCTTCCGTTACCAGAAGTTTTTGGTTTTTTCTCCGCTAATCTCTTCAAGACGCCTGCACCTATAATTGCAACAATGTTACCGATAATGGCAGCCGGGATAAACTGGGATACGAATTCCGCAGAATCCTTGCCCAGTACCATTCCATACGAAATGGACAACGGTAAAATACCTTCTCCAATCCCACCGGAAATAATCGGAATGATGATGAAAAAAAATGTATGATAAGCACTGTAGCCAAAAGCCATACCCACCACCATACCGACAGCAACAGCAGCAATAGATCCTATGATAATGGGGGCAAAAATTTTGACAATTCCATTCATCAGCATTTTGCGATCCATGCCAAGAATGCTTCCTGTTACTAGACATGCGATGTAAAAATAAAGGAAATTTGAGGTTTTCATAAGCGTGTGCACAGCCCCCATTGCAGATGGACTGAACATATTCCAAAATACCATTAACGATGGAACCATAAGGGATAAAATGGCTGGCCCGCCTATATGTTTGAGCAGTGGAAGTTTGGCCCCTAGATCACTGAGCAGTATACCTAAAATCATGATGACGGCAAACCCGCCCAATAGATCGTTCGGAAGTCTTTCTGTAATTGCAGCCGCATAAACAATTAGCGCAATCACGGCATATAGTGGAAGAGGAATAACTCCCACCTTTATCCTGCCCAGCATCCTAAACCCATCTACAGTATTTTTACTCCATCTTTGCCCCTTTTGAATGACAGGCTGGTTCGTAGCATTTTCCATAAATCTCCCTCCATAAAGTGAAGAATGATGATCATGTTCCCATTCTACACCTTGGAAAACGCTTTATTTGGTTTTAAAACTAAGAACTAACTTTAGTAACTAAAGTAATCAGAAATAGGGCTAAATATAACTATTCATGATTCCTTCTGCCTGCGGCAACACCCGGTATTGGTAAACAGGACGTCCAATGGTACCATATATAGTTTCCATAGAAAGCACTTCAATCTCTGTCATAAAAGCCAGATACTTGCGCATAGACACCCTGGAGATCCCTGCACTCTCCGCAATATCCTCGGTGGAAAACAGAACCTTATGATGCTGCTGGATACAATTCCATATCATAGCCAGCGTGGATTTCGTTATCCCCTTAGGCAACCGTGCCAAGTCTTTAGTCAAGCTTTTATGATAAATCAGTCGGTCCAGCTCCTCCTGCGACAGTAGACTACGCTCACGAACAATACTAATGTGTTCTCGGTACCCGGTAAGGGCCTCTAAAAAACGGTTAAAGTGGAAAGGCTTGATTAAATAATCCACCGCGCCAAAGTTCATCGCTTTTTTGATGCTACTCATGTCACTTGCAGCTGAGATGACAATAACGTCCACATTCACTCCAGCCTCCCGTATAAATGACAGTAAATCGAGGCCATTACTTTCTTGCATATACACATCCAGCAATATCAGATCAATGGCTTGTTCAGCTATATATTTCTTAGCCTCTTCCACCGAAGAAGCCCAACCACCACATTGGAAACCCTCTACCTGCTCCGTATATTTGCGGTTGAATTCCGCAACCATCGGATCATCTTCTACAATCAGGACATTAATCATGTTCATCATTCCCCGCTATAATGTATGGAATCTTAATCTGAAAACAGCACCCCTGCTCGACTGGGATCAACTTTACACTACCTTGTAGCCTTTTCACGCTTTGCGACACTAGGTAAAGTCCCATCCCTCGCGACTCTCCCTTGGTCGAAAAACCTTTTTCAAAAATGGCCTTCCCAAGGCCCTCCGGTATACCTGGACCATTGTCGCACATGATACAGGTCAGACAGCCATTTTTCTGGTTTTCTTCATAATAAAGTGAAAGGGTAATCCGCTTGTGCTCCAGAGATTCCATCGCCTCCACTGCATTATCAAACAGATTGCCAAGAATAGTAATCAGTTCATGAGTCGTTTGAGTTTGACTGGATTCAGGCAAGTAACTACCCGGAGTCAGTTCAAAATTTACCCCTGCCTCTCTGGCCCGGCTTAATTTCCCTAACACAAACCCCGCCATCACTGGGTCCTTAAGCTGCCGAGTAATGGAGCCAATCTCTACTTGATGATGCTCGACAGCATCCATAATATAGTGCTCCAGTTTATCATACATTCGCAAATGCACCATCCCCATAATGACATGCAACTTGTTCATAAATTCATGAGCCTGCGCGCGTAGTGCTTCCGTGTACAGAGAAACTCCTGTCAAACGTTCAGCAAGCTGTTTCATCTCCGTCTTATCCCGAAAGGTTACAATGGCTCCGACAATTTTTCCTTTGACCCGTATCGGAACACTGGTGGTCAGCAAGGTGATCCCACCCAGCTCCATTTCCTCATCCATCAGTGGAGTGCTTACTTCCAAGACCTCTTGTAATCGGAAAGCAGATAAATACACAGTAATTTCCTGTCCAGAGAATGAGAAATCTTCAATCCCCGCTTGCCTCAGTAGACGGATCGCTTCTGCATTCATCAGCATGATACGACCGCATTCATCCACCGCAATGACGCCTTCCTTGATGGACTGTAACATCGCGCTGCGTTCCTCCAGCAAACGTGCGATTTCCGGCGGCTCCAGACCGACCAGCATATTTTTGATTTTACGAGCCAGCACAACCGCTCCTCCTGTGCCAATCAACATTCCGATCCCAATGGCGATAGCAATAAGACGGGTGTTGCCTTCCTGGGCCCGCTGTACATCCTGCATGGATATACCGACAACAATCGCACCTACCTGTTTTCCCGTCACACTAAACACGGGGGAGAAGGCCCGCATGGACATGCCCAATGTCCCCTTTGCAACGGACACGCTCTCCTGACCATGAAGTGCAGTATACTCGTCCCCTCCGACAAAGGCTTTGCCGATCCTCCTAGCATCCGGGTGCGTTTTACGAATTCCCTTCATATCCATAACCACGACAAATTGGATATGATTCGCCGTTGAGACCTTCTTCACATACTCCTGCATGGAAGGAGAAGAACCTGTCTGTTGCAATTGCTCAATAATAAGCGGTGTATGGGCGAGTGTACGCGCAATGGACATTGCCTTTTCCTCGAGTCCCTTCTCCGTTTCATGCTCAACTCTCTCGGCAAATAACAGTGTTACTGGCAGGAGCACAAGTGCCATAACCAGACATACGAGCAGCGTTATTAGACCTCTAAGCTTTAATAGCGGCTTACCTCGACGCAGACTTGCCCGTATTTTTTCGATGGAACTCACCCCTTTCTAGTTGATAGAAGCTCAATTGTTAACTCTGGTTATACAAAAATGGCTATGTATGTGTTTACGTGAATATAAAAAAAGGGACTATCCCGCAATTGCGGAATAGTCCCTCGGATTCATAATTGAAGCTCCGCGATTTCGACTTTGGCTTAGTCGCCTCGGAAAGCCCGCTTCACACGGTCAAAAAAGGACTGCTCATTCTCATGTGTCTGCTCTCCACTAAGCGAAGAGAACTGACGCAGCAAATCCTTCTGTTCCTCACTCAGCTTGCTAGGCGTTACCACGACTACTTTAATATGCTGGTCACCTTGACCTACGCCGCGCAGTTTTGGCACACCCTTTCCTTTAAGACGGAAATAAGTCCCTGTTTGCGTGCCTGCTGGAACTTTCAGCTTCACTTTCTCGGTCAACGTCGGGATCTCCACCTCATCTCCCAACGCTGCCTGTGAGAACGTAAGCGGAATTTCACAGTAGATATCGTCTCCTTCACGCTCAAAGAAGTCGTGCGTCTTCACGCGGAATACGACGTACAGGTCACCTGCCGGTCCTCCGTTGACACCGCCTTCGCCTTCACCGTTGATACGCATTTGTGCACCGTCATCCACACCCGCCGGAATGCGAATATGAATTTTACGTTTCTTGCGGACACGGCCTGATCCGCTACAAGTCGTACATTTTTCTTTGATGATTTTACCGGAACCGCCGCAATTGGAGCAGGCGCGTCGATTAACCATGCGGCCAAACGGTGTATTCTGCACCACTTCTTCCTGTCCACTGCCGTGGCAGACGGAACAGGTCTGTGGT
This sequence comes from Paenibacillus sp. FSL W8-0439, assembly GCF_038008995.1. NCBI lineage: Bacteria > Bacillati > Bacillota > Bacilli > Caryophanales > Paenibacillaceae > Paenibacillus > Paenibacillus sp. FSL W8-0439. The sequence goes on from NZ_JBBPAK010000001.1 coordinate 3,886,836, forward strand.
TGAGTGCCCGCTTTGGCTCCTGTACCATGACACGTATCACATGTTTCCGTACGTTCAATTTGAATGTCGGTTTCTTTACCAAACACCGCTTCTTTGAATTCAATCGTCATCGTATATTGAAGATCGTTCCCTCGTTGCGGTGCATTCGGGTCACGTCGACCATTACCGCCACCAAAGAACATATCAAAAATATCACCAAATCCGCCACCGAAGTCGGCACCACCGAAGCCGCCTCCCATGCCCTGATTCGGGTCTACATGACCGTATTGGTCATATCTTGCCCGCTTCTGACCATCACTGAGGACATCGTAAGCTTCTTTAACTTCTTTGAATTTAGTTTCTGCGTCCGCAGCCTTGTTCACGTCCGGATGATACTGACGCGCAAGCTTACGGTAAGCCTTTTTGACTTCTTCATCCGAAGCGCCTTTTGCGACACCCAGCACCTCATAATAATCACGCTTATCAGCCAATGTTCCACCCCCATGCCTACAACGTGTCTGCACTACATATAAAAGGAAAGCCAAAGGCGCGGGATGACCCGGCTTTGACCTTCCCATCATTTCAAGGCAGTACAACCCGTAATATGCTTATTTATCTTGGAAATAACAGTTACCCTTAGGCTAATTGTTATTTATCAAGGCAGCTACGCTGCTAATTATTGTTCAGTATATCATAACGTACCGGTATACCGTAAAGTTGCCACTATCCGATCCGTTGCTTAGTCTTTCTTCTGGTCTTCATCAACAACTTCATAGTCCGCATCAACTACATTGTCACGGCCTTTGCTGTCTGCTGCTCCGTCTTGAGCTTGTGCTGCTTGAGCAGCTTGCTCATACAATTTCACAGACAATTGCTGAACAATCTCAGTCAGCTCTTCAGTAGCTTTTTTGATGTCTTCCAGGTTATCGGATTCCAGTGTTTTTTGCAGATTTTCTTTAGCTGCATTTGCTTTTTCGACTTCACCTGCATCCGCTTTTTCGCCCAGATCTTTAATCGTTTTGTCTACGGAGTAGATCAGTTGGTCTGCAGCGTTTTTCGCTTCTACCAACTCTTTACGTTTCTTATCTTCTTCCGCATGCAACTCGGCATCCTTCATCATACGTTCTACTTCTTCGTCACTCAAGCCGCTAGAAGAAGTGATCGTAATTTTTTGGCTTTTACCTGTGCCTTTATCTGTAGCAGATACGTTCACGATACCGTTCGCATCCAGATCGAAAGTAACTTCGATTTGCGGTACACCACGTGGTGCTGGAGGGATATCTCCCAATTGGAAACGGCCCAGTGTTTTGTTGCCTGCTGCCATTTCGCGTTCACCTTGCAGCACGTGAATTTCTACGCTAGGCTGATTGTCGGCATACGTCGAGAATACCTGCGATTTGCTCGTAGGGATTGTCGTGTTACGATCAATCATTTTAGTGAATACGCCACCTGCGGTTTCAATACCGAGGGACAGTGGAGTTACGTCAAGGAGAACGACGTCTTTCACATCACCTGTCAATACACCTGCTTGAACTGCCGCGCCCAAAGCTACCACTTCATCAGGGTTTACGCCTTTGTGAGGCTCTTTACCTGTCAGTTTTTTGATTGCTTCTTGTACAGCTGGAATACGTGTGGAGCCGCCGACCAGAACGATTTTATCGATGTCGCTAGCACTCATGCCTGCATCTTTCATCGCTTGACGAGTAGGTCCCAAAGTACGTTCTACGAGACCTGCGGACAATTCTTCAAACTTCGCACGAGTCAGGTTCAACTCCAAATGCTGTGGAACGCCATCAGCTACTGTGATAAACGGCAAGGAAATTGTCGTTGTCAGCACGCCGGACAGTTCTTTTTTCGCTTTTTCTGCTGCATCTTTCAGACGTTGTACAGCTGCTTTATCTTTGCTCAGGTCAATACCTTGATCTTTCTTGAACTCATTTACGAGGTAATCAATAATCACTTGGTCAAAGTCATCGCCACCCAGCTTGTTGTCGCCGCTTGTTGCTTTAACTTCGAAGAAACCATCGCCCAGTTCCAAAATGGATACGTCGAATGTACCGCCGCCCAAGTCATATACGAGGATGGTTTGGTCTTCGGATTTTTCCATACCATATGCTAATGCAGCTGCTGTTGGCTCATTGACAATCCGCAGAACTTCCAGACCGGCAATTTTACCTGCGTCCTTAGTTGCTTGACGTTGACCATCATTGAAGTATGCTGGAACAGTGATAACCGCTTGAGAAACCGTTTGGCCCAGGTAAGCTTCAGCGTCAGCTTTCAGCTTTTGCAAAATCATAGCGGAAATTTCCTGTGCGGAATATTCCTTACCGTCAATGTTTTCTTTATGATTAGTACCCATGTGGCGCTTGATGGACATGATTGTACGATCCGGGTTCGTAATTGCTTGGCGTTTTGCCGTTTCCCCTACAGTACGCTCCCCATCTTTTTTGAAACCGACAACGGAAGGGGTTGTGCGCGCGCCTTCCGGATTTGGAATAACGACGGCTTCGCCGCCCTCCATAACAGCCACACAAGAGTTGGTTGTACCTAAGTCAATACCGATTACTTTGCTCATCGGACAATTCCTCCTTCTGTATATACGAGGCCCTCAGGCCAGAATGGTTGAATCAAAATGATGTAATTCTAATGTATATAGAAAAAGTTACATGCTAACTTTTACCATCGCTGGACGAAGCACCTTGTCCTTCAGCATGTATCCTTTTTGTACCTCTTCAACGACGATGCCTTCATCATGCTCTTCGCTCTCCACCTGCATAATAGCCTGATGGAAATCAGGATTAAACGGTTGTCCCACTGCATTCATGGCCGTCACTCCCTCTGCCTGAAGCACACTCTCAAACTGGCGGAAAATCATTTCCACGCCTTTGGTGAATGACTCAGACTCCGCTCCTTGCGATGCTGTTGCCAGCGCTCGCTCGAAGTTATCCAGAACAGGCACCAACTCGGTAACAAGCTTCATAGACGCATATTTAGCAAGGTCTTCCTTTTCTTTCAGCGTACGGCGGCGAAAATTATCAAAATCCGCCTGTGCGCGCAAAAACCGTTGCTGATGCTCCTCAGCCTCTGCACGAAGTTTTGCCACCTCTGTGTTTTCTTCCTCGGCTTCCAGTGCTGCCGCTTCATTCACCAGCTCGTCCTGCTGGCTCGTTTCGGCGGCTTCCTCTGTGCTTACATTTTGTTGTTTGTCATCTTGGAACGCTTGTTCTTCCTTCAAAATGTTTCACCTCCTTCAAGTTGTAACTCCCCTATAAAAGCACGCAACAATGCACCCGCGCAGGATACAAACCGTATCCCAGCGCGGAACATGTAGGACCGCAACCTATGCGATCTTATTTTATTTAAACCGTTGCGTTAGCATTGCGGTCAAATCCTTAGACAGGATACCCAAAATATTAATAACTCTCGCATACTCCATCCGCGTCGGACCCAATATACCTATAGTACCCAACGCTTCTCCGTCTACTGCATATGTAGCAGTAATCAGGCTGCAATTGGCAAATGCTTCATGATCATTTTCTGTGCCGATGCGGACTTGAATTTCAGGTGCTCCGGCTACAGGAGTCATCAGTTTAAGTAGCGTTGGTGTTTCCTCCAGCAGATCGAGAATATGTTTAACCTTTTCTACATCTTTAAATTCAGGCTGATTCAGCATGTTCGTCGCACCGCTTAAATATAGGCGCTGATCTGATTCATTATCGAGTGCTTTATCCAGCACCTTCATAGCGTCCTCAAAATGAGATACATGCTTCTCCATTTCCTGACCTAGCGCGGTGTAAAGGCGTGATTTAAGCTGATAAATCGGTACACCGACCAGCTTGCTGTTCAGTAAATTCACAACCTTTTCCATCTCGGAGATTGAAATTCCAGGCGGAATATCCACCGTTTTATTCTCCACCTGACCGGTATTGGTCACGATAATCGCCACAGCCGTCGTTTCGTTGAGCGGCAACAGCTGAAAATGACGCAACGAAGTATGAAAAACCTCCGGCCCAAGCAGGATGGAAGTATAATTGGTCATATGGGACAAAATGCCTGATGCATGCTGGATCACTTGCTCCATTACATTCAGCTTTTCGGCGTAAAAGGCTTTTAGTTCCCGCATTTCCATAGGCTTCAGTGTATTTAGCGGCACCAAATGGTCCACATAATAACGATAGCCTTTATGAGACGGGATGCGTCCCGCAGAAGTATGGGGTTGCTCCAGATAGCCCTGTTCCTCCAAATCCGACATTTCATTACGGATTGTGGCTGGGCTGAATCCGACATCCTGCCTTTTGGATATGCTGCGGGAACCCACTGGCTCAGCCGAACGAATGTAGTCATCAATAATCGCATTCAAAATGAGTCTCTGACGTTCGGTTAACAAGCGAATCCCCCCTTGTCATTTATCCATAATAGCATGATTGTTAAATGGAATCATTAGCACTCGTTCGCGATGAGTGCTAACTGATAATACAAAAATACCAAACCGACCTGATCATTGTCAAGTCAGATCAGTATTTTCAATAAACGATATTTATTATATCCATTTTAAATACTATGGCAAAACAGAGGGTTTGCATTTTTTCACGGAAAACCTCATTATTTACCATATCCAAACCATATTTATGTATAAGGATGCAGAAAACTGAAAAATTTGAGACTGTGTCTACAAACTGTATAACTTTATTGCCTTTAAGGAGGAATGGGATCTGAGAAGCAAGCGCCGCAACCTTTTATACGCATTAATCGCTCTTTTACCTACAATTTGTATGTTTTACATTTTAATCGAATTGTTTCCGTACACAGGACTAGGAAGAATACTTGCTTTGCCACTAGTTTTTATTCTGAACGCTGCCCTTATCATTTCGGTGATCCACTTAATTCATAAATTAAGCCCCCTATGGTGTGCCTTAATTTTGGTCCCTACAATTCTGTTAAGCATGTGGAATACCATTTTATTTTACCCACAAGAATTCAGTCCAAGCATTCCCAAGCAAATCAAATATAGTGTGGCAGCTATACTGCATTATGATGATGTAACACCAGCCGACTGGGAAGGGTACACATATCATCCAAGCCGAACCGGAGAGTCTGAAAAATATGTTGTCTCCTTGTATAAATACAAGCGTCAGGTCCCGTTAGATGGCACTACATACTTTTATAATGATACGGATTACCATAAGGACCATCCCATAAGAAGCTTGAGTGATATACCTTCGGAACTGGAGCCTCATCATCAATTCATTTGGTGGTTACTCCAAACATTTGAGAAATAAACAGGGGCACAATAATGTAAGCCGTAACACATACACACGGCTACGTCCTGATAAAAAAACACTGAACTGACCTCATTATTGACAGGTCAGTTCAGTACTTTCAACACTGCGATTTCATCACAATTGTTTTGCTTACTGCAGTGAATGCAGTCGGTCCATACCTTCTCGGGGAAAATCTCTTTGCTAACTACATCAAAACCGTTTTTTATAAAAAAGGATACCTCGTAGGTCAGTGCCATAATTTTAGGAATACGTTGCCGCCGTGCTTCTATAATAAGGCCTTCCACAAGCTTGGAGCCTATCCCCATTCCTTTATGCCCCTCAGAGATGCCAAGGGAGCGAATCTCTACCAAATCAGCCCCCAATTTGCATAAAGAACCACAGCCAACGACTTGGCCGTCCACCTCTGCAACAATAAACAGCTCCAGTTGGCGCGTAAGCACTTCCCTTGAACGTGGCAGCATAATCCCCCGCTCTGCATAGCCACTAATCATTTGATATAAAGGCTCCACATCCTCAGGAACCGCACTTCTGCACAATACATCTTTACACACTGAAGCCATCTTGCTCTCCTCCTGCCGCTTGCCGCATATAATGAATAAATATACAACATAACGCATAGAATCGCAATACTCCATTTACCCTGCTGTGGCAGAATGGTGTAATAAAATGATAGCCCAGCTTACGATGTCAAAATGTATTGTATTGAAACCTGCAACTTATGAATTTACCGTGATAGAACCGATGAACTCTGCAAATACGTCATTTCCGAATAAAATACCGCGTTCGCTCAAACGATAGCCATCCTCGATTGATTCAATTAATCCCGCATTCAGCATTTTTCTGAGAGGAACTGTAAACGTGTCTTCCAATGTCTGACCAAATTGAGCTTCAAAGCGGGATTTAGACACACCTTCCAGCATTCTCAAACCGACCATGAGGAAATCCTCCATGGCTTCCGCCGTCGGCACCTCAAAACTGTCCAAACGTGGTAAACCATTCCGAGTAGCCTCCACATAAGGGTTAATGCCCTTAATGTTCATATGACGCTCTCTGCCAACATAACCATGTGCCCCAGCGCCAAGACCGTAATAATCCTCATTACGCCAATAAGTCATATTGTGCTTACTTCCCAAACCTGGTTTTGCGAAATTGCTAATTTCATACTGTTCATAACCCGCTTCTTTCATGCGACGCATGAGGAGCAAATACATTTCCAGCTCGTCATCTTCATGTGGAAGCGGCAGCTGATTTTTCTGGTACAACGTGTGGAAGAGCGTATTCTCTTCAACCTTCAAACTGTAGATAGAGTAATGAGGAAGTCCCAACTCTAGGGCTCTACTGACGCTTTCATCCAGCATGTCCACCGTTTGGTTCGGCAAACCGAACATCAGGTCAATCGACAGATTGTCCAAGCCGGCCTTACGTGCGTTTTCCAAACTACGATAGACGTCATCTGTACTATGAATACGACCTATGCCTGTAAGCAGCTCATTCTGGAAAGCCTGCACACCAAAGCTGAGTCGATTGACGCCGCCTTCTTTCATCACAGAAAGTTTTTCAAAATCAGTTGTGCCTGGATTGGCTTCCATGGAAAACTCAATATCTTCCGCCCAATTTGGAAAATAGGTACGAACGCTCTTTAGAAAGTATTCCATTTCCTTCGGATTGAGGGTTGTTGGTGTTCCGCCCCCGACAAAAATGGTCTTTATCTGTCCTGGCGGGTGAAGTTTGACCGTATGTTCCATCTCCCGTTCCAAGGCATACAGATATTCCATAACAGGCTGATCCTTGAGCACATAAGAGTTAAAGTCACAGTAAAAGCATTTATTCGTGCAAAAAGGTATATGCAGATAAACCGCTTGAGGCGCGGATGAATATTCATGTTTTTGTATGGATGCGGTCATACCGATCCTCCTTGTCGATTCAGGGTTTAGTGAGAAAATGAGCCGAGGTCGAGACCAACCGCTTCGTGTTCCATTTGATCTTCTGATCGCTGTTACTCCCCAATTTCCCATTATATAAGCACTCTTAGGGATAAAATTGGGGAGTAAAGGCGAACGCTACGCTTCTCCAGATTCAAATGGCCCCCTCCGCTGCTGCCCACCACGAGTCGGCCCATTTTTGTGGTGTAGGTGTTGCAGTAAAAGAGACACTGCTTTAAGAATTACTCTAAAGTTTTAATGATACTATGCTTTGTTACGCTGATTGTAACTTGAACGAGCTCTCTGTCCTGAATAGCTTGCTCAAATAAAGAACGTCCATTCTCCATGCATGGCAAATGCCCCATGAAAGAATGGACGAATACTTCAAACTGCTTTACTCATCTATCTTCAGTACCGCCATAAATGCTTCCTGTGGTACTTCTACGTTACCGACCTGCTTCATACGCTTCTTGCCTTCTTTTTGCTTCTCAAGCAGCTTCCGTTTACGGGAAATATCGCCGCCATAACATTTGGCCAAGACGTTTTTACGCATAGCCTTAACGGTTTCACGCGCAACAACCTTTGTTCCTACAGATGCCTGGATTGGCACCTCGAACATTTGCCGCGGGATCAACTCGCGCAGCTTCTCACAAATGATACGGCCGCGGTGGTAAGCTCGATCTCTATGCACGATGAACGATAGCGCATCGACCTGCTCACCATTCAACAGAATATCCATCTTCACCAGATTAGATTGGCGATAGCCTGAAATCTCATAGTCAAAGGAAGCATAGCCTTTGGTGCTGGATTTTAGCTGATCAAAGAAATCATATACGATTTCAGACAAAGGAATCTGGTACGTAATTGTTACCCGTGTTGTATCTAGGTACTCCATGTTCACGTACTCACCACGCTTGTTCTGACAAAGCTCCATAACCGTACCTACGTAATCATTGGGCACGATGATGCCTGCCTTAACATATGGCTCTTGTACATGTTCAATACGTCCCACTTCCGGGTAGTTGGACGGGTTATCGATTTCGATCGTTTCCCCATTAGTCAATTGTACACGGTAAATTACGCTTGGTGCCGTTGTAATCAACGGAATATTGAATTCACGTTCAATACGTTCCTGAATAACGTCCATATGCAGCAGACCAAGGAAACCGCAACGGAAACCGAAGCCCAGCGCACTGGATGTTTCCGGTTCAAAGCTGAGCGAAGCATCGTTCAGCTGCAGCTTTTCAAGCGCCTCACGCAGATCGTTGTATTCCGATGTTTCAATCGGATACAGACCGCAATACACCATCGGATTAATTTTCCGATAGCCTGGCATCGGTTCTGGTGTTGGATTTTTGGCATCCGTTACCGTATCCCCGACACGAGTGTCGCCCACATGCTTGATTCCGGCCACGATAAAACCAACATCACCGATATTTAGCTCATCCACGATCGTCATACGTGGCATGAAAGCTCCAACCTCGATAACCTCAAACGTTTTGTCAGTCGCCATCATTTTAATTTTCGAACCCGCACGGATACTGCCGTCCACAACACGTACATATACGATTACGCCTTTATAAGGATCATAATGCGAATCGAAAATAAGCGCCTTAAGCGGATTATCCGGATTTCCTTGCGGAGCAGGCACACTTCTGACCACCTGTTCCAAAATTTCCTTGATACCGATTCCAGCTTTGGCTGAAGCATGTACAGTTTCACTCGTGTCCAAACCGATAACATCCTCGATTTCCTGCTTTACCCGTTCAGGATCAGCACTTGGCAAATCAATCTTGTTAAGCACTGGCAAAATCTCCAGATTGTTGTCGAGCGCCAAATAAACATTAGCCAATGTCTGCGCCTCAATCCCCTGCGCTGCGTCTACTACCAGCAAAGCACCTTCGCAGGCTGCCAAACTACGAGATACCTCATAGGTAAAATCGACGTGTCCCGGTGTATCAATCAAATTCAAAATGTACTCTTCGCCGTCATCGGCCTTATAGGTAAGTCGCACTGCCTGGAGCTTAATTGTAATCCCGCGCTCCCGCTCCAGTTCCATCTGGTCAAGCACTTGCTCCTGCATTTCGCGGGAAGTGAGTGCACCGGTGTACTCCAAGATCCGGTCAGCCAGCGTGGATTTACCATGGTCTATATGTGCAATGATACTAAAGTTCCGAATTTTACGTTGTCTTGCCAAAATGTCAGTCATGCCTTACCCCCACACAATGCCTAGTATCAATCAGCTTATTATAGCAGTTGTAAGGGGGGGCAGCAATATTTCTATTCTGTTACCCCGTCAAATACAGATACAACCCAGCGAATACCTTGTCTTGACAGGTTTTGAAGCAGCCCAGCCGTTTTATCGGCCATGGTATCCACCGAAGCCTGCTGCGCCTTTACGGCTAGCAGCTCACGAGGCGTCTCTAGGCCCTGCCGAATATTGTCATTCTGAGCAGTCTTCGTATCCCATTCATGTGTCCAGCGTGCGGTCTGCTCCTCACTTCGTTCGTTTGTTTTTCCTTCATTCGTGTCCGTTTGTGGCTCAAACTCGACCTTTCCACTTGTATTATACGTACGATTATACGCTCGGGCATTAGCTGCCGGGGTATCTTCAATCACCGTCTGCTCATAATCAACTTTCTGTTGATTCACCGATGAAACTGGATTCTCGTCCCATTCCGGGCCATAGACTGAGCGCAGGCCAGAGCCTGCCAGCTGCATGCCAAGTAATACGCCTGCTCCGATCAGAAGCACAAATCCAAGCGCTTTTTTACGAAAATGTCCGGTCATTATATCCCCCCCTAACTGCTACCTTATTTAATTACCGCTGTTGTTCTTTTTGGTGTCAGATACGTTGGTACCCGCCTTCTGTGCTTTCTGATCCTCCCAATACACTTCACTGATCATGTCCGCCAGAACGTCAGAAGTTCGTTTTAACTCCTCCTCGGTGTTGTCAATCCCTCCGATTTCGATCAAAATGCTATGAGAAGACAAGCTTTGATTGTATTCACCATTGTTTCCTTTGCCGCCATCTTTTCCCCATACACCGCGCGATACGCCGTGATATGATTTTTCCAGCTTTTCATGAATGCGAGCAGCAAAAGCTTCATTTTTGCGCCAATTTTTGTTGTCATGTCCGATAATAAAATACACTTTGGCATAAGAAAGTCCATTAATCGTGGCTGTTGTTTTTCCATGACGTTGGGAATCACGATGAATATCGAGCAGATAAGTTAAACCTTTATTTTGAGCCAAAGCCTCCTTGACTGTTGTGCGTGAATATTTATAGGAGTAGTTCCAATTGTAATTTTGAACTGTGGTGGCATAATCCTTGTTTACATGCAGTGTAGATATCCCTTGCTTTTCCAGTCTCTTCTTTACAAAGTCTCCTACCCTTGATACATTAGCTGACTTAGAGCCTGAATTGGGGTTGGAACTGGTTTTGCTCAGTAATGGATTATATGCTTCTCTGGGATGAGAATGGTAGATTAATATACGCTTCTCCCCTTTGGCGGCATCACCTGGATCATCCTCACGTGCAGGGTCTGTTTCCGGTGTTGTCGGAATATCCGGCGTAGTAGACGGCGGGTTCTCAGCTGCGTTTGAGCTCCCAGGGGTATCTGTCGTTCCCTGATCAGGCTGATAATCCGTAGGACCCTCTACCTTGATGTTCCCCGAACCCTTGCGCAGCAAGACAGGCGCTCCAGCAGCCATGCCAGGAATTTCACGAGAAATGAGACTTTTGGGATCTTGCGGATTAATACCTGTAAGCATCTGAAAAACAAATGGCGACCATTGTTCACCCGACAACGAAGAATGCTGTTTTTTTTGTGCCAAATGAGGTACCTCCATACCTAGCATATCCGCGAAAAAACCGCTGGACACCGAGCCTGCCAATCCTTTCATCGAAGAAACAGGAGAAGTTTGCAAACGATTTTCTGCCAGCCCTCCTAGTCCCAAAACGACAAATAAAAGCGCCGAGCCCATGATGAGCAGCACAAGCGTATGTCCCATTGCCAAAATTTCGATACCTTTTCTTCTCCATCTTCCGACGTTCCAGGTCTGAATTTTTTTCATGTGAGCCTTGTCCTCCTTCGTCCCGTCGAAACCCGCTTATTACATTCAGAACACAGGGTTCCTATCTGTTTCGGAAATCTCTTATACTTCAACTCTATGAACGGAGAACAATTACTAGAACACAAAAATCTCTATCTACAGGACAAGCCCATCCCTTTTTGAAAGAGATAGGCTACCTGTTAAATAGAGATTTTCTGTCGTGTCTTAGAAAGATGGTTTTGCTAGCCTTTCATTAATGCGTATAAGCGGCGACATTGTCGGGATCAACAGCCTCATGTAGAGCTGCGTTCAAACCGGTCGCAATGATATTCGCGATATCTTCAATAAATTCATCGATCTCTTTTGGAGTCACAATCAAATCATGCCCCAGCGGTTGAAGTACCTCTCTCACCAGCCCGAGTCTCTCAGGTTCTGAAATATCATCCAACATTCCCAGAATTACTTTGGTAGAAGCCTTTTCTTTGGTAAAATGCGTTTTCATCAGTTCGATTACATTATTGACGATGGTCGAAGCATAGCATACCGTTGGAACGCCGATAGCAATACACGGAACCCCCATAATATCCTTGGTGATACCGCGGCGCTTGTTGCCAATACCTGAACCCGGATGTATTCCGATATCCGCCACCTGGATGGTCGTATTGACACGCTCCAGTGAACGTGACGCCAAAGCATCAATAGCAATAATCAGCTCTGGTTTTGTGCGGTCCACAATACCTTGAACGATCTCACTGGATTCGATTCCCGTGATACCAAGAACACCCGGCGCAATCGCACTCACATCCCGATATCCAGGGTTGATCTGATCAGGTGTCAGTTCAAAATATTGACGGGTGACCATTAAATTTTCAACGACAAGCGGACCCAGCGAATCAGGAGTAACGTTCCAATTCCCCAGCCCTACCACCAGCACCCTTGCCACCTTAGAGATCCCTATTTTTTGTATAAAATGCTCCATTTCTTTTGCAAAGGCAATGGCTACCCGTTGTTGGAGTCCAGTGTCGCCTTCACGCAAGCCAGGTACTTCGAGCGTAACGTAATGCCCTTGTACCCGCCCAATACGGTTGGCTCCTTCCTCATTTAATACATCCAGCCGCGTAATTTTAATCCCGTTATCTTCCTCCACATTCTCATTTATACCCGTCAGCGGGACAGTCTGATTCCGTTCTGCCAGCTCTCTTGCCTCTAATGCCAAATCCGTGCGTACCGCATACTTCTGCAAATCCAGATCCATCTGTTAAACCTCCTTATATACCATCTCTGGCTATAGTGTGCGAGACACCCAACAGGTTTATGCACATCCATTTTCATCCTGTAATTTGCATCGTCTTAGAATGTTTTCTTATTGCAATTTGGGGTGTGGCATGCTAAAATATTTTAAGTTGTGAAACGTTTGTGTTCATAAGTAATGCCTTTACAGGAGGTGAATGTAATGCCAAACATCAAATCCGCTATCAAACGCGTTAAAACTAGCGACAAACGCCGTGCGTTGAACGCTTCCCAAAAATCCGCGCTTCGTACAGCAGTTAAAGCTGCCGATACAGCGTTGGTAGGTAACGAAGCTGAAGCTGCTGCTGCTGCTTTCAAAGTGGCTTCCCAAAAGCTGGACAAGGCTGTAACTAAAGGTCTGATCCACAAAAATGCAGCTGCTCGCAAGAAATCTCGCTTGGCGAAAAAACTTAACGCTCTTACAGCTCAAGCGTAAGCACGAGCTACTTTTATACGTTAATGAAAAAATCCTGACCAGCCTTGGCTGATCAGGATTTTTTAGTTTATAACTTTATGAGATTAGATTGAAGCGCCTGCCCCCATTTTCATTAAAAACAGTTCCAGTCCCAGCACCTTGTCAACGACACCTGTCTTCATATGATAGTCCAGTTCGCCCAGTTCATAGAGAAGCTGGCGCAGCTGCTCAGAACGGAAGCGTCGTGCTTGATCCCCTGCAACTTTCACCCCATAAGGATGCAAGCTGAGCTGACTCGCAATTTGTTGCTGAGAATAGCTTTGACCTGCCAGCTCTTTGACCTGCAACATAATACGAAACTGCCGTGTGATCAAAGCTGCTATCTTGATGGGTTCTTCTTTTTGCTTAAGCAATTCATAAAAAATACTGAGCGCCTTATCCAGCCGCAAATTAGCCAGATCCTCGACCATCGCAAATACGTTCTGCTCTGTATTACGAGGCACAAGGGATTCAATGTCAGCGGATGAGATCGTTCCCTGCGCTCCTGCGTACAAGCACAGCTTATCTATCTCGGCTGCCAAGGATTGAAGCCCGACACCCGTGTATTGAATGAGTCTCTCAGCCGCTCCTGCTGCCAACTGCACTTCTCTTTCTGCTGCACGCTTATGGACCCAACCCACAAGATCATCTCCACCCATAGGGGCGAAAGCAATAACTGAGGCATCACTTTTCAGTTTCTTGACGATCTTTTTCCGTTCATCCAACTTTTCAGCCTGAACCGTAAAAACGATGACGCTATAGTCAGTCGGGTTATCCATGTAAGTCAACAGCGTCTCAAGACGGTGCTCTATTTTGCCGTTATCTTTGCCTGCTGCAAATACACTGGTATCCCGTACAATAATTAGCTTCTTTGGCACCAGAAAAGGCGCTGTTTCTGCGTCCTCTACAACCACCTCAATTGGCGTCTCGGTTAAATCATAAGAACTAATGGCGAAGTCACGATGCTCCTCCTCCACCACCTTCTCTTTTAGCATCTCAACAAACTGCTTCATTTGATATTTTTCATTGCCATATAACAGATACACTGGCGAAATATCACCTTTACGAATAGCCTTAGAGGCTGTTTTTACATCCATTTTCCGTTCCCCCCACCCACTGATCGTACCTGACATCTGACCGGAAGGCAAGTCATGACACAAACAAAGGGATCCCACCTTTAGGCAGAATCCCTTCACCACCATCTATATCAACACGGCAGCAGAAAGCTCTAGAAACTTTCGGCCGTCGGGATACGACGTCGGTTCATATAGTTTATTCTCTGTTTCTAAAAAGTGTGCAACTTACGGAAACTATTTTCCAGTGCTACGCGGAACGGTGTACGTATATTTACTTGCAGTCCCATCCTGCTCTGTCTCATACATAAAGGTCTGGCTGTCATCTGACCAGCTTCCTTTGACCCAGGCACCCTTCAGAGTACGGACTTCCAGTGTTGTTCGGTCTACACCGTTATCGGAAAGCTTATACACTTTCAGCTTTTTGCCCTCAATAGCCACCGCATAGCTACCATCAGGCGAGTTGAACTGATCTGTAGAGGCCGACTGGGCACTATAGGTGGAAGTATTATTACTGTCCGGAGAGACCAGCGAATTAGATACAAAGCCTTCTCTACGAACCGGGTCTTGTGACACAGATGATTGCTGATCATTAGAATCGGCATTGCTGCTATCCGCCCCTAAAGAGTTCCCCGCATCCTTGGTGACACTTTTGGATGTCGCATCTTTCGAAGTTTCATTTGAGGCAATTCGACTCTGTACCTTTAATTCCTGACTAAGCGACGAAGATGCATCATTTGTACTTGTATCATCGCTATTATCCTCCTGAGCGGTACTCGTACCCGCTAAAGGTGCCTTTTCCATTTTCGGATCCAGCTGTTCATCAGGAGCAATCGTGGGTTGATCAGATTTTTTCTGTTTTAGCTGTTTGTCATCGGATGTAGGAGCATCTGCAGGCGAGTCATCCTTTGTCGCCTGACGATCGACGTTCGGCTGTCCCTGCTTTTCATCCTGATGGGATGAATGCTTAGTCGGTGCAGACTTTGTTGAAGGTTCCTCGCCAGCTTGCTGGTCATCAACCTTCCCAGCATCCTGTTTGGAAGGATTCTTTTCGCTATCTGAACTGTCTGTTCCCTGGTTGCCCAGGTCAGGTTCCTTATCTGCAGGTGTCAGTGAGGAATCAGCACCTTGTCCCTGTTCAGATGGCTGCTTGGTCGATTCCGCTCCAATGGCTGCATCACGTCCTCCACTCCCATTGGTCGTACCTGGAATTTCCGTCTGAGTCTGCTGGCTTGTCACCTCGGGTGACTGGGATGTAAGTATACCTTCCGCATCCTGCACGGTTTTAGGCTCGAAGTTGAATACTACAATCCCCAGTACAACAGCAGCGGCAGCCACGCCCATGGCAGCACGCCCTCCCACCCGGTTCCACCAAGGTACAGGCTTAGTACGTTGTCTAGGCCCTGCTCCAGACTCTGGATCAGCAGCCACAGGCTGCATTTCCTGAAGCGCGCTTCCCTGCTCTTCACGTGCGCGGTCAATGGCATCAAGCTGAGGCATGATGGAATCCACCAGGCTGAACGCCGGGGAAACCGCAGGCAATTCCTCCAGCTCGCGAGAGAGTGTCTGAAGAATATGAAATTTTTCCGCACAGTCCGGGCAAGTCGCAATATGGTTCATTAATTGGGACGTCTCTTCTTCGCCCAGTTCATGATCCACATAACGCTGCATCCAATCCATCACCTCTTCTCCACACTTCATCCTGATACACCACCTTTCTGATATTCCTGAAGTAGCCCTTGCAATTGCTGTCTTGCACGATACAAGTATGACTTGACCGTATTTAGCGGCAAATCCAGAGAATCGGCAATCTCGTTATAAGAGAAATCCTGCAAATATCTCAGGACAATTACCGTCCGGTGGTGTTCCGGGAGCTGTTGTATAGCCTCACGAACATCCTGTGCCATATAAGAGGTTAACACCTCAACCTCCACGTTTTGGGGGTCGTTAAATATCATGTCATGCTCGTCAATGGAAACCGAAGGCTTTGTTCTTCTGAATTTGTCGATGCATATGTTCGTTACAATGCGCTGGACCCAGGTTTTAAACTGTGCTTTTTCCTCATAAGAATTAATTTTGGAATATATTCGTATGAGGGCTTCTTGTGAAGCATCCATGGCGTCCTGCTCATTATTTAGAATGTAATATGCCGTACGGTACACATGCTGTTCTATCTCTCTTAATAGGGTAATGAGAGCGTCGCGATCGCCCGATTGAGCGGCTCGGATGAGTCCCTGCTCTACCACAAAGGATCCCCCTCTCCCTGCAATATTACAGACGTATCCCTTTTGCAAATTGTTGCAGGATAGACGTCTGACGCTAATTTTATTTTTTCAATAAAAAAAATTATAACAAAATGCCCAGAATCCCCATTGTATCCTCCCTTAGAATAACAGAAAAAGGGAAGGTAGTCACCTTCCCTCAGCCCCTACATACATCTAAATACTAGACCTATTAAACTGCATGAAACATTTTGTCACTTCTTAGAAATCAGAAAATCAGATATGAGTTGTAATCGATAAGATAGAGCAATCGGATCTTGAAAATAAAAATCGTCGATTAAGAATTGATATACCTTATCTGATTTAACGGCAGGCAGGTTCTTGGCTGTTACAAGCCTGCTTTTTTGTAGTTGAAGATGATTTTAACAAAATCATTTTGAATTCGTCTGTTCACGTCTGCGTTGATACCGAACACTCAGCTTCCCTTGCTGCGCACGAATCTGTACCTCTCCCATTGTATCTGTTCGATATATGGCAGAATCAACCTCCGCCAAACGTTCCAATACTGCTTGATTCGGATGTCCATAAGTGTTGCTTGCACCAACTGAAATGACGGATACTTTCGGCTGCCAATAGGACAACCACTCTTCCGAGGTGGAATACTTACTTCCGTGATGTGCCACTTTCATAACGTCTACAGCTTTCCTTGCAGCTCCTATTGCTCCCTGAGCTTTCACATGGGATGAAGAATGGGTTAATTCAGAAAGCAACAGCGACTCTGCGGCATCATCCATATCTCCTGTGAATAAAAACGAGACCCCCTCCATCTCTAAAATCATGGCAACGGAATAATGATTCTGTTCCTTCATAACAGGCAACTGCCCAGATTCGTTCTCCTCCAGCTTAAACGGATAGAGAAAGCGAATTGTCGTATCCCGGTCTGGTTCCCACTCCATACTATGATGTGCACCGTACAGCTTGATCTGCTTGTTCAAAGCCGTGTTTAACAACTTTCGAAATGGAGCTTTGTCTGTTAGGGTACCATTAAAAAACAAGGTGGTTACGGGAATCTGGTCAAATATAGCCTGTAGTCCTCCGGCATGATCATGGTCTCCATGCGTTAAAATGACAGCGTCCAGCCGATGCACCCCACGTTGCTTTAGCAAAGGGACAATCGTATCCGCGCCAACCTCGTAGGGATCTGTACGCTTGCGCCAAGCATTTTTCCCTGTTGCAAAGTCCATCGTACCCCCGCCATCTACCAAAATATGTTTTCCTCCCGGCGTTGTAATTAAAATGCTATCACCTTGACCCACATCCAGATATTGAACAACTCCCGTGTTTCTTTCACTAGGAGATTGGTACCCTATACATAGTATGCCAAGCCAGGCAATACCACTTAAAGCGAGTGCCGCATGACAATATCCATCCCACTGTCGATGCGCAAATTTCCCTGCACCCTTCGGTTCATGATCCGTTTGCAAAATAGCCGCCCACTCGGCAGAAGCCGCTAGTCCTGTATGCACAGGTGAAGCTATGGGATTAGATTTCACATCGGAAATGTCGCCTGTTTGCCTTCGAGATATCAACCATGTTTTGAGCCAGTACAGAACGCTGTACAAAGCTGCATAATACGCCAGAACCCACAGAATAGAAGAAGACGGCCAAATACTCACATAAGCATCATCCACATTCATCCATTTCACAAGCGAAAAGGTTAGATCGTTTAATTGCTCCGCTGGCCACGCAAGGATGCGAGCCCCCTCCCCCCATAAAAAGGCCATTCCCATTGCCACCGTACCTAGTGGAAGCACGATATATGTAATTAGGGGGACAAGTAAAAAATTAGCCGCAAATGATAATATCGAAAATTGATTAAAGTAGAACACCGTCATTGGAAACGAAACAAGCTGTGCCGTGATTGTGATCGCAACTTCACCACCGATCAGGAGGGGCCATTTGGCGAAAAACGGCTTCATAAGCGGCATATATATGAGCAACCCACCTGTCACCAAAAAGGAAAGCTGAAAGCTGACGCTAAGCAGGTAGTATGGATTCCATAGCAGCATAAGCAACGCAGATATACTTAAAATATTAAGTCCGTCTTTGAGCAACCCTCGCCGAGCTGCAAACAAGCCGATCATCGCCATAATCCCTGCTCTTACAACAGAGGGAGAAGCACCTGTCAGCAGCACATAATCCGGAATCAGTACCATCACAATCGTAAGGGAGGTTTCACGGCTAACTCGTAACAGCTTGAGTAAATATAATAATGTGGCCGCATATACCGCCACATGCATACCTGATATCGCCAAGATATGCGTTAAACCAAGCTGCGTAAATTCATTATACGTTGCTGGGTCCAGCTCATCTGTAACCCCAAGTATCAGACCTTTCATATATCCTGCGTGAAGAAGTGATGTAAAAGCAGATTCCATTTTTTGACCTAGCTGCTCTCTAAGCTGATCATTCCATCTCAATAATGTGTAGCGGTTCCACAGTGAAGCCTTCTGCCTCTGTAACGAGGCGACTCCAGCCCCCTTGATAAGCCAGTGAATTTCCTGCGTGTGCAGGTACTCACTGTAATCAAAGCTACCAAAGTTCCCCGCTTTTGCTGGTGCCTTTAAGCTGCCACGCAGCAGGATTGCATCCCCACGCTGCCATGCTGCCGCAAGTTGCTGTTCCTGCTTCGCAGCCAACTTGATATGAACAATGACCTGTTCAGAAATAGACCCCCGATGTTCATCCTTATTGGAATGACTAGCAAAGTGATGAATTGAAGTAACTCTCATCTCAAACTGCGCACGATCACCATCAATCTCAACTTCTGAAGCAATAAACCCTGCTGCTTGAACAGGCATGTCTTCTATGACAGAAGAAGATACATGAAGTGCACCAGGAATACTGCTCACGTTATGCGTATCATGCCAAAACCAATGAAATCCACCACCACTCAATGCAATCCATAGCAATACCATATGTCGGATAGGAATTTTCATCAATAAAGCTATAAGCGGGAAACCCAGAGTAATTCCCGCCCACAGCACCAAAAGTATACGTCCCGAATACAGACACGCTCCCGCACTTCCTATAATCCAACAAACAGTGAGGCTTAATATAGGCCTAGTAAACACAAGTTGGGCTTGAATACAATCACCTTCCCATTAGCAAACATTGCTTTCTGTCAACACACAAAACAAAAAAAGAACCCCTGACAAAATAACATTGTCAGAGGTTCTTCCTCGTTATTATTTAATCCTTAACATCCATCAGCGTTTCCTGCGGTGGATGATAAGTCTCCAGCATGCGAAAGGCGATTCCCTTTTCCTCCATCATAGCTCGAACCTTGTCGGCATCTTTTGGATAAGGTCGGTGATATACAATCTCCACAATGCCGCTGTTCGCCAGCATATTGGCACACGTCCAGCACGGCTGGTCGGTGACATATACTGAGGAGCCTTCACGGTCAATCCGGTCAGTAAACAGCAGCAGGTTCTGCTCCGCATGAATAGTGCGAATACAACGCTGCTTCTTAACCATTTCCTCCCGTCCATCACGGTGAACGACCTCATATTCCTCCGAGATCATACAGCCTGCCTCAGAACAGTCAGGTACCCCGGATGGTGCTCCATTATAGGCCGTCCCCAATAGCTTCTTACCTTGCACAAGTACGGCTCCAACATGACGCCGCGAGCAGCGCGAGCGGGTGGATACCATATAAGCGATATCCATGAAATAGGTGTCCCAGTCCTTGCGTACATCTGCACTCATTTCCATCTCTCCCGTATAAACAAGTTAAACGTAAAACATATCCGTTACAGCCACTCTCAAAGCCTACACCGTAAACTTAAATAAGTTATAAGCTAACATACGGCTTCATTTTCGCTAACATTTTAGCTCCGATTCCCTTTACATGATCCAAATCGTTCACACGTTTGAACAGCCCGTGCTGATTACGATAGTTCAAAATAGCCTCGGCCTTTTTAGCCCCAACTCCCGGCAGCTCCATTAACTCGGCAGCAGTCGCTGTGTTAATGTTCACCTTTTTTTCACCGGAAACGGATGGAGTAGCCGAATCATTCACCGTATTTGTCCTACTCGTCGTTGCAGCATTCGAACTGGCAACATCTGTGTCTGATCTCGAGTCCGCAACATCTGACTGCTTTACGGTACTTGAATTCCCCGCCATGGAGTGTTCAGAGTTTTCACTCATATCAGCAGATACACCCGTAGAACTCTGCTTAGTATTATGCTTCACATTGTCAACAGCTTCGTCATTCGCACTGCGTTCAGCTTGGTCTGAAGCCTCTTTTACAGCATGATTTCCTTGGGCATACTCACTGCTGCGCTGTGACTCAATTGGCTGCGACTCTATCGCCAAAGCCTGCTCCACCTTATGGTTAAGCAAACTCCACTTTTCTTGTGGCTCAGTTCGCTGCCCTCCAGCAAACAAAATAAGTCCACTCCCGATTACAGCAAGCGTTATTGCCGTTCCTGTCCATACGCGTTTCATTTTTCGTATCGTCCCCTACTCCACATGGATTTCGAGAATTTTGAGCCGACTGAAAACACCGTCTCAATTAAACAGAGCAAGTCTGTTCAATTCCCGTCAAACCGGAGGTTGTAAACACCTCCATACGGTATCGCTGTGAGTATTTATACACAAGGGTGGTACGACCCCAGGCACGATCTAATGTGCTCAGACATAAAATTCGTCATGTCGGCCAAGACCAAGTGCATACACTAAGAAGAATGACAGCACAGCGTCTATACCGCAAAGTATGAAAGGAGGACGTTGAACAATGAAAGTTGGATTTATCGGGACTGGCAGCATGGGAAGTCTGCTAATTGAATCTTTTATTCATTCGGACGCACTCAAACCGCAGCAAATATTAGCAAGCAACCGAACGTATTCCAAGGTAGCCGAGCTAGCCCGTCGTTATCCAGGTTTGCATGCAGCCCAAAGCAACCGTGAGACGGCAGCGGAAAGCGATATTCTATTTATCTGCGTGAAGCCGCTGGAATCAAAAACCGTAACGGATGAAATACGCAACGTCATTACAGAAGAGCAGATCGTCGTTTCTATCACAAGTCCAGTACAGATCCGTATTTTAGAGCATGCACTGAAAGCCAAGGTGTCCAAAATTATTCCGAGTATCACTCACCAGATTGGAAGCGGAGCCTCACTGTGCATCCATGGAAACCGGATTACAGAGGAGGATCGCTCCCTTCTGGAAGAGCTTATGTCCCACATCAGCAGGCCAATTCGGGTTAAAGAGTCTCATACACGGATCACATCGGATTTTTCGAGCTGCGGCCCTGCTTTCTTGGCCTTTTTTATGGACCAGTGGATTCAAGCCGCAGTTCAAGCTACGGGTATAGACCGTACAGAACTATGCGCATTGGCCGGTGAAATGATCATCGGCACTGGAAAGCTGCTCACGGAAGGCGGGATGACACCAGCCGAGTTACAAGCAAGAGTAGCGGTTCCCGGAGGTATAACCGCTGAAGCTCTTGCGTTGTTAGACATCAGCCTGCATAGTGTCTTCCCTGAGCTAATACGGGTCACGCACAACAAGTATGAAGAGGACATGCAAAAGATAGATGCCTCCTTCGGCTTAAAGCCGATTAACCGGCAACAATATTAACCAGCTTACCCGGAACAGCAATTACCTTGCGAACCGTTTTACCAGCCAGTGCTTCCTGAACGCTGTCCAGCGACAATGCAAAAGTTTCCATCGCTTTGGCATCAAGATCTTTGGCAATCGTTGCACGCTGTACGATTTTACCATTCATCTGAATGACAATTTCCACTTCAGCGTCTACCGTCCATGCTTCATCATAGGCAGGCCAAGCCGCGTAGGTAATGCTCTCGTTGTGTCCCAGCAGCTGCCACAGTTCCTCGGCTAGATGCGGTGCAAGCGGCGACAACATTTGCACGAAGTTTTCCATCGCTGCACGCGGCAGAAGGTCTGCTTTGTATGCATCATTGGTGAAGATCATCAGCTGGCTGATCGCTGTATTGAAACGCAATGCATCCAGGTCCTCGGTTACCTTTTTCAGCGTTTTATGCCAGGTCCGTTTGAACTCGTCGCTACCGCCGTCATTTTTAATTTTTTCGTTCAGGCTACCATCCTCGGAAACAAACAGGCGCCATACGCGGGACAGAAAACGATGCGCTCCCTCTACCCCATTCTCATTCCATGGCTTGGTCGCTTCCAGCGGCCCCATAAACATCTCATAAATACGCAGCGTATCGGCGCCAAACGTATTAACAATATCATCTGGATTGATGACATTACCGCGTGATTTACTCATTTTTTCATTATTGTTGCCTAGAATCATACCCTGGTTGACCAGCTTATAGAAAGGCTCTTTCGTTTCCACTACGCCGATATCATACAGCACCTTGTGCCAGAAACGGGCATACAGCAAGTGAAGAACCGCATGTTCCGCTCCGCCAATATACAGGTCAACAGGCATCCATTCGCGCTGTTTCTCTTTGGACACAAGCTCTTTATCATTTTTTGGATCAATAAAGCGCAGGTAGTACCAGCAGCTTCCTGCCCATTGCGGCATCGTATTTGTCTCGCGACGTGCTTTCATACCTGTTTCAGGATCAACGGTTTCTACCCAATCTGTCGCATTCGCCAGTGGGGATTCACCTGTACCTGAAGGCTTGATATTGTCCATCTCTGGCAGTACGAGCGGCAGTTGATCCTCAGGAACTGTTTTAATCGTTCCATCTTCTAGATGAATTACTGGAATCGGCTCGCCCCAATAGCGTTGGCGGCTGAACAGCCAGTCACGCAGACGATAGGTTACTTTGCCCTGCCCCTTACCCTCAGCTTCGAGCCATTCAATCATTTTCGGAATAGCTTCCTCATTGGTCAGTCCATTCAGCAGGCCTGAATTGACATGCGGACCATCCTCGGTGTATGGCTCTTTGTCCACGTCTCCACCTTGAACGACCTCAGTGATTTTCAATCCGAACTTCTTGGCAAATTCCCAGTCACGTGTATCATGGCCCGGTACTGCCATAATTGCACCTGTTCCATAGCCTGCCAGTACATAGTCGGCAATCCAGATTGGCAGCTTTTCGCCGTTCACCGGGTTCACTGCATAAGCTCCTGTGAATACGCCTGTTTTATCTTTGGCCAGATCCGTACGCTCCAGGTCACTTTTCCGAGCAGCTTGTTCACGATACTGTTGTACAGCGTCCTTTTGCTCAGGTGTAGTGATCATATCCACCAATTCCTGCTCTGGGGCCAGCACACAGTAGCTTGCACCGAACAATGTATCTGGACGGGTTGTAAATACTGTGAGTTGTTCGTCATAGCCTTCAATTGGAAAATGAACCTCTGCTCCGGTAGACTTACCAATCCAGTTCCGCTGCATATCCTTAATGCTTTCGGACCAGTCCAGTTCCTCCAGATCGTCAAGCAAACGATCGGCGTATTCCGTAATTTTCAGCATCCATTGACGCATGGGTTTGCGGATAACCGGATGGCCGCCACGCTCACTCTTACCATCAATTACTTCTTCATTCGCCAGTACCGTTCCCAGTGCTGGGCACCAGTTCACGGGCACTTCAGCTACATAAGCGAGGCCACGCTTGTACAGCTGGATGAAAATCCACTGTGTCCATTTGTAATAATCAGGATCAGTTGTGCTGATTTCACGATCCCAGTCATATGAAAAGCCAAGTGATTTGATTTGACGGCGGAAGTTATTTACGTTCTTCACCGTAATTTCGCGTGGGTGCTCGCCTGTATCCAGCGCATGCTGTTCGGCAGGCAGACCAAAGGCGTCCCAACCCATCGGATGCAGTACGTTGTAGCCACGCATTCTTTTATAACGTGAAACAATATCTGTAGCTGTATATCCCTCCGGGTGGCCTACATGCAGACCAGCTCCAGACGGATACGGAAACATATCCAAAGCATAAAACTTCGGTTTACCCGGTTCTTCCCCAGTGCGGAACGTTTTGTTCTCATCCCAATATTTCTGCCATTTTGGTTCAATACTTTGCGGTTGATAGCCGTGCTTCGGCTGTGTGTCTGTCATTGTCTTTTCCTCCTCAAACGGTATGCAACAAAAAAACCTCTGCATCCCGTAGCGTGTCAGCGCTAGGGACGAGAGGTTATATTCCCGTGGTACCACCCTAGTTAGCAGAAAGCGTTCTTCGCATTCTACTCCCTTTGCACCTGATAACGGAGGTGATCCGATACGTATTAATAACAGGATACTGACACCTATATAGGTGCTTTCCTGCGTTGGACGCATATCTCCGAGGTGAGTTCGCTTTGCACTGTCAACCGGCTTGCACCACCCGCCGGCTCTCTACATGTCCAGACAAAACTACTATTCCTCATCAGCGACTATTTAACCGTTAATAATGGCACTATTATATTGAAAACCGCGAAAAAAGTCAAATAAGGACTACATTTGATACGAAGCGCCATCTTCATACTAGTTGTCCATGACACATGAATACGAATGTTTTATAATAACTCCAAGTTGCAATGGTTCAAGTTGAGATGAGATAAGAAAGGTGAGTGGAGACATGGCACAGATTAAAATTTTCGGGACAAAAGAGAAGCTAAATCCGATCAAAAAGCAACTTTCAGAGGTGATTCACTCTGCCGTGGTGGATGCGTTCAATTATCCTCCAGACAAGAGGTTTCATCGTTTTTTCCCTATGAATCATGAAGATTTTATATATGCAGATTGTCGCTCCGACGCATACACCATTATTGAAATCAGTATCTTCGAAGGCAGAACGACAGAAGCTAAGAAGCAACTCATCAATCTGTTATTTCAAAGAATTAACGATCTTTTGGGTATTTCTCCACAGGATCTTGAAATTACTATATTTGAAACCCCGAAACAGAATTGGGGCATTCGGGGTGTACCGGGTGATGAACTTCAGCTGAACTATAAAGTGAATATATGAGAGCAAAAAGACGCCCTTCATGACTTCATGAAAAGCGTCTTTCTTTTTCTATATTAGCTCAATGAATCCTAGCTATTTTACAGCGACATAAAAAAGTCTCGCCGCGTCATCTGCTGCTTCTACCCATTCAAAATCTGCATATACCTTCACATCACGAAAACCCGCTTTGGACAATTCTGCCTTCATCCAGGCTGGATCATAAGCACGCTGTACATGAATTTCCTCAAAACGCTGGTACAGATCGCGTCCTTCATGTTCTGCTTTCGCAAAGATACTGAGATGATGCTCAATTTCACAACGGGGAGTGTCTAATGCGCATGTCCAGATATACGAAATAGAGCGTTCATCCAGTACGAATGGTTGTTCTTCATCATAACGCAAAAATGTCTGGGGATGATGTACATCAAACAGAAAGGTTCCACCAGGCTTCAGACCAGCATACGTTCTGCGAAAAGTAGAAATGATATCTTCTTCCTCAAGTAAATAATTCAGGCAATCGCAAAAAGAAATGACAGAATCCACGGGCTCCGGTAAAATCCATTCTCGCATATCCTGCTGTATCCAGCGAACGCTCCCCTCACGAAACAATCGCTGCCCTTGAGGAGTAGTTTCCATTTTGCGACGGGCTACTGCCAGCATGTCAGAGGACAAATCGATGCCAGCCACCTCGAAGCCTGAGTTAACCAGTGGAATCGTAATTGAGCCCGTTCCGCAGCCCAGCTCGGCCACTGTATGTGGCATACCGTATCGATCCCAAGCTTGCCGTGCAAAGCGCAACCAGTCCGGGTACGGCATGTCCTGCATTAGCTCATCATACACATAGGCAAACTTGCGGTAAGAAGCCATCTTTATTCCCCATTCCCGTCCTTCGGTTTAGGCATCTTCTCCACCAGGTAGGTCCAGTTTTCTTTTTGTGTAACCAGCCCTTCCTTCATCAGCTTGCCCATCGCACGCTTGAAGGCGGATTTACTGATACCAAACCGTTGCTTGATAATATCCGGCGGCGTTGCGTCAGAATATGGCATACCGCCACCCGGACGTTCCTTCAGAAATGCAATCAACCGATCCGCATCCTCATCACGGCCTACTTCCTTGCGTGGCGACATCGCCAGATTGACCCGACCGTCTTCACGAACAAGCGTGACCCGTACCTTAACCTCCTCGCCCAAGCGAAGCATGCGGTTACGTTCCGACGAATGAATCATTCCTATTGCACCAAAACCAAGCACCCCCCCGTCCACCAGGACGAATGTGCCCATCTGAAGCGGCTTGTACACCGTCGCCTGCACCCATGTATTAAGCCACGAACTAGGAGCATGGAAACACAATGGAGCCAGTTCCTGCTCCCCTGCCAGCTTAGCTCGCAGTCTGCCTTGTTTGTCATGCTCCATAATGGCATACACGTAGTCACCCACCCGAGGATGCAGATCACGGTTTTCTGGCAACTCACGAATCGGCAGCAAAAGTTGGCGCCCCAATCCCATCTCCAGGAAGCATCCCAACCGCGGATGCACATCGGCCACCTCAAGCTTGGCCATTTCTCCCAGAGACAAGAACGGCCTTTTCATAGTTGCAGCCAAACGGTCCTCTGTATCGTGGAAGATAAATACCTCCAGCCGTTCACCCACCTCGATTTCACGAGTCAGCTCCGTATAATGCAGCAGAACATCCTGCTCACCGACGGTAAGAAAGTAGCCGAAAGGAGATACCTCACGATCCACCATAATGGTGACATAAGTACCAGCGATCAAACTCATACCTTCTCCACAACCTTAGCATCCGACCAAAGCCGTTCAATGTTATAATATTCGCGTTCGTCGCGATGGAAGACATGCACTACAACATCTCCCAAATCCATTAGAACCCAGCGAGCAGAATCCATTCCTTCGATTCCTTTGATGGTTACACCTTCATCATGAGCGCGTTTGCGAATTTCTGTTACAATCGCCTGTACTTGTGTATCCGAATTACCGTGACAGATTACAAAATAATCCGCAACTAGCGATACTCCACGCAAATCCAGTGCGACAATATTCATTGCCTTTTTATCATTAGCGGCCTCAACCGCCGTTTGCATTAATTTCTCATTCGTTAGGGTCATTCATGAACCTCCGTTTTTTTCTGTTTTAGCTGTCGAATCAAGTCATTGCGCGACAAGACCGTCAGCGGAAAAATAACCTTTTGCTTT
Organism: Paenibacillus sp. FSL W8-0439; assembly: GCF_038008995.1. Lineage (NCBI taxonomy): Bacteria > Bacillati > Bacillota > Bacilli > Caryophanales > Paenibacillaceae > Paenibacillus > Paenibacillus sp. FSL W8-0439. The sequence continues at coordinate 3,914,258 of NZ_JBBPAK010000001.1, forward strand.
TCCAGCAACAAAGAAATCGTAGAATCAAATCCAGCGATAAGGCCCTGCTCCAAACTTTTCTTTGCCTGTTTACGAATATGTTCAACCCCGGGAAAATCCCGCCCCGGTTCGATGTAATCAGCCAGACACACGACTTTATCCAGCAGGCTCATACCTACGCGGCCTGACGTATGCCAGCGGATCGCATTCCTTATTTCCGGATCATCCACTCCGTAATCTCTTGCCGCAACGCAGTACCCTACCTCTGAATGCCAGAGCTGCTTGTCATGCTCCAATAGCGCCTGATCACATTCGGGATAGTTACGAATCACTTCCTCCATCTGCTGAACAGGCCAATATTTCGCTACATCATGCAAAATAGCCGCCAGTTCTGCCTTATCCGGGTCTGCTCCATAACGCTTCGCAAGCTCAACAGAGGTATGCATAACACCCAGCGTGTGCTTCCAGCGTTTTTCAGGCATCTGGCCAGATACGACTTCCATTAGCTGCTCACGGCTGTACTTCATACAAACCGCCCCTTGTAATATAGTCATGAACACGATCAGGCACAAGATAACGAATAGTGCGGCCTTCTGCCACACGCTCTCGTATATCCGTCGAAGAAATGTCCACCACTGGCATATCCGCCAGCAGTACCTTGTCCTGCAAATAATATGGCAACTCATCCAGCGCAAGCTCGAAGCCCGGTCGCCGCACCCCAATAAAACAAATCCGCTGCGCCAATTCCTCAATCCCCTGCCAATGAGGCAAGTAGTTCACCATATCTGCACCAATAATAAAATAAAAATCTACAGCAGGATGCAGTTCCTGAAGCTTCTTGATCGTGTCAATGGTATAGGATACCCCCCCGCGAAGCACTTCAATATCCAGCACTTCAAAAGCAGGATGACCCGCCACCGCTTCACTCGTCATCTCCAGACGCTCCTTGCCGCTTGCCCCCGCTTGATGCTTGTGCGGAGGAATATGAGAAGGCATAAACCATACTTGATCCAGCCCATAGGCATCTCTTGCCGCTTCTCCAGCCAGCAGATGTCCAATATGAATGGGATCAAATGTACCACCCATAATACCGATTTTCATAATTTTCTCCCCGCGTATTATCCTCTAGGCAACTCGATTTGCTTATGATCACGAGATTCCTTGTACAAAATAATGGTGCTCCCAATAAGCTGTACAAGCTCGGAACCCGTCTCTGCTGCCAGTTCTTCCGCAATTTCATGTTTGTCGTCTAAACAGTTGTTCAAAATTTGTACTTTCATCAGCTCACGCTTTTCAATCGCATCATTGATGTGACGCATAAGATGCTCATTCGTACCGTTTTTACCTACTTGAAAAACTGGGTCCAAATGATGCGCCATGGAGCGCAGATATCTTTTTTGTTTACCTGTTAACATGTATATTTAACCCCTTCGTCGCCACATATACAATGCGGCATTTCCATAATTTTAATGTATATCCGACTTACGTTAGGCTTCTCAGCACAGCCGCTCTCATTTGGTCTACTGCAGGGGCCACTCCCGTAAAATACTCAAAAGCCACTGCCCCTTGGTACACAAACATGCCTAAACCTCCATGTACAGTGCAGCCACGCTGTTCACGACTTTCGCGTAAAAGCCTCGTTTCCAGCGGGTTGTAGATCAAATCGCTCACAATGATTCCCTGCGGAATCAGATTCGTTTCCAGTGGAAGCTCATCAGATAAAGGAGACATTCCCACCGAGGTTGTATTAATCAATACATCCACTGTCGTGAGTACATTCTTGGCTTCCTCGTTGGAATAGCCCATTACTGGAATTGCTTCTGTCGTCCACTCCAATGCCAGTTGTTCAGCTTTGTCACGTGTTCGGTTCAGAATAATGACCGATTCAGGTCGCTCCTCCAACAAAGCATGAATCACGCCCCGAGCAGCCCCACCGGCTCCTAGAACAGCAATTCTTGCACCCTTTAACTCAACTGAAGTCTCTTCTTTAAGGGAACGCACATAGCCAATTCCGTCCGTATTATAGCCCTTGAGCCGTCCATTGTCATTCACTATCGTATTGACAGCGCCGATGAGCCGGGCCCCTTCATCAATCTCATCCAGATATTTCATAACCTCAACCTTATGGGGAATCGTCACATTGACTCCGCGGAAATGCAAAGCCCGAATCCCCTTCACAGCATCCTCCAGCTGATCCGGTGTGACATGAAGAGGTACAAAATCTCCCTCAATCCCCGCTGCCTGTAAAGCTATTTTATGCATAAGAGGCGATTTGGAGTGCTTGATCGGATCACCCAATACGCCCAATAGTACAAGATCTCGTTCGGTCGCTCCAGACTCCCCGCTGTTCATCGTTGCTCTCCCCCATATTGCAAAATATTAGGCCGCTCAAATACATGAATGGCGGCAGGAACCCGTATGTGTTCCTTGCCGCCCTTTAGCTTGGTTACAGCATTGTTAAATCAACGCAGGCCGCAAAAGCACACGGACTCCCCGAGGAGCATGAACCGCTACCAGAGCTCCGTTCTCACTATTCACCCTAATCCATCCCAAACCGGATATATAGATGTCCGATGGAGATTTGCGTGGAACACGGAACTCATGTCTGGTCCATTCTGGCATCTCTGCCAATTGATCGCGTGTTGGTGGAGACAATAGCTCCCCGGCATGATCAGCGAACAACTGATCAGCTCGCTCCAGCTTCGTGCGATGTATTTTAAGACCACCGTTAATGTAGCAGGTAAAAGATTGGTGCTGACCGTCTACAAAATCAAATCGGGCCATACCGCCGAAAAACAATGTTTGTCCGGCATCAAGCTGATATGCAGCAGGCTTCAGCGGCTTGTCCGGCATAATAGCACTCAAGTCCTGACGGGAGACAATTTCACTGAACCGCCAAGGGTACACAATACCCGGAGTATCAATAATGTGCTTGCCGTCGTCGAGTGGAATATTCACCATATCGAGTGTAGTTCCTGGGTAACGGGATGTTGTGAGTTCCTGCTCCATATCGCTATAATCACGAATCAAGCGGTTAATGAGCGTGGATTTACCCACATTTGTGGCTCCGACTACATATACATCACGGTTACCACGCAGTTCAGATACCACATCCAGCAGACGGTCAAAGCCCTGATTTTTTTTAGCAGAGCACAGTACGATTTCTTCCGTGCGTAGCCCTTGCTCCTTCGCTTGCTTTTGTACCCAGTTACGTACCTTGTTCCAGTTTGTGACCTTAGGCAACAAATCAGTCTTATTGACTGCCAGTACAACCGGATTCGAACCTACAAAACGCTGTAGGCCGGAAATCAAGCTACCTTCAAAATCAAAAATATCTACAATGTGGATGACGAGCGCATCCTTGTCCCCAATCTGACTAAGCAGCTTCAAGAATTCATCTTGATCTACCGTCACCGAAGAGGTTTCATTATAGTTTTTGATCCGGAAGCAACGCTGACAGATGACCGGTTCACGAGTTAATAATTTTTCCGGAATATATCCCGGAAGGTCCGGGCTAGTGGTCTGCATGGCGATACCGCAACCACTACATTTGACGGCAGTTCCACCGTCAGGTCTTTCAGTCATTCTTCTTTTCCTCCTCAAGCCATAAGCCTTTCTTACGTAACCTTGTGAGCGCGATTCGCTCCAACCGTCGATTAAATCGGGTCATGACTCCTTCATCATGAATGGATATCGGCAGCACCAAAACGGTATGCAAACCCATTCGGTTGCCTCCCAATACGTCCGTCAACATTTGATCCCCGACCATAATAGTCTCTTCCGGAGTAAGCCCCATCATACGAATGGCTCTACGAAAGGACGAGTTGGATGGCTTCCGGGCGGCATGTATAAATTCAATGTCCAAAGGCGTAGCAAACACGGATACACGGTCCATATTGTTATTAGACACGATGACAAGCTTAAAACCCGCCTGTTTGACCTTTTCAAACCAGGCCACCAGCTCGGGAGTTGCGTTCGGCGCTTTTGCACCGACCAGCGTGTTATCCAGATCCGTAATAATGCCGCGATATCCTTGAGCATACAAGCCTTCAAGATCAATATCAAAGACGGTATTCACCCGTAATTTGGGCATCAGCATTTCAAACAACGTCGGTCACCTCAGTTTCATACGACAAACTATACCATATTACTATGGCTTAGTAAAAAGCTATCCGCAACAAACGGACAGCTTTTTACTAAACATATTGATTAAGATTAAAAATTGCGACACCAAACCTAGTAAAAATGACTAGCCTTCATCCTTCTGGTCAGACTTGGCTCTTCGCCCAGCCCATCGTTTTATCCATGGTTCCTTTTGCAACAGGGAAGCTTGCTGGCGAACACTGCGCCAATCCTCGGCGGTTACCGACGAAGGACTATAACGCGCTTGTTCAAAGCGTCCTAGCAACTGATGTAAAATCACAGCGCGCTCCGGTGCTTCTTGTGACCATCTGTCGACTGATTCCCTCAGTGTCTCATGGCTTGCGCGGACAAAGCCTTTCCTTCGCATGTACCGTAACCAGTGTTCCGTTTCGACGACCACTTTTTCATCTGGGGTCAGCGGTTTACCTGTGCGTAAACGCAGCAGGTAAAAGTGAATATCTGCTCGGTTACGCCAGATGATATAAGCAGCCCACAATAGGATAATGGCAGCAGCAGAGCCTATAATTACAGGATGAATCTCTAAGCCTTCCCCTGAATCTATCTGCGGAGTCTGCTCAGGCTGCTCTGATTCTGGCTGATCCTTGACCTCTGGGGCGTCTGGAGTCTTTGAATCCTCCTGCTCTGTAAGTAACGGCATATCAAAGCCAGGCGTAGCTTCTACCGGAACCCAGCCATATTCGCCTAAATATACCTCTGCCCAGGAATGAGCGTCCGCGTTTGTCACGGAATAAGAGGACATGTTTTCGTCACCATCGCCCGTGGTTGCATCATCTGAAAACGTCTGCTGGCCAGGAGCATACCCTTTGACCCAACGGGCTGGAACCCCAACGGAGCGAGCCATCATGACTAATGAAGTGGAATAATAATCGCAATAGCCCTCCCGAATCTCAAACAGAAAGGCATCCACGAAATCCCTGCTTCTTTTCCGTGAGAGATCCGGATTGTTCGTATATGCATAATTTTGCTGTAGATACTGCTGTAGCAATCCGACTTTTTCATACGGCGTTTTGGCCTTCGCCGTTACATTGCGAGCCAAATCCCGAACCCGCTGCGGCAATTCCTTTGGAATTTGTAAGTAGGCTTCCTGTTTATTTTTTCCATACAACTCATTAAAACTTTTTCTACGCAGTTCTTTCTCAGGGATCACTGGAACATGCGATACCAAAGTATACGTTTTAGGATAAGCAGTTCTTCGAGAGGATGGATTCCAAAGCAGCTCTGCCTGTTCCGGATTCCAACGCAACCCGTTTGCCCGTGAATCTCTGTCCACCGATTGAACACGATGCACCGAATAGGCGCCAAACAGAACGGGATAGCTCTGATCATTTTGCATGGTAACGGTCTGCACGACCTGCTCTGTAGAGTGCCTCGTTTCTTGTGCGTTTTCAAGCTCTGCGGTCATCGACACCTCATTTGATGCTGGATCATCGTTGCCCACGTCAACCCAGCCTGTACCGGAATAGGTTCGTTTCGTTTCTCCTCGCCAATAGCTTCGCTGATTAGTTGTGATGGTCATGACAGGCGAATAATCAAAATTAAAACCTCCACCCAATCGATTATCCTGGCGACTATAACCAGATGCGGTGTTCATGCGCTGATTCAGTGCCCCAGATCCATTGGTGGTTCCAGCGGTGGTTGAGCTAATGCGCTGGGTCCACGCTGTATAGGGGTCCGTCAAAGCTGGCTGTACCTCGGGCATATTCACACCCGCCATAATAATAAGCGCAAAAATGACAGCAATATTGGCCGCAATTTTATACGGATAACGCCGAATATGCTTCCATCCTTGAGGATAATGCTGACGAAAATACTGCAGATGCTGTGTCACTAGCCATCCCATACCAGCAAAGACGATCCAGGCAACCTCCTCCCACAGCACAGTTGGTGTGAAGGAATCAAGCACCGCCAGAGCTGCAACGTTGATGCCCACAAAAACTAGAATCCGCTGCTTCGTGGTAACGATGAGCGGCACCATTTCAATGACTAGCCAAGCAATGAGGGAAAACCAAACATAAGGAGACATATTAGATATAAACTGATCCAGACGATTGGCTGCCCCGCCAAAGGGGATAATGATGGAGTAAGACACTAATGTCCGATACAAAATAAAGAACAGCGTTACCGCCTTAACGACAAATTCAATCCATGGACGGAATGGTAGTAAAATCTTCACCAGCGCCAGCATTGTAATGGTCATCAGTACAAGTGCCCTCGTCTCTTCCAGCCATAATTCAGAAGCAAAAGACACCCATTGCATAGCAATAATAATAATCCACAAGAACGTAAAGGCGGGAGCCCAGGAGCTCTTTAACGATTGTAACCAGCTTTTCATTGTGTCCCTCCCCCCATTACAGCCGGGAGCTCTTCGAGGCTCTCAACATCGTAGCCCTTAATTCCCCTTGCACGAAGCATACTCATCCACTTTTCAGCTTCTCCCTCGGCAGAGCCTTCGCCGATATAGACATGGCACGGAGTCATCCCCCGGGTATCGGCCCAGCGAAGAAGTTCCAGCGCCTGATGATCCTTCAGCGGACTAATCAGTATAAAATAACAGCCTTGCGGAAACTGGCGCACACAGCTTTCTACAGCAGTCATCAAGCTGCCTTGCGAAGTGGTGTGGATGTCTACCAAGTGATGCATCATTCGTTGTCGTTCCATCATCTGCTCACTTGGCTGAAAAACAGTCCCCTTCCCTCCAGCTGTACACAGTCCGACTCCCATCCGCTCCCGTCCACCATATTCCAGCAATGAAGCGGTAGAAGATACAGCTAGCTCAAACTGGTCGGCGTTTACATAATGCTTTGTTTGTACGTCGAGCACAAGCATCGTTTTGGGAACCGTCTCATGCTCAAATTCCTTGGATTTCCAACTACCTGTACGAGCCGTCGCATTCCAGTGGATGCGTGAAAACCGATCTCCATATACATAATCCCGTACACCGTTAATTTGTGTCGTTTCACGACGCGTTCGAGTTTGAACGGTCTGCGGTCCAGACATCCTTGAGCGGCGATCATTGATCTGCCAATATGGAATGAATGCCGTGCGAGGAAGCACCCGAAATTCACCGCGTGCATTCAACCTGCCCTTGTGCTCCAACAGGCCAAAGATGTCCTCACTCACACATTCGGTTTCCTCAAAATAGTAGCTTCCTCGTTCTAAAGCAGGGGTTTGAAATGTAAGCTGGCCGCCACCTTTCATACTAGGGATAACACTGTCTTCAAACGACCAGGATTCCCCCGTATGTCGCTTGAGCACCTCGCGAACAATGACATAGGGTAACGGAAGAAAGCCAGGAATGCTCAGACTGAGCTTTACGTGTACCTGATCTCCCGCATGCAGCAGCTCGCCAAACTCCGAGCCTTGCGAAAGCTGACGATGGCCCTGGACGCGACGAACTCCACTCAGACCAACCATCCATAAATAAACGATTAACAACGTAACCATAGAAAACAGCATGACCGATGTCTTTCCACCCTGAAACAACAAATAAAGCAGGCACACTACCCATATACATAGCATAAGCCAGATGCGACTTGATAGCCGGGGAAGCCTGCGCTTCCTTTTGACCATGTTCATTCCTTAAGAACGCTCCATTCGTACGGGTACATGAACCTGTCGGAGCACGGACTGCAGCACGGACTGGGCGTTGGAGCTATCGAGGCGTGCTTCGGGACGCAGCAGCAAACGGTGCGTCAGTACATAAGGTGCCAGCGCCTTCACATCATCAGGCAACACATAGTCACGGTTATCCTGAAAAGCGAATGCCTTGGCAGCCATGACAAAAGCAAGTGCGGCCCGTGGACTAGCTCCCAGTAGCACAGATGGATGTTCTCTTGTCGCACGCACGATATCGAGTAAATAGGACGTCACCGCTTCGTCCATATAGATATCTCTGATTTCCTGCTGGATGCCAGCAATCTGTTCCATATGCGCTACAGCCTCCAGACGATCTGCTGGCTGGCCCGTCTGATGATGAAGCAGCATGTTGCGCTCTGTCTCCAAATCAGGATAGCCCAGGCTGATTTTGAGCATAAAACGATCTAATTGTGCTTCCGGCAGCATATAAGTACCTTCAAAATCAATCGGGTTTTGAGTGGCACACAACATAAAAGGATGAGGCAACATATGAGTGTCCCCATCCACCGTCACACTTCGTTCCTCCATAACCTCCAGCAGAGCTGACTGGGTTTTCGTCGTCGCTCGGTTAATTTCGTCTGCCAGTAAAATGTTAGTCATAACCGGACCCGGACGGAAATAAAAACGCTCATCCCGTGGATGAAATATAGATACCCCTGTAATATCACTCGGTAGAATATCAGGATTACATTGAACACGGCGATAATCACCACGCATGGATTTTGCAAGAGCCTTGATCATTTGCGTTTTCCCCGTACCCGGAACGTCTTCGATCAGAATGTGTCCACCCGCCAGCATAGCCGTAAGCAATAATTTTATTTCAAAGGATTTCCCTAATATGCAGGATTCCAGATTAGAACGGATTGCAGATACAATCTGCACAGATTCTTGACGCACGGGCATAACTCTGTAAACCTCCTAGATAGCAACATGTTTCCTATTATTGTACATGAAGGTGGACATAGAGTACACTTAACTCCTTGCCCATATTATTCAAGCTCCATCTTCTCTTATAGGTACATGTTTTTCGGGACAGTCAAAAACCCTTCGGTTATCAAATCCGAAGGGTTCACGTATACAATTTATTTTACTTTTTATCCTATTTAAAGCACCCTGCTTTATATGCTTCCTTTTGGACGAACAAACAAGCATGCCAGAAAAGAGAAAATAATCGCCGAGGAAATCCCTGCGCTTGTCAGACTAAAGATCCCTGTAATAACACCAAGCCATCCGTCCTTTTCCAATTCGGTTAGTGCACCATGTACGAGTGAGTTACCAAAGCTGGTAATTGGAATCGTCGCACCCGCTCCAGCAAATTTGATAAGGGGATCATATATTCCGACAGCGTCGGCAATTGCACCTGCTACGACCAACGTACTCATTGTGTGTGCCGGGGTCAATTTGATTACATCCATCATCAACTGACCCACGACACAAATGGCACCGCCCACTAAAAAAGCCCATAGAAATATCATACTTTTCCTCCCGCTTCAAAAGCTACAGCATGTGCAACACATGGAATGCTTTCACCCTGCTGTGTAGTCAAAGGAGACAATAACGCCCCGGTCGCCACGACCAGCACCTTTTGTAGTTCTCCCTTTTCGATCCGCTTTAACAGATGTCCATAGGTTACAACAGCTGAGCATCCGCAACCACTTCCACCTGCAATGACCTTCTTTTGCTTATTGATGTCGTAAATCAGTAAACCGCAATCATTAAATTCCGTTTGATTCATATCGAATCCATCTTTTTTAAGCAGTTCCTTGGCAATCGGCAGCCCTACGGAGGCTAAATCCCCTGTTACAATAAGATCATAGTAGCCTGGGTCCCTGCCTGTATCTCGGAAATGAGATAAAAGCGTATCCGTCGCCGCTGGAGCCATGGCTCCGCCCATATTAAAGGGGTCTTTAATGCCCATATCCATTACACGCCCAATAGTAGCACAATCTACCACCGTCCCTGACTTCGCATGTCCCACAATGGCCGCACCGGAACCGGTAACCGTATACTGAGCTGTGGGGGGCTTCTGTGCTCCGTATTCATTAGGATAGCGGAATTGTTTTTCCACAGTACAGTTATGGCTGGTTGTACCCGCCATCACGTAGTCGCCCGCCTCTGAATCCACAATAAGTGCTGCTAAAGCCAAGCTTTCCATCGACGTTGAGCAGGCTCCGAAAACACCTAAATAGGGAATAGCAAGCTTGCTAGCCGAAAATGAGCTGCTGATAATCTGATTCATCAGATCACCACTTATGAAAAATTGCACTTCCTCTTTGTTTAAATTTGAATTAATTAACGCAAGCTCTGTAGAATGCTCAATTAATCTTCGTTCCGCTTTTTCCCATGTTTTCTCGTTTATTTCGATATTGTCATAAATATAATCGAAATCTGTGGACAACGGTCCCTCTCCTTCATCCGGGCCTACAACAGTTGCACTCCCAATGATGCGCGGTCTCGACTCGAACTTCCAGGTTTGTCCTCCCTGTCTTCTCATAAGTGATTGCCCCCCACACCGAGGATTGCGTATATAACGCCCACGATAAATGCGGCCACAACACCAAATACAACAACGGAGCCTGCCAGTTTGAACATATTTGCACCCACTCCAAGTACCAATCCCTCGGAACGATACTCCAATGCAGCTGAACACATTGAGTTCGCAAAACCTGTGATGGGTACAGCGGTTCCCGCTCCTGCCCATTGGGCAATCTTATCGTAGACCCCGATGCAGGTTAATATAACAGACAAGAGGATCATCATGGATGCAGTTGGTGCCGCAGCTTCTTTGGCTGGAATATGCATCCCTGCCATAAAGGCTTCCTGAATCGCCTGCCCAATCACACAGATGACGCCACCAACCAGAAAAGCACGCACACAATTGGCAAATACTTTTCTGGAAGGTTCATGCTTTTGGGAAACACTTTGATAGTCTTTCTCATTTATGGACAACGGCGACGAATTAGTACGAAAACCGCGCTGTCCTGACTTAGCTGGCATCATTCACCACCCCTTATTCAAAAGTTCCGCGCTTGGCGGTTCAGATTGCTTGGCTCCTTAACATTATGAGCTTTTTGGGGAAATGTTATGTCAGGAAAATGATATCGTGGACATTCCGTACAAATCCATTCATACTGAATACATGACGACCACTGGTTAATTAATAAGGAGTGAGGTATACATCATGGAAGCAAAAACATTGGAATTGTTTAAAACCTTAACAGAGTTCCCTTCCATTCCTGGACATGAGCGAGAGCTGCGGGCATGGGTTAAAGAACGAATATCCGGTTATACGGATGAAATCGTGCAGGACCGTTTGGGCAGTCTTTTTGGTGTACTGCGCGGGCAAGAAAGTGGCCCACGTGTAATGGTGGCAGGACATCTGGATGAAGTTGGTTTTATTGTGAATGGCATTACGGAAAATGGAATGATTCGTTTTCAGCCGGTTGGAGGCTGGTGGAGCCAAGCCATCATGTCACAACGTCTTCAAGTATTGACCCCAAATGGCCCAATCATTGGTGTAGTTGGCTCTGTCTCACCACATTTGCTCGATGAAGCGCAACGCAGCAAGCCGATGGACATCAAGCATATGTACCTGGATATCGGCGTAGACAGCAAACAGGAGGCGCAAGATCTGGGAATTGTACCCGGAACGGCTATCGCTCCGATCTGTGATTTCACTCCACTTGCGAATCCCAAAAAAATCATGGCTAAAGCATGGGACAATCGATATGGTGTAGGCCTGGCGCTTGAGCTGTTGGAGGCATTACATAAGGAAAAAGACCAGCTTCCAAATACATTGTATGCAGGAGCTACGGTCCAGGAGGAAGTGGGACTGCGCGGTGCACGCACAGCTGCCAATCTGATTCAGCCGGATATTTTCTTTGCACTGGATTGCAGTGCTGCCAACGATATGGGTGGAGATCCGAACGCATACGGACAGCTTGGTAAAGGCGCACTGTTGCGGGTTTTTGATCCAGGTATGATTACACACCGCGGAATTGTGGAGTATGTGCAGGACATGGCGGAAACTCACAAAATCAAGTACCAATATTTTATCTCCACTGGGGGAACGGATGCTGGTCAAGTGCACTTGAGCGGAATTGGTGTGCCATCTACCGTCATCGGCATATGTGGACGATACATCCACACTTCCTCGTCCATTATTCACACCGATGATTATGATGCGGCCAAGGAACTGATCATTAAGTTGGTTCAAAATCTGGATCGCACAACACTGAATACCATTATTGAACGAGCTTAAGAAGTAACAGAGAATAAGAATCTATAAAAAACAGTCAAGACACATACGTGTGCTTGACTGTTTTTTAATTTAATAGAAAAAAATAGAAGTTCTCAAATTAAATGCTTGTACCGAAGCAAAGCAATCACTACAAGTACAGCTGTTAAGGTAATACAGATATTTTCTACCTTTGCTCCCTTCCGGGTTCCGGTGCTCATTAATCTAAATCTTAGCTTCCATTTGAATGGCGGCAAAGGCTTAATTCCGTTATTCGTCAAGGAATCTGCCAATAAATGTAGCAAGTACGCTATACCTCCAGCCAGCCATATGCTGTCGCCATGCAAACGTGTCGTGCCGTAAAGCAGCGCGGTCCATGCTACTGTCCCATATACCGTATGCGTCAATCCTCGGTGCGGAACAAGCGTACATATGATCAGCAGACACCCGGCGATATAATTCCACGGTGCATATGATTCCCCATACCAGGCAAGGCCGATACCAATTAGAAAAATGATAACTTTACGCATAGACCGTGACGGCATAAAAGAAGCGCTGATCATCAGCAAAGCCAAAACAAGATTCCAGGGTGGCGGAGCCAAACGGGTGAAAAACACCCAACCCGCAGCCCCAATCATTAGAAGCTGTATGAGCCTAAGCATTTTGTTCGGTAACGCACGGCTCACAAGCATGGAGTTAGGCTCGTCAATATCCGGCAGCAATGAACCAACCACAGCGGCTGCCACGGCAGCCGGAGTCACTTCGAATCCACTTAAGGCTAATACCGATAGGGAGACCCCGGTTCCAATAATTAAATGGGCTCTTCCCATCATGATGCATAACATCCTTTCTTGCAGTATACACAGAGTCGACATTACTCTATTTGAATCAGCATGATTCGATTGTATACGACAATCAAAACGAGAACAATAGTTCGCTTATTCTATTTAAAAGACTTCATCCAAAAGTCCTAGTTTCGCCCCCCATTACTTGATCCTCCCCTTATTCTTTATCTGTACAGCCATTTCTCAAAAAACACGCCATATGACCTATGGGTATGTTGACAAATATCTTCAACATTTTCTTTTTGCCTCAAAGTCCTATTGTACAATTTGGAATATTAGGTAATATAGTGTTTATATTTACTATATAAATCTATTAAATGAACAAGGAGGAAATGATTATGCAAGAAAAATCTCTGTTCCGAAAGTTCAAAACGATTGGTCTGACGTCGTTGCTAAGTGTCGTATTGCTCGCACTTCCCGCTTCAGCTGCTTGGAATGATACATACACGGGGTACGCCACATATACAGGATCAGGTTACTCTGGAGGAGCATTACTGCTTGATCCTATCCCTTCTGATGCCAAAATTACAGCGCTTAACCCCACACAATTGAATTATAACGGAATTAAAGCCGCATTAGCTGGAGCCTATTTGGAGGTTCAAGGCCCCAAAGGAAAAACAACCGTCTATGTAACAGATTTATACCCTGAGGGTCCGAGTGGCGCACTTGATCTGTCTCCGAATGCCTTCAACCTGATTGGCAATCAAAAGGATGGAAAAATCAATATTTCATGGAAAGTTGTCAAAGCTCCGGTTAGTGGTAATGTCTCCTACCGCATTAAAGAAGGCAGCAGCCAATGGTGGGCAGCCATTCAAGTACGCAATCATAAATATCCAGTCTTAAAAATGGAGGTCCAACAAAACGGGCAATGGCTCAATCTCGAAAAACAGGATTACAACCATTTTCTGGGTACTAACTTAGGAAAACAGCCTCTGAAAATACGGATTACGGACATTCGCGGTGTCGTACTGAATGATACCATCCCAGCTCTAGCGGAAAATGGCACGGGCCAAGCCTATATCGTTAAAGGTAATGTTCAATTTCCTGACTAATTGAAATGCCGCCTCATCTTTGCTTCTTTCATTTGAACCAATAAAACAGGCCGGGAACCGACGCAATCTAGTTTGCGTATCCGTGTTCCCGGTCTTTTTACGAAAAGATCATTATTTTTCACAAAGAATCGGTTTGTTCACTGTCCTGTTCATAAAATCATACGTATAATGAATACATAAATAGGGTGTACTTTACAGCTACGTTCACACAGACAGGAGGCCTGTTCATATGAGCAATTTCAAAAAGCATCACAAGCTACACAGCAAATTGCTGGTCAGCATTACGTTATGTATAACACTAACGTTGCTGGTATCCACCACTGTATATTATTTCTACTATATTCGCGTGGAAAAGGAGCAGGCGTTCGAAGCCAATCACAATAGCTTAACGTTGAGAAGCAAAGAGGTCATCAACATGACATCTATTGCTCAATCGTTGGCATTTCAAATGTATCGCAGCAGTACCCTATCCAAGCTGTTGTATTATCCCAAGCCCAATGTATATGATGTAACCGCTGCCATGACCGAATTAAATAATTATCTTAACTCCATGCCTTATATTGAATCCATCTACGTGTATAACCCTAAAAGTGACACCTTCTACATTGCGTCCTCACAAGGCCAAAACGGGTTATTCAGCAAGCATGAACTGGCTGATACAGACATCATTCGCGTGCTGGATCATTATCAGGACTACAAACCCTTTACGCCTATTCCACGCACGTATCCGTTGCTGTCTGCCTCAGACCCCGAAGCTGGCGTAGAGCAAGCAAGCCCAGACATCGCAGCCTATACGTATTTATGTTATGACGCAATCAACTCGAACGAAGCGATAAATTCGGCTGTGATTGTGAACGTGTCAGCGGCCTGGATGAACAAGGAAATGGCGTCGACCCCCATCTCAGGTGGGACTGCTTATATTTTAGACGATCAAGGCAGATTGTTATCTGGTACAACGTTGACAGACGAAGCTTTGAACGAAAAAGAACAGCTATGGCTGCACACTAGAGTCAAAAAACAGGAAACAGGCTATTTTGTAGAAGACTTTCATGGTAAAAGATCACTGATTTCCTATACTTCCCCGGATGGACTAGGTTGGCAGTATATTAGTGTCACACCTTATGAAAGCGTTATCAAAATGGCGAGTGTTATTCGTAATGCCATGGTACTGATCGCGGCCATCATCGGAATGGCAGGATTTGTAGCTTCCTGGCTGCTGTCCAAAATGCTGTATACGCCTATTGGTCAAATTGTTGTGCATATGAATTCACTGGAATCGGAGAAACGCAACAGTATGTACACGATTCGGCAAAACATTTTACGGAATGTGATTCGGGGAATCCGAAATCTTCCTGCTGGTGAAGAACCGGAACGACTGCGCGAGCTTGGGATTACATTTCAGTTCGACAAAGACTATCGCCTTGTACTCCTGCGCATAGATGAATATGCCCGCTGGCAAAGCGAGCGTGGACCTGATCTGCTACCTTACAAGTTTGCCATCATGAATATCGCTTCTGAAATATGCGGGCAAACATATCGGGTGGAGACCGTTGATATGGATGAGGATAGCGTCCTGCTGATGCTCAACATTTTAGACCCTGCGGAACATACAGACACGGTACTACTGGAAACCCTATTACGCCAAATACGCGAAGCCTGTCTCGAATATTTGAAGCTAAGTGTATCACTAACCTACAGCGTAATTACAAGTCAACCAGAACAGTTGCATCTGCTATACCGCCAGGTAGAGAACGCATCTATGCACCGTTTTTTTCAGGGACATGGCTGTATTATTAATGCGCGAAACACTACAGATGAAGATGTCCAAAATACTTATGTATTTCCATCGGATAAAGAAAAAAAATTGCTGGATACGCTGCTATCTGGTCATACGGAGGATGCACACCGGATGTTCCAAGATCTGTTGATGCATATGGAGCAATATCCGTTTTCCTCTGTGCGGGTGGCAATATCTCGGCTTATCATGAGTGTGAATAATGCCGTTCGGCATATAAGTGAGCTCAATGGATTTGCTATCGAATCTAAATCTGAATTACCATCCGCAGATCGATTAGAGACCGCCGAGGATCTTATTGCTCATTACCAATTGGTCTTTGAACAGGTTCGCTCCAATCTGGCGGAAAAACGAAATACAAAGCAAGAACGATTGGTAAAACAAATCAACGAACGAATGGAGCAAGCTTATACGGACCCTAATTTCTGTCTCAATCAGATTGCGGAAGAGCTGGATATGTCGCCAATCTATGTCAGCAGGCTTTATAAGCAACAAACCATGTCCACCATCGTAGACGTCATCCAGCAGCTTCGTATTCGCAAGGCCTGTGAGCTACTGGAACAGACCGACTGGTCGGTGGCTGACGTGGCAGAACAAACCGGGTTTGCGAGTAGCTCTTATTTCCACCGTATGTTTAAACGCAGTTTGGGCGTGACACCCACAGATTTCCGCCGTTCTAAAGCGAATGCGCAATAGGAGATATCAAAAAAGCAAGCCTCCAACTTTCTGGAGACTTGCTTTTACTTTAGATCACAGCTCTTAACGTTTTACTTGATCCCCTTCTCCTTCACATAGGCTTCCCATTGTTTTGTATATTCGGTTTGAATCTTCTCCAAACCAGCTTGGTTCGCCTTTTGCATGAAAGTCTCAAGACCTTGATCAACGTTGTCGATCAGCCCAGCTTGAAGTGGATACAGATACTGCTTCTCGACCTGTTCTAATGCTGCTTTTTCTGCTTGGTAGATCGTATAGTCCTCTGCAAAGCCAGTAAACAGATCAGGCTTCTGGATTTTATCCAGCTCCGCAAAAATCTTCTTCACACGGTCGAAGCCTGAATCAAACAGCATGTATTCCGGGTTACGCCAAGCCCAGCTGTTCATGCCTTCCCGTGAAAATCCATTCGTACTACCGCTACCTATCATTTGATAGTAACCATCTTTGACTTCGTAGTTTTTGCCTTCGATACCATATTGCGTAAGCAGGTTATAGCGTTTGTCCGTTACAAGCTTTTCATAAAAGGCCAGCGCGCGGGCTGGGTTCGGGCTGCTTTTTGGAATTGCAAAGCCATTATGAATCGGATGCACCGGAGTTGCATAGCCCGTTGTCAGCGGGAATGGATAGTACTCAAGCTTCCAGTCCGGGTGGGATGCTTTGAGCTTAATGACCATATCATTAAACCGGGTTGGGTTGTCGCCAAAAATACTCGCTGCTTTACCAGAAGTGACTTGATCCTGAAGCGTATCTTTTACGTTTAATACGTTTTTGGGAATAAACCCTTTATCAGCCCAGCGTTTGTAAGTATTCAGCTCTTCTTTTTGTTCATCTGAGCCCCAATACTTATATACCTCTGTTGGTTTTTCATATTTGATGCCAATGCCATAAGGCAAAGCACCTACACTCTTCGTTACTAATTCGGTATAACGATCATGCAGATTTCCCTTGATATCACTGTTCAAAGATACCGTTTTCATACTAGGCTCATGCTGACGTATCCCGTCCATGTAAGCCTCGTAACTTTTGATGTCTGTCGGTTTAGGCAAATTGTACTTTTCGCGTAAATCCTCACGCCATACAAAACCGTTTGTGACATATTCTTTATACGTGCCAGGAACGGTATAAATTTTGCCTCCGATTTTAACCCCATCCCACATGTCCTGAGGCACGAATTTTTGCAAGGCAGGTGCGGCCTTAGGCAGCAGATCGTCTAGCGGCAGGAATGCCCCCTTCTTGGCATAGGCCTGATACTGCGTCCAATCTGCAGTGAAGATCAGGTCGATAGGCTGACCCGAAGACAATAACAGCTTATATTTTTGATCCCAGTCTGTCCACGTCGTATAGTTAAATTTGACGGTGGCATTCAGATCTTTTTCTGCCAACTTATTAATCTCTGCCTCAATGGTAGACAGATCCTTAGGAGCATCACCCAGCATATAAAATTGCAGCTGTACTTTCTGGGCTTTATCATCCTCTCCATTTGCTTTTTGTGCGCTGTTTCCGCTACCGCCCCCACATCCGGCTAAGAGCGCCATGATAACCATTACTGCAATCAGGATGGACATGCGTTGTTTTCTTTTCTTTGTGAATGTCATGTGAATCCTCCCTTTGAAATGGTAGTCCGTTTAAATAAAACGCTTACAAAAAGTGCTGCTTGGATGGCACAATGTCAGCACATCATGCCATCTCAGCCTTTAGTGCCGCTTATCCTTTTACCGCACCAATCGTCAGCCCCTTGACAAAGTAACGCTGAATGAACGGGTACAGTAGTAAAATGGGACCCGTAACCACGATCGCCATTGCCATTTTGGTCGACTCTGTCGGCATATCGTTGGAAAGGGACACGCCGGTGCCTGCACCCATTTGAGCAATAAATTGCATGGAGTTAATGACATTATACAGATAGTATTGCAACTGGTATTTATGCGGGTCATTAATAAAGAGTGAGGATGAAAACCAGTCATTCCAGTAAGCCAAAGCCAGAAATAGCCCCACAGTGGCAATACCCGGTGTAGATAAAGGCAGTACAATTCGATAGTAAATTTTAAAATCACCCGCACCGTCTATTTTAGCGGACTCGAACAGTTCTTCCGGCATGGAGGAACGAATGAAGTTTTTCATCAAAATGATTAGAAATGGAGTCATTAATCCCGGGAAAATAAGCACTGTATACGTATCTAGCAGCCCCAAATACTTCGTGAGCATAATGTACCAAGGTACTAATCCGCCTCCAAACAACGTCGTAAAGTAAATATAGAATGAAAACGCGTTGCGGTATTTAAAATCTTTGCGTGCCAGCACATATCCGGCCATCGTCATCAGGAACAGGCCCAGCGTCGTACCTACAACCGTGGTAAAAATCGTCACCCCATATGCCCGCAACACCTCTTCAGGAAAGGTGAACACCGTCCGGTATCCTTCCAGCGAGAATTGCTGTGGAATGAAGTGATAGCCATCCCTGATAATCGATTCATTACTGGTTAGTGAAGCTGAAATAATAAGTAGGAACGGGAGTAAACAAGCAATGGATGCCACAATGATAATCACATAAGAGATAATTTTAAAAAGTCGAGTGTATACATCCTCTTTGATCGCCATCCGTTTCGGTCCTCCTTTCTAGAATAAGGCATATTCGTCGTTCAGCTTGCGAATGATATAGTTCACGGTCATGATCAGTACAAATCCGAACAGGGATTGATACACGCCTGCGGCCGAAGCCATACCCACATCAAAAGTTACTTTCAAGGAACGATACACATAAGTGTCCAAAATATCCGTCGTATTGTACAGCACACCGTTGTTACCGATTAACTGATAGAACAGATCAAATTGTCCTTTCATAATACTACCCAGTGCAAATAACAGCAGCACAACGAATGTTGACTTGAGCATAGGAACGGTAATGTACCAAATTCGTTGAAAAATGTTGGCTCCGTCTATTTTAGCTGCCTCATAATACTCGTCACTGATCCCTGTGATCGCTGCCAGGTAGATCACCATACTGTAGCCGAGATTTTTCCACAAATAGAACAGGATAATCAGGAAAATCCACACCCATGGTTTGTTATACACATCCACGCGTTCACCACCGAATTGCACCAGCAACGTGTTCAGAAAACCATTATCATAATTAAATATGTTGTACACGATGACACTTAGAATAACGAAGGAAACAAAATATGGAAGAAACATCACAGATTGAGTGATCTTTTTAAAGTAGCGACCTCGCAACTCATTCAGCAAAATAGCGAGGACAATCGCTAACACGTTGCCGAGTAAAATAAACGCTGCATTATATCCAACTGTATTCAATGTCAATTTGGTCAGCGTGCCGGATTGCCATAGAAAGCGAAAATTCTGGAGTCCGACAAACTGGGCCTCAAATAGGCTGGTATTAAAGTCGAACTGGGTAAATGCGTAATAAATGCCAACCATAGGAATGTACGAATTTATGAAGAAAAAGATTAAAGTAGGTAACAACATCAGAAACAATACTCGATTGCGGATCAGTTCATAGAAAAAACCGTGTTTCTTGCCTGTTCCCAGCCTACCGTTCAAGCGGGAATCCGTCGTAAGCATTGCAGAATTTTTGGGCATAGGCTGATTCAATGTGAGTCACTCCCCCTCTATATACATTACCGACTGCAAGGTTTGTAGCATTGCCGCCGTATAACTATATATTATGTAAGCGCATTCAAAATGAAAAGTGAAGCCTCTCATGCTTCATGAACAAAGGAGTGTCCAGAGGAGTGAACAATTCTGATATTTGTGAAGTTTTATGTGATATGAGGCGCCTGATCGACGCCTTCAGCCCATTCGTCAAGCATATTTGGACGATCTGCTCTATTCCTTTTGCCCACCCTGAAAAATGGTTTCATCCTGTTTTACTCGAAATCCGTTTTTCTTGGCCTGCTCCAGCAGCTCAGCGGCATTATCCTGCGGCTTATATCCGATTAGTTCTTCCAAGTAACCAATGTCATAATAATTATCCGTATTGGCTGACGTACCGTACAAATTAAGATAACTCATCTCCGAAGGGGCCTCGATACAGCAGACGGTCAGATGAATCATATCGCGCTCGGAGATCCCTATATGAGCAGCACGCTCCGAATGCGGTCGATCATCCCCAGGAAAATTACCGATGCGGATATTCATTGAAGATATTTTGCCCTGATCGGCATACAGCCGTCCCAACAGTTCAATATAGCACTTACTCAATCCATAAAAGCTATCCGGTCGGTAGGGATCTTCTACATCTATGGTTTCGCCAACCTTATAAAACCCCGTGGCATGATTGGAACTGGCAAAAATAATGCGTTTCACCCCATTTTTAACCGCAGCTTCATACAGCTTATAAGCTCCGCTTACATTGCCAGACAGCACTTTGCCGAGAAAGTCCCCTTCATCCTTAATCCATGCAAAATGTAGTACCGTATCCACTCCGTGTGTAAGCTCAGCCAATCTTGCAGCATCATGTATATCCAGTTCGACAATCCCTGCTTCTTCATCCCTCCTTACATCGGCGGCGGTTATTTCATATTTCCCTTCCGCTTTTAGCCCTTCATAGAGTACTTTCCCAATTGTGCCCGCCGCTCCTGTAATCAACAATTTCCGTGCCATCGTCCGCATCTCCCTTCTTCTTTGACAGTGTACCGTCATCCATAGCTTAACCAACTACCTAGAGAGGGAACCTTGTTACTATCATTCACTGCATTCTGTCACCTATAAAAAAGGACCCTGCTACCTGAGCAGAGTCCTTACTTGTTGCTTTTTTAAGATATTAATTTCAAGCTTGCCGCACTACCCTCACTCTGCGATTAACCAGATAAATGCTAAAGCCGATTAATACCAGACCGATCAGCAGAAAAGCCGTAATCGATTCGTGAAGCAGCATAGAACTGACAAATACTGAAATCACAGGCACCAAAAACGTATAGGAAGCGACCTTACTGGCATCCCCCGAATTGACCAACGTGAAATACAGCAGCCAGGATAGTGAAATTCCCAGCACAGTTCCGAATACCAGCCCTGACACATACGGAACATTCCACACGATGTCCGACCAGCTTTCCGTAACCGATCCAGCTCCTGTTAACACGATGCCTCCAAGCGTACATTGAAATGCGACCAGCCACAACGAATCCACACGCTGGTTGACCTTTTTCACATATACGGTTCCCAACGCCCAGCTCACTGCTGTAATAATGGCGATGATTACACCTGCGATAGCCACATGTCCTGAAAAGCCTCCGATACTGACAGCTGCCACGCCCAGAAATCCAATGATCAATCCAATCACTTTGAGCTTGGACATTGCTTCCCCCAGCCACATCCATGCAAAAATGCCAACCAGCACAGGCTGAAGATATACCAGCACAGAGAACAGACCTGATGGAACGTACATGAGCCCCACGGTTTGCAAGCCATAAAACAGAACTACGTTAAAAATACCTGAAATAGCATACACCCGCCAATTTTCTTTCCAGCGAATGCGATTCCATCTCGGTGCTAAAATCGCTCCCAATAGCAGGCCACCCAACAGTGTGCGTAGTCCTGCAAACAAAAGGGGAGGCGTGAATTCCAGTGCAACTTTATAGATGGGCCAAGAAATGCCCCACAATACGACCAGTAGCGCGATCATCATTATCCGCTTGGCTGTCGTCAACTCTCCCATGATGCTCTCGCTCCTCTATGAAAAAAATCACTAGACTTTATATATTACGCCTATGGGACAACTTTATCAAACAAAAATATATAGGTAAAAGCTCCGCTTCTCCAGTGCGTTTGTTCATAGGATAGGTTTTCGAACAGAGGAATCCAGTCTTTGGCCTATGTTACAATGTACCCAATAGATAAAGCTTATTAGGATAGGAGGTTGTCTGCACTTGATTTATTTCATCAAATTTCTATACAGCTTTGTGCTTCCTCCCGGTTTGTTCATCCTCGTGATGGCAGGGCTTGTAATCTGGCTATGGAAACGGGCGCGTAAACCTGCTGTCGTACTGCTCCTTGTTACATTGCTGCTGTATGTTTCATCGACTAATTTGGCTGGAGATTTGTTAATCCGTAGTCTGGAAAAGCAGTACCCGCAGCCCCGTACTGTTCAAGGCGATGTTATTGTCGTACTTGGGGGCGGAGCTACAGAGGGAACTCCCGACATCAACGGGCAAGGTAATCTGCTAGGGTCTGCAGCCAACCGACTGCTCACTGCGGCCAGACTGCATGAAGCAACAGGTCTACCTATCCTTTTTTCCGGTGGACAAGTGTTTAGAGACAGCGGTAATGAAGCGAATATTGCGCAGAGGCAGCTAGTAGGACTCGGTATTCCGGCAAAGGACATCTTCATCGAAAACCGTTCCTTAAATACACAGCAAAATGCCGTATATACCTCCCAAATTTTAAAACAGCACCAGCTCACAAAACCTATTCTGGTGACCTCCGCATTCCATATGCCCCGTGCTGCACTGGAATTTCAGCGTGCAGGTATGCAAGCCACAGCTTATCCAACCGACTATCTGGCAAGTGAAAAGCTGTCACTATATGCTGCCAAGCTCTCACCATCGGCTGGGGCTATTTCTACAACCGGGACAGCCCTCAAGGAGTATTTGGGGATTTTGGCATTAAAGCTCAAATAATGTGATACACAGGTGTAAAACGAACACAGCACAAACAAGCGTCTTGCGCTTACCGCTATAAGCCAGTAAGCGATTAAGACGCTTGTTTTATCATTACATATTCTCATGCAAGAAAATTTCCGATATTTGTTCTTCTGATATGACCTTAAAGCCCTCCCTTTTTAACAAGGCTGAGGTTACCCCATTGCCTGCAATTTTACGGTTTTCGAATGCCCCACTATAGATCGCTGCCGATCCGCAGGACGGACTGTTTTCTTTTAAAACAATAAGTGACGCGTTAACCTCTCTGGCTATATGTAAAGCTTCGTGCGCACCTCTAATGTACATATCACTGACATCATTGCCTGAATACTCGATCACCTTGGCGGTGCCAGTCAGCACATCCTCCCCTGTCCCTCCAACAATCTCAGCAGGCTCTCTCGGCGTCATAAAGCCCCCCAGTAGCTCAGGACAGATCGTCATTGCCTTCTTTTCCTCTACCAACTTCTGAATATGTACATCCAGGCTATCCGTCCCGTTATATCGCACCTTCATGCCTGCCAAACATGAACTTACCAGAATCATTAGTTCACCTCATATCCATTGCTTTCATATTAAGTAATTAAAGTATAAACAAATTTTCTCGTAGAGTCATCGTACGAAAATTTAGACTCGCCACTACGTCCGCGCTCCGTCAGGATATTCGTCCAGCTGATGACATAATCATAATCCTGTATTCAAATCTCGTTGCCTTCCTTTCAGTCCCTATAGGATCATGGAGTGATACGTCTTTGCGTGTTTTTTTCAGAGATTGCAAATGCATCAGGATCTCATTTTCTATACAACGAACTGCAAATATTGCTAACTTGGTGCCTTTCCCATTCTGAAAGCTTTTAATGACCTTGATCAGTCCGATGGTACCGATGGATATAAGATCCTTCAAATCTTCGCCGGTGTTATCGAATTTAAGGAAGGCGGAACGTTTAACTCATCCAAAATAATCTGATAAAAACAAGCCTGAGGCGCATATTGGGCAGCACTCCGGCTTATTTTTATATGTTGAGGTTCATCCTGCTCGTAAGTAAAATAAATTAACTCTTGCTATAAGTCATAATTTTAGATATATTATTAATTAAATAATCAATCATTTAATTAATGAAAGTTTAGTTTAAAGAAAGGGGAATACATTTGGCAAGACCCATCAATGAAGAAAAAAGACTGGAGCGGCGTAAACGTATCCTAGAAGAAGCTGTTGTCCTGTTCGCAGAAAGTGGATATTCTAATACCACAATGGCTATCATTGCGCAGAGTGTGGGAGTGACTCCTGGAACCATTTTTCAATATTTTCCTAGCAAAGAAGCTTTATTCTACGCCGCAGTCCTTGAGCCGCTTGCTGATATTCAGGTGAAATCGCTTGCTTGTCTAAAAAAAGAAGGGACACCAGGCGTATTGATTAAGAGCATGGTGGCAGAACAATTCAACCATATCTACTCCTATATAAATGAATTGCGGCTTGTTCAATCTGTCTTAGGACAACGAATAAGATTCCCTGAACTTACACAGAAGGTCCTTGAAAGTGTAAAGGTAATGACAGATGCGATCGAATGCATCTATGCTAAGGGACAGTTAATGGGGGAATTCAACAAATGCTTTTCTCCAGCAATGATCTCTCGTGCCTATATCTCTTTCTTAAATGGAGTGGGCTTAACTCTTGGAGAAAGTATTATTCAGCATCCGGAGTGGGAAAATCTGAAGGAGCATGCCTTTTATTTGTTCGCACCCATACAACCTGAAGAAAACCGGAGGAGTCTGAATGAGTCAAACATCATTACAACCCGATCTGACATTTAACGTTCGTGTGAAAAAACGGAAGAAAATTTTATGGAGCCTAGGAATCGTGCTTCTGCTTGTAATGGCTCTTGTATTTTTTATATCTTATAAAGTAGTAGACACCTTGTTGCACCATCCTAGAGACACTAATGTCAGCTACGAATTGAATATCGATAAAACACCCTACGAAGAGATCGAGTTCAAGAGTTTGAAAAATGATAATACGATTAGAGGTACATTCTTTCCTGCAAGTGGTCTTTCTGGTAAACCAAGTGATAAGACGATTGTTGTCGTCCATGGATATACGAGCAATCGTTTAGTCAAAGGGCGGACCCAAAAGTTAGTAGAGCATTTCGTTCCGAAAGGCTACAATGTATTGGCATTTGACCTCAGCTCGCAAGGTAAATCCGATGGTGACTTGATTACACTGGGCCTCAATGAAAAATACGATTTGCTAGGAGCTGTAAGCTACTTAAAATCCAGAGACCATACGGGTGATAACATTGGAGTTATCGGCTTTTCAATGGGTGCTGCTACTTCTCTGCTAGCCGCAAGTGAAAGTGATGACATCAAAGCCGTAATTGCGGATAGTCCTTTTCGTAATGCTGGTCTATTTCTGAGAGAGGGTTTGCCCTACTTTTCAGGTCTACCTGCACTTCCATTCAGTTATACATCGACATGGATGGCAAATTGGGTCTTTAAGGTTGATCTTGATTCCATATCTCCTATGAATGCGGTAAAAAAGATGCAAGACAAGCCAGTTATGCTCATTCATGGTACTGGAGATCAGCAAATCAGTTATAAAAATACAGAAATTATTTACGAGTCCTTAAAAGATAACCCAAAAGCAGAAGTATGGTACCCGCAAAATACGGAGCACATCGATGCCATCAACCATTACCCCACTGAATATTTCAAAACAGTAGATCGCTTTTTGGATGAGTATGTAGGAAAATAAATTCACTCCAAGAGAGCCGACTAGCGAAAAAGCTTGTCCTGACGAAGTAAAAATACCCAATAATATCAAGCATTTTTAGCCTGTAGTGCAGAAAACCACTACAGGCTTTTATTTGCGTTTTAAATGAAAATACATAGCAAAATAGCTATTATTTAAGCGAAAAAAACGGTAGTACGAGTACAGAGCATGTTGATAAAGACAAAAGACAAGTGTATGCTGTTTGCTGGTCAGGAGAAGATCCTTTTTGGAGATCATTTGAATAAAGACTCGGAATTGAATAAATGAACTAGAAAACAACGCGTTCTCTACAAGAGCAACGCGGCTTCAAATATCTCCTTATCCATTATCCCTTCTGCTTGTAAAATTCATGGTACAACTTCATCAGCGCGCGCTTTTCAATTCGTGACACATACGAGCGTGAAATTCCCAGTTCTCGTGCAATTTCCCTCTGTGTTCGTTCTTCTCCTCCAGCTTCCAGACCAAATCGGCCAATCACCACTTCTTTTTCACGGTCATCTAAAATATCCAGATTGCGATAGATTTTGCTCTTCTCGATTTTGAGCTGTACCTTATCTACAATATCGTCCGCCTCGGAACCAAGGATATCAATTAAAGTAATCTCGTTTCCTTCCTTGTCAGTCCCTATAGGATCGTGGAGAGATACGTCTTTGCGTGTCTTTTTCAGGGACCTTAAATGCATCAGAATCTCATTTTCTATACAACGGGCTGCAAATGTTGCCAGTTTTGTTCCTTTTCCGGTCTGAAAGCTTTCAATAGCTTTGATCAGTCCAATGGTGCCGATGGATATAAGATCCTCCAAATCTTCGCCGGTGTTATCGAATTTTTTTACAATATGGGCCACCAGCCTTAGGTTATGTTCAATAAGTGTGTTACGGGAATGTGCGTTGCCTTCGGCAAACAGCTTTAGGTGTCGAGCTTCCTCTTTCTCAGTCAATGGCTGCGGAAAGGCGTTGTTTTTCACATAGGAAACGAGTAGCGTCAATTCCTTGATGAACAGAGCGATAGCACTAAATAGTCCGGGCACGGATGACACCTCCTGAGGTAGTTGCGAACTTACCGGCCTTTGTTACTTACCGGGCTTGCGGTCTGTTTATTGTATGTAGGCAGGTGCCCATCCGTGCCTGTACTCCGAAAACTGCTCCGTAACAATTTGCCGGATATCTTTCTGGAGCAATCTCCAATACTTAATTTGAAACTTAGAGATCTCTTCGACAAATCAACGCACTCCTATAGCCAGAGGGAAACACGGGATAGCTTTACATTATTCATCACTTGATTTCCCCATTTTCTTTCAGTAGAGTATTAACTTTTTTCTAAATATGACATCGGAAGTGGGGAATAGACTATCGTATCTCCATCTTCATCTCGTTTTAAAATAATAGCGAACTCAGCACCATTACTCTCATCGCCTCTTGGCAACGGGAAGATCATTGCGGGACAACGCAACTCATAATTATGAGGAAATTCTTTTTGAAAATCCTCTAAAGCATAATTCAGAATTGCATCTATTTTATCGGTAAGCACATGAAATCCACCTATTACAAAATCATTGGACTCTTGGGAAGCGGTATACTTCTCAAATAATTTGGTTTTGTATTCCTCAACAGTATTAAAACAAACTTCCCAATCCAAAGGGAATACGCCATCTGCTAAATAATAAGAGTATATTTTCATATTCCATACATTCTCCTTCTCGCACCTAAAATAGTTTTTATATTGTTTCTCTCAATCTTTTTCGATATAAATTAGCCTAGCCTTTAGAATGAGCTTGTTAAAGACCCGAAAATAGCACCCTTTTCTTATTTCCTCCTATATCGTTTGAATTTTTTAATTACGTAGGTTCTTATCCCGTCCATTGCTAGTATAGTCATGAAATAACTGGTTGCTATTATAATGCTTGGCCACTCATTTATGATTATGCCTTTTTTAATTAAGGAATACATTCATTGAGAGTTTCATATAGATCATATACAACAACATATTTAGCAAATTAGAAATAATAACTAAGGGAGGTAGTTCAACATGACAAAATTCAGTCAAAATCCAGATAGTTATTCGTTTTCCATGGAACCTGTCGTTATAGCTGAAGATAACGTTTCAACGAATGGAGATACCAAAAATACTTTTCCGAAAAATGTTTTGATCGATAATAATCTCTATTGGGAGAGCAGCTTAAGTGGTAAAGGTGGGGAAATCATCTTCAAATTAGATACGGGAAAAACGATCAATGATATCCTCTTAGCCCAGCCACCTTCTCGCGCTTTTATACTTTCGTTTTCGTTTCATGGCTCGAGTGACGGAGAAAACTGGTATAGGTTAGGACAAGTCGAGGCTGTACCAAGCACTGCAAAAATAACCTATCAGTTTAGTAATGAAATTCCTTTTTCATATTATAAAATAGCTGTACTTTCCTCTGGATTGAATAATACAACCACCTATTATGGTATCCGATACATTCAACTAAGAACCGCGCTAATCAATGGCGTTCCTGCCTACAGAGCGTCCAATATAAATCCCGCTATTGCGGAATAAGCCAGTACAAAATACAAAAAGGGGGCTGGACAACGCCTCTATGAGTAATGGCTATACTTGAGACAAAAGTTATTCTTACATTCCTAAAATTTCTAGTTATAAGTGATACTTTCTTGCTTTATAACTGAGACTTATCCTCCAACAATAACATAATCACACCCTAATATGATCACTCGTCATTCTATAACTGTGAAGAGAAATGAGAACCAGTAGATTCCTTTTAGCTACTGGTTCTACTGAACCGCAACAGCGACACAACATCCGTTTGAGTAAACTGTAGGCGATCTGCCCGGCTAATAAAGTCTCAGACATATACCAAAAAAAGTATAGCCAAATTCGTCTCATGTATTACCGTAACTCATACCTGCGTCAATATGCCGGAAGTGTATTCAATAAGATATCCTTTTTCACGAGCATATTTGATTGTGTTTCTAATCCGACGCTGAAACTCCATTGGTGATTTAACCTTTCCGATATGAATTTCTATCGTATTATCCCACCGAAAATAGCCGTAAATATTCGTCCCTTTACCAGGAACTCGTAGCCACCAGACTATTCGTGTTAAAGCCAAGCAATCCAAGAAGAATGCCATAATGTCGATTGACAACCATGAAACCGGTGCATGACCTAAATACAAGAATAATCCAACGAGAAAACTAAATATAAAACTTATGCAAACAGTTTCAAGCGAACGCCCTTGATAAAGCCTGAAGCAAAATTTGAATAAAATCCCCCTTTTCAAGTCCTCAATTATTGGCATACATATCGACCTGCACCCAGCTGCAGGCTGGCCACTTCTCCAATCGATCTGATTGACTCCGCAGCCGCTTCCAGGTCCTCAATCAATTGAACTCAATAGGTTTCAATATATTTGATTACTTGATCTACAGTCGAAAAAGGTTCTTTATCTAACTTTACCAATCGATCAAAAACCTTAATTTCAAATCCCGATTCATTTCTCCATACTTCAAACCGGATGTTCTCCTCTACCGCCGGCCCTCCAATTGTAACTTGATCTCCTATCAGCATACCTTCAAGATTAGCTTTTCGACTTAGGCTTAGTTTCATAAAACTCATCCTTTCCTTATTAATTAAGTCCAACTGATCGACTCCACAGCCCGTAGCAGTTATTCAATCAATCTTTACCTCTAAAAATTTTCTCCCGCTGGATTGATGGCTGAACCGAAACATTGTTATCTCCTGACTACAATCAATCATTTTAAGCCCATTATCTTCAAACAGGCATTCGCATAATCCTTGTTTTTATAGATTACAACAGTAATCTCCTGTCGTGCTCTCGTTAGCATTTGGTACAGCATTTTGTCCATACGATAGGGAGGTGCCCCCGCTTCTCTAGTAGACAAAAGCTGCCCAGAATCGTTGTAATAAAAACGCTCGTTTATTACAACGGCAACTTTATCAAATTCTTGTCCAATAACATGATGAGCGTTTCGATTTCCCACTGAGTACTTATCAATTGCGATCCCCATGGTTTTTGTACACTGCGGCTTTAACGCAGCCCCGTTGTTTATTTGCACTCCACCTAGGCGACATTCTTTAGCTTAGCGTATTGTTGCAGGTGTAAGGCTTTTGCCGAAGCCCAACCGCCGATGACAAATTGACATCGGACAATTTGTCCGATATAATCAAAACAAAACGGACAAACTGTCCGAATTTATAATATGAAGGGTGAAACTGGGATGTATATTGAAAAGTTGTATTTTTTACCTGTAGGTGAATGTTTCCTAGATCAATCGGCAGTTAATCGAACCCTTGCCCCCGGGAAATTAGTCGGAATGCCTGTGTGGTCTTTTCTATTGGAAACGACCAGCGGGCCGATACTCATCGATACGGGAATGCCCGACGCTTTTATCAACAATCCCGATTACTACAAGGGGACTAGACGTGAAGGGCGCGTCGTCCCCAGCATGTCTGACGGCGACTCGATCGTAAATGTGTTAAAGCGTGTCGGTTATCGACCTGACGATATTCAAATGGTCATTAGCTCCCATTTACACTTGGATCATTCTGGGGGAAACGGGCATTTCCGCAATACGCCGATCCTTATTCAAAGGGCAGAGTATGATGCGGCCATAAACAATGAGGATTACTCTCCATTAGAGTGCAGGCTGCCCGATTTACAATATCAAATCATTGAGGGTGACCATGAATTAATTCCGGGGGTTCAAATTTTATTCACTCCGGGTCATTCCCCTGGCCATCAATCAGTCCTTGTCACAACGGAAAAGTCGGGCCCAGTGCTACTGACAATTGATGTTGCTTATACTAGGGAGAACTTTGAGAATAGCGTACCGTTCTTGACATTCGATCAAGAGATGGCTGCTAAATCGATTACTCGCATGCAGGAGTTAATTCAGGATGTTCGGCCGTCCTATGTTTTCTTGGGACACGATAGAGATCAGGCGCAAAAATGCCGCACCTTTCCTGACTTCCTGTAATGGAGGGACAGGCTATGGATACTCAATCAATGGCTTTATCCGGCAATGAGCGGAAATTAATGGGGACACTTTGCTTGCTCATTATTTTCGGAAACATCAATATGACCATGTTTAATTTGTCTATACCTTCGATTTCCGCTGACTTTGCCCTGACCTCCTCGCAGGTGAGCTGGGTTATGGTCGGTTACAGCATTTTGATGGCTATCGGCGCCGGTACTTACGGCAAGTTAACGGAGTCCTTTTCCTTTCGCCAGCTGTATGTCATTGGTTTAATCCTTTTAGCTTTCGGCTCTATGATCGGCTTTTTTGCAGCTTCATACTTGCAAGTCATCATTGGAAGACTGCTGCAGGCAGCAGGGGCCTCATCCATCTCTCCCCTGTCTTATGCGGCAGTAACCCTGTATTTTAAGCCTACAGTCAAGGGACGGGTGCTGGGAACCTTATCCGCCACAATTGCCTTTGCTTCCGGCTTCGGGCCTGTGTTCGGCGGTTTCGTGGAGCAATACTTTGGCTGGCGTGCTTTGTTCATCGTGTCCAGTCTGAGCCTATTTGTTATCCCTTTGATATTCAAGTATGTTCCTGACAAGAAACACGACCTCGGTTCATTCGATTTTCTCGGAGCTGTTTTGTTCTCCGCGGGACTGGCGTTGGTGTTGCTAGGGGTTACGAACTATTGGTTTATGCTCATTGCAGGAGCAGCAGTTCTTCTATGGTTCGGTACTCATATTCAGAAAAAAGAACATCCATTTATCGATGCATCTTTCATGAAAAATGCTCCTTACCGACGAATTCTAGGGATTGGATTCCTTACCTTCGTATGCAACACGGGGTTAACCTTTACTCTTCCTGTCATGATGAAGAATTCCTTTCATTTACCAACTAGTAAAATCGGTCTGCTGATGCTTCCCGGTGCCGCCTGTGCAGCCTTGCTCGGATCCCGGATCGGAGGTTGGACAGATCGTTTCGGAAGCTCCCGCGTGCTTGTCATATCGCAAAGTCTCGTCATCAGCGGATTTATACTACTGGGGGTATCCGTACATTTGCCGCCATGGATCGACGCTATATTGATCATTATCCTTATGATTGGATTCAACGGTGTCCTCACCTCTAGCAGCAATTTAGTTTCGACGACACTCCGTTCGGCTGAGCTGGGTGTGGGGATGGGTATTTTCACACTGGCCTATCTCCTAGGCGGAGCATTCGGCCCTGCGCTGGTCGGCCGACTGATTGATCTAAAGATGCCTTTTTTTGTTGTTTATTTTACCATTTCCCTGTTGGCAATCCTGACATACTTATTCGCAAGAAAAGCAAATCCTAGCGGAAGCTATGGTAATTAGTTTGGTAGACTTACGACATGTCCGAAAGATATGGAGGATGAATAGATGAGTAAATTAAATTTCCAACTGTCCTTTGCTGCTATTCATGAGCTGGCCGAGGGGATCCGAACAAGGAAAATATCCCCGGTAGAGATTACAGAACATGCGCTTCACCGCATCGAACGTTTGAATCCGAAACTGAACGTTTTCGTTACCCAAACGTCCGAACTGGCGATTGAACAAGCGAAGCAATCGGAACGCAATATTATGCATGGTCGGTACAAAGGGCCCCTTCACGGGATCCCCATCGTTCATAAGGATCTATATTACACTAAAGGGATCCGAACAACTGCCGGTTCAAAAATATTGAACAGCTTCGTCCCCGATTACGATTCGACGGTTGCAGCTAAGCTACATGAGGCTGGAACAGTTCTGCTAGGCAAAGTACAGACTCACGAGTTCGCTGCGGGATTGACAACAACTAGCCCGCACTTCGGTCCTTGCCTCAATCCGTGGAACACTGAACTTGTAACGGGAGGTTCAAGCGGCGGTTCGGCTTCTGCTTTAGCGGCTGGACTTACTTATCTGGGCACAGGCTCGGATACCGGAGGTTCGATCCGCATACCCGCTGCTTTGTGCGGTGTCGTAGGGATGAAGCCGACGTACGGTCGGGTCAGTCGGTATGGTATCATTCCAATGGCTTGGTCATTGGACCACCCGGGTCCGTTGACCCGCTGTGTCATGGATGCGTCCCTGTGCTTGGATGTGATGTCTGGCTTCGATCCAAAGGATGAATCGACTGTCGATCTGCCTGCGCCAGGTATCAAGATGTATCCGAATGGTCTCAGGGGTGTGCGTATCGGATTGCCGACAAGCTACTATTACGAGGATTTGATGCCGGAAGTGGAAGCTGCGATGAAGGCCGCTATCAATAAATTCCGAGAACTGGGAGCAGAAATCATCGAAGTTAGCCTGCCCCTGATCAAACATGTTAGAAGTGCGACGATGGCCATTATGATGACGGAAATGTACTCGTACCACGAGAAGTGGCTTGAGACAGAATTGGAACAGTATGGACCGGACGTCCGAATGTTTCTTGAAAGCAGTAGAGATATTCCGGCTTCCATTTACCTTCAGTCTCAGCGGGCCCGGCAACTAATTGTCAATGATTTTTTGAATGCATTGTCCGGAATCGACATCTTGTTGACGCCGGCAACACCGATCACTGCGCCGCGTGCAGATGATGATGCTAGTGTATTCAGATTGAACTCATTTACGCTTCCGACCAATTTGACTGGCTTGCCTAGCCTGAGCATGCCTTGCGGCTTCTCACCTTCCGGTCTGCCGATTAATATGCAATTGATTGGCCGCCCCTTCGAAGAAGCGACAGTACTAGGTATCGGCAATACTTATGAAATGAATACAGACTGGCACAAGAGACATCCGGATTTGTAAGCCTGACTATATTTGATGGAGGGTAATCTATGGATCAAAAGCAACTTAACTCTGAAGTTAGCAGGAAAGCATCAACCGTAACCGGAACAGATACGACGAGCGACAAGAAAAAAGCATACGAGCAGTTTATTCATACGATCGCAAGTTTAAAGGAACTGGACCTATCGGGCATTGAACCGCATTTGCCTCCAATTTACAAAAAGCACTATACCAAGAAATTAAAAAAAGCTCATCGGTCACCCAAATGAATGTATTTTTAATTTTTCACGAAATGTATTATAATTATGAAGACGGACAACATGTCCTATACACGAAAAACGGACATATTGTCCGTTTTTCGTGTTAAATAACAGTTAAATTAATGATGAGGGGAGATATTTATGGTAAATTCAGAATCGCAATCTGTCTCTCTGAAAATTCCCAGAGAGGAGTTAAACCGAAGACGAATTTTGGCGGCGGCTAGAGAACTTTTCATCAAAAACGGTGTTTACAATGTCAATATGCATCAGATTGCGAAGACTGCTGGAGTAGGACAAGCAAGCCTATACCGCCGCTACTCGGATAAGGGCGACATATGTCAGGAGATCGCGTATGAAGAATACCAACCTTTGTTTGATGAAGTTCAAGCATTTCTTGATCAATCCCCAGAAACCGCTGCCTTGGACCGGCTTTACCATGTAATCGTAAGATATGTCTCTTTTTTAGAGGCGAAAGTTCCTTGGCTCTGTGAGGTCAGCCGGGCCTCAACCGGGCATCGTCCGTTACAATCTCCGTTATGTCAATGGATGCGCAATATAAGCAGAAATCTGCTAAATGAGGCCGTTGAACAGGGAGACGTATCCGGGGTGGACATTTCATATACTATTGAAGCCCTGCTGGCCGTGCTTCACAATATCGATTACCCTCTCCAAGATGAAGGCTTTACAAGCCAACGAGTTCTTGATGGATTACACCGCATATTTATTGAAGGTTTAAGAGCTAATAGACATTAATTGAGGGGCTGGCCACAAAGCCACATAACATGGATGAGGGATAGTCCTGCGTAACTCCTCTTTTTATCTCATAATGGTATATTGAATGTACAAAGAAACCATATCCTTTCAAATGGTCGGGTGGTACCTCCATTTTACCCAGGAACGGTTTCTTATTGTTTTACAATTGGAGAATAGGACGTCCCTAGTCATTTTTATGACTTATGGGACAACCCTTTTTTTCTGCCAATGGCTGCTATGCGAGTTGAAGAGATTTGTACAGCACTTGGGGATTTTATTAAAATTTAGTCTATCTTTCTCCTTACGGATATACAGTAATACTTCGTGCATAGATTTATATAAAGTATGGTAAGATACCCCCGTGTATTCTAATACTGTACAAACTGTTATCCGGCCGGCTTTTTGGAGCAAATCGGAAATCACGAAGTCTACATCAGCCTTATATTTATTGATTCTTTCCTGTCTTAGTTTCTCTTTAGTTTCTTCTATTTTTGAAGTTATTTTATTGTTTAATTCGTTATAATTCGTGATTATATTGCTATAAGACATCCCTAAAAATGTGACTACATCCCTTAATGTAATTTGTTCATGATCGTGTGTTTTGATGTACTCATTTGCAAGTGACCAAAGGTATTTTTCCTTTAACTTTTTCTTGTTGTGGTTTTGCTTTCTAATTGCTTTAGAGATTCTATTACCCAGTCCGTGCTCCCAAGGCAGAAAATGGAATTTTTAGATATCGAGCAATTGCCTTATGAGATATTTTAAGATTTTCATACACAAATGTTTGAAGAGCTTTCTCCAATTGATCTACAAGTTCAGCACTGTTATAATTCTGACGTTCTATTGTTTTCCTTTGATAATGTTCTTTATCAAATAGGGCATTAAATATAAAATACCGTTGCACAGCAGGATCAAATAAATAATAGTAGAACGTTAATATTCCAACCTAAAATCGCTCTTGAGTTCTGAAGTAATCCGAGTTTACCCTCCCAATTTAAAAGCCCTCTAAAAATCTGTACCAAATCACTACTACATGTTCTGGTTGGACCGAATTTTTTAGATAACTCCCTTGACAAAAGCTTATTTTTATTTAAATATCCCATGATCTTGTACACAGTATTATTGGACCTTTCTAGTCGACGTGCTATTTCACTCACCGATTGTGTATTCTTTAGAATCTCCCGTGTTCTCTCAATCATACCAACCCAGTCATTAATTGATTTCCACATGTTATCTGAGGTATCAATCCCGTATTCCAT
Organism: Paenibacillus sp. FSL W8-0439; assembly: GCF_038008995.1. Classification (NCBI taxonomy): domain Bacteria; kingdom Bacillati; phylum Bacillota; class Bacilli; order Caryophanales; family Paenibacillaceae; genus Paenibacillus; species Paenibacillus sp. FSL W8-0439. Next base: position 3,950,116 of record NZ_JBBPAK010000001.1, read on the forward strand.
CCAACATACTGTACAGATGGAATGCCTATTATATTTCTGACCTTGTACCATATGTTAGCATATATAGAATATATATAGTAAATAGAAACACAAAAAAACCAATAGAAACAAGGGGTTTTGTTTCTATTGGTTTAAAAATGTCTCAAACATATACCCAAAAATGTCTCAGTTATCAACCATATCAGTCTCAATTATTACCGTTACTCACAGCCCCCCTCCCTAATTTTGGTTATTTCATTTGAAGCATATTATAAATCATCTCAGCAGCTTCCGCACGCGTAACTTTCTGTTTGGCACGGAAGCTGCCATCTGGATATCCTTGCACTAAATTAATCTCGGTTAGGCCAAGTACATCCTTTCTGGCCCACTCTACAATTTGAGAGGAATCTGAGTATACACTGCTTTCTTGCTGTGGTGTAGCCTTGATAATGTTATTCACCATTTTAGCGGCCTGCTCCCGATTTATGACCCGATCTGGACCGAAGGCTTTGCTACTAAAACCTCGAGCAACTTGATCCTTAATTGCTGTTTTGAGCAGATCAACATACCATGCAGATAGATCAATATCCTCGAAGTCTAGAGTCACATCTGTTTCGAGCGGTAATTTAAGAGAACGAACAAGCATCGAAGTAAATTCCATACGTGTTACGGGTCTATTCGGTTCAAAAAGTGTGCTGGATGTTCCTTTAACTATACCCAAATTAGCAAGCGTATTTATCTTCTCTCTATTAAATACCCGATCAATGTCACTAAAATGATTTGGCTTCGTCTCGATTGTTGAGCCTTGAAAGAACTCTGTTTTTGTTTCTATCGGTTCCTCGACAACAGGCTGAATCGGTTTTACACCCCCCGCGCCTCCTGCTCCAACACCTGTGTCCACAGCATTCCCTGTAGTTTTACCACTCGCTTCTTTTGCCTCTGTGCGTTTTCCTTGACTATTTTCTGCCCAAAGTTGAACGGTATACAATTGCTTTTCTCTCAGCTGTCTCCAGATAAAAGCTCGATCCTTACCACGATATAGGACTACTCCTTCACTAGCGAGAACAAAAATATCATTTTCATGCTCTGACTCCCAATGGATGATAAATTCACTATTGGTTGTTTCTGTCTTCGAAAACGCAAATGCTGAAGACGGTAACGTCTCGACCTGACCTTCTGATTGCTTACCTTCACCGCTTGTGTTCACTGGCTTAACAGTAATACGATACAATGTAGAACTATCTAATCCGTCTACTTTAAACTCTTGAGTAGTCGTATGGCCGATAAGCATCTCGTTTTTGTAGACATTGTAAGCATCCGTACCCGGAGCTTCTGGCCATGTAATAAGCAAATCGGTATCCGTTACGCTTTTCACAACCAACCTATGATTTGGTATTTGACCTGGCAATGTACGATACGTAAAGGGAGCAACGTCGCCTTCTCCCGTAGTATTCATCGCCTGTATACCAAACGAGTAAATTATACCAGGCTGGATATCTGAAAGTATGATGCAAGCTTCTCTAGTGTCAAAAACTTCCCCTGTATCTTTGCGGATTACTGCATATTGGGAAGCACTCTTGATTTCATTCCATGTCAGCGAAATCTGTCCATTCCCAAGTTCCGTAACTTTTACATTTTGTACTTGAGGCGGGAGTGTCAGCAGTTCACCCAACGCTGGCGGGCTGTAACCACTGCTGTTCCCACTACTCACTTGAAAAGTGTAGTTTTTCCCACCTGTTAAACCAGATACAACTACCCGTGGTTCCGTACTATAATAATTTTGACCGTTGATCGTTACCTTATATTGAGTTACCCCGTCAACCGGAGCCCATATCAATGTGGCATCGTGCTCGCGAACATCTACAGCTGCAAGTTGTAAGGCCGAATTAGGTAGCGTTAATGCATTGATAGAAGCATCCAAACCTGTACCACTTCGATTGTAAGCCCGAATTTTTATATTGGCAGATCTACCTGCTGGCAAACCTTCAAAAGTATAAGAATGGATACCACGCGGAATTTGCACCTTTGGTTCATCGTTAACATTCAAAATGTACCCTTCAGCCCCCTGCACATCTTGCCACGCTACACCAACAGAATATACATCCTTCGTTACACTTGAAAGTGTAGTTACCCGTTCTGGTAATGTCATAACGCCGAGATGAGCATAGTCTCCAAATCCTGTTTCATTTTCAGCAGATATACGATAGTTATACTCCGTTCCCGCCTGAAGCTCAGTATCGGTGAATTCTGTATACACATCGTTATAAACCGAGACCTTATCTCGCTCTAGAGCATAGTAGGTGGCAGTGATTACAGAATTCCACTTCAAGTCGATTCCATCTTCTCTTACGGTTACATTCCGGAATCCGCTTGGGCTGTCTGGTAGACTTAAAAAAGATACATGTTTTGCTGCCCCCTCTCCCATGGCGTTTATAGCGGATACAGAAACTTCATAATACTTACCTGGCTCCATCCCCTTAATCGGATTATACACATCCTGTGTAACCGTATCCTTAAATATGATTTCTCCCGTACTTGCGTCCGCTGCTGTAATAATATATTTATTAGCTGAAAAAACTGGCGTAAAGTCGGCCATGATTTCTGCTGAATGACGAGAGACCGGTCGCAACTGAACATGCTCAGGGGCATCAGGTAACGTTAATACACGGACTCGATTAGAATATGCATTGCCTCCTACATGATTACTGCAACGCAGTTCATACTCATATTCATGTCCTCCTAATAGCCCTGTATCTGTAAAAGAATTTGTCGGATGGTTAACATCCCAAACCTCATTTGTTGTTAGATTTCGGACTGTATAGACATAACCATCATCAAGACCGGAGGGGAGAGTCCATTGCAAATCAACCCCTGTGTTGCGTACAGATGTTGCCGAAAGCTCAACCGGCTGCGGTTGCTTTTGAATGCGAAGTGCACTGCTGACCGTTTCATACATGTTTCCTGCCTGGTCTTTCACCTTCGCATGGACATACCATTCGCCTTCATTTGAGAGATCCAACTGGACTATGGGATCGGCTGCAGCCTCCCAGTTTTCAGGTGAATCGGAGCTGTTCGTGACTTTGTACTGCCTTGACGATGGTTCAATCCCTGAGTACTGGTCAGCATATCGCATGTTCACATGAATATTAGTATCTTTCCATTCACGCATATTGGGTGTCAGTTGAATGCTCGGCGGCTCCAAATCGATATAAGACATTGCGTTCACCGGAACGCTTCGATTTCCAGCTGCATCTACAGCTTGAGCAGTCACTTTTACAATTCCCGAACTATTTAATATTCCCGATGAACCAGGCACATAAGCGCCAGAACCCAATTGATATTCATAATGCACTGCTGTAGTATCCGTTGCACCCGAGAGTGTAAACTGTACTGGTTTATTGATATATCGGTTAGGATTCGTTACCTCAGAAAACATAACTTTCGGAGGGGTGGGTTTGGTACGATCAATCATGACCGATTGAGTCACAATGGGACTAGACACATCAAGATTATTGATCGTCCGCGCTGATAGTTCGTAACTCCCTTCTGCATTTAATGTAAAAGTGCCGTTATATGTCAGCCACTCCCCAGTTGGACTCAAACGATACTGTGTCTTCTTAATTCCATTTGTAGAGTCACTTCCTGACTCAATGGCAATGTCCACATCACGGTTCGTTGGACCCGTTTCGCTAGCCCGTATAACAGGAGCCGTTGGCCCTTTTTTATCAACGGTGACTTCTTTGGTTACCTCCCGGCTTACATTACCGACGTTATCAATGGAACGAGCATAAATCGTGCTTTTGCCATCTTGATTGACATGAAATACTCCACCATAATCCTGCCAATCCTGATTCACAACGCCGGTCAACCGAAATTGAGTATGAGCTATTCCAGAATAATCGTCTGCACCCGGTTTTAATGAAATGGTATATTCATTACTGTTTCCTGTTGCATCTATAATGGGGGGAGTTGGTGGCATCCTGTCTATTCGGACATTGGCGGAAGAAAGACCACTATACTGGTTATTGACGTCCACTGTTCGGGCATAGATTGTATTTACACCATGATCATTGACAGTGAAGGGACCAATATATTGCTGAAATGCTCCTCCATTCAGGCTATATTCATAGTACTTTAATCCTTCAGGAGCCACATCCCCATCAATCCACACGGTTACAGGCTCTTTGGTCCACCCTGTAACAGCCTGTCCCTCTGCACCAGCATGAATCTGGGGTGGTTTAGGCATCAAGTCTGATTTGGGAATAATACGAATTCCAAACTTGGATATTTCATCACTTGTCTGTTGACTAGTTCCCATCGCTCTGAAATATCGTACATCCCTTAATGTAATAGAGTCGGTGATATCTATCCATTTTCCCTGGTAATCGCTATTGGCATAGAATTTCGTTACATTGGTCCATGTATATAAATTCGTTCCGTTGGGTCTCCAGCTGTCGCCTGCGGCGGCATTAGATGTATATATATCTGTATGATAAGACCCCTCAATGTAAACAAAAATCCTGTAATCCGAAGTCTTAATAGATCTTCCAATATCAATAAAACGATTTGTCGGCTGTTTAGTTCCATCACATGTATACCTTGCCGACCCCATGCCAGTGTATACTTCCGTTGCTCCTACTCCACTTCCTGACCAAGAGCCCCAACTGTCGCCACCACCTGGCAAATTATTTTGGCAAAAAGGACCTCCGATGATTTCCTGGGTAGCAGCTGATACCCTTTCCGGAAATATGGGAATGGCCATTAATAAGAGGAGTAAAGCCAGTACTCCATACACCCATTTATTGTGCTTCCTAACCTTTCGTTTATTTTTTCGATACATACACTTCTCCTTACTTTATTTTATTTTCAAAGAGTTCTACGTACTCGCTTTGGCTAAAATAGAAAAAGCACCTCAAACGAAGGCAGTAATGCCTAAGTTTGAGGTGCTTCCTCAATTTCACGAGTATGTTTTGAAGTTATTATACTTCGTTCCAAACAGGATGTAAACAGAACAGCAAAATGAACTGAAATAAATTTTCGAAACACTCATCCCAGAGACCCTTTTGAAACTTTAATTGGCCTGAACACCCAAGTTCCGAAAAAATCCCCGCATATTCTGCATGTAAGAATCCTCAGGAGCAGAAGATTCCTTAAGAAGATTTTGCATACTATTCATAAACGCGGAAGCTGAGGATGTATCCGCTTTGTCAAACCGATTCGTTAACTGTGGTTTATTTAACAGCTCTTCAGTCTGTTCTGTACGTTCCTTGTATTTATTAATCCAATCGGGGTTTTGAGGAACCTTTTGTGCAAAACTCAACAGCTGGCTTAATCCATTTCCTCCACCCTTAATGTCATTCATGAACGCAGTATATTTTTGAGGATCGACCTGTTTCATCACTTCCGACAGCTTGACGTAGTCCTCAGGGGCACCTATCGGACGATCTGTAGGAGTCGTGTAGCTAATATCTCCGGTCTCTGAATCAATGGTTCGTGTCAAGGCAATACCAGCTATCTGGTTCATGGTTTGCATAAATTCCTTGGCTTTATCGCCTTCCATGTAATGATCCGCAATATACTTGGACTGGGAAACTCCCATCTCCAGCAATACCGCGCGCTGCTTCTCATCCGTTACCGTTCCATCGACGATAAAATTGGATTGAATCATATTGTACACAGCATCGGATACTTCTTCCGGTTGGCCCTCCAAAACCCGGTTTAATGCATCGTTGATCTGAGTTGTGCCAAAATACTTGGCAGCATGTGACACGATATCCCCCTCAGCCAGCTTTCTGCCAGCTTCACTAATCTCCACGGTGTCCTGAACGACGAACCTGGACACTTTTTCTTCATGTAGCTGGGGGGACGGAACTTGCTTGCTTGTCGGATTGATCCGTAAGCTACCAGAGCTAAGAACCGCTTGTTGTGCTTTAAGAGGTTCAAAATTCATTCTACTTCCTCCTGTCATGTTTGTAACAGGCAATCTAAGGCGTATGTACGATGTAATGTAACCCTGTTGCTATATATATCGGACAAAGCATATATGGAATGAATATATGCTTTGTCCTAAAAATGAACAATTTTTGAAGCAAGATCCTGACTCTGAATATAAATTGTTAAAATAAACAATCTGACGTTGTCATTGCTTTATAGACAGTACATCAACCACCATAAATGCTATAAGCAAAGTGATATACAATATCTGTAGCTGTAAGTGAAGTACCTGACACCTGGGCAGCTACACCTGAAAGATCATAGTAATGTGTAAAGCTTATGGGACCAGACAAGTATTCTGCAATACTTCCCGTAGAATGCGGCAGGGAAAGGGTCACACTAAAGGCTCCATTTTGATCCGTATAACCAGTACCTGTACGAGTTCGATTCCCGCTGCTTTCAGTCCAGTTCTGGTTCAACCATGTCACATTAACTGGTGCATTTGCTACTGGATAATTATCCGTTGTAGTAACAACACCCTTTACAGTCAGGCTGGTGTTTCCATTAACCCGATAATGGCGACCGTAAGAGTAGGATGGATAGTCATTCGGACCGTTTTTAGAGTCATAACCGTTAATTACAATTTTTCCAGCCCGAAGTACTGGTTTAAGTGTGAGTGCATATAAATGGTCGGGTGAATACTGGTTTGTGGTGTACACTCGCACATAGTAGGTTCCCGTATTCAAAGTGACATTATGATTGGTTTGCGGCAGAAGCGCCATTTGGTTGCCACTAAGAGCCCCATAAACTTCCGCTTTGTAACCGTAGCTTTCCGAAGTGCTGTCCAGTTTGACATTCAAACCATCATAATTTCGATTCACAGGAATTGTGATTTGATACCAATCATTGTCAATCCCTGAATGAATGGAGCGTGAATTCAGGGTAGATCCCCCTGTACTAAATGTAAAGTTATAGGCATGAAAAGCACTCTCATCCGGTTCATAGGCATCATATTGGGAGTTTACATCCACGGTTAAATAGAAAGGATCATTTATGCTCGATCCCTTTTTGGAATGGACTGCAACTGCGTAAGCTTTCTCAGATCCGGTAGCATTGCGGCTTCCTACGTTTTCAGGAAGTGATGCCGATCCCTGTTCATACTTGTTAAAATAGGTTCCATAGGTGGAGGCGTCAATAGCATTGGGGTTGATATCCCCTGTTGTCATATCAAATTCGTACAAGTATAAGTCATAGTCAAGCTGCTCTGAAAATGGACCATCCAACTGTGCCTGCAACAATTCACCTGGCTTCACATAAATCGGATATAAAAACTGTGTGCCTCCCTCTTCCGTAATTGTACCTGAATACGTAGCAGAAGAAGCTGTGGCTGCCGTTGGACTAGCTTTCAGGGAAGGAAGGGTCTCCCTTTTCAAAGAGAATGTCTCTGGTGCTTTAAAATTGATATTTTCCTGCATGTTATAAACGGAGGATGTAATACCTTTAGGCTTGTCCACCCGGGTTAAATGCTCAATAACATCCTCGTTGTTCGTTGTTAGCTGAAAACTAGAATCAGCTTCAATAGCTTGTTTTTCCTTGTTCATCTCTGTGCCTTGACTCGCGTTTGCAGTCATCCCAAAAGCAAACAGGAGCATCATGCTTAGCATAACTGAAATAGCCTTTCTGAACCTCTTCATACTGAAATCCCCTCTCAAATGGTTTAAGGAATTCCCGCTATTCCCTGGAGAATCAGGGTATCTTCTAGGCTGTTGTCTCTATCATAAAACATTCTTGGTTCTAATGGAATATATTGTAGCAAATATTTTTAGTCGTCATTTCCTAAAATAGAAAGCTCTAGAATCCATAGATTAAATGATAATACTAGGATAATAGACTTACTTTAGACACCTTTTTACCATAAAAACCCTACCATTCTCTTATTCATACGATATAATAAACTGATATGGGTAGTTCTTTTAGACTAAGTAATATATCTAATTACCCATAAACATACATAGAAAAAGGGGAATACAGATGAAAAAACTTAGTATATTTATGTTAGTATTGTGTTGCTTTTCAATTTTGGCAGCTTGCTCTACCGATCCGGTAAAAAAAGATTTAATTACCTATGTGAATGATGGAATGCTTCCGTTAACACAAGATGAAAAAGCAGTAACTGAAAAATATGAATCTGTGACCGGGGATAACTTCACAGATGATGAAACACTATATAATACGTTACGAGATGATATTATCCCAGAATACACCAAATACCTCGATAAAGTTGAAGCAGTAAAGACGGAAACTCCTGAGGTACGGGCCGTCCACGAAACCTACATCAAGGCGGTTAGCACTCAAAAAGAAGCACTCATTACGATGATCGATGCGTTGGAAAAAGGAGATCTAAACTTAATTAATGAAAGTAACACCAAGCTTAGCGAGGGTAAAAAGCTCTTCAGAGATTTTGGTGAACAGGTTAACACACTGGCTAAAGAGCACGATGTGAAGATCAATAAGAAATAAATTTTAAAGCTCCCATCTCGGGAGCTTTTTCTATATCCTAGGAATACTCGAAGCAAATTATCGCTTTCCTTAATTCTCTATCATAAAATAAGTAAACCTTATCGGCTCCAAACGCTTGAAAATAATATCCGGTGAAAGAACCGATATAGGTAAATGTCTCACCATTGGCACGTTTAGGCACATGAAGCAGATTGGTTTGCTCGAACTGGAGCATCTCTTCCAAGGATTCGTCATATTCCTTGATGTAGCTTTGGGCCTCATCAGACTGAAATGCGATATCATCCAGAATACCGTTGACTTCGGGAAAGCTTAGCCCCCAGCCACTGGATTGTTTTTCCTCAAAATCGTGAGTGAGCTCTTCCACAGACTTTTTGGCCTCTCCAAAGGAGGAATATGGATAAATTTTATGGTTTTCCAGGAAAAATGCTTTGCGAGCTTCGTAGTCTTGTTCATTAGCTATGTACACCTGTTCCAGTCCGTCCAGTGCCATGACTTCTCTCTTCATACGTAGGTACGCTTTATCTCCGGTAGATTTCAGCGCTTCATAGGTAGCCTCCAACTGCGCTTTCTGATGAAGACTAAAATAATTCCAGTCTGCTTCGAATTTGTATTTGCCGTCAATTACATCGAATCCCAGCATATCTTCCTTGGTATATAAGGTATGAAATTGCTGAGTATTTTCACCCACACAGCCTTCGTGGATTTCTTTTACGGAAACAAAATGAAGCCACTCGTCCTGCTCTGGAAATAAAAATTGGAGATTAATCGAGCAAATTGGCAGAAAGTGCTTGCGGTGATGTTCAAGATCGCTGGCAAATACGTCCTCGTATGCTGGAAAACGTTTGATAAATCTCTCTGGTATGTTCATGGATGCTCCTCCTAAATTGTACGGTTCTATGGTTGCTTTTCGATCCGAAACGTCCCTTCACTCGAAATCACGCTGTAAATTTCATCAAATCCTTCTTCGTAACTTGGGACCTCTAGTTTACTCATTACACTTTTAATACCGATTTCAGGAATATACTCTTTGCCTGTGCGCTGCTCATTACGCTTAATAGATTCAGCATAATCAGGTTCAAAGTAGTAGCCAATGATTTTAAATCCCTTGTTTTTACAAGCATCTATATATTTCTTTCGTTCTTCGACTGTGGGATTGGTATTGTCCACTACAAAACGCTGCATCGTTTCGATGGAGGTCTGAAGGTACATATTTTCCCTATTCCGTGTTTTAAGCATATCAAGATTTATCCGCATATGTGTTTTGAAGAATCGTTCTTTATAAAAAGTCGACTTGCCCGAAGCCTGAATTCCTATAAAAATGACACACTCCAAACCTCACACATCCTTGTCCAGGTATACATATTGGTTAATATAATCTCTATTTTGTGAAAAGATTGGTGTGTCATGATCAACATCCCACTTGCTTCTGACGGCTTCTCCTTTGTTATACTGTTGTTTGGTAATGCAGACTCCCCGCTTTTGCCAGACCGGAAGGTCATTCCAGTTCAGCCCTTTTTCCACAAAAAGCTTGTCTTGAAGCTGATTTCCGTTCAATCCTTGTAGTTCTGAATGCCTGAAATGAGCTTGAGCTACCATAGAAATGCTGTTTTTAGTAGCGTCTTGTTGTCTCCATAGAAAGTAGTTTGCAACCTCATCGTGAGGCAAAACCCATGCTCTTGCATCAAAAGTGGCTAGAGGCTTATCCGGATAAACTTTCTGGATTTCCTCATTAAATTTGGCAGTAGCCAAAGAAGCAGATATAGACACCATCTTTTGAAGATTATTTTCAAACCATGATTGTGTCGTTAATTTGTCATAATTCGTAAGAAGCAGAGAGATTTCATCACTCTGATGGTACACCAGTTTACAGCCCATAATATTATAGGCCAAATATTTGCATGTCTCCCATAATGCAAAGATTAGCTTTTCATCAAAAGGTTTCGTCATCTCACGTGTAAAAGTATGAAAATGAGCACCATCGATTCTGATAATTACGGGTAAACGGCGGGGCAGATTTAATCTATAAGCATTTTCATATTCCTTCATTCTATTTCCAAAATCATCTTTTTTCATAAACTATGTAGCTCCTTCGCTTTTCATAGTATCTATTAATCAAAGGTGCTGCTGAACTCTCCAACAATCTACAATCCAATGTCGGTTTCACCTTCTCTTTTTATTTCACAGCAATATTATCCTCAAATACAAAAACGGAGATGGCTATATCTTCTTCCACTTTAATATCTGAAAATAAATGCAGTAAGCGGGAATCCATATAATCCTCCAGTTCTTTATTGAACTGTACAGGATAGATTTTTTGTACCATTTTGGTTCGAGCTGCATGCACCATCTCTCTTCCTGCATCCTCTTGTGCAAGAAACTTTTCGGATGGAGTTAAATTACCGTATAGCATTGTGATGGCCATATTATCTACAAAGGTTGTATGTATGCGTTCCGGGCCTTTTCCAAATAGCTCTTTACGTACTTTTCGAATAATTTCGTTAAAACCCGTTTCCTTTCTCATATCGCACCGCTCTCCTAAATCTACTAAAATCCTTGTTACTATTTCCATCATAACCGATTCCTATCATATAAAACAGAGATGAAGCGAAAGTGATTCTTGGAACATGCTTACCATTGAACGTCATAGAAAAGAAAACGCAGCCCGCCCGATCGGACAGACTGCGTATATTACTGAATCCAAACGGACTAGTCCTTCACCAGTCGATTCGATAGCATCAACATGATAAAAGAGAATAGGATAATGACGGCTACCCAGCTCCAGGAGAGTGTCATATTTCCGACCTCGGACGCGGTGTAAATCGCCGTAGGCAGGGTTTGAGTCTGTTCAGGAATATTACCCGCAAGCATCAGTGTAGCACCAAATTCCCCTAACCCTCGGGCAAATCCGAGAATGTACCCTGAAATGAGCGGTCGGTAGGCAAGGGGCATCGTAATATGGCGAAACACTTGCCATTCGTTGGCACCTTGCGCACGTGCAGCCTGCTCTACTTCGGGTTCTACAGCTTCAAAACCTGCTTTGATCGTCCGATAAGCCAGTGGAAAAGCAACAACTACCGCCGCCACCACTGCGGCTCCCCATGTAAATACAATCGTCTGCTGGAACAGGCTTTCAAAGGCAGCGCCAATCCAACTTTTCCTTCCCAGCAAGATGAGCAATATAAAGCCGACAACAGTAGGAGGCAAAACAAGTGGAAGAAGTAGAACGGTCTCAATCACACTGATTCCTCTCCGCAGCTTGCAGTTCGCCATCATCCGAGCTACCACAGTTGCTAATAAAAAGACAATGATACTGGCAACGACAGCGACTTTAACAGATACGATAACCGGAGGAAGAAAAGCCGACCAATCCAACGGGACCCCCTCCTTTATCTGTGAATTCTATTTCCCGGTTGTTTCTGCTGGAGCTGAAAATCCATCTTTACTAAATACGCTCATGGCTTCATCTGTACGCAGAAAATCAACAAACTCGCCTGCTTCCTTGCTGTGCTTGGTTGCCTTTACGATGCCTTCTGGATACAGGATAGGTGCGTGCAATTCCTCAGGTACTTCTAGCGCTACGACCGTTTTATCGGATGATTTGGCATCTGTCAAATAAACGAGTCCAGCATCGGCATTGCCTGTTTCAACATAATTTAATACCTGTCTTACGTCTTTGGCGAATACCATTTTCGGTTCCAGCTTGTCCCATAATCCGGCCTTTGTCAGCGATTCTTTGGAATACTGTCCGGCCGGAACGGTAGTAGGCTCCCCAACGGCAAGCTTCATATAAGAAGGACTTGTCAGATCATTGAGTGTAATACCCTTGTTGTCTGTGCTCTTGGCTTTATCTTGCGGAACAACCACAACCAGTTTATTTTGAAGCAGTACGCTATTTTTTTCCACTAATGATGCATCGGTTAAAGCCTTCATTTGCTTCATACCTGCCGAAATAAATACGTCAGCGGGTGCACCCTGCTCAATTTGTTTCTGTAAAGTACCGGATGACGCATAGTTAAAGGTAAGCTTGATATCTGGGTGCTGCTTTTCATACTGTTCCTTGAGCGTATTCAGACTATCTTGAAGACTCGCAGCGGCAGATACGATCAACTCTGTTTTAGGCGCAGACGCTGTCGACTGTACAGCAGCCGGAGACGAGCATCCAGCCAGAACCCATGCCAACAATCCAACGAATGTGAATATGTACCCGAATTTCTTTTTCAACTTGTTCTTCCCCTGTCCTCTAAATTCCGTAATGAGGTGACAGTGCGCAGCTCATTAAGGTCTGAATCTATTGGGTTAACCCAAATATTTGTGATAAATAGATCTCGCCTCGGCGATATCCTTGGTGCCATGGATCAGAACGCGTCCATCCTGAAAAAGAACCAACCGATGCGCTCCAATGACAACGGACACTAGATATGGATTATGCTCCACTTGGCCCCCCTGACGGGATAGCAGACGGGCCGCTTCGTTCAGATTGCGTACAGCGCCCGTGACCGGTCGGATCTGAACCGTATCACGTCCGCACAGTACAGCCGTTTTAGCCTGATGCTCCAATTGTAGAAATGGATACACCGGATGCTCTCCACACGTCGGGCAATCCGTTTTTTTCATGGCGCTGATTTGGATCGCCTGATGTTGATTATTCCATAGATCGAAGGAAATCAGCTTGCCCTGCAAGGCTGAATTGTCCCCAGTGAGCAGCTTCAATGCTTCGGCACTTTGGTAAGCTGCCACCATCTGTACAGCCGGGCTGATCACACCGACCGTATCACAGGTTGCGCCGCCGAGCGGTACGGTTCCGAGCAGGCAATGCAGACAGGGTGTCTGTCCTGGAACGATCGTAAAGGTTGTTCCGTAACTACCTACACACGCTCCATATATCCAGGGGATTTGGTGCTTGACGGCGTAATCGTTAATAAGCAGACGTGTATCGAAATTGTCAGTGGCATCTACGATGAGGTCCACTCCTGCTGCAATGTCGCCGATTTCCTCTAGTGATACGTCTTGGACTAGCGCACGGATGTCCACGTCCGAATTGATTTGCTGCAATCGCCTCTGGGCGGCCACTGCCTTGGGTATCTGTTCACGAGCATCTGCTTCGTCGTAGAGCTGCTGGCGTTGTAGGTTACTCCAGTCTACATAATCTCGATCTACCAGCGTCAACCGTCCGATGCCCGCTCGCACCAGCATGTCCGCGTTGGCCGTTCCTAGTGCTCCAGCACCTACCATTAACACATGCTTGCTGCGGATATTTTGTTGTCCTGTCAGCCCGATCTTTCCGAATAATTCTTGTCTTGAATATCTGGCGTGGGACGCCTGCATGTGTGCTTCTGCATCCGCATCCGTTGTTGGGTCCTTTTTCATTTCAGACATCGTTATTTACGCCCCCATACTTCTAATCCATTAATTGCTGCAAGTCGATCAGACAAGATAAAAGTTCAGATGTCCCGCCTAACTCAAAAGTTATGGGGTGTTATGAGGATTCCAGCCACCCAGCTGGTGCCCCTTCCACTCGGAGCCATCCTCCCACACTTCCTTTTTCCAAATTGGTACGATTTGCTTCAAGCGTTCAATAGCATGGCGACTGGCCTCGTAGCAAGTATCACGGTGTGCAGCAGAAACAGCAATCACGACACTGGTTTCTCCAATCCTTACCGTACCAAGCCGATGTGTAATGGCAGTGCGCGTTGACGGCCAGCGATCAGCAATTTCGTCACCAATTCGCTTCATCGTGTTCATCGCCATCGGCACATATGCTTCATATTCAAGCAGCACCGTTCGCTGACCTTGTGTAAATTCCCGGGTCGTACCCTTAAAGGTTAATGAAGCCCCATGCGAAGGGTCGTGTACCTTAGAGGTTACCTCATCGGCATCAATCGGGTCGTAGGTAATAGCATATAATCCGCATTTAGAAACGACCGTCTCCATTCCGGGAGCTGACTGATGAAGAGCAATTGCGTCTGTTGGAAGCACAAGTTCATCTGGAGAAGCCAACTTTTGATGATGGGTAAAAAAACAACTAGACAGTTGTGAAGCTATCTCCGGGTACAACTCATTCAGCCTTGTTCGAATGTCTGCAATGGTCACCGTTTCCTGTGAAAGTTCCACAGTGAGCACGTCACCAAATTGCTCCGCCATACCTGCGAATAATTGAATATGGTATTGCATATGCATCTGACCCCCTTTGTTCCCTTATCTATCGAATTCACCTAGCCTGTTACTGGAGCTTATCCTCCTGAAACCGGAGGAATAATCGCAATTTCATCATGTATACTAACCAGATCCTCAGGAGCGGCATAGGCTTGATTTCTGGCAACAAAAGCTCCCTGCAACTGGGCCGCTGCTTCAGGGAAATATTTGGACAGCAAGTCTTTTAATGCGTTGACGGTCATCGTCTCCTGATCAGCAGGCACCGTAATCATAGGCCTTCCCATCAGTTCTGCAAGTCCGGCAAATACTTGAATATGATAGTTCATTAAGTAGGTTCCCCCCTTTCAGTACAAGGACTAACCATCGCATATACACCAAGAAAAACCAACATGAACTAATACCTCGAAAGGTTTTATTCCATGCTGGTTAACTATGATGGTCTACATTGATATTTTTATATTATATTTTAGATTCAACCAGTTCATCAATCCGCTCCGTGTGCGTATACACATTCAAAGAACGACTTCGTATAAAACCGATGGTAGTAATCCCCAGATCCTCTGCCAATTCAAGTGCAAGCTCTGTGGGAGCTGACTTGGACAAAACAACCTCACAACCAATTTTCGCAACCTTCAACAAGATTTCAGACGAGATGCGCCCACTGAATACGATGATTTTATCTTGTAATATAATATCATGCTTTAGGCAGTGCCCATAGATTTTATCAAGCGCATTGTGGCGGCCGATATCCATTCTGGACAGGATTATTCCGTCTTTGTCACACAGCGCAGCATTGTGAACGCCACCCGTCTCCTGAAACGTATGTGCCGAGGTTTGCATCAAATTCATCAGGCGGAAACAGTCATCAAAAGACACCGTAACATGGGCATCATTCATTCTTTTTGCCACTTTAGCATCATTTATAAAGTAAAATCCCTGTCTACTTTTTCCGCAGCAGGAGGTAATGTATCGTTTGGAATGAAAGTTTTGATAAAACTCATTCATCCGACGGGTTTTAATATGAACAAAACCTTCTTTTTCCTGAACCCAAATATCTTCGATATCATCATACCGTTGAATGACGCCTTCAGAGGCCAAAAAGCCTACTACCATATCCTCTACATACTCTGGTGTACAAACCATGGTGGCAAATTCCTGCTGATTGATTTTAATGGTCACTGGATACTCCGTCACCACTGTGTCTTCAAAACGCTTGATCTGACCGTCCCGATAACGTAGGATCTCGCGTTTTACCTCAGCCGGCTTTTCCATGTGCTCAACTCCCTTGTTTCTGACAGGCTGGCTCTTCGGTCACCCGCCGATATGTGACATTTCAATTTTGGACGATGCTTGCTTCGTATGAGTCAATCGTTCCTCTGAATAGCGGTCGGTACGTCCTCTCCAAACACGCTCAATGTAAGATCTAATCTCATCATCGGATTGCTCGGACCGCAGCATCGTGCGAAGCTTGTACCCTTTAGACGCAAACAGGCATGTGTACAAGGAGCCCTCAGCAGAAATTCTCGCCCGTGTACATGTGGAGCAGAAAGCATCCGTAACGGATGAAATGATGCCGATTTCCCCGTCTCTGTCCAGATACCTGTAGCGCGTCGCCACCTCACCTTTGTATTGGGGTGGAACAGGTTCTAACGGCATGTGCTCATGGATGGTTTCGATGATTTGCTGCTTGGAAACAACCTGATCCAATTTCCAGCCATTGGTGTTACCTACATCCATAAACTCAACAAAGCGCAAAATATGCTTTTTCTTTTGAAAATAGTCGGCCATAGGCACAATATCCTGATCGTTAAAGCCCTTTTGCACGACCATATTTATTTTTACCTGCATTCCCGCTTGAGCTGCAGCTTCAATACCTTCCAGCACTGCCTTTACACTGCTTCTCCCCCCGTTCATGCGGCGGAATCGACCGTCATCCAGCGAATCCAGACTAACCGTCACTCTCTTCAGCCCCGCCTCCCGTAGTGACGCTGCATATTTAGGCAAAAATACACCGTTCGTCGTCATAGCAATATCTTCAACCCCATCGAGTTGAGTTAGCGAATGAATGAGCGAGGACAAATCTTTCCTCAGCAACGGCTCACCCCCAGTAATACGCAGCTTTGTAACGCCGAGCGAGACAAAGATACGAGAGAGGCGGGTAATTTCCGCAAAAGTCAATATTTTTTCTTTTGGCAAAAACGGATAGTCATGGCCAAATATTTCTTCAGGCATACAATATCGGCACCGAAAATTACATCGGTCTATGACGGATATTCTCAAGTCCCGTAACGGACGATTCCATTGATCGTCGCTGCGGTTCGCCATCCCGTTCACCTCAATCCGTCTTCATTAATAAATCTCTTTTAACTGTAAACTGAACCAAAAAACCGGCATCACAACAACTTCTTCGCTTATGAATATCGAAGAATCTGCTAAATGCCGGTTAATTTATCTACATCAGGATTTTACGAATCCTCACATCATGTGATATAGAAAAATCAAACTAACAAGCGCTGCGCCAAATAAAATATACGCGATTCCCACGTACACTCCATTCACGAATGCTCTCAAATAGATACATTCCTATTGTTAGCAATCCTGGAACGTTTGTCAATGATTTTTCGCTTTCTCAATTGATAATCATTATCGATTAAAAATTTTAATAAATCACCGTTGAACTATCTTAAATTTTACGCTATAGTTACACCAGATGACATGCAGAAAATGACATATTCAATTTATTGATATACAGGCGGTGCGTACTGTCTGATATTAATACATACTCCAATGGCGGATTGGCCTCCAGGACCTAGAGCTTGGTCACTACTCCACCATAAACACAAGTGCTTAAACACGAGCACTTGTGTTTATGGTGGAGTTTTTTTGTTCCCAATTTTAAAATTCAAAATCTGAAAGGAGCCTGAACCGTGGCGGATAATACGATCAAAATTACATTAAACGGACAGGAACTGAAAACGAATAGCAGCGCAACCATTCTTGAAGTGATCAACGAAAACAATATTGCCCACCCCCAACTGTGTTACGTTCCCGAAGTGGATCCAATCCGCACCTGTGACACATGTATTGTGGAAGTGGACGGAAAGCTTATGCGTTCCTGCTCAACGCTTGCTACAAATGGAATGGATATTCATTTACATTCAGATCGCGCAAAAGCGGCACAAACCGAGGCTATGGACCGTTTGCTGGAGAATCACCTCCTCTACTGCACGGTGTGCGATAACAACAACGGTAATTGTAAACTGCATAACACCGCAGAGCTTATGGAAATTGAACATCAAAAATATCCATATCGACCGAAGGTTGATCCCACAGAAGTGGATATGTCCCACCCTTTTTACCGCTATGACCCCAATCAATGTATTGCATGCGGCCAATGCGTAGAGGTATGTCAGAACCTGCAGGTCAATGAAACACTGTCCCTCGACTGGGAGGCTGAACGCCCTCGCGTGATCTGGGACGATGGAGTTGCAATTAACGATTCCTCCTGCGTCAGCTGCGGTCAGTGTGTAACGGTTTGCCCATGTAACGCCTTGATGGAAAAGTCCATGCTGGGAGAGGCCGGCTTCATGAGCGGCATAAATAAGGATTTATTAAATCCAATGGTTGATCTAATTAAGGAAGTGGAGCCAGGCTACAGCGGTATTTTTGCAATTTCGGAAGCTGAAGCAGCGATGCGTGAAACACGTACGAAAAAAACTAAAACCGTCTGCACGTTTTGCGGTGTAGGTTGCAGCTTTGAGGTTTGGACCAAAGGCCGCAAAATTTTGAAGGTACAGCCTACCTCTGAGGGGCCTGTTAACGGCATTTCGACATGCGTCAAAGGGAAATTCGGCTGGGATTTTGTGAATAGCGATCAACGTTTGACCTCGCCTTTAATTCGTCAAGGAGACGAATTCGTGGAAGCAACCTGGGAAGAAGCCTTGAGCCTGATGGCCAGCAAAATGGGAGCTATTAAAGAAACCTACGGAGGCGAGGCACTCGGTTTTATTTCTTCATCCAAATTTACCAACGAAGAAAATTATCTGATGCAAAAGCTGGCTCGTCAGGTGTTCCAAACGAATAACGTTGATAACTGCTCACGGTATTGCCAATCTCCTGCATCATGGGGGCTACAATATACCGGAGGCATCGGCGGCGACAGTGGCACGATTAAAGACATTGCCTCCGCAGGTTTGGTCATACTAGTCGGCTGTGCGCCGGGAGAAGGACATCCCGTGCTGGCTACCCGCATCAAACGTGCGCATAAGCTGCATGGTCAAAAGTTGATCTCCGTCGACCTGCGCAAGCATGAAATGGCAGAACGCGCAGATTTGTTCATGCGTCCGAAGCAAGGTACTGATTATGTATGGTTATCCGCTGTAGCCAAATACATCATTGAGCAAAACTGGCATGATGCTAAATTCATTGAGAAACATGTAAATTTCTATCCTGAATATTTGAAATTACTGGAGAACTTCACCCTGGAATTCGCTGAGCAGGAAACTGGTATTTCCCAAGAGACGCTCATTCAGGTAGCGACCATGATTCACGAAGCGGATGGCACGGCCATTTGCTGGGGCATGGGCGTGACGCAAAACATCGCAGGCTCTTACACTTCGATCGCGATTGCCAACCTGCTGCTGGTGACTGGCAACTTTATGCGTCCAGGTGCAGGCGCATATCCGCTTCGAGGACATAACAATGTTCAGGGTGCTGCCGATATGGGTACCATGCCAGATATTTTTCCTGGCTATCAGCCCGTAACGAACGATGCCATTCGGTCCAAGTTCGAAGCGGCCTACGGCGTACAAATTCCAAGCCAGCGCGGACTGGACAACATTCAAATGCTGGAAGCCATTGAGACGGGTAAGCTCAAAGGTATGTATATCGCTGGAGAAGAAATGGCATGGGTGGATGCAG
Organism: Paenibacillus sp. FSL W8-0439; assembly: GCF_038008995.1. Classification (NCBI taxonomy): domain Bacteria; kingdom Bacillati; phylum Bacillota; class Bacilli; order Caryophanales; family Paenibacillaceae; genus Paenibacillus; species Paenibacillus sp. FSL W8-0439. The sequence continues at coordinate 3,969,622 of NZ_JBBPAK010000001.1, forward strand.
ACTCCAATCATACCCAAGAAATGCTGGCGAATTTGGATTTCCTTGTCGTTCAGGATGTATTTCTGAGCAAGACAGCTGAATTCGCTGATGTCATTTTGCCAGCTGTACCTTCACTCGAAAAGGACGGTACCTTTACGAACACCGAACGTCGTGTACAGCGTTTATATGAGGCCCTCCGCCCTGTAGGAGACAGCAAACCGGATTGGTGGATTTTCAGCCAATTTGCCAAGCACATGGGATTTGATTGGGATTACAGTCATCCGAGTGAAATTTTTGAGGAAATGGCGACGCTCACTCCATTTTTCTCCCAATGTAATTATGACGTATTGGAAGGCTGGAACAGCTTCCATTGGGGATCGCCGGATGGTAGCAACACTCCGCTTCTGCATACCAACGGCTTTAACTTTCCAGATAAAAAAGCACGCTTGGGACTCTTCGAATATGTACCACCAAAAGAGTATCCCGCTGAATTCGATCTGACCTTAAATAATGGCCGACTGCTCGAACAGTTTCACGAAGGGAATATGACGACAAAGTCAACAGGCCTTCAGCTCAAACTCCCAAAAGTATTTGTGGAAGTGTCCCCTGAGTTGGCAGAGGAGCGCGGAGTTACAGACGGATCGCTGGTTCGACTGGAATCTCCCTATGGGGCGGTCAAGCTGCATGTTCTGGTGACGGACCGGGTACAAGGAACAGAAATTTATGTACCGATGCACTCTACCAGTCATGAGGGTGCTGTCAATCTATTAACTGGTGGAGCATTTGATGTAGTCACCCGTACACCTGCCTATAAACAAACCAAAGTACGGATGCAGGTTTTGGAATTCGATGGTCAAAATCCACTCCCACATATCAATCCACGTTATAAAAAGCGGCATCCGCAAAATGGGGTTGAAGTGAACCGTAAGTGGAATCGTCCCGGTTACATCGATTTGGTAGATCAAAAATAAGGAGGTCGAACCATGGCTAAGCCTATTTCAATTGTGAGAAAACGTATATTGACAGCAGAAGAACGGCAAAAACAATCGCTGGATCAACTTACTGCCGACCTGGCAGACAATGGGGCAGCATTGCAGAAGACGCTTGAAATTGTACGTGAACTGCATAACAGTGGTCTTCTCGAAGCAGCTCAGTCTATGCTAAAAGCCAAAGAAACCATTGCCAAAATCGCTGTAGGACAAGCGACGCGCAAGCCTGTGACGAACATCATCAATAATCTAATGGGTGCAGCAGGGATGCTGTCCGAGGTAGACCCTGAGCTGATGAAAAAACTGGCAAGCAGCGTCACTACGGGCCTGAATGAAGCCGAAGAGCACCTAAAGCAGAATAAAAAGACGCGGCTGCGTGATCTTATGAAGGCAATGAATGATCCAGATGTAAACCGGGCAATGGGGTTCGGTATTCATTTTCTTAAGGGCGTGGGAAAAGGTTTGTCTGATAAATAGCTTAATAGATATGAAAGTGGAAGGCTACTAACCACAGATAATAAAAAGAGCTGGCTCCGAAAAAAACGGGGCAGCTCTTTTTATTTATTTTTTATCTACCTGCAACAAGGTCACTGTTTTAAGAGAAACGGCATCTTTTATTTGCTCCTCCGCGATAACCTTAAGTTTTAGCAAGCTGGAAATTTTTGAAGTGTCCGGCTTGGAAAACAAACGCCATAATTGAGGATCAGGCAATGAATCATACAATTTCGCATGATCGTATTCCTTGCGGTGCTGCTGTACAATCCTGACTCGGTAGTTGCCAATTTCCCAATCGGATACTTCCTGCTCTGCACAATGAGCGGTAATGTCATTGCGCAAATCAGCCAGTTCACCTTCAATTTCCTTTTGCTTTTGCTTTAACTGGTAATAGCGACGCACCTTGTCTTCCAATTCCATCACGCTCCTCTGCTTACATATGTATGTTGGCAGATGCGTTTTAGGACAAGTTTTATCATGTTAGGATGGAAGGTGTATCTATAACTGTAACAGCATTTCCCGGGTAATGGTAACGTCGACCAATTGAGTCCTCATTACTTAAATTTTATTTCAGGATTTTTGCAAAATCCTCATTTAGGTACATTCGCCCCTGGAGTTACAGGCCCCGCTCCTTTGGACTTCCCCTTGCGCTTCATATAATTGGCCCAGTATGCCGTCAAAATAGGCACCAAAATGGAGGTCACTATGACCGAAGCGGCTACTAATGCCGTTGCAGATTGGGCAACAGGTAAAAATTCAGGCTTGATATTGGCAACAATGACTGGATTCGCTACTGCTGCACCTGCGGTGCTGGAAGCTGCAATCCCTGCCGTACCGTTGCCACCCCCAATATATTTGTCCGCCAGAATCAATGGAATACCTGTAAAGATAATTACAAAAACACCCAACAAAATACCTAACACACCTGTCTGGACAATAACACTCAGGTCAATGGAACACCCCAACGCAAATCCAAAAAATGGAATAAGAGCTTGTGTCGCGTTTCCAAAATATTTACGGAAATCATGATCCAGATTGCCCAACATAAAGCCGACCAAAAACGGTAATACGGCCCCGACAAATGTTTGCGGTTCAAAAACGGCCAGCCCGGTACTCCCTAGAATAAGCATAGTCACCAGTGGACCTGATTCCAGTGACATCAGCACGAATGCTCCTGCCTCTTCCTTGGAGCCATACTGCTGCATAATGGAGGCGTAGAGACCGCCGTTCGTCATATCCATAGCCGAGATCAGCGCCAGCACCGACAAACCTGCAAATAGCCCACTTTCCACGCCGCCAACAGGCAGCAATCTAGACGCAATGATCGCCACGACCCAAGCGACCGCGATTTTAGTCAATACGAGCGTTCCTGATTTACGCAATACGGTGCCTGTCGCTCGCACATCTATGGAAGCACCCATACAAAAAAACCACACTGCCAAAATGGGCACCGTACCGGTCATCAATCCCTTGGTAAAAGATCCAAAATAGTCGCCTGCCCATGGAGTAAATGTATGAAAAAGTGCGCCGATAAACAGCGGCACCAGCATAATGCCCCCTGGAATTTTATCGATGTTTTGTTTGATTTTCATAACTTCATTCAACCCTTTCGTTTTTGCCAATGCAAAAACAAGGCCGTTTTACTTGCGGCTTAAGCCGAGCTCAGGAATCAGTTTTGCGAAAGTATCATGACTATCCTTCAGTAGACGCGCGAACGCCTCTGCATCCTGGACACGCAATCCCAATCCATGTTTTCGCATTTCCTCCCTGAATTCCTCGTCTTTCGTCCCCTTGATCAGTGCATCCGCCAGCGTTTGAGCCACTTCATTGGGTGTATCCTTAGGTACAGCCAGCCCTCTCCAGGTACCTATAAAATGGACACGCAGCCCAGTCGCCTGCTGAAGTGTCGGCACTTTTGGAAACGCTTCCGAAATGGTGTCTGCCTGGATCGCTAGTATGCGAAGTTTTCCTTCGTCCACGTATTTCTTCACCTCTGCGGGACTGACAGGTACAGCGTCCACGAATCCGCTCATTAAAGCAGAAACTGCTGGGCCTGCTCCCTCATAAGGGATATGGGTGAAGCGGACTCCGCTTTTCTGCTCCAGCATCGCGGCAGCGAGGTGCCATATACTTCCTGTGCCTGCATTCCCCATTTTCAGCTTGCCTGGATGGGCCCTAGCATCCTCTAGAAATGCCTCCGCTGTCTTCCACGGCGCATCCGCCCGAACCGTAATGGCAGAAGGGTCCATATTGGTTTGAAGTAGCGGCTTAAAACGCTCATAGGTGATGGGTAGCAGTCCCAAATGTGGTAATGTAGTCAGTTCAGCGACCAGATACGTTACGGTGTAACCGTCTGCCTGCGCCTCAGCTCCCTCCATCAGCCCGACAGAACCGCCGCCACCTGTTCGATTAACGACGATGATCGGCTGCCCGAGATGCTTTTCGGCGGCTTTTGCCAACGCTCTTGCGGTAATATCTGTACCGCCCCCCGCCGCATACGGAACGACAAGCGTTACTGGCTTCGCAGGAAATATACGACTGTGATCCTGCAGGGCGCGGTGATCCACATATTCACTGATACTCAAGGCAGAAAGCATAGCCACTCCTGCCGCAACCAGCACATATTTTTGCCATGGCTTTTTCTTCATTACGCTTCCTCTTCTCTACAAATAAACTGGGCCTATTACGCCCGCCGTCACCTCCAACGTTTTCGGTCATTTGTTCGCGCTTACATGAAGTCAATGTACCGCAACGTGGAGGCCCACATCTATCGTCTAATCTTCGTGTTTATCTTCTATTTCACCAAAGCGCCGATCTTTTGACCGATTTGCATATTCATTAGAAGATTTGTTGATTTGTCTGAATTTCCCTGGGGTCACTTGCTTATACTTGCGGAATACACGAATAAAACTGTTCTCGTTTCGGTACCCGACCTGCTCTGCAATTTCACCAATTTTCAAATGCGTTTCACACAGCAATATGCATGCCTTTTTGACACGTAATCCAGTCAAATAATCATATACGGTAGTCCCCGTTTCCTCTTTGAACATACTACTCACCGAAGACACGCTCATGTGAACATGATCCGCAATTTCCTGAAGCCCGATGTTCAAATGCAAGTGATGTTCCATATAGTCGATCATCTCTTGTACACGTACAAAATCTTTGGACTGTTGGCGTCCATGCCATTTCTCTTCAATATCAGTCAACATGATGGCCAGCAGCGCCTCAATGTCTTGAAGGTCTAGCGTCAGAATCTGATTCCAATGATAATCAGCGAGCTGATCTGGCGGAGTCACGCTTTGAGTGGTACACCATTTTAACAAATCTTCCAGTAGTTCATGAACAAATAGGTAGACCTGGTTTGGAGATGTCCTAAAGAGTCGAAGTTCTTCTACCCACTGGCTGACTAGCTTTGCACTTGCACCAGGTTCCTGTGACTCCACAGCACGAATCAGATCCACACGCCGATGGTCCAATAATCTTGCATCTTGAGACTGATCCTGTGGCTGCATATCCACTATGCAATCCTGTTTCACATTTATGTTGCTGCTCAAATTCATATGTGAACGTCCATACCCCTCATACAAACGCAAATTAAGCGCCTCTTTTCCTTTTATAAAAGACGCCCGTGCCTCTTGAATATCTGTGACCCTATGCCCAATCCCTACCGAAATCGTCATAGGAAGATATTCCCCAACAACCTGAATTAGCCTGTCAACGCTGTTGCGAAGCCATGCTCTCTCTTTAGCAGCTCCCTCCGCTTCAACTTCATATGTGCTTTCCCTGAACTGCAGCAGTACAACCAAACCACTCTCTTCCTCCGGCGCACTAACTGCTTTCCAACGAGGCTCAAGCATCTCCAGCAAAATATTGTTCAGCGCATATTTAAGTAGCATTTTATCCTCTTCCGGAAAGCTTGCGCTCCACGTAGAATACCGATCAATCGACACGATCATAACAACCAAAGAATTATGGTCCCAATCGGAAAAATACTGTTCCCATTTCGTACGCATTTCCTGTACACCCATTCTACGCTGGAAGACATCTTCTATATATTTGGAACGCAGCTCCGGCAAGCTTCGCTCTACCACCAATGATTTGCGGTGAAATTCTCCAACCAACTTGCTAATCACGGGTTCCAGATCATACAATCCTCCCTGACGCGTTCCCTTGTTGCCTGAATTCAAGAGACTATTAATTTTTTTCATAGGGCGAAAAGCGGCATAACTGTAATAGTATACCGCCGAGCACCCAGCCAGGATAGAGATCAAGGCCAGCCACAACATCATATTGCGCGCAAGTTTTACATTTTTCAGTAGCTTGTCCATCGGTACGAGGGAGACTAGACGCCAGCCTGTAACATCGGAGAAGGTCTGGTTCGCCATATATTCCATATCTCCAATTTCTACATAAGCATAAGGATTCACATCCAACTCTTTCAAAACCCTGCCCATATCATTTAAGGGTATGGACGATCTCAGTTTGGGATAGATCAGCTCGCCCTCCAGATCATAGACGTATTGCGAGTTGGATAAATGAATATACAGTTTGGAGAAAAAACGGTCGTAATCCAGATTGATTAACACCGCACCCCTGACCTGTCCATTCTCTACTATAGGTCTAGCCAGCGAGAGCAGCTCTATCGTGCCATGCTGTTGATCAGTACCATACCATCTCCGCTTAATCAATAGCGGCTTTTTTTGAATGTCCTGAATCCAGGGAACCCAGGTTGTATCCGGTGCTTGATTCCAATCGGGCAAATAACCATAATTGCTGGACACGAGAGCATGATTATCCAAAGAAATGACTTCAATTGAATAAATTTCTTCGTGTGAAGAAAGGGTTTTCAAATATTTCTGAAGTCGTTCGATAACGGAGGCTTTGTTGGATACCGATTTTCTATCCGCATAAATACGTATAAAAGACTCTACATCCGGATAATAAGCCGCATCCAGTGCCTTGTTATCCGACTCACGAAAAGCCCGATTAGTCACATCCAGATTGATTTGCAACAATTCTATATTAGGTGTATTCAGCTCGGTATCCAAACCTTCACGGTATCTTGAATACGATAGCAAGCCGATCACGCTGATCACGAGCGACACGCACAGCGTGAGCAGCAGAATCAGTCTTGTCTGCTTATTTTTCAGTATCAATCGAAGCTTAAGTCGCAACATTCCTGTAACTTCATCCTTCCGGACTAGGTTGTCCATCTTCCTCTTACTCAATATTAGATGACATATTACCTTTACATCTATTTGACACATGAAGTGGAATTTCCTGCCTTTACAAATCAAACTTAACAGGAGTCATATCATTAATAATAAAAAAGAAGAAGTCTCCCTGTACAAGGTAGAACTTCTTCTTACGTGCTGCTTGCATCCATTGTTCAGCAGCATAGATATTCGTATTACAGTGTTTGGCTCGTCTTTTCCACCTGAAAACGATTCAGTTCTCGCTGCATCTCCTCACGAATCTGGCGAAGCTCCTTTACCTTCTCAGCCGATTCCTCGAAGGAACGCTTCTGCTCCACCGTGGAAGCCGTAATCTCTTCACTGCCTGCGGCGGACTGCTGAGTGATTGCACTAATATTCTCAATAGCTTGCTGCACCTGTACACTCAGTTCTCGTGATACATTCATGTCTATGGATAACTTGCTGACTTGGCCGGCAATTTGCTGCACTTTGCCACTAATCTCTCTAAACGATTCTCCGGTGGAGGAGGTTGCCTTCTCCTGCTCGCGGAACAACTCCTGACTTTGCGCCACAGAAGTCTTCACCTTATCCATAGCCTGCGTGATCCCCTCAACAGCGGTATAAATTTTCTTTACAGCAGATTCAGATTGACTCGCCAGCTTTTTCACTTCATTGGCAACAACAGCAAAGCCTTTTCCCGCTTCACCCGCACGTGCAGCCTCAATCGAGGCATTCAAGGACAACAGCGACGTTTGGCTGGCAATTTCAGATACATAACCGGTCATAGTTGTGATCTCAGCTGCATTAGATTCCAGATCTCTAACGGTTTGTTCCACTTCGGACATTGCCGAACGGTTCTCTGCAACAATTCGCATTTGATCACTCATGACACCCGCACCCTGCTCAATGACACGCAAAGCATCCTCACTATACGTGGTTGATTGCGTAGTCTCCAGCAAATTAGATTCAAACTTCTGCTGCATATCATCCACCACGCTAACTGTCGATGACAGGTCCTCAGCAATTTTCTGACTGCCTATCGCAAGTTCCTCTGTTGATGTGCTGACTTGTGTCACAATTTCCTTCATGGCCTCATTGTGCTGATCAATATCCCGAGCCATCAGATCGACACGATTACCCGCCTGATCAATGGAAAGTACAATGCTGCGCAAGTTCCCGATCATAACACGGAAAGATTCATTGAGCTCGTCCAGCTCGTCTCGGCCCTTTGTTTGAGGAAGTTGAACAGTTAAATTCCCCTCGGCAATTTGCTTCGCTGCATCCGTTAACTTGCGGGTTCTAAGGGCAAGCTGCCTGGAGGTATATGTATTATATAGCCCAACCGCCACCAGAAGTAGAACTGCACCTGCCAAGGCTAATTGCCAAGTAAAACGAATACTTTTGGTCAAGTCTTCTGTGTATTGGTCGTAACGCGCCTTGGTCAGCAGATCCAGCATAAATACATCGTTCTGAATCCCCTGGGCACGCATGGCCTCTCGTTTGGATTCTGGGCTGTTCTGAGCACTCATCGCTTTTTCCGTTGCTACTTTCAATTGGCTGAATTTTATTTTAATCGAATCCAGTCGCTTTTGCTGTGCTTCGGTCTGCATCATGCCCTGTGAAAGTAAAGTAATCGTTTTTTCAGACTGAGTTAGCTGATTTTGCACATCGGCTTTGTTGCTCTCCGTCATGGAAGTAGAATAATTTTGCAGTGCCTGCCCCGACTGAATCAAATAGGCATTAAGCTGCTGTACATTCAACATAGCTGGAACAAGATTACTACTTTGAGCGTTAATACGTAACAATTCAAAAATGATATAAGCTACTAAAGCCAGGCAAGCGATCAGGGAAATCATCGCGTTAAGCACCAGTTTACCTTGCAGTTTCATCAGCATTCATCCTCCGTTTGCGAAAATTTATTGGGTGGGTACAGTAAGTGTGCCGGATTTGATTTTTTCCATTAAATCATCCATTACCTTTTGCTGATCCGGATTCAGTGTCACGACACGAATAGGCGCCAAACCTATACCTTCTTCCGCAAGTCCAAACACCATATCCTTCTCCGTAAATTTTCTTTGATGGTCTGCAAAGCCTTTGACTACTGTATAAATTGCACTGTCTACGTTTTTAATCATTGAGGTCACCACCGCTTTTTCTGCAATAAAAAACTGGTCGCTATCGACCCCGATGGCGAATTTGTGCTGCTTCTGCGCTTCCTGTAGCGCACCTACACCGGTTAGCCCTGCTGCTGCAAAAATGACATCAATCTGGTCCTGATTGATCATGTCATCCGCAATTTTCGTACCCAGCTCCGGTTTGCCAAAATCTCCTGCATACGTTGCCGTAACTTTGGCATTAGGCTTGACTGATTGCACCCCTGCACGATATCCAATTTCAAACTTTTTCAACAGAGGAGATTCCGCACCTCCGAGAAAACCCACCTGTTCCGTACGACTCGTCAAACCGGCAACAACCCCGGCCATAAAACTGCCCTCTTCTGCTTTGAAGGTAATGGAGGCCACATTCGGCAATTCCGATGTTTCATCCACGATTAAAAATTTACGGTCTGGATTCTTTTTGGCAACGGCCTCCAAACTGTCCTTCACCATGTAACCCAATCCAATGATTAAATCTGCTTTTTCTTGAACAAGCTGATTAAAAGCAGCATCATACGTCTTGGTCTCAGTTATTTCCCGGTATTCAAAAACAATCTTCCCCTCATCCCGTGCCTTGACCAAACCTCGAAAAGCCGCATCGCTGTAAGATTGATCACCCAGACCAATATCTGACAGCACGATTCCCACCTTAATGGGTTCGGCCTTGGTTTGTACGTCTGATTGCCCACATGCACTTAGCAATAATGCAAAGATCGTGACAATGGGAATCCACCTAAAAATTAATAATACAGCTCGTTTTTTCATGACATATCACCTCAACATAAAATGCAAATCCCCAACATCTTTATATCGGTTATAGAGGTGAATTTGTTCATAAATTTTTCTGTAAATTCATTGTAAATGGATAATGACAATGGGTTCATCTTCTTCTACATGTAATAAGCGTCTCTTTTCGTACTGCTTTTATTGTACGAACTGTCTAAAATTATTTATTTCGTTTATCCGGAAAGAATAAAGTGTAATTTTTATGGTAAACGTAGGAACCCCCTTCAAACCATCACTCTATGTTGAAACTGAAAGGAGCTACATTTATAATGACTTCAACAAATTCAATTCCGCAGCCTAAAACATACGGTCCCTTAGGAAATCTGCCCTTGATCGATACCCATGCCCCTGTCCAGTCGCTGGTTAAGCTTGCCAATGAGTACGGTCCCATCTTTCGCATGGATCTGCCTGAAGGAACGAACATTTATATTTCCGGTCATAAGCTGGTCGCAGATGCTTGTGATGAATCCCGTTTCGACAAACAGGTGTGGGCTCCCTTACAAAAAGTACGAGCTTTTGCCGGAGATGGACTATTCACAAGCTGGACTGAGGAGCCGAACTGGCGCAAGGCCCATCAAATATTGCTGCCAAGCTTTAGTCAGCGGGCCATGAAGGGTTACCACAATATGATGCTTGATCTTGCTGTTCAGCTGGTGCAGAAATGGTCTCGGCTCAATCCAGATGAAAGTGTAGAGGTACCAGAAGATATGACCCGCCTGACTTTAGATACTATCGGGTTATGCGGCTTTAATTATCGTTTTAACAGCTTTTACCGCGACCAGCCCCATCCGTTCGTGACCAGTATGACACGCGCTCTGGATGAAGCAATGGGTCAGTTGCAACGTCTCAATTTGCAAAACAAGCTGATGTTATCGAAGAAAAAACAGTTTAAACACGACATCGAAACGATGTTCTCTCTGGTGGACAGCATTATTCAAGAACGCAAAACCACGGGCAACCAAGGTGAAGAGGATTTACTGGCACGTATGCTGGAAGGCAAGGACCCGGAAACAGGTGAAACGCTGGATGATGAAAATATCCGCTATCAGATCATTACCTTTCTCATCGCCGGTCATGAAACGACCAGTGGGCTTTTATCCTTTGCCATTTACTATTTGCTTAAAAATCCACGAACACTAACCAAAGCCTATGAAGAAGTAGATCGCGTGCTCACCGATTCGCTGCCTTCCTATACTCAGGTGCGTGAACTCAAGTACATAAGGATGATACTGAATGAAGCCCTGCGGCTATGGCCGACAGCGCCCGCCTTCTCTCTCTTGGCCAAAGAAGATACGCTGCTCAACGGAACCTATCCGCTTAAAAAAGGCGACAGTGTCAATGTACTCATCCCGAAATTGCACCGTGATACCGAGGCTTGGGGTGAAGATGTTGAGGAATTTAGACCCGAACGCTTTGAGGACCCATCCGCCATTCCGCAAGATGCCTACAAACCGTTTGGCAACGGTCAACGGGCCTGTATCGGACAACAGTTTGCCTTACAGGAGGCCACCCTTGTGCTGGGTATGGTACTGAAACATTTTGAGCTGATTGACCATACTCATTATGAGTTGAAAGTCAAAGAAACGCTCACACTCAAGCCTGAGGGCTTCACCATTCAAGTACGTCCGCGCAGCACACAGACTACCGTCATGCTGCCAGGTGCCGCTCAAGAACTTCATGAAAAAGAGGAACAAAAAGTTGCAGCCCCCCATGCCGAAAAGCATGATACATCTTTGCTATCTTTGTACGGCTCGAATCTGGGTACAGCTGAGGGACTTGCAGGTGAACTAGCCGATTTAGGCCGGAGTTGGGGTTTCAACAGTAGCATTGCAACTCTAAATGATCGTGTGGACCATTTGCCTAAAGAAGGTGTGGTACTTATTACGACCGCATCTTATAACGGGCATCCGCCAGATAATGCAGATGCCTTCGTAGCCTGGTTGAAGCAGGTAGACGAGGGACAATTGGCAGGCATAAGGTACGCTGTCTTTGGTTGCGGTGACCGGAATTGGGCCAGCACGTATCAACGCATTCCAAGGATGATTGATGAGCTAATGGCTGCCAAAGGGGCAGAGCGACTGTATGACCGGGGTGAAGGCGACGCCAGTGGTGACTTCGAGAAGGATTGGGAAGACTGGAACCATGGCTTATGGCCGGAATTGCTAAATGCCTTCGGAATAGAGCACAGTGATACAGAACCGCAGGACACCAGCAGTCTGAGCATAGAGTTTGTAAGCGATGTACTAAGCGCTCCGCTGGCGGCCAACTATGAGGCAGCTACTGCCGTTGTTACCGCGAATCGTGAACTGCACGCTGCTGAAAGTGAACGCAGTACACGACATCTGGAGATCCAATTACCAACCGGATTGTCCTATCGCGAGGGTGATCATCTTGGTGTTTTGCCGCGTAACCCTGCTTCGCTGGTTAATAGGGTGATGCAACGCTTTAAGTTACAGGATCAGGACTACATTGTATTAAAAGGCAGTGACCGGGATGCGGCGCATCTCCCCTTGGATCGGCCTGTCAGCGTAGGAGATTTGCTCACTCTCAGTGTGGAACTGCAAGAATCGGCAACCAGAGCCCAGCTAAGGCAACTGGCATCCTTTACAGTGTGTCCACCGCATAAGAAAGAAATCGAAGCTTTGCTCGAGGATACTACTTTCGATCAAGAGATACGAAAGAAGCGCGTCACGATGCTGGATATTCTGGAGAAGTATCCAGCCTGCGAGCTGCCATTTGAAAACTTCATCTCGCTGTTACCACCACTCAAGCCTAGATACTACTCCATCTCCAGTTCTCCGCTTGAGTCGGAGAATTCAGCGAGTATAACCGTGAGCGTCGTGCGTGGACCAGCCCGTAGCGGAAAGGGCGAATATCTCGGTATCGCCTCCAATTATTTAGCACAGCTCCAACCAGATGATCCGGTTGTCATTTTTGTGCGAAAGCCTCAGTCTGGCTTCCGTTTGCCGGAAGACCCGACCGTGCCTGTGATCATGGTCGGTCCAGGGACTGGTATTGCCCCATTCCGCGGATTTCTCCAAACACGCCATGTGCTTAAGGAGAGAGGAGAACAGCTCGGCGAGGCGCATCTATACTACGGGTGCCGTGATCCAAAGCTCGATTATCTATACAAGCAAGAGCTGGAGGCCTGGGGGCAGGAAGGAATCGTTACGGTTCATACAGCCTTTTCACGTCTGCCTGGTCAACCCAAAAGGTATGTACAGCATGTCATGAATGAAGATGCAGACACTCTGATTCACTTGCTTGATGAAGGAGCGCATCTGTATGTATGCGGCGACGGTAGCCGGATGGCCCCCGACGTTGAAGACACGCTCTGTGCGGCCTATGCGGATGTACACCATACAAGTAAAGAAGAAGCGCAGCAATGGTTGGAGCAGCTCCAACAGGATAAACGCTATGCCAAGGATGTCTGGACAGGCATCTAATGATAACGGTATAAGAGCAGCATCATATTCAATAATAAAAGGGACTGATTACTAGGCTTCAAGCTTGCCGCCAGTAGTTCAGTCCCTTTTATAATTATTTTTTACTCCATTTGGAAGCGATCACCTCTGCCCTACTTTCTATTACATCCATAACCTCCTCGCGGCGCTTTGACTTGAACAAATCAATCATGTCTTCCAGATCATTGCGATCCAATAATTTAACCCCGTTGACAGCAGCAAGTGTTTTACAGGATTCTGTATAACGACCGGAGGTGATAACGATGGACTTGTCGGCCGCGTAATAACGCATAGAGGTGTAAATTTCCTGCACCGCGCCCAAGCCGACCGGATGTTGTATAGCATAACGCTTGGCCTGAATTACGACTCTGACGCCTTCACGATCTGTAAATACCAGGTCGGCTCCAAAATCCCGACTGCTGGTTGTTTTATAAATGTCCTTATAGCCTAATGCGGATAACAACCGCTGTAAGTAAAGCTCAAATTCCGAGCCATCTTCCATAAGATCTATATCCTGAATTCCAATTTTGCGTGGGTCTAGCTCACGTAAAATCCGATTGCGGCGACCACGCATCAGCCCCCTGATGATGAGCACAAGCAACAATAGTAATACAATAAGTCCTATTCCTAATTCCTTATATGCCGATAATTGCTCCAGCAGCATTCCTCTTCCCCTTTTCTACAGTAGGCTGCAAGCGGTATATTCCTTAGTAGGGTTACCGTTACCACCTATCACACTGACACGGTTTTACACAAAAGCAACCCCGCCGAATTCGACGGGGCTGCCTTCATTTTATCTCAAAGTTGCCTACATTCTAAACTCCGCAATATTATTCACGATTCAGCAAAGATTCTCCGGCAATACCAGGCTGAGTCATTTGGTACGGGTCCAATATAATGTCCAATTCTTCCTCAGTCAGTACATTATATAGCAGACACAGCTCACGTACCGATTTGCCAGTCGTAATTGCTTCGCGGGCAATGCGTGATACGACCTCATATCCGAGGTGCGGATTGAGCGCTGTAATAATACCTACACTGTTCTCCACATATTCACGGCACCGCTCCACATTTGCTTCAATTCCTTCCACACAATGAACACGGAAAACGTGGAAGCCCTGCTTCATAATTTCCAGCGATTGCAGCAAATTGTAGACAAGTACAGGCTCCATCACGTTCAGCTCCAGTTGGCCTGCCTCCGAAGCCAAGCAGATTGTATGATCATTACCAATGACCTGAAAGGCAATTTGATTAATGACTTCACACATCACTGGATTTACCTTGCCCGGCATAATGGATGATCCTGGCTGACGAGCAGGCAGACTCAGTTCTCCCAGACCAGCGCGTGGTCCAGAAGCCATCAAACGGATGTCATTGGCCACCTTGGACATATTCATCATACAAATTTTCAAGGCAGCGGACACTTCAGTATAGGCATCCGTATTTTGTGTGGCATCTACGAGGTTTTCGTCTGCTTCCACAGGAAAGCCACTAACCTCAGCCAGTACCTCAGCGACACGCTGAATATAACGACGGTCTGCATTCAGGCCGGTACCCACTGCAGTTGCACCCATATTAATGGTTAGCAGGTGATCTTTGGTTGCACGAACGCGTCCGATATCACGGCCCAGCACACGAGCATAAGCCTGAAACTCCTGCCCTAATCGGATCGGCACTGCATCCTGCAAGTGGGTTCTACCCATTTTGATCACACTATCAAACTCAGTGGCCTTGCGGGAAAAAGCTTCCTGAAGCTCACTCATGGTGACTAACAGCTTATCAATCATACTTAATACAGCCAAATGTACGGCCGTAGGAAAAGCATCGTTCGTCGATTGCGCCATATTAACGTGATTATTAGGACTGATCTCCTGATAGTCTCCTCGCTGCTTACCGATCAGCTCCAGCGCCCTGTTTGCAATCACTTCATTTGTATTCATATTAATGGACGTGCCTGCGCCGCCCTGAATCGGATCGACGATAAAATGATCATGCAACTGTCCTTGAATAATCTCGTCAGCAGCCTGAATAATGGCCTCTGCTTTGGGGCGATGTAAACGGGTTAGTTCCATGTTTACCGTCGCTGCTCCCTTTTTTACGATCGCCATGGCTTTAATCAACTCAGGATGCAATCGTTGGCCTGTAATTGGAAAATTTTCTTTTGCTCTTAGAGTTTGTACACCGTAATAAGCATCTGACGGCACTTCCTTGGTTCCTAAAAAATCATGCTCCAGCCTCATATTCTTTGATTCCTCCGCTGTGTTTGCTACGTTCTTCAATTCAGTACAGTCAAATGACATAAAAAGATCTTTTCTGATTTCCTCTTCATTATACGTTCCGATTCCCGTGCTTTACCAGTCGAATAAACGCGGAAAAAGGTTATGTAATCCTATGACAAGTTATGATTACCCGCAAATACCACGGTTATTCGGCAAATGCTCAGCTATGACTGGAATACGGATTTAATGGCTTATAATAATATCGAGTGGCGTGCAGCTGACCATCGGCTGATTGAGCGTAGTTCGGAATAACACCAGCTTCCACAAACCCGATCGACTCATATAATCTATTAGAAGGATCTCCCACCCGCGTATCCAGCACCAGTAGGGTTCTGTTATGACGCACTGCCTCTTCTTCGGCTGCCTTCATTAACTGTCGTGCGATCCCAAGCCTGCGTCCGGACGGATGCACCATAAGCTTTGCAATTTCTGCACGATGTGTAGCGTTCGCTTTTTGAGCCAACTGAAGCTGAACCGTCCCAACAGGTATTCCGTCCTTCTCGGCAATCCACAGAACTACACCGTCCTCAAGCACACTGTTCCAATAAGCTGCTGCCTCCTGATACCCCAGTGGCGGTAAGAAACCTATAGATGCACCATCAGCAACCACGTCGATCAACAGCCGGCTTAGTGAATCTGACAATACTTCGCTGAGCACTTGAACAGAGTATATTCTCACTTCGTTAGACATTGTAATTCCTCCTGATAAGTTCAATCACATGCAAGAAAGAAAGTAAACTATCCTTTTAGGATAGATTACTTTCCATGATACTTCGTTTGCTTAATCACCCTTACTTCTATGACTGCTCTGCCATATAAAAGAACTCCCATAGATGACCATCCAAATCCTGAAAACTCCAGCCATACATAAAACCATGATCTTGAGGCTCATTGGAGGGTTTGCCGCCTGCTTTCAAAGCTTTGTGGACGATCTCATCCACCTTTTCTCGGCTCTCCACCGATAGGGCAACAATCGCTTCTGTGCTTTTCGTGGCATCTGAAATTTCCTTGGAAGTGAACGCTTTAAAACGTTCTTCAACCAACAGCATGACAAAAATATGTTCACTAACAACCATGCAGGTTGCATGTTCATCCGTGAACTGAGCATTGAATTCAAATCCGATGGAAGTGAAAAAATCAATGGAGTGTTGCAGGTTTTTAACTGGTAAATTCACAAAAATTTGTTTAGCTGTTACTCCCACGACATCTCACCTCTTCATTCTATTATTCATTCTACTTTATCATACTACTTCCCCACAAAAGATAACTTAACTATCCTATAAAGTCAATCAATCTGACATTTATCTAGTTCTGTGATCGTTAAGTCAATTGGCTTTGATCACTCCCATTTCCCTTATGATTACGCTTACAAACATACCCTATATTTAAGATACCACAAATTAGCCAATTTAGTACCTGAATTATGTAAAATGAATTCTTCTTGCCGTAGCATAATCAGATCATATTATTGTAAACTTGTTCTAATACAGAAAAAGGTGGCATTACACACTATGGAGCATTTGCTTAACGATCAGGTTAAAAATATTCAAATCAGCGGCATCCGTAAAATCGCCAACAAAGTTGCCGCATTACCCGGAACGCTATCCTTAACGATTGGACAACCGGATTTCCCTACCCCTGCGCATATTATGGAAGCTGCCCATCGGGCGATTGATGAAGGTCGGACCACGTATACACCTAATCCGGGACTACCGGAATTACGCGAAGCCGCAGCAGCGTTTGTAGATCGCAAATACGGCCTGAATTACCGAGGACAGGATGAGGTTATCGTGACGAACGGAGCCAGTGAAGCGCTGGATATTACCCTGCGCACAATTTTGTCACCCGGAGACGAAGTCATTCTACCTGTGCCGATCTACCCAGGATATGAGCCATTGATCCGTTTGTCAGGTGGCATTCCCGTGTTGGCTGACACCCGCAACAGCGGCTTCAAGCTAACGGCCGAGGTACTAGAGCCTTATCTGACTGAGCGGACAAAAGCAGTCATTCTCGGGTATCCTTCGAATCCAACCGGACGAGTAATGAGCCGCGAAGAGCTGGAAGCAGTCGCAGATTTGCTCAAGGAACGCGATCTGTTTATCATTTCGGATGAAATATACAGCGAACTGATCTATGATACATCGCACGTATCTATTGCGACTCTTCCAGGTTTGCGGGAGCGCACCATCGTCATTAACGGACTGTCCAAATCACATTCCATGACAGGATGGCGCATTGGTTTTACACTTGCACCTGCTGAAATCACACAGCACATGGTCAAAGTGCATCAATACAACGTGACCTGTGCTAGCTCAATTAGCCAATATGCAGCACTAGAAGCCCTGACCGCTGGGGTGGATGATGCACTTCCGATGCGCGATGAGTACCGCAAACGTCGTGACTATGTACACGGAAGACTGGCTGATATGGGAATTCCACTGGAGAAGCCCGAAGGAGCCTTCTATCTCTTCCCTTCCATCGCCCATTTTGGATTAAGCTCGATGGACTTCACCTTGAAGCTGCTGGAAGAGCAAGGAGTGGCTGTCGTGCCGGGAGATGCCTTTTCTTCCTATGGGGAAGGCTACATTCGCTTATCTTACGCCTACGGACAGGATGTACTGGAGCAAGGGTTGAATAAAGTAGAGAGGTTTGTTAGAGGAATTGTGAGAGGTTAAGGTGGTTAGGGGCGCTACGCAGTCCATTTTATCTTCCAATCGCTGTTGCTGGGGGATTCTTTAATTGTATAAAGCATTTATAGGTAAGAATCCCTCAGCAAAGGCGAACGCTGCCGCTTCTCCAGATTCAATTGGCCCGCTTCGCGCGGTGAGTACACAAAAAAGGCCCTTGAACCACCTACGTTGGTGGTTCAAGGGCCTTTTCACTCTTCCCCTACTCCCTCACCGTCGGCGTGGGGGATTCATAGGTACGTGGCTTTAAGCACGGCGCAGCGGAGGGGGCGGAATGGTGCTGGACAAGCGAAGCGGTCGCCTTTAAATTCCGATTTTCACCTTTACATATTCAATCATAAAAATCGGAATTTAACAGCGATGGTAAGCACCATCCGCCTCCGCAGTGGCCTCTAAAGCACCATTCCCTGATCCACAACGCCACTCCCCTACTTTAAATGCATTTTGAATTGCAGGAACAATTCATTATAGTGAGCGAGCATTCGCTTACCCAGATTGTTGTATACTTCCAGCTTATCTGTAATTTCAGATGGAGGATAGAAACGCTCATCGCCAGAAATATCCTCAGGCAGCAATTTCTTTGCATCCTTGTTTGGCGTGGAGTAACCTACAAACTCGGCATTTTGAGCGGCTACATCGGGCTGCATCATAAAATTGATAAATTTATGAGCCGCGTCCACATGGGTGGCCGTTTTTGGAATAACTATATTATCGAACCACAGGTTGGACCCTTCATCTGGCACGACGTAATCCAGCTTATCATTCTGATCCATGATTTCGGAAGCATCACCGGACCATACAACTCCAGCAGCAGCTTCCTCGTTGGCCAGCAGCATTTTAATCTCATCGCCAACCACTGCCTTGACATTGGGTGCTAGCTTCTCCAGCTTCGTCAAAGCTTGCTGCAAATGCGCCTGGTTCGTATCATTCAAGGAATAGTGGAGACTGTTCAGCGACATGCCCATAATCTCCCTAGCTCCATCAACTAGCAACAGGTTATTACGCAGCTTCGGATCCCATAGGCCATCCCAGCTATGAAAATCAATGCCTTTCGTCAGCTCCGGGTTAAATACAATCCCGACTGTACCCCAAAAATACGGAACCGAATATTGGTTATTCGGATCAAACGAAAGGTTTAGATAATGAGCATCTACATGCTTCAAATTCGGCAGTTTGCTGTGGTCCAATGGGAGCAACAGATGCTCCTGCTTCATTTTAGCCAACGCATATTCCGAGGGAACCGCTACATCAAATGAAGTTCCCCCCTGCTCGATTTTCGTCAGCATCGCTTCATTGGAATCAAATGTTTGATAAATGACGGTAATGCCCGTCTCCTTCTGAAACCGTTCCAGCAGCTCAGGATCAATGTAGTCTCCCCAGTTGTACACCGTCAGTGTGTTACCACCGGAGTAGCCTTGGCTGGAGTTCAGCCACGCTGCCACGCCCATCAGGCCAAACGAGATAATGAAAATGGACAGAAACACGCGCACAAGCGACTTCATCTAGGCACCCCCATTTCCGCCGCAGGCTCTTTTTTACCATTACGATTCGCCTTGCGCATGATAAAGTAGTAGCCCACCACCAGCAGCACAGTAAACAGGAATATGAGCGTGGACAGCGCATTGATGGACAAGGAAACCCCTTGACGGGCACGTGAGTATATTTCCACTGATAAGGTCGAATAGCCACTGCCAGTCACAAAAAAGGTCACCGCAAAATCATCCAGCGAGTACGTTAACGCCATAAAAAAGCCTGCATAAATTCCTGGCTTAATAAAGGGCAAAATCACCTTGGTTAGCACATCCAGCCGGCTGGCACCCAAATCACGCGCGGCATCGACCAGAGATGGACTCATTTCCTGAAGCCGTGGCAAAATCATAATGACCGCAATCGGCACACTAAACGCAACATGGGATAACAAAACGGAGTAAAAACCCAGCTTAATTCCAACCATCGTGAACAAAATGAGAAAGGAAGCGCCAATAATGACGTCCGGGTTCACGATTAGTACATTGTTGAGCGACAGCAGCGTATTTTTGACTCGACGGTTCTGCATCTGATGAATAGCCAGCGCACCCATGATACCAATTATCGTAGCCAACGCAGACGACAGCAAAGCAATCACCAAAGTGTTAATGACAATAATGATCAACCGGGTGTCTGCGAACACCTCTTTGTAATATTGAAGTGTAAAGCCTTCAAACTCGTGCATGGTACCGCCGCTGTTGAAGGAATAGTACATCAAATACAAGATAGGTGCATACAACACGAGAAAAACAATCACCAAATAAATATTTCCGAATCGGTTTTTATTTGCCATGCCGCACCCTCCGTTTCGTTCGCGAGGTGAGCAGCATAATGATCGCCATCGCCAAAATCAGGAACACAGCAACTGTAGAGCCCATACCCCAGTCCTGAGTAACTAGAAAATGCTGCTCTATCGCCGTTCCCAGCGTAATCACACGGTTACCCGCAATCAGACGGGTAATCATAAACAGCGACAGCGCTGGAATAAACACAGCCATGCAACCGGATCGCACACCCGAAAGTGTTAACGGGAAAATAACCCTGCGAAACGCGGTCCATTTGGAGGCTCCCAAATCACGGGCTGCGTCCAGCAGTGAAGGATTCAAGCCTTCCAACGCATTATAGATGGGTAAAATCATAAAAGGCACAAAAATATAAACAGATACAAACACAAAGCTGGAGCTGGTAAACAATATTTGCTGACCACCCAACCCAACCATTCCTAGCACCGCATTCACCGGACCATAGGTTCCGAAAATGCCAATAAAAGCATACGTTTTGAGCAACAAGTTAATCCAGGTTGGCAAAATAATGAGCAACAGCCACAGCTGCTTATGCTTGGTGCGAGTAAGTAAATAGGCCGCCGGATACGCCACGAGCAGTGAACATACCGTAATCAGAAATGCATACCAAAACGAGCTAAGCGTCATGCTTAAGTAAACAGGTGTCAGAAACTGAGCGTAGTTGCTGAATGTGAGATGACCATCCACATCAAACAGTGAATAGTAAAATACAAGGACAACTGGCGCCGCCACGAACAGCACAATCCATAAATAGTAAGGCAGCAGATACGCTGCTCTTGTATTACCGGACATGCTGATCCACCTCTTCATAGGCTTCCAGACGTCGATCAAATTCTTCCTCTGTCTCCCCAAAGCGCATGACATGAATGGCTTCCGGGTCAAATTTCAGGCCGATTTCACTTCCCAGCTCCGCCTTTTTGGTAGAATGCACGAGCCATTCCTGTCCTGAATCATCATAGCAGCTTATTTCATAGTGAACACCACGGAACAATTGAGTATCCACCTTTACCCGCAGCTTGCCTTCAGCAACACTCGTAATCTCCAAATCCTCGGGCCGGATCACAATTTCAATCGGTTCGTTCGGACGCAATCCTCCGTCAACACATTCAAACTGTCGACCGTTAAATTCCACTTGATAATCCGCGATCATACGTCCAGGAACAATATTCGATTCGCCGATAAAGTCAGCCACAAATCGATTAATCGGCTCATCATAGATATCATTTGGCGTGCCGCTCTGCTCAATCTTGCCTTTGTTCATGACAAAAATTTCGTCTGACATGGCCAGCGCTTCCTCCTGATCATGCGTAACGAATATAAAAGTGATTCCCAGGCGCTGCTGCATTTCACGCAAAATATACTGCATTTCTGTCCGCAGCTTTAAATCCAGTGCCGACAAAGGTTCATCCAGTAAGAGAACATCAGGCTCATTGACGATAGCCCGTGCAATCGCTACACGCTGACGCTGCCCCCCGGACATCTCGGAAATTTCCCGTTCACCGTAGCCTTCCAGATTGACAAAGGACAACGCCTGTGTCACCTTTTCCTGAATGTCCTTTTTGTTCATCTTTTTGATTCGCAGACCAAAGGCGACATTTTCAAACACGTTCAGATGTGGAAATAGCGCATAATCCTGAAAAACCGTATTGACCTGCCGCTCATTGGCCGGAACACGATTAATGAGTTTATCATTCAAATAAATAGAGCCTTCTGTCGGCTCTGCAAAACCTGCAATCATACGCAAAATTGTCGTTTTACCACAACCGGAAGGGCCCAGCAGTGTATAAAACTTACCACGCTCAATCTCAAAGCTGACATCCGCCAGCACTGGGGGATCGTTGTCATATTGTTTGGTCACCCGCTCAAATCGGATGATGGTTTGCTCTCCCATAACACCCTCCTTCAAAAATTCGACTTCATTCCATTACATTCTCTTCATTAAACATAATTATTCAGACCGTATCATTCACCCTTGAGACTTCCATGTAAAATAGTCTGTCAGCACGCGGATGGCTACCTCAATGGCTTCCTCTGCAGGCTCCAGCTTGGCATGATGCAAGCCATAAGGCGTATCCACGCCAAGCCAGAACATCAGACCGGGAATTCGCTCCAGGAAATACCCGAAGTCCTCTCCCGTCATCGCTTCTCCGCATTCAACAAGCTGCACATCCTGCCGATTACTAACCCATTTCATGAATTCCTCAGTCACCTTGGCTTCATTGTACACTTGCAAATAATTGGAGCCATAATGAATCTCCGCTTGACATTCAAACCCAGCTTCCACACCGCGCACCAGCGCCTCAATCCGCGATTTAACCAGCGTCATCGTATCGGCAGACAGCGTACGGATTGTACCTTCCAAACGAGCGGTTTCCGCAATAATGTTCTGCTTCGTGCCTCCACTAACCTTGCCAACGGTAATGACTGCTGCATCCAGTGGGTTCACGTTACGGGCTACCACCGTCTGTAATTGCCCTACCAGCTGGCAAGCAGCTACTACCATATCATTCGCCTTGTGTGGATAAGCAGCATGTCCGCCCGTACCCTTGAGATCGATGAAAAGCTCTGATGTATTGGCAAACAGGATACCCGGGCGAGTAGCAATTGTGCCTACAGGATATTCTGGTGCAACATGCAATGCGACAATTTCATCCGGCATCCAGTCGGCCAGCTCCGTGCTGTCCCGCATAGGCAAGGCTCCACCAGGTCCTTCCTCCGCAGGTTGAAACAACACGACCAGATCATCCTTCATCGGATGACTCGCAAAGTGAGTCACAATTCCCAATCCAATCGTCATATGTAAGTCGTGTCCACAAGCATGCATGTAGCCGGGATGAGTCGAACGGAAATCGTAACCCGTCTCTTCCTCGATGGGTAAACCATCCATATCACAACGATATCCATAGCGGCGCTTAGGAGCCGTTCCATGAATGAATACTAACACGCCCGTACGCCATGTACGAATCTCCAGCCGCTCCTGAGGGAGCGTTTCCAAGTAGTTCAGCAAGTATCGTTGTGTTTTATATTCCTCAAATCCTGGTTCGGGAATTTGATGCAGATCCCTTCGTATTTGAACAAAAGAACGATAATCGGCCGTACTCATTTTACGCCTCCTCTTTATAGCTCATCAGCTCTTACCTGGCAAAAGAACAAAAGGACAAAAGCCCGGCGCAGCCGCCGAGCCTTGTCCGTTGTGCTTCGTCCCTAAGTTATGCTGTCAGTGCATCATGCTCCTGACAAGGAATCGTTCACCTTTGGTACATAAAAAACTTTGCCTTCTTACAGAACGCGCAGTTCTTTCAAAATCTCAGTTTTGGATTTGGTCTTGTCATCGACCTGTTTGATTACACGTGCAGGTGTACCCGCTACTACGGAGTATGGAGGCACATCTTCAGTTACAACCGCTCCGGCTGCGACAACTGCACCTTTACCAATGCGTACGCCTTCCAGTACAACCGAGTTCGCACCGATCAATACTTCGTCTTCTACGATTACAGGCTGTGCGGATGGTGGCTCAATGACACCTGCAAGGACAACGCCTGCACCGATGTGGCACATGTTGCCTACTTTAACACGACCGCCAAGTACAGCATTCATATCAATCATGGTGCCTTCACCAATCGTAACGCCAATGTTAATCACTGCACCCATCATAATGACTGCGTTGTTACCGATGCCTACCATATCGCGGATATAGGCGCCTGGCTCAATGCGTGCATTAATGCCTTTCAGATCCAGCATAGGAACAGCGGAGTTACGGCGGTCATTTTCCACCACATAATCTTCTTCTTTCGCGTTTGCGCTATCCAGTACCGGCTTGATATCGGCCCAATCACCAAATACCACACCGCTGTCTCCAGAAATAAAAGCTTGAACGTTCTCGCCAAAAGATGCGGAAGCCAAAACCCCTTTTACATATACTTTAACAGGCGTCTTTTTCTTGCTGTTTTTAATCACGTTGATGACTTCTTGTGTATTCATTTCGATGGACATATTAAATCTAACAACTCCTTCATCGCTTCATACGACTTCGCAAGCCGGAATGATCTTATTCTCTCATCCTTTATAGCACAAAAGTGCAGGTCTCGCAATTACAGATTAGACCCTCGAAGCGCTAACCTAGTACCTGAAACAACAAATTTCAGCAGTTTAACTGCCTTAAATTCATAATTATAGGCCAGCGTCCATCTGACTTTATATTAGGATTATTTATTAGCTTGCAGGCTCTCCAGCGATGTATAAATGAAGGATTCAAATCCTTCAGCAGGCTCCCCTTGTGGAATATTCACTTTCACGCTGAAAGCGCCCGTAGTATTTTCCACAACAATATACTGTTGTGTAATCTTCGAACCGTTCGCTTGCAAGAACAGACGGCTGCTGGTCAGCGCTTTAGGCACGTCTGCTTTGTCCAGCTTTTGCACCTTGCCAATGGAAGCCAACTCCTTCTCGCCTTCTTTTTGAAGCTCATCTAAATTAAAGTTGGAGGGCAACTTCGTAATTTCGGCGTAGTAGTTATCATCCACCGCTAAGGCGACACGGTTTTGATCTGGGAACAGGGACATCGGATCAAACACATACAGCGAATAGCCCTCTCCCTTTGCCAAGGTTGCTGTCTGCTTTTCCTTTTTCCCTTCAAGGGTAAGCTCAAAAGTTTGAGTTTTCGCGCGTTCCCCGCCTACTTGTTGACCAGAACTTCCGTTTTGATTGCCATCTGTTGCAGCCTCTGTCTTTTGTATTTTCGTTAAAGTCAGTTGCTTCGCTGTCGCGTCGCCCTCTACTGTTTTTTCGTTATATTCAAACGCTACTGGATCACCTTCTTTAAGTCCAGCTATTACCGTATCCATCCCCTCCCCTAATTGGAAGGATTGGGCTTCGCCGTTGGTTTCAATCTCTACCGTATGTGGGTCAGCAGCTCCGTTGTATACGCCTGTGCCTTTTTTAACCTGCGGTTCAGCAACCGGCTCTGGTGCGACTTGCGGCTGTTGCGTTTGCGGTTGGTCTGCCCCTGAAGGTGCATTGTTATTGGTTTGCGGTTTCGTACCACAGGCTGATAGAGCCAGCACTGCCACGACAGTCAGTAGTATGATTGAAAATGTGTTATGTTTCTTCATAAAATCCACCTCCACTATGTTAGACGAGCTTGTGCAGCAAAAGTTCTATGCAGCATCTCACTTAAAATCCTCCCTCTCGCTCCCGTTGATTATATTCTCAGTATTTTGCAAAATCCTAATACCATGGGAATGCCAGGTACGGTATAATGAGCTATATTAAACCTCATTTTCGAGATACCGTTAGAAAGAATTTTAACGTATTTATTTTCTTTCATACGGATGGAGCTGCCACATGAATCAAGCACACAAACCGTCGTTTTCCTTTGAATTATTGTACATCATAGGTATTATCGCTATTTCGTTCTCCTCGATATTCGTCAGATGGTCTGAAGCCGAGGTGTCCGTCATCGCTATGTACCGTCTGTACCTGACCAATCTTCTGATGCTGCCATTGGTCTGGAAATACCGCACCGAGCTATTCAGCCTCACTCGCAAGCAATGGATGCTGATCCTCTGGTCCGGAATCGCGCTAGGGCTGCATTTCTTGCTGTGGATGGGCTCGCTGCGACTGACCACCGTTGCAAGCTCTACTGTTATTATGACATTGGAACCGATCCTTGTCATGCTCGGTTCTTTTTTGTTTTTCCGGACAGGCACGAATCGCGCTATGCTCTTCGGAATGGGTATGGCCTTTGTCGGCTCACTGGCCATCGGCGCAGGGGATTTTCATGTCTCAGGACAAGCTCTGCTCGGAGATGCACTGTCCTTCTTGGGCATGATCGCCGTGTCCATCCACATGCTATTGGGCAAGCATCTACGCGAGCATTTGAGCGCTTTTGTCTATAACTTTTGGGTTTTTATCATCGCAGCCACATCGCTTGCGCTGTATAATGTGGTCAATGCTATACCTTTTACTGGATATGCGCCACGGGAATGGGGGCTGTTCCTGCTGCTTGCCATAGTGCCTACGCTGTTCGGACATTACCTGTTTAACTGGCTGCTCAAATACATAAACGCCACCGCGGTGTCGATGGCGGTACTCGGTGAGCCTGTTATTTCTTCCCTGCTGGCATGGGTGCTGCTCGGGGAAAGGCTGTCTGCCTTGCAGTTTGGTGCAGGCTTTTTCATTCTGTTTGGAGTATGGGTTTTCATCCGATACGGAACGGATTTTAAAAAGCAAGTTGTCCACCAAAGTGAAATGCCTGACAATGAGCACCCCCTGAAGGTTAGCTCTTAGCTTATTACCCCATTTTCATAAACCATACTCAATGGATTAAATTTGCTGTTAAAAAAAGGAAGGCGGAATCCTCTATGAAATCCATCGTATCTAAGCGCTGGCTGTTGGCCCGATTGTATGAACCCGACATAATCATTGCCGACTGCCGTTCCGTGCTCGGACAAGCCGGGGCTGGACGGACCAAATTTAATGAAGACCACATTCCTGGGGCGATTCACTTCGATTTGGAAGAAGACCTTACCGCTCCTCTAGGCGAGCATGGTGGTCGCCATCCACTACCTGATGTAGATACACTTGCTGCACGTCTGAGCCGTGCCGGGATCAATGCAGGTTCACGCATCGTCGCTTATGATGACCAAGGGGGGATGATGGCCTCCCGCTTCTGGTGGCTGCTGCGCTACCTTGGTCATGAGCAGGTATACGTGCTGGAAGAAAGCTACAGCGCTTGGAAGGAAGCAAAATTCCCCGTTACGGCAGACCAGCCGATTCGCATTCCCTCGACCTTTGTGGCAAATATTCAGCCACAAATGCTCACAAGTATGAAAGAAGTACAACGTATATCCGAAGCTTCTGTTCCTGTTGGCTCCTATATCGGGTTTTCACCTATATTGATCGACTCCAGAGAGCGGCCACGCTACCTGGGACTGGAAGAGCCTATAGATCAAGCAGCGGGGCATATCCCCGGTGCGGTGAATTTCTTCTGGAAAGAGGTCTTGGACGAAAAGGGTGCATTTAAAAATGCAGAGCAGTTGAAACAGCATTTTTCTGATCTTGATCAGGACGCTGAGATCATCGTATATTGCGGATCAGGCGTATCCGCCTGCCCGAATGTTCTGGCCTTGAATGAGGCAGGATTTAGTAATGTGAGACTCTATCCAGGAAGCTGGAGCGATTGGATCAGCTATGAGGAAAATCCGGTGGCGACCGGGGAGGAATAATCCGTTTTTAACGGATATAAAGGTTTTAAAGACAAACCCACTGCCTTAAGCGGTTAGACTCATGGCAGTGGGTTTGCTTTATTTATGTAAAGGATCTCTAGGTTTTTTTCGGAATATAGTTATCATTAGCTTTGCATACTAATTAAAATATAGGGTTTAATTCCAACCACTTTTGAAGCAGTTTAATATCTTCATCTACATTTCTGATGACAGCAGAGTCTCCCCAAGTATTTGGAAGATAAGAAATGTATAGAGTGCCAATATTAAAAATTCTTCTGAAGGGAATAAAGAGGGTAATAGAATCTACTTCACTTTGGCTCATAGCTCTAACCTTGTTATATCCATTTAAGAATTGATATTTTCGTTCTTCTCTCTTTTTTAATTTCGTTTCGTCACATCCCATGCCAAATGGGAAAGCATACATAGATATGTCATATGCTCTCCATCCATTTCCACAGAAATCAAAATCAAAAAGGATAGGATTGCTGTTAGCGTCAACTCGGATATTCCCACTATATATGTCGCCGTGACATATACCATATTGCGGTCTTTCAACAGTTAAATACTCTAGTTTATCGCTCACATTCTTTGCAACTTCCTCTAAAAAATGCAGGTCAAAATCATGAATGGTTGAGAACTGTCTGATAGCATCCATAGAATTATCTATAAATGAGGCAGCATCTAGATTCCATCGTTTTTTTCCAAGCTCACATTTGTCCCAAGCATTATGAATTGTAGCGATATAACTACCTAATCTCTCGTTTAATTCAGCCGTTTCCGCAATTTGATTAAACTCAAGTTTTCCAACAGACGTATATAGCACTCCATACCTTATCCCATTTGCAGTGTTGAACTGTGAAATAAATTTTCCATCATGTCTTGTAACTGGTGTAGTGATTTTAATGTCTGATAATTTTAGGTGATTGAGCAAATCTACCTCTGCTTGTATTTCTTCCATGCTTCTGATCCCTTGACGGTATACCTTAAAGAAATACTCTTTTTCGTCTGCATTAACTCTATATATGTCATGTATGCCTCTATAAAATAACCGGCATTTAAGTAAGCCATAAGAAAAATATTCTCTTGAAATGTACTCACGAAGTGCATCGGCAGATAGTACAGATACCTCCAACGGAAAAAAATCCAAATGAATATCTCCCTTCAATTTTATTTCTCATCGAATTTATCGATCATTTAATCCCTTTCCATTGAGAATGTCCTGCATACATTTTTCAACCCTCGACTCCCGAGTTTTAGATTGTTTGGGCGCAGAAAAATGCATAATGTATGCTCTTTGTCGTCCCGGCGTCAATGCAGCAAAAGCAGTTTTCAAAGCAGGATTTTCATCTAATTTAGCTTGGAATTCTTCAGGAAAAATAAGTTCTGTATTCTTTTTAAAATCCACTTTCAAACCGGCTTTTTCCACTTCAACGGCTTCAATAATATAGGCTTTCAAGATGGTTTCCATCTCAACAATTTCTTCAACATTCGTGAACCGAATCTGGCGCCCTGCCTGCGTATCCTCCCCAGGTTTGATTAGAATACCATTGGGGTCTTTTAACAAAGCACCTTTGAAAAACATAAGCGCACAGTGTTCTTTAAAGCCTTGTATTATAGCTATGTTACTATTCTGAAACATGTAACAAGGTTTACCCCACTTCAGTTCTTCAGTGAGCTGGCAGTCAAGCATGATTGCTCTCAACTTCTCCATTTCCGCCTTCCATTTGTTCACTTTTCCTAAATACACATCAACCTTAGGATTCATTTCTTCTCTATTTGTCATGTTAGCTCCCCATTTATTTGTTTTTGCTCATCATGTTTATGTATATATATTTACAGAAAATCGATTTTCGATACGAATACAGAAGAAATCACGATATCAAGGGCAAAGCCGTAGCGTATATTTTTTATTATACGAATTCAGTCAATCGAAGAATAGCCGTCACATTGCTATATTTATTATATGTTCACCTCATCCCACCTATAAATTACATAACCCAAACTTCTTCGTTCACTTCTCTTGTCTTTATTTTCTCACTCCAACTCATTATTCTTGAGAATTCTACCGCACCCAATACTCCCCATAGCAATGGAAAGACTAGAAATATGGCATTTACTAGAGACAACAATATTCCCATCCCTACATCATCCATTGTTCTTATTGATTTAAAACAAATGTGCACCACTAGTGTCAGACTAAATAATCCCAAGCCTATAATACTTACTATTGGTTTGTCTTGCATTCTCATTTTTTTATTCCCTTCGGTTCCAATTACATATAACGATCTGTATGCACGATGTCCTAGCGTTTAAGGACTAACAGTCCGGCTGCCACTTGCGGCAGTTAAGCGGTAGGGTGTGTCTGTTGAATTACTTCCCCGAAATGGCTAATCAATATTTTGAACAACTATATATCTTAATTTATATTCTTGTTGTTTTTCTGCATGTGTCAGATATTCTTTTATGGAACCAGTTTCTAATATATTCAAATCATTAAAATGTTCAATTAAATTTTTTTCAGTAAAGAAGTGAGCATATTTCCCTTTCTTGTATTCATATGTTCCTTCCTCAACTTTTCTACCCACGCCATTATTAAAATCGCGATCAGAAAAACACGTAAAAAACATCACCCCCTGTTCCTTCAAATGCATCACACAATTCTGTATCAGTTTTTTTCGGTCTTCCAACAAAAATAAATGTAATAAATCATAACAATATATGCCGTCATACCTTTTGCTTGTACGAAACTCTAACACCGATTCTCGAATAAAATTCGTTTTTAAATCCCATTCTTTTGCTAGATCTATAGCTGAACTAGATATCTCAATTCCATCAACCTGAAAACAAGAAGAGAGCATCTTAGTATTTCTCCCATATCCAGCACCAGGAACCAATATATGATGTGCATTATTCTTTTTGAACAAATCTATAGCTTGCGTTACAGTTTGACTTGGTTCACAACCCCAAATCATTCCTTCTTCAGCAAACCTTTTGTTCCAATAATCTCTCATATTATTCACCTGCCTATATACTCACATAGCTCTTCTTTTAAGCTCATCAATCTGTCTTATATGATGTTGATCATGCCAGATAAAATCTCTTAGATAAGATATTACAGTAAACTTCCCGTCAGCATATTCTTTAGTAAACTTATCATCTTCCAAACTCTCTATGCTCTGCAATATCATGTTACGGTACTGAATAGTCATTTCAATTAATTCTTCCTTCGTTTTTGTTTTCCCATATTCAACAGCATCCTGATTAAATTGATTAAAATCAATATGTGTTAATGTCAAAGGCGTATTGTTTAATATCGGATGTATGGCTGCTTCATAAAAGTATTTATCCCACAGCAGTATATGACTTACGATATCGTGAACTGACCATTTATCTTCGGCAATCTTTATTTGCCAATCCATTTCACGAATCTCAGAAACAAAACATATCCATTCCTTGAACTCCTCTAGTAACTGCGACTTTTCATTCATGGTTTCCACACCCCCTCTTTTCAGATTTGCGTTAGTTAGAATAACGTATTTGTATTCATGAACCCCAAAAGTGGGGTTTGCTAAAAATCTTTTTTATGAATTCTATAATGATTATATCTTCCAGCATCTATTTCTATCTCGCCTACAAACTTAAAATTACTTTTTTTGAATAACTCTATCGCCTTTTATGCCCGAAGGATAATAGGCTATACGTGTGCATAGCGCTTCACCTTTGATTGTATTGGTATTATAATGATTTGCACTAATTTCATTTAACTGTACCAAAAGAAATCTTCATATTAGGCGCATATACTAACCAAGATTTATCACTGAACTCTTTAGAAAAAGTTGCTTCTGCTTCATATTGTTTTTGAGCTTCCATTTCGTTTAATCCTCTGGCCAATAAATTTTTGAGTACCTCTGAAATATCATTAGGTTCTTGTCCCAAGCCTTCTTCTTTCAAAGAACTATAAAGCATGTTTTTACTTTCCGTGTCCATGTTCTGATCAAGAAAGTTCACCTTATCGCTAACCCTACACCCTACATTTCTTAAGCCTAGCTGGCTTAGCATGATCGGTATTTGGATGCCTATATTTCCGTCCTTAGCCGTACGCTTATGATCTCTCTCATATAACTCCTGTAGAATCCCTAACCGGATGACATCGCTTTGTTCAATTCCGTCTAGATAATAATTCGCCATATTACCAATCCAATGTGGTTCAAAACAGATAACCATTCCATTATCCTGAACACAATCAAGCATCTTTTGTAGAATACTCTTTGGATTTGGCATATGTAATAAAAAAGCATGACTGACTGCTATGTCATACTTCTTTTCTAATTCCACTTTTTCAATAGCACACTCTATAAATTCAGCATTATAAGAGAGTTTCGAAAATATTTCATTGGCTTGCTTTATTAATTCCATGCCTTTGTCAATGCCAGTATATGTTGATCCATTTGGTAGCAATGGAAGAAGCTTTAGTCCCAAATATCCAAATCCGCATCCATAATCTACGATCTTTACAGGTTTATTTATCTTCCACACCTTTTGTATAAGAAATTCCAAATAATCATCGTTATAGTACAACCAGCGGGTACTTCTTAGGTAATCAATTTTATTGTCCCAGTAGTATTCAGACATAAAAATCCCCCTTGTTATTTAATTACGTCGCTTCTCCCATAACTTGCTCTAATGACTAAATTCCTTTCTAATCATGTCCTTCTTCTCATCTATTATTTCCTTTAACTTAATAGCCTCTTTTTCTGTTATTTCTCCATTTATTCTTTCAGCTTCTATTTCTTCTTTAATATCCTCTAATAAGGCTCTTGTCTGATATAACCTCAATCCAGTCCATTCAGAAATAAAAAAATCATCCTCTACCGTACCATCTAGATTGAAGATCAGCCTGTAATAACCTATATGATTTGTTCGATACTCGATTCTAATTTTCACTTCAACATACTCAAGATCTCTATTAATTGGGTCTAAATATTCCAAGCTCTTGATATGTAAGGAAACATCCTCTATTAAGATCTTTAAATAATCTTTATCATAATCCCAAAATAACTCATCAAATTGCTCAGGCTCCTCGAGCCTATAGTTATTTAAATTAAGCCAAAAAGCCTCTAATGCCCGACTTCTTATATTGTGTTTGTCTACCCAATCTCTTAGCTTTTTTACATCCATAAGATCCATCACTCCATAAAGTATTTTGCTGTATTTCAGATAATGTTTCGTGGCCAAGGAAGCAAAAGCGACCACAGTGTGAATTACTTAATTCAATTTCCCTTTAGGCTCTACTCGAACTAGCACCTCTTCCATAGTCATCTCTAGGGTAATAATTATTGTTTTGTTTAGTTTCCGACTTAGGCTTTTTAGGAAGTTCATGAGTATATCTATTTTTTTCTCTGAGTCTATCTGTATTGGTGAAATATCAAATTCAATAACGTTTCCTTCATAAAAATGCCCACAAATATCAATTTCACTATATTCAATAGTTATCCCAATACTTGCTTCTTTTTTAATTCTTAACAATTCAGCAATATCCCTAATTCTTGTAATTAGCCCATCTATAGTCACTCGATAATTAATTTCGTTACTTTCCAAATACTCAAAAATTATAGCCCATATTTGGATGTCTGTATCCAATATATAAATGTCCCTTAGACTTCCATCTTTAAAGAATACTTCATTCGCTACTTCATCGTAATTCATGCAAACCTCCTAACACTCCGCGTTTCACCTAACGTGCTTATATTTCACGAGTCCTCACTATCTATTTGCTTCTAATCTTCGTTCATTCTATCTGCTCGTATCCAACTCATTTCCTCAATGTTTAATAATTCTTTAAACTCTTCTACTAATTCATGCTCAGATTCTAATTGTGTATAGTAACTATTATTTAAAATATCCTCTAATTGTTTTATTTGTTCATTATCCAGTTCAAAAAATCTAAATGTTTCTAAATTGCAATTTGTAAACTGTTTTGCTATTTTCTCATTGTATTCATTAGATCTCAGAACTTCTTCAATTAATTCAATTCTGATTTTGTCCCCTCTAGGGTCGACATATAAAAATTCAATGTGATCTTCCTCTGGATATCTTTCTTCTGCAAGCTTAATAATTGAAGTATCTAATAAAACATATGATATATGAAGACTTGCTATCTCTTGTGAATTGTAAACTACACGGTATCCCCAACAGTGATCTTCAAAATTATAAAAATATAACACTGGGATTTTTTCTGAAATTTGAAATAGGCTTTCCGGAATTTCTTCACTTTCTTCTGTGTCTTTGGTTATAAAAACAAACCATTTGTCATTTAAATCCTCCGCGTATACAGGATCATGCTTAAGAATTGCCTCTTTATATTTCAATAGTGATAAACTTCCTGAAGTCAATTCACTCATTGTTTTGGCTCCTTTTTAGTCATATTTCACTAATACTCTTCAAATTTATATTTTGTTAATTTATTTAATTCAAATACTTGTTCTTTATTAAAATAGCCCACTAGGCAACCTTGATCTAAAATTGAAATATACAATTTCATGGATTGTTCAGTCTGTGTTAACTCATTAAATTTCTTGAATATCTCCATATCAAACCAATCATCATCTACTTTCATTTCCCATCTTATAAGTTCATTCTTATACTCGAAAGAGACCCATGCAGTACTATTCTGAATATCTACGTAATCCGTTTCTTATTTAAATTAAGTTTTGTCATATTCTCTAATCGCAGTATTACTCTTACATAATCTCTATGATCCTCAATACATTCCGTATCCAGATACCAAATTTTATCAGATACATTTATAAATTCATCATTTACTACAACTTCTCCACCTAAAGTAAGTAGTAGCAAGTTGTAGGGATCTTCTTCATATTCACTTTTTGAAGTTTCTTCTAAAAGTAATTCTTTCTTTAAACCTGCCCTCATAAAAATACCCAATTCAGAAAGTTGGTTTAGTTGTTCTTCAAATATTGTCTTCTTTTTCTTAAATAAACCAAACAGCTTGAACACCTTCTTTTTATGGTTTGCGTCCCTTTTGTATAACGTTCTTGTATTCATGAATCTTGCTAGGGGTTGTTTGCTAAAATACCTCCTCGAAAGCCATCCCGCAGACCAAGGTATCATAGGAGATGCTGCTTGAATATGATGTTAAGTGATGTCTTTGCTTCTTCGAATCAATGTACATTATTGTGTATCTATTATTCCAAAAGTATCATGAATGACTCTTTCATAGTTTGCCCATTCAAAATAAAAGGGACCTATATTTATTGGTTTGTTCTCATGCTCCAATTTGAAATCCTTCCATATTACAATTTCTTCTTCCCTGTCAATTTTCACTGAAATATAACCACACTCTTCATCTCCACACCAAGGACACACAAGTATTGGATATCTATAGTACATATGCTCATGTGGTTTCTTTAGTAAAAAGTATTGAATCATTTCCTTTTGTTGATCTTCGCTTCCCCATCCTAAGGATGGAACCAGATCGTGTTTCTTGAGCATTTGGTAAAGTGATCTTCCATCAATAATTAAATCTGCAAATTTTGTGTTCTTATTTCCATCTTGTTCCGGGTCAAATTCATCATATCGGCTGGAAAGTTTAGTTTGTAGAGTATTTATCGTTGTCATTGGTTTCTCTCCTTGTTGATTATCTAGATTTCACTTAGCCTTCTTATATTCACGAACCCGCACCACTGGAGTAGTCGGCGCGATGTGGCAAGTTAGGACAAGGTTGTTCGTCTGAGCCGCACAGCAGCGTGCATATTATGTTCTGTGCTTTCATTACCATCTACAATTAAACTAATAAACCTTCAATTGTTGCTCATACTTATAATTATTAATTGAAATTTGCTTTGGATACATTGTCGGTGCACAAAGGTTATTCAAAATTCCCTGTCCTTCATGGTAATTAATAAAAATACTAGACTTATCATAAAGTTGTCTGAATAGTACTCTGATTTTATCAATATCATTTGAAGTAATTTGAACTCCAATTCTAATCAAATCTAATTGATCATATGGATCTTTAAATGTATCTATCAGTATAAAATGGCTTGAATCCTTTTTTGAATTAAATAAAAGCACATCACCAGTATTAACTGAATCATTAAAATATCTCTCGTAAATTTGTTTTATTGGAAAATCAATTTTCAAAATACTTACTATTTCTCTAATTAAAAAATGTTCTTCAAAATAGTCGTTATCATCATCAGGATAATTAATCATCTCTGTTATGGAAAGGCTAGCAAAAAAATGGTATTTCATTTCTGTCACTCCTTTTAGCAATAATTGTACATAGCGTTTTCATATTCATAAACATCACTAACTTAAAGGTAGAAAACTAGCGCGAGCACTTAATCGGTGCAGGAGTGTCCGACAGTCACTTCATCGCCTGATGCTCCCAAAACCAAGGATCGACTTGCCTTATCCTTAGCATAGAATATTTGTTAGACGAAGCATTGCAACTTCTTCGAACCTAATTTAATCATTGTTCTAATGTGCTCGCTCTTTTATCTCTTTAATTACTCTTCTATATTTTTCTACATCATATTGAAAATTCAAGCCATGCGTATTCATTATGCTCTTTAGACCATCAAATTTATGTATTAATTCTTCTAAAAAATCGATTATTTGTATCCAAGTGAAAGCAAATTTATTAGAAGTCTTAACGAATTGTTCCTGAAAAGGCGATTGCTCAGTTACCCAAAACAATCTATCATCCTCATGACTGACTTCAACATAGTATCCGCCACAACCAAATATACCGCAAGTACAAGTGAACATAGGATACTTTCCTAGACAAATTAATGATTTTAAAAATTCGTCTTCAACAAACACTTCATCTTCGTCCAATTTATTTCCGTTTATATATAAAGCTATCCTCCAATCAATAATATGGACCATTCGCCCAGAATGTCTTGTTATATTTTTGTATTCTTTTCTTATGTCAATTTCCATATCTACTAACAGTACATCAAGTCTATTTTCATCTGCTTTTTTTTAAGAAAATCGTCTTCATCGCTCTCCCCGAACTTCATTGTATGATCACAATATTTCGCCTAACGTTTCTATATTTCGCTGTCTGCTCTGGCTTCTTCAAAATCTCTCTGGCAGACAAGAGCTCTGCATGACCTGAAGCATAAATATTGTGTTATATGATTTTTCACCGTCTCTATAAAACACTTGCAATTCTTAATTCAGCCTCCATTATTGCAAAGTATACATCCATGGCAATTTAAATAGATATCATGTTTTTCGCATTTAGGGTATCCTCTTGGGATTGTAGGATTATCATCACACTCTTCAATTTCTGTCCATTCTATATAATTATTCATGTCAACATCTTCTTTATTAAATGCTTTAATCATTAAGCCAAATTGATTCAAACAATTA
This sequence comes from Paenibacillus sp. FSL W8-0439, assembly GCF_038008995.1. Classification (NCBI taxonomy): domain Bacteria; kingdom Bacillati; phylum Bacillota; class Bacilli; order Caryophanales; family Paenibacillaceae; genus Paenibacillus; species Paenibacillus sp. FSL W8-0439. The sequence continues at coordinate 4,006,610 of NZ_JBBPAK010000001.1, forward strand.
ACAACCCAATCTTGTCGTGGTTTATAGCTTAATTTCTCCCACCCTAAGCCATCTGCTGCATTTGAAATGGTATCTAGTATAAAATCTTTCTCACTTTTAAAAGAGTCTATAGTCCAAGGCATTTCATCAATATCAAAACCAACTGTTCCTATTCCAACTGCAGGCTGATCCCTTTGTGCTAGCCAAATAATTAACTCTTTTTCTCGATTCGTTTTAGCTAGTACTGATCCGCTAATAGCTAGAACTTCAATAAAGACTGATGTTAATCCATTTGACATACCTATGGGTTCAACTAAATCATTTAATTCTTTTGGTAATGAAATGGTGTTCGCCATACTATCCTCCAACACTTTTCAACTTGCTTTATATGGTGATTTAACACCTCTGTATTCATGAACCCCAAAGGGGTTATCTGCGAAATTCCTCTTCGATATCCATCTCGCAGACCAAGGCTCCATTCGGGAGCCGCAACTTGAATATTATGTGATTCGATGTTTTTCCTTCGAAAACCTTATTGAACCGATATCTACAATTCTCTGTTTAAAATAAACTCAAAATCTTCATCAGATACTAAATGATTATCTTTTATAAATGTCTCTAACTCATTTAAATAATTATTACAGAGTTTGATATATCTATCTCCATATTGATCTTGAATCTTATTTGAATTGGTTTCTATATTAATGATTTCTTTACGTGCTCTTCTTAAAAACAAGATTGAACTTGTATAATTGTCACTTAGACATAAAGAAATTGAATTATTAATATAGCAAACCAAGCCATAGAATACAGAATTTCTTCTTAAGCCTGTCCATTGCTTGTGAATCTCTTCTGTATTTAGTTTTTTGGCTAACTCAAAGACATGAGAATTTAAAAACATCTGATATTCCTCCATCTTTAAGCAGTTTTGCATAACTTTTCTGTATTCATGAACCCTGTCAGGGGTTGTCTGCTGAAATTCCTCTTCGATATCCAGCTCGCAGACCAAGGTTCCATAGGAGCTAACGAAACATAACTTCTTCGATTCACTTACAAAATCAGCCCTTTATGATCCTCGCCTTGGAGCTGTTTAAAATTCTCAATCAACTATCTATAAGTAATTCTCTTAATCGTAGACAAAATTGCTTCGCATGAAAATGCCAACATTTATTTGTAATCATAATCCCTTAATGATAGTTCTTGAACAATTTTTCTACTGTCCTTTATTCTTAGAATTTGCTTCGGTTTATCATATATCCGACCAAGCTTTATACAATATTCAATTAATATGGATTTTATTAAAGGTCTATATAAGTTAATGTAATAACATTCTTTCCAGTCGAATGAAATTTCAATAAAAGAAGTTTTATACTTCCTTGAATAAGCTCTAAATAGTACCTCATAAGGTTTCTCGTCAACAATACAAATGAATTGATAATGTCTAACAATGATTAGGATTGCTTTTTTTCGAAATACTTTCATCATTCACCTCAACATTACTTTATCAGCAATTATGTCTAATAGCGTTCTTGTGTTGCTAAACTCGAGAAGCTTAAAGAAGCGTAGCGACTGGCTAGCTTCGGTTCTTAGCCTCGCAGGATTGTTCACCTGACTTTCACTTTCAGGAAAACGATGTTATGTGATACCTCTAGTTCTTATTTAATATATTCTTCAATCCTTGTTTAATACTATTTGATCTCGTCTATTCTGGATTACTCTATTAAAAAATTTCTGTAGTCTTTTAAAGTCAATGCCTTTTTTAGTTCTATATTGGAAGAAATACACCACATATATTAGCACTCTCTTCTTAAAATGCTTTTTACATTGATTTCCTCAACGTTAATTTTTGTTCAACTCCTTTGTCAGTATTATTTCCAGAGGCTCGTTCTCAAGCATTAAACATCCAGCATCTCTATATCCAAGCTTCCTATAAAAATGTTGAGCTCCTTCATTCGACTGTGTTGAGGTCATGACCATCTCAAATCCCTTTTGTTTCATTAATTCCTCCCAATACTGGACAACTTTTTTACCAATGCCTGTTCCTCTGTACTCCTCATCTATCCATATCATATTCATAAATGGTGTGTTGTCCCAAAAAAATCCGTATCTCATCCAACCTATTTCTTGATTGGATTCTCTAATTATTAGAATTTCATTTTCTTTTATTTTTGGTCTTATCAGTGTTTTATGTATGTGCTTGTCTCTTAACGAGATATACTCATAATCTGATTCAATGGCAAAATCAATCTTCATTGTAAATCCTCCCTTTCATGCTTTTCATTAAATATCTTCTTGGTAACACTTAGCACTGATGTATCATAACGTTTGTACATTACATAAGTTTATAAAGTCTTTTTAAAAATGTATAAGTCACCTTCTTCTCTAACCTTAGTAAACCCACACTTTGAATAAAAGTGATGATTCTTCACACTCCAGCTAGGAGTATCCAGCCACCATTCAGTGCTATATGGAAATTCACTTTCAATTTTCTCCATCACCTTCGTTCCGATTCCTTGATTTTTAAAATTTGGATCAATAAAGATTCTTCCTAGATTATGCACTCGATTACACTCTACAAATATCATAGCTCCCCCGATTATTTCTCCATTAAAGAGTACCTTGAAATATTCGCAATTCTGCATCATTTCTTCTTGCCAACTTATGGAATCATATCCTATGGGCCCAACGGTTCCATTAATATTAAAATGCTTTGATTCATCCTCAAAACTGGCCTTTTGTATTTCAACAAGTTTTTGTGCATCATTTTTTCTAGCTTTTTCTAATGTCAGCACCCAACATACCTCCATTATTTTCTATTTTTTATTTTTTCTTGCACAGGTTTCGTCTAACCTCCTCATATTCATGACCCCCAAAGGGGTTGTCTGCTGAAATCCTCCTCGAACTCCATCCCAGCAGGTCAAGGCTCTGTGAGAATTCTTAAGCTTGAATATTATGTTATCAGAAGTTACCGAACTTCTTCATTATGCATTCAAAATCAATCTGCAATTTTTTGACTCCAAACTGAAATCAGTGCTTAACGTAAAGGATAAGGATGAAAATGGAATAACTTCGTCAAATACTAACTTTTAAGTCGAGCTTTTTTATTTTAAAACTTTTACATATTGGAATTATCTCAAGAATATAATCGTATCGATTAGAACAATCAAAAGAGTGTAATTATGGCATATATGATTAGATATAGAAATTTTTCCTTTGAAACAGTAGCCTTTCGGTAGCAAAAAATTTAGTCCATGGTCGATTTTGTGGCAGGAAATAAGTCATAAGGAGATGTAGAAATGGCTGTGATGCTTGAAGTAACATTAATCGGAATTTCTTATGGGCACAACTTGGATGGAGGGTCATTAGAAATATCCGGTGATCTTTATGTGAAAACAATAAATCAAAACCAGACGGAAAAAGAATCTTTTGTTATGTTTTCTACAAATACACCTGTGACAATAGGCGTTGGAGAGATGTATAGAATTGGTACAGCGGTGAGAATTGCTATTTCTTATGATCAACCCACAATATTTGCTAGGTATATAAGACTTGGTGGTTTCTTAAGCATCGGAAGTCCTAAGTATATAGATATAGACTATGTTTATTCTGCAGCTACTCAATATTATAGGGTTATTTTTCCTAATCAAGATGTTAGTAAATCTGCTGTAGCTCAATATTCGATTAGATGGTTACATTATATTTGACACTATTGCTCTAATATTAGTATAAAATGGAAACATTCCTTTTTATTATCTTCATTATGGGTGTCAGTCTCAAACAAGCCTCTACATTAGAGGCTCATCTGGACGATATTCGTTCGTGTCCCTCGACACCACAGTTCAGCAAATTCCAAAATTGTTCAACCATGACCGCTGACGGATATGGCATTGAACGGGTAATCCACCATTCCAATACCCCCACTGCTGCTGAAATTAAAAATTGCACCGTAATGTCCCTGTTCATTTCCTGATCAAGGTTGATCGAATCCAGATGCGCGCTCAGACTTTGCCGAAACATTGTCTCCATTTGGTTCCGAAAAACCGTACTTCCCTTGTTCGTCAGCATTCTTGAATAGAATGAAGCATGCTGCTCCAAATATTCAAACGTGCGCAGTAGTGCGGTTTTGGAAGGGAGATGAAAGAAATTATCTTCAGATATACAATTGCGTAGTAACTCGTTAATTTGAGCTTCCATACATTGATCGCGCAGATCGTACTTGTCAGTGAAATGCAAATAAACCGTTCCACGATTGACATTCGCTTCCTCCGCAATTTGATTGATCGTAATTCTCTCGAATTCCTTTTCTGACATCAGCCTCATAAAAGCATCAATAATGGCTTGCCTCGATTTTTGAATACGCCTGTCCATATCCTTCTCCCCTTTGTTCCATCCAAAAAATGAACACTTCGAAGTTCTCTGTTGAAAAATCAACACCCAAGCTTGTTTTAACCATTGAACCCCATGTATCGCTCTGATACATTCACTTTATAAAATTTATGTTGATGATTCAACATATGTTCAATTTTAGAGGAGCTGTAATCATGAAATTCATTATTTTACAATCTTTGGAATGATTTAAATCATATTGAATTAGGAGGGTTTAAAAATTGAAACTTACAGGAAACACGATTTTTATTACAGGCGGTGGTTCAGGGATTGGACGTGCGTTAGCAATAGCTCTCCACAATCTTGGAAACAAAGTTATTATCTCCGGTCGACGTAAAGAGCGTCTGGAGGAGACGATCAAAGCGAATCATGGCATGTCCGCAGTAGAATTGAATGTACAAGATCCTGCCAGCATAAAGGCGGCCGCCAAGCAGTTAATCGAAGAATACCCGGATGTTAATGTCTTGATTAACAACGCCGGCATCATACAGTCTGATGACGCGGCGGGCGTGATTGATGAGGATGTTTTGATTTCGACTGTCACGACAAACTTGCTAGGTCCCATTCGGTTGACTTCTGCATTCATCGAGCATTTGAAGTCCAAAGAAGATGCGATTGTCATCAACACGACTTCAATACTTGGATTTGTACCATTAGCGACAACTGCTGTATATTCCGCGACGAAGGCAGCACTTCATACCTATACGCTGTCCCAAAGGTACATGCTTAAAGACACATCGGTAAAAGTAATAGAAATTGTACCCCCATGGGTTCAAAGCAACAACGATGAACCACGGGCGATGCCGCTTGCTTCATTCATTGATGCAACAATAAAGATACTCGGCACGGATACAGACGAAATTTTGGTGGATGAAGCGAAAATGTTTCGAAATAACCCTGGCCCGAACGAAAATGTTTTTGTGACCCAGCTTAACGATACGATGAATTCTGAACCTCCAAAGATCCATTGATCCATCTGTAATTTAATTTTCAAAAATTTAAGTGAACATGAAGTAAACACTCATCTCCGTCTACTTCATGTTCATTTTACTGCAACTTGTACGTGGAATAAGAAAAAGCGCCAAGCGGTCACACCCATGTTTATTTCTTAAATAATTTTGTTGATTTCACATAACGTTGGGTATTCCCGAAGTTCAAACAGCTTAAGGCACGTAATGCCGGGTGGCTCTGCCACTTAGCCGGTTGAATTTGTCCGGTGAGTTTGCTCTTCCGAAATGCCTCTTCTGGACCAAGGGTCGGGCTTGTCTCGGCCCAATGCTTGAATGTAATGTTATGCAAAGTACCATGACTTCATTGAATCTACTTAGAAATCCTGTTTAATTCAACATCACCATTCTCTCCATTCTTCTGTAATATCTTGATCCTCCTCAATTTCTAATCCAGCTAATCTTGCTGCCTTGTCTATAAATTCAGCCAATTCTTCACGTTCCATCGTTTCAATAAAATAATCGTTCGATTCATTCAATTCATTAAAAGAAATTACAATTTCTTCTACAGCCTTCATAATACTTTCAGGATATTTAGTTTCTTGTAATAATATTAATTGGTTTAGATAGTTATTCAGGACTTTATCAGACATTAATAATCTCTCTTCCGTAAAAAGGTCATCTCCGTATTCAACCTTTCTTTTGTTCCACAATTGAGTTGGTTTTTCATTAAATAGGTCCTGTAATGTCATTGGGTATATCCCTCATTTTCTTGTTTTTGTTTTAATAGATTTTTAAAATTGTTGCATAGTATTTCGCATATGAGTTTGCTTACTAACTTGCTTTTCACTTCACTTATCTAATTTTTTCTTTAATTCATCTTTTTTCATCTGTTAGCACACTTAAAGAAAGACCAATTACGGTCAACATCTGGTCATTACAATTGGCTTGGAGGGTTTATTCCCTTCTAAGTCTCAGGTAATAAAAACCCACCTTCGGCTCTCAACCTTTAGGTGGTTTTTTACTTTCTCTTGTTGTTATTGATGCATGTTAAAAGTGCAAGAATAGATGTTCAAAATAGTACATTTTTACATCCATGGTCTCACTTTTCGAAGGAAAACCATACCCACCCAAGAGCCAATTGTATCTATATTTTACCTGTGTTTACTTCTGCGAACCAAGTGTTCCCATCTATTTTCTTGCATTTTTCTTTTATTCTATTTGTTGTCCATCATTTCTAGCACATAACGTTTCTGTGTTCACGATGTCCCTCTGACTTATGCGAATGAAATGAGCGGCCGCGGTGCGTATGTGTCCGCCTGTCCCTCCCTGGCATTCCTTTTTTGCCGGACCAAGGAACCGCAGGCTCCGATGCGTGGATATGATGTTATCTGATGGATTGGCCATAAAAAAACAGTTCAATTTCCCTCTATGACATAAGGCAAAGATGAACTGTCTTTAGTTCCTGTTAAAATCTCTATGAGCACAAGTAGCAACTTCTTCCCCCATCAAGCCAACAAAGCCTGAGCGATCTGATCCACAATGCCATTGATACCTGTGGGTCCATAACAGCCGATCCATGTCGCGGCATCGACCGCGTGTATGTGCTGGCGCTCAACGGTATCAAGCATTCCCCAGACACGTTGCTCTGTCGCCGATATTTCCTCCTGCATGAGTTCATGGCTAAGCAAGAAGTAATGGCTAGCATGTACAGCCGGTAGTCTGTCCACTGAGATGTGATAGGCCGTGTCGGAGGTATCTGCCACAAATAACGGAACAGGCAGACCTAGATCATGGTACAGCACAGCCCCTGTACGATGAGAGGCAGAATGCACGCGAACCAGAGAATCCAGCGGACGGATCAGTGCCACGCTCTTGCCTGCCAGTACGGGAGCAAGTTCTTCGGACAGCAATGTGGTTCGTCGGTGATAATCCGCTATAATACGCTTTGCCTCTTCTCGTTTGTCTGTCAGTTCACCGAACAGAGTCAGAATAGTCTGCCAGTTTTCATTGCGCTTAAACATGAGAACTGGAGCGATCCGGCTTAACTGTTCATAGTGCTGATCATGCACCTCGGTGCAAATAATCAGATCTGGAGACAGTCGTTCCAATGCAAGCAGGTCGGGATACTCATATGTTCCGAGTAATTCGGTATTCTGAAGTCCTGCCCTGATCATTTGAGGGAAATGTAACACTGCACTTCCTAGTCCTACGCTACCTGCTGGAGAGAGCCCCAGCGCAAGCAAATGATCGGCATATTGCACATCGAGTACAGCGATACGCTTCGGAGATCCGATAACATAGTATTCCCCTCGCATATGGCATATCACCGAGCCTTGAGCCGACTCATATGAAGAAGCTGTGTGGTTCCGCTGCAAGGAATGGGCATAGTCTATATCTGCTTTCGAAGCGGCATCAAGCCTATAACGCAGCGGAGGGACGCCATAATATTTCTTAAACGCCCTACTGAAATAATACATGTCGCGATAGCCCATTCTGTCAGCAATTTCACCGATGGGAGCATCCGTATGACGCAGCATCCGCGATGCACTCTCCATGCGCAACTGAATGACATACTCAGTCAGTCCGAGCTGCTTCTCTTGTTTGAATCGTCGCTGCAGCTGTCTTAAGCTGCATCCAGCAAGGGCTGCCAGCTCTTTAAGCTTCAGATTCCGGCGATAATGCGACGCTATATATGAAGCGACAACATCCACCATGTCAGACGCTTCTCCTCCATGACCACGTTCGTAATCCATGATTAGTTCGTAGATCATACCCTGAAGCAACGCATTGGCATGAAAACGTTCCATCCCTTCGCCACGACGCCATTTGGCAACGATTTTTTCTGCATTCTCAATCCATACTGCTTGGGTTACCGAATTTTGCACAAATGAAGTGCGCAACGGGTGTTTGCGATATGAAGGCAAAACAAGAGAGGCTCCCTCCATGGAAGAAGCCTTGTACATGATCACGATATAATAAATGTCGTCTGATCTGGCCGTCAGCGTTAAGGATGTCCCCTTAACAACATGACCAGCAAAAGAAGCTCCAATGTGGCAAACCTCACCATTCATTGCAAGCTCCCCTTCCCCTCCGTATGCCAGCAACAACACATTCGAAGTTAATTCCGTTTCGCGAAGAACACTGCCTGTCTGCAAAGTACCGCTATACTCGTCAAGCATCTTGATCGTTGTATCACTCCATAGACTTGTCTGTTCTTGTAGCGGCATTTCTCTCATCTCCTGACAATAGCATCCTTTGCTAGAGTGACTCACATGACTAGGCTTAACCAATTAACTACAACCAGGCCTGTTAGCAAAAGTAAAATTGTTGCTGTTGTCATTTTAATTGAGATTTATTCTCATTGTCAATTTTCGGACATTTTCTGCAATATTCCCCTGACATCTGGTAATAAAAACAACAGGTGGTACGCTTGCTTTTCACGGCTGGAATGCTGTCCTTATTTTTTGTGAACCGAGTGAACGGATTTCTTTTTACACCGAACAAATGCCCGGGCGCTCCTTGCGTCAGATATGAAAAATCTGCCTGGATGTGCTGACTTTCTTGCTCAGCATTGTCTACTTCAGGAGTATATAATGGGACAATGCGTATCATGATATTCTCCCAAAGGATACTCATCGAAAGAGGAGCAATCGCAGCAAGCGTCTTTAACAGCGGTGCAAGGTGTAACGCAAACATCTCCTTTACCACCTTTTCCCGCCACAATTCCCTGTCTCCCGTTAGTGCTTCTGCCCGAAGCCCGTTCATAGCCAGAAAAGGAAAACGCGTCTCCCCCTCATTAGCTGTGAGCATCGGATGATAGAGAAAGCTGTTGTCTAGCCGAAAAGAAACATGCTGATGATGAACGCTCATCGCGGTCAGTAACGGAGCAATCCACAGGTAGCCGATTCGCTTAGCTAACATCGAAGCAGCTACCCTCATGTCAGGCGCACCAATATACTCTTGAAGCCAGCTTAAATACTCTCGGCATGCAGCTTCTTCATGTAGTTGACTCAAAGCAATAATACGGACATTATCTTCAGACGGCTCACCAAGCCGAATCGAGTGTTCATCCGCCGTTTGCTGCCATAAGTCAGTCGATAGATAATGGTCCATTTTAATTCGATCCCAACAGTGCTTCCGATGCCTGATCTACAATAATATTAATTGCAAGTGGGCCATAATAAGCGATCCAAAGTGTAGAATTAACATCATATGCACGGTTATTTTTGACTGCATCAAGGGATTTCCATACTGAACTGCTATCCAAAGCCTCTGCCTCTGCCGCAAACAACTCATCAGACAGAACAAAATAATGATTTGCTCCAATCTCAGGAACTTTCTCCATCGAGATTTCAACGGAGGTATCATCTTTGATCTTCTGGACTAATGCAGGCATTTTTAGGCCTAAATCCTCATACAGAATGCCGCCTGTTCGATGCTCAAGACCATGAACACGAATGCCTTCTTTTCTCGGACGAATAAGTGCTACCGTTTCCTCTCCCAATTTCTCCGACAGCTTCTCCTTCAGTCCTGCAATTTTGTCCTCATAAGCCTTACGCACAGTTTCTGCCTCTGCCTGCTTACCTGTGATCGCAGCCACCGTAGCTAACGTATCTCGCCAGTCCTCGTAGAAGTCAAGTACGATTGTGGGCGCTATTTTGCTTACTCTCTCATACTCTTTCTCTTGAAAATCAGTCATTAAAATAAGATCCGGGTCCAATGCTACAATCGCTTCCAGATTGGGCTTGTCCCGTGTACCTAAAACCTGTACGTCACCCGGCTTATCGCCTAAATATTCTGGAAATGTGGTATTGCCTTCAGCGATAACACTGCCTGCCGGCTGCTCGCCAATGGCTAGCAATTGATCCAGAAATTTGACATCAAGCACAGCAATTTTCTTTGGTTTCTCGTTAAGCGTATACTCACCCTTCATATGCGAGATCGTAACCGGGAAGGCTCCGGCAGTCTGAGACGCTCCATTCGAAGGCGTGTCCGTTGGAGTTGTAGCAGACTCATTGCCGCCATTTGTACCTGCTCCGGCACCGCAAGCCGTCAGTACAAGAACAAGGGCCAGCATCCAGCCCATTAAAAATCGTGATTTATGGTCACCATGTGCCATGCTTCCGGCAGCTTGCCTCTTTGTTCTTTTATTCATGGTGAAGCCTCCTTATGTATGATAATGATTTTCATTATCGAAATATAAGGCGAGTATAATATATCTCCACATCGCGTTACCATGTACTTTTGCGACATTTCAGCCGGACTAATGCGACATGTAAACCGCTTACCCAGCTTTTAATTATCGTCTAATGTATCAAGCCAACAAAACCAAGAATCTCCCATTTTTTCTTTTCATTGATTTCTACCTCTTGCATCAATGTACATTCCATATCCATTTGTTCCATTGAAACTACAACAGAGGTTTGTATGATAAATTTGTGGGTACTCTTCATTAAATTCTGAATGTGGAAACTCATAAAATGTTCCTTTGGATTCATAAGCCATATTCGGTGAAACATATATCTTTAATACCCTTTCGTCCGCAGATATTTCTAAAACATTTTGCTTTCTCCTTTTATCAAGTATCTCCTATAACGTTCTTGTATTTATGAACCCGTTAGGGGGTGTCTGCTGAAATTCCTCTCCGAAATTCATCCCGCAGACCAAGGTTCCATCGGAAACATAGTGTGAATATTATGTTAAGTGAAGTTCAACTTTTTTTGAATAACCTTTTTAAATTTAATGGCTTTATGAACGAGAGAGTTTAAAGTTCTCTAGATCTACATTGAATTTGCCTTTTACCAATATGTCTAATCCCAATAATCTGTTGATATTGTGATATTTAAATGAAGTAAAATCTATGAGTACATCTCTTAAAATAAAATCTCCTACCTGTATTCCCTTGATCCGTTTGGAAAATGCGTGTTCTTTCCCTCCAATTCCGTAACTTGTTATGATTTCGTCATCCATCCCGACCTGAATCCCAATATCATCTACTTCATCCTGTGAAATCAATGTATGGCTTGCTCCTGTGTCAATAACTATGTTATTTATGACTTTCTTTTCTCCATTAAAATGGACTGTTATTTCGGTGAACAACAGCCCATCCCTATACTCAATTTTCATTTATAGATTTCTCCTTAAACCAACATTCTTCCGAACCTTCACAATGACCTGGTCCTTAGAAGTATGATAAACCAAGGTTTTGTCTCGGCTATTCAACAACTCTCTTGTTGCTTCTTCGTCACTTACAGGACCAATCACAGCGACGTCATCTATGATTTCTTTATTTTCTGTCTCTTCGAAATGAAGAATTTCAAACTTTACAAATTGATTCGGGAAGATTTGTTGTACTTCTTGCCACTTCACATTAATCCCTCCTGTCCTTTTTATGGTTACATTATATCATTTAATTAGAATTTCACTTAACGTTCCTGTATTCACGACCCTAGCGAATGCTGGGATGTCTGGCCTCTGCCGGAACGAGGGTACATGCCCAGTGCGTGAGTATATTGTTTAAGTAAAGTCACTTATCTTCGAGTTATATTCGTCACGATTTAGAAAAATTCTCAATATAATGTTTCATAAAAATTATATAATTATCATGACTTGAATCAATATTAAATATCTGTCTATCTGTTACACCTTTCTCTCTTACTTCTATTTTTATGTTTCTTTGGTTACGTTTAAACTTGATATCTAGAAAAACTTCTTTTATTAAATCGTGTTCTATTTGACTATCTCCCGGGAAATTAAAAATATGTTTTTCTGTACTTGCATTGAATAGTGCAACAATATCTATAAAGTCTGACACTTGTTCTTTATTTGGAACAACAAATTCATGTTCAACTAAATTCCTTACAGAATTTATTTTATTTAATATTCTAGGAGCAATAATTCCTAAGTTTTTTAAAGTCTCTATCTTCTTAGGTACATTCCATTTTTTTGAATTTCCAAAAAAACCAAATGCAATCATCAAACAATCAATTTGGCAGTCAAGAGATCTCTTTGCATTTGAGAGAGCATTTATTAAACTGTGTTTTTCAGTTCCCGATTCTAAATCAAATTCAGCAAAGGACAAGTATTCTGAAGGCGTAACATCAAATGGTATATCTATTTCTTCATGTCCACGAGAACTCCAATAACTATTATCATTACTTAGAAAATCAATCACCTCAGAAAATTCCATAAGATCAACTCCAATTTAGTATTTAGGTGATTTCACTTAACGTTTTTGTATTCATGAACCCCGAAGGGGTTGTCTGCTGAAATGCCTCTCCGAAATCCTTCTCACAGACCTAGGCTCCAACGGGGCCGCAGCTTGAATATTATGTTATGTGTAGTTATCACTCCATTGATTGACATTTTAATTTACGCCTTCCAACCCATCTCTTTATACAATCTTCTAATCTGTTTTATAAAACTATCATCTTCTCTTCTCTTATTTATAATCTCTTCATCTGTGGTTACAGCCCATCTAAAAATTTGTTCAATGCTCCCGCAGCTACGTTTAAATCCTTTGGCCAACTTCAGTATGTTTTCTTTAGTTGGTGCAAATGATAATACTACCCTTAACTCTTCATCTGTCTAAGGTCTCCCCTTATTTTCTGCGCTATACGCTTGTTTTTTCTCATATTCAAAAATTAATAATTTCGTTTTTTGGATTACTTGGTCTGTTGTTAGTTCTTCAATTCCTTCATTAAGTAATTCAATTAATCTATCTTTATATTCTTTCTTTTTCATAGATTTCCCCTCCATGATCTTTTCAATAATTACACATAACGTTCTTGTATTCTCGAACCCGAGAACCTTAAGACCGGCTTGACCGGCCGGGTTCGCTTGCAGACTTAGGTTCGCAGGGTTATCTGCCTGACTTCACTTCCTCGAAATGCCTCGGACAGATCAAGGCTCCGCCAGGAGCCGCAGCGTGAATATGTTGTTATCTGATGGATCTGCCCCACATCTCCGAATTAAGACAGGACGTCGACCCACATTTAATTACTAATGTTATAATATATTTCAACTGAATATCTATTTACTCGTCAATTACATTTAATAATTCTTTTTAAATTTCCTTTTCAAGCAAAAAATATCTTCTAATTTCATCCCAGCAATCCGAAAAGATTTCTTGAATCTCTACTTCCTCTACATTGTAATCACTAGAATCTGTATATATTTTAAGTTCATCATTAGCAACGTCGAATTCAGAATTAAATATTGTATCACCCATTAGGTGTAGGCCTGAAATTTTCAAGGATAGCCCCAGAGAAACAGTTATTTCTCTCGTTTTGTCATCTTCGTAAAGAAATCCACTAATGTTGAATTTATCATCACTTCTCTCAAATATAACTTCTTCCTCCCACTCGTACTCCATTAGAAAATCCATAATTTCTTCTAATATCTTTCTTATTTCATTCTTAACCTTACTAATCCTTATACAATACGCCTCTACATCTATTTCTTTCAATCCTTCATAATCATACATTGGAAAATGTCTTCCATCATTCTCGAGACCTCTAAGATGAGCAATTATCAAGTCATTTTCAAAATCAATAATAAGCCTTTCAGGAATAAATATAAAATCAATATAATTATTACTTCCTTCAGAATTAGCTCCTGAAACTTCATAAATAATAAATGTATTTGAGCTAGAGACTTCGGCCCATGGTTTTTGAGTTCCTCTTATGTCTGTACTAGATTTAATATAATCCGGAACTATTTTGCCTAAATAATTCTGCAATGATGTACTAGTAATAAATCGTTCACGTTCAACTGCTTCGGGGGCTTCTCCATTTAATGCCTTTATCAGAAAATGTGTCCATATTCCATGTTCTAGTTCTGGACTACCGTATGATTTCTCTCCACGTGAACATGACAGAAACATAGCTCTATAATTGCTTGATCGCACAAAATCGCTAAACTCTTTGGTATTCATATCAGCAATAAAATCTCTGCTAACTAATTGCTCATCAATATAACTCGCACATGCATCTATAAATATCAAACATTGATTACATCTTGAGTTTCTTAGTGGCTCCATTAATATTCGGTTTAGTGAAACAGTAGTTTCTTGTATATTATTTGGGTGAGTGTCCCACGTTGTTATTTTGTTATATCCTCCATCATAAAATCCATGACCAGCATAATAGAAAATAAATCGATCACTTTCAGTAAGATTTGATATCTCATATTGAAGTTCTTCATTAAGCGCGGATTTTGTCGCATCAACATCAAGCCAAAGCTTAATATTTTCTTGAGGTACTTTAAGATTATTTATAAGCCATTGTTGAAATGCTATTGCATCATTCCTCGCATAATCAACTGTCTTGATTCTAAATTGATAATTTTCCACTGCTATTATTACTGCGAATGTATTCCCATGAAATCCTGAATTCATAAAACACCACCCATGAATCTGTATAATTTCTTCGAGCAACAGGACGTTGCGAATATAATACTTTCACTCTCTCTGGGGCAGATCTTTCAGATAACGTTCTTGTATTCACGAACCCTCACTGGCTTAAGGAGCGAACGCGCCGGGTCCGACGGACTTAGCCAGTGCAGGGTTGTCCGGCTGCTTCCACTCCCCCAAAATGTCTCTGCCGGACCGAGGGCCGAATGGCCCGATGCGTGAATATTTTGTTATCTGATGCCAATGCCTTCTTGATTAACTTTCAAATGTTGCTTTGACTCGTTTTGAGTTTTTAAAATACAAAATCCATATTGATCCAAAAATAATTGTAGAGATTAAACTTGGGAGTTCATCTATTTTGTTAATTGTGAGAATGAAGTTTAAAAATCCAAATATTATAGTGATTATTTCAATTTGAATTATTATATTTGGTCCTTTCCTTTTCTTCTTCAATATAAGCACTAGAGAAACAATAATTAAGACTTCAGAAAATAAATATATTCCGACAGAAATAGTTCTAGCAAGATTCCAACCAATTGTTCCAACTAACATATAAATATAAAATTCGAAATAAAGACCTATTAAATTACTTATAAGTAGATAAAAAGAATAGATCACAAAGAAAAGCAGCCAGCCTTTAATTCCACTCATACTATTCTGAGATAATTGCATTATTGGCTCCTTAATTTTTATCTTTTATTTGCATTGAGCATTGGTTTCAGATAACGTTGTTGTATTCACGACGCCCCACCACCTTAAAGGAACGAGGTGACTGGCCGCAGCGCGGTTTGGTGGTGGGGGTGTGTTCGCCTGAATCCACTTTCAGCTTTGCCTCATCGGGCGAACCGAGGGCCGAAGGGCCCGAAGCGTGAATATTTTGTTATCTGAAGGATCGGTCTGCTTGAACTATTATCAATAACTATTCAACCTTTACTTCAGCAATAAAGAAATTCTCTCCAGGTATTGAATCTCCAGCCATTCTTCTTATCATTGACAATTGACCAACATGTGTCATTGCATCTGATAATGGTCCTTGAATCAGTTTTTCGATAATTCTATCTTTGTTTGGTATTCCATTTGATTTCATTAAATTGTCTAAGTTATGCAGCTCATTAAAAAATGTCTGTACTTCGTCATTCCAGTTTCCTGATTCTTTCTTAAGTTGTACTTGGTTATCAAAAACGGATTGGGCATATCTTATGACATCAGACATGTGTGCCAAAATTTCAATTGGAGTTCTTACACCGTTACCGAGCTCATAATTCGGGTAATTACTTGGAGCATTTAGAATTGCTTTTGAACATCGATACCTGAGAGACGAGAGGTAATGTCTCAAAAAGTAAATTTCATCCATTTTTATTATCCCCCTTTTCTAATTCTTCTCTTTTTAAAGGTCTACCGATCTTTCATATAACGTTTCTGTATTCATGAACCCCGAAGGGGTTGTCTGCTGAAATGCTTCTCCGAATTCCTTCCCGCAGACCCAGGCTCCAACGGAGCCGCTGCTTGAACATAATGTTAGATGAAGTATCTGATTTCTTTGATTTGCTATAAAAACTTATAAAATGATGCTTTTGAAATTTCATTATTTATTAAATTGTCAGCGTCAATGATGGGAATTCCATTAGAATAGAACTTTAATTCTATTGCGGCTAATGATTGACCATTAATTTTAGCGATCAATGCTGGGTTGGCACCATTTCTTAGTAGTTCAAACAATGCTGAATCCATAATTATTTCTACAGGATATGTATCAACATTATCTGGAATTTCGATAACCTTTGTAGTTTTAAGAAACGAGCAAAAGTATTCATTTAGCCTTTCTACTTTAAAATTTTCATTATAGATAAACTCGAATAGATTATCATCTTTCGTTATTTTTTTATTTCGATTTTTTTCTGCGATAGATATCGAAAATATAATATCTCTTCTAAGTCCATTAGGAATATTAATTCTGGTTTCATTAATTTGAAGAACTCTATATTGCTCCATGAAATTCTCTATTGTCAATGAGCAAATTACAGACTTTTTAGTAGGTGCTATAAGAGTAAATTTTATAAACAATCTTAGAACTAGAAACTTGAAATATTTCTTTCTTGCATTTGCTTTTGTGATATCTGATAAGTCATTATTATCAAAGTAATCATCCAAAGCCTCAACTATATCGCTAAGTTCGCTATCTTCCCAATACCCTCTATTTCTAGGTTCATGTAGTTGATAGCGCTGAATAATCAATTCTTTAAAATCTTGATACGACGGAATATCATTAAAAATATTATTCGTTTTATTCCTAGCAAATAGATATTTATAAAATGATTTGATGGATTCAAGATGGCTCTCCATTGTACTAATGGTATTAATTTTCTTCATATTGTTATAATGCCCAACACAATTTACGATATCATCTTTATTAATACTAATAGGTTGATTTGACTTACCAATTGATACAATGTAATTTACAAATTTATTCACATGATTACGATAGGTATCATCTTGAGCTAGATATTCTTGTTTCCATATTTCTAGTAAATTGTCTTCCAACTATATTCAACTCCTTCGAACTTTGCAGATATTTCATCTAACGTTCCAGTATTCATGACGTCCGACAAAGTCGGATGTATCTGTCTGAAATGCCTCCTCGAAATCCATCCAGCAGACCAAGGCTCCGAAGGAGCCGTAGCTTGAATATTATGTTATAGGATGTCAGCGACTTCACTGAAATACTTGATTCATCACTTTATATCTTCTTTGTTTTAATCATCTTATATAAAATGTGAACTTTATTGGTTTCTACAGATAAAATTTCTAGATCCTCTTCTTTTCGATAATTAAAAAGTACAAAATTATTATATTTTCCTTCCTTTACACTTCTATATTTAACTCCATTGAAGCCAATATCAATACAGCATGCAGAAATATAATTCGTTAATAAATATTCAAATTTCAACAAATTCAAATCATTTGTAGTTTGTGACAAATATCTACCGAAATCGCCTAATAAGTCACTCAAATCAAGAATCTTCAACGGTTTCTTAACATTAAATAATGCAATATCTAATTCTTGATCACTTCTATAATTAACTTCATATGGTATTATTTCTTTATTATCAGTTAAGTATAGAACTGATGTTCCAACAATATTGTATCTACCATGAGAAGATACCCCAAACGGGGGTTCCCACATATTTGATGCTTTAAATTGCTCTCCTCCTATCTGCCTAGTTCTTCCTCTAAACAATTGAACTTTCGGAGCTAAGGTAATGTAGTCTCCTTCATTAAACATTTTTTCAAACAACTCATAAAATCTAGCACCAATAGAATGCTTGAATCCTAGCATAGGATTCTTCTTTAAAAAAGACACAAAACTCATTACTTCGACTTTTCGCAAGAATATACTATACTTTTCCGCATATTGTCCCCAATCATCTAGATCAATTTCTAAAAAGCTATGAATATCTTCATTCGTAAAAATTTTAGTAGAATAATCAAAGCGGCCTTTTGGATAAGTCTTTGTTTCAGTACTAATCCCAAATCCACAACAGCTACAATTTAAGAAAGGAGTTACATATTCAACATATTCACTAGGAACAAAATGCTCTTCTAAAAACTTATCTATCGGTACTCCTTCGTTGTACATTTTTTTTCCAATCTCAGAAACACTCATATCATTGGCTTGATATAACTCTCTAACTATTTCACACTCAGAACAATAGTGAATGAATCGAGATATTTGTTCACCGATGAATTCACTAACTTTTTTAGCGAGTTTTTCTTTGTTTTCTTCTGTAATGTAGTAATCCTGAAATGAAATTTTAGAGTTGCATCTTGAGCAATATAACTTCATATATAATTTATCTTCATCATATATTTCAACATATTGTTGTAATTCATCAACGTAAGATATGATACTAATTAATGGATTCATATCCAATTGAGTAAAAGTTGAAGAAAGTTCGAAGCAATCTATGCATGTTATTTTATTCATATAAATCCTTTCCACTCTAAATTTCTTTGCTCATTTTACTGATTTCCTATAACGTTCGCGCATTTCTAACGTTTCAAGCGGCTTAAGGCACGAAATGCCTGGTCGCCAGACTTAGCCGATTGGATGTGTTGCTTGAATAAACTTCTCTGATATCCCTCTTGGTAACCAAGGAGCGCCAGCGACGACACAGAAATGTAATGTTAACGACGTGTGCGTTTCTTCGAATCTGCTTACTGATCTCAACTAATTCTTATCATAATTCTATTTGCTCTACTTCTTTTGTGTTGCAATTTCCTTCGACACAATATATCCTTCAACTTCCACTACATGCTTATCATAGAAATCTAATGAATTGAAATACTTCGAAAAAATATTAGGCGTGATTGGACCCATCTTTAGAAATTGGTTAACCAAATCCTTTCTATTAAGTTTTAAAATATACCCCCATACAGCTACCCAATTAATACAAATAGTTTTATAAGTAGGATAGCCTTTGATTTTAACATCGTCATATACAAGAGTAGGAGGAACAAAGATAATTTCATTTAAATCCGTTTGTAATAAAGCAGAAGGAGTTAAAAATACACCTATAGTATCTGACATCTCATACCAAGAAGCCACTTCATCTACAGCTGGTCCAACCATAATATTATTACTTATTCTTAATTCACCGTACGATGTGGCTCCTCTTAATGGGATTTGTGCCTGTATAGATAGTGAAACAAGGTAGCTATTAATCAGGGATTGATAAGCTATGGCTTTGTTTATTTCTCCATATGTAACTAAAGCAATAGTATCTGAAATACTTCTAAATTCTACTTTTAATCCATCAACAGTTTTTAGGTGGTTTTCTTTACCTGAATTGAAATGTTCTTTTACTTTTGATTCGGCTTTGTTCAGTAGCCCCTCAAGAGCGTCAATTGCATCTATCCGGCGTTGCCATATTCCCTTCCATCCTAAAACATCAAGTAATGTGATAGCTCCAATATCCATTTGATTTGCCATAAGTGCACCGCTTTCAAGTTTAATTTAATATTTATATCCGTACCTCTCCGAAATCCATCCGCAGACCAAGGCTCCGAAGGAGCCCACTGCTTGAATATTATGTTATACGACGGATTCACTTCTTGAATCTGCCCTCACTATTGATTATCTCCAGGTAGATATTCAATCAAATCAGATAATTTACAGT
Organism: Paenibacillus sp. FSL W8-0439; assembly: GCF_038008995.1. NCBI lineage: Bacteria > Bacillati > Bacillota > Bacilli > Caryophanales > Paenibacillaceae > Paenibacillus > Paenibacillus sp. FSL W8-0439. Next base: position 4,026,514 of record NZ_JBBPAK010000001.1, read on the forward strand.
TAAATGTATCGCAAAGCTTGAATAAAGTCTCCAGCTTTGTTGTTTCTATATTCGTTTCCCTATATAGCTTATTAATTGAATTCCGACTCAATCCCGATTTCGCCATCAATTCTGTTATATCATCTATTCGATGTTCTGCCATGAGTTCCCTTATATTGCACTTGATTACGGTCATCTTTTCCCCTCCATAATTCTATCTTATCTCCCATATCAGTAATCATCAACGAAAAGCAAAGATTTAACTCTACAAAGTTAAATATTCACCTTGCAATTAACTCTATAAGGTTATTTAATAACTCTACGAAGTTAATTAAAGGAGGAACAACATATGATTAATGCATTAGAATCATTGACAGAGCCACTTATAAGAATACGTTTAGAATTACTCTTTGCTGAGCTTCTGGAGTACCATACGGAGTACAATCAGCTTTCTTCGGAGACAGATCGATACTTTAGAACGCTTCGCGAAGCGTTACCCGATCAACTTCAACATACGGTTTTTCTGTACGAAGATGCTCAAATTTCTCTCCAATCCATCTTAGAAAGAAGCATCTACATACAAGGTTTCAAAGACGCTCTACAACTCTTTAGTGAATCGAAAAACTCTAGCATTTAGAGGATCATATGATCCTCTTTTTCTATTTCTATTACTTCTGACTCTGTCGTATAACGTTTCTTTATTCACGACCACAGCGTATGCTGAGGTGTCCGGCTCCTGCCGTACCAAGGACGAATGTCCGCAGCGTGAATATTATGTTAAGTGATGTTTCTCTGAATTACCTATCAAATACGTCTTGAAAATATTTATCCATTAATCCTTTATTCTTAAATCTGTCTTTAATATGTTCTTTTGCTCTTAAACAAGCATTTTTATAACCTTCACTTCTCATACTGTCCGCAAGAAAAACCATTTCAATTATTGGATCACTTGGTTCCAACTCGTATGCTTTTGACAGCATGTTTTTCCCTATGCTTTCCCAATGCTCATAGTCTCCAAAATGATGAGGAAACAAAGTGATCATATAACCGAAAATCAATAAAAACTGCGTCTCTTTCGAGAAATTATGTATCCCTTCTTCTGTAATTTCGTTTAATGTCAATTCAATCATTTCATAATCGTTATCATCAAGCCCCTGAGTAACAAACGTATTTCCAGATTCGACACTCAAATACCAGGATATAAAACCTAAATTCAAGCATATACTCAAGTCACGCTTCCCTTTGTCCCACTCTCTTTTCGTTGACAGAAAGGCTTCTTGATAATTTTTTGCAGTCTCAAATTGATTTAATTGATCTCCATTAATCATCCTCTAGCTTCCTTTCAATTTTGCCTCGGAATTTCACTTGACGTTTCTGTATTCATGAACCCCGTCAGGGGTTGTCTGCTGAATTCCCTCTTCGATATCCTTCCTGCAGACCTAGGCTCCATCAGGAGCCGCAGCTTGAATATTATGTTATCTGATTCCATTGTTTCTTTGCGCTTACTTTCATTATCCTCTGTAGTTTTCTTCCATCGCCTTCTTAAACACCTCGATGGGATACTCATATTTTATTGCTTTATAGATGAATCGGTTATTCCATTGATTTCTTTCTATTCCTTCAACAAATTCTCGCTCTATGATTTTCATCGTATAGATAATTTCATTTAATGTTCCTATCACACTTCGATTATTAGTAGTTGTGATAATCATACCTTCATTTTCTTCGATATACCTGCTGATTACTTTTTCCTCGATTTCCTCACTCATTAAATAATTTCTTAGTTCATTAACAAATAACTCTTCTACACTTTTTAATTGTGCCTTTTTAAATCCTACGATCGTTAAACTTAATCTTGATAAGTCATTCATAAATACGATTGTTTTTCTTCTATTCAAAGTGAACATATTGGCATGCCATGTATTTAACGGAACAGATATATCTGTTTTTTGTACTTTACAATCCATTTCTTTTAGCAGTTTTTGTGTCGCTCTTATAACGTACATTATTGTTCTCCTTGTTATTGATTTACAGGTTTGCAATGGTTTCAGATAACGTTTGTGTGTTCACGAACCTGGAGAGGCTTAAGACAGCTTGCTGTCGGGTGGCTCCGCCACTTAGTCTCGCAGGGTTGTCTGCTGATTATGCCTCCACGAAATCCCTCTAGCAGACTAGGGGCCTTAGACCCGTTACGTGAAAACGATGTTATATGATGGGATGACCTCTTTGAAATACAAACAAAAAAGATAAGAACCAGTATTAGAGCTGGTTCTTAATACTACTTAATTCAGTTCTTTTTTCCACCTTTCAATATCCTCTATACTGAAAGGTACCAACTCTATCATTAATAAATCATTTGAAATTGCAGGTTGGAAAGCTTCAATGATTCTTTCTGGTCGGAAAGGTTGACGAACAGAAGTACTATCTAACTCATTGGGAAATTCTACAATCAATACTATCAATTGTCCTTTTACGTGCTTTGCTTGATTGTAAAAATTTATTTTTGATAGCTGTACATATAAGCGATCTAAAGTCATTGGATTAATAGATAAAAGAACTTCGAAGAAATATTCTTTAAATTCAGTCTTGAGGTACGCATCAAAAATTATTCTCCGTTCCATTATTGGATCTAAACCCTGAAAAGCCGGAGTGAATTGTGCATCTCGGATAATGTTTCCTTCGGGAATCAGGTGCTTTTCTAGGTAATTGTCTATAGACTCTTTCTCAGCAAATCTAAAAAAATCACGTTTATTGTATTGTGGCATCTTTGGATCACTCACTGTTATCGAACTTAGCATATCAGTATTAGTAGGTGTTTCACTAATAGAGATGTTACCAATATCGATTTCGTCGTCTTTATTATCTTTTGCTTTTATTACTCCAAGCATATGTAATAGTTCAGGTGTTAGACCATTAATTGTAGTATTGGATTGATGTTGATTCTGATTAATAAGGGTTGTCATCTTTATAATATGTTCCCTGAGGTCAGTATTCTCCTGTTTGATTTCATTTACCTCTTCTTTCTTCTTCTTAATCTCTCTAGAAAGAGATAAGTATTTACCCATACTTAAATTATCAAATGACTCTGATAGGATCAAAATTGTAATTAATATAAACAAAGTAATATATTCAGGAGTCAAGCTATAGGAGGGATTCCCTATTAAAAATCCAGTTGTAATTATCCCTAATAGATATAAGATGAAGACAATAAGTAACCCTCTCACAAACCAATTAACTTTTCTTGCATTGCTTTCATCCATCTGTGTCATTCCTTTATTGAAATATTTTACTTTACAGAATAAAGTACTTTCTGGAAATTGTATAGTCCTCTTTGTTTTATAACACTTGCAGCCCTTCATATAACGTTCCCGTATTCACGACCCAGCGTATGCTGGGTGTCTGGCTCCTGCCGGACCGAGGACGAATGTCCGATGCGTGAATATTATGTTATTCGAAGGAGCTGGCGTCTTTGAGGCAGCTACAAATATTTGTGTTTAGGGTTTAAATCCAACTCTTGTCCAATGATGTTTTAAATGATCAACATTAATTGGTGTTTGTGCCTGCTTAATAGGATATCCGTTAAATTCCTTAATTCGTTTTATTGGATCACTGTAATTTGCTAAACGCTCATTATTTACTGACACTAACAAATTATTATCCAAAGTAAATAGACCGATCTCAAAAGCTTTATCATGCATTAAACAAAGACTTAAGCCATTATCTACTTCTCCTCTTAATTCTGGCCTATCTGACCATCGTGCTATATGTGCCCCTATCAAAAAACTTTTATCACTAACATCACAATTCGGAAAACAACACATGTATTTAAAGTTCTCTTTAACATTGCTCGAAAAATCACTTTGTCCAACTCGAATTGCTAAAGTTGCCTGACTTTCGTATGCTTTTATATGATTTCTGATATTATTTTCTTTAACAGCAGTATAGATTGTACTTTCATCAAATAGAATCTTACTTAATGTCTTATCTAGCTCTGATAGGTAAGCGCCATTTTGCCTACGTAAACTATCGTTTTGAACTACATAAAATAAAAGCTTCTTTTCAGGACCTTTCTTAATTTGATTTATACTGAAGTAATATCTAAGCTGACTTTCTTTTTCACTAAACATTTTGCTTAACAAAATTTCTTCATTGAATAACTCAAAGTTTTTTAAATTAACTCTGTTAAATTTTTGTGCATAATTCCATTTAGGTCCGGGATTCGGAGGTCTGAGATCTGTAACAAAACCATCAGTTTCAGCAATGGAATATCCTACGAGTCGAGGATTTGTGTTTCCTTTCAGATGTAAAACAACGTCTCCTTCTTTTACACGCATTAAGCTGCTCCAATAAGCCCAAGATCTTCTGGAATTATTCACTAATTTATACGCTGGAGACCAAAGACATCTTGTAAATTCCCATCCTTCTCCTCCATGCGTTTCATCCGTTGACATCTCAATCCACATCACAAATCTTCACTCCCTACTAAGAGTTACCTCAATTTTCGACTTTTATTTCTTTTTTAGTTTGTAGTATAGCATTCCAGTTCTTTCGGATAACGTTCCTGTATTCACGACCCAGCGCATGCTGGGTGTCCGACGACTGCCAGCGCAGTGTGAATATTATGTTAGGCGATGCTGTCCTATGACACCCTCAAAATCTTATTCTTCTTATTCGTCTTTTTCTTACTACTTCTTTTTGTAATTTTTCAGTCTCACTCTTCTCTTTTTTAAATTTTTCTACGTCTGAAACAATTTCTTTGAGTAATCTATCAACTGCTATATAAACAATCACAGCTGAATACACAAATAAATATTCGAAAGATAAAATATTTTTATTAGAGAGATACTGAGAAAACTTACTGTATGATTCCATTATTGAGTAACCAATTATTAGTGTGTAAATAATTAATCTTCTCATAAATAAAGTCTCATAGCTATTGAAATTAACTATGTACATCTTTTTACTAAATCTTAAATACACCCATGCGTTAGCGTAAATCGGTAAGAATAAAAGAGAATAAAAATAATCTTGATCACTCCATTTTAATTCGGACATGATTAGCAAAGATAAATAAAAAGGGATAAATAAATAAAAAGTATGAACCAATTGCTCGATAAAAAGTAATATACGTTTTGCAATATACGTTTTCCATACTGCTCTATGAACAATCCAACCAAGAATCCCACTCGTTTTGCTAATATTATTTCGATTTCTAAATTCAGTATAAGCGCTTGTTTCTATAACGATTAAGATTGTAAATATAATTAGAACGATAATAAATATTAAGGATTGATATTCTGAGAAAGAAACTAGATATAAACCAATAGTTGCAAATGAAACAATCAAAATCAAGAATGAAATCTCAAAAAAATAGATCCAATACTTCGAAAATAATTTCTTAGCCAACTTCTTACCTACAAATTCACAAAATGGAACAATACCCTTCATAAAAATCAAACCAGATATTATTGCTAAGATAATTAATACAACAATAAAAATTCCTATTATCAAAAAATTATTTAACACCCATGTTCCTCCCCTTATCTTCTATGACAGTTTCGCCTAACGTTTCTGTATTCATGAACCCGTCAGGGTTGTCTGCTGAAGTGCCTCTCCGAAACCCTTCCCGCAGACCAAGGCTCCAAAGAGCCGCTGCTTGAATATTATGTTATGCGTTGCAATTGCCATCCCTGAGAATACCATGAAGATTATCCTTGTATGTAATTCTTCTTATAGACTGCCTTTACAACATCCATTTGATGATTGTGTGATATTCCACTATTATTAGTAACCTTGTTCCATAGTTCTTTAATGTCTTCTAATAGATTTGGTTGTACCTTTATTAATTTAACAGCCTTAATTGCATAATCCTTGTTTTTTGATTTTCTTCTTGTGTTATAAAGACCTTTTGGAATCCCTTCAATACATCCCTCTTCGCATAATCCTAGAAAAGCGTTCTTTGGACACCCCTTCTTTTGCCCCCATGTTCCTTTACCAAACAATTCAGACGTAGCAATATCCCAGGCTTCGACTGGTGAATTAGTTACTCCTTGATAAATTAGCTCTACTGCTTTATTAGCTGCTTGGTCATACTTGCTCATTTAAATCCCCCTTGAGTTAACTTCAAATAATATGCAAGTGTTTCGCATAACGTTTCTGTATTCATGAACCCGTCAGGGTTGTCTGCTGAAATGCCTCTCCGAAATCCTTCTCACAGACCTAGGCTCCAACTGAGCCGCAGCTCGAATATTATGTTATGTGTAGTTATCACTCCATTGATTGACATTCTAATTTACGCCTTCCAACCCATCTCTTTATACAATCTTCTAATCTGTTTTATAAAACTATCATCTTTTCTTCCCTTATTTATAATCTCTTCATCTGTGGTCACAGCCCATCTAAAAATTTGTTCAATGCTCCCGTAGCTACGTTTAAATCCTTTGGCCAACTTCAGTATGTTTTCTTTAGTTGGTGCAAATGATAATACTACTCTTAACTCTTCATCTATCCAAGGTCTCCCCTTATTTTCTGTGCTATACACTTGTTTTTTCTCATATTCAAAAATCAATAATTTCGTTTTTTGGATTACTTGGTCTGCTGTTAGTTCTTCAATTCCTTCATTAAGTAATTCAATTAATCTATCTTTATATTCTTTCTTTTTCATAGATTTCCCCTCCATGATCTTTTCAATAATTACACATAACGTTCCTGTATTCACGACCCAGCGTAGGCTGGGTGGCCGGCGAATGCCGAACCCAGGGCGTATGCCCGCAGCGTGAATATTATGTTATATGAAGTTCGTTTAGTTGTTTAGCTTACCCAACAATGCTTTTACACTTGAAGTGTTATTTTCTTTGTCTTTTGTTGTCCATGCCACAGTCATATTAAATTTCTTGAGCAGTTGAATTAACTCGGCTATATCTTCAACAGCTCCATCAGTATAAACATATAATTTTCTTAAAGTTTTATCTTGAGGCTTTTTGTTTTCAGGAAGTTTCACTTCGTGCTTTAACACTGTTTTATCAGCTTCATCTACTACTTTTAACTCGCTTATTATGCTTCTATTTTTTCTTAATTCAGTAATTTTGTTGTTACGATTTATGCTTTGAGGAATGCTACTATTAAGCTGTTCAAGAAAGTTCTTAAAATCAAAAGAACCTGAACTTGAATTTAGCTGTAATTCCTTTATTAGAACTTCTTTCAATTCATCTTTTATATATACTTCAAACTGACCTTTACTATGGTTACCATATACCTTTACAGGCTTTATAAGGTTGGTGTTTCTCAGATATATAAATAATTTGTCTTTTGAATCTTTGTCTTCATCTGATAAAAACATCATAAATAAGAATCTTCCTTTTCCAACTTGGGTTTCAAAGATTAATGTTTTATCATCCGATGCGATAGCCTCTGCATAAATGTTATTCAATTTATTAAAATTAAATTGTGTTGTCATTTCTGTTCCTCTCATTTTTTAGGATTCCACATAACGTTTCTGTATTCATGAACCCCGAAGGGTTGTCTGCTGAAATGCTTCCCTGAAATCCTTCTCGCAGACCAAGGTTCCGAAAGGGAACCGCTGCTTGAATATTATGTTATACGATGGAATCACTTCTTCGATTAACCAACATTCATTCTTGATTCTAATCTGTCATTGTTCTGCTATATGCTCCAATAAATCTCCTGGCTGACAACTTAAAGCCGCACATAATTTATCAATCACTTCTAACGATACATACTCATTCGTATTGAGCTTCGCCATTGTAGCAGACGAGATACCTGTCATTTTCAATAAATCCTGCTTCTTAATCTCCCTGTCGATCAATAATTTTTGAAAAGGTTTATAACTTATCATCTGATATTCCTTTCACACATCAAGTGAATTTTTCTTTAATTATATGAAAGTATATTTTCTTTATCAAAAACAACTTCAGCTACAACCAGTTCTCATCCGAACGGAATCTTTACTTCAAGCAGTTACATGAAGGAGTACCGGAGAATATACAGAAGACCCTATTTCTTTACGATGATGCTGAGCTTTCTGTTCAAGCTATTTTAGAACGTGAAATTTATTTGCAAGGTTTTAAGGACGCTCTTCACCTGCATAACGAATTACATATACCTTTAGATTGAGAGCCTTCTGGCTCTTTTTCAATTTGATTCTGTCGTATAACGCCTTATTTACGAACTTCCGAAAGAATACTCTCTTCGTCATATTCACGAACTTCGTGAATCCTGCACTTTTCTCCTAATTTCCGCACTTTCTGCGTTTCAATCCTCCAGCCCGCTCATCCGATCCAACGGACTTTGAATCCGCCCAATGTCCCGTCTGTTCACATGTGTATACCGCTCCGTCGTTCGTACACTCTGATGCCCTAGCAGAGTTCCTGAATATAGCGAAGATCAATCCCATTCTCCAGCAAGTGGGTCGCAAAGGAATGCCTTAGCGAATGGATACTCACCTGTTTGCGAATGCCCGCTTCAGCCAGCGCTTTTTCAAACACTTTCTACGCTGAATGTTCCGTCAGGTGGCGGCCTTCCCTCTGCCCTGGAAACAGCCAGTCTGCTGGCTGCTCCACCCCTATATACTGCTCGACCACCGCAAAAGCCGCTTCGGATAGCAGCGTTTGCCGATCCTTCCTGCCCTTTCCCTGACGAACTTTCAGTACTTTCCGTTCACGGTCGCAGTCTTCAAGACGCAACCTCACCACTTCGCTTACCCGCAGCCCGGATGTATACGTCAGGTACAGAATAGCCTTATGCTTTAGATTTTTCACTGCTTTCAACAGACGCATAACCTCATTCAGGGACAGCACATCTGGCAGTTTACTCTCCTTTTTCGGACGAACATAGGCGGCGGATTTGGGCTGCTTTAGCACATGGCGAAAGTAAAATTTCAGCGCGCTGATCGCTTGGTTAACATAAGCGTGCGAAAGGCCTTTTTCGAGCAGCGCCAACGCATATTTTTGCACCGCCGCATCATTTATGCTTGCTTCGGTCCCTTGCAATCCGGCAAAAAAACGTTCCGTTTGCGATATGTATGCTTTAATCGTCTTGCTGCTGTAGCCCCTTGCCACCAATGCATCGCGCATTTCTTGCCGCTGATCCGAATTCCATTCACCTCGTTCCGAAGATGAGGGAACCACATTAGCCTGCGCGTCCCGACGATCCAGCCACTCCAGGATGTACGGCAGCTCTTTATTCAATCGCTCGTCGCACTCGAACTTACAACTCCGATACGCTTCCAACAGGCTTTCTACAGCCGAGATACTGTACGGAATCGCCCAGATTTTTTCGTCTGGAACCCATTTCCTGCCCGGTATGGATCGAATCCCTTCTCTTTCCTTGACTCCGTATCGCTCCAACCGTACGCCAATCGTTTTTTTATCCCGATAAAGTAGGTTTATCTTCATATCACTTGCCTCCTTAGTATATCAGCCGTTCAAAAAATTGGAAATCTAATTTTACACAAAAAAAGGGACTTAAGATGGATATTCATCTTAAGTCCCTGATTCTTTCAGAGTGAATTATTGATTCATTAAGTCCAATTTTCATTATCATAAAGTGTCTTGCCTTTACTTGTCCAGTTCCTCCGTCACATCATCCCATAGCATCGCCGCCACCTACCATGTTACTCGACCTTGAACTGTTTTAATTCGTCTTGCAGCTTAGTGGACAATTGGTTTAATTGTTTGGATAGTTCAGCAACCTGTTCGAAGCTCTCCAATTGTTCCTGCGTGCTGGCGCTAACCTCTTCGGTTGAAGCGGAATTCTCTTCGGTAGTGGAAGAGATGATCTCCAACGCCTGTAAAATCTCATCTTTGTGCTTGTGGACTTTGGAGGTGTTCGTGCTGATCTGGATCATTCGTAATTTCAAATCTTCCAAATCCTTGTTAATGCTAAAGAACACTTGCTTCGTGTCCTCCACCGATCTGGCATTTTCTTCTGCAATTTTCAGACCATGAACGGTATGCTCAACCGATACACTGGTTTTTTCTTCGATGACACGGACCTTCTTGTAGATTTCCTGTGTCGCCAGCGCCGTCTGCTCAGCCAGCTTGCGAACCTCTCCGGCAACCACAGCAAACCCTTTGCCCTGTTCTCCCGCACGTGCAGCTTCTATGGAAGCATTAAGCGCCAGCAGGTTGGTCTGTGTTGCAATTTGGTTGACCGTACCCACAATGCTCGAAATCTCATGACGGCTCAGATCGATATCCTGAATGATTGCCGACATCGCTTGGGTGGAATTATGATTTTCTTCCGCCCATTTGGATAGCTGGTCTACTACCGCAAGCCCTTGTCCGCTTTGTTCGACCGAGGTTTGCACCATAGATTCGATGGCTTTTGTATCATTGGCAATTTCGTCAATTTGTCCGGATAATGCTCCAGTTTTCTGCAAAATGTTATCTGTTTCAATGGACTGGTAGTTCGTCGCATTGGCAATTTCATTGATTGCTGTCGCCGTATCGTTCATCGTGATTGCAGTTCTGGAAGAAATGGATTGCAAATCATGAGAAGACTGATTCAAGACTTGGGCTGATCCACCCACCAATTGGAGCATACCTTGAATTTTTTGAACCATATTGTAAACTCCTTGATGAATTTGCCCGATTTCGTTGTTGGAATGCGTATCAAACTGAACGGTCATATCTCCATTCTCAATCATCTTGATTTTGGCGAGCAATTTCGGGATTGCTCTTAACTGATAGCGGAGCGTTATATAACAAATCACAACGAGCAGGATGGTGGCTGCCGAAAAACCGCCGATAATAATTTGGGTAAACGCTTTTAATTCTGCGAGCGCCTCTTGTTGAGAAATGGTTAAGCCTACAGACCACCCTGTATCTTTACTGGTTCCATACCCGATATAACGAGGTTCCCCATTATCATAAATCAACTGTACTCCGGACTCACCGGCAATCATTTTCTTGCCAATCTCGCCAAGATCTCCTGTGTTTTCGTTAATCTTTTCTTTCAGCACTTTATTTTGATCAGGGTGATACAAAATATCACCTGTTTTGGATGCAAGAATCGAATAGCCTGTGCTTCCAAGCGAATAGCTTTGCATAATGGCAGGGATGTCTTTTAAGGCAATATCAACAACTGCAAATCCGATTAATTGGTTACTTTTATCCTTGATTGGATAGAAAATGCCCATGATCATATTACCCGAATTGACGTCCTTATAGGGTTCTGAGTAGTATAAACCGTCTGCTTCAACAGCTGGCTTGAAGTATGGGCGTGTATGAATATCGAAGTCCGGCTTGGAAGTAATACCATCATTCTGTAAATAGAAACCTTTGCCAGCTATTCCCGCAATCCAAGCATCGGCAAAAGATGGCTCTGCCTTTACAATCGCTGCTAGGGTCGCTTCGGTTTCTGCAGCATATGGAGAAGTTTTCACCATCTCAGCCGATTCAGTAGTCTCTATATATTTCTTAAAGAGATTATTGGTTGACATTTGTTGGACAAGCGAGCCCTTTTCCTTAAATAACGCATCAAATTGACTGACTGTGGCCTGCGTCTTGGTCTGGAGCATGGCCTCTTGCTGCTTGACAAGCATGCTTTGCGTGCTTGAATACATGAACGTCCCCAAGGTTGCAAAAACGAGAACGATAATGACTAACAAGACCATGGCCAATGTGTTGGCCATGCTCAATGATTTGGATAGGCGATTCTTAATACTTTGTAACATGGTTTCATCTCCCAAAGAATAGTGAGCGAAAAGCTCTTAAATAATATGTCGGAAGTTTACAGTTGTATTAATATACTTTCCATTGAATTTTAATGAATTTTTAATAAACGCAATTTAAAGTTTCGTATCTTAGTCTTAAGCTATTGCTCCAAAGAAAAGCTTGGCTTAACAACTTTAGTTGCCAGTTGACCCCTCATAGACTCCCTCAAAATTTGTTCTACAACCTAACAAAAGCAGCACAAAGAGCCTCCGTCAGACGCAGGCTCTTTACTAAAAGCTATGTATGAGAACGCAGGGTTTTGCGGACTTAGAGCGTTTCAGCGATCCATAAGCTCAACCCTCATCCTCCGTCGTTAACCCAACTGCATCGTCGTGATACATGTATCGTCTTTCTCATATGTAGAGAATTCCGTTTGGGCCGTTTTACCTTCATGATTCACGCTAATGCGGTAGGTTTTGTCCCTTGGCAGCCATAGATCAATAAAACCATTGGGTTGTGATTTCATGGCAGCATTCTCCATGATGACATTCCCTTCGATGTCGTGAACGGTCACATTGAATTCTCCGTTTTTTATTTCGCCTTGGCAGCCCGTTAGACTATGAGTTGCGCAAGGGTGGGTCTGGTCTACATATGGCGCAATCGAAACAAAAAACTCGTTGTCAGGCAAATTATAAGTCATGGGTCGAGTATCGTTCCCGGTGACCATCAACTGACTGGAATTAATAGAAGCGGATTGGGCTGTTGCCTTGCCTGCACTGATATCATGCACCAATCGCTTGATATCTGTTGTCCCGAGCTTGTCCGCTCCTTCTTTCTGAAAATTTCCAGTAATCAGATACGTGCCCAATGCCGCAACAACCAAGCCTGAAGCGACCAAGATTCCCTTTTTCATCTGGAGTTCATCTCCTTGTCCGTCTTTAAATCATTATAATAGAGAACGCGCCGTAACGGATAAAATACGGTACTGAAGTCACCAGATATTCACATCTTTACTGTGATTGTTCAGAGGTATCTGCGTTACATTAGATGATCACCAAGGAGAAGAAAAGGAGCATGAGCAGCTCTCTGCTGGCTCAACGTACAAACACCCCACCACTCCTATGGAGCCACGGGGTATAATCCTTTTTACCGATCCCGGTCCACGATATAATTCATTAAGTGCTTCAAAAAAGAGATATTGCGTGGCACCTCTTTTAATGCTTCCATGGCAAGGCAATAGTGCTCCCACATCTCTTTACTAGCACCTTCATAGCCAAGGATGGACACGAAATTTGAATTATTGTTATCCGAATCCTGACCCACAGGTTTTCCAAGTAAGTGCGTATCTCCTTCCACATCAAGCAAATCATCTTTAATCTGAAACGCAATCCCCATATGATAGGCGAATTTCTGCAAAGCAGCAATCTCTGATTCCTCGGCCTGTGCGAGCATGGCTGGCATAACGAGACAAGCCTCAAACGCCACTCCTGTTTTGTAAAAGCACATCATATTCAGCTGCTCCAAGGTCAAAGCCTTTCCTTTGGAATCCAGATCCATCGCCTGACCCATACACATATCCTCTGCCTTACGGGCCGAGTATTGGATCAAGGCAAGCACCGTCTCAGCATTGAACTGGTTCAGTGACGATTGCTCCCCGATGGCCTTCTGGATCAGATACAGACCGGTTAATTCCGCAGTAGCGCTATTGTGCACCTGATGTAATGTCTGACGCCCTCTACGGGTAGAGGCGTTATCCTGGGAAGGCAAATCATCAAAAATCAGGGAGGCTGTATGCATATATTCCAATGATCGCAGAAGAGGTACGATTGCCGAAGCGTCTAAACCATATTCATTTACGCCCATGACCCAAGTCAAAATAGGACGTATCCTTTTCCCATCCCCCTCAAGACTATAATTGGCAGCATCAATAAGCTGTTCTTTCATGGCCTCGATCCCAGAAGGCTTGGTTATTTTCAATTGGTTGTTAATCTGGTCCCGGACGGTTTTGACCGTATTCATAAAGTCTTCCTTTTCCCTCGAATCGTTTTTCAAATGGGTAATCATCTGGTCACGAAGCAGCTTATCGAAGAAATCTACATCCTCTGCTTTGCCCACCATCTTCTGAATGAGACGATTGAATTCCGGATTTCCGGATGCAAAAATTTCCATTATTTCATTGTACTTTTCTGCACCTACCCGTTCTTTATAACGTTTGAGTCCATTTATTGCACGGTCCAGTATCACCTCGCGAGCCGTGGCATCGGAATGATACACGTTATGGATCAAATTAGAAATGACCGCCCAGTATAGTTCGAAGGGATTGATCAAATCCGATCTTTGCTGATGATATTTTAGATAATAGGTATAGGGTGTTACTGCACCGTCTCTCATATCGTCAGCCATATCCGCAAAATCATCAGCAAGCTGGTTGTAGATACCGTAATAGAATGTTCGTTGCTCAAACCCTTCATCCTCAGGAGCACTTATCACGGAACGGACAATCAAGCGGGAAGAAGCAGATTTTAAAATCACGGGTATATAAAGTTCTTCATTGGTGTAATTGGCTTTCGCTAGATCCTTATCCCGATCGATATCTTGAGAATGAAAGAAAACGTAGGACTGCTCGAAAAAGGTTTGCTGTGTGTCTGACCGCTGATGTGCCTTAATAAACTCAAAAGCATCCGAGAGCTCCGAATGGATATAGCAAATGAAATTCATATGCTCACCGGTCCAGTCGCCCAGCTCTGGCACAGATCCGGTAAGAAGCGCAGTACGTATCATATGGGAGTATTGTTCTTTCTCTTGAACGGTCAACAGCTGAGAATCGAGAAGATCATCAATAAAAGGATAGGTCAGCCCATAGGAATACCCAAGCCTAATCGCTTCATCCAGTCTGCGCGAACGTTCAACAGGTGACACGGCTTCGTCCATTTCTTCCATCACATGCAGAATAACCCCAATGATGATTTTAATCAGTTTGCGCTGGGCGTGCTCTGCATCCATTTCCTCGGGAATATGAGAAGATACAGAGTTAAGCTTGTTGATTAGCCAGATTACAGTGGCTTCGATCCCTTCCTTTTGAGACCACCGATACACCCCGGCTATATTCATAAACTCCGGTTGATTTCTTCTATTAGCACGGGTGGGTTGAAGCAAATATCTTTTCACGTCAGCAATAACGCGCTGAATCCGGGTCTGTGTGTTCGCAGAATCTAGAGCCTTGCCTAGATCCCTCATGTAAATATAAGAGACACTTCGCTTCAGATAATCATCCAATTTGCCTGTGTAACTCAGCCATTGAATGTATCTGTCATAATCCCGAGTATCCGGCTTTCTCTTATTCCGCGAAAAGAAGGATAACCATGAAGAAGGACGGATATGATTCCTTTTCCATATATGGATATCTTCTGTAAGAGAAGTCACATAAGTCTTATCCTTGACCTGATTATAGAGTGATGCAAAATACTGGAGCGCCTTCTGCTCAGCCAGCTGGTATCCTGTATCGGCTCGAAATTTTTCATTCATATGATGCATTACCTCAACTTCTCATTTTGTTTAAACATGGTTGCATTTCTCCCTAAGGGAACGAATTTGGATCATGTTTTTATCTTTATACGGAAAAAAATCTGTGAAGTTACGAATAGATTATATCCTTCTATATATATGCTACAATTTCAGAGTAGAACAAAAATAATGATAGGGAGGCATAACGTTGAGTATTAGTCTAGTTAAAGGGCAGAAGGTAGACCTGACCAAAAATAATCCACACTTATCCGTACTAAAAGTAGGGCTTGGATGGGACCCTATGAGGGGTAGATCCATGGATATTGATGCGTCAGCACTGCTTCTTAATGAGAACGGCAAGCTGACTCAGACGAAAAATCTAGTATATTTCGGAAACAAAAATAGCCCTTGCGGGGCCGTCGTACATAGTGGTGATAACTTGACAGGACATGGTGACGGTGATGATGAAGTCATTACTGTATCCCTTCAACAACTACCACCTGAAGTGCATAGAGTCGTATTTATTGTGAATATATTCCGTTTTTTCAGCTTTGGTAGACGTAAGGATTTCAGTATGGTGAACAATGCTTATATTCGAGTATTGGATGCGTCGCAAGATGAAGAGATTCTCCGATACAATTTGACAGAGGACTATAAAGGGATGTGTAGCATCCGTGTAGGTGAAGTCTACCGCTATGGAGGGGAGTGGAAATTCGGTGCTATTGGGGAAGGAAGCACCATTACCTCCCTGAATGAGCTTGTCAAAACGTATGAATAAGTATTTTTGGTGTTAAGGAAAAACCCACGTCTGACGTGGGTTTTTATACTATCTCTTCAACAGCCACCTGATACAGCAGAGAACCTTCACGGAGCAGCAGGCGATCTTTTCTGAAATCCTGTTCATGCGGTTGAAGGAACTTTTGATCGTCATTTAAAAAGCGAATGTGTTGTCCTTTGCTCAAGCTGCCTGGCTTCACATTCTTTTTCAGGACATATTGTCCATTCTTGCCATACCCGCCGTCGAACAAAAAGTGGTACCCATCTCTAGCCACCCCGGAGCAGCCGGAAATCCTCGGATTCATAAACGTAATATTCGTACGGTCGCTACCGGAAATATACCCTAATGAAAAGTCTGAATAGTAATAAAACCAGATTTCCTGTTCGCTAAC
The DNA here is from genome assembly GCF_038008995.1 of Paenibacillus sp. FSL W8-0439. Taxonomy (NCBI): domain Bacteria; kingdom Bacillati; phylum Bacillota; class Bacilli; order Caryophanales; family Paenibacillaceae; genus Paenibacillus; species Paenibacillus sp. FSL W8-0439. Next base: position 4,042,841 of record NZ_JBBPAK010000001.1, read on the forward strand.
CACGTTCAAAGCATAGCAATCATGAATGTCTGCCGCTTGGTTCTCATATATTTTGTGTCCCTCTTTATTCCAGGCGACAAGGCCGGAGGACCCCACAGGCTCATTCCAACCATAATTCCCGAATATACCTTCATCAAAATAACTGGTCCAGATCGTACCTTCTTTTGTAACCTGGACACTCTGGATACCGTCTCCGAGCAGTAGTTCATTCACGGTACGGCCTTCATAATCAATAACTTTACCATTTAGATCGTATTGATCAGGTCCATAATAATGACAACGAGCTCCGACGAGTAACAAATAATTTTGTAGAGGCTGTACATAATGATAGTTAAACTGCTGCCCCTCCAAACACACCTCTTGAATGTGATCGTCTATAATGAGTACCTTGTAAGTACGTTTCTCTTTAAGAGAGGCAGGCGTGAACATCCCCCGCACTCGTTCTGGGACTTTATCAATGAGCAAAATATACACGCGTCCATCAGGACCAAATTGGGTCGAAACGATCTCAAACCCTTCTATATTATTGGAAATATCGACAAATGAATGAAGCTGTTTATCTAGATGTAACAATGTAGTTCCTCCTCTAAAAGATCAGTAAAGTGAAGTATGATTTGTACTTGACTTCATTTTGTCATAAGGACATGTAGCTGAGGAGGGCAGAAGTATGGCGATATGGGTAGTTATCCCAAGAGATGAGTCGTCGTTAAAAAGATAGTGAACAAAAAAAGCCGAGCTCTGCTTCATAAAAAAGCAACCCAGCTTGATCTTTATAAATGCTCTGTTCCTCTTAAAGTGTCTGGCCCTTGTCGGCCTTCTGCCATAAAGCCTCAGTCAGCTCATCAATCGTCTCTTTCATTGCCAGCTTCTCGCGCCAGTGGATCGGGATACCGTTTAGCCCGTAATAAGCCCCTGCAATCTGGCCGTACACTGCTCCGGTCGTATCTGCGTCATCTCCCAGATTTACGGCCAGCAGTGCCCCCTCTTCAAATGAAGCCGAGTGGTGAAATGCCCACAGCGCAGCCTCAAGGGAACGAATAACATAACCGCTTCCTTGGATTTCGGGCGGCTCCTTATGCTTGTAAGATCCCTGAATAATTTCTTCAATGGCTGCCGAAAAAGCTGACTGTTCCTGCTGCTGCCACTTATAGCAGACATCAGCTGATAACATGGATTCCTTGTCCGCTCCCCGCAGACCTGCCACAAGGATTGAAGCAAGCACAGCACAGGCCTCCACACTTTCGACTGCTCCATGGGTGGTGCGCGAGCTCAGCTCGGCGTACATCACGGCTTCTTTCGGGCGGTTCGCATAGGCCATGGCGACAGGTGCAAGCCTCATAATCGAACCATTACCAGCAGTCATGGGGTCAACGGACCCGCTATATGGATCTCCAGTGGCTTCGAAGCGATGCAGTGCTGCTCTCGTCGCACCACCGATATCAAAGCACGTTCCCGTGCTGCTCATATATCCCAGGTGGTACCAATTGGTGTAGCGGCGCATTTGATCTGCTGGATCAAAGCTATCTTTTCGCACCATGCTCTCGGCCAAACAGAGTGCCATAGACGTATCATCTGTCCACTGCCCCGCCTTCAGTCCAAATACACCACCGCCTACGATATCCGTTACAGGTTCAAATGTGCCTGGACTGCTAAACTCTACTGTGGTTCCCAAAGCATCACCCACAGCCAGCCCAACCAGGCATCCCCAAAAACGACCCTTGATCAGTGCCATTTTGATGTACACTCCTTTGTAATTGTTATAGCTAATGCATATTTTTCCGTATGACCAGGATGGAAGAAAATCCGGTAACGCTAATTATTCGTAGCTCAAGGCTTTACAACCGCTATCTGGATGTAATTCAACGAAAATCCCTGCCTCTTGATGGTAAATGAGTGAAAATCGCTCCGTATCTACATGTTCCCGCGCACCGCTTGAAAGCCGCCATACCTGAAGCGGGACTTCTTTTCCCCATAAGAATAATCGGTCGCCGCAAACGGTCATATCCGCTTGGGGATATGGGTAAATCCGGTATTCATCAGGCTTGCAGTTTAGAGGGGGGATGGCAGAAAGCACACGTCGGTACCCAGGCTGAGTCATATCGAATAGGACAACCGCCGGTTCCACTCCTTCCTCTCCCCAATCTTCCTCCTCCAGTAAATCGGCATCCATCTGTCCCCATACCGCCAATGTATCAGGTCCTGTCCAGCATATTGGCCCATCCCAATCTATGGTTTGCCAAAGATGGCGAACTGACGGACCATTTTCCGATTCCCATGGGTTCAGTAGCCAATCAGATAATGACCAAGTTCGGACCACCCCCAAGGGAGCCCATACCCATCCCGTATCCGCAATCCACTTTCCCTCTGGAGAAGCCAGCAGCCTCCCATGAAAATAATCTAGATAATGCTCATCCTTGTTTTCATTGTTATAAACTGGGGTAGGTCTTGCAGTCAAAAGCCTCCCTGTTTCTATATCCGTCAGATCCAGCCGGTTCCATTCCGTTCCATGAACAAGGATACACATACCGTCTTGATGTACAAATGCCAGGGGAAACATACTTTTATCATAGTGGTATTCGTCCCGCGATAATTGCATTTTTTCTTGAGCATGGACTAAATCATACACTGCCGCATGCCGGCCAAAACGATTGGATATGGCTACGTACTTCTCGTCAGGACTGGTCACCATTTGGACAGGTTGCATGGGATTAAAATCAGGGATACAAATACGTGTACATAATTCTGCGTTACCAGAATACAGCTCTAGCCTCCACAGTTCTGCTTGTGTGTTTAGTGCTAGCAGGGTTATGCTGCCCTGAGAGCCACCTTTTACAGGATGAATGGCCGTAAGGCGTCCGATAGGCGATGGTAAATCAGGTAAAGAAACGTGAGAGAATGGCATCATTTAACCCCTTTTACTCTGGATAAATCATAATGTATACCCGCATTTGCGAAGATAGTATTATCGACAAAAAATCCGAGTTCAAGCAATGCAGTCAATACTTTCATAAAAACTCCCGGTTTTTTCTTGCAGAATAATTTAAAATATGTAATTTCGCTAGGATTACTTTTGAGAACAAAATAGGAGTAATTCATCAAGATCAAATGGGAGATGAACTGCTCTGTTGGAGATTGATGCTCATTGATACAGTCGATCAGCACCTCTAATGCCCTATTTTTATTAGAGTTATAGGCTTGTATAAATATCTTTGCTTCTGCAAACGACTTGTTGAAATCATCATACGGAAAATCATATACATCATGACTGCCCAAGATGAAGTTGACCAACTGGCCTTGCAAATTTTTTATTTTTCTCAGCGTTGCTCGGGTATCCATATCCATCTTATTTTTGTTAATATGCTCATGCAAAATATCGATTAGAATGTGCAAATCATACTGCTGTCCGTCTTCCATACTGTACAGTATCTTATTATTTTCAATCGTTAGACGATCATAAATGTCATCTCCTAAACCCAATTCAAATAAGAGAAGGTGAAGAAAAAATAGCCTATCCTGAGTAAGTGAGAATTCATTCCCTCTCTCTGCTAGATGTGAAACTTGATATTGATAATAAACACAACATAAGTTTTTTCTGCAATAAGCAACATCTTTATGTATATCAAACATGTTAAAAATAAGCGCAAGCAATCGAATCAGACGTTCAGCATCCGTTACGCTTAGAATGGGATGATCCATTTTGGTAAATAGCGACCTGTCAAATAAATCATGCCATCGCACTAAAGAAATATGATCCTGCTCATTTATATTCAGAGTTAATATTCTTAAATTTTGCTCTTGATCAGGATAGGAATAAAATAGATTTTCATGATCCAAATCAGAAATGCGCTCATTAAAGTAGGCTCTTAATTTGTAATCGTATATTTCAGAAAAAGACATTTCTCTCCTCCTTACACCTTATTTTCGAACTCCTATATTGTAAAATTATTCTGGATCGACTGGCAAGGTAGCATAATTACAGAAACATATGTTCTTCATTTCTATATTATGATATCTTAATGCTAAAAGTAAAACGTGATGTCGCAGGTCATAGCCTACGACTAGAAAGGAATACACACCTATGAAACAGTTAAATGAAGCGCTTACCCGGTTTGTACACCAGCAAAACTTGTATAATGAAGCCTACGGGCTGTTCCAAGACCACGATATCCAGCCCCGTTCAGAGAGTATAACAGATTGCTGGGACAGTCGGATTCCTCTATCTCCTGAGCTTGCATACATGTATAGCCACTATGAAATGATCGATGCCAAGGCAGCGGGAACACACAAATTAAAAAACGCGGCAGTTGAAGTTGGGGATGCCGCAGTTCTCTTTTTTGTCGCACCAGAACATTTATATCGCCAACAACTGGGGTATCGCTTCGTTACGTCTGGTGAGCTTGTCCAAGAGTCTTCTTCGTGGCCCTCCCATCATGTTGTAATTGCCACGTTTAATGACGATCCACTCATTGTCGATACTAGCGCACCCGATTCTCCTGTATATGCTGCAATTGAAGGTGGCGCAGCGCAGCAGGTTGCCGACTCTTTAGCTAACTTCTTTACGGCTCTTTCCATCCTGATTGAAGGTGCCTGTACCTTTAAGGGAGAATTGGTAGATGAAGATACATACGAAACCAAAGCAGCATATATCGAGCACGTAAAACCATTGCTGCATCACTTACTGGGCGAGAACCAAACCACGTATTTGCTGAAATACCTATCCTTCTGTTAGAAATCCTATTTGTTAAAGAGAGGTGGGGCTTTTTATGATCTATATCGCATTACTGCGGGGCATCAATGTCGGCGGCAACAACAAGATCGAGATGAAGAAGCTCAAGCAAACGTTTGAACATGCAGGTATGGGGCATGTGACGACTTACATCAATTCTGGAAATATCATATTTTCCAGTCAGGAGCGGTCCAACCAGGAGCTATCGCTCGTATTGGAACAGGCGATTCTGGAGGATTTTAGCTTACCCATCCGTGTCATCGTCCGTAATATGAAGGAGATTCAGAGCATTATGGAAGCACTACCGAATGAATGGTCTAATGATACACAGATGAAAAGTGATGTAATGTTTCTGTGGGATGAAATTAACGATATTTCCGTTCTGGACAAGCTTCCTTTGAAACCGGGAATTGGGCATGTCATATATACGACCGGGGCCGTTCTGTTTTCTGTTAGCAAGGAACAAGTCACCAAAAGCGGGTTAACGAAATTAGTCGGCACCAAGCTGTATCAGCAAATGACGGTGCGGAATGTGAACACAACCCGGCAGATTTATAAGCTAATGCAAATGGCTGAACAGGAAGAGTTACGAGATTTGGACTCCTGACTGGATGACGAAAGCAATCTAGTAGAGTCTGCTCAAAAAGGGAGCCTTCTTACGGCTCCCAACTGTTTTTCTTCGTCCTTCATTTAAATACCCATCACCGTATGGTCCTCGTTAAATTTTAAAGCCTTCGACCAGCTCATTCAGTCGAGCTGCGCTTTCCTTCACCTGATCAGACTGGTGTGCCACTTCACGAGATTTTTCCGTTGATGACACCATATTCTCAGCAATGTGCTGGGTAGATATAGCAGACTGTTCGCTGGCGGTTGCAATCTCATGGATCGCTCTCACCATGGTTTGGATGGTTTCATTTACCTGCTTAGAGGTAGCGTTCAAATCATTGACTGTGTTCGTGTGCTCAACAGCATCAGTGTAATATTGTCCCGCTGTGTCCTCAAGCAGCTGATAATCCTTGCCCACCTGTGTTTGCAGGAAGTGCAGTAATTCTTCGGCATTAGTAGTCAGATTTTCTACAGACTGCACAACCTCTTGAGTAACACTCTGAATTTGGTCTACCGCGTGTTTGGAGCCGTCTGCCAACTTACGAATCTCGTTAGCTACAACCGCAAACCCTCGACCTGACTCACCGGCACGAGCCGCTTCAATAGATGCATTTAGGGCCAGCAAATTGGTTTGTGCCGTAATTTCCAAGATAGACTGAGAAAGTATACGAATTTGATCTACTGCCTTGGCTCGTTCTAATGCTTCTGTCATCTTTGCATTAGCCTTCTGGTAAATTTCCTTGGCCGCTTTATTGGATTGACTAGCCGCCTGCTTCAACGTTTCGGCCTTTACACTTGTATCATAGGCAGACTGAGCTCTTTCTTGAGTTTTGACCGAGATGTACTCTGCTGCCCGCTGCATTTCATCCGCAGAATGATTCATATTTTCGGTGTATGCTGAAGTCTCCTCCATAGCTGCTGACAGCTGTTCGACCGTGGCGGATACATCGCGAATCCGTTCATTGAGATCTGTCATATTCAGATTCGTCTTATCGCTAAGCTGGTTAATTTGGCGCGACTCATTGATCACTCCCGTAATGACCATTGAGGTTGAATCTGTCATTTGCTGAATAGCACGAGCAATGACAGCGATCTCATTATTTCCTTTGAGCAAGGCTGGATCAAGTGCTGCCGTTAAATTGCCTTGGGTAATCTCTTCACAGTATTTCGTAATGGTGCTCATCCGGGAACGAATGTTTTGAATGGCCACAAAGGAGATTGTGATCAGAACAGCCAGCACGAGAGCCAGAACCGTGATCAACACAATTGTGCGCATTTTTATCTCATTTTGCGTATTTTGATATAGGTTGGCGGATTGCTCATTGTTATAATCTGAAATGGTAGTCAGCATCGTAACTATGGCCGTACTAGATTTATTAATCCGACCTCTCTCTTCTGTGTCATAGGTTCCAGTATTTTTTTTGACGGCCATGATCTGTTCAATATCCTGAAAATACGTGTCTATACTGCCTCTTAGTTCCTCATACAATTTCTGTTCCTTTGCATCCAATGTCCTTTGTGAAAATTCATTTAGCCCGGTTGTAACACTATCCTTTCCTTTCTGTACCTGCTTATACTGTTTATCTGTATACTCTTTATTGTCGAGTATTTTTGTATAATTGGCCCGCATATTGTAGAAATCACTTTTGACTTCAAGAATATTGGTTTGGTGTTGAAAGCGATCCACATACAAAATACCTTGACCCTCTTTAGCTTGATACATACCGATAACCCCTACCAACGATACAATGAGCAAACCCACCAAGCTGATCACAATCATGGAGATCATCGTTGTTGTGACCTTTAAATCTCTAAGCCCTTTTCCTTTTTTCGTCCTGTCCGATAGCTTGTTACTCATCCAAACCCCTCCAGCTCGTCTATGGATAATAGTTCACGCTGCTCTCAACTTTCACGAGTACTCCGATCCCCCCTTGATGCTGCCCTCCAAACAACAATATGAAGTAGATTACAAAACGTGATGCTATATATATCGGTAGAAAGCGCTTAAATTTATAAGTCAAATTACAGTACTGCAAAAATAATGAATATTATAACAGGCAAATTTATACATGGACTTGCTACGTAAATGCACAATTTTAGTACTTATAAGCATGGGGAGTTTGGTAAACTAGAGGGGAATGCCTGCATGAAGTGAGGCACATATGCAAATTAAGTTCTAAACACTGGATGATGGGAGAGAACGTATTGTGACAAACATACAAAATCAAAAGCAAGTATATATAATCCATGGATACACCGCTTCGCCAGCAGATCATTGGTTTCCTTGGTTACAAGACAAATTACAGGAAGATGGGGTTTCGGTAGATATACTAGAAATGCCCACCTCGCAAGCGCCCAAGCTTAATGAGTGGATTGAGTATCTATTGCAAAATATTAAAGTTTTACATAAAGACACCTATTTTATTGGTCATAGCTTGGGATGTGTATCCATATTAAGGTACCTGCAGCAAGTAAATATCTCGGAACCGCTGGGGGGCGCCGTGTTCGTTTCCGGTTTTACTGACCCAGTGCCAAGCCTACCATCATTAGATGAGTTTACAATTGACCATTTGGATGATCAGCAAATTATGGATTCACTAAAGGCACGTGCAGCTATAGCTTCAAAGGACGATACGATTGTCCCCTTTGCACTTAGTAAGAAACTAGCGGAAGATATGCAGGCTGATTTTCACGAAGTAGATCATGGGGGGCACTTTTTGCAAAGTGACGGTTTTACCACCTTACCGGTGGTATATCAAGTGTTACTTGAGATGATGAATGCAAATGAGTAGCATGTCAGGAGAGCCTTGTGTCAAAAAAGCAACGCGGATTGAATCCGTAAACCTAGCTACTATTTACTTTTAGCAAACGATAACAAGCCCCGATGATAAGCTATTCCATCGGGGCTTGTTAATTTGCTATGGCCTTCTTTACTTTATTGTTAGGTCTTCAATTTAAAACCCAGTGTGATAATTTCATGCGGCTTTACAGACTGAAGCAACTCATTAGAAGAATCCACTACGATGTCTTCTCCTGGTTCTTCGAGGATATTACTTTTATAAAAATCGCACTGGTGCGGCCCGGGCTTGATAATTAATTCGGCTATACTATTGCTCATATTGTACCAGCGTAGCAGCACATCCCCCGACAGCTCATTCATTTTCATAGAGGAAAAGGCAAGCTCCGTGCTTTGCCAATCAAACGGCGCATAATCTGAAGCAACTGTACCCGCATGAATCCCCGTTTGTTTTACAATCCAAGGAATTTGGTATTGATAGGCTTCTGTATACGCGCCGGACTGAATACCGTCGCCATCATGTGGAATGATTTCCAGACGAGCGGTGCGCTCACCTGGGCACTGCGCTTCCGGCGTCGGGAACCATCCCCAATCCCCCAGCTCGCCAACTGAGCGAAGCAGCGTTATTGCAATCGTGTTACGACCATCACGCATGATTTCATATTCATTCAACCCGAGATTGGCTACGGTTAGACCCGCCTGTTCCCCGCTTACATCCACAAACGCCTGCTGATGCTGTGTGTTGCTTGGGTTTTCCCACTCAGGTGCAGGTTCATTGTCCCGGATTGCAATTTCAAACATCGAGTCCACCCGATGCTCACCAGAAACTATATCTGTCGGAAACAGAGCACGAAGACGGTGATCCTTGCCCTGGTTGTTAAAGGTGGTTTCAATGGAAACCCCTCTGCTGTCCCTAGATAAAGAAATGACGGTCCGTATCGTCAGCGGAACGGTCTGCCAGGAGCGCTGAGCCTTGCGGTACGGATAATAAACTAGTTCTCGCTGCTCCTGCTCCAGCGTTTCATCCGCAGAGGCCGGGATTTCCCAATGATGGATAATCTCGATGGATGCCAGAAAAGGTGTATCTTCAAGCACACGAATGTCAGCAATCAAATCTTTGGTAGTCAGTGCCTGCTCTCCCTCGGGCTGTCTGAACATATACTCGTTGCCGATATCACCCACATTTTCATATACGCCAAGGTCTTTGTAGCTGCGGCCTGTACGCTTATCTGTCAGGGTAAAAGAGCCGTTATCCGCAATTTCGACGTGAAGTAAATCATTTTCCATACTGCGACTGCCATGAAAAAGGGAAGAGGAGTCCGTCTCGACACTACTTCTCAGCCAAGCATAGGTTTTTAAGCCTAGCAGGGGCACACGTTCAACCTCAAAGGTAAGGCGAACCCGACGAGACATGTAAGGCTGGCGGAATCGATCATCCGGCAAATCATAACCGAACTGTAGCCCGAGGTCCTCCATCTTGCATGCCACCGGACTCCCTTCACTGTCCACCAGTACGCGCCCGGAAAGATCAACGTTCTTCGCTTGATGAGCAGCCTCCTCAGGCGTGTATCCTTCACGGAAGTACAGACGCACCACTTCCAGTTCTGCCGACACTATACCACTGCGCTCCCAGCCTGACGTATTAAAAATCGCGAGTGGCAATGCATCTTCTCCAAAGCGGCTAAAGCCCGTCGTATCCACTGCTTGCACAATGACCTCTATGCTTTCATCCACAATGCTCTCGGCTACATGACGGCTCTTATCAAACCGGGTCACCATCTCACGGTGCACCTCGTCCACACTACAACCGCAAATACTGTCATGCGGATGGTTCTGCATCAGTGTTTTCCAGGCATAGGTGAACAAATGGTGAGGATAAGCCTGCCCCAGCAGATGCGCGACGGTCGCAAGCGGCTCTGCCACTTTTTCCAGCATCACTTGTCCCAACTGGTTCATCTGTTTCAAATACACCCGAGCAGAAGCCGTATTCACCAGCGTTCCCCAGCCGTCCGTGCGCTGACTGCGAAGCTCTCCCTTCACGGACGAGAGTTGCCTTTGGGAAGTCCGTTTCAGAGAAGTCAGATAATCGTTGAAATTGGAATGAACAAACTCGATATCCGGATAAAGCTTCTGTGCCGTACGGATTGCTTCCGGTAAATCAAGCTGTAAAGGCTGATGGTCGCAACCGTTCATGAACAGCAGCTCACCCGTTGAAGCATATTTTTGCACATCATCCAGTTTACGCTTCCAATACATTTTGGCTTCCGCCTCATCTACAGGAACCTCATTGCCGTTGGAATACCAGTTGGCAAATAAAATACCGAGTACCTCCGATCCGTCTGACCCCGTCCATAACAGTTCCGAAAAGGAGGACTCGTAGCCTCTATCCGACACTGTATTGTTAAACCCTGTCGGCTTTACGCCCCTTCCGAAGAAAACATTCGTTATCCCCGACTGTTGCATGAACTGCGGAGTCTGCCCAACCAGACCAAACGTATCGGGGAAGTATCCGATCTTGGACGGACTGCCGTAACGCTCACAATCGCGGTGCCCAATCTGCATATTGCGTATATTGGCTTCGCCGCTGGTCAGAAAAGCATCCTGCAAAATGTACCAGGGTCCGATAAAAATACGACCATTGCGAATGTGCTGCTCCAAACGTTCCTTATGCTCGGGCCGAACCTGTAGATAATCCTCCAGAATGATCGTCTGCCCGTCCAGATAAAAGCTTTTATAATCCGGGTCCTGCTCCAGCTTATCCAGCAGAGAATCTATCAGGCTAATCAGGCGCATATGGTGCTTCTCATAAGGCAAATACCACTCCCGATCCCAGTGGGTATGCGAAATAATATGTGCTGTCGTCTTGCTGCCCGTGTATGTGTCTACTTCCCTGCTTATCGCTTGATTGTTGATTGATTCATCCCTTTGCTCGCTCATCGCATATCTCCTCACCGTATGTCTTGACCTGCCATTGTTCACTGTATCACTTCAATCGTCACGTCCTCAGGACGATATACTGCTAGCAACTGACCTTCTCGATCCACAGCAAACAAGACAGAGCGGCTCCTTGGCAACAGAAAAGCGTAGGATAATCCAGTCTCCTTATCCCGAACACGCACTTGGGTATCCCGGGAATACTCCGATACGAAAATATATAGGCCCCCATTCTCGAAATTCAGCTTACGCCCATATAGTCCCGGCTGATCGCCACCGTCTATCCATTCCAGCTCTCGCTCCACCCCGGCAGCAGTGAGGGCGTAGCGATATAGCTCAGCAATCGGCTCATCCCTACCATTCAACTCGAGTGGAAGCGGACTCCAGATCAAGCGCCCCTTGCCAAGCGGCAGGTTCACGACTTCATCCCCCATCCTTCCATCTGCTGTTGGTGATAGTAGTTCCTCTTTAGCGACCTCAGCAATTCGCCGCTGTCCAAATGAGACAGGAAAGGTTTGACCCTCCAGACTCAGTGCTTCCTCCCGTTGGACGTTCCCCAGTGTACGCTGCCCAGTAATGGCATCAACCCGTTCGGTCATTTTCCAGTAAGGATCAAGCCCCAGTGGTCCGGTGACTAGTAGCGTCACACCGAAGGCTCGCACCATGTCCAGAAGATGCTCCAGCGATGTACTATCGAAATTGTGCGCGCTGGGGACCATAATCAGTTTCGGTAACTGCAGCTTGAGCGAGTCCAGATGATACTCGGAGACGGCACGGAACGGCTGCTTAAGATTATAGGACATCACCCGGGTAAGCCGTGTCGTGGCATCAAAGGCAAGTGACCGGTTGGAGAAATCATTGGAATACGGGAATACAACAGCCGTTTCCTCCAGCTTCCGGTCTGTAAACAGATCGCGAATATCACTCATAAAACGCCCAAAATCGTAAGATACCTCTGCTTCTGGCTTCTCGGTCCCATCCGCACGTAACGCACCGATGTGCGATTCATTGGCATTATCCATATAAAAGTTCGTATTCCAGATCCAATGAATCGCACCCGCTCCGCCAGTCGAAAAGGCATACGCATACTTGCGCTCCAGCATGTCGCGCAGCTCCTCCTCCGAACGCTTGGCTCGACCATCCGGCGTCTCAACATACATGATCCCGGTTTCCTGCACGAGATTCGGTTTGTCTGGTGTTTTGGCAAAAATACCGTCCCACACCAAATGATCATTCAGCCACCATGAATGCACCGTCGTATAATCCACCACAGCCTCATAAAAAAACGGAGACGGCCGTTGCGCGCCCAGTGCCTCGTCCTGACCTACAGTTACCAAATGTCCGGGACAAAGCTCCCGAATCGTAGTCGCCAATTGCTCGGCCCACAGATTGTGCATTTCCATCGAAAATAGACAGTAATCCAGCCATTTGGCTCCCTTTTTGGCCTGATGCATATCCTGAACGCCGAAGTTGATCTCCTCCGGCTCGGGGATTGTGGCAGAAGCAAAACAGGAAAGCTGCTGTGGCGTCATATTCCAGGCTTCCTGCAAAGCTTCAATGCTGCCATGGCGTTGCTCCAGCCATGTGCTGAACGCCGCCTGTTCCCATGAGTCCCTCGCAGAGCGTGGACCGTCTGCGAAAATACGCGACGGATCAAACATGGAAGGCTCGTTTATCAGATCCCAATCCACATGGGTTGTAGCCGTGTGCCGACTGACAATACTGCGAATGAATCGCTTTTGTGCTTCCACGCTTTGCGGATCAAGATAAGGGTTAACCCCTTCCCACGTTTCCGGTGTAAAAGAAAAGAACGTGAACGTCACCTGCAAGCCATGCCTTTTGGCTGTCAGCAGAAAAGCATCAATCGCGCGAAGTACCTCTTCCGAGGCGTGCCCGTCTATCTGCATCATGTTGCGATAAGCCGTCCATACCCCTGTACGAATCCAGTTGATGCCCGCTTTGGCCATCTGGGCCATATCCCGATCCCAAATTGCTGCATTGGGCAAAAACAAAAATTTCCGTGCCACATCTGAGGTCATATAGGTCATGCCAACAACAGGTAACGGACGCCCGTCCTTTATAAAATAATCCCGACTACGCATGATGATCTGTCCTTCAGCCAGCAGTTCGGCATCCTGCCCCCAAAAGCCCTGTCGCAATATACGTACTTCACCATCCGATGATTCAGCTCGGCAAATGACCCGATATAAACCGCTTAGAATGGAAAAGCCAAGGGGAATACGTACAAAGTTCTGTTCTTTGCTAACCTCAATCTGCAAGCGATTGCTCCATACCTGCTGATTGTACTCATCCAATGTTTGCTCCACCGTCAGGTCAAAGCTCCATACCTCGTGATTTCTGGGCGTGACTCCTTCTCGCTGCAATCTCTGGGTTTGAAGTGTCAGTATGGCTCGTTCCCCGGACTCATAAGCAGCATAGTTCGGCTTGATAGATAGCTCCGTCATCCCCTTGGCGCAAAAACGTGCCCATTGGGCAAGCAGTTGCTCACCATCCTGTTCCCAAAAGGAAGCTATCAACGGCACATGGATAAACATCCAGCGTGCGCCAGCAAACAAACCTCGGGCATGCTCCCATAGCACCACCGGGGCAGCGATATCCCGTCCGTCTGCACCGACACCTTTTAGCAAAGGATAAATTTGCGTATTCATCGGCCCGGCAGAGCCCATCTGGTGTGGCAGATCGCTGCTTTTGGTCGTATGTGGAACGAGATTCCACGTGTCAGTCACCTGAAACTGAGACTCCTGACCACACAGTACAGGAATATCCTCTGATGCGACCAGCGAAGCTACCTTCGACGCATCCACTCGCAGCACCTCATGAATATGCAGCTCCTGATGATATGCAGTCTGCTCAGTCTCAATTATCCAGTCTCCATGCTCATCAGCAGGATTGCGTACCGGCTGCTTAAAGGGTGCTCCCCCGACGTTAAGCAGCCCTCCTCCCCTATGGAGAAATGCCACGATTTCAGTCCAAGCGGATTTGGGGAAGTACGGTGCATGCAGATTGACAAAGCAACCGTTGTCCATATGTTTTAGCGTTTCAGCCAGTTCATCGGCTCCTACGACCACCACCTCTGCAACTCCCTGAAATGCCTCATCTGGCAACAGGCTCCCTATAGTGGGAAAGCCTTGCTCACTGAAAACAACGATGGATGGGTTTACTATGGTTTCATTCATAACAAGCCATCCTTCATAGCCTTATACACAAGCTGGGCAAACAGACTGTTGGACCAGGCAAACCATTTTCGCGTATAAACCGTAGGATCATCGGCATGAAAGCCTTCATGCATGTAGCCGGTGTCCCCATCTGTCGCTTCCAGCATCTGGATCATCTCCAGCTTTTCTTCTGCGGTCTGGGCCGTTAATCCTTGCATAGACAGGGCCATATGCCAGATGTAACCTGGCAGCGTGTGCGGACTTCCGATGCCTTTAGCCGCCTTGCCCTCAAAGTAAAACGGATTCTCCTGACTTAAAGCAAAGCGCCTCGTATTTTGATAGATAGGATCGTCCGCCGTCGTATAGCCCAAATACGGAATGGACATCAATCCCGGTGTACCCGCATCATCCATCAGGCAGTAGTTGCCAAATCCGTCTGTTTCATAAGCATATATAGGTCCAAATACCGGATGGCGGTAAATGCCGTACAAGCGGATACCGTGCTCCACCTCAGCCTCCAGCTCCTTCAGCCCGTTCAGAAAGTCCATATCACGGAATACCCACTCCGCAAACTCCTGCATCTGCCGCAAAGCAACCACTGCAAACATATTGCCGGGTATATTGTAGTGAAAATCGCAAGCATCATCACTGGAACGGAAGCCCGACCAAATCATCCCTGTATAATTTACAGGCATACCGAGTCCCTGATTGCGCAAGGAATCTGTGGGAATGCCGTTATTACGCGTAAACCGATATGCAGACTGCTCTTGGTGACGCTGCTCCGTTTTGAACACATCCACTATTTTGCGCAGAGCCGACTTGAATTTTGAATCAAAAATATCGGTAAGCTCCGTTTCCTTCCAGTACATATAAGCTAGCCGAATGACAAAGCACAGCGAGTCGATTTCAAATTTTCTTTCCCACACCCATGGTGACATCTCCGTCTCATCAGTCGCATTCCAGTGCCAGTCATTCGCTGTCTCATTGAACGCATTCGCATACGGGTCTATGAGGACATAATGAATATGGCGCTTGATCAGCCCCCCAATGATGCGCTGTAAATCAGCATCCTCCCTGGCTAACGGCACATAATGAATGACCTGCTCTACAGAATCCCGCAACCAAAGAGCTGGAATATCCCCTGTAATGAGAAACGTTGTCCCATCATCCATTAGCTTGGTCGTCGTCTCCAGTGAATTTGGAAAACAGTTTTTAAACAGCTTCAGCAGCTTCGGCCTGTGAGCCAGTGCTTGCTCCGCTTCCTTGAGTACGTCCTGAACAGCCTGCGGCATGTCAAGTTCGGGCATCGGTATTTGGGGAAGTCTGAATTGTTCCAATAGCTTTTTCGCTCCTTAATCTGACGGGAAACACCCGTGCGGTTATAGTCATTCCAATCCTGCATATCTATTGCAAACGTATCGTTTTAATTTCATAAGGTGTAAAAGACAATGTGAGACAGCTACCTTCCAGCTCAAGCAGCTGCACAGGTTCCTCCAGCGCATTCGACACGTAGGCTGCGTTGAACGTGTAAGGCCAGGTCAGCTTGATCGTTTCCCGTCCCCCGGAAGATTCGTACAAACGAAGAATCGACCCCAGTCCATCTTCGGCCGGCTTGATCGTATCCAGCACAACGTGACGGCTATCAAAGTTAATGAACGATCCACTGCTCGGCAGCACTCCGCTATTGTGCTTTTGCTGCTGCACAACAGGCATATCTTGATTCAGCTCAGCCGCATGACGCAAAGTATGGGCGCTGCGCCAATCTCCAACATGCGGATAAAGCGAATACGTAAAATCGTGCTCGCCCAGATCGGCATCTTTATCCGGCCATTTGGGTGCTCGTAGCAGAGACAGACGGATGGTACTGTCTTGAATGTCGTAGCCATATTTGCAATCATTGAGCAGACTCACGCCATACCCGTGCTCGGAAATATCCGCAAATCGGTGTCCACATACTTCGTACTGCGCCTGCTCCCAGCTCGTATTCCGATGGGTCGGCCGTTCCAAGGCACCGAACGGAATTTCATAAGTCGCCTTGTCCGTAACCACATCTATAGGAAAGCCTACCTTTAGCAGCTTGTGCGCTTCATTCCAGCTCACATGCGTCTTGAAATCAATTCGCCGCTCATGATGATAAAAGATTACATCCTGTGTCATTTCAGATTGATGGATTCGCCATCGGAAGCGCAGCACATCCTTCGTTTTTCCCTGAAGCACTACTTGTTTTTCCAGCAACTCGGCTTCTCCTGCTACCTGTTCCTCATAGCGGTCATCCAAATCCCAGGCATCCCACAGCGTCGGACGGTCATGGAAAAAATAAAAACGGTTTGCCCGTTCCCCTTGCTTCAAAATTTCACGGTTTGCCGCTTTATCCAGCAGGCGAATCATTTCGCCCCGCTCGTTAAATTGCACCTTATAAAATGCCGTCTCCCAGATGTCCCCCAGCGGTCCGGATATCATAGCGATCCCGGGCTTCTCACCTGCTTGAGCCTGTTCTCGCTCCAACCAAATCGTTTTGTAGCCCAGCGCAGGAATATCCGGAATACGCACTGAAATGCCGCCTTCCTCCACATCGGTGTCCAGCCGCTCGGCTTCATCATTAGCGTAGTGATAGGCATACCATCCCTGTGCCGATTCCGTAGCAATATGAATCACAGCATTACGGCTCCAGCCCAGGCTGTTAAACACCAGGTACGGTGTTCCTGTTCTCGATCCTTCCGTGTTCACTTGAGCCGCCAGCGTCGTAATCCCCTGTTGAAGCCCGACATGTCCCCATTCGAAAATTTGCTGATACTCCTTATCCGAAGTGCCGTACACCTCGGTAATCGCCGAGCCAGGGATAATATCGTGGAACTGATTCAACAAAATCAGCTTCCAGCCCTCATGCAATGCCGAACAGATATCCTCCACCTGCTCCGGCTCCAGCTGTGGTAATGCCAGCGTGCTCCACAGTTCTGCCTCGCGGTAGACTCCCTCCGCTTTCCGGTTATTGCGTTTGTTGCGGGCGTGGGTCGTGTAGGTTCCTCGGTGCAACTCAAGGTACAAATCACCATGCCATTTGGGAAACTTCGGATGTGCCTGATCTATGCCTGCGAAAAACTGTCCCGCCGTGCTGAACTGACTCGCAGGCAATCCCACCATTAGCGAAGAACGCTCTATATATTCCAGCATTTCACGCGTAACTCCGCCCCCGCCGTCTCCATGCCCGTAAAGCAACATGTGCTCAGGATGCGCTGATTTTTCACGATAAGACTGCCAATGGTCATGAATGTCCTGGGGCCGTGTATTTTCATTCACGCCATGATTGAGGTAGGACAACATCGAAGTCCCATCGATGCCCACCCAGTGGAACAAATCATAAGGAAACACATTCGTATCATTCCAGCCAAGCTTAGTCGTCATAAAATAATCTATCTTCCCATGCTTTAAAATCTGCGGCAGGGACGCACAGTAGCCAAACGTATCCGGCAGCCACTCGATATGAGAGATTTTGCCAAATTCCTGTTGGTAAAAGCGCTGACCATACAGCATTTGGCGGATGAGCGATTCGCCACTGGGCAGGTTCAAATCAGGCTCTACCCACATGCCCCCGACCAGCTCCCACCGTCCTTCAGCGACTCTCGCTTTGACTCGTTCATACAGCTCTGGATCATTTTCCTTTACAAAGGAGAACAGCAGCGGCTGGCTCTGTGCATATTGATAGGCCGGGTATTCATCCATCAGCGCATCCACCGTTGAGAAGGTTCGGCTTGTTTTCCGTACGGTCTCGCGCATCGGCCACAGCCAGGCAATATCGATGTGCGACTGTCCTACCATATGCTCCAAAGCTTGCGCATTTCCGCCGATCTCCTGAACCTGACGAATCAGCTCCTTTTCTATGGCTGAGATCGCTCCTCCTGCTCGAATGGCGTCTTCCTCCAGATTCGCAAAGCAATCCATCACCTCATACAGGGCTTTCAGCAAGCGTATGCTACGGATGTCGCCCTCCGGCAGCAGTACAGCGGCTTCGCTAACAACGGTAACGGTATACATCAGGCTTTGCACAGGCTTATTGGGCCGTACAAGATAGCTTGTAACAGAAGAAATCGGAGGTTGAATGACAGCCTGCCGATTGAGCGGATCTACGGGCTCAGGTACCGGATCAAACAGCTCAATCTCCAGCTCAGGGGAAGACCCGATGAGCTCTGGATTTAGCGTGACATAGGTATGATTGCGATCAAGCCCGTGATAGGAAGCACCATTGACTCGCAGCAATCCTTCTCCCCCGGACTCAAACACCAATCCAAAAGGCTCTCTCAACCACGCTGTCGGGACATCCAGCTGCGTTCGAAAAAAATAAGTCGTCCCCTGACTGCTGGGGAATCGCTTGAGGTCCAGTCCTTCCGTTAAAGGCTCGGCGCCTTCGTATTGACCTGGTGCCAGGTAAGTGGAGCGTGTGATGTTCCAGCTCCGCAAATCCAGCTTCTCCAGCCATTGGCATTCCGACAATTCCCGAATCAGGCGTTTGATACGCTCCATTATTCATCCTCCCGTACGATCAACTCGGCACACAGGGTATCTTTGGAGTGCCTACCTACTTGAATTGAAAATCGCCCAGCCTCAACGACTGGCTGTAGATCACGCCCTATATATTGCAGCTGGTCGGAGCCTACTACAAACACCACCGTCCGTGTTTCTCCCGGCTGTAATACAAGCTTGCAAAAGCCCTTAAGTTCCCTGATTGGACGGGTCACCGAACTCACCGTGTCCGAGATATATAACTGAACTACTTCAGCCCCTTCCCGGTCGCCCGTATTGGTTACATCGACTGTAACCGTAACGGATTCGCCCGCTCGGATCGAATTGGCGCTTAATGTAAGCCTTTCATAGCTAAACGTCGTGTAGCTAAGACCATAGCCAAACGGATAGCGCGGCTCGGCATCGTCTTCCAGATACCGCTTGCCCCGGGAACGCTTGCCGTTGTAATATACCGGCAATTGCCCCACATGTTTAGGGATGGAAAGAGTCAAACGTCCCGAAGGGTTCACATCCCCAAATAAAATATCCGCGATTGCATGCCCTCCCTCCTGACCGGGATACCATGCTTCCACAATGGCATGTGCGTGCTCCTCCACCCATGGCTCAGCAATCGGTCGCCCGTTCATATAAACGACGACAAGCTCCTTCCCCAGCCTGTAGACTTCCTGCATGAGTTGAAGCTGTACGCCTGCAAGCCCCAACGTCATCCGGTCGATGCCTTCGCCGCATTCCATGTCGTTCCAATCGTGATCCGATACCTTCGAGGCGCCGGTTTTCAGGTCAATCGTCCCTTCCCCGAAATCGCGGGCGCTGGACCCTCCAACCACCATCACCACGGTATCAGCCTCAGCCGCACATGCCAGTGCATTATGAAAGCCTTCCCGGGACTCTCCCTTAATCTGGCAGCCAGGTGCATACAGAACGCCTGAATGATCCTTGCCCAGTTTGTCACGGATACCATCAAGCACAGTGACCACACGGGATCTCTGCTGCGGTGATGTATAATCGCCCAGTTGGTTGTAGATCTGATCTGCATTCGGGCCGATGACCGCAATACGCTTGGAGGTTTTCGGCAGGGGAAGCGTGCTATTGACGTTTTTAAGTAGCACGATCCCTTCGGTCCCAAGCTGACGAGCCAACCGAATATGCTCCGCCTGACCAATTACCTGCTCCGCTCGTTCTGCATTCACATACGGTTTGTCAAACAGACCGAGCCTGTATTTTAACGTGAGCACCCTGCGAACCGCCCGATCCAGCACGCTCGTCTCCAGCTTGCCAGCCTGAACCGCCTCGACCAGATGACTGCCGAACATTTCCCCGGACATTTCCATATCAATTCCTGCGCGAATTGCCTGCACAGCGGCATCCAATCCATTTTCGGCCACATCATGTCCGCTCGCTAACATTTCAATCGCGCCACAATCTGTGATGATCAGACCGTCAAATCCCCACGCCTGACGAAGAGTATCGTCCAATAGCTCAGTATTCACTGTACACGGGACCCCGTCGATTTCGTTATAGGCTGGCATAACAGATTGCGCCCCTGCTTCCACCGCTTTTTGGAATGGATACAGATCGACCTCCAAAAGCTCGCGCCAGCCCATATGCACAGGTCCGGCATTACGTCCGCCTTCCGAGCTGCCATAGCCTGCAAAATGCTTTAATGTGGTAGCTACGCTATGTTCGCTGAATAAGCTTTCCCCCTGAAGCCCCTCCACTGCGGCAACAGCAAATTCGCCGATGAGATAAGGGTCTTCGCCAAAGCATTCCTCCGTGCGTCCCCAGCGCGGATCACGCACAACATCAAGCACGGGCGAATACGTGACAGCCCCGCCCTGAGCACGGGTTTCACTCGCAACCGCACGGCACATATCGCGGTATAGATCGACATTCCATGTGCTGCCAATGGACAGCGGAACCGGAAACACAGTGCCGTCAATCGCCATATGCCCATGAGAGCATTCCTCACCGATCAGTATCGGGATACCCAGCCGGGAATGCTCTATCGCATAGCGTTGGATCATATTCACAGCCTCCGCCCCTTGTTTGGCAGATAAGCCATTCTCCAAGGTCACTCCGGTCCACGGATCAGCGCGAAGTACCCCGTATAAGGAGCCGACTCCTCCATTTTGTACCTGCTGCTTGAAATCATGATGTAGGGACAATTCCCCGTCTATGTGCTCATACACTTGCCAGCCAAAGGGCTGCACAAGCTGCCCCACCTTTTCTTCTAACGTCATCAAACCGATTAAGTGCTTAACCCGTTCTTCGATCGGTTTGCTTTTGTCTTTATAAATCAACACGTTCATGTCACTCCTTCCCTGTTATTCCTTCACAGCCCCAACCGTAAGTCCCTGCACAAAGTAACGCTGGAAAAAAGGATAAGCGAATATAATAGGCAGCGTCGCCAGCACCACCATCGCCATCCGCGAGGTATCCTGCGGAATGGATTGAAGTGCAGCCAGGCTCATAGAGCTGTTTTGCGAATTTTGCTGGATGAACTGAATGCTGGATTCAATCCGCATCAACATAGACTGAAGCGGTACCAGATTGGGATTGTCAATATACAACAGGGCATTAAACCAGTCATTCCAGTAACCAAGCGTGCTAAATAAGCCAATGGTGGCAAGTCCAGGCAGAGAGAGTGGAAGCACGATTTTTAAAAAGGTGTAAAACTCGCCTGCCCCATCTATTTTGGCTGATTCGACAATGGCATCAGGCACGCTGGTGCTATAAAATGTGCGCAGGATCATAATATAAAAGGCATTCATGGCAAGCGGCAAAATCAAAGCCCAAATCGTATCCTTAAGCCCGAGCAATTGGGAAACGACCATATAGGTCGGGATCATTCCACCATTAAAGAGCATGGTTAAAATCGCAAAAATGGAAAAGAATCTCCGGTAACGGAAGCTCTTTCGTGAAATGGCGTACGCATATAACGAAATAAGGATGAGACTGATCACCGTACCGATGACCGTTACAGCAATCGTCACCCCATAGGAGCGCAGTAGCGTATCACTGGTACGAAATATGAAGCGGTAGGCTTCCAGACTCCATTGAGCCGGGAGCAAACGATATCCGTCCCGCGCCAGCGTTTTCTCATCGGTTAGGGAAATAATGACGACAAACAAAAACGGAAACACACATAGGAACGCGAACATCCCTGCTATCCCATTCAGAACAACATTCCAGCCCCGTGAAATATGATGGAAATCTCGTTTTTTTCTTTTTTTTCCAGAAGCCATAGTCCACACCCCTCTCCTCTTTTTTAGAACAAAGCGCTGTCTTTATCTATTTTTCGCACAACATAATTGGATAGGATGACGAGAACGAAGCCAACCACCGACTGATACAAACCTGCCGCCGTGCTCATCCCGATTTCGCCTGTCGTTTTCAAACCGCGATATACATAGGTGTCGATGACGTTCGTTACTGAGTATAAGGTGCCCGAATCCCTCGGAACCTGATAGAACAAACCAAAATCCGCATAAAAAATCCGTCCGACTGCAAGCAGCGTCATAATGATAATGATCGGCGAGAGCAAAGGGAGCGTCACATTACGAATTTGCTGCCACTTGCTGGCTCCATCTATCATGGCTGCTTCATACAATGATTTGTCGATACCCAAAATCGAAGCCAGATATACGACACTGTTATAGCCGATCGCCTTCCATAGACTGACTAGAATCAAGATATAAGGCCAATAGGCTGCCTCTGAATACCACTGAATCGGCTCGATGCCAAACCCTGCGAGAATTTGATTCAGCATCCCCCGATCCATGCTCAGAAAGCTGAAGGCAAAGTAGCCCACGATGACCCATGATAGAAAATATGGGAGAAACATGCCTGTCTGGTACAGCTTCGCCAACCGTTTATTAATCAGCTCGGAGAGCAGAATAGCCATAGCGACTGAAAACACAAGTCCAAGAATAATAAAGACCAGGTTATACAAAAGAGTATTTCGCGTGATGACATAGGCATCATTGTTATTGAACAGAAACTTGAAGTTATCCCAGCCCACCCATTTGCTCGTATAAATACTGGCCCAGAATCCTTCCCTGTTAAAACGATATTGCTTGAAGGCAGCCACAGTACCAACCAACGGCAGATATGAAAAGAAAAAGAACCAGATAGCGCCAGGCAGCACCATGAATAGCATAACTTTGTTTCGAATCACATTTCTGAAAAATGCGGCCATAGGTATCCCCTCCCAATCTGTAATGAGAAAATCAGCTAAAATAGCTATTGGAAAAAGACCGGGCGTAACTTACACCCGCCCGATCTCGCTTCTATTTCACAACCTAAAGGATTATTTGCTGTTTTGTGCCTTCCAGGCATCAAGCTGGGATTGCGCTTCCGCCATCACCTTATCCAGCCCAGCCTGCTTGAATTTCTCAATTACTTTCGGGAGATTCGTTTCCGGTTCCAGCGTGCCTGTCATCAGCGAAGCCCAAAATTGCTCTTTGACGTTCTGCACCGCTGCCATCTCCGTGGATACTTTACTGCTGTCAAAGTTGAAGCTCAGGATGGGAGAGTTTTTTCCTTCCGAGTTGAACTTCTTGAATTGCTCCCATTTGTCAGCAGGATCATTCGGATTCAGATACAGCAGCATATTGTTGCCGAGTGAATACGAAGGCATGTCATAGTTTTTGGAATCAGCCAGATTTTCGATATACTGGCCATTTGTTTTTTTGTAATGCACTCCTTCAATCCCAGAGTCAACCATATTACGTAATACTGGATCTGTATTCAGCAGGTTCAGGAACTGCATCGCCTTTTCAGGGTTTGCCGAGTTAGCAGAGATCGCCATAATGGAGCCCTGTACAGACGTATTGGTCACAATTGGATCACTGGCAGGTGTCGATATCACCGGATAGCCGTAGCTGGCAGACCATAGATTATCGGCTAGTGGTTGAGTTTGCGCACGATCCAGAAACCAGTTTCCGGACGTAGTTAAATCATTAGTCGAGCCTGTAGTTGCAGCTTCCGGTGATACATATCCGGCCTTGTAATACTTATGCATCGTCGTCAGCGCCTGCTTCATTTCAGGTGTTTCCAAGATGTTTACGATTTTATAGTCCGTAGTATCCAGTTTGACAGCCATCGGCAGGTTTTGAATGATATAGTCATATGGAACATAGGGAACATAGTTTTTGTCCATACCGAATGCCGTTACGCCGGGCTCGTTTTCTTTAATCGTTTTGAGTAGAGGCTCCAGGCTATCCAGCGAGCGGACATTGGAAAGGTCCAGCTTGTATTGGGTTAGCAATTTTTTATTGAACCGCCATACCTCTTGCTGTGGAAGCTCCTTGTTGGCAGGAATGCCATAATGATGACCATCCACCTTGGAGCCTTCCAGAAACGCAGGATTAATCGTCTTTTTAATATCCTGACCGTACTTGTCAAGCAAGTCGTCCAGCTCCATGAATGCGCCCTTTCTGGCATTTTGTACATAATCAAAACCACCGGAAGCCGTAAATACAATATCCATGGGCTCTCCCGAAGCCACATTCACCTGCATTTTTTGCGGGTAGTCGCCCCAATCGACCATTTTCATTTTGATCGTGGCGTTGATTTTCTTTTGGGTGTACTTGCTAACCTCTTCCATCACCCGATCTACATCTTTTTGAGGTGTACCAATGGTATACCAGATCAGCTCTACCGGCTTTTCCGCTCCCTCATTCGTCGTTTCCCCGCCACCGCTGCTTCCTCCACATGCACTGAGAATGAGCGTCAAAACCATACACATCACTAGAACAAACGAGTAGCTTCTTTTGCTTTTACCCATGTATGATCCTCCCTTATGAAATGGAATCTGACCCTGTCGTTTCATTCATTTCTGTTTCAGGATTTTTGCGAAATCCTCATTGATGAAGCAACTACGTTAACCTTAACTAATGTAAGCACTTTCATAAAGAAGATAAACTTAATAAACCAAGGTACAAATTAAAGAAATCCATGTACACCTGGTATTTATCCCAATCCTTTATAGTCTGTCGGGGAAATGCCCACATATTTTCTGAACTGCTTATAAAAATATCCCGTCTCCCAATACCCTACGTTCCGCGCAATTTCGTTTACCTTGAGATTTGTGCTTTTAAGCTGCTCCTTGGCTTTTTCAATCCGGTATTGATTGATATATTCAGCAAAGGTTTCGCCCGTTTCCTTATGAAATAACTGACCGAGATAAACGGGATGAAGGTTGTACTGGTATCCTAATATTTTTAATGATAGCTCCTTGGCATAATGAACATGGATATAGGACAGCACCTGACTTACAATAGGGTTTTTCATATCTTGCAGTAGTGAATTGACCGTCTCTGTCGCCACATGCTGAAGCGCGCTCACCAGCTCTGCCCATGTCGTACAGCATTTTATCTGGTAAAGCCCCTGCTGAAACCGTTCCGACTCATTGGAATGCTTGATGCTTTCTAGCTCCATCTTGAACCGGATCACCAGTTCCAGCGCCATATTCCGCAATTCATCCGGGGTAACCCTTTCAAGATGCTGGATTTGCTCAAAATCACTCTGAATCCGTGCGGTAAGCGCATCTAGGTCTCTTGCTATAATCAGCTTCGCATAATCCTTCCATTCGATGGAACAAGTCTCGCCAGCATTTCTCCCGCCCTCCTCTAGCAACGTATAGTCAATGATCCGGCGGTCATCATACAGCATAAAATATTCCAGTGATTTTTTAGCTTCATTATAGCTGCGTGGAGCAGCAACAAGCGAACCGGCGCTGCCTATCCCGATATAAACTGTTTCTTCCCCGTCCGTTGACCACTGAACAGAAAAATCCTCCAACTGCATAATCAAGTCCTGTCTGCCCTCATCATAATTCGGTAGTGCGGCAATGATTACACTATCCGCATCAACATCGAGAAACAATGTTAAGTTGGGCTGATGCTGAATGTACTGCCTTAACTGTTGATGCATTCCTACCGAATCCCCCTCCGTCCGTAACACGGCTACCGCCATAAAGGGGATATTTAACGAAAAACCTATCAATTCAGCACGTTCCTGAAATTCGGTAGGCGCAATCTGCCCTGTCAACCAACGGTACAACGTATTTTCCTTAAGCACCTGCACCCCGAACGTCTCATGTCGTTGATCCATCCGGAAACTGTCCAGCTTCTCCGTTGTATTGCATAAAGTGGATTCCAGTTCATCCACATTAATCGGCTTCAGAAGATAATTTTCGATGCCCAGCTTCATGCCTTCCTTCAAGTAATCAAATTCATTAAATCCACTCAAAATAATCACCTTCAAGTCAGCATGCAGCTTTCTCGCCTCACGAATCAGCCTGAGACCATTCATCGTTGGCATGGAAATGTCCGTAATAAGTATGTCCACGGGCCTGGAGGCCAGCGCTTCCAGCGCCAAAGAGCCATTTTCCGCATGTCCGACAATTTCTAGCCCAAAAGAGGTCCAATCCACAATATCGTATAATCCTTCAATGATAAAAGGCTCATCGTCTACAATAAATACTTTATACATATATGGCATCCATCCCTTCCCTGTTGGGGCATCGTACCCGAATCGTCGTTCCCTCACCGCTGCGGCTCTCCAGTTCAATCCCGTAATCGGCTCCGTGTAGAAACCGAAGTCGGGTGTGCACACTGCGTAGTCCAAACATTTGTCCGTTTTCCTCCTGGCGTTCCAGTTCCTCCAAAATCTCTTTCAAACGCTTCTCTTTAATGCCCTTCCCATTGTCACGGATCTCAACCAGCAGAATCTCCCCCGTTTCCCGTACATCAATGGTCAGCACATTATCATTCCGGTCGCTTTGGATACCATGAACAATATAATTCTCAATGATGGGTTGAAGCATCAGCTTCATGACAGAGCGGGTATACAACTCGGGGTCGACCGTAATCGTGTAATTGAACCTTTCCTTGTAGCGTATTCTGAACAACTCAAGATATAATCTGCAAGCCTCCAATTCATCTTTAAGCGTGTATATTTTTTTCTGCTGAACCAGGCTTTTGAACAACACGGATAAGCTGTAGATCATTTCTCCTACATCCTTGGCTCCCTGGGAAATCGCCCTCATACGTATCACTTCAAGCGTGTTATACAAAAAATGTGGATGAATACGTGCCTGCAACGCCACAAGCTCCGTTTGCTTTTGTTTGATCTCTGCTTTATACACCCGTTCAATATATAGATTAAGTTCGTCCAGCATATCGTTGAAGCTTCGAGAGATTTGTCCCAACTCGTCCTCTCGGAGGTCCTGAATGCGAGCTGTGAGGTCACCATTTTTTACTTGACGAGTGAATTTAATAATCCGATTCGTTCGTTTAGCAAAGTTAATGACGAAGAATGCAGGGAACAGCACAGCAAACAGAATACAGATGACACTGATGGTCAAAATCGTATTACGAATGCTCCGGTACGATTGAGCCATTTCCTCATGGGGGACTGCCCCAATCACGACATATCCTTCGTCCGGAGAAATCAGCTTATTAATATACATATTTTTCTTCGTCTGAATGATCCCGGCATCGGAATCCACATCGTCATATAATGATCGGGTCACTTCGACATAAGGGTACGTTTTTCCGTAATAGTTATTCCTTGAATCGAACAGAACGGTTCCATGAGTGGACAGAACGATAATTTCTCCCTTCAGGTTGTTCCCGTAGCTGGCAAGTGCATTGGAGATACTTTTGGAATTTAGAAATACTAGAAGCTGACCGGTATTTTTGAGTGTTTGCTTATTTTTAATGGGGACTTGTAACGAATATAACGAGGGGCTCCACTGATCGACCGCCTTCCGAATCCAGTAATTCGGAGTAGAGACGCTTTTGCTTTCTGCAGCCATCACATCCGGTACAAAGGAACGCGCCGCATGCACCGGGAATTGCTTGAATTGCTTGTTCTCATTGAAAGTAGACAGATATTGCTGGTCGGCACTGTACAAAATCAAATTGCTGATATCGCTATTCTCGTCTAACCAATTTTTAAAATAGGTGAGTACATCTGTTGAATAATCATGACTCTCCATGTACATTTCGTCCATGCGGTGCTGTACATATTCGGAATACGCGTGGTCCATAAAAAAGGAAACATTCATTGAGAGAACCTCATTCCGGTACATATCTCGCACCATGTTCTGGACGGATTCATGCCGGAGATGGATATAACGGTCAACACTTTCCATAGCTGCTTTCTGGGTATCCAGTTCCCGCCGAACAATGGATTGCGAAATGGAAACATACGTGACATATGCAATTGTAATGATGGACAAAATCGCAATACAGGAGAACAACACTAGTATCCTCAGGAACATGTTGTTTTTAAAATAAGCAGTGTATCTAGTACCCCTTTTCATGGTATAAGCCCTCCAGAATCGTGATGCGTGAATAAAGTATACCATGTCCTTCGCAGGAGATAAGTAAGCGCATTCATGAAAAACGCGATTTTCTTTAATTTAAACGCTATATCTTTAATTTATCCTCTATGTAAAAACCGTTTTATTGATTATCTTTAGGGGGATAAATACTCGTTAGGGGGATGAGCTATGAAACGTAACAAGGTTCACAAGTTCGCTTTAAAATGGACTGCTCTGGTTTTGACTTCTGTCCTGTTCAGTCAAACCCTCTCTCCATCCGTGTATGCAGGCGATACCCTCCCGTATAAAGGAGAAAGCGCCAAAGGACCGAATCAGCCTTATCAGCATGGATACGCCAGCTCACATATTTTGGACTGGACTCCCACCCAAGATGTCTATGGAGATATGCTTCGCGCCCGTGTCCCACTGCAACAACGAAACAGCCCCTTTGCAGCCACACAGGCTCAGCCTGCTTTAAGCCCTGACACGCAAATGTTTACACTCAGCGGGGATTATGGTAACGCTTTCTTCGATAGCTATCCCTATACCAATAAATTCAGCCAATATTTGTTCAATTACTGGCAGTATACCGACTATTACGGCTACTGGCATGGCATGCCTACCGCCCATGTCCCTGAAGAGCTATACGATCCCCAAAAGGATTGGACGGAAAAGTGGTTTGAGTTCGGCATTCTGAACATTCCAAATCCGGGTTATACGAATGCGGCGCACAAAAACGGCGTTCTCTCCATCGCCTGTATCTTTTTCTCGGATAATGACCGTGGACCGCAAACGTATAAGCAAATGCTCCTACAGGATGCTCAGGGAGAATTTCCGGTAGCCAAAAAATTGGTCGAAATGGCGAAATATTATGGCTATGACGGCTACTTCATCAACCAGGAGGAAGCTTCAAAAGGCGTAGCTACAGAGGACATTCCCCGGTACAAACAGTTTATGAAATACTTACGGGATCAGGGTATGTATGTGCAATGGTACGACTCCACTGTAAACGAAACCGGTAAAATTGCTTATCAAAATGAGTTTAATACCGTGAACAGCCCGTTTGTCAAAGACAAGCAATATGGACAGGTGTCCGATTCTATTTTTCTGAATTATTGGTGGGACAAATCGAAGCTGAAAAGCTCCCGCGACCATGCCAAGCAATTGGGTCTGAACCCTCTTAAAACTGTTTTTGCCGGGATTGAGGGCGGGAATGGTGACTTTGGCAGATGGAAGCAAAAATACGACCTTCGTCTGAACATTGGTGATAACGGGCAGCCGATGAACAGTATCGCAACGTTGGGAGCCGATTTCACACATAATGCGCTGGATGAAGAGCTTGGCGGGCAGGACACCAATCGCAGAGCTGACAATGCCTATCAATGGATGACCTTTATCCGCGACCGTGTCTGGTGGTCCGGTCCGAATCAGAATCCCGTTCGTGCACAAAGAAACCCAAGTGTAGATTTGTCTGATGTAAAAGCTTCAGGTGCAAACTGGGACGGTATCGCGGCATATATCGCCGAACGTTCTGTCATCCGTGGCTCCCATTTTAACACCAGCTTCAATACCGGCCATGGCTTGCAGTATGTAGTGAATGGAGTTGTTTCCAATCCCAAGGAATGGTCCAACATTAATATTCAGGATATCCCGGTGACCTGGCAATGGTGGCTCGATACCAAAGGTAAACCGCTCTCGGTTGACTACGACTATGGCCCGAATTATACCAAAGGCACTCGGTTTACCTATCAGCCTATCGGTGCTTATCAGGGCGGCAGTTCCCTCGTCGTGAACGGAGAGCTGAATTCAGATAACTTTTTACGACTGTATAAAACGGATCTGTCGGTTAATCAGAATTCAAACTTGTCCATCACGTACAATAAGCCTTCCTCTGATGACAGCTCAGTACTGAGCATCGGACTTATGTTCAAGGATAACCCCGGCCAAGTCGTAAAAGTCAGCATCCCTAACTCTGGTAAACAAACCACGGGCTGGGTTAGCCGCAATTTGGACTTGAGTCCCTATCAAGGAAAAACAATTGCAGCTTTCGGTTTATCTTTTGATAAGGCGAATAAAACAATCAAAAACTATCAGATGAATATCGGCCAAATCAAGATAACAGACGGTTCTGCCCGGAAACCAGCCGCGCCGACAGGATTTAAAATCACCAAGGCCCTGACCGATACGAACGAAATGCTCGTAGCCTGGGACCTTGAGGATTACTCCAAAGTTAAACAATACAATCTGTATGAGAACGGCTCCTATATCGGCGGAATTTATGACTCAACCTATTATATTAAATCCCTAAACCATAAATCTGGTGAATTAATGCTTACCGCAGTTGGGGCTGATGGAACGGAAAGCGAACCGGCTCGATTAAGCTACGATCTGAATGCTGCCGTCAGTCACATTAAGGTGGAGACGAAAAAAAACGGGGATGCCACAGTAACGTGGAAAAATCCATCTAAAGCAGACGGAACGGTTAAATTGACCTTAATCACCGACTATACGGACACCGTATTCCAGAAAACCATTACGGCGGACAATGGCGCTGAAACGGCTACGTTTACCGATCTGCCCACAAATGGTGATCGCTACACCCTACGTATCGCCATCGGCAATCATGAACCTGTAGCCTATACCGGGCAGCTCGCAGACACGATGATAGAGCCTTATGCAAAAGAGAATGTGACAGTCACCGGATCAACCTATACGCTTGCTCTACCCACCTTGAAGGACTGGCATTATTTATATGTATACGAAAACGATGTGCCCAAACTATTTGGTGTAACTTATGTATCAAAAAAGTTTCCTTACATTGTCCGGGGAAGAACAAAATTAAGTGAACTCACTTTTACCCCTACTTCTCGTACCAGCTCGCTAAAGATCGTGCTTGAAGATTACGCTGGCAATCAGGCCACCACATATGTAAGATAGCTTGGTGCAAGAATTCCGAGACCGTCGATTCGTTGTTCAAACAACTAGCTCAAATTCAGCTATAGGGACATGAGCATACGACATAATAGCGAGAAGTCTCCAATTCAATGGACTTCTCGCTATTGCTATATATTGGGCAGAATCATGCAGATATCAATATAATGCCCATTTTTCCGTACACAGCTCTATAAATGAATGGGCAACCTGTTCACATTCGTCATACCCCAAGCTACCAGAATGAGCAAAAAGAATGGGGTATTCGTTGTTTCTTTTTTCCTCTCTCATATCAAACATATAGTGGTTTCCGCACCCATCCATCGCAAACGACACGGCACCCGGCATATACTCTGGCAGCTCGTAGGCGAGGTTCATTTCTCTCAAATCCTCGGTATTGAAAAATTGAAAATAACGTTCTCCATTTTGAAATTCCCCGCCATTAGAGTATTTCAGCAATTCTATGTAACTATCAGGAAATTGTTCTTGGGGCAGATGCCAGCCCACAGGATCTAGCGGTTTATATTGATCATAAAATGGAGACGATTTCGGGAAAGGGTTCACTTGTCTTTGTTGGATTTCGTGAATTTCCTGCTCCGATAGCTTGATGTTCCATGTGCTCAAAAAATCCCCGATTTGTTCACCAGTTGCTTCCGGGCATTTTACAAACTGTTGCTCAAAATGAATACTCCACATAATAACCAACCACCCTGCCTTGACGTCTCTAAAAGTTGTTGTTGCTACCTTTTTCAACCTTCTCCATCTTTTTCAACCCATTCAGCCACACTTTCATGAGGTTGAAGGTTCTCACGTTTATAGTAAAAAACGGTCTTGAGCTCGTAATCCAAGCTTTCAGCAGCAATAAAAAATCGAGTGCCGAACGTTTTATCCTCCATACAAATCACAGGCCCCTCATGAAATCCGTAAGAGACGGTTTTTAACATTTCCAATTCCTTGTCATTAGCCAGTCTAAAGCACTCAATTGAAAATACACCGCCCGGACAGGAAAGAAATGAGACCTCGTAAAAAGTGATCTCTATGTTGTGATAATAGCTAAAGTCAAAGCTCCCTGCTAGTACCAGCTTGGGGCGACTTGTATAATCATAAATGTAGTAATAGTCAATGTTATTTTGAGAAAGTATTTCATTCAGCTGCATCAGTTTGGATTGAATGGAATGATTCATGATCTTATGTCCCCCTCCCCACTCGCGGCTATTCCCGATCCGTCACCGCCTGCCACGCTTCTGTTATTGCTATAGGTGATTTGTGGCTGGTCTCTCCGCCACCTTCCTGAGTCCATAGCGGCGGATAATAAGCAAATACCTCTCCTGGCTGAAGTTGCTCCATATCCGACTGCCAACCATTCCAACGGAATGTCTGGTAGAACAAGCCCAAATCTCCCTCAGCCAACCAGCTCAAGAAACCGGAATAAGCCAGCTCAGTGGATTCCCACTCCAATGCATCCGGTGCAAAATAGTAGATGTGGCCGCTACGTCCAAACTTCCCTGTATCCAATCCAAAGAAGCCACCTGCTGCATCATAGGCCACAATCAGCATTCCCCCAAGTGCAGGGACGCTTGCTGGCTCTTGCAGCCCGTTCCACGAAGCCAAACTACCGTAAATTTCAGGCCCACCTGCACCCAGTAAGGTGATCCATCCGTGGTCAAATATGATCCCTCCTGTTTCATAGGCAACCGTTCCCAAGTACGATTTTGTGCTCACTTGCAAACGGTAGAGCGAATCTCCCCTAGCAGATTCCGATTCTGCCGGTACAATGCGAAATGGATTATTTCCTTCTTGCAGAATGTTTCTGACCTCTTCCCATGCATGGTTGTCCTGATCCACCAGCTCATCAACCGTTAACGTATGCATATCCATTCTCCTTCCTGTATTCCGATATCTATCTTTCAACCTTTGAACTGATTTTCGAAAACCTGCGTTTGCTCTAAAATCACCCACTGATTCAGCTCGTCGTAGCCTTGGACAATCGCCGTGATCTCATGCCTCGGATACATCCACTCAGATGGGGTCTTTTCCGCATATGAATGGGTGTCTGCCAATCCGACTGCATTGTGCTGGAAAATATGAATAAGTGTTCCGTGTGGGAAAAATGCTTCAATATAACCCTTTACCTTAGTCCCAACGGGCAGTACGGTTTTGACTTGATGCCATTCCTTGTTAAAGGTGTGAAGATTGCTAGACCAGATTTCTTCAAACTCTTTTTTTGTAATTTTCGTATAATAGGGCTCTGTATCATCAATTGCTTTCTCGGCTAACAAGAAATGATATTGCTCGTGCTTACGATTAGAAGCAATAAAAGTACCGTCATCTTGGATCACAATTTGCCGATAGGCTACGCCGTCTGAGTCTATTTCAAAATACCAGGTTCCCATGCCTGGTTCCGGACAATCTTTAAGATATTTCATTGGCCCCTCCTAAAAGGATGTATAACCGTGTCATTTCTTCTTTCTTTTTCCGCTATAGATTCTTGTCAAGTATGCGAGATATTCCGAACGCGTCAGTCCTCCTGTTTGGCGGTTGAACTCATCGTACGAAATGTCTTCCGGAAATCCGAATTCGGCCAGTGCTTTTCGACGCTCCTCCCGATACAACGGATTATCCAGCGTTTTGTGCCACTCCCGCTCTTCCCAAGGACCAAAACAGTCCGTAATAATACCTGAATACACACCGTTATTTAAAAATTCCCGCGAAGACTTGAACACTGTCTCCCCTTCCGGTTTGGAAATTGTGCCCGTTCCCCAGGACAGTCTATATATTCTTTCATTACTGCTATCCGTGCTAATGCCGTAACCCATCGGAAACACAATGTCCTCTTCCGCCAACGGTTTATGCCCTACCCGCTCGTAGGCCCCACGCATAAAGGAATCATCCATAACAATCCAGGTTGTATCCGATAACGGGGCGGCTGTGATGGATTCCAAAGTTATTGAACGGTCACGACTTGTGCACAAATACGGACGTACGAATAAAGGCATCGTCATGACACTGTTCCATATGCTCTCCTTTGCAAACAACTGATCCTTTTGCATTTGGCGCAAATCACCGACGACCAGTACATACCCATCTGTAAAAAGGTCTATTTCCACACGAAAGATGTCTCCCGGGATGGTTTTATAACGCTGGTTTTTCATATGCTTTAATCGATCCAGCTTTCGATCATAGTCGTTAGGCACAAGTGACGGGTAACGTTGAAGCCAATCCATGATCTCTTCTTTACTATGTAAATGCTCACATCCAGTGATGGGCAATCTCACGCCAGTTTTGCTATTCACAGCAGTAACATAACTAATAGGACGATCTCTTCGAATGCCTGCTGAAAAGGACACACCTTCTGCTGAGATGCTCGAAACACTTGTAAAATTCAGTTTTTTCTCTTTGCCACGAGCCGTTTTAGGCAGAACAAATGCCCGATCACGGGTAAAAATCTCTACATCAGCTTCTCCATAAGCATCCTCTTTAGAAGAAATTCGCTTGCGAATAACATCTCCATCCATACAAATAAAATATCCTTCTTTAATTTCTACCACGTCCCAATGTTCTTCCAGCGTCTCCAGCCCAAAATAGGGTCGTAACGCGTTCGTTAACCAACTATTCATCTGCTCCTCCTGTTCCGAGTTTAATTCAATAGACTTCATTTCTGTTATTCCAGAAATTATAACATAACACGGCATGTAGCTCGTTTATTCATACATTGTTCCAGCTTGGGCCAACTCCTCCTGAATCCAGCTACTGCTGGTAGACAGTTGGAGCAAGTCGGCCGCAATCTGTTGGATCTGTTCTTGCAATACGTGTGGCTGATCTGTTCCTTCCAGAAAGCGACTCACAAAATGAAGAAATACGTCTACCTTTCTAAGCAGCATCAACACAGGCAAAGCGTCGATCTCGGGTTGGCTTAAACGGATCTGGCGGCTGAAGCCCTGACAAAAATCACGAACAGCCGTTGTCTCCTCCGGTTGCCCCAAAAATCCTGATAAGATGACCGCCGGTTCCATCACCCGAACGTCTAACGTGCAAAATTCAAAATCAAGCAGTGCAGCCACCTGGCTATGATCAGAATCCTTTACTAATAAATTAGAAGCGTTCAAATCTCCATGTACAAGCTGATGCGGCAACTCTTCCAATGCTTGAAGTGAATCTGTAATCTCTTCATATACTTTTCCTATCAGGCGCAGCTCTTCATGTAAATTCTTGAGAGGCTCCGGCGGGTTTAAACAAAAGCCTTGGATTACTTCCGGGCTACATAATGGATAGGATTGCTGCAAAGCATAATACGGCCGATAGACTGGGGTCATATCAAGATTAAGTGTTGCAAGCACGGCAGACAATTCACCAGCTGCCTCGCCAAAAGAATGGGCAAAGCTAGGGTCCTGCTCCAAGGGTGATATACCTTCTATGTATTCGAATAGACACACATATTTGCCACTATCCTTCTCAACCTGTGCAAGTGTCTCTCCTGTAATCGTTCGAATTGGCATTGGAACCCTGAAGGATAGAGATTGCTTGCTCAGCGCTTGCAAAACCGCATGCTCAAATTCAATTTTGTCCCGATCCCTGTGTGTATCGTAGACGCGCAGCACCCCGCTTCGCCCACCACTCTTAACAAAATACGTCGTATTATTCCAGCCCCCGGTTCGTCTTTGCAATGTTCCATACCACTCCGGCCAGTTCCGTATTAGTACCGCTTCCAAGGATATCCCCCTTTACATTACTAGCTTATGAATTTGCCGATATTATAACATATAGACGCCCAATTCAAATTGGACGTCCTTGTGTATTCTTCATTTTCTCATTTGTTTGTTTCGGATATTTTGCGGGGTGGCACCATACGCGGTCTTAAATTTTTTATAGAAAAAACTCATGCTGTTATATCCAACCTGCTTAAATATCATTTCAAACGGCAGGTTGGTATTCACTACCAAAGAATAGGCGGCATTAAGCTTAATGTTGGCAATCAGCTCAGTGTAAGTAAGACCGGTTACTTTTTTCAACTTATTACTTAAATACGTACTATTGTAATTAAAATGGTTAGCTAATTGCTGAAGGCTTAAATGCTGATAATGCTCTTCCATATAATTCAGAATAGAGGTAATATGATTTTCCTGCTGGTTTACATGAATATTATGCTCGCTTTCCAATACACGAACCAATTCTCCAAATACAATTGGCAAATAAGCCTTGACCAACTCCATAGAGTCCTCTTGCCTGGAAAAATATTCGATTAAGATTCTACGCAATATATACTGAAGGTTCTCATTATGCTGTGACTCAAAAATAATAAAGTGATTATGGTGCTGATGCTGAAGGACTGAATTGGCGAGAAATTCGCCGATCAAACTTTTTTTCTTGGATAGCCGCTGTAGAAAGAGGGACGAGATCGTTTCTCTTTGCAGCAGGATATTAATCAGTATATCGTTTTCTCCCAAAGGAGAGATGCTGTGCGGCACATCCTTATCCAGAACACACACTTGACCTTCACAAAGCTGAATCTCTTTGCCTGCTATAATTTGGTTGCATTTACCTGAGTAAACATAGTTTAATTCAATAAATTCATGCATGTGCTCTAGCATCGGAGCAAACCTGTTGTGCTTGCTAATATAAATATCATGTTCTCCGAAAAAGAATAAAGCGGGCATTCGATACATATTCAGATTCATATCAAAAAATCGCTCATTCTCCGATTCTTTGGAGAGATCATTAATCACCTGATTGCTTTGTTGTTGCAGAAGCTCAATTTCAGTTTTACTTCTCAGCAACTGATCCAACTCATGCAGGTTCATAAACACAGACTCCTCCTTCAGACTCCCATTAACTGTGAACTGCCGTCTGTGTTTTGCTTTCCTTTCCTCTAATAGTGATTCCCAGACAGAGGAGCGCAGCAATCATAAATACAATCGCTGAAACGAGAAAGGAAAATGAGGCAGTTTCATTTCCAGACAACACCCCAACTAACTTGATGACATAAGGCGAAGCAAACGCTCCCAAATTGGAGCCCACCATTGCAATCGAAATAGATATCGTCCCACTACCCTTAGGTACGATTTTAGTTAGTATGGTAAAAATATAGGGAATAAACAGTGCAAAGCTAAAGCCAATAATCAGCATGGCGACCGTAACCATCGTCACACTCTGAGCAAACCACAGCAGGACAAAGCCTGTTGCTGTTAATAGACTGGAGATAAAGGGTGCGTAATTTCTGAACCATTTATATATTCTACCAAACAAGAAGCCTGCAATCATGGTTGATAAGGAGAACAGCGTTAAAGCGGTCCCTAAAAATCCTGCATTAGGCATACTCTTCTCAGCAATCATAATGCCTGTTTTGGTATACACAATCATAATAAAAGTCATAAACAGAAAAAGTGCAGCTCCTAAGCCAAGTACAGGTAGGGATACTCCCCTACTCTTGTTACCCGTTCCTGTCGTGCACACTGTAGGCTCCCCACGCTCTGGTTCAGGGATGATAAAAAAGAATAACAGTGCGATCGGAATCGTGATCGCATAGCACAAAAAGGCAAACGGCCAGTCGATTAGGGCAAGCTGTCCTGCCACAAAGGTAGCCAAGCTGCTTCCGAGCCCTTGTACAGCGCTTTGAAAGCCTACCAATTGAGCACGTTCGTCCCCTTCAAAAAAATCACTAATTAAACTGACAGCCAGTGAATTGAACATCCCCAGACCTGCTCCTAGCACCAAACGCAACGCGAGAATCCATGTAATATTCGTAGTGAGCATAGGAAGTATTCCGCCGATGACCACGAGCAAAAGTCCTAGCAGGACTGTATTTTTTTTACCCATGCGGGAAGAGATCGGGCCACTCAACAATACAAACAGCATCATCGAGAAAGACGGGATCGTAACTACGCTTTCAATCAGCGAACTGGAGACTCCCGGGAATTGGTTCAGCATCATCGGGATGACAGCTGAAATAGCACTCGCTGATGTCAGGACTAAGGAAATAGACAGCAACGCCGTTTTAAACCATATTTTGTTTTTGATATTCATCAAGCTTCTCACCTCTAGTCTATGTTATTTAGCCCTGGTTGTATTTGTACTGGAACGTATACTGTCCAGATCCGACGATAAACGTCAATTCATGATCTCCGTTCTTTTGAAAAACCGCCTGTTCCCCGGTAGAACCTAATTCCCCGGCCAGCTCTTGTGGCACATTACCAGGCGGATACTGAATGGACGGGTATTGTGTGGTAATGGTCTGTTGTAGCGTATCCAGCTCCATAACGCCTGGAAGCGTAATCTCAGCCGTCGTATTATGTGGTACGTGAACCGTCATCTGCATTTCTTCATTCACGATTTTCCAATGGACAGCAAGCGCACCATATGGTGTCTCCAGCTTGCCATGGGCCGAAGTAAGATTAATAGGCGGTTTGGGTGCTAACCGTGACTTTTTGTAGCCCGCTTCAAGCACATCGATTCCGGCAATATTTTGGTACATAAAGTCTCCAACTGAACCGTACGAATAGTGATTGAACGAATTCATATCAGTGCTCCAGAAGGAGCCGTCCACTTTGATGCTGTCCCAATGCTCCCACATGGTCGTGGCCCCACGTTCAACCTGATAGAGCCAGGAAGGATAATCATTCTGGAATAAAATTTTATAAGCTACATCTGTATAGCCATTGTCGGATAAAACTAGGCATAGATAGGGCGTGCCCACAAAGCCGGTATCCAGATGCATATCATTTTTTTCTATCAGCCGTACGAGCTCCTGGATCACTTGCTTTTTATAGCTTTCTGGTACCAATCCGAAGTGCAAAGCCACAACCTGTGCAGTTTGGGTATTCGAAGTCAGCTTGCCAGCGTCATCAAAATAACGGTTCGCAAAAGCGGCTTTAATCCCTTCATGCAGGCTTTGATAGGTGTTGTAATCGGTATAGCGATTCAGCAGTTTGGCCGTCTGCGCCAAAATATGAGTCGAATACGCAAAGTATGCAGTCGCTACCAGCGTTCCATCGGTCGCTCCAAAATAGCTTCCTTCCTCGCTGTCCAGCGCCAACCAATCTCCCAGTTGCAAACCACTATCCCACAGATGCTCCTCAGTCCCCTGGGCACGGATATAATCGACCCATGCTTTCATACTGTCATACTGCTGAGCCAAAATCTGCTTATCCCCATAACATTGATAGATAGTCCACGGACATATAACCGCCGCGTCCCCCCATGCTGCCGTCGTTTTGTCCATATTATCTGCAAAGGTTCCTTTGAGGACGTCCGGCACGACAAAAGGCACAGCCCCATTCTCCAGCTGGTTGTAAGCCAAATCTTTCAGCCACTTTCGGAAGAAGGAAGCACTATTCATATTGAAGCTGGCCGTTCTGGCAAAAATCTGTGCATCGCCGGTCCAGCCTAATCGCTCATCACGCTGCGGGCAATCGGTCGGCACATCCAGGAAGTTCCCCTTTTGCCCCCATACAATATTGTGCTGGAGTTGATTGAGCTTTGGATCGGATGTCTCGAACAAGCCAATTGTCTCCATATCTGAATGCAAAACAACGCCCGTAAAATCTTCAATGTCTACGCCAGCCGGAAAGCCCTCAAGTTTCACATATTGGAAGCCTTGAAAAGTGAAATGCGGCCTAAATATCTCCGTCCCCTTGCCGCTGCAAATGTACGTAATCTGCTGCGCTGCATCCCGAATGTTATCTCGGTAAAAGTTCCCTTGCTGATCCAGCACTTCACCATGTATCAAATTCAGAACCGTACCCTCAGGAGCTTCAACTTTAAATTCCAGCCAGCCTACCATATTTTGCCCCAAGTTAAGGACCAGCTCGCCTTTAGGCGTTTGAATCAGTTCAACAGGCTTTAATCGGTTCATTACACGGACAGGCTCGTTCTCCTGAGCAACCAGATGACTTAACGGAAACGGGACGACCTGCATCATTTTCCGTTCATTCAAGGAGCGATGCTCGCCTGCCTGCTGCTCCAATCGGGCATCATAGATTTCGCCGTTATAAATGTCCGACATCAAAATGGCACAGCTCGTTTCCTCCCAGGAAGAATCTGAGCAAATGAGTTCTGAACGGCCATCTTCATAGCTAATCTTCATTTGAAATAACAAAGCATTCGTGTTCCCATAGGTATCCTTGCGCTTTTGCCAGCCTAGATAGCCGCTGTACCAGCCTTCTCCTACCGTGGCTGTGATGCGATTATGTTGTTCTCGAATGGTAGAAGTCACATCATAGGCTTGCACCTGGACACGATCGTTATAATCTGTCCATCCCGGGGTAAAATAGGCATCGCCTACTCTTTGTCCATTTAGCTCCAGCTCATATAGACCAAGGCTTGTGGCATAAATGACTGCTTTTTTTACTTTTCCCTCAACTGAAAAACACTTGGAGGAAGCAAAAGGGGCTCTCGTCTGAAACTTTTCATGGAGGCTTCGCTCCTTCACTGTAATCCATTCTGCCTTCCAGTCCTGCTCAGAAAGCAGCCCCATTTCCCAAAAGCCAAACTCACTCCATTCCGATTCCTCCGGTTCGGTGTCACCTGCTCCCTGAGCCCATACTTTTACCCGGTAATAATATCGTTGTCCGGATTCCAGTGGAGGACCTCCATAGGGAAACAAAATAGATTGCTCCGAATAGGAAAAATGATTCCAAATCAGCGGTTCAAAAGTAGGATGTATGGATACTTGCAATTGGAAGCGTTTTTGGAAAACGTATATGTTGTCAGATTCAATTTGCCAGCTTAGTCGCGGCTTTAGGCAGCCCAGTCCAATCGGATTGTTTAAATGTTCACATCTAAGCGCTTTCACTTTTAGCATTCTTATGTCCTCCCTGAGATCTTCTTTTGTGTTTCTATACTCAAATTAAAACGCTTCCAATAGTTGTGCGCAATGTTGTATCCCTGCATGTTGTATGCTTGATTTACAGGTGTTGAATGTCCAACCCTTATATTGAATCTTAAAATGGGTCTATTAGAAAAATATGTACGTGTATACATCGCTGCTACACTAAGCGATCCCGTCTCAAAAGGAAATCGCTTGTTTTATATACATATGGATTGTAGTATTAAGCCGATCAAGAAAGGAGAATCACAGTATTGGAAACGAACTACAAAAGGCTGCTGGATCAGATGATGGCACCCTATGATGAAATGCTGCAGAGTCTAATAAGTGATCACGCCGATTTTTCGAAGGTTGACTATTTGGAGCAACACAATGAGGAATATGGAAAAAGTGATGCCAATTATACCAATCGCTTAAAGGTGCTTTTGGCTATGTATAATCGTGAGGATCGAGATGCCCCGCATTACGAACCGATTGTGAGAAGGCTGCTCGTGAATGAGATTATAGACAGGGAAACGAACAGTTTTCAGGGGATTGGCGATGCTCTGTATTACGCCATTTTTTTACTGCAAAAGTATGAGCGTGAGCAGGACCAAATTTTGTTCCAGCAGGCCAAGAAGGCCAATTTCGATACATATGCCGGGTTTGACCCTGAGTTGATTTTGGAAACATATTTGTTCAGCAAAGATACAGCTGATCTTGAGGATTGCATCAATATCGCAAGTGAGCTCGGGGAAGATATGTATCTATCATTATTTATCGATTTGTGGATCAGAGAGCAGACGGATTGGAACAAAGAAAAT
Organism: Paenibacillus sp. FSL W8-0439; assembly: GCF_038008995.1. Lineage (NCBI taxonomy): Bacteria > Bacillati > Bacillota > Bacilli > Caryophanales > Paenibacillaceae > Paenibacillus > Paenibacillus sp. FSL W8-0439. Next base: position 4,084,486 of record NZ_JBBPAK010000001.1, read on the forward strand.
TTACAGGCACTCGTTTATCATGAGAGATGGCGCAACCATCCAGAAGGTGAAATTGAAGCCCTTAAAAAGCTGGCCGAAATAGAAAAAACAGAAGGAAATCATCATAATTACTGTTCTACTGCATCTAACTTGGCAGAGAAGTTCATTGAAACAGGTCGATTGGATGAAGCGTGGGAAACGATGGTAACCATTATTCCGCTTATTACGAAGGAAAAAGAATGGTTCCTGTACGGACTTGGTCGCAATATTATTACCTCCTGTATCCATATCATCTTGCATTTTGGGGCAGAAAGCCTGCAGGCCTCTTCATTATGGCAAACAATAAAAGGGATTCTTCAACCTGCCGCTAACAATATGGGGACCAATCAATATCAGCTTGCTGTATCTGCCAGCAAATTTATGGCAGATACCGAATTGGAGCAAACATTAATCAGAAACCAAAAGCACCGTTAATAATCCAGTTGCAACAAGGAGACTGTCGCGTGTACTGCAAAGAACCAGGCACTCGACTCAGTGGCTCGCCGTCCGGTCGCCCCTCGAAGCGAGGGGCAGCAAAAATACGGATTGCAGTGCATGGCCTTCTCTACAGATTTCCGGTCACGATAATACCATCTGCTTGCTTCAGATGCGCTCTGACCCACGCTGTAAAGGAATCGATAAATAGGCGCAATTCCGGCTCCTTGGCAGGCCAAGCATCCAATTCTGTTAATATTTCATGCCATACCGACTCCTGTATCGGATTATCCCAGCAGGGGTCAAAAGCCTCATACGTTTCTCCTGTATCAGGATCGACAAGTGGATATTTGGACTTTAACGCAGACAGCACGATATCAAAGTCATCTGCGTAGATGAATATCATCTCCTCCAGCTTCGGTTCATCAGTATCCCCATAACGCAGCGGTTCAAAAGTATATCCAATATTGGCTCGTGGACCGCTATAGCGATAGATTAGTGTCTGAATCTCTTTTTTGTCCTTCTTACTCAATCTCACCCACTCCTTTCTTCGGCTATAACTCGAACCAATCCGCAGCGCATTTCTCTTCTTCCAGCACCCTGCACATTCCTTCCCTCAACCTCATCGCATCTCCGCCGCCGATATGAAATAGACAATAGATATAAGGTTCATCATCTTCTAAATCTTCAATATTTCTTGCCTCTTCCAATGAAATCTGGAGCGCTTCAGGCCAATCAGAATTATTCTGAAGCAGGACAAAGCCATCCTCATCCCTTTGCATCCGATATCCGTCAATCCTAGGCAATGCTTCAGCTAAGCGTTCCATTAGCGCTTTAATATCCTTAACATTTGCGACCTTAATTCCATACTCCCAACCCATCTACATTCCTCCAACACGTTTTCAAAAAACCTGACTTAAAGACCTGAGTGCGTACAAGCTGTATTTTTTGTTTAATGCCACCCATTTTTGCCGGATTTCCATAAGCTCTTCACTCCCTTCTGATTTTCCTGAAATTTCTTATAACTTATTATAATAGATATAGGCTTCCGATGAGTATACTCCGGAAGCCTATGGATTCATCTAATCACTCTTTTATTTATTATGCCTTGTCAGGCACAGGCTTACTATTCCCGTCTCCCTTTTTTACCCCCAGCATAACGATAGCCATACAAGCAACCAGAACCGCTATAAGAATAAAGGGAATATATTTGTCTACTCGATATAAAGTGGTCGTCAAAATAGGAGCAATGATCGCGGAAATTCCCTGTATCGCAGCTACCAGCCCTGCTGCTCCCCCTTGCTGTTCTTGACTGACCGAAAGCGAAGCACCTGCCATAAATCCGGGCATCAGTAAGCCCGTGCCTATGCCAAACATAAAGAACGCTGCATAGTAAAGGACCAAGCTGGCTGAAATCAGAAATAATGCCATTCCAGCAATCAGGAATAGAGAACCGAGCAAAATCATCGGCTTAGGCTGCCATTTAAGCCATTTCATTTGGATGATCTGCACGATCAGCATCGCTGCTCCGGAGAACATAAGTCCAAAGGAAACAACTCTTGCTGTTTCTTCGGATGTAAGACCTAACTGATCTTGAAAATAAAAACCACCTATAACCTGAATAGTCACAATACTAATCATCGTAACCAAGCCTGCAAACAAATACATTCTTAGACCTGGCTGGAGGGGATTAATTCGAGCAGGTTTTTGCTGAATAACAGGCTGGGCGGCCGGAATCGCCAGTAGAGACACCACGAATGCAACAGCGGCAATGCCAATTCCAAAATATAAGGGCCATAACAGTCCTATTAAAGTAAAGGCACCTGCAATCGCGGGGCCAAATACCAGCCCAAGCCCATTCGCCGCACTAATAATAGCCATACCACTTCCACGCTCTTCACCCTCCGTTACATCCCCCATATAAGCTTGGGAAGATGACAACACCGCCGGGATAAAGCCGCCAATTAAGCCGCGTGTAACAATCAGCAGGACTAACAGCAGTCCCCCACTGAGCCAACCCTTTAATCCTGCAAAAAGAGTAAGCGTAAACAACAGACAGCTTACACACATCCCTATAAACCCAAGCAAAATCACAGGCTTGCGGCCCTTTGCATCACTCAGATTTCCCCATACTGGAGCCATTAAGGCCATCGTTATAGAACCAAGCGATATAATTATTCCGGAATGGCTTTCTCTTAAGCCTAATTCACGAATAAGGGGCGGCATAATTGGAGCAATGAGCATGAGCCCTAGCATAGCCACAAAAACACTGAAAAAGATGCTCCCTTTTATTCTATTCATCCTCGCACACTCCTCTGTTATAGATTCTCTCTATGCAGAAGTATACGGAGCATACCAAAAAGCTACTGCCTATAGACGGATAAATTTGCGGTTAAACGGATTTAATTTAGCCTATAAAATAGCAGCCAGGCTGAAAGGGCTTAATTTCCTGACGAGTTTTTACGATATATGATGTACAGTCTTTTTACCTTTAGTAACAAAATGCAGTTGTGGGTTGAGTCTGTATATCGATCTCTAAGGGGGAAATCACAGTGAAAACAAAGATAGGATCAATCATGAAGGTGAGATCGTTAAGGGCGAAGTTAACCATAATGTGCTTGATTATTTTAATTGTACCTACTTTTGTGATTGGAAGCAGTTCTTATGTTGTTTCCAAGAATGAAATGAATGAATCAGGCAAAGTGGCACTTAAGAATAGTGTGCAAATGGTAATTGGTATGATTAGTTTCCTCAATGGGCAAGTCGAAGCCGGTAATTTAACATTGGAGGAAGCACAGGAAAAACTGCGCATCGAACTGCTCGGTGTAAAAGATGCTAATAACAAAAGACCGGTAAAGATTAAATATACTGTAGGTAAAACAGGTTATCCGTGGGCAGTCAACCAAGATGCCGTTTCAGTGATGAACCCTTCAAATGAAGGCCAGGATTTAATAAATGCCGTATCCGAAGACGGTGTGCATGTGGGAAAAGAGTTTGTAAAAGCCGGTACAAACGGCGGGGGATTCGTCACTTATAAATGGGCTTTACCTGGTACAGATCAAGTAGAGACGAAAATCTCGTACGTTGAAAAGGATCCTTATTGGGGGTGGATCATCGGTTCTGGAGCATATTTTAACGAATTTAACAGCGGAGCGACCAAAGTCCTTTATATTGTCCTGATTATTACAGCTGTTGCGGTTATTCTGGGAGCAGTTATCGTAAGCTTTGTTTCGGGACGTTTTACGAAACCTATTATCACGATTGCAAAGCGGCTTAACTCAGTTGCGGACGGTGATTTAACAGTCCAAGAAGTCAAAATGAATTCAAAAGATGAGATCGGTGAGCTTGCACAGGACTTCAATCATATGATTAAAAATATTCGATTTCTGATCGGTGAGGTAAACCTGTCCACCAAGCAGGTCGCTGCTTCCTCGAAAGAATTGACCCTTGGAGCAGAGCACACTGGACAGGCAACCGAGCATATCACCGTCGCAATTCAGGAATCGGCGGCCGGTGCGAAGGAGCAGCAACTGATGCTTCAGAAGACAACCAGCTCGCTTGAGGAAATTTCAATAGGTATGCAACGGATCACGGATAGCTCCTTGACTATTGCTGAATCGTCTGCAGACGCGATGGAAATGGCGAGCCTTGGCGGTACTGCTGTACAACATACAGTGAAGCAAATGGACTTGATTAACCATTCTGTCAATGAAACCGATGCGGTTATGAGAATGTTGGATGAACGCACTCAACAGATCGACACGATGCTACATGCCATTACGGATATCGCACAGCAGACCAATCTGCTTGCCTTAAATGCTTCGATTGAGGCTGCCCGTGCAGGCGAAGAAGGCCGCGGTTTCTCCGTAGTTGCTTCAGAGGTAAGAAAACTGGCCGAACAATCGAATCAGTCTTCCGGGCAGATTTCTGAGTTGATTCAGAATATGCGCAAAGATATGGAGCATTCGCTTCAGACCATGGAACGCGTAAAACAGGATGTCGACTCCGGCATTAAAATTGCCAATGAGACGGAGCAGCAGTTTAACAAAATTGTGGCGTCCACCAATCATATCGCACAGCAAACGGAAGAGCTTGCAAGCATCACGGAGCAAATAACCGCAAGTGTCCAGGAAATTTCAGCAAGTGGAGAAAACGTATCGAGTCTGGCGCTCCAAGCGGCGGACAACTCGCAGAATATTGCAGCGTCTGCAGAAGAACAGCTAGCTTCGATGCAGCAGATCACCAGCCTGGCAACGACCTTGTCGGATATGTCACAGAAATTACAGGATCTAACGGTCAAATTTAAATACTAACGGAATAAGTCTTTCCAAAATATCACGCTAAACTGTCATTCATATTATGAGGTCAACCATTTCTTTCTGGTTGACCCTTTTTGCATTTGCTCTGAGAAATTACGGAAAAGGCTCGCAAATCGTGATCCCCTTCTAGCGATGTGAATTGGGCACGGTTTTTATCGATTTGGTTCAGAATTGGTTCAGAGGCATTTAGTATAGTAAATCAGTAGTGTAAGAAAGAAAAATTATATTAGTAGGTTAGTCATCATGGAGGATCCTAGTAAGTTCATCGTGACACCGGAATTTTATGGAGGAAATTTATGCGTAAAATCAAGTCTTTTTGTTTATCTTATCTTGCTATTATCGTTTTATTTGGAACCTGGACATGGAGTTTTTCCGAGAGTGCTGTGTATGCAACCTCCCCACCAGTACCTAGTGTAACGGATGCTGTGTATGCTACTGAAACCACAGTAACGAGTTGGACAAATCCTTCTAAACAAGGTCAATCCGTAACGTTTAGCATCAAAACCATCTCAACTCCACAAATTACGAAGGATTTAACCGGCACGGTGGTCCTTATGGATGGTACGGATATATTAGATACGCTGACGATGAGGCCAAATGGCATTGCGAATGGATATGCCACTGCCACTTACACCACAAGTAATCTAAGTGTGGGAAGTCACCCGATTACGGCTATATATAGTGGGGATGCTCGATTTATTCCCAGTACATCTGAGCCATACATTCAGGTCGTAAATGCATCTGCACCTGCGCCTACACCTTCACTGAGACCTACAGTAACTACAGTATTGAGTTCGACGAATCCGTCTAGTCAAGGTCAAGAAGTAAAGTTTAGCGTGAGGACAACTTCAAACCCACAAACGTCGGGCGATTTAACTGGAACGGTCATTCTTATGGACGGCACGAATGTATTAGATACGCTGACGATGGAGCCGGTGGGCATTTCGAACGGCTATGCCAATGGGTACTACACTACAAGAGACTTAAGTGTGGGAAGCCACGCTATCACTGCTATATACAGCGGGGATGCTCGATTTGCCCCGAGTACATCTGAAGCGTATATACAGGTTGTAAATGGAAATGCAAGCACTGGTGGTACTGAAAACACTGGCGGAACTGGTGATACTAGCAATAACGACAGCAGCAGTAGCAATAAAAAAGATAAGAAGGATAACACGGATAGCAGTGATTCATCTTCTTCCAGTGAAACAACCACACCTTCATCACCATCGGTTTCTTCAACGGTTTTACCGACTCCAGAAATCATGCCAGTAGAGCAATCCGAGGTTGCGCATGAAAAATATATAACGGGTTATCAGGATGGTACTTTCCGACCGGACCAGTCGATTACACGGGCTGAAACCGCTGCAATGATGGCTAGGATTATGAAGTTGGAGACAAAAGAAGGCTCAACGACATACAAAGATGTACCTAGCACGTATTGGGCAAAGGATTCGATTATAGCACTTACGACACAGCACCTCATGAATGGGTATGCAGATGGAACATTTCGACCAGAGCAACCCATTACCCGTGCAGAAATGGCAGCAATACTCGCATCCTGGAAGCAGCTTAAAGGAACACAAACCACAGCTTCTCCTTATACCGATATCGAAAAACATTGGGCAAGAGATTCCATTGTAGCGTTAGCTAATGCAGGATGGATTACCGGCTATAATGATGGAAGCTTCCAACCCAATAAATATATAACACGCGTAGAAACCGTTACAATTTTGAACACAATCTTAAAACGAGGACCCCTGGAAGGAACCATTCAGGCTACATGGAAGGATGTACCAACAGATTACTGGGCATTCAAAAATATTGAAGAAGCGTCTCGTACCCATACTTCAACCATCAATACAGATGGCATTGAAACTTTCGTGAAATAAGCACCAAATAAAAAGGCTGGAGTCCTATCTATACAGGGTTCCAGCTTTTTTGTTTACTTAATATTTTTAACATGGTCAAAACAGAATTTTTAAAATAATTTCTTTAAAGATGATGGCTTCACTCCGTATTCCCGGAAAAATTGCTCTGAAAATGCACTCACATTACTGTATCCTACAGCCATCGCAGCTTCTGTTACATTGCTTTCCTGGCTTCGAAGCAGCTTCATCGCATATTCAAGACGAATTTGGCGCAAATGTTCAAATACAGTTGTTCCAAAACATGCTTTGAATCCTTTTTTTAATTTAAAATCATTTAATCCAACCTTTTTTGATAATGCGATCAGTGAAGGAGGATCAATCATGCTGGATTCAAGGATTTGCCGAGCCATATGCAACTTTCTGACATCTTCTTTAGATAGGCCTTCGGGCATGGGAGTTAAATCAAATAATTGAATCATAAACCTATTCAAAATCTCTAGTGCCGCTGCTTCCATTAATAAAGGCGATCTATGCACACTTTTCAAGTCTTTGATCAAATGTTCAATCATCACTATACTTCTGTGATCCAGTTCAAAACTAAGATGATGGAACGCAGCACCCTTCAGAATTTGATTAAATTCAATAGCTACCTGTCGACGAGCTGCCAACTGTGAAGCTGCATAATTAAACAACGAGACAGGAATGCCAAGCGCAAAGGATTGGTATTGTTCGTTAACGGGAGGATGGAAATATGCTTTGAAATCCTGTAAAAAAATAAGAGCACCCCGCCCTATCGGGAGCGTATAGTCCAGACCAGCTATATTTACATGACGTTGACCCGAAAGTGCAAATTGAAGTTCAATCATTTGTCCTCTGGAGGCAAAGTTCGTCGGATAAGGCTCGTGATATTGAATATGCGAATACACAATCTCGATTCCGCTGTAAGTCGTAACTCGGTAAATATGTCCGTCGCCCGCTTCCGGTAACATCATATACGTATGCTCGTTTTGTTTTCTAAACGGAGTTTTTTCTAAATAATGCTGATATATTAATGATAACGAATTTGAATTCACAGGCGTTCACCTCAAAGGTTTTCATTCATTCTGATACCACAAATGAGAATCGTTATCATTAATATTAGCTGAATTTGACTGGTTTGACCAGGCTTATTGGAGTATGCTGTGGAGATATTCGGGGAATCTATTAATCCCAATCCATATAAAACGTTGCCTTCAATTTACCCTTCTCACATGCTGGGCAGCTCAAATGAACCGGCACATTGTTTTCAATGAGTTCCTGCTGCATAACACTCGCGCATCTAGGACAAGCATAAGAAATTTTATACTGTGATGAGTCCGATTCCATCTCAATAAACAATTCATTGCGGATGGCCTGACAGACCGGGCACACATACAGAGCGTCATAAGCATCATATCTCGTCGAAGGGTTGCCTATGAATTCCTCAATACGCCGTTTAAGGGCAGCATCCTGTACAAACGAAGCAATGGATTCCAAACGCATATATAATAAACCAAACCCCACAAATATGTTCTCAGTATACGCACAGATATCACAGTCCAGCTTGTACGCTTCCCCCATTTTTATCCTCCCCAGCTCTTCTGCGGTTATTGAAGCCTCTACCTATTTCTTTACAAGACTTGCTGCATGCGTGACCCGGTTTCTCCCGCCACTCTTGGAAGCATACAGTGCCAAATCTGCTTGATGAACTATCGATTGTTCCGTATCCGCTTGCGTAACCGTTGCCACGCCAATACTCACAGTAATGCTGTAATCTCCCCAATCCCTTGAGGCCGTCGTGGAGCGATATCTTTCTGCTGTACGAATGGCTTCCTCTGCGTCGTTGCCCGGAAGAATAATGACAAACTCCTCTCCACCATAACGAGCGACAATATCCATCTCCCGTGACATGGATTGTAGTAATTCAGCCAGATTAGTGAGCACCAGGTCGCCCACCGGATGACCATAAGTGTCATTAATGCTTTTGAAACGATCAATATCAATGATCAGCAACGAGAAAGGTATTCCGGTCTCTTGAAAGGAGGCTAGGCTGATTTGTAATTGATCTTGAAAATATCTTCTATTTTTAAGCCCAGTTAACGGGTCGGTTGACGCCATCGTTTCTAGCTGGTGATTAATCCGCACTAGTTCCTGCTGTTTGATTTCATATTCTTCGTGCAACCGTTCAAGCTTCTGGTTTGCTTCATTCGTCGCCTGATATAATTCCTGAAGCTTGGTTTTGGTCTGTAGTATATCTTTCTCATGTTCAATCCGCTTACGCATCATAAGCACTACACAATCAATAACAGCTTCTCCATTGCGTTCCTGCCGAACTCCGTTTAGAAGTACAGGCACATCCTGTCGATCACTTGTGCGAAACGAGAAGTACATCTCATCAACATGCCCGTACAACTGGATGTAGGGATAAAAATAAGTATGAAAAAATAGCTTGTTCGTAACAGACATTGTCGTTTCAATCGGCCGTCCGAGCAATTGATCACGTTCATAAAGAAGCATGTCCAATAAAGTTTGATTTACCGATTGAATGATCCCAGCGTCCGAAATTGAAAAGTATCCACAGGGAGCTTTATCTAATTGAATATCCATTGCACGACTGCCTTTCTTTCAATATTACACACTGGCTAAATATTCTTTGATTAAATCGCTCGTTTCTCCTGGTTGGCTTAAATGAGGATAATGCCCCTTTGCTCTCATCTGCTGAAGTCTGCTATTTCTAAGATGGGTATGCAAATAATCCCCTACCTCAATTGGAGCAATACTATCATCAGAGCACTGGAGAATAAGCGTAGGAACCGAAGCATGCTGAAGATCGACACGGCAATCTGAAAAAAATGTAACCTCTGCGAATTGCCGTGCAATATGAGGATCTCTGGAGCAAAATGCCTTTTCCAACTCTTCGGTTAAGTCCCCTCGCTCGGGATTTTGCATAGCAATGGGCGCCATGTAACTAGCCCAGCCAATAAAGTTCATTTGCATCATATCCAGTAATTCATCAATATCACTCTTATCGAAACCTCCATAATAAGAAGGCAGGTCATTCACATAGCGTGGAGAAGGACCGAGCATGACAATGCGTTCAAAATATTGAGGGCTTCGGATGGATGCGAGCATTCCGATCATGCTGCTAACGGAGTGTCCGACGAATATGGTATTCCGTAATTCTAACGCTTCCATAATATCCAGCACATCTTGGGCATACCCTTGCAAGTCACTGTATTTTTGGGAATCATAGTATTTTATTTGGGAATCTCCAGAACCAACGTAATCAAATAAGACGATTTGGTAGTTGTCGATAAAGCTAGGGACGATATAACGCCACATATCCTGATCGCATCCAAAGCCGTGAGCAAATACAATCGTCTGGCTGCCTGTACCCAACACTTTTACATTATTACGTCGGAGAATATCAACGGTCATTGTAAATCACCTCTCTGAGGTAGTATCTGTTCTATGGCTTCTCTTCCCTATTATATCGGAAAAGATTTGATTATGGATAATGGATCTCATTCATAAATCCAGCGTTTAATGATCCCCTTTACCTTTTGCACATGTTGCTGTGATGGGGAACAAATAATAACTAATTCGTTTTTCCCATTCGTATCTAACCAATAGTGAACGTCATCCCCCTCATTAACCGTTTCATGAATGATTCTGATGGATTTATGACTTATTTTCGATTTAGCCGAAAAAATGGGGTTCATATCCATAACTTTCTGACCATTAGAAAAGGATGTGTTGTAATAAGGAATCACCCAGTTCTCTTTATCCTGATCTTGTACTAAATTTAGAAATACACGCACCCAATAATCCTCTAGTTCTGTGTAACTCTGTTCATTCAACCCATTCAAATTCATATATGTATCCACTCCAAATGATTTAATAAACTTAAAAAAGTCTCGCCCTGTGATCACATTTCCATGACGGAATGCACAATTCACAGACCGAGACTTCTTCCAATCTTTATTTTACATCCACATCATTCGTGATTTTCTCTATTAAACCTCTCAAGCCTTGGTTGGTATCATTTAATTGATCAATAATATTCATAAACTCCGACACAAGCTTGGCCTGCTCTTGGGAAGATACAGTAATCTGCGTAATCTCTTGTTCCATACTATAAACCGATTGTCTGACAGCTTGCAAGGATTGCTCGATTCGCCCAGTGGCTTCCTTGGTGCCCGTAGACATCTTGCGGATTTCTGCGGCAACAACCCCAAATCCTGCTCCTGCCTCACCCACCCGAGCAGCTTCAATGGCTGCATTTAGTCCAAGCAAGTTTGTCTGCTCTGAAATTTCCTTGATGTAGCCAGCCACCTCAGTCACATTACCAGAGTCCTCAACCGCCTTTTTCGTATTGCTTAAAATTTCCTCGGCTGTCGCACTAAGCTCCTCCGAATGGGCTGCTACATGCTGAATCCCTTCCACTAGCTTGCTTGTAACATCCTCTGCTTGGCTCATCAACTTCTTCAGTTGATCCTGATTATCCATACTATAGGTGATGCACATTACTGCCTCAATCTCATTCTGTTCATTCTTTATCGGATGAAAGTATGAATCAGCAGCAAACCCGAAAACTTCGGCATCATAGCGAACTCGGGTCTTTTCTCCGCCTACTAGCATTTTGAAGTTCTTGTGTACACCAGGGAGAGGGTCGCCTGCCTTGAAGTCATAGACTAAACTTTTCCCCGACTGAAAGAATAGAAATTTTTCTTTATCCATTACAGATATTAAAACATCATGTCGTGCAGCTTCTCTAATAAACGGCATGGCAGACAAAACAGCTTCTACTTGATTCATAATATGTATCCACTTCCTTATATTTTGTTATCCACCCTACCCTTTATTTCGACATTTTCACCCCATGTGTTTAGTAAAATTAACATACTATTGACTATGGTGATCTCCTAATCTGTATACATTCACCGTAGTTTCCTGAAGGGAAACTGGTTTTAAATCCAAACAGCGCATGCCTACTGAATAGGCATGCGCTGACTGTATCACTTTTTGAAGACACACACTAATATTTAGTCCAGCTGTTCCCCATTAGTTTCGATCACACTCTTATACCAATAGAAGCTCTTCTTTCTGGATCTGGCAAGTGTTCCTTTACCTTCATTATCCTTATCGACGTATATGAATCCATAGCGTTTTTTCATTTCACCGGTTCCCGCACTTACTAGATCAATACATCCCCAAGGTGTATAACCTATTAAATCTACTCCATCAGCAATGGCTTCTTTCATTTGCTCAATATGCTGCTTTAGATAATCAATTCGATAAGCATCTTGAATGGAGCCGTCTTCTTCCACTGTATCCACAGCGCCCAGACCATTTTCCACAACCATTAACGGGATTTCATATCGATTATAAATGTTATTGAGGGACCATCTCAATCCCTGCGGATCGATTTGCCAGTCCCATGCGCTTGCTTTTAAATAGGGATTCTTTAATCCCATGGATAAATTCCCACCCACCTTCTCCTGATTGGGGTCTGCACTGACACAAGTGGATGAATAATAACTGAAAGTATAAAAATCTACGCATCCTTCTTTTAAGACGTCCTCATCATTGTCCTGCATCGTAATTTGGATATTATGTTCTTTAAAATATCGTTTGGCAAATCCGGGATAAGCACCTCTTACTTGAACATCTGAACACAGGAAATTATTCAAGTTATCCTTTTGTTGAGCGAGCAAAACATCATCGGGGTTACAGGTAAGTGGGTATGAACACATATAAGCAATCATACAGCCAATTTTAAAATCCTTATTGATTTCATGCCCCAGCTTTACTGCCTTTGCACTGGCTACAAATTGATGATGCAAAGCTTGATACAGGATCTGCTCATCCTTCACTGTAGCATGGGCAAGCTCTCCATTCCCCTCTGGCATCATCGCTCCAGCCATGAACGCCCCAAAAGACAAGGTTAAGATATTGATTTCATTAAAGGTGAGCCAGTATTTTACGACATCTTTGTATCTGTTAAAAAGAACTTCACAATATCTTACATAAAAATCGACCACTCTGCGATCTGACCAGCCGTTATATTTTTGGGTTAAATGAAACGGTGCTTCATAATGTGAGATCGTAACCAACGGCTCAATGTTGTACTTTTTTAATTCTGCGAACACACGATCATAGAACTGCAAGCCTTGCTCATTCGGCTCGATATCATCTCCGTTAGGAAATATTCTGGACCAAGCGATGGACATTCTAAAAACCTTGAAACCCATTTCAGCAAATAATCGGATATCCTCTTTATAATGATGGTAGAAATCAATAGCCTCGTGACTTGGATAGTTCATTCCTTCTTCCAATACAGGCGTAATTCTTCGGGAAATAGTATGCGTCCCGGCTGTTATTACATCAGCAGTGCTTAGTCCCTTACCATCCACGTTATACCCACCTTCAAATTGGTTAGCAGCCGTGGCCCCTCCCCATAAAAATCCTTGTGGAAACTCCTTGGTTATATTATTGTTCATAGTTCATTCCTCCTAAAATATGGGTAGCTTAGACCATGACCGTCAACAAATCCTCTTTATAACCAATCGTCTTCTTCTCCGTTTCAATAACATCCAAGTAACTAGCAGTGTTGGCAACAATTACAGGAGTAGTCAGAACATAACCAGCCTCTTGGATAGCCTCCAGATCAAACTCCATGAGCAATTGTCCCTTTTTGACGGCTTCCCCTTGTTTTACTTTGGGATAAAAATGTTTACCTTTTAATTTGACTGTATCCTTACCTACATGGATGAGAATTTCCACGCCCTGATCACTGGTAATTCCGATCGCATGACCTGACGAAAATAAGGATGTTAATACACCATCTACAGGTGAAACGACCTTGCCTTCGGAAGGCTCAATGGCAATCCCTTTACCCAGAGCACCTGTCGAAAAGGCTTCATCAGTTACCTCAGATAAAGGTTTTACATCACCCTTTAACGGACTAATTACCGTCTCCTGTCTTATTAAGACTTCTCCTCCTTTTGCTGCTCCCGTTGAACTAACTTCTTTTTTCGTTTCTTTCACCTCATCATCTTTAAATCCACCAAAAAACATAAGCAAGAAGCCTAATACGAAACTTACCAGGATACCAATAACAGCCCCATAAAATCCGCTGTCTATTCCTGACGGATTAATATAGCTCGGAATCGCGAAAATGCCTAAGCCGCCAATGATATAGCCTTTCGTTCCCATCATTCCGATAATACCGCCACCTACTGCAGACGCTATACAGCTTAAAATGAATGGTTTCTTACGTGGTAATGTAATCCCGTAAATCGCGGGTTCTGTTACACCAAAGATCCCGGAGATGACAGCTGGAATGGAAAGGGATCTCAGCTTTACATTTTTGGTTTTGAACAAAATCGCCAGTACGACACCTGTTTGAGCAAAGGAGGCTCCCAGCGTTGCAGCAAGGATCGGATCGAATTTGAGCACCGCCAAGTTGTTCATAGCGATAGGAACAAGACCCCAATGTAACCCGAAAATAACAAATACTTGCCAGAAAGCGCCCATGATTATGCCTTCAATCATCGGGCTTAAGTTATACACAAAGAGGGTGGCTGCGCCAAGCAGTTGACCTGCCCAAGTCGAGAGTGGTCCAATCACAATCAGCGCTAAGGGTACAATAACTAACAAAGTGAAAAACGGAACCAAGAATGTTCTCACTACGCTAGGGATGACCTTTTTAAAGAAATTTTCTATTTTTGAGCCTACATAGGTGGATACGATAATCGGAAGAACCGTTGATGCATAGCTCATCAGAATGACCGGAATACCTAAGAAGGTGATATATACCGGTGACTCAAATATAGTGCCGCTAAATAAAGTGTATAGCGGTTTACCCGAGGCTGTTATCGTGCTAAAGGTTGGATAAACAAGTGACGCCCCGATCGCCATACCTATAAAAATGTTGGCATTGAATTTTTTAGCTGACGTATACCCCAGGAAAATAGGGAAGAAGTAGAACAAGCAGTCTCCTAAAGCATTGAGAATTTGATAGGTACCCGATGTAACAGTCAGCCAGCCTATAGCTACAAACAAGGCCGTAAAACCCTTAATCATACCCGTGGCACTCAAGACACCCAGCGTGGGTGTAAATACACCTGAAATGGTATCAATAAACCTATTGAACAAACTGACTTTTTCACCTGATGTTTCTTCTGAATCGCCTGCCTGGAAGCCGCCTATCGCAGCAACATCCGCATAAACCTCGGGCACATGATTACCGATCACCACTTGGTATTGTCCCCCGCTTTTTACCACAGTGACGACACCATCCATATTTTTCAGAACCTCTGTATTGGCCTTATTTTCATCCTTTAGCTTGAAGCGCAAGCGTGTAATACAATGAGTTAGACTATTTACATTTTCTTTGCCGCCGACATTTCTGATGATGTCTTTTGCTAATGTCTCATACTTCATTGTAACTGCCCCTTTATTTGTATTTATAAAAAAAGGCAAAACCAAAATAGATCAAATTCGATCTAGGTTGGTTTCGCCTGCATTACCAGTAACAATCCAAGGAGTTATTCAATTGGTCATTGAGTTACGCGCTGAATATGAATCGTTATATACAGTTTTTCTTCATCTGACAATACCGTGTCCAAGTATTTCTCAATTTTCAGCATACAACTGTAAGCTTTTTTGTACTTTGCTTTCACTTGCCTTAATAGAAAATCATCTTCCAGTGCTAATTTTTCTTTTTGAATTAACCGCTGAAAGAAAAACCTTAAATGTGTAATAAATCGTTCATAGCTAGTCGATTGTTCATCCAGGGTAATATTGTAAGAGTACTTAATAATATTTAGGATATCCTGTATTTTTTGAGTTTGCTGAGCGACATCCGCTACTTTATGGTAGGAGCTGTTGACTTGAGCATTGATTAAATGAAGAGCTATATTACCTGCTTCATCTTCAGACAATCGTTTACCTGTTTCGTCTTCAATAAACTCCAGCGCTTTTAAGCCAACTCCAAACTCTTTAGGATAAAATTTTTTAATTTCCCAGATGAGCGGATTTGCATTTTTAAACCCTTCATCAAACATTTTAAATGCATTGTTCATGTGATCTGTAAGCGAAACATATACATAGTCGCTCAGCTGTGCTTCCAATATGCTCTTTCCATATTCAATGATGTCATAGCATAACGAAACATATTCTGTAGGGACATCCTCTAACAGTAATTTAAATTTCTCTGAAGCATCTTTTTGTTTAAGTACAAACACCTTTTCAATTAAATGCTCTTCTACTTGTTCTCCTGCATTCTTTTTGAATGCAATTCCACGACCCATAACAACAAATTCATGCCTTTTTGAATCTTTGGCTATTATGGCGTTATTATTAAATATCTTTGTTATGATCATTCTGGCTGCCCCCCTGATCCCGCAATAATCTAAAAAAGGATTTAGATGCTGGGCGATATTTCAGATAGGTCACAAGACGGTAATAGCCGATCAAGCTTTCGCTGTAAACCAAACTATAATGTGTAGATTTATAAACCTATTAAAATGAAAGCGCATTCATAAAGAGGAATAAGCCCTACACTATCACTCACCTTTCTACGTTATTGCAAATCTGTATACAAAAGAAAAGGCAAAACCCAACACATGGAAGTCCAGTTCCATGTCCCGGGTTTTGCCTTTTCAGTAACAATCCCAAGATCATAATAACATCGAATTTAAGTTTTGCCAACAAAAATGTTTGCGCTTTCTTTTTGGGAATATCCACATCGAATACGGCACATTACCCGTATAAAAATGTCAGCCGCCAATGTAGGACATGTTAATTTTTTTTCTGTTGTTTGCAGTCTGTTCTGTACGTTCATCGGAATACCGATCTATGCGTTGTTCCCATACTGAAGTAATCGCATCAAGTAATTCCTGATTATTCGCCCCGTTACGAAGCATCTGGCGCAAATCAAATCCGTCTGAAGCAAACAAACACGTATAAAACTTACCATCAGAAGATAAACGGGCACGCGTGCAGGATGAGCAAAACGAATCCGAAACCGAAGTAATAAAGCCAACTTGCGCGTCGCTGTCTTTATAACGGTAACGTTTTGCCACTTCTCCAAAGTAATTCTGATCTACCGGCTCCAACTCGTACTCATTCTTAAGTCGCTCCATAATTTCTTCTTTTGTTACTACCTTTTTGAAGCTCCATCCGGTATCGTTACCTACATCCATAAATTCAATAAAACGAAGAGTTATTCCCTGGTCCTTAAAATAAGCAGCCATCGGCAAAATCTCAGAATCATTAACACCTTTTTGAACCACCATATTGACCTTAATCTCAAAACCGATTTCTCTTGCAAAATCGATCTGCTTCAAAATAAACGCAGGCTTAATGCCCCGTCCATTCATCTGCCCAAATAGCTCGGGGTTCAGAGCGTCTACACTGACATTAAGCCGTCGCAGTCCCGCGCCATAGAGGCGTTGCGCCTGTTGCCCTAGTAGCAAACCATTTGTGGTCAACCCTATATCCTCAACTCCACTGATAGACAAAATACTAGAGACAAGGTCGGGAAGGTTCGGTCGCATTAACGGCTCACCACCTGTGAGTCGTATTTTTTTGACCCCAAGGCCTACAAAGAGCTCCGTAAGCCGATGAATCTCTTCAAACGATAGGCATTCGCTTTTGGGAAGAAAGGCAAAATCGTCGCCGAAAATTTCTTTTGGCATACAGTAGGAACAGCGAAAATTGCAGCGATCCGTAACAGATATACGTAAATCACGAATCGGACGCCGCAATGGGTCCTTCAGCGGATGTGAACTCATGTGACCACCTTCTTTTTTTCATTAGCTGTATTTGACGTTGCGGACATGGACACATGACGAGCACTTTCACTAGCCGCCGCTGACAGGCGGAATAAAAGCTGCGATATCTCCATCCTGCAGTACATCTGTAAGCAACGCATACTCCTCGTTTACTGCAATTCGTGTAGAATTGATCGGCATATCCGGGTATTTATCTGTGATCCAACTGTATAATTCCCCTACAGTTTGGCCTGCCAAATCTGCCATTTCTTCGAATTTTCCCGTTACTTCACGGAGTCCCGCAAAATAGTACAGCTTAATCATGACTGATTTCCTCCGGCTTTTTCTTTTGTTGTCCGATCCATTGTGTTCCGTTTTCCCATATCTCTCGCTTCCAGATCGGAACGATTTCCTTGATTCGTTCGATTGCGTATTCATTCGCCTTATACGCATCCGAGCGGTGTGGTGAAGAAACAGCGATGACAACGGCAATATCACCGATCTGAAGCTCACCAATCCGATGTGCAATTGCTACTCTTGTCCCTTCCCATTTCTGTTCAATTTCGTGGCCAATCTCTGCAAGCTTTTTCTCAGCCATAGGCACATAGGCCTCGTAAGCAAGATATAATGTCCGTACGCCTTGGGTCCACTCTCTTACGTGCCCTGTAAACACGGTCACCGCTCCCGCTTCTGGTCTTAAGACATAATTTGCATAAATCTGCGGAAGAATGGGTTCCGTCACGATTTCAAATACACTCATCTTTTCCACCTTCCAGCCACCTGGCAAGCTACTCTGCTATGAAAACTCTGCTCACTATTTATATTTCCTGGATCTATATCCCTTGTTTAACCGAACAACTGATGGTATAGCTTTTGACCTCTGGCAATACTTCCAATACCGTGAATGAGGAGCCTTCCGTTTTTAAATAAAATCATTCGGTGCTCAAAGGCATAAAATTCAACGAAATAAGGGGTCCTTTTTACACGTTCCGCCATAAGCCTGCCCATTTTCTCTGCATCGTCCAACGTAATCGGACGATGAGGGTCTGGAAGAACCTGCACTACATCCCGTCCGCACAGCGAAGCATACGCCGAGCGACGGGATGCGGTCAGTGCAGGAAACACAGGATGTTCTCCACAGGTCGGACAATTCTGATTGCGGATGCGGGAAATCCCTATGTCCATCTGCGTATTTTCCCATAGATCAAATAAATGAACCTTGCTGCGCATTTTATCACGTTTACCGCTCAGCCACTTCATGGCTTCTGCACTTTGGAGAGCAGCCGTCACTTGAACTGCGGGCGAGATGATTCCAGCCGTATCGCAGGTCTGATTGATTGCCGGCAGCGATGGCAGTAGGCAACGAAAACAAGCTGACTTGCCCGGCACGAACGGAAAAACAACGCCTGTGCTTCCAACACAGGCGCCGTAAATCCATGGAATTTCAGCCTTTCGTGCAGCATCGTTTATAAGCAGCCGGGTTTCAAAATTATCCGTTGCATCCATCAGCAATGTGCTTTTACCAGCAAGCTCTTGAGCAAGCCCGGTATCCAAGCTGTCGAGATAGGTATACAAGCGTACGTCTTCTCGTATCGCCTTTAACCTTTTTTCAGCAGCCGTTACCTTGGGGAGCATTTGTGCAGCATCCTGCTCCGTGAATAACTGCTGGCGTTGCAGATTCGACGTCTCCACATAATCACGGTCAACCAGGTGAATCTCTCCGACGCCCGCTCTTACTAATGTTTCAGCGATGGCGGAGCCTAGTGCCCCGCAGCCGATAATGGTAACAACAGCTTCAGACAGATTACGTTGTCCTTCACTGCCGATGGGTCTAAATAAGATCTGTCTTGAATAACGTTCCTTCATCACAATGTCCCCCTAACGTTGAAGAGCGATCGTTAACTTTGTGCTTTTTCCTGTGGCTCTCGCTAGAAACGTTAAAGGTGTCTTTATAATTTCTCCACTCTTAATGCTTTACTGCTGAAGTTCCTTTTGTTTCTCAAAGCGGTTCTGCTCGGCAGTTACAGGGAAACGCCCTTGATAATATAGCCATATGACGAGAATCAGGCTAGCCAGTGCCACTTGGGAGAGTAACATGAACCCGATGGAATATTGGCCAGTAGCCGCATGAATCGTCGATAACAAGATCGGAGGGAAAAAGCCACCCAGGCCACCCATCATGGATACAATTCCGTTCACTATGCCTGCCTGTTTATTAAAATAAAAGGGAACTAGCTTGAAAATGACACCGTTCCCGATTCCCGCACTCACAGCGATAGCCAAGCACCCTACGGTATACAGGGTGATGTCTGGGGAAAAAGCCAAAAGAATCGCAGCGACCGTATATACAGCAAACGTACCTACCAGCAGGAACAAGGGCTGAAAACGATCCGCCAGCCAGCCACCGATCGGGCGGAAGAATGTAGCAATTGCGATAAAGCCTGCTGTACGCATCCCTGCATCCACTTTATCCAGTTCGAAATTCGATACGAGGAAATTCGGTAGATACACCGTAAACGCTACAAATGAGCCAAACGTAATAAAATAAAAGAGCGAGAAAAACCAAAGCTTTTCATTTTTGTAAACCCCTTTGATTTGCTCCATAATGGGGGTCTTGACTTTAGCTTCATGACGGTCCCCAAAGAAGAAATTCAAAACGATAAAAACAAGCAATAGGATAAGATACAGCTTGACTGTAAGTGCCCATCCTACCTGTGTCGCTACAATCGGAGCGGAGAAGGTCGTTACTGCTGTCCCCAGGTTGCCCACACCATACATCCCGTTGACAAAGCCATGTCTTTCTTTCGGATAGTACTTGGGCAGTGAAGTTACTCCAACCGAGAACACCGCTCCCCCAATCCCAAGGAACAAGCCACCGATAATTAAATCCGTCATCGTCGAAGCTTCACTGATATAGTAGACCGGAAACAAAAGCAAAACAAAGCTAACGAGGAAAACGATTCTCGCCCCGAAAATATTGGCATAATAACCAAGCGGAATGCGCAGAATCGATCCAAGCACGACCGGAATCGCCGTAACCATGGCCAGTTTTCCGGGTGGAATCACGATATCCTCCGTAATGAACGGCATGAGGGAAGAAATGATGACCCACACCATGAATCCAAGAATCAGGTTCAATGTTTGTAGCGGCAACTGCATTTTTCTAATCATTTAACTCACCTTTTCAACTTTATTCTGTCGAATGTTTGATTTGTATTTTTCTGTTCCCATTGTAGCCGCTAGCCGTTCCTTTCGAATATAGGGGACTCCCCTTTCCCGGTCAGGGGAGTCCCTGAAAATAAAAAAGCCGCTTCTCGTAAGAAGCTGCTTGATTCATTGTAGATATATTATTGGATTAAAAATAATCTTCTTCATAAACTAGAAATCCAGCATTTTTTTCTTTAAAGCATATTGGACCAGCTCAGGCCGGCTTTTTAAGTTCAACTTCTCCATGATTTTAGCTTTATTCGCTTCCACGGTTTTGACAGAAATGAACAGCTTTTCGGCAACTTCCTTGTTACCGTATCCCTTTGCAACCAAAGGGAGAATCTCCAGCTCGCGCTTGGACAGAATCTCATACGGATCTTCGGTTTGTGATGTTGTGTCTTTCTTAATGAACTCACGCACGAGAGAAGTGGCCATTTTAGGATGGATATAAGTCCCGCCCCCATGAATGGTACGTATGGCAAGCAATAACTCCTCATCTGGCGCATTTTTCAAAACGTACCCTGAAGCACCATTCTTCAAAATATGAAATAGATATTCTTCGTCGTCATGCATGGTCAAAATCAGAATTTTAGTATCAGGGTGGTCCTCTTTAATCTTGCCTGTGGCGATCAAACCACTTTCGCCTGGAGGCATGCTGAGGTCCATAATTAGAATATCCGGCTGATGTTTGGCTACCATAGTATACGCTTCAATCCCGTCCGCAGCCGTTCCGACAACCTCCATATCCGATTGGAAGTTGAGAATCATGGAAAATCCGCTTCTTACAATGGCATGATCATCCGCTAATACAATTTTGATCAAGTTTCTATTCCTCCTCGTATCCAATCGGAATTTGTAAAAAGACTTTGGTTCCTTGGCCAACATTCGAAAGGACGCCAAAACTTCCACCTACCAGCTCTGCTCGCTCCTGCATACCATACAAGCCAAGTCCTGTTCCAATAGGCTTGCCCCCCTTATCAAAGCCAATCCCATTATCCTCTACAGTCAAACGAAGCGCGTGTTCGTGCTCCGACAAAGTAACTTTAACGGTATCCACCTGGGCATACTTCAACGCATTGAGCACAGCCTCCTGACAGACGCGATAAATGACTGTTTCTTTTTCGCTTCCATACCGCTTCTGGGGAAGATCAGATACGAACTCAACCACTAGACCAAAACTTTGCTCGACCCGCTTAAAGTGGGAACGGAATGCCGCCTCAAGTCCAAAATCATCAAGGGTAGCAGGACGAAGATCCACAGACAGGTTGCGGATATCATCCAGCAAGCGTGTCATGGATGCTTCTGTTTGTTTCATGTTTTTAATGAGCTGCTCATCATTCGTCATGTATTTTAATACCCGTAGTTCAACAACCGCGCTCATCAATTCCTGGGCGACGCTGTCGTGCAGCTCTCTGGAAAGCCGTTTACGCTCGTTTTCCTGTGCTTCAATAACATGTTTCATCATTTTGTTCTGATACAATTTCTCCTGCGTCTGAAATTGCGGGGTCAAATCTCTCAGCATCAGCACCCGGATTCCATTTGTAGAATCAATCGTATGAAAAGAAGCTGCATAGGGAACCATTCCGTTGCTTTTCGTCTCCAGATAAACCTGAAAAGAAGCAAAATTGTTGGATTCAGGCACATTGAAATAACAGTCAAGGCAGGTACGGGGCTCTGTGTCGCTTGTATAGCCTCTGCATGTTCCACATAAGGCCCTGTCCTGTCCTTCATAGAGTTGAATGAGAACGTCATCGTCTACAATCTCCTCAGCCGCCGGGTTCATGGCTAGGGTTTTCCCTTCCCTATCAAAAAAGAAGATAGCTTCTGTACTGTTCTCAAACATCTTCACCATTAGCGTACTCAAAGAGTCTGTCCCTATAGACAATGTCAATTCAGATCACTTCCTTCCCGTTCAACTCTCCAATTCCCCTATGTGCCAAGGTTTCCAAATCACGCATCATAGCTTCGGTCATCAGCTGTTCTTCTCGAAATCCACCCAGCAGTACACCCGCGACGCGAGCATCATTCCACAGGGGCACAGCGCCGAGACTCTTGAGCTTCTCGGATTGAACGATTGGATAGTTAAACAGGTTGTCTGCCCCAACAAATTGATGAACAGATGGAATAAAGATAGATTTCCCGGTTTTAAACACGACTCCTGCTATGCCCTTTCCAGATTGCAGTACAATCCGCTTAAATCGATCATTCAAATTGCCAGCGGCGTTTTTCCATTTAATGACGTATTGATATTCGGCCGGTTCAACCAGAGCAAGTGCCATAAAATCATAACCGAAATGTTCGCGTATTCGCTCAAGCTCCCTTTGATAATCCATCTTATTATTCATCACTCTCTCCTAATAAAACTAGGAAAGAAGGCAGAGCCCGCTTTCCTAGTTTGATTTATGTCTTCTGTAAAGGATATAACTTCTGCGCACATAATTCAACGGAACACTCCACACATGTACAAGCCGGGTAAACGGCCAGAATGCAAAAATCGCAAAACCCATAAGTACATGAAGCTTGAAAGAAATCGGTACATCTCTCATCAGTGTAGGGTCAACACGGAATATGAACAAACCGCGGAACCAGATCGAGATTGTCTCCCGATAATCAAATTCCGGCTGAACCGCATTCGTTACGAGTGTGGCAAACATCCCCATGCACACAAGCGCCAACAGCAATACGTTTACGATCAAATCAGAAGCTGTACTTAAACGGCGCACATTACGAATTGTAAAACGTCGAGAGGTAAGTATCAACATCCCAAGGAACGTCATGGCTCCAAATATTCCACCAATATAGACCGCTCCAATGTGATATAGATGATCGTTTACCCCCAGTGCATGCATCCAGGTTTTGGGTATACCCAGACCAGACACATGACCGAAAATAACTGGAATGATCCCCAGGTGGAATAAGAGGCTTCCGATCATCAATTGTTTCTTTTCAATAAATTCGCTCGATTTTGCCGTCCAATTGAATTGGTCCGTTCTATAGCGGAAGATATGGCCTACGATAAAAATGACCACACACATATAAGGGAAAATGACCCATAAAAACTGCTCCATCATCATAGCGTGGCTGCCTCCTGTTCTACGCAAGCTTTAAGCGTTTCGCGCAGTCCCTTGACCAGATGAAAATACGGGCTTTCCATTTTTTCCAGCGCTTTAAGCAAATGATAAGTGCCGTCTTCCAAAATCGCGATCGGCATGCGGAAATTTTCTGTCGTCTTTGCATCCTGTACCCATTCGGCGGCATACAGGAATTCACACATGAGCGGTAGGTAATCCGGCAGCTCACCATCTGGCATTTCAAGACCATACATTTCATAGAGAACCTTTAACTTGACCAGCATTTGTCCTCTTTCTTTTGCATCTTCAAACTTGAAGTAAGTCATATATAGTGCGCAATTTTTTTGAAAATCGAAGGTTTCTGTATACAGTTCCTGGATCTCTTCCATACTAAACTCTTGCATAAGAGACCAGTACTTATGAGCATACGTATACGCAGGATGATCCGGATCAAATGATGCTTCCAGAAAAGCCGGATGAAAATCCAGCTTTTCCGGGTACATGAGTTGTTGGGCGAAAAACCCGAATGAAGGCTTGAATTCATACAGTTTCGCTACATTAATCACGCCAAATACCCCCGTAGAAGTTTTCTTCATACATTTGCTTGCCTGATTTCGAAGGCTCTTCCATTCCCGTGGAGCTTGCCAGGCTACAACCGCTACAGCCAGCTCCTGCAACTCCACAACCTTCCATATTCCCTAAGGTATCACCGTAACCAGCAGCTCCTTGGGCGCGATATGGATTAGAATAACCCTCTTTATGCGATGTTGGAATAACGAAACGGTCCTCGTATTTGGCAATGGCCAGAAGCCGGTACATCTGCTCGGCCTGACGTGCTGTCATGCCGGTGCGTTCCAGACGGCTTTCATCGAAAGATTGTCCTGTGGACTGGGCACGCATATAGGAGCGCATCATAGCCATCCGCTGCAGCGATTCTTTCACCGTCTGGGTGTCGCCCGCCGTCAACATATTGGCAAGATACTGAATAGGCGTGCGCATTTCTTCGATAGCTGGAAAGATCATATCTGGATTCTCGATGGAGTCTTTCCCTTCAAAGTAATTCATGATCGGACTAAGTGGTGGTACATACCAGACCATCGGCAGCGTGCGGTATTCCGGATGAAGCGGAAATGCCAGCTTATACTCAATAGCAAGCTTGTAGACCGGTGAGTTCTGCGCAGCCTCAATCCAATCTTGCGAGATCCCATCTTTTTTTGCCTGCGCAATTACCGCTGGATCACTTGGGTCCAAGAACAAATCACACTGTGCTTTATACAGATCTTTCTCATCCTCTTTAGAAGCAGCCTCCTGCACCTTATCCGCGTCATACAACAGAACGCCAAGGTAACGAATTCGTCCGGTACACGTCTCGGAGCAGACGGTTGGCAACCCGGCTTCTACGCGCGGGAAGCAGAAGGTGCATTTCTCTGCTTTGTTCGTCTGCCAGTTGAAGTACACTTTCTTATATGGACAACCCGTCATGCAATATCTCCAGCCGCGACATGCTTCCTGATCCACAAGCACGATGCCATCCTCGTCCCGTTTGTACATGGCACCTGAAGGGCAGGATGCGACACAGCTTGGATTCAGACAGTGTTCGCAAAGCCGAGGAAGATACAGCATGAACGACTTCTCGAAATTGAATTTAATCTCTTCTTCAATTTTCTGAATATTGGGATCGAGAGGTCCTGTCACATGCGTACCTGCCAAATCATCCTCCCAGTTTGGCCCCCAATTCAGATCCATTTTTTCGCCTGTTACAGCAGATTGTGCACGCGCGACCGGAGAATGCTTCTGCTCTTTGGCGTTGGTCAAATGTTCATAATTGTAAGTCCAGGGTTCATAATAATCCTTCATTTCAGGCATATCGGGATTGTAGAAAATTTTACCGAGCGCTATCTTGGACAGCTTGTTCCCTGACTTCAGTTCAAGTTTCCCTTTGCGAAGCTGCCAGCCCCCCTTATACTGTTCCTGGTCTTCCCAGCGTTTTGGATAACCAATACCGGGCTTCGTTTCCACGTTGTTGAACCACATATATTCCGCACCTTTGCGGTTTGTCCAAGTTGTTTTGCACGTCACGCTGCACGTATGGCAGCCAATACATTTATCCAGGTTCATGACCATGGCAATTTGAGCTTTAATCTTCAAGCCAGTTAACCTCCTTCATTTTACGTACCGCTACGTACACATCGCGCTGGTTGCCGATTGGACCGTAATAGTTGAACCCGTAGCTAAGCTGAGCGTATCCGCCAACCATCTGGGTCGGTTTGAGATGAATTCTTGTTGGCGCATTATGACTGCCCCCGCGTGTATCCGTGATTTCGGAGCCTGGCACTTGAATGTGCTTATCTTGTGCATGGTACATAAACATCGTTCCTCTTGGCATCCGGTGGCTGACAACTGCCCGGGCGGTGACGACACCGTTACGGTTGTACACTTCTACCCAGTCATTGTCGGCCAGATCGTGGGCTGCTGCGTCTTCGTTATTGATCCATACCGTTGGGCCTCCACGGAACAGCGTAAGCATATGCTGGTTATCCTGATAAGTGGAGTGAATATTCCATTTCCCATGTGGAGTCAGATAACGAAGCACAAGTGAATCCTGGCCACCCTTGATTTCCCGATCACGTGTACCGAATACCATCGGTGGCAAAGTCGGTTTATAGATAGGCAGCGACTCCCCAAACTGCTGGAAGATTTCATGATCGATATAGAAATGCTGTCTTCCTGTCAAAGTCCGGAACGGAACGAGACGCTCAATATTCGTGGTAAATGGCGAGTAGCGACGTCCCTGTTTGTTAGAGCCACTGAATACCGGTGTCGGTATAACTTCACGCGGCTGCGCTGTAATGCTTTGGAACGTGATCTTCTCGGCGGCGCGATCGGCTGAGATGTCCATTAGCTTCACACCGTGATCCTTTTCCGCCTCTGCGTAGGCTTTTTGGGAGACACGACCATTCGTTGCAGACGAAAGATGAAGAATCGTATCAGCCACTTGACGGGCTGTCTGGATCTTCGGCAGTCCATCTTTAATGGACTCATCATAATAAACCCCGTTCAGCTTCTTCAATTCCTCATATTCATCCGCTACCGAGAAGCTAACGCCATGCGCGCCCGTTTTTCCAGTAGCCAAATTTGGACCGAGCGAGACATATTTATCGTAAATTTTGGTGTAATCGCGTTCTACGATGCTGAAATTAGGCATGGTTTTACCCGGCACAGCTTCGGCCTCGCCTTTCGTCCAGTCCTTTATAAGACCCATCGGTTGCGCAATTTCGCCTATGGAATCATGCCCAAGCGGTGCAGTTACAAGGTCTTTATATATTCCCGGTAGATGCTCTTTGGCCATGTTCGAGAAGGTTTCAGACAGCTGACGGTAAATATCCCAGTCCGAGCGGGATTCCCAAAGCGGATTCACTGCAGGATTAAATGGATGCACGAACGGATGCATGTCTGTCGAGGACAAATCCGTCTTCTCATACCAGGTTGCCGCCGGAAGTACGACATCCGCGTACAATGGCGTTGTGGTCATCCGGAAATCAAGTGCGACCATCAAATCAAGCTTTCCTTCCACATCTTCCCGCCAGACGATTTCCTCAGGCTTCTGATCTTCGTTCGGCCGGGCAAGCAGCGCGTCGGAGGCTCCAAGCAAATGCTTCATGAAATATTCCTGTCCCTTGGCCGAGCTGGAAATGAGGTTGGACCGCCAAATAAAGAGCGAACGCGGGAAGTTCTCCGCTGCCCCTGGATCTTCAATAGCAAAACGGGTCTTACGCGATTTAATCTCTTCCACAGTGTGGTTAATGATTTCCTCGTTTGACTTCTTGCCTAATTGCGCCGCCTCTTCGGCGAATAGCAGGCTGTTTTTATTAAACTGCGGGTAAGAAGGCATCCAGCCCAACCGTGCAGCAAGTACATTGTAGTCAGCCGGATGTTGGTAACTGACCTCTCCCCCAGTCGGCGATTTCAATGTGTCGGTGCCGCTTTCTTCATACCGCCACTGTTCTGTTGCAAAATAGAAAAACGAAGTAGCATTTTGCAACCGAGCCGGTCCCTGCCAGTCTTTGGCAAAGGCAATCGTTGACCAGCCTTCAATAGGACGGCACTTCTCTTGACCTACATAATGCGCCCAGCCTCCACCGTTAACACCTTGGGAAGCCGTCAGCACGACCAGGTTCAAGATGGAGCGATAAATGGTGTCACTGTTAAACCAGTGATTGATCCCCGCCCCCATAATGATCATGGAACGTCCTTGAGTGTCGATGGCGTTCTGAGCAAATTCGCGAGCAACTTGCACTACGACCGATGCCTTGACTCCCGTGATCTTCTCCTGCCAGGCAGGAGTGTAATGAGAAGCTGCATCGTAATAATCCTTTGCATTATGAGGGCTATCATTGCGAGCGACACCATACTGACTCATCATCAAGTCATATACGGTGGCTACGAAGCGCTCTGAGCCATCAGCCAGACGTACTTTTTTCGCCGGAATGACACGTTTGAATGTTCCGTTACCTGTGTTATCAAAATAAGGGAATACGATTTCTTCCCATTGCTCGTCATGACCTTCCACCGTGAGCGCAGGCTCAACCTTGGTTCCATCTTCCCGCTCCAAGATCAGATTCCATTTCTTATCCTGCTCCCAGCGCTGTCCCATTGTTCCGTTCGGGACCATCATTTCCCCTGCTACTTCATCGAAAATGACCGGTTTCCAATCTGCATGCTGTGAAGCATCCCCCAGATCACTCGCCCGCAGAAAACGTCCGCCTTTCCAGGCTCCTTCGTAGGGATCAAGCAGAATCATGAATGGCATATCTGTATATTGCTTGGCATAGTTAATGAACATGGATTCCTGGCGTTTCTGGTAGAACTCATCCAGAATGACATGTGTCATCGCCTGTGCCACAGCGGCGTCTGTACCCGGATTGGGTGCAAGCCAGTTATCAGCGAACTTTACGTTTTCCGCCAAATCCGGAGCCACGGATACGACCTTCGTTCCTTTATAGCGTACTTCCGTCATAAAGTGGGCATCCGGCGTCCGGGTAAGCGGCACATTCGATCCCCACATGATCAGGTAACCCGCGTTGTACCAATCTGAGGATTCAGGTACGTCCGTTTGCTCACCCCAAATTTGAGGAGAAGCAGGCGGAAGATCGGCATACCAATCGTAAAAGCTCAACATCTCCCCACCAAGCAATGAAATAAACCGCGCTCCTGAGGCATAGCTTATCATTGACATTGCTGGAATAGGGGTGAAGCCTGCAATCCGGTCAGGACCGTATTTGCGAATGGTGTAAATTAATTGCGCCGAAATCAGATGCAGAACATCATCCCAAGCCACACGAACATGCCCGCCTTTGCCGCGAGCCGATTTGTAGAGCTTGGCTTTCTCCGGGTCTTCCACAATGCTGGCCCATGCGTCTACCGGATTGCTATGCTCCTTGAGGGCAGCTTGCCAGAGTCGCAATAACTTACCGCGCATATATGGGTATTTCACACGTAACGGACTGTATTCATACCAGGAAAATGAAGCACCACGCGGGCATCCACGCGGCTCAAATTCCGGCATGTCTGGACCGCAGGAGGGATAATCGATTTGCTGATTTTCCCAAGTGATGATGCCATTCTTAACAAAAACCTTCCAGCTACAGGAGCCGGTACAGTTAACACCATGCGTCGTACGAATCACTTTGTCATGAGACCAACGCTGGCGGTACACGTTTTCCCATTCTCTATTTTTTTCTTCAAGGATTGACCAATTTCCGGAATAGCTCTCGATTGGTTTGAAGAAGTTGAGACTGTATTTCTTTTTCATCGGTGATCAACGCTCCTTTTCAGAATGAATCAGTCCGTCGCAAGCCCATGGGAAAGATTCATTCGCTTACTCTCATTATGAAATTCATTCCTCTCCGTTCCCATTAGGGAATGTCCTATAGCGCTATAGAAAATCCCTCGTTCTAAGGAAAGATACAAAAAAAACCCCCCTCTACCAGAGGGAAGCTTGTATGAATAGATTAATTGTTCTTTTGGCCTGTTAACAGGAGCATTATAAAGGAAATGAATATGATAGAGCATGTCCAAGCCCAGGCCATAGGAAGATGACCAGAATCCACTGCAATATAGATGGCTGTAGGGATCGTTTGTGTTTTACCCGGAATATTTCCGGCAATCATCAGCGTAGCACCGAATTCTCCCAGCCCACGGGCAAAACCAAGTATAAAGGCCGCTTTAAAAGAAGGGAAAATCAAAGGAAAGGTGATATATCGGAAGACCTGCCATTCATTTGCCCCCATCGAGCGCCCCGCGTTTTCCAAGTCCCGATCCACTGCAGCGAATCCCATTCTCAGTGTCCGATAGACTAGAGGAAAAGCCACAACCACCGCGGCCACAACCCCAGCCCACCATGAGAATACAATAGGCTCGCCAAACCAATGCTCCACCAAACGTCCAAACCCACTTTTTCGTCCGAGTAAGATTAGCAGTAAAAATCCAACTACCGTCGGCGGGAGCACCAAAGGCAGCATAAGCACGGTTTCAACGAGTGTTTTCCCTTTAAATAATCCTAACCGCGACATGGACCATGCCGCAAACAAGCCTAATAGGATCACCAAAACGCTGGATAACAGTGCAATCTGTAACGATAATCGAATCGGAGGCCAATATTCGCTCCAATCTATAGCCTGCATGCTCACTTCGGTATGGTAAATCCATACTTAGCCATAATGTTCAGAGATTCTTGCGATTGAAGGTATTTATAGAAGCTTTCGGCTTCTTGGATGTGTTTGGAAGCTTTGATGATCCCGATAGGGTACTCAACCGTTGAATAAGTTTTAGAGTCCACCTCAAAAGCAATTTTCGCCTTTTGCGAAGTTAACGCATCTGTCTTATACACAAATCCGACATCTGCGTTACCCGTTTCTACATATTGCAGCACTTGTCTAACATCTTTTGCCTGAACAAGCTTGTCTTGTAACACATCCCAAAGCTTAACGTTCGTCAGTGCTTCCTGTGCATATTTGCCTGCAGGAACACTCTCAGGAATACCAATTGCTACCTTTTTCACTTCTTTTTGCATTAAATCCTTTACACTCGTGATGCTCGTCGTCCCGTCAGCAGGGATCACCGCTACCAACTCGTTCGTCAGCCATGTTTTTTGTTTATTGCTCTCGATTAACTGCTGATCTACGAGAGACTTCATGTTTTTCTTCGAAGCAGACAAAAACAAGTCCGATGGAGCTCCTTGCTCAATCTGCTTTTCCAGTGCACCAGAACCACCAAAGTTGAAATTCAATTGAATACCTTTATGGGATGATTCGTACAATGTCTGGATTTCTTTAAGTGCATCTGTTAAGCTCGCAGCCGCGGAAATGGTCAGTTCTACAGTTTCAGTCTTTTTCGATGAATCCTGGCCGGAGACCTCGTTCTGGACCGCGCTGCTACCGCTTGAAGCTGATTGTTGCCCCGCACCGCACCCTGCTAGTAATAACACAACACAAAAAGCAAAAAAGAGTGCCTGGCTATGTTTAATAATTTTTTTCATTTTTGTTTGACTCCTTACGTCTAGCCTGTCATGAAGTGATAGGTTTCATTATGAATGGGGTTGTGCCTGTCTGGTACGTTCAACTAGTGTACAATTCTCAAGAAGAATATGATTATAAATGTCCGCTTCCAGATCCTCCAAACGCTTCAATACAAGTCGATGTGTGCCACAAGCTTCCTGTAACGGCTCAAAGCCATTGGTAATCAAACGCAGCTCCTGCAGTAAATCCACAACCGCTTGGTGCTCGTCTTGCAACTCGGATAAGTGAAAAAGAAGTGCGTCCACACGCTCAAACGTCGAGTCCTGAAAAAACGCTTGAATCAACGGAAACAGAAGACTTTCCTTGAATTGAATATGTACCGTTAACTTCTGTTTAAGCAAGGTATAAAGTTCATTCACTCGCTTCAGGTGCGAATAGCGTTCGCCATGAACCCGTGTTAGCTTGGTAATATACGGTGTGAGCGCCGCTAGTTCTTCACACAACTTTGTATGATACTCATCCTGAATATAGGCGATCAGTTCTTTGGGTTCTAGTGAGGAGGGGTGCATTTGCTTATGCTGTGCCTGATTTTCCTCCACTTCATGCACCCGCGCCAGCAGTTCACCAGCGTGCAGCCCCCGGCTGACAGCCGCTTCACGGAGCGATATTTTTCCGCCACAGCAGAAGTCAATCCGTAGTTTACGGAACAAGTCACTTGTTTTGGGCACTTCCTTCACAATGTCCGCTACCCATGTTTCTACCGTTAACTGGCTCATTTTTCATTCCCCCATTTTAATTAAGTTTTATACTTAATTCTTATTCTATGTTTCTCTCAAATCTGAGCCAATAAGGGGGTTCCCTCTTTAACTCATGGAAAGCGCCTGCTTATAACAAAACTGAGACCAGCTGTTCAGCCGCTTCTTTGCCTTGAGCGATACAATCCGGAATGCCAACGCCTCCATAACCAGCACCGCATAGAAACACATTCGGAAAATCCTGTGACAAATCATGTCTCACCTTCGCCATCTGCTCTTTGTGTCCTATCGGATATTGTGGCATGGATTGATTACACCGACTGACTTCAGTTAATTCAGGTTCAGCATCGATTCCCATTAAATCCTTCAGGTCTTTGCGCGCCGCAGCTACAAGTTCATCGTCTGTCATCTGAACCCATCCCTGTGCGCCTGCATGCCCAATGTAAGTCCGTAAGAGTGTATATCCTTCAGGTGCGGTATGGCTCCACTTTGTCGATGACCAAGTACAGGCCGTAATCATTTTTCCTTCTTTGCGGGGAACTAAAAATCCAGTTCCCTCATAGGCAAGATCAAGGTCTGAATTTTTATACGCAAGGGAAATATTCGCTACCGAAACGTAGTTAATCTTATGGAGCCAGCTCACACTTGCGATATCGGAAAATAATGTGGCCGCTTCAAAGGCTGGAACAGCGCAGATCACTGCATCTGCATCTATGATTTGCCCATGGTCTAGTACTACTTGATAACCGTCCTCTTTTCTCACCTCAGCCACACGCTGTCCCATCACAAAATGGACGGTGTCGAGCTTTTCCTTTAACCGCTCCACGATGGTCGATAATCCATGTTGATAGGAAAGAAACATGCTCTTCTTGGCGATTTCTGGGTATTTGTTAGGTGCACCCGATCTTCTCCCTGCCCCTTTAGCCATACCTATAATCAGACTTCGATGCTTTTGTTCCATCTGCTTAAATTGAGGGAAGGTTGACTTGAGGCTAAGAGAATACGTATCGCCAGCGTAAATACCAGATAGCAAAGGCTCAGTAATCTGCTCCAACACCTCTTTACCTAGACGTCGCTTGATAAAATCCCCCAGAGATTCATCCATATCGCCTTGCTTGGCTGGAATAATTAAATCCAGAGCTGCGCGCGCTTTTCCCAGTGGAGAGATTAGCCCTGTTCGAATGAAGGGAGTTAACTTTGTTGGAATGCCTAAAATAAAGCCTATCGGCATGGTATGCAGCTTGCCTTTATGCAAAATGGAGGCCGACTTGGCCTTCGGGTTTGTTGCCACTAAATCGGCTTCCAGCCCCAATTCCATAGTCAGATCCAATATAGCCGTCTTTCTGGCCAGAAAAGCATCCGGTCCTTTTTCGATCATAAAATGGTTTTGGCGAACCGTTTGCAGCTTTCCTCCCAGACGGTCGCTTTTCTCCACCAGTGTAATCTCCACTTCAAGCTGCCTGTCCTCCGCCAGCTTTTTCACATAAAAGGCAGCACTTAAACCGCTTATTCCTCCACCAAGGATAACAACTCTTTTAGCATTTTTATTCATGAGCACACGTTTCCTTCCCCACTTCAGGCATATATGCACAATAAGGGTCACTCTCCAAATAGTCTCCTGTGATTGCAAAAGCCCTTGCTCTGGAGCCTCCACAGACTGTATTGAATTCGCAAACTCCACATTTGCCTTTAAGCAGAGATTTATCCCGAAGATGGTTCATAATCGGAGATTCCCGATAAATATGTGCCAAACTATCCTTTCGTACATTTCCGCATGTTAACGGCAGGAACCCACTCGGGTACACTTCGCCAATATGACTGATAAAAACAAATCCATCTCCATCATTTACGCCTTTAGGCGCGCGTCCCAAAACATCTGCCCGTTTAGGTTCGAACATTGCACCGTTCTTCACTGCTTTACGCTTTTCCTGTAGGACAACCCTTCGATAATGAGGTGCTTCGGTAGCCTTTACACCGTAGGGCATCTGTTGCTGTATCTGATACAACCACTTCATTACAGCCTCATGCTCATCAGGAGTAATCATATCTTTTTCCATCCCACGCCCGGTTGGAACCAGAAAAAACAAGCTCCATAACACCGCCTGCATTTCCTTTACCTTTTCTGCAATTCGCTCCAGATCATGAAGATTGTATCGGGACACGGTGGTGTTCACTTGGATAGGGATGTTCAATTCCTTCAAATATCCAATTCCCCGCATGGTCGTATTGTAAGAACCCACAGTCCCGCGAAAATGATCATGAATGTCCGCGCATGAACCGTCCAGGCTAAAAGCCCATCGTGATAAGCCAACCTGCTTTGCTTTTTCGACCGCTGCTCTTGTCACTTTTGGGGTAGCACTGGGAGTCATGGAAACCGATAGCTTTTTCTCCTCAATTGCATATTGAGCCAACTCAAATAAATCAGGACGCGATAACGGATCTCCACCTGTGAAAACCACCAGTGGTTGATTCATTTCAGCGATTTGATCGAGCAGCTTTTTGCCCTCTTCAAATGTCAACTGACGAGGGTCAGGCTTATATTGGGCTTCCGCTCTACAGTGAAGGCATTTTAATGCGCAAGCTCTCGTTACCTCCCAAATGACGATAAAAGGGTCTACGCGATAATCTCGTGGCGTTTGCAAAGATATCATTGATGTCTCTCCTTTTTAAAAATATAAAAACAGCACAGATACATAGAGCATCAATGAAAATCCAATTTCAGCCATGCCTACATGCTTTGCCTTTAACTCGAATTTAGGAAGCCATATAGCTCGTATGAACAAAATTAAAAATGGAATAACCAAAAACACCTTGATCCAGGCGGCCAACAGCACAATGATCAGATGATAGATAATAGACGCATAATAGTAACGTGGATTTTTTCTTTCACGGATGATCGTTTTAACATAAAGAGCCGTTCCTATGAAATAACATACCAACAGCAAAAATAGCTCTGTGGTTAATGTCCAATCTCCACCTTCTCCAATATGAACAACAGGATATATAAAAGAACAGAAAAGCAGGATCGCGGTAATGTCATTTAACAAAGCACGCTCATTCTTCATTTTGGCGTAATACATATTAGCCATAAAAAAGAACAGGAGCAGAACTCCGTACCAGATCAACGCAGGTTTAACCCATACTAGAGAAGCCAAAAGAGGAAGGAGTATTGCTCCGTATATAACAACAGGTTTACGGTATCTTTTACTGTTTCCCGTTTTGATCCATTGGAGAACAGGAAAACTAAATAAATAGATAAAAAACCAGCATACGAATAGAGGTATATGAATGAATTGTTTTGGAGAAGCAGCTAAGCCAAACAAAAATGGAAGAATGAGCATTGCCCAGGCTCCATGCTGATTGGGGATGTATCTACTAATCCCTTTCAAAGTCTTGATCCTTTTTTCACAATGTGTAACATCTTTATAGCTTCGGTTAATCGACTCATCATCCATTCCCCCAAAATTCAATTTTTCACCCTACTTTAATTCTAAGTATTCTGTCCAATTGAACCAATCAGGGAGTTCCCTTTTTTGTTTGGGGGAATAGCCTAACCTGAAGATAAACCTTCACTTTCTTTATAAAAACGTACCAAAATAATAGTCCAGCGCTTCCTGGGAGTATCCGTCATCTCCTTGCCAGGCTGCTACCGAATAAAAATCATCATTGCCGCCGCGGCGTCTACGAGGTGTGTCCCGTGGTGCCAGCAAGCCAGCATATCCCCATACCTCCATAACCACGTCGCGTTCATTTTTGCTGGATGGGAACACATCTTTCCAGCGCTTCTCCAATTGCCGCGCACCATTCTGAGCCTCACAGTCCTGAACGGCTTCCAGCATGTTATGAAGGATAGCCAGATCCTCATCCGAAACCTGGAACTCCTCTTCTTGACTAAATAATTCAAGGTCCATCCAGCAGTAAAGAAGGTGATTCAGCCGAATACCGCCCCATTTGATCCGTTCAAAATTCAGCACATTCAAATCCTTATTGACGTATTCCTTATCGGACATTAGTTTATGAAAATTACAATCCCCACAGCTGCTGTAATTGGGCAGGACAACAGGTCGCTCCCCATAGGTATGCATAGGCAGTTTTGCGGTTAATGCCCAGCTCGATAAGGCGCTTCGCAAATGAACCTTTTTCGTGGAAAGACTGTGCAGAAACGCCGCTGCCACTCGCTCTTTTGTAGCCTTTTGCTGGTGCAACTCATGTAACCTATTTATCATCTCATCATGTGTAATGGTGATCGGATCGAACATCAAGCCCTTACTTTTGGCATATTCAAAATCCTCACCCGAAAAGGGTCCTCGCTCCTGCTTCCAGCCGCTGGACCAGAAAGTGTTCATGAGTATTTTCTTTGCTTTTTTATCCATCACACTTCTCCTTACTTATCCCAACAGTCTCACCTACAAGATCGCTATTCACCTTTATACTTAAAAGCAACGGCCGTATTTCCCGACCGCGGGTCAAAATAAGAAGAGATTTTCCCCCAGTCAAGTTCATATTCCATATAGGGGTAAGGCTTGGTTTGACGATAGCTTGGCTTTACGGACAAATGTCGTTGTAACAAACGATCATGCTCCCTTTGACGCTTTCTTTCCCCTTCTTCAGACCAATTATCCCATGAAGTTGGAAATTCATTGCCTTGGAGCGAAATCTCCACAACCACTAGACTTGTATCCTTAAAGCATACAGACACAAAAAAATACCGGTGCAGCAAAGGAACCTGATCAAAATGATACCAAATGTAATCATTCCCTAGCTTTCTTACAGAATGAAAATATTTCGTGTACAAATCGGTCTCTAACAACTGCTCTTCTGTTAAAGAAGAATAAATCGCGTGCTCATTATCAACTTGAATGATGCCCGATTCCCAGTCATTCATTGCTGCCACTCCTTAAACTGATATGCCAATCTTCTACAGCTACTCTTTATCCTCGTTTGTCCACATGATGGAAAATGGCCTGCCAGGACCGATCCAGCACACGCGTATGTAATCGTCTGGCATAAACATTTCTCACGATGGCAAGAACGATCACACCCACAAATACAACACTAAGTATCGTAATAGAGGGAACCCAGTGGTCAAACATGGCATTCGCCAACACTTGCAGCAGATGCCGCTCCGGCTGCAAATATTCCACCACTGCAACGATAACTGCTACCAGCAATATAATCACAGATAGGATCATAAGCATTGCATTGATTACTTTGTATCTGGCAAGCCCTTGCTGAAAAATGCGAGTGCCAGCATATTGCTCCAGCAAGATAATTTGCTTGTGAAAATCATCTTCCACCTGCTCTACAGGCAGGTCGTGCTTTTGAATCAATGCATGTGCTTTCTTCAGTTCGGATTGAATAAATAGGCTGCTCTGGATAGCAGATCCTAACTGACCTAAAACATTCATATCTTTTTACCTCATTTCAATAGTTTCTAAATTACGAGTATATCGTTTCATACTGAACATGACAATGTATGGAAAATTATAAACAAATGATAAGATAGGATAGTCTAATATAAAACAGAAGGGAGATTGGTCATGCAGTCTGTTGATCACCAACTCTATCTGGCTGAAAGCCATCGTATTCCCAAATTATCCATGTCACGGTACATTCAATATTTTAATATAAATGTCAAACCATTTTTGGAACAATGTATGGTTGAGCATACGATCCAAGGCTATGAAGTCTACAGATTCAGATTGACGGCAGAAAAGCGCGGAGAATTCGATTCATGGAACTTCCTGCTGCTTCTACAAGTTGAAAGCAAATCGGTCGCCGAGCAATATGTGAAGTTAAAGCAACAGCTGACAGGCTTCCCAAAAGAAATAGAGGTACGCAGCGAATTGATGATCAGCACGCCCCAATCGAATTACCCCACACCACCACCGCAACATGTACAGCGGCGTGCATTCAAGCCCTTTTTTGCTGTTGAATATGTAGATGTGCAAGCCCCATATTTGGATGAATTTCGGCACATTATGATTCACAATAACGGCCCTGCCATGCGAAACATTCTTGAGCATAAAAAGTGGTGCTACATGATGATTGCCCTTGAAACATTGGAAGTGTGGCACCATCATGACGCCTTTCCGACATGGAATCAAATTCATATCATTGGCCTTTACCCAGAAGCTATGCTCCATTATAAAAAAGATTTCGAAGAAGGCTTGCAACAACATGCCGGAGTTACTTTTCAGGAAAACTTCGATAGACTCAAAAGTATTCGAACCATGCTGTACAAAACGATCGCTTCCAGGCTCTTCCCTACATGAGCTTATTAATAAAAATCAAAGTACCCTCGCCAGGTTCCCTCATTCTGGTGCTTGGCAAAATAAAAGCTACCCCCATCGACAATATTCAATTCGGCTTTGGCATCTGACGCAATCTGAAACACAAATTCATAGCCTTCGCCAAAGTCGATGCCTGGTTGAATAAAGCTGGGATAGCCACCCATTTTGTGAACCGCATATATGTCCTCTACGATGTCCTCAAAATAGTCGGGCTCCTCCTCGTCCATATCATTGAGGGCATCGCCGTATTCCTCAGGAATATCTTCCCCGTCCCAGACTGGATAATCATTCTCTTTGAGCTCGGGGAACAGCGGAAATGCTTTGATTTGCATAAATGCCGGACCAAAATCTTTTTCAACCAAACCCTCTACCGACGTATACTCACGAATACATATATATCCTTCCATATCCTCATGATCCAGTACATCGGGAGACAGGAAGACTGTCAACAGCTTGATGCTACGCATAGCTTCAGGGACAAAGGGCAAGGCAGGCAAATACAATTGCATGATCGGAGCCATAACATTTCCCTGTACATCAATCGGTTGTTCCTCTGTCGGTAAAGCTACTGTGACTCTACCGATCCAGCTCTGATCAAGGGAACCCGACGGTCTGCGTCCCCCTGTATGAAAAATAGTAGCTTTACGTCTTAGAATCGTTCTTAGCTTCTCAATGGAGTTGCTGGACAACGAAATCACTCCTTTCTAACCTAGAATAGAAACATCACAACATCCTCGCCTGCTCTACAACCAAACTCACTTAAGCGGTCTTCCATCTCTTGAATCTGGCGCAGATAGTCTTCCTGTACAGTTGGCAGCTCCTGTTCATTCACTAATGTCCCACCGAGTCTGGCGCGCGCATATTCGGCACCTTTCCACATCGCCTCAAACACAGCTTGCGGCTGCACCGTTCGTACCGCATCCATACTGAAAATCAAATCTGCAAAGCGATCCTCTGCGAGTGTACTCAACCAAAAGAAGCCGGGATCGGTTCCCGTATGTACGCTAAATAGTTCATCATAGCCTCCCGGACCGTGATGGTGTGCATGGAAAATATCCATATCTCCCCACTCCATTCCAAGGCTGAGCATGACATCCCAGATGTCCACTCCACGATAAGATTGACCTTGATCCGCTACCAGCCTAAGCATGACAGTGTGTTCCCTCTCACCTTCCTGATCTACAAATGCTTGAAGTTTTTCCGCTTTTGCACGTGCATGGGCAGCATCCTCCCGAGGAAGCACACGAACGATACCCTTCTCCTCAAATCGCGCTGGCAGTGTGTTCATAAAGTCAGTAACCTTGGCTTCTTCCAATCGAATCTGCATCTCTACATTATCGAATATATCCATACAAATACAGATTTTATCATAATGGCATTCGCCTGCCGGTCTGCGTCCCACACTAGTCCATATCTGCAAATCATGGACATGCCCATACACAATATACCCCTTAAGCAATTGCAAAATATCTTCATCTGACAACGTAAAACCACTGAATTCCACATCAATCAGCCAATAGATATTAGCATCTGGCTCCACTTGATGGATTCCTTTTATGGTCTTCACAGGCTTCTGTACCAACTCTACGGCAAGAATGCTAGATACATCCTCACTCCCATGTTCTGGTAAATTCAAGAATTCCCCTCCTTATTACCTGTTTTCACTTAACAGTTTCCTATAATTCTCAATCTATATTAAACTATAAATCACCAAGCACAAAATAGTATAAAAACGGTGCTGGGTCGTTGAACATGATTCGTAGAAACTCAAAGCTTCGAAAGGGGAGAACTCATGATGCAAAAACTTTGGCAAAAAGGAAAGGCTTTGTCCCTGCCTATTATGGTGTCTGCATCGCTGATTTCTGGAGCGCTGTTGGTAAATATACCTGCAGCGAATGCAGCTGCAACCAAGGAATTGCTTCAGTTATCCGGGCAGGCTACTTACTATGGAGAGGTTGAGAATGGTCAGCCACACGGGCGCGGTACGATCAAATGGAGCGAATATAAGCAGTATTCGGGTGATTTTGTGAATGGCAAGCGATCAGGTACTGGGAAATATATAAATCAATACACGGATGCAGATGGACAACATCATAAAGTCGTATATAGCGGAACGTGGAGCAATGACACCATAAGTGGCAAGGGTACGCAGACTGATAAAGTGACGCAAACGGACGGAACGATACGTTCGAATGAAATCCAAGTCGGTACTTTTCAGAACAATGGATTACAGAACGGCTACCAAGTGATCCATGCTGTAGCCGATCCAGACTACAGCTTTACTTATAAAAATGGCAAAGAAGTGCTAAATATTTTGCACAGTAATCAGGATCTGGTCCAAAGGTGGCAGCAAGGAGAGCTTTTCTCCGTAAATTATAAAAATGGCTCCGTTCAAAAGGAATACTCCATGTTCCCTGAAGAGGTCGCAACCAAAGAACGTCAAAGACAAGCGGCCATCAAATATCTCAAAGGGATTACCGCCAAGATCACCCCTCACTTGCAGCAGTTTGAAAAGCTGTCCAAGCAGGTTCCTTTAAAATAAGCTAGAGTGTCGCACATTATATAGTAGCTTCTATGCATGATGGCCTCTCATTCTTATGGAAAGCTCCATTTGAACAGAGAGGCTTTTTTTCATCTTCTTCATGAGTAACATGTAAGAATTTCGAATCATAACAACTCCTACTATTTTCCCTTATACCCCCTCATGAACTCATACAAATGACTTATTTTTAACAAAAACCCCCTCCTTTTTTTGCTAACCACCGCTAGAATCACTAAAATATTAAGTAATTATTTTAATCATCCGAGGTGGACATCATGGCTAAAATTATGGTTCCTCCTGAGAAACTAGAGGCGGTTTCCAGGCAGTTCGCACAGGCACGTGAACTGGGAGCACAAATTTGCGGACAACTGTCACAGCAAATCCAAATGCTAGAGAATAGCTGGGCAGGAACGACACAGCAGCGCTTTTATCAGGATTTTCATAAAGCACGTGGACAAATGGATGCTTTTACTCAAACTGTCGGTTCTGTCAGCACAGAGCTGCGTTCCATTGCAGTAAAATTCAAGGAAACAGATACCCAAGCAGACACAGGGATTAACCAAGGAGATCAGAGCGGACAGATTAAGAGCAATGAAGGAGCAACTTCTGGGAAAAAAGGGAACGACCCAGCAGATATAGCCATTAACAGCCTGTCAGAAGCCAATAAATGGCGGGGACAATTGGGCTTTGCCGGGACAGCGATCTATAGCGGTCTGGCTTCCACACTTGTGCTCACCAAAACAGTAGAATTCAAGAAAAGTCTGAAAAATCCTACTCGAGCGGTTATACATAATGCGGCATGGGTGAAAGGCAAGGGTAACAATGCTTTTATGCGTAATTTGGGCAAAAGCCTAAACCGCCAATTCGCTAAACCAGGTATTGTCATGAAAGGCTTGAAGGGCTTTGACCGCTTAGCTGGAAAGCTTCAAATGGGTAAGCTCGGTCTTGGATTTAACAAAGCTAATAGTTTTCCTCAATGGACGCGAAACGTCATCGCCGGGGTGGAAAAAGGACGTTATGGCATAGCCACTCGCCAAATTCCCGGCATGATTGCCAAAAAGCTGTACCCTATTAATGCCACCATGAATATTGTGGGCGAGGGCATCAGTCTGGCCGGAAAATGGAAAAGTGGGAAGCTTACCGGAACGGATGTCGCTGTATCTGCTTCTAACGTAGCGATTAAAACCGCTGCAACTTATGGCGGTGCTGTCGTTTTGGGGTCCGTAGGCGGTGCTATCGGCGGTCCGGTTGGTGCAGCCGTCGGTGCATACGTTGGCGGTACAGTGGGAAGCTGGGCAGGTGGAAAAGTCGCCAATTTCGCCGAAAAAGGGATACGCTGGGCCAGCAAACTATTTAAATAACATACACTTAACAG
Organism: Paenibacillus sp. FSL W8-0439; assembly: GCF_038008995.1. Classification (NCBI taxonomy): domain Bacteria; kingdom Bacillati; phylum Bacillota; class Bacilli; order Caryophanales; family Paenibacillaceae; genus Paenibacillus; species Paenibacillus sp. FSL W8-0439. Next base: position 4,126,688 of record NZ_JBBPAK010000001.1, read on the forward strand.
AGAGAGAAGGAGCCTGACTATGGACAAACAAACGGTAATTTTAACGCTTGAGGAACTAGGGTTTGCCTTGACTGCACTGGGTGCAGAGGATATGGCTTCGGGTCTGCTCCAATCCTATTACGGGGAACTAACGGAGGATCGCTGGGAACTGCTTTTTCATGCTGCAACACATAGCCTGGTATCCAAGGGCTTGTTGGAACAGCAGGATGACGGGCAACAGCAGCTTGAATTTGATACGTTCATTGTTGACATGCTGGCTCATCTGGTACAAAGCCGCCAAATGCTGCGTGGATACAAGGAGCAACAGGACAAGCAAAATACATTAACGATACACCATGGAAATGGCCGTTTTTTGTATCACCTCTCCAGCCACAATGAACTCCATTTCTTTCGCTGGTCTTCCCCAGAAGACTGGCATCACGACATTGATCAATTATTCGACCTGTTTTCCCCAAACTTCAATGCACACTGCCGATACGTCGATCTGACAGAAGAACAGTGGAATGAGTTAACCTCATCCAACTTCACGATGCAGCAAATGGCAACGTGGAAGCTTCAAGAGTCGGCTGAGCAAATGATACAAGACTGGCGAGAGGATTTTAATCGTAATAACTGCAACCTCGATAATTTGAGCCAGATGGTATACACGGACACGGATGAAGAGGGGCCTTCCGTTACAAATCTGCTATTTGTTCTTAAAGGAACGAATGATGTGTGGATCGTAAGAAATACAGCACTGGATATGCAGGCCACCCCATGTCTGCGCATTGAAAGTGTGACTGAATCAGACTGGAGAGAACGGATCACTCAGTTCATTCAGGCGTTTGTACTCGACGAGGCGGTATTCCGTGGATAAAATTGTATATCGCAGATCTCTGGCATTTTGGAAAGCCCTTGGTAGCTTGATGTTTGTGCTGATTTGTCTGTTTTTACTGTTGCTCATTTTTATCGACGAAGATATCTCTGCTCTGCAAATCTTCTTCTTTATTACGTCCGCTATGATTGGACTTCCTTTTTTTGGTAGTTATTTGGTGGTCTGTTTGAACAGAACGCTTCGTAAGGATACCTTCCTGTTCATCTTTGATGAACACAGTATTTCCGACGGTATTCGAACTGTCCCGTGGTCTGCAATCACTAAAGTTGAATTCGAGGGAGCCTCCATCCGCAAATGGTTGCGCCCTCGTTTCCCCACCTTTATTTTTCATCTGAATGACCGCAGCACCTGGGAAGTCAGCACCGATTATGTGTTGAACGATATGGAACTGAATCAAGCCGGGAAACAACTGCGAACTCTCATTAACCAGTATGGCAAGCTGAAGAAAAAACGTTTTTGATTTGCGCTCTCATTCCATGAATTTCTTTTATTCCAGCTTATTCTTTATGCTTGAAAGACACCCGTTGCTGCGATGCGCTGTACCGCCTCTAGCAGTCTTTCTTCACTGTTCACCAGGCTGACCCTCACATAAGAAGCTCCTGCACGACCAAACCCTTCTCCAGGGGCAACCGCAACATGCGCCTCGTCCAATAAAAAGTTTGCAAAGGAAGCCGATGTATACCCCTCCGGCACCTTGAACCAGGCAAAAAAAGACCCTTGGGGAGCGGCAACATCCCAGCCAATATTTCGTAACGCTGCAATGAGAACATCACGTCGCCGCTCATATAACGCCGCGAGCTTCCGTACTGGCTCCTGGGTGCCCAGCAATGCGACAGCTCCCGCATCTTGTACCGCGCCAAAAACAGTACTGTAGGCATGCGTATGATAATGCTTGAGCGCACCAATAACGGACGCATTTCCAACCGCAAAGCCAAAGCGCCATCCAGCCATGTTATACGTTTTGGAAGCTGTATACGTCTCGACACCATATTCCTTGCCGCCAGGGATTTGCAATAGACTAATCGGCTTATGCCCGCCAAATCCAAGAGCACCATATGCAAAGTCATTCATAACCGGAAACTGGTGCCGAGCAGCATAATCCAGTGTCTTCGTCAGGAAATCTACGGAAGCTACCGCTCCTGTCGGATTGTTCGGATAATTAATCATGAGCAGTTTGACCTGCTTTGCGATTTCTTCAGGTACGGTTGTATAGTCCGGCAAGAATCCATGTTTTTCATCCAGAGGAATCGTATGAATACGAGCTCTTGCCAGCGCAGCAACGGAATAATATTGGGGATATGCCGGATCGGTGGTCAACAACCAATCACCGGGATTCAGCAATGCCTGCGGAATCCCCATTACACCTATGGCTGAGCCATTGAATACAGCAACTTCCCGGTCAGGGTCCAGCTCCACCTGATACTCCCGTTGATAGAACGCAGCGACAGCCTCCAGCGTGCTTCTTTTCCCATGAAAAGGCGGGTAGCCCTGATTGATCGGTTGATCGACCGCTTTCTTCAAAGCGTTGATGATATGCGGTGGTGTTGGCTGATCTGGGTTGCCGGCTGCCAAATTAATTACATCTATTCCTTTGCTTTTATACAGATTCACTTTGTCATCAATTGCGCTAAAATAGTTGTCAGGCAGAGCCTTGACGAGATCAGAGGATGAAAAAATCACGTTTATCTCCACCTTCTATCCATAAGATACAGACTAGGTAAGTCAGCCCACATAAGATAATACCTCAGTTATTTAAAATAGCTTGGCAGCTTGTAGCCTTCATACACAGGATTCGATTGGATGTACTTTTGAAATTCATCGGAATGATATCCCTCAATAATGTCTTTGACGAAGGGCTTGTCCTTATTCTTGCTGTCCACAGCTACCACATTTGTGAATGGATCTGTCAGTTTTTCAAGCTTTAATGCTGAGGTTAACTTCATTCCATTCGATACAGCAAAATTCCCTTGTATAGCCGCAAAATCAACATCCTCCAATGCACGTGGCCCTTGTGCCGGGTCGGTAGCAACAAATTGTAGATGATGCGGATTAGAGGTGATGTCGTTCACCGAGGTTTGCAATGGATCAATATTGTCCTTTAACGTAATCCAACCTACTTCCTTCAAAATGTTCAGCGCCCGCAGCATATTGACTGGCTCGCTGGGCAGGTTGATTTGGGCTCCAGCGCTGACTTCCTCAAGGCTGGTATGCTTGCTGGAGTATAATCCCATTGGAGGTGTCGGGACCTGCACAGCACCAACCAGATCAATCTTCTCCCGCTTATTGATGGAGTCCAGATAGAGCGAATGCTGGAACACATTGGCATCAATATCTCCATTAGCTACGGCTACATTAGGCTGAACCCCGTCTGTAAACTCTTTATATGTAATCTTATATCCCTTCTTCTCCAAATATGGAGCCACACCATTCTTAAACTGATCGCTATATGGGCCAGGATTAAAGCTGATATGCAGTGTTTTCTTTTCTTCGTCCGCAGCGCTGTTCGACGTATTCTTGCTGCCACAACCTGAAATAAAAAGCACAACTACGCCCAGCAGCAATATAAATGAAATCCATTGTTTCTTCATTTTGATGTCTCCCCCTGCTCCGATATGGTCTAGTTTTGGTGAGTTAAAATATTTAAAACTTTTAAAACATAGTAATTTGATATGTTTTGTAGATATTACAATGATTTTTTATTCACTGTCAACAACATTTAAATTACGTATCTTTCGCAAAACTAAAAAGGGGGTCGCTTCGGGCGCTCCACTTGAAAACAAAGCACTTCACAAGTTTGTAAAATAATTCCGTTTCAAATATACCCCCTATGGGTATATTTGAATGTGAGAATATAACCCTAAAGGAGCTATTGAATATGAGAATACAATGGGCTTTGCTCGCTGGTACAATTATGATTATTTTGAGTGGGTGCGGGAACAGTAACACGCCGACCCAGGAGCACACGACAAGCAGCAGTCAACAGCATGACGCATCAGATATGAACCATTCCACCTCCAGTGAGCTTCCTGCTGGACTAAAAGAAGCTGAAAACCCAGCCTTCAAAATTGGCAGCCAAGCGACCATTCAAGCCGATCATATGGCAGGCATGAAGGGCGCTACGGCCACGGTTGTAGGTGCTTATACGACTACTGCTTATACAGTCTCCTATACACCAACCACTGGAGGAGAAAAAGTGAATAATCATAAGTGGGTTATTCATGAAGAGATTAAGGATGCGGGCAGCGAGCCCTATGCACCTGGCACAGAAGTTATTCTGGCGGCAGACCACATGAAGGGGATGGATGGGGCTAAGGCTATCATAGATTCCGCCGAGCCAACGACCGTATATATGGTAGACTATACGCCGACTACAGGAGGAGAGCCTGTCAAAAATCATAAATGGGTGACGGAGAGTGAGCTTTCAACCAATTAGGACTCTTTTATCATAGGTTGCTTGTGATCGCCAAAGGGAGCCCGGCAACGGCTCCCTTTGAACGGCTTTATGGGATTTGGACAAACCTAGTTGGCTTTACTTCTAGCCAATGTTCAATGTTCATATGTATCTGCTAGAGTCAGTTGATTTAACGCGGCATACGCAGAATGGCTGCCTTCAGTGCCTTGGTCCCTTCTTCGCTTTTTAAATAATCCGACGGTGTTTCGTGACCAAGTGCGGGAATCTTTCGAACCATCCAAGTCAGCAAATACTCGCCCATGTCGGGCAGCAGCACGATCTGAAGTTCCTTTGGAATTTTACTTTTGGCCACCTTTGCCCTTATCACCGGATCTACCTGATCATATCGCTCTTGATAGATCTGAACCATGTTGGCCCAGCTTTCCGGCTTAAACTCTTTTAAATATGTCTCTCTCATCCATGAACCCTCCTTATGATCTCAGACAACGCTTCTAATGCTGGAGCAACCATTCTTTTCTCCATAGGCCCCCTGCATAGCCAGTTAGTTTCTGATTTGATCCGACAATTCGGTGACATGGAATCACAATGCTCAGCTTATTTTTGCCATTCGCACTGCCAACGGCTCGGATTGCTTTTTCGTTTCCAATAGCGAGAGCAATATCTTTATAAGCTGTCGTTGTACCGTAACCCACGGTCACCAGCGCATTCCATACTTTTTGCTGGAAGTCCGTACCTTCAAAAGCATAAGGAAACGAAAATTCAAAGCGCTCACCTTTAAAATACTCGTCAAGCTGGCTGGCGCATTCCTCTAATACTTGGATTGGAGCTTCTTCTGTAAGCATCGTTAAAGGCTCATTCCGATTAGAGAACATAATGGAATAGACAGCCTCATTGGTGCCCCGTATCTCTATCTCTCCAATCGGCGATACATAATTTAATACGTATAACTTGCTCATTAAGGATATCCACCTTCCTTTTCTAATCCTTATTCAAATTTCTATACTCACTAGGAGAACATTGGTTCAAGCTGCGAAACGACTTATAGAAATTGGAGGGACTTTGGAAGCCTGTCTCATAGCAAATTTCAAGATTCGTAAAATCTGTATTTTTAAGAAGATAAGCTGCCTTATCTACTCTTATTTTTTCCAAATACATACGCGGGGTTTCCGAGGTTTCTTGTTTAAAGATCCGATCCAAATAAAAAGTGCTTATTCCAACATGATCCGCAATATCCTGCAATACTAGTTTTTCTTTATAATGATTGATTAAAAAAGCTATCACATTCTGGACAAGCCTGATATACGGCGAATGATCTGTATGAGGCTGGCATCTTTTGCAAGCGCGAAAACCCGCTTTTTCCACGGTGTCCACATCAAAGTAAAACTCGACATTGATTTTTTTCGGCTTTCGGGATCGACAGGAAGGTCGGCAATATATACGGGTTGTTTTCACAGCGGTAAAAAACACCCCGTCATATTTACGATCACATGCTATAATTTTCTCCCACATTTCTTCAAAAGAAAGACTAGGTTTAGCCATGATCAAAGAATCCGTCCTTTCTCTAGTTCATACTCATATAGTTCAGGATTTTGTAAAATTCGATTCCAGTCGCTCCGAAGTGCAATATATAGACGAACTAAACCATTTCGATCTATATATTGTTCATTGGAAGTCGCTTATGGGATTTTTGCAAAATCCTCATATAAAACTGAAGTATCTTGAAGGTTGATCAACTGTTCCGCATTCTTTTGCAAAGCAACTATTATCTTATCAGAAAACGCATTTCCAAAGCTAAACCGTTTGACTCCTAACTGCTGAAGCTGGCGGACATTCGTCAGACCTGGCAAAGATAAAACATTAAGCGGAGCATGTATATGAAATACAACCTCTCTGATCTCTTCATCACTCTTTAAACCTGGAACAAAAATTCCGTCCGCACCACTATCCACATACGCTTTGGCCCTTTCTATGGTCTCCGAAAGTGGAGTCTCCATCTGCAAAAATGTATCCGTTCTTGCATTTATAAAAAACTCTTTAAACCCATGAACATCCAAGGCAGCTCTTATTTTGGACAGCAGGTCACTGTGCGCCCTCACTTCTCGAAGTCCCTTTTGCTGTTTTAATGAATCCTCAATATTAATCCCCGCCACTCCGACATCGGCTGTCCTTAATACATGCTCGACAATCGTTGCCGCATCCTCCCCATATCCTGCTTCAATATCTGCCGACACAGGAACTTGAACATGCTCTGCAATAGTGCGAATGATGCTTATATGCTGGTCAAAATCAATAAGCTCTCCATCTGCAAACCCAAGTGTATTGGCAATCCCCCAACTCGTTGTACCTATCGCCTTAAAGCCTGCCTTCTCCAGAGCCACGGCAGATAGCAAATCCCAAGCATTCCCCAAAAATAAAGGTTCCTTTGAAGTATGAAGTGCATGAAATTGCTGGATTTTGTTCATAAATATAGCCTCCTAATAGGTGATGTTTCTCATTCTATCAAGAGGCTGTATTTGTTTCGTCCTCATTCTTGCACTTATGGTCTGCGAAATTGTTTTTTATGTTAACGAAGCTATTGAAAAACAGGATACTTTTTAAACCAATTCATAGACAAGCCTTCCCTTCATTCCATACTATATTTAAAATTTAAATTTCATTTTAAAGAAGTATGCCATACGCTTAAAATGTATTATTTCACATTATAAGTAAAATGCGATTGTTTTCATCGCCGACATGAGTGTACATCGTTGACTTGTCCATGATTTTGTTTTACTTTTAAAGTATTACTCATATTTTCCAGTTCCATCATACAAAGACCGTTCCAGAAGCCCCAAACCTGCAAGCTTCTGAAACAGTCTAGTAAAATAGCGTATTTATAAACTAAAGACCGTTAGATGATCCGATAGCCGGATGGCAGTCTGCCAGTACTGCGGATATTACGGATTTGCTGCAACGTCAAACGTTGATTGGTAGAGATAATAGATTCCACATCATTCCCGCGAATCAGATCATCCAGGTCGGCGATGCTGCGATTGCCTCTATACACACGGAAGTTACCTCTAAACCGCGTGCCAGTAAAGAGTACAAGTGTAGCATTGCTGCTGGTAGAAAAGAAACGCAGACTTTCGATGCCGTCGAGAATATTATCGGTGTTGCGGATACCTAGGTTTCCTCTGAATACTCTGCTAGAACCCCGAAAATTTTCTTCATTGTAGACTGTAAGGCGTGGATACGTTTGAGATACGTATGCTTTAGTAGTCATGTTGTAAATTCCTCCTTTCAACTTTAGCATATGCTTCCCTATTCAATTGGCGCGGGCCTCACAGCATTCATCTAAAAATGGTTATGTGTTGAATAGAGTAGACGCAGACTTGAAAAAGGAACATACGTTCTGTATAATTTATCTTAGTAATTTGGAAAATCCTGAACTAACGGAGATGCAGACATGGACGATAAATTTATTGAGGAACTACGTGAAATTAGCAGGAACGACAAGCGAAGATCCGAATTTCTCATTAAAGGGATGAAGGAAACGCTTCAGGAAAGAAAAGAAAAAAACTTTATCGAAAGATGGATTTGGCGACAAAAGAATAAGAAGCTTATAGCGCGGAAGTTTAAATCCTAGTAGATATAACAACAGCTCTTCGTAGCAGTTTATTTTCATAGCATATACAAGTACATTAGATCAAACCTCATTTTTTAGGGAGGCAAAGCCATGATTGAGCAGCTTGTCCCATTCGATGATCTATTAAATCACAATCCATTTTTGATTGATGAGGTTCGATATAATTTGCTTCATCGAATATGTGAGTCAGAAGAATCAACATGCCTTAAAACGTCTGATGGAAATATGATTTTCGCTCAATCACCCGGACATAAGGCTTGGCTATGGATTTCGCAGCAAATCATCGGCAACCATAAGTTAACCTATATCGAAGAACTCTTACATTATTTAGAAGGAACCAACCTATCAGGTGTATGTGGTGATGTCGAAACAGCCGAGAATTTCGCACATGCTTACGCCGAGCGGCATACTGCTCAGGTACATACTCATATGGTTATGGAATCTTATTTCTGTCCTGAATACAACAAACCTTCCGGCGTTGAGGGGATCATACGACAAGCCACTTCAGAGGACGTACAGGTAGTTGCCCAGCTTCTAGCTGGTTTTTCAAAAGATGCTTTAGACCGTTCAGTTGATCCGACTAGTCAAATATCAGCTGCGAAGGCAGCGATCGAGACAGGGAATTTATATCTTTGGATTGTAAATAGTATGCCCGTGTCCATGGCTAACATTGCTCATCGTTCTCCGAGGCATGGCCGTATTAATGCTGTTTATACTCCCCCTACCTGGCGAAAAAAAGGTTTTGCCAGCGCAATAGTATCGGGGTTATGTTCCATTTTGAAAAATGAGCAGCTAACCCCCATGCTTTACGCAGATGTAAAAAATTCAGTTTCCAATCAAGTTTATAAAAATATCGGTTTTAAAGAAGGCGGCAAAATTACTGATATTGCGTTTGGATAGACCCTCCTGCTGTCAGAGAGCATATGATTGCTCATTCAAAACAAACAAGCCCAGCGATGCCATCTACCGCTGAGCTCATTTTTCTATAATTCTTTATTCTGTTACACCCAATTCCGTGTGAACCGAAGATCTTCGTGAAAGTAAATATACAGCTACCATGGCGATAGCGACACCAGCTGCTCCAAACCAAGGGATGGAGGCCAGCGTAACCTGACCAACAACTACACCGCCAATTCCGGCTCCCGCTGCCATAGCAAGCTGCATGGTAGACTGGTTGAGACTCAGCATCACACCGGAAGATTCCGGTACGAGAGTGACCAAGTTATATTGTTGAGTAGGTCCGGTTGTCCAGGCTGCGAACGACCATAGAATCAAGAAAGCAAATACTGCCATCAAAGAATGAGCGGCAAAAGGAAGTAAGAGTAAGGAAATACCGTGCAACATCATGCCCCCTAATAATGTAAAGGGTATGCCCTTTTTATCCGCACTGTATCCACCAATTTTTGACCCGATTAGACTGGCAATTCCGAAGGCGAGTAATACTGAGCTTAGCATATCCTCTCCTACATCTGATACATTCAGCAAGTACGGTGAGATGTAAGTATACGCGAGTGAATAACCTCCTAGCCAAAAAAAGGTAATGCCTAATCCCAAGGCAACTTCAGGCTTTTTCAGAAGTGCAAACTGCTGCAGTAAAGGGATCGGTTGATCTCCTTTCAAGCGAGGGATTGTCATAGCGATAACGATCAAGGCAATAATCCCCGCTAAAGCGATGCCGAGAAATACGGTTTTCCAGCCATATGCAGAAGAGATCATTCTCCCAAGCGGCACACCTATAATCAGCGAGGCTGTAAAACCCATAGTGACTGTAGCAATAGAACTGGCCTGCTTGCCAACTGGGGCTATTTTTGCAGCAATGCTCAGTGCAGTAACCACGACCATCCCCGCCCCGAGGGCCATCAGAATACGTGCGGCAATAAACATCCCAAAACCTGGCAAGACAAAGGAGAGCATATTGGCTACTGCAAATAATCCTAAGGAACTCAAGAGCAGGTTGCGTCTGTCCCATTTAGCGGTTACTGCCATCAGAATCGGCGTGCCTATCGCGTAAGCAAGAGAAAAGACGGTAATCAACTGGCCCGCTGCGGACACCGTAATCCCCATGGTTGTCGCAATCTGATCCAAAATACCTGAGATAATGTACTCAGATGTACCTACCAAAAAACTGACAATGGCCAAAATGTACACCTTCCACGTGCTCTGCATTTTAAAAAACGCCTCTTTTCTTTTAGTATTTTTATATTTTTGTATTTTTACAAATATCGAAATTAAGACTAAAAAAAATTATGTCAACAGGAACGGGGCATATTTCTGTGCTGCTTCCACATCCAAGCTGTAATAAATAAACGTCCCCTCTTTGCGGTATGTGAGCAGTCCCGATTCTGCCATTTGCTTCAAATGGTGTGATAGCGTTGAAATCGCTACACTGTTCAGCTTCTCGCCCAGTACAGAGCAGCATTGATCACTTTCCTCTTTTAGCAGAAGTGCTATCTTGAGACGAGTCGGTTCTCCAAGTGCTTTATATATTTTTACAGCTTGCTGCATCTCTGTTGTCTCCTTCACCCTGTTCGTCTCCCTTCGGTTCCAGTCTTAATTTCGATGTTTGTCGAAATTAACTTAACACAAACATTGGTAAAAGTAAACCCGATTATGTTAAAGTCGCATCTTTTTTGGACTCTATAGTGTGAATAATGGCCTTCCTCATCTTATAATAAAAATAATCCCCCATCGGCAAAGAAGGATAGGGGACAAAACAATCTGAATGCAGAGATGGAACCACGGATTTTATTGCATGGAGTTAATTTGTGCTTGCCGTGGGTCTGACAATGATTTCATTCACATCTACATCCGCAGGCTGCTCCATGGCATACACAATGGAACGAGCAATGGCATCCGGCGAAATCGAAATACGGCGGTATTCTTTCATTCCCTGCCGAGCCTCTTCATCTGAAATACTGTCGGCAAGCTCGGATTCGGTTACTCCCGGTGATACCAGCGTTACACGAATATCCCCACCAACCTCCATACGCAACCCCTCAGAAATCGCCCGAACTGCATACTTCGTTGCGCAGTATACTGCTGCAGTCGGCGTTACACTATACGCGCCAATAGAAGCAATATTGATAAACTGACCAAATCCTTGTTTTTTCATGATGGGAAGCCCTGCCGCGATCCCATGCAAAACGCCTCGTATATTAACATCAATCATGCGGTCCCATTCTTCTACTTTCAGGGCTTCCAATTTTGAAAGAGGCATCACTCCTGCATTGTTCACAATGACATCCACACGTCCAAACCGTTTTTCAGCGTACTTAATGAACGCTTCCATCTGCTCCCTTTGGGTCACATCCAGTTGCATATAATCAGCCGATCCCCCTTTTGAACGAATTTCGGAGGTAAGAGCCTCCAGTCGTTCTGTGCGTCTGGCTCCTAATACAACATGAGCCCCATGTTGAGCAAGTAAACGAGCAGTAGCTTCACCGATTCCACTGCTTGCTCCTGTAATAGCTGCAACTTTCCCTTTAATATCTAACATGCTTATTCCTCCTTTAGTTAAGAAATTATTGAAGTAGATGCTTTCCCTTTTCACATGTTTATTGAGCATTGTTTCTACATCTTTATTATGAGACGATGGTGATTGGAGATGGTAGAAGAATCAGAGCAAATTATTGCCTAATCCTCCAAAGACACTTAATATGAATTCAAATCCATATCGAAAAACAAAGCGCATCTCAAAGTAAATTTGTCCACTGAAGAGTGAAGATTACTACGGTGTAAAAAAGGGAGGGGCATAGTGAAAGCAACCGAAATTGAGAGTTCTACCACGGAAAAGCAAGCCGAATTGACCAGTCTCATAGAACAATTTACAAGTCACGACGGAGTTCACGCTACAGATATCCCTTCACTTCACTTCGTCCGAAGTTCGACTACCACCGTTCCAATTTATCAGGTCCATGAACCCGCCTTATGCATTGTGGCTCAGGGAAAAAAAGTCGTGATGCTCGCAGATGAAAGTTATTATTACGGCACATCCGACTACCTTGTGGTTTCGGTGGATTTGCCAATTTCCGGGCAGGTCATACAAGCCTCAGCAGAAGCTCCGTATTTGTGCTTCCGGCTCAATTTTGATCCGTATCAGGTTTTGGATCTCATCAAGGAGTCTACTTTTCCTACTACCTCAATACCTGATTCCAGACGAGGCTTGTATGTAAGCCAGACCAACTCCCTACTGCTGGATGCCGTAGTAAGGCTCGTACGGCTTTTGGAAAGACCGCAGGATATTCCAGTGCTGGCTCCATTAGTTATACGTGAGATATTGTATAGGATTTTACAGGGGAAGCAGGGAGAGTCCTTAAAACAACTGGTCATGACCGGTAGCCATTCAAACCGGATCGCAGAAGTCATAAAGCGAATTAAACAAGATTATGATAAGCCGTTGCGAATTGAGGAATTGTCCCAACTGGCTAATATGAGTCCTTCGTCGCTACATCGTCATTTTAAAGAGGTTACAGCTATGAGCCCAATGCAATATCAAAAACAATTACGTCTGCAAGAAGCCCGTCGCCTGTTGTTATCTGAATCAGCAGATGCGGCAGGTGTCGGTTTTCAGGTAGGCTACGAGAGTCCCTCTCAATTCAGTCGTGAATACGCTCGTTTGTTCGGCCTCCCTCCAATTCGTGATATCAAGCGCTTGCGTGTAGATCAGGATCACCTCCAATCATAATCGCAGGATGTACAAACAGCACAAAAAAGCTGCCTCGGGTAGAGAAGCAGCTTTTCATTTTATATACTTCGAGGCAAAGCTCATCACTCATTCAGCATCAGTACGGATTATCCAGCTTGGCGAACAGAGCACGAATAACATCCTTCTCTGCCGTAGTAAGCTGTTGTCCTGCCTGCCATTGTTGAATCTCTTTCTTGACTTCCTTCGGGTCTCTATAGCTGAGAGCATACCCGATGCCCCCTATACCTTGTACGCGGTTGGTTTTGTCCATATTTGCCAATGCTCGGATCATCGTAGTTTTGTCCCTTGTAAACAAATCTTCCATAAGATTATCGTATTCTTCAGTTAGCGCTCCATCCAAGCCAGCAGTGCCCTTGATCACATTCGGGAAACTTTCCGAAGGAACCAAAGCGCGCTGTTTATAGAGATAATCAATGATTTCCATGCTTTGATGTTCACTAATTTCGTTCATCTTCCCCCAATGGATACCTGCCAAATGGTCCGTAATATGACGTACTTTTGCTTCATCACTGAGGGATGAATCCTTATAAAAGGACAGTACAAGTTCCTCTTTACTTTGCTGGGTATGCTGCGTACTGGTTGCACTGGCCGCACTTTGCTTGGGCTCCTCATTGCTTGCTCCAGACGGCGACGCAGGGTCAGCATGGGGAGTACATCCTAGGATTACAGCCAGCAATAATGTAGTACAAGCTCCAGAAACGAACACGCTACCTTTTGACATGAATCCACTCTCCTATCCATATCTATTACGCCTGCAGCCATTCATCCATGGTTATAACGGAATAGGGTTCAGAGCTAGACTTACTTTACTCGTCATGCCCAACCGTAGGCTTACGGATCACGGAGACGCTGGATTCCCTGACAATCAGGCGAGGCTCAAACTGTATACGCTCATAATCCCCCACGGTCTGTTCCTGAATTCGCTTAAGCAGCAGTTCCGCAGCCAGGCGTGCCACCTCTTCCCCCATGATAGAAACTGAGCTGATCTGCGGGGTCGTTACCGTAGCCCACAAATTGTTATCAATACCGACCACTGCAACCTCTTGCGGTACTTTTACACCCAAATCCTTAAAGCGGTTTACGATTCCTATGGCCACCATATCATTAACTGCATAAATCGCATCCGGCATATTTTTCAAGCTGTAAAAATAATCGGCTGCCCGTAGCCCGGTCTCGAAGGAAAAGTCATCGCCAAAATACACCAGTGAAGGGTCCACATGCTGGAGAGACTGCTCATAAGCAAAGTATCTCTCTTCGATTTTGTCCTTCGCCGCACCTGCATAAGCAATTCTCGTTCTTCCAATTTTAAGCAAATGCTCCATCACAAGTCTTCCCTCTTGCCGGGCCAGACTGACGATATCCGCTTTGACGTCTTCACCCAGCTTCTTGCCATAGTTAATAATAGACACGGGAACGTTCGCTTTGTTAATCAGATCAACCAACATTTTGGGATACGCCAGCGGCATAATGATGAGCCCGTCTACATGCAGCTTCTTAACCTCACGCACCGTTTCAAGCTCCATCCTGGCATTCCCGGCCGTATTGATCTGCACGACACGATAACCGTGCTGCTTGGCGGCCTGTTCTACGGACCAAGCAATCTCTGGAATGATTGCGTTACGGATATCTGGTACAGCCAGCGCAATTTGGCGTGTCTGCCGCACCTTTAGACTCTGAGCTGAAGTGTTAGGCGTAAAGCCCATTTCTTCAATCACTTGCAAAATAAATGCCTTTGTTTTGGGGCTGATGCCCTCGCTATCGTTAATAGCCCTGGAGACAGTTGCAATACCGACCCCTGCCCGCTTGGCTACATCCTCTATGGTTACTTTCTTTTGCTCTGACACACCCAAAATCCTTTCACGCTCGGAATCGTTTTCTCTCTATGAACATAAACTCTCTAATATAGATATTATACCACAGAATGGGTCTCTAAAAATTGAATTCGTTTTCTTCTAGTCTCTTCCTCGCCTGAATAATTCGTAAAAACTCTTTTGTACAGAGCAGTAAGTCAAATATAGCGCCATAGTCACAAGTGATTATATTCACAAAAAAATCAAGTGCTTTTTGCATTAATTTGGTTTGACAATGTGTAAAAATTGTGACATATTATTTTTCGGAAACGTTTCCTTATTCATTCACTTTTATAGCGGCAATGATCATATATTCATCAAGGAGATGACAAGACATGCAAGCATTGAGATGGCATGGAGTAAAAGATTTACGTTTGGAAAACATTGAGCAACCCGCTGCTCTTCCGGGAAAAGTAAAAATTAAAGTGGAATGGTGTGGCATTTGCGGAAGTGATCTTCACGAATATGTAGCAGGACCGATCTTCATTCCTGAAAACGCTCAGCATCCACTGACTGGCGAAAAAGCTCCGATTGTGATGGGACATGAATTTTCTGGACAAGTCGTTGAAATTGGTGAAGGTGTAACCAAGATTCAGGTTGGCGACCGTGTAGTCGTAGAACCGGTTTTTGCATGTGGAGAATGTGATGCATGTAGACAAGGCAAATATAACCTTTGCGATAAAATGGGCTTCCTCGGTTTGGCAGGCGGCGGCGGTGGATTTTCTGAATATGTCGCAGCTGACGAGCACATGGTTCACAAAATTCCAGAAAGCGTATCCTTCGAGCAAGGCGCTTTGGTAGAGCCTTCGGCCGTTGCTTTGTATGCTGTACGTCAAAGCCAACTGAAAGTCGGCGACAAAGCTGTCGTATTTGGCGCTGGTCCTATCGGATTGCTGGTTATTGAAGCGTTGAAAGCTTCGGGCGCCTCTGAGATTTATGCAGTAGAACTTTCCGAAGAGCGTAAAGCTAAAGCTGAAGAGCTGGGTGCTATTGTGCTTGATCCTAAGACTTACGATGTTGTGGAAGAGCTGCACAAACGGACTAACGGTGGCGTAGATGTAGCCTATGAAGTCACTGGAGTACCTCCTGTGCTGACTCAAGCGATTGAATCCACTAAAATTAGCGGACAAATCATGATCGTCAGCATTTTTGAAAAAGAAGCTCCAATCAAACCGAACAATATCGTTATGAAGGAACGCAATCTGACTGGTATTATCGGCTACCGCGATGTATTCCCGGCTGTCATCAGCTTGATGGAAAAAGGGTATTTCCCTGCTGACAAGCTTGTGACCAAACGTATTAAGCTCGAAGAAGTGATCGAGCAAGGTTTTGAAGGTCTCCTGAAAGAGAAAAATCAGGTTAAAATCCTGGTATCTCCGAAAGCCTAATATCGAAAAAAACAGATGTCTGCCCTGTGCAGGCATCTTTTATTATAAAACCAGGTTGCACGGCAAGCGTCCATGTAAATGAAAAGACAAAACAGCGCTCTCCTACTATGGTCTCTGCCGTGAAGTAAGAATAGCGCTGTTTTATTATAATCTAGATGATTGAGTTGCATTATTTCATTACATTTTTCAGAACATCATCAATCATCTGACTGTTTGCGATTGTACCTGTATACAGCCAGCTGGAATCCTTGCCAAAGTCGTATACATGGCCTTCTTTGACTGCCGGAATTCCTGCCCAGACTGGATCTTTAATAATCTCATCCTTGCTCACATTTTTGCTGTTCACGATAAAGATATAATCAGCGTTCAGCTCAGCCAATTTTTCCAGCGATAAGTTGCTCCAGTTCGCCTTGGCCGTTTTGGAAATTTCCTGTACGACCTGTGGAATCTTGAATCCCAAATCCTTGTACAATACATCACCGCTGGATAAATTCTGGTTCACCACATATACGTTTTTATCCGTTACCCACAATGCCGCAGCCGTTTTTTGTCCTACCGTCTGACTTAGCTTGGCTTTCGCCTCTGCTGCTTTTTTGTCGTAATTGCTTAATGCCTGCTTCGCTTCACTGCTCTTATTCAGCACCTCACCCACGGTCAGCAGCTCTTGGCGCCAATCATTATTCATATTACTGCCTACAACATAGGTTGGAGCAATTTTGGAGTATTGATCATATTTGTCGCCTTCCACCATGCTCGCACTGTCCATAATGATCAAGTCAGGCTTGAAATTCAGAACCGCCTCGAACGGAAGATCTGAAGCGATGGCAGGAACATCTTTCAGTTCTTTTTGCAGGTAAGCTTGAACTGAATTTTTACCCACCGACCATTGGGCTACCGGTTTAACATCCAACGCCACCAGATGATCCTCCAGATAAGAAGCGAGCACACGCTGAGGCTGAGCCGGAACCTTCACCTCATGCCCAAGTGCATCCTTCAGTACCCTTTCCTGTGATGCTGGTTCTGCTGATGTATTATTGTTCCCTTGCGAAGCGCCATCGGTTGCCGTAGGACTGGATGTGCCTGAGCACGCGCTCAGCAGCAAGGTAAAACTAAGCAATACAATAAATGCCATGGAATGCTTTGTGTTTCTATTCATTTGTAAAATCCCTTCGTCATGGTTTTGATAATGATTATTATCCTCAATACCAGTATGCAGGGCACCACCTGTTGAATCAATGGAACATTCAGACAGGCTTGATGGATTATCCAGACGCATATCACTAACAAAAGCAGATGAATATAAGCTGTCCCGATAATGAACCGGGGATACGCCAGTATATTTTTTGAATGCCCGGCTAAAGAAATAGACATCTGAATACCCCACACTCGCAGCAATATCCTGCAAAGTAGCATCCGTCTTCCGCAAAAGCTCCTTCGCCTTGTCCATCCGTAATTGAATCAAGTACGTAATCGGGCTACTATCCGTTTGTTTTTTAAATAACCGGGTCAGGTGTCGCGGACTACATTCCAATAATCCGGCCAAACGTTCCAGCGTGATGGACTCCGCATAATGAGCCTGCATAAATCGAATTGCCTGTGCCACGACATCCCGCGTGGAGGTCCGAGCCTGCGGTTCCTGCGATTGGCGCATACATTCATATGCAAAATCATAGAACCGACCCTGCGCCTGAACTTTGGATAACGCCTCTTGATCCTGCCATGTGTTCGCCAGTAGCTGCAGCTTTTGATATAGTATAGCCGGATAGGGCGGTATGAAACCATAAGCTGCCGAAGGTTGATGATAAACTGTGCGTCCTGATAAAGAAGTTGCTTTATATAGTACAAGAATATATTCGATCCCGCATGATGAAGGCTTGATATTCAGGTCAAAACCTTTGCTGCCATGCAGTACATAGCCTGAATGGGATGCATCCTTCCAATCATCAGCCAAGCGCACGCTACCCTGTAGCATAAACACAAAAGCATGCGCTGGGAGACGATATAATTGAACCAGCTCTTCCGCTTCCAATCGAATGTGCCGGACATCCATGACACGGATCGACGAATGAAGCCATACGGACAGCAGCTTGTTCAGTTCATCAGCTTCATGCCCCTTGCTCATCCCGGATTGAGAATCTGTCTGCTTTTGCCGATCCTGCTTCACGTATCAAAGCCTCCGCTTCATAAATTCATACTTTTTTCCAAACCAACCTCATTATATATCATCCTTTACTTTGGCTACCATGAAACAATTATTCCCGCGCGAAACAAGGTGAATATAACATAAAGACAGAATGATATCGATATTACAACAATCGTCAACAATATCATTCTGCCTCTGTTTCTACATTTTTTCCTCTATCTATTTTAATCTCCCTACCAGATCCTATTTCTTTCATTTCCTAATTGGATATTTTCATGTAGTATAAGTCTAATTGAAGTAACCCTGCTTGGGCTATGCTGAAGCTGTACACTATGATGAAGGAGGATTTCATATTGAAATCAAATGAAGCAACTTTACACAAAAAGCTTCGACCACGGCATATTACCTTTATGGCTATGGGTGGAGTCATCGGGACGGGTATTTTTAAGGGTAGCACCGAAACGATTAGCTTGGCAGGACCTGGAGTTATTTTATCCTATGTCTTCGCAGGACTGCTGCTCTTGGTCGTTATGGGTGCGATTGCCGAGATGGCTACCGTCTACCCCAACATGAATATGAAGGATTTTATTCGCAAGGCTTTTGGAGAACGACTTTCTTTTATTATCGGCTGGTTGTATTGCTTCATGTGGCTGGCTGTTTGTGTCATTGAGGTCATTGCCGCGGGAAGCTTCCTGCAATATTGGCTGCCAGATGTCCCTCTATGGCTCCTCAGTTTAGCGAGTGCGGCTTTCATTATTGTCGTCAACATGCTGAGTGTCGGCGGTTTAGGGGAGCTGGAGTTTTGGCTGGCAGGCATTAAAATTGCCATGATTATTATCTTCATTGCCTTGGGTGGCTGTATACTGTTTGGGATTATCCCCACTGAAACTCCACCTTATTTAAGCAACTACGCTCAGCACGGCGGGTTTTTCCCCAATGGCTGGCTGGCAATCTTTTCGGCATTGCTGGTCGTTACCTTTTCTTACGGAGGTTCTGAGCTGATCGGATTGACGTTGACGGAGACTGAAAATCCAGAAAAGGTACTGCCTAAAGTGGTTAAAAGCTTTATTCTTCGCGTTGTTTTGTTCTATACGCTGCCTATTCTCATTATTTGTGGCTTGATTCCCTGGAACCAACTGGATGCAAGTACCAGCCCGTTTGTACAGGTATTGTCTTCTGTAGGGCTTCAAGGCTCAGCTCATGTCATGAACTTTATTCTGATCACTGCTGTACTGTCAGCCGCCAATTCGGGAATTTACGGGGCTACACGCATGCTCCATTCGCTGGCGATTAATGGAGAAGGTCCCAAGTCACTCGCTCGCCTGTCTTCAAATGGAGTTCCGGTGAACAGTCTCAAACTGTGCGCGGTCATCCTGATTGTTGGCTCCATGGTCGCATACGTCGCTCAGGACGGGCTGTTCCGTATTTTAATGGCTGTACCTGGCTTTGTCGTGCTGCTCGTCTGGAGCTGCATCTGCCTGTCCCAATTGAAACTGCGCAAATCTTATCCAGTGGAGCCTACCTTCAAGATATGGGGATTCCCTTATGTGACGGCGGTTACGGTCGGATGCCTATGGGTCATTGCCTTCCTGTTCTTGATTGACCCGCAAAATCGGATTAGCATCAGCGTATGCGTGGCTTTCATGGCATTTTTGGTCATCTGGTCTTTGGTGAAGTTCCGGAGAAAGCAGGCTTAAACAGCTCATGATTCAATCTTATCTGTTTCCCGTTTCATATGCTTTTCTGGCCTTCCCTGTTGCTGCGTTATTGTTTACACTTCCGTTCCTTATCGTGCAATATCGCAGACATGGCTATATTCACAAGGCTAGAGCGTGGCTGCTTTACTTGATGCTTTTATACTTGATGAACGCCTTCTTTTTAGTCATACTACCGCTTCCGGCATCGCGTCATAATGCAGCTTTGGCCGGGGGAGCTTTGCAGTGGATGCCCTTGCAGTTCGTGCAAGACATCATAAGAGAAACATCCGTTTCACCTGCTCATCCTTCCAGTTATTTGCATCTGCTGAAGGAGCGTGCTTTTCTGCAAGTGGTTTTTAACGTAATGATGACCATGCCTTTCGGTATGTTCTTACGTTATTACTTCCGTGCACGATGGGGCTGGTGCCTGATTCTGTCCTTCGCCTTGTCTCTCTTCTTTGAGGTGACACAGCTGACAGGATTGTATGGATTTTTTGACCATGCGTATCGTGTATTTGACGTGGACGATCTGATGGCCAATACTTTGGGCGGTATGCTGGGCTTTCTGCTCGGCGAATGGTTTTCACGCTTTCTTCCCCGCTTGGAGCATCTGGACAAGCATGTGGACATTACAACCAAACGGGTGTCCTATACGAGACGAGGAGTAGCCTTCTTAGTGGATTCTATCCTTTGGACAGGGTTACTCGGCATGATGGAGTCCCTGCATGTATCTGCTGCTTTCTGGATTTCCAGCGGGATATACTTTATGGTGGTTCCTTACCTGACGAATGGACGGACTCCAGGGAAATGGCTGGTACGTATTCATCTTACAGGGAGAGGAAAACGAGTTTCCCTGTGGGAGCTCATCAAGCGGTACAGTCTCTTGTACTGGTTGTATTTTGGACTGAATTACGTACTGGGTGGACCTGTGCTGCGGTCTCAAGTGTCCCCTTGGGTAAGTGTGCTGATCGGTCTTGTGCTATTGGTGTTGAACGGATGGTTCTTTCTCCATCTGGTCATACGCCTGTTCAAGAAAGCACCGTTATTTTATGAGGAGCTTAGCCATACTTCTCACCAGATTATATGGCCCAAGCGCGATCATCCACCTCAGAATGACACTGCTGACTATGGACAGACGTCGGGAGCGAATATAGGTCAAGGATCACCCGAAGACTAAAGGACGTCATCAATTCCCGAATCAGCGTTACATCCGGCAAACTAAAAACAGGCGGAGCAAAGGAATGTCCTTTGCTCCGCCTGTTTTTTATGTTGCGTATAGATATAACTCAACTTATTTCCACTGTGCAATTTGATCAATCGGCAAACGTGTGGACGGGTGCCCCTCGTTGATTCCTTTACCCATCGAAATGAGCATAACAGGAACATAACGATCTTTGTCCATACCAAAGGCCTCGGCAATTTGATCCTTTTCATAACCACCGATAGCGTTGGTATCGTAGCCATGAGCGCGTGCCACCAGCATAAGCTGCATAGATACCAAACCACCGTCGATCAGAACTGTTTCTCTGTTCACAACGGGATCAAGGGCAGCAAAATGGGCTGTTACTTTTTCCTGTTGCATTTCTTTAATGTCTTGTGGCATATAGCCCAGTTCTACTGCTTCTCCGAAGATTTGTTCGAAATTATCAAAGTTGTTCAGATCCCCAAACACAGCGATCACGGCCGAAGAGGTCTCCACTTGACGTTGGTTGAAACGAGCCAATGGTGCCAGGGTTGCTTTACCTTCCGGGCTGTCAATCACAAGGAAACGCCAAGGTTGCAGATTAATGGATGATGGTGCACGTGTAGCTTCCGTCAAAATCTCAGTCATTTCCTCGCGGCTGATCTTCACGGACGGATCGTATACTTTTACCGAACGGCGTCCCAATGCGATTTCTTTAAAATCATTCGTTTTTACAATATTGGATGTATTCGTATTACTCATTCCAATCTCTCCTTTGTTCCTCTGTGGGTAAATGTAAAATTACAATGTTGTCAGTCCATACTGGATATATGACTATTCATCACTTGCAGCATATCAGCTAGCTGCTGCCGCTGGGTCTCGTCGAAGCTCTGTAGCAGCTGAGCTACAAACTGCGAGCGCTCCTGCTTAAAGATGACAATACGCGCACGCCCATAATCGGTTAGGCTTACCAAGGTAACCCTGTTGTCCTCTGGCTTCGTGCGTCGTGTGACCATTCCTGTCGCTTCCAGTTGCTTCAAATGACGCGTAACGGCTGCAGCGTCAATGCCAACCTCTTTTTGCAGCAGCGTTTGACTAATCTCCTCCACTTGATACAGCTTGCATAATAGCTGCAATCTGGATGCGCTGACTCCTGCACACCGCTCGAACTTGGAGCTAATCTGCTTGTTCAGTAGCAGCAGCATATCAAAAATATACTCAGCCTCGGATGGTGTCTGGGTGATATCAATCTCTCCTCCCTTTAGCATATCGCTGGGCCTCGTGATCCAACCTTTGATCCATCAATTATTGATCTATCAAGTAATATACATCCTCTTTAGCAATAAATCAAGTCCCTGAGAAAAATAAAGTGCCTCATGCCAAATAAAAGCTGAGCGACTCACACGGAGCCGCTCAGCTTCAATTTTGCTTTTATTAGCTAGGTTGTTTAATCATTGTACAATAGAGATAAGGAATTGTGGCGTTGAGTTAGATAATCCCGTGAGACAGCATAGCATCAGCCACACGCACAAATCCGGCGATGTTCGCTCCGACCACCAGATTGCCTGGCACGCCGTATTCCTCAGCCGCCTTCACGCTGTTAGCATAGATATTTTTCATAATATCATGCAGCTTGGCATCCACTTCCTCAAAGGTCCATGACAGGCGCATGCTGTTCTGCGACATTTCGAGCGCCGAAACCGCTACTCCACCTGCATTGGCAGCTTTGGCTGGTCCAAACAGAACTCCGTTCTCCAAAAATACTTCAATGGCCTGTAGCGAGGACGGCATATTGGCACCTTCACCGATCGCTTTTACGCCATTGCTTACCAGCAACTGTGCTGCTTGCTCGTCGATTTCATTCTGTGTCGCACATGGCAGTGCGATGTCGCATGGGATTGACCATATTCCCGAGCAGCCTTCTGTATAGATTGCGCCTGGACGCTCTTTCGTATACTCGCTAATTCGCAGACGATTCACTTCTTTAAGCTGCTTCACCAGCTTGAGATCAATACCGTCTGGATCATAGACATAACCATTCGAGTCACTACATGCCACGACTGTAGCACCGAGTTGCTGTGCTTTTTCAATCGCATAAATGGATACGTTGCCCGAGCCCGACACAACAACACGTTGTCCTTCAAAGGACAAACCTTGAGCTTGCAGCATCTCGTTTACAAAATACACACAACCGTATCCAGTCGCTTCTGTTCGTGTGAGACTACCTCCGTAATGAATCCCTTTACCCGTCAGGACGCCACCTTCATGTCCTCCGCGAATCCGCTTGTATTGCCCGAACATGTATCCGATCTCACGGCCACCTACACCAATATCCCCTGCCGGAACGTCGGCATCTGGGCCGATATATTTATACAGCTCCGTCATGAAGCTTTGTGTAAAACGCATCACTTCGTTATCTGATTTACCTTTGGGGTCAAAATCCGAACCGCCTTTGCCACCACCGATTGGAAGACCCGTCAACGCATTTTTGAAAATTTGCTCAAAGCCCAAAAATTTGACGATACCCAGGTACACAGATGGATGGAAGCGAAGTCCACCTTTATAAGGACCAATCGCACTGTTAAACTGTACGCGGAAGCCACGGTTGACCTGTACATTGCCTGCATCGTCTACCCAAGGTACACGGAAGGTAATGACACGTTCTGGCTCCACCAGCCGTTCCAAAAGCCCCTGCTGCATATACTTAGGATGCTTAGCCAATACCGGAATTAGCGAATCCAAAATTTCTTTGACGGCCTGATGGAATTCATTCTCATGAGGATTGCGCGCGATAACCTTCTCAAAAACGGACTGCACATATTCGGCTGCTGCTTGTTGACTCTGCTCTGGACGGATCATGGTCATTATTTAATACACCCCTTTTATAATTAGCCCCTCTGTTAAATGACGGAATGACTTTTATTCTGCACCTTCGAGAGTGGAACTTTATGTATTCATAAAATTTAGTTAACTATACATGATTTTTTATATAAATACATCCAATTTCCCTATAAAAGATTTTTGTATCCTTCATTAAATAACTCTATGAACCTACCACTGCCTGTTATATTCCTAAAGCCAAATCCCTTGATTTACGGGCTTTTTTCACGATTTCTAAGGCCCTAACACCTTACTCTATGTGGCATTATAATGTGAACAAATTGAAACTAAAACATACATCATATCTGGAAAATATGGATATAAAAAAGGAGGCTAGCGCCCAGGGCGCAGCCTCTTTCCCATCCGTAAGAATGTAACAACTCACCATTACGGAAATATTCTGTTACACATAAAAGGCTTCAAGCTGACGCACAATTTCGGCCTCGTCATGCTCTACCACCTGCTGGTGTTGCGGCTTGGAGAACAATTCTTCAATTTGCGTCGGGAACTCTTGCTTAATGTCCACCAGACGGATCGCCTCATCGAATTTGGCCGGATGTGCTGTCGCAAAGGTCACACAGACTTCGTCCGCGCCATTACACGCCTCATACGCGGCAATACCGCAAGCCGTATGCGGATCGAGCAAATAATCGTATTCGGCTTTGTATTTTTTGATCAGCTCCAGACACTGCTCATTCGAAGCACCCAGCGCTTCGAAATCCTGCTGCACGCGCTGCAAGTCCTCTGCCCCGATCACAATCCGTCCCTCGGTTTTGAGGTTATCCATGTATTCAGATACCTTGGCCGCATCCTCCCCGAGGAAGTAGTATAGGTATCTTTCGAAATTACTTGCCACCTGAATGTCCATGGAAGGACTGTATGTGCTTTTGAAATCACCCGGCTGGTATTCGCCAGTCTTCACGAAGCGCTCTAAAATATTATTTTCGTTCGTGGCAATGATCAGCTTGTGGATGGGCAGACCCATTTTCTTCGCAAGAAAGCCGGAAAAGATATTGCCAAAGTTGCCGGATGGCACGCTGACATTGATTTTCTTCGTACCCGCAGACTCCTGCGCCCGGAAATAAGCATAGAAGTAATATACCGTCTGCGCCAAAATACGCACAAAGTTAATCGAGTTAATCGCCCGCAGATGATGTGTGGCTTTGAAATCCAGATCGGCAAACAGGTCCTTAATTACTTTTTGACAATCGTCAAAGTTCCCTTTTACTGATAGATTCAGCACGTTCTCATCGTCTACTGTCGTCATTTGCAGCTCTTGTACCTTGCTCACCTTTTGGTGCGGATGCAAAATACAGATTTTGATGCCTTCCTTGCCACGCACGCCTTGAATGGCTGCTGCTCCCGTATCGCCCGAGGTTGCACCCAAAATATGAATAATCTCATTCTGCTTTTTGGACACGTAGGAATAAAATTCACCCATAAATTGCAGCGCCACATCCTTGAACGCGAACGTAGGCCCATGGAACAGCTCCAAAATAGACAGGGAATCGTTGATCTTCTTCACTGGCGTAACTTCCGGATGACGGAAGCTTGCATAACTGCGCTCCACCAACTGCTCCAAATCCTCACGAGGAATCTCATCATTGATATACAGCGCAAAAACTTCCAGCAGCAGCTCTCTGTAGCTCAATGTAGCCCACTGCTCCAGCGTAGCTGCCGACACGGTCGGAATCTGCTCTGGCACCATTAGTCCTCCATCGTCAGCTAACCCCATGAGCACAGTATCAATAAATCCCTTGGCTTCTACGCGACCTCTAGTGCTTATATATCTCATATACATCCCCCAATAAAAATTCAATTCGAACCTTTTTTCGAATATATTATTGTCTATAATACCCTGTCGCGGTGCTGTAACCAAGCCTTTTTTTCATATTTTAAAGACTTTCTCCTACTTTACCATACCCCGATGCATCAGGCATCTGTCATTGCTAGACAATCAGAACGTCAGGAACAGGCCCTAAGTCTGAAAAAAGAAGGATGATCCAGCCATTAGGAGCCTGAAATCGAGAGTGCAGCCAGCTTCAGCGAAGGAGATGTGCAGCTTCCCGTAAAACGCAAATCGTTGCCAACTTCCTCTACCTGCTGTAAGACGTCAAAGAAGTTACCTGATACGGTAATCTGATTGACCGCTCTGACCACTTGCCCTTGCTCAATCCAGTAGCCCAGACAAGCCAGCGAAAAGTTACCAGACGCCGTATTCGTACCTGCATGCAGCCCCTGCAGTTCAACAATCATCAACCCGCGATCTGTCTTGCGAATCATGTCTTCCAATGTAGACGTGCCTGGAGACACGTACAGATTATGATACGACACTCCAATTTTACCGTTATAGCTGCCTTTGGAAGCATGAGAGGTACTCTGTACCCCGGCCTTGCGGGCCGTCTTGCGGTTATGGAAATACGTCCGCAGTTCTCCATCCTTGATAATCTCATTGCGGCGTGTCGCACTGCCTTCCGCATCAAACGTACTGCCTGCCGGAACGTTCTCCATTAGCGGATCGTCAATCAGCGTAATACGCTCGCTTGCCACCTTTTGCCCCAGTTTCCCAGCCAAGCGTGAAAAGCCTTTATCCACCGACTCCGCAGAAAATACCGACGTATAGGCAGCCAGCAATTGCGCGGCTGCATCATGACGGAAAATGACTGGATAGTTATCCGATTGGATCGTGTGCGCCCCCAGCTTGGAAACAGCCTCTTTCACGGCTCTATGCGCCACATTCGCAATATCGATCTCTTCCACGCTCCGCAGGGAGTAATCATGCCAGCCCCCGGTAACGGTCTCGCCATGATCTGCTGCAATCACATACACATAAGCGGTCGCCAGACTTTTGCGACGATGGCAATGCAGTCCTTTGGTATTTACAATCAGGACCTCATTCTCACGAACGCTGACCGAGCAATGCCGAGCCATCACAATCCGTGGGTCTGCGGCAAGCGCTGTACGCTCCATTTCCAGCGCCGCTTCGATCAGAATTTCAGGAACTGTGTCAGCCAACGCTACGGCATAGGCAGGCTGCTCAGGGTAGCTCTCAGAGCCTGCAAACAGCTCATCCTGCTCCTCGCTCTCCAATATGTCCGCGTTACTGCGTGCTTCTTCCAATAAAAAGTCGATCACATCCGGTTCCAGCTTCTCCGTAGAGGCATAGCCCATTTTCCCGTTAATAACACCACGGAAGGAAAGTCCGCCATTTTCAACGATGGTATATTGGTCAATTTCTCCCTTCAGTACCTTTACCGAGGTAGAACGTCCATTTACATAGTAGATTTCCATATCCGCATAGCCGATTTCCCGACCTTTGGCGAACAACGCTTCCTGAAATTGCTGAATATTCATCGCCTATTCCCCCTTTCGTCCGCCGACGGTCATTTCGGACACACGAATCGTCGGCTGTCCGCAGTTGACCGGAAGACTTCCACTAACCGAGCCGCACATCCCCTGACCATGATCCAGATTGTTGCCGACCATATCAATATTTTGCAGGGTTTCAATCCCTTTGCCGATTAGCGTTGCGCCTTTGACTGGCTCGGCAATTTTACCGTTGCGAATCATATACGCCTCTTCGACTGCAAAATTAAACTCGCTTGTCGAGGTATTCACCGAACCCCCGCCCAGCGATTTGGCATAGATCCCGTACTCTGTATTGGCAATGATCTCTTCACGGGTAGACTCACCATTCGCAATGAACGTATTGTTCATACGGGATGCAGGCGCGAATTTATAGGACTGTCTTCGTCCTGACCCTGTCGCAGGTACACCCATCTGGCGCGAGCCCATGCGGTCGATTAGATATCCTTTTAAAATACCGTTCTCGATCAGTACGTTGCGCTGTGCCGGCGCCCCTTCGTCATCGATATTGAGCGAGCCCCACGCATTCGGAATTGTTCCATCATCTATAGCCGTGACGAGCGGTGAAGCCACCTGCTGCCCGATTTTATTCGCAAACACGGAAGTTCCATGCGCCACCGCCGTAGATTCCAGCCCATGCCCACACGCCTCGTGGAAAAGAACGCCGCCAAAGCCATTCTCAATCACGACAGGCAGTCTGCCACTAGGCGCATATCCCGCTTTGACCATCGTGGATGCTATACGAGCAGCGTGTCTCGCATTTTCTTCGATATTCAGATTCTCCAGGAATTCAGTCCCTGCATACGCTCCCGGCCCACGGAACCCGGATTGTCTATGCTCCCCGTGAGTCGCAATCGCGCTTATTCTCATACGTGTATACGTACGGGTATCCTCCACCAGCAGCCCGTTGCTATTGGCGATTAAGACGTTCTGGACCGAGTTGCTAATCCCAACAGAGGTTTGCGTAATGGAAGGATCGTATTGGCTTGCCGCCTCATGCGCCCGTCTCATCATGTCAATCTTGGCACGTTTCTGTGAACCGTCAGGTATGATCGCAATCGGATGTTGGTTAGGGATCGCATGGGGATGAAGGGTAATGGTGTGTGTACCTGGCGCTCCACCGCCACGAATGGCCTTGGCAGCCGATTTGGCCAGTCTGATCAGACTCTGTTCGCTCATATCGCTGGTGTAGGCATACACCGAAAAATGTTCCTTCATGATCCGAATACCAATCCCAAAATCCCGGCCTGACAGCGCCGTATCCACGACGCCCCCGGTCATACCCAGTTGTCCATTGGTGCGGTCCTCGACGAACACCTCCGCAAAATCTCCGCCCGTCTCCAGCGCGGCTTGCAGCATATCCTGAATCTGTGTTGGATGTATCATCACGTTCCTCCTCGTTTTTGCCATGTTTCATATTGTACGTCTAAGCGATCAAGAACATATGCGGGTTCATGTTTATTTCCCATAACTTTACTATACATGATGTTGGGAGTGGGTGTAACTATCTGGGCAGCGGTTTGTTTTTGGGGGGTGTGAAGACTTATGCGCGGGGATGGAGGGATTGAAATGAGAAAACCCGATTAGACCGTGAAGGGTCATGTCGGGTTATTTGGGCGTTTTGATTACTGGGCGGATTGAGCAAGTACGTGCATGTAAGGCCGCTACGTGCACGGATCATTCTTCCGATCGCTGTTGCCCCCAGATTTTTTTTGATTATATTTTAGCGGTTAAAATCCGGGTTCAAAGGCAAACGCTCCGCTTCTTCAGAACGATTCCGTCCCCTCCGCTGCTACGCTTGTGTTTGCTTCATTTTGTTTGCTAAAATACTTTTTTTCAAACGGACCTTAAACAGTTCTCTTCGTAAATCCAGTTCCATGATATGAAGATGATTTGCTGCTTCTTTGACGGTTTCCATGTGCAGTACACTTGCCTTTTGAGAAATAATAGCTAGCGCATCCCAAATGAGCTTTGTGCATGTTTTAAGTCTCTCTATGTGTTCATCTTCTTGCTGTACCAAACTTTCATATTGCTCAGCCGTATTTTCAGATGGGTTTGTATGTTCCACGTTCTTTGGTATCTTGGGCTGGGTATCCAAAGTTATCATCTCCTTTTTATTCAAAGTGTAGCAAAGGATGATAACGGATGTGGTACGTAGATACGTAGCACTTGGAAGAATCAAATATTATTCTAGCTTCACAGACGATTGTGTTTATCCCCCCCACTGAAAGTCTTAAGTCTTTTGGATCTGGAATAGACTTTGTACGACCATTCTGTTTGGTATACGATCTAATTTATGTAATTGTTCCTTAGATGGCTTCAATTCATTCTTCGCTTTGAAATATTCTCGTTGCTTCGTCTTTCCATCGTATACCAGTGCTCCAAATCTTCAGCACACTTTTCCACTTTCCATACATCCTCGATGATCGTATCCTTTTCATAATCTGGAATAACGACGATACGTGGAATATAAGGGACTGGTTGTGCTGCAGAACGACTGACACCCAAGGCTACTTCCCACTTATGGATATTGGTGGCATTTTATCGAGTGTAATGTGTTTATACAGATCAACAACATACTTTTCTTGGATAAATTCTGTCCTCTGTGTACGTCCCATTGTAGGTGACTTAATCGAACGAGCATATTTCCTTCCATAAAACGAAATCAATCCAACGAAAAAATAGACACTAAAATAGAGATGTGTTTCCTGCTTATCCCCAAATTCCCCTACACTCATCCAGGCGGGCTTCATCCAATCCGGTAAAGGCTGCTGGGGCAACAAAATCCCCTTCAAGGTAGATTGTTGTTAGTGATACCTTGGGAGAGGATGATTGGCAATATGCAGTGATGCCGTTAGTTCACGATTCAAACTCGACTTTTTTGCTCTGCTCGCCATTCCGCAGGAAGATCATCGCGCATCGAACGTAAACTCTTAATTTCTTCACGGATTTGCTGCCGACGCTCCGAGTCATTCTCGCTTGGCTATGTTCGAAGGTAAGCTTGCAATGCTTTCGAGCGATGGATAGTAGCATTTGCGTCTGAGTATCGTCCAGTTCGATACCGACCAGAGAAGTTCGGTACACTTCACGTGCATCATTACAGCTATGATCAACAGCGGTCATGTAAAAACCTCCCAAGGAACAACTTTGTTGCATGTTACCTTGGGAGGCACAATTTCTCAAGTTTAAAGTTGAGTGGGATAAGAGCGGCTAGTAGATAAAAAAGAACCAAAATGTCAAATTTTTAATCTCTGACTGAAATTCCTGCGGTCTGCAAATATTCATCATATCTGTCGATAACTTGACATTCTATCAGGTTGACTATTCTTCCAATATTATATTGCTGGCTAGAAATTGTCATGTCATCAAGTTGGTGGATATGGAATATTCATTCTTGCTTCATCAACTGACGCTGTGTGAAAAATATCAATTGTTGTTCCCATATAACGAAGATAAACCATTTGTCTTGTAGCTGTTGGATGATGTATAAATCTTTCAACCCATTCTTCTTCAAAGTCAGTCTGATCTTCCCTATCACGTTGCATTGTAATTGCAATGTCATTTTTGTATACGTACCTACCGTCAGAATCATCATAAATCCAATCTCTAACATCAGATTCAGCGATAATACTCATAAATTCATCATAAGTCATTTCTTCTCCCCCCTTTCCGCATCATTCTACCAATATTTTCTTCCGAAAGAAAGTAATTGAATAGACAACTCAAACTTTGGATACTCTTACAAAGCTCATGCGTAGACAATGTGAACAAATATATATGATGTGCCCTTCACCAAGCTACTAATAGTGGCTTATTTGTTTTCTTAATTATGCAGGTAAAAATGATGAACATTCTTGTTCTATTAGCGATGCAATTTCACTGATTTGTAAATCAAAAATGCTATCACCCTTATTCCGCGACTTTTCAATCACAGAATCAATAATACGATTTTCGGAAACATGAGAATAATAATCAAGAAATGTGATGGAGGAAAAATCATAATTCCCGTACATCTTTTGAAATATATAAGCTATGGTAGTCTGTTCTAAGAGGGTAACAGCTACTTTATCTTCCGATATCATAGGATACGTAATTAATAAATAATTAAATACTACATCTGATCTAACAAAAGGTATTAATTTGTATGAAATAGCTATTAGAATAATATCCATGATTTGCATGAAAAACTGCCCTATTGCCATTAAAAAAATCTTTGCATCCCCCATCCTTTGTCTTAAAACATCAAGAGACAGAGTATCATTTAAATTCTTTTCAATTCGTTCTTGCAGAGAAATAGAGATATCACTCTTATCATTGAGGATTAATTTATCAAGTAAATCTGCTCTGATATCTTGTTCTATCTCCTTAAGGGAATGATATTTATCTAAAAATTCTTCCTCTGTTGCACAGGGGTTAACAAAAAGGCTTGAGATAAACGAGTAAGAGCTTTTCTTTAAAAAGGCCATTCGATCTTCTTGATCTTCTGAAAAGATATCATCCAAAGGTAGAACTATGAAATAGTTCAAGTACTCTGATAGGACATTTATGCAATCATTTACAACTTTGACTAAGTAATCCCTTACTCTCTTTTGTTTAATTGCACTGCTTTCGGTTAAAAAGAAAGTTCTCATTTTCGAGACAGGATCTGCAAATATACGATATTGCCCACAAGGTGTGAATTCATAGTGCCCATCATTTTTCAGATCAATATACATTGCTCCTGCAAGAAAACTACACTTATCATCTGTACGTATCTTCTTTAGAAAAAAGTCAATTATCTCATGTTTTCTACGCCAAAAAAGTGATACTTCCTCAAAGAAATACGCCAGTTCATTGTTTGTGGTTTCTTCATTCGTTAAGCAATCGACATATTTACTTATCAGGTCTAAATATTCCTTTTGAATCTTAATGACCGGCTTCAATTCAATCATCTAGACCACCATACTTATCTATAAAGAAGTCTGGAAATTCATAAAATGAAGATAACTGATTAAATAGTTTCTTCAGAACATACTCACAGTCATGTTCCACGCTTCTAAGTTTCTGCTCAAAAGTAATGTCGGGGACAGTATGATATTTATGAGAAGGATTATCGCAAAAAATCATCGCACTTTCTCTAATAGCCCCCCACAATCCATGAGTGAAGTTAGTATCATATTCATAATAAAGATCGTAAAGATCATTTTCACCAATGGCTTCAAATTTCTTTCTTACATTTTGATTATCAAATAGCCTTGTGTCCATATTAGTGAATTCTTCACCTTTATCTTCGTTAAGCAATGCTTCTAGTACAGGAAGTGCAAAGTGGTGTTTTTCGAGGTCTGGTTCAACTTCTCTAGCTTTGAGAATTACATATTTATACTTTCCTATTCCGTATTCCTTAAAAGCCTTCCAAATGTCTGGTTGGTCTTGTTCTTTTAACGACATGTATTTCAAAGTCACATACACTTCTGTAATAGTCCTTAACGCATTCCTACCTAAGATTCCATCTCCAATCTGACTTTCAATCACTTCTTTATAAATTTTCAGCGCATAAGTTGCTATACCCAAGCAGACAGAAAATTTCTCGTCCGTAAGTAGCGATTCTTTGTTATTGGCCATTAAGTAATCGATAGTATTAACGGCATCCTCTAAAAAAGACATACTTCCACCTACCTGTTCACCATAATCAATAATAAAAGTTCTACACTTTGTTAATAACCCAAGACTATGCCAAAATTGTTTTGCAAAATCTCCGTTATCTTCTCTAAACCTGAAAGCCATTTCAGATGATCTAATTAGCGGGCGATACAATCTCATTTCTGGATGGTCATGAGACAGTTTAGGATACTCAACTAATGCCTTTGTTATTTCCATCCCTCTAGAAAAATGAATACGATCAGCGAAAACGTTAAACCATAAAATTAGAAACCTAATATCTGTAGCTTCATTTGTTTGATGGAATAGATTTTTTTTAATTACATTTTGTAGGGTAATAGTTTTTTCATCTATTGATGTTTCGAAGTCTGAAAAATACTCATAAAAGAGAGCATATTTATCTGTACGGTATATTATTGTTAGAGGGGATAATACGTCTCTAGTAGCCCATTTACATATTACATCGTA
Organism: Paenibacillus sp. FSL W8-0439; assembly: GCF_038008995.1. Lineage (NCBI taxonomy): Bacteria > Bacillati > Bacillota > Bacilli > Caryophanales > Paenibacillaceae > Paenibacillus > Paenibacillus sp. FSL W8-0439. Next base: position 4,159,916 of record NZ_JBBPAK010000001.1, read on the forward strand.
GTAAGTCCTCTGTTTTTTAGGTTCTAGCTCAAAATTCTTCGATAGAACAGGAATACTCAATTCCTTATCAATCTTCGATAATTCCCCTGCAATCCTGCCAACTAAATTTAGTCCATCTTCCCTGCCGTAATGCTCTAGAATCAATGCCAACCATAAATATTCTGGTAACCACTCAATAGCCCATGGAGATAAAGAAAGCTGATCTCCTAAACTGCTATTAAATGGTGTATATAATACGCCTTTTTTGAATGAATGATCAGAGAGTTTGCTGAATTGCTTCCCCATACCTATCACATCACAATCGTATTAATTAAGTAACTTTCAACTAAATCTCTTGAATGCCATTTCAACACCCCACGACATAATATTTCGACATATAATTCCAATATCCTCCACGATAATAGGATATCTAAACCAAGCCCAGATTGAAATGTTATGTTTGCTAATACATCTTATTATAAAACGAAAAGCCCTCTCACAAAGGATTGGGCTTTTAATATAGGTAAATGTGGCTCTAAATCTAAATCACTGTGTTCTTACGAGCAACACACAGCACTCCACATGCCTTATGTATGTAAATAAAATATGTTCCCGCACTCAACCCTAAAGCTTTTTTTCGAATGCAGGAACATATACAAGTTGCTCTTAAACCCTCGTTCATCACTGCTTCCTATCTCGATATAATACTACCACGCACTCCACGTGCCTTGAGTGTACAAAAATGATGACCCTAAGGCCTGGTCGCCCCTTGGCGGAAAATCTATCGTTTTTAGATCAGAGTCTTTATGTCTTTCTTTTTTTATTTTCTACTGAAAGTGTCCCTCCTGATCCATCTGCCCCAAGGCAGTCTTGGTTTTTCTGACTTTCTGACAATCCTGTCAAACATAAAACCAGTAAAATAATTTATTGCTCAACTACCCCAAAATCATCCACATAAACATATGCTGTACCAGGATTCTTGTAAGCATACACTGTTGCCCTGGTAGCGCCTGCTCCGGTTGTAAAAGGAATGTTTACCATTGTCCAGGATGTACTGTCAGATGTAGCGGATGCATCCGTTCCTTCAAAGCCATTAACGCCAATCTGAATCCGCTCTCCTATGTCTGCCTTAACCCAGGCGGTACACATATAGCTGGTATTAGGACTTAGCCCCGTAAGTACCTGCTCGATACCATCTTCTCCGGGTCCCAATCTAACACTCTTAGAGCCGCTTCTTGGTACCGATACACTTGCAGCAGTATCTGAATATGTTGCTGCCCATGGTGAGATTATCCCTTTCTCGAAATCAGATTGCCTTACGTTATTAACATAAAGTAAGCTGACACTCTCAAAAACCGGGTCCGGAGGTGAAGAAAAATCATGCCCGGCAGTCCAGTCAGTTCCACCGAACTCATATGCTCCAATATCCGGTGCCGAACCAACATAATCATTCGTGATTCCAGATATTACAACCCCTGCATTAATAGCTGGAGAAGTAGACTGCAACCTGAAATCATATGCTGTGGGATTCACAAATAACGGATTGGTTTCTGAGGTAATATTATTTCCCTCTATATGAGTACCAGGCAGTGTAAAGGCTGTAGTAAAGATATTGTTGAAAATTCTGTCGCCGTACATATCCGACTGAAAATTACTTCCCCAATATCCTACATTTCCGTTACTGTAGGTGGTATTGTTATAAATCAGGTTAAAATTACTGGGTGTATTCAATCTTATCCCTGTATAGTTTCCCCATACAACATTATGATGCACAGTATAGCCCTTGCTACCGTTATCCAGATAGATACCAGTGCCGGAATAGTTCTTTGCCAGATTATCATGGATGTAATTATGATGAATTACCGTCCCTTGCCCATCCCAGGCAAATTCATAGAGTATTCCGCAGTCTTTTGTCAGCTTTCCTGCATTGTACAGATTATTATATTGTATCTGGCTGTTTTGGGTAGGCATAAATATCAGATAACGCCCAGCGTTATATACCGTATTATGACTGATTAGATGGTTTGCCCCCAATAGATAGATTGCCGGAATATCCGCTGCCGAATAATTTGCTTCATGAATAAGATTATTAATTACCTTATTTCCTGTTCCCTCTATACTCACCAGATTACCGGAACTGTAGGTCAAAGTACTGTCTCTAAGCTCATTATTGGTACCGGACATAAATATCCCTGTACTGTATTGTCTGGTAACATCCGAATCATGACTGACATATTCCGCAATCATACTAGAAACTTTACAGTAATTAGAATTAGACATTTTAATGCTGGAGGCAAAGATATTAATTCCGGTAATATTTATGTAAGAGCGGGAACTTAAATCAAATGCATAAGTCCGCTTCTTTGCTTCTACTGTCAAAGTATTCGGATCAACTCCACCAGGTGCCCATAAATAAAGTCTGCCAGTAATGCTGTCATAATACCATTCTCCCGCACTGTCAAGATCTTCAAGATTACCAGTAATATAATAGCTGTTACCGCCTGTCGCTGCAGTATCTATTTGATCAAAGGTAATGGAGCCGTCACTTGAGCTGGTAATGGTACTTTTATAAGATTTGTAGCCTGTTCCCGGAACACTCCAAACCGTTTTGCCAACCCAGTATCCAGGTGCCTGAGTTAAGTTTCCATCCTTGATGGTTGTAGTGGAACCGGAATCAACTGTTGCATATGTTGAATTTAAGGGATCAAGTGTTGATGAATTGGGCCATCTAGCTTCAAATTGCATTTGCTTATTAACAAATATCTGATTTTTTGTTCCAAGGGAACCCCTCATTTCCGCATAATAGATGGATCCGGAGTAATTTTTCCAGCCAGTAACCGGATCGGCACCGGATACCGTTACGTTCTCTCCTGTATAAGCCTCAAAGTTTATGGGTTTTGCAGAAGTTCCGGAAGTATGAAGTGTTACTGTTTCCCGGTATGTACCACCTCGTATGATGCAGGTATCTCCGGCTTTCATGGTATCTGCTGCCTTTTGTATGGTTTTCCATGGATTTGATAGTGTACCGGTCCCAGTGATGTCATTCCCCGTTGTAGAAACATAATATACGGAATTTGCCTTTACAGTTTCCACACCCAGATTAAAAGTAAATACATAAATCATCATAATTACAACTAAAAATCTAAAGCCTGTTCTCTTATTCATAGCTTACCTCCTGGAATGAATTCTATTTTTAGATACGGCTTCTACGCCTGGGCTTAAGTTCACTGCTAGATATGTTCTAATATAGAAATTTGTGTATATATAAGCCCTTAATTATTTAATCGACTTATACCGACTTAAAGTTTATGATTCTTTCGGCGAAGCTTCTCCGATACTGAACCCATCCAGCCATTTCATTGACCATGCATGGTATTATTTTCTTTCCGAAATGGGTGCATGAGCATCCAGAGATTAAAGTACGCTATCAAAATGATTTCATCCCTCTGATGGAAGAATCGCGTGAAAAGTATGAGACTTATCCGAAGCATGTAGTTCCTGAATTCGCATATATTACTTTCATTGAAAATGCAGGTGTGAACAACGAGAAGTTGATTGCCCAGGCACCTTACGCGGGCATGACAGATGATATTCGTGCGGGTAAGTTGCAAGCATAGTCAATCAAGACGAATTGAACTGAAAAGAGCCTGAGCCTGAGCCTGTGCCTCATAACGTAAGACAAATTAAAACACCTACCAACCTGGTCATACCCTGTCTACTTGACAGGGGTATGACCAGATTGGTAGGTGCCCAGCATCTTTTTTAAAGTTCTCTATAACCATCTAATCTCCATTGGCTATTCTTCCTTCTCTTTTTCATCATGAAGCATCATCTCTAATACAACATATACAAACTGTGCTCCGTCCTTCATGCCCTGCCAGTACAAAGCTTCATTCTCCAATGCTTGCTTGTAATGATGCTTATCCTCCCATTCCGAGAATTCAGGTCTGTTCACAATATCCATCTCAGAAAGTCTCTTCGGTTCCTCTGGGCAGGGCATTAGGATCAATATTTACGCTAATTCCCAGTCAGGTCAACAACCAGGTTCTCAATCGTACTTTTATCGCTTCCATTATTCCCCGCAAATACATACATCATTGGTATATGTTGACCTTCCCTGCATCTGTTTTATTAAAGTAATTGAACCACAGCAAGTTGATTGCACGTCACAGAAGGGAATAACCTTATTTTGTTCAACTCCAAATCCTTACGTTCAAAAATGGTATCCGATCTCGGCACTTGCGTATTACCATATTCCTTTATTAACTCATGTCACACTTCCCTCTCATCCTCCTACTTCCAAAAATAAACATAGTAAATCCCCCAACCAATGGGTCATTCTGTAAACTAAATCTTTCTTTTAACCGATAAATACATATGCTGGGTTGTTTATTAAATATCACCTCTCGTCCCTTTATAGCGTACAAACCTTGTAATACATATCTATTTTGACTCACTGTTGTACTCATCTGTAGCTTCGATAATTCAGAAGCAAATGCAAGATGACGTGCTTCACTTGGAAATACCCATCGCATCTAGAAAGGAGTCATGAACTCACTTGAGCGTATTATCAGATGGGATCGGATATGAAAGCCTACGCTTTTATGGTCCCTTTCAGCCATTACACATCGAACAACTTCAAATAACACGCACCATTAACGATCATGCCTATTTATATATCAGTGGCATGCTCTCCGAAGAACAGGGAGCAGCTTGTATCAGTCATAATATAGAGCAAGAGCCGATTGCGATTCGTCAGTTGAATGATCAGGGACAATCGCTGAGAAGGCTGTTCCATGGGATTGTCACGCGTATGTCCGTACATTGTGTGCGAGGAGTATATACGTTTGAACTGGAGGCTGCTTCCCATTCATACCAGATGGATATTAAGCGTAAAAGGCGCTCCTATCAAGATATTCACCGCACCTATGATGGTCTGGTCACTGCGCTGGTTCGAAAATATCAGTACGGAGATGCCATTGATACGATAAGCAACCATGCCAAATTGGAGACATTTGTTTTACAATATGAGGAGACGGATTGGGCATTTTTAAAACGTCTTGCTTCTCGCTTTGGTTCCGTCCTTGTGCCAGAGGTAACCGCAGCTTCGCCCAAGGTTTTCTTCGGAATGCCTGAGGGCAAGCAACATAAGGTGGAGCGGGACGTATTTTATCGAGTACGGAAAACATTTCATGAGCTGGATGCGGAAAAGCTGGGAGAACGTGCTGGCTCATATATCACCTATATGATCGAAAGCTTGCAATTTTATGCACTAGGCGACCTTATCACGTTACCTATTGGACAAGGCAAAGAACTGGTCGTGGTTCGATCCATGACAACCTTAGCAGATGGCTTACTGCACACCCGTTATGATCTTCAAGCCGAACAAGATATCCGCTATGCCCGTTATGAAAACGATCAGGCTACTGGAATTTCGCTGACAGGAACGGTGCTCAAGGTACAGCAGGATTTTGTACAGCTTCAACTGGACATTGACCCGAAGCAAGATCCTGCCAAAGCGTGCTGGTTTCCCATCGCCACCCGTTATGTCGCGGAAGAACATAGTGGCTGGTACGATATGCCTGAGATCGGGGAACAGGTAGAGTTGTATCTGCCTACCCACCACGAACAAGATGCCTATGTCACGGATTCACTGCGACAACAACGCCACACCAATGGACAGCCAAATGTGAAGGTATGGCAACATGTGCAAGGTAGCTCCGTCGAAATGTCTGAGCACGAGCTGACCCTATCCACCTCCGGTGAATTTTACATTACACTGCATGAAGGTAACGGAATTGCCATCGACAGTCCGGGGAATGTGCAGATTCAGGGTGGTCACGTGAAGCTTGATGCTGGGCAGGAACTTTCGCTCGAAGCTGGAACGGCGCTGTATCTAAAAGGCGGAGCCAGCAGTATGGTACTGGATGGTGAGACGGATACCAAGGCTCCAGTGATTTATCAGGAAGGTACGGTGAAGGCACCTGTTTTCGTAGCTGACCTCCCTCCTGTTCCAGAACCGCCTTTGATGAGTATCAAAGCCTATGAAGCAGCCCAGTCAGCAGCTAGGGATTCATCTAGCAGCCAAGCCTCTACCCCTAAAGCAAAAGTCACAAGTCCAGCAGAGCTTAAACAGGCGAATGCCTTGATGGGTACGGTGTCCAAGCTATTAGGCTCCATTCCAGTGATGGGAAAAGTGGTTGGCGTTGTTGCAGGAGCGCTAAGTGGACCTACGGCGATTGTTGCAGGCTCGGTGCTGCTAGCAACCGCAGCTATTCCCGTTCGTAGCAAAGGAACCCCTACTGTTGGAGGCGGTAAGGGGAACGGCATTCATCCGTTGAAACACTTGGCTGGTCTAGCACTCCAAGGGCTAATAAGCCAATACGAGCATGAACGGGCTAAGGAAGCCTATTATAGCAAGTGGATTTTAGGCAAAGTGTATACGAGTGCACGTCACATAGCGCTTTCGGGTGGTCCACTGGAACTTGTCCAAAACCTGTTAAAAGAGTCAAATGCCATGGCTCATGCATATCAGCAGGTTCCTAAAAATATTCAGGAGAAATGGCTCCGAGATTATGAGGAAAAACAACGCCTTCAAGCAGCACAAACGCAGAAACACGAGAATCCAAAACTTGCATTATGGAGAGAAAGAAAAACTAATGAATATACTGCATATTGGAATCAAACTGATTATTTTACAGCCAACTGGTGGCAGGATGAAAATAAGCTAAAACAAGCAGAGCAAGCACTGCGCACTGAAATTACAATGAAGCGCAAACTATCACTGTATGATATTAAAGACCCTAATAAATTGGCCGCCATCCAGCGTATCGTCAATGCAAAACGAACACACGTATGGGATGAAGGAACTCTCAATGCCATTGAAGATGGTTTGGTAGCGATGGGTGTGGACTCTACAAATGCTATTGAGTTGGACAAAGAGAAAATGGATGCACTCATTTCTCGATACAATCAAGGCTTTATCGGACAAAAATCTGGAGATTACATGGAAAGGACAGGCTTAAGCGATTTAGTCGAAGACACGACTTATGGGATTGTAACAGCTCGTATAGGTATGGGGAGTGCAGGAAGTTCTCCTGCTAAGTCCAGCCAGCCACCTATTGCAGAAAATCCGCCTGCAAAACCCAATCCAAAGGGTGGTCCAGGTGTAAACAGGCCCATTGATGAGTTCAATGATTCGGCGATTTATAATGGGGCAAATTCAAGTAGACCTAAGGAGTCGCCTAAACTACCGAATTCGGGCAAGCCCGCTGAGGGTACCGGTAAAGTTTCAAACAAATATTTAGATAAACCTGCAGAGGAAAATGGAACACTAAATATTGGGGCACGAGGTAAACCTACAGAAGGCGCATATAATATTGATATAGACCCCAAGGCTCCTGGTGTTCATTATGGAGATGCAACAAAATTAACTAATGTTAAGACAGGGAGCCAGAGTAAAATCATTATTGAAAACCCATATGGCTATGACCCATTGAATCCTGAAGTAATAAGGGGGTTATCAAGAGACGGGGAAATTATTGTTACTGGGTCGCGCTCTAATATGAACAAGCTGGTGAGAACATTAGAGGATAGAGGATTGAAGATAAAGGGTGAAAGACGAGAGATCCCCAATGATGGCAGCTATTTGACTACAGATGGTGAAAATATAAAATCACCAATGCTAGATCAGTACACCTTTATAAGAAAGTGAGGTTATAGTGAAATGATACTTACTCTTGATATAAGTAATGAAGAATTTGATGGAATTATAGATGGTGATGGAGAATTTACACCGACTATTTTTTTGAATTTCCCAAGTGATATTAGAGGAATATACGAATTTGAACTCATAAATACAGTGATAGATATTTATAATTTTAAAGATCAAATACAAAATCAGGGACTTCATGTAAAAGATGATTCACTTTTTGTATTTGGAAAAATGAAAGTTCGAATTGAGGGGGTCAAGGGTGCTGATTTCAAACTAATTGAAGGTAACCTCCTTGCAGGACGTGAGCAATATTATAGTTGGCCATATACAATTGATAGCGGTGATATTGTATGTAAATGCGGGGGAAAGTTATCTTTCTTAGAGGATTGCTACGTAGCATTAATGATTGTTACTGAAAGTAAGCCTAAAATAACATTAACATTTGATATTAAAGAAACAGTTCCTTTTGATTTTATGAATAGCAGTAGCATAGAGCAAGCAAATTTAAAAAAAGTAGAGTCTAAACAAATGAAATCTCATGGGAAGTTGTTTGATTTCGACTTTTTCCACGAGTATTTTGGATCTGGGAGAAGAGCTATTAAGAGTGAGTAGTTCAAATGTTAAATAAAAGGATCATCTAATGGCTTATTCTTATCTGAAACGTTGAGGAGGAATGAGCCCTTTTTCCACAAAAAAAATAATTTTTCATCCCTCCCTATCATTAACCTACCAAAAGAACAAATTAAAAGATTAAGAAAACTTTTAATCTGAGAGGAAGAAATTTGTGATTAAAAAAAATATAAACCTAATAACAAACGCTACTTTAGATAAAGATGATCGTGTTATAGTAGCTGCTCTAAAGTTATTAAAAAATGATTGAAATTTAGAAAATTAGAGGGTAACTATTTTGATCAACTTGTTAATACGATTCCTCTGATTAAAGAAAGAATCAAAGGCACTTTTAATCGAAACAATTGTGGAATCTCCAGAATTCGTTTCCGACGATACGATACTGGACGAATATGTGAAACTTATATCCGAAGGACGACTAACGTTCAGGAAGCTACAAGATGTTTAGGTGCATTTACCGCTTCCGGCTCTACAAAAATCAAATATTCATACAATTGGCCAATAAATTAAATCATAAATTTGCCGCTGAAATACTAGTTTCAATGGGACGTTCTAATTGGGGAGAAATCCCTCATTACCTAGAATCATTCGCTCAAGAGGTTCAAACAGCACAAATGATAAGATATCGTTCAGGAATAATTGCGGCCTTATTATTAATTATTCATCCTCTATGTTCAGAGTACGCCCCTATCTTTCCCCTAAAACAGTGACTTGAGATCCCTCCCCATCTGAAGGCGTTTGACTTGAAAGAGAAAATGTTCGAAGAATACAGCGCTGGTAAAGCAGGGGCACCAAAGCAGATAAGTAATGTTCATACTGATAGTGGAGAGTAGGAGAATATTTAAATGCTTATAATAAAGGCTTTAACAAAGATCTATGAGGATTGGGGTGAAGGTATAGACGACTTCTATATTACTTATAGTATAGATATCGGACCCAGTGAAATAAACGGAGCATCAGACATGTTTTCATTTGAACTAGTAAGTCCTAAAAGGTTAGCTAGGATGACAGGCCAAGGTGATATTATTATCGGGCATGGTCATTTTATAGCAAGGGACTTTAATGAAAATATACTTGAAGCAACATTAAATCGTATCATTAATAAATGCGCAGATAATGATATTAATAAGGCATACAAAAACCTATCCGCATATTTTCGTTGGGAGATGGATAAATAATTAACAATATCCCTAGAAGCCAGATTTATATTTAGTATTTACTTTAAGGGACGTGAGTTTGCTTTGGTAAGCGACCAGTACACTGCTCAGACCAAACCATTGTTGAACAATTTAGATAAGCAATTTAGAAAACAAACGAAGGCTACAGATCGAAGCAGCATTGAAACGAACAGAAAAGCATATTTTCACTTTGAAGGTAAGCCCGATGATAGGGTTTTAAGACAACTTAAAGAATATGCCGAAAGATGTGGTGTAGAAATAATTATTGATACTAAGCCCCTAATACCTTGAGAGGATGAGTAGAAATGTTTGAGTATCACGAGTGGGTAACTATCAGAGAAAGTTCCTCATTTGAAGATGATGATGAAAAATTATCGTTAATTATTGAAGATATACAAAACTTTTTGAATGAATTGGATTGGTCTTCTGGTGTTCTCGATTTAAGAGCTGTAAATGGAGATTATCAACTCTGGATAGCAGGTCTTAACAATCATAAACCTGCTGTTAAGCACAATCCAATAGAAGTATTAAAAAAGGTAGGGGAGTTAGCCCCAGGATCGTATGGAGTTTTATATGTAAAGGATAGTGATGATATAAAATTATTTAATGAATTTAGGGTTCATGCGTTAATTCGAGGTGCAGTGACTGAACATACGGACCCCTTCTTGTCTCCATTCATACCTAAAGTAGAAGATGACTATGAGGATTGAAATGTTTTAAAACAGAACGATGGATTTCCCCCAGACAGTAAAACTAATCACTACAACCAACAAACTAAACAATAAAAAACGTAAAATTGGTAAAAAATTAAAAGCTTATTCCAACTTCAATCTATGAGTTGGGATAAGCTTTTTTCTAAAGATCTAGCTGATTTTATATACACACACAATTAGCCCTATAACAGATTTCACAAAAATATTGTCGTGATCACGATCACGGTTTAGACTGTAAATTTAAGTTAAAATACAAACAATTTAAAATTTATTTTACCTAAAACCAAAGATACCGTGATGGATCACAAAGAAAAAAACAAGGAAGTGTACAAAGATGAAAAGAACGGATTTACCTCTTGTCTATTCTTGTTCTGGATGTTCCTCCGCAGCACAAACCGCTAACATGATCGCTATACAAATGGATCGAGAAAAAGTCGCTGAAATGTCCTGCATAGCTGGTGTTGGTGGTGATGTCAAACCACTTGTCAGAACAGCAAAATCGGGACGTGACATCATTGCAATTGACGGCTGCCCCTTGTCCTGTTGCAAGAGTTGCTTAGCAAGACATGAAGTTCAACCCAAACACCATTTCCTGCTGTCTGACTTTCACGTACCCAAAATAATAGGAGAAGATCCTAACCCCGATCATTATAGGAATGCTTACACACAAATCTTAGAACAAATAGGGCAATAATTCCCCATCGAAGTTAAGATGTTGTGTATATATAGTAAAAGTATAGCTGGCTCTCATTATGTAACAATATCGTAAAATAGTTTGTACTGGTGGCTCCTAACACATCTTTAGGGGCCACCAGTATTTTTTTCTCCCAGTTGAATCATTGGATATAAAAATCCTAAAGAATTTGGAGCTCTAATTGGAGTCATTATTTAAATATTCAAGTAGCTCAGTTGCAACATCTGGCAAAGCGTTTCGAGCACTTTATTTACAAGTACTATACATTTATTCTCTTTTTTTAATTATTTTCAGATAACTAAGGTTTCCCCCTCCCCCCTCCTATATTACAAGCTCCCCCGTTTCCTTAGCTGTCTTGTAAAATTACTCGTCGTTACCATCCAAGCAACACAGCACTATATAGCTGCTTACCAGCCTTGAACTGGAGTACTATCTCATTCCCAGCATCACGTTTCCTGCATTTGCACTGAACGGAGATTTTATAGCCCTCTTTGCCTTTGAGAATTACTTTGCGTAATAGCGAAGAGCCTAAAAACAAACATAATGATGAAATCGGTGAATATCACAATATGACAACAGATGTTATATTATACTTTGGTTGAAGTTAAACAAAGGAGATGGAGATGCTTATGATGAATCAAGAACCAAATCAGCAATTAGGTGAAATTATTGAGCAGTTCATACATTCATACATGGCAGAAAATAACAATATCCGCTCTCAAAAAGTAATCAACACTGCAGATGAGGATACCATAGCTCATTTACGGGAAATTGGTTTTCCCAAAAAAGGAAGACCGATAAAAGAAGTTGTCAATGAAATGAGGAAAAACGTCTATCCTTATCAAACGTTTATGCAACACCCTCGCTTTTTCGCATTGGTTCCTAGTCCAATGTCTCTTTACTCTTGGCTAGGAGATATCATGACCAGCGCTTATAATACCCACGCCGGAAGCTGGATGCTGAGTTCGAGTGCAAGCCTTCTAGAGGGGGAAGTAATCCGGTGGATGTGTGACCAAGCAGGATATCCCGATACGGCTGGAGGCTTATTTCTGTCCGGCGGATCGTTGTCCAATTTGACCGCTTTGGCAGCTGCACGCAATGCAAAGTTATCCGAGCAGGAGTATGCCCTTGGAACTGCTTATGTTTCAGACCAAACTCATTCATCGGTCGCCAAAGGGTTACGCATTCTTGGATTCCGTGGTGATCAGATCAGAAAGATTCCAAGTGATACAAATTTTCGTATGGATGTTTCAGCCTTAGAAAAAAAAGTAATGGATGATCAGGCAGCTGGCATGAAGCCTTTTGCCATCATTGCCACGGCAGGCACAACCAATACAGGAAGCATTGACCCGCTAAACGAAATTGCTGACCTATGTGAAAAACAAAATATTTGGTTACACGTGGATGGAGCTTACGGGGCATCGATTTTGGCTTCTTCGAAATATAAGTCTCTTTTGAGCGGGATATCGCGTTCAGATAGCATTACCTGGGATGCACATAAATGGTTAATGCAGACCTATTCCTGTAGCGTAGTTTTAGCCAAAGAAAATCAACAGCTCAGAAACTGCTTCAGCACACATCCAGAATATTTGAAAGATGCCGAGACTAATGAAGAACATATTAATTATTGGGATCTGGGTCCTGAATTAACGCGGCCTGCTCGAAGTTTGAAATTATGGGTGACACTGCAAGCTTTGGGGACTGATGCTGTCGGTGAAGCCATAGAGCATGGAGTTCAACTCGCAGAATGGGCTGAAGATGAAATCAAAAAACATAATCATTGGGAAATTGTATCCCCCGCACAATTAGCGATTGTTAATTTTCGATATGCGCCGGCTGGATTATCTGAGCAAGAATTAGATTCGCTCAATAAAAAGATCTCCAAAGAAATGGTGACCAATGGATACGCCTCTGTGTTTACAACACAACTTAATGGAAAAACGGTTCTCCGAATCTGTGCAATTCACCCAGATACTACGGAACATGAAATCAGGAATACAATTCAGCTTTTATCGAATATAGCACGCTCATTGAATGAGAAAAAAGCTCTTTTGTGATGAAAAATTTTGAAATGAAATGCTACACTTTCTGTAAATGAATAAAAATGCTCAACATCACACAAATAAGAGGGGCACGCCGCCCCTCTTTGGTCCACTCTTTGAAGCAGGTCAAAATATATTTTTGAAATTTTATGTGTATGATGGCTAGTTTCTCAATCGCATTGTATTCGTTCTTCTTAGGCAAAGGAAAACTCCCCTTAAGTAGCGGTTTATTTATTAAACCTGTCTACTTGAAGGGGAGCATGTCAAAATCGGCAGCCTGTTCCGTAATTTATAATAGCGAGGTTACGAACTTCACCTCTGGAAAGCGGCTATCCGGTCCTTTCATTAAGATTCCGCCTTGATTTTTCAGATACATATCGAAGAAATCCAGCATATAGGCATTGATAACGGAGTTCGCTCTTTCGGGCGCAATCTGTCCTGTAATGCCCAGCATTTTAAAAATCGGAGAAATTAACTGTACGTCGGTAAAATTCAAATGCTCCGTATTTTCGATATAGAGGACTTGTCCCCCTTCGTCGACCGTTTCGCGCATCCGTTGAAGCTCCAACTTTTTATCTTCCGTTACTTGATCCTCCCACTCTCTTGTTGATCCCATACGGTTAAGCTCTGCATCCGTGTAGATCCGGTTATCCATCACCATTTTTAATTTTTCGAAATAGCTTTCCGAGTTGATGAACAAAAACGGCTTTCGCAGTCCCTCTCTGTCACGCAGTCGATAAAGCCCTCCATCAAAGTCTATTCCAACCGCGATTCGCGGATCGTAAGAAGCGTCATAGGCCGTCGCTCCGCCGATGGAATGGCCGAACACCCCGACATGACCGAGATCAATCTTCCCTTTTAGATGACTTGGAACCTGCCCCGATTGGATGAGCTCGAATTGGTCCAGCGTAAACGCCACATCACCGGTTAAAACTTTTCCCAACTTGTCACGATTTTCGCTTTCCGTCCGGTAATCATGATCGGGCGAGAATAAGTCGTCGGTTATGCTGGTCGTGATTCGACCGTCCGGAAACTCGGTTGCAAATGTATTGTAGGTGTGGTCGATCACTGCCACGATATATCCGTGACTCGCGAGATTTTCGGCTTGCGACGTGTGGAGAAACCTAGAAGAGCCGTTGCCGGGATTCCCAAGGATCAGCGGGTATGAAGTCTGTGCCGAAGAGACTTCGGCTCCCGAATAAGCATGACTGGATACGTACTTCAGGTGTTGAAACGTAAACCCGGGAAGCCCATAGTTCTCAGCCATATAACGTAAAATCTCGGGATCGGGAATAAATGGAGCGTACTTGCCGGTGCTAGCTTGAGTCGGATACCAGACCTGAACCATCAATTCCCTCTTGCCTGTCTCAGTTTTGCCAAATGTCTCCCCACGGCTTGGATCGATGAAATGAAAGACTTGTGTGCCTACCTTCAACTCGCCGGTTGGCGCCGGAAAGTTGAATACGGGAAACACATAGAGGAAGCACCCTGTTACGATTAGCCCAATCACGATAAAAAGGCGGCCTAGCATCCTACGGATTCGCGAGGCAGTCCGAACGACTTTCGGCGTTATGAAAACGTCTATGAGCGAAAGCGAAAGTATCAGGATCGTTAATCCGTATAAAAATAAAAGCTGAATCCTATATCCTTCGACAAGCAAATGTATCACTAAAAAAATGGAGCTTGCTCCACTTGTCAGGAGCAAAGCTGATCTTCGGATACGTTGATTGGTAATGAACAGGAGTGCCAACAAACAAGCGCTTGAAAAGAATAGCAGCATTTCAAAAAACCTCACGCCAACTCCCCCTTAAAAAATAATCCTATCAATGGATTAGTATAGAGGAGCAGCTAGGTTGATACCATTGATCTAGATGACAATTGCCTAACACTCTTGTAAGGTCGCGTGACGATGGCGCAGAAAACGGCATGTAATGTGCTGATTAATACGTTTTACCAAAAAGTGATCGCATGCATTTATTCTCCACTAAAGCTTTTGGCCCATTCAGCAACCCTACGACTGCTTTCTTCTTCGGACAAATCCTCGATCCTGGTCATAATAGACCATCTTACTCCACAAGGATCTAATATACTTGCGAATCGATCCCCTGAAACAAAGTTTGTAACGGGTTCCCTTACTTTCGCTCCTCTTGCTACCGCCTTTTCAATGACCTGATCCACATTCATAACGTAAATTCCGAAAGAATAACACGCATTATCTCCATCTGGAGGCAAGACCAATTGATATGTCGGATTCGCTGCTCCCAGCTGCAAAAAACCATTTCCAAAATCTAATTCCGCATGAACAATGATTGTATTGCCATTCTCATCAGGATATTCAGTAATGTCCTTAACCCTCGCATTGAAAACTGTTTTATAAAACTCTATCGCTTCCGAAGGATTCTTCACGGTAATAAACGGGGTAATAGATGTAAAGCCGTTGGGTATACCCTTACTTGTATATTTACCTGACACTCCCACATATTCTCTGCTTTCAGTCATTTTAACTCCTCCTTTAAATGATCTTAACAGTTCAATTTAATGCGCATACCTTCATTGGATGGAATTCATCAACTCATAGTAATATTTGGATGCACGTGTCTTATTTAGACTATACCAGGCTTCTAATGTTTTAGAAGAAAACACACCCAGAGCTTTCAAAACGTGTACGGTGAATTCCAACGGAGCTGTTCCAGATGCAGTGATTAGTTTTCCATCCGTTACAGCAGACTCCATTTTGTAATACTTTTCGCCCGTGTAGGTGGGACAGGTCATTTGGAGGTATTCCAGATCATTGCTTGTATGCGAACGTGAATTCAGCAGTCCTGCCTGAGCAAGTCCGATGGTAGCACCACAAATCGCAGCAACCCATATACCTTCCTCTAAGCACCTCTCAGCGATTTTTAAAATCGGTTGATGAATGGTTTCTGTCCATGTATTGCCACCAGGTAAAATCAATGCATCCGTGCTCTCAATGCTGCCCTCATCCAGTGTGATGTCAGGCAGGATTGTCAATCCACCCATGGTAGTGACAGGAGTCCTTTCCATTCCCACAGTAACTATTTTGGATGGGCCCAGCCCCTTTTTATAATATCTTCCTGAGTTCAGTTCGGCAGTTAAGTAACCGATTTCCCAGTCTGCCATGGTGTCAAATACATAAAGATATACCGTACTATTCATTCACAGGTTCTCCTTATTTTATAATTTATCAAGTGATACCAACCCTCAGTGATCCATGATTATTCTCATTATAAAAAAGCTTCACTGACATCTGCTGTCAGTGAAGCTTTTAACGTTGATAATATTCCATTAACTCCGACGCAACCGCAACAAGTTTTTCCTTCAAGCTCTGTGGTTCGATGATCTGAATGGATTTCCCGTAGGGTAGGAGTAAATGAGGGACATATGTATGAAGTGATTTTTCCTCAAGCAAAAAGATGGCTTGATTAGCAGTTCGCTCTTTCAGATGATGCCCCAAAAACCAATGTAGACATAAGTCATCCAATGCCTCTGACCTGCCTTCGATCATTAAAGAAATTAAACCGTCCTTGCCCACTAAATCAGGTAACAGATTTTGCATGAAAAATTCACGAGCTGAAAAAGCCTCAGGACGCTTAAATAGGCTTGGAGTGCGTTTGATCTGTAAAATCCGTTCTGCCCGAAAGCTACGGATCTCATTTCTTAGGTGACAAAATGCAATAGTATACCATTTGTTGTTCCAGTAAACCATTCCATAGGGGTCTATCACTCTATTCTTGGGTTGTTCTTCATGGCTCGTGCGATAATCCATTTCGACAGAGAATTGGTTGGCTACAGCCTGCTCCAATTCTGCCAATATCGGCTGAAGAGAAGGATCTCCTATGCGATTTATCACTTCAAATCCGGCTAAATGACGGCTAAGTATACTTTCTTGCTCTTGATTCGAATACATTTTCAATTTTGAGGTCGCACTGCTTAATGCCTCACTTAAAGGAGATCCAGCTTCTTTTGCAAAAACAGCAGCATGAAGGAGTGCCTTTTTTTCCTCCATATCAAATAGTAAGGGTGCTCTAATAAAATTATTCAGCAAGCTATACCCGCCATGATGACCCGTGTCGGATATTATTGGCACTCCACTGGCGCATAGAGCGTCAATATACCGATAAACTGTTCTTATATTTATTTCTAACTTTTCGGATATTTGTTTTGCCGTCATTTTTACACCCGAATTCAGCATCCATAGAATGGCCAGCATATTATCGTTTTTTGGCATAACCTAAACCCTCCTCTCTCATTAAAAGCTGATCTTTTATAGATAACTCTTTGTACTCTTCTTACCACCTATTATATGCTTTTTTCCATCTTATACTTCCCTCTCATATCTTCTAATTCCAGATTTACACATAGTAAATACCATAATGAATGGGTCATTCTGTAAACTAACTCTCTCTTTTAACCGATAAATACATATGCTGGGTTGTTTATTAAATATCACCTCTCGTTTCTTAATACCAAACAACCCCCGTAATACATTACATAGATGACGTGCTTTACTTGGAAATACCCATCGCATCTAGAAAGGAGTCATGAACTCACTTGAGCGTATTATTAGATGGGATTGGATATGAAAGCCTACGCTTTTATGGTCCCTTTCAGCCATTACACATCGAACAACTTCAAATAACACGTGCCATTAACGATCATGCCTATTTACATATCAGTGGGTTGCTCTCTGAAGAACAGGGAGCAGCTTGTATTGGTCAAAATATGGATCAAGAGCCGATTGTGATTCGTCAGTTGAATGATCAGGGACAATCGCTAAGAAGGCTGTTCCATGGGATTGTTACACGTATGTCCGTACACTGTGTGCGAGGCCTGTATACGTTTGAACTAGAGGCCGCTTCCCATTCATACCAAATGGATATTAAGCGTAAAAGGCGCTCCTATCAAGATACTCACCGTACCTATGATGATCTGGTCACTGCGCTGGTTCGAAAGTATCAGTATGGAGATGCCATTGACACGGTAAGCAACCATGCCAAATTGGAGACATTTGTTTTACAATATGAGGAGACGGATTGGGCGTTTTTAAAACGCCTCGCTTCTCGCTTTGGTTCCGTACTTGTGCCAGAGGTAACCGCAGCTTCGCCCAAGGTTTTCTTCGGAATGCCGGAAGGCAAGCAGCATAAGATCGAGCGGGATGTATTTTATCGAGTACGGAAAACATTTCATGAGCTGGATGCGGAAAAGCCGGGAGAACGTGCTGGCTCGTATATCACCTATATGATCGAAAGCCTACAATACTATGCGCTGGGCGACCTCATCACGTTACCCATTGGACAAGGCAAAGAACTGGTCGTGGTTCGAGCAGTGACCACACTAACGGATGGCTTACTGCGCACCTGTTACGATCTTCAATCCGAACAAGATATCCGCTATGCCCGCTATGAAAATGATCAGGCTACTGGAATTTCGCTGACAGGAACAGTACTGAAGGTACAGCAGGATTTCGTACAGCTTCAACTAGACATTGACCCGAAGCAAGATCCTGCCAAAGCCTGCTGGTTTCCCATCGCCACCCGTTATGTCGCCGAAGAACACAGTGGCTGGTACGATATGCCTGAGGTCGGGGAACAGGTGGAATTGTATTTGCCTACCCATCGCGAACAAGATGCCTATGTCACGGATTCACTGCGACAACAACGCCACACCAATGGTCAGCCGAATGTGAAGGTATGGCAACATGTGCAAGGTAGCGGCGTAGAAATGTCTGAGCATGAGCTGACCCTATCCACCTCCGGTGAATTTTCCATTACGCTGCATGAAAGTAACGGCATTACCATCGACAGTCCGGGGAATGTGCAGATACAGGGTGGTCATGTGAAGCTGGGTGCAGGCGAGGAACTTTCTCTCGAAGCTGGAATGGCGTTGTATTTAAAAGGCGGAGCCAGCAGCATGGTACTGGATGGTGAGACGGATACCAAAGCTCCGGTGATTTATCAGGAAGGTACGGTGAAGGCACCTGTTTTCGTAGCTGACCTCCCTCCTGTTCCAGAACCGCCACTCATGAGCATCAAAGCCTATGAAGCAGCTCAATCAGCAGCCAAGGATTCATCTAGCAGCCAAGCCTCTACCCCTAAAGCAAAAGTCACCAGTCCAGCAGAGCTTAAACAGGCGAATGCCTTGATGGGTACGGTGTCCAAGCTATTAGGCTCCATTCCAGTGATGGGAAAAGTGGCTGGCGTTGTTGCAGGAGCGCTAAGTGGACCTGCAGGAGGTGTGATTCTGAGAGCAACCGCAGCGATCCCAGTTCGGAGCAAAGGGACCCCTACCGTTGGAGGAGGCGGTAAGGGGAACGGCATTCATCCGTTGAAACACTTGGCTGGTCTAGCATTACAAGGGTTAATTACTGAGTATGAACATGAGCAAGCGAGACATGCCTACTATAGCAAATGGATTCTGGGGAAAGTGTATACAAGCGCACGTCAAATAGTACATTCCGGCAGCCGATTAGAGTTGATCCAAAACTTGTTGACAACATCGAAAACCATGGTTCATGCCTATCAACAGGTACCTAAAAGTGTTAAAGATAGAATGCTGAGGGAATATAAAGAACAAGAAAAAGCAAGGGCTGAAGCTGCTCTCAAAGCAGAAAAAGAAGCTAGAGCTAAAGCCCTTAAAGCGAAAAAAGAAGCTGCGCCACCAGAGCTTACAGATGAAGAGTATGAGAGAATTTATAGTGATTATGTCTATTGGGCTTCATTAGAAGGTGATCGCAGACCTGAAATTCCGCTAGGAAGCTACCGTGCTGAGGACGGGGTGGTTCGTGTAGCGAATGGAGATCCAGATTTTAAATACTACGATGACTGGAAACAAAACTATCCAGGAGATTTTTTGGTTCTATCTAATCAAGAGGGCATCACACCGGAAGAACAACGATGGATGAGCTATGCAAACCTAACAGCAGAGCCGTTTGCACTCGACGGTCGAGGTGGTGAAGGTAGAGCCTTTAAAAATGAATTCTCCAAAATGAGCAAAGAAGAGGCATCTGAGAACGCTAGGCTCGCAAGAGTAAATGTGAGGAGAATTCAACAGCGAATAGATCAAAAAAGCATTACTACAAAAAATGCGTCCGAGCCTATTGAGAATGCATCAGAAGTTATGCCTTCAAAAGCAGGCAAACCCAAGGAGAAACCTCCTAAAATGGAGGGGACCGGACAAGGTCTTGAAAACAGAGGCTATAAGCCGCAACCCGATGAAAGAACGACAACACGAGAAGATTGGAAAGCGCAGGATAGAGAAGCGAGAATACGCTCAAATCTCTCTCAATCTTCCCCAATAAGTATTCCTCCTACTGCATCAGTAAAAATACAGTCAAAGACTGGGTATGAGCAGATACAGTTTAAATGGTCAGACGGTTATTACAAGTATGAAGGACGTTGGCATACGCGAACACCTGGAGCGCCTCAAAATCAAGGAAATACTTGGGTTATTGAACGAACCACACCAGGAAATACTACTGGACAGCAGAGGACGTATCATATTTTAACTGGTGATAATCAATGGACTCCAAGACATGAATGGCAAACTGCTATTAACGCTAGAAAGAATGGTACTGCGACAGCAGAACAAAATAAGATGTTGGAAAATGGACACTGGCCAGCACCATAACAAGGAGATGGAGTCATGGAAATAATAAATAGTAAATACTATGAAGGTTATGAGGGCGAAGGAGAGATACAATTTATAAGGCATCTCTCTAATGGTGATAAGTATGTAATAAGAATCTGGGATGGTTACTTTGATGAAATAATGAGGGGAATAAAGCCAGAAGAAAGCGGTTGGACAGGTCTGGCATATTACTACAATGTTGAAGAGCCTTGGTGGGAAAGACCATGGCAGATCCCAGATATAGCAATTGCCTTAAAACAACTACAAGAAATAAAAACAGAGCAATTAAATGTGGAGACAAAGGAACTGCTTATAGAGCTTTGCAAATTATTGTCTGATTCTTGGAGATTAAACGAAACTGTGTGGATTGCTGATGAGTAGTACGCAATATAATTAGCTGTTGTAGTTTAACAAACCAAGAGCAGAATCATACAATACAACTAATAAATCAAACACTAGTAGTTCAATACTTGATAAACTTTCAATGCTCTTTACAACTTGACTGTAGGAATAAGCCTTTTTACACAGGTTAAATGATTTGCCATTCCTCCCCTCAGAGTTAATATACACCAACCACGGGAGGGAGATGTGTAATGTCAGATTGGTTTCTCGAAGTGTGGTGAAATGATTTTATCAAAGATTTTCCGGTGAACAAAAGGATACATTCTACCAAAAGATGAAGCATCTATTCGACAGTTGGGCAAAAATAAGTTTATAAAAACCGATAGGACATGGACTAACATTAATCTTTAAATGAAGTTCATATTCCATTAGAGGCGAAACAAAAGAATGAATCTTAAAGAAATTGAGAATTTACCTGATGTATTACCAACAGAAACATTAGCGTTGATGTTTCAAAACGTATTGAATGAATTTGATACGGGTAAAATTGAGAAAAAGGATTTTTTATTAATTCTTAGTCAATTAACAGATAGACAAGTTATGACCTACGAATTATTGGAAATCAAAGTAAGAAATAGTATAGATAAGGTGCTTCACAGGTTGTGGAATACTGACTCTTATGATGATGTAGATATCATTCTTTCAATTGCTGTAAACCTCGGACTAAAAAATTGCTTTCAAAAAATTAAAGATTCAATAAATCAAGATAAGGATATAGACGAATTAATTTTAAAAGAAATTATAGAAACAATTGATGAAGTTGGTGGAAATATTTCGAATCCATATCATAGTTTAGAAAGATTCAAATAAGCCATGTCAATAGTTTGTCGATAAATTCGGATAATTTTTCTGAAAAGGCTTAACATTATGGGTTTTCTACTTCATTTTCCTTCAACTCAACTAAACTCAACAAAAATGCACCCTCTAGCATTCATTGGACAAACCAAGAGGTTTGATCCAATGTCTACACTAGGGGGTGCTCTTCTAATCAGGGGAAATTTGATTTACCCCTTAACCGACCCGGCTGCGATTCCTTCCACAATCCGGTCACTCATAATGAGGAACACGAGCAAAATGGGCAAAATGCTGATCATCAACGTGGCTCCGATCGCTCCCCAGTCGGTCGTATATTGTCCGATAAAGTTTTGAACGCCGACGGTCAGTGTTTTATTTTCGTCCGAACTGATGAACGTATTGACGAAAATAAACTCGTTCCAGTTGTAGATCATATTAATAATAGACGTCGTTGCCATGACGGGGGTGGTCATGGGCAGCACAATCCGGAAGAACATCCGGTTGACGGAGCAGCCGTCCATAACGGCCGCTTCTTCCACTTCACGGGGCAGGGCGTAATAGAAGCCCAGCAAAATCATCATCGTGGTCGGTAGATTAAAAGCGACATACGACAGGATGATGGATACTGAAGTGTCTGTTAAGTGCAGTTTGAGAAACATACTGAATAGCGGGATCAAGGTCGAATGGACCGGAATCATGAGTCCGACCATAAAGAGCCCGAGGACCAGTTGGCTTCCTTTCCAACGCATCCGTGTAATGGCAAATGTAACAAAGCTGGCGAGCAGCACGGTCAGCGCCACAGATATGACCGTAATCCACACACTATTGAAGAAATACCGCCCGATATTGCCGCTGGTCCACACATTCATATAGTTTTCCCAATGCGGCTGGGACGGAAATGCAAACGGTGGAAGGTTAAACACTTCCTGATTATTTTTAAGCGAGAAAAGCATCAGCCATACCAGTGGTAAAAGCTGTGTCACCGCCAAGATGATCAAAAGTATATACAAAGCGGCATAACCGACCCGAGTTAACATTTTGCCGCGGGTAGCGACTCCAAGCGGATAGTTGGCGGCTGCCTGGGTTTTCATATCCGTTCCTCCCTCTTCCTGTCCTTTGTTACCCATGATCTAATTACATGAATGTCCTATGAATACTGGATGGTGTCACTAGTAGCGGTCACCTTGCGAATCACCCACGTAGCAACCAGACAGATGAGCAGCAAAGCAAAGGCTGTAGCGCTACCATATCCGAAATCGAAGCTGCGGAACGCCTGGTGGTACATGTACGAAGCCATCACTTCACTGGCTCCGTTTGGCCCACCGTCCGTCATGACGTAGATCAGGTCAAAATATTTGAGCGAGCCGACAATGGACAATATGATCGTCACGTTAATTACCTCGCGCAGCAGAGGCAATTTGATACGAGTCGCAATCTGCCAGGCACTGGCTCCGTCGATGCGGGCAGCCTCCATCAGCGTTTCGGGAATGTTTTTCAGTCCGGCATAATAGATCAGGATATAAAAGCCTGCATATTGCCAAATAATCGGAATGAACAAGGCAAGCAGCACCAGAGACGGATTAGCTAACCACTCGGGTGGGTTGTGAACTCCGACTGACGCCAGCAAGGAATTCAGCACTCCGTTGGTCGGATGATACATTTTGAGCCACAATTGAGCGATCGCTACAGAAGACAGCAGCATGGGAATCAGATAAATTTTCCGCAGCAGGTTCGCTCCCTTGATTTTTCCTGACAAAATCATCGCAACGACCAGATAACCGATCAGACTGATACCTGAAAACAAGGCCAGCAGCAGTGAATGCCAGGCACTTTGCCAAAACGCCGCGTCTGTGAACAAATGTTGATAGTTGTCCAGTCCTACGAAAGTCATAGCGCCGATTCCATTCCACTGATTCAGACCGTAATAGCCGGTCAGTACGATGGGCACATAAATCACGGCGAATAACAACAGCAGTGAAGGCAGCACATAGAGAGCAATGACGATCTTATTGGACATGACCTTATCCACGGTCAGACCTCCTTAGGTGGTCAATTTCAATTTCCTTTCTCAATGGCAGCCTTATGCTGGTCGGCAAATTGCTGCGGTGTCACCGCTTTACCAAACAACGCCTGAATCATATTCAAATGCACCTGTGCCGCATTCGGCTTCATCTGAACATCAGCGAATAATGTAATGTTGCTGGCTTCGTTCAGTCCATTCAGCAGATCGACATACAGCTTGGGCAATTTTTCTTTGGAGGTATCCACTTTTGTCGCTGGAATAACGCCTGCCTGTGTGACCGATTGCTCTCCCCATTTTTCTACGAAGTATTCAACGAATGCTTTGGCTTCTTCTTTCACTTTGGAATTTTCCGAAACGAACAAGCCTACTCCCGGACCTCCTACCCAACTGTTCTCGTCGCCCTTGCCGCCTGCAACCATCGGGAATTTAAAGAAGCCGATTTGATCTTTAAACGCTTGCGGGATATCAGGATTAGTCGTAAAATTCGGCAACTCCCAGGTAGCCATCAAATACATCGCCGCTTTGTCGTTCATAAACTCGGATTTTCCTTCATCATTGGACAAGCCGTTAAATCCTTTGTTAAAGGCATTCATATCCACCAGCGTCTGAATTTCGGAGGCCGCCTGTATTAAACCAGGGTCATCGAACGATCCTGAGCCGTCAATTGCTTTTTTCAGCGTTTCGCTACCTGCTATACGGTCTGCCAGATACATGTACCAAAGCGAACCCGTCCAGCGATCTTTATTGCCCAATGCAATCGGTGCAACTCCATGATCTACGAGTGTTTTCACCACCTGCTTAAATTCATCAAATGTCGCAGGTACCTTCAAGTTGTATTTTTGGAATATGGCTTTGTTGTAATAAATGGGTGTTATGTTCAATTCGATCGGAAGCGCATACGTTTTGCCATCCAGCGCATAGGCATCGGTCGTTCCCGGTACGAATTTGTCCTTCAGCTTGGAACCTTGCAGCAGGTCATCCATCGGCGTAAATAATCCGCCTTTAACGTAAGGCTCCATGAAGCCCGCCGCCCAGGTGATACCAATATCGGGCAATTCATTGGAAGCTGATAGCACTTTGAGTTTGTTTTTGTATTGTTCATTTTCCAGCACTTCCTGCTGAATGACGACATTCGGATGATCCTTTTGGTATTGATCTATAATCTGAGTTACAAGCTTGCTTTGCTGTGCCGAGCTTCCCTCTGGCCACAGGTGCATCATTTTGAGCGTAACCTTGCCCCCTGCTCCACTGGAACCGCCTTGACCATCCTTACCAACACCACAACCGGACAGCACTAGCATGAATGACAGCAGCAGGGTCAACCCAGCAACCCATTTTCGATGTGAGCGCTTACGAACTGAATACTTGTTGGACATCGTTAGACCTCCGTTATTGTAATTATATTTTTTGTAACCGTTATCATTTGTAAGTTTAGCACTCTATTCCTGCTTCCAACAGGGTACGCTCATTGGGTATAATTCCACTTTTATTGGGTTGTGAGCAGCCTATATGTCAGTCGATATTCTCCGGTCCTTTACGCATCTGCTGCCTATAGCGGCTGGGACTTACCCCCTCGGTCGCTTTGAATACTTTAATAAAATATTTATCTGTCCGGTAGCCTGAGCGCTCGCCGATCTGGGCAATCGTCAACTGGGTATGCAGCAGCAACTCCTTGGCCCGTTGAATCCGCAACCGGTGCAGATATTCGCTGAAGGACAAACCACTTTGCTCCTTAAATAAAACACTAAAATAGCTCGCATTCAGGTGTGAATGCGCCGCAGTCTGTGCCATCGTAATAGGTTCGTGAAGATGCTCCGCCATATAGGCGAAGGCTTGCCGTACCGGATCGCTAAGCGTAGCCGTTTGGAGGTCAAGCTCCAGCAGAACAGGGTCAGCCAGCTTGTCCAGCTTCTTGTATCGCTGCCGCTCCTCTTCCAGCTGAAGCGCCTCATTTACCGCATTCAGCAGCTCCTGCTTATCAATCGGCTTGAGCAAGTAATTAACGGCTCCGAGACGAAGCGCCTGCTGGACATAATCAAATTCCGCATATCCCGAGATCACAATGATCGCCGGACGATATGACTCCCGTTCCAGAGAGCGGATTAAATCCAGCCCGCTGAATTCCGGCAAACGGACATCTGTAATCAGCAGATGAACCCTTTCCGCTTGCAGCATATGTAATGCCTCCAGGCCATTACCCGATGTCATAATCCGGTATTTCCCGGCGGCCCACTGCTCCAGTGTCTGATGTATCCCCTGACGTGTTCTTTGTTCATCGTCCACAATAACAATGGTCTTGGATGAAAAACGCATTCCTACCGCCCCCCGTATTCATCAGGAATTTCAAAAGCGACCACAGTTCCTTCCTGCACAGCACTGTGGATCAGCACGCCGTCCGTTCGATAAGATGCGCTATCATAATAGAGAGCAAGCCTGCGCTGCACATTAACCAGTCCCATACCAGTTCCCTTGCTCTGACAAGCAGATCCCTCCATCAACGCTGTACGCACAGCTGCAAGTTCCTCCTGTGTCATTCCAGGTCCGTTATCTACTACCTCGATCTTAGTCCAGCCCAACCTCGCCGAAGGAGTGATTCGAATTTCAACACGGCCATTGCCGATGCGATTTTCGACACCATGTAAGATTGCATTTTCTAAAATGGGCTGGATCAGCAGCTTAGGAAGCGGAATTCTTGCTGCCTCTGGTGGCATATGAATTTGCCAGCTCAGGCGTTCGCCCAGGCGCATCTCCATCAGTTCCAGATAACGACGGACTTGTGCTATTTCTTCTCCAAGTGTCACCCAAGAGTCATGGTGAGCCGGTTCGATCACATAACGAAACAGCCGTGACATGGACACCATCAGCCCGGCAAGTTCTTCCTCTCCCTTCTCCTGTAGCAACCAGTTAAAAGCATCCAGCGTGTTAAAAAGAAAATGCGGGTTGATCTGCGCTTGCAGTGCTTTAAGCTCGGTCTGGCTTTGTAAAGCCTCCTTCTCGCAAATGACATGGATCAATTCATTGATATCGACAATCATCGTGTTGTACTCTGCATTTAATTCCCGTAGTTCAACCGCTGCTGCCGGTTCTGGATTCAGGGCCAATGCCCCTTCCCGTGAACGACGCATGGCCTGAATCAATTGACCTATCGGTCTGGTAATCAATGTTGACAGCATAAAAGACATGAACAGGAACAATACAGCACCAAGAGACGCCGAAATAATAAGTGTCGTCCGTAAAACCGTAATTCCGTCTGTGACGACGCTAACTGGAATGAGGATCAGCAACGACCATCCTGTCCGTTCCGATTGCTGAACTGCCTTCACATACTCGCGCTCTCCAATATGAACCGTCTGTGTCTTGCTGTGCAATACATCTAACAAATTAGTCTGATTCATAGGCTCACCCGATAGCAGCTCGCCTCCACGATCTACAAGCAGCATGGTTTCATTTGCTTCTTCATTGGTCGCTGACGTACCATTTAGCCCAAAATAACTTCGGTCCATGCGGGTAATCAGATATCCTCCGCGTGAAAACCAGCGATCCACCAGGCTCACCTGCCGAATCGCCAGCAGCGACTGGGGGTTTTCAGGATCTATGCCGATCCAGACCAGCCTGCCTTTCATCTCATTTGCTTCCCGAATGTCCGCCTGTCCGATACGGTCCTCCAGACTGCCTTCTCTAATTGGAAACAACATCTTCCCTTCGGCGGTATACAGCTCCAGCGAGCCGACGCTCGGCATATAGGCCTGATAGCTATGCATCACTTGCAGTAGCGATTGACGCTGTCCGAAAGTCACCTTGCCTCCATTGCGCTCTTCCAGCAAAATATGCTGAACAGATGGATGATTCGCCACTTGTTCTGTCAGGCTGTCCATCTGGCCGATTAATGCATCCAGTCTGCCACTTGCTTGCACTGCGGTCTGACCAATATGCCGCTCGGCGCTGTCTTTTAACAGGTCAGAGACATTGAGGTAAATGAACGCCCCCGCCACACTCATCATAATGAGCATCACCAATATAAAGCCGATAAAAATCTGATTACGCAATGTGTTTAATGGTTGGAACCTTGAACGCATAAGCCTTCTCCCCCTGAATCATTGCAGAAAAGTTGATAATGATAGCGCTTTCTATTTTCTATTCTAGCGCATCGTTCCCCTTTGTTGGCATCTTTTTAGCAGAGATTAATGAAAACGGCCAGCACTCTTTGGATTCATTACGTTTGATAATAACACGTAATAACGATGTATATTAAAAAAGCCTTAACAAAGATAACACCTTATCCTTGTTAAGACTTCGTTTGCATAACCAATAATAATCCTCAGCATTACATTCAATGACAGGGTTCAGACATTATCTTGTGGATAACGAAGCCCATTTTTGCTCCAGCCACTGATCAAATTCAGCACCCTTGTCGCCTTCATATGCGTCATAAATATCAACTCTCATCTTGTGCAGCTTCTCGCGAAAATCGTTATAGGTATGGTCGGCTGGCAGGCTTTTTTTAATCCGCACCAGAATCTTCGTCAGCCCCTTAACAAGCTCACCCTCTTTGCGCACAGGCGGCTGTACGTTTTCTCCCCATTCCTGAAGCTTGTGGTAAGCGGCTTCCTGAACAGTATATACCATATCATTATTCATTCGGTGCGTCAGCAAGTCAATTGTCTGCTGGTTCTTCCATGCACCCAGATCATTCACCGCAGCTAGACGCGCTTTCCAATCGGAGGTTCGGTTTGCAGCCACCTTAAGCTGCTCATATACTTCTGCAAATTCCTGCTGAGTTTCGTTGTTTTCCAAAATAATCTCATCCTTTTCTAAAAATCACTACACTGCTGTTTATCACGATTGCCGTTTGTTAAATATAACATACTTGCAGGTCTTCTTCTAAAAAAGATCAGAATGAAAATGTAGCGGATTCCAATTTAATAAGAGCCGTGCTTAGTAAGGAGATTTATAAGAAGTCCGCACGTGCTGGTGTAAATGCATCTAGCAGAATTCCGTCATCCTCCAGCGGGATGCAGCCATGAAGAGTGTCAGATGGAAAATGAATGCTGTCTCCTTCTTTAACAATCTGCACATCCTTGGTTTCGCCATGATCGATCATGAACTTAAAGCTTCCCTTCAATACATAAGTGACCTGTTCATGAACATGCTTATGCAACAGGATCTCCCCAGTTTGAGCTTTAGCAAACATCACTTTGACATACATCAACTGGTCACTGTGGGCCAACACTTTCCGGGTCGTATTACTGTCTACTGTGTCCATTTGAATATCTTGATCGTAATAAAACATGAATCATTCCTCCTCATTTAGAACCCAATCTATTTAAGATGAGTTATTTTTAAAGATTCATAAATCGGTTTAGTTTAAAACCAGCGGAAAATAAGCCAAAGTAATCCGGAAAGGATAGTAAAGTCGGGATCGGCGAATGTCACTCCTTCGGCACCCAAAAAAGAAAAGAGCGGTAAGGTGAGAGCCGGCAGCAGACAGAGCAAAAATCCATTAAGACAACTGGAAATGACTGCTCCTCTAAAACCACCGCTGGAATTGCCAAATATCGCGGCTGCACCGCCAGCGAGAAAACAGGCCATGATCCCCGGTACAATAACAGGCAGTCCGATAAGCGGGAAAAGAAAGACGCAGGCAACACCTGTGAAAAAGCTGACCAAGAAGCCTACCAACGCGGAATTGGGTGATTTGTCGAACAGTACCAGAACATCTACCCCAGGGATTGCTCCAGGTGCAAACACTTGGGAGAAGCCTTTGAAAGCGGGTACAATTTCAGTCGTGAACAGCTTAACACCTGCTTTTGCGATATACAAGCCGGCAGCAAAAGTAGCTGATTGTTCGAGGATAAAGACGAGGTATTCTTTGCCATCAGATAATTTGCTGACATAATCAGAACCAGCAACCAGTCCAGATACCAACAAAAGCACCAGCATCGTCAAGGTCGTTGCCACATTGGGATCACGCAAAAAACTGATGCGGTCATTTATTTTTACATTTTCGGTGTCATGTTCACGATTGCCTAAAACTTTTCCTAGATAGGTACCGAGAATGTAAGAAGTCATGGAAGCATGAGCAATTGTATATTCATCCGATTTGATAATATTTTTGCTGGCATTCCGGAGCAGGTAAGGAAACACCGCCATGTAGCTCCCAATGACCAAAGAACCAACGATGATTGTAGTCAGCGAACTGAGACCCAGACCTTTCATAACGGCTGTAGCGGCAAAGCTCATGAACAGAATCAAGTGAAGAGACAAATAAATGTACTTGAACTTGGTCAGGCGCGCAAGCACGATGTTAAGGATCATGGAAAAGAGTAAAATGAGTGCAGCATCCGCCCCGATCTGATCAATGGTCAGTGCCATGATAGCTTCATTACTTGGTACGACACCTTTAAGGTTGAACGCAAAAGAAAATATTTGGCTGAAGTTTGTGAGCACGCCTCCTAAAATTCCGCCGCCGACCTTGATCATGGTGAAGCCCATGAAAGAAAGGGTGGTTCCCGTTATGATCTCGGATACTTTCTTCCTCTGGAATACGAGACCGAGTAATGTCACAATCGCAATAATGATGGATGGCTCCCTGATAATGCTCATAAACATTTCCATAGTGATCTCCGACCTTCTTTTATCATATTTTTCATTCTTACTAAATCGATTTAGTAATGCTTGAAAAAAATTTCCCTTCCGGGAATGTAAAAAGAAGTAGAACTGCCTTTTGTGAATTTTAGTACAAGTTAAATCATAAATTTCCGTTTAGGGTTCACTCCTCCCCTCTTTTAAGTTACAGTCATCACTACAGTCATCACTACACTCAGCAACATACATACATGAAAGGGTATTCATGACTCGAATCATAAGATCATTATAGCTCTTTATTTTCTTTTTACAATAGAATCCATAAAAACGTTTTCAAAAAGAAGAAATACTTATTCCAACTATTCAGTTTAACTTTTGGACAGATTCTCTGTGGTTAATGACCGGATTCAAACGGATGATTTCTGAGGGCTGCTCCTGCTCTTTTTGATCGATTTTATCGAGCAGTAGCCTCGCACTTCTTTTCCCCATTTCAAAACTCGGCTGGGAAACGGTAGTGATCGGCGGATTATAAAAAGATGCAAAGGATACATCATCTATCCCAATCAAGGAAAAATCGTTAGGTATGGTCAGATGATTATTTTTGGCATAGATCAGCACCTGCTCCAAAATCATGTCATTCGTAGCAAGGATTGCGGTAGGCGGGTTCTCCATATGAAATAGTTGTCTAATAAGATCAGGCATTTCATCCAGCCTGCCGCTTTTGATATAGTTTTCATGCACGGATATATCATGTTTGCCGAGTGTATTCCTATAGCCGGATAGCCGCTCACTTCGTGTAGTAATCGCTTTTTTGCCTAGAGGAAACGTGATGATGCCAATGTTTTTGTGACCATGCTCAATCAGTGCTTCAATCGCAAGCTCGCTAGCTTTTTCATTATTCAACAGCACCGTGTCTACGCTGATTTCATCAATTTTTCGGTCCACAAACACGAACGGATAGCCATTTTTGACAAGGGAAACATATAATTTTTTGTTCTCTTCTGTAGGAAAAATAATAAGTCCATCCACTTGCCGAGCAATCATCGACTGGACGTACTTTTTCTCTTTGAGGGAATCATCATCGGTATTGCAGACAATGACCTGGACATTTTCCAGTTGGCATTCATCTTCAATCGCGCGCACAATCTCTGTTGTAAATCTCGACAAAATAGTTGAAGAAATAACCCCCACAATAAAAGTCTTCTTTTGCTTGAGACTGCGCGCCACCTCATTGGGAATATAACTGAGCTCCTCAATCGCTTGCTCAATCTTCTTCTTGGTGCTTTCACTCATATAGTTGTATCTTTTATTCAGAAACTGCGAAACTGTGCTCTTCGACACCCCTGCACGTTCTGCGACTTCTTTCATCGTTGTTACCATGATTCCCCCCCTTTCTATATTTGCGTATTAGGCATGTGCTCATTTTCACTATATCTGTACTCTGCAACCTGTATGTAAGTGAATTTCCTTTATTATATACCTTCTTTTACAGGAGGAAAATATAATAAATATGAGTTGAAACGTGCCTTCACCCCATACCCCTACCCCATAAATGCTGGACTCCTAACCTAAATATACCTTGTTGCAAATCTAATAATTTCGAACAAAATCTTAAAAATATACGAATTTTATGAACTTGTTTGATGGAAGATTTGAACATAAAATGAAAATGTAATCGGTTACAATATCATTTATATAAAGGAGGAAGCAAGAATCATGAAGAAAAAAGGGTTCAAAAAAACATTTTTCGTCATTGCCTCCCTCGTCATGGGCCTTACACTGTATGGGTACACTCCACCTTCGGCAGATGCAGCCAGCGTGAAAGGATATTATCACACCCAAGGAAACAAGATTGTAGATGAATCCGGGAAAGAGGCCGCATTTAACGGTCTGAACTGGTTCGGCCTGGAAACCCCTAATTACACCTTGCATGGACTGTGGAGCCGCTCAATGGACGACATGCTGGATCAGGTGAAAAAGGAAGGCTATAATCTCATCCGTCTGCCTTACAGCAATCAGTTATTTGATTCCAGCTCCCGTGCTGACAGTATTGATTACTACAAAAATCCTGATCTGGTCGGATTGACTCCGATTCAAATTATGGACAAGCTGATCGAAAAAGCTGGACAACGCGGTATTCAGATTATCCTTGACCGTCACCGCCCAGGCTCAGGTGGACAATCCGAGCTATGGTATACCTCTCAGTATCCTGAGTCCCGCTGGATCAGCGACTGGAAGATGTTAGCTGAACGTTATAAAAACAATCCTACCGTCATCGGTGCAGATTTACACAACGAGCCACACGGTCAGGCAAGCTGGGGAACAGGCGATGTCTCCACAGACTGGCGTCTCGCGGCGCAGCGTGCAGGGAATGCCATTCTGTCCGTGAATCCAAATTGGCTGATTCTCGTAGAAGGTGTGGACCAT
The DNA here is from genome assembly GCF_038008995.1 of Paenibacillus sp. FSL W8-0439. Taxonomy (NCBI): domain Bacteria; kingdom Bacillati; phylum Bacillota; class Bacilli; order Caryophanales; family Paenibacillaceae; genus Paenibacillus; species Paenibacillus sp. FSL W8-0439. The sequence goes on from NZ_JBBPAK010000001.1 coordinate 4,192,745, forward strand.
AATGTACAAGGCAACAACAGCCAATATTGGTGGGGCGGCAACCTGACAGGTGTGGCTAATTATCCTGTCGTACTGGACGTGCCGAACCGTGTCGTATATTCACCACATGACTATGGTCCTGGTGTGTCTTCGCAGCCATGGTTCAACGACTCGACCTTCCCGTCCAACCTGCCAGCAATCTGGGATCAAACCTGGGGCTACATCAGTAAGCAAAACATAGCTCCAGTGCTGGTTGGTGAATTCGGCGGTCGCAATGTCGATTCGTCTTCCCCTGAGGGTAAATGGCAAAATGCACTCGTAGACTATATTGGTGCCAACAACCTGTACTTTACGTATTGGTCCCTGAATCCGAATAGCGGCGACACAGGCGGTCTGCTGCTGGATGACTGGGTTACCTGGAATCGTCCAAAGCAGGATATGCTGAGCCGGATTATGAAGCCTGTCGTTTTCGTAGTGGAGCAAGCTAAAGCAGCAGCCGAATAGGCACAGGACTTCAATCCGTTTATTAAAAAAGCTAATTTCCCTCCTTCAGTCCAGTTTGTGCTGGAACTACGAAAAGGTGGAGAAACGGATGAAAACAGGGCAACGCTATCGAATAGAAACCCAGCACAGTTTGTTTTTTATCCCTATGCATTATTGGGGCCCTGCTGGTCTAGTGATCGGAATTGTTTTAATCGTTGCATCTATATTTGTATAACGTGGATTGGAAGACACGAGCGATTCCAAACACCGCAATGCGAGCCAGTCACTCCCATTGCGGTGTTTTTTCTTTTTGAAGGTCAATCTAACCTTTTCGTTGCACTCGCCATTCGAGGATCAGCGAAGCGAGCTGATGCCGAGTTGTTAAGGGGAGAGGATCTAGCACTGTGTTTGATTATTTAGCCGAGTCATAGCCTGTTATGGTTTTCGTCTCCAAACATTCCTCCAGCCCATGTAATCCGTATTCTCTGCCGAGACCCGATTGCTTGAATCCCCCAAACGGTGCCTTCATTTCAAAACCTGCCCCGTTAATGAGTACAACACCAGCAGCAATTTGGGTTGCCACTTCATTGGCTTTCTCAATGTCCGAGGAACTCACGTAGGCACCGAGACCATAATCTGTATTGTTAGCCATTTCGATGGCTTCCTCTTCCGTCTCGTAAGTTAAAATGGATAAGACGGGACCGAAGATTTCTTCCTTGGCGATCGTCATGTCTTCTGTCACCTGAGCGAAAACCGTTGGTTTAACAAAATATCCTTGTTCCATCCCCTCTGGATGCCCCAGACCTCCGATGACCAGTTCAGCACCCTCATCAATACCAGACTGAATATATCGCTGAACTTGATTGTATTGCTTCTCTGTTATGATTGGGCCAAGTTCTGTGCCTTCTTCCCAGGGATTACCGACTTTGATGCGTTTCACAGTTTCTTTAGCTATCTGTTTCACTTCTTCCAGCCGTTGCTTGGGAACCAAAAGGCGGGTCCCTGCAACGCAAGCTTGCCCATTATTGTTATAACACTGTCTTACAGCGGTCGGAATTGCCGTGGAAAAATCGGCGTCATCTAAGATGATATTCGGCGATTTGCCGCCTAGTTCCAGCGTGACCCGCTTCATCGAATCTACAGCACCTCTCCGAATTTCTTTCCCTGTTCGAGTGGAACCAGTGAAGGTGATCATTGCAATATCCGGATTGCGGGTCAGTTCGAATCCAACCGTTTGGCCAAGACCATGAACTACATTAATAACACCAGTTGGAATATCAGCCTCATGGAAACATTCAGTGATCAGATGTGCCTGAATTGCGCTAAGTTCACTTGGCTTGATTACCACTGGACAGCCGGCAGCTATGGCAGAAGCAAGCTTTGCAGTAATCTGAGAGTAAGTTGCATTCCAGGGAGTAATAATTCCAATAACTCCAATTGGCTCTGCTACTACTTTCGCTTTCCCGATATACTTAACGAAATTGAATTCCTCAAGTGCTTCTTTCGTGTCCAAAAAATTCGTAGCCGCCAGTTTAACTCGGCCAATGGCAGCGGTCTTCGGAGCACCATATTCATTGATGTTAGCCTCCATCAGTACTTCTAATTTTCTCATAACTGCGTCATGTAGTCTTTGCAGTATTTGTCTGCGCTCTTCCACTGAAGTTCGTGAGAAAGTCTTAAAGGCTTTTTTTGCTGCCGCGATTGCTCGTTTGGCATCCTCTTCGTTCCCTAAAGTGACACGTCCGATGATTTCCCTAGTTGAAGGATTAATAAGTTCTTGTACCTCTGTGCCATAAGGCTTTACAAATTCCCCGTTGATATAAACTCGATTAATTGTTCTCATTTAAATAACTCCTTTTGAATTCATTTAGGAGATGTCCCCTTCGTGCTCTTGCTAAAAAGAATGATAGCACACAACAAAAACAAAGTAAACAAAATACATATAAATTGTCTATATTGTATAAATCGTTTATATCCTATTGGAAACGTGTATAATAGAAGGAACAGATAAGGGGGAGCGTAAATGTCAATGGAGAATCAGCAAGATAAAGCAAAAAACAAGCTGCTGAAAAAACTGATTCCGTCCCTCATGAAGGACGGGTTTCAACAAATGAGGATGGACGATATTGCTAAATTCATGGATGTTAGCAGAGCAACGATGTACAAGAATTTTTCTTCAAAAGAAGAAGTCATCGAAGGCGTCGTTCGCATTTTTGTTGACTATATAGAACAGCTAGAGGATCGTACCAATGAGGATGACGATCGATCATTCGGGGTTTGGTTTCAGCAATTGTTTGAACAATCGGTATCGTTAGTTGGCAAAATATCTGATGTGTTTCTGAAGGATTTACAAATGGTATTTCCAGAATTGTACGAAGTTTTGAAGACTGCATTGGATAAAAGGGAACAGCAGACCCTTAAATTTTATCAAGATGGGAAGGACAAAGGGGTTTTTAATCCGATTAATGAGAAGTTCATTTTACTTCAAGACGATATTTTGCTCCGGGAAATCATGAATGTGAAGTATTTGCTTTATAACCAAATAACCATTCAACAAGTCCTCAATGATTATTATTATTTTAAAAAAATTCAATTGTTCAAACCGGAAAAGATGTCCTTAGTGGACGACTCACGAATTCACCCCGTCATTGAACATTTTGTCGAGAAATTCAATCGTGCTTTATAAGTCAAGGGGCTGTCCCTAACTACTATGGCTTAACGGCCGCCACCATGAATGAAAATGAACTGGGCCTGTGAATCTGTATGTTCCATACTGGAACTGTAGGTCACAGGCCGTTACTTTTGGTTAGGACAAACACGCTGGTCCCAAACCGGCAACCTAGCTCATGCTTCGACCTAGTTGCTCGACCTTGCTCAGCCATTCGTTACGCTGTTGATCTGTCCTCTTATTCATAAGATCAATGGTCGTAGAACGCACTGGCTTGACACCGCATAAATGTAGTGTGGAATCCTTCATCATCCGATGCCCAGGCTGTCCCTGGAAAAATCGATAGTACCAGTACGGACCGTCCATCGTTGTAATGAGGCGGGCTGTTCTTCCTTTTAGAAGCTTGTCAGGCAGGGGTTTTCCTTTTTGATACTTAAACGCAAACCCCGGCATAAAGGTACGGTCAATGAATCCTTTCATTAATGCAGGCAAGCTGCCCCACCAGATTGGAAAGACAAAAACGAGATGTTCTGCCCATTTAATCGACTCCTGTGCTTGGATCAAATCAGGTTCCAACGGCAATTTATTACGATATCCACCTAATAGATTTAGATTAAAGTCCAACGCGGATAGCTGCAACAAACGAACCTCTGCTCCTGCAGCCTTCGCTCCTTTTACATAGGATTGAGCCAGCGCTTCACCATAACTGCCAGCGACCGGATTCCCTTGAATCACCAATATTTTTTTAGACATATAAGCCACTTCCTACCTTCATATTATGACTTTAGTTAGAAAACACTAACTTTATATTTAAAAAGAAAAGGTCACTACAGACCTTTTCTTAATAAAGCAGTTAAACGTTGTTTGACCTCTGCTGCCAATGGAGCCAGTTGCTGTGGAAGTTCCCCTTCCAGGCTGGACACGGACAAGCGTGTAATGGCTCCAATGATGAGCACACCGGATAGCTGAACATCCTGCTTCGGCAGTTCACCTTGTTGAATCCCCTGTTCGATGAATTCAGTCAACGCCTCCAGCGGCTGACGCACATTCTGGCTCTGGCTTGCTTCAACATACAGCTCATGATGCTGTGATAGTAGAAGCAATCCATACTGGTCCTCATCATGCATATTCAGCACTTCATCCACCAGTTGATGGAAACGGCTGACGAAGCTCCCACTCTGCTTGCGATAGAAGTCAATTAAGGTGGTGTAGCTATTACAATATTGCCCGAATACCTCCAAGGCCATTGCATCTTTACTCTTAAAATGCTTATAAATCGCGGCATCCGTCACACCGGCAGCCTCTCCAATTTCTTTGACTGAAATCCCGTCAATCCCTTTGGTTGCAAATAAGCACATCGCTGCCTGTAGAATATCTTTCTTTTTGCTGTCTACATGTGTTTTCTTGTTCATAAAATTATAGTAAGTGAAAACTAACTAAAACGCAAGTCATATTTATGCATGCTCATCCTGTCTATGTGCTTAATTTAAAATCCATCGTAATAAACCTAAAATACCATGTTTTTATAAGTGAATGTTCATGAATACGTTAAATGATACGTGTATCGCCTCATTTTATTCCCATAAAATACATATGTAACCGAAATAAGGCGAGCGTTCTGAACCGTTAATAAAAAGGAGTGAACCCAATAGAGCTTACTGTTTCAACCACTTCAAATACGCGATGTAGAGCTAAAAAATCGGATTATGATGTCTCCCATGGGTACCGTCTCAGCGGCAGAAGACGGAAAAGCAACCGATTGGCATACGCTGCATTACGGCGCTAGGACGTTAGGACAAGTGGGGCTAATCATGCTTGAAGTGCATGCAGTCACCCAGCAGGGAAATGATTCAGGCAGCCTTGGCATATGGAGCGACAAGCACATTTCCCCGCTGCAAAAAGTGGTGCAAGCCATTCATGACCAAGGCTCTAAAGTCGGTCTCCAGCTTTGGCATGTCGGACGCAAGGGCTCGTTGCCTCAAGAAACAGCTGTATCCGCCTCTGGTTTGCCTCACCGCGAACGGGCGACCTCCGCACTGTCTTTAGAAGAAATCCATAATCTTGTGCTTGCCTTCAGAGATGCCGCTGTACGGGCTTCGCAAGCTGGAATAGATGTCATTGAATTTCGTCAGACTGCTGGTATAGCTACCGCAGCCGTAGGCTTGATTACTCACGGTATTCAAGCCAAGGAAATTTTGCGTAATGGTCGGGCGAATCTGGTTGCGGTAGGCCGGGAACTGCTGCGTAATCCATTCTGGCCCAGACAGGCAGCCGAACAACTCGGTGTTCGTATTGAAGGACCTGCACCCTATAACCATTTTTGGTTTTAAAATAATGTCCATTACTTGAAGTATTCATCGCGAGCAATGTCATGCACTGTATCGCACACTAAATTGAACAATTTCCACAATAATAGGTGTGCCGGAGGAAATTGTCTCCCCTTCGCGGAGGTGAATCGTCAGCGATGAAGGTGTCAAGCTGAACAACGTTCTTTCTTGTAACATCCCGTTAATATACAGATTAGCATAACTATTGCTTCCGACATGAAACCTCTGAGAAGCTCCTTGCACACCATCTACAGAAAATTGATCCGCCATAATCGTGACTGAAGATTCAATCGGATCAGGACTAAAATAAAAATACCGCTCAGCCGTAGGGACAATTTCAATATTGGAGATGTCAGGTGCCGGACCGGTTGGACCCGTTATACCTTGGGCTCCAGTAGGACCGGTTACGCCCCGTGCCCCGGTTGGACCGGGTGCACCTGTTGCGCCTGCACTACCTTGAGCTCCAGCTGGACCGGGCACTCCCGGTGCTCCCTGTGTTCCTGCAGGGCCCTGTATTCCTGGTATTCCCGCAGTTCCCGGCACTCCCGGCACTCCTGGCGCTCCTGGCACCCCGGCTTCACCTGGAAGACCTGCTGAACAGGGCAGACCTTGCTTTCCTGTATGCTCCATCCTCTTCCGTTTAGCAGGAGTATTTCTGAAGCGCCGTTGTACAATAATTAGCTTTGGATGCTTTTGGGCATGCAATCCCGTTTTTGTTTTACCTTTGAATGGATACCTGGGCTTACACTTTTTTCGTTTGTTGATCTTGCAATGTACTGTTCTCTTTCCTTGCCTTCTTAGTGATGCATCACGTCTCCTCATACCAGCCGTACACACCTCCTCCTCTCATGCTTATGTATTGTATGCACATCTCCCATTAGGGTCTTAGGCATTTGTAGCATGCAGATTCCAAGTATTCGCTTTCATTTTTGTGCAGTAAAATAGGGCCTTCTCCATTTACCCTATTATTAATAGAAAGGTTCATATGCCGTTTCCGAATAGGTTGAAAAATCATTTATTGATTAAGAGCCAGCGAATGGCTCATACCACATATCAGTAAAGAAAGGAGATGAGAACTATGCCAATCATAAAACCTGTATTTACAGCAGTAGCCACGGCTCCAGTGTCAACGGGGGGTGCTATAACCACGACCATAACCCCAGCAACTACCCGTTTTTTTGCAACCATTACAGCCGGGATGATTGGAGCAACAGAAACAACTGTTCCTGCTGCCAGCTTCGTAGATGACGCCGATGCTCCCGTGGTTGCTTTACCGGCATTAACAGCCACAGATTCTTCTAATTATTATATTAACGGAGTCATTCAGCAGAGCTCCTTATTCACCCTCACCACAGCAAGTCTGGTCATTGCCTCCGTAGATATTACACCAGGTGTCCCGGTTGTTATAGAAATAGCAGATTTTAGCGGTACAACCTCTACTATCACCACTCAGCCTACCATCTCGGCCCCTACTGTAACGATTATCACATAAGGCGTTTCAATGATTTTGAACCAAGCCGGACTGAATGGTCATTCACGCTGTACACTACCCCGTATACGCTAGAAAAAGACCGATTCAGATGTCGATATCTGAATCGGTCTTTTAAACTCAAGATTAAGGCAAAATAGCAAAGGAGCGCACCGGAAAACCGGGTGAATCCTGAATGCTCGGAACGATATTATAAATGATTGCGCCCGTCGGAGGCAGCTTGTCCAAATTTGTCAGCACCTCAACTTGATATCGATCCTGCTCCAATATGTAATATTCCCCTACCAGTTTGCCCGCTTTTCGATAAGCTACAGAGGAGTCCGTATCCAGTGTTTCATGCCCGATAGCAGCAACATTCCGTTCTTCTACCAAAAAGCGCAGCGCATCCAGCGACCAGCCTGGGCAGTGTGCATCTCCGGCATTGTCCTTGTTCGAGAAGGCATCTGGATTAGGCCAGCGCTTGCTCCAATCACTGCGAAAGGCGGCAAAGGACTGTTCGGCAATACGTCCGTGCTCTTTTTCAAAATCCAGAATATCCGCGACCGTAAGCTCATAGTCGGAATTGGCTGCAACGGCTGCTGAACGGTCAATGACAACCAACGGTAAAACCAGCTCCTTCAACGAAAGCTCATGTAAATAACGTTTCCCCTTCACAAAATGAACGGGAGCGTCAATATGAGTTCCATACTGCCCTGGAAAGCAGTATTGTTTTACAAAAAAGCCATCGTCGTGGGTAAACAGGGTATCCACCTGAACGTTATCGAAAACCGGAAAATGGGGAATTTCAGGATAAAAGGCATGGGACAAGTCCACCCACTCTTTTTGCTTCAACAACTTCAATACATTTGCTAAATCCTCTGCCATGATGCCGATTCCTCCTCAGCTTTATTACAAGCATTGTACCTGAGGGTACTACAAAAATCCATAATTCTCCTGTCATTTTTCATCACTTTTTGACTTGGAATCGTTAACATTATCAGAAAAACTATTTTATCTTTATTCACTGAAATAACTCCATATAATCATATATACAATTCCCACTTCCTATGATTGTTAACGTTTTCATTTATATATATGCATTTTGATTGGAAAAAGAAGGTCTCTATTGAATTATTTAAAAATTCGACAAAAATTTTAGTATGTAACTTTTATTATATTAACAAATACTGGTACACAAAGTATGATAGAACATGTAGAAACTACAGGAGCACCCGGGACTCCCTCGTTCGTCTACTCCATTTATCCAATATACGGAGGTATTTTATGAAAAAGAGATGTTCACTCGGAATCGCAGCCGTGTTATTGTTCGCTACTCTGGCTCCTATGGGTGCACCTGCTCATGCAGCAAGCGATATTGGCAAGGAGACACTTGGCAGCAAAAACGGTTGGGCCGCCTTTTCTACAGGCACGACAGGTGGAGCTACTGCTACTTCCTCCAATACTTTCACCGTAACGAACCGCAAACAACTTGTCGATGCGTTAGGCAAAAGCAGCAACACTACACCTAAAATTATTTATGTCAAAGGTACAATCAATGCCAATGTCGATGACAATAATAAAACGCTAGGATTGAACGATTACAAAGACCCTAAGTATGATTTCAATGCGTATCTCAAGGCGTATGATCCGTCTACATGGGGTAAAAAGGTTCCTTCTGGTACATTGGAAGACGCACGTAAGGCATCACAGAAGAATCAAGCTAGTCGTATCGTTATTGAAATCCCATCCAATACAACGATTGTCGGTCTGGGCAACAATGCTATCATTAATGGTGCAAACTTCCAACTGAAAAAGGGTACAGACAACGTCATTATCCGTAATATTGAGTTTCAGGATGCCTACGATTATTTCCCGCAGTGGGACCCAACTGACGGCAGCACAGGCAACTGGAATTCAGAATATGACAGCATTACCATTAACGGAGCTACGCATGTATGGGTGGATCACAATACGTTCAATGACGGGGCTCACCCCGATAGCGGAAACGGCACCTTCTACGGTCAAGAATACCAACATCATGATGGACTGCTCGATGTGATTAACCAGGGTGATCTGGTTACCGTTTCATACAATCACTTTTACGATCATGACAAAACATCCATTATCGGCAACAGCGACAGCAAAACAGCAGATGAAGGGGCTTTACGTGTAACCCTGCATCACAATTATTATGAGAATACAGTACAACGCACACCGCGCGTACGTTATGGACAAGTCCATCTCTATAACAATTACTATACAGGTGATGTAAAACGCTCTGAATACCCTACGCTGTATATATGGGGCGCAGGCAAATCCTCCAAAATCTTTGCTGAAAACAATGTCATTGACGTTGCGGGACTGTCCGCAGCCAAAATTGTGACTGTTTTTGGTGGGACTGCCTTGTCAGATACTGGCACACTTCTGAATGGACAGGCCGTAAACGCAGGCTCCAGCGCGGGTCTTAGCTCCTCTGTAGGCTGGAAGCCATCCTTGAACGATAAAATTTCCCCATCCGCCAGCGTGAAGGCAGAGGTCACTTCCCAAGCCGGTTCCGGCAAGCTGTAAGCGCTACCGTATAATACAAATCACCACAGACTCATGCAACCTGTGGTGTGACACCAAAAAGGCTGTTTCCTCCGTAATATTATTCCATACGGAGGAAACAGCCTTTTTTTTATTTATCATCTGTTTATTTATAAATTATATATTGCTTTAACTGCCGTATTGTTCAACTAAAACCGGCTTTTCAAATGCGTTATCCAGCTTGCGAAGTTTAGCCTTCACCGCTTCTGGTGGCTCAACTGCAGGTGCATCTGGATGAAGCAACCATGATTTCACAAAGTGTGTGTCAGACAATTGATAGAGCGGAGGCTCTTTCTCAAAGTCAATTTTCATGGCATAAGAACTGCGGGCTGCAAACGCATCCCCTACAGGTGGGTGAAGCAGATCCGGTGGTGTTCCCGGGATCGCAGCCAGCTTCTGACCATGGCTGTCCAAACTAGGCATGGAAGCAAGGAGTCCCCATGTATATGGATGTTTTGGGTTATAGAAAATTTCATTAACCGTACCTGTTTCCACGATTTGCCCTGCATACATAACAGCAACGCGATCCGCCATCTTCGCCACAACACCGAGGTCATGAGTAATAAAGATGATAGAAGTATCAATCTTTTTCTGAAGATCCTTCATCAGTTCCAAAATTTGAGCTTGAATCGTTACGTCCAGCGCAGTCGTCGGCTCATCGGCAATCAGAAGTTTCGGATTAGCAGCCAATGCCATCGCAATGACGACACGTTGACGCATACCGCCACTAAATTCATGCGGATATTGGTTAAAACGCTGTTCAGGATGCGGAATACCTACCAGATTCAGCAATTCAATCCCCCGCTTGCGAGCAGCGTCCTTGGATATCTTTTCATGCTTGAAAAGCACTTCCGTGATCTGCTTACCGACTTTCATCGTCGGGTTAAGTGAAGTCATTGGGTCCTGAGAAATCAGGCCAATTTCCTTACCACGAATTTTTTGCATCTGCTTTTCCGTTTTATTAATCAGCTCTTGTCCGTCAAACATAATTTGACCCTTTTGATAAATGCCTGGAGGGGTCGGGATCAGCTTCATAACAGCTTGTGAGGTTACGCTTTTGCCTGAGCCGGATTCGCCGACAATCGCCAGCGTCTCTCCTTTATTGACATGAAAGTTTACGCCACGAATGGCCTGCACTAGTCCCTGACGGGTCTTGAAAGATATCGTTAAGTCCTTCACTTCCAAAAGGCGGTTCATCTCATCACTCTTTCATTTATTATTCATCACTATTATTGACCACTATCTAAAAAAACGACGTTCATGAGTCAAGGTATATACGAATAATTTTACTCATTTTAGTACCTGCCAGTCAAGCAATATCTAAAATATCACCAAAAACCTTTCATGATATGTCACGTTAGTGGTATATATAAGCGAAAAAGTGATCATTTTTAACCATTTTTGCCTCATTTATAACATGTGTTGAATGTAACTGAAGCGTGCACCACCTAATGGCGATCGTGTGCAAAGTAGTTCTCCATTCAGTCGGGAGGCTATTTGACGGCAGATGGCCAATCCTAGTCCCGTGACGCCATTTGATCCTGTATAGAATCTTCCAAACACCTCGGCTGCTTCAGACTCGGTTAGTCCTCTCCCATCATCATCTACATGCATAACCCACACAACCTCCGCCGTTGTCCCCGTCTCCAAATGAATGACAACCTCCGTAGAGGTGTGTCGAACTGCATTTTGCAGCAAATTCAATATCATGCGAAATAATTGCTCAGCCGGAACGGCCACATGCAGACCCTCTCCCTCCACTCGAAGCGAGATTGAGCGTTCACTGGCCATCGGCATCAATAGATGAACAGCGTCCTCCGCCATACTTCTCAGATCAATCAGAGAGACAGGCCATTCCTCATTCAACGCCTCCAGCCTCGATAGCTGAAGCAACTTTTCTACCATATCAATTAATCGCTGGGATTGCACTTTAATGATGCTCAGTCCCTCGTCCTGGGATACTACTTGATCCTGAATGGCATATACATAACCTTGAATGGACATTAACGGTGTCCTTAGCTCGTGTGATACATTTTGCAGAAATTCAATTTGGCTGTGGTGGTGCTGCTGAATGCGGGCGGACATGGAATGAAAGGTGCCTATTAGTTCGCCAATTTCGCTTTTGTCCGCCTGCGGAAACTCACTATCTTGTGGCTGATTCGGCTCATAGTTGCCTACCGCCTCTTTCAATCGTTTGAGTGGACGCACCAGACGTGAAACAATCATCAGACCAATAACGAGAATCACCAGAAAACTCGCTACGATCGATAGTAACGTAGTTCTCATTAACGGTACATATAGGGCTCTCAAAGAAGATAAGGGTGAGTATACAAAGATGCGGAAAGGTTGTCCGGGCAATTCTTCATTCGTAAACAACACCTTTTTACCTTGAAGCACCGCAACGCCTTCATGTGTAGTAACCAGATCGTGGGCAGAGGGATGAACCGATGCAAAAAATCCTTGGCGGGTCAAAAGCAAATGCTCGATCTTTTTGCCTTCCATCCCAGAGACGCTGGAGTCGATGATGCGGTTATCCGTGCTTAAAATAAAGTAATCGGCAGATAAAAGCACACCCTTGATAACATAGTTAAATTCGGCATTATCCAGTCGATCAAAGCCTCCGTCACTCATAATGTGGACGGCTTTGCGCGCCTGCTCATGAAGCTTGGATTTGGCCTGATTCACCAGAATGTCATCGATGAGCCTAATAAATAAGACCACCGTAATACAGACAGTAATCAGCATGGCAATGGACAGGGACAGCAGAATTTTGGCTCTCATCGTACGCATGGCTACATCTCCTGAACCGTTGCTTTATATCCAAATCCCCATACCGTGTTAATAACAAGCGTGGAGTGGTACTCTGCCAACTTTTTGCGAATACGTTTGACCAGATCATCTACGACTCTCACATCACCTATAAAGTCATAGCTCCACACCTGCTGAATCAAATGCTCTCTGCCAAAAGGCCGTTCCAGATGATTCGCAAGAAACAGCAACAGATCGAATTCACGTGAGGTCAAATTTAACGTTTGTCCGTCTACTGTAACTTTACGAAAGTCAGCAAAAATGCACAGATTGCCTGCATGGCAAAGATTTGTGCTCTCTGCTGCTTGCTTGTCATCGGATGCAGACGTACCCGCCTTGCTCAGTCTCAGCATCGCTTTGACCCTTCCCACCAGCTCTCTTGGATTAAAGGGCTTGGTCAAAAAATCACTGCATCCCAATTCCAGCCCGTGGATACGGTCACTTTCCTCTCCGCGGGCGGAGATCATAATGATCGGCATTTCTGTAAACTCACGAAGCTGAGTCAATAGAGAAAGCCCGTCAATGCCCGGCATCATAATATCAAGCACGAGGCAATCTGGACGGTTTGTTCGGATATGCTCTACCAATGTTTTCCCACTGGAAAAGGAAGTTACCTCGTAGGACTCTTTTTTCAAATATTCAGATATTAATTGCAAAATGAACACATCGTCATCCACTACTACTATTTTTGTCATGGCCTTAACCCCTTGCCGTTGTTCTGGATGCTAGCATCCTTTCTTTAAGCTTAACAGAAGCCCAGCAGAATAGACAAAAGACGGGTATACCGTTCCCGGTCCCGTCTTTTCTTATCATGAATCGCTGCTGTATATGCCAGGTGAACTGAAAGCTAACTACACTTCTACCTTATTTTCTACCTTATTTCTTAGTTGTTACTACTTTAGCTGCTGCCTTTGGAGCAGTTTTGGCTGGGACTGCTTTTTTTACTGGAACTTTATGGGTTACTTTTTTAGCTTCGACATGTTGTGCACGAGTTTTATGTGCTGCTATCTTGTGTTGAACAGCGTTATGTTTTTTCACATGATGTTTAACTGTGCGGTGTTTTGCTTTCACTGCTTTTGCTTTGTGGCTTGCCACTTTTTTCGCAATGGCTTTTTTGGCAGGAGCTTTTTTTGCTTTGGTTGTTGCTTTATGAGCTGTTGCAGCTTTTTTAACAGGTGCTTTCACCACAGGTGTTTTCGTTGCAGGCGCTTTTGACGGTGCTTTGCTAGCAGGAGTCGTAACCGCAGGAGTTTTGATGGCTGGTGCAGTGGTGGCTGGAGTTGTGGTTGCTGTAGCGGCGAATGCGCTGCTTGCTCCTCCCAGTACGCTTACTACGGTCAATACGGCTGCTGCATTTTTAGTCCATTTTTTCATGATTGAATCACCTCTCCTTTAAAGTATCTTTAGCTTATCAGGAGAATACGGGATAATTGTGGAGCAAATATGTGAAAAGTATATGAAAAAGCGTGCAGCTCTGTATCTGGAAAATACATGAGTCTGCACGCTATAAGTGTTGCAACCATCATCTCCACTAACCGATGGCAATCCAGGAAATAATACCGTAGTTATGCGCGGTTTCACTCCACTTGGTTACAACGATCACCGCTCCATTAGTCGTTTGGGATTTCAGTGTTGCATGAAAGAGAGGATGGTTCGTCATCGCTACCAACGTGTAGTCCGGGTTCACAAATGGCTCCCCAAATACAATGGTTACTTCCGTCTCTCCTTCGCTTCCTTTTAAAAGAAACGGCGCTCTGCCAAACTGCTGTAATGCAGGCTGGTTCGCACAAGTACGAACCGGGGTGATGCTCAAATGCTCCGGTGTCACTGCATTCAGTTCCAGCTCACGTGAGCCAACGGAACCTTCTGCCAGATGATGACCTTCGATGCTCTGCTCTGCCACATGATGACTTTGTACCGCAGCAGCCTGTAGATGCTCTGGACCTACAGCTTCTGGGCTTAGCACCTCACTGTTGACGACCTGATCCTGCAGATGGCCGCGGGATATACTGTTTGCCTGAAGTTTGTCGCCACTGATCCCTTCCTCAGGTAAAATCCCCGAGAGATGAATATCTGTGGATAATTGATCCAGTGTCACCGAGCCGGGCTTTATGTGGTGCGAATCAATGACTTCCTTTGCAATATGCTGACCTTCAATTGCCTCCTCAGCCACATGGCGGGACTCCACCGTTCCATCTGCGAGTTTGCCGGACGTCACTGCTCCATCCTGTATAGCTTGCTCTGACACCGCCTGCCAGCCGATATGCTGTGACTGAATAGCTCCTGCTTGCAAATGCTCAGATTGAACAGAATCCGGTGAAATGTGACGGGACTGCACAGCCCCCTCTGCCAGTGCTGACTCTTGAATCGCCCCATCGGACAAATGCTGGGAGTGCACAGCATGCTCTGTCAAATGTACGGAGCTTACGCTAGCTTCCGCCAGATTCGAAGCACGCACCGCGCGAAGCGCAAGCTTCTCAGCGTTCACGCTGCCTGCCTGGAGCGCGTGAACAGATACACTCCCTGGCGCAATATGCTGGATCGTCACTGCCGAAGGCTGCAAGTGGGCTGAGGTGATAGATTCCGGCGCCAGATGGCTCGACTGGATAGTCTCTTCTGCCAAATGATGGGCTTGCACGGCTTCGTCCGTAATGTGCCATGGCTGGACGGAATGTGGAGATATTTTGGCAGCTGTCACAACCTCATCTGCCAGTTTGTCGGATGTAACGGACTCATCCTGTAAGGCATCGGTCGATATCGACTGGGATGCCAGATGCTCGCCCTGAATGGTTCCAGTGTGCAGATGGTGCGACTGGATCGATTCCGGGGCAATATGCACGGACTTCACTGCACCTTTTGCCAGCGCTGTATCCTGTACTGCGCCAGTTGCCAAATGCAGGGTGTGTACCGAATGTGCGGACAAATGCGAAGGACCCACGCTGCCTTCCGCAAGATTCGCCCCTTGTACCGAGTGGACCGCCAACTTCTCCGAGGTGACGCTTTCCGCTTGTAGCGCACGACTAGACACACTATCCGAGGCCAGATGGCTCGCAAGCACAGTCGAAGACTGTAAGTGGGCTGAGGTGACGGACTCTGGCGCCAGATGGCTCGACTGAACGATCTCTTCTGCCAAATGATTGGCTTGCACGGCTTCATCCGTAATGTGCCATGGCTGGACGGAATGTGGAGATATTTTGGCAGCTGTCACGACCTCATCTGCCAATTTATCAGACGTAACGGACTCATCCTGTAAGGCATCGGTTGATATCGACTGAGATGCCAGATGCTCTCCCCGAATGGTTCCAGTAAGCAGATGGTGCGACTGGACCGATTCCGGGGCGATGTGTACCGACTTCACTGCCCCCTCGGCTAGCGCTGTATCCTGTACTGCACCGTCTGCCAGATGCTGGGTGTGTACCGAATGTGCAGACAGATGTGACGGGCCGACGCTGCCTTCCGCAAGATTCGTTCCTTGCACCGAGTGGGATGCCAGCTTCTCTGAGGTGACGCTTTCCGCTTGTAGCGCACGACTAGACACACTATCCGGAGCCAGATGGCTCGCAAGCACTGCCGAAGACTGCAAGTGGGCTGAGGTAACAGATTCCGGTGACAGATGGCTCGACTGGATGGTCTCTTGTGCCAAATGATTGGCTTGCACGGCTTCGTCCGCAATGTGCCACGGCTGTACCGAGTGAGCCGACAGCTTGGCGGCAGTCACACCCTCATCCGCCAATTTATCAGACGTAACGGACTCATCCTGTAAGGCATCGGTCGATATCGACTGGGATGCCAGATGCTCGCTCTGAATGGTTCCAGTTTGCAGATGATGCGGCTGGATCGATTCCGGGACAATGTGTACCGACTTCACTGCCCCCTCGGCTAGCGCTGTATCCTGGACTGCGCCGACTGCCAAATGCTGAGTGTGTACCGACTGTGCGGACAAATGCGAAGGACCGACGCTATCTTCCGCAAGATTCGTCCCTTGCACCGAGCGTGCTGCCAGCTTTTCCGAAGTGACGCTTTCCGCTTGTAGCGCAAGACCGGATACACTTTCTGGTGCCAAATGGCTCGCAAGTATCACCGAAGGTTGTAAGTGAGCTGAGGTGACAGATTCCGGCGCCAGATGGCTCGACTGAACAGCCTCTTCTGCCAAATGATTAGCTTGCACAGCTTCATCTGTAATGTGCCACGGCTGTACGGAGTGAGCCGACAGCTTGGCGGCAGTCACACCCTCATCCGCCAATTTATCAGACGTAACGGACTCATCCTGTAAAACATCAGTCGATATCGACTGGGATGCGATATGCTCGCCCTGAATGCTTCCAGTGTGCAAATGGTGCGACTGGATCGATTCTGGAGCGATATGCACAGATTTCACTGCTCCCTCTGCCAACGCTCTATCCTGTACCGCTCCGGCTACCAGATGCCGGCTGTGTACGGACTGTGCCGACAAATGTGACGGGCCGATGCTGCCTTCCGCAAGATTCGTCCCTTGTACCGAGCGTGCTGCCAGCTTTTCTGAGGTGACGCTTTCTGCCTGTAGTGCACGACCGGATACACTATCTGGCGCCAAATGGCTCGTAAGCACTGAGGAAGCCTGCAAATGGCGAGAGGTAACGGATTCCGAGGCCAGATGGCTTGACTGGATGGCTTCTGTCGCCAAATGATTTCCTTGCACCGCTTCATCTGTAATGTGCCACGGCTGTACCGAGTTGACCGACAACTTGGCGGCAGTCACACCCTCATCCGCCAATTTATCAGACGTAACGGACTCATCCTGCAAAGCATCGGTCGATATGGCCTGGGATGCGATATGCTCGCCCTGAATGCTTCCAGTGTGCAGGTGATGCGGCTGGATGGACCCCGCGGTAATGTGTACCGACTTCACTGCTCCCTTTGCCAGCGTTGTATCCTGTACTGCACCTGGTGCCAGGTGCCGGGCGTGTACCGACTGTGCAGACAAATGTGACGGGCCGACGCTGTCTTCCGCAAGATTCGTTCCTTGCACTGAGTGGGCTGCCAACTTATCCGAGGTGACGCTTTCCGCTTGTAGCGCACGGCCGGACACACTATCCGGGGCCAGATGGCTCGTGAGCACTGACGAAGACTGCAAGTGGGCTGAGGTTATACTTTCCGGCGCTAGATGGTTCGACTGGATGGACTCTTCTGCCAAATGATTTCCTTGCACCGCTTCGTCTGTAATGTGCCAAGACTGTACCGAGTGGGCCGACAGTTTGGCGGCAGTCACACCCTCATCCGCCAATTTATCAGACGTAACGGACTCATCCTGCAAAGCATCGGTCGATATGGCCTGGGATGCGATATGCTCGCCCTGAATGGCTTCAGTGTGCAGATGGTGCGGCTGGATCGATTCCGGGGCAATGTGCACGGACTTCACTGCTCCCTCTGCCAGCACTCTATCCTGTACCGCTCCAGCTGCCAAATGCCGCGTGTGTACGGACTGCACAGATAGATGTGAAGGGCCGATACTGCCTTCTGCAAGGTTCATTCCTTGTACCGAGCGGGCTGCCAGCTTTTCCGAGGTCACACTTTCCGCTTGAAGCGCACGACCGGACACACTATCCGGGGCCAAATGTCTCGTAAGCACCGAGGAGGCCTGTAGGTGCACCGAGGTGACCGCTCCAGATGCCAGGTGGGTCGAGTCCACAACTGCCACAGCCAAGTGGTTGCTTTGTACAGCTTCATCCATAATATGCCCGGACTGCACTGCATGGGCTGACAGCTTAGTGGAGGTTACACTTTCCTCTGACAGTTTGGCAGAGGTAACCGCTTCATCCTGTATGGCCGGAGTCGCTATAGCTTGCAATGCAATATGTTCTCCCTGAATGATCCCGCTTTGCAAGTGCTCGGATTGGATGGATTCTGCTGCAAGATGCTCAGACTTCACAGCATTCTGGGCTAATATCGTGTCCTCTACTGCTCCTGCGGCCAAATGTCTGGTGTGTACGGCCTGTGCAGCCAAATGTCCGGGTCCCACGCTGTTTTCCGCCAGGTTGGAAGCCTGCACAGCCCGAGCCGCTAACTTCTCGGAAGTGACGCTTTCCGACTGAAGGGCATGGCCGGACACACTATCCGGGGCGAGATGTTTGGTTTGGATCGAAGCAGACTGCAAATGGTTGGAGGTGACGGATTCCGGAGCAAGATGATTCGCCTCCACTGCCTCAACAGCCAGATGGTTGCTTAGCACTGCTTTATCTGTAATATGCCATGGCTGCACAGAACGAGCAGACAGCTTGGAGGAAGTGACACTGCCCTCAGCTAACTTAGGCGCAGTAATTGCCAAATCATTAATTTTATCCGTAGCCACACTTTCCGGCGATAGTTTCAACGAAGTAACGGCATGATCCTGCAAATGGTGGGAGTATACAGCACCGCTGGCCAAATGCGCGGTTTGAACAGCGCCTTCGCCTAGTATGTCTGCGGTAACGGACTGTTCTTGCAACGCCGCGGTTCCGACACTATCTTCCCCAAGATGCTTACTCTGTACAGAGCTCTGGGCCAAATGAGTTGAGTCCACCGCTTGAGCCTGTAACGCCTTTCCGCCCACACTATTGTCGGCAAGGTGGTTTTCACGGATGACTCCCGTTGCAATGTGTACGTGGGTAACGGCTTGAGACGCAATTTTATTTCCAGTTACCGCCCCTGTGCTAATTTTAGTTTCTATAACCGCCTCGTCAGCGATTTTGTCAGACTTAATAGCGCTCGAAGCAATGTGATTTTCCTTGATAGCCTGATTCGCCACATGGTGATCCAGAACTGCACCCTTCCCTATTTTCTCGCTTGTCACAGCCCCGGAATGCAAATGTTGCTCCGTAACCGCCTCTGATGCAATATGATCCTTCCGAATAATTTCGGATTGAAGATGCACGGAAGAAACTGCCTCTGGAGAAATCTGGGGTCCTTGTATGGCTGCTGTTGCGATATGTCTAGTAAGTACCGCCTCATCGGCAATTTTGTGTGGGAGAATGCTCTGATCCGATATTTTGGATGAAGTGACGGATTGATCGACAATTTGCAATGAGCCTACAGACTGATCTGCCAGTTTATTGGACTGAATACTCCGATCCGCGATATGCCGTGCTGTCACTTGGCCCGTTCCAAGCTGCTCTTCCCCGATGGAGCCAGGACTGAGATGCTTTCTTTCAATCGCTCCTGCCTGAATGTGCGTACTGGTGACTGCCTCAGACTCCAGATGACGTCCGCTGACAACTCCTTCCTCCAATTGTTCTCGGCCTACAATACCGTTGGATAGCTGCTTGCGATTAATCGAACCCGGAGCTAGATGCCGGGCAAGAACGGCATGCTCGGTCAGGTGTGCGCTCTCAATGCTGCCTGCCTGGATTTTAGCTCCATCCACAGCCCCATCCCGCAGTTTGGAGGTGGTCACAGACTGATCACCCAGCTTGGAGCTATCAACAGCTTCATTCGCCAAATTGTTCGATTGAATCGTACCACTGCGAATTTTATCTGAGGTAACCGACTGATCTTGAAGCATATCTGAAGACACGATCCATTGCTTGAAGTGACGACTCTCAATCGAGCCATTGGCAATATGATCGCCGCTAATAATTTTATCCGCCAGCTTTTCTGGAGTGATGCTGCCATCCCGAAGTTTTTCACCACTAATAGAGCGATCCTGCAATTTACTGCCTGCCACTGATGCGTCCGACAGATGCTCGACCGTAATGGAGTCGGGAGCAATCTTCGAAGCAGTCACAGCACCGTCAGCTATTTTAATGGTATGAACAGCATAATCTGCTAAAGATTCCGTTTGAATACTCTCTTGTTTCAGCTTGCTGGAATCTATGGAAGCGGGAGCGATCTTCTCACCCGTCACAGCGAGATCACTCAAATCGTCTGTATAGATGAAAGCATTGTTTACATGTGGAGCCTTCTTATTGTTCAAAATTTCTTCCACATCAATTGGATCTGGTTCTGGTTCTGGCTCTGGTTCAGGTTCAGGTTCAGGTTCCGGCTCCGGTTCTGGATCTAGTTCTAGCTCTGGCAGTGGAGGTTCTTCCATCAAAGCTGGAGTCTCCTCTACATCTGCAACCTCAATCTCTTTCTCTTGCAGAGCCTCGACTTCAGGCTCGACAACTGTCTGTAGCTCCGACTCCTCTGTAGTTGGGGGAGGCGGAGAAGCAACTTGATGAAGTCTTGCTTCTGTCTCCCTCTCCGCAGGCAGTGGCTTTGAGCGTTGTATCATACTTAACTCATTCATATCCGGGTCAATTACACGATAGAGCGGCTTTTTGTTTCTGTTGGTTTTGCGGCTCTTGTTCTTCAAGCAGCTCTCTCCCTTCTCATGTTTATCGTTACAGCATCATATGCAGACTCTTAGGCACTTGCCACCCTGTACAGGGATTCACTTTTGGGTAAAAAGGATACTTACTGAAATCCACGTTTGAAAAAAAATTGTTAAAAGTTAAAATAGTAAGGGTGAAGATTGCTACAAGAAGAGAGGAATTACAATAACATGATTATCAAACCAAGAACACGTGGCTTTATCTGCACCACTGCTCATCCGGTGGGCTGTGCCCAACATGTTCAGGAGCAAATTGACTATGTACAAGCCCGTCCTGCTATCCACGGACCTCGTAATGTGCTTGTGATCGGGGCATCTGCCGGATATGGGTTGGCTTCTCGAATTACGGCCGCTTTCGGTGCGCGTGCCAATACAATTGGTGTATATCGTCCTAGCAATGCTACGGCTACACGCACAGCATCAGCAGGCTGGTACAATTCTGCTGCATTTGAAAAAGCCGCTCAGGAAGCTGGGCTTAAATCTTTAAGCGTGACAGGAGACGCCTTCTCGGATGAAGTCAAAGCCAAAACGGTGGAAGCCATTCGTGAAGAACTGGGACAAGTCGATCTGGTGGTTTACAGTGTTGCTTCAGGTCGCCGTACCCATCCCCGCACAGGCGAAACGTCTAATTCCGTGCTCAAACCTATTGGTAAGCCCTATACGAATAAGACCGTTAACTTTCACACCGGTGAAGTCAGCAGCGTGACGCTCGAACCGGCTACAGAAGAAGAAGTACAGGGCACTGTAGAGGTTATGGGTGGTGAGGATTGGAAATTGTGGATTGACGCTTTGCGTGCAGGCGGTGTACTCGCTGATAACGCCACTACCTTCTCTTTTTCGTATATCGGTTCAGATATTACCCAAGCCATCTACAGAGAAGGCAGTATCGGAAGCGCAAAAGATCATCTGGAGGCGACAGCACGCCAACTGAACGACCAGCTGAAAACCACAGGTGGACGCGCCTTCGTCGCAGTCACCAAAGGACTCGTTACCCAATCCAGCTCGGCCATCCCTGTCGTTCCTCTGTATATTTCCGCTTTGTATAAGGTGATGAAGGAGAAAGGGCTGCATGAGGGGTGCATAAAACAGAGCTACCGCCTATTTGCCGAGCGTCTGTACGCCCCAGAAACTACTGTAGATGAAGAGGGTCGCATTCGCATTGATGATTGGGAATTGCGCGAAGATGTGCAGGCAGAAGTTGCGAACATATGGGAGGAACTGACGACCCAAAATATCTATGAATTATCCGATCTTGAAGGATATCGTCGCGAATTTTTCCAGCTGTTCGGCTTTGAATTCGAAGGTGTAGACTATGATGCTGATATTGATCCCATCGTAAATATTCCTAACGTGCGCTAAGCCTTTTAGTGCCGCCATTCGTTTAGAAAAACATAAAAAAGCTGTCTCCGGCAGAAGAACATTTCGTTCTGCATAGGGACAGCTTTTGTTTTTTAATTAAAAGGAACACTTGGGTCTGTTTTGATCTACAACATGGCGCAAACATTGCAATTTTAAAATTGTTTTGATATTGTACAAGTAGGCATAGCAAAATCCCTCTTCTTACCAAGAGGGTACACACAGCTGGACAAGTCCTACCTTGACTGACTGTGATTGTATTTGCTCAGCCCATCACATTCCTATAAGGAGGTGAACAATATGGCAAAAGACGTTCTGTGCGAAGTCAACTCATGCACGTACTGGGCTCAGGATAATAAATGTAGCGCAAGCTCCATTTATATTGTAAGCAACAAGCCTGCAAACACTCACACGTCCGAAGAAACAGACTGCAAAACCTTTGAAGCAAAGTAGACCTTAGTTTTCAAGCCAAACCATAGCTTTATCATGAAGGAGCCCCTGCCAGGGTTCCTTCTTTCTTATGATTCTAACAAGAATGATAATTATTATCAAGTTCTTTTTGAGCTATATTATAGAAAATACTACCCGCTCCTATACATTCACTTCCTTGAAGTTTTTCGACTTCGCTTAAGACAAAAAAAGAAGCGTCACCCTGAACGAGTCGCTTCTTGTGCTTGACCTTTTGTAATTGTTCCTGCTTGGTCGGCTTCATTCGCGTGTGCTGTGAAATCTCGCCATAATGATCATTCGTTTTGCGGCTCTGTGCCGCGCAATAGATCCCGGCGCGTTTCGCCTTGCTTAACGCTTTTTGTGTTTGAGTACGTGCCATACAGCTTCACTCTCCTTGATTGGACTCCCTCTATCATAGCATCCAATAGGCAAATCGTGAATGGTTAGTCTGACTCAAGCATTCTTTAATTCATTAAATGTCTGAAAAAATATCCGAGTCGCCACTGGAAGCCGCCACAACAAAAACAATAACCAAGAAAATGATAATCAATGCATAAATTAGTGTGCCGATAATACTACATACCAGTCCAGCAATAGCCATGCCTCTGCCTTGCTCACCATGACGATTAATTTCCTTCAGGGAAAGACTGGACAAAATAATACCTACAATTCCGATGATCAACCCAAGATAGGGAATGACAACAGATAAAATCCCGAGCACCATCGACGCAACAGCTTTACTATTTGTAGGTGGAACTACTGGGGGCTGGTTAAATGGGGCGTTATAATCGTTCGGCTCCTGAAAGGGATCGGAAGATCGAGGCTCCTTGTACAAGTCACTCATCTGTTTAATTCAACTCCAATAATTATAATAACAATATATAAGTTCTAGGGTACCACAATCTTACAAATCAGGACAGTACTTATTTCAATTTTTTAAATTAGAACGTTGAAAAGTAGCAGCATAGCATCTTAGCACTTTTTGAGATAACCGGGCATACAGTATTGTACCTATTACAGATAAATTGCGCTCCATGAGAGCATCCTGCCAAGGAGGACGGAGCTATGTTATATCGTGGAACATCCCGCAGAAAGGGCTCGCCTCACCAACGTTTACATGCAGAGACACTTCGGAAAATATCCGCCGCCATGCTGCCATTTTACAAAGCTATTGCAACCCGACGTGCTTTTGCCGTCCAATGGTCACGAGCTGTCGTTCAGGGTAATTTGGATCGGATGAAATCCCTTCTCTGCTCAGTAGCGCCATTTGCCGCCAAGCAAGGCTTAGGCACGAATGGGATCGGCTACTTTGTTTCCTTTTTAGCTCAGCCACCAATGCTTTATTATACGAACGGTACGACGATTCCACCCGGGATGGTGCAGTTTACATTTGAACCGAAGGTTCATCGCGCCATTGCCAAAGCCGTTTTTCCGCTGTATCGCGAATTGGCACGCAATGAATGCTTTGCTTCTGCCTTAGCCAAAGCGATCAACAGGCAAGACCAGCGTGCAGTTCAAGTAATGATCCGTAGTTTAATTCCATCCTCTGCGCTAAAATCTGTAGACATTGAGGATAATGGATTTGCATTGCTCTTTAAGTATCCCTTTAGTAAATATCCCTATCGCAATCTACTCTTTCAGGAGTTCACTTAAAAAGGTCCCTACAAGCGTACTTGCTTAAGTTCTTCAATGAGCTCTTTTCCCATTTGTATAGCCATGTCTGTCAACATTCGGATTTCGTCCTTGGTTGCATGATCCAAATGCGTCCCGCAGCAAATGGCGAAGTTACCCGCAAACTCTTTACGCAAGCGAACTGCAATTTCTTCAGTAATATAAAATTCCTTGTGGTTTTGCAATTGCACGGTTTGAATCGGCTCAAGCCTAGCCCCTGCTGTAATCGTCCCCAAGTGAGGCTGATCACCGCCTGATATGAGCACAACGATATCTTCTCCCATAAAATAGGCATCGAGTACAAGACGGATACGTCCGCTTTCTTTTTCCAAATGAATCATATGATCCTCTCCTGCTAAAAAATATTATTGTGAAACGATTCACTTTATAGAGTACTATTCATTGTATCGCTTCCTGAACTGTTGGACAAATTAAAAAAGGCCCACAGCAGCCTCTATTAACAGTGGCTTGCTGTGGGCCTGCATTGCATTCTAAAAAATCTTCTATCCCCTGCTCTTACTTGCTGTTAACGGATCGTGATGGTGTGCACTGCCTTACCGTTTGCGCCGTCATTATCCGTCACTGTTAGCTCCACGGTATACGTTCCGGCTGTGGTGAATTTATGCTTCACTTTCGAACCAACCGCCGTATCGCCATCGCCAAAATTCCAACTGTAGCTGACGATCTCACCATCTGCATCACGGGAGGCTTTGGCGTTAAATTGTACATTTTTGTTCTTCTTGGCTGAGTCATTCGCCTGGATAATAGCTACCGGCTTTTCATTCGATGTAGGTGGATTCGGACCAGGACCCTCTCCTCCACCATGGGTTACATACAATCTTCCCGGCGCCTCCGTTTCCACTTCATTCCCCGCTGCATCCCTTACCCGGATCACGATGACTCCGCCTTCCAGGTTCAGAGAAGATGAAGTGAGATAAATACCTTCATAGTGACCTGATGAAGTTTCATTTAATGGAATTTCATTACGGGCCAAAGTGGACAGGTTAAAGGGCAACTCCACATGGAAGGATGCCTCCAAACCAGATGCACTGTCAAAAGATACCCGTACCGGCTGCCCTGGAGTGATACGTACATCCTCAGCAGGACTAATATTTTCAAGTTTCGGCAGCGCTGTATCGACATACACCGAGCGTGTAACACTCGTTTCGTTTTCGGCAAGATCTTTGGCCGTTACCGTAATTTGGTTTTCACCTTCGTTGATAAGCAAACGTTTGTTAAAGCTGCCGTCGCTTCCGAATTCAGCAGGCTCGCCGTTAATCGTCAATTCACTAAGGAACTCGTCATACACCGTACCGGTTACACTGACCACACCTGCGTTCGTACGTGCTCCCTCACCAGGCGAAGTCAGGATCAGACCCGGTTTAGTCTGATCGAGCGTTACAACCACCGGCTCGGAACGATCCGTTACTTTGCCGTATACCGCTGCTTGAACACTTAGCGGATTAGCACCTGGCTGAAGATCGACCGCCAAACTGAATTGACGATCCTTCACTTTCGTTGTGCCAGCCAACTCTTTGCCGTTAAAGAGCTGAATATCAGCCCCTTCTGCCGGAGAAGTTCCTGTTACGGTAATCGTATCCTCCTGCGTATACGTTGCCTTCGTAGGAGTTGTAATCGTTGGAGCGTTGACCGGATATCTGACGATCGCCCGGATCATGTAGTTCCCTTCCTCTTCAGGGGATTGGCTCCATGTGCCGCTTACACCTTGCCAGCTACGAAGCGCATTGGGGCTGTTTTCATCTGTAGCAAGGCCCGGCGACTGTGTGCCTACCGCAGACTGTGTATATACAATATAGAAATCGCCTTGAACCGTCACCGGCTCTGGAAGCTGTACCGTCGTCCATTGTGTCTCATCCCGTACAGCTGTTCCGTCGAATGGACCAGCCAATAGACGTCCAGGTGCTCCTGCTGCACCGGAGGCGTCATAGACAGAATATTGGAATGCTGTTCCTCCCGGATTCGGGAAAGCAGAGTTCCAGAACAACAGTGATGCTCCTGTCACCTGTGCCACTTCCGACTCAGGTGTCATTCTCACTGCCCATGAATTGCCTGCCGCGTTAAAGGCTCTGGCATTTTCTCCTGTACCGTCATCATAGGCGATGCCTCCTTGAAAACCGATGAAAGGCTTCAACGTGACATTCGCTTCTACACTGCCGTTTGGAGGAGCCGTAACGGAAATACTGTCACTATAGTAATTTTCGGCTGCGATGGACAATGTGTATGTTCCTTCCAGCACGTCCAGCGTAAATTCTCCAGCCTCATTCGTCTCTACAGGAGCAATACGTGCATCCTCCAGCACCAATACTTTCGCTTTTTGGATCGGTTCACCAGATTGCTTGTCGGTGATGACCCCGTGAATCGTACCGTGTGGGACAGCCTGGAGACTAAAGTTTGCTCTGATGACTTTGTTATTTTCAATCGTAACTGCTTTCGTCTGAGGCACGTAACCGTAGGCTTCGGCCTTCAGCGTATAGTCACCCGCTACATGAGTGAAGCTGTATTTGCCCGTGGTTGGGTCTGTTTTCACCGAACGTCCGGTTTCCAGTACCGTAACCGTAGCACTAGCTGGAAGACTGTCGAGACCGACACGTCCACGATCCACTGATGCTTCTGCCGGCTTCACTTTTTCCTGAAATTCACTCTTTTCAGTGCTTGTAATTTTGTACAGTGGGAATTGTTCTTCTGCTTTTTCCAGCTTGATATTGGACTCAGGTACGATATCCTTGGTCACTGTCGAAGCTGGAACACCTAGCACACGGAAATCGTCAATATACCAGCCATTCTTGTTCACACTGTTATCCGATTTCAAGCGGAAGCGAACTTGAATCTCATTGCCGGTATAGTTGTCCAGATTATAATAAACAGGTGCCCATTTTTTACCACTTGTATTATGCGAGAACTTACCCAGCTCACTCCACGTGTCGCCATTGTTTTTGGACACTTCTACATATCCGTAATCATAGCCGCCTTCAATTTCAAACCAGTGGTTGAAGGTCAGTGTTGCGTTGCGTATACCATTCAAATTAATTTTTGGAGAAACCAGTGAAAAATCAGCACCGTTCTCATAGTTGCTATCGAGATCGGTGGCCCACACATTCGGTTTGGACACTGCGCTTTCCGGTCCTACTTCCTTAGGAATGCCGCGTTCCCACTCATCCTTGGTCCCGGAATGAGTCCAACCATTGTCTGAACTGCCATCAAAATGATCGCTATACAGCGTATCCGGCACGTCCACTCTTAGTGAAGCCTCGTTCGACTTGACACCTTCGTTACCGCTATAATCCTCGGCCGCCACTGCATAATGATAGGTCGCACCACCGACAGTGATCGTATCCGTGTAGGTCAGCCCAGAGGTTGTACCGATGGAAGTATAATTTTTACCGGACTGGGTTGAACGATACACCTTGTACTGCTTCACATCTTCATCAGAGGAAGCACCCCAGGCGAGTGTAACGTTGCCCACAGTATCTGCTTCAGCAGTCAAATGACCAGGGGCAGCAGGTGCAACGCTGTCTGGTTCCTGAATGGAGAGATCGTCAATATACCAGCCATCTTTCACGATTGTATTGTCACTAGTAAAGTTGAACAGGAGGTATACCTTTTGACCCGCAAACGCTCGCAAATCAAGATATTGTGTTTTCCAGCCATTGCTGGTGCCAGTAAACGATAATACCTGCTCAAACGCATTCTGATTGTTTGTGGTCGCTACATACACTTTGCCGAAATCAGAATTGTTTTCAAGATCGTACCAATGCTTGAAGCTGACCAGTGCCCCTTTGGAACTCTCAGTCAGATCAATTGGAGGGGCCACAAAATAACTGTTGGAGTTGGTCTGGTATTGGCCTTCGAGATTGGTCGCGATGACCTTTGTACCCGAATGTGCGCCTTTAGGGCCGCTTGTCGGGGTTCCCCATTTCCAAACACTACCCTGACCCCCGATATTAATACCGGCAATGTCTTTTTCAAAGTCTTGTGTGTAGCCTGGTTTAACACCTTTGGAGACATTCACCTTATATACTTCCGTTTCAAAACCATTATTACCGAAATCATTTACACGGATATAGTATTCCAAACCTTTGCTATCCACCAAAAAGGTTGGAATGGACGCTTGATATGTACCATCTTTGCTGTCTCCAGAGGTCCGCTCCAACGGAATGTATACATAGTTTGACGAACCCGCTGTTTTGGCAAAGGCCTCAACGGCTGTTACGCCGACATCGTCCGTTACATGTGCAGTCAAAGGGATATCAATACCCTCAAATGCAGCTGCAGGCGGTGTATGCTCAAGAACAGGCGCTTCCAGATCGTCGCCACCCGTTACGACTTTACCGGATACAGAGCCCAGACCCTGCATGACAGACCCGACTGCATCAAGCGCATTAATGACGCCATGTCCATATCCATTGTTTGGCGAAGTAGGATATGTACTATCTGTCCGAGGGGTAGCTGTGTTTTCCAGAATTTCCTCCAGCTGATCCACGGTAAGAGAATGATTCGCTTGCAGCAATAGAGCAGCAAGACCCGCTACATGAGGGCCCGCCATAGAAGTACCGTTATATCCACCTTTATAACCGCCACCAGCTACGGATGATCGGATATTTACTCCCGGTGCGGAGACTTCGGGCTTGATCTCACCGTAAGGTGAGGGTCCCAGCAATGAAAAGCTTCCCAGTTTATCATTGATATCGGTTGCCCCCGTGGCAAAGGATTCTGGGTAGTTGGCCGGATTGGCTACCGATCCAGGTCCGCCCGGATTGGAGAGGGAGGTATTCCCTGCGGAGAATTCGGGGAAGATTTGAGCATCCCGCCAGGCCTGAACTACAGGCCGGAACCATTCATCAAGACCCGGTCCGCCTCCCCACGAGTTGTTCACTACGTCTGGAGCAAGCTCGGGATGAAGATTACCTTGGGCATCTTTTGGCGCAAGCAGCCATTGACCACCGTCCAGTATAATCGCATCCGTCGTTTCCGGATTAAAAATCCGCACCGCAATCCACTTCGCACCGGGGGCAACGCCCACTCGGTTCGTTCCATTTTCCTCGGAGCCAACCATCGTGCCCATCGTATGCGTACCATGGGAATCGTCTTCCTGATCGACCGGAAGCGCCGCATGACTATGCGGATCATACCAGCTCAATTCTGGATTCACGACATTGCCTGCCGCATCCAGACCACGCCATTTGCGATGCAGGGCCGGATGCGTGTAGTCAACGCCTGTATCGAGGTTGGCGACCACGATTCCGGTTCCGTCGATTCCTTTTTCCCACACTTGTGGTGCGTTAATATGGGATATGTTCCATTCCACTGTGGACGGGTCCACAGCGTTCTTGCCTGTATTACCGGGCAATGCCGATGTTTTGCCATCGCCCTTTTCCGGTTCTACAGCTTTCTGGGCTGTGTCAGACTTTGCCGTTCCTGCTGTTGCTGCCGTTGCGGTTCCAGCCGCTTTGGTGCCTGTGTCCTCTGGCTGCTTATCAACCGTTACCTTTTGCAGATAACGTGTTTCATTCGGTACAATTTTATCGACCTCAGGCAGCTTCGAGATATGATCCAGCACCTCCTTGGTGCTCGTGACAGCCAAAGCATTGACTATAAAATAGCTTTTATATTCCTTTACTCCGCCGCTCTCCGATTCCTTATCCAAATAACTTTCAAGCCCGTATTGGGTTCTGGAAGCCGTTTCACGTAGAGAGCTGATCACATGGCTGCGCACAGCCATTTTGGCAGCGGAAGGTGTTATTTTCTCAAGTGAAGCCTTTTGAAGAGCATTTTTGGAAACCTTGTTCGTATCTACCTGTTCTTTTAATTTGACCAAATAGGTAACATAGTTGTTCTCCTCAAACTGTTTGGTCAGCTTCGCGGATACCTTCGCGGTCGTGACCTTGTGCGAGGCTGATTTCAGCTCCAGCTTAGAGCCATCCGGGGTGTTTTTCGCCAAAGCGGGTTGAACAAATGAAAAGGCCATAAGCAAAGAGAGTCCAATAGATAACGGTTTCTTGAAACGTCTAGGTTTAATCAATTACTTCTCCACTCCTTTTACTAGGTTTAATGATTCTGGAATAACCTGTACAAGAGTCAGACCTCATGCCTTGCACATCAAACACGCGGGTTGCGCAATACGATGTGTTAGCCACCACCTCCTTCATAGATTATAGAGAGGCTCAAAAAGATATTTGGCTGTTCATAGATGGCAGTACTTCATAGGTGAGTTTACAATCCCAATAGAGAAGCGATGAAATTCAGTAGATACCTAGGAGAAAAAGCAGAAGCATTTCGAAGGAAAAAAACATGTTATATCATTACATTTTATATTAAAAATTGATATATAATCATATATTATGGATAGTATAAAGTTATCAAAACAGATATACAAGTCATTTTTTTGCAATTTTCTTGAAATTCTATGACTTTTATATTCATTTATGTAGGAAAACCCCTTTTTAGCAGCTACGCCATAGTGCAACACACGGTTAGCAGGTGCATGCATCCTTGTACGAGCCGCCCAAAGGGATTTTCGGGGATCTTTCTTAAACCTGTATGATTATGATTATTTTTAGTTAAGTACGGAGTTCACTGCAGCAAGCGCATCGATCAGACCATTTCCATAGCCGTTGTTGGGTGAAGTCGGATACTGACTGTCTGTCAGCGGTGTTGCGGTTTTCGAAATAACATCCTCCAATTGATCCACAGTTAATGATGGTTTAGCCTGAAGCAGCAATGCCGCTAATCCAGCCGTATGCGGACCTGCCATAGAGGTACCGTTCCAGCCTCCCTCATAAACTCCTCCCGGTACAGAGGAACGAATGTTTACACCAGGAGCCGAAATTTCTGGCTTCACTTCGCCATAAGGAGAAGGACCACGCAACGAGAAGCTTGCCAGCTTGTTATTGATATCCGTGGCTCCTGTGGCATAGGCTTCTGGCAAGTTAGCCGGATTGGCCACAGACCCAGGTCCGCCGGGATTCGATAGTGTTGTATTGCCTGCGGAGAACTCAGGAAAAATTTGTGCTGCTCTCCACGCCTTGGTCACTGGGCGATACCATTCGTCCAGGCCAGGTCCACCGCCCCAAGAATTATTCACCACATCCGGTGCAAGCTCAGGGTGCTTTTTGCCGTTTTTATCTACAGGTGCAAGAATCCACTGCCCACCATCCAGCAAGATGGAATCTGTGGTATCTGGATTGAATACTCGTACGGCAATCCACTTGGCCCCTGGAGCAACACCGATTTGATTCGTACCGTTGCTGTCTGAGCCAACGCTTGTCCCCATCGTATGTGTACCATGTCCATGGGAATCTGTTGGCAGCGATGCTCCATTAACCGCATCATACCAGCTCAGCTCTGGATTGACGACTTGACCGGAAGCATTCAGCCCGCGCCATTTTCTTTTCAATGCCGGGTGAGTATATTCAACACCTGTATCCAAATTAGCAACGACAATGCCTTTGCCATCAATACCTTTGGCCCACACCTGTGGTGCTTTAATCTTAGAAATATTCCACTCCACACGACTTGGCGTTACTGCATCTTTATACACGGATTCTTGCACCGATTTTTGTGCATTTTCTTCCGTCACAGCCGGGTCAACAGCAGTTTGATCTGCCACTGCTTGGCCTGCTGTTGATTGCTCCCCTATCGGCTGGGTATCCTTATCGATTTCTACCTTTTGCAACTCGCGCTTTTCATCTGGTAAAATTTTGTCGATCTCAGGTAGGGTGGCGAGATTATCCATGACCTCTTTGGTACTGGTTACCGCAAATGCGTTTACGATAAAGTAACTCTTGTATTTTTTTACGTTTCCGTTATTGACTTCCTTCTTTAAGTATTCTTCCACGGATTGTTGAGTTTTTTCTGCGGTATCCATGAGAGAGTTTACAACCGTTGTACGTACAGATAGCTTAGCAGCAGCGGGGGAAATCTGCTCGGCAGAAGCCTTCTGAAAAGCGTGCTTGGCAACAGACTCCGTATCTACCTGATCTTTTAATTTAACCAGATAGGTGACATACTCGCTGGCGCTGAATTGCTGGTTCAGCTTGGCTGAAACCTTGGCGGAAATCGACGATGCTCCTGCTGAGGAGGTTGTGCTGGAATCTGCATACACCGGAGAAATCAGAGAAAAAGCAAGAATAGCGGTAAAACCGGCCGACAGTGTCTTTTTGATATTTTTCGACTTAATCAATACTTTTCATCTCCCTTTACTTGGTTTTTGTGATTCTCAAAGACAACCTTCCGACAGCAGCGTCAAAAGCTCACAAATAGCCTCTGGTACTCACCTCCTTTAAAAATATAGATTCTGGGGTGAAATCCATAGGTCATATTCTAAGGTGAATAACCTTTGGTGCAGACCGCAAGGAACGACATTCAATTCAGAGCTGTGGACAAGTCTGGAAGAAAGTAAGTGAAAAAAATGAAGAAAAGGGTAGGGTAAGATACTAGAAGTGATCGAGGAGGTTGATAAGCATATTATTAAAATACAATTTAAAACAAAAGAATGAATCATTTGGTATCTTTTGAATCTAGTATAGTGTCATAAAAACAGTATTCAAGCATTTTTTTGAATTTTATTCCTTTTTTTCTTGAAGAAGTGAAAAACCTCTTCTATAATCCGCAACCAAATGCACCGAGAAAACTCGCATTTGTTTCGAAAATAAAAGAGGTTTTAGGAGGCAATCAGCAGCAAATGTAGAAGAATGCTATCTGCCGCTATTTACAGGTATGGGAACCGAAACGGCTCCTTCTGGAAAGGAAGATTTGGTTTCCTGGGTTCTGCGACACAGGCTCGTACATTCTCTAAAGGCCATTTGCCTGCACCCCTTGCACCGATCCTGATCCACCATTGAAAGAGCTGCCGTAAGGGCCTCTCCTGTATGTTCGAAAAAATTCTTTTGTCCGATCATGTCGTAGCATCCGGTTTTCCGCAGTAACTCCAGCGGTTGGGGCTGGAGTCCGGACACAAGCACTGTCCCACCAGACTTCCGGTACTTGTGAATTAATGCGGTAAAGTTAGCTTCTCCCGTCATATCCATAAAAGGGACCTTTCCCATTCGCAATAACAAAATCCCTTGCAGGTGGCCAGTCTGTCCCCCTACACCTGAGTTCTCCAACGTCGAAGCTGCACCAAAAAATAAGGGGCCTTCCACATTGTAAATAGCCACCTGCGGACAATCGTGCTGCTCTGTAACCATATGTGCGCCTACTTTTTCATGCTTCACAGAAGGGTCAGGTAGCACCTTATCGACTGAAAGTGTACTGCTCATACGTTTGACGAACAATACTACTGCCAGAATCAGACCTACCTCCACAGCCGTTGTCAACGTCGTAAAGACCGTCAGCAAAAAGGTGACGACCAGCACAATAGAATCCGCTGTCCGTGTTTTGAGAATGTGCGCAAAATGCTTGCGCTCACTCATATTCCAGGCGACTACCATCAATACCGGTGCCATACTAGCCAACGGAATATTAGATGCATAAGGTGCAAAAAGCACCAGAATGAGGAGCACCACGATCCCATGCACAATGCCTGACATAGGAGAAACCGCGTTGTTGCGGATATTGGTGGCCGTACGGGCAATGGCACCTGTCGCAGGAATGCCGCCAAACATTGGTGTCAGCAAATTAGCAATCCCTTGTCCAACCAATTCGCGATTGCTGTTATGCCGGGTTCCCGTCATCCCGTCAGCTACTACCGCTGAGAGCAGCGATTCAATAGCACCCAACATCGCTATAACAAGTGCTGGCGGCAACAGCTTCACGATCAATTCCCACGTCATCACAGGAATATGCAGCTCAGGCAATGATGCCGGAATTGCGCCATAAGCAGAGCCAATCGTAGCCACCTGCCCTGGAAAAAGCAAAGCTGCCACCAACGTTGACAAGAGCAGGCCGACCAGTGATCCCGGTATCTTGGGCCATTTTTTAGGCACTAGAATAAGCGCAGCAAGACAGATACAAGCTGTCAGGATACTATACACATTGAGTGAAGGAAGTCGATGGACGAGCTCTGCCATCGAAGGCAGAAAAGTTTCATGTCGCTCTACCCCACGCAAACCGAGAAAGTTAGCAATCTGACCACTGAAGATCGTCACGGCAATCCCGGCTGTAAAGCCAATGGTTACGGGCTTGGGAATGAACTTGATCAATGCCCCCAGCCTTAAAACACCCATTAAAATGAGTATGATGCCTGCCATAAACCCTGCTATAAGCAAATTCTCATAGCCGTATTGCATGACAATAGCCAGCAAAATTGGAATAAACGCACCTGTAGGTCCTCCGATCTGAAATTTGGACCCACCCAGCAGTGAAATCAAAATCCCCGCTACAATGGTTGTGTACAGACCATATTCCGGCTTTACCCCCGATGCAATGGCGAACGCCATACCGAGCGGGATGGCCACAATCGCTACAATGCTTCCAGAAATTAGATCCTTTCGTAAAGCCCCTGCGTTATAGCCTTCGAACCTTCCTATCCACTTCATTCCTGTAACCCTTCTTTTCTGTAGTAGCATTACTTCTCGTTACGTATTCCCTCCAGCAACGAGATTGCTTCGACTAAATGATTGTCAAAAATCTGCCGCGCCACTGCTAGCAGCTCCGTTAAGAGCGGATCACGTAGTGAATACACGACCGTTGTGCCTTCCTTGAAGCTGTTCACCAAATTTTTAGCCCGTAAGACAGCCAATTGCTGCGATACGGCAGAACCTTCGGAACCGAGCGCAGTCTGCAACTCGTTCACATTCCGTTCCCCTTCACTCAGCACCTCCAAAATGCGGATGCGCAGAGGGTGAGCCAATGCTTTGAAAAAGTCAGCCTTAAACTTCTGGAGATCTCCTTCCATGCCTGCGCCGTCCTCCTCACAGATTGTTTTCATAACGATCAACAATATCTGAATATTTGAATATTCAGTACAATAACAGTTTTGGGTCAATTGAACTATGATGTTACTCACACTTCACCATGCGTATAGTCACATTTTTCCACACTTTTATCTTTCAGGGTTGACAGCTTCCACAGGTTTCCATTAACATAACAATTAACTTTAAGAAAAGGGGGCCGACAGACATGACCAAGCTTTACACGATAATGACAATCAGTCAGCATGATACAATCACATATTCGAAATTTCGTCTCATCGGCCCCGTTCGGGCGACATGATGGGTATGTCACGCTGTCTGACGGCGTGATGAACCAGGCTTTTTTATTTTTATATGCTATTGAAAGAACAGGTTATTTATGTTTTTATGATGTACTGATCATAAAATGTAATGACACTTTCGGTGCACGAAGCCGTAGACGACAAGTCTGCGGCTTTTTTGTTTTTTTCGAATCTTTTTATAGGATGTTATAAATTTACATGAAGAAGGGAACTACCCATTTATTATGAATATACGACCTACGACCAACTCATCTTTTCATGAAGGACCATACAGCCACCTGATGAAGCTTCCGGCAGGGGATCTGACCGTGTACGCTTCGCAGCAACTCTTCTCCTCACTGGATTACAAAGTGTTCGAGATGGCTAATAACAATTTACAAATTCCAGGTATCCGCTATATGGGATATACACCAGATGTACATGTAGGCGTCGGAACCTGCATCGGTACAACTGCGGTATGGGGAATGGAAGACGGCTATGTATCTCCCTCTATCGTTGGCAGCGATATTGGCTGCGGCATGCGCGTACACCTGACCAATCTGCACAAGGATGCTTTGAAGGAAATCAAGCTGCGCCGCAAGCTGGTTAAGACAATCGACAAATACTTGCCGATGGAAGCCCACCAACGCGGACATTATTCGGATATACGACTGGAGCATATTGTACGTAAGGGTTTGCATGGCTTACCTAATAAATATATTCCAGATAGCTACACTCCTAAGAAATCTACCTCACTGACTCATGTAGAGCACAGTAAGTTCTCCTTTGACGAGGAAGTGCTGAATCTCGTCGAAGACCGTACTTGGCACCGGGCTCATCGACAGCTCGGCACGTTGGGTGGAGGCAATCATTTTGTCGAAATTCAGGCGATTGAAATTGCGGAAGAAAATAGAGAAGTCGCTGAAGCTTGGGGGATGTTCGACGGTCAGGTGGCTGTGATGATTCATTCCGGATCACGTGCTTGGGGTGGAGCAGTCAGCCAGTCTAGTTCATCTGCCATCGCCAAAGCGATGAGCCGTCTCGGACTCGGCACCTCCGACCCGAGACTCGTATTCGCACCGCTGGATCATCCCGAGGCAGCACATTATGTGGATATGATGTATTCAGCGCTGAATTATGCTGTGGTGAACCGACATCTGATTGCATACTCCGTGCGAGAAGCCTTCCGCGATGTCTTTGGTACAAAGTGCGAGTTGCGTACGCTGTACGATCTGATGCACAATTATGCTTGGGAGGAATCACATCCGGATCACGGCAGCGTATTTGTGCATCGTAAGGGTGCGACGCGCGCTCTTCCAGCAGGACACCCTGACAATCCGCGGCCTTATGAGGCGACAGGGCATCCAGCCCTGATCCCCGGCTCAATGGGGACTGCCTCTTATATTATGGTAGGTTTACCGGGCGGTCAGGATAACTTTCACTCCATTTGTCATGGAGCGGGCCGTATTCGCTCGCGTTCTGCGACCAAGCGGCTTGTAAGTGTAGACGATTTTGCAGGTGCCCTGGGTGTAGGGACAGACGACGAAATTGTGGTCAACCAGGCATCTCTGGAAAGTATTATCGACGAATCTCCACAAGCCTACAAAAATGTAGATGATATTATTGAAAGTGTTACCGGGGCAGGACTCGCAGCCGTTGTAGCCAAATGTAGACCGCTGGCCGCCCTGAAAGGAGCAAAATAATGTTGAGTATAGACATCCCAGCTATTTATGAATTTGACGAACGAACAGATGGACGCATTACCGGTTATGCCGCTTATGCCCGTCTGATCGACGGTATTAGTGAAGCACTCTATAACCGCTATGGCGTAAAATATGAGCTGTATGCCAGTGATGATCCCAATATTGAATATTGGGATCTGCTGGAAGAGGATATTCGTTCAGGCAGCCCTGATCTGGAGCATGTGGCACGGGTCTTCGATCGTTTGGAGGAACGCACCATTCAATATGACGATGACGGGCCAACGCCTGAATATGGTGTGCATCTGTCGATGCGCAATAATGTATTTGCCTATCCCAAGTGGGGGATCGCACTGGCACGAGTCCCCTTTTTCCGTGAAAATGGCGTATACAATGAAGATTACGTATTTGCCATAGGCGATCAGGAGCTGCAAAGCTTCCTCGCAGGCGTACGCGGTCGTGAACGCAAGCAAAATATGAAGCGTGTCACTGTCTTTACCGATACAAGCCGTGGACTCTCTCGGCAAGCAGAACCGATAACCCGCGCCATTACACGGGATGACGTGATTTTGAAGGCGGAAATCAAGCGGGATATCTTCCGATCACTTGATCAGTTTTTTGAAGCAGATCGTACCTTCTATCAGACTTATAACATTCCTTACAAGCGTGGGATTCTGCTATACGGCCATCCGGGCAACGGTAAAACAACTCTAGTGAAATCAATTGCCAGCAGTGTACCGGGTCCGGCTGCTTACTGGCAAATTACAGAATATACAACCAGCGAATCGGTCAAAGAGGTGTTCGAGGCAGCTACTCGCCTGGCTCCGATGGTGCTGGTCATTGAGGACATTGATTCTATGCCTCAGGAGGTTCGTTCCTTTTTCCTGAATACGCTCGACGGCGCTACATCCAAGGAGGGCATCTTCCTGATCGGAACGACCAATTATCCCGAGAAAATCGATCCGGGTCTGATGAACCGGGCGGGCCGCTTCGATCGAGCTTATGAAATCAGTTTGCCTGATGAAGCGCTGCGACTGGCGTATCTTAAACTGCGTAACTTCCTTGTTTTTGCAGGTGAGACAGGTACACAGAAGGCGGCAGCGATGACGGACGGCTTCTCCCTGGCTCAGCTCGGAGAACTGTATGTCAGTACCGCTCTGGAATGGCATGAGCAAGGAAAAGCCGATATTGAGCTGATTATTAAAGGCATGCGAGGCGAGCTTGATAAAAGCCGCAAGCAGGACTGGCTAAAAAATGTCTCCGAAGGAAGAGTTGGGTTTTTCTAATCCATCCTTTTATTGCCTCATTATGAAATTTATGTTACGATGATAAACAATAAAGTACCGAAAGGGTGACCTTAAGCCAATGATCTACTAATCCTATTTTCAAAGAAAAAACGTAATTTTACGAATTTTCTGGATAGGATTAGTGTAGGCTTTTGGGTATTAACGATAAGAGCATTGCTTCTTTGACGGGAGCAGTGTATCTTCTTGTTCGTATGTCTGCCTCCTATCCAGAACTAATGGATAAGGAGGTTTTTTTGTATGAAAAGAATACTCATAATTCTCATGATTAATATATTCATTGTGATGGTCGGCGTTGGTTTGATTACCCCTATTCTTCCGGAATTGATCATTGAATTTGGTGCCAGTGGGCGAGCAATCGGTTTATTGGTAGCAGCCTATGGAATAACGCAATTCTTGCTCTCTCCCATAACTGGACAGCTGTCTGATCGATATGGGAGAAAAGTTTTTATCGTCGTAGGTGTTATTATTTTTGCTGTAGCTAAATTTATGTTTGCTATTGGGGATGAGCTGTGGATGCTGTACACCTCAAGACTTCTGGAAGGAGTTGCAGCAGCCCTGATTATTCCAACCATGATGGCATATGTAGCTGATATTACAACAACCGAAGAACGTGCCAAAGGAAATAGCCTGCTAGCGGCAGCGATGTCATTTGGATTTGTCATTGGTCCAGGACTTGGCGGCCTTCTTGCAGGATATGGAACGAGAGTGCCGCTGTATACAGCAACAGGTACAGCTTTGATTGCAGTTGTTTTTTCAATCGTTTATTTACCTGAAAGCTTATCGAAAGAACAAATGAAGGCAGCACGGGCAACAACTCATCGAAGGGAATCTATTTTCAAACAATATGCAAGATCATTAAAGTCAAAATATGCGATGTTCTTTGTCATTGTCCTGGTGATGACTTTTGGACTCGCTAACTTTGAATCCGTTCTTGGCTTATATGTAACGGATCGCTTCCAATTCTCACCGCAACATATTTCAATCCTTCTAACGGCAGGTGCTGTGATCGGTGTCGGTATGCAGGCATTAGTTGTTGCTAAAATGATCAAGCAGTTTGGTGAAAAAAGGTTGATCAAAGGCTCGCTTCTCTTCACCTCTGCTGCTTATATTTTATTTCTCTTCGCCAAAGACTTTTGGAGTATCTTTCTTGTGACTTCCCTTATTTTCTTTGCCACAGCTATGCTTCGTCCAGCTCTTAATACACAATTGTCGAAGATGGCAGGAAATGAGCAAGGATATGTAGCTGGTATGAATAATGCCTATATGAGTGTGGGGAATATTTTGGGTCCTACTCTAGCGGGATTTTTATTTGATGCGAATATGTTCGCTCCATTCCTAACAGGCTGTTGTATTCTTTTGATTACCTTCTTGATTACATTAAAAATGAGAGTGAAATAAAAGAGGACTACTGATGGATAAAAGGCAGCTACTGGCCTGGGCGTTATTTTTAACCCCCGGCTGTAGCTGCCTTTCTGTTCAGTTTATTCCGTTTCCCCACTCAGTCGATTCAAAAACTGGATGGCCCGTGGACTGGTCGGCTGCTCCAGCACCTGATGTGGCGTACCC
Organism: Paenibacillus sp. FSL W8-0439; assembly: GCF_038008995.1. Lineage (NCBI taxonomy): Bacteria > Bacillati > Bacillota > Bacilli > Caryophanales > Paenibacillaceae > Paenibacillus > Paenibacillus sp. FSL W8-0439. The sequence goes on from NZ_JBBPAK010000001.1 coordinate 4,232,592, forward strand.
TGTTCAATGATTACGCCCTGATCCATCAGGATTACATGATCCGCAACCTCTGCCGCAAATTTCATTTCATGGGTGACAATAACCATCGTCATTCCTTCGGCAGCCAATTGCTTTATGACCTTGAGCACCTCACCTACCAACTCGGGATCAAGAGCAGAGGTGGGCTCGTCGAACAAAAGCACCTCAGGTTCGACCGCCATTGCCCGGGCAATACCGACCCGTTGTTGCTGTCCTCCCGACAATTGATGCGGATAGGATTCCGCTTTATCAGCCAACCCTACCTTCTTCAGCAGCTCCAAAGCACGTTTGCGCGCTTCGTCCTTGCTTTTTTTCTGAACCGTGACTTGCCCCTCCATCACATTTTGTACGGCAGTCATATGCGGGAAGAGGTTGTAGGATTGAAATACCATCCCTGTCCGCTTACGCAGCGCCAAAATGTTTTCTTGTCGAGGCTTCGTTCCTTTCGCAAAATTCAGGGCAATATCACCTACCTGAATTTCTCCCTGATCGGGAACTTCCAGCAAATTCAAGCAGCGTAAAAGCGTTGTTTTACCAGAACCGGAAGGACCGATAATCACAAGCACTTTTCCCTTATCGAGCGTCACGCCAATCCCCTTAAGCACTTCCAGCGAGCCGAACGACTTGTGTATATTCCGAATTTGGATCACCGGTACAATCTCCTTTATCTAATGGAAAAACGGCTGAGACGCTTTTCCAAATCATTTTGTAGCACAGTCAATATCGTGCTAAATAGCAGGTAAATAACTCCAGCCTCGGTATAAACTAATAGCGGTTCGTAGGTGGTAGCTACAATCTGATTAGCCGTTCTGAACATTTCCACATAGGTGATGGTGGCAGCCAGTGAGGTATCCTTTACCAAGCTGATGAATGAGTTGGCAAGCGGGGGTACGGATACACGGGAAGCTTGAGGAAGCACGATCCGCCGCAGCACTTGCCAGCGTGTCATCCCCAAGGAATATCCCGCCTCCCATTGACCCTCTTGAATGGAAATAATAGCGGCACGCATAATTTCAGAACTGTAGGCCCCCACGCTAAGCGTAAAGCCGATCACTGAAGCAATAAACGGGTCCAGTGTAATACCAACAGAAGGTAAACCGTAGAAAATAATATACAATTGCACCAGCAAAGGAGTTCCTCGAATCACCCATACATAGAAGCCGAAGATCAGCTTGAGTATTCTCCATTTGGACAACCGGGCGAGTGCAGTGATTAGCGCCAGCACAAGTCCCAGAGCAAATGAGATCAGTGTGAGCGGAATCGTAAAAGAAACCCCTGCTTTTAGCAGAGGCAATAATGAATCCATAATAATTTGTATTTGGCGATCATCCATTGTACAGACATCCTTTATTATTTGGACACATCGGCTCCAAAATATTTTTCAGAAATTTTCAGATACGTACCGTCAGCCTTCATATCAGCCAACGCTTTGTTGACTTCCTTGATCAAATCTTCGCTACCTTTATTAAATACTGCTGCGCTGTGTGAAGCATCCGAAGATTCGTCCACCTTTTTGATTGGAGCATCAGGCTTTTGCTTTTTCAGATCCAGATAGGATAATCCGTCGTTGACGGTCGCATCTACCCGTTTGGAAGTGAGGAGGTCAATAGCTTGGTTGAATCCTTCGGTTGCTACAATTTCCGCCCCGTTGCTTTTTGCGATTTGAGTCAGGTTGCTAGTCAGGGATTGCCCTGCCTTTTTACCTTTTAAATCAGCAAATTTTTGGATGTCCGTATTATCATCACTCACGATCAGAACCGCCTTGGAGACAATATATGGATCGGAGAAATCATATTTTTGCTTACGCTCATCTGTAATGGACACTTCATTGAATACTGCGTCAAACCGCTTGGAGTTCAAGCCTGCAAATATTCCGTCCCATTGTGTCTCGATAAATTCCGGTTGCACACCCAGCCGCTTACTTACTTCGGTTGCAATATCGACGTCAAAGCCTGTTAATTTGCCAGCAGCATCATGGTACGTAAACGGAGCATAGGTACCTTCCGTACCAATTCTCAGCTTGCCGCTCGCTTTTACAGATTCAAGGGTAGCTGCAGCCGTTGTATCTGCTTTTCCATTATTAGAACCGTTCCCTCCGGTAGATGCATCATTCGTGCTAGCGCCTTTATCATTGTTGCCGCAAGCCGAAACCAGCAATGCCATCACGATGAGTACAATCGGTAAAAAACTAAATTTTTTCATGTTATCCACACTCTTTCCCTTTTTCTTGATAACCTAGCACAGGCTGGTCATTGAATAGTACATCATTCATTTTCGCACGTCAATGCTTTTATCCAATAATCCCTATCCAAAAGGTAAGTTATATTTTTTTATCATCTAATGCTATTCTAGGTTGACTCCATCATAGGCTGGCTATTCATCTTCACTGCCCTCGCAGCAACTTTTTTGTGTACCATTACATAAGAGATTTCGTATAATAGGTTTTAATATACAGATTAGAAATATTTACCGGAGTGTGATCATGGATACCCAAAATACAACTTTATCCCCTGAAGGAAGGCACTCGGCCTGGGCTACCTTTACTTCACCTTTAAAACAATCCAAAGCGTTCACTCTCTTATGGCTTGGACATTGGATCGCGATGTTAGGAAGCTCCGTCACGACAGTCATTTTGCCACTGGTTATCTATTCTTTGACAGGCTCGACCACCATCATGGGATTGGCGATGACGGTTTATATGCTGCCAAATGTACTTATTCTTCCTTTCGCAGGAATGATCGTGGACAGAATTGACCGAATTCGCCTCCTTCTGTTCACGAATGTCGCCCGCTTTGGTCTGATGTTCGTTGCTTCGGTGCTGATGTTTACGGACGGGATGAAGTTGCCGTTCCTATTCGTTGGGCTTGCGTTGTACGGATTGATGGATGGTATCTTTAATCCGGCTTATTCAGCCTTACGTGCACAAGTGTTTACACCGGACATCCGCAATGCTGCCAATGCGCTAAGTCAAATCAGCATACAAGCTGTTCGTCTACTCGGTCCTCCGCTAGGAGGCTTTATTGTATCCTTTTCCTCTCCCGGTGTCGGCTTTGGACTGGATTCTATCGCTTACCTGGTATCATTTGCCTGTTTTTGGATGCTAAGTGCTCATTTGGCCTCCATCATCGGCAAACGTCAGACCGGTTCAGAACAGGAAGATCAGGGTGGACAACATTTTCTCAAGGATTTTATAGCAGGTTTTGCTATTCTTAAAAGCCATCCTTGGCTATGGATTACGATACTCGCCTTTTCTTTCATTAATATCTGTTATTCAGGTATTATCGCTGTGCTCATCCCATGGCTGTTCAAGGTGCATCATGGCTATAATCCAGTCGTATACGGCATCGCAATGGCAAGTAGTGGCATTGGTGCCATGTTGGGAGCCTTTGTGTATGGATCGCGCAAGCATTGGAAGCACCGCGGTCTGCTCGCTTACTTAGGAGCTTTTGTCAGCGGTCTTGCCTTACTGCTGTTGTCCATAGTCACCTGGATGCCAGGATTGATTATGAGCATGATGCTCGAAGGATTTGGTATTATGATTTTTGCGATCATCTGGGAGACAAGCCTGCAGGAGTTAGTTCCCGCTGAATCCTTTGGACGTGTAGCCAGTCTGGATTTGATGTTTTCCTTCGCACTGCTTCCTGTCGGCTATCTGGCCGTAGGTGCCGTGGCGGACAAGCTTGGCGGTATCCTCACCATTGGTATGTTTGCAACCATCGGTATGTGTATCGTGCTGGGCGTGCTAATTGTTCCTCATATCAGACGATTTCAATAGAAACTATGTAACTTTATCTCAAAAAAAAGCTGCTCCCACAGGTTCATTTGTGAACCTTGCGGAAGCAGCTTTTTTCCATTTTTAACTCGCGCCCCATTGGGACGGGTCTATTCAATAATTCGTAAAGTTAGCCTCTGCTCCGTCCAACGGAACGGAAGATCAAGCTCACAATCACGACTAGCACAATCGCACCAATTAATGCAGGAACGATGTAGAACGATCCGATTTCAGGACCCCAGTCTCCCAGAATCAAGCTACCCAACCATCCACCGATAAAACCAGCGATGATGTTACCAATCACACCACCCGGAACATCACGACCTGCGATAATTCCTGCCAACCAACCAATAATACCACCAACAATCAATGCCCATAACCAACTCATTTTGCGTCACCTCGTTTTAGTTTTTATCGTTGTGTTCTATTATTAACCACTCGAACTCCTTTTGAACACACAGAGACCAAATGGTTAATATTACCACTCAATGGTACGCTGATTTGGGGGCTTGATACCATCCTACGTGCCTCCCAGATTATTTATGCTCTTTGTGTGAAAAGTGTGTCTCCTATCCGTTTATCCTTGTATTCCTGCTTTTTTTGTGCCATCCTCACATTATGGCTTCACTGAAGTCACTTCATGCATAGGTTACAAAAATAACAGATTATTAAGGAGTGACCCCCTCTGGAGTGTCGAGTAGGATGTGCTGCATGTTGCATTGCCATTACGATTTCTTCCCCTATTCCCGGCATGCCAGACGGAAAACCCGCTGGTGTTCCTTGCCCTCAACTCACGCCTGATTACCGCTGCCAATTATTTGGAAAACCTGAGCGTCCTGCTGTATGCAGTGGCTTTCATGCGGATAAGGATACATGCGGAGACACTAATGAAAGAGCATTTGAACTGCTGAGCGAGCTGGAGAAATCCACTTTACCGAGTAATGCCTAAGAGAACTCATTCTATATAAAGGAGAATTTTTGATTATGAATGTTATTGAAAAAAGAATTGCCGAATTGAAGCAGTACGTTCCCGATCTTACCACCCCTAAAGATATGAATTTATTTTGGGACAAAACACTGAAAGAAGTTCACGCCAAACCTGTACGTGCATTCAAAACGCCCGTAGAAACACCGTATCCTCATATGATGGCCTATCGGGTCACTTTTGAGGGGATCGATGATACGCCTCTGCATGCCTGGTATGTACGTCCCCGATTTGCAGGAGATCAGAAGCTGCCATGCATCGTTCTGTTTCATGGCTACACAGGCGGAAAGGGCTATCCTGAAGATTATTCATCTTGGCTAATGCTTGGTTTTGCTGTATTGGCGGTAGATGTTCGTGGTCAGGGAGGAGAAACGGGGGACCGTCGGAATGACCCTCACGGAACCGTTAAAGGCTGGGTCACGAAAGGAATATTGGACAAGGATACCTGCTACTACAAAACGATTACAACCGATGCCCTTAGAGCCGTAGACTGGGCTGCGGAGCAAGCCGACGTCGATTCGGCTAAAATCGCAATCAGTGGCGCCAGCCAGGGCGGTGGACTTGCATTAATGGTGGCTGCGCTCAGCGATAAAGTTGCTACGACGGTAGCGGATATTCCTAATATGTGTCATATGGATTTTGGCATGATGAATTCTACCAGTTCACTGACAGAAGCTGCCGAATTCGCAAACCGCTTCCCCGAGCATTTGGAGCAGGTACTACATACATTGAGTTATTTTGACGTGATGAATCTAGCTCATCGCATTCGTATCCCTGTCATGGTATCTGTAGGGTTGAAGGATACAGTGTGTATGCCAGAGACGATTTTCGCTGCTTACAACCGCATTGAATCACCAAAGACGATTGAAATTTATCCGTTCACGGGACATTGGGTTGAAGGTTTCCACAGACGCAAGACGGCTGAATTTTTAGTTCAAACCTTAGCATTACATTGAGTTAACGGTTTCCTCCGGTGCATAAAAAAAGAACACCACGCATCCATCTGCGTAATGTTCTTTCTACTGCATCGGAGCCAATCTCGCTTCCATAGACAAGCTCCTCGACAGTTCACAGCGAAGCACCTCTCCTGTAAAGTTTACGATGCAGTTCTCTGTTCTGCTGTCGAATCCCCTGTCCATTTTCGCACCCAAACAAAATCCATAATCATTAGACCAAACGGAATGAAGGATGCAAACATAATGAAAAGAGGCCGCCGTAAAGGCCAATGCAGTGCGGTTTTTCCATAGATTAAAGCGACGAGGAGCAACAGAAAGCTCACCCGGTATATGTTACCAATCACCATAACCGCCTGGGTCATGCCCGCAGCTTGCAGCGGCTGGTGGGTGAATAGTATCGCCAAATACGCTATAGCTTGAATCCAGAGCATGAGCCGGACACGCCCTAAAGGTGTTCTTAACACAAATGTAATCCCCTCTCCATGAGCAGAGATGTTCTCTCATCCCTTATGCATCCTTTATTATAACGAAAAGATGCCCAAACTCCAACCTATCCAGTTTTGAATTTTGACCAAATGGGTTGTGTTTGATACAGTTGTGTAAGAGGTGATTGTAAAATGCTTAAACTGGGTATACTGGACCAGTCTCATATTCCTGAAGGCGGTTCTGCTCAAGATGCATTGTCTAATACAACAGATTTAGCGCGTGAAGCTGATCAACTGGGGTACAGCCGTTATTGGGTATCCGAGCATCATGCGTCCAAAACACTAGCACACTCCAGTCCCGAGGTATTGATTGCCCATTTGGCTGCTCACACATCGCGGATTCGTGTGGGTTCAGGCGGCATTATGCTGCCACACTATAGCGCCTATAAAGTAGCTGAAAACTTCCGGTTACTGGAGGCGCTCCACCCTGGACGCATTGACTTGGGAATAGGACGTGCTCCAGGCGGCTTGCCGCTGGCTACTCGCGCATTGCAGGAAGGGAAATACCAAGCTGTCGAACAATATCCACAGCAGATTCTAGATTTAATCGACTATTTCAATGATTCGGTGCCTGACAATCATCGGTTTGCTGGCCTTCATGCCTCCCCGATGATATCAACCGTTCCTGAATTATGGTTGCTTGGCTCCAGCGGGGAGAGCGCCAGATTGGCCGCGATGATGGGTGCCTCCTACGCCTTTGCCCAATTTTTCGGTACTCCGGGCGGCGTAGAAGCTACCGCGCGTTACCACGAGCAATTCATGCCTTCGATTTTAGGAGATAAGCCTCACTCCATGGCGGCAGTTACGGTAGCCTGCGCTGAAACTGAAGAGGAAGCTGAGCAGCTGGCATCCAGTGCTAGTTTGTATTTCCTTTTACTCATGCAGGGTAAAGAAATGAATTCTCTTCCATCGGTGAAAACAGCCATGTCCTATCCCTATACAGAATTTGATCGTGAACGGCTGCGCCAGTCTGCAGCATGGCGTGTTGTTGGTACTCCTGAGCAGTGCAAGGAACAACTGCTAAGACTGGCTGAGCAGTATCGTACCGATGAATTACTGGTTGTTTCTTCCATTCATGACTTCAATAAACGTGTTCAGTCCTACCGTCTGCTGGCCAAAGCTTTTAATTTGGTATAAACACAGATGAACAGAGGCTCATTTTCATTAACATTAAAACCCCCGCCTGCCTATAAAGGCAACAGCGGGGGTTTGTTGTAATATAGATACCACAAAAGTCGAATGTCATATGGTACTTTAGTAGTATATCCATCGGAACTGAAGTATAAGTTGTTTACTTCTAAAGTTCCATCATCCATATACCAAAGGCGCATACGCTATACTTCATTTCTTCAAAAGAGTGCAACCAAAAGTCCCATCTCTTTATTCACTCCAGCCAAGTTTGTCATGGCTGAATTTCTAGGGTTCTATACCCCATACCAGCTTACCTTGCTGATATACGGTGCCATGGTCCCAGTCTGCGAATGCTGTTTGGGTAGCACCATAGGAGTAATCGTTGGTCTCATCAAAGTTGCTCCAATTTGCAGCATGAATACGGGATTGAATTTCCCCAGTTTCGCCGCCGGGCTGAATCGTTCCTGCTCCATCTGTGAAAGAAATTTCTACATATTTATCTGCCTTGACCTTCGGATTTGGCAATGTTACAAAAGTCGCTTTTACCTTTTCGTTGCCAATCTTGGCCCAGTCTACAAAAAACTGCTGAGCTTGTTTGCTCTCATCTGTATAATAGTAGCGAATTTTCAGATCACTCAGCTTCACAGCTGTTTTACCCGTATTTTTGATATTAAATTGAGGTCGGATCGCATTATCCTTGGCATTCGTATCATCGGTGCGATATTGAAGCACGATCCCTTCATTATTACCGCCTGGTGTACTTCCACTGTGATCGTTACCATTGTTTCCACCGCTATTTCCACCATCGTTACTACCACCATTGTTGCCGTCTCCGCCGTTATTCCCGCCGTTGCTTCCTCCACCATGACTGCTGGAGCCTTCCAGAATTGCCTGTTTTACGAATTTGCCGGAAGCTGTTAATTGTGAATCAGGCCATCCACCCTTGCGATCGGCACCAGGCAACAGCGCAGCCGAGGTCTCATTTTTGTCAGCAAGCGACCAATTGGCCCAACTGATTTTACGGCTAGCCAGAAAGTCAGTCCATACTTTGGATTCATTTAGGAAAGGGCCACCGTTACCCGAAGCGTCGCTTGTCCCCCACTCGGTAGCAAAAATGCCTACACCCTTGTTCAGTGCATAATCAACCCGATCGCGCAAATATTGTCCATGTGTTCCCGCATAGAAATGCACGGTATACATTGTATTTTTGTCTGGAAGTGGATGGTCTGCTGCATCATGTACATCCTGACTCCAGGTACCTGTTCCTACAATAATAATATTATCCGGGTCCTTAGCTCGAATAACCTGAGATACCTCGGATGCATAAGGTCGAATTTGATTGTTCCAGTTCACATTCCCATTCGGCTCATTAGCAAGTTCATAGATTACGTTAGGCAAATGACCATACTTAGTGGAAAATTCATTAAAGAAAGCTTTGGCTTCATTTTTATGAATGTTCGGATCGCCATCTGAGAGAATGTGCCAGTCAATAATGACGTACAAACCCAATTTCTGTGCTGCCTCAATGGCTTCCTTCACTTTATTTTTCAATGAAGGATTGGCAATATAACCGTTTTCTTCAGTGTACAACGCAACTCGAAACACGGAAATGCCCCAATCGTCCCGCAACCATTTCATAGTGTCCTGATTCACCAGATCTCCAAACCATTGGACGCCATGAGAACTAATGCCCTTGAGCTGTACAGGCTGTCCATTTTTATCCACCAGTTTACCGCTCTTTACTGAAAGTTGTCCGTAACGTTCCACAGGGGTCGTCCCGGCCGCCTCTGCTGTTGACGCATTCCAGTTAAACCCATTCGTTAACGTTAATAGCAACACTGCTGTTAGCAGTACTGCTACTCTTTTTGCGATCCTTGGCAGGATCCATTGCCTGTTCATCATTTACACATTCCTTCCTTTTAATAAAATAGATGAGACTTATCAGTACGTTGTTCTCCGCTTTTTCGCCCCTTCCTTCATACAATAAAAGGATCAGGTCCAACATTCGATGTCACTTACCTGTATATGGATGTTACTACTATTATAGTTAGTTACATGTTACATTTCGACTTTATGCTAGAAAATGAATAAGAAGTCACGGTTTTGGGATATGTACCCCTTAGTTGGCTACTGTAGAGTACTGAAAGGACAAAAGTCTCATTTAGCTATTGAAAAATTTGGCCAATTTGGGCTGGTTAACAGGTTAAAAAGAGTCTTAATTGCAACTCTTTAACTTAAAAAAAGACTGCTTCCCGATGCCTAGGCTCGGTACAGCAGTCTTATCATGATCTTGTATATGATCGGATAATGTTAACAATATCGTCTTAACGTATGATGTCCTTATTACCCCTTAGCGGCAGCTTGAGGTTCTTGGGTCGCCTGATCTTCGTTCATATCGCCGCCATCCGTCGCTTGATCTGTCAGTACAGTCTCAGATGAGTTACCCATTACCTTGTCTATAAGTTGTAGCCAAGGTTCTTCACTGCCTCCACAACTCTCAATATCACCGAGCAGGGACTCTAGCGTGGTTCCTTCTTCTGGCAAATCAATAACTAAACTGTCTTCGTCAACTTGGATGGTGCAGCAGGTTTTCATTGTAAATCCCTCGCTTAATTCTTATTTGAGCATGCAAGTATGCTTGCTCAGATGGGATGAACTCCCACGGATCCAGGGATAAGCCTTTTGAATCCGTCTGAAATTATAAACCTAATGCATCCCAATTGCAATGAACAAACCTTGAATTTTTAAGAATTAGCGAATTAGTTCAAACATTCAGCAAGCTCCGTAAAAATCACTCCAAGCGCATAAGCCCCCGCGTCTGGATAACCAAGGCTTCTCTCTCCGACCGCTCCGGCACGTCCCATACGCGCCACGATGTTTTCTGTCTTTTTGGCCCCTAGGACAGCGGCTTGAGCACCTCGCACAAAGGCTTCCTTCACGTCAACATTTGATTTCGCGCTCTCTACCCAGCTATCCGCACATGGCACTAATGCATCAATAAGCGTTTTATCACCCACGACGGCTCCTCTACCGAAAGAACGTTCACCTGTCGATTGTATGCCTTGCACCGCAGCCTGCATCATATCTGCGAATTCGGCAATGGTCAGTTCGCTTCGTTCACCCGCAGATCGTGCTGCCGCGCGAAATGCTGAGCCCCAGATCGGACCCGAAGCCCCACCGCAGTATTCCATGATGACGAGCGAGCATGAATGGAGAAAGCTTCCCATCGTCAAGGAATCTTGGTGTAGGATGTCGCTCCATTCCCGTTTCAGCTGACGGAACCCCTTGGCAACACTCATGCCAAAGTCGCCATCGCCTGCATGAGAATCAAGATCGCAGAAAGGCACCTCATTCTTGATGATAACCTCACTCATTTTGTCAACCAGGTATATCAGATTGTTCAACGTAATCTTGTTATCCTCAATAACTGCAAAAGCAGGGGCAGTTTCCACCTCGAAAGATACTTGTCGATTTTCGTCTGCTACAGTTGATAGATCTGTGAACACGACTTGATCAGCAGGTCCAGACACCTTGAACGCAGGCGTGTTACTTTCATGGGAAAGTAAGGTTTGCAGTTCGTCGTCCAGCTTCATGATTGAAACTGAGATGCCCGCCATATCGATACTTGTCATATAATTGTTGACGAAAGCTCGATTGATCTTGATTCCCTTCGCTGCTAGTTCGCGAGTGACCGCATAATTGAAAAGATACAGTTCTTGCAGAGGCGTACCGCCAAAACCATTGATTAGCAGTGCAATTTCTCCGCTGAATCCGTTTTCGATCTGCATGTCTCGAAGGAGGTCGGTTACCATTCTGCATGCCAGCGTATCCGCATCTGTCAGCTTCTCGCGTCTGATTCCAGGCTCGCCGTGAATACCAACGCCGTATTCGATTTCATCAGGCCCGAGCTCAAACGTTGGCGAGCCCTTCGCCGGCACGGTGCACGACGTCAATGCAAATCCGATACTGCGTACATTCGCAGCGGCTTTCTCCGCCACTGCTTTGACTTCTGCCAAACTACGCCCCTCTTCTGCCGCTGCACCCGCGATCTTATGCACAAGTACCGTGCCCGCTACACCGCGCCGTCCGACCGTATATAGACTGTCTTCTACAGCGATGTCGTCTTCGACCTTTACATAGTCCACTTCCAAACCATCTTCAGCAGCCAAATGGGCGCCGTTTCTAAAGTTCATGATATCGCCGCTGTAATTTTTGATAATCAGCAGTGTACCTTTTTTCCCAGCTGTTGCTCGGATGGCCTGATACACTTGAATTTGCGAAGGAGAGGCAAAAACATCACCGCAGACCGCCGCATCGAGCATCCCCTTGCCGACAAAGCCGGCGTGAGCGGGCTCGTGTCCGCTGCCACCACCGCTGATGAGCGTTACTTTCTCCCTGTTCAGTTCCTTTTTCTTGAGCACTTTATATTTTGGTAGAAATTCCAACTCGGGATGCGCGAGCGCGATACCACTGCACATCTCAAGAACCAAATTTTCCGTACGGTTGATGACCTTTTTCATGCTATTTTACCTCCGCTTTGTACTGGCTGCCGATCCGGTCGGCCGCAGCAATTGCCGCTGCAACCTGCTCTACCGTGATCGGAAACGGCATGGCATGAATCGATTCCTCCTCAATGCAGGCTTTAGCAGCTACTTCCATGAGTTCTTCCTGGCTGATATGATCGACACCGATATCGGCCAAGCAGACCGGCAAACCGATGGTTAAACAGAAATCCAGTACCTGATGCAATTCCTCCGTCGGTGCGTTTTCGAGCACCAGCTGTGCGATCGTACCGAACGCGACTTTTTCTCCATGGTAATAGTGGTGCGTGCCTTCCAAAATGGTGAGTCCATCATGAATCGCATGGGCCGCAGCAAGTCCGCCGCTTTCGAAGCCAAGACCTGAGAGTAGAATATTAGTTTCAATGATATTTTCGAGTGCTTGTGTAACATGATTTTCATCGCATGCCGCTTTTGCTTTGGCACCGTCTTTTAAGAGCATTTCATAGCATAACGTTGCAAGTGCCAACGCCGCATTCGTACCTACGGCTGGCGCACACTGTCCCTCGCGTACTCCATTAGGCAGTCCAGCGTTGACCCTGGAGTAAGAGCGAGAGGTCGCACGGGCTTCAAAGTATGTCGATAGTGCATCACCCATACCTGATACGAGGAATCGGGTTGGTGCATTGGCAATTACAGTGGTGTCAACTAATACGACACTCGGGCTTTGTTTAAAATAGGCGTAATCGTCGAATGCGCCTTCTGGAGTATAAAGAACGGCCGAGTGACTTGTCGGCGCATCCGTCGCAGCAATCGTCGGACAGATGATAAGCGCTTCCCCTTGTGCCACACATTTCGCCGCGTCAATCGCTTTGCCGCCGCCGAGACCAACGATGCAATCACATCCATTCGCAGTGGCGATTTCTTGGAGTCTAGACACTTCTTGTCTGGAGCACTCACCCATAAAACCGCTTTCAATAAAGGTTACGTTATACTTTTCCGTAGTGGAATCAAGCTTATCTTTCACCCGCTCCACATCGGCTGGATGCGCGATCAGTAAAGCAGATTTGCCAAAGGTACTCACATAGTAACCCAAATTCAACAATTCGTTTTCACCTTGTACATATTTGCTTGGGCTGATAAAAGCTTTTCTCATCTATAATTCCTCCCTTTAATGGTGTTGGTTTCGTTCTGATTAAAACTATAAACGAACCATGTGAACTTTACATTGGAGGAATCAAGGAATATATTATAATTTGCAATCGTATTTTTTTGCACTGAAGCATGTGAATTGTACTTTTTTGTTGTTGCCTACAGGATAATTTACTATTAAGGGATGAGAATCTTGATACGTGAACATTTGAGCATCCAGAAAATCTTTGATTTGAAAAAGTGGGAGCAGTTGCAGGATTCATTAGCATCCGTTACCAAATTAGCCATTCTCACCGTCGATTATAGAGGGAATCCCGTAACTAGTCACAGCCAATGTCAATCGTTCTGCAAGAAGGTTCGCCAAGATGAGAATCTCCTTCCCTACTGCCAGAAATGTGACTCTCGTGGTGGACTTGAAGCGGTGCGTTCCAACAAACCTTATATTTATCTCTGTCATTATGACATCGTTGACATCGCGGTACCAATCATTATCGACGATAAGTACATTGGCGCCGTCATGGCAGGTCAGGTTCGCCTAGCCGATCCTTCGAACGCTTTACAGCTGGAACAAATCCTCACATCAAAAAATGAAAAACTGTACAGCTCCAAATGGGAGGAACTTAAGGACTACTATGCCGATTTGCCGACGATGACCTATCAGGAAATTCAGATGATCTCCAACATGTTATCCTTATTGTGTAATTATATTGTTGAAGAAGCAATGAACAAAAATCTTCTCGCGGAAATGTTCGAAAAGGCTTCGGCCATACAGTCCAGTCCGCAATTGTCTGATATCCTTCCTGGCTACTCGCTGAAGCATATCGAAAGCCTTAAGAAAGAAATGAATAATTTCTTAGCAGATGCCTATCTGAACTCCTCAGGGGATGAGGATATTCCGTACGGAAATCCTGTACTCAAACCCGCCTTTGAATATATTTATGAGCACAAAGGTGAAACTTTCTCTCTAAAAGCCATGGCTGACTTGTGTCACATTAGTCCGAGTTATTTTAGTCGGCTGTTTGCGAAGGAAACGGGTGAGAACTTTTCCAGCTATCTTGCCCGCTTAAAGATGAAATGGGCGAAGCAGCTGCTCGAAGCTACAGATATCCCTGTATCCCAGATCAGTAGTGAGCTCGGCTTTAATGAGCCAGGGTATTTTATTAAAATATTCAAAAAATATGAAGGCACAACACCCGCGGTATACCGAAAGTATTACAAGGGATAAATAAACGAAAAAACAGATGATTCATGGGTCTATCATTACCATGATCATCTGTTCATAATGTTCTTGCCCATGCTACCTCTTCAGTGTGTACTGATCAGGCTGCCTGACCTTTTTGTTAGTAATTATATTATGGCGTGTTTCTTTAGAGCTACTGTAATGTTTCTGACTGATCCTGAGCATTCGTTTCATTGTGCATGGATTCTGACTTTTTCTTGCGAAATAATTTGGCAAAAAACTTGCCTATCACACCAAACACACCTACACAAGCAGCACCAATGAGGACAAGCACCTTAACTCCCGCGCCCTTAACAAAAGCAAGGATTAATGCCAACAAGCCTACCTTTTTAGCTACTGCCAAACCGGCTCCTCCCAAAATCAGTCCAGTCAGGCCATACTCAGAAATTTTGTCTGTTGAAGCATTAAAATCCTCGTACCGCTCCCCTGATTTGACGGTCAGCTTGGGTAATATTTTCTCATTCAAAAACTTCTTATCCGCGTCCAAATGTGCAGGATGGGACACTAATATGGCAGAGATATAACCCTGACGAGTGAGCACACGAACATTATAATTAATCAGCTTTTCCTTGTTCCCATCCTCCGCCAGCATAGACCAGGTTAAATTATGGGTCGTTTCATTATAAAAAGGCTCCACATCCCAGCCTGTAACATACAGACGATCACTTTCCGCTTTTTCCTTGTTACTCTCTTCCGTACCCTCTTTATAACTATCTAGAATGGCATCTGCATCGATGTCTTCTTTTTCATCATCCTTGATATGTCCAAGTTCATAGTATTCAAAAACAACTTCCCAATTTTGATTTTCATCCTTCGGAAATATACTCCCAATTTCCTTGCCAGATGGCTTTTCGTGATTCATCTCGCTTACCTTCGCAGTGTTAGCCGCATCCAAAAAAAGAAGAGATGAGTCTAAATCAACCGCAGCTACATTTCCCAGGTCTACCTTTCGGCCACCCTCAATCCATTTTAACTGTTCACTGGATGAAGCCCACGCATTTCCTCCACTGAGTAACACCAGACTAAGCGCCAACAGCGCTCCCAAAATCGTTTGGCCCCATCTCATTTTGTAGTTACATCTGTTATCTAGTCTCTTATTCAAAACTCATTGCCCCTTTATAAATTCCAATATCTCCCGTGTTCCCAACCATATTAGCCACTGCATTATATTTTGTCAATTCACCGTAGCAAAGGGCGTTTCCACGACTTAATACTCATTTTTATACATATGTATGCAAATTTTCTACTCTAATCGGACTGGTTTTACAAGGTATGGAGGAGCGATATAAAAAGACTCATCATGGACAAGCACAATTGCGCAATCGCTGCAACTTATCCGTTCAAGTCTCTCTCACTTATAATTTCTTAAAAGACGTATTCCTTGATATGACAACTTTGTTGACCTCAAGCTTAGTCTCAAGCACATCCATCTAGCCTATAAAATGTCGAATTTCAGCAGGTTAAGGAATGCATACTTCACCAAACAAGCGACTATAGTCTTAGTGACTTTATGCCTGTTTTTATACATATGTCATCTTTTTTATTTAAAAAAATGTATAGGCTTACACCGGATTGATTTAACAAATACTGGGGCATAGAAGTAAAGATAGAGGGGATGCATACTCCACTCCTCTATCTGATGTTCTAATCCACAATCATCCGTCCAGCTCCACCGCCCTGCCAGCGGCCTGTTGTGCGCTTCCCCCGTCCGGCTCCTTCCAAAATCAGCACCAGCTGCCTATGGAGCTGAGCATGTGAATATTCCTTATATTCCACACCACTTCGGTTTGCAATATAATGCTGGATAGATTCTCTGTCTACAGCCTCCAGGTTCAGGCACATCATAGCAAACATACAATCCATCGGATCGGTTGTACCGCTTTTGAGCAGCTCGGATGCAAAATAGCGCAGCGTTTCTGGGCGCAACGTACTTTGATACAACCCCGCAAACGGGACATGAATATCACTCCATGTATTGAACTCAGTAGCCATATCGGCAAAATCCTGATAATTGGAGCGAAGCACGGCTCCATCTTTGAGTTTGAATCGGCCCAACTCCAGTTCATCCAATCCGATCTCAGCCTCGGCCTCTAGCACAATATCTGCATGATGCACGGTGAAATCCGGGCGATCGGTTTGTTCCAAAAAGAGCAGCTTCAACACCGATAGCCGCCCCGTAGCCACATATGAAACTTCCTGCTCTTGCTCCAGCAGGTATAATCTATTTTTATGCTTTACAATGCCTCTGCCTACGGTCAGCGCATGTTCCCCGACGGTCACATTCATTCCGGTAATAATACCATCCGAATAATCCTGATACCGGATATCCAGAAAGCTACGGGGGTAATCCCGCAGATTTTCCAGCATCTCGGTTTTGAGAATGCGACCTTTTTCAAACTTTGGAACGATATGCGTTAACATGGGGTTTCCTCCTTTCTCTATTCTTCTTTATTTAAGGGAACAGATAGCCGATTCACACCAGGCGCAGGAGGCGGAACAATAACTCCATCATCGGTGGTGGGTGGAGCTTTACTTACTCCAAGTAATCCAATAAATAGGCGAAAATTCTTTTCTATACATCTGCGTATATCCATCGTGCTTCCCCCGATTGAAGACTGAGGTTTAATCTCAGAGTTTATTGATCTACCTTTACATCCCGGCTCCGCGCCCAGCCTGCTCGCGCAGTATATAATTCAGCTCGCGCTTGTCCACAACATAGGTACGTGCAATCAGATCGTGAAGAGCCTGTTTTCTAGCTGTAAAGCCTGCCATGATAAAACCGATCCACAAAATGATACTCGATACAATTTTACTCCAGTAGCGGGCACTCGCACGTCCAAAGCTCAGCTTTTGGTTAAATTCATCTACTACAACGATACCAAGAGCCAGCTTGCCCACCGTAGCTCTGCATTTGGACGATTCCATGATCGCAAAATACAACCATGAAGCCCCCAAATTCATCAAAGTTTGTCCTAATAATTGCATAGTAAAAATAGCAGTCGGCCCGTCTGTCAGCATAGAGGTTTCTGCCGGAGATGGCACCCAATCTCCAATGGCCTGAATGATGATCCAGACCAGTCCGATTATCATAAATACAAATCCTAAAATAAGGCTGTCAATGATATAGGCCAAAGTTCGTTTCCAAAAACCTGCATACAGCATGTTATTCCCTCCATGTGTTGTGTGCTTTTCTGATTTCTGCATTTTGCAAAATCCTTAATTTATTATTTCGTGCCGTCAAAGAAATCCAGCTCGGAGAGATCATTTTCGAAGGCATAAAAGCGCTTCGGACCCAGATACAGCAATTCATCACGGCGAGTAATCGGTACGACGTAAAAGCCCCAACGACTATCCCCGACAAAAACAAAATATTTCGTCTCCTCATTGCGAATGGAGTCCGTATCATCCTGTGGAATATCCTGCCCGTACAGCACAGCAATTTCCTCATACGGCATGGGTTCAAAGGCATCTGGCCGACTGCGGTACACATGACGCTGACGCAGCTTGCCCCCGTTGGCCGTCAGGAAGAATTCCACTTCAACCGCTTGAGACGGCCGGGAAATAGAACCGCGTACCCGATTGCTTTCCAAACTCGCAATCAGCTCCTTCTCACGCCCCGTATGCGTCCATGCGCTGACCGTATACGGAATCGCTGGAATATGATTGGTAATGACAGGCTCAATGGTTCCCATTTTTTTAGCGTTCAGGTAACGAATAGCCCCGCGCAGACAGGCCATTTTCAACTCAGGTACTCGGCTCAGGTCTTCTGCCTTTTGTCGAAACTCAATACCGCGCCCTGGTACAAATTCCTTGAGTGCTTCGCGGAACACGTCAATCCGGCAGGACTGCCCGGTTAGCTTGATAATCGAATAATCCTGCAAGCGTCCCTCCAAATAAAAATCATCCAGAAACTTGCGCACAATATTGTAGATATCTGCCTTAAGTAGCTGCTGTACTTCACGAATATTAAACACTACATCAGGTAGACCATATTCATCACGGAACCGTCCATTCTCAATGACCGAAACCAGCCAACGATCCATTACGGCAATGTTCAGGTCGCTTTCAGCAGATAATACCTGCTCGGATTCAAAGCGGCTGCGCAATATCCCCGTACGTAGAAAAAATTCCTTTTTCATATTTTCTGCCGCACTCCACAGCAGATGAAAATTACTCAGTACCCGTTGATATTCATCCCGTGTAGCATGCTCATACCGTTTGAACGCGGTAGGCAAGATCGCCTCTGCCTCACGATACCGTTCCTCCAGCCCTGCATATACAGCATCTACACCAAACTCATCCACATGACGGTACAAATCTCCCGAAGGAATGCCGATCAGAGCATCAATATCAGTGTCAGGCAAACGCGTCTCCGCAGCGTAATAACCTGCAAATACAATTTTCATAAACTGCATAATCCGATACGTCAGATTATTTCCACCAAAATTGGTATCCCCATTTTCATACGTTGTGTGAATATCCAGCTTGTAAGCAATACGTCCATCTTCAATCCGGAAGCGGCAGGAAGACAAATCTGTCGTGCCCCCACCACAATCAATGACAAGTGCCTGATACTCCTCACCGTCTGCAAAAGTTCCTCGTTCCATCTGGTCTGCCAACGTGTTGTACAGCACTGCCAGCCCTTCGTCCAGCGCATCCTCCGCTTCAATCCGATAATCAGGCAAAATATCGCTAAACATCTCAATAAACTGGGGCTGCAGCTTGACAGGAGCAGAAAAGTGTAAATTGCGAAACCGACACTTAAATTGCTGCTCGGCTGTAGCAATCACATAACGGATAAACGCCGCTAAAATATCGCTGCGGGATGCGGTTGCTGTATTCCCCTCAGAATCCATTAATTCTTCGATTCGCTTATAGTCATTGACCCAACGTTTAATCCCCCGCAATACCGTGGCACGGCTGCCTGCCACATCGCTTCCACGTAGTGCCTCCTCCCCAAATGCATAAACGATATGCTCGGGATTGGAGCAGTCCGCGACGCGAATGGCGGTCGGCAGCACTTCGATCCAGTCGCCTTCCGTACCTTCTGGACCAGGGAATGACACATAATTGATAGCGTCCAGCCTTACTGTGCTGCTCATCCCTGTATCAGGGGCCGTAACGTAGGAACTATCCAAATAAGCACCTGCCGTGGTGTTCGAGGTGCCAAAATCAATCGCCAGTACCGCATCGGTTGTTTCCGTGCCCCGAATGATCAGCTCTGCCACCGGGATTCGATGACCCTGAAGTTTCAGCGGTAGCATCGGCTTATCTCCATAGTAGAGGTTATAAAAATATTCTGACTCCTGTCTTCGCAGAAACAGCAAGCTATAGCTATGATTAGATGTCTCTCGCAGTTCAGCATCGCGGTGACGAGAAAGATAATATACGCCTGTTCGTCCCTCATCCTTCACCAAATTTAAAACACCACATAATTCCCCTGTCGCATTCACCAGCAGCACATTAGATGAGCTCAGCCAAGGCAAATCGGATTCGATCCGATAGTTGTCCATGCGACCTGTGCGCACACCCTGATACAGCGTGATTTTGGCGGGAACCCGAATACTGCCACTCTCCTGCGGGCGGTCATTCCAGTTGCGCTGTAGTGCCGATTGCATACGTTCAAAACCGTCAGGATTGGGTCTGGTAATGAGTAGATGCTCCTCCGCGCTTCGAAATCGCAAGATTACGCGAATCAATTCTTCACGTGCCAGACGATTCGCAAAGCCCTCGACCAGTCGCTCTTTATCACATATCCCGCGCAACTGAAAGGTCGTCATTTGCTCCAATTCCGCCTGCGTGTATTTAGTCGTGAAACGAGCGCTTTTTCGATCGGTGAGCGGGTCTAGCAACCTGTATGTATAGGGTCCGTTCATCGTTCACATGTCCTTTCTTAGCCATTTAGCCTTAATAGAGGGCGATAGCATCTATTTTCATCGTAGGGTCTTCCTCCAAAATGCCGAAATGACTGGTCCAATACAATTCCGTCGTAAACCGTGCTGGAAGAAACAAATCGAGAATCAGATCGACTTTGATTCGTGACAGCATCGTCTCCTCCTGGCCAATATATATGAGTAGTTCGTCTTTTTCCTCACAGTTGGTGTAAATGATCGAGCGATGGAAGACGCGACGCATCGTTTGTTTTAACAGATGTACGGCTTCCCCCGTCTCATACAGGCGCAGCAGGCCTTCAGCAATCGCGTCTTGTTCCTCACGGTTTAATTGTCCAAAGGCTTCCTTTACCTTCGGGCCAAAGATGCCATCCGCAATATCACGCTGAACAAACCGGATATGGTACTCTCGCCGATTCATGCCTTGATACAAATCGATCTCCGCCAGAAAATGCATCATAATATCAAATAGCGATTCTCTCAGTTCCAGATCCTCTGCTGCATCCGGTGGAAACAGATCCCGAAAAATAGAATAAAAGCGGTAGTACGGATTAATCTCCACTACCTGCTCCAAATGGGACGTATTCAGCTCAGCCAAGCTAAGCTCCATATACGGAGAATAGCTGACAGCGGGTACGAAGCGGAATTTATCTACATCCAGCCCCTGTTTCCTTGCGCGCATGAGCAAATCCCAAACGTAATTCACACCCATTCTCCTTCACACTTGTACTCTGGAAAATACATCTGCACTTCCGACACCAGAAAGCTCATTAAATCGGATAAAATGTAAGCAGGTGTGGTTGGCAACACATCCTCAGAACCACGTCTGAACCCCAATCGCATGATCTGCTTGCCATCCTCTGTCCGTACATTATCGCTGACAAACGGATTTAACGGATACGTCTGAGTTTTGGTTACAAGGTTGCTTATATCATTTCGCCCAGCACCTCCCCAGATGTCCACACGCTCTAGCTCTAGCCCCTGTGCCGCTTCAAACGAATTAACGATGCGCGTGATCTCTGCTTTAGCCCGGACAATCACGGCCTGTTTTCCTGCATAGCGACCCAAAAAGCTGTCCTGCCGCCGATTAGACAATACCGGAAAAGTCTGACGACTAAGCTTGGTTGTAAATGGTTTCGTAACCTTCAACACATTCCATTCGCCAGATTTATCACGTGGTGTGACAATCGTCAGTTCCTCTTCTGTCCGCTTGATATAGCGGATATCACTTTCAGTCCCGTCAATCAGGTAACCATGCTCTGATCCTGTTTTACGCAAAGGCAGCACATGCTCATAGTTCACACGATCCATAGCTGGTATAGGAAAACCGCTGTTCTTTAGAGCCAGTCTTTCAATGTTCCACAACGGAAAAACATCGACTTTCTTATAAACGTCGAATTCCTCCAACGAAATCGAGATTTCATGGATTTCTTCATGAGCGGCCGGCTCGCCGTCCCCACCAATCAATACACAGTCCACAAATTTATAAGCGTATGGATGATTAATCGTTTTCCACGGCATGCCATTTTGCATAAATGTATGATACAACTGCTCAATCTCCAACATATAAGAACGATTATGCTCCAGACGAAAACGAATCGGGTATTTTGCAGTTTCCGTGACCAGCATTCCTAAGAAAATTCGTTTGCTGCGTACCAGTGCCGAGATTTGTTCGGTCTCCATTCCGAGAAAAAGCGTAAATAGCGGCATCTCCCCGCCTTCGCGCACCACCTCTGCCACACGACTGATGTCTACCTGTTTTTCTACTGCATCGGTGGGCAACACAGGATATAAAAATTCATGAATCGGGTCATAGTCCTCACGCGATGTCAATGACACATACACATCAAACTTTTCTTCTGTATTCTCAATTTCCTCAAATACCCGCCGTTCTAGCTGGCGGGTCATTTCTTCCTGATATTCGACGAGGTTCATAAATACCCCCGCCATCATATTTTTCAGTAAACGTCTCTGCTCTAAATCGTCCATCTTGCTCAAACGATCTTGTACCAGCTCTTTCACGACGTCTCACTCCCTTCCGGCTCCAGCATTCAATGAACATAAAAACTTATTTCCCGTTCGCAGCAGCCTGATCTTGACTCTCTGAATTAGACGCCCCGGCTGCTTTAGAAGCAGAATCAGCAGTTCCTTGCTCTTTGCTGGTGTCCGCCTTGGTCGAAGCGGCATTGCCATCCCCCGTACCACCACTTTTTGCAGTCGGAGAGGCTTCCCTCTTCGCGGGCGTAGGACCCGCTGAAGCCGTCGGCGCAGCCTTCGCTTGCGATGCTGTGGCAGAGGTTGCCGCAGCGGAAGATGAAGCTTCACTCGCTGCGTCTCCAGCATCTGTGTCGTTCAACACTCCGTCAGACAATCCCAATCCAGCAGGAAGCTGTCCATTTTGCTGCTGCTCCGCGCTCTGCTTTTCCTCCGCCTTGGCTATGCTCCGCTCCAGCGCCAGAACACTTTCGAGCTTATCAATCTCCTGATAAATCTCCTGTGCCCCGCTATAAGCATCAATGGCCCCTTCATAATCGAGATCTTTCATCAGCCGATCCCCTTTGGCCTGAAGCTTGCCAGCTTGAATCTCCTTGAGCTGCTGCTGAATAGCTGTCAATTTATCATTGGTCTCTGTAATCTTCTTCTCCAGCTCTTTTTGCGCGGACGTATAGCCGGATTCCATCGCAGCCTTATTTGCTTTTTTGTAAAGCTTGAGTGCATTTGTGTAATCGCCACCCTGGAATTTTAAATCTCCGTCCTTCATCCAGCTCGCCGTCTCGGCATAGCTGTCCAGTTGGTCGATTTTATGCTCAATGTCCTTCACATTAAAGGGTGGATATAGCCCGGCGCTTTTCCGTGCTTTATCGTAGCTGGCTTCAGCTTTGGTAAAATCGGCCTTTTCCACATAGCCGTCTCCGTCGACCATCAATTGAGATACTTTCTGCTCTGCCGTGTACAACCGCTTGTGAATTTTATCATTAATCTTAACTGCCGCGTTTTTCGCTTCACTGTAGGATTTGAGCGCTTTTGTATAATCGCCAGCTCTTGCATAATCATCCGCGGCCTGAGCCGATTCGATCATCGTTTCCAGCGCAGCCGCTTTGTTCGCAGCCATACGCGCCAGTGTAATCCATGCTCCCCCGCCCACGATTACAAAGGCGAGCAACGCAATCAAAATCCGTTTGATCAGCTTACGACGGTTTTTAGGCTTTTCCTGGAAAACTTTGTTTACATAAATGGCGGTAGCCGTGTAATTATTCACCGTCCGGCGCTGTTTGCTCAGCAGGACCTCTTCCAACGTATCCGTCAGCATACCCGGGTCCTTCGCTTCCTCCAGCGCACCCAGCATTTCCGCCAGTTCAACGTCCTCCCACATCCCAGATGTAGCGAGCAGCATGACATCTCCATCTGCAAGCTGTGTCTTTTTGGCGTAATGGGCATGAACCCCATTCGGATTCCCCAAGTATTCCAGCAGATTCCCCCGTTCCTCGTGTGTACTGGTCGCTTCGTCTGGAATACGACCATCATCTGCCAGTGACTGAGCCAGGCTATGATCCTTACTGCGAAAATTAAGCCTTCCATTGCGAAAATGATATAGCCGCACATTACCGCACGAAACGTACACCATTTTGTTGTAGTTGGTCACTACCATCAGTAGACTGGCCTTAAGCCGGACACGACGGCTTTCAAATTGCAGCCATTCCTGCGCTTCACGCAGATCTCTCATCAAACGCCGCTTGGACATGGAAGGCTTCTCCATAAAGTTTTCCAGCACCGTTTTGACTACCATTTCTGCGCTGCGCAGCTCCTGATCCGAATCCAGACCATCTGCGAGGACATAACAGGCCATGTCGTCCGTCTCCATGAATGCAAAATAGTCCCGGTTATCTATATAAGAGCCCGCTTCCGACACAAAGGCGGTACTAAAATCGCTGTTGTCCTTGCGCATCGCTACCCCCGTCTTTCTTGTTTCATCCTATCGCCAAAATAAGCACTGTCGCATTATCCTGACTTTTAAACCCTTTATCGTTAATGGTGTCGATCATGGCATCCGCCATTTCCTGCGGTGTTCCGCCCTTGCGCATGATCTCTTCCTGCTCAATCTCAGTCAGCGCCTCCTGAATGCCATCACTGCACAGCAGCACATAATCACCCGAATACAGGCGAATCGGTGCATTCCCCAGTTCCATGCTCTCAAAGCCTTCATAACCTAAGTAGTTGACCAGTTGATTGCGTACAGGACTCGTTTTAGCTTCCTCTGAGGTCATTTGTCCAGCAAGCACTCGTTCCTCCAGCAGTGTTTCCGCTGTATGCTTGGAATTGACTGTCTGAAAGTGACCATTGCGGTAAATTGTAATCAAGCTGTCGCCCACCGCTCCGTAATACAGCTGATAGCCGCACACAATGACCGCCGCGAGCGTCGTTCCCCCGCCCTGCCCATTCAAATTTTGCAAAATACCGCGATTGCTTTGGGTTGCAGCCTCTGCAAAATATCCGTGCAAATTCGTTGCATCTTCTAACTTGGCAAATGCCTTCGTAAAAGTCGTCACAGCCAAGGTACTGGACATACGTCCATTAGCCAGCCCACTGATCCCGTCTGCAACAACAGCCAGCGTACCCACAGGAGTGGTCATACTGGAGAAATAATCATCCTGCTCGCTCCGGCTCCCGATCGTTTGACCATTTCCAATCTCAATTCCACTCACGGTACGGCTGCTGGAACTTCGCGTCAGTCGTATACGGATGATGAGAAGAACAGCGAACAGCACCGCAGCTCCACATACAACAAAATAAGGCTGCATCTCGTTACCTCCCTGCACCATTGCCCACTTCCGTTCTAATTTTCGTTATCCCACTCGAAATGAGCGCCGCACAGCGGAATAAAGATAAATTTGCTGCGTCCGAGCTGAATCACGTCATAAGCAGCCAGCTCCACTGGTGAATATACCGCCTCGTTATTGTGATACGCCAAGCCTGACGAATCGCCTGGCAGCAAGTAAAAGTTGCGTTTCTTCGGATCATACACAATGACCGCATGATTTCTGCGGGAAATCGTGTTGTCTCCGATAATACGGACATGCATTTCCTCTGCGCGCCCGATAAAGTTTTTTTCTGCCATAATGCGATAGTCCTGACCCACCTGTGCTCCTTCGATACATACCAGCCATCCGGTTACCGGGTGAATTCCTACCGTCTCGCCTAAATACGGCATGGTTTTGTCATCGTCTCCCGCAACGTTTGTTTTCGCTGCTGGTTCCGCGCTCTTGGGTGCGGCTATATTTACTACCGAATTACAATAAGGACACGTATTTCCGTGCTTTCGTGTACTGAACATGTGTCCGTTCGGGCATCTTGTCAAACTCATAGTCGGTTCCTTCCCCCATTGTCTTGATTGTCTTTACAGCGATCTACGTGTTGTGCAATTTCTTCTATTTAACGAGCAGCCTGGTATTGGCAATATATAATAAATCGCCTGAGTAAATTCGGTAAGGCTCGCCACTTTCCAGCTTTTTGGTGACACTTTCGTTCGCAGACCGTAGCCCGGTACCGTTGCCGGAATCCACATCCTCCACAAACCAGTCGCTGTTTACCCGGTTGAGTACCGCATGCTCCACACTTACCAAGGAAGCATAATCTGTACCTGCTAAATCAATATCCGCTTCAGAGCGTGATGTTGTTTTGCCGATTAACAATGAGGTTTCGCCTTCAATATACCATTCTTTAACAGACTCACCCTCTTCATCAATCAACACCAGCTTGGCAATCCGTTTATGCTCTGCCTTTGGCTTGGGCACAGGTACCACGGACACCAGATTGCGTAGTATGTATACAAGCACGCTAATCCCAATACCTATCGCGACCACAGTCTTCAAACCGCTGTAGCCTGTACGATTAAACACATAAAAGGCGATCGCCAGCATCAGCCCGAACATGGCAACATCTATGATGAAAACCCATCTGCTCTGCGCCGTTTTCACTGCTTGCTTCCCCCGTTTCTATCCTGAAATCATCACTTTTTACGAATACCAAAAAATTGGTTGAACATGGCTGAGGTATCCGTCGGATCACCGGATTTTTTTGTTTTTTTCCCTGGTGAGCCCTCCTTCGTTTTCGGATGAAAGCCGAAAAATTGCTCAAAATCAGTGCCTATGTCAGCCGGATTGAATCCTTTAGCTGTCCTACGCGTACCGCCTGAAGGTGCTGCCCCTCTCGCTTTATCTTGCTGTTCTCCGCTAGTTCCCGTAGCTTTTCGGATGAGCTCAGCATCGTATGCCTGCCGCAATGCTTCGTCACGCAAGGTATTGTAAGCCTCGTGAATCAGCTTGAACTTGCGCGTTGCTTCCTCGCTTCCCTGGTTGGTATCAGGATGATACTTTTTGGCCAGTTTACGGTAAGCTTGCTTAATCTCTGCCTCCGAAGCATCCCGGCTGACACCGAGCAGCTCATAGTAGTTGGTCATTGTCTGATGTTCCCCTCTCCGAAAAAAATAAATATTAAGAGACCCGTAGGCCTCTTAATATTTATCCACCCTTCACGTATGCGCCGGGTGAGTGTGTGTTTAAGCTGCGCTTAACATTAAGACGTTAAGCTTAAACTGGATATCCGCCGTCGATGGTAGCCAGCTCGGTTTTGTCTTTCTTTTGTTTGATGTAGAGTGTAAACGCACCTACACCTTCTGTGTCGCCGAAGTGCTCGTTGTAGTCTACAACAAAAGCATTCGGGAAGTAGATTTTACGCACTACTTGATCGGCTGCGATAACTTCCAGTGTTACTTTACGGTAGCTGTCTGCTTTTTCAGCAGGAACCAGAGACCACAAAGCCAGTTTCAGTGTGTCATCCGCGCTGTCACCATCTACTGCTGTGATGATTTTACCGCTGATGCGCAGCGTGGAGCCTACGTCAGTGGAGCGTGCATTGGAATCGTCCGGTGTATCGGTGTCATAAATAACCGTTTGGATGTTATCCAAGCCCAGCTCGATTGTTTCTTGTCCTTCTACTTTCAATCTGAATCCCATGTGTGTTGCCTCCTTGATATTAGGTAAAATGATGGCGGAAGAAGCAGGGCTTCTCCGCGATTTATGTATAAAGGCGGTTCTGGATAGAAACGCCTCTACCATCTTTCGTAGTGCTCGGATCATGATTTGACCGAGCTGGTTCCCTTAGTGATCATGACTTCCAGGTTCTTCACATTACCATTGAAGACCAGATCGATATGACACATATTGCTTTTCTCGTCAATAATGAAGCTCATATCATCTCCGTCCTGAATGATCGAGTTCACAGATCCTCTGCTGCTCAGCCACTTGCTCTTCTGGCTGCTCGGATTGTTACTAAAGAAGCGGACGATATTTTCGTGCTTGAAGTCACCTGTTTGGTAGCGCAAAATACGTTCAATGTACGTGCTGACCAGCGTTTTGTAGATAGAGTCAAAGCCGTCCTCGGACATCGCCATGCTTCTTGCCTTGTAGACAGTAATCCGGCGGATATCCTTATCCTGAATCTGAGCATTCTCGGACGAGAATACAAAGCCAAAGTTTTTACGGTTGATGGCATCCTTGATCGTGTTGGTGAACCCAGTGATTTCCTTGGCCATCGTCGTCACCGTGCGCAGACTGTTGTCTCCAGCTTCAATGTCGAAGCGTACACCCGGGAAGTTTTTATTGACCGTTTTGAACGTCTCACGCAGGTATTCAGGACATTGATAGGAAGCGACCAAGCCAGCGGCCACATAGGCAGCGCCCACATATACGCCCTCAATCCACAGCTTGAGAATATCTTCTTTTTCCTTGGAGAGCTGCACACCGTCTTCGGTCTGTAGCATTTTGCTATCAATAATGACACCCGATTTATCCTTCGGAATAATGGTAAAGTTTGGTACACAAGGAATCGCAAATTCGCTATATTCTCTGCGTACAAGACTGGCGCATTTATCGACATATTTATCGATGCCTGCTGTCGCCATACTGTTGAAGGTCGTCTCTTCACCGGATTCAAAGTTAAAGAACATTTGAATTTTGTAATCCTTCACGACTTGCAGCAGCATCGAAAGCGATTCCATCGAATTTCCGCCCTGCTTTACGACCTTCTCGTTGCCCTTAAAGCGTTCACGAGAAACTTTTACCTTACCGGCTGCTTCAAGCTCGATAGATGGAACGATCCCGAACCAGATGGTGTCGCTGAATTCATTTTTGGCATTTACGGTGTTCAGGTACGTTTCCAGACGCGGGATATTGCTACTTTTCACCAGCATGTCCAGCTTGTTATTCGCTACCAGCATTGTCGGCAGCATCCCTTTGCTCTTCGTCGCATATTGATCGAAGAACATTTTGACACCGAGGATTTTTTCTACCAGCGGCTTAACCGCCTTTACAAAATCATCCTTGGCATTTTTATAGAACTCCAGATACGTGTTGTAGTTCTGAACTTCAACCGCTGTGTCAACCTTGGTCTGAACAGCTGGCAGTGGCACAAACGTGCGAACCACCAAGTCCTTCACATAGTCAGAAGGCGTATCTGTGATAGAGTTGTAATCTTCTTCGAATACTTGGGAGAGATCGCCAGTGCTGTTCTCATCCAACAGCATCAGTTCAGTACTTTCGCTCTTCGGCGCTTCAATAATTTTCAGTTCGCCGCTTTCCCCAATGGAGAGCATACCCACCTGGATCAACTCACCGGCGTTTTCCTCTTGGGCCCCACCGAGCAGAAGTCGGGTTTTGATGTCCTCAATGGCCAGTGGCAGCATAGCCATAACGTTGTTATAGTTCTGGCTCGCTTCCTCGAACATGGCATTCAGTTTGTCACCCATGTCGAGTTTCTTCGGATCGCCATCATCCAGCTTGTCGTATTCACCGTACATATAGTGAATTTCTTTGCGGACTTGACGAATATCATCCATAACCTTTTTCGGTGAAATCATATCCAGCAGATTTTCAAATTTGAAATCTACATTGGTGATTCCTTGACTGCGCTTAGTATCAATAAGCGTAAACAACATTTTCAGAAAATCATTGCTTTGATTGATACGAATTTCAGAAATGCTATCCTCATCAATTCCCTCAGGCTTTTTAAGGGTGTAGACGACCTTTTGATTGGCCGCGTTAAAAAATGAATACACGGTCGGTGAAAACTTATCCAAAAATTCGTCAAAGCTGCGCACCAGAAGGTGCTGATTAATTTCCTTGATCTTCTCATCGCTCAAGCTGTCGATACCCTTCACATCACCTACAATGGTGATCAAGTCCAGCTTTTCCGGGTTAATCTCTTCAAAAAGCATTGTCCGGTTGGTTTGATAAATGATTTCCATCGCTGTCGACAAATGAATAAAGTTTGAGTATAGGTCCATTGCTCCATATTCGGACATGGGATGTCCAATTTGAAACGGACGAATATTCATTTTTAGTTCATTTGCCTCCTCCCCCCTACTTAACATTTAAATTCGTCAAAGGATTGAGCTTATACCACATTTACGGTACAGGCATATAACCTCGAAAATCGGTCCGAAGCGCTATTCGGCTTTTAACGGCAAGGCATTCAAATGAGATAAAATTCAAAATCAAAAGTCATATAACACAGAAACTTCAAATTTATGATTTCGTATTCCTAACTTCAATCCCAATTTTTGCCGTTGATACGAGAGCTATCATACAAAGCACCCTTTAGTTTTGTCAATTTCTGTAGTCTCAGATTGAAATAGGGCATTTTGGCTCATTTTATGCGTGAATACGTAATTTTTATGATATGTTAGACCTGTTTCTTCAGGGAAATATTCACAAATGGAATCCAATTGCCGATAGAAGTTCATTGGATATTTCTGATAAGCGTAAAAGTATCAAATTCATGGCTAATGTGAGGGTTTTCAGCTGTTTTGATCCTTTATCCCTTATATCCCAAGGATTAGGAGAGTTGGCACGCCCACATTGGTCTCGCCGATGGAGGAGCTTATGTTCAGAATAAGGAAACTAGGAATTATCATTTTCATGACTTTTGTACTATTTTTCCAAATGGGCTTAAACGGGGTCATTTGCACTGTAAATCAGGCTAATGCAGCATCTTTGGGGACTGCTCCGATCGAGGGTTACGATGCTGTTTTTGTACTGGATACCAGCTATTCCATGAGAGACACGGATCCCGAGGGTATTGCCGCCGAAGTTATTAGTATGTTTATGGACTTAAGTGATGCAGACCGTACACGCGTGGGTTTCGTCGCCTACAACCATCATGTTGTCGCCTCAAAACCACTTACCTCGATTGGCGTGGCAGCGCAAAAATCGCAAATCCAGCAGGAAATCAGAATGTTGAACCGTTCTGGCTATACAGATTTGGGACTTGGGCTGCGTAAAGGCTCAGAACTGCTAGCTGCCGGAGCATCCCAAGGGCGTCAGCCTTTTATGATTTTATTGTCAGATGGAGAGACTGATTTTGGTGCCTCTTCTGGTTCTCGGTCTAAGGGTGACTCGAATAACGATGTATCCTCTGTCATCAAATCTGCACAGACCAAGGGATACCCGGTGTATACGATTGGCCTGAACCATGATGGCACGGTAAACCGGCAAGAACTCGAACGGATCGCTTCTCAAACGGGAGGAACTTCTTTTATTACGAGTAGTGCTGAGGATCTGCCGGAAATTCTGAATCGTATTTTTGCCAGTCAAATTCGCTCCAAACTCGTTCCAGTTGCTGCAATTACGACCACTGGCGAGATGCAAGAATTAACGGTGACTCTACCGGACTCTAGTATGGAGGAAGCCAATCTGGTGCTTTTGTCGGAGCATCCCCTGCTGGAAACCCAGCTATACTCCAATTCAGAAAATGTCCGTAGGTACAAGTCGAGCCGATATGCAATTTTGAAAATTGAGCATCCACAAGCAGGTAAAGTGAAGTTGAAATTACGGGGCATACGCGGAGATTTGGTTAAAATCAATTTACTTGGCAGCTACCGACTGGAAGCTGAAGCTACTATAGGAGGAACGCAAACAACAGCAACTCATGGCGACAAGCCTATGCAATTGCTGAAGGGACAAGCGACACCATTTCAAGCTCAGCTCCTGTTACCGGATGGCCAAAATCTTACAGATGAGGCCATATATACTTCTCTTGAAGCCCATATTATAGTTACCCCTGTAAAAGGCGGTACAGCTAAAAAGGTGCCTATGACCTATAAGTCAGGAGCCTTTCATACCGAATATGCGTTCCCACAAACGGGTGATTATACATGGCAGCTATCTCTGGATAGTCCGCAGTGGTACCGTAAGGGAATTGTACATAAAGTTCACGCCACCAATGCAGCACCACAAGCTTTAAAAGACCTGACGATACATCTGGTAAAAGAAGACGGTGACTCCCGTCGAAGTTTAGAGGATTTTATTGTTGATCCCAATCATGACAAGCTGAATTATAAGCTGGATTCAGGAGCCTCTGAGGATACAATTAATGCCGAGATTAACGGTAATGATCTGCTGCTATCCAAGCTTCACACAGGTGACACGAAGCTAAAGATTACCGCTACCGATCCAGAAGGTGCATCCAGTAGCGCTATACTGACCGTTTCAGTCCAATCCCGGTATACAGCCATTAAATGGACGGTAGCCATCAGCATTGTGATAGCTGCTCTTCTGTATTGGTTCTTGCGACCGAAGCCGCAGTTTGCTGGAAGAATCGAAGGATATTTTCTCGCTACAGCGAGTGGACAGGAGATTCCGGTTAAATCTTGGCCGCTGACCTCCTTTCCGGGTCATAAGGTCAGCTTGCAGGAGTTATTCCGTACGCTTGACGTTCACGAACCGTTGCCAGAAGCGGAACGAATCCTATTTTCCGCAGGTAAAAAAGGGGCTCTGATCGTGAAACATGATACACGCTGTGCCCTGCAGCATGGAAAAATCAGATTGACTCGCAACAAAAAAGCGGTCATGGCGTATGGTGACAAACTGTACATCACATTTGAGGATGGCATCACTGAAATTGAGCTGCGCTACAAAGCGATTAAGCCGAACACTTCAGTCTACACCGACCACATTCAAGCTCCGACAGGATAACGTCCGTCGGAATAAAAAAGAGAAGCACCTACTCTTACGATTAACGAACCGTAAGAGTAGGGCGCTTCCCTTTTTTTATCCAATATTCCGCACGTAGTGCGGCTTTAAACCATCGAAGTGAGCGGCAACGCTTGTTAGCCTGTACCTCCAGGCCACGCCGAATCACGTACGGCAGTAGTGAAATCCCTGCATTTTCGATCCGAATCCGATCGGTCCGATCTGCAAATAATCTGCCTGGCACATCTGGTGGAGGTGATCCTTTTTGGCAATAATACAGCGTTGCGGCCAAGCTATAAATATCCGATACAGGTCCTTGCCGCGAACGGTTAGAGTAAAATTCCAGCGGAGAATAGCCTGCCGTCGTGAAGATCGGATGCTCCTTGCCTTCAAAATGCACAGCAGAGCCAAAATCAATCAGCTTGATGTTGCCATGTTCCCCAACCATAATATTGCCTGGCTTAATGTCCCGATGAATAATTCCTTTGTTGTGTATATACTCCAAGGCATCAATTAATGGTAGCAACGTTTGGTACAAAAAAGTAGGATCAGACGTTGGCACAGCTTCTTCTTTCATCATTCGATCCAGCGTCTTGCCTGCACAGTATTCCATGACCAGATAAGCAGTTCCATTTTCCTCAAAGTGATCTATATAACCGACAACCCCCGGATGATTTAATTCCTTCAACATTTGCCCTTCACGCAAGAAATAATGCATAAACTCTACATATTTGGATTGCATAGAAGCGCTACAAGTGACCGTTTTTCGATCCATCCCCCGCAAAGCCAGCGCATTCGGAAAAAATTCCTTTACAATCACCTTTTCTCGGTTATCCAACAGCCTTGCCGTATACACGATGGCCAGCTCACTGCGGGACAAGGCGCTTCGAATTTGATATGTATTTCGCAGCTTCGTATTGCGGGCAAGCAGATTCCCGCTTGTATCCACGATCATGACTCGTCCTCCTGTCAGGTTCTTAGCTTATGTCTTTTGTATATATCGGCTTATTACACGTCTTTTTATTATACCGTAAATCAGGTTATTGGAAAAACAAATAACCTGCCATAATCTCCCTTAGAGAAATGATGACAGGTCTTTTGGCATTCATCTGGTCCTATTTTCTCAAATCGTTTAACCTAATTTTGTGCCTGGCTTCATGCTGCGCACACCGTTGGTATTTTTCTTCTGTTCGCTGCGCAGTTTGCCTTTACCTTGTTCTGGAGTGCGAATGGTGAGGGCAATCAGGAACGATACGACGCACAGCACAGCAATTGTGGTAAAGGTCGGGATAAATCCGCCGAGCAAGGCAGCGATAAATGACCCCGCCAGCGCACCAAGGCCAAAGCCCTGATACACAATACCATAGTTTTTGCTTTGGTTCTTCAGACCGAAGAAATCAGCTACGATGGCAGGAAAGACGGTAATATTGCCACCGAAGCAAAAAGCAATTCCTGCTACACAGGCAAAGAACAAACCAAAATTCAGGGGTACCAGACTCAGTACTGTAACTGCAACTGCTGTTGTTAAAAGTGCACCTGCTACCACTTTCAGACGACCCACCTTGTCCGATAGCGCACCTAATATAATCCGACCCGCCGTGTTGAAAATAGCGACCATAGCGACCGCATTGGCGGCTGTTGCTACATCCAAGCCAGCCATCCGTACACCGATATCTTTGACCACTCCGATCAGGTAGAGACCACTCATACAAGCGGTAAAGAACATGACGAACAGCAGGTATGCCTGCTTGGTGCGCAGCATTTCTTTAACGGTATAGTCCCGCTGTACAGCCCCATTTTGTACCGAAGGTTTGTTTATGACTACTGCTTCTTTCACCAGGAAAGAACCACCGACAATCATGATCAGCACGATGATACCCCAATATAGAAATGCCTGCGATACACCAACAGACTGAATCAGCGAACCGTTAATATACTTAAATATCAGACTGCCTGTACCGTAGGCCCCAACTGAAATACCGGAAATGAGTCCTTTTTTCTCAGGAAACCATTTAATCAGATTTGACAGTGATGTAATATATGCCGTTCCATCCGCAAAACCTACGACAATACCTGCCAAAATGTACAGCAGGGATAACGAAGTTACCTGTGAACTGAGCATGAGCCCTGCCCCTAGTACGATACCTGCACACAAAATCAGACGACGAAGTCCCCATTTATCCTGTAGCTTGCCTGCGAATAACGTAGCAAACGCCAGTGCAAAACTGGTAATTGAAAAGGTAATAGCGACCGAACTGAGGTTCCAGCCAAAGCGGTCCACCAACGGTTGATTAAATAAGCTCCATGTGTAAATGGTACCTAAGCCCATCTGGACAATAATCGTTCCCAGTACGACCAGCAGGCGATTTCCGCTGTTTGATTTCATATTGATCTCCTCTTTTCATTCCGGCTCTACAGCATCCATTTGTTATGATGATAACCGTGAATCCAGTACGCTTTGCGCCTGTGAAAGAGCAATTCTGTAAGGATTCTGTTTACACGGTTATTATAACCCTGCATGTCAGCTAGAAATCGTTTGAGGAATGAAATGCACATATAGCGGAATGAAATGCCTTTAAAGTCGCATAATTTGCCGAAACTCCTTGGCCTTACTGCGACTCACCGGAATTTCTGCTTCTAGTCCACGCAAACGCAGGAGATACGTATGATTGAACCAGGGTACAATCTCACGGATTTGCGACAGATTAACCGTATACGATCGGTGGCAGCGAAAGAATTCCTGCTGCGGCAGCCGGGCATGAAATTCCGAAATGCTCATCGGCATCGTATATTCTTCATGCCTTGTAAAGACACGAGTTACCTTTTCCTGCGCACACGCATAGTAAATATCGTTCGCATCCGTTACGATAATTTTGTCATTTTTCAGCAGATTAATACGCCCCGGAGCAGCAACGGTACTGGTTTCAGCAGCTCGGGGTTGCCCAGCCTGGACAGGTTCCTGTATTTGAGCGTTTCGCTGCTCATAAGCATTTTCGAGCTTATGCAGCATGGATGCGATCCGTTTTTCATCATATGGCTTGAGAATGTAGTCGAACGCCTCCAGTTCAAAAGCCTGCGCCGCATGTTCTTTATAGGCGGTCGTAAAAATAATATAGGGCTTTTTAGCAAATTTGCTAATGTTCTGTGCCAATAGCATCCCGTCCAATGAAGGAATGTTAATGTCCAGAAAGATCGCATCCGTCTCCTGATCTTGCAGAAACCGGAATACATCCAGTCCATCCTCGAAACTATCGGTCACCTCAATGCTGCTATGAGTCTGAATAAGATACTCCAGCTCTTCACGTGCTGGAAGTTCGTCTTCTACAATTATGGCCTTCATGACTTCTCCTTTGGTATGTCAAAATATACTTCGGTGCCCGGATCATGTTTAAGAATAATGACTCCTTCACCGTACATAAGCTTGAGTCTTCTGTGCACATTGTACAAGCCGATCTGTTTAGCCGGAACTTGATCATGATATAGGTTATCCACTACATCGTCCCGTATACCCACCCCGGTATCAGCTACAGAAATACGTACCTTTTCGCCACGGTCTTTTACAGAAATGGTTACTGTACCTGACCCTTTTTTCTTGAGGATTCCATGATTAATCGCATTCTCAACTAGGGGCTGGATAATTAGGCTCGGAATACGCACGGACACCTCATCCATTACATACTCCACCTGAAGCCGATTGCCGAAGCGAGCTTTTTCAATTTCTACGTAATCCGACACCTGTTGAAGCTCCTTGTGAATTTCGATCAAATCATCATTCAGCTCCAAATTATAACGCAGATAGCCTGACAAATTGATAATCAGCTCTCGCGCCTTATCCGGTTTGGTGCGCGTCGTTGAGGCAATGGCATTCAACGCGTTGAACAGAAAATGAGGGTTGATCTTCGTCTGGAGTGCCTTTAACTCGGCCTTATTCGCCGCTTCCTTAATTTGCTCCACACGCGACACTTCCATTAACGTGGAAATGATCTGAGACAAGCCAATCGCCATCGTCTGCAACGGATACGTGATTTTATAAGCTTTTCGGTAGTAAATCTTTAGGGTTCCGGTTACTTCTCCCCGCTCCTCTAACGGGATAATGAGCAGAGACTGGATTTGGGGCGTTTTGTCGTCAGCAATATGGTTGCGGATCGTGATTTTACCACTGCGGATCGTCGATTTAGTCACATCGCTAATAATTTCATCCCCGATATGATAGCGTTCTTCGCCAAATCCGACGTAAGCCAGTACATCTCGGGTATCCGTAATCGCCACCGCGTCTGCCTTGATGTCTTCTTTTATAATCGAGCAAATCGTATGCAAGGATTCCGCATTAATCGAACGAAAATAAGGCAACGTCTTGTTGGCAATATCCAATGCCAGCTTGGCCTGTCTTGCTGCGATATTCTCCTTTTCCCCCTCTACACTTTGGATCAATAGAACGATTAAACCGATACTGACCTCTCCGATAATCATCGGTAGACCGATCTTGGAAACGATGTCCACACCAAGGCCGTGAGGTTCTGCCATCACCAGAATGAGCAGCATCGTCAACGCTTCACAGACCATACCTGCAGCGATGCCGACCAGCCATCTCTTGGAACGATTGACCCGGCGGCCGATATATCCTGACACCACACCTGCCAGAATACTTGTAATCAAACACGGAATCGAGGTCACTCCCCCGATATCAATTAGATAACGATGGATCCCCGATACAATACCTGTAATGATCCCAACCCAGGGTCCGAACAAAATACCGCCCGCCATAATTGCAATGATTCGAACGTTAACCAGCGAGCCTTCAACTTCAATCCCGGTGTAGGTACCAAACAGGGCAAACATACAGAAAATCAATGTTAGTAAAGTCAGCTCTGCCGGAGAATGACTGTTCTTCTGCAAGGTTTCCTTAAATCGGGGGATACGTGTAATAAAAAACAAACAAATCAGCAACAATGCTGCGCGCTCAAAGAGCTGCATCAGCATTTCCAGCAAGGCGTTCACATGCGTTCCTCCCAAATAAAAACGGATATGGCTACATAGTTGTGTTACTAAAAAACCACTACTCACATATTTCAATTCCTACCCTGCCATTACGGGCACGAATAAGCACCTTCCCGCCAATCGGATATGTAAACTGCGGCGTGGTATGACCAAAATCAGCATCTGCAATCACCGGTATAGAGGCCAATTCTCTTTTCGAACGAATAATTTGCCGCAGCAATTCTTCTGTCATATGCGACGCCTTCTGAAATCGTCCTATGATGATTCCTTTAACCTGATCAAATCCAGGCTGGTGCAACAATGATTGCAAATCCCGGTCAAATGTAGCGGGAGAACTTTCGTAATCATCCTCAACAAACACTATAGTTCCTTTTAGACTTGGCATGTAGGGGGTTCCCTGTAACAAATTCAGAGTACACAAGTTTCCGCCCACAATCGTACCCTCTGCTTCTCCTTCATGAATCGCATATGGACCTGCATTGCGGTGAAAGCTTCTTTGATCCTGATCCAGATACCAAGCATCGTCACTCCACTCTGGCGACGATTGGATTTGAATGCTCCCCTCTTCCAACATTAACCTTTGAAAATAAGTCGTCGTATATTCATTTCCTCGCAACATGGCGAACGTCAAAAAGTGAGGTCCTGCATACGTGATAAGCCCTGTTCTGGCATAAATCGCATGGCTTAACGCCGTTATATCCGAATAGCCACATAATCGTTTAGGATGAGCGCCGATCAGATCATAATCCAGATGGGCTAGAAGCTGATTGGCATTATAGCCCCCAATTGAGGTCAGAATGCCCTTTACCTTTGGATCGACAAAAGCTTCGTGCAAGTCAGCTACTCTAGACTCTATCGAAGAAGATGCAAAGTCATCGTTTTCCAGCACATGCTGTGAAAAGCTCACTTTAAACCCAAGCGCCTCCAGTCTACTCTGAGCAATCAGTCGATTTTCCTCAGAAACAATAGACAAGCTTCGGGATGGCGAAAGAATGCGTATCTCGTCTCCTGCTTTTAATTTAGGTGCTTGCTTTCCCATCATCATAGTCATTCTCCCTTGTTCCAAAGCATTTAAACTGCCACAAATTATACCATCAACTTCCATCTAATTATAGCTTCTAAAACTCCCCACTTCATTCCCTTCTTCCCAATAAGAAGTAAAAAACCGGGGATACCGCTTGTTAGCGATAAGCCCCGGATCTCTAGTCCGATGATGATGCTTTTCGGTTATTTACTTTTGCCGATTTCACTAGAGCTGTTGTTCTCATTCTGATCATGGACCAGCTCTTTCAACTGAATAATCAATGCCTCCAGCTCACTAAATCCCGCTACCATATTGGAGGTTATATTTTGCTGCTCTTCTACTCCAGCCAAAATTTGTTCAGACGCTGCACTTGCTTGTTCTGTCACACTGGAAAATTCCATCATCTCTTGAACGACCTGAGACGAAAATTGTTGCATACTATTCGTACTGGACTCTACCTCCACAGCCTGCACCAATACTTTATTGGCATTTTGCAGGATATCTTCCAGTACAATTTCGGTCGAATGTGCCGACTCCATGCTTTGCTGTAATCTTTCCTGTCCCATGTCAAATTGGCTTACGACGGAATCCATCTGAGTTCTCAGCTGCTCCAAAATACCCTCCATCGCCACTGAGGTGTTCCCAACCATCTCAGCCAAATTACGCACTTCTCCAGCCACGATCGCAAATCCTTTTCCATGCTCTCCCGCTCTGGCGGCCTCAATGGATGCATTCAAGGACAGCAAATTGGTTTGCTTTGAGATTTGAGTAATATCTTTAAGCATGGCAGACATATTGTCACTCTGCAATTTAAACTCATCCAATTCTTCTTTGGTACGACTCATCACCTGACCCAAATCTTTAATTTGAGATGTTAATGCAAGCAGTTGACTACTGCCTCTACCGCCGGCATTTTTCGTATCTTCAGAGAGCTGCTTCAGCTCCCGGGAATGATCGGCAACCTCGCGCACATGCCGGTCAGACTGAGCCAAGTTATCGGTTACCTCAGTGATATTCGAAGCCTGCATCTCTACCCCTTTGGCAACCTCCTGAAACCCGATGGCGACTTCATTCGTCACAATGCCTGTAGCATCCACTTGATTCCTGAATCGTTCTGTAAAGCTATGTAATCCCGCTACAGCTTGCCTCACTTGCTCAAACAGAAATTCAATACGTTGCCTTGTGGCATCCATATTTTTATTTTGTTCCTCCGTTATCTTAAACTGCTTTTGGTTTAACACCGATACCACTAGCAATAGTAACCCAATCAGCACTACAATAATAAATTCATGTACATAACGCAAAGAACCGGTAGCTGGCAGAGTTGCAGGCGTACCGATCGTAATTTGTATAAAAATATTACATAAATTTAAAGTCATAGCTACCAGAAAATATGGATAAGATGGGTAGAGTAGCAACAATGAACAAATAAAGATCGTAGTCACTACCTCCACATTAGATAAGTTCACAAATATACATATTAATGCACTATAAAATGTAATAATCCAAGGAATAAGCCGGATTCCTATCTTTTGTATATTCAGAATCGTCAAAACTGCCGCGACTACTAATCCTACACCGCTAGATATCCACATCGAGGGATTAGATATTGCCGGGAAGATGCTGCTCAAAGTCATAATCCAAAAAATAATGATCACCAATTTGTTTCTTTGCCACAACAATTCATTCGTTCTGTCCATGATTGTGTACGCGCTCCTTAGAGATATATTAGGTATTTATAAAATAAAAATGTAAATACCATACTATATATATCGTCATATCAGAACGCGTATTGAATGATGGTCGTACTTTAAAGACAAAAACCGTCCCCCTAACAGGGAACGGTTTTAATTCACGGTTTGATCATCTTCTTTAATTGGCAAACGTTTAATGTGCCTGCTGAATCCATTAAGATTCCTTGTTTTCGGAAGCCTCTTCAGCACCTTCAGTTGCCGCTGCATCACCTTCCACAGCAGCATTTTCTACTTCGACTGCACGCGGAACGATCACGGATGCCAGCAACTCCTCTTCAGAGACATGCAGCGTCACGCCTTTAGGAAGCTTCAAGTCGCTTGCGCTCAGCTTGTCGCCAATATCCAGTGCGGATACATCCACTTCAATAGTGGACGGCAAGTCAGAAGGCAAACCTTCAACCTCGACTTCTGTTTCTTGAACTTGCAGAATACCGCCTGATTTTGTACCTACAGGCGTACCCTGATAATCAATCGAAACACGCACGCGAAGCGGTTTGTTTTTGGAAATCTTCAAAAAGTCGGCATGCAACCATTGGTTGTCACGCTGTTGATAATCTTTAATAATGACTGGAATCGTTTCTCCGCCTTCTACTGTGAGATTAAAAACCTCTGAACGTCCGGTTCTGATTACTTTATTAAATTCCTTGGCATCGACATGTACAGGGGTTCCCTCGATTTCAGAGCCGTAAACCACAGCTGGAATCCGTCCTTTTAACCTCAATCCACGAATGGCCGAACCCTTCTTCTCTGTTCTCGGCTGGGCGGTTAGTTGAATACTTCCTCCATTAGAACTCATGATATACAACCTCCTTCAGGTTACCTTACAAATGATTTTCCTCCAAGAATCTTGCTTGTTTACCAGTCGTACTACAGAATATAAGCCAGCAAGCTGGCAAAACTAAACAAGTCCATAATTCTATTTTACCCCTTTTTTCTGAAACTGACGCACATTTGCATAAAAAAATAGCATTTCTCGAAATGATCGAAAAATGCTATTTCTCGTGTATATATGGCAACCAGGCATACAAGTCTATCCCGCCCGGTTATCGTTAACCAGTAATAAATATTCCTCTCTGCCACTATGAATCAATACCTGCATCACAGACTGGGTCGGATCTACATCAATATATCGATCTGCCTCCACATCCTTGGCATCCCAGTGATTCAGTCGGACAATGTAGCCAATTCGCTGTACATCAGGAGCCACCCGAATGCGGGCTACTGCCCGACCATCATCCCAATCGTGAAATTCAACATGTCCGTCCTGGTGTCCGGTTCCCCATACCCACACATTCCAGCCAGAGTATTGCCGGTCTGCACGCTCGTAGATCAGTTCAATCGTACGAAACGGAATAACCGCTCTATCGTTTCCTCGCTGGGCATCTGTCATTGCTGTACCTGCAATCTCTTGATTCGTCCCCTCATCTAAGCCCTTCGTTTCGTTATCCACTTGCTCGTTAGCTTGATCTTGCTCAGTCAAAAAGGAGGCTTGGGGAGGTCCAGCCTGATCATACAACACCATCATCGACCAGCGCGATACAGTCACACGATGGCCTACCACTTCATAGCGTGTCTCATTCCCGGCCCCGTGTGCATCCACGACCACATGCCAACGATCCGATTCCGCAGGCAATGATATTGTCTGCTCTGTATCCGAACCGTTATAAATCACCACAATATAATTCCAGGCATCGCCGTTAGCATGATGCCTCAATGCAAAAGCCACCACATGCCCACTGCTTTGCAGGACTTCCATATGCTGCTCCACCAGCTCGCGCTGATCCATACGGAATGCCGGATGACTGCGCCGCAAAGCAATTAAGCCCTGGTAGTAGTCAAACACGGATCGAAACCTCGGCTTGTTATTCCACCGGATAGCGTTTACCACATCAGAGCTTCGGTAGCTGTTATGGTCTCCATATTTGGAACGCAGCAGTTCATCTCCTGCATGGATAAAAGGAATACCTTGCGATGTCAGAATCATGCCGTTAGCCAACAGAGACTTACGTACAGTTTCGTTTTCAAGTAGGTTACTTTCATCCAGTTCCTGATACGGGTCTGCTTCAGCTACGGCTTGTTCGGCTGTCCTTCCATCTTTGGGGTTCCCCTGCTCCCATTGCGGAAAACGACAGTTCTCCCGCACATGTCTCACCGTCAAAATTTTATCCCACAAATTGAGATTATCGTGGGCCGTTACATAATTGACGGTCTCTGATGGATGAGCTGTAAAATCATAGATAGCTCCAAAAGCACCTTGAAGTACCCGTTCCTCCTGATTTTCCGCCCCCGTGGCAAACCCATTCCCGGTACCGTCGCTATCTCCCTTAATGGCAGAGCGGTAATTGTCGTTAAAAACGGCAAAGCCCTTATCCCGCTGCGTTCCTTTTAATGTAAGCAAAGGCTGCGGGGACTCCCCACCCGTCCAAGGCTCACCATAGATCAGCAGATCGGGACGTATTTCAGCGCGAAGCTCTCGGGTAAGCTGCTCTACAGTCGGTGTATCAATTAACGCCATCAAATCAAACCGGAAGCCATCTATGTGATATTCCTCTGCCCAATAGCGTAGTGAATCCTTGATATACTTGCGCACCATCGGACGTTCGGTTGCCAGTTCATTACCTACACCTGATCCATTGGTGAGCTTCCCTTGCTCATCCGTACGGTAATAATATCCTGGTACAATCGGCTCAAACGGACCCTTTTCCACCGAATACGTATGATTGTACACAACATCCATAATGACACCAATGCCAGCAGTATGCAGAGACTGTACCAGCCGTTTCAGCTCTCGTATACGCGTCTGCGGGTCAGCTGGATTGGAAGAGTAAGATCCCTCCGGCACATTATAATGCTGCGGATCATAGCCCCAGTTATATTCAGTTCCTAATTCCGAAAAGTCATTCACCGTATGAAAGTCAGCCACTGGAAGCAAATGAACATGGGTAATGCCCAGCTCCAGCAAATGATCCAGTCCGACACTGTTACCCTCGGAATCCATTAATCCCGTATACGTAAAGGCTGCAAACCGCCCCTGAGCAGTAGATAAATCTTTTATACCCGTATTAAAATCGGGGTCCATCGAAAAATCACGCACATGAAGCTCATAGATAATAGCATCTGTCGTACGCTCAAGTACGGGTCCCTCATCCTGTTCCCATCCATCCGGGTTCGTTCGATCCAAATCAATGATAGCCGTACGTTGCCCGTTGGCTGATACCGCTCTGGCATATGGATCGGTAGCATAATGAATGCTGTGGTCCGCCCACTCCAGCCTGTACATGTAATAATATCTGTTCCAGTCGCCTTCCAGCTCTATAGACCATACTCCGTGACCATCACGATTCATGAGAAATTCCTGACCACCGCCGTGCTCCTGAACGATTCCTTCCTGATCGTACACCCCTGCGTCGGTATACAACGCGATATGAACCTGCTGTGCAGTCGGTGCCCATACCTTAAATTTGCTGCCCGCAGGCGTATAAGTAAGACCCAAATCATAGCCTTCATATATGGGATACGCTGTGTGCTCAAGTCCCTTGAGCTGATTGAAATCAGACATTCCTGTTCACCACCCATTTCTATACATCGGCTTATAGCCTCTGTTCATCCATCATTTATGATGTTTATGACTTGTCAATATACCTCAGGATTTGCAAAATCCTCACCTCATAGGCTATCAAAATAAGACAAGCTTGAAAAGCTGGATGATTTAAATAAGGATGACGCTCCCATTTCAACACGCACACTCCATTTTATGACAAAACGATGAACAGGCTACAGCTTTCGCCTTCAAAGCATCACATTTATTTCCCAGCTTTCATCACGTTCAGGAGAGTCGGCGGTTATCCATTTGAAAAATTTCGTCAGCCATTCGCATAGTAGAGCTTCGATGCGAAACAAGGATAATCGTTTTGTCTTGTTGCTGTTCTTTTAACGATTTTAAAATAATCGCTTCGTTCAAACTGTCCAAATTGCTAGTTGGTTCGTCCAGCAGTAAGAGGGGCGCATCATGAACAAAGGCTCTGGCCAGCCCCAAGCGCTGGCGTTCTCCACCAGACAGCCTGTCCCCCAACTCTCCGACTCGGCTGTCATATCCTTGAGGCAATGTCATAATAAAATCGTGTACTGATGCCTTACGGGCTGCTTCCACAACCTGTTGATGTGTAGCATCCGGCTTTCCAATTTTGATATTAGCTGCAATGGAATCGTCAAACAGGAATGTATGCTGATCGACGTAGCTTTGCACGCTTCTCAAATGTCGGGTCTCAATGTCCTTCAAATCGTGGTCAGATAGTAAAATCCCACCCTTCTGCGGGTCCCTGAATCGCATCAGCAACTTCAGCAACGTTGACTTACCGGACCCACTTTTACCCTGAATACCTATAATTCGCTTGTGTGGTATCGTGAGACTTACATCATTCAGCACCGTTTGACCATCGTATGCAAAAGTCACCTTGTCTATCTGCGCTCCAGTAAAGCCAACGGTCATTCCATTCATATTTTCTTCTACCTCCGGGCTCTCCTCCAGCAGACTTAGCACTCGCTCCC
Source organism: Paenibacillus sp. FSL W8-0439 (assembly GCF_038008995.1). NCBI lineage: Bacteria > Bacillati > Bacillota > Bacilli > Caryophanales > Paenibacillaceae > Paenibacillus > Paenibacillus sp. FSL W8-0439. Next base: position 4,277,071 of record NZ_JBBPAK010000001.1, read on the forward strand.
CGCTTGCCAGCGTTTGAAGCAAATTGTTGGACAAATTGCTCAGTGCGACCACCGGACCAAATGAACTAAACAGGGCAATGACTGAAATCAGCATACTTGTAAAATCCATCTGTCCTTTAGACATGCCATACAATCCAGCTAGCAGCATCAAGAATGAAAATCCGACTACAGCTGTATCTGTGACTGCTCTTGTGATGCCTTCATGATGCTTCAAATCCTTCTGCTTGGCATCTAACTGATCCGTACGACGGTTAATTTCATTTAATCGTTGTTCCCCTTGCCCATATTGCACAATTTCCTTCATCCCACGTAAGCTGTCCAAAAAATAACTGCTCAGCTGGCCGAAGCTGCTCCGGTATTCCATCCCTTGGCGCTTGCCGATACGTGTCGTAAGTAGGGGAATAAACAAACCGACGGTTATGTAAGCAAGCGCAGCGATCCAGCCTAGTAAAGGCTCATAAGAGCCTATAAAAAATACCATGAGCAGTGAAGTGATGATGCCAATCATAACAGGCGCTATCGTATGCGCATAAAATACTTCCAGCAGCTCAATATCACTTGTAATCAGCGATATCAGATTCCCTTTGTCCTTGCCTTCAAGCTTGGCTGGAGCCAATCTGCGCAAAGCTTGAAGCACCTTGTCTCGCAGCACAGCCAACAGCTTGAAAGCGAGATAATGGCCACTCATTTGCTCGCCATAACGAAATACACCGCGCAATACAGCACATAGCACGATGGCAGTCAGCAAAAATGTCATGCTGTAGCCTGTCGTGATGCCCGTTGCTGTCAGTAGGGCAAGGGTCCCGTACACAATAATGCCAATAGCACAAGCAAAGCCAAGCACTCCTGTAACAATCGTGATAAGCAGCACAGGTAAAAGAGGTCCTGCCAAGACCAACAATTGACCCATGATTCGTAAACCGGGTCTACGCATATACTGCACCCCCTTTTACAAACTGTTCCATCCGATGCTGACTGAGATACATCTCCGCATAATGTCCCTGCTTGCTCAACAGTTCCTGATGCGTTCCGGATTCTGCCACCAAACCATTTTGCAGCACATAAATACAGTCAGATTGAATTACATTTTCGAGTCTGTGAGAGATGAGAATCACTGTTTTTTGACCTGCCAGTGCATGTATGACCTCCATGATTCCTTCCTCACTCTCAACGTCAATGTTAGAAGTAGCCTCATCAAAAATATATACATGACTGTCGTGCAGCAACGCTCTGGCCAGTGCTAGACGTTGACGCTGTCCTCCTGACAGATTCGCACCCTGCTCCTCTATCTCTGCTTCCAATCCCCCTTCGGAGAGAATAAAATCATACAGTTTCACTTGCCGCAACGCCTCCAGCATTTGTCGCTCATCCGCGTGCTCATTGCCCATTCTCAAATTTGCTTCTACGGTGCCTTTAAAAATATAGCTGTTAAAACCGATCCAGGTCATATGACGCATGCGGCTTTCTTCCGAAATGAAGGTCAGTTCGGTTCCTCCGATCGTTAGGCTTCCTTGATAACCCTCATGATGTCCAACGATCAATCCGGCTACCGTACTTTTACCTGAGCCTGATTCTCCAACAATGGAAACGAAGCTGCCTTGAGGAATGTCCATGGTTATATTACGCAAGGTATCTCTTTCGTCGTAAGCAAAATTTACCCGTTCCAATCGAATGTCTGTAGCTTCTATGCTTTGTTGTCCTTGTACAAGATCCTCTGTACTCAACATTTCGAATATTTTGTCACTTGCTGCCATTCCGTTCATGGCAATATGAAAGTAGGAACCGAGCAGACGCAGCGGGATGAAAAACTCTGCCGACAGCAACACAATGATGAGCGCTCCCGCCAAGCCAATGTGACCCGAAGAATATTCGCTAACAGCGACCAGCACACCTGCGGCGGCACCACCAAATGCGATAAGATCCATGACAGCTACGGAGTTTAACTGCATGGTCAGGACTTTCATTGTCATTTTGCGAAAATCCTCAGCCGCTATGTTCATTTCCTGATGTTTATTCTGGTCTGTCCCATAAATTTTGAGCGTAGTCAGACCTTGTACATTTTCCAAAAAGCTGTGGCCCAAATTGACGTAGCTGCCCCAATATTTCCGAAACAGCTTTTTAGCCATCCGCATAATAACAATAATGGACACTGGAATTAAGGGAACGCAGATCAATAGAATGATAGCCGCTTTGAAGCTGACAAAAGAGAGGGTGATGAACAACGTTACAGGTGCAAGCAGACTATAAAATAGCTGAGGCATGTATCTACCAAAATAGGTTTCAAGCTGCTCCACCCCTTCTACAGCAACCTGAATAACCCCTGAGGTGGAGGTATGATCCGTATAAGAGGGTCCCATCTTTAACAGCTTGCTGTAAATCTGCGAGCGCAGCGTTTTTTTAGCATTGATTGAAGCCCGATAGGACAACATACTGGCTGCGTAATTACTCAGGAAGCGAACGGCAATGGCAGCAATAACAATGACTGTCATGGATAGAATTAGCTGGCGAGTTACTTGTCCTTCCCATGCTTGCTGCATCACAAAGGCCATAGACAAAACGGCGGCTATACTCCCTAAAAGACCGATCCACTGTACGAGCACACCCAAGATGATATATTTGCGAGAATGCTCCACCAGGCCTAGTAGACGACTGTCGACCATTTTAGACCTTTTTTTCGGAGTAGGGACGGCTTCAGATGAAGACGGAGTTTCCGCCTTACCTTCCCTCACAGTTCCGACTCGGAATATAAAATAATAATATTTGAACAGGATGACCAAAACGATGAGCGCCTTGCCCCACACAATGGGGGTAAAGATAAAGCCTGTAATGAGCATAGCTGACGCTAAGCCCAATGACGTAATTTTTGTAGACAGCTTCAACGACCTGGTTTGTACAAAACTTTCCAGATACTTATGGTACAAAGATGTATTCGAAAACCACTGATGAATCCTTTCAGACCCCCGCATAAAGAAAAAGGTTGCCAGCAGCAGAAACGGTGTAGTCGGCAGCAACGGCACCACTACGCCAATCACTCCAAGCGCCAAAAATAAAAACCCTAAGGTAATATAAATCGGTTTCACTGTAATCCCCCTAATATATATACTGTTAATGATATTTTATAGATAATGATAATCATTATCAATATATATAATTTAGTCAGGTTGTTATGTGATGTAAATCACGCATATAAAAATCCTCTTGAAGTTCAACTCTACAGAACACTTTTGTGCTCATATAGATGTTTTGTCTTCAAGAGGATAATCGAAATAAGTGCGTGTTATTACGTTGTTTTATGAACTTATAATATCATATTGCTCCAATATCTGCCGATGTAACGGGTCATCTGCAGGTATGGACGTATAACGTGTCAGCGCTTCACTCACCCCTTGGCTGCGAATCACCTGCTGAAGCTCAACCGCTTCGGGGTCTTCTGTAATATCAAATTTACAGGCGGCAGCCATTCCCAACGCCAGATGATCGGTCGGGATACCATACTCCTGCGCTTGCAGCGCGGGACGTACAAGACGGTCATTGGGAGACAGCTTGCGCAGCGGTGAACGTCCGACCCGAGTAACCTCGTCTGTCAGATTAGGATTGCGGAAGCGATCCAAAATCTTATCGATGTACTTCTTATGCTCCCCTTGATTCAAACCGAAGCGCTTCACAAGCACCGCTCCTGTTTCCTCCAGCGCCCCGTGTATGGAGTCCACCACCTTGGTATCCTTCATGGCCTCCTGGATCGTGGCATAACCTGCGACATAACCAATATAGGCTGCCACGCAATGGCCCGTATTCACCGTGAACAGCTTGCGTTCAATGTAAGGCTCCAGATCCTGCACGTAAAGAATGCCTTCAATCTCTTGATGATCAGGAGCCATTTGCGAGCGATCCACAACCCACTCGTAAAAAGGCTCTACCTGCACATGCAACGGGTCCTCATGATGCTGAATCGGCACAATCCGGTCTACAGCGGCATTGGGAAAATAAACCGAAACCTCTGCCTTGGCACGAGTCGCCTCATCCAGTAGCGCAAAAACATGCTCTTTCAGTTGGGCGCTGCCTCCAATTGCATTTTCGCAAGCAATCACATGCAGCGGGCCTGCCCCTCGCTCTACCCGCCGCGCTATGCCCTCGGCAATACCTGCTGCAATATGCCTGAGGATGCTAACCCCTACCGCGGTCGTGACCAGATCAGCATGGTCTACCGCGTCCGCTACAGCCGATGCATCTCTACCGTCAATCGCGGTTACATTCGTAACTGTCTCCGTATCCTTCGTATCATTCGCCAACTCTACCGTATACTGCTTGCGGCGGCGTAACTCAGATACAAGGGTCTCGTTGACATCTGAAAAGACAACCTCATAGCCTGCACGCGACAAAATCAGCCCAATAAAGCCACGACCGATATTTCCTGCTCCAAAGTGAACGGCTCTCATAACTCCAGCTCACTTTCGAACAGATCTATAATTTCCTGTGGAGCCACTGCGTTGCGAAGTTTATCCATGTTCTCTTCCTCCGCACATACCACAGCGATACTCGTCAAAATCTCCATATGATCGCCGCCTTGGGCTGCAATGCCGATCACCATGTATGCTTTTTCTTTCCCGAAATCTACGCCTTGCGGGAACTGAACGATGGAGATGCCAGTGGATTGAACAAGCGTCTTGGATTCCTTGGTACCATGTGGAATAGCCAGCCCGTTCCCAATATAGGTGGATACGATCTCCTCGCGTTCAAGCATCTTGTCAATATACTCACTTGTAATATGTCCTGCATCCAGCAGAATTTGTCCTGCCATACGAATCGCCTCATATTTGTCTTTGGCGGTTGCGTTCATTTTTATTTTGTCTATCGTCATAATACTCACGTTAGATTCCTCCCTGTCCCTAATTTACTGTGGAAAAATTCAGCCAGCTCACTCGATATATAATTGGCAATCTGATCCCTGCTACCATGTTCCAGTAGCGTAATCATGTCTTCCTGCAACAGTAATGCACTAATCTCGCTCAATACCTCCAAGCTTTCTTTCGGCAACTCACGAGGTCCCAACATCAGCAGAACGCATTCTACCTGCTCATCTACATCCGCCAGCAGCGGCTCAGCCAGCCTATACAAGGTCAGCGAAGGCTGGCGAACATAGGGACTGCGCGTATGAATCAAAGCAACGGAGGTATCAGAAATCACCTGACTCCCTTGACGCTCTCTTTCTACAAGTTGTTCAGCAACAACAGAAGGCTCTGTGACATTTCCCCGCACTGCCTCCAACATGCAGATAGCCTCTATAGTGGCTGACATATCCATCCCTTGATTTTCCAGCGGGTATACTTGAAATTGCTGTACAATGTGTACAATCTCCTCAAGGCTTTTCCGTAGACCGGTAAGCCACTCCATGCCCTGGCCGGGCTGAACAGCCTGTTCCTGAGGATGGTCATTGAGTTGATTGAGTGTAATATGCTGGATAAAATGACGCAGACGGTCACTCTCCTCTTGCGTCAGCAGCGGACTGATTTTGAGATAACGATCCGGTTCAAGCGGCAGCTCCACTGTCGAAATGATTAGATCATAATCCTCCTTCGGAATCCGCGTTGCCTCGTACCATGAGGCCCTATCCACGATTTTGATCTGTGGTAGCTCCTTGGCCAGTCTGGTTGCCAGAAGTCTGGAGGACCCAATTCCGCTCGTACAGACTACGATGGCTCGAACCTCCCGCTGCAATTGTCGCAGTCGCTCCAACGAAGCGCCAAAATGCATGACCAGAAATCCGATCTCTTCATCTGGTACTTCCATTTCGGTCATATCCGCCGCAGCCTTTTTGACCGAGTCGAACAAGCTGCCGTAATCCTTGCGGATTTGCTGAAGGAGAGGGTTGCGGATGGACTTTCCTTCCCTCAAACGTTTGAGTACCGGAGCCATATGGGCTATCAGTCCTTCACGCAAAACGCGGTCCTCTGCAAGTGGTGTGCCTGTCTCTGTCTCCACACGACGAATCAACTCATGAACCAACTCCAGCAGTACAAGATCATCCAGTGGCAGCAACCGGGTGGAATGATCCTCAGCATCACGGAACAGCAACCTGAAATAACTTCGTTCCTGGTCTGGAAAGTCAATAGCCAGCGCCGCCGACAACTCTGCGCATATGCGTTCTACCATAGCTGTGCGCAGCATGATATTCTCCTCCGAATCTGTCTTCGAATACGGGAGGGAGGCACGATGATCTACAACGTACCCGAGTCGTAGACGTGCCAGTGACACGCAAATTTGAATCAGCAACTCCATATATTTGCTTTCCACCATGTTTTTCAGCCATTGATCATGAGGCTGCCAGAGGGCGTTCTCCACGGTTAGCAAGTTCTCCCTGCCAATCATCTCCAGCAACTTTTCAGTGACACGTGTCACTGAACGAAGCTCCTCTCGACCGGAAAACAGATCCGATTCATCCAAATATTCGAGAGCCAGCTCAGAAATCGCCCGTCTTTTGTCTATCTCCCGTCCTGTAATCTTGACACCGTATCCTCGTCTGCGCACAAGCACGAGCCCTCGATCTCCGATCCATCCTTGTAATTCGTCCAGATCATGACTGACCGTAGTTACTGTGACTTTCAAATCCGATGCCAGCGCCAGTAGCTTGATCGGCTCCTGTGTATCCAGCAGCATGCACAGCACTACAATTTTTCTCTCCTCAGCGGAGTATTCGTCTGACTTCGTATGCAACAATTGCTCCCGCAGACTTGCAAGCTGAGTCGGGCCGGCATCCACATAGATACCGATCCCTGATTTTTTCTCCAGCTTTACCTCATGAGCCGCCAACCAACACTCGACTGCGCCAAGTTCCCGATGGACCGTCCTTGTGCTGACATTGATCTTCTCGGCAATTTCCCCGGCTGTAACCTCATGGGGCTGCTCCAAAAGATACTCCACGATGTCAGATTGTCGTTTCGTAATATTCATAAGCGCATACCGTTCCTTCCCAAGCTCTATTCCCTTTCAACAGGAAATACAAACTGTACACAGACGGCTGACTTTATAGGGATTAAGAGTCGGATTTCAGACGGTCAACCAGCGCTTCGTATTCAGGGCTTTTCAGAAAATTGTCAATGGAAATGTGCTCAGCATTCGGGGCTACCGTTTTAGCCCGGTCTGTTAATGTTTTTTGCGTAATGACAATGTCCGCATCCTGTGGAATTTCACTGATTGCCGTATTCGTTACCGTAACGCCCACGCCCGCCTGTTTCATTTTTTTGCGTAAAATTGAAGCTCCCATGGCACTTGAACCCATACCTGCATCACAGGAAAAGACAATTTTGTTCACTTCGGATTTATCCTTGAGCATTCGATCTGCGGCAATCTCAGCAGCACGATCAGATGCGTGGTTATCTTCCATTACAGTGGCGTTAGCACTTGCACCCTTGCTTTGATTTTTCATATCTTTCAGGCGGGATGCAGCTTCCTCCAGCCCCTCTTCCTTTTGCTTACCTGTCTTGAGCAATACTGCGGCAACAGCAAAGGATACGACTGCAGCAGCGATCACACCGCTCAGCATCGGCAAATATCCGCCTTTTGGTGTCATCAGGAAATAAGCAATGATACTGCCTGGTGAAGGAGCAGCAACCAGTCCGGCACCTGTCAACATAAAACAGAAGGTTCCCACAACGCCCCCTGCTATAGCAGCGAGAATTAGAATCGGCTTCATCAAAATGTAAGGGAAATAAATTTCATGAATCCCGCCGAAAAAATGAATGATAACTGCACCAGGAGCAGACGACTTCGCAGAGCCTTTACCGAACAGGCAATAGGCCAGCAAAATGCCGAGCCCCGGCCCAGGATTGGATTCAAGCATGAACAAAACGGATTTTCCTGTTCTTGCAGCTTCCTCTAGCGCAATCGGACTCAATACTCCGTGATTCAGTGCGTTGTTGAGAAATAATACTTTTCCGGGCTCAATAATGAGGTTGACAAGCGGCAAGAGCCCTGCATTTACGAGAAACTGTACCCCTGCCGACAATACTTGGCTGATGGTTTGAACGACCGGGCCAATCCCCACATGAGCGAGCAGTGCTAGAATGGCACCGATAATCCCGGCCGAGAAATTATTGACCAGCATTTCAAAACCTGATTTGACTTTGCCTTCAATGGCCTTATCGAACTTCTTCAAGATCCATGCAGCCAGCGGGCCAGCTACCATTGCGCCCAGGAACATCGGGATATCGGCCCCCACAATGACACCCATCGTCATAATGGCACCGATCACACCTCCACGCTGTCCGTGAATCATTGTGCCTCCTGTATAACCAATCAATAGCGGCAGCAAATAATTTTTCATCGGATCAACCAGTTGTGCAAAACCCTCGTTCGGAAACCACCCGGTCGGAATAAAAAGGGCCGTGATTAATCCCCATGCGATAAAGGCTCCCATATTGGGCATTACCATACCGCTGAGAAAACGGCCAAAACGCTGTACGGCGACACGAGCGCCACCGTTTGAACTGGACTTTGTGTCCACTGTGCTCATATTCATATCCTCCTTGTGAGTAAATAGCATCACTACCTTTTCTTAAAATTCATACTAAATGACAGCGCTATCTTCATCAACGAAATGAAAACGTACTTTCGTCATGAACGTTGATGACAACATTTAAATTTAAAATAACGGACAACGTATTATACCTGCATAATTCTTCTTAATATGACCGATAACAATAGAAATTAGTCGAAAAAACAGTGCTGTAAATCTGCACCTTATGTAGAGGAGCTCACCTCTAAATCTAATAAATCGACGTAATTACGTCTTCTAAAAGACAACAAAAAAATAGCCGCCATGTCAGATCATAGCGACTATTATATACACAAAACGAGCGGACTAACGATGCTTTTATTCAATTCAATATCCATATAAAAATTTAGAATAAAGCGCTAATATTCCATCTTATATTGCTCATTATTGTTCATCCGAAATCAACTGCTCGTACTGATCCGCAGACAGCAGCTTGCTCAGAGCTTCCTCGACATCATTGCCCATCTCTACTTCAATCATCCAACCCTTTTCATAGGGAGATTCATTCACCAGCTCAGGTGTGCTTTCCAGAGCTTCATTTACTTTCAATACGGTTCCCGCCACCGGAGCAAAAAGGTCGGATACGGTCTTCACCGATTCAATTGTACCAATCTCTGCCCCCTGTTCAATCGTTGCTCCCGCCCCAGGTAATTCCACAAAAACAATATCACCCAGTTGATGCTGTGCAAAGTCTGTAATGCCGATCCGCAACGTCCCGTCTGCTGTACGCTGAACCCACTCATGTTCGTCTGTATACCAAAGTTCCCGCTTCACTTCACTCATCCTGCTTTCGCCTCACTTCCACATGAATAAAATGCTTTTAATCACCTGTATTAGACAGGTTAAGATTATGACAACATGAACACTCATGTCAATAATACTAACAAAAATACTTCATGTTATCTCATATAGCATAGAATATTAAAAAATGATAACTTGTAACAAACGCTTACATATCCTTATTTATACATTAAATGTTTTTTGGATTGTTTTATATGACATTTTTATTGACATTTTGAATGAATTTGCGTATTAATGGGTTATAGCAAATGCTTTTGGAAATACCCCGACAACTGCAAACGCGGATGAACGCGGAGGGAGAGACTACCCAAAAGATTCGCATAGCTGTTGTCGTTTCTGAGACAGTTGTGCACGCGAACTCGGATCAAGTTGTTACCTGCAAAACCGGGTAACCTACCGTTGATCCAAAAGGTAGCGCCGAAGGAGTAAACTTGCATTGCAGGTGAATCTCTCAGGCAAAAGGACCTCTGCCGGACGCATCTCTGGAGAGCATTCGCGATTAGAGCGGATCACCCAAGGGGAAACCTGGTTCACACCGGGGTAACTTTCTGGTATCAAGGACAGAGCTGAAAGAAGAGTATGGACTGCCGTCTATACGTTTCTTTCAGCCTGTCTTTTTTGTTTAGCCGATTACATTGGATAGGAGTGAAAAAATGTCTAATTTGCGAAGAACACCATTATTTTCGTCCTACGGGACGCAGCCCGGGGTTCGTTGTATTGACTTTGGCGGGTGGGAGCTTCCCGTTCAGTTTAGCGGCATCCAAAAAGAGCATGAGGCCGTCCGGCAATGCGCGGGTTTATTCGATGTCTCGCACATGGGCGAGTTTTTGGTTGAGGGCAAAGAAGCCGAGGCTTTTTTGCAATGGGTAACCACGAATGATGTCAGCCAGTTGGAACCGGGCCAGGCACAATATTCACTCCTGTGTTACCCCGATGGAGGCGTAGTGGATGACTTGCTTGTATACTGCAAAGGACCAGAGCGCTACATGCTCGTTGTGAATGCCTCCAACATCGACAAAGATTGGGATTGGCTCATGCGCCACGTACCTGCATCGGTTCATCTGGAGAATGTGTCTGATGCGATCGCATTGCTGGCATTACAAGGACCGGAAGCAGCACATATTGCCGCAGCCGTGACAGATGCAGATATTACGAATCTGGCATCTTTCCGATTCCATGAGAACGTGCAATTGTTCGGAGCAAAAGCACTCGTCTCCCGAACCGGATATACCGGGGAAGACGGTTTTGAATTTTATATACCTGCTGAGGAAGCACCCGCCGTGTGGAATGGTTTGCTTCGTTGCGGTGAATCGTATGGGCTAATTCCCGCTGGGCTTGGTGCTCGCGATACACTGCGGTTTGAGGCACGGCTGCCGCTGTACGGACAGGAGTTATCTGCCACCATTTCACCGCTTGAGGCTGGTTTAGGTTTCTTCGTCAAGCTGAATAAAGGAGATTTTATCGGCAGAGAAGCACTGCAACACCAGAAAGAACAAGGAATTCCTCGCAAGTTGATCGGGCTGGAAATGATTGACCGCGGTATCCCGCGCGCTCATTATCCAGTCTTCGCGGAAGGCCAACACATTGGTGAGGTCACAACGGGGACTCAATCGCCCACCTTGAAGCGTAATTTGGGGCTAGCCTTGGTGGACAGTCGTTTTAGCACCCTATCTACACCGTTAGAGGTCGAAATTCGAGGTAAACGCCTGCGTGCGGAAGTGGTCCCAGCCCCCTTTTATAAACGGTCACGCTGATCTTAATCCTCTTCACTCTAAAAAAGCGATCATGTCAGATACGAAATTCTGGATTTTCCAACTACGATTATGTATTAGCTAATTTACTATCTAAATTTTGCTTTTCGAAAGGAGCCAGAACTTATGAAGCAGCATCGCTATCTCCCCATGACCGAACAAGATCAAACCGAAATGCTGCGTGTGGTGGGCGTATCATCCATTGATGATCTATTCAGTGACATTCCAGAGGCAATTCGATACCAAGGGGAACTCCCTCTTTCCTCTCGGCTCGACGAAAGAGCCCTAACTCGCCACATGGCCGAGCTGGCCGGGCACAATGCCAATACAGATACACATGCCAGCTTTCTTGGTGCAGGTATTTATGATCATCATATTCCGTCCGTCATTCAGCACATCACCTCACGTTCCGAATTTTACACAGCCTACACCCCCTATCAGCCAGAAGTAAGCCAGGGCGAGCTGCAAGCCATTTTTGAATTCCAGTCATATATTTGCGAATTGACAGGCATGGCAGTAGCGAATGCCAGTATGTACGATGGAGCGACAGCTCTGGCGGAAGCGGGCTCACTGGCCGCCGCAGCCACGCGCCGTAAACAGCTTATTGTATCAAGGTCTGTCCATCCAGAGGCACGCCAGGTATTGGCAGCCTATGCGCGCGGATTGGACTTGGACATCGTGGAGATCGGCTGTTCGGACGGCGTAACGGATGTCGATGCGCTTGCCGCGGCCGTATCGGAACAGACGGCGGCTGTCTTGATCCAAAGCCCCAACTTTTTTGGAGCCGTGGAAAATCTGAAGCCGATGGCTGACCTGATCCATGCACACAAGGGGCTAATGGTCGTCAGTGCCAACCCATTGGCACTTGGCTTGCTGGAGGCGCCCGGTAAGCAGGGCGCGGATATTGTTGTAGGGGACGCGCAGCCACTTGGGATCTCGTCCTCCCTCGGCGGTCCGACCTGCGGTTACTTTGCCGTCTCCCAGGCGCATATCCGCCGTATCCCTGGGCGTATCGTAGGCCAAACCACAGACCGTAACGGCAAACGCGGCTTCGTGCTGACCTTGCAAGCGCGGGAACAGCATATCCGCCGCGAAAAGGCCACGTCTAACATTTGCTCCAATCAAGCGTTGCTTGCATTATCTGCATCTGTGTACTTGTCCGTCATGGGGAGACAGGGCATCCAGGAAGTAGCCGAGCTGAATTTGCATAAAAGCCGCTATGCGTTAGAACAATTGCTGAGCTTGAAAGGCGTAACTGCCTCATTTCACGCACCGACCTTTAACGAGTTTGCCCTTAGGCTGCCTGAAGGTACGGATGTGAGCAAACTTCAGGACAATCTGCTAGCTGCTGGATTTATCGCAGGCTATGATTTGGGCCGGGACTATCCGGAACTTGCGGGTCACATGCTGATTGCCGTGACGGAGCAAAGAACCAAAGAAGAGATCGACCAATTTGTACACACCTTGGAGGGATTGCTATGACACACACCGGACCGGACCAGAAACAAGAGCTGTTGAAGGAACACGATCAAGCGCTCATTTTTGAATTGAGCCGTCCGGGTCGCATCGCTTATTCCCTTCCCGAGTGCGACGTTCCTCGTCGCCCGGTGGCAGAGCTTTTGCCGGATTATGCGCTGCGCAGCGAACCTGCGGCATTACCCGAGGTATACGAAGTAGATGTTATTCGCCATTATACCGCCCTGTCCCAGCGCAACTTCGGCGTCGACAACGGGTTTTATCCGCTTGGCTCGTGTACGATGAAATACAATCCAAAAGTGAATGAGGATGTCGCCCGTTACGCAGGCTTTGCTAAAATTCATCCATATCAGCCGGAGAATAGCATCCAGGGGGCTATGGAGCTGCTGCATACGCTCCAAAACGATCTGGCTGCGTTGACCGGCATGGATGCCGTCACGCTCCAGCCCGCTGCTGGCGCCCATGGCGAATGGACCGGGCTGATGATGATTCGCTCGTACCACGAGGCACGTGGTGAGCGACGTACCAAGGTGCTCGTGCCGGATTCCTCGCACGGTACGAACCCCGCCAGTGCAACCGTCGCGGGCTTCGAAACAATCACCCTTCCCTCCACCCCTGAGGGGCTGGTGGATCTGGACGCGCTCCGCCAAGCGGTAGGCAACGACACCGCTGCGCTCATGCTGACCAATCCGAACACGCTGGGCTTGTTCGAGAAGCAAATTACTGACATTGCCGCGATTGTGCATGACGCAGGTGGTCTGCTCTACTATGACGGGGCAAACTCCAACGCCATCATGGGGATTACCCGCCCCGGGGACATGGGCTTCGATGTGGTGCATCTCAATTTGCACAAAACGATGAGTACCCCGCACGGTGGAGGCGGCCCCGGCGCTGGACCCGTGGGCGTGAAGCAGCGGCTGATTCCCTATTTGCCCAAGCCGATTGTCGTACGTGATCCGCAGGGTGTGTACCGCTGGGATCGGGAGCAGGGAGATTCTATTGGACGGGTCAAAGCCTTTTACGGTAACTTCGGCATTCTCGTCCGTGCCTATGCCTATATTCGCAGCTACGGTCCTGATGGCTTGAAGCGAGTGTCCGAATGTGCTGTACTTAATGCCAACTACATGATGCATCGGCTAGCCCCGCATTTTGACCTGCCTTATCCAGGGCATTGCAAACACGAATTTGTCATGTCAGGGCGAGGTTTGAAGAAATTTGGAGTACGCACGCTGGATGTAGCCAAACGATTGCTTGATTTCGGTTACCATCCGCCTACCATTTATTTTCCGCTAAATGTAGAGGAATGCATCATGATCGAGCCGACGGAAACAGAAAGCAAAGAGACGCTGGATGCTTTTGTCGACACTATGATTCATATTGCGCGCGAAGCCGAGGAGAACCCTGAGCTGGTGCTCAATGCACCCTATACCACTCCAGTCACACGCCTGGATGAAACCACTGCAGCCCGTAAGCCTGTGCTGAATTGCGCATGTAGTTAAGGTTAAATTTAAACACAACCATCCAAAGCATACAAAAAAGCCGGTATCTGTTGAGATACCGGCTGCTGTATGTATACAGCAATTTTTGTTGGAAAAAGATATAACCTTTGAAAATGTGATACCCTTCCTTATGCTTCGATGCTTTGAACCAATTCAACAACCTGCTCGGCTGTTTGCATATCCAGAGCTTTTGCAGCCAATTTCTCCATGTCCGCACGGGACAACTTGGAGATTTGACTACGTGCTGGCAGAATGGAAGTTGCGCTCATGCTGAACTCATCCAGTCCCAGACCCAGCAGCAACGGAATTGCTGTTGTGTCTCCTGCCATTTCACCACACATACCAACCCAACGTCCTTCACGGTGAGCGGCATCAATAACCATTTTCACCAGACGCAAAATGGATGGATTATATGGTTGATACAGGTAAGAAACCCGCTCGTTCATACGATCCGCTGCCATTGTGTATTGAATCAGATCGTTAGTACCGATACTGAAGAAATCCACTTCTTTTGCGAATTGGTCAGCCAATACCGCTGTGGAAGGAATTTCTACCATGATGCCCAGCTGAATTTCTTCAGATACGGATACACCCTCGGCTACCAACTTTTCTTTTTCCTCCAACAAAACAGCTTTAGCTTCACGGAATTCGTTCAGCGTAGCAATCATTGGGAACATAATGCGCAGGTTACCGTGCACGCTTGCACGCAACAAAGCACGCAATTGAGTGCGGAAAATATCCTGGCGATCCAGACACAGACGAATAGCACGGAATCCGAGGAATGGATTCATTTCTTTCGGCAGATCCAGATAAGGAAGTTCTTTATCTCCACCGATGTCCAAAGTACGGACTACAACCGGTTTGCCTTCCATTCTTTCCAGAACCGTTTTGTAAGCTGTATATTGTACTTCTTCGGATGGGAGCTTGTCGCGTCCCATGTACAAGAACTCCGTACGATACAAGCCAACGCCTTCACCACCGTTGTCTAGAACACCAGCTACATCGTTAGGCGTACCAATATTGGCTGCCAGTTCGACATGGACACCATCGACGGAAACCGTAGCTTCGCCGCGCAGCTTACGCCACTCTTCGCGTTGCTTGTCATATGCCACTTGTTTAGCGCGGTATTCTGCAACGATTTCTTCGGTAGGATTCACGAACACGTGACCATCCAGACCATCGACGATAATCAAATCGCCGCTTTTAGCTTGAGACAATATATTTTTTGTTCCTACAACAGCAGGAATTTCTAATGAACGAGCCATAATAGCCGAGTGCGAAGTGCGTCCGCCGATATTCGTTGCAAAACCCTTAACAAATTCACGGTTCAGCTGAGCTGTGTCGGAAGGTGTCAAATCTTCTGCAAGTACAATCGTTTCTTCGGCAATTTCTGCAGGGCTGACAAAATGAACACCAAGCAGGTGATTAAGCACCCGTTTGGTTACATCACGCATGTCCGATGCGCGTTCTTGCAAATATGCACTTTTCATGTTCTCAAACATGGAAATAAACTGTGTAGCTACTTCATTCAAAGCATAGTCAGCATTAAGCTGCTCGTCTCTGATTTTAGCTTTAACCGGATCGATCAATTCAGGATCATTCAGGATGAGCAGGTGAGATGCAAAAATTTCTGCTTTTTTCTCACCCAGCTCACGAAGCGTTTTCTCCTTAATCGATTCCAATTCGGTTTGAGATTGTGCCAAAGCCGCATCCAATCTTGCGATTTCAGCTTCAACATCACCAACCGCGCGTCTCTCTACAGCGTAATTCGGATGCTCCAAGATAAACGCCCGGGCAATGGCTATGCCTGCCGAAGCGGCAATCCCGGAAATTTTAAGCATGAATTTCGCCCAGCCCTTCGTTAACGATTACATTTTCAAGAGCTTTCAATGCTTCAGCAGCTTCAGCGCCTTCGCAGATAATGTTAATAGTATCCCCTTGTTCCAGACCAAGAGACAATACACCCAGAATGGATTTCAAAGTTACTTTTTTACCGTTAGCTTCGGCGAAAGATTCAGCACCGCTGAATTTGTTAGCTGTATTTACCAGCGCAGTTGCAGGACGTGCATGAATACCGTCTTCATCCGTAATTCTAAAAGTTGTTTGCATAATTTGTTCCTCCCACTTTCCTAAAAATAATATTTGTTTACACGCAGCATACCGGATAATTGATCAGACGGCCTAAGCCGCCTAATCAACTAATCCGAAACACATAGAGTTTATTTTATCGTAATTATACCATCTTCGCCAGCCTTCAATACTCCAGTTTTGTTTAAAGTTACCGAAGATCCTTCTGGAAGGTTGGTAAAAATGACAGGTGAGATGATGGATTTAGCGTTTGCCTTCACGTATTCCACGTCTACTTTCATAATAGGCTGGCCGGCTGACACAAGATCGCCTTCGTTCACCAAAACGTCAAATCCTTGACCTTTAAGCTTCACTGTATTCACCCCGATATGAACAAGCACTTCTTTACCACCATCGGATTGAATACCAACCGCATGCTTGCTTGGGAATACATTGAATACTTTACCATAAACAGGAGAAACAATGGTTCCATCATTTGGCACAACTGCAAAGCCATCACCTGTCATGCGTTCTGCAAAGACCGGATCGGGAACGGTCGAGATGTCCACCAATTCACCGTTTACTGGCATCACGATATCTTCCACAACGATTGTTTGCTTTTGTTCTCCGGCTTCCTTTTCCTCTTGTGGAGCTGGTTCTGAAGGAGCAGGTGCAGGTGTACGTCCTGCCATGATATCAGCCATTTGGGTTTTAATCGTATCGGAACGGGTACCAAAGATCGCCTGTACATTGTTACCAACTTCAAGGACACCTGAAGCGCCAAGTTGTTTCAGACGAGCTTTATCCACGTTTGATTTCTCATTAACCTCGATCCGAAGACGTGTAATACATGCATCCAGATGCTTGATATTCGATGAACCACCGAAAGCAGCCAAAATGTTATGTGGAAGCTCGTCACTGCTACCGCTTGCTGCACCCTCCACATTATCTGTAGCTTCTTCACGTCCTGGTGTCTTCAAGTTGAATTTCCGTATGATGAATCGGAATCCGAAGTAGTAAATAACCGCCAAAATCAGACCGACGATAATTACATACCACCATGGCGTACGGGTTGGAATAATCCCGAATATCAGGAAGTCAATAAATCCACCTGAGAACGTCATACCGATTTTAACATTCAAAATTTGCATAGTCATAAATGACAAACCTGCAAATACACAGTGTACTGCAAACAGCAATGGAGCTACGAACAGGAAAGAAAATTCCAGTGGCTCCGTAATACCTGTCAGGAACGAAGTCAAGGCAGCTGAACCCATGATACCTGCTACATATTTTTTGTGTTCCGGTCTTGCTTCATGATACATCGCAAGTGCTGCTGCCGGTAATCCGAACATCATGAATGGGAACTTACCTACTTGGAACGTACTTGCTGTCAGTGCCACGCCGTCGCGAAGCTGATTGAAGAAGATCTGCTGGTCACCGTGAATGGTTTGACCTGCTTTGTTCACATATTCACCAAACTCAAACCAGAACGGTGAGTACCAGATGTGATGCAAACCAAACGGAATGAGCGCACGTTCGATAACCCCGAACAGGAACGCCGACAAAGTCGGGTTGGAATACACCATAAAGTGAGATACTGCGTTAAGCCCTTGTTGAACTGGGGGCCAGATCAGCACCAATGCCAGTCCGACAATCAGTGAAGATACTGCCGTTGCAATTGGAACGAAGCGCTTACCCGCAAAAAAGCCCAGGTACGAAGGAAGCTCGATTTTGAAAAATCGATTGTACATAGCAGCGGCCAGTATACCGATGATAATCCCGCCGAACACCCCGGTTTGAAGTGTAGGAATACCCAACACATTCGCATAACCCGGTACTTTTTGAGCAATCAGACCAGGTGTAACACCTACAGCTGTACCCAGCGTAATGTTCATTACGAGGTAACCGATGATCGCAGCCAAACCTGCTACACCTTCGCCGCCCGCCAGACCGACGGCTACGCCGACTGCAAACAACAGCGCCAGATTATCAAAAACAATTTGTCCGGCGTTCATCATGATTGTCGCTACCGATTGAACCCAGCCCGCATTTAACGCAGGGATGTACTGGAGAAAATCAGGATTGACCAGCATGTTGCCGATACCCAATAAAAGCCCCGCAGCTGGCAAAATCGCTACTGGAAGCATTAACGCTTTACCGACACGCTGTAAAACGCCGAAAAGCTTTTTGAACATACCTTCCACATCCTTCTCTGAAATTTAGAACAGAGGCAAAACAACAAAAAAGGCATGAGCCGATTTAAGTATGTTTGAACACAACCTTGGGATATAGCATACCCCAGTAGGCTGTAAACAATCATAACTTAAAACAACTCATGCCTGATCGAATCAGTAACACGTTAAAATGTTTAGTTGTTGTCTTCCTCATTGCAAAATTGATTATAGCACCACGCTAAATGCGAGGCAATACTTTTTTATTCGGGCTTTATCACAGTTTGTTGCTCTCCCTGCTCCTTGCGTTGGGACAAACGCTGCAGATGCATCGTCAAATAGCTAACTTCAGCTGGATACACCGGTTTACGTAGCCTTTTCTCCATAATCTTCGTAAGTTTCCAGGCCAGCATATACATTTCTGGATATTCTTCATTCAAAAGCTTGTCCAATCGGTAAATCTCCTGCACAATTTCTCCTCGTCGTACACGTTCAATCGCAAATCTCAGATGAGTCAGCAGACGAGAATAATCAAGGGATTGGAGAGGAATTCGGTAATCCAGTGTCGTCTCGACGACCTGAACCATGTCAGCAATCAGACGAGAATCCTTCCTAACCTCGGAGATATGTTGGTTTGTCATAGCACTATAAATATGCAGAGCTACGAATCCGATTTCATCTTCTCCCAGATCTACATTCATCTTATCCCTGATTAAAGCAACAGCCTGCTCAGCCATCTTGTATTCCTGAGGATATATTTCCCTAGTCTCATACAAAAACGGATTATGAATCGTAATTCCCTGTTTATGACGGTTGATGGAAAAAGCGATATGGTCAGTTAAAGCAATCAAAATATGCTCATTTAGAGGCTTCTTTGCTTGAAGTTGAACAAGATGAAGTACCTCACCGATGACCTCGATGAGCTTTTCATCCAGCTCAGGAAGCAACCGTTTGTATTGCTCCTGCTCTTCATGGCTTTTTAATATAAATAATTTTTCAACTGAATCCAACGAGATCAGATCGCCAGCTCTGCGATTGAAACCGATTCCTTTTCCAATCACGACAACCTCATCATGCTCGGGATGCATCCCTATAATCACATTGTTATTCAGCGCTTTGGCCACTTTTAGGCTGCTCACATCCGCACCTCTTTTATCAGAACCTTGATCCTAAGAATTATAGCATGAAGCTCAGAGGAATCCACGTTAAAGTACCAAATATTCCGCTAAAGGTCAATAAAAAGAAAACGCTTTTCATCACAATTCCCAGGAAATGCTGTGATGAAAAGCGGTCTTTTGAAGGCTGAGAATCTACTCCCCAAAGGCTTATCGTTATTCTTTATCCGTTAGTGCCACCTCAACCAAGGGTGGATTGTGCAGCTTGTTCGCATCATCGGAGGAAGGTACGGAATGAAGACCATTTTTTCCAGTGGTTAGTCCCTTGATCAACTGCTCTACATCAATACCGGATACACTCTTAAGCATCTCGGGAGCCGTCGCCATCAGTTCGGTGACATAATTGCTGACACGCGTTGCTCCTTCCCCTTTACCCGTATCCACAACAGTCAGTTTATCAATGGATGCAATCGGTTCGGCAATGCGTCCGGCCAGATCCGGCAACATTTTCACGATAATATCGAGCACGGCGGCCTCTCCAAACTTCTGGAACGCCTCCGCCAGTTTTTCCTTGGCCTCAGCTTCCGCGAGACCACGCAAACGGATGACATCTGCATCGGCTGTACCTTTGGCCCGTTCTGCATCCGCTTCTGCTTGCCCGTTTAGACGTTTTTGTTCAGCTGACGCTTTAGCCTGTGTTTCAATCGAGTATTGCAGCGATTCCGCCTCACGCATTTTACGCGATTTGTCAGCTTCCGCCGCTTGTTCTACTGCGTACCGATCGGCTTCCGCCTTCTTTTTCACTTCCGCATCATATTGCTTTTCACGTACCTGTATTTCCTTGGCTTGAATATCAATCTCCCGTTCCTTACGTACCAACTCGACTTTCATCTGTTCTTCGACGGCAGTCTGCTTGGCACGGGCCTCCTGAATGTGATAAGCCTGATCGGCTTCTGCTCTGGCAGTATCCTGTTCTTTCTTAAACGAAGCCACCTTCAGTTCCTTCTCCTTGGCTGCCTCGGCAATATTCGTATCCCGCAACAGCTCGGCCTTCTGTCCTTCCTGTTCTGCTTGCGCCTTCTGAATTCGGGCATCCCGCACTGCCTCGGCTTCTGCAATCTCTGCATCCCTTTTCACAGCAGCAATTCTCGGCTTACCAAGCGCATCCAGATACCCATGTTTATCGCGCACATCTTTGATGGTGAATGAAACGATCTGCAAGCCCATCTTTTTCAGATCGCGCGCAGCCACGCCCTGTACTTCCTGCGCAAACCGATCCCGATTACGATATACTTCCTCTACTGTCATGGAGCCGAGGATTGCCCGCAAATGTCCCTCCAGCACTTCTTGAGCCTCTCCTCTAAGCGCTTCCAGCGGCTTTCCGATGAACTGCTCGGCTGCTGTGGCTACATCCTCAATGGAACTGCCAACCTTGATGATCGCCACACCATCCGCAATCACGGGTACTCCTTGCTCTGTATATACTTCCGGTGTAGTTACGTCCAATTTGTGAGACAACAGAGAGATAAATTCGGACTGCTGGAAAATAGGCCAAATGAAAGCGCCCCCACCACGTACAATTTTAATCTTGCGACCAGAATCATCCTCGGAAATATTTTTATTTCCCAGAAAAGAACCTGTCACAATCATTCCTTCATCCGGTCCTACCGTTTTGTAACGGGCCCAAAAAGCAATCCCTAATATGACGATAACAATGACAACAATTCCAGGGATCAACACAATATCTTGCAAACTTGACACTCCCGATCACGCTCCCTTCAAGTTAAGCGAATGCGCCGTCTATGTGTCCAGGTACGCTACGCGGACGACGCCCTCTGCGACCTCAACCACGACAATACGGGTTCCCGCAGCTAGCGGTTTGTGATCAAAGCTAGATGCTGTATGTATGGTGTTGCCTGCACCCAAGCGGATCATAACTTCCCCGTAACCAACCTCAGGTACAGGAATGGTGACCTCACCGATTCTGCCAGTTAGTTCACGCATTGAGAAGCCACTGGATACCTCTGAATTCGCCATAGGCTTGATAAACGCAAAAAACACTAGCACTCCAATAACAAGTGCAATCCCTAAAGCAAGCACAACGACCCAGCCCATGGCCAGCCCAGTATACTTTGTCAGTAGTACTCCAGCCCCGCCAAAAGCAGTCATAGCCCCAAGTAGAACGACAGGTCTGAACCAATCAAGGCCCGGCAGTTCTAAGGCCCCATCCAGCCAGCTACCGAGTACATCCCCGATCAACACGCTAACCACGGTAAAGATTGCTCCTCCTGCCAATAACCACCAAAATAAGGTTTCCATGCGACTCCTCCTTCCATGTACCTTTTCAGTCTGGTTTCCAGTCTATAACTATGTTTACGTATTCAACCTTAAAAAGTTTCAAAATTTACCTCCTATATTCCAAATTAAACCCAAAAAAGCACGTTCGTACGTCTAATGACGCACAAACGTGCCTATTATGCTCCAACCGCTGTTTACAGGGATGCTTTGTAAATTTCGACTACATCTTCGCGATTGAGCTTGTTAAAGCCACCGAAAGGTCCGAATTTCACAGCTTTATCAGCCATTACATCAATTTGGGACGCATCAATATCGTAATCAGCCAGACGGCTTGGTGCACCAATCGAGCTCCAGAAATCACGCAACGCTTGAATACCTTCCAACGCTACTTCTTCATCACTCTTACCTTCTGGGTTCACATGGAACACATTCACAGCCAGCTGTTTGAAGCGTTCAGGCTTCACATGCAAGTTATGTTTCATCCAGTTCGGGAACAGAATAGCCAGTCCTCCACCATGCGGAATATCATAAACAGCAGACACAGCATGCTCAATATTGTGAGTAGCCCAGTCACCTGTCAGCCCCATGTTCAGAAAGCCGTTCAGTGCCATCGTACCACAATACATAATGGTTTCACGCAGCTCGTAGTTTTCCAGATCGTTAACCAGTCCCGGCGCCGCATCTATGACCGTACGCAAAATCGTTTCACACCAGCCCAATTGAACCGGAGTATTGGATTCCAAATGGAAATAATGCTCGAGCGTATGTGACATCATATCCACAATTCCGTAAACCGTTTGATTTTGTGGCAGAGAGTATGTGTTCACCGGATCAAGAATGGAAAACGCAGGAAACGCATGTACGCTACCCCAGCCCAATTTTTCCTGAGTTTTTTCGTTTGTAATAACAGAACCTGCGTTCATTTCAGAGCCGGTTGCAGCCATGGTCAGAACCGTACCTAATGGCAAGGCTGCTTTGGGAGCCGCTTTACGCTCTGCAAAATCCCACATGTCCCCATCATATTTTGCACCGACAGCAATAGCTTTGGAGCAATCCAGTACACTACCACCGCCCACAGCCAGTACAAGGTCGATTTGATTTGTTTTACACAATTCAACACCCTTATGTACCGTAGACAAGCGAGGATTTGGTTCTACACCCGCCAGTTCTGTTACCTCTGCACCAATTTCACCAAGCAATTTTATTACATTATCGTACAAACCGCTGCGCTTAATGCTGCCGCCGCCATATACAAGCAATACACGTTTTCCATATTTAGGAACTTCACGCTTGAGAGCCTCCAATTGTCCTTTACCGAAGATCAATTGTGTAGGATTATAAAATTCGAATGCTTTCATCGCAAACGTTCGCCTCCAATATTTCTAAAGTTTAATGTTAAGAAACTACTCTATTATAACCTTTATGGTTACAGGAAACAAATTGCTTTATTTTCAGAAAAAAAACCATACTCCTTAAGGAGTATGGTTACATTTCACATCTTGGGAGGGTTCTCGTATTGTATTATGTGGAAACATAAGCAACTTTATTCTCCCAAGGTATAGCCCAATTGTTTCATAAAACGGCCAAACGCTTGCTGACCGGATGGATTCCGTTTATACACTCCTGCGTGCTCTAAAATTTCACTGAATTTCAGTCCAACCTCATTTTGTACGGTACGAACAGCCGTCTCCTTATCAGACAGACGACCGAACCGGGTATTCAACTGGTAAATCCAGTCTGCATGCTTAAACAGTGGATGTCCTTCCTGCTGCATAGCCACGGCCAATTCGTCGTCCCCACACAAGATATCAGCAATTCCATCCAGCTCATCCTTGAGTCGACCTGGTAAGATGGCAAGCCCCATCACCTCGATCAGACCGATATTTTCCTTTTTGATATGATGCATCTCGCGATGGGGATGGAAAATACCTTCCGGATATTCTTCACTCGTTCGATTGTTCCGCAGTACGAGATCCATCTGATATCTTCCTTCAGAATCCCGGCGCACAATCGGCGTTACTGTATTATGCGGAATCGTTTCCCCCTCCAGCTCGGTATGAGAGAGAACGTCTACCGATGGATCACTATAACCCTTCCAGGCTTCAAAAGCAGCATTCCCCGCCTCCAACAGTGCGTCGGGATCTGTTGACGTAAAACGAATGACCGACATCGGCCAGTTTACAATACCTGCCGTAACCTGCGGAAACTCTTCATTATGGTATACGCCGTCCACATCCGCTTTTTCAATTGGGAATGTATGACGACCACCCTGAAAATGATCATGAGTTAGGATCGACCCTCCGACAATAGGCAGATCCGCATTAGAGCCAATGAAATAATGCGGAAACGCTTTCGTAAAGGCCAGCAACCGCCGCAGCGTATCCTTTGTAAGCTTCATAGGTACATGATCATGATGGAACACAATGCAATGCTCGTTGTAATACACATAAGGTGAATATTGAAAAAACCACGGTTCCCCATTCAATTCGACCGGAATAATACGCAAATTTTGGCGGGACGGATGGTTTACCCTCCCGGCATATCCAACGTTTTCACGGCACAGTTGACATTTGGGGTAAACAGGCGGCGGTAAAAGCTTCGCCATTGCAATTTCCTTGGGACTTTTTTCTGGCTTGGACAAATTAATCGTAATTTCCATATCTCCGTAAGGCGTTGACTGATTCCAATACACATTGCTGGCGACCCGATCCATTCGAATGTAGTTCGAATCGATGGATAATTGATAAAAAGCATTTGTAGCCGCTTCTATACCACGTTCAGCCTCCGTTTGATGAAAGTCACGGATGACTTCAGACGGTCTCGCCATTAGCTGACCCATGATTTTGGAATCCAGCAAATCACGATACGTATCCGTGTTTTCAGGGATAAGCCCTATGGCAAAACCATAATCTATCAATACATTAAGCACAGGCTGGAGAGCTTCGGGGGCAATAATGCCCCCTGCTTCCCCACCGGAATAAGGCTCCGAAAACCCGAACTGCTCCAATAGCAGATTACGACTGTAATCCGTATCTTGCAGACCAATCAAGCCCTTCTTATGTGCGAATGCAACCAGTTGCTCCACCGCATATAGAGCCGATTGCTGTACAGTTTCGTCGATGTCATGGGCCAGGTGCCGGGAAAGTTCCCGGTCTTGGCCTTTATCTACAGATTGGCGCTCGCTCATATGTCATCGTCTCCCGTCTATTCGTCGCCGTAGCCTTGAGGGTGCGACTGATGCCATCCCCATGCTCCGCTAATAATATCCTCCAGCTGGGTACGTTTTGGACTCCAGCCCAGCACCGAACGGGCCTTGTCAGAAGATGCAACCAATATTGCTGGATCGCCTGCACGGCGGGGTTCTGTCACAACTGGAATGTCGAGTCCAGTAACCTTGCGTGCCGTTTCAATAACTTCCTTCACAGAGAAGCCCTGCCCGTTGCCCAGATTGAATATGTTGCTGTCATTACCTTCACGCAAGTAATTCACTGCGCGCACATGAGCATCCGCCAAATCACTTACATGAATGTAATCACGGACACACGTACCATCAGGTGTCGCATAATCCTCACCAAACACAGCGATATGTGGACGCTGTTTTAATGCTGTCTGGAGCACCAATGGGATCAGATGGCTTTCTGGTCGGTGATCTTCACCGATTTTGCCGCTCTCATGGGCACCAGCCGCATTAAAATACCGTAAAGACACGTATTTGATGCCTAATACTTTATCAAACCAGGACATCATGCGCTCCATCATCAGCTTTGTTTCACCATACACGTTAGTTGGCTCAGTACGGTCACCTTCTTCAATCGGCACCTTTTCCGGTTCGCCATAAGTAGCGGCAGTCGAGGAAAATACGATCTTGCTTACGCCAGCATCTTTCATCGCCTCCAGCAAGCTCAACGTACCAAATACATTGTTGTCATAATACTTCCCAGGATTTTGCATGCTTTCCCCAACCAGCGAGTTGGCTGCAAAATGAATAACAGCGTCGATTTTATTTTCAGAGAACAGTTTGGACAGAAGTTCTTTATCTCTCAAATCACCTTCATACAACTTGCCTCCAAGTAATGCTCCTTTGTGTCCGGTTTGCAAGTTATCCAGCACAACAACTTCTTCTCCCAGATCCAACAGTTCTGCTACGGTATGTGAACCGATATATCCAGCTCCACCTGTGACTAAAATGGCCATGTTATTCGTCCTCCTTCAGTTCTTTAACTCCGTCTCCTGCCTTGCATACATAAAAGCTGGCTTCCAGCCCTGTACGGGTCTGATAAGCTTCGCCGACTTCCTTCACAAAACGTTCCACATCGTCCTCATGAACCAATGAAACCGTACAACCTCCAAACCCAGCCCCTGTCATGCGAGCACCCAGCGTGCCAGGAATGCGTCGTGCTTCTTCCACCATAACATCCAGCTCGGTGCAGCTGACCTCATACAGGTCACGTAATGAATCGTGAGAAGCGTTCATTAGCTGACCGAAAGCTGCAAGTTCATTCGCCGCAAGAGCTTCGACAGAGGCCAGCACACGAGCGTTTTCCTCCACCACATGCTGTGCCCGGCGGCGAACTGTTTCATCTGCAATATGATGCTGAAGCTCTCCAAAGCGAGCCTCATCCAGCTGTGCAAGGTATTCCAATGACGACTCCTGCTGCTGCAAAATGGACAGTGCTTCCGCACATTGACTGCGACGCTCGTTATAGGCTGAATCCACCAAACCGCGGCGCTTATTTGTATTGCCGATCACAAGCTTATAAGCTCCCGTGCGGAATGGCACTTTACGGTACTCCAGCGTATCGCACATCAGCAGAATTGCATGATCAGCCGCTCCGTTCGCTACAGCGAACTGGTCCATAATGCCGCAATTGACACCCACGTAATTGTTTTCTGCGCGCTGGGATAACAAAGCAATTTCGACTGTGTCGGTTTTCTGCTTTTCTGTAGTCAGGAATGCATATCCTGTCACGACCTCAATCGAGGCTGAGGAGGATAACCCAGCTCCGTTCGGTATTTCTCCATGATAGAGCAGATCGTATCCGTTAGAAGGATACACTCCCTTTTGAGCCAACTCCACCAGCACACCCACCGGATAATCCACCCACTCATCCGTTTTGCTTTTACCTATCTCTCCGCGGGGGATAGACACTTCGTACGACAGGTTTGTCGAAGCAAAATGAATTTGGTCATCATTGCGCGCACGAAGGATCAGCGTCGTACCAAATTCCAGCGCAGCCGGGAGTACATAACCACCATTATAGTCGATATGCTCTCCAATCAGATTGACGCGCCCAGGTGCATGAAATATCAGCAGTTCATTGCTGCTTTCACCATATTTTTCAATAAAATGTTTCTTTAATTCAGTAGAGTTCATATCCGCATCCACCTCATTCACCGTTAGTAAAAGTCTCCCTGATTTCCCTGTAATATCTTAATCAGGTTGACATCTCTTATGATTTCAGTATAAATGAAAGCGTCACACAATGTAATGCATCCATGTGTTTAAGCTATGGATAAATGTGACTTGGACATGTACAATGTAAGTATACCGCATCCGCTAAACTATTCACAAATGCAGGAAGGATGACTCTATTTTGCAAGCGCATTCATATAGTTATGCTGTCGCCTCTAATCCGGTGTTTTACGAAAATAGCCCGCTGCATGTGCTTTTTGCAGGAGAGAGCCAGACCAAATCCGGTCATGCCGTTGGGCCGAAAATCTATGATTACTATCTGCTCCACTTTGTAGAGTCGGGCAAAGGCATCTTTCGAACAGAACAGCACACATATCAGCTTAAAAAAAACGATTTTTTCCTTATTCATCCCGGTCAGCTGGTGAGCTATACCTCTGATGATGAGGAACCGTGGCGCTATCGTTGGTCTGCCTTTACCGGACACCATACGGAGCAGGTGGTGCAAGAGGCAGGACTGCGTGTTCATCAGCCTGTTTTCCATGCTGTTGATCAAAGTCCTATTCCCGGTTATCTGGAACAAATGCAATTGGCCTTTTACAGCAGAAAATCTAGCTCTCATCTCTCAGCCTTGGGCTACTTGTACCTAATTATGGGGGAAGCAAGTAATTACCTGAGTGACTGGACTGATCCGTCTGGGGCGGATTCGCAAATTCGACGAACAGTCAAACAAATGGTTCAATATATGTCCACTCAGTACGCACATCCCGTATCCATTGAGCAAATGTCTGAAGGGCTTGGTTATAACCGTGCATACTTATCACGAATATTCAAAAAGGAAACGGGCGCCTCCCCCGTCACCTATCTGCTTAAGCTACGGATCGACAAATCACGTCAACTGCTACGTGAACGTCCTGAGCTGTCGGTCGAGCAAGTGGCTGCATCTGTAGGTTTAACCGATGCTTTATACTTCTCACGTCAATTCAAACGTTTCTGTGGTCAGTCTCCAACCGAGTACCGGAGCAAGGTTAAGCAGTATCCTCAGTTGTAAAGTAAGCTTTAGCAGGTTTCCCTAGCTCTCTGCCAATAACAAACAGCCCGCATCCTTCAAGCGAATGCGGGCTGTTAAGTATATATCGTATAAGAGAATGTGAAATTAGGTCAATGACTCCGAAATGCCTTTAATCATTAGGCTGTGCCGCCGTCTTGTCCGTTCCCAGCATTTAGAATCGAATCAATCCGGTCCAGCTCTTCCTGTGAAAACTCCAGATTGGATAAGGCTTCAACATTTTCTTCGATTTGGCTTACACGGCTAGCCCCAATCAGGACAGAGGTCAGACGTTCACCGCGTAGAGCCCATGCCAGTGAGAATTGAGCCAAACTTTGTCCACGTGCAGCAGCCATCTGGTTCAAGGCGCGCACCTTGCGAAGAGTTTCAGGCGTCACATGGTTCTCATTCAGGAAAACCGATGTGCTTGCTGCACGTGAATCCTCGGGAATTCCGTTCAAATATTTATTGGTCAGCAGTCCCTGAGCCAGTGGACAAAAGGCAATGCTGCCTATCCCGTTTTCGTCCAGTACATCTTGTAATCCATTTTCAATCCAGCGGTCAAGCAGAGAGTATCTCGGCTGATGGATCAACATCGGTGTGCCAAGCTCCTTCAAAATACGAGCTGCTTCTGCCGTTTGCTCTGCACTATAATTAGACACACCCACATACAGCGCTTTACCGGAACGTACGATATGATCCAGTGCTCCCATCGTTTCTTCCAGCGGCGTATTCGGATCGAAGCGGTGAGAGTAGAATATATCGACATAGTCCAGCCCCATTCGCTTCAGACTCTGATCCAGACTGGATATCATATACTTACGAGATCCCCAGTCACCATAAGGACCTGCCCACATATGGTAGCCTGCTTTGGTAGAGATGACCAATTCATCCCGGTACGGTTTCATATCACTGGCTAACACTTGTCCGAAAAATTCCTCAGCTGAACCTGCAGGAGGACCATAGTTATTAGCTAAATCAAAATGCGTAATGCCCAGATCAAAGGAGCGAGTAATCATGCTGCGACCATTCTCCGCGTTGTTAATCCCGCCAAAATTGTGCCACAAGCCCAGCGAAATAGCGGGCAATTTAAGACCCGATCTCCCTGTACGGTTATATTTCATACTTTCATAACGATCTTCGCCAGCTAAATAAACCATGCTATCACAGCCTCTCTCGAAACATTGTTATGTTCATCACAACATCATCATAGCGCTTTTATCCGGGCGTTGACAAGAAAACGATTACAAGCCCAATTGATGAGCAAGTTTTTCCATAAGCTTACCGATCGGTTCGGTGATCAAAAGATCCGCCTTGTGATCATATGAGGTGGGGTCTGTATTCAGCAGCACTGTATGTTTTCCGCGAAAATAAGTAATCAAGCCTGCCGCAGGATGGACTGTTAGTGACGTTCCTCCAATTAACAGCAGATCTGCTTGAGAAATGGCCTGAATGGATTGCATAAGGGTATCTTGATTCAACTCTTCCTCATATAAAACGACATCCGGTTTAATCATTCCTCCATCTAACGGACATTTAGGTACAATCTCGGAACTGTTCATCACTTCATTTAGACCGTAAAAGCGGCCGCATTCCATACAGTAGTTGCGATGTATCGAGCCGTGAAGCTCCATTACATTCATACTCCCTGCAGCCTGGTGTAATCCGTCAATATTTTGCGTCACAACCGCTTTAAGACGGTCTTGCTTTTCCAAAGACGCGAGGAAATGATGACAGCCGTTCGGCTTCGCATCGGGATGCAGCATTTTGCTGCGATAGAAACCGAAGAATACTTCAGGATGCTTCACAAAAAAAGAGCGGCTAAGCATAACCTCGGGAGAATAAGGTAATTTTTCCTCGCTCTGATACAAGCCTGCTGCTGAACGAAAATCTGGAATACCACTTTCCGTCGATGTCCCTGCTCCGCCGAAAAAAACAATATTCTGCGATTGCTGTATCCAATCCGCCAACGTATTAACTTTCATGCTCTACGCACCTCCAGCTCTTTATATCCACGAACCACCTTATCCGCATC
Organism: Paenibacillus sp. FSL W8-0439; assembly: GCF_038008995.1. Taxonomy (NCBI): domain Bacteria; kingdom Bacillati; phylum Bacillota; class Bacilli; order Caryophanales; family Paenibacillaceae; genus Paenibacillus; species Paenibacillus sp. FSL W8-0439. Next base: position 4,307,296 of record NZ_JBBPAK010000001.1, read on the forward strand.
CAGCAAATGACCGGAACGCTCCGGTTCCGGAGCAAATCCAATGGCTAGCCGTACTCCGGCACGCTTGCCCATCTGCATATCCCCATTACTGTCTCCGATCACTACCACGTCCGCTGGCGACAGTCCTAGTAACGCGCAAGCTTTTTCAGCCATTTCCGGGTCAGGCTTGCCGTATGTAACCCTATCATGTCCGATGATCTCGTCAAAATAGGATGTCAGCCCCATCCACTCCAGATGCTCTTGTGCAGCCTCTGTACTGTCAGAGGTCACAACCGCCAGCTTCAATCCGGCACGGCGACTCTGCTCCAATAAGGTCCGCAACCCCGGAAACACCTTCGCTGCCCGATGTCGGCGGACGTCAGCCATCGCTGTTTTATTAAATTCGCGGACAAGCCGCACAGCTTCATTCCACGGGACACCGGCAGTATAAAGCTGCCAAGCCAGCACACCTGTACTTTCATCCACCGTCCCCATTGCCAGCGGACCAGAAGGATCGTAACCGATCACACGTCCCTCCTGATCGTGAACAGTGCCTAGAATGTTCCCTTTTTCCATCGTAAAACCGGCTCCCGCCACGACAAGATGCTGCTCCATCATATCCAGTATAGAACGAGCCCAAGGGCCCCATAACTGAATAAAATCCAGTAGTGTGCCATCTTTATCGAATAAGATGCCACGGCATGAGTATCGCTTCCCCTGCACGATCAGCTCAGACATGCATCACACCTCCTTTACGGGTTCTTAGAAGCTGAATCTACACTCTCTTTCATCCAGTCCTGTAAAGCCGTTACCGTCTGATTCCATTGCTCAACGGCGCTAATTTTCGCAGGGTTATCCCCTTTCTGGGCACCGTAACTGCCAAATTGGGCATGGTTCCCCCCTTCGACTGTAAAATACAGCGTGTTGGCAGGTAAATAAGTTCTCCCACTTTGGACATTTTTCATCTGGATGACTCCATCATCACTTCCTAGTAGAGAAATCACTGGCAGATTTTTATCCTTTAAATTACCCTTGTTATCCGGGTAGGAAGCAAGGAAAAATACACCTTTAACCTGATCAGGATGTGCAGCTGCATATCGGGCCGCCATCACACCACCTAACGAATGTCCGCCAATAACAAAGACTTCCTTCGGGTACGCCTTTAGCACTTCATTCGCCAAATCCGGTGAGATCAATGCAAGGTTCAGTGGCATTTTTACAATAATCACATGATGACCCTTTTCTGCCAGACGGCGTGCCAAGGGCGCATAGCTTTCGGGTTTAACCAACGCTCCTGGGTACAAAATGACTCCTGATCCACTTCTTTTGGCAGGCTCAAAACTTAACCAATGCTCTTGCTCATTTACTTTCACAGTATCCGCTATTTCGGCTAATGCAGCAGCAGCCGTCTCGTCAGGCTGATAAGGCGTAAATACCTTCCATGCTCCCCAACCCACGATTAGCACGATGACAATTAGGATGCCTAAAAGAATTTTCCATATTTTCCGAGATCCGCGTGTTCCATAGGAGTTGTATGATCTTCTTGTTCTTCTTCTCATCGTATAAGTTCCTTTCGACTTTCGTACCTCGTGATTCGTAACTTGAATCTAAATGGTGTCGCTGTATTTGTTAGCATAACTATAACCTTGTTAGGGTAACATCGTTGCCTGTACAGGGTCAAATTAGCACACGTTTCCAGACATAAGCCCATCTTTATTCCGTGTTCAAGCTTTCGCCACATAAAAAGGACATGATAACGCTTACTATTGTGAATAAAATCACAATGTTACAATCCAGAGTATCGTACCTTGTTCCATGTAAAGAATTATTTTTTAAATAGTTTAGTCGGCAGAAGCCGTTCGGAGGGAAACACATGACGACAAGCCATGATGTACAAGGGGAAAGCTTTTTTCTCAATTTGCGATTTCTGTTGATTATATGCGTATTTGCAGGAAACGCCCTGGAGCCATTAGTCGGTTCACTTCATCTTGCCCAACAATGGTTCAGCTGGATATTCATGTTTCATATGCCGTTGTTTGTACTCGTTACAGGCTACTTTGCCAAAACCACTTTGACGGGTCTCGCAGGACAAAAGGTTCTGCTTCAGATCGGTATGCAATATCTGATTTTCCAATCCCTTTATTCAATTTTGGATGTCGTAATCTTTCACGTTCCCCATATCCATCATTCTTTTTTTGCTCCTTATCTGCTGCTTTGGTTCCTTGCCAGCCACATCTGCTGGAGACTGCTGTTGCTATCTTTTCAGAAAATACCACCAGTCTTCCAACTGGGCATATCCGTGCTACTGGGTATCCTTGTCGGATATCTCCCCGTAGACGGTATATGGCTAAGCGTATGCAGAACCTTTGTTTATTTGCCTTACTTTGTAGCAGGTTATCATTTGAATTATGCCGACGTTCGACGCTTCTTCACAACACCTGTCCGTATCATCGCTGGTATTGTATCTCTTTTACTTATGGTACTGGCGGGAACGTCGTATTTTGGCATCCCGGCAGGCTGGCTATATGGCAACATGACTTATGGTGAACTGGGCCATACCGAATGGTACGCAGGGATTTACCGTATCGGCATTTATGGAGTTCAATGGATAGCATCTATGGCGTTTCTAAGCTTTGTTCCAGCCGTCACAGGACGTATAACCGAGATGGGACGACGTACATTATATGTCTTTTTGCTGCATGGCTTAATCGTCCGTTCCGTTGTTGCAAAGGGGGTCTACGAGTATATAGATACTCCTGTGGAAGTCATGTTGATTCTAGTGTGCGCCACAGGTCTGTGCTGTCTGTTGACCATGCCTTGGGTTCGAACTGCAACACGGCCTCTGATTGAGCCACAGGTAGAGTGGATGTTGAAGCCCGCTCCTTATCTTTTTAGACGGTCTGCGTAACTTTTTATCCATTTATATTTCACATCAGCACGCGACAACCCACTTACAGACGAGAATGGAAGTGGGTTTCCCCCTCTTTACTTCGCGCATAGTGCCTGTTTCATACAGGCAAGATGTGGTAAGTAAATGATACGCGCAACAAAAAACAACTTTTTAATAAGGAGTGATTTGTAATGGCACGTAATCAAAATCAGGGTAAAATGAGTCGCGAAGAAGCAGGCCGTATGGGTGGGGAAGCTACCTCCAAGAAGCACAATAAGGAATTTTATCAGGAGATTGGCAAGAAAGGCGGACAAGCAACCGCAAACTCACATGATAAAGAGTTTTATCAGGAAATCGGCAAAAAGGGCGGCGATGCTACAGCTGAGTCGCATGACAAAAATTTCTATAGAGACATCGGTCGTAAAGGTGGCAGAAATTAAAATATAGTTTTATATTCCACCCCCCTTTAACATAAAAACAAGCCTGAGCCCTTCCGTTTATTACGGAATGGGCTTTTCCTATTTATCCGATAGGCTAATATATCAGGATATCAGAGTTTTGAAGAATCCAATTCAAATCCTTACAGATGCAATATATAGATAAATAAAACTGTTCCTATCTATATATTGTTGCTTACAGAACACTTCTATACTTTTTTCAAAATCCTCATATATGTAGAAATATGCGCACAACTATGATAGACTCTTTAGAAAACATCTGCGCTATTACGGCGTTCATTGAACGCCATACCATTTTTATACTTTGGGGGGAAACCAGCATCATGACAGCTAAGACGAAAATGCGTTCCGATATGATTAAAAAAGGCTTTGACCGCGCTCCTCACCGCAGCTTGCTGCGCGCAGCGGGCGTCAAAGAAGAAGATTTTGACAAACCGTTTATTGCGGTATGCAACTCGTATATTGACATCGTACCGGGCCACGTCCATTTGCAGGAATTTGGCAAAATTGTCAAGCAGGCCATTCGTGAAGCAGGCGGTGTACCTTTCGAATTTAACACTATTGGTGTAGATGACGGCATTGCCATGGGACACATCGGTATGCGTTATTCTCTGCCAAGTCGTGAAATTATTGCAGACTCTTTGGAAACTGTCGTTTCCGCTCACTGGTTTGACGGCATGGTATGTATTCCTAACTGCGATAAAATTACCCCTGGTATGATGATGGGGGCATTGCGTGTTAACATTCCGACTATTTTCGTCAGCGGCGGTCCTATGAAAGCTGGTAAAGATAAGAACGGACGCTCTATTTCCCTGACTTCCGTCTTCGAAGGTGTAGGTGCATTCCAGGCGGGCAAAATCGATGATCAAAGTTTGCTTGAGCTAGAACAATACGGCTGTCCAACCTGCGGCTCCTGTTCAGGAATGTTCACAGCGAATTCTATGAACTGTCTCGCAGAAGCGATGGGACTTGCTATGCCAGGTAACGGCACCATTCTCGCCGTAGCAGAAGAACGCAAAGAATTCGTCAAACAATCTGCACGCCAATTGATGGAATTGATTAAGCTCGATCTCAAACCACGTGATATCGTGACTAAAGAAGCCATTGATAATGCATTTGCACTGGATATGGCAATGGGTGGTTCTACGAATACCGTATTGCATACATTGGCACTTGCCCATGAAGCTGAGGTTGACTACCCTATCGAACGCATCAATGAAGTCGCGAACCGTGTACCTCATTTGTCCAAATTGGCACCTGCTTCCGACTATCACATTGAGGATGTTCATAATGCAGGTGGCGTAAGCGCAGTGCTGAATGAGCTATTGAAGAAACCGGGCGCATTGCATGGTGACTGTATTACTGTAACTGGGAAAACCCTTCGTGAAAACGTAGAGGGTCAGGAAATTTTGGACACTAACGTCATCCACAAATTGGACAACCCTTATTCCGAGCGCGGCGGTCTAGCTGTATTATTCGGCAATTTGGCACCACAAGGCTCCATTATTAAAGTCGGTGCGGTTGATCCTTCTGTTGGCGGTTATCACAAAGGCCCTGCCATCTGCTTTGATTCACAGGAAGATGCACTGGCTGGCATCGCTAACGGTAAAATTGCCGAAGGACATGTTGTTGTTATTCGTTATGAAGGTCCTAAGGGCGGACCTGGTATGCCTGAAATGCTCGCTCCGACTTCACAAATCGTGGGCATGGGGCTTGGTGCCAAGGTTGGTCTGATTACAGACGGACGATTCTCAGGTGCTTCCCGTGGTATCTCCATCGGTCATATTTCCCCCGAAGCAGCAGAAGGCGGACCTATCGCTTTTGTTGAGGACGGCGATATCATTGAGCTAGACCTGAACAATCGTAAGATTGAGCTTCACATTACGGACGAAGAATTCGACCGTCGTCGTGCCAATTGGAAAGGCTTCGAGCCGAAAGTAAAGACAGGCTACCTGGCCCGTTATTCCAAGCTGGTGACGAACGCAAGTAACGGCGGAATTATGAAAATCTAAGTGCTTTGCCAATATAGATTATTATATGAACTACTAAAAAGCCACTCGACCCCTACAAAAGGATCGAGTGGCTTTTTTTATTAGGTCAACTGCTTGATCCTGTATCCGCTGTTTGTGAAGCCCTAATCGAAGCATACATAGGGTCACCTTCTTCTATCATTTCACTGTTGAGTGTATGAACAACATCCCTTTGATCAGTTGGATCAAAAGCCTGGTCTGCCCGGTGCGAATCTCCCGGTTGGAAACGATCAAACAAGGTATCAATGGGCATCACGATTAATTTCGGTATCATGACCTCTTTTTTTTCATTCAATTGTTCTGAACCCGAAGGATGGATAATACGAAATAACAGCTTTAAATATACAGTAGATACATGCTTAAACAGTCCTTGGGGAAGCTCCCGAACTTGAAAGCCTAATTTTTCAGGTCCTCGATGAATCATACTTACTGCATAGATCGCCTTTACACCCTTCATACCAGAATCATGTACAACCCGTTGAGTAAGATCAGGCAGTTGCCTTTTCACAACTCGAATCAATTGAATCGCTAGATGTACCAAGGACTTTGCCGACGATCCCAATTGAAACAACATTTTATTGTCAAAATGAAGCTCAATTATGGGATCCCCTTTTTCCAGCCACCTACCATTCTCCATGTTAATATTGGGTCCATGATAGATACGGCGACGATAATAAAAGATCGTGTTATCCTTGCTAACAGGACGAAGGCGGAACAAGGCGTGAAAAAGGCGCTCGTATTGTAGCCATCCGAATACCATCGTTTTTTTCATCCAATCTGTACTGGACAAGCAGGAGACAGTGGAATGATAGCCAGATTGACGGCAAAACAATGTATCCACGCGGACGCTGCGTAATTGCCGTTCCTGGGCGACCCTCAATAGCTTCTCTAGCGCAATGAGCATATTCTGTGGCGCTTCTACGTCTGCCCCCAATGTCGTACCACAGTCATGGAGCAGCATCACCTCGCCACCCCTCAGCTTTTTGAGCATTCTTTCTGCTAATTGTTTTGCTCCAATGCTGGCCTTCCAGTCACCAAACATAGAGGACCATAATACGATTCGACGACCATTGTTTTTGGAAATATCAAAAAAGTTCACAATCCCCCAAGGTGGACGATAAAAGGTCGTTCCTTCGCCAGTTACGCGACGAATGACTGACTCTGTCTGGGCAATTTGTCTTCTAACAGTAACAGGCCGCATAAGCCAATTCGATTTGTGCACATAATTGTGAATACCGATCAGATGACCTTCATCATGCATGCGCTTCAGAAGCTCAGGGTGTTTTTCGGCATTCAACCCTACAACAAAAAAAGTAGCCTTGGCATCAAAACGCTTGAGTAAATCGAGCAACTGTGGTGTATAGACTGGATCAGGACCATCATCAAAGGTTAGCGCATATTCTTGGTCACTTTTGCCACGCCTAAACACCCGGAAACCAAATATACGACTCACCAGCGCCGGAATAAAAGCATAAAAAGTTGAAATGTAAAACATCCATAACAGCAAAGTCTGCACGTTTTATCCCCACTTTTCTATTCTGAACTTCCAAGCAGGCCTCCTGAGGAAAACTCACTTACTTATATGTTATCACAATGATGTAAGCATGCCGAGATTTTGCCATTGCTACTGGTCAGCATTGAGATTCAATTTAGTGTACAATAAATAAAAATCTTAAAGGAGTCGTTGTATACATATGCTTCCATTGTACAAAAAATATTGGCGTACTGTTTTTGATATCGGTCTGATCGTATTAACTGTGTATTTAATTATGTTCGTATCCAGCAAACTGTATCAGCTAGCCGCACCTGTGTTCCTTTCATTCGTCGTGTTTTGGTGCATTGAACCTGCTGCCCGTTATTTTCATCGCAAAGGCATGAAAAAGCCTTTTGCCTCTGCACTCTCCGTATTGCTGTTTATCATCTTATTACTGGCTATTTTTTTCGGATTGGGCCTGATCCTGGTTACTCAATTTACAAAAGTCGCGCAAAACCTCCCACATTATACCCAGATTATCCAAACGGAATTCACGCGGATTCTTCATCTTTCTCAAGATAAAATTGCTGCCTTGCCTCCGGGTGTTACCGAACGTGTAAATGATTATTTTGCGACTGCTACCACCATTGCTACGAAATGGGCACAGCTAGGGTTATCTTTTTTCATTCAATTTCTCAGCTCTTTCACTGTTTTTATGGGCAACTTTGCGGTTGCCATCATTTTAGCGTTCTTTTTGAGTATGGAAATTAATCTCTGGAAAGGAATTGCCCGCAGTAAAACACCGAAGACACTAAAAACGGCGTACCTTTTTCTAAAAAATCATGTACTTAAAGCCATTTCCGCCTTTCTCAAGGCTCAAGCCTTACTGGTAGGAATTACCTTTGTGCTCGTATTTATAGGTTTACTCATTTTGCAAGTAGATAATGCCCTATCGTTGGCGCTCGTAGCAGCTTTGTTTGATATTCTGCCGTTGTTGGGTGTGCCTGTTATCTTTATTCCGTGGGCAGTGTATTTGTTCATCACGGGGAATACCGGCTTGGCCGTAGGCTTGCTTATTGTCATGGCTGTCACCGTGATTGTGCGCCAGTTGGCGGAGCCCAAAATTACTGGTAATTCCATCGGCGTCTCATCTGCCTATCTAATGCTTTCCTTTGCCATTATATCGTTATCCATCTTCGGATTGGCCGGATTAATCCTATCCCCCATTCTGATCATTTTGCTCAAGGAATTGTGGCAGCAAGGTTATTTGCAGCAATGGATTCGGTTTCCGACTGAGGAATTTGACGAACCTCCTTTTATCGTCAAAATTCAGGAGGAAGAGCGTGAAGCTACTCGCAGGACTCAAGAGGATTGAGCTAGCAGATCCATGACTTGGCCGAACAGTGCTGTGGCCTGATTTGCAGCATGCGTTGAAGCATTTTGCACAAGAACGGCAACCGCATAACGTGGCCGCTCTATCGGACCGTAACCAATAAACCACTGGTGATTTATGGGGCGACCGTTTTTTAAAGCTTGGGCCGTACCCGATTTACCGGCCAGCTTCCAGGTTTTGTTACGCAAGGAGGCACCTGTACCGTGTGTCACAACTTGTTCCATTGCTTCACGCAGCATATGAGCCGTGGATGTGCGAATCGAGCGGCTGCCTTGGGGTAAAGGAGCAGCGTGAGCAGGTAGCTCCAGCAAGGTGCTTCCGTCTGCGTAGCTGACGCGTTTTACGATGCGCGGTGCATGTACTTGACCATCGTGCAGCAAGGTGACGATGAGATTAGCTGCTTGGAGAGGCGTCACCAGCACATCACGCTGGCCGATAGCTGTCTGCACACGTACGCCTGGATCAGATGCATTCGTATGGGAGCCGAATACGGCTCCCTTTTCTTCGTGATCTAGCGGCCTGAATTGAGGTAGTCCTGCCAGATCCCGGTCCTGCCAGCCCACGGTTCGACTCAATCCTAGTGCAGAGGCTACGGCCTGAATTTGCTCGGCGTTAAGCCGTTCGCCGAGATGGCCGAACACACTATTACAGGATACGGCAAGCCCTTCCTCCAGGTTCAGGGTTCCGTGTCCTTCTTTTTTCCAGCATGACAAGCCGTACTTGCCATAGGCTCCATGACAATGAAATTGCTCCTGCGGTTGAACCACACCTGATTCAAGTGCAGCCGCAGCCGTAACCAACTTAAAAATTGAACCAGGCGTTACTGCTTTGAGAGCACGATTAGACCAGTCTGTTTTCTGCTGCGGATCAACATGAGCGGGATTATAGAAAGGACGAGACACCATCGCCATCACATCCGCGTTGCCTGCATCAAGCACAACGACTGCTCCTTCTGCCAAGTGGTTAGATTCTGTCAGCTTCTCAATCTGTTCCTGCAACGGGAGATCAATTGTAGTCTGCACCTGTAATGGATAGTGACTATTGGATGGAGCACTGACACGAAGCGGGACATGAGTCAATGGACGACGTTGGGCATCTACAAACCGAGAGACGAATGTCTCACCAACGCCGCTTAGCAGCGGCTCTAACGTTCTTTCCAGGCCAGCTGCCCCCATCGGCAGTTCACTTGCTCGTTCACCACGTTCATACATAAAACCAAGCCATTGTCTGCCATTGGGCAAGTCCCTATAACGTTGCGCATACGGTACAAGCTCTATGAGCGAAGGGGCTAACTTCAGCAGTCTGCCCGCTTCATTCGGATGGATTTGTACAGGCTCTCCACGTCCATCCCTCCATATGAGCGGAGATTGCAGTCCCTTCCATTGCGTCAACAGTTGCCCTTTACTCGTATGCAATAACTTGGCCAGTTCCTGTCCATGCGAAGCTGCTCGGCCATCTACATCGGGAAAAAGCACTGGCGTCCATACGACTCCTCCAGTCAAGGGCTGCCCGTGTCGGTCCGTAAACTGTCCACGCCCTGTATCAATAGCGATTCCTTCCTGTCGCTGACGTACTGACATTTCTTTAAGCGAATGCCCCCCATAAAATGACAAATGAATGCCTGCTGTTCCCTGAATCCAAGCCAGTCGGAAACATAAAATCAGTAGCGATACCATGATCCCCAGGGCTATATATGCAATTCGACGTTGACGAATGAAACTGCTATGACGCCTAGACACATTCATCCTTCTTTCATCATTTTTCCAGTAGTATGTCCGGTGATGGAAAAAGAAAACCCACTCAACATGTAATGTTGAATGGGTTACCAAATTTATTGGATATCTAGTGATGAATATGGGCTCCAACCTAATATTTCATCTAACGAATAATAGACCGTTATAAAAATAGTAATGGCTAGAACCACCCAGGCCCACTTTGTGTTTGTATTCATAATCTGCTTTCCTTCTCAAGAGATTTCCCTGATAACCTTGATTTTACAACACCTACACTGTAAACCTTGAAAGCTGTTCTTTCAAATTCACTGAAACTCCTTCCAGCTTATCAGACAAGCCTACCAGCTGATTACCGATATTGGCCTGCTCATTACTGAGAGAAGCGACTTCCTGCGAAGTAGCAGAGGATTGCTCGGCTACCGCACTAACATTGGTCATTGCCTCAGACAAAGTAGTCTGCGATTCACTCAGATGATGAATGGAGGCGGTGACTGTTCCCAACCGAAGCGCGAACTCGCCCATTTGCTGCTGCACCGATTGGAAAATGTCCGTCGTTTCTCGTACGGCTCCCATCTGCTCCCGGAACAGCGGGTACACTTCAGATAACGCTTGCACCGTTTCATTCATCTCATTGACGATATTATTCGTAATACCTGTAGCTGTACGAATGGCTTGACGTGATTGTTCTGCCAACTGACGGACCTCATTTGCAACCACCATAAAACCACGCCCGGCTGTCCCTGCTCGTGCCGCTTCAATCGTCGCATTCAGGGATAGAATGTTCGTTTGTTTAGCAATATCCTGCAATACGTCCAGCACCTTAAAGACATCGGAAGTTGTCTTCTTCAGTTCATCTACTTTGCCTACCAAAGCATGCGTAGTTTCTTCCGTAACCTTAGTCTTGCTCAATAGATTTTTCAGCTGAATTGTCCCTTTTTCACTGGACTGTTCAACTTCTTGTGCGACCAGACTCATTTCATAATTAGAAGTCATAACCGTATCCATTTGCTGGGATATATTCCCCGTTAATCCGCTACCACGTTCCGCCTCTGTTGCTAAACTGGTGGCACCATGAGCAATCTCTTCCGTCGCAGCTGCAATTTCTTTGGCTGAAACGGCTGTCTTCTTCGAGGCATCACTCAGTTCCGTCGCTGTATTCAGTACCTCCTGTGCTGATGCATTCGTCTGTTCTACCAGCAGTGTAATTTGCTCCATCATTGTATCAAAGCTAGCGGACAACTGCCCAATTTCATCCTGAGCCTTATAGTTGGTTCGGATTTGCAAGTTGCCTTTGGCGCCTTCAATCATTAAATCCTTCAGGTGTGTCAGTGGACGAGCCACGAGGCGCACGATCCACAGGCCGATGAACAATGCAATGAGTGCAGCCACCGCAGCAAATACCCATGTCGTAGTTAGAATCCCCTTAGCGTCTCTCACCAGCTCAGATACAGGTACTACACCCACGAGAATCCATTTGGAAGTTCCCAGTGTATTATGAACCGTAAGCACACTTTGCTCTTTGCCATCTGCTACCTGCTCCATAATTTGATTTCCTTCGATCCCTTCAAGCTTGGAAACGTAATCCAGCTTTGTCTTTCCCCCGGCCAAGCTCTCATTGTTAGAACCTACAAACTCCCCCTTGTCTGTCACAAGGCTAATCATACTGCCTGAGCCCAAATTAACACCTTTCAACTCGTCCTCCACCGCACTGGCCTTTAAATCCATAACCAGAACATAAGTCCCTCCCAACCCGGACATGCTGTTCATGGATCGTGCCAGACGAAAGGTCTTGCTGCCATTGTCATTCACCTGCGTAGGTAGCCAAACCATTCCCTTGTTTTTCAAAATATCCTTAAACCATGCTTCCTGCCGTACATCCTTTTGTGTTCCGGTACCCATTGCAGCTAAACTGGTTTCTTCCGGGTACAAATACAATGAATCAATCGCTTTATTTGTAAAAGCAATATTGGTTAATTTCTTGTTTACTTCTCCCATAGCAACAAAAGATGCAAAGGGATTTTTATCTTGCTTTACAGCCTTTTGCAACTGATCACTTAATTCAGTATCGAAAAATACCTGTGTCGATGTGTCTTGAAAGCGCTCTAAAATAATATCAAGCTTTTCCGAAGTTTGCTGAACCGTTTGCTGATACGCTGTAGCTGCATTTTGCTCAATCGTGCTTTTAGCTCTGTAGTACGAGAGCATTCCCAAGCTGACCACAAATAACATAATGGCCGCAAAAAAGATCAGAAACAACTTCATCCCAACCGAACGGATCGGATTATAGTTTTTGACTAAATGCATAAAATCCTTACTGTATCTTTCAGGCTTAAGTAAACGCTTTAAATTGTTTGTGCATTTACGTAAGACCTCAGCTACCCAGGGAGTACCCTTCGAAGACATCACAACCGTCTCCTCCCCTTTATCCGTTGTTACTTTTCTTCCTTTTAAACCTTTCATTTGATCCTTTTTCTTGGGTTGCCTTTTTGCTGTATTCCCCTCTTTTTTCCGAAAACCCATTCCTCTCACCTACCACTATATAATTAGTTTCTTGTTCCACGTCATCCATTATGTATCTATTATCTATATAGTCTCTATCGGAACTATTCGACAAGGAATGTAGCTTTCCTTTGAGTACCCACTAAATTTTGTGAAACTTTTTTCCTAGAAAACTATTCAAAAAAAAGCCTCTCCAACCGACAGGAGAGGCTTTTGAATCTTTTAACTTGTGACTTAAGACTTATTTACTTCTTTTTACGCATCATATCAAAATATGATACAGGCTGATCTACCTTCATTTTGATTCGTTGAAGCGGATGACGTGCAGCATCTAATTCGTTGCCTTCCTCATCCCAGATCGTTCCGACCGTTTGCTTGAAAAATGTTCCGTTCGGACCGAAAAATTCAATTTCATGACCTGGTTTAAAATGGTTGCGTTGTTGAATCGTTGCGATGCCACTTGCAGCATCGTAGTCCATGACCAGTCCGGCAAAATCATAAGGGACCGCTTTTTCTTCCGGCTCATAAATATGATCCTCATGATCCGGTGTATCATAGAAGAATCCTGTATTTAACGGACGATTGGCTGCCTTGTTAATTTCTTCAATCCATTCTGGTTTGAGTACATAATTTTCCGGATCAGCCATATAGGAATCAATCGCTTGACGGTAGACATTCACGACCGTAGCCACATAGTGGATGGACTTCATACGTCCCTCCACTTTAAAGCTGTCTACACCCACATCAATCAGATCAGGAATATTTTCAATCATACACAGATCCTTGGAACCCATAGAAAAAGCATTATCGCTCTCTTCAAACAATGGAAGCTGGTTAACGCCAAGCTGGAACTGTTTTAGTACATTGTTGTCCTGTGCCTCTTCCTCAGATATCCAAACCTCACCTGGACGGGCATCCTCAAACAAATCATATTTCCAGCGGCAAGACTGACAACATCCTCCACGATTAGAATCTCGGTCTGTAAAATGATTGGATAACACACAGCGGCCGGAAAATGAAGAGCACATTGCACCGTGGACAAAAGCTTCGATTTCGATGTCCACATGCTTTTTAATTTCTTCGATTTCCTCCAAGCTGGTTTCACGTCCAAGTACCACACGCGGCAGTCCCTCGTCTTTCCAGAACTTTACCGCTTGCCAATTCAGCGTGGACTGCTGTGTGCTCAAATGCACTTCCAATCCGGGAACTGCCCGCAATGCCACGGATACAATAGCCGGATCAGCGACGATAACAGCATGAATTCCTACTTCATACAGATTGCGCAAGTATTCCTCAATTCCGGCAATATCTTCATTGTGAGCATAGATATTAGTCGCCACAAGCACCTTAGCACCGTACTTGTTGGCGAATTCCACACCTTCACGCATTTCTTCAAAACTGAAATTATCGGCGTTAGAACGCAGACCGTATTTTTGCCCACCTATATATACAGCATCCGCGCCATAGTGAACGGCAAACTTCAGCTTTTCTAGATTTCCGGCAGGAGCCAACAACTCCGGCTTATCCAAACGATTTCGTTTACCTGTATATTTTCTCGTTTTGGTGATCGTTCCCATGACGTTCCCCCCTCTGTAAATTCATTTTGTAATTAATAAACCTGCTCTTTGTAGAAAAATCCGAAGGAAAGTTCCCGTTCAGGGTCTTGAAGGCGGCGAACCTCATCCAGCCAGCTTTCATCATAAACATAAGCATCCGGGTCGGCTGTATAACTGTCTATAGCTTTACGGTAAGCACGGACAACTGCCTCATTGTAAGCGGTGGGTTTCAACAAGCCCTCGATCTTAAAGCTGTGCACGCCCGCCTCCATCAGAATATGCAGATCCTCCATGATACAAAAATCATCCGAACTCATAATATGTGTCCCGTTGATATCTTCGTAAATGGGGAACTTCTCTTCCTTCCGCTCTGCTTCAATCAGAAACAAGCCACGGCCTCTGCCGAGATCACCTTCTACCGTGCGACCTTGGTGCAGCATATAGCTTTGAACAAGCTTACGCTTGGAGTGATAAATATTGGTCATTCCATGTACCTGAACCTGTGCTTCTATGTTCAACTTTGGAATCATTTCCGTAATTTCATCCATACTGAGCTCACGAGCCAAGATGACACGTGATGCCCCTTTTTCACCCCAGTAGTTGGCGGTTGCGAAGTTGGTAGAAATCATCTCTCCGTTCCAGAAGAGTTTCAGATGAGGGGCATATTCCTTCACAGCCATGAGTACTGCTGGATCATTAAACTCAATGGCGTCTACGCCGCATCCAGCTATGGTCTGCACATATTCGGGAAGAAGTGGCAATAGCTCATTCGTCATCAAATTCGTCATAGATACATATACCTGCGCCGCATGCTTCCTTGCCTCTTCCACAACCTCACGGATTTGATCCGGGGTAAAATGTCCTGGCAGTCGCATGCCAAAGCGGTCATCTCCAATCAGCAATGCAGTTGCTCCAGCCTCCAGCATATGGCGGGCATCCTCCGGAGAGCTGGCAGTTGCCAGCAGTTCGGGTTTGTAAGCCATAGGCTCACCTCCTAATTTGTCTTACGGTTACTTATCTGAATGTTATGCAAATGTTCTTTATACGTTTTGGCAAATAAATGTTTATGTGTCCCATCTTTTTTGGTCACATAAAATAAATAATCTGTAGATTTTGGCTGTAGAGCCGCCACTACTGATTTCAGACTGGGACTTGCAATCGGTCCTGGCGGAAGTCCCTGATGCATATACGTATTATAAGGACTTTCTACAGCCAAATCCTTGTAATACAGTCGTTCCTTTTGCTTGTCCAGCATATATTGAACTGTAGCATCAATTTCCAGCTTTTTATCCTGTTGAAGGCGGTTATAAATAACGCCAGCTACCATAGGCCGCTCATCGTCTACAACCACCTCGCGCTCTACCAGAGAAGCAACTGTCAGCAACTGATGCAGTGTTTCACCGCGTTGCTGCAACCCGGCATCCAGATCAGAAATGGTATCCAGACGTTTTTGCGTCTGCTCCAGCATCGTCTGAATGATATCCTTGGTTGTGCTTCCTTTTTTCAGTTCATAGGTTTCCGGGAAAAGATAGCCTTCCAGCGCATAGCGAAGCCCCGTCTGCTTTGGTATGTCCCGCACCAGCGCGACGTCAAAAGCGGACGGATCGTTGGCCAGCTGCAAAAATTGCTGCCGGTCCGCCAGTCCTTCCTTTTGGAGCTTATCAGCCATCTGTCTAATCGTAAAACCCTCCGGGATTGTAAAACGAATCATTTCCTCTTTGACTACATCCCCAGCCGATAGCTTGGCAATCAACTGATCAAAGGTTGCGCCAGGCTGCGCTTCATATTTTCCAGCCTGAAATGCGTTTCCTTGCTGTTTGAATTTTACATAAGCCTTAAACACGAGCGCATTACGTATAAGTCCCTTTTGCTCCAGCGTATCTGCAATAGCCGATGTTCCCGTACCTCTTACCACCGTAAAAGCAACGGGTTGTGTTTTCGGCTGAACAGGCTGCATGGCATTCCATATATAGAGGAGTGCACCTCCTGCTATACAAACAAGCACGAGAAGCAATGTAAGCATCCTTGTCCTTCGCTTCACATCCACCCAACTCCTTCACAGCCAAAAAGGGCGGACTGGTCCGCCCTTTCAGGTTTGATCTCCTCGTTATCCAGAATTACTGCTCTTCTGGCAACGTACATTCGTCGTACAGCTCAGAAATATCTTCCCACTCATCATCATCTTCAATGGTGGTGATGGAGATTTCGCCGTCTGTGGATGAGCTTACATGATATAATTCATGTTCGCCAGCAGCAGCGCCAGGTCTACGCAATACGGCGTACCGTTGCTCACCTACCTGGAACTCTGCTTCCAACTCCATGCGTATCGCATGACCCTGTTCATCCTGCAACTCTACGTCACCATCAAAAGCTTCTTTCAAATCAGAGGTCCAGCTCAGGTCTTCACGTGAATAGCTCGTCATTTCCCGTCTTCCTCTTCTTCTTCCTCTACAAATGTATTAAAGGTCTCTTCGACGATTTCCCATTCGGCATCGTCTTGGATCACAAACAATTTAATATCATCGCCTTCTTCCTCGTAACGGAAGGCGTACACATCGGACTCATCAGCTTCAGGGTCCACTGGCGCAACCATCATGTACTTCGCTTCGGAACCATCTACCTCAAACTTCATAATGACCTCGAACTCTTCCTCGTTGCCCTCGTCATCGGCAATATAAATAATTTCCGGCTCTTCTTCCATACCCAATTGATTTTCAGCCATTACGAAATCCCCCTCACCTTGTACTGTGTGCGTCCAAATAATTTTGCAAGATCAGGCTTGCGGCCAGTTTATCTACCACCTGCTTGCGTTTTTTGCGGCTGACGTCGGCCTCCAGAAGCGCACGCTCTGCCGAACGCGTCGTCAGCCGTTCATCCCAAAGGTGAACGGGTAAACCCAGTAACTCCTTGAGCCGGTTCGCAAACTCAATGCAAATCTCACCGCGTGGACCCACGGTTCCGTTCATATTTTTCGGCAAGCCTACAACAACCTCACCAATTTCATGTTCACGAACCAAATTTGCAATTTTACCGAACTCGCTGTCGTCACCGCGTCGTTCTATGACTTCCAATCCTTGGGCGGTCCAGCCGAAGGCATCACTTACGGCGACCCCAATTCGGCGATCCCCGTAATCCAATCCCATTACTTTCATGCCTGTCTCCTAACGATGCTTAGCGAGATAGAAACGAACCAGCTCTTCAATCAATTCATCGCGTTCTTTTTTGCGCACCAGGCTTCTAGCATTATTATGCCGCGGCACATAAGCCGGATCACCGGATAGCAAATACCCGACGATTTGATTGATCGGATTGTATTCTTTTTCTACCAACGCATCATATACGGTCAACAAAATCTCCTGAGCAGAAGCTTCCTTCTCATCCGCCTTGACATTAAATTTGACCGTTTTGTCCATGGAATCCATTGTTGACACCTCGCTTCCACAAAACATGTGTACATGTTTATGCCAGCTTATTCTTTTATATCATACCATAAGCAAAGCCCTTCAAGGAAATGTCTAAGTCCGTTTTTTTCCAAAAATCCGCAAAAATTATCGAACTTTATCCTTGTGAGGCTGCTGACACCAATTCATGCGCACGTTGAAGTGCTTCGTCCAGCTTGCTGGCATCCTTACCCCCGGCTTGCGCCATGTCAGGTCGTCCGCCGCCACCGCCGCCGCATACGGCCGCAATTTCTTTCACGAGCTTACCTGCATGAAGTCCCGTCTTGGTATGCTCAGCTGGGACAACAACGACAAAATTAACTTTGTCGTCCATTGCAGCGCCTAGCGCCAGCACAGCTGCAGGGAGCTTACTTTTCAGCTCATCAGCAATCGCACGCAGCGCATCCATGCTGGAGGCCTGCACGCGTGCAGCCAACAACTGCACTCCGCCAGCTTGCACGACTTGATCAGTCAGCTGACCCGCCTCAATAGCGCTCAGCTTGCTTTGCAGTGATTCATTTTCACGACTGAGGTCTTTAATTTGTTGCTGCAAAGATTCGATGCGTTTTGGCACCTCGGACAGCTTGGATTTAACAAGCCCAGCCGACACCTTCAACAGCTCTAATTGGCCTTCCATATACTCAAAACCAAAACGTCCGGTCACTGCTTCAATACGACGTACACCTGACCCGATGCCGCTCTCGCTGACAAGCTTGAACAAACCAATTTGCGAAGTATTGCTGACATGACATCCTCCGCACAGTTCGATGCTGTAATCGCCAACCTTAACGACCCGTACGATATCACCATATTTCTCACCAAACAGTGCCATCGCTCCAAGAGCTTTGGCTTCGTCAATCGGTTTCAGTTCAATCGTCACATTCAGTTGGCTCCAGATAGCACGGTTAACCCGCAGTTCAATATCCGCCAGTTCTTCTGGGGTAATGCTACCAAAATGGGAGAAGTCAAAACGCAGACGCCCAGGTTCTACCAAGGAACCCGCCTGATTGACATGGTCACCCAGCACTTCTTTAAGCGCTTTGTGAAGCAAATGCGTAGCCGTATGGTTTTTCTCAATTTCTCCACGTGAAGCTTGATCTACTTCAGCTTTTACCGTATCGCCTACGTTCAGCTCACCAGCCTCTACAACGACTTGATGCACATGCTGACCTTGCGGCGCCTTGAACAGCCCTTCAACCTTCGCGGTTACCGTTCCGCCACGCAGTAAGCCATGGTCACTGACTTGCCCGCCGCTTTCGGCATAGAAAGGAGTCACATCCAGCACGACCTGACAGGACTGTCCTTCACTAACACTCTCCACCAGCATATCATCATATACAATTGCCACAATTTTGGACTCAGTTACGAGGTCATTATATCCAACAAAATCACTTTTAACCGCCAGATCAGACAAAGCTCCGCCCTGAATCTTCATGCTGGCATTATCTTGATGAGCATCGCGCGCACGTTGACGCTGTTCCTGCATCGCTTCATCAAATCCTTCACGGTCTACTTTCAAGCCCTGCTCGTCCGCATAATCCTCTGTGAGGTCGAATGGGAACCCGTACGTATCATACAGCTTGAAAGCATCTGCTCCGCTAATGACGTTGCGGCCTTCGGCCTTTGCCTGAGCACTGATATCAGCCAAAATAGCTAATCCGTCAGTCAATGTTTCATGGAAACGCTCTTCTTCTGTTTTAATCACCTTGATGATGAAATCACGCTTGTCTACGACCTCAGGGTAGTATACGCCCATGATATCCCCAACGGTTTCCACCAGTTCAAACATAAATGGACGGTTCATACCCAGCATTTTTCCATAACGAACAGCCCGGCGCAGCAAACGGCGAATGACGTAACCCCGTCCTTCATTGGAAGGAAGTACACCGTCACCAATCGCGAAAGCAACAGTACGAACATGGTCAGCAATGACCTTGAGAGCCACATCACTGTCCACATTGTCGTTATATTTAACGCCTGCCATGGCAGCCGTTTTCTGGATTAGTGGCTGGAAGATATCCGTATCAAAGTTGGAATCCACATTTTGTAAAATGGATGCAAAACGTTCCAAGCCAGCCCCTGTATCAATATTTTTATTAGGAAGCGGCGTGTAGCTACCATCTTTGTTATGGTTGAATTGCGAGAATACCAGGTTCCACACTTCCAGATAGCGCTCATTTTCTCCGCCCGGATACATTTCAGGGTCCGTCATGTCGCTGCCGTAGGCTTCGCCACGATCATAAAAAATTTCCGTACAAGGTCCGCAAGGTCCTTCACCGATATCCCAGAAGTTATCTTCCAGTTTGATGATACGTTCAGCCGGAAGTCCAACTTTTTCGTTCCACAGCTTGTACGCTTCCTCATCCTCAGGATATACCGTTACAGCCAGACGCTCTGGATCAAAGCCGATCCATTTCGGGTCTGTCAGAAACTCCCATGCCCATGTGATGACTTCTTCCTTAAAATAGTCGCCAATGGAAAAGTTGCCGAGCATTTCGAAAAACGTGTGATGACGGCGGGTTTTACCGACATTTTCAATGTCGTTCGTCCGAATACATTTTTGCGAATTAGCGATACGTGGATTTTCTGGTTTTACACGTCCGTCAAAATAAGGCTTAAGCGGCGCCATACCCGCATTAATCCACAGCAGGGAAGGATCTTTATGTGGAACAAGCGGTGCGCTTGGTTCAATCACATGTCCTTTGCTTTCAAAAAACTCCAGCCATTTGGAGCGGATTTCACTAGCTTTCATATAAGTAGCCTCCTAATTATGGTGTCACTGGTTTCTGGCACAGGCCATAAAAAATAGAAAAACGCCCCTGAACGGATCAGGGACGATTGTATCGCGGTACCACCCTGGTTATCGCCGTCCCTTCTGTACGAAATGCTACATGTGCAAGCGCACACCAACATCTGCTAACGGACGATCGATCGCCTTGTTTTCACTGGTAACGGGAGCATCCCGGCGGGTTCAGCCCGCACTCCGAAATGAGCTTTCCCTACTGGATAAACACATTTAAACATACTCAATTCAGTATATCCGTGTCATTTAGCCGTGTCAACGCGATTTCAGACAGCACGCATCCGGGATATAGACGAAATCAGATCGTTTTTCGTTTCACGTAATATGCAAAAAAATGCTGAAGCCCTACCTTCAAAACCGCCATCACAGGAACTGCCAAGATCAAGCCAGCAATTCCCGCAATTTCCCCGCCGACTAGCAGAGCGAAAATAATGGCTAGCGGATGCAGATGCAGCGTTCGTCCCACCACCTGAGGAGAGATTACATTACTTTCCAACACTTGAATACAGGCATTAACGACTACGACTAAAAGTACCATTTTAAAGGAAACCGTAGAAGCCATAATTACCGCCGGTGCAGCGCCCAAAAAGGGGCCCAAATATGGAACAATATTAAAAAGAGCCACTACTCCGGCCAGCAACAGCGCATAAGGCATGCCAATCAGCATATATCCAATATACGCCATCACGCCAATAATGACGCACACCAGCAATTGGCCCCTGACATAGTTGCCAAGCGCCTGATCAATTTCCTTAAGTACTGATACAATCGCCTTACGACGAGAACGCGGGAGATAAGATACAATCGTCCGTTCAAACACGTCAAAATCCTTTAAAATATAAAAAATAAGAAAAGGGACAATAAACACATTGAACAGCATGTTGATCATCCCACCAATGTTGTCCATAAAGGTAGAAATCCCAGTAGCCATCCGATTCTCCAGTTGGAAAAACCATTGATTCATCCCCGTTCGCACCCCTTGGGGTAAAATACCGCTGTCCATATTCGTCATTAGTCCCTGTGCATGCATGGTCAGCTCAGGCAGATGCTCATTCAGCTCATCCAGTTGTTCAATGAACATTGGAATCAGATTCATCAGGATCACAATAAGACTGGCCAAAAACACAGCATAAATGAGCAGTACAGCTACACTACGAGGCACCTTTCGACCGCCCAGCATACTGACTACAGGATTAAGTACATAGGAGATGATCATCGCTACCGCAAACGGAGCAATGATTGTTTTCAGAAATTCATACAAATGCAAAAACAAAGGTCTCAGCAGCCAGATAAAATATAGAATGACAAGTCCCAGCAGCGTCCATATGCCGTACCGGAACAGTCTACTTTTCGTTAATTGGTCCATTTTGTGCCCCCTTACCGGACTAGCCTCCTTTAAGTATATGCCTGTAGCTGTACTTTAATCCTTCCCGCCAGTCTGAGATGTCCCATTAATAACCATTGTGAAAAATTGATGAAAATGGATGAAAACAATAAACAAAGTCATTCGATCTGACGATATAAGTACAAAGCACTATCCTAAGCTTTCACATTTCTGAAACATCGGGGGTCGTTACATGAACTTAAAAATGAAGCTTATTCTCCTTTTCACTTGCATTGTAATCGTTGCAGCTGGGCCTTTGTCCGTCATTAGCATGACAAGTGTTAAAAATCAGGCCAATCATGATATCCAAGAGCTTATGAACAGCAAAGCTTCCGAAACCGTCAATCAGCTCGACGGATGGACAGGCGGCAAAGCTGAAATTATTGAAACATTAGCTGCGAGTCTGGAATCCAGCGATATTTCATCAGATGCCAAAATAGCATCTCTGAAAGCAGCTTTCCAAAACTATAAGGATCAAAATATTTCCAACATTTATGCAGGGTATGAAGATGGATCTTACTGGGATGGATCTGGCTGGTTTGAAGAGGGTTACGATCCTCGCGCTCGTCCGTGGTACAAGGACGCCAAAACCAAGGGAGAAATGTACTATTCCTCACCTTATACTGATGCAGGCAGCAATGACTTCACCATTTCCATTGCTAAACCTCTCAAGGATGCCAACGGCTCGATCACCGGGGTAGTCAGCGAGGATATTATGCTCAACGATATGACAAAAATGATTAAAGGCATAGACTTGAACGGATTGGGCTACGCATTTCTGATTGACCAAAAGGGAGTCGTAATCGCGCATCCAGACAACAAGCTGGCTGGCAAAAACCTCAAGGAAACCCCCGAGTTAGGATCATCGACCGCGACCCTGCTCAGCACAGCTTCGGGAAAAACAGACTATAGCTACAATGGCAGTGACCGTCAACTTTATTTTAAAAGAATGCCTAGCACAGGCTGGATTGTAGGCCTGTCTATTTCTAAAGATATTGCTTTTCAGGAATATTACTCTACTCGTAATCAGTTGATTATTACTGTTGCTATCATTTTAGTCGTTGCTATGCTGCTGGCGATCTGGGCGGCAAACAACTTTATCAAGCCGATTCGCAGACTCCAAACAAATGTCAAACGGATAGCTGAAGGCGATATGACCGCTCGTGTGGATATTAAGGGTAAAGATGAAATTGCCAGTCTGGGGACAGATTTTAACCTCATGTCAGACAATCTCTCTCACCTGTTGCGCAAGGTATCAGATACAGCTAGCGATGTCAGTTCCGCTTCCCATGATATGCATCAACACGCCAAAGATACAGGAACCATTGCATCACAAATTTCTAGTGCAGTTCAGGAGCTAGCGCAAGGAGCCAGCGACCAAGCCGAGGCGGTATATTCCGGTTCTGAGAAGCTGACACACATGACAGGCTCCATCAACCAGATTGGCGAAAGTGTCAAACGGACCCAAACCGCTGTATTCGAAACTGATTCTGCTGTGCTGGCCGGCTATGAAACAGCAGAGCGTCAAGCGAAACTGGCAGCCGAGTCCAGACAAACAACCACTGCGGCAGGAGAAGCGGTAGATTCACTCACGCTGAAAACCCAGGATATTGGGCGGCTGGCCGGGGCCATCCACGATATCGCCGCACAAACAAACCTACTGGCCCTCAATGCATCCATTGAAGCGGCACGGGCCGGGGAACACGGACGAGGTTTTGCCGTCGTCGCGGGAGAAGTGAGAAAGCTGGCCGAACAAGCAGGTAGCTCCAGTGACAGTATCATGAGTAAGCTGGAAGAAATTAAAATTGCGGGAGTACAAAGCGCGGAAGAAATGAAGAAGGCTCTTGCTGTAACTGTAGAGCAGGAGCATGCTGCCATTGCAACGAGACAGGCGTTTGAATCCATACGTGGCGCTTCTCAGCACATGCTTGCCCAAATTGAAGATGTTTCTGCTGCAGCAGATCATCTGCGTGTGAATGCCGGACATATTTCTGATGTCATCTCCAGCGTTGTCGCTGTTTCTGAGCAAAGTGCAGCATCTACCGAGGAAGTAGCTTCCTCAGTACAAGAACAAGGTCATGCTATGAACAATATTGCCGACCTTTCTGCCAGACTTGATTCTCATGCAGATCTTCTATTGGAAGAGGTCAAACGCTTTAAATTGTAAAACTAGCCATCTTCACAAGAAAGGATATACAAAAGAGGGTGCCCCCAGGCCAATAGCCGTTCGGGACACCCTCTCCATTTTTTATTAAGCATGATCCAACCCACTTAGCTATATGTTAAGCAATAGGTGGAAGATCACACCTCTTCGTAAACAGCCTGTCCACTTCCCGAGTCAAGCTTAGGAAGAAGCGTGAATTTGCGGCAAGTCCTGTTGTGCCATCTCATCTCCAAAGAATAAGTCGTCCAGCGAACTGAGCGTTCCATCCTCTTCCACTTGGTAGACAGACATTTTTTCACCATTCACTTGAAGTTCGATAAAGCATCCCCAGCAATAAAATTGATGGGAGCCAATTTTTCCGATATCTTTGGAATTACAATTCGGACATCTCAATAAACTCACCCTATCCATTAACAGAATATATGGCTTTTTCCAGACGCTGCTCGCTTAACGGGGGGACCATAACAGCATTTTCCCCGATGGACATATCTTCGGTGCAGGGCAGCCATTTCCGCCCTTCAATAATATCCGATACAAAACCATCGCTGATTTCCAAGCCTATTATGTTATTGCCCATTTCCTGGTCAAAATAAACATCCGAGATGTGCCCGAGCATAAGCCCTTCCTCTGTTAGCACGGATAAATCCTTCAGTTTACCGGGTCCAAGCAAGTACGTATGTTGTATATCATGGGCCTCTGTTTTACGGACGGCCTGCTGATTGCGAATCATGATCGCATCTTCACCATAAGCAACGATGTCATCCCAGGCCACCATTTTGACATGAGATGAAAAAAGCCCTTTACCTTCTAGCTCAATCCCTGTAATTCGCCAATCAGCTGTCAACATAAAGTCATGTATTTTACCAATCTGCTTCCCGTCCTCGACATCGAAAACAGCAAGTCCGATCATGTCTTGAAGCCTCATATATAGGGTCCCTCCTTACTATGCAGTCCGAACGAAGGTGCGGTGTTTTTCCTACATGCCTGTCAATACCTTGCTTCCGTTCATGCAATGAAATGGAAACCGCTCCTCCCTTCTTACTAAAATGCGGAGAAATCCCTAGTACCTAGTACGCAGCCGCTTCCATATAGTTTCAATTTTCTTGGCCGTGTATTCCATTTCTTCCGTAGTATTACCCAAACCGAAGCTAAATCGAATCGCTGAATTCAAAACATCTTCAGGAAGATCCATCGCCTGCAACACATGTGATAGCTCTAGAGACCCTGAAGTGCAGGCTGAGCCGCTGGCCGCTGCGATTCCTTCCATATCGAGATTCATCAGCATGGTCTCTGTACCAATGGCTGGAAAGCTAATATTTAGCACATTAGGCACAAAATGTTCAGGATCGCCATTAATTATAAACTCATGGCTGCCCAGAGAGCTTTCCAACGCTTTTAGCAGCGTTTGGCGAAGAGCCATATCGTGTGCTCCTCGCTCTTCAATGGAAGCCTTGGCAAGAGTTGCGGCTTTAGCAAGCCCAGCAATGCCGGCGATGTTTTCTGTTCCTGCACGGCGTTTCTTCTCCTGAAGTCCCCCATGCATTAGCGGCTGAATGCGTGTACCCTGACGGATATACAATGCACCCACTCCTTGCGGTCCGTTAATCTTATGGCCAGACACACTAAGTAAGTCAATCGGGAGGTTCCCGCAGTCGATGGATATATGCCCGAAAGCTTGAACTGCATCTACATGAAATATAATTCCATGCTCTCTCGCAATCTGTCCTACTTCTTGGATCGGCTGAATGACGCCCACTTCATTGTTGGCATACATCATGCTGATCAAAAAAGTATCCGGGCGAATAGCTGCCTCAATGTCCGCAGGATTCACACGCCCAAAGCCATTGACTGGGACATAGGTCACCTGGTATCCCGCTTTTTCCAGCTCATCGCAAGCATGAAGCACGGCGTGATGTTCAATCGCGGTTGTAATAATATGGCCGGAAGTACGACCATCTGCCGTAGCCGTCCCAAACAGGGCCAGATTATCACTCTCTGTCCCTCCGCTCGTAAATATAATTTCTTCAGGCTTGCAGCCCAAAGAGGCCGCAACGGCATCCCGCGCTGCGCTGACGGTGCGCTTGGCATCGCGGCCAAAGGCATGAACGCTCGAAGCGTTGCCGAATTGACCGGTCATGATATCCATCATAGTCTGCGCAACCTCAGGATGCATAGGAGTCGATGCGGCATGATCCAGATAAATTCTGTTCATGTTATCCACCTCAAATATAGAACATCTTGTTTTTAGTATTGCCGAAGTTCCATTATATACTTCTTTATTGATATAATGCACTTTAAAAGTTTTTGTAAGAGCATTTCAACTGCAAGTATTCACGGAGACCCCCTTGATCCGATTATCGGTGTAAGAAGACAGATACCTCGCAGAGGTCGTACTATAAAAAGCTTTGGCCAAAGCTCAAGCTGCTTATGACGAAATCAAAAAAGGGATTGGTCCGTAAAAAATAACTCTCAGACATGCTCAAGCTTGGTAATTTACAGGATAGACAATTTTAATGTATTTTATATAGAATTAAAGCCCCATATAATGGGGCTAAAACGTTTGATAAACCAAGATCTTTCTCGTTATATACATAATTGGAAATCAAATATAAAACATGTAGTTATCCAATTCATCATGTTCTTGGTATGTGATCAAGTCCTTGAGTGTAGTTGAATCCAGCACTTCAGCAATGCTGTCACGAATTCGCAGCCAGAGCTGGCGTTTTGCCGGATCGTCTTCTTCCGTAAAATCAACTGGAGAAATCGGGCCTTCCAGCACACGAATGATGTCTCCTGCTGTTACGCCTGACGGTTCATTCGCCAAAATATAACCGCCATAAGCACCACGGATACTTTTTACCAAACCTGCATTACGCAAAGGCGCAATGAGCTGCTCCAGATAATGCTCTGATAGCTGATTTTTTTCGGCAATACTTTTTAAAGAAGTTGGACCTTCGCCAAACCTGGCCGCAAGCTCCATCATAATGGTCAGGCCGTAACGGCCTTTCGTTGATATTTTCAATTGTGGCACCTCGCTTATATTAACAATTCCGTTAAACACGCGGAATAATTGGAGTTGTAAACCTCTCTATTCCGATCCTAACCCTCAGCTTATGTTAACATATTAGGGCAGGTAAAGGGAAACATTACGGTAACAATCTTAAAAAAAGTTGCTTTCGAGCGATTAGCAACAGATTTAGCCCGTTTTATGTAGCTTTCTTGCATCGTTCGCCGTGTCGTTTGTTCATCCAAACATCGTAACTTATTATCGTTTATGTTACAATAGGTGGGTTCTACAACAATATTGAAAGAATTGGGTGATGACCATGGCTAAAGCCAATCATGAAACCCGTGTCGTCGTCGGCATGTCCGGTGGCGTCGACTCATCCGTTACCGCGCTGCTGCTAAAGGAGCAGGGCTATGACGTAATCGGCATCTTCATGAAAAATTGGGATGACACGGATGAATTTGGCCGTTGTACGGCTGAAGAGGATGCGGAGGATGTGCGCCGCGTCTGTGAACAGATCGACATTCCTTACTATACAGTCAATTTTGAAAAAGAATACTTCGATAAAGTATTCTCCTATTTTCTTGATGAATATAAAGCTGGACGCACACCCAATCCAGATGTCATGTGCAACCGTGAAATTAAGTTCGGCGAGTTTCTGAACAAAGCGCTGGATTTGGGAGCAGATTATGTTGCTACTGGACATTATGCACGGATTGTGGAGGAAGACGGCCGCTTTACTTTGCTGCGAGGTGTGGACAGCAACAAGGATCAGACTTATTTCCTGAATGCATTAAGCCAAACACAGTTGTCGCGAGCCATGTTCCCGATCGGTCATCTGCCGAAACCAGAAGTGCGTAAAATCGCAGAAGCTGCGGGACTTTATACAGCCAAGAAAAAAGATAGCACGGGCGTATGCTTTATCGGCGAACGCAATTTTAAGGAGTTTCTGAGTGGATATCTGCCTGCAAAAGGTGGAGATATGGTGGATATTGCTACGGGTGAAGTCAAAGGACGCCACGATGGTCTGATGTACTATACACTGGGTCAACGACAAGGCTTGGGCATTGGCGGCTCAGGTTCAGGCGAACCATGGTTCGTAGCAGATAAGGATTTGGAGAAGAATATCCTGTATGTGGTACAAGGTGATCGTCACCACAGCCTGTATTCTACCAGCCTGATTGCCACGGATGTAAACTGGATTGAAGGCGCAGATGCACGTCCATCTGGCGAATTCCGCTGCACAGCCAAGTTCCGTTACCGTCAGCCTGACCAGCAAGTCACTTTACAATGGCTTGCGGATGGGACCGTGCATGTCGTATTTGATGTACATCAA
Source organism: Paenibacillus sp. FSL W8-0439 (assembly GCF_038008995.1). Taxonomy (NCBI): domain Bacteria; kingdom Bacillati; phylum Bacillota; class Bacilli; order Caryophanales; family Paenibacillaceae; genus Paenibacillus; species Paenibacillus sp. FSL W8-0439. Next base: position 4,335,442 of record NZ_JBBPAK010000001.1, read on the forward strand.
AAGGCCATTACCCCTGGACAAGCTGTTGTATTTTATGACGGGGAACGGTGTCTGGGTGGGGGAACCATTGATAAGGTTGAAAAACTTCAGCCTGAAACGGTTTGAATGAATGACAATTAACATTGAATAGCCGTAATAAAAAAGTCGTCTCTCCTGATTTGGGAGGAGCGACTTTTTTCTGTTACATGTTTTTAGCCATAAGTCGAAGGAAATTGGTGATCTGCTCTTTATGATGTCTGTCATGCTGGACAAACATTTCTTGTAAAAAGGTTTCCAAAGTATACAGGCTATTAGGAGTTTAATAATTAGTTTATTGGACAATGATAGCCCATCGAAAAAGACCTTAGAGGCACAAAGCTAATCAAGCAGTAAAACTATTCTTGGACTATTAAGCCCTTTATTTTTTCACAAATTTTTTCGGCGTCACTTTTGTTCTTAGAATTCAATAGAAGATTATCCAAGAAATCTTCAACAAAATTCCTTACAGTAGAATCAAATATACCAATGGGAATATATTCAACTCCAATTGGATTCATGAAAGTGATCCCTTCCGAAGAGTACGTAGACTCATTATCCCATGCAATCTCTATTTTATCGTTAACTCTCCTGAAGAATACATCAGGCAAAAATGAGCCTGCTCTATTTGAAAACCATGAGTGTTTAAACTCCCATTCTTGCTTTGTATCGAACCATTGATCAAATTCAGCGTCATTGTCGGAATCAAACAACAAACAATTATCTATAAGTTCAAGAGAGTTTTGTCCTTCAACTGGAAGAGGAAATGCTTCATCACTCAATATATGCATATGATTTTCACTAAACCATTCAACAATATAAATTAAGTTCCATTGAAAAGGTGTTACAACATTCTCTTTCTTATACTCAAAAATATTTCTTCCTCGAACAAAAATTTCAATTTCTCCCCATGATTCACCAGCTAAACTCTTTTCATTAAAAGGATTATTTACAAGTTCATATTGGATAGCAAAAGTACTTTTATCTCCAAATGTTCTCAGAATAACGCACCTCACTTATTTCTTAATAGCTTATTGTACTCCACTTTCGTAATTTTACCATCCCTTAGGAACTGCCTCAATACATCGGCAGGTACTTCCCTAGCAGGGTTCGTAACCTCATATGGATGCCAACCCGTTTCACCATCTGGTTGAAATTTAACAAGCTTCCCCTCATAAATATTATATAATTGCTTATTTTTTGAAGATGAATAGGCTGCATCCAATAACTTTTGCCCTGTCTCAGCGTCTGGAATGGGGTTAGGACTCCCCCACCCACTTTGAGGATCATGTTTGGGGCTAGGCTCATATGTTCTCTTTTGAATTTCACCCGTTCCTTCAAAACCATCAGGTACCTTTTCTACCTTAACTTCTGGGGAGTTAGACGAACCTCTACCTTCTCCTTTGGCCATCTGCCACAATTCCGCTGAGCTTTCCCCTACTCCACTTGCACTTTTAACCGCAGTTGTAGCTCCATGCGCCGCCAAAGCTGCCGATCCAATTAATGCGGGCACTCCGATTATACTCCCTACGCCTGTAGATGATATAGCAACTGATAATCCTTCTCCACCCAATCCAGCTACTACCTCACCAGCCCCCTGCAATGTTGTAGCTACATTCCCGAGGATTTCTCCTACTTTAGCTGCCATGGGATGATCATAATCTCGTTCTTTATCTGGCAGCATCCCCAATGTCAAATTTCCCTGAATAGCTCCTTTTGCTCCCTGTGCAGTATCCCAAAGGATTTCTCCTTGAAGTTTGCTAGCTTCCAATTGAGCTTCTGCCTTGGTAATCTCAGCTTGTCCAATCTGTTCAAAGATTTTATGTAACCAACCTTCACCTGTGGATGCCGTTTTAACAGGGGCACCAAGCCAGGGCACATTCAATACGACTTTTTCTCCATCTACCTGTGTAAAGTTTTTTGAAATAAAAATAAGTTCTTGTGCTACTGTCGATAGTCGGTCAATTGTTACACTCATGGATTGTCGAGAAACCTGAAATTCCTGAAAAAATCTCTCTTGGGTGGCACCATACCAGCCTTGTTGGACAAAATCAATTCGTCCATTCAAGAAATTCAGCATACGTTCCAATTCATGCTTTCCTTGTAAAAACTGATCAGCAACTTCCATCAGTTTGTCAGGTGGAACTAATATTCTCCCCATTTTAACCACGCCCACTTTAATTTTGATGGAAATAATCTTATCAGAAGGGGATGTTTAGGGACATCCATCTATTATCCTGATATTTCCTTTTATATTATGTGACCAATGGACTGAAATAAACAGATTACTATGTCAAAAGTATTATAATCCCTTGTTATGAGTTACATGGATCAAAGTAGAGTTAAATTTCAAGCTGCGTCTAGGAGTGGAAGTGTAACCGTTTCTGTTGATATCGTCTTTCTGCATGACTGTGAGTAATGACAACTTGCTCATTGTGGGCAACTTACGTGAAGAGGTTCATTCATGCGCTCATCGGTTGTTAAACGGATTGCGACACTAAGAAATTTTTGATAACGCCCCCATTTGGGTATATGATGTAGACAAGATCATTACTTCAATTGAAAAGGAGCGTGCCTTTATGTCTGATTCATTAGGAATGCTGACACCGGGTAAGAAAGTTTCTTTGAAAGAATGGGACCCCAAGGATACGAAGAATATTAAAAATAAAGAAGAAATCCGACAGGAAACAGATCAATTGAAGGAACGCTTTGCCGAATTACAAAGTAAATTATTTACAGAGAAAAAACAAGCCGTTTTGTTTGTATTCCAGGGTATGGATTGCAGCGGAAAAGATGGCGTGATCAAGCAGGTATTTTCTAATCTTAACCCTGCCGGGGTGACTGTACACAGCTTCAAATCACCTACGACTGAGGAATTAAGCCATGATTTCTTGTGGCGCGCCCATAGCGTAACTCCAGGACGCGGATATATTGCGGCGTTCAATCGTTCTTACTACGAGGATGTGCTGATTACACGTGTTCACGGACAGGTATCCGATAAGCAGGCCAAGCAGAATATGAAGCATATCAAGCATTTTGAACAGTTGTTGCTGGATAGTGGTGTAAAGGTGGTTAAAATCTTTTTACATATTTCAAAGCAATTTCAGTTGGAAAAGCTGATTGACCGGATTGAGAAGCCTCGCAAAAACTGGAAGCTTGATCCGAGTGATTTGCAGGAACGGAAATTTTGGAAGCAATATACCCAATACTATGAGGAGGTACTAGAGCTAAGTGCAACCAAGCAAGCACCTTGGTATGTTGTTCCTTCAGACAATCGTTGGTACAGAGATTATACTGTACTGCGGATTGCCGTCCAAACGCTAGAGGAAATGAAGCTATCTGACCCTGATCCACGACCTGAACTCAAAGCCCTTTTACCTGAATTATACAAAGAACGAGATAAAAAATAATTAAATAAGCACAGCACTAAGCTTCCGCCCTCCTATTCACGGCTGATACGCCTTGAGTGAGGGTTTGGAAGCTTTTATGGTGTGCTCACATGTCATTTTGAAAATTTATAAGGTATAACTGACCCTGTACCCGATTGCTGCAGCTATAACTCCTACTATTACAGAAGATAATACATACATAGCCATACGTCGGTATTTTTTGTGTTCCATCAGTTGAAGAGATTCATAGCCGAATGTGGAAAAGGTGGTGTAGCCGCCACAAAAACCGGTTCCCAGTAGCATCCAGAGTGCAGGAGACAAATTGTGTTGCGCAAACTCGCCATACAGCCAGCCGAGCAGCAATGAACCGCTAATATTAATGATCCACGTCCCCCACGGGAATACAGTACCCAACCTTTTTCCGGCCCACATGCCAAGCCCGTATCTCGCTAGTGTACCCACCATTCCACCTGCTGCCGCCCACCAAATCATAAATGTTCCTCCTTGGGGGCAACCTGTGTCATTTTTGTGCCTAAACGGATACCTGCCCACGTCAAAAACAAGCCCCCGCCTACGCTAAGCAGCAAGTACAATATAGCCGTCAGCATACGATCGTGAACCGTGAGGCGTACAGCATCCACTGTAAAGGTGGAAAAGGTGGTAAATCCCCCTGTAAAGCCTGTTCCGATGGCAAGTCGCCAGCGGGGGTTGATCCGCCACGATCGCAAGGTCACCGTAAAAAACCAGCCGAGAAACAGGCAGCCAAGCCAATTCATTAACAGGACGCCAAATGGAAAGTCTGCCCCAGCCGCAGGCAATAATAATTGTATACTGTAGCGAGCAGAGGTTCCGAGCGCTCCACCTGCTGCGACGAATAGTACGTCTTTCATTTCTTTTATTCCCTTCTTCACTCTTGCAAGATCATCGTGTAACCTGACAATGTTGTACACACTTCGTATATTAAAGTCACATATATTAAGACTGCGACTCCCGCCAACGTTGGTTTTGCCTGATTTTAGACTCATTTCCCTGCTCAGTGGCCTGGTAAAAGGTCTGGTCTGCTATCGAATCGGGCAAGTATTGCTGCCTTACATAGTGATTCGGATAATTATGCGGATATTGATAGCCAACATGGCCGAGTTTTTCCGAGCCTTTGTAATGTGCGTCGCGCAGATGTAGCGGCACCTCGGCCGATTTTATATCGTCCATGGCCGACATGGCCCGTGAAATCGCCGTGTATACGGCATTCGACTTGGGACTTTCCACGGCGAACAAAATGGCCTGTGCAATGTTCAGTTTGGCCTCAGGCCAGCCGTTATTGCGGTAGGCCTCAAGCGCACTCACCGCTTGCACCATCGCCTGCGGGTTCGCCAGACCAATGTCCTCGCTGCTCGCTGCAATGAGGCGGCGAATAAAAGTCATCGGGTCCATGCCGAGCTTCTCTACGGCATACAGGAACCAGAACAGCGCCGCGTCGCTGGAACCGCGAATGCTTTTGTGAAAGGCAGACAGCACGTCATATTGTGTGGACTCGTCTGCCTTGACAATCGGGCGGCGGATGGATTCCTCTGCCACTTCCAGCGTCACATGAATCGTGCCGTCTGCCAGCGGAGGGGTCGTGAGCGCCGCTAGCTCCAGTGCGTTCAATGCACGGCGGATATCGCCGTTCGCCATGGACGCGATGTGGTCCAGTGCAGCTTCATCTACCTGAAGCTGCATATAACCGAGCCCCTTGTCCGCATCGCTCAAGGCACGGCGCATAGCAGCCAGCGAATGCTCCCGGGTTAGCGCTTCAAGCTGAAATAACGTAGAACGGCTCATTAAAGCGCCGTTGACGTAGTGAAAGGGGTTTTCCGTCGTGGCGCCGATAAATACGATCGTTCCCTTTTCCACCGCAGGCAGCAATGCATCCTGACGCGAACTGTTAAAACGATGGACCTCGTCAAGAAACAGAATAGTCTTTTTGCCATACATCGATTTATTTGTCTGTGCACGGTCAATGACTTCTCTTACATCCTTTACAGATGCTTCTACTGCATTTAGACGGACGAAATCACCTTGCGTGTGTTGAGAAATGATATGTGCCAGTGTCGTTTTGCCGCATCCCGGTGGCCCGTACAGCAATATAGAAGAAACCTGATCGGCCTCTATAGCTCTCCGCAGTAGCTTGCCTGGACCCACAACATGCTCCTGTCCAATATATTCATCCAGCGATGTCGGACGCAGGCGGTCTGCAAGCAACCGATTGTTTGGCGTTGACTCCTGGGAATATGAAAATAAGTCCATTTCATTCACTTCCTTATCATTTATGAACGAACACTTTCTTTTTTCATTGAAAACAAGTTCGCCCATACAGCTAAAAGACATGAAAATTCAATCGATCTACTGTATTAAAACGATTATAAACCGCCTCTTATTCTACCATATCGGTTAACAAGTTGCAGATAGCCTGGTCACGGTATAACTGTAGCCTTACATGTGATTCAACTAAAAAGAAAGAACAGCCTAGGACGAAAAATGAATTTCGTGGCTGTTCTTTGGTTGACATGACCTTCAGCGTTCTAATTACTCCGTTTGCGCCTGTACGTAACTTGGAAGTGGACCGTCATGCAATAGCCACAGCTCATGCAGCGCACGGGTACATCCCACATACAACAGCTTGGCATCCCAAGTCCGTTCTCCATAATGATCCTGGTCGGCATCGGCCACAATAACTGCATCAAACTCCAGGCCTTTGGACAGATATACAGGCAGTACAGACAAGCCGCCTTCATATTGCTTTTTACCACCATCAATCAAATGGACATCCAACCCCGCACTGGTGAAAACCTCATGCAGCTCTACAGCTTCTTTTAAGGTACGTGTCAGTACGGAAACCGTACGATAATCCTTGGAGGAAAGCTCTTTTAGAGCGGTAAGTAAACTCTGTTCACGCATGGACGAGTCGTAAGACACAGTACGCACCGGATCACCGCTACGAAATACCGGAACCGCTGTAATGCCGCCACGTACTCCCTGCTCCAAAATTGTATTTGCAAATTCTATAATTTCCAAAGTTGATCTATAACTCCGTGTAAGTGCAAAATACCCCGTTTGTTCAGGCACAAATAGTGAACTCATTTCCTCCCATGCATGTACACCACGATATTCATGAATTCCCTGCGATAAATCGCCCAGTATTGTAAAGGAATGCCCTTTTACGAACAAATCCAGGAGAGCGATATGAAAAGGTGAAAAATCCTGCGCTTCATCAATGACCACATGGTCAAAACGTTGAGATGATTCTACCTCATGAATCAGCACGTGAAGATACACCAACGCAGTCAGATCCTCTTCACGGATGATCTGATTTCGCAGGTCTGACTGTGTGGCCTTAAAGATGGGAGCCGGCAAAGAAGCCTTCATTTCCGCAGCGGTCTCTGCAGGTAATCCTTTAGTTGCCTGAAAAAGCTGCTTATAAAGCGTCAGTGCGTCATATTGTGGCCATTTTTTAGCATACGCCTTTTCCCGAGATCCGGCTTTTTTCTTTCGTTCCTTGAGCGCAGCCGCCGAAGGTGACTTTTTCAGTTCCATTTCAATCCAGCGATGGACTCTTGCCAGCACACGCTCCTTCCGCTTCGCGAGCGGATAGGGCTTATATTCCTCATTGAACCAATTCAAAATCTCCGTTCGCGGCAGCACCGCCCCATCCCAAGGTGAAAAGTCGCCCTCAGGCACCGAGATAGGCTCCAGTCGTCCCACAAAATCCTGAAGCAGCTTCATAAAATGAACCGATCCTTTAAATCTACCCGGTGCCTCATCCATAGATTCCGTTCTCAAGCTGCCACTTTCAAACCAATAAGATAACGTTTCGGTAGGATCTGCCAGAGGTAAATCCAGCCCCAGCAAGCCTAGCGCCCAGTCTGCAAATGTACTTTGCTGAATATTTCCAACCCCCAGCTCTGGAAGTACATCTGAAATATAATCGAGAAACATATGGTTTGGTGCGAAAATAACCATTTTGTCCGCCGACACCTGATCCTTGTATTGATACAGCAAAAATGCGAGTCGATGGAGCGCTACGGTCGTCTTGCCACTACCGGCTACCCCTTGAATAACGAGGGCTGTATTTTTAGCCGCGCGGATGATCTGATCCTGCTCCGCTTGAATGGTAGATACGATATCCCGTAAACGGTTATCCTTGTTCTCTCCCAAACGATAAACGAGAAACTCATCAGAAACGGCAGGCTCATCACTTTCACGATTGTACGTATCAGCTACCCGTTCCAGAATTCTTTTCCGAATGACAACGTTGCGTTTCAGATACACCAAGCCCTCGACAGTTCCCTCAGGAGCTTCGTAGGACGCCGTTTCTTCACCACCTGTAAACGAATAAAACAAACTGGCAATCGGTGCACGCCAATCAATCACCAGCGGATATCCTGACGTTTCTTCACGGTCCACCCCGATCTTACCGATATAAAGTGGCTTGCGCTGACCTCTACCGCGCTCGTCAAAATCCATACGCCCAAAATAAGGCTCCTGCGAGCTTTTGGCTAAAGCCTGGCGTTTTTCCTCCCGTGCAGATTCCAGTACTTGCTCCGTAAAGTCATGCCCGGTGTACACTGGCGTATTGCGAAGCCGTTCCAATCTCCGATCAATTTCCTCCATAGCAAGCGACAGCCTATGCTGTTCTTCTTGATAGGCACTTTGAAACTTATTCTCCATTTCAGTTACCTCCTAAGAATATCAAGTCTCGATTTCTGCATCTCATTCACTTGCTCCGATACAAAAAAAGGAAAGTAAGCGTAACACATTTGAACACAAAAATCCAACCTTATTTCCTAATACGCCCAATTCCCTACTCTTTCACAAAAGTATGAAGCTTTGCGGCACCAGTGGAGCGGGTGATTTGAATCCGAAGAAGCGGAGTGATCGGTGGATCAAATCACACGCGAAGCGACCTTTAATACTCCATACTTCTCTCCCCCATCTCCACAAACTGCTTTTGAGCCAGCTCGCGGTACACCTGATGGGTTTCTAATAACTCGGCATGGGTTCCTGCACCAGTCACATTGCCTTTGTCCAACACGATAATTTGATCGGAGTGGACCACCGTAGACAATCGGTGTGCAATGACAATCGTCGTGCGTCCTTCCATCAAATTCGCTAAGGCCTTCTGCACCTCATGCTCGGATGAGCTGTCCAGGCTAGAAGTAGCCTCGTCCAGCATGAGGATATCAGGACTGCGAAGAAGCGCACGCGCAATGGCGATCCGTTGTCGCTGCCCGCCGGACAGCTTCATTCCCCGCTCCCCTACCTCCGTATCGTAGCCTTGAGGTAGATCCATAATAAATGTATCCGCATACGCCATCATGGCAGCTCGTCTGATTTCTTCCAAATCAGCTTCGCGCCCCAAGCCATACGTAATATTATCTCTAACCGTTCCGGTCATCATCGAGCTCTCCTGTGATACATAACCAATTTTCGAGCGCCAGGAGGACAGTGTATATGACGATATCGATTCGTCTCCATAACGAATTTCCCCTGTATCTGGCACATAAAAGCGCTCCAACAATGAAAACAAGGTGGACTTCCCACTCCCGCTCGGTCCCACGAATGCTGTCGTTCGGTTAGCCGGAATGACCAGGTTTGCACGATGAAGAACCTCTTCACCTTCGGTATAGGAAAAAGCGACATCACGAAATACAATATCTCTGCTCTCTTTTGCCGCTTCCTGCTTCAATTCAAGTGGTTCCTCTTCATGGTCTAAAATAGTCTGAATCCGTTCAGTGGCCCCAACCACCTTTTGCAGACGTGAATACAAGGTCGTGAATTGGGCCATCGGTGTAATCACCTGAAACAGTAGCAAAATAAAAGCCACCAAATCACCCGCGGTCAGTACACCCGATGCAACGCGAACACCACCAACACCCAGTATAATAACGAGCACCGCAGTCAGCAAAAAGGTAGAAATGGGACCTACAAGGGCCAATATACGCGACTCCTGCAACCCGAAGCGGAACATACGGTAAATGCGATCCTCCCCGGCCTGTGCCTCTCTGCTTTCCGTTCCGTAGGCCTTCACCAGCCTGATTTCGCCGATAACCTGACTCAGCACTGAGGTCAGATCTGCCATCTCATCCTGCTGTTTTTTGGAGATACGATACATTTTTCTGCCTACCGGAAATAAAATCAGGGCTGTTAGCGGAACAATGGTCAGAATAATGAGCGTCATCACCCAATCCAGATAAAATAACAATGCAATACCACCAATAATCGCAATCACATTAGAGATCAGATTCACGAGATACTCGGTAATTAAGTTCATAATCAGGCTTGTATCATTAGTGACACGACTCATCGTATCTCCTGACCGATTCCGGTCAAAGTATGGAATGGGTAGAGATAAAATTTTATGCCATAAGCGTTTGCGCAAATTAGCCACTATTTTGTGCCCGGCGTAGTTCAACATATAGATCGAAACTGCCGAAGCTACCGCTTGAAGCACAAAAGCGCCAAGCAAACCAATAATGACCATACGGTTCAGTGAAGAAAAGGTTAAGCCATCGATCAACCCTTTGGTCATCATCGGTACAATTAAACCAGCAATCGTCTGAACCAGGGTCAGTATCAGGGCGATGATCAGAATGGCCTTGGGTGGATGCGCACTCGCAATCAGTTTGATAAACCGACCCATACCAGCCTTGTCCGGCCTTTTACCCGGCTTTTCCTTCATCCGATCTTCCTGCTCATCTTGTCGCCCATGTTGTTCTTTTTCCATAAACCATCAACCTCGCTTCCTGTCTGACCATTCTTGTTCAAACAACAACACCCGCGCTCTGCGCGGGTATGAACAGTACAACCTATCTTCGAGTTTACTACACCAGAGAATGAAGCACAAAGTTAGCCACAAACAGTACAGAAATGATATATAATGCGACAGGCACTTCCTTGCCCCGTCCTGCTGCCAGCTTGGCTACGGGATATGCAATAAAACCAAATGCCATCCCGTCTACAATACTGTAAGTAAAGGGCATCATCACCATGATCAGAAATGCAGGAAAGGATTCAGTAAAATCACTGAAATCCATCTCTCGCACATTTTGTACCATTAGGCCTCCGATAATGATTAATACAGGCGCAATGGCACTGTCAGGAATATAAGCCAATAGTGGAATAAAGAAAAATGTCGCTCCGAATAAAATTGCAGTTACCAGCGGGGTCATTCCTGAACGTCCGCCTGCCGCAATACCAGCCGTCGACTCCGCAGCGGCTACCGCGGGACTGCTGCCCAGAATACCAGCAAAAATATTGGTCACAGCCAATACACGCAAGCTATTCTTAAAAGAATCCGGTCTTCCAATCATGTTGGTCTGTGCAGTAATCATTCCAACATTCTCAAACAACACAATCAGTAACAGCAAAAAAACAGCGATCCAGAAGGCTACCGAAGCGATACCTGAAAAGGAAAGCTCCCCAAACAATTGCCCATACTGTCGCACCGTTTCAGAGGTTTTTACCGTGCTTGTTGGTTCTACAGCTCCCAGTACGTATGCAAGCCCAGTTCCTGCCAAAATGCTGATAAGCAAACCGCCCTGAACGTTACGTACAAATAATACAATCGCGAGTAGCAACGTTACACAGGCCGTAATCACCTTGGGATCATTGAAATGACCAATAGCCACAAAAGTCGTTTGATGTGCAATTACGATCCCACTTTTTTGCAGACCGATAAAGGTCAAAAACAGACCAATACCCACCGTAATTCCATGCTGCAAATTATGGGGAATCGCCTGACTGATCAGCTTGTACAATGATGTAAACGCCACAACGGCAAATATCACTCCTGTGACGGCAACCACCATCAACGCTTCCTGCCAGCTCAGCTTCATGGAATGTACGAGTGTGTAAGTGAAAAAGGCATTAATCCCCATCCCTGGTACAACGACCATGGGAGACTTTCCGCCAAAAGCCATCAGCAGACAGCCGATCATCGAGGTCAGCAGCGTCCCGAGCATTGCCCCTTGAAGAGGGATCCCGGCATCTGCCAAAATGGTTGCATTAACCATAATAATATATACAACGGAAAAATAAGAAATGGCACCCGCGGCTAATTCCTTTTTCCAATGATGCTCGGGCTTGAAACCGAGACTTCTGGACCATAGCCCATCCTTCATACCAAAACCCTCCAGCAAGTTGTTCAATCTGTTTGCAGTAAGCTGCTTTTTTCAAAACAAAAAGAGCTGTAGCCTACTGTGACACCAAGAAGTGATGCACAGAACTACAGGTCTTAGGTTGAAACATACTACTGTAAATCTAACGAATGTACTGTCATGCTACATTTCAAGCTTATACACCAGCGTGCTCTAACAGGTCCTTGACAGCTACGCTGACCATAATCAATCCTGCTACCGGAGGTACAAAAGCATTGCTTGCAGGTGGTTGCTTCGCTTTCCGGATTTCAGGTGCGTTGGCAGGTACAATTTTTTTGGTAATTTCTTCACGCGGCTTCATTGGCTCCTCATCAGAGAATACAACCTTGACGCCTTTGGTAATACCTTCTTTGCGCAGCTTGGTGCGGATGACACGGGCAATCGGGTCCATTCTTGTCTTGGAAATATCGGCAACTTGAAAACGGCTTGGGTCCATTTTATTCGCAGCACCCATACTGGAGATCATCGGAATTCCCCGTTTCAAGCATTCTTTAATCAAATGAACTTTGTAAATAATCGTATCCGAAGCATCCAGCACATAATCCAGATCATACTTGAATAGCTCCTCATATGTTTCTTCCGTATAAAACATGTTCAGTGCAATTGCCTCACATTCAGGATTAATCAGCTTCACACGTTCTACCATCAGATCAGCCTTTTTTTGACCTACTGTTGTCGTCAGCGCATGAATTTGGCGATTAATATTGGTAATATCTACGACATCCTTATCAATCAAAATAATGCGTCCAACACCCGTCCGCGCCAGCGCTTCCACTGCAATCGAACCGACACCGCCGATACCCAATACAGCTACCGTGCTATTTTTCATAACCTCCAGACCTTCCGTCCCGATGGCCAGTTCCGTGCGTGAAAATTGATGCAGCATATGGTAATCCTCCCTCACTGGTTTAAACTCTATGCTTGAACTCCAGCATACAAACCACGAACCCATTATCCATAAAAGGGTAACGGGTTCAAGGCATTTTATAATCTATTTACATGCCAACAGATGGCAACTTGCACTTGCAAAATCCAACGCTTGTTTTAAGCTTTAGGTGCAACAGGCTTCGGAGCAAGACGAATATGAAGCTGATCCAATTGAGCTTGATCCACTTCGGCTGGTGCATCCATAAGCAGGTCTGTCGCGCTGGCCGTTTTCGGGAATGCAATGGTTTCACGCAGATTTGTACGACCTGCAAGCAACATAACAAGACGGTCAAAACCGAAGGCAATACCACCATGTGGAGGCGTACCGTATTCAAATGCATCCAGCAGGTAACCGAATTTATCCTTCACTTCTTCAGGCGGCAGATTGAGCGCTTTGAACATTTTCTCCTGAACTTCACGTTTGAAAATACGCATCGAGCCGCCACCCACTTCGTAGCCATTCAGCACGATGTCGTAGGCCTGAGCACGAACTTGACCTGGATCTGTGTCCATGAGGGCCAGATCTTCTTCCTTCGGACGAGTGAACGGATGGTGCTCCGCTACATAACGTTTTTGTTCTTCGTCATAGCCCAGAAGCGGGAAGTCTACGACCCAGGCAAATTTGAATTTGTTATCGTCGATGAGCCCCAAATGACGGCCAATTTTCAGACGAAGCGCGCCCAAAACATCAGCAACTACTTTTTTATTATCCGCAGAGAACAGCAACAGGTCGCCTTCTTCGGCTCCCGTACGCTCTTTCAAGGCTTCGATTTCTTCCGGTGTGAAGAATTTAACGATAGGCCCCTTGAATTCGCCTTCTTTCACTTGGATCCAAGCCAAGCCCTTTGCTCCATAACGTGCTGCAAAAGGACCCAGGTCATCAATGTCCTTACGGCTCCACGTGCCACATCCTTTGGCATTAAGGACTTTAACTTCGCCACCCTTTTCAATTACGGAAGCAAATACTTTTACCCCACTGGTTGCCACGATATCATTGACATTTATCAACTCAAGACCAAAACGCAGGTCAGGCTTGTCAGAACCATACTTGTCCATTGCCTCTGCATGTGTAATCCGTTGGAACGGGGTTTCCAGTTCTACCCCAACTGTTTCTTTGAACAATTTCACCATCAGACGCTCCATCATAGGCAGCAAGTCATCCTGTTGCATGAAGGAAGTCTCAATGTCGATCTGCGTAAATTCAGGCTGGCGGTCAGCACGCAAATCTTCATCACGGAAACAACGTGCCACTTGGTAGTAGCGCTCCAGGCCGCCTACCATCAGCAATTGCTTGTACAATTGTGGCGATTGCGGCAAGGCAAAAAATTCGCCTTCATGCACTCGGCTAGGCACCAGATAGTCACGTGCACCCTCTGGGGAGCTTTTCGTTAAAATTGGTGTTTCTACCTCAATGAAATCTTCACCGTCCAGGAAGTCGCGGAATACTTTTGCTGCTTTGGAACGCAGTTTCAACGTCTGATGCATTTCCGGACGACGCAGGTCCAGATAACGGTACTTCAAACGCAGCGACTCGTCTACTTCTACGCCGTCTTCAATGAAGAACGGAGGTGTTTTGGATGCATTCAATACTTCGATTTCAGTGACACGCACTTCAATTTCACCTGTAGGCAGGTTCGTATTGATCGTTTCTGCATCACGTTTGACAACAGTACCAGTAACCTCAAGTACATATTCACTGCGAACACGATCCGCAATTTGCAGTGCTTCACCCGAATAGGCCGGATTAAACACGATTTGTACAATTCCGCTACGGTCACGCAAATCTATAAAAAGTACGCCCCCTAAGTCACGACGGGTCTGTACCCAACCGTTCAATGTAACTGTTTCTCCGATATGCGCATGAGTCAATGCGCCGCATTGATGACTCCTTTTCATAATACACACTCCTGTTAGGTTTAGTAGTTAATGCTATATGACAGCCAGAGGGAAGCTCCCCCTGACTGATGTTACATCATGTTGTTTAGCCTAATTCTTCCACCAGCTGATCCAGCTTAACGGTACGTTGCTCACCGGTTTCCATGTTTTTCAGTGCAATTTCACCTTTAACCAGCTCATCATCACCCAGAATCGCCGTATATCTTGCTTTAAAGCGATCTGCCGATTTCATCTGAGCCTTCATTTTACGCCCCAGATAATCTCGCTCTGCGGAAAATCCAGCTTGACGCAGCTTGAACAGTTGTTTGGTCACTTCCGTTTCTGCCGCCTCACCCAAAGCCACCATATAGATATCCAGCGGCTTGGCTTCGTTCAATTTGACACCCTGATGCTCCAAAATCAGCTGAATTCGCTCAAGCCCAATGCCAAAACCAATCCCTGGCTGATCCGGTCCGCCCAGATCTCCAACCAATCCGTTGTAGCGACCGCCTCCACCAATCGTGTCAATAGCACCAATGCCTTCGGCTTTGAACTCGAATGCTGTCAGCGTATAATAATCCAGTCCTCGTACCAGGCGTGGGTTCACTGTATATTCCACACCCATCGCATCCAAATTTTGTTTCACTTTTTCAAAGTGAGTGCTGGATTCCTCATCCAAACTATCCAAAATCGAAGGTGCACCGCCAAATTTGTCCTGATCATCTTTGCTATCCAGCACACGCAGCGGATTACGCTCGATGCGCGCTTGGCTCTCCTTGGTCAACGTATCCTTAATGGGCATCAGGAAGTCCACCAAATGCTGCCGATAAGCAGCACGACTGGCAGCATTACCAACAGAGTTGATTTCTACCTGTACCCCTTTCAGGCCCAGCTCACGACAGAACTGATACCCGAAAGCAATAACTTCTGCATCCAGCGCCGGGTCCATCGCCCCGAATGCTTCAATGCCAAATTGGTGAAACTGGCGCTGACGCCCAGCTTGTGGACGCTCATACCGGAACATTGGGCCGATATAGTACAGCTTAGTTACGTCCGGTTCACCATACAGTTTGTTCTCCACATAAGAGCGGACAACCCCAGCCGTTCCTTCCGGACGCAGCGTCATGCTCCGTTTGCCTTTATCCTCAAAAGTGTACATTTCCTTTTCCACCACATCGGTCGTTTCACCCACACCCCGAACGAACAAATTCGTTTGTTCGAACATTGGTGTACGAATCTCTCGGTAATTAAAGCGGCGGCTAATCTCACGAGCTTTTTCCTCGACCACTTGCCATTTTTCTACACTGCCTGGCAGCAAATCCTGTGTTCCCGTCGGTTTTTGAAAGGCCATTTACGTATCCCCCCGTCATTGTATTTCTTATAAAAACAAAAAATCCCTCGCCCTGTTATCATTAACAGGGACGAGGGATTGTCGTTTACAAATCACCCGTGGTACCACCCACATTCCGGAGTTTACCCAGACCACTAGCATACAAATGACTCAGTGTCCGTCAGCATTACACTGACTCCGCTCATACGTATAACGCCCGTAACGCGCAGTACGGCTATTATGCAGGATGGTCCGCTGTTTGGCATATGCCATGCATGACTCAGCAGAGATTCCTCATTGTTCGCCGCCTGTTCTCGGGGAGGTCATTCGTCCGCTCATCAAGGGAATTTTTACAGCCTGGAAATTCCTCTCTGCGCTTGTGGGTTCGGAGTACTTGGTCCCGTCATCAAATCATTTTTCATTATTTTATGATTTTAATGAACTGCTTCGACAAAGTCAAGACATTCCCCCTAGAATCAGACAAATAAGTCTTATAAAAAGAAAATAACCTGCAGAAACGGTCCGCAGGTTTAAAAAGATATATCAAAAGGGGGTCATGCTGTTATTATAAACAACGAATATTAAGGAATGATGTTTCGAATATTACAATTGTATTACAGCCACTCTAGTGTGACTAATTTCCTCGTATATCGACATTTTTGTGACATTCGCTCCCTTTTTAATCCAGCTGCGCCACATATGCACGATTGGAACGAAGCTTATAAATGATCTCATCATAATCGGCATCATTCACCTTGGCGGACAATACATACCGTAATTCATCATGATCACCGTTAATATACACATCTGTCGCACGGAGCAAACCTCCGTCATGATTCGTTGTTCCGCTCCGATCCTCATTCAGATCCCTTTGGGCTGCACCAGAGTTAACCTCGTCATTCTTTGCATCGGGTAGAATATTCTCGCCATAAGCCCCTGCGGCTGGAATCGCCGCACCCGCAGAACCTCCTGTGCTCACAGAGCCAGTATTGTTATAAGGGACCAACGGAATTAAAACCCTCGTCTCCCGACCGAGCGTCTCATCCAGAGCACCTACTTCCAAATGTTCAGTTCTATAAGCCTGAAGCGAAGCTCTGGCGCCCTCAGCTTCATCTTCTGTGCGAAAATAAGCCTGAATCTGTTTAGCCATATCAAATCCTCCTCGTTTGGGAATTGTACTGGCAAAAATCTAGGAAGCATTCACGGAAATTACAATGCCTTTAACAACTCACGCACAAAAGCGGGCTCATCCTTAGGGGTCCGAGACGTAATAAAGTTACCGTCCACGACTGCCTCTCGATCCTCAAAATGAGCACCTGCATTAATCAAGTCATCTTTCAATGGAGGGTAAGCTGTAATCGTCCGGCCTTGTAACAAATCGGCACTCGCCAAAATTTGCGGCCCGTGACAGATAGCTCCGATCGTTTTTTTGGACTCATTTATTTCAGTTACAAACTTCAGAACATTTGCATCCAAACGCAGATTTTCCGGTGATGATCCACCAGGAATAACCACTGCATCATAGTCACTTGATTTCACATCTGCAATGGCTTTTTCAATAGTGTAGCTTGCTTTGCCTTGCTTACCGTTCACTTTTTCACCTTGTTTTAATCCAATAATATCTGCCTCATGTCCAGCCTTTTTCAGTTCATCATAAGGGACCTTCATTTCGGAATCCTCAAATTGGTCAGCCAACAAAAATGCAATTTTACTCATTATCGTTCAGATCTCCTTTCCGGTTATCCTTAAAGCGAGCTTAAAGTTAGGTTTGTTTGTTTGTTTACCACGCTTTGTTATTACCCGCTTGATCTGTGTTTATAACAATTCCAAGCAGTGAAAAAGAAAAAGGAGCCCGTTGGCTCCTCCCTGATGTACTGCTACATAATTATTTTCGATCTCTTTATAACCGCTTGAGACAATACGTCGTTAATGCTGCATTTACAAATGGCTTACCTACGCGGTAGGACACCGCGTCCTGGCTTGTCCACAGCTGTAGCAACATGCTGTAATAACGCATCAGCATTACGAGTAAGGTTGATTGCCTCCCGCATACTACCAGGATAAAGTAGCACCGCGCTTTGATATCCGTCCATTTTTGGGGTCTGACGCATAGCTTCGTCTCTCCTGTCACCCTTAAGGCTTTCCAGATGGCTGCTTACCAACCGGAATGACATTATGGTCCCTCTAAACGGCTATTTTATTCTCTTCTACTCATGTTCTCAGATCATACCAAGAATGGATACCTACGAACGTTCGCTATCCAAAATCAACGTCACTGGACCCCAGTTGGTCAAGGAAACATCCATCATAGCTCCAAAAATCCCCGTCTCGACCTCCAGGCCCTTGGCTCGAAGCTGGCTGTTAAAGAAATCATACAGCTTCTCCGCTTCCTCAGGTTTGGCTGCTCCCATAAAGTTGGGCCTTCTCCCTTTACGGCAGTCACCATACAACGTAAATTGGGAGACAGACAAAATGGCCCCACCGACATCCAGAACGCTGTCGTTCATTTTGCCTTCAGCATCTTCAAATATACGCAATCCCGCTGTTTTATCCGCCAAATAAACGGCATCGGCTGCCGTATCTCCCTGACCAATACCAACCAGCAGCATTAATCCAGTTCCGATTTTACCGACCACCTTTTGATTCACCGTTACCTGAGCGTCTTTACAGCGCTGAATAATGATCTTCATTGCCTATCCGCTGCTCCTTTACTCTTCCCCTTACAAGGTGCTTACAGTCGTACCACGGCTCTTTCAGCCACCTATGAGTCTTTGTACCCAAGATGTATTACATAGGCTATATAAACCTGCGTGTATGCTTAACAAGTTTATTGCATAATCCGATGCACGGTGTATACATCCTTCACCCGTTTGATCCGTTCGACAACAGAATGCAAATGATCCGTGTTACGAATAAGAATTGTAATGTGAATCATTGCCATTTTATTTTTATCTGTACGTCCTGTCACGGCCGAGAAGCTAGTTTTATTCTCAGAAATGGCCTGGAGCACCTCGTTCAGCAAACCATTACGATCATGCCCTGTAATCTCAATATCGACACTATAATTGACCTCGGCTGCTTCTTCCCACTCCACTTCAATCACACGCGCCTGATCTTCGCCCACACCCGAAGGAATATTCGGGCAATCGGTACGGTGAACAGATACGCCGCGCCCGCGTGTTACGTAGCCGATGATGTCATCACCCGGTACGGGATTACAACATCGTGCAAAGCGAACGAGCAAATTGTCGACGCCTCTGACGCTGACACCGTTGGTCGGTGTTTTTTTCCGATCACCCTGCGGTTTGTACTCCTTAACCTCAGTCGTCAGCTCAATTAGACGTGCCTCTTCTTGTTCCTTGCGCAGCTTCTCTGTCAAACGTGTACAAACCTGCGCTGCGGTTATACCACCAAAGCCAATCGCAGACAGCATATCTTCAGAATCATTAAAAGAGAACTTTTGTGCCACATCCTGAAGTTTGTCCTCGCTCATCCACACGGATGGCTCAATATCACGCTTCCTTAGCTCACGTTCCAGACTTTCGCGGCCTTTTTCTACATTTTCCTCACGCTTTTCTTTCTTGAACCATTGCTTGATTTTACTGCGCGCGTGAGAGGACTGAGCAATTTTAAGCCAGTCCTGACTAGGTCCATAGGAGTGCTTGGACGTCATAATTTCCACGATATCGCCAGTTTTCAGACGATAATCCAAAGGAACAATTCTTCCATTTACCTTAGAGCCAATCGTTCGATTTCCAACTTCTGTATGGATACGGAAAGCAAAGTCCAGCGGAACCGATCCAGCCGGTAACTCAATGACTTCTCCCTTAGGAGTAAAGACAAACACAAGGTCTGAGAAAAAGTCCATTTTGAGTGATTCCACAAATTCCGAAGCATCCTTCGCCTCGTTTTGCAGCTCCAGAATTTCTCGGAAAAAGGTGATTTTGTCCTCAAAGTTTGTGTTATTTGCCCCGTTGTTTTCTTTATAGGCCCAATGGGCGGCAATCCCGAATTCAGCGGTGCGATGCATATCCACTGTGCGAATTTGTACTTCTGTAGGCTCTCCGTTGGGACCTACTACGGTCGTATGGAGTGACTGATACATATTAGCCTTAGGCATGGCAATATAATCCTTAAACCGCCCCGGCATCGGTTTCCACAACGTATGGATAATCCCCAATGTGGCATAACAGTCTTTAATGTTATCCACAATAATTCGAATCGCAAGCAAATCGTATATTTCATTGAATTGCTTGTTTTTTGTCGTCATCTTTTTAAACACACTGTAAATATGTTTAGGGCGTCCAGACAAATCAGCCTGAATCCCCATCTCTTCCAGCTTCTCTCTGATACGCTGTATGACATTATCAATAAATTGCTCGCGCTCTGCCCGCTTCTTATGCATCAAATTAGCGATGCGGTAATACTGCTGAGGATTCAGATAGCGCAAAGCAATGTCTTCCATTTCCCATTTAATCGCTGAAATACCCAATCGGTTTGCAACCGGACAGAAAATTTCCAACGTTTCATAAGCGATTCGACGCTGGCTTTCTTCCGATTGATATTTCAGGGTACGCATGTTGTGCAGACGATCTGCCAACTTAATGACGATGACACGAATGTCCTGCGCCATGGCAATAAACATTTTTCGATAATTTTCGTTCTGCTGTTCTTCCTTGGATCGGAACTGGATACGCTCCAGCTTCGTCAGACCATCGACAAGCATCGCACATGTATCGCCAAAATGCTCGCGAATCTGCGCCAAAGACACCGTCGTATCCTCCACAACGTCATGTAAAAGAGCGGCGATAATGGAGATGGTATCCATCTGCATATTAACGACGATATCAGCAACCGCAAGCGGATGCAGAATATAAGGTTCACCGGACTTACGAGTCTGGCCGGAATGGGCCTGCTCGGCAAAATCATAGGCGTCCCTGATGCGGATAAGATCTGCTTCTCTGGTATAGGCCCCGGCCTTTTTAAGTAATTGCTCTATCCCCATTCTGCTCTATTCCGTGTCCTTTCTATGCAAAATGGAACCCGCCGATCAATGTCGCGCAAAGGTTCCCTTTTAAAAGTGATTTCCTACAATTATGACGCTTAGCACGCCACACGTCAACTATTACAGGTTTGGCACTGTCGCATTATTTTGTCACACATGGTTAAGTAAAATCAGGATTGTTGACGAAATGAAACGAATTATATTGAAAAAATTACGAAAAGTAATTAATGTATATAAGAATAATTGAAAGAACTAAGGAGTGAACTGCGTTGCAACGCGAAATTCAAGTTAATGAAAAGCTTCCAGCAGGACCTGGGATCCTGCTCAGCGTACAGCATTTGTTTGCCATGTTTGGCAGCACCGTGCTGGTGCCCAATATTTTTGGCGTCGATCCCGGCATGATTTTGCTCATGAACGGTATCGGAACATTGTTGTACATATGGATCTGCCGTGGCAAAATCCCTGCCTATCTCGGCTCCAGCTTCGCTTTTATCGCTCCTGTCAGTCTTGTGCTTAAAAGTAACCCTGGCAGCAATGGCTATGCAATGGCCCTGGGTGCTTTCATCGTTACAGGTATTATTTTCTGTCTCGTCGCACTGGTAATCAAATACGCCGGGACACGTTGGCTAGACATCGTTTTTCCACCAGCTGTCATGGGATCAATCGTAGCCTTGATTGGTCTGGAACTGGTTCCGGTTGCTGCAGGCATGGCAGGCATTATTAACGCCGATCCTACTAAAGCCTGGACGCCAGATCCCAAAACGATCACCCTTTCCCTCGTTACGCTCGGTGTTACTGTTCTGGGTGCGGTGTTGTTTCGCGGATTTGCCAAAATCATTCATATTCTAATCGGTATCGTGGTGGGCTATGTGCTTGCTTATTTCATGGGTATGGTCAATACGCAGGCTATTGCGGACGCTCCTTTGTTCGCTCATCCCGCAATTACCACTCCAACCTTTAATGCTTCGGCTATGCTGACGATTCTTCCGGTTGCTCTGGTCGTCATCGTAGAGCATATTGGTCACTTGCTAGTGACGAGCAACATCGTCGGACGTGAGTTGTCCAAAGATCCTGGTCTCCACCGCTCTTTGCTGGGTAACGGGATTTCTACCATCATTTCCGGTTTTGTTGGTTCTACACCTAATACGACTTATGGTGAAAATATCGGTGTTATGGCATTAACTAAAGTGTACTCTGTATGGGTTATTGGCGGAGCGGCTGTTATTGCCATTCTGTTGTCCTTCTCGGGTACGTTCTCAGCGATTGTTTCTAATATTCCGTCTCCAGTTATGGGTGGCGTATCCTTACTATTATTCGGTGTGATCGCTGCCTCTGGTCTTAGAATCTTCGTCGAGCAAAAAGTTGATTTCGCCAAGCCAACTAACATGCTGCTCGCTACCATCGTGCTTGTGGTCGGAATCAGCGGTACTACGCTCACTTGGGGTGCGGTCACCTTGAAAGGTATGGCCCTGGCGACAATCATCGGTATTATTCTGAGTTTGTTCTTCAAGCTGGTTGATGTGCTCGGCTGGTCGAATGATAAAACGCAGGAACCTTTAACTGAAAAAACACCAGATTAATATCTACTTTTCAATTTTAAAACGCCGCTCCATGTTAGTTATGGATGAACACGCTCAGGCTGTATAGACAAGCGTGTAAGTATCCTTCTTACCTGGAACGGCGTCTTTTTATGCACGGCTTTTTTATTTATTTTTAAAATAAGATATCACACACGAAAACGGGATACGACCTGATTAAGCGTATCGGAAACACCTGTAAGTGACTTGGCGGAACTGTCCAGACCTCCCAGATCCTTTAACTGCCGTTCGGATCGTTCCGAGACTTGGCCTGTACGTTCAGCTGAAGCTTTCGCAATATTTGCAAGATAACCAATAGATGCAGCAACTTCTTCTGAGCCTGCCGACATTTCTTCAGAGGCAGATGAGACCTCCTGCACTTCTATCGCCACCTGCTGAATATCTTGATTCATCGCAATAAAACGTTCTTCCACCTCACGTAAAATAGATACGCCTTCATCCATCTCCAGAGCCCCCTGCTGCATTCCTTCCAAAGCGAATTTGGTTTCTTCCTGCATGGCTCGAATTCGATTTGTAATTTGCTCCGCAGACTCGCTTACGTTTACGGCCAGCTTTCCGATTTCTGAAGCCACTACAGCGAACCCTCGGCCATGCTCCCCAGCACGAGCGGCTTCAATGGAAGCATTCAGCGACAGCAACTTGGTCTGCCCACTAATATCCTGAATCATTCCAATAATGCTGCCAATTTGAGCGGACCGCTCATTTAACGAGCTTACTACCCTGCCTGCCTCATCCATAGACATTTTCGCTTTATGCATTCCTTGGCT
Source organism: Paenibacillus sp. FSL W8-0439 (assembly GCF_038008995.1). Taxonomy (NCBI): domain Bacteria; kingdom Bacillati; phylum Bacillota; class Bacilli; order Caryophanales; family Paenibacillaceae; genus Paenibacillus; species Paenibacillus sp. FSL W8-0439. The sequence goes on from NZ_JBBPAK010000001.1 coordinate 4,358,543, forward strand.
GACCACGTTTAACCGTTCATTTCCTTGTTGGGCCTTTTGTTCAATTTCAGTGGTAGCCTCGGATACATGCTGTATAGATTCAGCAATACGCTGTATGCCAACAGCCATTTCTTCCATCGCAGTCGCACTTTCTGCTGCTGCGGTCAACTGAAGCTCTGCCCCTTCCTTTACCTGCGCCAGTTCTCCTGCATTATGGTGCGCATCTTTAGTCGCTCCGGAAATCTCCTGAGATATTTTTAAAGATACACCTGAGATTACACCTGACTCTTCGCTCAAGCGTGATGCCATTCCTCTGGTTGCAACAATCACCTTATTGATCCCATCAGCCATTTGGCCAAATTCATCTTTACGATGATGTGGTAATTCAACGGTATAATCACCAAGTGCCATACGATTGGTCATCTGCCTAATTTTTTTAATCTCTTTGATCATGCCTGAATTGTTAATCAATACCGCTCCTATAATTAGTAAAATACCTATAACACTAACAATCAGCAGAAGTTTAAGCATTTCATTCGCAGAGCGATTCAAATCCGATTCTGGCAGTAATACACCGATTTTCCATCCGGTTTGTGGGAGTGTTTCGTACATTATCCGGTAATCCTCATTATCAATGGGTACGGATAGTTGTCTAGACATACCACTTTGAATAGATTGTGCTGCTTCCGCATTCATCGTGTTTTTTAACGGCTCGCCTGCTTTTAAGGACTGAAGACCGGATGACAGAATGGCTCCATTCTTATCCACTAAGATCGCACTACCTTGAGTACCAAACTTCATTTTTTCAATATACGTCTGGATACTCGTCATGTTTAGGTCGCCTGTAATGACACCTAATAGTTTCCCCTCCCTGTCGTAAAATGCTTTCCCTGCCGTAATCATATTGATGTTCAGCTTGCTATCGTAAAAAGGCTCTGTGAAATTTATGTCTTTACCACGTTCCACGGCTTCTGTATACCAAGGCTGCGTTAAATAGTCATATTGCGGATCGTCATATTCAGTCGATTGCTTGACTAGCTCGCCGTCTCTATGCACATATATTGAACGGTATGTCACTCCTGGGTCATACGCATCTTTAGCAAAATAAATCCCTAACCCGTAAGTCATATCATTTAATGTCAGCTCTTGTTCAAAGAGTCGTCCATAGCCCTCAATGTTCATTTCTGTTCCCAGTTGTTCCGCACTCTTAGTCAGCATCGAAACAAGCAAAGCATGACGATCTACGTTAGCTGCAATATCTGCTTGAGCCCTCGACAAGGAATGAGTAGCATTTTGGCTTATTTCCGTATCCAGCTTCTGTTTGGCAAAAAAATAAGACAAAAAGTTGATTAAAATCAGCGTTATAAGTACTAACGGAACCAAGGTAGAAAGTGTCCGTGCTTGTAAACTCTTAAATTGAAATATACCCAATGTATATCCACCTCTGTTTCTTTTTACACTTTTATCGACATTTATTTTATTTTTTTATAACTATTTTCCAATAAACCCCGTGGTAATTTGTTACAATAAGATAATTCAATTTAATTACAATCAAAAAATAGTCCGATGGAGCAACTCTTTAGATAAAGAGATGTTCCATCGGACTATTTAGGTAATCCATGTATAAATATTTCCCGGGAAACCCCGGTTTCTAAACACTTAGTACTTAATTAGGGTGAATACATCTACGTCAGGCAGCTTCGCCCGTCCGTTGAGGTCAGACAGCTCGATAAGAAAGGCAGCCCCTGCCACATTGCCACCAAGTTGGCGTACCAAGTTAACGGACGTAGCGATGGTTCCGCCTGTAGCAAGCAGATCATCAGCAATCAGAACATTTTGCCCCGGCTCAATCGCATCCTTATGCATAGCCAGAGTATCCTTACCATATTCCAAACCGTATGCTTCCTCAATGGTTTCTCCAGGCAGCTTGCCACTCTTACGGATGGGAATAAAACCAACACCAAGCGCATAAGCCAGAGGTGCACCAACAACGAATCCACGTGCTTCCGGACCTGCAATCAAATCAATTTTTAAATCAGATACCAGTTCCTTCATATCGTTGATCGCCTTGCGATACAGTTCACCATTTTTCATTAGGGTCGTAATGTCCTTAAAACTAATCCCTGGTTGTGGAAAATCGGAAATTACCCGAATATATTCTTTGTAGTCCAACTTAGTTCCTCCTACTGTAAACTTCTAATTAGTATATACATTTTACAAAACTGCAAGGTAATATCTCAAGACGCACCTTTCATAAGCGACATGATCCAGCTCGTCATCTGGGTGGTGTCCGCATCCAGTAAATACCGCTCCATCTCAGCCATATTGTACAATTCCTGATAGCGCGGAGAAGCAGTTAAATCCCGCTTGGGCGGATTGGATACAAAACGAAATTGACCATCTGTACGAGTCAAAAATTCAAGATCCTCGAAGATGTCCAATACTTTGGATAACATGCGCACTGAACACGAGCACTGCCTGCTAAGAGCAGGTAGCATTGCTTTTTCATCAATTAGCTGTGTTCCCATTCGAGAAAGCACAATGTAAATACGCTTAAACAGCTCCCTATCGGGGCTCACGAGCCGGCCGCCACGCTCACTGATCGAATGAAGAAGAAACACGTTCTCTACATTCTCAAAGGTAGACCATAATGCATGAAACTGCTCGGGTGTATCTGGCGGCTCCAGTACGAACAGCGACTTCACAGAGTGCTGTGTATCTTTTCGACCATCACTAGGAGTAACGCTGCCATCTTTATCGTATAACCATAAGGATTCAGCGCCCACGGAGCTCGATGTCCGAAGCCGGGATGACGGATGGATCAACACCGCAACATCATTCTTTCGTTCCTCTAAGCTTGGATGGAAGATCCTCAGCCCTCGCTCCAGTTCGGCAAGTGGGTCCGATACTCCACGATAATCAAAAATTTGCGGAGCCTGCACACGAATATCCTGCATCATCAGCTGAAGTGAACGTTTACCGTTCCACTCGTTAATTGATAACTCGCCCAACAGATCTATGTCCGTTTGCTGCTGTAAAAAATCAGCCAAATCGCCACGTCGGAAGGCAATCGCATCCAACGATAAACCATTCTGCTCCAATAGTAGCTTCACATGGTTTTTCTCACGTCCCATTTTACGAGCCTCGCGCAATTGAAGCCCCTGTAATATGAATCGTGGAGAAGGATTTCCCATCCCAAAAGGCTGAAGTAATTCCAGTTCTTCAACCACTTGTAAAGACACCTCATCCAGACGACAGACCATATCAGCCTCAGCTATAGGGATAAAATCCTCCGGTGTCAAAATGGAACCTGCATAGCAGTTAAGCCGTTCTTCGAATAATTCCAGATTGTCACGGGACAGCGTCATCCCCGCTGCCGAAGGATGTCCACCAAAATGCTCCATGAGCTCATGGCAATCTGTAAGAGCACTGTATATATCCAATGCAGGAATAGAACGAGCAGAGCCTTTGCACATGCCTGTCTCCGCATCTATGCCCAGAATAATGGTCGGACGATAATACCGATCCAATAGCTTGGATGCCACAATTCCGACGACACCAACATTCCAGCCCTCACCAGCCAAAACAATCACAGATGGAAGCTTGCCTTCATTTAGTTTGGATGCTAATTGCTGCTCGGCTTGCTCCACTATGTGTTCGACCACTTGTTGGCGCTCACGATTGAGCAGATCCAGCGCATGCGCAAGCTGGTCTGCTTCCTCCTCTTTTTCTGTCGTCAGCAGGGAAACTGCTCGTCCCGCATGATCCAGACGCCCGCTCGCATTAATCCGCGGAGCCAATGCAAATGCGATGTTGACCGAAGTCACTGTGGATATCTCCACACCCGCTACATGAAGCAACGCCCGAATCCCTGGGAATGCAGTGTGTCTCATCGATTGAATCCCTCTACGTACTATCGTCCGATTCTCACCATGTAGTGGCATCAAATCAGCTACCGTACCAATAGCGGCGATTTCAAACCATTCCTCGGGTACTTCACTCAACAGCGCCTGAGCCAGCTTCAGGGCAACACCAACGCCTGCAAGGCCTTTAAACGGGTAGGGACAATCCGGAAGCTTCGGATTGATCAAAGTATAAGCCTCGGGAAGCACAGCAGGCGGCTCATGATGGTCAGTCACAATCACATCAATTCCTAAGGAAGTCGCATAAGCAATTTGCTCTACTGCACTAATTCCCGTATCCACTGTAATGACCAGCGTCACTCCCTGCTGATGTGCCCAATCCAGAGCATGGTTATGCAGACCATATCCCTCATTAGAACGATGGGGAATGTAAATATCATAAGATGCCTTCAGAAAACGCATAAGCTGAATCATCAATGATGTACTGGATACACCGTCCGCATCATAATCGCCATAGATTAATATATGCTCGCCGCGCTCCAGAGCCTGGCGAATTCTCGGCACGGCCTCTTTCATGCCAAGAAGCAGAAATGGGTCGTGTACATCGTCCACACTTCCGTACAAAAAGCGGTTTGCTTCCCCGGCCGTAGTGACGCCCCGGTTCACTAAAAGCCGGGACAACAATGGTGAAATCCCCAGCTCTTCTGTTAACGGTTGAGCCGCTTCCAGGTTAACCTCCGGGGTCTTCCATCTGTACTGCGAATGAAGCAATCCTATTCACCTTTCTTTCATAGTCGGCCTGCCTTATTGAAGCAAGGACGACGCATCATTATCTGGCAGTTCATGATTGGATTTATAAGGATACCCGGCTTGGTAAGAAATGAACTGCATTTGTACATGAGTTACCTGTGGAAAACGGGCTAACAGTAAATTTTTGGCTCGATCAGCAATTTCCTGCGCCTCCTGCACCGTAATCCGCGGGTTAACACTTATCGTCACATCCACTGTTATGAAATGACCCGTTTCCTGAGCATGTAAGTGTTCAACCGTTACAATACCATATACCCGTTGAATCGTCTCCATAAAGCGCTGGGAGTCTTCCTCCTGCAAGGGCTGTGCAGGCACCTGGTATGCGGTATTCATTACCATTAGATATCCTTTACGCAGCACCAGACAGGCTACCAGCAAAGCTGCAGTTGGATCAAGATATAATAATGCAGGCCATTCCATTGCCTCGCCAGTCATTGCACCGATCATGCCGATCAATGCAATCAGCGATGCATATAGCGAGTACCGTTCATGGTTAGCGTACCGATCCGCTTCCGCTTTATGGCCGTGTTTAATCGAGTAGCGATATTGAAACTGAAACAACGCTTCTCTCAACACCAAAGCAATAAACACGGTAATTAATGCGTACAAACCGGGAGCTTGCGGTTCCGAACTGCTTAATGAACGAATAGCAGAAATAGCTAGTTGAAGTCCGCTCATCAGCACTAAAATAGCCAGCACCACAGATATAACCGTCCGAACTTTTTCACCGTTCCGCAACCGCGCCAGCATTCCGTGATCTGCACCACCCTTGGAAAACAGCATCTCCTGCAAACGGGAAGCACTATCCGCAGCCGTGTGCAGTGCATCCCCCATCAACGCCTTGCTGTTTGCTGCATAACCGACGGTTCCCTTTAGAACAGCCAGCGCGAGATTCCCTACAATTCCGCTCAACGCCGCAGTTTCTAATGATCGGCTGCGTTCGCTATTCACAACGTTTCCCCCTCAATCCTGAACTAACCATTTCCCGATAAAGCTCCAATCCAATATAACCGAATTCTTAAAACCTTAGAAAACCGCGCCCAAGCAGACGCGGCTTTCTCTTTAATTTATACTACTGGTATTTGCGTAACTTAAGACTTTGCAGTTTTGGCTGCTCCACCAGTTGTTGGCGTCTTTTGTTTTCCCTTCAAAGCTACCCACAGCGGGCTGGCAATGAAGATGGAAGAGTAAGCACCGAACAGCAAACCGATAACCATCGCAAGCGAGAACATCCGAATGGACTCGCCGCCAAAAATGAATAGGCAGACGGAGGCAATAAACACTGTAAACACAGTTGCGAGTGAACGCGTCATTGTCTGTGCAATACTGTGATCGACGACTTGCTCCAAGTCGGTTCTGGACTTTTTCTTTGCAAATCGCAGATTTTCCCGAATACGGTCAAAAATAACGACGGTGTCATTAATGGAGAAACCGACAATCGTCAGAATAGCCGTAATAAAGGTCAAATCCACCTCAAGCCGGAAAATCGAGAATATACTAATGACGAGAAACGCATCATGCAGCAGCGAAACAATCGCAGCAACCGCAAAACGCCATTCAAACCGGATCGAAATGTAGATAGCAATAGCCACAGAGGCCAGCAAAATCGCCCAGATTGCATTTCGCTCCAGCTCTTGCGCCATTTCCGTATCCACCGTATTGACCTCAAATGATGCTTTCGGATCAAGCTCTTTGTTAAAAGAGGTTTTGAATTCATTCACTTGCTGATCCGTCAATACCTGTGAAAAACGAATGCCGAAACGCTCTTTACCTGGTGTATAATCCACCTCTTTGCCGATCCCGTTCTTGTTCAGCAAAGCTTGAATCTGTTCTTGTGTAACTGTCTTAGTCAAATTAACATCCACGTTGGAACCGGAACGGAAATCAACCCCGTAATTCAAACCAAATATCGATAAGCTCAAAATACCAAGCAATGTGATAATAATCGAGAACGTGTAAAACCACTTGCTCATCTTGACATATTTATAGTCCCAATTAAAGCGCACTGATATCACTCTCCTTCACACCAAAATACTTGGCCTTCTTCACAGCATCTGCTTTAACCAGCAGATTGAGCAAGAAGCGCGAGAAGAAGATATTTGTCAAAATACTCACGACAATATCAACGATGAGCACGAGAGCGAATCCTCGAACGGAGCCTGTACCCAGACCAAACATGACGGCTGCCGCTATAATTGTCGTAATATTGGCATCCATAACAGTACGGAACGATGCCTTACTGCCTGCAATGACAGAAGAACGAATCGTTTTGCCTGACTTGATTTCTTCTTTAATCCGTTCATACGTAATGATATTGGCATCCACCGCCATCCCGATCCCGAGTACGAAGGCTGCGATACCCGGAAGTGTGAGCACGAAACCGCCCAAATAAAAAATCGCAAGCACCAGCCAGGTATGAACGATGAGACAGAAGCTAGCTATCAGTCCCGGTACACGGAACATTGCAATCATAAAGATCAGAATGATGACCGAGCCGATCAAACCAGCACGGATCGTCTGATCCAGTGACAGCTGACCCAGTGTAGCCCCTACACTCTGAGAATATTTTTCCGTCAGTTTAAGCGGAAGAGCACCCAGGTTGATCGTATCTGCTAGCTTGTTCGCCTCATCACGTGTGTAGCTACCTGTAATCGAAGCACTGCCATCCGTCAATTCACTACGCACTGTAGGTGCAGACAGTAATTCATCATCCAGGAAAATAGCCAACTCTTTATTCATAAGTCGCTTTGTGATTTCTGCAAATTTAGCTTTGTCTTTTACTTTGATACTAATCTCAGGCTTGTTCAGCTGATCATAGCCTACCACTGCACCATTCTCCACAAAATCATTACCGCGGAGCTCAATTTTGCTGTATTGACCCGGCTTTTTAGCATCTGCTGCCGTTGCACTACGGAAGGTTAACTCTGCGGGTTTTTTCAGCATGGAGCGGACTTCCGCCTCATTAGAGACACCAGCAAGCCGCACGCGAATACGATTGCTCCCCTCAGTTGTTACTTCCGGCTCAGTCGTACCAAGCGCATTAATACGTCTCTCCAAGCTTTGTGCTGTTTGTATCAGAGACTGGCTGGTTACACGCTGCCCGGCTTCCAAAGGCTGGGCTTCATATAAAATTTCAAAGCCTCCCTTTAAATCGAGGCCTAGTTTTAAACTTTTTAGTAGGCCCGGGCTTGTCCCGACCATAACACCAGTAGTTATGAGCACGACCACGATGAAACTTAGAATTCTTTTCATTCCGTCCCATGTTCCCCTTTCATTCTCAATATTCCTATTATAGCTACCCCTCAAAAAGCAGTCAATTTGAACGCAAAAAAAGACCCCCTTCTATTCGAAAGTGGAGCCCCGTAATGCGGACATCGTCAAATAGTTCATAAAGCTCGTCGCTTTAAGGGAAAGTATATCGTTAACGAGCTTGTGCAGTGGAGGAATACCCTCCTTTTCATATTTATGGCTGACGCAATTCCACACGTCCTTACTGGTGACATGTTCATAACCTACAAGGATCAGCTCGTCTGCCTTACTTTGACAGAGTATCTCAATTGCGTCATCCCAATCCTGCTCATCCAGCTCTTCCATACCCACGATGGTCGTTCCTCCTCCCAGCGACTATCGGTTCTGCAGATCAGCAATTAGCGGGGTTATTGACTGCTTTATAGAACATTTCTGTCCTGATCTTGGAAAACCCTTCTTTTCATCGAAAAATAGCCGTAAATCAACAATATATGCATTCATTTCGCTCGTCAATAGCAGAATTCACCACTCTCCCTCTTGTAGTCTGGATCACCTTGTTTCTAAGCTGAAAAGCTTGTCATGAACATGGACAGGTTCAGCATATCTTCTAAAGAAACACATAGACGCAGAATTTCATTTTGGGGAAGAGGGAGTTGCGATTGAAAAAGCAGACATTCATTCATGGAGCAATTATTTTATTGGCAGCGGGAATCATCAATCGGCTACTGGGTTTTATTCCCCGAATCGCACTCCCGCGTATCATCGGCCCCGAAGGAGTCGGCTTGTACCAGCAGGGGTATCCCTTTTTTATTGTACTAGTGACTCTTATTACCGGCGGCATCCCTCTTGCGGTAGCCAAGCTTGTAGCTGAAGCTGAGACGGCGGGGCAACCCGAAATGTCGCGGCGTATTTTGCACACTAGCTTGCGCTTCACCATTACACTCAGCCTGATCGCCATGGCAATCTGTCTTGTGTTTGCACCTTGGATCACAAGCCATCTCCTGACCGACAGCCGTGTGTATTATACATTCGTGAGTATGAGCCCAATGATTGTCATTGTTGCTGTTTCCTCAGCTTATAGGGGCTATTTTCAAGGAAAACAAAATATGATCCCTTCCGCAAGCTCCTCCATTGCGGAAACCGTCATGCGCATTTTTTGCGTCATTTGGTTTGCTTACTTGTTACTTCCCCATGGGGTAGCCTACGCTGCTGCGGGTGCAATGCTTGGTGCTTTGGCGGGTGAATTCATTGGCATGGTTGTGCTGCTGTGGCAATACGCCTGGAACCAGCGAAAAGATCACATTCTTCAACCGAAGGCGCCTTTACCTTCAGAAGTTCATACCGAGCAATCATCCGTTTTGTCACGTCTTATGTCGATTTCCGTTCCCGTTACTGCTGGAAGGCTTGTCGGTTCCTTATCTTATTTGCTCGAATCTATCTTATGCATGCGTAGCCTCGCCGTAGCAGGCATTGCAACTGGCGTGGCAACTGCACAATATGGAGCCATGCAAGGCATGGTTATTCCTGTGTTATTACTACCTGGAGCCCTTACCAGTTCGCTGGCTGTTTCACTCGTGCCTTCGTTATCCGAAGCAGCAGCAAAAGGGCATATTACCGCCATTCACAAACGTTTGCATCAATCGCTTCGTCTTGCTTTAGTCGCAGGAGCGCCATTTGCCGTAATTATGTATGTATTAGCAGAGCCGCTGTGTCTGCTGCTCTACAATAATGGCGATATTGCGGGCATGCTTAAACTCATGGCGCCCTTTGCACTTTTTATGTACATTCAGGCCCCGCTTCAGGCAGCACTTCAGGCGTTAGACCGTCCTGGAAGCGCCTTATTGAACACCTTTGTCGGAGCCATTATCAAAATTGGGCTGATTGTATGGCTTGCTTCCCAGCCTCAGTACGGTATCTACGGAGCTGTCATCGCCATCTGTATTAACAGTGCTATCGTTACCCTCCTACATGGCTTCAGTGTCAGCAGACTGCTTCGCTTTCGTGTACGTTTACTTGACTTCTGGAAAACCGGGATAGGCATGATCATTATGGCGGCAGCGGTATTATATACCTACAGACATTTAACGATTTTCGATCAAATGTGGCTCCAGTTTATTTTTGCCGCAGGCTTGGGAATTATTCTGTACCTTTTCCTGATGACCTTGATCAAAATGATCGACTGGGACAACCTCACACGCATTCCAATCCTGAGAAGATGGTTTAAAGCATAAAAAAAGCTTAATCTGAAGATTCTCCATAGACCGGCGGTGTAATATATACATCCCCTCTATGGTTGACCGAGCATAAGAAAACATCCTTAAAATCTTTGTGTCCCTTCGCTTGAATCTGATTTTTAAGCCAAAAACGGTTCATATCCATCCGTTCCAAATTTCGATCCAGCACCTTGCCATCCATAATTAATGGAATCGGCAGTCCCTCATATCTAAACTTTCCACCGATTTGTGGAGAAGGGTGGACTCTATTTTCCTGGTGCTCTTTGCTTATCAAATCATTCTCGCTTTGTTCCTGCTTTATTTTTTCGCGTTTAGCGCCATCGTAAATATCCTTGCTAATCACCGTGAGTTTACCTGTTGTTTCCAGAATGACATATTCAACCTCGTCCAAACTTTCTATATTTTGTTCACGAAGTTGTAACAGCAAGTCATCTAAGTTATAACGCTGCTTCGCCATTTCGTCCTTGTTTAGTTGTCCATTGGAGAACAATACACTGGGCCTACCATCAAATAGTAAGCGCAGACGCCGACTTTTCAGACTGAAATAGGAAATCCCGATTTGCAAAATTAACAGCACTCCTAAAGGAATCAACCCTTCATAAAGTGGACGTTTTATATCCTCCAGGCTGAACACAGCAATTTCCGCAATCATAATGGATATGACGAGATCGAAAACAGACAGTTTTCCGATCTCCCTTTTACCCATCAAGCGCATCACCAGATATACAATAAAATACATGAGCAGCGTCCGAAAAATATGAGCAAAAATATCGTGACTCAATAGTTCGCCTCCTCTCCTGTACTTGCGACAAGACATTAGCCGTTCATTGTACACGTATTCTGACCGTTCCTCACTTGGCTCATACAAAAAACAAAAGGCTAAATTATTGAAATAAAGAGAAAGACTGCTTACGACTTGGTACTAACCCGGGAAGCTTGGCCATAGAATGATAATAGTTCAAACCTTGGTACAGGAGGAATTATCCATGGAGCTCATTCGCCGCTGGTGTTCGTTTCGTCTGGCCCATCCCATTTTATCCGGCTTATTTTATGCCTTTGCATGGATGCTGTTTGGCGCATTGATTCTTTCAATACTCTTGTGGATGACACAGATGCAAGAACAGGATTTATCATTGTATACGTACATCGTCCACGCATTCGCCATGCTATCTGGCGGCTTCGTCGCCGGTAAAAGATCCACGAACAAAGGCTGGTATCAAGGCGGTATTACAGGCATTCTGTATGGACTAATCGTTCTTCTAGTCGGTTTTTTGGCATTGGATGCAGGCATGAACGGTAAAGACCTAATGCACTTAGGAATCGCGTTTGTCATAGGAGCAGGTGGCGGGATGTTTGGCATTAACTTCAGCAAGTAAGTCGACATGTATGCAACACAAAAAAACCGAGCCTCCTCTAAGGCTCGGTTTTTGCATTACAATCGCATATTACGATTTAGAAACAACTTCCTCAGTTGCAGTGTCTTTTGCAATCGCATTACTAATTGCACTGCGGTCAAAGGTCAGCTTTGTCACATCATTCACACGCAAAACAACCACATCGTCCGTAATCTCCACAATTGTACCGTGAAGACCTCCGATTGTAATTACTTTATCTCCCTTTTTCAAAGCTTGAAGCATCGATTGACGCTGCTTTTGTTTTTTCTGATTCGGACGAATCAGCAAGAAATAGAAGATTACAAACATCAGAGCCAGTGGCCAGATCATTTGAAAAAGTCCGCCAGCTCCACCAGGTGCAGCCGCAGCTGTAGCAAAATGAAACACATTAAATCCCCCTTTCGTATACTCTCCCCTAAAACTTAAAAGCCTTTATCATTATCATGAAGACCGTACTGCTCAAAAAATTCATCGCGGAAATCAAGCAGCCTGTCATCCATAATCGCTTGTCTGACATTACGCATCAATTGTATTAAGAAATGCAAGTTATGATACGTTGTCAGTCGGAGCCCGAAGGTTTCATCTGCTTTAATTAAATGTCGCAAGTAAGCACGTGAATAATTGCGACAAGTGTAGCAATCACAAGCCGGATCAAGCGGGCCAAAATCGCTTGCATAATTCGCATTCCGAACGACAAGACGTCCTTGACTTGTCATCGTTGTCCCATTGCGAGCAATTCGGGTTGGAAGTACACAGTCGAACATATCCACACCACGAATGGAGCCTTCAATCAAAGCATCCGGCGAACCTACGCCCATCAGATAACGTGGTTTGTTGGTAGGAAGCAGAGGAACCGTATAATCGAGCACTTCATACATCAAATGCTTAGGTTCACCTACACTCAGTCCACCAATAGCATACCCCGGGAAATCCATGGAAGTCAAATCTGCCGCACTTTGCTTACGCAGATCTTCATGCATGCCTCCTTGTACAATGGCGAACAGACCTTGATCATGAGGACGCGCATGTGCCTCCAAACAACGCTCAGCCCAACGGCTGGTACGTTCCAGTGACTTTTTCACGTATTCATACTCAGCCGGAAACGGTGGACATTCATCGAAGGCCATCATAATATCCGAGCCAAGTGAGTTTTGGACTTCCATCGCCACTTCCGGAGAAAGAAACTTCTTATCTCCATTTAAATGAGAGCGAAAATGAACACCTTCCTCTGAAATTTTACGCATTTCACTTAAGGAAAACACTTGGAATCCGCCGCTGTCTGTTAAAATAGGACGATCCCAATTCATAAACTTGTGCAGTCCGCCCGCTTCACGGACAATATCATGACCAGGACGAAGAAACAGATGGTACGTATTACTCAAAATAATTTGAGCATCCATCGCTTTCAGTTCCTCAGGGCTCATCGTTTTAACAGTTGCTTGAGTTCCCACAGGCATAAAGGTTGGAGTCTCAATAACTCCGTGGGGGGTGTGTACACGCCCCAGACGTGCTCCTGATTGCTTGCAGGTCTTAATATGTTCGTATCTTATTGCTGGTGCCATATTTTCTCTACCATCCTTAATTAATAAATGAACATAGCGTCCCCGAAGCTAAAGAACCGATATTTTTGGTCAATCGCCTCCTGGTAAGCATGCATAATATTCTCTCTGCCAGCTAGTGCGCTGACCAGCATAACCAAGGTGGACTTAGGCAAATGGAAATTCGTAATCATTGCATCCACCACACGGAATTCATAGCCTGGATAAATAAAAATCTGTGTCCAGCCACTGCTGGCCTGTAGCACACCATCTACGAAGTTATTGCCCACCGTCTCCAGCGTTCGGCAACTGGTTGTTCCCACTGCCACGACTCTCCCACCGCGTGCCTTGGTTGCATTGAGTACATCTGCCGTTTCCTGTGACAATGAATAGTATTCTTCATGCATAACATGTTCTTCAATCGTATCCACCGACATCGGTCTGAACGTCCCTAAACCGACATGAAGTGTGATAAAGGCAACCGTAACGCCCTTCTCTTTAATTTGGTCCAGTAATTCTTCTGTAAAATGTAACCCTGCCGTTGGTGCCGCAGCAGAACCTTCGTGCCGAGCATAAACGGTTTGATACCGCTCACGATCATCCAGCTGTTCCTTGATATACGGAGGAAGCGGCATCTGCCCCAAGCGATCCAGAATCTCCTGAAAAATACCATCATATGAAAATGAAAGTACCCTTCCGCCCATATCTCCTTCTTCCTCAATAACTGCCTTCAGCTCATCACCGAAAACAATAACAGCTCCCTTTTTCAGCTTTTTGCCGGGTTTCACCAATGCTTCCCATCGGTCTCCCTCCAGTTGTTTAAGCAGCAGAACCTCGGCCTTAGCCCCAGTGTCTTGCTTGATGCCAAACAAACGTGCAGGAATTACCCTGGTATCATTCAGAACCAGCGTATCCCCTGGCTGAAGATACTGCACAATATCCGAAAATGTATGATGTCCCACTTCGCCGTTGTTTTTGTTTAACGTCAGTAATCTAGAAGCGGTCCGCTCAAGCAAAGGCGTCTGTGCAATTAATGTTTCAGGTAGTTCAAAATCGTAGTCGTTTACGTTCATATATTGGTCAGTCCTTAACTATATCCACATTTTTGTAATAGTGTTGCAAAATTTTCTTGTAATCATACCCCTGCTCTGCCAAACCGTTGGCCCCCCATTGTGATAAGCCCAAGCCATGACCATTCCCTTTACCTGTAAAAATAAAGCTTTGCGTTTTGTCGATGACTCGTGCATGGCGATCTTCATTCATGACGACTACCCCGTTACCACTTGAAGTGCTGGTGCCAGATGCAGACAGAATTTGGGTGCCTTGTGTGCCGCTTACATGAGTAGTAGCTCCATCAGCGCCTAATACAGTATAACTGCCGGTACTCGCAATATCAAACAATGTGCTCGGCAGTCCCCCCATCGCTGAGCGATACATGTCCGGATATTTCACTTTTAAAGGAGTGCCATCTGCTTCAACCTCCAATACTCGCCCTGACGGACCTCGTTTGGTGACATCAAGGTGATTAATAGAGGATGGTACCGTGCCAGTTATTTTTCCTTGCAAGGACTTAGCAATTTGAGCTGCTGTAAAGGGGCCTCTAACCCATGCATAGTCTCCGGATTGAGGCACCTTTTCCAAAACAATCATCTCTTCGCCCGGCTGCGCCTTTGCTACGGGTGTAACCGTTGATTGGATTTGGGGAATAGGACGCACATTTGTATTTTCCGCAGTGACGGTGATTTTGTCTAACCCTGCTTCTGTAACTCCCTCTAGCTCCTTAGCATTATCCTCGCGAATATAGCCTGTCTTGCCACTGGAGAGAAGTACGTGATACCACTCTTGTGCTCCTTTTTGTGCCGAAGTATCTCCCGAGCTGTCCACGCTCGCAAACGCTTCACCACCACTATTCCACACCTCGGAAGCATCTGCTGTCACACCGCCCGCATTAGAAGAGAATACAGCTTCGACTACTTTGCCGCCACTCTTAATAACTTCACCAGCTGTTGCATCTACAGCCTCGTTGACATTCGCATGTTCTGAGCTCTTACCGTTGTAAGCTTGGCTTAGGGTGCCATCTACCACATTGCCGATCTGAAACCGATTGCCTTGGGCAAGCGCATAACTGCGAGCAGCTACCGCTTGAGCCTTGAGCGCTTCATCTGGCCATGAAGAATAGACCTCTGCTCCTACTACGGAATACAAATACTGCTCCAAAGGGACTTCATTTACAAGCGCCAGCTGTCCTGACGTCATGCCAATCTCCATGTCGCCGCGATATGTACGCTGTGATCTTTCGACCACTTGGATTCCATTATTACCGCCGTTGACAATTACCTTGCTGTTATTAGAGCCACTTAGCATGTAATGAGACATCGCCTGTGAGCCTGTCGTTACTCCTGCTTCCTGTCTTAGAATCAGACCAGTTTGAGTAGTATTCACTTTGGAAAGGGTGAGTCTGGGCTGCTTGCTCTCCAGTTCTGTTTTCAAGGCCGACAGCTTGCTGTCATTACTTTCTTCTCCAACCCATACAGCGTACTGGCCTCTTGATTGAATTACTGTAAAAGCATCAAAGCCTGCGGCAGCAATAGTCGTGCGAACAAGATTAGCCTCCTGCTCGGTTCCGTAGCTTCCCGTCGACCAATGTTTGTTTCCCTTAACTTCGGCCTGTGCTCCGGTTGCTGAGGAAATCCGCTGCACAGCAGCCTGTGCCGACTGTTCACTAGCATATAATCCCGCATACACTTGATAGACAGAGCTACCGTTTTTTGAACCGATAAAAACAGTAGGTTTATCATTAGTCTTTTGCAGAGCTTGAGCCGCTTTTATCGCAGTCGCTTCATTTCCTTCAAGTACCTTCACTCGATAGCTGTCTACACTAAAACGAGCCGTACTGTCCGGCAGTCCCATCCAAGCCTGAAAGCTTCCCCCACTGTTCTGGCCGACACTCAGGCTTCCTGATGATTTCAAAGTTACAGCGGGGACTGTCGCTTTATATTTACTACCTAGATCCGCAAAGATCACTACACGAATCTCTTCTTGGGCGGCAGCAGCGTGAACGCCCGAAGACCAAGGTATGCAAGCTGTAGCTAATACCATAATAACTGCTGCTCGTTTGAAGCCGCCTGTCCACGCTCCGAAAGTTTTTTTTCGGTTCAATGTTTCTCCACTCATTTCTAGCTCCCCCAATTCTAGCTGACTAGCACTTTTATTACATGATTTATCGGATCTCGACCTGCGTATTTCCCTTTAAATACATCGGCGGAATAAACCAAATTTTGAACCCGCTCGAATCGGACTTACACACTTCTTACCTCAATTTATCTGTCTATCCATTTCATATCGCCATACTTACGAATAGCATTCAATGATTTTTAAAAGGCACCATGGTTTTCTAGTCACCGTGGGTCTGTTGGCATTGGAATTCCAAGGTGAGCATATGCCGTCGGAGTCACTGTTCGTCCCCGAGGTGTTCTTTGTAAAAGACCAATTTGTAACAAATAAGGCTCATACACATCCTCAATCGTCTGGCTCTCTTCGCCAATGGTCGCAGCAATGGTGTCCAATCCTACAGGTCCGCCCCGGAATGAATGAATCATAGCCTTAAGCATTTTATGATCAATTTCATCCAGCCCGAGTGGATCTATTTGAAGTCTCCTTAGTGCCTCAGCAGCCAACTCTGAATGAATAATACCGTCTCCAGCCACTTGGGCAAAATCACGTACCCTTTTTAACAGTCGGTTGGCAATCCGCGGTGTTCCCCGTGAACGCAATGCAATTTCCTCCGCCGCATCCCCGACAATCTCAATTTCCATAATATCCGCATTCCTAGACACGATGTAAGCCAGCTCGTCTGTCGTATAAAACTCTAACCGACTAATAACGCCAAACCGGTCACGTAATGGCGCAGAGAGCAACCCAGCGCGTGTAGTAGCACCTATAAGAGTAAAGGGAGGCAAATCCAAACGCACCGAACGTGCACTCGGACCTTTGCCAATCATAATGTCTAACGCAAAATCTTCCATCGCCGGATACATCACTTCTTCCACTGTACGATGAAGGCGATGAATTTCATCAATGAACAAAACATCCCCCTCTTGCAGGTTGGTCAGCAATGCTGCCAAATCTCCTGGTCTTTCAATTGCAGGGCCTGAAGTCGTACGTAAATTAACCCCCAACTCATTGGCGATAATGTTAGCCAGCGTGGTTTTGCCCAATCCAGGCGGTCCGTACAATAATACATGGTCCAATGCTTCTTTACGCATCTTGGCTGCTTCAATATATACTTTCAGATTTTCCTTAACCTGATTTTGCCCGATATATTCATTTAGATAACGGGGGCGAAGGCTTAACTCCGCCGTCTGGTCTTCCATCATCAAATTGGCGGAAATAATCCGGTCATCCATATTCCATCGCTCCTCTTTTTACCAGAATCCTATCCACGGACATCAGCGTCCTATCCGGCAAACAACAGTTGCAAAGCCCGTTTCATCAAAATGTCGGCAGAATCATCAGGTTTCGCATCTTTCTTCATTTTGCTCCATACCTTATCTAACTCAGCATCCGTGTAACCGAGCGCCTTAAGCGCCTCACGCGCCTCACTCCAATACGAACCTTCGCCTTCTTCTACAACAGGCTCCGCAAACAATCCGGTAGCCATTCCCAACGCCCCAATACCGTCCAGCTTGTCTTTCAAATCTAGAATCATGCGTTGTGCCGTCTTTTTACCGATTCCCGGTAATTTGGTGAGAAATGTGATATTCTCCTGGTAAATCGCCGTCACCACATGAGCAGGCGTACCGCCTCCCAAAATCCCAAGTGCCACACGCGGTCCAATACCAGATACATCGATCAGTTTACGGAATAATTGCTGCTCCTCACGGGTTGCAAACCCAAACAGTAAAATAGCATCTTCCCTTACATGATGATGAGTGTAAATAACCACCGGTCCTTCCGTTTTGGCGAACGCGTAAGGATTGGGACAAAATACCCGATACCCTACACCCTGCACATCCAAAACGACATATTCATTTTCCAAGTGAGCTACAGAACCACGCAAGAAATCTATCATTTTCGTAATACCTCATTTAATTTTGAATTTAGTCCATAGGAATGCGCATGACAAATAGCCACTGCCAAAGCATCCGCTACATCATCCGGTTTGGGCACAGCCTGGAGCTTTAGAAACATTCTAACCATCTCCTGTACCTGCTTCTTCTCCGCCTTGCCATACCCTACAATAGCCTGCTTTACCTGCATCGGCGTGTATTCCCCTATAGGCAAATTACGTTGTTTGGCAGCTAATACCAGCACTCCACGTGCCTGACTTACGGACATAGCCGTTGTAACGTTGCGATTAAAAAAGAGCTTCTCCAATGCTACCGCATCCGGTTTATACTTATCAATTAATTGCAACATGCCTTCATATACATGAAGCAGCCTGTCTTCTTCGGGGGTGTGTGCCTCCGTCTGGACGCAGCCATACTGCACAGGAACCACCTTACTACCAACCTTGTCTACAAATCCGAAGCCCACGATGGCAATACCCGGATCAATTCCTAGAAAACGCAAAAAAATCTCTCCCCTATCGCTCAAACATGACGTAACTAACCAACAGCCAGCACTATCGTCAATATACATGACCAAATCCCATATAAAGCGAACATATGTGTCGTTCTTTTTATTATAACAAAACTTTGTATCTAATAGAGGAAAAAGTTTAACCATGAGTGAAAACATAAAAAGAGACGCTACAAACCTCACCTCGTGGGCAAAGCCTAACGTCTCCGTACTTGGTGTAATCAATAATGCTGCTTTAATACCCTCTGTGTTCGCTCCACTGCAAAATCACTAAAAGTGGAGATTACACTGTTATACTCATTTATATCCTGTACACGGATTCCCTGCTGAAGTTGTTTATATACCCCTTCCGGCAAGGCCGTCTCCATGGACCCTATATCCAATTGAAAAAAGGTACGAATTACTTTTTCCTTTTTAGGTAGCCCTTCAAACAGTGTAAGCTGCCCATCAGTGCTTAAGCCCATATATGCGCGCTCTTTGCATGACTCCGACAAATCTTCCACTCTGCGCTCCAGCCACACTTCTCCTTTAGTATTAAGCCTTCCCTTCCAATCGGGATGTTGCTTCAGCAAATTTTCCAGCTGCTTTGAACTTAACGTTCCCAAGAAAGTGGTCTCCGTGCCACATACGTAGGTAGTTAACAAACGGGTCTTCCTGCTTATACCGGAAGCACGAATACTTTGCAATAGCTGCATCTGTGGGGAGCGGTCTTCGGTCGGGCTATATGATAACTCCTCCATTTCCACCTCTGCCATAACGGGAGTAGCCAGTGGTTGCGACAGCATAGCCTGCATATGATTCGAAAACAGAACGCCCAAACCTGCCAGTAAACAAGCCGCACTAAAAATAGTACATGCCCACACTGCTCTTCTCCACTGTTTCCAGCGCCGTTTCATCTGTTTTTTCCAACTTAATCGCTTCACAGTAATCCCTTCCGTCCCACTTTTTGTGTTAGTGTGACCTGAAGATTACTGAATTATACAAAAGATAATAACATAAACAAAAAAGCCGCTGCTTCCAGCGACTTTCTTTTGAATCGGGATGACACGATTTGAACATGCGACCCCCTGGTCCCAAACCAGGTGCTCTACCAAGCTGAGCTACATCCCGAAATAGATGCCGGTGAGAGGACTCGAACCTCCACGGTTTCCCTCACGATTTTGAGTCGCGCGCGTCTGCCAATTCCGCCACACCGGCTTATGAAGTTAATGGCGCGCCCTGAGAGATTCGAACTCCCGGCCTTTTGATTCGTAGTCAAACGCTCTATCCAGCTGAGCTAAGGGCGCAAATATGGAGCGGACGACGGGAATCGAACCCGCGACCCTCGCCTTGGCAAGGCGATGCTCTACCGCTGAGCCACGTCCGCAATACAATTATATTCATGACGTATAAGTACATGAATGGTGAGCCATGAAGGACTCGAACCTTCGACACCCTGATTAAAAGTCAGGTGCTCTACCAACTGAGCTAATGGCTCCCAACAGGGTAATGTAACTTTGTGAAAATGGCGGAACTGACGGGATTCGAACCCGCGATCTCCTGCGTGACAGGCAGGCATGTTAGGCCTCTACACCACAGTTCCATAATAATTCTCATTAAAAAGTTAATTGGTTGCGGGGGCAGGATTTGAACCTGCGACCTTCGGGTTATGAGCCCGACGAGCTACCGAACTGCTCCACCCCGCGATAATAGTAGGGAAATCTATTGAAAATAAATGGTGGAGGCTGAGGGGATCGAACCCCCGACCCTCTGCTTGTAAGGCAGATGCTCTCCCAGCTGAGCTAAGCCTCCATACTACTATGACCCGTAGGGGATTCGAACCCCTGTTACCTCCGTGAAAGGGAGGTGTCTTAACCCCTTGACCAACGGGCCATGCTATAAAATAATTCTGGCGGAGAGAGAGGGATTCGAACCCTCGAGACGCTTTTGGCGCCTACACGATTTCCAATCGTGCTCCTTCGGCCAACTCGGACACCTCTCCATATGGCTCCCCGAACAGGACTCGAACCTGTGACAACTCGATTAACAGTCGAGTGCTCTACCAACTGAGCTATCAGGGAATAATAATTATAAAACTCGCTTGGCGGCGTCCTACTCTCCCAGGACCCTGCGGTCCAAGTACCATCGGCGCTGGAGGGCTTAACGGTCGTGTTCGGGATGGGTACGTGTGGAACCCCTCCGCTATCGCCACCAAACATGAATTTGCCTCGCAAATTCCTTCGTAAGGTTATTCGGTTCATCACAGATCTTGTGAATGAATCGCCATACGCTTGTCGTATGTACTTCTACATACCTTCAAGGTTACACCCTGAAAACTGGATCCGAAACTCATTGCGTCTTATCTTTAGGATAAGCCCTCGACCGATTAGTATTGGTCAGCTCCATGCATTACTGCACTTCCACCCCCAACCTATCTACCTCGTCGTCTTCAAGGGGTCTTACATACTGGGAAATCTCATCTTGAGGGGGGCTTCACGCTTAGATGCTTTCAGCGCTTATCCCTTCCGTACATAGCTACCCAGCGGTGCTCCTGGCGGAACAACTGGTACACCAGCGGTACGTCCATCCCGGTCCTCTCGTACTAAGGACAGCTCCTCTCAAATTTCCTACGCCCACGACAGATAGGGACCGAACTGTCTCACGACGTTCTGAACCCAGCTCGCGTACCGCTTTAATGGGCGAACAGCCCAACCCTTGGGACCTACTTCAGCCCCAGGATGCGATGAGCCGACATCGAGGTGCCAAACCTCCCCGTCGATGTGGACTCTTGGGGGAGATAAGCCTGTTATCCCCAGGGTAGCTTTTATCCGTTGAGCGATGGCCCTTCCATGCGGTACCACCGGATCACTAAGCCCGACTTTCGTCCCTGCTCGACTTGTAGGTCTCGCAGTCAAGCTCCCTTCTGCCTTTGCACTCTTCGAATGATTTCCAACCATTCTGAGGGAACCTTGGGGCGCCTCCGTTACTCTTTAGGAGGCGACCGCCCCAGTCAAACTGCCCACCTGACACTGTCCTCGTACCGGATCACGGTACCAAGTTAGAACCTAGATACGATCAGGGTGGTATCCCAAGGATGCCTCCCCTCAAGCTGGCGCTCAAGGTTCAACGGCTCCCACCTATCCTGTACAGATCGTACCCAAATTCAATATCAAGCTGCAGTAAAGCTCCATGGGGTCTTTCCGTCTTGTCGCGGGTAACCTGCATCTTCACAGGTATTAAAATTTCACCGGATCTCTCGTTGAGACAGCGCCCAAGTCGTTACGCCATTCGTGCGGGTCAGAATTTACCTGACAAGGAATTTCGCTACCTTAGGACCGTTATAGTTACGGCCGCCGTTTACTGGGGCTTCGGTTCATAGCTTCGCCCGAAGGCTTACCACTCCCCTTAACCTTCCAGCACCGGGCAGGCGTCAGCCCGTATACTTCGCCTTGCGGCTTCGCACAGACCTGTGTTTTTGCTAAACAGTCGCTTGGGCCTTTTCACTGCGGCCCCCTCGGGCTATTCACCCTACCGAGGCACCCCTTCTCCCGAAGTTACGGGGTCATTTTGCCGAGTTCCTTAACGAGAGTTCTTCCGCGCGCCTTAGAATTCTCTTCTCGCCTACCTGTGTCGGTTTGCGGTACGGGCACCTTCTCCTGGCTAGAGGCTTTTCTTGGCAGTCTGAGATCATGACCTTCGCTACTATAATTTTCGCTCCCCATCACAGCCCAGCCTTACGATGTGCGGATTTGCCTACACACCAGCCTCACTGCTTAGACGGACATCCATCAGTCCGCGTCACTACCCTACTGCGTCACCCCATCGCTCATAGCGGATTACGGTGGTACAGGAATTTCGACCTGTTGTCCTTCGACTACGCCTATCGGCCTCGCCTTAGGTCCCGACTTACCCTGAGCGGACGAACCTTCCTCAGGAACCCTTAGGCTTTCGGCGGATCTGATTCTCACAGATCTTTTCGTTACTCATACCGGCATTCTCACTTGAATGCAGTCCAGCGCTCCTTCCGGTACACCTTCAACCCGCATTCAACGCTCCCCTACCCCTGATGCAAGCATCAAGCCATAGCTTCGGTGGTGTGTTTAGCCCCGTTACATTTTCGGCGCAGAGTCACTCGACCAGTGAGCTATTACGCACTCTTTCAATGGTGGCTGCTTCTAAGCCAACATCCTGGTTGTCTGTGCAACTCCACATCCTTTCCCACTTAACACACACTTGGGGACCTTAGCTGATGGTCTGGGCTGTTTCCCTTTCGACAATGGATCTTAGCACTCACTGTCTGACTCCCGGAACTAAATCTATGGCATTCGGAGTTTGACTGAGCTTGGTAACCCTTGCGGGCCCCGCACCCAATCAGTGCTCTACCTCCACGATTCTTCTTTCCGAGGCTAGCCCTAAAGCTATTTCGGGGAGAACCAGCTATCTCCGGGTTCGATTGGAATTTCTCCGCTACCCCCACCTCATCCCCGCATTTTTCAACATGCGTGGGTTCGGGCCTCCAGTGCGTGTTACCGCACCTTCACCCTGGACAGGGGTAGATCACCCGGTTTCGGGTCTACGTCCACGTACTCAAGTCGCCCTATTCAGACTCGCTTTCGCTGCGGCTTCAGCTCTTCACCTTAACCTTGCACGGGAACGTAACTCGCCGGTTCATTCTACAAAAGGCACGCCATCACCCATAGATCGGGCTCTGACTTCTTGTAAGCACACGGTTTCAGGATCTATTTCACTCCCCTTCCGGGGTGCTTTTCACCTTTCCCTCACGGTACTGCTTCACTATCGGTCGCCAGGGAGTATTTAGCCTTGGCAGATGGTCCTGCCGGATTCATACGGGGTTTCACGTGCCCCGCACTACTCGGGATCCGTCTCGGAGGGAACAAGTTTTGAACTACAGGGCTTTTACCTTCTCTGGCGGGCCTTTCCAGACCTCTTCATCTAACCGGTTCCTTTGTAACTCCATGTGAGACGTCCCACAACCCCAAGGAGCAAGCTCCTTGGTTTGGGCTAATCCGCGTTCGCTCGCCGCTACTGACGGAATCACTATTGTTTTCTCTTCCTCAGGGTACTTAGATGTTTCAGTTCCCCTGGTCTGCCTCTCACTCACCTATGAATTCAGTGAGTAGTGACTGTCGATGAAGACAGCCGGGTTTCCCCATTCGGACATCCCCGGATCAAAGCTTGCTTACAGCTCCCCGAGGCTTTATCGTTGTTCGCCACGTCCTTCGTCGGCTCCTGGCGCCTAGGCATCCTCCGTGTGCTCTTTGTAGCTTAACCTAGACTTTTCTTTCATAAAAAGAAAATGTCGATATCTGCT
>NZ_JBBPAK010000001.1:4385000-4760000 GCF_038008995.1 Paenibacillus sp. FSL W8-0439
TTATGCTTCTTAACAGTAGCATGTTCACTTGAAACCTTGGCTTTAGATGTTTCTTCCTTGGATGTACTGCTAGAGTTGTCTTTTGATTTGCCTTTAGACGCGCTATCGTCTTTTTTTGAAGAAGCACCTTCATTTTGCGATGGAATAGTCAGATTGTTACCTACCTCTTGCGTTCCCGGAGAGGCTGGCGCCGACTCGATGTTTCCTTCCCGGCATCCACAGTCTGGCATAAACATATAGGGCGTTGTATATCCCTCTAATGGATACATAGGTGCATTTCCATGTGCGAACGGATGATATGGATGATTCGCGGCGTGTTGAGCCATTGGTTGGCTAAAGTCGGACACGTATCCACTTGCAGGCATACTATATTGTGGTCCTCCCCATGCGTTGCCCCACTGGCTACCCTGGACTGCACTCTCTGGTTGCTGCTGCGGACCCCCTTGGTGGATAAATGGAGGATAGACAGGATAGGATGTATTTTCAGACGCTTCATGACTCGGATAATATCCAGGGGTGCAGCAGCAATCTGAATAGGCAGGATAAGGTGTGGGATGAGCATGTATGGGTGCTGCTGTCTGCACAGGTCCCCAGCACCATGGATGCTCACAGTCATGATGATAGCCCTGATCTGCAACTACAGTAGGAGAGGCATGTTCTGCAAAGGAAGTATTTACAGGAGCATTCCCCCAATTCTGAGGAGACCCAATCCCCGGATACAACGAGTTCGGCATTGCATTTATTGGCGGGCTGTAATCAAATGTCGGTTGCTGTAATGGCCATGAGGAATTTTCCATCGGCTTCGAGCTTGTGCAGCCACAAAACTTTTCAGTTACAGGTTGCTTTTCGATATTAATTGGAAGCTGCGGTTTAGGTGCAATCGGTTGAGTGACTATAGGTTGGGTGACTATAGGTTGCATTTGTTGAGGTGGGGCAGGTTGAGTAATTATGGGCTGCAATTGAGGTGGAGCAGGATTTACAGGCGCCATATTGACAGGTGCCATGTTCACGGGTGCCATATTGACGGGCGCCATAGGAGCTTCAGGCAGTTTTAATTCAGGAAGCTTAGGAGGATTCACTGTTTCTTTCGGCTGTGTCATTTCTTCTTTAGGGCTAGGCATATTCTCCGGTTTAGGCTGTGTTAATTCCGCCTTGGGCTGGGTAAGTTCTTCCTTGGTCGGGGATTCGGTTTTAGGCTGTGTCATCTCTTCTTTCACTGCGGTATTTTTTTTATTCATAGAAAGATCAGATGCGTTTTCTTTGTAGTGTGGAATATTAACTGTTTCTCCAACCAGAAGTGCGTTCGGGTTTTTAAGTTGGGAATTGGCATCAATAATTATCTTAAGCGGTACATTCCACGCCTTGGACAACTTCCATAACGTATCACCTTGCTTAACCTTGTGTTGATAGACCGTTGACGGCTGTGTTTCCATCGTAACAGGATCTGTCGGAATTTTGATTTTCTCACCGATGCTCAACTGATTAGGGTCTGCCAATTGGGGATTGGCGGCAATAACTTTCTCTAGTGTCACATTATACTTCTGTGCCAGTAAGTATAGAGTGTCACCTTTTTTGACGATGTGTATTTTCACAGGTCACAAACCTCCTAGACTTTCGTTCGGGCGGGATAAACGCCCGGCTTCTGTTATTACATCCTATGCACCTCCCGGGCGAATGACCCCCTACAAACAAAAAAATCCTCTCAACCGAATACTCTTACAAGCATTCAGTCAAAAGGATCTCGATTATTTTAGTCCTGCCACACTTTATAGCCATCCTGATCCACAATCTTCCGGAACTCAGCCAGAAGCTCCAAAGTCACTGGACCAGCAACACCGGAGCCAATCGTACGACCATCTACTTCATAAGCTGCAATCACTTCTGCCGCAGTTCCCGTAAAAAACACCTCGTCCGCGACATATACATCATGCAATGTAAAAGGTTGCTCCTTAAGCGAATATCCAAGCTTAGCACACAAATCGATGATAGCATTACGAGTAATCCCCTCAAGCGCTCCCAAATAACAAGGCGGTGTGTACAACACTCCATTTTTGACAATGAAAATGTTGTCAGCAGAACCTTCCGTCACATATCCTTGGGAATTGAGCATAATAGCCTCACCTACACCAGCATAGTTAGACTGGATCTTCACCAGGATATTGTTGAGGTAGTTCAATGATTTAATCTTTGGATTCAAAGCATCCGGGATGTTGCGACGCTGAGAGACAGAGATTGTCTTCAGGCCTGTCAAATAAGCTTCTTCCGGGTAAATGGCGAGCTGCTCGACGATAATGATGACACTCGCTTTTGCACAACGAAGGGGATCCAAACCTAGATTTCCAGCACCACGGGATACAACCAATCGAATATATCCATTACGCATTTCGTTAAGGCGAATCGTTTCAGCCATGGCTTCCAACATTTCATCAGGAGACAACGGAATGTTCAACTGAATAGATTTCGCAGAATCATACAGACGCTCTAAATGCTCCTTACATTTAAAAATATTTCCGTTATAAATACGAATACCCTCAAATATACCGTCTCCGTACAAGAAACCATGGTCATATACGGAAACCTTTGCGTTCTCCTTAGTTACATGCTGCCCATCCAGATAGATCCATTGTTCTGCCATTACAACCACACCTCCGATTAATGTTCCTTCAAAATAGGTTCGATCGCTGCTTCAACATACTTGTAGCTTGGATAAGAGCCAAGAATGCGTACATGGCACCCCAAAGCCTCGATCTCTGCAAAGGCTGCCGGAAGCAAAACGGAATGCAGAGATTCCAGAACTTCAATGTAAAAATAATAATTCCCCAATTGCTTTTTGGTCGGACGCGATTCAATACGAGACAGGTTTAACCTGCGCCATGCAAATGCAGATAAAACCTGATGCAGCGCTCCCGGGAAATCCTGTGGCGGCGTGACCAAAATACTGGTTCGCTGGCCTTCTGGCGTACGCGGGAACCTTACAGGTTCATGTCCAATCAAGACAAAGCGGGTAAAATTGTTATCGTGATCCGTCACCTTGCTGGCCAAAATGTCCAATCCGTGTTTGGCAGCCGCAAGCTTGGTTCCGAGAGCGGTCCAACCTTTACCTGGGTTATGTTTAACAATTTCGACGGCTTCGGCCGTACTTCCTGCACTCTCCAGCTCAGCTTGAGGAGCGAAAGCTTGTATGAATTCTTTACATTGGGGAAGCGCTACAGGATGGGACATAATTTTGACCACTTTGCTCAAATCCAGCTCGTCCTGATCCCCAAGAAATTCACTACGATGTCCAATAAGATTTTGAATCGAAGGATATACCCATTCCGCCTGCATTGGAATGTCTACCTCATGTACAAGCCAGTCCATATGCAAACTCACAGAGCCGTCAATCGTATTTTCAATAGGAATTACACTATAGTCTGCCTGTCCCTTGTCTATTGCCTGAAATACGTCTGCTATATGTTTGTAAAATAGAAGTTCACAGGGTGTATCTCCTAACAAATATTTAATCGCTTCATGAGAAACAGTCCCCTCAGGAAGAAGTGCAATTCGTTTCATATCGTAAGTTCCCCTTTAATCATATCCATAAAAGGGTGTGTATTCCCTTCTGTATATACTTTAACCCCTTCAACCTCTGGGCGCAATTTCAAAACAGACGCAGTGATCCCTTCTTTGTTCATTGTCTCCGTTAAATACAGTTCAAGCTCCGCTTTGCGATTTTCCCGTTGATCCATCAATGCCAGCAACGTCGGTCCAGCACCACTAAGGGCCACACCCAATGCACCATAATGGTGCGCATCCTGTAGGATCTCTGTCATACCCGGCACTAGTGCCGCGCGGTAAGGCTGATGAAGCTGATCCCGCATCGCTTCGGCGATTAGATCTGTTCGGCCCGATGCCAATGCCGCTACCAGCATTGAAGCATGACTTATATTATATACAGCATCCTTCAAGGATACGTGGGTAGGCAGGACCTCTCTGGCCTTCGACGTAGACAGTTGAAAATCTGGAATAACTACCATTACCTCTAGATTAGCATCCGGTTCAATCCGTAAGTGCTTGGCATGCTCGCCATCCCACATAGCAGTAATAATACCACCAAACAGAGAGGCTCCGACATTGTCCGGATGCTTTTCGATAGCGCTTGCCATGTCAAATAGCTTGGAATCCGACAGAGGCGAGCCAATCAGCGTATTAGCAGCCACCAGGGCACCTACAATGGCGGAAGCACTGCTGCCCAAACCACGGGTAAGCGGAATATCCGAGTACATCGAAATTTCCAGCTCAGGAACAGATACACCTGCTTCACGAAAAACCATTTGTGCTACCTTGTAAATCAAATTGGTTTTATCTTGGGGAACGCCATTCATTTGATCTCCGTACAGATGGAAAGCTGTCTGCTCGGCCTCTTTTAATTCAATCCATGCGTATAGAGACAACGCCATGCCCAATGTATCAAAGCCAGGTCCTAGGTTAGCCGTACTCGCAGGCACGCGCACTCTTGCTGTTTTCAAAACGGTCATACAAATGATTCCTCCTGCTTTTATTGACTATCCCTCTACCCGATATACACTCTTGATGCGGCGAATCACGTCCAAAGTTTCAAAATGCTCTAAAACCTTTTTCATACTTGCTTTGCTAGCTAAATGAGTCACGATAATAATTTCAGCATCGGGATTAGTCTCATTCGGTTGCTGCACGACAGATGCCAAACTGACATTGAATTCAGCAAATACCTGCGTAATCTGTGCCAATACCCCCGCTTTATCATCCACGTGCAAAAGCACGAAATTTTTGAAATACACGTCTTCGTCATTGCTAATTTTTTTAGGATTGTAGGGTACGATTGCTTTAAGCCCATTTACGCCGAGTTTGAGGTTTTTCACTACAGCTACCAGGTCAGCCACAACTGATGTAGCTGTTGGCATTTCACCTGCACCTGCACCATAAAACATGGTTTCACCCACCGCTTCACCATGTACATAAACTGCGTTGAACACCCCGTTCACCGAAGCTAATGGATGCTGCTTGCGCACCATAGTTGGCTGAACATTAATCGTAAATTCATCACCTTGACGCTCTGCAATGCCAAGTAATTTCATTTCATATCCTAATCTTTTAGCAAAAGCAATATCTTCACTGGTTACCTTGGAAATGCCGCTCACGCTTACATCCTTGAGCTCTACATTGGAACGGAAACCAAGGGTCCCAAGTATCGCCATCTTTCGGGCCGCATCCAATCCTTCGACATCTGAGGTCGGATCAGATTCTGCGTATCCAAGCTCTTGGGCTTCCTTAAGAACCTCCTCATACGAGGCTCCTTCCTGGCTCATTTTAGTTAAAATATAGTTTGTTGTCCCGTTCACAATCCCCATAATGCGGGTAATACGGTCAGAGGAGAAACCTTCGATGAGCGTACGAATGATCGGTATACCGCCCGCTACGCTAGCCTCATAAAAAATATCACATTGTTTTTCCTGTGCCTTTGCCAATACTTCAGAACCGTGCAATGCCATTAAGTCCTTGTTGGCCGTTACAATGTGCTTGCCCCTCTCTAGCGCTTCGAGAATGTACTCCTTCGTCTGATCAATCCCACCCATGACTTCGATAATCACATCAATTTCAGGATCTCGAATGACTTCCCACGGGTCCTCCGTAAGCTTGGCGGTGTCCACTTCAATGGCACGATACTTTTCTATGTTTTTTACAGCTATTTTTTCAATGACGATCGGTGAACCGACTTGTCTGCTCAAGTCTTCCTGATTACCCTCAACGATTCGAACGACTCCCGTACCTACAGTCCCCAAGCCTAACAATCCTACTTTGACCGGTTTCATCCATTCCCCTCCTGCAACTTTTATCTAACGAACTGTATCGCTCAGCCTTGCCCAATCAGGCGGACCCGCTTGACTCCAGAAATGCTCTCCAAGCCCTCCAGCAGAACACCCAATTCATCACTAAGCCTGGACATTTCTACTGAGATGACTACGTTGGCTCTGCCTTGCAGTGGAATACTTTGCTGGATCGTCAGCACATTACCTCCGTAATCTGCCACTCTGCCGAGCACCCTGGACAGCATGCCGGATTGATGTTCTAGATCAATAGAGATATTGACAATTCGCTCGCGCTCCAACTGGTTAACCAAATGTATGCCATCTTTATATTTATAAAAGGCGCTTCGGCTTAGCCCAACTTGCTCCACGGCATCATGCACGGTTTTAACATCTCCCGAAGCCAGCAGCAGTTTTACCTGTATGGTCTTAACAATAGCTTCAGGCAAAATATCTTCCCGTACCAAGTAATAGCGCTCTTTCAAGAACGTCCTCTCCTCAAAGACTTATGTTTTTGTATAGAGGACATTATATCGAAACTCTTGAAAATCGGCAAGCTAACAATACAAAAAAACGGCTACTGCCTTCTATAGAATTCCCTATAGTGCAGTAACCGTTCAGGTTTTAAAGCCTTATTTCATTTTTAGTAGTAGCTGCTACCTTCTACAAATTCGAACTCGAAATCAGCAATGCGTACAGATGTACCATCTGTGGCACCACGCTTACGTAGCTCAGCATCCACACCCATATGACGCAACGTTCTTGCTAATTTTAAGATGGCATCATGAGAATTCATCTGCATGCGCTTCATCATGCGCTCAATTTTGGGGCTGTGCACTACGAATGTGTCGTTTTCACGTACAATCGTAAAGCCCTCGTCTTCGGCCGTATCCAACTTAAATACCTTACGTTCATTGACTTCTGCTACTTCCTCAACAACCGGCTCGTCCGGTATTTGATCCAACAGATCAGCAGCCCGATAGAGCAGTTCTTTTACCCCCTGACGTGTCAAAGAGGAAATAGGCATGATTTCAAGGTCAGGACGTATCGCAGCAATCTGCTCTTTGAAGTGAGCAAGATTTTCTTCAGCTTCCGGCATATCCATTTTATTGGCCGCCACAATTTGTGGACGCTCAGCCAGAGCTGCATTATATTGCTTTAATTCGTCGTTTATTTTGGTCCAGTCTTCAAACGGGTCACGTCCTTCAGAGCCCGCCATATCCACAACATGGATAATGATTCGCGTCCGCTCAATATGCCGCAGGAATTCATGACCCAGTCCAGTGCCTTCATGAGCTCCTTCGATCAAACCAGGCAAATCGGCCATCACAAAGTTCCGCTGATCCCCCACATCTACGACGCCCAGATTTGGGGTAATCGTTGTGAAGTGGTATGCGCCAATTTTAGGTTTTGCGGAAGATACAACTGACAACAAGGTAGACTTTCCTACACTAGGAAATCCGACCAAGCCTACGTCAGCCATCACTTTTAACTCAAGTGTAATATAACGTTCTTGCCCCTCCGCACCGTTTTCAGCCAATTCAGGCGCTGGATTGCTCGGTGTAGCAAAACGAATATTACCGCGTCCTCCGCGTCCTCCTTTAGCTACAACGACCTGTTGGCCATGACGTGTCATATCTGCCAATACTTCACCAGTGTCATCATCCATGATAACTGTTCCCGGTGGTATACGGACGATCATGTGCTCTGCGTTGGCTCCGTGTTGGCTTTTGTTGCGACCTTTTACTCCACGCTGGGCTTTAAAATGCCGTTGGTATCGAAAATCCATCAAGGTGCGCAAACCCTCATCTACACGGAAAATCACATCTCCACCGTTCCCTCCGTCACCACCAGCTGGGCCACCATTAGGAACATATTTCTCACGGCGAAACGCAATTAATCCGTCTCCACCGTCACCGCCTTTAACAAAAATCTTCGCTTTATCTACAAACATGGTTACACCTTCCTTATGTCTGGCACTGCATTCGAATTTGAAGCATATCTCCTGTAGGGAGCTTCTCTGTTCGAAGGCGTTCACTTCCGAGTACGGATCTGACCTGCTTTAGTATATTTAAATCGGCAGGTATGTCACTTCCTTCAAAGCGGACGATAACATCATTCTGATCCATACCGAAATAAAGTGTCAATCTGCGCACTTCTCCCCAGGACGACCGGCCCCCGCCATATTGATACGCACGCACCGTTTGTATGACGGCCGAGGCAAGCGACTCGCCGTCTTCGGGAGACATGACAGCGTCTAACTTTAACTCTTCCTCAACCTTTACCGACAATTGTAAATTTCCGGCGTTCACGCGAAAAGACTGCAAATAAAACACCAGCGAGGGAATACCCAGCTTAGATATTTTACTGTCTTCCGACACCCGCCCTTTTATTGTTTCCACATAAGCAGCTGATTTATCATGCTTATTCATACGAATATAGCCATAAAGCACCTGTAAATCATTCATCCAGTCATGCCGATGATGGTTAAGCGTCGCTATCGCTGTACGCTCAAAAGAACGCAAAGCAGCTTTCCGCTCAAGTTCAACCTGTCTATGGGTATACCACATACCAAAACAAGCAGCAGCTACAGCCCACACAGCTAGTATGATAATCGTTAATGCTTTGGGATAGAGCAGTGAAAAAACCAAAGGAATCAGAATGGAACCCAACGCCAGATAAGGCGCTCTTATCCGCTGGAACATGGCTTCTCTCCGTTCTGCGATAATTAAATGGACTAGTCAACAACCTTAATCCAGTATAGCACAGACTAACTTTCCAGTTCATTACCATCATGCAAAAAAGCCTCCGACAAAAGTGCCGGAGGCTTTTCAGCGTGTCTAAGCCGCTATTAAGCTTCTACAGTAGCTGCTACTGGAGCAACGTCGATCGGGTAGATGCTCACCTTTTTGCGATCACGGCCCCAACGTTCGAACTTCACAACGCCGTCCACTTTCGCGAACAGAGTGTCGTCCTTACCGATGCCCACGTTCGTGCCCGGGTGAATTTTCGTTCCGCGTTGACGAACCAAGATGCTACCGCCGGTAACTGCTTGACCGTCAGCACGTTTCACTCCAAGACGTTTCGATCTGCTGTCACGTCCGTTTTTTGTGGAACCTACACCTTTTTTCGATGCGAATAACTGAAGATCCAATGTCAATTTCAACATGATGTCTACCTCCTTCTTTGTTTATTTTCTATTTGAATATACTTACCGTATGATTCAGCAATGCTTGTCAGCATAATCACCATGGATTCCAACAACAGTTGAACCTGTGCGTTCGCATCATGATAACTTTCAGGAGATAGATACGCGCTTAAAAAGCCGTTTTCCATTTCCGTTTCCATTTCAACGTCCGTAAGAGCTACAATCGAATTGACAGTTCCTACGGTTACCGCCGAAACACCAGCACATACGATATCTTCGCCAGATTTAGCAAAATTCGCATGGCCTTTAACAGAAAACCCCTGTATGCTTCCATCCTCCAGTCGTATAATACGCACGATAATCAATTATCGCACCCTCTTACGCTTGGATTTTTTCAATCGTCACTTTCGTGTACGGTTGACGATGACCTTGCTTCACATGGTAGTTCTTTTTAGGTTTGTATTTGTATACGATGACCTTTTGACCTTGACCATGCTTCTCAACTTTAGCCGTTACAGAAGCTCCAGAAAGAAGCGGTGTACCTGCTGTCAAGCCATTGTCGCCGGACACTGCCAGAACACGATCGAACGTTACAGTTTCACCATCATTAGCTTCCAACTTCTCGATGAACAATACGTCGCCCTCTTGAACTTTGTATTGCTTACCACCTGTTTCGATAATTGCGTACATTTGCTTGCACCTCCTTATGTCTCAGACTCGCCTAATAGCAGGTGGCAGTTTCTTTAAGATACTGCACTTCAGTACCTGATTGGAGCGGTTACAGCATGTGCAGCCAATCTTACGCATCACACATACTAAATGATTGTAGCACAAGCTTCGTACACATTCAACCTTTAGTTTTGAAAAAAATTTGATTACGCACGTTCTATACGAGAGTCTTTTCTTCACGCACTTTTTTGCGGGTCATTTCCAGTAAACCTAACCGCGTCCAACCGACAACATAGGATTTAGTCCGGTCCTTTTTTAATCTTGCCTCCAGCACAGAGGATACTTCCCTACGATTCTCCTCTTGTTCCATATCAATAAAATCAATGATGATAATACCACCAATATCACGGACACGTACCAGGCGGGCAATTTCTTCTGCTGCTTCAATGTTAGTCTGGGTCACCGTCTCTTCCAGATTACTGCCGCCCGTAAACTTCCCAGTATTCACATCAACGACGGTCAATGCCTCCGTATGATCAATGACAATGTATCCGCCACCCTGAAGCCATACCTTTCGCGCAAAATCGCGTTCCAGCTGCTCATGAATGCCATAAGCTTTGAAAATAGTTTCTTCTGCACTGCGAAATATACTTACATGAGCTTTCGCAGAACCGATCTGTTGCAGCATTATTTCTGCATCCTTTGCTTGCTCCTCACTGTCAATGACCAGTTCATCCTGCTCAGGTGTAAACACATCGCGAATTAAACGCTGAACGATACTCAGATCCCGGTGCAATTCACACGGTGCAGAGTGTTCGCCCGCTTTACGCTGAATAGCCTCCCATTGCTTACGTAGTTGATTCAGATCATTTTCAATCGCCTCTATACTCATTTCCTCTGAAACAGTACGAATGATGACCCCTTCCTCACCCGTGCGCAGTTGCTCTCCCATTGCTTTCAAACGGGCACGTTCTCCCTCACGCTCAATCTTCTTGGATACGGCCACATAATCAGCACGGGGCATGTAAACAATCCAGCGGCCGGGAAGTGAAAAATGAGTGGTCACCCTGGCTCCTTTGCTACCAACTGCCTCTTTTAATACCTGTACTACGATTTCCTGCCCCACCTTTAACAGTTCAGAAATGGACGGCTTTACCTCTGGCTGCTTGTCCAAATGGGCATGAAGTACGTCATCCACATACAAAAAGGCATTCTTGCGCTGTCCAATGTCAACAAAGGCGGCTTGCATTCCCGGTAGCACATTGACCACCCTAGCTTTGAAAAAAGAACCGAGAATTCCCCGTTTTCGCGGTAGTTCAGCCGCATATTCAACCAACCGTCCCTCTTCCAACAGTGCCATTTGGGTCATCTGCTGTTGGCATTGTACAATCATTTGCTTCATGGTTTTTCAACCTCTCTGAATACAGCCTCTTCCTCAATTCATAAAACATTATTTGGGCTTGGATTCTCCACCATTTGGCGGGCGTGCCGCAAAATAAGAGCGTATAAGTCGTTGCTCCGGCAATACAGCTACAATCCGTCCTTGTTCATTCATAACGTAAACCATATGATATCGATCTCTTCTGAAAAGACGCAAAACAGGCTCCAAATGTTTCACTGGCAGGGATACAATAGGTAAAGCAATGCTTCCTTTAGCCGCTTCGCGGTAAAAAAGCTCGTCCCTCCCCAGCAAAAAACGTATAAAACGGTAAGGGATATTCCGATAATCCACAATATTAGAATAAAGCAAAAAAATCCCTACCGCCAGCAGATTTAAATGTAAAGGCTCATCTTGCCTTAATAACGGCGAAATACCATACAGGCAAAACAGCAGACTGGTTACGATACTGGCTCTAAAAGTCCATACTAATGTGCGATGATAAGAAAAGAATAAGCTAATCAGTGACTGTAATATTTTCCCACCATCGAGCGGTAAAATGGGCAACAAATTAAACAATGCAATAACAGCATTTCCCTGAATTATATAATTTACATAATCATGCTCCAACCCACTCACATGCCTAAGCCACAAAAGAATGATGATCATGATTCCGTTTTGCAGGGGGCCCGCTAGAGCAATGACAATTTCCTTCCACGCATTGAGCTTCCCTTGATCCTCAATGACAGCTACTCCTCCAAAGGGTAACATCTGTATGGAAAGCAACCGCGCCCCCAACAACGAAGCAGCTGTCGCATGACCTAGTTCATGTATAAACACCAGTGTAAACAAGGTCATGATCTCGATAAAATGTCCAGTTAATACAGAGGTCAGCATAACTAGTACAAACAGTGGATGCAGTGATAGGGTCACCCCTCGGACATTAATCAAGGGCTACCACTTCCGACGGGTCAATGTATTGATCCCCTCTTTGAATTGCCAAAAATAAAGTTGCCACCTCACTACCGCCGTGATTTGCTGGCAATACACCGATCTCTTCACCCTCCTGAACCCAATCGTTCACTTTTAAGGTAGAGCGTGAAAGCCTTCCGTAAGTTGCTGTGATGCCCCCAGTGTGACGAACTGTAACCGAAATCCCACTTTTGGGATGGTTTAATACGTCTAATACACGTCCTGCATCTATACTTTTAACAGCGATTGCCCCGTTATCGGTAACATTCGGCGTAATTTCTACTCCTTTAAGGCTCAGTACAAACGGCTGTGTTATATTGCCTTCAATCGGTGGAGAGCCCTTTCGACTAGCGTCTACCTGGTTCGTTTCATGCTCCTCGCCAAAAATCGGTAAAAAGGAAGGAGCTCCGTCAAAATAAGTTTTATACCATTGTCCGGCGGCTACAAAATCCATGTCCTTATTCAAGGCATCCGCGACAAACATTCTCAAATTTACTGCATAGGGAATATCCCAGCGAAATAAGCCCCATACCACTCCAAATAACACTGTTGCTATGACAGTTCTGCGCCAAAAGGAACTCCAAAAAGACGGACCACGATTTGCCCCAAAAGATTGCTGCCAACGTTGTCGATCATTTTTCCACTCGGTTTCTGGGTCTCTGGGCGAGTTGGCACTGACTACAGGCATCGATTTCATTTCTCTGTACCCGTACCTGTTCTGATCTATGCCTGAGGAATACGCCTCCGCTTTGTTTCCCTCGATTAGCTGCTGTATACGTTCTTTTCTGCGCTGCTTGATTCCGGAATTTTTGTCCATCTTATTCAGCCCCCTCAGCGAGGTAAGTTTATTACATCTTATGAGGACGGGCTTCAACTTATGTTGTCCGGGTGGGAATTACATACCCTAAAAAATCAAAAAAACCGGCGCTAGCGCACCGGATATGTTTTGTATTTATAACATTTATGTAATGACCTAAATTTACGAACCATTATCATAGAAATTAAAAAAGCAAACCAAAAACACTTAAATAAGTTGCCACTTATTTAAGTGTCGAGTATTACAATGAACGCTACTGTAACACTTACCTTAGAAATCTTCCTGATTTCCTTATCCACCCATACCAAAAAATTTCTTAAAGCGTGTCATCACGCTCTTCTTCTGGTCCAGCTGCATAAGAGGCACAGTATCGCCCAAGATTCGTCTCGCAATGTTCCGATAGGCAATCGCTGCCTGTGCATCCGGATTCATAACAGTAGGCTCTCCTGTATTAGCTGCTTTAATTACCATTTCATCATCCGGTACAATCCCAATAAGGTCTATGCTAAGCACTTGTAGAATCCCATCAATATCTAACATATCTCCGGATTTAACCATACTATTGCGAATGCGGTTAACCACTAATTTAGGTGATATCACATGTGAACTTTCCAGTAAACCAATGACCCGATCTGCATCGCGTACAGCAGCATTTTCTGGAGTAGTTACAACAATGGCCTGATCCGCACCAGCAATGGCATTTTTAAAGCCTTGCTCAATACCCGCAGGGCAGTCGATCAATATATATTCAAAATCCTTCTTAAGCTCTAAAATAATATCCTTGACCTGCTCCGGCGTAACAGCACTCTTGTCCTTGGTTTGAGCAGCTGGCAGCATATACAACTCCTCAAAACGCTTGTCCTTAACCAGTGCCTGATTCAGACGGCAACGACCTTCCGCTACATCAACAAGGTCATAAATAATCCGGTTTTCCAGACCCATCACAACGTCTAGATTACGCAAACCGATATCCGTATCCACCAAACACACCTTTTTGCCGAGCAGTGCAAGCGCTGTTCCTATATTGGCTGACGTCGTCGTTTTGCCGACGCCGCCTTTTCCTGAAGTGACGACGATAGCCTCTCCCATGTGCTACACCCCTTTGAACACGTTAAAATCGCGGCCCAGACGCACAATATTGCTCATTTTATCTATTTGCATAGCGCCATCCTTGAGATACGCAAATTCCATGCCGGATTCACGCGTCTCCCATTCATCTGGTGGACGGCTGATCATTTCGGAAATTCGCAGCTGTGTTGGTGCAAAATAGGAGGCCGCGATAATCGCTTCACTATTTCCCTCCATCCCTGCATGCGCCATGCCCCGCAGAGCGCCAAGGACATAAATATCACCAGTACAAGTTATAATTCCACCCGGGTTAACATCTCCCAAAAAGAGTAAGTTTCCATCGTGATGAAGCACTTGTCCTGAGCGGATAATCCCTGTCACCGTGTGAATGGGGGGCTTGCCCTGCACTACCGCAGGCAATCCGGGTGATTCTACAGACCTGATGAGCAGATTACCCTTCCGCTTTAAAATCTCCAGAATACTTTCCTTCTGCTCCTCCGTTACTTCCCGACTTCCCAGCTTAATATCCACATGAATGATCGGGCCTGTTAAAATATTTTGATGACTGTGCTCCAGCTTAAAACGCAGCTCACCCAGCAAATCCTCAAATTCGCATTGATCGTCCAGCAGGAATACCAGGCCATCTTTGATGCCTTTAATCGTGACATGATTCGATTTCACCGCCATTAGCCTGTCCCTCCTATCTCAATCATTTCGTCCCCGGGACGTCAAATCCCTGCTAACCCGGACAAAATGTGTGTAAAAAGACCTAGACAGTCTCTTCCTTTTTCACACGGGTACCCAAACGCTGTAATTGCTTGCGAACAGGGACATAAATGATGAGGGCGAACAGAAAATGGATAAATAAATCAGGAATCATATACTGAGCAAGTGCCCAATTGAAAGTCTGATGATTCAGCTGGAACAGCTGATCAATGGCAAAGAGCATAGAATCCAGCAAGAAACTACCAATTAACACGGCCGCCATCATAATGGGCATTGGTGCACGTCTAGCTGTAAACACAAGCCCTAATAAGTATGCAGACAACCCCATTGCAAAAGAATAAGGGCCAATGATAAACCCGTAGTACACTACGTCATGAATAAGTCCAAAAACAATACCTAGCACCAACGCTGTATGACGGCTGTAATACACAGATACAAACAAAATTACGACATACACAAAATTTGGGACCATTCTTGAATGCCAACTATCCGGGAGAAGCCACGGAAGAATCGTTCCTTCAGCTATAAACAAGACAAACAGCAGCAGTATCAAAACCTGACCGCGCATCTTCATTATTCCGGTACCTCAGGAGTGTAGAGGACGAGCAGTTCTTTCCAATCCACAAAGCTGGCTGCCGGTTTAATAATCGCTGTCCGTGTTTTGCCGAACTCTCCAACCTGAATTTTCTCCACCGTTCCAATCATTAGGTTTTTGCGGAACTTCCCGCCTGCACCAGACGTAATAATCTGATCACCCTTTGCGATTGGATCTTTTTCTTCAATGCGAGTCATTTGAAATCTGTTCGTACCCGGATCATAGCTTTCAATCATACCAAACGATTGATTTTCCTTACCCAAGACTGTCGCTGCAATAGCATAAGAATTCGGATTTTTAGGGTCCAATGTAGTCAACAGCGTAACGGTAGACGTAAAATTCCCCGTGCGGCTAATGACTCCAACAAATCCTGCAAGTGAACTGACTTCCTGACCAACCTTGGCTCCATCCTTCTCACCAATATCAATCACGAGCGTTTTGGAATCATTGCTAACACTGTTCACTTGAGCAACACGATAATCATAATTATTTTTCGCCTTTTGCGTTTGGGTGAACTTCAGTTCATTCTGCAATCTGGCATTTGTCTCAACATAATTATGAGTCTGAATCTGGTCACGAGTCAGCTTAGCCACGGCTATTTTTAACCGCTCATTTTCTTCGTAAATACTACGCATATTGCCAATATCTTCAAAGAAGCCCGCTATTGCTGAAGCGGGCCTGTAAAAGATACCTTGCACAAAGCCAATTGAATCTCTGGCGAACTTCTCGGGCCAGGTTAAGGAACTTCTCTGTCCAAGTGTAATCCCCATAAGGGCAATAAACAGAACGATTCCGATCAATAGAACAAATAGTCTTTTATTGCCAAACAGCTTAAACAGTTCCTACACCCCCGATTCAACGTTTGGAACGGACGGCAGAACTGCTGCGCGATTTGAACAAATGGATATTTTCCAGTGCTCTACCCGTACCGATTGCCACACAATCCAGAGGATTTTCCGCTACGATCACCGGCATTCCGGTCTCACCTGCCAACAGCTTATCCAGGTTGCGCAGTAGTGCTCCACCACCAGTCAGTACAATTCCTCTATCCATGATGTCCGCCGCCAGCTCGGGAGGGCATTTTTCCAATGTTACTTTGACTGCGTCCACGATCGCATTCACGGTGTCTGACAATGCTTCGCTAATTTCATCGGAGGTAATCGTAATTGTCTTCGGCAAGCCTGTAACCAGATCGCGTCCGCGGATTTCCGATGTTTCCACTTGCTCTAATGGCATTGCTGAACCAACTTCCATTTTCAACTGCTCAGAAGTCCGTTCACCAATCATCAGATTGTATTGACGTTTCACGTATTGAATAATAGACTCGTCCATTTCATCGCCAGCCACTCGTACAGAACGACTTGTTACGATCCCTCCCAAGGAAATGACCGCAACTTCGGTTGTACCTCCACCGATATCGACAACCATACTGCCCGTAGGCTCCCATACCGGCAGATCAGCGCCAATTGCCGCTGCAAACGGCTCTTCAATCGTGTACGCCTCTCTTGCGCCTGCTTGCTTGGTCGCATCTTCAACAGCACGCTGTTCCACTGCAGTAATACCCGAAGGCACGCAAACCATCACGTTCGGATGGCGCGGAAACAATGAACGTTGTGCTTGCGCCTGACGGATGAAATATTTAATCATCGTTGCAGTCGTATCAAAATCGGCAATGACTCCATCCTTCATTGGACGAATTGCACGGATATTTCCCGGTGTGCGACCGATCATTTTTTTCGCAGATTCCCCAACAGCCTCAATGGTTTTTGTATCTGTACGCAATGCGACTACAGATGGTTCACGAACCACGATTCCCTTACCTCTTACGTATACAAGCGTGTTTGCCGTCCCCAAGTCAATTCCCAAATCTTTTGTAAAGCCACCCAGCATGATGTTAATCTCCTTTTCTCTTCCCTGAAATCTGTTATCCCTGTATAAACGGTTTATTCAGGCCGGTTTATCCGGTCGTGTTTAAATGTTTGATTTAAATATTATATTATATCAGACCTTGTTCCTTCAAACTTACAAAGGTCCCGTCCCCGATCACAATATGATCAAGCACGTCGATACCCACGATGTTGCCCGCTTCCATCAAGCGGCGGGTCAACTGGATATCTTCCGGGCTTGGCTTCGGATCACCGCTCGGATGGTTATGAGCGCAAATAATCGAAGCACTGCTGCACTTGATTGCAGCCCGGAATACTTCACGAGGATGCACGATGGCGGAATTCAGGCTGCCCATAGATAGCGTTTCCTGAGCAATGACATGGTTTTTGGTATTTAGAAACAGGCAAACAAAATGCTCTTTCTGCAAATAACGAAGCTGCTCGAACAGCAGATCTGCCACATCCCGCGGGCAACTAATCACCGGGGTCTCCAAGTGGCGTGACAATGCCAATCGACGCCCGAGTTCGATACCCGCTTTTAGCTGTATCGCTTTAGCATTTCCAATACCCTTAATCTGGGTCAACTCGCTCAGACTCATATCCACCAGTTGACGCAGATTCCCTGCCTGCTGCAAAATACGCTGCGCTAAATGCACAGATGATTCTCTTTGTGTTCCTGTACGCAGTAGTATTGCTAGCAACTCCGCGTTGCTCAAGGCATCCGCCCCATATGTCATCATGCGCTCTCTTGGTCGTTCTTCATGGGGGAGGTCGCGAAGCATCAGTATTGGCGACTCCAGCATATGTTTATCCC
This sequence comes from Paenibacillus sp. FSL W8-0439, assembly GCF_038008995.1. Lineage (NCBI taxonomy): Bacteria > Bacillati > Bacillota > Bacilli > Caryophanales > Paenibacillaceae > Paenibacillus > Paenibacillus sp. FSL W8-0439. Next base: position 4,402,899 of record NZ_JBBPAK010000001.1, read on the forward strand.
CTTTTATGGACGCAGCACATTTACTCCAAAATCGGACAGCATGTCCGACAGCAAAGAAAGCGGCAATCCTACGACGTTAAAATAACAACCCTGAATAGATTCCACCAACGTAGCACCCATGCCTTGAATGCCATACGATCCTGCTTTGTCAGACGGTTCACCAGTATTTACGTATGCCACAATTTGTTCTTGGCTCAAAGGCTTCATTGTGACATCCGTTTGGCGATGTCTAACAAGCATCTTGCCGGTTCCGGTATGTATGCAGGCTACCCCAGTGTACACACGGTGTGTTCTTCCCTGCAATGCAGTCAACATGCGAACTGCGTCCGCATGGTCGGCAGGCTTGCCCAATACCGAATCCTCCAGCACGACAATCGTATCACTGCCAATCACCAATCCAGCTTCCTGGGACTGCGCGGCAGTGCGCACGACCGCTTCGGCTTTGCGGGCCGCAAGGGTCTCCACGATTTGCTGAGGCGTCCAGCTCTCAGGCGTGCTTTCATCCGCATGACTCGGCACCACCTCAAAGGGGAGTCTCAAATATGCGAGTAATTCCTTCCTTCTTGGTGAAGTCGATGCCAGAATAATGCGGGGCGTAATTTTCCCGTCCATAAGGGAAGCTCCTTTTCATCAGTTAGAGCCTGCGGTACAGCCAGAATGCGGCGATGATGCCGATCAGACTAAGCAGGCTCAATTCAAAATTTATCGTTATGTTGTAGCTGATAATATCCAGATCCGCTCTCGGCGACCAGGATATCGTGGTGGGGTGGGTCAGAAAGGAAAGGACTTTGACCGATTGAAGGGCCTTAGCAATCCAGGCACCCAAAAGCCAACCGAGCAACAAAAACAGTATAAGCATTCCTACATTTTTTTTCATCCTGATCTTCCCTCGCCATTTTTTGACACCTTCATTATTATACGGTGATTTGTACTGCAATACAAACAGAAATCCGGCATGGGGAACTATTTCCAGTTCCTTGCCGGAAAGTATGGTTAGTCTACTGTTTTATGAATTGAATAAATTCCTTCTCACGCAAAACATATTCCATCATGGAGGACTGAATCTCCCAAATGTGTTCCTTGGCTGTATTCTTGTTATATTCTCCAAGTGCAGAGACTGCGCTGTTCATCGCCTTTTCAAGCGAGGTTGCAGTGGCAGCCGCTTCCTTCGGAAGACCAGTGGGAAGTGCAGCGATATTTTGTGTCCACTGCTGATGCAGGTCGTTCAGCTCGCTCATGTCGGAGGCTGGCACCGTATTTGAGCCTTCTTCTCTGAGCAAAGTTGAGGAAAGTCCGCTCAGCTTCCCCACTAATGAGTTGCTTAACTGAAAAAAGGTAGTCAGTTTATCACCATTACCTCCGTAAGCCGCTTTTTCGAATCCGGGTAATTCGAGCTCGCGGACATACAATTCCACTCCTTGTGTCTTCAATTGATTACTGAGCAACTTGGCTTGCTCCCTATCCGACGATATTCCTGCATATACCCGGTTTTGATCCTCGCTATCCCCTCCTGCTGCAATGCCTGCCTTCAACAGTTCTTCCTTTGCCTGTAAAGCCCGCTCTGGAGTGCTGAAAACCCCATATTGCAGCAAATAATAGGTTTGTGGAGGCACTTGAGTCGCTACGACGGCGACAGGAGCAGCATTCTCTTTTGCATACGTGTTATCGACATCAACGGATTCTTTAAAAACAGGTACAGCTTCATCAGCAGAAGGATCAGATCCCGGGATCATACCGCCTCCGTTAAACAGTAATAACAAAATATATCCGAACATGCCTCCAGTCACCAACGCGCTAGCTACAGAACCGATTAATCTCCATCTGGAAGGGTGAGGTGGACGCTTTCTATACTCTTGACCGGAATAATAGGTTTCCCCAACCTCAACATCGTCCTCTTCCGGACTTTCCGGTAGAATGTCCGCATCTGACCAGGAAGCTGCCGAACGACCAAAAGGGTCGTCCCATCCCTCTTGTACCCTCAATGTTGGAGTAAAGCGCCGAGTTGCAGTGCGTTTGTTCGTCTCCACAGGCTTACCAAGCTCTGAATGTTGTGTAGTTCGAGTATGTTTCTCCATACTGCTAGTCCGTTCCATCCCTTTATGCTGGTTATCCGTTTGATAAAGCTCATCATCGTGATATAACTCCGTATCTCTGATCGGGTCACGCTGTCCGTTCGTAAATGACTCATTTTGGTTCGGAAGCACCTGTAGCTTATCCTCCCGGCTTGTTTCCGGCAACTGTTGATCGAACCGGAATGTCATCTTGGCCTTGTTCATGGATGCACTCCCTCCTTGTCCCATACTTCCTCATAGTCTGTTGTATGAGTCAAGCTGAGATAATATGCCTCAGCTTTACAAAAAAAGGGTATCCCGAAACACCTTCGTGTTCGGAATACCCTTCAAAGCTATAATACATTGGCGTAACAGCCCATGTTCATACGTATTACACTTGTTGCCCGCGAAGATGGCGTGCTAACGCGTCGCCAGCTTTCCAGATATCTCCTGCTCCCATTGTCAGCACAAGATCGCCTGGTTGTAACCGATCTTTCAGCTCTTCGATCACAGCTTCTTTGGTTGGTAAATAGATTGCATTCGCATTGCTGTTTTGGACGATTAAATCCACCAGTTTGGAAGAATGCACACCTTCAATCTGTTTTTCTCCCGCTGGTGAATAAATATCGGTAATGATCACTTCACCAGCCTCGCTAAACGCACGGCTGAACGCATCCAGCAGGAAAAAGGTACGACTGTAGCGTTGTGGCTGGAACACGGCAATAATACGCTTGCCAGTTGCTCTCGCTGCACTGATCGTAGCCTCAATCTCTGTTGGGTGATGCGCATAATCATCAATAATCAAAATGTCATTGCCTTCACCTAGCACTTGAAAACGACGTTTCGCTCCATGAAATTCCACAATAGTTGCAGCAATTTGATCAAATGGAATCCCTGCTTCCAGACATGAAATCACGGTAGCCATCGCATTATACATGTTATGTTTACCAGGTACAGACAATTCAATCGTTCCGAGTGCTGTTCCCTTACGGCTCATCGTAAAGCTTAATCGGCGGTCACCCAGTTGGATATCTGTCGCCATGTAATCCGCTTCATGCTCTACCCCATAAGTAATGACCCGAGTTTGGAGCTGAGGCAGCATCTCTCGGATGTTCTGATCATCTGCGCATACAATAGCTGCTCCATCCGGCCGAATTTGGCTCAAGAATTGCACGTAAGCACTTTTTAGGCGATTGAAGTCCCCATCGTAATTTTCCAAATGATCTGCTTCAATATTGGTTACGATCCCCTGCCAAGGATGATATTGTAGGAAAGAACCATCGCTTTCATCCGCCTCGGCAACGACAAACTCGCTTTTCCCCGCTTTGGCGTTCGTCCCCAAATTCGTGATTTCGCCGCCGATAATATACGTTGGGTCAACGTTACATCTCTCCATAACCAGAGCGATCATAGAAGAGGTTGTCGTTTTCCCGTGCGCACCCGCAACCGCTATACCCTTACGTTCGTTAAGCAAGCGAGCCAGCATCTGCGAACGGTGCAGTGTTGGAATATTCAATTCTTCTGCTGCCACCCGCTCTACATTGTCACGTGACAATGCTGTTGAATAGACGACGATATCTGCGCCCGCAATATGTTCAGGCGTGTGTCCAATATATATTTTTGCGCCTTTTGCCGCCAGTTTTTCTGTCAGCTCCTGTGATGCCACATCTGAGCCAGTCACGGTATATCCCATCTCCAGCATGACCCGAGCAATCGCGCTCATCCCGTAGCCGCCGATACCGATAAAATGAACATGTTCCGAAGTAATCAACAAATTTCACCAACCTTTTTCCGAATCGGTTTGATACATAAGGGTAGCCCGTACATCCGCAATAAGATACAGCGTGCCGGAAACCACCCCCAGATCTTCCGCTTCCGTATGTGACTGAAGCAGGTTTAAAGCCTTTTTCCAGTCACCTTCTACAATAATTTTTAAATCCGTTTTGGCATAAGACGGCCGCAGCTTCTCCACGAGATGAGCCAAATCAGCGGCATTCATTTTGCGGCGAAAATCGGGCTCGGTCAGGATAAGCGTATCCACTAGTGGCAGTATATGCTGCAAGTATGCCTCATGATGCTTGTTTGATAGCATCCCCATCATTAAAACCAATTTTTTGTACGAATACACTTGTGGGAGACTCTTGGCCAGCGTTTGCGCCCCTTCTGGATTATGAGCCCCATCAAGGACAATTCTCGGCGAGGTACTGACTTGTTCGAGGCGCCCTGCCCAGGCAGCTTGCCTAAATCCCTCCAGCAGATCCTCATCATCCAACACAAAAGCCATATACTGACGTAGGACTTCAAGTGCCATCAGAGCTCCTGCCGCATTAGAACATTGATGCTCACCTAACAACGTGATGTCGATTTCCATATGTCGGAAGGGTCCGGCGAATGAAAAGGTCTGACCTGTTTCATTCCCGTTTAACCGTTCATACGTAAATTGTTCTCCTGCCAGGTACAAGGTAGCTCCTTGCTTGGCCGCCGTTTCACGTATGACCTGAATAGCCTCGGGCTGGGAAACACAACTGACGACAGGTACACCCGGCTTGATGATCCCAGCCTTTTCTCTTGCAATCTGTTCCAGTGTATCTCCCAAAATGTCCGTATGGTCATAGCCGACATTCGTAATGACCGAAACGATAGGACTCACGATATTAGTTACATCCATCCTTCCCCCGAGGCCTGTCTCCCATACCACAACATCTGGAAAAGCTACCGTAGCATAGTACAAAATAGCCAACGCTGTGGACACCTCAAACATCGTAGGTGATCCCAACTCACTATCTGCGATTTCTTTCACCAACGGATACAAACGATTGGCCAGTGAAACCAGCGTTTCATCTGGAATATCGGTCCCGTTGAATTGAAAACGGTTCGTAAATCGGGTGATGTACGGAGAAGTAAAGGTCCCAACATCGTATCCACATTTCAGAAGCACAGAGGTTAGAAAGGCACAAGTCGAGCCCTTACCGTTGGTTCCTGCAATATGAATAAATTTCAGATGTCGTTGCGGATCACCCAGCCTACTCATCAGCTGTTCGATTCGTTCCAATCCGGGTCTAATGCCAAACGGAATCAACCCATTAATCCATTCCACTGCTTCATCATAACTTTGTAAAGGGGCTATGTCGCCGCCCCTGATCGTATCTGACATCCTCTTCACCTTCAGGTCATTTTATTGTGAGTGAAATTATCCCTTGAGTTCTTCAATACGTGCGATAACTTTAGCGCGCTTATCTGAGTAATCGGCTTGCTTGGCCTTCTCTTCCTCGATGACTTTGGCTGGTGCCTTCGCCACAAAGCCTTGGTTGGAGAGTTTTTTCTCCACGCGCTCCACTTCACTGTTCAAATGCTGAAGTTCTTTTTCAAGTCTGCTAATTTCCTGGGTAATATCTAGCAGTCCGGCTAACGGCAGGTATAGCTCTGCGCCGCTAACAATAGATGTCATGGCTTTATCTGGAGCGGTGAACTCTAAGCCTGCGTCGAATTCAGACGTGTTACAGAATCGACGTACATACTCCCCATTGCGGTTAATGATATCAAGAACGGCTTGATCGCCGGGTTTTATGAGCAATTCAATTTTTTTACTCATCGGCACGTTGACTTCAGCGCGGATATTGCGCACAGCGCGAATCACGTCGATCAGCAAATTCATTTCAGCGACCGCGTCCTTATCCTCGAAAGCAGGATCGTAAGCAGGCCAAGCGGCCAGTGTGATCGTTTCTCCCTCATGCGGAAGGTGCTGCCATATTTCCTCGGAGATAAACGGCATGAACGGATGAATCATGCGCAGTGTCCGATCCAAAACGTATGCAAGTACCGATTGTGTTTTCTTTTTCGCCTCTGCATTATCGCCATATAGGGAAAGCTTCGCAAACTCAATGTACCAGTCGCACAAATCATCCCAAATAAAGTTATACAGAAGGCGGCCTGTCTCGCCAAATTCATAAGCATCTATTAGACGCGTGATGTCGCGTGAAGTTTCGTTTAGACGGTGCAGAATCCAACGGTCAACGGTGCTCAAGTCACCAGCAATGTCTATATCTGCCGCAGTGACGCCTTCCAGATTCATCAGCGCAAAGCGTGATGCATTCCAGATTTTATTGGCAAAGTTACGCGCCTGCTCCACACGTTCCCAGCGGAAACGAAGATCTTGTCCAGGTGTGCTGCTGGTGGAGATCATATAACGCATTGCATCGGTACCATATTGGTCGATCACGTCGAGCGGATCAACACCATTGCCCAGGGATTTGGACATTTTTCTTCCGTCCGCGTCACGAACCAAACCGTGCATAAGTACATCCTTGAACGGAATCTCTTCCGTGAACTCCAGCGCGGTAAAGATCATACGCGATACCCAGAAATAAATAATGTCATAGCCTGTCACCAGAACATTCGTCGGATAATAGCGTTTGAGATCCTCTGTCTGCTCAGGCCAACCTAGGGTCGAAAACGGCCACAAAGCAGAGCTGAACCAAGTATCGAGTACATCCTCATCCTGTTTGAGCTTTCTACCGGCATATTCAGGCAAAGTGGTAGGGTCCTCCGCCGATACAATAACTTCTCCGGTCTCCTCATCATACCAAGCCGGAATACGGTGTCCCCACCATAATTGACGGGAAATACACCAATCTCGCACATTTTCAATCCAATGCAGATAAGTACGCTCAAAGCGATCCGGTACAAAGTTTACACCGTTGCCAGCCTTCTGTGCTTCAATCGCCTTAGCTGCCAGAGGCTTCATTTCCACGAACCATTGCGTCGACAGATAAGGTTCTACAACTACGCCAGAACGCTCACTATGACCTACTTGGTGTACATGCTCTTCAATACGAATCAGTACACCCTGCTCTTTCAAATCAGCGACGATTTGCTTACGGCAATCGCTGCGATCCAGTCCCTGATATTTGCCTGCTTCAGCATTCATCGTTCCCGTCTCGTCCATCACCGTAATTTGAGGCAACTGGTGACGTTGACCCATTTCAAAGTCATTCGGATCGTGAGCCGGTGTGATTTTAACCGCGCCGCTACCGAAATCTTTATCTACATAGTCATCCGCAATGACCGGAATTTCACGCCCGATGATTGGAAGCACAAGCGTTTTGCCGATCATTTGCTTATAGCGTTCATCTTCTGGATGTACAGCTACAGCCGTATCGCCCAGCATCGTTTCAGGGCGTGTAGTGGCTACAGTAATAAATCCGCTACCGTCTTTCAGAGGGTATTGCAGGTGATACAGATTTCCGTTCACCTCTTTGTATTCCACCTCAATATCCGACAATGCGGTACGTGCAGCGGGGTCCCAGTTAATGATGCGTTTACCGCGATAAATCAGACCCTTTTTGTACAGTTTAACGAATACTTCGCGTACCGCTTTGGACAGTCCCTCATCCAATGTAAAACGTTCACGAGAATAATCGAGAGAAAAACCCATTTTCTCCCATTGATTGTGGATGTTGTCCAAATAAAGATCTTTCCACTCCCACACTTTCTCCAAAAACTTCTCACGGCCCAAATCATAGCGAGTCAAACCTTCTTCACGTAGCTTCTGCTCTACTTTTGTTTGAGTAGCAATACCTGCATGGTCTGCCCCTGGCAGCCACAAGGCATCATAACCCTGCATCCGCTTGGCGCGGATAATAATATCCTGCAAAGTAAAGTCAAGAGCATGTCCAATATGCAACATACCCGTAACATTCGGTGGTGGAATAACGATAGTAAAAGGCTCTGCCTCTGGATGTTGCCCGGCGCGGAAATAGCCCTTCTCCATCCACGTTTTGTACCATTTTTGTTCTGCTGATTTGGGATCGTACGTTGTTGGCATTTCCAAGGTTGTCTTGTTGTCTTGTTCTGACATATCAGGATACCTCCATGATTTTCAATTGGCAAATAAAAAAAGCCCTTCATCCTCAAAGGACGAAAGGCTGTTCTCTCGCGGTACCACCTTTGTTTCACCCCTAGTGTATGTATCCACTGATCCATTACACATGGTGTGACACTTTATGCAGATAACGGTTGCGGACCGGCCTTATTCTACCGTGAACCTCTTACCTTCCGAAGGAATGAAATGAGGAACCGTTCAAACAGGCGACTCCCGGGTGACTTCGGCCAGTAGCTTCCTGCGGAACCTCACAGCGCTGCAATTCCACTCTCTGAAGGGCTTGCTGCCTACTCTTCCCGATCTCAGTCTTTCAATAACTATACCACATCATACATTTCCCATTGACTATAGTCAACACCCATTTCTCATTGACGATAGTCAGCACTTCGTCGCATGTTTCAGCAACCGAATCAAGGGATGTACAATACCTGCCCTTCTTCTACATGATGCTCTGCCAATCTATTATACAATTGAAGCTCCCGTGTGCTGAGCTGATAACGGTCTGCTATCGTTTCCAGTGTATCCTCGCGCTGTACAATGCATAACCGCACCTTGCGGAAAGGCGTTTCATCCTGTGTATGGAAAAAAAGATTTTTCCACTTGGCATCCTCACGCTCTTCCTCGGCTTTCTGATCCTGACCTTGCGGTTCATGTTCCAGCTGCTGCTGGTGTTCGGCTTCCTTCACCGAACGGCTGGATTGAAGCAATGATGAGTAGACAACCTGGTCCGGCTCGTCTGCTCCTTCATTCTTTTTACTGTTAAGCGCCACGCGCATCTCTGGCTTTTCCTCAGTAAAGGTATCCTGAACTTCATGGTTTACCTGTTCCGACGCTTCAGGCCTGAAGTCAAAGTCATTCCCCTGACTTGCTTCCAACTGCGGCTCCAAATAAATCTCTGACTCTGTGGCAGAATGGGGCTCCGACAGCAAAGGGTCGTATGCTACATTAGGAGATGCAGAGGATACTTTGGGCTCGTTCCCTTCCGTCCCTGCTTCCTCTTGCTGAAATGCCCACACTTCCGACGCCTCCTGCTCATGCTTAACTTCAGAAGAGCTGTCTTCAACTACTTTTCCCGTCCACGGCTCATAATATCGGTTCGGATCTACTATCGGATCATAAGCTTGATGCTCCAATGATGGCTTCTGTTCCCCTTGATCCTCTGACGACTGTTCCCAGTAAGCTGACTCTTGTTGTGCTGGTACTTTGTATGAAGTTTCCGGGTCTGAAATGTTGTTGTATACCGAGTCTTGGGTAGAATAAGCCTCTTCGTGACGATGCTCTCCAGCGCCGTAAAGAGATGGAGCCGGATGTTCAGGTGCATGCACCACAGTAAATTCCTCATCCAGCCAAACCGCCGTCTCCTCTGCATGCGAGCTTTCCACCCCATGCAAAGAAAGCACCCCTGTAATGTTTAGACTACGTAAAGAGAGCAGGTCCACATCAAAATTTTCAATCTCCACGGAGATATCTTCCAATCTTCCTACCCGGTTAAGCGGAATGGTAATTTCCACAGGGATCAAATGATGAAGCTCGCTCGTGATCTGTTCAGGTGTGCGGTACACGCCCTCCAGCAGCAAATGCCCTCGCAAAGCGGCATGGTCGCCGTGGGTTACAACCTGAATGCGTGGCAGAAGCTCAATTTCCTCCAACTCGGCAATCCCGGCAGCTTCCTCCGTCAAATGAATGCGTTCATAGATATCAAAACGCAAGCCTTGCGGCTGATCATTCTGTTGTTTATTCAAGGATGGCATCCTCCTTTGGGCAGCCTCCGCACATCCTCTGACTCGTGTCAGGCGCACGGAAACTCCATATTGCAAACCGTTTCTAGGTTCAAGTATATGCGCCAAAATAGAAGGCATGCCATCTTTTATAGTTGTTTGTGCAGCTTTTGAAAATCATCCGGCCAAGCATCCTCGACGATAATCGTTTCGCCGCTCAGCGGATGACAGAAGGTGAGCCGCTCTCCGTGAAGGGCCTGTCTGCCAAAATCAGCAGCACGACCGCCGTATAATACGTCCCCAAGTAAAGGATAGCCAGCATGACTAAGATGTACGCGTATCTGGTGCGTCCGACCTGTCTCCAGCGTCAGATACACGAGACTGACCGCAGCCGAACCACTCCCCCATACTTCGCCAACTTCCACATGGGTAACCGCCTTCTGTCCAGTTGGGGATACACGGCGGCGCTGTTTATGATGCCTATCCTTGCCAATCGGCCAATCCAACGTCCGCAGCGATGGAGGTACTTTCCCTCGTACCAAAGCTACATAACGACGACCGATGTCCTTAGCTCGCATTTGTTCGTCCAGCTTGAGCAACGCAAATTCATTTTTGGCATATAGCACCGGGCCTGTCGTGTCCACATCCAGACGATGTACATGCCGTACTGCTGTATGAATGTCGTTGATTTCATAATAGGATGCGACAGCATGATCCAATGTTAGCGGACCATCCTTTACACCACCGTCTGGATGGACCGCCATCCCCGCTGGTTTGTGTACAACCAAGCAAAAATCATCCTCGTATAGTATCTTCAAATCATACCAACGTGGGATGACGTCGAGGTCCACTACAGGAAAAAGGGCCAGCCGCAGCCGGTCCCCTGTAAGTTCAATCCCTTTTTCATGCCGTAGCCTGCGCCACAGCTTGTCCGGTAATCCCAGACGATTCAACAACCAGCGATCCACAGCTTCAGCGCGATTTTCATCAGTTGCAATTTCTGGCCCTGGTGTGACTTCCAGCCACGGTCCTCTTCTTTTCCAGCTGCCTTTCCAACTCATAGACGTTTGAGCGCGCGATAGTTCGCTTCAATGGTCGCATCAATATCCTCAACTGTATGCACACCTGATACGAACATGCCCTCAAATTGAGATGGAGCTACACTAACGCCCTCATTGACCATTTCAGTAAAGTAACGACGGAAGTGGTCCTGATTACTCGTTTTAGCAGTGTCAAAATTGACAACCTTCTCGTCTGTGAAGAACGGACACACCATAGAACCGACACGGTTAATCGTGACAGGAATCCCCAGCTCTCGCGCGTTACGTTCGAATCCGGCTTGAAGCCGTGCTGCCCGCTCTTCCAGACGATCATATACTTCCGGTGTCAGCAATTTTAGCGTCGAATAACCTGCTGCCATAGCCAGCGGATTTCCGCTCAGCGTACCCGCTTGATAGATCGGGCCAGATGGTGCAATTTGCTCTAGAATGTCGCGACGGCCGCCATATGCACCTACAGGTAGGCCACCACCAATCACTTTGCCCAGACACGTAAGATCCGGCGTCACACCAAAGCGCCCTTGAGCAGAATGAAGTCCTACCCGGAATCCAGTCATCACTTCATCAAAAATCAGCAGACTTCCGTACTGTCGGGTTACCTCACGCAAACCTTCCAAAAATCCAGGCTGTGGCGGTACAACACCCATATTGCCGGCTACTGGCTCGACAATAATCGCAGCAATCTCTTCGCCAAATTTCTCAAAAGCCAGCTTCACCGACGCCAAATCATTATAAGGGACAGTGATTGTATGTGTGGCCACGACTTCAGGTACACCCGGACTATCAGGTAGACCTAGGGTCGCAACACCAGAGCCCGCTTTAATCAGCAAGCTGTCTGCATGACCGTGATAAGAACCTTCAAATTTAAGGATTTTACTGCGTTTCGTAAATCCACGCGCGAGTCGGATCGCACTCATTGTTGCCTCGGTTCCCGAGTTGACCATTCGAACAATGTCCATAGAAGGAACACGCTCACATACGAGCTTGGCCATTTCCGTTTCCGCAAGCGTTGGGGCTCCGAAGCTGGTTCCTTTTACAACAGCAGCCTGTAAGGCTTTAACCACTTCAGGGTGCGCATGACCCATAATAAGCGGTCCCCACGAACATACATAGTCTATATAGGATTGACCGTCGATATCATATACACGTGATCCTTCCCCACGATCAATATATACCGGTGTTATACCCACGGATTTAAAAGCTCGAACCGGACTGTTTACGCCACCCGGAATATATTGTTTTGCCTCATCAAAGGCTGCTTTGGAACGCGTATCCTTGCGTACCGTTCGTTGTTCGTCGATCATTCTAATCACTCCTGTCTTCTGAAAAATACACTTATTGCTTCAACCATCTTGCCGCATCCTTGGCAGAATAGGTAATAATCATATCTGCACCGGCACGCTTCATGCTTGTCAGAATCTCCAGCACCATCGCTTTTTCATCAATCCAGCCTTGGAGGGCTGCCGCTTTGACCATTGCATATTCACCACTGACATTGTAAGCCACCATAGGCAAATCAAATTGGTCCTTAATGGTGCGCATTACATCCAGATAAGAAAGAGAAGGCTTCACCATCAGCATGTCTGCACCCTCCATCACGTCAGACTCCGCTTCCCGCAACGCCTCACGTGCATTGGCAGGGTCCATCTGATAGGATTTGCGGTCACCAAACTGCGGCGCAGAATCAGCAGCTTCACGGAAAGGACCATAAAAAGCAGACGCATATTTGACGGAATACGACATAATCGGAATATGTGAAAAACCTTCCAGATCGAGTCCCTGCCGAATCGCCTGTACAAAACCGTCCATCATATTAGAAGGAGCGATAATATCTGCACCGGCTCTGGCCTGAGAAACGGCTGTGCGTACCAGCACCTCCAGAGATTCATCATTCAATACTTCACCGCACACTTCACCATCATGCTCATGCATGTGTACCATACCGCAGTGTCCATGGTCCGTAAACTCACACAAACAAGTGTCTGCCACGACCAGCAGTTCGGGATAACGCGATTTGATCAAACGAGTAGCTTCCTGAACAATACCGTTGTCCACAAAAGCTGAAGTCCCTACACTGTCTTTGGTTTCTGGTATGCCAAACAGGAGCACAGCAGGAATGCCAAGCTCACTAATTTCTTTCAGTTCTTCCTCCAGCCGATCCAGAGAAAAACGGTATACACCTGGCATGGAGCTAATCTCCTGTTTCACTCCAGTACCAAATGTTACGTAGATCGGTTGGATGAAATCAGACGGATTCAAAACCGTTTCACGCACCATGCTGCGGATGGCAGCTGACTGACGCAAACGACGATGTCTGGTAAAAGGGACACTCATAATTACAAACCTCCATTTTTTTATACATTCATTTGTAAAAATTAAAATTTATAATGTCATAACCGTACTTGATTGTTTCCAGTCACATAGCGATTGAATTAGACTTTCAATGGTCGCCTTCTCTGACATCAAACTGACAGTCAATCCGGCTTGGGTTGCTGTCTCACCAGTCAAGGGGCCGATCACAGCGATCGTAACTCCCTCCAGCAGCGATACTGGATCACTGATCCCCATTTGTCTGAGGGCTTCCAAGAAAAAGGTTACGGTTGAGGAACTGGTAAACGTAATCGCGTGAATGGCACGCTCCTCCAGCAGCTTGAGAAGTTCATCATCCTGTGTGTTGGCAGCCAATACCGTTTGATACAAATCAGCCTCGGTCACATGAAGTCCCATCTCCCTCAGCTGATCCGGCAACCAGGAGCGAGCGAGATCACCTCTTGGCAGAAATACGCTTTGTCCTGCCTGCAAATCCTGTTCAAACGCCTCAAGCAATCCCTCTGCCTGAAAAGGTCCTTCGATCTGTTCTGCTACAATTCCGTGTTTTCGAAGTGCGACTGCTGTAGCTGGTCCGACTGCGGCAATACGAGCTTTGTATAGCGCACGTACATCCTTGCCCTGTTCCTTTAAATGAGTGAAAAAGTATTCCACTCCGTTAACGCTGGTAAAAAACACCCAGTCATATTCAGGAAGTCGCGCAAACGCCTCTTTGATTTTCTGTTTTGCCTGCTCGTCCGAAGGGACGACGGTCTGGATAACTGGGAACTCATAAGGTTCGCCGCCAAGCTCCTCAATCCGGTGAACCAGACTGCTGGCCTGCGCGCGTGCGCGAGTAACCAAAATTCGCTTCCCAAACAAAGGCATATCCTCTGCCCATTTTAACTGTTCACGCTGATTGACCACTTCTCCGACAACGATGACGGCGGGCGGTTGAAAATTCGCTGCCTTCACCTTGGCTTCAATATCCGCCAGCGTACCCACTAGCGTATCTTGCTCGGCGCGGGTCCCCCAACGGATCAAAGCAACTGGAGTATCGGACGGCTTACCATGCTTTATCAGCTGATCACTGATATAGCCGATCTTCGCTACACCCATCATAAAGATCAGTGTACCCGTTGCGTTCGTTACTTTATCCCAATGAATACTTTTATCTAGTTTATCAGGACTTTCATGACCTGTAATGATAGACAGCGACGAGGCCATCTCCCGATGCGTAACAGGAATGCCTGCATAGGCAGGCACGCTGATGGCTGATGTGATGCCAGGTATGATTTCATAGGAAATACCGTGTTTACGTAGTAGCCCGGCTTCCTCGCCGACTCGCCCAAAAATAGTGGGGTCTCCCCCTTTGAGCCGGACGACTGTCTTTCCTTCCAAGGCTAAATCCACCAGCAGCTGATTAATTTCCTCTTGCTTCATGGTGTGACGATCTGGCAGTTTGCCGACATATATTTTTTGGGCCCCTGGCTTCATCAGCCCCAAGAGGCGAGGGCTTGCCAGTCTGTCATACACAATGACATCGCCCAGTTGAATGCACTCCCAACCCTTGACCGTAATTAATCTTGCATCTCCGGGTCCTGCACCTACTAAATATACCTTTCCCACCATTCCATTATCCCCTCACCTGCGCCAGAATCTGTTCCGCTCCTTTGGCTATCAAACTGGCCGCCACCGCTTCTCCCAGCTTCTGCGGATCATTTCCCTGGAGCGTTTCCTTCAAAATAACCTCGCCATCTGGCGAACCTACCATCCCTGTGAGGCTGATTTCTTGACCAGCCCAAACCGCATGAGCTCCGATTGGCACTTGGCATCCCCCATTTAACACACCCAGAAAGGTTCGCTCAGCCGCAACCGTAGCCGAGGTATCCTGGTGGTTGTAGAGTTTCAACAACGCCAATAGCTCTTCATCGCTCGCACGGCATTCAATACCGAGCGCTCCCTGTCCTACTGCCGGTAAGCATGCCTCCTCTGGTATATAGGACGTAATGCGGTCTTTCCAGCCCATCCGGTGCAAACCAGCTGCTGCCAAAATGATGGCGTCAAAACCTTCCGTCTCCAGCTTTTTCAGACGGGAATCAATATTGCCACGTACTGGCTCTAATTGTAGATCAGGTCGCATGAACTTGATTTGACTGGCTCTGCGCAAGCTGCTTGTGCCTACCTTCGCTCCTGGAGGCAAATCCTCCAGACTCTTGGCGCCCAATGTGATCAGGCAATCGCGTGGGTCCTCACGGCGCGGCACAGCGCCATTGACAAGACCTTCTGGCAATTCGGACGGCATATCCTTCATACTATGTACTGCCATATCAATCTCACCAGCCAGCATGGCCTGTTCAATCTCTTTGACAAAAAGTCCTTTGCCACCCACTTTGGACAAGGTTACATCTAATATTCGATCACCCTTGGTCAGGATTTTCTTCACGACAAATTGTAAATCCAATCCATGCTCCGCGCACAGTGCATTCAAATCCTCAATGACATGCCCGGTCTGAGTTAACGCCAGAGCGCTCTGTCTGCTGCCTACCACAATTGTTCGCATGTTATTCCTCCTGATTTTGCGCAATCCATAGATCTATTTCTTTTTCGGTCCAAGCCATAAATTCATGACGTCGTATCTGTTCCAAAATTCCGCTACTCGCCAAGCGTCTTAATAGTTTGGTCCTTTGTTGTGGGGAACTTATCTTGCGTTTGATGACCTGTCGCATATCGTGCATGAAATCCAGATAAGGCTCGTATTCGCTACCGAACAACGTATCCAGGGCTGATGTAATATCAGCGGTCACAGCGGGGCCTGCCCCTTCGGTGGAAATACTAATCGTCAGTCTCCCTCGTCGGATGATGCCCGGCGTTATAAAATCTCCCTCTTCCGAGCGATCCGCCACATTTACCAGTATACCCCTTTGTCTGGCCTCATGCGCAACCTTATTATTCACTTCTCTCTGGTTCGTAGCGGCATATACAAGAAAGGCTCCCTGGAGGTCACCCTCGCGATATACGCGATTTACCCAGTGGAGCTGCTTGTGATCGGCCAGGATCTGCAAATCCGGCGTTATATTCGGGCTAATGACGGTAATGGATGCCCCACTTTCCATCAACCCCTTAACCTTTCGTTCCGCAATCCTGCCGCCGCCTACAACACAACAGAGCTTATTGTTACAATCCAACGAAATCGGGACAAAATGCTGCAAATGGCTTTTCACTCCCCCGTCCACTGATGAAATACAGACCAGGAATTCAGCAAGAAATTAAGAATGAGTAGCGTGTAGCCAACCAAAGACCACTTTGCCATGACCAGGCCAGAACGCTGGTTCAATCTTTTGCTCACTAAAAATACAACATACACGCATAAGGCAATCGCTGTCATCAGCACTTTGGTATCTAGCAAAAGACGCCAGCGTTCCTCGGCAATAATAGAAATAACAGCAACAACAATAGAAACTCCCAGCAAAGGAGTACCAATTAAAAGCGCCATATGTGTATACCGATCCATCATTTCCAGACTCGGCAGGCGCTTGATCGTGTCATTCCATTTCTTGACTTTCAATTTACGATGCAAAAACAGATACAACCCCGAAAATACAGCCGCTACCGTCATCGCGACAAAGCCAAGATTAGCCAGCGCAATATGAATCAGAAGCAGCCCATGTACGGTATGCCAATTTCCAAGCGGGTTGTCGATCGGCTCCATCCAAATATTGTTGAGCACAAGAACAGCAAAACTAATGATATTAAGCAGCAACACCGCAAATTCCGATCGCTGATAACGTGACAGAATCAAAGAAATCAGTACCAGGATAAATGAGAACAGAAACAGAAAGTCGTAGGTCACAAAAATAGGAAGATGCCCTTCATTCCAGGTTCGCATTCCCATAAAAACAAGCTGGAGCATTACAACGACAATAAGAAGCCCTGTACCTGTCCGTTTAGCATTCGCATTGCGACGAATTCCATCCGAAAATACAAACAGAAGGCTCAGGGCAAAAACATAAATCATTGAATCATATATAAGCATGCCTGAGGCCACGTCTGTTCACCCACCTTTACAGGCTGGCCGGCGCAAACGACGCTGGCAAAGCCTGAGCCTGACCGGTTTTTCCATGAACACCAGCCTCCGGTTTTATTAACGCAGATGCATCGCTTTTATCTACTTTCTGAGCGGCGTCCTCCAAACGATCCTCCAGAGCAAAAATGTGGCTAAACATGTCTAGCGCCTCATTTCCCTGCTTTTGGACAGCCAGTTCCTTAACCCGATTGATCGGATCATGCATCATCTGATTCAGCATACTCTTCGTCAAACGGCTTATCACTTTACGCTGCCGTTCATCCAGCTCGGGAAGCTTGTTATACAAGCTTTCCAGCGTATCCTGATGTATAGACTCCGATTTTTCCTGTAATGCACGAATCACCGGACGCACTCCCATCGTTTTCAACCATTGATAAAACTCGCTAAGCTCATCTTCAATCATATGCTCGATTTTTGCAGCTTCAGTACGACGCATTTCCAGATTGCTCTCCACGATCCCTTCCAGATCATCAATGTCATATAGGAAAACATTCTGCAATTCGCCAATAGCTGGGTCCAAATCGCGTGGAACCGCGATATCAATCATAAACAAAGGACGAGACTGACGACGTTTCATACTGGCTTCGACACGATTGCGATCTAGAATATATCCCTGAGCACCAGTCGAGCTAATCACAATATCCACATCCGCCAACCGTTTCATACCTTCCTCCATCGTAACTGGCGTTCCGTTAAACTTGGAGGCCAGATCCTCGGCGCGGGACAAAGTTCGATTTGCTACAATAACCTCGGCAGCTCCGCCGCTGTACAAATGCTTAACGGTAAGCTCGCTCATTTTACCGGCACCGAGAATCAGTACCTTTTTATCCGTAAACATCCCGAAAATCCGTTTGCCCAGCTCAACGGCTGCATAGCTAACAGATACGGCGCTTTCTCCAATAGACGTCTCCGAATGGGCACGCTTGCCCAATGTGACGGCCTGCTTAAACAACATATTAAACCACGTTGCTGTAATTTTTTGAGATTGAGCCTGAAGAAAAGCATTCTTTACCTGTCCCAAAATTTGTGTTTCTCCGATGACCATAGAATCCAGACCACAAGTCACACGGAACAAATGCCGAATTGCCTGCTCGTCCTCATATATATATAAATGTTGTGTAAACTGATCACGAGGAATACCAAACCATTGTTCCATAAAACTGCGTATAAAATAACCGCACATGTGAAGGCGGTCAACCACAACATATATTTCAGTCCGATTGCAGGTTGCGACAACTACGCCCTCCAACACACTTTTGGTAAGTTTGAGTTGTTCCAGCGCTTTTGGCAAATCCTGTTCTGCAAATGTAAACCGCTCTCTGACTTCCACAGGCGCCGTACGATAATTCAACCCAACAACGACGATGTGCATTGTAAAATTCACCTGCCTAAACTGTAATAAGAATACTCACTGTTATCATAAACTATGTTAATTATATCACAGAAGTCCGAATCTCCTTCGGCTGTTTTATGAATTGTTTATGAAAATTGGATGGCTTTCATAAACATCCAGCACGTTCTGTATATTTAGTTTAGTGTAAACCACTTTTAAAACAAATAACCATGGAAATGTTCCATGGTTATGATATAGGACGCACACGGCTCCATAAAGGAGATTTACACCAACTCAGCCAGCTTGCACTCCGGGGATTCCACCTGAAGTTCTCCCAAGCCGCGAATCAGCTTCTTCGCATATGTTTTTTTCGGTTTTAGAACGGATACCAGGTAATCAATAGCTAACTGCGGATCAACAGTCTCACCGCAAGTATAACAATCAATAGCGGCAAACCCTCTCTCAGGATACGTATGAATAGAGAGATGACTTTCCGACAACAGTACAAGCACGGTAGCTCCCTGTGGTTCGAATTGCTTGGATTGAACGGACATCACCGTTGCTCCGCAAGCTTCAGCAGCTTCAACTAATTGAGCCTCCAGAAACTGCGCATCATTCAGTAATTCAAACTCAACACCCCAAGTATCTACGGCAACGTGTCTTCCGAAAGTTGAGTATTCCAATTCCATCTTTCGGTTCCCCCTTCCTAGGAATAAAATGTTCGAAAAAAAAATTTCATCCGCTAGGACCTACGTCATTCACTTCCCGAGGGATAACCTCTCGCAACATTCAATGTCCTGAGTGAATCCTGGTTCCTATATTCATTTTCAACGAGATTAAAAATAACATCTATGTGCAGCAAATGCAATCATTTTTTTGGAATAAAAAAGCCCCTTTCGGTAAAGAAAGGGACTACACTGTATAACAATTCATTCCATATATTCAGCCTCTTAAGCTTCCAGGGCAAATAATTTGGAGCAACTCATCCGAAGCTTGTGGTCAATCTGTTCCAGCTCAGAGAAAGTACGCGCCAGATTCCGCTCATCAAGTAACGAATTAATGAGATTGTATGCATCTGCTATTTCCTTTTCGACGTTCTGATGTTGAAAAAGCTGTTGCAGCTCTTGCACTGTATTTCTATATTCAAACACCAGCCTGGAGCCTTCTGCATTCTTTTCCATAATTCTGCGAACCGCACCTTCATTATAAAAATACACCATAGTGAATCCTTGATACATGCGGTAAACAATACCTTCACCCTTAAAACGAACAAATAGTTGGCGTATAAACAGGGTTAGCTGTGGATGAACTAAGCGGCAAGTTAATTCACAGACAAACGCTCCCTCTTTGGCTTCAAAAAATAAATGAACTTCCTCACCTGCAATATGCTCCAGAACGATTTCCTGTCTTCCGTTATCCAGAACTTTAATGCGGTAATGCACCTGAGGATCATTCACTGCCTGTAAAAATTCGTCCATTTGGGTTTCTGACAAGGTCAAAGTGGTTTTTACATACTCTGTGGCTAACCGCTGTGCCATACCAATCTCCTCAATTCTTTCCTCAAACCTGTAGTGTAAGCTTTATGCTTTATTATACATCAGACCCGCAGCGCTTTCTTGCGCATCAAATCATAAATATCCGGCATTCATCGGAAATAAACGGAAAATAACGGAGTCGCAGCTGCATTATCCACCATATGCTCACTTTTATGCTTAAATCCCACGATTTCCTTTGTTTATTATATATTATTCCTACCCATTTAATAAGTTTAATGTTTTTAATCCAACATCACGAAAAAAAGGCGTCCTTCAGGACGCCCCTAACCTTACAATTCCGTCTGCTCTTCGTCGTCATTCTCGATATAGCTGGAGATGACCGACCACAGCTCTTCCTTGCCCATGCCTTCTTCGGATGAAAAGGGGATAAACAAACCCCCGGGAAGTATTCCGAGTTCCTGCTTGATTACCTTATAGTGCTTTTCTCGCCGTGTTTTAGGGATTTTATCTGCTTTTGTGCCTACAACACAGACCGGAAGCCCATTATGACGCAACCAGTCGTACATCATGATATCATCCTTGGACGGTGGGTGGCGCAAATCTACCATTTGAAGCACCAGTTTAAGCGGCTCACGTTCCAGCAAATAAGACTCAATCATCTGCCCCCAAGCCTTGCGAGACGTTTTGGATACCTTAGCATAACCGTAACCGGGAAAATCCACAAAATAGAGCTCATCATTGATCCGGTAATAATTGAGTTGCTGGGTTTTACCTGGCGTAGAACTGGTACGCGCCAAATTTTTACGGTTAATCATCCGATTAATCAGTGATGATTTTCCAACATTGGAGCGCCCCGCCAGAGCAATCTCTGGCAAAGCGTCCACAGGAAACTGATCCGGGCCAACCGCACTGATTATAAATTCTGCTTTTGTTACTTTCATTGTGTCTTTAATTCCTCTCTAATGTACCCTTGCCTGCTCAACCAAAGCATGCTTTAACACCTGATCCATATGGGCAACGGGGACAAATTCAACATCCTGCCGGATACTGTCGGGAATATCCTTCAAATCCCGTTCATTATCTTTGGGAAGCAGAATTTTTTTGTAGCCTGCCCGATGGGCAGCCAGCGACTTTTCTTTCAAACCGCCAATCGGCAATACGCGACCGCGCAAGGTAATTTCGCCCGTCATCGCTACATCCTTGGATACATGACGGTTGGTTAAAGCGGAAATTAATGCGGTAGCAATCGTAATTCCGGCAGATGGGCCATCCTTTGGTATCGCTCCCTCAGGAATATGAATGTGGATATCATTTTTCTCATAGAAGTCCAGTTCAATGCCCAGATCGACTGCCTTGGAACGAGTGTAGCTGAATGCCGCCTGCGCGGATTCTTTCATAACGTCTCCCAGTTTACCCGTAAGAATCAGTTTCCCGCTACCAGGCACGACCGTCACTTCAATCATCAGTGTTTCACCACCGACCTCGGTCCATGCCAAGCCTGTAACCGTACCGATCTGATCCTCCAGTTCTGCTACACCGTAACGGAATTTGGCGATACCCAAATAATCTTTCAAATTATCCGGTGTGATTTGAATCGGTCCTTCACCACCGGAAACAACTGACTTCGCTGCCTTGCGACACAGAGAAGCCATTTGCTGTTCAAGATTCCGCACACCGGATTCACGGGTATATTCGCGAATGACACGCAGCAGCGTATCCTCCCCAATAACCAATTGTTCCTCTCCCAAGCCATGCTCTCTCTTCTGCTTAGGCAATAGATATCGATTGGCGATTTCCAGCTTCTCCAGTTCGGTGTAGCCGGGAATATAGAGCGTCTCCATACGATCCATCAGCGGACGTGGGATATTATGTGCAGCATTGGCTGTCGTAACAAACATCACGTTGGACAGATCAAACGGCAACTCAACAAAATGGTCACTGAACGTGTTGTTTTGCTCAGGATCAAGCACTTCGAGCAACGCCGCCGATGGATCGCCTCGGAAATCGGAGGCCATTTTATCAATCTCATCCAGCAAAAAGACTGGATTAGATGTTCCTGCGGTCTTCATTCCCTGAATAATCCGCCCCGGCATCGCGCCAACATAGGTCCGGCGGTGACCACGGATTTCTGCTTCATCGCGCACACCACCGAGAGAGATGCGGACAAATTCCCGGCCCATGGATTTGGCAATCGAGCGAGCCAGTGAGGTCTTGCCGACCCCTGGCGGACCTACGAGACACAGAATGGGTCCCTTAATGGTCTTCACCAGTTTGCGCACGGCCAAATACTCCAACACCCGCTCCTTGGGCTTATCCAGCCCATAGTGGTCGTTATCGAGTATTTCTTCTGCTTTGACGATATCAAGATCATCATCGGTGAACTTGTTCCACGGCAAGCTTAACAGCCAATCGACGTAATTGCGGATGACACCACCCTCGGCAGAGCTTGCTGGCATTTTTTCCAGACGGTCAATTTCCTTTTCGACCTTCTCTTTCACCGGAACAGGCAACTCTCGTTCACTTAGCTGGTTGCGTAGTTCTTCAACTTCTCCTGCGCGACCTTCCTTCTCACCAAGTTCCTTCTGAATCGCCTTCATTTGTTCACGCAGATAATACTCCTTCTGCGTCTTTTCCATCTGCTTTTTCACACGCTGGTTGATTTTACGTTCCAGTTCCAGCACTTCACGTTCATTGTTCAAAATATCTAGGAGCTTCTCCAGACGCTGAGTTACGTCGATCGTCTCCAATATATCCTGCTTTTCCTTAATTTTGAGCGTCAAATGGCTTGTGATTACATCAGCCAGTCGCCCTGGCTCCTCAATATCAGATACCGCAGCGAGAGTCTCCGGTGTTACCTTTTTGGACAAATTGATATAATGCTCGAACTGAGTTAATACAGTGCGCATAAGCGCATCCGTTTCAGGCTGTACGTTTTCTGCCTCGTGCAGTTCCTTCGCCATTACCTCATAATATTCTTCATTGTCCGTATATTGAATAATCTCAGCGCGTTCCAGCCCTTCCACCAATACTCGAATGGTTCCGTTGGGAAGCTTGAGCATTTGGCGTACTTTGGCTACCGTGCCGACTCGAAAAATATCCTCTTGTGTGGGTTCTTCAATATTAACTTCTGATTGAGAACACAGGAGAATCAAATTGTCTTCAACCATCGCTTTTTCCAAAGCCTTGACCGATTTTTCCCGGCCCACATCGAGATGCAGAACCATGCTCGGGTAAACCAGAAGTCCTCTTAAAGGCAGCAAAGGAAAACGACGACCTTTTGTCTTGGTGGGTCCCATCGCTTTCGCACCTCCAGTGATTCTCAGGTTCCGGATTTTACAATCCTCACGTTGCTATCTTTCATATTTTATCAAATGTTTTATAAAAAAACCAATGAAAGACTAGTTCATTAGCAAGATCCCGTATCTGAAATCGTCCCATTATGTGTTCCATCTGCCTGTAACAAGGAAGATTGAGATGGGCGAAAAGTCTCAATTGGCGCATGTACAGGCGCATCCGTGGTCATCTCTTCTCCAAACACATGACGGAACACTTCGGTAACCGACTGTACAGGGATGACTTTTAGTCCCTCAATGCTGTCAAATAGAGCTTGCCAGTTATCCTGCGGAATGATCACTTTTTTGGCACCAGCCTGAAAAGCAGCTTCGACCTTGGCTAATACGCCGCCAATCGGCTTGACTCGACCATGGATGCTAATCTCGCCAGTCATGGCAATTTCATGATCCACCGGAATTCCCCGCATCGCGGAGGCAATAGCTGTTGCCATCGCAATCCCTGCCGACGGACCATCTACTGGCGTCCCCCCGGGAAAATTGATATGCAGATCGTAATTGGACGGAGACAAACCGAGCGTACGCAAAACAGTCAGAACATTTTCCACAGAGCCTTTAGCCATGCTCTTACGACGCAGTGTACGAGAGTTACCTCCGATCTCTTCTTCATCCACAACACCCGTAATATTATAACTTCCCTTTCCTTCAGGAACCGGAACCGCAGTAACCTCAATTTCCAGCAGCATGCCCATGTTCGGACCGTATACAGCTAATCCGTTAACGAATCCGATTTGCGGCAAGCCCGGTATTTTTCGATCAGGACGAGGTTGAATTTGGCTGCTACCCGCTACCCATTCTACATCCGAAGCATCGAGTCGTTCCCTTTTCTCGGTAAGCGCCAAACCAGCAGCAAGCTGGATCATATTGACTGCCTCCCGGCCGTTGGTCGCATAACGCTGTACAACCTCAACTGCCTCTGGACAAGGACCAAAGCCCAACTTGTGTACAGCATCTTCAGCAATACGAGCAATCTCCTGAGGTTGCAGGGCACGGAAATAAATTTCCATACACCGGGATCGAATAGCAGGTGGCAGCTCATGCGGCGAACGTGTCGTCGCACCTACCAAACGGAAATCCGCAGGCAAACCATTTTGGAAAATATCGTGAATGTAAGCAGGCGTATGCGAGTCTTCTGAATTGTAATATGCACTTTCCAAAAATACCTTCCGATCCTCCAGCACTTTCAACAGCTTATTCATCTGCGTTGGATGCAGCTCGCCAATCTCATCAATGAACAGCATCCCTCCATGAGCCTTCGTTACAGCTCCGGGTTTAGGTTGAGGGATACCCGCTACACCCATCGCTCCTGCCCCTTGATAGATTGGATCATGTACTGAACCAATTAACGGGTCCGCAATACCACGTTCGTCAAAACGGGCCGTTGTGGCATCAATCTCCGTGAATTTAGCATCCCCCTTGAACGGGGAGGACTGATTCTTCTTAGCCTCTTCCAGTACCACACGTGCTGCAGCCGTTTTCCCTACACCAGGAGGGCCATAAATAATGACATGCTGCGGATTTGCACTGCATAACGCCGCTTTGAGCGCTCGCAGACCGTCCTTCTGACCGACGATATCCTGTAACGTGGCAGGTCGCGTGCGTTCAGCCAGCGGCTTAGTAAGTGAAATAGAGCGCAATTTGCGCAACTTATCCAATTCCTTCCTAGATTCCCGATCCACCGCACTACGGTTCGTTTTCTGGCTCCGCAGAAGATTCCAGAAATACAGACCAATGACAATCCCGAAAAACATTTGCACCAATAACAATATCATAGTCAAGTCCATCGTATTTCCTCCGTTTCTCATCTCAGCAATTTGAAAATGCTGTTCTATGAAAGACAGTATTTCCTTTTCCACGAGAGCTAAACGGCTGTCTTTCAAAAGATCAGAGAGAAATACAAAAACGCCGCGAAAAACAGTTCTGTAGCAGAGCTGCTCTCCACGGCGCTTATACAATGACCATAGTTTATGATTATACCTGTTTTAAAATAACCGCTTTTGCCTACACCTTCTCGGCAGTGTGACGCTCTTCACGTCCCGGTATTTTACCTGTTTCCTCATAAGCCTTGACGATGATATCAATTTCTTTTTTCAATTCGTCAACCATTTCAGCCTCAGGGACTTTGCGAATCATCTTTCCATAACGGAACAATAGACCTTCTCCACGTGCTCCGGCAATTCCGATATCAGCTTCCTTCGCTTCACCCGGACCGTTAACTGCACACCCCAGTACGGATACTTTAATCGGCACCTTGAGTTTTGCAATGTAATCCTCTACTTCGTTCGCAATAGAGAACAGATCAATATCCAGACGCCCGCAAGTCGGACAAGAAATCAATGTAGCTGCATTCGTGATCAACCCAAACGTTTTGAGCAACTCCCGTGCTACCTTCACTTCTTCGACTGGATCGGCACTTAGCGAGATACGCATGGTGGATCCGATACCAGCTGCCAACAGTGCTCCCATACCCGCTGCGCTTTTAACCGTTCCAGTAAAGAGTGTACCGGCTTCGGTGATGCCCAAATGGAGGGGATACTTAATAATTTCAGCTGCCTTCGTGTAAGCCGCAATCGCCATTGGAACGTCAGAAGCCTTCAGTGATACGATAATATCATGGAAATCAAGCTCTTCGAGTATCCCGATATGGTACAGTGCACTTTCTACCATCGCTTCTGGCGTCGGGTAGCCATACTTATCCAGTAAATGCTGTTCCAATGATCCGGCGTTCACACCAATCCGAATCGGAATCCCTTTTTCTTTACACGCCTTAACGACTGCTTCCACTTTTTCACGTCGTCCAATGTTCCCTGGGTTAATACGAACCTTGTCAATCCCATTTTCAATCGCCAGTAGAGCCAGCTTGTGATTAAAGTGAATATCTGCAACCAGCGGAATATGAATCCGCTTCTTAATTTCCTTAATAGCTGCGGCAGCTTCCTCATTGTTGACGGTAACCCGCACTATCTGACATCCGGCTTCTTCCAAGCGTAGAATCTCAGCTACTGTAGCTTCCACATCTGCCGTTTTGGTTGTACACATGCTTTGGATGATGACTTCATTGCTGCCGCCAATCGTCAGATTCCCGACTTTAACGGGACGTGTGTCTTGTCTTAAGAACATGTACTTTTCTCTCCCATTAACGCCAAACCTCCACCCCATAAAACCTCATACGGGTTTAGTGAAGTGGAGATCGGGCTTCTCATATTGTAGAGATCGCGAAGTATCAATCCTTAGGCGCTCTCTTCTTGTTTTTTATCCTTATCTGTACCACCGAGTTCCGGTGCGATTTTGTCTTTTACTACCTGCTCGTTGATGACGCAAGTCGTCACATCATCACGGGAAGGAACTTCGTACATAACGTCGAGCATAATACCTTCGATGATTGCACGAAGGCCACGGGCACCCGTGTTACGCTTGATCGCCTCACGAGCAATGGCTTCCAGAGCATCTTGCTTAAACTCCAGCTGCACATTGTCCAGTTCCAGCATCTTCTGATATTGCTTGGTCAAGGCATTTTTTGGTTCAGACAAAATACGAACCAATGTCTTCTCATCAAGCGGCTCCAGCGTAGAAATAACTGGCAAACGTCCTACGAATTCCGGAATCAGACCGAATTTCAGCAGATCCTCTGGCAATACCATGGAGGTATATTCGCCTGGTTTTAGATCTTTTTGTTCACTAGTCGCGTTAAAGCCGATGACCTTCTTACCGATACGACGTTTGATCATTTGCTCCAGACCATCAAAGGCACCACCGCAAATGAACAGGATATTCGTGGTATCAATTTGAATGAATTCTTGATGTGGATGCTTGCGACCACCTTGCGGAGGTACAGAAGCAACTGTGCCTTCCAAAATTTTAAGCAACGCTTGCTGTACACCTTCACCCGATACGTCACGCGTAATGGACGGGTTTTCGGATTTGCGGGCTACTTTATCAATTTCGTCAATGTAGATAATGCCGCGCTCGGCTTTTTCTACATCATAATCGGCAGCTTGAATCAGTTTCAGCAAAATGTTTTCAACGTCTTCACCCACATAACCCGCTTCCGTAAGGGAAGTGGCATCTGCGATAGCAAATGGGACGTTCAAAATTTTAGCCATGGTTTGCGCAAGTAACGTTTTACCCGAACCTGTAGGTCCAAGCATCAGAATGTTACTTTTTTGCAATTCCACATCATCAATTTTGTTTTGTGTATTAATACGTTTGTAGTGATTATATACCGCAACAGACAAAGATTTTTTCGCTTGATCCTGACCAATAACATATTGGTCCAGAATTTCACGGATTTGCATTGGTTTTGGAATGTCTTTCAGATCTACTTCTTCTTCATGACCCAATTCTTCCTCCACAATTTCCGTGCACAACTCGATGCATTCGTCACATATATATACGCCCGGTCCGGCAACAAGCTTGCGAACCTGATCCTGAGATTTACCGCAGAAAGAACATTTTAATTGTCCTTTTTCATCATTAAATTTAAACATAGAGCCACCCCTTTACAGATTAATCGGTTTAGACAGCACCTGGTCAATGATACCGTATGCTTTCGCCTCTTCCGCTTCCATGAAGAAATCCCGGTCAGTATCACGTTCGATTTTTTCGAGGGGCTGACCTGTACGCTCCACATAGATTTGATTCAGCTTGGCACGTGTTTTGATAATCCAGTCCGCATGAATCAGCATGTCGGAGGCTTGCCCCTGAATGCCGCCGAGCGGCTGGTGAATCATAACTTCACTATTGGTAAGTGCATATCTCTTGCCTGGTGCACCGGCTGTGAGCAATAAAGAGCCCATACTAGCAGCCATACCTACACAAATCGTCGATACATCCGGCTTAATGAATTGCATTGTATCATATATACCCATGCCTGCAGTAACAGAACCGCCTGGCGAGTTAATGTACAAATTAATGTCCTTCTCCGGGTCTTCCGCAGAAAGGAACAATAGCTGTGCAATGACGAGATTGGCGACATCGTCATCAATCGGGCCACTTAGGAAAATGATGCGATCCTTAAGCAACCGCGAGTAAATATCGTAAGATCGTTCTCCTCGATTCGTTTGTTCCACAACCATAGGGACGAGACTCATCACGACCAACCTCTTTTCTTTATTAAAATGAACACCTGTATTCATCCGCTTCCTTAAGTCCCATTAAAACGGAAGCGGCAATCATGAAACGTGAACACCTTACAAAATATTTTAACATGTTCAGAGTCTCGTGTCATATTTGCCTGTGCTCATATATAAAATGCAGGCTATTTACAGACGTCCTGCCGAGACCTTCTCATATTTAACCATGTTTCGTATGTATGTGCAAATGTACGGTAGTGACTTATGTAAAACAGAAAACACCATTCACAGCGCTTTCCATAAACGACTAAAATTTGGATTATCTAAGGTAAAAATAAGGCACGTAACTTTCACTACGTGCCTTATCCTTATCTAATTACTACGTTGCAGCCTGTTACAGCATACACCGTATATTTTATCGTTTAAATTACTCAGCAGCTGCAGCTGGCGCTTCAACTTCTTTGCTGTTTTCAACCAGCAAAGCGATTGTTTTGCGCAGTGAGATCTCTTCTTTCAAGTTAGCGAACGAGCCGTTACTTTCCAGAATGCTGCGGATCTCTTCTACAGAACGTTTGTAAGCATCCGCCATGTTTTGCAGCTCTTCATTAATTTCCGCTTCGGAAACTTCGATGTTTTCTGCTTTAGCCACTTGCTCCAGCACGAGGTTGTTGCGTACGCGCTTCTCAGCATCAGCTTTCATTTGCTCTTCCAGGTCTTCTTTGCTTTGACCGGAGAAGCCGAGGAACATTTCAAGATTCATGCCTTGGCTGCGCAGACGGTTGTCGAAATCGCGAACCATGTTTTGCACTTCACTCTTAACCATTGCCTCAGGAATGTCGATTGTTGCATTTTCAGCAACTTTCTCCACTACAGCGCCCTCACGAGCTGCTTTAGCTTCGTTTTCTTTGCGTTCCAGCAATTGCTTTTTCAAGTCTTCCTTGAATTCAGCAAGTGTGTCAAATTCACTTACATCTTTAGCAAATTCATCGTCCAATTCAGGAAGAACTTTGCGTTTCAGTTCATGAACTTTCACTTTAAATACAGCTTGTTTACCAGCGAGGTCAGCAGAATGGTAGTTCTCAGGGAACGTTACTTCAACGTCCTTGGAATCACCAGTGTGCAAACCAATCACTTGATCTTCAAAGCCAGGGATGAAGGTATTGGAACCCAGTTCCAGAGAATACTTCTCAGCTTGTCCACCTTCGAACTGTACACCGTCTACGGAACCGTCGAAGTCAATGATAGCTGTATCGCCGGATTGAGCAGCATCTTCATCAACGACAACCAATTCAGCATGACGTTGTTGCAGGCGCTCCAGCTCTTGAGCCAGTTCTTCGTCGCTTACTTCGATTTTGCTTACAGGCACTTCTACGCCTTTGTAATCGCCCAAAGTTACTTCAGGTTTAACAGTAACTTTTGCTTTGAATTTGAAAGTTTCGCCTTTAGCAAATTGATCAATTTCAACATCTGGGCTATCTACTGGGAAGATGTCTGTTTGCTCTACAGCTTGGCTGTATGCTTCTGGCAACAGGAAGTCAATTGCATCCTGGTACAGACTTTCAATGCCATAACGTTTTTCAAAGATAGGACGTGGCACTTTACCTTTACGGAATCCTGGTACGCTTACTTGTTTAACCACTTTATTAAAAGCTTTGTCGAGTGCAGCGGCTACACGATCCGCGTCTACCTCAACTTCAAGAACCCCAAGGTTCTTCTCTATTTTCTCCCAAGTTGCTTTCATTTTATGCTTTCCCCTCCAACAAAATCTTCACTTAGTTTTCATTACAATCAACGCACACAAAATAACCACTATAGTATATCTAACATTACTGTCTTTTTCAAGAGCAGCCCTTGAATGCTTTAACAGGTAAACGTTTCCGGTCATTAAGGAGTGTTCATTCCCGCCGCTACGAATAATCGCATCGACCGATATGCTTGCTCAAAACGGAAGCGCAGTGCATCTGTAATGCCATATATAGCGCGGGTTTCTTCTTCATTATTGTTCCCGTTCAAACTTTCCGAAACGGTCTGATGGAGTGCTGCTGCCCAAATATCCGGCATTCCGTCCTCTTCTACCAACATTGATCTATAATCTTTCGTACCGTACACGGCCATCACAAACTGTGACCACAGCTCCTGTGCAAAATAGAATAGTGTGGGCTCATGCACTTCAGTCTGGTCAGCTACCCGTTCCAAAATACGCATAATCGCCTCTGGAAACTCATCAGGCTGTAACGGAACCGTTTCAATATCGATTTCTGTCTTTTCATCCCCTCGTCTGATTTCTATCGTCCCTTCCATTCCGCGGCGTCTCAATGTCTGTAGAACACGGAATTGGAGAAGAGGATGGATTTCCCGTTCAGTAATCCAGCGAAGCAAAGCATCGTCGATCTCCGGCAGTTCCAAGTAGGATAACTGTTCCAAAGCTAGAATCGTCTGTTCGGATAACGGTTGATCCATAGCCATCTGCAAAAGCTTGTTACCGTAGCCTGCATCCTGTTCCTGCTTAAAACGTGCATGACGGCGAGCCAACTCAACTTCACTGACTTCGTCTTCTTCCACATTGTCCGTTACCGCTCCGCTGTCAGCATACTGTGGAAATGCAGCTTCCAACCATTGTGATAGAGCGTTCCATTCATCGTATTGTTTCTGCTCCTGTCCCTGACACTGCATCAAAAAGCGCAGCATCGCCATCGCCTCTCCGTAACGTTCGTTTTCAAGCATCACCGTAAGTTGAATTTGATAGTAGTCCAGTGTCTTCGGAAACAATACGATATTATTTTCTTTTGTCGTCACCTTGGAGTCCTTTATTTTCAAGGCACCCCCTCTCCTCCGCAAGCTAAAGTATTTGTAGATTATATGAGAAACAGCAGCCGAAGTTCAACCACTCGTCTTCAACATATTCACCTGTATTCTAACATACCCTTTTATAAGGCAAAAAAAACGATGTGTAGTCTGAATTTATGTGGTGTAGAGCCCAAATAAACGATAAACGCAAAATAAGACTTGAATCTTTTTCATCCATATGATATATTAATATTCGCTTGAATTTTATGTCCCAGTAGCTCAGCTGGATAGAGCAACGGCCTTCTAAGCCGTCGGTCGGGGGTTCGAATCCCTCCTGGGACGTATAGCCGAAGCTTCCTATTTAGGAAGCTTTTTTTATTTTCCAGCGAATTAGGACCCACCGTGAACGTTGGAGCCAGCATCGTATTACAACCTATTTTAATGTAGAAAAGGCTGTTTCCGTAGCGCTGTTCGAGCGCTTGTCTGGGACAGCCTTTTAATCGAGGATATACCCATTACACCGCATGACTGCGTGGAGTAGTAAGGAGTTTAATCAAATGAAATTAATATCTTGGAATGTAAATGGCTTAAGAGCCTGTGTAACCAAAGGTTTCTATACTTATCTAAAAGAAACGAATGCCGATATTTTTTGCGTACAGGAAACGAAGCTTCAAGAAGGACAAATCCTCATGGAGAACATGGAGGAATACATGCAATACTGGAATTATGCTGAGAAAAAAGGGTATTCTGGCACAGCTATTTTCACCAAAATCAAGCCGCTCTCTGTGCATTATGGACTCGAAGAAAATGAAGAACCGGAGGGTCGAACCCTTACGCTGGAATTTGAAAAATTTTATCTTGTCAATGTGTACACACCGAATACCAAACGGGATTTATCCCGATTGCCATACAGGCTCGAATGGGAAGACCGTTTTCGCAACTATCTGCAACAACTAGACACTCTGAAGCCTGTCATCATTTGCGGAGACTTGAACGTGGCTCATCAGGAGATCGATCTCAAAAATGCCAAAGCCAACTACGGAAATGCTGGCTTCACGCCCGAGGAACGAGACCGCATGTCACAGCTGCTCAACGCTGGATTTATAGACACCTTCAGATATTTTTATCCTGATCGAACGGATGTTTATTCCTGGTGGTCCTATATGCCAAAGGTGAGAGAACGGAATATCGGCTGGCGGATTGATTACTTCCTCGTCTCGGAGCGGCTTCGTCCACTATTAATAGATGCGAGTATTGATTGCCATATTACAGGCAGTGACCACTGTCCTGTTATATTAGATTTGCAAGATATTTCCGCGTAATTCCGCACTAATACAAGAAATTAGGGTCTTAAAAAGCCGTCATGCTCTATTTTGCAGCATGACGGCTTAAATGAATTAAAGCGATCTCTCCAGATGCACCTCGATACGAGAAACCAGCCGGTCTCTCACATCCTGAGCCTCTTTTGGGTCTAAAACAGCCTGGTTTATTGTCTTCTGTTCATCATTGCTGTAATGCAGTATATACTGTTTCACTATGCAGTCCGGCGCATAAGTATCCATACGACTTGTATTATAATACGTCACTTGGCAGCTTCCGAGAAAGCAGAAGGATAACTCACCTGTAGCTGTGAACAGCCAGCCTGGCAACTTGGGCTCCAGCTTCAGGGTAAGCCCCCTAGAATCACAGCCAAATGGCTGCCCGCCTGTCATCATCCATAGCCACATATGAATAAATTCTGCTGTAGATCCACTCAGCCTCGCAATATATCCCGTTCCATGCAAACTTGCATCAGGATTAGCACTGCTAGCAATAAAGGAACTGTTTTCCAGCGTACTTCTTCCATAGATCGTAGCATCCATAAAAGGGGGTAGCGCTTTTTGGATGTCGGCAAAAAATTCAGTGTATAGACCCACCTTTAAACACTCAAGTAAATATTTATATTCCATATGCATAAATATCGATTCATTTTCCAGCCACCCTGGCGTGAAAGCTCTGGAACGGCCCAGTTCAAACGGCTGCCCCGCCAGACTCTCATTCACCTTATACATACCCAGCTTTTTGTCGTAAAGCTCGCTCTGTCTGATAAGTCGATACAGCTTCCTCCCATTTACAATGTCGCCAGTTACTTTCATAGCCCGGGTTGGTCCTTCCAGGAAGAACGGTATATCCTTGCGTTTAAAGGAATGTATATTTACAAACACCCCCCCGTTCTCATCCTGCTGTACCTCGAATTCTTTGGCTTCATAATAAAAGAAGGTTGGGTATATCCCCTTTCCTATACGCAGAGCCTTATCCATCCCCTCTTGAATCTTACGTTCAGCCCGCTGCAAAAACTCCAGTACATCAGCAAACGACA
Source organism: Paenibacillus sp. FSL W8-0439 (assembly GCF_038008995.1). NCBI lineage: Bacteria > Bacillati > Bacillota > Bacilli > Caryophanales > Paenibacillaceae > Paenibacillus > Paenibacillus sp. FSL W8-0439. The sequence continues at coordinate 4,436,398 of NZ_JBBPAK010000001.1, forward strand.
ATGCTGCTTCGGTCCCTTCAAATCCAAAACGAACCGTTTCGCGATATGCTTCTCTAGCATCCGAAATCCGTGACCAGAAGCCATGATCGGCACTACCATTCCCAGGCTCCGCATCATTAAAATCGTGGTAGTACTCTTCAACTGCGAGCCCTAATTCTTGGATCAACCTGGCTACCTCTAGCGGTAGCCTCAGCACAAAGTCTGCCGAAAGCTTCATCTGTGCATGTATTAAAAATCTTACGAGTCGCTGTAACTCGCATAGCTCACTAAAGCCCGAAGCAAACAGCCCCGGAAGTCCGTTCATGGAATCATTCCATCCTGGTTTCCCCGCCTCCATCTCAATTCCCAAGCCTTCTGGGTCTAATGTAGACAGCTTGATGGCAGCCAAGGATAGCAGCTTCTCGTATAAATTGGACTTGTAAATCTCTCCGTTGCCTCGTCCGGTTCGAACCCAGTGAACATCCCGAGTCCGCATGTGAAGTTGAGCTTTCTTCTCCTTGCTTTCTACAACCGCTCCGTACTGACGAATACGTCCGTCCTTCATCTGCACGTATTTGTTTCGGCGCGGCTGTACCCATGCGGGACTGTCGTAATACATGTACTCCCTGGTCGAGAGCAGGAGTTCTTCTTGTTTGTCTGGAAAGATACTTAAATAGCTTTCGATTAGATCCATATTATAAGTCCAATGGTCGATCCAGAAGCCTTCACCAAAATCAGCCTCATAGCATTGTTCGGAATGCTTGAGGGCTTCGGTCACAAATGTCTCTACCGTTTGCTTTAGTCCAATATTGTCATGAATGATGTGCTGAATCAGCTCGCCCGGGGTAAATGATGATTGAAAAAAAGTACACAAAGACGAATGGGCCGCCACTTCCACCTGTTCCAGCAACGGTTCGAGCTCTCGTATTTGAAAGCTACACCCTTTTACAACAAGCGGATTATAGCCATCCGGCTGAATCAGGCTCATAAACAAACGAATATTAAAATCTCCGACGTCCGGGTTAAACCACACATCATTTCTCCGATTCTGGTTCGCATCGCGGAAATTACCATTTCCTTGAGAATAATACCCCGCCTGAAGCTTGAAAAAATTATAGTCTCGTTCCAGATCCCCATGCTTGCGCGAAAATACATGATACACAAAGGGTTGCTCCGTGCCGTTGTCCAGCAATAATGGATAACCACCACGTAACAGATTATCCAGATAGCTCTGACGACAGTATTCGTCAAACAACGGAATGGATGTCTGCGTGGCCATTCCATCTGTCAACTCTTCAACTAACGTTCTAGCTTCCTTCGCCTTTTGATCGATATAAGACATCGTTGCAATTTCTGTAATCCGTTTATTGATCAATTGAATATCATTCACATGCCCGATGACCGAACAGTGATTTACAGCTGCACCTGCCGCCAATCGTGCCGCATAACCGCTAAACCCACAAGGCACTTTATTCGTCGTCACTGGCTGCTGTGATATCAGGTCTTCGACACGTGTATGGATAAAGCAGTCAGGGAAGGTCAGGGAAGTATTTTCACCAAATATAATGGACGGATCGACAATGGGACGTACTAGTCTGGCCTTGCCATCCTGCTCCACAAAGCTATACATAAAATGTCCCGCCTCAATCTGATGGACCTCACTTGTATCCGCTGTACTTCCACGTACCTTATAGTAAGGTATGCTGTTATTGAGGTTATACACATCCATCCAGCTTTGCAGTGTATATCCAAGCTCCTTGTAAGCCGTATTGTCAATACCGAAGGGCAGCACAGCCGGCATGCCGTCCAGCACCTCCAGCTCAAGTTCTTGATCGGAATGATTGACAATCTCAACCTTGCGCACCAAAGCAGCGTAGCTTTCATGAGGAAGCGTAAAATATTGCACACGCACCTCCAGCCCTATATCTGGATGAGAGCTATTAATTTCCAGCATATGGCGGGATATTAACATTTTTTGTTGCTCATGCTCTAAAGGACGCACAGCCGAAAACGGCTCCATATAGCTCCACTCATCCTGCCTTTTTACCTTTAAAAAGGTACGGAAGCCATGGATCGGTACGAGGCTATAGCTGCGGTTAGCCGGAAAAAATTCCATAATCGCTCCATTTTTATCCTCCACACCAAAGCTCGCAATTCCTTGTCCACGATTAACATAATACGCCCACAGGGGAATCCCCTGAACACCAGCAATGCCGGGCAAGAAACTGGAAAAGGGCTTGGCATGCGCAAAATTTTCAATCACAAAACGTCCTTGATTGTCAAAATAATACGGCTGCATCGTATCCCCCTTTTCTATTTAAAACCCGTTCTTTGCCATCATTTGCTTGAACCATAGCGCACTTTGTTTGGGAGTCCGTTCCTGCGTCTCGTAATTGATATGCACAATACCAAAACGCTTGCTGTAGCCCCAGGCCCATTCAAAGTTATCAAGGAAAGACCAGACAAAATACCCCTTGAGCTGGCCTCCCTCTCTAATGAAGCGATGACAGGCCTTTAAATGTTCTTCAATATAGCGCTGACGCCCGGTATCCTCAATCTGTCCATTTACCAGTTCATCCCTCATCGCTGCTCCATTTTCCGTAATCAGAATGGGCAAGCCCTTGCTAAAATCCTTCTCAATCCGCGTCAGCAGCTTATAAAAGGATTCAGGATGAATCTCCCATCCCATGTCCGTTACTGGCTCCTCCATGTGAACCTGCTCTACTTGCAGCAACGAAGCGTCGTTCGTTGATCGAATGATGCTGCGGGAATAATAGTTAATGCCCAAAAAATCCCCTGGTTGCTGAATCAGCTCCATATCACCAGGCTGTACAAAATCCAATCCATTCAGATACGTTCCGTACCATTCCACCATATCTTCAGGATACTTTCCGTTAAACAATGGCTCCGCAAACCAACGATTAATAAAGCCATCTCTTCTGATGGCAGCAGCCACGTCCTCGGGTCGCTCGGAAGCCGCATCCACATGTTCCATGTTCAACGTAATGCCAATCTTACCCGTTAACCCTTTCTCCTTGTGCAAATTGCTGGCAATCCCATGACACATCAGAATATGATGGGCGGCAGTAAAGGCTTCCCTCCAGTTCTCATGGCCAGGGGCATGCTCTCCTGTACCATAGCCCAAAATAGAGGCGCAATAAGGCTCATTGATCGTATTCCACCAGTTTATCCGCTCGCCGAATCGATCCATGATTACAGAGGCATACGTTTTAAAATGTTGGATAGTCTCTCGCTGTGTCCATCCACCCTCGTCCTCAATCCACTGCGGTAGATCCCAATGATACAGCGTCAGCATCGGGATCAGTCCAGCCAACTCAATCTCATCCAGCAGATGCTCGTAGAAGAGCAACCCCTCTTCGTTAATAATGCCAGGCGCGGGCATAATACGTGGCCAAGCTACAGAAAAACGATAATGTAAAAAACCAAGCTGTTTCATTAATTGCACGTCTTCTTTAAAGTGGTGAAAATGATCACATGCTACATCTCCACAGTCCCCTCCGATTACCTTCCCGGGGATTTGACAAAAAGTATCCCAAATGGAGGGCGTTCTGCCGCCCTCATCTGTACCCCCTTCAATTTGATAAGAAGAGGTTGAAGTTCCCCACATAAACGTGGCAGGAAATATAAAGGTATTCTCGCTCATACTCGGTACCGTCCTTTCAGGAATCAAGACTTCACAGCTCCAGCCATTGCACCGCCGACAATAAAGCGCTGGAGGAAAATATACAAAATAACCAGCGGTAGTGTAACAATCAAGATACCGCAAGCAAGCAGCGGCCAGTTGTTCATGTATTGTCCATAGAAAGAGAACAGTCCCTTGGTCACTGGCTGATAGGCGGGATCAGACAAATAAATGGTAGGACCTATAATGTCGTTCCATGCACCAATGGCTGTCAAAATGATGCCTGTCGCCAACACGGGCTTCATCAGTGGTACAAGAATCGTGAACAAATAACGTGAATAACCGCATCCGTCCATTGCAGCCGCTTCATCCAGCTCTCGGGAGACAGACTTGATATACCCCACAAACATCAGGAAAGCGATGCCGGTACCTGTCGTTTTCAGCAAAATAAAACCAAGCTGTGTATTGTACAGTCCCAGACTATTAATAAGGGCAAATTGCGGAATTAGCGGATTGGGGAGATACATGGAAATCAGGAAAAACACATAAAAGAAGGTACTGAACTTAACATATCCCCGTGCTAGCGGAAAGGCGGCAAACACGGATATAATCAGGGTTAATAACGTAGAAACTCCTGTATACAAAATACTGTTCCACATATATTGAGAGAAATTCCCTTTATCCCAAGCATCCATGAAATTCTCCAAACGCAAACCCTTGGCTAACGCTACAGGATCCATCAAATACTCGCTTTGCGTCTTCATCGATACATTAAAAAGGTAGAAAAGCGGGAGTACATATAACGAAAGCATGAGCAGTACGATGGTGTAGCTCACTATTTTGGTTCCTTTGCTACTGCTCATTACATTTCCACCTCTCTTCTGCGCAAGTAATAAAGTGCAATCATCGATACCGTAAACACGAATACAAACTGGATCATCGCAACTGCGGAAGCAAGACCATAATCTGATGTCCCGGAGCCAAAGGCTGTGGCATATACATCAAATGCAAGTGTCGTCGTGTTGAATTTACCCCCTGTCAGCACATAAATAATGTCAAAGGTTTGCAAGGCGCCGATAATGGACAGCAGCATATTGACGGTAAAGGACGGTGCAATCATTGGAAAGGTAATATTTTTGAACGCTTTCCATCCAGAAGCGCCGTCCATATATCCCGCTTCATATAAGTCACTAGGAATGGATTGGAGTCCAGCTAAGAAAATAGTCATCGAGTAACCCATGTACATCCAAATTTGCACAAAAATGACCAATTCAAATGCAATATCATAATCCCCAAAGAAGTTGGAGCTGGTTCCAAAAAAGTTCAGCAATGCTTGCGCAGGACCGCCAAGCGGATTGGCAAGCAGCTGCCAGATCAGACCGGATACCGTTACCCCGAGCACAACGGGCAGAAAAAATACAGAGCGATATAACACATCACCTTTGAGCTTTTTATTAATAAGGATAGCCATGAATAGCCCAACTGCGTTTTGGATCACAACCACCGCTACGGCAAAATATAAGGAACGGCCAATGGAAGCAATACGATCTCCAGAATCGGAGGAGGTAAAAAAGGTCGTGTAATTCTCAAATCCGATAAAATTCCACGTCTGTCCCGGAACCCCGGTAGCATCTGTAAAGGAAAAAAGCACGGTTACCATAGAGGGTCCAAAACCAAGAAGCAAATAGAGCAGCACCGGAATACTCAGCAGAAGATAGGGCATTATCCGGGCTGCACCCTTTCCAAAGGGATACATGGGTCTCACACCTTTTCACATTATTATGGGAGCTTTGCAGTTACCATTGTGTTCATGTAAAATCTATGGATTATTTAGGAGCTGCCGCATCCCAGTCTGCTTGAGATTTCTGCGCAAGCTCCAAAGGCGTTTTTAACGGACCGGCAGGCGCCAAAAATTCCGCATGTACACTGGCTTCCTTAATGTACTGTCCAACATTCTTACGATTGATAAACAGCTGATCCCAAGAGAGCTTGAAGTTTTCCAGTGAAGGCTGGATTTCATTAACGAAATCGCTGCTTATCTTCACATCAGACTGTGTTGGCAAAAATCCAGCAGCATTCACAAAATCCGTGTAGTTCTGTTTCTCAGAGAGCATTTCAAGCCATTTGATCGCATACTCCTTGTTTGGTGACTTTTCTAGTACCATCCAGGTCATATCATACTTGCCTGCCAGGTTTTTATTTTTGGCGGGGTCGTTACTGCCCGGAATCGGGAAATAACCAAATTTCAGCTCTGGATTGGCTGTCTGAATCGTAGTTGCATCCCACGTACCATCCGCAATCATCGCTACACGCCCTGAAGCAAATAAGCTTGGCAAGGTGCCATAGTCAATTCCCATAAATCCACCAATGGCATTGTTCATCAAAATTTGTGATTTTTCCAGCACCTCAAGCTGGACAGGGTCAGTCAGTTTTGTTTTACCTGTCCACAACCCTTTGATGTATTCCAACTGATCATCATGGATAGAGGCCTGAAGCCCTTGGACAGCAAGGTTGATAGGCCATACATCTTTACCGCCGAAACCAATCGGTTCTACACCGTTATCCTTGAGCACCTTCATAACATTCACCAGTTCGTCCCATGTCGTGGGCACAGCAAGATTATATTTTTCAAAAATCTCTTTGTTGTAAAACAGACCTGTCAGTGCTACCTTCCCCATGTTTACACCGTATACCTTGTCGTTATAGGTCATGGCATTTTTGACATCTGTAGGATTATAGTTTTTGATAAAAGCTTGATCTGACAGATCTGCAATGAGTCCTCCCTCGATCCACTGCTTCCACATCGGATCAGCAGCTCCCTTAGACCATTCCTGCGGTGCGCCTACGAAGCTGAATTTCAGAGGAATAATATCTGCATCACCGGTTGAACCCGCATTCATACGCGTTTGCATCAGTTGATCATAAGTGGAATCAGCAGGAACCGTCGTATACTCCACCTGAACATCAGGATACTTCTCTTCAAACTTTTTATTAAATTCCTTAATATAGTTATTAATATTCTCCTGCTGCCAATGAATAATTTTTAACGTGACCTTTTTATTCCCGTTCTGCCCAGCTTCGTTACCTTTACCGCAAGCGGCTAATACCACGATTAAAGCGGTTACAACAAGTAAAGAAAAACACTTTTTCAGCATTACAAAATTCCCCCTGTAATCTTAGAATAAATGCACTCACTCTTACGAAAGCGGTTTAGTTAATTACAGCTACTATTATGTATCGAATAGCCTGTATTTGTAAATAGCAATTTGTAAATTATCAAAAAATCATTAACTATCGTTAAATCGAACTTCATTATCCATAATATATTAGGATTTATCCTATAATAGCACGGTTGACTCTCTTCTATGAGGTAGCATAGAATACGAGTAATCATTAATTTTAGAATGCAAGGTCAAATGAACTAAATCAGTTTAGTTGCGGAGGATTCCATGAATATAAAAACAATAGCTAGCATGGCAGGCGTTTCAGTAGCAACGGTTTCGAAGATCATAAACAATTACACAGATATCAGTGAGGAAACCCGGCAGCGAGTACTCAAAATTATGGAGGAAACAGGCTATAGACCTTCCTCCTCGGCTAAAACGCTTGCTACCAAAAAATCTAATCTGGTAGGCGTTATATTCGCTGGCAAGCTGAATGTCGATTTTAGTCATCCTTTTTTTGTAGACATCATTAATGTTTTCAAAAAGCAGATTGGCTTGCTCGGTTACGACCTGCTGTTTTTTTCAAATGAGAAATTTCTGGATAATGGAGAGGACTATTTGGCTCGCTCAAAATATTTCTCAGTGGACGGGTGCATTATTATTGCCGGAGACGAAGTGGAGAAGAGTGTTTTTGATCTCGATGCCAGCCCTATCCCCTGCATCGGTGTTGATATCGAATTAACCGGAGCCAGTTCCTGCTACATCATGTCCGACAATCAGAAGATTTCAATGAAAGTTGTTGAGCACTTTTACATGAATGGATACCGCGAAATGGGTTTTATAGGCATAGAACGCCCCTCCTTGGTTATTAAAGAGAGAGAAGAAGCTTTTATCTCATCACTAAAGCGGTTTAGCCTTGATGTCAGACCGGAATGGATCGTGTATGGCAAGGACTATGCAGCAGAGGATGGATACCAGATCGCAAAGGCGTGGATAGAGCAAGAAAATTTACCAAGAGCTATTTTTGCGGCTACCGACCTGCTTGCCTTTGGTGCCATTCGTGCTTTCAAGGAGAGCGGCTTGAGGGTACCCGAGGATATTGCCGTAGTAGGATGTGATGATATTGAAGCCTGTCGTTATACCGATCCTCCACTGACGACTGTAAAACAAGACAAGCAAAAAATAGGTCGTCTGGCCGCTATGGTGCTGTTTGACCTGATGAATAAACAAATGGATACGAAATGTATTAAAGTGGAGCCCGAACTCGTCATTCGCACCTCCTGCGGAGCCCGGCAACATTGGAACCCTACAAGGGTTGAGGGATAGCACATACCTAAAAAAGGTGACTCCTGTCGAATACAGAAGTCACCTTTTTGCAGTTATATAACAAGAGCCCTTTCGTTTAAGCCATTATTTGTAGGCCATCGTCGCATTCACGGCCTTTTTCCAGCCTTCATACAGGCTGTCACGTGTTGCTTCATCCATCGTAGGGGTAAAAGAAGTTTCCACTCTCACTCGCTTACGAAGTTCATCTGTACTCTTCCAGTATCCTATCGCCAACCCTGCCAGACACGCGGCACCCAGCGCCGTTGTCTCATGGATAACTGGCCGTTCCACCGTCGCATCCAGAATATCGCTCTGGAATTGCATCAGGAAATTGTTCAACACGGCTCCTCCATCCACTCGCAACATCTTCACCGTAATTCCTGAATCAATCTCCATGGCTGTAAGCACATCCTTGGTCTGATAAGCGAGGGACTCCAAGGTGGCACGGATAAAATGCTCCTTCGTGGTCCCACGTGTCAGACCAAACATCGCTCCACGCACCTCGCTATCCCAGTAGGGGCTGCCCAGCCCGACAAAAGCGGGTACAAGATATACTCCTTCTGTGGAGGAAACACGGGCCGCATAAGGCTCACTGTCCTTTGCTTCACGGAACATGCGCAGCCCATCTCGCAGCCACTGGATCGCAGAGCCCGCAACAAACACACTCCCTTCAAGTGCGTATTGCACTTCGCCTTCCTCCAGCCCCCAAGCGATGGTCGTGATCAGACCGTGCTTGGATTCAACCGGCTGATCTCCCGTATTCATCAACATGAAGCAACCTGTACCGTAAGTGTTTTTGATCATTCCTTTTTCGTAACAAGCCTGACCGAACAAGGCTGCCTGCTGGTCACCCGCTGCACCGGCGATCGGTACATTCTGACCAAAAAAATGATAATCCACGGTGTGCGCATATACCTCGGAAGAAGGCCTTACCTCAGGCAACATGATTTTCGGAACTCCCAGAATATCCAGTAGCTCTTCATCCCACTTTAGCTCATAAATATTGTACATCAGCGTTCTGGCCGCATTGGAGTAGTCTGTTACATGGGCCTTTCCGCCGGATAGTTTCCAGATTAGCCACGAGTCAATCGTACCAAATAATAAGTCACCTCGTTCCGCTCTTTCCCGCGCTCCTTCTACATGGTCCAGTATCCACTTTACTTTAGTGCCTGAAAAATACGGATCGATTAATAGCCCTGTTTTGCTGTGAAACAACTCCTCATGCCCTTGCCGCTTCAGTTCTTCGCAAATATCCGAGGTTTGGCGTGATTGCCATACGAGTACGTTATACACGGGTAATCCGGTATTTTTGTCCCACACGGCCACCGATTCTCGCTGATTGGTAATGCCGATGGCAGCAATTTGTTTTGCTTTTACACCGGATTCGGAAAGACAGGAGGCAATAACGCCCAGAATAGAACTCCAGATTTCATTCGCATTCTGCTCTACCCAGCCGGGGTGAGGAAAATATTGCGGAAATTCCCGCTGGGCCGAGTACACCACATCTCCTTCGCTATTGAACAAAATCGCTCTTGAACTTGTCGTTCCCTGGTCTAGTGACAAAATATATTTTCCCATGTTCATCTCTCCCTGTGTAAATCCATCGTTTTTACGCTGTAAGCTTGTGATCCATTTTATGATTTTTATAAATACGACTAATACGGAAGGTAATCAAGAGTACAACCACGATAACCCCTAATAAAATCCAGAACGCCGGAGTCATACTCCCCTTAAAAACGGCCTGATAAAACGGCCCTGCGAAAGATCCCCCCAATAGCGGTCCTACAATGGGCACCCATGCATATTTCCAGTTGGATGCTCCCTTACCGGGTATCGGTAGTAAATAATGCATCAGACGCGGCCCAAAATCCCTCGCTGGATTGATGGCATAGCCCGTTGTGCCTCCAAGGGATAAACCGATACTGACAACCAAAAAACCAACAATTAGCGGTTTAAGGCCGTCTGTAAACGAATTGGCACCAAACGACAGTAAAGCAAGAACAAAGATAAAAGTACCTATCATTTCACTAAGCACGTTACCAAACGGATGATCAATAGCTGGTCCTGTCGCAAATACACTGAGTTTGGCTGCTGTGTCCTCCGTCTCTTTCCAGTGGGGCCAATAATGCAAAATGACGATCACTGCACCCGCCATGGCTCCAAGAACCTGAGCCACAATATAACCGGGAACATCCTGCCATGGAAAACTACCCTGAAATGCCAACGCGAGTGTAACTGCGGGATTCAAATGCGCTCCGCTGATTTGGCCCACCGCATACACCCCAATAGCTACCGCGAGCCCCCACCCCAATCCGACCACAATCCAGCCGGAAGCGTGGGCAAAAGACTTTTTCAGGGACACCCCTGCGCACACTCCGCCACCTAGGGCAATAAGAATCATTGTCCCTATGAATTCGGCTGCGTATGGCGACATACAACCAACCTCCTCAATAGATCATCCGATTTTGATCGTTTTCATCGCGCAAAAAAAAGAAAAGCCATCACAAACCAACCCTGTGCTGTAACATGGGATGTCTGCGTGGCTCTCTTGTCTCCGTCACGATTATTAACTTAAATTTGATATTATATAAGCATGTAAGCGATGTCAACTGCGGATTTACGTCTTCTGATATCCTAAAATAATCGTTGACCATGTTAGATTGCCCGATTTATGATGTAAAAAAATGGCTGAATGTAAGGATTTCAGGATGAATACGACACTCCCAAACTTGATGATGAAGGGAAGAATGTTATGCTGAAATTTCTGCAAAAAATCGGCAAGTCATTAATGCTTCCAGTAGCTACATTACCCGCCGCAGGGATTTTGCAAGGGCTGGCTCTCATTAATTATGAAACGGATATTCCGCTTGGCCCTGGAGTTGGTGGATTTCTGAATCATTATGTCACTCCTTTTCTGAATGAAGGGGCGAGTGCTATCTTTGGCAATCTGGCGCTCATTTTCTCCATCGGTGTTGCTATTGGTCTGGCAGGCGACGCGGTAGCCGCACTTTCGGCAGTCATTGCCTATTTGGTGCTGACCCGTATTTTGGCGGCCGTACCGGGTATATTTGCGTATATTCCAGACGACGTCAAGCTGGACATGGGCGTATTGGGCGGTATTTTTATCGGCGGATGGTCTGCTTATCTGTTCAAAAAATATCATAATATTCAACTTCCAGATTGGCTCGGCTTTTTTTCGGGCAAACGTTTTGTCCCCATGATTACAGCCTTCACGACCATGATTTTAGCCATTCTGCTCGGCATGATCTGGAGTCCGATACAAGATGGCATTGCAGCCTTCGGCAACTGGATTGTTGGCTTTGGTGGAATCGGGTCAATGGTGTTCATGATTGCCAATCGACTGCTGATCCCGCTCGGTCTGCATCATGTGCTGAACTCGATCGCATGGTTTCAAATTGGGGACTATACCAACGCTGCAGGTGAAGTTGTTCATGGTGACCTGACACGTTTTTTCGCAGGCGATACATCGGCGGGTATGTTCATGTCCGGCTTCTTCCCCATTATGATGTTCGCTCTGCCAGCGGCGGCTCTCGCATTCATCCATACGGCCAAGTCGGAAAAACGTAAAGCTGTCGCTTCCATCTTTATCGGCTCTGCACTAGCGTCGTTCCTCACCGGAATTACTGAGCCCCTCGAATTTTCTTTTATGTTCATTGCACCTCTGCTTTACGGCATTCATGCTCTGCTAACAGGTCTGAGTGGCCTAGTCGTATACCTACTGGATGTCAAACTCGGCTTTTCCTTTTCGGCAGGACTCATTGACTATCTGGTCAATATGAAGCTCTCCACTCATCCATTGCGAATGATCCCGATCGGGTTTGTCTTCGCCTTCATTTATTATTTTCTGTTCCGCTTCATCATCCTCAAATTCAACCTAAAGACTCCCGGGCGCGAAGACGATGTAGATGACACCCTTCTATTTGAGGCTAACAAATCCATACCCGTTGGAAAAACAAGCGCCTCATCCGGCACCCAGTCCAGTCAGGCAGGCCAGGTCCTAACCTATCTCGGCGGTTCAGACAATATCCAAAGCATTGATGCCTGCATCACGCGGTTGCGTCTTGTCGTCAAGGACGACAAAGCGGTTAACGATCAAGCTCTTAAGCAGCTCGGAGCGTCAGGAATTATCAGGCTTGGGAACGGTACCCTACAGGTTATTTTCGGTACTCGATCTGAAGCTCTGAAAGATGAGATACAACGATTGATGTCATGAAGCTAATCCCCTGCCTTAAGCACGTGCGATCTTCCTATAACAGACGCACGTGCTTTTTTTATGGATAAACGTTTCAAATTTTTTGTTTTTGGTTAAGGCAATGCACATAAATGGGTAACAGCTTCATATGATGGAGCTAAACCATTTACAACTTGTTCAGCAGGCAGATTATTCAGACAGCAAGGAGGGAAATGATGTGAAGACAGTACAATGGCAATGGCTGGTATTATGTCTTGCTTTTCTCACTATGATTAGTGGTTGTAGTGGGTCCCTATCCTCTAAAGGTCAATCATCTGAAGCTAATTTGTCAAACAGCAAAAAGATAACGCTTACATTGTGGTACTGGAACCGTTCTATTGACGATGAATTGCTCGTCCAAGCCGAAAAACAGTTTCCCAACATTGAATTAAAAACTCAAAAAATAGGCGGTGACTTTAAAGCCAAGCTGAAGACAACGCTCGCAGCTCGTTCCGGTGAACCGGACATCGTAGCTCTGAACGACTGGATGGTGGAGCTATTCCCGAGTGCGGATCGTTTTTATGATCTAAAGGAACTCGGAGCAGACCGACTGAAGGATCAATATTTGGAATGGAAATGGAATCAGGGCATCACTCCTGATGGTAAAATGATTGCATTTCCCATGGATACTGGGCCTACCGCCCTCTTCTATCGAAGCGACCTGTTTGAACAGGCAGGCTTGCCTAGTGATCCTGAGCAGGTCAGTGCCTCGATCCGCACATGGGATGATTATATGGCAGCCGGAGAACAACTTCGGCAGAAATTCGGAAGCCATTCATTTTTGGCCGATAATATTGTAAACGTTTACAATCAGGTGCTCGCTCAACATACGAACCTGTACTTCAAGCCGGACGGAAGTTATATCGGCAATCAATCTCCTGACATCCGCCTGGGCTGGAAAACCGCTGTGGATTTCCACAGGAAGCATCTACTCGCCAATGCAGATGGCTGGACTCCTGAATGGAATGCTTCGGTCAATAACGGCAAAATCGCCTCGTTCGTAGGGGCAATCTGGATGAAGCAAGTTCTCACAGAAGCCGCACCGGATACAGCGGGCAAATGGAGAGTCGCCCGGGCTCCTGGAGGAGACGGCAATCTGGGAGGGTCTTTCATCTCTATCCTCAAATCCAGCCAACACCCCAAAGAAGCCTTTGAAGTTCTGACCTGGCTGCAAAACCCGGAACACCAACTGGAAGCCTACCATAAAATCGGCCTGTTCCCATCCACTCCCGGCGTCTATGACGATCCAGTCATGGAGACACCCGAGCCTTTCTTTGGTGGTCAGGCCACTGGCCTCATTTTTGCTGCCTCCGCACGTCATGTGAAAAATAGCTATTTCGGCGAGCGCTATCCTGTCATCCACGGCATTGTGACCCGTCGTCTTGCCAATGTGGCCAAACAAAATGCCGATCCCGACTCATTATGGACGGAAACAATGCAACGAATTGAACGGGAATTACAGCGGTAAAAATACAATTCAAAAAAGGCGTGTGGACAATATGCTGAGAGAAATCTGGAAGCACCGGGCCGTTTATGCTGCGATCTCGCCATTTTATTTGCTGTTTGGCATCTTTGGCTTGTTTCCGATTGGCTTTTCATTGTACCTGGCGTTTCACAAATGGGACGGGATCGGAGACATGAACTACAACGGCTGGGGCAACTTTCGTTACCTTGTGACAGACAACGAATTTTGGCAGGCTGTAGGTAATACGTTTGTGATCTGGGTGTACGCCACGATTCCAATGCTATTTCTAGCACTCATTGTTGCCTTTCTGCTTTATGCCCCTTTCGTGAAAATGCGCACCTTATGGCGAGTTGGATTCTTCCTGCCCAATGTGACATCTATTGTTGCTGTTGCCATCATCTTTGGCGCCTTATTTGCCAACAATTTTGGATTTCTCAACTACCTTTTGCAGCTCTTGGGGCTACCTATGATCCAATGGCTGAATGTGCCATGGGGTATCCAAATCGCCATTTCTTCCATGGTCGTCTGGAGATGGATGGGTTACAACGCCATTATCTATCTGGCTGGGCTCCAGAGTATCCCACATGTGCTGTATGAGGCCGCCAAAATAGACGGGGCAACCGGAGCGCAAGCTTTTTTCCGCATCACCATTCCGATGCTGCGCCCAGTCATTCTGTTTACAGTCATTACGTCCACCATCGGTGGCATGCAGCTGTTCACCGAGCCACAGGTCCTGGTCGGTAATGACGGCGGTGCCGGGGCAAGTGGCATGACCATCGTTTTATACCTGTACCGCGAGTCGTTCATTAACAACTATTTTGGATATGGCGCTGCTGTCGGATGGGGCATGTTTCTCATCATTGCTCTATTCTCCATCATCAATTGGAAACTCGTTCAAGGTAAAAAATAACGATGGAAGGAGCTTTACCACATGATACAGACACGTGCAAAATCCATTGTTTTATATGCCGGGCTGTTGGTAGGTATCATCCTGTCGATGTTTCCATTTTACTGGCTAATCGTCATGGCAACCCGTACAACCTCAGACATCTATCGTTTTCCGCCACAATTGTGGTTCGGCAGCCACTTCCTGGATAACATCATGAGAGTATTGCAGCAGATTGATTTTGCCGGCGCCTTTTTGAATACCCTTTTTGTAGCCAGTTCTGTTACCCTATTGGTGCTGTTTTTTGATTCACTGGCCGGTTTTGCATTCGCAAAGTTTGATTTTCCGGGCAAAAAGGTGCTATTCGTCATTCTGCTAGCTACAATGATGGTCCCTTCACAACTTTCGCTCGTCCCCTCCTTTGTCATGATGGCTTCCTTTGGATGGGTAGGTACGTTCAAAGCGCTCATCATCCCGGGCATGGTAAATGCCTTCGGGATTTTCTGGATTCGTCAGTATGCAGAAGAGTCTATTCCCAAGGAGCTCCTGGATGCGGGGCGTATGGACGGGTGCAGCTTTTTTCGACTGTACTGGAATGTAGCACTGCCGATTTTACGCCCTGCGTTCGCTTTTCTCGGCGCATTTACCTTTATAGGAGCTTGGAATGATTACTTATGGCCATTAATCGTTTTAACGGATGAGCGCAAATTCACCCTCCAGATTGCATTGTCGCAGTTGAACGGGATTTACAATACGGATTATGCGATGGTCATTGCTGGCACCCTGCTGGCTGTACTTCCTCTTATTATTTTGTTTCTTTTCATCAGCCGCCAATTTATTTCCGATCTTGCCGCTGGAGCGATCAAAGATTAGCCTTCACTTGATTCCCCTTTTACTTGCTCTAAAGCGTCATCGAAACTGGACTTAAGCTCTGGAGAGGAATTGCACAACTATGAGCTCCGTGCGATTTTATTAATTGGAACGATTGCTCTAAACGGAACACAAAATAGGCTACTTCCGAGGCTGAGTTTACACACGATTGAACATGTACTGTCTACCTGTTATCCATATTTCCTTGTAAATTAGCCTCCATAGTTATCTAACGATTAATAAAAATCGCTTTCACTCATTTAACAGAGTAGAAGCGATTTTTCAAAAATTATATAAGCGTTTCTCTAATAGGTCAACTTAAAGCCATATCATAGTTTGCACTACTATTCATTTGCCTATCAGAGCGACATTTACATGCGCAATTCGAGCCATGTCCGAAGTCATGAAGTATATTATTAGCACCGGAAGAACAAATACAAGATAAAGGAACAATTCCAAGGGTATTTGCCATTAAAGGCTTCCTTCCAAATGGATTTACAATTCTCAATTTATAATCCTCCTTCGACTCGTTTTGATTATAGATTGGAATTACACCAATGTAATATGGTTTAATTCCTCTAATAAATGTGGTTTGTGTTCCAAGATAGTATGATAGCTTATCAATGCATGTTCCAGCATATCTAAAGAACGCCTACAAGCTATTCTCTTTTTTTCGATATTAAACTTATCACTATCGTAACATTCGACGTAACAAACCGAACAAAGGCGTATAGCCCAACATTTGGAACACTGGGACAAACTCTCCTTACCATAGTCGTCTATATAACGATCGATTAATACAGATTCGTCTATACCACTATAAACGTTTCCAACTGAAGGGGATTTTCCAATGCGCTCGCATAAATGAAAGTCTCCATTTACCGTTACATAAATTCTTCTTGAGGCAGGTGAACAGCAGCCGTTTAAGCAATAGTCCGGGTAAGGAGTTTCAGTTAAAATCCTATCATGTATTATTGAGAATTGTTTGTGTAAAAAATCGATTGTAAAGGGAGTATTTTTTGATATAGAAGTATTATTTAACATTAGATCAATTGTCCAGTTCCCTACAGGGTTATCATAACAATGCATAGAGCTTTTTTCAGTAATCGTTTTTTCTATGTCAGACGAGTGTCTCACATAAGAAATATTTTTAGTAATATCCTTAGGTACCCACGAAAGAGAATTGAAGAAATTTTGAATTTTTTTCATAACTACATCATTAGCTGGTCTAGGTGTTACCATGCTTAGCGATATAAGAGAATTACTCTTTTCTCCATAAGCATTAATTAGATGTTTAAGACCATTAATTGCCTTGTCATACGTGCCCCCACCATTTTTAAATACCCTCCTACAATCATGTATTTCCTTTGGACCGTCAATACTACAAACTACTCCAAAGTTAGGAACTGTAGATAGATATTCTGCGATTTCAGCAGTCATTAAGGTTAAGTTTGTTGTCATTGAAAATGTTAAATCTTTATCAGCACCATTTTTTAAAGTATAGTCTACACAATGCTTTAATAATTTAAATTCTATTAATGGCTCCCCGCCATAAAAAGTTACCGCCACTTTTTTACCTGAGTTTTTCAGAGTATAATCGATTGCTAACTCTGCTACTTGCCAGGACATGTGCCTGCGTCCAAATTCCCTGAAGTCTATGTTCCCTGAATGATATATACAATAGTGGCATGCCATATTACATTGTTCGGTCAACTCCAGAGTAACCTGTTCTAGATGACTTCTTGCATTTTCTAAAACCTCATCTTTTGATAGTGCAAAGGATAAAAGAGGAGGTGCTTGGAATAAATGCTGTTCCTGCGCAACATGTATTAAGTCAATTAGAATAGTCAATGTATCATCATTAACTTTGGTAGGTTTTATTACCTCTTCGATATCTCCGTACACTTGTAAGTTATTTAGAAATACATACTCTATTTCAGTGCATTCCATAACTTTGCCTGTGCCCACATCATACAAATAGGATTTATTCTTTGTCTGAAACAACTTAAACAATCGTGAGTAATTCCCATACTGTTTTTTGATGTTTCTAAAGAACTCCATAACTGTGGAATCCAATATCATCACGTTCCTCTTGGGTTTCAATATTCAAAATATGGTCACATGCTGCTAATAGTCTCTGGTCATGTGATACTACAATTGTTATCCTTCTTGACTTTTGCTTGGTCAATATTTCTATAAGTCCACTTACACTCTTTGAATCTAAGGCTGATGTGGGCTCATCAAGAATCGTTAAGAAAGAATCTTTACTTAATGCACGAATCAAAGCTAATTTTTGCTTTTCACCACCAGAAAAGTTGCTTCCATTTTCGTTTATTAGTATATTTTCAAGGTTAGCTTTTGTTATTATCTCTTCAAGCCCAAAAGCTGTTATAAGCTCATCTTGATTACTGGCAATCTCTTTTGAAAAAGTAATTCCAAATTTCAAATATTCCTTTATTGGTAGATTTAAAAACTCCGGATTCTGTTCTACATAAGAAATTCTATAACGTCTCATATCAAGCATATCTATATCTTTGATGGAGCAATTATTAAAAGCTATTTCTCCTGTGTAAAGATCACTATAAAGACCTATCAGAGTATTAAGTAATGTTGTTTTGCCTGAACCATTGTGACCACAAATCCCGTAAATTCCCCCCTTAAAAAAATCATAAGAAAAGTCTCTAAATACGCTTTCCTCGGAATATTTAACACCTAATTGTTTAATACTTATTTTCTCTAAATCTTCAAGTGTTGTACTACCATAAATATCATTTTCAGAGTTCATAACGTCATTTAACCGTTCTATCGATACTTTCGTCTCTTGGTATGAACTTGCTAAGCTTAATAAATATGAAGTTGACGAGATGATCATTGAAAGGTACGTGTTAATTATGGTGAACTGCCCTATACTCATTTGGCCAATTACAACTTTATGACCTCCAATTCCGATTACAAATATATAGCAGATGATCAATATAAATTGATTTAGATTGGAGAAAATATAATTAGTTTTTACTTGTGAAGTCGCAACTCTAAATAATGAATTAAATGCTTTATTTAGCCGCTCATTCATTTCATTAAAGAGTACATTCTTCTTTATAAAAACCAATTTGTTAATTTGTTCGACTTTTTTAGAGTAGTATTCATTTGCTTCTTTTTTGTATTTCAGATTTGCTTTATACAATTTTTTTCTAAAAACCACATATGTAAATATATAAAAAGGAATAAGCGAGAAAATTATAACGCATAGTAGTACATCAGCTTTTAAAACAATAATACCACTGATAATTATTGTGATTACTTGCAATACTAAGTTGGAAATATTATTTGAAAAAAAGTCAACTACTGTGGATGAATCATTATTAATTTGGTCAACTAAGTATGCATTATCCTTATCTTTGAAGACCGACAGTTTAGTTTTGAATATCTTTTGATAGATATCATTGCAGATTTCGTATAATAATAAATTATTCAATTTCGTAGAGAAAAGGGCAGTTAAATATTGTATGAGAATGTTTACTATATTTATAATCCCCAGTAACAGTACAAAATATAAAATGATACTTATATTACTTTTTGATACTAAATAATCAATATATATGCCTGTGATGTAAGGAACAATAATTCCTATAATCCACAATACTGAAGTAACAACAATGTAAAAAAATACATACTTGCGCGTTTTTGAAAGGTATTTTTTCAAGTATTCTAGGACTATCATATTCATCACCTATGTTTCATATTAGGTAAATCTTAGCGAGATGCTAAAAACAGCATCTCGCTAAGTAATGTTACTTCTCTTAAGCTACATCTTGTAGGAACAAGAAAGAGTGCAGCCACTTGAACCGTGGAAAGGACAATGTGCACTTACTTGTACAGCACTTTTTACCAATACGTCCATAGTTTTTCCCTCCTTAAAATTTAATTTATATAAATAACATACAGTTTAAAAACTATATGCTACTTATCACTTTTGAGCTGCAATAGAAAATGCACTGTTTTCAAGCGTGATATTTATCTTTGCTTTACCTGCACCATTTATATAGTTATATGTTAAGTTTGGTCTAAACAATGGCCATCCCGCAGGAACACTTAATGCACTTGCAGTCGTCTTAACTGTAACTGTGTAATCCGAAGCTCCTTTACTAAAAGTTAAGGAACCTGAACCTTTTGTATTGTCATAACTAATGGCTTTTGAGTATCCTACAGGCACCCGAACTGACATTGAGGAACCATCTACACCTGTGATATCAAGATTAGTATTTAGCTCTGGAAGTGAAACTCCAGACTTTGTACTTTCTACCGTTATTTTTTCATAACTTTTATCAGGAATTAAAATATTAACTCTGTCGGAAATGCCGTTAGCTGAGCCTTTCCCCTTTACTGTGATGTAAATTGTAGATCCACTTAATGTAGAAGTGACAGTATACAAGGATTTGTTATACTCATAACTAAAATCACTTGCTGAAGTTTTTGTAACGGTGACATTACAATTTATAGCCGTTAGATTGATATTCTTAACATCATTTGAAGCTGCATTACTTGAAGCACCTAATGGCATCCCCATAAGTAAGAAACCACATAAAACAATACACATTTTTTTTAGCATTAACATGATTCAGAAACCTCCTTCTTATTTCCCGTTAATTGTCCAGCCAGTAATACTTTCGTGCACTCGGTAATATACTCCTGCAAATTATAACGATATTGCTCACATATGTTAAAGTCTGCCATTCTATTATGAGGACATCCTCCTAAACACACAGGTAAGTACTTACAGTCTGAACATTTTTCATCTTCAGTAGGATCATATAATAAATAACAACCAAGAAGCTCAGTATTCCATTTCACTGATGTATCTTCATTTATATTTCCAACACACTGCTCAATAATTCCAATATCGCTCCAACATTTATATAAATGACCAAGAGGATCAATAACGAAACTATTATATTTGTCCGCAGAACAATAATTACCTTTAGGTGCAGGATAAATATAACTAATTGGGATATCATTTTCCGACATAAATTTTAAATTAAATTTTGAATACATCTCGTCTGTCAAGCACTTAGTTCCCTCATACTTTCCATTCGTCGGCGTAACTAATCCTAGATAAGGTATTACATTTTCCAATAAAGAATTTTCCTTTAAGAATCCTACGATTTCATGTAAATTCAACCAGTTGTCTTGGTCAGTATTTATTCTCATAAATATCTTAATCATCCCTTTAATTTGCTTGAGGTTATTCATTATGACATCAAATGTCCCTCTTCCACTTACTAAAGGGCGTCTAAGATCATGTACTTCTTTAGGACCGTCAACAGTGACTTGAATATCATTTACTCCACATGATATTAACGTTTGAACTTTTTCTTTATTTAAAAGATAGCCGTTTGTAATGACACTGGCCGTATATTGTATATTGTTTTCTTTACATATTTCCAAAAAATCTTCCGATATCCTAACTATCTGCTTCATTGCAATCAAGGGTTCACCGCCATACCATGTAACATTAAGAGTGTCAAGTTTACTAGCATTTGTTTTAACAAAATTGACTATACTTTGAGCTGTTTCTTGACTCATAGTTTTGTTATGATATTGGTCTTTCTCAAAACAGTATACACATCTAAAATTGCAGGCCATTGTAGGGGCAATTGTTAGCATTAAATTAGAAGATTCAAACCGATTTTTTAAGAGGTTTACCTTTACATATGCTTTTTCATTCATATTATCTTCTACGATATAGCCACATTCGATAAGATTTTTAAGATAAGTATCATTATTTATTGCCAATCCATTGTTTGTAAGTTCACAAAACTGTTTATAGTACTCCGGTTCAAGAACTGCCAATGCACCTGTTCGAGAATTATAAAGTACCGTTTTATCGGTATTTTCAATAATGTCATTAAAAATAAAGTTATATTGCGAAGCTTTCATTTTAGCCCTCCTTAGAATGGATGCGGTCCCTATGTAATTATGAATCGATTAACTAGTGACAAAATTCACATAAGTTTTAAAAATAAAATGTACGCTCATTCTGAGTTGTAATTGCATTCTCGCAGTGCACACTAGCCACCAAGAATAGATGTCCATCATCCGAAACCGGACTGAATTTAAAAGCCATCCTACACCTTCATAGTTTATTCATATACTTTATTCTCTCTGGACAATATCTATACTAGATAGCTTTTTCTTCTCGGCTTTTAATGTAGCATAAGGCAAAAAGAAAAAATAAGCTTGTATCCTGAAATGCAAAAAAGTCCATCTCAACAACCAAATATGTCAGCTTCATGTGAGATTAATATTTTTGTTACCTATATTTCTTTAATGGCAAAGTACGTTACTTGTTAATTCTTTGTTTATATGTCCAAAGAAAGTAAAGGATTAGACTGCTTGAGACAGCAACAAAGATTAAAAGTACTAGGAGCGTGCAACTGCTTGTTCCTGCCGTTATCGTGACGCGAACTGAACCAGTAGAGCCTTAACTGAATACTTTTATAAAGGCTGAAAATAAGGTTTCTAAGCAATAAAGAAGAACGTATCCATTCCCTCGCCTGGGCTACGTCCTCTCCACAGTATAAGTATGCATTTGAACTTTTACTAACAAAAATTCCATAACCTGATGGTAATTTTTTTCATATGTAAAACATCACTTCGAATAGACTTTTTTTACAATATACTGGATTTATATAACATATTTGAGGTGGTCTATTTGTTTCAAGTTGCTGTTTGTGACGATGATCCCGCAATGCATAAAATTTTACAACACTTTTTCATGTGTATGTCAGTAAGTGAATCCTTAGATTTTAATCTACAATTCTTTTTATCTGGGGAAGATCTAATCAAATCTTACAGTTCACAAGAGCGATACCCCTTTCATATTATCTTGTTAGATATTGAAATGAGGGAATTATCGGGAATTGAAACTGCAAAACTTATTCGCCTTTTTCCTGACCGAGAAGTTCAAATCATATTTCTAACTAACTATCCAGAATACATGCTAGAAAGTTTTGAAGTACAAGCATTTCAATATTTACTTAAACCCCTTACTTATAAACTCTTTGTAGAAAAAATAAATAAACTATGTCATTATATGCGTTCTTCAGTATCCCACTTTCTGTCTGTGAAAAATAAAACTGAGCATCTTGTATTGAGACACTCTGAGATCATAGTCATCTCAAAAGGTGAAAACAATTACATCCATAATGAACTTTGTATTGCAACGGATTCACACAACTATTTTATTTCCGGAACGTTGAAAGCGGTTTATGAACAATTAAAATATCCGTTTGTGTTTATACATAGGTCAATAATTGTGAATTTAGTTCATATACGTAAGTTTTCAGCTACTTCTGTTATTATGTCAAACGAACAAGAATTCCCTGTAGGTCGTTCTCACGCTAAATCACTTCGTGAGGCGTATGCTCGTTTTATAATTTCTCGTTTTCAGGAAGGGTGAGTTTTTTGAATCATTGCGTTTACATTAATGTCACCTCGTTTTCTAATTACTCTTTATTTTTATTTAGCACAACAAAGCAAAGTCATTTTTCCAATCCAATAGTTAACCTTTTTTTACTTTTCGCCTCTTTACACTTCATACTTATTACAGTACTAGTAGTTCATTATTTTAAAAAAGGAAGGAAATACAAGATAGGGATTGTGTATTATTTTGTAATATTAATAGGAACATCGTTTAACTTGCTCATACATTACGGTTTATTTTCTTTTATGAAACATAATTTATTCTTTATAATGTCAATCATCAGTATTCTTGGAATGAACGTGATTATTGTCTTTCTAACGGACAAGTTGATAGAAAAGTCAAACCTCTCATGCTTTTTTCAAAAGCAAATGCTGATGCAAGAAAAACGTTATAAAGAAACAACTCGATCTCTTAGTGATATCAAACGAAGTATTCATGATTTCAAAAAACAGTTAATTTTTGTCCGTGCTTGTTTACAAGAACAGAGGACGGAAGAGGGTGTTAATCACATCAACCAAACTCTAAAAAATATAGACTCACCAAAACTTCATATAACAACAGGACATCTCGTTATTGATGCTTTAGTAAATCATACTTTCAGCATCGCTAATAAAAGTGGGATAGCTTTCTTCCATCAAATCCATATTAACCCGGCAAATATTAGTATTGGAAGTCATGATCTATGTATTGTCTTAGGTAATGTTTTCGATAATGCTATTGAAGCTGTAATGCAGCTTCCTAGAAAGAAAGAGCATTCAATTCATTTGGAAATTTTCACCGATAATATTGCCCTATGGATTTATGTTCGCAATTCAAAAAGTAATTATCTCAATACAGCATTCTCAACCAAAACATACAATCCCCCTTTAAAAAAACATGGGTATGGATTACTTAACATCCAGCAAGTGATAAAGAAATATGGTGGTTATTTAAATACAACTATTACGGATTCGCATTTTCAAATTACGATTATGCTCCCATGTAATAACTCTTAGGTTTGTAAACGTTATGGATTAAGAGATATTCAGAATAAATAAAATGTCGGTAATCACCAGTCTTATAACCTAAAAAAAGGAGTACCCTCAAGCCTGTGATGGCTGAGGATACTCCCTTTTAGTATTTATGAATTTACCGTTTGTCCCTTTTCTTCTACTTGGATAGCCGCCCCTACATTGGCACCAGCAAGAATACCCTTGTTCTTATTAGGATACAAAGAATTCATATAAGTCCGGGTTTCTGCAACAACAATTCCCGACAAGCCGAGCAGTGCAATCAGGTTCGGAAAAGCCATCATGGCGTTAAAAATATCTGCCAGCAGCCAAATCGCATCCAGTTTAATGAACGCGCCCCCGCCAACCAGTACAATGAACAAATAACGATAAGGCTTGATCCACTTAACCCCAAGCAAGTATTCAACACAGCGTTCCCCGTAATAGTTCCAGCCGAGCATGGTGGTGAATGCGAACATAATCAGAATGATGGTGAGCAGCTCTGCTCCCAGCGGAAATGCACTGGAAAATGCTTGCTGAGTCATCAAGCCTGCATCGGTAGGCCCGCTCCACACCCCGCTAACCAGTAACGTCAACCCGGTCATCACACAAATAACCATCGTATCAATAAACACACCCGTCATGGAAATCAGCCCTTGTTCCGCAGGCCATTTGGTTTTGGCAGCTGCGGCTGCAATCGGTGCGCTCCCCAATCCAGCTTCGTTGGCAAAAATACCTCTGGCTACCCCACTGCGCATGGCCAGCATAATCGTAGCTCCTGCAAATCCGCCGGTTGCCGATGTAGTTGAAAATGCCGAATGAAGCACAAGCGCAATTGCGGCAGGAAGTTGGTCAGCAAATCGAATCAGTACAATGATACAAATTAATACATACAGGCCTGTTTTAAAAGGAACGACCTTCGTCGATACCTTGGCAATGCTTTTGAGTCCACCAATGGTCACAAGACCTGTAAGGACAGCAATTGTCAGCGCCGTTACAATCTGCGGAACGCCAAAGCTGTTTTCAGTCGAAGATACAATCGCCTTGACCTGAGGGAATGTTCCAATTCCGAACAACGCTACCAGCATCCCTGAAAAAGCAAACAGCATCGCCAACGGTTTAAAACGGCGTCCCAGGCCTTTTTCAATATAATACATCGGGCCGCCGGAAAATTGTCCATTCCGATCCTTCACCCGGTATTTTACCGCAAGTACACCTTCCGCATATTTCGTCGCCATCCCAAAGAAGGCTGCAACGACCATCCAGAACAAGGCACCCGGCCCGCCCAGCTTAATGGCTGTCGCTACACCGACAATACTTCCTGTACCGACGGTAGCCGCCAATGCCGTACTCAAAGCCGCAAAACTACTTACATCCCCGCTACCTTCATTCGGGGCCTTACCGATGAGCTTGATCGCCAGGGGCAGGCGGAATACCTGCAACATTTTTAGACGTATGGTCAGCCATAACCCCGTTCCCATAACAAGGATGATGAGAGGCGCCCCCCATATCCAACTGCTAATCGTTTCTAACACATGTACCAAATTCATTTCAACCCGCTCCTCCAGCATAGTAGAAAACAAAAAAGAGTCAAATCTGTTGATTCGACTCCTGGAGAGGTTAAAGGCACGAAAAAATACAACCATCTTGTGCAGGATTTCATCTCTAAAAGCTTATAAAAAGCCTAGGGCTATCCCTGTCACAGGTTATTCGCGTCTCTGTCCTTTTGCCTGAGAGTTTAAGCAGATGTGATCTGCGGTGCACCTTCGGCGCCCAATTAAGGGTCTCTCCAGAGTTCTGTCCGTTTACGGTCCCTGCTCGTTGCTGTAAATCAGCCTAAGCACCTGAGAGTTTTGCCCCTTCGGTTGGAACTTTCATTCCATCTCCCGCAAACATCAACCAGACATATGAAATTTTTATTCATTATACAGAAAAATTTCAGCTTATTACAAGTGAAAAATTTGTGAAGCCCTCTGAAAGAATCAATAGAGTGTCTATACAAAAAGCGGGTACAGCAGATTGCATCCTGAGGATTTTCTCTGCTGTACCCGCCAAAACGATATGGAATTATAATTCTTCACCGTTGGTTGCTATCACATTTTTATACCAGTTAAATGAGTCCTTTTTGGAGCGTTGAAGCGTTCCGTTACCGTCATCATCCAGATCAACGTAAATAAATCCGTAGCGCTTGGACATTTCGGACGTAGACATGCTCACAAGGTCGATAGGTCCCCAGCTGGTGTAACCAATCAGATCAACACCGTCAGCAATCGCTTCCTTCATTTGGGCAATATGCTGACGCAAGTAATCAATGCGATACGTGTCATGCACAGAGCCGTCTTCTTCTACCTTATCATACGCACCCAGGCCATTTTCCACGATGAACAGTGGCTTTTGATAGCGATCATAAAACGTATTCAGTGTAACACGCAGGCCGATCGGATCGATCTGCCATCCCCAGTCGGAAGACTGCAGATACGGATTTTTCACACCGCCTATCAGGTTCCCTGCTGCCTTTTCGCCTTCTGGCCCTACCGATACGGTCAAGGTCATATAGTAACTAAATGAGATAAAATCGACCGTGTTATTTTTCAAAATTTCGGCATCGCCGGATTCTGTCTGGATCACAATATTATTTTCTTCAAAATAGCGGTTCATATAGTTGGGATATTCCCCACGAGCATGCACATCCGTAAAGAACAGGTTCATTTGATTTTCATGCTGTGCTTTCAGAATATCTTCTGGGTTACACGTATGTGGGTAGCTTTCAATGCGGGCCAGCATACAGCCGATCTGAGCGCCCGGAATGATCTCATGTCCCCGTTTGGTCGCCAATGCACTTGCTACAAATTGATGGTGCAATGCTTGATATATCGCTTGTTGCTTGTTTTCTACACGGTCAATAACCACACCGCCGCCTGTAAACGGGCTCATAGTCATGACATTAATTTCGTTAAAGGTCAGCCAGTATTTTACTTTATCCTTATAGCGTGTAAATACCGTTTCGGCATATTTTACGTAATGATCCACGACTTCGCGTCCCAACCAGCCATTATATTTCTGTGTCAAACCTAGCGGTGTTTCATAATGCGACAATGTTACCAAAGGCTCAATACCATACTTGCGCAGCTCATCGAATACATTGTCGTAGAATTGCAATCCTGCTTCATTCGGCTCGGCATCATATCCATTCGGGAAAATCCGCGACCAGTGGATGGACATCCGGAATACTTTAAAGCCCATTTCTGCAAACAAGGCAATATCTTCTTTGTAGTGGTGGTAAAAGTCCACACCTTCACGCTTTGGAAAACGGGCGTTTACCTTCCCTGCCAAGATGTCCTCCAGTCGTTCGGACGAAATTTCTATAGCATGATCGTTCTTACGTTCTGATTTAGGTACATAGGCTATCATGTCTGCGCTGGATAGACCTTTTCCATCTACGTCAAAAGCACCTTCCAATTGGTTGGCTGCAGTTGCCCCGCCCCAGAGGAAGTTTTTCGGGAATCCTTTTAGCGTCTTCGTCATGGTATGAAAACCTCTTTCCTTAATTTAATGTTTTCACTTTAGTCAGTAACCCGTCAGGTGCTGCAATGCGAATCCATAACTAACGGTAACCGTTCTCCTTTGAAATGCATCGACAGATGCTTTAAAATAGACGTAATGCCCTCATAAAGCATCCTAATTGTTGTAACGCGTTTCATGTCAAGTATTTTTTTCTCAGGTGAGGAGAAGCATCATGTCGAATCTTGATCAAATTGCAAAACTGGCGGGCTTTTCCAAAGCTACGGTATCCAGAGTGTTAAATCAGTCCCCCCATGTAAGTCACGAAACCAGAGCTAAAATTTTAAAAATCATGCAGGAATTAGATTATGTTCCTAATCGGAATGCGATCTCTCTATCCAAGGGTCAGACGCTTCAGATTGGTATCATCACTTCAACTATCAATGAAATTGTGCTGGCATTTCTGGACAGCTTTGTGGAAATCGCAGGCCAATATGAATTCCAAACCATTATTTATACTTCGGGAGAAGACAAAAAGAAAGAGCTTCAAGCTTTCGAGGATTTAAAAAGAAAAAGAGTCGATGCGCTGGTCATCATTTCCTGCGTGAATGACACTGATTTTTTGAGTACCTATTGCAAATATGGACCGATCGTGGCATGGCAACGAATGGAGCATACCGATATTCGCTCCGTCGCTATGGATCAATATGAAGGATACATGTTAGCATTAAAACATTTGATACAAAAAGGCTATACACGTATAGCCAATGCTTTTGGTCGTCCAAGCAGCATCAATACTCACAGCAGACAACGAGCCTATGAGCAGATCATGAGTGAACACAATCTGCCGGTGCTGCCACACTGGAACTATTCTTCTATTTATAACATTCGTGATGGCGAACAGGTCGTGCGCAATTTGTTACAGCATCGGGAGGGATTTCCAGAGGCTATCTTGTGTGCTAACGATTATGTAGCAGTGGGCATTCTCTGCGAAGCGCGCAGACAATTGCTGAGGGTACCGGAAGATCTGGCGATTGTTGGGTTTGATAACACGGAGCTGGCGCACACCATGGGGATTACAACGGTTCAAAATCCCATTATGGCTCAGGCACAAAATGCTTTTTTCATGCTTTCCCCTCAGCTGATTGGACGCCAAATGGAGCTTCATTCGCTAGAATACAGTCTCATTGAGCGTACGACTACTTAAGGGCACAATTGACTTGCAAATTAGGCAAATGGGCCTTGATATGAAATATTTTTTGTCGAAAGAGAATAAAATATGTTGAAATCGCTTTTTTTTGTGCTACAATAGCACTATATCGAAGGATTGTGACCGGTGATGCGGGCAATGCCTGAGTTCAATTGAGTGCTATTGCTAACAATAGTGTTGAATTGTGCTTGGGCATTTTTTATTGGTAAAGGATGGGAGGGGGAACTTCAATGATTATTGAGAAGGTGCTCAATAACAACGTCCTGTTGACTAAAAACGATAAAGGCAAAGAGGTCATCGTCATGGGAAGAGGTATTTCCTTCAAAAAGGTGGCTGGCGACCAAGTCGATGATCATAAAATAGATAAGATTTTCATGTTAAATGAAAACGAGTTCACGGCCAGACTAACTGAGCTGCTAAACGATATTCCTGTGTCTCATCTGGAGGTCGTGAATGAAATCGTGACCCATGCAGCCGAAGTGCTGGATACGGAGTTAAGTGATAACATTTATTTAACATTGACCGACCATATTCATTTTGCCATACAGCGGGAAGAAAAAGGATTGGCACTCAAAAACGCGATGCTGTATGAAATTAAACGCTTTTACAAAAAAGAATTTGCAGTTGGGCTGGATGCTCTACAAAAAATTGAAGATACGCTCGGTGTAAAATTGGGCGAAGACGAAGCGGGATTTATTGCACTGCATATGGTGAATGCACGGATTGATGGTAACGAGATGAAGGCTACACTGAAAATGACCGAGATTGTCCAACACATATTGAATATTATTACGTATCATTACGGGATTGTGCTGGATGAGTCTTCTTTTAGCTATTCGAGATTTTTGACCCATTTGCAATATTTTGCAATGCGAGTGATTCGCAAAGAGGTTATTCACAGTGGTGAAGAATTTTTGTACAACCAGGTAAAGCAAACATATACCGAGGCTTTTGCTTGTGCCCAAAAAATTAATGAGTATCTGGAAAAAACATATGATCAATATTTAAGCAAAGATGAGTATGTATATCTAACGATTCACATTCATCGGGTAACTGAGCGTAATAACATATCAGGCTAAAAACTTTATATCCTCATCGTTCATGGATTGTGACTGGTAAGGCAGGCAAAACCTAAACTGATGGTGAAATCGACGTTCCTTATAGGAGGAGTGCGCAGTTTTCACCACGAGTTTAGGTTTTTCTTGTTTACAAGTTTAAAAAGATGCACGCCGGCGCATCTCAGCAACAAATGTAAACGGTAAATCCTATCAGTAGCAAGAATAACACTTAAGGAGTTCTGAACATGAGTGATAAAGAGCTATCCAAAAAAATAGTGACTCTCGTTGGCGGCGAAGAGAATGTCAATTCGGTATTCCATTGCGCTACACGCTTGAGATTTAAATTAAATGATCGCACAAAAGCAGACAAAGCTGCACTGGAAGCAACACCTGGTGTCATTACAGTGGTGGAAAGCAGTGGCCAGTTCCAAGTGGTCATTGGTAACAATGTAGGTCAGGTCTTTGAGCATATGATGGCAGAAACAAATCTGCAGGATGCAGATAATCCAAATGCGAAAAAAGAAGAATCTTCCGAAAAAACGAATTTTCTTGGCAAAGCGGTCGATATCATTTCCAGCATTTTCTCACCTCTCTTGGGTGCTCTTGCCGGAGCTGGTTTGCTCAAAGGGATTATGGCCTTAATTGCGTCGCTCCATTGGATTGATACTGCAAGCGGTACGTATCTCATTCTGAACGCCGCTTCGGACAGCGTGTTTTATTTCTTGCCTATATTCCTAGCTATTACATCGTCCCGTAAATTTAAGACGAATGCTTTTGTATCGGTCGCAGTTGCTGGAGCCCTCGTCTACCCGGATGTTATTGCAGCGGTGGACCATCCGGCAAAACTGGCTTTTCTCGGGATTCCAATCATTCTGATTAAATATAGTTCTAGCGTAATCCCAATTATTCTCGCGGTATGGGTACAGTCCTATGTGGAACGTTGGTTTAATTCCTTTGTTCATCAATCGGTTAAAAACATTATCGTCCCTATGCTATCACTGCTAGTTGTTGTTCCGTTGACGTTTTTGGCCTTTGGTCCAGTCGGTAACCTGATCAGCCAAGGCTTGGCGAACGGTTTTACATGGGTGTACAATTTAAGCCCATTGATTGCCGGAGCTGTTGCTGGGGCATTCTGGCAAGTATTTGTTATTTTCGGCGTACACTGGGGCTTCGTTCCTATTATGCTGTCCAATATTCAAACATTGGGTTATGACACGATGCTTCCAATGCTTACAGCAGCCGTACTTTCTCAAGCGGGTGCAACACTGGGGGTATTCCTGAAATCACGAAATACTCAAATGAAAGCTTTGGCTGGTTCTTCTACACTGGCAGCTGTATTCGGGATTACTGAACCTACAATTTATGGTGTAACTTTGAAATTGAAAAAGCCTTTCATCTATGCTTGTATTTCTGGTGGTATTGGGGGCGCGATTATCGCTTCCGGCGGAGCAACTGCAAAATCCTTCTCCCTGCCTAGTTTACTGGCGTTGCCAACTTATTTTGGAGCTGGGTTCTTGTGGGTTGTTATCGGCTTACTCGTTGCCTTTGTACTTGCAGTTGTATTGGTTATGATTTTGGGCTTTGATGATCCAAAAGAAGAAGCTGCAAAAACAGAAACAGCATCCGTAAAAAAAGAAGTAGCGATCGAAAAGGAAATCCTCGTAAGTCCGCTGCAAGGTAAAGTGCTGCCATTGGAACAATCTTCTGATGTTGCTTTTGCTTCAGGCGCTATGGGGAAAGGAATCTTGATCGATCCTACAGAGGGTGTGCTGACTTCTCCGGTTAACGGAACGATTACGACAGTATTCCCGACCGGACATGCCATCGGTATTACTTCCAATGACGGAGCAGAAATTTTGATTCACGTTGGTGTTAATACAGTGAAGCTGAAAGGACAATTCTTTGACAAACGCGTCAAAGAGGGTGATGTGGTGAAGCAAGGACAGTTGTTGCTTGAATTTGATATCGAACAAATTAAAGCGGCAGGCTATACAACGACTACGCCGATCATCGTAACCAATTCCGCTCAATATCTGGATGTACTGAACACCATGGAAACGGAAGTGAAGCGTGAGGATTACTTGTTGACCGTTGTAGTCTAACGTTTAACTTTCAGACTAAAAGAAGCTTTCCTAATGGAAAGCTTCTTTTTTATACATCATGAGACAAGTGTTACAGCGAAAAATGGAAATATCATATATTGTAAGTTTGAGATTGTAAAAAAAGGAGGATTTCTGTGAAAAAAGGATATATCGCCGGGTTAAGTGTCATTGTGTTGCTTATCATTGGTATCGCTATTTCAGCTGTAGTTAAATTTCAAGACCTGGAGCAGGTAGTTCAGCAGAAAGATAAAGAGATCCAAGCGAGCAAAAGCAATTACCCCGAAATATATGACCACTTGAATGCGGTTACAATGGATGGTTTTAAACAATTGATTCAGCAGGATCAAAGTGTATTTGTCTATGTTGGCAGACCCAGTTGTGGCGACTGCAATCGGTTTGAGCCTAACTTTAACAAGATGATTGAACAGTATAATCTGGGCTCCAAAATTACTTTTTTAAACGTTCACAAAATTCATAAGGACAAATCCCAATGGAATAAGTTCAAAGCAGATTACAACGTAAAATACACCCCCACGATTGCAGAATTCAGGAACGGCAAGCTGGTGGATAAAATAGAATGGACGCCAAAAAGAGATCTCAGTACAGATGCCGTAAAAGAATGGCTAACCTCCAAAAAACTCATTTTATAAGCCTCTTTTTTATCCATTTCATTGAGAATAATAGAGTTGTTCATGCAAAAAAGGTATTCAAGCGAACAACGCATGAATACCTTTTATTAAGAATGTCCAAATCATCAAGCTGATTAAAAATAGTTCCTAGCGCACTTCACTCGCTTCGGAAAGCCTTGTTTACACCCATCCGTTCCTATATTGCAGGCGATTATACAGTACGAGCATCAATCGAATCGGGAAATTCATATCGAATAATATCCGTTTCGGATACGATATGTCCGATTTGTGACTCAATGAATTCCAAATCTCCCTCTACTGCACCTATAAAATGCTTGGTACCAGGTTCTACAACGATGACCATACCAGGGCTGACTGTCTGTGTCATCCCATTGATACAGACACTTCCGGTTCCTGAAACAATGGTCCAAACCTCTTTTCGGAACTGATGCTCATGATAGCTGATAAATCTCCCGTTCGAAATGACAACACGTTTGGTGACCGTTTGTAACCCGCTTGCCGCTTGTTGATGGGACAAGACCGTTTGCTTTCCCCAGAATCGCTCCTCAAAACGCGGTCCAATTTCAATTTCTGCCACCATATCCTTAATTCCTGTTGATGATTGTCGATCCGTAACCAGCACACCATCCGGCCCAGCAACAACAATAATGTTTGGGACATTCCAGATGCTAACCGGAATTTCCAGTTCATTGATGATATGCGAGTCATGTGATGCTTCCGAAATATATCCGGGACCGCTTAGCTTTGAACTTACTTCCCGCACCAACGAATCCCACGTTCCCAAGTCCCTCCACTCTCCATGATATGGGAGCACGGAGAGCTTACGAGTGTGCTCCACTACCGCAATATCAAAGCTGGTTTTAGGCAAGTCTGCGTAATTTGTCGAAAGTGTTTTATAATCGGCTGGTAAACTCATTTGCGCCAGCACATCCAATAAAAAGCCGAGTCTAAAAGCAAACACTCCGCAGTTCCATAAGGCTCCTTCACGGATCAAGGCTTCAGATCGAATCAGATCGGGCTTTTCTACAAATGAACTCACCCTATAATATTCCTGGTCAAGTAAAGGAGCTGAAGGCACAATATATCCATATTTATCTGAGGGCTCCGTTGGGACAGCCCCCATCAATGCGATATGGCTTCCTGATTGCTCTAATATGGAAGGAAGCCTGCGCAGATGCTCGAAAAATTCATCCCCCGCATAGCCATCCACCGGCATGACCCCCACGATCTCGTCACGTGATGCACCTGCAATGTCATGCAAGTAAGCGGTAGCCAAGGAAATGGCCGGGAAGGTATCCCGCTGAGTCGGCTCCTCAATCACTACAGCGTCTCCACCAATTTGTCCCTGAATCAGTTCGACCTGAGTTCCACTCGTAGAAAAATAGGCTTGATCTGCCAAATTCGCCTCATCCAACTGCCTCCATATCCGTTGCAGCATGCTTTCCGGCCGCTCGTCATGACGTAGGATGGAAAGAAACTGCTTCGGACGGTTCACATTGGATAAGGGCCATAGACGTTTACCCGAGCCTCCGGATAATAAAATCATTCGCAAAGATGCAACCTTCTTCCTCTAAATTCATATTTTCTTACATTATTGGACTGTTTGCTTTTCGTGCTTTTGCCGAATACATAAGTATGTATCATCGTAGAACATACATAGTTATGCCATGTTAATGGTATCTTTGTCCGTACAGGAGATGTCAGTCATGCCTATAAAAATACTCATCCTTGAAGATCAAAAAAGTTTGGCTGATATGATTGCTCTTCATCTTCAGGAGGAAGGCTATCATACCGAACTAATCTATGATTGTAAACTCGCAATTCCTACATTAATGCACTTTAAGCCGGACATTATTGTGACCGCTCTAATGTTTTCCGGTAAAGTCGAATCTGAGCTAATCAGTCACATCCGTCAATTTACCACGGTTCCTATGCTCGTCATCTCTAATAACACCCTGCTGAATATAAGAATAAAGGCTCTGGATGACGGAGCAGATGACTTTTTATGCAAACCTTTCAGTCTGAGGGAGCTAAATGCCCGCATCAAAGCCTTGCTGCGCCGCAGTGGTAGCAACATGCTCACTGAATCACGAACGATAACCCAAAAGCTTAAAAAGGTAAGAGTTTGGGTGAATGATTACCGTCATAGCCTGTTGGTCGATGACCAGGAAATCGAAGTTACTCACATCGAATTTTCTATTATAAAAGAGATGTCCAGCAATCCAGGGAAAGTCTTTACCCGTAGCGAGCTGATGGATCGGGTCAAAGGCGGAGATGGTGCTTATCTGGACCGTACCATCGACGTACATATCTCCAGCCTCCGCAAAAAAATTGAGCGTGATCCTAAAAACCCTCAGCATATCCGTACCGTTTGGGGCAGAGGCTATAAATACGAGATGTAGTCGTAATAGCGGCTGCCTGTTTCCCTCTGGGCAGCTTTCTTTTTATGGAAGCTGCCGTTTTGTCCATCGCCGATATGGAAGAAAACAAGCTGCTCCGCCCAGGATACCTATGACAAACAATACCCAGCCAAAACGGTAGGCTGAAGCCAGAATAACGACAACCTTACCGTTTCCGCTGCCATTCGTTATGAATCCGGTAGTTACTCCATTCACAGATAGACGCGCTCGCTGATTTTCGTTACCCAGCCTGAACTCCCATAGTGGATTGGGTGATTCCGTCTCCCGGATCAGCACCTGCTGATGCATTGGATTATATAGCGTAAAACTACGTTCCATGGAATTTTCACGAGTAGCCTGAATGCTTTCCGCAGCGTGTGGTGCTATAAAAAAGGTATCCATATCCGTTCCCTCAAACAGCGTAAATTGATCCACTGTAATCATCGCTTGATAAGGGATGATGGAATATTGCTTCATTTGAAATAAGCCCGTCTGCTTCTTGTGCGCATGCGCTAAAATCTGAAACTGCATCATGGTGGTTCCTGCCGGAGCCTTTACAATCTGGTCATAATGATTCCATTGCTCCTTATCTCTCTCCTCCACCTCATCAATATAGGAGGTTTGAAGAACCTGGGACGCTTTATTTAAGAAAATGACCTTCATGTGCCGACTTCCAATTTGTTCTGACCGTGCATCCAACTGCACGGCATACTCTTGCAGCGGTTCCGCCTTCATTTTTTTGGACGCATAAATATTCCAATCACAGGAATAGCTAGGTGCGTAACGGATGGACAGTTCTGTGTCCTTGATGGATAGATCCGTCTGGCCAGGTCGAATATCTGCTACACAACCAACATCCGTGCTCAATGATTCCTTCGTGTCCTGCCCAGGCATCACGATCACTTCCTGCCCGCCCATTCGATGAATATCTGCAAAATGGCTCAATGACGGCACCTGACTGTCCAGTACAAGGGTTAAGCGATATTTTCCCTTGGTTAAGAACAGATTTTTAAATTCGACTCGGCCATAGTCGTTCAGCAGACCGGGAATTTGTATGCTTTTCTTGGCAAAGCTATCTTGGTTGGGCACCGTTTCAATAACCTGCTTTTCGGATAAAGAGGTAGCGGGTAATCGCTTATAAGAGTCCTCCGTACGAAGCGTTCTGGTCAGCACCTCTCCAGTCTCTTCATTCTTCCATTTCATGGTTAACGATCCTTCATATCCGGCAGGTAAATTAGCCAAAATAGCTGTGGCATAGGTTCCCGTTTTGGCGACTTCCACTTCTCTGCTTAACGTCCCTTTTTGGTAACTGATTCCCCGACCCATACTAAGTCTAGGTAAAGCACGTTCCGTCTGCACATTCCCTTGAGCATTAAAATCGTTCTCTGCCTCCAAGGTGAAAAAGAGCTTGCCCCGCTTCAATGCCTGCTCCACCGGAAAAGATAATCGATCCAGTTGATCCACAGGAACAATCGCAAATTGATTGACCGCATTAAAGCCTTGCAGGTTATTAACCGTGATTGGGTTATCTCCCTTTGGAAAAACATGTTCTCCCAAATCAACCCATTGAAATTGGTTTAATCCCTCATCACGGGTCTTGATGTTAGCCACTCCATCGGGCAGTGTGACTTGTATTTTCCCGCCTGCCTTATTCATGAACACTCTTGCATATACATGCGAGGTTTGAGGCTGGTCCATCTTTTTATGCATCGTAAACGTGTTGGGCTTGCTGTATTTCCCCAAATCACGCAGCTGAATATCGTGAATCCACCAGTAATTTTTTTGCTGCGGACGCTGGAGGGTTAACAAATCCATTCGCATCCAATAGCTGCCAGGCGGCGAGACGTATTCCCCGTAAAATTTTACACTGTCAAAATTATATCCCTCTGAAGGCGCCACAACATAGCTAACCCCCAGCTCACGCATTTGCTTATCATAAAACCTCATTTTTACATGCATTTTGTTCGTCCCACGACCAGAAACGGTGATGTGGAACTGATATGGGTTATTTTCCTTGGCCTCTAGCAATCCCGATCTAGCAACCTGCCATATATTACTCGGATCTCCCTTCATAATCTCACCATGCAGAGTCGGCACGTCGTTCGATTCCTCTCGGGGGTTAGCCTGCACACTGAACAACTGTGGATTATCAGGCTTGAAAAAGGTTTCCGTTCTCAGCATAGAGTCAAAATCAAGCACCGTTTTGCCTTCAATACTGCTCATCTGATAGGGTGCCACATCCAGCTTCTTACTGGCGAAGGTGACCGCAATCCCTGCATCCATCTCCATATCAAACGGGAAGTTCCGTATATTTTGGGAGGATAAATACCACAACCAATCGTTGGTTGATGCAAAAGTTTTGGACCATTTTAAAAATGCATTACCATCCTCAATGGCATCAAAAGGCCGCAAGTAATCCTCTGCCGGGAGCTGGGACAACAGCAAGTCATCAAAGGAGGCTGCCTCCACATAATCCCTCTTGTTGACCGTCTGAATGGTGTTTAACTCAGGCTTCAACGCGCTGAACAGCACGCCAAAACGGCTGAAATCAAAACCAGGCAGATGACTGTAACTCTCCAGTCGGCTAAATCCGTAAGGTGTCACAATTTTACTTGCAAGAATATTCATATAGGGCGGTGTCTGATCAAGATTGAATATGGAAAATAAATCGTTCTTATACG
Source organism: Paenibacillus sp. FSL W8-0439 (assembly GCF_038008995.1). NCBI lineage: Bacteria > Bacillati > Bacillota > Bacilli > Caryophanales > Paenibacillaceae > Paenibacillus > Paenibacillus sp. FSL W8-0439. The sequence goes on from NZ_JBBPAK010000001.1 coordinate 4,474,056, forward strand.
TACGTTTCAACCCGATCTGACCTTCCAGCTGAGACAGGTGGAAATCCTGCCGTTTCTCCTGTCCCTCATATTCGTCATGGTAAACCAACTGGTTGACCCCAAAAGTAGAGAACAACCAGCCTAATCGCGAGCTTAATCCGTTGTCCATAACATACTGCAGAAAATTCATATAGTATGTGATACCGGGATCATTGCCTTCATGATGAAAGATCGTATTTTTAGGAGAAGAGTATACTTGAAAATCCCCGGTTGCCTTCTCGGTGGCCGTCTTGCCTTTATTCCATTTGGGCGTCGCTACTCCGTTATAGCTTTGAATCATATTATCAGCAATCGGAAAATACAGTGCCTTGCTGTCAAAACGATCTGGGTCAGTCAGCTTTTCAGCCATTTGACTATAAGCCTTCGGCACTTGTACCGGCTTGTAGTACCCCTCAATGAACTGGGTACGCAAGGGAGCAAAATATACGCCCAGACACAAAACGACGATAACAACCGCCAGCTTTTTATACACACGCTGTAGCGGCGATGATCCAAACCATTCCATACATTGAATTATGCCAAAGGTCAGTAACACTCCGAAATTAAGGGAAAGCAGTCCAATAAATTTGTTAGGATCACGGAAAACCGAACCAATCACAGGGGTTTTCGTAACCAAAATAACAAACCACTTGGCAATGGACGGAAATGTCGTTCCAGTCGCTGCAACCATAAATAACAGCGTAAGGAGCGAGAAGATCAGAATGATCGGATTTTTATGTGAACGTGTCACCATCGCGTATCCGATCAATAGCAATAAGAATCCCCCACCTACATAAAACATGGCAGGCAGTGAGGAAAAGGAAAACATTGGCCACCAATAGCTCAGTAAATAACCCACATTATATAAACTGCTATTACGGCTGAACAGAGACAACGTATCCACGACGTTGATATTATGCTGAGACGCTTGAGCGTCCATCAACATGCTACCTACATACAGGGACAACCAGTAAAAACTAAGCAGTCCGAAAAACACACCAAAAATCATGCCTTTACGCAAAAAATTACTGTATAAGGGCTGTAAATAGGCGCGCCCGGCTTTACGATGAGTCCAGGTCAGTTTGAGCAGGAGCAACATGGTGAACAATCCCAAATAAATCATCCCGAAGAAAAAATAATGAATGGCCGCAGCACTAACAGTGAATACTGCAGCCAGCAGGAACAGGTCAATCCAGTTCCGCTGATACAACTTATGGGGATGATAGTTTTTAATTTGTTGAATTTGAAACTTGGGGTCCACCGCACTGAAAAAGAATCGCAGCATTAACGGAAACAAACTATACCCACAGAGCAAATAAATATGCTGGATGCGAAAAATAACCCACGGATTCAGTGCGTAAAACAACGAACCAACCATGATGGCAAAAATACGGGTTTTCGTAAAACTTGGTGAATAATACACGCTGACCAGTCGCTTGGCAAAGGCATACATCGAAAATGCCGAGACAAATAACAAACCTGTGATAAACGACTTGAGCAAGACCGGGCCGCTTTCGTCAAATAATAGTGAAAGTCCATAGAAGGGCAAGATGTACAGGATACGTGGAGCATTGAACAAGGTCGAGGTAGACCATCGTTCGTTCCATACCCCGGTTATTTCCTCCAGATACCGATGAGAGGTGGCTCCAAAGGCAATGTCACTGAATACGATTTGTCCTAATCCATAGATGGGGGCAAGATATGCGACAATCGCAGCCAGCATCAATAGGATTGCCGCCATATCGTAGCGGTAGCGAAATATCCACTTTTTCATACTTGTCCCCCTCTCTTGAACCTCTTGTATCTGTTGGTTATCTTGGGCCTATCTATCTTCTCAAATGAACGATGGCCTGCAATCCCTGATCGGTGTTACGCAGCTTTAAGCGACCACCTATAGTCTTCAGATATGCATCCATGTGATACAGGCTGAACGTATGCTCCTGTGCGTTTTGGGAATAGTCCGGCTGGAAATAGCTCCAACGCATCTTGTCATCAATCCCGCCGCCTGTGTCTTCAATGATAATCATAATTTCAGCTTCTTCCAGCCGTGAGCTAACCTTAAGCATATGAGATTGCCGCTTGGACCGCAGACCCGTTCGGCTCCGTTCCTGATCCTCCAGCTGCTCTCCATCTTGGTTCATGGCCTGCACTGCATTTTCCAGCAGCCCCTGTATCGTTTTGTACAGCATGGGTGCTTGTGCTGCAATGGATGGAACTGGCTCTTGCCGCAAGATCACTTGAATGTGCTTCATATTCAGCGAACGGTTCGCCCATTTCAGCGATTCGGACAATACCTCATTCATATCGGTGAAGCTAATTCCGCTATTATCATGCATTTTCTCTTCCAGCTCATCACGCAAACTACGGACGCCTGTCAGTAATTCTCCTAGTGAGGATTCCTGTCTGAGACGACCCTGAATGAAATTTTCATTCAGCTCGCGGAAATACTCCAGTTCCTCATGAGATGCTCCTTTTCCCTGACTGGAAGACACTTCAAAGCGGTTGGCTAGATCTTGATAAAATCCCAACAGCTTTAAATCATCGCCGCCTGTGAGACGGCTAGTCTGTTCTTGTAGCTCTTGCAGCTGTTGCTCAATCGTCTGCATTAACGGCAAATAATACGTGTCCTGCTGCTGTCGCATATCTTCATCCCGCCGCTGGTCACGCACTTGATTGTTCACGATGGCATCTTTCACAATCCGTTTGCGGAACTGGATGAGCATGGCCCACAAAATAATGAGTATTAGAGCCATCCCCATCCACAACTGTTTGCGAAAGGAGCTAATTCGCTGGGGGGTGTCCTGACTGATATCCTTAACCGATATGTAAAGGGCCTCTTCCCCAATGCGGCTGAATCCTATTCCGTATTTCTCTCCACGATCTTCAACGATACCCGTATTGCCCTCCAGCAGCCTACGGGTTACACTCGTGATGTCCGTCCGGTTGATATCCGAAGTACTTCGGGAAGCTACGATCTTGAATTGACCGTTATAAAATAAAGTCTCATGCTGATTCACCGGCTTACTTTTAACAATTCCACTAAGCATTTCAGCGTCAACTGTACGCACCATAAAACCGCCCGTCTGTACCCCTTGAATCCTGCACGCTATGTACTGGGCAGGCTGATGATCCTCAGTCACAAAAGAGCTGACCGCACAACCATTTTGCAGCCATTTAATCTGCTGGACCGCATTCCTCATCTCACGATTGTCACGTCCGACCATCACATGATACTGTTCATCCAGCACATAAAAAGACCCGCTCTCACGCTTAAACCCCTCAGCATATTGACGTGTTCCCTGATTCAGCATCTCTCTGCCCAGACTGGACGACAGCTCTTTTAGCTCATCTTGCCATGCGGCATAATGCTCCGTTATGCTGCCAGACAGTTCCTGTACCTCATTCTGGAGCTGCTCGTTCTGAATTTCCGCCAAGTGACCGCTGAATTGCCGCATGACGAACCATTGTAGCACAGCGGCCAAGAACAGTGTCACACACAAAACCATCAGGTACAGGATCAGCTTTTGCCAACTTGGTTTCAACAAAGCCCATTGCTTCATGACCTGGCCCCTCCATTTTGTTCAAGACGGCTCAAAATCGCTTGCATCAGGCATTCCAGCTCGTAGCTGACCAGCGGTAGCCGTGCGCACAGCAACCGGGGAGTGCGGCGCTGGAGTGCGGCAAACCTCGCAGCGGTTTCCGTTGCCCCGTCTGTCAGCAGGATCAACTCGCATGTTTTGGCTATATATAGACGATCCAAATCTTCCTCGCTGTATGCTCGCAGATCAACAACGTAAATATCATGACGATCGTCCATATGCTGAAGTGCACTGGAGACGGCCAGAGTCACCCCTGTATGTCGCGCAGCATGATACTGGTGAAGAAGACGCATTCCTTTTTCCCAGAGCGCGTGTTCAACCGAATCAAATCGTTCACAAAAAAGACGCAACGCCCGTTCTGTACTGACATCTTTTAAAAATGCCAAAACGCTGATATTATACATGTAGTTCCTCATTTCTTACTTCCTGATTGGAGTTGCGCAGTTCTTATGACACCCCAAAACATTCTATTTGTTGACGACAGTCCTATGGTGCTGTCCCTGCTTGAACGGACATTGATGCAAGAAACATTCACCTTACATACCGCTCACACGCCTAAAGAAGCTCTGCAAGTGCTGGAAAAGTACCCGATTGATGTTGTCGTCTCCGATCTGCTTATGCCTGGTTTGGACGGAATTACGTTCCTTCGTATGATTAAGAAAGATTATCCACATATCGTACGCATCATTTTGTCTGGTCACCTGCATACGCAGTCCATTTTATCGGCCATTAATCAAGTCGGCGTGTTCCGTTTTTTGACGAAACCGCTGGAGCTGGATGATGATACGCTTAAAAAGATACTGTATGAGGCGCTTGATCAGGCTAGGCTCAATCGAAACAGCCTGTATGCAGACCAGAACGTCGCATCTGACCTATCGGAATTTATAAACAGCATTTTGAATGCTCCGTACCGACCGTATGTACTGCTGAATGATCAAGATATCGTAACCGCCGTACACATTGCACTTGCTGAGCTGTATCCTGTCGGCTGCTCACTGCGTCATCCTGCTGGCGAAGGTATTCAGTTAACTCCGCATTCATTATATATACCGTATGAGGAGCCAGAATCTTCCGATCCCGACCTGTACTCGCTGGATACGCTGACCCTCGGTCATTCATCGTTACGCCTTATCCGCCTTAGCGAGATCGCCTGAGTGACGGGTGCCGCCCTTTAACACGGCGGCTACCCCAATCACAGTCAGGCAGGTGTACATCCACAACATCCCCCCCGTTAGCAGCGGATGGCGGATGTAGTTTTTCACATTCCCCCATGTATACAACACCGGACGGAAGAAGTACCAACGTTCCAGTGCCTTTCGCAATCCGCCCTCCTCAGATGACATCGTACGATCCATCACCGAGAAGTAGTAGGCTTTTTTACGTAATACATCCTGCAAATATACCTGTTTTTCATCATGATATACCCGTGTAAAAACCGCCCGGCGAATGACTCCGCCAGACTCTATATAGCGTAAGGTTGGCTGTATTTCTTCAAAAGCAATTTGCTCCGCATTAAATCCGCCTGTCGATTCGTAAGCGCTCATTCGCCAGAAGCGTGCAGCTTCAATGGAGCGTTTTCCCAAGGTCTCTCCTGCGTTGTTAATTACATTCCGCTCGAAAACCTTTACTTTGGAGAAAAAATTATTTGCTTCCGAATATGCCTCCTCTGGAATAACCAAGGCGCCAATATCTTGATGATCGTCAAAAAAGTCGATGCTTTGCTGAATTAGATGTTCGGCTAAAATCATATCGGAATCCAATACAAATATGTATTCGGCACCCAAGCGCTTCGCTTCCTCAACCGCTTTGACTCTAGCAACTCCCCGCTCTCCATGAGGAAGCTCCAATACGGTAACGGGTACTGAGCTCCCTGCGGACAGCATACGAATCGTCTCAACCGTCCGATCACTGGAGCCATCATCGGCAATTACAATATGCAGATCCCTGTAATTTTGCCCCATACAGCTTCGCAAACAAGGCTCTATTGTACGTTCATTGTTGTACGTGGAGAAGAGAATGACCACTTTGTCCACTCTGTTCCGCCTCCTCTGTCCAATTCTCCATCAACTGCTCAAATGCGGCAGCTGTATGATCAAAATGAAATCTTAGCGCATATTGGTACGCTCGCTCACGGATGGCCATGTAATCTTCGCCACCCTCTGCCGCTCTTTCCATTTGTTCAGACAATCCTCGAATATCGCCGTGAAAGCATAAATATCCGCTTTTTCCGAAATCCGTCGCATCCACCAGACCGGGAGAATTGCTCACAATGCTGGGAGTTCCAACCGCAGCCGCTTCGGTAATCGTCAATCCCCAGCCTTCACGCAGGGAAGGGAATACGAGCGCATGGGCACGGCTCATCAGCTCCAGCTTATACTCTGCTGAAACAAATCCATAAAAGGTAATATCGGCTTGTGATTGTCCCTGTTCATCCGGTTCTCCGTATGTCAATCCATACCGTTCTATAATCGGCAATAATTGTTCTGTCACATAGGTTTTATCGGTTTTTCCGGCAATCCATAACATAGCCTGGGGGAACTTTTCCTTGAGCCGCCCAAAGGCTTCAACGACCAGATCAATGCCCTTATATTTAACAAAGCGTCCGGCATACATGAAGGTTGGGTTAGACTCCTTTGTCAAAAATTGTTCACGCGGCCAATGATCAAACTCAATTCCTTCCGGTAAAAGATGAACGCGATCTGGATGAAAGCCCAGCTTAAGCAGATCATACCGGGTAGACGGGGATACGGTGAGCGTCCGATCCTTCCGTGCCAGCTTAAGCATGAGGGGCTCCATATGAAATCCAATCATATTTAGCGGGAACCTGGCATTTTCATACCATATTTCCCTTGTTAGCTGATGTATGAAAAAAATTCGCTTGGATGCCTCCACCCAAAATCGGGTAAAGAACTGATGCGTATTCGCTTGATTAATTACATAGTCAATCTGCTGCCGATGACGACGGTAATAGCGCATCGCATAATAAATAACACTGTATATGTTTCCTTTTCGAATATACGTAACACCGTCAATGACTTCATGCTCAGGCATCCCCTCAAATTGAGGTGAGAAATGAATGAACTGAAACCGACCTTGCTGTGAGCGTTTCAGCATTTCATGGGTGAAAATTTCTGCTCCCCCGCTTTTCGGAGAACGAATGTCACGCCAGGAAAGCAATAGAACTACGGTTTTATCGTCCTGCTCTAGTATGGTATTCATGGGGTGATTCCTCCCCTTATCTTTATTTTGAACAAATACATATAGGCATCTATCACAAAGTAGAGAGACATAGCTCCGTACACAATGAACTCTGACAACAAAAAATCGATCGGGTCTGTGTGAGCCATATGAAAGGCTACTAATAAAGCTGCGGCTCCCGCCATCAGACTGAACATAAAGGTGCGTCTGCCCACTAATACGTGCACATGCACAAAAAATAGCACGATGGAAAAAAGCCAATACACCCAGCCTCCCCATGGAATATAGGCCTCAGCCGCCTGGTAAGAGGCTCCAAATAATATGGGAATAGAGGGTGGGAATATATAAGTTGTGCCCACATATACACACAGCGCGGCTACAGCCATTAATCCAGCATAGATTACAATTAACTTGCCCAAAGCCTGGCGGTCATGCCCCTGCGCACCGATCTTTGGAATAAAGGCAGCAATCAAGCTGTACGAAACGTAATAGACCAACTGGCTGTACTTCAGCGCAATGGCATAGCTGCTGGCCTGCTCAGGAAAGTAATGCTGTACATACAACATGTCGATGGATATACAAAACAGAATGAATAAATTCGTCATAAGGCTATCGGTGAAATCCTGACCTAGTGACTTCCATAACCCAGCAGGGATATGTTCTCCTCTATATGTCAATAGGGACAAGCCTCGGGCCGAAACGATCCAGCCGTGAAGCAACGACAGCAGCATTCCCCCACAGCTCGCTAATAGTAAGGCTTCCAACCTTAACCCCAGGGCAGCCAGGACAAAAAACAGGCATAGCTTCCCTAATACCTCAATGTAATAGTTCACATTGAGCGCCAGCATGCGTTCCCTCCCCTGTAAATCTCCACGGCACGAACTTACCAGAATATGCAATCCGATCAAGGCATACAGCATGAACAGCGGGCCGGACTCAACGCCCAATAGCGAACCCAGCAACGGATGAAAGGAAAGTAAAATGATCATGGCAAGCAAAGTTAGCACTAGAGGTGCTTTTAGTAATAGAGAACCGAGCGGTAAGCTGCGTAGCGCAAGCTTCTGGTCAGCCTTGGATACCAGCTTGGCGGTTAACAGCTGGATGGATAAGCCCAATACGGACAACAGTGCAAAGAGGGCCAACAGCGCGTTCGCCTGACCATAGGCTTGTCCGGTAAGATACCAGCTCGCTGCAATGTGGAAGAAAAAATTGAATCCGTTAAGCAGCACATTAAAGAGGGGGAACATCAACGAACGCAATCGGTTGTTCACGTGGTTATCTCACCCGCCGATCCAGTCGCCAAATCTCAATGATAGAGCGCAAAAAGCGAATGGAATCCTTCCAGACATGAATGTGCGAGCCATCTCGGTCAATACATTTGACGGGTAGTTGCAGCACACGGAGCTGAAGTCGCTTGGCAATGAACATCATCTCCAGATCCAGCGCTAGTCCGAGTTGTTCCTTCAAATGTGGAAACATCCGCTTCACGGCAACCGAGCTCATCACTTTAAGACCCGTCTGGGAATCTACTACACCGGTTGGTAAAAAGGGGCGAGAGACGACCCGTTTGCCAAAGCTGACGATAGATCGCAATAAAGAACGATTCTCGGCGGTCATATCTTTGGTTCCAATCACAACATCATAGTAGCCCTGTTGAACAACATTGATCATTCTGGCAATATCCTCAATAAAAAAGGAATCGTCCGCGTCCACAAATACGTAGTAATCCGCACCGATGGTCCGCATTCCTTCCAGATACGTCCCTGCCTTGCGCGTATTGCGTCCCAATTCCCTTGTTTGAAGCAGTGGACTCAAGTTCTGGTTAATCCGGTTTACGGACAAGTCCGTTGCTGCCTCCAGCGCTTTAATCAAGGCATTCGTGCCATCGTGGCTACCATCATCAATGAGATAAATCGAACCCTCTATAATATGGCTGCGGATAAAGGCTTGCAGTCGCTCAGCAAAGGTTTTGACATGAACAAAACGTTTCTCTTCGTTATACACAGACAAGATGAATGCAACATGTTGGCTTTTAGTCGAATACTCGGGATAGAGCAAGCTTTGTATTTCAGAAAGTATTTCTTCGGTATCATTGGCTTGCCAAAATAGCAGACGCAATCGGCCTACTCCGATAATTTGCACCATATGCTGATCACTGAACGGAAAGGTTACATCCGTCACCAATAGCAATGGCATTTGTGGAAACTGGCTACGGATCTGATTAGCTTTCCGCACGGCTTGCCCCGGCTCCCTATAATCTATCAGGCAGCAACTTGCACCCTCGTAGACTGAAGCTTCCTCCGTGTCCTCGCACTGTATATATTGGTAAAAACAAATCACATTGGGATAATCAATAGCCCTGTTGTTATCGCTAAAAATGGCTATAGGTCCCTGCACACAAACCTCTCCTTTTCCTCCGAATAGTTCTATTTTGTTGAAAAAGAATTAAAAATGTTTGCTTAGTAAGATTAAATTAATGTCCAAATACTTCATATTTTCTTAACAAAACAGCTCACATCCCTTGATATATAAGCATTCAAGAGAAGAAAAACTATTTTTCATATTTGATAAAAACAGAGCATTTAGACCTGATTCATCAGGACTACTACTATACGAATTACAAGGTGAATCCGAAAACAAAATTGGTTCTATGGGATTAATAAAAAGATACACATATGGTCATTTTGTCATAGATTGATAGACGAATAAAACCAATTCGTACGTCCATACTATGGACAACATGTCATTTTTCATCATGAATAATTATTAAAATATAGGGAAAGAAGGTATTTTTATGGAAGCATTTCATGTCAATCGTGATGGGTCATTATCTACTCCCTTACGAGGAAAGGACGTGCTAGCAAACCCTCTTTTGAACAAAGGGGTGGCATTTACAGAAGAAGAACGCAAAGAACTGGGCTTGGAAGGAATTCTTCCTCCCACTGTCCTTTCATTGGAAAAACAGAGCGTTCGGGCATATCAGCAATTCCTGGCACAACCCACCATGCTGCGTAAAAATGCTTCACTTAACGACCTTCATAACCGGAATGTCGTGCTTTACTATCGGCTGCTAACCGACCATTTGAGTGAAATGCTGCCCGTAGTCTACACACCGACTGTAGGAACCGCCATTCAAGAATACAGCCATGAGTACAACCGTCCCGGGGGCGTATATTTATCGATAGATCATCCGAACGGTATCGGACAGGCGTTCTATAATTCCGGCTTGCGTAGTGAGGATGTTGACCTGATCGTGGTCACGGATTCAGAAAGTATTTTGGGAATTGGTGACTGGGGGGTCGGGGGAATTAACATTGCTATTGGCAAACTTGCTGTATATACAGCTGCGGCAGGTATTCATCCCGGGCGGGTGCTGCCCATTGTACTGGATGTGGGCACGAATAATGAAAAGCTGCTGAATGATCCGCTATACATCGGAAACCGTCATAAACGAGTTCGCGGAGAAGCCTATCATCAATTTATTGATACCTTTATCAGCAAAACGTTAACACAATTCCCGAAAGCGCTTTTGCATTGGGAGGATGTGGGCAGCGTGAACGCACGCCACATTATAGGGAAATACGGTCAAAACATTCTCACCTTCAATGATGACATCCAGGGCACAGGAGCAGTCACATTAGCTGCGATTGTTTCGGCGGTAGGTGTCACCAAAATTCCGCTACGTGAACAAAAAATACTTGTCTTTGGTCCAGGGGCAGCAGGAATCGGTAACGCCGACCAAATACGGAGCGCTATGATCGAGGACGGGCTTCCTGCAGAAGATTCTTTCAGGTCGTTTTGGGCCTTTGATTATCGCGGGCTATTAACGGACGATATGGAAGATGTACTCGATTATCAGAAACCATATGTGCGTAAAAAGGAAGAAATCAGCTCATGGGCCCGATCGGAAGACGGCAAAATACCGTTGCTGGAGGTCATCCGTCAGGTAAAACCTACAATCTTAATTGGGACTTCCGGTGTAGCGGGTGCCTTTTCTGAAGAGATTATCAAGGAAATGGCAAAGCATGTGGAACGCCCGATCATTATGCCCATGTCCAATCCTACCAATCTGGCTGAAGCGGTACCCGAGGATTTGATACGATGGACTGATGGCAAAGCATTGATTGCTACGGGAAGTCCCTTTGAGCCCGTCACCTATAACGGTACGAAATTTGAAATTGGTCAGGCGAACAATGCCTTTGTTTTCCCGGGACTGGGTCTAGGCGCAATTGTGGTCAAGGCCAAACGAATCACTCCTTCCATGTTTACCGCAGCAGCTGATGCCGTTGCCAACGCCGTAGATTCGAATGAACTTGGCGGCGCACTGCTGCCCCATATTCGAAAATTACGTGATGTTTCGTTTGCGGTTGCGGTTGCGGTAGCAAAGGCCGCAATTCAGGATCAGGTAGCTCAGGCACACCTTCCAAATATTGAGCAAGCCATTCGGGATGCAATGTGGAAACCGGAATATGTGAGGGTCAAAGCCGTGGAAAGTGTAATCCAACACCCTCACTAATCCTTCACTAGGCATAAGCAGTTTGACATAACATAGGAACGAATGTACAGTATTAGTCAAAAGAATAGGAAAGTCCACTAGGGGAGCCATTATGGCTGAGACAAGAATGAATCTTGGACCCTTTGAACCTGATCTAGTTCGTACTAGCGTAGGAAAGTGGAGCCTTCTATATAGGGTTTCAGGCGTTTTTGCGCATTGAACCTATGTTGAAGCCGCTCCAGTTTTCGGGGCGGCTTTTTGGCATTGTTCCGAGAATTGTATCTTACGGGACTTCTTATTCTCCATTTTTGTTGGAGGTGGGGAAATGAGTTTTTCGCAAGAGCTCCGTCAGCAGGCGGATGGCATTTTTCAAGCCATTTATGAGCATCCCTTTGTGAGAGGTATTGCTGAAGGAAATTTAACAAGGGAACAGCTGATTCACTATGTAAAACAAGACTTTGAATATTTGAACGCCTACATGCGGATTTACGGCATCGCAATCTCCAAAAGCACGAGCCGGGAGGATATGGCTGTATTTAACGAACAGATCTCTTTTATTCTCAACAGCGAGGTTCATCCGCATCAAAATTTTTGTGCTATCGCAGGTGTCACCTATGAAGAGATGCAGGGATATCCACTCGCTCCGTCCGCTCATCATTATATCCGCCATATGCTGACCGTCGCACATGAGGGTAGTCTTGGGGAAATCATGGCCGTGCTGCTACCATGTCCATGGACATATCTTGAAATTGGACGCAGGCTAATGGATGAGGTAAGACCAGACGAGTCTCATCCGTTCTATGAGTGGATTTGCTTCTATGGCAACCAAATTGAAGATGTAACCTTCAAATATCGAGAGCGTGTGGATGCTTGGGCGAAAGTCGCCACGGCTGCCGAGCGAGAGCGGATGATTGAGCATTTTATGCTAAGCTGCCAGCTGGAATATATGTTCTGGGATATGGCTTATAAGCAGGAACAATGGCCCGTCCAGATGCGCGCTACGGTCTAGGAATAATCAGTATAGATGAGAGAGGATAAACATGATGAATATATGGGAACAAAGTTATTCGACGCTCCTGACAAAGGTACAAAACAGCAACCCCCTCGTTCATAATATAACCAATGTGGTGGTCACCAACTTTACAGCCAACGGCCTATATGCACTAGGGGCTTCCCCGGTGATGGCTTATGCACCCGAGGAAGTAGCAGATATGGCCAAAATAGCGGGCGCCGTCGTGTTAAATATCGGTACGCTAAACCGTGAGCTGGTGGATGCCATGATCCTTGCTGGACAATCGGCGAATGCTCACGGTGTTCCAGTTCTGTTAGATCCGGTCGGTGCAGGAGCGACTAGCTTTAGAACCGAGTCAGCACTACGAATTCTAAACGAGGTTAACATCTCACTAGTACGAGGCAATGCAGCCGAAGTCGCTCATCTGATCGGAGAAGCCCGAGAAATTAAAGGGGTAGATGCAGGCGACAGTGCTGACAGCAGTAATGTCGATCTGGCAGTTCGGGCTGCGCAAACGCTCCATACCATGGTTGTCATCACTGGAAAAGAGGACGTCATCACCGATGGGGTTGAAGTACGATTGATTAGTGGCGGAGACGCGCTGCTTACGAAGGTAACCGGAACAGGCTGCCTGCTGACCTCTGTGTTGGGTGCGTTTGCAGCAGTTGAACCCAACCTGCTGCTCGCAGGCACAGCAGGTTTGGCATTTTACGGTGCAGCAGCTTCTCGAGCCGCAGCGCATACCGCAAAGCTGGGGCCGGGCAGCTTCCAGATTGCCTTTCTCGACGAGCTTGCCAAACTACATACTGGTTCGCTAGAGGGGCATGTCACGATCCGTGAAGCTGGAACAACTACAACAGGTGGTGCGCGATGAGAGACGTGCATGTACCGAGAGCGCTGACGATTGCCGGTTCAGACAGTGGCGGCGGGGCTGGAATTCAAGCCGATCTCAAAACCTTTCAGGAGCTTGGCGTATACGGTATGTCAGCTATTACGGCCATAACGGTACAAAATACTTTGGGAGTTCACGGTGTATATCCGCTGCCACAGGAAGCAACAGCGCAACAGATCGAAGCTGTAGGATCAGATCTTGGAGTCGACGCCCTAAAGACTGGCATGCTATTTGATGCAGGCATCATCCGCCTGGTAGCCGAGCAGATCCGAAAGTTCGGCTGGGAAAAGGTTGTCGTCGATCCTGTAATGATTGCCAAAGGGGGCGCAAAGCTGCTGCAACCAGAAGCGGTGCAGGCATTGAACGACGACCTGCTCCCCTTGGCCCTGGTCGTCACACCAAATATCCCGGAAGCGGAGGCCTTAACCGGGATAAGCATTCGTACGATGGAAGGGCGCCGTGAAGCTGCGAGACATATTAGCAGCCGGGGTCCCAAATTCGTTGTGATCAAGGGCGGCCACGATGAGGAGAGCGAAAACAGCGGTCAGGTCATTGACCTGCTCTTTGACGGAACAGCCTTCACAGAGCTGGGCGGCAAGCGGGTGCGAACTGTCCACACACACGGAACAGGATGTACGTTCTCAGCAGCGATTACCGCTGAATTAGGGAAAGGCGTGTCTGTACCGGAAGCTATTTTGAATGGAAGAGCCTTCATTCAGGCGGCGATTGAAGATACGTTGTATCTGGGCCAGGGACACGGTCCAACCAATCATTGGGCCTACCGCCGTCGTCAGGAGATACTCCAATGAGCGGTCGAATATTACCTGAGATCATGCGCCGGCATTTACAGATGTATCTGGTTGTTGGAAGCGTGAACTGCCTTGCGGAACCAAGTCGGGTCGTGCAGGAGGCTCTTGCTGGCGGCACAACCATGATCCAGTTCCGGGAAAAGGGCCGTAGCGCGTTAACAGGGGTTCCTATGTTTGAACTTGCGCGTCAGCTACAAGATCTGTGCCACCACGCTGGTATCCCCTTTATCGTCAATGACGATGTGGAGCTGGCCCTTGAGCTCAACGCCGACGGTGTTCACATCGGTCAGGACGATGAATCGGCTGATTCTGTGCGTACGCGGATCGGAAACCGAATCCTTGGCGTCTCCGCCCATACGATTGAGGAAGCTCGTCGAGCCATTCTGCAAGGTGCGGACTACCTCGGCGTCGGCCCCATCTATCCCACCATCTCAAAGGATGATGCTCATGCGGTGCAGGGTCCAGCCATTTTGCATGAGATGCGCAAAGCGGGAATTGATCTGCCCATCGTCGGGATCGGTGGCATTACGATAGACCGTGTGGAGGAAGTGGTAGGTGCGGGTGCCGATGGTGTAGCGGTGATTTCGGCTGTGACGCAGGCAAAACAGATTCGAGCTGCTGCAGAGGAACTAAAGAAAAAGGTAGTGCTAAGCATCAAACATCCGGGGATGTCCCAAAAGCTATAAAATGCTATGTCCCTTCCTTCACCCCATTATGTCACTTTTATTGTTTACGCAAGAGCCTCATTTCCACTAATAAAGTAGAAATGAGGCTCTGTGTTGTCATAAAATTAATCTTTTACAGCTTGAATTCTTGTGTTCTTTTTCTCAGCAATAAGTAATCCTAGCAAAATGTACCCCCTGTACAATATCCCCATGAACAGAACAATACCAACGATTGAAACAAGAATAAGTAGAATATTCGCTACAAATAAAATAATCGCCATAGTCAAAAATATCCCCCCCAAAAGATACTGATTTTTAAGCTTCCTATCCCCAGTACACTTGAGCTTGTAGAATACCTGATTAACTATAAATATATGTCAATCGTCTTTTCTAATATTCGTATAGCATTCGAAAGCAATTAAAAAACGAAACTTAATTATATTGATTTTTGGTTCCCCATTCACATAACCCTTCCAAAACAGGCAATAGTGTTTCCGCTTTTTCTGTAAGACTGTACTCAACTTTAGGTGGAACTTGGGGGTACTCTTTCCGATTCACCAGACCATCCGCTTCCAATTCTTTTAGCTGTGAACTCAATGTTTTATAAGTAATAGCTCCGATTTGTCTTTTCAGATCATTAAAGCGAACCACTTGGTTTTCGGCCAGAAGGTAAATAATAACCATTTTCCATTTACCACCAATAACTGACACTGTATAACCAAAAGGTGTATCTTGAATGTTTTTAACTTTACCTTTAAATTCAGCCATACTCATATTCACACTATCCTTTCGGGTAGTACCTATCAAATTAGTGCGTACTACGTTTTTATTTGCGTTCAGTTTATACTAACCGTAATTTGAAGTAAAGGAGAGAAAATATGACTAAAACAATACGCCTGTTAATGCCGCAGTGGCAAGGAGGAAACAATCCTAACTACTCTTTTGGCGCCGAACTGCTGGCCTGGCTAGCCCCAGACAATGCTCAACCCCTTATTCAAGTTCCAGTTCAAGCTTATGATGGAACTCCACTTGTCAACGAGAACGGTATGTATGGGAGAAAACAGCTACTTGAACAATTAGAGGCTGCTCAACATATCATTGATGCTCATAAGCCAGATCGCATAGTAATGTTTGGTGGTGACTGCTTAGTCGAGCAAGCCCCATTTGCCTATTTAAACGAACGATACGGCGGAGAATTAGGATTAATTTGGATTGATGCTCACAGTGATTTAGTTAGATATGTAGGCTATGATAACGGACATACATTACCGCTTGGGAACCTTTTGGGAGAAGGAGATGAGGAGTTCGCAAAACATGTGAAAATTCCTCTTAAACCTGAAAATGTCTTTATCGCTGGATTAGCAGCTCCTACAGAAGAAGAAACAAAAGCATTTTCAGAGACATTTCAAAGGTTAGGTGTTACCACTACAGAAACAGATACTGAAGTAATTCAAAGATTAGGGATTCGAACTGCTGGGACCCAAGAGTTAACGAGCAGTACCGCATCTATAAAAGAATGGATTAAAGAAAGCGGCATCAAGCACCTGGCGATTCACCTTGATTTAGATGTACTTGATCCAAAAGCATTTCGTTCTTTATTATTCGCCAACCCTGAAGCTCCCTATAATCTTTCTCCTGCGGGAACAATGCAAATACCTCAACTACTTCATCTGATTAAAGAACTATCTGAAGAAACTGATGTAGTTGGGTTAGGTATAACCGAGCATATGCCGTGGGATTCCATTAACTTAAAGAATCTGCTGGGAGAAATACCTATTTTGAATCGTTAATTCTACTTACAACTGTGCATGTATCTTGACGTTAATTTTCGTAATGGAATTATGATGGCCGTTTGAATTAAAGTATTGTGCAAAAAAGGACTCCTCGGGAATTTATACTGTTATGGAGTCCTTTTTTATTTTTTACTTTTTATTTTCATTTATTAATTTTAGTACTGGATTAAGGAACTCTTCAAAAAAGAAGTCGCCTCCCTCACCCGGAGTTAGTGCTTTATTATGATCAAAAGATTCGAAATCTTCTGGTACCGAAATATGATAGAGCGTGCCATTTTCCATTAATTCTCCTAAATCCTTATAAGCATTTGTTGGACGTGCAAAGCAGAGAACCCTAGAATTCTCAAGTATATATAAGTGAGTATCAGTTAACCTATATGCATAAAATATCACCTCAATTATGTGACTTGAATAGCTCAGCACCGGATAAAAGGGAATACTCAGGAGATCAAGTGGTCGCTCGCTCTACTAACTTGAATTCCAAGGGATGTAATTCTTCATGAAGCCCCTCTAGGGCATTTCGAATCATAATGAATGCATTTTCCGCTTGCTTGTCAATCGGGTAATGAATGGTGGTTAAATCAAGCAAATGCGAAATTTCGGTGTTATCAAAGCCCACCACTGCAACATTACTCGGGACCGAAACACCGAGCCTACGTGCTTCGGTCAACAGCCCTGCAGCCAAATAATCGGTAGAACAAGCGAAGGCATCCGGCTTGTTGGATTGTTCGCCCCACCAGTGAGCAATTTGTTCACCCGCTTCTACTGAATTTAAGCCATAAAAATGCGAGAAAGCATCAGCGTTCAAATCATGTTTTTTGCAAAAATCATGATAAGCCCGTATGCGCTCCTTCGTATTCAATCCCCTCATATTTCCATATACATTCACAATGCTGCGATAGCCTCTGGCATACAGATGCTCCAGCGCAAGCATGTACCCCTGATACTGGTCCATAAATACAGACGGGATTGCCTCAATGTTTACACGCTGCCATGTCACAATTGGACCATATTTGGTGTAGTGCTCAATCACACTCCACTCATTGACGCGAATCATACAGACCAAGGCGTCCAGTTGCTTTCTCCGCAACATTTCCAGTGCTTCAAGCTCCCGCTCCTTCTCTCCATTCGTAATAAATAGTGCCATATTAAAACCATGCTCCTGGGCATAGGTTGTAAATCCACGCACAAATGAACCCAATGAATCATTAAAAGAAATTGAAATAATTCCTATGAGCTTGGTCATGCCCTTTTTTAATGAAACCGCATTCAAATTAGGTACATAATCCAGTCGGTCTATGACCTCCTGTACACGCTGCCTTGTCGGTTCACTTACGTACGGATGGTTATTAATGACACGAGACACCGTTGCCGAGGATACACCCGCCAGCTTTGCAATTTCATGAATATTTGCCACATTTCTCACCTCGTTCTTTCTATTTTAGCATGTTCGTGTTTAGCATGTTTCGTGGCCCCGCCCTATAATTGTCACCTTCCCCAAATAAGTTTTCTAAAAGCGCTTGACCTGTAATGCATTACAGGGATTACAGTGAATTTGAGCTTAAGAAAGCGGTTTTAAAAAACATACTCAGGAGGCACTAACCATGAAAAAAGGCATAAAGATCGCAACTATTGGCGGAGGCTCCAGCTATACACCAGAATTAGTAGAAGGTTTTATCAAACGTTATGCAGAGCTTCCCATCCGGGAATTATGGCTGGTAGATATTGAAGCAGGACGCGAGAAACTGGAGATCGTAGGGGCCATGGCCCAACGGATGGTAAAAGCCGCCGGCATTGATTGTGAAGTACATTTGACACTGGATCGTCGGGAAGCCTTGAAGGATGCCGATTTTGTAACGACCCAGTTTCGGGTAGGCTTATTGGAAGCTCGGATTAAAGATGAAAGTATTCCGTTAAAACACGGTATGATCGGTCAGGAAACCAATGGGGCTGGTGGGATGTTCAAAGCTTTTCGTACCATACCCGTTATCCTCAGTATCGTAGAAGATATGAAAGAACTGTGTCCGAATGCATGGTTGATTAACTTCACCAACCCTGCGGGCATGGTCACCGAAGCAGTGCTTCGTTATGGTCAGTGGGATAAAGTCATCGGATTATGTAATGTTCCAATCGGCGCGATCAAGAGTGCATCGGCTGTGCTGGACAAACCGGAAGAAGAGCTGTTCTTTAAATTTGCAGGAATTAACCACCTTCATTGGCACAAAGTTTATGATAAAACTGGAGAAGAATTAACAGAACAAGTTATCGAAGGACTGTATGCTCCTGGCGCAAAACCGGAGAAGGTCGTTGAAAATATTAAGAACATGCGCTTCCTGTATGATCAGGTTCGTCAATTGAAAATGCTACCTTGTCCTTACCATCGGTATTACTATATGACCGATAACATGCTCAAGGAAGAATTAGAGGAGGCCAAAAACGAAGGAACTCGGGGCCAAGTCGTCAAACGTCTGGAAGAAAGTCTGTTTGAATTGTACAAAGATCCGAATCTGGATTACAAACCAGAGGAATTATCCAAACGCGGCGGTGCGCATTACAGCGATGCTGCCTGTGAAATCATCAACTCTATTTATAACAACAAAGGCACATTGATGGTAGTTAGTACGCGTAACAACGGTGCGATTGATGATGTCCCTTATGATAGCGCCATCGAAGTAACTAGTGTCATTCGTGCGCATGGTGCGGAGCCTGTCAACTTTGGCAAATTCCCTCCAGCACAACGGGGACTGCTGCAAGTCATGAAGGCGATGGAAGAGCTGACCATTGAAGCGGCGGTCACTGGTGACTATGCGACAGCACTGCAAGCCTTCACCTTGAATCCGCTCGTTCCAAGCGGCGATATCGCCCAAACTGTGCTGGATGAATTGCTGGAAGCACACAAAGAGCATCTGCCGCAATTTTTTGCTCATAAAGAGAAGGCGACAGTATAAAGCCAGAATCAATGATACTGCCGGAACACAAAAAAACTTCCTAATATTGAATTAGGAAGTTTTTGCTATACGTCCCAGGAGGGATTCGAACCCCCGACCGACGGCTTAGAAGGCCGTTGCTCTATCCAGCTGAGCTACTGGGACAAAATGATAATCCATAAAACCTTATGTATTCAGTGCATTAATGATTATATCACATTTTGGGCAACTGTCAAAAGCATTTTTTCATTATACAGGAAAGCAGGCTGCAAAAGGAATCATTTGGACGCTAACGGGGTATTATGTACAAAGAACGATGCCAAAAAGGAGGGGTTAATCCGTGAGAGGCCTTTTGTCTTCACTTTGTTATTTTAGCATTTTTTTCGCACCTTTTCTGGTGCCGGTCATTGTGTGGATTGCAGTCCGGGACGAATATGTTCAGGGACACGCGAAAAAAGCCATTTTATCGCACATTTTCCCCATTATTGCGGCGATTCCGCTAGTTTATTTTATTATCACTGCCAATCATGCAGGCTCGGTTATCGGGTTTGTAATGCTATTCGTAGTGGTCTATCTCGGCGTTTTTGTCTATAACATCTACAAAGGGATCATGACGCTGCGTGAAGCGGCCTAATTCAAAAGAAGCCTCTCGCATTCGCAATTTTGACGAATACAGAGGCTTCTTCAGGGTCATTTATAAATGAGCGTTTCTCAGTTTATGACTGTTTATTTATTACCGAAGCGTCTAGGACTTCTTCGCACCTCATGTCTTACATTTTTCTCCATCACTTCTTCCGCGAACTCATTGTTATGAATATAACTGCTGCCTTTGTTTTTCTTATACTTCGCTTTGCCGTCTATGATTTCCCCCTCCTTTCACGCTGATCTGGCGATGGCGCCGGTGTCCAAATTAACAAAAGCCGAGGTAGTGCACACCATATCCTCATGCCCCGAACTCCTTGGCAAACTCTGTACTAAGCTGCCCATAGGAGAGCAACTCCCTTTTGAACTTTTCCCGTTCCTCACCAGCGGTAATGTGCGTAGAGTCCGTAAAAGCCTTGTCGGTCACTTCTTCAAATGCCGAATGCAGATTATTGTCATACCAATCCAGCTCCAGATCGGCATCATTGCGGATGATCCGTACCATGTCATAATCAGGCTGACCATCCTTCTGATTCGTAGCTGTGATATAAACCAGCAGCTCCGGGTCATCTGCGGCACCGGGACGCACTTCTACCTCAGCACAGCGCACTCCGTCAAGTTCAGTGAAGCGGCGTATTTTGGCATCCTTGATGTAGTACATTGTCTCCCTCCTTCCTCACGTGTAGGCGGGTTGCCCCATCTGTAGTTTTCGGAACGGACAGACATTTTATGCTTCATTTCGGCATATATACTGATGAACTGGGGATTTAGTTTTTGATTCATTCCAACACTGGATGAACACGACAAAGAGAGGATGAATAGACATGTGCGGAATTACAGGTTTCATACAGTGGAACGGAGATTTAATGCATCAATCTGAGCTGCTGCTGAATATGACGCAAACGCTCTCCGATCGCGGACCGGATGCTGCGGGTACCTGGATATCCAATCCGTGTGCCTTCGGACACCGAAGACTAAGCGTAATGGACCCGGAAAACGGCGCTCAGCCCATGATCCGGCAGCTTGAGGATATCACTTATACGATTGTATATAACGGGGAAATATATAACGCGCCTGAGCTGAAAAAAGAGTTGCAACAACGTGGGCATTTTTTCCGTACACAATGCGACACAGAGGTACTGCTCGAATCCTATATCGAATGGGGCCCGGATTGTGTAGATCGGTTGAACGGCATTTTTGCGTTTGCGGTCTGGGATAGTGAGCGGGAGCAGGTATTTCTGGCACGAGATCGACTGGGAGTGAAGCCGCTATTTTATAGCCAAACTGGAGATGTATTTGTATTTGGCTCCGAACCCAAAGCCCTACTCCAGCATCCAGCGGTAGAGGCAGCAGTAGACGCCGAGGGATTGGCAGAAATTTTTATCATTGGGCCTGCACGCACCCCCGGACACGGCGTCTATTCGTCGATGAAGGAGCTCCGTCCCGGGCATACCCTCACCTACAGCCGCGACGGCGTACGCATTCAAGCCTATTGGAAACTGGAAAGCATTGCGCATGAGGATAACACCGAAGAAACGGCACTCAAGGTACGAGAACTGTTGATGGATACCGTTGAACGGCAGCTTATCTCGGATGTACCGGTATGTACCTTATTGTCTGGCGGGCTGGATTCAAGTGCTCTGTCCGCATTAGCAGTTGATTATTACAAACGTACCGGGCAGGGACAAGTTCATACGTATTCGGTCGATTATGTGGACAACGACAAGCATTTTAAAGCCCATGCGTTCCAGCCCGGAGCCGATGCTCCCTGGATACAGCGGATGGTCGATGAATTAGGGACAAATCATCACTGGATTGAATTCGATACACCAGAAGTTGTAGCCGCTCTGAACAACTCCACGCTAACGCGGGATTTACCCGGCATGGCGGACGTGGACTCGTCACTGTATCTCTTTTGCCGGGAGATTAAAAAGGGCGCTACTGTTGCCATTTCTGGTGAAGCAGCGGATGAAGTGTTTGGCGGATATCCGTGGTTCCATCGGGAGGATATGCTGAACTCAGGCACATTCCCGTGGGCGGTTGCTCCCGATATGAGAGCGAGTCTGCTATCCCCCGAAGTGCGGGACTGGATCAAGCCGCTGGAGTATTTGAACGACCGTTACTCAGAAGCAGTCGGAGAAGTACCAAAGCTACCGGGGGAAACAGGAAAAGCTGCGCAAATGCGCGTCATGTCCTATTTGAACATCACCCGCTTTATGCCTACCCTGCTGGATCGCAAAGATCGAATGAGTATGGGGGTCGGACTCGAAGTACGGGTGCCGTATTGCGATCACCGGTTGGTGCAATATGTATGGAACATTCCGTGGAGCATTAAGATGACAGGCGGACGTGAAAAAGGTATTTTGCGCAAGGCGCTGGAGGGCGTATTGCCGGATGATGTGCTATATCGCAAAAAAAGCCCGTATCCCAAAACGCATAATCCCTCCTATCTTGCCGCTGTGAAAAAGCAGGCGCTGCAACTGCTGGATGATTCCTCTTCCCCACTGCTCAAGCTGATCGATACGAAAAAGATACGGGATATTGCCAGCTCACCGGAGGCATCCTCCAATCTGCCTTGGTTTGGCCAGCTAATGTCGGGTCCTCAGTTGTTTGCTTACTTGACGCAAGTGGATAACTGGCTGCGCACTTACAAGGTGGCTATTCGATAAAATGTGCTAACTGCTTAAGCCGTAAATTACGAGGTGGTAACCGCCTGTTTTTCTCGATGCATGCTATACGTGGAACAGAAAGTACCAAAAAGGCTATCCGCGCCTATGACTGACGGATAGCCTTTTTTTCGTATATGACAGGTATATATTCAACCTGCTGCCAAACTATGCCTGTGGATTTCCCAGCTTTGTTGCCAAATTACGCAGGGCTATGCCTCGGTGACTGATAGCCTGCTTTTGTTCCAACGTCAGCTCCGCCATTGTCTTTTCAAACTCTGGCAAATAGAACAGCGGATCATACCCAAACCCACCGCTGCCCGCGGTTTCAGTCGTAATCCAGCCTTCCACGGAGCCCGTCGATTCCAACGTCTCCCCAGTCTGTGGATTATACAGAATCAAGGTACAGACGAATTGAGCCGGGCTTAGCAAAGGCTGTCCGGTATCATCACCAAGCTGCTTTGATTCCAGAACATCAAGCAGCTTGATATTGTTTTCGTGATCGCTGGCGCCTTCTCCCGCATAACGGGCCGAATATACGCCTGGCGCACCGTCCAGCAAATCCACGCACAGGCCGGAATCATCGGCCAGCACAGGCAATCCGAGCACATCTCCCACCGCTTTGGCTTTTTTTAGCGCATTTTCGGCAAAAGTTGTGCCATCCTCAACGACATCAGGAATGTCTGGATAATCGTACATACTTCTGACTTCCTTGCCAAACGGCGCAAAAGCATGTGCAAATTCCCGCACTTTCCCTTTATTCTTCGTAGCGACAATGACAACCGGACCATCCAGTCGCATTAGGCCCCAGCTCCTGTACGTCCAGCACCGATCTTATCGGCAATCGGTCCGAGTACTTCTTTTTGGCGCTCGATCATTTGCAAAATCCCTTGTTCACCCAAGCTAAGCAGCTGATCCAATTCATGACGGTCAAATGGGCTTTCTTCCCCCGTACCTTGCAGCTCGACGTATTTTCCACTGCCAGTCATGACGAGATTCATGTCCACCTTGGCCTTGGAATCCTCTTCATAATTCAGATCCAGCAGCGCCTTGTCACCAACAACCCCTACGCTGACGGAAGCCAGAAAATCCGTAATAGGGAAAACAGGCAACTTGTGCTGGATGGCAATTTTATTTACTGCAATCGCCAACGCTACGAAAGAACCGGTAATGGAGGTTGTACGCGTCCCGCCATCCGCCTGAATGACGTCACAGTCCAACGTAATCGTCCGTTCACCAAGCGCCTGCAAATTGACAACCGAACGCAACGCTCTTCCGATCAGACGCTGAATTTCCATAGTACGGCCTGTCAGCTTGCCGCGCGCCGCTTCACGCTGATTGCGGCTATGTGTCGCCCGCGGAAGCATAGAATATTCGGCGGTCACCCAGCCTTTTCCTTGGCCCTTCATAAAGGGAGGAACGCGCTCTTCCACTGTAGCCGTACAGATGACTTTCGTCTCGCCAACCTCTATAAAAACAGAGCCCTCCGCGTATTTATTTACTCCTGCTGTCAATTTCATCGGGCGCAGCTCATCACCGTTTCGTCCGTTAGATCTACTCATGCTTTTTCCTCCTACGTCGTATGCAACCTGTTCTTATATGTTTATTTTACCAAAGTGTGCAGGCAAAAGCACCCCAATGACGATTCCCTGTCCTTAAAGAGGAATTTCGTTAATGTGCTGCGGCTTGGCTACAGGCTCTCCATAATTTTGATTATTTTGTCCAATCACGCTTTTCTCACCATTCAGTTCAATGCGAATCTTCGTTTTGACCGCATCATCCGAATTGTCCGCTGCTGTCAGTACGACCGATTCCAAAAATTCAGCAGGTACGGCCTCCCCTTTGGCAAACATATCATCCGAGAGTGATACCGTAATGACGTTATCTTTGGAGCGTTCTACCGATTTCAGCGCCGTCTCCCCTGTCATCACTTCCTGCAATCCATCCTTGGTCTGTGGACCTTGAATTAATTGATGTAGAGCGGACTGGACACGATCTTTTTCCGGACTGACCAGTCGTGTTACAGGTACATAATATTGTACTCCAGCAGGCGAAGATGAAGAGAAATATACGGTGACTGGACTGGAATCCAGAGGGGTCACACCATGACCGACCTCCAAATTAATCCCTACTGCGCGCGTGAGCGGATGGTCCAGTGGTGTGCCGCCAACAGGCATTTCGTTCAGCTTTTTACCATCCACCCAAATCTGCACGCTTTTAATATCGGGACGGTCGGTCAAGGTCCAAGTCAAGCTTTCCATTAATTTGCGTTCTTCCTGTGGCTTATAGTTGGCGAAAGATTTGTTAAATTCGACAACAGCCAGCTTGTTATCCTTGTCCACTGTCACACTTTTCACTTCTGTACCCTGAGGCAGTACACCTTTAAATCCTTCTGGTAATAAGCCGGCATAAGGCCCGCCCTCAACCAGTGTTTCCAGCGCCGACTTGGCATCTGCCTGTACATCGCCTGAAGCAATCGGTAAAGATACAGGGGCCAGCAAGCCGTTATGATCTTGCAAAAAAACAGCCCTCAACTGCCCGGTAGTGGCAGGTGCTTTTCCGGTTACAGCCTTAATCATGGACTGCTCTGTCGTGGACGGCGGAGGGTCAATGGACGCGGCTTCGTTGCCGAAAAGGCTGCATCCGGACAACAACAGGGGCAGGGATAGCAGCCCGGCTACAGAGGTCATACGCCATGGGTGTTTTATGTTCATAAATGAAGTTCCTCCCTAACAATTTTGTACAGATTGTACTAATATGTATACGAGCCCCGCGTAAAAAATAACTACTTTTTTAGCAGACTGGACACACTGGTCATAATTGCAGTAGAAAATTAGGATCTACACGAGGAGGGTAACTTCAACTTTATGGACAAGAAAAAAGTACCTTACAGCCTGAATAGTAAAAAGGTAGCCGATGCCACCCGTGAGTGGCTGCACAAGCGTGGTGTAAGTATGACTGAAATCGCAGAACTGGTTATGCTTCTACAGAAAAAATATTACCCGAACCTAACGATGGAAGAATGTATGGACAATGTGGACAAGGTGTTAATGAAGCGCGAGGTTCAAAATGCCGTGCTTACGGGCATCCAGCTAGATATTCTCGCGGAACAGGGGGCTCTTCTTCCCCCATTGCAGGATATGATTGAGAATGATGAGGGATTATACGGAGTGGATGAAATTCTAGCCTTTTCCATCGTCAATGTGTACGGCAGTATTGGATTTACCAATTACGGTTATGTCGATAAGCTCAAACCGGGTGTGCTGGAACGCCTGAACGATAAAAGCCTTGGGCCGATTCATACGTTTCTGGACGACATTGTGGGTGCGATTGCAGCCTCGGCCAGCAGTCGTATCGCCCATCGCAAGCAGGCAGAGCGCGAGCAGGAGCTTGGAGAAGAAAGCGCACCGAATACAACACGGTAACAATGACATGCCAGTTGCAAACAATGCGTTGGATTACAATAGATATATACAGGGTAAGAGGAGAACTAGACATGGCAGACGTAATTGCAGGATATACATTCCGTACGATGCAGGCTGATGATTACGATCAGGCCATTGAGCTGTGGAATGGCTTAGACGGATTGGGATTAAGTGAGGCCGATTCACCGGAGCGGATTGCACGATTTTTGCAGCAGAATGAAGGACTTAGCTTTGTCTGTGAGTACGCTGGAAACATCATAGGCACGATTTTAGCAGGCCATGATAGTCGCAGAGGGTTTCTGTATCATCTGGGTGTAGCCACAGAACATCGTGGTCATGGGATTGCGCCCAGACTGGTGGATAAAGCGTTATCTGCTTTGCTTAAAGAAGGTATTGATAAATGCCATCTGTTTGTGATGGAGCATAACATAGGAGGTCAACGCTTCTGGTCAGCTAACGGCTGGGAGAAGCGAGATGGGATTTTATTATATTCGCGAGATCTGGGATAGCATCTGAACGCTTGATCTATGTAAATTAGGAACGCCGGGGCTGCTGATTCTATTGAATTAGAAGCAATCAGACCCGGCATATAAGAAATCTCAGCTTATTGAGCGGTAATCCTGATTAAAGTATAGGCTATCTTGATTCTTAAATTGCAATCAATTTTGAGGTCGTAGTGTACGTTCCACAATGTTAAGTGTGGATTGACGAGAGAAAAATCGGGATACTTGGGCTACCCAATAGTTTTGTCGACCCGATATCATATGACTGCGCCCTTTTTCAAATGCTCTCAAGGCATTATTGACGACAGTCTGGGGTGTTTCTCTGGAACCTACAGAGGCTTCACTGGAGCCTACCACATCAAAAAATGAGGTTTCGGTTGCACCTGGACAGAGGGCGAGCACTTTGAGTCCCCGTTTTCGATTTTCGGCCCACAGCGCCTCGCTAAACGAAAGTACGAATGCTTTGGTTGCTCCATATACGGCCATATAGGGATCAGGCTGAAATGCAGCGGTGGATGAAACATTGATGAGTCCCCCATCCCGGTTACGCAACAAATCAGGCATAAATGCATGTGTGATATCGACTAAAGCAGCCACATTGAGCATCACTTCCTCATGCTGTCTTTCTCCTGAAACCTGCTCAAAGTACCCGTAGGTGGCAAAACCGGCGTTGTTAATCAGAAGATCTACCTTGAGTTGTTGATTTTGAACCTTCTGATGCAATGTTTGGGGAGCTCCCGATGAGGATAGATCGAGCGCAATCACCGTAGCTTTTACGTTATATTTAGCGGAGAGTTCTTTCGCCAGTGCTTTTAGCTTTTTTTCATTGCGCGCTACCAAAATGAGATTACATTGCTTAGCCGCGAGCGAATAGGCAAATGCCTCACCAATCCCGGATGAAGCCCCTGTGATGAGTGCTGTTTTGTTTGCATACCTAAACATGATGATGACCTCCATAGTATCGTCGTTTTATTTAAGAAACACTGTTACCACTACTCTATAATGAACTGAAGCCATCACGATGACGACCTCAGTACACTTCATATTTACGCTGGAGATGAAGAGGGTTTACATACATCGAGCGTATTCTTCAGTGTAAATGCATACACCTCTTGGGCCATGTCCACAGTCAAAAAATGACCTGCAAATTGTAGATGTATCACCCCGTGTAAAGCTGACCACAGCATTCGGACAACCAGCAGTGGGTCCTGTTCTTTCAGTGCTCCCTGCTCCATAGCATGTATGACGGTTTGTAAGATTCGCGATAATGCCGTTGTGGTACCCTCCAAGCTCTGTTCATCCGGCTTAAAATCAGATAATGCCCCGCCAAACATCATTTTGTAATAGGCTGAATGAAGCCGCGCAAATTTCCAATATGCCCAGCATAAAGCTTCCAGATCAGCGAGTACGTTTTTCGTAACAGGTACTTGTTCAAAGGTTTCAGCCAATAGCAGGCATCCATCCAGATACATTTCATTGGCAAGACCGTCCTTACTGCCAAAAATACTGTAAATGATCTTGGTGGAACAGCTTAATTTCTGTGCAACTCGCCGTACAGTCACTGCCTCAGGCCCTTCTTCTGCAAGAAGGATGCATGCCGCATCAATCACATTTTTACGGAGCAATTGTTGTTGCTGTAGCTTCACCTCAGAATAGGTTTTATAAGGTTGCGATGACTCAGACATCGTTCAATGCACTTCCTTTGCTCATCTCGGAAACACTGTTTCCTTCGTGAACCATAGTATTCCATTCCTAAATGTTTGTCAAATAAAAAAGAGCACAACATAAGTAGATACACTTACTGCGCTCAGGTTTGGATGTTAAAAATGAAGCTATGTTTTGCGTTCCACGATCAATAGGCAATGCCCACCCTTGTGCGGATAAAATCGCAATTTGTCCATTGACGATAGGTAAAATCAGCTGTATCCGCAGTGGAAATTTGTGAGCCGTCTTCGGGCAGAAAATCTTTTTCCACGCGATATACACCTGTACGTCCGCCATCTGGCAAATAGGTTGGACATACGACTGTCCAATCTAGTGCCGATTCACGCAGCAATTCGTACACTCGCCGATGCTCCTCGGCCGCGCGGGTGCTGCGTCGCCGGGTATCGGAGGACTCGTACCGATACAGGCTCGGTTCGGTCCGGCTTTGCAAAATCCCTGCCGTTCCTACTGTTATGAGCCGGTGAATGGACTGCTCCTGCATCAGCCGGATCAGCAGACCTGCACTAACGGATAAGGTGGTGGTTCCATCTGTATTCAGCGCACTGATCACAACTGTTGGCCCGCCTTT
The DNA here is from genome assembly GCF_038008995.1 of Paenibacillus sp. FSL W8-0439. Lineage (NCBI taxonomy): Bacteria > Bacillati > Bacillota > Bacilli > Caryophanales > Paenibacillaceae > Paenibacillus > Paenibacillus sp. FSL W8-0439. Next base: position 4,502,993 of record NZ_JBBPAK010000001.1, read on the forward strand.
CAGCGCTTGTGCTACGTCCTCCGCGTTGGTGGCATTACCTTGTACAATTTGCAGCTGTGTCCCGTATTGGGATGCGAAATTCTCCAACTTGTCCGGTGAACGAACTAGGACGGTTACGGTATGACCATCCGCTAACGCATATTCTAATATAAAACGGCCCACACGTCCGGTAGCTCCCAGCAGCACCAAATTCATAAAACCCTCTTCCCCGGCATGCATGCCGTTCATGTTGTTCTGTCATGTTGCATTGTCATATCACTGTACTCGCTCGTTAACTCCACGCCATTATTGATAGCAAAGAGGATAAAAGCGAGTGATAGGACTCTCCTCACTCATAGAGGCTCGTTCACGGCGCACCAGCTCCACCAGGTGGGCCAGCGTCTCAGACATGGCAAACCTTAGCTGGTGAATCCCCAGCTTGTCGCCAAACACGGCAATGCACAGCTCATAAGCTGTGCTGCCTTCCGGTTGGACGAGCTGCAAGAATTTGTCCAGCCGTTCTTCATGATGCGCCAGCAATGCTTGCGTCCGTTCGCGAAAATATCCAAACGGATTGCGATGCCCAGGATATGCCCATGCCACCTCTAGCTCACCTAGGCACTGCAAGCCATCTATATAAGACTTCAGCGGCTGGGCGTCACTGCCCGGCAGCAGGCTGATATTAGGGGAAATCTGCGGCAACACTGCGTCACCGCACAGAATAACTTCGCTATTCGGCTCATATAAGGACACATGTCCAGGCGCATGCCCTCCAGTCTCTACGGGCATCCAGCTGCGTCCGTCTAATTCCAGACGAGCGTCTATTCCGGTAGGAATGAAGGTAATCTCAGGCTGCGGATTCACTTGCAAATAAGCCTGCCGCATATGTAATTCCAAGGCTGATACCTGTTCCAAAGGAAAGCCATGCTGGACAAAAAAGCTGGGCAGCCTTTTCTCCATAGCGGTCGTCGATTCTGGAGCGTCCCACATCATCCTCGCTTCCTGATGGCTGCGAGCTGACATATGTACGCGAGCCTGACCTTGCTGCTGCATCCACCCCGCCAGTCCATAATGATCGGGGTGATGATGAGTCACCACAATGTCTGAAATATCCTCAAAGGACATTCCCAGCTGTTGGAACACATATTCCCATTCCGCCTCTGTATCCAGATTGCGCGGACCTGGGTCTACAATTGTAAAACCGTGCTGTCCCTTGAGCACATAGCTATTCACCCAGCGCAGCGGAAAGGACATGGATATTTTGACCTGAAAGCCTCCATCTATTCGCTCACACGGCGTAAGCTCTGGCAATTTCATGGCTTCCCCTCCGGCCTTCTGTTTCAAGCCCGCACACCGACAAAAATCATTCGGGGCGAAGCATCTTCTATATATTGATCTTCATCATAACTTCCGTGCACCTGCTCTACGGATAGCCCGGCTTGTTCTAGCAATCCACGGAACTTTTCATACGGATATAGCTTTACTCGCTCATAGTACACACGCGCAGGTTGTGCGTCAGCACGAGTGGCATCCAGTTCAGAGGCTGCTTCTGTGGTCGTCACAGATGCGGCTGACCGGATGGCAATTTGCTTTTTCACAAATCCATCTTCAATGACCCGATGCTCCTCAATCCAATTTCCCTCATCCTCCCGGGACGAATGCGGTACCAAATGTGCAGCTACGTAGGAAGGGTTCAAATAATCTATAATAAAACGACCTCCCGGTTTCAACAGCCGATAAATTTCCTTTAATACCTTAAGCTGCTCCTCATCCTTCTCAAAATAACCAAAGGAGGTAAACAAATTGACCACCGCATCAAAGCTTTCATCCAGCGGCACCGCTCTCATATCCCCTTGATGCCAGCTTACCCGCCCTTCGGAATCCGCCGCATGCGCCTCTCTCAGCAATACATTGGACAGGTCCACACCCGTCACCTTATACCCTGCATCGGCGAGCGCAAGCGAATGACGTCCCATCCCGCAGCATAAATCCAATACGCTGGAACCTTGCGGTAATTTGAGCCAGGAGATCATTTTTTGCACTTCCTGATAGGCTCCCTGAAAGTCGCGATGCTTGTATACCAATAAATAATCTTCCCCAAAGCTTTGCTCGTACCATTCTGCCATATCGTTTCTCCTCCATGAACTCATTTCGCTCTATTACATACTATATTAGCTTTTTCAAACTGGAAACTCAAAAACATTACGAATAAGCATTTTGCAAAAGCACCAAGCTTCCTGACATGAGAGCATGTTACAATAACCGTATTTGAGCTTAAATAATCATAGGAACTTCATACCCACTTCATGTGATTTATCCCATTTTATCATTAAAATGAATCATGGGAATGCCTTTACAGAGGTTTCATGCAGGAAAGGAGCGGCAAAGTATGATTCAAATTGGACTGACGGGTTGGGGCGATCACGATGACTTGTACCCAACGGGCACTAAAGCTAACCAAAAACTAAGTGTCTATGGAAGCCATTTTCCCGTAGTAGAGATGGATAGTTCTTTTTATGCGGTACAGCCTACGGATCGTATGGCACGCTGGGCGACGGAAACTCCAGACTCCTTTTCATTTCTCGTCAAGGCCTATCAAGGCATGACTGGACATACTCGCGGCAAACAGCCTTACTTCAAAACCATTGATGCGATGTATGAAGCGTTGCATGCATCCATACTGCCTCTTCGCGAAGCGGGCAAGCTCAAAGCTGTGCTGTTTCAGTACCCACCCTGGTTCGACTGTACACGTGAGAATGTCGCCATATTGCGAGACACGAAAAATAGGATGGGAGAGGTCCCATCCGTACTTGAATTCAGACATCAAAGCTGGTTCACACCAGAATTTCGGAAGCAAACGCTGGCATTTATGCGTGAAGAAGGCTGGATACATAGCGTATGCGACGAGCCGCAGGCAGGCCCCGGGTCAGTTCCCATTGTACCGCTGGCTACAGACAGCAACCTGACCATCGTACGTCTCCACGGACGGAACATATCAGGCTGGAATCAAAGCTCGGCACCTAATTGGCGGGAGGTTCGTTATCTGTATCGGTACAATGAACAAGAATTGACCGAATGGAAAGACAGATTGCTGGAACTGGAGCAGCAAAGCCGTGAGGTATGCGTTATATTCAACAACAACTCAGGTGGAGACGCCGCTGCCAATGCCAAGCAACTCATGACCATGCTGGGCATGGAGCCTAGACCTTTTCCACCTCGCAAGCCACCTGAAGCGGATCAAGGACCGGAACAGCTTGAGCTATTTTGACGGCCGGGCTGTGGGTGAAAGTTTGGGCATAGCCTCTCTGAGCTTGCGTTCGTTATCCAGCAAATGCGGGTCATCTGGCAAATAACGTAAAGCGACTTGGTTGTGCTCATATGAAGCTTCCAGCTTACCTACATGGGCGTAGCAATGACTGAGTCGTACATGAGGTAACCAAGAGTAGCATGGCAGTGGGACAGGTCTCATACCAGGAAGGTGATGCTGTTGCTCCAATGCTCTTTCATACCAGTATGCGGCAGTACTCCATTCATTTCTTGTGAAAAACCAGTCCCCGATCATGCAGCACAGGTCTGCTTGCGGTACCCCGTATCGAAAAGAGCGTAACAGACGATCCAGCTGTTGCTGTGGCTTCCCGAGATGGAGATAGCATTCAGCCGCTCGCGCACAAGCAGTAATGCGATCCTCCTGGTAGCCGCTCGGCTCCTCCAGCAGATGGTCGAAGCCCTCTGCGGCCTCGGCATATTCCTTACGGTCAAAGCATTCATTGGCGTGAAAATACAGCAGACGCCCTTCCAGCTTGCCGCTTTCGCTGATCCACCGGGCGAGAATACGCTGGTTACGGAGCGTATGGTCTTGCATTCGGCGATGTGTCACTGCCACATCCGCATGCACGATTTGCCCCTGAGGTATCACCAGATCCTCATGCAGACGCCCTTCCCAGCGGTATTGTCGCTCCCGCTTCACAAGGCGAATACGGCGTGAGCTGAACAACGGTTCACCCCGCTCACCCTCTGCCAAGTGAAGTGGCATCACCACCGCGTCGATATTTTCGGACAAACGCTGTTTTAAGGAACGAAGACGTTCACGATCGGGTTCCAGCAGCACATCATCCGCATCCAGCCACATGATATAGGAACACGTAGCCTTGTCAAACGATTCATTACGAGCGGCGGCAAAATCGTCCTTCCATTCAAACGTATATATCCGATCCGTATAGCGGGCTGCTATCGTCTTCGTCTCATCCGTTGATCCTGTGTCCACAATGATGATTTCATTCATCAGGTCTGCGACCGAATCCAGACACCGGGACAGTGTTAACGCCTCATTTTTTACGATCATGCACAAGCTGAGGGTCATTGGATGCTCAGTCATCACTTCACGTCATCCCCTTTACCGTTGGCTGACTCTTCCGTTGTTTTTCCGGTAGACTTGCCATCAGTATATGCACCTCTCCTCTCAGCCTGCGTCTTGTCTATCTGTTCGACATGCGTAACCCTTTCCAACGGCAAAAGTTGTTCCTCCATATGCCGGATTCGCTGTACCGCCTTGTCGAGTGCAGCCTTTCGCTGATTCATTTTGCGAACATGCTGCTGCTCTACCCGTTGAAACTGCTCCTCATCCATTTTCACCCACTCATTCAGTTGCTCTGCCCCTGGCTTGGCCTCACGCAGCTCTTTCGGCTTCTTGCGACCTGCAAAGCACAAATATTTATGATGCACCTCCAGCGTTTGTTCTATAAAGTAAGGGTACAGCACACGGGAGAGACTTCCGGCATAGTAAGTCCGTTTGTGATCGTGAAACGGATGATATCCATAAGGTACAGACAGGACGAGCATCCCCTTTTTATTCAACAAGCGGTAAGCATGGGACAGCAGAGTGTCGGGATGCGCAAAATGTTCCAGAATCTCTCCTAAAATAATAGTGTCAAATCCGCCGGGAGGACGTTCAAATTGTGAAATGTCCTTTAACTGAAAGTGGACTCGTCCCCTGACGGGTGCAGATTCCTGTCGAAGCTCTTTTTTTGCATACGAAATGCTGCCCTCTTCCAAATCAATGGCCGTTACCTCAAAGCCTTCCCGCGCGAGCAAAATGGACGTGATGCCCTGACTGCACCCGACATCCAGCACGGTACGACCCTGTACATGGCGGCAAATCCAGTGAATTCGATTGCGAGTGGCTTCATGAGATTCCTCCGAATTGATCTGCCCGTAATAACGTTCGTTTACCTGATCACGGTTAGCCAACAGCGGCGCCCCCTCCGTCACCAGGTTGCCCCAAGATCACGACATGTCCACCTGTGCAGTGTGCAGTCGCATTACGTGTGTCGAAGACCAGCGGAGCATGGTCAACCAACTGTTGATAGTTCACCACAGAATGGTCTGTCGTGATGACTACGATATCTGCACTTTCCCACAGCTGGGCATTTGCCGTCCGCGATGGGATTTCTTCACCGTTCAGCTTAAAACTCGATACATACGGGTCGGTGAAGCTAACCGAAGCGCCCATTTTAGTTAGATGCTCGAACAAGACAAGCGCCGGGGATTCGCGAACATCATCAATGTCCTTTTTGTAGGCCACACCTGCCAGAATAATATTGGCCTTGTTTATGGCTTTCCCTTCCTGAGCGAGCATGGATTCGATTCGCTCCGCGATATACAGCGGCATACGCCGATTCATGCGGTCTGCCAGATCTACGAATTCCAGCGGAAAACCATGCTGTTCCGATTTCCACGACAAATATAGCGGATCAACCGGGATACAGTGTCCCCCAATGCCTGGTCCTGGATAGAAAGGCATGTAGCCGAATGGCTTGGTTGCCGCTGCATCCAATACCTCCCATATATTGATGCCAATTTTCTCACACGCCGCTGTCAGCTCATTGACCATTCCAATGTTGACACTGCGGAACGTATTCTCAAACAGCTTGGCGGCTTCAGCTACGGTTGTCGAGCTAACCGGAACAATCTGATCCAAAAAAGACCCGTAAAAACCTGCTCCTGCTGCCAGACAATCCGGTGTGCAACCGCCGATCACCTTAGGAGTGTTGCGAATGTTAAAATGGACGCTGCCCGGATCGACACGTTCCGGTGAAAAGCACACATAAAAATCCTGACCCACTGTCCATCCCCTGCGCTGCTCTATCACTGGCCGAATCAGTTCTTCGGTCGTTCCCGGATAGGTGGTACTTTCCAGAATCAACAGCGTTTGTCTACGCAAATGAGGTATGGCCTGATCAATGGCTGTCTCAATATAGGACGTATCTGGTTGATGTCCGTCCGTTAGCGGCGTAGGCACACAAATCACGACGATATCCGCATGCTCCAGCACCTTGATATCCGTAACTGGATGCAATTGCTGCCCGATCAGACCTTTCAATGCATCATCGCCAATGTCTATGATGTACGACTTTCCTTGAAGTAGCTTGGCTACTTTGACGGGATCGGAATCCACGCCATATACATCATAACCGGCCTTTGCCATTTCCACTGCCATGGGCAGCCCTACATAACCGAGGCCGATCACTGCCACCTTTACAGTTCCTTTTGTGATTCTTTCCATAAGCTGCAAAATACCCACCTCTTTCATCGTTACTCCATACCTTGCAGTAACTCAGCAATTCCAGCGCGATCCATTAACTCATCGTCCGAGCGATATTGTTCGAAGTTCACCCGCTCCAATCCACCATATTGACTCAACAAACGCTTGTCTGCTTGCTGGGGAAGAATAACAAAATAACGATCATCATAGCGATACGTGTGCGGCACCTCATAGGGCGAAATCAGCACCTCATGTAGCTTTTCCCCACCACGTATACCAATTTCCTTCACTTTTAACTTAGGCTGTCCCGCCTGTTCCTTCATCACTTCTGCCAAATCCGCAATATTGCAACCCTTCATTTTCATGACTAGCGTCTCTCCACCAATCGCCGTTACAGAAGCCTTTAGCAGCAAGCCAATCGCCTCTCCGAGCGTGAGGAAGAAACGTGTCATATCTGGGCTCGTCAGCGTTAAATTCTGTCCTTCCGCGATCTGGCGTTTGAACAGAGGCACGACACTTCCACTCGTTCCGAGCACGTTGCCGCCGCGAATACACACAAAGCGAGTACGCTCACTTAAGGCGTTGGCGCGGATCATCAATCTTTCGCCAATCGCCTTCGTCATGCCATATACATTCACCGGGTCTACCGCCTTGTCTGTTGAGACATCAATGACCTTGGCGACTCCCTGCTCTATGCTGGCCCGAATCACATTTTCCGTACCATGTACGTTCGTCTTGAAAGCCTCTTCCGGCTGTTTCTCACACACAGGGACATGTTTTAGTGCTGCCAAATGGAACACATAATCTACCCCGCGACAAGCCTCCCGTAATGCCTGAAGGTCCCGAATATCTCCAATCATGAAATTTAGCCGGGGATCAGACTGAAATTGCCGCTGCATGGCAATCTGTGCAAATTCACCGCGTGAGAAAATACGAATTTCTGTCGGCTCCTCCTTCAGCAATTCAGCCGTCAGGCGTTGCCCCCAAGATCCCGTTCCTCCGGTCACCAGCAGTTTTTTTCCTTTGAACAATATAATCTCCTCCTGACCGTTACGAATTGGCAATGTCTGTGCCCAAAAATTCAGCCAGCACCGCGTTCATTTCATTTTCTGAAAGTCGATCCTTCGCCGGTACCTTTTTCACCGAAGTATTGGCGGCATGAATGACATTCACATAGTTGCGAAGCGGGATCACCTCATGCGGCAGCTCCGTTACATATCCGTGCGTACCCTTCCCAGGAATAATGACACGGTAACCATTCAGAAATTCCTCTACTTGATAGCGGAACACATAAAAGGAAGGCGAGTGGTGAAACACAGGTGCCATCTGCCCCTCAACCGCATCCCACAAGTAACCCATTTGATTTACCAGCGCAACCGTATCCGGTTGAAACTTGTAATCATGTAATTGCTGTACAAAGGATTGGTGGTACAAATCATCGGAATCAATTCTAGCAATGAGCAGTTCGTCCGCGCCTTCGATATATGCATGGATACGACGCTTACTTTCAATGCTCGTACCAAAACGAATGTGCTCAGGAATGGGCTCACGTTGGGCCAGTTCCTCTTCCACAATGTCGCTGCATCCACCCGCCAGCTTGACGACAGATAAAAAATCGGCATTCGTCTGATTGAGCAGACTACGCAGCGTAAAGGTTCTGAATATATCCAATCGCTCGCTGATCCACTCACGTGTCAGGCGGTTGGGATTCATCCCATAGTTATTAAAATTAATTTCAATCACAATCTTGCGCTTCATTGATCTTCCTCCCTTTCATCCGTCTTCTCTCAAGTTATGAAGACGCTCCTGAAACGGCACGTACAGATGCAACAACTCTCGCAAAAATAGGTAGAATCGAAAAAGAATAGCCGTTCATACAAAAACCTTTTAACTTTCGACATATGATAGAATACGAAGTTTTTTGCTCTATTTGAAAAGTTGAACAAGCAGGACTGACAGGGAGGAAACAGGATATGACGGATCCAAAGTATCTGGAGATTGACGAGGTATTGAAACGTTTGAAGCTGGCACTCGATCAGCACCATCCCTTCTCACTCATACGTATTGGAGATGGCGAAAATTTGGTATTAGCTCAAGACACCGTCTGGCCGATGGAAAAGGTGTTACAGGAACGCTGGGCGGTCAAAGCCAATCTCGGCCAAAAGGGACTATTTCTGCCCAATACGGAACTACGAGACGCAGTGGCAGAGGCAGTGAACAAAGCCAGCGTCGCAGGCATTTTGCCATATGATGACGAGTCTATTAAGGCACCATCCTATATGAAGCGGGAGCTGACCGATCAGGTCTTTGCTCACTATGCTCTTTCCCCTGCGCTGACTTGCCATGCCTGCCTGAATCGATATTTGGCAGAGACACCCGCATTCTGGAACTTGCTGAAAAATCGACGCATTCTGCTGGTCACCCGGACAGCTGCTGAAGTAAAGCCTGTTCTTGAAGCCGAGCCATATGGGCTGCATATCGCGCACACGCTCGCATTCCATCAATATGAACAGATGCCAGAAACACTCGAATGGATCGCAACCCACAAAGATGACTTTGATATTGCGCTATTCTCTTGTGGTGTCAATGCAGTGGTGTTGGCGCAAAAAACAGCAGAATTAACTGGCAAAGTAGGTATAGACTTCGGCAAAGCGGTTAACATTGTCATGTTCGGCAAAGCGAATTAAAGAATAAAGGTAATAGTCTGAAAAGAATCAACTTCGTTATTGGGGCTCCGTATATCAAAAAAAGCATCAGCAAAATGAAACCTGCTGGTGCTTTTTGCTATCCATTGCTGTTCTAAACTTACTTAAAAATAGATTTGAGATTACCTGTCACTTCTTTTACAATATTACAGAAACTAGCATTCATTCGAGATTATGAGGAGGATGTTGAATATGTCGCATAACAAGAGATTGAAGACATTTCCACTTGCAAAAGCAAAGCATGTAAAGGTTCATGGCCGAACTACGCCAACACTTACACCTCTTACTCTATTTTGGACAGGCAGCGGCATTGAATTAAATATGAAAGGCTCAGAGCTATGGATTGAAATAGAAGCCGATTATCAGGTGTATGAGCCCTGGATCAGTATTGTCATCAATGGTGTCCCGATGAGTCGTCTGATGGTGACCGCTGGTCGGCATTGGATCTGTCTTTTGAGAGGATTGAACTCTGACACGGTCAAAAATGTCCGTCTCGTCAAGGATGCCCAGCCTATGAGCTCGGACCCGCGCTGCTTGTTGCAAATTCATGCCCTAAAGGTTGACGGAGAATTGCTGCCGGTCCCTGATAAGCCCCTCAAAGTAGAGTTTGTCGGGGACAGCATTACTTCGGGAGAAGGAACGATTGGAGCGAAGGAGGAGACCGACTGGGTTCCTATGCTGTTCACGGCCCTACGCAATTATACAGCCATAACAGCCGAGGCACTGAATGCGGATTACCGAGTATTCTCACAAAGCGGATGGGGTGTGCTAACAAGCTGGGATAACAATCCACATGGGAACATACCGGCATATTATGAGCAAATATGCGGTGTGCTCATCGGAGAGAGAAATGAAGCATTAGGAGCATTTGCCGATCATGATTTTACCTCTTGGCAACCGGACGTGGTCGTAGTGAACTTAGGGACTAATGACGGTGGAGCCTTTTATTCTCCAGCATGGACAGACCCAATAAGTGGGAAAGTGTATAAGCAACGTTTGAATGAGGATGGCACATTTAATGAAGAAGACGTACAAGCTTTTGAAAACGCTACCGAACGCTTTCTTGTCAAGCTTCGGAATTGCAATCCTACTGCCCATATTGTATGGGCCTATGGGATGCTTGGTACTCCGATGATGTCAGCGATCTATCGGGCGGTCGATGCGTACAAGAAAAAAACGAGGGATCGCAGTGTGTCCGTATTCCAACTGCCCAACACGACAGAAGAAACGATAGGATCTCGCAGCCATCCCGGACTCCTCGCCCATACCAAAGCGGCAGACGAGTTGACTCAGTATTTGCAAGAAATTTTAAAGAATTAGCAGCCCGTAAAAGCAAATCAACTCTGTTGTACACACCATGAAGTAATCACAACAACCATATCATTTATGTTCTCGGTGTTGTAAGGAGTACAGACAGCCACAAGCCTGCGGCAAATGTCTACCCCAGGCTGTGGCTGCTAGGCTTAAAGCGCAGCTGCCTAATCATAGGAAAACCATGAACAGGCAGCGAGCTCTGAACCGGAGAATACTTGTCTGATATATTTTACAAAAACGGAGTTGAAGCGATACCCGTGAATACTTCCGGACCATTGCGGACAGTAGTCGAAACACCGGAAATATAAGAAGAATATACCGTTTGTATGGCCCAGGGAGCGGACAAATCCTGTGCATTAAAAGCTTGCGTTTCATTAGCTCCATTCACGCCCAATACCCCCTCAGCGCGGTAGACTACCTCGTTCGGATCATAGTTAGCTCCACGTACAATCTCAACCGCATACGTATCACCAAACTCACCGATCAGACCAATCGAACCACTAAAAGTCACAATCGGACTCGGCACAAGATAAGTTCGCAGCGTAATCATACCGAATCGCTCTGGTACAGGCCCCAATTGAATATCGGGGCCCTCACCTGTTTTTGATGAATTGGTGGAGCTTCTCATATCCAGAAAAAAACCCATACCTTATCCCTCCAAATTGCAAGATACTCCATGCTATGCAAGCAATTCTTTGACGTATTGGACAAATTAGCAATAAATCTATCAATTCAGCTCCAAAAAACCGATAGTAAATACATATGGTATAAGCTTTTGAAATGAATATATAGTTAGAAAGCAGGGGTTAGATGAAACAACTGAAACGACTGAAAACATTAACACTACGCAAGAAATTGACAGCAGCTTTCCTGCTGGTCATGCTTGTTCCTAGTATTATTGTGGGCTCTTTCTCATATCAGGCAGCGTATAACCAGACAGATCGCCAATTACTGGACAGTGCAACATCTAGCGTGACTGCAGCTGATCGCGCAGTTACTCAAACGATTCAAGCCAAACTAGCTGATCTTGAATATTACTCCACAACGTTGACGGCTAGTGATAACAGCGCTGAAGCAGATGATGCCATTCTAAAAAGATTACAAGTGTATTTGAAAATGCATGCGGAAGTTGTTGATATGTTTGTAGGAACTCCCGAAGGTAAACTTATTATTGGCAAAGCCGTAGGCTCCACAAACGATCCTCGGGAACGTCCGTGGTATAAGCAGGCCATGGAGAAACCCGGTCAAACCGTAATCAGCCCTGTCGGGCTCAATACGGCCAAGGTCCCCGTTGTGTATATTTCACGTACACTTCCCGACAACAGCGGTGTTCTCGGTCTTTCTCTGAATTTGAATAATTTAAAAGAAATCACAAAGCTAAGAATCGGACAAAATGGCTATATTGTGATATTTGATAGTACCAAACGCATCGTTACCCACCCGACAGCAGTCAGCGGGAGTACCGAAATGGGAGAAAAAACGCCTGAATTGTTTACCTCCAAGGTGGGTAGCTTCGATTTCAATGCCGCTGGTGTAGCTAAACATCTGATTTTCAAAACCAATGAGCTGACAGGCTGGAAAATTGCCGGAACGATGGACAAATCAGAAACCCGTGCCTCCGCCCAACCTATTCTTCTCACGACAATCGTAGTGTTGGTCATTGCAGCCATCATCATTGGTGTGCTCGCAATGTGGCTGATCAACAGTATCCTTAAACCCATCCATAGATTGCGTAATTCTATGGATGCTATCAGCCAAGGTAATCTATCGATTAATGTGGCTACGAACAGCACAGATGAAATTGGCGAGTTATCAAGATATTTCCAACAAATGGTGGATAACCTGCGTAACATGATTAGAGAAATTCAAGCAATGACAGGTAATTTGTCAGCATCCTCGCAAGAACTTGCCGCAGGTGCAGAACAAACGACCCGTGCCATCGAGCATGTGACCATAGCCATTCAAGATGTCGCTGCCGGCAGCGAACGTCAGGTGGACAGTGCTAAAGATAATCAGAAACGAGTTAGCGGCATGTCTGCTGACATTACAGCTATGACCGACACCATGGCAGAAATGACCACTTATTCCGCACAAGCTATTCAGGCGTCGGATGCAGGCAGTGAGCATATCGGCAATAGTGTCATCTCCATCGATGGAATTCGCACTACCGTGGAAGAGCTCGATACGATTGTCAGCGCTTTGAGTGACCGTTCCGGACGAATCGGGACGATTGTCACCGTCATTACGGAAATTGCTAGCCAGACGAATCTGCTTGCACTGAACGCTTCTATTGAAGCAGCACGAGCTGGGGAGCATGGCAAAGGTTTTGCTGTCGTAGCAACAGAGGTCCGCAAGCTGGCTGAAAACTCAGCTTATTCCGCACAGCAAATTCGTGAACAGATTCAAGGGATACAGAGCGGTGTATCTGAAGCCCTGGTCGCTATGGAATCTGCCAAGGAACGCGTAACGGAAGGCATCAATTCCATTGATCTATCCGGTCGCTCCTTCTCACGCATCCGTAGAGCAGTAGCCAAATCAGCGAAGCAACTCGATAACGTAGCCGCTTCTACCGCGGGAGTAGCCAATGGAACGAATGAAGTCGTTAGCAGCATGGAGGAAATTACACGTATTGCTGAAGAAGCAGCATCTCATACAGAGACCGTGTCCGCAGCCGCAGAGGAACAGCTCGCCTCCATGGAAGAGATCGGTTCGTCTGCCGCAGATTTGACCCGTCTGGCAGAGCAGCTTCAAGATTTACTGACACAATTCCAATTGGATGAAACAAAATAACCATTCCTACCGATAAATACAGAGAAAGCGAATTATCAAAATGAAGGAGGATGGAACATGGATATCGCAGCATTATCCACAGGTATGAGTCAGGCCAGCTTGGCTCAAGCCGTAAGTGTGAAGGTATTGGGTATGGCTAAGGATCAGGCCAGTGAACAAGGACAGGCTTTGGTACAGATGATGGAAAAAAGCGTACAACCGCATCTTGGGGGTCATCTGGACATCCGAGCATAAGTACATCCTATTCATGATGAAAGGCGATTCTACTCAGGTCTGTACAGACCCGGGCAGAATCGTTTTTTTTTCTCCCTATTTTTCGTTCAGCATAAAACGTAGTAAACTAGACATATCGTCCACAACCTCGGTTCGGAGGATAGCGCAATATAAACACGATTTACATTTAAAAGGAGGATACATAGTTTATGAGTTATACTGAATATTTTGAAAAAGCCAGAGAACAACAACTGGGCGAACTACAGGAATGGCTGTCCATTCCGAGTATCTCCGCATTATCGGAGCACAAAAAAGACATTAATCAAGCAGCCGAATGGCTGGCGGCCAAACTGACTGCTGCAGGCTTGGAAAACGTTGAAATTATTCCAACCAAAGGCCATCCGTTAGTGTACGCAGACCATTTGCATGCACCTGGCAAACCAACCATCCTTGTGTATGGACACTATGATGTGCAACCTGTGGACCCGCTTCACCTGTGGGAAACGCCACCGTTTGAGCCATCCATTCGCGATGGAAAATTGTATGCGCGCGGAGCGACAGACGATAAGGGGCAAGTTTTCTTGCACATTAAGGCGGTTGAGGCCATTTTGAAGCAGGAAGGCAAATTGCCGCTGAACATCAAGTTTTGCATTGAAGGCGAGGAAGAAGTGTCCAGTCCGAACCTGCTTGAGTTTTTGCACACTGGCGCTGAACGCCTAGCAGCTGATGCTGTACTGGTGTCTGACACCTCTCTGATCGAAAAAGGGAAGCCTGCGATTTGCACAGGTTTGCGCGGACTGTGCTCACTGGAAGTCGCCATTCACACGGCGAACACGGATCTTCATTCCGGCTCCTTCGGTGGCGGCGTGCCGAATGCCCTGCATGCTCTGGTGTCCCTGTTGGCAACCCTGCATGATGACAAAGGCCGCGTTAGCGTCGAAGGATTTTACAACGATGTTGCTCCATTATCGGCAGAGATGAGAGAAGAATTTGCGAAGCAAGGCTTCAATGAGAGCAAGCTGCAAGAAGATCTTGCACTTGATTCGCTCTATGGCGAAGAAGGGTTTAGCTTCGTCGAACGTGTTGGGGCTCGTCCTACACTGGAACTGAATGGCGTATATGGCGGCTTCCAGGGTGAAGGTACGAAAACGGTCATTCCGAAGGAAGCTCACGCTAAAATCACATGCCGCTTGGTAGCTAATCAGAATCCGCAAGATATTCTGGACAAAATCGAGCGCCATTTACGCGCACACGTTCAAGCAGGAGCTACCCTGGATATTCAACAAGGTGAAAAAGCAAACGCCTTTAACATCGACCCGTCACATGCGTTTTTACAAGCAGCAGCGGATGCCTTTGAGAAAGTATACGGTGTACGTGCCCTATTTACCAAGGATGGAGGCTCCATTCCGATCGTGGAAACCTTCTCCCGTGTGCTGAGTGCTCCAGTTGTATTGATGGGCTTCGGCTTGCCAGATGAAAACCTGCATGCACCAAACGAGCATTTTAATTTGGAGAATTTCGACAAGGGTCTGCTGACGATTGTGGAGTTTTTGAAATCTGTGTAAGCATATGACAACTTCTAATGGCTAAGTTACAATAGAGAGGGCGAGAGCCCTTTCTATTTTTTTAGAGGAGCGCTGCACAATATGATTATTCAGTTCATTCGTTTACGGTAATGTGAGGTACAGTTCATGAAAACTCAATCATTTTTTCGAAAAATGGGTTGGGTTTATTTGGCTGTGCCTTTTTTCATTCACCCAATACGAATGAACGAGGTGCTTTTCTATGTCCAAATGGAATAAACACGAGATGAAGGCTAGCCTGATCAGGAAGCATCAACATCTTTTTAGTTGTCCTGTATGTTCTCAACCCATGCGTATGGTGGAAGGTAAAAGCCTCCTATGTATGAATCAGCATTGCTATGATCTTTCAAAACACGGGTATTTACATTTATCCGCCCGATCCCATAAAACCAAATATGATAAACAGCTATTTAACTCCAGAAGAATGATGTGCAATAGCGGATTTTTTGATCCTTTAAATGAAGCCATAAGCTGCACGATGATGAAGTTTATGAAACCCCTGTACGATCAAAAATCACATCTGTACTTGCTGGATGCAGGTTGCGGGGAAGGTTCCCCTTCGAGCCACATTCAGGATAAGCTTACCTGGAAGGGAATCACCGAGCTTACAAGCGTAGGTATGGACCTGTCTAAAGAAGGTATTGTGGCCGCAGCCAAAGCATATCCTCATGCCCTCTGGTGTGTTGCCGATTTGGCTCATTGCCCATTTGCAAATCAACAATTTGACGGTATACTCAATATTTTATCCCCTTCCAATTATGCTGAATTTAAAAGGATTCTTTCGGAGGATGGCTGCATTCTAAAGGTCATTCCCGAACCATATTATCTTCAGGAATTGAGATGCTTGTATGAACAGAAAAAGCCAACTTATTCAAATGACAATATATTAAGCCGGTTTAAAGATAGCTTTAATCTTCTATCCGCCGAACGAGTAACCTATCGCTTTATGCTAAATGCCGACCTTGTGGAGCCTTTGCTCCATATGACTCCCTTATCGTGGGGAGCTACGGAAGCAGACTGGCAGCGAATGCAGGAAATAGATTTACCGTATGTCACCGTAGATTTACTCATCTTATGCGGTAAAAAATAACATACCAAAAAGCATTCACAGCATGTGATTACGCATGCTTCGTGAATGCTTTTTTTTCGTTAATGCCGTCGCTTAAGGAAAACGAGTGTAGCGCAACAGGTGAACCAGCCGATTTAGTCGTTCTATCTCCCGATCCAGCTCATGCAGTGGCTGCCCCGCCAAAGCAGCGTTCGCTCTCCGATCACGTAGCGGATTTATTTTCCGGCCAATGAGTTTCAGCACGGTGGCCTTCCCCATGTTATTCACCACCACATATTGCGTTAGCGGATCAAGCTCAATCCACAATACATGGTGCTGTTGAAAAAACAACAGTAATTGCTTTTTTAACTCATCCAGCTCATAAGGCTCACCTGCAATTTGCGGCTGATGATGAAAGGCAACATAGCCCATCACACGCAGGTCACTTATGATTTGTTCCAAATGAAGCGTTTCGTTTATGTACACATTGTTCGTGCTGATGCGGTTTCTTGCACCATTCGTACGATTTTCCCGGATGACGTTCACCACCTGACTATCGTTTATTTTAAGGTTTATCTTTCCCCTTTTTCACTGTAGCGCAATCGGTTTTAAAAAATCAGAACGTATACAAACCTTATGAACAAAAAAACAACCGGCTTATACGCCAGTTGTTTCCCGTTCCACAAAATACTTATTGGTCATATAATGAGCCTTGCCTCTAGAAGTATCAACCATTCCCTTTTTGTTGTCGAGAAAAACAATCTCCCGGCATTTGGTGCAGTACCACTTGGTCCGCTTGAAGGGGGATTCTGTTACATACGATGTACCACATTTGCAATCTACTTTAATTAAGGTTTCTGTTGATTTGTAAGCTTGAGACAGCTCTCTTAAGCCAGTATCCGGCTGTTGAATCGGGATAATGACCTCCTGATAGCTTGAATACTGATTGTGCACTTTAAAGTCAGCCACCAGTTCCGCATGCAGTCCAAAGTACTCTTTGCCAATCTCGGTTACAAATTTCTTGCCGATTCTGTAACACTCAAGCCATTCCTGTATCTGTTGATTAGACAAAGGCACCGTGCCCTTGATACCACTATTTAATGTGTAAGTCATGATGTATAAAGTATCATCTTGTCTATGTCCGTACATGAGAAGCCTCCTTATAATACACTTGATAATGTACTACAAAGCGTACAAAACATCAATTTTATTATTTGGCAAAAGATATAGTAGCATTTCCAAGTATGGATTTAATATATGGTGAAAAGCATATAAAGACGCGTGCGAGTCTGTTAGAAAAGCAACTGACAATCTGTCAGTTGCTTTGTCTTTCTACATAGTATTTGTTGGTCATGTACCAGGCCTTGCCTGTATTCGTATCCACCATGCCCTTTTTACGATCCAGGAACACAATATTGTTGCATTCCTTGCATGACCACTTGGTTCTCTTATGAGGTGATTCTTCTATGTAGGAAGCACCACATTTACATTCTACCTGAATTAATGTTTTATACTGACTATACGCTTCTACCAGTGGGTCCAGATCTACAGCTTTACGTTCCATTACAGGCTGTATCATGGATATGTGTTCTCTCTGCTCCGAGTATTCATTATGTACCTTGAAATCTGCTACCAACTCAGGGTTTAAACCAAAATATTGTTTGCCCACAACTGTTACAAATTTGCTGCCGATTCGATATGCTTTAATCCATTCCTGCACCTGTTTACTGGATAGGTCGACTGTTCCCTTTATACCGCTGTTCAGCGTGTAAGTCATTGAGTGTTGGTTGGGTGTCATATGTCTTATCGTTCACCTCCGATCAAGAATATACCACAGGTAGTCCTAAGCAAAAACCCGATTCAACTTCCATCCTGTCGTCATGCTAATTTGTATTTCATTCTTAGACTATCACCAGATGCATTTCTATCTAAATACAACTTTGTGGTACAGCTTCCACCTCAATTATTCATATAACTTATTGGAAAACGCATGGTATTTTCTTCCTTATCTATATAGTACACCACTTATACACAAATTCCCACATATTTCAGCGGTTTAATCGTTTTTTTCGTCATATCCTCAGCATGATCAAAACAAAAGCCTTCCCGACCACCCTTCATTGTTGAAGGATCATCGAGAAGACTTTGTACCCCGCAAGGAACGAGAGGTCAGATTTTTAATTCGCCAAGCCTGATTAATTCTACGACCGCCTGTGAACGACCTTTTACGTTCAGTTTCTGCATTACGTTGGAAATATGGTTACGCACCGTCTTCTCACTAATAAATAGTTGTCCGGCGATGTCACGCGTTGTTTTGTCCTGCACGAGCAGTTCAAATACTTCACGTTCACGGTGAGTTAACAAAAACTTGTTTTTCTGGTCGTTACCCTTCGTCAATTTCACCCCTCCTTGCTCGGGTTTTGTGTGGTGTAACAAGGTTAAGGGATACAGTCAACACATTTTATGTCATGTGCTCAGGTATGGTTCAATGTGCGGATAAAAATGGGCATAGGCACCTTACTTGTAGCTTTAATGACGAGTTGAACTTTGTGTCTAAAATATGTATTGACAGGCATATAGGCCAGCCTTATGATAAGAAAAAATGCGACTGATAATCATTATCAAAAATGATAATTCGTTATAGAGATCGCGCTACAGACTATGGTTCAGGGCCAGTTTGGCCAGAAAGGGTGTTCATTGATTATGAAACTACGTTATGCCGTACCGGCCGGAGTGCTGGTCTCTTCTATTCTGTTTGCAGGTTGCGGACAAGCCGGAACTGCGGATCAGCAGCCTGCTGCAACATCCAAAGATACAGGAGCAACAACACAGACCACGACTCCTGCGGCGACTGCTCCCAATTTTGATCAAGCGGTTGCGGCTTACCGTACCTATGCAACCGAGCAATGTGATACGTTTGTGAAAAAGACAGAAGAATTCACGAACGCAGTCAAAGCTGGCGAGCTGGATAAAGCCAAGGCTTTGTATGCTCCAGCACGTATGTACTATGAACGGATTGAACCGATTGCGGAAGCACTAGGCGATCTGGACCCGAATATTGACGCTCGTGACGGTGACGTGGATGCAGCAGATTGGCGCGGATTTCACCGTATTGAGAAAACATTATGGGAAGAAAACACCACCAAAGGACTGGACGAGTTTTCCGACCGCCTGCTGAGTGATGCCAAGCTGCTGCGTGCCAAAGTAGAAACAGTTAACATTGATGCCAGCTTGATGGTAACAGGTGCAGTCGAGTTGCTGAATGAAGTATCTACCTCGAAGGTAACAGGTGAAGAAGAGCGTTATTCTCACACAGACTTGTACGACTTTGCGGCCAATGTAGAAGGTGCTCAAAAGATTTATGACATTTTGAAAACAGATCTGAACCAAAAAGACGCGGCGTTGGAAAAACAAATTGGTGAGCGCTTTACAGCCTTACAGCAGGAGCTGGCTCCTTTCAAAGACGGCGAAGGCTATGTATCGTATACCAAACTGAAACCGGAAGAAATTAAAAAGCTAAGCCAGAACCTTGATGCTTTGGCAGAACCGTTGTCCCAAATGGGGAAATTGTTAGGAGTGTAATGATATGAAAGGCTTTAAGCGGCAAAAAGGACAAGAAAAGTCGCAGTATGCGGAATCCCGTAATGAACAGTCTGATCTGACAGAAAAGGATGCTCAGCCTGCGGATGATGAGCGATCAGGAAAAGGTAAATCCGTATCACGCCGTGATCTATTGAAGCTGGCCGGGGTAGGTGGATTAGGTCTGCTGCTTGGCGGCGGTGGCGTGGGCGCTGTGCTGTCAGCCAGTCAACGCCTCGAAAGCATGATGACGGAGGCAGATACCAAAGATGTAGTTCCTTTTTACGGCAAACATCAGGCGGGGATTGTAACTCCGGCACAAGATTTTATCTGTTTCGCCGCTTTCGATCTAACAACCCCCGACAAGGAACAGGTGCGGAATCTCTTCAAGGCCTGGACGGAAGCAAGTGCTACAATGACTTCTGGTGTGCTGCTTGGCACCGATAATGAAAATATCAACCTCCCTCCTTCCGATACGGGCGAGGCAGCGGGATTATCTCCGTCCCGGACGACGATCACTTTTGGGGTGGGCCCCTCCTTTTTTGATGGACGGTATGGCCTGGCAGGGCTCAAGCCTGCCGGGTTCCGTGAGTTGCCTCGTTTTCAGGGAGACGCCCTGGATGAGCAATGGTGCGGCGGTGATATCGGAGTGCAGGTATGTGCCAATGACTTGCAGGTAGCTTTCCATGCCCTGCGTAATTTGGCGCGTATCGCCAGAGGAACGGCGGTACTCCGTTGGACGCAGGAAGGTTTCCAGCGGACGGCACAAGCTGATCCTGCGGGCAGCACACCGCGCAATTTGCTCGGCTTCAAAGATGGCACGGGAAACCCGGACACGTCCAAGGCAGACGAGATGAATCGGCTGGTGTGGACACAGACCAATGACGGACCAGCATGGATGGGCGACGGCAGCTATATGGCTGTACGCCGTATTCGTATGCGAGTAGAGGTGTGGGATCGTTCAACATTAGGTGACCAGGAGGATACCTTTGGACGCCATCGCAGCAGCGGTGCCCCACTGGGCAAAAGCAAAGAGTTTGACAAGCTGGATCTGGCGGCTACAAGCCCTGAAGGCAAGCCGCTTACGCCCCCTACCTCTCATGTGGCATTGGCTCATGGGAACGGGAGCATTAATATTTTGCGGAGATCTTATTCCTATTCAAGCGGATTAGACAAACAAACAGGACAGCTCGATGCCGGACTGCTGTTCATCAGCTACCAGCGTGATCTGTTCAAGCAGTTCGTTCACATTCAGGAGAAGCTTGCACGCAATGACAAGCTGAACGAATACATTGTACACAAAGGCAGCGCGGTGTTCGCCTGCTTCCCAGGTGTGTCGCAAGGCGGCTACATCGGGGATACGTTATTTTAGCAGCAGGCAAGGAAGGGGATTTATATGAATCGGCGCAATAAAAGCTTGGGGTGGGTGTTTGTGCTGGTGGCGGCTCTGCTGCTGACAGTAACTCCCTTCATATCCGGCTATGGGTCGGCCGTTTTCGCACAATCAAATGCTAAAGCTGTCTCTAATGATCAGCTGATGCCTGTGGTCGGCGGAGCACTGGTGGAGGCGGGACAAGACCAATGGACAGAAGCGTCCAAGGACCTAAAGGAATTCCGTGGTTTATGGGAAGCTGTCAAAGCAAATGACGGGGATTCAGCCCATATCGCGGCCGTAGATCAAGCTCTGACCGATGCAGAAGAGGCGCTTGCCCATGGCGGCGGGGATTCAGCGAAAGCTGCGTTATCCGTGCTGGCACGCTCGGTCAATGAGTTTGTGACTGCTGCCGAAGGAGATCAACCGGCCCCCGCCGGAGCTAAAGCAGCGGAAAAACTGCTTCCTATGGCGAAGGGCAGTCTGGCTGCCATGCAAAAAGGCGATTGGGCTGCTGCGCGGGTGGATTACGACCGAATCGTTAAAGCCTGGTATCAGGTGGAGACCCCGATTCGTCTGGACCATTTTTCGGTATACAGTTCGCTTGAAACAAAAATCAGCCTCATTCGCATCTCTATGCAAGCAGAGCCCATACGTCAAGCACAGGCTCTCAAGGAAATGCAGGAGTTAACGACGCTGCTGTCTGATTATAGTCAGGGCAAACTTGTGAACACAGATCAAGGGGCAGATGCAGGCAATGCCGCTGCCGGAGCAGCGAATGGTTCAACAGCTTCCCTCGGCGATGCAGTCACCCTGCTCGAATCCGCACGCCAAGATGTTGTAGCTAATCAGCCAGAGCAGGCCGCAGACAAGGTAGGTCAGTTTATCGCTATATGGCCTTCTGTCGAAGGACATGTACAAATTTCCGATCCGACGTCTTACACTGCGATTGAAAATCAAATGACCGAGACTTCTGGATATCTTCTGTCTTCCCCACCGAATACGGATAAAGCCTTGCAGACTCTTGATCAGATGCTGGACAGGCTCCGTCCGTTGACCGAGGAACGTTCTTATACTGCATGGGACGCCGCACTGATTTTGCTGCGCGAGGGTCTGGAGGCCATTCTCGTGCTCGCAGCTCTGCTCGCGTATGTCAAGAAAAGCGGCGAAGCCGTGGCTGGACGATGGATATGGGCAGGAGCTGGTACAGGACTGGTGCTAAGCGGAATACTGGCGGTGCTGTTCACCTCGCTGGTGGCAGCTGCTGCATCGGGCAGCATGCGTGAGCTGTTGGAAGGTGTCACCGGGCTGGTGGCGGTTGTGCTGATGCTAACTGTCGGTAACTGGCTGCATAGCAAATCCAATGCTGCTGCGTGGAACCGATTTGTGGAAAACAGCGTGGGCAATGCGCTGGCACGGGGCAGCCTATGGTCGCTCTTTGCGGTTTCTGCGCTCGCGATTCTACGTGAAGGGGCCGAGACAGCTATTTTTTATATCGGTATGGCTCCGGCCATTGAAACCTCGCAATTGCTGATCGGTATTGGCTCGGCAACGGTTATACTGGTCATCCTTGCTTTTGCGATCATCAAGTTCAGTGTAAGGTTGCCAATTCGCGCCTTTTTCCTGACTGCCACTATACTGATCTACTATCTCGTATTCCGATTTCTGGGCGAAAGTATTCATTCCCTTCAGGTGGCAGGCAAGCTGCCGGGACACACTGCGTCCTCGCTTCCTTCTATTAGCTGGTTGGGAATGTATCCAACTTGGGAAACATTTGTCCCACAAGCCCTTGTGCTGATCTTTATGGTATGGCAGCTTGTCCGTCAGGAAATACGCAGCTCCCAATCACGTTAAGTCAATACTACAATGCTGAAAATGTAAAAAACGCCAAATCACAGGTCCGATGGATATCGGCTCCTATGACTTTGGCGTTTTTACATACTTACATCACATCCTCAGGCAACGCAATCATACGCTGATGGTGCAGCAGGTCCGTGCGATCACCGTGTTCACGAATGACATGCACTTCCCCGCGATAATCGAGCAGTTCCGCTGGAGTAGCATGTCCCAAAAAATATAATGGGCTGTAGCTTAATCCATAGGCTCCTGCGTTCGGAAAAGCAATATAATCGCCTTCGCGAATCGGGGGCAGCTCCGCTTTTTTCACAATACAATCCTCGGGTGTACAAAGCGGACCGACAATGCTTACCGTCTCCAGCGCCGTGGAAACCTCTTCTCCCACTTGTCTGCGCATAATTCGCACCGGGTAATTGTCCCTTAAGCGGCGTCCCCGAAAGGTAGCTGAGACGTAGTGATTCATGCCGCCATCAGCCACGACAAACTTCTCTCCCTTGGATTCCTTGGTATACAACGCCCGGCAGACATACATGCCTGATTGAGCGACCAAATACCTGCCGCTTTCAATGATCAGCCTAACCCCGGGCATACTGGATCGAGTCTGTTCCGCGAGTGCATTGAGTCCGTCAATGACGTGATCCATATCGAGCGGCTGTTCATGAGCAAAATAAGGTACACCAAACCCACCACCCAAATTGACCGTATGCATCGCCACACCATACTGAGCCTGCACCCGTTCTGCCAACTGCAAGGTATTCGCAAATGAAGCTAAAATCTGATCCGCTTTCAGCATTTGCGTACCTGTATACACTTGAATGCCTTGAAAATATACGTGCGGGCAATCTTCCAGCACCTTAAAAAAGTGATCCAGCTGCCCTTCATCGACTCCAAAAGGGCGCGGAACACCGCCCATTTTAATCGTTGCTCCCGACAGGTCATTATCGGGATTGATTCGAACCGCAGCTCTGACAAACACGCCTGTTTGGGCAGCAATGTCCTCCAGTAGACGTAGCTCTCTCACCGATTCAACATGGATGCAGCCGATCCCACAGGCTATCGCCTCGCGCAGCTCGGCTACCGTTTTCCCCGGCCCAGCGTACAGCACATCCTCCGCAGCATACCCGGCCTCCATGGCGACGAACATTTCTCCAGCCGAGGCAATCTCCACACCGCAACCTAACGAGCGCAGCAACCCAGCCAAGGCTACGTTACCATTAGCCTTGAGCGCGTAATGTACACGCACGGCCGGATGTAACCGAGCCAGCAACGAGCTGACGTGAGCATGCAGCGCGTCCCCATCATAATAATAAAAGGGTGTCGGATGCTCGCCGAATCGCTCCAGTAAGACTTGATCCTTTTGATCCATCTGCCGAATCCCTCCTTTCTTTGCTTGGATACTCTGTATTTGGTATTACTCGAATTTCACCGATTGAAAACCACAATCATACTCATATGGCATAGATCGTCTCGCCTGAGCGTGCTGCTTGATGAATAGCTGCCAGCAGTCTGACGCGTTCAGCAGCCTCATGAAATGGAATGGGCTCCGTTTCACCCCGGATGATGCTGCAGAAGGCATCCAACTGATTGACATAATAGTTCATGGGCTCAAAAACCGTTTTGCTATGCGAGGATGTCTGTGATAACAAGGACTGTGCTGCCGTATCTGTTATATTCACCGCGATAACCTTCTTTATTTCCGTCATGAGTGTCATTTTATAAAAGCCTAAATTCGCCCGAAAGCAATCCTTTAAGGTGACTACTGCCGAATCAAAGGTCAGTACATGAGCACAGCGATAAGGTCGCTCAAATGAGAAGAGGGCAGATGCCTCTAGTCCGCTTGGGTAACGGGCTTGTGCACGAAATGTCCAGTCACAGCCATGAGGGCCATCGAAATCCGATTGACTGTGGAATTCCGCCTGCTCCAATCCAACGGTGGCCTGAAGCAATTGGAGCCAGTACACACCCAGATCCCAAAAGCAGCCCCCGCCTTGCTCCGGTCGGGATCGGTAATTGTCCGCATGACCTTCTTTTGCCGGAATACACAGACTCGTCTCTATGGAGCATAAGCGACCATAACGACCCGATTCTACAATTCTGCGCAGCTCACGCTGCCAGGGATGATGCTGCACCATGACTCCCTCCAGCAGATAAGCGTTGCTCTGGTCGACGATAGCTGCCAAGGGAGCCAGATCAGCCGTCTGCAGGCATAACGGTTTTTCCACCAGCACGTGCTTATGAGCTTGTAAGGCTCTGCCAATCCACTCAGCATGTAAATCGTTGCTGAGCGCAATATATACAGCGTCGATGTCCGGGTCTTTTAACATATCCTCAGCATGACCATAAACGACATTGACTCCATAACGCTCTGCCATTTCTTCCGCCTTGGCAACCGTACGGTTCGCAAGCGCGGTCACGCGTGCTCCTGCAACATGTCGGATCGGTTCCAGCAACGCACGAGGGGCAATGGCAGAACAGCCAATGATCCCAAAGCGAATATCTGGCATCGCAGGTTCTTGCGCAGCCGCGGCCGCGTTCATGATCCCTGCTCCATTCCTGATGGCACTTGAATGCTCTTCACATAGGACTCTATATAACGCGGCGTCCGACTGCGCAGCTCTACGATCCTCCGATGCATTTCCTCCAGAATCTGAGCACTAGCGCCATAGGTTCCAATCCACGTCTCGTAGCGCATGCCTAACCCCAGACGTTCCCATAGATCCGCATTATGCTTCTCATGCACACCAAACGGCTCCAGCATAATCAACGGAGTAGCTGTAGCGAACGAATCGGTCAGGCTGCCGCCACCGGGCTTGCTGACAATGGCCTGGGCATGACATGCTCGGTCCAGCATGCAATGGTAATCCGGTCCAACCTGATACACCGTTTCCTCACCCATTTTCACCTCTCCGAAAGGTGGAAATGTATGCTCCCCGGCTTCATTTCGTTGCCATGTTCTCCATTGCGGGTCCATCCGAAAATAGCGTATACTGTCCCGCTGTTCATCTGGCTGATCCTGATCATACAGCAGCAGATCCAGTTCCCAGCCCGCTTCTTCCAACCGTCCAACCTTCTCACGGTAGGTGCCCATCCCCCAACCGCCGCCATGTACGAATAAGCGGGATTGCCGTGCTTCAAAAGGGATATGCTCCACTGCCGGGATGTCAATATAGTGGCTGACTCTATTTTTATCGTTTTCAAACAGGGTCGTTTCTCCACAGCCATCAGCAAAATGCGGATGATGCTTGGCTAGATTTTTCCAAGAAGGAGAAGGTGTCGAATCCATATACACGATGTCCACATACACCGACTCCGGCTCTCTGCGCTTGCGATATTCCTCCAGTACATACATCCAATGACCGGATAAGCATATAAAATACCGCCGATCCTCTTCTATCCATTGGTTCAGCAGTACTTCCATCGCTGCGGGGTCCAGTGAATGACGCATATCCTGCGGAACCTTTTGCGA
Source organism: Paenibacillus sp. FSL W8-0439 (assembly GCF_038008995.1). Taxonomy (NCBI): domain Bacteria; kingdom Bacillati; phylum Bacillota; class Bacilli; order Caryophanales; family Paenibacillaceae; genus Paenibacillus; species Paenibacillus sp. FSL W8-0439. The sequence goes on from NZ_JBBPAK010000001.1 coordinate 4,529,440, forward strand.
CATTAAGGCCACTGCAAAATTGTCATGGTAAGCTTTCCGACTTTTGTCGACCTTGAGACGGGCCAATTCTGGCAGTACATTTTCAAATACATGGATCGCCGTATCCATGCCCAGCCTGCGAAGACCTGCTTGCAGCAGCAAGCCAGGGGTATAAAAGCCCAATCCGAAACCGGAACACAAAATCGTTACCTTCATAAGCTTCTCCGTACTCTTACGCATGCTTATACGCCTCCCGTTTAATTCAGCACTGTAAAATGTCGCTCTGCCAAAAAACGCTCCAGCTTGGTAGTCAATCGCATTTTTTCCTCATCGCTCGCAGCAACCAGTTCCAAATAAAGCCGGCCTTTGCCTCGTGCCCGTTCATTTCCGTCAGCTTCTTGTTTACCATTCAAATCAGGCTGACTCATGCCGTTCCCTTCTGGTCCGCCATCGCTGGCTCCAATCCCACTTACGCGAACCTGCTTGGCAGATGATCTGCCTCCGCGCCCGGTTGTGTTTCTGCTTGGCGTGGTTGTATGACCCGCAGTCTTGTTCTTACCGTCTCGTCCACCTGTGTTTACATATAACGTATTGGCTCCCAGAGGCATGACACCTTCCTCACGCTCACCTGTGAATAGCAATCCCTCGCCTTTCAGCCCTTCCAGCAGTTCTTCATAGGATAGACTCCCATCATGGGACAGCGAATAATTCGTCAACGTGCCATGCATATTTTTCCCGGCCAGATAGGTATCGAGCTGATGCTTGATCAAACTCATCGACTTTCTGGCATTAATTTCGATAATGGGCTCCAGCTTCCCGCCGCGAAGTGTCATGGAGTCAATACAAACATCGCCATAATATCCATCCCGATACAATTGCTGCCCCACGTCCTGCATCAAGCTAAAATAGCCGTCGCGCTCCAGGCGCTCCATAAAAGCCCTGTCCGGCGATAGGGATTCTCGATAGGCGAATTGAGTATTAGCCAGCCATTGCACAGATATAATGTCTACACGTCCATCATCGCTAATCGTGAATTGGCATGAAAAATCCTGCTCTTTCTCCAGGAAAGGCTCCAGCAGGAACAGCACCCGTTTGCCTTTGCGCTCCTGTCCACGTAAATATGCTACGACCCGGTCCAGCATTTGTGTCGAGGTAATGTGTAGATTGCCTTTGCCCGATACGCCAAAATCATCCTTGATTAAAAAGCTTCCATCCCGCAGCAGTTTACGTCCTGCTTCAGCGACATCCGCAAACGAAGTCACAATATGGCCTGGATTGCGCAGACCTAGATTGCGTTTTAGCTCAGAGGAATAGGTTTTGGCATTTACCTTGCGAATCGTTTCCAGCGGTGGCTGATGCAATGTAATTCCCCAAGCACGGGCGGCTTCCTCCACATGTGGCAACCCCGCAAACGGGCTAAGCACACAGCCTTCCAGTTGAGGAAAACCTTCATCGGCATCCGTCTTGCGACTGCTCAGCAGCTCAAAAACGGATGCGGCCGACACATTGCCCGCCTGTTCCATTCCGTCAGTCAAATCCCGTTCATTTACAGCCGGATGAAAGCCTAGCTGCGCGATATACTGACGATGCACAGGCGAAATGGCATAACGTGTCAACAAGGCGTCTCCCGGCTGGCAAAAGCTAAATAGCAATTCATCCATAGCCGCTACAATGGCCGAAGAAGACCGGTCAGGCAGGGCGGGCAGGGAAGCTAGCTCGGTATCTCGCCAGTAAGCCTCCGCTTCGAACGTGCCCATATATAAATGACGCTGGTTCGGTATCGCATTCATATGATTCGCTTCCTTTCCTGCTTCATTATGAACCTACTACACGGTAGCCCTACTGGCTCGCGCTCGTATAATCACGTAGAGCAAACTGCCATATCAAGCGGATAATCGCCAGCAGCCAGAGAGGTGCGAGAAATGCCCATAGCATCAAACCGGGTTCCATTTTGCCGAGAATGAACATGGGCGGAAAATTACAGATGACAAACACCGGAAGCACAAACAAGCCAATACGCTGAATCAGGTTACTGTATACGGCCATCGGCACGTAGTTTGTCTCGAAAATGCTGTTGGACAGCTCTGTAACCCCATTCGTGCGGATAATCCAGAAGGCCAGCAATTGGGGCAGCAAAAACACGGAGTATGCCGTAAGCACTCCGCATCCGAGCAGCACAGCGAATCCTCCCACGGTTTCCACATCAAATGGCAACCCCAGATGATACCAGCCAATGCCTGTCATGATTCCACCGCCCACGACATTCGGCACAGTATAGCCCAGTTCAAATTGACGCAGTGTCACCATAAATTGCAGCGATACTGGTTTGGTCATGAGCACGTCCAGTGAGCCAGTCCGAATTTTGTCAGGCAGGCTTGTAAAATTACTGTAAAATAATCCACTATAAAATCCGCTCATCATCGTAAACACGCCGATATATAAGAGCATGGCATCGGGAGACCAGCCGTTAATGTCCGTCCCAGCGCGATATGGAAGCGATGCGTATAGCAGCTTGATAAATAAATAAGCGGTTTCAACCAGGCATGCACTTATAAAATTAGTGCGGTATTCCATTTGCGACATGACAGAAAACTGGACAAATTTCCAGTACAGTCTGAGGTAACGTCCAACGTTTCGAAAAACATTTTTCATGTTAACCTCCCACCGAGACAAAGCGTTTGACTCCGGCTTGCCACACCCAGCGCGATACGGCCGCCAGCACTGCAATCCAGATCCATTGCACGCCAATGCCTTCAGCGGCTTCCAGCACAGTCAGCTTGCCCGTCAACGCATTCACCGGAAAAAATACGGTATAGCTGAACGGCAGCAGACTGAACAAGCGGGCCAACGCATCTCCAAAAATCGTCAGCGGAAACACAGTACCGCTAGCTACATAAATGACAAGCGACACCGTATAAAAAAGTCCCGCCGATTCTGTCATCCAAAAAGCTATGCCACTCAGCGCATAATAGACCACAAAATTAAGCACAAGTGCTCCCGGCAACGCCAATATGTAAAGCAGGATGTACGATAGCTCGAAGCTAATTTGTCCTTCCAGGCTAAGGCATAACAGCAAAATAGCAGCCGCCAGCAGCACAACTGCGGACTGAATGACTTTACCTCCAATAAACCGGCAAAAACGGTAGGCAAAATAATGTACAGGCTGTACCATGAATTTTGCCAGTCCACCTTCCTTGATATCTGTAGCAATTTCGTATTCAAAGCCTGTAGCAATCAGTTTTCCAGTTACTCCCGCCATAACCACATACACCAGCATTTCCGGCAGAGAATAGTCCACCACTCTTGCTTGTCCCGATGAACCGAATACCGCAAGCCAGAGAAAAATTTGTGTCATGATCGGTAGCATAAATCCCGCCATTTGTAGCCAATAATTGGCTCGATACTCCATTTCGTTTTGCATACCAAGCTGGAGCACCTTCACATATTTGTTATTTCGCATCGGCCAGCCTGCCCCCATCATACAAATTGGCTATCCCCTCTTCCAGCGGGACGTCCTCAATCGTAAAATCAACGACAGGCAGTGCATCCAAAATCTTTTTGGACCAAGTCAACGTATCTTCTGCGTCCAGCTCAAATACCGCCTCCAGCTCCGAGTTGGAGCGAAGCTTGCCGAGCCCCGCCAACGTCAGGTTGGATACAGGAGTCTCCAGTCGAACCTTGAGCAGTTTACGAGCACCCATGACCTCATTCACCTTGTGCAAGTCTCCGTCATACACCAATCTGCCCCCACTGATAATGATGGACCTAGTGCATAAATCCTCAATGTCCTTCATGTAGTGGCTTGTCAGCAAAATGGTCGTCCGGTGTGTACGATTATAAGCTTTGAAAAACTCCCGAATCCGCCGCTGAGAAACAAGGTCCAATCCGATGGTCGGCTCATCCAGTAAAATGACTCGTGGGCGATGCAGCAGCGCGGCGATTAGTTCCATTTTCATACGCTCGCCGAGCGATAGTCGCCGAACCTGCACATGAAGCTGCTCCTCCACCCCAAGCAGAGTGACCAACTCATCCAGCGCTTCTTTATAACGGTTATCATCGATTTCGTAGATAAGCTTGTTCAGCTCGAACGACTCGCTCGCAGGCAAATCCCACCAGAGCTGGTTTTTCTGTCCCATTACGATGGAAAACTGACGTTTAAACTCCTTTTGGCGCTTCCACGGGGTAAAGCCGAGTACCGATGCCTCCCCGTCCGTGGGATGGAGAATGCCAGACAGCATTTTGAGCGTCGTTGTTTTGCCCGCCCCGTTTGGGCCAAGAAAACCGACAATCTCACCTTCCTCAATGCTAAAGCTAACATCCTGTACAGCCTTCTTCGTCAGTTGTTCACGCTTAAACAAATTTTGTAGCGATTTGCGCACGCCCGGCTCCTTTTTATAGTACGTAAACGTTTTCGACAATTGGTTTAATGTAATGGACGGCAATGAATTCCCCTCCTCTTTCCTCTGTGCGTGATACCTGGATGAACATGCCTGATATAGCCGATATTTTGACTACTCGGCTGCTTGCTCTGCTAACATCATCAGTTCCTCCAGCATATGACGCTGTCTTTCAATTAAATGCAGAGCCCGCTCTATAATCTCAGGCATCCGATGCTTGCGCAATTGAAGTCCTGTTTTGTAAATATGCAGATTAAGCTTGTGCCAATCCGCGTACAACGCCTGTGCCAATTCAATGACATGCTGGGTTTGCGGCCCAAGCGTATCTTGATGCAGCCGGCAATAATCAGCTGTATAATCTGTCAAATGAAGAGCGCTGCCCAATCGCAGATTGTAATAGATTTCATGACAGTACGTCCGAAACTCCTGATCCTCCATGTCTTCTAACAGATGGAAGTCATCGACAAATGCCCGGTAACCTGCATCTCCCCGCTTGACCAGTTGGTCTGTTGCAACTTTCTCACCCGTCACATACTGACGAATATGGTAAGCACACGCAGCATGCAGCTCCCTTGGCGAAAGCGGGACAGGCTGCTCCACTAGCCATGCATACTCAATAATGCCCTGCATGAGGTCGTCGAGCCGGGCTGAGCCCACATAAGTCATCGCATGTCCCGAGGAATCGAGCAGGAAGCTATCATTCACATGTGCCGTCCGTTCTTGCAAGTCCAATCCGCACAACTCAATCACATGGCCCCTTGGGTAATTTTTCACATATACGTCGTGATAGGTTAAAGCGGTGCTGGACGTATGCAGCATCGTACCATAGCCGGATGTGAGCACCTGCAACAGGTCGGTTTCATTGCTGACTCCTTCGATCCACGGTTCTACCCGAATAACCGGTCCGCCACTGGCGGCCATTTCTTGAAGCTGCTCCGGATATTTCTCCGGTCCGAAGCGCTTCAAATCTCCACCATACTCTGCGCACATACTCCCACACAGCATGAACAGCTCAGCTTCCGCCATGTTCACCCCATACCTTCGCAATGAAGTACGCAGGGAAGAATATACACAATGTTTCCCTGGGAGAGCGTTTGCGATTTCTTCTGCACTATGGTCAACTATGGAATCATGATGAGTCCCCATATCGGATTGCGGCCTAGGTCTTGTCTGTTCAGCGCCCTTATGCATATTTGCCCAGCAGACGCTCAATGCCTTGCAATGTAGACAGATGCTCCAGCACCAAATCGTCGTCCTCCATCGTAATATCAAGCTCATTTTCTAATTCAACAATTAATTCAACAGCAGATAAGGAATTCAGCCCCAAGGTTCGCAGGTCCTGATCCGGAGTCAACTGTTCCAGCTCGCCGGGAGCCAGCTTCAAAACCTTTTCCAGTAAAGGTACTACATGGTATACGTCTGTTTTCATTCTCGATTCCCTCCTAATTTATGAGCATCCTAATCCAGCAATGATACCTTCCAATTTGTGCGCATAAGCATCAGCTTCCTGCCAACTGTCTGCCAAAATAAGTGTGAAAATCCGGTTCACATAGCCCCGCTTCACAGGAATACCAGACAAAGTGCCCGCCGTATAAACAAACACCCCTTCAGGTCGCTCGGGTGTATATAGCAGGCCTTCCTCCGCCAGCAACCCGCACAAACGGCTGTAGGTGAGAGGTGTAGTGGTCACGTTGCGATAATAACGGGACAAGGTCTTATGCTGTTCTCCCAAGACAGAGGACAGGAACGAGATGTAAGTAGACAGGGTAAATCTGCCGTTAATCTCGATCACTGGAACCAGCAAACCATCTTCGTCAACAAAACCGTCAATGGAGGCCATTCCCGTATACCCGATGGAATAGAGATACGTTCCCAACTGATAGGCGCATCGTCTCACTTCTTCCTCCAGCGTTTCGCCAATATCAGCGGGAACCTGGGACCCGATATAGACTGTGCCGTCTACATTTTGCCTTTTTAGTGAAAACATCGTCACCCCACCGCCCTCGTCAATGCAGAGCTGGTAGTTCAGATCCATTTGCTTATTGTGCCAGCGCTCCACCAGCCAGCCGCCAGAAGACGATGACGAGCCGCCGAAGCGTCTCATCACACTCAGCAGTGTATCCAGCTTGGACAGCTCGTCCAGCATATACATGCCTTGTCCCGAGGCACCGTGCGGCTGCTTAATAATCAGCTTCACGGGCTCGTCCGATAAGCCAGCCAATCTCTCACATTCTCTGCGAATTGCCGCTTCATCTGCACACACAGCGCCTTCACTGACAGCAAAACCAAGCTTTTGTGCGGTCAGACGGCTAAATATTTTATCATTCACCTGGGCGCACACCGCAGATGGAGCGCCAATCAGCTCCAGCCCGCAACGCTCCGCAATCGCTTCCTCCTGCGGTGTGACCGCATAGGGTACGAGCCATGCTTTGGTACCACCGCTGCTATGGCCTGCATCCGCAACCGCGCGTAATCGTGCCAAAAGCGCGTCATCCGCCAGTACCAGCTCTGAAATCGGCGTTAGCGGATCAGAGGGCTCTGGTACCTCAATACGCGGCAGGCTGAAGCCTAACCGCTGAAGCATGTCCAGAAATGCCTCATCCGGCTGTTCACGGAGTACAATGACATCCTGACTTCGGCATAGCAGGAGATTCATTTCCTCCATCCGGTTTACAACCTGCTGTTCATCCCGGTCTACCATGCCCCCCTTCCGGGGGGATGGATGCCACACTTGCTCTGCGCCGATATTAAACAGCCAAATCAGGACCCCATGATCCCGTTCATGAGCAAGTGCTTCCACAAGGTTAATCGTTTTAGTCGTCACGTCTTGTCATCATCCCTCTCTCTTCCATCTAGTAGCAAATAATATCCATAGGAGATCCATAGGAAACTAAATGTATTTCAGAGAGCCTGCCCCGTGCAGATACAGTACACTGCATTTGGAGCACACCGGCGTCAATCCTTCATGGTTAATCTTTTGACGGGTTTTTTCATACGCATCCGAATTCCATATTTCCTTCAGACTGTGCTCACGCAAACTTCCAATTGTGAACTCACTGAAAAATTTGCAAGGCATAACCTTTCCGTCTGGTAAAATATCTGTTCTGGAGGTGAGCGCCAAGCAATGATTGGAACAACGGCTGACCATTTCCTCGCCATGTATAAATTTATCAATTTCCTCATAATCCAAGCCGGGCTGATAGCGCACGCGAATGTTCCATACCCGCTCATTGATCCGCTGTAATTCCTGCATCAGAGGGTCAATGTTAGCCGGGTTGATTTTATATTTGAAAGCATGCCAGCTACTAATATTTTTTTCTTCAAGTTGTCGGAGCCAGGAGAAATTACGTGTAAAATATTCATCCATTTTAAAGGAGGTTTCTTTGGAAATGTACCAGGGGAACGTCAGCAGCACCAGATCCAGCCTCTTGTCCTCCAACATTTGCAGAAATTCGTACATCCGTCCGATCATGTTATCGTTAATGACCGCATGGACAGTTACCCGTCCCTTGTACAATCCCTGATCGCGAAGTTCAATCAGCTTATCCATCTGCCGCATTGTTTTTTGAAAGGTGCCTTTACCGCGTATTAAATCGTGTTCTCTTTCAAAACCTTCAATCGCTATTAACAATTCCAGATTTTCAGACAAGTCCAAAATCCGGTCCAAATATTTATCAATGAGTAGTCCATTTGTACAAAAGGTCATTTCACGCCGATCTTCCGCCAGCACGTCCAAAATTTCATCAAAGCGCCGGTGAAACATCGGTTCACCACCCCACATGTACAGTCGGGACTTAACCTCCTTCGTTTCGCTCAAAATCTGCCGGAGCATGTCCGGGGCAAGATCCATATTCTGTTCTTCTTTATCCATTTGGTGATGATAGCCTTCCTCGTTCCATTCAAAGCAGTGCGTGCATCTTAAGTTGCAACGGTTGGTCAGCTTAATACCGATCGTCTGGGGCATGTCCGTTTTGAAAGCAGGGTCCTGTGTTGCGTTACGATAAGACACGGAAGCGTTTTTCAGGTTACGCTTGATGAGCTTGAAAGCCTTCTCATCAATCAGCACATTGCTTTTGGGCTGCATGCTAACACCTCGTTTAATGGATTTTCAGGCAAAGTCTACCCTACGTTCAGACTGTCTCCATACCTTCCGGGTGCGGCACTTGCTCCGCATCGCTCATTTCTTGAATGTAACTGCAAAACGCATCTACTGAACGGAGATGTTCCAACTCAAAGGAATCAAAATCAATCTCCACATCAAATGCATCCTCCACTTGCAGCATGAAATGAACCAATTGCAACGAATCTAGTCCTGCATCATGAATAATGTCCGAATGTCCATCCAGCTTAGCGACCAATTCAGGATCTTCCTTGACCGCGCTGATCATTTCAATCACTTGGCTTTGCATAGCAAACTCCTCCTTGTGAATGAGATACTACTCTTCCGTCCAACGATGCCGTCTAAAAAGCTCCTAGAAAATTTCCTTGCTTGGAACTATATTCAATTATACTCCTCCATTGAAGAGACAAGTCAATAGGTTGTTTTGTAAGTAAAAGTCGCAAGATGTAAATTAATGTATGATTACTTCTACAAATTTTTCTGCATTCATTATTCATTTTATAGAAGCTACACTTGAAAGCGATCAGCCTCTCTCCTCTTGTATGAAGAGCGTAATTATTTTACAATATACACGAAAATATTTTTCTTTATTTCATAAAATTAAACGATACTTTTTTTCATAAAAGCATTATATAGCTAAAGGAGCACAGCCCATGTCCCCCATTCTTCATACATTATCCCATCGACTGGATCAGTTGCCCCTACAAGAGCGTAAGCTGGCGGAATCTATCCTGCAAGCCCCGGAGAATGTGCTGCACCTGGGTATTCGGGAACTGTCAGAGCGTTGTGGTGTGAGTGCCGCAACCGTTACACGGTTTTGTAAATCACTCCATTTTAAAGGGTATCCCGATTTCAAAATGAAGCTGGCCGCTGAGTTGTCCCATTCGAACCTTACAGGTGAAGAATCCTATCAGGACATTGTGGCTGGAAATTCACTTTCCCGCATCGTGCAAGCTATTCAGGCAAACCATACGGCCTCCATCGCGGACACGACCCGGCTGCTGGATTTCGACAAGCTGGAGCAGGCCATTGCATGGCTGTCAGCCACAAGCCGTATTGATCTCTATGGGATGGCGACATCCTCGATTGTGGCTCAGGATTTTTACCAGAAGCTGATCCGTATTGGCAAGAATAGCACTGCCTTCGCGGATTTTCACATGCAGATCACCTCTGCCTCCTCGCTCGGAGCGGAGGATGTGGCCTTTGCCGTCTCTTATTCAGGAGAAACCCAGGAGACGATTGCGGCTCTCCGCTGTGCAAAGGAACAAGGTGCCAAAACATTATCCCTGACCTCCTTCGGAAACAATACGCTGGCAAGCCTTGCGGATATTGCGCTATTTTCCTCTTCGTTGGAGGAAGGAATGCGACGTGGAGACATGGCCTCCCGCATCGCCCAGCTTCATATTATAGATATCCTGTTTACAGGTATGGTGAGCGCTAATTTTGACAAATATATTCCGAGATTGGAAGGTTCATATCAACAAGTGAGTAAGCTCAAAAAACAACCAGGGGGTCACTAAAGATGAACATTCGCATTTTGAACAGCCGTGAAGACCTGAACGCTACTGCTGCCACTGTGATCGCCAGCTTGCTGCTGTCCAAACCACAAGCTATGCTGGGCTTGGCCACCGGTAGTACGCCGATAGGCATTTACCGACATCTTGCAGATATGTACCGCAAGGGACAGGTGAGCTTTGCACACGCCTATTCCGTCAATCTTGATGAATACGTTGGCCTTGCCCCAGAACATCCGCAGAGCTATCGCAGCTTTATGAATGAGCACTTGTTTCAGCATATCGACATTCCCATATCTCATACACGCGTCCCTAACGGGGATGCACTAGATCTCACAGCAGAATGTGCAGCACACGAGCAGGCCATTTTGGATCATGGACCTGTGGATCTCCAATTGCTTGGCATTGGTCATAACGGTCATATCGGCTTTAACGAACCCGGTCACAGCTTGACCGGAGCCACACATGTTGTAGATTTGAAAGAAAGAACGCGCTCAGCGAACGCCCGATTTTTTGGTGATATAGATGCAGTCCCCAGACAAGCAGTGACGATGGGAGTTGGCACCATTCTGAAGGCGAAGCAAATTATGCTGGTGGCCTTTGGTGCAGAGAAGGCCGACATTATAAGGCAGGCTTTAACTGGCCCCGTCACAACGGAGTGTCCGGCTTCCCTGCTGCAATGTCACCCCGATGTCCTTATTTTATTGGATCAGGAAGCAGGAGGATGGTTCAAATGAAGTCAGATGAAATAAACGGTAACATACCGCAGCTATTGTATGGTCAAGTCGTCGTTGGGAATGACATCATCGACAACGGAGTTGTCATCATTGAGGGGCAATCCATTGTATACGTTGGATCAGAGGAGGATTTACCCGTGGATTGGACCTCAGTGGTCTTGGGCAATTCAGAAGAAGGTGCCACACAAGCGGCGAATATTGTTCGTCTGGAAGGGGGTTACCTGCTACCAGGCTTTATCGATATTCATGTTCACGGCGGCAACGGTGAGGACTTTATGGACTCAGATTCGAGGGTGCTGGATGTCATCACCTCCTTTCACAGTTCACAAGGAACGACGGCTATGCTGGCTACCACGATGACCGCGCCCAAGGAACGAATTGATCAGGTATTAAGAGAAGTTCACACATACATGGCACTTCCCATGCCCCATGCTCAGTTGGAGGGGGTGCATCTGGAAGGACCGTTCATTAGTCCGAACTGGGCTGGAGCACAAAACCCGGAACATATCGTGCCTCCGAACCTGGCTTGGGTGGCAGAATGGGAGCAGTGCTATCCGGGCCTTGTTCGCCAGGTCACACTTGCGCCTGAACGAAAAGGCGCCCTTGAGCTCATCACATGGCTGCGTAGCCACGGCATCACCGCGGCGCTCGGTCATACGAATGCTACGTATGAGGAGATTGAACAGGCAGCATCGGCGGGCCTGAACCATGCAGTCCACACCTTTAATGCCATGACTCCGCTGCATCACCGCAAGCCGGGAGCTGCGGGAGCTGTACTCGCTGATCCGCACGTTGAAGCAGAGATCATCGCAGATGGCATTCATGTGCATCCTGCCGCCATTTCCCTGCTTGCCAAATTAAAGCAGGACCATAATCTCATCCTCATCACCGATGCCATGTCTGCTACTGGACTGGAAGACGGTCATTATACACTCGGCGATTTGCCAGTGATTGTACAGGACGGTGTCGCACGATTGGAGGATGGCGTCACTTTGGCAGGAAGCACCCTAACGATGATTGAGGGCTTCCGCTATCTCGTTCAACATGTAGGCTTGAGTATTCCCGAGGCATCACAAATGGCCAGCCTGAATCCAGCTCGATCCCTGAACATAGCTGATCGGACAGGTTCACTTGAAGCAGGTAAACAAGCAGACGTCTTGTTGCTGGATGCTGACTTAAATCTGCAAGGGATATGGATTAAAGGAGTCCGCAAATCGTTATAGTTATATAATCCCCGCAAAAGAAAGAGCTATTCCATCAGCATAATTGCCGAGATGGGATAGCTCTTCTTTGGATATTCATAATTAAGGGTTTGAATTAGCGATGATTCATTGGTGCGGGCGTATTATTTTGTGGACGTGTTGGTGTATTTTGCATTGGACGGTTTGTATCTGCCGCCGAAGTCGGGAATACACGTTCAATCACATCCACCATTTCATTGCTCAAGCCTCTGATCGGATGACCATTTTGTACACTGCGTGTAAAGTCAGAGGTTTGTTTAACAAAGTCCGGGTTAGCCGATACATGCACCTGTTCAATGGAAGGAGCAAATTGCTTAATCTTGTTAGCAATACGACTCTTGACTGCATCACTTGGTTCATATGCAGTTCTTGCTCCCTCGATGGTGTTGTTGCCGTTATCTGTGCGATTGTTGTTGTTCGTCAAGCCACGCAACATACCATACGAGCCTGTACCCATTGTTCCGTACAAACCGTCGTCACGACGTGCAGGTGTTCCAATCCCGGTAACTCCATTATCTGTCATTCCAGGCGTTGTAGTACCTGTAGTACGGTTCCCTCTAGTGCCATTCACGCCATTCACACTCGGTACATTTCCGTTACCCCCAATACTATTAGCACTTGGAGTACCGTCAATGCTTGGAGCATTGACACCCGTTCCGTTGGCTTGGTCTTTCAAGGAAACGGCTACATAGGCATGTCGTTCACCGACCAGCACTGTCGCAGACTTTACATCCGGCATCTCGGATATACGTTTGGACAAATTGCGATCGACTTGCAGATTACGGATTGGGTGTCCGGTTCTGTTGCCATTTTCATTCAGTGACATTCCGTCCATACCATTGGATTTTACCCCATAACGATTTACACCGTCCATACGGTTTACACCGTCTAAACCATAACGATTCACACCATCCATATTAGGCGTGCTTTGCGCATTATAGCGGGTAGCGTTCGTACGGACGTTATGATTTGCAGTCCCACATCCTGTCAAAGTAGCCATGCTGGCAAGTAAAGCAGCAGAAATCGTCAAACTGATGACCTTCTTAGTTCCTGGCATGAACTCATCCTCCATACATATAAAATGTGTGACGAGATTAGCATGCGCCATCAATCTTAGGGATATCCTGACTAAAAAATGACTAAAAAAATAAAATTTTAATGTAAATATGAAATACAATTGATGATTTACCACAAGATGGCATGTATAATAAGTTTGAAATACTTAATTTTACAAAAAGGAGGATTTACAGTTTGAAGAAGCTCACCGTTTTGATGCTCATTTTTTTGTTATCCGTCACTCTTATCCCCGCCGGTGCTTTTGCAGGCTCCACCACACCTGAAGCACCGAAAGCTCCCGCCGGAAGCTGGACAGAAGGCTCAGCACCTAATCGCGTTGATCCTGCCAAGCCTGCATTATTGTTTGTACATGGTTTGAACAGTAGCGCCGAAGTGTGGACCAAGAATAATAACGATATGCTTCAGAAAGCCCGTGACGCTGGATACCAGACGGCCAGCATTAATCTGTACGATGCGAATGGCACATCCCAGGATATGTGGGACAATGGCAAGCTTCTAGCCGACAAAATCAAAGTCATTAGTAATCATTTTGGAAAAAAACTCATCATCATCGCCCACAGCAAAGGTGGAGTGGATACTCAAACCGCTCTCGTGTATAACGGAGCAGCTCCTTATGTACAACGTGTCATCACCCTCAGCAGTCCCCATCATGGCTCACAACTTGCAGATCTCGCCTACAGCAGCTGGGCCGGATGGCTGGCAGATATCGTCGGCTCACAAAATCCCGGCACCTCTACTTTACAAACATCTTATATGAAGTATTTCCGAACTAAAACCGATGCACTCAGCAACGCGACGACAATTCCGTTCTTCACGTTTGCTGGTGATAACTGGTCTGGTGGCACTGCTTCCTACATACTGGGTGGACTTTATCTCTCATCCTTCGGCAAAAATGATGGAGTGGTCACAGTCGACAATGCTAAACTTCCCGGCGGACGTGTAGTTAAAGTCGGTTCCTGGGATCATGCCAAGGTTCGTACCGGTTCTTACGTCTTCTCCCTGATCCTACCTTACCTCCAAGCGAACACTCCAGCATTGAATCAGGAAACTGAGGCATTTTCAGCAGCATCTTCCCTGACCGCTTCTGCTGTACAATCCACCTATAACGAGATCGATAATTCATATTTTATTCGAGGCGGCGATTATAATGGAAAAGCCTCCGAAACCCTTACGGTTGAAAATGGTGTCCAATCCATTGATCTGGACTGGATCAGTGATAAACGTGTAAGTCAGCTTGAGCTGACCAAACCTGACGGTACTAGCGAATTGCTTCATGTGAAAGCAGGTCGTGATGAAGAAATCTTTGCTGGTGCCTGGCATCATAGTGCAGTAGTTACCAATCCCCAACCAGGCATCTATAAGTTGAACGCCGTTATTCCTGATCATGGTGCGTATCTTCTGATTGCACGTTATCATGCCGCTCAGATACCTGAGCTCAAATACAATCTAAATGCAGTGGGTCCAAGGCTAAACCTGAAATCCCAGGATTCTCCGGCCAGCGTTACACAAGTCACTTACCAAGTTCAATACTATGGTGATCCGCAACAAGGAATCACTACAGCGTCCAAAGGCCTGACGTTGCAGCAAAAAACTGTTAACCCTACTGGGCAAATTGAGCTTTCTAAAGCGGACAAGCCGGGCATCTATTCCGTAACGTATGAAATTAACGGTACCACAGCAGCAGGATATCCTTACCGCCGCACAGCAGTTCAATCCATCTATATTGATGCTGACGGTAACAAGTATGTTGACTAAATAAAACTACAATTTAATAAGCCTGCAAACACCTATTATAGTATGGGCGTTCGCAGGCTTATTTATCATTCCAAACATCTTTAATAGAGATAATACGATGTAATCTATGCATTGTGTTCTGTTCAATCCGTTGTCTGATTCTTCAGTTTATTCAGCCAATAGTAGCGATGTAGCTCCATAATAAAATGAAAAAGAACAAATGCAAGCATGGAATAAACACACATCAATACTGTAGCAACGAATTGTTGTGTAGCAAAACCAAGGGAAAGATTGGCTATCAAATAACCAGCCCCGGTAAATGTGGTCATTGTTACTACAGCTTCTCGCTTGTGTTTTTTCTTCACTTTTGGTTCTTTCTTATAAGTTGAAGGATCTTTGAATTTCGTCAGATGATATTTTATATAGCAGTATAAAGCGATTCCATAAGCGGCAAAAGAACTTATAAAATACCATGGGGTATCCAGACCCAACATACCATAAGCAAACTTTTGTGTCATGATCATGAAGCCAATAGAGCATACCAAACCAAATACACCACGGAATAAAACATAATTTAATTGCAATTTGCTTGGCATGATGACCAGTACAAGAGCCCAAATATTAATCACAACAATCGGTGGCATCAGCACATAAACATAGACTGCAATGTAGGGGTTTCCCATTAAGGGAATAGTTAAAAACAGATCTAACAGCAATAAAACAAGAATGATAACATTGGAACGAATACGGTTAACTGGATACAACTTCATATTTTTTTCAAATAAAGCCCTGCTATCACTCATAAACATATAAGCCCTCCGTCACATAAGTTAAACCTACCGATAAGGATAGACAAGACTATATCCAATGTCCACTTTTCTAGATCTCTGTCTTCAGCTCTTGCCGCAATTCTTCAATAAAATCAACCATGATACTTTGAACAGCATCTTCACGGGACATACGTATATACCGACTCGTCCTCTGAATGTCTTCCTCGAACAAATAAAGTATCCTGCTCATGGCCTCCTGATCCCCACGTTGTGCTAATTTGAGCCATTGGACGAACTCAGCATCCGAAATAACTCTTTGAGCATTTTCTTTTTCCATTTATTCACCGCCTGTTGGGATAGCTTTAACTCTTTTGCAATCTGTGCTTCGGTTTTATCTAGTATGTAAAGGTCAAAGATGATCATTTTTCCGATCTCAGAAGATAGAGAGTTGATAAGCTGTAGTGTGTACATATTAGAGTTTACAGATTCTGCAAAAGATGGGGCGCTGACAGTTTCGTTCTTTTCCATTACAAATTCATGATTGGTTTGTACCCGAGCACGATACTGGATTCTCCAAGCAATGCGGTACAACTTCTTACGGTATTGTTCGACCAATGTTAGCTGAGATTTCTCCAATATAAATCACCCTTTCTCTTTGGATTTGACTTTTTCTAAATCCTCATATTATAGGGTAATTTGCAATCCTGTTTTACAACCAAAACAGAACATTTGTTCTTATTTATTATACTATTTTTACAATCAGTTGTATATGGTTCTTTTAATTTACCTTCCTTTATATATGGCTAAAAAGGAGGGAAATACATTGCAGATGGATGATGCTCTTTCTCTGGTTACCAACGTAGGCTTTCCGGCTGGGCTTTGTTTTATTTTATTGCGGCACATCCTGCACACGATGGAAGAAAAGTTGGATAAGCTGGATCTCTCACTTCATGAGCTGATTCAGGTCATCCAAGATTTAAATGTCAATAACAGCCCTTCTTCCAAAAGCAGCAAGCCTGATGAATAACGCACACAAAAAAGCTCCACGCGGCGATTATTCGCCGTTGGAGCCTCTTTGTTCAGCTATTATAAATGTAATGATTATTGGCTAGCCTTAGCCTGGTCATGACCATTCTGTTCAGCATGGTTCACGTCAGATGCTGACAGGCCATAAGCCCAGTTGCTTTGTGGCGGTACAACCCACACGGTATCCGGATCATCGTTAAGTGTCCAGCCCTGATAAACCAGCTGGGAATCCTCCTTTCCCAACGATATGCTCAGCGTAAAGCGGTGAACAGGCTTGTTCAGCTCGGAGGCTTTGCGCAAAGCCTGATTGCTGGCCAGGTTTTTGATTTGCTGTGAGAGGGAAGTCGCCGTGTCACCCGCTACCGACTTTCCGTTTAGCGTCCAAGATGCGGAAGCACTATCTCCAGTTCCACTGTTACCGGAGGATCGGAGCATCCATGAGGCATTCTGGCCTTCCCACTCTATCCCGCTCAGCTTGGTATCATCCCAATCAAACGGCGTTGTGTCTGTAAAATCATCAACATCCAGCAGCAAACCCGAAAGTGTATCTATAGGTACGGAAGCTATCTCTTTTTGGTCTGATAGTACATAAACAGCGTCTCCGGAAGGCAGCGTATCACCGAAGGCAAAGGTGCGAACGTCACCATTCTTGGTCTTAATCTCAACCTGGTCATGGGTAGCGCTGATTCCATATTTGGCTACGTCTTTGGGAGATGATTCCACGACATCACCCAACTTTACATTTTGAATCGCGGCTAGCCAATTGTCTAATGTATATTGATTTAACGGGTAAGATCGCGGCTTACTCATGCTCCATTTGCCATCATGTTGATCAAGTTCCACCGACTTGCCGTCCTTTCCAGTGATCGCAAAAGACGTAATATCTCCTTGCGTAAGCTGAACGAGCTGGCGAGCGGCCGGAGCTTGTTCACGAAAGAAGTTTTGGCTCTTGGCATAGATTATACCCGCTCCCAATACGACTAACAGCAGCACTGTGGGTATCCATTTTCTCATGCACTTCTTCGCCTCCACCATAATAAGATTCCGACAACCGCAAACAGCAGCGGCAATCCGACGACAGATATGGCTAATACCGTTTTCGCTTGTGCAGCAGTCAAATAAGCTACCTTAAAATCCTGCTCCTGACGAGGACGAATAGTGAGCCCATCAGAGTGCTCCTGCACATAATTAAGACTATTCAGCACAAAGTCTCGATTCCCTCCTGTGCTAATCTCCGTGTCGCTTAGGAGGGCTGACGTTCCGAGAATAACCGCTTTGGGCTTGCCGTCTTTTCCTTCTACCGCGTAACCGAGATCAAGCGGCCCCTGTGGGTCCTTGTTATCCTTCTGCGTTTCGTTGTTCAGCAGTCCCTGAATATTCGTTTCACCATAGCTAGCTGCAGAAGATTTTAGCAATAGCGTCGTCTTCCAATCCTTCTGTTCTCCTGCCTGCAAAGCAATAGATAGTGAAAGAACAGGATACAGATTAGAGGCCGCCAATTTATCGGTGATCGCATGACTGCCAAAGGTGGGAACCGTCCACAGAGGACCAAGCGTATTCGTCTGTTCCTGATCCACCACGATAGCATGAGTATCTTTCACACCATAATCAGCCGCTAATGCGTCAAGGTTTTTCCAGCTAGACCCCATGTTCGGGTGAAATCCTAACGCCATAAAAAGCTTTCCACCGTCATTCAGATACGTACGAATACTCTTCAGTTCCGTCACGCTAATATCCCGTTCGGGTCCGACAATAGCCAATACAGACGCATCTTTGGGCACACTACCCGCTTGATTGAGCTGAACTTCCTCTGCTTTCACATTATCTTGCGCCAGCGAGCTGCTTAATTCGGTCATTTGGGACAAAGGAATTTCCTCATGCCCTGTCAGAAAAACCACTTTCCCTTGGCGGGTAGACGATAATGCCAGCAGTCCACTAGTCAGCTTTTCTTCCCCGGTAAATTGGTATGCTCCTTCACTACTCCCCTGAGCCTGTGTAAATAGGCTTCCAATATCTATAACCCGCTTCTTCTCTCCCTGCACCAACACGATGGATGCTGCAGTAATCCCATATTGCTTGGCCAGTATCGGTTCCTGATTCAAATCATATTGCTCGACCTTAAGCTTGTTGTTACGCTTGGCATACTCATTCAGCATATCCGTAACATCCCGGTTCAGCTTCTGATTCTGCGAAGTGGAGACAGTAAAGGCAATCAATCGTACGTTTTCCTTCACACCCTGAATGGTCGTTAACGTCTGATCAGACAGCGTATACTGCTTGCCTGCCGTCAGATCCAGTTGAAAGCCTCCCAGCGAACGTAGAAATAACGTCAATAAAATAAAAATACCTACAGCAGCAATCGATAGTACCATACTATTGGTATGACCCAGCCATTTTTTCATATTCATTACCTCCACCGTTTCCGTTCAACCACTTGGATACTAAATAGCAAAAAGAGCGCCGCCACCGTCACGTAGTACATCACATCGGCTCCATTCAGCAATCCTTTGGTGAAACTGTCAAACCGTGCGGTTAGTGAAAAAGGTTCCAGCCACTGCTGCAGCGCCGCAGATGCGCCCGTTTGTCCACCAAACGAATCCAGCATCCAGAACACGAGCAAGAGAATAAAACTGACGACCGCGGACATCATCTGATGCTGTGAAAGCGTCGATGCGAATAAGCCGATCGCCATCATGGCTGCGCCAAGCATAAACAGGCCGATCACGGATGTAAATACGAGTGTCCAATCCAGCGACCCATAAAAGGACATCACGACCGGATACGCCAGACTGCACAGCACCAGTATGAGCAACATGCCTAGTGATGCCAAAAATTTACCTATCATGATTTCCGTTACACTCACAGGTGAGGTAAGCAGGAGCTCATCTGTACCTTGCCTGAATTCCTCTGCAACCAGCCGCATCGTGAGTAGGGGGACAACAAACACCAGCATGGACAATGTGTCACCGAGTACCAGCCGATAGTCCAAAATACTAGGCTGATACATCACAAAGTTCGTGTAAAATAGTAACCCCGTCAGCAACATGTACACCGCAAGCGCAAAATACGTCGTTGGAGTCCATAGATAGGCTTGCAGCTCCTTTTGACAGACTGCGAACAAACGCCTCATGACTGTTTACCTCCTGTATCCTTGTCTTCATCGACCTTGTTATCGCTGGCCAAGGCTTCTCCATAATCCACCGTGTTGACCGTTGCTTCATTCTTAGAGGTATGTAGAACATGAACCGCTGGATCGTCGCCTCCACCTTCTTCCGTCTCGCGGGTCGTTAATTGCTGGAAGATGTTTTCCAAGCTTAGGTTTTCTTTTTTCATTTCCAAAATCGGAAGCTTCGCATCCGACAGCACAAAAAACAGTTCTTCGCGAAAATCCTCATCAGAAGCTCCTGTAAGCAACAAACCAGTCAAATCCTGCTCTGTGACAGCCAGCTTCGTATTCGCTGAAGGCAGAGTAGGCGCCAAAGATTCAACTTGTACTTTTCCCCAAGCTCGTAGGACATCCATTACCTGCTCACGCTTGCCTTTGACCTCCACCTTCACCTTGAATCCGTCTTCCATCGAACCGCCGAGCGCGTCAGGACGCCCGTCCATGACCAGTTTGCCTTCGTGGATGATCAGAACCCGATTGCACAAAGCATCCACCTCAGGCAAAATATGCGTGCTGAGCAATACCGTATGATTTTCACCAATCTCCTGAATGAGCTGACGAATCTCCAAAATCTGATTGGGGTCCAAACCCGAGGTCGGTTCATCCAGCACCAGTAAATCCGGGTTATGAATAATCGCACCTGCCAGTCCCAAGCGCTGTTTATACCCTTTGGACAAGCTGCGGACCAATTGTTTTTCACGTCCATTCAGTCCCAGTCGGGAAATCATCTCCGAAATACGCAGCTTCTGCTCTCGCGCAGGCACGTCCCGAATACTAGCTACAAACTTTAGGTAGGATCTTACAGACATATCCCCATACAAAGGAGGCGTTTCCGGCAGATAACCGATTTTCGAACGAGCCTGTCTGCCTTTATCCTGAATCGGGATACCGTCGATCGTAATTACTCCCTCGTTTGGCTGAAGATACCCTGTAATCATACGCATTGTCGTCGTTTTACCCGCACCATTTGGCCCCAGGAAACCAACAATTTCACCGCGCTGCATTTCAAAATCCAATTTATGTACGCCCCGGTTGCCCTCATACCACTTGCTCACCTGTTGTACTTTGAGCACATGTTTCACCCTTTCATTGTTCGTGATCTTCCCTATGCTGCTCTCCCACCTAAAATGTTGCATGAGTAGCGGAGCGGTCTCCTCGAACTTCATGCTACACTTTTAAATTCTAATGATAATCCCCCACATATAGCTTCAGCTTAACGTCACTTAAATAGAAGCTTAAAATAATGTGTCTAAAATGTGAACATGGAAATACACACCTGCCCTCGTCAACTTGTACGGTTCGCCACGGCGTGGATTCGCATCTACTATCATTACAACGTGTGAAGGGAGTGTATAAAAAGCGATGACCGTATTATTTACCAATCTTGTTAATAACGGCGACTTCGAGACCGGATCTACCCTTTTTTGGAACGCCGCAAATGTAACCGTCACTAACTTATCCGTAAAAAAGACAAACTTTTATAGTGCGATCCTAGCAGGAGGCGCGGTAGATGCATCTCTTTCCCAGGTCGTTTTTGCCACACCAGGCGAAAGTTATACGTTGAGCCTGTCAGCTGCAAAAATAGGAAACTTGATTAATCCTCAAATCAACATTTTTCTGTACTACTATGACGCAACCTTTAGTTTCCTCGGTACTGGGCTAACTACCTATCTGAGCGCAGGCACATTACCTGATGCTGTTAATGGGACATGGCAAACCCTGTATGAAGTAACAGCTCCTGTTCCAGCTAACGCAGCCTTTGCCTTTTTGGTTATTAGCAAAAATGCCTTAGCTAACACCGCTAATGTAGCCATTGATTCCGTTGCCCTTGTTAAAGCAAGTGCAACTGGAGCTGTGGGACCAACCGGACCTGCGGGGCCAACTGGTGCTACAGGCGCTAGCGGCGATGCAGGTGCTACGGGGCCTGCGGGCGCTACCGGACCTACAGGTGCCACAGGCGACGTTGGCGCTACGGGGCCTGCCGGACCTACGGGTGCCACGGGCGACATTGGCGCTACGGGGCCTGCCGGACCTACGGGTGCCACAGGCGACACAGGCGCTACGGGACCTACTGGACCTACGGGTGCCACAGGCGACGTTGGCGCTACCGGACCTGCCGGACCTACGGGTGCCACGGGCGACATTGGCGCTACGGGGCCTGCCGGACCTACGGGTGCCACGGGCGACATTGGCGCTACCGGACCTGCTGGACCTACGGGTGCCACAGGCGACGTTGGCGCTACGGGGCCTGCTGGACCTACAGGTGCTACGGGCGACGTTGGCGCTACCGGACCTGCCGGACCTATCGGACCTATCGGGCCTATTGGCGACACGGGACCGATTGGACCAACTGGACCGACCGGGCCATTTGGTCTTGGCTTTACCGGTCCAATTGGACCGACTGGACCTACAGGACCTATCGGGCCTACGGGGCCAACTGGTCCTACTGGACCCACTGGGCCGACCGGACTCTAATCTTCTATTATTACCACATCATGGACTTAAACGACGTATCATATCCTACCGCCAAAGCCTCTTAGCAAGTTATGGCTTTGCCATCCTTGCCCTGCCGCAATTGCGGCAGGGCTTCTATAATCAGGTCTCTTTTAATTCCAATTTTAGGTTTGACCTGAATCCTTAAATGGTTCCCAAAGGAGTGATACTCAATTGATCAGTATCAGCCTGTGCATGATCGTCAAAAATGACCAACATACCATCGGCCCTTGCCTTGAATCGGTCCATCATATTGTAGATGAAATCAACATCGTGGACACAGGTTCACAGGATCGGACCATTGACATATGTCGCAGCTTTACAGATCGGATTTTTCCGTTTGAATGGGTAGATCATTTTGCCCTTGCACGTAACTATTCATTTGAGCAAGCTACGCAGGAGTACATTCTCTGGCTGGATGCCGATGACATTTTGAAGGAGCAGGATGCTATCAAGCTGCTTGAGCTAAAGCATACTCTTGATTCCTCAGCTATATCAACCGTGGATGCAGTGTCCATGAAGTATCATTATGCCTTCGATGATCATGGCAATGTCACCCTGCATTTTCGTCGGAATCGCTTGGTCAGACGGTCGGCCGGGTTCCGTTGGCATGGAGCCGTGCATGAGTATCTCGCCGTAGACGGAAATATTCTACATGCGGATATTGCCATAACTCACACCAGAACACATACCCATACCCCGGGCCGAAATCTGCGAATTTATGAGAAGCAGCTCGCCCAAGGCCATGACTTCTCTCCCCGCGACCGCTACTATTACGCTAACGAGCTTAGAGACAATGGAAAATATGAGCAGGCCGTGCAGGCTTACCGAGACTTTCTAAACACCGAACAAGGCTGGGTAGAGGACGCAATTAGTGCATGTGGCAAAATGGCTGACTGTCTGCAACAACTCGGCAAGCTGGAGGAAAGTATTACCGCGGCTCTCCGTAGCCTGACCTTCGATACGCCTAGAGCGGAGCTTTGTTGTCGGATGGGTCATTATTTTTTGCATAAAAATGAGATTCCCAAAGCCGTTTACTGGTACGACATGGCTACCACTCTGAATCCTCCTAACACGCTGGGCCCGGTACAAGACGCATACCAAACATGGTTTCCTCATATCCAGCTGTGCATTTGCCATTTTCGGCTAAAAGACTATACACGTGCGAACTGGCACAATGAGCAAGCAGCCACGTACGTTCCCAATGACCCGCATGTCCAGCATAATCGACAATATTTCAGCTCAATCCTGAACCCTTCCCAATAGAGATGCCTCCCATAGCCAGCCATCATTCTTTAAGTCAATCAAAGGAGGAGCAAACCAATGCAACCACAGAAACGGTACAAGATAGCGGTCTATGCCATCAGCAAAAATGAAGCCCGATTCGCCAAGCGCTGGATGAACTCCATGCGGGAAGCTGATGTTGTCATTGTAGCCGACACCGGTTCTACAGACGACACCGTTGCTCTACTGCGCGAGGCGGGTGCAGAGGTACATCCTATTCAGGTAGTCCCTTGGCGTTTTGACAAGGCTCGCAATGAGTCCCTGCGGCTGGTCCCTGATGATGTAGATATTTGTGTCTGTACAGATCTGGATGAAGTCTGGGAGGAGGGATGGCGGTCGCGCCTGGAAAGCAACTGGAAGGATGGAACGACTCGAATGCTGTATGCCTTTACACATGGACAGCCTGGAAGGGATACCGCTCATACATGGTTCTGGAAAGAAAAAATACACACTCGTCATGGCTACCACTGGGTACGCCCGGTTCATGAAGTGCTTGAATATATCGGGGAAGGCGAAGAACACAGCATCCGATCGGGCCAGCTCCGCTTGTATCATGATCCCGATCCGCACAAGTCACGCAGTCAATACCTTCCACTGCTAGAGCAGTCTGTACGTGAATTTCCCGAGGATGATCGCAATATGCATTACTTGGGGCGAGAATATATGTATCATGCCCGTTGGGACGAATGCATCACTACGCTGCAACAACATCTTGCCATGCCACAGGCGCGCTGGACCGATGAACGCAGCGCTTCGATGCGTTTTATCGCTAGAGCGTATAAGGCAACTGAACAATGGCATGAGGCTGCACGTTGGTTATACCGTGCTATTGCGGAAGCGCCCTATTTACGTGAACCTTACACGGAAATGGCTCAGCTTGCCTATCATACACGGAACTGGCCCGCCGTCTATCATATGGTCGAAGAAGCGCTGCGCATTTCGACACGACCAGATACGTATATGCAAGAGGATTTTTGCTGGGATGCTACTTTGTATGATCTTGGAGCCCTCGCTTGCTATGAGTTGGGCCTAATACACAAAGCCTGTGAATTTGCGAAAGAAGCAACAGAACGCTCTCCGGAAGATTCTCGCCTTCGCCATAATTATGCGCTAATTCAATCCAGGCTTCCATAGAAACCCACACCCCGTCCTGTAGGTTGAATAACTTGGTATAAGAACTTGTGGTTGGCAAAGGAGGTTATTGAGATCAAAGTTCTATTTACTTTTTATATACCCAGCGGTGGCGTGGAAACCTTGAACCGCCAACGCTGTAAAGCGCTCATTCAGGACGGGATTGAATGTCATCTTCTCTATTATCAGCAGGGTACAGGGATGCAAAACCTGCAAGGCGATATTCCGGTGTTCATGACTTCCTCTGAAGAAGAAATTCGAAAACTGGTGGAGACTCATCGCTACGATGCAATTATCGTCTCTTCGGACTATCCTATGCTCCCTAGACTGCGAATGTTGGGCTATCAAGGGATATTAATCTATGAATCACAAGGCTTTGGCACTCACGAAGAAGCTGCTTGGGTTGTTGCAGATGCATCTCCGTATCTTCAAAATTATGCTGACGCGGTGCTCCTCCCCGATACAACTCACCTCGTGCAGCTATTTTCCAGCATGTGTCCATGGCTTGATCGTTATGTATTCCCAAACGTATTGGATACTAGCGTATTTAATTATGTACCTAACACTCCCCCGGTTAATCCGGTCATTGCATGGGTTGGGCGGCTTGAGCCCAATAAGAATTGGCGGCATTTTATAGACATATCTTACTGGATGCTACAAAATCGTGCCGATCTTCGGATTTGGATGTTCTATGATGACACCTTGTCGCAGACGGAGGATAAAATACAATTCGAGAACATGCTTGCTCAGCTTGGCATGTCCACGATCATTGAGCGTTTTAAAAGCGTGCCTCATGCGAAAATGCCTTTGTATTATTCCATGATTGGCGACTCGGGTGGGTATCTGCTCTCGACTTCACTGGTGGAGGGATTCGGTTACGCGGTAGCTGAGGCCATGGCCTGTCGTTGCCCGGTCTTAAGCTCTGATTCAGACGGAGTACGAGCATTCATTGACCATAACGAAACCGGCAAGTTTTATCAGCAGGGAGACATTTTACAGGCGGTACTGCAAGGACTAGACCTTATGAACAACGTCCCTCATCGCGAATCTATCCGCCAGAAGGGGCGTACACGGATCGTTAACCTGTTGGCGCCAGATAAATATGTGCGCTCCTTCCGGCAGATGATGAGCTCGTTGGGTGTACGGTAACCTGCTATTGTAGTACATGCCGCAAAAGTCTGTTTCATGATCCAAAAAAGCTGACGACAACCCTATTTTTACACACGGGCCATCGTCAGCTTGATGCGTTTGCTGTGCATTACTGAATATTAGGGAACTATCTGATCTTCAATAAGCGTTCTCCTGTATGAATATCCTTCGAGTTTTCAGCTAAGATATCTGTGTACACCGCAGTATTGGTTACTATAACAGAGGTGGTGAGATCATATCCTTCATCCACTATAGCTTTTGGATCAAATTCAACCAGCTTGTCCCCTTTTTGAATCGTATCTCCTTCAGACACAAAAGAAGTGAAATGTTTTCCTTTCAAGCTGACCGTATTAATTCCAATGTGAATGAGCAGTTCAACTCCATCCTCAGAGATCAGTCCAATCGCATGTTTTGTTTTGAAAACGGTAACAACAGTTCCGTTAAACGGTGCGTAAGCTACCCCTTCTTGGGGGATAATGGCGGCTCCCTGACCCATCGCACCACTGGAGAAAGCCTCATCTTTCACTGCGGTCAAACGAATCAATTCACCGTTTAAAGGACTAAATACCGTTTTTTCTTCCGCTTTGTTTTCAACTACAACCTTAATTTCAGGCGCGGGTTTCGCATTCTTATAGCCGAAAAGATAGGTCAGAATAAATCCGACTACAAAAGAGACAACCAAAGATATAATAAAGCCAATGAAGCCTGCATCTATCCCCTTTGGATTAATGAATAAAGGGATACCAAAAATCCCGCCTGAGGCAAATCCATATGCTGTTGAGCCGAGTAAGCCCGCTGCAGCTCCTCCTACACCCCCAGCGATCGAGGCTAAAATAAACGGTTTTTTGGTGGGTAGCGTAACCCCGTAAATAGCTGGTTCAGTAACCCCCATCAAGCCCGCGATGGTAGCAGAAGTGGCAATGGGTTTTAATTTAGGATCGCGTGATTTCAAAGCAATGGCAAAAGCCGCACCTGTTTGCGCAAACGTAGTACAGAACAGCATACCATTAATCGGATCAAACCCGTTCGTAACTACATTATTCAAGAGAATTGGAATGAATGCCCAATGCAAGCCGAAGATAATAATGCCCTGCCAGAATCCTGCCAGAACGAGACCAGCTATAGCCGGACTTAACTGGTAAATCCACATGGAGCCTTTGGCTAATCCATCGCTGATTATAGTTGCTATCGGCCCGACAACCAGAAAAACAATCGGTGATATAATGACCAAGGTCAGAAAAGGCACAATGAACATTTTAATGGAAGCAGGTGCATACTTACTAATAAATTTTTCAACCTTAGCTGCCAAGAACGCCCCAATAATGATAGGTATAACAGAAGAAGTATAATTAATCAGAACGACAGGTATGGTCAAAAAGGACAGCGCCGTTTTATCCGTAAAAGCCGAAGTAATGGTCGGATACACCAAGGCGGCCCCCAAAACAGCAGACAGATACGGGTTTCCTCCGAATTTTTTACCTGCCGAAAACCCTAGAATAACTGGAAAGAAATAAAACATAGCGTCTGCTGTTGCATATAAAATTTTGTATGTGCCCATCTGATCAGTCATCCAGCCCAGAGATGTGCATAAGGCCAGCAGTCCTTTTAGAATCCCCACAGCAGCGAGCACACCCACAACGGGCATGAACACGCCTGAGATCACATCGACAAATCGGCTGAACAGGCTCGCTTTTTCATTCTTTTGATCGTCTTCAACTGTCTGGTCTCCGTGCTTTACTCCCATCGTATCCAAAAGAGCCTCGTATACTTTGGGAACCTCATTCCCGATGACCACCTGGAATTGGCCGCCACTTTCCACGACGGTAATGACACCGTCAATCTGTTTAATTTTTTCTTTATCTGGCAATTGGTTATCCTTCAATTTGAATCTCAAACGAGTAACACAGTGAATGACACTGTTCACATTTTCGTTTCCCCCCACCGATCTAAGCACTTCTCTAGCTGTCTTTTGGTAATCCATCATGATCACTCCTGGATGCGTTTTCTATTTCTCCACTCCACCTGTTAGCTTACTCCTGTTCTTCTCTGGTTTTATTTCGTTCCGATGATCACAACATCGCTTTCAAAACCATGCATATCAATGACGGATTGATCAGCCTGGACATCCACCTCCGTTTGGGCAAATCGTCTCTCCGCTAAATCAATGGTTGTAAACTTGTAGTCCTGCACGTTGATATTTAGCCGCACCTTCGTGTTAACCGGGATATACAAGACGAGGGTATTCTCGTTCCCCGCAGCTCTGATCTCCTCTGTCTTGTTTAAAACAATATCCAACGGCTTTATGCCAATCAGGTTGTACATTTCAAACAAATATTTAATAAAGGAATAATCCCATGCGCCCTCAAAACGCAGTGCCGTTCTCCAATCATAGGGACTATCAAAGCCCTCTCCTTCGACAATACCGAACTTCTTGCCTTTTCTATGCCAACTCCAAATGCCATGCGCTCCATAGGTAATCCCCGCTCCCCCGCCTGCCAGAAGACTGTGCCATGCTGCTTTTCTGGCATCTAGTGCAGTGTATCTTCCATACACATTGCGGCTGTAACTGATCTGTTCATAGCAAGGTTCTCCATTGATGACGGGACGTATCTCCGGCTTGTGATAAAAATGCTGGGCAATCTCATGGGCGACATGCTGAAACTCCGAATTATGTCCTGATTGATACATATAAAATCCAAGACCCTTGTGTTGCTCAAAAGCTTCAGGAATTTCCCTCAATCTCCCTTGGATATGCAGCGTAGTCAAGCTTGCCGGGCTTAATTGTTGTACCGTTTCCAGCGCCTTCAAATAGTACGCATTAGCACGTTCTGTAGGAAAATCAGTGTCCCCGCTGATCAAATAAACAGGCTCAAATCGGGAATAGCGGTTTACAACATAAGTTACATAGCTTTCAACGCAATCCAGCGGCATTTTATTGCCCTTCTGGAACATTTCAGCCCATGTATCCGGTACATAGTTACACCACAACAGAACCAGTGCTGGAATAAAGCCGCGCTCGACAGCCATCTGGATCATGACTTCCGCCCGCTCAAAATAAGCTTCGTTTAAGGTATGGTAGTCAAAATCTCCATTTTCCAGTAATGCAAACGGCTGTAGATTCAGGTCTGATTCGCTGGCATCCCATTGTCGGAGCATATTGATCTGTAAAACGTTGAAACCCTGCATTTTTCGATAGTCCAGGTAATCGCTCCACTCTTCAATAGTGGCGTTGGTAAATACGCTCCAGACGGTATCTGCCAAGTAAAAGAAAGGCTTGCCCTTTTTCACAAAACTTCTTTGATTTTCAGCCATGCTTAAGCTCAAACAAATCACCCTTTCACTCATAAACAAAACTAAACTAATGTATAATTTTATACGATATTGAATAAAATAAACTAAATAAAGCGTTCACAATTGAATGTTAACACTATGTATCCAAAAAGGTCAACTCATTTTATCTGTTGTTTGTTTAGTTTAATTTATAAACTAAACTTTATTATATAATCATGATATAATTTATATAGTTTAGTCCAATGGGAGGTTCCACGTTGAAAATAGATGATATTGCGAAGCTTGCCGGTGTTTCAAAATCAGCCGTCTCTTTAGCATTTAATAACAAACCCGGTGTTAGCGAAGAAACCAAAGAACATATATTAAGAATTGCCCACGAGCATGGATATAGACCACGTACCATGAAGTCAAATAAGGAATTTACGAAGAATCACCATGTCATTCGTTTTGTTGCATGCAAAAATACAGGCATCGTGACCGAGCAATATGAATCACTTCCATTTTT
This sequence comes from Paenibacillus sp. FSL W8-0439, assembly GCF_038008995.1. Lineage (NCBI taxonomy): Bacteria > Bacillati > Bacillota > Bacilli > Caryophanales > Paenibacillaceae > Paenibacillus > Paenibacillus sp. FSL W8-0439. Next base: position 4,559,054 of record NZ_JBBPAK010000001.1, read on the forward strand.
CAATGAATTGATCCATCATATTACCCATCAGGTGAGAGAACATGGTAATACTTTGATTTTCTCGTCATTTGATAGCCATAGCCTTGAAGAAGAATTGTCTGCTCTGGAGAAGGACCAGCCTTCTTCAGGTATACTTCTGCTGGGCACCAATTTAACATCCGAGACTATTCACTCCTTACAATCCATTCATTCCAATATCGTTATTTTGGATACCTGCTTTGAACACGTTGATGCCAGTTTTGTATCGATTAATAACTATCTTGGGGGGTACCAGGCAGGCCAATATTTAATCCAGTCCGGACACAGAAATATAGGATACGTACAATCCAGTACCAGAATTCTTAACTTTACAAAACGAAAAGAGGGGTTCATGGCTGCTTTAGAGGAGCACAATCTTGCCATAGGTCATGGGCTTACATTTGATATGCACCCGATGCTTGTCATGTCACAGGACGCATTTAAAACAGCTATTCATAAACTGAATGAGCTGCCTTCGGCCCTATTTTGTGAGAATGATTATATGGCGATCAGTGCTATTAAAACGTTTCAGGAAATGAACATTCGAGTGCCTGAACAAATTTCCGTCATGGGGTTTGATAATATTCATGAAGCTAAGGTCATTAGCCCGGAACTCACAACCATTCATGTGAAAAAGGATATTTTGGCCCGAACGGCTGTAAACTTGCTGATGGAAAGGCTTAATCACAATCAGGAGCACCATACTCAGGTTCTTGTGAATACAGAGGTTATTGAAAGAAGGTCTTGTATAGACGCAGAATTATAATCAAGTGAATAGAAAAAGGCCGCCATATAGGCGGCCTTTCAGCTTTTATACTTCTGAATTGTGATTTTATAGTGAATGAATCTAAGCGTCTTGTTTTTTGCTCAATATAAACGAAAAAGATGCAACAACAAGTGCTATGAATACGACTAACCCACTAATCCAGCCCAAATTCTGTATGGATGTATACTCAATTATGACTCCCCCTAATCCTGCACCTAAGGTCATACCGATATTCATTAGCGCAGTATTGAAGCTTAGAACCATTTCTGAAGATTGTGGCTTTAAAGAAATTAAGTAATATTGATTTGCAGGAGTTGTTGTCCAAGCAGCCATCCCCCACAACATAATCGTCAGAAGAACACCGATCGTAGAAGTTGCTGTTACTGTTAATACGAATAAAGCCGCTGCGTGAACTATTAAACTAATGGAAATCGTCCGGACAGGTCCCCACTTATCCACTGCATATCCGCCTATACGTGACCCTATGAAAGCAAACACTCCTAGTACTAAAAGAGCTGTACTAATCTCATTTATAGAAAAGTCTGCTATGGTGCTTAAAAGCGGAGCAATATAGGCAAAGACCATGGTGTATCCAAGATACCGGTTCATTCCCCTGTAATTTTGGAATAAACCGATTGAGTAGTGCCAGAATGATCAGAGCAATGACAGCAATAATAATATAGATATAACGCCAATCTATATGTGCAGCAATTAAAGTTCCAAGGGGAACTCCCAGCACTAAAGATATTGTAAATCCTGTAATGACTGTTGCGATGGCGCTACCACGTTTTTCAGGTTCAGCCAGTTGAGCAGCGTAATGGGTTGCAACCACAAAATACAGTCCACCACTCATAGCCTGTACAATACGGGAAAGCATGAGCAGCGTAAAATTAATGCTAAAGAAAGCAATGACCGTCCCTAAAATAAAGAAAAGCATGGAATACAATAACACTCTTTTCCTTTCAAGCTTTGCAGTTAGCATGACCAGCACAAGTGCACCAAAAGCATACGATAAGGCATATATGGTAACTAATTGTCCAGCCAATGAAATAGATACATCCAAATCATGAGAGCTTCAATTTCCCGTCATTCGTTAAAGTCTTCCTCTGTCAAATCCAGGTTTACACTCGCAGCGGTTCGGCTACCGTCGGCCGCAGCAAAAATCAACTGAGAAGGCATGAAGTATGAAGAATCCCCCGCAGCATATACACCAGGAATGGAGGTTCTCCCCGCTCCATCCGTTTGGATCCCGCCCGACTCTGTCCTTTCACAGCCCAAACGTTCTCCAAACGGTGCACTTTGCACAAATTGGGGGGTCACAAAGCCGCCGGCCCTTGGGACTTGAGTACCGTCCGTAAAGGACACATACTCCAGCTGTCCATGGTGACCGATGAACGCTGCAACAGGCTGCTCCATTACCGCGACTCCTTTAGATTGAAGTCGTTCTTTTTGCTCGTCCGACAAGAATGCCTGACCGTTCGTGCAGACAAGCAAATCCTTACTCCAGTTCAGGAGCAGTTTGGCTGTGTGATATATAGCTGGCGACTCAGAGACGAGGACAAGCGGTTGATCCCGTAGCTCCCAGCCATCGCAATAAGGGCAATTAAACAAACTTCTTCCGTAGAACGTGTAAAAACCTTCGATCTCAGGGAATATCTCCTTTACACCCATCGCCAGTATCAATTTTCGCGCTTGAACACGAAGGCCTGAAGAATCAAATACCTCGAATCCGGATTCATTTTTCGTAACTGAAATAACCTCGGTTTGCAGATGATGCACAGATGGATACCGCAGTACTTCCTCATAAGCTACGCGGCGGAACTCGGCCGGCGTTACGCCATCTCTCGTAATGAAACCGTGCGACGCATGCGTAACCGCATTTCTGGGCCGGTTATTATCGATCAAAGCCACACTTCTTCTTGCCCTGCCCAGTACAAGGGCTGCATTCAATCCAGCAGGTCCTCCCCCAATAATAGCGCAATCGTACAGCATAACATCCAGCTCCTTTTACAAAGATATTAAAGACTCTTTATATCTATAATTAAAACAAAAAAAAACACTTCACATAACTGGCGATCACCTTCTCTCTATTTATAGCCGCTCCCCTTTATACTTGCGCTTGCTTTTGGGCTAAATCGACCAATTTCGTATTTTTAAGATGGCCCTCCATTTTTTCCTCCGCTTCCCTCATTACAGCTTGAATCAGACATTCTGATCCATGGACAAAATCACATTCAAACAAAGAATTCGTCCCTTCAATCGCATGGATAATATCCAAAAAGGTAATATCGTCTTTATTGCGGGATAAGCGATAGCCCCCATTGGCTCCAGAGACCGATTCGATCATCCCCGCCTTCACAAGCCTCGTCAAAATTTTTGAAAGATACGTGGGTGAGACATTTTGGGATTCGGCCAATTGCTGGACACCTACGGGCTTCACCGACGAATCCTCAACGAGCATGAGCATGGTGTGCAGTGCATAATTGGTTGCTTTGGTAAATTTCATAACTACACCTCATTCACAGACTTATTGTATCTATAATATCTCTGAATCTGCAGGAATGTCAAGATTATAGGTTAAGTACAGAAAATCGAAGGGAAAAATTGCATTTTGCCTTCACCTCAATAACATCCAACCTTATAACAGAATGTTTGACTTGGGCTGGCCTACTAGAGCGGGCGAAAGTATCACTCGCTCCTTCATGTTTTCCAATTGTTATGTAATTTTTTTCAATAAACAAGAAACAAATTCACGATTTCCACGTCTATGTATATAGATTTAATTTTAGGAAAACCTTGGATCAAGTCCTGAAGCCCAATATTTTTTTTACAAAGGAGCAATTAAAATGAAAAATCCAAGACTAAAATACGCTACTGCTTTCCTGTCTAGTATAGTGCTTGTGGGAAGTGTAAGTGGCTTTTCTATTGCCAATGCTAATAGCACTTTACGCCCTAATACGCATGTTCAAAGTTCAGTTAATACTATAAATCCATCTGTTTACCAGTCTGTAACCAAATTTAAAAAGAGCGAGACCCCAAATCAGGTGATTTGGAAGGAGAAAAACGTTTCGTTAGTGGCCAAAAAAATGGAGCTAGAAAATGCACCAAGCTCTGAGAAGAGTGTTATTACATCTATAACGATCAAAACAGGAGAACAGAATTACACCATTAAAACAGATGGATATAATGATAAACTGCGTAATATATCGAGCGCAGTATTATCTCCTTCTAATACATGGTTGGCTATCCAGGCACGGCGCAGTGCAGGAGATACGTTATTACTGATCAATCTTAAAACCGGAAAATCTACCATTGTAAATGATCTTTTAAAAGCTAAAGGCAAAAAAAATGTAGAATCCATTGCTGCTTATAACTGGTCACCTAAAGAAGATCAAATTGCCTTTTCGTACGGTGATACATCAAGGAGCTCCATAGCCATTTATAACACCAAGAAGGATGCCTTTATATATCTTCCTAGGGAAACGGATTACATTAGCACAAGTCTGATTTTATGGCATAAAAATGGAAAAAGTTTAGACTATATAAGTGAGTATCCATCTGACCAAAAGAAGTTGTACAGATACTCAATGGACAGCAAAAAGGTGAAACCTGTTAAAAAAATTAGCCAGAACGAATTTCAAAAATGGTTCAAACTTGATAAATACAGTACAAATTAATACCAAATAGGGCGGAGTAAATCCCGCCCTTTGAATTTTTTGTTCTAGTTTATTGTGATTTTGCCGGAACTTCCGTTTTGCTCAAGCACTTGAATTAGTGCTCTTTGGTCACTGTTAGAAAGTCGGATGCAACCGTATGTTGGACGCAGAGGATACCAAGTCAGAGATGTGCTTGTAGCAGGGTCTCCGCCATGAATCATAATTTCGTCGCGGCCATTATTTGTAGCAGTCAGGAAGTTCCCACTTACTGCTTGATTCAGCCACACACGCTTATAAGGACCATAAGAATAGTCAGAGTCACCTTTCGCATAAACAATTGTTTTCGCAACCCCCGTAGGAATGTCTGCATATTTAAGTCTCCAGTTCGTATGGTCGTTACCATTCTTCGGATCATTTGATCCACGGCCTAAAGCTTCTACAGGTCCAAACACCAAACTACCACTATCGTTATAAACTTTCAGTGTTCCTTTGTAATCTCGATTAGATGGAAAATTAGCAATAATGTGATAACCCATTGTTAAACGCCTCCATTTAGTTTAGTTGAGAGTAGATTTGATAGAGTCGCTAACATCTAAATGGCTCCACATTCTTTAATGTTAGTCTTCAATTCCCTCTCACTTATGTAGGTGATTTAAGGCTGCGAATTACAACCAAATCGTGGCGTCACCAGAAGCAGCTTATCGTCAAGGGCTCTTTATTTTTTGTATGATGAGCTCTGGATCGAAATATTGAAAAATTGCGTTCATAGCCTCTACGTTGGATTTGTTTGAGCAAGCTCTACTAATTTCATAAACTCATCATCTCATCTATTTTTCGTTCCTCGAAATTGCCAACAAGCGAACGACTGAATAATGCGCTAATGTAGAGATACCCCCGCAGAGGATCGCTATGGGAAATCTATAGAATGAAAAGGAGAAACATATCATGGCTAAACACACAATACAAATTCCACCGAATTTCATGATGGGGGCAGCGGCTTCCGCCTGGCAGACAGAGGGCTGGAGCGGTAAACAGGAAGGTCAGGACTCGTATCTGGACGTATGGTACAAAAATGACCGCTATGTCTGGCACAATGGATATGGACCCGCGGGTGCAACCGATTTTTATAATCGTTATACCGAGGATATTGCGCTGATGAAGCAGATTGGACTGACTCATTATCGCACCTCTATTAATTGGGCCCGCTTCTTAACGGATTATGAGCATGTGGTGGTGGATGAAACCTATGCGGATTATATGGGCAAAGTCATTGACGAATTAATTGCAAGCGGAGTCGAGCCGATGATTTGTCTGGAACACTATGAATTACCTGCTTATTTGCTCGACAAATATGAGGGCTGGTCTTCCAAGCATGTGGTAGAGTTGTTTGTGAAATATGCAGAAAAGGTGTTCGAACGGTACGGGGATCGGGTCAAGCACTGGTTTACGTTTAATGAGCCCATTGTTGTACAGACTCGCGTCTATCTGGATGCCCTTCGCTATCCCTATGAACAAAACACACGGAAGTGGATGCAATGGAACTACAACAAAACGCTGGCTACCGCAAAGTGCGTACAGCTTTTCAAAGCCAAAAATTATAGTCAGAACGGGGCTAAAATAGGTGCTATTTTGAATCCCGAAGTGACTTATGCCCGATCCAGCGCCCCTCATGACCAGTACGCAGCACATGTGTATGATTTATTTTACAATCGGATATTTCTGGACCCGCTTATAAAAGGCGAATACCCGCAAGAATTGTTCGAGCTCATGAGCAAGCATGATATTGCATTTGAGGCTACAACGGAAGAGCTGGCCTTGATTAAAGAAAATACCGTGGACTACGTTGGGATCAATCTCTATTATCCCCACCGGGTCAAAGCGCAGAGTAAAGCGTGGAACGAAAACAATCCTTTTCACCCCTCTTACTACTATGAGCATTTCGATCTTCCGGGTAAAAGAATGAACAAGTCACGGGGCTGGGAAATTTATCCGAAGATCATTTACGATATGGGCATACGTATCAAGAACGAATATAACAATATCGAGTGGTTTGTCGCGGAAAATGGCATGGGCATTGAGAATGAAGCTGCTTTCAAAAATGAGGAACACATCATTCAGGACGACTATCGGATTGACTTTATAACTGAGCATTTATACTACACGTTACAAGCTGTAGACGCAGGCTCCAACTGTACAGGTTATATGCTGTGGGCCTTCACAGACAACGTTTCTCCTATGAATGCTTTTAAAAATCGTTATGGACTGGTGGAAATTAATCTGGAAAATGATCGAAGTCGGCATTTGAAGAAATCTGGCTACTGGTATCAATCTATTATCAAGGAGCGCTCATTTGTTGCTGATCTGGATGAAGAGTATAAGTAGTTAAATGGACAAGCTGGCTGGCGAAAACATATAAATTCGTCCAAACCAAAAAGAGGCTGAGAGGTTTTCTCAGTCTCTTGGTTGATTCGCGCGCTCGTTAGCCCTATACGCCTTCTTTGCCTGTGCCCATACTGCTCACGTACGTTTCCTTTAGACCGGCAGAGATACCGTATAGCGGTTCCCAACGAAGCCAATGTCTGGCGACTGCGTTACTCAGACAGCTGTGGTGAATATCTCCCGCCCGCGCCGGTGAATACACAGGGCGCACAGACGAACCGTGCAGCTTTAGTAAATCATAGGCCAGCCGATTGATGGACGTCGTTCGCCCCGTGCTTACATGCACCGTGCGTTGGTCCGCTGCATGCATAGCCGCCATATTGGCTCGAACTATATCCTTGACGTACACAAAGTCACGGGTTTGCGTTCCGTCGCCGTGAATGAGCAAGGGGCTTCCTTTTTTCAGCCGCTCTATAAAAATAGCGACGACACCGCCCTCTCCCTTCGCTGCCTGACCGGGACCATACACATTTCCGTAACGCAAAATCGTGTAGTTCAAACCGTACAACCGATAAAAAAGCCGAATATACGATTCTGCGGTCAGCTTGGACAGTCCGTAGCCTGAAATAGGCTCCACGGGATCGTCTTCCTGAATACATTGCTTTTGCAGCTCTCCATATACGCCGGATGTGGAGGCAAATATGATTTTCGACACACCCGCATCACGACAGGCCTGCAACAAATGAATCGTCCCCAGCACATTCACATCCGCATCCTCATCGGGGTGATGGATGGATTGCTGCACATCAGCCTGTGCAGCCAAGTGAAACACAATATCCGGGCTTTCCCGAATCAGCAGCGTCCTGGCTTCAGGGCTGCGAATATCTGCAATATGCATGACCGCGCGCGGGTCTACATTTGCAGCATTCCCGGTCGTCAGATTATCCAGCACAAGCACTCTGACGCCCGAGTCAGCAAGCGCACGTACCAGCTGGGAACCAATAAATCCGGCTCCTCCGGTGACCAAAGCCTTCACTAGCGCACCCTCCTTTTAAACCGAAGCATCTATCTTCCCTTCGCATCATGTTATGCGATGCTCTACAGCTTGGCGCAGGCGCAAGCACAGGTGGAAGACAATCTATACGTGTTCCTATAGTCTCCGCACCTCAGACATGAAGTCTGACGTTGTCCAGCATATAACGCCACATTTCATCCTGACCGTTCCATATATCCTCTGGTGGCAGCGCTACTGAAACCAATCGTTCCAGTCCCCAATTCAGCTCCGTCACACCTTCAGTCCCTGTATAATCCACGTATAACAAGCGAAAATCATGGGTAATTCTCTGTGACAACACATCATGCAGTTCTACCGCCTGCTCCCGGCTGCCACCGACACGAACCAGCAGCAGACGGGAAGCCAATGCGAATTTCTCCAGTAAACGTGCGATGCGGCGATCAAGTGTCGTTTTGAATGTAGGATAAGACGCCAGCTGCTCTGATGTATTCTGGCTAACCGGAAAATGGTGTGCTGCTGTAACCTCATAGGACGCATCCTCAACCAGGAAGTTATGACCTCCGTAATCATGCCCTGTGACACGCAGGCTTTCAACATCCATAAAACGGGCAAATCGCTCATTCAGTAAACGACTGATCTGTGACAAATTGCCAGAAATCATCCAATCCAGCGGACCTGCATACGGACGCAGTCCGTTTTTATCCAGCTGAATCGAAGGTAAGCAATGCCCTCCCAGGCTAAACACTGCGTCATATTCCCCTTGCAACCGTTCAAGCACGACGACCTCCCCTTTTCGACAAGGACATTCCCTCAAAAAGGGTGCGCCAGTGTGGATCACTCTTGTAATTCCATACATCGGCAAAAGGCATTTCCACTGCGCATACATGAGGAAGTTGCCAATCCACCTCCGTCAACTCCGTTACACCGGAACAATTCACCACTAACAACCGAAATTCATTCGCTACGATCCCCGACAAGATCCGCTCCAGTTCCTCTACTTCTTCATAGGTGCCCAGCATACGGACGAACAAGTTGCGCTTGGCCATCTGTGTTTTTGCAAAAAAACGTTCGATACGACGGTCTATCTTTTCCCTGAACTCGGGATAGGTCACCAGATCTGCGGACGTGTTGCGTTCCTGCGGAAAATCGTGTACCGAGATCACATTATAAGCAATATCTCTGACCATATAATTCAGTTGGCTCGTACCAACGACACTTAAATTAGGCAAATCCATAAAACCTGCAAACCGATTCTCAAGCAAGCGGTTCACATCAGAGAGCGTGTCAGACATCATCCAGTCCAGCACCCCGGCAAACGGCCGCAAACGGTTCTTTTCCAATTGAATGGCAGGTGTACAGTTTTGCCCTAGACTGAAGACCGCGTCATATTCCCCTGCCAGCTGTGCGAGTCTCATAGCCGTGCCTCCTTTGTTAAAGCGACCCTTCCCCCCGATCTACTCTTTGCTTTTTCTGTAGTCGAAAAGGGGCTTCAGGCCGCAGATTGTTCCACTCTACATTACATGCACAGCATGGCAAAAAGGGTTGGACACTGGCGCGCTTTTTGTCAAAGAGGCGTACAACTATCCAGTCCACTCGCGGTTATTTTTCATATCATATAAGGCTGGTAACCTAACGGAATTCAAGGAGGCATCATGATATGTCTGTGTTTCTTTTAACTGTCGATCATCATCTCGCTCACCACAGCGCCCATATACAAAGCTGCCATGTAACCTTTTTCAATCGTGAAAAGAGATCCGTTGATGTGCTGTTGGAAATGGGGAATGACAGTGGTGTTTTTAGGCGGCAACTTCTTCGACTGGGCCCTTCTCCCGAAGCTGGCTCTGTACTGGAAATCAAAGATATGGAGGCAGCCCAAAATCCATTTTATCTGCGGGTGGTCACGAATATTTACAATCCCGAAACGCTGTTTATCCTGGCGGAATTTGTGGAGAACGGGAACGTAGTCGCTAAGCGGACAGCCAGTCATTTTACCGTGACACCTTAATGAACAGGCAGAGGAGGAAAATTGTATGTTGTTGAAATATACAGTTCAAAACAAAGCTGAAGCAGGCACATATGCACTGCCTTTTCAGGTTACCGAACAGGAGATCGTGCTCTCTACATTGATCATTCCTGCAGGTGAAGCTGAGGGCCACATTCTCATCGAAGTCTCTTTGGCATGGGAGAATCCGCTGCTCAACTGGGATATTGGGGAGCTGGATATTCGATTGCGCCGCAACGATGAGCAGGGACCCGTGCTGGATTGGCTGCAGGACTCCTGTTATCAGGAGGGATTTGCCGAGTTAAGCTATGAGGAAACAGCACAACAGGCAGAGACTCATGTATACTGCTTGACTGTACAATCAGCTGACCACCGTGCTGTTGTTACGGGACCACTTATGATGCGAGGCTCGGTTTATGTAGACCAAATGGATGACAACCCGGATGAACAATGAGCTGAAATAAACTAAAGGCAGGTGGGAATGTAAGCCCGACCTGCCTTTTTATATGGTCTGTATGCTCATGGCGCAGATTGTTTCAGCCGTTCCAAAATGTCAGCATCCGGCAGCTTATAATCCTCTGGCAGCGAGGTGTTAATTCGGTTCCAGATTGCATAATCGACCATCTGATCTGGATGTGACTGCTGGATTTCAAAAATACGGTTGTACAAGTCTCCAACGATAGGAAAAGTCATGCTCTCCCTCCTAACTATCGAATCAACGCACTTGATTAAGCGCTTGCCCATAAATATTGACGAGCCGTTCAATCATAACATCCAGCGACCAGTGCGCGGTTCCCCATGCCTTGGCACGATTCCCCATAGCTATCCGTACTTCATCCTGAGCGAGTAAATGCTGCAAATGAGCTGCAAGTGCCTCCACATCGCCAACCGGGGAAACCAGTCCAGTGTGTTCATGCTTCACCATTTCCGGCAGTCCACCCGCATCCGATACCACTGCCGGAAGCCCCATAATCTGTGCCTCCATGACCGAAAACGGCTGATTATCCTGTATGCTCGGATGTACAAAAAGGTCCGCCAGTTGTAAAAGGGCAGGTACATCTTCACGATGTCCGAGAAATACCACGTCTTCTTCCAGCCCCAGCTCCTTCGCCTGTGCCTGAAGCTCTTCCCTCTTATCTCCCTCCCCAACAATCCAGCAAACCCAATCCGTACGGCTTGCTTTCAATAGGCCAAGAGCGCTCATTAAATAATGTAGCCCTTTGATATAGACCAGCCGAGAAGGACAAATGATAACTTTTTTCCCCTCAGGTCGTGTCATGTCTGTTCCCCTGGCATGGACTTCCCAGAAGTGTTCGGTGTCTAAGCCATATTGGAAAGTGGCAATCTGCTGCTCAGGCACTTCGAACTCACGCACAAGCGTCTGCTTCATCCATTCTGTAGACGTAATCGTAATATCAGCGGAAATAGCGCCATAATGCTCCAGCGCCCAATAATATTTCCACATCAGCGTCTCGCGGTAACCCTCTTCATGATCCCGCTCCAAAGCCATCATGACTTCACGAGCCAGCGAGCCATGAATATTTGCTACCAACGCACTGTCTTTGCGTTTGACCCGACTTAGAGCACGAGTGGCTATGACATCTTGCGTATGAATCACATCATACTGCTCAACCCCGAAATAGGCTGCCGCCAGTTCCATACAGTATCGATCCTTTTCCACCGTCTGCACCCATGAATCCAAATGTAATACAGGGGCAGCCGATTCATTCAGCTTCGTATGCAGCAAGGGCAGCAATTGATCCTTCAGCAACTCCTTATCTTCATAGACAATATGGTATTTAGGGGTATCCGGTCCGTTCCCCATCAAGTCTACCGTGTGACCCAGTAGCTCAAGTCTTCGTTTAATTTGCAGCATAAAGGGCCACACACCACCCAAATGAGGAATCGGCCAGTACGTAGCCAACAAAATTTTCAAAACAGCCCCACCTCCTCTGTCTCGTACGTTAAGCTACATTCCGTTGCTTCCGTAAATTTGCTGGAAACCCGATAATGCGTCTGTCCAGACCGCAAAAAAACCGTTATTCGGCACGATCGTTACATCAATAAAATTGCCGATCGTGACCACTGGAACAGGACTAATCCCGTTAGGATTAAAGGAACTGTCTGTTATTCTGAGGTTCGTAAATGTATTCCCTCCGTCCGATGATTCTGCAACAAATACATCTAATAAAGAGGCTGTGATTTGATTGGTGTAGTACACAATCTTAATCACACCGGTCACGGGCGAAACATCAATGGCCGGGAAAAAATGCTGTGCTCCTGCACTGGCTCCTGTCACCGATTGCGGCGCAGTCCAGCTTAATCCACCATCCACGGACCGGGCAAGCAGCACATCCGCATACCCTGCCCGATTATCCTGCCAAACCGCATAAAGCGTCCCCTGATTCGGGCTGGTGGAACGATCTATGGCAATGTTGGCCGTCGGCAATACATTAAAGCCAAAACCGACCACAGGCAGCGGACTTGGAACTGGGACGACAGAGGACACTGGCAGCGAGGAACTGAACGAAGTCCCCCCATTGAAGGACACAATGACCTGATATTGGTTAACCGGATTCGTCACAATGTACCCGACATAAATCACCCCTGTAATGCTCACGGTGATTTCTCCGCGCGTGATCTGATTGGAACCAGGAGTGAGCACCACAGGTGTATTCCATGTGATTCCACCATCCTGCGAGCGTTGAAAAAACATGACTGAGTCGCCGAAAAAGTCGGGGTTATACTGATGCGTACAACATAAATAGATGTTACCGGTATAGGAGCTGACCTGTGAAGTATCGAATTTCACGCTGACTTCCACATTATTGACAAACGTCCCATACCCTCGTTGGGCAATCACGGGTGGATCAAATGTATTGCCATTGTCTCTGGACACATAGGTAGCGATGGTACCGCTCAAGCCGTCTGCGGTAAATACGTGACAAGCTATGACGAACAAATTGGGAAAACCGTAGCTGACGCTATGGGATTCCGCCCCTACATAGCCGGCTGGCAGCGGTAGAATTTGCTGTGTGAAGGAGGCACCACCGTTATCTGAACGGTATACTGCTGTCAACGGCGGTCCGGTCGTAAAATCAATGGCAGCAGCCACTATGGTACCGTCGAGCAGATTGAAAGCCACACTCGGCTCCTGTGCCAGCCTTCCGTTAGGTGTAAGCTGTACGTTCGGCATCAGGCTTCACCTCCCGGTACGCCCGCAAAAATCGTTAAACTGCCTGTGCGCGTATCCGTCCAGACGGATATATAGCTGTTCGGTGGTACAATGGCGATATCAATGTAGTCGCCGATCAGTTCTGATTCGCCCCCACCTACATTCGGGTTAAAGGAAGTCGTTGTGAGACGACTGTTCGTAAAGGTATTGCCCCCATCCGATGATTGAGCGGCGAACACATCCAGATTAAAGCCGTCCAGGCGATTCGTATAGTAGACAACAACGACCAGCCCCGTCTTGGGCGACACTGCAATCGCAGGGAAGAAATTTTGAGAACCCGGCGGGCTGTCCGTCACAATGACCGGAGCGCTCCAGGTACCGCCAAAATCGCTGGATTTGGACAACAAAACATTACTGTAGCCCTGACCAAAATCTTGCCACACGGCATATAGCGTATTTGTTGTAGAAGGTACCCCCGAGCAGTCTGCTGCCAAGCAGGGAGAATTCAATACACGAAAATCATATCCAGGAACGGGCAACGGACTAGGTACCAGCGTTATGTTGGACACAAGAATATCCCCGCTAAAAGTGGCCCCTCCATCAAAAGACCGCCGGATAAAGAAAGCCGGGGTTTGCGGCCCCGTACGAATCCAGCTGACATATACACTGCCATATTTGTCGACCGCGGGCTCGGGTCGCTCCGTGGAGGACTGGATATTGGAAAGCAACAACGGTCGATCCCAGGTCAATCCTCCATCCGTAGAACGCTGGTAGAAGGCCGCAGACCGAGCATTAAACTCTACGTTGTATTGGCGGTTATACGTAACGTAGACATGCCCTAGATACGGACTTGCCCCTGCGTTATCTGTCGTAATATTGGTCCAGTCATTATTAATGTAATCTCCATAGCCTGGGTTAATGACCACGGGAGAGCCAAAAGTGGCTCCATCATCCGTAGAACGATAGATCACGACAGCCCCGTTCTCATTTCCCGGAAACACGTGTGCGGATACGATAAAAATATTGGGGAACAGATAGGCCACCATTCCTGCCTCTGCTCCTGTATATCCTGGTGGAAGTGGCAGTAAAGTATCGGTCCAGTTCGCCCCGGCATCCAGTGAGCGATACAGCCCAATTAAAGGGGGCCCGCTGCTAAAGTCAACAGCTACAGCCACAACAATATTCGGATTCAGTAAATTAACAGCAACACTAGGTTCAAATTTGGGCAGGCCGCTGGGTGTCACTTGAAAATTCAAAGGCATCGCGAGCATTCCCTTCATTATATATAGATATGCCTGAAGTGTTTCTATCAAAATGTACTTTTTTCGGTGTAGCCTACAGACAACCATACAAGCTTTCCTCTCCATAGATTCATAGTATAGAAGCATCCCTATTGAGGGATTCCATCATACTGTTTTGAGAGGATGATTCTATTGGCTTTTACAACTGGATATATGACCAACACAAGGGATTTCGGTACTGCCTGCTCCAATGTTGTTGTAAATTTGGTCAATGAGGACACAGTGAACGCGGCAACCGTGACCATCCAAATTTTTTTCTCACTCGTACCGGATACCAAGACACCACTGTACGTGACATCGGTTAATTTGCCTGCAAACTCGATTGCGCGTCGTACTTTCTTTATACAAGGGGTTCTTGCCTATGAGGTACAATACAACGTAGTCTCCGTCGCACCAGCCAATGTTGTGCTTTCCAACTTTGGATTGGATCAGTTTGGTAATGTTGTACAGGAGCATCGTGTCCTTCAATCTGAGTTGACCACGATCCCAGCTTTGTCTCCTGTTAGCTAAAAGCACCACCCTGCTCCAGTGTCTGATGCAATCTGTGGGTATAATACACGTAATTCCATTCCGGCGGTACGGACTGAACCCCTCGGCCGCTGCCAATGGTCGAATGGTCATCTGTATAGTAGGAAAAGGCATGTGTATCCTGCAAAGGTCGCAGCAAATCCGTAAGATACAACAAATCCGTCACAGCAATATAAGGTTTGATACCGAAGCATACAACAAAGCGAGTTGTCGTTTCACCAATCGCCTGAACCAATGCTTCCTTGACGGAATAATGCGGTCTCGGCGTTACGATTAGCCGAGGGTCAAGCATCATCGTCAGAAAGGAAGCAGCGCTCTGTTCCGGCGTAAGATCAAGCAACCGCACCACGCAATTACTGTAATGCTGCTCCAGCAGATTATCGAGCAACGGCTCAGCTTGAGCCATATCCGTAATAGGCATTAAAATGGTCATTTCAAGTGGGACTCCCCGGCGGGCCCGAGCCTCATACTTGGCAATTTGAAATGCGTGCCGCCAGCGTCGATGTTCTTTTTGGCTGCGCAAGCTGGCCGATACACTAAAAGCAGAATCCACCCGATAATCCATCAGGATCTCCGGAATGAATTTCATGCTGCATGTCTCGGTCAGCCGCAGCCAGTAATCATAATCCTCTACAGGTTGCAGCCGATAGCCGTCGATCAGACGAGCATATTGGCTTTTGTACATAAATGACACCCCGACAATGCTGGCGTTCAACAATTCATGATGTGGCTGACTTTGGTAGCGAATTAATGCTTGTTGATGCTGCTCGTCATACAACGAATTACCCGCAGCGTCAATCTGACGGAAGGTGGAGAACACAAGTCCGAGCGAATCGGGTCCCTGCTCTAGCTCGCACCGCAATCGTTCGATAAAGGATGAATGATACACATTGTCACTGGATACCCAGGTCACATACTTGATCGCTGGATCTTTAAACAACTCATCGAATCCCCGGTTAAGGGCATGGGATACTCCTTGGTTCTGAGGGAGTGTAACCAACTGAACACGCGGGTCTCCCATTGCTGCGTGAAGCGCCGGCTCTATCATTTCCGGCGCCCCGTCAATCACAATGATGAAGCGAAATGCCCTGTAACTCTGGGCTAGTACGGATGAGATCGCAGCTTGCAGATAACCAATATCCTGTTTGTACAGCGGCATAACAATCCCCGTATCTACCATATCAATCCCCCCTGACAAACTTTCGCTTCATGAGGATAAACCGCCCAACATCTGACTGAAGCGATCTCGATAACGTGCTTGGGTGATGTTGTACTCCTGTTCCACAGCAGGCCAATATTTTTTGGTTCCCATTTCATCATGCCAGCGGTAGTTAACCAAGGACTCGTTCAGAAAAGGAAATGGATATCCTGCCAGCATTACTCGGTACCACATATCCAGATCATGGGTGTACGGCAGCAGTTCATCGAACAAACCGATATGTGCAAACAGCTCCTTTTTGAACATCACCGTACATCCATTGACCGGATTCCCCTGCTGGAAAAAACGGTAAAACTCCGTCAGGGACGGAAATACAGCAGCTGCTTGATAGGCTGTGACTTGGCTGTGTTGATTGATGAAATTGAAATTAGTATGAGAGATGTATGCACTCTGTTCGATCATAAAAGAAACCTGGTTATTAATTTTGTCCCTATGGTAGGTATCGTCGGAGCTGAGCCACGCAATATATTCACCGCTGGCATGCCGGATACCATGATTCAAAGCGCTGGCTGTTCCACCGTTAGACTTGCCCAAATAATGTATATAGGGAAGATAGGGCTGAAGCATATTAACATGTGTGGTGGACCCGTCATCGACGACAATAATCTCAAGCGGCCCATAGGTTTGCTCCAAAGCGCTTTGTAAAGCCTGATCCACATATGCACAGTTATAAAAGGGAATGACGATCGTTACTTTTGGTCTCATATCGTTCCTTCCTTTCCAGCTCGGCGGTATTGAATCATATCCTCCAGCGATTGCCCCAGCTGTATGGTCGGCTTCCAGCCCATCTCCTCCAGCTCCTGCGCCCGATATGCCTCCGTTGCCGCTGGCTCGGCTATATCTCCCCATTGTATGGGAATAGATATTTTCGCCAGCGCAACCATACGTTCCACGATATCTCCCAGTTCCACAATGCGGCCTGTGCAGACCGAGTAAATTCGGCCTGGCACTCCCTTTTCCAATAGCACGCCATAGGCGCGAACTGCATCACGAACGTCGAGAAAATCACGCTGCGCATGTCGGGAAGACACGCGAAACGGAGCTGCCTCCGTTACGAATTGCTCTTTCATGCGTTCTGTCCGAACGATATACCCCGCGAGTAATGCACAAAAGCCGGTGGATGGACCCGGGCCAATCAGGTTGCAAGGCTCTGCCAACATGACAGATTGCTCGAACAGCGCGCCCCACGAGAGCGCGACTGCCTCTTGAATGCTTTTGCTAAGGCTGTATGGATGCGTTGGATGGTATGGTGCCTGTAAAGCCGTCTTTAGCCGAGAACCCGCAACAACAATTCTGGCTTGGGGGAAAGGTCGCAGTACATCGAGCAGATACAGGGTGGACAGTACATTGGATTCCATATATAGCAATGGACTCTGCCAAGATTCAGGTACGGAATTTTTGCCACCCAGGTGAAGCACATAATCCGGAGCAATGTGTCGAATCACTTCGCCCAGACGTTTCTTGTCGAGCAAGTCGCACACATAAGGTGTAATACAGCCACGTGTGCCCGCTTCCAGGCTGAAATCCCCATCATTTTCAGTCTGTGAGGTCAATTTTGTAGCAGAAGCGGCAGTGCGAGTCAGCGCTGCCACCTCCCAGCCAAGTTTTGCAAAATAGCGGCAGGCATGCATCCCGGTATAGCCCGCCGCTCCGGTAATGGCTATGACTGGCCGACGTTGTTCCGCTGTGCTTCTGTCCATTCCAGCAGCTCCTTCAGCATGATGCTGTAGTGAGGAACATCGTAGAGCAGATCGGCCCGGGTAGAACGAAGCGTCCGGTCCTGCACCGGCTCATCCTTCGGCACGATCCGAATATCCTCTCTCTTCCAGATATCTTTGAACAGAAGCAGCAAATCATGCTTGCTGATCGGTTCAGGGTGAACCAGATGAATGAGTCCGTCCAACGGCTCATTCATCAACACTTGTATCGCTTTTGCTAATTCCAGCGTTGTGACTCCGTTCCAAAAGACCCGGCGGTATCCGTCAACGTCTCCGCTCTGTTGCAAGAACCAGTGCAGCAAGCCAATCCCGCCTGACCGAATCTCCGGTCCGATAATAGAGGTACGGATGGTCAGATGCCGTGGTGCCTTTACTTCTCCGAGTATTTTCGTCAAAGCATAGGCACTTGTCCCATCAGGTTGATCTGTCTCCTCATATAGGCCAGGAACCCGCTTTCCTTCGAATACGCAATCCGTGCTGATATGAATCAATCGGGCACCGATACTGTCCGCCGTCTGCCGGAGAAGATGCGGCAGCAATCCATTGATTTGGTATGCCGCAATCTGATCTTTCCCGGCATACTGATTGAGTACGCCAACCGCGTTAATAATTACGTCTGGCTGTACACTCCGTACCAGCTGCTCCACCATAAAGCTGTCCTTTACATCCAGCAGGAGACCGCCCTTATTTGCGGAATCACGGGTGGTATAGAACACGTTATACCCGCTCTGGTTTTGAAAATACTTAACCAGAACATGGCCTGCCATGCCGTTCCCGCCCAAAATAAGCAGCTTCATTTGATGAACCCCCCGCTTTGGAGAATGCTTCGAATCTCCTCTTTTGACATCAAATTGAATTCCGAACTAAAGCTGCTGAACGATACCGGAGGGCACTGATTATAACGGTCCTTTAATTGAGGAATATTCAGTGTCGGGAGAATGACCAAATATTGCTCGTCATATACTACCGTTGTCAGGCTTTCAAAGTCGCTCATCAAAATCTCGTGTATTTTCTCACCGGGACGGACGCCCTTTTCTATGATTTCTACATTTTCCACGCCTGAATCCTCAATGAGCACCTCAGCCAAATCCACAATACGGCAGGTTGGCATGGTCATGATAAAAATTTCGCCGCCCACGCTTTCTACGGAAGCTTTGAACAGTAGACTGATGGCATCACGCAAGGTCAGGAAGAAGCGGGTCATGTTCATATCTGTGATGAAAACCTTGCCCTTTTGGCGAATCTGGCTTTGGAACAAATGCACCACGCTTCCGTTTGTACCCAAAACATTACCGCCGCGTACCGTCACAAAACGTGTATCACTATTCAGCAAATTGGCGTAAACAATCAGTTTTTCTCCAATCGCCTTCGTCATACCATAAAAATTGGAAGGGTTGGCCGCCTTGTCAGTCGATATATATATGACCTTCTTTACCTGATTGGCGACAGCGGCCTCGATTACATTTTGGGTGCCTACGACATTCGTTTTGAGCGCCTCATAGGGCTGATCCTCACAGACAGGTACGTGCTTGAGAGCCGCCAAGTGGAATACATAGTCTACTCCTTGGCAAGCGGTAGTCAGCGCATCCTTATCCCGAATATCCCCAATACAGAAGCTGAGTCGTTCATCCTCAAACTGCCTGTTCATTGCAACCTGACTCGATTCTCCGCGTGAAAAGATAATGACTTCTTTGGGGTTACGCGGCAATAACTGGGCAACCAGCTCATGCCCCCAGGAGCCGGTACCGCCGGTAACCAAGATACGTTTGTTTTCAAACATGCCGTTTCCCTCCAAGCAGAAATTTTACTACCTTATCCGACACATCTTCCGCCAGATAGCCTGCGGGACATTGCCACTTATGAGCTATCCCGGTCATTAAGGCTACCGCATTTGCTATAACCTCGCCATCAAGACCGGACACGATATTGCTGCCGCAATCTACCGTTTCCGGCCTTTCGGTCGTGCGACGCATCGTGACCGTCGGCACCCCCATGACACAGCATTCTTCCTGTACGGTACCGCTGTCCGTCAAAGCGCAGCGGGCATGTCGCTCCAGCAGAACGAAGTCAAAAAAACCGAACGGCTCGTGGAATTCTACCAGCGGATCAAGCTGGATCGGCGGGTGGCTTGCGATCCGGGCGGCCGTGCGGGGATGAATACTGCAAATGACACGCTGCCCGAACTGCCGGGCTACTCGGTTAAGACCATCCAAAATAGCCAGCAAATGCGGCGGATGGTCGACATTTTCAGCTCTGTGGGCAGTGACCAGGAAATATTCTCCGGGCGACAGTCCTAACTTTTTCAGAATTTCGCTGCCGGATACCTCTTTCTCATAGTGTTGCATTACTTCATAGATCGGATTTCCAGTCAGTATAATTCGTTGGCTTGGAAAGCCTTCGCGTAGTAGATGCTGCTTGCTTTGCTCTGTATAAGGCATATTAATGGTAGAAATCGCATCAATGACGCGCCGATTCTTCTCCTCTGGCACATCCAGATCATAGCAGCGGTTCCCTGCCTCCATATGCACAACGGGGTAACCCATACGTTCCGCAAGCAGGGCACATAAGGCGCTGTTCGTATCACCTAGCAAAAGTACATGATCCGGGCGTTCCTTGTTTAAAATGTCCTCCATCTGCGAGTACATGGCAGACAGTTGTTTGCCCAGCGTTCCCGCTTTCTCCTGAAGCACATAATCCGGGGCGCGCAAACCCAGCTCGCGGAAGAATTGTCCGCTCAGGCTTTCCGTATAATTTTGGCCCGTATGCACAAGCACATGTTCATCTGCATAATGGTCCAGCTTCGGAATAATCAGGCTGAGCCGTATAATCTCCGGTCTTGTGCCGAGCACGGTCAATATTTTCATGGTTTTGGAACCCACCTTTGCTGTCGTTGTTTCATAGAACTGTGGAGTTCAATGAATAATAGCCATCCAGCAGACTGGCTGTGCTCCGGCTTAACGTTCATCTCAACGGTCCGGTGTATATTCACCCGGACCGTTGTTTGGAATGCTGTCTGGCCTTGAGTATGACTCGCTTCTGCTTGTGCGCTTTGGATCGCCGTGACAGAAGTTTGAGTTTCCGCTTGAGCTTCTGTTTGGACTTGGATCTTCGATATAACGGGGACCCGTGAATTTTCTTGAGACGGCTTCTGCCAGCGCTTCTCTTGTACCTTCGATTCCGCAGTCTGGTATGCTTGCGTCCCTTTGGCCATCTTGCCCGAATACTACGCTTGCGGCGAGGCAACTCAGATGGTGCCTCAGGCAAAGGGGGAGCTGGTTGTGGCAAGCCCTGAATAGCTGCATATTCAATTGGCGGCAGGCCCAGCACCGGCAGTTGATTAACCACCGATTCGGGAAATTCTCGAACAGTGTGGGCATAAGCCTCAGGTATAGCAGTGACCTGACGCAGTCCTTCGCTTTCCCTCGTCCATACCGGTCCACCCGGCTGCTGAATCAATGGGAACCAATGCGGATGATGACATACCCATTGACTGACCATGACGTGCAGACTGCTTCGGTAGGAATCGGGTCCGTACACACGCGTAGCCGCACTGTTGTTACGCACACCAATTCGTTCCATTTCCTCGGGATGATCGAGCAGGTAGCCTACTTTTTGCGCCAGGATGTCGCTGTTTCCCGGCTCTACCAAAAAATCTGTATTTCCAGTCGCCTCCATCAATTCCACAAGCCCGCCCTGAGCAAAGGCTACTACAGGCTTGCCGTAAACCAGACCCTCCAGGGCCGTCATACCAAAGCCTTCCTCCACCATGCTAGGGATCACAACAATATCCATTGCGCTATAGGCTGTGGAGACGGACTCCTCAAATGAACTGAACTGGAAGCGGCGGCTATAACGGGACTGGCGAATCAAAGAGACACATTTTACGTAATACTCGGAGTCCACTGAGCTGCCGATGATCCAGAAACGACACTGCGAATTGGTTTCACACAGCTTTAGAGCCATTTGGACAAAAGGCAACAGCCCTTTGGCTTCGTAGATAAAAGATGAAATATAACCAATGCAGATATGAAAATCCCGCAGTCCCAGTTTTTCACGTTTCCTCTTCCGTTCCAGCACATGCTCTTTGGGAGACGGCATTTCCATATCCCGACATGGAGACAACACCGTATGCTGACGTGTCAATCCCCCGCCATACAAAGGACGCATAACCGCTTGCGAAATGCCGATGACCCATTGGCTATAGCGCTCAATAATGGAGACAGAAACTGGCGTATGCGCATTTTGATTAATGACCTCTGTTATTTTCCAGATCACCGGAATATTAAGCTCTTGGGCAGCCATAGCTGGCATGACGTTCACACAGGTATTGACCAGCACCACATCAGGCCGAGCTTGCCCAAGCATCTGGAGCAACGGCGCGTACGCCACATGATTTCGCAAATTCTCCGCATCCTGCGCCAATCCCTCGTACGGGGTATACATGCCATGCAGCATGAATAGATTCTGAATCTGGACAGTGATCCCACGCTTGCGGGCCATTGAGGTTAGCCGCCCTTCACCAGGCGTTACCAGAATGCAATCGAAATACGTACGAACGTCTAGGCAAAATTGCAGCAGCAGCTTTTCCGCCCCTGTAATACTGCGAACGTTGCTGACATGGCTGAATAGCATCATTTTCGGCTTGATCGGAGTTCACCTCCTTTAAAAATAACAACCATCGGACGTGTGTGAATGGCCTTATGGGAATATGACCGATAGCAGTTGGTCAATCCGGTGACCATACGTGTGCTCCCGCAGGGTTCGTTCCAGCGCACGCAGAGCAATCTCACGGCGCTCCTTTTCATGCGTTAAATAAAACTCAACCTTCTCCAGCAGTTCCTGCTGAGAACTGTAAGTTTCAATCTCTTCGCCTGGCTTGTAAAAACGAGCCAGATCGTCTCTTGTATCCGTCAGTTGCAACGTGCCACTGGCGGAAATTTCAAACGTGCGAGGATTTGGCGAAACCCCCGGAATTTTCAGTGAGTTGTTGTTCACTGAATCATCCTGGTGGGAACGATGAAGATTAATTACGATTTTGCTGCCGTTATACGTATCATTTGTCTCAGCCGGAGACATCCAGCGTCCCAGCTCAATTTTGTCACCATACGACTGATAATCCGGGAGACGATCCCACCAGATTCCGTTGATTTTAATGTTACGAGCCATGAGCTGCGGCATAATCGGATTGAAAAAATAGATGCGATTCCAGTAGGCTGAACCTGTAAATCCAATCTCACGCCGGACTGAAGCAGGCGAGCTGAGTGGGAAATAGTGAGTCAAAAATGCTCCAAAGGGCAAATAGTGCACAGACGTGCAACCCAACTGACGATACAGTTCTATACAGTTCATTTCTAAGGTGAACACATAATCATAATTCGTCACAATTTTGGTCGTCGTATCGGTGTAATAGGGATCGTCCGTCAGCCAGATGGCAGTGGGAATGCCCAACTGGCGTACTGCAGCCACCTGTTCTAACGGTAGATCCATCCCATCCAGTGCCAGCATCAGATTCGGACGAAGCTGAGCGGCAATATCTCCTACCGGCTGGCGCGGGTCTGTTACGGTAACCTGAGCCGTCATGCTCTGCAACGTGGTAATGACCGCCTCATCCAGCGGAGAATACGGAAGGCCTTTGCCCGAGACGACATACAGTACATGGATCTGTCGAGAAGGGAACGTTGCTTTGGTTCGCGACACAATCGCGTTAGCACGTCCGCGCAGGTATCCCTCGTCGTATCCGTCATGGATTCCCGCAGCTCTCCCCTTCTCCCAGGAGGCCGCCGCCGTCTGGTGAACAGCTGGGTCATACGGTCCTGTCGTAGATATCGTCATCACTTTCACTCCTCACTGTTTATGGTGTTTACTTTAGGCCATCGCCTTGTCCAGCAATTCTTCCATACGATTCGAGTACCTATGCTTTTGCATGGTTGTGTGCAGTGCGCGCCAGGCTATGCGTTCGCGTTCCCAGTCATGCTTGAGATAGTAGTCCAGCTTCACTTTCAATTCCTCTGCTCCCGAGAAGGTCTCAATGTCATAGCCTGGTTGGTAATAACGGCTCAGATCCTTCCGCACATCCGTCATTTGAAGCGTTCCGCAAGCAGAAATTTCGTATGTCCGAGGATTGATGGACTCCGCTGACAACTGGTGTGTATTCCGATTATCCAGTCCGGGGTCTGTCGGGCGGTGCATATTGATAACAATTTTGGAGCCGTTATAGTATTGAGCGGTCTCTTCCGGTTCCATAAAACCCGGACGGATAAAGCGTTCCAGCACATCCCGCCGGGTTAGCCGATCCCAGTGCCCACCTACGATCAGCACTCTTTTATCCGCCAAGAAGGGAGCAAGGTAGTCAAACAGCTTCACACGGTTCCAGAAGGCATTCCCAATGAAGCAAATATCATGCTGATGCTCACGCTCTACCCGACGTGGATAAAAGATACGGGCTGACACAGCAAGCGGCATATAGTGAACCCTCGTTACTCCTTGATCCCGATAAAACGGCAGACAAGAAATTTCATGCGTAAAAACGACATCGTAGGATTGGCAGATCAACGCCGTATCCTCCGTAAAGTAGGGATCATCTACAAACCATATGGCCGTCCGAATGCCCATGGCTCGTATTTGTTGTACCTGTTCCAGATGATCCGCTGGAAAAACATGCAGCCCGTTCATGACCAATAAGAGGTCTGGACGGTGAGCCTCAGCGTCAGCCAGCATCGTGGCAGGAGTACCGATGGCGCACGAGCTGCATATTTGGCTCAATGCTTCTTGCACACCTGTGTCTATAGCTGCGAAACCTTGCGGAATATACAACACTTTCAACTGGCGAACAGCAGGTTGTATTGCCACGACCTGTGACAGAGCAGCCGTGCAACCGCCCATTCTGCGCCCTTCCCGATAGCCGCATCGGTGTGCTTCGCGTTCATTTCCGCTTCGTTGATCATTCACATCCTTCACCCTGTCCTGTTGTAGGATAAACTTCTGTCACTCCTAAACTATATGCACAGGGGTCAAACGCATCATGGACGACTGCCACTGCCCGGACAAAATTGGCGTTTGCCCGTCCAACTACCGAAACGCAAATAACCCCGAAGCTGCTAGGCTTCGGGGGGTTAACCGTAATAGATGATTTTCATAGTTTACTGTGCCTTGTAAGCGACCTGGTGGCCATCTTCATAACCTTTGGCAAAGCCTGAATTGAAACCCTCATTGTAAGCAGCATCATATCCCTGCTGGAATGCCTGCGGGTCATGCTCCAATACAACAGGAACGGGCTGTGGGTTCTCCGCAGAAGGAGCTGCGGCTGGATTAGCTTGAGGTTTTTTCCGCCGCCGCAGAAGAGAACGTCTTCTACGTACTGAATGAAGCCCCCTTTTACGGCGTCTAAGAGCAAGCAGACGTCTTCTTCTCCGTTTTAACCTGCGAATGCTAGAACGCCGGGCATCTTTACGTCTTTTGCGCGCTTTGTCTCGAGTAGTGCGTTCCCACCTTGTACTCATTTTCATTCCTCCTTTGCTTTCTCGTCTGGGTTTCATTTTTTTGAACAGGCACATGGAGCCACGGCTTCGTCGGTTTCCCATATACCTGTCTTCTTAAAGGAATACCTGCCAACATTTTCGTGATTTCTCCCTGATAGTTGCTGAGTATACGAATGGTCTCTTCCAGACGGGGAGCCGACATATCCGCATGGGGCGTCAAGTCCGCAAGACTGGTCAGCATCCGGGCAACGGCGTGCTGGCTGGCAGCAATAGACTCCATCATATCCAGCTTAATCTCACGTTCACGCCTCATGCTCATTAGTTCATATCCCCCGAGCCCATGCCTCCCATCATCCCTTCCATTCCGCCACCCTGCTGCTCATCCTGGTCCAGCAATGCTTTGAGATTGCTACATAGTCCAGTCTGAAGCCGGGTTAATCCCTCCAGCATTTCCACCATCTGCTCGTGAATTTCCAAAGGCCGCCCCAGCTGCTCTTCATCGGTGTCAAATGCGTGAGGCGCCAGATGGTTCAGCGTCCAATTACGCATTTTTTCTGCTTCGACCGCCTTGGCCTCCAGGATCATAGACACATTCCGCTGCATCTTGGAGGCTGCGTCCAACATGTGAATCATTGCTTTTTCCCTACTCATGTGTTCACTCCCTACCCTCGATTGTTACACTACTCCTCTTCCGAGTATGCCGTCTCCTTCACGACACGAACGAGCATTTCAGCCATTGCTTCCTGAAGGTCGGCAATACCGTTCAAATAGGCAACAATGCTTTTGTTTACTTGTCCCGAGCTATCAATAATGCCCGGAATTCCATCAAAACGCGGCTCCTCATCCGGCAGTTCATGTATGATCTGTGCCATGCGCACGACCACCTGCCGTTCCGCATCCAACAGCCTAGACATCTGCTGCTGCGAGTGCGAAATATGGATCAGCAAATCATCTAACTCGTTATGCATAAGCCCCTCCTTTATGTGTTCCGCCGTGCGGAACGCACGAAATACCTACGGGCTTTCCGCTACTACAGCGTATGCCGCAGCGAGTAGTCGGTTCCGCCTAAAAAAGCCTATTCGATCATCATAAATGCCCTTGCAACACTGGTGGAGCAATAATAGGCTGCTTCTCCGGCAATGCCGACAATTCTTCGGAGGACAAAAACTGAATTGGATAGTCCTCAGCCCGCCAGCTCATAACAGCGTAGAGGGTAAGGAACGGTCTTTTCCAGCCGTTGCCGATTTGGTACAGTTGCCCACCTTCAGCATACAGTAACTCAATCCACCGTTTGCGTTGAGCCGGGATATGAAGTGTGGGCAACATGGACATGTTCCCCAGCTCAGGAGCCGCCAGCACGGGCAAGGGTTCCTCAGGCGCCACAGCTACAGGGGGGGCGTCAGCGCTGCCGGAGACTGTCGCCTCCGGCTCACCTACCAAGGGAAGCGCCAACAAATCAAGCTGAGACACTCTAACTAGACGCACATGTTTATCTCCCGCATCACTGGCTCCATGCAGCCGCCGTCTACTTCCCGGCTCTATCCGAAATACTGCACCGGACGGTCCCTGAACAAGCGCTCCGACGGGATAAAAACTTGCTGCTGATAAGTGGGCTTCCTTACTTGATAATCCTTGGCCGTGCGGCTCTGCTGTTCCAAATTCCGGGTCGTGGAACAGCTTATCCGCGTCCCCCCACTTTTGGACAAAAAAGGATCGGTTCCGGCTCCTTTCCTCCGTTGAACCGATGCTTTCGGCCGTTTGAGGAAAACCATAAACCGTATCCCGATCACTTTCTGCAAAATGGATAAACGCATCTCCGGCAATTGCCATACGTATCCCCAACAAGCGTACACGCAGCAGCCAATCTGCATGGGCTTCCTCAATACTGTGGCATCCTTCGTCCCAATATCCCGTCTTTACCAAAGTGTCTCTGCGCAGTAGTAGACAAAATGCGGCCAGGCTTTCAGTCTCACGCCATGCATCCGGGTTGGGAATATTATGGGCCGTGGCAAATGGACGTACTTCATTTTCATTCATATCAGGAACCTCAATCTGCTGTTCTCCGAATGGACCATTCGTTACAGGGCCGACAACTCCCATACGCGAATCGCTGTATAAACAGCCCATCAACCGGTCCAGCCAGCCAGGAGTCACCATCGAGTTTGGGTCCAGTACAACAATAGTTGTACCTTTGGCCATCATCAGTCCCTGATTCAGACTGCCGATCATCTGAACATCCTTTGTTAGCAGCGCATAGCGTACAGCGATGCTTTTACGGAGCAAATAGGTAGGTGTCCCGTCCGTCGAGCCGCAGTCCACTACAATAATTTCGTGAGGATGGCTCGTATTCTCCTCAATATGATGAATGCAAGCACGGAGCTGTTGAAGCTGATTGCAGGACACAATGATAATACTTACGCCTTCAAAAATCTTGCCGAACGAAGCCTGCCCCAACTTCCTGCCTTGCTCCTGGCCCCTGTTATATCCTGACCAATAGCCCTTCTTTCCGAGCCGTTTGCTATGTTTCCTTTGCGTACTCAGGCGTTTCATGCCGTTCACTCCTCCGGGTGGCATTATGCCTATACTATATGCCTGGCCCGGCTGGATGGTGTTTCATTGAAATCAAGGTAGAAGTCCCTTCATTTTCACTCCAGCTTCCTGAAGGGAATCGAAGGTTCCTGCGTCGCTCCAGTAGCGCCGTAAAATATCATATTCCAGCTTGCCTTCAGCAGCATAACAGTTATTAACATCGGTGATCTCAAGCTCACCACGTGCTGAAGGCGTTATTTCCCGGATCTTATCGAATACGGCAGTATCGTACATATAGATACCCGTAACGCAATATTTGGACTGGGGATGCTGCGGCTTCTCTTCAATCCGCGTAATGCTCTCCGGGCGCTCGGGATCAAACACGGGTACCCCGTAACGACGGGCATCTGCCACCTTTTTCAGCAAGACTCTGGCACTCCCCGGTGGCTGTTGTTTGAAGCGTTCGATGACAGGTCCCAAGTCTTCCTTGAACAAATTATCACCTAATAAAACAGTGAACTTCTCCTCTGACTGCATGTAGCTTCTTGCCAAATCGAGTGCTTCCGCAATGCCGCCCGCTTTTTCTTGAATCCGGTATGTCAATTGGACACCATAATTACTGCCGCTGCCTAAAAAATCAGTGTACAGTCCGGCCGATTGTTTACCAATAATAATGAGCATATCGGTAATCCCCGCTTGTCGCAGCCTTTCAATACCATATACGATCATCGGATACTTGCCGACCGGAAGCAGATGCTTGTTGAGTAATGTAGTCAACGGATGAAGGCGCGACCCGGTTCCTCCTGCGAGAATAACCCCTTTCATATCTTCCTTCCTCCTTCGACAGCATGTTCAGTGCATGGGATTCCCGTTTCGATAAACACTCTGGGATCTACGCTCCATTTTTCTATAAATAATCGATAATTCCGCTCGATCAGCTCTTTGAGCCAGGAAGATTCCGAGCGCGAAAAGCTCGCATTTCCCTGGTGATAGACAAAACAGTCATTGCACATTAGCAGCTTGTAGCCATGCACGCGTGCACGCAGACAATAGTCGTCATCCTCATAATGTCCGGGGCTGAACCGTTCATCCAGCAATCCGATCCGTTCCATCAGCTCACGCCGGAATAACAGGCAAAACCCGACCAACCGCTTGACCTCTTGCCATCTGGAGGGATTACTTGCATTATTCTGCTCCGCATACCTCAGACAGCTGGCCATATCTCCTTCTATTCCGTGAATCTGCTGAATACCGCTGACGTAATTCGTCACCGGTCCCACCAATCCCACTGTGCTTTCACTATGCAAAGCAGCCAACATATTCGATAGCCATCCCCGTGTAACCGTCACATCATTGTTTAAAATGACGAATTGGTCACCCGAAGCCAGACGAATTCCTCTGTTACAAGCTGCCGGAAAGCCCCTGTTTTCAGGAAGACGTATGCTAATTAGCCGCTCAGATGCGCAAAAATCATCCGTCCCGTCATTCGAAGCGTTGTCCACAACAATAATTTCATACGGTGCATCTATGGTATGTGTTCGAATCGCCTCGATACACGGCTTTAATAAATGCAGGCCATTATAAGTCGGAATAATGATGCTCGTCAGACTCATCGTGCATTCCTCCCTTTGGCAACGTCTACCCGTGTTGGAACAGGCCCTAACGGAGAATACCCGGCTACCTGAAACACGGCCGTCAGCGCCTCTGCATGATCGCCGATGATTAATTGCTCCATAGCGTTCCCTTTCCCGACATTGAAGGTCCGCTTGCGGTTTGTTTTAATCACATCGACAGCATGTACGGCTGCCACGATCATGCCATGCAGAATCGCCATCGCATGGGCCTTCGGCGGTACCGCAAGCACGGCTGGCCCAAGTTGATCCAGCACACGCCGAGATAATGCATGCGGTACAGCGGTCAATGAGCTTGCTCCAAGATCCGACCTGCGCAGTACGCGGTTCAGAAACCCTTTGCACCGTGTTACGCTGTCCTGCTGGGTATAAGGCGGCAAATGTCTGCCCAGATCATTAAGCGCCACATCCGTTCCCTGATCCACCGCTTGAAGAAAAGGCAGCAAATCAGACGCTGGGATCGGCAAATCTCCGTCCACGAACAGCACAATATCAGCCTGCGTCAGACGTGCGCCTACCGCACGGCCAACATCATGCCCCAGACGACCCGGTACGTCGACGAGAGTCGCGCCAGGATGACGTTTGGCTACGGCGGAGCGCGTACCATCCGTACAGCCGTTTAATACGACCACGATATCCGCAAGCGGAAGTTTTTCCAGCTCACCCAGTACCCGGTCAATCGTAGTCTCCTCATTACAGACGCTGACCACGGCTGCTGCGGTCCCCTGCAATACAATATCACTGGAGGCTTCACGTTCCTCAGTCAGATGGACTTCGGGCATTTCTTTTGCCCGAGGTGAGAGTTTTCTCACCCTGCGGCTATGCATCGAAGCCGTCGTTTCTCGTTTTCGCTGTATACGTCTTAGCCCCCAGCCCGGGTCTTCACGCTTTCTTCTGCGATATACTCTAGTCACGTTTTCACCTCGTCTCTGATCCGTTTGCGCTCCAAATCTGTATATCCCGCACGTGCTCCCAGACGTGATGTAAGCCAGGCAATAGCATCCAGGTGATCCTGGACAATTACATCTGCCAGCGGGTCCTTGCCGTTCTGTTTTTTACGTGTTGCGTTCATTTTACCGACAGCTATTCCATGTACAGTCACCACTCGCAACCCGGAGACGATGGACATCACTTGAAATAGCGGAGGTTTCTCCAAGGACTTTAGACCTATTTCCTTTAAAGCCTTTTGACTTATGGCGTGTGGAATACCAGTCATAGAGGCTCCCCCTAAATCAGCACGATTCGACAAGATATTCAATACATGCTTTGCCTCAACTACAGGATGTATGGGCGTGCGATTCACAGGTCCATGGTAATCATTCAGCACCACATCCGCTCCTGCACTTACGGCCTGTATAAATGGCCGAAGTCTGACGCAGGGAATGACGATATCACCATCCAGAAAAAGCAGGATCTGTCCGGATGCCGCTTCCGCTCCAATACGACGCCCAACATCATGTCCGAGCGGTTCCGGGAAGGAAAGTACACGAGCCCCCGCCGCCGCAGCCACCTTCGCCGTTCTATCGTGTGATCCGTTCTCAACGACGATAACCTCTGTATGTGGATGGACATGGCGCGCTTCGCGAATCACAGCTCCGATTGTTCTTTGCTCATTCATGGCCGGAATAATGACAGATACGATAATCTTTCCCGCTGATGATGGTTCAGATGGCCGCGCTTCGCCGATTTGTGCCCCTCTCTCCGTTTCGAGTACATCGCTCTTGTCAGAGACTATCGGCTTCTTATCCATGTTCGGCATTCGGTACGGCAGCCACATCTTAGAATGATAATAAGCCCTAGAATGCCGCCTCCGATTAATCTTGAATCCAGCTCTTCCACGCTTTTTCATGCTCCCGTCTCACCTCCCTTGCTGCTGTATAGATGAACAGCATGATTAGGACAGTTCAACATAACCTATGCGGTCCAAAAGCCGTGTGTAACGGCAAGCGTGGAGTCTTTTCGACACAGCAATTTTCGACTTTATTTTACAAAACTTATTATTCCTATTAAATAAATGAGTTTTTAGGGTCTAAAGAATCATTTTGGATAAATTTGTTACATAGATCTTCTCGTCCGTCATTCTCTGTGCTAATATCAGAGCCAGATGATGGGAGTTCGAAAAATCAACTTTTGTTTTTTTTGCATAAGGCAACTTTTTTCCATTATCCGCTTTTATTCCACTATCTTTTTATACGACAGGAAGGGAGGAGTTTGTTACCTTTTTAGGCTACTTGCTTCAAATGCAGTACCCTCTTTTCACGCACGCTTCATGAAAAACACTTCGGTATTTCTCTTCATGTTCCATTCTTCTATTCCAGACGACAACACGACCTACATAAATGGCGTAATGCCTTATTCAAAGCAGGATAATTCGTCCTGACATTAATCGAGGAGAGTGAATTTTTATGAAAAAAGTATGGTTTTCGCTTCTTGGAGGAGCTATGTTATTAGGGTCTGTGGCGTCTGGTGCATCTGCGGAGAGTTCCGTTTCGGGACCAGCACAGCTTACACCGACCTTCCACGCCGAGCAATGGAAAGCTCCTTCCTCGGTATCAGGGGACGACATTGTATGGAGCTATTTGAATCGACAAAAGAAATCGTTACTGGGTGTGGATAGCTCCAGTGTACGTGAACAATTCCGAATCGTTGATCGCACAAGCGACAAGTCCGGTGTGAGCCATTATCGACTGAAGCAGTATGTAAACGGGATTCCCGTATATGGAGCTGAGCAAACTATTCATGTGGGCAAATCTGGTGAAGTCACCTCTTACTTAGGAGCGGTGATTAATGAGGATCAGCAGGAAGAAGCTACGCAAGGTACAACTCCAAAAATCAGCGCTTCTGAAGCGGTTTACACCGCATATAAAGAAGCAGCTGCACGGATTGAAGCCCTCCCTACCTCCGACGATACTATTTCTAAAGACGCTGAGGAGCCAAGCAGTGTAAGTAAAGATACTTACGCCGAAGCAGCTAACAACGACAAAACGCTTTCTGTTGATAAGGACGAGCTGAGTCTTGATAAGGCATCTGTCCTGAAAGATAGCAAAATTGAAGCAGTGGAGGCCGAAAAAAGTTCCATTGCCAAAATCGCTAATCTACAGCCTGAAGTAGATCCTAAAGCAGAACTCTACTACTACCCTAAAGGGGATGACCTGCTGCTAGTTTATGTGACAGAAGTTAATGTTTTAGAACCTGCCCCACTGCGTACCCGCTACATTATTGATGCCAATGACGGCAGCATCGTATTCCAGTATGACATCATTAATGAAGCGACAGGCACAGGTAAAGGTGTGCTTGGTGATTCCAAATCGTTCACTACTACCGCTTCCGGCAGTAGCTACCAGTTAAAAGATACCACACGCGGTAACGGTATCGTGACTTACACGGCCTCCAACCGCCAAAGCATCCCAGGCACCCTTTTGACAGATGCTGATAATGTATGGAATGATCCAGCCGGTGTGGATGCCCATGCGTATGCTGCCAAAACCTATGATTACTATAAATCCAAATTTGGACGCAACAGCATTGACGGACGTGGTCTGCAACTCCGTTCGACAGTCCATTACGGCAGCCGTTACAACAACGCTTTCTGGAACGGCTCCCAAATGACTTATGGAGATGGAGACGGTAGCACATTTATCGCCTTCAGCGGGGACCCCGATGTAGTAGGGCATGAACTTACACATGGTGTCACAGAGTATACTTCGAATTTGGAATATTACGGAGAGTCCGGCGCATTGAATGAGGCTTTCTCGGACGTTATCGGTAATGACATTCAACGCAAAAACTGGCTTGTAGGCGATGATATTTATACGCCAAACATTGCGGGCGATGCCCTTCGCTCAATGTCCAATCCTACTCTGTACGATCAACCAGATCACTATTCTAACCTGTATAAAGGCAGCTCCGATAACGGCGGCGTTCATACAAACAGCGGTATTATCAATAAAGCCTACTACTTGTTGGCACAAGGCGGTACTTTCCATGGCGTTACTGTAAATGGAATTGGCCGCGATGCTGCGGT
This sequence comes from Paenibacillus sp. FSL W8-0439, assembly GCF_038008995.1. Lineage (NCBI taxonomy): Bacteria > Bacillati > Bacillota > Bacilli > Caryophanales > Paenibacillaceae > Paenibacillus > Paenibacillus sp. FSL W8-0439. The sequence continues at coordinate 4,592,493 of NZ_JBBPAK010000001.1, forward strand.
GCAAATTTATTATAGTGCCTTTACGAACTACCTGACTTCTTCTTCCGACTTCTCCAACGCACGTGCTGCTGTGATCCAAGCCGCAAAAGATCTGTACGGGGCGAACTCAGCAGAAGCAACTGCAGCTGCTAAGTCTTTTGACGCTGTAGGCGTAAACTAAATCATATACACGATCCTCCTCATTTTCTCGTCCATAGACCTTTGCCATTGTGCAACTGTCACTTGGCTCTGCCCATACCATGGACGAAAAATAGGGGTGCAGTGTACAAGTCTGCACCCCTTCCCCCCTTATTTATGGCGCCCCCTCAAAGGGGCGTCCTTTTCTCTTATAAAAGTAATCCTGTATCTCTTGCTTTTTGCACAGCTTCTTCTCGATTGTTGACTCCCAGCTTGTCATAGAGAGTGGAGGCGTAATTTCTTACTGTCCCGTTGGATAGGTAAAGTTTCTCAGAAATTGTTTTATAACGGTTTCCTTGAGATAAAAGATTCAAAACCTCTAGTTCACGTTTCGTTAAGCCATACTCTTCTCCATCTGACCTCGGTCCGACTGACTCTTCTTCATCATTTCCGTCCCACATTCTATGGAACAAATCTTGGTTAATTACCGTGCCTCCCCGATAGACGAGGCGAATCGTTTCAGCCAGTTCACGCGATTCTATGGATTTCAGCAAATAGCCGTCAGCGCCGCTTCGCATGATTTCCTTCGCCCTCTCTGTATCCTGAAACGTTGACAGGATGAGGACGCGAATGTCAGGCCATGTCTCCTTGATTATTTGGGTTGCACGAATCCCATCCTGATTGGGCATCTCCAAATCCATTAATATTAAATCCGGATTCAGGCTTCTGCACAATTCCACAGCCTGTTCCCCATCTTCGGCCACCCCCACCACCTCTAGGTCCTCCTGTCCGTCCAAGATGGTATGGAGACTGTCTCGGATAAACGAATGATCATCGACGATACACAAGCGGATTCGTTCATCGGACAATTGTACCAGTCTGGGTAACACGCATGAAATGAACGTCCCTTCGCCTTTTTCGGAGTATACAGTGACTCTTCCTTGTAACTGTGTCGCACGTTCTTTCATTGCAGTTAATCCGAAGCCATCCTTCCACTCCTCCACTCCGCCGCCATTATCCTGCACATCCAATCTCGTCTGTTGCGGTTCAAAATGCAGTGACACAATGATTTCAGTGGATTGTCCATGGCGCACGGCATTAGTCAGCGATTCCTGCAAGCTCCGATAGAACGTCATTTTCGCTTGTTTGGAGACTATGTACTCTTCCCCTATTATTCGAGTGCGTACATTTACTTGTGCATGTTTCTGGAACTCCTCTGCTAATTGTTGCAAAGTAACAGTCAAGGGAAGTGATTCTTGTGGTGAATCTATTTGATGCAAATAGGCTCTCACTTCCTCCATACTGTTACGGGCCAATTGCAATAATGAGTCGATTTTTTGCTCTCCATCTTTTGTCGCTAATTCCGTACGCAATATTTCTAACCCCATAATGATCGAGGTATAGGAATGCCCCATCGTATCATGCAAATCTTTGGAAAGTCTATCGCGCTCCTCCAACAAAGTAATCTGCTCAATCTGAGATAGGTACTGTTCCAGCACAAGCTTCTGATTGCGAATAACTTCATTTTGGCGGTAATTAGAAACTAGTAAGTGAAAGGAAAATCCCATCGCAAAAGCCAGACCGATTTGTGGGATAATCGCCCATAGATCTGTTCCTGGGGAAAACATTGCAATGAGCAACGGAAACAAAACAACTGTGATAGAACCCGACCAACGGAATGATTTATGAGCACTATTTGCCGCGATCATGAAAGTTGGCATTAAAAATGCAAGATACGCCCCCGGAAATAATAAGGTTAAGTAGAAGCACACTCCGCCAAACAAAACCATCTCAGTAAGCAGATAGTAGCGATAACTGAACATTAAACAAATCCAAGGTACTGAAAATGAGACAACTTCCCAAAGAATGATGATCCAAAGGGGCACAGTTAAATGGTCTTGGTGTTGGATCGTAGTTATCATCAATGAGAACCAGATGACAAAACGTATACAAAGCAATAACCAGTCATACCAGAGCCATTGTTTCCAAGCTGTAAACAAATTATCACTCCTTAATAGCTTTGAACATAGAGCGCGTGTACATTCCAACGATTTGAACTAGGCTCTTTCCAATGCGGGTATTGATCCAGACGAGAATACACCCAGCGATCATGACACTTATAGCCTTTTCCCATGAATCTACAGCGAATCCCAATAAGTATAGCTCAAGATGTTGAAAAAGTATCGGTGTAACGATAAATACGAGTGGAGCTATGTACAATATAACGGCACATATGAGGCTAATCACCCCAATAAAAAATTTCTGCATAAGCCAAAAAACGGCCCTCCAATTGCTACTACTAAGAATTGCTTCTCTCGCTTTCATCCATTTATCCCTTCCACTGTTTGTCCTTGTCAGGATTGGCTCTATTGATATGTCCGTATAAACCTTCGTCTGAATGCGTTCATATTGGACAAACGTGTGAGTTGTTCGCAACACACGCGCCAACAAGGGAATACCCACGAAGATAACCGTCATCGCTAACGCAAATGTAATGCTGACCAAATAGAAGCAAAAATAAAACAGTCCAGATCCGAAGGTAAACAACAAAAAGTAGAAATCTTGCAACCTTTTTCGAGCTGATTCTTTCGTCATTTGATTCTCTCCTACTCTTTCTTTTCTTTGCTAGTACGTTATGAATCGCCCTTCGAATCTAACTTATTATCTGTCACATACAGTAGTGTCAAAGTGTCATGATTTGTAGGTCATGACTATAAAACAAGCCGTACTACGCTCTATTTTTGATGTCATGCATTAGAAGACGAAAGATCACTAGCTACTATGACTTGCCGCTTGCTACACTCGGTTCATACACGGGTGAGTCGACAACTCGGTGTGCTGACAAGAACATTGCAATAAAAAAGGAGAGTTCGAAAATGAAAAAAGCAATAAATAAAGCAAGCCTTGCACTGCTACTCATTTCTACCAGCATGATCTCTGCTTGTTCCCAACAATCATTAGAAGTTGGAGAATTAAAACCATCGACATCTACGGCCAATATTCAAATGACGAAAGCTCCCAATAATGCAAAAGAAGTAGAATCTTTTGCTGATCCGTTATTCGCGAAAAAAATGAAGAAGTACAATGTGAACGGTTCAAGTTTTGTCGTCGTCCATGATGGAAAAGTCGTCGTCAATAAAGGGTACGGTTATGCAGATAAAGAGAAGAAGATTCCAGTCAATAAGGACACGGTCTTCCAAATCGCTTCAGTCTCGAAAACTTTTACCGCCTTGGCCGTGATGCAACAAGTCGATAAAGGAAAGCTTAAACTAGATCAAGATGTACAACGGTATCTCGGTGGATTGAAAATACCCAATAAAACAGGAAAAGCCCTCAACTTGTTTGATATGTTGACCTATACCAGCGGCGTAGATTATCCCGATATCACCACGATAACCGGACCCGAATACGTTAATCGAAATATATCTATGAAGGCGTTTATTCCTAAACATATGCCGACAGTGGTACGATCGCCCGGTGAAGCTTATACGTATGACAACTTCTCATTTTTACTCGCAGGATATGCAGTAGAGAATGTTACGGGCATACCTTTCTCACGATATATGGAAAAGAATATTTTTAAACCCTTAGGCATGAAGTCTACCAGTGTGCGCTTTACGCCTGACCTTCTCAAGAGAATGGCTACACATTACAGTCCCACTGGTGATCCTCATCCAACATATGGGCACGCTCCAACTGATGGACCACAAGGAAGCATTTTGTCTACTGGAGAAGACATGTCAAAGTACATGATTATGCAGCTACAGAATGGAAAGTTTGGAGGTAAACAAATCGTAAGTAAAAAAAGCATAGATATGATGCATGCCTACCAAGTTTTCGCAGATAAGACGATTCCTATTGCGACAGTTGGATTTGAGACATATTTCAACGACTTTGCCAACGGTCAACATGTAGTTTTAAAAGGCGGAAACATGCCGGGACATTCTTCATTGATGGTTTTGGTGCCTGAACAAAAAACCGCATTTTTCATGTCCTACAATAATGATTCCATGATGAGTCTAGATGTGTACGATGCGTTCATGGATCATTACTTCCCTCGAACTATCACTGTGAAGAAACCAACGTACCACCAGTTAGAGGAAAAAGAAGCGCAAAAATACGTCGGTATGTATCAAAATACACGTGTATTCGCGATTCGTACTCACTTTTCCTATGAGAATGGGGCGTTGGTCATGGAAGATGAAACTGCGGGAAAGCAAGTACTCAAAATGATTCACCCATTGTTGTTTGAAGATGCAGAAGGAAACAAGCTCGCTTTCCAGAAAAACAAAGCTGGAGAAATCGCGTATTTTTATTACACCAGTCCTAAAGGTCTAGGCGTTGTAGCTCAATCTCAGAAAATCAATCTCAAACCGCCTTTTGCAGATGTCCCGCAAAAGAGTAACTATAGAAGCCATATAGACAATCTTCATGCTTTAAACATCATGAATGCTAAAACATGTAATCTATTTAACCCGAAGGGCACGATGACACAAGGGGAATTTGCTGACGCCTTGTTGCTCGCACATGGAGGTTATATTTTCCCAGACGAAATCGAAAAAATCAAGAAGCAACTCAAAGTAGGCATACCAAAATATGATCGCGCAACTCCGATTACCAGACAAGTCGCAGCAACCATGATTCAAAACTTGAAGCAGATTCAACCTGACCAAGCCACTCAGGTGAAATTGCTCGACGCTGCAGATGCCTGGGCGGTCCAGTCCATTCAAGCCCTTGCCTCACAGGGAATCGTAGATCCGGATACCATCATCAATACTGATGGCTCCTTTACCTTCCGTCCAAAGAATTTATTGCTGCGTCAAGAAGCGAGCGCCTTGCTTGATTTGGCTTTTGGCTATCATGCTCTGCCTATTAAACAGAAGTAAAAAATGCCTTCACCAATTATCTGACGTCCCTTCTAACTTCTCCACGCGTTGCCGCCTCCACCCTTATGTATAAGGCGTCCCATTATGGGACGCCTTTTTTCATTATGAAGTTGATTTGCAACTTACATTCTGGCCTTTTACTAGTGTCCCATTGCAATCCAATGAACCCATCCCTCACATGTCGAACCCGATTGTCTGCGTTCCACTGTAAGCACTGCCGAATACCTCTGTCGCTGGATAACAGATACGGTTATTCCTGGTAAGCTCGCATTGGCGGTGATTGCATATTGCGTATCTATAAAAGGCTTCTCAAACACAACGTTCACTTTGCTTGTAACTTCTTGTGCAGGAAGATAAAAAGAAGTGCTACCAAATTGAGGTGAAGTCACTTCACTGTCAGTAGTCCCGTCATCGGTCACTGAGCCATCATGAATGGCATTCCGACCTAATTCTTTTTCAGTCTGAGAAGCTAGATGGTTTTCTTGCTCTAGCAAGCGCATTCGCTGCTTTGGACGCTGTCTCCCTTCCGCAATGTGAATACTGGTTATGGAACAATCCAATAACGAATCTTGCTCGGTCTGACCTTCCGTCTTCATAGATGCCATGTCGTGTTCCGTTCCGCATTCGGTATCTGAGTCAGGCACAGACAACAGCAGCACAGATGCTCGATTCATCTGCATCGCTTCCTCTAGCGTTTTGGGAAGCTTATGCTTTTTCCATGCCGCTTCCTCTACAGCTTGAAGCGAGGTATTCTTCTCTACGGGGACAGGTATACTTGCCGTTCCACGCTGAGTGGGTCTGTGACTGCCAGCGCCAGCAGGCGAAACCGTTTTCTCCTTGTTTACACGGGGAGAGGGGACAGTATTGGAATGGTTACGCCGTGCTATTTTTTTATCCTTAGGGCTATGGTTCGTGCGATGGTTCATGATGACCGCTCCTTTGACACAGGAGTGAAACAGCGGTCGCTCCGCTGCATTCACCCAGGTGGGAATCATGGCCTAATGCCTATGCGATAGCCTATGCACGTAACCACGACCACGTCACTCAATTGCACAGTCTGTTACAATTTGAGCCCAGCGTTCTGCAGAGTGCTGCCATAAAAATTGGCTCCGCACCTCACCCAGCCCGGCTTCTCCCATCCGTTGCCGTAAGTCAGGCTGCTGGAGCAACCTGATGATGGCGTCGGCCATTTCCTGCTCGCCGTGTGACGGATAAACCAACCAGCCTGTCTTGCCGTGTTGTATAACCTCCGGAATACCACCGATTCGTGAGGCTACCACAGGCACGCCTGCCGCCATGGCTTCCAGATTGACCAGCCCGAAGGCTTCAGCTTCTACTGAAGGAACAACCGCCACATCGGCTAACTGATATAACGAGGCCAATGCCGGATGCGGCACATAACCCAGGAAGTGCACATGCCTCGCCAACCTTAGTTTACGTATCTGCCGATGCAATGCTGCGGTGTATGGCGTGAGGCGGTCGTGACCGTAATAGGCACTCCCTGCTATAAGCAGCAGCACGTCCGGACAGGTATGGACGATACGCCGCAAGGCCTTTAGCAACCGATGAACTCCCTTCCCCGGCACCAGTCTGCCTGCATATAACACGATTCGGCGGCCTGACCAGCCGAAGTCTTCCAATCGAGCCGACCTGATCGCTTCTGCTGCAGGAGTCCACCGTGGCAGGAAATCGCCAGGATGAATACCCAGCTTGTTGATGACGATGCGCTCTCTGACCGCATCGGGACTGTCAGAAGCCACAACAGCCCCTAAATACGCACTGTTCACAATAATACGATCCAGCGGCAACAGCAGCCTACCCATGTCCTTCCGTTTGAGGTGAGGCTCCCGGATGAACGTGGTGGAATGCAAAGTCAGCACAATTTTGCTATCGGGCAAAGCCTCGCGAATAGCATAAGCAACTGCGGGGCGGTTGTGTACATCTATAACCGCAGGTAACCATCTTTTCAAATCAGCGATTACCTCGGGTATATAACCCGCTCCCCGCGTATAGCGCATACAAGGAATTCCGTCAACATCGCCGTGATCCGGTGTTTCTGCCCCTCTTATGCCATAGATCTGTGCCTGAAGCTTATGGCTAGCCAGTGGTACCATACGAGCAATTACCCTCTCCACTGAACTGCTGCGGGACGAAGGTATAACAAAAGAGCCCGGTGTAATGACTGCTACCTTCAGCCTCTGCATCACCTCACCTACTTTCCTTACCTTATTCCTTCACCCTTCAACACTCATCTTGTATCATATCGTCTCTTGCTCTGAAAGGTGCTTGGCTTATGACTTTGGGCATATCGCAAGGCTAGCGTCCATGCCTGGCCGATCTTTAATTCATATGATGGACTAGAATCACAATATGGTCAGTTGGATTGACGATAAGGAGGGCGGACATACTCATGTTGCATGTCGGAGTCATGCTCAACCCGGCAACTTACCGGGGCATTCCCGTCATGAGGACGCGATATGAATCTATCGCCAATTACGAGGAGGCCGGGTTAAGCTACGAGCTAATCCCCTGCTTTCTTCGTCTGGAAGATATTCATATATCGACCGGAACATGCCGGGCTTTTGTTAAAAACGGCAACGAGTATCGGCAGATGACTCTTCCGTTGCCGCCAGTCATCCACAATCGCACTCTCTATCGGCAAAATGAAAATGCCCGCGATATCAACAGGCTGGTACACAAGGGATTCTATATTTTTAATGAACAAAACCGTTTCGGCAAAGACCATATACATGCAATTCTACAGGAAGACCCTCTGCTACATTCCCACCTGCCCAAAACATTGCAAGGCGATCCTTCTTCCATCCGCACCTTGATGGAGCAAACCGGGGATGTTGTAATTAAACCCAGTAGCGGCAGCGTGGGTAGAGGAATTATGCGGCTGAGGCATTCCAGCGGAAGCTGGACATTGCAATGTGCTCATCCAACGATATCTGGGCGTTGGTCCACACTACGGTTGAATGTCGGAGAACTCCCTTTATTTCTGCATAAGCGACTGATGCGTGTGCCTCACATCATTCAGGAAACCATTCCGCTTGCTTTATGCGACAATCGTCCATTTGATATCCGTGTGACGGTTCAGCGCGGATATGGCGGAATATGGGGCGTGACAGGCATGTTTGCCAAAATTGCTCCATCCCACACTTTCGTCTCGAATGTAGCCCAGGGCGGCACGGCCCGTTCCCTACCAGAGGTGTTATCACGAACAGAGACGGTGCAGACCTCAAACATAGCCCGGCTGATGAATGAGCTAGAGAGACTCTCATTGCAAATCGTCCACCGATTGGCACAACACCTACCCCGTCTCGCTGATGTCGGACTGGATCTGGGAATTACCCATGAAGGCAAGATTATTTTTATCGAATGCAACGGTCGTGATCAGCGCTATGGCTTTAGCCAGGCAGGCATGAGTAATGTCTGGAAAGAAACATACGCTCAGCCGATGGCTTACGCTCGTTGGCTTCTCGAACGAATGTCTTCGTCAGGCACCGAACGTTCACCAGGCCGTCCCCTGTATTGATTTACGTCACATTCTGTGTCAATATAGTTCAGAGCGGCCGGACAGGTTCCGGCCAAGACGGCTCGGAAATGAACAAGGGGGATCTGTAATGGCAAAACAGTGGCTGCGGCTTATGACGGAGCTATCATCGCGCAAGTGGGTGTGCCGGATTGTGGGCTCCTTCGCGCAAAGCGGTGCAAGCCGACTTTTTATCCCCACCTTTATACGTACGTACCAGATCCAGACGCATGAGGCGGAACAGGATTGGAAAGAATACCGCTCCCTGAACGCCTATTTTACACGCAAATTAAAAGCGGGCATGCGCCCGATTGATACGAACGCCGAGGTGATGACCAGTCCGGTGGATGCACGGATTACTTTTACCGGCCCAATTACGTCTGGCACTCTTTTGAATGTCAAGGGGCAAGACTATACGCTGGAAGAGCTTCTTAACCGCTCTCCACGTCTTGAGAAGTACACACACGGCTATGCTTTTGTGCTCTATCTCAGCCCGACGGATTATCATCGTATTCATGCACCGGTATCCGGTACACTGGTAGAAAAGGAGCATCTGCGCGGCAAAGTATACCCAGTGAATGACTTCGGCTTGCAGCATATGAGAGGAGTTCTTAGCCGCAATGAGCGACAGATTACGTACATGGCCCACGAATATGGTGAGGTGGCGGTCGTCAAGGTTGGCGCAATGAATGTGAGCAGCATCAAATATACCGATGAACAAGCGACTTCCTGGACAAAAGGTGACGATCTCGCCTATTTCGAATTTGGCTCAACCGTCGTTTTGCTGACTGAAAACGGCACATTTGAGCCAGACCCCGCATTGAAGCTGGGGGACGTGGTGAAAATGGGACAACGTCTTGGTAGCTTTCGACACGATCCTAAAGCATAAATAAAGGATTGTAACAAAAAAATAGCTGCACATTTGAGCATGGGGATCGAATGATTCAAATGGCTCATACGAAAAAGGACCCAGCGTAACTGCTTCGGTCCTTTTTGATTTATCCTTTATATTCGTCATGCGTTAATAGCCTATCGAATCTCAGACGGACTTTTTCCTGTATACTGCTTGAATTGGCGGCTAAAGAAAAAGATGTCGCGGTACCCCAAAGCCTCCGCCACCTCAGTTACATTCATTCCGGCATGTAGCAACAGATGCTGCGCGCGCTCAATCCGCATGCTGATTATATGGGATTGCACGGAAACACCTAGCAGCTCCTTGAATTTTATCGAAAAATAACGCGGTGACAGCCCTGCACGTGCTGCCAAATCCTCGACTCGATGAGGAAGTCCCGGATGCTGGCGCACGTAGTTGGCCGTTTCTCGAATGACCTCGGTGAGCTGGTTACTGGCCTGTTGCTCCTGCGGTTCCTTCCGATCTGCACGCAGCAGATGAATCATCAGTTGCTTCAGGATCAGCCGGCCCTCCTCATCAGCCCCATAGGCACGCTCCAGACGCAGACGGACATATCTGGCAAGCATATGCTCCACCTCGAACGTTTCTTCCAGCATGCGGTAGCTGGCTGGAATTTGCTTGGGTTGTTCGGTGAGATCAAAATGAATATAAGTAAGTATGAGCGGCTTTTGCGGATTATGTGTGGCACGGGTATCGTCTCCCGGCTTGAACAAAAAACAACTGCCCTTGCTCACCGGATAGGCTTCCCCATTTAATACAACCGTTCCTTCTCCACTCCATACATAAAATAAATCATAGTTTGGCATCGGCTTCTCGCGTACCTGCCATTTCCAGCCCGGCTCGCACACAATTTTGGCAAAGGCCGGCAGCAGGATAAACGATGACGCAGATGTATCCAGCAAAATCTGTACCTCCTTTGGTTCATCTCTGGTTGTCCTGTTATCCCGTTATTTTATAATATAAGCGCAGCGCCACGATTAAGCAAAAAATACGCTCTTATGGCCCCTAATGCTTGTGCGTGACGCTTACCGTGTGTAATGCTATAATATGTAATCAAAATGACTTGGAAGGATGAAACGGGAATGAATCCACTGGCAGCGCAGTTAAATCAAAACATTCAGACAGGCAACGAGCATGTATATCAAATGCTTTCTCTTTTAGGTAAAGAGATTTATTTTCCAAAAGAAGGGATTTTGAGTCAATCCGCCGAGGCAGGGAAACTTGCCAAAAAGTATAATGCTACGATCGGGATTGCTACTGAAGGCAATGGTCCTATGCATTTGGAGGTTATTCAGGAGAAGCTGTCCGCTTACAGTCCCAAGGATTTGTATCCTTACGCTCCCCCTGCGGGCAAGCCTGAACTTCGTAGCGTATGGCGTGACAAAATGCTGAAAGAAAATCCTTCGCTGGCTGGAAAAGGCTACGGCCTTCCTGTAGTTACCAACGCGCTGACCCACGGTTTGAGCATCGTTGCCGACCTGTTTACGGATGAAGGAGATGCTGTCATTTATCCAGATAAAAACTGGGAGAACTATGAACTGACTTTCGGTATTCGCCGTCATGGACGTTTGGTGAATTTCCCGTTGTTCACAGAGGATCACCGTTTTAATAGTGAGGGACTACGCGAGGCGCTACTGGCGCAGAAAGAATACGGCAAAGCGATCGTTGTACTGAACTTCCCGAACAACCCGACAGGCTATACACCGGGCCTTGAAGAAGGTAAAGCAATTGTCGCTGCCATTCAGGAAGCGGCGGAAGCAGGCATCAATGTCGTAGTTGTGACAGATGACGCTTATTTTGGCCTGTTCTTCGAGGACTCTCTGCATGAATCACTATTCGGTCAGCTAGCCGGGCTTCATCCGAGAATTTTACCAGTCAAAATTGACGGAGCTACCAAAGAAGAATTCGTTTGGGGCTTCCGTGTCGGATTTATTACCTTTGCTTCGGAGCATCAGGATGTACTGAGCGCACTGGAACAAAAAACACTAGGGATTATCCGGGCAACGATTTCGAGCGGTCCTCACCCATCTCAAACCTTCGTACTGGATGCTCTCAAATCACCAGAATTTGAACAACAGAAGAATGAAAAGTTCCAAATTATGAAGGGGCGGGCTAATAAAGTCAAAGCGTTGCTCGATAGCGGAAAATACGGGGATGTATGGAGCTACTATCCTTTCAATTCAGGCTATTTTATGTGTCTCAAGCTGAACGGCTTGTCTGCTGAACGACTGCGCACACATTTGCTGGAACAATATGGGGTAGGCACGATTGCACTGGGTGAATACGATCTTCGTATCGCATTCTCATGTATCGAAGAGGAGTATCTGGAAGACCTATATGACATTGTGTATCGTGGTGCACAAGATTTGTTGAACGCCTAATCTGTCTGTATCAGGTTAGAATATATAGTATAACTAGCGGTATGCCAGATATTAGGGCATACCGCTTTTTGGGTCGGCTGACTATTGTCCATCATACGTCCGCACAATTATCCTTCCGCAGCGAGCAGAGGTTCCTGTGCCAGTGGCAGCAGGATGACGACCTCCGTTCCCACTCCGGGCTCACTTTCATAGCGTATACTCCCGTTCATGGCTTCAATAATTCGAAAGGAAACGACCGTTCCCAGTCCTGTTCCTACCTCTTTGGTTGAAAAAAACAAAGTACCCACTCGTTCGAGATGCTCCTGGCTCATGCCTTTTCCAGTATCCCTGATACTCAGACATGCCTGCTCTTCCTGTATCGCCAGCTTTATGTATACCCTGCCTCCATCTTCCGCAGCTTCAATCGCATTTTTCGTCACATGTATTAACGCCTGTAGCAGCTGGTTACGATCTGTATGTACATAAATTTCATTCCTTAGCTCTGTATACAGCCTTACGCCTTGCTTGGTCGCCATTGGTTTCAGAAGCAAAACGATCTGTTGAACCATGCCAGACAGATCCATCCGTTCTGTGTTCCCAATCTGCGGTCTGGATAAATTCAGATAATCGCTAATAATTCTTTCAGCCCGATCCACCTCTGCCAGTGCCAAAGCAACATATCTGCGATTTTTCCCTTCTAATCCTGACTGAACCATTTGCAGGAACCCTTTTACGACGGTTAAAGGATTCCGTACTTCATGAGCCATCGAGGCTGCCAGTTCACCCAACGTATTCAGACGCTCGGCATATTTAATTTTTCTTCTCATTTCTTCCCGCTCCAAACTAAATTCCATCCAGAAAGAAGAGGCTCCAATACTTAGGAATTGAATCACACCGAACCAGAGTATTGAGCGAATCAGCTCAATCTCATCCTCATCCAGTCTGCCATTGATCCAAGAATGTATTAAAAGAAAAATCAGCATAACTCCAGTGATCCATATACTCATTACCATATTCATGCCCACTCGAAGCAACATGCTTTTGAGCTGCATAAATTTTTTTCTTACCAAGAGAGGTCCCAAATAACACAACATCATGCTCGGAAGCCCCACCACCATAGACTCGGGGCCTACATACATACGAGCCATTACCATTAGCGTCACATTCATTAGACCTGCCTTGGGACCAAAATATAAAACAGAGAGAATCAAAGGAACATACCGAAGATCCCAATATAATCCGTACCAAATGTACGAAAACATAAGGCAAAGCACCGAAGAAACACCCAGCACCCCTCCCATAAGCAGCGGGGTATGCTTCCTATGCCGATGATCCAACAAAGCGCTATATACGAGTAACGGTACAAACACAAGAAATATGTTCACGAGCAGCTTATCTACCAGCATCTCGTCTTTCCCACTTTCCAAGTGATAATGATTACATACTTCTTCTATTCTCGATAATACGTACCTTTTCCTCTCTCATCTCCTGCATCTGATGAAAAATATAGGGCGATTCGGCAACACACCAGAACATTGGCCCACGCAATCCGGAAACCCACTTCATAAGATACGATGTATCCTTTATCACAATGACCGAGAGGAGAATGAGCATGGGAGCAGAAGAAACAAGAGGCGGTTACGGTGGTTACGGCGCATTCACAAGCACAGGAACAATTTTGGTACTGTTCATTTTGTTAGTTATCATCAGCAAAACGATCTTCGTTTAAGCAGACCGATATCTGCACCCACGACTACCATAAGCAGTCAATGTACAAAAAAGGCTAATTCGCAGGCAGCTCAGCTTTTGCTGCTTGCGAATTAGCCTTTACTTTATTGACACAGATATGGATTACACTTCTTCCTCATCCTGTCCGTCCAAACGCCATTTTTTGGCTTGAGTACCACGGAGCAGGAACACAACAAGGACTCCCCCAACCAACGTGAGCAATGTAGACAGTAAGTCCTGCGTTCCTTTTGCCAGAAAAGGAAGCCACAGCACCACCGCAGCCGGCAACGTCAACCGAACAACAAAGTCAAGAAAAGACGCACGGCGACTATGCGCAGGAATCGGATATAACTGAAGCCACAACGAATCCCTGTGATACTGTCTCAAAGAAGTAATCTGAACACCTATGAGGAATATAAAAAATAAATATACGGCAATACCAATCCAGCTAGCATGGGTGATATATATAATTAACAGACCCAGAATACCTAACCGAATGACAATGCCTGCTGGTTCTGTACGCAAGAACGTCTTAAACAGCAGGTAACGATACGCTCCCTTTCTGTTCCAAGGTATGTTGCCACCCAGCCAGGACAGCCAGCGGCGCGGCGTCACTCTCTGTGTAAGGGCAGGCACATCGACAAACCAGCCCAACGTACGCATCACGCGGGCAGCCTGCATAGCCTCTGTGCGGATCAGTTTTTCCCAAGCCACTAGCAGTTTGACCGGCAAACGCAGAACAAGCACGTACACCACGCCAACCAATACGATAAACGGCAAGCTGTGTAGCGGGGGCTGCCATAGCCATGCGGCTACCATCAGCACAGCCAGCACCCACCGCAGTAGACGATAGCCTATGCTCCCGCCAACCGATACCATGCGAAGCTCCTGCCAGCCGCCGTAGCTAAATAGCACCTTCAGTAGCACGAACAGCAGCAGAGTCAGTAGCAGCGGCTTAGGTGCAGCATCACTGCGGATATACAACGGCCACAAAATCATGGACAGCAGCAGCAGACCGAATATTTTGTACACCACACCTCGAATCCGGCTGGCCTTAAAATATTGTGGCATCGCGTACTCCTGGGGACGAAGGAAGACTATATCTGCCGCATTCAAATACGTTCGAAAGCTCGCATGCGCAATTGGAATAGCTACAATAAGCATGATCCAGCGGATGGGCAAATCCGGCGGAATATGCATGAGTAGCGACGTGTACCATGCGGCAAAGGCAATCAGCGCAAAGCCGAAGACCACTGCAAGGCCGCTCTGAATGACATAGCCCAGATAAGGCAGCACCTGTCCCCAGAACGCTAGACGTCTTTCTTTATGCAAACGTTGCAAATCCATGCTCATTCCCTGCCCTGTACCAGCTCATAAAATGCATCTTCCAGCGGCATGCCCGGCTTACCCGCCTGTGCTGTCACTTCATCCAGCGTACCCTGAGCAATGATGGCACCCTGATGAAGCACAATGAAACGATCGCAATAATTTTCAATCGTGGACAAAATATGAGAACTGAGCAAAATAGACGAGCCCGAACGTTTCATCTCCAACATAAAGTCAAGCAGAGAACGAATGCCGAGCGGGTCCAAACCCAAAAAAGGCTCATCTATGACATACAACGGCGGCCCCGCTAAAAATGCGCACATAATCATCACTTTTTGGCGCATCCCTTTGGAGAGATGCATCGACATACTTCCGCTTTTATCCCGCATACGGAACAAATCCAGCATTTGATCACTGCGCGTGCGGAAATCTGCTTCGCTGACTCCGTACGCTCTAGCCGTGAACTCCATATGCTCCATCACTGTCATTTCAGGATACAGCTCTGGAGCTTCAGGTACAAAAGCAATAGCTCCCTGATATACCTCGGGATTCTCATCCTGCTTATGCCCCTGTACGCGAATCTCTCCGGCCTGCGGTGTCATCAGACCCAAAATATGCTTCATGGTCGTACTTTTCCCGGCCCCGTTCAAACCGATCAGTCCCACCATTTCACCCGGCTTCACATCGAGCGAAATCTGATGCAGCACCGGGCGTTTGGCGCTGTATCCACCAGTCAGTCCGTTAATTTGCAACACAGGCTGTTGTTCCATGGCTCCCCCTCTTCTCCCTTACTCGTTCGGTTTTGATCCTTTTTCCTTCAGCCATCTTGGCGCACCCTTGTTTTTACGATCACGCTCGCGCTGTGCCTTTCCTGCTTTGGATAAGGCTGCTCCTTTGCTCTTGCCTGGAGCTGAACCGTTCACGGAATTCCTGCCTGGACGTCCTGCTTCAGTCCGAACAGGTGTCTTGCGGTTTTCCGTCACTGTTCCATTGGAAATAGATCTAGTTTCAGATGGCCTTACAGGGGCACGCTTGGCATCCGCCGGGCGCGGCACCACAACTCGACCTCCGTACAACGCACGCTCTGCAATATCGATTCCTAGTTCACGAGAAAACTTACGCATGATGAACGTTTCGCGGTCGGTCACAACCGACACTACTAATCCTTTGCGTCCCATACGTCCTGTCCGCCCTGCGCGGTGAACATAAGCTTGACTATCCGTAGCCGGGTCAAAATGAATGACCATTTCAAGACCCTCAATATCCAGACCACGGGCCGCTACATCGGAAGCGACCAGCACTTTGAGCTTGTCCTCGCGGAATCGAGCCAACACATTGCTGCGCGTGACTTTATCTGCATCTCCATACAAGGATGCCGTAGTTAGACCCATATGCTTGAGCTTGGCTTCAATTTCCCCAATAGCATTGGTTGTATTCACGAACACCAGCGCTTTTCTCGGATTAAAATGCCGTACCAGACGGCGCAGCATATCCACCTTATCCCGTTCTTCGGATACAAAGTAGTAATGTTCCAGTCCACTGGCCGTCTTCTGGTCAGGATCAATCCCGATTTCTACGTAATCAGGCATCTCCCGTTGTGCCAGCGACTGAATTTCATTATTCAGCGTTGCGGACAGGAATACCAATTGACGGTCACGTTGGGCAGAGCCCAGTATATTGGTCACATCGCCTGCTCCGCCGAGCTGGAACATCTGATCCACCTCATCGATGACAATAGTTGTAATATTGTGCATCTTCAGCTTTTTCGAAGCGATGAGTTCCCGTACACGGCCTGGTGTGCCTACCACAAGCTGTGGGTGATCCTTTAGCTTTTCGATTTGGCGCTTGATGGCTGCCCCACCAATCAGACCCAGTACACGGATTCCACGATGCTCTCCGTAGCGCTGACCCTCACGTACAATTTGCATGGCCAATTCCTGGCTTGGAGCCAGTATCAGCTTTTGCGTAGCCTTTTTCTGTGGGTCAATCGCTTGTAGCAGCGGTAGCAAATAAGCCAGTGTTTTGCCTGTGCCGGTTTGCGAGCGTGCTAATACATGCTGTCCCTTCATTATTTCCGGTATAGCCTCTGCCTGAACTGGCGAAGGCTGTGTAATTTCATGCTCGGTCAGTTTGTCCAGCAGATCTTGTTCAACGCCGAGCGCTTCAAAATTCAATGTCATGAAAAGGTCCAACCCCTATACGTAAATTCGTTACTCTCCATTATATGCGAAAATAGCCTTGTTACCAAATCACAAAAATAAAAGATGTCCCTCACCACACCTAATGGCTACGGGACATCTATTATTTCTTATTGATCACACCATGCCCCAGCCTGTCGATCAGTCTGGGAGCTAGTTGATACAGCTTGAGAAAAGGAGATACCCACTGTGGCAGATTAACCTCCTCCTTACCAAGCTCCATCGCCCTTACGATATGCTGTGCCACCTTATCAGGTTTTAGCATAAACCAGCCAACATTCCGCACATAACCCCCGGAGGGATCTGCCAGCTCAAAAAACGGTGTATCAATCGGCCCGGGGTTAATCGTCGTTACGGTCACTCCACTTCCGCGCAGTTCTTGCCGGAGCGCATTACTGAAACCGAGCAACGCATGCTTCGTGGCCGTATAAGAAGCCGATTTGGCTGTCCCGATTTTCCCGGCCATCGATGCTACATTAACAATCTGCCCACAGTTCCGCTCTGTCATTTGTGGCAGAAATGCCTTGATGCAGCGAACAACCCCCATATAGTTCACGTCCATCATTTGTTCGAACTCTGTCAGGTCGGTCTCATTAAAATACTCAAACTTACCGTACCCCGCATTGTTGAGCAATATATCAACCCGTCCGTATTCTTCCAATACTCGTGCAGCCACAGCCTCTACCTGCTCCTGGCAAGTTACGTCCAGTGGGATCAGCTCGTGCCTGCCGCTGATTCCCGCAGATACTTGCTTCAGTCGTTCCTGCGAGCGCGCTGTTAAAATAGGAATCGCGCCCTTTGCGCTCAACAACTGAGCGCAAAGGGCGCCAATCCCACTGGATGCACCTGTAATCACAATTACCTTATCCTGCAATGTACTCATGGACATCCCTCCACATTAAAGAAACTTACTCCTTTAATATTAAGAGATCATCACCTGAATATCCAGCTCACCGATTCCTTCTACCGAAAGCGGAATACAAAGGGCACGCTGAGGCACAAAAGTGGTCAAGTTTTCTGATTTCATGACCTGCGGAGGGGTGATATCCACGACAATTCCTTGACTGGACAAAATTGTACTGGCATTGCCACTAATCATATTGCCCAATTCCGAAATTGCGCTTTTTCCCATCTCATCAATTTCAGTCAACACAAATCCGCCCATCATCGCCGATACCATACGTAGCGCCACCTCTTCATTCAGGCCGAACACAATATTTCCGCTAAGCTGTCCAGTCATCCCGATCATAATCCAGATATGGTCGTCCACCAGCTCGACATTTTTCACACCGAGATTTCCGGGTAAAGGAGATACTTGGATCAATTGTTCAATGACCCGTCTCGCCGACTCCAAAAAAGGATTTATCACTTCTGCCTTCACGATCATTGCGCCCCTTTACGATGGGCTTTTAGACACACAACAAAAGTCCCATTTTAATTTGAGTTTTTTATTCAAATAATGCTGTATAACGACTCAACCTGCAATAAAATGCTCTCTCTATCACTTATCGACAGCAGTCCGGCAATTTTTTATAGCTAAAGCACAAAAAATGTGAATAATGTCCTATATCTTAACTCCATGCCGAATTTAGACAGGTTAATTTTAAAGTATATCAGGACTTTAGTCTTTATTTCCCAATATACCACACTTTACGGTGTACTGCTTCGATTCATTGCCCTTCCTGCTCGAATAACCTATAATCTAATGAAATAAAGCATAACGATGGTTTTACATATAAACAAGTAGATTGGCTAAACTCAGTCTATACAGCTGCGACAAGCTAAAGAAAAGAGAGGAGGAACTTCATGAACATCAGTCAACTTGAAACGCTTATCATGATTTCCAAAACGATGAGCTTCCGTAAAGCCGGAGAACTTCTCAATTTGACGCAGCCGGCAGTGTCCGCCCAAATCAAAAGTCTGGAGGATGAGTTCAAAACCATTCTGATTGACCGCAACCAGCCCGTCACCCTGACCGACCGGGGAGTTGTTTTTTTGGAACACGCCGAGCGCATATTAGAGGTAGTTGAGGAATTAAGACAGAGATTGTACGACTTAAACGAAACACCGCAGGGTCACATTGCACTGGGTACCACAACATCCATCGCCATTCAAATTTTACCGCGTGTGCTCTCCTACTTTCAGGATCAGTTCCCTCTCATCAAAACCTCCATTCAATCGATGGCTTCCTCGATGATCTATCAGCAGGTGGAGAACGGACTTATTGATGTTGGTATCGGTTATCTGATCGAACGTAATCCCAATTTAAGCACTTCAGTTCTGTACTATGATTCCTTTGAACTTGTCGTGTCTCCTACTCATCCGCTGGCCTCGCAACCACATGCTACCATTGAAGCCCTTCGGGAAATTCCGCTCATTCTGCTCTCTCCCGATACGGTAGGACGGAAATTCGTGGACGATGTTTTTAAAAAGCACCAAATCGTTCCCCATGTTGTGATCGAGTTGTCCAGCAGTGAGGAAGTCAAACGGATGGTTGAAATCAATCTCGGGGCTGCCATCATTTCCAGATTGTCAGTCACTTCTGAACTGCGTACAGGCACATTAAAAATGATCCATATTCCCGAGCTGGAAGTTAGTCATCCGGTAGGGGTGATTTATAAATCTGGCCGCTATCTAAACTCAGCAATGCAGCAATTTTTAAGCGATCTGAAGGGGATGCCGGAGACGAATTTCACCAGTTCTGAATAACGTAATTCGCTATGAACAACATACACAATATAAACCTTGGTTACGAAAGGAAGACAGTCCATGAAATTTGATCTGCACACCCATCATTTCCGCTGCGGTCATGCAGACGGCAACATCCGGGATTACATCGAAGCAGGTATTCAATCAGGCTTACAAGCTATTGGTATTTCCGACCATTCCCCCTTCCTATGTAGCGAAAAGGATCAGGCTTTTCCTAAAATTTATATGGCCAAGTCAGAGCTTGCTGAATATGTAAAAGAGGTGCAGGAGCTTAAGAAGGAATATGAGGGCCGTATTGACGTGCTTCTTGGATTGGAAACGGATTATTTCCCTGATTTTGCTGAATTGTATCGTTCTACTTTGGCTCCTTATCCGTTTGATTACCTTATCGGGTCGATTCACAATGTTGAAGGGGACAGCATTTTTAACCGCAACCGTTGGAAAAAACTAAGTGACGCTCGTAAAGTCGAGGTCAAACAAGCCTACTATGCGCTCATTCAGCAATCTGCGCGAAGCGGCATGTTTCAGATTTTAGGTCATATTGACGCCATGAAGGGGAATTTCCCTGCCTTTTCAGACATTCCTGCCGATGAAGCCATTGACGAAACCTTGCAAGTGATTGCAGCATCCAATGTGGCGATTGAAATTAACACTTCAGGTAAAACCAAGCTGAGTGGCGGATGGTACCCGTCTGCTTCTATTTTAGAAAGAGCGCACCATTTTGGTGTGGAGGTTACTTTTGGTTCGGATGCCCATAAGCCTTCGCGGGTAGGCGACGATTGGGAAGACGTAAAAGCGATGCTGAAGGATATCGGCTTCCGGGAATGGGTTTATTTTAAAGAAAAACGTAAAATCCCTGTGGCGCTTTAAAAGGCATGAAAGGTGGGATCGCTGATGCAATGGGATGCTTAGGTATTTCTTTATAGAGTAATAATCCCATTGCAAAGGCGAACACTACGCTTCTCCAGATTCAAATCCTCGCTCTGCTACCAATCGCCTTAAAGCGTACAGCTCCATTATTTTCAATAAACAACATCTTGTGTGAGGAGAATTACATATGCAATTGGAAGATCCTATGGACAAGCTCAAAAAGCTAAAGCATGACATCACGCGCTTTATGCTCATCTATAAGTTTGCGCTCGACGAAATGGAAACCAAGATTGAAATATTAAAACAGGAATTTCAAGCGTTGCACGATTACAGCCCTATTGAGCATACCAAATCACGCCTTAAATCTCCTGAGAGCATCATGAACAAAATGCTTCGTAAAAATAGCGAGTTATCGCTGGATGCTATCAAAGATTCTATCAAGGATATCGCGGGCTTGCGTATTACTTGCTCTTTTATTACTGACATTTATGATGTCAGTAACATGCTTCAGAGACAGAGTGACCTCAAGGTGCTGGAAATCAAGGATTACATCAAGAATCCCAAGCCGAACGGTTATCAAAGCCTGCATTTGCTGATTCAAGTTCCTGTATTCATGTCGGACTGTGAGGAACTAGTCTGCGTAGAGGTGCAGATTCGAACCATTGCGATGGATTTTTGGGCAAGCCTGGAGCATAAAATATTTTATAAATACAACCAGTCTGTTCCCGAGAGTCTGACACGTGAATTAAAGAACGCAGCGGATTCCGCTAATGCGCTGGATCTGCAAATGGAACGTCTGCATCGTGAAATCAAGGAGATTAAAGATGCCAGAGGTGAAGAAGACTCTATGGAAGAGCTTCGAAAGATTATGATTAATAATCAGCAGATTACGGTGCCAGCCAATTTTTTGAAGCTTCTAGGGGAATAATCTGAATCAACTAATAGCGTGATTATTCAAAAATTGAAGAATAGAATCATTGATTAAGATAGGCTGCTCTCTAAGCATATGCGGTCGATGACTACAACCCAGAGCAACTTGATAACGTGAATCTTGGACGCATGAGCATAATTCCTGAAGCTGCTCTTCTGTGGCAAAGCCGTCATGTTCACCGGCGATAAATAATGCAGGGCACGTAATGCGGCTTAACTCATTACGTGTCAATTGCGGATATTGGCGCCAATCCTGAGCGCTCTGACGCATAAATTCCTGCCAATTACCTTGATGTGCTTCCTCATGGCGTTCCATCATTTGATGGATCATTTCATAGCGTTCGTTCTTAATGAGCCACTCCGGCTCAAACTCATCTGCCCCCTCAGGACATGCGACTCCACTACACCCAATGGTGGTAACGGTTGCGAACATTTGAGGGTGCTTCACCGCACAGTATAAAGCCACATTGCCTCCGCAGCTGTACCCAATAAGATGAGCTTTAGAAATATGTAACGCCTGCATAAAATCAAGCACATCTTCTGCGAGTTGAGGGGTACTCCATTCCAGGCTATCACATTTCGTTCTGCCATGTCCCCTATGGTCTGGAAAATAACATGTATACTTTTGCTGAAAATCAAGTAATTGAGATGAAAAAGCCAGGATTCCCCTTGAATAATGACTGTGCAAAAATATGACGGGGTCTCCTACACCCATTTTTTCGTAATACATTTCTAAATCCCGAGTTTTTACGTATGGCATGTGATCCTCCCTTTTTTATTGCGTCCTGTATCTTTTACATTCCTTAGTCCGTCTATCTTAATATAAATGAAAACCATTCCATGAGGAGTGATGTAAGTATGAAAAAGGTACTTGTTTTGGGAGGAACGCGCTTTTTCGGCAAGAGACTGGTGGAACGTCTGCTGGACAGTTCCGAGAACTCCATTACTATTCTCACGCGGGGCCACACAAACGATTCGTTTGGTGACCGCGTTCAACGGATCTGTGCAGACCGTACGGACCCGCAAGCGCTCGCAGAGGCGGTAGGTGAGCAAGTGTGGGACGTTGTTTATGATAATATTTGCTATTCCCCAGATGAAGCCAGCGAAGCCTGTCGTATTTTTGATGCTAAAGCCAAAAGGTATATTATGACCTCAAGCCTATCTGTCTATGATCCAAGCCCGGAAGCGGTGACAGAGAATATCTTCGATCCTCAGGCTTATCCAGTTCGCCAGGGCGGAAAGGACGATTTTACATATCAAGAGGCTAAACGGCAGGCTGAAGCAGTTTTTACGCAGCAAGCTACGTTCCCTGTAGTGGCTGTTCGTTTTCCGATTGTATTGGGAACAGATGATTATACGAAAAGACTTCATTTTCATATTGAACATGTTCGTGCAGGCCAAGAAATTGGAGTACCTAATCCCGCAGCCCATATCTCATTTATTCGTTCCGATGAAGCTGCAGATTTTCTGCTTTGGCTTGGGTCTGCTCATTTAACAGGCCCTGTAAATGCTTGTTCCGACGGTACAGTAAGGATTGGAGATATCATTTCCATTATCGAGCAGGTCACGGGAAAACAGGCTGTGATCCAAGAAAAAACAGCAGACGA
The DNA here is from genome assembly GCF_038008995.1 of Paenibacillus sp. FSL W8-0439. Lineage (NCBI taxonomy): Bacteria > Bacillati > Bacillota > Bacilli > Caryophanales > Paenibacillaceae > Paenibacillus > Paenibacillus sp. FSL W8-0439. The sequence goes on from NZ_JBBPAK010000001.1 coordinate 4,615,672, forward strand.
GCATATGTCTCCATTCGGTATTACACAGTCGTGGTACATGGATACATCCAATGCCCAGTCAGAGGGATACTCATTCCTCTCCCTAAAAGAATGGTTACCAGAGCTGGTAATCAGCCTGAACCGTACCTATGAATCATAAAAAAAGAGGACCCGAAGCTTCGGGTCCCAGCAATATATATGATTCAAAGGGGGTCATGTCTATGTTATACCCAGTCTATATTAAAGTAGTTTTGCAGTTATATTTCATTTTTGTAACAAAATGAAATATAGACAGGATCTGCCCAATCCATATTATCCCGAGTTAAAGAACCAAAAAAAGAGGACCCGAATGATCGGGTCCCAGCAACATATATTATTCAAAAGGGGGTCATGTCTGTATTGTACCCGTCCTGTGTTAGAGTTGCTTTGCAGTTATATTTCATCTTTGTAACAAAATATTCCAATGTCATTTCTAGGCATAATCCCCTTGGGTCATTGAAAATACCAATACACTCGGCACCTCTCCTGAGGGATCATAGGCACCAATGGTGCGCAGCAGACGCATCTTATTTTTCATAAGCACACGCATAGAAGCCTGGTTATTCTCTTGGCAACGGCTTTCGATCCGCTGGAGCTTCAAAGATTCGAAACCAAATTTCAGCATTTCTCCCACAACTTCTGTAGCCAGTCCCTGTCCCCAAAAAGGCCGATCCAGAATATAGCCCAGTTGTGCCTCGCCCCTTCTTTCATTCCATTGCTGAAAAGAAACGATACCGAGCAACGGTGAGGAGGATCGTTCGTTGAATTCATCATGCAGATTGCTTTCTCCTGTATTTTTCCGATGCCATTCCACTGCGAAATGCAGGGAATCCAGGGAGTCAGCAGATATTTTAATTTGCGCAACCAGACGCCTCATTCTTGCATAGACTGGCTTGCGAATTCGATTCACATATTGGATTACCAATGGATCGGATAAGATCCGCTCCAGCGCAGGATAATCCTCCGCTCTGAGCTGGCGCAATCGGACTCGGCGAGTGTAAAGCTCCGGCAATCCGAGACGAAGCATTTCTCTGGTCAGCACAATGTTCCCTCCTGCGGATGGATTCTGCTTTTAGCCATGCATATTTCTATACTTAATCCAGGTCCTGAATTCCCCGGTAAATTCCGGTACGCAGCTCTCGAATATAATATGCCAAAGAAGGCACATCTGCCTCCTCTGCTTGTTTTACTGCCAATTCTATATCATAGGGTACACGTACAAACTGAATGGAAAAAGGCGTGCACTGCTCCTCTCCCCATTGCCCCTCTAAAATGCAGTAGGAAGCCTGGGTGATATCCAACGGATTCCCGACACTCCCAACGTTAAAAAGTGTTTTTCCCTGAAAATGCTGGATAAAAGCATTATGCACATCACCATATCCCACGACCTCTGGAGCAAAAGGTACTTTTCCACTTTCCTCTGCTAGTGGATCAAACATGGCAAGCCTTTTGGCCGGCTCATCCCATGGCTGCACACGGTGATACACGCTTTGCGGCGAGGCATGCACCAAGCGGATACGGCGTCCGCTCATTCTGAAATCATAATGAAACGGTAACTGTGCCAAATACTGTACTCGCTCTGCACCCAAACGTTCGGCTTGCCAGCTAAAATTGAGATCATCCGTTATGCTAACCAACTCATCCCAATTGCCTCGAACGACGACTTCACAATGTTGGCGGATAGCATCCAGCACCTCGCACGGGCTAGGCCCTTTGCCGATCAGATCCCCCAAACAAAACACACGGCTAATGCCTCGGGAAGCAATATCCTCCAGCACCGCCTCACAAGCAGGCCAATTGCCATGAATATCTGAAATGACAGCAACACGATCCATCTGAATCTCACTCCTTTGTCCCGAAACGACTACATCTCTACACTACATTCAAGCCAACATTATGTAGTTCCAACATATATGATGAAGATGAAAAAAAGATCATGGCCTATTGGCCAGATTTTAACGTAATGACACTAAGCTCCGGTCTGCACAGCACCCGTATCGGCAAATGTGTCATACCAATGCCGCGGCTGACATACAGTGGCATTCTATCCGTTCCCACATGAAACAATCCCTGAATGTACTTGCGTCCACCTGGGGGCGGCATCGGTGCTCCAATGACCGGCAAACGTACCTGTCCCCCATGTGTATGTCCTGACAATTGAAGATCAAAGGACATTTGTGCCGCCACATCTGCATAGTCCGGCTCATGCATCAGCAGCAGCTTGCACATCTCATCAGGCAGTCCGTGGATAGCACGCTGCGGATTGGGCTTGCCCATGATGTTATCCTCTAAACCGACAATGGCCACACGTTGTCCCGCGCGCTCTATAACCGCATGCTCGTTTCTCAGCAGCGTAAACCCGGTTTTGGGATATAGCTCCTGAACGCCGGCTGGCAAGCCTCTATAATCATGATTGCCCAGAATAGCAAACTTACCAAGGGTAGCGTGCATGGAATCCATAACTGGAACAGCAGCCTTCATAGATACGGAATAATCATCTACAATATCTCCTGTAAAACAGAGCAAATCCGGCTCCAGACCTGCTATTCGGTCCGCAAGCTCGCTCAGATCCTGCTCATCCATGTGAAACCCCAAGTGCACATCGCTGAAATGCACCACCTTAATTCCGTCAAATGCAGACGGAAGACGAGGGAGAGACAAGTTGAAGCGTGTAATCTCCAAATGATTAGGCTCCCATAAGGAGGCATATCCTCCAGCCAATAGTGCAGTTCCTGCTGTGGCTAAAGCCGCCTTTTTCAAAAAACGGCGGCGGGAAGGATTGGCAGGCTCATTTGATAAGGAACGCCGCGAAGAACCGGGAGGGATAGCGGCCTCCTGATGTGGGCCATCCTGACTCTCGCGGCGGATTTGCGGCGTCTTTTCCATATGCGTTCCCCCTTGTGATCTATTCCTCTATCTCATTTTCTCAGAATCCCCTACTGTCCAGAAGCTTTAGCGATGAGTGGACAACCACTGCTCTGCATAGTTAACCAAATCCCGTTGCCTTGCGAAAAAACATGAAGCCTCTCCAATGTTCACCCGCGTAAAGGATGTGGGACATTCCCGCTCAAAATCAAGTCCCAGCTGCTCAAAATCATCCGAGGTAATATTATAATCCTGAAAAGACACCCACGCTTTGGTCCCATCCACCATCATAGGGGCTTGATGCGTGACAACTTCACGTCCATTATAGGCTGTTCGATATTCTGCCAAATGTAAGGAGGTGTTGCTGTCATGTCCGCAGCCCAGCAACAGTACATAGGCATCTGCCTCATACAGCTTTGCCAAGGGCGAATGCTCACCCAGCCCAAAATCAAGCTCATGCGCTTCCAGCAAGCCTAAAGCAGCAGGTCCACGCCCCGCCAGAGAAACGTGCGGATGCCCGCTGCGCACTGTTCCCGGCAGGCCACGGAACGTTTCTACGATGACGCCCATCCCTCCAGTCAGCGTCCAGGCCGGATCATAAGCGGGCATTTCCTCGCGGACCAGTTCCCACCACGACTCATCCAAAGGCGGGTTCATCCAGGTGGACGGATCTGTCAAGTCATGTGACTGTGTTGGCATCACCAGCGTTCCTTCCCGGCCAATCGCTTTGGTTAATGCGGCAAGAATGGTGGAGGCCCCGCCTGGAACAAAGCGTCCAAAGCTGCGCATCGACGAGTGAACAAGCAGTGTCATGCCGCTCCGAACTCCCAGCTCCCTTAATCCTTTCATTACATCCGACCGCGTGACAGGTCGATTCGTTATCGGTTGCACAGTCACCTGTCCAGCCTCCTTTTCTTCAAAACGATACACAATACTCTAATTATACCATAAGTGCTGTCCCTCGCTCCTTCCTCCATGTTACCCTCCATCATTCCTGAGCGCAAAAAAACAGGCTTTCTCCGGTTTGGGAAGAAGCCTGTTTGAGTACAACCTATGGGCTGGCTCTGCTACACAGTCAGCCAGCGCTTGAACATATGCTTGGTCGTTTGCTTGTTCATTTCGGCAATGGAAGTTGTCAATGGAATGCCTTTCGGGCAAGAGCGTACGCAGTTTTGCGAATTACCACAGCCCTCCAGCCCGTCGTCCGTCATCAATGCATCCAGGCGCTCCTCCTGATTCATTTCCCCTGTCGGATGGCTATTAAACAGGCGAACCTGAGATATCGCCGCAGGTCCGATGAACGTCGTCTTCTCATTGACGTTCGGGCATGCTTCCAGACAGACACCACAGGTCATGCACTTGGACAGCTCATACGCCCACTGACGCTTTTTCTCTGCCATTCTAGGACCCGGCCCCAGATCGTAGGTACCGTCAATCGGAATCCACGCTTTGACCTTCTTGAGCGCGTTAAACATCCGGCTGCGGTCAATGACCAAATCCCGTACTACCGGGAATGTGCTCATCGGCGCAATCGTAATCGGCTGCTCCAGCTTATCGACAAGCGCCGCACACGCCTGACGCGGTTTGCCGTTAATCACCATGGAGCAAGCTCCACATACTTCCTCCAGGCAGTTCGACTCCCAGCACACCGGAGCCGTCTCTTTACCTTGGCTGTCTACCGGGTTACGCTGAATTTCCATCAGCGCGCTGATCACGTTCATTCCCGGTCTGTAGGCCAGTTCGAATTCTTCCGTATAAGAACTAGCGTTAGGCTCATCCTGACGAGTAACCACAAACTTCACTGTTTTATTCGACTTCACTGCTTGCTCCGACATCTAAATACACTCCCTTCTGTTATTTGCTCTTGGAATAATCTCGAACACGCGGCTTGATCAGTGAAACGTCGACCTCTTCATACGAAATTTGTGGTCCTTCCGGTGTCCAATCTGCAATCGTTGTTTTCAGATAATCTTCATCATTGCGGTCCGGGAAGTCCGGCTTGTAATGGGCCCCGCGACTTTCGTTGCGCAGCAGCGCCCCTTTGGTCATCGCTTCGGCCAGCTCCATCATGTTCCACAACTGCCGTGTAAACGCAGCACCCGCATTATTCCAGCGCGAAGCGTCATTAATGTTAATGTTCGAGTAACGCTCCTTCAGCTCCTTGATCTTGTCAATCGTAGCTTCCAGCTTGTCATTATAACGAACCACGGTCATATTGTTCGTCATCCACTCACCCAGCTCTTTATGAAGAACATAGGCATTTTCTTTTCCGTCCATATGCAGAATACGCTCGTACTTCTCAGTCTGCTGATGGACTGCCGCATCAAATATCGAAGAAGCTACATCCTGGGCAGACTTTTTCAAGCCCTTGATATATTCCACAGCCTTTGGTCCAGCCACCATTCCACCATAAATGGCCGACAGCAACGAGTTTGCACCCAAGCGGTTCGCTCCGTGATACTGGAATTCACATTCACCAGCTGCGAACAGACCCGGTATATTTGTCATCTGATTATAATCGACCCACATGCCGCCCATTGAATAATGAACAGCCGGGAATATTTTCATTGGGATTTTACGCGGATCGTCGCCGACGAATTTTTCATAAATTTCAATAATGCCGCCCAGCTTTACATCCAGCTCTTTTGGGTCCTTGTGGGACAAATCCAGATAGACCATGTTCTCGCCATTAATACCCAGTCCATCATCAACACATACGCTGAATATTTCACGTGTCGCAATGTCGCGAGGGACCAGATTTCCATAAGCCGGATACTTTTCTTCAAGGAAATACCATGGCTTCCCGTCTTTATACGTCCAAATGCGACCGCCTTCCCCCCGTGCCGACTCGGACATGAGACGCAGCTTGTCGTCACCGGGTATAGCCGTTGGATGAATCTGTATAAACTCACCGTTCGCATAGCGAACGCCTTGCTGATACACTGCACCGGCAGCTGTACCAGTATTAATAACGGAATTTGTGGTTTTGCCGAAAATAATTCCGGGACCACCGGATGCCAAAATAACGGCGTCCGCTGCAAAAGTCTTCACTTCCATCGTACGCAAATCTTGCCCGCAAATCCCTCGGCAGATGCCTTCATCATCCAGTACAGCCTGTAAAAACTCCCAGTTCTCGTACTTGGTCACCAAACCAGCAGATTCCCAGCGCCGTACCTGCTCATCGAGAGCATACAGGAGCTGCTGTCCTGTCGTCGCGCCAGCGAAGGCTGTCCGATGATGCTGGGTACCGCCAAAGCGGCGGAAATCTAGCAGTCCTTCTGGTGTCCGATTGAACATAACACCCATGCGGTCCATGAGATGGATAATTCCCGGAGCCGCTTCGCACATCGCTTTTACCGGCGGCTGGTTTGCCAGAAAGTCACCGCCATAGACTGAATCATCAAAGTGAATCCAGGGTGAGTCTCCCTCACCTTTGGTATTTACCGCACCGTTAATGCCGCCCTGCGCACAAACGGAGTGGGATCTTTTGACCGGAACCAAAGAAAATAGATGAACGTGGACTCCCGCTTCTGCCGCCTTGATCGTAGCCATTAGACCTGCCAGACCGCCGCCCACGACAATAATGTTGGATGCTGCCATTTCTGCTCACTCCTTCTTTTCAGGATTTGTACTAAATCCCCTTTTACAAATCAGAATAGAATCTCAACACGATGTATAATTAAAATAACTCGTTTACAGTAGCTGTTTAAAAGCGCTGCATTGCACCAAGGCTGTTGCCGTTTCCTGGAATTCCGCGCTGCGAAATGCAAGCAGGGAAGCAACGAAGCCGATAGACACCACCACGAACAGGGTCATACAGATATAGGAAGATACTTTTTGGGCACGTGGTCCCACGGTAATCCCCCAACTGACCATAAATGCCCACAGTCCATTAGCAAAGTGAAATGATGCCGAAACGACACTGATTAAATACAAAATAAAATAGACCGGGTTCGTCACTATACCATGCATTACGCCGCCTAGCTCCTCATGAGTTACATTACCCAGGGCCACCTGAAAGCGTGTGTCGTATACGTGCCAGATAATAAATACAAACGTAATGACGCCGGAAATACGCTGGAACAAAAAGCGCCAGTTACGCGAATAGCCAAACCTTTTGACATTCGGGTCAGCCTGATAAGCGATATACAAGCCATAGATTCCGTGGAACAGTAATGGCAAGTAGATGAATAACGTTTCTAACACAATAACCAGCGGCAAACCATTCAGGAAGGCCACGCTGCGATTAAAACCTTCCTTGCCGCCCTCCACCGCTGTGAAGTTCGTCACCAAATGCTCAACAAAAAATAGAGCCAATGGAATGACGCCAAGAAGCGAATGCAGCTTTCTGGAATAAAATCCTCTCATCTAGGTCATGCTCCCTTCTCCCAATAATAGCGTTTTCAATAGTAATATAACATATAAAATGACAGTTCCCGACAGGGAATGTTCAACAAGGTGTCCCTTATAAGGAAAAACAAAAGTGTGAACATCTTGTGTCGCTTTCATGTTACTCCTTTTCGGCTTATAATGGAATTGCAATATACGTATTAATTATTATGTCTTTTTTGCATATAGAGAGGAAGTGGAAGATTTGTTTGAGGATTTGAACGCTTTTGCCGTCATTGTCGAGCAGTCCAGCCTGAATAAAGCCTCCAAACTGCTGAATTTGTCCCAACCCGCCCTGTCTCGCAAAATTGCCAAGCTGGAGGAAGAGCTGGGTGTCCATCTCTTTGATCGTCGGGGCAAACGGCTCGAAATTACATCGACTGGCCGATTTGTATATACTTTCGCGCTGGAGCAACGGCAACGACAGCTTCGCTTCTTACAAAAGCTGTCCCAGCACAAAAATGAAGCCCAGAGCATGCTTACTCTGGGCGCCAGTCTCACGACACTCCAAACGACGCTGCCTACCCTCGTCGAAGCTTTCATGAGCAAGCATCCTCAGACTGAGCTAAAGCTGCTCACCGGCAAGACGCATGAAATCGTTGCCTTTGTACGCGACAAAAAAGCAGACGCCGGCGTTGTCGGGTCTGCCATTCATGAAGCTGGACTGCGTTGCATTCCGTTATTTGACGATCATTTGGAGCTAGTCGTCCCCATCGGACATGAATTAACTGTCAAGACAGGAACGGCTTCAATGAAGGACTTGCAAGGATTGCCGATGATTATTTTCTCCAAAGGAACCTGGTACCGCAGTCTGACGGATGACTTGTTCCAGCGTAGTGGCATTATGCCGGATATCCGCATGGAAATCGACTCCTTCGAGGCGATTGTACGCCTGCTTCCCACCTGCAAGGCATCCGCTTTGCTGCCCAAATCCTATTTGCGCAGCGAACTGCTGCGAGATAATGGACTTACTGCATTGTACTTGCCTGATTTGAAGGAGACACGCCGAACGACCTCCCTCATCTACTCAGAAACGGCCGATCTCGGCCCAACAGCACGACGCTGGATTAGCGAGACACGCGCATCGTTTGCAGGCTACCGTATGGTATAGAGGATTTAACCCTCTTCATTGACATTAACGACTTCATCCTCAAAGCGGCCGATATTGTCATTGGAGCCGATAATGACCATAATATCGTCTGCTTTCAGCCGATCCATAGCTGTCGGTGCGATCAAGATACCATTCGCCGTATGAAGCGCCACGATGCTGCAACCAAAGCGGGTGCGCGCATTTAATTCTGCCAACGTTTTGCCATTCAGACATGCAGGCACATTAAGTTCTACAATGCTGTATTCCTTGGACAGCTCCAAATAATCGAGCAGATTAGGCGTGACCAGCTGATGCGCTACTCGAATACCCATATCCCGTTCCGGATAAATGACTCGGTCCACCCCAAGCTTCTCTAACGCACGCCCATGCAGCACAGATATGGCTTTGGCTACGACTTTTCTCACACCCAGCTCCTTCAGCAAAATGGCGGTCAGGATGCTTACCTGAATATCATCACCAATCGCAACAATGCCGCAATCGAAATTACGTATGCCGAGTGACCGCAACGCATCCTCATCTGTAGCGTCCGCCACGACAGTATGTGTCAGAATCTCACTCATACTGTCCACAACATCCTCATTCCGATCAATGCCCAGCACCTCGCACCCCATATCCACCAATTGCAAAGCCAGGCTTGAGCCAAACCGTCCCAAGCCAATGACTACAAACTGCTGCGTTTTCATATCTACTCGAAAACTCCCTTACCCTATAATTATTTTACCTTCTGGATGACGATACAATTCCTTACCCTTTTTCGGTCCCAGTGCATAAGCTAGCGTGAGTGGACCCAGCCTGCCTGCAAACATCGTCAGAGTAATCACCAGCTTGCCTACAACTGTCAAATCAGGTGTAAGCCCCATGGACAGTCCTACCGTACCAAAGGCAGACACCGTCTCGAACAAGATCATCAGGAAATGATGATCTTCGGTTGCGGACAGAATCATCGTTACCCCAATCACGAACAGCAACCCCAGCAAGGTAATAGTCAAAGCCTTATAAATGCGTGCCTGCGCAAGTCGGTACCGGAACAGCACAATGTCTTCCCGTCCCCGCAGCATCGAAAACACCGCTCCAATGAGCAGAGCAAATGTAGTGGTCTTAATCCCGCCTCCAGTGGAGCCAGGCGAAGCCCCAATAAACATGAGTATGATGATAAAAAACTGCGTAGCCTGCCGCAAGCCTGCAATGTCCAGCGTGTTGGCACCTGCGGTGCGAGGGGTAACGGACTGGAATAAAGAACCCAGCAGTTTACCACCCCAATCAAGCGAGCCAAGCGTCTTCGGATTCGTAAACTCAAATACAAAAATGACAAGCGTCCCGACGACAATCAGAGCAGCTGTCATGCTGAGTACCACCTTGGTATGCAAGGACAGTCTCTTACGCTTGCGATAATCTGCCAGGTCAGACATCACTACAAAACCAATACCACCCGAAATAATGAGAAACATGGCTGTAAAATTAACAATCGGATCATATACATAACCTGTCAGGCTGCGAAATTCACCGAACAAATCAAAACCAGCGTTATTAAACATGGAAATGGCATGCCAGATTCCAAAATAAATCGCCCTGCCTACAGGCATATCAAATGACCAGCGAATCGAAAAAATAGCTGCACATACGCCCTCAATCATCAGCGAGTACCATAGCACCTTGCGGATCAATCCGACAATTCCTTCGACAGAGGTCTGATTCATCGCTTCTTGCAAAATAAGGCGCTCCCGCAAGGAAATCCGACGCTTGAACACCAGCGCGATCAAGGTAGCCATAGTCATAAAGCCAAGTCCGCCAATCTGAATCAGCGCAACGATGACAATTTGACCAAAGGTTGTAAAAAAGAGCCCTGTATCCTTAACGACAAGCCCAGTTACACAGGTCGCGGAAGCGGCAGTAAACAAAGCGTCTATAAACGCAAGTGGTTTTCCTGTTGTATTAGAAATGGGCAGCATTAACAATAAACTACCTATTAGAATGATAATGGCAAAGCCTGCAACGAATATTTGCGGTGGAGAAAGCCGAAGCCAGCTTGCATTGGGATTCATTTATTCATCACTTCTCCTCCTTGGTGAACTATGAGCATGGAGATCGCTCAGCTCATAAAATCACCAATTCTTTTCAGTTTCTTTTATAAATCAGAAAAGTATCCGCAAAGCGGGATACTTTTGCCTTTCAATACTCACTACACTTTATACGTAACTACCTCATGGAACGTTTGATGACTTTAAGGCGGGCAGCAGCGAAGCGGTCCATTTGAATCTGGAGAAGCGATAGCGCTCGCCTTTGACTCTGAATTTTACCCTTATCAAGGTCTAGAAAATCAAAAAAAATTCAGTGGCAACAGCGATTGGAAGATCAAATGGAACGCGCAGCGTCCTTAACTCAGCAAACTTTTATTCACACTTATACACACAAAAAAAGACACCGGAAAACCGAGTGCCTGACTTGGTTCCTGCCCACAGCCTACGAGGTTAGCTGACGGATTCGGGCAGCACAGTATGCCCTATTTACACTTCCGATCCATCAGGATCGGCTGTAAAATTCACCCCAGTAACATGGTTCCCCCGTTTTCTCACAGAAATTCGGCTTAAATGTATGTCATTACCCATATATTTCATAGGCATTGCCTCAAGATTATAATCCTTCTCTATCCAGATCACAAAACCGATTTCGCCGAAAAAACGTGAAATTGGCTTTAATTTGCGATTGGACATCGCTTAATCACAGCTTATCTAATTTTATTAAAACTTTAAAGTGCTTTCACTCTGTTTTCATGAATATCGCTGGTCTGTTGGCGGGAACCTGTGCAGTATGATATCTTTAATGGATGTTCTTATTTACAGATTAAGGAGGAAACTCATGAATCCTATCGGGAAACCGGTCGTGCTCACGGCCAACTTCAAAAAATTAGGCTTGCTGGGCGGGGTTGGCCTGATTTGCTTTTTTATCTTTCAATTGCTTATTCCCTCGCTTAGCAATCCAAGTCCGGAATCATTGATGAATGCAAAGGTCATCAGCAAACAAGAAGCGATCGTACACGCCTTGGACTTTGCCCGTTCCGAGCTGGGCTATACGGAATCACAGCCAGAGAAGCCTGTCGTGACCTATCAGGCTGAAACAGATTTGTACGGTTATTTATCCAGAGAAAAACTGCTTCAAGCGTACGATCGTACATGGAAAAAAAATTATCCTTATGAAACCTTTCGGGTTGATTTGCCTGATTCCTCAGCGAAGGGCAAGCTGCAAATTCATGTGGATTTATCCACTGGGAAGGTCGTTAGCTTTAAACGGATCACCTCCAGCACCAATTACACACAGGCTGATGTTTCTACAGATGAACAAGCACGAAGCAAGCTTGTACGTATAGCTGAGGGCGACATGACGCTTGAAGCCAAGGAACAGGCTGCAGCAAAATGGATCAAACGCTTTGGCTTTAAGCCATCGGAATTGAAGCTTGCGACCACTGAGGGGGAAGGTGGATTAAAATATACCGTGGACGAAAAGAAAATCGGCGCCTCGGTACTTACGCTGGCTTTTACCTTTGAAGATGGGGATGTTCGCTCGTTTACCCAAAGCTTTGCTGCCCCTTCATCCTATACCGACTATGTTAAAAATCAAACATACTGGGCGAATTGGATGACTTATGCGGGTTATGCCCTATTTAGCTTTGTCCTGGGCGTACTTGCCATTGTGTATGCGTCACTCACCCGACGACATACTTCATTTGTACGCGGTATTGTTCTGTCCATTGTTTATTTTATTGCTAGTATAGCTGGGACCATGAACATGCTGCCTTTATTACAAGCTGAAGCAGGCAGTAAGGGCATGCTTATATTTCTTATGGTATTCCAGGTCGGTGTTACCTTCTTCATGGCTGTAGCCCTCTACTTCTCCTTGGTTGGTGGTGACGGGCTTATGCGTCAGGTTGGACTAAATGCATGGCCACGGGCCAAAGAGCCGGGCTACGGGCTGTATGTGCTTCGCAGTATGTATGTCGGTTACTTGTGGGCCTTCATTTTACTCGGCGTACAATCCATTTTGTTCTTTGTATTGGAGCGTACATTTAATACATTCTCCACTACAGACGCCACGCAATCCCCTTACAATATGGCTTATCCATGGCTACTACCGATTATGGCCTGGATGGCAGGTATTGGAGAAGAGACTGTTTACCGTCTATTTGGTATTCCGATGGTAAAAAAAATAGTCAAAAATACGTTTGTTGCTTGTCTGATTACTACGCTTATTTGGGCACTGGGACATACGCTTTATCCAATCTATCCAGTGATTTCAAGACCTATTGAGCTGACTTTTCTTGGTTTGCTGTTTAGCTTCGTGTTCCTGCGTTACGGCTTTATCGCTGCCATGTTCAGCCACGTTATTTTTGACAGCATATTAATGGGGCTTAGTGTGATCAGTTTGGGAGACACCGTGAATGTGAGCGCAGGTCTATTCTGGATCTTACTTCCGGCTATTGTAGGCTACATCATTTACTGGTTTAGTCCTAAAAAACCTAATCGAATCATGTTTGAACCCGTGAAAAAAGAGGAGCCGTATTCTACGACTCCTCCTCCCGAAGGGCAGCTATAATCTGACGAGCAAGTTTATCCCCAATAGAGAGAGGCCGGAAGTCTTCGACGCTGGCCTCTCTTATTTTTTTGAGCGATCCAAAATGCTTAAGCAGCAACTTACGCCGTTTCTCGCCGATGCCTGGAATGGAGTCCAACTGGGAAGTTACCATAGATTTGCCGCGCTGCTCGCGGTGGAACGTAATGGCAAAACGGTGAACCTCATCCTGAATCCGTTGCAGCAGATAAAATTCCTCGCTATTGCGCGCAAGCATCACGGCCTCAAATGTTTCTCCCATCAGTAATTGGGAAGTTCTGTGTTTGGCATCTTTCACCAAACCACACACAGGAATAAACAAGCCCAACTCATTTTCCAATACATCGGTTGCCGCTTTAATTTGTCCACGCCCGCCATCGACAATGATCAAATCGGGACGCTCTAGATTTTCCTTCAGTACACGTTCATATCGGCGCCGAATAACCTCACGCATCGTTTCATAATCATCTGGTCCCTGCACAGAACGGATCTTGTATTTTCGATACTCTTTCTTGGCAGGCTTACCGTCAATAAAGACGATCATGGCCGACACTGGATCGGAACCCTGAATGTTGGAATTATCGAACGCCTCTACCCGATGCAGACTATCCAGCCCAATGGCACGTCCCAGATTGCTTGCAGCTTTGGAGGTCCGTTCCTCATCCCGCTCGATCAGTTTAAACTTCTCATCCAAAGCAACACGTGCATTTTCCGTCGCCATCCCCGTCATTTGCTTTTTCAGCCCACGCTGCGGCACAAGTACCTTTACATCCAGCCATTCAGCCAGAGCGAGAGCTGCCGCCGTTGGGTCCTCTAATCCACCGGATAGTTGAGTTTCTGTTTCTGTTTCTGTTTCGGGTTCTTTTTCCCCGGCTGCTTGGTCACCAACTGGGTCTTGAATCGTTCCTTCTGCATATAACGCTCGTGCTTCGGCTACCCGCAGTGAGTCAACAGAACGGTCCAACTCCGTTTGTGCTGCTCCCTCATCTGTAATGCTGGCAGTCTCAGCTGTGATCGCACTGTAAAGTTCAGTTTCTGCTGCAATCGGTTGATCGACATCAGCCGATTTTGCCTTTATCAGCTTAGGAGAATCCGGTAATAATATTTCCTGCGGTACTGCCGGGTTGTCACTGTAATATTGCGTCACATAGGACATAAAATCACTGTAAGCTTCACCGTAGAAAGGAAAAGTCGACATATGGCGCTCGATCATTTTACCCTTGCGGACATATAAAATCTGTACACACATCCAGCCCTTATCTACCGAAAAGCCGAATACATCTCGGTCCTTCGCATCAGATGTGGTGATTTTCTGCTTTTCCATCATCGCGTCGATGCTTATAATCTGATCGCGCAGCTCCTTGGCACGCTCAAAGTACAATTCCTCTGCGGCCTCCTGCATTTTACGCTGGAGATCCTTTTTAATTTCCTCATGTCCCCCGCTCAAAAAGGAACCGATCTCCTGACTGATCTGATCATATGTTTCCTTCTCGACCTCTTTTACACAAGGTCCCAAGCATTGATGCATGTGATAATACAGACACACTTCTTTTGGCATCACACCGCACTTGCGTAACGGATACATACGATCCAGCAGCTTTTTCGTCTGATGTGCCGCGTAGGAATTGGGGTACGGTCCAAAATATTTCGCTTTATCTTTCAGAACGCGACGGGTTACCTCCAGCTTGGGGTGTGCCTCGTTCGTAATTTTCAAGTACGGAAAGGTTTTATCATCCTTCAACAGCACGTTATAACGTGGTTGGTGCTTTTTAATAAGGTTGCACTCCAGAATGAGCGCCTCCATATTGCTGCCTGTAACGATATATTCAAAATCACGAATATCAGCAACCAGTCGCTGCGTCTTGCCGTTATGGCTACCTGTAAAATAGGAACGGACCCGGTTTTTCAACACTTTGGCCTTGCCGACATAAATGATGGTGCCTTCGCTGTTCTTCATCAGGTAACAGCCTGATGCATCCGGCAGCAATGCTAATTTGTGCCGTATGTTCTCCAGCGCCTTCTCCTGGTTCTGCAAGTCCTCCGCATAGGATTTCATTCGCCCGGTTCCTCCTTCCATTCTTAATGACTGCTCAACTTATACTTATATTATATAGGAATAATGCACAAAAACGCCCCCGGTATATATAACCGGAGGCATTGAGTGTTCATGGCGCTCCACCAAGCCCCCGCAGGAGCATGGGTCACATTCCATGATTATTGGTGTTTAGTAAGCATGCTTTTCAATGCTTCTTTGGAGTTCAAACCTACCACTTTATCAACAGGCTGTCCGTCTTTGAAGACGATTAGGGTAGGAATACTCATCACGCCGAAACGAGAAGCAGACTCTGGATTTTCATCCACGTTCACCTTCGCGATTTTGACACTATCGCCAACTTCTGTAGACAGATCCTCCAGAATTGGAGCGATCATTTTGCAAGGACCGCACCATGGCGCCCAAAAATCAACCAAAACGGTTCCTGTGCCTTCGACTTCTGCGTTGAAGGATTGATCGGACACGTTAACAATTGCCATTGTATGTTCCTCCTTTATAGAAAAGTCAAGATTATTATAACCTGTAATGTCTGTTTCGACACCTTTTAATTATATCACAATAGTCTTTTAATTGTAAGATATCAAAAGAGCAGACGAATGAACGCTTACCCTCGCTGATTTTTCCCCTTGACGGTAATGACATCCACAAAAGGACGAATCCGGTCCATCAAGCGTTGTCCCTTGTACATTTCCTCTCCGTCTTTGCTTGTAAAGCTAAGATGCTTCTCTAGCCCTTGCAGTGAGTAATTAGAAGTATAAAAGGTCGGTTTACGGTTCATTCGGTAATTCAAAATGGAGCCCATTACATGATCCCGTACCCATGGACTCAAATTTTCAGCACCAATATCGTCAAATACGAGCAGATCACAATTTTTAAGCATTTCGGTCGTTTCCTTAAGCTTCTGTCCATCCTGAATCATGGACTTTAAGTCCTCCACAAAATCAGGCATGTACACAATCACACCGTTGAAACCCGACAGAGCCAACTCGTGCAACAGATAGCCCATCAAAAAGGTTTTCCCCGTACCAAACGTACCTTCCAGATAGAGCCCTTTTTTTAATAAACCCTGACTTTTGGTTTCTTCAATATAGCGGAATACCTGATTGACTGCGGGCACGCGTTGCAAATCCTTACGTGCAATCTCAACAGCATTATATCCTTCCAACAACGCGCGCTCATCCACATAAAAGCTTTTAATTCGCTGACGCACTCGTTGTTCATGCTGGGAGGCAACTAGCTTGGCGCACGGGGTCCGAATGTCCACCATTTCCGCTGTTCCATTGGGATACTCCACGCCCAGCTTGCAAAAGTGACCCTGGAAATCGTTAGGACACTGTTCCAGTCCCGGACAGTTGTCGCAATTTCGGCGATCCCGGGTATACTGAAAGAGCATACTCATATTAAGTCGCAATTGCGTTTCGTCTACATCAGGATGTGCAGCACAAAATTCCTTCACCAGCGGATCATTTAGAACCTGATCGGCTACGCTGCGAGTACGTTGGCGAAACGAAGGGTTCTGCATCTGCTGAAGCAAATCACCGAGTGATTCCAAGAATGCTCCTCCTTTCTAAAATGTGCAGAGTTATGGAGGGCGATTGACGCTTCGCTGCCGACCGCCATAAAGTCGACACATTATTGAATTGGCTTCCATTACACCTTTTTCTGTTTACCGGATTGCAGTCGTTCGGCCAGGCGAAGCAGTTCATCCAATTCCTCCTCGGATACGGATTCCTCGGAAGGCTGATCTTGTACGATCGGAATAGACGGCTTGGCAGGCCCATTGTTTTTGGCATACGTGCGGGATCTGCCCCCGGAGGAAGAAGCAGTAGACTGTTTTCCTTTTACCTTGGCTTGATCCCTTATATATTGAACGGCTTTTTCGTAAGTGTTTACCTGCTTTAGCAGCATGTTGGAGGCAACGGCCTCGACAAAGTTGCGGTTAATCCGCTGATCGCTCCCCGATACGAGCAGTGACATTAAATAATGGATCAGCACATTGATGACTTCACCAGGCAACTTATAGCTGATATCAATCTTCTCGAATATATCCAGCAGGTTACCAGGAACCGTGCCGGGGAAAAAGGTTTGCAGCAAACGACGATAAGGCTCGTTGCGCAGCATCATATTATATTGGTGAATGTCACACTTGGCTGTGAATTGTGGGGGAACCTCTACATAAAATTCCATTTCCACAGCCTGCTCTGCAGGCGGCTCTTCAGGTGTGGAAGTTTCCCTCTGGCGCAAGGCAACCACCTTGGCAGCCTGCACCTGCTGTTCCTCCTGACGCTTCCGTTCCTGCCTGGAGTGTTGGCTAGCCCGAAGCTGAAGCTCGTCGAGCAATAAATCGCCTGCTTCGGTAAAAATGCCGTCCTCATCCAGCAAGCGACTGATATCCTGTACAGAGAGATCAAATTTACGGACCACGTAATTGACCATACCCAGTTGCTCGTGTTCAAATCGAAGACGCTCCACGTGCTTGCGATTGGCGGATTCACGCGGAAAACGAAGAATAATATCTGCATAGTTCAATGCTTCCTCCGATTCGGACGCTAATGCTCCAGTCTGGCGGCTCGTGGATACTTCGGACAGCGCTTGTTCCAACTCATAATCTATAACATGGGTGTTCAGCTCAAACAGCTCATAAAACGGAACCGATATATTCTCTTTATTATGGGAAGATTGCGACCATTCGCTAGATTCCCTGCTCCACAACGATTCTCTCAGAGAAAGCACTGCAAACTTACCGATTTTGTCTCTCAACAAAAGGGTAAGGTGCTGCGTTCTGAAAAATTCAGCAGGTGCGAGCGGTGGTTGCATCTCATATTCATACATATAATCGTCCGTTTCGGGCGCATACAACCTGGACGTCTGCAACAGACCGACAGCCTCCAGCTTGGAGGTCTGTTCAATCAAATACTTGCGTCCCTTCTCACTTGGCTCCAGTCCCAGTGTCAGAAAAAGTCGACGTTGCTGTTCCAACGGCGAATAACCAATCTGTCCGACTGGCACATGCTGGAACAACAGTCGATATAGACTGACCGCAAATGCGCCTACCATCGGCTGATAGACACTTCCCAGCATCAATTCATCCAGTGCGCTCAAGCCAAATTCCCGATAAACGCAGTAGCGGTGGTTCTCAGTATAGTGCAGCAGGTTTTTCATCCGCATTCCGACATTCTTCCTTTCCTGACATAACGTTCTCCAAGATGTTTTTCTATTCTATCATACTTGCCCTCGGGTGGGACCAACAAAATAAGGGCAATTGTCCTCCTTTTTGGCAGCCGTATTCGTCCGAGTTCTTCTTTTTTCGAGAATACTAACTATTTTATGACTTTTGTGACCTGCATCATGGAAAAATAATATTCTTCACACTTCTTTCATTGGTGAAAAGCTCCAAATTGAGCTACAATATAATGGTTAAACATCACGTATTGGATACAGGAACGATATACGGAAGTACACATATTTCGGCTAAGCCGATTACATTTACAGATCGTAAAGGAGTGTAGATCGTGAATCAACATCAACCTCAACAAACCCCAGCAACACCCAACGAAGTAACCTCCACACTGGAAGGCTGGTACGCGCTTCACGATTTCCGGTCCATCAACTGGACGGCATGGAAAACTGCAGACGATGAAGAGCGCGCGGGAGCACTGGACGAGCTTCAAGAGTTTATGAAGGAATGGAGCGTTACCGAGGAAGCAGGTCTGGGCAGCTCAGCTGTCTATACTGTAGTCGGACAAAAGGCTGATTTTGTTATGCTGCACCTGCGTGAAACGCTGGAAGACCTCAATAAATTGGAAAATGAATTTAACAAAACAACCTTCGCCAAATATACGACCAAAACGTATTCTTATGTAAGTGTGGTGGAACTGAGTAATTATTTGAGCAAGGAAGAAGATCCAATGCAAAATCCACAAATTGTCGCGCGCCTGAAGCCTGTATTAAACAAGGCACGTTATATTTGTTTCTATCCAATGAACAAGAAACGTGATCTGGATGACAACTGGTACATGCTTTCGATGGACGAGCGTCGCACCTTGATGCGCAGCCACGGTTTAATTGGACGCAGCTATGCTGGCAAAGTAAAGCAAATCATTTCAGGCTCCATCGGCTTCGACGATTGGGAGTGGGGCGTGACCCTGTTCTCCGACGACGCACTTCAATTCAAGAAGCTAATTTACGAAATGCGTTTTGATGAAGTGAGTGCCCGATACGGTGAATTCGGTTCCTTCTATGTCGGCAGCGTTTTGAATGAAGAAACATTTGAAGACATGCTCAAGCTGTAAGACGCAGACATCAACTCTTTACTGAAAAAAACCGAGGATTTCGTGAACTCCCACTTTCGGGACGACGGAATCCTTTTTTTATAAGATCTAAAACTATAATAGAAGAGAAAAGGCCCCCGCACGGGCGCCTGATACAATGTATTTTTTTTATGATTGCCCAGGTAATAAACCAAGGAATAATAGCTCAGATTATTGCATCACCGGCTCCACCACTACGGATGTATTCTCACTTTTCGCCAGCTTTCTTTTCTCCAGAGCAATCAAAATAAAGATAATAAGCAGCAAACCACTTAGTAAGACCAAAAAGCCTCCCAACTCGGGAATAAAATATTTTAAGCTCCCACCTTTGAAGCCCATACCTCTCAAAAACTTGAAATGCCAGGTCAATGGGAGAATGTTACTTACATATTGCAGCGATGGAGGCAGCATAGCCACGGGCAATTGAGCACCGCTCAGTAAAAACGAAGGCAGTATAATTAGCATGAGGCGTGAGGAAGCTTTTCCAGGATTCGCGGCATTCCACCCTAAAACCATCGCAAACAAACTCAACGTAATCGTGTATAGGAAAAATGGAATACTGAGCTGCCATACATTCGCTTCAAAGCGTAATCCCCCAATTTGCTTAAGTAAACCAATGGACAGGTAAAAGGACACACATCCTACTAACGCATACGGTAACACCCTAAGAATCAAGCTATACGAATGCTGAAGCTCCTCTTTTAATCTTCCTTGCTCCCGCAATCGCGGGACGATTGTCAGTACAGTAGCACCGATCAATGAAATCATGACCGTATTAATGAATCCCATAACCGAGGTCATCAAAGTAGCATTGGTAGGATTATATAACAGGCGCTGCTGAAGCAGCATATTAGAAGTAAGCCCTGTAACCTGGCTGTCACTCATTCCCATGCCCTTTAATCCACCACCAGCCAGCATCGCATTTTCCGTCGCCATAATCTCTGTGACTGCCGAGCGTAGATTTCCAGTAGCCTGACCTACCGTATTATCCACATAAAAACCGATGTTGCTCTGAACTCCTTTGATCCTATTTTCCTCCAACCCAGCTGGGAGGTAAATCACAGCAAAAAACTTTTCATTATATAAGAGTAAATTCGGATCGGCTTCATTCTCTTGCACATGGCGTACATCAATATACTGCGATGCATCTAATTTATTAATAAGCTGTCGGCTATAACTGCTATGATCTAAATCGACTACAGCTATAGAGGCATCGTTAAGCTGATTATTTTTAAAAACAAATCCAAAGGCTAGAGCTACTACGATAGGAACGAGCAGCATAACAAAAACCATCTTACCGCTGATCAACAGCTTCCATTCTTCTATAAACGCCTTCATTTCGTCACAACCTCTACCGTCATTCCAGGTAATAATTCAGATGTGCGCTGAACATCCACCCGTACTTGGAAGGAGCTTATATCCGACAGACCTTTGTCCCGACTCATTCTCATGTTGGTATACTGAGGAGCAGAAGTGATGTACCTCACCTTGCCTTGGACATCTTTATTTAAAGCTACAACGTGCGAAGTCACATTTCCCCCAGCTTTAAACTGTGACATGGAATCCTCACCCACATAAATATCGTAGTATAGCTGACTGGTTTCGATAACGGCGCCCGTTGCCCCCGTAGAAACGATCTCTCCCATTTTAGGTACAATACGCGACACCTTACCATCTGTGGATGCCTTCAGCACCATACGTCCCCGCTGTAATTCCAAAGTTTTGAGTTGAACACTTAATGCCTGCTTTTGTTGAGCCAGAAGATCCACATTGTATTCGCTATTCTTAACATCTTTTCGTGTTTGCGAGGTTTGAGTCAAGGCTTCCTTGGCTTTTTCTGTTTTGATACGAGCCTGCTGGCGTTCCTCAGCCGTTGCGCCAGCCTCCATTTTATCCAAAGCGGTTTGCTGCTGAGCGATCCCATTTCTAGCAATGTCCGATTGTTTGCTAGCCGCTGTAATCTGGTTATTAGAAATTTCAACCTGATCCTTAGCTGTATCCAACAAGATTTGGGCATTATCCAGTTGGTTTTTGGCGTTATCCAGTTCTGCTTTGGTTCCAGCTCCGGCATCATATAACGCTTTGATACGCTTGTAATTCACATTAGCCAAGTCCAGAGCCTGTTGTCTGGATGATACTGTTTTTTGCGCGATTTCTGCATTCCTTTTGGCTGTCTCTACTCCTGTCAGAGCTGCGTCCAACGATTGCTGTGCTGCTTCAATAGCCAGCTTTTGTCTTAGAATATCCTCCGCACGTGTTCCTTGATTTAATAAGGACTCTCCTGCTTGCGCGGCTTGAATGTCCAATTGTCCCTGTTTTTCTGAAGTTGAAATTTTCTCCGACTGATTTTGCAGCCCGTCTTTAGCCTGTTTTATTTTCACATCAACCTGTGCGATATCCGTTTTTAATTTCTCGATTTGCAAATCAAGGTCTACAGGATCAAGAGTCATGATTACATCCCCTTTTTTCACCTGTTGTTCTTCCTTCACCTCAATCGTGTTTACTCTTCCCCCTACACCCTGAAAAGCAACATTCACGGTATCTGCCGTAAGCAGTGTGTTTTTTTGTTGGGCTGCCATACTCACAGCATCCTTGCCGCTCATTGCCATCAGCGTACCTCCAGTACCTAATGCGACAACAAGTAGCACGTACACAATGATCTTTTTATTCATTGCAACAAACTCTCCTTCATGATGATTTAACCAATGGTAGTTAAAAAATAATAGACAAAAAACAAATAAGGAACCTGATAATACGACGTCTAACTATTTAAGCCGGGAAATTTGATCATTCCCGTTTTATCCGTTCAAGTCCTGAGGAAAGCTTATTTAATAACGTAGCAAATAGAACATGATCTTCCTTTGTAAATTCATTCATTAAATCCGAAAAAAGCTGGATGAACATCGGAATTTTTTCCGTCATTAACTGTTTTCCTTCGTCAGTCAAGGAGATCGCGGTCATACGTCGATCCGTCAGCGTACTTCTGCGGATGATGCCGTCCCGTTCCAGCTTATCAATTACGCTGGTTACTGTTGAACGAGTAACCCCTGAATATTCAGCCAGCTCTGATGGAGTCAATGCACGTTCATGTAAAAACAATGGCACTAAAATTTTCAGGTTGCCTACAGATAACCCATATTCCGAGAGTCTGGAAGACACTCCATTGTACACTTCATGTGCTGCCTGCACGAAAAGTACGAACGTATTCAACGATTGGGAGTCCACATTTGGAAACTTTTCAGTCAATAAATTTATTCTCTTGGGATCGGCATTGATTTTAAAATCAGAATTCAACGTGAAGCTCCCCCTCTATAATTAGTAACCATACTATACGTCGTCGAATAGTTATGAGTCAATACCTTTTTTTCGTTCACCTAAATAAAAAAGGTCTCCAAGCTCCATTCAAGGAGTCATGGAAACCTTCTGACGTTAGAAAAACCGCCCTTTTTTCAGTACTAGTGGAATGCCGCCAATGATGAACAGATAGCGTAGATCCACAATTTTTTTCAACTGTGCAGCCACCCAGCCTTTGATTTTTCGTTTACCTACTACGGCGACAGCTTCGCCTTTTCCAAGGGATGCAACCGTACCCTTGTTGGAGAATACGAACTTGTGAAGCTCCTTTTTGCGGAGCGTAGCGGCCAGATTCTTGGCACAAAGTACTCCTTGCTGCATTGCAATTTGGGCAGTCGGTGGATAAGGGCGGCCTTCCGGATTAAACATCAGGGAACTGTCCCCGATAATGAAAATATCATCATGACCCGGTGCACGCAGAAAATCGTCGATTTTCACCCTTCCGCGCATCACTTCGAATCCGGCTTTCTCGATCAATCCGTTTCCACGGATTCCACCTGTCCAGACGACCGTGCAGGCTTCAATTTTCTCACCCTCACCGACAATTACACCATCCTGCTGGCATTCCTTAATCGGGACTCCAATACGGAAGTTAACCCCTTTACGCTTGAGGACATCCATCGCGTACTCCACCAGCTCAGGATCAAACCCTGGTAATGCTGTAGGAGCTGCCTCGACGTTAATGATTTGAATTCGGTTAAAATCGATGTCGTAAGCTTTAGCCAGCTGTGGCAGACGATCTGCCAACTCCGCTACAAACTCAATGCCACTAAAACCAGCGCCCCCTACGACGAAATTTAGGCGACCTGGCTTACCGTCATTTTTATACAGGGCCAGCTGGTATTCAATATGCTCTCGAATCAGGCGCACAGAGTTAATACTGCGAATCGTCAGTGCGAATTGATCCATCCCTGGAATTCCGAATGTTTCCGGCTCGCCACCTAATCCGATGACCAAATAATCGTAGGATAGCGAGCCATCCTCCAGCACGACTTTTTTCTCATTTGGTATGATTTCCTTCACTGTTCCTTTGACTAAATCCACCTTGAACTCATCGATTAGCTGCGCAATCGGAATCCTCGAATGCTCAATCGTATCCGTGCCTGCCGCAGGCATGTGAAGATGTGTCGTAATATAGTGGTAATCATGACGGTTGATTAGCGTGACAGTTGCCTCATTGTGCTTGAGCTCCTTTTGCAATTGCTGAGCCGTCAATATACCGCCATATCCGGCGCCCACAATGACAATTTTGGGAATACTGCTCATGCTTCTACCCCTTCCGATATACATAATCATTCAATATTCACAGCTTTTCTCTTAACACGGTTAACTTATACTCACCGGAAAGTCTTCATCAAATATTAATCGCTTTAACTTTGCAAGAAGAACCCAGCAGTTTATAATGATAAGCAGTGAATCATACGTTCGGCGGCTATCTGAACCTCTATGCGGCTGATTCAATATCTACAATTCATACTATCCCTTTCGGAGGTGTTTTTAGAGTGACAGCTCAATCCACAGGTGCGGAGATCCGCGATCTGATCATAATTGGAGGCGGTCCAGCCGGTATTTTCGCCGCTTTTTACGGAGGAATGCGTCAGGCATCCGTCACCTTAATTGAAAGTATGCCCCAACTGGGCGGCCAGCTTGCAGCCCTTTATCCTGAAAAATATATTTATGACGTTGCTGGCTTTCCTAAAGTGACTGCACAGGAACTGGTCAACAATTTGGTTCAACAAATGAACCATTTTAATCCAGAGGTGCAGCTAGAAGAGAAAGTCGTATCGTTAGAGAAGAAAGAAGAACGCCACTTCATCGTCAAAACAGACAAAGGTGGCGAGTATCATGGTAAAGCGGTTATTATTACCGCTGGCGTGGGTGCTTTCGAGCCGCGCAGACTGGAGCTTCCAGGTGCCGATCGTTTTGAAAAAACGAACCTGCATTACTTTGTCAGCGACCTGAGCAAATTTGCAGGTCGTAAGGTGCTAATCAGTGGCGGCGGTGACTCTGCTGTAGACTGGGCCCTTATGCTGGAACCGATTGCAGAACAGGTTACATTGATTCACCGCCGTGACAAATTCCGCGCGCATGAACACAGTGTCGAGAACCTCCTCGCTTCCAAAGTAAACGTGATTACACCAACGGAAATTGCAGAATTGCATGGGGAAGATACGATTACAAAGGTCACTCTTGCTCATGTAAAAACCAAAGAAACTCAGGAAATCGAAGTGGACGATGTCATCGTTAACTTTGGATTTGTATCCACACTTGGTCCAATTGCTGAATGGGGAATTGAAATCGAAAGTAACTCCATCGTGGTCGATTCTCGTCAGGAGACGAATATTCCTGGCATTTTCGCTGCAGGAGACATCACTACCTATCCAGGCAAGCTCAAGCTGATCGCGGTTGGTTTTGGTGAAGCTCCTACAGCAGTCAACAACGCCAAGGTCTATGTAGATCCAGACGCCAAGTTATCTCCCGGACACAGCAGTAACATGAAATTGTAGTTAATTTAGACTATGACAAAAAAGGGTATTTTACTCCAGATTTGAACCTTTGGAGTGAAATACCCTTTTTCACGGTGTGCCTATTCGTTGCAGTGATTGTCCGTAAAGTCATCCGAACCCTGAATGACTTTACAGTCGCAGTACGAGAGCTTGTCCGGTCTAATGAAGGACTACGGCTGTATTCATCTCTAGATTTCTTTTGTGAATTTCAGCCAGCAACAGTGCAATGAAGTCACATTCAAGTTTAAGCTCGATTGCCATCTGATAGGAATCCAAAAGCATTTCATCCGTCAGCATAGCCATCCTCGACACAACCTTTCCTTTTATTTCAAAATCTATTCTATCAAAATACCAAAAACGGAACAAGCGTTCTATTATCCACAGTCAATTGTGGAAATCCTGTGTATAAATTGTTGGTAAGTGTCGTTAACCCTTATATGTGACAGGGGATAATGTGGACAATATTTATACACAGAATTTTGGCGATTAAACGCAAAAAATTTTTTTTTTATGTTTATACAAATATATTATATTTAGCATCTTGTTAATAGATTATAATGGAAACTTTTTGAAGAAAACCTGAAGTTATTGAGGTCTTGTGTTTACCTCTAAAATCCATACCCGTCCATTCCAATCAAGCCCGTAATCAAATCCCAGTTGTCCGATCCCGGGAAATCTTCTTTCAAGTATAGGAATACAGTGCTGTGTAAGTTCAACGATCTCCCGCCGCTTTCGTCTAGCTAGCCGTCGCGGATATATCATTCGAAGTGCCTCTGTTCCCTTCAGCAAAGTTCCTCCTTTGCACAGATTCGTTATGACCAGTCCGGGACGAGCATGACGCGCCACCACTGCACGAAACTCCCATTTTTCCCCTTCCTTTACGACTTTGACTCGATAGTCAACAGGTCTACCTTGGATACTTGCTAGTTGAATACCTTGCTGAATGAGATACGGACGTTGGATTCGGAGCTTACTGATTCCGGCCACAAGCGCTCTAAAATGGCTGAACCGATATGTTTGTTCCATACGCGTACAGGTGTAGCCGTTCCCCTCCTTTGCCACGCGCATGACTCCGACACCTCCGCCTCCTCTTACGGGTTTTATAAATACAAAAGCATGCCGCCGTAGCATTATGCGCAATTGTTCTTCACTATATAGACAGGTTTCCGGTATATAAACGGCGGTATGTGGATGATGGAGGAGCGCCTTCGTCTTTAGCCATTTGCTTGCAAGTTGTCTCATCTAATTCTCTCCTTTCGCCGTCAGCTATACTTATACATACTCAATAGAGGTGTGCTATTCTTGGGTGATTGTCAGGATCATGTGTCTATTTCGACAAGATCATGACGAACGGTAGCATGCACCGGACAACACTGGTACAATGACAATAATCTGAATACCATTTAGAACGGAGCAGTTGAATTTGCTGCAAATTGTTTCTTTCAACAAGGAGGTCAACTCATGAATAGCAAAATTGGCATCATGGACATTGGCTCAAACTCCATACGTCTCGTGATCTATGAAATGACAGAGACAGGTGCTTATCGAATTGTGCAGGAATGCAAAGAAGCTGCCCGACTGAGCGAAAAGGTTGGGGCCAACGGCCGTATGGAACGAGAAGCAATCCGCAGCATCGCTCCATTGCTACGCCAATTTATGGAAGTTTGCCGTATGCACGGGGTTGTTCGTATGCGTGCAGCAGCAACAGCGGCCATCCGCAATGCGGCCAATTCGGACGAAATTGTTCAATGGATTGCGGAAGAGACAAATTTAACATTGGAAATCCTGAGCGGGGAGCAAGAGGGCTATGCCGGTTTTCTAGGCGTAGTGAATACAATGCATGTGAGTGACGGCATTATTATTGACATCGGGGGCGGCAGTACCGAAATTACGCTGTTCCGGGATCGAACACGGCTGCATACAGTTTCATTTCCCTTTGGCGCAGTCAATATGAATTGGCGCTTTGGACGTGAGGTCAAGAATGGCGAATGGTCTCCTGGACAGATTGAAGAAATGGAGAGCTTTGTCCGTTCTTCACTGCAAAACCATGATTGGATCTTCTCCAATCCGGGTCTGCCGTTTATCGGGCTGGGTGGAACCCTCCGTACTTTGGCTAAAATCAATCAGAAACGGCAGGATTACTCGCTTCCTGTGACACACCATTACGAAATGACAATAGAAGATGTCGATTATTTTTATAGCAGTCTGCCTCATCTCCCCTATGAAAAACGCAAAAAAACAGCCGGCCTGTCCAAAGACAGAGCCGACATTATCGTACCGGGTCTCATTATATTGAAAACGATCTTTGAAGCTGCTCAAGGCTCCGCGTATTTGGTCAGTGGAGCGGGTCTGCGAGACGGCCTGTTTCATGAGCTAGTCAACGCTGAACAGCCTGTGGTGGCTAATCCGCTCATCGCGTCCATTCGCAATATCTTGTCGTTTGCTGTCCCGGTTAGCGAAGCGCATGTCAAGCGGGTTAACGAGTACGCCGTCCGGCTCTATGACACTTTAGCTGAAGGACCCTCAATCGCTATGGACAAACGCTTGTTACTGACCGCAGCAACTC
This sequence comes from Paenibacillus sp. FSL W8-0439, assembly GCF_038008995.1. Lineage (NCBI taxonomy): Bacteria > Bacillati > Bacillota > Bacilli > Caryophanales > Paenibacillaceae > Paenibacillus > Paenibacillus sp. FSL W8-0439. The sequence goes on from NZ_JBBPAK010000001.1 coordinate 4,643,447, forward strand.
TTTACAAAACAGGCGCAGCCTTGAATTACTATCACTTCCGCCAGCATTCCGTGTTCTGGATCTTGCACGCAGGCATTGGCGGCTTATCTCACCGGGAAACAGTGCTAGCCGCGCTGATCGCTGATTACCACCCCAAAAACCGGACCCCCCGCTTGCTGCGCACACATGCAGATATTTTGGAGCCTTCCGACGAAGAACGTGTACACCGGCTCGGCTCGCTGCTCCAGCTAGCAATCGGTATGGATCGTAGCGAATCCGGCATCATCTCCGGCATCCATCCCACGACAGGAGACGATGCGCTGCATATTCGCCTGGAAAGCAAGAGTGAACCGATTCTGGAGCAACGGGAGCTGGTGGCTGTCGCAAAAGATTTTCAAAAGGCCTGGAATCTTACGTTGTCGTGGTCCATTCTTCCTTCTTCCAGTTTTTAACCTTCATTGCTTCGAATTGGCTCCTGATGGGAGCCTCTTCGTTGTTTCTGGCTACAAATTGATAGCTGCCATTCGGCAGAAGCTGGCGTGCCTTTACATTATCCTTCAAGGATAAACGTAAAATATCCACTAGCATTTCTTTGATTCGGTCGTCATAAATTGGGCACATCAACTCAATCCGGCGAGTCAGATTGCGAGTCATCCAATCCGCGCTGGACAAGAATAGCTCCGAATGACCTGCATTTTCAAAGTAAAACAGTCTGGAATGCTCTAGGAAACGGTCGACAATACTGATAACCCGAATGTTCTCGCTAAAGCCCTCCACTCCAGGGCGTAAACAGCAGACCCCTCGAATGATTAAATCAATCTTCACACCTGCTTGAGAAGCCGCATATAGTTCATCAATCATTTCCTGATTGGATAAAGAATTAATTTTAGCAATAATACGGGCTGGCTTGCCTGCAAGTGCTTGCTCCGCTTCCCTGCGGATCAGGTCGAACAGCTTATTTTTCATTCCCGTCGGAGCTACGGTGAAAGCTTGCGGGGTCTTGAGCGCCGAGAAGCCCGTGATTTCATTAAACAGCTCAGAGGCATCCTCACCCAGCACCGGATCCGCTGTGAATAACCCGATATCCGTATATACACGTGCCGTGCTTTCATTATAGTTGCCAGTTCCTACATGCACGTATCGTTTGAGCACATTACGTTCATGACGTACTATTAGAATAATTTTGGCGTGTGTTTTCAAGCCGACCAACCCGTATACTACATGACAGCCAGCTTTTTCAAGCGTACGCGCCCAAGCAATATTACGTTCTTCGTCAAAACGCGCCTTCAGTTCGACCACTACGGTCACCTGCTTGCCCGATTCGGCTGCACGTGCCAGAGCCGGAATGAGCTTCGATTCTCCATTGACACGGTACAGGGTCATCTTAATGGCCATTACATCCGGGTCCTCTGATGCCTCAATGATAAAATCAGTTACCGCATCGAACGATTCATACGGATGGTACACGAGCACGTCCCGTTTGCGAAGTACGTTAAAGATATCCTCTTGCGGAGGCAGTTCTTCCGGATACAATGGTTTGATTGCCGGAAATTTCAGATGCGAATACCCCTCCAAATGATCGGCAAAAGACGACAAAAACGTCAGATCTAACGGCCCGTCGATCTCAAATACATGATCGAACAGCTTGAATTCGCGTTGAAGTTCCATCAGGGCAAAGGGATTAATCCCTTTTTCCACTTCCAGTCTGACCGGTGCTCCCCGCCGTCTTCGACGCAGTTCTTTTTCAATCTCTTCGAGCAAATCTTCGATCTCTTCTTCATTAATGGACAAATCAGAGTTACGCGTAACCCGAAAGGCATGAACCGCCTCGGGGATATATCCAGAAAACAACGTTTGTATATGATGCTTAATCAGTTCCTCAATTAAAATAAATGATTTCTTCTTGCTATTGGAACGTAACGGCACCGAAACGACACGCGGAATATTGGAAGGCACCTGCACAATGGCAAAAAGCGGCTTATCCTCCTCCGTATCTCCTGGACGTTTCAAGACAACTGCCAAATATACGTATTTATTATGAACCAGTGGAAAAGGACGGCTTTGATCGACCGCCATCGGTGTAAGCACCGGAAATATAATTTCATGAAAATATGCATCCAGCGACTTGCGCTGTGTCGTATTTAAGTCATTATATTCAAGCAGCAAAAGACCTTTTTTCGTCAATAGGCGAGAAATATCACGATAGGTCCGGTATTGCTCGGATACCATCGAGACGGTACGCTTGATCAGGCGCTTGTACAAACCGGAGGGGGTATATCCCGTAAAATCCTTTTGCATAAAACCAGCCTTGATCTTCTCGCGTGTCTCTGCAACACGAACAGCCATAAACTCATCCAAATTGCTGGACACAATTGCTAAGAATTTGGCTCTTTCCAGCAGCGGTGTATCTGCATCCTGAGCCTCCTGAAGCACACGACGATTAAATTCAATCCAGCTTAAATCTCGGTTAAAGTAACGTTCTGACCCGGCTTTATCCTTCTTCTGACTCTCTATCAACATATGGCCTCCATCAATTTCATGCAGTATAGTTACCCTTTATTGTACTATTAGATGAAACGCACTAGCATCACAGAAGTGTAAACGCAATGTAAAATGTGTGTAAACACACAATGGATGTTGAAAAGGTCAAACGGATGCTTTACAAAAATAGCATTAAGCGGTACAGTGTTTACGTCTGTTTCATAGAGTAGAATGACGAACCGTACCTTTTTCAGTTGATTAAGTTCATTATGATGTGTAATAACCACTTAGTAGCCACGTTCAATTGCTGATTTTCAAATGGCATGATATAGGGAGGATTTACATTATGGAACCCAAGAAAACGCCACGCGTACTGCAAAAAAACATCGAATTTTTTACCGCGGCGCTGTCTCAACACCTCGTTTCGGTCTGGCAAGAAGACCCTGCGGGCGTATACTGTGAGATAGGCTGTGGTTATATCGAATTGTTCAGTAGCGAGATGATTCGGGTGCGCAATCAGGATGGGACCCCAAGCCATTATGACCGCAATATCACCATGTTTCAGCTAATCACGAAGGATCAGCCGATATAATTATTATATGCTATGTCTGCGCTGTTCTTCCAGATTAGAATGGTTATATGTTTAATCTACCAATTTTCATATCTGTTGAATCTTGCAGTTTTCTCCGAAAAAGCGCCATAGAGCGCTTTTTTTGTCGACTTTTTTTGAACATCGTTTGGAAAAGCAGTATGATAAGAAAGCATATTACCTAAATTTAAAGGGGAATCAACCGATGGAGCATACAACATCAGATGGGCGCATCCTGGTCATGACCGCGGTTGAAGGCGAACGGGAGGCTGTGCTGCGCGGCCTGAAAGGCGACACTCGCTTTGTGGTCGAGCTGGCTGGTGTAGGCGCTCCGTCCGCAGCGGCTTCAACCGCGCTGGCACTGGCCACTGGCGGCTACCGTCTGGTCATTAGCGCTGGAATTGGAGGCGGCTTCGTGGAGGTCGCTGCACTGGAGAGCGTCGTCGTTGCTGACGCGATTATTGCCGCCGACTTAGGGGCAGAGACGGTAGAGGGCTTCAGCAGCGTGGACGAGCTGGGTTTTGGCTCCAGCCGCATTGCCGTGAACGCTGCCACCGCGCAGCGATTCGTTCAGGCGTTGCGTGACGCTGGCCAGACGGCCGTCGCCGGACCGATCCTGACCGTCTCGACGGCCACCGGCACAGCGGCTACAGCGGAACGCCTAGCCAAACGCGTTCCCGGCGCTGCTGCCGAAGCGATGGAGGGTTACGGAGTAGCCGTGGCGGCCAACAGGTTCGAGCTGCCGATGATGGAGATTCGCACGATTTCCAATGCTGTTGGTCCACGTGACCGTGCATCCTGGCGAATCAAAGAGGCTTTGCAAGCGCTGGAAGCCGCATTTTCTACATTAACGGAGGTTATATAGATGCAAATTGCTTTTTCACCTTGTCCTAACGACACTTTTGTCTTCCATGCCTTGGCGCATGGATTGATTCCGGGCGCACCCGCGCTGGACATTACATTCGCCGATATCGACATCACCAACAATCTGGCGATCACACCAGACGGACTTGATATCATGAAAATTTCGTACGCTGCACTTCCTTGGGTGCTGGATGAATACGCCCTGCTGCCTTGTGGTGGTGCACTGGGCCGGGGCTGTGGACCGCTCGTGCTGACTAAGGAAGGTTCCACCGTCGAAGGTCCGGAAGCCCTATCCGGCAAGCGTGTAGCTGTTCCAAGTGAACGTTCCACCGCTTATCTGCTGTTCCGTCTATGGGCGGCCAAGCATGTGCCTGGAGGTGTCGGCGAGATCGTCGTGATGCCGTTCGACCAAATTATGCCTGCTGTCCGTGACGGAGAGATAGATGCAGGATTGGTGATTCATGAAGCACGCTTCACATATCCGTCCTATGGACTTAGCAAGCAAGTTGACTTAGGGAACTGGTGGGAAGAAGATACAGGGCTGCCGATCCCGCTCGGAGCTATTATTGCCCGTCGTACGCTGGATCTGGATGCGATCACCAACTGGATACGTGCCTCTGTCGAATATGCCTGGAAACATCCCGAAGCTTCGCGTGAATATGTATTGTCTCATGCGCAAGAGCTATCACCCGATGTCGCCCAATCGCATATCGACCTGTACGTGAACGATTTTACCGCCAATTTGGGCGACAGCGGTTATGCCGCCATTGAAGCCTTACTCGGTCGCGCTGCGCAGGAAGGGCTGGTGCCTCCGTTTGATTTAGCCAAACTGCGCCTTACGTCCACAACAACACGTTAAAAGGTGCAGACATGCCATGCATGTTATCTCCTAAATAGAGCAGCTTAAGCATATAAAACCTCCCGAACGAGCACATTGCCTAGCCATGCGCCCCATTCGGGAGGTTTTATGATTTCATATTGCAAATTCTCATTGGGTCTCGCTTATTCTAGCTCTGTTCTTGCTCCACGACCTCGGTCTTAAACACGTTATCCAGTTTGGTACCCAATCGTTTGACCAGCGGCACCTTGATATCCCGACTCAGCTCTTTGAAAAAAGCGTCCATGTCACAATTAATCTTATCCAGCACGACCTTCACGGTGCCCTCTTCCAAAATCTGCTCATTCAGATCCTCAGGTACCGTAACCGAGATATCATACTTCTTGCATAACGTTTTAATGTAGCGGCTAAAGATTTCGATAAGCTCCTCATTGTTGAACTTCTCAACTGCAACTTGCCCTTTGTTCGTAAATTTCAAATTCACTCTCACGTTAGCATTTCCCCTTTTCCTTTTGACCATTTATTTTGGATAAACGTTGAACCATTCAGAGGCTCTTCAAAGAAAGGGCCTTACCGGTCGTTTTAGACTCTTGTCCTTTGATATACTAAGTATAACACATTAAGTCCGTTTTCATTTCCCAACTTGTCGTTTTATGATAAAAAATGATACATTTTGCGCATTTTCAGCATAATTTCTTTCTTTTCATGCCAATCATTAGGAATAGTTTATACACAAATACACAAGAAAACGCCTATCTCGCAAAAGAAAGACGTCTCCGTGTAGATGCTTAAGCAGTATGCATTTATAAAGGCTTCGTACATTCCCAACCGTGTGAACGATACTCACGCACAGCATCTCGTATATCCTCAATATCATCTGTATGCAGCAAAATCGCAGGTAGAATTACCCAGTACTCATTCTCCGCTAGATCAATAAATACGTCCTCGACATCATAATATTGCATATCGCCAAATGCCGTATCCCTGATTTTCTGTCCAACCAAAGGTGTAAAAGGGGAATCAAATGTTTTCATCACCTTCGTATATTCCTTCACACCCGTTGCCGAGATTTGCTGTGAAATAATGACACTCAATGGTGTTACCTCCCTGACCTAATAATGCTCATTATAACCTTCTCTCAGACCTTCTACAAAACCATGCGCGAAAAAAATCATAAAAATCAATAGGCCAATGCCAATGGCAACGGAGCTGATGACGATAATCAGGATGCCTTGCGTGTTTCTTTGTTCCATCTTTCTAGTCAAAATTCCGAAAACAAGACCTATAAGCCCAAACAAGCCTCCAATGACAAAAAAACTAAATACGAACCCCAAACCTGAAAAAATCCAACCAAATAGAGCGAGCACCCAGCCCTGCGGCTGCGGCTCACTCTGTTTCATCTGCCAGCGTTCCCTCGCTGTAGGTGTGTACCTGTCCATATCCTAGCTCCCCCACTCAATTTGTATACTTAAGACAAAAATCTGTAAAGTCCAGCATCGGATTAACGTTAGGTTCCTCCTATTGCTGACCAGTGAGCTTAAAAGTGCCGCCTTCCCGCTTACCAAGCGGATAATTTTGAACCGTCATTTCCACCTTCGTATTCTTATCCCATACCGGAAGCTTGTCAGATGTACTGTACTCCTTCATAGCTATGTCGATGACTTCCTCTGCCTTCTTCGTCAATGCAGCAGAAGACATATTATATTTGCCATAACCTTGATAAGCACCGCCAAAACCGAGATTAGGTTGGTTGTTCACATTCAGTAGCACACCCTTCAACTTGCCATCCTCTGCCACATCAAAAGTCACTTTTTCCAATACAAAATCATCTGTAACGACAGATGTCTGCTCTAACAGATGCGTTATGGATGACAGGTTGGCTGCTAATTTAACTTTTCCAAGTAGGGCCTCTGTATCATTTTGTTGCTTGGTTAAGGCTTGTGTTGTCTGTTTTAGCGATGCATTCGCTATAGTTAAAGAATTGACCTTCGTATTCAGATTATAATTCCATACCGCCAAGGCTATACAGCCTAGTACAGCTACTCCAGAAATGACCGTTGCTATAACTGCCAGCTTACGAATAGGCTGTGGTTGTGGCTCCACAGACTGAGTATGACCGCTTAACTCTCCCATACCAAACTTCCTCTCTATTTATATAGTCATATTTTACTATTCCCCTCTCTGATATTCTAGTATATTTTTCCTAATTCTATATTTTCTAAGCATTTGTACAGGAATTCGTTTCATTAGGCTTCGAGCTTTGGTTCGCTCGCTTTCCGGGAGAAGCTGTATTTACCAAATACACACTACCTGCAATCAGCACCAACCCCACTACAAATGTCAAAGTGAGGGACTCTCTGAGCATGACCATACTAAAGAGTGTGGATAGCACCGGAATCATAAACGTATATGAGCCGACGGTTCCTGCATCCCCATTGTCGATTAGCTTAAAATAAATCATCCAGCCCATCGCAATCACGAATACTGAAATAAACAATAGAATCGCGATAAAGGAGGCTGTCCAGTGGATATCGCTCCATTTCTCGGTCGTAAACCCAATCCCGTTGAGTATGATCCCTCCCAAAATGAGTTGCATCGTCACCGCCCAAATGGAGTCCAGTTGTTTACTTTTTTTCTTCATATAAATCGTTCCGAGCGCCCAGCACAGTCCCGAGGCTAGCCCCAACACAATGCCCAGCACAGACAAATGACCTGCCATTCCGCCTGAGCTAATCACGATCACTCCGCCAAAACCGAGTACCAGTCCAATGACCTTCAGAGGAAACATACGCTCTCCCAACCACAGCCAGGAGAATAATCCCAACAAGATCGGTTGAAGGAATACCAAAGTGGAAAATAACCCAGCAGGCAAATAACGCAGTCCTACCGTCTGCAAGCCATAGTAGCCTGCAATATTAAATATAGCCAGCACAAGATATGTCCACGCATTTTGTCTAAGGCGTAAGGTTTTCCGATTACGCATAGCGAACAACAGCAGAATCACACCACCCAGCAGCGTGCGGATTCCTGAAAAAAATATCGGCGGCGTATCTGGCAAGGCCAGCTTGGTCAACGGCCAGTTGATCCCCCATACCATCACTAATATCAAGACAAGCCACAACGTAGCTTTAGGCGTTAATTTTTTCATAGATGTCTCTCTCCTTAGAATTTCATTGCGCATTGCTTACGACTAAAATCTGAACAGCCGTTTGCAAAGTTTTGCTTTACTAGCTTATACTGTGGTCACTAATAAATAAAATGAATGTTTTCAATAAGGGAGATAACTTTTCACTTATGACTATTACTCAGATTATGATCTTTGTTCGCGTAGCTGAAACACTAAACTTTACCCAAACTGCCCATGAGCTGCATATGACGCAACCTGCGGTCAGCCATGCCATCGCCAGTATCGAGAACGAGCTCGATGTCCAGCTATTGCTGCGCGATCGAAAAAAAGGCGTGCTCCTGACAGATATTGGACACAAAGTACTACTGCAATTTCGCATGATGCTGCAAAGCATGGAAAAAGTGCAGCAGCAGGTGGCCGCTGAAAAAGGCTTGGATGTGGGTACGATCACGATTGGTGCCTTTCCTTCTGCCTCGGCCTATTTTCTGCCCCCGATTATTGATCATATTCGTCAGCACTATCCGAACCTTGTTTTCGATTTACACGAAGGTTCCACGAATGAAGTCAAGGAGTGGGTACATACCAGAGAAATTGAAGCGGGAATCATTCTATTGCCAGACCCTGAGGTAGATGTAATTCCTTTATGTCAGGATGACATGGTTATTCTCCTGCCTGACGGTCACCCTTTTCAATCGCGCGACAAAATCGCCATCCGAGACTTGAATCAACAGGAGATGATCTTTTGTAAAGGTGGACACGAGGTCGCCATTATGGAAGGTTTTGAACGTGAGCAGAGTCAGTTGCAGGCACAATTCATTACTCACAATATCAGCACCCTCGTCAGCATGGTCCGACAAGGACTAGGTATGGGCATTGTCTCTTCACTCGCCTTATCCACGTTCCCCCATGATCTGACCGTCAAGGAAACCACGCCTCTGATCACGCGTCAAATCGGTATCGCTATCCCCTCTCTACACAATGCTTCACTTGCTGTACAGTTATTTGTGCGTACTGCGCAGGAGCTGTTTACTGATTTGAAGCAATAGGGCATATGTGCAGAATTATCGAATCATCGAACAAGAGGAAAAGTTGCGTAAAGCAATGTAGCTAGTGATGTGAAGATCTTGGATGAGCTTATTCATAATAAGCTTATATTCGTGAATCACTTTGGACAGGTGTTGAACAATATAGATGGGGCATTGAAGATCATTTCAGGGCATTGTAGCACGGTAAAATTAGATTAATCGCGAATCCGCCTTGGATACCAAATCTGACTAAGGCAGGTAGACAGCCTCGGCAAGAATCTTCGTGATTAAATCAAGTGACACGGCGTAAGTGAAAGAGCGCTAGCCTTTTTAGGGATAGCGCTCTTCCTTTTTACAATCTTGTTAAATCACTTCTTGGTTGTGGCATCGTACAAACGCTGTAAAACAGTAACAGCTTCGGCCCGTGTGACCTGCGTTCTTGGGTGAAGGTATCCATTGTCAGCGGTAAAGACGCCCATCTTGGTAAGGGTGTAGAATGCTTCTGCCTTTTGATCCTGGAAATCTCCATCATAGGAGTACTCTTCTCCCGTTTGGTCGATGTACAGTACCGGATAGTAGGCAGAGAAATTGTCTTTATAATTTGCCTTACGAACTTTGATATCGTTGTACTGCGCAGCTGAGGAAATGACTTCGGCAATCTCAGGATGAAGAGTCTGATTAGTATAGTCTGTTCGAACAGAAGCAATCATCATCATATCCCATCGGGTCAGCGGTTTGTCGGGCTTGACATAGAATTGATAGTTTGGATATTTGGCCCCTATACTTTCAGCAAACAGCCACACATAATCCCCGTTGAATATGGCTGCAAAATCTTTATTCGCCCAGTGCTTGCGCGCATCCACAAACTCTGAAGATTTACCAGCTGAATAATTGATTTCTGGAAAAAGTTTATGAAACATATGGACAAATTCCGCTTTTGTTATGGTTTTGTCTGGCTTGAATGTCCCATCCTTATAGCCGCTGACAACACCTTTGTCGACCATCGAACGAATGGATTCGGCAGCCCATTCATATTTTGTACCGTCCACATCAGGAAACGTATTTGCCGCCAGTACGGATTGACTAAAAAACAGAACCATCGCAACCATAGGGGTAATGAGCCATTTCTTTTTCAACATCTTTTTTCCACTTCCTTTAGGTAAATTTACGTAGAAAATAGTTCTCTAGACTCAAAGTTATATCGGTACAAAAGAGCATCGCTTAACAGGTTGTAACGGGCTTAACTATCCTCTTTAAACAACACAAAAACGACCTTCGCAACGAGTAAAATTCGTCACAAAGGCCGTAATCCGTAATCTAAACGTGTATCTTTAGGAATATTTCAGTCCACCACTCGAAAAATTAACAAGGCTCTTCGCTTGGTTTCCCTGCATCTGTAGCTGTACGGAAGCTTGAACCGCAGCCGCATGTAGCTACAGCATTCGGATTATGAATCGTGAAACCGCCGGACATACCAGACTCTTCAAAGTCGATTTCCAGACCGTCCAGATAGCGGATACTATCCTTTTCCACGACTACTTTCATATCCTGTACATTCATATATATATCCTGATCCGTTTCGTTGTCGTCAAAGCCCATGGCGTACGAAAATCCGGTACATCCACCTGGCGTAACACCCAGACGTAAAAACATATTCGGCGTTTCCTGCTGCTCCAGCATTTCTTTCAGGCGTTCAGCAGCGGAATCGGTGATGTTAATCATAGCTCCATCCTCCTCTTTTACTTCATGCTCCCTTTCAGTATACTCTCTTATTTGCAGGTGCTCAAGTCATGGAATGTCCTTCCGTTACAGGCTTAAACACCTCTTTTTCTACTCGTTTGTATTGAACACCAGTGGTGTGAGGTTTATAATAGGTGAAGAGTGTGTTAAAGAAACTGTCGGAAATTTGTCATTTCAAAGGCGAAATTATGAGACATCCATCATTGTAGCCTGGCATTGTAACATTTTTCACATATCGTATATCCGCGCTGCCGGATTTTACCGACGGAACGGGACATCCTGTGCGCATCAAGCGCTTGTGCCGCTAATTCGGCGGACAGCCTCGCACAGAGCAACTTGAAGGAGGAATAGGCATGTCCACATTAGTTACACCTTTTACAGACCGCAGAATGGCGGAAATTGTAGAAAAGGTACAAAACGGGATTCGTTTGAACCTCGAAGATGGTATATATTTGTATGAAACTGACGATATTCTCACACTGGGCCAGTTGGCTAACGAAGCTAATTTACGCAAGAATGGTAAAAAGGTTTATTTTATCGAAAACATGAGCCTGTACTTCACCAATGTATGCGAAGCGCGCTGCGCGTTCTGCAATTTCCGCAAGGATCAGGGGGAGGAAGGCTCTTATACGTTGTCTGGGCAGGAAATGATTGATTATGTAGAGCAACATATCCATCCAGGCGTAAGAGAATTCCATATCGTCGGCGGTCATAATAATCATGTGCCTTTCCAGTACTATGTAGATTCATTGAAGGCACTGAATGAAAAGTATCCCAACGTTACACTGAAAGCATACACTGCAGCGGAAATTGACTTTTTTACACGCATAAGCGGTTTGAGTGTTAAAGAAGTTCTTCAAGAGCTGCAAAAGGCAGGACTTCAATCTCTGACTGGTGGTGGCGCGGAAATCTTATCTGATGAATATCGGAAGAAGATGCGTGTTACCAAAGCCAATGTGGACCGCTATCTTGAAGTACATCGTACGGCCCACAATCTCGGTATGAAAACTCATACGACGATGCTGTACGGTTCAGTCGAAACTTATCAGGATCGTATTGAGCACATGCTGCAAATTCGTGAATTGCAGGATGAAACAAATGGATTTATGGTATTTATCCCACTGTCCATGCAGCCGAAAAGCAAAAACGCCAACATCATGCGCCGCAACTCTGCTTACGAGGATCTCAAAACCATTGCGATCAGCCGTTTGATGCTGGACAATATCGACCATGTTAAAGCTTACTTCATTAATATTGGTCCGCAATTGACGCAGGTCGCTCTTACCTTTGGCGCATCTGATGTCCATGGCACGATTGTGCGCGAGCAGATCAGCCATGCCGCAGGTGCGTTGACTCCTGCCGGATTGACCCGCAAAGAGCTAATCTGGCTGGTCAAAGGTGCTGGACGCATACCTGTAGAACGTGACACCTTCTATAACGAAATCGAAGTTTTCGAATAAGTGTAACATCGGATTCAGATTTCCCGCGTGCATTTTATCCCCATTACTCACACCAAGCAGCCTCAAGCTGCCCCGGAACACGTCGGTCTGTCTGCTAAAGGCAGGCCCCTTTCCGGGCTTTACAACAACAAAACTTGTGCTAGATCGACAAGACACCAGACCATTTGCCGGGGACACGGTAACGAAAGGACGGCGGATTTTGATGAAAAATTTCGTTATTCTAGGGGGCGGCTATGGCGGCCTTACCATTGCCAAAGAATTGCTGGATAAACACATTCCCGACGATATTCAAGTTATTTTAGTGGATCGGATGCCCTTTCAGGGGCTGAAAACAGAATACTATGCCCTTGCGGCAGGTACCGTATCTGATTTTGATTTGCGGGTACACTTTCCGGATGAACAACGTCTTATTCGCAAATACGGAGAGGTCACTTCGATGGATCTTGAGAATAAAATGGTCCATTTTCAAGACGGTGAGCCTTTGCCCTATGACCAGCTTGTCATCGCGCTAGGTTGTACTGACCGCTTTCATAATACACCGGGAGCTGAAGAATACAGCTGTACGATCCAATCCTTTAATCATACCCGCCAAACGTATCTGCGCTTGAATGAAATCAAGCCTTATGGACATGTCCATATTGTAGGTGGCGGTCTAAGTGGGGTCGAGATTGCTGCGGAGTTACGTGAAAGCCGCGCGGATTTGAATATTACGATTATGGATCGGGGCGAGCGGGTGCTATCAGCATTTCCGCAGCGTTTGTCTGCGTATGTACATGCCTGGTTCAAGGAGCATCATGTGAACGCACTAAATCATGTTGCGGTTTCCCGCATTGAGCCAGGGGCTATTTACAACCGTGACGAGCAAATTATGACCGATGCGGTTGTATGGACAGCCGGGATTCAGCCCGTTAAAATTGTGCAGGATTTAGCAGTTCCTAAAGACCCTCAGGGTCGCATCGTGCTAAATGAATATTATCAAATACCGGATCATCCTGAAGTGTACGTTGTCGGAGACTGTGCGAGCCTTCCTTACTCTCCAAGCGCTCAGGCGGCAGAGGTGCAAGGTGAGCAGATTGCCCACATTGTACGCGACCTGTGGAAAGGACAAACGCCTCACCCGCATCCTTTAAAGCTACGTGGTACATTAGGTGCACTTGGCAAGAAGGCCGGGTTTGGTTATGGCTTTATGGGCAGTACCTCTTTGCGTGGACGAGTGCCGCGTCTGCTGAAGAGCGGTGTGCTCTGGAAGTCCAAACGCCATTTTGGCTAATTGGATATGCAACAACAAAGAAGACCTGCTTTCAGAGCAGGTCTTCTTTGTTGTTGCATCTATGAATAATACATATTTCCTACAAGAGGAAGCTGGCTTGCCGATGACTTCTATTTTTAATCCAAATCCAGGTTGTCCCATGCTTCGGCTTCTTTAATTTTGTTTAGAATCACTTCGTACAGAAGCTCTGCTGAATCTGCGGATACAATTTCACCATTAACCATCGCATAAGGCTCAGCGTTACACTGACCGCAATTGCTTAGGCAGCCGTATTCAATCACATCATAATCCGGGTTCTGTTCTAGTTTGGACATAATCTCATCGGTACCAAAATGCATATTACTGGTGCAAAATTCAATAATAGGTCTTAACATTTTTTTCACCTGCTTTGGATGACGGGCATTTTAATTTGGCCCGCTTTGTAATATAATAAATAAGGTATAGGAAAGGAGTTGAATTCTAATGAGCGAAGCACAAAGCGTTCAAATGTATGATGAAGTAGCAGACGTACTGGATAAGCTCCGTCCGTTCCTGCAACGCGATGGCGGTGACGTTGAGCTGGTTGACGTTGAAGATGGTATCGTTAAGCTGAAGCTGGTAGGCGCTTGCGGCAGTTGCCCAAGTTCTACAATTACGCTGAAGGCAGGGATTGAACGCGCTCTTCTCGAAGAAGTCGAAGGCGTCCAAGAAGTGGTACAAGTATTCTAATGCTTGATGCATAATGATCAGAGAGTCTTGACTTCGGTAACGAAGCTCAAGACTCTTTTTTGTGTTACAACGTCTAAAGGATCTCTCGATCTTATATGGTTGGCCGAATGGGGTCCAACCCTCCGGACACATCCATAATATTACCCGTTATAAAATCCGAATGCTCCTCACACAAATAGGCGATCACTCGCGCAATGTCCTCTCCGCTTCCTGGACGCCCACGCGGTGTCTCTGTATCCTGCATGCCGATGACATCGGCAATCGACTTTTCCTTGTTCGCTCCTCGGATATCCCCGGGACAGATCATATTGACCGTGATGCCATGGGGAGCTTCCTCTACAGCCAGTGACTTCGTAAAAGACACCAGCCCCACCTTAGCAGCTGCGTAGACGGCGCGATGCGGCCAAGCCCTTGCTTCTCCAGCATGACCAAAGCCAAAATGAATAATACGTCCCCATTGCTGGCTACGCATGTGCGGCAATACCAAATGATCCAGCAACATGGTACCGACCAGATTCCCCTGTATCATGGCATGAATCTCAGCCACACTGTAATCCGCAAACAGACGGCGTTCCCGGATGAACGGTCCAGCATTATTCACCATAATATCGACTCCGCCCAGCCGATCCTGCACTTCACCGATCAGCCTGGTGATATCTTCCTGAACCGAGATATCTGCTTGTAAAGACAGGCAGCGTACTCCCTTAGACTCAATTACCCGCTTAAGTGCTTCGGCTTCAGCCTGGCTATGGACATAATTCAGGGCAATGTCACAACCTTCATCAGCCAGACGCAGAGCGGTCATTTTACCTAAACCTTTGGCACTACCCGTTATGAGTGCGACTTTGTCTCTCAACAGTTTTCCTCCTCTTCACAGAGAACGGTCACCCCCAAGTATAAAATATTTAAGCAATCCCTACAACTCCAACCAAAAAGAAACCCCAGTCCTCTTGTTCAAGAGAAGCTGGGGTTTACGTTCAGCGCATTCTTAGTTTCTGCTTAAAATGCAGGGATAATTGCGCCTTGATATTTGTCTTCAATGAATTTTTTAGTTTCTGGAGATTGCAAAGCTTTAAGCAGTTTTTGGATCGCTTCGGAATCTTTATTATCAGGACGTGCTACCAGCACGTTAGCATATGGTGAATCTTTGTCTTCCAGTGCCAATGCATCCTTGGTCGGATTCAGCTTGGCTTCCAAAGCGTAGTTCGTGTTGATCAACGCAATATCCACTTCAGGCAACTGACGTGGCAGCATAGCTGCTTCCAGCTCCTTGAACTTCAGGTTTTTCTTATTTTCAGTAATATCTTTTACAGTAGCTTCAATGTTGCTAGCATCTTTCAGCTTGATCAGACCTTGTTTCTCCAACAGCAGCAATGCACGACCTCCATTGGTTGCATCGTTCGGAATGGCTACTGTTGCACCATCTGGAAGTTCATCAAGCTTTTTATATTTTTGGGAGTAGATACCGAATGGCTCCAGATGAACCGCGCCAACAGAAACCAGATCCATTTTACGCTCTTTGTTCATCACATTCAGGTAAGGTACATGTTGATAAAAGTTAGCATCCAGTTGCTTGTCAAACAATTGCACGTTCGGCTGTACATAGTCGTTAAACTGAACGACTTGAAGACGAACCCCTTCTTTTTCCAACTGAGGCTTGATTGCTTCCAAAATTTCCGCATGAGGCACAGGAGAAGCTCCAACTTTCAGTTCGACTTCACGGGGTGACCCGCCTGTATTTTCGGCCGCATTGTTTGTATCCGATGTTGTGCTCTTTGTACCGCAAGCAGCCAGTACCGCAATTAATGTCAAGCTCAATACAGCCAATACCCATTTCTTCATGTTGTTACCCCTCCAATAATTTGTAATATTCAGGATCAGACGTCCTGATCAATAAGGATATCTATATGTTTTCCCTATTTTCGAGTATAATGCCGCACGAGACGGTCTCCCGCCATTTGCAGCAATTGAACCAATACGACCATCAGCACGACCGCAACGATCATTACAGCCGTTTCGTAACGATAATAGCCGTAGTTGATAGCCAGTGTACCCAGTCCACCGCCCCCGATCATCCCGGACATTGCCGTGTAGGATACGAGTGTAACGACGGTAATGGTTAATGCGGCGAGCAGGCCCGGCAGTGCCTCACGTAACAGCACACGCCGGATAATTTGTCCTGTCGAAGCCCCCATCGCTTGTGCAGCTTCAATGACACCCTTGTCCACTTCACGCAGTGACGTTTCGACAAGACGTGCGAAGAAAGGAGCAGCCCCGATAACCAATGGCGGAATGGTTCCCAGCACCCCGGTCGAGGTACCTACCAACGATCGTGTAAAAGGAATAAGTGCGACGATCAAGATGATAAATGGTACGGAACGCAAAATGTTAACGACGAAAGATAATACAACGTATATCACCTTCATCAGAGTCAACGAGGAACGGCTTGCCAGAAACAACAATATACCGAGCGGCAAACCAATAACGAGGGTGAACAATGCAGATGCCCCGAGCATCTGAAGGGTTTCCAGAGTAGAATTCCCTAGCTCTTCCCAACTCACTTGCGAAAAATCAAGTTCGCTCATTGTCCGATCACCTCCACATCGAGTCCTTGCCCTGACACTTCGCGCAGCGTATGTTCTATATCTGAATGGTTTCCTTCAAAACGAACGATCAGCTGTCCATACGGTACGTTTTTAATCGTAGAGATGGTGCCCTGTAAGATTGCAAAATCAACACCTGTACTTCGAGTCGTACGCGATAGAATTGCATCATAAGTTTTACTGCCCAAGAAGGAGATACGTACCACCTGTGCCGATTCGCCGCTACCTGCTGCTGCAATCGCTGCTTGTAATTCCTCAGGATGTTCTGCCTCCCGCTGGATAAAATCCTTAGTCACCTGATGCTGTGGCTTCAAAAACGCTTCCGCCACCGGACCTTGCTCCACGATATCGCCCTCATGAATGACGCCAACTCGATCACATATACTTTGAATGACATGCATCTCATGAGTAATCAATACGATAGTCAAATTAAAGCGCTGGTTAATATCCAACAGCAATTTCAGGATAGACCCTGTCGTCTGCGGATCAAGCGCAGACGTCGCTTCGTCACACAGCAGCACATGCGGATCACTAGCCAGTGCCCGTGCAATCCCTACCCGCTGCTTCTGTCCACCTGAGAGCTGTGACGGATATTTTCCACTGTGTTCTTTCAGACCCACCAATTCCAGCAGCTCGCGAACTTTCTTGTCTAGCTCCTGCTTTGGGGTATTTACCAGCCGCAATGGAAATGCAATGTTGTCATACACTGTCGCCGAAGACAACAAATTAAAATGTTGAAAAATCATTCCGATTTTGCGACGTTGCTTCTGTAACTGGGCTTGACTCACAGTCACAAGGTTAACCCCATCTACCCATACTTCGCCTGAAGTAGGGCGTTCCAATAAATTAATACAGCGGATCAACGTACTTTTGCCCGCCCCGGAATGACCAATCACCCCGAATATTTCTCCACGCTTTATAGAAAGGTTCAACCCGGACAACGCATTAACGCGTCGGTTACCTTTACCATAATGCTTGGTTAATTGCTTAAGCTCTATCAACGTGCTGCGACCTCCTTCACTTCTTTCTTACCCTGTTAACCAGTTGTCATCTCTCGGGATTGTATAAAATCACTATTTATTTATACAAAAAAGAGCCCCTTTCACAGAATGAAAAGGGCCCCACCTTGCGAACCTTTTCTCATCTGCCAAAATCGCTATAACTCTAGCGGTTTTGTAGGAATTAGCACCATATGTTCCCTCCCGGTGCATTACACCGGGAAAGAACGGGTTGCCGGGCTTCATCGGGCCAGTCCCTCCACCTCTCTGGATAAGAAAAATATGTTAAACTCCAGCTTTAGCTGTCCGTTAAGTTTATATAAAAAAAATAATTCAAGCATTTTTCTGAAACTAGGTTTCAGTATAGATAGTTTACATTGCTTTGTCAAAGGATATTTTCTGTCATAATTATGGGCGCACTGCCCGGTTCTCCCATTGTTTCGCAGTATAAGAAAATGCGTTTGATAGCGACTGGCATACCATTTCCAAGCCCTGCTGCAAATCTTCCAGATGGTGATCAAGGTCCTCCAGTTGGATTTTGCCATATAAAGCACGGTGACGTTGCCAGAGATCATCCTGCATTTCCGTGTTCATATAGTGTATTTCCGTATTTCGACGCTTACGCAGGCGATTGATGGCATCGTTGTATGTGTCCTTGATATCATTTAAATTATCAGTCAATACAGAATGCATTTTGAGATACTTGAGCTGTCTCAACACGGTAAAATACGAATAATGCGCCTTATACTGCCCTGTTTTTAAATCATACAAATCATTCATCCAATTACCAAGCTTATCCAAAATAGAGAATACCCGCACAAACCCATCCTTATAAAAGAAAACATACAAAGCATAATCGGATTTTTCCTCCTTGCTCATATCTTCAGCGTATCCGGCTTTCACTTTCATACGGAAAAAGGCGGCAGCATGATGGCTCTGCTCCAGTTCATCCAAAGACGACATCAGACCACGTGTTAAAATATCCGCCTTCCGAAAGTCATGGGTAGGATCACCACTGGCCTGGATTTGCCGTTCCAGCAAATGTAACATGTCTGACATGCTATTCATGGCATCCAGCAGGACGCCATGATTTTCACGTGGGGGCTCGCCCAACAGCTTGCGTATCATGCTTCACGCCTCCTTCATATCTGTAAAATCCGGCTGTTAGATGCTTGAATTGGCGTCAAGCGAAATAACTCGTCCACCGTTGATCTACAAGCTTAACTATATCCTCACGCGGTAGCACCTCATCAGGGTAGCCTGGCTTCATACGTGCATCCACTACAATCGGCAGCTTATAGTTCAGGTGATGCAAACGTACTTCGCTGTCGGCGTACATATCTGTAGCGGGGTTAAAGCGTGTGAATACCGTCCACAGGAACGAGGCTTGGGAGCGAACAACTTCTTTGGCATCGTCCACGATAAAGACAAGCGGCCACTCTTGCTCACCCGCAGCTAATCGCTCCAATACACGCGCAGCGAGTTCAGGCTCCTGCTCAAAGGACGAGCCGGATATAACGAGGCAACCTCCGCAATAGGGTTCGATTTCACGAATTCCCGGCAGATCGCCGCCTTCATAAACGCGAGGCAATTCACG
This sequence comes from Paenibacillus sp. FSL W8-0439, assembly GCF_038008995.1. Taxonomy (NCBI): domain Bacteria; kingdom Bacillati; phylum Bacillota; class Bacilli; order Caryophanales; family Paenibacillaceae; genus Paenibacillus; species Paenibacillus sp. FSL W8-0439. The sequence goes on from NZ_JBBPAK010000001.1 coordinate 4,662,726, forward strand.
CACAGGTTCGCCTACCCCCATCAGAATCGCCTTGCTGCCGTGATTCAGCTTGCGGCCCGTGTAATCGAGTGTATCGTGAGACGTATGGTTAAAAATAAACAAATCTCTGGCTGGATTAAATCGCTCCAAAATGGTTTCTAGCAACAGGTTAAAGTCGGATAAATCGATCACCCGATCCGTCAGCATCAGGAATTTGGTCAACGACAATTGACCTTGACCCAGAATGGTAAAGCCGGATACCAGCGCTTCACGGGAGTAGCTTTCACGTACGACTGCCGCTGCCAGCGCGTGTACACCTGTTTCTGCATATGCCCATAACGACTTGACGGAAGGCATCACAAGCGGATAGGCGGGCGACAACAGACGTTGCAAAAATTCGCCGAGATAGTAGTCTTCCTGCCGTGGCTTACCTACAATGGTTGCCGGATAAATGGCATCTTTGCGGTGATGCATATGTTTGACATGAAACACAGGGAAATCATGTTGTAATGAGTAATAGCCAAAATGATCGCCAAACGGCCCTTCCGGGCGACGTTCATGAGGCGGCACATAGCCGCTGATCGCAAACTCGGCTTCTGCCGGAATGCGATGGCCTCCAAGCGGGTCTTCTGTCATGGGCAGCTTGCCCCCCATAATCAGAGAAGCCAGCAACAGCTCTGGCAAGTTTTCCGGGGCAGGAGCAATGGCAGACGCAATCAGAGCAGGCGGGCCACCGATGATGATCGTCGTAGGCAACGGCTCATTACGCAGCTCTGCCTCATGATAATGGAAGCCGCCGCCTTTATGGATTTGCCAATGAATCCCTGTCGTCTGATCATCATAAATCTGGATGCGATACATCCCCAAATTATGGTCCTTGGACTGGCCTGGCTTTTCGGTATACACGAGCGGAAGCGTAATGAACGGTCCTCCATCCTCGTGCCAACTGGTTACTCTAGGCAGCGGAGCCAGCGGAGCATCCGTACGGCGAACGCCCAATACAGGAGCTTCGTTATGAGATACTGTTTTTAGTCCTACTTTTAGCATGTCCTTAATCAGGCCACGTTCATTCCACAACGCTTTGGGTGTAGGTGGAAGCAGCGTCTTGGTCGCACCTACAATTGCATCCATCAGTTGCTCTGGACGAGGGCCAAAAGCCATGTCCACACGGCGATTCGTGCCAAACAAATTACTGGCGACAGGAAACGGGGTTCCTTTGACATTGGTAAACAGCAGTGCCGGACCTTCTTCCTCAATGACTCTCCGGTGGATTTCAGCCAGCTCCAAATAAGGATCGACAGGTGCTTCTATAATTTTAAGATCATTTTCTTTTCGCAGCGCTTCAATAAATTGGCGCAAATTCTGGTAGATCAACTGGATGATTCCTCCTAAGCAAATCAAGCCCTCGAGAAACTCGTGGGCCTGGTTTGTTTCTTATGATGTTATTATACGTGTTTCAACGCCTCTTGGGCAAAATACGTTTTATAATGATCTACGAAATGCTTAGGTACGCTGTGCTTGGGTCGGAACAAGCTTGCGGTCCGGTGACAATTGCCATACACGATAGCTCAGATAAGCCAAAATGGAGAACAACGATGCAATCACCAGCATATGTCCCAGCACGATAAACATATAAATTTCAGGTCTGTTGACGTACAGCAGGATAATGCCAATCACCACTTGAAGTATGATCAATACGACCGATACGACACCTAGGGTACGAATATCCCGGTGATTCGGGTGATAACGGTACGAGTAGTGACCCACAGCCAAAATAATGACGAACAGCAGTCCGGCTGAAATCTGATGAAGCAGCAGTGGAGATATGAAGCCCCCAATATTTACAACCTTCTGGATGACCGAATGACTAAGCAACGCTCCTGAATAAACAGCAATATAGGTATAGATCGTTGATAGCCATATAAAGTTACGATAGCCCCGACTGACACGCCCAGGAATCAGACGTGGAGTGTAGCGTGAATCCGCATGCTCCTGCCAGGCTCCCAGCGTCATCATAGTCGCACTGGCAAAAGCGATAAGCGCAAAGCCAAAATGCAGTCCCATGACTGCAGCCGATTGGGAGAAGATGACAGCCAACGCCCCCATCGCACCTTGTATGATAACAAACAATAGCGTAAGCAACGAGAATAGCTGTAAATCCTTCCGATGCTTCATAAACAGCAAAAAGCCGACAAACGAGGCGATAGAAAGAATTCCGGCCATGGCACTGACGGAGCGATGAGAGAACTCAATAAGGGACGCGATGGTATGTGCCGGAACCAGCTTACCATTACAAAGCGGGAATTCTCGTCCACAGCCGAGACCCGAATCCGTTCGCGTCACGACACCTCCACCGAAGGTAGCCAAAAACATGACAATACATGTTACGAGTGCCAGCCATTTTAATATTCTGATTTTGTTATTCAATGAATTCACCCGTATCCTTCCAAATATAATATTTATTCACTTTAGATGTTGTGAAATGATCACTTATAGTAATTATAACTGATATATCGTTCCTTGACATACGAGCTTTGTTGACAAAATGTGAACGTGTCCGTAAGAAAGCCGCCTCCTTCGGAAGGAAGCGGCTTTCTGTATATCGTGATGATTAGGTTTCCCTTCGGAGCCCTCATACATACCGTTATCATTTATTTTGCCAAGTTAGCATGGACTTCTACAGCCCGGTCCAAAAACTGCTCGATTTCCTCGCGGGATTTACGCAGCCTGTTCACCAGACGTACCAGTTCTCGCCCTTCACTGTAAGCGATAAAGCTGGGAATCCCTAGAACATTTTGCTCTTGACTGACACTTTCGGCCTGCTCTACATCAATTTCAATTAATGTAAGCTTGTCTGCATATTGTTGTTCCACATCAGGCATGAACGGATCAATAAAATGACAATCTCCGCACCAGTCCGCCTTAAACACAGCTACCGTTACACCTGAAGTGGATATTGCCTTATTAAAGTCTTCATGAGAGACGATTTTTTGCATACATAATTCCTCCTTGAACTTCTTTTATGCAGGAAATCCTGTAGTTTCTATTGTAACGCCAAGTGAAGCTTTTGCACACTCCCCTATTATGCTCACATGCCGATTGGAAGCCCTCTCATTGAGGCATACTAAAGATATACTTAAGAATCCACATAAGCGACGACATTCTAACAGCATACCCAACATACTTAGTGGAATACGGGGATGCCTGCACTTGAAAGGAGGTTATTTAAACATGTCTCTCACCGAATGGCTCCATGTCGCATCTCGACAGCTTCAGGGAGGGCTCAAGCTACTCGGCTCCGTTCCGCGTTTTGCGGAGGAGGCATGGGAGGGCAAACGTGCGGCCTGGACCGAATCCCGTAAATTACGCTATCCCTTACGTGAACTGCCGTGGGATTATCATTCGGCACAAGCCGCCATGAATGAAGCTGAAGCATTAATGCTGGTGAACGGACCCGCTACGCGTCCCTCTTCTCTTAATATGCCCTTATGCGAAACAGACTGTGAGCTGCTGGAGCGGATCAAGAACGATACAGCACAGGAGAATCGCAGCAACATCACGCGCACTGCCGCTTACCTTGAATGCTATCGTGGCTACCCGGAATTACACTGGGCATTACTGGCCCATCTGGTTTCTCGTAATGGCGGCTATAATATGACTGATCTGAAAGGAGAGCTCATTGGCGACCTGTTTGGCGAACAGGAAAAGGAGTGGCTGTATCGACTACTTGAGCGCTGTAACGCCCTTATTTTTCAGGACGCTTATCCACAGTTGCAGCTTTACATGCACAGCCGTCATTTGGGACGAAGTTGCTTCCATTTGTTGCCCTATTTTCACGTTTCGCCATTCATGAAGCCCTTTTGGGAACGTTTCTGGGCTTGGCGGGATAGTTCTCTTTTGACGGTGGCGCTCATTATTAATGAACAAAACTATATTGAAGGACGTGTCGTGAAAGATCCGTATTTTCAAAAATTTGTGACACACAAGCCGGGCTTTTATTTGCATGACTGGCTTCAGCTCAATCAAGTTATATTTCCGCTTGGGCTAAACGGTGGCCTTGCCGGACTTGTCATGGAGCGTTTCGGCCATCTGGACGAGCGGATCGGCTTTGGCAAAAGTCTCTACGCTATGTTATTTGGCCATCAGCAGGTACTGGATCAGGCATCCGCATTTGCTGCCAGCGTGCCGCATACCGGTTCTCGCAGCGACTATTGGCCGGGACTGTTCACTCCGAATGAACAAAAAGCGCTGCGCTCTCCAGAAGAGAGTGCAACGCTTTTAGCACATGAATGGCTCCCGCCAAGTCAACGTCTGTACAGCCCAGAACTGAACGCCGTCTGGTCAGATACAGCCTATGATCCGATTCCCCGTTATGACTGGTTTCAGGACGGTTCTACACTTGGGCATATTAGTGAACCAAGACGGCCTCTGTTATTTGCTATGCGCCATGAGCATCGCCACGGCATACAAAAAACAGCAATGGCCCATGATGCTCATAACAGCTTTAGGTCCTTTCATTGAACAGAGGAAGGATTCTTTTAGCTTCGTTGTCCAGTGGACTCACGCTGTAGGCGCATTAACGGACGCAATACCTTCTGCAACATACGCGGATAGTTGCCCAGCTCGTCCCTGCGCAATACGCGCAATACAACCAGCAATACCAAGTAGCATACCAGTACAACTGCTCCGGCAATACAGCACGCGATCAAGAAGGCTACACGCGCAGGCATCAGGTGTACCAGCAAAATGCAGGCTTCATTTACTCCGTACCCGATAGCTCCCGAGACTACGACAGCGGTTAGGAAGCCTGCCCAGCGACGGCCCATGATTGAGAAAGTAACAATACCTTTCAGCACACGCAAATTCAGCAACGTAATGACGAGAAAACATAATCCGGTTGCGGCAATAATTCCGTAAATTCCAAGCCAACCAGCCAGCAGCCAGCTCGCTGCCAACTTCACGACGATACCAACCATCACATTGACCATTGAAATACGCGGCTTGCCCATACCGATCAATATCGAATTAGAAGTCATCATCGTAATCTGGAAGATCGTTCCGAGTGTCAAAACAGCGATAATTCCGCTGCCTCCAAGCGAGCTGAACAACAGACCATTAATAGAATATGCAGTTACACATAAAGCCAACACAATCGGCATTCCGGTCAAAATAGAGATACGCAAGGCAAGCGTCATCTGATTTTGTAAATGCTGTTCATCCTTACGGGCAAAAGCCGCCGAAATGATCGGAATGAGCGATTGACTGAGTGCAATGGCCAAAATTGGAGGAATACCTGCCACACTCTGTGCCCTAGAGCCTAGATAACCCAACTGAGTAGTCGCCTGATCCAATCCCACTTGTCCAGACAGCAGTCTAACTACAATCGACGTATCAATAAAATTAACCGCCGGAACCGTCAGAGACGACAATACGATGGGAATAGAGAGCTTAAAAATATCTTTGTAAATCCGCATCATCGGTAACGCGGAGCTTTCCTCTTGGAATTGCTCTTGACGATCTTGGCGATCCTGACGACGCAGTTTCACCGTGTAATACAACATGACCGCCAGAGCGCCGAGGCTTCCCATGACACCCCCAAAGGAGGCACCCGCCGCAACCTCACGATCTCCATAGCCAAGCTTCAAAATAATAAAGGCAAGCAGAATTGCGGTTGCTACCCGTGCGACCTGCTCCACAATTTGTGAAATACCGCCTGCGGTCATATTACCACGTCCTTGGAAGTATCCACGCATCATGGCAATAGCAGGAAACAACAACAAAGCGGGTGCCAAAGCCTGAATAGCCAAAGCAGACTGCGGAACCCCTGCTACATGCTCGGCAAAATAAGGCGCTCCAAAATACAGCAGCGCCGTAATGATAATACCCGCCACGGCCGCGAATATCAAAGCCGCACGATACACACGTCGCGCTTCCGCAGGCCGATCCAGTGCGTAGCGTTCCGAAACCATTTTACTCAGTGTGCTAGGAATACCGGCCGTAGCAACCGTGAGCAGCATCAAATAAGCGTTGTTCGCAATGGTAAACGAGGCGTTCCCCACGGAGCCGAGCAAATGCTCCAATGGAACGCGCTGTACCAGACCAAGCACTCTGGCCACCAAAGCGGCAGCGGCTAAAATAAGCGTACCTTTAAGGAATGTTTCTTTATTGGACAAAATGCGTTCCCTTCTTTCTTGCTGTTCACATGCATGCAAAAGCTCCGCGAAAAACAGTCATGGCCTGAGCCATCACCGGTGCGGAGCCGCATGTCGATTCTGTCTCTGTAAATCATAATAAACGAATCTCAGGTTAAAACACCCAAATTAAGAATACAATAATCATGGCAAGCTGCAAAATTACTTTCATCACGGTGCTAGTAAATAGGCCCAAGACGGAGCCAAAGCCCACTTTTATAGCTCGATCCAGCGGGGCTTTACCAATCAGCTCACCCAGCACAGCACCGATAAATGGTCCCAAAATCAAACCGAATGCTGGAATAACAAAGGGGCCAATAATGATTCCCACAGTACTAAGGATCGCTGACAGACGCGAGCCGCCAAATCGCTTCACTCCCCACGCATTCACAGCATAATCCGCAATAAAAAGGGCAACGACGATTAGTGTTTGTATAATCCAAAACAATGCATTGTATGGAGCAAACGAGAAAAACCAGCCGTATACAAAAAATGCAAAATAAATGGCGAGCGCCCCCGGCAATACGGGATACACCGCTCCCGCCATGCCTACAATGAACAGTACAATGACAACAATCCAACCTAAAACGTCCATGGGCCTCCTCCTTCTCGTCTATTCATCTTGCTTGTGCACCATCATTTTATTACACAAGCACATAATCTCGAATCACTTCTACAATGCCGTCCTCATTATTCGAAGCCACAACCACATTAGCGGCTTCTTTTACCGTATCCTGAGCATTCCCCATCGCTACACCCAGTCCAGCCGCTTGAATCACAGCCAGGTCATTCAAACTATCACCTACGGCAACCACCTGCTCCATGGTAATGTAGAGCAGGTCGCACACTTCAGCGATGCCACTGGCTTTGGATATACCAGCTGGATTAATTTCCAGATTCGTCATCGAAGAATTGGAAATTTCAAGTCCCCCCATATCCTGAAGCTTGAGCAAAATTTGATGGCGAATTTCGTCATTTTCCGTATTATAACCGAATTTGAGCCATTCCTGTGTGTCCAATGTGTCCGGCCAACGATCTCTGTTGTATAACTCCTCGGTTGAGTAAGCCCAGAACCAGGAGCCTGTTTCTACGGCAATCTGGTGCATCTTGCGAATAAGCTCCTTATCAAGTAAATAGCGGCGCCACAATTCGTGAGGTGATTTCCATACTTCACTGCCGTTTACAGTTACCATTGGCGTCTCTAGGCCGAGTTGCTGACCGTAAGGTAAAGCATGCATCGCTGCACGTCCAGTAGACAAGCATACATGAATCCCTTCCTGAATCGCCTTATTAATCCAATTAATCGTTTCCAAGCTTATTTCATGATTATCGTTCAGTAAAGTTCCATCCATGTCGAGCGCAAGCAGTTTGTATTTATATTGGTTTTCTCCCATGGTCTCTCTTCCTCCTGTTGTCCCTTATGTCCAACGACATTTTACCATGAAAAAGAGAAGCCCACAAAAGTATTCAAGTCCTTAATTCGCTGCCAGAGGCTTTTTGGGAATACCATCAAGCCCGTATACTTCGTCATATGCATCAAATATTTTACGCGCAACGGGTCCCGCGCTCGTCGCACCAAAGCCCCCCTCCGGGATGATCACGGCTACAGCCAGCTTCGGATTTTGACGCGGAGCAAAAGCGATAAATACCCCATTATCTTTAACCGTACGTCCCACCACCTGCTGAGAAGTCCCCGTTTTGCGGGCATAGTCATAGGGAAATCCGTTAAAGGCTTTAACATCGGTAGCCATGCCGCGAATCACAGTATTCCAGTACGTATCTGAAAAAGCGACCTCATTCAGCACCTTCGGCTTAAACTCACGTACGAGATTCCCCTGGTCATCCACAATTTTACTGACTAGATGAGGCTGCATTCGCTTGCCCTTGGTTGCCAGTACAGTCGTATACTGGGCCAGCTGCATCGCTGTATATTTCCCCTGCTGACCAAAGGATGCCTGTACCAAACGTGTCAGTGCACTTTCATGCTTACTGGTGTACTCCAGTCTGCCTGCCCACTCACCGGGCAGATCGACTTCCGTCGGTACACCCAGTCCAAATTGCTTCATATACTTGTCCCATACATCAATTCCCTGATGCATTCCTGCATTACTTCCGTATTTGGCATACAGCGGCTTGCCGATCATATCGACCATGAACGTATTTGACGAGACCTCAATCGCCCTACTAGGTGTTAGTGAACCATACACATGTCCGCCTGAATTACCGACTCGGCTGGAGCGATTTTTTCCATAGTACGCACTTCCTGTATCCTGATATGTTTGTCCAGGCGAAAACAGATTTTCCTTCAACCCGATCAGCACAGTCAGCGGCTTAATGGTTGAACCCAGCAGAACCGAGGATTCCGGGTGCGGACCCACTTTTCCACTAGGTACAGATTTAATCGTTCCGTTCCCCATTTTATGCTGAATATCGTCATACACTGAAGGCGACGCACTTCCCGTTTTCCATACATTCGAGTCATAGTCCGGCATGCTGGCCATTGCTACGATATGTCCGGTCTCTACCTCCATCGCTACAGCGAAGCCAGTAGTTGCATCCTGATGAAGTTTACCCGATACGGCATGGGTACGAAGCCAGCGGAGTTGATCCATAATCGCCTGTTCGGTTTTTTGTTGAATTTCCTTGTTGATGGTAGAGTACAGATGATGACCTTTCGCTGGAGGTGTAATGGATCTAATGCCCTCCGGCATGCTTCGAGGGTTAACCTCTACTGTTTTATAGCCATTTTTCCCTCTTAACTCGTCTTGATACTGAAGCTCCAAGCCATCATATCCGACAATTTCGCTTTCCGAATACACTTGTTCCGGTCTTAGAACCTCCGAATTGGCTTCATACAACTCTTTATATTTGGGTCGGTTCGCCCGAGCTCCTTTGAATTTGTACATATATCCAATCGTTTGCACTGCCACTCGATCCGAGTCATAATGGCGTACACTTTCTTCTATAACCTCTACACCTGGAAACTCTGTTCGATGCTCCAGAAAATAAGCGATTTCCTTCTGACTCAGGTTGGATTTGACCAAACGTGGGGTGAATCCCCTATATTGAATATAATCCGGGTCGAGTCGTTGTATAATTTCCTTTGCATCAAGTCGCTCTCCTTCGCTATGCCCCAACTCGTTTAATTTGCTAGCAAGTTTGCCAGCAAAAGCATTAAGCTCAGGGAGCAGCTTATCCGCCGGCTTGCGGTCTTTCTCCGTACGTTTGCTGTAATCCTTAGGCAAAGTCACATACAGGGATTGCATTGGAGTCGAATATGCCAGTCTAACCTTACCCGTGGAGTCATAAATCGTACCGCGACTCGGGGTTAGCGGAACATTTTTTGTATTTATGGATTGCTGCTGGCCCTTCAGCTCCTCTGATTGTATAAACTGCAATACAGCTAGTCTGGTAATGATCAGGGCAAACAGCACAAAAACACTAAAAAACAGTAGGTTGGTTCGTAAAACCGTCCGCTGTTTTCGCGTTTCTTCGTCCTCTTCACCAATTTTCTTTTTGAATGAAAATTTTTTATCCAAACTTCCTCTGTCCATATTAGCTGATCATTACTCCTTCCAACAGGTCTCATATTCCTGATCCTACCATATTTGAAACAAGAAACAAGGAAATCCAAGATGACAATTTTGTAAGAAAACGTATAAAAAAACACAAAAAAGCTTTCCTCAGCTCAATGGCTAAGGAAAGCTTACCTGAAATAATATCTGTATAAAAATGATTATGGCTGTTTGGCTGTATTAGGATCGGCTGTCGCTGCATCCTTTTTCTTTGGAACACCGTCCAAACCGTACACTTCGTCGTAAGCATCAAAGATTTTACGTGCCACAGGTCCGGCGCTCCAAGCTCCGAAGCCTCCTTCAGGAATGACAACTGCTACTGCAAGTTTAGGATTCTGACGTGGTGCAAAGGCGATAAATACCCCGTTATCTTTCAGTTCCCTGCCTACACTCTGCTGAGATGTCCCCGTTTTGCGAGCAAAGTCATACGGAAAACCTTTAAATGCGCTGACATCTGTTGCCATACCGCGTATGACTTCATTCCAGTAGGCATCCGGGAATTTCACTTCATTTAGCACCTTCGGTTTAATTGTTTGAACTACATTACCGTTGGTATCTTTAATTTGGCTGACCAAATGGGGCTCCATCCGTTTGCCCTTGGTAGCCAATACTGCTGTATATTGTGCAAGCTGAAGCGTTGTATATTTACCCTGCTGACCAAAAGAAGCATATGCCAGTTTAGATAATGAGGACTCTTTCGAATTATGAGCATACTCTCTGCGACCAGACCATTCACTTGGTAAATCCACACCTGTAGACACACCTAGCCCAAACTCCTTCATATAGCGGTCCCATACATTCACACCCTGATCTTCCTTGGCATTATTAATGTATTTGTTATACAATCTCTTACCTACCATATCGACCATAAATGCATTCGAGGAATGCCGTATGGCAGAAGCCGGGTCCAACCCGCCATACACGTGGCCAGAAGAGTTCCGTACTCGTGAAGAATTGTTACGCCCAAAATAGGCTGCTCCTGTATCCTGGTAGTAAGATGAAGTACTGAATAAACCTTCCTCCAGACCTATTAACACTGAAAGTGGTTTAATGGTGGAACCGAGCAGGACAACTGACTCTGGATGCTGGCCCGGTTGACCTGATCCAAAGGAGCGGATAGTACCATTTAAATATACATTTTGAATTTTTTTATAGTTATCATTGGATATATTTCCAGTTTGCCAATAATTTGCATCGTAATCCGGCATACTAGCCATAGCTACCACATTTCCTGTATCTACTTCCATCGCTACAGCGAAGCCTGTTTTGGCATAAGGATGAGTCTTGCCAGACACAGCGTGTGAATGGAGCCATCTCAATTGATCCGTAATGGCTTCTTCTGTTTTAACCTGAATCTCTTTATTAATCGTGGAATAAATGTTGTTCCCTTTTTGCGGAGGAGTAACAGAATCTACACCCTCCGGCATGTTTCGAGGATCAATCGGAACCGTTTTATAGCCATTTTTCCCTCGTAATTGTTCCTGATATTGATATTCCAGTCCATCAAAGCCAACAGATTCATTATCCATATAAATGAGGCCCGGATCATTTTCAGCTGACATGGATTTTTGAATATTCTTATATTTATCCAACGTTTCACGCGCACTTTTGTAGCTTTTAATATAACCGACCGCTTGAACAGCTACCGTATCAGGATCGTAATGACGTACCGTCTCTTCAACGACATCTACGCCTGGAAACTCACTCTTATGCTGCATAAAATAGGCAACTTCATCTTTATTAAGATTCGTTTTAATCAGACGCGGCGTAAAACCGCTAAATCGTTGATAGTTCCGATCCATAGCGTCCATAATTTGTTCTGCCGTCATTTGCGGCTCATCTTTATCGCCGTATTGAGCAAATCGATTCGCCAGCTTTTGTGTCATATTCTCCAGCTCAGGCAACAGCTTTTTATCAGGATTACGCTTTTCTTCCAAGCTGTCACTATAGTTTTTGGAGAGTGTGATATACAGCGATTGTACAGGTGTCGAATACGCCAGTCTGTTCTGGCCGGTTGAATCATAAATCGTTCCGCGAATCGGCGTAAGTGGTACATTTTTAGTAACATTACTGGCCTCCTGCTGCTTGAGCTGAGGTCCATCTACAAATTGAAGTATCGCCAGTCTTACAATTATGACTGTAAATATAATGAACGAGCTGAAAAAGAACAGATTAATCCGGAAGCTAAATCTTTTTCGGTCGGATGTCTCATTGTCTTTTCCTTGCTCGTTGTCCATCTTTCTCATGTGCCCTTTTCCACTCCTTCTTAAATCACTTTATCCTTGATATGTGTTTGGGCAAAACCGGGCGGGTTAAACCAGTCTCCACTTTGTGCCCAGGTCGGGTCTAGCGGTACCCACTGATGCTGTCCGCTCAAATATACCTCATTCCAGGCATGAGACCCGTATCCTCCCTGTCCGTTGTATCCAAGACCTGTTACGACCTTGACCTGTAGTCCCTGCGAACGAGCCATCATTGAGTACAGGCGGGCATAATCAATGCACACTCCTTTACGTGTATCAAACGTATCTCGGGGAGTCTGTTCATGCCAGTCACCACGTTGCTCATAGGCTTCCACCTTACTGTAATCATAGCTAATGCGGGTGCCTACCCATTCATACAACGCTCTGGCTTTTTGCTCGTCACCGCTAGCCCCTTCTGTAATCTTGGCCGCTGCCTGAACGATATCGCTTGGAATGTCTCGGTCAATTATTTCGTATTTGCGCTGCATGATACCATTCAATTCCTTGGTAACAGCTTGCGTAAATACAGGGAGCTTATCCTTAATCAGAGTCCCGGACAACGGCTCAATGACCGATTGCGCACCTTGCTTATAAATCGGCGAAGCTTGTACGTAGCTGCTAAACCCGCTGTCTGGGTACAGACTTACGCCTATGAACAGCAGGGCTATGATCATCATGGCGCGAGCTCCACCAATAAGAGTACCTATGCCGGCCCCTGCCACCCTGCTGAAAAAGCCCGATTTTTGGGGATGCTCATGGAGAGAGGAATCTGATTTGCCACCTACCATCAGCACATAAATGGCACGCAGTATAAACTGGGCGATAGCATAACTGAGCATGAACAATACGGCAAACCGCAGCAGTGGAAAACCCTCTATCCCCGCCACAAGCGTATAATAAAATTGCTCAATCCCACTTAGTTTTCGCTGTGGCAAATGCTCCATGTAAGCTGCCAGCCATTGCTGCACCTTTGGTGAAAGCCACATGGCTAACCCGAGCGAGCACAAAATACCCGCCACAGTGAGTATGCCATCCACAATGAGACTAAACAGCGCACCTACAGATCTGGAGGCTCCTCGCCTCCACCCCTGTATCAACGACAATACTACGATGGCGATCAGAAACACCGTCACGCCATTCCAATGAAGAATAGACTCCAGCCAGGATGGATTCATTGTGTTCCTCCTGTCTTTACGGCGACTGTGGCGGCTGTGCAGCAGCCAAGTCTTTCGCGCTTTCGATATATTTCTTGACTGTGTCACTCATACTCCATTCGCCCAGCGACATTCCCTGAAACCATACCTTGACCTTGTTCCCCTCAAACGGACCTTTTACTTTCAGGTTGGAACTGGTCACTGTAAATGTACCATCTCCGTTGGAGGTGTATTTGGCATTTTGCCCCTCTTTTATCATCATGTTCAAAGCCTCGCTCTGAACCTTGTTAATTGCGTCATCCTTTGCCTGAGTCACGACCTTGCCGACCTGTTCAAAGGAAATGCCACTGTAGATAAGTAAGCCTGCAATTACGACGATGACAATCAGCCATTTTATGAGAGTTCTTACAACCTTCAATATGACTAACAATAGGACAAGCCCAATTAATATATACAGCCAGTTATCCTGAACGATCTGCCAATTATGTTCCAAAAACTCTGACCAGACGTTCTTATCCATTCGCTACACTCCCGTTTCCAACTACATGATTCAAATTGCAAAATTGTCTCTGTAATTATACATGATTACGCAATGTCCTGTCAGCTTAGGTCTTATACATACCTTGTCATTCAATTCTTGTCCATACAAAGTGGTCTATGTTCGTCCATTCTGGCGTACAACTTAGGAAGGGCCATTACGAAGTAAGATGGAAGTTTACATTAAGGAAAGGGGGTCATTCACATGAAAACAGCCCTCTGGCTGTATCTCTTCTTGTTCATTGCCTTTTTTGATCTGCATGCACAATATCCTATTTTGACACCATTCGCAATCTCTCTGGGGGCAGCCCCTACCTTTATCGGTTGGATGATGGGGATTTACTCTCTAACTCACCTGCCTGGTAACTTGATGGCAGGTCCCAAAGTCGACAAACACGGCAGTCGCCGATATATTATGTTCAGCCTGACAGCTGCAGGCCTGATCCTGATCATTCAATCGTACATCCATACACCGTGGGAATTGCTTTTTCTGCGTGCGATTAGTGGTTATGTGTTGGCCTTTTTATCTCCAGCCTGTCTGGCCATGCTGGCGCAACTGTCCGATCATCCGGTTACGCAGGGCAAATATATGTCGGGACATGGTGTTGTCCATACGTTGGCCTCAGTTCTATCTCCAGCTGCAGGCGCATTTATCGTAGCCAGCTTTGGCTTTAGCGAGACATTTAGCTCCCTTGGTATCATTCTCGTAATCACGGGGCTTATGGCTTATTTCACCTTACCCAAAAAAGCACCCGCTCCACAGGCCCAATTATCTGATGGTCATACGACACCTGCTCCACAGTCAGCAGCACAGACGCGGTTACCCTTCAATTGGCGTTATCTGCTTCTACCTTTTGTTTTGGCGTGCGCACAAGGCATTTTATTTTACGAGATCCCATTACGAAATAACGGTTCTGCGTCCATGATGTCCACCGGATTGCTCTTTTCCATCATCAGTTTGGGAGCACTCTGTACGCTCAGTTTGCTTTTTCTGAACAAATATTCACCGATGGTAAGGTTAATTTGCGGCATTATTCTGATGTCTTTAAGCTTCTACGCACTCGCCACCACGCCTGAAGCGACCATAGGTATCATCCTGTTTATTTTGGGAACAGCCAAAGGCATCATTTTTCCAGCGCTGGCCTCTCTTTTCATACGAATCGGAGGGGCTCGATTGGGCAAAACCTTTGCCCTACAATCCATTGCAACGTCTATCGGCTCCTTTGCCGGGCCTGTACTGGCGGGTCAGCTTCCGGATCACATATCTCCTTTTTTTATCGCATTTCTAATTTTGATGACTGGTCTACTATTCGTTCCTGTTCAGCGATTATCTCCTACACCACCACTATCTGCCTCGGGTCCTTACCATTCCTAATTATAACTAAGGGGCCATGCTGAGATGCTACCTTTAAAGCCCAAAATACGTTCTAGAGGGCTTACGCACAGTACCTAATACCCTGCTCCTCATAGACTAATTTGACTGAACAATTCAATACAAAGGGAGGTGCAGCCCATGAGCCACTGTCATCCTGTAAGCCCTTGCCCTGTTTTTGGAACTTCAACTGGTACCATTCTTGTTCTTTATATTCTGCTCGTCATCATTCTTCGTACTTGCTGGTTCTAATGTTCTAATTAGCCCTAACATCCGGCTTTGTAACCCATGCCTGCCACTTACGGCAGGCTGTTTTGTTGTTTTTTGCATGAGAACCCCTTTTAGAGCTAAACTATACACATATTCTTTCATTTCCCGGGGAATTTCGAGCACAGGCATCAAGCAAGGGGTGAGCAAAATGGCGATAACCGTGATTGTCGAAGGAAAAAATGACCGCAGTAAACTCCGCCGATTACTCGATCCGGAGGTCAACATTTTATGCACCTTCGGCACACTAAACTCAATAAAATTAGAATCCCTCCGCCAGCGGACCAAGCATGACGAAATATTTTTATTTATGGACAACGACAGCTCAGGGAAAAAAATAAGAGGTGTGCTTGCAGACGCTTTTCCGGATGCCCTTCATATGTATACACGCAAAGGCTATGCAGGCGTAGAAGGTACTCCAGATGAATATGTAATTGCCCAGCTGGAAAAAGCAGGGCTTGAGGAATACATTGTATACCCTCCTGTTCTTTAGTCCTGCAAATAACAAAAAAGCTGTCCTCAGGTCAATTTCATGCCTGTTGGACAGCTCTATATAGTACAGCTTCTAAGATTGGTATTAGAACTTATGAACCGTATCAACGATCATCAGCAAGAAGCTGAGTGTCAAATGGTTAATGGAAAAGAAAAATACTTTTTTTGCCCACGAATCCGTTTCTTCTTCCTTAATCGTAAAGCCTTTAAAGGCATAAAACGCCCAAAGCACGGACAGTAACACGGACACGATCATAAAAATCATACCGGCATATCCATAAGCATACATAAGGATGGGTACCGGGATCAGCAGCACAATATAAGGAATCATCTGAATCTTAGTCCGATGGATGCCTTTCACGACTGGCAGCAATGGAAATCCTGCTTCGCGATATTCCTCAACTCTGCGAATGGCAAGTGCCCAGAAGTGAGGCGGTTGCCATAAGAACAGTAGTGCGAATAAGAGCCAAGCACCCATGTCAATACGGCCCGATGCGGCCACATAACCAATTACCGGAGGCATAGCTCCAGAAATACCGCCAATGGATGTACTCCATGTAGATGAACGTTTCAACCAGAGTGTGTAGATGCCAACGTAGACAAACATACCCAATATGCCCAGTAGTCCTGCCTTCACACCAGAGAAGAAGAATAAAACAGCCAATCCGACAATACCCAAAATAATAGCGTATGACAACACCGTTGTAGGGGTCAGACGTCCTGTTGGCAGTGAGCGATTACGTGTGCGCTCCATCTTCAAATCCAACTCACGGTCAAAGTAGTTGTTAAAGACACAAGAAGACGCCATAACCAGCATTGTACCTAAGAGTGTAAGAATTAACTTTATATAGTCAACGTCCCATTGCGATGCCAACCAAAAACCACCGAAGGCTGCAACCAGATTAGTACGAAGGATGCCTGGCTTGGTAACTGTAATAAAATCTTTCCAAGTGCCCGCCTTGCCGGGTGGTTTAGATTTTACAGAATAGGTAGCCGCATCCGAAGAAGTCTTATAACTAATATTATCCATTGTGAGTAACTCCCCCTTAGAGATGTATGAATTCGGGAGTAAGTTGAACTCCGATATAAATTTTATCATATACCTACCCCAAAAAGTTTGACAGAAAACGCACAAAACGTTCACAATTCAGATGGCAAATCACCCCTGCTGATCGTTTACAGTAAATTTGGGTAGTAATAAGTACAGGAAACAATACAAAAGGAGCGACAGATATGGATACAGCCACACACTTTGTCATGGGAGTCGGGTTGGCCGGGCTGGCCTATACTGATCCTGTCGTCGCCGGAGATCCCAAACTAGCAGCGGTCATACTGCTCGCTACAGTCGTAGGGTCACAAGCTCCGGACTTTGACACCTTGCTTCGGTTGAAAAATAATGCAGCGTATATTCGCAATCACCGTGGACTGTCGCATTCTATCCCCTTCTGGTTGATATGGATCTTGTCCATAACGGGACTGATTTGCCTGATCTTCAGGGAGGTGCCCCCAGGTCACGTAGCATTATGGGTAACGATTGCCGTCTGCCTGCATGTATTCACAGATTTATTCAATACGTACGGAACCCAGGCATTTCGGCCGTTTACGAATAAGTGGATATCTTGGAATATCATCCATATTTTTGATCCCTTTATTTTCGGCACCCATGTTGCTGCGATCATGCTGTGGATCACCGGATTGGTTCCGCCCGCCCCCTTATTTATTACGCTGTACGTCATTATTGGCCTGTATTACATTTGGCGAACCTGGAGTCATTTTATTACCAGAAAAGCGGTACGTGATATGGACAACAAACGTCAGGAAGGCGACACCTATTATATCATTCCCACGGTATCATGGAACCGGTGGCATGTGGTAAAAGCTCATCAGAATGGAAGCTATGACATTGGCGGATTAAATGGCAAGCATTTATTTTGGACGAAACACGCAACTCCATCCACACATCCAGCCGTAGAGGCCTCCAAATCCTATCGCGATGTGCAAGCATTTCGCTATTTTTCCTCCTTTGCCGTTGCCGAGGTGGAAGAACTGGAGTGGGGCTATATTGTGCGATGGGGAGACGTCAGGTATCGACACCGGAGGCAATATCCATTTGTGGCGGTGGTCGCGATGGATAAGCAATTCGGACTGATCAACAGTTATATTGGATGGCTCAGTGACGAAAAGATGCAAAAACGTCTTTCCTTGCATACGAATTAAAATATTTCCAAGCTAACAATAGGCCGAGTGTATTACAGACAGCAAGTCTCCCTTAAACGGGGGCTTGCTGTTTTTTTGACTATTCCCGTAAAAAAAGCATTTCATGAAAGCGCCCTCTTGACGAAGCAGACTAACGTGATTCACAATGGTCATAAACATGCGCAAAAAAATCCGGAGCATGTTTGCTCCGGATTTTCTTCATCACAGCTGCTCATAATACAGCTTCCAAGATGGGAGTGTTTATGTGTATTACTGCAAGCGGCTGCTGCCCGACAAGGATTGTTCTGCTTGTTGGACCAGCTTTTTCGTGATGTATCCCCCAAGAGAACCTGTTTCGCGGGAAACGACATTACCGAAGTAACCGTCCTGAGGGATGGTGATGCCAAGTTCTTGAGCTGCCTCATATTTTAATTGTTGTAAAGCGGCGTTGGCCTGCGGTACTTGCAGGTTGTTTGAACGACGTCTGCTCATATTTGAATCTCCTTTCAGTTCTTTGTGAGTGAGGTTCATTGCAAGCTTGCAAGATTATTATGGCTCACTTACATCTACTTATTCCTGAAATTCAACATTCGAAGGCTGGAGGTTTTTACCATGAGCAAAGGTCTATCCCTATGGTTCGCCGTTTCATCCATTGTTCTGCTGACAGCAGCCGCTATATCCATCAGCTATTCTGCATGGCTTGCTATATTACTGGGACTTTTATCTGTCGGTAATATCGGCTGGGGCTTCGTAATCAAGGCCCGACAACGCCGTTCTTAAGTTAATTTGTAGAAGACCCCATCTGTCTGTCTTCAATTGACTCTAGCGTAGACGTGGCAAAAAGCCCATGCGCTCTTTGACCGCAGACAGCGTGACTTCAGCAGCTTCTTGAGCACGCTCTGCGGATTGGGCCAAAATATGCCCAATTTCACCGGATTCCCGGATATCGCGATAGCGCTGCTGAATCGGTTCAAGCATAGCTACAACCGTCTCTGCCAGTTCTTTTTTAAATGTCCCATACATTTGGCCTTCATAGCGATCCTGCACTTCTTGGAGCGACAAACCGGAACATTGGCTGTAAATGCCCATCAGATTACTAATTTCCGGTTTATTGGCTGGATCATATCTAACCTCACTGCCCGAATCGGTAGTAGCGCGGCTGATTTTTTTGCGTATGACTTTTGGATCGTCCAGCAGTGCAATAAAACTACCTGCATTCGGATTACTCTTACTCATTTTCTTGGATGCATCATCCAGGGACATAATTCTCGCCCCTACTTCAGGGATATACGGCTCCGGAACAGTAAAATAATCTCCATAACGGTGATTAAAGCGGCCCGCTAAATCACGTGTCAGCTCCAGATGCTGTTTTTGGTCGTCGCCTACTGGGACAAGGTCCGCATTGTAGAGCAAAATGTCAGCTGCCATCAATGACGGATATACGAACAGCCCTGCTCCTACGGAATCCTTGCCGGCGGCTTTGTCCTTAAACTGAGTCATACGCTCCAGCTCGCCCATATTCGTCAGTGTTGTCATCAACCATCCCAGCTCAGCGTGCTGAGGAACATGGGATTGCAAAAAGACATTGGATTTCTCTGGGTTAATACCCGCTGCGATAAATAATGCCGCTACCGCCTCCGACTGCTCACGTAATTGAGCTGGTTCCTGCGGTACAGTAATCGCATGAAGGTCTACGACCATAAAGTAACATTGATGATCCTCTTGCAATTTGACAAAGTTTTTCATTGCGCCGATGTAATTACCCAAAGTAAGTTGTCCACTAGGCTGAATACCTGAAAGTACGGTTTTCATATTCTTCCTCCTCCGATTATTTCAATATTTTAGAACGCAAAAAGGCCCCGCATCCTCAAGGGACGCGAGACCGTGGTACCACCCTTATTCATTGCTGTCAGCCTATGAGTTGTCGGAGCTATCCTCCGTGGCCGCTGCAATCTTGAAGCTCCGTTAACGAGGAGCAATCGGCCGTCATACTGAGGAAAGTAAAATCCTGTTCTGTGCGGCACTCCAAGGTCCATTCAGCAGTGCAGGCTCGCCGATTCTCATCCACCACCGGCTTTCTGAAGAGCTTATGCAAAAGCTTACTTGTCCTCATCATCGTGTTATCCATGTCATTTCTTTCTAAGCTACATTAATGATAATTCCGCTTACTGTTATTGTCAAATGACGATTGTGCCATATGACCAAAAATCTGTTATCATAATGACACGAAGCTTCAACCGATTATAGTGGACAAAGGAGCATGAATATGAAACAAGTGACCAAAGAACACTGGAACGGTTACGACACGTATGTTTTACATAGTGGTGAATTGGAAGTTACAATGATCCCTCGTCTGGGGAATAATATTATCTCCGTGCGTGATCTGAAGCTGAACCGGGATATCGTACGTCGACCTGGCGAGGAAGAATTGGCATTTTATTTACAAAAGCCATATCATTTTGGCTTACCTATTTTGATTCCTCCTGGCCGAATTCGCAAAGGACAATTTGAGTTTGACGGCGTCCCATATGAGTTTGACCGTAATACAGCCAACGACAATCATATACACGGTCTGCACCGTAATCAATCCTGGCGTTGCAGCGATATTGAAGAGGATGAAGAAGGTTGCAGCGTAACAACCGAGTTTCTGACAGAAAGTGATCCGCACTGGATGGAACAATACCCCATTCCTTTGCGGCTGGAAATGACATATCGTTTGCAGGGAACTGTATTAAGCCAAACGCTGCGCGTCACTAATCTAGGTGAAAAAACAGCCCCATTCGGCTTGGGATACCACACTTGGTTTATGGTGGATGGAGAACCTCAGCGCTGGCGCCTGAAGCTGCCGGTGAATGGAGTATATGAACAGGATGCTGAGCAGCTGCCTACAGGTGTCATTACTTCTTTAGATCATTTGGAACAGCTCTCCTCAGGTTTATCTTTGAAAGGAACAAATTTGGATACTGTGCTGCGAGCAGCGGAAGGCCCTGCTGAAGCTGTTTTGACTCGTGATGATGGCTATCAAATCCGCTACACCGCAGATGAGCAATACTTTAAGTATTGGGTACTATATACCAAAGGGGAATGCGATCAGTATCTTTGCATTGAGCCTTATACCTGGCTATCTGATGCTCCCAATTTTCCTGACCCAGTCGGAGATGGTGGGCTGATTCGTCTGGAGCCTCAACAATCCATCGACCTCAAAACTCAGATTCATATCATATATCCTTAATTTCCCTATAGTCGCTTTTCTTCCTTCGGCGCATATTTTCATAACTCTGTCGCATACTAACCTCATCACAGCCGAAGGAGGTGACTACACATGTATGAAGCCAATCAAGGCAGAGGACGTCGTAGCAATACTCTGGTCGTTCCTCAAGCCAACAACGCATTGCAACAATTGAAATATGAAGCTGCGCAAGAACTGGGCATCACCATTCCGGCAGACGGTTACTATGGTGATATGCCGTCCCGTGAAGCTGGGTCTCTGGGAGGCTATATCACTAAACGCTTAGTACAGCTGGCCGAACAGCAATTATCAGGTCGTTCAGGTCAATAAGCGTCATTATTCCACATGAGCATTCCGTTATCGTAATTTACCAAAATGCGTTATAACGGGTATATAACAAAGGCGGTCTTCCTTCGGAAGGCCGCTTTTCTTTGCTCTTTTTAATGTCGATAGTTATTCAGATTTAGCCACGCGATATGTAGGCTTGTTATAGCGGATCATGAGATTCGCCATGTTGTAGTTAGACTCTAATGTTGCATCTACCAAGATTGTTCCTTGTCTGATGGCAAAATCGAAAGCAATCTCACCATGAGTCCAGCTACGCTTGTGATTTAGCGTTTCCAGGGCCATACGCCGAAAATGGTCCCGATGCTCTACAGATAAGCCTGGTTCTACTGCTGCAAATGTGCCACCTTTGCCTGCAATTGGATTATGCCGAATCCCAAATTTACCAACCACATTGTTCCGTATTTGTACAAATACGATACCTGACGATAAACCCGCCAATTCATTATCCAATTCTTTAAAAACAATATCCATCTGCCTCGCCAACGACAATTGACCTACTTCATCCATCAAAAACCCTCCTATATACCTTATATGAAAATATTTAATAGGTCTTACGGCTCAATTATATGCGAAGGTTTTTAAGCTTACAATCAAATTCAACATAATTGGGTATTTATAACTATTTTCTAAGTATATCCATCATTTTAAATTTCGCTAACAGGTAGCATCAATTGCACTTCGACATTTTGCGACTTTATTCATCATCCTCTGCAAAAATTACAAAAAAGGCCCCCCTTACGGGAGACCTTCTAAAATGTAACTCGGTTATTTTGTCATTTGCAAAAATTGCTCAATATCCTGAACAGTAACTTGTGCCGCGTTACGCCAGAAGTCAGCCTGTGTTAAATCGGTCCCCAAGTGCTTGGAGGCCAGTTCTTCTACTGTCATGCGACCTGTATCACGCAGCAAAGCATCATATTGGTCGGCAAAGCCATCCGGATTTTCCTTCGCAAAAGCGTAAATCCCTGCACTGAACATATACCCGAAAGTGTATGGGAAGTTGTAGAAAGGAGTTTCCGTAATATAGAAGTGCAGCTTGGAAGCCCAAAAATGAGGATGAGCCTCATCCAGAACCCCACAAAACGCTTCACGCTGCGCTTCTTCCATCAACTCGCTTAATTGCTGTGCTCCTAGAACACCTTTTTTCCGTAGCTCGTAAAAACGGGTTTCAAACAGGAAACGGGCATGAATGTTCATAAAGAAGGCTACACCACGCTGAATTTTATCCTCCAGCAAAGCTACCTTCTCCTGACCCTCAGCAGCTTCCAGCAGAGCATCTGATACAATCAGTTCTGCCAGCGTCGATGCTGTCTCAGCCACGTTCATAGCATAATTTTGATTCAATGGATGCAATTCATTCATCACATGTTGATGATAACCGTGTCCTAGCTCATGGGCCAGTGTCGAAACGTTGGATGGTGATCCGGCATAGGTCATAAAAATACGGGTTTCTTTGCTTAGACGCAGAGATGTACAAAACCCGCCCGGACGCTTGCCTGGACGATCCTCTGCTTCGATCCAGCTTTTCTCAAAAGCCATCTGGGCAAAGTCAGCCATTCTCGAACTAAATTTACCAAATTGCTCAACAATCGTTGCGGCTGCATCGTCGTAAGGGATTTTAGTGGTCGAT
Organism: Paenibacillus sp. FSL W8-0439; assembly: GCF_038008995.1. Classification (NCBI taxonomy): domain Bacteria; kingdom Bacillati; phylum Bacillota; class Bacilli; order Caryophanales; family Paenibacillaceae; genus Paenibacillus; species Paenibacillus sp. FSL W8-0439. The sequence goes on from NZ_JBBPAK010000001.1 coordinate 4,685,939, forward strand.
GTTCCCAGCGGAGCTTCAATGTCATGCCAGGACAGTTTTTCTAAGCCTAGCAGCTTGGCTTTCCGCTCCAGGTACTTGACTACAATAGGCTTTGTTTCATTAATCACCTGCCACATCGTATCCAACGTTTGGGCTGACATACGACTGATTTCCAGCGGTTCCTTGAGCACGTCTGTCCAGCCCCGGTTTTCATATAGCTTGAGGCGGAAGCCTGCCAGATGATTCAGCGTATCGGCACAATAGTCCTCTACCTGAGTCCATGCCTCTTCCCAACGTGCAAATACGTCTTTACGTACGCCGCGATCTGCTTCATCCAACTTATTCGCTGCCTGACCTACAGACAGGTGTACAATTTCACCATTTTCAGGCACCGGGATCGTCATATTTTTGACAATGGTATCATAAAAGTCACCCCAGCCATGGTAACCATCCACTGCCAAATCCAATGCAAGACTCTCCAGCTCAGGAGCCATTTTTTCGCGCGCTTCGTTCCGGTATTCAGTTAGGACAAAGGAAATCGGCTTGATCGCTTCGCGCTCCATCCACTTCTGCCAAATGTCTTCACTGGTTTGTGCCAGCAAGTTCTGGAAAGCGACTAAGGCACTTTTTCCTTGGGCATACAACGAATTGACACGCGCCCCCAGTTGAACAGCCAGCTTGTCATGCTGATTTTGAGCAGTTAAACAAGATACAAAAGAACCTGCCTGCGATGCTCCATTAAACAGCTCCTGTATGCTATTCAGAACACTATCCAGACGCTCGGTATCCAACACCGTTTGTGGCACTTTGGCTACTTTAAGCTGGGATTGCAGCTGTTGGACCTTGCTCTCCAGTTCTTCCAAAAATGCATGAAATGAGGCAGAGGAAGAGCCTCCGCTAAAAATAGATTCCAGATCCCATGTTTGCTTTAACGGTGTTTTCATAATAGTTCCACCTTTCTTTTTTGGCGAATTCATGTGGTTTCATATACAATAAAGCTACATCGTGATGGTACAATCACTACAATTAGGAGGAAAACAGGATGAGACCCTTACAAATTTCGCCGGAAACGGCTGTGAAATTATCCGAAAAACTCGGCATTCCGCTGGAACACCTTATGCATACACCCCAGCACATTTTGATGCAAAAGCTGGCCGAACTAGCTAAAGAAGAAGCCGCTGGCTCGAACGGCGGAGAATCGGACAAATCATGATTCCTTTTGATAAAACCTGGCCTTATGACATTGTCATGGGAGATGTTTATGTACAGTCTTGTCCGTTTTGCAACCATGATAACGTCTTGCTGCCCCTGAAGCCCAAAGAGCTTAAGCTCATTCATGAAGGCATGAAAAAGCTGCTTGTGTTTCCATGCTGCCATAACAAGGTTACTTTGGTGGATTGTGACGACGATTATTTGCTGTCAGATACCACGTTGCGCCATCATTAATTCATGAGGCAGTTGCAAGATAACTCGTTTTACAAACAAGGTGTGAACCATGAGCCTAAATTGGTCATAGTGCACACCTTTATTTCTTCAAGAGGAGCTTGCGTTCTGCATTTCCTCAGGTAGCTGGAAGTTTTTTGCCAGCATTTGTTCACGCAGGACAGACCACTGTTCACGAGAAGCTCTAATCATCGCTGCATCCATAATTTTCTTATCATTAATGACACGCGAAAACCAGCGCACTGCTTCGTTAAAGTTCCCCGTACGTCGATGCAGTTCACCAATCAGATAAAGCAGTTTGGCATTATTCGCACCAACGCCCTCCAGCTCATAGACTCGAACATAGGAATCCAAACTAAATTTGAGAAAGCGAAGCTCCTGCTCCTCATTCCCCTGGTATCTGTACATCCATGCAATATGCTGCAATAGACTGGCTACTACGCGTTCCTTTTCTCCGATGACCTGTGCACAGAGTAAACCCAACTTGTACGTTTCTAACGCCTCTTCCCAGCTACGATGCCCGCCATATTCGCGAGGCTGCCAGCGATTACCGATTTTATCCTTAAATAGCTTGGTTTGCTGATCGCTTAACTGAACGGTAGAGTGCTCTGTCGAAGTAAATCCACAATGAGGACAGACCCGTACGACATAAAAATCGGGATTTTCGTTCTTATAATAAGCGCAAAAATCTGAATCGGTACGAATAGCCTTCTTTAGGCTTGGTCTGACACGGGATGTCTGAAATTCTTGTTCGCATTGCGGACAGACGATTTTGATCTGATATAACGGTTCAAGTTCCAATGTTTTTACAACCCTCTCCAAAATTCGGCAATCCCCGAAAGCTTACGGGGTATTTACAAAATGATGCGCAGGACCGGACAAACGACTAAGTATGATGGAACGAAGCGGCTCCTCAATTCCCGTATCCGTTAACGCATCTGCCATACAAGACAACCATGCCTCTGCTCGCTCCTCCGTCACGGGGAACTTCATATGTCTGGCACGTAACATCGGATGACCATATGCATCAGAAAAGAGGGACGGCCCTCCAAAAAACTGGCTCAGGAACATAAACTGCTTTTCCTTTACCGGCTCCATGTCTTTAGGAAACAGGGGACTTAACAACGGATCTTTATAAACTCTCGGGTAGAAGGCCTCAATAATAGCACGAATACCTTCCGCACCCCCAAGGTTGTCATAAATGCTCAGGCTAGGATTCACTTTTCCTCCAACTTTCTGTGCTATGGTAATAAATATACACTCGTATTATAACAAAAAACAAAAAATGACGCTAAAAATAAGCGTCATTTTATCAATTTAACATATGAAGAGGTTTGCTTCACTGCACATCGCTTCGTCATTCCATGAATACCACTAATAACTCCGCCAATCCTCTTCACCGGGATGGACGAGAGAGGCACGAATGACATACACAAAAGCACATACAAACAGACCGGCAACGATACTCATCCTGATCACTCCATCCTTAAGGTTATGGAATCGTTGTTTTCTTATTTTAACATACTCTTTACAAAAAAACAGCATTCCATGTAATCGTTTTCTTTACTTTTTTGTACTCTTTGTCCATCCTCGACATAGGTATAATAGTACAACTCCAAAGGAGGGGCCTCTATGTCGCTGTACCGCCGTTTCTCGCTTCCTTTGCTCATCCTTATGCTGTTATTCCTATTCATACTGATGGCCGCGTATCCGCAATCTTCTTTGAATGCCGGGCTTCGCGGTCTTGCCATCTGGTGGGATGTGCTGTTCCCGTCCCTATTCCCATTTTTCGTTATTTCCGAGCTTCTTCTCGGCTTTGGAATTGTCCATTTCATAGGTGCGCTACTGGACCCACTGATGCAGCCTCTATTCCGTGTACCTGGGTGCGGGGGGTTTGTCGCGGCGGTCAGTTGTGCATCCGGCTACCCTATAGGGGCCAAATTAACCGCTAAGTTGTGGGAACAAAAATGGATCACTCGCATTGAAGGTGAACGTTTGGTCGCGTTTACGACTTCCTCTGATCCGATATTTCTGATTGGTGCAGTTTCTGTTGGCTTCTTCCATCAACCCGAAATTGCACTCGTCCTGGGAGCGGCTCATTACGGTGGCGTTCTCATCATCGGACTACTCATGCGCTTCCATGGTTCCCGTTCAGAAAAAAACGATATTCGCAGCGAACGCTCTCAACCTCCTCAAAAAGCCTGGTCGAAGTCTGCTAACACATTAACAACAGGTCGCAATAAACAGCCTGGACCACTGCGCCAAGCATTATATGCCATGCATACAGCACGTTTGGAAGATGGCCGTCCATTGGGTGAGTTGCTTCGTCAGGCGATTGCTTCCTCCCTACGCCTTATTATTGTCGTAGGAGGGCTGGTTGTATTCTTCTGCGTCATTTTAGAAGCTTTGACGAACTCCGGCTTAATGAGCGGGCTTCATCTGCTTACGGCTAGCCTATTGTCTGCCTGTGGTCTTCCTCCTACATTAACAGAGTCCATCGTAGGTGGTATTTTTGAAGTCACTTTAGGTGCGCAAGCTGCAGGTGAAGCTGCAACAGCGGCATTACCGTTCAAGGTAGCCGCAGCAGCTTTTGTTCTCTCCTGGGGCGGGCTATCCGTCCATGCACAGGTTGCAAGTATTTTAAATATGACGAATCTCCGCTATATGCCATTTTTGCTGGCCCGGGCTGCGCACGGGATCATCTCTGCATTGCTAGCTCTCGTATTATGGCGCCCGTTAATGGGGCAGGGAAGCTCTCCAGTCTTTTCTCCGGTACACGATATCGCATGGTCCCCTGGCTTCTCGTCCGCTATGCTGCTGCAAAGTCTGCTGCTGCTTGCCTGCATACTGGCCGGAATGCTTGCTCTCTCCTGGTTAAGCGTGGGTACAAGTCGCTTATTCATACGATTGAAAGGAACACACCGGCAATGAACGATTGTGTTCTTGCTCATAATTGATTATGATCGATATATACCCATGACAAAGGAGCTTTTCATCTTGAGATATTATGTTCTGGATCGCGGGGATCAGCACTCCATGGACTTGAGTCAGCAATTTCACCGTCTTGCCCAAGAAAAGAATTTCAAGCTGGATGCCGAATCGCCGGAAATCGTCGTGTCTATTGGAGGCGATGGTACGATGCTTCATGCGTTTCATACCTTCATTGACCGCATTCCGGATATTGCCTTTGTTGGTGTACATACCGGTCATCTGGGCTTTTACGCGGATTGGCGTGCGGACGAGCTGGAGGAGCTAATCCACCTGATGAGCCAAAGCGGATCTAAGGGACCGCTTAACCCGAGAATCGTTAAGTATCCACTGATTGAGTTGGAAATTCACAAGAAGTCAGGCAATGCTTCTTTTATTGCCTTAAATGAGTTTACATTAAAAGGGGTAGATGGCACGGTCGTTGCCCAAGTAGATATTAACGATATCACCTTTGAGATGTTCCGTGGTGATGGTATATGTGTTTCTACACCTTCAGGAACAACCGCCTATAATAAAGCACTTGGCGGAGCTATGGTTCACCCTACCATTGAAGCATTACAGTTGACTGAGATCGCTTCCATTAATAACCGTGTGTACCGGACATTGGGATCCCCCCTGCTACTGCCAAAACATCATCATTGTGATATTTTTTCACGGAAAGATCAGCGTCTTTTACTGACTGTAGATCACCTGAACTTTCCTGTGGATGACTTGATCTCTGTTCGATGTCAGGTTGCAAGTCAGAAGATCAGCTTCGCTCGTTACCGTCCTTTCCCATTTTGGGATCGGGTACGCAACGCTTTCCTCAATTAGAATCTGTAAAAGAGCCAAATCATGGCTCTTTTTTTAATTGATCAGGAGGAAGCATTAGCCCCATTTTAAAATTTGCAAAAAGTTGGTCATAACATTGGCAGTTGTGGAGGACTTACAAACAAAACGGCTCCTGAAAATTCAGGAACCGTTTTGTTGTGAAGATGTGAATGTTTTATTTTTTTGACGCTGGCCCTCGGGTTCACGCGAAACACGAACTTGCCGTCCCTCCCGATTTTCCTTTGGCTGGCGATCATAGCGTGGCCCACGCGATTCCTTTTTATCGAAGTTTCCTTGTGGATTGCGCTGCCTACGTGGTTCCCGGGCTTGCGGCCCTTCCCCCGAACTTCGCCCATCCTTTGCTTCACGCGGTTCCCTTGACTGGCGCGAATCACGTGCTTCACGCTGCCGATTTCCTTCACGTCCTTCTCTGGATGGGCGACTTTCGCGAGCTTCACGCGGCTGTCGTTCACGTGCTTCCTGCGCATCCTTCGGTTCCCTACGTTGCAACTCTCGTGGTTGGCGGGCTTCTGAAGGCTGTTCCACTCTCGACTCCTCTGTAGCTGCGGAATCCTGCTGTGGTTGCGGCCATTCCGTTTGTCCAGCTGAAGGTTGCGAACCTTCTTGGCGCTCTTCAGTTTCTGACATTTCCGCTTGTTCCCTTTGAGCATCTACCAACTGCTGGATGTCGGGAGGAACGAAGTCATCACTGGTACCGTTCTTATTTTCAACTTCACGGCTTTTTTGCAGCACAAAATAGGCACAGCCAAAATTGCAGTATTCATTAATATAATCGTCCAATACCACAATGGATGTATCTTTATTGGCTTTGGGGTGCCCTTCTCGATAAAACCCCTTCAGACGAAGCTGATTGTAACCCCAATCGCCAATAATATAATCATAGCGATCCAACACTTCACTATATCGATCACGAAAGGCTTCGGGATTCCACCCGTTCTTGTGATCCTGCAACACTTCATAGTTTTTACCACCGATTTGAAACAAGCTATTCTGACCGCCTTTCCCGGATCAAACCTGCGAAAGGGCGCTTTCTTCCTTATGCTGAGCGGCCGACTTCACCTGCTCATGCGCTTGGTAGGAGCTGCGGACCATCGGACCGGATTCGACGTGGCTGAATCCTCGCTGTAATCCCTCTTCCTTTAACTTCGCAAAATCTTCCGGTGGATAATATTTTTGCACATATAAATGTTTCTCGGATGGCTGCAAGTATTGACCAATTGTCATAATGTCACAATCGACTTTGCGCAGATCATCCATGGTTTGTAAGATCTCGTCCCACTCTTCTCCGACACCTAACATGATGCTTGATTTCGTTGGGATATCCGGGTTTAATTGCTTTGCACGTTGAAGCAGCTCCAGAGAGCGGTGATATTTCGCTTTAGCCCGAACCTTGTCGGACATGCGTTCCACCGTTTCAATATTATGATTCAAAATATCTGGCTTGGCATCCATGACGATTCGCAGCGACTCAATGTCGCCCATAAAGTCGGGAATCAATACTTCTACACTGCAAAAAGGTAATCGGCGGCGAATCGCACGAACCGTTTCTGCAAATATTGTAGCGCCCCCGTCTTTCAAATCATCGCGGGCCACACTGGTTACGACACAGTGTTTTAAATTCATGTTCTCAGCCGCTTCTGCGACGCGTTCAGGCTCCTGCAAGTCCAGTTCCGTAGGCATTCCCGTATTTACTGCGCAAAAACGACACGCACGCGTACAAATATCACCCAAAATCATAAATGTAGCTGTCCTGTTAGCCCAGCATTCATATATATTAGGGCATCGTGCCTCCTCACATACGGTATGTAATGTCTTGGAACGCATCATGCTCTTGATTTCCTGATAGTTATCGCCTGTCGTAAGTTTAATACGAATCCAATCGGGTTTAGCTTCCTTCACTTTTTTAGACAATGGCATAGACCTTCTTTCTGATAAGCTTAAGCTGTCATTGCCATACATTATAGCATGAAAGCCATGGAAAAACCTCCATTCATTGTTCCCTTTTTGATATGACATTGATGCCGGAAAAAGTAAACTCTTGAGATGGATAAAAGCGGCGGATATGGCTCAATCTAATCAAAAGCGCCCTATTTACGCGAATACGGGCCAGAATTTACCGGGCGGTTAAGCCCTTTTATAGGAGGTCGGTTCACGTGTCTTACCCTACGCGGGCAGTCCGCGCTGTTCGTCTGTTATCGCTGCTGTTGTGCGCTACTACACTGACAACGGCTTGTCCGCTTCCTGCTCATGCCCTTGCCGAGCACACAAAGTCCTCGTCAGCCGGAAATAACCTGACAGCAAATATGGATGCTTCACATGCTTCGTCTTCATCGTATACGTCCAGACTTGCCTTATATCACTCCATCGAAGCCCTGACAGGAGTCCCTTGGTACAGACTGGCTGCCATCGACCAGTACGAACGCACACTCACGGTGGCCCATCCCAAGGATCGCAAGCATGCGGAACGGATCATAGGTATTTTTGTGACAGGACCGGTATGGTCCGGTCTGTTGAACCCTGATGCCGAGGATCAAAATCCACGTTCCATTGAACTATTTTCCGGGCTGGGACAAGACGGCTCAGGCGATGGAATCGCTGACCGCAATAATGACAAAGATTTGCTGTTCAGCATCGCTTCTTATCTCGGAAAGTATGGAAATAACGAGGATGAATTTGGTATTGCCGTGTGGGAATATTACCATAACAGCCGCTCGGTTCAAAGAGTTCAGCAGTTTGCCAAGCTGTATCAGAGGTATGGCAAACTTGATCTGGTCAGTCAAGCTTTTCCGCTGCCTCTAGGCAGCATTTATAGCTACCGCAGCACTTGGGGAAGCCGACGCAGCTGGGGGGGCTACCGTATACACGAGGGGACTGACCTGTTTGCTGGCTACGGAGTTCCGGTTCGCAGCACCTGCTACGGTGTAGTTGAAATGAAGGGCTGGAACCCCTTCGGAGGCTGGCGAATCGGTATTCGTGATCTCAACAACCGCTATCACTACTATGCACACCTTTCCGGCTTTGATAAAACCGTTCATAACGGAGACATCGTCACGCCTGGTCAGACAGTTGGCTGGGTGGGAAGCTCGGGCTATGGAAAACCGGGTACCCAAGGCAAGTTCCCACCACATCTACACTATGGTATATACCGGGACAATGGCTGGACAGACTGGTCCTTTGACCCCTATCCGCTATTAAGACAGTGGGAGCAGAGTGAACGTAAAGCGCTCAAATCAGGAAAAACCAAAGGGACCTCCTCATAGGTCCCTTTGGTTTTTTTGAGTAACTCACACTCACCCCCTCTTGTTTATGGCGTTGGGGACTGATTGAGGGAATTGGGGTCTTCCTGTATCTCTGGAACACTTTCTATGCTGGAACTTACAGCGCCGCCACTCTCTATGGAATGGGAAGGCAGTGCCAACTGCGGAGCGGTTGCACCATTTTTACCGACTGGTTTCCCCTGATTGTCATAGTAGTACATCGGGACGTTGCCCACCACCAGCAAATAAGAAACCGGGATTTCCGTCTCCACAATCTGAGGTTGCATTTCAAACGGTATAACCACAGACACTTCCGTCGTAATTCGAATGTATACTTCCACCAAGATCATGTTTATGCCCGCATCCTGCTGACGTGTATTTAAATCCACCTTGATTGCTCCATGCGGCTCCACTTTTAGGGGAACCTTGGGTCCATAAGCTGCCAGCAGCGGACTCCCCAATGCCTGACCAATCGGAACACTTTCATCAAAATGACTCATACTGTCCATCGTTGCCTTGACTGCTTTGAGCGTGTCTGACGTAATTCTCATATGCTCCGCATAATTTAGAACAAATCCAGAGGTTCTCCCTTGCGTATCCGTTCTCCATTCGATCAAATTATCAGCAGTCTTCCCCTGCTCTACCTGCGCAGTAATTGCTGAATTAATAGCCTCTGTCGCCATTTGTTTGACCCGCACTTTAGCCAGATGCATCATGGGTGGCTTCAAATGCTGTTCCACATAGGCGGCCACCTGTACGATTCCTACCAGCAGCGCCAATGCCACAATGAGCCACATCCTGCGTCTGCCACGTCGCCTTCTGTTCGGTCTGCTGTGCCATTGCGGTTTTCTATTCATTCTGATCCCCCCGCAGCGATGAGCTTACTTTAGAAGGATATGCCGCAAATAAACGAAAAAGAAGCCGCCCGTCCGGCAGCTCCTCCTGGTGGTAAACATATATGATTTCAAATACGAATCAGTCCAACTCAACTCATTATTTGAAAATGTGGTCAATCTTCTCGATATCCGCTTGACTCAATTGGACATTCAGCGTTTTCAGATTCGCCAGAACCTGCTCCGGTCCCTTCGCGCCTGGAATGAGGGCATCAATCGAATCACGGGTCAAATACCATGCAAGCACCACATGAGCAACCTCTGCATTCAACGCATTAGCGATCTCGCGTACCTGCTCCACTTTGTCCAAATTACGAGCAAATGCCTCTCCCTGAAACAATGGATCTTTCGCTCTGATGTCCGTAAAAGTCATGTCTTTCGTATACTTACCACCTAGTAGTCCAGAAGCTAGCGGGAAATACGGCACAAACGAAATGCCATTTTCCTTAGTATAAGGCAGTAGATCCTTCTCAGCTTCCCGTTGCAACAAATTATAATGGGATTGAAGCACATCTACATAGCCGTCACTATTCGCATCCTTAAGTTGTTCAATGGTAAAGTTAGATACACCAATAGCTTTAATTTTGCCTTCGTCCTTAAGCTTCTTCAGTTCTCCGACTGCTTCTGCCTTTGGCGTAGCTTCATCTGGGAAATGGATATAGAACAGATCAATATAATCTGTTTGTAATCTTTTCAGACTGGATTCGACGGATTCACGTAAAAAAGCAGGCGAGTTGTCAAAAACAACCTCTCCGTTCACAAATTTATGCGCTCCCTTGGTCGCTATGACAGCTTCCTCACGTTTGCCGCGCTCTTTAAGTACCTCACCGATCAACCGCTCTGAGTGCTCAGGCCCATAAATAAAAGCTGTATCCAGAAAATTGATGCCGTTATCCAAAGCTGTGCGAACGACTTCTTTGCCCGTTTCATTGTTCAAACCGGAAAAAAGATTATGTCCTCCTACCTTATTCGCACCCAAACCGATTGGTTTTACATATAAATCTGTTTTGCCAATACGCACTTGCTCTGCCAATTCACGTCATCTCCTTTTCGAAAGTTACTTCCATTTTATTATTAGATTCCAAAAAAAGCAAAGTGCGTACCTGGCAGTTGTCCTCATCCCTTGATCCCCGTTAAGGCAATACCTTCCATAAAATACTTCTGCCCTATGGCGAAAAGAATGATAGCTGGCAACACGACAATTAAAGAAGCGGCCATCAGAACACCCCATTGCGCTGAATATATTCCCTGAAACTGTTGTAGCCCAATCGCCAACGTAAATTTGCTTTCATCATTAAGATAAACGAGCGGTCCCATAAAATCATTCCATGTGTTCAAAAATGTAAACAATCCGATGACCAAAATCGCTGACCGGGATAAAGGTAAAATAATACGGGTGAAAATCGTAAAATGATTGCCCCCATCCACAAATACAGCTTCATCCAGTTCTCGCGGAAGAGTCATATAAAATTGTCTGAGCAAAAAGATATTAAAAACGCCTCCACCAAAAAACGAAGGTAATACCAATGGAACATAGGAATTAACCATACCTAATGCCTGCCAACCAATAAAAGACGGAATCAGCGTGACCGCAAACGGCAGCATCATGCTGCTTAATAACACAGCAAATACCTTATCTCTTCCTTTCCATCTCATTCGCGCAAAGCTATAGGCAGAAATGGTACTCGACAGGAGTACACCCGCTAAAGTACCTGCAACGACAATAAATGTGTTCACAAAATAGCGCCCAAACGATAACTCTTCAAACGGCTGAAAAAAATTCTCAAGTACAAATGGCTCCGGAATCCATTTCGGCGGGATCAGAAAAATTTGACTTAAATCCATCATGGAGCTTCTCACCAGCCAGTAAAAAGGAAACATGCAAAAAAGTGACCCCACAATAAGCACTGTGTAGAGAAAAACTCTACTCCAACGCAAACCACGTTTTTTCATCGTCATGCCCCCCCGCCTTCGTAGTACACCCATTTGCGGGCTGTCTTAAACAGAAAGGCAGTGAATGTTAAAACTACAATAAAGAGCACCCAAGCAATCGCACAGGCATAACCCATATTCGAAAAAGTAAATGCCTCGCGGAATAAATAAAATGTATAGAACAAACTGGAGTTGTTGGGTCCACCCTGAGTCATGACGTAAGGCTGGACAAACACCTGAAATCCACCGATGAAGCCCATAATCGTATTAAAAAAAATCGTAGGCGATGTCAATGGAATTGTAATATAAACAAGCTTATGAAGAGCACTCCCGCCATCAATTTCAATGGCTTCATAATAATGCCTAGGTATATCTTGCAAGCCAGCCAGAAAAATAATCATGGTTCCCCCAACGGTCCATAAACTCATTAAAACCAGTGTAGGAACTACCGACCCTTCACTATAAATCCATTGACTTTCCGGCAAATGCAGCGCACGCAGCACCACATTCAGTAAACCAAGATCGGGATCAAACAGCCACATCCAGATCATAGACGATGCTATGAGTGGCACAATCGTAGGCAGATAAAAAACGGTTCTGAAAAAAGCTAAACCCTTTACCTTTTGATTGAGCAATATGGCCAAAAAGAAAGCCACTATAATTTGCAGGGGCACACTCAGAAACACATAATAAAACGTAACCCCAAGGGATTTATAAAAAAATTGGTCCGTACCGTCAAATAAGTGGACGTAATTATCCAGACCGATAAAATGGGCCTGTGAAGCAACCTTATAATCGGTAAGACTGAACCAGAGACTAGCGATCATCGGTCCCAGAACAAAAATGACGAAGCCGAGAATAGCAGGGGCGGCAAAAAGCCACCCCAACCCATTTTCCTTCTTACGAATAGAAGATAATGATTGCATTCTATCCCTCTCTTTCTGTCAAAACCCTCACCTTATTCTTTCGGATATGTCCCCTTAAATTCAGCGTTGGCCTTGGCGGAAACCTCCTTAAATGCTTGCTCCACCGTTTTCTTGCCCAGCCATACCTGATCCAGCGCCGGGTTAATAATCGCATTGATTTTTTCCGAATTCTTCAAATAATAGTCGTAAGAATTGACACCGTTATGCAGCGTTTGGTTCATGACTGCATCACGATATCCATCCGCATGGCCTGGCTTGACATCTGCCCATTTGCTAATCAAGTCTGGTTCGGTGTACCACTTTTTCATGACAGGCATCCACAATCCGCTGGAATGCATGTCAAGCCCGCTTTCAGCATCCAGCAAGAATTTATAAAACATCCATGCTTCTTTCGGATGTTTGGTTTTGGCAGAAATCACTTCCGGTTCGCCAAACAGGATCGTTTTGCTGCTTTTCAGTTTGGGTAACACGCCTACACCAAAATTCACCTTCGATTCTCCGAGATCCAATTGGACCCACTGCCCATCCAGATCCATCGCTACACGTTTGCTTTGCAATGCTACGGCCGGGGAAGGGATATTTTTGGACTGCGTGGGCGACGGTGCCACATGATACACGTTGATCAGATCCGCCATCTTTTGCACGGCTTCAATCACATCAGGGTTTTCAAGATTAAGCGAGTCCCCTTTGTCTGAAATGACACTTGCGTTGTTGGAAGGTACTAGCAGATGCCACATCCATGTGTCAAACCGAACTCCATACTGTTTGATGTTACTTGCATCGAAATTGGGGCTAAGCGCATTATTTCCCGCTTTATCAATGGTGAGCTTTTGCGCTGTCTCTAAGAACTGTTCCCATGTCCAAGCCTCTTCAGCTTTGATTGGCGGCAAGGCAACACCAGCCTCATCAAACAAATCCTTGTTGTAATAGAGCGCAAAGGCTTCCTCCGTCACCTTGACCCCTGCCACCTTATCCTTATCCCAATAGATGACTGAATTAGGAATGAGACTCTCCTTCGTTAGCTCCTTATCCTCCTTCAAAAATTCATTTAAATTATATAGTTTGCCTTGTTCAGCCCATTGCAGAGCCTGTGCTTTATAAATAGGAAATACATCTGGTGCCTGATTGGCGGCAAACATCGTCGTTAATTTGGTGACGTAATCCCCGGGGATGTGCATATAGTTGATTTTGATCCACGGATATTTGTCTGTGAATTTTTGGGCGATCTCCTGTTGAACCTTCTTTTCATTGGTGCTCCCCCAACTGGCATAGGTCAGTGTTACTTGCTCGTGCCCTTGTAAATCTACTGGCTTACTGCTGCTCTCATTTGAACTACAGGCTGACATCAGCCCAACGATCAAGCACATGCAGACGATCCATAACTTTCGTTTTAACATGAGTAACGCCCCCAAACCGTTTATTTTTTTATCTTTTCGTTTGTTGCTTCGTCACTAAATTTATTCTAGCAAACGCTTACATTTTTGAAAGTCGTACTCTCATTGGATTGGTGTCATTTGATTAGATATATGCGTTTCTCCGATTCGGATCAGGACAAATGCCCCTTTACCTTCTGGTGAATGGAGCGCAACCCCATATTCCATCCCATATAACAGCCGTACTCTTCTGTCTACATTTTTAATGCCCGTTGACCGGACTTCACCAGTTTGAATTCGACGTATATGATCTTCTTGAATTCCTAATCCATTATCCTCGACTTTAAAGCACACCAATTGCTTTTCGACCCAGGCTGTGATCTTAATCCGACCACCTGATTCCATTTCGGCGAAGCCGTGAATAATTGAATTCTCCACAAAAGGCTGCAAGAAGAGTTTGGGAACCTCCATCTGAAGTAAAATGGGATCAATATCATACTCCACTGTGAACTTGTTCTCAAAGCGATTTTGCATAATATAAATGTATTTTTCCAGCCAATTCAGATCGGTTTCCAGGCTCCAGGTCTCGTTTTTGTTTCGAGTCGTAATTTGCAGCATTTCCGCCAGACTAATGATCAATCGGCCCAGTTCCTGTTGTTTATGTTCTAATGCGATCCAATACATTGTCGTTAAGGTGTTATACAAAAAATGGGGATTAAGCTGTAAATTAAGTGCCATTAACTCCGATTCTTTGGCTCGCAGACGTGATTTGTAATTTTCTTCGATCAAATCTTTAATTTTCTCATTCATTTGATTAAATCGGATCACCAGATCCCCCAATTCATCATAGCCGCGTTCAGGAATTCGAATATCAAAATGTCCCTTCTCCATTACCTTCATCGCCTGTTTCATATCCGTGATGGGCTTACTGATGTATACCGACAGCAAATAAGCAAGGATGACAGCAATGAGCATCATAAAGCCTAAAAAGAACAAGGTGTAGGTACGAATCGTTGACAAATGCCCCAGTACATCTTCCATGGGAATGGCTATATATGATACCCAGCCCGTCGTCTTCATCGCTTCGTAAACCAGTAGTATACTTTGACCCTTCACGTTTACCATTTTTGTCCCTTGTTCTGAAGTAATGGCATTCTTCAGCCAATCCGCCACGGGCTCCCCCGTTTGTTGCTGTCGATCTGAGCTCATGACTATCCCGTTGTTATCGTGAATCATACCGTAGGATAGATGTGCAAATCCGCTGCGGGCTGCATAATCTTCAAAACCATCCTTTAACAAATCAGGCCGGAAATTCAATATAAGTATAGGCTTTTCCTTTCCTTCAGGAAGCGTATGGAAGGTTCCAGCATCATCTAATGCAGTCAAATGAAGCTGCTTAACCACAGCAAATAAAGAGCTAAAATCATAGGAACCTTGTTTTAAATCCTGCTGATGAAAGGTGTCGGCATACGAATAGGCAGGAATCCACCTGGTAGCCCCCTCTGCTTGTACCGCCGTTGTCGCCAAGGGAGAAGAATAGAACGGCAGAACGGGAATATACATCCGCTCTGTACTTCCGTATGCATACTTTTGCGTCATAATCTGAGAAGCGTATACTTCCTCTATATTGCCAAAGTATCTGTACAAAATTTTCGTAATGCTGCGATCAGCTCGTAAAAGCGATGAAGAATCCGTAGTATCCACGTCTGTGATAGTCTGTAAAAGATCATGATCAATTGGAATCATATCCACAGTTTTTTGAATAGCTGTCAGCTTGTTATCCAGCAGCTGGTTATTGCTACGCAATACACTTGTAACGCTATCTGTTACGTTTGCAGTAATATTCCGCGCACTGGTTTCGAAGTAGACAAAGCCCAGGATCAAAACGATGAAACCAGACAACAAAAAATAGGACAGCATCAACTTCGTACGAAAGCTACTGTCCAAAAATTTTTGATATATATATTTGACTTGGCGCATTGTATCTTCCTTTCACCTAACGATTAAATGAATTTCCTACGAAACTCCTCGGGTGTGTGCTTAACGTTTTTTTTGAACACTTTAAAGAAGTACTTGGTATCTTTATAACCAACCTGTCTACTAATTTCTGCGACCTTGGCGTCTGTATGCAGCAGTAAGTGCTGAGCCTTTTGCATTCTGAGCTTCACCATATATTCCGTGAACGAGAGCCCAAAATAGTTTTTGAACAGAATGCTAAAATAGGACGCATTATAGTGAAAGCGCCGGGCCACAATCTCCAGACTTAGGTCTTCATGTAGATGTGTATCCAGAAATTCCTTGCATTTTTTCATGATGGGTTCACCTTTGGAGCTGCCATCAAGCTCAAGAATCAGCTCTTTTAACCATCCTGCAATACGATCCTCAAGATTTTGGAGAGATGTGGCCTCTTCGACAGCTCGGTTCAACTGTTCCGAGTAACGTGAGTAGACTTCCTCACTCCACCCTATATTTAACCGTGGTAAACTAACTAGCAGAAGGTGTATTAATTTAGCTTTAAGCGCATCAGGTGGAGGATACCCTTGCGTCATTCGTCCAATGAAATGTTGCACCCGTTCCAATAGCTGATCGGGCTTCCGATTAGAGATAGCGCTTTCAATGGATTTCAGAAAGGCTATCTGTTCATGAGCGCTCATTTCCTGTATCGACTGTTCATCATCTAAAACGACAAGGTTCAAACATCTGGTGTGAGGTGTATAAAATCGCATGGAGATAAGGCGAACAGCCTTTTCGTGAGATTGGCTTATTTGCATTTCATCGAAATCAAAAGGCTGACCCCAAGCAAACCAAATGGAGATAGCTTGCTGCTGCTCCATCTTTTTCAGTCCAGCTTGAAGTGCGCTTTTGGCCTCCTTGCCTTCATCCCTTTCCCTCCAATTCACTACAACGACCATATGCTCTTTAGGGGTTTCAAGTGGGAACACGACAGCAGATGCCCACGGTCGCAATATTTCAACAACCGCGTTTCGTAGCTTAGAATCCCACGCATATATATCCTCCGGGCGGGATGCAGATGTCCCCAACGCAAGAACTTCTCCTATCCCCTGCCATCCAAAGTAACTCTTTAATAAGCTTTTCTCGTTAGGCTGTAACTTGTCTGTCACGCATCTGCTAAACAAATGCTCCACAAATGCAGGCATGCTTTGCTCGATCTGATTCAACGCTGTTCGATTTTCACCGAGTGCTCCCTGCTCCTCTACAATGATCTTCTCCATTTGTTGAATCACTTCAATAAGCTGCTGTGATTGCACCGGTTTCACCAAATAATCATTCGCTCCGTACCGTACCGCCTGCTGTGCATAGCTAAATTCCTGGTAGACTGTCACTAAAATAACTTTGGTCTCATGCTGACCCGATGTTCTCAATTGTTGTAGATATTCAATCCCATTCATAATCGGCATTTGAATATCTGTAAAAACGATCTGGATCGGCTGGGATAATGAAATGGTCAAAGCATCTTTCCCATTCTTGGCTTCCCATACCTCGTATTCTGGACGTAAATCCCGGATCATGGCAGCCAACCCACGACGCTGCCTAGTTTCATCATCTACAACAAGCACTCCCAGCGGGATCGAATTCACAGACTCCCCTCCTGTCGGTCTTATACACGTATGTTTTTTCAGTATAACACTTACAGGCGGGGACCCATCCTAATTTCTTTTTCGCTTCATACTACGAATGGTCGTTTTTGTGGCCTGATCCACCCGGTATGATTCTGTGATTTTTTGCAAAGCTTTATTGAAAGTAAAATCATCTAATGTATTATGACTTAAATACGCCGTCGTTACCTCTGGCAGCTTGATATAACAGATAGATATCGCCCATGCTACCGCCATTTGTACATAATAATCTTCCCGATGGGTCTGATCTAGCAAAGTAAGCACCCGGTTAATATACTGTTCCTCAATAAAAAAATTCAGAAGCATAACCACCCCAAACCGAATCTCATATTCTTTCTTAGAAAACAGATAGGGCTGAATAAAATCCCATACTCTTTCTTTATGTTGCTTCGTAATTTTCAATCCGGCACAGAAACTGTCACATACGGACCAATTATCAATTTTAGGAACAAACTTGGCGGTATAACTCAAGACTTCCTCAATATCTGTTTTAACAGAACCAATCACCATACCTTGCAGCATCACTTCTTCAAAGTGTTCACTTTCAGCGGTCTCCAGATAGAGACGCCAATCTCCCTTGGCAATATCTTGAGCCAGCTTACGCAGCACTGGCAGACGCACACCCAGCACATTATTAATCGTCGGAAGCAATGCAGCCGTAAATTTCTGAAAATCTGTATCCACATGTGACAATATCTGTTCTCTGATGGTCTTCTCCATATTTTCCACTCCCTGTTTGTTAACGAAATGAAATGCTCCACAAATAAATGGAGGCCACTGAACCATAAGGCGAATACACTCGGCGATACTCCTCAAATTGCTGCTTGGTCAGTGTATCTAAATGGTACAACTTCATCATTCCCCGCCGAATAGCCATATCGCCCCAACTGACGACGTCTGGACGTTCCATGCAATTAATCAGCATCATTTCAGCCGTCCAAGGGCCTATCCCTTGCAGCGAGGATAATTTCTGGATCACCTGTGTATCGGAAAACTCATACAACTCCTGTAAATCCAACAATCCCTGCTCGATCGTTTGGGCTATATTCAGAATACATGCTGCCTTTTTCATGGTGATGCCACAGTTTTGAATATCCTGAGCTGTCTGAACGGCTATATTTTGTGGAGTGATCGCTCCTAATTTTTCCTGCATCCTTGTCCATATGGTCTGAACCGCCTTGGCGGAAATAAGCTGCCCCACAATCGCATGAACAAGCGCTGCAAACAGGTCGGGAATGATTACCCGTTCTACCTTGCCCATTTGCGTTATAGCTGTACCAAGTACGGTATCTACCGTCTTCAGGTAGTTGATTTCCTTTTCACCATAGTCAAAGTTTTTGGTCATTACCGTTTCCATTGGTTCTCACGCTCCCCCTGTAAGGTGAACTCTTCATTTAATGGCATAGTTGCTTACATATCAGGGTTCGAATCCTTCTTTGCTCACATAGAGCTGTTCTTTCGGAAAAACCTGAAGAAAACGCTCATAAACCGCCTTATACGCAGCAGGGTGATACCATTCCTCCAGCCCCAATGACTCATACAGCACACCAATGTTCAAGCTACGCGTCCGCCTTCCCCCGCTGCCGTCTCCCATAAAATAATCATCTATACAGACACGGTTGACCAGAGACACGAGCTTGTTTGCAAAATGCTCACTGCTTGGCAGCATCGGAGCAATGGTAGCTTGCGTCGGTACACCTGCCTCTTTTAAAAGTTGCAGTGTTTGGAGACGAGCCTGGATGGGAGGAGCCTCCGGGGTGAAATGTTTGCGTATATCCTCGTGGTCTGTTTCTACCGTGATACTCACACGTACACGTTCCTTCAATTGGAGCAATAAATCAATATCCCGTCGTACAAGCGGACTACGCGTCTGTACAAAGAGAAAATCCGGTGGATCTTCCACCATCACTTCCAGCAGAGATCGGGTCACCTCTTGTTTGTACTCGGCCGGCTGATAAGGATCTGTGCTTGACGACATAAAAATCGTAACTTTACCTTTGGATTTGGCCCTACGAAGCTCCTTACGAAGAATATCAGCCGCCTCTTTTTTAATATCAACCCATGTTCCCCAAGCTTCCTTCCGAAACGTAGAGACTGGCAATTGGCGTACATAACAATACGAGCAACCAAAGGTACAGCCGGTATACGGGTTCAACGAGTGTGTATACCCTGACAAGAAGCCAGTCCCTTTATTCAAAAGAGTCTTGGGGGATTTGTAATACTCATTTTTCATACCTGACCTCACTACTGTATTGGTTTGTGTGTGTGATTCTTTTCAAGCTGCAAAAGCTTCACCTTCATGTCCAGCCCCCCACGATATCCGGTCAAAGCTCCATTCTTACCAATGACCCGATGACAAGGGATGGTGACCAAAATCGGATTAGCACCGATAGCGGTACCAACCGCACGAACAGAGTTCGGCTTTTGAATCGCGTTGGCAATGTCTGAATAGGATTGTGTCTCCCCATACGGAATATTACACAGCGCGTTCCACACAGCTATTTGAAATGCAGTTCCATGAAAGTCAAAAGGGAATGTAAAATGTGTACGCTCCCCTTGGAAATATTCAATCAACTCCTTGGCATAGAGCTGTAAAATGGTATCCTCTTCAACTAAAGGACTGCCGGGAAATCGACTTCCTGCCCATACAATCAATTCCTCAACAGTTTGATTAAGCGAACCAACATAACATAATCCTTCCGATGTAGCTGCAATGTATAAATTCCAATCCTCATGTGCCAATAATGACCAATAGATCGTTTTATTCATTTGATATACCATGCTGTGTATCTCCTTTTTGAGTTGCTATGGATTCGAGTTGGCGATATTGCAATGGAGTGTAGCCTATATTCTTTTTAAACAACGTAATAAAGTAAGGGGTATTGGACAGACCTACGTTCTCCCCCACTTCCGCAACAGATTGTTGTGAGCAAATAAGCAGCTTCTTCGCTTGTTCCAACCTCGTACGCTGTATATATTCCATCGGAGTTACATGCATGATTCGCTTGAAGGTACGATGTAAATGGTACGGACTTCCATGACTGATCTCTGCCAGGACGTGCAATGTTAAGTCCTTCATATAATTCGAATCTACGTATTCTGTAACTCCTGCGATCCAGTCGTGATCAGGCAATCGTTGTCCTGTTGGTTTACATCTTTTGCATGGACGAAAATGCTCAGCCAAAGCCTGCTCTGCTGATATAAATAAACGGATGTTCTCTCTTTTAGGAGGTCGGGATTTGCAGGAGGGGCGACAAAATATTTTCGTTGTCTTCACAGCATACAAAAATACCCCGTCATACGACTTGTCATTTTCTATAATAGCTCTCCACTTCTCGTCTGTTATGGATAAATCGGATGTTCTCATTTCAATCCCCCCTCTTGTGCAATGTACCCTGTCTCATATCTAAATTATAAACTAAACAGTGAACATATGTACCCCTTTTGGAATGTAAAGGCAAGATAATGAAAAAAGATGACCCACAAGGAGCCATCTTTAAATGTAGTAATCTATCTTATTTAGGCTTGAATCTTACCCGGTTCAACTGTGATCGTCAACTCATCTGAAGGAAGCTGATATTCCCGTGACCAATAATCTGCATTTGAAATTCCCGCCTGCTTCGGATCAAATACCGGGTCTAGCCCCTGCCTCCGCTGCTGCTCGTAATCCTTGAGCACGAGAAGCGCAGGCTTGGCCAGGAGAATCATAGCAATCAGATTGACCCAAAGCATAATACCGACGCCCATATCCCCTAGTGTCCATGCCAAGGCCGATTCTTTGACGACCGTTCCATAAAACGTCGAACCCAGAATTACCAACTTTAACAGGAACATAGGCCATTTGGCTTTACGGTCGGCAACCAGGTAGGCCATATTCGTTTCAGCGATGTAATAATACGCAATAATGGTGGTAAATGCGAAAAAGAACAAGGTTATGGACAAGAGACTTGAGCCAAAACCCGGGAATACCGATTCAATAGCAGCCTGTGTATATTGGGTTCCTTCTTCAACACCCGGGAGATGCTGCACAATATAACCCCCACCTGGTCCCTTCACGTTGTACATATTTGTAAACAATACCATGAAAGCCGTAGACGTACAGACTAAAAAAGTATCTACATATACGGAAAAGGCCTGAACCAGCCCCTGTTTTGCCGGATGGGACACTTCTGCTGCGGCTGCCGGATGCGCACCAGAGCCTTGTCCCGCTTCATTAGAATAAATGCCTCGTTTTACACCCCAAGCAATGGCTGTCCCTGCTATACCTCCGAACACTGAATCTACACCAAAAGCACTGCGAAAGATCAGGGCAAATACCTCGGGAAGTGCAGTAATGTTCGTCATCATAATGTAGAAAGAGACAAGGATGTAGCCCAGTGCCATAAACGGTATGACAACCTGAGCCACATTGGCAATTCTTTTGACACCACCAAAAATGATAAGCGCCAGCAACACGACCACTAATATCCCAGAAACCTTCATATCCATACCAAACGAACTATGAAAAGCTACGGCGATGGAGTTCGATTGAGTTCCTGGCATCAACAAACACATAGCGACCAACGCTACTACCGCAAAAATAACGGCAAACCATTTTAAGCCTGTTCCTTTTTCAATATAAAAAGCCGGGCCGCCTCGGTACTGACCATCACGCTTTACCTTATATACCTGAGCCAGTGTAGATTCAACAAACGCAGTAGCCGACCCGATAAAGGCCATGACCCACATCCAAAATATCGCTCCAGGCCCCCCCATACCGACTGCCAATGCAATCCCAGCAATGTTCCCCGTCCCTACACGTCCCGATAGCGCCATCGTAAAGGCTTGAAAAGAAGAAACGCCTGCCTCTGAGCTTTTTCCTTTAAAGACAAGGCGAATCATCTCTTTGAAATGCCTAATTTGTAAAAATCGAGTCATGATTGAAAATAATAGCCCCACGCCCAAACAGACATATACCACAGGATTGCTCCAAATGACACCATTTACTGCCTCTGCCCACTTCTCTAACATTCCTTGCATTTCCCCCTGATCCATCAATTCATCTAGTCTATGTTTTCAGAAAATTTGCATAATTACAAAAAATTATAGATTAGTTTTTACAACCGTACAAGCTAATTTAATTGACATATTGTCAATTACAAATAGCCTTATTCGGCATAATAGGACGACAAAAAAGCTCTGATGATCCGAGAATATGGATCATCAGAGCTTGGTCCTTATTTAAGATTTCAGGCGTTGCCTGCTTGCTCATTTGGAGCGCTAGACAGTTTCAACAACGGTGCCTGCTCCGTTACCTGCCCTTGAGGGATGGGGAGGATTTCCGTATATTCAGAAGAATTTGTGATGATAACTGGCGTAATCGTAGGATAACCCTCTGCCTTGATTTGCTCAACATCAAATTCGAGTAGCAAATCTCCTGCTTTTACTTGATCGCCTTCTTTGATATAGGAAGTAAAATGTTTACCGTCCAGCTTGACCGTATCTACCCCAACGTGGATTAGAACTTCTGCGCCATGATGTGAAACCACTGCCAGCGCATGCTTTTTCTTGAACGCTACAGTAATAGTTCCGTCGAACGGAGCTACGACTCTGCCTGTTGTCGGCTGGATGGCGATACCTTTACCCATAGCTTCCGCAGCAAATGCAGGATCGGGAACCTCCGACAGAGCGACCACCGTTCCTTCAATCGGGCTTAGCACCTCTTCGTTAGAAACGGTAACTGTAGAAGTCGATTCTTTAGCCGAGTTGTCAGTGGTTTCTTCCTCTTCAACTGGATCTTCGAAGCCTAAAATATAAGTCAAGATAGCCGAAACCAAGAATGAAACAGTAATCCCTAGAATCAATCCCGGGAAGCCTTGTCCGCCAGGACCGTAAAAGATCGGCAAGGTCAGCAATCCAGGTGCGCCGGAAGCGAATGCTTGCGTCCCTGCTTGACCGATAATGGCACCACCGACAGCACCGCCGATAACACCGGCAATAAACGGGCGCTTCAGTGGCAGCGTAACCCCATAGACCGCTGGCTCTGTGATACCGAACAACGCAGTAAGTGTAGCAGAACCTGCCAGCGTTTTCAGCTTTTTATTTTTCGTTTTCAGCATGACACCAAACGCTGCACCGGTTTGAGCAAAGATGGAAGCCGAAGCAGCAGGCTTAATACCGTCTCTGCCGTTAACAGCAATGTTATTAATAAATACAGGTACAAGACCCCAGTGAACACCGAAAATAACGAGCAACTGCCAGCAAGCACCGAGAATTGCTCCAGCCAGCAGCGGACTAAAGCTGAACGCAGCAACGAGTGCGGTGGCGATTGCATTGCCCACATACACTCCGACTGGACCAAAGACCATCAGGGTCAGAGGAAGCATAATTACAAGTAGAATCAAAGGTGTAATAAAGTTTTTGACGCTCTCATGGATCAGTCGATTGCACCATTTTTCCAGCTTACTCATGACGATAACGGCTAAAATAATCGGGATAACGGTTGATGAATAACTCATCATCACAATAGGAATACCGAAAAAGTCTGTTGCTGTACCTTCTGTTTTCAGCGTGACAATCGTCGGGTAAAGCAGCCCTCCGGCAATGGTCAAAGCAACGAAGATATTACCTCCGAATTTCCGTGCCGTTGTAACCGCTAACAAGAGCGGCAGGAAATAAAACAAGCTGTCGGCCGCAGCATACAAAATCATATAAGTAGTGTCTTTCGGAACCAACCAGCCGAGGTTGCTCGCAATCAGCAGCAGACCTTTCAAAATACCGGACCCCGCCATAACTCCAAGCAATGGTGCAAAAATGCTGGAAATTACGTCAATTACAGCGCCAAATCCTTTTTTGCCTTTAGTTGAGTTCTCTTCTTTTCCAGTTTCATTCAAAATGTTGGATACTTGGCCGATGGCATTGTATACTTCTGGTACTTTGTTGCCGACCACAACCTGGAACTGGCCACCGCTCTGCTTGACCGTAATAATTCCATCGGTTTTCTCCAGCTTTGCCTTATCTGCTTTCGCCTCATCTTTTAGCACAAAACGCAGGCGCGTGGCGCAGTGTACGAGCGATACTACATTTTTTTCCCCGCCTACCAGGTGCACAATTTCTTTAGCCAGTTTTTCATAACTCATGATGGACACCTCCATGTTCTAAGGGGCTTTTTACATATTTAGGCACACAAAAAACCTAAGCCTTGAAAAATGGTGGGCACTTGAGTCCCGCGATTTTTCATGACTTAGGTTTTGCCTGCATAACCAGTAACAATCCCAGTTAAAACTTATTAAATTCCTGTTACTCACATAATACATTTAATATACCATATTTGTCAACAAAAACATTTAAACATTTGTTTTGATTCTTTTCGAATAAAAAGTTTAGCTTATCTGTTCACTACTCGTTCAATATGCACAGTCAAATACAGCTTTTCTTCGTTCGTTAATTCATGATTGTATTCTTTTTTAACGAAAGTTCCGATTTTCTCCGTACAAGCGGCTGCATCCTTGTGCTTTTCCTTAATCAAGTCATATAAATGATCATAGTTATTTTCATAGTGATTTCCCTTAAATACGCGCTGAGCGAAAAATTTCAGATGCGTAATAAAGCGGAAATAACTTAGAGAATCCTCGTCAAAATCAACCTTAAAGTGGTATTTTGCGATATTGATAATTTGCTGGATAAACTTCGTAATGCTCATGGTCGTAATGACTTCCTCATTCATTTCAGCATTCACAATGTGAAGGGCAATATAAGCCGCTTCATCCACAGGCAGTTCAATAGCGAGCTTTTGTTTGATTTGTTCCAGCGTTCTTAGACCAATCGCGAATTCTTCCTTGTACAGCTGCTTGATTTCCCACAATAACGCGTTTTTGATTTCTAGTCCTTCCCGGTACCTTTCAATAGCGAAATTGATATGGTCGGTCAGAGAAACATAAATATTTTCGTTCAGCTTTCTGTTCAGATTATGCTTGGCGTCATTAATGACTTCCTCCACAATCACAATCAAATCCAGCGGTACCTCGCGCAGCAGCATTTTGAAGTTATCGGATGTCTGCTTGTTTTTCAGCGCAAATACCTTCTGAATTCTGGTTTCATCTACTGTGTCTCCAGGCTTTTTCTTAAAAGCAATCCCCCGACCCATGACTACGAGTTCAGTACCGTCTGTCTGGTAAACACTAATTACATTGTTGTTGATGACCTTTGCTATATTCATCTCGATCCCCCGTTCCATATGCCAGCAAGAGCCACTCATGCTCCATCCACTTTATTGCAAACAAAAAAAACCGAAGCACGCCAAATAAACAAGACTGTAAAATCCGCTTATTCGTGGCTTAGGTTTTGCCTGCTCTGCAGTAACAATCCTAAAAATGATGGAATTGCGTCAAGTATAGCCCGAAAAGGAACGATTGTCAACGCTTTCAATTGAGAAACGAGGATCGGAAATTCCCGTTGATTCAGGACGTCCGATCCTATTTTCTTGTCGTACGACTATTCGCCGAGATTTTCACCATCGGAATGAATTACGTTTTTATACCAGTCAAAGCTTTTCTTTTTAATACGTTTCAACGTACCGTTGCCTTCATTGTCACGGTCTACATAAATGTAACCATAGCGTTTTTTCATTTCTCCAGAGGATGCGCTGACAATATCAATAGGTCCCCAGCTGGTGTAACCGATAATTTCGACGCCGTCTTGAAGAGCCTCGCCCATTTCAGCAATATGTCGCTTGAGATAGTCGATTCGGTAATCGTCATTCACTTCTCCTTCAGGTGAAACCACGTCATTGGCACCAAAGCCATTTTCCACTACGAAAAGAGGCTTTTGGTAGCGGTCATGCAATTGGTTGGCTGTAATGCGGAATCCTTTTGGATCGATCGTCCAGCCCCATTCGGATTTGTCCAAATATGGATTAGCCACGGAACCGAATACATTACCACTGGTCATATTTTTGACAACTTCCGGGTCTGTGCTGGTTGTCCGGCTCGAATAATAGCTAAATCCGATGTAGTCGACGGTATGGTCTTTCAAAATGGCTGCGTCGCCGGATTCCATCTCGATGTTTAGTCCATGATCCTTGAAGAAGCGTTTGGCATAACCAGGATATTCGCCGCGTGACTGTACATCAATGAAGAAGTAGGACTCGCGGTCTTTTTCCATCCCCTGATACACATCTTCGGGATTACATGTATACGGATAGAAGCTTCCAGCAGCAAGCATACAGCCAATTTTCGCATCTGGAATGATCTCGTGACATGCTTTTACAGCCAGCGCGCTTGCAACAAGCTGATGATGCGCAGCCTGGTACTGAATTTGTTTAACGTTTTCGCCTTCTTGGAATACAAGCCCGGCACCGAGAAACGGCAAGTGGAGCAGCATGTTGATTTCATTAAACGTCATCCAGTATTTCACTTTATCCTTGTAACGAGTGAATACGGTTTTGGCATAGGTTTCGAACAAACCTACCAATTTACGGCTGCGCCAGCTTCCGTATTTCTCGATCAGAGCTACTGGCACGTCAAAATGAGCGAGGGTTACAACCGGCTGAATGCCGTGTTTATGCAACTCGTCGAACAAATCATCGTAAAATTGCAGCCCCGCTTCATTGGGAGTAGCGTCTTCTCCAGTTGGAAAAATACGAGCCCAGGCAATGGAAACACGCAGTGCTTTGAAACCCATTTCCGCAAATAGTGCAATATCCTCGCGATATTGGTGATAGAAGTCAATGGCTTCATGGGAAGGATAGAATTCGCTTTCAAGTGGGGTTAGCGAAGGAACATTCCCTTTCATTATGCTTCTTCTCTTCTCTCCGGTAGGCAGCAGATCCACCAGGCTCAATCCTTTACCGTCTTCCAAATAAGCCCCCTCGGCCTGGTTGGCTGCAAGAGCACCGCCCCATAAAAAGTCTTTAGGAAAAATATAACTGGACATAAACGTTCTCCTTCCAAATGTGTGATAAAAGGGTGTACAGAAAGGGAGATGAATAATAAAAAAACCCAAACCAGCCTGGTTACACTTGCGGTGTAAACAAGCCGATTCAGGTTATGCCCTAACGGTAACATCCCATGAAAAGGTTATTCATATTTGATTGAAACTCTAACAAAGATTTAGGAGCCTGTCAAATTTAATAGATATGATACATACGTTATTCACTCTAAACAAAATACGAATTTTTAGTTTATTTTCGCAAAATAACTAAACTAAACAACTAATTTTTTATAAACAAGCTAATTGACAGCGGTTTACAGAGGTGATACGATGACTTTGAAAATAAAAATTTATATAATTTATCCACTACAATTTAGTTTTGTTTAGTGAAATTTTAATTTGTTTACTTCTAGTACAAGGAGAGTTATTCATGAAAAAGCTGAAACTGGGTTATGCGCCTACTCGACGATTCACCTTCAGTGCTGAAGATGCATTCCGCTACAAAGTTGCCATTCGCCAACAAATCGAGAGCTTCGGAATGAACATTGATATCGTGGATTTGGAAGGGCTTAATGAGGAAGGTTTGCTGTATGACGACCATATTAATGCGGACTTGATTATCAAACGTTTCAAGGAAGAGGAAGTGGACGCCGTTTTCTTCCCCCACTGTAATTTTGGTACCGAGGATACGGTTGCCCGTGTGGGCAAGGCACTTGGCAAGCCGGTTCTATTGTGGGGTCCACGTGATGAGGCTCCGTTGGCCGACGGCATGAGATTACGGGACACCCAGTGTGGATTGTTCGCTAGCGGAAAGGTGCTTCGCCGCTTTAATGTCCCTTTTACCTATATCACAAACAGTCGTGTAGCCGATCCGGTATTTGAACGAGGCTTTAACAATTTTATCTCGGCTGCCAATGTAGTACGACAGTTCAAAAGTTTACGAATTCTCCAGATAGGTCCTCGTCCTGCTTCCTTTTGGACTATGATCTGCAATGAAGGGGAGCTGTTGGAGCGATTCGGTATTGAGATTCATCCAATTACGCTAGTAGATATTCAGCTCCGTTCAAAGAAAATTGCAGCCGGGAGCAGTGCTGAACTTTCAGAAGCGATTGATTATATCAAAGAGAAGCTGGACTACAGTGAAGTCACCGAAGAAGATATCAGACGCATCGCTGCACTTAAAGTAGCCATGAAATCCTATGCTATCGAAACCGGAAGTACAGCCATCGCCATCCAATGCTGGTCCTCCCTCCAGGAAGCCATGGGGATTATGCCTTGTTTGGCCAATGCCATTTTGACAGATGAACAAATTCCGGTCACCTGCGAAACCGATATTCACGGAGCAATTACATCAGTTATGGTGCAAGCGGCTGCGATGAACGAACTTCCTACTTTTTTTGCTGATATTACGGTACGTCACCCCGAGAACGAAAATGGAGAGCTTCTTTTCCACTGCGGGAACTTTCCAGTATCCATGTCTATTGAGAACAAGCCCAAACTACGCAAGCACTTCCTATTCGATGATCACGCACCAGGCACACATGAAGGACAAATCAAAGGCGGCGGCATGACCATCGCCCGTTTTGATGGTGATCATGGAGATTATTCCATTTTCCTCGGCAAAGCTAAAGGAATTGAGGGACCTTATACCCGCGGCTCGTATGTCTGGGTAGAGGTCAACGACTGGCCGTTATGGGAAGAAAAGCTCGTCAAAGGTCCTTACGTCCATCACTCTGTTGGCATTCATGCTAATGTCATCCCGGCTCTGTACGAGGCCTGCAATTACCTTCCAGGTGTCACGACAGATCCGGTAGATCCTACCGAACAGGAAATTCAACGCTGGTTGCGTGGTTCCGATCTCGCTGTCACCAAGTCGGGTATTCTGGTTTAACTATATTATTTCAGGAGGGCACTATGGAAATCCTAGACTTGAAAATCAAAGCCGCACAAATCCGTAAGGACCTGCTCACCATTATTCATCGTGCCAAAACAGGGCATACAGGAGGCTCGCTGAGCAATACGGATATACTCACCGCCCTATACTACGAAATCATGAATATTGATATCACTAATCCTAAATGGGAGGAACGTGACCGCTTTATTGCCAGCAAGGGACATTCCGTCGAGTCTTTATGGTGTATTCTGGCAGACCTTGGTTTCTTCCCTAAAGAAGAACTGGAAACCTATAGCCAGTTCGGAACCCGTCTGATTGGGCATCCGAACAATAAAGTTCCCGGTATTGAAATGAATACAGGCGCATTGGGCCATGGCCTCCCCATCTCAGTCGGTATAGCACTGGCTGCCAAGCGTGACGGGCGATCCTACCGTGTATTCTGTCTCATGGGTGACGGGGAGCAAGCGGAAGGCTCCAATTGGGAAGCTGCTATGGCAGGTGCCCATTACAAACTGGATAATCTTGTCGGTATCATTGACCGCAACGGCCTGCAAATTAGCGGTACAACCGAGGAGGTTATGGGACTTGAACCGCTGGAGGAAAAGTGGGCCGCTTTCGGCTGGAACGTGATCTCCATTGACGGCAACAGCATGGAGGAACTGATCCATACATTCCGCAATGTCCCTGAAATTGAAGGCAAACCAACGTTGGTGCTGGCAAACACGATCAAGGGAAAAGGTGTATCCTTTACCGAGGGTGTTCCAGGCTGGCATCACCGTATTCCAAGTGATGATGAACTTGAACGCGCACTGGCGGAACTGACACAAGAAATAGACGAATTATCCGGGGAAGGACAGGTGAGATAAACAATGAACAAAATCCCAAATCGTCAGGTCATCTGTGAAACGCTGCTTAGCCTTGCCAAAGAGGATCGGGATATTATGGTGTTGGCTAGTGATTCTCGCGGCTCTGCTGCTATGGCTCCCTTTGCCGATGCCTATCCGGAACAATTTGTGGAGGTAGGCATCGCCGAGCAAAATATCGTCGGTATGTCTGCTGGACTCGCACACAGCGGTAAAAAGCCGTTCGTCACCTCTCCTGCCTGCTTCCTGAGCATGCGTAGTATTGAGCAGATCAAGGTAGATGTAGCCTATTCCGGAACCAATGTAAAGCTGATTGGGATAAGCGGTGGTGTTAGCTACGGTGCACTAGGAATGTCCCACCACTCTGTCCAAGATATTGCTGTCGCCAGAGCGATTCCTGGTTTGATGGTTTTACTCCCCGCCGATCGTCATGAAACCAAGAAAATGACCGAAGCGCTGGTTCAGCATGAAGGAGGCGCATATGTAAGGATCGGACGTAATGCTGTTGAGGATGTCTATCCGTCCGATGATTATCCGTTTGAGATTGGGAAAGCTGTTACCCTACAAGAAGGATCAGACATTACCCTAATTGGCGCTGGTGAGACCGTCCGTATCATTCTGGATGCGGCTGAGTTGCTAGGGCAGATGGGTATTAAAGCTCGTGTTCTCAATATGCACACCATCAAGCCACTTGATGAGGAAGCGATCATCGCCGCAGCCCGGGAAACGGGAGGTATTGTCACCGTAGAGGAGCATAGTGTATTCGGAGGCTTGGGTGCCGCTGTAGCAGAAGTGGTTGTTCAACATCAACCGCTTCCTATGAAAATGCTGGGCATACCGGATGAGCCGGCGATTGCTGGCAAAACAGCTGAAGTCTTTGAACATTATGGACTTACCTCTGAGAATATCAGCAAGATTGTGCTCGAATTGATGAACAAGTAAGGAGCTGTAGCTGTAATGAATATCGAGACCTATATTCTGGCGATCGATCAAAGCACTTCCGGAACCAAAACACTGCTGGTTAATCAGCAAGGCGAAGTGATTACCCGTTATTCTTTGGAGCACAAACAATATTACCCACAGCCGGGCTGGGTTGAACACGACCCGCTTGAGATATATCATAATGTACTTATTGCTGCGAAAGGCGTACTGGAGAAAGCAGGGCTTTCTCCTTCCTCGCTGGCCGCAGTAACCATTACGAATCAGCGAGAAACGGCTCTGATCTGGGACCGTTCTACTGGCTTGCCTATCTATAATGCCATTGTATGGCAATGCCAGCGAACGGCAGAGGTCTGCACACGGTTGAAGAATACTGGCTATGAAGATATTATACGCTCCAAGACAGGTCTAATGCTCGATCCTTATTTCTCTGCCGTCAAGTTCAATTGGATTTTGGAACATGTACCTCATGCCCCCCAATTGCTTGCTGAAGGTAAACTACTTGCAGGGACTATTGACAGCTGGCTGCTATGGAAGCTTACGGGCGGTCAAATACATGCAACCGATTACAGTAACGCCAGCCGGACTTCCCTTTTTAACATTCATACTCTGGCTTGGGATATGGAGTTGTGCAGTATATTCGGTGTTCCTTCCTCCCTGCTCCCTGAGGTAAAAGCATCCGATGCCTTGTATGGCTATACACAGGAAGTGGAATTATGGGACGAACAAGTAGCGATATCAGGGATAATCGGAGATTCACAGGGTGCACTGTACGGGCATCGTTGCTTCGATACTGGCGATGCCAAAGCGACATATGGGACTGGAACATCTGTACTTATGAATATTGGTTCGCAACCCGTACAGGGCGGTGAAGGCTTGGTTACAACGATTGCCTGGGGGGCTTCAGGAAAGGTATCTTATGCATTGGAAGCTGTTATACGTACGACCGGAGACAGTATAAAATGGACACGGGATAATTTAGGATTATTCTCTTCATTTGAGGAAATGCAATCCATGATCACCGAATTGCAGGACAATGAGGGCGTATATCTGGTCCCTGCTTTTGTCGGTTTAGGTGCTCCCTACTGGAATCCCTCTGCACGTGCTGCAATTGTAGGTATGACCCGTGGAAACGGCAAAGCACATATTGTACGCGCAGCGCTAGAGAGTATCGGGTATCAAGTGAGAGATGCGGTTCAATTTATACGTGAACAATCCGGTGTCCCCCTTACTAGTTTACGTACGGATGGCGGGGGCTCATCTAACAGCTGGCTCATGCAGTTTCAGGCAGATATTCTGGGTACCCATGTTACCCGCTCTACCTGTGCTGAGCTGTCTGCAATGGGTTCTGTGTATCTGGGCGGTCTCGGTGTCGGATACTGGTCAGATCCTAAAGGCATCATCACGGGAAATACCTCTGATCAGAATCTGTATGAGCACTACACCCCTAGTATGGATGAAGTCAGCCGCCAGCGGCTTTATGCAGGTTGGCAGAATGCAGTGCAAATGGTAATACGTTCAGAACAACCGCTTACACCATCTTCTTCCGCTAATTGTTGATGAATCTTCCTCATTTACTTTTGAGCTTACTACAAGCTTCCGATTATTTTACAGGTGTTACACTTGGATAATCGGAGGTTTTTTATGTACACTGCATGTATTCCGCTTTACAGAAAGGGGGAAACCTTGAATGAATGCACGCATGGTTTCAATTCTTCAGTACTTGCTGGCTGCCGATGCTCCCGTCAAAAGTGATTATCTCGCCAAATTGATTCAAGTTACTTCACGTACCATTCGCAGCGATATCCGGGAACTAGATGAATTTCTATCCAAGCACGGGGCAGCAATTGAACCTGTTCGTTCAAGGGGATATGAAATAAAAATTACGGATCATCGTAGCTTTCGTGCGCTGCTGCAGCAGCTGTTCCTGTCCGGCGAGCCCGATGATCCAGGTTCTCCCGGCTATCGGCAATTGTATTTAATCAAGCGTCTCCTGCTCGCTGATCATTATGTGAAGCTGGAAGACCTCGCAGATGAGCTATATATAAGCAAGTCTACGGTGCAGAATGATTTCAAAGAGGTTAAACAAACCCTACAAAGCTACGGAATCACCATTGATAAACGGCCAAATTACGGAATCAAACTGAAAGGTGATGAAGTCCAGCTTCGGTTTTGCTTGTCCGAGTTTATTGTGAGCCGTTCCGAAGAACAAGGCGGAACACTTCATGCAGCGCTACGCATCGTCACCCCGCGCGAAATGACGCTGATTTGTGGAATCGTTCTGGAACAGACTCAGAAATATGAAGTAACACTCTCCGATATCGCCTTCAGCAATTTGTCCATTCACATTGCGATCGCCTGCAAGCGCATCCGTGACGGAAACCAGGTAGCTATGCTCTCGGCGGAAATAGGAGATCTACGGGGCACCGATGAATTTCGGGCTGCCGAGCATATTGTCGAGCTGATCGAAAAGGAATTGCAGTTGTCTTTTCCCGAAGATGAAATCGCCTACATTGCCATGCATCTTGCCGGAAACAAGTGGTTTGTCGGAATTGAAGGACACCAAATAGAGGACATGGGACCCGAGAAGCTGCTGGACTGGAACCTCTTTGAACTGGGCAAGGAAATGCTCGCCGAGATCGACAGGGATTTGAATCTGAACATCAGCTGTGATACAGAACTGCTCATAGGCATCTACCTTCATCTGAAGCCAGCGCTGAACCGGGTAAAGTATGGAATGAACATCCGAAACCCCATGCTGGATCATGTCAAGAGCAACTACCCTCTGGCTTTTCAAGCGGGAGTTATTGGTGCCAAGCTGATCGAGAGCAAGCTGAATATTGCCATCCCGGAAGCAGAGATGGGCTATCTCGCCATTCATATCGGGGCAGCCATCGAACGACAGCGTATGAACACCCGGCCAAAACGCTGTCTGGTCGTCTGCACTTCAGGAGCCGGAAGCGCCCGGCTGCTCAAGTACAAACTGCAAAGCACTTTTGGTAGCTCGCTTGAAGTGGCGGGTACAACGGAATATTACAAGCTTCAGCAGTTTCCCCTCCATGACATTGATTTCGTGGTGAGCACCATTCCCATTCAGCTGCCATTATCGGTTCCAGTCGTGGTCGTGCATACTCTTCTTGGCGGCAGCGATATGGATAAAATTGAAAGTTTGCTGGCTGGTGAAGCCGAGTTTGATTTTCACTACATCCGGAAGGAACTCGTATTTCTGAGACAAAATTTTACCACCAAGGAAGAGGTCATCTCATTTCTGGGCCAAAAAATATATGCTGAAGGGCTGATCCGCTCTGCCGAAGGTTTTATTGGACTCGTTCTGGAACGAGAACAGGCCGCACCCACGGCTTACGGAAATTTGGTAGCCATTCCTCACCCTATCATTCCGCAAAGCAATCAAACCGTATGGGCGGTCTGCACCCTTCAACAACCTATCGAGTGGGGCGACAAACCGGTGCAGTTCATCTGTCTTCTCAGCATTGAAAGAAACGGTAAAGAGCCACCCGCTAAAATGTATAACCATCTCATGGAACTGGTCGACAATTCGGATATCGTCCAGCAGATGTTAAATTGCGAAACGTACGAGGAATTCTCCAGGATTATCGTTAAGTATAAGCTGTATTGAATCAAGCTCCGCAGTGCATCCGGCTGATATCACAGAACAGGTGCTGCTTCGGAGCTTTTTAAATTGGAAGAGTAGCAGCAATGAATGAATTTCCGCTACTGGCGGAAAAGACTTGGGTTTAGATCTTGGCAGTAAACCTATACACTGAAACTGTAAGTTAAAGAGAAAAAAGCATGAGGTGAACGAGATGGAGGAGTATCAAGAAATCATTATGGGAATTATCACCAACTCAGGTGTTGCCAAGAGTAAAGCGATGGAAGCAATCGCTCTTGCTCAAAAGGGTAACAGCCAGTTGGCGGCAGAGCGGCTTGAAGAAAGCAAAGCCGAATTGGTTAAAGCTCATAAATCACAAACGAGACTGATTCAACAAGAAGCTGGCGGAACCGCCCACGAAGTCACACTGCTTATGGTACATGCTCAAGATCACCTTATGTCAGCCATCACAACTAAAGATCTGGCGGGACATATGATTGAGCTTTACAACAGATTGAATCGTTATGAAGAAATCACAAACCACACTTCTATTGGAGGGAACAACGGATGAAACAAATTACACTCGTATGTGCTGCAGGAATGTCTACAAGTATGTTGGTACAGAAAATGCAAAAGGCCGCACAAGCGCAAAATCTTGAGGTTGAAATTAGGGCGACTTCCGAAAGTTCGTTTAAAGAATATGCTGACAAGACAGATGTACTGCTAATTGGACCACAGGTCGGCTACCTGCAGGATGATTTCAAGGCAAAATATGAACCTAAAGGCATTAAGGTAAGTGTTATCAATATAGTAGACTATGGAATGATGAACGGCGAAAAAGTGCTAGGAGACGCGCTTAAGCTGTAAAGCTCAGAGTCAGATGCTCATCACCAGACCGAACAAGAAGGTTGGTCAAATCGGGCAACGATATATGATATTCTGCATGGTGTTTCGCCAAATGAAAGCGTTCTCTAAGTTATTATGTAGGCGGATGAAAGCCTATCGTAGGAGTTGAATAAATATGGCTAGCCAACAAAAATTCTCTTATAAGCTTCAAAAAGTGGCGGGTACAATTCAGCAAAACCGTTACATGAGCGCAATTTCCAACGGGCTGATGTCCACCCTTCCTTTTCTGATTATCGGAGCATTTGCAACCCTCTTCTCTGCACTTGCTTGGGAGCCTTACCAGAATCTTATTGCACCCGTAAAGGCTATAATCGGGTTGGCATCGACAATGACCACTGGCATCATTGCACTGTATGCGGTATTTTTTATCGCCTACAGACTGGCGCAAGCTTTTGACAAGGACCCCCTTGTGCCAGCGGCAACCGCTCTTCTCTCTTTTCTTATCGTTACACCGATCCAAACCTTTGATAAAGTTCGTGCCTTGCCACTTCAATGGCTCGGCGCGCAGGGATTGTTCGTTGCCATGCTCGTCGGTTTGATTGCTGCAAGGTTGTATATTTGGATTGTTGACCGCAATTGGACGATTAAAATGCCTGACGGGGTCCCGCCTACCGTTGTCAAAACCTTCTCAGGCTTGATCCCAGCTGTCTTAGTAGCCCTTGTGTTTGTTATCGTTGCTGGTTTGTTCATGCAGACCCCATTTGGTACAGTTCACGATTTTATCTACACTTATCTCCAAATACCACTGGAAGGGTTGGGCGGATCACTCGGCGCTTTAATTATCGCGCTAATCATTATGCAGGCTTTGTGGATGTTCGGAATTCACGGTGCAATTGTTATACTCGCTATCGTTAAGCCCATCTGGATGAGTCTGGATCTAGCCAACCTTGACGCTTTCCAGGCAGGCGCTCCACTTCCGAACACTATCGGTCTGGCCTTCTGGTCCATCTACTGCAACTATGCACCGATGCTTGGATTTGCTCTGCTACTGGTCTTCCTGGCCAAGAGCAAACAGCTTCGCACGATCGGCAAGCTCGGTCTTCCGGGTACCTTTTTCTCCATTCACGAGCCGCTGATCTTCGGAATTCCAATGGTATTGAACCCGTTGCTAGCCATTCCGTTTATCGTTGCTCCCATCATTTGTGCGGTACTCGGCTATATTGCCACCAACATCGGCTTGTTGCCTGCACCCATCGGAATTTACCCGCCTTTCGGCACCCCTATCTTTGCTCTGGGCTTCATTGAGGGCAGTTGGAAACTAGCCGCCGCACAATTGGTACTCATTCCGATCAGTATGCTGATCTACTACCCGTTCTTTAGAGCGCTGGACAAGCAGGCTCTGAAAAAGGAACTCGAAGCGCAAGAGCAATTGGACAAGCAAGCAAGTGAAGCTACAGCAAGTCCTGTTATTCTATAATAGAAAAAAAGCAGAAGCGGCGGACGGATACATGGTCGCTGTTTCTGCCATTACAATCGTTAGGAGAGGAAGCTTTTGATTCAACTGAGTATCGCTGAGAACAAACGATATTTCATGAATGAGGGGAACCCCTTTTTTTATTTGGCGGATACGGTTTGGAGCGCATTTACCAACATTACGCTGGAGGAATGGGCCTATTATCTGGATTACCGGAAAAGTCAGGGCTTTAATGTCCTGCAAATCAATTTGCTGCGCCAATGGGATGCAAGTGACAGCGATTTGAAATATGAGCCTTTCGCATATGCCGAGGATGGCAGCTACAATTTCTATATGCCGAACGAAGAATACTTTACCAGAGCCGAGACGATGATCGAAATGGCTGTGAACAGAGGCTTTGTTCCTGCACTGGTTCTACTATGGTGTAATTATATCCCGGATACCTGGGCTGCCAAGCTTCGTGAGGAGAAAAAAATGCCACTTGAGGCAGTGGAACCTTATGTACGTTACATTGCCGATCGGTTCTCCAAATTCTACCCTATTTATATTATAAGTGGTGACACTGATTTCCCTTCCGAGCGTGCCAACCAATATTACCGACTTGCTCTCCATACCATAAAACAGCACAGCCCGCAGTGTCTGACTACCCTGCATATTCAAGGAAGATTAGCGGCACTGCCAGAGGAATTTATTGATGATCCCCATTTAGATTTTTACATGTACCAGTCAGGACATAATTCACAATTTCAACCAACGGCGTATACACTCGCACTGGATTTCTGCAATAAGCCTGTCACCCGACCAGTGCTCAACTCGGAGCCCTGTTATGAACAAATGGGCTACAGTCGAAAAGTCTATGGCCGCTTCAGCCGCGCCGATGTTCGTAAGGCAGCCTGGCAAAGTCTTCTATCCGGGGCGTCTGCGGGCATAACCTATGGAGCCCACGGTATTTGGAGCTGGCATCGAAAAGGCAAAAGCTTTGGTGTAACTGGGGAGGGATTCGACAGTCCATATGATTGGCAGTCTGCACTTAAGTTTGAAGGGGCATGGGATTACGGATTGGCCAAATGGCTCTTCGGGATATATGAAATTACAGATATGCAGCCTTGGAACATAGTGCTTAAAAATACGGAAGAAATTCGTGCGGCTGTAAGCGCCGATTACATCAAGGTCGCCATCTACGTTCCAATCAACACGGTGCTGAAGCTAAACGTGGATTTGAGTGAATACGACTTCACGGTCATTGACCTGGAGAATCGTCGTTTTGGCACAGCTTCAATCTCTGTGCAAGAGCAAATCACGATCATTGGGATGCATGATTTTGAAACTGATGTCTTGCTGATTGGCATAAGAAAATAACCGTGATTACTTATCGCCTTTTTCATCATTTCAACTACTATGTACAACGTACAAACAGCCCCGCAATCGAGATTTCTCATCGGGACTGTTTGTCTTACTTCTTGTTATAAAAAGCAAGCACTCCATTGTGGTCAGGAAATATATCTCAATTTAATACGTTTGGAAGCTCTGTGAAGCGAAGATTTCACTGAATTTTCACTCTTATTTAAAATTCTAGCCGTTTCTTTTATGGAGTATCCTTGGACTACACGCAATTTAAGTACCGTCCTTTGCTCGGTATTACTTGCCATCAAAAGAATTCGATCGACCTCATCCTGAATTTCAAAATCGAGGGTATCCCAGTGATAGTAGACGTGCTCCTTACGCAAGAAATATTCCTCCATCTTTTTTCGCTTTCTTATTATATCTATGGCTAAATTTTTAGCAATTCTCAAAAGATAAAATCGAATACGATCTTCGGGCAAATCAGGGGAAGCTCTTATAAACCGAATAAAGCATTCATGCAACAAATCTTCGGCATCCTGTTTGTTATGCACTATTCTCAAAAGATAGCCAAGGAGTTCTGATTTATGAGATAAATATAGATCTTCTAGATCTTTAATGTCCATATTATTGCTTATCCTTTCTGTTTCGATGGGTTACGGTGTTCCCCTTGACTTAAAATACACTGGCTACTTTATAGTCTTAAATTCATATCCCTGCTTTTTTAAATATGTTATGATTTCAGGCAAGGCTTTAGCTGTTTCTTCCTTCCCGTAAGTGTCATGCATGAGTACCACTGCTTTTTCTCTAGTCCCAATGCTCTTCATAAATTCGTGTATTAATTCCTCGGCATTCTTAGATGTACCTTCCGCATCTTTAGGCAACACATTCCAGTCAATCTGATGATAATCCTTATCATGTAAAAATTTATCTAACGCTTCCATGCCTTTGGGATCCTTTCTCTGCCACGTCACATGGCCACCTGGAAATCGAATCACTCTTGTGGAAAAATCCTGTCCCAAAATTCGCTTTAAAATTTGATTTGTTTTTTCAATATCGCTCATAAAAATGCTCGAATTCACAGTCTGATTAGGATATAAATAACCATAATCATGTGAGTAGGTATGATTTCCGATAGCATGCCCTTCTTTAACTATTCTTTTGGTTAAATGTTTAGTACCTTCATTTTCTTCGACTGCTTTTCCGACCACAAAAAACGTCGCTTTTACATTTTGTTCTTTAAGAACATCTAAAATCTTAGGCGTCACGGTTACTGATGGCCCATCATCAAAAGATAAATAGACAACCTTTTTACCGTCTATCCCATCGGGCTTTTGACCTTGGATTTGCTGATTTAAGTACTTTTCAACAAATGCAGCATCCTCAACACCCGAAACATTTTTTACAGGGAATTCGCTCCCTTTGGATTCGTTATTTAATTTGTCGGTTGATACGGATTCTATTTTTTCTGCAAATTCAATCGTTTTGACTGGTTGTGGTTTACTACTGAAAATGTCAAAGAGTTTTAAAATAATTAGAACAATACAAATGATAATAATAAACAGTAGTCTTCTTCTCTTCCTCTTCATCCGATGAGCTCTGGTTCTATTTTGCACATAGCTTTTTTCCATAGTATATGTTCCTCCAAAATCTAGAAGCAGTTCACGTTTTATGTTGCGACCATGTGCCAATTCAATTATTCGTATCTCAATGCATCTATTGGCCTCAAACTTGCTGCTTTATAAGCCGGATATACTCCGAATAGGATGCCTGTGCCCGCAGAGCTAAGAAACGAATATATGATAGGCGAGATTGTAAATTCAATGGTCATATGCGCAGCCGCCTCAAGTATTTTGGAAGCTCCTATACCTGTAACAACTCCGATTGTGCCTCCTAACAGACCAAAAATGATCGCTTCAGACAGGAATTGAATCATAATATCTCTCGGCTTGGCACCAATGGCTTTCCGAATGCCGATTTCTTTTGTACGCTCTATAACTGAGACCATCATAATATTCATAATTCCGATTCCCCCTACCACGAGGGATATCGCGGCTACCCCACCCAATAGGCTGGTCATAATACTATCTACACCAGAAGCTGCACCTGCTGCCTCTGACAGACTCATAATTTGAAATTGATCTGGTTCCGAAGGTTTTAGCTGGTGTGTCACACGCAAGCTTTCCAAGATGTCTAAGCGAGCCTGATCCATCAAGGCTGGTGACTTGGCAGACACGTCCAATCCGGTAATATTCTTCTCACCCAGACGGTTCATCATGGTTGTAGCAGGGATGTAAATTTGTTCATTACTACTGTAGCTTAAGTTCGTAACTGGCTGAGTATCCAATACTCCGACTACCTTGAAAGGGATCTGCTTAATTTGAAACGTCCGTCCCAATACATTTTGGCTATCTCCACCAAAAAGACGTTGAACCGCTTGGCTTTCAAGTATGGCGACATTCATGCGTTTGTCCATCTCATCGTTGGTAAATGTTCTACCCTCGGCAAAGGAAAACTTTTTGACCTTATAGAATGAAGCGGAAGTTCCTACAATAGTGGCGTTATAGTTATATCGCCCCCACGTAGCTTTTGAATTGCTCGTTATATTCGGCATTAATGCATCTATAGACTTCTTTTGTTCCAACGCCTCGACATCAGCCCAAGTAAATGATGGTGTGTGGTCATAATCTATTTCACCATCGACCATTGTCATAGCCGGCGCAACCATCAATACGTTATTTCCTAATTTATTAATTTCCGCCTTTATGCGGGCTGTAGATCCGTTTCCGATCGCCATAATGGCAATAACTGCTGCCACCCCGATAATAATACCGAGTATCGTTAAAATTGAGCGTAGCTTGTTAGTGATTAAGCTATTCATGGATACACGGATGGTTTCCATTACATTCATAGGCTTACCTTCCTTGATGAAATTCGTCTATTTGCAATAGGCTCATCTCGTTCAATATTACCATCCCGAAAGCTGATCAACCGTTTGGCATATTCAGCAATCTCCAACTCATGCGTGACCAAGACGATGGTTTTTCCCAGCTCATTCAAGCCTTGAAATAATTCCATAATTTCGATACTCGTCTTCGTATCCAGTGCTCCCGTAGGCTCATCCGCCAGCAGAATAACCGGATTATTCACCAATGCCCGGGCAATGGAGACACGTTGCTGCTGACCACCAGAAAGCTCGTTAGGCTTGTTGTACATCCGTTCTGCAAGGCCAACGCTGCGTAGTGCCTCTACGGCTCTTTCCCGACGCTCCTTGGCAGGTACACCTGCATACATCATAGGCAGCTCTACATTGGCTAATGCTGTAGTTCGGGGAAGTAGATAGAATTTCTGAAATACAAAACCCAGCTTCTGGTTTCTAATCTCCGAAAGCTCGTTCTCTCTAGCATCCAATATGGAGTACTCATCCAGGTAGTACTCTCCGGTATCGGGATGATCCAGGCAGCCAATGACATTCATCATGGTAGACTTGCCCGAACCAGAGGGCCCCATGATAGCAACAAACTCCCCTTCGCTAATAGATAAATTAACACTGCGCAGAGCCTGAATCTTCTGACCGCCTACCTCATACATTTTTTTCAGTTCTTTAATTTCGATTACAGCTTTATGGGATTGAGTTTCACTCATTGTACCTGCCCCCCATCAGGGTCTTGACCCTCTGGACTGCCATTCGAACCAGCACTACCACCCTGAGGTGGGATCACAATGGTCTCACCGTCCTTGACTCCAGACTTGATTTCCGCCTGATCTGCTGTATAGACACCCAGCTTCACTGGTCTAAACTCATAATCCGCCGGATTCGCCGCGTTCTTCGCCACATATACTCCATCCACACCGCCTTCAGATCTCAGTGCAAACAGCGGCACAGATAACGCATTTTTGTGTTCGGCTAACTGAAGGGATACATCCATATTCATCCCAGGTTGCAGCCTTATCTTCTGGCTATCCAAAGACAATTCGATTTTGTATGTAGTCACATTGGATTCGGTAACCGGCTCTGGAGAAACAAAGAGGACTTCGCCTTTAAATTGTTTGTCCGGAAATGAATTCGAGTGCATTGTCGCCTGAAGTCCAGTCTTCAATTTAGCAATATCACTTTCGTTAACCTTGGCAAGAACCTTCATAGCCCCTGTGTTTGAATTATTCATGACAATAAAAGGTGCAGTAGGACTGGTACCCACATCACCGTTGACCTTCAAAATGATCCCGTCCCATGGCGCCGTAACCTGTAATTTACTCAGGACACTTTTCTTCTGCTCTAATGCTGTTTCAGCCTGCAATAAAGAAGCCTGTGCGGATTGGATGTTGGAAGCTTCGGGCGGGGACTGTGCAGACTTTAATTGTATTAAAGCTGTTTTATAGCCCATTTCCGCCTCTTCGATCGCCTCAGTTTGCTTGGTCTGTGCCTTCTTGTACTGCAGCTCCACATTGCTCATATCCAATTTTGCCTTATCCAGATTTTGCTTGGCTGTTGCCAGGTCACTTTCTGCTGCCGCATCATTCTGAACCAGATAAGCCTGGTCATCATAATCCTTCTGAGCCTTATCCAAAGTCACCTTGGCCGACTCCTTTTGAGCAGCGGCTTCCTCTAATTCCATCGTGTTCTTGGCTGTTTTAATCGCCATCTGTGCCTTTAAGACATTAGCTTTCTGCAACTCTATATCATTCGTTTTGGGTCCGCGCTTGGCTTCCTCCAGTTTGGCTCTTGCAATCGCCACATTCGATTCGGCATCCTTAATTTGCAGCCTGGCATCCGAATCATCTAATCGTGCTAGAATCTGACCTGCTTTGACGCTATCTCCTGCTTTGACATTGACAGCGACGAGCTTGGCACCCTCGACATTTGTAAAATTAATGTTTACTTCCTTGGAAGCCTGAACGGTTCCAGTGACTTTAAGCGACTCGGTCATGTTTGTTTTCTGTACCTGTACGATCTGGTTTGCAGGACCCTCCACAGGCTTTTCCTTACTCCTGTTCATATAAACAGTACCGCCAATCCCCGCTATAATGATCAGGACAAAAATGCCTATAATTCTTTTCAGCCTTCTTTTCTTTCTTACTACCTGCAATGCATCTTTCTTTTCTATTTCTGACAATGTTATATCCCCTTCAAAAGTATTTTTTCTAAATCCTATACGCTCCACGGCTTGTTCAAAGCATGTTGCAGCAACGTCATTTGAACAATCAGTTCATCCATATTCCGTTCGATTTGCTTCACTTTTAATTGATTCGTGGCGACTTCCGTACCTGTAGCAAAACCACGTTCCTTTTTTTTACGAGAAATGTCCAACACTTTATTGACGTTCTGTAGATTACTTTGCATTTGCTCGTATTGTTCAACATTTTGCTGTAAGTTAAAGTACATGCTCTTCAAGGTTTCTGCCAGTTGATCCTTGGTATTTTCCAGTCCGCCTTCTGCTGAATCTACATCAATCTGCTTAATTTCATAATCATCAGTTCCTGAGTTCCATGTGTAATATTTAACTTCCATCTTGGCCAGCTTGACAGCTTCCTCCTGTCTCCACACCGAAGGACTCGCCGAGATTGCACGCGTCACCAACGTATCCAAATTCGTGTTGTCTATTTTGGGGTAAACAGGGCGATCAACCAGTTCATATACCGTACCTTGAGGTTGACCCATTTGCGTATTTAATGAATCCATCGCTTTTCGCAATGCAGTCTTTGCAATGTCTACATTCTTTTGAGCCTCTATACGAGTCTGAATAATCGTGCTCTGGTCACCTGGTGAAATTTTTCCACGGTTGGCCTTCGCTTCAGCAGCCTTTTCCTCTAATAACGCGAGCGAAAGTGCATCCTCACTACTCTTCACTTTGTTATCAGCCAAAAGTACATCGTAATAGTTTTTCATTGCAGCGTAGTCTGTCTGATCTTGGGCAAGTTCAATTTGCTTCTTGGATTCCAGATAAGAAACCGTCGATGAAGCATATCCCTTCCAGGCTGAACTACTAGCCGCATCCTCTTCACCGTTGCCTGTACCTGCCGGAATAAAATCCAGATTCTTACCAGCATTTTTTAGGTTAATCCGGTTACGATCTATCGCTTGCTGGGCCTCCTTCAAGCTAAAGCTATTAGACCGCGCCCATTGCTGGGCTTGGTTCAGTGTTAGTTTCACGCTCGATTTGGTAACCTGCTGCTGCGCCTCCTCTGCTTGAACAAAGGACTCTGATAAAGAACTGGCCGACAAGGCGAGCAGCAATAAAATGAACAAACTTTTTTTCATGATATCCCCACTTTTAAAATATGGTATCGACTTGAATAGAATTCACTAATGTGTTGTTATATGAATTAATTATCTTCTGATGAACAAATTTGCCCTGCTCCTACTCGTCAAGGCTCTCGGCCCATTGAGACCTTATTTTGTATTCGATGAAAAATTCCAGAAAGGAGGAGTCCAATCCTACCCTTCTGCAACTTTTTCTACACGACCTACCGTTTCTTACAGTATCTTTAGATCCAATTGACGAAGATACAGGAAACGTACAATAAGAAAGGAAAAGAATTGAATTACCCAAAAGCAAATCATAATTTGAATAAGCGTAAGATGAAAGGGTACTACAGATGGTTCTGACATAACTAAACAAAGCACTATTCCTATGGATGAAACAACTAATGGCAGAAGAAATAGGAATGCAATTTGTCTGGATGCAGCTCGTCTCATTTCCCTTGAGCTTAGTCCAATTTTGGATAAAGCCCGGTATATTTCCTCATCCCGTTTAAGATCTACATACAATCTGAAATAAAGCAGGCTTACTGTGCTTGCCAACATAATGATGGCGATAAATCCGCCAATAAATTTACTAATATTCAGATC
Organism: Paenibacillus sp. FSL W8-0439; assembly: GCF_038008995.1. Taxonomy (NCBI): domain Bacteria; kingdom Bacillati; phylum Bacillota; class Bacilli; order Caryophanales; family Paenibacillaceae; genus Paenibacillus; species Paenibacillus sp. FSL W8-0439. The sequence goes on from NZ_JBBPAK010000001.1 coordinate 4,730,925, forward strand.
CATCTCCGATGTCAAATAATCCACTGCTCTAGAGTTAAGCGATCCTTTATTCACCTTGTTGGCCAGCAGGGAATACAACCACACCTCTTCTTGGGTCTCAGAAGTTTCCAATGATACTTGACCACTCTTCCATTTAGGCACAAAATAATAAACAGATTTGTATGCCAATGGAACATTGAAATACTGTTGTTTAATTAAATGTTCGTAAGTTTGATCTGAGACAACAAGCAACCTTCCTAGTTCAGAAATGATGTTTCCATCAAACTTTATGCTATGGTCTATCTTCTGAGTATCCACAATCTGGATACCCGTAATTCGGGATTTCCCTTGATTGTAAGTTAGCCTTTTTTCAAAAAAGGTTTTCTGTTCTTCTAAAGACATCCCGTTTGAATCAAAAATGAAAAAGCTTTGATCATCTCGAAGCGTAGGTACCTGTATTTGTTTCTTTAATTTAGAAGCAAGAGGCTCATAGTTGGATTGTTTCATCACAGGTGCCAACTGTTCACGAAAGGGAAAGATCAGTACTTCACTTTTCGAATAATCCACCCCGGCCTTATAAAGATTTTGATCAATCTCATCTTCAAGATCTATGGAACTTACAACATCAGAAAAAAATGCAAATGAATAAGACTGCTCCCTAAGAAATCTATTTTGCTGCTGCATGGAGTCAAAAGTTGAAGCTGCTCCTAGAAAGGAAACGATAGAAATTAGGGTAACCAATGTAAACAGCCCGGCATTATTCCTCATTTTGTATGTGATTTCAGAAAGCCATAACAAACGAGTTCCACTCCAACACCATTTCCTGTTGGCTCTAAACAATTGAACGAATAATACACATGATTGGGCATATAGTAAGTAAATTCCAATAAACCCCATTACAATCGTATATTTAAATGTGTCTCCAACTGAATAGTGCAACATATAAAAGGATAGAGTCCCCAAACGATACGGTGCCAGATAAATATATGGTGGAAAATCCAGCTTCATTAAATATACAGCCGCTCCTATTAGCGCTATTGCAAGAAAGGACAGGCTCCATGAAGCTTTAGGCTCTTTTTTGAGCTGAGGAACCTTGCTAAAAAGCTGCTGTAATTTAGATTGGCGTATGAAGAAAACAGATACAAGTGAGATCAAGGTAAACAAAAACATAAAGCCAACTACAGTGAAAGCCAGTGCTTTCCAAGGAAAATAAAATGTTAAATACAGCCCTGTGGCACTGGAGCCCAAAAGTAGAAAGAACTTTGCGGAAACAAATCCTCCCGTAATCCCGGTAATCAAGGATAAAAAGCCTATAATCAGATTCTCATAAGCAACCAAAAAATAAATTTGTCTGCGATGTGTCCCCAAAATGGTCAGTATACCGAATTCTTTTTTACGTGCAGCAATAAAAATATTGTTTGTGTATAATACGAAGAAAAAGGAAAATACAAAAATCAATAGATCAGCAACTTGTAATCCCTTTTTTACATTAAAGGCCATGATTGCATTGGAGACATCCGGGTGAAAAATAAACATCGCATATACGAAAAAAATTGTAATCATCAAGGAGCTACTTAAATAATAAGGTACATAAGCACGCGCATTATGCTTGAGATTATTCCATGCTAACAGACGAAAGCTCATGTGCATGTCTACTTCCCCCCAGAAAGGAGAGCATATCTATGATTTCCTGAAAAAATAATTGCTGACTGTGACTACGGTGGATTTCATTAAATAACTCGCCATCTTTAATAAAAATTACCCGATCACAATAGCTGGCTTCCAAGGCACCGTGTGTTACCAGCACGATTGTGGAATTGTCTACGCGATGGATGAGTTCTAACATTTCCATCACAACTCGTGAAGATTTGGAATCGAGATTTCCAGTTGGTTCATCTGCCAACAGGAGTGAAGGAGAATGAATAATAGCTCTGGCTATAGCTGCTCTTTGCTTTTGCCCCCCTGACACCTCAAGAGGCCGTTTGTCTAAAATATCTGCAATATCCAGTTTCTTCGCTACCTCTTCCAGTTTGTGTCCCATTTCCTTTAATCCTTTTTTATTCAGCATCAGAGGAAATAGTATGTTCTCTCCCAGACTTAGAGTTTCCAGCAAATTATAGTCTTGAAATACAAGCCCCAATTCTTTGCGACGAAATAAAGCGAGCTTATCCTTCTTGAGCAGATGTGGATTTTCCCCATTAATGCTAACCTCGCCAGAAGTCGGCATATCAATGGAGGAAATCATATTTAGTAATGTTGTCTTCCCACTACCAGACGGACCCATAATGCCTACAAACTCACCTTGTTGAATCGTTAAATGGATATTGTTGAGAGCTCGGTAGGGAACCTTACCATAGTATATTTTGGTGACTTGATCCATTCGTACAATCTCCATCGTTCATTCCTTTCTTTTTCCTATGTCATGATCATAATTCATCCAGAGGGATGAAGCGATCGATTAACATTACAGAAACCTTAAATGTGTTGTAAGGTTCTTATTTGTGAATTGAAAACAAGATCTCAACCGTCGTTCCTTCACCAACCGTCGATTTCAGTTGAATGTCATGACTCAGCCTTTTGCAGATTTCTGACACCATGTACAGGCCCATTCCGGTAGATTCACTATACTTCCGTCCGTTTTCACCTGTGTAATAAGCCTCAAATACCCGTTCAATATCTTTTTTAGGGATACCGATTCCTTCATCCTGTACTTTCAGCACAAACACTTTATCTCTTATCTCAGATATCAACTTCAGACTGTGGGCATGACCTGAAGAGTATTTCACCGCATTGGTCACCAATTGATTAATTATAAATCTTAGCCATTTGGCATCGGTAATCACACTCAACTGCTCGTCCACTTCATTGGAAGGATAAATTTCGTTACGAATCAATAATCTTTTGTTATCATAAATCACTTCACTAACCAGCTTTCGTAATACAACAGGCTCCACATGAAAGTCAGGTTCAAAGGCCTCCAATCGTGACATATATAAGATCATTTCCAGTCCTTTTCCCATTCGATCAATCTCATCATGAATCTGATCCGACTCGGGATCTATTTTTCCTTTGAGAATTAAATGAATAACAGAGAGGGGAGTTTTCATCTGGTGAACCCACTGGTTAATAAAAGTAATGTGATCACGCTGTTGATGCTCTAACTGATGAATTCGAGACTGATACAATCGGTAAAATTGTAAAAGCAAATTCTGTAAAGAAGAGGCAAGAGGATTAAGTACCTTCATCTGAATGAGTTCATCTAGATCTCTAATATTTGCAGTGGAAAGTAATCGATATAAACTAGAATACATGACGTACCGGAACAGTAAATAGATCAGCAATATGGAGGTCCCAAAAAAGACGGAATAAAGAGCAGTAGACAAGTTATGATAACCATCCATCCAATAAATGCTTAACACAAGAAAAAGTTGGACGATATTGAATATGATCATTGAGAAATGATCACGCCAAAAAAGCTTCACTGTTCTTCCTCCTCAGTCAAGTGCAGCCGATATCCAGCTCCTCTAACCGTCTCTATGATATCCTCCAACCCCAACTCAGCCAGCTTTTTACGGACACGAGTAACATAAACATTCAGTGTATTTTCCCCGACATATTGGTAATCATCCCATAAAGCTTCTAAGAGATGAACTCTCCCTACAACCTGCTTAGGATATGTCATCAGTAGCTCCAGTAGCGCAGCTTCTTTATGGCTCATTTCTACCTGCTTGTCATGAAACACAAGCTCCATAATGTCAGGATATAGAGTCAAGCCTGACACTGCTATGGAGCGTGATTTTTGGGCAACTGCATATAAACCATAGGCACGTCGCAGATTACTTTCTATTTTGGCTAACAGTACTTCGGGATGAAACGGTTTAGTAATGTAATCATCCGCCCCGTTCTGCAAAGCAATGACCTGATCCATCTTATCATCCCGCGCGGACACAAAAAGGATAGGACAAGTAGATTGGGTGCGAATTTGTCTACACCAATAAAATCCATCAAAACGAGGTAAATTCACATCAAGTATGACCAAATCAGGCTTTACTTCCTGAAAAGTACTCATTACCTGATCAAAATTTGAAACGACAACTCCTTGATAACCATACTTTTTAAGATAGGACTGGAGTAAAGAGCTAATTTGAGGGTCATCCTCTACGATTAATATTTTATGCATTGTGTTTTCTACCTTCTTAGTGCTTGAATTTTTAATAACATGATTTTCTCTATATAATGCCTTGATTTAATCGTCCAAGCAATAACAACAATCCATTTTCTTTAATTGTAATTAGGAAGATTCAATTGTGATATAGATTGAGTCTCGAATAATATGCATTGTGCCAAGCACCAGAGCAGTTAACGTTATAATCATCATAACGATAACCGTTACTGTAATAATGATCCCTTTATATTTTTTTATCGTCTCATCGAAGTCTTTTTTTGATTTGATTACCTTTTTTATTTTGTTCTTTGAATACTTCATATGCTCACATCTTTCCTTGCCTAGCTATTAAACATACTAACTAGCCTATACATCACAAACAACAGTCAAAGCTTACAAAAACCTTACTTTGTTGTAAGGTATATAGAAAACAGCTCAACAGTAATATATGTATTATGTCCAAATGAAGACCTACCCTTAAAAGGGATCAAGATCATGACAGATATAACATTCTCTAAAAAAATGAGTCGGGCTCTATGACCCGACTCATTTTAGTAATCATTGATGCTATAGCCCACAAAATCCGTGTTCATTCTCTTAGCTTCGCTGTCTCATCGCCTCGAATAATAACACCGTAGAGGCCATGGCTGCATTCAGTGACTCTGCTTGTCCCTGCATTGGAATGAATACTGATTCATCCACCATACTAGCGGTAGCAGCAGAAATACCTTGGCCCTCGTTGCCAATCACGAGCCAGGTGGATACACGCAAATCCACGGCATAGCATGACAAGCTTGCATCCAGCGAGGTGCTGAGCAAGCGGGCCCCTTTGCTTTTGGCCTGCGGCAAAAGCTCCTCCAGACTGCCTTCGATGACCGGCAGATGAAATAACGACCCCATCGTGGAACGGATCGTTTTGGGGTTGTACAGGTCGGCGCAGCCATGACCCAATATAACGCCTGCGGCTCCAGCAGCGTCCGCGCTGCGGATAATGGTGCCTACATTGCCGGGGTCCTGTACCCCGTCCAGCACCATCACCAGCGCATCTGGCTGCTCCAGTAATACTGCGAATACGCTCTGCTCCTGCTTACGCACGATAGCAAAGACAGACTGCGGCGTCTTGGTATCGGTGCATTTGGCAATGACCGCCGCCGACACGGGAATCCATTCCACCGGCTGGTCGGCTGAATCCAGACCATTCAGCTCGGCAGGAATCCCCTTGTCCAAATCATAGGCGACGCTTTCTACTGCCGCGTTCGAACGCAACGCTTCCTGCACTAGATGAATACCCTCAACAATATATTTATGCTGCCGTGTACGATGCTTTTTCTCCAGCAATTGCGACCATTCTTTTACACGCGCATTATTCGGTGAAATGATTTCCATTCGTTTAACCTTCCGTTCTATGGTCCGTTTCTTTAAAAATAAATGATGCATCACTTGTACTTGAACATCAAACCTCTCTAAGCTGCAAAAGCCAGCTCCAGCTTGGTTAGATCGTCCTTGTGACCCACAATGACCAGCACATCACCCGCTTCAAGACGATCCTCAGCATAAGGTGAAATGTTCATCTCCTGGTTTCTGCGAATCGCCATTACATTGCAGCCGAAGCGTGCACGTATGTCTAGCTCCTTCAGATTTTTGCCAATCATGGAATCAGCGGCTCGCATCTCCAAAATACTGTAGTCCTTGGACAGCTCGATATAATCCAGAATATTGGGGGATGTTAGATGATGGGCTACCCGCAGTCCCATATCCCGTTCAGGATAAACCACTTTATCCGCACCTATTTTTTGCAGCACTTTCCCGTGTAGTTCATTTTGTGCTTTGACCACAAGAGCGGGCACACCCATGTCCTTGAGAATCAATGTTGTTAGAATGCTGGCTTGTATATCTTCACCAATTGCGACTACAATTACGTCAAAATTGCGGATACCCAGTGCTCGCAGTGCTTCCTCATCCGTCGAATCGGCAGACACCGCATGCGTCACAATATTCGACATTTCCTGTGTACGCTGCTCGTCCGAGTCGATAGCCAACACATCAAAACCCATCTCACTCAGCGCGCTGGCAACACTGGACCCAAAGCGCCCCATGCCAATGACCGCATACTGTTTTTTCGCCATTCCTTCTTTACCTCCCGCTCACCATACTGTCCGTCATAGTATAGCATATCATGCTACAAACATAAATTTTGGCATCCTTATTCCAAATGCTTCTCCATGTATACTGGACCACAGCCCAAGCCATAATACATTCGATCACTATTACAACATACGGGAGGTACACATGCCCATTACAATGGATTTACGACAAGCGATTGTTCACAAAGTTCACGGCAAATCAGAGGCTGATCTTACGGATATGATTATTGGGTCAGTGGATGGACCGGAAGCCGCTTTGCCTGGATTGGGTGTCATTCTTGAAATCGCATGGAAGCATATGAGTCCAAACCAGCAACATGACTTCGTCCATTTGGCACATGAACAAATCGATAAAATCAAACCCGTGCCCTTAACCTAGCTCTAGCTATTCAACTTCTTGTTATGCTTTAATTGTGCTCATTATTTTTACCCGTATTCGAAAATGAGAATAGTCCACTCGCATTCATGTCGAGTGGACTATTCGTGGTATATATCAAATGACTGAGATCAGACTGCTCTGCATATAAAATTTTATGGAGCCATTTCCAAAAACTTAGCAGTCGGATTTTTTTCTATAGCCGTACGCATGGCATACTCATTTTCGAACAAGGCGACATAATTGCCTTTCTTATCTTTCACCAGCGTAGAGTTGATACGGAACTTGCTCGGATCAATCTGCTCATCCACAATCCAGCGAGCAAATTGGAACGGCATACGCTGAAGCTGTACATCTACCCCATATTCACCCTTCATGCGGTATTCAAATACTTCAAATTGCAGTTGGCCGACTACGCCTAGAAGCGTATCATCGAAGCTTACCGTACGGAACACCTGAATCATACCTTCTTCAGTCAACTGGTCGATACCTTTCAGATACTGCTTGTGCTTTAAAGCATTCTTTACAGTAACCTTGGCAAAAATCTCAGGTGAAAAGGTTGGCAGTTCATCAAATACAACCTCGCCACCTTGACTCAGTGAATCGCCAATGCGGAAAATACCTGGGTCAAACAAGCCTATAATATCCCCAGGGAATGCTTCTTCGACAATATCACGGTCCTGTGCCAAGAACTGCTGTGGTTGGGACAGCTTAATCTCCTTACCCATTCGAACATGTTTAACACTCATCCCGCGTTGGAACTTACCAGACACAATACGCAAAAATGCAATACGGTCACGGTGAGCCGGGTTCATATTGGCCTGAATTTTAAATACATAGCCAGTAAACTTCTCGTTCGTTGGCTGAATTTCCCCAACTGTACTGCGGCGCGGTTCTGGCTTAGGCGCAAGCTGGAGGAAGTTTTCCAAAAATGTTTGCACGCCAAAATTGTTAATCGCACTGCCAAAGAATATAGGCGTCAATTCTCCACGCTGTACTTTTTCCATATCAAAAGGGTCACCTGCGACATCAAGCAACTCTAAATCCTGGCATAATTGGTCGTGCAAATATTCGCCCGCCATCTCGCGAATAATCGGATCATTGTAACCTTCCACTTTTTGTACTTTGATCGTGGAATGGTCATCTCCCTGAAACAACTCAACCTGATTTTTGACACGATCATAAACACCGCACAGATCACGCCCAGTACCAATCGGCCAGTTCATCGGCACCGAACGGATACCAAGAACCTGTTCCAGTTCCTCCATCAGATCAAAGGGACTGCGTCCCTCACGGTCCAGCTTATTAATGAAGGTGAATATCGGTATTCCGCGCTTCGCACAAACCTGGAACAGCTTGATCGTTTGCGCTTCCACACCTTTTGCTACGTCAATCAGCATGACCGCACTATCTGCAGCTGTCAGTGTGCGGTACGTATCTTCACTGAAATCCTGGTGACCCGGGGTATCCAGAATATTAACGCGATGCCCATTATAATCAAATTGCATTACTGAGGATGTTACCGAAATCCCCCGCTGTTTTTCAATCTCCATCCAGTCACTCGTCGCATGCTTGCTAGCTTTACGAGCTTTGACTGTACCTGCAAGACGAATAGCGCCCCCGAACAGCAGCAACTTTTCCGTCAGTGTCGTTTTACCCGCATCCGGGTGAGAAATAATCGCAAACGTACGCCGTTTGTCGACTTCCTGTTGAAGTATATCTGTTGTTTTACTCATTTCACATATCCCTTCATGATCAAATCCATTGCATTTCTGCTCAAGCTATTATAAAAAGGCCATGTTGCACGCCTATTTTCATAAGTTCATCGGCTCATTGCCGTTAGCTCCAGTATTCGGCATACTCCGTCACCATATTCATGATAAATACGATCTATTTACATGTTTTAGCCTGCCTTTAACGTATAATCAGTTGCAAACTGAAAACCTGAGACTAAGCTATTATAGCATACTCCGAACGCAAAGCATCCCCTTACATCCTGAACAGGACATAGGGGGATGCTGGACAAATCGGGATTACTGAGTGCCGCCTACTCGCCAGATGACATTATCTTCATCCTGACCGCTAACCGGCCACCACTTGTAGCCATCCTGCTCCAACAGCTTGTGAGCACCATCAGGTCCCCATGAGCCTGCAGCATAGGTTTCCAGTGTATCCGGGGTTTGCTGCCATGCTTTGGCGATTCGATCAACGAATCCCCACGCTGTAGCCACCTCATCCCAGCGCGTGAAGTACGTCGAATCACCCTCGATCGCATCCATCAGCAACCGTTCATAAGCTTCCGGTGAGTTGATCCCCACCATACAGCTTTGGCAAAAATCCATCGCCAGCGGCTCAATATCTGACTCCGAACCAGGCTTCTTGGCATTGATTTTAATGTAAATGCCCTCCATTGGATTAACCCGAATGACGAGCAAGTTGGGTTCGAGCTTATGCTTTTGACCGAGATATACATTGGTCGGCATACTCTTAAATTCCACAACGATCTCCGTAGTTTTTACAGGGAGGCGTTTGCCCGTACGAATGTAGAACGGTACGCCAGCCCAACGGAAGTTATCAACAAACACGCGTGAAGCAAAATAAGTCTCTGTATTCGATTGTGGATCAACCTTGTCTTCTTGACGATACCCTGGCAACTGCTGACCGCGATAACTGCCCTCAGTATATTGACCACGTACCACGTTGGTCTTCACATCCTCAGATGATCCAAAAGGTCGTAGTGAACGCAGCACTTTTACCTTTTCATCGCGGATATCCTCTGGCAACAAACGACTAGGTGGCTCCATCGCGATCATCGTAAGCATTTGCAGCATATGGTTCTGTCCCATATCACGCAAGGCACCGGAATGATCATAATAACCTCCGCGTTCCTCTACCCCTACCGTTTCACTCAGCGTAATTTGCACATTGGCAATATGCTTGTTATTCCATAGTGGTTCAAAAAAGGCGTTAGCGAAGCGGATCACCTCGATATTTTGTACCATTTCCTTACCAAGATAGTGATCAATCCGATAAATTTCTTCTTCGGCAAATACTTCACGAATTTCAATGTTCAGTTCTTGTGCAGATTCGAGGTTGTAGCCGAAAGGCTTCTCTATAACCAGACGATTCCAGCCCTTGCCTTCCAACATGCCGCCCTCTTTCAAGCTCTTCGACACACTTCCGAATAATTCAGGAGCCAAGGCCAAATAAAACAACCGATTTCCCGGTATGTTAAACTTACCTTCTATAGCCTCCGTCTGCTGTCTCAGCTCATGAAACCCATCGACATTGTTGATATCCAGCGATTTATATTCAAAATGCTCGGCAAATGCCTGCCATTCTTGATCATTTTCTGCTTTATAGCGACTAAACTCCTGTATGGAAGCGTACAGGTCATTACGGAATTCTGCTTCTGTGCGAGGACGTCTTGCTACACCAATAACAGCAAAATCTTCAGCAAGCTTGCCTTCGCGGTACAAGCTGTAGATAGCAGGAAATAACTTGCGGCGAGCCAAATCGCCCGTAGCACCAAAAATAAACAGAACTGCACCTTGTGTCACAAGAGATTCTTTAACAGGTATGTCAGCCATGAAGTACCTCATTCTTCCCATGTCAAGATTCCGCAATCCACAATCCTCGAAATCCGCATGTAGTATTGTGTATATTTATACAAGATCATACTTGATTTTCGAAAAACATGGAACTAAAGATTTGATGACATTTTAACATATTCTACATGGATAAGCTATCCGATGAATCATAAATTTACCTTATAAGTCAGTATTCAATCGTGATAAGCGGAAAACCGAGTGTTATACGTTTATCCTGCTGCTCCTTATTTTCATGTACAGCCATCTGCATCTGGACTTGATGCTCACCGCTTTGAACCATTAATGGCAGGTCTGGAGCTTCATAAGATACGGCTACTGTGTTTACATCTGTGTATCTTTCTTTAGCCTGCATAGAGATGGTCCCTGCTAAGCTCGCTTCTGTCCGTTTCATCAGTTGATCCACGCTTTCCTTTGCTTGCAGCGAACGCTGAACGGAGGTGTTCCACTGCGCTTGCACCCCTATAGAATTTAATTGCTCAGCACAAAGCTTATGAAGCTGAATCAATTGCTCACGTCCTGTATCACTGCTTTCCAGCTGAACGACTACATACCATTGTCCAGTTTGACGTTCCATCACATTTAAACGAATTTTCAAATCCTCACGATCACGAACAGAACGATAAAGTGTATGTCCATTTTCCACGAGTTTACTTGCTGTGGGTATATTCAGTTGATCAGCTATCTGTGCCGCTATATCTGCCGGATCTTCATGATTAGGAATCCAATCGCCTTGCCATTTTACAACTAGCTTATCCAGTGTACCCGGGGTTTGATCCGATAGGAATAACAACGAGCGTAAAGCCGTTTCTGCCTCGCGGGAATCAGTTCCGTTGGTCTGAAGAGTTCCGTAACGCCAGCCAGCCAGTACCAACACCGTTCCTAATACCAAAATCGCAATAACTCCCTTTTTAATCATCTCTACTTTTAACATGGACGTTCCTTCCCCTCCATAACCATACGTTCTCCGCATATCCACGATAGAATGCTTCTTTTTTCGGCTCGATTGAAATCTACGAATCTATCAATAGCATGCCCGTTGCCAGAGGTTTTATACGCAGAGGAAGTCAGCACAACCCTTCAGAAATATTCATTCGCCTACTGGGTGTTCGACCATACACCGTAGGCACTATAGGAATAGACTATAATCACAACGCATCTTACACCAAAAGAGGTGAAATCATGTTTCCCATTTATCCAGTAAATGAAGCCAGTGTGGCACCTCATGGCGGACGGATGGTCTGTGCCGTCATGCGTGATGGTACACGACACATCGGCATCTTAAGCGGGTGTAGCAAAGGCAAGCTGATGTTGAACGGATATCCATCCTCCTTTCCTGGTAGTCTCTATGCCGGAAGCTACAGTAACAAAGGAAAACAAAAAGCTAAAAAAATCTCCTCTAAAAAGAAAAAAAGGAATTCCAAAAACAAAGCTCGCCCTTCTGCCAAGCTAAATGCCTTTAATAGACCGCCCGACGAACTTCTAAATCCATACTTTCCTTATAACGTAGGCGAATTTGGCTCAAACGGAAATGGAAATTATGCAAATGGCAGAGCAGGCTATCGCGGCAGATATGGATACGGGGGAGGGCTTGCACTAGATCTGGCCTTAATCGCCTTTCTATTCCTCCTTATCTAAACGCCGTATTTCAGAACACAAAAAAACCGGAGGACCATTCATCGCCTCCGGTTCTTTGTATTTGTCGTTTTATAATCTACTCTGCTAAGCCGTTCTTATAGGCATAGATTGCCGCCTGTGTGCGGTCCTCTACTCCTAATTTGGCGAGAAGGTTCGTGACATGGAATTTTACCGTCTTAATCCCGATAATCAGTTCATCTGCGATATCCTGGTTAGACTTCCCTTGTGCCAACAAGCGAAGAACCTCCATCTCACGATCTGTTAGCTCTGTATGTGCGGGCGCTTCAGCCTGTGGCTGGCGGAATCGATTCATCATCTTAGAGGCCACCTGTGACTCGAGTACGGACTGTCCGCGTGCAGCTGCACGGATCGCATCCGCAATCTCGGAAGCACGAGACGTTTTGAGCAAATAACTGAATGCACCTGCCTCAATGACCGGGTACATTTTCTCATCATCCAAATAACTCGTCAGTACAATCACCTTTGTCTCTGGAAGCAGGCGTGTCACTTGGCGTGTCGTTTCAATACCATCCATGCCATCCATGACCAAATCCATTAAAATCACATTTGGCTTGTATTCTGATGCTAACCGTATGCCTTCTTCTCCGCTTCCAGCCTCGCCGACCACTTCAATCCCTTCTTCTGTCCCCAGCACTGCCGCAAGCCCGATCCGCACCATTTCATGGTCGTCTACCAGCAGTACGCTAATCGGTAATTCCGTTTCCATGATCATCGTTCCTTCCGCTTTCATCATAAATAACTGGCACAGACACCTCGATCCGTGTCCCTTTTCCCGGAGCCGTTATATACTGAATAGCTCCCCCAATTTCACTGACCCGCTCCTGCATGGTGGATAATCCATATGATGTCTGCTTTTTCTCATCCATTTCAAAACCAATACCATTATCCCGAATCGTCAGCCTAATGGAATCCGGGCGCTGCACGATACGAATTTCCATACGAGTTGCTTTGGCATGGCGCAATGTATTAGACATCGCTTCCTGAACAATGCGAAATAAGTGATTCTCAATGCCTTTAACCAACTGTACTCCGCTTTCCATCTCAAAATCAATCTCCATTGGTACTTTTGCCTGTAATTCCTGTACCAAATCACGCAAACCCTGCTCAAGCCGTTTTCCTTCCAGATAGACAGGCCGTAAATGAAGGAGTAACGCCCGCATTTCGGATTGTGCCACGGAAGACATTTCTTCAATTAATGCAACCTGACGCTGCGCTTTATCAAAATCCTTGTCCAGTGTCCTGCCCACAGCCGTCGCTGTCATTGAAATAGCAAATAATTGCTGCGATACTGCGTCATGCAACTCTCTGGCCAGTCGCTGCCGTTCCTCCACGATCGCAGTCATCCGTGCCTGTTCTGCCAGCTGAGCATTATCTGTAGATAAGCGTTGTAAAGACGTAACTTGTTCCTGCCATTTACGTCCGATTCGTTCCAACTGCTCTCCCAGCCTGCCAAGCTCATCATGCCCTAGGGGTGGCAACTCACGTGCAGGGGTGCCCTTTTCCCACATTAGCAATGTCTCTCTTAACATTTCCAGTCTGCTTTTAAAGCGATAACTTTCATAAAATCCGTACATTGCGCCTGTACCAATCAACACCAGTATAACGGCTCCTGCTACTTTCAGTATCATTCCCCAGGTTGGGAACGACTTCACATATCCATATGTATACAGCATATAAAAGACAACTACGCCCACAACAACACACAGGAGGATACCTTCACCCATACTGCGGGTTACCATGTTGGACGTTTTTTTATGATTCATCCCGGTTCCTCCTGATTCAATAAAATCGAATGCGGACATCGCCCGCCAGGTACGAAACGACAAACTTCACTTTATATTCACTCTGCTCAAAATGAGGAGACTTCCACACCAGTCGGTTGAGCATCCCCGCCTCATGGTCCCGGTCGAACTGAATCTGCCCGAACAATACGAACATCTCCACCTCTACACCGTAATTATCCGGCAGCGTGATGTCAATGTCACCGAAGATCCCCTGTAAAAATATGACGGGCTCACGTTCCTCTGGAAGAGCCAGCGTCAGGTCAGCATCCACATCCCCAACCACATGCCATATACTTGTGCTACGCAAGCTCCACGGCACTTCATCCCATTTGTGATTGGATATGAAATTGTGTTTGAATATGGAGCTTTGACCTTTATGCAGCTTCCTGGAACGTGAATAGAACACAGCCAGCGAAGCCAATGTGATCACCACAAACAAGAACAAATGATCCAGCACCAGCAGACCAGCACCGATGGCAAGCATCGTATAGCCCTTTTTGATTTTAGAATTGCGAATCTTATATATTCCCGCCAACATTAGGATCAGTGCAAACACGGAGAGGAACCCAATCCACTGACCGAATAAAATAATAATCCCGATGCCAATCCCTGCCAGTGCCAAGGCTGATTTTCTTCTCTCCATGCTGCACCCCCTTTTTTGCTTATACAGGAAGGAAAAGCCATAGTGGCGCAATTTATGGCCATATGGCTTCCCGAACCATACAGATTGAGCACTGTTATTGGTCAGTGTCCATCTATACAGCATATCATAATGTTTGGGTTCCGAGTAGTTAGTCCTTCTTCATATCTACAGGTTTAGCACCTGTCTGAATTTTGGACTTCAATTGTTGAAGCTGCTCATCCACTTTAAATTGTTTTTCAGCTTCTGCGGGATTAACATATGCCTCTCCCGGTGCTTGACGATAAGGGGCACGCAGTACGTCAGCTTCCGCCTCCATTTGCATGATTTTTTCCTCCATGCGGTGGAAGCCCAGCGAAGCAGACCCGCTTTCAATCGTGTGCAAGCTATTGATTTGCGACATTTGCTTTTTGGCTTTTGCCATTTGAGCACGGGATACCAGTTCATTACGCTTATTGCGCATTTTGTAGAATTCATCCTTCATTCCATGAAGCTGCTGTACCAGTTCTTTCGCTTGAAGCTCGGCTTGAGTGTGCAAGTCACGGTATTCATCCTGCTTTTGCACAAAATAAATCTTCTCGCCCAGCAGCTTGCGGGCTACTTCTTCCTGACCATTTCGCAATGCAGATTCGGCCTGCTTTTCGCGCTCATTGGATACACGTACAGCCTCCTCCAAGCGCTGTTTCATACGACGCTCATTTGCCATTTGCTTGGCGACTGTTACCTCAGCCTCGTGAATTTCTGCCTCCATATCACGCAAGTACTGATTTAACATGATAATCGGATCTTCAACTTTATCCAACATTTCATTCACCGATGCTCTTGTCATATCCTTCATTCTTTTAAAGATTCCCATTATTTACGTTCTCCCTTCTCGAATTGCTCCACTTTTTTACGTAACTCTTCCAGTTCCTTTTTCATTGCTTTTTTCTCGATATCTTCCATCATGGAATCCAGATCACTGTTGTGTCCTGCATTAAATTTGGATGAATAGCGGGCATCCTGACCAAACGGGTTCGAGTTGCCGTATGCTCCACCTTGATTGTAACCAGTTCCTTGTCCGTACTGTGTTCTAGTATTACTACCGCCATAATAGCGCGGATCTTGCTGGGTATAGGGACCGCTATCTGGACCGAATCCTCCATCGTAAGGAGATCTTGGTTCCTTGGAAATAACCAACGCTGCAATCACATAAATCATAAATGTGGTGCCTGCTGTAATAAAGAAACTGATCACAACCAGAATACGTATCCAAGTTGAGTCCATTCCTGTTGCGTCAGAAAGACCGCCACATACTCCAGTTAATACTCTATCCCGGCTTGATCGGTAAATTCGGGTCATAATTTACTTACTCCTTCCCGCTGTTGTTCAGCTTGCTTTTCAATCTCGCCCACTCTTGTTCGAGCAGCGATCCACCGCTGTGAGCATCCCTTGTATACTCCTCACCCCGACGCAATTCACGCAGACTCATCGTTTCTGCTTCCATATCGGCTACCCGGTCTTCCAAGCGGTTGAACATTCGGGGAACATTTCGTCCACCGTATGTACCTGCCCGTTCGTTCATTTGCTGCTGGAGTCTCAACGTTTGTACACGTGCAGCGTAATACTGACGCTTACTGTGTACCGTTTGGTATTCTGTCTTTAATGTATCCAGCTGTTGCTCCAATTCACGTAATGATTCACGGCTCTGCTCCCACAGTTCTCTATACTGCTCTTCTTTTTCTGCATACAGCATTTTTTCCTGAAGGGCTAGCTTTGCGACGTGTTCCTCATCTGCTTTCAAAGCCAGAAGCGCTTGTTCCTCCCGTTTGGCCTGCATGGACAATGCATGATCCAACTGCTGCTTCATTTGTCTTGTATGCACTGCATACTGCTGATGAAGCTTTTCCGCTTCGGCGATTTCCTGACGGGTATTATATAGAAACTGGTCAATGAGTTGTACCGGATCTTGACTTTGTTCCAAATGCTCATTGAAGGTTGCTACCGTAATATCACGCATTCTTCGAAAAACACTCATTGGCGTCTACTCCTTTCACAAGTTCGTATTTTCATCATTTCTTGCTCTTTGCTTTCGTACATTTTTCTTCATCCTCAAACTGTCACATTCAGTAGCGTCTTCTACGGTCACTCAGCATGGATACACCAAATATGATTAATCCGATTGCTAACAGTGGTCCAATAAGCCAGGACAGCTTGCCCAGTAAAATCAGTACCCCGAGCACAAGCACGATCCAACCGAAGAGCGCATTTCCTCTTTTCACACCGTAGTACCCCAGCATAATCATCGCTATCGGAATTAAGTAACCAATCAGATGTCCTACAAAGTGACCGAAAAACGGAGTAAACTTACCGAGCAGCATAATCGAACCCAACACGATCAGTACAATGGCTAACCCATTCCCTTTGTTAACTCTCATCATCTCTCACCGCCTTTCACTGTTTCTTGCTTATGTCCTTATTGTACGCTGACCTAACGTTTGACAAAACGGACCCCAGACGGTTTTTGAACCTAGACCTAAGTCGGGGGTGAATATAGACCTGCGGCTAACCACTTCTACGCTGCTCTGCTGCAAGGGTTGTTGAGTGTCGCTTTCCTGCATGCTTAGAGCGTAGTGAAAGAACGAGGCAAGCAAATAAGGCTACCGCTGCCACCATATAAGGCAAATTAATATGAACATCAAACAGCAGTCCTGCAACTAACGGTCCAATTACATTCCCCAAGCTGGTATAGGATGAGTTCATACCCGCTACAAACCCTTGCTCATCCCCAGCCTGCCGCGATAGAGAAGTGCTTACTGCTGGGCGAAGGATATCCATAGCCAGAAAAATGATAAAAGTCGTCAGCATAATCATCACGTACTGCTCGGCAAATAAAGTTAGGAAAATAAACAGTCCTCCAATAGCCAAGCAAAGGTGAATTACTTTTTTCTCACCAAAACGGTTAATGATCCAACCAAATATAGTTGCTTGAACAACTGCCCCCAAAATAGACCCTGTCGTTATAATGATGGCAATATCCATCGGTGTAAAACCATATTTATGGTCAACAAACAGTCCAAATACCGTTTCAAAATTCGCCAATCCAAAAGCAACGACAAATACAATGAGCAAGCCCATGAAATACGGAGATTGATAGGACTTGGCAAATTGCTGTAAAAGGTTTTCTTTTTCACGCGGAAGCTCTCTATTGTACTGTTGTTTTTCCTTGCTCAAAGACTCAGGCAGCACGAACAGAGACAAAATAGCCGCTATTGCTGCTGCTCCTGCCGCTGCAAAGAAAGGAATACGTATTCCATAGGCGGCTAGCAAACCACCAATTCCTGGCCCGATGATGAAGCCCGTGTTAATTGCTGCATTGATCATCCCCATCCCCTTGCCTCTTTCCTCAAATGAGGTCACATCAGCGACGTAGGCCATTATAGAAGGAGTGAGCAACGCTGCACCTACCCCGCCCAGGATTCTCGCAACAAATAACGTAGGAACAGAACTCGCTAGTCCAAAAACAAGCTCTGATAGCATGAAAATGATCATTCCAGAAACAATCAACTTTTTACGTCCATAACGGTCAGACAATTTTCCAGATAAGGGTGATAATAAAAGCTGCGTCAGCGCAAAAGCTGCAACCATCAGTCCCATGGAAGAACCGTTCATCCCTAGCTCGCTTATAAATTTCGGTAACACGGGAACAACTAATCCAATCCCCATAAATGCTAAAAAAATGTTAAGCATCAATAACAGCATTGCTCCCCGATTTCTTGTCAGAATAGACATATTTCCACCCTTCCTTTTCAAGAACATTTTATTTATCCTTAGTAAATTTTCAGTATTTCAACTTCAAAAACAAAAAAACTTTAATTGTTTTTTTAGTTTTCTTATAAAAAAAGCCCTCCTTTTATAGGCATATATTATTAGACTATTTTTGCTTCTCGACTAACCCAAATAACAATATATCTACAATGGAATAAGTAGCTTCCTCTACCGTCACACTGTTATCCAGAAAGAAACGCTGATCAAGCGTCAGGTTCACTGAATCAATAATAAGCTTCATGATCAAAGCTTCATTTTTGTTCACAATAATTCCTTCTCGGATACCCTCCTGAATTAATGTTCTAATTGGAGACCAATCGTTTAAATCTGCATGTACCTTTTTCCATTGCTCAGGATAATACTTTTTCATCTGATCCAATATTCTCAAATCATAAAATTTATAGTACAACGGCATCACTCTAATCGATTGTTTTATCTTTTCTAACAAAGATAATTCACTGTTTTGGATAATTTGCTCCGTTTTTCGAATCATATCATCATTGGTACGCTCAATAAGCGTCTCTAAAATAAGCGTCTTAGACGAAAAATTTTCATACAACGTACGCTTACTGATAGCAAGTCTTTTCGCAAGATCATCCATCGTGAATTTCAAGCCATTTTCATGAACTTCCTCTACAAAAGCTTCCAAAATTCTTTCTTGCATATGCGTTCCTCATTTCTTTTACACTTAATAAACTATAAATGTTTTTTCAGTACCACTATCCTACTACAACCTCAAAGTCCCAGTCAAATATACTATTTAGAAAAGAAACTATGTGAAGTTCTTATCTTCATTCATCTGACACCCGATTAATTATGTAGCCGAAATTGAGAATGCAATTAATAAAAAGGGTGATAAAATGCCTTTAAGCATTTTATCACCCTTTTGTGTATACCGGCGAGAGGACTGAACCTCCACGGTTTCCCACTCGATACCGAATTAAATCTTGATAATACCTTGTTTGACGAAGGTAAAAAAGCGCTGTTCGTCGATTTCTACCCGCAAGGTAATCTGTCGATGTACTTTGGTATTGAGCAGCGGGATCAACTTCCGTAGCTATGGTCTGCGACAGGACTAACTCAGTTGCTCAGTATCGAGGAATTTTAGAATACTTGTACAACTTCTTTAATATCATCAATTTCCTCAAGAATTGCGCGCTCAATAGCAACCTTTAACGTAATCGTAGCACTTGGGCAACCATTGCATGCTCCCAAAAATCTTAATTTTGCTATACCGTTCTCAACTTCGACCAGTTCAGCATCTCCACCGTCACGCAGTAAGAAAGGACGTAGTTTGAGAAGAACTTCCGATACTTCATCGAATAAAACTCCATTTTCATCCATTATGTCAACTCCTCCCATTGTTTTACCAACCGTCATTCAGACCTTTTTTCATCCTAGATCGTCTGAGTGATCCTTTGCTTTTTGCCTAAGAGTAACCTCTTGATCCGAAAGTTCCCTTATAAGCGTATGAATAGAGTCTAAAGGTATCATCACACCACAACTTGCGCTCAATCCTGACAGCATATGGAGGCAGAATTGAAGTTTTCGTATCTCTCGGGTAATTTGAGCTAGTTCTGAATCGTCCGATTTATTTTTCTTCATTACTAGCACCTCTTTAAAGAATGATAAAGGTTTGATCTATTAAATTAATGAATCAACCGATGCTACCTTCCATCTCAAATTGAATCAACCGATTCATTTCAACGGCATATTCCATTGGCAATTCTTTGGTAAACGGTTCAATAAAGCCCATTACAATCATTTGTGTAGCATCTTGTTCTGTAAGCCCGCGGCTCATTAAGTAAAACAATTGTTCCTCAGACACTTTGGATACTGTTGCCTCGTGCTCCAAAGTAATCTGATCGTTTTTAATTTCATTGTATGGAATCGTATCTGATGTTGACATGTTATCCAATATCAACGTATCGCACTTAATATTGGACTTAGACCCTGCGGAATCGCGGCTGAAGCTGGACAACCCTCGGTAGTTTACTTTTCCGCCCTGCTTGCTGATGGATTTGGATATAATCGTAGATGTTGTCTCGGGAGCAAGGTGTATTACCTTCGCGCCAGCATCTTGATGCTGATCTTTACCGGCTACGGCAATAGACAGGATGGACCCCTTGGCTCCCCGTCCTTTCAATAATACTGCCGGATACTTCATTGTTACCTTGGAGCCGATGTTGCCGTCCACCCATTCCATTGTGGCATTTTCTTCTACCACAGCCCTTTGGGTTACCAAGTTGTAGATATTAGGAGCCCAATTCTGAATGGTCGTGTAACGGACACGGGAATCTTTCCGGCAAATAATTTCAATAACTCCACTATGCAAAGAACTGGTACTATAAATAGGTGCTGTACATCCTTCAACATAATGGACAAAGCTGCCCTCTTCGGCAATAATTAATGTCCGCTCGAATTGACCCATATTTTCAGAATTAATACGGAAATAACCTTGTATAGGAACCTCGCAATGAACACCCTTCGGAATGTATACAAAGCTACCGCCTGACCAAACCGCACTATTAAGCGCCGCAAATTTATTGTCTGCGGGAGGGATGATCGTCCCAAAATATTGCTTAAACACTTCGGGGTATTGCTTTAATGCAGTATCCGTATCAAGGAAAATAACGCCCTGATCCTCCAGTTCTTTCCGCATGCTGTGATAAACTACTTCCGACTCATATTGAGCGGATACGCCCGCCAGGAACTTTTGCTCCGCTTCAGGGATTCCCAGCTTGTCAAAGGTTGCTTTGATCTCGGAAGGAACCTCCTCCCAGGTCTTTCCCTGTTTTTCAGAAGGGCGAACGTAATACTGGATGTCATCAAGATTTAGCCCGGTCAAATCCGCTCCCCATTCAGGCATCGGCATTTTGTAGAATTGATTCAAAGCTTTCAACCGAAAATTGAGCATCCACTCCGGCTCTTCCTTGATCCGGGAAATTTCCCGGACAATCTCTTCCGTCAGACCTTTTCCAGATTGAAAAATAGACTGGTGCTTGTCGCGAAACCCATATTTATATTCGCCCATATCTGGTGCTTTTTTAGCCATTAGTATCACTCCTTTTTAACCTTTCAAGAATCATTTTGATTTGCTATGATCTGCCGAGCTTGCTTTCCACTAAATCTTTTAGGCGACTACGAACACCTTCCAGCGGGATCTCCGAAATGACAGGAGCGAGAAATCCGAAAATAACAAGATGTTCGGCTTCACTCCTTGATATCCCGCGCGACATCAGATAATAGATTTGCTCTGCATTTACTTGCCCCACGGATGCAGCATGACCCGCGGTTACATCATCCTCATCTATCAGCAGGATCGGATTGGCATCGCCGCGAGCTTTAGGACTTAGCATAAGCACGCGTTCTGTTTGCTGACCATCACAATGGGTTGCACCTTTTTCAATCTTTGTAATGCCGTTGATAATGGCCGTAGCTTCTTCAAGCATGACTGCACGCGTAATCATCTGGCTTACCGAGCTTCTGCCAAAATGCTGAGCTTGAGTTGTATAGCTCGATTTTTGATTACCCGTGCCAATAGCAATTACCTTATTGTCGGAGACCACCCCGTTGCCTTGTAGCAAAGTCTTGGTATCGCTGGCGGTATAACCATTGTTCATCTCACCGATAATCCATTCCACACCCCCATCAGCAAGAACGACCGCCCGTCGCTGGGTGAAATCTGTTGTAGTTGCAGCAAGCTGATGAACCGAAGCTACTTGCACCTTTGAGCCCGCCCCCGCGAAGACCTCCGTCACACCGTTATGCAATACCTTGACATCATCACCACTCGATACACAATTATCCACATAAGTGATCTTGCTGTTGCTCCCTGCCACAATTAAGACGTGAGGAGCAAAACACACACCGCTTGTATCGTTAAGAAAGATCGCTTGAATAGGTGCTTCAACCTCTACACCGTCTGGGACATATAGAAAAACGCCACCACTCCATAAGGCACTGTGTGCAGCAGATAAACGATGTTCTTCTGGCTTTACTGCCTGAAAGAGATAACGTTGAACCAGCTCCTCATGCTCTTTTGCCGCAGTATGCAGATCCGTTAAAATGACTCCCTGGGCGGCTAAGCTCTCGGACAATTTCGTATACACTACATCCGAGTTGAACTGAACGATTAGTCCGCCTTTCACCGGAGAAGTAACCAAACCTCGAACAACCTCCGGCGCTTCCTCCAAACTAGACCACGCATTCTCAGCTTTGTAATCTCCACTTTCGTAGATATCCCATTTTTCAAGATTGATTTTCTCCACTTTAGGCAACTCCAGCGTCCCTGCCAGTTCGAGTGCATGAACGCGGCGTTCAATCAGCCAACGAGGTTCATCCTTAGCACTTGACCATGCGCGTAAATCGTCCACATTCATTGAAACTCTAGCTTGTATATCCACGTGCTGTTCCTCCTCTCCGGCTTTTAAGCTTCCCTTACCGTCTCATCCGTAATCCCAAGTTCCTCCTTCACCCAATCGTACCCTTCAGCCTCCAAACGGTGGGCAAGCTCCGGACCGCCAGATTTAACTATCTGGCCTTGCATCATGACATGCACAAAATCCGGGGTAATATAATTCAACAGTCGTTGATAATGGGTGATGATTAAAAAGCCTCTATCCGGGCTGCGCATCTCATTTACGCCATTGGCCACAATACGCAGTGCATCAATATCAAGCCCTGAGTCCACTTCATCCAGGATCACAAACTTGGGTTCAAGTAGCATCATTTGCAAAATCTCATTCCGCTTTTTTTCACCGCCAGAGAATCCCTCATTCAAATAACGATGCACAAATTCCGGGTTCATCTCCAGCCCCTTCATTTTGCTCTCCATTTCACGGATAAAACGGATTAAGGATATCTCATCGCCTTCTTCACGCCGTGCATTGATGGCACTTCTGAGAAAATCCGAGTTGGTCACGCCAGCAATTTCACTTGGGTATTGCATAGCGAGGAACAAGCCTGCCTGGGCACGCTCATCCACCTCCATCTCCAGAAGGTCTTCATTGTCCAATGTCACCTTACCGCCAGTAACCTCATATTTGGGATGGCCCATTAAAGCTGAAGCCAATGTACTTTTCCCCGTCCCATTAGGCCCCATAATCGCATGTATCTCTCCGCCATGAATCTCCAGTGTGAGCCCTTTTAAAATTTCTTTCCCTTCAATCTTGGATCTTAATTCCTCAATCTTTAATGTCGTCATTTATCATAAACTTCCCCTCGGAGTATTCTTCGGCACGCGCCACCAAATCACTCATAAATTTCCCAATAGTCTGCAGCTCAACCTCTGAATAGGATTCAATGAATTGGTAAAACCTTTCTTCTTTTTCTTTGTGCAGTTCTTTATGCAAATGATAAACGTGTCTTCCCTTATCCGTTAAACTAAAGTAAATCTCCTTACGATTGCTGTTCAGTTGACTTTTCATAATGAAGCCCATTTCCAGCAGCTTTGCACTAATTTTAGTAATACTAGCTTTGGACAACCCCATCTTCTCCACAATCCCGGTATGATTTATCGGTTCATAATCACCAATGCAATCAATAACGTGTACACTAGTAATATTGTTGGAGAGCATGTCAATCTGGTACTTTCTGGCCTGTTGCCGAAACGAGTTAATTTCTTGTTCAGTATACAGCTCATTCAGATGTAGCATTTTAATATATTGCTCGTAAAGATGACCTTTAAAATGATTTTGAAACTCCAATTTCCCAATCTCCCCTCTTTTGTAGTAGTTGCAGACCAAGTTTAGTGTCACCATTAGATTATTTTTGTTCACTAGTAAACAAAGTTATATTAACACAATTGATATTGATTATCAATATCAATTGTGTTAAATGTGATACAATTTTGGAGGCACTTTTCATCATGGGTTTGTTGTCATTGTCATCGGCCTCAGGCTGTGTTTTGACTAGAGCACGTTCTGGAAATGGTTTTGAATACCTCTGATCAATCCTGCTTTGCGGGGGTTGAACAATGGAACCAATTCGGCAGCACCCGGATGGATCTGGTAACCGAAGCCAAGTCCAATACCGTTGCCTATGAACGTCATGGTACACCTGCCAAAGACCGGGGTCGCTATCGTAAAAAGGACAAAGGTGGTGCTTGGCCGAGCTGTTTTAAAGCCGTATCGCCGCGTTTGAGTACGCTATCGTGAGCATGTATAGCAATGAATAATCAGTCAGTTACCTGTGTCTGGATATGTTATGAGGCCAAAGAGTATACCAAAAACTGTGGTTTTTGCTGGTGAATCCGAACAGGCGATGCTCCATTCTAGCCAGCACCGATCTGACACTGGAGATGACCTAGATCATCGAACTTTATCCGCCCAGTTCAAAATCAAATGCACCTTCTGGGCGCTAAAGCAATCCATCGGCGGATTAGCTACCACTTTTGTAGCAAATCCATTCCGAAGCTCAACTGGTATTTGAAAAAGGATCGGGTTCACCCTCTGGAGTTGTTGGAAGAGGAGAAAGCGCAACGGGACATCCGCCTAACTGTAAAGATGAGAATGGTAAACGATAACCAAAATGGATCCCTACGGGGCTTAAGATAAAAGGAACCAAGAAAAGAGCCGAAATCTTGCTTCAGGAAGCCAGGAAGAATTATCATATGGAAGGACAAGCACTCGCGGTTGAAAACGAAGATATGCTGCAAGAGTAAAAGCGACTACTCCATCCGGTAATAGCTAAAGGCTGTTAGCGGACTTTTTGCTTCAATGGCAAGAGATGATGAAAAGGACCCAACAAGAATAAAGTCAGTCGCCATATACTGCCATTGGTGAGACACGTTCTATGAGCTTCTGATTCGTATGAAGGAATAACAGGAATCCTATCGCTTATCTTCTGACAATTCTTATTGTCTTGAATACCTGGAGTATATTTATGTAGATGTATTAGGAGTAAGCATGAAAGAAGTTCAGGAATGGTTCCGCAGCGATTATGCAACAACGGCAAATATTTATTCGCATTTGGAATACAACTCAAAGGTGTCTTCAGCTCAAGCAATGAGTGGGGTACTAAAGCTCAAATAAAAAAAGTTCATTAGAGAATGTCTCTAATGAACTTTTTTAGTTAATACCGGCGAGAGGACTCGAACCTCCACGGTTTCCCACTCGATTTTGAGTCGAGCGCGTCTGCCATTCCGCCACGCCGGCATATTTAATTATGGAGGCGCCACCCAGATTTGAACTGGGGAATAAAGCTTTTGCAGAGCTTTGCCTTACCACTTGGCTATGGCGCCAGAATATAACTAAGCGGACGACGGGAATCGAACCCGCGACCCTCGCCTTGGCAAGGCGATGCTCTACCGCTGAGCCACGTCCGCATAAGATGGCTGGGGATATAGGATTTGAACCTATGCATGACGGAGTCAAAGTCCGTTGCCTTACCGCTTGGCTAATCCCCAATAAGAAAGGGCGGCCGATGGGGCTTGAACCCACGAATGCCGGAGTCACAGTCCGGTGCGTTAACCACTTCGCCACGACCGCCACAGGAAAAGAAGTAATTGGCAGGGGCAGCAGGAATTGAACCCACACCAACGGTTTTGGAGACCGTTGTTCTACCTTTAAACTATGCCCCTATAAAACTGGTGGAGGATGATGGATTCGAACCACCGAACCCGTAAGGGAGCAGATTTACAGTCTGATGCGTTTGGCCACTTCGCTAATCCTCCAAAATGGTGCCGGCGAGAGGACTTGAACCCCCAACCTACTGATTACAAGTCAGTTGCTCTACCAATTGAGCTACACCGGCACAAAAACTATTCAATTAAAAGTGGCTCGGGACGGAATCGAACCGCCGACACGAGGATTTTCAGTCCTCTGCTCTACCGACTGAGCTACCGAGCCTCACAATAAGACTCTTTACCAAGCAATGTATTACTAATGGCGGAACTGACGGGATTCGAACCCGCGATCTCCTGCGTGACAGGCAGGCATGTTAGGCCTCTACACCACAGTTCCATAATAGATTTAAATTGGTTGCGGGGGCAGGATTTGAACCTGCGACCTTCGGGTTATGAGCCCGACGAGCTACCGAACTGCTCCACCCCGCGACAGTAATAAGTATTTACTTTTTAAATGGTGGAGGCTGAGGGGATCGAACCCCCGACCCTCTGCTTGTAAGGCAGATGCTCTCCCAGCTGAGCTAAGCCTCCTCAACGGAACACTTCTCATATTATACCACAACAAACTTTTTATTGCAACTTTTTGTGATTATTTTTTTTATGACCCGTAGGGGATTCGAACCCCTGTTACCTCCGTGAAAGGGAGGTGTCTTAACCCCTTGACCAACGGGCCATACTATAAAATAATTCTGGCGGAGAGAGAGGGATTCGAACCCTCGAGACGCTTTTGGCGCCTACACGATTTCCAATCGTGCTCCTTCGGCCAACTCGGACACCTCTCCATATGGCTCCCCGAACAGGACTCGAACCTGTGACAACTCGATTAACAGTCGAGTGCTCTACCAACTGAGCTATCAGGGAATATTAATATTTGTTTCAAGGTTACACCCTGAAAACTGGATCCGAAACTTCATTGCGTCTTATCTTAGGATAAGCCCTCGACCGATTAGTATTGGTCAGCTCCATGCATTACTGCACTTCCACCCCCAACCTATCTACCTCGTCGTCTTCAAGGGGTCTTACTAATTGGGAAATCTCATCTTGAGGGGGGCTTCACGCTTAGATGCTTTCAGCGCTTATCCCTTCCGTACATAGCTACCCAGCGGTGCTCCTGGCGGAACAACTGGTACACCAGCGGTACGTCCATCCCGGTCCTCTCGTACTAAGGACAGCTCCTCTCAAATTTCCTACGCCCACGACAGATAGGGACCGAACTGTCTCACGACGTTCTGAACCCAGCTCGCGTACCGCTTTAATGGGCGAACAGCCCAACCCTTGGGACCTACTTCAGCCCCAGGATGCGATGAGCCGACATCGAGGTGCCAAACCTCCCCGTCGATGTGGACTCTTGGGGGAGATAAGCCTGTTATCCCCAGGGTAGCTTTTATCCGTTGAGCGATGGCCCTTCCATGCGGTACCACCGGATCACTAAGCCCGACTTTCGTCCCTGCTCGACTTGTAGGTCTCGCAGTCAAGCTCCCTTCTGCCTTTGCACTCTTCGAATGATTTCCAACCATTCTGAGGGAACCTTGGGGCGCCTCCGTTACTCTTTAGGAGGCGACCGCCCCAGTCAAACTGCCCACCTGACACTGTCCTCGCACCGGATCACGGTACCAAGTTAGAACCTAGATACGATCAGGGTGGTATCCCAAGGATGCCTCCCCTCAAGCTGGCGCTCAAGGTTCAACGGCTCCCACCTATCCTGTACAGATCGTACCCAAATTCAATATCAAGCTGCAGTAAAGCTCCATGGGGTCTTTCCGTCTTGTCGCGGGTAACCTGCATCTTCACAGGTATTAAAATTTCACCGGATCTCTCGTTGAGACAGCGCCCAAGTCGTTACGCCATTCGTGCGGGTCAGAATTTACCTGACAAGGAATTTCGCTACCTTAGGACCGTTATAGTTACGGCCGCCGTTTACTGGGGCTTCGGTTCATAGCTTCGCCCGAAGGCTTACCACTCCCCTTAACCTTCCAGCACCGGGCAGGCGTCAGCCCGTATACTTCGCCTTGCGGCTTCGCACAGACCTGTGTTTTTGCTAAACAGTCGCTTGGGCCTTTTCACTGCGGCCCCCTCGGGCTATTCACCCTACCGAGGCACCCCTTCTCCCGAAGTTACGGGGTCATTTTGCCGAGTTCCTTAACGAGAGTTCTTCCGCGCGCCTTAGAATTCTCTTCTCGCCTACCTGTGTCGGTTTGCGGTACGGGCACCTTCTCCTGGCTAGAGGCTTTTCTTGGCAGTCTGAGATCATGACCTTCGCTACTATAATTTTCGCTCCCCATCACAGCCCAGCCTTACGATGTGCGGATTTGCCTACACATCAGCCTCACTGCTTAGACGGACATCCATCAGTCCGCGTCACTACCCTACTGCGTCACCCCATCGCTCATAGCGGATTACGGTGGTACAGGAATTTCGACCTGTTGTCCTTCGACTACGCCTATCGGCCTCGCCTTAGGTCCCGACTTACCCTGAGCGGACGAACCTTCCTCAGGAACCCTTAGGCTTTCGGCGGATCTGATTCTCACAGATCTTTTCGTTACTCATACCGGCATTCTCACTTGAATGCAGTCCAGCGCTCCTTCCGGTACACCTTCAACCCGCATTCAACGCTCCCCTACCCCTGATGCAAGCATCAAGCCATAGCTTCGGTGGTGTGTTTAGCCCCGTTACATTTTCGGCGCAGAGTCACTCGACCAGTGAGCTATTACGCACTCTTTCAATGGTGGCTGCTTCTAAGCCAACATCCTGGTTGTCTGTGCAACTCCACATCCTTTCCCACTTAACACACACTTGGGGACCTTAGCTGATGGTCTGGGCTGTTTCCCTTTCGACAATGGATCTTAGCACTCACTGTCTGACTCCCGGAACTAAATCTATGGCATTCGGAGTTTGACTGAGCTTGGTAACCCTTGCGGGCCCCGCACCCAATCAGTGCTCTACCTCCACGATTCTTCTTTCCGAGGCTAGCCCTAAAGCTATTTCGGGGAGAACCAGCTATCTCCGGGTTCGATTGGAATTTCTCCGCTACCCCCACCTCATCCCCGCATTTTTCAACATGCGTGGGTTCGGGCCTCCAGTGCGTGTTACCGCACCTTCACCCTGGACAGGGGTAGATCACCCGGTTTCGGGTCTACGTCCACGTACTCATTCGCCCTATTCAGACTCGCTTTCGCTGCGGCTTCAGCTCTTCACCTTAACCTTGCACGGGAACGTAACTCGCCGGTTCATTCTACAAAAGGCACGCCATCACCCATAGATCGGGCTCTGACTTCTTGTAAGCACAC
>NZ_JBBPAK010000001.1:4762500-5085000 GCF_038008995.1 Paenibacillus sp. FSL W8-0439
CTGTTTCATCTTCATCCACTCCAAGGAGAAGAACCGAAGATGAAACAATATAGAAAGAGCGATTAGCTCATTTTGAAACTGACGAGATAAAATATCTCATTTTTGCTTCCATTTCATACAGCCAGATGGCATGTACCAAAATTTCAGCATTGGATTTTATAAATAAAATCCGTACTCACTCGTTGTTCAGTTTTCAAAGATCAAACTTTATTTTCTCTCACTTTGTTTCACCACCGCGTCTCAGCGGCGACTTAAATAATGTAACACATAACCTCATTTTTCGTCAAGCATTTTTTTAAAAATTTATTTCCTTGCTTGATGCAACACCCTTTATCCTGCTTTAGACAGTTCTAAATTATTCGTGTTGCTTAATGGGGCGAGTTATAACTTAGCACATATTTTACATACTCGTCAAGCTAAAATAATCATTTATATTTTTTAATCTCCTGTAAATTCTAATCACATAAGAAAAAAGGAAGAAAAGATCATTTATCGACCTTTCTTCCTGATAAAATAACCTCTGCTCATCAAAGAAGGGAGTAGCGCAGTTCACGATTTTGTCCGCGATCCCTAAATTCCCCGACGGCTGATTCTCTAATAAGCGAACGATAAACCAGTTTACGGAGCACGACGGTAAGATCTAATTGTAGATTCTTGAGCTCAGGATGATTCATAAGTTCATCTATAGACCAAGGTTCCCGTCTGCTGCCTAATATACGGAATAGCGGAGAGGAGCACTCCTCCATTTTCGACATGACAGAAAATTCACAAGCAAGCAGTACCAGTTCAACCCGTTGCTCCAGAGTCTCCGTACTTAATGTGAGTTCGTTATACAGCTTCTCAATTGTTCGATCCAGCGGCTGCATCTGAACCCATAAGTGAACCTTTGGATAAATCCCACGTTCAATGAGTTCAATAGACGCCCAATGATCCAGTGCCTTCAGAACACTTTGATAAGCGTCAATGATCCGCCCTTCTCGCACTGCTTTCTTACCCTGAACGTAATTGACCAGAAAGCGGGAGAACTCATGAAATCGCTTCTGCTCCCGCAGTGGATCGTTAAATTCAATAATTTCCTGTCTTAAAAGACGTACCCTGTCATCTCGTTCCCAGACCATACGACCTTCTAACACATAATCTATAATGTTGGCTTGTTCACCTGCGATAATCCAACCCTTCAGACAACTAAGCGTTGTGTACAACACTTGGCATTTTAATCCATTAATAAATAAGTGTTGTATAGATCGAACTGGCTCCCGGCCTTCTCCAATAATTAGAATGAGTTCATCAAAGTCATACAACATCGAACCGTGAAAATATTCTCCCGGCTTTCTGTACGAAATAACACCTATTGAATCTTCCTGCAACAATTCATCATGCATCAGGTTTAATTTGGTTAGCTGCACTTCACCCTCCATACCTGCAAGGCGGCTATAACCGCTAAATTGGATATTTGGATACATGTGATCATTTCTACATAAATAAGAAACTTCCTTCTTCAATTGTATAATTTTTTATCTTATTTAATTATTTCTTTCAGTGTTATCCAAGCGTCTTCATCTGCAAAGCTCCGACTCCACACACCAATTCCGCCCAGGTTCAGTGATTTGGCAAGTTCTACTCTTGCCTTCAGGGATATCTGATCCTCTAGCCAAATCTTTTTGACCACACCGTCTTCGGTATATTCGACATAATTCTGACCCTCAGAAGCTCTAAATTTGGGCTTCAACTTAAATTGGGCTACGATATCCGCTGCTGACTCCATACCAATTGATTTGGAGGTGACCTTAATCTTCCCTTCTTTGGGAGTCTCGGACCAAACGCGGGTATATAACGGAATACCTAAAACCACTTTTTGAGGCGGCACTTCGTCTTCCTGAATAATCCGCCGAATTGACGCTTCTGTCCATGGTAATGAGGCGACGGAACCAGCTTTTGGACTAGCCGCCCAATGCTCATCATACGCCATTACCATGAGATAATCTGTTATAGCCCCCAATGCCTTTCGATCCAAGAAAACAGACCACATCTCACTTTGAGATTTAGGTGTAACATCAATGGACAGTATCAAATCATGTTCCCGGGCCATCGGTTTAAGTTCCCGCAAAAATTGGGTGACATTGGGGCCATCCTTCGTATGGACATTTTCAAAGTCAATATTAATACCATCCAGATCATTTTCTTGGGCAAGTGAGATTATCTGATCTACAATCGATTTTCGACGTTCAAAGGTAGATAGTGCCTCTGTTGTTATTTCGGGGTTAAAGCTGTTGCTCAACAAGCCCCATACCTCCATGCCCTTACGATGTGCCCAGCTGACATATGCCGGGTCCGCCTTGCTTTCTACAGTACCCTCATGATCAACGACGCTGAACCATGTAGGGCTCACCACATTTACTCCAGGCATAGGGTCAAATTTGGAAGGATCAGGCTTACGATTATAGACGGCTTCCCAAGCGAGATTCACAGGTTTACCCTGCCAATGCTTCTCCGAGATTGACAAATCGTCCTTAACCGAAGGTATCACAAGTTCTTCTCCTTCAGAGATACAGTCTGACTTCATGTATCCTGCATAACCATTGTCTAACTGCACAAAATACCAATCGCCCTGTAGAGACCAGATGCGTACTTTCGTCTGCTGTGATACATCTGCCAAAATAAAAGATAGACTAGAGGCTTCTTTGCGTAAAGCAATTCTAGCATCCTGTTGCCCATCTTTCTTTTCTACACTACCTAGCCTGACCTTCTCTCCAGCTTTCATCAGAATGACAGCCCCTGTTACAGGGTCTTCGTGGATGGATATACCATATACTTCACGTACAGCCTCAATGGGGATATACACCTCTCCACTGATTATCTGAGGGGCGGCGCTAAGTGCATATGTTTTACCATTCAGTTCGCCTTGTGTCTTTGCAACATTCATATGGAGCAAGCTTTGTCTCGTTGCCATAATGACGGTTTGGCTGTCATCCTCATAACGAATGGTAGGGTCAATTTGACCTTGTATCAATTTAAGCGGCATCAGCATGTTCTTGCCGGAGCTTTGAGCTTCATATCCGGTCAACTTGCCCTTCATAAAAATAGGTCGGACACTCCCCTGCCAATCGGGTTTCTCGTGAAGAGGATTACCATACCATACGACAGTAATTGCGCATATAATCGCTGCGAATAATAGCAGGCTTGCCGCTCCTTTGAATCGAGAACGTTTACGGCGGCGTCTGGAATGATTTCTGGCCAATATTGAACCTCCATTGTAAGAAATTTTGATTTCTGTATTTTGTAACTTTAACAGATTACCTGAGACAAAAAACAAAGTGATTTAAACAAAAAAACGCGGTAAATCCCCACTTATGGGGAATTCCTCACGTTTCCAATCCATTACAATATATACATACCGCACTAAAAACTTTTATCCCTTGTTTCGCTACGATTGTTTGTTACTACAAGCTTTGCATACTCCGTGTAACTCCATACGATGTCCATGCACCTCGAAGCCTGTTTCCAACGCGGCATGGCGTTCCACATCTGCCAAATACGGATAACTGAAATCTTCAATCTTTCCGCATTTTTCACAAATGATGTGATAGTGCTCCGAAATATTGGCATCATAACGACTGGCGTTATCTCCATAGGTCAACTCATGTACCATACCCGCTTCTATAAACATCTTTAAGTTATTATAAACCGTAGCCACACTCATACTTGGAAACTTGGACTCAAGCGCACGATATATTTCATCTGCAGTCGGATGCCCCATAGATTCCATTAAATAGTTTAATATGGCATGGCGCTGGGGTGTTATGCGTACACCTGTCTTCTTCAGAAGTTCCAAAGCATGCTGGACGCGTGCTGCCATATATGTCCACCGCCTTATCCCTTACTTGCAATCCTATCAATTACCACGCATCTATTTACAATTCACTTCTAAAGCTACTCACATTGTACGGTCTACTCAAGAATCTTGTCAACGCGCCGTATTGTCGCCGGATGTCCCTACAGAAGTATCGGTCGCAGGAACTTCAGGTTCACCCGGAGA
Organism: Paenibacillus sp. FSL W8-0439; assembly: GCF_038008995.1. Lineage (NCBI taxonomy): Bacteria > Bacillati > Bacillota > Bacilli > Caryophanales > Paenibacillaceae > Paenibacillus > Paenibacillus sp. FSL W8-0439. The sequence continues at coordinate 4,766,537 of NZ_JBBPAK010000001.1, forward strand.
ACTTCCAGTTGCATCGGGCGCAGTCGATCCTCCAGAATCATCCAAGTCGGGTAACGACGGCATCAATAACTTTTTAATGGTTAAATTGCTGTTACCCTCTACGTTAATCACATATTTGCCATCTCCGTTTTGCCCTGAAATGCTTTTACTGTCTATCTTAAATGGAAAATCAGACTGAAGATTACCATAACTGCTTGAACCCTCTAACTGGAAATCTCCATTTGATGGAAGATCCAATACGATATCACCAACAGCACTGTATATTTTCCAATCTCCACCTACCCTCTCGCTATGCACTTTGATAGCGCCATTAAGCGAATTTGCATTCAGCTTGGCTGTAGAATTCAGCACATTCATGTCACCATTTTGAGTATCGACGGTAATATCCCCTTCCGAACGAGCGACCTGAATGTCACCTACCATAGTGTGGAGTGACAATGCACCTTCAATATCCCCTGCCTGCATATCGCCACGGTTCGTGCGTACATCCACATCTCCGGAAATCCGATGCAATCTAATCTGACCGTTCAGGGTGCCTCCTTTGACATTACCGATAGCGTCATTAACTGTGAGATTCCCATTACCACTCTCAAGCCGGATGCTGTCGATAGCGTCTACTCCATTCAAGGTAATATTCCCGTTGGAGGTTCTAATCTGCATATTGAAGCGCCGATCCTCTGGTACGGTGATCAACATGTTCATTCGAGGCTGACGTTTACTTGATGCTCCGTATGACTGTACCTCCGGACGAATCTGGATGGTCTTGCCGTCGGTAGAAGTCAGTGAAGAAGCTTGAGCAATCTTGTCCGCTTCGGCAGCAGGCGCTTGATCCACCCATAGAGTCCCACGTACCTCTATATTGGACACCGACCTTCTGATTAGTGTTATATCCCCATTCACTGAATCAACTACTAAATCGGACGTCTGCATAGTTACAGGTATCAGCATACCACCCATATCATACCGATTCTCTTTAGCCTGGCTAAAATCCATAGAAGCCGATGTCAGATTGAGACTAACCCGGTTCCACAGGTACATATAATGGTTTTGCTGGGTCACGATAAAAACCGAAGCAGCCACTACCAAAGCGGACAGAATTCCCTTTAAGTCAGGTCTGAAACGTCGTCCGTTGTCAGGCTTACCCTCTTTGCGATAATACACGCCAAAAAAAATCAGATACTCCAGACCCCAAAGCACAAAGATTACAGGCCACCACACAAGGAGCTGCAGCATATATTCCGTGTTCTGAAGCACATCTACAATCAGCAAAATGCCTACAGCCATCAACAGAAGCGAAGAGGTGTAGCGGCCGACTCTTATTTTGCGGTGCACGCCTGCTTCACCCTCTTTCTTTCAACTTTTTACGTTTAAAGGATAGAAAGGCTTCCCTTAGAAAAAGAAATAAACCGATTATCATTAATATAATGGCCAGCGTCAGGAACCCATAATCTTCGAAGAAAATGCTTAACCAGCGAGGTTTCATGCGGAACAGAATCATAAGTCCACCGCCTGCCACCAATAGCACAGCAAAAGCAAAGCCTCTTTCCCACGCATAAAATGGACTACTTTGCTGACCTCTAGCATCCATTCGTGCATATTGATCTGGCTTGCGCCGATAACGAACCATGTAATCCGCTGACTGTAAGACATCATATACATTATAAAAATATAAAACGGGTATGAACAAGCCAAGCAAAATTAGTAATGGGATGTTAATCCTCAATCCATCGGAGGAAACATACAGCATCGCAAAAATATCTAGCAGGAGCAATACAATAAATGTAAGCCCCCTAATAAATAGTCCTAAAAAAAGATGTCCCATTCCAGGTATCAGTGCTGCCATGATAATGGCAATTACTTTGCGAAATTTAGCGTATTGCAGACGTTCCCGCTGTTTCTGTCCATGTGGCTGTTCAGCCTGTCCGGACTCTCCCGACGGTAACGGTTGTTCCGAGTTCATGCCATCCTCCCCTTTGAATTCCATACGTAGCTCCGCTGTAAAATACTTTGATGGTTACATAGTACCCCAATCAGATTTGATAGTAACTGTAAAAAAAAGGGTTGTGATCACTCAACGGAGACGGCAGCTATATCTTCCCATTGTCGTAAATCAGCTGCAATACGCACCGGATTAAAGTCATGTCGGGCCAGTACCTCCAGGGAAACCTCCATACTCTGACGATCCGGGTGCAATTCATGAAATGGAACATTTTCATGTTCTTTAATCATGATTTTACGTATTTCCACTTTTTCCTGCTCTAAATAAGTCGAAATTTGATCGAGCAATCCGTGAGAGGACAATCCGTACAATGTAATAAGATGAGGCTTGCGTCCACGCATATACCGAAGTTCTAATTTGTTGAACACCCATAAATTTAAAAATACGAGCACAGTTGCCGCTATAGAGGGTAAATAGAAGCCTGCTCCGACCCCAAGGCCAATGGCAGCTACGACCCAAATGGAAGCCGCCGTTGTGAGTCCAGTAATGGATTTACCTGTGAACATAATCGTACCTGCGCCCAAAAAGCCTACGCCAGTAATCACCGCCGTAGCCAAACGAGCTGGATCTATACGCACATTAGCTTCTTTGATAAAATCAGCAAAGCCGTAAATGGAGAGTAGCATAATCAGCGCCGATCCAAGACTGACCATAATGTGAGTCCGCAAACCAGCAGCATGATTGGAACGTTCTCGCTCAAAGCCAATGAATCCACCGAGAAGCATGGACAGTAATAGCCGTAAAATGATATGTGAATCATCTATAATCCACGGATTATTCATTCGAGTCTCTCCTCCCGGTTATGTCGTGCTTCCCTGTCCGGGCACGCGGTTTGTGAGTATTATTCCACGTTATGCAAATGGTAGGTGGTTAATTCCACGCCTGAGGCCACTTCTGCCGCGGAAACGGGGCGAAAACCATGTTTTCGATAAAGCGTCACCGCAGGAGTGTTTAAAGTTCCAGTGGTGACGATAAACAGGGGGACATTCCGATATTCATTCAAAACATGCTTCATTAAGGAGTCCGCAATCCCTTTGCGAAAATGATCTGGATGAACCATCATACGTGTAAGGGTAAGCGAACCAGATGACTCAGACTGCACAGCTAGTGCTCCTAGCAGTTCATCATCCTCCAGCCACCCATAAAAAGACTCCCCGCAGCTTCTCAGCGTCTCCAATGTATCCATCAGTGGAGGAATCTCATCAAATCCAATCAGTTCAGCTTCCAGTCTATAAGCGACATGCTGAAGACGCCATATCTGACTGACAATATTATCATCTTCCAATGAACATAGGGTAACCATGCTGTTTGCCCTCCTAAGGAAACTCATCATATGTCATCACGCTTCTAATACGTGTTTGATGCCCCATTCGTGTCTTTGCACCTATGCAAAAGGGGCCTGTCCCTAAAAGACAAGCCCCTGTCATAACTATGCCATTAACGGTTCAACACTTCTGTCAGCAACTTATTAGCGAGGCCAGGGTTAGCTTTGCCCTTGCTCTCCTTCATCACTTGACCGACCAAGAAGCCGATGGCCTTTTGCTTGCCAGCTTTGTAATCCTCGACCGATTGCGGGTTGGCTGCTACAACTTGTTCGACAATTGTCAGAATTGCACCTTCATCACTGATTTGCACAAGCCCTTTTTCTTCAACAATTTGCTGTGGCAGTTTATCACTTTCCAGCATTTCCTTGAAGACCGTTTTGGCAATTTTACTATTGATCGTACCCTTCTCCAGTAGTCCGATCATTTCACCCAAGCCCCGACCTGTCAATTTAACCTGCGACAATTCTACATTGGCACTGTTCAAATAGCCGAGTAAATCCCCCATAATCCAGTTGGATACGGCTTTGGCATCCTTGGTGTACTGAAGACTATCCTCGAACAAATCAGCCAATGGCTTGGAGGACGTAATTACCTGTGCATCATACTCAGGTAATCCATATTCCGAAGTGTAACGTGCTTTACGCTGGTCGGGTAATTCAGGAATCGAAGCACGGATACGCTCTTTCCACTCCTCATCAATATGCAGTGTAACGAGATCCGGGTCTGGGAAATAACGATAGTCGTGCGCCTGCTCCTTACCACGCATGGACAAGGTTTTACCCTGTGCCTCATCCCAGCGACGTGTTTCCTGTACGATCGTTCCACCTTCGTCCAGCGTCTGTTCTTGCCGGAACTGCTCATATTCCAGTCCGCGCTGTACGCCACGGAAGGAGTTCATGTTTTTCAGTTCCGCTTTGGTTCCCAGCTCTTTTTGTCCATGCGGACGAAGACTGATATTCGCATCGCAACGAAGCGAGCCTTCCTCCATCTTCACATCGGATACGTCACAATACTGCATAATGGCACGTATTTTTTCAAGATAAGCCTTGGCTTCTTCCGGCGAAGATATATCCGGCTCCGAAACGATTTCAACCAACGGTGTGCCGACCCGGTTAAAATCAACCAAAGACGCATAGCCACCATCAACGTGGGTTAATTTCCCCGCGTCCTCTTCCAAATGCAACCGGGTAATGCCGATACGCTTGGTTTCACCGTTCACTTCAATATCAATCCAGCCATGCTCACCGATCGGTTGGTCATATTGCGAAATTTGGTAAGCCTTCGGTGAATCGGGGTAAAAATAGTTTTTGCGGTCAAATTTGCTGACATCAGCAATGGTGCAATTGAGCGCCATTGCCGCTTTCATCGCATAATCAACGGCTTGACGGTTCAATACCGGCAATACCCCCGGATGTCCTAGACAGACCGGACATGTATGAGAGTTTGGCGGTGCTCCGAAGGATGTCGAGCATCCACAAAATATTTTGGACTTCGTATGCAATTCCACATGGACTTCAAGTCCAATGACCGTCTCATACTTCGATGTAGTTGTAGACATGAATAGGTTCCCTCCTTTTTGGCAAATTACAGCTGCGGACGCTGCTTGTGAAATTCAGTATTTTGTTCGAATGCATGCGCTACGCGCAGTACAGAAGACTCGTCAAAGGCTTTCCCGATAATTTGTAGTCCGACTGGCATTCCATCTGCAAGACCACAAGGAATACTGATCGCCGGCACGCCAGCCAAACTCACTGGAATCGTCAAAATATCGTTCAAATACATTGTCAATGGGTCGTCTACTTGGGAACCGATTTTGAACGCGGTAGTCGGTGCAGTAGGCCCGATAATCACATCATATTGTTCAAATACACGATCAAAATCTTGTTTGATCAGTGTGCGCACTTTTTGAGCTTTCAAATAATAAGCATCGTAGTACCCGGAGCTGAGTGCATAGGTACCGAGCATAATCCGACGCTTCACCTCAGGACCAAACCCTTGCGTACGGGACTGATGGTACAGATCGAGCAGGTTATCCGGATTGTCAGCGCGTACACCATAGCGCACGCCGTCAAAGCGGGCCAGATTGGACGATGCTTCAGATGAAGCCAGTAGGTAGTACGTCGCAACTGCATATTCCGTGTGCGGAAGAGATACCTCTTCCCATACAGCGCCCAATCCTTCCAGTGTTTTCAGTGCATCAAGCACCTTTTCCTTGACCTGTGGATCTACGCCTTCACCAAGATACTCTTTAGGCACAGCGATACGAAGTCCCTTCACATCTCCGGTTAAAGCGTTCAAATAATCAGGAATGTCTACCTTCGCAGAAGTGGAGTCCTTCTGGTCATAACCTGCAATGGCTTGCAGGACATAGGCTGAATCCTGAACATTTTTTGTAATCGGACCGATTTGGTCTAAAGACGAAGCAAAAGCCACCAGTCCAAAACGGGATACCAGACCATAGGTTGGTTTTAAGCCAACTACGCCGCAATAAGAAGCGGGCTGGCGAATGGAGCCACCTGTATCGGAACCGAGCGTGAAATAAGCTTCACCTGCCGCAACAGCTGCAGCCGAGCCGCCACTGGAACCGCCGGGAACACGTTCTAAATCCCAAGGATTACGTGCAGGGAAAAAGCTGGAGTTCTCGTTAGAACCACCCATGGCGAATTCGTCCATGTTCATTTTACCAAGTGTCACCGTTTGCGCTGCGCGTAACTTACCGACAACTGTGGCATCGTACACGGGATCAAAATTTTTCAAAAACTGACTGCCACATGTTGTGCGCAGCCCTTCCGTCACGATATTATCCTTAATACCGACCGGCAGACCAAACAACAACCCTCGTTCCTCTCCCGAAACCAGCTGATCATCCAGCTGACGTGCGGATGCCCGAGCCCGTTCCTCGTCGACAGTAATATAGGCCCTGATCTTCTCTTCCCGCGCATCAATTGTCTCCAGAGCGTGCCCCACTAGATCACTCACGGAAATTTCCTTTTGATGCAGCTTATTATGTATTTCCGGCAATGTGTTATTAAACAAGCTCAATTTGCATCCTCCTTTCAAATGTGAAATCTATTCCAGAACAGCAGGAACTTTAAACTGTCCATCTTCTTCTTCAGGTGCATTACGCATCACTTGCTCATGCGTCAAACTTTCGCGAACTTCGTCGTCTCGCATGACATTGCTGACGTGCAGCACATGAGTGGTCGGTTTTACCTGCTCCGTATCCAGCTCATTCAGCTTCTCCGCATAATGGAGAATGGCGTTTAATTGCCCTGTCATAGTTTCTTCCTCAGTCTCGGTCAAATTCAATCGGGACAGCCTGGCTACGTGACGGACATCTTCCTTGGAAATGTTCATTCTAAACCCTCCTCATGTATATATAAAAATCCAATAAGCGACTGGAATCGGATTTTGCAAAATCCTGGTATCAAAAATGTTACACCGAACTTTGAAATAACGTTTTTAATTATAGGATAGAACCCTATACAATTCAATCTTTGACGCGGTACAGAAGCAGACTGTACATCAATGAGGTAAATGTTACTAAAAGAATATAAAAAAAGCACCTCTCGGTGCTCTTTCAAGAAAACTATAGCAGCTGAAATCGTGCCCATTATATATTGTTAAAAAGAGTCGGCAACAGCCGGTCCTATATCCAAGCACGCAAATTAACTTGTTTAATAAAATCAGCCTGTGACAACAATTCTGCCGCGGTTTCTTCTTCCTCAGTCTCTACTGAATCATGACCACCGTTCATCACATGTCTGAACAGCTTCTCATTATGAGTAGCAAGGGCGTAATCTATCAGCGCTTCACGCTCAATCCGCTCGGCTTCCAGCTTGAGAATACTTTCTTCCAGCTCAATGTCCCCGGATGGTACGAAAAAATTGCGATTCACCTTCGGTACGCGAATGACATAGTCAAAAGCATTGTCCGCATTACGGTCATAAGCAATGATATAACCATGTTCGCCCACAGGAAGATTCTGCTCAAAAGCATCCGCGACGATCATAATTCTAGCTCCTAAATGATGCATCGTTAGCCCCCCCGTTTGTCTGAACTTATCTGCTAAGTCTACTAAAAAAAAGGTAGCTTGTCTATATCATCTATGTATCTTCATAATCGACCGTCTCCACGTCCAAATCTATGCTCATTAAGCCGTATATGCCAGTTTTGCGTAAGGGTTCCGCCCTGCCGTTTCACCTTTTTCCAAGTTATGATCTTCGGTTCGGAACCTACCACAACATCTTCAATATCTACTATTTTGGGAAGACGGAAACTACCTTCTTTCTCACGGTGTACCTCATATATATGTTTTCTTTTCATTCTTGCTCCCCCTTGTGATCTGACGGCTTCATGCCTCTTTATCCTCTTAATGGGCAAAAAAAAGAACGCAAACCGGGATTCATCCACAGCTTGCGTGCTTCGCGAGTTTAGTATGTAACTTCAATAAATTTATGTTAACAAAAATAAAAACCTTTGTCTATACATAATTTATATTTTGTTGTCGAATTGAGGCAAAACCTGTCACTTCTTTGATTTTGCCTCAATTAATTAACGTTTATCAAATTTACCGGATATACGGATTGTTGGCTTTCTCATAACCAATGGATGTTTTGGGTCCGTGACCACAATAGACCGTAACGTCATCTCCAAGCGGAAACAATTTATTCTGAATGGAATCGTACAAATCCCGTTCCCGCCCCCCCGGCAGGTCGGTACGTCCGACACCCTGACGGAATAGCACATCCCCGGAGAAAAGATCTTTGCCACACAAGAAGCTAACACTTCCGGGTGAATGCCCCGGTGTATGGAACACCTTGAACGTGTGCCCAATTAGATTTAATTGCTGTCCTTCCGCCAAATCATATTCGGCAGGTCCTGTCGAGATCGGTGGAGAAGCCTCTGGCCACATCAGGGAGCCATTCAGCTTAGGAGATGTGAGCCAGTCTTGCTCCAAGGCGTGCAGATACACTGGGCATCCTTTCGCATTGCGAATCTCCTCCACCCCTCCAATATGGTCAAAATGGGCATGGGTCAGCAGGATAGCTTCAATGGTCAGGGACTCAATCGCTCTCAGCAAAGGTCCCGGATTCATTCCTGGATCAATAATAACGGCGCGCTGTGGATCATCCCCTTGAAGCAAATAAGCATTCGTTTGAAGTGGACCCAGATTAAAGCTGCGAATGGATAAGGTCATAAGTTAAAATCCCGAGATCAGCTCGCGTAATTCCTGAACAATCACAGGATGAACCTCGGTTCCCTCCCCATATTTTGCAGCCATTTCTTTGCGAGCAACTGCGATTTTTTCTTGATAGTCATCGGCTTCCCGATCTGGATTTTCACGTTTGAATTCGATCATAATTTGTTGGACATGTGCAGGACGTGGTCCCCAGTGACCCAGTACGTGACCCCCAGTATCCGCAAAAATCACAATCGGCACAGCACGTCCGCCCATCGTCAGGAAGTCGTCCATCAGCGCCTGATGATTTTCCAGAATCAATACTTCGGTTGGGATACCGCTATTCTCCAGCGCACGGAACACAACTGGCACATTGCGTACTACATCCCCACACCAGTCGGCAGCCAATATAAGCACACGCAGATCATCACGATGGTTCAGGCTTTCAAAAAACTCCCGATCCTCTTCGCTGCTCCACACAAACTGATCGTATCCGGAGCGGAAGGCTTCTTTGTTCTTTTCCATGCCCTCCATAAATTGTTCAGGACTCAAGCCCTTGCCGAAATATTGCGATACGTTAGTACGGCTCATGTTATACACTTCCTTTTTTGTTTTTGGCTACAATCCATTTGATAACAAAATAAATGATCAGGAGCGCAAGAGCAACTAGCAAAATGGGTTTGATGTAAGGTGCTGCCACTTCGTCAATTTGCTCCCACTTGTCTCCCAGCAGCATACCTAAATATATAAACAAAACAGACCAAGGTATAATCGCCAGCGTCGTCAAAATAATAAAGCGCCATACGTTCATTCGAGCCAACCCGGCAGGGATTGAGATCGCGTGACGAACAACAGGGATAAAGCGAGCTGTAAAAATGACTCCCGTGCCATATTTATTGAACCAGGCTTCAGCGTGGTCGACATGGCTTTTTTTGATGAGTATGTATTTCCCATACTTATCTAATACAGGTCTGCCGCCATAGCGTCCAATCCAGTAAATGAACAGTTGGGCCAGCACCCCGCCAATCGTTCCGAACACGACTGCGCCAAAAAAATTAATATGACCTGAGGACACTAAAAAACCGCCGTAAGCGAGGACAATTTCACTTGGAATGACCTCCACCATCAAGCCTAGCATAATACCAAAATACCCAAGACTACGAATGATCTCAAACAAATAATTAATGATACTAGATATATGGTCCATTTTTTCTTCCCACTCCCTGCCTGTTTCTCTATTTTCATTAGTGTATCACAGCGGCAGAACACGCCGCCACTTCGCTCAAATAGGGAGGTCAGTGACCCCGGCTCCTCTGCCCGCATAAGTTGTGAGAGAGAGGAGGGGGTACAATATGCCTCCCGGCAAATTCCCCAAACATGACAATTCACAATCCCGTTTGCCCACGGCTCGCGGGATCCGCCGCGCATGCTGCAAAGAGCTGTACCGAACCTGCAAACGTCTGCCTGTTCACATTGCTCCTGATCTGGTCAAGCAGGGCGAGGAGCTATATTGCCGCAAGGTCGTCGGCCACCTCATCTGGATTGCGGAAAACCATAGCAATCGCAAACTACTGTGCGACTGGTGGGACGAAGATGTCAGCGAGGAGCTCGCGGCATTGTGGAAGGTGGATCGCGATGTCTTGTGCACCGCTTTTAGAAGTGCCTATGGCGGGTAGCGGTTTGCGTACAGCAACCATGAACTGTAATCTACAAAAAAGTGGAGCCACCCCGCAGTGGCTCCACTTTCACTATATTCTTAGCTATGTGTCTGCTTCTGCCCCGCTCCTTCGGGAAGCAAATCCGCACAAGCACGTTCCAAATAAGGATCAGCATGTATAAAATCCCGAAATGCTGTGTACTCACGCCACAGAACGGATCGTTCTCCCGCTTGGCCTTTGACAGCACGAATCAGAATATTTTTAGGTGTGTGCTCCATGTCGATAAATTCCAAGAGCTGTGTCCGATATCCCATCATATCCAGCAGCTTGGCCCGGATTCCATCCGTTGCCAGTGCAGAAAACCGCTCCTTTAAAATGCCATGGGAGAGCAAAGGCTCCAAGACCGGGTTTTCCAGTTGGCTAAACAGCTCATGCTGGCAGCACGGAACTGATAAAATGACAGACGCTCCCCAGCGGACAGCCTTTTCCAGCGCTGCATCTGTTGCTGTATCGCATGCATGCAAGGTAACGACCATATCCACCTGCTCCAGTTCATTGTAGTCTGCGATATCTCCGACCAGAAACTCCAACTGTCGATATTGCAGCTTTTGCGCCAGAACATTACAGGTTTCAATAACATCTGCCTTTAAGTCCAAACCGACAATCTGCAAAGGTCGTTTTTGCTGTACTGCCAAATAGTGATACAAGGCAAAGGTCAAATACGATTTGCCGCAGCCAAAATCCACAATCGTCAATGGGCGGCCTACCGGAAGGCTGGGCAATACATCCTGCACCATTTCGAGAAAACGGTTGATTTGACGGAATTTATCGTATTTGCGGGCCAGTACCTTACCGTCCTCATTCATAATCCCCAGCTCAATCAGAAAAGGAATACGTTCTCCTTCCTCAAGCACATATTGCTTTTTGCGATTATGAGACAGATCGGCTTTACTTTTGCTCGGTGACTTTGTCAGAATGGATACTTTATATTTTTTACTGATCAGCACCTGATAGTCTGCATCCTTGGCACATAGAAGTCCTTGGCGGAATGTGTCCTCAAACAAGGCAGTCATGCGCTCATTAGCTTCATCAGGGGTCAGATTTTCATGAATGACTTTGTTGCTGTAATGAAAGGCAAACTGGTAATGCAGTTTGTTTTTCAATTCCACAGGTTTGATTTGCACTTTAGTAAAAGAAGCATCCTCACGCTTGCGTAGCTGACTCAGCGTTGCTGTTATGAGGGAGCCTCCCGTGGTCAATTGGTATACAAGTTCGCGCAGTGAATCCAAAAGGTACATCTCACTTTCTTTCATGTAATTGGGTGATCTCGGACAAACCCTCGATGATTTCCCGGCGTGAAATTCCACCCCGCTCTAGCTCTGCATCGGTCTTATCCAGTAACTGACTGTAAAATGCCTCTGCTTCCGATCCCAGCTCTGGCTGCTCCCATGCCAATCCAAACCAGACATCGGCGGCTTGGTCCAGTCTGTTTTCCCGCTCATAATGAACAGCCAGTAGCTTGCTGGTTTCAGGAGAAAGCTCATATTCATGAACCAGTTGTACGATACACGCTATTCGTTCAGGCAGGACCTGTAGATCACGATTCGCGCCATTCAGATCGCTGTACAAATATAAATGAAGAGATTTCATTAAAATTCGTATGCCCTCGTCTATTCTGCTGGTCTCCATGTATATAACAGCTTCTTCTTCCAGAATGCGAGCCACTTGCTGAAGCTCATCCGCTTCCATCCCAGGGCCCATTCGGAAAAGCTCAATAATTTGTTCTGGCGGCAATCGTCTGAGCAAATCTGAACGAAGGCGAAACTGCTTGTTGAGTAGGTCATCTAGCTGTTTTAGCGCTTCGACGTGTTTATTTTCACGCCTCAGACCGAGCACTGATGCTACTGCTGATGTCAATTCTTCCATCATACTAAGCAAATAATCTTTTCTAAGCAAGCCGTTCCCTTCCTTTCATCCTGATGCCTAGAGAACCAGCAACCCTATCCCTTCTGATTGTAAGACATCCTTGTCTAAAAGCCAAATGCCGCCATCATGGCGTCCTATTAGTACAATTACAAATCATTTATAGCATCAATGATCCGGCACTCAGAAAATCACGTATGACACGTAACATTTGGGTAGCACAATGTTTTGTAGCCGATCATGTGATCAACTTCAAATACAAGTATTCGAAAATTTGATATTGATTCTCCGTTAGCCTCATGTTATTTTTGTTTCATAAGAAACAAAAATAATCGTTGTAATGCATTAAATCACAAAATAAAACATAATATTTATTTTCACAAGAAACAAAATTGTGCATTAATTACAGGAAGGATGTTGAAGTATGGGAAAACAATTTAGTTCGATACTACCGGAATATAAGGAGTTCATACAGCGACAGCATATTTTCTTTGTAGGATCAGCACCTGTATCTGAGACGGGGCATGTGAATATTTCCCCCAAGGGATATAATTCTTTTCGTATATTGTCAGATCATAAGGTAGCCTATCTCGACTTGTCGGGAAGTGGCAACGAGACAAGCGCACACATTATAGAGAACGGACGGGTAACCATCATGTTCTGTGCATTTGAAGGCGAGCCCTGTGTATTAAGGCTCTTTGGTACTGGCACAGTCGTGCTGCCCAACACAAAGCGTTGGAATGAGCTGTATCCTCTCTTCAATCCACTGCCTGGAGCAAGACAAATCATTGTTGTAGATGTTCATATGGTGCAACATTCATGTGGTTTTGCAGTTCCCTTCATGACTTACACGAGCGAACGGGAAAAGCTGAAGGACGTAGCGATTCAGATGGGCGAAGAAGCACTTAAAAAGTATGCATACGAAAAAAATTTAGAAAGTATTGACGGTTTGCCGACAGCGTTTGCCTTGAACAAAAACAATATGACTTAGGCATTTTACACATCAACCGATATGAAGCAACAAGTCAGCAAAAAACCGGATCTCTTCTGTTACCACATCAGAGGTTCCGGTTTTTAGACTTACCCTACTCTACTTTTTCAAGTTCTGGTCCAAAAATGACAAGATGGCATTCGCTAATAACTGTGGTGCTTCGAACAAGCTCATATGTCCAGACTGCGGTAGGGTAACCTGAGTTACTCCGGCCCGATCTGTTGTAAACGTCCGTGCTGGAGGAACCGCCTGATCCTGCTCGCCTGCTACTAAAAGAGCTGGCAATGCAGAAGCCGACAGTACATCCCGACGGTCCGGGCGCTCGCGCATAGCCAGTGATGCTCCTACGGCTCCTTGTGGAGGTGTTTTGTAGCCAATTTCTTTGACTCTGAGTAGTTGGTTTGGCATCGACTCCACATGTTCAGGAGCAAACAACCCCGGTACGAGCCCATCTACAAAGGTTGTAATTCCTTCCGTTTGAATGGTGGATACAGCCTTGTTCCGCTTTTCTTTACCTTCGTCCGTATCTGCATAAGCCGTCGAATGAATCAATCCAAAGGCCGTAAGACGCTCTGCATGTCTCTGGGCCGCGGAAAGGGCTAAGTAGCCTCCTAGGGAGTGACCAAACCATGCAGCCTGAGGAATGTCCAATTGTTCCTGAAGTTTAAGCACATCGTCTGCCATTTGATCAATCGTATAGGCTCCGAGTGGAGCATCGCTGCGTCCGTGTCCACGCAAGTCTGGAACAATACAACGATAGCTTGGGGATAGCAAGGGAACAACCTCATCCCAATAGGAGGAGCTTCCGCAAAATCCGTGCAACAGAATGATCGGATCTCCTTTTCCTTGTTCGGCATAGCAGATCGTCGTTCCTTCGCATAATACCTTTTCCATGTGGAACCCTTCCTTCTCTGTATATAATCTATTGGTTCTGAATATATTAGTGAGTAGAACATGCTGATGTATATTATTAAGCAGACCATCAATATCTGAAACGGTAGCCCGCTGGAAAATCTTGCGAAGCTGTTTTTAATCCAAATTCACAAGCCGCTGCATCTGCAATATATGCAGCCATCGTCATGACCAGGTGAAGCGACGTCATCTGGAGTGTCCAGTACGGTTTGGGACTGCGCTCATTCACAATCGCTGCAACGCTATAATGCCCGACGAACGGCAGAGACAGCCCGACCGATCGCGCAGGGGTTAGCGGTTCACGGGCAACAAGGAACATCCCCGTTGAGCCATGCTGTCCAAGACAAGCATCTATGGCGATCACATGATGATCTTGGGGAATACGCTCCAAGTATGAAACCAGATGATCCGCATCACAAGGCTCTGTCATTGTGCCAATCACATGAGGAAAGCCTTGCTCCTTGAGCATGGTGCCTACCAGAGGCCCGAGTGAGTCACCCGACGAGCGATCTGTACCGATACATACAAAAGTCAACTTATCTATAGCATGCTGATGTTGAATTTCTCGAAAAAACGGTGCGAGTCCGTCGCGATCTGTTTTCTCTACATTAGATTCTACGGGCGAGCGACCAGATGTGGAAGCTCGATTATACAAAGACAACTTTGTCCATCCTCCTTCATTCAGTTGTATATCGGTAATCTGGCTATCAGTACATTCTACAACAAAAACATGATACAATACAGGCAACTTCCCCTGTTATGAAAGGATGGAACATTAACGATGGATTTGTCTGTACCGTCTCATGCCAACATTGAGTATATGATTGAGGGCATTAAAACCAAGCTTCGTATGGCGAGTGGTGCTGCTATGCAGGCTTCCGCTTTCTCGCTAGAGCAATACGAGGACATCCATGATGTCTACGATATGGTAATCAGCAAGCCTAACCTCAGCATTTCAGAGGTTGAAGCCATTGTCTCCGAACTGGGTAGATTGCGTAAGTCCTCGTAAATCAGCTTGTAGGACAGACAGCTTGGCTATTTTAAGTTTGTCACCACAAATAAAGCTCGTATCTCCGGTCGTCTTAACAGACGCGCAAGGGATACGAGCTTTATTTTTTTGATGCATATACGTATTTTCATCCACTTCTTTCTTTCCCCATGGATGCTTCAAGGCAAATCTACTAATACCAGTTCAGATATTTCCTCATTCCCTGTAGCTAGTATCTTTAATGTACAGCTTTTTTGAATTCGCGCAGCATCGCCAGGTTTTAACTGAAATTCCCCATCCTGACACGTAACTTCGACATGACCGCTAATGATATAAATGTGAGTGCGGCGCTCTTCTTGCTGCGGATATTCAAGCTGCTGTCCCTTTTCCAATCTGCTCAGATACAGATTTATATCCTGTGCAATCGATAGAGCTCCCTCCACCTCTGAACCAGACACTACGGGCTGAAGTCGATTTAGGCGTTCACTGTGCTTGAATCTTTGTACCTGATAAGAAGGCTGAAGGCCAGGACTCTCGGGTAGAAACCACATTTGCAAAAAGCGAACCGGTTTTTCATCCCCAGGATTTCGCTCCTCATGTTCAATCCCGGTGCCTGCACTCATAACCTGAATCGAGCCGCTTTTCAGATCCTGTTCGTGACCCAAGCTGTCGCTATGATGCAGAAGGCCTTCAATTACATAGGTGACGATTTCCAAATCATGATGCGGATGTCTTTTGAACCCTTGCTGCGGTTTAAGCTCATTATCATTATGGGCTAGCATACATCCAAAATGGGCATTGCTCGGATCTTCATAATCTGCAAACGAAAAGCTAAATTCACTATGAATCCATCCCTTATTTGAGGTATGTCTCTCTGCTGATGTCACTATTTTAATCATCCTTAACACCTCCATGGATTCCAGTTCCGTAAAGCAGCCCTTACTTCGTGATTCCTAATCCACTTCCGGCCCTGGCATTACAAACGCTGTAATACGATCCCTTTACCCCGCACTTATATGCGTCAATCAGCCTATTGTCTCTGTCTGATTTTGCTCTCCAGTTCATTATTCGTTAAGTTAATAGTACACAAAATGAATCTATCACAGCCATAAGGAGGCGATTTACTACATATGCTATCCCATGAACCTCAACGATTCCGATTCTTACCAAGCTTTTTGCGTCGCAGTCTGTCTGCATCTATGATCATGATCACCGTCTTACTTCTCATTGCCTATTCAATAAGATGGATTGGCACAGCTCCTTTTCTATATTGGGATGAGCGCATTCAGGATATTGTCTTTCCGAACACGGCTGCTGCTCATTACCGACTACTCCCCGTCGCTATATTCATTACATCGTTAGGCTCATTCCGCATATCATTACTGATAGCTATCGGTACCGCAATCTTGTGCTGGGTCTATCTCCGCTCAAAAGCGTATTCCTTTGCCATCCTAAGCAGCTTTACGGCGATGTGGGTGCTAAATACGATCATAAAAGAATTTTTACAACGGGAACGTCCGTCTCTTCAACATTTGGTTGAAGCAGGAGGTTACAGTTTTCCCAGCGGTCATGCGATGATTTCCATGGGATTTTACGGAATGATATTTGCCATTTGGGCTATAGAACGAAAGGTTCATAAGCGTACATTCTTCCTTCCGTGTGTTCTTGGTGCATTACTCGTTCTCTTGATTGGCCTCAGCCGTGTATATTTAGGAGTTCATTTTCCTACCGACATTGTAGGTGGCTATATTGCAGGTATGATCTGGCTGGTATTTACCGTTCCCGTGGTCTATTGGCGAGCGCGTCTGTGGGGTTCCTCCCCTTCCTCTCTCCCCCGCCCATAAAGCGCTCTAAGATGGTTTTTTGTTTCACTCAGGGTCACAACGTTTATATACGAAGTAAGCAAGGCGAAGAAATAACGAAAGCTCAGCATTCATCAAAAACATTATCGTTGTGTGAACTCAGGATAAAGGAGGCGATCCTTGTGTGGGGAATTGTCCTAAGTATTGTAATGGCTATTATTATCGGATTGATTGGCGATGCACTGGCTGGTCATGAAATGCCTGGCGGCATTGCGGGCTCTATGATTGCTGGCTTTGTAGGAGCTTGGCTCGGTGCCATGATTCTAGGAGACTGGGGTCCAGTCATCGGAGATTTTGCAGTCATTCCAGCCATACTTGGAACCGCATTGTTCGTGTTCTTGCTCGGACTTGTGTCCAGGCTATTAAGAAGGGCTACCTAACATTTATATATATTTTTTATTCTATAAAAGGAGTGATATATCATGAGTAACATTGACAATCAAAATATGGCAAGCACTTCAGGTTTTGCAAAGGGTTTATTCATTGGAGGTTTGATTGGTGCTGCGGCAGCCCTGCTATTCGCTCCAAAGCCAGGCCGCGATTTGCGTAGCGATCTGTCCGAAAAGATGACTGTTGTCTCCGATAAAACCAAGGATGTTGCATCCGTAGTCAGCAGTAAAGCGACGGATTTGGCCAAAACCGTTTCTACCAAAACAGCAGATGTAGCCAAAACGGTAGCCGAGAGCAAAGACAACATCGTATCCAGCGTAACTAAAGCCTCTGCTGATGTTGCTAATGAAGCGGCTAAAGCAGATAAAGAAGTTATGGATGCAACTGCTCAGGCAGCCAAGGACACTCAGAAGCAATTAAATGCAAATTCCTAATACGAATACATTCCGATTACAACCAAAATGAGCTCCAAACACTGAACAGCCAGCATGCAAGAAGCTGGCTGTTTTTAAATGATAGAAAGGCTGGGATGACAATGAACAAACCAAGCTCCTATGGAGATGATCTTGCTCGGAACAACAAGAGAACCTTTCACCCCCTACAGACACAAGATCAACCAGACAAGGTTTCATCCAAGCAGACCTCACCTACTCATGTTAAAAAGCATGATCATGAAAGAGATTTTGATGTGGATGAACATCCTTTTGAGCTACGCCATGAGGTCAAGCGGCTTAACAAACGTCTAGATCAAATCGCAGATACATTAGAAAAAGCAGAATTCAAAGATATTATAGAGAACTACTCCAGTACGAAAAGAAGAATTATTAGTAATCTGACGGCTGGGATTTCAAGGGGTCTTGGCCTTACACTGGGTACAGTGGTCGTACTCGCCTTACTCGCTTGGTTGCTTAGCTTCCTGGTGCAGTTAAATCTTCCAGTCATCGGAGATTTTATCGCCGAGTTGTTAGGATATATCAAAATGAGCCAAGGTACTAAGTGATTGTCTTCTATCTCATATAAAAACGATCCATCTAACCGGTAATGAGCTCCTAAAATGCCCCCGGTTGTGATGGATCGTTTTTTGAATGCACATTGTAACTGCCGTAAGCAGCCGCTACAATTTGTTACGCTTGTTTGTTTTTAATAAATCTCCTGTCCATCCCTTCATCATCAGCCAGCCGTACATCCCCGCCATACTTAACAGAGTAGCCATAATCACGAAGGTAAAACCCCAGCCTGTTTTGATCCAAGGCAGATTTTCAAAGTTCATGCCCCAGATAGCGCCCACTACAGTGGCCGGCGTAAATACAGCGGTCACGATCGTGAGTGTCTTCGTAATCTCATTGCCCCTAAATGCGGAAATGGCGTCATCAATGGAGATTAGTGTGTCGATTTCCTTCTCATAATGGCGGAATAGTCCCTCCATCCGAGTCACACGGTACAGTAACTGCTTAAAAAAGCGATTTTCCTCCAGCTTATCCAGATAGGCTTCGCGGGAAGCCGTGACCAGCTCTGAAAAAGGGATGAACATATTGCTCCAATACAACAGCTCGAAACGCGCATTCAATATAGAATCCATCAGCGTACGTGCGTTCCTTTTCTCCATGTCCTCTTCCAGTCTTCTCAGGTTGATCTCAAACTTATCCATTCCCGTATGAAAATAATGAAGCACAGCTCTCGCCAATACGAACATGCCATCAGCCGCATCCTCACACTGTTGCAGCATGGTTTGGCGTTCTGGGGTATGCATAATTTCACGGGTATTTTGGTCCAAATTTAAGGTCACTAGCTTCTGGTTTAGAACTAGAAAATAAAACTTGTTGCAATTGCGCTGACTGTCGATCTCCTCTTGAACGGAGTAGATCAACGATCCGCACATCAACGGCTGATTGCCATCTGGAAAGCGTACAGAAATAAAGCTGGATGGAATGTCCTCTACCTTATCCAGCCACTCTGCGGCCTCTGGGAGCTTCTCCTTCAAGTGCTGTATGACCGAATCCTGCCAGTCCGCAGCACAGATGTCCCACCATTCCCATCCTCCACGAAAGGTAGAAATCTGTTCAAATGCTGTCATGGATTCCATCCTTTCTTTGTTTTTTCCGCTTTATAAAAAGGACACGCTTCCCTAATTGGAATAACGTGTCCTTACGATGGGACGTCAAATATTATAAGCCATGAATTCAGCGATCTTGTCATGAAATAGAGGAATTAGACATAATCTGCTTCAACTTTTCTGTTGCCCGCTTCTGAATACGGGAAACGCTCATCTGCGATACGCCCAACGTCTGCGCAATCGCACGTTGAGATTGACCATCCTGAAATGCCAGAAGAAGCACTTTCTGTTCCTGCTCTTTCAGTTGGCTTAAGGCCTGCTGAAGATCCATCCGTTTTTCCACCGTGTCAAAATCGTTAGCATCTGAGCTAATAAGCTCACCTAACGTAGCTGCACTCTCTTCCTGGGATAATGGCGAGTCCAGTGAAACATAGTGGTAGCATTCGCGACCTGCAAGCACCTCGATCGTTTCCTCAACGGTAAGGTCCAAATACTCCGCAATCTCGTTCACATTGGGTGAGCGTTCTAATTTGACGGTCAGCTCATCAATCGCATGTTGAACAAGCGCTCCCTTTTCCTTGATACGGCGAGGGACCTGTATGTACCAGGATTTATCGCGTAAATAATTCTTCATATGTCCCAGCATACTTTTCATAGCGTACGGCTCAAATGGGATACCCAAGCTGATATCGTATTGCTGGAGCAGACGTATCAAAGCCATCTGACCGGTCTGATATAAATCCTCGTATAAGTCCGGGCGGTTACGGGATATCTTCCCGGCAGCCATCTTGACCATAGGCTCATACTTGCGGATCAGCACGGTAGCAATTTCGTTATCTTTGGTTTGCTGGTACTCCCAGATTAGACCAACGGCTTCATCCATCGACTCCGGGGGAGTTACCTTTTCATTCATACTCTTTCCTCACTTCTGGTCAGACGCTTTACCAACACCACTTCGGTACCTTTTCCTGTCTCATTCAAGATTTGAACATCGTCCATAAGCGCCTGCATGAGATAAAAGCCTAATCCGCCGATTTGCGCATCATTTAACTCCTTGTCATGCAAGGATGCGATACGAGACGGGTCCTCCACACGTTCAAAGCTCTCCCCTTCATCTTTGACACGAATGGACAACGAAGCTTCGTCAAATTCGAATGTTACTTCCACGACTCCTCCCTCATGACCATATGCATAAAGGACAGAGTTATTACAGGCTTCCGATACAGCCACTTTCATGTCTTCGATATCCTCATAAGAGAATCCCATTTTAGCGGCAATACCATATAAATTTAATCTTACAATATCAACAAAGTCAGCTGTGGCCGGCAAATTAAGAACTACTTTTTGAATTTGAGCATTCATTTCTTTTTCTTTCCTTTCCTATTGGGAATTCTCCTGGGGGGCAAAGAATTTGGCAATACCGGTCATATCAAACAGTTTTTGAATCTGAGGCGGTACCTCTTGAACCGTAAACCGGGACTCCATCCCATGCCTTGCTTTTAAAATGGATAGCAAAATACCAATGCCTGTGCTGTCAATGTATTTAAGGTCTCTCAAGTTAACAATCAAATCCTGGCTGGATTCCCCCACTAAAGGCTCCATGACCAGACGGAAATCAGGTGCTACCGAAAGGTCTAATTCTCCACTCAGATACACGGTATTTACACCATCAGCTGTTTCTGTGATCGCATTGAACTTCTCATTTTTATTTGTATTCATAGGCCTACTCTCCCAAAAAAAGATTTCCCTACATACTAACCCAATATACGAGCGTTTGAATCACGTTATAACTTTTTATACACCTGTCAAATAACACCAGCTAAGCTTCATTGATTCGATCTTTACCTGGCTGCATTGGAAAATGGTCTGGAGAATGCCGGAGCAACGCCTGTTTTACACTGCTGATTTTAACGGGCTTACTAATGTAATCGTTCATTCCAGCCTCAATACATCGGGGCTGAATTCCCTCCATGACGTTAGCCGTCATAGCGATAATCGCAGGTTGAGATCTCCCCGCCAACTGTTCACGTACTCTACCCGTACACTCCAGGCCGTCCATTACAGGCATCTGCAAGTCCATAAAGATATAGTCGTAATCCTGATTCGCAGTGACCATATCAAGCGCCTGTTGCCCATCTGCTGCCACGTCTGAAGCCAAGCCAAGCTTATCCAGTATATTGACCATCAGCTTCTGGTTGATGGGATGGTCATCCACAACCAGTACAGGTCTACGGGTTGGGGGCTCCTGTTGTGGAATTTCCCAATCGTGGCTGGACTCCCCCTCCAGTTCATTTTCCTTGGCAAAGCCAAGCTTCATTGTAAAATGAAACGTCACACCCTGTTCTCCACTCGTATCCACACGGATATCTCCGCCCATCATATTCACTAAGGTTTTGCAAATAGCGAGTCCTAGACCTGTTCCACCATATTTGCGTGTCATTGAAGAATCCAGTTGGGAAAAAGGGTGAAATAGCCTTCCAACCTTGGCAGGATCAATACCAATCCCTGTATCCTTTACAGAAAACTCAACCGTAAGCCCATTGTCGCTACGCTCTTTAACCGATGCGAAGACATATACCCCGCCTTGGTCTGTAAATTTGACAGCATTGGAAACCAAGTTAATCAGTACTTGGCGCAACCTTCCCATATCACCATATAACACGGGAGGCAGCTGTTCATCGAGAAAATAAACCAGTTCCAAATTCTTGCGGTTCACCTCTACCGTAAACAGGCTGAAAACTTCCTTGATACAGGAAACCAAATCAAATGGATATTCCTCAACCTCCATCTTGCCTGACTCCAGCTTGGTAAAGTCCAGAATATCATTAATGACCGCGACCAGCGCGTCTGCACTGCGGCGGATGATATCGGCATATTCCTGTTGATCGTTTTGCAGCTCTGTCTCCATCAGCAGATCAATCATACCAATGACACCGTTCATAGGTGTGCGAATCTCATGGCTCATCATTGCCAAAAATTCAGTTTTGGCATTGGCAGCAATCTCTGCCGCCTCCTTGGCGGCAATCAGTTCGCTGTTCATCTTCTCCAGCTCCTGCGTCTTCTGATGAAGCAGCATGGACTGTGTTTTCAAGCGCTTGTTTGTCAGATACATTTGTACAAAGCCTTCAATTTTGGACTTGAGAATTTGAGGGATGAACGGCTTCACCATATAATCAATACCGCCCGCTGAATATCCCGCAAACAAATGCTCCGCTTCCTTGCTGTTAGCTGAAATGAAGATAATCGGAATATCCTTCGTCTTCTCTCTGGCCTTGATTAGCTTTGCGGTCTCAATTCCATCCATACCCGGCATTTGCACATCGAGGACAACAAGTGCAAATTCGTCTTTTAATAGACATCGCAACGCTTCTTCCCCTGATGTGGCCTTTACCAGATTATATTGTTCACTCTCCAGCACTGCCTCAAGAGCGAGCAGGTTCTCAGGTCTGTCATCTACCAGCAATATATGAATCGGTTCATGAAGCCCCATGGAATCCTCCTAAGCATCTCTATTTAATCTTCCGGTATATTTTCTCTACCCGGTCCAGCGGCTCGTAAGAATCACTATAATCGGTGAAATGTATGGATTCCTTGGCCCCAAGCACCAACACACCAAAATGACTCAAGCTATCATAAAACAACCCATGTACATGGTTGCGAAGTTCATCGTTGAAGTAGATCATAACATTCCGGCAAAAAATCACATTGAACTCGTTAAAAGACCGGTCTGTCGCTAAATTGTGCTCAGCAAAAATGATATTTTTTCTTAAGAAGGGATGAAACATCACCGAATCATACTTGGCTGTATAATATTCAGAGAACGATTGTGTGCCCCCAGATTCCAAATAATTTTTGGTATACAGCTTCATTCGGTCGATCCCATATACGCCTTCTTTCGCTTGCTGTAAAGACAGGTTATTCATATCCGTCGCATAAATACGGGCCTTATCATATAAGCCTTCCTCATGCAGCAAAATTGCCATTGAATATACTTCCTCACCTGTGGAGCAACCTGCATGCCAGATTCGGATATACGGATACGTTCGTAAAATAGGAATAATTTTTTGCCTAAAAATTAGAAACAGCTCCGGATCGCGAAACATCTCGGTCACCGGAATAGAAAGACTCTGTACCAGTCTATCGAAGGCGCTGCGATCATGCAGCACCTTCTCCTGAAGTCCTGATATCGTGCTTACATTCTCGGACTGCGCATGATAATAAATACGCCGCTTGATCGAAGGCAGAGCGTAATTACGAAAATCGTAGCCGTACAGCCGATGTATACCTTCCAGCAACAGCTCAATCTCAATCATTTCCCGCTCATTGTCATTCGATTTCAATTCATTAGCAGCATTATCCGCCATATCCTTCGATGTCATAATCTCTCTCCAATTCCTAAATAGGTTTTGCCTACACCGCTCTCAATCATGTGTCGTTTTATATTACCCATTTTTTTGGGTTACGAATACAACCACACTCGCATTAATGATAAAAGCTGTTCGGTTTGAATCGGTTTTTTTACATAATCGGAAGCGCCTGCCTCAATACACTTGGAACGATCATCTTTCATCGCCTTGGCTGTCAGGGCAATAATAGGCAGCTTCTCGAATTGTGGCATTAACCGGATACGTCGCATCGCTTCATATCCATCCATTTCCGGCATCATCATATCCATCAGCACCAGATCAAAATCAGGTGTCTGTTCGAGCATTTCCAGTGCTTCCCTTCCATTTTCAGCAAAGGTAACCTCCATGCGATAGCTTTCCAGCACACTGGACAGAGCAAATACATTACGAATATCATCGTCTACCAACAATATTTTTTTGCCTTCAAACAGTTCTTCCTTGTTATAAAGCTTCTGCAGAATTTTGCGTTTGTCCTCAGGAAGATTTGCCTCCACCCGATGCAAGAACAATGTAGTCTCATCCAAAAGTCGTTCCGGTGATTTGACATCCTTAATAATAATGGACTCTGCATATTTTCGAAGTTGTGTTTCTTCCTTACTATCCAGATCTTTGCCTGTATAAATAATGATCGGCAAATCGGTGAGCTGCTCATTTTCCCGAATGCGGTCCAGCAATTCAAAGCCTGTCATGTCACTCAACATCAGATCCAGTACCATGCAGTCATACCGCTGGGTGGCCAGCTCGTTTAGTGCTTCTTTACCTGTCGATACCGCCGTAATGGCCACATCATCATGGTCGATGAGCTCAATAATGGATTTGCGTTGATTATCGTCATCCTCAACCACAAGGAGGCGTTTTACCATTTGGTCCGTATACGACTTTATATGTGAAAATGCCTTATCCAGACTCTCCTTCGAGGAAGGCTTTTTGAGATAAGCAATTGCGCCCATCATCAAGCCCTGCTTCACATCATCTATGACTGAGATAACATGTACTGGAATATGGCGTGTCGACGAATTGCCTTTCAGCTCGCCCAAAATGGACCAGCCATCCATCACAGGTAACTGAATATCTAATATAATAGCGTCGGGCAAATAGGAATGAGCCATGTTCAGCCCATCGTCTCCTTTGAGAGCAATCAACGCCTTAAAGCCACGACTACGGGCCATGTCGTACAAAATATTCGCAAAATTAATATCATCCTCAATAATCAGCAGCACTTTATCCTGCGGGGTAATCTCGTTTCGATCGTCACCCGGATGTATAATGTCCTCCGCTCCGCTCTTAGAAGGCATCTGATACACGGGTAAGCGTTCAGCTGGCATAATCATTGGAAGATCTGCTTCCGCTGAAGCAGCGGCGCCTTCAAAAGCCGGAGGCACATCTGCACTGTTAAGCGCCTCTCTCGAATGAGAATCCTTATTCTTTTCGGTAGGCGTTTGTTCCGGCAAATACAGTGTAAAGCAACTGCCCTGTCCCTGCTCGGATTCGACTGTAATGGCACCGCCCAACAATTTGGAAAGCTCACGGCTGATCGACAGCCCCAGCCCTGTTCCCCCGTATTTTCGGCTAGTCGTACCGTCTACCTGCTGGAAGGCTTCGAAGATCAGATCTGTCTTATCTGAAGCAATCCCGATGCCGGTATCACGCACAGATAGAGCCAGATAGGATTTTCGTGGATTTAGCATACCCGGAAGCTGCTCTCCATTTGCCCGAGATACCTTGAAACTTATAGAACCTTCCGTGGTGAACTTGAACGCATTGGACAGTAAGTTACGTAAAATTTGTTTGAGACGATAACCGTCACTTATAATAGCATCTGGCAAATTCTCTTCGATTTCGGTATGCAGTTGAAGCTCTCGTTTGGCTGCGACTGGAGCAAAATTCTGTTCTACAAACAGCTCCAGTTCCTTCAAATGGACCGTTTCATGGTTAATATCCATTTTTCCAGCATCCACTTTGGATAAATCCAGAATTTCATCAATCATTTTCAATAAATCCGCGCCCGACATATAAATGGTTTGTGCATATTCGACTTGTTTGGGCTTAAGATTGCCTTCCTTGTTCTCAGACAGCAGCTGAGAAAGAATAAGCAAGCTATTTAGCGGAGTACGCAATTCATGCGACATATTGGCCAAAAACTCGGATTTATATTTGCTTGTGATCCCAAGCTGCATCGCCTGTTGCTCCAACTGGGCTCGTGCACGTTCGATCTCATCGTTCTTTTCTTCCACTTCTCGAACCTGTTCTTCCAGTGCTCTCGTTTTAGCAATCAGTTCAGTATTAAAATGCTCCAATTCTTCCTGTTGACGCTGTAATAATTCCTCGGAACGCTTAAGCTCCTCTGTTTGCTGCTCCAAATTCTCGTTAGAACGCTTGAGCTCTTCTTGCTGAGTTTGCAACTCTTCGGACTGGCATTGCAATTCCTCGGTAAGTGCTTGTGATTCGCGCAACAGTTGCTCAACCCGCATCCGTCCCTTGATATTGTTCAAAATGATTCCCAAACTCTCCACTAACTGAGCAAACAGTTTCGTTTCTAGATCACTGAAGCGGTCCAGTGACGCTATTTCCACGGCACCAATGCATTCATCATCGAACATAATAGGGAAAATCATAATTCCAACTGGCTTACTTTCTCCTAAGGCGGAGCCAATGGACAAGTATCCTTCAGGTGCCTCTGTGATCAAGATTGGCTTACGATCCAGAACACACTGTCCAAGCAAACCTTCGCCCACCTGGATAGCGTCTCTGATCGAGCCTTCGCCAGTCACCTTTGCATAGGAGCCGTATAACTTGAACCGGTTGTCTTCTACCTCTTTTCCTTGCAGGTAGATGGCTCCATAGCTGCCCCCCAAAATGGGTGTAAACTCACTAATGAACATCTGAGCAACCTGCTCCAGTGAATTCACACCGCGAAACAGCTCAGTCAATCGAGCAGTATTGGCATTAAGCCAAGTTTGGTCCTTCTGCGTTTGAAGGACGGAATGCTCGAATTTCCTTTTTTCATCCAGGTCTCCAGCCAATTGTTGAAACACACGAGCAACCTCTCCGATTTCATCTTTGGAGGCCACACTCATCCGGCTGATAGCCCTGTACTTTCCCTTGCCAAAACCGTTCATCATGAGGTTAACGGTATTTAGACCTTTGGCAATGCTAGGAAGCACCCACAAAATAACCAGTAAGCCCATCATCAGACCGGCCGCCATCAGGATTGTGGTAATCTGCACAGATTCCTCATAAGCCTGATTGGCCTGCTTCATATCGTTATCAATTTCCCGGTCTTGGAAAACAGCTAGGGTATTAATGCTGTCCATTGCCTCCTCTTGAGCAGGCAGACCCGTGCTATTACGGAAAGCATTAGCTTCCTCAATACGATCTTGCTCCAATAAGGAAACGAGTCTCTCTTCATAGTTTAGATAATCTTTCCAGGCGACAGCCACCCGGTCAATCTGCTGTTGCTCTTCACTCGTACCGGAATCCGTTTGCAGACTAGCCAGCACTTTTGTTCCAGTAGCAGAAATATCATCCATCTCGCGCTTGGCCTCGCTGACAGAGGAGCCTGGATTCAAGATCAAGTTGGCCATGACTTTAGCCATATCGTTCACCTGTCCGCGTATAGCCGTTGTTTTCCGGACCTTCACATATCGTTCTTGGTAAACCTGGTTCAGCTGTTCATTCAAGCTCCCCATCCGGTCATAGCTGATTAGCGTCAGCACAAGGAGGATCGCCATAAGCGATCCAAAGCCAATCAGCAGTTTATTTCTGATTTTCATGCAAGCTCTCTCCCTCTTTCAATGAAATCCAGATCAGGCACTTATCATCATCGCGATCCTGCGGCCCCTCGTTACGAAAAAACGCGTCCAGCATCGCTTCTTCATTCCATTCCTCATACTTGCGCAGACAAGCAGTCAGATACTCCAATTGTTCCTCATATTCACCTTCTACCGTCTCCAGCAAGCCATCTGTATACAAAGCGATATGCCCAGTTCCTTCGTAATAAATCGTGTGCATCTCTGCATCAATTTTATCAAACAATCCGACCGGACTACACGCACGGTCTAATTTGGTTATGCTACCGTCCTGATTGAACAGCAAGCCGGGAGGATGCCCTGCATTTACATAGTCAATTCGCCGTGAACGAGTATCAATCACCATATAAATCGCCGTAAAATAATACTGTACCAGCTGCTTGCCCAGGTCTAGTTGATTAAAACGACGATTCAGCTCTTGTATGACCTTCTCCGGCTCCACATACGTGGTCACCGTATCCTTGAGTACAGACGCAATGAACATGCAAAACAAAGAAGAAGAAATGCCATGGCCCATCATATCGAGCAAAATGATGGCATATCTCCCTTCTCCTAGCGGATACCATGAATATAAATCTCCCGCCAGTTCAAAGGAAGGCTGGTACAGTGCATTCGCTTGCAGCATAGGATCCTGAATGGCAGGACTCAGCACCGCCTGCTGCACCATCGCAGCCAGTTTCAATTCATCCTGAATTCGCTGATCCCGGTCCTTATGCCAGTCTTTTTCCTGCTTAAGACGCAAGGCAGATCGAATTCGCGCCATTAGCTCTACCTTATTGATCGGCTTTGTGACATAATCGACGGCTCCCACATCCAGAGCTTCGGCCAATTTTTTAGAATCGCCTACAGCGGTGACCATAATAATCGGAATATCTTTTAAATGTTCATATTCCTGTACAATACTGCAAGCTTCAATGCCATCCATTTCAGGCATCATCATATCGAGCAGCACCAAATCAATATCCGAAGGACGGGGGCGAAGACTAATGGTACGGTCGCCGATTCCCAAATGTTCCAGCATTTCTGCGGCCGAGCTGGCAGAGATTACATCGCGATAATTTTCTTTTTTTAGTATTTCACGAATAATAATGACATTCGTTGGATTATCATCAACAATTAGAATTCTCATTGCTCTCTCCTTATCTGTAACCCATGTATTATACTATACCTGCTTATGGGGCAACACCCTTGTTAATTAGAAATAGCGTTTCCGCAAGCAGGCATTCCAAAAACATAGATAAGGAATGAGGCTAAAACCCCATTCCTTATCTATGTTTTTGGAGGACCCACGAAACACTTGTGCTGCGGCCAACATCCTCTTTTTCAAATCTAAGTTTGCTTAATCCTATGATGAGCTGGAAAATCACGCTTTTTTCGCAATAACCAGCACTTTACCCTGATCCAATTCTTTTTCATAAAAATCTGCTTCCGTATCGGTAAAACCTAAGGAAGTGATTTTAGCACGAAGCTCATCGCCACGCGAACGGAACAAATTCGCTAAGGAGTCAAAGACGCCCTCTTCTTTAATCCCGATTTCCTTGGCAGCTACCGTATCGGCGATACGATCCGTCCGATCCTGATCATGAGCGAGCACGAACACATCCTCATAACGATAGCCCGTGTTACGCAACTCATTCACAGCTTCAACGGCTTGTACACCGTTCTCTACCACCTTGGCATAAGATTTATGATTGGTCTGATTCATGTTTCTCACGCTCCTTTAAGGATTGACTTCTCTGACTATTACACTTCATTCATCCATTTGAAACTTCCATATGATGTCACGCCTCGAAAAAATCGATTACCACTCCGTTTCATCAAAAAACTCAACATACTTTGGCTTGTCAGACGTCTTATCCATAAATACTTTGATCGCCCGCTGCCCGCGCACATACACCTCTCCGTCTTCTGCCGTAAATTGCGAGCCGCCTAGCTCTTGATCCAGCGTTTTCCGTTGCAGTGGCAGCCACTTATCATTCACTTTGATTCGACCGGCAGCAGGATCTACATGCACATAGGAGACGACGTCCTCACGCATACCTACGGTGACATCCGGGTATTGATATTCTGTAGAAAGCAGCAGCTTATCCTTCTTAATTCGAAGTGGCTTGCCCAGTTTTTTCAATACATCCGCACGAGTATCATCCAGAGATATGCCATTTAAGGTATGAAAATCAGTTGGCACAGCATGTGGATCAGTTATCGTCTGAACAGCCCTTACCATATGCCCCGCTGTCTGCGGGGAGACGGTTTGCTGAACCGTATCCTGTCCGGAAAAGGGAGTGAGCAAACCAGCGGCTAGTAATAATGTCTTCATCATAATTCTCACCCTTTCAATGAATTTCCTATAGTTTACGGTTCAGCACTATACTACTGACGCATTTTCTGCCACACCCCAGCAGCGATGTCTACATAACCCAGCCAGTTCTTAGCCGGCTTGCCCGCAGGTTCCCCATAAGTGGCATTGTAGCTCTGAACCGTCCGCTCTGTTGCAGTCAAAGGTCTGTTCGATCCCGTTGACTTGATCGCCTTCTCCGTTCCGGAAGTGCTGCTCGCAGTGCTACGTGACTTCTGAAGGCGTGTCATTAACGCTGTTGAAGCCTGTTTGGCGGCCAGCGTCACTTCGCTGAGTACCTCCCCCAGGTTTTTAACCGACTCCATCACAGGTTCCACTTGCTTCAATTTATGATCAACGTCTGCGGTGATGTCATTTGCATGTCGAACCGTTTGTTTTACTTCATAACTTAGTTCATCGACTGTCTTTTGTACTTCCTGCAAGGTTTGAGTTACCTTATCTAGAGAACCTTGAGCTGCTTTCAATGTCTTAATAAGGTAAATAACGAGAACGGCAAATGCGATAGCAATAATAAAAATGCTGACCTGTGTTAACATAGCGTAACCTCTCTTTCGTCTTTCACGATGATGTTTATGATTACTGCATAGTTACCCTCTACATTCGGACACGAAACAACGTCCAGACTGGTATCTTCTTGTGCTCCAAAGGTTATGATTCACGGGCCCTCGCACCGTTTAAAACAACGTATAATGATGGCACAGCCACACTTAATCTGTAGAAGTCACCATCATCTGCTACCACGCTCTATCGGGGCGCGAGTATGCCACATTATATACAATCAAAGGAGGATACAGAACATGCTGAAATGGTCGGCTTTATTCTTAGTTTTTGCTGTGATCGCCGGGATTTTAGGTTTTTTTGGTATCGTCGTCTCCGTAGCAGCTACAATAGCCAAAATGTTATTTGTGCTATTTTTGGTCTTATTCGTTATTTCACTTTTTACCGGAAGAAAACGAGCTTCATAGACGTTGGATGATAGCTACACCCAAACGTGATATGTATCATATGCTTATCAAAAAAGGATGTTCCCACTCTGGTCAACAGAGATGTGGAACATCCTTTTTTGATGTAGCTTTTAACAGTGAGCGGCGTTTTTATTGGATCACGCTGCCCCCAAACAGGAAACGATCCTGCCAAGGCTTGCTGAAATCCGTAACTTTTACACCACCGGCCGCTACAGAAAACGTATGGAGAAGCTTGTTGTCTCCCAAGTATACAGCTACATGCGTAATCGTTTGGGAGGAATTATCCAAGGACGTATACGCCCCGGAAGATGCATTATAATTTGTAAAAAAGAGCAGATCGCCACGCTTCAGTGTAGTCATATCTGTATTCGGCTGACTGTTCTGCTTGATCCACTCACCCTGTGAACGAGAATCTGCCGGGAGCTGGATCCCTACAGCCTGACGGAAAATTTGGCGAGTAAATGCCGAGCAATCAAAAGTAGCCGTACTGTTGCGATCAGAACCATATTCATAAGGTGTTCCAAGGTAAGTCATACCTGTGTCAATAACCTGTTCGATTGCAGCCGCTGCATCACCAGAAGGCAAGCTAACCGTCGAAGCAGGAGACGCTACCGCAGGTAGAGCAGTAGTATCTGAAGCGGGTGCAGCCGAAGATGCCACAGGCTGCTGCACAACAACCCCCTCACCAATACGAATATATTGTGGAGATGAGCTGACATAGCCTACTGTACCATCAGCAGTGGTGATCTTAAACCAATACGCATTACTGGAATCGGTAATCGTAACGACATCCCCTGTATTCATATAGCCCAGAACCTCGGAAGAAGTGGATGCCTCCGCCCGCAAACGAACGGACGTTTGAATCGTAGCTTTCGTTTGACCGGCAGAACTATTCACTGAAGCCGGAGCCTCTTTAGTTGAAACATTTTTAACTGAAGCTGAAACAGTTTTAGCTGACTCTGAGGCTTCCGTTTTACGGCTGGCTGACGGGGTGACAGCAGCAGCGACGCTGGTAGCGCCAACTTTTATGTACTTGTCGGAGCTGCTTGTGTAGCCGGTTACTCCATCAGAGGTCTTGATCTTATACCAATAGCTATTCGTTTTCTCCAATACTGTTACGGCCTCTCCCTGCTTCATAAAGCTGACTACATCGCCCGTAGTCGAAGGATCGGATCTAAGCTTTACAGCCGCCCGAATAACCGCCTTCTGTCCTGTGGATGCTGTCGATGCCGCTGCGTCAACCTGACCCGGCGCCACATGAATTGCTGCCAACAGCGCGGCTGACGTCATGAGCATTCCCATCACGCGTCTTCTCAATGTTGCACCTCCTGGCTGTTTTTACGAATTTGAAGAGCATAATTCCGACGAATATAGCCGGACATGCCTTCATTATAGTAAAAGCAGCAGGAAGAGAGATATAATCCAAACGTCACAAAAGATAGCGTGTACACCTTTTTTGATATAGGTCTAAAGTCACTTTTAATACTAATTATTTAATAATTAATCTATAATTTAGGTTCTACATGGACATGAACGTGCATCGTATTATGAACCTCTTGTAGACGTTCCTCAATCCGATCGCTGATCCGATGTCCTTCAATCAGACTGAGTTGCGGATTCACCTCAATGACCACATCCACCAGCGCATGGTTACCGTGTACCCGTGCTTTAACGTCTCGAATTCCCTCTACTCCAGGTATAAGAGCAATCGTACTCCGTAAGTCGTTCAGTTCTTGCTCATCAAATCCATCAGTCAAGCTATGTGTGGAATCCCTAAAAATCTCCCACGCCGTTTTACTAATAATGAATCCTACCACGATCGCCGCCACAGTATCCAACCACGGCAGCCCGAACTGTGCGCCAATAATGCCCACTGCTGCTCCAACACTGACGAGTGCATCTGATAGATTATCCTTGGCCGCTGCCAGCAACGCCTTGTTGTTGATTTGCCGAGCCAGCCTGTTATTGTACAGGTACACCCCGAACATAATCACTGCGCAAATCACAGCCACACCCGCTGAGGTAATATCCGGTATTTGCTTTCCTCCCTTGAAAATGCTTCCGATTCCATCAATCAGCACCTGCAAACCAACGACAGCCATAATAAAGGACGCCAGCAGCGCCGCAATCGTTTCGGCCCGAAAATGTCCATAGGCATGGTCGGAATCTGGTGGTTTTTGCGAAATTCTCAGACCAATTAATACAGCAACCGACACCACAATATCGGTGACATTGTTGAATCCATCAGCCAGCAACGCGCTAGAGGCAAATATATATCCGCTAATCAGCTTAAAAGCGGACAGCAAAAGATAAGCAGCAATGCTTACCCACGCCCCTCGCTCACCTTTTCGTATTTCATCATAGACATTTACCACAACGGAGGACACTCCTTCAAATAGATAGTTCGCAGCGTAAAGATCTGCCCAGAAATAAAAATAGCAGCATAGCTGCCCTTACACTCCCTCTCAAACAAGCAGCACAACTGCCCTTACACTACCCCTCAAACAAGCAGCATAGCTGCCCTTACACTACCCCTCAAACAAGCAGCACAGCTGCCTTAAAAATAACAATTTGCCTGTGGTTAACTGTTATTTTTAGGATAACAGACGAACTTTGTGTGGGTCTAGAGAAACAGTCTTTCCACTCTACATCGCTGTAGGAACAATGAAAAAGTATTGCCAGGCCCCATCCCTGTAGGTTACACAAAACAATTTTTCCTTCATGCAAAAAACAGACATATCTCCTCTTGCCTCACTCCAGCGATGTGTTATCATTGTTGCCCTTGTCCCTTCTTTTAAAAACGTATAAAATGAGGACACAGCCGCGTTTTTCTTCAATCCAGCATGATTGACATGAATCTGGCGGCAACAGGAGGAATTTATTCATGAGCGATGCTAAGGAACCACGTAAAATTAATCTCGCAGATGCTATTCGCGAAAAGCTGGCACAAAAAAAACAGCAGTCCGGCGCTTCACAGCAGGGCGGCTTTCAAGGCGGTTCCACCAAAACACTGAAAAGCCAAAATACGAAGAAGCCGAACAACCAACGCCGTCGTACAGGCGGATCATAAGCCACTCCATAGACTTTATAGGGTACCGAGATCAGGCGGGATCTATCTTGACTCACTCTCGGAACCAAGTAAGCTAAGGGTCATGGCACAAAACGAAAAAAGAGGAGTCTCCCGGCCAAGGCAATGGCCTGATGGAGCTCCTCTTTCGTTTATCTATTTGCTGAAATTAGCGGTTCGGATGTTAGCCGATTTCTACCGGATACATGCGTTCACGCAATTGAGCGATTTCTTCATTTTCCAAGTATTCATCATAGCTCATCGTACGGTCGATTACGCCGTTTGGTGTAATTTCCACGATGCGATTCGCGATGGTTTGAATGAACTGATGGTCATGAGAAGTGAACAAAATAGTCCCGTCAAAATCGATCAGACCATTGTTCAGCGCTGTGATAGATTCCAAGTCCAAGTGGTTGGTCGGTTCTTCCAGAAGCAGTACGTTAGCACCGTTCAGCATCATTTTTGCCAGCATACAACGAACCTTTTCTCCCCCGGACAGCACACTTGCTTTCTTAAGCGCTTCTTCGCCTGAGAAAAGCATACGTCCCAAGAAGCCGCGCAGGAACGTTTCATCCTGATCCTTGGAATATTGACGCAACCAGTCCACCAGATTCAGATCCACACCTTCAAAATAAGTGGAGTTATCTTTCGGAAAATACGCTTGGCTCGTTGTAATCCCCCAGGAAAATTCACCATTATCCGCTTCCAGTTCGTTCATCAAGATCTGGAAGAGCGTTGTTTTAGGGAGACCGTTCGGACCTACAAACGCAATTTTATCGCCTTTGTTCACGACCAGACTGAACTCATTCAGTACTTGCTCACCTTCCACGGTTTTACTGAGACTATCTACAGTCAGCAATTGTTTGCCCGCTTCACGCTCAGGCTTGAAGTTAATGAACGGATATTTACGGTTCGATGGACGGATGTCGTCCAGCGTAATTTTATCCAGTTGCTTTTTACGCGAAGTTGCCTGTTTGGACTTGGAAGCATTCGCAGAAAAGCGCTGAATAAAGGCTTGCAGTTCTTTGATTTTTTCTTCCTTTTTCTTGTTCGCATCGCGAGCCAGTGTAAGTGCAAGCTGGCTGGACTCGTACCAGAAGTCATAGTTTCCGACATACATCTGGATTTTACCAAAATCAATATCCGCAATATGCGTACATACCTTGTTCAGGAAGTGACGATCATGGGATACAACAATGACAGTGCCTTCATAGTCCATCAGGAAGTTCTCCAGCCACTGAATGGATTCGAGATCCAAATGGTTGGTAGGCTCATCAAGCAGCAAATTGTTCGGACGACCAAACAACGCTTGTGCCAACAGAACGCGCACTTTGTCATTACCGCTCATTTCAGCCATTTTTTTGTCATGAAGATCACGCGGAATCCCCAGACCGATCAACAATGCAGCCGCATCCGGCTCGGCATCCCAACCGTTCAGCTCTGCAAATTCGCCTTCCAATTCACCAGCACGTAAACCGTCTGCTTCGGAAAACTCCGCTTTGGCGTACAGTGCATCCTTTTCCTTCATGATTTCATACAGACGCGTATGACCCATAATAACGGTTTCCAGAACCGGAAATTCATCGTATTCATAATGGTTCTGCTTGAGGACAGCCATCCGTTCGCCCGGTGTCATGTGAACCTCACCTGAATTGGCTTCAATTTCACCGGAAAGAATTTTCAAAAAGGTGGATTTACCCGCGCCATTCGCCCCAATCAGGCCGTAGCAGTTCCCAGGAGTAAATTTGATATTTACGTCTTCAAAAAGTGGGCGTTTACCATAACGAAGCGTTACGCCGCTTGTACTGATCATATAAGCATACCATCCTTATCATTAGTAAAGTGCTAAACACAAAATTACCGACGGCAATAGTATAACACACAAAAGATCGGATTCGAACCGTAGTCTAAGCAGAACTGCCCCTGAATCTCATCCAATATCTAATAAATAAAATAAAAAAATGCTTCTGTCCTCACGATTGTCACCTGACAAACACCTGGATCAGAACCATTTTTATGTTTTAAATTCAATGAGATAACTCAAGGACAGATACCTTACACTCTCTCTGTGCGTGTAAATGTTCGGAATCTCCGACGCCAATCGGAATAAGATACATGCCCGCCTCCTCGTCCTGTCTTATGACTACCTTCACACCATAGACTGCCTGAATCAGTTCGGATGTAACGACCTCTATAGGCGAACCATTCGCTATTATGCGTCCTTCTTTCATAGCGATCATCACATCACTATACCGAATAGCCTGATTAATATCATGCAGCACCATTACGATGGTCAGTCCGTGCTCCTGATTGAGCTGCCGAATAAGCTCCAAAATCTCAAGCTGGTAATACATATCCAGATAGGTGGTCGGCTCATCTAAAAATAAAATCGGCGTTCGCTGTGCCAAGGCCATTGCAATCCACACACGCTGCCGTTCTCCTCCTGAGAGCTGATCCAGTGTATGTGTCCTGCGTCCCTCCAGATTGGTGCAGGCTATAGCCCATTCGACTGCTTCCTCGTCCTCGTCCCGGCTGGATGTGAACATGCTCTTATGAGGCAGTCTTCCGAAGCTGACGAGTTTTTCTACTGTCAGGTCAGAGGGCGCTTCGTTCTGCTGATGAACTACCGCCAATTGACGGGCCAGTTCCTTGGGCTTGTAGTGGGCTATCTCCTTGCCATCCAGAACCACCTGGCCCTTGCGAGGAACGGCATTGTTGGACATCACACTGAGCAGTGTCGATTTGCCGCATCCATTGGGTCCAATAATCGTAGTAATTCGTCCCCGTTCAATAACAGCATTGATCGCATGTAGACGATCTGTTTTCCGATCATAGGAGAAGGTTATATTTTTAATGTCCATAGGTGCGATCCGCCTTTCTGATCAGGAATATCAGGAATGGTCCGCCAATGACTGCCATAATAATAGAGGCCGGAATTTCATTGGGAGCAAGCACCGTTCGCCCCAGCGTATCCGCAAGCAACAGCAGCAAACCGCCGCATAAGGCAGAAAACGGAATCAGCCACTTATGATCCGAGCCAACCAGGTAGCGGGCACAATGCGGAACGAGCAGGCCGATAAAAGCAATTACTCCTGCTATAGCTGTAGCCGTTGCTGCAAGCAGCACTGCTATCACAGAAATTAAAAGTCGTGCACGTGTCACGTTAAGGCCCAAATTTTTAGCCGTTTTATCTTGAAGGGACAAGAAATTACACCAAGAGAAGACGAGCATGGCCAAAATTAAACCAATTCCGCCATAAGTCACAATCACCTCGACATCTACCCATTTTTTCATAGACAAGGTTGAGGTGGTGACCTGGTTAATGCTGGTGACCGCATAACTGCCCCGATAGTTAAACGACTGACCTAGGCCGGAAAAGATGGCGTTTACTGCCACCCCAATCAGAATAAGTCGAATAGGATGCAAGCCAGATTTCCATGAAAATCCGTAGACCATTAGGCAGGCCAACGCACCGCCGATAAATGAAAAGAACGGCATCCAGAAATAAAGCGCCGGAAAGAGGGTCACCGCGATCAGCGAGACCAAGGCCGCTCCCGAAGAAATGCCGATCACCCCGGAATCTGCCAGCGGGTTTTTCATGACGGCTTGCAGCAAAACGCCCGCCACTGCAAGGGCTGCACCCGCCATCACAGCTACGATAATTCTCGGTAGTCTAAGATCCTTGACCACATTCACCTGATCATCTGTTCCTGTCCACAATCCGGCCACCAACTGACTCAAATTCACCTTGAGGCTGCCTGTCATCGCTGAGTACAGCATGACACCGACGAGTAAGACAATTACAACAATAAGGCTCCATAATTTTTTGGACATGTCATCAGCTTCCTTTAATTCGAAGGATACAGCATTTTCATCAGCTCATCCAGCGCAGAGCTTGCCGCTAAATTCCCAGTGGTGCCAAACAACGGTTCAGGCAAATCATAAACATGCCCTTTTTTCACAGCGTTGAAATGCTTCCAGATATCGTTAGTTTTGAACTCTTCATCGAACATTTTTACGACCTCATCCGGCATCCCGTGTGCAGCACGCAAAATGATATCAGGATTGGATTGCTGCAAAGCTTCGGTATTGTGGGCTATGAACTCCACCTTCTCGCCCTGAACCACATTTGTTCCGCCTGCAATTTTAACCAGATCCCCAATATAGGAATGTTCGGTAGCCACCAGATAGCTTCCCGGAACACCCAGTAGAATTAGTACTTTAGGAGACTTCTTGCCTTTAATTTTTTGCTGAATCTCAGTAACTTTGGCATCCAAGGCCCCATTAATCTCTTTCGCCTTTTCAGCTTTATCAAATCGGTCTCCCAGCTTTTGAATTTCCTTTTGCATATTCGCAAGGCTTTCAAAATTCAAAAACTCAGCATTAATGTTCAGGTCCTTAAACTTAGGCTCCAAATCATATTTGAGTGTGGTCACCGAAAGCACATCTGTAGGTTTCAAGGACATTACTTTTTCCATATCAGGACTCATCGGATTTCCCACATCAGGAACATCCTTGTAACGATCAGGCAATACTTTGGTACTTGTCGGCTTGCCAGCCAAATCCAAGCCCAGCGCATCCGTAATTTCAGAAATGGCTACTGTAGTCGCCACAATACGTGGAGTTGCTGTTTTATCATCAGACGACTTTCCGGTTGCATCTGATGCTGCCGTTGAAGTCGAACCATCGCTATGGTCCTGTCCAGCCTGTGCTCCCCCGGAGCATCCGGCCAGCAATAAGATCATGATGCCGATTAACATATAGAAACCAAACGCTTTCCTTTGAGCCAAAGCTGCATACTGTTTCATGAAAATCCAATCACCTCAATTCAAAATATAGAGCAACAGCGTGAGTCCCACTTTTTCGGGTATGTAAATGCTGACAAGTCTTGATGCCGGGGCACCAAGACTTGCTCGCATACAAACTTTGCTGTTATTTAGGCTTCATTGATGTCATAACCTGAGATTATTTCACCTTTAGGCTTGCTTCATCAAATTGGAACTGAACCGTATACCAGTGATCATACGGTACTCCGCCAAGGACCAAACCAGGCACAATAACGTGTGTGTAAGCACTGATTTTCTGAGACAAGTCCCCTACCTCAAATTGAACGATACGTGTATCACCGGATGTCGAGATCACTTCCACATCTTTTAGGGTACCGTTTTGCTCCACTTGTAGAGTCGGCATCCAAGAGCTGTTTTTCAAAGTGATTTGGATATAGCGCTTGTCTCCCTTTTCAATCAATGTGGCTGGCTTATCGAGATAACCATCCATAACGGACGCTTCATTCGTTTTGTCTTTAAATACGTTGTAATTGATCGTGTATTGCTTCTCGGAAGCAGGTTGAACTGGTTGCTCAACTGCTGGTTTTGCTTCAGCTACCGAGGTGGTCGTTTCTGTTGCTTTGTCCGTAGAAGCTGCTGCCGATTCAGTAGCGGTTGCAGTTGTAGCTGCATTAACTCCTTCACCTTTGAGCGATGCACGGTCAAATTGAATCTGTCCGCCGAATTTCTCATTAAAAATGTATTTCTCAGGCAGATATACCTGTGTGTACACACTCAGCTTTTTATCCAGATCGGGTACTTCGAAGGCAATTGTGTGTGTATCACCTTTTGTGTCGGTACCCACAATCGTCGGATTCGCATAGCGGCCCTCAAAGTCCGTTTGGAATAATTTCAAAGCCTGATTGTCTGTTACGGTTACATGGGCCTGGACCTTACCATTTTTCACAATCAACTTCGCCAGACTCTGTACAAATGGAGCCACCAAAGAATCCTTGTCCGTTCCGTTTGCAAGCACACGGAAGTTCGCCGTGTACTCTCCATCGGCTAAGTTATTTTTCCCCTGTTCTACTTCGTCTGCTTTTGTTTCGTTGTGATAAGATACATTACTGGTATCGAATTTAAATTCAAAATCATATACCTTTTCTACTCGATCCTCCGCCTTGAAAACCATCGGAGCGCTACTTGCCACTTTTGGAGCTTCGTAGACAACCAGTTGACCTTTTACGTTGTTCTTAAAGTCACTTACACTGAAACGAACGTCCTTCGTATTACTTGCTGCATCTTCCCGGGTCACTTCTGCATCCTGATAACCTCCACTTGCGTTATCCCAAATGCGCAGCGCCTTAACTTCATTGCTGTTTTGCAGCTTCAGACCTACAAACCGTTTGTCGCCTTCCACGACCAATTGCGCTGGTTCATTAGTGATGAAGCGTTGAGCCGGAGATTCAGATCCTGTGATGCCATCTGGCAGCACAATGCTGAATTTTAATGCATATTTCCCATTGGCAAGCTTGTCAAAATCCAGTTTAACGATAGGATCAGCCGCCCCTGAAGAGGTAGGCTCAACAAAGCTGCGAATGGTAGCAGGCTCGAATTGGAACTGCACATCATATACGTGGTCATAAGGGATGCCACCCAAATCTAATCCAGGTACGATGACATGCGTGTTCACTGTAACTTTATCTGACAGATTAGGTACTTCAAATTGTACTGTTCTTGTGTCTGCAGAGGTGGACTGTTCAACCACCTGAGCTTCAGAACCATTTACTTTAAACGTTTTAATCCAACTGCTCTTGTCCATTTTAATTTGAATGATATTTTTACCAGACTGTTTTAACAGTGTGGCTGGCTTTTGCATATATCCATCCATCACAGATATTTCATTGCTTCCGTTTTTGAGTACGGAGAAATCAATGCTGTATCTGCCATTTTCCACTGGAGTTGTGGTTCCGTTATCCGGTCCTTTAGCTGTAATACTGCTGCGATCAAATTGAAGACGAAGCTTATGATCCATCTCATAAACCCCACCTGGATAGGTCGTGCTCACATGCACCTGTGCATTCAGAATAGCGTCCAAATCGGCCACCTTGAATTTCACAACACGTGTATTCGCATTCTTATCCTCACTAACGATATCTGCATCTGTCAACGTCCCGTTTTGTTCTGTTTTGAACTCTGTCACGGTGGTGCTGTCTTTAATCGTAAAGGAGGCTTCATACTTGCCCTTCGATACCGTCAGCGTAGCCGGAGACAATAAATATTGCGCCATGGCCGATTTTTGATCTTTGGTTGCATGCAACGCATCGAAATTGATTGAATACGTTCCATCAGCTAAATTTTTTCCAGGCGTGCCTGGTGTACCTGGCGTCCCAGGATCAACCGGGGTTGGAGCATTCGTAATGCTGTTTTTGTCAAATTGAAGTCGAAGCTTATGATCCATCTCATAAACCCCACCTGGGTAGGTCGTGCTTACATGGACCTGTGCATTCAAAATCGCGTCCACATCGGCTACTTTGAATTTAACAACACGTGTATTGGCTGTCTTGTCCTCGCTTACAATGTCTGCATCCGTTAATGTCCCGTTTTGTTCTGTCTTGAACTCTGTTACGGTAGTGCTGTCTTTAATGGTAAAGGAAACCTCTTTTTGTCCTTTTGCTACCGTTAAAGTCGCTGGAGATAACAGATATTGCGCCATTGCGGATGGCTGATCTTTGGTTGCATGCAGGGTATTAAAGTTAATAGCATACGTTCCATCTGCCAAGCTAGGTGATGTAGGTGCAGAAGCCAATTGAAGATCTACATTATAGGTATGCACGTAGCCCAGTTCAGGCCAGTTGATACTTACCCATGCGCTTAACTTAGCAGGTATTTCTTTAACCTCGAATTCAATAACTCGTGTATTCGCAGTTTTGTCTTCACTTACTGTAGCAACATTAGTTAATACTCCGTTTTGTTCTACCTTAAAACCATCAATCTGCTCACTCTTTTTCAAGGTAAAACGAACATACTTCTTGCCATTACGTTCAATCAAGGTGCCTGGTTTCTCTGTATACCCATCCATCATAGAAACTTCATTCGTTCCATCCTTCAAAAGAGTGAAGTCCAGATTGGATGTCGTTTCTGGAGAGCTTCCATTTTCTGTGATACTATTTTTATCGAACTGAAGACGAAGTTTATGGTCCATCTCATAAACCCCACCTGGATAAGTCGTGCTCACATGGACCTGTGCATTCAAAATTGCGTCCAAATCAGCTACCTTGAATTTCACAACACGCGTGTTGGCTGTCTTGTCCTCACTTACAATATCTGCATCCGTAAGTGTCCCGTTTTGCTCTGTTTTGAATTCTGTTACGGTAGTGCTGTCTTTAATGGTGAAGGAAACTTCTTTTTGTCCCTTCAATACCGTCAAAGTCGCCGGAGACAACAGATATTGGGCCATGGCCGATGGCTGATCTTTGGTTGCATGCAAAGTATCAAAGTTAATAGAGTACGTTCCATCCGCCAAAGTTGTTGGTACAGGTACAGAAGCCAACTGCAGATCTACATTATAAGTATGCACGTAGCCCAACTCAGGCCAGTTGATGCTCACCCATGCATTCAGCTTGGCTGGTAGTTCTTTTACTTCAAACTCGATAACTCGTGTATTCGCATTCTGGTCTTCACTTACAATAGAGGTGTCAGTTAACACTCCATTTTGCTCTACCTTAAAGCCATCAATTTGCTTACTATTCTTTAACGTAAACTGGGCATATTGTTTGCCTCCACGCTCAATTAGCGAGCCTGGCTTCTCCGTATACCCATCCATCATGGACTTTTCCTCTGTTCCATCTTTCAAGAGGGTAAAGTCCAAATCAGCTAACTTTTCTCCTGTGCCAGGAGGCGTTACCGGTGGTGTCACTGGTGGAACGGTTGGATTCTCGGTTGAGTTTTTAAGTCTCAAACTGGAAGGATCAAACTCAATCCATTCCTTCAC
The DNA here is from genome assembly GCF_038008995.1 of Paenibacillus sp. FSL W8-0439. NCBI lineage: Bacteria > Bacillati > Bacillota > Bacilli > Caryophanales > Paenibacillaceae > Paenibacillus > Paenibacillus sp. FSL W8-0439. The sequence goes on from NZ_JBBPAK010000001.1 coordinate 4,809,183, forward strand.
TGAACGGTCCGGATCGGTATCTACATACCATGGAGAACTGCTGTTAAATCCAAACTCCGTATTTACATTTTGATGAAAATCATAAACATCGAAGCTTACCGTTCCCGAAGCTTTTCCGGAATCTACTTCTATTTTGGCGGGAACCGTTTCCCCGTTTTGTTCAACTAGAAATTTCGAAAGCCCTTGAGCCTCTGCAAATTTAAATGAAAAATGGTATTTTCCATCTTTAATAATCAAATCTCCAGGGTAGGTATAATTTGTTTTAAAACTTGAATCCTTGGTGCTTCCACTGACTGTCTTGCGCAAAGGCTTATAATCAATCAGGTATTCTCCATCTGCATAAGTCGCTTCAGTTGTTGTTATAGCATTCGTAGGCTCAACATATGGACCGGGCAGTTCTACCGGATACTCATAAGTAGCATACGTAGCACTAGTCACTGTAGTGCTTGAGTCAGGCAAATTCGACGAAGTGGATTCATCCTCGGGTGTTGCTCCTGCGTATGGTGAAAATAAAGAAAACAACATTAGAATAGCAGCGAATGTCGTAATATATTTGTTCAATCGGCTTTTCAAGGTGATGTATCCCCCTACTTAAAATATACTCATTTGGAGCTTTGGAACTAAGCTCCAAATGAGCATTCAGTTCAAAATCATTATCTCAAAAAGAAACCCTTAGATATCACTGTCGTCGAATTGGAATTGAACAACATAGTCGTGATCGTAAGGAATGCCGCCAGTGTATTCTTTTGGTACACTTACATGCAACTTAACGTTCAATTTTTGAGCAAAATTACTTACAGGAAACTCTACTATTCTTGTATCACCCGATGTACTTACCACAGTCGCGTTCACATACTGGCCGTTTTGTTGCGTTTTGAATTCAGTAACCCAAGCACTTTTAGTAATAGCTACTCGCACTTTGTATTGACCATTCGTAACTATCAGTGTGGCTGGTTTTTTTACATAACCATTGGTATCCATGTAAGAAGGCTCAGTGGTTCCATCTTTATAAACGGTATAAGGCAATTGATACGTTCCATTAGGCAAAGCCGCGTTTGCTTGATTAGCTGAGAATGGGGCTAGTACCACAAAAACAAGCGCAGCCATCAATACAGTGAGCATTACTTTTTTTATAGACAATTTCTCCATACGATTCATAATCATGTTCATGTTTTAATCTCCTTTTACGTTTTATTTTGGATTAGATTTCGTCGAATTGCAGTTGTACATCGTACTTGCCTGTGTAACCAATCACTGGGATGGTAATTTCAGCGTAAGCATTTACTTTGGCATTCAGGTCAGCCACTTCGAATTCCACGACACGAGTGTTGTTTGCCGTATTTGTGCTTACTACAGTCGCATCTTGCAATACGCCATTTTGCTCTACTTTGAACGCCGTAATCAGATTGCTGCTTTTCACAGTCAGACGAACAACATTTTTGCCATTAGCTACCGTAACCTGAGCAGGCTTCGTCAGATAGCTGTCCAATCGAGAAGTTTCATTGGTTTGATCCTTCAGAACGGTATAATCTACGTTATACGTGCCGTCGGCTGCTGATGCTTTAGCAGAAAGTGGAGCCATCAGTGCAAAAACAAGTGCTGTCATGATCAGTGCTACGAATGCCTTCTTGAAAGAAAATTGCTCAAAGCGATTCATTACCATATTCATATCTACACACACTCCTCAATTTTTTATGCTTGAATTTATGTTGATTTTATGAACGATAAAGATGGCTTCAATTTACTTTTTGGAAGATTTGGCTGATTTCGCTGACTGGACGGCTGCAACTTTTTTGATGCTTTTGGAATCAAAAGCGAAGCGGATCGTATAGTCATGATCGTAATTGTAAGCAGGGACAGTAACATGGATTTTAGAGATCAACGGGCTGTTGACACTCGCAATGGGAAATTGCACGGTGCGAGTATCGGCTTTGGCATCCTTTTGGATGACCTTGGTATCGATGATTTTACCTTTGTAATCCACTTTAAACCCGGTTGTCCATTCGCTATGATTCAGCTTAATTTGCATGGTCATTTGACCTTTCTTTACATACAACTTAGCTGGTTTTTCAAAATAATCATTAGCCATGGATACCGAATCATTTTCTGCCTTGAGAATATTGTATTTGAGCGTGTATGTACCATCCGCCAATTTTGGAGAAGCCGCAGCGGCTCCTACAGATGACGAAGTTGGCCAAAAGCTCAGCACACTCACCAGCAGAAACACAGCAATAATTGCAGAATACCCCTTCTTCATTTTGACAGCAGTCCCTCCCCACGAGAATATAACTAATTGATTATCATTCTCAATTGATAATTTAAAAAAATAGCTCTTTTCGAGCTTGTCTCCCCACCTCTCTATTCCATAATTTCGCAAAATCAAGTAAACCCATCACCAATATATCTTACACTTTTCGAAAATGTCAATATGTATTTGTGTGTACGTAATCCCTTGATATATGCTATTTTTTAATAAAAATTTGTAGTTCCTTCTTCTATAATTCGAATGACTCTCTTTTGTTTTTAGTTCAAAATTTATTTAAAAAATTGCTTTTTTCAATTGACAATACTCAGTGATATTCATTATCATTCACTTATACATAAATGAAAATGATTATCATTATTGTTTAACTTGAAAATTGCAGGAGGAATAACATGAAATCTTATGTGTTGTGGTCGTCCGCAGCGCTTTTATTGGCAGTTACCGGATGTAGTAATGGTACCTCCGCAGATCAGAAACCAGCCAGCGCTTCCGTATCTACCGCTTCAAGCACGACAAGCGGCGCGACGATTCAAGTTACTGACTTTTCAAAACGGACGTTGGCGTTTCAAAAGGTCCCTCAACATATCGTTGCGCTCAGCAATGGCGATCTGGATATTATTTACGCATTAGGCGGGACAGCCGTGGGCAGACCCAACTCCAATGGACCTTCCGTCGTACCTGCTGCTGAAAATGTTCAGCAAATAGGCTCCACCCATGAAGTGGATCTAGAGAAAATCACGATGCTCAAACCGGATGTCGTGCTAGGCAATTATCCTATGAATGAAAAAGACATTCCAGCTATTGAAGGAGTCGGTTCACAACTACTGCTGACTGGGGCCAATTCCGTTCAGGATATCCAGTCACAAATTACGCTGTTCGGACAATTACTCCAAAAGCAGGCCGGGGCCGTAAAGCTGAACCAACAAATTGACCAACAGGTAGTCAAGCTGCAAAAAGAAACAGCCTCTACCTCCAAACCGAAGGTGTTGCTGGTTTACGGAGCCCCGGCCACGTACATGGCGGCGCTGCCGAATTCTCTAGGCGGAAATATTTTGGAAGTTGCAGGTGGCTCCAATATCGCCGCTGATTTTCCGGGCCTGCAAAATTTCCCGCAATATGCGCAGTTGAACACAGAACGCATCGTACAAGCTGACCCTGATTACATTTTCATCATGACCCATGGTAATACGGAAGAGGTTAAAGCCGCATTTATAAAGGAAATGCAGGAAAATGCAGCTTGGAACGGAATCAGGGCAGTCCAAAACAATCAGGTCGAAGTTTTACCTTCAGATTTGTTCGGGACGAATCCGGGAACACGGGTCACTAAAGCGCTGGATTTGATGCACCAAAAGCTGTATCCGGCGAAATAGGCGATGACGATGAACAAACTACAGCGCACCAGAAGACGCACCATCGCCTGGATTACCCTTCCGATCTTACTGCTAGCTGTCTCTGTGTACGGTCTAGCCTACGGTTCGGTGTCGATTCCACTTCAAGAAATCAATCAGGTTTTGCTACATAATGATGAATCCACATATCGCACGATCCTAATGGATCTCCGACTACCCAGAGTGTTGGTGGGTTTACTGGTAGGCGCTTGTCTCGCAGCTTCAGGAGCACTTCTTCAAGGCGTCATGAAAAATCCATTGGCTGACCCAGGCATTATTGGTGTATCGGCTGGAGGTGGGCTTGCAGCCGTCATTACGATGGTGATGCTTCCACAGCTTAGTTACCTTCTTCCGGTAACCGCCTTTTTGGGAGCCTTTCTGAGTGCGATCGTCATTTACCTGCTGGCTTGGGACCGAGGGGCTTCCCCTGTCAAAATTGTACTGGCTGGTGTTGCAATCAACGCGTTGCTGGGCGCGCTCACCAACGGAGTAATGGTCATGTACAGCGACCGCGTACAGGCTGTACTTCCTTGGCTATCTGGCGGGTTAAATGGACGAAGCTGGCATCATCTGGAGTTCATGGCTCCTTACGCTATCATTGGCTTAATCGCCTCTTTGTTTGCCATTAAGCCTGCAAATTTGTTGCTATTGGGTGATGATTCAGCACAGCTGCTGGGCCAGCGGGTAGAGCTTCAACGGATGCTCATTATCTTGCTCTCTGCCCTGCTCGCCGGCACGGCAGTCAGTGTAGCCGGGCTGATCGGGTTCGTAGGACTGGTCGTTCCCCACGTTATTAGGCTGCTCATCGGGGAAGATTATCGTTTCCTCCTCCCCCTTTCCATTGTGGGCGGCGGAACACTGGTTGTCCTGGCGGATACAGTGGCACGCTCTTGGTTTGACCCAATTGAGCTGCCTGTCGGTATTTTGCTGGCCGTCATTGGGGCACCGTTCTTCTTAATCCTGCTCAAGAAACGGGGGAATTTCGGATGACAGCCATTCAGGGTAAGCATCTTTCCTTACAACGCGGATATTTCCAGCTGGACGATGTGAACATTACCTTGCCCGCCGGACAACTCACTGCCATTGTCGGTCCCAACGGCTCAGGCAAGTCTACGCTTTTGCGGATTTTGACCCGGCTGCTCAAGCAGGATCAGGGCAAGGTTTCCGTACTGGGCAGGCCCGTAGAGGAATATAAACGGCGTGATTTTGCCCAGACGATTACCATGCTGCCGCAAATGAAGGACATGCTGCCGTTATTAACAGTCCGTGAGCTGGTCGCTTACGGAAGATCCCCTCATACCAAGGGTTTGAGGACAAGTCCTACCAGACAAGACCAGCATATTATCGACCATGTCATGGGAATCACAGGCATCAAGCCCTATGCAGATCGGATGTTCCATACTCTATCGGGAGGTGAACAACAAAAAGCGCGAATTGCAATGGCCTTGGCCCAACAAACGGGTATTCTTTTACTCGATGAACCGACCACTTTTCTGGATATCGCCCATCAATTTGAAGTTATGGATATGCTGCGGCGTATCAATCACGAGTCCGGCTTGACGATTGTTATGGTACTGCATGATTTGCAGCAAGCTGCGGCCTATTGTCATCATATGATTGCGCTTAAAAAGGGACGAATCGCCGTCGCTGGCGAACCCCGTCAGATTTTGACGTCTGCTTTTCTTCGCGACATTTATGAAATGAACGCTACCATCAAATTTGAGGATGGCTATCCGGTTATTATACCGACCATACCACATCATTCAGGAGGAATTTAATATGGTTATCGTTACAAATACATCTAAAATTACACCGGGCAATGCCCACCTGCTCATCGAAAGATTTAACAAAGAAGGACAGGTTGAAAAAATGGAAGGCTTCCTCGGTCTGGAAGTGCTGCTGACGGAAAACACGAAGGATTATGAGGAAGTAACGATTAGCACACGCTGGCAGGAAAAAGAGAACTTCCAAGGCTGGACGAAAAGTGAAGCGTTCCGCGAATCCCACAACCACCGTCAAATTCCAGACTATATTATTGAAAACAAAATCACGTTCTATGAGGTTAAAATCGTTCGTCATCCCATCTCGAATCATGATTCCTCTTTGGCGAGTGATATCGAAGCCGTTTAATTCTGGACGGTAGCCTAAAACTAAAAAAAGCGGCTCGGCAGGCAAATTCATTGTCCACCGAGTCGCTTATTTTATCGGGATTTGCGAAATCCCCTTATATACGTTACTGAACCCTTCAGATTCTAGTTGAGCAACGGCGCCCAATTTTCAGCGTCTCTCCGTGCCCCAGTACATGGATGCGTTCCTTTGCAATCCCCAAGCGCTCTCGCTCCACTTCAAGACGATCCAGCGCCTCTCTCGGCGTATCGTCCGCCAGCTTAAAGGCTCCATAGTGCATCGGGATCATCTGATCTGCGCCGCAATCCACAAAGCCCTGCAACGCCTCCTCCGGTGTCACATGCTGTGAGGTCATGAACCATTCCGGTTCATACGCACCAATCGGCATAAAGGTCAGATCAATAGCAAAGCGCTCGCCAATCTCCTTAAACCCACGGAAATATCCCGTGTCTCCCACAAAATACAACGTAGGTGCCTCCGCTGAATCTGATTCTGCGTGAGCATCTGAGCCTGCAACAGACGTGGCAGAACCGATCACCTGCTGCTCACTTTGCAGAACGTATCCACCCCAATGTGAAGTATTGGTATCAAACGGCGTACGCCGTGTCCAGTGCTGTGCCGGAACAAATGTAATCCGCACTCCACCTACCGTAAAATGCTCCCACCATTGCAGCTCATGGCAGTTGCGAAAGCCTTTACGGATCATTTTCGACTTTAACCCCGAGGGGACGAGTATCAATGTATCTGCACGATATAACTTCCGCAACGATGCCAAATGTAAATGATCATAATGCGAATGTGACAGCAGAATGATATCCAGCGGTGGCACATCCTGAATGCGAATGCCGGGCGGAGCCAATCTTTTATCAAAAGCCATACGCTCTGCCCACACCGGATCGGTGACCATATTCAGCCCAAGGTACTGAATGAAAAAGGTTGAATGGCCCACCCAGGTCGCCGTCGCCATTTCCCGATTACTATGCAGAAACTCCAGCTCCGGGAGATGGTTGGGCACAACGAACGTGTAATCCTTTATTTTGCTGCGTCGCTCCTGCCGCCATTGTCTGAATTGCTTGATGGTTTTATCGGTATTTACATGATCCATATTGTTAAAACGCACTTTAGGCATGATGCAGCCCCCTCCCTGACAGACCCGTTCTCCAAAAAACACAACGGTTCAATTTAACTATATATTGTCACTCAAATGTGATCATGAAATGATGCAACATCCTGAACTATGTAAAGTATAATTCAATCACATCTGTAAAGGAAATCCTGCGATAATACAGCAAAAACAGACCTCCCGGATCTATCAGAAGGCCTGCTCCACATGTTATTGTCAGTCCTGTGGATTTTTAAAGCGTGCCGAATAAATAAACAAAAACACAATCGCCACCACGATAATGATCGGCGACTCATACATGATCGTAAAATGCTCGAAAGCAACCACTCTAACTCACCCCTTCTTTCCCGCTTGTCCTCGTACATACTTTGCATCGAACAGAAACAATCTCAATATCAGGATCAGCGAAGGAATCAGCACCAGCAGACCCGCAACAAACGCCGTAATCAATGCATACGCCATCGTAGAGTTCGTAAAGCTGTTATATACATTAATGTAGGGATACAGAACATACGGAAGATGTGAGCGGCCATAGCCATACCAGGCAAATGCAAATTGCAGCATCACCAGGATGAAGGAGATACCCAAATGCCGCCGCTGCCAGACCAGATACACTGCTCCCACAAAGCATATGAAGGATGCGACAAACATCCAGGCCATACTAAGCATATTGGCAAAATGGTCCGGATTTTGTTTGTTAATCTGGAAAAATGCGAACAAACTCGCCAAAATCGTAGGAGCACTCCAGAGTAACGCGTACCCTCGTACGATTTCAAAAGCGACCTTGTCCCCTGCCCTTTTGGCATAAAAGGACAAAAACATCGCCGATATATACAATACACTCACCAGCGCCAGAATAATAACTGCCCACGTGTAAGGGTTGCTTAATAGCTGGCCCCATTGCAGATGAACACCTGTGCTGTTCTCTATAATAATGCCGCCTTCTGAAATAGCGAGGACCGTCGACAGTGCGGCGGGAATCAGCAGCCCAGTCGCACCGTACAATGCCATGTAGACGATATTATTTTTACCCGAATGCCCATACGTATTGTAAGCATAATATACTCCCCGGATCGCGAGCAGCACAATCGCAATACTGCCGGGAACGAGTAACGCCGTACCATAGTAATAAGCCGCATCCGGGAAGAACCCGTTTAATCCCACCACAAAAAAGATGAGAAATACGTTCGTTACCTCCCATACCGGAGACAGATATCGTTGAATGATATTGTGGATTTTATTCTGGTGGCCTGTCAGCACGCTGTAAAAGCTGAAAAAGCCTGCACCAAAATCAATGGATGCCACAAGCAAATATCCAAACAGGAAGGTCCACAATATAGCGATACCTACAATTTCATAGCTCACATGCCTTCAGCCCCTTCCAGGCCCAGCTGTCTTATCTCTTCCACGGCATCCTTATTACGGAATAGCTTGCTGAGTACCTTGATGGCCGAGAAGCACAGCACCAGATACAAAATAACAAACAACACCAGCATCCACCCAACACTTGTAGAAGTGGTTGCTGCTTCTGACACCTTCATATATCCGCGTAAAATCCACGGCTGTCTGCCGACCTCTGCAAACATCCAGCCCAGCTCAATAGCTACCATCGCCATCGGTCCGACCAGAATGAGCGCTAGCAGCAGCCATTTGGGGTAGGGTTTGCGACCTGGCAAACGCTTACGGATCAGATACAGCAGTGGGATGACGAGAATCAGCACTCCTGTGGTGATCTTGAGGTCAAACATATAATGAATAGACAGCGGCGGACGCTCCTCCACCGGATAGTCATTTAACCCCTTAACCTCCGTACTAGGCAAATTACCTGCCAGGATACTAAGTGCATAAGGCACTTTCAGGGCATATTTGATTTCACCGTTTTCGTCCATAAAGCCGCCATATACAAAGGGGGCGTGCGTCATCGTATCAAAATGCCATTCGGCGGCAGCCAGCTTCTCCGGCTGATATTTGGCCAGAAATTTGCCGGATGCGTCTCCAATCAGCACTGTGCTGATAGCAAATACAATGGTACAGGTGGCCGTCAGCTTCAGTGCCTTTTTAAAATAAGGGTGATTACGCCCCCGCAGCATGCTGTAAGCAGCCAGCCCCATCAGCACCCCTGCGCTCAATGTATACGAGGAAGCCAGTACATGGGACACTTTGGTCGGCGTGGCCGGGTTTAGCATAGCCTCGATGGGATGAATATTGGTCATGACTCCATTTTTGAGTGTAAAGCCTTGAGGTTGGTTCATGAACGAGTTCACAGTCGTAATAAAAACCGCTGAGGCAGACGAGGCAATCGCCACCGGGATGAGCAGCATCAAGTGAAAATATTTACTTTTAAACCGATCCCAGGTATACAAATAGATGCCTAGGAATATTGCTTCGATAAAGAAAGCAAACGTCTCTAAAAACAGGGGCAGCGCAATCGCTTGTCCGGCCACCCGCATAAAGGTAGGCCACAGCAAACTGAGCTGTAGACCAATGGAGGTGCCTGTCACGACGCCCACGGCGACAGTAATGACAAACCCCCGAGCCCACCGCCGTGCCAGCAGTGTATAATGCGGATCACCAGTTCGCAGCCCGCGCCATTCTGCAAGTGCAATCATTAAGGGTACGCCAACGCCGATGGATGCAAATACGATATGAACAAACAGGGTAATTCCGGTCAGCATCCGGCTTAGCAATACAGGGTCCAGTGAAGACAAATGGGTTTCACTCCTTCATTTCACATTTTTAATAGGGAAAACTTCGAATTCACTCTTGATTACCAACTAGGGAGTCAAGCGAGCTATGCTTTTAATTACGGCATATAGCATAATGGCCGCAATTACTATACATACAATAATGAGCGTTCTTTCCTGCTTGCGGAACATAGGAACGCCTCCTTCACTTATCTTTTGGCGCATTTTGGTAACCTATTTACAGTTTGGTTCATTCAGCTGATTTTTAACCCTGCTTCTGTATTGAATGTAGCAGTATTTCTTTCTAGATATTGTTTTATTCATGACAATACGTTATATTGATATATAGTTAGATAACCTAATTATATGAAAAGAGTGAACTTATGCCGCCAAAACAAAGTAAGCGGGACTTCATCCAGCAATCTCTTCCTCGTCTGGGACCAGAACCTTATCTAGAGTTAATGGATCAAACTGCGCTTGCAAAAACAGACCGGCGACTTGCCCGTATTGGTCTCTTCTTGCTATGGACAGGTGATAATGTGCTCGACGCGGTAGATTTGGATCTAGCTGCTTACGGCCTGACAGAGAGTAAGCTAGATTTATTGTTGCTATTGACATTGCACCAATCCCAGTCTCAGATGAGCCCCTCTATGATTGCCGACCGTCTAGGCATCCGACGTGCATCTGTAACATCCCTCCTGGATTGGACAGAGCAACGAGGCTGGATTATCAGAGAACATAGTTCTACAGATCGGCGCAAAATTCATGTACGCATTACAGAAGCGGGTTCTCACCTTGTACAGCAAGTGCTCCCTGTATTTTGGTCTTCCTGTGCTTCCCTAGCGAGTATTTTGGAGCCCGAGGAGCAGATCGTTTTTTCACGGATTATAGAAAAAATCCATCATCATATGGAAGACAAACTGGGGGTGGGCAGGTAATTTTTTTTTGAACATATAATTAGGTTATCTAATATATTTAATTGTTTGCATTTCAAATTACTTATTTGATGATGAAGGAGTGTTCTATTGATGAGTAAACTACGAACAAACGATACCGTTATCCAGAAGGAAAATGTTGCTCTCCCTTATGCATGGATGACTGTAATCTTATGCTGGTCAGCGGTTGTCGTCATGTCCAGCCTGTATGTGACGATCCCTTTGGTCCCTCTCTTTGCTAAAGTATTTGGAAAAACGCTAGCTGAAGCAGCTCTGCCGGGAAGTATCTTTTCCTTAGGCTTTGCAGCGGGATGTCTTATTTATGGAGGATTGTCTGATCGCTTTGGACGCAAGCAGATTATCGTCGCTGGATTGCTCGCATTGACGATCCTTTCGTTATCCCTCAGCTTAACCAGTCAGTATTCTGTATTAGTTGCACTGCGCTTGCTTCAGGGCTTGGCGGCAGCCACCTTTTCCCCCGTTGCTCTCGCATACGCCGTAGACATGTTTCCAACCGAAAAACGGGTAACGGCCATCGGCTTTATCAGCACCGGTTTTCTAGTGGCAGGTATTGCCGGACAGGTATTTAGTATTATCATCAGCGAACAAATCGGATGGAATATGGTATTTCGGATGCTAGGTGTTTTGTACGCAATCACCTTCCTGATCGTTCTTTTTTTCCTGCCTAAAGCTCCCTCCCCGCAACGAGGGGTTCGTATTTTGGCAGCCTTCGGTCAGTTGGGGACCGTTCTGCGTTCGTATCCTTTATGGTTAAGCTACACGATTGCTTTTGTTCTTCTGATGTCATTTGTGAGCATGTATACGGTTTTGGGAAGCTACCTTGGCAGTCCCGAATTTGGCCTGAATAGTAGACAGATGCTATATGTCAGGTCGGCTGGCATCATCGGCATGCTTCTCTCACCCTTCGCCGGAAAATTGGCCCTGAAATTCGATGTACACCTTGTATTACGTACAGCTCTTCTTCTTTCCATCCTTAGCTTGGCGCTGATGGGAATGACACATTCTCTAATAGCTATCGTGGTATTAAGTGTATGTTTTGTCAGCGGCATTGCCCTGAGTGTCCCTTCACTCATTACAATAGTTGGTCAGCTCGGCGGGGCAGCAAGGGCCATAGCGGTCTCACTATATACCTTCATCCTGTTTGCCGGTACGAGTATAGCTCCTATGCTTTCCATTCGTTTGATGGGGAATGGCGGCAATCAGATGACTACATTTATGCTGCTGGCGGCTGTTCTGTCTGTGGGACTTATCGCCTCCCTGCTCATTCGCCGCCGTCAAAACGATCCACTGGAGCGGGATGCATAATACAACATCCGACTAAAACCGAACTTAAAAGTTACCTATAGTGCCACTGCGCAATCGGATGTTACTTCCCACCGCACCGTCCCCGGATTTCTAGAATAAAACCTATGAAATACTCCTATTTAACAGGTATACTCATCTAAATCATGTGATATATGTCATTGTGTTTTCTCTATAAACGAAAACTCTCTCTTTGGAGACCTACGCAGAATGAGGTACAATACAGATAAGCTATATATGATATATGGAGAACTTTTGAACAGGAGGCTGTACCGAGCTATGAAGATAACATCTATCGAGCCAACTCCCAGTCCGAACACCATGATGCTGCATCTGGATGAGCGACTGGAAGCGGGTATCCGCAGAACATATACACGGGACAATGAGCGTTCAGCTCCCCCATTTATCCGGCGTATGCTGGCCATTGAAGGGGTCAAAAGCGTGTTTCACACGACTGATTTTGTAGCCCTTGACCGTAAAGGAAATGCCGATTGGTCTACTATTCTGGGTCAGGTCCGGGATCAGCTAGGCGAGGAAGGTGCTGACGCGAATTGGGATTTACCAGAGGAAACCTCTGGGGAAGCGTTTGGTGAAGCACAGGTTTTTGTACAATTTTTTCGCGGCCTTCCCATGCAAATTCGAGTTAAAGCGGGTCAGCAGGAGGAACGAATTTCCTTGTCCGACCGCTTCGTGCAAGCCGTTACCCGCGTAGCAAGTGCAACGCTGATCAAAGAACGTAAGCTGAGTGATTACGGCGTCCGCTACGGTGAACTGCCGGATATTGCTCGCGAGGTTGAGCAGGAATTGGAGGCAGCCTTTCCGCAGGATCGGCTGGAACAAATTATCCAGCAGGCGATTGCCCACGGCGCGGACAACAGCGAATTCGTGGAGGAACGCCGCGAGTGGAGCGATGCCGAGCTGAAGCAGGCCCTGCAACACGAGGACTGGCGCACACGCTACGCTGCACTGGATCGGCTGGAGCCGACGCCCGAGCATTTGCCGCTGATCCGGCAAGCGCTGCATGACGACAAAATGCAGCTGCGGCGGCTGGGAGTCGTCTATCTGGGCGATATTCGTACACCGGAGGCGATGGAACTGCTGTTCGAGGCGCTGCGCGATCCTTCAGCGGCAGTACGCCGCACCGCTGGCGACACGTTGTCGGACATTGGCGATCCCGTCGCTACCAGTGCTATGATCGGAGCCCTATCGGACAGCAGCAAGCTGGTTCGCTGGCGTGCAGCCCGTTTTCTATACGAGGTTGGAACCGAGGATGCGCGTGATGCACTGGAGAAGGCCGTCGAAGACCCCGAATTCGAGGTCAGTCTACAAGCTAAAATGGCGCTGGAGCGCATCGAATCAGGCGAGCAAGCCGCAGGTACGGTTTGGCAGCAGATGGCCAAGCGGAACTCCTGATTTAAGAATCGATAAGTGGATTTTCAAAAAATTGTCGATTGTCAGAAGGTGTACAGGTACGATATACTGTAGTTCGCTATACAATATAATATCATGTCATACACCTCATCAACCTGTTTTATGATGAGGTAGAGGTCGCGGATGTAATCAGTACACTGGAGGAGACGCCAAGAGCCGTCTGAGATTCCAGTAGAAAGGTACACCCGCCGAAGTATGCGGAGCTGACTCTTTGTAAATACTCCGTATGCTGGGGCTGCTAACCGAAAGGAGCAGAACTGTCACGCGATGTCCTAACACAGACACGTGTGTTGAGCTATCTTGTTATAGAAGAAGGTATGGTGCGGAATGCATAGACAAGACCGCAGGCGTATTCCCTGCGGTCTTTTGATTTATATACTCCCCCTCCTTCTGGCTCTTGCCCTGACATGAAATACAATTTCATGAAGGAGTGTTTGAACGTGCAACACAAAGCAACACCTGACGCAACCTTGCGTAAAAGTCTCAAAGCCCGTCATATGACGATGATCGCCCTCGGCGGCTCGATCGGAACAGGGCTATTCCTCGCCAGTGGAGGCGCGGTCGCCGAAGCTGGACCCGGCGGTGCCCTGCTGGCTTATGCAGCAGTTGGCCTTATGGTCTACTTCTTAATGACCAGCCTCGGTGAGTTGGCTACGTTTATGCCTGAATCCGGCTCTTTTAATACCTATGCAGGTCGCTTCGTCGATCCGGCTTTTGGTTTTGCCATGGGTTGGAACTTCTGGTACAACTGGGCAGTAACGATTGCTGCCGAATTGGCAGCAGCGACCGTGCTCATCAAATACTGGTTTCCAGAAAGTCACTCTGCTTGGTGGAGTCTGTTATTCTTGGCCATAATCTTCTTGCTGAACGCGTTGACAGTCAAAGGCTACGGTGAGTCCGAATACTGGTTCGCGATGATTAAAATTGTGACTGTAATCATCTTTTTGGCCGTAGGGGTGCTGATGATTTTCGGCATCATGGGTGGTCCTGCGGTGGGCTTTGCCAACTTCACGGTAGGAGATGCCCCGTTCCATGGTGGATTCTTCGCTGTATTGGGCGTATTTATGGCTGCGGGCTTTTCCTTTCAGGGAACCGAGCTGATTGGGGTAGCCGCTGGCGAAAGCGAAAATCCGCGTGACAATGTGCCACGTGCCATCCGTCAAATCTTCTGGCGTATCTTGTTCTTTTATATTCTCGCGATTCTCGTTATTGGTTTGATCATTCCGTATACGAATCCGAATCTGTTGCGAGGAGATATCAGTGATATCGGAGTCAGTCCGTTCACGCTCGTATTTGAAAAAGCAGGGCTTGCCATTGCTGCCTCAGTCATGAACGCCGTTATTTTGACCTCCGTATTGTCGGCAGGCAACTCGGGTATGTATGCAGCGACTCGGGTACTGTACGCTTTGGCGCGGGAAGGTAAAGCCCCCCGTTTCCTTGGGCGTATCAATCGACGCGGCATTCCTATGAATGCACTTCTGATTACGACTGCTGTTGGTATGCTGGCTTTTCTCGCCTCCCTGTATGGAGACGGTGTAGTCTATAACTGGCTGCTCAATGCCTCGGGAATGTGCGGATTTATTACGTGGGTTGGGATTGCAGTCAGCCACTATCGTTTCCGCCATGCCTTTACTGCACAGGGTCACAGTCTGAGTGAGCTTCCATACAAAGCCCGCTGGTTCCCGTTTGGACCGTTGTTCGCCTTTGCTCTATGTATCATTGTCATTATCGGGCAAGGGACGGATGCCTTCACCGGACAGGAGATTGACTGGAAAACGATGATCGCTACGTACATGAGTGTACCACTGTTCCTTCTGCTGTGGCTTGGCTACAAATGGATCAAACGTACTAAAATCGTTCCGCTAAAAGAATGTGATTTGAGTTCAAATCCGCCTTCGGATAAATAATAGAATACCGTGTGTGATAAAAAGCCCGTCTCCACATATCAGGGAAACACGCCGATACACCTGGTCCCAAGACCGTTATCCGCATGTTCCCCTGTATATGCCCGGAGACGGGCTTTTTCTGTTTATTTGGAAGAAGCAGCTACTTCAGCTGATAAAGTCATAGATAAGGCACGACGACTAAAAATACCGTATATGACAGCAATCAGCGTCAACACCGCAGAAAACAAGTACAAATTAACGATACCCAGATGATCTGCAATCCAGCCCATTAAAAGCAGCGAAATACAAAACGTCAGGCTTGTCAGCGTAGCCTGGGCGGACAGCACCTTAGGCAAATCATGTACCGACACACTCATTTGCATCATCGTGCGGCGGGAGACGACCGACATTTCCGCAGGTAGCCCCATCAACAGCACGATAAGCAGCGTTAGTGGCGGTAATGTGTTCAGTGCGTACCAAGCTGTCAGCAGTCCATAGCCTGCCATTCCTGCTAGCATGGCGGGCAGCAGTCTGCGCTGCAACAGCTTGACGCAGGCAAGGACTACTATGCCACCGCCAATCGCCCCTGCAAAATACGCGGCATTGATGTATCCCCACCATGCCTCGCTCTTGTGCAAGACCTGCTGAGCGAAGGCAAGCGTGAACGCGCCTACCCAAACCGATCCACCCAGCAGGTCAATCATATCCATAAAAATAAGAGCCTTCAGTCTGCGACTGGCTCCGATGAGACTCCAACCTTCTCGCAGTATTTCCTTTTTACGTTTAGGAGGCACCGACGGACTCTCTGATTCCGGACCATACAGCTTATCTTCCAACTGTGCGGGAGGCAAGTCATGATGCCCTTGTCCCGGCTCGGTTACAGCCTCATAAGCTGAGACATCTCCATTTTGCACCCTTGTTCCAGGCTGAAGCAAATAATGGGCTTTGCCTTCTAGGGGATCTCGAATCAAGCTGGTGAAGATCAGCGCTATCATGTACAGACCGCCAGCCACCAGCAATGTTTTTTCCGAGCCCAGCATAGCTACGAGCACACCACTAAGCCCCCACCCCGCTAATTGCACCGTCTGATCGCTGACCGATACCAGACTGTTTGCCCGCATGAGCCCTTCCCCGGAAGCAAGGCGGGGAATCAGCGCGTTGCGCGCAGGTGTAGTCCAGCCGTCCAGAAAGGACATGGCTGTCACCAACGCAAACACAATCACCCATACGGGCTCCGTGCCCGCTGACCACAAGTGGCCCAGCAGTACAGCGAAGAAGGCCAGTTGTCCGAACTGGGAAACGAATAAAATAAATGGAAGCTGGAACCGGGCCAAAATGAGCGGTGCCAAAAAGCCGCTGATCATCTGTGCACCCATTCGCAGCAACGGAACGAGCACCGAAGAGAAGATCGAGTCTGTTTCATGAAAAACCAGAGACACAAGTGCCATAATATAAAGAATGTCGGCCGCATTGGACATCGTCTGCGTGCCAAGCAAATAGGTAAAGGAACGCTTGTGCATATAAATTAGAATACTCCTTTGTTAATGTAGCTTTTTACAGCAAAATCATCAGGTCCATTTTAGGGTTACACGAAGATTGCCGGTACTTCCAAGATCCGTAATCTGATAGGAAATGGACTTCAAGCCAAGTTGATATAAGGATTGCAAATCCTCCTTGAGACTTCGTTCCGTCCCCTGATAGCCGAAGGTAAGTGACGTTCCTCCCTTATTTATCACCTTATGAACCTGCTCCTTGATATCGGCGGATGATTTGACCAGCCCCTTGCCGTCTTGCAATGGATATTCCAGGTTATTGTACAGTTTTTGATACACGGTAGCCTTTGATCCTCCAGTAGCTATCAATGCCGATAAGGTTTCCCGATACGATGTATTCGCCTGAGGGTATTGTTTCACCCATGAGTGATCCCGCCGCATTTCTGAATCCGTCAGCAGATAATATGAAGTGCTTACCTCGTTCGCGCGATCGGGGGTCGGGTCATCCCATGTCGTATCCATGTGATACCATCGGCCATCTAATAAAACAAGATTCCATGCATGCAGCTGTCCCCCTGCTCTACCCTCCACAATCCGATTCGTAATCCCTGCTCGTTCGAGCATTTTATAGGCCAACAGCGAATAACCCTGACACACTGTGCTGCCCGTTTTCAGGCCATCGTAGGCTGTGTACTTTTGCTGTGCTTCATCATACTTCAGGCGAACGACGATCCAATCATGAATGGCCTTCACCTTTTCGTGATCCGTCATTCCCTTCGTAATGATATCCCCCAACACAGCTTGAACTGTGCTATCCACATATGCCGTCTGTTCCTTCGTCTCCCGGTAGCTTAAACGAATCGTAACCTGGGCGGAGGTGGTTGTGCCTGTATAGCTGAATGCGTAGCTTTTGATCGTATAATTCACATACGGATCGCTCTCCATCGCCTGTTGGATGGCTGTCTGTAGCTGCTGCTTGAGACCGTTCACTCGCCCTTGATATGTAAAGGTCAGCGTTTCACTCCGCGTAGCCATTGCCTGTAAAAGCTTGTTCTGAAGCTGCTGCGAGGATACGGAGGAAGTCGGCTTGACCGACGACGCATACACATTGCTGCCCCACTCTACAGCCTGCGGCAGCAACACAGCCAGCGCCGCACCTGCAACCAGACATTTTACAAGCCTAACCCCGATTTTTCTGTTCATACAGAGCGTTCCTGCCCTTCTTAGCATAGTTGTAAACAGCTCTATCTTACCATAAAAACAGTTGCCCCAAACGCTCTAGTTTTGTCGGTTGCAGGCGAGTAAGAGTGCATTTAAAGGCAGGTTGTGACACCATGCTCTGCTATATAACAGTTGGGACCTTAGGCAAACATGTCGTTCGCAGAGAATTTTATCACAGCAATCTAGTACTCCTCATGATATGGTACTGGCATCGGAAGTAAATGATATTGATTCTCATTCTAGATCAGAAAGGCTGAGCACCATGCCAGAATGTATCTCGCTCCTTCGTACGCCATTAGGCCAAACTGTGCGTTTGCAATCTCTTGCCCCTCTTCATCCCTCATTGCGCCGACGCTTAACAGACATGGGCATCAACGAAGGCTCCATCATACGCTTAAAAAAAATCAGTCTATTGGGCGGTCCTATTGTTATTGAATGCAACGGACAACTGGTCGGCCTCCGTCAAAATCAAGTGAAACAACTGGAGGTTGTTCCGACATGGACATGATCGCTCTTTTTGGCAATCCCAATACAGGTAAAACCTCATTATTCAACAAGCTGACTCGTACGTATGCAGAAGTAGGCAACTGGTCCGGCGTCACCGTGGAAAAGAAAACAGGAATTCTGCGTGACAAGTCTGCCGTATTGGTGGATTTGCCAGGTGCCTATTCTTTACTCCCTCTGTCGCTGGATGAAGGCGTCGCTACTCGTTATTTGCTGGAGGAGCCGCCTGCGGCGCTGATTAACATCGTGGATGCCTCCCAGCTCCAGCGCAATCTTTATCTGACTGTACAGCTATTGGAATACGGCCGTCCGCTTGTACTCGGCTTAAACATGACTGATGTAGCCGATGCAACCGGTCTTCGGGTAAACAAGGAACTGTTGGCTGATCAATTGAACGTTCCCATTATTCCTATGGTGGCACGTACAGGTAGCGGAAGTAAGCAAATGCTTGCTTCCCTTCGAGAGGTCAGACATACATCCAATGCTTTTCAACTGGATTACGGCCCCGCCGTCGAAGCTGCTATTAAGGATATTTGCAACTTGCTGCCGAATACATCTGTGCCTCAGCTCCGTTGGGCCGCATTACAATGTCTGGAAAACAATCCGGTCGTCATGGAATGGATGACGAATGAGAAACAGCGTGAACAAGTAACGGCACGCATCCAGCGTTGCGAAGAAGAGCTTCTCAGGGAAGGGTATGCCATCCCCCCTGCTCAGCATATTCGTTCTGTACGAACAGCATGGATTGCTGATCTGTGCACCAAGGCAATTGATACATCCAAACTCAGACCTCACAGCCTGACGGATAAGCTGGATGCACTGCTAACTCATAGGTACTTGGGGATACCGATCTTTTTACTGCTGATGTACGCTACTTTCAAGTTTACCTTCGATTGGGCGGGTACAATTCTTTCAGATATGCTAGATGAATTTTTTTCAGGGACACTCAGCAGCTGGATTTCTGAATTACTCGTTCACCTGAACGCGTCCGCTTTTACGCAAAGTCTAGTCGTGGACGGCATCGTGGCTGGGGTCGGGGGTGTGCTAGTTTTTCTGCCTCAAATTGCTATTTTATTTCTGATTATCTCGGTGATTGAAGACTCTGGGTATATGGCACGGGTCACGATACTCATGGATCGCTTGATGCAGGCTGTTGGCTTGAACGGGAAAAGCTTCATTCCCTTCATTATTGGATTTGGTTGTAATGTTCCGGCCATTATGGCGGCACGCACCATCGAACAACCAAGAGAACGCCTCATTACAACTTTGCTGGTACCCTTTATGTCATGCTCGGCCCGCTTGCCAGTCTATGCGTTGTTTGCAGGTGTGTTTTTCCCGTCACATGCGGCAAGCATTATCATGCTGATGTATGTGTTAGGGATCACCGTATCGCTTGTACTTGCCAAAATTTTTTCCAAAGTATCTATTTTATCAGGTGAGCCTTCCCTCTTCATCGTGGAGCTCCCTCCCTATCGGGTACCGCAGGCTCTTACCTTATTTCGCAGCACATGGGAAAAGGTCAAAGGCTTCGTCCGTAAAGCCGGAACGATTATTCTTGCAGGCTCCGTTGGCATCTGGCTCTTGTCCAATTTCGGTCCGCAGGGCTTCGGCGCAGAAATGGATGACAGCCTGCTCGCTACAATTGGAGGATGGTTTGCACCTCTATTGGCCCCTCTTGGTTTTGGTACCTGGCAAGCAGGCGCGTCCCTGCTCACAGGTTTTATGGCCAAGGAGGTAGTCGTATCGACTATGAATATCATTTACCACGTTCCCGATATGCAGGGATTGGAACTGCAAATCAGTCATGCTTTTACACCGCTTGCCTCATTTAGCTTTATGGTGTTCATTCTGTTGTATGTGCCGTGTCTGGCCACGGTAGCGGTTATTCGCAAAGAGACACTCTCTTGGCGCTGGACTGCATTTTCTGTGATCTATCCTTTGACCGTTGCATATATCATCGCCGTCTTGATCTATCAGTGTGGCAGATTATTAGGTTGGGGTTAATTCAGGCCCTACAGTATATAGAAGGAAGTGGATTCCATGATCAATGTAATTATTTTATTGGCGATCCTCGGTTATAGTGCGTGGGTGTTGGTACGATTTTTGCGAAAAAGCCGCCAAGGCGCCTGTGCCGGCTGTTCATCAAGCAAGTCATGTCCGGGCTGTGCCGTGAGCTCAGTGAATGAAGATCATGCGAAAATGAAGAAAAGTATTTAATTCATAACATCATTACATGTAAAAAGCGGCTTCGGGGATTTCTACACCCGAAGCCGCTTCTCATTTAAGCTCAAAGCTCACCATATTACCGATAGACCGCCAAATGCTCACTTAGCTCCCGTGTGTGTAGATACACTTCACGGTATAGCTCGTATAAGCCTTCATATTGTGCCACACGTTCTGGGTTCGGCGAATATCTTGCTGCTTCACGCAGAAAAGCTTCAGCGCACGCTTGCAGCGATTCAAACCACCCGCTACCATAGGCAGCCAGCATAGCTGCTCCCAAGGCAGGTCCCTGCTCACTTTCCAGCTTGACGATATCCGCGTTAAAAATATCGGCCTGCATTTGCAGCCATGCCTCATTACGCGCTCCGCCGCCGATGGAAATCACTTCATTCACCGTTTTTCCCGTGCCTCTAAGAATATCAATGGATTCCTTGAGCGAAAACGTAATTCCCTCCAGTACCGCTCGTGTAAAATGCGCAAGCTTATGCCCTGTATCCATCCCGATAAAGCTGCCTCGAATAGTTGCATCCGGATGAGGCGTACGTTCGCCTACGATATAAGGCGTGAACAGCAGCCCTCGGCTGCCCGGCTCGACCGAGTTCACATCTTCCAACAATGCGTCAAAGGAATGTTCTGGCGCAAAGGTATCCTTAAACCAGGTCAAGCTGTATCCAGCCGCGAGTGTAACTCCCATGATATAATAAGCATCCTGCTCACTATGATTAAAAAAATGGGCTCGCCCCTGAACGTCGATATCCTTGCGTTCCTCATAGGAAAGCACAACTCCTGAGGTGCCGATGCTGCACAAGGTGCGGCCTTCGCTCAAAATGCCAGCGCCAATCGCGCCACATGCGTTGTCTGCTCCACCTGCATAGACCTTGGTCTCAGACGAAAGCCCGCTCTGCTCCGCAATCTCCGGCAATAGTGTACCCGTCTGGTCAAAGGATTCCACCAGTGGCGGGAACAGCGACAGCGGCAGATCAAACGCAGCAGCGATCTCTTCGCTCCACTGCTTGTTCGCGATATCCAGCAGTAATGTGCCCGCCGCATCCGAATACTCCATCGCCAGTTCTCCTGTGAGACAGTAGCGCACATAATCTTTAGGCAGCATAAAATGGGCCGCACGAGCCAGCACGTCTGGCTCATGCTCCTGCACCCACAGCAGCTTGGGCAGCGTGAAGCCTTCCAGCGCGCGGTTGCGCGCGATACTTAGCAGCGCTGGCCCGAGCTGTTCTTCAATACGGCGGCATTGTGCCGTTGTGCGCGTGTCATTCCAAAGAATAGCCGGACGAAGCACTTGGCCTTCCTTGTCAGTCAGCACAAGCCCGTGCATCTGCCCCGAAAAGCTAATGCCGTCCACAGCATCTGTTCCGGCGATTCCGGCCTTCTCCACAAGCTGTTTCAGTGATGCTAACGTGCCACTGACCCAGTCCTCAGGATGCTGTTCGCTATACCCTGCTTTCGGCTGATGGAGAGGATAGGACTGTGAGGTTTCATAAGCCACTTGCCCCTTGCGGTTGACCAGCACCGTTTTAACTGCGCTGGTACCCAAATCCACGCCGATGACATAACGCTCCTGCTCCTGATTTAGCTTCTCCTGCATTGGAGTTCCTCCTTCCCTTTATCGTGAAATCCTTATTTCATATATAAGCTCTGGCATTAATCAGCCAAAATGTATTGATTTAGTGTTGCTTTCAGATATTCCTGACGACCGGATACGTTTTTGCGTGGTGTTTCGTTCGCCAGAGCATATTCAGCCAGAGAAGCAAGCGTTGCTTTTCCGGATACAATATCTGCTCCAATGCCTTCCTTAAAGCTGCTGTACCGCTTCTCAATAAAGTCCTCAAACACACGATCCTCGATCAGTTTGGCGGCTACCTTCAACCCTTTCGCATACGTATCCATACCTGCGATGTGAGCGAGGAACAAGTCTTCTGGCTCAAACGATGCTCTGCGCACCTTGGCATCAAAGTTGATACCGCCACGGCCCAGACCTTCATTTTGCAACACTTCATACATAGTTAGTGTGGCATCATACAGATCAACCGGGAATTCATCCGTATCCCAGCCCAGCAGCAAATCGCCTTGGTTGGCATCTAGGGAACCCAACATGCCGTTAACCCGTGCTACACGTACTTCATGATCAAAAGTATGACCCGCCAAGGTTGCATGGTTAGCTTCCAGATTCAGCTTGAAATGCTGATCCAGATCATATTTTTGCAGGAAGGCAATCGTCGTCGCCGCATCAAAGTCATACTGATGCTTGGTTGGCTCCTTCGGTTTTGGCTCAATCAGGAACTGAGCGTCAAAACCGATTTCACGCGCGTAGTCCACAGCCATATGGAACATCCGTCCCAGATTGTCCTGTTCCAACTTCAAATCTGTATTCAGCAGTGTTTCGTAGCCTTCACGGCCTCCCCAGAATACATAGTTATCTGCGCCCAGACGTTTGCCCACTTCCAGTCCTTTTTTAATTTGAGCAGCTGCGTGTGCGTATACATCTGCATTGCAAGTTGTCGCAGCTCCATGCAAATAACGTGGATGGCTAAACATGTTCGCCGTGTTCCACAGCAGCTTTTTCCCCGTAGCCTTCATGTGCTCCTCAATCAGATCCACGATGGTATCCAGATTGCTGTAAAATTCCTTCAGTGACGCGCCTTCAGGTGCAATATCCACATCGTGGAAGGCGAAATAAGGTAAATTCAGCTTATCCAGCAGTTCAAAGGCAGCTTCCACACGTGCCTTCGCCAAATCTAGTCCAGTAAACTTGGACCATGGACGTTCCGCAGTCTCTACTCCAAAAGGATCAGAGCCACCTGCAACCAGCGTATGCCAATAAGCCATACTAAAACGCAGATGCTCCTCCATCGTTTTTCCCGCTACCATTTCCTGAGGATTATAAAATTTAAATGCAAAAGGATTATCGGATTGCTTGCCCTCGAATTTAATTTTAGATACTTGTTCGAAATAAGCCATTATAAGTTCCTCCTTTATAGTAAACGTTTACAAAAACGATTCTAGCACAGCCAAGAAACTTTGTCTATTGCTTAAACTAAGTTTATTTTTATGATATAATAACGGGAATTACATCAACAGGAAGTGAAAATAACCGTGAATGTTACTGGCGATCAGGCGCTTGTCAAAAAGCTGAATAAATCCATTGTATTGGAGCGAATCCGCCTTCATGCCCCTCTATCGCGGGCACAGTTATCCAGTCAAACCGGATTAAACAAGGCCACCGTTTCCAACCTGGTTGCAGAGCTTATCACCGATGGATTGGTGTATGAGACAGGATTAGGAGAATCCAGCGGTGGGCGTAAACCTTTAATGCTGCTGTTCAACAGCCGTGCAGGCTTTGTGCTCGGTATCGAGGTTAGCGTACAGTACATCAAGGGTGCTCTGACCGATCTGGCAGGTACCATTGAAACAGAGCTTACCCTTTCTCTAACCCATCATGATCCTGACTTTGTCATCGAACAAATCCGTAAGCTCATTCAGAAACTCATGCAGGTCACTCCTCCCTCCCCTCACGGTATTGTTGGCATTGGGTTGGGGGTACCGGGTATGGTGGATGAAACCGGAAATGTTTTATTCGCACCCAATCTGGGCTGGGAAGAGGTTCCGCTGCGTCAACAGCTTGAGACAGAGCTGGGTCTTCCCGTAGTGGTGGATAATGAGGCCAACGTCGGTGCACAAGGTGAATTGTACTATGGTATGGACGCCGATCATCGGCAGCTTGTGCGGGATCTGGTCTACATCAGTGCAGGCTCCGGGATCGGGGCCGGAATTATCATTGATGGCAAGCCGTATCAAGGGGCTTGGGGATACGCGGGTGAGAGTGGGCATATGTCCATAGACTGGAACGGGCGCCTCTGCTCCTGCGGCAGCCGAGGCTGCTGGGAGCTGTATGCTTCGGAGAAAGCGTATGTAGCATCCGCATTGAAATTGCCTGCACATAATACAGCGGAATTACTCCCGTTTGCCCGGCAAGGTGATGCGAGTACATTAAGCGTCCTTGGTGAAATAGGGCGCTATTTAGGTGTAGGTATTACCAATATTGTGAACAGCCTCAACCCCGGCATGCTTATCATTGGCGGTCCACTTGCGGAAGCCAGACCTTGGTTGGAGCAAAGTATGCGTACAGTGATCGAAGAGCGGGCCCTGCCCTATCACCGTCGGCAATTACAGATTCGTTTCTCCACGCTTGGCAGCCGTTCGACGATGCTAGGTGCTGCCTATGCGGCAACGGCTCCTTTTCTCGGGCGTGTACGTGTATCTTTGTAAAAGACCAAAAACAGGCCCCCGTCGCAGTATGTAACTGCGGCGAGGGCCTTGTTTAAACCATATGACGATCACAGAACCGTCGTCTGCTGTTAGGCTGGATTAAGCGTTCAACACTTTTTCAAACTTGGTTTTGTTCATACCGGAAATACGTTCTTCCCCAATCAGAGTCAATGGAACGGCACGAATGCCCATATCCCAAACCTCTTGCGCAAAAGCTTCATTCGTTTCAATGTTGCGTTCTTCGTATTCGACGCCTTTTTCAGCCAGGTAGCTTTTTACTTGACGACAATGCGGGCAGTTTGTAGATGTGTAAACTATTGCTTTTTCCATGAATATCACCTCATCATTTATTTTGTTACATCATATTTATACACACTTGCAAGTATTACAGGGCCAGTGCACTGTGCTCCAGACTTTCAATGTATTTCTCGCTGTCCATAGCAGCCATACAACCACTACCTGCTGCGGTAATCGCTTGTCTGTAGCGTGTATCCTGTACGTCGCCACAAGCGAATACGCCAGGCACGTTTGTTTCGGAAGTACCCGGATTAACGACGATATAACCGTTCGCATCCGTTGTAATTTGTCCCGCAAGGAAGCCTGTATTCGGATGATGTCCAATCGCCACGAATACGCCGCTCACTGTAATGATTTCCTCTTTACCTGTTGCATTGTTCAGCACTTTCAAGCCAGTTACTCCGTTTTCGTCTGCAACTACTTCTACAGGAGTACGATTGAGCGCCCATTCAATTTTGCTGTTCGCACGAGCACGATCCTGCATAATTTTAGAAGCTCTCAATTCTTCACGACGATGTACCAACGTTACTTTGGAGGCAAAACGAGTCAGGAAATTAGCTTCTTCCAGTGCAGAGTCCCCACCACCGATAACAACGATTTCTTTGCCACGGAAGAAGAACCCGTCACAGGTAGCGCAAGTGCTCACGCCGCGTCCGATGTTATCCTGTTCACCGGGAATCCCCAGGTATTTGGCAGTTGCCCCTGTGGAAATAATCAGCGTATCGGTAACCAGTTCACCCAAACCTTCTACATCCAGTGTAAATGGACGAGCAGCTGTGTCTACCTTGTTCACCCAGCCTGTGCGGAATTCAGCGCCAAAACGCTCCGCTTGCTTACGCATATTATCCATCAAATCGGGTCCCATGATTCCTTCAGGAAAGCCTGGAAAATTCTCAACTTCTGTAGTCGTGGTTAATTGTCCGCCTGGCTGCGGTCCTTCGATCACCAGCGGGTTCATATTAGCACGTGCCAGGTAAATAGCGGCGGTCAAACCGGCAGGGCCGGTACCTATAATAATGGACTTGTACATATCTTGGTTCCTCCTAAAATATCATAAGTATTATATAGCGAGTTTTCGGTACCGGGCGCTGGGCTGCTGCATATACTCTAAAAGTACTGCTGGCAGAAGCTCATCCCAAAAAGTGGACACCCGGATGTTGTAAAAACGAATCACTTGTTTTATAGCTTTTTATGACTTAGACTGATTCTAAATCCTAATTTCATTATGCGGAAAGAGCTGTAAACAGTCAAATGAAGTTTTCATGAAGCGAAGCTTAAAGATAAATGAGGTATGGAGGGATTATCCCGATTATGAATGACGTTTTCGTAGGTAGCTTAATTTCTGCCTTGTCCACTGGACTCGGCGCCGTGCCTATTCTGTTTATGCGTAATATCACACACCGGCTTCGTGATGTTCTGCTGGCTTATGCCGCAGGAATTATGACCTCTGCATCGGTGTATAACCTGATTCCAGAAGCGATACAGCATTCCAATTGGTTCGTGCTGACTGCGGGGATTTTGCTCGGTTGCCTCGTATTACTGGTGATGGAAATGTATATCCCCCATGCCGATTTGGAGGACCCGGATTCCAAAACTTTTCAATTGGAGTCCAAATCTTTTCTCATCATCGCAGCTATTACGTTGCACAACTTGCCGGAAGGGCTCTCTGTTGGGGTCAGCTACGCGAGTGAGACTCAGAATCTAGGCAATCTCATTGCCTTCTCTATCGGTCTGCAAAATGCCCCGGAAGGCTTTATTGTAGCGTTATTCCTGGTGAATCAAAACATTGGGCGTTTCAAGGCATTGGGCATTGCTACCCTAACCGGGGCTGTGGAAATCATCACCAGTCTGATCGGTTTTTACTTGAGCAGCTGGGTGAACGGACTGGTGCCGTATGGCCTTGCTTTTGCCGCCGGGGCTATGATGTTTATCGTTTACAAGGAACTGATTCCCGAAAGTCACGGGGACGGTAATCAGCGAATCGCTACATTCTCCTTTATTCTCGGCTTGATTACGATGATCGGGCTAACCGAATGGCTATAGCCGTGCAACACAAAAAGGCTGTCTTCTGCCTGTATTCCAGACAGTAAAGCAGCCTTTTCGTCATGTTCAAATGAAGGGATCTCATTTTTTTCGGTTCATGGAACGCAGTGCTTCACGATACTGCTCGTCCTCACTTTTGGAATTCTCCTTCTCTCCATTAGAGAGTCGGGAATGTCCATCCTTTTCTTCGTCCTTTCCAGCAAAACCACGCAAAGCCGCACGATAATCCTGGTCCCCGTAGGCACCTTCTGTATTCTCGCGATCTTTCTCCACCTTTATATCCGTTTGGATATCAGGCAATTTGTGCTGCTCCTCTGCACGATGTTCTTCAACGCTCGAATTCTTAGGCTGGATCTCTCCCGTATGCTCCGTCAATTCATGCGCCTTGGGTTCCACCTGCACAGGATAAGGACGTTTGCTTCTTTGCCGGGATTCCTCTTGGTTGGGGCGATTCTTGGCCGAGGACTTGCGCGTCATCTTCGTATTAAATACCAGCAAAAAGATAAAGGCAACCACAGCTACTACAATAAAAGCAATGGTCATCGGCGGCCTCCTATTCTCTTTCGGCGTTACGGTACCGTCCCGCCATCTCAGCGACCCGTTTGCCCAAAGAGCGACCTAACGCAAGATCATCCCCCGTTGGAAGGTTGGGCGGCCCATCGGGGTCTGTCTCCACCGGACATGTTACCCCTACGCCGTAATAGGAGCCGTAGAGCGCATTCTCTGTGATGCTAGCGGGCAGGCCTACAATAATCATACCTTGATGAAGCATTGGAGTAATCAAATTCAGTAGCGTTGATTCCAATCCACCATGGACGGTAGCGGTTGTGCAAAACACAGCCCCGATTTTGTCCACTAGCTTGCCCTGCGCCCACAGATACCCCAGCCTATCAATCCAGCTCTTCAGACCGCTACTGATGGTACCAAAATGACCCGGGCACCCCCATATGATCGCATCTACGCTTACAAGCTCATTCACATCGGCCTCATTCACATGTTTTAGCATCACTTCTGTGTGATCCAGGCGTGCCCCTTCTGCGATCGAGCGAGCAAGACGTTCGGTATGTCCATTTTCACTGTCATATACAATCATAATTCTGGTCGTCATTATGCACATCATCCTTTGTCAGCAAGATCATCCTTTTGGCATACGCTCTTAACCTTTCCCAAAACCCATCTGAATATTATGAATCGTTTGACGCATACTTTGAACATCCAAAAATACTAGGGAGGCATGCACAATATGAATTCGCGCGCCATATTAGTTAACCTGCTGGTAATCATCATTATTCTGGCAGGAGGTGGAGCCGCCGCCTATTACTACAATCAGTCCGCCAACTACATAAAAACCGATAATGCCCAAGTGAGCGGACAAGCGGTTACCGTTGCCTCTCCAAGCGCGGGCAAGCTCACAGGTTGGAATGCTGAAGTTGGTAAGACGTACACCGCTGGCAGCACGCTGGGCAGTGTTGAAGGAGGCGGAAGCCGAATTAGCGTTACGATTCCAACTGATGGTACCGTTGTGCAGCAAACGGCTGTCAACAACTCGATAGTCGGGGCGGGTACACCTTTAGCGAAAGCCTTTGATCTGAACAATCTTTGGATTACTGCCAATATAGACGAAACGGCCGTGCAGGATCTCCAGGTAGGTCAGACCGTAGACGTGTATATTGATGCTTACCCGGATACGTCCCTGAGCGGTAAGCTCGAAAAGATCGGTTTGGCGACCGCCTCCACCTTTTCACTGCTGCCTACTTCCAATACCACTGCCAACTATACCAAGGTGACGCAGGTCGTGCCTGTTACCATTTCCATTCAAGGTTACAAGGGGCTGGGAATTATCCCGGGAATGAGTGCGACGATCAGAGTTCACAAGTAGGAGGCTGTCATGGATCAAAAAATGTCCGTCGGACGCATTCTGTCCGTGCTGCTGCTAGGCGCCTTCATTTCGATTTTGAATCAAACGTTGCTGAACGTGGCGATTCCGCACTTGATGAATGACTTCAATGTGTCTGCCACAACCGTTCAATGGCTATCCACCGGATATATGCTGACCAACGGGATTTTGATTCCAATCACCGCTTTTCTCATTGAGTCATTCGGGACACGTGCACTGTTCATATCCGCGATGGGGTTATTTACTGCCGGGTCTGTCGTCTGCGCTGCCAGCACTGGCTTCGCGCCTATGCTGGTTGGACGCGTGATTCAAGCCAGCGGTGCGGGCATCATCATGCCTGTGGTGATGAACGTGTTCCTGACTGTATTTCCTCCCGAAAAACGGGGGGCTGCTATGGGAACCATGGGGATCGCCATGATGTTTGCTCCGGCGGTAGGACCCACTTTATCTGGCTGGATTGTGGAGCACTACAGTTGGCGGCTGCTATTTTTGTTAGTAATTCCGCTGGCGATCATTGATATTCTGTTTGCTGTGCGCTGGCTCAAAAATGTGTCCAAGCTGACAAAACCGCATTTTGACCTGCTGGGAACCATTTTTTCCACCCTTGGTTTTGGCCTTCTGTTGTATGGCTTTAGTTCAGCTGGAGACAAGGGCTGGAGCAGCAATACAGTTATACTCTCGCTCGCTTTCGGGATCGTGTTTATTGTGTTTTTTGTCGTGCGTGAGCTGAACATGTTGGAGCCTATGCTGGAATTCCGTGTATTTAAATACGATATTTTTACGGTATCTACGCTGGTTGGGGCTACGGTCAATATGACCATGTTCGGCGGGATGCTGTTGCTACCGATCTATTTGCAAAATATACGCGGTTTTACGCCGCTGCAATCGGGTCTGCTGCTGTTACCGGGTGCGCTGCTGATGGGTGTGATGTCACCGATATCAGGGGCAGTATTCGATCGTATTGGCGCGAGGCCGTTGGCGATCATCGGGCTGATCATTACGGCAGTCACGACATGGGAATTCAGTCTGCTGACCGATGCCACCACCTACGGACATATTATGATCATCTATACGATTCGCAGCTTCGGGATGTCACTGCTGATGATGTCCGTCCAGACGGAAGGGCTTAACCAGCTGCCTCCACATCTCGGCAGCCATGGTACTGCCATGTCCAATACAGTACGGCAAATCGCCGGATCTATCGGCACCGCTTGGCTCATTACTGTAATGAGCAGCCGGACTACGGTTCATATGGCAGATTATGCGAATGTAGCTACCACAGCCAATGTCTCTGTAACGGAAGGCGTATCACAACTGGGACAAACCCTCGCACAAACAGCGGGTATTTCTGCGGAAAGCGGCTCTGCACTCGCGATACAACAGGTATACGGAAGGGCTGTTACAGAATCGACGATCCATGGTATTAATGATGCCTTCATCATTGCAACCGGAATTGCACTGGCGGGATTACTGTTTTCCCTGTTCTTGCGGCGGTCTACACCGCGTCGTAGATAGGCGTACAGCAGTCGCGATTAGAAGTATGAGATAAACTTTGCCTTGCATACAAAATAGACTAACACTACTAAAGAAAGAAGGAGCATTCATCCCCCTTGGATGTATGAGGGTTGAATGCTCCTGACTGTTTGTAATCTTGTGATTTGTGAATTGGTTTATAGTCTTATGACCGCAATAAGCGCAGGCCGTTCAAAATGACAAGCAGTGTACTACCTTCATGCCCAATGACCCCAAATGGCAGGGCTATATTCTGCACAAAATTACTGATCACCAGCAACACAATGACACTTACCGCGAAGATCATATTTTGTTTGACCACTCGCTGCGCCTTGCGCGCCAGTGATATCGTCGGAGCAATCTCCTCAATTCCGTCGTTCATTAGCACCACGTCTGCAACCTCTAGCGCTGCTCCACTGCCATGCATCCCCATGCCCAGCCCTACGGTTGCTGCAGTCAAAGCCGGAGCGTCGTTCACACCGTCGCCGACCATAACGACATGCCCATATTGCTCTCGCAGCATGCGAATATGACTCACTTTGTCCTCCGGCATTAAGCCGGCATATACTTCGTCTACTCCAGACTCTGCCGCGATCACGGCAGCCGTTTCCGGGCGGTCTCCAGTCAGCATGACGACCCGAATCCCCTGTGCTTGCAGGCGTTTCACAGATTCTCGTGCCTGTGGACGCAGCTCGTCACGTAGCGCCAGCATCCCGGCAATCCGATCATTCGCGAGAATGATGGATACGGTTTTGCCCTCGGCTTCCAGTCGTGCTCGACTTTCTACCCACTCTGGCTCTACTAGAAGACCAGGTTCATCCAGCACGTTCGTGCGACCGATTTTCCATTTCACCCCGCCTATGATGCCTTCCATTCCCCATCCGGTAAGGGCCTGCACTTGCTCGGCTGTGAGCAGCTCTCTCTGTCCCAATTCAGCTTCGGCTTTGGCTACAATCGCTCGCGCCAGCGGATGTAGGGAATAGCTCTCGATTGTTGCGACAATGTGCAATAGCTCATCAGCATCGTAATCTGGGGCGATAATCCAATCCGTGACCACAGGTGAGCCCTTCGTTAACGTGCCCGTTTTGTCAAAAGCAACAACCGAAGTTAATGCCATATTCTCCACATGCGCGCCACCTTTGAACAGGATGCCCCGCCGGGCACGATTGGAAATGGCCGATAGCATCACCGGCATAATGGATGACACGAGCGCACAAGGTGAGGCTACGACAAGGAACACCATCGCCTTGTAAAAAGCCGCTGCCCACGTCCAGCCTAATGCTAGGGGTGCACCCACAATGACGATCAGCGTGACGGCAACAACAATTCGGGCGTATACCGATTCGAATGTTTTAATAAACCGCTGGGAATCGGGAACCTCGGTCCGGGCCTCTTCTACCATACGAATGATTTTTGAAAATAAAGTATCTTCCGAGGACTGGCTGACCTCTACATATAGCACGCCTTCTCCATTAATGGTGCCTGCATATACTTCGTCACCTGCCTCTTTGTTTACCGGAACAGATTCCCCGGTAATGGATGCCTGATTCACGGCTGACACGCCCTTGGAGATTCGACCGTCCGCCGGAATTAGTTCGCCGGGCTTAACCAGCAGCAGGTCGCCTGGTAACAGCTGCTCAATGCCAACCGTTTCTGTTCCGTCGTGAGACAAGCGCAAAGCCGTTTCCGGTTTCAACGCCATGAGCTCGGAAATATCCTTACTGCTGCGCTCGGTGGTATAGCTCTCCAGCGCACCGCTGAGTGCAAAAATAAAGATCAGCATGGCTCCTTCATTCCAGTAGCCAATGGCCGCAGCTCCTAAAGACGCAGCGATCATAAGTAAATTAACATCCAGATCATGTTCTCGGATCAGGGTTTCAATCCCTTCTCTGGCTTTGGACCAGCCTCCAAGGGCATAAGACACTACATAGAGAATGATGGATAGCCATTGCCACCAATGTGAGACTCCCCATGCCATCAGCATTAGCATTCCACTGCCTAGAGCAGCCTGCATCTCCTTATTTTTCAGCATGCTTTTGAGCTGAAATTGCGGTTTGCGATTGGGACCGGGTCGTCCGCTGCCACTGTTTTTTGAAAGTGTTCGGTTAGAGGGAGACAACGTATCTTGTAATCGTTGAACTGCTTGCATCTTGTCACGTTCCTTTCCATTTTTGGTTCCTTGTACTTGCATCTCATTGAGAATGATATCCATTGTTAAGTGCCCTAAAATAGCACATGCTGCTTCGGGAAGCCCGAAGCAGCATGTTTGGCAATGAGAATGATAATCATTTTTGCATCTATACAATTATTTTGCTTTAGAGAAACTTTTGTTTTATTATATACCCTTCCTTTTCCACTTGTAAACTGCTAATAGCCTAAATAAAAAAAGATACCCGCGCAAACAACGCAGGTATCCTCTATATTACAAAGCGTTTTATTCAGGATTTACAAAATTCGATTCCAGTCGCTCCAAAGTGCAATATATAGATGAACTAGACCATTTCGATCTATATATTGTTCATTGAAAGTCGCTTACTGGATCTTTGCAAAATCCTCTATCACATGAATTCAGGTTATCTTCAGACTATAGTGGAAACTTCCACGCATGGGTGTGTGCAGTTTCTGAAGTGTGTTGACGATTGGCTTGCTGTTGCAGTCTCCAACGCGCAGCCGCGAGGCGTACAACAGGAACTGTTGAATCCGAGCAAATGACCCCCGTCAGTTTGTTCTCCCAAATCCAATTCCCATCCAGGGACTGGTGAATTTTATCTATCGCCACCCATATAGGAAGCACGGGCTTTACACGCCGAACAGCTTCCATTATGCGTTTTATCGTATCATTAGCATTCTCATGACCGTCAACAACGGATGGAATCAGCGAACCCCCAGCTCTGTTGTCATCAGATGGAACTGGTATGACTTCTAAAATGACCGTATCGGCAAAGCGTGCCAAATCTGCGGCTTGAGCCGCCTGCTTGGTCTGTCGTGCGCTCACTTCGAACATGCTATCAGCGTTGGCCGACTTCTCCGACTGTGCGGATTGCTCACTCCATGTATGGCCTGCATTAGGCACCAAACTTGCATCAACCGTCAAAAGTACACCTACCCGATATGGAACGCATCGCAGACGCCCACACAACGTTTGCTCGGCAACGCCGTCAATCCAGTCTCGGATGGTCTGGAACTGGTTTACGTCAGCCGGATTGCGCACCATAATCTCCAGCCGTGGTTCTCCCCCTTGTCGCATACTCCGCAACGCTGCACGCAGTAATGCCTCCAGCTGCATATCCTGCAGGCTTCCGATGCCCACTGCATTGTTTTGCTCAGTCAAAGCTATAGTCAGCGGCAATCCGTCCAGCAACTCAAACAAGCCCTCGTACTCTGTTTCCAGCAGGCCAATGATTCGTCGGGACAGGTGTTCACACAATCCAGGCAAACCAGATGCTTTATTAAATGATGTGTACGTATCAGATGCACGGGAACCAGGGACAAGGATGGGATCGGGCTCCCCGTCAGGGGCATGAATCTTTTGTCCAGACTCTGCCGCTTCCAAATAGGCATAGCATAATTCCCTCACGCGGCCGGATGCCAGTGACAATGGACCATGCAGCAGACTATAACCGTCAAGACTACCTATTCCTGATGATGCTTCCTCTGTACTTTTATGACTCATACTTGCAGGAGCATCCGCATAAAGCCGTATGGAGGTGTCGCTGTATTCATCGCTCCATTTTAGTAGTGTGCCCATGGCTTGCTCTGTATCATTGCCGTTATTCAGCATCGGCTCTCCAAGTAATTCCGGGTTTGCAGCCAGCAATGCTTCCGCTCGACTGATTGCACCCTGCTCGGCTAAACTAACCAGCCAGCCCAATGGATCTTCCTCCTGTGCAGCAGATACTTGATGGCTTCCTGCTCTTAGCGTCTCCATAGCCAATCTCCGTGTAGTAGACTCCATACCTGGCTCTGGAACGTTGCAATCCCGGCTGTTTATGCCACCCAAAAGCTCTGCGAATACCTGCATCAGTTTAGCCTCCATGCTAGTAATCCATCCTTTCTTTCGTCAGCAAGTTGGCACACACGAATTCGAGTACCCCTCCAAATAAAGAAAACGCTTACTAATTACTGACCAACCGAATGTTACATGGGTCTTACTTATAAAGTCCCTACCTTAAACTTATTAGACCCTCCCCACATTTATACATCTCTGCACAACTACTATATATGAGAAAAATAGGTCTCTATACTGCTGAAAGCACATGTCTACACAAAAAAGGCTGCTATAAAAACACCCCCTGTTTTCATAGGATGTCTACATCCAATGTTAACGGGGGTGTTCCCTTTTTATTCGTCAGAACCAACCTTCAGCACACGCATCACATTTAATACGGCTAGCAGTGTTACACCTACGTCGGAGAATACAGCCTCCCACATAGTAGCAATACCAAACGCGCCCAATGTGAGAAATACTGCTTTGACACCTAGCGCAAATATAATGTTTTGCCATACGATACGGCGTGTGCGTTGGGCAATATGAATCGCCGTCACCAGCCTTGAAGGCTCGTCGTTCATGATTACGATATCTGCTGCTTCAATCGCAGCGTCCGAACCCAAACCGCCCATCGCTACACCAACATCTGCCAAGGCAAGTACAGGTGTATCATTAATTCCATCGCCTACAAACAAGATTTTATCGCTCGGTTTTTTACTTGCAGACAACTGCTCAATGGCTTCGGCTTTATGCTGAGGCAACAGTTCTGCCCGTACTTCATCCAGACCTAACTGACGTCCTACAGCCTCGGCAACTGTCCGATTGTCACCTGTTAGCATGATGGTTTTGACCACCCCCAGCTTTTTCAGCGAAGCAATCGTTTTGGCCGCATCCTCCTTAACCTCATCCGATATCAGAATGCAGCCAGCATACGTTCCGTCTACAGCCACATGTACGACCGTTCCTTCATCCATTGGCCCTGCTTGCTGCGCCACATTAAAAGCAATACGCTCCCGCTCCATCAGCTTAGCGTTTCCGGCCAATACCTTGTGTCCATCGATCTGGGCCTGAATCCCGTGGCCGGATATTTCGCTATATTGCTGCACTCGCTCCGTTTGAAGTTCATTGCCATAAGCTTCACGCAAGGAAGCTGCGATAGGATGCGTGGAGTGCATCTCGGCCAATGCAGCAGTCTCCAGCAGACTTTCCTTCGTAAAAGCTTCGGCAGGATAAATCCCGGTCACGTGGAACACACCTTTGGTGAGCGTACCTGTTTTATCAAAAACAGCGTATTTTACATGATTCAGGGCTTCAAGATAATTACCGCCCTTGATCAGCACACCTGAACGGGAGGCTGCCCCGATTCCGCCAAAGAAGCCCAGTGGAATGGACACCACCAGCGCACACGGACAAGAAATAACGAGGAAGACAAGCGCACGATATAACCAATCTGCAAACTGTGCACCCGGCACAACAAGCGGAGGAACAACTGCCAACAACAACGCTACAATAACCACTACAGGAGTATAATATCTGGAAAATTTCGTGATAAACTTTTCAGTCGGCGCTTTTTTGGCACTCGCATTTTGCACCAGTTCCAAAATTTTAGAGACCGCAGATTCACTAAATTCCTTGCTGACCTCTACCGTCAGAAGTCCATTCGTGTTCACAAATCCACTCATCACACTGCTTCCCGGCTCAACGGTACGAGGCACAGATTCACCGGTCAACGCCGAGGTATCGACATGCGACTTGCCTTCTACAACCTTACCATCCAGCGGAATCTTCTCACCCGGCTTAATTACGATCAAATCTCCAACGCGAATCTCTTCTGGAGACACCCTCCGTACGGACTCAGCGGTCTTCAGGTTGGCATAGTCTGGCCTAATATCCATCAGATCACTGATGGACTTGCGTGAACGGTTAACTGCAATGCCTTGGAATAGCTCTCCGATTTGATAAAAGAACATGACAGCTACGCCTTCGGGGTATTCCCCAATAGCAAATGCACCCACCGTAGCCAGCGTCATCAGGAAATACTCGTCAAAGGCCATTCCACGCACCAAGCTACGTGCAGCCTGCAAGACAACATCACCGCCAACGATGATATATGCCACTAAAAATAGAGCCAGCTTGCCCACACCTTCAACAGGTAACCACCAGGCAACAGCTGCAATAACCGCTCCTATGGACAGACGCGCTATCATACGGCGCATACCGTCCGTACCATGATCATGCGTATGCCCGGCATGGCTATCATCATCATGCGTGTGCGAATGTGAGTGAGCATGGGTAGCTTCACCATGATCGTGCACTGCATGGTGATTGTGATGTACGTGTGTATGATTACCGTGGTCTTGCCCATCGTGCGCGCCATGCGCTTCATGGCTGTGGCCACTATGACTGTGAGCACCATGCTGTCCATCATTGTGATTATGTCCTTCACCATCATGCTCATGACCGCATGCGCAATCCTCTGTGCAGCTTGCCTGTGCGGCACCAACGCTGCTTCGGCTGTCTTCGCGCAGGCGTCCACCGGCACTTTTGGCAACCATCCGAACATGAGGCTCAAGTCTGTGAACTTTCCGTTCCGTTTGGCGAAAAACCTCTTCTTTTTGATCCGAAGTTGTGGTCATCGTCAACGTTTTTGTTACAAAATTGACCGAGCAATCCAAGACCCCTTCTATTTTACTGACTCCATTTTCAATCTTAAGAGCACAGTTGGCGCAATCCAAACCTTCCAAAATCCATTCATGCCGTTCATTTCTTTTTAGAGCATCCATAATAATTGGCCTCCAATTAGCTATATATGAGCAACTGTTCATATATTATTTGTTAAGGTCATTATATTCAGGTTTAGGGGTAAAAGTCAATGATCATAGCCCTTATTAACAAAAAAAATCGACTTCAATGGACAAGCACCAAAAGAGCGCCAATTGCTTGGCGCCCTGCTGTTGGTTTGTCAAAAATCATTGATGTGATATGTGCTGATGGGTTTGCAAAAAAATCTGCTCCACATGATTATCATCCAATGAATAAAACACTGTCTTGCCTTCCTTGCGTCGTTTGACAATACGCAGGTTGCGCAAATAACGAAGCTGGTGGGATACCGCAGATTGGCCCATGTTCAACACCTGTGTTAAATCATGAACACACAGTTCCTTTTGGGCCAGGGCATAAATCAGCTTAATCCGTGTCGGGTCACCCAGCGCCTTAAACAGCTCCGACATTTTGTATGCGATGGAATCCTCAACAAGGGAAGATTTTATGCGCTCAATTTCCTGATCTGAACCGTGACAAGCCGGCTCGCAATCCAAAGCTTCCGTTTCAGAATTCATCCTTTTTCACCCCGTGTATTTCGACTTGATGCTCCTATTATAGCAAATTCGTAGAATTTACGAATAGCTTATATTACAGCTTGCCCTGTAACGGAAATTTTCTTATTTCAACGTTTTTAATACTTCATCACGGTAAGGAATTATTTCTTTTATCTGTTGATCACGCAATTTTACTGCAAATGCCGGATCAACCAGCAATGCACGTCCAACTGCAACCAGATCAACTTCCTCTCGTTCTACTAGCCCCATGAGTTGTTCTAATCGAGCCTCTACACTACTGGATTGATCAGTCTGAAGACTATTATTTTTTTCCAGATCACTCAGAAATGCCTTCTCCAAACCAACAGATCCCACCGTAATCACTGGCTTGCCTGTTATCTTTTTCGTCCAAGCTGCCAGATTTAGATCTGAGCCTTCAAATTCCGGTTCCCAGAAACGGCGACTTGAACAATGGAATACATCCACTCCGGCCTTCACTAATGGAGCAAGAAACTGTTCAAGTTCCTGTGGTGTCTGTGCCAGCTTTTCTCCATAATGGTACATCTTCCACTGGGAGAATCGCAGTACAATTGGAAAATCCGGACCCACTGCACGGCGACAAGCTTCAATAACCTCGACCGCAAACCGGGTCCGCTGAACCAAATCGCCTCCATATTGATCGGTACGCTTATTGGTTTTATCCCAAAAAAATTGATCTATTAAATAGCCATGCGCTCCATGAAGTTCAATGCCGTCAAACCCCACCTGCTTGGCATCGGTAGCGGCCTGAGCAAAGGCTGCGATGATATCCGCAATTTCCGCCTCCGTCAATGGCTCAACTACCTTTTCACCGGCGGGAGAAATACCCGAAGGACCGACAGGCAATGCCTCGGGATTCGGTTGGTTATCCGCACCTATTTTCCGGGCCGTACCCACATGCCAAAGCTGCGGTATAATTTTGCCACCTGCCGCATGGACCTCCTCTACTACCTTGGCCCACCCCTGTAACCCTTCACCATAAAAGTTAGGGATGCCTGTATGCTCCACAGCTGCGGGATGATTGATAGCCGTTCCCTCCGTAATAATCAATCCAACAGCATTTTCCGCACGACGACGATAATACGCAGCAACCTCAGGTCCTGGAACACCTTGGGGAGAAAAATTTCGTGTCATGGGAGCCATAACGATCCGATTGGGAAGCGATAAGTTACCTATCTTAAAAGGTTTAAACAATATTTCGGTGTTCATGACGTTTTCCTCACTCTCCATTAGTATTATCTTTTTCACTCTTCTGTTATACAATTCCATTTTACACACATGCAAACTTGAGTTCAAGAAGCCACAGTTTAATTTCAGCAGGCCCTTTACAAAAAAAGAAGAAGCGGCATAGAGCCGCTTCCTCTTTGTGTTATTTATTAGTGTGCTACCATGTTGTATTCCATAATCCATACAGAACCGCCAACGACGGTCAACAGGATCACTATACCAAAGATTAAAGTCATCACATTCCAACGTGGTCCATTGCTTTCACGAATGTGCATGAAGAAGAATAGCTGAACCAGAAATTGCAGCACTGCCGCGGCTAAAATAACAACCATCGTCGAAGTGCGGCTCAACATATGATTCATAACCACGCCGAGAGGAATGATGGTCAGTACGATGGACAGAATAAATCCGATAACATAGGATTTCACTGAACCGTGAGAATCATCATGACCATGCGAACCTGCTCCTGATTGATGCTGTGCCATCTACATCACCCCCATCAAATAGACAACTGTCAGCAAGAAGATCCAGACAGCGTCCAAAAAGTGCCAGTACAAGCTCAATGCCGAAACTTTGCCCTTCGTCTCTGGAGTAAGTCCGCGTTTTTTCAACTGGAACATAAGTCCAATCATCCAAACCAGACCTAACGAAACGTGAAGTCCGTGTGTTCCGACCAAGGTGAAGAATGCCGACAAGAACGCACTGGTTCCAAAATTAGCACCTTCATGTACGATTTCAACAAACTCGTAAACTTCAAAACCGATAAAACCAAGACCCAGGATTGCCGTCACGATTAACCAGTTGATTAATCCCTTCATGCTTCCTTTGTTCATAGCCAACACAGCCAGACCACTTGTGAAGCTGCTTGTGAGCAAGAGGAACGTTTCAATAATAACGCCCGTCATGTTAAACAGCTCTGCGCCACCTGGTCCTCCGGCTGTGTTGTTCCGAAGGACAACGAAGGTTGCGAACAAGGTACTGAACAGGATTACGTCCGTTACGAGGAAGATCCAAAAACCAAGCATCTTCAATTCTTGCGGATCGTGATGCCCGTGGTCATGATCATGGCTGTGATGTGCTGCTGCTTGTGCCATTATACAGACCCCCTTATTGCCGCTTCCGTGCGTTTTACTTCATCCGCAGGGATATAGTAGTCGCCATCATAAGAGAAGAACGAACGGCAAATCATACAAATTGCTACGCCGATCAGCCCTGGAATATAGAAGAACGACCATCCAAATACGAAACCGAAACCTGCAATGAAAAAGAATACCGACATAATGAATGGAATCGCCGAGTTTTTCGGCATATGAATCGCTTCAATTGGCGGTTGCTTTCTGAAGATACCTTTTGCACGTTTATCTTTTTCTGCCCACCAGTCATCGCGTTCTTCTACTTGCGGAATGGTAGCAAAATTGTATTCCGGTGCAGGTGAAGGAATTGACCATTCCAACGTGTGACCACCCCAAGGGTCGCCAGTTGTATCCTTCAGCTTGCGGTAATTTTTGATACCCAGAAGAATTTGAAGAACCTGGAACAAGAAACCAATCCCCATCAGGAATGCCCCAACGGTTGACACCATGTTAAGCGGCTGCCAGCCAGTATCCCAGCCGTAAGTGCTCAGACGACGTGTCATACCCATCAGACCGAGGGAATATTGCGGAATGAAACATACATAGAACCCGATATTCCAGAACCAGAAAGCCCATTTACCAGGCGTTTCAGGCAATGTGAAACCGAACATTTTGGGCCACCAGTAGTACAGACCTGCCAGGTAACCGAACACTACCCCACCAATCAGAGCAGAGTGAAAGTGAGCGATCAGGAAGTAACTGTTATGGAACTGGAAGTCCGCAGGCGCTACAGATAACATGACGCCCGTCAAACCTGCAATCAGGAAGTTCGGAATAAATGCAATAGACCACATCATCGGAGTTTTAAATTCGAGTTTACCCCGGTACATCGTGAACAGCCAGTTAAATACTTTAACCCCTGTCGGTATTGCGATAACCATCGTCGAAATCGCAAAGAATGCATTAACATCTGCGCCTGATCCCATTGTGAAGAAGTGATGCGCCCACGTGAAGAAGGACAGGATCGCAATAATGAACATGGCGTAAACCATGGATTTGTAACCAAACAATTTCTTTTTAGAGAATACGCTGATAACCTCGGAATAAATACCGAAGGCTGGCAATACTACAATGTATACCTCAGGGTGACCCCACATCCAGATCAAGTTGATATACATCATCGGGTTACCGCCGAAATCAAGGGTAAAGAAGTGTCCTCCTCCAAAGCGGTCAAGGAATAGCAAAGCTAAAGTAACCGTCAGAATCGGGAACGCGAAAATGATAATAACACATGATGAAAATACGGACCACGTAAAGACAGGCATTTTCATCCAAGTCATACCAGGTGCACGCATTTTAATGATGGTAACAATAAAGTTGATCCCTGTAGCCAATGAACCTATACCGGAAATCTGAATACCCCAGATATAGAAGTTCTGACCGACGCCAGGACTAAATTGCAGTTCTGAGAGCGGTGGATAACTCAACCAGCCTGCATCTGGCGAACCGCCAATAACGAAGGACAAGTTGAACAACATCGCACCCATAAAGAAAAGCCAGAAGCTCAATGCGTTCAGGAAAGGAAACGCAACGTCGCGCGCACCAATTTGAAGGGGTACGGCGATGTTAAACAAACCAAACATCAACGGCATCGCCATAAACAAGATCATGATTGTGCCGTGAGTTGTAAAAATCTGGTTGTAATGCTCAGGATGTAAGAGTGTCACATCAGGTGTAGCAAGTTGAATACGCATCAATAACGCATCCACGCCTCCGCGGAATAACATCAAGATGGCCGCAAGAATATACATAATACCGACTTTTTTATGGTCAACCGTAGTCAACCAGTTTTTCCAAAGCCAGCCCCATTTTTTGAAATAAGTGAGCACAAACACGATCCCGATCGTTGCTAGTGCGATGGAAACGTCCGCTCCATAGATCATCGGGTCTCCAGTAACGAAGAAAGTGGATGCAAACTCTTTTATTTTGTCAAGCATTGGGGGCCTCCTTCCCTATAATCATTTTAATTGTGTCCGCTCATATTCATATGACTCATATCCATTTTGGCATGCTCTTCTGTGCCGGTCTTGGATGAATCTTCTGTGGATGTAGCTTCACCATGTCCAGCATGGGGGTTAGAAGAGCCTTCCACTACATACTTGTTGACAATCTCTTTGAACAATCCGTCTGGAATCGAAGAATACTCATCAGGCTGGGACAAACCTGGTTTTGCAAGCGCCAAATAGCCGTCTTTCGTCAGCGGCTTAGACTGCTTCTTGATGTCAGCGACCCAGTTTTTATACTCTTCATCCGACTGGACTTCTACATCAAAACGCATTTGTCCAAAATGCTCACCGCTAAAGTTTGCACCCGAGCCAAAGTAAGTTCCTTCGTGATCGGCCTGCAAATGCAGTTTCATGGCCATGCCTGACATGGTGTAGATTTGACCGCCCAATTGCGGAATCCAGAACGAGTTCATCGGAGCGTCAGCAGTCAGTTCAAAACGGACTGGAACACCTTTAGGAATGTGAACTTGGTTAACTGTAGCTATACCTTCCTCTGGGTACATAAAGAGCCATTTCCAGTCCAATGAGGTTACTTGAATCGTTACTGGCTTTTGCGTGCTTGCAATCGGC
Organism: Paenibacillus sp. FSL W8-0439; assembly: GCF_038008995.1. Lineage (NCBI taxonomy): Bacteria > Bacillati > Bacillota > Bacilli > Caryophanales > Paenibacillaceae > Paenibacillus > Paenibacillus sp. FSL W8-0439. The sequence goes on from NZ_JBBPAK010000001.1 coordinate 4,852,097, forward strand.
TTGGAAGGCTCCAGCATGTAGGTATATCTCGCAGTGATGACCGCAATAATACAGATAACGATAATCGGAATAGCCCACCATGTGGTTTCCAGCTTTTTGCTGTCATCCCAATGGGGTTGATACTTCACCTTGTTTGTTGGGGTATCGCGATACCGCCAAATGATGAAGAAGGTCAAAATCATAACCGGTACAATTATAAGCGCAGACAATGCAGTTGTAAGAATGATCAGCTCTTTTTGTGCTTGCCCAATTGGTCCTTTCGGATCGAAAACAACGTATTTTCCGCCAGCATAAAAACACGTCCAGATGAGCAATGCTACCGTGAGCACGGTCAAAACCAACGCAATAATCGCTTTTGGTTTTTTGTTCATGTTGTTCCCCTCTCCTTAAAATAGTAAATTACTCAAAACTAACGAACTCCTGTAATGTTGCCCTTATATAAGATAGCAGAAAAGCGGCCACTTTTTTTATTGTTAACAGAATTGTCGATTATTTGTCCGATTTTTGTGAAAAACCTCTCTAAAAATAAAATTTCTCTTGCAAATTCAAAATTTCTTTTTAATTCAAAAATGACATATAAAAACGTTAATTATGCATCTTGAAGTATCTTAAAAAAGCTATACTAAAGCAAAAATCGGGACTCCTTACAGTTATCATCCTACACTGCTCGAAGCCCCGCGCTGTTGTTTTCGTTATCAGTTTTACATCATCTTTTCAATTGTATTAACGATGTCCGTTCTCTTGGTCTTCCTTCTTGCGGGCAATGACAAATGATTTCCCGATTAGAAAAATGAAAATTCCGGCAGCAAAGGCGCCAATGCCTGTCATTAGATAGATATTACGATCGGTTAAATTCCCTATATCAAGCAAAATAAGAATAATACCTACAATGCAAGCGATCAAAGAAATAACAGATACCGTGCGGCTCATTTGGTTATCCCTTGATCCTGATTTTCTAAAATTCGAAGCCATACCCTCCACTCCCTCTAGTTTAAAATGGTTAAAAAGTGCCCTCGCCAGGTATTTTTTTCAGTATGCACATTTTTTATTTTTTTATTCTTGCCGGCCTCTATATACTAGAACCATCTGTAATTCATCTTGGCTATTATTACCCCAGAGGACCTCCTATTTAAACAAACGGGAGCGGAGGCAGACCTAAATTTGCTTTATATTCAGATCATTTCTCTTTGTTTAGCGTCTAGTCTCCAACCAGTTATTACTTACTACATTTCGATACCAATAGTAACTTTCCTTGGGGGTGCGGACCTGTGTGCGAAAATCGACATGAATCATGCCAAATCTCATATTATACCCCTCTGCCCACTCAAAATTGTCCAAAAGTGACCATGCCATATAGCCTTTAACATGAAGACCATCATGAATTGCCCGGTGCACCTGCACCAAATGCTGCTGCATGTAGGAAATTCGACGATCATCTTGCACCTTTCCGTTTACGACCTCATCATTGATACAAGCCCCGTTCTCTGTGATGTAAATATCGATGTTACCGTATTTTTGCAAATAATGTAGTACCTCATACAGACCACGTGACTCCACCGGCCAGCCGATATCTGTTACAGGTAGTCCCATATTGATTTCTTCAGATTGAAGAAATCCTGCCTCCGGATTAAATCGATTAACCGACATACTATAATAATTGATACCAATCATATCAATTGGCTCACCGATAATGTCCATATCTCCATCTTGTATAGGTACGGTGGCTCCCTGTTCCGCAAACCAGTCTACCAAAAACTGAGGATACGAGCCTTGATAAATAGGCTGGAGAAACCAGTCACTGTGCAGGGAAATCGTGCGTGCACAAGCCGCTTTATCTTCCTCAGAAGTGCTGTAAGGAACAGCCCAGGAGACATTTGGGGCGATACCGATCTGGCCACTGGTGCCAAGCTCGCGGAATCGGCGTACAGATAGGCCATGCGCAACCAGCAGATGATGTCCTACATCAATCGCAGTCTGGAGATTCGTCAGACCCGGGGCATGAACTCCCAGCATATTGGATAAAAAGGCGATACACCACGGTTCATTGAATGTCAGCCAATGCTGTATTTTACCGTGAAACTCACGGAACATCGTTTCCGCAAACTGGACAAAGGCCTGAATTGTGCGACGATTCCCCCATCCTCCGGCATCCTGTAGCGCCTGAGGCAGATCCCAGTGATACAGTGTACAAAACGGTTCAATTCCGTTGTCATTCAACAAATCAACTACACGATGATAATAGTCCAATCCCTCTTGATTGACTTCACCATCACCATTAGGGAATATACGTGGCCAGGACACCGAGAAACGATATGTACGAATGCCCAGCTCCTTCATGAGACGGATATCTTCTTCGTAACGATGATAGCTGTCACAAGCTACATTGCCGTTATCACCGTTGAACACTTTGCCAGGCGTATGGGCAAAGGTATCCCAGATCGACACCCCTCTCCCATCCTCCTGGTAAGCCCCCTCGATTTGGTAGGCGGCCGTTGCGGTACCCCACATAAAGTCCTGCGGAAATTGAAAAATAGTCATTGTGTCTCTTCCTCTCCCTCAATTATAATCGTATATTCATTCGTTGTTTCCTGCTTTTTGGTAAAAGTCCATGACAAAATAAATCCTCCGTGCTTGGGATCAGGCTGAGCCCGACGATCATCAACGCTAAACGGATGTGCACTGCGAATCGTACAGCTTCCCGTCTGGACCGATGTGGTAAGCTCCGCACGGACGAGCCGCGAACCGGACCATTCCATGCTGACCGTATTTCCGCCACGCCCTTTCAAGCCGCTGACCCGTCCTTCAGGCCATGCCAATGGCAGGGCAGGCAATAGCGTCAGCTCGCCCGGGCGGCTTTGCAGCAGCATTTCTGCTATGCCTGCCGTCGCACCAAAGTTACCGTCGATCTGAAAAGGCGGGTGAGCGTCGAATAAATTAGGGTAGGTCGACCGCGACAGCAACGTGCGAACATACCGATGCGCAGTGTCGCCATCTTCCAGCCGGGCGTACAGGTTAATCAACCAGGCACAGCTCCACCCGGTATGACCGCCACCATGATCGAGCCGGCGGCGTAGCGATATGCGAGCCGCCTCAGCCAGCTCTGGAGTATCGCGGATATGGATCTGTCGGCCGGGGTAAAGCCCGAAAAGATGCGAAACATGTCGATGCCCAGGCTCCGCTTCCTCAAAATCGACCATCCACTCCTGTAACTGACCGTGACGGCCGATTTGATAGGGTATTAATCGTTCCCGTGTCTCTTCGCAGCGTCTACGGAACTCATCGTCTAACTCCAACAGATCCGCGGCCTGAATACAGTTGCTCAATAGCTCCCGAATCAGCGTCATGTCCATCGTAGAGCCCATGGATATACTGCAATCCTCGCCTTCGGGCGTGATGAATTTATTTTCAGGCGAAGTGGAGGGGGACGTTACAAGCCGACCATCCGGGCCCTCCACAAGCCAGTCTAGGCAAAAGGCCGCCGCCCCCTTCATAAGCGGATAAGCCTGTTCTGCCAAATAGGTTGTATCCAAGGTGAACAGATAACGCTCCCATAGGTGAGCGGTCAGCCATACACCCCCAAGCGGCCAAAATGCCCAACTGGCATGGCCACCTGACGGTCCGGCGTTTCGCCACACATCAATATTGTGGTGAGCTGTCCATCCTTGAGCCCCATAATTGATGGAAGCGACCCTGCGTCCCGTACGACCGACTTCTCCAATCATGTGCAGCAATGGCTCATGGCACTCGGCAAGATTACACACCTCTGCGGGCCAATAGTTCATCTGTGTATTAATATTGGTTGTATAGTTACTGTTCCACGGCGGCTGTACCCGGTCATTCCAGATGCCCTGAAGATTGGCGGGCTGACTGCCCGGACGTGAACTGCCCATTAGCAAATAACGTCCATATTGGAATAACAGCACTTCCAGCCCCCGGTCTGCCTGACCTTTCTGATAGCGTTCTAATCGCAGATCCGTCGGGAGAACGGACTCGTCAGTTAGCGTGTCACTTCCCAGTTCTAATGCAACACGGTCAAACAGCTTCCGGTGATCCTGCTCATGGCGTTGCCGCACCTGCTCACTTCCTAGCGAAATCGCTCCGTCTAGAATGACTTTACATGCTTCTGCCGACTCTGTTGCATCACTATTCGGCATAGCCTGAAATCCCCGAAATCCGGTAGCCGCTGCCAAATACACCGTGATTTTATCCGCGTCCGAGATGATCAACGCTCCGTCATCCCTCGTCGTCAAGGTTCCTCCCTCGGGAATAACCCTCGCCTGAACTGCAAAAGCCATCCCCAAATCATTTTCGTAAACGACAGACTGTGGATGATCACCGTGATAATTAGATTCCACATGACTGGGCGCTCGTCCAGTCAACGTAATGAAGTCCCTGGTCGGTTCCTCGGATGGATCGTTATCGTTGGCTCCTTTGGAGGAATCACCAAGCGCATCCTCTCCAACTTCATCCTCACAAGGATGGGGGGTAGTCATACGCACAGATGCATGGATTTTTCCAACCTTATTCGCAGTCAGTGACACCATAATGACTCCATCAGGTGCACTGGCGATAACTTCACGAGTATAGTGGACTCCATCACTCTGAAAAGTGACCACTGCCGTTCCGGTCTGCATATCCAGTTCCCGTTCATAATGCGCAATCTCCCCTAGGTTCTCCTGTGTAATCCACAAATCTCCTAAAGGCTGGTAGGCTTCTGTATCTCGACCCAGCATGTTCGAATTAATCAGTTGCTCTGCTTCCTTGTATTTTCCATCTGCAATCAGCTTTCTGGCAGGCTCTAAATATCGCAATGCATCATACTGAACGCCATCTCTGGGAAATCCGGACCAGAGCGTATCCTCGTTTAATTGCAAATGCTCCTCTCTGATCCCGCCAAATACCATAGCTCCCAGCCGTCCATTGCCGACTGGCAATGCTTCCTCCCATACCTCAGCAGGCTGGCGATACCATAACCGTAGGGACTGTGGTCTTTCGCCTTTCGTCAACTCAAACCCTCCCTCATCAAGGTCAGACAAAGCGCTGAACCCATATTGCCCATGGCGCATGCGCTCTGTCACTCCGAGATTTCAATGTTTGGAAAATATGGACTCGTTATTTAGCAGCCTTCCCACTCCATAACTCCACTCTGTCCTTCACCAGTTGCGTGTATTGCTGTTCCATTTGGACAGCTCCGGCGGCATCCAGTTCTTTAATCATGTTGTCGTATACCGTATCAAAATTGGAAGCTGGTGTTAAAATGGCTTCCGGTATACGTTTGCGGATTATGTCTGTCGTCTTTTTGAATGTAACGTTATAGTTGGATTCATTGTCTGTCGTCAGGTTATAGGCTGCGCCCCAAGGCTTCACATCAAATTCTTCTTTTCCTGGAAACAGTTCCTTCCACGTTTTTACGCCATACGCTTTCAGTGATTCTTTCTCCGGCTTCGAATAAGCCGCGATAATTTGTTCCGGGAATTTGGCAGTGTAGTAGTTACCCGTAGAGTCCTTCACTCCGTCACCATAGTGTCCGCTCATTAATGTGTACAAGTCTATTCCAGTGGATTTATTGAAGCTGGTTGTATTGTTCGTTTTTTGATCCAATACATCGGCAGGAATGACGCGTTTGCCGTCTTTGATTTCATAGTGCTTGCCTTCGATTCCCCAGTTCACTAGCACCTGTCCTTCATCGGAAGCTAAATAATCCAGAAATTTAATAGCCCGCACCGGGTCCTTGCAACTTTCCGTAATCCCTACACCATAACCGGACGCAAAACCTGTATCCTGAAAGGAACGATCCTTGTACTCCTCTGAGAGTGTAACTGGGAAATGCGCGTAGCTGGCATCAGCCTTGCCTGACGCTTTTAATGCATTTTCGGCATCCTGATAACCCCACTCCTGGTCGATCAGACCCAGAACACGACCGCTGGCAATTTTGGATTTGTATTGATCGCTTTTTTGCACAAACGAATCTTTATCGAGCAGCCCTTCATTGTACATGTGGTTTAACCAACGGAAATATTCTTTTTCTTCCGGACGTTTGTAATGAAGCTTGGCTTCAAAAGTTTTGGGATCAATAAAATATTCACCATCATCCGGCGCCCCAGTTGTCTGGAAAGCAGGGTTCGTTACGGTAATCATAATTCTCCAGTCGTCTGCATCCAGCGTGAGAGGGATCGTTTTTTTGCCATTAATCGTCGGATGTTTGGCTACATAGGTTTTGAGCACGTTTTCAAAATCCTGCAATGTTCTTACCTTGGGATATCCCAGCTCCTTGAGCACCTTATGCTGAATTTCAAATCCCCCCGTCGCGTCAAAACTCTCCTGTCCCACCCCTGCATACGTAGGAATAACATAGATGGCTTGATCCTTATTACTGTATTTCAGCCGATCCATATAGGGGCCGTATAGCTTTTTGAGATTGGGTGCGTGATCGTTGATCAGATCGGTCAGATCAATCATAGCCCCCGCATCCACAAGCTTGCTAATATTTGCTTTAGGAGAGACCAGGTCTGGGTATTCCCCACTTGCTGCCATCAAAGCAATCCGGTCATCCCCACCTCCACCGCTGACATCAAATTCCGCATTCAAGGTTACACCTGTTTTCTTGGTGATTTCCTTGCCTATTTCATCTTTCATTCCATTCCATTGCGGGCTTGTATCTGCTCCGAAGAAGCTAAACGTAATTGGGTCTGTGCCGCTGGATGAGCCTTCTTTCGCTGTTTTATCGCTTCCACCGCAACCTGCGAGTGCGGCAAGTGATACGGCGAGCAAGGGAATCAGTGCAAATCTGGACCAGTGTTTTTTCATGTTCAAAACCTCCTGCATTTCTAGGATTTTATCGTTGTGGATTGACTGCTACGATTGGATTGTTATGATTTAACAGCTCCCAGTGTCATACCTCCTACAAAATATTTTTGTAGGAATGGATATACGAGCAAAATCGGAAGCGTGACGGTAATCGTGATTGCCATTTTAATCGACTCTGGCGAAATCTGAGCCATTTGCTTAGCCATATCGTTGCTATTCGCCATATTGGCGCCGCCTTGCTGCGTACTTTGCAGTATCTTCATCAGCTCAAATTGCAGCGTTGTCCACTGCGCGGCGGTTCCATTGTACAAGTACGTATCAAACCATGCGTTCCATTGATTTACCGCCAAAAAAAGGGCAATTGTCGCCAGCACAGGCTTGCACAGCGGTAAAATAATCTTCCAATATATCGTAAAGTCATTGGCTCCATCCAGCTTGGCAGACTCTTGTAGCGCATACGGCAAACCATCCATAAAGGAACGAATGACAAAAACATTAAACGCGCTGATCAGCCCCGGAAAAATATACACCCAGAACGTGCCCAGCAAATGTAAATCACGCATCAAAATAAACACAGGAACCATTCCGCCGGAAAAATACATCGTCAACGCCAGAAACGTGGATATGAACTTGCGCGCGCGGAAATCGACCCGACTCAGCGTAAATGCAAGCATAGAAGCACAGATGAGTCCCAGCACCGTTCCAACTACTGTACGTAAAATCGATACCTGCAGACCCCGAAGCAGGCCATCGTACTGGAAAATCGTTTTGTAATTTTCGAGTGTAAACTGACGAGGCCATATATAAATACCGCCACGAACCGTGTCCGTCGAATTGTTCAGAGAAATCGCTAGTACGTTCAGAAACGGGTACAGCGTCAACACCACGATCAGAGCCATGAGGATATAGTTGAACAGGTCAAACAGCTTTTCTGACCGTGTAGCATTAAATGCCTTATTCGTCATTTCGCTTCTCCCTCCCTACATGATGCTTTCTTTGGTCAGTTTTTTGAATATACCGTTCGCCGTAAACAACAACAGAATGCTAACCAGTGAGTTGAAAATGCCTATTGCCGTCCCGTAAGAGAAGCGGCCCAGATTAATCCCGTAATTCAGTGCATACAAATCCAGCACTTCCGAATAATCCGTTACGAGACTGTTGCCAAGTAAGAACTGCTTTTCAAAACCATTGCTGACCAGATGTCCAATCGCCATAATAAACAGAATGGCGATGGTCGAGCGGATACCTGGCAATGTAATATGCCACATCTGTCTCCAGCGGCTGGCCCCATCCACACGTGAAGCTTCATATTGTTCCTGGTCAATTCCGGTGATGGCAGCTAAATAAATAATCGTATTCCAACCTGTCTCTTTCCATATGTCGGAAGCGGTTACAATGTACCAAAACCAACTCCCCTTAGCCATAAACTGAATCGGTTCATCCACAATATGAAGCGCTACCAAAATATCGTTAACAATTCCACCGTCAATGGACAGCATTTTCGTCACCAATCCGGCCACAACTACCCAGGATACAAAATGCGGGAGGTAGGATACTGTCTGCACAACTCGCTTGAACAGCATACCACGCAACTCATTTAGCAGAATTGCAAAAAAGATCGGTACAACAAAACCAAAAACAATACCCATCAGGCTCATTGCCAGCGTATTTCGTAATACCAGATAAAAACGTTCATCCTGAAAAAGCTCAATAAAGTTGTCTAACCCTACCCACTTTTGATCCCAAAACGATTTGGCTGGCTTATATTTTTGAAACGCCATTGTCCATCCCCATAGTGGAAAATAACTGAAAACAAACACCCATATGACGAAAGGAATGGACATAAAATAAAGGTACTTTTGCTGTTTCACACTGTTCCACAGGCCTTTTTCACCGCGTTCGGGCTTCGACCCGCGAGCCTTACGTGGTCTTCCCCGATTGGATTCAGGAATCACAGCATCAGCGTTGGAAGCGGTTTCAGTTGAAGATCCCATAACAAGCTCCTCCTCATCTCTAGATACTATTATCATACTTTGCTGGCTCAAAAGCGGGTACCCGACGAATTAGGAGAAAAATCAGTTCAAAATTAGATATATGGGGAGTGGATTAAGATTTACATTCGTGCCACTACACATGCGGATGGTGCTTCCCATCGCTGTTGTCCCCGGATTTCTTGAATAAGCAGACAAAGGTAGAAATTCAGGGACAAAGGCGACCGCTATCGCTTGTCCAGCACCATTCCGCCTGCTCCGTTCTCATGTAAATTCTCTGAGAGAAGTCTTGTAAAAAACAAAAGATCAGCAATGTAAGCTGATCAGAGGTAAAGGATAATGCTTATTGCACCACAGGTGGGTGATGGTATATATACACTTACTGTCGCAATTCACCTAGTTGGAAGAAAAAAGCTTTCTAGCATCCATGGGGTCAGTCCCCATGTGCCAGAAAGCTTTTTTGATTTATTTTACCGTGATCGTCCCGTAGTACATATACATGCCGCAATTGTACTCATATACCCCCGGTTTTAAATCCTTGACGGTAAAATAATTATTTTCGTGATCCAGGTAAACGTCCATTCCGATCTTCAACGACTGTACTTCATCGATGCAAGTAAAGGATGTCATTTTTTTAAAATTGATCTTGGTTGGAACGCCGGCTTTCACTTCAATATTTTTAGGATAGAAACCGTCCCCTTTTACACCCACTGTAACAATCTCGTATTTGGTTTTATCTGGCTCTTCCTGAGCTTGTTGAGATTGATTGGCCGGAAACGACGACACGCTCCCTTGAAAATAAAACAAGACAAACCCGCCCATGATCAGGGCTACAAAACCAATCAGCATCAAATGCCAATGTTTAGAGATGAGTGTTTTCATTTCTTTCAGCCCCCTCCAGTTGAATGTCTAATGAGCATGTGACGCATCAACTCTAACCAGTATATAAAAGTTAATCGAAATTTTAAATACCTTGTTTCAAAGCTTATAGCAGATGAACCATATTATCCGACACGGTGATCATTACTGTTTTTCCAGACCCGGATGATCCAGCTTATACAGATTACGGTATCGGGTATGATCTCGCCACAGCTCATCATGACTGCCTCGCATGGAGATGGTGCCTTGTTCCATAAAGATCACCTCATCCATATGCTTCATTCCTGTGAGATGATGAGTGATCCAGATCAATGTTTTGCCTTCCAGCACGCGAAACATCGTCTGCATAAGTTCATGCTCCGTCAGCGGATCAAGCCCCACGGTCGGCTCATCCAGCAAAACAATTGGGTGATTTTGCAACAAAATCCGCGCCAGTGCAATGCGCTGTCTTTCTCCACCGGAAAAGCGAAGACCCGTCTCCTGCATTCTTGTATCGTAACCCTCTGGTAAAGAATCAATCAGGGTTCCAAGCCCTACCTGCTCCGTCACTGCACGAACCTCATCCAGCGTGGCGTCGGGTCGTCCCAATCGAATATTGTTTGCTACCGTCGTATCGAACAAATACGGTTGCTGGTTTAGCACCGCAAATAGACTGGAGTATGCTCCACCTGTAAATACAGGCACTCCTGCGACAGTGACGCTGCCTTCATCAGGCTGCAATGCTCCTTGAATCAGATTCAGCAGCGTAGACTTACCCGCACCACTGCGGCCAAGCAATGCAACCTTGCCCCCCTGCGGTACGTGTAGGGAGATATTACGCACACTCCATTCCTGCGTTGCCGCATAGCGGTAGCTTACGTTGTTAAGCAGAAGGTCTCCCCCGTGGCTTAATCGCTGAGCGGTAGCCTGTTCCTTTTTAGTATCTGCTACATCGTCTGCTGCTGGTTGTCCTGCATCTGATCGTGCTGCAAGTGCAGATGTACCTTTCTCGGAATCGTTTAGCCGTCGAAGTGAATCCTGATACTCCGGCGCATGAACCACCGCTTCCCCAGCGCGAACGAAAGCATCCAGCAACGGAAAAGTTACTAGCGCAAAGGATGCCAGCCATGTCGCTTCAATGCGACCCTGTGCTACCAGTCCTCCGGCCCACACAGTCATAATTACAATTCCTCCACCTACAAAGCATTGTGCGATCCAATGAGAACGCCACTCGTTCCGGCGAAGTGAATTTTCCACCATGGCAGCCCTCTTGTGCCGTTGTGTAAAGGTGCTAAGGAAATGCCCAGTTCGTCCGCTCAGCACCAGATCACTCATGCCGAACAAAGCATCCGTCAGTTCCTGATAAGATTTACTCCGTTCCTGCTTGAACGTACGCCGTTTGGCGAGTGAGGTCCAAAGTGAGATAGCTGGGGCGATAAAAAGCAAAAATCCCCCATATAGCGCCATCAGCAAGGCAAATGTTCCATCCATCCAGCCAAGCGCCAAGATGCCTGTTGCATATATCAGCAAAGCCGATAACGCAGGCAGAACCAGCTTCAGATAGATATTTTGAAGCTGCTCAATATCCTCTGCCAGCAATCCCAATAGATCCCCTGTACGAAATTTGCTGCGAATCATCAGCGCCTGCGGTTCCACTGCCCGATACAAGCGTACCCGCATACGAGACACAAGCCGCAGCGCAGCATCATGACCTACCAAGCGTTCCAAATACTGAATGACAGCTTTACTAAAACCAAACGTTCGCACAAGCACAATGGGCACATACACCATTAATATATTTTCAGGTTTTAAGGCCGAACGAGTAATCAGATGGCCGGACGTAAAGAGCAGCGCGCCTGCACACCCAATGGACAGCGCCCCCAAAAGAGCTGCTGCTAGAAAGGCCCAAAAATAGTGTTTCAGATAAGGTAAAAGCCAGCCTTGGCTACTATTGTCCGTTGCTCTCATATCGCCCGCCTCCTCCTTCCGACATTCCCGTCAGCAATCGATAATATTCTCCCTTTTGTGCAACCAGTTGCTGATGGGAACCTACCTCTTCCAGACGACCTTGATTCATCATCCAGACACAGTCCATATCCGGCATCCAATGCAGTCGATGGGTGGCGAGAAACATCCTCTTGTGTTTCAATACGGACAATATGGTCTGTTTTAATTCCCATTCTGTCTCAATATCCAAATGTGTCGTAGGCTCATCCAATAAAATAATCGGACGGTCACTGAGCAAAGCGCGCGCCAAGGCAATCCGCTGCGCCTGTCCTCCGCTCAATGTCCGGCCTGCTTCACCAATAGGCTCATTCAACCCACTCGGAAGACCGTCCACCAGCTCACGCAGTCCAACCGCGTCAATCGCCCACTCTACCTGCTGGTTGGATGCCCCCGGCTCATAAAAGCGAATATTATCTGCCAAAGTAGCGCTAAACAGGTAAGGATGCTGTGGAATATAGGCAATATGCCGCTGCCATTCAGCTTTGGTATCCGCAGATAATCGGCATCCATTAAGGATCACCTCACCTGAAGTCAGGTCAGAAAAGCCGCCAAGCAGACTAAGCAATGTCGTTTTGCCTGCACCACTGGCTCCGACGATGCCGATCATGTTCATGTGCGGTTCAACACTTGCAGACACATGTTCAAGCCGGGCAGAGCCGTCTTCATTAAGTAAACAGACATCAGACAGCTTAAGGATGTCCTGCCCCGTGATGTCTAATCCTTTATCTTGAACTGTCTGTGCATTCGTCTCCGTCGCTTCTTCTTCTGCACCGAGAATCGAGCGTATCGCTCCCCAAGCCTCTTTACCATCCAATGAGGCGTGATAGTCTGATCCCAACTGTCGTATAGGCATAAAATATTCCGGTGCCAGAATAAGCACCGCAAGCGCTGCCTCCAGTCCCACTGAACCACTAATCAGACGCAGACCCAAGCCTACCGCTACAAAAGCGACCGACAGCATACTGAAAAAATCGAGGGCAAATGAAGAAAGAAACGCTACCCGCAGCGTACGCATCGTGGCTGTACGATACTGGTCGCTGACCTTCCCTACGGTTTCCTCATGCGCCCGACTGCGTCCCAAAAACCTTAGTGTCTGTAGTCCACGCAACGAATCCGTAAAATGATGTGATAACAGACGATAGGAACGCCACTGCTTGTCTGCCTGCTTTCGCGCCGCCAAGCCGAGTAAAATAAAGAAGCCCACCAGAATCGGCATCGTAGTCGTCAAAATCACACCTGAAATCATATCCAATGTGAAAACATACACAAGTACAAGTAAGGTTACAGCCATCATGTCTATCATACGAGGAATGGATATTTCCAAATAATTGCGAACCCGATCCACGCCATCCAGCGCTAGCGTCACCAACTTGCCGCTTCCTTCCCGCGCAGCAAAACCCGGGCCTCGCTCAAACAAACGCGCAAGCAGACGCTCCCGTAAGGAAGCGCCTGCTGCTTCGGCGAAACGACCGGCTGTCCGGCGTTGCAGCCAGATCATCGTATGCCTCACTGCAAAAGCCGCGAAAAACAACGCCAGCGATGGCCAAGCCATTACTAGCGGATTTTGTTTAAATAAAATCGTAACAGCCTTTGCCAAAAAGATGGCTTGTGCAATTACCGCTGCTCCCTGGAGCAGGGAAAGGGCGGCCAGCAGCAGCATTACTGGCCGAATGCCCTTTAATTCAAACCAGGCTTTATCCATTAGTATTCCAGATGATCTTTCTCACTGAGACGCTTATGGAAAACAAAATAGCTCCACGCCTGATAAGCCAACACAAAGGGTAAAAGCGTTGCTGCAACAATCGTCATGGCTTTCAGTGTGTAATGACTGGAGCTTGCATTATATATCGTCAAATCAAAAGCACTGTTGATCGAGCTCACCATAAATCTTGGGAACAAGCCAACGAATAACGAGACGAAGCTTAGCAAAATGATGACACCAGTCATCCCGAAAGCCCATCCTTCACGGCGCTGCTTCAGGAAATACCATGTTAGCACATAGGCAACCATCCCCACTGCAACCGCAACATACATAAAGGGACCGCGACGTGCAAATAAATCCGTTGCAAAATAAGTCCATACCACCATACCAGCAAGCAAAATCCCCAACACCGGAAGAAATTTGGACGCGATCACACGAGCACGATCCCTTACTTCACCAATCGTCCGCAGAGAAATGAACGTCAGCCCGTGCATAAGGCACATTCCGACCACGGTCAGTCCAATCCATACGGTGTATCCATTGAACACATCCAAGAATCCGGCTTTCAGATCCATGTTTTGCTGAATAGGTACACCCTTCACCAAAGCCGCAAAGGCCATGCCAAACAGCATCGGCGGCAGGAAGCTGCCAATCAGAATGCAAGCATCCCACGTTCCTGTCCACCCTTTCCCTTCGGCCTTGCCCCGGAACTCAAAGGAGACTCCTCGCAAGATCAAACCTAGCAAAATAAACACAAATACCAGATAATATCCGCTAAACATCGTTGCATAAAAATGCGGAAAAGCGGCAAACATCGCCCCAGCTGCTGTAATCAGCCACACTTCATTGGCATCCCAGAATGGACCAATCGTATTGATCATCAAACGTTTTTGTTGGTCATTACGCGGCACTAATCCCGTAGCCATCCCTACGCCAAAATCAAAGCCCTCTAGAAAAAAGAAGCCTGTGAACAGCACAGCGATCAATAAGAACCATAAATCATTTAACGACAATGCTGTCACCCCCTTGAGCAAATGGATCATGAATTACCGTATGCTGATGCGGCTCCATATCTGGGCCTTTACGAGCGGTACGAGCAAACAGGAATGCCAATACACCCGTTAAAATGAGATACAACGTCGTAAATGCAATCAGTGAGAACAACACTTCTCCTGCTACAACGGTAGGTGAAACAGAATCTTTCGTTTGAAGCAAGCCAAACACAGTCCAAGGCTGACGTCCCATTTCTGTCATGATCCAGCCCGCAGTATTTCCAATGAATGGGAGCGATATTCCCCACAGCATAAGACGGAAGAACCAACGATGGGAGCCCTCCAATTTTTGTCGAAAACTCAGATAAGCTCCATACAGAGCAAGTGCAATCATGGCACATCCTGCCGCAATCATAATGCGGAAGCTCCAGAAGGTCGTACGGACAGGCGGAATATAATCACCCGGACCGTAGGTCTTTTCATACTGTGCTTGAAGCTCCTTCATACCAGGCACAGAGCCGGAAAACTTGCTATACGACAGAAAGCTCAGTGCAAACGGAACCTTAATCTCAAAGGTATTTTCCTGCTTATCAGGATCAATATTGGCAATAACCGTCCAAGGCGCTGGATCGCCACTGTCTCCCCACAGAGCTTCACTGGCTGCCATCTTCATGGGCTGTGTTTTGATCAAATATTGAGCCTGTCCATGACCAAACAAAGGAATAGCAATGGCACAGATTAATGCAACTATAATGCTCAATTTAAAAGAAGGTTTAAAGAAGTCCATATTCTTTTTATGCATCAGCTTCCAAGCACTAATCCCTGCTACGAGGAAAGCGCCGGTTGCAATGGCAGCAAAGATGGTGTGAGGATACTCCCACAAAAGCTGCTCGTTTGTTAACAAAGCAGCAAAATCCTGCATTTCTGCCCGGCCATTTACAACCCCATATCCTACGGGACGTTGCATGAATGAATTAGCAGCCAAAATCCATAAAGCCGAGAGCATCGTACCGATCGCTACTAGCCACATACAAACTAAATGGACAGTTTTGGATAGTCTTTCCCAGCCGAATACCCATAGGCCGATAAAGGTTGATTCCAGAAAAAATGCAAGCAATGCTTCAATGGCTAGCGGTGTACCAAATACATCACCGACAAAACGGGAAAAGTCCGACCAATTCATTCCGAACTGGAACTCCTGCAAAATTCCGGTAACTACGCCCAGCGCAAAGTTAATCAGCAGAAACGTTCCCCAGAATTGAGCCATTTTTTTGTACAAGTCTTTTTTCTTGATAACATACATAGTCTCCATAATTGCCACCAACAATGACAATCCAATGGAGATTGGCACATAAACAAAATGAAGAATCGTAGTGGTTGCAAACTGCAACCGTGCCAAATCCAATACGTCCATGATGCTGCTCCTCCTCTGTACTTCCCTTAACAATGATTTAATGTTTGTGATCTGAAGTCTTTTATATTTGTGATTGTATTCACATTGTTACATATGAAACCGTCACTTTTTTAGGAAATGACTCACTTAGCTAATTTCCCCATGATGGCCATAACCGGGCTTCAGATTATCCCCATTATATAGAATAAATTTAAATGAAATTGAATCAAAAATGTGAACATCGTGTCAAAGTTGTGTCATAACGATGGCATTTTTATGAAAATGCCCTAAAATCCATAATCAATGTGACATTTTCTATTGATCCGTCTTTTTTCAATATATAAAAAAAGAGCCTCTCTTCATTCGGAGGATATACCTCCGACATCTGCAAGAGAGACTTCATAACGTTAAACCTAGGGAATCGATCAACAGCCATCTGTTCCTCCGTTCTTTTGGACCTGATTACGGTAGGAGGAAGGTGACATTCCAACATACTTTTTAAATTTACTATGAAAATAATCTGCATTCGCATACCCCACGCGGCCCGCGACTTGGTGTACCTTAATCCCCTGTGCAAGCAATTCCCTTGCTCGCTCAATCCTTACCTTATCCAGGTAGGCATTAAAGGCCTCGCCTGTATGACTTTTAAACAGTTTGCCCAAATACCCACTATTGTAATTGAACATATCTGCCAGTAACTCCAGTCGCAAATTTTCATCATAATGACCATGTATAAAGTCAATCATTTGCTTCATGATGATCTCCTTGCCACCCGTATCAGTCTGGCCAATCCACTGCAACACATGTTCGAGCGAGTGATCCACCAGCTCGCCCAATGTTGAATAGGCATATACATTGGTAATCAAGTTGGAATGCTCCTCCAGCACGGTCCGGCTGTGTTCCTGTCCAGCTGCATATTTGTTCAGTGCGAGTGTGAATGTCTGAGCGAAGGCCGCCTTGATTGCAGATTCTGTACGATAAATCTGGGGAAATTGGACTTCCATGTCCTTAATGACACGGGTCGCCGCTCTACCATTAGCCATATCTAGCGCGTAGTACAGCTTTTCTGCATAACGCATGGGATCATCTGGGGCTCTGTCAGACGCTTCATCCATTTCAGCAGGGACTGTCTCCCATTCACGTAGGTCGCCGGGAAGCATGACTCTTTCTGCCCGGAACAAAAACATACGCTCCAATAATCGTAACGCCTGCTCAAAAGATTTGGGGATATCCCTAAGAATGTCTACCGGAGCGCCGGCAGCCCCATAGATTTCATTTACCCACGGTTTTAGCTCCTGTCGCCATGCAGCCAGCAACTGAGCAGCATCTTTTTCCGTTTTTAACATGGCGGGAAGCAATAGGCCCATATATATTCCAGCCTCAAACACAATGCCTCTACCCTGTTCACGACACAATTCGGCCAGCCGCTGCTTTGCTGCCAACTGCCGGGCTTGCCGATCCCAGTCAGGTATACGCAAATCCAGCAGAATCACCTGATAGCTACTCCAGTCCAATGCTGGTAATTCAGGCTGTTGTCCGTGTTTTCCACCGCTACTTTGATGTTCGTCTTGCTTAGATGCACGATGGCTGGGTTCTACAGCATTACGAGCATGTTCTCCATGAACCGGAAACAGCAATGCTTCGAGCCAATCGCGCTCATGCGAAGACGGACTCCCCCACTTTCCATCTCCCTTTTCGTCCTCAATGCTTTGCCGTACTCGTTTCAGCTCTAGCGTCATTTCTTCCTCATCAACGGGCTTCAATAAATAACCATCCACCCCGAATCCCATGGCTTGCCTAGCATAATTAAAGTCTGCATATCCGCTTAAAATGAGAAAGTGGTACGGCTCCCCATTCATTTGGCGTATGTTTTGTATAACCTCCAGTCCACTCATCCCAGGCATACGAATATCTACAATGACCAGTTCTGGTCGATGCTCTCCGAACTTTTCCAAAGCCTCGCGTCCGTTCTCAGCCGTATCGACGATGCGAAAGCCACAATCTCCCCAGTCAATAATGGAAGACAGTCCTTCACGAATCGCAGGCTCATCATCTACAATCATCGCTTTATACATTCGACGCTTCCTCCCTTGGTATGGAAAAGTATACGGTTGTTCCTACCTGTAATGCGCTTTCAATATGCAGACCATAACGTTCACCATACATCAATGTCAGACGTTGATGAACATTGCGTAGACCAATACTGCCCCCTTCCGGCTCCTCCGTACCCGTGATCCGAGCCAACAGACGGGTCAGTTGCTCTTCCTCCATGCCAATTCCATCATCAGCCACTTTAATGTACAGCTCTCTTTGTTCTATTGTGATATCTACCTTTACGGTAACTGGTTCTTCCTTATTTTCTAGGCCATGAATGACTGCATTTTCCACTAACGGTTGTATGATTAAGGGAGGAATCGACATGTCCTTCGCGCTTTCTTCCAAATTCACTTCATAGACCAAACGATTTCCAAACCTGAACTGCTGAATTTGCAAATAGGATCGCACCATATCCAGCTCCTGTAATACGGTTGTTTTACCACTGCCAATCTCCAGATTCCTGCGCATCAGCCTGCCAAGCAAACGAACCGTCGTTGCTATCTCCGCTTCCCCATTCAGGTGTGCTTTCATTCGAATGGATTCTAAGGCGTTAAACAGAAAATGCGGATTAATTTGGCTTGCCATCATTTTTAGCTTGATATCCTTTTGTGCCAATTCAAGCTTATTATTATGTTCACTCGTCTCATAGACCTGGGCCATAAGCTGGCGGATACTACTCACCATATAGTTAAAACGGCGGGATAAATCACCGATCTCGTCCCTTCCCTCCACACTTGATACCACATGAAAATCACCCGCAGCTACCTGACCCAGCTCATAGCTTAGCCGCTGGAGCCGTTTGGTAATAAGCCAGGAAATGATGGTAATCAGAATCAGCGCCATGATGAGTACCGCTAGTACACATAATGCACCAATCAGGCTGACCCGGTTTGCCCCCTGCACGATATGTTCCGTTGAAAACACCGAAATAATCGTCAATCCGCTCACACTTGAGGTTGGCAGCAACTCATCCACAATAATGTTCGAGGGGGTTCCGTTAATTTTTGCTTCATATATCCCCTTACCTGCACGCTGGACATCAAAGCCTAAATGTAAATCCGTCAACGTCCGACCTACTGACTGCGGATGGGTAGCTGCGACCACAATTCCGTTACGATCCGCAATCAAGGTTTCAAAGGGCTCCTTGCTCAGCATATGATTCAACTCGGTCTGACTCAGTGCAATCATCAGAACTCCCTTGGAATTGTATTCGGGAAAAGGAATTTGCCGTACCAGGCTGAGGCGATTAACTGGGTTATCCTCCTTATCCTGAATGTAAAACCAGTTAATCGCCGTCCCCTTCAAAGCCTCCTGGAACCACGGCTGCCGCTCAATGTTAGCGTCCACAGGAATAAACTCTAGATTGTTGACCAATGTCGGATTGTAAGAATAGAACCGGATAGTAGCAACCTCTCTATATTGCTGGGTGTACTCATTAAAATCCTTGTACTGATGGTACGCATTCATGAGCTCCACCATGCCGGGATAACGGCGGTTCGCCATCTCCTTTAGCCTTTTATCGAACATTAGCCCATTTGAAATATCTGTTGGTACACGTAATAAATTTGCTGTCTGGCTCTTAATCTTTTCCACATTATTTACCGTCTGGGCAATCGCACTGTCCAGTGCCTGCTCTCGCAAATAAAAAATAACGCAGCCGCCCACCAACAGCACTGGGATCATGACAATCAGTACGTAGGAGAAGAGCAACTTATTCCGCATACGCATATTATTCATCAGATGCCTTACTCCACGATACATGCCATCCCTCCTGTGAGATAAGCGCTTACATGTTTTCAGTTTAAAGCTTCACAACATTTATATCCATATTTTCTTGCCAAATAAAAAGGTGGTGAACGGAGTCACCACACTTTACGGATCACGAACTATTTACGTACAAAAGGTTCGATATGCACTCCCTGTGGCAGCTTATACGGATCTTCCGGGTTGATACGGTCATAGAACATAATGCCATCCAGATGGTCCATTTCATGCTGTACGACAATCGCTGCATACCCCTTAAACGTTAACAGCTCCTGAGTTCCATCCGGTAAATTGGCCTTGATGCGAATCTTCTCGTAACGTGGTACATATCCGGGTATGTACCGATCTACAGATAAGCATCCCTCACCCTGTTCCAAGTAAATCATGGATGTAGAATGGCTGACCAGCTTCGGATTAAACAGGCCATATTCTACCGTTTTGTCTCCATCTTCATAATAAATAGCACACATTCTTTTATTCAACCCAACCTGGTTGGCGGATAGCCCTACACCCGGGCGCAGCTCATAGCGGGTGGCCAGCTCTTCATTTTGGCTATTTTTCAGGTAATCCAGCATCCATTGCATCTGTTGAAGATCCTCTTCAGACAGCGGCAGACATACCGGATCAACCTTTGTGCGCAAAATCGGTTCCCCTTCACGCACGATATCCTTCGTGAGAAGCATGTCCATCGATTGATTGCTCATTCGTCAGCCTCGATTCATTTAAATAAATATTACGATCATGTGATGTACAGCAAAAGCTGGAGAATTCCCCGCTTTTCTGCAAGTTTTATCCCATAAATTATATCTATTCATGAAATGAATTGTCAAAATAGAGCGGTATGGGAGAGAGAAGCCATGATGCGCCCTCTATATAAAGCCATTAAGTATTCACTGCCTTAATTGTTTATCTAATTAAATTATACTTATGTTCTTATAGCACTGAACCAAAAACCTCCTAAACTGAAGTGTTCAGGAGGTTTTTACATAGCTTTTCTTACGATTAAGACGGTTGCTCTAATGCTTCGGGTGCTTCACTGAACAGCTTCGCCTTCGGATTCGGCTGTGTCCAGGTATTATAATATTGCGAATTCTTGCCGTAAGAATTATCGATGACAACATGCGGCATATCAAGCAGGCAGGCCAGAATATGACCATGCAGCCGTGAAGTGCGAACCTCGCGGTAAGAGCTGAACAGCGTAACCGCCTTGTTCATGAGATGGTCGGTGTACTTGTACCAGAATGTACGCGTAGGCAACGGTCCACCCATTTTCTTATTCAGTCGGTAAAACTTTTGGAAATATACAATCCCCTTCACTTCCAGCGGAGTGAATAAAGTATCCCAGTCCAGACGGTGAGAGGCATCAGCCTCGTCATCGAATTTCTTTTGTCCTCCTACCGTTTCAATATCTGTACGCAGGAAGTACAATACGTCCTTCACGGTTTCCGTAGTCGGCTTCAATGGCCAAAGCTGGTGTGCCATATCTGGACATAATGTGATACTGCACTGGTTCAGTTTATCCTTAGCCCACTGATAAGAGCGTGTATCCCGCACAAACATATGTAGATCCGGGTGAGCATTAAACAGGGCAGCCACCTCATTAGCCTTCTGTTCAGACTGGAAGTGGATCGTCTGCGGCATGATTACAATTCGGTGGTTAGGGAAATCACGAACGATGCGTTCCCGCAAATTTTGGTGATTTGAATATAGATCGCCAAAGTTGCCACCGCCGTGGCATACGATAATCCAGTCGCCCGGAATATGAAGCTGATCGGGAATATCCATGGCGCTATAACGGGCACGGACACGAATGCCATTATCCTTAAAGAACGCTTCGGTGCCTTTCATGATCAGTACGTCCCCACCGTTATTATAGACGGGATAATCGACATAAATAATGTTCGAACCTTGAGGGACTACGTCGAGAATGACGCTCAGCTTATTTTTCAGTTTAGCCATGGGATGCGAATTCGGCATCTTTCAGTTCTCCCTTCCTGCGCTTCTTTTGTATAGTCTGCAAGACAAATGTAATATCACTTTTATCAAAAATGATCCGGGATAGCGGAACATTGAAAAACATTGGGAACGAGAACAGCGAGAACGCCAACCGTACACAAGCACCTACAAGCAAAGCAATAGCAATGCCGTCCAGACCGAAGATCGGTGTACAAATAAAAAACAGACCGACGGTGATCGCATAGGCCACAATTTGCCGGAACAATACCAGTCCCGGACGACCGAGTGCGTTAAAAGCCGAAGCCAGAATCCATGAGCCACCACCGATAATACATTCCAGTGATAGCAGGTAGAACGTTAGCGATGCTTCCAGAAAAGCGGGTCCGTACAGCAAACCCAGCATGTATCGACCAATAAAGAGAGCTGGCACAATGACGATGAGCATCGCAGCCATGGAGATGCGAAAAGCACGACCCACCGTTTCGACAATTTTGCTGTGTTCCATCCCTGTCACTTTCGGGAAGGTTACATTAGTGACGGCATTTTGCACCACATTGAACACACGGGACAAGGCGTAGACAACAGAGTACAGACCGAACGCTTTGGGTGACAGCAGCGCCACAATGACGATTTTGTCCGTTTGTGTGGACAGCGTTCCCATCAACTCCATCCCATACACCCGCGCTCCATAGCTATAATAAGGGCGCAGCACTTGGCGGCTGGTCAACGGACGAAATGCGCGTAGGTTCATATGCTTGCGCAATCGGAGGAACGCCCACATGAGCGCAAGGAAACTCGCGGCAAAATTCACTGCCCCCGCCAGTTGCACATTGAGTAAGCCCATCAGCCACAGGGTCACTAGACCGATGAAATTCAGTAACGGATAGTAAAACAGCAGGCCGTTATATACGCTAAACCGATCCAGTCCTTGCGATAATGCCGTCGTAAGTGCTGTAAGCACAGCTAACGGTACTGCTGCCGCACAATAAATCTGCGACAGTTGGATAATGTCTGCACCATAGCCATTCAGCCACAGCGGCATACATATCCAGGCCACCGCTCCCGCCAACAGACTGGCAGGCAACTGAATCCAGAGCGACAACGCCAGCAGTTCTTCCGTCGTGCCTGTTTTCTTCTTAAGGTTATAAATTAACGAGGTTGGCAAGCCGAAGCTCAATACACTGCCGATCAGCGTAGGCCAGAACAGAACAGCCGCCAGTTCACCTTTCCCCTCTACTCCGAGCATACGTGCGGTCAGGATGGAAGTCAGGGTCGTGACGATTAGCACAAAAAAATTGTTAAAGCTCGTGCGCATGATCGTTTTGGCGAGACTGTCACCCGTGAATACTTTCCTTGCTGCTGTCCATGTGCTCATGTTACGTCCAACTCCTGTTCCTTATTAAGCCTCTCGTCTCTATGCTCACATCGCGTCTTTTGACGCACCTCCATCAGCCTACCGTTTTTTTTGAATTGCGTTCAGACAACTGTCCTCCGCTAACAGGCTCCTTCGTACTTGAGAAAATCTCTTTCAGTGCTCTTCTATAGCCTTGAATGGCTTTATGATTTTTTTTGGGTCTCTCCCTTAAAATCTGATACAACGTCGTCCAATATAGTGCTGCATAACCGATCGGCCCAGATCCCTCGTCACGTAGTAGATGAATATGATTCATCACCCGCATATAAGTAACCTGTTCCATATTGTCGCGCGAGGACGGCGATTCGTGATGAAGCAGCGTAAGGGCCGGATTAATATACAATGGACCGCTTTTCATGGCGATACGGGAAAGTAATAAATCCTCGCCAACGCTATAGCTTTGCAACCAAGGTACCGGCTCCAGACTTAGAATCGCATCACGGCGAAATGACATATTACAACCATGAAAAAACTGGGTCTTAAACGTCTTCTTGGCCTTATGCCAGTTGTACATCGAGCCGGACTGACCGCTGAGGGACAATCTCCCTTTGGACAAAGATTGCTGGAACGAAAGCAAGCAGCGAATTGTACCCATGAAGCTGTTACTCATTCCCTGTGCTATGCCGCCAACACCAGCTGCCTGCGGATACGCCTCATAGGTGCGCATCAACTCATTCAAGTAGTTGCTCGGCAGCTCAACATCATCGTCAAGGAACAAAATGATGTCACCTTGCGCAAGCTCCACCGTCTTTACACGTGATAACCATAGTCCGGGCTGCTCCTTACGATGATATCGGTAGGCAATTCCCGCTCTGCTCAACTGATGCTCATAACGTTCCAGCACATGCTTTGGCAGTTTTCCGTCATCAATAATCCACAGCTCGGTTTCACATGCCTCTGGTGCTCCCCCCATGGCAATTGAATTGATGCATCGGGTCAGATCGTCAACCCGATTGCGGGTGCACAGAGCAATGGACAAGCTTAACATCATACTCCCCCTTTATCCTGTCAATGTGTATTAAGCAGATTACTGAACCGCCGGGCCTAAATATTCGTTATATTTTTGCTTACGCGGGTTCAGAATGAACAACACCCCCTGCTTGTATCCATCTGCTGCGTTAAAATTACGGCGCAGCGTTTCTTTGAGCATCAAGTAGGTTAAGGTCCATAAAAGAGCTCCATACTGGATAAATCCTGCCTTTTTCAGGGCAAGAAAATAATAGTGGTTAATCGCTGTGGCCTTGGCTACTTTGCCCGCCTTATCGCGCGAGCTTGGAGATTCATGATGGATGATCATTAAGTCGGGATTAATCACCAGTTTGCCGTAACGACTCGCTAACTGGCACATGTACAAATCGTCAGCCACCGCATAGCTGGTCATCCACGGATACGGCTTCATGTCCCGAAGCGCATCCCTCCGAAATGACATATTGCAGCCATGGAAAAATTCAGTGTCAAAAGTCTCGGTTGCTTCGCTCCAACGCAGCAAAGAACCTGCCAGACTACTGGGCGAGAGCTTGCCAAGGGAAGAAGACATCTGAAAAGTCAAAACGCCAAGCAGCTTTCCTGCCCGGCTTGAATGTAGTCCCTTTGCAATCCCTCCAACACCTACAATCGTGTCATCCTGTTCGTAGGTATCGAGCAAGCGCCGGATATAGAGTTTATCGTCCAGTTCGGCATCATCGTCAAAATACAGCACAATATCATACCGTACGAGAGACAAGGCCTCATAGCGGGATAACCAAACGCCGGGACGACTTTTTTTATAATATTTGAGAACACCTTGAGGCAATCCGGACACCATGTGACGGTACTGTTCAATCTGTTGGTCGGAAATATCGCCGTCATCAACAATCAGCAGTTCTACAGCTGTATGCTCCAATTGTTGCTGTGCAGCAATAGATTGTATACAGCGTGTCAGGTCTTCGATCCGGTTGCGGGTACAAATGATGATGGAGACATCGGACATGCCATTACCTCCTGTGTGTGTATCCAGATGCTTTGGAAGA
This sequence comes from Paenibacillus sp. FSL W8-0439, assembly GCF_038008995.1. Taxonomy (NCBI): domain Bacteria; kingdom Bacillati; phylum Bacillota; class Bacilli; order Caryophanales; family Paenibacillaceae; genus Paenibacillus; species Paenibacillus sp. FSL W8-0439. The sequence goes on from NZ_JBBPAK010000001.1 coordinate 4,877,087, forward strand.
GATATTCAAAGTTTTTCCAATTGCTGGATTATATATGTTTATTGTATCTTTGACAGCGTTTGAGTGTATATACCTCTTTTGTATACTTTTTCAGTCTCCAAAAGGGTAGACAATCCTCAAAAAAGAGCAAAAAAATAGGATCGGCTTCTTGTGCCAATCCTGATCTATCCTTGAAAATCCAGAAACAACGTGGCATTCACATACCGACGTGCCATCGACAAAAAATAACTATTTTGCACCGATACCGCTGCCACCAGCAAAGTATTACGCACTGCTTCACACTGGTTAGGGGTCAAATGCTGTAAACGACAAGTATATTGATCTGCGGCTTGTACCAGCAGTTCTTCTGTCGCAGCTTCCTGACGTTTCTGTCCTGTAGCAGAATTTCCGTTGTCTTTTGCATACCCTGCTCCTGCCACATCAAGCAGTTGGTCTCCGTTCGCATCCAGCTCTTCAAATAAAGTTGAATATGCAGCGTACAAATCGACCGGCTGAATCAGATCATCCGTATCATCTTCTGGCTGTTGGAACAGGATATAAAATAGCTGACGGATAGATTCAAAATCAAGACATGATTTTAAATCTTCCACGATGAGCAATATAGCAGCCTGGTTGACTGAGTATTTTTTGCCGATTTTCGGAGCGCCGAGGAAATCCTTGAAATCACGTTTGACCCAATTTTGCATAGAGGCCAGTGAGACATGGCTATATTCCACCAGTTGGCCTAAAGAAACGATCTCCTGCAGCGAAAAGGCTGCGCTGTGCTTGCCCTTGATGATTTTATCCAGCACAGGCGTCACTTCGGTATATAGAAATGTCGGCATGGTACTACCGGAACGGGCAAGATGGCTATGAGTGCGCCTCCAGGCGTCCTGAAGAACAGCCAAAGGCTGCAATTCGCTGCGGCCTTCCATGGCCAGCAACAAATGGGCCATATCACGGCGAGTGAGGGTAAAAGACTCCATCTGCTTTCCTCCCTTTATTGCATTTCAAGTTCATTCGAACTCATCATACGCCCTTAAACTAGGCTTGTAAAGTGAAGCAATGAGCCGTGCGGGTACTATTATGCCTTATTTTTCGTGTAAATTAGAGGTAGGTGACCTGCTACGATTCCATATGAACCTTGTATATTTTCTTTTAAGTTCTTAAAATAAGTTCAAGTGAACTCAAAATAGAGTTCCTTAAAAAATTGAACGAAAAAGGGATGAGTGAAAATTATATGGGTATAGGTGTCAGTCTATTTTTGTTTGCGGTGTTGATTTTATTTAGTGCTTTCTTCGTGGCTACCGAGTTTGCGATTATTAAAATCCGTTCCAGCCGGGTAGATCAGCTGGTGGTGGAGAACCGTAAAAACGCACTGGCGCTACAAAAAGTCGTCAATAATCTGGACGGCTACCTGTCTGCCTGTCAGCTTGGTATTACGATTACAGCGTTAGGACTCGGTTGGCTCGGTGAACCAACTGTAGTCAAACTGCTGGAGCCTCTCTTTCAACAGCTCAACATCAATGGGGAGTTTTCACATATCCTGGCCTTTATTATTTCATTTGTCATTGTAACTTACCTGCACGTGGTGATCGGCGAACTGGCTCCCAAAACATTGGCGATCCGCAAAGCGGAAGCTGTCAGCCTGTTAACCTCTCCAGTCATCGTGTGGTTTAATCGGATTATGTATCCGTTTATTTGGCTCCTTAACGGCTCGGCCAATCGCCTGGTTCGTCTGTTCGGTCTTCAACCGGCTACTGAGCATGAAGAAGCGCACTCTCAGGAAGAAATTCAGATCATTTTGTCCGAAAGCGTGGAAAGTGGTAAGATCAATAACACCGAATATGGCTACGTAAATCGTATCTTCGCTTTTGACGAGACCGTTGCCAAAGAAATTATGGTGCCACGTACAGATATGGTATGCTTGTTTACGAATCGCTCGCTCAAAGAAAACATGCAGACTATTCACGAAGAACAGTATACCCGTTTTCCGGTAGCGACAGACAGCAAGGATCAGATCATTGGTATGATTAATACCAAGCAGCTATTCCTTGAGTATGATCGCAATCCCGAGCTTGTTTTCGATAGCCTGATTCAACCGATCTTGACCGTTCCGGAAGTTATTCCCGTCAACACGCTGTTGAAACGTATGCAGAAGGAGCAGGTTCATATCGCTCTCCTGGTCGATGAATATGGTGGAACCTCTGGTCTGATTACCATTGAGGACATTCTGGAGGAGATTGTTGGCGAAATTCGGGATGAATTTGATAAGGATGAACGGAAGGAAATCGAGAAACTGACGGAGAACAGTTATTTGATGGATGGTAAAGTGATGCTTTCCGATCTGAGTGATCTGACGGGCTTGACATTGGACGATGAAGACGTGGATACTGTCGGAGGGTGGGTGTATAGCCGGGTTCCGGAACCGAGACAGGGCAAGGAATTCATAGAAGATGATGTGAAATTTATCATTCGTGAAATGGGTAAAAATCGTATTCGTCGGGTGGAAATTATTTTACACCACAAATCCCCGATCTCGGAAATGGAGTCGGACACTTCTTCCCAGGAGTGAACTTTGTGATCTGAGCGACCAGCATACTGCACTTGGCACTTGCGTTCACTCCTACTGAAATGACATATTTTTAGGGCAAACGACTCAGGTTGTTTGCCCTACATGCGTGTAAGGAGGAGCTAGTAAATTGGATATTTTATCATCTATTATTATGGGTATTATTGAAGGGCTGACAGAGTTTTTGCCAGTCTCTTCGACGGGTCACATGATCCTTACGGCTGATCTTCTAGGGTTGAACACCGAGAATGATACGGTCAAAACATTTGAGGTTATCGTACAATTAGGTGCTGTGATGGCGGTCGTTGTATTATACTGGCGCAGATTCCTCAGCCTGTTTGATTTCAGACGCAAAATCTCATCCCAGCCACGTCTAAACCTGTTACATATTATTTTAGCCATGATCCCTGCGGGAGTAATTGGTGTACTGTTCCGTGATGTGATCAAGCAATACTTGTTTGGTCCTGAAACGGTTTTGTACAGTTTGGTCATCGGGGGCTTGCTCATGATTGCGGCTGAAAAATTCCATCCGCCTATTAGATCACATACGTTGGATGAGATCACGTACAAACAAGCATTTACCATCGGTGTGTTCCAAGTCCTAGCTCTGTGGCCAGGCTTCTCTCGTTCAGGCTCAACTATGTCTGGGGGCCTATTCGCACGTGTAAGCCATACGGCAGCCGCAGAATTTACATTCCTCGTATCTGTTCCGGTCATGCTGGGTGCATCGGGGATTGATATGATTAAAAGTATGGATCATCTGTCTATGAGTGATTTCCCGGTGTTCGCAGCCGGCTTTATTACTGCCTTTATCGTCGGGATGCTGGCAATCAAAACGTTCCTCGGTCTGCTCAAACGCTTGAGCTTGACTACGTTTGCCATCTATCGTTTCGTGTTGGCGGCTGTGTTCTTTTTCATTATTTTGTAATCATTGTTTGGTATCCTATAACCAAAAAGGGATATCCAAGTGGCCTTAAGGTCAGCCTTGGATATCCCTTTTGCTATTTTGCGGGCTTGGGTAGATCGTCCTGATCTACCTACCATGCGTACTGATTACTGTTTGGATTCCAGCGTAGTCAGGTATTCCGAAACTTGAGCTGGCGTTTTGGCGTATTTGCTGTGCAAATGAGCAATTTTCTCGCCATTACGGAACACGAGCAGGCTCGGAATGCCGCGTACTTGATTTTCTTCAGCAATCGGCTGAAACTTCTCGGCATCAAGCGCAAAGAAACGCTTATCCGCGTTCTCCTTCATAATGCCGTCCATAAATTTATCCAGCGTCTTGCAATCTGGACACCAGCTGGTATCAAATTTCACGACGGTTAGACCGTCACCGTTAATTAAATCCTGATATTGTTGCTCAGATTCGATACGTTCCATTCGCTGTTCCCTCCTAGAGTGAATTGATAATATCTTCACATTCACATATGAATGATAAATCAGGCTTATTCCTATATTGTAATGATTCTTTTATATATTGCAACTGGAATGAGTACATGTTTGAGCATGTACTTATTCTATTTTTGCTCGGATCAGCGGTATTGCGCATCATAACGATTGGCTCGGCTGATATGCTGTAGCGTCTCTCGCTCGTACTCAGTTAGCGGCGCAATGTCGGCAGCGGAAATATTATGCTCCAATTGCCCCAAAGAGCTTGCACCCGGGATCACAGCAGCAACAGCCGGATGAGACAGGCTATAACGGATCGCTGTCTGCTCCATACTACGGTCCGCCCCTGCAAATGCTTTTAATTGCTTACGCACGTCCAGCAGCTCTGCTTCTTCGTAGTCTAGGTATCCCTTCGCTGCCTTTTCTTCCCCCTTGTCGGCCAATACGCCGCTCGCCACGGGTCCACGTGCAATCACACTAATTCCCCGCTTCTGAAGCAAAGACAGTACTTCTTCCTCTGCACGCCGGTCCAGCAAGCTATACTGATTCATAACACTAACGATATTCGAGCGTTCCACATATTCACGGATGACATGCGGGCGAATGGAGGAAATACCATAGTAACGGATGACACCTTCCTGCTGTAGTTGCTCGAAAGCCTCAATGGTTTCATCGATCGGATCGTCAATCGTCCCTCCGTGCAACTGATACAGATCGATATAGTCCGTTCCCAGGCGGCGCAGACTTTCTTTCACGGCTGACAGGATATATTTCTTCGACGGGTCCCATCCCCAGCCCTCCTGCCCCGGTATACGCCGATTGCCGACCTTGGTCGCCAGGATGACATCCTGGCGCCGTCCACGGATGGCTGCCCCCACAATTTCTTCATTGCGTCCATGCTGGTACAAATCGGCCGTATCCAACAGATTCACGCCCCTGTCTAACGCTTCATGGATCAAGTAAACAGCTTGCTGCTCCTCCGTACCGACCGACATACATCCCAAGCCAATCTCACCTACCAGCAAATCCGAAGCCCCCAAGCGGTTTTTTTTCATCGTTGTCTCCCCTCACTTCAATGACGTATAACTTTAAATTTTTAACATTTCTCTATTATACGAAAAATACATACAAAAAAAACAACCCCAAAGACATAGAGACTCCACGCTCTCCAATCCTTTGAAGTTGTTGTATGAAATTCGTATTCCCTTAAAAGCTATCCGAACAGCCATTGAATGGCCTTAGGAAACTGACGCTGAAAACAATCTACACGATGCACCGCATCTTGATCAAGCTCAAGCAGCACATCTTTTGTGTCAAGTCCCTGTGCCAGGAGCACCTCGTGTGCCTGAAGGGTCAGCGGAACCATGTCTTTTTGTACATTCGTCTTCCCTTCCCCTTCACGGGTCCCGACAGAGATATATATCCGGCGTGTCCCGGCCATTACAGTAGCAAATGATGCAGATTGCATATAATCGATCATACCGGGAAACCAATATGAGCCCGAGATCGAACCAATGCGTCCAAATATGTGCGTATACTGGAAGGCCGCATACATGGAAATCAGTCCACCCAACGAAGCACCGATCAGCCCCGTATGCTCCAGCCCAGTTTGCACTGGATATTTTGCCTCGACATAGGGCATTACTTTTGTAACCACAAACGCCAGATAGGCATCTCCGCCACCGCCAAAAGCAGGTCTTCCCTCTACTAAAGCAGCTGCCTTCCAAGGCGTATAATCGTCCAGCCGATTCACGGGCTGAATGCCCACCAGTATCACACGGGGCAGCTCTCCCGTAGAAAAACCTCTTTCCAGTTCATCCAACCCGCTTAGAAATAAAGAGCTGCCATCCTGCACATACAGCACAGGATACAGCTCATTAGGATTCACAGATACGGGAGGTGTATAGATGTGTAGAAGATACCCATCTAATGAAATTTCATCTACATGACCTTTCATCTTACGCAGTCCCCCATGATGTGAATGTATGCATTACAGTGCAGCATCTATTTCCTTGATCATTTCAGATACGGATTCCAGACCATTACCTGACAGGTACCAGTAGTTAGGATCAAGGTATACAATATGTCCATTTTTATATGCATTGGTTTTCTTCACCAGTTCATTCTCAATGGTTTGTTTACCTGTAACCTGTTCCTTGCCTTCCTCGACCACCACAGCCCCACGGTCAACGACAAAAATATAATCTGGATTTTTTTGCTGTACATATTCAAAGGAAACCTTTTGTCCATGCGTGGATACTTTAATGTCAGGATCTACAGGAGTTACGCCAAAAGCATCATGAATGATACCGAAGCGGGATTGTGAGCCATATGCGCTCAGGCTTCCTTCGTTCGTCAGTACGATCAAGCCTTTAGCCTTGCTCGCTACCGCCTTGTCATGTACAGCCTTAATGGAGCTATCAATCGCAGCCAGTTCCTGTTTGGCAGCATCCTCTTTATCGAAGATTTGACCCAAGGTTTCAACGTTTTTCTTAAAGGAATTGATATAATCCTTGGTGTCTACAGCCATCGAAATAGTCGGTGCAATCTTGCTCAACTCTTTATATGCATCAGCTTGTCTGCCGCCGATAATGATCAGTTCAGGAGAGAGATCACTGATTTTCTCATAATCCGGCTCAAACAGCGTACCCGCACTTGCATATTTGGAATCTTTATATTTGCTCAAATACGTAGGAAGATCCTGCTGCGCTACCGCCGCAACGTCTACTCCTAGCTTATCCAACGTATCTAATGAACCAAAATCAAAAACAACAACATTTTTCGGATTGACTTTAACTTGGACTGGATTCTCATCGAGTGCGTGTTTGACCGAGACGGTTTTGGATTCCGTTGTTGCAGTCGATGAGCCATCGCCAGTCGCTTCTTGTGTTGCCGGAGCCGCTTTGCCACAGGCCGATACGATCAGTACCAGTGCAAGCATTAGCGTTAAAAACATCAAATTTTTCTTCATTTTACATTCCCCCTAAGTGAAGTACACACAAATTTTATGATCACCGATCTGTTGAATCGGAATATCCATATCGTACAAATCTTTTAATACCTGACTATCTATCATCTCGTCAGCCGTTCCTTGCTTTAGCAATCTGCCATTCTTCATCCCGACAATATGGTCCGAATAACAGGAAGCAAAGTTAATATCGTGAAGCACCACCAGAATCGTTTTGCCCAGATCATCCACTAAATTGCGTAGCGTCTTCATAATCTGAACCGAATGCTTCATATCCAAATTGTTCAGCGGCTCATCCAGCAGGATGTATTCCGTGTCCTGTGCCAGAATCATAGCAATAAAAGCCCGTTGCCGCTGTCCTCCACTGAGCAAATCAATATGCTTGTCCTTCATATCCTCCAATCCCATGTAAGCCATAGACTCCTCCACCATTTTGCGATCCTCGCTGTTCAATCTGCCCTTGGAATACGGAAAACGGCCGAAGCTGACCAGCTCCTTCACGGTTAAGCGGATGTTGACATCATTAGTCTGTTTTAAAATGGATATCTTTCGGGCCAGCTCCTCACTTTTCGTCAGGTTCAAGGCCTGCCCGTCAATCAGGATTTCTCCCTCATCACTGTCAGTTAGGCGACTAATCATCGACAACAAGGTGCTTTTTCCAGCGCCGTTAGGTCCAATAAAGGAGGTAATGGTGCCTTTAGGTATAGTGACGGATACCTGCTCCACCACATTTTTATTCCCGTAGCGTTTGGTTACGTTTTTGACTTCTACCATGATTTATTTTCCCGCAGCAAAAGGTACAGGAAGTACACCCCCCCGATAAAGTTAATAATGACGCTGACTGTTGTCGACAAGTCGAATACTCTCTCTGCCAGCAGTTGGCATCCTGCCAATGCGATGACACTAACACAGATGGAGGCCGGGATGATATAACGGTGCTGATACGTCTTCATCACCTGATAAGCCACATTGGCCACAATTAATCCGAGAAATGTGATCGGTCCAACAAGTGCCGTAGATATGGAGATGAGAATCGCTACAATAATCAGCAATCTTTTGATGATATAACTGTAAGGAAGCCCTAAATTAATCGCATGCTCCCGTCCGAGCGACAGCACGTCCAGGTACTTAATGAATCTCCACGCATAAGCAAATACGAGCACGAGCACGAATACAGAAAGCCATAACAGTTCGGTGTTTACATTACTAAAGCTGGCAAAGCTCTTGTCCTGAATTTTCGCAAATTCGTTCGGATCAATCAGCACCTCCATAAAGGTAGACAGGCTGTTGAACAGTGTCCCAAACACCAGACCGATCAGTAAAAGCACATAAATTCCCCGTCCATCTTTGCGGAAAATTAACTTATATAGCAATCCCGCGAACAGCACCATCATCCCCACCGACAGCAAAAAGTTTAATTCTTTGCTGGTCGAAATCAGCGGGACGGAACCAAATGCAAAAATTATTGTCGTCTGAATCAGCATATACAGTGAATCCAGCCCGATAATACCCGGGGTCAAAATCTTGTTATTCGTGACCGTTTGGAAAATAACAGTCGCAAAAGCAATGGAGCCACCGGTCAGAATGAAGGCTGCGACCTTTTTCAATCGTCGTGGCAACGCGTAATGCCAGGTGTGCGGAAGATCTATAAACACAAAAGCAGCAATCAACACAAGCGCGGCAGCGGCTAATATTCCGATTTTTAATTTAGGATTCATAAGCCCTTCTCCTCAGCAGCAAATACAAGAACAACGCGCTTCCGATCACACCAACCGTTAGCCCTACCGAAATTTCATATGGGTAAATGATCACCCGTCCCAAAATATCGCAAAACAGCACAAAAATGGCACCCAAGATCGCTGTATGTGCTAGGCTTTTTTTCAGATTATCCCCCATGTACATACTGACCAGATTGGGTACAACCAGCCCCAAAAAGGGAATCGTCCCGACGGTTAAGATAACAACAGAGGACACCAAAGCCACGATCACCAAACCAACATTGACAGTGCGCTTGTAATGTACGCCCAAATTGGCTGCAAAATCCTCACCCATGCCTGCAATTGTAAAACGGTTCGCATATATGTACGCCAACGCGACCAAAGGAACACTGAGATACAGCATCTCGTAGCGACCACTCATAATGAGAGAAAAATCCCCCTGCATCCACGAAGAAATGCCCTGAATCAGATTGTATTTGTAAGCAAAAAAAGTCGTCACCGAATTTAAAATGCCTCCAAACATCAAACCGACAAGCGGGATAAATACCGGGTCCTTAAAACGGATTTTATCCAGTATCTTCATGAAAATCAGGGTTCCCCCTAGAGCAAATCCAAAAGCCGTCAGCATCTTCGTCCAAAATCCTGCCGCTCCAAACACCATAATAGCCATCAGCACACCTAATCGTGCCGCATCCATCGTGCCTGCGGTGGTCGGCGAAACAAACCGATTCCGAGTAAGCTGCTGCATGATGAGCCCGCAGATACTCATACTCGCCCCTGCGATAATGATGCTGACCAAACGTGGGAATCTGCTAATCAGGAGTACCTGCGCTTGATCGTTGGATAAGTGGAACAAATCAAGTGGAGTTACATCATGCACACCGATAAACACCGAGGCGAAGGCCAGTACGATAAAAGCCAGTATTAAATAGCGCAATTTCATTTCTAACTAAGGGAGCCTGTCCAATAACCTGTACCAAGCTTCGGCCCTGTCCTCCCCTCCAATAATGATAATCATTATCAAAACAACTAGGATAAATTATATCAGTGATATTGTATCTGTCAAATTTTTTGCAATGAATAAGCCATGTCAAAAAAGGTGTTAGCAAAACCTGAATAGTCTGAAGAGTGAATGAGCAAATAAGAGCAATATCCTGTAAAATAGGGATGGAAGATTTAGGATTACCCGTTTCTCATTTTTACTGTAAGCAATTCTTGGAATTCGAGATTCATTAACTTGATGAATTAAAAAAATAGGAGGAGAATGATGAATCACATATTAATTGTCGAGGATGATATCGCCTTGAGTAACGGTATTGTTCTTGCCCTCAAAGAACCTAACAACGTATTTGTGCAAACGTATGACATAGCTGCTGCAAAAGAGCAATTGAACGTCACTACCTTTGACCTAGTGATTCTTGATATAAACTTGCCGGATGGGAATGGACTCGATCTTTTAACCCATTTACGAAAAAAAACAATGATTCCCGTCATCGTTCTGACAGCAAATGATATGGAAACAGATATTGTCACTGGTCTTGAGCTGGGTGCTGACGACTACATCACCAAGCCTTTCAGTCTGATGGTACTGAGAGCAAGGGTTGGTGTTCAGCTAAAGAAATCCAGATACTCGCTTGCGGACTCCATTCAGCTAGACAATTTTTCTTTTTCATTCGAGAGAATGGAATTTATTAAGAATGGTACACCTATTGAACTAAGTAAAACGGAGCAAAAATTGTTGCGCATCCTAATCAACAATCGAGGAAATACCGTTTCGCGTGATCATTTGGTAGACAGCATCTGGACAGATGGCGCTGAGTATGTAGGCGAAAATGCGTTGTCAGTCACCATAAAAAGGCTACGTGACAAGCTGGAGGATCATCCTTCCTCTCCTCTGTACATTAAGACTGTGTACGGTATTGGCTACACTTGGGCGGTGAAATGAATGACGATGCTGGATTATGCGTGTTTTGGAATTGCTATTACTGCTTTTTTCATTGCCGGCCTTACCATCTTTCTCTATCGTAAGAACGTACATAAAACAATGAAAACTATGGATCTTATGATTGAAGCTGCAATTAGTGGAGAGTTTTCAGAGCATGTTTTTGACGAATCCGTCATATCAGCAGTAGAGGCCAAGCTTGCGCAATTTCTTTCCATTTGCTCCGTTTCCTCGAAAAATTTGTTAGCAGAAAAAAATAAAATAAACGAGCTTATTTCTGATATCTCGCATCAAACGAAAACACCTATTGCTAATATCCTCCTCTACTCACAACTGCTCAGTGAATATGATTTGCCACCGGAAGGTTCCACTTGTGTAAAAGCTTTATCCACACAAGCCGAAAAGCTTCATTTCCTGATCCATTCCTTAGTAAAAACATCACGGCTTGAAACAGGGATTATCAAATTGTCGGCAAGGCAGGAGTCAGTTCAAAGGCTACTAACTACTGCACTGGAGCAAATTATGCCGAAGGCAAACGCTAAAGGGATTTCGATTACTATGGAGAGTAAAGAAATTCAGGCTTCTTTTGATTTAAAATGGACGGTTGAGGCAATCTCTATAATATTTTGGATAACGCCGTCAAATATACAGAAATGAGCGGGAATATATTTATTAAAGTGAGTGCTTATGATTTATTCTGTCGGATTGATATTACTGATAATGGCATTGGGATTGCAGAAGAAGAACACAGCAAGATTTTCAAGCGTTTCTATCGGTCACAAACTGTAATCTCGCAAGAAGGTGTCGGGATTGGACTATTTTTAACAAGAGAAATTGTTTCAGCTGGGGGCGGATACATCAAACTATGGTCACGCCGCGGCAGTGGTTCCACCTTCTCGATTTTTCTCCCCATAGACAAGTAATTCTTACAACACTGTTAGATTTCAGAAAGATTGTAGAAAGATTCATATGGTAAAGTCTGTATTGCGAAGTATGGTGATACAGACTATTTTTCATGGAGGAGAAATGAATGACTCTGTTAAAAACTCAGGAATTGAAGAAGTATTATGGTAACGGGGATACTGCTGTTCATGCCCTAGATGGGGTGAACCTGGAGGTGGAAAGCGGAGAATTTGTGGCCATTGTCGGTACGTCCGGGAGCGGCAAATCTACCCTTCTCCATATGCTGGGTGGACTCGATCGTCCGACAAGTGGAAACGTTACGATTGACGGTAAAGATATTTTCACATTAAAAGATGAAGAATTGACTATATTTCGCAGACGAAAAATTGGCTTCGTGTTTCAAAATTACAACCTGGTACCTGTTTTAAATGTCTACGAAAATATTGTGCTTCCGATTGAACTGGATGGTAAAGAACCGGACAAAACCCACATAGATAAAATTGTACATACCTTGGGTCTGGACCAAAAGTTGAATAACCTGCCCAACAATCTATCGGGGGGCCAGCAGCAGCGCGTAGCTATCGCCAGAGCATTGGCAGCAAAACCTGCAATTGTTTTAGCAGACGAACCCACCGGGAACCTGGACAGTAAAACCAGTCTGGATGTGATGGGATTGATCAAAGTATCCAGCCAGCAGTTCCGCCAAACGATAGTGATGATCACGCACAACGAGGAAATTGCGCAAATGGCAGACCGGATCATTCGAATTGAGGACGGTAAAATGGTCGGCGGTGAAGGCAAATGATCAAGGTAAAGAACAAAAAAGCAATCCGCAAGCTGGCAGATAAGAGCTTCAAAGTAAACAAAGCCCGTAACCTCATTGCTATTGTTGCTATAGCACTAACCTCATTGCTATTTACAACACTGTTCACTATGGGGATTGGCGCTGGGGAAAGCTTACAACGGGCGACCATGCGTCAGGCAGGTGGAGATGGGCATGCCGTACTTAAATATATAACGGATGACGAATTTAATCATGTCAAGAATCATCCGTTGATCAAGGAAATAGCTTATAACCGTATATTAAGCGACGAAGTTAAAAACGATAAATTTCTAAAACGTCACACAGAGTTCTGGTATTACAATGATGTAGGGATGAAGCTCGGTTTTATTGAGCTTAAAGAGGGGCACAAGCCTGTCGCAGAAAATGAAGTGATCGCAGACTCCAAGACGTTACAGCTATTGGGTGTTCCTTTGGAGATTGGAGCACCTTTGAGGCTAAAGCTTGACATACGAGGTGAAGAAGTGCAGCGTGATTTTATCCTCTCCGGCTGGTGGAAAAGCGATCCTGTGTTTAACACAGGACAAATATTCGCCTCCAGATCCTATGTCGATGCTCATGCAAAGGAATTACAAAGCACCTATAAAAAAAATCATTTCTATACAGGAACCATTAGTGCATATATGATGTTCGACAATAGCTTTGATTCGCGAGGAAAGCTCAATAAAGTGATTACCGAAAGTGGATATTCGCTTGACGAAGATGCACCGAACTATATCGCGAGTAATGTAAATTGGGCATACATCTCAACCAATTTTAGTCTAGATACAGAGACCATCATAGCGTTAACTTCTGCCCTGTTACTGATCATGTTTACCGGTTATTTGATCATATATAATATATTCCAAATATCAGTGATGCGAGATATCCGTTTTTACGGTCTCTTAAAGACGATCGGTACAAGCCGCAAGCAAATACGCCGGATTATTCGTAGACAAGCACTGATTCTATCAGCGCTAGGAATCCCGATTGGATTAATAGCAGGTTTTTTTATCGGTAAATCACTCGTGCCTTTTATTATAAATATGAGTGTATATAACGGTACTGAGATATCGGTATCCCCTAACCCTTGGATTTTTGTCGGATCTGCTCTGTTCGCGCTCATTACTGTAATGATCAGCACTTTCAAGCCAGGCAGAATTGCGGCAGCTGTCTCGCCAGTTGAGGCAGTAAGATACACAGACGGAAATACCAAGGGCGGCCGTAAGCTGAAAAAATCCACTGAAGGCGCTAAAATGATCCACATGGCTCGCTCCAACTTGGGGCGCAATAAAAAACGCACCGTGTTGGTAGTCATCAGTCTTTCGTTAAGCCTTGTACTTCTTAACACGGCCTTCACCCTGTCTCAGAGCATTGATATGGATAAGTTTGTATCCAAATTCAATGACACTGACTTTCTCATTGCTCATGCTGAATATTTTCATCGCCCCTATTTTAGCGGCCCTAAAAATGGAACCTCCGAGAGTTTTATTCAGGCTGTACAGACACAGCCCGGCTTTGAAGAGGGCGGTCGCTTGTACGGCGGCAGATTAGTGCTTACTGTCGAGAATGGAAAATACACCAATGAGGACGATGAGACAGATTCTCGCGGCAACTTCATCGCGGCAGTATATGGGCTGGAAGATTTACCACTGCACCGGTTGCGATTACTAGACGGTGAGCTTGATTTTGAGAAGCTGGCTTCCGGTAAGTATATATTGGAAGGGGTAGATTTAGATGACCATGACATCCCCCAGATGGAAAAGGCTCTGTATAAGGTGGGTGAAAAGGTCACGCTTCACAGTTATATGGGAGCAGCAGAAGCTCCGCTGGATAAAGAGTATACTACGCATGCATTCACAGTACTTGGTCATGTTGCAATTAAATATAGTACCAATTCTGATCGCCGTTCAAGTAAGTATAACTTCTATCTTCCGGCGAATATTTACAAGCCGCTTGCGGAGCAGCCTGCTGTGATGAGCTACGCCTTTAATGTATCCCCTGATCAGGAAGATGCCATGGAGAGCTTTTTAAAAAGTTACACCGAAACTACAGAGCCAGTAATGAACTACGCATCCAAGTTTACTTCAATGAATGAGTTTTCAGGTATGCAAAACACCATCATGATGATCGGAGGCACACTCAGTCTGATTATCGGCCTGATTGGTATCCTCAACTTTGTAAACGCAATTCTGACGAGTATATTGACACGGCGTCAGGAGTTTGCCATGCTGCAAAGTATCGGCATGACCAAAAAGCAATTGCGGGGTATGCTGATTTATGAAGGGCTATATTATGTTCTCGGCACCGCCCTATCCTCCATTTTATTAGGGATCATATTCTCTATTTCAATTGTGAAACCCCTAAGCAGTATGATGTGGTTTTTGAGCTATCACTTTATAATCTGGCCACTTCTAGCCTTATTGCCTGTACTGTTATTGCTGGGGATATTTATTCCAGTAGCAGTCTATTCTATGAATAACAAACAAAGTATTGTGGAGCGACTTCGAGAATCAGAGTAGTTGCACCTAAAAATAAGCAAGCAAAATACCCATGAGCGTCAAAAAGATGACTCCTGATCACATTCAGAGGTCATCTTTTTATGCCTAGAAAGGTCTTTTTCACAGAACATGACGACTCCACTCTTCCCGTAAAAGCCCCATTCGGATCGAATCATAATACTTTCCATTATAATATCTGAATTTGCGTAGTCTGGCTTCCAGGGTCATGCCCAGCTTCTCTCCACCCTTCATCATCCGATGGTTTCCTGACCAGGTTGTAAAACCTACTCTTACTAAAGGCAATGTATTAAACAAATGGTCGATCCACAATCGAAGTGCTCTCGTACCATAGCCCCCGCTCCAATACCCCGAATCATAGATACCTATCCCCATTTCAAGCCATTGCGAAGGCTGATGCTCCCAATAGTAGCTCACAGATCCAATGACCTTGCCTTCCACTTCAATGAGCCAAAAGTCATCTTGCCCGATTCGCTTTTCCTTCTCTTTTAAATAATCATCAAAAGAAAGCGTCTTATGTTCATAGTAAGGTGCATCCCATCGCTTCCATTCCGGTGCTTCTTCCTTATAAGTTAACGTCCATAGCGCATGTAGGTCTTGTTCTGTAACAGGCCTAATCGTTAAATCCCTATCCGTATACATCGCGCACACCCCTTTAAATCATAAAATGCTCATTTCTATGTTAGGTTATATGATCCCTTATTGTATCTGCTTTTGCATTATTTCGAATTCAATTTTTGTCCATCAAGAAACTGTATTGTAGCAAGATCGCAATTCATGTTGACAAACAATCAAAAATAATATATCTTAATATCAAGATAATGAATATAAAGAAAAATTTACGACGACGGTTTATTTTGCTTTGAAAAACCTAATCATATAAAAACCAAGGAGGGTAAATAATATGAAACTGTTAGGATTGCATCACGTTTCGGCGATTACAGCGGCAGCGGCTAAAAATGTTGATTTTTATACTCAGGTATTGGGGCTTCGGTTGATCAAGAAAACGGTGAACCAGGACGATGTTAGTGTGTATCACCTCTTTTACGGAGATGAGCGTGGAACCGCGGGTACGGAAGTCACTTTCTTTGAAATTCCACATGCGGGACAAACGCGTACAGGCAATAACAGTATTTCAGCGCTCTCTCTGCGTGTACCGAACGACAAGGCGTTGAATTATTGGAAAAACCGCTTCGAGCAGCTGGATGTGAAGCATGGCGAAATTATAGATCAAGCAGGACGCTTGGCGCTTTCGTTCGAGGATTTTGAAGGACAACGCTTCTTCCTCGTTTCAGATGAGCATGACAACGGAGTGCGCGGCGGCACGCCTTGGGAGAAAAGCCCTGTCCCAGCAGAATACGGCATTGTTGGACTTGGACCGGTTCATCTGACTATTCCCAAAGCGGAAAATACCATTCTTATTCTTGAACAAGTGATGGGCTTCCGCAAAAAAGGCTCCTACCCTTCCCCTGTTGCCGGACAACCAGATGTAGTTATCTACGAAACAGGTGAAGGCGGTACAGGAACTGAAGTCCATCTGGAAGAGCGCAACGATCTGCCACAAGAGCGACCAGGACGCGGCAGTGTGCATCACGTCGCTTTCCGTGTTGAAACCGAGGAAGAGCTCAAACAGTGGGTAGACCGTATTGGGCAGCTGCAAATTTCCAACTCTGGTTTTGTAGATCGCTTTTATTTCCGTTCCTTGTACTTCCGTGAGCCAAATGGCATTCTGTTTGAATTGGCTACCGATGGACCCGGCTTTGACACCGACGAGGAATTGGAGTTTTTGGGCGAATCTCTGTCACTGCCTCCATTTTTGGAGTCGCGCCGTGCATCGATTGAAGCCAATCTCAAACCACTCAACACCAAACATGAATAAAGTTATATTGGCTCTAAAATGACACAAAGCCGGGACTTCTACATCATGTAGAGGTTCCCGGCTTTTTTCGTGTAATTGCTCTGTTTTCATTTAAAAAAGCATCTCATCTACAAGCTTTCCAGCTTTGAGAGGCAAGCGAAATGCCCTTTTTGGCTGTACTTACAGCTTTTTATCATCCACACTGTTCAGCCATGCTTCAATTTCTCCGATCACAGAGGCGATGCAGCCTTCTTGGAACGGCGAGATCAGTCCAGCCAGCTCAACTAATCCGGTAAAGGATCGGCTTCCTCCGGCACGACACAGCTTCAAATAATCTTCCCACGCTGCCGCTCGGTCTTCGCCCATACGCTTCCAGAACTGGAATGCACATAATTGTGCCAGCGTATAGTCAATATAATAGAACGGAGATTGAAAAATATGTCCCTGCTTGTGCCAGAATCCACCCTTTTCGAGGTATTCGTTGCCTTCATAATCCAGATGCGGTTTATACTTGCGTTCAATGGAACGCCATGCACTTTTACGTTCGGCCGGGGTCCAATCCGGGTGTTCATATACGGCATGCTGGAATTCGTCTACGGCTACGCCGTAAGGCACGAACAGCAACGATGAAGATAGATGTTCAAAGTGATATTTGTCCGTGTCTTCCTCAAAGAACAGCTTCATCCAAGGCCATGCGAAAAACTCCATACTCATCGAATGGATTTCAGCCGCCTCCATGGTTGGCCAATGGTACTCGGGAATTTCAAAATGTCGGCTTTCATAGACCTGGAAGGCATGACCTGCTTCATGTGTCAATACGTCGATATCACCGGATGTCCCATTGAAATTGGAGAAAATAAATGGCGTGCCATATTCGCTCAAAAATGTACAGTAGCCTCCGCTTTGCTTACCCTTTTTGCTGATTAAATCCATCAGTCCACGCTCAACCATAAAACTGAAAAATTCATGTGTTTCCGGTGAAAGCTCCTCATACATACGTGCTCCATTACGAAGAATCCAGTCCGGATCGCCTTTGGGCGTAGGATTTCCTGACAAGAAGTTGAAGCCCTCGTCGTAATAGCGAAGCTGATCTACTCCGATCCGCTCGCGTTGGCGCTCTTTCAGCTTGGTTGCCACAGGAACGATGTGCTTCAGCACCTGCTCGCGGAAATTGGCTACCATCTCTGCATTGTAATCTGTACGTCCCAAGCGGGCATAGCCCAATTCTACGAAATTGTTATAGCCCAGCTTGTGCGCCATGCGTGTGCGTACCTTCACCAATTCATCATAAATCCGGTCCAGCTCGTCCTCATGCTCACTCATAAATTGATATTTGGCCTCGGAGGCCTGTTTGCGGGTCTCGCGATTGGTTGCCATTTCAAAAGGCAGGAGCTGAGACAATGTGCGTTCTTCCCCCTCGAACGGGATCTTCGCTGAGGCAATCAATTGAGCATATTCCGAGGTCAGCTTATTTTCCTGCTGTAAATCCTCAATGATATCCGGGTGGAACGACTTGAGCGCTACCTCGGCAATACTGAAAAGCTGGCTGCCCCATTGGCTCTCCAACTCGGCTCTAAATGGAGAATCTACCAATGCACGGTAGTAATCGGTTACATACTCCTGAATAACCGGCATGAAATCATCAGCGTACTCTTGCTCTGCTTTGTAAAACGCATCTTCCGTATCAATGGAGTGCCGAACTTCCACCAATTGCAATTGCGTTTCCACATTACTGCGCAGCTTGTTAATCGCATGAATAACTTCATTTTGACGTTCTACACTGTCCGCTTCACGAAACTGCTGCAACAGCGTTTTAAACCGCTGTTCAATTTCAGGTTGCTCTGGCCGACTGTAAGCCATTTCGCTGAATAATGTCATTGCTTCATTTCCCCCTTTAATGTAATAAATCTGATGCCTATTATACAGTACGATTAGACCAAACTGGAAGCTGAAATACCAAAATAATACAACCTCAAAAGCCGCAATACCATGTATTGCGGCTTTTGAGCCTAGGCTAACTCCATATATCATAGATGTCGTTATCTAAAGTAACCTCAATATATATACAGTCTGGTGGAGATTTATAAGTCTCCTTCATATGGCAGCCCTTCATGCTTTATTGATTTTGCAAACGATGTGCCACATGCAGGGTCGGACCGACAAATTCATTTAACTTGAAACCACCTTCAATGGCCTGTGTAATGAATTTCTTGGCCTGATCCACAGCTTCACGCACAGTCAGCCCTTGTGCCAAACCAGCCGTTACCGCAGCCGAAGTGGTACAGCCTGCACCGTGGGTAAAGTTGGTTTGTACAACATCCGCTTCAAACCAGTCAAAAGTGATTCCGTCATACAGCAGATCCATCGCTTTACCAGCGCGAATTTTGCCACGGTCCTTGATCAGTACATGCTTAGCACCACGCTCGTGGATAATAGCAGCCGCTTCCTGCATCTGCTCCAGTGTCGTGATCGGTCCATTCTTCGCCAGCTGCGAAGCCTCGAACAAGTTCGGTGTTACCAGGTCAGCGCCAGGAATCAACAATTCCAGCATGGCCTCTGTATTTTCCGGTTGAAGCACTTCATCCGTGCCTTTGCAGACCATAACCGGGTCAATCACAATCCGTTTCAGATCATGCTTTTTCAAGTAGCTGGCCACCAGTTCGATGATATCTACGGAACCCAGCATACCGGTCTTCATTGCATCAAAACCGATACCTTCCAATACAGTACGCAGCTGCGCCTCAACCACGTCCAACGCAACAGGATATACAAGATGGTTCCAGGTTTTAGGTTCCATCGCAACTACGGTAGTCAATACAGTCATGCCATATACGCCAAGCTCCTGGAAGGTTTTCAGGTCCGCCTGAATACCTGCTCCGCCGCTTGTGTCGGAGCCGGCTATCGTTAGTGTTTTGGGAATCGTCATTAGTACATGCTCTCCTTCACTTTCTGTGCTGCATTTATCCTAATCCTGCATGCGAAACTTGTCAACGCGCAAAACGGTCCTTTCCATACGAAAAGTCACAAGAACCAGCAACAGCTAAAAAACGAGAATATCCCCCTTTGAAATGAGAACATCCTCGTAAGTACGTGTTATATGAAGAATTTGAATGAATTTTAGAATTATAAATACCCACCAGCACTGTGATCATAGGCATGGTTTTTTTCGTTTGCCCGTACGCCGAGGCAAAGACTCTGATACAACTGCTGCTGTTCCGGGGTAGCAAAATTTCGATGCTGCTCAAATAAAGCCATACAACCAATGATATGTTCGGTATAGCTGTTATCGACAGACAATTGCAGGCAATGCAGTGTTTGTCCCAAGCCCTTGGGGTAATCGCCTTTTCGAAAATAATATTCCGCATACACCTTGCAAAAAGAAGCAAAACGAAATGCATTAAAGTGCTTGCGATAATGTGTGTCCCATTGCTCCGGTGCAAGCTCCCAGAATCTCTTGAGTTGCTGGTTGAACAGCTCCAGCTCGGCATCTACGAAATAGCCAAACCGGTTCGCCGATTCGAGCAACGTATTCAGGCCTTCCAGTGTCTCATCCGGATGCTCGCGCAGGTAAGTAATATATTCATAGATTGCAGAAGTGTTGCCCATTTTGATTTCAATACAAAGTCGGTTGCCCTGTGCATATACACGATGCAGGTTGACCACTTTCCAACCTTCCTCGTCCAAACCCTCAAACCAGCTCAAATCTGCGTAACCTTCAATCCATTGCTTGGATTCCTCATATCTACCCTGAAACTCATAGCAGCTGGCCTTAAGCAGATGCCCTTGAGCATAGTAATAAACGAGCGGCTTAATCAGCTCCAGGTGCTCATCTCCAAAGCGGTTCCGATTGCGATACAATGCCTGCGCCAACTCTCTTAGCTCGTCCGCATACATTTCCATCTCGGACCATTGCATTTTTAAAGCAAACACTTGAGATAGCATATGTAAGCCTTCCAGTGCATAAATTTCCGGTAGACGACTACGGTACAAATGGAATTGTACAGCAGCCTTCAAGTTCCGTTGGTTATCCTTAATCTGAATCTGGAATATGCGAAAATAGCTAATCGCCAACCGTTCGGAGTGGGTATACTTCTCACTCTCAATGACACAATCATACAAAAGCATGGAGGCTTCATGTCGGCCATCCTCAAACATCGCTTCTGCAGTCTCAAAAATAGCCGGAACATTCGATAAATCGTCCATCAAATAACCAAGCACACTGCGTATACAGTCCAGCTTGTTCAACTCTGAGCAACGAAGAAGAAACGGACGCAGCCTTCTCCAGTGTGGCAAGGAATGAATAAAACACTCATCTACATACATCTCGAACAAAGATCCTTCTTCCAATCCCATCGCCTCAGTAATCAGATCAAGCTGATTAACTGAAATAGGTCGTGGTGGGTTTCGGTTAAGTATACCGCTAAGTGTACCCGGATTTACCTTAGAAGCATCTGCAAAACATTGCATTGAAATGCCTTCACTTTGAATATACTTTTCTATCTCTGCGCGGATCGTGGTGTTTTTTTCCAAAGGGACACCCCCTCAAACGAATGATGGTGACTTTTTCATTACCTTTTAAACCAAAATTTGTTTAATCAAAGTATATGTCTAATTATACGAGAGGTCAATAACTTTAAACACGACTCAGGACATATAAAATCACGAGTTTCGTACGATTTTAAATCTGTTTTATGAAAAAAGACCGTCCTCTGAGAGACAGTCTTTTTCTATTATTTTGATGCTGTGGACTTAGAGGACAATAACTTGCAAAATATTTTAAAATTGACGAAAATCAAGAGCAAACTTAGCGTATCCTTCTGCCGTCAGTCCTTCATAGAGCAATTCAGAATAAGCATGGGCAACATTCGTTGCTTGCGGCGAGGTTAGGAAGGTCACATGTGGACGACCCGACCATGGGGCGAGGGACCAATGACCGTCGGCCTTTGGCGTCAACGTCTTCATATGCCGCACATACTCAGTCAGCACATGTCGGTTCTCATCCGGGGAAGCCAGTATAATTCGCTCTCCACCCGGATTAACCAGCGCAGAGGAGAATGCGCGATAGTTATTCGTAACAACCAGATAACTCCGCTGCATATCCATTGGTTCCCCTTCAAAAGACATATGAACGATTCTGTGCGCTTCTAGGTCCTTTAATTCCCCGCCAGCATCATATCTGGCTGGCTGTGTTACATCAATCTGATACGTGATGCCATCGATGATATCGAAATTAAAGCTTGGAAAATCAGAATTAATCAGCTCTTGCTCCTCCTTTGCCGAAGGGTCAATTTGCCTGAATTGACCGGCCGACCACTCAAGCCATTCCCGAATTTCTGCCCCGCTCAGTCGAACGACATGCAGCGTATTCGGAAAATTGTACAGGTCAGCGATATGCTTGATCGCCAGCGTCCCTGCGGGAATATCGGTATAATACGCCGGACCATATCTGCCACCTGTTTTAAAAGGAGCTGCTGCCGACAGAACGGGCAACCCTTCATACTCGCCCCCTTGTAGCTGCTGTTTCACATACCAAATTTGCGCATCATTCACGAGCTGAACCGAAGCATCATCCATCACCTGGGCAAAAAAGCTGTTCACTGCTACTGTCGTTTGACCTACAGGTGCACGGATGTAATCTAGGGTTCCCGCATGTTCAGCTGCTACCGCCTGCTGGATAGCAGTATCGGGTTGGACGAGGGCTTCCTTGCGTATCGGGTCATACACCGGGCGTACCTCGGCAGCAGATGCAGTCACTTGCCACTTCCCTCCCATAAGGGCCAGATCCAGATCAATAATACCCAGATGATCTCCCCAGAAGCCCGGCTCTACTGCTGGAATGCCATGGATGGTGCCCTGCTCTGTATCCACACCTGTCATACCTAAGAACGAAGGGCCGGGAAATACTTTATGGGCATGACCAAACACAATGGCATCGATCCCTTCCACCCTGCTCAGATGCAGCACCGCATTTTCCATATTGGGAATTTCGGGAGTATCCTCAAAACCCGCATGGGGCATCGCAATGATGAGATCGGCTCCCGCCGCCTGCATTTCCGGAATAAACCGTCTGGCGGTTTCCAGCATATCTTTGACGATAAGTTTCCCTTCCAACCACGCCTTGTCCCATTGCATAATTTGCGGAGGCACAAAGCCGATGACCCCCACCTTCAGCAGATGCTTACGGCCTGCTTCATCCTCAACCGTCTTATCCAGCAATAGATAAGGCGTGAAGTAGTTTTGTTCTTCCTCTCCCGCTATATAAATGTTGGCATTCACATAAGGAAACTGTGCTCCTTGAAGGCAAGTCTGCAAATATTCCAACCCATAGTTAAATTCATGATTACCAATACTGCCTGCCTCATACCCCAGCAGATTCATGGCTTTATAGGCGGGATGCACCTCGCTTGGGTCCTGTTGGAGCCGCTGTACAGCATAATCTCCCATCGGATTTCCCTGAATCACATCTCCGTTATCCAGCAGCAGGTGATTGGGCACCTCTGCCCGAGCCGTGTGAATCAGACTAGCGGTTTGCGCCAGACCGTAATGCAGCGTTTCCTGATCTGTATAATAATCATAATTCCACAAGCTGACATGCAGATCGGTTGTAACCATAATGCGGAATTTCGCCCTCACAGCACCTGCATTTTCCTGCTCTGTCTTATCATTAATGTCCAAATTATCCAATCTTGTTCTCTCCCTCAGCTTCGGTCATAGAGCTTGAACAAGTCTAACAGAGCACTGTTAAGAGAATGTTAAAAGATGCAATTCGTATAAATACCGCTTATGGTCTCTAGCAAATGATAAATTTTACATCATTTTTACCAAAGTCAGGAGTGGTTTTTACCCTAGCTGCAGGACTAGCTGTTAAGATTTGGTTTGTCACTGAATTTACAGGTTTTTTAAATTTTCGTTATTACGATGTTTAGGGGGAAATTATTTTGTTCAAAAAAGCACTGACCTTGTGCATGACCTTCACACTGGCAGCGGGTTTAGCCGCTTGTGGCTCAAATGCAAGCAATAACAACAGCGCCTCCACTCCGGGTACAGATGGCTCTAAAAACGAAAGCACAGCCTATGTCCCTAAGGAGCTAAAGGTACAATTCGTTCCTTCTCAGAATGCAGATACCCTCGAAGCCAAGGCAAAACCGCTCGAAAAGCTGCTGGGGGACAAGCTCGGAATCCCGGTAAAAGTAACCGTATCTCCTGATTACAATACGATTGTGGAAGCCATGTCTTCCAAACAGGTCGATGTAGGATTCCTTCCGCCGAACGCTTATGTACTGGCACACGATAACCGTAAAGCGGCCGACTTGCTCCTGCAAGCTCAACGATATGGCATTGAAGATGCTACAGGCAAGGACACGACTGAAAAAGTAAACTTTTATAAAGCAATGATCGTGGTGAAAAAGGATTCTCCGATTCAAAGTCTGGCTGATCTGAAAGGCAAGAAGGTTGGCTGGCAAAATGTAACCTCCTCCGCAGGCTATGTGTACCCCGCAGCAGAGCTGAAAAAAGCTGGCGTGGACCCGGACACAGATGTGCAGGGTGTGACGATCAAAGGCCACGACGCTGCTATTCTGGCGCTGCTGAACGGTCAGGTTGATGCTGTCGCTGTTTTCCAGGATGCACGTAACACAGTGAAGAAGGAAATCCCGGACGTATTTGAAAAGACACGTGTCATTCATTACACAGCTAAAATTCCAAATGACACCGTCAGCGTACGTTCCGATATGGATCAAACGTGGAGAGACAAAATCGCCCAAGCCTTTATGGACATTGCCAACGATCCTGAAGGCGGCGAAATCATTAAAGAAATTTACACCCATGTAGGTTATGAGAAGGGCGACGATAAAAACTTCGATTCTGTGCGTGAATACGCCGAAGCCGTCGGCCAAGCGGTAAAGTAACAGCTACGAAACAGGCTTTACGAATGACAGGGCAGCACCGTCCATGTATTCATGGCGGTGTTGTTTTCATTCCACCCCATCGGGGAGAAAGTTGGGAGCATATGATTGAATTTCGAAACGTATCGAAAACATACCCGAACGGCACCAAAGGGTTGAATAATATTAATTTGACGATTCAAGAGGGAGAGATGGTTGTCATAGTCGGCTTATCTGGTGCAGGTAAGTCCACCCTGCTGCGTTCCATTAACCGACTGCATGACATTACGTCCGGCGACATCGTTGTAGGTGGCAGGTCTGTCACGTCTGCTGGAAGCAGCGAGCTGCGGCGCATTCGCCGTGATATCGGCATGATCTTTCAAAGCTTCAATCTGGTTAAGCGTTCGACGGTGCTTCGCAACGTACTTTCGGGCCGCGTCGGTTATCATTCGACGCTGCGGACCATTCTTGGTCTCTTCCCGAAGGAAGACATCGAACTGGCACTAACGGCGCTGGAACGCGTAAATATCCGCGAAAAAGCCTACAGCCGAGCCGATGAGCTGTCCGGTGGCCAACAGCAGCGTGTATCCATCGCACGTGCTCTGGCGCAGGAGGCTAAAATCATTCTGGCGGACGAGCCTGTCGCGTCGCTTGATCCGCTGACCACCCGCCAGGTGATGGACGATCTCCAGCGAATCAACCGGGAAATGCAGATTACGACCATTGTCAATCTGCATTTCATTGATCTGGCGCGCGAATATGCAACACGGATCATCGGCTTACGCGCGGGAGAGGTCGTCTTTGACGGCACACCGGAGGAGGCTACGGATGAAGCCTTTGCGGAGATCTACGGCCGGGCCATCAAGCATGATGAACTGCTGGGAGTGGGATCATGAAGCCCGACTCTACTGCCCAGCCGCTCTCTTCGACGCAACCGTCACCATCTGCCGGACCGCCCCAGCCAGGCAAGCCGTCCGCAGGGCCACCTTTGCCAGGACGCTATAAGCGTTACGCTACCTGGATGATTTTTATCGTAGTGCTGGTAGCCTGCTCCATTCATACGGATGCCACGCCTTACCAATTGATCGTTGGCTTACCGGAGATGGGCAAATTGCTGGAAGAAATGTTTCCTCCTGATTGGAGTTACCTGCCTATCATCTGGAAACCGATGCTGGAAACGATCCAGATCGCTATTGTCGGCACGACACTGGGAGCCATATTGGCAATCCCTGTCGCGTTGCTGTGCGCCTATAATGTGATGCCGCGCAAGCTGATCTCGCTGCCGATGCGCACGATCCTGAACCTGGTACGGACGATTCCCGATTTGCTGTTTGCCTCGATCTTTGTGGCCGTATTCGGCATCGGACCGTTTGCAGGGATGCTCGCCCTGCTGTTCTTCTCCTTCGGGATCATCGCCAAGCTGACCTTTGAGGCGATTGAAGCCATTGATCCAGGGCCACTGGAGGCCATGACCGCTGTTGGTGCGAGCCGCATTCAAGTCATCGCCTTTGGTGTGGTTCCGCAGGCACTGCCTTATTTTGTGTCGTATTTGCTATACACCTTTGAGGTTAATGTGCGCGCAGCTTCTGTTCTGGGGCTCGTCGGCGCTGGCGGCATCGGTCTGCTGCTTGACCGTTCCCTTGGGCTGTTCCGATATGACCGGGCAAGCATTATTATTCTACTGACCCTCGTCATCGTCCTTGCGATTGATTACGGCAGTAACCTGCTACGGAGGAAATTATTATGAATGATCCTACGCTTCGCAGACCTATTGGCTCCCGCCTGCGCTTTTGGGCGTTAGCTATTCTGCTAATTATCATTTACATTTGGGCTTTTCGCGGGATGCAGTTTGAAGGATTACAAGGGACGGCCAAAAGCGTCTCTGTCGCAATATTGGACGGCTTTCTTCATCCCGACTGGTCATTTGTCTACATCCCTGAGGGGGAGGACTTGCTGCGTGGGTTGCTGGATACACTGGTCATTTCAGTGCTCGGAACCTTCGTATCCGCATTTGTCTGTCTTCCGTTTGCCTTTTGGGCATCGAGCAATATGACCCGTCTACGCCCCTTATCAGGCAGCGGGAAGTTTGTACTTAGTGTCATTCGGGTATTTCCCGAAATGATCGTCGCCATTCTATTCATTAAAGCCGTAGGTCCCGGCTCGTTTGCAGGTGTGCTTGCCCTCGGCATTCACTCCATCGGCATGCTGGCCAAGCTTTTCTCAGAAACGATTGAAAGTGTCGATCA
The DNA here is from genome assembly GCF_038008995.1 of Paenibacillus sp. FSL W8-0439. NCBI lineage: Bacteria > Bacillati > Bacillota > Bacilli > Caryophanales > Paenibacillaceae > Paenibacillus > Paenibacillus sp. FSL W8-0439. Next base: position 4,903,884 of record NZ_JBBPAK010000001.1, read on the forward strand.
CGGGCCGCAGGAAGCTTTGATCGCATGCGGTGCCAACCGTTGGCAGGTCATTTTCTTCGCTGTGCTGCCACAGGTGATTCCACAGTTTCTTTCCTATTCGCTCTATCGTTTTGAAATTAACATCCGGTCCGCAACCACGCTCGGCCTGGTTGGTGCAGGTGGTATTGGGACTCCGCTGCTGTTTGCACTCCAAATGCGCAACTGGAACCGTGTAGGCATCATTTTACTCGGCATTGTAGTCTTAATCATTTTGACGGATCTGGTATCTGGCTGGCTGCGCAAACGGGTTGTATAATTAAACATCTCTATCCCAACAAAAGCCTCTCCTGTGTAAAAGGGAAATGCTATGCTCCCATTGACTCGGAAGAGGCTTTTGCTGTTCAACAACCCCCACCTAGTTCATCTAGGACCCGCCGGACTTCCTCTGCCGTATTGTAAAAATGCGGAGCCACACGAATAACATCCTTTCGTGCTGACACAATCATATTTCGGCTCCGCAAGCGCCTCTCTACCGCCGACACATCGGCTACTTCAACAGCGAGCAGACTTGGTATAGTGCCTCCTCCATCAGGTATACGTATGTGTAACCCTTTGCTGCATCCATATTCAACAGAAAAGTCCAACAGCTCATTCATATAGGTCTGAATGTTCGTAACCCCAATTTCCAGCAGTAGCTTTAAGGCTGCATTGGCGGCAAAAATGCTAATGAAGGAAGGTAATCCTGTCTCAAAGCGCCGGGCTCCTGCCGCCGGAACCGGATGAGCAATATCAAACCGGGAGGCTGACTCCTGTCCAAGCCAGCCCGTAAGACGGGGCTTGAAGCGTTCTATTCGCTCCTTACTTATATAAAGAAAAGCCACTCCCGGTATCCCCAGCATATATTTGCGTGCTCCCGCGACCAGCATATCTATGCCCATCGCCTTTACGTCTATCGGAATCATTCCTGCAGACTGATAGGCATCGACGAATAGTAACGCCTGATTTCGATGAGCTATATGTGCAATGGATTTGAGATCCTGCTGAAATCCGTTGGTATAATTCACATGGGATACCATAATGAGCGCAGTATTCTCCGTAACATGCTCCTCATACTGCTCTAGGGTCACTTCTCCCTCCGTAGAAGGGATACAGCAAATATGATCACGGAACATCTCCTGTGCCTGCCAGATGTGGCCCACCGTCGGAAAGTCGGTGTCTGCATACACAATCCCTTCTTTTCCCGGTACATAAGGAAGGGCAGTGGCCACGCCAGCAATTGCCTCAGAAGCTGAAGACAGCACCGCAATTTCGTCAGGCTCCGCCCCGATGAGCTTGGCAAAATGTCCTCTTGCCTCCTCCAACCGTGCCATAGATAGGTCGCCGTTATGACCGTGTTGCAGCAAGCTTCGATGATATTCCTCAATGGCAGCGGAAACCGGTCTCGATATCGCCCCCTGGGAACAGCTTCCTACATGGATATGTGAGGACAGCACCGGAAACAACTGACGGTAGGACTGAAACGGATGTTTCATATTTCCCTTCGCTCCTCCTGGGCACACCAACGTGCCTTGATATGATCATTTTATTATCCATATAAGCCACCTTAGAACAAGGGCCTCTCTTCCCATCTTCTCGCCGTTAACAGACGATAGACACAAAGAGAGGCCCTGTTGGATCATATACACAATTATTAATTAATGCACGCGTTTGCGTCCAAACCAGCTTTTAAGCACCAAGGTTGCCAAAGCAAGTAGCAGCAACAACGAGGCCACCGCAAAAGATGCCGAGAACTGATACTCGTTATACAAAATCTCCACATGCAGCGGAAGTGTATTCGTCTCGCCCCGAATATGTCCCGAGACGACGGACACTGCACCAAACTCGCCCATGGCTCTCGCATTACACAGAATAATGCCGTACAGCAAACCCCATTTGATATTCGGCAGCGTCACTTTCCAGAAAATGCGCCAGCCGCGTGCGCCCAGTGTGACCGCCGCTTCCTCCTCCTGCTGCCCCTGATCTTCCATCAGCGGAATAAGCTCGCGCGCCACAAAAGGAAATGTAATGAACAGCGTTGCCAAAATAATGCCTGGCAAAGCAAATATAATTTTAATATCATGCTCGTCCAGCCACGGCCCAAGCCAGCCCTGTGCGCCAAACACTAATACATACATCAGTCCTCCGACGACAGGCGAGATCGCAAAGGGTAAATCAATCAAGGTGACCAGCACACCTTTACCGCGAAAATGAAATTTTGTGATCAGCCAGGCGGCCGCTACACCAAATACCGTATTCAGCGGAACCGTTATCGCTGCCACCAGCAGCGTCAAACGCAATGCGGACATGGCATCCGGGTCCCGTAGCGCTTCAACGTATACGCTCCATCCCTGCTTGAGTGCTTCGGTAAGCACGACGATTAGCGGCAATACCAACACCCAGAGCAAAGCTAAAAAAGCAGCACCAATGAGCGTCCACTTGACCCAAGGGGCTTCGGTTGTAACCCTATTGGGCGGTGCGGATGAAGGCACTGGTGCAGAAGCAAGCTCCTGCCCAGTTATCGCTTGTGACATGATGTATCCCTCCTTGAACACGGGGTTAATGCGCAGACCTCTGCTGTCTGCATGCTAACGTTAGACAGTTGCGTTAGACTGCACGGCGCCGTGACCAGCGCTGAAAACTGTTAATCACGAATAACAGTACGAACGAAATGACCAACAGCATCAATGCCACCGCCGTAGCCCCTGCGTAGTCATTTTGCTCCAGCTTGGACATAATGAGCAGCGGAGCAATCTCGGTCTTCATCGGCATATTGCCAGAAATGAAGACGACAGATCCGTACTCGCCAATGCCGCGGGCAAAGGCAAGCGCAAAACCCGTCAGCAGCGGGGGTACCAGCTCCGGCACAATAACGCTGCGGAAGGTACGCCATCTGCCCGCTCCCAGCGTAGCAGCCACCTCTTCCTCATCCTTGTCCAGCTCCTCCAGCACCGGCTGAACTGTCCGTACGACGAACGGAATGCCAATAAACATCAACGCGAGCGTAATCCCTGTCTGTGAGTATGCCATTTTCCACCCAAGCGGTTCGAACAGTGAGCCGATCCAGCCGTTCTGTGCATATAGAGCGGTCAACGCAACCCCTGCCACCGCCGTGGGCAATGCAAAGGGCAGATCGATGACCGCATCAAACATTCGTTTCCCTGGAAACTCATAACGCACCAGTACCCAGGCGATCAATAAACCGAGAAACAGATCGATCAGCGCCGCGGCTGCGGCACACAAAAAGCTCACCTTGTAGGAAGCCAGCACTCTGGCATCCGTCGCCACGTCCCAAAATTTCTCCCACGTCAGCCCGGTTGAATTCAGGAGCAGTGCTGATAATGGCACCAGCACCACCAGACTGAGATACAGCACACTATAACCCATCGTTAACCCGAAACCGGGAAGTACGCGTTTTCGGGTGGCTTGCATTTGACTCATGTTCTGTCCATCCCTCTCTGCATCCTTTGACTATGGCACTCGCGCCAACTGATCCTCTCGCCTTTACACTTCACTTATGTTATGAACTACCAGGTACATAAATCTGGTCAAAAATCCCCTTGTCGCTAAAATGCTTTTGCTGTGTCTCTTTCCATGTTCCGAATACATCCTTCAAGGTTACAAGCTCCAGATTAGGAAATTGATCCTTGAACTTTGCCGTCACACTTTCTAATGTTGGGCGATAATAATTTTCAGCAGCAATGGTCTGCCCTTCTTCACTGTACAAATATTTCAGGTATGCGTCCGCCACCTCGCGTGTACCTTTTTTATCTACCACTTTATCGACCACCGCTACCGGAGGTTCAGCCAAAATACTGATCGACGGATATACGATATCGAATTTATCCGCACCTAGCTCCTTCACAGACAGCAGTGCTTCATTTTCCCAAGCGATCAGCACATCGCCAATTCCACGCTCTACGAAAGTCGTCGTCGCTCCACGCGCTCCGCTATCCAATACCGGCACATGCTTATACAGCTCCTGTACAAACTGCTGGGCTTTGGCTTCATCGTTGTTGTTCTTTTTGAGCGCATAGGCCCAGGCTGCAAGATAGTTCCAGCGGGCTCCACCCGAGGTTTTAGGGTTCGGTGTAATGACCTGTACATCGCCGCGGACTAGATCATCCCAGTCCTTGATCCCCTTCGGGTTCCCTTTACGTACCAATAACACGATGGTTGAGGTGTATGGGGAACTGTTATGCTCATATTTACTTTGCCATCCTTCTTTAACAAGCCCTTTCTCCTGTAACGCATCAATATCATAGCCCAGGGCCAATGTAACCACGTCTGCATCCAGCCCGTCCTGCACAGAGCGGCTTTGCTTGCCAGATCCCCCGTGGGATTGCTTGATTGTAACCTTCTGTCCTTTCTCCTTCTCCCAATGGGCGGCAAACGCTTTATTATATGCCTCATACAACTCACGGGTCGGATCATAAGAAACATTGAGCAACTCCACGTCCTTGGAGCCGGAAGCAGAGCTACCATCCGCTTGCGTCCCTTCCTTGCTTGCCCCGCAAGCACTTAGCACCATCGTTAAAACCAAAGATAGTCCGAGAATAAGTCCAGTTTTATAATTCCTCTTCATCAAGACACCCCTCATTCTATGTAATTTGTAAATACCCATTCATTTACGCCTGTTATTTACAGACATAATCAAAAAAAAGGGCGGAGAATTCCCTGATGCAGCCCTGATAGGTCAAACCTGTCGCTTGGACAGTGTCTGCCTGCTGTTCCTAGAGGTTCTCCGCCAGAATGGCGAGGTTATACTTTAATACTTTAATTCCTACCTGTTTAATGAGTTATATGGATATAATACGAGAGTTTATGAGGGATGTCAAACCTTTTTTTGGAATGGGATGATCTATAAATTGCTTTCTTCAAGGGGGGACAGTCAGAAACATGGTATACGTTTCCGACCGCCTAGAGGGCATGGGCACACGTGGAATACGACTTAGTTGGCTACCGTTTCAAGATTAATTGAAAAGACTCCAAAATGCTTCGGATTGTCCGTAGCTCTTCTCAGCCACAGCTCACCCGATCCCACCATAACTCCCTGATAATTAACAAACAACTCATCTGTCTTTTGGTTCACTAGCGCTTCACGAATCGCGTCCGTAAAAATCTGATCATATTTAGCCAGAAAATCTTTTTTGTTCGGAATCGTTAGCGACTTTTCACTATCATTGACACGCAGAGGGTACAAAATAAAATTGGCTACCTTCTCCTTATCATTGTCGGCAACAGCCTTCTGCAACGCTTTGAATGTGTTCAAAAATGCTTTAGGATCTTGAATACCTGCTACCTCAAAAGGATTTTGAGATGTATTGGAGGCTGCCGGAGCAGAAGATGTATCCTTTGAAGGAGCTGGGACGGAAGGAGCTGACTTTTTCGCATCAGTACCGCTGTTTTCTGCACTCTCGCTCTCTTTAGCTGCTTTGTCATTTTGTGCTGAATCGCTCTGATTGCCTCCAGCACTGTTCTCGATCATGCTTGTACTGCTTCCAGTATCACTCGGTTCAGCATTATTATCCTGGCCGCAGCCAGTAAGAGCTACAAATGTAAGTGTAAGTAAAATGGCTGTAAGTGACAGCCTCCGTGACATTTTGTGATTATCGGATTCATGTTTTTTGGGCACAACGGGTCATCCTTTCTGCTTTCTACTCTGACCTATTCTGTTCATTAAGTCTTCAACCGTTCTATTGTAACATAAGTAGACTAATGACCGCATGTCGTGCCCATTCTGGAAGGAGCTTACAGTGTAATATATGCGAAGGTTTTGATGTCTCCTCGTGATCCGTCGTCCGTACTTACTTTCAAAATCAGCTCTTTCAAGGAGCCATTTGCAGCCTCATTCTGCCCCTCTGGCTTGATAAACAGCAGATCGTGGCGTTCTCCCGGCTGTAACGTTCGGCTAGAAAAGCCGCTCGTTGTGCCTTGCAAGTCTGATCCATTCGAACTGTTGAGCTTGTATCGTACGGGTTGCCTTCCTGTATTCTTGATACTGATATACAGTTTGCGCCCCTCTTCAAATCTAAATTCTGTTTGTCCTTGTCCTCCAAATTGCATTCTTTGGTCATGTACGATACGCTTCGCTGCTTCCCCTTGCTTATTCTGCATGCTAAGCGGAGCTGTCTGGTGCGTGGCACCCGTCGTTGATGTAGTATAGGTGTTCGTCGAAACGCTCATATTGGCCAAAGCGACATAGCCTACGATCACCCCCGCCACACCCATCCAAACCCATTTTTCCACCATTTCATGTCCCTCCTTCACAAAATATACTGAAGCTATGCTGTATGAAGTCAGTTGTCACCGTCAGGAAAACAGGCTGGACGCCGCATGCTTTAATACTCTTCCAGCCTCAGGCGTGCATTGGTACTGGTAAAAGGTTCCGGCTGTGTAGGCAATGGAATGCTTTCCCCTTATTTCCTCATAGGAGTGCGTGGACAGCAAAAAAGGATTCAATTGCTGTAACAATTTCTCGAACAAAACATCCTTGTCGGCGACTCCATTGTCATCCTCAGTTACCCAGTTATGTACGCCTAGCATAAATGTATCTGCCCGTTCCATAGCATAATCAATCAGTCTTTCATAAGCTGTCCCACGAACATCGCTGTATAATCGGAACATGTCTCTCCTCCTCTGTGCTGTCCTGCACCCTAACAATAAAAAAAGCCAAACTCATATCTATTATGAGTCTGGCTGTCATATTTTTCAAACTCGTTCATAGGAATCCATACGGTGGCTCTCTATCTAGATCATCCATATTAGTAGATTACACGTTCAACGTGTTACGGGACTTTTTCTTATCCAGCACACTATACACCACAAAGATAATTAAATAAGCCGCAATCAGCAAAGTGGAAAATAGATACATTGTTTTATAAGAGGTTAATCCGGCAATCATCCCTAGAATCAAAGAACCGCCACCAATCCCCAAATCGAAAAAATTATAAAAGGAGCCTACAGCGTCCTCTCGCTCATCTTCTCCGACTACACTGATAGCCCAAGCCTGTAAAGCTGGAAAAATAGCACCAAAACTCAAACCATACAGCACAGCAGCAACCAAAAATTGTAGCTCGGTCCGTGATGAAGCCACCATAACGATGGCGACGATAAGCACAATTCCTGCGGGGATCAAGATATAAGCTGGACCTTTAGTATCAAAAATCCTACCGGACACCAGCCGAACGAGGAAGCTTGCCATTGCCACCGTAAAGAAGAACCAGGCCGCATTTGTAAAACCCTGCTCCTTGGCAAATAAGGCCACGAAAGACATCACTCCCCCTGCCACCACGCCAATTAGCAGCACAAGACCAGATTGCAGCAGCACTCTTTTTTCAAATAATTTAAAGGGAACCTTCTTTTTGTCCTTTGCTGTATCTGCCGTCGTGGGGTTCGCAGAACGGCGACGAACCAATATGCTCATCACAAGCGACAGCAGCAAAATTATAGCTCCCGTGGAAAATAGCCCGCTAAAACCTGCCGCATGAAGCATCCATATGCCGAGCAGGGGGCCGACTGAAATCGCTATGGTTTCACCTACGCCAAAGTAGCCCATTCCTTCCCCCATACGATGAGGAGGCAAATCATCTGATGCTGAGGTAGCATACAATGTGCTCGCAATACCGAATCCAAAACCATGTACTAGCCGAAAGACTAACAGCAATACCAAACTGGTGGAAAGCATGTAGCTTCCTGTTGCCAGCATACAAATCACAACTCCAATAATCAGTACATATTTCTTGTCCAAAAGCTGGATCAGTGTGCCGGAGAATGGACGAATCAATATAGCTGAGCACATAAACACGCCTGTCACCAAGCCAATCTGTGACGGACTGCCGCCAAGACTTTCCACAAACAGTGGCAACGTGGGCATAAGCATTTCAAATGCCATAAATAATAGAGCGTTGGATATCATCAAAAATATAAAATTTCTGGACCAAAAGGTTTCTTTCATAGACACAACTCTCTTCCCCCAATACAATCATATTTACTTTAAAGGCTTAGATGATCAGACCTGAACCAAGCCGTGCCAGTAAATATCCCAGGAGCTTTCCAGACGCGGATCAAAACCAGCGGTGCCGTTGTACACCAGTTCTACCAGCATCCCTTCAATCAAATTCATATAGGCTATAGTGGCAGATTGAACTGGAACACGAAGCTTAACCGACGTTTCGGCTGCCAGCCGCTCATATACCAAGCTGGTTTTGTGCTGTACATAGCGTGTAACCAAAGCCTGAACCTGGTTTTCCAGCGCAGATGGAATCAGAAATCCGACATACAGAATCAAACGCAGATTCATGGCACTCTCATAGCGTTCTTTGAATTCAATAATCAATCCTCGTAGTACAGCTTCAAGTGATTGTTCAGCTTGAGCTTGAAAATAACGATCCAGCTCCAAAATCTCTTGGTCTACCGCATCCGCAAATATGTCTAAGAACAAATCGTCTTTGCTTTTAAAATGAGCATAAATAGACTGCTTTTTGATTCCTACCTCATCAGCAATCAATTGTAGGGAGGCGGCATCGTATCCCTTTCTCGCAAATTGCTTTAGGCTTGCTGTTTTAATTTTCTGTAGTGTCATGTGTTCCCTCCAATATCCTTACGAACGGTCGTCAGTTTATAAATTTAGTATAGTTCCCTCACTAGAAATTGACAACCGCTTTTTTAATTCCACCGCTCAGTTGCCTGAGCTAAGAACAAAAAAAGCCGGAAGCCCTCTAATGTAAGGGCTCCGACTCTATAACTGTTGATCTGCTAACGCCTTATACTATACAGCTACAGCTTACTCTGTCACCGTTCCATAGATCAGCACAGGTGCTTCCGCGTGATCCGCAATACGGATATTTGCGTAGATTTTCTCCAGCACTTGATCTACGTCTTCACGGTTGGCATGGATAGTAACCAGCGAATCGCCTTTTTGAACTGCATCGCCGACTTTTTTGTTCAGCATCAAGCCGACAGCCAAATCAATCTCGGATTCTTTGGTCGCACGACCTGCTCCCAGCAGCATCGCAGCGGTACCGATTTCGTCTGCCATAATTTCAGCTACCACACCGTCCTGCTTTGCAGGTACTTCAATAAGATACTGCGCCTGTGGCAAGCGTTCTGGATGATCCACTACAGAAGCGTCGCCGCCCTGATTTGCAATAAACTCTTTGAATTTCTCCAGTGCTTTGCCGTTACGAATGACCTCTTTGAGCTTCTCTTCGGCGTTTTCGAGGGAGTCTGCTTTCCCGGCCAAAAATACCATCTGACTGCCCAAAGCCATACACAGCTCTTCCAGATCTTTGGGTCCTTCGCCGCGCAGCGTATCGATCGCTTCTTTAACTTCCAGCGAGTTCCCGATGGCCAGCCCCAACGGTTGGCTCATGTCGGAAATAACCGCCATAGTCTTGCGACCCACATTGTTCCCGATGCTTACCATGGCATGTGCCAGTTCTTTGGCATCTTCTACTGTTTTCATGAATGCCCCCGCACCTGTCTTGACATCCAGTACGATGGCATCAGAGCCGGCAGCGATTTTCTTACTCATAATCGAGCTGGCAATCAGCGGAATCGAATTTACCGTTGCTGTAACATCACGCAAAGCATACAATTTTTTATCCGCAGGGGTCAGGTTGCCACTTTGTCCGACAACCGCAATTTTGCTGCGATTCACCAAATCTACGAATTCATCCTTAGTGATCTCTACGTGAAAGCCTGCAATGGCCTCCAGCTTGTCGATCGTTCCGCCCGTGTGCCCAAGGCCGCGACCTGACATTTTCGCTACTGGAATGTCTAAGGCTGCTACAAGCGGAGCCAGTACCAGTGTGGTCGTATCACCCACACCACCAGTGGAGTGCTTATCTACCTTTACACCTTCAATTGCGGACAAATCAATCGTATCTCCTGAATGAACCATTGCCATGGTCAAATCAGCACGTTCCCGTTCGTTCATATCTTTGAAGAAAATAGACATCGCCAATGCACTGACCTGATAATCAGGAATTTCACCCTGAGTATAGCCTTGGATAATAAAGTTAATTTCCTCAGTGCTCAGTTCTTTTCCGTCACGTTTTTTTTCAATCAAGTCTACCATTCTCATATGTCATTTCTCCTCACTGTGCGTATGATCGTTTACAGGGATACTGCTGTATCCAGTGCAACTTCCATCATTTCTTTAAACGTGGTTTGCCGTTCCTCTGCCGTCGTTTCTTCACCTGTCAGCAAATGATCACTTACCGTCAGAATGGTCAGTGCGTTTACCCCAAACTTGGCTGCCAGCGTGTATAAAGCCGAAGTCTCCATCTCCACACCCAGCACGCCGTATTCCATCAGCTTTTGTACCACTGATTTGTCATCACGGTAGAAGCTGTCTGAGCTGAATACGTTGCCGACATGCATGCTCAAGCCTTTGGCAACACCGCGATCATAAGCGCCCTTTAAGAGAGGGAAGCTGGCAATCGGTGAGAAATCATAGCCGCCAAAGATATGGCGGTTCATGCCGGAATCTGTACAGGATGCCTGTGCCAAAATGACGTCACGAACGTGCACATGCTCCTTCATTCCGCCGCAAGTACCCACACGGAACAAGTTTTTCACACCATACTCGCTAATCAGTTCGTTGACATAAATACTGATGGAAGGCAGCCCCATCCCGGTTCCCTGTACAGACAGACGTTTGCCTTGGTACGTTCCCGTGAATCCGAGCATTCCGCGTACCTCGTTGTAGCAGGTCACGTCCTCCAGATACGTTTCAGCGATAAATTTCGCCCGTAGCGGGTCTCCTGGTAGCAAAATCGTTTCTGCAATTTCTCCAGGTTTGGCTCCAATGTGTACACTCATGTTTTTATTCCTCCGTCCCATTTGTCCATGCTCATATTGTTACTCATATCGTTACTAATCATCCTACCTGCACTCTTGCTAGGGTCCTGGATTACTGAAGCTCTGCCAAAAAGCTAGTTCCGTGTTCAGGCAGTTTTACACCAAAGTTATCCGCTACGGTCGCCCCAATATCCGCAAACGTCTTGCGAACCGCCAGTTCTTTGCCTCCAGCTGCAAAACGAGGGGAATATACCAGCAAAGGCACATATTCGCGGGTATGATCCGTTCCGCGATAGGTTGGGTCATTCCCATGGTCTGCGGTGATGATCAGCAGATCGTCATCAGTCATTTTGGCAAATACCTCGGGCAGACGGGCATCGTAATCGTCCAAGGCTTGACCGTATCCCTGCGGATCACGGCGGTGCCCGTATACAGCATCAAAGTCCACCAAATTCAAAAAGCTTAATCCGGTGAATTCTTCATCCAGCGTAGCCACCAGCTTATCCATGCCGTCCATGTTGGACACTGTGCGCACTGCTTTCGTTACACCCTCGCCGTCATAAATGTCAGAGATTTTACCCAAGGCGATTACATCCAGACCTGCATCCTTCAGCTCGTTCATTGTGGTACGACCAAATGGCTTGAGCGCATAGTCATGTCGATTGGAGGTACGAGAGAAGTTCCCTGCTTCACCTACGAACGGACGGGCAATAATGCGACCCAGCATGTACGGATCTTCCAGCGTGATTTTACGACAGAACTCACAAATCTCATAGAGCTCCTTCAAAGGTACAACTTCCTCGTGTGCCGCAATTTGCAACACTGAATCTGCTGAGGTATAGATGATGAGTGCACCTGTTTTGACGTGTTCTTCGCCCAGTTCGTCAATGATTTCCGTGCCACTGGCTGGCTTGTTGCCAATAACTTTACGACCTGTATGCTCCTCAATGCGCTGGATCAGCTCATCTGGAAACCCATCCGGGAATACACGGAAAGGAACTGCAATATTCAACCCCATGATTTCCCAATGACCTGTCATTGTGTCCTTGCCGTTGGAGGCTTCCTGCATTTTGGTGTAATATGCGAGTGGCTTATCGGCCACCGGTACCCCTTCTATGGAACGAATGTTGGACAGACCGAGCTTACCCATATTCGGCATGTTCAGACCGCCGCGTTCGCGCGCAATATGACCGAGTGTATCTACATCATAATCATCAAACTGGGCAGCATCCGGTGCTTCGCCGATACCAACCGAGTCCATAACGACCAAGTGAATCCGTTTAAATTTAGACATCATAAAAATCCTTTCCTGATTCGCTGTTTTTTTTACAAAAACAACCCTGCAATCGTTGCCGACAGCACGCTAACCAGCGTCGCTCCGTACAACAGCTTCAGACCAAAACGGGCCACTACATTTCCCTGTTTTTCATGCAGACCCTTCACAGCCCCAGAAATGATACCAATGGATGAGAAGTTTGCAAAAGATACGAGGAATACCGATACGATTCCGACCGTACGCTCGGACAAGCCTGTTTGTTTGGTCAGATCCAGCATGGCCACAAATTCGTTGGATACGAGCTTAGTAGCCATAATGCTGCCCGCCTGCACTGCCTCATTCCACGGAATCCCCATAACAAAGGCGAACGGCGCAAACACATAGCCAAGCAGCGCCTGAAAGCTGATCCCAAACAACCAGGAGAAAATACCGTTAACCATGGCAATCAGCGCCACAAAACCGATCAGCATCGCAGCTACCGTAATAGCAACCTTGAAACCGTCCATAATATATTCCCCGAGCATTTCGAAGAAGGACTGCTTCTCTTCCTCTTGAACCTCCAGTAAATCGTCTTCCTTCTCAATCTTGTATGGATTAATAATGGAAGCGATAATAAAGCCGCCAAACAGGTTCAGCACCAATGCGGTAACCACATATTTGGGGTTCAACATTTGCATGTAGGCTCCCACAATCGACATGGACACCGTAGACATCGCAGATGCACACAATGTATACAGCCGATGTTTTGGCAGCAGACCAATTTGCTTCTTAACGGAAATAAATACCTCGGATTGACCCAAGATAGCCGAAGCTACAGCGTTGTAGGATTCCAGTTTACCCATTCCGTTTACTTTGCTCAAGACAAGCCCGATATATTTAATAATAAAAGGAAGCACTTTTACATATTGTAAAATCCCGATCAGTGCGGATATGAACACGATTGGCAGCAGTACACCAATAAAGAACGGTGCTGCTCCTTCATTCGCAATTCCGCCAAAAACGAAGTTAATCCCTTCCATAGCATAACCAATCAGACTATTAAAACCTTTTGCAAAACCTTTGACTAGAATTTCACCAATCTCTGTATTCAGCAATACGAAAGCAAGCGCTGCTTGCAGAACAACCATAACTATCAGCGGACGATACCTGATTTTACGCTTGTCACTGCTGGCAACGTAAGTAAGTGCAAATACAACGAGCAATCCCACCAAAGCGATTACATATTTCATTTCAATTCCCCCTCATTACATTAAGCGCTTACATTGCCCATAAAAAGAATGCGCCCCAAAGAGGCATTCTTTTTTTTATTTCCCCAGATCCGCAGGTCGAAAGGCACCCGGCAGTAATTGATCCACCGTCCACTCTTCCGTATTGCCATGAAGGTTTGTCAGATAAATTTTGGTATCTTGATGAGCAAATTCCGAAATGACCTGACGACAGGCCCCACATGGAGACACAGGTCCTTCCGTATCAGCTGCTACCGCAATCGAATCAATTTTTCGGCAGCCTTCGGATACCATTTTGAAAATCGCTGTCCGCTCTGCACAATTACATAAGCCGTAGGAGGCGTTTTCCACATTGCATCCGTGATAAATCGTGCCATCGCTCCCAAGAACCGCAGCACCCACTTGAAAATTCGAATACGGAACATATGCCTGATTACGCGCCTCAAGCGCTTTCTGAATCAATTGATCCTTCATCGCGAATCCCTCCATGACTTTAAAATAAACTTAGTAGGAAGATGTTGATTGCTCGCCCTCGATGATTTTCACACCGGAACTTGCACCGATCCGACTTGCGCCAGCTTCTACTAATTTTTGTACGTCCTCCAGGCTGCGTACGCCGCCAGAAGCTTTAACACCAATATCAGGTCCTACTGTTTTGCGCATCAACGCTACGTCTTCCACAGTAGCTCCACCTGTAGAGAAACCCGTCGAAGTTTTCACAAAATTTGCTCCGGCTTTGACGGACAGCTCACACGCCAGTACCTTCTCTTCGTCTGTCAGCAGGCAGGTTTCAATAATTACTTTTACCAGTGTACCCGCAGCCGCTTCCACAACCGCACGGATATCCTGCTCGACAAGCTGTACATCGCGCGCCTTCAAAGCGCCTATCTTAATTACCATATCAATTTCAGTTGCACCGTTAGCAATAGCATCTTTGGTTTCAAACGCTTTCGTTGCCGATGTATTGGCTCCCAGTGGAAATCCGATAACCGTACAGATAGCCACGCCTGTGCCTGCAAGCTGTTCGGCTGCATAAGCTACCCACGCCGGATTCACACATACGGAAGCAAACTGGTATTTTTTTGCCTCAGCAGTCAGTTTTGTAATTTCATCCTTCGTCGCATCTGCACGCAACAATGTATGGTCGATTAATGCTGCAATGTTCATATCTAAAGGCTCCTTCATTTAATAAATAGTGTGAAGAAAATGAATCGATTATTTCTCTGTGATGAGATCATCATAGCACGGCTCTGAACATATGTAAAACACATTTTGAAATTATGTTCACGCTTGTACACAGGCCGTTCACCTACAATTCATGTTACCCTGTAGGCACACTCCGTAACCATGTTTAATTGAATTGAGCTCCACAGGTTCTATTGCAAAAGTGCTTGTGCTGTAAACTGATCCGTCACCAAGATATTCGCATACTTGCCACGCAGTGATGCCCGAATGGCCTCTACTTTGCGCTGGCCTCCAGCTACAAGGATGGACTTCTCCTTCTTTCGCAGCTCAGGTAAATCAATTCCAACGGTGCGGCTGTTGATTTCCTGACTGCATATGTTGCCCTCATCGTCAAAAAAGCGCGAGCAAATATCGCCCTTGCCGATTTTTTGCAGCAGCTTCTGCTCTTCATGGTTAAAATAGCCTAATCGGAACAGCAGCGCATCCTCCTTGACCGTCCCCACCGTAAACACCGCAATGTTCGCCTGCTTGCCAAGTTCAATGATACGCTGGATATGCCGATCCTCCTCGACCATTTTCTTAACAGCTTGACTGTCGAAAATTACAGGCAGCGGCAAATACCGAGCTATGGTGTTAAAGGCTTCTGCGAACAAATTTACGGTTTCCACGGCATAAGTGTTGACATGTGAATGGCTTACGCCTCCTTTGAGCTGAACTACCTCAACTCCCTTGACCTGCTTTTGCTGGAGATGAAGCGCCACCGCATGCATGGTTGTTCCCCATGTCACTCCAATAATATCAGCATCCTGTACCGTTTCATGCAAATAATCGGCTGCTTTTTTGCTAATATGCTTCTTGATCTCCTGATATTCATTTAATGGCGAATAACAGACCAGCACGGTATCCAGCCCGTATTTCTTTTTCACCTGCTCTCCGAGCGCGTCCATATCCTCCATAGGGTCCACAATACTGATCCGCACGTATCCCTGTTCCTTGGCAGCCTGAAGTAACCGCGATACCGTAGGCCGCGAAACTCCGAGTCTGACCGCAATATCCTGCTGGCTATAGTCGTTCAGATAGTATAATCTGGCTGCCTCGATACTTAACCGCTGCTTTTCATGATCCATTCTACCTCAACCCGCTTATCTTAAAATGTAGTGCATCGGACACGACCTCAGCTCCAAACATTATATATGAAGGGAAATTCGAAGCCACGCCTTGTCCGGTTGGTTGTTATTTTGGAAGATTTAACTGCTCGTTTGTGATATTCTGTGATTAACTAAAACCATTTTACCGCATCCTCCACTTTATCGTTCCATCTGTCAAAACGCAATAGTTAACCCAATTTACCGCTAGTTCACAACTTGTGATGGACTTATCTGAATATGTAAGGAGAATTGCTATGTCTGAATATATTGTGTGCAGTCTGGCGGACAAGAAGTTCGCGTTAAACTTTCTGGAAGTCGAAGAAGTCATGAATGCCAAAAAAGGGACACCGCTCCCCTTTTCCGAGGCGTGGCATGAAGGAATGGTGACCATTCGTGGCGATGTATTTACAATCCTTAACCTACGCAAGAAACTGTTTCTCCCCGCATCAAGCGACTCCTCCGAGGACAAAATGATTTTGCTCAGTCGTGCGAAGATTGCCCTGCTTGTCGATCAGGTGGAGGATACGGCATCTGCTGAAGACAGTCAGCTACAAAGCAATGAGGAAGAATGGCAACGCGAATTGTTTCCTACTGTGATGGAGCATCGGGGTACTCTCATTCCGGTGATCGATATGAACGCTTTTCTCGCATCCACCAAGACGAACTAAAAAAATACTCCCGAACCTTGAGTCAGCTTGCACTCATCGTTCGGGAGTATTTTCCGTTATTGGAGTCCCTGCCCCTCTTTCATATGAACCAACGTGTTTAGCTGCTCCAGCAGCGTATTTCCGCCAGTTAGCGATATCGTACCAATCTTCTCGCAGATTTTTTCCATGAATTCCAGCTCTTTGAGACGATAGAGGGTGGAGTTTTCGTCCATCAGCTTGGCCGTATTGAGCAAACTACGAGTGGATGCCGTCTCTTCACGTCGTGTGATGAGGTTGGCTTGTGCCTTCTTCTCTGCCAATAGCACCGTATTCAGAATATCCTTGATATCCCCCGGCAAAATAATATCCTTCACCCCTGCGGATGTAAAAGTAACCCCATATTCACCGCTCTGCTCATTCAGTCGTGTCAAGACATATTCCGCGATCTCCTGCTTCATTTTCAGCAAATCATCCAGCTTCATTGTGCCCACGTATTCACGCAGCAGCAGTTGAAGCATAATGTATATTTGTTCCTCGTATGCTCTGAATTCCAACGCCCGTAGCGGCTCAATGATCCGGTACTGACAGACGAAGTTAAGACGCAGCGTGATTTTGTCTTCAGTCATGATTTCCTGCCCCATCAGGTCCATCTGCTGCTGTCGCATATCTAATGTTTTGATCTCTGTATTCACCGTGGACAACCAGAAATAATATTTGCCTGGTTTCAGTTCACCTTGCAGCACATTATCGTAATACAAAAAGCCCAATTCATGACTGGCCACCTGAAGGGCTTTCCAGAAGCCCGGTGTCTTGGACAAGAATGCTTGCCCCAAAGCCTTATCAATGGCAGGCTGCCGGGTATCTGCACGAACAAAACGATGCTCCTTGAGCATGTTCCAAAATGCATATTTCCCGGCTGTCAGCAGCTCTACAAACCGATTATCCTCATAATGCAGCACATATTCATGATCCTCTACATCGATGACAGTCAATTGCTCCAGCAATAGAGGATCTGTCAAAAACAAACGAATATCATGATCTGGTACAAAAAATGATTCGGCTACATTCAAAATTTCAACAGCTTCCTGCTGAAATGTCTTCAATAGGTAGGTACCTGGGAGCAACAACTTGTGGTAGCTTCCTTTTTTGAACAACAGTCCGCGCTCATCGGCTTTAATCGTTATCTTCTTAAACATCGTATCACTCCTAGTATTTAAAATCCTCAACTTAAAAATAGGCTTCTTCGTATGTATGGCGGCTTCGCTTCTTCGCACGTTGAGTCAAAACACATTTTTAAAATGAGGATTTTTTATTTTTATTTGTTGTAGCAGGGGTAGGACCCTTGCAGAGCATCCCTCCGTGTGAAAGGCGGGGCCAAGCTTAAGGAAAAAGAAAGGAGCCGCCTGTTCCCGTGTTTCGGGGATGGAATTCACCAGCCCAACATCGACTGTGAATCTGTATTCCCGTAGCCTCGGGTCCTGTCGGCGCTTGCTCTCTCCGGTATCCGCTGACCGCATAGCCATCGCTCCGGCATCTGTCATCAAGACCAGACATGGGATGCTCTTATCGGGGTCTTTTCATTGTTTTATTCGTCCATTCGAATACTCTACCAAAAGTCGCTTGGAAGGCGATTGGGAATCGAACCCTAATTGTTGGTGGATACATCAGATTTACAGGATACCTGATCCGATTAGGGCAGGCACTGCGGGACCTTTGGAAATCCTCGCCTCGGTAATATCTTCCTGCATCAGCCTTTATCATTATTGCGCACCCTTGCACTCACGAACATGGCGAAAGTATTACGACCCCATAAAAAACAAAAAAAGACACGGAGGAAGCATATGTGCTTCCCTCGTGTCGTTCTCTCACCATTCACCTTACAGCTCTTTGTGACATTTGACCATGATAAATTTGAATGGAGGTTTGCTTTCCATATTTTTATGTGGCTCAACAATTTCCGAAATTTCTGTTAATCCATATTTTCCGAATTCTTGTTCTATCGAGTCAGCATCATAAAAAAACATGTTTACCCCTTCCATGATCTCGAAATAGTCTTTACCTAGCTGCTTTCCCTTTCCAAACATCGGAGCTTTCTTTGAAATAGTAGTAAAAACCATATATCCATTTGGCTTTAGCTGATGATAGCAATCCTTAATAAATTTCTCTCTCTCACTTTTATTCAATAAGTGAATAAGCGCATAACAAAATATGCCGTCATAAAGCTTGTTATCAAAAGGCATATCCATTACGGAGCCATGAAAAATACTAATATTGAGCCCTTTCTGTCTTGCCAAATCAATCGCTGTTTTTGAAATCTCAATACCTGTAACATGTATTCCGTTGTCCATAAAAACCTTGGCATTTCTACCATATCCAATACCAGGTATCAATATATTCTTAACGTTCTTTTCAATGAAAAAGTCCTTGGTCAGAATTGCTGAGTCTGAAGGTTCAAAGCCCCACATCATTTGATTTTCTATAAAACTGGATTCCCAAAATTCTGTCATACCTTTATCTCCTCTATAATTATCATATCCATAATTTCGAATTTATTCAGGAGCAAGCCCGGGCTGGGACGTGTCCAACGCCTCGGTCGCGGAAATTTCGGAAACCCCTGTCGTTGTAGAGGCCGTCGGGTGGGTATAGCTGAATGAAGGGGTCTCGTATTGCAATCCCGCCTTTTCATAGGTGAACCAATAGCTGACGGCCTTTCCAATGGTGAGGTCTTTAACCCGCTGCTCCCAAACACCGGCGTTGTTGGTCATCCGGTAGTTGAGCTGTTGCCCACCTGCTAAAGTATAATGCACGTCAACATAGGCTGAGGCTGTTTTAGGGGTAAATTGAATCAGTGCTTCACGATCGCTGACAAAGCGGGCCCGTACGGTGTAATCTTCCGTTTCTCCGCCACCCTCATTGCCGCCAGATGCTGCCTCCGTAGTTACCGATACAGCACGACTTGCCGCAGACAGGTTACCGGCTGCATCACGAGCCTTGACGGTAAAGCTATAAGCGGTCGCTGCATTCAGTCCTGTAATTAAAGCGGAAGTGCCGTTTATCTCAGCCGCCTGAGTCCCGTCCTTATACACGATATACCCCGTTACGCCAACATTATCTGTAGCTGCCTCCCACTCCAGCGTAACCGCCGAAGCCGTTTTGGCCGTAGCTCGCACATTGGCCGGGCTGGTTGGGGCCTCTATATCAGGTTGTGGATTGCCGCCCCCGTTTCCATTTCCGATATTAAAGCTGTTCGGCTGCACGGTAATACTATGTCCATCTGAAAAGGTTACTATTTTCTCTTGGTTGGTAAAGTTGTAGGCCACATAGGTTTTTACACCGTTCTTATGAAATACGGCATAAATAGGTGAATTGGCAGTGACGCTACGGTCGATGTTGCCAACAGCATCCAAGTTATAAATCCAGTGGTAGGCATTCGCCTTGGAATTCCCAGCTTCCGGTGTCATCGCCGCTACGCGTGCACTGAATTTGGCCTTGGCATCGGACGGGTCCGAAATCGCTCTGTACATATACACGATATCTTCCCACGGGCTGAAATTCCCCCCGCTTTTTTGCAGCAGATTGCTAAAATTTTTAGCCGCATATTCCGGATATTGTGTCAGATACAAGGAAGCAGAAGTAATCGGCAGCCAGTTGATGCCATGCACCTCTGCGGGGTTATTGGTCCACCATGTAGCATTCCCGACCGTTTTACCACCCCAGATCATACTTGCCGTCGCACTTTGCATCCCTGAAGGGGTGTTTGTACCTTGTACATCAAACCAGTATTCGTTAATCGCATTCATTTCCGTTGTATATAGATAGATACCCAGATCACGAGTTTGCGTATTTCCCGTCGCCTCGCCCCATAAAATCAGACCGGCCCAAGCATTCATCGCTTCCGAGGAGGATTCATTGTTGTTGCCGTCGCCAAATTTGGCATGACCGGAAGCCCAGGTGTGACCGGCATAGGGATCAAAATTACGTAAATACGGAAATTTCGAATCAGACCTGTCGGCATTGGCAATGTCGCGAATGAGCAGCTGCACCATCTGCCCCCATTGTGAATTGGATGCCCAGCTCTTGTCCACCCGTGCAATTTCGGCCGCAGCCTTAATAAAGTATCCATAATGGAAATGATGGTCGTTTAATTCTACCGCACTGCCAAAGCTGTCGGGATAACCGATTAATGTCCCCCAATTGCTATTGTACACAAATAGGTTTGAGCTTTTCAGGTTTCCTGAGCTGTCGCTGGCCTTAAACCAGTCCTGTAGCCGACTTTTAATCTCATTGCGGAACTGGGTCGCTGCTGCAGTATTGCCCACCTGGTCAGCAATTGGCGCCAAGGCTGCTAGCTTGCCCAAACGTTTTCCAGTCCAGTATGTGTCACCATCGCCAGAATAGACTTCCGCTTTCGCTTCGTCTATATAACTATTCAGCTTATTTTTATCATAAGACCCCAAATCGGGCAAAGAAGGGAGCACGCCTGTAAACTTCATCTTCGTTTGAAAAGAAGCCCCTTCCGCTGTTTTCATCAGACCACGTACAGAATTGTACGTATAGCCCAGCAGGGACTGTGATGAGTTTTTCCACTGATGTGGATATAAGGCAAAAATAGTACCCGCTTGTGTACCTTGCTTCGCGGTTGTTGTAACGGTAAAGTTGGTTGTTACTTCGGAAGAAGCTTCGTTGTAGCTGTACTGTGCTTTGGAGTTTGTAACAAAAGAATAGGCATATTGCTGAAATTTGTCCAAGGTCGCCGTTGTATTGCCAGGCAAAGCCGCCACTGTAAAATAGTTTTTCCCGTTCAATTGATTGATCAGAGTACTCGTTCCGAGACCGGACCAGGTGCTGCCGGAAGGACCAAACAGACCATAGTGTGAGCCATTGATGGTAATGCCAAGCACAGGAGAACTAGCTGAGCCAGACCAGACCTTGGGTACCTCATTGAACGAGAGCTTGGGATTACCGCCGCCAAACTCGAAAAAAACATAGGGGGAGCCATGCCCATAGGTAGCACTCATTTTGTTGCTGCCGCTTTGAAGTAAGGATCTGACAAACCAGTCACTGAAGTCATCTACCTTGGCATTCGGAAATGAAGCGCTTTCAGAATGACCAATGGTAAAATCATTCACATCATCCATCCAGCCTGCAATGTATCCCGGATTCACCGTAATTTTTCCGCTTGGGTTAAAGATGCGCAGACCGTTTTGCTGATTTTTCAAGGCAAGTGGATGCGGATATTGAGCCTCGGAGTAGGGCACCCAGGCCAGACTGCTCCACCAGTCGTTGGTAGGCATTGGGCTAGTTACATTCGCTGTCTTATAAATTTCGTTTTGCGGTGTAGCTGCTCCGGCAGGTAGTGTGGTTGAATAGGAGCCTGTGCCTTGTGTGACCTCACCCGAAAAGGCTTTAGTAGAAACCGGTGCAGCTAAACATATCAGACTGGCACTTAACAAGCATAATATCATTTTTTTCACAACCAACATCCTCCTTTGAATTCTCTTATCCCTTTCCCTGCAAGGCTTTTCCCTTTTCTTCCAAGCTGAATTCAACTTCATTGTGCTTGATCTCTATTTCCAGGTCAATCCTTATATTTCTAAAATCTAACTAAACGAGGCGAAAGTCTCTAAAAATACACAAGAAACCAGGACGAAAAACCCAAAAATTATGTCATTTTGTATTAAGTAATTATGTCATTTTGATTTCACCCCATAAGACGTTCACCTTATGAGTTATTCACCCCATTAACCATTCACCCTAATAAACGTTTAGTATATAAAAAAAGAATCCTCCAGGCCTTTTTAGCCCTTCAGATCCTCTGTTCTTTTGAATTTATAAGTTTTTGAGTCTTTGAGTTTGAGTTTTTAAGTATTTAAGTTCTTTTGCCCTTCCCATGCCCCACACTATTTCGAAAAATGAGTGACTTTGCGGTGGGATTCTTACCTTTAAATCTCTTATACAATCGAAGAATCCCACTGCAACAGCGATCGGAAGATCAACCCCTTCGCGGAGCCTCCTTCTCCACCCGAAACAACTCACTCATTTTCCTCGCCCAAAATACCCTTCTATTTTCCAGTCCACGCCAACCTGTGTTACGCTCAAATCCTGCAAGGCCACTGCATCGCTCATCGCAGACACGCCCTCTCCCCCGAGAAAGCCCGGGGCTGCGCGCCCTCCAACCAGCTTCGGCGCCATATACAGCACCAGCTTGTCTGCCAGGCCTTGCTGCACGAACGAAGCGTTCACCTCGGCCCCACCTTCCACGAATACGGACGAGACCTCCTCCGCCCCCAGAATGTCCAGCATTTGCGGAAGGTTGACCCGCTCACTGTTTTCATCCTGTGTCGGATAAACCTTT
This sequence comes from Paenibacillus sp. FSL W8-0439, assembly GCF_038008995.1. NCBI lineage: Bacteria > Bacillati > Bacillota > Bacilli > Caryophanales > Paenibacillaceae > Paenibacillus > Paenibacillus sp. FSL W8-0439. The sequence goes on from NZ_JBBPAK010000001.1 coordinate 4,926,542, forward strand.
ATACCGAGCTGTTCCAGCTGGCTTCGCTTGCCTTCATCATAAGCCCGCCCTGTGAATATCCAGGTCGGCGCCTCTCCATCTGTAATGACACGAGCATCCAATGGAATTCGAAGCTTACTATCCAGAATGATACGAATCGGATTCCGTCCTTCTGGTAGACGAGTCGTAAGCTGAGGATTATCATGAATCACGGTCTGTACACCGACCAGGATGCCTACATGCTCGTGACGAAGACGATGCACATCCTCCCGTGCAGCCTCAGATGTGATCCACTTGCTTTCAGAGGTTCGAGTTGCAATTTTACCGTCCAGCGTTACTGCCGATTTGATTGTAATAAAAGGTCGCTTGCTCACGATATATTGATTGAACACTTCATTCATGCGGATCGATTCCTGCTCACATACGCCGACAATGACCTCAATGCCCGCATCTTTCAAAATCTGTACCCCTCTGCCTGAAACCAGCGGGTTCGGGTCCAGTGCTGCAATGACCACCCGACGAACGCCTGCCTTCACAATCGCTTCCGCGCATGGGCCTGTCCGGCCGTGATGAGAACACGGCTCCAGCGTTACGTAGATCGTCGCTCCCTGAGCGTGTTCCCCCGCCATACGCAAGGCATGAATCTCGGCATGTGGCTCACCAGGCTTCAAATGAGCGCCGATCCCAACGATACGGCCATTGTTGACAATGACTGATCCGACGAGCGGATTCGGTTCTGTTTGCCCTTTGGCACTTCTGGCATTTTCCAGTGCCAGGCGCATATATTTTTCGTGAGTGTTCATAGAACCTCCCTGAGATCGGAATCCCGCAAATGGCCGGATCGTTCTACTTTTGTATTCAAGTACCGTTCATTATATTGTGACACATCGCCCCAGAGCGGCATACGTCCCGCCACATTCATACCCGACTTTTTCAAGGCATCCAGCTTTTTAGGGTTATTTGTAATCAGAGTTACTGGTTTTTGTCTCAGGTGTTGAAGCACACTAATGGCATCTGCATAATTGCGTGTATCATCTTCAAAACCCAACTGATGGTTGGCTTCGACGGTATCCATGCCTTCTTCTTGCAGAATATATGCCATGGCTTTACTAAACAAACCGATTCCGCGACCTTCATGATTTGCCAGATAGAACAATGCACCTGTTCCATGTTCCACAATCATTTTCATCGACTGGTGGAGTTGAAATCCGCAATCACAACGCTTGCTACCAAAAATATCTCCAGTATGGCAAATACTATGCATGCGAACTAATGCATTTTCGGACTGTTGGAGATCCCCGTACACCAATACACTTGATTGTTGTCCCTCCGCCAAGTTCAGTGTGGACAATCGCTTCACAATCATCTCAGCATTGGCATTCAGTAAGTTCTGGCGATCTTCCTCGTCCCGTACAGGCAGCCAGCAATACCATTGAAAAACAACCGTCTCCCCTTCCAAATTAACTGGCAGCTTGATCGGTCCTACCAAAATCGTCGAAGATTGCTCTCCACGAACGGTTTGAATTTTATCGTTAAGTAGCGTAGCTACATCTTTAATGTTCATCTCTCTGCACCATCCTTTATATAAACTCTATATATGAAATGCCTCGCATTTCTCAGGCTAATCGTTGTTGTCGGGGTTGTATATCATTTAACTATGTGTAAGAAATGTTCATGAAACGAGGACTCCATGATCAGTTGACGCTCCTGAAGCTCGGTGACAGCCTGCCGTCGTCCATCTTCGAAAGCCTTCAGGTCTTCTGCGGTATATACCTGCTGGCGTAAACGAAGAAGCTCACTGGCCAGCACATCGGCATCCTTTAAAGCAGCGTTCAAACCAAAAGCTCCCGTAGGTGTCATGGTATGCGCCGCATCTCCAATCAGGACCAGTCCATTCTGTGCCCATGTGTCACTACGGCTGCTGAAAATATCCAACGTTACGAAGTCCTTCCATGAACGAATGTGATCATGCACACTATGCTCTAAATCTGGAAAAGCCTCCGTAAACAGCTGTATAAATGGTTCAAAAGATTGCTTAAACAGGGTGGAAAAGCTCCCCTCCTCCACATTCCAGCCAATTTGGATATAACCCTCAGCCTGCGAGAATAAAGCCAACTGACCTCCGTTGACCAGGGCTAGACGAGTGACGGGCTCCCACCCGGCAGGTGCCGTGATTTTGGCCCATAGCAGATCATAGCCGTGGCGAATGTTCGTCACAGGCATCTGCGCCAGCTTGCGCACAGTCGAATAGCGTCCGTCTGCCCCCACAATCAAAGAACTGTGAATTGTAATCTCATGACCGTTCTTATCGCGGGCGGTCAAGCCCGTGTACCCCTGCTCGCTGTCACCCTTCAACGCAGTCACAGTTGTACCTGCCAGGTAACGGAAAGACTCGTAGGTGGACGCCTGCTTGAGCAGAGCTTCCAAAAATCGAGGTTGTGGAATATGCACCCCTACATTACGATGGATTGAAGCTGGCTCAACCGTCTTGACCTGCTGCTGATGCTGCCAATATTCGATTCTTGTGGAGGCGAGAATATGATCCTCATGAATTTGTTCGAGCAGTTTATGTTTGCGGATCACTTCCTGACCCTCATCGTTTAAAATTTCGCCGCGGAAAGCCTTTCCGGGCACGCTCTGCCGCTCAACCAATATCGTTGAAACACCCTGCTCCGCCAGTAGACAGGATAACAAAGTCCCTGCGGGTCCCCCTCCAACTACGCACACTTCACATTCTAGCTTCATCCGACTTCCCCCTGCACCCAAACCATAACCTCAACGATTCGTCCGTATCTGTTCAGTTAATTACATCATTAATCATATCAAATTAAGTTTAAATTTTAAGTATTCACATATTAAGCTCCGTATCAAATCTAACAAGTTACTTTATGTAACAAAGTATATTTATATCATTCCATTTCGTCAAGTAATAAATTTATGTAAAGTAAAATCATTTACTTTTAACAGTGAATCGTTAATAATAGGAGCATGAGGTGATCACATGAATATTCCGCAGATGTGCCCACGGTTTGAAAAGGCTATGGAGCTACTGAGCAAGCGTTGGACGGTGTTGATCGTATTTCAACTAACGAATGGTCCGCAACGTTTCGTCGCTATTGAGAATTCAATTCCTAACTTAAGTGGAAAGGTCCTTTCGGACCGTTTGAAAGAGCTGGAGGAAGAAGGAATCATTCAACGTATGGTTTATCCTGAAAAGCCTGTGCGGATTGAATACTCCCTTACGGATAAGGGACGCGATTTAGCTCCTTTATTTGACCATATTGGTACTTGGGCTACACGCTGGATTGAGGTTTTACCAGCACTTGAACAGCAATGATCTATATGGGCTACAGCTATTTTTCCTAGACTAACATGATCCACACACACAGACTGCTAACATGCCAAAGAACGCCTTCGCTCTAGGTACAATTCGTACTCATCGTGCAAGGCGTTCTATTTTTTATATGACGGAGTGTTAAAGGTCCATCTAAGATCGCATCCAAGATTTAAACATTTCCCTCACTGCTGCGTTGCATTTCCTCACGGATGGATTGCACCCGTTTTTTCCCCCAGTCATACATCATCTCCACAATCGGTAAAATCGTCATCCCCAGCTCAGTCATCGAATACTCCACCTTTGGAGGCACTTCGGGATACACTTCCCGGTGTACAATACCGTCCTCCATCAACTCCCGTAGCTGGTTGGTCAGCACTTTATGCGACAGCTTCGGAAACAACCTTTGCAGGTCACTGAACCGGTGCGGCCCTTCCACACCCAGATGCCATAAAATAACGACCTTCCATTTCCCGCTCAGCACAGATAGCGTTAATTCCTTTTCGCAGTTGTAGTCTCCGTTTACAATTTTCTCCCGTATTTCTTCTCTCAGCGTATCAGACATATATCAATTAACTCCTTCTAAATCATCATGATCTTCCACATGAATAGTAACCTGCAGGTAACCTCCGTACTTGAAAGTGCATTCTTCACAGCCCGACGAAGCCACCCTACAATAGTAAATAACGTTACACATTCAAGGAGGAATAGAGTATGAGTAAAAAAGCTCTTTTTATTATACCCCCAGAGCGCTTTAATGAGGATGAATTGTTTAAACCAAAAGAAGCGCTGGAGCAAGCAGGTGTTACTGTAACATTAGCCAGTACAAAAACAGGCGAAATCATGGGTGACTACAACGGTAACGCGACGGCTGATCTTGTCTTTACAGACGCTGTGCCGGCTGAGTATGATGTAGTATCTGTAATCGGCGGATCAGGAACAAATGATCATCTGTGGAATAACGCGGATCTCCAAGCTCTGCTGAAACAAGCTCATGAGCAAAAGACTTTAGTGGCTGGCATCTGCGCAGGCTCTGTAGCTGTGGCTCAAACCGGCCTGCTCTCTGGCAGAACGGCTACATGCTACCCCGTGGATGTGCAAAAGGATCAGCTCCAATCGCATCAAGCCGACTATGTCGCTCAGCATGTCGTCGCTCATAGCGATATTATTACAGCCGACGGCCCAGATGGTGCACAGGAGTTTGGTAAAGCACTCGTTCAAGCTCTGCAATAAGCATATTCTCGAAGTTCCAGATGGCACTTTAAGCAGCACTCCAACAAGCCGCATCACGTCCTTTCTATTGTATGGGACCTGATGTGGCTTCTTTGTGTCATTTTCATGCTTAAGTGATTAATTTAATTGTATGGTCCTGGATTTTCGTGTTAGCTTTAAAGAATCGACGTTTAGTATAGGAGGCTTATATGCCGTGTTTATGAAAGGCAAAATCCATTTACATCAGGTAACGTCCGAATCGTTGCGACTGGGCGCCTTACTATCATTAGTAGGGGGCTTTTTGGACACATATACCTTTGTTGGAAGAGGCGGTGTTTTCGCCAACGCACAGACAGGCAATATCGTCCTGCTGGCTGTCAAAGTCATTCAGGGGCACTGGGTTCAGGCATTATCCTATATCCCGCCTCTGATCGCCTTTTCACTGGGGGTTTTTGTTGCTGAAGGGATTAAACGCAAATCAACCCACCGTTTAACTCCAGACTGGACCCGCGCAATTCTTTTACTGGAAATCGCGATTTTTTTCATCGTGGGATTGATTCCGCAAGGAGTTCCCAATACAGTAGTAGTGGTGATCGTCTCATTCGTCGCTTCCGTGCAAATGACTTCCTTCCGCAAGCTCATTGATGTGCCGTACACCTCCACGGTCAGCACCGGTAACCTTCGATCAGCTATCGAGGCTGTGTATGTCGCTGTAACGACCAAGGACACGAACGCTGCCATTCGAGCGATGCGTTATGGTGTCATCCTGGCTGCCTTCTTGGTAGGAGCCTTGCTGGGGGGATTTCTGACTTTGACGATTGGGGATAAAGCCGTTTGGGGCGCTGTTGTTGCACTTATTTTTTCTTTTATTTTATTTACAGAAGAGGAAAAGTGGAAGCTACCGCTGCGTCACTAATCCTCCATTATATTAGCCCTGAATGAACTGCCGCTGGGCCGTTTCAAAGAAATTCAAGAGGTTCTCGCGGGACGAAAATGCTGCCTGAGCAGATTGGTTGCTACCGCCCCCCTTGCCCTGAAACGCGCCCAGATTCTCTTTCAAAAACGCTCCGCAGCTAACGGATTGGCTACCATTATGTGCCAGAATGATTTTGTTTTCGGCTGTTGTGGCAAATAAAACAAGCAAATCATGCTCAGCTGTCAGCTTGGCAGCCAATTGCTGCATCTCCTGAATGGATTTTTGTTCAAATACATGAGCAAGAACATGCCCCTGTACAGCAGACAGCAGCTCTTTCGCCTGGTACGATGCATTTTCCTCTTGTAGAAACTCCACTTGCGCCTTGAGTTGCTTATGCTCCTGCTCCCACTTTTCGAATCGAGTCAAAATATCCTTTCGCCCAGTATTGAACTTCGTAGATAACACGTCCAAAATCCGAGCACTCTCATTAAAGTCTTGGAGTGCGCGAGCACCACATTTGAAATGGATTCTCGCCATCCCTTTTTGCTTTTCCCATTTCAAGCATTTAATCATTCCAATTTCCCCGGTTTGAGCCACATGTGTACCGCCGCAAGCATTATATTCAATGCCTTCGATCTCAACAATCCGAATATTTTCTGTTACTTTAGGCATTTTCACAAGCGGAATGTCCTTCAATTGCTCATGGGTTACAAAATAACTTTTTATGCTGCGGTTATTGTAGATTTGCCGATTTGCTTCCTGCTCGATTGCCAATAGCTGTGCGGATGTTATATCAGAACAGTTGACATCAATTGTGGCGTACTCTTGTCCCAAATGAAAGCTTTCTGTACGCGCACCCAACAGTTCCAGACAAATCGCTGACAGCAAATGCTGCCCGCTATGCTGCTGCATATGATCAAATCTGCGCTCCCAATCCAATTGGCAGGCCACTTTCTCCTCCTCCGGCAAACGTTCTACCTGATGCCAAATGTCCCTATCCTCAAGAACCACATCTAATACACGGATGCCCTGAATCGTTCCTGTATCACATGGCTGACCTCCGCCATGCGGATAAAAGGCCGTTTCCTTGAGCATAACAAAAAATGCTTGGTCTCTTTCCATGCTCTGTGTAATATGAGTGTCCCACTCCGTAAGATTTGGAGCGGTGTAATATAATTTTGTCGCCATGTCAGGTCCCTCACTTTTGGGTATCTTTGTCTCGTGCGATATTCACTTATTATCAAGCACTTCACTGTAAATATCAATGTAGTGAATAGCTTAAACTACTGCACGGACAACCTCCATATAGTGAAAAATCTGCATGACGATTAACAAAATTTAGCTTGAAATTCATTTTTGAATCGATTAAGATTAGTCGGCTAACTAATTTGTCGACTGGAACACAATGTAAGAAGAAAGGAGAACCTTATGGATTTTGATTTACGGGATTTGCCCACTCGTGAAGCGCTGCAAGAATTTTCTATGCGTATCCCAGAGATTGATGTAAGAGCGACAGAAGCGATGCTATTTTTTATGCGCGTATCCTCCAGTCTTTTTAAAGTGAGCTTTGAAGGCTTTGAGAAGTTTGGTATATCTCACGGAAAATTTTCAATATTAATTCTCCTGTATCGCAACATTCAAACAGGGTTGCTGGCTACAGAGCTTGCGGAGAAAGTAGGGGTTAGCAAGCCTACCGTTACCGGTCTGCTTGACCGTCTGGAACGCGATGGGCTTATTATGAGATCCGTTCACCCTTCCGACCGCCGTATGAGTATTGTTAAACTGACCGAACAAGGAACAGAAATGATGGAGAGACTGCTGCCTGTACATTTTACATGCACTTCCACACTGATGAGCCATCTATCCAACGATGAAAAAGAACTGCTCCTGACATTACTGAAAAAAATAGAAAGCGGCATCCCTCAAGCAAAAGAGATATATGAAGCAGCAAAGCCAGAGTAAGTTTTAATTTTTGCATTTTAGTTAGCCAGCTAACATCTAAATTATTAAATAATAGAATAAATAAAATGTACATAATCAGGATATTTATTCGAGTCTAGGTTGAATCCATTTTATGAACTTAGGAGCATATTACCCATGAATCGCACACAAGTCACCAGCCTTATCATCCCTGTCATTTCTATTGCCTGTCTGATCGGCGGGGGGTTCCTGCTTCAGACTAACGGACAAGATCAAGTCACTGCTTCGCGATCCATTAAAGGCACAACGCTCAATGCTGATAGCATTCATGTATCTTTTGAACAAGTAGGCGGCAAAGTCCTAAACATCCCGGTAACAGAAGAAACGAAAGTGAAAAAAGGAACTGTCCTTATGGCTTTGGATTCCAAAGATGTGGATTTGCAAATTGAGCAGCTGCGGACACAAATCGCGCAGTTCAATACACAGATCAGCCAACAGCAACAATCCATCCAATTAGGGTACACACGAGCAACAACTCAGGAAAAACAAGCACAGCTGGATATCGCGCAAGCTCAAGTCACTGAGAGCAAAAGCCAAGCGGCACTGCTGCGGGCACAGGCAGCTGAGCGTCAAGCCACTGCTGCGGAACAACAGGTCAATAATGGTGCTCGGGATGAAGATGTTCAGCAGCAACGAATTGCCGTAGCTTCTGCCACCAAAAACGTTCAGACGGCTCAGACTAACTATAAACGTAATAAAGCACTTTATGATGCAGGAAGTGCATCCAAAGCAGTGTTGGATGATGCTGAATCCTCATTGACTTTAGCGACAAATCAGTTGAGCCAGCAAAAGGAATCTCTTCAAAAGCTGCTCCATGGCGCTACTCCTGAAGAACGTATGCAGGCCAGTGAACAGACCACACAAGCAGCGGTTGCGGTAAAACAAGCCGAGGAGGAAATCCGTGGTGCCCAATTGTCCGTCGATCGTTCCAGAACCCAACTGGAAACCATTCAGCAAAGCCGTCAACAGTTGGCAGATCAGAAGTTGGCTATCGACCTTTTAAAGCAACAAAAAGACACACAGGAAGTTCAGCTTAAAACATTGCTGCTCAAAAAAGAGCGACTGGTATTAAAGGCACCACAGGATGGCAAGGTTACTTCGATTAGTACAAAAGTCGGGGAAAATGTCGCGCAAGGAGCGCCTGTGATTACCCTGGAAACCAACGATTTATATTACGATCTGTATGTCAATGAGGAACAAGCGGGTAAATTCAAGGCCAATCAAGAAGTTAAAACCCGAGTATCTGCTCTCAACAAGGACTTGAAAGGTACCGTACGTTATGTGACCGCTGCGCCGCAATTCGCTAATGTAAAGATGTCCCGTGAAAAAGGTGAGGCAGACACCGCCACATTCCAAGTACGTGTATATGTAACAAGAGAAGCCGCTTTGCTACCAGGCATGACAGTTGAGGTGAATACGAATGAAATCACTTCGTGATGAATGGACGTATCTGGTTCACTCCAAGTATCCGATCATAGCTATCATCTTCCCTCTGATTGCAGTGCTGGGGTACTCCCTGCTGCTCCCAAGCAGCCAAATTAACGATGCTAACGTGGTAGTAGTGGATCAGGACAACACAGCCTACAGCCGTGAGTTGATCCAGAAGATAGATGCTTCTCCATATATGAACGTAGCAGAGATTGTTTCGTTTACGGACAATCCTGAGCAGTATTTTTATCACGAAAAATATTTAGCCGTTATTTCCCTGCCGCACGGTTTAGAGGATAATCACCATCGTTCCCTTTCCAGTCGCGTGGGTCTCATTCTTGATAATACCAACGTTCAATCTATTACTTCCATTCGTACAGCTATGCAGGAAATTAGCGTTTCTGAGAATATGGAACTGTCTGTTCCAGCTATGTTGAAAACGGGGATGAACGCCGAACAGGCTCAGGGAGCTCTCAATGGTATTGCCTTGGAGGTGCGTTCCCTGTTTAACCCAACCAATGATTATCAGAATACGACGATACTTGCATTCACTTGTATGTTCTCTTTTATGATACTCAATATCAATAGCTTACCTATCGTCGCCAGACTAAGGGTTTCCAAGAGACTGGCTGCCGAACTGCAAAATCCGTTCAACATCCTACTGCGTATTCTTCCTTATACGCTGTTTTCGACGGCTGGCTTAATCTTCTCTCTCGGGATGCTTAAAATGTTTGGGGGAGGTCGTTTCGAAGCCAATCCGATCCTCTTCATGATTCCGGTTGTCCTGTATGTATTCGGTACCGTATGCTTCAATGTTCTGGTTGCATGGGGCGCTGCACATCCGGGGATTGCCATTGGCAGAATGGTGATGGTGCTCATGCCTGCTTTTGTACTATCGGGGGCCGTTCTTTCCAGATCACTGTTTCCACCTTTAGCGATTCAAATCGGTGATTTCTTTCCCTTCGTATGGATGTACAAATTCCTCCGCACCATGGGACTGCGCGGTGCATCTTTTCAGGAGATGCTTCCGGAACTCGGATCTATGTTACTATATGTCGGTGTACTCTCCATGCTGGTGATCGCCAGAGCACTGTGGGAAAAACAGAAGCTGACCAAGCAGACTGCAGGCGCTGCTCCTGAAAAGGGATCGCCACATCCAGTTATTCCAGCAAGCTCAACTGGCGGCGGGTTATCTATGCAAGGGGCACCATCAGCACCTATGCACGAGCCTATAAAAAGGATAGAGTCTCGTCTGTAAAATAAAAAGGGTTAAGTGTCGTCTAACGAGCCTTAACCCTTTTTCATTAACATGAAGATCTTCTATTTCAAAAATGCCAAACAAACACCGCCCTTTTAAGGAAGTATGCCTGAGTTCGCCCTTCCTAAGCCGTGTACTGGTTTATTCACCGGTCTCCGCAAATTTGCGAATACGAGCCCCGACTTCATCCCGTACACGCTGGAATACGCTCCATTTCTCTTCTTCTGTTCCTTGTGCTTTAGCCGGATCATCAAATCCCCAATGTTCGCGGCGCACGTACGGAGGTGTAGTAGGACATTTATCGGCAGCATCTCCGCATAAGGTCACAACTAAATCCGCACTATTCAGCAAAACAGAATCAATAATATCTGAAGTTTGACCGGAAATATCCATCCCAACTTCATTCATCGCTTGCACCGCTTTAGGGTTGAGGCCGTGTGCTTCAATGCCCGCACTGTATACATTCCAACGGTCTCCCAAGTATTGTTTAGCCCAGCCTTCTGCCATTTGACTGCGGCAAGAATTACCAGTGCACAAAAAATAAATTGTCTTCTTATCCATCATCAGCGTCTCCTTCAATTGTCCATTATGAAATGATTAACCACAGATATAAGCCCAGTAGGGTAATAAAAAGTGTAGGAATAGTTAAGACGATGCCTGTTTTAAAATAAGTCCCCCATGAAATTTTCACGTTTTTCGAACGAAGCACATGCAACCACAATAAGGTGGCTAACGAACCAATTGGGGTTATCTTCGGTCCGAGATCCGACCCTATAACGTTAGCATAAATCAGTGCCTCTTTGACTATACCAGTTGTATGGGTGGCATCAATGGCAAGCGCATTAATCATGACCGTAGGCAAGTTATTCATACCCGACGAGATAATCGCCGCAATAAATCCCATGACCATGGTGGCCACAAACATACCTTGATCAGCAGCCGCTTGAATCACATGGGACAGCAGATCCGTCAAACCGGCATTACGCACACCATACACCACCACATACATTCCGATAGAGAAAAACACGATGGCCCATGGAGCGCCCTTGATGACTTCTTTCATGGGTACCACAGGGCTTCTTCTAGCCATCAGCAAGAAAAAGATGGCAATGATACCGGCCACCACCGAGACGGGAATGTCTAAAAATTCGCTTGCAAAGTAGCCAACCAACAATATTGTGAGAACAACCCAGGACATACGGAACATCTTTGGATCTTTTATCGCATTTGCAGGCGTGATTAACTGTGTCGTATCAAACGTTTTAGGAATTCTTTTGCGAAAAAAGAGATACAGTACCACGATACTAGCCAATAAGGAAAACAGATTAGGTACAATCATACGACTCGCATATTCCATAAAACTGATTCCAAAAAAGTCGGCTGACACAATATTAACGAGGTTGCTGACTACAAGCGGAAGCGACGTCGTATCTGCAATAAATCCGCTCGCAATGATAAAAGGAAATACCATTTTCTCATCCAATTTCAGTGCCCGAACCATCGCCAGTACAATTGGTGTCAAAATTAAGGCCGCACCGTCATTGGCAAAAAAGGCAGCAACTACGGCACCCAGCAGACTCACATAGACAAACATCCGGGTTCCGCTTCCACGGGCTATCCGTGCCATGTGAAGTGCTGCCCATTCGAAGAAGCCGATTTTATCAAGGACTAACGAAATCAGAATAATGGCGACAAAAGCTAGTGTGGCATTCCAGACAATTTGAGTAACTTCCCAAACATCATGCAAATCCACTACACCTACCAGCAAGGCGAGTATGGCACCGCCGCAGGCAGACCATCCAATGGACAGATGTTTAGGCTGCCAGATCACCAATACTAAAGTAACTAAGAATATAATGCATGCCAACAAAATCAATGTTCTAAACCTCCATTACATTACCTTATAAACATATACTTATATTAAAAACACCACAAAGAGATAAACGGAACAGGCTTTAGGATGAACAAGCTGAGGAATCCGGTCCACAAGATGCGATCGGTTCCTCTTTATTTAGCGATTTCAAAATATGCTTGGAGCCTGGCATGCTCTCAAGAACAGCTTGTATATGCGGTTTGTCGTCTACGTTTAAGGAATAGTATACCCACTGACTTCGTCGTTCTTCTTTTACAATTCCTTGCGACTTTAATTTTCTCAAATGTTGGCTAATTGCTGGCTGCGACATATTAAAGATATCTACAAATTCGCAAACACACCATTCTCTTTCTCTTAGCAGGGATAACATGATCAATCGGGTTTTATCCCCCAATAGCTTTAAATGATCGGCTATACAACCTAGTTGATCCAATGTATGACCTCCTTCCAATTAAATATAATAATATGCTTATATACTAATAAATCTTAACTTTAATATCAAGAACGAAGATACTTATTCATTTCACCAATTGCATAATCCAGTCTTTTATGTCCACGATTCGCAGTGTTTTGGGCCGTGTATTCGTCCCAGAAATTATTAACGGGACAAGGGAATCTTTTTCATGCAGCGATCCATGAGCTCCCCCACCGATGTGGGTAGGAGAACTTTCGCTGACGAGTTCATATCCCGGTTGGACCGTGACAACAACGTATCTTCCTTCATGGGAATTCATTGCTCCATACAGCCTCGCCAAAACATCTGGATATTTTCCATATTTGATCCGGTTATTATTTACCGTAATATCCACAAGGTCCTCTTCGCCCGATAATGTCCATGATTGTCCATATTCATCCATGTATTTTCCACCGGGACGATAAGAAAACAGGCTACCATTTCTCCCCTTTGTAACCTGGATATTATTTTTACCATCTTTCATAGCGATAATGTCGAGCTTGCTCTCCTTTTTTAAAGACTTCACCACATCGGATAGCTCTACGTTATAGTTAATTGCATAAATATAAGCCATCCGTTCATTAGCGGCAATCACGATTTGGTCATCGTTTCTTACGGGTTGAGTTAATTTCGCAATCCGGTAATGGCTCAAAAGAGGCCTTATATCAATAGTGGCTGCCTGTCGATCATCATACACAGCGCTTTGCGCACTGTCACCCATGACAATCCATATCGCATTGTTTACAGCCTCTTCCCACGAACCGTAGGCGTTCAACACAGTTTGCAGCGCTTGATCTGCTTTTTCAATTCCCTTCAGTTGAGTCGGGCCTTTTCTATGCACTGCATTATCATTCTCAGGAAAATATGTGATGGTTACATCTGGGAGTTTTTTCTGGCTTATTAGAAAAGCGGTATCTTTTGCGGAAAACTCATCATTCATTCCGAACTTTTTCCACAAAGGAGTATTCCAGCTATTTTTCGGATTCAATTGTGCCAGAGCTGCATAGGATAGCCATTTAGGGCCTGTGACTATCATTTGTTCTGGCACCCTGTTGCTATTCGCTAGGAAATCAGGCACTTTTAAGGCATGTTTCGTTTTGCCTCTAAAAACAATGGCGTTGATTGATGCGGATTCTTTTCCTTTATCGGCTAACTCTTCATGGATCGTTTTCGTTTTTTTGTTCAGTTGAACTTGATTTAATTGATAAATAGCATCATTAAATACTTGCAGTTGATCTATCTTTAGAGCTTCTTTGGCACCATTGCCGTAGAGAATCATGCGTTTCTTTTGATCACTGTACCAAACGAGTCCAGGCACATGATGTTGGTCTGCATACGTTCCCGTTAATAATGTGCTGTCGATGGTCACAGACATTGTGGGAAATGAGCTGACTACCTGCGGGAAATATTGCCCTTGATGAAGGAGAAATCGCATTGCGGGGGCACGGCCTTCTTGAATCGCTTCTTGCAAAGGCTTATCCATTAAAGAATCAATCAAGATTACAATGACAGGTTTTTTGCCCATTTGATTTGCTGTGTGATGTGGGTTCACGCTCTGTTGCTTTAGCTTTTGACTGGAGTCCGCTCTACAGCCCAAGATCAACAACAATAAACTTAACATTAGTACAACGGTAACTTTATTTTTCATGCTCATGTGTGTGTCCCCTTCTTAGAAAAACAGTGCCCTTGATCCTCTTATTTTTTCATATACAAAAAAAATTATTCCTACATTGGATCTTCGGGAAAAGAGAGAACTCCTGCATTCAAAGTTACAACTCCATGAATTTTTTGAATCTAATAAGCCAAATTTAAGATCAAAATCATTCAGGGAGAGAGCATAGCAATGACCACAACAAACATACACGAATATTCCATGCACTATATAGATTCCGGAGAAGGAACGGCCATCCTATTCATTCACCCTCCGGTACTTACAAGCTCAAATTTCACATACCAAATCCAAGGGCTATCGCCCTATTTTCGTACTATAGCTTTTGATATCAGAGGACACGGTAACAGTCAGACTTCCGAACAAACGGTTACTTACCCTCTCATCGCCCAGGATATTAAGCATTTGATGGACCGATTGAGCTTGGATAAAGTATTTTTGTGTGGATATTCTACCGGAGGTTCAATAGTACTTGAATTTCTCCTGACTTATCCAGATCGGGCATGGGGGGGCATTGTTATCAGCGGAATGTCGGAGGTAAACGAATGGCGACTAAGAAACAAAATTTCTTTAGGCATTGCGCTATCCAAAATCGGCGCAGTCGGTACGATTGCGCTTTCTAATGCTTGGTCACAAACGAAACAATTATCTTTGTTCCGCAAGTTACTCAACGACGCGAAGCAGGGAAACCCTAGGAATGTCGAACAATATTATCGTTACAGCTTGAAGTATAACTGTACCTCACGGCTAGGGGAAATCCATCTTCCTGTTCTGCTCGTTTATGGTGAAGAGGATAAACACTTTCATCCATATGCCAACATATTGCATCAGCATTTACCGAAGAGTGAGCTTGTTTTCATTAAAAAAGCCGATCACCGCCTTCCTACGAAGGCCGCTGGAACATTGAATGAACTGATCAAGCAGTTCATAGATCGCTTCAGCCTTTAAGGCACATCCTACAGGAAAAGTCGCATACACATCTACATCCCACTCCTGATCTTATATCTTTGTCTGTATATGGCCTTGCATATGAGTTGCTCATCAAAGTAAAAAAAATTATATAATATTTTATACAATGTAAATATACAAATTATGCTAAAGTCATATATAGTTTAGGTTGGATAGGTATGTAAGTTCTGCTTCTAAATCTAAAGGGGTGTAAAAATGAAATGCTAAAGCGTATTCAAAATCTTTTCTTTATCCCTAACTACCCACTATTCATGATCTGTATGTTATTGCAAGGTATGGCTATTTCCATAAGCGCACCTTTTTTAGCTGTATATTTTACAAGTACACTAGGCGTATCGGTGGGAACCTTTGGTGTGTTTACAGCGGTGACTTTGATTTGTGGTATATGGATCAGCTCCCTTATTGCCAAACGCTCCGATACCGGATTGGATCGCAAACAAATTTTAGTGATTTGTACGTTATTTAATGCTGTCGCCTTTGCAGGATATCTTGTAATCCAAAACTTTTATGTACTTTTTATTTATATGACGGTCTTTACAGCGATTGGCGCCCCTGGGATGCCGCAGTTATTTGCCAGTGCACGTGAAGCGGTAGATCGCAGTAAATCTGCGGATCATGCCTTTGCGAATTCAACGCTTCGTTCTATGTTTTCTCTTGGCTTTATTACCGGGCCGCTCTTGGGTTCCTTCTTGATTGCACATACGGGCTTTAAAGGTATTTTTGTTGGTACGACCTCTATTTTTGTACTTATTGCCGTTCTTCTATTCTTTTTTATCAAGCAGCGTCCTGTTCAGGCTAAAAATAAGGATCAACTTTCACTTCATCACATTACATTACATAAAAATATGAAAATCCTGATCCCTTTTGTAGTTCTTACTCTGCTTTATACGTCTCACTGGATGAATAGTTTAAATATTTCCTTGTTCATCATTCACAATTTAAAAGGTGACACGAATGACGTTGCCCTCGTATCCAGTATTTGCGCAATCTTAGAAATACCCCTGATGCTCATGCTGGGCGTACTAGCAGCCAAATACTCCAACCGTTTGCTTATATTTTTAGGGGCTTTAACAGGCGTTGTCTATTACCTCCTCGTTCTTATGTCTACGGAGATGTGGCAACTATTTGCGGGACAGCTTCTCCTAGCCTTCTTTGTTGCAGTGATATCAGCCATTGGTATTAGCTATATGCAGGATTTGTTGCCATCTCTGCCCGGATACGCCTCGACACTGTATTCCAATGCGACAACGATCGGAAGATTGGCGGGGAGCTTGATGGGCGGATTGTTTGCTCAATGGATGGGTTATCGAAACTCCTATTGGATATGCTTATTCCTGATTCTCTGTTGCCTTGGTCTGCTGGCGATATCAAAAAAATTAGAGTTTGACCAATCGGCTGCTCTACAAGAAAGAAATCACAGCCTATAGAGCACCATCAATAAAAGAAACAGCACGTAATCTGGACGAGAACCTAAAGTCTGATTACGTGCTGCTTTATTATGCTACCCTGCCATGCGTAGCCCGAATTGGTTATAATCAGGAGCTGACGCACACACACCCTATTTTTTTATAGTAGAGAAACGGCTCATAATTGCATCGGCCGCATACGTATAACCGCCAGCCTGACGGAGTGATTCGCCAATTACATGCGCCTGTTGTTTATAGATGGCTTGATTTAAAACCTCTACCAAAGCAGCTTTTAAGATAGCAGGGGTAAGCTCATTTTTATTCACAGCAATCCCTGCTCCCAGCTCTTGGACCCGATTGGCCACAAGCGGCTGATCCGATGTCATGGGAACCAGAACCATTGGCACGTTGTAATACAAGGCTTCGCTTGCACTGTTCATTCCCCCATGTGTGATAAATGCATCTACACGCTGGAGCATTTCCAGTTGCGGAATATAGGGCTTGATCATAAAATTGTCCGGGATACCATCCGCCAATAACTCCATCTCCGCATATTGGCCTGATGAGAGTACAAATTGCACAGGCAAATCACGAAATGCTTCAAAGCAAAGCTTGTAAAACTCCAAATCTCTATTAAGAATAGTTCCCAATGATATATAAACAACCTGCGGATACAAAGCACGAAGCTGGTCGAACGGAAAAGAGGGCGCATCTTTACGAGGTACAATAGATGGACCTGCAAAAATATAGCTGTCATCCAGCTTTTCAGCTTGCGGTTGAAAATAACGGCTTGTATATACGACCTTTAGGCTGTGGGAATGTGAATCGAGTTCATCAATTGCAGGGACGGCAACCTGAAACTCCTCAGCTAATTGATGTACTACTTTCATCGTATCATCATAAAGCGCTCTCACTTTTATGTCATGATCATCCCCGCCTTGGTCAGAACCCAGAGGCTCTACGAAAGCAAACGAACAGACCGTACATACCGCAGGTATTCCCAGCCTCTCTGCTATAATTTTGCCTCCCCAACCCATCAAATAGTCATAAATCAAATAATCATACACCTTATTTTCAATTGCTTTCATAACCTTTGGAATAATCGGTTCAATCAAACCTTTAACGATCATATTCACGAATTGATAATGATGTTTATATTCAGCCGGCTTTAATACAGGATTGTGAATAAATGCATCCACACTAAATGGATAGGTGATCAGGTTTGCTCCCGTTTGTTGAATTCTCGTACCAAATTCCTCTGAACACACATAATCTACTTCCTCTCCCCTATCGACCAATTGCTTAATTAATCCTAATGACGGGTTAACATGGCCTTCAGCAGGCGTGATCACAACCAACACACGTGCCATCCTACACCTCCGACAACATAATGTATTTAAGAAAAAATGTTAGTTTTGTCCTTGATGATTTACACACTTCCCTCATTCAATATATAAAATATTTACCATAAAAACAAATGGTTTCAATTTTAGATTATGTATGCATCACATCCAAAATTGCTCACAAACACGCACATAAGCGGGGGAAAACGCTTGAAGCGCATCCCCCGCTTATCTATCGAACATACAATTATAGACGCCAATTCCAATGATCTGTCCCGCTCAGAACAGCTTCAACAGTGTACTGGTTTGCTTCGTCAGCCGTAAGCTGTTTGGCCCAAGGTACACGCCCGCTACTTTCTGCACCTGGTCCAAAGTTATCGTACTCTCCAAATCTTGCAGTCTGCTCATTGGATTCCTTACCCCAATTGTTCCAACCACCTGGCTTGATATGGTCATCCATATAGGTTTTCAAAAAAGTAACATGTGCGTAAGGACGCCATGGTCGCCCAAGATCCACCTTGCCTGTCAAGCCAGCTTCGGTTGTCAGACGACACTGAATAAATACAAAACCTGGCTGGTTCTCTTCCGTTGAAGCGGCTGTTACGTATCCGGCACGCAGGCTGTGTATGATCGAATTATCAAACACGGCAGGGGCATTGCCAAATATAAAATCTACACTGCCACTGATGTAACTGTCCTTAAAATATTGTCTGCCACGGTTCACGAGCAGTGTATCCTGTAGGCCAGTAATTTTGACATTGTGATACTTTCCACGATCACCTTCGGCATATAACGCTACAGCCTGCACCTGCCCGGTCCCTTCTGTGTTGGCGACCGTCACATTTTCCAACACAAAGTCAGGACTTTGCACACGCATGGTATAGCTATTGCTCGTTCCTAATTCTTTTCCGTCCACTACGGTCTTGGCCGTATCATCAAAAGCAATGATCGTTTTGTCCCGATCTTCCCCGATAATACTCAGATTTTTTTTGGAGGAATTCACCTTTATTTTTTCACGGTACGTGCCGTTTTTGAGATGGATAACAGTCCTTGTGTTGCTGTTGTCAGGGACTGCATCAATAGCTGCCTGGAGAGAGGTGTAGTCAGCAGGGCCATAGGTCGATACAACCACACTAGTGGGAGAAGTTCCTCCTGAGTCTGTTAGCTTGCGGACCTTAACATTGCTGAATTCCGACGTATTGTAATTCCACACTTCATTTTGTTGTTTGGATGCATCAGTAGCTAACCCGAACAATAGCGGTTGATGATCCGGCAAATCTATAACGGTTTCACCAACCTTCTCCCAGTTAGTCACACCGTCTGCGGATACCCATCCGGTAAGCTTTTGCCCCTGTCGCACAAGACGAACCGAATATGGCGTTGGAATAAACGTCTCCATTGACGCACGCGTGGTTTTACCATCTGTTTGATCACGACTGATAAGAATCCCCTGTTTACCATATTTAACAAATGCTAAAGACATAAAGGCCATTTTTGATCCAGGCTTCAGCGATTCACGAATCATTACCCCTGCCTCGGCATTATCATCCACAGGGGTAATCTTCTCCACACGAGCTGTAATTTCACCGTCTCCCTCCCATTTCTGATAAGCATAATGGAAAAGATCAGCTTTTCCGTCAATATCCCCCGCCGATTTCAGTCGGATACTGCTGCCGTTTGCATCTTCTTTTAATACCTGAGTATGCCCTTTGATATAGCCATCGTTACCATCAGAGCCAACCTCTTCGCTGAGCCAGTTCCCCGTTGGTGCAGTCGTGTTGACATGGATGGTAACAGGATTGGAAAATGTAGCAGTCCCCTTGCGGTCTGTCACCCGTGCAATAATGTAATGGGTGCCGTCCGTCACATGATTCCAACTGATTTGATAAGGCGCACTCTCTACTTTTCCAGCAAGTTTACCGTCAATGACAAATTCAACGTGAGCAATGCCATCTTGATCCTTGGCCGTTGCAGTTATGGTCGCATCACGTCCGGCTTCCAAAATATCGTTATGCTTCAGTGAACGTCCACCTTCATCCGATACCTGAACGAAGGCCTCCGGATTATCCACCTCACTGCCATTGGACAGCTTCTCAATGAGATCATTTAAATAAACCTCTAAATTCGTATAGCCCTTGGCAAAATGAGCATACTCGCCTGTACCGGCAAGCTCCTGACCGTTGCGGTCGTCAGCATTATTGGGGTCCAGCCCATGAGCGCGTTCCCATTCATCCGGTATACCATCATGATCACTGTCAGTAAGCTCCGTGGTGGTTACGCTATAATCATCGTAAATCCAGCCTGCTTCACGCGGGGAGTTGATAAACGCACCCGTTCCATTCTTCACATCATTCATAATTCGAGCGTCCACCGCATCTCTTCTTGGCAGCGTGGCTCCTGAGCCAGCGAGCACCTCAGTATATGCGGTCTGCGCATCTGTCGCCTGATATGGTCCATACGCATCTGGTGAAATTCCGTTGTCGTATTCCCCTCTGACTTCAATCGGCTCTGCCAAACGAGTGGAAGGGTCAATAATCGATCCAATGGATGTTCCAAGCTGCCAGTTGTCTTGAGTAACCGATTCGTTGCCGTCCATGTAGTTGCCACCAATATAAATGCGTGTTTTATATTTTTTACTCCCCACGTCTACAAAGATTTGACTCCGCACGTCCTTATATGTGTTGGGGCCATACTTATAATAGTTATTCAGCACATTATACGATCCTTCACCGCCACCGTAGGAAGAGAAAAATCCCCAGTTATATATGACATTATTGGTCATTTCCACAGCGTCGATTTGTTTTTTATCGGTTGGGAAACCGTGGATTGCGGCTTGCATTGTGAGCCAGCAAGTTATGATGATAGGTGGAATTCCGACCACCCCATATACCGCCATAGCCGTGGCGGCCTTTCTGGTGCGTAGTCATTAGCATACTTTCGGATGCAATAGACCATTGTACTGTCGTATTCACGTTATCGTACAGACTTAGTACCTCATCCACCGACCAGCTAAAGGAACAGTGATCAATCATAATGTTTTTATGGTACCTGGCTCCTAACGCGTCATCCTCACTGGGGTAACGATCAGTTAATCGAAAACGCAGGTAACGGAGAATGACGTTATCTGCATCAATCCCTGTTGTGTAATCGCTTACAGTTATGCCGTCGCCAGGAGCTGTCTGACCTGCAACCGTCAGGTTGTTGCCCAGGATTTTAAGTGGCTCCTTCAGATGAATGGTTCCACCCACCCGGAATACGACCGTCCGATTATCGGAGCTGACCGCTGCACGAAGAGATCCGGGGATCACCTGCTCACCTTTGCCGTAGTCTGCCAGCGTGGTAACTTCGTATACTTCACCTCCGCGTCCACCGGTAACATATTTACCCCCACCTTCAGCTCCCGGAAACGCCGGAATATTCGTCGCTATATTTTCTACTTTCTCCACTTTCCCCATCTCTGTCCCTACCGCAGTCTCTGCCTGGATCAATGGTGGGCACAAAGTCAACAACATTGAACCCACAACCACATTACATAGCACCTTTCTCCATGTACGCTGCTTGCTCATATTCTGTTTCCTCCCTAAGATTTTCTTTCACATCAGCGCATACTTTTATAAAAGAATGATCCGAGACGTTCAGAAGTGTCTTCACCTCCTTTCATCAATCTTTTCCGCTTTTACAGTGGGCAGGTGTCATATATACTATGGATATATGAATGCGCTTACTTATCTTAATTGGCAAAGGAAGAAGCACATGAATGAAATGAAGGAAGACAAATATGTCATCGGAGAACAACAATTCTCCATTCATCACATCTACCGTACCGGCTTCACCGTTATGCCCAGACCTCATGTTCATGACAATTATGAGCTGTATTTTTTGCTGCAGGGCGAACGCATCTACTTTATGAACGGCAAGGTATACACCGCTCGCAAGGGCGATCTGATATTCATCCTCCCTCATGACTTACACTCTACCGCCAGTACACAATTGGAGGAAACAGAACGCATTTTGATTCATTTTTCCCCTACGTTTCTCCCGCAGCAGGATCATGACATTCTGGATCTACCGCCGTACCAGCAATCTGCATTGCTTCGCTTACCGGCTAGAGAGCAAGTCGAAGTTGAACGGCTGTTCCTACAAATGAATACCGAATGTAGGAATAAGCAGCCTCTGCATGACCGCTGTGTACAGCATTTGCTGCTGGAAATGCTTATCCTGGTGCACCGATCGGAAGCGGCCGAGCGTAGTGAACTTGTTTCCTCTCATCCCATGCATCAGAAAATCACAGAAATCTCGTCTTTTATTCAGGACCATTTCAATGAGCCGTTAACTCTCGAACAAGTGGCCGCCTGCTTTTTTATTAGTCCGGCTTACCTAAGCCGCATCTTTCTAAAATTGACTGGCTTTCATTTCAGCGAGTACATCCGCGTAGTGAGGGTCAGGGCGGCTCAAACCAGACTGCGAACCACCAAAGACAAAATCCAGCACATTGCGGAGGATGTCGGCTTCGGTCATGCCTCCCATTTTAATAAAATCTTTAAAAAAATAACCGGACTCTCCCCTCTTCAATATCGTAAACAGGTTCGATAGGTATTCAGTGTAAATAATTAGGCGTTAATTTTATACATCCACTCTTGTCTTGTTTTTCCATTTTTATATCTGCTTGCTCTTTCATGGAACTAAAGACAAGCCATTTGAATTAAGCAAATTACACAACAAAAAAGCCATATTTCGCTGCAATGTATGCAACGAAGTATGGCCTATTACATCATCCATTCTATAATTTCAAGATGATATTCATCGTTTATCCATGACCTTTATTGTAATGCTTTAATATCCTGTAGCAGCATTTCAATATTTTCTTTCTTTGTGGCCCAACTGGTGCAGAATCGAACAGCAGTATGGGTATCATCAGTCTTTTCCCAAAAGGAGTAAGTATATTTTTCGCTCAATGCCTGTAATATACGATCTGCAATAATCGGAAACTGCTGATTGGTTGTTGAATGATATTGGAAAGAAAATCCTTGCTCGGATAATCCTTTTTGCAGCAGCATAGCCATATCTATGGCGTGTTTGGAAATCTCAAAGTATAAACCGTCTTCAAACAGCGTTTCAAACTGAATGCCCAACATTCTCCCCTTAGCCAGCAGCCCTCCTTTTTGCTTGATCATGTATCTGAAATCTTGTTTCAAAGCATCATTTAGGATAACTACGGCTTCTCCCATCATTGCTCCAATTTTAGTGCCGCCTATATAAAACACATCGCACAGCTTGGCTATATCTGCCAAAGATGCATCACTATCCTCTGCAACCAAACCATAGCCTAAACGGGCCCCGTCTATAAACAGTGGTAAACCACATTCATGACACACTCCACTTAGCACTTCCAGCTCGGATCGGCTATAAATCGTTCCATTCTCGGTAGGTTGAGAAATATAAACCATCCCGGGCTGTACACAATGCTCAGGAGCAGAATCACTCCAGTGAGCGTCGTACAGTTCCTTTACCTGTTCACCCCGGATTTTCCCATCCTCGCTTGGCAATGTCAGTACTTTATGTCCAGTAGCCTCAATTGCTCCGGTCTCATGCACAGCAATATGCCCAGAAGTTGCCGCAATGACGCCTTGATGCGGACGCAAAATCGAAGAAATGACCGTTGTATTGGTCTGTGTACCTCCAACCAAAAAGTGTACATCCGCATTTTCGGAGTCACATGCTTTTTTAATATAAGATTTGGCTTTTTCACAATGATCGTCCACACCATAGCCTGGGGTTTGTTCCTCATTCGTCTCCAGTAGTCGCTTTAAAATACGCTCATGAGCACCTTCGGTATAGTCGCATTCAAATCGTATCATTCTGTATCCTCTCCGAAATATCCAATTTCTTCTGAATTAACAACATAGATGCATGTAATTCTGTAATCTCTTCTTCTGAAAGTCCTTGAACTAATCTTAGAATTTGTTCATCAGATCTTTCATTCAATTGGTTGTAGAACGTTTTTCCTCTGGGTGTCAGACGAATTAGATTTGTTCTATTATCCAACGTTGAATTTTCCTTAACAAGAAAGCCCTCTTTGCAAAATTTAGCAATGATCCTGCTCATATAGCTGCGATCAATTTGAAGAGATCCGACCAGAGTATTCGCAATACACGGTTCGATCAACCCGATCTCTATAATGACACGTGCCTCGGTAAAGGAATATCCGCTATCCAGCACATGTCTATCTAAAACACCAAGTAAATTCGTATAGAACCGATTAAAACGCCTCATATCCGCTATGATATTAGCATCGATATTGACCATAACTCCCCCTATTTAGTGGACTTTTGCAACAATTATAGTAATGATATTTGTTGACTCTGTCAACAAATAAAAAGATCGTACATAAAGACATTCGCCTCATGTACGATCCGTATTTATAAGAAAAATTGCAGTATATTCTTATCTGTATTTACCTACATGGTCAATGAGCTATCGGTATTTATAGACTTTTCCTGCTTCTGCTTCCGCTTCAGCTTCAGATGAGCTACGACCATATACAGAGTCGGTACAACAAACAAGGTTAAAATGGTCGAAAAGATCAGTCCAAAAATAATGGTCGTTGCCAACGGTTTGAAGAGGATTTCCCCTATTGTGGCAATAGGGATCATACCCACAATCGCAGTTAGCGAAGTAAGCAAGATCGGACGGAAACGGGCAGAACATGCCATAAGAATTGCGTCTGTCAGTTCGGCTCCTTCACGCCGCGCATCTTCAATAAACTCTATCAACACAATACCGTTGCGCACGACGATACCGGCCAGTGAAATGATACCCATAATACTCATGAATCCAATTGGCATGCCTGAAATAAAGCTTCCAAGAATTCCGCCTGCCGCTGCCAGATACACAGTGGTCATAATAATGAGCGGTGTGGAGACGGAGTAAAACTGCATCGTGATCAAGAGCAGAATGAGAAACACAACAATAATAGCTAACTTGCCCAGATCTGTAAAAATATCAGATTGCGCGGATGTTTCTCCGCCCATCTCCCAGGTATAGCCTGGTTCAAACTGTGTATGGGTTAGTTTGTTACGTATGTCATTAGTGAGTTCTGTAGCCGTACGCCCATTTGCATTGGCTGAGATCGTTACTGTCCGCTCCAAATCATAGCGGTGGATTTGCTGAATGGAAAAGTCCGGTTTCATCGTGACTAACTGGGATAAGGGAATTTGCTCTTTTGCCGCATTGGTTACACTTAATTGCTGGAACAATACCTCAGGATCATCGTTTGGTTTATTCATGTATATATTGATATCCAGTAGTTCCTTACCTGTATCAAAATCCGTTACATTAACTCCGTCACCCATTAACAGCAGCGTACGTGTCAAATTGGAATAGCTAACCCGATATTTATCCAATGCTTGTGGATTGACTTGGAAATTCAGATTATAGCTTTGCATTCCCATATTATCGGTCACATCTACAGCTCCGGGGGTCGCCGCAACCATTTCTTTGACTTTAGCTGTCATGTTTTGCAGTTTATCAATGTCTTCTCCCTTCATACGGATAGACACCGCACTGCCGACCGGGATACCTAATTGAGGAACCCGAATGCTGATCAATGCAGATGGATATTTGGCTTGAAGCGTATGAGTCCAGCTATCCACTGTTTTTTGGAGATCGAATAGCCCCTCTTTTCCAACGATAGCAAGTTGACCGTTGACCGCTCCCCCGGAGCCGTGACCGCCTGCAACATCGCTATACATCTGAGGCGCTCCTCCACCTGCCGTTGCCGACAGCCGTTCTGTTTCTGGTTGTTTTTTGACCCACATGCCAATCTCGTTAATAACCCGATTGGTTGCCTGCAACGACGTTCCTTCTGGCATCGTTACGCTGATGGTGGCATCTGCTTGATCGGATTCTGGGAATAGTTGAATAGGAACAACCGCAAGTAGTCCATAAGCGGCTGTACCAATCATAAGACCAACCAGCGCTGTTAAAAGTGGACGCCGTAGTATTCTTGGCATCCAGTTTTTAGAGTACACATTGGATAGAGACTGGATTTGATGCCCCAGAAGCCCAGGTGGCTTAACGGTTTGGTTCCTCTCTTTTCCTTTACGACGTTGATCATACCATTGGCGGAAAATAGGAATAATCGTTAGCGACATAATCATGGAAGCCAGCATGGTTAACGAAATAACGGTAGGGATCGGTTTAATAAAGTCTCCGATATTACCCGGCAGAAATAGCAGCGGGGCAAATGCTGCAACCGTAGCTAGCGTAGCTGTAATGATCGATAAGGACACCTCTTTGGTTCCTTTAATGGCTGCCTCCGTAGCATTTTCCCCAAATTCAGAGCGTCGGCGTTCAATGTTGTCATTGACCACGACCGCATCATCAACCAATATCCCTAGCACGATGATGAGTCCGATGACTGATATTTGATTCAGCGTAGTTCCTGTCATGGGCAAGAAAATAAAGCCGATGGCGATGGAAACAGGAATGGCCAACGCTACAAATGCAGAAGTTAGCAAATTCAAACCTAAAGTACATATCACAATGACCGATAAAATAGCAATAATCATCTCTTTGGTCAGGTTTCCAAATATTTCACTCACTCGATCATTTTGTGCAAAAAGCAGTTCAAAATGTACATTCTTCGGCAAACTGCTCGCAAGTTCATTGATTTTAGCTGTTGTTGCCTTGGAAACTGTAGGCACGTCTGTGCCTATATCTCCACTCACACTGATCGAAATAGCAGGCTTGGTATTCACATACGTATAACTAGCTGCTTTTTTAAAAACAAGCGAGGCAGTACCTATATCCTTCAAAGATATCGGAAATCCATCGTCATTGCTTGAAATCTGGACATTATTCAGAATCGATGGGTCCGTTGAGGCATTTACCGTCAGCTGATAAGTACGCTCATTGAAATCCATACTTCCTGTAGGTACTCTATCATTCTCATCCTTGATCGCTTGGACAACCTGCTCCCAGGAGAGGTTATATTGTTGCATCTTTTGCGTGTCTAAACTAACTCGTACCTCTTGCTCGGGTATCCCTTGAATATTAACCTGCGAAATACCGGGAACCGTTTTTAATTGATCTTTCCATCTGTTCATTAATTCATTTAACGAGTATAAATCCTCCACCTTATCAGAAGTAATCGCATATGAACCAATGAAAGAGCTAGTCATGCTATCATTGATCATAGGCTGCATCGCGTCCTCTGGAAGCTCAGATTGTGCATCCTGCACCTTCGTACGAAGATCAGCCCATACTTTGGTCGGGTCCGCATCATTCAAAGCTTCTATGATGATACTGGATTGGCCTTTCGATGAAGTAGAGGAAATCGTTTTGACACCTTGCACAGCTTTAATTTTCTGTTCCATGATCTTAGTAATGGTTTGCTCGATTCTTTCAGGTGAGGCACCCGGATAGATCGTTGTAACACTGGCGGTCATGGGAATTACATCAGGCTGCTCCTGTTTTGGTAATGATGTAAAATTGAAGAGCCCTAGCAGTATGCACATGCCAAAGAAAATAAGCGTAATTTTCTGCTTTTTAACAATATATTTAATCATTCGGACGACTCCTCCGCTTTCCCGAGCACATCATTCCCAATTAAATCGCCATTAAATAAGGTTCCTGCTCCTTGTGTAACGATTTGATCGCCTGCCTGTAGTCCGGAGAGAACTTCGAATTGATTATTCGTCACTTTTCCCACTTTAATCGTGGTTTTAACAGCCTTACCATTCACAGCTTTAAATATATAAGGGTCACTTCCATTGCTAATCACGGCTTCCACAGGCACTAACAGTGCTTCCGCTTGATTCACACTTTTAGATGCGCTGATGACTTGACCAGGTTTCCAATTCAGTTCAGGATTAGGAATGCTAACTTCCACATTAATACTGCCCGTTTTGGTATTCGTGGATGGATAGATTTGAGTAACAGTCCCTGTTCTAATTTCATCATAGAGAGAAATATTTACTTTTTGGTTTTTCTTCCATGATAAGATTTCGCTGTCCGGTACGGGCAGAAGTACTTTTAAGGTCTTGATATTCCCGACAATGAATGCCTCACTTCCACTGGAGCCCAGTTGACCATCGGCTACTTTTTTTTCAATGACCACGCCAGTGATTGGGGAGGTTAAAGTCGCTTTTTTAAGTGACAAGGATGACTGTTCATAAGCAGCCAATGCATCCTCATAGGTAGCCTGCGCTTGAGCTTTACTGGCTAGCCCTTGCTGTTTCGTAGCAATAGCGGTCTCCAGCCCTGCTCTGGCCTGCTCTATACCAGCTGAAGCCTGGGTACGTTGTTCCTGCGAGGCGCCTGCAAGCAAGAGAGACAGCTGCTCTTGTGCGTCACTTAAACTTTTTTGTGCATTCGTTAATTCCAGCTGTGCATTCTCATTTTCCGACAATGATGCTGCGCCTGCCTGGAACAGGCTCTGTGTCCGTGCGGCATCCGCCTTTTTCTTATTGTAAGCATTGGTTGCCGCAGTAACCGCATTTTGTGACTGGCCAATTTCCTGTTTTTTGGCGCCATTGTTCAATTCCTGCAATTTCGATTGGGCCGCATCGACCTGGGATTGCGAACTATGAATACCCGCCTGTGCCGATTGAACGGAAGCCTCCGCTTGGCTAAGACCAGCCTTTGCCTTCTCCATGGTTGCCTTGGCCCGATCCAGCTGCAACTGGTAAGCAGATGTATCCAACTTCGCAAGGACGCTCCCTTTTTCTACGGAATCTCCTACTTCCACCATAGTGTTCAATATACGTCCATCCGCTTCAAAGGAAACACTAGCTTCATTACTTGCCTGCAATGTTCCTGCCAAATTAAAATCATTGGCCAAAGGTTTCATTACAAGCTTCTCTACTTTTACCGGGTGACTGGCTTGTGTTACAGAGTTCTCCGTTGCACTGGAGCAACCGGAAGCTACTATAGCTAATGCAATCCCTGTAATCATGATCCTGATTTCTTTTTTCTTCAACTTCATGTCATCCTCCTTGATTCTCTCTTCTAAAGGTGCTATCAGCAACCCGTGGGTCAAGTAATTTTTTTCATTTCTTTTTTCATGTTATAACAATGAACACACAAAAAAATCGTACAAAGGGGCAAGCACCTTATGTACGACTGGGCAATGAAATAACATATATTTAGTTAACATCTCTAAAGCTGTAAAATACCACGCTCCAACGAAACAGCAACGGCTTCGGATCTAGAATCAACACCAAGCTTGTTATAAATATTCGTTAAATGCGCTTTGACGGTACGCTCGGAAATTCCCATATCAAAGGCAATTTCTTTGCTTTTAAAACCGTGTGCAACCGACTTTAATATGTGCCTTTCCTTATCAGTAAGAACTAAGCTGCTTTCGTGCGGCTCTGGCTTGGCTTCTTTCTTATTCGTTGCAGCGAACACCCTAGCTGTTATTTCTGGCTGAAGCAACGTTTCGCCTCTAAGTGCTGACTCAATCGTGCGAAATAAGTTTTCCCGACTGGTATCTTTTAATAAATATCCCTTTGCCCCTAAAGAAAGTCCTTTAATCATGAGATCATCTTCGTTATAGGTAGTCAGGATAATGACTGGCGTTTCATTTTGTTTTTCTCTGAGGGCTTTCATAGTTTCCAAACCACTCATTTGTGGCATATATAAATCCAACAATATGACATCCGGTTGGAGTTCTTCGATCAGTTTAAGGGCTGTTGTACCTTCTCCGGCTTCGCCAATAACTTCATAGCTGTCATTGGTCTCCAACACCAGCTTTAACCCTTCTCTAACGACCCAATGATCATCGACAATTAAAATCTTGTATTTCATGATAGGTCTCCTTTAGTAAGAGGCGCCTCTATTTTTATAGCTGTACCTTCTTGAACTATACTGTTGATATTTATGTTCCCACCCAGCATCCGTACACGTTCATGCATACCTATAATTCCGTAATGTCCTGTCTGCTTGGCAATAATATCCTTATCAAATCCTTTGCCATCATCGCGAATCTCGATTTCAATCTTGCCTTCGTTATCTAAAATATGAATCCATACGGTATTCGCATGTGAATGCTTCGCTACATTGGTTAAACATTCGCTTATTATAAACAATCCATGTTCGAACAACAGTCTGGGGACGGAAGCTTTAATTTTGATGTTGCGTATTACTCGAATGCTCGTAGCCATAGTAAATCGCTGTATTTCTTCCTCCACGGCCTCTGCAAAATCAACTTCCGAGATGGTTTTCGAACGCAGATTGTCTATAGCTCGTCTCGAATCAGACAATGTTCTTCGCACTTGTGACATCGATTGTTGGACGATCTCCTGAGCCCTTTGCGTACTTCCTTTTGTCAGATGAGCATCAATGGCTTCAAGCTGCATGATTAGCCCAGCAAGCCCTTGAGCCAGCGTATCATGCAGATCACGAGCCATACGTTGTCGTTCATTGGCAATTGTAAGTTCTTCCACCTTTTGATGTGCGGCTTCAAGCTCTTTCAGAACATTTTGCGTGCGGATTCGTGCTTTGACTTGTTTGAGAAAAAGAACGGCATAAGCTACTATAACAACGACAATTAGAAAAAATAATGGGATGAACAACACAAATTGCCTGCCCTCATTGTGAGAGACCACAGCCACACAAAAAAGCACATAGGAGATCAAAAATACAAGAATAACCTTGAGCGGCTTATAATAAATACCTATACTCTGACCCACCAAAACGGGCATTAGCCCCACCAGTACTATGGAGAAACTGTCAGGTAGAAGAAATGCACTTGCAAAGATCAATCCCCCTTGTACAACAAAATAAGCCCATGAAAAATATTTTGCAACTCTATGAGCATGCAAGTACAAGAAGATGTGCAATATGATGATTACAGTAAATAAGGAACTTTGCAGCAGATATAAACCACCGAACAAATGTTGAAGAATGACAGACTCACTATAAATTATAAAAATCCATATAATAGTTAATATTTTCGAAATATCCTTGTTCTCAACTTCACCTTCACTTATTTCCGGATCTAGATTTTGAACCTGTACATTGAATTCATCGTTCATAATTCCCTCCTACAATTCTAAATTCATGCTTTTCAACTTATTAGAGACAATGCCGCTATGAGCAGCTGGTCCATTTCGTTTGAACAGAAATCATGTATAACTTATTTTACAAAAAAACGAAAAGAAAAAAACGTACACACGGGCAGCTTCACTTGTACGTTTGGGCATTGAATACTTTTTGTTCGATACGATCCAATTATACGTCATATAAAAAGCACGCAACAGGTTATCCTGTGCGCGCTTGTCCACTCCCTATTCTTCTTCCAACTCATCTGGTACATCATATTTATTGATATGCGAGGTCATTGCTGCAACAGCTTCGCTGGCATCTGTTGTGGCCGGTACTTCTCTGACCACATCGTCCGTCTGATCACGAAAATTCAAACCATCTGCCTCGATCTCTTTCTGTTGATTGGGTTTCACTTTTCATGTCGCTCCTTTCTATTCAAGGGTTTGATCTCGTTCTGTTAACGCGTACAAAGGCACTTCCCGTTCCTCTTCCGGATTGTTCAGCGCATAGATCCGTGCCGTCTCACGTTGTTCGTTCACATGCTGAATGTAGATGGGTAACCCATCGCACAACACATTTGCCATGATGGAAGAGGACGCTATTTCTTGTGCTCTTTGGACATTCATTTAGAAAAAACCTCCCTCGCTAAATAGGTTCGTCTTTACTATGCACGAGGTAAATATTTGTTATACACATTTCATGCCAACATGCCCCAGTCCTTATTCTTTTGAATTATATTGACTGTTTTAAAACGCAATCATGAAAGGATATCATTTGAAAAAATAAATATTATTGTTATTATGGATTGAGAGATTCAGTTAAAACTGCATCTTAAATGAAAGAGAAGGAAAGGAGTAAGGATGGATGTTAAATGTATTAATGGTTAATTTTCCGGCAGAAGGACATGTAAACCCCACGCTTGGGATCACGCAAGCCTTTGCAGCACGAGGGGACCAGGTTCATTACATTACAACTGAGAAATACAAGAATAGACTCGAAGCAGTTGGAGCGAAGGTTCACCTGCATCCTGATCTGGTCAGGACTGCTTCCATTGATACCAACACTCCGGCAGGACTGAACGCATTTTTGAATATTCATATCCAGACTTCGATGGACATCTTAGCCATCACTCAGGAGCTGTCCGAGCGTATTCAATTTGACTTGGTGTTCTATGATCGATTCGGAGCTGGTGAATTAGTAAGAGATTATTTGAATATCCCAGGCATCTCTTCATCCCCATCTTTTCTCATTTCAAATCATCTGATGGCTGCCAATCTCTTCCGCTCCGACGCTAAAGTACCGTTTCAGCCTGATGAACAAGTAACGTCTTCACTGCAACTCATGAAAGAAAGGTTCGGTGTTGCTCCCAAAGATCTGGTTCAATTTATGAACAATTCAGGAGCTTTGAATGTCGTATATACGAGCAGATATTTTCAACCGAATGGTGAACAATTTGGGGACGAGCATCTTTTTATTGGCCCCAGCTTCCCGGAGCGCAAAAGAGAAAATTCATTCCCGCTAGACAGACTACAGGGTAAAAAGGTTTTGTATATTTCGATGGGAACTGTTCTAGACCATACTGAGGACTTTTTTAACACCTGCATTGAGGCTTTTTCCGATTTTGAAGGCATCGTCGTGATTGCAGCTGGCGAAAAAGCTGACTTTACGAAAATTAATCCTGCCCCTGGGCACTTTATCATCTCACCCTATGTACCTCAATTGGAGGTATTACGTCATACAGATGTATTTATTACTCATGGTGGAATGAACAGTGTGAATGAAGGAATTCACTTTAATGTCCCCTTGGTAGTGCTGCCTCAGGACAAAGATCAGCCCATGGTCGCACAGCGGTTAACTGAACTTCAGGCTGGCTATCGAATAACTAAAGATCAAATCAATGCACAATCGTTAAGAGATGCCGTACGTGAGGTCGTGTCAAACGCAGCGTATAAAGAGGGCGTACAAAAAATAAATAATAGCTTCCAGCAATCCGGCGGTACAGAAGAAGCCCTCATCAAAATTGATGCTTATCTTGATGCTTATCTGCAAAATAAGCGCGCCTAAAATCCCACGAGCAAAATGGCCACAAAAAACAGGAGCCTGACCATCAACGGTCAGGCTCCTGTTTGTCATGCGATACTATGTGAGGATATCCCATTTCTGGAACGAGACCATCGTACATTTTCCGCTCGCAAACGCACGAATACCTGTTGATTCCATTCCGGGATACACTCTTCCTGTGAGGACGTATTCACCGTCACCGATGAATATTTCCACAGAGCTTTTATCGACGAAAATCCGAAGCTCCAGACGCCCCTCTTGTAAGCCCAAGGGCACTCTTCTCTCTCCGCCCGGTCCGATACCGGCACGCTCACGGTTAAAACGGAATAGACCGTCATCGGGACGATACGACAGTACCGTTTCCTCTTCGTCGCCCACCCGTAGCTTCAAGCCGAATTCCTCCGTATGACCAGCCTCGAACTCAAATACCGCCTTCAGTTCGTAGCTATCTCCGAACGTGTCCATGATCTGCTCGCCTGTCAGCAAGATATCCCGCTGCTCGAACAGATTGGATCGGTAATTTTCCACCTCATCAAGCGGACGGAACAGCAATCTGTCGTGGTCGATCACCGCTTCCCGCGGAAGACTCATCGCACCTGCCCAATGATGTCCCTGCTGGGTTGGCATCTCCGACTCCCACATATCCATCCATCCGATGATGATACGCCGCCCTTGATCATCCAAGGTTGACTGCGGGGCATAGAAATCGAATCCGTGATCTACCTGAGCATACCGCTCTGCCGTAAATGTTCCAGCCTCCGCATTGAAATCACCTATACCGTACATGGTGGAATGCAGATTACGGTATGCTTCTCCCTGAGCAGGCATGCGCTGTGGAGACAGCATGAATACGTGCCGATCGCCGAGCGGGAACAGATCTGGACATTCCCAATTATCACCGAAGCGTCCGTCACTCACAGCCAGCACATTGACATACGTCCAGCTTCTCAGGTCTTCAGATCGGTAAAGCAGTACAA
Source organism: Paenibacillus sp. FSL W8-0439 (assembly GCF_038008995.1). NCBI lineage: Bacteria > Bacillati > Bacillota > Bacilli > Caryophanales > Paenibacillaceae > Paenibacillus > Paenibacillus sp. FSL W8-0439. The sequence continues at coordinate 4,960,451 of NZ_JBBPAK010000001.1, forward strand.
GCCCGTTCCCTTGGGCATCATTAGACCCAAGCACGACGTAGTATTGGTCCTCATGCCTGAACACCTTAGGATCACGAAAATCTTTGCGGCTGACCGTGTCCGGTATGGCGTCATAACCGATGACTGGGTTGCCCTCCCACTTTTCGAATGTCACTCCGTCTTCTGATACTGCAATTCCCTGTGACTGCTTGTAATCCTGATCCTTGTCAGGCCCAGTTACAACATGTCCGGTATACATCAGGACAAGCTTCCCGTCCTGCTCAACCGCACTGCCGGAGAAGCAGCCATCCCGGTCGAACTCACCGTCCGGGGCCAAAGCAACCGGTAGATAGTCCCACTTCATAAGATCGCGGCTGACTGCGTGTCCCCAGTGCATCGGTCCCCACACCGATTTATACGGATAATGTTGATAGAACAAGTGATACTGCCCGTTATATTGAACGAAACCGTTCGGATCATTCATCCAGCCAAATTCAGCCATTAAATGATAGTTCAGCCGATAATCCGGCCGAAGCATATGCTTGGATTGGGAAATAAATTGATCAGCATTTTCTCTCGTATACACTCTAGTATGTTTGATAAGGCATCCTACTCCTACAGTTATTTAATCGAACCTTGCATAACACCCTGAATAATATATTTCTGGGCGAACAGATAGATGATAATGATCGGAAATATCGTGAGTACCAAACTTGCCATCAATGGCCCATAATCCACTGTATAGGTTCCATAAAAGTTGTACGTGGACAATGGAAGCGTCCTTTGCTCAGGATCGACCAGAATGAGCGATGGCAGCAGAAAATCATTCCAGATCCACAGTACATTGAGAATGGAAATAGTGGCCGTCGTAGGCATCAATACCGGAAACACGATGCGGAAGAAGGTCTGAATCCGCGTGCAGCCGTCAATCAGTGCCGCTTCCTCCAGTTCCTTCGGAATACTCTTTACGAATCCATGATAAATGAAAACAGCCAGCGAGCTACCAAAACCGATATACATGTAAATCAGCGACCATTTGCTGTTCAGCAGATCAAGTGAGCCGTAAATTTTCACTAATGGAATCATGATGGCCTGGAATGGAATAATCATGGAAGCTACCATCAGCATAAATGTATATTGGTTGAACTTGGTATTGTTTCTGACAAAATAATGAGCCGTCATCGCCGCGAACAGGGAGATAAACAAGACACTTAACACCGTTATGACCAATGAGTTAGTGAATGCAGTGATATAATTCATTTTATCAAATGCATTCATATAGTTGGTCATATTGAAGCTCTCTGGAAGCCATAACGGATTTGAGGTAATCGCTATATTTTCCTTGAACGAATTGATCAGCAGAAAGACGAACGGTACGATGAATAATATGAGTAGGACTGTTAGCACAATGAATTTGATCATGGAGGAAGCGATTTTTTTGTTTGCCATTACGCCTCCACCTCCAACTTCTTGCTAAAATAAACCTGAAGCAGAGTGATGAGAGCAACCATCAGGAACAGTACGAATGCTTCTGCCTGCCCCACACCATAGTCACGGGAAAGGAATGCCTTTTCATACACATGCATCGACACCATTTGAGTACTACTGAACGGTCCACCTTTCGTGAGCGCAAGGTTGACGTCATAGACCATAAATCCACGCTGCAGGGACAAAAATATACATACGATGAAAGAAGGAACCATCAAGGGCAGCACCATTTTCCGCAGTCTGGTCCAGCTGCTCGCCCCGTCAATGCTTGCAGCCTCCATAATATCATTCGGTACACCCGTCAATCCTGCAATATAAATGACCATCATGTAACCCGCGTTCTGCCACACGGTTACAATCACGAGTGTCCAGAACGCTTTGTCAGGATCAGCCAGCCAAGTCGTGCTGAGCGCCTGAATATCGGCATGTTGCCCCAAATAGACCAGCACGTTGTTGAAGATGAACTGCCAGATAAAACCGAGTACAATGCCGCCGACAAGGTTGGGCAGGAAAAATCCTGCCCGGAAAATACTCTGTCCTTTTAACCCTTTAGTCAGCACATAAGCCAGCATAAAAGCGATAACATTGATAAGAACAACGGTATAAAATACATATTTGAGCGTCAAGGCGAACGATTTCCAAAACTCAATATCCCGAAAAACGGCCAGATAGTTTTGGATGCCAACCAGCGTTAGTGTCGTGGAAATACCATCCCAATTTGTGAACGTCAGATAAATGCCGTACAAAAATGGAATGATCATTACCGTTATGAAGGCAAACAAGGTTGGTCCGGTGAACAGCAGCCGTGACCGTAGCCGGTTCCATACTCCTTTTTCCGCAATCATGGTGATCCCTCTCTTTGTTTCGGATTTCTCTCTCTATTTCCGGGTAATTTGAAATAAGCCTTATTTTACGCTTTTCCAGTAGTTTTCGATTTCCTTAGCCAGTGTTGCGCGATCGCCCTGCTTCGCCAGATATTTTTGCATGGAAGATCCTAGCTTAGACCAGTGATCGGCCGGCAGCAAGCTCATCGACTGCTCTGACTTGCCTTTTGCAATATAATCCTGAATGGATTTGCCAAGTGGATCGGCCGCAGGCAGTGTAATATTTTTGAACGCTGGGATAATGTTCGCTTTGTTTACGAGGAAATCCTGGCCTTTCGCATCATAGACAATCCAGCTCAGGAACTTCTTCGCTGCCTCTTGCTGCTCCGGCGTACTCTTCTCCTTGTCAATGACAATACGCTTGGAAACAGCGGATGAAATTTCCTGATTGCCGTAGTCATCAGCATTGTTGCTGATGGGTACAGGCAAGAAACCATATTCTTTGTTAGCCGTATCAAAACCGCTGATTTGCGGCCATGCCCAGTTGCCCATGAACCAAATACCAACTTCGCCTTTACCAAGCAGTTCTGGTCCACGCTCATAAGCGCCTGCCAGTGGGGAAGCCTGATCGATATTGTATTTCATCATGACGTCGAATGTATCCATAAGTCCGTTAAATACTGGATTGGTAGCCAAGTTAGCCTGGCCCGCTTTCAGTGATGCCATAAATTTGTCCACTTCAGCCATGTCTTTGTTCTGGCCTGCATAAGCAAGTGGCAAATAATGAGCGCCTAGGGACCAATCCATTGGTGAAATCACCAATGCTTTCTTCCCAGATGCCTCGATTTGCTGAAACAGCTTTTCAAGATCATTTCGGGTTTTAATTGTGGTGGGGTCAAAGCTTCCGCCTACCGCTTTATCAACAACCGCTTTGTTATAGATGAATCCGTAGCCTTCAACAGCCAGCGGAAACGCGTAATTTTTACCGTCAAACGTCGTCGTTGTGGTAGCGTTTTCAACAGTGTCCGCATTCCACTTTTCTCCGCTTAGATCGAGGATACGATCCTTGAATTTCTCCACATCACCTGTATCAAGCATGATCATGGTCGGCGGGTTTCCGGATGCATACAATGCAGAGGCACGCTCAAAAGGCGATCCACCGGCCGGAACCGGCTGGATTTCAACAGTAATGCCGGGATTGTCTTTCTGGAACGCCTTGGCGGCATCCTCAAGTTGTGAAAGGATTTCACCCTTAGAGTTCAAAAGTGTAATTTTCACATTTCCTGAATCCGCTGATCCCCCTCCAGAAGCTGAATTGCCTTCTCCTCCGGAGCCGCCGCATGCAGACACCACCATAACCAAAAGAAGCAGCATTACCATCCATTGAACTCTTTTGAATTTCCTCACTGTTGTCATCCCCCTATTTCTGTAATGGCTCTGAACGCTTAAATAAAACGCTTACAAACGGATTATATGTCAAAAAATCATTCTATGTCAATCGTTTGACATGTTAAACCTTTAACATTCTCTAAAAAAAAATCTGTTCCCCTTGTTAGAGGAACAGATTTCATTCAGGTCGTTGCACGCTCAATCAGTTCAACAGGCAGCCGATTAACAGGCTGTACCTGCTCTCCCTCTGCCTGTCTACGAATCAGCTCGACCGCCAACCTGCCGATCTCTGCAATTGGCTGTCTTACCGATGTAAGTTCAGGCGTCAGCCAGGAAGCAGCGCTCACGTCATCGAAGCCTACAATACGCACATTCTCCGGTACATGCCGTCCGGCGCGGATATATTCTTTCAGCGCAAAGGCTGCAATAATATCGCTTGTTGCAAACACCCCATCCACATCTGGATGTTCATGAACGAGTTTGGAAATCAATCGCTCGTACTCCTTTTGGTCGAACACATTCAGGTCTGTTTGAACGATTACATGCTCGACACTATTCCTGTTCACGACATCCCGGAAAGCTGTGGTCCGCTCATTGGACAGCATGTTCAGCTCCAGATTTCCACATATATGCGCAATTTTCCGGCACCCTTTGCGAATGAGCAGTTCCGTAGCCAGCTCACCTCCGCGATAATTGTCCGAAGATATGTACGGGATTTGTGGATCAATCTGTCTGTCAAATGTCACAATTGGTGAATTCAAATGTCGGTACTCTTCTACTTCCAAGGTATGGCTACCCATAATGATGCCGTCTACCCGGTTTCGTTTTAACATATCGATATATACTTTTTCCTTCACAGGGTCCATATGCGAATTGCAGAGTAGAACCTTGCACCCCTGCTGATAGGCATAATACTCCACCTGATTAGCAAGCTCACTAAAGAAAGGATGCGAGACATTGGGAATAATAAGACCGATGATATTGGACTGCTTGCGTAGCAGGGATCGTGCTATTTCATTTGGTTGATAATTAAGCTCTTCCATTGCATCGAACACTTTTTTGCGTGTAGCTTCGCTGATATAGCCCCGGTTATTCATTACACGAGATACTGTAGTGACCGACACGCCCGCTTTTAACGCCACATCATGAATTGTTGCCATATAAACCTCTTTCCGAGCAAAATACATACATATAAACTATACCCCCTCCTCATCTTTTCGACAACCTTAGGTATTATGTGCTTCTCAGACATGAAAACAGCGACAGTTGAGAACTCGTCCTCAACTGTCGCTGTTTCATTAACTACCGTATCCCTTTAGTCTCCGTAACAATCCCAACACCATTCCTTTACATTGCCAGACATATCGCAAATTCCTAATTCGTTGGGTTTTCGTGTACCGATCGATTTTGTTTTATTATTGTTGCTCTCTATGATAGCCCAGTTCCAGTTTCCAGATAAGTATTTGTCTCCGGCGTTATTACCTTGTTTATGTTGTAATACGGTTATGAGCCCTCATCCTGCTTTCCCAGTGACGAAATGCCAATCGCTCCCGTTCGTTGAACCGTTTGCAGTTGAGTGGTTACCACACCGTTACGTTAGAGCTTCCACTACTCTGATATCCTTCTGTTGCTAACACTTGGTAAGACCAGTTGTTCCCCAGATGCATTCCTTTGCTCGCCCATGCGTTCACGTGGTTGCTGAAAGTGATCGTGGAGTTGCCCCCGGTCGGTCTCTTCGTCTGTCGAACACTCCAGTATTGAATAAACGTCGTTTTTTGGCCTTCAATGGAAGGTGCGTCGTATCGCATTGTTGTGTAGATGTCATATGTGCCTCCATCACTGGTCACCGTACCTTTATACGTTCCGGTAGGTCGATAAGTTCCCCAGCTATCCACGACGTAGTATTCGATAAGTGAGTTTCTCGTCCACCCGTAGAGAGCCAAATATCCATTACCAGACGGCGCCCAGACACCGGCATTGTAGTTAATCGTTCTGTTTGGCGATCCAGTAGTCCAGCCTTTACCGACAACAAAATTCCCGGTATCCTTCCATGTTACGCTGTAATTACCGCCTGATCCATTAACAGCATTGACCGTCCCACCGCCATCGGTCCAATTTTGCCAATAGTCTGTCGCTGCACTTGAGGTTGTTGCAAACACCCCAAAACTCATGGAAGCTGCAAGAACTACCGTTAACATTTTCTTGCCAAATTTAATCATACTTTACCTCCTGAAATTTTTATATTTGCATTCTGCACCTGCTTTTGAGTCGATTCTCTGTTGCAGTACATCGCTTATGTGTACCATATTCCGTGTTTTCTTACTTTCACCTCCTTTCTAAGTAAAATTATATAATGATAGCGTTTACATAAAAACTCGACAAATTAAACATTAAACTCTATTATGTTTAGATTTCCTTAAGTTTTATAGAGCCCGTCGAGCGTATACCAGGGTTTCTTTCTTCAGATTTTCTTTAGATATATCCTCGTAAAATCCTTAGATTTTTTCGTTACTATTTTTATATCGAAACGAAAAAAATAGGGAGAAAATAAATCATGGAGAAGAAACAAATGAATTTCAATGAATATCTACTTTTTTTGCAAGGTTTCCTCACAAATCCACAACGAGTGGGAAGCCTTATACCTAGCTCTCGATTTTTGGCAGCTAAAGTGGTTGAGTCTGTACCCTGGGATGAGGTAAAGACAGTTGCAGAGCTTGGGTCAGGTACAGGTGCTATCACACGTTGCATGAAGACACAATTAACTGGATCAACAAAAGTGTTATTGTTCGAAAGAGATAAGAAAATGAGAGAGAATCTGAAGACAGAATACCCGGATTTCGTGTGCCATTCTAATGCTTGCCAATTAGTTAAAAAATTAAATCACGATGACATCGGCCAGCTGGACTGCATTATTAGCGGATTATCATTTTCTAATTTCACGAGTGAAATGCGAGAAACTTTACTTAATCAGATTATGAAGGCACTAAAACCTGGAGGAATTTTTGTTGCTTTTCAGTACTCGTTACAAATGAAAAAAAGATTTGCCGCAGACTTAACTATTGAAAAAATTGAGTTCGTGCCCTTCAATTTCCCTCCTGCTTTTGTATATATCTGTCGCAAAAAAGAGGTGCCATGTAATGGATACAATACTTGTTGTAACTGACGATTCAGAGATTCAAGACGTTTTTCATCCATATTTGCGCAATGAGGGATACTTTGTCATAAAAGTTGCAGATGGTCTGGAAGCGCTAAATCTAGTAAAATCAATCTCTTTCGAACTGGTCATCCTAGATATTAAGATGCTACGAACGGATAGTATCCAGGCTTGTATTAAAATATGGAAAATGTCTGACACCCCTATGGTCCTCATCAAAGACCTAAGTAAAAAAACTTAAGCCTGAACAAAATATGTTCCTGGCTTAAGTTTTATTTTAGAACCTTTCGATTCAATTTTTCTCGAACTCATGTACTTAGCCCGTTTAACGATCAGCATCTACTCTATGAAAGGAATACCCTGTATATAATGCTTCAGTGATAAATTCATTTAGTGCCTCCAACATATATGCAGGTGCCTCCCTGTCTGCTCCGAACGTCTGTCCACTATCATGAAGAACAATGACAGCTCCCCCCTTTAGCTTGGACAGCAGCCTTTGCTTAATTTTTTGCTTGCCAGCAGAGCTTTTCCAATCACCTACAATAACAGACCAAAGAATCATACGAAATTTCCTCATCAAAAAAAAGTCAAACAGGTTGATAACTCCCCATGGGGGCCGATAGTAAAAGGTTCTTTTCCCAATAATACGATCAATGACGTTGGCCGTTTTGTTTACCTGCTCTCGAACCTTCTTTGGACTCATCAAGGCATTGGACCAATGCACGTAATTGTGAATTCCAACAAGATGTCCTTCACTGTGCATTCGTTGAATTAGATCGGGGTATTGCTCTGCTTTTCGACCAAGGACAAAAAAGGTTACCTTTATATTGTGCTTCTTTAATAAATCAAGCAAAAGAGGCGTATATTCTGGGTCTGGACCGTCATCAAAGGTCAAAGCAATGGGCTGCTTGCTCGTTCCTCTTTTATAAACCCCGATTCCAAATAGTCGAACCATAAGGGTTGGAATAATCGTGTAGATGAGTAATCCACTGATGATAATTATGAATGTCTGCTCCATAATCCTGCTCCTTTTTAACAGTAATGAATCAATGCTTGTCTTTCTTTAGGAGCATATATTTATTCCATTGACTCTATTGTTCATTTTCACAATTCCAAAAATAACTTCTAATGACGCAAACGCGGACTCTTTAGGATGGAACCGTTTAGTATTTGTCTTCATTTCCTGAAGAAGTTTTGCATCATTTAGCAATTTCGATAGCTGCTTTGTTAAATCCCGAGATGTCTCTGTATGAATGGCTACACCGGAGCGAACCAAAAAATCGGCATTATCCTGTTCTTGACCAGGAATTGGCTTATAAAGTAGCATCGGCAGTTCCATAGCAATCGCCTCAAAAGTCGTAACTCCTCCTGGCTTAGTAATCATAATGTCAGATACGGCCATTAATTCATGAACATAATGAATATAACCTGTTAAATGGATACGATGTTTGGAACCTTTCAGCTTCTCACTCAATTTAATTCGAAGCTTTTCATTATGCCCACAAACAATGATGAATTGTACAGGTTGAGGCAATTGATCAAATTCCTGAATCGTAGAGCTTCCATCGCCAATCATGCCGCAACCTCCTCCCATCACAAGCACAGTAGGCATATAAGGATCTAAACCATGCTTCTTTGCCGTTTTCACTCTTTCCATGGACTTAGAAAATTGCGGCCGAATAGGAATTCCTGTATCCGAAATCTGCGTCTCTTCAACACCTAACTGAATCAAAGAATCACGAACAATTTTGGAGCCTACGATATATTGATCGGTATAGGGATAGATCCATGAGCTATGATCGGTGTGATCGGTAATCGTAGTAACAGTAGGAATATCGATTAATCCATATGATTTTAGCTTCGACATCACGCCTGCGGCCAAAGGAAATGTACTTATTACTATAGTGGGTTGTACTTTACCAATTAATTTCATCATTCGTCCGATTCCAGTAGAGAAGACGATTTTTACGATATGGGATAGAGCGTTTGGCTTCCGTGTTTTCTGATATAGATATCCATACACTTGTGGAAATGTTTTGACGGCTTGCAGATAAAGCAATCGACTCCAATGATTCACATAGGGATGAATCCATTCCATAAAATCAATAACGACAGGTTCCATATGAGGAAACCGAATCTGCACTGCATCTTGCAGTGCTTGGGCTACTTGATTATGACCATTTCCATAATTTCCGGTAAGAATCAATATTTTTTCTTTCTTTACTTTTTTCATTGATTACAGTTCTCCTTATATCGTTTCAAAAAATCAAACCGTGTTGTCTTATTTATTTCATTCATCGTCTCATGCAGTAAAGATCAACTTGAACCACTTCGTTATGATAAAAGTGCCAACGGCTATTATTAGGGCAGCCACGGCTAATTTAGGATCGATTGTATCTAGCAAATTTAATATATGATGTCCAAAGAATTTGCCAAAAGCAAAGAATGTAGTGGTCCAAGCAAACGCGCTCAAATACGAAATCAAAGCAAACTTCTTGTACGAGACACCGTTGAGACCAACAAACACAGGCAGAATATACCGAACGACTGGAATTAACATTCCAAGACACATTGCAATATCTCCGTGTTGTTCAAAAAGTTTCTCTGCTTTCAAGAAATGACGGTTGTTTTGAAACTTGGGTTTGAATTTCTCTCCAAAAATTCTGCCTGCAAAATAAGCAAATGTAATTGCTGTAAACAAGCCAGCGAGGATAACCATATATACAATCCACGGGTTTAAAACTCCGTTGTTACTCAAAATTCCACCTGTTAGTATGGTTAACTCATTAGGAACTGGGATCCCGAATGGGCCTAAGCAGAAGGCTAGGAAAAAAAACAAATATCCATACTGATTGACTAGCTGTATGACGATATCGCTAATCATGTTCTAACCCTCCTCGTTATGTCAATGAGAGTATATTAGTATAAAAATCTTAGGAGATTATAGGGATATTTCTAAAGAAATTCTAAAGTAATTAACTGTTTCTTCTTATAAAAAAGCCTTACCAACTTGATTGGTAAGGCTTTTTGGGTTGGATGACATAGACTTTAAGCCTTCCATAGATGAATTCTTTAGATTTTCTTTAGAAATATACTCATAAATTCCTTAGTTTTTTTCAATATGATTTGTGTATATAAACCGTAATGGAGGATAATCAGTTGAAACTCAATGAAAATCTTTTATTTTTGCGAAGCTTTATTCACAGCCCAAAAAATGTGGGAAGTGTTATACCAAGCTCCCGGTTTCTGGCGACCAAAATGGTTAAACAAGCGCCTTGGAACGAGGTTAAGGCAGTCGCAGAGCTCGGTTCGGGTACTGGTGCCATCACGCGTTGTATCAATACCCAGGTAAGTGAGGCAACAAAAATGTTATTATTTGAGATGGATGAGACGTTGAGGAATAATTTACAGACAGAATATCCAGACTTCTCCTGTCATCCGAACGCTGAACGTTTAGTAGACGCAATGAAGCAAGAGAACATTCAGCAGTTGGATTGTATTTTTAGCGGACTACCTTTTTTTAATTTTGAACGTGAATTGAGAGATACCTTGGTTGAACAGATTTATAAAGCTCTCAAACCTGGAGGCTTATTTATCGCCTTTCAATATTCACTTCAAATGAAAAAGCAGCTTTCCGAAAAATTTATCATCGAAAAAATTGATTGGGTGCCTCTCAATATCCCTCCTGCTTTCGTTTACGTTTGTCGTAAAAGGGAAACGATGTAAACGGTGGAATGAACGTGGGCTAATTATGGATAACAATTTAATATGGCACCTTAAATCTCTTAAATCTACCAATTTTTAAAAAAGGAGCAGTCAGTAATGAATACAATCCTTGTTGTGGATGATGACTCCGAAATTCGAGATGTCATTCATGTATATCTACGCAATGAAGGATACCAGGTGATTGAAGCGGCTGACGGGGAGGAAGCTCTGAATGCTATAAAGAAAACATCAATTCATCTGGTTATCCTAGATGTCATGATGCCACGAATGGACGGGATCAAAGCATGTCTTAAAATAAGGGAAATCTCGAATATTCCGATTATCATGCTATCAGCCAAAGAAGAAGATATTGATAAAATCAATGGGCTGACTACCGGGGCCGATGACTACATGATCAAACCGTTTAATCCGTTAGAATTGCTTGCTCGCGTAAAAGCGCAGCTACGGCGTCAGTCATTAATAGGAAAAGAAGAATTTAATTCGCTTATCCTTATTAAGGACCTGGTGATTGATAAGAGTAAACATTCGGTAAAGTTAAAGGGGAATGAAATTTCGCTGACTCCTCTAGAGTTTTCTATCCTGATCTTGCTTGCCAGCCACCCTGGACAGGTTTTTAGTTCAGAGCACATTTACGAAAATGTATGGAAAGCGCCATACGGATTCTCTGACAATACGGTGATGGTTCATATTCGTAATTTACGAGAAAAATTAGAGCAATTCCCAAGAGATCCACAATATATTAAAACGGTGTGGGGAGTTGGCTACAAAATTGAATGAACATATACAAAAGCCAAAACGAAAAAAACGCATCCAGGTCAACATTTTAATCAGGATGGTGCTGAGTCTCATTATCACTATTGCTATAAATGATATTCTCATTTTACTTTTCCTGAAAATTAGCAATGTCATGGAATGGCATTGGTTTCGCAACTTTTTTCCTTATCTTCTTACCCCCTTGTTTATGGTTACGTTTATCTTTACTTTTTTAGTTTTGACACGACGAATCGTTAGAGACTTAATTACATTGGAGCAAGGGCTTCAATTTATTTCTGAAGGCAATTTACATTATCGGGTACCTGTGGTTCGGCAAGATGAACTTGGACGGGTCGCGCACAACATCAATCGAATGACCGAACGTTTAGAGCAGCAGATTGTAAAAGAACGTGAAATAGAAAAATCCAAGATGGAGCTGATCACTGGTATTTCACATGACTTGCGTACGCCTCTGACCAGCATTATCGGCTATATCGAGCTTTTAAGAACAGACTCATATCAAGATAAAGATGAATATACGCGCTTTGTTCAGAACACCTATAACAAAGCGATTCATTTGAAGAAGTTGCTGGATGACTTGTTTGAATATACACGGCTCACTTCGGTCGATACCCATTTAAATCTGAGAAGAATCAATTTATTTCAACTTTTGGATCAATTGTTGTTCGAGTTCGAACCCATTGCTCAAGAAAACGGTGTATATATCGTAAAGGATATCGGTGACTCCTCGATCATTACCTCCGTTGACAGCGATAAAATGGCCAGAGCAATCGATAATCTTCTCATGAACGCCTTAAAATATTCCTTAAAGCCGGGACGCATTTGCATTCGACTACAAGCAACTCCTGAGCAAATTACGATTGAGGTCGAAAATGAAGGAATTCCTCTCACGCAAGATCAAAAAGAGAAGCTGTTTGACCGTTTTTATAAAGTTGACCACTCAAGAAGCAGCGAAGGTATCCAAACAGGAGCAGGGCTAGGGCTTTCCATAGCAAGGAATATTGTTGAGTTACATCAAGGCACCTTAACGCTCAATCACACCAATAACACATTTATATTTCAGTTGAACTTACCTACAGATAGAAGCTCCAGTTCATAATCACTAAAAAGCATGAAAAAGCGGATGGATATTCAAATGGGAACAAAGACACGAGCAATTAGCCTGTAATATAAAAGCAGCCTGTAGTGGCTGCTTTTTTTTGATGCATTGATTCAGCCATGCTCCGTCCGTAAAGAAAATCGCTGAAAGTCTATTCAAAGCTGGCGATCACCGATGCGTAGCTTGAATATAATTAGGTGTTAAATAAATCCCTAGTTTAACCCACACATTTGCGAGTGGTGTCAACGGCGCTGGTACTACCCAAAATGAAAATGACCACTTGAGTCAAGATAACTAACTCTTGATTTCCCACTGACTCGTGCCATTATTCATAAAAGAGTTGAGCGATTTTAGCGCAATTTCTACCATATCACTCACCGCTTGATCAGTATAAAATGCCATATGTGGCGTTACAATGACATTGGGAAATGATTTTAAAATGGCCAGTTGGTGATTGTTCAGAACATTCAAACGGTGATCCTCATGGAATATTCCCAATTCATCTTCTATGACATCCAGTCCTGCAGCCCCTACTTTGCCTGTCTCGATGCCATGAATCAGCGCTTCGGTATCGATTAGAGGTCCCCGGCCACAATTCACGATGCAGATGCCATCCTTCATCTTAGCGATGCTTTCCCGATTAATCATATGGTAGTTGCTATCGAATAATGGTGCATGCAGGCTGATCACATCACTAGTGGAGATTAGCTTTTCCAGCGAAACATACTCTATCAAATCCCTTAGATTATCATTTTCGTAAATATCGTAACCTATAATGTTACATCCAAATCCAGAAAGATTTCTGGCAACAGTAGCTCCGATCTGGCCAGTACCTATAATTCCCACAGTTAAGTTTCTGATTTCTCTACCTTGAATACCTGCCAAAGTGTAATCCTGTACGGCGCCTCGCGCTAAAATTTGTTGTGCTTTACGTTCACACATTAGAATTAACATCGTAGTAAAATCTGCGACACTATTGGGCGAGTAGGTAACATTAGAAAAGCGAATGCCATACTCTTTAGCTGCAGCTCTATCTACATAATTGTATCCGGCGCTTCTTAAAGCGAGATACTTGACCCCAACCTTACTTAAAGCTTGCAAAGTTGCTCGATCCGCTTTATTGCTCCCTTGTATCGTTACAGCCTCAGCGTCTTGCGCTTGAATTGCGGTCTCGGCATTTAACTCTTGAGTCACATATCTGATATCCAAATCAAACTCATTCCCAAATTTTTTGAAGTATGCCGCTTCGTCAGGACGAGCTTGATAAACTACGATTTTATTCAAGGTGAAAACTCCTTTCGGCGATTGGCCTTATAATGGAAATGCGTTATTATCGGGCAGTAAATTGTGAACATTTTCACATTAATACTGCCCATATATCGTCCAATGTCAGCCGAATAGCGGAAACATTTTTAATTGGTGCATTATAAAAAGTATGGCAACAGCAAACTGATAACAATAACCATTATGGCTCCGCCGATCCGGTTGGCGATCGTTGCAAATGGCATCATCCCCATCCGCTCTGAAGTTGATAATACCCCGATAGCGCCGGTTCCTCCCAGATTTCCTAAATTAAGACCTACGGCGATCATCGAATCAATGGGGTGGAATTTCATAAACTTGCCGACGATTAATGAACCTACCACAGAACCGATAACCCCAAAAATGATAATGATAAAATTCGAAACTGTAAAATAGGAGGACACTTGGCTCAAATCAAGCGATGCAATCCCAATCCCCGTGATCAGGAACGGTAAAAAGTTTCGAACCATAAATCCTTGCCAATAGTCACTAGATTGGCACAAGGTATCATCCAAAAAGCCTGTTGCTTTCACGATAATGACCAAAATTACAGCCCAGGCTATAAAGTTAAGCTGTGGTATAAGGCTCTGCAAAATGTTACCGGCGATTATAAAAACAACCGAAACAAACAAGCCTGTACCTAATTTTGTAATATCTTTTTTCAAATCACTCGAGACTTTAGCTTTTTCTTGTGCAGGTTGATCTGCACTTTTGCGCACATTCTTCAGCAATTCGCCATTACCTGTTAGCGAAGGATAGCGCTTACCAAGTTTATGCAACAAGCCAGCGAAAATGACGCAAATCAGGTTCGAAATGTTCATGTATACTAGGAACTGCCCCGAAAAAGTTCCTGCCGGCTTGTGAAAAAGCGGGCTGTAAATGGACGGAACAACGGCGATTGCACCAGAAGAGCCTCCAGAATAATTCGGCAAACCGATCATAAACAGACCTTCCAGCAACGTTGAGCCTGTTAAGAGCGATCCTAGAACTAAGAAGATGAATACAAAGGCCAGAGCACCAATAATGCACGGTAATAGCCGTAATGAGATGGAGACAAGCACCTTCCGATCCATACTAAGAATCGAACCGATGATGATTGCCGACAAAAATAAATTAACAAAGCCCGATCCGATTAAACCAGAAATATTCGTCTGTACGTAATTCGGGATCAGACCAAAATACACGAGTGCGGAGCCACCAAATAACGGCAGGAGGATCGCCCCTCCCATCCAACTGCCGAAAATAGGAATGACGCCTCCAATATATGAGAACAAACCACCAGCCATCAAGAGAAATGCAATCGAACCGATAATATCTTTATTCAAATTCCCGGTATAGACCGCAAGCAATATAATGATAGAAAAGGGAATATAATATTTTAGCGACAATCCTGAAATCTTTATTTTTTTAAATTGAGTTATGAAATTCGACTTCGGCTGAATGGCGGTAACCCCAATTTGCTTATCCATAGTAAACTCCCATCTGATTATTGTTGTAGCGCAAATTGTTTAGCTGGATGAGTGATGACCCCCGTTAAGGCGGATGCCGCGGCTACTGCCGGGGAAGATAAATAAATCAGCGACTTCTTGGTTCCCATTCTGCCGATAAAGTTGCGATTGTTAGTACCTAGTACCACCTCATCGTCGCTCATTAAACCATAAGGTTGCCCGCAACATAATCCGCAGCAAGGGTGCGATACACTGGCACCGGCATCGATGAAGGTTTGAATATAACCGCGTTCCATCGCTTCTTTGTAAACGTTGATGGTTGCCGGAATCACGATCATTTTCAGGAAAGGAGCAATTTTTTTACCTTCAAGAATTTTAGCTGCCGTCTCCATATCTTCAATGCTACCGTTGGTGCAAGAACCAATATAAACCTGATTCAGTTTCGTTCCTTCGATTTCGGAAATAGGATGAACATTATCAACGCCTTGCGGACATGACAATTGGGGCTCAAGCTTACTGACATCGTAATGAAGAACTTGTTCATACTTGGCGTCTTCGTCTACTTTCAGCCAGGAAATATCATTGTAGTCCATGTCGTAATACTCGGCTGTTTTTTCATCTGCTTCGAATAATCCTACCTTTGCACCGGCTTCCAAAGCCATGTTGGCTATGGTGAATCGTGACTGCATACTCATGCTGCGCACGGCAGCTCCTGTAAATTCCATCGACTTGTACTGACCGCCGTCCGATTTGATGTCACCAAGGATTCTTAAAATAATATCTTTTGCTCCGACACCTTTCGGAAACTCACCATCAAGCACAATCTTGATGGCCGAAGGAACTTTGAGCCAGATCTCGCCCGTTGCCACAACTGCTGCCATTTCGGTATGTCCAATGCCAGTACAGAAACAGCCCGCCCCGCCATAGGTCGTTGTATGGCTATCTGTGGCTACGACGATTTCACCTGGTCTTGCGTATCTTAGTTCATGCATCAGAGAGTGGCAGATTCCCTCGCCCTTATGAACATTTTTAATTTGAAATTTTTCAGCCAGCTCAAGTCCATCCACAAAATGGGCAGGATCGGTATCCGCCTGGTTGGTCGGCATTAGATGGTCAAAGATGATTACTCCGCGGTCCGGGTAGATCGCTTTGGTCACATGCATATCCTTTAAAGCGCGCTTTAGGAACGAAGTGTAAATATCATGGATCATATATCGATCGGGCCGAGCGATTACAATATCACCAGGGGCCAGACCTTGTTCTCCCGTATTTTTCATTAATAGTTTTTCAGCCAGTGTATGTCCCATTGTTTTGTTATCTCCCTTCTGCTTCAACTTTTTCCATTCGTTTAATGATATTGGGGATTAGTCCGCCATCTTGAATAATTTCAAACAAGTTATCGGGCACCTTGGGAATGCTGAAGCTCTTACCATTGACGGTAACTGACTGGTTTACTTCGACAGTCAGGATGTCCCCTTCTTCACAGTGCTCAGGTATTTCCGCATTTTCAATCAATAGCATGCCGTTATTGATTGCATTTCTAAAGAAAATGCGGGCAAAAGATTTAGCGATGATGCAGTAAACACCATGTACATTAATCGCTTCGGCGGCCATTTCCCGCGATGATCCGCAGCCGAAATTTTTACCAGCTACAATGATGTCTCCCGGTTGTACCTGGGATGCAAATTCGGGGCGAAGTGTTTCAAGACAGTGCGAACCCATTTCTATTTTATCGAGGATAACTCCATGCCGACCTGCAATAATAGTATCTGTATCAACATCGTCCGGTAGTTTCCATATCTTACCGCTAAATTTCTTTTCCATAAAAGTCTTCTCATCCCTTCGAATTTAATGTAATACAGCCCTTCAACGCGGAGTTAGCGACGGATTCTGCAGAAGCTAGGTAAACCAGCGAGTCCTTTGAGCCGTTACACCCCTTATAATTCCAGCAACTAGCCGATAGCATCGTTTCGCCTTTGGCAATAACACCTTTTGAAGTTGTCACACAGCTGGCACAGCCTGTGCTCAAAATTTGCGCACCACTATCGATAAAGGTCTGAATTAACCCTTCGGAAATAGCCTGCTTGTAAACTTCATTAGTTTGTGGTCCAATCGACAACCGCATATTTATGGGAATCCGTTTTCCTTTCAAAATCGCTGCGGCTGTTCTCAAATCCTCAATACTGCCTCCTGTGCATCCGCCGATGAAACAAGCCGATAATGGAGTGCCTGCCAATTCAGCCGCAGGTTGCGATTGATGGATCGATCCCGGCAGAGCAACCATGGGTTGCACATCCCCTAGATCATAGCTTTCTTGGCCCGGTCCTTGATAATCTGTATGGAGAAAAGCTGTCACAGCGCCGCTTCTCGAAGCCAATTGGCAAAGATCTGTTGTTTCTTTCGGAGATAAGGAATTTAAGGCCTTGCCATAAAACTCGATAGCTTTGCCAGCGTACTTAAGTTCTTCCGATGCTAAAAAAGAAATTGCGAAATCCTTGATGGACGCTTCGGGTTTTAGTTGACCCGTAAGTTCAATGTACACGGTTTCCGGAACCACTATATTCATCTTGCCGTTTGTGCACACATGAAGCAATTCGGATGGATTCACATGTATTCCGAGAGCCTGCTTTACACCGAAAATGCTGTTATGCTTACCTGAAGAAACAACGATGTCACCAGGTTTTACATATTGATCCAGCAGAATGTGATATCCGATGCCTTGGGATTGGACAAATTTCAGTTCGTGCTTGCGAGCAAACTGGATGAGTTTTTTCTGTATTTCAGCTGATATGAAATTCCCAGCGGGAGTGTCAAAATAGAGCATTACGATCACCCGCTCAGGCGCTTCAAGCCGCTTTATATTTTCTAATTCATTTACAAATTCTAATGGTAAACTGTCACTTAAAACGATATAGTTCGGTTCAATAACTGTGGTTACTCCGGACTTTTCGTTCAAATTGGATTCGATCATCGTCATATCAAACTAGCTCCTTCCCAATTTCTCTTATCTTTTCGGATATGATAGACCCCATTTCGCTTGTCCCGATCCGTTTACTTCCCGGAAAGCAAATGTCCTTTGTTGCGTATTTTTCATCTAGTACCCGTTTAACCGCTCCCTCGATGGCTTGGCTTTCTTCTTCCAAACCAAAAGCAAAACGTAGCATCATCGCACCGGATAAAATAGATCCGATTGGATTAGCGATATCCTTGCCTACAATGGAATAATCTTTATTGTGTATTTGGTTAGGTGTAAACAGACCTTTGCCCTGGCGATTGAGCTCCGCTGACGGAAGTACATTCGGTGTTCCTGCCAATGCGGATATTTCATCCGAAAGGATATCTCCGAACATGCCAGACGTTAGAATGACGTCATAGTTATGAGGATCGGTAATGACCTGCGCGGCTGCATCATCAATGTACTGATTCACCAGAGCTACATCCCGATAATCTGCACTAACCTCTTGGACAACCTCACGCCACAACTTCGAACTTTCCAGGATGACCGCCTTATCCAAACTTGTGACCTTCTTGCTGCGCCCACGAGCAATTTCAAACGCAGCGCAAGCATTCGCTTTGATCATTTCTTCGTTATAGTACTCTTTATCGAATGCTTCTTTGCCATAATCCCCGATTCCTCGGTATCTTTGGGACATGAGCATGCCGCCGGCCAGATCACGAAGCATAAGAATATTAAACCCCTCGCCAATAATACTGTTCTTCAGTGGACTCAATTCTGCCAATGATTTATAAACAGAAATCGGCCGAAGATTTATCTTAAGCTCTAGCTTTTTCCTAAGTAGAGAAAGAACATAGCTTGGACGCTTTTCTTGTGGCAATTCCGGATACTTGTCGAGCCACAGGCTTCCGAGTAATATCGCGTCGCTTTCTTGACATTGCCTTAGGCTCTTATCAGGAAGGGGTTCACCGTATTTTTGAACAGCCTCGGTTCCGGCTTCACATCTTTCAAAATGAAAGGTATGATGAAATACGTTGCCGACTTCATTCATTACTTTGATCGCTTGGTCAACGATTTCTTTGCCGATACCATCTCCATGAATAACCGAGATATTGTATGCCATCTACCTCATCTTCTCTTTTTAATATTACGGAATCATATTTTTAATCATCCAAAGAGATCACCGTTATATTCCTTGGATTTGCCGAAACATAACAATAATTACGATTACACAGTAAGTACAACGTTGTACTTAAAAATCAATATTCTTATCTATCCACTACACACAAGGCATTCACGCTTCTCCTTTCTAAGGTTTCGGACACATTTTGAAATTAAGTTGAGTACAACGTTTTAGTATAACGTTGTACTCGTTGACAAATTCATTTTATATCAATAGAATGAGCAAATCAAGGACATGTTCTATTTTTCACAATTGTTCACATTTACAGAAAATTAGATTATGATTATATTTAAGGAAAGTATGACCAATTAGTTATTAGATTGGAGACCTAAGATGGTTACACTGAAAGATGTTGCTAAGTTGGCTGAGGTATCTGTTTCGACAGTTTCCATTGTCATTAACGGCAAATCTAAGGAACGAAGTATTCCCTCGACAACCTACAATAAAGTCATGAAAGCCATAGATGAATTGGGATATCAGCCGAATGTTAGTGCAAGACGTCTGCGCAATTTAGATCGGGCCAAGCCGATCATTGCCTTATATTGGACATTAGATGCCCGGACGAACATGCTGGCGGCATTGTTGGCAGGGATTCAATCGGAAATAGAAAAAAAACAATTTGATTTCGAGCTTGTTATACGTATTTATACGAACGATCAAATCGCCAAAGACGCTAAAGAGATCATGAATAATACGTATAATGGAATTATTATTGGTGCTACTTCCGAGGCAGATCTGGCGTATTTGGAGTCATTGTCGCCCCGCATGCCAATCGTTTTGATTAATCGCCAGTCTAAAAAATTCTCCACAGTTTATGTTGACTCTGGCGAAGTTGCATTAGAGGCGGTTTCTTTGCTTACTAAGCAGTCGGTACAACATATCGGAGTAGTCGCAGTGGAAAGTCCTTATGTTGCTTCCAACCAGCGTATAAATGCTTTTCTTGAAGAATGCAGGAAGCAGCATATTGTGGTTGATCAATCACAAATTATAACAGCTCCGAATTCGCTTGCCGGAGGAGTTACAGCTGCAGAGAGATATCTTCAAATGACGGATAGACCTAAAACGATATTCTGTGAATCGGATACTATCGTTATGGGAATGATCCATGAATTTAACCGTTTGAAAATTAAAATCCCTGAGGAAGTTGCTATCATATCGATCGGGATGACCGGACCAGACGCTACCCAGTATTCTACACCACCCATTACGGCCATCGATATACCATCTGAGCAAATAGCCGCTGCAGCTATATCTATACTGTATAAATCGTTATCCCAGAAGAACCTACATGAACGGTTGTTACCTGTTCATCAAAAAATAGCTCCAACAACTTATATTCGAGCTTCATTCCCTTTACCGCCGGATGATAATCCTTAACTTTCCGAGCGCATGAAAGGCTGATCATATGACGAAGTGCTGTCTCTTTAAAATAAATAGAGCGAGACTGAAAAACACCTTCAAGAAAATGCACCATGTCGTAAGATATGGCACAACCTTGGAAGTGTTTTTTTGTGGTAAGCCTACCATATTCTATTGGACAGCATCAGAGCCATGGTTGTATTCGAATGCGGAACCACGATGTCATGGAATTATACAATCGGTCCCCCTAGGCACAAAATTAACAATATATGGCCATGTATTAGGAGAGTCTGATCAAATGTATAAAAGGAACTGGGGTTAGTGGAGTAATACTTAGAAAGAAATAACTGTAAGTGGGGTTACAGGTGATTTGTTGCTCTCCACTTGGGCGTTTCTTTTATGATGAAGAAATTCGAGTTGAGGAAAGGTGCTCTAAGTGACAGGTACAGTTTCCCGATTGAATGACACATTAATGGCTTTTTGCTCACAAGAGGGGCTACCGAGTACATAGCGGTAGCCCCTCTTAAAAACGCCATATTGTCGACTCTCTGTTGCTACTCGTTTTTTGTTGCGCTATTGAGAGACATCGCAGCAGCTGCGATGTCGCGCGCTGCCCAATAGCTATTCGGCACATCCTTCCAAGTTAATTGGAACTGCCCATTTAGCGGCTTGCGGTTTCGATTCCAAGCCTAGCATTCCTGTTGAAATTCCTTACTCAGAACGTCGTCGGCTATCTCTTTCAGCCCTTCCTGCGGCCTATTTCGGCCATTGTATTTCGGAACTTTTCCCCTATGAGGTAGTAGTAAACGAGTAGCCGCGGCGCACGTTTTAGATATCTGTATTTCTTCCTGTAGTCTTCGTGTGCCTTTTGTTGTTCTTCTGGTGTCATAGTCAAAAAATTAAACTCGTCTGCAACGATCGGCAATTACTTCTTTTCGTTTTTCGGGTATTCGGATTTTATGGTGGAATTATCTCTGTTTAAATGGTTTGATTCTTAGTATACCAAAGGTAAACTACGATTTCTGTTGTGTTTTGTCGATTTTCCAATAAACCGAAATAGTTACTCAGTGGCACTTGACGTCAGATTCCTGTGGTGGATTTTTCTTTTTCATTTTAAAAAAAACACCCGGCAGGATGCGTACCGAGAGAAATACGGCATACACCCAAGCCGGGTAAGGGATTAGAAAATAATATCAATGGCCTCTAGCACATCTTGCTCCTGTTCGGATTGCCCGTTCAGGG
Organism: Paenibacillus sp. FSL W8-0439; assembly: GCF_038008995.1. Lineage (NCBI taxonomy): Bacteria > Bacillati > Bacillota > Bacilli > Caryophanales > Paenibacillaceae > Paenibacillus > Paenibacillus sp. FSL W8-0439. The sequence continues at coordinate 4,982,374 of NZ_JBBPAK010000001.1, forward strand.
AAATATCCTTCAACAGCACCGAAGGCTGTTCGCAAATTTGGGTGATGATTACGAGCAGGTCCTGAGCGAAATTGTCGATCAGATTGCGCGTAAACAACTTGGTGGCATATTCAAACTGTCCGTTCATTCCCTCATCCAGCAACGAAATGACCAAGGTAAGATCAAATTGGGAAACCGTATGAGTTTCCGGATAAGATTCGATCTTGATATCCCCGAAGCTTTGAACGTTATCTTCCTTGGTTTCCAGAGCAAACATGACATCGAATACAGGATTGCGGCTTTGATCTCGCGGCACCTGCAGCTTTTTCACAAGCTCCTCGAACGGATAATCCTGGTGGTCGTAGGCCCCCAGCATCGTTTCTTTGACTTCGTTCAAATAAGCGAGGAACGCCTTCTCCCCGGACGGATAATGGCGAATCGCCAAAGTGTTGACAAACATTCCGATGAGCGGCTCCAGGTCGGCATGTGTGCGGCCCGAAACCGGCATGCCTACAATGAAGTCTTCTTGTCCCGAGTACTTGCTGAGCAGGATTGAATAGGCCGCCAATAACACCATATAAAGGGTGGCACCGTTCTCATCGGCGATGCGCTGCAAGCTGTCGGTCATCTGCTTGTCGATGCTGAAAGGCAGCACATCTCCCTCAAAGCTGCGAGCGGCAGGTCTGACAAAGTCCGTAGGCAGTTCAAGCGTCGGCAGTTCGCCTTCCAGCACGTCCAGCCAGTAGGCTTCCTGACGTTTCAGCCGCTCTTTTACAGGTTCTGACTGCTGCCAAGCGGCGAATTCCTTGTATTGAATCCGAAGCGGCTCCAGAGTCTCACCGTTATACAAGCGCAGCAGCTCTTCGACGAAGATGCCCATCGACATGCCATCCGTGACGATATGATGAATGTCCAGCATGAGCAGATGCCGTTCCGCTTCCCATTCGACTAAGCCCACACGCAGCAGCGGCGGCCGCTCCAAATCAAAGACGCGCACAAAGCCGTCTACGATGCTCTTCGTTTCACTTTCCGTCGCTTTCGTATATTCGACGGCAAACTTCAAGTCCGGATAAATCCGTTGTACCGGTTCGCCGTCGACCATTTCGAAGCCGGTTCGCAAAATTTCGTGACGAGCTATCAATCCTTTGAGCGCCGCCTCGAATTGATTCCGTTCCAATCGCCCGACGAGAACCGTCATGCCGGACATGTTGTAGCTAAGCTCGGCGCCTTCCATCTGCTGCTGGATGTACAGCCGTTTTTGCACGGAGGAAAGCGGATAGTAATCCCTCTTATCCAGAACCGGAATGGAGAGGTGTTCCTGCCGCTCCAATTGGCTGATCGCCTCGGCCATCGCTTCGATGGTCGAGTGCCGGAACACATCGCGCAGTGGCAGGTCCACACTCAGTTCCTTGTGCACCTTGCTGACTAGCGTCGTCGCCCGCAGGGAGTGCCCGCCGAGGTCGAAGAAGTTGTCCGTCACGCCAATCGTGACCGGCCCGAGCACGCCCTGCCAGATGACGACCAGTTTCGCCTCCAGTTCGGTGCGCGGCGCCACGTATTCGCGGCCTGCGCTTGCTCCCCCTTCCGGCGCCGGCAGCGCCTTCCGGTCGATTTTCCCGTTCGGCGTCAGAGGCAGGCGCTCCAGCTCGACGAAGTACGACGGGATCATGTAACCCGGCAGCTCGCTGGAGATCGCCCGTTTCAGGTCTGCCACCGTCAGTTCGCCATCCGTTGTGTAGTACGCGCACAGCGCTTTCTGCCCGTTCGCGTCACTTCGAACCAGCACCACCGCTTCGCGCACGCCTTCCACCCGCAGCAGCTGCGACTCGATCTCCCCCGTCTCAATCCGGTACCCCCGGATCTTCGCCTGGTTGTCGATCCGGCCGATGAAGTCCACGTTCCCGTCTTCCATCCACCGGGCCAAGTCTCCCGTGCGGTACAACCGCTCGCCCGCGGCGAACGGGCTGTCTACGAACTTCTCTTCCGTCAGCTCCGGACGGTTCAAGTACCCGCGCGCCACTCCGACTCCGCCGATGACCAGCTCGCCCAGCACCCCGACCGGCACCGGATTCAGGTGCGCGTCCACGATGTAGAACTTGGCGTTCAGCCACGCTTTGCCGATCGGCACATGGCCTGTCTGCGGCAGCTTCGCCAGCTCCTCGTCGTAGAAGCTGGAGTCGATCGCCGCTTCCGTCACGCCGTATGCGTTGATGATCCGGAACAACGAGCCGAAGCGTTCCTGCAAGGTCCGGTAATCCGCCACGCTGCAGCTGTCCGAGCTCGTGATCAACAGCTCCATCCAGCTCATATCGAGCCGCTGCTCGTGCACATACTCCAGGAACGGCACGATCAGCGCTGGCGTCGATTCGAAGATCGTCACTTGCTGCTGGCTGATCCAGTAGTGCAGACGAGACGGATCGATCCGGTCGTCCTTCGGCACAATCACCATCGTGCCTCCGTTGTACAGCGTCCGCGCGATATCTCCCACGAACACGTCAAACGAGAAGCTTGCGAGCTGCAGCAGCCGCACCGGGAACTGATTCAACTGGTATTCCCGCCGGTAGCCCGCCGCCGTGTTCACCAGGCTGCGGTGCTCGATCATCACGCCCTTCGGCTTGCCCGTCGTTCCCGACGTATAGATCACGTACGCCAGATCCTCCGGACGGGCTTCATGGAAGCTGTCGGCATTCATCCGCTCCTCGCTGTACGACGCTTCGTCGTCCAGGTACAGCACCGCCGCCAGCGCCAGCTCCTCTTCGCCGAGCCAGGCTTCGGCGCGCTCTCGCAGCAGTGTTTGCGTCAGCAGCACCTTCGCTCCGCTGTCTTCGAGCATGAACCGCACGCGCTCCGCCGGGTAATCCGGGTCGAGCGGCACATACGCCCCGCCCGCTTTCCAGACGGCCAGCACGGCCACCAGCAAGTCCACCGAACGCTCGGCGAGAATGCCGACGATTGTCTCCCGGCCGATGCCGCTTGCGCGCAGCGTGGCCGCCAAACTGTTCGCCCGCTCGTTCAGCTCCGCATACGTCAGCTGGTCATTCTCGTACACGACAGCTGCCGCTTCCGGCGTGCGCTTCGCCTGTTCCTCAAACAGCCGGTGGAACGCGGCCGCAGGAGCCGCTTCCGGCTGCCCCGGGTTAAACGCGCCAAGAATTTGCTCTTTTTCCGCCGGTGTCAAAATGCCCAGCTCGGCAATCGTCGCCGACGGGTTGCGGAGAATGGATTCAAGCAGCTGCAAGTAGTGAGCGGCCAATTTCTCCACTGTTTCGGTTTTATAAAGAGCTGTGGCGTATTCAAACAGATATTCCAAGCCTTCCTCGATCTCCGTGACGTCCAAGCTGAGATCGAATTTCGAAACAATTTCTTCGCTGGCATACGTCGACAAATGGAGTCCGGGGAGCTGGATTTCCAAATTCTCTGTATTCTGCAAAGCAAACATCGTATCGAACAGCGGATTGCGGCTTAAATCGCGAGCCACATTCACCTTATCCACCAGTTCCTCAAACGGATAATTCTGATGTTCAAAAGCGCCCAGCGTCGTCTCCTTGATTTCCTTCAAGTAGTCAAGGAACGTTTTACCGGCAGCCGGATAACTGCGGATGGCCAGGGTATTGACGAACATCCCGATCAGCGGCTGAACGTCGCTGTGATTTCTTCCTGCAATCGGCGTACCGACCACCACGTCTTCTTGCCCTGTATACTTATGCAGTAACATTGTATAACCAGCAAGCAGAACCATGTAAAGCGTTGCGCCGTTCTCGGCTGCAAGCCGTTTCAGACCCTCACTTTTCTCGCTATCCATAAACAATTGCAGCGTGCGGCCCTCGTAGCTCTGCATAGCCGGGCGCGGATAGTCCGTCGGCAATTCCAAAACCGGCAGTTCTCCGCGGAACATGTCGAGCCAGTAGGCTTCCTGCTTGGCAAGCTGAGCTTTCTGCTCGCCCGATTGCTGCCATACCGCATAATCTTTGTACTGAATGCGGAGCGGCTCCAACTGCTCCCCGCTGTACAAGCGGACGAACTCTTCGATCAGTACGTCAATCGAAACGCCGTCAGATACGATATGATGCGTATCGAACATTAGAATGTGCCGGTCCGGCGCCAGTTCAGCAAGGCCTACCCGCAGAAGTGGCGGCTTCGCTAGATCAAACGGACGAACGAATTGGCGCACCGTTTCTTCTGCCTGCTCCCCGCTAATCTGCACATATTCCACCTGGAAGGCGGCTTCTTCATAAATCCGCTGAACCGCTTCGCCTTTTACCATCTCAAAGCCGGTACGCAGCGTTTCATGACGAGCTACGAGCCCGCGGAACGCTTCTTCAAACCGCTGCCGGTCGAGCTCCCCTTCGAGCAGCATAGCTCCTGGTATGTTGTAGCTCAGCTCGGCTCCTTCCAGCTGGTTCAAGATATAGAGACGTTTCTGAGCGGAAGAGAGCGGATAATACTCGCTAGGTTCCGCAGCCGGAATAGCCGTGAACGAGCCGATCTCCAGCCGCTCCATAGCCGCGGCCATTTCCTCAACCGTTGAGTAGCGGAATACGTCGCGAAGCGGGAATTCAACGCCTAGCTCCTTATGCATTTTGCTGACAAGCGTCGTCGCCCGCAGGGAGTGCCCGCCGAGGTCGAAGAAGTTGTCCGTTACGCCTACCGCCTTCTCCCGAACAAGCACATCCTGCCAAATGGCGGCCAGCTTCGCCTCCAGTTCGGTGCGCGGCGCCACGTATTCGCGGCCTCCGCCTGCTCCCCCTTCCGGTGCCGGCAGCGCCTTCCGGTCGATCTTTCCGTTCGGCGTCAGAGGCAGGCGCTCCAGCTCCACGAAGTACGACGGGATCATGTACCCCGGCAGCTCGCTGGCAATCGCCCGCTTCAGATCCGCCGCTGTCAAGCCTTCTTCCGCTGTATAATAAGCGCACAAAGCTTTCTGACCTTCTTGATCTTCCCTGACGACGACGACCGCTTCCTTCACGCCACCTACACTCAGCAGCTTCGCTTCGACTTCACCCGTCTCAATCCGGTACCCCCGGATTTTCACCTGGTTGTCGATCCGGCCGATGAAGTCCACGTTCCCGTCTTCCATCCACCGCGCCAAGTCTCCCGTGCGGTACAGCCGCTCGCCCGCGGCGAACGGGCTGTCTACGAACTTCTCTTCCGTCAGCTCCGGACGGTTCAAGTACCCGCGCGCCACTCCGACTCCGCCGATGACCAGCTCGCCCAGCACCCCGACCGGCACCGGATTCAGATGCGCATCCACGATGTAGAATTTCGCATTCAGCCACGCTTTGCCGATCGGCACATTGCCTGTTTGCGGCAGCTTCGCTAGCTCCTCGTCGTAGAAACTGGAGTCGATCGCCGCTTCCGTCACGCCGTATGCGTTGATGATCCGGAACAACGAGCCGAAGCGTTCCTGCAAGGTCCGGTAATCCGCCACGCTGCAGCTGTCCGAACTCGTGATCAACAGCTCCATCCAGCTCATATCGAGCCGCTGCTCGTGCACATACTCCAGGAACGGCACGATCAGCGCTGGCGTCGATTCGAAGATGGTGACCCGCTCCCGCTCAATCCAGTGGTGCAGACGAGACGGATCGATCCGGTCGTCCTTCGGCACAATCACCATCGTGCCTCCGTTGTACAGCGTCCGCGCGATATCTCCCACGAACACGTCGAACGAGAAGCTTGCGAGCTGCAGCAGCCGCACTGGGAACTGATCCAACCGGTATTCCCGCCGGTAGCCCGCCGCCGTGTTCACCAGGCTACGGTGCTCGATCATCACGCCCTTCGGCTTGCCCGTCGTCCCCGACGTATAGATCACGTACGCCAGATCCTCCGGACGGGCTTCATGGAAGCTGTCGGCATTCATCCGCTCCTCGCTGTACGAAGTTTCGTCGTCCAGGTACAGCACCGCCGCCAGCGCCAGCTCCTCTTCGCCGAGCCAGGCTTCGGCGCGCTCTCGCAGCGCCGTTTGCGTCAGCAGCACCTTCGCTCCGCTGTCTTCGAGCATGAACCGCACGCGCTCCGCCGGGTAATCCGGGTCGAGCGGCACATACGCCCCGCCCGCTTTCCAGACGGCCAGCACGGCCACCAGCAAGTCCACCGAACGCTCGGCGAGAATGCCGACGATCGTCTCCCGGCCGATGCCGCTTGTGCGCAGCGTGGCCGCCAAGCGGTTCGCCCGCTCGTTCAGCTCCGCATACGTCAGCCGGTCGTTCTCGTACACGACGGCCGCCGCTTCCGGCGTGCGCTTCGCCTGTTCCTCAAACAGCTGGTGGAACGCAGCCGCAGAAGCCGCTTCCGGCTGCGCCGGGTTAAACGCGCCGAGAATTTGATCTTTTTCCGCCGGTGTCAAAATGCCCAGCTCGGCAATCGTCGCCGACGGGTTACGGAGAATGGATTCAAGCAACTGCAAGTAGTGAGCGGCCAATTTCTCCACTGTTTCGGTTTTATAAAGAGCAGTGGCGTATTCAAACAGATATTCCAAGCCTTCCTCGATCTCTGTGACGTCCAAGCTGAGATCGAATTTAGAAACAATTTCTTCGCTGGCATACGTCGACAAATGGAGTCCGGGAAGCTGGATTTCCAAATTCTCTGTATTCTGCAAAGCAAACATCGTATCGAACAGCGGATTGCGGCTTAAATCGCGAGCCACATTCACCTTATCCACCAGTTCCTCAAACGGATAATTCTGATGTTCAAAAGCGCCCAGCGTCGTCTCCTTGATTTCCTTCAAGTAGTCAAGGAACGTTTTACCAGCAGCCGGATAACTGCGGATGGCCAGGGTATTGACGAACATCCCGATCAGCGGCTGAACGTCGCTGTGATTTCTTCCTGCAATCGGCGTACCGACCACCACGTCTTCTTGCCCTGTATACTTATGCAATAATATTGTATAACCAGCAAGCAGAACCATGTAAAGCGTTGCGCCGTTCTCGGCTGCAAGCCGTTTCAGACCCTCGCTTTTCTCGCTATCCATAAACAATTGCAGCGTGCGGCCCTCGTAGCTCTGCATAGCCGGGCGCGGATAGTCCGTCGGCAATTCCAAAACCGGCAGTTCTCCGCGGAACATGTCGAGCCAGTAGGCTTCCTGCTTGGCAAGCTGAGCTTTCTGCTCGTCCGATTGCTGCCATACCGCATAATCTTTGTACTGAATGCGGAGCGGCTCCAACTGCTCCCCGCTATACAAGCGGACGAGCTCTTCGATCAGTACGTCAATCGAAACGCCGTCAGATACGATATGATGCGTATCGAACATTAGAATGTGCCGGTCCGGCGCCAGTTCAGCAAGGCCTACCCGCAGAAGGGGCGGCTTCGCTAGATCAAACGGACGAACGAATTGGCGCACCGTTTCTTCTGCCTGCTCCTCGCTGATCTGCACATACTCCACCTGGAAGGCGGCTTCTTCGTAAATCCGCTGAACCGCTTCGCCTTTTACCATCTCAAAGCCGGTACGCAGCGTTTCATGACGAGCTACGAGCCCGCGGAACGCTTCTTCAAACCGCTGCCGGTCGAGCTCCCCTTCGAGCAGCATAGCTCCTGGTATGTTGTAGCTCAGCTCGGCTCCTTCCAGCTGGTTCAAGATATAGAGACGTTTCTGAGCAGAAGAGAGCGGATAATACTCGCTAGATTCTGCAGCCGAAATAGCCGTGAACGAGCCGATCTCCAGCCGCTCCATAGCCGCGGCCATTTCTTCAACCGTCGAGTAGCGGAATACGTCGCGAAGCGGGAATTCAACGCCTAGCTCCTTATGCATTTTGCTGACAAGCGTCGTCGCCCGCAGGGAGTGCCCGCCGAGGTCGAAGAAGTTGTCCGTTACGCCTACCGCCTTCTCCCGAACAAGCACATCCTGCCAAATGGCGGCCAGCTTCGCCTCCAGTTCGGTGCGCGGCGCCACGTATTCGCGGCCTCCTGCCCCCCCTTCCGGTGCCGGCAGCGCCTTCCGGTCGATCTTTCCGTTCGGCGTCAGAGGCAGGCGCTCCAGCTCCACGAAGTACGACGGGATCATGTACCCCGGCAGCTCGCTGGCAATCGCCCGCTTCAGATCCGCCGCTGTCAAGCCTTCTTCCGCTGTATAATAAGCGCACAAAGCTTTCTGACCTTCTTGATCTTCCCTGACGACGACGACCGCTTCCTTCACGCCACCTACACTCAGCAGCTTCGCTTCGACTTCGCCTGTCTCAATCCGGTACCCCCGGATTTTCACCTGGTTGTCGATCCGGCCGATGAAGTCCACGTTGCCGTCCGACATCCAGCGCGCCAGGTCGCCTGTCCGGTACAGCCGCTCCCCAGTGGCGAACGGGCTGTCTACGAATTTCTCCGCCGTCAAATCCGGGCGGTTCAAGTACCCGCGCGCCACTCCGACTCCGCCGATGACCAGCTCGCCCAGCACCCCGACCGGCACCGGGTTCAGATGCGCGTCCACGATGTAGAATTTCGCATTCAGCCACGCTTTGCCGATCGGCACATTGCCTGTTTGCGGCAGCTTCGCTAGCTCCTCGTCGTAGAAACTGGAGTCGATCGCCGCTTCCGTCACGCCGTATGCGTTGATGATCCGGAACAACGAGCCGAAGCGTTCCTGCAAGGTCCGGTAATCCCCCACGCTGCAGCTGTCCGAACTCGTGATCAACAGCTCCATCCCGCTCATATCCAGCCGCTGCTCGTGCACATACTCTAGGAACGGCACGATCAGCGCTGGCGTCGATTCGAAGATGGTGACCCGCTCCCGCTCAATCCAGTGGTGCAAACGAGACGGATCGATCCGGTCGTCCTTCGGCACAATTACCATGGTGCCGCCGTTGTACAGCGTCCGCGCAATGTCGCCGACGAACACGTCGAACGAGAAGCTGGCGAGCTGCAGCAGCCGCACCGGGAACTGATCCAGGCGGTAGTCCCGACGGTAGCCCGCCGCCGTGTTCACCAGGCTGCGATGCTCGATCATCACGCCCTTCGGCTTGCCCGTCGTACCGGAGGTGTAGATGACGTAAGCCAAATCGCGCGGCTTGTTCACATTCGCCGGATTCGACGCGAGATCTGCCGCTAGTACGTTCTTCTCGGCTTCTGCCGTGGCGGACGTTTCGGCAGCAGCCGCTTGCGCCAAAGCCTCCACCTCTGCGCCTGCTTCGCCCAAAGCTTGTACACACACAGCCGCTTCCGCCGCTCCGAGGCTGTACGTCGCGGCGTCGTCAAGCGCAAGCACCGTTTGCAGCACTAGAGCTCCGTCGCTGCGCCAAGCTTCCGTCTGCTCCAGCAGGCGGGTCTGCGTAAGCAGCACCGACGCCCCGCTGTCCGCGAGCATATACTCGATCCGCTCCGCCGGATAGTCCGGGTCGAGCGGCACATAAGCGCCGCCCGCTTTCCATACGGCGAGCACCCCGATCAACAGCTCCGCCGAACGATCGGCCAGAATGCCGACCACCTGCTCCGGCTTCACCCCGCGCGCCCGCAGTGCATACGCCAGACGATTCGCTTTGGCGTTCAGCTCCGCATACGTCAGCTTGCTGTCTTCGTAGACAACCGCCAGCGCTTCCGGAGTGCGCTCCGCCTGCTCCTCGAACAGCTCGTGGAACGTTCTCTCTCTCCACGACTCATCCGCTTCTAAACCTGTACCCTCTGCGGCGGGTTGCTTCGCAAGAGCCGAAGACGACACGTCAAACCCGACCAGCAAATCATGTTTTTCGCTGTCCGTCAAGAAATCCAAATCCGAAATCCGCGCACCCGGCTGAGCCAAGATCGACGTCAAAAGCTGCTCGTAATGACCTGCCAGCCGTACCACCGTTTCCTGTCTAAACAACGAAGTAGCGTACTCGATCTTGCAAACCAGTTCGTTATCGACTTCCACGATATCAAAGCTAAGGTCAAACTTTGCCGTCTTTTCCTCGATGTCGAACAGCGACCATTGCAAGCCTTCCAGGGTTAAATCCAAGCTTTCGTGCTTTTGCAAAGAAAACATGGTGTCAAACAGAGGATTCCGGCTTAAATCCCGGCTCACCTGAAGAGCTTCCACCAGCTCCTCGAACGGATAGTCTTGGTGCTCGTAGGCTCCAAGCGTTGTTTCCTTCACTTCCTGCAAGTAATCCAGGAACGTCCGCTCCGCCGCCGGACCCAAGCGAAGGGCCAGCGTATTGACGAACATGCCGATAATCGGCTGCAGGTCGGCGTGAGAACGGGCGGCAATCGGAGTGCCAACCACTATATCTTCCTGTCCCGCGTATTTATGAAGCAATACGGAGTACGCAGCCAGCAGAAGCATGTACAGCGTCGCCCCTGAATCGCCGGCCAGCCGTTTGAGAGCTTCGCTTTTCTCCGCATCCAGCGTAAACGTGAGCGTTTGACCGTCAAACTGCTGCACGGCCGGGCGGGAGAAGTCGAGAGGCAGCTCAAGAACCGGAAGCTCGGAGCTGAATACCCCACGCCAGTATTCCTCCTGCCGTTTGATGCGCTGGCGCTGCTCCTCGGATTGCTGCCAAACGGCGTAATCCTTGTATTGAATCCGCAGCTCCGGCAATTCTTCCCCATTGTAAAGCCGCACGAATTCGCGCAGCAGCACGTCCATGGAAAGGCCGTCGGAACCAATATGATGAATATCCAGCGCGAGCAGGAATTTCTCTTTCTCCAGTTCGATCAGCAGGGCGCGCAGCAAAGGCGGCTGGGTCAAGTCAAAAGGCTGAATGAAGCCTTCAAGAATGGCCGCAACCTGATCTTCGCTTGCTTGAAGCTTTTCGACCTTGAAAGCTACGAGCGGATGAATACGCTGAACCGGCTCCCCATTCACGATTTCAAAACCGGTGCGCAGCATATCATGCCGGGCCACCAAAGTAGTCAGCGCCTTTTCCACTTTGGCCTCGTTCAAAGCCCCTTCCAACTGCAAGGCACTTGGGAGGTTGTAATTCAGCTCCGAGCCATCCAGCTGGTGCAGGACGTACAGCCTTTTTTGCGCGGAGGAAACCGGATAGTACGCTTTCTCTTCCGCTTTCGGAATTGAGCTGTGCCGCGTTTCTTCCAAGCTGGCAATAGCCCCGGCCATCGACTCTACCGTCGTATAGCGGAACACATCGCGCAGCGGAAGTTCGACGTTCATTTCCTTCTGAATCTTGCTGACAAGGTTCGTCGCCCGCAAGGAGTGGCCTCCGAGCTCGAAGAAATTGTCCAGGACTCCAATGCCGGAGTAGCCCAGCACTTCCTCCCAGATCTTCACAAGCTGGGACTCCATCCGGTTACGCGGTGCTACATATTCGACGCCCGTCTGCAAGCTGCCTTGCGGTTCCGGCAGCGCTTTGCGGTCTACTTTGCCGTTGGCCGTCAGCGGCATGCGCTCCAGCTGCACGAAGTACGACGGGATCATGTACCCCGGCATTCCCTGGGCCAGCGAGGTTCTCATTTCGCTGACCGTCAGTGTCCGATCCGCCACAAAGTAGGCGACAAGCGCCTTCTCGCCCCCGCCGTCCTGACGGGCAAGCACCACCGCTTCTTCCACGCCCTCGACGTTCAGCAGCTGCGTCTCGATTTCGTCCAGCTCGATTCGGTACCCGCGGATTTTGACCTGGTGATCGATCCGGCCCAGGTATTCGATGTTGCCGTCCGGCAGCCAAGCCGCCAAGTCGCCCGAGCGGTACAGTTTCTCCCCCTCCGCAAACGGGGAATCGACGAACTTCTCCGCCGTCAGATCCGGGCGGTTCAGGTATCCTCTCGCAAGGCCTTCCCCGGCCACGTACATTTCGCCCGCTACACCGATCGGCACAGGCCGGCGGTTTTCATCAAGGACGTACACCCTCAGCGTCGGGATCGGCTTGCCGATATTGCTCTTCGCCGCCTCCATTTCGACCCACGTGATTTCCTTATACGTCACGTGAACAGTCGTCTCGGTAATGCCGTACATATTGATCAGCTTCGTCTCCGGGTACTTCGTCTTGAAGCCCTTGAGCAGCAGCGGACTCAGCGCTTCGCCCCCGAAGATGACGTTGCGAATCCGCAAATCGTATGGATGGTCCGTCAAGACCTCGCGCAGCAGCTGGTAGAAGTACGTTGGCGTCTGGTTCAAAATGGTAACCTGTTCGCGGCCCAGCAGCGCCAGGAAATCGGCCGGATTTTTCGCCGTGAACGGCGGTACGATGACCAGCTTGCCTCCGTACAGCAGCGCTCCGTACATTTCCCAAACGGAGAAATCGAAGCAGAACGAGTGGAACAGCGTCCACGTGTCGGACGGCCCGAAGTCGAACAGGTTTTTGTCATTGAACAGGAGGCGCACGACGTTCTTATGCTCGATCAGCGTTCCTTTTGGTCTGCCGGTCGTTCCCGACGTGTAGATGACATAAGCCAGGTTGAGCGGCCCGGAAATCGGCTCCAGGTTCGAAGCGTCCAGCGCACCTTCGGAGTCCGCCCCTCTGTCGCCCCAAACGAAATCGTCCAATTCGAGGCGCGTTCCTACGAAGTCGGTCTTCTCGTGCAGATGCTTTTGAATCAGCAATAACGGCGCACCCGAATCCTCGATCATGAAGCGAATGCGCTCCTCCGGGTAGTCGGGATCGACAGGCACGTATGCTCCGCCCGCTTTGAGAATCGCCAGAATGCCGACGACCATATCGAGCGAGCGTTCGGCCAGAATCGCTACCAGCTGGTCCGCTTCTACTCCCGTCTCCCGCAGCTTCCGCGCAAGGCGGTTGGATCGCTCGTTCAGCTCGCGGTAGGTCAGCTGCCGCTCGTTCATGACGGCGGCCACGTTGTCCGGGTAAAGCTCCGCCTGCTCTTCGAACAAGCCGTGAATCGTCTGCTGCCGCGGGTAGTCCGCCTCTGAATCGTTGAAACCGCGCATCAGCTCGCGGATTTCCTCCTCCGTGAGCATTTCCAGCGAGGCAATATCCCCGTCCGGCGCTGCTGCGATGGTTTCGAGCAGCTTGTCATAATGTCTGGCGAACCGCTCCGCGGTCTCCTGTTTATACAAAGCCGTAGCGTACTCCAACCGACATTCGAGCTGACCGTCCATCTCCGAAATGTCCAAGAGCAGCTCGAACTTGGATGTTCGGTTTTCCAGCGGATAAAACGATTGCTCCAGCCCCTCGATGACAATTTGCTCGTTCTCCGTATTTTGTAGGGAGAAGAACGTGTCAAAGAGCGGATTCCGGCCGGTCGCGCGCGGAATGTGAAGACTTTCTACCAAGTCTTCGAACAAATAATTTTGGTGTTCGAAAGCCCCGAGCGTGATATCCTTGATTTCTTCCAGGTACGAAAGGTACGGCTTGGAACGCTCCGGACGGCTGCGAATGGCCAGCGTGTTGATAAACATCCCTACGATCGGCTGCACTTCTTCCTGCGTTCTTCCGGCAATCGGCGTTCCTACGATCAGATCCTCCTGACCCGAATATTTATGCATAAGGATGGTGTAAGCCGACAGCAGCACCATGTACAGGGTCGTCCCTGTCCGTGCCGCTAGTTCTTTCAGCTTCTCCGTCCGATCTTTCTCGATATAAAACTTCACGGTTCGGCCGTCAAAGCTTTGCACCGCAGGCCGCGGGAAGTCCGTCGGTAGCTCCAAAACCGGCAGCTCGCCCGACAGCTGTTCCAGCCAATACTCCTTCTGCGGCTGGAGCATCTGCCCGTAAGCTTCGGAATGCTGCCAAACGGCATAATCTTTGTATTGAATGCGCAGCGGGGCCAGCTCCTCGCCCCGATACAGGCGGCTGAACTCGTCGAAGAGCAGCGCTGTCGAAATGCCGTCCGAGACGATATGGTGCATATCGAACAGCAGAATGTGGCGATCCTCGGCGACTTCGATCAAGCCGATGCGGAGAAGTGGTGGCTTAGTCAGATCAAACGGGTGATAGTAAGCTTCCACCACTTGCTCCACTTCCCGCTCGCTCGCTTGGAAATAATCTACAGCAAAATCCAACTCGTCATAGATGCGCTGGACAAGCTCGCCTTGAACCTGCTCGATCCCGGTACGCAGCGTCTCATGGCGCTGAATCAGCGCCCGGAACGCGTGCTCGACGCGCGTGCGGTCCAGCTTGCCTTCGAGAAGAAGCGCCGCCGACATATTGTAGCTGCGCTCGGCCCCGTCAAGCTGGCGCAGGACGTACAGACGCTTTTGCTCGGATGAAACCGGATAGCACTCGGCCTCAGCCGCCTTTGTAATCTCATACGTCTCCTGCTGCCTTAAACCGCCGATTCTTTGGGCCAGCTGTTCGATCGTGGTGTAGCGGAAAACTTCCCGCAGCGGAACCTCGACTTGCAGCTCTTTCCTAATCTTGGAAACCAGCGTGGAGGCCCGCAAGGAATGACCACCCAAGTCAAAGAAATCGTCTTGGACTCCAACTCGCGCAATACCCAGTACCTGCTGCCAAATGAGAGCAAGTCTTGTTTCCAGCGTTGTGCGAGGAGCCACATACTCACGGCCTGCTTCTATCTCTCCGGTCGGTTCAGGCAGCGCTTTGCGGTCAATTTTGCCGTTCGGCGTGAGCGGAAGCTTATCAAGAGACACCAGCCGGGCCGGGACCATATGAGCCGGCAGCTCTTGCTTCAATTGGGACAGCAGATCGCTCAGCTGCAAAGAAGCATCCGCCGCCACGTAACCGCACAAATACTTTTGCCCCTGCTCATCCGTACGGTCGGTCACAACAGCCTGCTTGACGCCCGGGAAACGCAGCAGGGCCGTTTCAATTTCGCCGAGTTCGATCCGGAACCCGCGAATTTTCACCTGATAGTCGATCCGGCCGATGAAGTCGACGTTGCCGTCTTCTAGCCAGCGGGCCAAATCGCCTGTCCGGTACAGACGTTCGCCCGGCACAAACGGGCTGTCCGCAAACTTCTCGGCGGTTAGGTCCGGACGGTTCCAGTACCCGCGCGCCACCCCGGCGCCGCCGATGACAAGCTCGCCCGGAACCCCTACAGGAACCGGCTTTAACGCAGCATCGACAATGTAAAACCGGGCGTTCAGCCAAGCTTTGCCGATCGGCACATGACCCGACGGCGGCAGCTTATCCAGCGGCTCACCGTAAAAGCTGCTGTCAATGGCCGCTTCGGTAACGCCATAGCTGTTGATGATGCGGAATTGTCCGCCGAATCTTTCCTGTAGCAATCGGTAATCGGTGACACTGCAAGCATCCGAGCTGGTAATCAGCAACTGCATGGAGCTAACGTCCAGCCCTTCTTCATAAATATGCTGCATGAACGGCAGGATGAGCGCAGGCGTCGATTCGAATACCGTAATGTTTTGGTCCCGAATCCAGCCGTATAAGAGGTTCGGATCAATCCGGTCATCCTTCGGCACAATCACCATCGTGCCTCCGTTATACAGCGTCCGCGCGATGTCTCCGACAAACACGTCAAACGAGAAGCTGGCCAGCTGCAGCAGCCGCACCGGAAACTGATCCAACCGGTACTCGCGACGGTACGCATCCGCCGTATTCACGAGACTACCGTGCTCAATCATGACGCCTTTCGGGCGCCCCGTCGTACCCGAGGTGTAAATCACATAAGCCAAGTCTTGCGGGGCGCTGTCGGCAGATTCAAATTCCACGGCTAAGGCATCCCCGTTATAAATCTGTTCATCGTCCATGGCATAGACAGCTTGAAGCTTCAGCCGGTCATCGGCCAACCAACCTCCGGCCCGCTCCAACAGATGACGCTGCGTAAGCAGCACCGATGCATCGCTATCGCTGAGCATGTACTCAATCCGCTCCGCGGGATAATCGGGGTCCAGCGGTACATAGGCTCCGCCGGCTTTCCAAACGGCGAGCACCCCGACCAGCAGTTCCACCGAACGCTCCGCCCAGATCCCCGTAATCGTCTCCCTTCCCACGCCCTGTTCGCGAAGGAGAGAAGCCAGCCGCTCGGCGCGTTCGTTCAATTCGCTGTAGGTCAGCTGTTTGTCCATGTAGACGACTGCCGGATGATCCGGAATTTCCCGGGCAAACTTTTCAACATACCGATGAAACGCTTCTCCCTCGCTCAGCCCTGCCACCGGCGGGTTAAAAACATTGAGAACGCGGTGTCTCTCCTCATCGCTCAGCAGAGAAATCTCGCGTACCGGCAGTTCGGGACTCTGAAGAAACTGGTCCAGAACGGTTACATACTGTTCCATAATCCGATCAATCTCGGCCTTCTCGAACAGGCCGGTACGATAGGAAGCATGGAGAATTACATGGCCTTCATTCAGCATATGGTCGAAGCGCAGCAGCAAATCGTCCATCTCGTGCCTAGCGAAGTGAGCCTCTAAGCGTACCTTGATTTCCTCGTACTCCACGATTTTCAAAGGCAGATATTCCAGAGACGTGCGGAACAGCCCCGAAAGATCGTTGCGGCCGTGTTGTTCGCGTAAATCCTGGATCAATTGGTTATAAGGGTATTTCTGATACCGCAGATCCGCCGTATTTTCCTTGGAAACCGTTTGGATCAAGGAAAGTACGTGCCCGTCTGGATTCAGACAAATCCGCGTAGCCACGGTGCTGACAAACATGCCGATCGTTTCTTTTTCCTTCTTGCTGGTGCGATTGGCGAAAACCGTGCCGACCGGAACATCGGTGCTGTCGGTCAGTTTGTACAATAAGGCGTACATGGCGGACAAAAATAACGTATATAAGCTGACCTGATATTGTTCGCTGAAGGCCAGAATGCGTTCATACCGGGAACCGTCCAAAGTGATGGACAGTTTATTGGATTCGCTGCCGATCGAGAATGGCGGATACGATTTAATGCCGGTCGTTTCAGGCAAAGTGTTGTACTTTGTCAGCCAGTATTCCTTGCCTTTTTGATAACGCTGCGATTGCTCATATTCACGCTCCGAGGAAATATAATCTAGATAGGAAGGGGGCTGGTAACTGCTGGAGATGCCTTTGCGCAGTTCCAGGTATTTTTCCATCACCGCATGCAGCAAAGCATTGACGGACAAGCCGTCGGCGATAATATGATTTACCGTCAAATTGAGCCATACTTGGCCGTTCGCAAAATGAATAATCGTAAATTGGTAGAGGTGTTCGTCGAACACGCTGGCCGGTTTTTCGCTTACTTCTTTTACCCAAGCATAGAATTGTTCGGTTGTGCCTATTTCGAGGCGGCTTATCCTAGCTTGGACATTCTCCGGCTCTTCGAACCACTGCGTTGGATTTTGCAAATCCCCGCTAATGCGGATTCGGAAAACGTCATAGGTTTTGACGATCTCTGCCGCCGCTTGCTTCAGAAGCTGTGTGTTGATCTCGCCCGTAATCTGGTAGGTCGCGGAAAGCATCGTGATGGACGTTCCCGGATTCATAATTTCCATGAACCATATTCGGCGCTGGGCTTGCGTTAATCCATATTGCTCGTTGGTATCCTCTCTCACATCGACACACTCCCGGTTTAGAGATTCTTTATAGATAGGCTTTGTACCTAGATGTCACTTAGTCACTCTTAGAAGAACCGCGCAGGCCATTCCCGGAACGGCTCCTTCGGACTCTTCCTCCTTTTTCGTGTCTGCGTTTTCTGGTAACTACCGGTTATAAAGTCATACCTTGGATTGCTAAAAGACTCTGTCGCATTCGCGAGCAAGAAGCCGCCCGCCGTAAAGCGGGTCTAGCCGTACAGCCGGGCGTAATAACCTCCGAGCGCAATCAGGTCCTGATGGCAGCCCCGCTCGACGACCGTCCCTTGGTTCATGACGGTAATCAAATCCGCATGTTCCACGGTGCTGAGACGGTGGGCGATCAGGATGGTGGTGCGCCCTTTCATCAATACGTTCAGGGCCTGCTGTACCCAATGCTGGGATTCGTTATCCAGCGCGGAAGTCGCTTCGTCCAGCAGCAGAATCGGGGCATTTTTGAGAATCGCCCGTGCGATCGCAATTCGCTGCCTTTGTCCGCCCGACAACGACGCTCCTCTCTCTCCCACCGGCGTTTTATACTGTTCAGGAAGTTCCTGAATGAAATGGTGAGCGTACGCCGCTTTGGCCGCTTCGATCACTTCTTCATCCGTTGCATCCAGGTTGCCGTAGCGGATGTTTTCCTCAATTGTGCCGGTAAACAAGAACGGCTCCTGCGGAACGTATGCAATCTGCCTGCGGATTTCGTCCAGCGTGTAATGGCCGAACGGTTTGCCTTGGAGCAGGATTTCTCCGCTGTCCACAGGATAAAAGCCGAGCAGCAGCTTGATCAGCGTACTTTTGCCACTGCCGCTGGCCCCCACGATAGCGGCGACCTGTCCGGGAAACACCTGCATGGAGATGTCGACAAGCACCTTTTTATCCGCCTGATAGGAAAATTCCACATCGCGAAACTCCACCGCAGCCTCCGACACGAGCTCGCTGTGAGGAGATCCCAAACGCTCCGGTTCCTCTTCCTCTCTTAGTACTTCTTGAATCCGGTGAGCGCCCGCGAGCGAATTTTGGGTCATCGACAGAACCGTCCCCAAGTTCAACAAGGCGTGCGTCAGATTCACTTGCAAAACCGCCAGGGCGGCGACGCTTCCCATTCCCATCAGTCCGTAGGCATAAAGAAGACTGCCGATGACGATGATGCCGCAGAACGTGACGTAGCTGATAAAATGATTCACCGCAGCCTGCATGCCGTTCTTCTGCGCGGTTTGCCGAAGCGTCTGCGTCATTTGTTCGTTCAACGCCTCGTACTGGCCGTAAATCGTGCGGATGCGGAACAGCTTCACAATTTGAATGCCGCCCATAAAATCTTTGAATTTTTCGGTCATTTTACCGAGCGTTTGCAAGCCTTGTTCGGACAAGGCGCGAATATCCCGCGCAAATTTCAGGCTGACCACGGAGGACAGCAGCAGAATGACGAAGGATACGCCGGCAAACCGCCAATCGATCAACACCATGGAGACAATGGAGCCGATGCAAAAGACAACTTGAAGCAGCAAAACAAAGTAAACCTGCGAGAATGTAAACTCAACGGTCGTTACGTCATTGTTCACCCGCGACAGCAAGTCCCCATGGTGCGTCTGCTCCAGGAATCTCGGCCGCACCCGGCACAGCTTTTCATAAAGACGTTCGCGGATATTCAGCACAGTCAGCTCGACACTGCGCTGGTATAAGTAAATGAACCAGGGAGAAATCACATTTTCCAGGAACAAGGCCGCGCCCAAAATAATAAAGGCTTCCACTATCAGGGACGTATCTCGGGACACGGCGAAATCAACCAAGTTATGTACGACCAAGCTGAAGGCGATCAGGAACAATGTCTGGGTGAGCGCCGTCACTGCCAGGCCAATAGCGTACTGGGTTTTGCGCTTGCGGTTCATAAACATCAGCAAGTAGCTTAGTTCTTTCACTTGCGAGAGCCATCCGCCCTTTTTCATGTGTACGCCACCTCCCTGCGTTCGGCAGACTCGGTAAATTCCTGATAGTACGACTGGGCGTACAGTCCCTTCATCTTCAGCAATTGTTCATGAGTGCCCTTTTCAACAATACTCCCCTGTTCCATGACCCAAATTTCGTCGGCGTTTTGTACTGTAGAAAGCCGGTGGGCAATAATCATCGTCGTTCTCTGCTTCATCAATACGCCCAGCGCTTCCTGAACCGCGCTTTCCGACTCCGGATCAAGAGCCGACGTTGGCTCGTCCAGCAGCAGAACGGGAGCATCCTTCAGAAAAGCCCGGGCCATTGCAATGCGCTGGCGCTGCCCGCCGGACAAAAAGCCTCCGCGCTCTCCGACATACGTCTGGTAGCCGTCAGGAAGCTGCATAATGAAGGAATGCGCCTGAGCGGCTTTGGCGGCTTCGATAATCTCGTCCATCGACGCTACTTCCCGCCCGTAGCCGATATTTTCAGCGATCGTGCCGCTAAACAAATATGAATCCTGGGTTACCACGGAAAAATGCGACCGAAGCTGCTCCGGATCGGCGCCGTGGATCAGGCTGCCGAACACGCGGATCTCGCCCTGGTCCTCCGCAAGCGGATAAAAGCCGCATACAAGCTTAAATACCGTGCTCTTCCCTCCGCCGCTCGCTCCGACAAGCGCGATCGTCTTCCCTTCCGGCACCGAGAAGCTAACATTCCGCAGGATCGGGGAGCTCTCCTCATACCCGAAGGTTACGTTCTGAAACTCGATGGGGGCGGCGCTCGCTTTCGGAAGCGAACGACCATTTTCCATTTCGGTCGGCTGCTCGACGATTTCAGAGACCCTTCTCAGGGCACCGGTCATTTCGAACGTCCGCGTGATGAGCTCGGGAATATGCTCCAGCGGCTCCAGACACAGATTCAGCAAGTACAGGAAGGCGATCAGCTCTCCCGCGCCTAGCTGCCCTTTGTAGATCAAATAGCTTCCGTAACTGACGGCGAAAATGATCGGGCTGATCATCAACGTGGAAAGCAGCGGGTTGACCCAGGCTTCCCGCTTTTTCACGGCCAGCTTTTTTTGGGCCGTCAATTGCAGCAGCACTTGGTAGGAGCGAGATAACATGCCGGATAGCAGGTAGCTTTTTACAATAGGCATGCCCCCAAGCGTATCCTGGAGGTTGACGTTCATTCGGCCCATGTTCGCCTGGGCTTCCTCCGTCAACCGCTCCAACTGCTTGCCGATCCATTGGGAAACCAGCAGCGCTACGGGAAATAACAGCAGGCTGTACAGCATCAGCTCCCATTGGAGGTAGAGCAAATAAGCGAAACAGCCGATGAACAACAGCGGATGATAAAACCACTGGGCGAGGTCCCGAATCATAAACTGCTGGATGAGCTGCAGGTCGTTGTTGATCCGCGACAATACGTCGCCGGAGTGCTGCTTTTCTAAATAGGAGACCGGGAGTTTACCGATATGACGCATGACATGGTTGCGGATATCCTGCACCGCAGAGGCGCTGCTTCGCTCCACGCCGAAGCTCATGAAAAACTTCGCCGGCACACCGATCAAGATGACCACAAAGACCGCGTACACGATTTGCAGAACGATTAGCCCCGCCCCCTTCTCGGCCTGGGTGGTCAACTGCTCGATCAAACCTCCCGTCCATATCTCAATAACGGCGGCGGCAATCGCGGACAAGACACCGACGATCATCCAGCCTTTGTGACGGCTTACATAGGACATCAGCCAGCGGAACGCTTTCCAGGCGGCGTAAGCGGTTTGGCGCTTGAAAGGCGCCGCTGTGCCTTGTTCTTGAACAGACGGCTGTCGGTCAGCTTCCATGCAGTACCCCGGCCTCCGCTTCGATCTGCCGCTTGACTTGCTCTAAGATGTCCCGGATGACGACGGCCGTTTCGTCCACGCGCGCGAGTTCCAGCAATTCCTCGTGCGCGCCCTCCAGCCGGTAATCGGCGTAAGCTTGCGTCGTTGCCCCCCGCCAGGAAGGCAATTGGTGCTCCAGGCGGAACGCTTCGCTGTCCTTCGCAATCAGTTCGTAAATCCGGGCCGGGATCGTGCCGGAATTAATGAGCTGCGCTTCGTACGCCAAGGTCGCTTTGACCTTCCGATGAACCCGCTCCCGTACGAGCGGGTTGCTCATTAATTCCTTCTCTTCTTCGTCGAAATCGGCAAGCGTTTCTTCAAGCTCTTTCTCCGACGTTTCGGAAGGCGTCAGCGTGTGCTTAATCCACGAGTCCACCATAAGCACGTCTGTTACGGAATACCCTCTTTTCTCCATCGTTTTGGCTACCTCGAACGTCAGGTTTCCTCCGAAGCAGTAGCCGAGCAGTACGTAAGGTCCTTCCGGCTGGATGCGGACGATCTCGTCCACATAACGGTTCAGCATGGCCTCGTAATCGACGGCATCGTCGATAAAATCAATGCTGTAGAGCACGGACCGACCGTCGAGCCTGCTTGCGAGCTCTCGGTAACCGATGCCGAAGCCGCTGCCCGGAGGGAAGCAGAACACATTCAGATTTCCTACTTTATTCAGCTTAATGAAGGAGTCTCCCCCTTTATCCAGGCCCAGGTCCCCCTCTCCGAAAGCCATGGCTTCAACTGTTACATTATGGAATTGGCGGTTTAGCGGTATCTCAATGCCCGTTTCATCGTAAACGGCTTGAACGAGCCTCATCAGACTTAACGAATTGCCACCCAACTCAAAAAAGTTATCCTTTACGCCGACCCGCGGAACGCCAAGCGTATCCTGCCAGACGCGGGCGATCTTCATTTCGAGCAGCGTTCTCGGCGCGACATATTCCGCTCCTCGGGCCGCGGCTTCCTCCGGCGCGGGCAGCGCTTTGCGGTCGATTTTCCCGTTCGGGGTCAGCGGCATCCGCGCAAGCTGCACGAGGTGCGAAGGAATCATATACCCCGGAAGCTGCTTGGCGAGCTCCTCCTTGAGTTCATGCACCGCCAGCCTCGTTTCCGCGACGTAGTAAGCGACAAGCTGCTTTTGGCCGTTTGCGTCGTCGCGGTCGAGCACCTTGGCTTCTTGAACGGCGGCGATCTTCAGCAGCTGCGTCTCGATTTCGTCCAGCTCGATCCGGTACCCGCGGATTTTCACCTGATGATCGATCCGGCCCAGGTATTCGATGTTGCCGTCCGGCAGCCAAGCCGCCAAGTCGCCCGAGCGGTACAGTTTCTCCCCCTCCGCAAACGGGGAATCGACGAACTTCTCCGCCGTCAGATCCGGACGGTTCAGGTATCCTCTCGCAAGGCCTTCCCCGGCCACGTACATTTCGCCCGCTACGCCGATCGGCACAGGCCGGCGGTTTTCATCAAGGACGTACACCCTCAGCGTCGGGATCGGCTTGCCGATATTGCTCTTCGCCGCCTCCATTTCGACCCACGTGATTTCCTTATATGTCACGTGAACCGTCGTCTCGGTAATGCCGTACATATTGATCAGCTTCATCTCCGGATACTTCGTCTTGAAGCCCTTGAGCAGCAGCGGACTCAGCGCTTCGCCCCCGAAGATGACGTTGCGAATCCGCAAATCGTACGGATGGTCCGACAAGACCTTACGCAGCAGCTGGTAGAAGTACGTTGGCGTCTGGTTCAAAATGGTAACCTGTTCGCGGCCCAGCAGCGCCAGGAAATCGGCTGGATTTTTCGCTGTGAGCGGCGGTACGATGACCAGCTTGCCTCCGTTCAGCAGCGCTCCGTACATTTCCCAGACGGAGAAATCGAAGCAGAACGAGTGGAACAGCGTCCACGTGTCGGACGGCCCGAAGTCGAACAGATTCTTGTCGTTGAACAGGAGGCGCACGACGTTCTTATGCTCAATCAGCGTTCCTTTTGGTCTGCCGGTCGTTCCCGACGTGTAGATGACATAAGCCAGGTTGAGCGGCCCGGAAATCGGCTCCAGGTTCGAAGCGTCCAGCGCACCTTCGGAGTCCGCCCCTCTGTCGCCCCAAACGAAATCGTCCAATTCGAGGCGCGTTCCTGCGAAGTCGGTCTTCTCGTGCAGATGCTTTTGAATCAGCAATAACGGCGCACCCGAATCCTCGATCATGAAGCGGATGCGCTCCTCCGGGTAGTCGGGATCGACAGGCACGTATGCTCCGCCCGCTTTGAGAATCGCCAGAATGCCGACGACCATATCGAGCGAGCGTTCGGCCAGAATCGCTACCAGCTGGTCCGCTTCTACTCCCGTCTCCCGCAGCTTCCGCGCAAGGCGGTTGGATCGCTCGTTCAGCTCGCGGTAGGTCAGCTGCCGCTCGTTCATGACGGCGGCCACGTTGTCCGGGTAAAGCTCCGCCTGTTCTTCGAACAAGCCGTAAATCGTTTTCCCCCGCTCGAACCCGGTTTCGGTGTCATTAAATCGCTTCAGCAGCGTCTCCCTCTCGTCTGGGGACAGCACATCGGCTTGTCCAAGCTCCAGATCCGGCTGAAATAAAAGCACGGACAGCAGCCGAACAAGATGGTCGGCCGCCTGTTCTACAAATGTCCGCTCGTACCGCTGCCCGTCAAAGCTTATTTCCAGCTCGATGGAGTGGTTTTGGCGGTCGAAGCGAAAAACCGTATCGGCCGCCACCCGGTTGCCCAGCGGTTCCGGATGAATCGGGGCGAAGGATGCGACGGTGTTGACGACCGGGAGACCGTCCCCCGTATAGTCCAGATGGAGCGGCTCCACCATTTTCCGAAAAGGCAGGTGCTGATGCTCCAGCGCCTCGCCGATGGAGGCTTTGATGCCCCCGAGCAGCGTTCTCAGCGTAGTCTCGCGGCTTACGGACGTCTTGATCACCAAGATGTCATGCGGCGGCGGCGTCCCGTCGGGGTCTGCGCTATAAGAAGGCATCCCGACCAGCACTTGGTCCCGCCCGGTATATTTGAACAGCAGGCTTTTTACTCCTGCTAAAACAATCATGTACAAAGCCAAATCCGAACCGTTGGCAAGGCAAATGATTCTCTCCGAGATTTCGCTCGGCAGAGTACGGTGAAGCAAACCCGGCTCGGCCGCAGCTTCCCCGTCGGCCGATAATTTGGAGGATTGACTGTAGGGAAGGAAGCTCAGGCTGTCATCGGCGTCAAACTTGCCGCTCCAGTACCGTTCTTCCTTTTCAAACAAAGATTTCATTCGTACCTCCCCTAAAAATGAAGTGACCGCATGCCCCGGCGCAGGTCCGAAAAAGCTTGCTTTCGGCCTGCGCGTTTACGGGCTTGGACGTTGTTCGCCGTCTTCCTTGGGATGCGCGCCGCTTTCGTTTGACGGCGGAGGCGCGCTTGTAGGATTAGAACGCGAATTCGATCGTATCGACGGCACTCTTTGCGCCTGCCGCCGGTTTATGGCATTCAATCCGGCTTAGCTCGAGTTGTGGATTTTCCGCAATTTGAGACAGTACCCGCAGGTAATCCTCGATCAAGGTGCGGATCATCGCTTCTTTGAACAGCTTGGTGGCGTAGAAGAAGCCCCCACTCAGCGCCCCGTTGTTTTCATACATAAACAGTGTCAGATCGAACTTCGCTTCTTCTAAATGGTCAAGCTCGTAAGTCTTCAGGCTGACCCCTTCCAGCTCGGCGTCTCGTTCTTCGATATTTTGCAAGTCGAAAACGGCATCGAACAGCGGGAAGCGGCCCGGCTCCCGCTTCACATTCAAACGCTCCACGAGCTCCTCGAATGGATAATCCTGGTTCTCGAAAGCACCCAAAGCCGTTTCCTTCACTTCTTCCAGGTAGGACAAGAACGTCTTGTCGCCCGAAGGACGATTGCGGATCGCCAGCGTATTGACAAACATCCCGATGACCGGTTCCAAATCGGCGTTCGTTCTTCCCGCCACCGGGGTGCCCACGATCAAGTCCTCCTGCCCGCTGTACTTGGACAGCAGCACGGTATAAGCCGCAAGCAGCACCATGAACAGTGTGCTTTCACGCTCGGCCGCCAATTCGCGCAGCCGCGCAGAGAGAGAAGCTTCGACGTTGAACTCCAGATGCGCGCCTTCGTAGCTGCGAGCCGCGGACCGTTCGTAGTCGATCGGCAGGTCCGCCGTCGGCAGCTCGCCTTCGAAGGTTTGCAGCCAGTACGCTTCCTGCCGCCCGATCCGCTCTCGGTGGGCCTTCGACTGCTGCCAAACGGCATAATCCTTGTATTGAATGCGCAGTGGTGGCAGTTCTTCCCCGGCGTAGAAACTCGAGAACTCATCGATCACAATCGCCATCGATACGCCGTCGGACACCATATGGTGCATGTCGAAAAGAAGAATATGCAGGTTCGGCTCCAACTCGATGACTCCGGCGCGCAGCAGCGGCGGCTTGCCGAGATCAAACGGACGAATGAAGCTGCGGACGATCTGCTCGATTTGAGCCGCATCCTCTTTATCCGCTTGATGATGCTCGATAGCAAAATCGACCTGCGGGTAAACCCGCTGAACCGCTTCGCCCTTCACGATTTCAAAACCGGTGCGCAGCGATTCATGCCGTGTTATCAATTTCCGCAAGGCGGCTTCCAACCGGTCTAAATCAAACTCGCCTTCCACCTGCACCAACTCCGGCATGTTGTAAAGCTGATCCGCTCCATCCAGCGTATGCTGAATGAACAGCCGTTTCTGCGCGGAGGACAGAGGGTAGTACTCTCTCTCCTCCGCTTGAGGAATGGCCTCATGCTCCCGCCGTTCCATCCGGGCGATCGCCTCAGCCATCGCCGCAATCGTCGAGTGACGGAATACGTCGCGCAGCGGCAGGTTGACGTTTAATTCCTTAAATACCTTGCCCGCCAGCGTCGTCGCCCGCAGGGAGTGGCCGCCGATGTCGAAGAAGTTGTCGTGAACGCCAATCTCCTTCGCAAGCCCCAGCACCTCCTGCCAAATCGCCGCCAACTTCGTTTCCAGCTCATTGCGCGGTGCGACGTACTCCGTTCCGCTTCCCGCTTCCCCTTCCGGCGCCGGCAGCGCCTTCCGGTCAATCTTTCCGTTCGGCGTCAGAGGCAGGCGCCCCAGCTCCACGAAGTACGATGGGATCATGTACCCCGGCAGCTCCTGCGCCAGCGCGCTGCGCAAATCGTTCACCGCCAGCTCCGCTCCGGTATCCAGCGTGTAATACGCGCATAGCGCCTTCTGCCCGTTCGCGTCACTTCGAACCAGCACCACCGCTTCGCGCACGCCTTCCACCCGCAGCAGCTGCGACTCGATCTCCCCCGTCTCAATCCGGTACCCCCGGATTTTCGCCTGGTTGTCGATCCGGCCGATGAAGTCCACGTTGCCGTCTTCCATCCACCGCGCCAAGTCTCCCGTGCGGTACAGCCGCTCGCCCGCGGCGAACGGGCTGTCTACGAACTTCTCTTCCGTCAGCTCCGGACGGTTCAAGTACCCGCGCGCCACTCCGACTCCGCCGATGACCAGCTCGCCCAGCACCCCGACCGGCACCGGATTCAGATGCGCATCCACGATGTAGAATTTCGCATTCAGCCACGCTTTGCCGATCGGCACATGGCCTGTCTGCGGCAGCTTCGTCAGCTCCTCGTCGTAGAAACTGGAGTCGATCGCCGCTTCCGTCACGCCGTAAGCGTTGATGATCCGGAACAACGAGCCGAAGCGCTCCTGCAAGGTCCGGTAATCCCCCACGCTGCAGCTGTCCGAGCTCGTGATCAACAGCTCCATCCGGCTCATATCCAGTTGCTGCTCGTGCACGTACTCTAGGAACGGCACGATCAGCGCTGGCGTCGATTCGAAGATGGTGACCCGCTCCTGCTCAATCCAATGGTGCAGACGAGACGGATCAATCCGGTCGTCCTTCGGCACAATCACCATCGTGCCTCCGTTATACAGCGTCCGCGCGATATCTCCCACGAACACGTCGAACGAGAAGCTGGCGAGCTGCAGCAGCCGCACTGGAAACTGATCCAACCGATATTCCCGCCGGTAGCCCGCCGCCGTATTCACCAGGCTACGGTGCTCGATCATCACGCCCTTCGGCTTGCCCGTCGTTCCCGACGTATAGATCACGTACGCCAGATCCTCCGGACGGGCTTCATGGAAGCTGTCGGCATTCGCCCGCTCCTCGCTGTACGACGCTTCGTCGTCCAGGTACAGCACCGCCGCTAGCGCCAGCTCCTCTTCGCCGAGCCAGGCTTCGGCACGCTCTCGCAGCGCCGTTTGCGTCAGCAGCACCTTCGCTCCGCTGTCTTCAAGCATGAACCGCACGCGGTCCGCCGGGTAATCCGGGTCGAGCGGCACATACGCCCCGCCCGCTTTCCAGACGGCCAGCACGGCCACCAGCAAGTCCACCGAACGCTCGGCGAGAATGCCGACGATCGTATCCCGGCCGATGCCGCTTGCGCGCACCGTGGTCGCCAAGCGGTTTGCCCGCTCGTTCAGCTCCGCATACGTCATCCGGTCGTTCTCGTACACAACGGCCGCCGCTTCCGGCGTGCGCTCCGCTTGTTCTTCGAACAGCCGATGGAACGCGGCCGCAGGAGCCACTTCCGGCTGCGCCGGGTTAAACGCGCCGAGAATTTGTTCTTTTTCCTCTGCCGTCAGCAAGTTCAGCTCGGCGATCTTCGCATCTGGACGGCTTATAATCGTTACGAGCAGCTGTTCGTAATGTTTCGCCAGCCGTTCGATCGTCTCCCTTTTGTAGAGAGCCGTCGCATATTCGAAGCTGTAATCCAAGCCGCCGTTCTCCTCGCCCACATCCAAGCTGATATCAAACTTCGCGGTATCCAGTGCGCTCGGATAAGGAATCAGGCGAAGCCCTTCCAGCTCAAATTCCTCGTTCTCCGTATTCTGCATCGTAAACAGCGTGTCGAAGAGCGGATTGCGGCTTAAATCACGGGTGACTTGCACCTTGTCCACCAATTCTTCGAACGGATAGTTTTGATGCTCGAAGGCGTGGAGGGTCGTTTCTTTGACTTCGTTCAGGTATGACAGGAATGTCTTCTCCGAAGCCGGATAACTGCGGATAGCCAGCGTGTTTAAGAAAATCCCGATCAACGGCTGTACATCTCCATGATTCCTTCCAGCAATCGGTGTACCGACGATCACGTCTTCCTGACCTGAATATTTATGCAAAAGGACGTTATACGCCGCAAGCAGCACCATAAACAGCGTCGTGCCCGTTTCCGAGGCCAGCTGCTTCAGGCCGTCGGTTTTCGAAGCGTCGAAGAAAAACTCCAGCGTTTGGCCTTCGTAGCTCTGCACGGCCGGACGCGGATAGTCGGTCGGCATTTCCAGCACCGGAAGCTCGCCTTGGAACATGTCCAGCCAGTATGCCTCCTGGCGCTGAAGCCGTTCCTTCTGCTCCTGCGAATGCTGCCAAACGGTGTAGTCTTTGTACTGAATGCGCAGAGGCTCCAATTGCTCGCCGCCGTACAAGCGGACGAATTCTTCAACAAAGATTTCCATCGATACGCCGTCGGAAATAATATGATGCATGTCGTACATTAGAATATGGCGTTCCGGAGCCAGCTCGACAAGGCCTACCCTCAGCAGCGGAGGCTTCGCCAAGTCAAACGGACGGACGAAACGACGAACCGTCTCTTCGGCCTCTTGCTTATCCGCTCGATAGAACTCCACGGCAACATTCACGTCCTGATAAATCCGCTGCGATGCTTCGCCATCCACCATTTCGAACCCGGTGCGCAGCGTTTCATGCCGCGTCACGAGCTTACGGAACGCTTCTTCGAACCTTGCCCGGTCCAAAGCACCCTCCAGCAGCATCGCTTCCGGCATGTTGTAGCTAAGCTCCGCGCCTTCCAGTTGATTCAGGATAAAGAGACGTTTTTGAGCAAAAGATTGCGGGTACACCTCTCGGTCATCCGCCACCGGAATGGCAACGAATGTCTGCTCATCCAGCCGGGAAATGGCGGCCGCCATGCTCTCGATGGTGGAATGGCGGAACACGTCGCGCAGCGGCAGATCCACGTTCAACTCTTTATGAATCTTGCTGACCAGCGTCGTCGCCCGCAGGGAGTGGCCGCCGATGTCGAAGAAGTTGTCGTGAACGCCAATCTCCTTCGCAAGCCCCAGTACCTCCTGCCAAATCGCCGCCAACTTTGTTTCCAGCTCATTGCGCGGTGCGACGTACTCCGTTCCGCTTCCCGCTTCCCCTTCCGGCGCCGGCAGCGCCTTCCGGTCAATCTTTCCGTTCGGCGTCAGAGGCAGGTGCTCCAGCTCCACGAAGTACGACGGGATCATGTACCCCGGCAACTCCTGCGCCAGCGTGCTGCGCAGATCGTTCACTGCCAGCTCCGCTCCGGTATCCGGCGTGTAATACGCGCACAGCGCCTTCTGCCCGTTCGCGTCACTTCGAACCAGCACCAACGCTTCGCGTACGCCTTCCACCCGCAGCAGCTGCGACTCGATCTCGCCCGTCTCAATCCGGTACCCCCGGATTTTCGCCTGGTTGTCGATCCGGCCGATGAAGTCCACGTTGCCGTCTTCCATCCACCGCGCCAAGTCTCCCGTGCGGTACAACTGCTCGCCCGCGGCGAACGGACTGTCTACGAACTTCTCTTCCGTCAGCTCCGGACGGTTCAAGTACCCGCGCGCCACTCCGACTCCGCCGATGACCAGCTCGCCCAGCACCCCGACCGGCACCGGATTCAGATGCGCATCCACGATGTAGAATTTCGCATTCAGCCACGCTTTGCCGATCGGCACATGGCCTGTCTGCGGCAGCTTCGCCAGCTCCTCGTCGTAGAAGCTGGAGTCGATCGCCGCTTCCGTCACGCCGTATGCGTTGACGATCCGGAACAACGAGCCGAAGCGTTCCTGCAAGGTCCGGTAATCCGCCACGCTGCAGCTGTCTGAGCTCGTGATCAACAGCTCCATCCAGCTCATATCCAGCCGATGTTCGTGCACGTACTCCAGGAACGGCACGATCAGCGCCGGCGTCGATTCGAAGATGGTGACCCGCTCCTGCTCAATCCAATGGTGCAGACGAGACGGATCGATCCGGTCGTCCTTCGGCACAATCACCATCGTGCCTCCGTTATACAGCGTCCGCGCGATATCTCCCACGAACACGTCAAACGAGAAGCTTGCGAGCTGCAGCAGCCGCACCGGGAACTGATCCAACCGGTATTCCCGCCGGTAGCCCGCCGCCGTATTCACCAGGCTGCGGTGCTCGATCATCACGCCCTTCGGCTTGCCCGTCGTTCCCGACGTATAGATCACGTACGCCAGATCCTCCGAACGGGCTTCATGGAAGCTGTCGGTGCCAACATTCTGAGGGCT
Source organism: Paenibacillus sp. FSL W8-0439 (assembly GCF_038008995.1). Lineage (NCBI taxonomy): Bacteria > Bacillati > Bacillota > Bacilli > Caryophanales > Paenibacillaceae > Paenibacillus > Paenibacillus sp. FSL W8-0439. The sequence continues at coordinate 5,012,828 of NZ_JBBPAK010000001.1, forward strand.
CTCATCACCGTCGTCCACAGCATCCGTCAGCTTGCTGGAAATGCCGAAGACAATCGGCGCATTCGCCCGCTCCTCGCTGTACGACGCTTCGTCGTCCAGGTACAGCACCGCCGCTAGCGCCAGCTCCTCTTCGCCGGGCCAGGCTTCGGCACGCTCTCGCAGCGCCGTTTGCGTCAGCAGCACCTTCGCTCCGCTGTCTTCAAGCATGAACCGCACGCGCTCCGCCGGGTAATCCGGGTCAAGCGGCACATACGCCCCGCCTGCTTTCCAGACGGCCAGCACGGCCACCAGCAAGTCCACCGAACGCTCGGCGAGAATGCCGACGATCGTATCCCGGCCGATGCCGCTTGTGCGCAGCGTAGCCGCCAAGCGGTTCGCCCGCTCGTTCAGCTCCGCATACGTCAGCCGGTCGTTCTCGTACACGACGGCCGCCGCTTCCGGCGTGCGCTCCGCCTTTTCCTCGAACAGCCGGTGGAACGCCGCCGCAGGAGCTGCTTCCGGCTGCGCCGGGTTAAACGCGCCGAGAATTTGTTCTTTTTCCTCTGCCGTCAGCAAGTTCAGCTCGGCAATCTTCGCATCCGGACAGCTTACGATCGCCGCAAGCAAATGTCCGAAATGAGTCGACAACCGCCGGATCGTGCTTTCTTTATAAAGAGCCGTTGCGAATTCAAAGCTGCACTCCAGGCCGCCGTTTTCTTCCGTAACATCCACACTCAGGTCGAACTTGGCCGTACCGTATTCGCTAGGGTACGGGGACAATTTCAGCCCTTCCAGCTCAAACTCTTTATCCTCCAAGTTTTGCAGGGAGAACATCGTGTCAAACAGCGGATTGCGGCTCAAATCCCGGCTGACCTGCACTTTATCGACGAGCTCTTCGAACGGATAATTCTGATGCTCGTAAGCACCTAAGGTCGTTTCTTTCACTTCTTCCAGATACGACAGGAAGGTCTTCTCCGAAGCCGGATAATTGCGGAGCGCCAGCGTATTGACGAACATTCCGATCAAAGGCTGCGTGTCTCCGTGCGTTCTGCCCGCAATCGACGTTCCGACGATCAAATCGTCCTGACCTGTGTATTTATGCAAAAGCACGGTATATGCCGCAAGCAGCACCATATACAGCGTCGTTCCTCTTTGAGCGGCCAGTTGCTTCAAGCCTTCGTTCGTTGCCTCGTCCACGAAGGACGTCAGCGTTTGTCCCTCAAAGCTCTGCACGGCAGGACGCGGATAGTCCGTCGGCATTTCCAGAACCGGCAGTTCACCCCGGTAACGGTCCAGCCAGTAAGCTTCCTCGCGTTTCAACTGCGCTTTTTGCTCGTCCGACTGCTGCCATACCGCATAGTCCTTGTATTGAATGCGCAAAGGCTCTAATGACTCGCCACCGTACAGACGAACGAGTTCCTCGACTAACACGTCCATCGAAACCCCGTCGGAGACGATATGGTGCATGTCGAACATCAGCAAATAACGTTCGGTTGCGAGCTCTACGAGCTCCACCCGCAGCAGCGGAGGCTTCGCCAAGTCGAAAGGCCGGATGAAGGCCTGCACGACTTCAGGCGCTTCTTCCTCGCTCGCATGACGGTACTCGACGGCAAAGTCGACGCTCTCGTAAATGCGCTGTACTGCTTCGCCTTGTACGATCTCAAAGCCGGTTCGTAGCGTTTCGTGCCGTACGATCAGTCCGCGGAAAGCCTTCTCCAGCAGGCTCCGGTCAATCGATCCTTCCAGCAGCAGCACGCCCGGCATGTTGTAGCTCTGATCGGACCCTTCTAGCTGATTCAGGATAAACAGCCGCTTCTGAGCTGAGGAAAGCGGATAATATTCTCTTACGCCTGCCAGCGGAATCGACGAGAATGACTGCTCTCCGATCCGGGTGATGGCGAGAGCCATCTCTTCGATCGTCGAGTAGCGGAATACGTCGCGCAGAGGCAGCTCGACGTTCAGCTCCTGATGCACCTTGCTCACCAGTGTCGTCGCCCGCAGGGAATGGCCGCCCAGGTCGAAGAAGTTGTCATGAACGCCGATGTGCTCCAATCCGAGTACGCTTTTCCAAATCCCGGCCAAGCTGGCTTCCAGCGGAGTACGAGGCGGAGTACGTCCTTCGCCCGGCTGCAAGCTCTCCTCCGGCGTCGGAAGGGATCGGCGGTCGACCTTGCCGTTCGCCGTCAGCGGGAGCTGCTCCAACTGGATCAGGTACGCCGGGATCATGTAGGCCGGCAGTTCCTGGGAAATCACGCTCTTCAGCTCGGCCGCTGGAAGCTCGCGGTCCGCTTCATAATAGGCGCAAAGCTGCTTCTCGCCGAAGGCGTTTTCCCTCGCGAATACCGTCGTTTTCCGAATTCCCTCCACTTTCTGAAGCTGAGCTTCGATCTCGCCCAGTTCAATACGGAAGCCGCGGATTTTCACTTGGTCGTCCGTCCGTCCCACGTATTCGATCGTGCCGTCCGGCAGCCATTTGGCCAAATCCCCCGTTCGGTACATGCGCTCTCCCGGCACAAACGGATTGTCGACAAATTTCTCCGCCGTCAGCTCCGGCCGGTTGTTGTAGCCCCGTACCAAGCCTTCTCCGCCGACGCAAAGCTCTCCAGCCACGCCGATCGGCAGAAGCTTATTCCGGCTGTCGACGATATACACCGTCGTATTGCTGATCGGCCGTCCGATGGGTACGGTAACCGCCGACTCATCGACAAAGTCGACCGGAAGGTGCGTGGTATAAACCGTGCTTTCCGACGGGCCATACAGGTGGTTAAGCCTGCCCGGTCCGATATGGGCGAGCGCTCGACGCACATGGCCGACCGACACGCGCTCTCCTCCGAACAAAATCGCCCGGACATCCCGCAGGCAGTCGACGTTCACATCTACAAGGACGTTGAAGTAAGCCGTCGTAATCAGCATGACCGAGATGCGCTCGTGCTGGATGAGATCCGCCAGCCGGCCGATTTCCAGCAAAGTCTCGCGGGGAACCAGCACCAGCCGCGCCCCATTGGTCAAAGCGCCGAAAATATCGAAAATCGCTCCGTCGAACGAATAGCTTGAAAGCTGGAGGACATGATCCCGCTCGGTGATGTCGATATAATTCGTATTTCGCACGATCCGCACGATGTTGCGGTGCGAAACAAGGTTGCCTTTCGGCTTGCCCGTCGTACCTGACGTATAGATGACGCAGGCCAGATCTGTCGCTTCGGTGCCCGGATTAAGATTTGTGCCGTCCTCGTGATAGAAGGACTCGTCATCCAGTAAGATCACGGAGTCCGAACCCGCCAGGCGCTCGCGCAAGCGGCTTTGCGTCAGCATGACCTGCGCTCCCGAATCCTCGATCAAGAAACGGATACGCTCCTCGGGATATTCCGGGTCAATCGGTACGTAAGCCGCTCCGGCTTTGTGTGCCGCCAGCATACCCACCACCATTTCGATGGAACGCTCAGCCATAATGGCGACCAGACGGCCTTTGGATATCCCGTGGCTACGCAAGGTACGGGCAAGGCGATTGACGCGTTCGTTCAGCTCGCGGTAGGTCAGCTCTTGCTCATTCAAGGAGATGGCAGCTGCATCCGGGATGCGCTCCGCCTGCTCTTCGAACAATTGAATGAGCGTCTTCCCGCGCGGAAATTCCGTGATGGTGTCGTTAAAACGTCCGAGAAGGTCGGCCTTTTCCGCCTCCGTCACAAGTTCCAGCTCGCCTACTGTAATTTCCGGGTTATCCGTCACCTGCTCCAGCAGATGGACGAGATGCCCCTTGAGCCGCTCGATGCTGTCTTTATCGAACACTTCGGCGTTAAAGTCGAACCGAATTTCGATCTCGTCTCCCGGCACCACGGTCACGTTGAAGTTATAGTTCGTCTGCTCCTCCATCTGAACGTCAGCGATCGTCAGGTCGCCGTGCTGCTGGTCGCCCGCCTGCTCCATCTGCTCGTCCACCGGATAGTTCTCGAAAGCGATGATATGGTTGATCAGGTTCTGCTTTTGCACGCTGTGGGCTTGAATTTCATACAGCGGATAGTAATCATAACGCCCAGACTCCAGCGCCCGCTCTTGGAGCTTCGCCATCAGGTCGGCGAACACGGTGTCCGCTTCGCTCGTGACGCGGACCGGCACCGTATTGATGAACAGCCCGATCATGGACTCGATGCCCGGGATTTCCGCCGGTCTTCCGGCTACGACGCTGCCGAATACGGCATCGTTTGTCCCGTTATATTTTTGTAGCATCACGCCCCATGCGGCTTGCAGCAGCGTATTGACCGTAACCAGGCGCTGTTTCGCCACCCGGTCCATTCGCTCGCTCAAATCCTTGCCGAGCTCGGCGGTGACGTGATCAGCCGTAAATCTGCCGTTTGGCGCCGGTTCCTTTTGTCCTGGGAGTACGGTTTGCCCTTCATAACCTGCCAGGAATGCCGTCCAATAGCCGGATGCCGCCTGATCGTCCTGTTTCTCCAACCATTCGATATAAGCGCCATAATCCGATCCCTTATCTCCCGCTGGCTGCTTGCCGGATGCCAAGGCCGAATACGTCTCAAACAGCTCCTGCGTCAGCTGCGGCAGACACCAGCCGTCCATCAAAATATGCTGGAAACTCCACAGCACATGATAGCTTTGCTCTTCGGTGCGCAGGATCGTAACCCGAACGAGCGCATCATGTTCCAGGTCGAAGCCGCGAAGCTTGTCATCCTCGGCCTTTTTATCCAAATACGTTTGTTTCTCGTCCGCCTGCAAATGGAGCAGCTCTTCATATTCAAAGCCGACCGGCTTGTCGCGGTATATGATTTGCAGCGGCTCGCCCGCCGGTCCTTTCACAAAATTTGCCCGCAGCACCAGATGACGTTTCGCAAGCTCCATCCAGCTCCTCTCGAAAAGCTGGACGTCGAGTGCTCCCCGCATCGTAAACCGCGTTTGCTCGAAGTAAGCGGCCGTCTGCCGGTCAAGCGCGCTGTGGAACCACATGCCCTTCTGCATCGGCGTAAGCGAGTAAATATTTTCGATTTCCCCGAGATGGCCCGAGCGCTGGGCGATTTGCTCCAATTCCGCGATGGTCAAGCCTTTAAATTGCACGTCGCTCGGCGTCAATTCGGTGTTTTCTTTGCCTGCGCAGTGGGTAATGAGCTCTCGGAGACTTTGCTCAAGCCGCTGAGCGAAGGATTCCATCGTTTCCTTGCGATACTGCTTCCGGCTGTAGCTGAGATCGAGCGATAAAGCGCCGTCCAGCACCATGCCGTTGATATCCAGCACAAAGCTGCGGGCCTGCCGGTCGCTGGCCGGGCTGCCGCTGGAATAAGAAGATATGCCGATCTCGTCCTGGTTGACATCATCGTCGAACTGACCGAGGTAGTTAAAATTAATTTCCGGCTCTGCACCCCAAACAAAGCCATCCTCCGATTTGGAGAGATAGCGGCATACGCCGTACCCAAGCCCTTTGTTCGGAATGCGGCGCAAGCTTTCCTTGACCTGTTTAATCTGATAGGCCAAATCCCGGTCGGTTTCCGGCTCCAGGACGACCGGAAACTTGGTCGTAAACCAGCCGACTGTGCGCGTGATGTCGATATCCGTTCCGATCGATTCGCGTCCGTGTCCTTCGAGATTGATCCGCACCCGTTCGTGTCCCGTCCACTTGCGAATGGCTATGCCGAGCGCCGTTACCAAAATATCGTTCATTTCGGTGTTGTAGGCCCGGTGAACCCGCTTCAGCAGCAGTTCCGTTTCTTCGGGAGTCAAACAGACGAACAGCGATTCGCTGTCCTGCTGCGTCGTAACGTCCGCCTCCAGATCCTTCGGCACGGCCGGAACCGCAATTTGTTCCACGGCCTGCCAATAGGCCCGTTCCTTCGCCATCTCCGGGCTTTGCACGTAAGCGGCCAACTGCTCGGACCAAGTGCGGTACGCATCCGTTTTCGCCGGGAAACGAATTTCCTCACTTTTGCCGGCCTGCTCGTAACCCAGGGCGAAATCCTCCATCAAAATACGCCAAGACACGCCGTCCACCACGGCATGATGAACCGCGAGCAGCAAATGATCGCCGTCCGCGCATCGGAACAGTCCTGCCTTCACGAGGGGCCCGTTCTCCAGATCGATGCCCGCTTGAATGTCCGTTGCCTTCGCTTCCACAGCCTGCGCGGTATTCTCTGCATCCTTGAAGTCGAACACGTCCAGCGTGAACAGCCCGCCTTCTTGAATCGCACGGTTCCGCGCGCTAAACCCTTGTTCCGTTTTGCGGAACACCATCCGCAAGGCGTCATGATGCTCGGCCAGCTTTTGCAGCACCTGACGCACCGTCTCTTCGTCGAAGCGTTCCTTCCGGTACAGTATCACCGACTGGTTGAAATGATGCGGGTCCGCAAAGGAGCTCTCGAAAAACCAATGCTGAATCGGCGTCAGCGCCGTTTCACCCGTTATTTCGCCTTGATCGATGGTACGTCCGATCGGTTTCACATGTAGGCTGAGCTGTGAAATAGTCGGATATTTGAACAAATCCCGGATTTCCAGCTTGTACCCGGCTTGATGAAGCCGCGAAGATACTTGAATGGACTTGATCGAGTCTCCGCCCAGCTCGAAGAAATGATCCGTTACCCCAACGCGATCGGCGTTCAATACCGCCTGCCACACATCGGCAAGCGTCCGCTCGGCTTCATTGCGGGGAGCTACGTACGCGCCGCCGGTCAGTGCGTTTCCTTCCGGGACGGGCAAAGCCTTGCGGTCGATTTTGTCGTTCGGCGTGAGCGGCATCCGCGGAAGCTGAACAAAATGCGCCGGAATCATGTAATTCGGCAATTTTTGCGCCAGCGCGCTTCTCAACTCGCCGAGCGTAAGCGGGTGGCCCGCGACCAGGTAAGCGCACAGTTCTTGTCCACTTTTGCCTTCCCGCGCGATTACGATCGTCTCCTGCACGGAGTCGATCTTCAGAAGTTGCTCTTCAATCTCGCCGATCTCGATCCGGAATCCACGGATTTTCACCTGATGATCGATCCGGCCCAAGTACTCAATATTTCCGTCCGGCAGCCAGCGGGCGAGATCTCCCGTCCGGTAAAGGCGTTCTCCAGGCGCAAACGGATGTTCCACGAACTTCTCTGCCGTCAGCTCCGGATGGTTCAGGTAACCTCTCGCAAGCCCCACGCCTGCCACACACAGCTCGCCGTCCACTCCCGGAGGCACGAGCTGCAGGTGGGTATCCAAAATAAAAATCCGGTGATTGGCCAGCGGGCGCCCGATCGGAATGACTCTGCGCTCCGACTGCTCCTCATCCGCATCCCAAAGCGTCGTAACAATCGAAGCTTCGGTAGGGCCGTAAGCATTGAAATAGTGGACCTTCGGTTTCCACTGCTGCACGAATTCGGCCGATACCGCAGAGCCTCCCGTTACGAGCTTCGTTAAGCTGGGAAGGCGGTCCGGGTTCAAATAAGCGCTGTACGTTGGAGGCAAAATCGCCGCCGTAATCGCATGCTCGTTCATATAACTCTCGAACAAGCGGGTGTCGAGAATCGTCTCGGCCGTCGGGATGTACAAAGCCGCGCCAAAATAGAGCGCTTTGAACATTTCCCAGCAGGACGCGTCGAACGACAGGCTGGCGAATTGAACGATCCGGTCATGCTCCGTGATGCCTAGCCTATCCGCGAACATCAGCTTCAAGCTGACCAAACCGCGATGCTCCAGCATGACCCCTTTGGGTTTGCCCGTCGTACCTGACGTATAGATGACATAAGCAAGATCATTCGGACCGCTGGCCGGCTCCAAGTTCGAGCCATCGTCGCTGTAGGTCTGCTCGTCATCCAGCGCCAACACGTTTCCTTCGAACGGCACCTGCTGCTGCAGCAGCTCCCTTTGAGTCAGCAGCAGCTGCGCGTTCGAGTTCTCCAGAATGTAGCGGATGCGTTCTTCCGGGTATTCCGGGTCGATCGGCACGTAGGCACCGCCAGCTTTCAGAACCGCCAGTATGCCAACGACCGTCTCCAGTGATCTCCTGGCCATCAAGCCTACCAGCTGATTGGGCAGCACACCGACCGATCGCAGCGTCCGCGCCAGCCGGTTCGCCCGTTCGTTCAGCTCCGCGTACGAAAGCCGCCGACCCTCAAAGACAACCGCCGTCGCTTCGGGCACCCGCTTCGCCTGCTCCTCCACGAGTTGATGAATCGTCCGATCACGGGGATAGTCCTTCTCGGTATCGTTAAAGCTTTGCAACAATTGAAATTTCTCGTCCTCCGACAGCATGTCCACACGCACGATGTCCAGCTCCAACTCGTGAAGCCCCACGGTCAGCAGGCGATTCAGATGGCCGAAGACCCGAGTCATGAACTCGGAGTCATATAAGTGCTCGTTATATGACAGCGCTAGCTGTATCGCCCCGCCTGTTAAGCTGAATTCAAAGGAACAATCCGTGACCACGTTTTGCCCAATTTCGTCCAGATGCAGCTCCTTAAGGGATACTAGCGTATGGACGGCGGGTATCCCGTCTGCATATTGCAGATCCAGCTTCTCCGTCATTTTCAAGAATGGAATATGTTGATGCTGAATCGCTTCCGGCAAGGAAGTCCTCAGCTCGCTCAAAAGCGTTTTAAAAGTCGCACCCGCCGAAAGCGAGTTTTTCAAAATGATCGTATGATTAACGGATCGGCGCGTCTCCTTCGGTTTCCGTACAACCGGCATGCCGACCAGAATGTCAGAAGCGCCTGTATATTTATGCAAGAGTGACTGAACACCTGCGAGCAAAATCATAAAAGTGGCCAGAGGAGCGCCCTTGCTCATTTGAAGGACGCGCTGCGCCACTTCCTCCGAAAGCGTCCCGCCGACGGTTGTCATAATGGGCGTCAGGGAGCTTGGAGCTTTGCTGTAAGGTAGCCGCGTCAAGGTATAATCGTCGCTACCGAATTTTTCGTTCCAAAACAACGTTTCTTTTTCAAAAGCCATCTGGATCGTTCCCCTCTCTTCATCGGTAAAAGCAATCCGGCGGAGCATATGCAGCAGCAACGCTCCAGCCTCGCTCTCCGCCTTTTCAAACATGTGCCAACAATGTCAATGGCTTTCGCCAGGTCACCGCTTCGCTTGCCCGGTTGATCGCATGCGGCAATCCTCTGTCTAGCAGCTGCTCGGCTCCCATGCGTGAAAGACAACAAAGAGCATCGTTCTACGCAAGAGAAGCGCTGCTTCCGGCTCCTCTGCTTCATTATGCTTGCTGTGGACGAGCCGCCCGAAGACGGTCTTTGGTTTAACAATGGGTTCGGAATTGGATTTGGGGGTTGGACAAGGGATGTTCCTCCCATCGATGTAAGGCTTGCTGTAGGGTTCCGGCTGGCCAGCAGGAAGTCGGCCGTATCTCCGGATTCGGCACCGGAGCTGCCTTTGTCGAAGCCTATGTTTAAGGGATATTGATACACTCTATGTACGATTTGTGTATTCCCCCGCCTGGTGTGGATAAGTAAAGATCGGCTGCGGGGTAGTGAGCTTTTCCTGACGATTAGATGTGACGATGGTGCTGCATGAGGCTCAAAGAATGCTCCGTATGGCATGAACCGGACAGCCCTTGGATTGGCGGAGAATTCCAGCTTTTCAAAAATGATCACGCGCTTCATCCTCCATCGGAATTGGGATAAGGTTGGATTTGTCCTTTCTGAACCTTCCGACGTCATGGAGCAACATATTCTCGGCTGTCATTTTCCACAATTGTCGGTCCCCGCATGCCGGCTTGCTGGGTAGCCAGTGGACTGGTCTCTCGCGCACAGCTTGGATAGGTATAAAAACCATCAAATTCTATTTTCTATCATAATTGGAAAGTTGACCTATGTAGAATTATATCAAAATTTCCAAGAATGTATAGTAAAACTTCAGTTAAATTTGGTCTGTCCAACATAAGATGTTAATATTTTGCCTAAAAAGAGCGAATGGAGAGGAAACGCTGGGAATGGTTTGCCATCAATGAGGAATTCGACGAATGTCGACATTCAGACGGGGTGCCGGCCGATTTGGGAGATCTTCCCTGTAGATATTCTCTGCCAGTGCTCCGAATCCTTGCACTTTGCGATAACTTAACATGATTACCTAACAAATTTCTGGAAGCCTAGCTGAAAACGTGACTGGATGTCAGCTAGATATTCTGCTGGAAAATCCGCGAAAAATCCCGCAAGGTATCTTCCGTCAGATAAAAGAGATACCTCCCGATGGGAAGCCATTTTCTAAAATAATCATGGATTGTAGAGTAGGCTGTATTAGATGAGTCATATCCACTACCCAATAGCGCTTCGCTATTAAATATTTCACGATTTGCATGCAGTACCCACTTGGTAAACCAAATAATTCATCTTCTTCTCTTGTAACTTTCGCAAAAAATATGCAATAAATTTTATACTTTCTTCTTGTTTTATTGTAAGTAACATATCTGTATTCATAATGATGGGAAGCTTATTCTTGGGGTCAGTTGGATGTTTAATGCCTAACTTTTGTGCAATATAGAGGGTTTTATCTAGGGGTAATAAAGGAATTGTTCGCGAATATCAATCACTTGCTCTGACCACTCCATTTGGTAATGATGTGTCAATTCAAAGTGTTTAGACAGATAATGGTGAAGTCGACCACTTTTCCAACCAAGAATTCGAGTAACTATCCCTATTGAAGGTACATCATGTACAGTCAACCAAGGTTTATATTCCGAAAAGTGGCCTTGACCTCTTCCTTCTTTGGTTTTCCGTTGAATAGATGCTATAGATCTACTCCTAAGATATATTTTAGGTTTACTTCAAAATACAAATGTAGAATATAACAACTTACAGCTTTATACAATAGCAAAGTAATATTTTTTAGCTATATTTTACTTCGTAGCCTATTCATAGGCTACTCATAGGGTATGAATAAGCTATAATATGGGCTATTAAGTAGGCATAATTAGTAAGCATATGGGTCGGGTTAAAACCTATTTGATATTCTCAATAGAGGTGAACTCATGAATATTTTGGGACAGCGATGTGGAAATTTAAGACTACTCCATAATTGGACACAAGAGGAACTTGCTAATAAATCGGGGTAACTAAACAGGTTGTTTCTAATGGAGAGCGAAATGTAGCACGGCCTGAAATTAATCATTTAATATCTTTAGCAGAGGTTTTTGATGTTACAACCGATTATTTACCCTGTATTGCTAATCAAATGCTCTTCCCCTACTGTGTGGACTCAATTGATACAATTCATTCGGACCTTAATAACGAGAAAATCAAAAAATTCTTTGATTTTTTAACATTTCTAAATTCTGGTTTTCGAATTGAATTAAATGGGCAGGTATTAGAACAAGAAGATTTGAATCTAATCGGTATGCGGATAATTCGTGACTTTTATATACCAAAATTTAAATGAGTATTTCTAAGACATATTATTAAGGAACTCCCCTGAAAGATTAGTATCGAACAATCTTCAGTTTTATAAAATCAATAATTTCATCTCTATCTTCTTTAGTAAGTCCCCGAAACAAAGAAATAAGTTCTAATTCCTGAGCTTCAATGGCTAAATTAAAAATAGTGTTCTTTGATATAGGCGTATCTCCAAAGATTAACCACTCTATATGGGAATTGAAGTTTTCTTTAATTGCTATAATTATATCAAGAGAGGGTCTGTATTTATCTTGCTCCAGCTCACTCAACGTTCCTTGAGAAATTCCAATTATATTTGCAAACTTTATTTGATTTAAGTTGTTTGTTTTTCTAATAGTTCGAATTCGTTGGCCTATTGTAGACATAATTGCCCTCCTAAGCTAATAAAGATCCCGATATATCATCGGGATCTTTATTGATGTTTGTAAAATGGCTAGTTCCAGGCTTTTTTCACTGGTTCCACACATTTTTATCATCAAACAAAAATGTCAGATGAAATAAAACTGTGGAATGGATTTTATTGATTTTATTGGGTTTAAAGCGGCAAGTGATAAACACAGAAACAAGAAAGTGTGGAACCATCAGAAAGTTACATATAGAAAATATTGGAAACCCCTTCTACAATTTCTTTGACAGTTATTGATCGCCCCATAATGTATATGCGGGAAATGGTCATCATGGTGGTCTATCCTGGACCGAATCTCAGCAAACGCGACCTGCAGCACCGCGTCTTTCCCAACCTACTGCCGAAGTTACCCATCACTACGCCCAATCAGGTCTGGAGTGTGGATATTACCTATATCCGTATGACTCAGGGCTGGAGTTTCTCTACACCGTCACGGACTGCTATTCTCCCTATATCGATGGACTGGCAGTTGGTCAAAGTTTGGAGATCGGCTTCGTTCTGGAGATGATGAAGCGAGCGTTTGAGTACAGTAGTCCTCGCGAGAAACAGCAGGGGGCAATACATCCACTTTGACAATCACTACTTTCCGCACAATCCCTGAAGGACTTTACACATGCAGCGGTGTATAATCGTCAGGTTCTGTTCTTATCCACAAGTGAGTAATTGAGGGAACTTCGTTCCCCTCCCACGCCTTCGCTTGGGCTTTGACCACCACCTGTTTCTCAGTGGGTGCTTGTTTTGTAATTATTTTCACACCTTGAAGAAATCAAATTCACTGTCTTGACATCGTGTAGCAACAGTCTGTTCCTAGGCGTGTCAAAATCATGGGCCCAATACTTTATAACAAACAGAAAAATCCATGTATATATAATTTGTGACATTGAACGCTACATTAAAAAATCATTAGGTAAGGGTGAAAAAGTGTCAGAGTGCGATTACTCATAATGCCCTGCTATTCTTCGAGAAACCAAAACGGATACTTTTATATTTGAATCAACACATAGTTCTCAAAAAAATTTTTACGAATTGATTAAACACACAAGTTATGAGGAATATCGAAAGAAGGTTGGTGAAGGACTCGGTATTGATGTTGTGATTCCGGTTGTGGATACCCCACTCGGACTTAATGGAAACACATCAAAAGAAACGTATGAGAAAATTCAGAAAGCAATTAAAAAAAGAACAATAAATAACATATATGAAGTATACGAAGTATGATATCTGCATACAACATTCCAAAACCTCCACCAACAGTTGCAGGCCTTCGAGTAAAGAATGTACAACGCAGGGGCAATGAAATATGGAGAGACTCTTTTTTCTCTTTGCTGATGAGGTCCGCGATCTAGACTTCCAGACCGCGTTTCAGCAACTCATGAGTTTATTTCTTGAAATGTCAGAGGCCATAACTAAGAAGAACAAAACAGATGTTTTTTGTCAACTACAGGAATGGATCTCTAGTTTACCAAGCTATACCAAAGGTTTGTTTGGTACGGCGGTTCCAAAAGGTTAACAAAGTTCCAGATAACGTGAGAGCAAGCTTTTCAGCCCTTTCGCTTCCCAGTAGGAAGGGGAAGGGCATTATTCGTGTTCCGGGACATTTCCCATGCGTCTCGCCGCGAGTTAGCCATTCTAAAACAAGCCCACTCTGGAACCCCAAGCGCCCGAAGTTCGCGGATTCGTGTGCGTACTCGTTTCCATTGTTTCCACAGACACATTCGCAGTCTTCTCCGAATCCACTGGTCTAGCGTTTGGACATACTTCTTCGCTAACGCCAGATGGAAATAGCCGATCCACCCCATCATATACTGGTTTAGTCGATTCATTCGTTCTTCCATGGAATTGGACCAGGTTCGATTCGTCAGTTCACGAATATTCTTTGACCCTCACATGAAATATTATCCAAGCGTTCACTGGAATCTGGAATAATAAAGGATATATTGTTATCAAGTAATTCGGAGTTTGGGATTTCTTGATCCAAAATAAAAAACTCGCCTAAACCAGTAGATTTGCATTTATTTCAACATCATTTTTTATATCCGTCTAACAAATGAAATCGAGGAACATTACAAAAACTGCTCCAAAATTGAATATAACAGTAAAACCGATGGCAACACGAAATCCGATTAATTAGCCACTTCTTTTCACAGAAGAAACCAGTAGTACTGACACCTGCATGGTTTGGTATCTAGTCGTCAAGTATCATATTCCTGCTTGTCGATAACTTTTCCGCAGTTGTCACATTGAACCGCACATGTTCTCTTGAAATTTAATTTTTCAATTGAAGAGAGATGCTCAGGATATTCCTCAATATCGAAACCTAAGCACAGCATTCCCCTGTAAAAGAAAGGGCTTCTTTGGGTTTTCTAGAATTGAGGTGAAATCTTCACAACCTGTGTTTGTGATATGCAATACCGGCTCAAGCTACTGATACACACCAAAATTTGGATGTAAATACCACTTATCCACAGGACTGTGTTATCCACATTCCGATTTCGTGTTTAATATTCATACTTTCTGTTATTGGAGCACACAACTTAGTAAAACTTGCTTCTGCTTTTTCTCCTAAAGTCCCATTGCACCTCTTGCAACAAATCCCATCCGACTCAAGTAGTCCTTCTAATGCATTGTGGATAATATGCCCTTTACATTTCGAATCTAATTGTTCTTTCGTTAAAGTTTCTTTTGTTGTCATATCCTAAAAAGGACACTTCTTCCGTTCGTCCGTTATATATATCCGTGCAATAAAATCCGATGATTATATAGTCTCTGCCCTCTGCTTCAGGTGAAGCTCCTGGAATAAATTTCTCATTCACATATAAATAAATGTACTGTTTATTAAACAAAGCTTGCTCAATCAGTGTCTGAATATCAATAGAGTTTTTTATCAGAAAATTTCTTGTCACAACATTATAATCGAACCATGGGGTCAAGATACTCCAATTATCCCCCTGATAGTCAGGTAAATAGAATGTTACCGGGTAATCATAATACCCTTTCTCGGAAACCAACTGTAATTAATTAGTAGAAAAACAGTTTCGTGTTTCCTTCTTGCACCCCAAAATCGATAATTGAAATGCACTATGAAGTTACCCCTTCGATAGCCGCGACTTATTTTATTGGCAATATAATATTATCCGTATAATACCTTTTTTACCATTTACAACTAATTTTATCATGAAGAGTTAGATCCTAACTTCCGGTTAAAAACAGTAATTGCCTCACTTTTGCATTCCAGAGGCAATTACTGTTACTTCCTATTTAAATAATTGATCAAGCTCCATTAGAGACACGTCAACAAGATCAAAGTCCGAAGGTGTAAATTCGCGGTCTTCTTTGTTCAAGCAATGATCGAGCAGAGAACGAATATGCGACATATAACCATCCATAAGCTGAGTTACAGTACTTTCTTTCAACCAGTCCGTACTATACTGAACAATAATAGATGCTTCTTTATTCTTAACAAAGGCTATAATATCAATCAGGAAATCGACATCATTGTTTCTGCTTATCTCATCGCCCGATGGTTCGTCCGAGAGCAAGAAATAGTGATGAGATTGTATATTGTCCAGTTCTCCGAGATAATTGAACCTTATTCTCTTCTTCTCCGCAATCGGAAGTTTTCGGAGAATATACTTATTGATTCCATAACCAATGCCTTTGTGAGGAACCTCATGCAATTGTTGTTTGAGCGATTTGATTTGATCGGATAGATTCTTTTGTTCCATAACTAACCGTATTGGATATAGGCTAGTAAACCATCCGACTGTTCTTGAGACATTTACAGCCTCATCAATGTGCTCTCTTCCGTGACTCTCAGCCTCTAGCAATATTTCGTTCTGGTTCGTATGTTGTTGTAATGCAAATGCCAATGCAATAATCAACAAGTCGCCAGGGTCGGTTCCGTAGATTTGATTAGCCTTACCCAGAAGGAATTCCGTTTCAGCTTCATCTAATTTAATGATATGTTTTGCAAGGTTCCCATACGTATTTACTCCACCATTATGATCCACCTGAAATTCAAATGAGCTGTTCTCAATTTTGTCCCAATATTTCATTTCCTTGAACGAGGTCATGCCATACTCATACAGCTTCTCTGACCAATTCTGCATTGAGCTTGTTTTGGAAGGTAATTTCAGCTGCTCTTGGGCAATCGTCTGGCCGATCAATGTATGAATATCCTCCAGAATGATTCTCCACGATATGCCATCCACCAGCAGATGATGGGCGGTTAAAAGCAGGACATCCTTTTGTTTGCCGCCCATTTGAATAATACCTGCTTTGAACAGCAGCCCAGACTGCAGGTTGAAGGAGGATTTCAGCTTATTGCCTATCGTCGCTATGCTGTTTTGCTGCTCTTCTATTGATAATTCCGTTAGATCAAAGCTTGAAATTGCAAATGCACGGTCCTCCAGATAAGCATCATTGTAGATCATACTTCCTTCATCATTCAGGTTGATTCTCAACGTATCGTGATGAACAATTAAGGTAAATAATAGTTTATTCCATTGTTCATTGCTTAGATCAACATTTAACGTTAACAGGACGGACTGATTCCAGTGCTCGCGATTCGTTAATTGTTTATTAAAGAACCACTGATAGATTGGAGTGGGCTTAATCACACCATGATGGGATGTTTGCTGTATGATGGCGCCCTCCGCCGCATCATCCATTCTATCGATCTGGTTTCTAATGACGGGCACATTAAGAATATCCTTGACTTTGATTTTCAGCCCGATCTGCTCAAGACGATTGGCGATTTGGATCGCTTTAATCGAATCTCCGCCAAACACTAAAAAATCATCGTCCAATTCAAGATTCGGCCTGCCTAAAATATCCCGATAAATATGCAAAATTTTATGTCCAGTTTCCGTCAATGACAGATCTTCTTCATATTGCGATTCCATTCGATTGGATAAGCTCATATACTCGATCAATGCCTTTTTATCAACTTTCCCATTAATACTTAATGGTATTTGATCGACAGCATAATAATATGAAGGTATCATATACGCTGGTAATAGTCGGGCCAATTCCTCGCGTAAGCGCCGTTCGCTGAAATTGCTGTCTGGAACAATAAACGCATACAATGCTTTGGAGCCCATGCTATCTTCCCAATCTATTACAACGGCATCATTAACGGAGCTATGTGATCTTATATTTGACTCGATGTCTCCTAGCTCAATGCGGAAGCCTTTTATCTTAACTTGCTGGTCGATCCGACCCAAGTATTCCATAATGCCCGATTCATTGAGTCTAGCTGCGTCTCCCGATCGATATAAACGCGTTCCCTTCGAGAAGGGATTATCAAGGAAGCTTCTCGAAGTCGTGTCCGGCCGATTCAGGTACCCCCTTGCAAGCCCTTCTCCCGCAATGAATAATTCCCCTTCAGTACCTACGGGCACGGGATTAAGATTCGCATCCAGAATATAGAGTTGCGAATTATCGATAGGCACGCCAATTGGAACTGAACCCACAGTATCATTTAGCTTGTCAAACTTGTAAATCATGCATCCTACCGTTGCTTCCGTAGGACCATATTCATTAAATATATCGACTTTATTATTGAATAATTCGGTAATATCTCTTGCTAGCTCAGCCTTTAAATCTTCGCCGCCTACTATAAGCTTTTTAATGGACGTGTTCTTTATGCCCGTGTCCTTCAGCAGCCTTAGGTGAGCTGGCGTCAGTTTTACGATATTAGCCCTGTTCTCACGCATTACCTTATAAAGTACGAATTCATCTCCATCGTCTTTATAGATAATGATAGAATTCCCTGTTATCAATGGGGTGAAAATAGAGGTTACCGTAAGATCGAAGCCTAACGACGAATATAGCGCGAACGTTTCATCAGAACTGCTGATATATTGTTCGCTGGCCCAGCTAATATAATTGACTAATCCTTTGTTCTCGATTTGAACGCCTTTAGGATTGCCCGTTGAGCCCGACGTATAAATGACATAGACCAAATCCTCTAAGGAAGATTGTACGGATTGAAATACCGTGCTGCTACGTGCGATCTCATCATTTTGCAGCAGACGAATATACGTACCTTTGAATTTGATATGTTCCTGCGGGGTTACATTAGTCAATATAAAACTCGTTTGCGAGTCCTCAAAAATGTAATTCATTCGTTCAATCGGATAATCTTCATTGAGGGGCAGATAGGCTGCCCCGATTTTCAATATACCTAATATAGCCGCAACAACTTCGACGGAATGATAGCACATGACGCCGATAATGCTATTGGGCTTGGCGCCCTTTGATACAAGAAGATTAGCTATTTGATTAGCCTTTTCATTTAAAACGTTGTAGCTGACATTCTCGTTTTCAAAGCTTAGTGCAATATGATCCGGAGTTTGATTGACTTGTTGCTCAAACAAGCCGATGATCGTATCTTTTATTGTATATTGCGCTACTCGCTCATTTACTTGCTGAATCAACTGTTGTTCGACGCGAGTCATGATGCTTAGCTTGCTTAAATATTCAGAAGGACGTTCTACGATCTGCTCGATCATGAGCAGCATTCTTCCGTATAGCTTGTCTATCTCACGCTCCTGATATTCCTTGCTCTTATAGTCGATATGAAACTCGATTTGTTCCGAGCCCGACCATTCTTTAATGATGAATTGTAACGAGTATATTTGCTCGCCATTATGAAATTCCTCGAGCTCTACTGAGCAACCTGCAATATTACGATTTGGTTTCGTGTTGTAGAAGTTGACGCAGATGTTAAATAAATCACTATATCCCCTTTTACTTAGTTCCAAATCCTTAACTAGCTGATTGAAGGGATACTTTTGATGCTGGAAGCAATGAAATAACTCTTTATGGACGTTCTGTATAAAGGCTCGACAAGTCGTATTCTCTTCGATTCCTATACGCAATGGCATCGTACTGGTAAACATGCCGAAGGTGGTTTTATATTTTCTGTGGACTCGGTTGGATACCGGATTCCCTATAATAATATCTTGTTGATTGTTCAATTTATACATGTATAGCGCATAGGCCCCGGAGAAAAAAGAGTTTAACGACACTTGATTCTCAGCACAGAAACGATTTACGGCAAAAGTTAGCTCTTCCGAAAGCTTGAACGATTTTCTTGCGCCGGCAAGATCATCGGAAGCAGCCGCCAAATGATCGGGAAGACTTGCAAACTTGCTTTTCCAGTAGCCTTTATCCTTTTCCATTCTTTTAGAAGCAAGGTAATCCTTCTCCCATCCGATGTAATCAAGATAGGAGAAGTCTGGATTAATCGCAATGGATTCGTTATTGGACAATTTCGCATAATTGTCTGATATCTGTTCAATAAGAATCCCCATTGACCAACCGTCAGATACGATATGATGGGCTATTATAAAGTATCCGTATTCGTTATCGCTGAACTTTAACATTGCAAAATAGTATAATGGGGTGTTGGTTAATACAAATGGCTGGCTTACTTTGTTTCGTAACCAGCGGTCATATTCATCGCAAGCGTTATCCAGGGAACTAAAATCGAAAAAATCGATTTTAGTTCCTGCATATCCGTTGAGCCTCTGATACACTTCCCCATCGCTTTCCGTAACCTGCATTCTTAAGCCTTCATGGCCTTGCACAAAACAATGTATCGCTTTTTCGAGAATACCTGGATCAATCTTCCCTTTTATGCGCACAGTCCCGCCAATATTGTGTACGGCTGTTCCTTGATATATTTTTTCGATATACCAAATTCGTTTTTGAGCATGCGTCAGCGGATATAAATGATCCAAATTCACACTCGACAAGTTCGCTCACTCCTCGCTGATTGTTTCACTTACGCTCTATTGCTGCCTATTAGCGGTTCAAGGTAAGCTCACTTTCTTGTAGTGCCGTCAAATGCACTTCCAGCTTCCTTATTGTCTTTAATTTATAAATGAGATAAGAGATTGAAATATCTTCCTGCTCCATCAGATCTCCTATATGATCTTCCAATTCCATCTCCACTTTAAATGCAAGCAGTGAATTGCCGCCTAGTTCAAAGAAGTCGTCATCTATTCCGATTCCTTGCGCATCCAAAATATTTTCCCAAATGTCCAATATAATCTGTTGCATCTCATTAACAGGCTCTGCTTTATCGGCGCTTTTGAATGGTACATAGGAATAGCCTGATAACGCCTTTTGGTCGAGCTTGCCGTTCGATGTCAACGGCAAGGCTTCCAGATGGGCATAGTGTGACGGGATCATATAATCAGGTAATTCTTTGCCGAGGAAGCTTCTGATTTCCGCTATATTGATTTCCTCGCATACCAAATAAGCGACCAAAGATTTATCCCCTGACGAATCTTCTTGTGCAAGGACTGCTGCTTCCTTTACTCCCGGGTACTTCTGCAGAGCAGCTTCGATCTCGCCAAACTCAATACGGTAACCTCTAATCTTGACCTGATCATCGATTCGGCCCAAATATTCGATGCTTCCATCCGAAAGCCATCTTCCCAGGTCGCCTGTTTTATACATAACCCCTTCTGATGCATAGCTGTTCGACACGAATTTCTCTGCTGTAAGCTCCGGCCGGTTCAAATAACCTCTTGCAACACCGGCTCCCGATATGCAGATCTCGCCGATCGCTCCCACCGGCATAAAGTGATTGTTAGAATCAACAATGTATATGCTGGTATTATCGATTGGTCTTCCTATCGGAACGGAAACACCGGTATCCTCCGACTGATTATATTTGTGAATCATGCATCCGACGACCGTTTCGGTTGGTCCGTACTCATTGAATATTTTCAGACGGTTATTAAACGCTTTGTTGGTACTTTTCGCCAAATCAACCTTTAGGTCTTCGCCGCCGACAATAAGCTTGCTAACCGAAGTATTGGCATGCTTCATATCCTTCAATAATTTCAAATGCGAAGGCGTCAATTTGATAATGTTAACTTTGTTGTCCCGCAGAATCGTATTCAGAATAAACTCTTCTCCGTCGTCTTCATAAATAACGATCTGGTTGCCACTTATTAACGGTGTAAAAATAGAAGTGACGGTAAGATCGAACCCTATCGATGAATATAGCGCAAACACTTCGGAGGAACTGCTGATATATTCTTTGTGCGCCCAGCTAATATAATTGACTAGCCCTCGGTTTTCGATCAGTACTCCTTTTGGATTCCCCGTCGAGCCTGAAGTATAGATGACATAGACTAAATCAGCAGCATCATTACTATTGCTCAAGTTAGAATTGTCGGAATGGAAAGAGGCCTCGTCATCTACATCTATCCACTCCTCGGTAAAATCGATGCTGCCTTGCTTGCTGGCTGCTGTCATTAATATCGATGTTCCGCAGTCCCGCAGCATGTATTGAATACGATCTGTCGGAAGGCTTGGATCGATAGGCAGGTATGCCCCGCCCGCCTTAAGAACGGCCAGAATGCTAATTACCATTTCCAACGATCTGTCCATCATGATCGCTACGATTTGATCTTGTTTTACACCTCTGGACCGCAGCGTTCTAGCCAATTGGTTGGCCCGCTCATTGAGCTCCTGATAAGTCAGCTGCTTCCCTTTATGTTCAAGCGCTATTCGATCCGGTGTGTTGCACACCTGGTCTTCGAATAGGGATTGAATCGTTTTATCCTTCGGAAACTCGGCCTTAGTAGCATTGAACGCTTCTCTGATTTGCCGTTTTTCTTCCTCTGTAATCATTTCGATTTCGCGCAGCGATTGCTCTGGTTTGAGCGTTATTGCCTCCAAAATGTGAATAAAATGATCGCTCATTCTGGTAATCGTTTGCGCTTTGAATAGATTCGTGTTGTATTCCAGTTGGAACTCGATTCCTTCTTCCAACTCTACTGCTTCCAGCGTCAAATCAAACTTGGCGATCTTCGATTCAAATGGATAAGCTTGAATATCCAGCTCGTCCAGTTGCAATTTCTCCATCTCCATATTCTGCAATACAAACATCGTATCGAATAATGGATTTCGGTTAATATCCCTTCTCACTTGCAGCTTCTCGACTAGCTCCTCGAACGGATATGCCTGATTCTCATAGGCCGCCAAGGCACCTTTCCTAACCTCTTGCAAAAAGGACAAGAACGTTTTAGTTCCTTCAGGCGCATTTCTCATGGCAAGCGTATTTACAAACAAGCCGGTCATATTTAGGACATCGGCATGAACTCTTCCCGCAATAGGCGACCCTACTACTATATCGTTTTGTCCGGAATATTTGGAGAGCATGATGTTGTACGCCGCCAGCAGAACCATATATAGCGTACTGTCTGTCCGCTCGGCAATTTCTTTCACTTTCCGTGCCATGCGGGCATCCGCCGTAAAGCTCAAGCGGCTTCCTTCGAACGTTTGTACTTCCGGTCGAGGGTAATCGGTCGCTAGTTTCAGTACCGGAATTTCTCCCTCGAACACTTGCAGCCAATACTGCTCCTGCTTATTTATCGAATCCGTGCCCATTTGTTCTTGCTGCCACACGGCATAATCTTTGTATTGCACATTCAGCGGGGACAGCTGGTTGCCCCGATAGAGCTCCATGAATTCACGAACCATGATTGTAACCGTTACGCCATCCGAAATAATATGATGCATATCTATCATCAGGATATATTGATCCTCGGCCAATTGAATCAGCTCTGCCCGGAATAGCGGAGCAAGACTTAAATCAAAAGGCTGAACAAATTGCTCGATTCGCTGCTCGATCTCCCCGGCGTGCGCAGTTGTACTTTTCAGTGTGAATTTAATATCGTTATTAATTTTTTGTACCGTTTCATTGTTGTGGACTTCAAATGTAGTGCGTAACAACTCGTGTCGGTCCACTAAGACCCCGATCACATTCTCCAAGCGCTGCTTGTCGACTTTTCCTTGCAGACTCAGCACAACCGGAATGTTATAAGACGTCGTGTTTCGTTGAAGCTGGTTCAACAGGAACATACGTCTCTGAGCGGATGATTGCGGGTAAAATTCCCGTTCTGCCGCAGGCTCAATATGGGTGCTGTCAGAGCTGCTATTGGCGCCTCTAATATAGTCGGCAAGCTCCGCCAATGTAATATTTTTAAAAATTTCGGCTAGCGGAAGCTCTACATTATATTCTTGATATACTTTGTATACTAACGAAATGACATTGAGAGAATGGCCTCCGCTTTCCAGAAACCTGTTCATTCTACCAACTTGCTTGAGCCCTAATATTTCGCACCATAACTCGGCCAATCTGCTTTCGATCTCGTCTGCCGGTGCAATATAGCGCTGCTGCTCCGGTTCCGGGAGTGCTTTATAGTCAAGCTTCCCGTTCAGACTCATCGGCAGTTGATCGATCGCAATAAAATATTGTGGCACCATATAGTCAGGCAATTTCAATGCAATGAACTGACGGAATTCATGATTTACCTGCTCTTGCGGTTCAATCACACCATTAAGAACATTCAGTACAACATAGGCACAAATATACGTAGTTCCTTGATCGTTTTGTTTGGCAATAATGGCTGCTTCTTTAACTTTAGGATGGAGCAATAGCGTATTCTCTACTTCATTCAGTTCGACCCGGAAGCCCCTGATTTTGATCTGGCGATCGACCCGGCCAAGAAATTCAATGTTTCCATCCTCCAATACCCGACCGAGATCACCCGTACGATAAATAATATCTGTCGGATCGTTATTGAACGGATTAGGAATAAACCTTTCCTTATTCAACTCATCATTATTGTAATAGCCCAAGCTTCTATACGGGGTACGAATATAGATTTCGCCAGTAACGCCTTGAGCACAAAGCTGCAAATCCTCATTCAATATAGCTACCCTTGCTCCAGAAATCGGCTTTCCGATTGGTATATTGGGTTTAACTACATCTTCAGGCTTAATGCGGTGAAATACTTTGGCTAATGTCGTTTCTGTTTGTCCGTACAAGCTCACCAGTTGGACTCGTTCATCCATGATTTCGTACCAGCTAACAATATCTTTCGGTACGCTCCTCTCCCCTGCAAGCAAGACGTACTGCAACTGTGGATAACGATCGCTCGTCAGCGACTTCCCGTTGATAAGCTTGAATAGACTCGGCGTACAATGGATCAAGGACACCCTGGAGCTTTCGATCCATTCCATAAGACTGTTGCTTTCCAGCATCATTTCTTTACTTTCAGGTATGCATATGGCTCCGCCCGACAACAGTGGGACAAAGATATCTCTAAGCAGCGGATTGTGGCATGGAGAAGTGAACTGGCTGACTCTCGCGTCTTGTGTAATACCGAATTCTTCGATTTCCCATTCAATAAAGTGCAGCAGACTCTCGTTCCGTCCTACTACTGCTTTAGGGTTACCCGTGGAGCCTGAAGTAAAGAATACATACGTTTTATCATTAGGTCCGTAAGACTGTTCTGGCCTTACCTTGCCATTGAATTCATTAGCCTGTGTATCGACATGAATAATGTCAAGCTCCTCGGTCCAGCCTTCATAAATATCGGAAAAGGACGCCAGCGGGTCATCTGTTAGAATGTATTTGGTCTCGGTGGTCGAAAGCATAACTTTAATTCTTTCTCTTGGATATGTAACATCTATAGGCATAAATACGCAGCCGGATTTGACTATCCCTACAACGGAGCAGATCAATTGAATTTTATCATGCATGAAAATACTGACAAACGTCCCTCTTTCCAAGCCTTTCGCCAGCAATGCATGTGCGATTACATTGGACCTCTCCTCCAGCTCGGCATAGCTTAATACTTGGCCTCGATACTCTAGGGCGTTCCGCTCACTATGCTCATCGAAAGATTTGAATAAGCGCGATTGAATCGTATTAGGTGTCATCTTAAATCATTCCTTTTCGATATGATAAAAACCCCTTGAAGGCTTCAAGGGACTCACACGTAAATATGAATTAATTTGGAAGGACTGCATACTCGGAATTTTTGTTCAAGGATAAGGAGTTCTCCTGCAGCTTAACCATATTGGCGTATCTGCCATTCAAGCTCATCAGTTCGTCATGGTTTCCTCTCTCTATAATCTCACCCTTATGCATAACCAGAATGCAGTCCGCTTGACGGATTGTGGAAAGCCGGTGCGCGATAATAAACATCGTTCTATTTTTAACTAAAACCTTTAGTGCCTTTTGAATAATCGCTTCGGTTTCACTATCGATATTTGCTGTCGCTTCATCCAATAACAATATAGCCGGATTAAAAGCCAGTGCCCTTGCAAAAGAGATTAGTTGACGCTGCCCGTTAGAAAGCGTGCTGCCTCGTTCAATAACCTCTTCGTCGTAACTGTTCGGCAGGCCATTCACAAAACCCTCAGCCCCCACCTCCCGAATCACTTGTTTTACTCTCTCAAGATCAATACCTTCATTGTAAAGACTTACGTTAAACTTAATATCGCCTGCGAATAAAAAAGGATCCTGAAGGACAATACCCATATGCTTCCGCAGCTCTTGCTTGGACATGCTTGCAATATCCCGGCCATCGATCGTAATCGAGCCTTTGTTCGGTTCATAGAAGCCTAGAAGCAAATTCATAATCGAGCTTTTGCCTGATCCTGTATGCCCTACAATTGCAATTGTTTGTCCTTTTTTCACTTCGAAAGAAATGTCCTTTAATACGTACTCTTCCTCTTTATAAGCAAAGGAAACATGATTGAAGGCGACATGCCCCTCCGGTCTGACGAACTCTTCAACAGCTCCCATGTCAATCCCGTCTTCATCGATAAACTTAAATACGCGTTCTGCGGATACTAACGAACGCTGAACACTTGTAAGCTGTTCAAAAATACCGTTGATAGGAGCAAATAGCCGTCCAAGATAATCAACAAACGCATATAAAACGCCAAATGAGATAGCCGTGTGCAATGAAGCGTTACCAAAGTACCACAGCAATGCAACTACAGCTAATGCCCCGATAAAGTTCGTTATATTTTGAGATAAAATGCTGGAAATCCGAAGCTGTTTCATTTGATGAACGTAGCTGTCCTGCGTCAATTTCTCGAATTCATCTACACGTTCTTTCTCTCGACGAAATGCTTTAATGATAGGCATGACTAAAATAGATTCGTTAATCATGGCATTCGTTTGGCTCAAACGTTCTCTGATGACTTGAAAATATCCCTTGGAAAACTTGAAATGAAGCCTCATTAAAACAAAGAACAGCGGAAGGAATATTAAGCAGAGTGCAGCCAACGTCTTGTCCAGCATGAACATAAGCGTATAGATACAAACAAGGTTTACGCCGTTAACAACGAAATTGTTCATAAAGCTCATAAACAAGTCTTTGATCGATTCGGTATCGTTCGTAATCCTTGTGACAACCTGTCCTACAGGCGTATTGTCGAAGTAGCGAACGGGTATCCGATGAACATGCTTCATTGCATCTATCCTTATTTTACGAACAACGCGCAAGGCTATAGATTGCATCATGTACCCGCTTACAAAACTGAGGTAGCCACCGACAATCAGTAAGCTAGCATAGAGTCCTATCAGTTGTATGACAGGATTCACATCATGTTTATAGAATGTAACCACATCATTAGACGATAGCTTTATTTCTTCAGCAGCATTCGCAGCTGTTATAACAAGTGTATTATCCTGTTGTTTAAGTTGCACCTTCGTCCACTCGGGATTCAGCTGATCCGTAGCGATCCAATCCGCTCTTATATAGGCTTTATCGTGAAAATCTACATATTGGGTCCCTTCCGGCACTTCTGCATTGCCAGCTTCGTACCAGTCCAATTCGACAATCGAGCTAATATGCCGGTCGATAACCATCTTAGTAATATAAGGCCCGCTAAGCTGAGCCGCCACAGCGATAAGCAAAATAATTAAAGCGAATATCATTTTTTTTCTGAACAATAAAATATAGCTAGTCAATCTTCGCAAGACGGAAGGTTTTTTTATCATCATAGCGCTTCCTTTCCTTCACTCAAAGCCTCCATTTGTTGGCGTTCATACTGCTCTTTATACCAACCATTGCGATACAACAACTGCTCATGCGTTCCTTCTTCAATGATCTGCCCTTGATCCAGCACAACAATCCAATGGGCGTGACTTACCGCAGACAGTCGATGCGCCGTAATAAATGTTGTTCTGCCGGCCGTTTGCTGCCGAATGTTTTTTAAGATTAGGCTTTCCGTTTTTGCATCTACTGCGGATAAGACATCGTCTAAAATCAAAATTTCAGGATTGATGAGCAACGCCCGCGCAATGGCCATTCGTTGTTTTTGACCGCCGGACAGCATAATGCCGCTTTCGCCTATAATCGTATCCCAGCCTTCGCTCATTTGTTCGATATCTTCCTTCAGGCAGGACAGCTCGATCGCGCGTAGAACCTCGTCATCAGTGGCTTCGGGATTGCCCATCGCAATATTATCCCGAATACTCTTGGACAATAATAAATGATCTTGCGGTACATAACCGATCCAACTGCGCACCCGGTCCAGAGCGACCTGCTCGATCGGTACATCAGAAATAAACAGTCGCTGCGGCTCGATAATATATTGTCTAAGCAATTGCTTTAACAGCGTACTTTTTCCACTTCCCGTCCGACCTACAATCCCGAGCGTCTGCCCCTGCTCAATGCGGAAGGAAACGTTTCTCAAGCTGTCGCTGGAAGCCCCCGGGTAACGAAACGTTAATTGCTTCATCTCGATACTTGTCGGCACGCTTACCGGTACCAGCTCATTAGCGTCCACTACATCCGGCTGCTGCTCCATAGACTGCTCCAACCTTTCTAATGAGGCGCTTCCTTGCTTGAGCATATTGACGAATTCCCCGAAATAAACCATAGGCCAAATGATTAACCCCAAAAACATGTTAAAAGTTATCAATTGACCTAACGTAATCTGATTATGAAATACGAGATAGGAGCCATAACCGTTGCCGATGACATAACTAAATCCAACCACAGTCATAATAACGGGTTGAATCAACGTGTTCGTAAAAGCTGCCTTCATGTTTTTCTTCATCACATCGTCTGTTACACGTTCAAAGGCCTCAATATCTTTTCGCTCTTGCACATAGGAACGAAGGACGCGCAGACCGGAAATCGACTCAATCACATGCTGATTCATATGACCAAAGGCTTCCTGGACATCCTTGAATCGTCTTCGAACGACAACGCCCAGCTTACTTACCGTATAAGCCAGTAGAGGCAGGGGCAGCAACGATGCTAGCATTAACTTATAATCAACATACACAATCATTGCGACAAAAACGATAACCGTCCCGATAAACGTGAACACCAGTGTCATTACACCACCACCGGCGATGTTTGCAATAAATGGTATATCATTATTGACAAGCGCCATTAATTCTCCCGTGCGGTTTCGCTGGAAAAAGGAAGGCGTCATTTGGGTCAGGTGTCTCATTAGGCGGCCTTTAAGCAACTTCTCTAATTGAATCGCATTTCCAAACAGCAAATAGTGATAAAAGAAAATAATAACATATAGACTGCAAGACAACGTTGCAAGTAAAATAACGGAATTGCTTAACTTATCGGCCGTAAAGGTTTCGCTGCGAATTTGATCTATTGTTTTGCCAATAAATCTGGGCGGGATCAGAAACGCTAGATTAGCGATGATTAATAGCGAGACGCCGATTAAATAATGGATCCATCGTTGTTTAATAAACCATTTCAGCTTGATGATTAGAGACATGGAATACCTGCTCCTCTACCGTTTTTACGATCTTAATTCGAGCTTCTTTCGCTCGATGCTTTCATATCAATGATGACCGGATAGGTGCCATATTGACCGAAGTTAATTTTCTTATCCAGCTTCTCAAAAACGATTTTATGCTTGAGCAGTAGAATTCGATAAATCTCGACATTCATAGCGCAAACAAAATAGTCGACTTTGTACTTTTTTGAAAATCTGAACATAAAATCGACGAACTTCGAAAGAAAGCCCTGATTTCGTTTATTTTCAGTGATCGCCATCTTGCCGAGCTCGAATACCGTAGAACGCTCTTGTATATTTTTCACTGAAGGATGGTCCGCGAACGGATAATAATATTCCAGGTTCGTTTCCTCTTTTGGAATGTACGGCAACACTTCAATGGTACCGATGCTGTCATTATTCTCATCCACCATTAGAAAGCGAATACAATTTTTCGATTCTTTCGGTTCGAAGGTAACTCCGCGTTCCAAGCATAAGTCAGAATAAATTTTTACGAACGTGTCTTCTTCCGCTTTGGTTTTAACTTGAACAAACAGCGGGTAATTGTTGTCCTGCTCCATATTGACCTCCTATTATGAACGAACTAGCTTCATTACTTGATCCACATGCTCGAACTCATCCGCCGATCTTAATTCGGTTAGAATGATGACATTCACACCAAGCTGAAGATACTTTTCAAAATAAGCAGCTACATCCTCATAGCTGCCGACCAGGAGCGGATTATTTTGCCCGCCGCTCGTAAATGCGCCCATCCAGAAAACATCATCATGCGTCTCCGAGCTCAATCCCAATTCAGCCATCTGTCTTAACCAGGTCGACTCGGAATTTAATTTCACCTTCGTATGCAACATCCCTAGGAAGCTTTGAGGATACAGTTGTCTTGCAACTTCCCATGCTTCGGCGCTTGTTTTTCTTGTAATAATTCCGATTTCAATTCCGACCTTAAGCGATGGATGGTTTATTTTACTCAAGAAATTTTGTTTGAAATGCTCTATAGGCCCCGGGTGAGTCATCGCAACCTGCGCTAATTTCCCGGCAAGCTGAATAGCTGCATCCGAAGAGCCCGCAACATATATATCCGGCATAAGATGCTTCGGAACTGGAGTTCCCAGGTGAAGCTTATTATAGTTATAATAAGTACCTTTGTAATCGATTGGCTCATCGGATTCAAGCAATAGCTTTACTACCTCAATATATTCTTGAAGTCTTTGATAACGCGAAGGGTGCTCCAGCAGATCCGATATTTGCTCCAATTCGTGCTTTGCTGCACCTGTAATCATGTTCAAATTAACTTTCTTCCCATAGATATAAGTAAGGCTCTGTACCTTTTTCACAGTAGCGACAGGGCTGTTGTAACTGGGGAGAGCGGCAATAATCGGAACAAAATTGTTGGTGTGCTGCAGAACATTCGATGCCAGAATAAACGGATCGACCATTAAATGATTGAAGTGAAAGAGCGATCCGTCGTAATTATATTTTTCTGCAGTCGTAATGATCTGTTGAACTTGATTAATATATTGTGACGATTGACTGTAATTGATATTTGAAACATTGCAAAAAACCTCAAATTGATATTTCAACAAGTCTCACCCGCTCAGTGGTTATTGGTATGGATATCCGTGTAAAGCTTACGCTTGAACCATATCGACAATCAAATTAACGAAGTCTTTGAATTTATTTATTTCTCTCATCGTCAATGCATCGTCATCAAATTCGATTTCGAATTCATCTTCTATTGCTACAATCAGCTTAATATAGTCCAAGGAATTTAGTCCGAACTCGTTAAAATCTCTCTCCATATCAATATCAGTAGTGTTAAACAGTCCCTCAACGATTTTCAGCAGTTTTTCTACAACATTATTTTCCACGGTAAAAACCCCCGTTATAGTTTATAGGTTCATTTCTTCTTGAAAACGCTTCGTTAACGAAAGCTCTTGCTCATATAAATCTAGGAGCAGCTTTTTTGATTCTTCCAATTTCGATTTAAAATATTTTTGCGAGTTCTTATACATGACGCGGCCAATCTTACTCGTTACAAGGACCCAATATTCATGATGATCGTTGTATAGCTGAGACAGCTTATTATAAGAATCGGTACTTATTAAATTTATATCCAATGCATATTTCAAAAGCATCAAGATCCTTTTTTGCATGGTAACGCCTCTTTTAATCTGCTGAAGGAACCACATGAATTGTTCTGGTTCCACCAGCAGGTGAACATTTTGCTCATTAAACATTTCAGCATATTTCTTGATGGCAATTAATCCTTTATAGGATTGTCCTAGGCTATCCATTGCTTCCGTGCCTAAGATGTCGGTTAATAATGAATCGATTAACGATTTGGAAACTTCCAGCTTGCCATTCGACCAATCATCTCTTAGACGTACGCAGTGAATAATAGCTTCATTAGAATCCCCGAGCGCGGATTGAAACGATTGGGAAAACTGTGTATTATCCAACTCGTAATAATCAATCGTTCCAATCTGTACGCAGTCCTCTAATAATTTAAAGCCTTCCGAGTCGTATCCATAAATGAATGATGGATGGACAAATGTCGTTTTGTTAAAGTCAGCGCTGCCAGGGAAGTAATAGCGGTTCATATTAAGGAATACATAATAATTGTCATCGATCAATGTACAAACCAGCTTATTAATGTCACATTCCTCGTTAACAATGATGCGCTTTTCCTCAAATATTGAGGTTAGATCCGGCCTCTCGAACATGACATCAATGTGTGAAGACAAGTCGTTATGATGTACAACTGCTCCTTCACGATGGACGTTAAGCGTGTAGGCCCATTTATAAAAACATGGCAGACCCTCAAACTGAGGGTCATGTGCAGTCAATATGCCGATTAGATTATTGTTGACACAATCCAACCATAAGTCATTGTATGGCTTCACTTTTAGCGTCTTCAAACCAAATTACCACCTTTTAATGACGTCAGGAAATCTTGAATTCATCCAGAAAAACACCGAGTGTAATGGCGACAATGAGCATATCATTTTCAAAAGGCAAGTTCAGCTTGAAACCTGGCTGTACATACTGCTTTTTCAGTTTCTCGATCGTATCAGGATTAAAGAAGCCTTGGCTTTTAATCTTGTCGTACGACAGTAGATCGTTTATATACTCGACATCCTGGCGCAGCAATTCAGGGCTTCCCGGGGCAACGAATGTGTATTTAGGCCGCTTGATGATGTCGACAGGGACATTTTTTTTCGCCAATTGCTTCAATATATATTTTTCCTCGAAAAGCTTCAGCTTCAAGTCCGGCGGAATGACTCTTACAAAATCAACAACGTCTTTGTCAAGGAACGGATATCTCGCTTCCACGGAGTTCGCAAAAGCCATGCGGTCGCCATGATCCGCCAACAGATGTTCTGGCAAGCGCAATTTGTAGTCAATATAGGAGCGCTTATGAAGTATATCAATGTTATCGATCCGTTCTTTGTTGATGACCGGATGATTCAAGCAATTGACATCACTATAAAAGCTGTTTATTTCATTCGAATACAGCTCTCGTTTCGTCGATTCGTATTCATAGTATTGTTTCTCGTAGAAGAAATTCTCGTCTCCCCATAGATTCCTTCTAATTTCAACCTCTCTCGGATCAGGTTTATTGCCTGCATTGCTTGGCGATTGCGCTCTCATTTTGT
Organism: Paenibacillus sp. FSL W8-0439; assembly: GCF_038008995.1. Classification (NCBI taxonomy): domain Bacteria; kingdom Bacillati; phylum Bacillota; class Bacilli; order Caryophanales; family Paenibacillaceae; genus Paenibacillus; species Paenibacillus sp. FSL W8-0439. The sequence continues at coordinate 5,044,831 of NZ_JBBPAK010000001.1, forward strand.
CAAACCGATACCCTACATATCCTGCAAACAGCTCATCGGCACCTTCACCGGTCAGCACCACTTTGATGTTGTTTCTTCTGACAGCTTGCGACAATACTAAGGAAGCCGTATTATAGGTTTCCTTCAGCGCACTCTCCGAATGCCGGATCGCTTGACGCAACCTGGTTGAAATATCCGCAGGCGAGAACATCTCCTCGCAGTGATTGGATTGAACATGTCTGGACATCAACCATTGATAATTCGATTCGGAAATCATCTTATCTGTAAACGCAACGGAGAACGAGTACTTGATGCTCGGATCGATGCCGTGAATTTTTGCAGCAATGATGGAAGAATCCAGTCCTCCACTTATATAGAAGGCCAAGGGAACATCCGACATCAGACGATACTTGACCGCTTTGGTGAGCAGGTCATCCAGCTTCTCGATGTAATAGCTCTCATCCATCGGCCGTTCCATTTCATGGACTTTAGGATATATGAGGTCCCAATATTCATCATCTTTTACCCGGCCGTCTTTGATTTCCAGTTGGTGTCCATTCTCAAGGCTATAAATATTATCAAAAAAAGTTCGAGGAGCGATTAATCCAGGGAAAGTCATCATCTGATCCAGAGCAACCAAATCTACTTTCCTTTGAACCGACGGATGCTCCAGAATCGCTTTAATTTCGGAAGCAAAAATAAATAAGCCATCTACTATCGTGTAGTAGAATGGCGCGATACCCATATGATCTCGGGCACAAAATAAGGATTGATTGGTCAGATCATAGATAGCAAAAGCAAATTGTCCGTTCAGTGAATTAACGAAGTCCGTCCCGTACTCTTCATATAAGTGTAGAATAACCTCGACGTCGGAATTCGTTCTAAACTTATGCCCTTTCGCCACCATCTGTTCTCTTAATTCGAGATAGTTGAATATCTCTCCATTGCAAATCAATACTTTCGTATTATCTTCATTAGCAATCGGCTGCATCCCCGTTGTTAAATCAATAATACTGAGTCTGGCAAAGCCTAGTGATACCTGTTCGTTCTGATAAAAGTCTATGCCATCGGGCCCCCGATGGCTCAGCTTTTCGATCATATTTAATATGATATGCTTCTCGATTCTATTCTCATTTCTAATATCATAAATTCCCGCAATTCCGCACATATGCTTATCACCTTTTAATTGATTTTTGAGTTTTATAGAATAGCGTTGAAATCCAAAATACTTGCATTTTGATCTTGCTCAGATAAGATTTGAATGTCGGACAGCTTGATATCCAAGTTATTCACAACAGCTTCAACAATGTTTTCAAAATGTTCGACCCACTTCTCGATCGTGGTCGCTTTGAACATTTGAGTATTATATTCAAAGTTGAATAAAATATGATCATAATTGTAAAAAGATTCCAATCTGAAATCAAATTTCGAAATATGGTTGTGAAGATCCATTGATGTAAATGTAATGTCTTTCGTCGTAAATTCAGGGAATTCAACGTTTTGCAAAATAAACATCGTATCGAACAAAGGATGTCTGCCATCATGGCGCTGAACAGGCACTACCTCAAGCAATCTTTCGAACGGATATTCTTGATAATCAAAGGCTTCTAAGGTTCTCTCCTTGACTTCATTCAAGAAATCGCTGAACCTATTATTTCCTTTTGGATAATTCCTTAAAGCTAAAATATTCACGAACATGCCAAGAACATTTCTTAAATCCGGATGCTGTCTTCCCGCAACGGCCGTGCCGACGGTAATGTCCTGCTCCCCTGTGTACTTGAATAGGAATACGTTATAGGCAGCCAATAAAAATACATAAAGGGTGGTGGAGGTTTCCGTCAGTCTCTCTTTTATTTTGTTCGTTGTTTCCTGGCTTAGAACAAATTGAATCTGTTTTCCTTTGCTTATTTGCTCTTTCACACGAGGATAGTCAGTCGGCATCTGTAATGCCTTCGTTTCTTCTTCAAACATATTCTTCCAGTAATTTTCCTGAGTTCTAAAACGCTCAGATTGAAAATAATGGTATTTCTGCCACTCGCTATAATCCTTGTATTGGATGCTCAATGGCGGCAATTCCATGCCATCATAAAGTGCAATGAACTCTTTCAGAAAGATGCTTAACGAAAATCCGTCCGAAATAATATGATGCATGTCAAAGATAAGCAAATGCTCCTCGTCGCTTATCTTCTGTACCCCTGCCCTTAATAAAGGTGGCGACTTCAGATCAAACGGCTGTATAAATGACTCCACCAATTCCTCAATGTCATCTGCTCCGTTTAATTCACTAATTTGAAGATTGGCGGCGGGCATAATCATTTGTACGGCATCGCCATTAACAACGTCAAAAGAGGTTCTTAACGATTCGTGCCTATCGATCAATTTGTTAAATGCAGCCGTACATCGTTCGATGTTGAACGGCCCTGAAACTTTAATAATCTTAGGTATGTTGTTGATAATATTACCGCCACCATATGCACTCGTTATATACTGGCTATACTGTGCAGATGACAAAGCATAATGCGGCTTATGCGGGGCCGGAGTAATTGGAACATATTGAGTCGCATTGGTATTAGCAATGCATGCCGCCAATTTTTTGATAGTCCCGTTCGTAAACACATCCCCGATTGATATCTGAATCTCAAAATGCTCATAGATTTTAGAGACGAGCTCCATCACATTCAATGAGTGACCGCCCATCTCAAAAAAGCTCGATTCGCTGCTTATTGGACTAACTTCGAATATTTCCTCCCATATTTGAGCCAGTTTCTTCTCCATTTCGCCTTTAGGCTCAACATATTCGCCTTTCGGAGGCGCCGGCAAAGCTTTATAATCAACCTTGCCATTTACATTCAACGGCACTTTTTCTATTGCCATAATGTGCTGTGGAACCATATAATCCGGCACGTTCATCTTCAGATGCTCTTTCAAGCTCTGGGCCTCTGCGCCGCCGACTACATAAGCGCACAAAAAGAGCTCGCCATTGGAGCTTTCCCTTGCCGTGACTACGACCTCTTCTACACCGCTTGTTTTCATTAGAATCGACTCAATCTCCGAAGGCTCGATTCTATAGCCCCTTATTTTAATCTGACGGTCAACTCTCCCGAGAAATTCAATATTTCCATCCGGAAGCTGTCTTCCCAGGTCGCCCGTACGGAACAATAAATCTGCCGGATCATTATTATAGGGATTAACCGTGAATTTCTGTTTTGTTAATTCTTCATTATTGTAGTAGCCCAGACTTCTGAATGGCGTCCGAATATAAATTTCGCCGGCAACACCTTCCGTACAGATTCTGCCATCGTTGTCCAAAAGGATAGCCCGTGCCCCCTTTATTGCTTTTCCGATGGGAATCGCGTCTCGATTTACATCCGAAGGCTCAATCATATAATATAGCTTCGCCAATGTCGTTTCCGTCGGGCCGTATAAGTTAATAAGCTGAACACGGCTTCCGACCGTCTCGTACCATTTTTCCAATAACTTCGGAATTACTTTCTCGCCTGCCAATAAAATATATGACAGGTTTTTAAACACCTCCCCATTTTGCACGCCGACAACAATATTTTTAAACAAGCTTGGGGTACAGTGAATTAAAGCAACGTCTGCGTCATGAATCCAGGCGTGCAATTGCTTCGAATCGAGCAGAACGACTTTATTATCCGGGATACATATCGTCCCTCCCGAACATAGCGGCACGAATATGTCCCGTAGAAAAGGGTCATGGCAAGGAGACGTGAATTGGCTAATTCGCGTCCCCGGTTGAATCGATAACGTTGCTATTTCCCAATCAATAAAGTGCAATAAGCTCGCATTTCTACCTATAATTCCTTTAGGCAAGCCGGTAGTTCCGGACGTGAAATAGAGATAGATCCTATCATTAGGCTGATATTCAATAGAAGCCTCGGGAGGCTGCACAGCGCTTCGATAGATGTCCCCGATCTGTGCAGCTGCCACTTGCTGATTCTGAGATGTAAGTACACCCGCAAAAGCATTGGCATTCTGTTCATCCGTAATAACAATAGTCGTATTAGTCGAAAAAACCATTGTTCTTAATCTTTCGACCGGATAGACCGAATCGAAAGGTACAATGGCGCATCTCGCCTTTAAAACCCCGACAATCGCAACGATCAAATCGACCTTATCGTCAATTAATAACCCGATAAAATCCCCGTTGCCCGCTCCTCTGCTTATAAGCCAATTGCGAATGAGATCGGATCGTTGATCCAGCTCTCCATAGCTTATAATCTGATCCAAATATTCGATTGCCACTTTATCCTTGTACATTATCAAATAATCGATCAGTTTACTTTGAATGGTGTTTTGCATCTTATCCTCCTATAAACGATATTCCTCGTCTTTATACGTATTCGCTTTCCAGATCCCCCATCAAGCTGTCCAAGTAAAGGTTCCGTTCCTGAGGATTACTGATATCGATTTGGCGGATAGGAATATGGGATTCATTAACAACAGATTTTATGATGTTCGATAAGTACTCCAGTATTTTCTCTACATGAGCATGTTCGAATACAGCCGAGTTATATCTGATTTTAAATACTAATCCTTCCTCAGCTTCTACAATGATGTTGAAATCGTAGTTGGTTTGCTCATACACTTCCACATTGGCAATGGTAAGCCCGCACTGCAGCCCAGCGCCTGAGTTTTTCAAGCCTTCCTGTATAGGATAATTCTCAAAGACAAGAATATGATCCAGCTGAACGGAATCTCGTTGGATTTCATATAACGGATAATAGCTATACTTCTCCGATTCCAAGGATTCAGTCTGTATACGCTTTACCAACTGATTGAACCGCATTTCCCCTTCACACTGCACCCTAATCGGAAGCGTGTTAATGATTAGGCCGATCGTCTGCTCAATTCCCTCCAGCCCCGTCGGTCTTCCGGAGACGACAGAGCCGAACACAACATCCTGCGTATTATTTAATTTCTGCAGCAGCACTCCCCACACCGCTGCAACAACAGTATGCAGTGTCGACCTGTTTTCAATCGCTAACTGTTTCAACTGATTCGTAATGTCCGGGCTCAATCTCAGGAATTGATCCGTCATCGCATCGCTTTGGTCAGCATGCAATTGGGCTCTTCCCAGCATGTTCTTTCTCTCATAGCCTTCAAGATAGTTGCTCCAATACGATGCGGCTGCCTCTTTATTCTGTCCGTATAGCCATGTGATATAATGGCTGTACTGATACACAGGCCCCAGCTCAATGCTTCTGCTATTAAGAAGACCATCGTAGATCTTGAATAGCTCCTCAGAAAGAGCGGCCATGCCCCAACCATCCAAAATAATATGATGGTAGCTGAAAATGAGCTTATAGCTCTGTTCAGACGTTTGAACAATTGAAATTCTTAATAGCACGTCATTTTCCAGATCAAAATTTCTCTTCCGGTCCTTTATTTGCAACGATTCAATCCAGTGGTTCTGTTCGTCCTCAGAGTAATGCGTAATATCCTGATAACTAATAGGCGATCTTCTTTGTCTCATTACAACCTGCAGCGGTCTTGTATGTTTACGGTACAAGAACTGCGTCCGCAACACTTCATGTCTTTCGATCAATAAATTCAAACTTTCTTCAAAAAGCCTTACCTCAATGCTGCCTGATACATCCAGCACAAACTGTTGGAAATAAGCGGCTGATTCCGAAGCATGTGAGGTATGGAACAAAATCCCTTTCTGCATTGGCGACAAATCATAAATATCCTGAATATTGCCGTCCGATAAAAACTGCTCTGCTTCTTCTTTCCGCAGGTCCTTTATCGTCAAATCGCTTAAGGTTAGCTCGATACCTTGCTTGGTTGTACAATGATTGATAATTTCCTTCAAATGCTTCATAAAATTAGACATGAATAATTGAATCGTATCCGCCTTATATGCCGCACGATTGAAATCAACGGAGAAGATAAGCTTTCCTTTGTTTATCATCCCGTTAATTTCAAGCTTATAGACTCGTTTCATGCTGGTGCTAATATTATTGCTTGTACCGATATCCGATACTTCGAATACTTCCGATTGAATGTCCTGATCGAACTGTCCTAAATAGTTGAACAGGATTTCGGAGGCAACGGTATCGCTCAAGCCGTCTTCGGCTGATAGATACTTGTTTACGCCATAGCCTATCCCCAGATTCGGTATGCTTCTTCCCATCTCTTTAATGGTCTTAATATTGCTTGAGAGATCCGGTTTTGAAACATCCAATATTACAGGGAATAAGGATGTGAACCAGCCGACCGTTCTTGATATTTCAAGCTGATCGGATAACCGTCCATGGCTTTCTAGGTCAATCTTGATTACCGATTGTTGGGTCCATTCTTTCAAGGCATTGCCAAGTGCCGTTAATAAAAGATCGTTTATTTCGGTGCCGTACGTCTTATTGGCGTGCTTGGTTAATAGCTCCGTCTCTTCGGCTTCTAGACTATCCGACATACGCTGACTGTCAGTCATTCTATCTTCTATAATCTTGAAATCCTCCGGCACCGGGTTGCCCCGATACTCGGCTATGTTTCTCCAATAATCCATCTCATTAGCAAAGGATGCCTTATTCAGGTATTGAGCCCAATCTTTAAAGGAATCCGTCTTAGATGAAAAATGCAGCGGCTCCCCATTTAACGCTTGCGTGTATCCACGGTCGAAATCTTCTAACAGGATCCGCCATGAAATACCGTCAACGACAAGATGATGTACGATAATGAGAAGGTGATCCCCACCCGTCATTTTGAACAAGCCTAATTGCACTAACGGACCTTGCCGCAGCGATAAGCGGCCTTGGAGCTTCTTCATTGCATGCAGCAACAGCTCCACAGCATTTTTTTCTGCCGTATAATCATAGGTCTGCAGATCATAAAGCTGACCTTGAAGGCCCCTATTATAAGGCTGAACGGCAATGTCCTCTTGTTTAAATAGCATCCGGAGCGCATCGTGATGCTCCGCTATTTTATTGAATGCGGCTTCAATAATACCTTCTTCGAAGCCAGCCTTTCTAAATAGCATGACCGAATGGTTATAGTGATGCTGGTCCGCTTCGAATTGATATTGATCGAAGAACCATTTTTGAATAGGAGTCAGCATTGCCTCGCCCTCAACGATATGCTGTGCGATCACTTTCTTGCTTTCTTTGATGTGAGGACTTAGCATAGCGATCGTCGGATGTTTGAACAAATCGCGTATATCTAGCTCCAAATGGTGATTCCGCAAACGGGACGATACTTGAATAGCCTTAATAGAGTCGCCGCCGAGCATAAAGAAATCATCATATATGCCAAGCTCCTGAACGCCAAGAACCATTTTCCACGTATCCGCCAATATTGTTTCCTGTTCGTTTCTCGGCATTTCAACGTTATGATTCATAGATACTGGCACTTCTATCGGGCGGTTTTTCAAAGTGACTCGATCTACTTTTCCGTTGGGCGTAAGCGGTATGCTCGATAGCGGTACAAACAATGACGGAACCATATAATGAGGCAGTCTGCTACTCAGATAGCCCCTAAGCTCAGTCGCATCCGTCAGGTGGTCCGATACATAAAATGCAACCAAGTGTTTTTCCCGCGATTCATCGTTATAGTCGACTACAACCGCTTCCCGAATTAAGGCATGCTTAAGCAAAACGCTCTCGATTTCCCCTAATTCGATTCGGTATCCCCGTATTTTGACCTGGTAATCGTTTCTTCCTGCGAACTGGATAGACCCGTCAGGCAGAAGCTTTCCTAAATCACCGGTTCTATATATTCTTCTTGGGCCCATATTGGCTATAGATGCTTCTACGAATCTCTCCGCCGTCAATTCATCTCTATGCAAATATCCGCGGACAACGCCCTCTCCGCCAATATAAATTTCCCCGATTGCCCCAACCGGCATCAGGTTAAGCTCCTGATTTAAAATGTACATTTGGGTGTTCGCAATTGGTCGGCCAATATTATTGTGATTGGACTTGCCTTGTACCTTGCGTATGGAAGACCAAATCGTTGTTTCGGTCGGACCATACATGTTATAGATTTCAGCGGATGTAGATTTCCTTACATGTTGGATAAGCTCGTCAGGCAACGGCTCTCCTCCGACTAGAATCGTCTGCAGTGATTTGACGAACCGCTGAGACTCATCGTCTTTCAATAAAATGTTCAGCCTGGAAGGAGTCGTCTGCATCATCGTAACCGGCTTTAATGCCGAAACTCCCGCTTCTGCCTGCGCTAACGATTGTTTGAATTGGACCAAATGCTGAAGACTATCCATTACTTCCGATTCTTGAATACCGAAATCGATCAAGCAAGCGACTTCATCGACTCCCGCAAGGCTTAGCTTCTTCACCATCTCCATACAGCTTTCAGGAGTACCCATCAACGAGGAACTTTGCCAATATCGCTCGAATGCAACCTCAATTAACGAATGAATAACCTCATCTTCCGAGTAATTGTAATCGTCAATATTTAATTGAAGCTCCTCTGCCAAATTTTTGACCAAGCTTATACTGGATCGCAAATAATCGCAGAAAGGCTTCTTCACCTTAGCTCTTACTTCATCTATGTCCTCGCCAATGAACGTATGAAGCATTAGCGAAACCTTCCCTGCATCGGCAGGGAAACCATTTTCTTTTAATGCATTTCGATAGGCGTTTATATTTTCTTCAAGCTTAGTTACATCTTGACCAAGCATATGCGTTAATACATTGGCTCCAATGCTGCCCGCCTGAACGAAAGAATCCTTATTGCCTGCGGTGGTGACCCAGATTGGGAGTTCCTGTTGCAGCGGCCTTGGATAGGTGCGTACTTCTATTTTCTTTCCATTGCCGTTTAATTGGTATAGGCTTTCGCCTCTCCACAGACTTTTTACTTCTTTTATTTGCTCATACATGGTTTTGGCTCGATTATGATAGGCATCCGGTTGAAGGACAAAATCATCGGCATGCCAGCCCGAGGCAAAGGATAACCCTACGCGGCCATTCGATAAGTTATCGACCACTGACCACTCTTCGGCAATTCGAGTAGACGGATGAAGCGGTGACACAATACTGCCTGAACGAAGCTGAACGTTCTCCGTAATCATCGCAAGCGCTGCCGAAATGACGGATGGATTAGGATATAAGCCTCCAAACTCATGGAAGTGGCGCTCCGGGGTCCATACCGCTGTAAAACCATGCTTATCCACATATTTAGAGGACTCGATAAGCAGCTTATATTTATCTTTCTCCGCTTGATAATTGTAGCTTGAGAAGAAGAATAAGCTGAAATCCAAATCCATTTTAGGCGGAGGCAGATACCGGTCATAATTCAGCTTGTATTCATCGCTGGCTCTTAATATAACCTGCATGCCGCGAGTCAATGTCCAGAACAATTCCAAGATGGATATGTCGAATGATATGGTTGTGACGGAAAGGAATACATCATCCTTCTTGCAAGGGATCTGCTGATCCATCCCGACAAAAAAGTTAATGACATTACGGTGATTGACCATAACGCCTTTAGGATTGCCTGTCGATCCGGAAGTGTAGATAATATAAGCCAGATCGGCAGAAGTGTTGATTCTGCTGCTATTATCCGTTGAATTTAAGTGTGCCTTGTCCTCCGCCTGTTCGAATACAATATGATCCAACTGCTCGCCGGAATGCTGTAAAATATGCATATAGTTCTCTTCCGTAATAAGCAGCTTCATCTGGCTATCGTGTAATATATATTGAATTCTCTCGGTAGGAAATGCAGGGTCGACTGGAACATAGGCCGCCCCAGCTTTCAGAATGCCCATCAGAACAACGAGCATACGCTCCGTCCGCTCCATCATAATACCTACCAAGTCGCCGGCTTGAATGTGGTAGTCCGACTGGAGATAAGAAGCCCACTGATTGGCACGCTCATTGAGCTCTCGGTAGGTCAATTGCTTCCCTTCATACAAAATGGCGATTTGATCCGGTATCTGCCGAACCTGCTCCTCGAACAATTCCTGGATCGTCTTATTATGCGGATATTCAGCCTGTGTATGGTTAAACGCTTCAATGACTTTAATCTCTTCTTGTGTAACCATTTCAATTGCGGATAACAGCTGTTCCGGATTGCCTACCATCGCTTCCAATATCTTGGCATAATGACCACCCATCCTGGCTATCGTTTCGCCTTTGAACAGATTGATATTATACTCGAATTGCAGTTCAATCCCTTGTTCCGTCTCCGTTGCTTCTATCGTCAGATCGAGCTTAGCAATCTTCAAAACATATGGATAAGACTGAATCTCTAATTCATCCAGCTCGAGCTTTACGGCATCCATGTTCTGCAAACTAAACATCGTGTCGAACAATGGATTGCGGCTTGCATTCCTTCTTACTTGCAGCTTTTCTATCAACTCTTCGAACGGGTACCCTTGATTTTCGAATGCAGCCAGTGCATTCTGCCGGACCTCTTTCAAAAACGCTAGTAAGCTTTTGCTTCCGACCGGAGCATTTCTCATAGCCAGCGTATTAACAAACAAACCCATCATATTCTGAACGTCGGCATGCGATCTTCCCGCTATCGGCGACCCTACGACTATATCATGTTGCCCCGTATACTTGGATAACATAATGTTATACGCCGCCAGCATGATCATATACAGCGTACTGTCTGTCCGTTCTGCAAGCTCGTTCATTTGTTGCGTCAGACGAGCATCCAGCATGAACCGCAATCTGCTGCCTTCAAAGCTTTGCATTTCCGGACGCGGATAATCGGTCTGCAGCTCTGCTACCGGGATTTCCCCTTCAAACAATTGAAGCCAGTATTGCTCCTGCTTCTTCATCATTTCTGAGCCCAATTGCTCCTGCTGCCATACGGCATAGTCCTTGTACTGCACAGCCAACGGAGTAATTTCGTCCCCGCGATAAAGATCCATAAACTCTTTCACGATAATGTTCATGGATACGCCATCCGAGATGATATGGTGCATATCCATCATTAATAGATGATGATCTTCAGTGAACTGAACCAGCCCCGCTCTGAATAAAGGAGCTTTACCCAAATCAAACGGTTGAATAAAGCGTTCGAGCAGCGCTTCGATTTCTTCCTCGTTTGCGTTATTGCTCTTAAGTTCAAAGTCTACTTGCTCATTAATGAATTGTACGGCTTCATCGTTTCGTATTTCAAATGAAGTACGCAGCAATTCGTGTCTATTTACTAAAGTTTGAAAGGTATGTTCCAACTGCTGCTTATTCACTTTACCCTTCAAGCTTAACATGCATGGCATATGATAGCTTTTACCGTCACGATCAATTTGACTTAAAATCAACAGCCTTTTTTGAGTTGAAGATACCGGATAGCAATCCGCCTTATCCGCTTGCTGAATGAAGCTGTAAGCAGAATGGCTTCCTTCCTCCACCCTCTGTGACAGCTCCTGAATCGTTGGATAATCGAATATATCTTTCAATGGAATTAGGACATTCCATTTTTTGTGTACCGCCGATATTAAGGTAATCGCCTTCAGGGAATGCCCGCCCAAATCGAAGAAACTGTCTTGAACGCCGATTCGCTTGGCCCCAAGAATTTCCTCCCATATCACCTCCATGCCCTTTTCGGTTTCAGTAGAGGGTGGAATATATTCATTGTGTGTCTGAACATCACCGTCCAACGCAGCTAATGCCTTACGGTCCAATTTCCCGTTCGGCGTTAAGGGCATTCTCTCCACGCGTACAAAGCGTGATGGAATCATATAATCAGGCAGCATTTTAGATAAATAGCTTTTAACTTGGGAAAAATCGTTTACTTTGTAATTCAAATAAGCTGCTAAATGCTTATCTCCCGTCCCATCATCTTTTGCAAGAACCGCTGCTTCTTTCACTTCAGGAATTTGCTGCAGCACCGATTCGATTTCTCCCAGTTCGATCCGGTACCCTCTTATCTTTACCTGGTCGTCCATACGACCTAAATATTCAATATTGCCATCTGGCAGCCATCTGCCCAGATCCCCTGTCCTATACATCTTTTCGCCTTTCGCAAAAGGATTAGCAACAAACTTCTCCGCCGTGAGCTCAGGCTTATTCAAGTACCCTCTAGCTACTCCGTTCCCTGATATGCATATCTCGCCTTTGATGCCCACTGGCATCAGGTGATTGTTGTGATCGATGATGTACATTTGTATATTATCAATCGGTTTGCCTATAGGAACAATTCCTCTTGTCTGATCCGTATCGCAGCAGTTGTAGTAGGTTACATCGACAGTTGCTTCCGTTGGCCCGTATAGATTGGCGACATTTATACCTATCAGCTGTTTCGTTTTTTCTGCATTATTTGCTTTTAGCGCTTCACCGCTAGTAAACAAATACTTCAAGCTTTTCAAAGCCGCTTTGTCCTTCGAATGCTCCAAATGCTCTAAGAAGCCGTTCAGCATCGACGGAACAAAGTGAATGATTGTCACTCCATGCTCGCTAATTGCATGTTTAATCATTTCAGGATCCTTTTCACCGAAAGGCGGCAACATAACTAATTTCGCACCAACCATTTGATACAAGAAAAGCTCCCACACCGATACGTCAAATGTATATGGTGTTTTTTGCAAAATAACATCTTGTTCCGTTATTGGATACATATTTTTCATCCAATTAATCCGGCTGACTACGCTTCGGTGCTCGATCATGACACCTTTCGGCTTCCCCGTTGAGCCCGAAGTATAAATGACATAGGCAAGATCCGTTACCTTACTGAAAGCCGGCAAATCCGATCTATCATATTCATCGAAGTACCGTTCGTCCAGACATATTATTTCGCCGGCAAATTCAATCGTCTGCTTATACTTTTTTACCGTAACAAGCAGCGCCGCGCCGCAATCTCCCAGCATGTATTGAATTCGGTCTGTTGGAAAGTTCGGATCGATAGGTAGATAGGCTCCTCCGGCTTTCAAGATCCCCATAATGCCTATCATCATTTCCAATGACCGATCCACTATAATGGGGACAAGAGCTTCCGCCCCCACTCCAGCGTCCCTTAACTTCCATGCGAATTGATTGGCATGAGCATTCAGCTCTTGGTACGTTAACTTGTAGCCTTCACATATAACGGCAACGTTATCTGGCGTCCTTTGTACTTGTTCTTCAAATATTTGATGAATCGTCTTTGTCTGCGGGAACTCGGTCTTCGTATCGTTAAAAACGTTCATTATTTCTTCGAACTCTTCGGGTGCAAGCAGTTGAAGCTCGGATATTTTCCGATTCATATCGTCTAGAACAGCTTTCAAGACGGTATCGAAATGTTTACATAGCCGTTCTGCGTACAGGCTGCCCAGTGCAAAATCTTGAAATACCAAGCTCATCTCCACAGTGTTTTCTTTTTTATTAAAAGAAATGATCAGCGGCTTATTTGAGCTGCGCATACCCAAAGGATGAATATTCTCAAGCAGCACCACTGTATCGAAAAGATCCTCCGCTCTGAGATTGCCTTTTGTCGCTTGCGATTCACTTAACAATGCATCCAAAGGCAATGCGTGGTATTTATAAGCGTCCGTTAAAATATCTTTTAGCTTCAACAAGTAATCTTTAAAGCTATCCGAGTCGGAACAATCCGAACATATAGGAATAAGCCGGTCGTTATCATGTTCATTCGGAATAGGCGAACCTGTAACCACGCTGGAGGAACCAGAATAATTGCTTAAACAGATCTTTGTTACGGCAAGCAAACTTGTATACAGCAGCCAATTGGAGCTTTTGCATATATCAATAAGCTTTGAGTATTCTTCCCCATCGATAGGATGGCTGTGTTTATATGCCTCTGTTCCATGGTCACCTACACCTATATTTGTAATCAAATGATCTGCGATTCGAAACTCGCTTATATTATTGAATTTTTCAAGCCAGAACGTTTTTCCTTTCACAAGTCCTTCGCTTGCCATGAGCATTCACTCCTATAGTCATGTTAGAAATTAAATTCATCGAACTCCAGTGCGGACGCTCCTGCAAATTGCAGTGTATCGGACAATTTGATTTCGCTAATGCTTTGGTTCGGATTTACGATTACATACCCCAAAATCTCAAGGAAGTGTTTCCCTAACTGGTTGATCGTGCTTTCTTTAAATAAATGTACGGCGTACTCAAGCTCCATGAACAGCTCGTTATTTTGTTCAATAATTAATAAACTGATATCATATTTTGATGTAGTCCGTTTTATCTCATATGGCTCAACGGAGACGCTTTCCATCTCAATTCGGGATGAACCCATATTCTGCATCACAAAAAGCAAATCAAAAATCGGCTGTCTGCTCATATCCCTATGCAAATTCAATTTGCTAACCAAGTCTTCGAAAGAATACTCCTGATGCGTAAATGCCTTCATTGAATTGTCTTTTACTTGCATTAAGAAGTCAGCAAATGACCTGTTCGGACTAATTGCATTCCTCATTGCCAGAAGATTGATGAACGCCCCAACAACATTCTCGGTATCAGGATTCGTTCTGCCCAATATAGGCACGCCCACTACGATATCCTCTTGCTGCGTATATTTATGGAGCAACAGATTAAAGGAAGACAAGAAAATCATAAACAGCGTACAGTTGAATTGCTTTGATAGATCATTTAATTTATTCGTCAAACTCTTAGGCAGTATGAATTTCACTACGTTTCCGTCGTAGCTTACGTTCGAAGGACGCGGGAAGTCCGTTTGCATCATTAATCTTTCTACTGGTTTATTAAAGACATTCAACCAATATTGCTCCTGCTCGCTGTTGAAGGAGGACGCATTCATTTTATTTTTCCATTCAACATAATCCTTATAATGGACCCTCAGCGGCGCGAGCTCCTCGCCATGATACAGCCTCAACAAATCTCTAATAATGATCGTCATCGATACGCCATCGGAGATAATATGATGGATATCAAACAACAAATAGTACTTATTCGGACGAATACTTATTAATTTAACTCTCATCAACGGTGCTGCCTCAAGATCGAACGGCCGAATAAATTCCTTAATCGCGCTATCAATATCTGCCTCGGCATCATTGACTACTTCCAGATTGACAGATGCATCATCGGCAACCCGTTGGACAGGCTCGCCGTTAACATAGTGAAATGATGTCCTTAACGATTCATGCCGTTTAATTAAAGATTCGAATGCATGATTGAATCGTTGAATATCAAGCTGTCCTTCTATCGTCGCTACATACGGAATATTGTAGAACGTATTCTCCTTCTGAAGCTGATTGAGAATAAACATTCCTCTCTGCGTCGATGATTGCGGGTAATATTCGCGTTTCTCTACTGCTTCTATCACATTAGAGAATTCATTTTGTTTCGAGTTGTTGATAAATAGTGCAAGGTCCGCTACCGAAATATTTTTGAACACCTCGGTTAATGGAAGCTCAACTTTGAATTGCTGCAGCACCTTAAATATTAGAGACATTACATTGAGAGAATGTCCTCCGATTTCAAGAAACCTATCGTTTCTTCCCACTTGATCGACTTCTAATATTTCGCACCATAGCTCGGCCACCATTCGTTCCACTTCATTCTCAGGAGCGACATATTCCAACTGTTTCGGCTCTGGCAGCAACTTATAATCAAGCTTTCCGTTTAGGTTCATAGGCATTCTGTCTATCGGAATCAAATATTGCGGAATCATATAGTCAGGCAACTTCTGGGCAATTAAATGACGGATGTCCTCAAGCACCCTTTTTTCGTTCATCTCATTGTCTTGAAACAGCACCAAATAGGCGCACAAATAAGTGTTCCCTTGACTATTTTCCTTCGCGATCACGGATGCCTCTTTAACTTTGCCATGTACTAAAATTGCATTTTCTACTTCATTTAATTCGATTCGGAAGCCCCTGATTTTAATCTGCCGATCGATTCTGCCCAGGAATTCAATGTTGCCATCCGGCAAGAACCGCCCCAAATCACCTGTTCGATAGATGATATCGGCAGGGTCATCCCGATACGGGTTGACAATGAATTTTTCTCTGTTGAGCGCTACGTTATTGTAATACCCTAGGCTTCTATATGGCGTACGAATGCATATCTCGCCTTTAAACCCTTGAGGGCATAATTGTGCATTGCTATCCATAATGGCAACTCGCACCCCATTCATTGGCTTGCCGATCGGTATGTTGTCTTTCATAGAGTCTGCAGGCTTGATTCTATAAAAAACTTTCGCTAGCGTAGTTTCCGTTTGCCCGTATAAGCTGACCAACTGGATACGTTCTCCGATGATGTCATACCAGCTGACGAGATCCTTAGGAACTGTTCTTTCGCCTGCGAGCAGCACATTCTTCAGACTTGGGTATTTATTTGCCGTTAGCGAACTTCCGTTAATGAGTTTAAATAAGCTCGGCGTACAGTGAATCAGTGAAACATACGTTTTCTCTATCCACTCCATCAAACGGTCGCTGTCCAGTATCATCTCTTTGCTGTCCGGAACGCAAATAGTCCCCCCTGCGCAAAGAGGAACAAACACATCCCTGAGCAGCGGATTATGGCATGGCGATGTGAATTGGCTGACCTTCACTTCTTTCGTAATATGAAACTCCCTAATCTCCCAGTCAACAAAATGCAATAGGCTTTCGTTTCTTCCTATAACCGCTTTAGGCGTACCCGTTGAGCCCGAAGTGAAGAAGACGTAGGTCCTATCATTGGAATCATAGGATTGCTGCGGCCTTTGCAAGTAATGCTGCGCCTCTCCCACTTGCGTATCCACATTTATAATGCGGATTTCGTTATCAAAGCCATGAAGCAAACCGATATTGCGATCGTCTGTAAAAATATACTTCGTATTCGTCGTTTCAAGCATCGTTCGTATTCTTTCCCTAGGGTAGGTAACATCGATTGGGACAAAGGCGCAGCCGGCTTTTAAAATTCCGATCATGCAGATGATCAGATCGACTTTGCTATCCAGTAGAATCCCTACGAACGCTTCCTTTTCAATTCCTCTGCTCATTAACTCGCTTGCAATCTTGTTCGACTTTATATCCAACTCCCGATAACTTACCTTATAGTCTAGGAACTCTATTGCGATTCTATCTTGATTAGCATCAAAAGATTGGAACAACACTTGCTGCAACGTTTGATTCTTAGGTACAAGTGTATGGACATTCTCATTCAAGTACGAAAGTATGCTTGTCTTTTCCGCCTCCGTGTAAATCATAAATTGATCGATTCTGCTGGAGGAGACCTCGATCGCTTGATGGATAATATGAATAAAATATCCGACTAACCGTTCCATCGTTCCCGAAGCGAACATAGAGTCTTCATAGTGAACCAACAACTCCAACCCGTCATGGAATAGCACCTGCAACGACAGATCAAAGTTTGTCATCTCCTGGATACTAAAGGAGTTCACCTTTAATTGATATTCTCCCGACATAATCTTGGCGTTCAGCGGATAGTTTTCTAGTACAAGAATAGAATTGAAAAAGCTGCCTTCCCCAGACTTTCTATATGAATTAATGTCACTTAACGGGGTGCTGGAATATTCATCATGGTCAATCAATGTCGTATTGTTGCGCTTCATGAGGTCTAATACCGTGACATCGGAATCCGAGTGAACCCTTACCGGTAGCGTATTAATAAAGAGACCTACCATGTCCTCTATGCCTTTAATTGCGGAAGGCCTCCCGGAGACCGCCATGCCAAAAAGCACGTCATTTAAGTTATTATATTTTTGGAGCAATATCCCCCAGGCACAAGAGAAGAGGGCAGCGGACGTAATTCTGTGTGTTTTCAAAAAACCGTTTATTTTATTTATTTCATTTTCTGAGAAGACGTAGCTTATTTTGTTAAGCTTTCTATACTTCGTTCTTACTTTATTGTCAACGGGAAGCGGCGTAACGGTATTAAATCCTGCTAAATAATTTTCCCAGTAGCTCTGTTGAGTTTGCTTTTCTCGAGCACCAATATACTTAACAAAATCCTTGAATTTGGTTTTCGTTTTCTTTTCCGGCTGTTTACCTGAATATAGGTCGTTATAATTTTCAAAGAATTCATTTAGTATAATCCCGTTGCTCCAGCCATCATAAATGATGTGATGATTAGAGATAATCATCTCATACTTATCATCGCTTAATTTGCACAGCGTTATCTTGAACGGTGCTGTGCTGATATCTATTTTTTGTTGCCTTTCGGCAAATTTTTGACCGTCAAGCTCCCGGCATTGATCATCCATATCCAACATACTGAGATCAATTATCTTTATAGGCAGCTCTACTTTTTTCAATACGATCTGAAGCGGTTTTTCAAGCT
The DNA here is from genome assembly GCF_038008995.1 of Paenibacillus sp. FSL W8-0439. NCBI lineage: Bacteria > Bacillati > Bacillota > Bacilli > Caryophanales > Paenibacillaceae > Paenibacillus > Paenibacillus sp. FSL W8-0439. The sequence continues at coordinate 5,062,986 of NZ_JBBPAK010000001.1, forward strand.
TAGTCCATCTAAATACAGTCCTCAGTATTTCATTGTTTTCCGCAACGATATTCCAAGCCCTCTGAAACACATCCGTCTTTATCGTACCCGAAATATTAAGACTCAGCTGTTCGAAATACTGCTCATGCTCTACATCGGTTAAATAGTGAAACAACATTCCTTCTTGTAACGGTGTAAGACGGTATATATCTTCCACATTTGACTTATCCAATTTTGTATCGCCCATAATCAGGTCTCCTTTATAAGATTTATTTAACAGGATTAATTTCCAAATATACCGCGTTATGTTTTTGAATGTATAAATTTCAATCAAAAAATCCCTTTAAAACCATCATTGGTTTAAAAGGGATTTTTTGATTGAAATTTATTGACAAATATTGATAATCAATTCTTAATAAGGCATAGCTTCGCCATTACGTTATTATAGTAACGTTAAAAATAAAGCGTATGTGATCTGAAATAATTCTCAACGTGCCGTAACATCGATTGAGTTTAATCAAATTTTTATCCATTTTTATTATATTCATTTTTATATTAAAATCAAGTTATTCTCAACAACTCTTCCAATGGATGTTTTTAAATTATACCCATCCCTGTATCTCTAGAATAGAATTAACAGCTTCCAATCACCTACTGGTAATGCGTAAAATAGTATCAATCATAATATTAATAATTCTCTCCTGATAGTTACTGGACAGTGAAAAGTTCTTAAAAGAAAAATAACCCAATCAAACGATTTTGAGGTATCCTTAAGGTCTCACTCTTAAAAGGATAAAATCGCTGAAAAGGTTATAGACAGTAGTCTACCCCATTTCCGAGCGATTGACCATACCTAGGCTCAAAACTTTGAATGAACTTTTACTACTCTTCCGTTCTTGTTTCTCTAGACAAGCTACGTTCGAATGGTTTGTCGTGATCGTCGTTGGCTTTATGCTGCGCTCCGACCATCTTGGTGTCACTTCGGTCATTCGGGATCTCTCCCTGAGTGGCCGCTGTTATGAACCGCTCCTTCACTTCTTCCGTTCTTCCGCCTGGTCTTTGCCCTCTTTACGTCAGATGTGGCTTCAGGTCGTTCGACGGTCTGCGCCTCTGCTGGTGATTCAGGAGCGTGTCGTCCTTGTCGGCGACGGGATGAAAGAGGCCAAGGAAGGTCGCCGGATGCCCGGCGTCAAGAAGCTTCACCAAGAATCCGAAAACGTCTCCAAGGGCGAGTATATTTTCCGCCATCTGTTTGGAGCCATCGGCATTCTGGTGGGGATTCCCGAAAATGGTTCTGTTGCCCTTGTTCATGAATCTGCAAGACGGCATCCAAACCATCCTCGGCTGGAAGCAAACAGGCGCTGAGCCAGAGAGGCCCTCCCATGTCGTTTAGATGATCGAACAAGGCTTTGAGGCCGCGAAGGGTTTCGGCCAAGCGTTGCTGCTTTTGGATCTGTATTTCTTATTGGTTCCAGCCTTACAGCGACTAGAAGCGTGCCATTCGAGTTCCGAAGCCCGAATGCATCTCGTGACAAAAACCAAGTCCAATGTCATGGCCTACGAACGCCCTCCTGCCAAGAAACCCGGGCGAGGCTGTCCTCCGAAAAAAGGAAAATCGGTCAAACTGAAGGAACTCTTCTCGACTCGTGTTGCCGATTTTCAAACCGCCATCGTTCCCCTGTACGGTAAGGAAGAGATGGTTGAATTTCTCTGCCTGGATCTGCTTTGGGGGCAGGGGTGGTATCAGGAATTGCGTTTTGTGTTGGTCATTCATCAGGGTCGCTACTCCATTCTGGTCAGTACGGATCTCACGCTTTCGACTACAGATATCATTCGCTTATATGGTTATCGCTTTAAAATCGAGTGTACGTTTCGGGAAATGAAACAGGTCATCGGAGCTTTCGGCTACCATTTCTGGAGCAAGTCCATGCCGAAGCTGAACCGCTTTCAGAAGAAAGAGGAAGCCCACCCACTCGAAGCCGTACAAGACAAACAGGATCGGTGCCGGATTGAACAAACGATTCAAGCGATCGAAGGGTTTGTGATGTGCCAGTGGATCGCCTTGCACTTTTCAAGCCGGACGCCAGCGTTATTTTTCCGCTATGATACACCGCATCCTTGCCGGGAAACGATTCGTCCTGACGACTCTCCAGCAAACGAAACCAGTTCTTCTGATAAAACAGAAGGACGAAAACCAGCTGGAACAGCCGAGCACAGCTAAAGCCAAATCGTTTACGAAATCCCGCTTGGTGCAGATTACCAAACAAAGCGGTGTTTTTCTAATTTGCAAGAAGGGTATTCGAATCCCTCAGAGCCCAGTTGCTACAAAGGTTCAAGTTGATTTGGGCTCTGGTCGAGTAGACGTGAGCCTCACGGTTCACGTCCCTCACAGATCCGTACGTGCCCAATTTAAGGCATACGGCTCCTCATATCATCGTTTACAGATTTGCAATGATTAGCCATAGATATCTACATAAATTTTGGGCTCGGGTAGAGGGTTACGTTTCAGAAAGAGATTAAATTTGTCATACGTGAAGCTTCTTCTCTGGCTTCTACGATTCATCCATTTAAATAACGCTTTGGTAATTTTGAAATTTGTATACGGACAGCGCTCGACTGTTGTCGGTTATCCCGTAATAGCGGTAATGTCCTGTTAGTTTCGCCCGTATTCTTTTCATTAATTCCTTCACGTCTTGATGGCGCTCTGCTTTCAACCATTCTTTGAAAGTCTTCACTTTTGACTTAAACTTCTTTCCGCTTGTTTCCCTCTTTACTCTGAATTTGCCCTTGTTGCTTTTGCTGCAGTAGTGAGTAAAACCTAAGAAGTCAAACGTTTTGGGCTTCCCTAACCCTTTTCGTTTCCGGTTTTCTTCAGCGAAGCGTCCAAATTCTTGAATTTTCGTTTTCTCTTCTGCAATTTGCAAATCGAATTTGGCCAGACGCTTGATTAGTGCCGCATAGAATCGCTCTGCATCGTCCTTGTATTGAAAACAGCACACGTAATCATCGGCGTATCTGATCATCCTTGCTTCGCCGCGACACGCTCTCTTTACTGTAATCTCGAACCATAAGTCCAAAGCATAATGCAGATAGAGATTCGCAAGTATCGGCGAAATCAGGGATCCCTGAGGAGTGGCGGTTTTTGTCGGTTCCCATGTGTCCTGTTCCATAACCCCGGCTTTCAGGAAACGCCAGATTAGCCTTTGAATATTAGGGCCTGCTATTCTCTCTCCAAGGAATTTCATGAGCCATTCGTGAAGAAGCTACGAATGTCAGCATCCACGATATAACTGGTTTTCCCATACTCGATGCTGCGATTCAGTGCTTTGATGGCGTCATGACAGCTTCTTCCCGGTCGGAAACCGTAAGATAGGTTTAGAAAATCCTGCTCGTAGATGGCCTGTAAAATCTTGTTCAATCCCAACTGCACGATTTTGTCCTCGTAGGAAGGGATGCCGAGCGGCCTTTTGCTCTTTTCATCCTTGGGTATATAGGTTCTTCTTACGGGCTGCGGTCGGTACCTTTTCCTTTTTAGCCGCTCTGCCAAGTCCTTGATGTTTGATTCCAGATTTTCCTCATACGCTGCTTTTGTGACTTGATCGACATCCGTTGCTTTGTTGCCGTCCAATTCCCGATGGCATTGCGTCAGCATTTCCCCGTTCAAGAGGTGATACAGCGATGTGAATAGCTCTTTTGGCTTTTCTTTTACAACTTTTGCTATTCTTGCTAGTTTTGTTTGCACTTTTGGCCTACTCCTGTGCGTAGAAAATGTGTCCTTAGCAAAAGCGGTGATACGTCACTGCCTTCCCTCTACCGACATTACTCGGTTTCATCGGTAATACGCCGTGATCCGACTCCTCGTCCATCATTTGACATTCTCCCTTGTGATCGGTTGTTTGTCATACTTCCTTTCCGAAGAATGGACAGGGTTTCCCAAGTTGCTGTGAAGTCATTGTATAGCATGTCTGGCTCTTCGACCCCGGGAGCGCTCGTTCATCCTTGCCTTTAACTTAACGCCTGAATGAGTATTGTCTTCCGTACTTTCGAAAACGTCGACCTCTCCGCTTTACTCTTTTCGGGGCTCAATCACTTTCAGGCCTACTACCTAACTGTCTACGCTTAACGTCTGGAATTACTTCCAACCGTCCAAGACTCGCTATTGGTGGCTTGGCTTGCCTTTCCAAGCAGAATTTCCACCTGCTAAACTTCACAACCTAGGCTTGGTCGCACCGAAAGTTGAGATTAAAACATAAATTTATTCCCTTAGAGAAGCTAGATGAATCGGCAATCGAAAGCGAACAAAAGGAAAGTTAATTGTTATTTTTGCAAAAAATAAACATATGTGCTAAGCTTGTATCTGAAGTGAATAGCATATATGTTTAAGACTTAATAAATTAATTAACCATTATGAAGATGGGTGTATTCCTAGTTATGCGATCAATCTATTATTGCTGTTCTTTAGAGTCTTTGAAGAGTGGGATAATTTTAAACCCAAAAGTTATGAAAAAGCTCATAAAAACAAGCATTTGGGCTGAGGGGAAGAGGGGATTACATCCAGTTATAGAAGAGCATTTTACGAAATGACCCGTAACATGGGCGGGATAAGCTTACAATCCCCCTCACCATACGAAGGGGCACGGCGTTTTCCAAGATTAATTTTGAGATTATTGATCATTCCGATAAAATACTGTTTCGTTCCATTTGAAGCCACGTCCACCGGAAACTTGTTAAAGATCACGGGGATCATCAAACGAAACGAAAAAACGTAAGCACCTATATTCGCAAGTATCAAGTGGGAAGGGTCTCGACGGGCTAAAGATGAACCATTCCCCAGAACGCCAACTCGATTAGCCAAGGAACAACAAGAACAGTTTAAACGAGTCATTGTTGACATTCATTAAGTTGGGTTAACAGCAAAGTTCATTTGGAACAGGCAATATTATTTGGAAAGAAGATGAGCAGTATACCGCTGAGATTTTCTTGGCTTTTCTTCAAACGGTGCTGAGCGTGTATCCGTCAGGAAAAATCGTCATGATTTTGGACAACGCGTCCTTCATCCTCCGATGCAGCATGACTACCTTAAACTATTATATGGCATCTTTAATGGGAATTCCTGCAAATGAAATGAACCCTCTAGTTTAATTTAGAGAGACTTAAGTAGTAACGATGAAACAGCATATGACGACACTATAGGAGTGAAAATAGTGAAAATAGCGAAAAAAAGTCTGTATTTAGGTAAACCTGATATTGGATGTTATCCAATTCATGCCAACATGACGTCTATTTTATCTAATCATCCTTCGTATAAAAATTGGCTATTTACAAATTACATGCAACTAAGGCTGGATTTATATCAAGCTTCTGATTCAAGTATTGCAGAAGAATATTATATGGAATTTTATCAGCCGCTTATGAGAGAATATCATCCATTATTAAATATTCATAGTTTGAGTAGAAAAATTATCCATATTACAGATATTAACATTCTTGATTTTTTGATTAAATCGGTACAATGTGGAAATTATATATATGCATTAATTGATAGACAATTTATATCTGAATACAATATGAAGGAAAGTTCGATGCATGATTTATTTATTTATGGTTACGATCTAGACAAGAAGGTGTTTTATATAGCTGATTATTTTTCAAGTCCATTTCCTACATACAAACACTGCAAAGCCACTTTTGATGAAATAGAAAAGGCATTTAAAGAAAAAATCAATTATTCAGATGATCTTTGGGATGATATATTTGGCATCCAAATAATCAGTTTGAATAAATGGAAAAAATATGAATTCAACTTGGAGTATTTCATGCAGTCTTTAAATGATTATATAAATTCAACTAATACTGCTAGGAAATTTGAATTAATTGAAGGCATACCTGCAAAAATGCCGGAATTGCAATTACACGGCAGTTTAGACCCAAAATTTGGGATGAGTATTTATGACAGATTATGTGATCTTGCAGATTTCAATCCTCAGTTTCTGAGAGCGATGCACATCTTGTATGAACATAAAGTATGTATGACTAAAAGAGTTGCTTTCTTTGGTGAAATTGGATTACTTGATGGTGATTTGTACATGAATTATTTTATAGAAATTGAAAAGAGAGCAGAAACTTTGAGAAACTATATTATTAAACAGATACTGAAAAATAACAATTCCAAACGAAAAAAAATGATATCGATGATAACTGAGCTGGCGTCACTTGAACTTGAGTGCCTTGGGAAATTATCTCTTGCTCTTAAATAATAGGATCTTCAAGCTGGGGAAGTGAAAACTAAATTAGGGGTAAATATCATGCACTGGTATGCATATTTTGTGGAAACTGGGAAGGAAGATTATATAAAGAACAATATCGATAGTACTTTTGATAGTGATTTCCTAAGATGTTTAGTTCCAAAAAGAAAAATACCAGAAAAAAAGAATGGTCATTCTTATGAGGTTGTAAAGCCGATATTCCCAGGATATATCTTGGTAAATACAAAAATGAATTTTAATACGTATTATAAACTTAAAGAGATACCCAGATTATATGAACTTTTAAACTATAGAGGCATTAACGGGAAAAAGAGCTTTGAATATGAACCGAAAGTTGATGAGCAAGATAAATACTTTAGAAAAATTAATGAGGACGAAATTACGGTTCTGCTAAAACTATTAAATAAGGAAGATGTATTGGAATTTTCAAAGATTATTCTTATGAACTCAAAGGTGACGGTGAAATCAGGCCCTCTTAAAAATATGGAGAGCATTATTAAGAAGATCGATAAGCATAAGAATCGGGCAAAAATTTCGCTTGGTTTCTTGAATTCGGAAAGGACGATAGACGTTGGGATCGATATCATATGAGGGTAGGGTGGAATTGTGAAAGTATACGATAGCATTTGTTGTACGCTTCAAAAACACAGTATACATTATAGGACCATAATGCACGAATCAGAAGGAAATACCAAGCTTGCCAGTATCATTAGAGGGCATGATTTAAATAAAGCAGCCAAATCACTAGAGCGTGTCTGAAAACTCATCACTGAGTTAATTTGAAAATGGCGGCTATGTATACAAACGACAAGAATGACCTGGCCAACTTGTCGTAACGAGTAGCCATACGTCGAAAGTGTTTGATTTTATTGAAAAAGCACTCCACTAGGTGGCGTTCTTTGTACCGGTACCAGTCGACTTTCCATGGATTTTGGCTATTCGCTTTAGGCGGAATAGTGTAGGAAGCCTGCTTAGCTGTAATCCAATTTCGAATCGCTTCTGAACCGCAGGCCTTGTTGCCAAGAATACACTCTATATGGGAATTGAAATTTCTTTAATTGCTATAATTATATCAAGAGAGGGTCTGTATTTATCTTGCTCCAGCTCACTCAACGTTCCTTGAGAAATTCAAAATCATATTTGCAAACTTTATTTGATTTAAGTTGTTTGTTTTTCTAATAGTTCGAATTCGTTGGCCTATTGTAGACATAATTGCCCTCCTAAACTAAAAAGATCCCGATATATCATCGGGATCTTTCTTGATGTTTGTAAAATGACTAGTTCCAGACTTTTTTTTACTGGTTCCACAGTTTTTTTATTGGTTCCATACATCTTTTACTGGTTCCACACTTTTTTATCACCAGACAATGAAATTAGAATTTTACTAAAGCTTATTCTACAGTAACACTTTTCGCCAGGTTACGTGGTTTATCAACATCATGACCTAGTGCAAGCGATGCGTAGTAAGCCAACAGTTGGAGAGCTATAACTGAAATGGCAGCCGACAGAATCGGAAGTGTTTTTGGAATTGCAAATACTTGATCTACGGATTTCAACAGCTCGACAGCATGCTCTTCATATGTGATTGCAAGCACGTCACCGCCACGAGCTTTGACTTCCTTAATGTTGCTCACGGTTTTTTCCAACACGGATTCCTGTGTTACCAAAGCGATAACTGGAATTCCCTCTTCGATCAATGCCAGTGTACCATGCTTCAGTTCACCCGCAGCATATGCCTCGGAATGAATGTAGGAGATTTCCTTGAGCTTCAGGGAACCTTCCTGTACTACAGCATAGTCTTGACCACGACCAATAAAGAATAAGTGCTTGTTGCTAGCAATTTGCTCAGCATAGGCTTTGATCGCATCTGCTTTACCCAACATCTCTTCTACTTGCTCTGGCAGTGATTCCATAGCAGCCAGCACATGAGCTACTTGCTCATCCGTTTGTGTGCCACGTACTTGAGCCAGATACAGACCCAACAGATAAAATGCAATCAACTGGGAAGAATACGCTTTGGTGGAGGCTACGGCAATTTCCGGTCCTGCCAGTGTAACCAACACATCATCTGCATCACGGGCGATAGAGCTGCCGACTACATTTGTAATCGCCAGTACATGAGCCCCGTTTGCTTGTGCTTCACGCAGTGCTGCCAATGTATCAGCAGTTTCACCGGATTGACTCACCACGATCACCAATGTCTCTGGTGTTACGATAGGAGAACGGTAGCGGTACTCGGAAGCTACATCGTTTTCTACCGGAATACGAGCCATACTTTCAATAACCGTACGGCCAATCAAACCAGCATTGTAAGCTGTACCACACGCTACAATTTGAATGTTGCGGATATTTTTAATTTGTTCTTCTGTTAGCTTCAGCTCTGGAAGAACAACTTTTTTAGTATCTTTATCGATACGACCCAACATCGTGTCACGGTAAGCCTTAGGCTGTTCGTGAATTTCTTTCAACATGAAATGCTCATAGCCGCCTTTTTCCGCTGTAACAGCATCCCATTCGACATGAATCATTTCCCGAGAAATAAATTGGCCTTCGATTGTCATTAATTCGACAGCATCACTAGTCAGAACAGCCATTTCGCCATCGTTCAAAATAAATACATTGCGTGTATATTTCAGAATAGCCGGAATGTCGGAACCGATAAAGTTCTCGCCTTCTCCCACACCAATAACCAACGGACTGGCTTGACGAACAGCTACCAGCTTATTAGGCTCGTGCTCGGTCAGCACCCCCAGTGCAAAAGCACCGCGCATAAAGGTAATTGCTTTTTGTACTGCTTTAACAATATCTCCTTCATACTCACGCGCAACCAGATGGGAAATGATTTCTGTATCCGTTTCGGAAATAAAGGTATGACCTTCGCTGATCAGCTGTTCCTTCAGTTCCAGATAGTTCTCAATAATTCCGTTGTGAACTACAGAGAACTTTTGGCTCTCATCCAAATGCGGATGGGAGTTTTCATCAGAAGGCTTACCGTGCGTTGCCCAACGTGTATGTCCGATGCCTGCATGACCTACCAACGGTGTACCATCCAGTTTAGCTTCTAGGTTCGCCAGACGACCTTTTGCCTTGGCTACTTGCAGTCCTGAATCTGTAAACACGGCAATACCCGCAGAGTCATACCCGCGGTACTCCAGCTTCTTCAGTCCGTCAATCAATACCTCTTGCGTATTCTGATTACCAATATATCCTACAATGCCACACATATTCGTTATCCTCCCGATCATCATTTCACAAAACGACTCATCACAGGACTAACGTGTGCGGTAGATTGTGGAATAAAGTTCATTCATCTATGAAGTTGTCAATGATAACTATAGAATTTACAGGCATCTCTTCACGAATGTAACGAAATTCCCAAACCGCGCACGCCAATGATGATGGCCGCACATTCATGAAATGAATCTTATAATTTAGGTTATAAAATAATTAGGGCATCTACCGGTGCGTTGTGTAAACAGTTGCCTGTTCATTTTCCGCTGCCGGTTTACGGGTTGATGCTTCACCGGAAGGTCCCCGCCGAATGTTTCGAACACCTTCACCTCGTCAGCTTGCTTTGTCGTGAACCGATTGCGAGCAACATCATCTCAACGGAATCTATTGCTTCTCCACCAAGTTCCCCCGCACAAAATCAAGCTCTGGCGCTTGTAATACGTTACCTCACAACCCTCGCTTTCTCTATCTGAGTCACAGCATCCCTATATTATATTCAGCAGAGCATCATTTGGCAATGACACTTTATTCATAATTACACCCTAAAGGCATTAAAGCATTAGTGAATAACCGCAAACGCGGTTGCCTGCTTGTGTTTAACAGGCAACCCACGTTTACAAAATTTTAAACTAATTCTTTTTTCACGACATCTACGATCTGTCCGACAAATTGCTCCAGCTCATCCTTATCCGGGCCTTCGGCCATCACACGAATAAGTGACTCTGTACCTGAAGCACGGACCAATACACGCCCATTATCGCCCAATTGTTGTTCCACCTGTTCAATCGCTTCTGCAATCGCAGGGTTCCCCTCGTAATTACGTTTGTCCTGCACACGTACATTTACAAGAACTTGTGGATATTGTTTCATAAGCGATTTTAGTTCGCTCATCTTCTTGCCAGAAGCTTTCAGGGTATCTACCAGTTGAATCCCCGTCAGCATGCCATCGCCTGTCGTATTGTGATCAAGGAAAATAACATGACCAGACTGCTCACCGCCCAGATTAAATCCACCCCGACGCATTTCTTCCATCACATAACGGTCTCCGACCGCAGTTTTTGCAGTCTTGAGAGCTAGCTTTTCAGTAGCTTTATAAAAACCGATATTACTCATTACTGTCGATACAATAGTGCTGTCCTTGAGTTTTCCAGCCCGGTTCATTGCATCTCCGCAAATACAGAGAATGTAGTCTCCATCAACCTCTTCCCCGTTCTCATCAATTGCGATTAGGCGATCGGCATCGCCGTCAAAGGCAAGACCAATGTCCGCTTTCAAGCGGCGCACTTCCTCTTTCAGCTTTTCAGGATGAGTCGAGCCGCAATGATCATTGATATTCAATCCGTTTGGCTCCGCGCCGATCGTATGCACTTCAGCTCCCAAATCCGCAAAAAGCTTCGGCGCCAGCTCATAAGCTGCTCCGTTTGCACAGTCCAATACTATTTTTAGGCCTTCAAAAGAATGACTGATTGTTGTTTTCAAAAACTCCAGATAATCGTAGCGGGAATGCTCGTCTACAACAACCGTGCCCAATCCGCTGCCAATCGGACGAGGCAATTGGTCTTCTTTCGCATCCATGAGCTCTTCAATTTTCAATTCCGTTTCATCGGTTAATTTAAACCCATCGCCGCCAAAAAACTTAATCCCGTTGTCCTCAACAGGATTGTGAGATGCTGAGATCATGACACCAGCGTCCGCTTTCAATTGCCGTGTGAGATATGCCACCCCAGGCGTCGAAACAATACCTAGGCGAACCACATTAGCCCCAATAGACAACAAGCCGGCTACCAGTGCCGATTCCAACATCAGTCCAGATATCCGTGTATCCATACCAATAACAACTGTCGGTTTCTCTACATTACCTGCTAAAACATATCCGCCGCAGCGGCCAATGCTATATGCCAGTTCGGCTGTTAGTTCCTGATTAGCAACGCCTCGTACACCATCTGTACCAAAATATTTCCCCATGTAAAATGACTCCCTTTTTTTGTCTAATAATCTTGATCATTTACTACAGATAAAACATGTTATGGCTGACCGTTCTCCGAGGTTCCATTCGCAGAAGATTCTGCGCCGTTATGAGGACTTGTTTTATCCTCCGCAGCTGCGTTGTCCCCGGTATTTGCGTCAGAGTTGCCACCTTGATTGCCTTGCCCCTCCTGTGGCCTCTCCTGCCCCTTATCACCACTACCAGAGGGGTTTGATTCATTCTCACTATTCGGATTCGTTACAGCAGGCGTAGAAGGGCTCTCAATGTTTACCGTTGCCTTTAGTTGGCCGGCATTCCCGGCTTGCGTAATGTATTTAGGCAAGCCTACTTTTAGGGTAACCTCGTGTTGACCAGCCGCGAGGCCACTTACATTTGCCACCAAACTAACGTCATCATTGGTTAAATTGTTTACCAAATCCTGCGGGCCCTTCACAGTAACATCCATCGTCTTGCCTGCGGGTGCTATAATAGTCGCGTTAGCTCCATCTCCTGCACCTTGTAAAACGATTGGGATGCCTGACAGCGTCCGTTCCGTATCTGTAACTTCATTGGAAGGAACGACGGTCACCTGAATTTGTATTAACCCTGGCTCGATTTTATCAGAACCTGAGGGAGCTGCCAAATTAGCTTGAACTGTACGGGTCCCCGCTTCCGTAAATTGACTCAGATCGAGTGTAACCGTGACATAAGAGCTCAGGCTGCTTAATACACCCTGTGATGCATATACCGCCGCTTCCTTCACGTTTGCGTTTACTTTAGAAAGCGCCAATCCGTCTGGTAGCTCTCCGGAATAGACTATCTTGACAGGCACAGACTTCGCCTGCTGAGTGACCGGGATTTCAACTGACACAGTGGATGGCTCAATTACCGCACCTGTGAGTTCCTGCCCCTTTTTGTTATAGGCCTTCAGCTTTACCCGTTTCTGTTCAAACTTTTCTGAGATGCCATCCGTGTTAACAGCCCCTTGCACCGCAGTAACGGTATTCAGCTGGCTTTTGGGTAAAGTAACCTTTACTGTTTGAGGAGCAATCACAGGCTTACCGAGCTGTAGCCCCGCATCTGGACTACCCTTAGGTACTATAGATACATTAAATGATTTCGTTTGTTTTTCCTCAATTGTTACTGTAACACGGTTAGGAGTCATGGATACCAATTCCACCCCATCCGGTAAATCCGGTTCAAGTGACAATGTTTTAGTGCCTGCTCCTAAGCCGCTTAAGTTTAATTTTGCCTGATAATTATCCGCGAAAAAAGTAGTCAGGACAGAGCGCTGTCCTCTGACCTCCATCTTTACATGATCAGTATCCATCGTAGACAGCACATATTTTGAATCATCCAGACCACTGGCCTGAATGGCCACATTATCAATTATTTTATTATTGTAGGAAACGGTCAATGTAGACGAAGGAGTACCTGTATCCAGATGAACCATTCCCCACAGCATTATAGCAACCGCAAGCGCCAATATCTTGGAAATCGTATTATTGTTAATCCATTTGTCCATCATGAATTTCCACGGCCTCCCCTCCGATTCCAGAATGAGCCGCGTTTTTCCTTCAAAGACGGTGTTGGCCGCAACTCCTCATACAGCTTGGAGATTAGGGATTCTTCCTTAATGTCACGCACGACCTGACCATTGATAGCCAACGAAATTTGCCCTGTTTCCTCCGATACCACGACAGTTACGGCATCCGTTACCTCACTCACCCCAATTGCAGCCCGATGACGGGTTCCCAACTCCTTGCTAATGAAGGGATTTTCCGATAATGGCAAATAGCAGGCCGCAGAGGCAATCTGTTTATTTTGTATAATCACCGCACCATCATGCAAAGGCGTATTGGGAATAAAGATGTTAATTAGCAGTTCAGAACTAACTACGGCCTGTGTCTTGATACCAGACTCCGTATATTCGTTCAGTCCTGTCTCGCGCTCGAATACGACCAATGCTCCTATTTTTCTACGTGATAAATAATTCAGCGCCTTAATCATTTCTCCAATTAACTTATTGATCTCTTCATCATCTACTGACGAACGCCCAAATAGTTTACCACGTCCCAACTGCTCTAGAGCACGACGTAACTCAGGCTGAAAAATAATAAAAATAGCCACTACACCAAAGGTGAACATCTGATTCATCAACCACTTGAGCGTGTACAAATCAAACCAGGTACTAACCGCCCAAATAACGACCAGGAACAGAATCCCTTTTAACAATTGAACTGCTCGCGTTCCGCGAACAAGTAAAATAAGCTGATACATAATATAGGTTACGATTAAAATGTCGATAATATCTTTAATGGACTCTTTCCAAGTCAGGTCCGCAAAATAATCCAACATGCGCATGCCCCCGCAATTTTCTGTAGTGAGTGGGTGTAATATGTACACAGTATGCTCTCTCTATCTAGGTTATAACGATCAGGCTCGCGTTGCAAGCTGTGCGACAAAAGAATCGCCAAAATCAGTAAAATACAGTACAATTCGCCAGACCTAGATACAAAAAAACGCCTTTTCCAGCGGAAAAAGGCGCTCGATATCGCTCTTGCCATTTCAAGCTTCTTTTATCGAGAAGACGGTCCCCCGAACAAATCGGTAACCTTGTACCAAATCCAGTCCAAGGTTTGATCGATACTTTTAACCTGTCCTGCAATATGGGCGGTTGAAGCTTGATAGTACGAGCCGTCAATCACAGTAAGATTTCCTTCTACATCACCGTATACACGTGCCTCACCATTCTGTACTGTTAAATCTCCGGCAATGGATTTCCCTTCAGGTACAATTACAGTATCGCCCTGAATAACAACTTGATCTAGATTGCTTCCTTTGACTACTAATTGATGGTCCGTGCTAGAAAAGCTGGCCATACTTGAGCATATCACAATAAGGAAGAAGGCGGCGGCTGTTACAGCGGGATGCCTCTTCACCCAAGCTAGCATAGGCACCGCAGGCTGTCGTTTATGCGGCGGCAAAGCATTCATAATGCGAAATGTCAGCTCATCCGATACACACGGCACTTGATGATAGCGTGTACCGTAAAGCATCGCATCCGTCCGCTCCAGCTCTTTAAAACGCATGCGGCATTCCGGGCAGACTAACAAGTGTTGTTCCAACTCATGTTTGTCCTGCTCAGACAGGTCGCCATCTAGATAGTCATGCATAAAAGAGACGGCTTGTTTGCAATCCATATGAGCCAATCCTTTCTAATATTCTTCCGTGTTTCTCAACATAACATGCTCCGGCTTAGAAACTTTGCTCATCTTACATACGTTACAACGAACATTATGTTTCATAAAAACATCTGCGCAGGCTCTTTTCCTAGAATGCATGCACAGCATTTATAGCTTGTGCTCCAGTTTTTTGCGTAAAAAATCCCGTCCCCTGTGTACTCTTGTCTTAATTGTGGTAACTGGGAGATTGAGCACATCGCTAATTTCCTGTAAGGAAAGCTCCTGCAAATATCGTAGAACCATAATCGTCTTGTATTTATCCGGAAGGCTGTCAATGGCGTCATGAATTAAAGCTTGCGTTTCCGACAACAGCGTACTCCCTTCAGGGGTAAGCTCTTCACTAGCAAGCATGGCGTACCCATCAACACCTTCTTGATCATTCATTTCAGCATCAAGTGAGTATGTAGGTTTTCTCCTTCGCAGACGATCAATGCACAGATTTGTAGCAATCCGATAAATCCAGGTTGAGAACTTCTGTCCATGGTCATACTTTTCCAGGTTACGATACACACGCAAAAAAGTTTCCTGCACCAAATCCTCCGCCTCATGACGATTACCTAGCATCCGGTAGGAAAGATGAAAAATCCGATCTTTATATAACTCGACTAACTCCGCAAAAGCTCGCTGATCACCTTTCTGCACCAGCCTAACCAAGCGGCTTTCCATATTATCCACTCTATACTCCCCCAGACTTGCTGATGGGTTACTTATTACATGTTTATGATTATTCATCGTAGTTTAATTTTATCCAGAAATCAACTGAAGTGTGGACACAAGTAACAAACTCGCGCTTCATTACTATAAACACAGCACAATCGGGCACTCCATGAGTACCCGATTGCCTGTATCATACGGCCAAACTATATCAGCCTGTGTTTCTCAAGCCTGCGGCAATTCCGTTAATCGTCAATAGTACCTCACGCAGCATTTCAGCGTCATCACCGTTCTGATTACGCAGCTCGCGTAGCTCACTCAGCAATTGAACCTGCAAATAACTTAACGGATCGACATAAGGATTACGCAACCGGATAGATTCCTGAATAACAGGTACATCGTCCAAAATCTCAGATTGTCCGGTTATTTTCAAAATCAATTCAGATGTCAGCTTGAACTCTGCAGAAATCTGCCCGAATATACGTTGCCGTGCTTCTTCGTTATCCGACATCCCAGCATACTCCTCTGCAATCAGCAAATCCGCTTTAGCGATTGCCATTTGGAGTGTATCAATAAGCGACCGGAAGAAGGCAGAGTCTCTAAACATCGTTTGCAGCACTTTAAGGTTATCTTCATTGTTTTGATAGTAGCTTTGCAAACCTGTTCCTGCCGCATACCAAGCAGGTAGCAAGTAACGACTTTGTGTCCACGCAAAGACCCATGGAATAGCGCGCAAATCCTCAAAACGTTCACTGTTCTTACGCTTGGAAGGACGAGATCCAATATTCAGCTCGCCTACCTCAGGCAACGGTGTAGATTCTTTGAAGAAAGTGAAGAAATCTGGATCTCGGAAAATCAAATCCTGATACTTCTCCAGTGATACTTCGGAAATACGGGCAATAATCTCCTCCCAGCTTTCCTCGAACACTTCTTTCTTTCCTGAGCGATGATACGCAGCAGCCGTAATTAACGCCGATGTCGCCTGTTCCAAGCTCCGATATGCAATCCCCTTGAGCGAGTAGCGGGATGATAGCACTTCGCCTTGCTCCGTAATCTTAATTCCTCCACCAATGGTATGAGGAGGCTGAGCCAGAATACTGCGGTTAAGTGGCATTCCTCCGCGCCCCAGCGCTCCTCCACGTCCGTGGAAAAACTTCACTTTTGCGCCATACTCGTTCACTACTTCCGTAATGCTATTCATAGCGACCCGAAGTTCCCAGTTCGCTGTAACCACACCGCCATCCTTATTACTATCCGAGTAGCCTAGCATGATCTCCTGAAGCTCATCCATCGCGGCTACAGATTGTCGATATACAGGCAGGTTCATCAATCTTCTCATAATATCAGGTGCAGCATGCAAATCATCTATCGTTTCAAACAAAGGAACGGATTGCAGCGTACTAATGACAGTGCCATCCTTCTCAATGCGGAACAGGCCTACCTCTTTGGCTAATACCATAACCTCAAGCAAATCACTGGCACCCTGAGTCATACTGATCAAGTAGCTTGTAATGGACTGCTTGCCAAATTCCTCCTGAGCCAAATAAATCGTACGATATACATCAAGACATTCCTGTGTGCTATCGCTATATTTCAAATATGGCGAAGTAATCGGACGGGGTTCATTTAGCAGCTGTTCCAGCAGATCTATTTTTTCTTCCTCTGACAGCTTACTGTAATCTGACACAATATTCATTTTAGAAAGAATTTCAGTCATCGCATTTTCATGCTCCTGACTGTGCTGACGTACATCCAGCGTAGCTGTATGAAAGCCGAATAGCTCTACCTGACGAATCATCTTTTGAATATACGTGTCTGCCACATAATCAGCAAAATGATGACGCAGGCTGCTGGCAATCACATTCAGATCTGCAATAAGCTCTTCTGCGGAGCTATAGCGTTCCTTAGTACCCTGTTTGCTCTCATCCAAAACGTTATTCACCTTAGCAATCATATATGCTAGTTTGATGCGATAAGGCTCTTTTTCGTTATGCCATACTTCCATTTTTTTAAGTGTGATGTGGGCGCGATCTTCTTCAATAGAAGCCAACAAATCATCAGAAACTCGCACAATGCTGGTACTAAAGCTCAAGTAACCCATGAGTTCCTTCAGCGTGTGCTGATACTCTCTCAAAGCCAGCTTGCGTTGCATACACAACGTTTCCCAAGTCACATGAGCTGTAACAGATGGATTCCCGTCCCGGTCTCCACCGATCCAAGAACCAAATCTCAAATAAGTTGGAATGTGCCATTTTTGCTCAGGATAATATTTATCCAAACATCGCTCCAATTCTTGGTATACATCTGGCAATACATGAAACAAGGTCTCATGAAAATAATACATTCCATTTCTTACTTCATCTAATACAGTTGGCTTTCGATCACGCAGTTCATCCGTCTGCCACAGTGTAATTACTTCATTAAGCAGATTTTCCCGTACCTGTTCTCGCTCACGCAAGGTAAGCATCGGATTATCCAGCAGCATGACGTCTTCAGAAATACGTTTGTGGATATCCAGAATTACTCGTCGTGTTGCTTCTGTAGGATGTGCAGTCATGACCAGCTCCAAGGAGAGTTCATTCAGCATGTTGCTAACGTCCTCAGCGGAGAAGCCTCCTTGTTTAAGCTCCTGAACGGAACTTTCGATAGAACCGGGTTGAACCTCTTCACCAGCGGAATGCTCATAATCCCGCTTACGACGAATACGATGGTTTTGCTCAGCGATATTCACCAACTGAAAGTAAATCGCAAACGCGCGAATAACCTGGTGACGAATATCCGTATCCAGTCCACTGACCATTTGTTTGAAATTCTCGTATAACTCCGGCTGATACCCGGCACGTAACGATTTACTTGCCTCACGTATTTTCTCCACGATATCCAAAAGTTCGTTGCCACCTTGATGAACCAAAACCTCACCAAGAATATTTCCTAGAAAACGAACGTCCCGCCGCAGCAGATTGTTGGATTGGTTTTTGTTAGCGGTTAACGTAAGCTCAGTCATGCTTTTCCCCCCATCTGATCTGTTCCACACCATATTCAGTTGTAGCAAAGGTACGTATACACACGAAATTTGACACTTTCTTAACATCATACAATAAAAACGTATGAAAAGCTGCAAAATTTACAGGAAAAAATCATGCTTTTGAAATACTTTTTTGGAGAATATATTGGTCACTTATACATAAAAATGAAATTAATAAATAAAACTGATTTTAGACGCTAAAAATGCGCGAAACATTATGCACAGTCTCTTTTAAAAAGCGTGTTTCCAAAGGTACAAATTCTTGTGTCATGATGTGTATATGTTTATTATTTGTTGACAAAGTGAAATTCATTGCGCTCTATCCACAAAGATATACACAAATAAGCCATAATCTCAGTATTCTAAATCTGTTTACTCATTAATCCCTACGTGTTACCCACATAAATAAAGAAGAGTGTGTAGAACAAAAGGAGCAGGTGTAAAGTTATCCCCATGAATTTCGTAACATAATAATTATAGGATTCCTATTTTCAATGGATTTGATCACGAATTTAGCCTTACTACAGGAAAAAGGGGGCCGTAAGAGGGGAAATCCGGGTCTAGGTGATAAATGCCTATGTAGGATATGCACAAGTCATCCCCAACCGTGCATGGCAAGAGACATCATTTAATGATCTATATACCTAGAAGTTAATATATTGTGGACAAAATAAAAAGAAGCCTTTCGGCTTCTAGGTAATCGGTAAGCGGGTGATGGGAATCGAACCCACGCTATCAGCTTGGAAGGCTGAAGTTCTACCATTGAACTACACCCGCAAATCAGTATCGGGATGACACGATTTGAACATGCGACCCCCTGGTCCCAAACCAGGTGCTCTACCAAGCTGAGCTACATCCCGATATTATATTTTTTTAAAAATATGGCGCGCCCTGAGAGATTCGAACTCCCGGCCTTTTGATTCGTAGTCAAACGCTCTATCCAGCTGAGCTAAGGGCGCAAATATGGAGCGGACGACGGGAATCGAACCCGCGACCCTCGCCTTGGCAAGGCGATGCTCTACCGCTGAGCCACGTCCGCAAAAACAGGATGCGCGTGGAGGGACTTGAACCCCCACGTCAAAGACGCTAGATCCTAAGTCTAGTGCGTCTGCCAATTCCGCCACACGCGCATGCAATGATAATGGTGAGCCATGAAGGACTCGAACCTTCGACACCCTGATTAAAAGTCAGGTGCTCTACCAACTGAGCTAATGGCTCTTAATGGCTGGGGATATAGGATTTGAACCTATGCATGACGGAGTCAAAGTCCGTTGCCTTACCGCTTGGCTAATCCCCAATATGCATATGATTCACAATTCCCCTATATTTCATCCATGTAAGAGAACAAAATATGGTGGAGGCTGAGGGGATCGAACCCCCGACCCTCTGCTTGTAAGGCAGATGCTCTCCCAGCTGAGCTAAGCCTCCATACTATCCTATGACCCGTAGGGGATTCGAACCCCTGTTACCTCCGTGAAAGGGAGGTGTCTTAACCCCTTGACCAACGGGCCATCCTGTAACAAGCTCTCAACCGGGATCGAACCGGTGACCTCATCCTTACCATGGATGCACTCTACCTACTGAGCTATGAGAGCAAATGGCTCCCCGAACAGGACTCGAACCTGTGACAACTCGATTAACAGTCGAGTGCTCTACCAACTGAGCTATCAGGGAATAATAATTATAAAACTCGCTTGGCGGCGTCCTACTCTCCCAGGACCCTGCGGTCCAAGTACCATCGGCGCTGGAGGGCTTAACGGTCGTGTTCGGGATGGGTACGTGTGGAACCCCTCCGCTATCGCCACCAAACATGAATTTGCCTCGCAAATTCCTTCGTAAGGTTATTCGGTTCATCACAGATTCTGTGAATGAATCGCCATACGCTTGTTGTATGTACTTCTACATACCTTCAAGGTTACACCCTGAAAACTGGATCCGAAACTTCATTGCGTCTTATCTTAGGATAAGCCCTCGACCGATTAGTATTGGTCAGCTCCATGCATTACTGCACTTCCACCCCCAACCTATCTACCTCGTCGTCTTCAAGGGGTCTTACTAATTGGGAAATCTCATCTTGAGGGGGGCTTCACGCTTAGATGCTTTCAGCGCTTATCCCTTCCGTACATAGCTACCCAGCGGTGCTCCTGGCGGAACAACTGGTACACCAGCGGTACGTCCATCCCGGTCCTCTCGTACTAAGGACAGCTCCTCTCAAATTTCCTACGCCCACGACAGATAGGGACCGAACTGTCTCACGACGTTCTGAACCCAGCTCGCGTACCGCTTTAATGGGCGAACAGCCCAACCCTTGGGACCTACTTCAGCCCCAGGATGCGATGAGCCGACATCGAGGTGCCAAACCTCCCCGTCGATGTGGACTCTTGGGGGAGATAAGCCTGTTATCCCCAGGGTAGCTTTTATCCGTTGAGCGATGGCCCTTCCATGCGGTACCACCGGATCACTAAGCCCGACTTTCGTCCCTGCTCGACTTGTAGGTCTCGCAGTCAAGCTCCCTTCTGCCTTTGCACTCTTCGAATGATTTCCAACCATTCTGAGGGAACCTTGGGGCGCCTCCGTTACTCTTTAGGAGGCGACCGCCCCAGTCAAACTGCCCACCTGACACTGTCCTCGTACCGGATTACGGTACCAAGTTAGAACCTAGATACGATCAGGGTGGTATCCCAAGGATGCCTCCCTTCAAGCTGGCGCTCAAAGTTCTACGGCTCCCACCTATCCTGTACAGATCGTACCCAAATTCAATATCAAGCTGCAGTAAAGCTCCATGGGGTCTTTCCGTCTTGTCGCGGGTAACCTGCATCTTCACAGGTATTAAAATTTCACCGGATCTCTCGTTGAGACAGCGCCCAAGTCGTTACGCCATTCGTGCGGGTCAGAATTTACCTGACAAGGAATTTCGCTACCTTAGGACCGTTATAGTTACGGCCGCCGTTTACTGGGGCTTCGGTTCATAGCTTCGCCCGAAGGCTTACCACTCCCCTTAACCTTCCAGCACCGGGCAGGCGTCAGCCCGTATACTTCGCCTTGCGGCTTCGCACAGACCTGTGTTTTTGCTAAACAGTCGCTTGGGCCTTTTCACTGCGGCCCCCTCGGGCTATTCACCCTACCGAGGCACCCCTTCTCCCGAAGTTACGGGGTCATTTTGCCGAGTTCCTTAACGAGAGTTCTTCCGCGCGCCTTAGAATTCTCTTCTCGCCTACCTGTGTCGGTTTGCGGTACGGGCACCTTCTCCTGGCTAGAGGCTTTTCTTGGCAGTCTGAGATCATGACCTTCGCTACTATAATTTTCGCTCCCCATCACAGCCCAGCCTTACGATGTGCGGATTTGCCTACACATCAGCCTCACTGCTTAGACGGACATCCATCAGTCCGCGTCACTACCCTACTGCGTCACCCCATCGCTCATAACGGATTACGGTGGTACAGGAATTTCGACCTGTTGTCCTTCGACTACGCCTATCGGCCTCGCCTTAGGTCCCGACTTACCCTGAGCGGACGAACCTTCCTCAGGAACCCTTAGGCTTTCGGCGGATCTGATTCTCACAGATCTTTTCGTTACTCATACCGGCATTCTCACTTGAATGCAGTCCAGCGCTCCTTCCGGTACACCTTCAACCCGCATTCAACGCTCC
>NZ_JBBPAK010000001.1:5090000-5834194 GCF_038008995.1 Paenibacillus sp. FSL W8-0439
GGGGTCATTTATGTAGAAACCGATAATGTTACGGTTTTTTCCGAGGAAGCGCCAACTGCCGTTTACAGTGTGCCTACGGATAAAAAGCTGATCGCTCTCACATTCGATATTAGCTGGGGTGATAAGCGTACTGCCCCCATTTTAAAAGTTCTCGAAGATAAAAAAGTGACCAAGTCCACCTTTTTTCTTTCTGCCCCTTGGAGCAAAACACACCCAGAACTCGTGAATCAAATTAAAGAAAGCGGATTTGAGATTGGCAGTCATGGCCATAAACACGAAAACTATAGCAGCTTAAGCGATGAAGAGATTCGTAAGCAGATTTCAACGGCTCATACTACATTAACCGAGCTGACTGGACAATCCCCGAAGTTAATCCGTATGCCTAATGGTGACTTTGACAAAAGGGTACTTCAAGTTGCCAGCACTTTAGGCTACAAAACCATTCAATGGGATACTGACTCCCTGGACTGGAAAAACCCTGGTACGCAGGTCATAATCGACCGTGTTGTAAATAAAGCACATCCCGGTGATATCGTCCTTCTTCATGCCAGTGATTCTTGTAAACAAACTCATGAAGCGTTGCCCATCATTATCGACAAGTTGCGGGCACAAGGCTATGAATTTGTGACTGTATCCGAACTGCTTCAACAAGGTACAGTAAAAGGTAAAGAGGTTCGCGATCAAGCTCTGGGTCTTTAAGGAGTTATTTTACATCGTTCTCAGCTAAAAACCAAAAGCAACTCGACATATTTCTCCCCAATCATCCGCATACTATCCACATTCATGATAAAGGAGGAATACGGCCATGAATTGGACTCGTTTGCGATTTGTTAGCATGGTATGCGTACTGGGCGTTGCACTGAGCGGCTGCGGCTCGGATCAGGGTTCTGCACCTCCCCAGAACAGTTATAAAGAGATGAAAACGATGGTGGTTGATATCCTGAAAAGTGATGATGGAAAAAAAGCCGTAGAAGAAGCTTTAACCGGGGAAAAAGAGGGACAATCCGGTCAAAGTGGTGGTGGAGGTGGATCTGGAGGCAGCATGGGAATGAAAATGCTTATGTCCACACAATCCGCTGAACAGATGAAAATTGCAGTAAAAGATACTTTGATCTCACCTGAATATAAAAAAGAAATCGAAAAAATTATGACTGATCCGCGTTTTGCCGGAG
This sequence comes from Paenibacillus sp. FSL W8-0439, assembly GCF_038008995.1. Lineage (NCBI taxonomy): Bacteria > Bacillati > Bacillota > Bacilli > Caryophanales > Paenibacillaceae > Paenibacillus > Paenibacillus sp. FSL W8-0439. Next base: position 5,091,173 of record NZ_JBBPAK010000001.1, read on the forward strand.
AATTTGCCAAAGCCATCAACAGTCAAAGCAAACAGCTTCATATGCAGCTTATAAAAGACCCTTCTTACCAAAAATCAATTGAAGAGATGCTAAAATCGCCAGAACTGACCAAGATGTATATGGACTTAACTAAAACCCCGGAATATCGCAAGCAATCTATGACAGTCATGCATGATGCTATGCAGAATCCGATTTTTCGGCTTGAGGTCATGAATTTACTCAAAACTGTTGTGCAAGAAGAACTTCAACCTAAGGTTGAGAAAAAAGGCGGAGAGCAAGGTGGATCCGGGGATCAAAAGCAAGATGGTGGTGGTGGTGAAGGAGAACAAGGTGGTGGTGAAGGAGGTCAAGGAGGAGGTCAGTAAAAAAAAGGCTGGTTCAACAACCAGCCTTTTTTATTATTCAGATTCCATGTGCAACCCGGTAATTTGGGCGGCTATATCATTATAAATAGCTCCTGTCGCCGACTCCGATTTATATACGGATGGAGAAAAATCGGCTTCTGACGGATGATTATCTGGGATACCCAGCGGAATTTGTGCCAAAAGTTTCGTATGAAGTGTTTCTGCCAACATAGCCCCGCCTCCCCGTCCAAAAACATAGTCTTTTTCTCCAGTGGAGGACACATAATAGGACATGTTCTCCACGACGCCTATGACCCTATGATCCGTTTGAAGGGCCATTGCCCCTGCACGTGCAGCTACAAAAGCTGCCGTCGCATGCGGAGTAGTGACAATGATTTCTTCACTCTGCGGAATCATTTGATGTACGTCAAGCGCTACATCACCAGTACCTGGTGGTAAATCGAGTATCATATAGTCCAGCTTGCCCCATTCGACATCACTAAAAAACTGTCTAAGCATTCTCCCCAGCATGGGACCTCTCCAAATAACAGGATTGTTTTCTCTCACAAAGAAGCCCATGGACATGATTTTGATACCAAATCGTTCCACTGGCTGAATGATACCATCTTCGACAGAAGGTACGTCCTCTACCCCAATCATATCCGGCACACTGAATCCATAGATATCAGCATCAATTAAACCCACTCGCTTACCCTGTCTGGCTAGAGCTGCCGCCAAATTCACAGCTACTGTCGACTTTCCGACACCACCTTTTCCGCTTGCAATGGCAATAAATCGTACGCCAGATGCTGGATTAAGCAGCTCATATTCTTCCATACCGACAGCATGTCCTTTGGTCAAAACCGGATCAGCTACCTCCTCGGTATCCTCTCCATTTTGTATAGCTGACTTTTCAGACTCAGATGCCTCACGAATACGAATATGCACGTGACTTAATCCCGCCTTTTCTAACGTCTGCCGGATTTCCCGATCCAGTTCCGTTCGAGTCTCTTCTTGGCTATCCAGGGTAATAGCAGTCAATGATACCCGATCCTCTTTAACAACCACATCCCGAATAAAATGCAGGTCAACCAAACGGCGTCCCGTTTGAGGCTCTCGCACTTGCTGAAGTAGCTCTATAACTTGCTCTCTCGATTGCATGAATAATCAGCACCTCTGCTTTATTGATTTACGTAGTGGTAAACACTTACAGTATACCACTATCTGACTTCAGGTGCTGATGAGGTTCCCTTTTCCCCGGCACTGTAACGCAAAATACCTTTATATATAGATGCAGCCACTTGTCTCTGATAGTTCTCGTCACTGAGTCGTCTGGCTTCTTCTGGATGGGACAAAAATCCGACTTCTACAAGAGCTGCTGGCATTTTGAGTGCCTTTAATAAATAGACGGTGTTTACGGTCTTAGCTACTCTGTCCGTATTTTCCAGGTTGCGCTTGATTTCTTCCTGAATTAAGGATGCCAAATTCTCGTTATCTGCATGATTAGGTACGAAAAAGGTCTGGGCTCCACTCCAACGGCTCGACGGGATACTGTTCATATGAATACTTAAAAAGAGGTCCGCTTGCTGCTCCTCAATCATACGTACCCGTTGCTTTAAATCCTCCGTTTTTCTTCTGGAATAGCCTTTTGTTTCTTGCTGCGCCAGATCGCGGTCATCCTCGCGTGTCATGACGACAACAGCTCCTGCTTGCTGCAAATAATCCCGCAAATAAAAAGCGATCGCCAAGTTAATATCCTTTTCAATGACTCCCTCTTTGCTAACTGCTCCTCCATCAGGTCCTCCGTGTCCGGCATCTATAGCAATTACCTTACCAGTAAGCGGTAGACTCCAATGAATCCATGCTCTCGAAGCAGGTATCTCATACAGTGTCAGCATGATAAATAGAACAGCGAGACAACAGCCTAACAGCATTTTTTGCAGCGTCCGATAGCGAATCCACAGTGTGACCTCTTTTTTACGATTGTTTTTTTGCATAACAAAACGCCTCCGTCCTATACAGATACTAATAATCTATATGGGACGAGGCGTGTAGTTAGTACAACTCAGGCATGAACATATTCTTTCATACCTTCAATCAGCACTTGAGCGACTTCTGGGCGTGTAAATTCCGGTGGCGGACAAACCCCGGAGCGTAACAATTCCCTCACTTTGGTGCCAGAGAGCGTCAAATGATGCTCCTTGGGATGTGGGCATGTTTTACTTGAGGCCATATTTCCACATTGGGTGCAGTAAAAGCTGTGTTCAAAAAACAACGGGGTAATCCCCAGCTCTTCAGGTGTAAAGTGCTTGAAAATTTCCTGCGCTTCATAGGTACCGTAATAGTCCCCTACACCCGCATGATCTCTTCCGACAATAAAATGAGTGCAGCCGAAGTTCTTCCGCACAATAGCATGGAAAATGGCCTCTCTAGGACCAGCGTATCGCATGGCAGCAGGAAAGACCCCCAGAAAGGCTCGATCAGCCGGATAATAGTTGTCCAGCAACACTAGATAGCTCTTCATACGCACATCTGCTGGAACGTCATCTGACTTGGTCTCTCCAACAAGTGGATTTAGAAATAAAGCATCCACAATTTCCATCGCGCTTTTTTGGATGTACTCATGTGCCCGATGTACCGGATTTCTTGTTTGAAAACCGACTACTGTCTTCCAGCCCTTTTCAGCAAAATGGCTACGTGTCTGTGCTGGTGTGTAATAAAATTCGCTAAATTGTGTGGGTTCTGGTCGATTCAGCACTTGCACCGTTCCACCTACATAGGTAGCAGGTCGTTCTAACAATTTATTTACGCCAGGATGGGCCGGGTCAGCCGTCTTGAATACACATCTGGCTTCCTCTGCCTGGTCAACCTGATAAATACTCTCAATATCAAGTACAGCATAGATGATACCATCTGTTTCCCCCACCAAAGCCACCTGCTGACCTAGTTTCAGTTCACTGGCTATGGTTTCTACTACTGCAAGAGTAATGGGAATACTCCAGACTGTACCATCAGCAAGACGCATATCCGTTACCACTGAACGATAATCTGACTCATTCATAAATCCCGTCAATGGAGAAAAGGCACCTACTCCAATTAAATCCAAATCAGAAATCGTCCATGAGTTTACAGGGATAGGAAACAATTCACCTGCAGCCTGCAACAGTGCTTCTTGCTCCGGTCCAGTTATATTTCTATCAACGAGCGTTCCGCCATGCGGAAGAATTGCAGTCATAATGCACTTCCTTTCTATTCATAAATAAGTCTCAGAGCTACCTACATACCATTTTTTATTGGTGGAGCCCACACTCCGTTTTCTCAGTGCCTGACCAACGACCAGCACGTGGATCTTCACCTGGCAGGACTTCACGTGTGCATTGCTCACAGCCAATACTGGGAAAATTACGGTCATGCAATGGATTATACAATACATCATGAGTGCGAATATAGTTCCATACATCCTCGGAAGTCCAGCTTGCCAAGGGGTTAAATTTAACGAGACCAAACTTTTCATCATACTCTACCTTTTTTGCATCCGCACGCGTAGGAGCCTGATCGCGACGGATACCGGTAATCCATGCATCGTATTGAGACAGAATGCGTGTCAGCGGCTCAACCTTGCGTATACCACAGCATGCATTAGGATTTGATTTCCACAGCTCCTCTCCATGCTCCGCAGCTTGCTCTTCTGGAGTGATTAAGGGAGAGACTCTAACAAAATCCAAATTGTATCTAGCTTTCATCTGATCACGCGTATCATAAGTTTCTTGAAAATGAAAGTCAGTATCCAAGTAAAAAATATCGGTAGAAGGGCTAATTCTTTGTAGCATATCTACTAGTACTACATCTTCTGCTCCGAAGCTACAAGCAAAGGTGAGGTTGGGAAATGTCTGAACAGCATATTGGATAATTTCTTCAGGCGTGGCCTCTTCCAGTTCACTTGCCTTGACTCTAATCAACGCTTCTTTCTCCAATAAATTCATTATTAATGCGCCTCCATCTATGAAGATTCATAAATAAGCGATACTTCAATACCGACTAAACTAATGAGATTAAGTACAGTATAAAACTTTCATATTCAATGTCAATCCAAGTAAAATCGTCATACTGTAAACATTTATCATCCCGCATGAAGCAGGAACGTTGTTCTGTCAGCATTCTTAAACGCTCTCCTGCATATCCAACCAAGTTCAGTGGCTATATATAAAATATTCTTATACCAAACGTTTGAAAATTGCCTTAGATTGCTTAATAACTAAAAGTAACTAGTTATAGCAGAGGGTATGCCTAAACGTAAGTATTTTAGGTTAGCGAAGATGCTTCCTCTACTCCACCTGAGACAAAGATATACCCGCTACGCGGTTGCCATCGTAATCCTGAATAGGTTTGGTTATTGTGATCAGGTAGAAATATCTGAGGATAAAAGCGTCCTTCCTTAGAGCCATGATTATCCTTGGATTTGGTCAAGGAAATATAATTAGGGTTCGGTCGTCATATTTACATTTGCATTTAAAGATGAAGCATACGTGGTCGTGCTCAGCTCAAGGTAAACCAGCTCTGACTATAAGGTTTACATCCGAAGAATCCCACTACCAAATCGGGAGCTCTGATGCTAATCGTGCTTCTATTAAGGAATATTACAAAGAAATGGCACCCAGATCGATAATAAGCCTCTCAACACTCCTATAGCGCTCACAGAGGCCCTCCCTGAGAAATTAAAGCATTCAGATATACAGATAGCCCTTAACGTAACTGGAGCCCTATTTTAGCCCATTCTCAATGGTTAAAAATACTCACATCATCATCGCTGCAATTACGGAAGCCGAGGAGATGGGCAGCACCAAGCTAAAGATTGCTCTGCAAAAATTCCCTGATCTTTTTAATTAGTCACAGGTTGTGAACATTACAGGATAAACTGTGTTGAAATAGCAAACTATATTTGTGCATAAGTATACCGATCTTAGTTACATCGTGGATAACTTACGTATTCCAGATAGTATATGCACCTTTTTATGTATCGCAGGGCAGACGTAGCCATAAAATTCTAGTCTAGATCCATTTATCCACATGTGGTTAATGTGCAGCAAATGATCTAAATAAAAAAGAACCCTTTCCATAAGGAAAAGGTTCTTCTGTATTCGAAATATTAACGTTTCGAGAACTGTGGTGCACGACGAGCGGCTTTAAGGCCGTATTTTTTACGTTCTTTCATACGTGGGTCACGAGTCAAGAATCCTGCTTTTTTCAAAGCTGGACGGAATTCTGGGTCTGCTTTCAACAGAGCACGGGAAATACCGTGGCGAATTGCGCCTGCTTGACCAGAGATACCACCACCATGAGCGATAACGAGTACGTCATAGCTACCAAGTGTTTCTGTCAGATTCAGTGGTTGTTTTACGATCAGTTTGAGAGTTTCCAAACCGAAATATTCATTAATATCACGCTTATTGATGACAATGCGTCCTTCACCCGGTACGAGACGAACACGAGCTACCGAATGTTTACGACGACCTGTCCCATAGTATTGTACTTGTGCCATGAAACTGTCCTCCCTTTTAATTATCCGCGAAGTTCGTAAACTTCAGGTTTTTGTGCTGCATGTGGATGCTCTGTACCTCTGTAAGCTTTAAGTCTCAGCTTCATTTTGTCGCCTTGACGAGTTTTAGGAAGCATACCGTGAACAGCCAATTCCAACATACGTTCAGGTTTGTTCTTAACCATATCTTGTGCAACTGTTACTTTCAGACCACCTGGGTGCAGGGAGTGACGATAGTATTTTTTGTTCTCCATTTTTTTACCGGTCAATACGATTTTCTCCGCATTGATTACAACAACAAAATCACCTGTGTCCACATGTGGTGTAAACTGTGGCTTGTGTTTGCCGCGAATCAACGCAGCCGCTTCGCTTGCCAGACGGCCGAGCGTTTTGCCTTCGGCATCAATGATGTGCCAATTGCGCTCAACTTCATTTGGCTTCGCCATATACGTAGTACGCATGAAAAGTATCCTCCTTAAGTTCGTTAACAGAAATCATCATTTATCTTCGTTCGTTAAGTTGCTGCATTATCGATGGATTAGATGTTGCTATAAAGTGATTATCTTAATTGGGGCTGTGGGAAAGCCATTAAGAAAACACAACTTTTATATTACAGGATAACCATCAATTCTGCAAGGAAAAAATCAATGTTTTTTGATGTTTTCTTCGTACTCTACATTCCAGAGCGTTAAAGCGTGTCCAACGGCTGTAGGGCCAGCCTTTGAACGGTTTTTTGCTTCCAAAATGGAAGGAATATCATCCGGCGATTTTTTGCCTTCTCCCACTTCCAGCAAAGTCCCCATTATAATCCGAACCATGTGCTGCAAAAATCCGCTACCTGTAATATAAGTTTGAATAATTCCCTGATCGTCCGACCCTGGACGTGAAAAGGAATGGTCTACCGTTATATAGGCTTCGTAAATAGTGCGAACATGATTCGTCTTTTGGGAACGTCGAGATGCGAACGAAGTATAGTCAAAGGTGCCCACTAAATGAGCCAACCCCTTTTCCATCGCTCTTACATCCAGACTCGTTGGATGATGGGCCTGTGTACGACGGTGAAAGATGTCTGGAAACCGGTTCGCATTAATACTGTACCGATACGTCTTCCGCTTCGCCATGCGGCGTGCATGAAAGGACAGTGGCACCTCTCTCGCATCCGTAACGATGATATCACGAGGCAGCCAGGCATTAAGTGCCAGACACCAGCGATGTATCGGAATCGGCGATTCAGTATGAAAATTGAATACCTGCCCGTATGCATGCACACCTGCATCTGTACGTCCTGAGCCCGTAATTTTAAGACGTTCGCCCGTCAATGAGTATATAGCATTTTCAAGACAGTCCTGAATGGTGTTGCCACTAGGCTGCGTCTGAAAGCCATCATAGTGGGTTCCATCATAGTTCACCTTCATGCACAAGTTCCGCATGCTTCTCACACCTTTGCAGGGGTATTCTCTGGTCTTACAGGAAATAACCGAACATAACAAAGGAGAAGCCCCTCAAGGACTCCTCCAAGAGAAAAAAAGGGTTGTTCAGAATCAAGCCGATTCTGTCCACCCTTCCCTCATCTTCGCCTGTTTACGCGCGGTCAACCAATTCCAGATATACCATTGGAGCGGCGTCGCCACGACGAGGTCCCAGTTTCAAGATACGAGTGTATCCACCTGGACGCTCATTGTAACGTGTAGCCAATTCGCTAAACAGCTTTTGGATTGCATCCTGCTCACCATCCAAAGTTTCACGGCGAACGAACGCAGCCACTTGACGACGTGCGTGCAGATCTCCTTTTTTCGCTTTGGTGATCAGTTTTTCAGCAATAGAACGAACTTCTTTCGCTTTAGCCTCAGTAGTTTGGATACGCTCATACAAGAACAGATCGGTTACCAAATCACGAAACAAAGCTTTACGGGCACTGGAATTACGGCCCAATTTTTGGTATGCCATGTAGTTTCCCCTCCTTCACAAAAACGTTGCTGTGCTATTCTTCCGTACGAAGTCCTAAACCAAGTTCCTCGAGCTTCTCTTGTACTTCTTCCAAAGATTTGCGACCCAAGTTACGGACCTTCATCATATCTTCTTCAGATTTAGTCGTGAGTTCTTGTACCGTATTGATACCAGCGCGCTTAAGGCAGTTATAGGAACGGACGGAGAGATCCAGCTCTTCGATCGTCATTTCAAGAACTTTTTCTTTCTTGTCTTCTTCTTTTTCGACCATAATTTCTGCATCTTTTGCTTCATCCGTGAGACCCACGAATAGCATCACATGCTCGGTCAAAATTTTGGCTCCAAGGCTCACAGCTTCTTCAGGACGAATAGTTCCGTCTGTCCAAACCTCAAGTGTCAGCTTGTCATAATTCGTAACCTGGCCGACACGCGTATTTTCTACGCCGTAGTTCACGCGTGCAATCGGAGTGTAGATGGAGTCGACGGGAATGACGCCGATCGGCTGGTCATCACGTTTATTCCGATCCTGCTTAACGTAACCGCGACCGCGATTGGCAAAAATACGCATGTGAAGTCTCGAACCCGGTCCGAGCGTTGCAATGTGAAGATCCGGATTAAGAATTTCCACATCACTATCCGCACGGATATCACCTGCCGTTACAACTCCTTCGCCTTCCGCATCGATTTCGAGTACTTTCTCTTCATCTGAGTGGATTTTAAGCGATAAAGCTTTCAAGTTCAGAATGATCTCCGTTACGTCTTCCTTCACACCGGGAACCGTTGCAAACTCGTGCAGAACCCCATCGATCTGAACCGATGTGACTGCTGCCCCCGGTAACGAGGATAACAGAATACGGCGAAGCGAGTTCCCCAGCGTCGTACCGTATCCGCGTTCCAGCGGTTCTACTACGAATTTTCCATAGGTGCCATCATCATTGACGTCAACCGTCTCAATTTTCGGCTTTTCGATTTCTATCACTGCAATATCCCTCCTTCAAAACGTCGCTCCTATATGAAACATTCACCTTATCCATAGTCTATCATGCAGTATACCTAAACATCCATTCTTGGCAGTTTGTGCCGGATCTATACTACACGCAGAGGAGAAATCTCATTAGACGCGACGACGTTTTGGAGGACGGCATCCGTTATGAGGTACCGGAGTTACGTCTTTGATCAGGTTAACTTCCAGACCAGCAGCTTGCAAAGAGCGGATTGCTGCTTCGCGACCTGCACCAGGTCCTTTAACCATGACTTCGACTGTCTTCATGCCGTGTTCCATAGCAGCTTTAGCAGCAGTTTCTGCGGCCATTTGCGCTGCGAATGGAGTGGATTTACGGGAACCACGGAATCCCATGCCGCCTGAGCTGGCCCAAGAGATTGCGTTACCGTGTGGGTCTGTGATCGTAACGATCGTGTTGTTGAACGTGGAACGGATGTGTGCCACGCCACTCTCGATATTTTTACGGTCACGGCGTTTTGTGCGTACAACTTTTTTCGGTTTAGCCATTGAATGTTATCCTCCCTTCTTATTTCTTCTTGTTCGCTACAGTCCGACGAGGACCTTTACGGGTACGAGCATTAGTTTTAGTACGTTGTCCGCGAACAGGCAATCCACGACGGTGACGAACACCACGGTAGCAGCCAATCTCAGTCAGACGTTTAATATTCAAGGAAATTTCACGACGCAGATCGCCTTCTACTTTAACTTCTTTGTCGATCGTTTCACGTAATTTGCTCACTTCATCTTCAGTCAAATCACGAACACGCGTGTTTGCACTGATGCCTGTTTCCTTCAAAATTTTCTGAGAAGTCGTCTTACCGATTCCGAAAATGTAAGTCAAGGCGATCTCAACGCGTTTGTCACGTGGCAAATCCACACCAGCTATACGAGCCATTTTACGCTACACCCCCTTCTATTAACCTTGTTTTTGTTTGTGTTTCGGATTTTCGCAAATAACCATTACATTCCCTTTGCGGCGAATGACTTTGCATTTCTCGCAAATAGGTTTTACAGAAGGTCTTACCTTCATGTTGATTACCTCCTCCAAGCTTTACCCTGGTAAAACTCGCTTCGTGAACATTCACATCGTTTTGCCGAGCAAAACAAGTTTTTTTAAATGACGTACGTTTAATAAAAACCTGCATGAATTACTTGCGGTACGTTATACGGCCTTTAGTTAAATCGTAAGGCGATAACTGTACAACCACCTTGTCGCCTGTCAAAATACGGATAAAGTGCATCCGCAGCTTTCCGGAAACATGAGCAAGAATTTGATGACCGTTCTCCAGCTCTACCTTGAACGTAGCGTTCGGCAGTGGCTCGATTACCGTACCTTCAACCTCAATGACATCTTCTTTGGCCAAAGTCAGTCTCCTTTCTCTTCAGCTTGGTATTCGGACGAGTCCAGGAAAGTTTTCACTGCATGCCGCAGTTTTCCGTTCGTCACCCGACCGCTTTCGTTTAAACTATTTACAATCTCGCTACTAATCTTTGGCTGAGGTACCAAATGAAGAACATTTTTCTTCTTCGCTTGATCAAACTTTCGTTTATCCCCATCCGCAATATACACAAACCTGCTATCTGCTATTGAAACGACAACCGCAATCTGTCCGGCACCTCTGCCCTTCAGAATCTTCACCAGCTGACCGATTTGCAGGTTTCCTTGCTGATTCATTCCAATCACCTACGCACTCAGTTTCGTGAAAATGTCCATGCCGTCCGCTTCGCCCGTCACCACCTGCTCAAAATGAGTACAAGAGATTACGTTCATCGTAACGACCGTCCAGTTGTCTTCTAGCGTCCCTACAAGGCGAGCACCTATTGGAATCATTGATTCAATAGCCAGCACAATGCCGGTTTTCAGCCTCGGCCCCTGCTCAGGAATACCACGGTTTGGATTCTCAATATATTGCCGAATGGCATGCGACATTGTAAACTGGCGAGTTTTCGTAATGACATCGCCTTTGTTTAACTTGCGTTTGCCGGGAAATCCGTGCACCAGTTGTTCGTTGACTGAAGCGCAAATGCTAGCAGGAAAACCGTTATAACCTTTAAAAGACGGCACAGCTCCCTGACTGCGAATATACCGATCAGCTAAATGATCAAGTTCACCGGTCGTAATACCGGGCTCGATGTGTCCTGCTAAGAAATAACTCGTTGCCGAATTCATTTTCCTAGCTTTCCTCATAAAGCTTGATTCCGTCCCCGACTTGCAAATGATCATTACAGCTAACCCCGCAACAAGGACACGATATTTTGGGAAACCACATCAATATCCTGTTCTCCGTCAATATGACGCAGAAGATTCTGGTTCTCATAAAACGTGAGGAGTGGTGCTGTTTTATTACTATATTCGTCAAGTCGTGTTCTTACGCTATCTTCGTTATCGTCAGGACGCTGATAGAGTTCACCACCGTCTTTATCGCAAATGCCTTCAACCTTAGGAGGATTAAAGACAATATGATAGCTAGCTCCGCAGCTTTTACAAACTCGCCGTCCTGTGATTCGTGCCAACAAGTTGTCACGATCCACTTTCAGGTTGATGACATCATCCAGCTTCGTATTCAAACGGCCCAAAATTTGATCCAAGGCTTCAGCTTGAGCTAAAGTTCTTGGAAAACCGTCCAGCAAGAAACCTTTCTTGCAATCAGGCTGCTGCAGCCGTTCTTCAACGATACCGATTGTTACATCATCCGGAACAAGTTCACCCTTGTCAATATACTCTTTGGCTTTAATGCCAATAGGTGTTCCCTGTTTCATCGCTAGGCGAAACGCATCACCTGTCGAGATATGAGGAATGCCGAACTCCTTCACAATGACATCTGCTTGTGTACCTTTACCAGCCCCCGGAGGGCCCATGATCAAAATATTCACAATCTGTCACTCCTCAAGACGACCCCTACACAAGAAACAGCACAAAAGGTGCCGGTAAGCATGCGAACATCCTATGCCGGTACCTATTGCCTATTTGTTGATGAAGCCTTTGTAATGGCGTTTGATCAGTTGGCTTTCGATTTGCTTCATCGTATCCAATGCTACACCAATAATGATGAGCAATGAAGTACCGCCAATTTGCACGGAACGAGGCAAGCCCGAAAGCGAACCGAAGAATACCGGCAAAACGGATATGACTGCCAGGAACAAAGCTCCTGTCATTGTCAAACGTGACATTACTCGTGTCAAGTATTTCTCCGTGGCTTTACCTGGGCGAATGCCTGGGATATAACCGCCGTTTTTCTTCATATTGTCGGCCATTTGCTGCGGATTCATCTGTACAAAGGTATAGAAGAATGTGAAACCGATAATCATTACGACATACAAAACCATGCCCAGTGGCTTGTCATAATACAAGTAAGTGGTAATCCACTTAGCCCAAGCATGATCTGCCCAGAAACTCGCAATAATTGTCGGGAATTGCAGCAATGATACCGCAAAGATTACCGGAATAACGCCTGCCGCATTAATTTTCATCGGAATATGCGTATTCTGGCCACCGTACATTTTGTTGCCAACTACACGTTTTGCGTATTGTACTGGAATTTTCCGAATACCTTGCTGGATGTAGATAACACCAACGATAATCAGAACAACCACCAAGGCAATGATAATTGCCTTCAGAATATTCATAAACAGCTGATCAGCTTGAATAAACTGAGATTCTACAATCGTCCGAATATGTCTTGGAATACCTGCCGCAATCCCTGCAAAGATTACAATAGAGATACCATTACCGATTCCCTTTTCGGTAATTTGCTCACCGAGCCACATAAGGAACGTAGTTCCTGCAGTAAGCACAATGGCAATAACCAGATAATCAGCAAAAGTAGCACCTGGAATCATCGCTGCACCGTACAGTCGATTAAATCCAATCGACGTTCCGAATGCTTGGATTAAGCCCAGTATTACAGTACCATACCGTGTAATTTGAGCCAATTTCTTTTTACCATGCTCTCCTTGTTTAGCCCATTCCGCAAGTTTCGGAATCACGTCCATTGACAGCAACTGTACAATGATGGACGCTGTAATATATGGCATAATCCCGAGGGCGAAGATCGAAAACTGATACAACGCGCCCCCTGAGAAGGTGTTAAGGAGTCCAAACAACTCGCTTCCTGCCTGATCCTGAGAAGTAAAGACTTGCTTATTCACACCGGGAACCGGCACGAAGGAGCCAATACGATATACAAAGAGTATAAACAGGGTAAACAGGATTCGGGTTCTAAGATCCTCAACCCGCCATATATTTTTCAGGGTCTTGAACATTAGATCACCTCGGTTTTACCGCCGGCAGCTTCAATTTTCTCTACCGCAGATTGAGAGAACTTGTTCGCTTTAACTGTCAATTTCACAGTGATTTCACCGTTACCCAGAATTTTAATTCCGGATTTCGCGTTCTTCACAATACCATTGTTCAGCAAAAACTCAGGGCTTACTTCTGTACCCGCTGCAAAACTGTTCAAATCTTCGATATTCAAAACCGCATACTCTTTACGAGTAGGATTTACGAAACCGCGTTTAGGCAAGCGACGATACAGTGGGTTTTGACCACCCTCGAAGCCCGGACGTACACCACCGCCGGAACGAGCGTTTTGACCCTTATGACCACGACCAGAAGTTTTACCCGTACCGCTACTAGGACCACGACCCAAACGTTTACGTTCTTTGCGGGAGCCTGGAGCTGGGGAAAGCTCATGTAACTTCATCGTTCGTTGCACCTCCTTGATTATTGTTAAAATACTTTATTTCTTAAGCCTCGATTTCTTTAACAGAAACCAAATGGCTAACTTGATTAATCATCCCGCGAATCGCTGCATTGTCGGGTTGAACTACTTTATGGTTGATTTTACGCAAGCCGAGCGTTTTAACAGTCGTTCTCTGAGTACCAGGACGGCCGATCAACGAACGAACGAGGGTAATTTCTAATTTCGCCATGATATTCCCTCCTTAGCCCAGCAGCTCTTCGATGGATTTGCCGCGCAATTTAGCAACATCTTCAGCGCGTTTCAAGCGGGACAAACCTTCCAAAGTCGCATTGACCATATTCATGGAATTCGAAGAACCCAAAGATTTTGTCAAAATATCACCTACACCAGCAAGTTCCAGAACTGCACGAACTGGACCACCAGCGATAACCCCAGTACCTTCCGATGCCGGTTTCAACAGAACCCGGCCAGCACCGAACTTACCTGTAACAAGGTGAGGAATTGTTGTGCCTACGAGTGGAACGTGAACCAGGTTTTTCTTAGCATCTTCAATACCTTTGCGAATCGCATCAGGTACTTCGCCCGCTTTACCGATTCCAGCGCCTACCCAGCCGTTGCCGTCGCCCACTACTACCAGAGCACTGAAGCTAAAACGGCGTCCGCCTTTGACAACTTTAGCTACACGATTAATATTTACTACTCTTTCAGTCAGTTCCAAAGTATTCGGATCTACACGCAAGTCGTTAACCTCCTTTTGAGAAATGTCTTAGAATTCAAGGCCTGCTTCGCGAGCTGCATCAGCCAAAGCTTGAATCCGTCCATGATACAAGTATCCACCACGATCAAATACGATGTTAGCATGGCCTTTTTCTTTCGCACGTTTAGCAACGAGTTCGCCAACCTTACGAGCTGCTTCTACACTACCACCGTTTTTGATTTCGCTGCTCAGTTCTTTATCCATAGTGGATGCAGAAACCAATGTTACACCAGCAACATCATCAATCAGTTGTGCGTAGATATGCTTGGAAGAGCGGAATACGTTCAAACGAGGACGTACAGCCGTACCTTCGATTTTCTTACGTACACGCAGATGTCTTCTGACACGTGCTTTATTTTTATCTTGTTTTGTAATCATCTCAAGTTTTCACTCCCTTCAGTTTGCCTTTTAAAACTTTATACTAAGACGCACTGGGTAAAAAAGAGTACAAGTCTTTCCAGTAGAAAGACCGCACAAAGTCGGTAAGAAACTTATTTCTTCTTACCGGCTTTACCTTCTTTACGGATGATGCGCTCGCCTTCGTATTTAATCCCTTTACCTTTGTACGGTTCAGGTTCACGAACGGAACGAATCTTAGCAGCATAGGCACCTACACGCTCTTTATCAATTCCGCGAACGATAATTTTAGTGTTCGAAGGAACTTCGAACTCGATGCCCGCTTCCGGTGTAATTTCAACCGGGTGAGAGTATCCAACGTTCAGAACGATTTTATCTCCGGATTTGCTTGCACGATATCCGACCCCAACCAGCTCCAGAGATTTTGAAAAACCTTCAGTTACACCACTTACCATGTTATTGACAACGCTGCGGGTTGTTCCATGCAAAGAGCGGTGAAGTTTGTTGTCCGAAGGACGAACTACATTAATTTCATTATTTTCCACAGTAACGGACATGTCTTTATGAAGCTCACGAGTCAATGTTCCTTTAGGACCTTTAACTGTGATCACTGTGTTGTTCAAAGTCACGTCAACACCACTTGGTACTGTGATTGGTTTACGACCAATACGGGACATATCTGTTGCACCTCCTATCTTTTAAACGTTAAATTACCAAACGTAGCAAACCACTTCTCCGCCGGCTTTGGACTGACGCGCTTCTTTGTCGGTCATGATACCTTTGGATGTTGAAATGATTGCGATCCCGAGTCCACCCAATACGCGTGGAATCTCATTGCTCTTCGTGTAAACGCGAAGACCTGGTTTACTGATTCTTTTCAAACCTGTGATAACACGCTCGTTGTTCGCACCGTATTTCAAGAAAATACGGATGATCCCTTGTTTGCTATCTTCAACAAATTCCGCATCACGAATGAATCCTTCACGTTTCAGGATGTCGGCGATTTGTTTTTTCATTGTAGATGCAGGCATTTCTACTGTTTCGTGGCGAACAGTGTTCGCGTTACGAATACGAGTAAGCATATCTGCAATTGGATCAGACATAGTCATTGTGTATAAACCTCCTTCCCAAACAGGACTTTTTACCAGCTTGCTTTTTTCACGCCAGGAATCTGGCCTTTATAAGCTAATTCACGGAAGCAAATTCTGCAGATCTTAAACTTTTGCAGCACCGAATGTGGACGACCACAACGTTCGCAACGAGT
Organism: Paenibacillus sp. FSL W8-0439; assembly: GCF_038008995.1. Taxonomy (NCBI): domain Bacteria; kingdom Bacillati; phylum Bacillota; class Bacilli; order Caryophanales; family Paenibacillaceae; genus Paenibacillus; species Paenibacillus sp. FSL W8-0439. Next base: position 5,107,084 of record NZ_JBBPAK010000001.1, read on the forward strand.
ATAAGCACGAACTTTAAACTTTGGTGCGCGTTGTTGTTTGACTTTCATTGAAGTTTTTGCCACTTAGCCTGACACCTCCTAAATAGTTTCGGAGAACAGGGTGTCTTTAAATCAGACGCCCGAAACGTTATGCCAACATTATTTCGCGAAAGGCATGCCCAGCTGAGTCAGAAGCTCACGGGACTCTTCGTCAGTCTTGGCAGTCGTTACGATAACGATGTCCATACCACGAACTTTATCAACTTGATCATACTCGATTTCCGGGAAGATCAACTGTTCTTTCAGACCAAGCGTGTAGTTACCACGTCCGTCGAAAGCTTTTGTTGATACACCATGGAAGTCACGTACGCGAGGAAGTGTAATGTTGAACAATTTGTCCAAGAAATAATACATACGCTCGCCACGAAGTGTTACCTTTACACCGATCGGCATGTTTTCACGCAATTTAAAACCTGCGATAGATTTTTTCGCGCGAGTGATAACTGGTTTTTGACCAGCGATCAGCTGCATGTCGTTGAGAGCCGAATCAAGCACTTTGGAGTTTTGGACTGCGTCACCAACACCCATGTTGATTACAACTTTCTCGATTTTAGGCACTTGCATCACTGTTGTATAGTTGAACTTCTGCATCAAAGCAGGAGTGATTTCTTTCAAGAAACGTTCTTTCATTCTTGTTGTTGCCATGAATCATAGTCCTCCTTTCTTCAAAAAATAATTAGTCGATCACTTCGCCTGAACGTTTTGCAATGCGCACTTTTTTTCCGTTGTCCAAAACCTTGTAACCCACACGAGTTACTTTTCCGCTCTTCGGATCAATGTGCATAACGTTGGAAACGTGAATCGGAGCTTCTTTCTCGATGATGCCGCCTTGTGGATTCAGCTGATTAGGCTTTTGGTGTTTTTTAATCATGTTAACACCTTCCACAAGCACACGGTTTTGACGAGGGTAAGCAGCGATAACGCGACCTTTTTTACCTTTATCTTTACCTGTAATCACCAGAACAGTGTCGTCTTTTTTGACGTGCAGCTTGTTGTTATGGGATTCCAGAACTTTTTTCACTTTTGGCATTTCGTACACCTCCTACGGGCACATTTTAAGGTGAATTTAGATCACTTCCGGAGCCAAGGAAACGATTTTCATGAAGTCCTTGTCACGAAGTTCGCGAGCAACTGGTCCGAAAATACGAGTACCGCGTGGGCTCTTGTCTTCTTTAACGACCACTGCTGCGTTCTCATCAAATCCGATGTAGGAACCGTCTTTACGGCGGATAGAACGTTTAGTGCGAACGACAACCGCTCTTACTACATCACCCTTTTTGACAACGCCGCCTGGTGTTGCTTGTTTTACGGAACAAACGATCAGGTCACCAATTTGAGCTGTACGACGTCCCGTACCACCGAGCACACGGATACACATCAGTTCCTTCGCGCCGGAATTGTCAGCTACAGTCAAACGTGTAAATGGTTGAATCATTTATTTATCCTCCTTTCGGAAAAACTACACTACATTAGATTATAACAGCTTTTTCAACGATTTCGACCAGTCTCCAGTTTTTGTCTTTGGACAAAGGACGAGTTTCCATGATTTTAACAGTATCACCGATTTGTGCAGTGTTGTTTTCATCATGAGCTTTGAATTTTTTAGTCACTTTAATGCGTTTATGATAGAGATCATGTTTTTTGTAAGTTTCTACAGCAATCACAATCGTTTTATCCATTTTGTCGCTGACTACTTTACCGACTAATACTTTACGGGCATTACGTTCGCTCATTGTTGGCCTCCTTCCTAATTACAGGCGGAATTTCCACCCGGTCTAATATCTTAGCTAATCCCAAGTTCTCTTTCACGGATCACAGTTTTAGCACGAGCAATTTCCTTACGCACAGCACCGATCCGAGTCGGGTTATCAAGCTGACCGGTAGCGAGTTGAAAACGAAGGTTGAAAAGTTCTTCTTTAAAACCAGAGATCTTTTGTTCGATTTCAGCAGTGGTAAGGTTGCGGAATTCACTAGCCTTCATTTGCTTCACCACCCAATTCTTCACGTTTCACAAACTTAGTTTTGATTGGCAGTTTGTGAGCGGCAAGACGCATTGCTTCACGAGCAATCTCTTCCGGTACACCAGCAAGTTCAAACATGATCTTACCTGGTTTCACTACTGCAACCCATTTTTCTACGTTACCTTTACCACTACCCATACGAACCTCAAGAGGCTTTTGAGTAATTGGTTTGTCAGGGAATATTTTAATCCAAACCTTACCACCACGTTTGATGTAACGAGTCATCGCAATACGAGCAGCTTCGATTTGACGGTTAGTGATCCATGCTGGTTCAGTAGCTTGCAAACCGTACTCACCGAAATTCAGTGTAGTACCGCCTTTTGCACGACCCTTCATATGACCACGTTGTTGTTTACGATGTTTTACGCGTTTAGGTACCAACATGATTAGTTGCCTCCTTCCTGAGGAGCTTGTTTCTTAGCTGGAGGAAGAACCTCTCCACGATAGATCCATACTTTTACGCCAAGACGGCCATAAGTAGTATGAGCCTCTGCTGTACCGTAGTCGATGTCAGCACGAAGCGTATGCAGTGGAACAGTTCCTTCGCTGTATCCTTCGGAACGAGCGATTTCGGCACCGCCAAGACGTCCGCCTACTTGAGTTTTAATTCCTTTTGCACCGGAACGCATAGTTCTTTGAATTGCTTGTTTCAACGCACGACGGAAAGAAACACGACGTTCCAATTGTTGTGCAATGCTTTCAGCAACAAGAATTGCATCCAGTTCAGGATTTTTAATTTCAGAAATATTGATGTGTACCTTTTTACCGCCTGCGATTTTAGTGATTTCATTACGCAGATTTTCAACTTCGGAACCACCCTTACCGATAACCATACCTGGTTTCGCAGTGTGAATCGTTACGTTGACACGGTTAGCTGCTCTCTCGATTTCAACACGGGATACAGCGGAGTCTTTCAATCTTTTCTTCAGATGCTCACGAATCTTAACGTCTTCTAGCAAAAGATCACCGAAATCTTTGCCTGCATACCATTTGGATTCCCAATCACGAATAATACCGATTCGGAGTCCGACGGGATTTACCTTTTGGCCCACACGTTTTCCCTCCTTATTTTTCAGATACCACCAGAGTAATATGACTGGTGCGTTTATTGATGCGGCTTGCACGACCCATTGCACGCGGGCGGAACCGTTTCATTGTAGGACCTTGGTTTACAAAAACCTCAGACACTACCAATTTATTTACGTCCATGGAGTAGTTGTGATCTGCATTTGCGATAGCAGAATTCAGCAATTTCTCAACGACTGGAGAAGCGGATTTCGGAGTGTGACGAAGAATTGCAATCGCCTCACCTACCTGCTTGCCACGAATCAAATCGATAACAAGTTTCACTTTGCGAGCGGAAATCCGCACGGATTTAGCATGTGCTTTTGCTTCCATTGAGTTACCTCCTCTCAAACACTACGCTGTGTTGATTATCTTCTTGTTTTCTTATCGTCATCCGTATGGCCTTTGTACGTACGCGTTGGAGCGAATTCGCCCAATTTGTGTCCAACCATATCTTCCGTTACGTATACAGGCACGTGTTTACGACCATCATATACACCAAACGTGTGTCCGATAAATTGCGGGAAAATTGTAGAGCGACGGGACCAAGTTTTGATCACGACTTTTTTGTCAGACTCGTTCAAAACCTCTACTTTTTTCAACAGGTAACCATCAATAAATGGTCCTTTTTTGAGACTGCGACCCATTTGTGAATCCTCCCTTCGTTAAAACGTAGTCGTTCTTTAATATGTTAACGTGCGACTTAAGCGCACGTTTTATTACTTAGTACGACGACGAACGATGTACTTATCAGATGCTTTGCCTTTTTTACGTGTCTTGTAACCAAGGGTTGGTTTACCCCATGGAGACATTGGAGATTTACGTCCGATTGGAGCGCGACCTTCACCACCACCGTGTGGGTGATCGTTAGGGTTCATAACAACACCGCGAACTTCAGGACGTTGTCCCAACCAACGACTACGACCAGCTTTACCGATCTTAACAAGCTCGTGGTCTTCGTTACCTACAGATCCGATTGTAGCACGGCAAACTTTCAGAATGCGACGCACTTCACCAGAAGTCAAACGAATTGTAACATACTTCTCTTCTTTACCAAGAAGTTGGGCTTCCGTACCAGCAGCACGAACAAGTTGGCCACCTTTACCCGGTTTCAATTCGATATTGTGGATAACCGTACCTACTGGAATGTTTTCCAATGGCAAGGAGTTACCGATTTTAATATCGGAGTCCGGACCGGATACCACTACATCTCCTACTTTCAGACCTTTAGGAGCGATGATGTAACGTTTTTCACCATCCACATAGTGGATAAGTGCGATGTTGGACGTACGGTTTGGATCATATTCGATCGTAGCAACGCGGCCCGGTATTCCATCTTTGTTACGTTTGAAGTCAATAATACGGTATTTACGTTTATGTCCGCCGCCATGATGACGAACTGTAATTTTACCTTGGTTATTACGTCCAGCTTGCTTGCTCAGAGGTGCCAGCAACGATTTCTCGGGCTGATTTGTTGTGATCTCCTCGAAAGTAGATACAGACATTGCACGTCTGGCCGGGGACGTCGGTTTATACTTTTTAATTGGCACTGAGTTTCCCTCCTTACTTTACAGATTCAATTATACTGTTTCAAAAAACTCAAGCGGCTTACTGTCTTTGCTCAGCGTTACGAACGCTTTTTTCCACTCGCTCGTATAGCCGGAATGACGTCCGTAGCGTTTTGGTTTTGCAGGAACACGAAGTGTGTTAACGTTACTTACTTTCACGTTAAAAATCGCTTCGATTGCTTTCTTGACTTCGACTTTATTGGAACGAATGTCAACTTCGAAAACATATTTCAAGTCATTCATCATACCAGCCGTACGTTCGGTGATAATCGGACGCTTGATAATATCACGAGGATCCTTCATTACGCGAGCACCTCCTCTACCTTCTGAACTGCTTCCTTCGTAATGATCAGTTTGTCGTGTCCGAGCACATCAAGAACATTAATGCCGTCTGCGGCTACAAACTTCACACCAGGAATATTACGAGCGGACAGCGCTACATTATCATCATAGCTAGGAGCTACAATCAATGCTTTACGATCTGCTTTAAGGTTATTCAAAATGGCTGCGAATTCTTTCGTTTTAGGTCCGTTCAGTGTAAGAGCGTCCAATACGATGATTTCATTCTCAATCACTTTGGATGACAGTGCCGATTTGATCGCCAGACGACGAACTTTTTTAGGCAATTTGTAAGCATAGCTGCGTGGAGTCGGACCGAATACAGTACCGCCGCCAACCCATTGTGGTGCCCGAATCGAACCTTGACGAGCGCGACCAGTACCTTTTTGTTTCCAAGGTTTACGTCCGCCGCCACGTACTTCAGAACGTCCTTTTACTTTGTGAGTACCTTGACGCAGGGAAGCCAATTGCATAACAACAGCGTCATGAAGAACGTGTTTATTCGGCTCGATACCGAACACTGCATCGTTCAATTCAATTTCGCCAACTTGGCTGCCGCTAATATTAAATAGTGCTACTTTTGGCATTTCGTGTTCCTCCTTTCTTCAGTTAATTATTTTTTCACCGTTTCTAATACTTTAACGAAGCTGTTTTTAGGTCCTGGAATGGAACCTTTCACGAGCAATACATTACGTTCTGTATCGATCTTAACAACTTCAAGGCGTTGGATTGTTACCGTTTCATGCCCCATGTGTCCTGGCAGGTGTTTACCTTTAGGAACGCGGTTAGCTTGAATGGAACCCATAGAACCTGGACCTCTGTGGTAGCGCGAGCCGTGTGCCATTGGTCCGCGGCTTTGTCCCCAACGTTTGATAACGCCGGCAAAACCTTTACCTTTAGAAATACCTGTTACGTCAACGAATTCGCCTTCTGTGAAGACATCAGCCTTCAGTTCTTGGCCAACCTCGTACGCAGCAAGGTCGATGCCACGAAGTTCACGAACGTAGCGCTTAGGTGCAGTATTTGCTTTTTTAGCATGCCCTGCTTCAGGTTTATTGGATCTTTTTTCTTTTTTATCAGAGAACCCGAGTTGGATAGCTTCGTATCCATCGTTTTCCAGATCTTTCTTTTGCAGAACAACACAAGGACCAGCTTCGATAACCGTAACAGCAAGTACGTTACCTTCAGGGGTAAACACTTGAGTCATTCCGAGTTTTTTTCCTAAGATACCTTTCATGTTGACACCTCTTTTCTTTTCCTGATTACATATTACAATTTAATTTCGATATCTACACCGGACGGCAGGTCCAAGCGCATCAAGGCATCCACAGTTTGTGGAGTCGGATTAACAATGTCGATCAAACGCTTGTGTGTGCGCATTTCGAATTGTTCCCGAGAATCCTTGTACTTGTGTACCGCACGGAGAATAGTAATGATTTGTTTTTCAGTTGGCAGCGGAATTGGTCCGGAAACACCTGCACCCGAACGTTTAGCTGTTTCAACAATTTTCTCAGCGGATTGATCAAGAATTCTGTGATCGTAAGCTTTCAAACGAATACGAATTTTTTGCTTTGCCATTTTAGTCCCTCCTTCTATCGCCCAATTTGGTATCGGACATACTCCGTGAAAATTTTCCGACAGCCCTCCCATGGCAAAGGGGCCGGGTGTGTCAGTAACCTCTCACATCATCGCACAGTCACAAACAACATTAGTTATTATATCGAATACTTCTGCCTATTGCAAGCAAAAACGAAAAAAACAATGTATCTTATTTTCAAAGATAACAATTGTGCTCGCAGCTCGCGATTTTCCTCAAGAGAAAAGCCCCCGCACCATGGCAGGGGCTCGTTTTGCTTCGTTCCAATACAATGTTACTCGTTCCAGTACAATGTTGCTATATTCAAGGCTCGAAGCCTTATTATTTAGAGATTGTTGCTACAGCGCCTGCACCAACTGTACGTCCGCCTTCACGAATGGAGAACTTAGTTCCTTCTTCAATCGCGATTGGACTGATCAGTTGAACAGTAACCGTAATGTTATCACCAGGCATTACCATTTCGGAACCTTCTGGCAAAGTAATGATACCAGTTACGTCAGTTGTACGGAAGTAGAACTGTGGACGGTAACCAGTGAAGAAAGGTTTGTGACGTCCGCCTTCTTCTTTAGTCAAAACGTAAATTTGAGCAGAGAATTCTGTATGTGGGTTAACAGAACCTGGCTTAGCCAATACTTGGCCACGCTCGATTTGTGCACGATCTACACCGCGAAGCAGTGCGCCGATGTTGTCACCAGCTTGAGCGGAGTCAAGCAATTTACGGAACATTTCTACGCCTGTTACTACGGATTTACGGGATTCTTCTTGAATACCGATGATTTCGATTTCGTCGCCCACTTTAACTGTACCACGCTCTACACGGCCTGTAGCAACTGTACCACGACCAGTGATGGAGAATACGTCCTCGACAGGCATAAGGAAAGGCTTGTCAGTGTCGCGTTCTGGAGTTGGGATGTAAGTGTCGATTGTTTCGAACATTTCAACGATTTTCTTAGCCCAGTCGCCATCTGGGTTTTGCAGTGCTTCACGAGCGGAACCACGAGTGATTGGAGTGTCGTCGCCTGGGAAGTCATACTCGCTCAGCAAGTCGCGAACTTCCATTTCAACCAATTCCAGCAACTCTTCGTCTTCAACCATGTCGCATTTGTTCAGGAATACAACGATGTATGGAACACCTACTTGACGGGACAAGAGGATGTGTTCGCGAGTTTGTGGCATAGGACCGTCAGCTGCGGATACAACCAGAATAGCTCCGTCCATTTGTGCAGCGCCAGTGATCATGTTTTTAACATAGTCGGCGTGACCTGGGCAGTCAACGTGTGCATAGTGACGGTTAGGTGTTTCATATTCCACGTGTGCAGTGGAGATTGTGATACCGCGTTCGCGCTCTTCTGGAGCTTTATCGATTTGATCGAATGCTACAGCAGCACCACCGTAAGTTTTGGAAAGTACAGTTGTGATTGCAGCAGTCAAAGTTGTTTTACCATGATCGACGTGACCAATTGTACCGATATTAACGTGCGGTTTGTTACGTTCAAACTTAGCCTTTGCCATTTGAACAATTCCTCCTCAATAACATGTTTTATTTTTAGGCTGTCGGAAACCTCTTGGAAAACCTAGAGTATCCGATCAGCTAATACACTGTATTACTCGCCGCCTTTGGTTTTGGCAACGATCTCTTCAGCAATGCTCTTCGGAACTTCTTCATAGTGATGAAGCTCCATGGAGAACACACCGCGTCCTTGTGTACCGGAACGAAGTGTAGTGGAATATCCAAACATTTCGGACAATGGAACCATTGCACGAATAATTTGGGCACCGCCACGGGAATCCATACCTTCAATCCGACCACGACGGGAGTTCAACATACCCATTACGTCTCCCATGTATTCCTCTGGAACCGTTACTTCAACTTTCATAATCGGCTCAAGCAATACAGGTTTACATTTGTCTTTCGCTGCTTTCAGCGCCATTGAACCGGCAATTTTAAATGCCATCTCATTGGAATCGACATCATGGTATGATCCATCCACAATTGTAGCTTTAACGTCCACAAGCGGGAAGCCTGCAAGGACACCGTTCTTCATTTGCTCTTCAATACCAGCAAGTGCAGGTCCGATGTATTCTCTTGGAACAGAGCCACCGACAACCTTGCTTTCAAACTGGCTACCAGTACCTGCCTCAAGTGGTTCGAACTCAACCCATACGTGACCATATTGACCACGACCACCGGATTGACGAACAAACTTACCTTCAACACGTGCTGGAGCACGGAATGTTTCACGGTATGCTACCTGTGGTTTACCAACATTGGTTTCCACTTTGAACTCACGACGCATACGGTCAATGATAATGTCCAAGTGAAGCTCACCCATACCTGCCAAGATAGTTTGACCAGTTTCTTCGTTAGTCGAAGCGCGAAGAGTTGGATCCTCTTCGGTCAACTTACCGAGTGCAACTGCCATTTTGTCTTGGTCAGCTTTGGTTTTAGGCTCAACCGCGATTTCGATAACCGGATCAGGGAAGTTCATGGATTCGAGAATAACAGGATTCTTCTCATCACACAGTGTATCACCTGTACCTGTATCTTTCAAACCTACGGCTGCCGCAATGTCACCGGAGTATACTTCAGTGATTTCTTGACGGCTGTTCGCATGCATTTGAAGGATACGTCCGATACGTTCGCGTTTGCCTTTTGTTGCATTCAATACGTAAGAACCGGATTGAAGAACACCGGAATATACGCGGAAGAATGTCAATTTACCAACGTAAGGGTCCGTCATGATTTTGAAGGCCAATGCGGAGAAAGGCTCTTCATCAGAAGAATGACGTTCAACTTCCGTTCCATCTTCCAGATGACCTTGAATACTTGGTACATCAATAGGAGCTGGCAGGTAATCAACAACTGCATCCAGCATCAGCTGAACACCTTTGTTACGGTAAGAAGATCCACAGATAACTGGGAAGATCTTAACTTCTACAACACCTTTACGGAGAGCGGCTTTAATTTCTTCAACCGTGATCTCTTCGCCTTCAAGGTATTTCATAGTCAAATCTTCATCCAGTTCAGCAACCTTCTCGATCAATTCGTTGCGGAGTTCCTCAACTTTGTCTTTGTAGTCCGCAGGAATTTCGGCTTCTTCGATATTTTGACCAAGGTCATCTTTGTACATATGAGCCTTTTGTTCAACAATATCGATGATACCTAAAAAGTCATTTTCTGCACCGATTGGAAGTTGAATAGCAACTGCGTTCGCTTGAAGGCGATCACGCATATCAGCTACAACGTTCAAGAAGTCGGCACCGATAATATCCATTTTGTTTACATATGCGATCCGTGGAACGCCATAGCGATCAGCCTGTCTCCATACGGTTTCAGACTGAGGCTCAACGCCTTCTTTCGCACTGAAAACACCAACTGCTCCGTCCAATACACGAAGGGAACGTTCAACTTCAACAGTGAAGTCAACGTGCCCCGGGGTGTCGATGATATTGACGCGGTGACCTTTCCAGGCAGCGGTCGTCGCAGCGGAAGTAATCGTGATTCCGCGCTCTTGTTCTTGTTCCATCCAGTCCATTGTCGCAGCACCTTCGTGAACTTCACCGATTTTGTGCGTACGGCCTGTGTAGAACAAGATCCGCTCTGTTGTTGTGGTTTTACCCGCGTCAATATGAGCCATGATCCCGATATTACGTGTATTTTTCAAGGAGAACTCTCTTGCCATGAAATGGGTCTCCCTTCAAAATTGAAGTTATTTTTTTTAGCTGAATCCTACCAACGATAGTGAGCAAACGCTTTGTTCGCTTCAGCCATTTTGTGCGTGTCTTCACGTTTCTTCACGGAAGCGCCTGTGTTGTTGGAAGCATCGATAATCTCAGCCGCCAAACGCTCTTCCATAGTTTTCTCGCCGCGGTTGCGGGAGTAGTTTACGAGCCAACGTAATCCCAGGGACGTACGTCTTTCTGGTTTTACCTCGATTGGTACTTGGTAGTTGGCACCGCCGACACGGCGTGCTTTAACTTCCAGGACTGGCATGATATTCTTGATAGCTGCTTCAAATACTTCCATCGGGTCATTACCCGTACGTTCTTGGATAAGCTTGAACGCATTATACAGAATGCTTTGAGCAACGCCTCGTTTTCCGTCGAGCATGATGCGGTTGATCAAGCGAGTAACCAACTTGCTGTTGTATACCGGATCTGGCAACACGTCTCTTTTGGTAACTGGACCTTTGCGTGGCATGGATATCCCCCTTTCTTACATGTTAAACCTGCATACGCGGTTTATATTCATTAGGATTTTTTAGCTTTAGGGCGTTTTGCGCCGTATTTGGAACGAGCTTGCATGCGGTTGTTTACGCCTGCAGTATCCAAAGCACCGCGAACGATGTGGTAACGCACACCCGGAAGGTCTTTTACACGACCGCCACGAATCAGCACTACGCTGTGTTCTTGAAGGTTATGTCCAATACCTGGAATGTAAGCAGTCACCTCTACACGGTTCGTCAAGCGAACACGAGCATATTTACGAAGTGCGGAGTTTGGTTTTTTCGGAGTCATAGTACCTACACGAGTGCAAACTCCGCGTTTTTGCGGGGCACTGATGTCGGTAGCTTCACGTTTCAAGGCATTAAAACCTTTTTGCAAAGCCGGTGATTTCGATTTCTCGATTTTGGCTTGACGTCCTTTACGAACCAGTTGATTAATAGTTGGCATGTTGGTTGCCACCCCCTTCCTCAATTTTTGCTGTTACTTTACAAACCTTATCTAAGCCCACAGACCCAGGCGGTTCATAAAAGAACAAATGAAAAGTCTTTGCCGCCAAGAATAACGATTCCCTAGACAAAAACGTTCCTTACCCTATTGTTTTACGATAGCAGCCATCGCGGCTCCCACTTCAATCCCGCATGCAGCTCCGAGATTTTTCATTGTATCTACGAGAGTCACTTTGACCCCGTGCTTGTTGCACAAATCAATGATGTTGGAAGTGAAACGCTGATCTGCATCTTCTGCCACATATACTTCCGAGGCGAAGCCCATTTCTACCATACGAATGGTTTGTTTGGTACCGATTTTGACATGAGCATCTTGCAGTCCCTGTTCTTTAGACATATCTCATTCCTCCGAAAAGACCCAATAGCATATAGGCTGCTCACGCACCTTTGCTATATTAGCATTGACTATGAACAATGTCAAGACAATTATCAACTATAATCTATTTAAACACAGTAATACGTTACATTTTTATAAGAAGTACCGGAGCACCGTTGCTACAGCCTTTACCAAAGCTTATATCTACGGTGTTCCGGGCTTATCATATTATTTTTATATTACTACTCAGCTGAAATGGGTTCGAGTTCCTCAGATGAGGATTGCCCCTCTTCAGGCTGGGCAAATTTCACGCTACGGTAACGATTCATACCTGTTCCCGCAGGGATCAATTTACCGATAATTACATTCTCTTTCAATCCAAGCAACTGATCGACTTTTCCTTTGATAGCTGCATCTGTCAGGACACGAGTAGTTTCTTGGAAGGAAGCTGCTGACAAGAAGGAGTCCGTTTCCAGAGAGGCCTTGGTAATACCAAGGAGAACCGGTTTGGCTACCGCTGGTTCTTGGCCGCTGAGAATCGCTATCTTGTTTGCATTTTCATACTCATGTACATCCACAAATGAACCTGGAAGTAGTGTTGTGTCACCCGCATCAATGATACGAATTTTACGCAACATTTGACGAATCATAACTTCTACGTGCTTGTCGTTGATTTCAACACCTTGGTTCCGGTATACACGTTGAACTTCCTGAAGGATATAGTTCTGCACCCCGCGAATACCTTTAATACGCAGCATTTCTTTAGGGTCAATCGAACCATCCGTCAGTTCGTCCCCGGCTTCAACAGTCATGCCTTCGCTTACGCGCAAACGTGAACCATAAGTGACCGAATAGGTTTTTGTTTCAGCTTCACCCTGAATGTCGATTTCGCGACGGTCTTTCCCTTCACGAACTTCTTTAACTACACCGTCAATTTCACTGATGGTTGCCTGACCTTTAGGATTACGTGCTTCAAAAAGCTCCTGGATACGAGGCAAACCTTGTGTGATATCGTCGCCCGCTACACCACCTGTGTGGAACGTACGCATGGTGAGCTGTGTCCCTGGTTCACCGATGGATTGAGCCGCGATAATACCAACCGCTTCACCAATCTCAACGTGTTTGCCAGTAGCCAGATTACGGCCGTAACATTTTTTGCAGACGCCATGTTTGGCACGGCAGCTTAGCACGGAACGAATTTGAACTTTATCCACACCAGCTTTGACGATCGCCTCAGCTTTGTTGGAGTCAATCAATTCGTTGCGTCTAGCCAAGATCTCACCCGTCTCAGGATGACGTACGGTTTCGAAACAATAACGACCTTCCAGACGATCGTACAGGTCCTCAATGACTTCTTTACCGTCTTGGATGCGGCTTACTGTAAAGCCTTTATCCGTTCCGCAGTCATCTTCGCGCACGATAACATCTTGTGCCACATCAACGAGACGACGAGTCAGGTAACCGGAGTCAGCCGTACGTAACGCTGTATCCGCCAAACCTTTACGCGCTCCGTGAGTGGAGATGAAGTACTCGAGTACTGTCAGACCTTCACGGAAATTCGATTTAATTGGGAGCTCGATAATACGACCCGATGGATTCGCCATCAGTCCACGCATACCGCCAAGCTGGGTAATCTGAGATTTGTTACCACGCGCTTTGGAGTCAACCATCATCATGATAGAGTTGTAGCGATCCATGGATTTCATCAAAATGTCTGTAATATCGTCTTTGGCCTTGGACCAAATATCAATAATCCGATCATAGCGTTCCTCGTTCGTAATCAGACCACGACGGTACTGATTGGTCACGACTTGCGCTTTATCATCAGACGCTTTAAGAATATCCTGTTTCTCTTGAGGTACAACTACGTCTGCCACAGCAACCGTCACACCTGCACGAGTAGAATACGTAAAGCCAAGCTGTTTGATTTTATCCAAAATCACAGCAGTTTCTGTCGTATGGTAAATCTCAAAGCAACGGGCGATGATATTACCAAGGTAATCCTTGCCCACTCCACTAGCTTGCGGAGCGTTCTGGATGGCTTCAGTGAGGTTTACACCCTTATCGTAAACAAAGAACTCTTCAGCAGTACCATAGAGCAGGTTGGCACGAGTAGCGTCATTGATGTACGGGAAGCTTGCCGGGAAAATCTCATTAAAGATAATTTTACCCACGGTTGTAATCAACATTGCATCCTGTTGCTTCTCTGTAAAGCTAGTTTTATTCAAAGCCTTAACCGGAATAGCTACACGAGCATGAAGACCCGCTGTTCCACGTTGATAAGCCGAGATAGCCTCATTCGGGTTGCGAAGGATCATGTTGCTTCCCTCTTCTTCCTTGTTGTCCATAGTCAAATAGAATGAACCAAGGACCATATCCTGGGAAGGGGTAACAACAGGCTTGCCGTCTTTTGGATTCAAAATGTTGCCGGATGCCAGCATGAGCAAACGAGCTTCCGCTTGAGCTTCTGCAGACAACGGAACGTGAACCGCCATTTGGTCACCGTCAAAGTCGGCATTATACGCCGTACATACGAGTGGATGCAAACGAATTGCACGACCTTCAACCAAGATCGGTTCAAACGCTTGAATACCCAATCTATGCAGCGTAGGGGCACGGTTTAGAAGAACCGGATGTTCTTTGATTACTTCTTCGAGCACATCCCATACTTCAGCACTCACACGCTCTACTTTACGCTTCGCACTCTTAATGTTGTGTGCCAAACCTTTGTTAACAAGTTCTTTCATAACAAAAGGCTTAAACAGCTCCAGCGCCATCTCTTTTGGCAGACCGCATTGGTACATCTTCAAGTACGGACCTACTACGATAACGGAACGACCGGAGTAGTCAACACGTTTACCGAGCAAGTTTTGACGGAAACGTCCTTGTTTACCTTTCAGCATGTGGCTGAGGGATTTCAAAGGACGATTACCCGGACCTGTAACAGGACGACCACGACGACCATTATCAATCAGAGCGTCAACAGCTTCCTGCAGCATCCGTTTTTCATTTTGCACGATAATATCTGGCGCACCCAGATCTAACAAGCGTTTCAGACGGTTATTACGGTTAATAACACGACGATACAGATCATTAAGGTCAGAAGTAGCAAAACGTCCACCATCCAACTGTACCATTGGACGAAGCTCAGGAGGAATAACAGGCAGTACGTCCATGATCATCCAATCCGGTTGGTTGCCAGAGTTACGGAATGCCTCAATAACTTCAAGGCGCTTGATCGCACGGTTTCGACGTTGCCCTTGAGCTGTACGCAGCTCTTCTTTCAAAAATTCCAATTCTTTGTCTATATCTAAATCTTGAAGAAGCTTTTTAACCGCTTCAGCACCCATTCCTGCCTGGAATCCGTAGCCATATTTCTCACGATAGCTGCGGTATTCTTTCTCGGACAGGAGTTGCTTTTTCTCCAAAGGCGTATCTCCTGGATCGGTTACAACATAAGATGCGAAGTAAATGATCTCTTCCAAAGATCTTGGAGACATATCAAGAGCAAGACCCATACGACTCGGAATGCCTTTGAAGTACCAAATGTGCGATACAGGAGCTGCCAACTCAATGTGGCCCATACGCTCACGGCGAACCTTAGCGCGAGTAACTTCTACTCCACAACGGTCACAGACAACACCTTTATAGCGTACACGTTTGTACTTACCACAGTGACATTCCCAATCTTTCGTAGGTCCGAAAATTTTCTCGCAAAATAGTCCTTCTTTTTCCGGTTTAAGCGTACGATAGTTAATCGTCTCCGGTTTTTTGACTTCTCCGCGGGACCAAGAACGAATCTTTTCGGGGGAAGCAAGCCCGATTTTCATATATTCGAAATTGTTAACGTCCAACAAGGAGCAACCCTCCTTAACCAAATCCTGAGTTTTTAGGTTTGATACCGCCCGGCAGCACCGGGCGGTATCAAGAAGCCTGATCCATCCAAAAATGGATCGAGGCATATAACAAAGCTGATATGAGTCAGTCAGCAGTCAAATTACTCTACGCCAACCTCAGAGCCTTCCAGATTCAAACTCAGCTTATCGCCAGTTGTGTCATCTTCATCATCAAGCTCTCTCATTTCGATCTCTTGTTCGTCTTCAGACAGAATCTTCACGTCCATACCCAAGCTTTGCAGCTCTTTGATCAAGACCTTGAATGATTCAGGAACACCCGGTTCAGGGACATTTTCACCTTTGACGATGGATTCGTAAGTTTTAACACGTCCAACCACATCATCAGATTTCACAGTCAAAATTTCCTGAAGCGTGTACGCTGCACCGTAGGCTTCCAGTGCCCATACTTCCATCTCCCCGAAGCGCTGACCACCGAATTGGGCTTTACCACCCAACGGCTGTTGCGTAACGAGAGAGTAAGGACCTGTAGAACGGGCATGGATCTTATCGTCGACCATGTGCGCCAGTTTGATCATGTGCATGACACCGACAGTAACTTCACGTTCAAAACGATCACCTGTACGTCCATCATACAACACCGTCTTACCATTGCGTTGCATACCCGCTTCTTCCATCGTATCAAATACGTCATACTCCTTGGCACCATCGAATACTGGAGTTGCCACATGAATACCAAGACGCATTGCAGCCATACCCAGATGCACTTCAAGCACCTGTCCGATGTTCATCCGTGAAGGTACGCCCAGCGGGTTCAGTACGACTTGCACTGGGGTGCCATCCGGCAAGAATGGCATATCTTCTTCAGGCAGAATACGGGCAACGACACCCTTGTTACCGTGACGTCCAGCCATTTTATCGCCTTCAGAAATTTTACGTTTTTGAGCAATGTATACGCGTACCAACTGGTTTACACCCGGTGGCAACTCATCGCCATTTTCACGTGTAAATACTTTAACATCTACAACGATCCCGTCAGTTCCGTGAGGAACTCTCAAGGAAGTATCGCGAACCTCGCGCGCCTTCTCACCGAAGATTGCATGCAAGAGACGTTCTTCAGCTGTCAGCTCAGTCACGCCCTTAGGTGTTACTTTACCAACAAGAATGTCACCTGCGGCAATTTCCGCACCGATGCGAATGATGCCGCGCTCATCTAGATTACGAAGCGCTTCTTCACCAACATTCGGAATATCACGAGTGATTTCTTCTGGTCCAAGCTTCGTATCACGAGCCTCGGATTCGTATTCCTCGATATGGATCGAGGTGTATACATCCTCTTTAACCAGCTTCTCGCTCAGCAAGATCGCATCCTCGTAGTTGTAACCTTCCCAAGTCATGAACGCTACGACAACGTTACGTCCCAATGCCAACTCGCCCATTTCTGTGGATGGACCATCCGCTAGAATATCGCCAACCTTGACAATATCGCCTCTGTTTACGATTGGACGCTGGTTGATGCATGTTCCTTGGTTAGAACGCATAAATTTGTGTAATTTATACTTAACAATATCGCCTTTTACTTCAGTACCATCTACATTTTCAATACGACGCAACCAAATTTCGTTAGCCGAAGAACGTTCAATTACCCCGTTGTACTTGGACACAACGCAAACACCAGAATCTTTTGCAGACTTATGTTCCATCCCTGTTCCTACCAAAGGCGCTTTCGGAATCAGTAGTGGAACAGCCTGCCGCTGCATGTTGGAACCCATCAATGCGCGGTTCGAGTCATCATTCTCCAGGAACGGAATCAGTGCAGTAGCGACCGATACGACCTGTTTAGGCGATACATCCATGTAATCAACACGGCTACTTGCCATCGGAATAATGTTATCAGACTGCTTGTTATAACGGACAATAACGATTTCATCCTTAAAGGTGTTTTCTTCCGTCAATTCCGCATTTGCCTGAGCAACGATGTAGTTATCTTCTTCATCAGCAGTCAGGTAATCAATCTGATCTGTAACTTTTCCGGTTTTCGGATCTACCCAGCGATAAGGAGCTTCGATAAATCCGTACTCGTTGATACGTGCGAAAGTGGACAAAGAGTTGATCAAACCAATGTTTGGTCCCTCTGGTGTCTCGATAGGACACATACGGCCGTAGTGACTCGGATGGACGTCACGTACTTCCATGCCCGCGCGTTCGCGCGTCAAACCGCCGGGTCCGAGTGCAGACAGACGACGTTTGTGCGTTAATTCAGCAAGCGGGTTTGTCTGATCCATGAACTGAGACAGCTGGGAGCTACCAAAGAACTCTTTAATCGACGCAATGACCGGACGTATGTTAATCAGCGCCTGTGGCGTAATTACATTAGCATCCTGAATTGACATTCTTTCGCGTACCACGCGTTCCATACGGGACAGACCAATACGGAACTGATTTTGCAGCAACTCACCTACAGAACGCAAACGACGGTTACCCAAATGGTCAATGTCGTCTGTACTTCCGATTCCGTGAAGCAAGTTAATAAAATAACTGATGGAGGAAATAATATCGGCAGGCGTAATGTTCTTAACCGATTTATCGATATTTCCATTGGCAATCAGCTTCACTACTTTACCATCTTCAATTGGCGAGAATACATCGATCGTTTGAAGCGGAATATCGTTGCTTTCCAATACGCCACTAGCAACATGATACGTACGATGTCCAACCGACTCTTCTAGTTGTGCCAAAATCTCGTCCAACAGGCGGCGGTCTACCATTTGCCCTGCTTCAGCGATGATTTCACCAGTTGTCGTATCAATCAGTGTCTCAGCAAGACGTTGATTGAACAGACGGTTTTTGATGTGAAGCTTTTTATTGATTTTGTAACGGCCTACGTTGGCCAGGTCATACCGTTTTGGATCAAAGAAGCGTGCAACAAGCAAGCTCTTTGCGTTATCCAATGTTGGTGGCTCACCCGGACGAAGACGCTCATAAATTTCAATCAGCGCTTTCTCCGTGGAATCCGTGTTGTCTTTATCAAGTGTGTTGCGGATATATTCGTCATTGCCGAGCAAATCCAGAATCTCAGCATCAGTGCCAAAGCCAAGCGCACGCAGCAACACCGTAACCGGAATTTTACGGGTACGGTCAATCCGGACATAGATAATATCCTTCGCATCCATCTCCAGTTCGAGCCAAGCCCCCCGGTTAGGAATTACCGTTGCGGTGTATGTTGTTTTCGCATTCTTGTCGACTTTTGTGCTGAAATAGACGCTGGGAGAGCGAACCAACTGGCTGACAATAACCCGTTCCGCACCGTTAATAATAAACGTACCCGTTTCAGTCATCAGCGGGAAGTCTCCCATGAATACTTCCTGCTCTTTCACTTCCCCGGTTTCTTTATTAATAAGCCGGACTTTTACCCGAAGCGGTGCTGCATACGTAACGTCGCGTTCCTTTGCGTCGTCAACGGTATATTTGGGTTCTCCGAGAGAGTAATCGATAAACTCCAGAATCAGATTCCCTGTGAAATCTTGAATTGGAGAAATATCCCGAAACATTTCCCGTAATCCTTCCTCCAAAAACCAATCATAGGATTTTTGTTGGATCTCAATCAGGTTGGGAACCTCGAGTACCTCATTAATACGTGCATAACTGCGCCGAGTGCGTCGACCATATTGAACAAGATGTCCTGCCAACTTAAACTCACCCCTCATGTCTACTCACTTTAAAAATACATTGCGAACCTCTGTTTGTGACCTTATAATAAGACACATACAGATGATTCGATCTTACAAATACAGAAAAGCCCTTACTCGAATGCATTCGAAAAAAGAGCGACGTATCTGCAGAATCCTCATACCGGAAGATCTTCATCACTTGTAGATTTGCCCAAAATGGTTATATTATACGTAAGAGATATAAATACTATACCCTGTTACGCATAAATCTATTGACATTTCAACAAACTAAAGCCATGGAGGGCATCCTAATACTGACATTTTATAATGATATCACAGACCAGGATTCAAGTCAATGGTCCTATTGCATTTTTCTAAAACTTTTTTCAGCCTTTAAAATCCGATAACCTTTATCCTTCGTAACTTCTTCCACATGACCGAAAAGGCTCTCTATTTTAGCGCTCGCCGAAGGAGCACCCTGCTTTTTCTGAATGACGACCCATAAAGCTCCACCCTCATTTAAATGCTCATACGCAAGCTCAAATATGGTATGAACCGTTTCTTTCCCTGCACGTATAGGAGGATTCGTCAAGATCACGTCAAAACGTTCGTGTTGCACTTCTGCAAACAAATCACTTTGCTTAATGGTGACATTTTTAATTCCATTACGCTCCGCATTCTCTATCGCTAGTTGAACGGCTCGCTCGTTAATATCAACCATTGTAACGTGTCCGTCCGGGACAAGCGTAGCCGCCGTCAAACCAATCGGTCCGTAACCACATCCTACATCCAATACCGAGGCATTTGCAGGAAGTTGCATAGCTTCAATCAACACACGACTCCCATAATCAATCCCCTGCTTTGAGAAAACGCCTGAATCGCTGGCAAATCGATAGGAACGTCCACGCAGCACCGTCTCTAGACTTCGCCGTTCATGTGCCGTCTCTGGCCGTCTGGAGTAATAATGATCAGCCATTCACGCCCACCTCTTTCGGTTGTACGGTTATACTAACATCATAGCCTTTAGAATAATATTTCAGACCTGTTTGTACTACCGCTTTACAGCAACAAACCCCTTGAAGATCACCTCAAGGGGTTTGTTTTAATTCATTGTCTGCTAAAGAGCAGTCAATTATTTTACTTCTACAGAAGCGCCTGCTTCTTCCAATTTTGCTTTAACGGATTCAGCTTCTTCTTTTGCAACTTTTTCTTTCAATGGTTTTGGAGCGTTGTCAACCAGTTCTTTTGCTTCTTTCAGGCCAAGACCTGTAATTTCGCGAACTGCTTTGATAACGTTGATTTTGGAAGCGCCAGCGCTTGTCAAGATTACGTCGAACTCGGATTGCTCAGCTTCTGCTGCGCCACCTGCTGCGCCACCTGCTACAGCTACTGGAGCTGCTGCAGTTACGCCGAATTCTTCTTCGATTGCTTTCACGAGATCGTTCAGTTCCAATACGGACATACCTTTAATCGCTTCCAAGATTTGCTCTTTACTCATGGTTGAACCTCCATTTAAATTCGTATTTTTTTGTTCTTAACTGCTATACAGCAGGTTTAAATCCCAACTTATGCACTTTGCTCTTCTTTATCTGCAACAGCTTTAACCGCAAGCGCGAAGTTGCGCATAGGAGCTTGAAGCACGCTGAGGAGCATGGAAAGGAGACCTTCGCGGGATGGCAGTTCTGCCAGCGCTTTGATTTCCTCAACACCGATCACACGACCTTCTACAACTGCACCTTTCAGTTCCAATGCATTGTTTTTCTTAGCGAAATCGTTCAAGATTTTAGCTGCAGACACTGCATCATCTTTGCCGAACGCGATTGCAGTAGGACCTGTCAATACTGCGTCCAGTTCAGTCAATTCTGCTGCCGCAGTTGCACGGCGGAGCAGTGTGTTTTTCAGCACTTGAAATTCGATTCCGGCTTCGCGAAGCTGCTTACGCAGCTCAGTTACTTGGGCAACATTCAGACCGCGATAGTCTGCAACTACAGTTGTTACGCTCTCGCGCAATTTTGCAGCTACAACTTCAACAGCTTCTTGTTTTGCTTGAAT
The DNA here is from genome assembly GCF_038008995.1 of Paenibacillus sp. FSL W8-0439. Lineage (NCBI taxonomy): Bacteria > Bacillati > Bacillota > Bacilli > Caryophanales > Paenibacillaceae > Paenibacillus > Paenibacillus sp. FSL W8-0439. The sequence continues at coordinate 5,128,339 of NZ_JBBPAK010000001.1, forward strand.
CACCTTTGCATTTGCCAAACTGTACACCTCCTGATCAATTTATCTACTTTGTTCGAAACACCCATTCTGGCGTTCTACCAAAGTCGTTTTCATGAGCATGAAAAAAGCCTCCGTAGAGTACGAAGGCTTGATAAATCCACATGGACGGGACAAGCCCGTCGCATGAAACGTTCTATCATAACACCTCGGTAGGAAATTAAGCCCGAAAGCACCTACTGTCTACGGTAAGCATATTCAACTTTAACGGTCAGTCACAAGGACTCACAACTTTTACAGAATAACAAATTTGATTGAACGTGTCAACCGAAATATTATCTGTAAACAGATGTGTTCACACGTGCACTTGGTCCCATAGTCGAAGAAATAGCGATGTTTTTCAGGTATACACCTTTAGCAGACGCTGGCTTCGCACGGTTCAAGGCTTCAATCAAGGCTTTAAGGTTCTCGTTCAGTTGTTCAGCACTGAAGGAAGCTTTGCCAATTGGCGCATGAATTTGAGCGGTTCTGTCGAGACGGTATTCGATTTTACCGGCTTTAATTTCTTGAACAGCCTTGGCAACGTCGAAAGTAACTGTACCTGCTTTAGGATTAGGCATCAAACCTTTACCACCGAGCAAACGACCCAGTTTACCAACCTCACTCATCATATCAGGTGTCGCAACGCAGACATCGAATTCGAACCAGCCTTGTTGGATTTTGTTGATCATATCTTGATCGCCAACAAAATCAGCGCCAGCCGCTTCCGCTTCTTTCACTTTGTCACCTTTTGCAAATACCAGAACGCGTTGTGTTTTACCCGTACCATGTGGCAGGACAACAACACCACGAACAGCCTGGTCTTGTTTACGGGAATCTACGCCCAGACGAACTGCTGCTTCAACGGTTTCGTCAAATTTAGCAGTCGCAGCCTTTTTCACCAATTCAACGGCTTCCAAAGGCTCGTAAGTTGCTTCGCTATCAATCAGCTTAGCAGCTTCCAGGTACTTCTTACCATGTTTAGCCATAATATTTTTCCTCCTTATGTGGTATTAGCGGATATTCCTCCCACACTGCCGGACAGTCAAACTGCCGGCACACGTAGATTAATAAAATTAATCTACGATGGTGATACCCATGCTACGAGCAGTACCTTCAACCATACGCATTGCCGATTCTACGGAAGCTGCGTTAAGGTCAGGCATTTTTTGCTCTGCAATTTGACGAACAGCAGCGCGATTTACAGTTGCAACTTTCGTTTTATTCGGTTCACCGGAACCTTTTTCGATTTTAGCAGCAACTTTCAACAGAACAGCAGCCGGTGGAGTTTTGGTGATGAACGTAAAAGAACGATCCTCAAATACCGAAATTTCAACCGGAATAATCAGGCCTGCTTGATCAGCAGTACGAGCATTGAACTCTTTACAGAATGCCATAATGTTGACACCTGCTTGACCCAAAGCTGGACCTACTGGAGGCGCTGGATTAGCTTTCCCTGCAGGGATCTGCAGTTTTACCATTTTAATTACCTTTTTTGCCATGGATGACACCTCCTTGACTCAATAGTGGTAGACGGATCTATCGATCCTCCCACAAGAAACCTGTAAGAAAAATCTATATTTTCTCCACTTGAGTATAATCCAACTCAAGCGGGGTTTCCCGTCCAAACATGTTGACGTGAACCTTAAGCTTGCTCTTCTCAACCAAAATTTCTTCCACGGAGCCCACAAAATTCGCAAAAGGACCAACTTTAATTCGCACGGATTCCTTAACATCGAATTCAATCTTCGGTTTCGGCTCTACCATGCCCATATGCTTCAGAATCTGTTCAACTTCTTCTGGAAGCAATGGCGTCGGTTTGGAACCCGAGCCTGTCGATCCTACAAACCCCGTAACACCTGGTGTGTTGCGTACAACATACCAAGAATCATCGGTTTGGACCATTTCGACTAAGACATAACCAGGGTAGACTTTACGCATAACGGTTTTTTTCTTACCGTCCTTGGTTACCAGTTCTTCTTCCATAGGAACAAGAACACGGAATATCTTGTCTTCCATGCCCATGGACTCAACGCGTTTTTCCAAATTGGCTTTGACTTTGTTCTCATACCCTGAATAGGTATGAACGACGTACCATCTTTTTTCCATATCAAGCCACCTGGAACCCTTCCTAGATAATCGCTTCGATCACAGCGGAAATGCCGATATCGAGAACCCAAAAATAAATCGTGACGAACGCAATCGTCCCTATGACAATCAGCGTATAGTTGGTCAGTTCTTTACGATTGGGCCAGCGAACTTTCTTGAGTTCAGCCCAGCTTTCAGAGAAAAAGGAAAACAGAGACTTGAAACTGCGTTTCACGCCGACTACACCTCCAAAAACTATCTGGTTTCCCGATGAGAAGTCTGTTCGTTACAGGACTTACAGAATTTCTTCATCTCCATGCGGTCGGGGTGATTACGCTTGTTTTTCGTCGTTGTGTAATTTCTTTGTTTGCAATTTGTACAAGCCAAAGTAATAATTACCCGCATGATGTGCACCTCCCGAAGACATCCAACACCGGAAGTCTCATAATTGATCCTAAAAAAAACCGCGAATTTAGGCCTACCTAAAACACTTTATCACACGGGGTTTTCCATGTCAACGAATGTTTGCATACATTTCGCAGTCCCGGTTGTGGTGCATTTTTACATCTGTCCATCCTTTGAAGCTGTTCTCTGAAATACTGCTTCAAAATCAAAGCGATATCTATTATTCATCTTTTTTAGTATAAATCATTTACAACACTTATAAACCTGCACAGCATACCCAAAACGAATAAAAAAAGACTCAAACTCGAGCCTTTTCCATGTCAGCCTCTACTTTCAACTATCCCTTACTTCCAGATACTTTTCAAGTTTACGTTTGACCCGTTGCAGCGCGTTATCGATGGATTTCACATGACGATCCAGATCTTCAGCAATCTCCTGATACGAACGTCCGTCCAGATACAACATAAGTACCTTGCGTTCTAGCTCGCTCAGAATCTCGGACATTTTGTCCTCAAGACCCACAAACTCTTCCTGATTGATAATCAGCTCTTCAGGATCACTTACTTGTGTTCCGCAAATCACATCGAGCAACGTCCGGTCTGACTCTTCATCATAGATGGGCTTGTCCAGAGATACGTAAGAGTTCAGAGGAATGTGCTTTTGTCGTGTAGCCGTCTTAATTGCCGTAATAATCTGTCGTGTTATGCACAACTCGGCGAAAGCCTTGAACGAAGCAAGCTTGTCTCCCTTAAAATCACGGATGGATTTGTAGAGACCAATCATGCCCTCCTGAATAATATCCTCGCGATCAGCCCCAATCAGGAAGTAGGATCTGGCCTTGGCCCGCACAAAGTTTCGATATTTGTTAATCAGAAACTCCAGCGCTTCCCCATCACCTTCATGGACTGCTCCGACAATGTCTTCATCATTTTTGTAATCAAACTTTGACAACATGATATCCTTGAGGTCCACACTCACTAACAATCCCTCCGGCTGCAACGCAAGGTACCCGTTACTCTCTCAAATATACGACAAGTATACGCGATGTAACCTGATACCGTCAACCACAACAACCTAAAAAAGAAGAGCGCTAACAAAATTGTCAATGGTTTCAAAATGGAGAGTATCCCAATTACTGGATCATTCTCTTCTCCAGCGTTCAAACAACTTTCGAAGCTCCGGACTCAGCTTGCCATCCAGCGAATTGCGGGACAATTTGGCGTTATCCTGCTGGATTCGCTTCTGGACTTCCCTTTCAGATTCCTCAATCTCGATCAGTAATTCTCGTGCCGATACTCTGAGTGCTCCCTGGCCAAAGGCCACATGCTGCTCTACCTGATCACTTGTCGCTACGTAAATGCTTCTCCTCTTGCTGCTCAGCTCACGAACTAATCGCTCGATGCACTCGTCGGCTGTCTCTTTTTCTCTCGTAAAATAAATCTGGACTTTGCTCTGGGCAAAGGTTTTACCTAATCCTGGCACCCTGTAAGCATCAAATACGACGATGACTCTTCTGCCCGAATACGCCTGATGATCCGCCAGTCGTTCAAGAAGTCTGTCCCTCGCTTCCTGCATACCAGATTGTACCAGTGCGGAAAGTTCGGGCCAGGCTCCAATCATGTTGTAACCGTCCACAAGCAGAACATCCCGCGTGTCAGCCATATCGTTAGCCCCGTGCCTGTCGTCCGCGCAAAACTTCGTACATGACGACACCTGCAGCTACAGAAGCATTGAGGGAATTGATTTGTCCCGCCATTGGCAGCTTGACGAGTACATCACATTTCTCGCGGATCAAACGGCCCATTCCTTTATTTTCGTTACCAATGACAATCGCTACGGGACCGGTGAATACTCCATTCCCAAAGACGGGATCGGTTGCTGTAACATCCGTGCCAACTACCCATACACCTTCTTCTTTAAGACGGTCAATGGTTTGTCCCAAATTGCTCACACGCGCCACCGGGACGTACTCCACAGCACCTGCCGATGTTTTAGACACCGTTACAGTTACAGCTGCTGAACGCCTTTTCGGCACTATAATACCGTGTGCTCCAGTGCAGTCCGCCGTACGAAGGATAGAGCCCAAGTTATGAGGGTCTTCAATCTCATCCAGCAAAATCAAAAACGGCTCTTCTCCCTTAGCGCGAGCACTAGCAAGCAAGTCCTCCACCTCAGCGTAGGCAAAAGGTGCAGCTTGCGCGACCACTCCCTGATGCTGAATGCCTGGAACCATTTGATCGAGCTTACGCTTGTCCACCTGCAAAACAATGATTCCTGCTTTTTTCGCCTCAGCCGTAATCGGCAGTGTCAAATGCTTTTGTGCATTATCCGCAATCCATATTTTATTTATCGTCCTGCCTGAACGCAGCGCCTCTGTTACCGAATGCTTACCGGCAATCCATTCTTCTTCCATCTCTAGCTTCCTCCCGGGAAACGGTCGATATCAATTCGTTCAATCCGTCTCCAATTTATGATTTTTCTGCATTTTCCATTTGTGCAATTCCGTACGTAATCAACTCTCTCAATCTGTCCAAATGTCCATCACAATAAAGATAACCAATCAAGCCTTCCAGCGCCGTGGCATGCCGATACTCAAGCACATCAGCATTTTTGGGCAGGCTCCCTGATTTGGCATTTCTTCCTTGTCGGACAATATCACGTTCTTCATCCGTCAGCACCGTTTCTAGCAATCCCAACATACGGCTCTGTGCTTTGGCGGAGACAAGCCTTGTAGCTCGTCGATGTAAATGATTGGGACGCAGGTTGGGCTGTGCCAACAGATATTGCCGGACAGCCACCTCATACACTGCATCACCAATGTAAGCTAACGCAATGGGGGGCATCAAGCGAGCCGGCTTGGACGCAGGATACGGAAACCAGTTTCCTGCGCCTTCCACAGCTCCTGAGTTCAGTGGCTTATTACTCATTTCCGCCGCCACCGCATACCCTGCGCCGTATCTTCAAGCACAATGCCTTTAGTAGCTAACAGATCACGAATTTCGTCAGCTCTACCCCAGTTTTTAGTTTTACGAGCTTCGACACGTTCTGCAATTAACTGCTCAATTTCGTCATCCAGCAGTTCTTCACTCGGTTCCGAATAAATGCGAAGCACCGTATTCATCGAATGGAAGGTATGCAGCACCGCTTGCAATTCCGCCTGATTGACAACATCACGCTGCAACAAAAGATTGGCTTCGCTGACCCATTCGAACACCGCAGTAATCGCATCAGGCGTATTGAAATCATCATCCATTTTTTCGCCAAATTGCTGTAATATCCCGTCAAGCTTCATTTGCAGCTCAGCCGATACTGCTTCATTACCTTTCAAAGCCATGGATAAACGATGCTTTACATTGGCGACTGCATTGGCAATCCGTTCGACACTATTCTCCGCCTGACTCATCGTCTCTTGGTTGTAGTTCAAAGGGTTGCGGTAATGTGTCGACAGCATAAAATAACGTAAAGCTTCGGGCTTGTGACGAGCACGCAGATCTTTAACCAAAATACCGTTACCGAGTGATTTCGACATTTTTTCATTATCTATGCGAATATATCCGTTATGCATCCAGTAGCGAGATAATGGTTTACCCGTAATCACTTCGGATTGTGCGCATTCACATTCATGATGCGGAAATTGCAGATCCTGTCCGCCTCCGTGAATATCCAGTGTATCCCCCAAATAGTGACGAGCCATAGCAGAGCATTCGATATGCCAGCCTGGGCGTCCATCCCCCCAAGGACTTGACCAGTAAATTTCTCCCGGTTTCGCTGCTTTCCAGAGTACAAAATCCTCGGCATTCTCCTTGCGTTCATCCACATTGATGCGAATCCCAAACTGGAGTTCCTCCAAATTTTGGCCTGACAGCTGTCCGTAGTCTTTAAACATTTTGGTCCGGTAGAAGACATCACCATCATTCTCGTAGGCATAGCCTTTGTCTACCAGGTCCTTGATAAAATCAATAATCAGATCCATGCTTTCGGTTACACGAGGATTTATGCTGGCAGCAGGAACATTCAATCCTGTCAGATCCTCATGATAGGCAGCAATAAACTTCTCGGCAACTGCCGGAACCTCCATATTAAGTTCCCGAGCTTTGCGGATCAACTTATCATCAACGTCCGTAAAATTCACCACATAGTTTACATCATAGCCCAAATACTCCAAGTAGCTGCGTACCACGTCGAACACAATTACAGGTCGTGCATTACCAATATGAATGTAATCATACACTGTAGGACCACATACATACATTTTAACCTTTCCAGGCTCCAGTGGCACAAAAGGCTCCCGGCTCCTCGTCATTGTATTATAAATTTGAAGCGACATCGTTATGTTCCTCCCTCATGAAAATTATCCTTGTAATTTATTCTCTTGGGTCACCTGATGTTTCTGAGCAGATTGCTCCTCCTTCAAATCAGACAATTCTGCTCGTAATCGTTCTATTTCCATTTGAAGAGACCGTATGGAATCGACGACCGGGTCAGGCAGCTGGTGACTAAGTCGATCTGGACGTCTGCCATCCTGTCTGACCACTCGCCCGGGGATACCCACTACCGTACTGTTTGGCGGAACTTCTTTTAGCACAACCGAGTTGGAGCCAATATTGGATTGCGCCCCAATCGTAAATGAACCCAATATTTTTGCACCGGAGCCTATAACGACATTATTCCCAATGGTGGGGTGGCGCTTCCCTTTCTCTTTTCCAGTTCCTCCAAGAGTAACCCCCTGATACAATACGACATCATCGCCAATTTCACAGGTTTCGCCAATGACAACACCCATGCCGTGGTCAATGAACAGCCGATCTCCAATACGAGCGCCAGGATGAATTTCAATTCCTGTCATAAACCTCGATACCTGGGATATAACACGGGCTAGAGTACACCACTTTCGCAAATAAAACCAATGTGCAATTCGGTGTGCCCAAAGGGCATGAACGCCAGAATACGTAAAAATGACTTCCAGCTTACTCCGGGCGGCCGGATCATTATCCAAAACAGTTTGAATATCGGATTTGAAATGCCTGAACATGTCGCCCTCCTATTCCCTCCATATCCTTGCCGCATCACACTTCACATTTTGCCAATTTTCGTAGTCACCAGCATTCTTCGACAATTTTCAGTCTACAGCGAGTCTGAATCTGATAAAAAAGAAAAAGCGCCTCCGCAGCCTAGGCTGCAGAGACGCATATACGTGGTCCCACTCTGCTTCGAACATATCTGCTACAAAAAAAGCAGAAAAGTCCGTCTTTGGCGTCCTGTAACGGGAACGAATCGGCAAGCCCTTGCCACATTAGCATTGTAGGCTAACGAGGGTTCGGGCGCACGGCTCCCAGGCGCATTTCCTCCGCAGGTCATCTAGACGGTTCTCAGCCTGGGGTTTCCCCTCGACCGTCCTCTCTGGCAGATGCCCTTATGCAGTGTACTTCTCCTGTTCGCAGCCTTTACACGTAAGTATCAATCCATATCAATGGAGTCATTATAGCGAAAAGACAACAAATTGACAAGAAATATCAGCCTTTAATTTGTGCCTTAAGACGGTCCAATACCTTGTCACGTCCAAGTAGATAGATGGTCTCGTTCAGATCCCGTCCATGAGTTTGACCTGTAAGGGCCACACGAATCGGCATGAACAGCTGTTTCCCCTTAAAACCAGTTTCCTTTTGGACTTCTTTGATCAGCTTGGCCATTTGTGAAGCTGTAAATTCCTCGCTCGTTTCAACCTTAGCTGCAAAGGCTCTAAGTACATCAGGAACCTGTTCTTCAGCCAGAACAGCCGCCGCATCAGCATCCAACTCCAGATGTGAACGAAAAAACAACTCAGACAACGCCACAATATCAGACGCTGAAGTCATTTGTTCTTGGTATAAGCGGACAAGAGCTTTAGCCCAATCCTGTTGTTCAGCCGATAAATCATTCGGCAACAGTCCTGCTGCCTGCAAATGTGGAATTGCCATACTGGCAATCCGTTCAGGATCAGCTTTTTTAATATAATGATTATTCAAATAAGCAAGCTTGTTTGTATCAAATACAGCTGGGCTTTTGGACAAACGATTAGGATCGAAAATCGAGATTAATTGTTCCCGATCATAGATCTCTTCCTCGCCTTCCGGAGACCAGCCCAACAATGCAATAAAGTTGAATATAGCTTCCGGCAGATAGCCCAGCTTATCGTACTGCTCCATGAACTGAATAATGGATTCATTTCGTTTGCTGAGCTTTTTGTGATCCTCGCCTACGATCAGCGTCATATGACCAAAGCGTGGAGGCTCCCAGCCGAGAGCTTCAAAAATCATCAACTGCCGCGGTGTATTGGATACATGATCCTCACCCCGTAGTACATGCGATATTTTCATCAAATAGTCGTCAACCGCTACAGCGAAGTTATATGTCGGAATACCGTCTTTTTTGACGATAACAAAATCGCCGCTTTCTTTGGAATTGAACGTAATTTGACCTTTAACAATATCATCAAACGTATATTCACGATCTTCTGGTACGCGAAAACGAATACTTGGTACACGGCCCTCTGCTTCAAACGCCTGACACTGTTCTTCTGTTAAATCACGGTGTTTTCCTGAGTAACGTGGTGTCTCCCCACGTTCCATCTGTTCTTCACGCTCGCGTTCAAGTTCTTCTTCCGTGCAATAACAGCGGTATGCCAAACCGCGATCCAGCAAGTCCTGCCAGTATGTTTTGTAGATGTCCAAGCGCTCGGTCTGGCGATAAGGTCCAAACTCGCCGCCCACGTCTATACTTTCATCCCAGTCCATACCCAACCATTTCAAATATTTAAGCTGGCTTTCTTCTCCGCCCTCAATATTGCGCTTCACATCTGTATCTTCAATGCGAATAATAAATTTCCCGCCTTGATTGCGGGCAAACAAATAATTAAATAATGCCGTTCTGGCATTTCCAATATGCAGATGTCCTGTTGGACTTGGTGCATAGCGTACACGAACTTCCGTGCTCATATAATCTCCTCCAAATAGAATTACTCAAGATGATAGCATTTACTTGATTAGACAGACAACCGACTGAGCCGCGATTCCCTCGCTTCGCCCGGTAAACCCGAGTTGCTCCGTCGTCGTCGCCTTGACATTTACCTGGGATGACTCCTCTGCTTCCAGCACCCGGGCGATGATTTCATTCATCTGCGGGATGTACGATGCCATCTTGGGCTTCTGCGCAATAATTGTAGAATCGATGTTCCCCAATCGGTATCCCCGCTCTTTAGCCAGCCCCCACACATGCTCCAGTAGCTTAAGACTATCCGCGTCCTTAAATTCAGGGTCATTATCTGGAAAATGCTTTCCGATGTCTCCCAAGCCAAGCGCACCCAGGATAGCATCGCTAATGGCATGCAGCAGCACGTCTGCATCGGAATGACCCAGTAAACCTTTTTCATACGGAATATTTACGCCTCCGATGATGCATGGCCTTCCTTCCACCAGCTGGTGGACGTCAAATCCTTGCCCCACTCTAATCATTTGATATCCTCTCCCTCTGTCTTTACCCATAACGCCGCCATCTCCAAATCCTCAGGCGTAGTAATTTTGATATTCTTGTAGCTGCCTTGAACGACAGTAACCGGAATGCCTAGCCGCTCCACCAGCATGGAATCATCTGTCCCCAAAAATCCTGTCTGCTCCGCTTCTTCATAGGCCCGCAGCAGATCGGAAAGACGAAAAGTCTGTGGCGTTTGAATACTCCACAGACTACGGCGATCCGGCGTTGCTGTAATGATACCATCCCCGTTCACTTGCTTGATCGTATCCTTTACAGGTACTGCCGCTACAGAAGCACCAGTACGCTGAGCAGCCTCCAGGCATGAACGTACAAGCTCAGGTTGAATCAATGGCCGCACACCATCATGCACCATCACCCAATCTGTTCGCAAGTGGCGCAAACCGCGATAAACCGAATGCTGGCGTTCACTGCCACCAGCCACCACCCGTACATTTTTACCAATCTTGTATTGATGAATCCAGTCTCTGCAGCGTTCCACATCTCCAGCTCCAGTAACCATCACCATTTCATCCACTTCAGGCATTGCTGCGAATATTTCAAGTGTATGTATGAAGATGGGCTTGTCTCGCAAAAGCAGAAATTGCTTGCTCTCCTGCGTTCCCATACGGGAGCCGCGCCCGGCCGCCACAATCACGACTCCTACCTGATTGTTCATTCAAATAACTCCTGCCCTGATCGCACTTGGACGATCCGTATGATAACACATCTACTTCATCATACCTCGTTTATTGAGCTTTTTCCAATAATTTCGGTTTAGCAAAGATCATACGGCCCGCAGAGGTCTGAAGTACGCTTGTGACCAGTACTTCCATGAGAGAGCCAATATAGTCACGTCCACCCTCCACAACAATCATCGTACCATCATCCAGATAAGCGACACCTTGCCCATGCTCCTTGCCATCTTTGATAATCTGCACCATAATCTCCTCACCGGGCAGTACGACAGGCTTCACTGCATTCGCCAAATCATTAATGTTCAGCACAGACACACCTTGAAGTTCGCATACTTTATTCAGGTTAAAATCATTAGTTACAACTTTACCCTGCAACACCTTTGCAAGCTTAACCAGCTTACTGTCGACCTCTGAAATTTCCTCAAAATCCCCCTCATAGATGAGCACATTCACATCTAGCTCTTTTTGAATTTTATTCAAAATATCCAGACCCCGCCGCCCACGATTACGCTTAAGTAAATCTGAAGAATCTGCGATATGCTGAAGCTCCTCCAACACAAATTCAGGAATCACAATGGTCCCTTCAATAAAACCTGTCTTGCAGATATCCGCAATACGCCCATCTATAATGACGCTGGTGTCCAAAATTTTATGTTCCTCCAACTTGCGTTCTTCTACATCCGTTCCCCGACCAAAAAAGCCTGAACTCCAAAAGGATGACAACTCGTCCCGTTTTTCTAGCCCAACCATCAACCCCACATATCCACATACCAAGGTAACCGCGGTCTGGATAAGTAAACCAGGTGCCCCTAACCCTGAAAAGAGTGGATAAACTGCCAAGGAAAGGATCAGCCCCACCGCTAAGCCCATGACACCTGCCATCATCTCATTCATCGGAATTCGTACCAAACCTTCAATACCCTGCTGCAATCGATTCGCCACGGACGCCCCTGCGAATGAGCAGCCAACCATAAATACCACCGCTCCCGCTAACATCCAAACAGCCATTCCTGGTAAAGAACCATCACTCAACCATTGTGGCATCCACGTTACTAAGCCTCCTATCCGCTGGTATAACGTATAGCCAAACCACGCGCCGCACAATCCTGTAAAAGTTAAAATAGCCTTTCTCCACATTGAGTCTCTATACCTCCTTTATTTTCTTTTCAATAGTCTGCTATTTATTGGATACATAGCACTTCCCTTACCAGTATGGTCCATTTCCCACATAACTAACCCTGTGTTTTCACTTTTTATGCATAAAAAAAGCATTTATCCCCTTGAATGAATCAAGGAAATAAATGCTTCTTGTAGTTCTTGTCTGACACTAACGTTGCGAATGACGATATTGATCGTCCTGTTCTTCCTGTTTAGAACGATCCCGCTCACGTCCACGTCTGCGTGATAGCTTCCGAATGTTCAGCTTCATACCGTACAATGCATAAAGCACTAGTGGTACAAAAATCAGCTTCGACAGCTGATCAGGAAATTTAACAGCTAGAACCACCGCTGCAATTACGACCCACGGAGCAACCCAGATCGCTTTTTTCGGAAGGCCGACCTTTTTGAAATTTGGATATCTCATGGAGCTAACCATCAAATAAGAGACTAGCAACATGGCAATCGACATGTATAACAATGAAATCTCGTTATGGAATAAGGACAACGTGGCTAATACGCCACCTGCTGCCGGAATGGGTAAACCTGTGAAATAACCTGGTACACCGGGACGTACGTTAAATCGAGCCAAACGCAATGCTCCGCACATCGGAAAAATGGCTGTAACCGTCCAAGCCAAAGCCGAATTCGCATCATGAAAAGCAACCATGTACATAATAACTGCAGGAGCAACACCAAAAGATATCATATCTGATAAGGAGTCCAGTTCTTTACCGAATTCGCTCTGGGCATTCAGGGCCCGGGCCATCCTTCCATCCAGTCCGTCCAACAACATGGCGACAATGACCATAATAGCGGCAAGACTGTATTTTCCGTCTACGGCCAATAAAATGGCGATCATTCCGAGAAACAAGTTACCCAAGGTACACATGTTCGGAATTGATTTGGTAATCATCTCTTCACCTCAATGTATGAATTGTTCCATTATAATCCTTTCACTGTATTACATTTACATTTGTCTGTCAATGAAAACTTGTTCCTGCAATCGTTTAAGGCCTTCTTTTATCGTACGCGCTCGCACCTCTCCAATACCATCCACTTCATCCAATTCTTCAATCGTTGCTGTTATGACATGTGGAAAACGTCCAAAACGTTCCACCAGGTTATGGATAATTACATTTGGCAAACGAGGGATTTTGTTCAGCACCCGATAGCCGCGTGCAGCAATATATTCTTCTGATGTCGCTGCTGAAGAAGGGTAGCCTAATAAACGTACTATATGATTCACATCCAGTAATTCGTCGTCCGTAGAACGTTTGAGTCCCAATATAATTTCACGGATCTTCTCGTCGCTGTCGTCTTTGGCATAATCCTTATACAGCAACCAAGCTTCTTCCTCGATATTACTGACAAGCTCCTCCATCTGCATGCTAATCAGCCTGCCCTCATTCCCGAGCTCGTTAATAAATCGTTTGATCTCCATTTTGATGCGCAGCACCATTTCGATCCGCTGAATGACATTAACGACCTCCGGCATGGTAACCAGTTCTTCGAATTCAGATGCAGTTAAATTCGTTGAGGCTTGCCCCAATACGGATCTATATTTTTCTAACGTCTGAATAGCCTGATTAGCTTTCGTTAAAATAACCCCGATTTCCTTGAGCGCATACCGTAAAGTCCCCTGATACAACGTAATAATATTACGACGCTGGGAAATAGACACAACCAGTTTGCCAGTCTGCTTTGCAACTCGTTCCGCCGTCCGATGCCGAATCCCTGTTTCTATGGACGAAATGGAGGAATCGGGAATCAATTGCGTATTGGCATATAAAATTCGCTTTAAATCCTCACTCAATATGATTGCGCCGTCCATTTTAGCCAGCTCATACAAATAGTTCGGCGAAAAGTCACAATTAATAGAGAAACCGCCATCCACGACTTCCATTACTTCCGGGCTATAGCCAACGACCAGAAGAGCACCCGTTTTGGCACGCAAAACGTTTTCCAATCCGTCGCGAAAGGGAGTTCCCGGTGCCACAAGCCGTAGCAAATCGTTCATTTTATCCAGTTGGCTCGCTTCCTTCATCCTCAATGCCCCCTAATCTAATGCGGCTGCCAGTGCATCTGCCACCGTTCCAACTCCGATAATTTGTATCCCTTTTGGATGTGTCCAGCCCTTCAAGCTTTTCTCGGGCATGATCACCCGTTTGAAACCTAATTTCTCTGCTTCTCGCACTCGCTGTTCTGCTCGGGATACAGCCCGCACCTCGCCTGTCAGTCCTACTTCACCAAAAATCACATCGTACGGCTTGGTAGGAGCATCCCTAAAGCTGGAAGCAATGCTCACCGCTATGGCTAAATCCACCGCTGGTTCATCCAGCTTTACGCCTCCAGCAACATTGAGATAAGCGTCCTGGTTTTGCAAAAACATGCCCATCCGCTTTTCTAGTACGGCAATGATTAATCCCATCCGATGATGGTCAATCCCCGTACCCATTCGGCGTGGAGATGGAAAATGCGTAGCCGCAATGAGTGCTTGCAGTTCAACTAATACAGGTCGGGTTCCCTCCATACTGGCAACGACTGTGGAACCAGCCACCCCCAGTGGCCGTTCGGACAGGAAGAGCTCAGAAGGATTCGCCACCTCACGCAAACCACTTTCGGCCATTTCAAAAATACCAATTTCATTCGTAGAACCGAAACGATTCTTAACCGCACGCAACAGCCGATACGTATGATGGCGCTCTCCTTCAAAATAAAGTACACAATCGACCATATGCTCCAACAAACGCGGACCTGCAATAGCGCCTTCTTTGGTCACATGCCCTACCAGTACTGTAGCAATACCTAATCCCTTGGCAATCCGCATAAATCGTGAAGTACACTCGCGCACCTGAGCTACACTACCAGGCGCACTTGTCACCTCAGGCAAATATACAGTCTGTATCGAGTCGATGACCAAAAACTCCGGCTTCAAGCTGTCCACTGCTTCTTCAATCGTCTCCAAATTCGTCTCACATAATACGTACAGACTGGGAGACAAAGCACCGAGGCGATCTGCACGTAGCTTCGTTTGGCGGACGGATTCCTCACCAGACACGTAGAGTACCTTTAAACCAGTTAAAGCCAGCTCATTAGAGGTTTGCAGCATAAGCGTAGACTTACCGATCCCCGGGTCACCACCCACCAGAACAAGTGAACCTGGCACCACACCTCCACCGAGTACACGATTTAATTCACCAATTCCCGTCAAAATTCGTGTTTCTTTGCCACTCTCCACTTCAATAATAGGAAGCGGTTTGTCTTTTGTGCTATGAGTAAGAAGGGAAGATCCCATTCCTTGAGTTTTTACAACGCTTTCCGTTTCTTCGACCATGGAATTCCATGCCTGGCATCCAGGACATTTTCCGTACCATTTAGGCGATTCATAGCCACATTCTGTACAGGAAAATTTAGTTTTCACTTTAGCCATACTTTATTCCCTGGCTCCTTCTTGACAACGATGATGTCAAATTTATCTTCACACAGCACCTGAAAGAGCTGTAACAATAAAAGTTTACCATTGAAGCTTGGCGGACGTAAAGCAATATCACAAACTTTCCCAAAGCTTTTACCCTACCCGTTCAAGGTGTTCAATACACAAAAAGGGTGCCTTCGCAATAGCTTTCCAGCCTGCGAGACACCCTTTTCTAATGTTTTATTTACTAAACTGCTTTAGGACTTCGCGGATACATTATCCTTTTTCGTTACTGTCAATGCACCGTTCTCTTCATCAATATAGAGAGAGTCGCCTTTAGAAATGTTTCCAGTCAACAGTTCCTCGGACAGGCGATCTTCAATATGCTTCTGGATTGCACGACGCAATGGACGCGCACCATACGCTGGATCGAAGCCTTCCTTGGCAAGGAAATTCTTAGCTTTGTCTGTCAACTCAAAGTCAACCTCATACTCATTCAGACGCTTACGCAGTTCCTCAGACATGAGTGAAACAATTTCGGCAATATGTTTTTCTTCGAGAGAATGGAACACGATGATTTCATCTATCCGGTTCAAGAACTCAGGACGGAAGCTTTTCTTCAGTTCATCCATCACTTTGCCCTTCATGTTATCGTAATCCGCCCCAGCGTCCACAACAGCTGTAAAACCAAGCGTGGAGTTACGTTTGATTGCCTGTGCACCAACGTTGGATGTTAGGATGATGAGTGTGTTACGGAAGTCAACAACACGTCCTTTGGAATCCGTCAGACGTCCATCCTCCAACACTTGCAGCAGAATATTGAATACTTCTGGGTGTGCTTTTTCAATTTCATCCAGCAACACAACAGAGTAAGGCTTACGACGTACCTTTTCAGTCAGTTGGCCACCTTCTTCATATCCTACGTATCCTGGAGGCGCTCCTACCAAACGGGATGTGGAGTGTTTCTCCATATATTCGGACATATCAATACGGATAACCGCATTTTCATCACCAAACATAGATTCAGCCAAGGCGCGTGCCAGCTCTGTTTTACCAACTCCAGTTGGACCGAGGAAAATAAAGGAGCCGATTGGACGTTTCGGATCTTTCAGACCGGCGCGTGCCCGGCGAATCGCCCGGCTTACTGCCTTAACAGCTTCGTCCTGCCCAATCACCCGTTCATGCAACAGTTGCTCCATATTCAGCAAACGATGTGTTTCTTCTTCCTTCAGCTTGCTGACTGGGACACCAGTCCAGATGGCAACGACCTGAGCAATATCCTCTGGTGTAACTTCGGAATCTGTACGCCCCTGTTGTTCTTTCCATTGGTTTTTAGTGACATCCAGCTCTTCACGAATTTTTTGCTCTGTATCGCGCAGTGCAGCTGCCTTTTCAAACTCCTGGCTTTGTACCGCTGAATCTTTTTCCTTACGGATATCTTCCAGACGGTTTTCCAGCTGTTTCAGGTTTGGCGGTACTGTATAGGAATTCAGCCTTACCTTGGAGCCCGCTTCATCAATAAGGTCAATAGCCTTATCCGGTAGGAAGCGATCCGTAATATAACGATCTGACAATCTTACTGCAGCTTCAATAGCCTCATCAGTGATTTTTACACGGTGATGCGCTTCGTAACGGTCGCGCAGACCATACAAGATTTGAATCGCTTCTTCTGGAGAAGGTTGATCCACGGTTATAGGTTGAAAACGACGCTCCAAAGCAGCATCTTTCTCAATATATTTGCGGTATTCATCCAGCGTGGTGGCACCGATACATTGCAGCTCGCCACGTGCCAGAGCAGGTTTCAGGATGTTGGACGCATCAATTGCGCCTTCCGCTCCACCAGCACCAATCAGCGTATGCAGCTCATCAATGAACAATACGATATTTCCAGCTTGACGAATCTCGTCCATAATCTTCTTCAAGCGATCCTCAAATTCACCACGATACTTAGTACCTGCTACTACAGAACCCATATCGAGTGTCATTACGCGTTTGTCGCGCAACGTTTCGGGAATCTCATTCGCTATGATTTTTTGTGCCAATCCTTCGGCAATCGCCGTTTTACCTACCCCAGGTTCACCGATCAAAACAGGATTGTTCTTTGTACGACGGCTGAGCACTTGAATAACGCGCTCAATTTCCTTGCTGCGCCCAATAACGGGGTCCAGGTTATTTTCCTTCGCAGAAGCCGTCAGATCGCGTGCCAGACTGTCCAGAGTTGGCGTGCTGACATTAGCTGGAGCACCGTGATGGCTGGAAACCGCCTCGCTGCTGCCGAGCAATTGAAGCACTTGCTGACGCGCTTTGTTCAGACTGATACCCAGGTTGTTCAGTACACGTGCTGCTACGCCTTCACCTTCACGAATAAGGCCTAGCAAAATATGCTCGGTACCTACATAGGTATGACCCAATTTACGTGCTTCGTCCATAGACAGCTCAATGACTTTCTTGGCACGTGGAGTATAGGCAATGTTCGTCGGTTGCTCTTGACCGCGTCCAATCAGTGTTTCCACTTCATCCTGGATTTTTTCCAGTCCCAGCCCTAAACCGATTAAGGCTTTCGCTGCTATTCCTTCACCTTCACGAATGAGTCCTAGCAAAATGTGCTCTGTGCCAATGTTGTTGTGTCCCAATCGAACAGCTTCTTCCTGGGCCAAGGCAAGCACTTTCTGTGCACGTTCCGTAAATCTTCCAAACATCATATATCCTGCACCTCCACAGTGTGTATTTCAGTTCATTCTATATATTAAAGGGTTGTGCCTAATTTTTGCCGGATCAGCTTCGCCCGGTACATATCGCGCTCACCGGTATTCATTTTATCCCCAAAGCTTTTTTGTAAAAAGCCGGGTTGCGTCATCACATTAAGCTCATTCATCGCTGCAATGGAAGGACGCTCCAAAATTCCCAAATCTACACCGAGACGTACATCGGACAACCGCTGTGCAGCCTCCTTGGAATCCAAAACTGCTGCATATGACAAAATACCGAATGAACGCATCACCCGATCTGTAATCCGCAGCATGGATTCATTCATCAATCGTTCTCTGGCAGAACGTTCATGCTCTATAATTTGCAGCACCACGCCATGCAGATTCTCGATAATTTCCGCTTCGGTTTGTCCCAAGGTAATCTGATTGGATACCTGAAACAAATTCCCAACTGCTTCGCTGCCTTCACCATAAATACCCCGAACTGTAAGACCCACCTGTGAAACAGCGGACAATATACGATTGATTTGATGAGTCATGACCAATGCGGGCAAATGCATCATCACCGAAGCTCTCATACCTGTGCCGACATTCGTCGGGCAACTGGTCAGAAAACCTCTCCGATCATCAAATGCATAATCAACATGCGCTTCAAATGCATCATCAATGACCATAGCACGTTCCCAAGCTTCTCTAACCTGACATCCCGGATATAAGCACTGAATACGCAGATGATCCTCTTCATTTATCATAACACTAACTGATTCATCATCACTAATCAACACAGCACCGTTGCGAGATTCGTTCGCCAAATTAGGACTAATCAAGTGCTTCTCAACCAGTACCTGTTTGTCGATCTCATCCAACTCGGATATTTTCAAGGTATGAAAAGTACCAAAACGACGCAAATCATCATACTGAAGGATATCCGTTAAGCGTTGAAGCACTTCTTCCGACTGCTGATTGGTAGCAAGCATGGGAAAAGGCAGATGCTGCAAGTTACGCGCAATTCTTACCCGGCTACTAATGACAATCTCCGAATCCGCAGCATCACCACGCATCCAATCACTTAGCGGCTTTTCCGTAAATCGGATATTGGGCATCACGCATTCCCTCCTACTCTTCACAAACTTTACTCTTCAGTCATTTCTTTTTCAAGCTTTCTGATTTGATCCCTAAGCTCAGCAGCTGATTCGAATTCTTCCTGTACAATGTGTTGTTGCATCTCTTTTTTCAAATCATCAATTTGCCGTTTAACCTTTAATCGGCCTCCAGTACGGACCGGAACTTTCCCAACATGACTCGTACTACCATGCACACGCTTGAACAGAGGGTCCAGGCGACTATCAAAATATTGATAGCATGATGGACATCCAAAACGTCCTAGCTTACTAAACTGTGTATAAGTCATACCGCAATCCTTGCATTGTAGATTTTGGGGAACACTGTGACCTGAAGACTGGCTCTTTGTGCTGGAGTCAAAATCCAACATCCCCGACAACAAGCTATGAATCGAAAAGCCATTAGGTGTTCCAGGGATCATCTCCCCTTTTTCCTTCGCACATGTCTCACAAATATGAAACTCTGTCTTTTCGCCATTCACAATTTTGGTGAAATGCAAAGTTGCCGGCCGCATATTACATTCTTGGCACAGCATAAAAGCACCTCCTTCAACGTCAGGATTTTTACAAATCCCTACATCTGAATTGCAAATCTCTATTCACTGGTTAATGGATACTAGCTATTTGGCCGCCAGCAACGAGATCAGCATAGCCTTAAGCAATCTTGCTCGCAGTTGGTCACGATAGGGAAGCTTCAGCAATAATGTATCTCTTGATAAAGCAGCCTTTATTAGACCCGCTTCCCTTTTACTTAAAAAATGAGCTTCCTCTAACTGATAAATCAATCCTTCTGCTGCCGATTGGCTAATTTCCTCCCCGATGCTCTGATGAAGGTGTGTATGGATCGCATGCTGTGCAGGCAATTGAATTCGCTGAATCCGAATATAACCTCCACCACCGCGTTTACTTTCCACCACATAACCTTTTTCCAGCGTAAACCGGGTACTAATTACATAATTAATTTGCGACGGTACGCAGGAAAAGCGGTCAGCCAGATCATTGCGCTGAATCTCCACTAAGCCTTGGGGACTTTCCAGCAGCATGCTCTTCAAATATTGTTCAATAATGTCGGAAACATTGCGCATTTCATCATCCTCCACTAACGGAAACGCAAGTATTCAAGTACATTTCACGCTCCACAGAGTCCGCCGTATATTGAACTTAACCAAACGGTATAGTCACGAATCTAAGCTGTATTCAGGCTATTGCCTGTTCTACATCCATTGGAATTGTACCGTTTCGTTTCTAGTGTGACCTTTATTTGCGATAAATCATACACTTCTCTTCTGTCCATAAGAAGCAGCTCCTAACTATACGCAAATCATGTCGTTATTGCTATACTTCTGTAGATTCACACTGTTTCTGATTGACTTTGACTTTCTTTGACTATATTCGTATTATAGCACAAATTTCATTTTTGCCAAGGGGTCAATACCATTTTTCGCAATCTAATTACGTTTTATACCATAGAATAAAAAAAACTCTTCCCATTATGGAAAGAGCTTTGAATAATTATGATATCCCACATCCAATTTGGTTAAAAAGAGTTGGGCATTAAGAAAATCTAATTGGGCCTTTATCAGAAAAAATCCAATAGGAACGTTTGTTTTGTTGGTATTACACGTTTAAGTGCAGCCACAGACTCACTGCTTCCTTCAATGCGCCCCCAATTAAACAGGTTATCAGCTTGCTGGTAGCCGAGCATTAAAGTTGTTAATGACTGAATTCCCAGTTCCAAGTCAGCTACTGTATCGTTCTCAGGCAAATTACTTGTATCCACTCTTGCCAGATGTCCTTGCCCCTCCGTAGTAATCGTTAATCTCCATACTCCTTCATTCCAAGGAGCATACCGATCTGTCAGATGTAAGGTTAAACTTGTTTCCTCTCCAATCTGCTCAAAAGGGTATCTCTCTACAAAAGCAACAGCATCCACAATACGCCCCATAAAATAAGGCACCGTTTCCTGTTGAATTCGCGGATCATCGAGTAAAAAAGGCAGATTGTCATCTGCTGGAACGTAAATAAATTTACCTTGGGTTATCATTGAGTCATGGTTTGCAAAATAAGTCCACAAAGCCCGACGTGCCGTCTCATTTTCATATACCAACTCATCACAATTTAACTGTTTATCTTCTATTTTGTATAGTGCATATCCCTGAGGATCGCCTGCATCTGTGTAATATACTACAGTTCGATAATTCTCATTTAAAATCCGTTCCTGCCACCATGCCTTATCTCGTACCAGCGTACCATTGTAACGTGAAGCATACGATTGATACACTTGGTCTAGTTCTGAAATATTTTTGATATCCCGTTTGACTATACCTTCTGTTTTAAGTTTAGCAGGGAATTTATCAATTGGAATGACGTATTTTTTGTACTCAGTATACGTTTCCCATCCAAATTTACGATAGAAGGCAAAAGAAAATGGATGCAGAAAAGAAAGGCTTTGTCCTGCGGTCTTCATTTCTTCAAGCGCATGCGTCAACAAACGTGAAACCATACCTCCGCGACGCTTTTCCGGCCACGTTGCCACACCAGCAATGCCTCCCATATCAAAAACCTGACCATGTATGTATACCTGTAGTGGTAGCAAAGTCAGTTTAGCGTTCAAGTCAGGTCCGTCGAATATCCCCCATGTTTGTTCTGGTTTGAATTTCTTCTTGGCTTTCTCCAGATCCTCCGGGGTCATTGTAAACTGAAAAGCATACTGGGATAATCCTATAGCTGCTTCAAATTCCTCACGTTGTAATTGTCTGATCTCCATAACTTCGTCACCTCGCTCGTATACTTGGACCTTTAAAAAAATACGCACTTAGAGTGTCGCAAAGCCTCTTCCCTCTGTCAACCTTAGAATCAGGTGTCCATCCACAAAATGCATAAAAAAAGGATGATAACCTCACTGAGGGTATCATCCTTTTTCACTTTTGCTTGGCAACGTCCTACTCTCCCAGGACCCTGCGGTCCAAGTACCATCGGCGCTGGAGGGCTTAACGGTCGTGTTCGGGATGGGTACGTGTGGAACCCCTCCGCTATCGCCACCAAACATGAATTTACACCGTAAATTCTTCCGTAAGGTTATTCGGTTCATCACAGATTGTGTGAATGAATCGCCATACGCTTGTCGTATGTACTTCTACATACTTTCAAGGTTACACCCTGAAAACTGGATCCGAAACTCATTGCGTCTTATCTTTAGGATAAGCCCTCGACCGATTAGTATTGGTCAGCTCCATGCATTACTGCACTTCCACCCCCAACCTATCTACCTCGTCGTCTTCAAGGGGTCTTACATACTGGGAAATCTCATCTTGAGGGGGGCTTCACGCTTAGATGCTTTCAGCGCTTATCCCTTCCGTACATAGCTACCCAGCGGTGCTCCTGGCGGAACAACTGGTACACCAGCGGTACGTCCATCCCGGTCCTCTCGTACTAAGGACAGCTCCTCTCAAATTTCCTACGCCCACGACAGATAGGGACCGAACTGTCTCACGACGTTCTGAACCCAGCTCGCGTACCGCTTTAATGGGCGAACAGCCCAACCCTTGGGACCTACTTCAGCCCCAGGATGCGATGAGCCGACATCGAGGTGCCAAACCTCCCCGTCGATGTGGACTCTTGGGGGAGATAAGCCTGTTATCCCCAGGGTAGCTTTTATCCGTTGAGCGATGGCCCTTCCATGCGGTACCACCGGATCACTAAGCCCGACTTTCGTCCCTGCTCGACTTGTAGGTCTCGCAGTCAAGCTCCCTTCTGCCTTTGCACTCTTCGAATGATTTCCAACCATTCTGAGGGAACCTTGGGGCGCCTCCGTTACTCTTTAGGAGGCGACCGCCCCAGTCAAACTGCCCACCTGACACTGTCCTCGTACCGGATCACGGTACCAAGTTAGAACCTAGATACGATCAGGGTGGTATCCCAAGGATGCCTCCCCTCAAGCTGGCGCTCAAGGTTCAACGGCTCCCACCTATCCTGTACAGATCGTACCCAAATTCAATATCAAGCTGCAGTAAAGCTCCATGGGGTCTTTCCGTCTTGTCGCGGGTAACCTGCATCTTCACAGGTATTAAAATTTCACCGGATCTCTCGTTGAGACAGCGCCCAAGTCGTTACGCCATTCGTGCGGGTCAGAATTTACCTGACAAGGAATTTCGCTACCTTAGGACCGTTATAGTTACGGCCGCCGTTTACTGGGGCTTCGGTTCATAGCTTCGCCCGAAGGCTTACCACTCCCCTTAACCTTCCAGCACCGGGCAGGCGTCAGCCCGTATACTTCGCCTTGCGGCTTCGCACAGACCTGTGTTTTTGCTAAACAGTCGCTTGGGCCTTTTCACTGCGGCCCCCTCGGGCTATTCACCCTACCGAGGCACCCCTTCTCCCGAAGTTACGGGGTCATTTTGCCGAGTTCCTTAACGAGAGTTCTTCCGCGCGCCTTAGAATTCTCTTCTCGCCTACCTGTGTCGGTTTGCGGTACGGGCACCTTCTCCTGGCTAGAGGCTTTTCTTGGCAGTCTGAGATCATGACCTTCGCTACTATAATTTTCGCTCCCCATCACAGCCCAGCCTTCACGATGTGCGGATTTGCCTACACACCAGCCTCACTGCTTAGACGGACATCCATCAGTCCGCGTCACTACCCTACTGCGTCACCCCATCGCTCATAGCGGATTACGGTGGTACAGGAATTTCTACCTGTTGTCCTTCGACTACGCCTATCGGCCTCGCCTTAGGTCCCGACTTACCCTGAGCGGACGAACCTTCCTCAGGAACCCTTAGGCTTTCGGCGGATCTGATTCTCACAGATCTTTTCGTTACTCATACCGGCATTCTCACTTGAATGCAGTCCAGCGCTCCTTCCGGTACACCTTCAACCCGCATTCAACGCTCCCCTACCCCTGATGCAAAAGCATCAAGCCATAGCTTCGGTGGTGTGTTTAGCCCCGTTACATTTTCGGCGCAGAGTCACTCGACCAGTGAGCTATTACGCACTCTTTCAATGGTGGCTGCTTCTAAGCCAACATCCTGGTTGTCTGTGCAACTCCACATCCTTTCCCACTTAACACACACTTGGGGACCTTAGCTGATGGTCTGGGCTGTTTCCCTTTCGACAATGGATCTTAGCACTCACTGTCTGACTCCCGGAACTAAATCTATGGCATTCGGAGTTTGACTGAGCTTGGTAACCCTTGCGGGCCCCGCACCCAATCAGTGCTCTACCTCCACGATTCTTCTTTCCGAGGCTAGCCCTAAAGCTATTTCGGGGAGAACCAGCTATCTCCGGGTTCGATTGGAATTTCTCCGCTACCCCCACCTCATCCCCGCATTTTTCAACATGCGTGGGTTCGGGCCTCCAGTGCGTGTTACCGCACCTTCACCCTGGACAGGGGTAGATCACCCGGTTTCGGGTCTACGTCCACGTACTCATTCGCCCTATTCAGACTCGCTTTCGCTGCGGCTTCAGCTCTTCACCTTAACCTTGCACGGGAACGTAACTCGCCGGTTCATTCTACAAAAGGCACGCCATCACCCATAGATCGGGCTCTGACTTCTTGTAAGCACACGGTTTCAGGATCTATTTCACTCCCCTTCCGGGGTGCTTTTCACCTTTCCCTCACGGTACTGCTTCACTATCGGTCGCCAGGGAGTATTTAGCCTTGGCAGATGGTCCTGCCGGATTCATACGGGGTTTCACGTGCCCCGCACTACTCGGGATCCGTCTCGGAGGGAACGGGTTTTGAACTACAGGGCTTTTACCTTCTCTGGCGGGCCTTTCCAGACCTCTTCATCTAACCGGTTCCTTTGTAACTCCATGTGAGACGTCCCACAACCCCAAGGAGCAAGCTCCTTGGTTTGGGCTAATCCGCGTTCGCTCGCCGCTACTGACGGAATCACTATTGTTTTCTCTTCCTCAGGGTACTTAGATGTTTCAGTTCCCCTGGTCTGCCTCTCACTCACCTATGAATTCAGTGAGTAGTGACTGTCGATGAAGACAGCCGGGTTTCCCCATTCGGACATCCCCGGATCAAAGCTTGCTTACAGCTCCCCGAGGCCTTATCGTTGTTCGCCACGTCCTTCGTCGGCTCCTGGCGCCTAGGCATCCTCCGTGTGCTCTTTGTAGCTTAACCTAGACTTTTCTTTCAAAGAAAGAAAATGTCGATATATGCTACCTTTATTTCACTTGTTTACACAAGATCAGCTTAAAGGAATATTCTAAAACGCAATTTCGTTTCGGTATCCAGTTTTCAAGGTGCAAAGCTGTGTGATTATCAATCAACTCCTGAAGAGTTAATGATCTCCAAACGGTTATAGATGAAATTGTAATTGGTGGAGCCAAGCGGGATCGAACCGCTGACCTCCTGCGTGCAAGGCAGGCGCTCTCCCAGCTGAGCTATGGCCCCTTACAAGTTCCATCAAAACTGAACAAATGGAATGATGAATTATTGAAGCTTACGCTTCATATTTGAATGTTTCCATTGCAGGAAACGATTCTCCATAGAAAGGAGGTGATCCAGCCGCACCTTCCGATACGGCTACCTTGTTACGACTTCACCCCAATCATCTACCCCACCTTCGGCGGCTGGCTCCTTGCGGTTACCTCACCGACTTCGGGTGTTGTAAACTCTCGTGGTGTGACGGGCGGTGTGTACAAGACCCGGGAACGTATTCACCGCGGCATGCTGATCCGCGATTACTAGCAATTCCGACTTCATGTAGGCGAGTTGCAGCCTACAATCCGAACTGAGACCGGCTTTTCTAGGATTGGCTCCACCTCGCGGCTTCGCTTCCCGTTGTACCGGCCATTGTAGTACGTGTGTAGCCCAGGTCATAAGGGGCATGATGATTTGACGTCATCCCCACCTTCCTCCGGTTTGTCACCGGCAGTCTGCTTAGAGTGCCCAGCTTGACCTGCTGGCAACTAAGCATAAGGGTTGCGCTCGTTGCGGGACTTAACCCAACATCTCACGACACGAGCTGACGACAACCATGCACCACCTGTCTCCTCTGTCCCGAAGGAAAGGCCTATCTCTAGACCGGTCAAAGGGATGTCAAGACCTGGTAAGGTTCTTCGCGTTGCTTCGAATTAAACCACATACTCCACTGCTTGTGCGGGTCCCCGTCAATTCCTTTGAGTTTCAGTCTTGCGACCGTACTCCCCAGGCGGAATGCTTAATGTGTTAACTTCGGCACCAAGGGTATCGAAACCCCTAACACCTAGCATTCATCGTTTACGGCGTGGACTACCAGGGTATCTAATCCTGTTTGCTCCCCACGCTTTCGCGCCTCAGCGTCAGTTACAGCCCAGAGAGTCGCCTTCGCCACTGGTGTTCCTCCACATCTCTACGCATTTCACCGCTACACGTGGAATTCCACTCTCCTCTTCTGCACTCAAGCTCCCCAGTTTCCAGTGCGACCCGAAGTTGAGCCTCGGGATTAAACACCAGACTTAAAGAGCCGCCTGCGCGCGCTTTACGCCCAATAATTCCGGACAACGCTTGCCCCCTACGTATTACCGCGGCTGCTGGCACGTAGTTAGCCGGGGCTTTCTTCTCAGGTACCGTCACCTCAAGAGCAGTTACTCTCTCAAGCGTTCTTCCCTGGCAACAGAGCTTTACGATCCGAAAACCTTCATCACTCACGCGGCGTTGCTCCGTCAGGCTTTCGCCCATTGCGGAAGATTCCCTACTGCTGCCTCCCGTAGGAGTCTGGGCCGTGTCTCAGTCCCAGTGTGGCCGATCACCCTCTCAGGTCGGCTACGCATCGTCGCCTTGGTAGGCCTTTACCCCACCAACTAGCTAATGCGCCGCAGGCCCATCCACAAGTGACAGATTGCTCCGCCTTTCCTCCTTCTCCCATGCAGGAAAAGGATGTATCGGGTATTAGCTACCGTTTCCGGTAGTTATCCCTGTCTTGTGGGCAGGTTGCCTACGTGTTACTCACCCGTCCGCCGCTAGGTTAGTTAGAAGCAAGCTTCTAACTAACCCCGCTCGACTTGCATGTATTAGGCACGCCGCCAGCGTTCGTCCTGAGCCAGGATCAAACTCTCCATTAAAGACCAACCGAAGCTGGTTATAGAAAGAGCGATTAGCTCATTTTTAATGCTAGCGATTCTTCTTTATAAGAGAAGTAATCTTTATTTCATCATCCATTTGTTCAGTTTTCAAAGAACTTGTCTGACCTCGTTTGTTTAACAAGTCAGGAATTAGATCATATCATATTAGTTGCTTTCTTGTCAAATCTTTTTTCAATTTTCTTTTCAGCAACTTTGCTTCAAGAAATATTATTCTCAAAGCAACGTCTAATAATATATCATGCCTGAAGTTATTTAGCAAGCACCTTTTTATACTCTTGTTCTTTACTATATAACAGATAATAAGGCAGCCACTCCGCTTTGGAACGGAATGACTGCCCTCATTGCAAAAACTATTATTCTTGTTCTAACAGTCTGATAAATTCATCCTCATCTTCTATGGTGTCAATTCCGAGCTGTTGTGCCTTAGCCAGCTTGCTCCCAGCCTTTTCACCAGCTATGACTAGATCCGTCTTTTTCGATACAGATCCGGCAACTTTGGCTCCCAGCGCCTCCAGCCTCGATGCAGCTTCATCACGCGTAAGCTGATGCAAGGTACCTGTAAGCACAACCGTTTTGCCACTGAAAAAGCTGTCTGTCTTTTTCGCCTGTGGAGCTTCGGGGGCCTGCGCTTTTACCCCTAGAGACAGCATCTTTTCAATCCCTGCTTGAGTAAATGGATCGGCAAAGAATGCAACAATGCTTTCAGCTACAATCCCACCTACATCCGGGAGTTCTATCAGTTCATCCACCCTAGCAGACATCGTCTTGTGCAAGTCACGATAGTGTTCAGCCAACATGCGTGTCGTCGCTTTACCGGTATTCGGTATGCCCAAAGCATAAAGGAAAGAAGCCAAGTCTCTCTCCTTACTCTTTTCGAGTGCCGCCAAGAGGTTATTGGCCTTTTTCTCACCAAACCGCTCCAGCTTCACAAGATCATCATATTGCAGTGTATACAGATCCGCTGGTTCACGAACTCCCAATTCATCATGCAGTTGAATAGCTGTTTTATCACTGAACGTCTCAATGTCCATAGCATCACGTGAAGCAAAATGAGAAATGCGGGCCACAATTTGGGGTTTACAACCTAGCTTATTGTCACAAAATAAATGAGCGCCTCGCTGCTGCAGCGGAAACCCACAAGCTGGACAATGATCTGGAACCACAATTTCCCCTCCATCGTTCTCAGATGTTACTTTTCCCAAAATCTCAGGAATAACATCGTTTGAGCGACGAATAAACACACGTGCCCCCAAAGCAAACTTCAAGTTTTTACGTTCGATGTCACCAGCATTGTTCAGCGTACAATTTTGTACAGTGACTCCCGCCAGCTCTACCGGTTCTACCCTAGCCAGTGGAGTGATCTTCCCGGTTCTTCCTACATTCCACTCGACCGAGTTAAGCACCGTAGTCGTTTCCTCTGCTTCGAACTTATAGGCCACCGCCCAGCGTGGGAATTTATCAGTATATCCGAGAACCTCACGTGTGCGCATATCTGTAATTTTCAATACTGCCCCATCAATAAGATAGTCCAATCCTGCACGGGATTCCTCAATCTCAATCAGTTGCTCCATTACATCATCAAAATTATCAAAGTAAGTCAGGTATGGGTTTACCTTGAAATGATTTTCACGCAGGAAGGTCATCATCTCCTGGTGGCTGTTAAACTGGATACCGTCTGCATATCCCACGTTGTAGAAAAATGCATTCAGTCGGCGTTCTGCTGTCACTTTGGGATTCAAGTTGCGCAAAGCACCAGCTGCGGCGTTGCGTGCATTTTTAAGAGGGTCCGCGGCAGTCTCATTATATTTGGACAGTACAGAAAGATTCATGATTCCTTCTCCCTGCACTTCAATTGTTCCATTTCGAAAAGGAATTGTAAGTGGCACGGATTTAATCGTCTTGACCTGTGCCAGTATCCCCTCACCTACCACACCATTACCACGTGTAGAAGCCTGCACCAGTTGTCCATCCGTATACGTTAGGTTTAGTGTCAGTCCATCAAATTTTAATTCTATTGCATAGCCTGGAGACGGCAAAGGCTGCTCCGGGTTCTTGGTATTATAATCATTGATCAGCTTCACGACACGCGCATTCCATGCACGCAGCTGCTCCATATTCTGAGCTTTATCAAGGCTCCATAATGGAGCGAGATGGCGATGCGGTGTGAAGCCCTTGAGGATCTCCCCGCCCACACGCTGTGTTGGCGAATCCGGCAGTACAAGACCGCTTGTCTGTTCAAGCGCTACCAGTTCGTCATAAAGCACATCATATTCTTTGTCGCTGATCTGGGGATCATCCAATGTATAGTAGTGATAGTTATATGTGTTCAGTTCAGCAACAAGCTGCTCCATCCTGTGCATTGGGTTCATGCAGGCGTATCCCTCCGGGAACTTCATTAGGGCAGAGGCCTTAGCCAAGCTGCCCTATGAGGTTCGAGATTTAATAATATTTAAGATTATTCTACTTTTGTAATCGGTGCAAAGCCAGCTAACAGTCGTTTAACCCCTACTGGAGCCGGGAAAGCAATCTGAAGCTCCATATCATTGCCCGTTCCTTTTACAGCTACAATGGTTCCAATTCCCCACTTGCCATGCTGTACCTTGTCTCCGGCAGCAAAAATGGATGCCCCCCCTGTCGAAACAGACGGAGTTGGTTTTGCAGGTGAGGAAGTGGTCACTGTTACGCGGGGCGACGCGGAAGCAGACGAGCCACTACGGCTCATCGTATCAAACGAGCGCTCTCCACCAAAGTTGCTGCCACTGCTTTTGCCCAGTCCGCGACCACCATAAGATCCGCCTACATTGCCTGAACGACGGTAACGATCACGCTTGATGACCGTATCCTCTTTTAACTCATCCGGAATCTCTTCGAGAAAGCGGGAAGGCGGGTTAGCTGTGGTACGTCCAAACAGAGTGCGCATCTGAGCGCATGTGAGGAACAACTGCTCCTCAGCACGGGTAATCCCGACATACGCCAATCTACGCTCTTCCTCCAGCTCTTCATTATCCAAAAAGGCCCTGCTGTGAGGGAATACCCCTTCCTCCATACCAACGATAAATACGATAGGAAACTCCAGTCCTTTGGCGCTATGCATGGTCATTAATACAACCGCATCACTCTGCTCCTCTTCATCGTCATTCATGGAATCAATATCGGCAATGAGAGCAAGATCAGTCAGGAAGGAGACAAGCGACTTGTCTTCCGTCCCTTTTTCAAATTCCATAGTTACCGACAGAAACTCATCAATATTCTCCAAACGCGAGCGTGACTCGAGTGTATTCTCGTTTTGTAGTTCCAATCGATATTGGGTGGTTTCCAGCATTTTTTCGGTCAACTCAGTAACTGACAGGTAATCCACCATCCGACTTAAACCTTCAATCATATCGTAAAACTCTACAAGCGCATTGCGCGTGCGTCCAGCAAAGCCCAAATCATCAACCACTTGAAGCACACGGAAAATCGAAACCCCACGTTCCGCCGCGGCTGCCTGTAATTTGCCAACCGTTGTGTCGCCGATGCTTCGTTTGGGTACATTAATGATTCGGATCAGGCTGATATCGTCGTCAGGATTGGACAGTAGGCGAAGATACGCCAGCAAATCCTTAATCTCTTTACGATCATAGAACTTGATTCCGCCCACGATTTGGTAAGGGATATCCGATTTGATCAAAATTTCCTCGACCACCCGAGACTGGGCATTCGTACGGTACAAAATGGCATGATGGCTATAGGTTTTGCCCGCCTTAATATTCTTATGAATTTCTGAGGCGATAAAATAGCCTTCGTCATGCTCGGAGTCAGCACGATAAACCTTAATCTTGGCGCCGCCTTCTTTGTCGGTCCATAGTTTTTTTGGCTTGCGGCCTGTGTTTTGGCCAATGACTTCGTTAGCTGCATTAAGAATATTTGAAGTTGAGCGATAATTCTGCTCCAGCAAAATCGTGCGTGCTTCCGGGTAATCCTCTTCAAAGTTCAAAATGTTGCTAATATCCGCACCCCGCCACCGATAGATAGATTGGTCGCTGTCACCTACAACACATAGCCGATGATGCTTGTCAGCCAGCATTTTGCACAGCATGTACTGCGCGCGGTTCGTATCCTGATATTCATCAACATGAATGTATTGAAATTTCTTCTGGTAGAAATCAAGTACCTCGGGCACTTCTTTAAAGAGCTGAATCGTTGCCATAATCAAATCATCAAAATCAAGAGAGTTGTTGTTTCTGAGCCGTTGTTGGTACTTGGTATATACCTTCGCCACAATTCCTTCAAAATAATCGCCAATCTTGCGCTCATACATTTCGGGAGTGACCAGTTCATTTTTAGCCGTACTCATCATAGACTGAACCGCTTTGGGTTCAAACTTTTTGGTATCTATATTCAGGTCCTTCATACAGCTTCGGATGACAGACAATTGATCCGTAGAATCCAAGATGCTGAAATTGGAGGTAAATCCGATCCGCTCGATATCCCGGCGTAAAATACGCACACACATGGAGTGAAAGGTGGATACCCACACATCTTTCCCCTGCGGACCAATCAGCTTAGATACGCGATCCTGCATTTCACGCGCGGCCTTGTTCGTAAAGGTAATCGCCAAAATCCCCCATGGAGCCGTCTTGCGGGTCGCAATGAGGTAAGCTATTCGGTGCGTGAGCACCCGTGTCTTACCACTGCCTGCGCCAGCCATAATTAGCAGAGGACCATCTACCGCCTCCACGGCCTGACGCTGAGGCTGATTAAGGCGAGCTACCGCCTCGTGTATATCTATTGATTGCATGCGTGCATGCTCCTTTCCCTAAGCTTTCATATATTCACGCTCTATACTTCCAATTTCACAGCTATCGTCTCCAACGCTTTCGCCAAATCACGATAAATAATGTTTCCTACTACAATGGTGTCACAAACAGCTGCTGCTTGTAACGCGGTAGTTTTATCCACGATCCCTCCTCCGTATAAAACACGAGATCGCTCCGTACCGCGATGTATTTGTTGTACCAGTTCCATATCTCCAAAGACACCGCTATATTCCACATATACAATCGGTAGATGCATAAGCTTGTCAGCAATCTGTGCATATGAAGCGGCAGCAGAAGCACTCAGCGAAGTTTCCGCACTAGTAAGCTTAGCGACGGTGGAATCACCGTTCAAAACAATATATCCTTCCGTCACAAGCAAATCCCAAGGGATCATATAACCAAATTGCTCAATCGCACGTTGGTGCTGCCCCATAATCCAATTACTGTCAGCGGTATTCAGCACCATGGGAATCATATATAGATCAAACCCCGGCACCACAGCTTCCAGATCGGATACCTCAAGCACACACGGCACCTCATAACGCCGAACCCGCGACAGCAAATCCACCGTATTTTCATAGGTTACGCCTGATGAACCTCCCACCATAATAGCGTCTGTACCAGACATACACACGGCATCAAGCGCCTCATCATTCAGTTCCTTGTCAGGATCAAGCTTAAATACATGCCTCCATGATTGAATTGAATCTGCCAACACACATTCCTCCAGCATCCATTGCTTTTGTCATCATCCAGACGAGCCGAATTCTAATATCCAAAAGCGTTCTATGCTAAGTCTATGACAGTGCTTAAAAGGTGTCAATGTTCGTATCAAATGGGAACACCGAGTTCAGACAGCTCATGGTCTCAGCGCATACAACCAACTGCGTCTACGAAGTTCTTTTTCCGTTAAAACGTCAGTATAAAAACCTCTTACACCCATCTGTTCGTACTCAGTGGCGTCCTTCAACTCGTTAATCGTATTTACGTAGCACACTGCCCCTGCCTGACGCAAACTTTCCACTAAGGCACCACTCACGCGATTTTCTGGTAAAGTTACTGCTGTTATATCATGCTGTTGGACAAATTGAATGATCTGGTCATCCGTGTCTTCTGTAGCATATAGCGTATAAATGATGGATGTATAAGGATAGATACTCCGCAACGTTTGCAACATTTCTTCATTATAAATTTGAGGGACAATACGAGACAGAAGTTCGGGATTTTTCTCCTGGGCCTGATGGGTCAGTTGTGCAAATAACTGTTTGATTTGGGCAGGGTCCTGCTCTTTCGTATCGGTCACAATATAGGCATCCGGGTAGTTTTCCAATAAATCCAATACATCCTTCCAATCAAGTGGAGTATAAGAACCGTGTATGGGGGTGTTTTTAAACTGATGATAGCTCCAAGGCTTTCCGCCCTGCTCTGTAGCAACTGCGTATTCCTGTTGCATTTGTTTGGTAAAGGATTCTGTCCATTCATGGCGCGCCACCAAATGTCCATCCGAAGTAAACATCAGGTCGACCTCGAATACACGGCTACCTTTTTTGTAATTTTCCACAAACGCTTCACGCGCATTGGTATAGGCCAAACCATCAACGGCTCCCATGGCATGCGAAATCACACGGTGTGTGGTAAAGCCAGTATGTTCTTCAGTAGATTGTCCTTTGTAAGCCAGTAAAAATGTACCGATTATCATTAAAAGAATAACTGCAGCAATCACTCGTTTCATAGGGTGTCACATCCTTTTCGTACAGGTCAATACCCTACATACACCTACTCAAAACAGCCCTATATCAGTTGAACTAAAAAATCAGCTATATAGACACAAAAACACCCTCCGGCTAAGTCGAAGGGTGACTCTGGATTAATATGCGTTTTTGAAACCATTGCGAATCGTGCGAAAAATAATTTTAATATCGAATAAGAGCGACCAGTTCTCAATATAGAAGATGTCATGCTTAATCCGTTCCTCAATAGATGTATCTCCGCGCAAACCGTTACTCTGTGCCCAGCCTGTAATTCCAGGACGAACATGATGCTTCACCATGTATTTTGGAATTTCCTCACGGAACTGATCCACATAATAGGGCCTTTCCGGACGTGGGCCAACGACGCTCATATCACCCAACAGTACGTTGAAAAACTGTGGTAGCTCGTCGAGGCTTGTTTTACGAATAAACGTACCAAAACGTGTGCGTCTTGGGTCATTAGCAGTCGTCCAGCCCGTATCTTCAGTTCCAGGCGGCAGTACCTTCATGGAGCGAAATTTGTACATTCGGAAGGTGCGACGGTTCAAGCCTACCCGCTCCTGCTTAAAAATAATGGGGCCTCTCGACGTGACCTTCACACCAATCGCCACGGCCAGCATAATCGGAGAGGTCAGAATAATCGCAAATAAAGAAAATAAAATATCGAACAGACGCTTAAACAATCGATTCCCTGCTACATCCAGTGGAATATCCCGTACATTAATCATCGGCATACCTGCAAAGTTGTCAAAGTAAGGTCGTGCCGGCAAATAATCAAAGAAATCGGGAATAATAAGCGTGCGCACTCCAGCCTTTTCACACATGTTGATAATCTTGGGATACTTATCATGAGCATCCAGCGGCAGCGCCAGAATGACCTCATCAATCATCAGGCGCGACAGCGTTGCCTCCAACTGATCTAATCCTCCAAGAATCGGGCGAAAATGGGCCTCTTCCTCTTCACTCCAATGCCGTTTATCATCCAGAAATCCCACTACTTCGTAGCCTAAATCAGGATACTGTCCAAGATTATGATAAAATCGTTGGCCCAAAGAACCCGCTCCAAGTATGAGCATGAATTGCTTATTGTATCCTTTTTGACGGAGGACTTTAAGAACTTGCTTCAAAAAATATCGATAAAACAAAATAATCAGTACATTACCAATCATATAGATCGCCAGGTAGGACCGCGAGATGTCGATTTGCTTTACGAAAAACATCACACTCAACAGCACAAACAGGCCAACAATATGAATCTGTGTGACGCGAAACACATCATCTGCAAACCTCTTTTTGCGTTTTGGTGAATAGAGCGAGAATAACATTCCCAGCACTACGGCAATCAGACCGTATATTAAGCTCCACCCTCCATATACTTGAATAGGAAGTGGCTCTTTATAAGTGATCCATTCACTTTCAAATTTGAAAAACCAAGCGATCAGAAAGGATAACTGAATGACCGCGAAATCCGCCACAATATATAATTGGGTTAAAAAACGCTGATTTCTGCGTATCATGCTTTCACCTCAGTACGAGATTGTTCCCCGCTGTCCGGCTTAACCGGTGCAGACAACTTATTTTTTAGAAAAGCCATCCCAAACTTCACCGTAATTCCCGCATATACAGCCATGTTGGTGATCCAGCTGTATTGCTGCTTATAATGCTTACGATGAAATACCCACATAGCTCTATGAAACTCATAAATAATTTTCAAAGGGCGACGGCGAGCACTGCCTCCTTTGATATGAATAATATATGTGCGCGGGTAGTAGTAAATGCCCCAACCAGCTTGTTTAATCCGATAACACCAGTCTATATCCTCACCATACATAAAAAAGGTTTCGTCCAATCCGCCGACCTGGTCAATCGTCTCCCGACGCACCAGCATAAAAGCCCCAACCAGTACATCCACAGGATACTCATCATCCGGGCTTAGATGCCCAAGCTGATATTGGTTGTACTTCGGGTTATCCGGGTAACGCTTCGACCAGCCGAAAGCATAGTAAAAAGACGCAGACGGCGTTGGAAACCCTCGCTTACAAGCCTTATCTAGCGAGCCATCCGGCAGGATGACCTTACAGCCCGATGCCCCCATCTCCGGATGCGTATCCATAAATCGAATCATTGTATCCAGCGTATCCGGCTGCACCAACGTATCGGAGTTCAACAGCAATACATAACGCCCGCTAGCTACTTCCATGCCCTGGTTATTCGCCTTGGCAAACCCTGTATTATCCTTATTGGCTATCAACATAATTTCAGGGTATGCAGCACGAATAGCCTCAACAGACCCGTCACTGGAGTGATTATCGATAACAATCACTTCATATCGATACTGCGTCTTTGACGCATACACCGACTGCAAACAATCCAGCGTCAATCGACATGTATTATAGTTGACGACCAGTATGCTTACATCCATATTTAAAACGCTCCTGACAAATTCAGTAATCTATTCTACTATCGCCTATTATAGCATACCGTGCAAACCACGGGGCGCAAAAAAGCACATAACTTGTAACCTTGCATAGTTAGTAGAATTTCGCAAAATTCGATTCCAGTCGCTCCAAAGTGCAAATATAGACAAACGAAACCATTTGGATCTATATATTGTTCATTGGAAGTCGATTATTAGATTTTTGTAAAATCCTCGGTTGAGGTCTAAATTTCATCGTGGTAAGATATACATGGAAAAAGGGCTGGTGCCAGCCAGCCCCGCGCAACCAACGCTCCAAGAGCGGACGGTTTTGGAACAATCAGGCCGAAAATAGACCCTTCCTTGCGGGGGCGGTCTATTTTCGTTTGTTAAACTCTAACAGTGTGACGATTAACGCCCCGAACGTCAGCATTAAACTGAGCGCCTCAAACACTGTCACAGGCTTCACCCCCCTCCTCGGGAGAGTTAGCCGACCGCCCTTGTCAGCTCTATCGGTTGCACGTTTCAATTATACTATATATTTCCAAAAAGGAACACGCATTCGATGGTATTTTAATAAAATAGTTATGTCTAATAAAAGAGTATAAGCTTGAACAATTATCAAAATGAAGCTTTAATCCCCACTCAATTAACAAAAAACCACCGATGAATTACGATTTTCCATAAATATTGAACTTCAGAACTTATTTATTATTGTGCAGAAAATATTACTTATGTTTCCAATGTAGATTGTAGTAGTATGACATATGGAGTATGTTAAGAGCAAAGAAAAGCCCATGCTGATTCCGCGTAAAATGATAATATACACCATTACGCAACAAACCATCATGAGCCACCAGCATTATAATTTAACGTAGTTAATTAGAAAGCCATCCGCAGAAAGAGCACTTGCCATACTTATATGGAATTGATTCATCTTAATTGTATTCAGAAAACCCTGTAATTAATTAGAAAATCGTGATAATTTCTAATAATTTAGTCACTTGTTCTTTTCATAAATACCAAGTATTTGCTTGCCAAGTAATTCACTGCTATAACTATAAAGTTAACAATAATTTTTGCTAGAAAATCATCCATCCTTACATTTTGGATAAGCACAATCATTAAAATGAAGTCCAGGCAAAGAGATGACAATCTGATAAGGAAGAATAAAGAGAACTCTTTAGGTAACGAAGTTAATTGAGAGTCATTTTTTTTAAATACATATAGCTTGTTCGTTACAAAAGCAAATATCATAGATATCAACCAAGCTACTGTAATAGAAAGCTTATAATCTGCACCTAATACTTTTGTAAAGAGGGCATAAATAATCAAATTTATAATAGTTGTAAGAATTCCAAAAACAACGTAATTTACAAGCTCCTTACCTAATTTCATAACCGACCCCGAGAGAATCTGTTTTCCATATAATTTTGTTCCGATATAGCACCCTTACCATTTCTATACTCTTTGACAAAATACAGTGGCCTACTTTTGGTTTCATTAAATACTCTGCCTAGATATTCCCCAATAATACCGAGAGACAACAATTGTATTCCTCCAAGAAATAAAATTACTGTCATAAGTGAAGCATAACCAGCAACAGAACCTCCAAAAATAAGAGTCCTAGTTATGATAAAAATCATGTAGAAAAATGCTCCTATCGAAATAAATACCCCCAGCATTGCAGAGAATCTTAAGGGTGCCGTTGTGAAAGAAGTAATTCCTTCAATAGCCAGATCTAAAAGCTTATAATAATTCCATTTTGTTTCTCCTGCCGCACGAGAATCACGATTAAATAAAATCTCTTTCTTGTTAAATCCAATCCAACTAAACATACCTTTTGTATACCTTTGTGTTTCTCTCAACTGTTTTAATGCCTCGATACAACGCCTGTCGAGCAATCGGAAATCCCCTGTGTTTTCTTGGATAGGAATTCTGCTCATTTTTTGAAGCAATTTATAAAAGCTGGATGCTGTCCATTTTTTAAACCAGGTTTCCCCCGCTCTGGTTGCCCGCTTCGCATATACATCGTCATAGCCCTGCTCCCAGTATTTAATCATCTCAACAATCAATTCAGGAGGGTCCTGAAGATCTGCATCGATAATCACAACAGCATCCCCCACGGAAAAATCCAATCCAGCAATCATCGCAACCTCCTTTCCGAAGTTACGTGAAAGGTCCACTAATGAAATTCTTCTATCCTTCTTACCTAAATTTCCAAGAATTTCAACCGTGTTATCCTTACTTCCATCATTTACGAATAATAATTCAAAATTATAACCAGTAATAGAATCAATTACTTTAGTTAAGCGAGAATAAAGTTGGTAAATAACTTCTTCTTCATTATAAGCAGGTATAAGAATTGTTATAGTTTTAAACATAGAAGCCCCTTCTTTATAGCATATTTATTCAAATTGAAATCTTTATAATTTATAAAAACCTTTCGACGCAAAAAAAAGCCAACTGATTATTAATCTGACAGATGTAATATCGCCATTATTCGAATAATCCTCTTTATCAACCTAAATTACCACTTTTTCGTATCGAGAAATATCTATATCGAATACTTGGGATTCCATAGAAACAGTACAGGCGAGTCCTTTAAGAGATTTTTGTGAATCTACTTCTATATAGGAGACACTTTAGAATCGTTTGTTTCTCCAGGATGAATTGCTATTTTATCCGGTATTAACCTAACTTCAACATTAGGCAATCCCGAGTAAGTTTTTGAAATTTCAACTCTATAATACGCTCGAAAATAGTGATCTTTGTATTACCAACCAGATTAACTGTTTAATACCCCATTAAAAAAATAAGCATCAATCATTTTATAATCTACCTATTATAAAAACAAACTTGTAAATCAAATTGTCAATTACAGACTGCCTATAGAATGGTGCTCTAAAAATATATATGGCACGCTTAATTATATTTTTGCTTTGAAAACTAATAAACCTAGAAATTTCCTGTTGTTTCTGATCATCAAGCTTCTGCTGAAACGTTTGCGCAAATTCTATAGCCTGTTTACTTAAAATATAATGGTTTTTTCCGTTTATAAATCTATTCCACCTCTTGCTCCACTTGCTTTTCCAGCCATCCGCTGCTCCTCCCAGAACATTATTGTGGTGTTGACGATAGAGGATACTCGGCTGTGGATCGAACACGACCCTTCCAAAAGATGAAACACATAGATAAGTCCACCAATCGTGCATGATTACATTTTTTATATTTAATGGAATATTACCTTTCACCAATTCCATTGTGGTTTTATTGAATACCATTGTACAACCGACACATACGTTCTCAATTAATGCATTGTAATGAGATAAGGGTTTTTGCGGAGCTACAGGCCATTTTTTCATAGGAGATAGCCACTGATCCACCATTTGGGTTGCAGAACAGTACATTAAAGGAATGTTATTAGCAAACTTATTCAGAGAGGATATCGCAGTTATTAACTTATCCTTATTCCAAACATCATCTTGATCACAGAATGCATAAACATCAAACTCATTGGAAGACATTAGCATAAGATCAAAAAAGCTTTGCACAACCCCTCTATTCTCACCCTTAAATATAACAATTTGTTGTGGATATAGCTTTTTTAGATGCTCCAGCTTCTCCAAAGTATTATCTGTTGAACCGTCATCACGAATTAATATTTGAACCGACACGCCTTCTTGTCTAATCAAACTTAAAATTTGCTCGTCAATATACTGTTCTCCGTTATAAGTAGATAATAGGATCTGAACTCTGAAAGTGTGCAGATGATCCCCCCCTTATAAAACACTCTCGTGCTCTTACTAAATGAAGATATATCCTGACTACTATACTATAGACTGTCCTTCTTACTAAGCACAAGAAAAAATCCCCCCAAACTCTAGCTTACAGGGGGATCTTTCTAACATTCTAATTATCATTTCGAAAATCAGCTAGTTCTTTTATAAAACAATGTAAACCTTCCCGCCAATGACGAAGATTGTTCAAACCGTTGGTACGAATTGCGATATGCTCCATGACCGAATTTTTTGGACGTGCTGCTGGTCTTGGAAACTGATCAGTCGAGCATGGCTCAAGTGTGGCAGTTATCGTAGCATCCAATATGTCTACCGCTTCTTTAAAAATAGCTTGCGTAAACTCATACCAGGTGCAAGAACCACTATTGGAGGCATGATATACGCCGTACTTCTCGGTTTGAACCAACTCTGCCAAAAAACGAACCAAATCCACCGTATAAGTAGGCGAGCCTTTCTGGTCGTTCACAACCTGCAGATGCGGCTTTTCCTGCCCAAGCTTTAGCATTGTTTTTACAAAATTGTTCCCGTACAGCCCATACACCCATGACGTCCGAACAATAAAGTACCTTGAGGAAAGCGTCTGGGTTAACACCTCTCCCGCCCGTTTGGACTTTCCATAGATACTCTGCGGATTCGTATTGTCATATTCGTGATAAGGCTGCTCGGCTGTCCCATCAAATACATAATCTGTACTGATATAAACCAGTTTAGCTCCTGCTTTTTCTGCAGCCAGTACCATATTACGTGTTCCTGCCGCATTTACTTGATAAGCTGTATCAAGATCAGTCTCCGCCGCATCCACCGCTGTATACGCTGCACAGTGGATTACCGCTTCTGGCTGATATTGTCCTACTATCTTTATCGCCTGGTCCAGATCCGTAATATCCAGCTGTTCCCGATCATAGCCAACAACATCATGTCCCTGCTCTTGGAAGACCTTTACCACATCCTTACCGAGTTGGCCGGATGCTCCAGTAACCAATATTCTCATTTTACACATCACCTAAGCGGGAACCATACTGCTTAGCATAATATTGCTGATATTCGCCAGATTGAATGCGAGTCCACCACTCCTCGTTGTCCAAGTACCAGCGAATCGTTTCTTTAATGCCAGTCTCAAAAGAGTGCTTGGGCTTCCAGCCCAGCTCGTTCATGGTTTTGGTCGGATCAATACCGTAACGGCGGTCATGACCCGGACGATCCTGCACATAAGAGATTAGAGATTCTGGCTTGCCTAGCTCCTCCAATACCGTTTTGACGATATGCACATTCGTCCGCTCGTTATTTCCCCCGATATTATACACTTCACCCAGCTGGCCCTGATGAATGACCAGATCAATTGCACTACAGTGATCCTCTACATACAACCAATCGCGAATGTTCAAGCCATCCCCATACACAGGAAGCTGTTGGTCGCTCAATGCACGTGAGATCATTAACGGAATCAGTTTTTCTGGGAATTGATATGGACCGTAATTATTAGAACAACGTGTGATATTCACTGGCAAACCGAAGGTTTCATGATATGCACGAACTAACAGGTCACCGCCTGCCTTGGAAGCAGAATAGGGACTATTAGGCTGCAACGGAGTTTCCTCTGTGAACAATCCGGTTTCACCCAGAGAGCCATACACCTCATCTGTCGATACCTGCACAAATTTGGTCACATTATATTTCTTGGCGACATCCAGTAACACCTGTGTGCCCAGTACGTTTGTTTTCACAAACACTTCCGGCTCCAAAATACTCCGATCCACATGCGACTCTGCCGCAAAATTCACCACCACATCTATTCCCTGCTGCATCAGCTGATCCATCGCTTGTGCATCAGTAATATCCGCTTTCACAAAGGTATGCTTGGGATGATCTTCGATCGATTTCAAATTCTCCAAGTTGCCTGCATAAGTAAGGGCATCCACATTCACAATTTCATAGTCTGGATGCTGCTTTAACATATACAATACAAAGTTACTGCCAATAAATCCGGCACCGCCGGTGACAAGAAGTTTCATAAATACCTCCTCAAACGTGCTTCAATACATTTAACATGTTATTTTGAAACAGAACGACAAAACAGCCGCCTATTATCACTCTAATCAAAGTTAATGTCTGCATCCCTTAATGTCGGATGCTTCTGATCCTTCTCTGAAAGAATAGCATGAGAAGTTGGCCAATCAATCCCCAGCGCAGGGTCATTCCACAGAATTCCCCGATCATTTTCGGGTGAGTAATACTCGTCTACCTTATACAACACTTGAGTATTTGGAACGAGCGTACAGAACCCATGAGCAAATCCTTTAGGCACCAGTAACTGACGTCTATTATGCTCGCTTAAGATCACCCCGACCCATTGACCGAATGTTGGGGAACTTTTACGAATATCCACAATAACATCATAGATGGCTCCAGAAAGCACTCGGATAAGTTTGGTCTGGGCTTTAGGATTAAGCTGGTAATGCAGCCCTCGGATCACGCCAGCTTCTGCAGATAAGGACTGATTATCCTGAATAAAAGCATAGTTGATTCCATGCTGCTTCATGATTTGTTCATTGTAGCTTTCCATAAAAAAACCACGGTGATCACCATGGACCACGGGTTCAATAATTTTTGCACCTTCTAGTTTCAAAGGGATTACTTTCATTTCGTTCATATCCTCCCTTTATTCTAAATCTTTAGCTTTCCAAACTCTTCACCAAACACTATATCTTTGGCTAATTCATTAGCACGCGCAAGAGATGAATGAGTTCCCGCATCTGTCCACCATCCTTGGAGAACATCATATGTCAATGTTCCCTTAGCAATATATGCATTGTTGACGTCAGTGATCTCAAGTTCTCCACGAGCTGAAGGTTCAAGCGTTTTTACAATTTCAAACACGCTATGATCGAACATATAAATACCTGTTACAGCGTAGTTACTTTTTGGGTCTTTAGGTTTTTCTTCAATAGATACAATCCGTTCCCCTTCAAGCTCAGCTACTCCAAAACGGTGTGGATCTTGTACCTGCTGAAGAAGAATCTTCGCACCCGTGATTTGATTGCGGAAATTGTCCACAAATGGTGCAATGTCATCTTCAAATACATTATCACCCAAAATAACAACCATCTGATCATCACCTACAAATTGTTCAGCCAAATCAAGGGCTTGTGCGATCCCACCTGCCTCATCTTGAACTTTATAAGTGAATGTTACGCCCATTTCACGGCCACTACCAAGAAGGTTAACGACATCTCCCATATGCTCTTTACCTGTAACGATAAGTATATCGTGTATGTCAGCTTGCTTGAGCTTGGATACGGAATGAAAAATCATTGGATATTTCCCCACAGGTAACAGATGCTTATTCGTTACTTTGGTTAAGGGATAGAGGCGAGAGCCTGTACCTCCTGCAAGAATTATACCTTTCATCAAAAATCCTCCGATTTCTATTAGTTATATCGTTTATTTAACAGAAATATTCTGATAGTAGTTGATTGTCTCTTTCAAGCCTTGATATAAAGTGAATTGACTTGTCCAGCCAAGGATGAGCTGCGCCTGTTGATTGCTTAATGAGCTGTATTTAATATCGCCTATACGCTCCTGCATATAATAAGCGGAAGCATCGATTCCCAGTATATTACGCATCATTTCAAACAATTCTTTCACCGAAATTTCTGTTTGTGTGCTGATATTAGTAATGCAATTTTCCCCTTTGGTAAGAGCCGCAATATTGGCGTTAACGATATCTTTGACATAAATGAAATCACGAGTTTGAGCACCATCACCGTGAATTTGAATCTCCTTGCCAGCAAGAAGGTTATCCAGGAAAATTGAGATCACACCGCCTTCTCCTTTAGGATCCTGCCGTTCGCCGTAAGCATTGCTGTAACGCAAAATCGTATATTTAAGACCATGAAGATTGGAGTACAACTGAATATAAAATTCAGGTGTTAACTTGGACAGTCCATAGGGTGACAGCGGAGAAAGCTTGGCACTCTCCTTTACAGGAAGTTCTTCTGGATAGCCATACACTGCTGCTGAAGAAGCATAGATAATTTTTTGTACTCCGGTTTTATAGCAACAATCCAAGATATTAATCGTCCCGCTAATATTGATCGATGCGTCCTGTGAAGGATCAGCAACCGAATGCGACACACTAATCTGGGCAGCATGATGTATTAGAATCTGCGGCT
This sequence comes from Paenibacillus sp. FSL W8-0439, assembly GCF_038008995.1. Taxonomy (NCBI): domain Bacteria; kingdom Bacillati; phylum Bacillota; class Bacilli; order Caryophanales; family Paenibacillaceae; genus Paenibacillus; species Paenibacillus sp. FSL W8-0439. The sequence continues at coordinate 5,172,464 of NZ_JBBPAK010000001.1, forward strand.
TGAAGTTCTCAAACACTTCCAATAACTCTTCACTGCGAATATCCACATTATAAAAAATAGCCGAAGGATTAATATTTTCTTGCTTTCCAGTGGACAAATTATCAACAATGCATACTTCATGTTGTTCAGCAATCAATCTGTCAACAATATGAGAAGCGATAAATCCAGCTCCTCCGGTTACTAATATTCTCATACCTCTACCTTTCCAGTACTAAGATTTTTGTAATACAGTTCTTCCAATGTGTCAATGCTCGGCTCCCATCTCCATTCTTCTGCTGTCTTTCTACCATTCGCAGTCAGACGCTGTCTAAGCTCAGTATCTTCGATAAGCTTTTTAACAGCTTGCTTTGCGCCTTCAACATCCCCGATCTCCACGACCAGTGCGTTATAATTATCGACAATATACTCATCATAACCAGTTACATCTGCAACTACGCAAGTTCCTCCACAAGCCATCATTTCTAGAGGCGGACCAAAAAATCCTTCGACCCTACTCAGTTTAACGAGGATATCACAGCTGGAATAGATTTGATTCATCTGGCCCATTGGCACCTTTTCAAAGAATACATCGCATTTCCATTCTTTTTTCGGTTTCCCCGCTGAACTTACACACCACACTTCACAATCCAGATCATTAATAGCATTAAAGGCATCTTCCATCCCTTTAAATGGAATATCGATCGGTCCTTCAAGCAGTACCCTTACTTTATCGCCTTTTTTGGTAATTGGATCTGTTTGGAAAATAATATTCTCATCCAATCCATTAGGAACATAGGTAGAGTCGTGACCAAACTTTTCTTTCAACCATTTTTGAATCCATTTTGCTTCCGTCATATATTCATAATCGAATTTATATGAATCCCATGCCTTTTGACTTTCAAAAGACCCTGCAGGATAAAAGCGGCTCTCATCGGATTGAACAAAATATACTTTTCTCTTTGCAGGAATATCAGCAATGGTATAAGCAGTGCTCCAACCTGTTGCAACAAGAATATCCAAATTAGTCGGTGCTTCATCAATACCGATTATCTCAACTTTCTGGTTCGGAAACCAGTTGATCTCTCGATGAATATCCTCAGTAATAAGCAGCACATCATATCCACGATTTAATAAACGGTTTGCGTGCTGACACACTACTGCGATACCACCTGATATGCCGCATCCTGGAATAAGATAGGCAATCTTAGGCTTCATTACTACAATGTTTTTGTGCTCCTCCAGCATCAGATCAAACCAGTGATTATCGTCGTCTTTAAACGAAAGTTCCAGGTTGTTGCCATGTAATCTAAGATTAGTTAACATCAAAGGAATTGATTTGAACTTATATCCTTTATACGCCATTCTGAGCCATAATTCGTGGTCCTCGCGATAGCGCATATTTGTTTTTAGTCCACCTACGGCTCTGACAGCATCCAACCGCAACATTACGGTACTTTGGCAAGGGACACACATTTTGAGCAATTCATCATATCCGCAATCTGGACTTAATACTTCCTGCCCATTCTTAATATCAATCATGCGTGATCCGTCCACAAGAGCTCGCCAGCCTCCATAAACAACATCCGCTTTAAATTCATTAATATAATTCAACGAAATTTCCAGGCGATTTGGTTCTGCAATATCATCACTATCTTGAAAAGCCAGAAATTCTCCGCGCGCCTCACGAATGGCTTTGTTTCGTCCACGTACCGCGTTACCACTGTTGTTATAATATTTAAAAATGCGAACTTTCTCATGATCTTTATACTCATCTACGATTTTTAGCGTTTCATCCGGAGAACCATCGCAAACGATGATCAGTTCAAAATTTTGATACGTTTGATTCAAAATCGAATCTATACTTTGTCGCAACACATCTGTTCGGTCATATACAGGAATGACTACACTGATGCGAGGAATATCTCCATTTACTTGTTGTTCCGCATATTTTTTCACAGGAATAGGGGCGGGAAGGGACTGATTCCGATTAGCCAGTTTCTTGATCGCCAATTTTGGATTAGCTATGCCTTTTTTGACCCATCTTCTATATTTTTTGACTTTGGCAATCAATTTCCAGGAGCGAGAACTATAAATACTTTCCAGTTCCTTATCTTTTTCCCTTGTGAGTTCGAGCAAGTATCTTGTATTGTTTTCTTTTTGATCCAGTTGGTTAAGAAATCTTTCTCTTTCAAATTCCAGCTGATTAAGAACCCCTTCTTTTTCAAATTCCAGATCTTGAATTTGAATGTCTTTACTGGTTGCCATCTGCGTCAAAGTAACAATTTCGCGATTCAAAGTTGCTTCCGTCTTTTCCAGTTCAGATTTTAATTGTGCCTGCTGCTTCACTGCTTCATCTCGATCTTGCATAAGTTTTGCTTGCTCAGCTTGCATCTCTGTCAGGCTTTCACTCAATCTGACTTCATTGGCCTCATTGACTTTTTTAACTTCCAGCAAATATTTTAAGTTCTTCTCTTTTTGTACAATCTCTTTTCCAGCAAAAGAATATCCTTCTATGAGATACTCCATAATTTGCGGATCGATCGTAACGATACTATCTCTTTTTTGCTCGCCAAGCTTGTATAGCTTAAAATACTGTTCCGCAATCGTTCTAATGTCATGGAATTGAACAGCAAGTTCCAAATTGGCTTCAATAATCTCACGCGTATAGAATTTTTGAATTAATTCAATAATTTGATCGGCATTGTACTTTTCACTGTTTATCCTTCCAGAAAAATTTTTCTGACGGAAATCATAATAAGTATCGGGTGTTACAATACCATCGCCGCCATTATAATCAAATACAAGCGGAAGTCTGCCACAACTCATGGCTTCCAGTATGCCTCGTCCCAATGAAACAACCACATCGGCATTCAAAATTTCCTCTTCTACTTCCCACACATTGTTGTGCGATTGTCCAACAATGTTAAGCTTCATGCTTGCTTTGTTGGATACTTCTCCCAAAACCTCTTTAACATATGAAGTATAACGGTTAGACAATAACAAAATGGTCTCGGGTTTTTCATGAGCCGGGGTCCTAGGATGGAACCGGGTTTGATCGATTCCATTACGGATAATGGATATTTGATCTTCATGAATGCTCCAGTTTTGAATCAAATGTTGTTGTACCTCTTCACTAACAGCTACATACTTGACAATTGAGGGAATAAAGACTGGCTTCTCTTGCCATGGAATAATGCCATGCGATGTGAATACCATAGGTACAGAAGGATATTTATAATAAACGGAGATTGCTTCTGCACGATGCTGGGCATGTATAATGTCAACATCATCAGGTAAAGAAGCGATTTCGTCTGTGACAAGTACACCGATCTCGGTATATTTGTCTGCTAACTGACCAATTCGAGTGGAATAAAGAAAGATTTCATGGTTTTGTCGCAAAAATTCTTTGACGAGACTATAAGTAAAGGTTTCCGTCCCCCCACTGTATTGTAAATCATGAAGAGTAAATAAAATTCTCATTTGACCAGGCGCTCCTATCAAAATAAAAGATTATATTCAAAGTCCTTCAGGTTTATATAAAAAATCAAGTGGATAATAATGATCCCTATCTTGCAAATAATCTTTATATTTCTCTAGCATAACTTCCCGTTCATTTTTAGGCCATGAATAGGAATGGGATTGTCGAGTATATAAAAGCTCATGATTCACTAGCTTAACGTGACCAGAAAGAAAATTGACACGCAGGCAATAATCCACAATGGTCAAATCGGTAGTATAGGTTTCATCAAAATCCCCATAATATTTGTAGGCATCTTTTTTCAACAGGAACAATTCAGGACTGATTGCCGTAATATTTTGTGCGATTTTAAGTCGACCGAAATAACCAAAAAAGCTAGAATTGATATTATGATATAGATTTATAATTCCTTTTTGGCTAACCGCAAGTCCATAACTGCTGATTTTATTTTTTTTGTTCAAAACTTTGGGAGCTATAACAGCTGACTCGGTTGAGACAGCTTCCGCTATTAAAATCTTGTACCAATTATCAGCCAAAGAGTGAATATCCGCATTTATAACGATGGCATGATCAGCATTACTTTTTTTTAACAAACCATTTAATGCTTCAGCAACATTTTTATCACTGCAGTCATACACTTTATAGTATGAAGACTGCTCGGCAATGCTGTATGCATCTTTATGAAATGGAGTAAAATTCATCATCACTACATCAAACGGTCGGTATTCGGAAGAGATATTAAGACTGGCATAGTACTCTTTTATAGACTGTGTACTTCCCCAATTGCCCAGGCAAAACAAAGCTGCTGTCTGTATCTCATTTAAAACTGGAGTTATATTAAAAGCGCCATGAAATGCGCCTTCATTCACTGTCAATGATTCGTTTCGGTTTGACACATAGTTCTGCAGGGCATTTTTTCCAGCCTGCAGGGCGTAAGACTTGGCTGAATAGCTGGCAGCTGTGGAATTTTCGCTAATTCGCCAATGATACAAAACCTTTGGGATATGATGGACACAGATTGCTCGTTCAGTCAATCTTAAAATAAAATCGTAGTCCTGGCTTCCATCGAATTGACTATTAAATAGTCCCGTGCTTTGAAGCAACGAAGTTTTAAAAACCAAAAAATGACAGATATAATTGTAGCTCAGCAATGTATCTGGAGACCAGTCTGGTTTTTTGTGAACACTGATATGTTTCCCTGTATTACCGATAATTTTATCTTCATCGGAATAAATGACGTCTGCACCGTGTCTGTTAATAGCGTCTACGCATTCATATAATGCGTCATGCGTCAACAAATCGTCATGATCAAGCAACCCAATATATTCTCCCGTTGCCAGTGCCAGTGCGCGATTTGTATTTTCAGAGATTCCATAATTAGTTTCCGAGCACGCATAGACTATTTTATCACTTTTGGATATAAAATGGTTTATTACTTTCTCGACATCGCCCTCTGTACTCCCGCCATTAAATAAGCACAATTCAAAATTGGAATAGGTCTGGTTCAGTACAGAGTCAACCATCTGCTTCAAAAACAGGGGGTTTGTATTGTAAACAGGGACGACAATACTGATTTTGGGTTGGATGTCGAATATTCTGTTTTTCTGCTCTTCAAGCTGCTGTTCAGCCAACGGCACAAAAGGAGGCTCTGAAAAAGAAAGTTGAAACCATTTTTCATGAGCCTTGTTGATAAAGCTTTTTATGCCTTTATCGCGAACCAGGTGAATTGCACGCATGATTACTCGGAACTTATTAATCATAATTGTCCCCTACTTATTTTTTATGAATCGCAATAATTCAAACAGAATAATATTCAAAAAACTAAAGAAAAGACCGTTAATTATAATATCCTTAATAGTAAATTGGTTCTGGTAAATAAGTTTGCCTACCAGACTGCCTTCCTGGTGCTGCCCCGCAAATGACAGATTTCCGTCCGCCAGGCTGGTGTTGTCCTTCCAGAGGGTTACTGCCTGGGAAGGATCACTTGTATTAGAGCTTATCCTCAAAATATACATCTTGCCTTTTGAATTCTCAACAGGATCGAAGGACAACTCGCTATAGGCATTATCTTTGGCCTGAATGTTATTGAATTTTGCCTGTCTTATTAATTGGTTTGTATCTGCTTCATATAGAGATAACAGCGTTTCACTGTCATTTTGCCTGTTAAATGTAGAAAAAAACAGTTCGACTTTAGCAAGACCATCCTGTTTGGCAGAAAAGGACTGTTCAATTACTTTAGCATTTGTAATCTCTCCAAAGTTTGCATTCAGATTTGTGCCCAGATTGATCGTCTTGAGTTTATACACCTCCGGGGCAAAAAGATTGCTATTTTTGATAGCAGATACTGAAGATACAAAAGCAAACGTGACGATTATTACAATAATAAAGCGCAACATCTTTCTAATCATCATACACCACCCAAACTCACCAAATTATTCCAACAATGTATATCACTCTAATATCTCCCATTCATGCTTACATCTAAAATATCCTTCCCCAACAGGCAATCCGCGCAGATTTTTCTTGGGCAATACTCTAAATTCGGACACATAGTCATTACGATCATAAGGGTACATAGCCATTTCATCAGAGATATGAACGGAAATGAAATATCGTCCATCTAAAAAGTCATTATTCTCCACTTTGATTTTAAATACGGAATAAGGCTGGTCTAATTTCACATCATCACGAACAGTATTAAACAGAGTGACAATGTCGCCTTTCTCATTATAAACGATCAATCCCACACCGTATTTCAAGCCGGATTCTCTGAAACCGAGTTCAATTGTGAATACAATATCCTCTCCGGTAACCACTACATTTTTATTAATTTGAATTTTTTTTACAAAAATCTTATTTTTAGCTTTACCGGCAAGCTCATCGGTAAGTTCTTCTGCATCAGTAGCCATTACAATTTCTTTTGCTTCTTTTTGTTCGATAAAATATTTATATTTTTCGCAAATTTCATCTGCCGGTCCCTCTTCTCTCAGTATGCCTTTTTCAATCCAGACTGCATGACTGCAAAAGTTACGGATTGCGCTTAGGCTATGACTCACAAACAGAATGGTAGCTCCGCTTTGCACCATTTCCTTCATTTTCTCATAACATTTCTCCTGAAAAAACATATCCCCAACAGCCAGCGCCTCGTCCACAATCAATATATCCGGCTCAACATTGATGGCTACTGCAAAAGCTAATCTGGCAAACATACCGCTTGAATAAGTTTTTACGGGCTGGTAAACAAAATCCCCAATATCAGCAAAATCGAGAATTTGCTGCAACTTCTCATCAATTTCATCCTTGCTCAGATTCATCATAGTTCCATTTAAATAAATATTTTCAATGCCAGTAAGCTCCTGGTTAAACCCTGCACCCAGTTCCAAAAGCGCGGATATTTTACCATGAACGCTCACTGTACCACTCGTTGGATTCAATAGACCGGTAATAATTTTCAGAATGGTGGATTTACCGGAACCGTTTGTACCGAGTATTCCTACAATTTCCTTTTTTCTAACTTGAAATGAGACATTGTCAAGAGCAGCGTAATCGTTATGATATTTTTTTTTCATCGGATGCAATGCTTCTTTAAGCCGGTCAGCTGGCTTGGCATATAATTTGTATATTTTGCTTACATTTTTTACATCAATTACAACTTCAGCACTCATCTTAACACTCCATCCTTATAAAACGTCAGCAAAATGAGGTTTTAATTTTTTGTAGAACAATGCTCCAACCAGAAAAACAATAAAGGAAACACACCAGAAGTACAGCGTCATCTCGGGCTTTTGCCAGAACCAGACCTCACTCACCAGCGAGTCCCTGTATCCTTCAACAATGTAATACATAGGGTTCAGTTTCAATAAAGTTAAATATTTGGCCGGAAACAAAGAGGGTTGCCACAAAATAGGTGACAGCCATATTCCAAATTGCAAGATGATAGCCACGATTTGATTCAAATCCCGAAAAAAAATGACGCATGAAGCCGTAATGTAAGACAAACCCAGCAATAAAAAGCACAGCGCAAAAAGATAATAAAAAAGTTGCAACATATAAATTGTGGGCTCATAACCATGCAAGAAATACACATACAATAAAAAAGCCATAAAAAATACGTGTACAAACAGTGCCGAAATAATTTTGATGCTTGGCAAAATGCTGACTTTAAACACAACTTTTTTTACCAGATAACTGTATTCAATTAAGCTGTTGGTCGAGTTGCCAAGGGCTTCAGAAAAAAAGAACCATGGAATAAGACCACACATCAGCCATAAAATATATGGGATATTGTTGAGCGGAACTACACGGAATCCAATTTCGAAAATGAACCAATATACAATAATGGTCATCAAAGGCTGGGCAAAAGCCCACAAAATCCCAAGTTGAGAACTGGCATATTTAGCCCAAAAATCATTTTTAGCCAGTTTTAAAATAAGGCCTTTGGAATTATAAAATTCTTTAAAAAGAGTTAGAATCTTTATCACTTCTTTCGCATGATATCATCCAATTATCTTATAGTTGGACATCATATAATGTAAGAACCTTGCCAATATTGCCTTTTTCATTATAAAGACCAATATCTATTTTTTTGAAGGACCTTATTCGGGATTTAGCTGTGTGAGTCCAAAATCCATCTTGTGTTGCAGCGCCCAATTCAAAGTCCCAATTGGCGTAACCGAACTTAACACGCTCTGCAGGCAAATTATTGATCTCTGAATCTGCAGGATATGCGTGTATAAACAGATACATTCCATGCAGCATTTGATAGTCTGAAATCGCAAGACGTGTTATTACCTGAAGTTCCTCAGGACTGAATTGATTAAGTTTGAACTCATCCATCGTAATATTGTCACTCAACTTAAATGGTTCTTTCATTAAAGCCTTGCCGCTTGTTTTGATATCATGGCTCGGCTCAATTTTTCCTGCAAGCTCTTCTTTGTTTAAACCAAGCACGTTTCCTTTGCGCCCGTCAGTGACTGAATAAAATCCCATTTCTACATTTTGATAATTCCCAAGATTCCCATTAATCTCACGAACGAAAAATGTGGTTCCATTAATTTTTTTTGCTACAGGTGCCATATCCCAATTATCATATCCAAACTTTTGGCGATCCTCCTGCAGCAGCGAAATATCATTATTTAAAGGAAAAGCATTAATAAAAAATCTTAAGTTGCTCATATCATTAACATTAGTATCGTTTCTAAAAATGAACAATAAGTATTCTTTATTATCCTCTTTAATCAGCTTGATGTCATTAATGGTTATGCTTTTGTAAAAATAAAAGTTTTTGTGGTCAAGAATGGACGGTAAGCCATAAAGAGTATCCTTGTTTTCCAAAGCATCCAACACGGCCTGATCCTCGGCAATTACGCTGCTTAAACCGTAATACTTATTGAAATAGTACGCAAATTGCTGATCCTCAATATCTCTGACAAATACGTATCTATTGCCATCTGTAAACAGCGGTAGAATAATGTCGTAATTGTTTTTGTTTTTGTTTTCGTTCACGGTCGCAATTCGAGCTGTATTCTCCCGATTTAATTGCACATAGCCTTTGAAAGCCGAAAACATGGATATTAGCATCACTACCGTAAAAACAACAACTATCGCCGCTTGTACTCTTGAGAATTTCAATTCAATATTCAGGTTTTCGATTAAAAACAAGCAAGCCACGATTAAAAAAGCCGCCCCCCCATAAGAGGCTCTGATAGGGAAAATAGGGGAAGCAATCATAATAAAAAAGCTCATAAAGCCAGCAAACATAAAAAGGATCGCAAAATAGACATTTTCCTTTTTCAATTTCCAAGCTTTGAAATAGATCAGTGCAAAAATGTTAATAACAAGCAGAATAGCCAGAACAAGCAGCAAATACTTTTGCTCGATCAATGCCCCTTCAAGATTATGCGCATAATCTTTCAATCTCTGCAGTAATGGTGCATGATAATTGATCGCTTCAGATCGTTTATTATTGCCCGGAGCAACAATCATAGTTGCAAATCCGAGAAAAACGCCTATACCGCCTGTATAGAACCAATTGGGTAATTTTTTTGACTTGATCCATTTTAAATACACATATAAAATTGCCACCAGCATACATGCAATTGAACCAGTATTTTCATTAGTCATACCGGCCAAAAAACCAAGCAAGGCCATACACACACCAATCAGATAATTATCTTTCAGCATTGGCTTTTCTACGGCCAGATAGCGGTAAGGGAATAAAAAAAGCATAATAAATACAGTAGTCCATAAGTAGTTGACAGAGCCAATTAACCAGATTGAAGTTTCCCCGAAGTTTGGCAGACCGAACCAGCACAAAATTACTACCGCAAGCAAAGATCCAACATCTTGTACACGGTTCATCATTCTTAAACGCACAAAACACAAAATTGTTCCAATCAGCAACACCATCATGATGGCATTCATGATATTAAAGATCGGTTTTCCCAGTAGCAAAAAAAGCTGGCCGAAAAAATGTGCAACTAACCGACCACCCCAGGTAAAATAATGTACATGCAAGGATTGGAAGATATCCAATAAACTCGTTACTTTGGTATCTGTTGCGAAAATAAAGCTATACGCAAAGTCATCCGCAAACAACGGTTCCATCACATTTAATGCATAAAAATAAGCGAGTAACAAGATCCCAGTTATACCTGAGACCCAAACGTACTTTTTTGACATAATATTTATTTCACCCTTTAGATAAAAGTGTCTCACCTTAGACGACAAACATAATGGCATGCTCCTTCTAGGTCATTAACATCTGTATTTCAGGTCTGCCGATTAACCGAAATATTTAATTAAACGACATCTACCCAAGGCAGATAGGATTATACAACTACATTAATGTCGATGCTAAAAATCGTTTCGTATGACTGAAGCTCTTCTGAAAGAGCATTCGCTCTAATAGTACTTCAACTTTAACCAAAAATAGCCCTTGTCTTGAAAATGTAGCTCTTTGCTGATTCGACTCATAATGCAATTCCGTATCATTCCTCAGTCAAGTTTCCCGCCGTTGCGTAAAAAGTCTCCTATTGTTTTATTCTCTTTTCTCTGTAGCAAAGTATTTCCCGATCCCTTATGGAAAACAGAAACCGTTTAAAAGACGATTTAGAACTCGTCCTGTACAATTAAATTATGGCTTAATATTAACTGCATTACTGAAAAGCTCATATCCCCATTTATACAAAGCACGATCAAAGTCTGACTTTTCATGAACCGCCTTTCCTTTTCTTTCAGTCCACTTTTTTCCATATGGCTCATATGGAAAATAATTAGCATAATAATCGCAAGTTTCTTCCCAATGCTGAATTGACAGAGATTTCCCATAATGTTGACAATAAAACATGGTAACTATACTACTGTCCTCAGTATATGAAGGCTCTCTCGAATCCAATCCAATATATTTAATACTCGCATTTGGTCTCCATAACATAACAATATCTCGTCTTTCAGGTCCGAAATATTTCCTGAAGTTGAGGAGTTTGCTCGTAGGTGCATAAGACTGCTGATCTTCCTTGGTTATATAGGCATCAAACAGTTGAATTTTAACTATATCAACGTTTTGAGAATCATCTGAGTTTATAAATTCTCTAATTTCTCCTATATACCGCTCATCAGCGTCGGCACAAAATATCCATTCAGGAGAATAACGCGAAGATAACCGAAGAAGATTATCACGATGTTCTGTTTCACTTTTTAACCGTTCCTCAGGTGTTGTCTCCCAATGAAAGTTTCTAATTATTGCTATAACTTTCTTATGATTTTTTAAAATTTCAAAAGTATTATCCGTACTGGCGTCATCATAACATATAATCCCATCAGCAAATTCACTCAAATGATCTAATGTATCTTGGAGAATTAGGGATTCATTTCTTATCCGCAACATTGCTAAGAGCTTGTAATTTTTAATTTTTTTGTAATCAAAATAGTATATTCTTTCCTTTTTCGAAATTTTATAAAACCAATTTAATAATTTCATGAATATTACTCCCCATCAATTCCATATTCAACTGAATATCGATTCTATTCCTTTTGTATCTATATAAAAATTGGCTGTACAATTTTTGCTAGTAATGAAACAAAGATAACTCATTAGATACAAATACGATCACAAAGCATTTCCTTCAACAAAGTTATTTTTCCTAAAACTCATCTTCACTTTGAAAACCCGCTCTTTTCCTAACAAAATTGATTCACAATGTAGATCCCTATTATTTCTTCGTCAAATTCCCCAACGTTACACGCATGCTGTCCTGGTTGACAGAGCCTTTCACACAATCTGTTCGGAAGCCATGAGGTCTAAAGCTCCTCTTCGATGAGCCTAAGCCTCTTCAGGTATTTTTTTCTGCAGTCAAGGAGCAACAGCGCTGGGCATAACTTTCCTGAAATCGTTTCGCTTGATAGATTTACCTGCTCTGCATTCCGACAAAGCTCTCGGCTTAGTCATGGCAGAATGTCTGCCACGCTACTTGACGAAGGCTCTGGCATGTTCCCCTACTGGTGTAGGCTTTCTAGCTCGCTGTGTTAGACTATGGTAAGATAAGTGTAGCTCATGTTGGATTTCTTTATGTGAATGTGCGTGTACACATAATTCAATTAAAATTCGCCTTGCACTGATAAAAACTATTAACTGTACAGTTGTAATAATTGTTATGTTAAAATACTAGCATTAACTTCAAAAAAAGGAGATTGTAAACCTTGTCGAATCCAGTATACGGGAAACAGGCCAAAACGTCGACCCGTGACGATAAAAGGCCGGCTATGTTTTGGGTGTTAATTGTTGGCATGATTCTGTTTTTAACTTGGTCTCCCTTCCAGGCTGCACTTTTCAATGGGCAAATGCTCGATTTTGAAAAGCCACTCTATTGGGCTTTGATCATCAGCACGATTCTATTAATTTTAGGAATCGTAACCTATTTTAAAAAATTCAAGTTAGAAGAGCAAAGGGATTGGCTGACTGTATTAGTATTATTGCTTCCCCTAACTTATGTGCTTTCACTGACTTCAGCAGCTTCACATTACCTGGCCATGAATATGGTTGTGGTACAGTGCATCTATGCCGCTCTGTTTATTATCTCAATCTATCTACTACAGGATCGCTTAGGCAATAAGATTATTCACAACCTGATTATGACTATTGCTTATATCATCGTAGGCTTTGGCTTCATTAACTGGTTCGGACAGTGGGTGCTTGCCGGCAAAATGGTAGGCTGGTTTACCCAATATGTGTATCAATATCGCTATACCAATGCAGTTATGACAGATACAAATGGTCTCCGGCTGACATCAGTGTTTCAATATGCGAATACATATGCGGCCTTTCTAATGGCTTTCCTATTCGCTGCCGTTTTCTGTCTGATGAAATCAAAACTATGGTATGGCAAGGCTATCCACGGCTTCATGTTGGTGCCTATTCTAGTCTCGCTATTCCTGACTTTGTCACGGGGCGGTCTGGTTATGCTACCTGTCGTGTTCGTGATTCTTTTGCTTTTCTTTAAACCAGCACGCCAAATTATATGGATTTTGCATTGCGCCATTGCTGGTGTAGCGTCAATATCTATCTTGGCGCCGATTACAAATATGGGATTACAACTCAATAAGACTTACAACGGCGGAGAGGCTGCCGAGGCTTGGGGATTACTTATTGGTGTCTCCCTGGCTGTAGCTGTCGTACTGTGGCTTGTTGAACGTTATTTGGCTCCAAAGCTGGAGAATGCTCTCAAAGGATGGACTTCACGCAAGTTATCCAATTTGTGGTTGCCTGTCGGGTCAGTTGTGGTGATTGGCTTGCTGGCTTTTCTGTTGATGGGAACTGGCCTGCGTAGCGTACTGCCGGAGAACGTACAGGTCCGGTTAGAAAACATCAATTTCCGCCAGCATAGTGTGCTGGAGCGGCTTGTATTCTATCAGGATGCTGCCAAATCGATTAAAGACCACCCGATTATCGGAAGCGGCGGTGGCGGTTGGGCAACTTTATACGAGAAATATCAAGATTATCCTTATACAAGCCGTCAGGCCCATAACTTTTTCATGCAGTATTTAGTTGAAGTAGGTATTATCGGTTTCGTAATTTTCATGTCATTCATCTTATATATTTTCTATAAATATATCCGCAACTATATTAGACAAAATGATGAAGAACGGGATTCTCACTTCCTATATCTCATTTTGGCACTTTCGATCTTACTTCATAGCTTGCTGGACTTTAATCTTAGTTACGTGTTCATGGGCATATTGGTATTTGTGAGTCTCGGTGGTATGGCCGCTGCTATGGACAGCAAGCCGCTTAAACGTCTGTCTATGAATGCTTCGGGATTCCGAATCATGTATAGTGCCATCATTGGCGTTCTAAGCATCGTAGTGCTTTTTTCAGGTCTTCGCTTCGTGCAATCAGCCAATGCTGCCACAACTGCCAAACAAATTATGGCGGTAAGCTCATCATTTGAGGAAATGCAAAGTGCCATTAATAAGGATCTTGAACTTCGTCCTACGCACCCGGATTCGGTTATAAGATTGGCTGCACTGTACAAGAGTGTGTATGATCAAACGAAAAAAGAGGAATTTTATAACGCTGCAATAGAGGTACTTAATACGGGCCTGAAGGCAGAACCGTATAATAAAATCATGTATAGCTCCAAAGTTAACCTTTTAAAAGCAAAAGGTGAAAATGAGCAGGCCTTCAGCATTTTGGAAAATAACATTTCCAACTTCAACTGGGACAATGACTGGTACAACATGTTGATTACTCAAGCCTACACTATTGGTAATAAGGCACGTGAGCAGAAGGACACCGCCAAGGAACAGAAGTATTTCCAAGCAGGTCTTACTGCTTATCAGAAGGTTCTGGATGGGGTAGCTCATCTTAAGACGGTTCCACCTGAAATCGAGTTGACACGTACTTTTGAAGTAACTCCAGGTATTGCGCTCAGTACGGGCAAAATTGAGTTCATGTCAGGTAAGCCTGCTGAGGCTGCAAGCATCCTCAAAAGCGGCTTGAAGGACGACCTGAGTGATGCTACAAATCGTGAGGTCGCTCGCTATTACATTGCTGCCCTACAACAGCAGGGCCAATCGGATGAAGCATTGTACGATAGGTTGATTAAGGCTGATCCGAAGGAGAAGGAGCAGATCGAACAGTTGAAAGCGGAGAAATAGTTAAGAAAAAAGAGACTATCAGATGATGTTACAACACCTGATAGTCTCTTTTTTATATTAAGGAAGCATATTGTGTTTAGCGAGATGTTTATTTTTGTTGGTCAATCTCTTCAATAACCTGTCTCATATAAGCCAGTACTTCATCCTTGATTTCGTTATGCTGTAGAGCATAATGAATGGTCGTTTCAATGAATCCCAGCTTCTCGCCAACATCGTGGCGATTGCCATCAAATTCATAAGCCAGAATAGGGTTCTTTTCTCCCAGCTTGGACAATGCGTCCGTCAGTTGAATTTCCCCGCCTACTCCTGCGGATTGCTGACCCAGGATATCGAAAATGTCAGGCGTCAAGATATAACGTCCCATGATCGCCAAGTTGGATTTGGCTTCTTCCTTCTTTGGCTTTTCCACTAATCGTTCCGCCTCAGAGATTTTGGAAGTAAGTGCATGGCCTTCCACAATTCCGTAACGATGCACCTCGTCCCAATCGACTTGCTTTACACCTACTACAGAACGCTGATACTCATCGAACACGTCAATCATCTGTTTGAGACATGGATTCTCAGATTCAACAATGTCATCTCCTAAAAGTACGGCGAAAGGCTCATCACCAATAAACTTACGTGCACACCAGATGGCATGCCCCAAGCCTTTAGGTTCCTTTTGACGAATATAGTGGATATCTGCCATCTCTGATGGTTTGCGTACTTCATTGAGCAGGTTCCATTTTTCCTTCGAAGTCAAATTATGCTCCAGCTCAAAGGAGTAGTCAAAATGATCCTCTATCGCCCTTTTGCCTTTACCAGTAACGATAATGATATCTTCTATACCAGATGCAACAGCTTCTTCAATGATATATTGAATGGTTGGTTTGTCTACAATGGGAAGCATCTCTTTAGGCATGGCTTTCGTCGCAGGAAGGAACCGGGTTCCTAGTCCCGCAGCAGGAATAATTGCTTTACGGATTTTCATAGGTTAAGACTCCTTTGTCTTCAATATAACGGTTAGGTATACTGTCTATGATTATAACAGGTAGATAGATAAATTTAATAGGTTAAAGAAGAAGACATCTTCCCTTAAAGAGAACATGTCTTCAATCTCTACTTACTATATGATTATATTATGCTTCTAAAATCTAATTGGCTCCTGAACAAATATACAGTTGTTTATTTCACCAATTGCCCACGTGTAACCCCTAGCTGATTCGTCGCTTTCAGCGTCTTCCATACTTGTGTTCCGCTAATTTCTCCGCGCAAGGCACGGTTATAGAGATCAATAACCTCATGAACTTGCTCTGGTGTCTCCTCCAAAAATTCCACTCGGTAACGGGACACGCCTAATTCCAGAAAGTTAGATAGGTATTCCGCGCCCGATTGCTCAATCGCGTTGTACACCGTATTACGGCATCCTTCGTCCACGCGAACCGGGTGAGACATCCCAATACGATCACGCAGGGATGCGCGATGATCCTCACATGGACGACCACAGTTGGTGTAGTCTGTGCCTTCACTCATAAAAGTACAATACACGCAGTGTTCGGTATGGAACATCGGTAAATGCTGCTGGATGACGATCTCCAGCTTGTCGGTACGTGTACGTCCCAGCATATCGACCATCTGTTGGATGTTCAAATCATATGACGGTGTCACCAGGTCGCAGCCGGAATCCAGGAACAGGTCAGCCGCTTTATGGTTGGCGATATTCAGCGAGAAGTCGCCGATCAATTGCGGATGATGCACATCCGGGTTCTCCAAGCGATGACGCATGTAAAAATACAATGCTCCCGGATTGCGTACCAGTACAGCATCCGGTTGCAGGCGCAGGATATTGTTGTGATATCCGTTTTCGCCCGGCATGTGAATACGCGGAGTCACCAGCGCAATTCGGCGCCCTGCGCCGTGCACAGCCTCTACAGCTGCTGGAAATTGCTTGATGAACTCGAAGTCGGCGTAGATGAACTCCACGCCGGCCTCAAGCGCAGCCTCCACCTGAGGGAGGCTGCGGCACAGCGCGGTCAGCTCTGCCTGTCCGCGCTCCACAGAAGATGCTGGAGCCGCTGCGTCGCCATACACCTCTACCGCCCGCTTCGTGTATACGGGTGGTTTGGGGCGCTCGCCCGCGAGCAGTTCCACCGCCTGACGGCGGATGCTGTTCAGCTCGCGCATGGGTACGATGACGTCCCCATGCAGATGGACGTCCAGCTCCTCCAGCTGGAACACGGTTCCGCCCAGTCGGCCGAACTGCTCTTCGAGCAGTTCGTGCGTCATCGGACGCTTCTGGGCGATTTCAAGTTCCAGCTCAGAGTCCACGCGGACCGTTGTGCCTTTCTGCACGTCGGTCCACCATGTCGACAGCGGCTGTCCTGGGGAGCCGCTGACCCGCACATGTACCGGGAAGACACGGTACGGCTTTTCGGTTTCGTACGACTGGCGCAGACGCTTGTCCAGCGCCGGGTCGTTGGTCTTCCAAATACGGTCGCCCACGTGCACTCGGCGCAGATCCACATCGTTGCGTCCCGCTACGATGTCAACAATCCATCCTTCTCCAGCTTCGCCTTCAATCTTCACGCCCTTGCGGCGGATATCGTATACGCGTCCGCCTTCTTCTTTTTGCGTAGGATCTCCTGCATCAAATACAATACCATCGCCACGCTTGAGCGGGGCGTCGATACGGCATACTACACCATCACGTAGGATTTGCTCCACTCGGCCCAGATACACGCCCCGGCTTTTCGGGAACGTACCGTCCACCAGCTTTTTGTTATTCGTTCCTTCCAGAAACCCGTGTGTAAAGCCGCGTGAAAAGCTCTGCTGCAGCTCGCGGATATCTTCTTTGCTCGTCTTGGACGTATCGCCATCAAAATACTTGTCAATGGCTTTACGATATTTGCTAACCACATTCGCTACATATTCAGGCGTTTTCAGTCGCCCTTCGATTTTAAAGGAAACCACACCTGCATCGATCAGTTCTGGCATCAAATCAATGGCTGCCAAATCCTTAGGGGATAGCAGGTATGTCACATCGGCCATCGGCTTTTGCTCTCCATCCACCATCAGATCGTAAGGCAAACGGCATGCCTGTGCACATTCACCACGGTTTGCAGAGCGTCCGCCCCACATTTCTGAAGTCAGGCATTGGCCTGAATAAGATACGCACAACGCTCCATGCACGAATACTTCCATCGGAAGTCTCGCTTGATCGCCAATTTTTTGAATCTGTTTTAGATTATTTTCACGACCCAGCACAACCCGTTCCATGTTGTACGGCTTCGTGAATTCTACAGCCTCCGGCGAGGTAATCGTCATTTGAGTAGAACCATGGATCGGGAAATCCGGCGAAATGTCGCGAATCATTTTCACCAAGCCCATGTCCTGAACAATTAGGGCATCGACACCGGCATCAATACAGGCATCGACCAGCTCTTTAGCGTCCTCCAGCTCATTTTCAAATACTAGTATATTGAATGTCAAAAAGCCCTTAACCCCGTAGCTATGCAAAAAGGCCATAATTTCGGGTAATTCATCCATGCGAAAATTATTCGCCCGTGCCCGTGCATTGAACTTTTCCACCCCAAAAAAGATCGCATCGGCTCCGTTCGCTACCGCCGCACGCATACAATCCCAGTCACCTGCTGGTGCCAGAAGCTCGACATCTTCTCTTCGTACTGCTGATTTCATTATTGCCCTCCCTATATGCTGAAAACGAATGACCCCTCATTGGAGCATCGTTGTTTTCAGGGCAGCTATGCTGCTTACTTGGTAATCTCATTAATGTTCCATCCACTCATTCCAAAGCTGGTTATGTTCAGTCAGGGATATGGAAACCTACTAAGAATCTTATTTTTTAAACCTATCTGTCTCTATCATCTTGTCCGATCATTCACACGCTGAACCATCGGTCCCTTGTCTGAATCGCATCCAACTCAAAAAATCCGCATTACAATCATCTGCGGCAGAAATTATTCTTATCTTGTAACTAATCTAGTGTACCAGACTGCGCCCCAAGCTTCTACACTTTCCAAGCGATTCCTTTAAAAATATAATACTGAAATACAAAAACATCTCCAATCCCGGTCAGCGGTGCATTGGAGGTGCGTCATCATACCATTAACTAGGCAAAGCTATACTTCGCAAGCATTTCTCCCCAGGGTGATATTCCTTCCTCCCTGAAACCAGATTTTCTGTATAGCTTTCTAGCAAGTTCATTGTCTGGTTTATATCCAATCATGATCATATCAGTCCGATTACTGGCTTTCCTTATTTCGTCGATAACCAGCAACATTGCATGGTAACCATGGCCTTGGCCTTGAAATCTTTCGTCAATCATAAATCGGTAAATCCAGTAATTCCCGTCATCCGGGTCTAAACCAAACATCGTAAAACCAATCAATACGTCATTATTATAAATCGCTCTAGATAAAAACCCATCCAAAAACTGACATTCAGCAATTGAGTAAAGGTTAGAGACCATAAACCTTTGTTGCTCGGGGCTCGGTTGAAGTTCAGCACATTCTTCCCAATTACTTTTGTCGACTGCCTTTAATGTAATTATTTTTAGATTCCTCCTATATAGACCAACATCTTCGATCTTCCCTGCTTACTTCACTCTTTAAAAGATTAGGGATATTTGGCGGTGGCCAGCGAAGCGGGCCATTTGAATCCGAAGAAGCGCCAGCGCTCGCCTTTGACCTGGGATTCTTACTATTTAATCCTTACACAATCCAAGAATCCCGGGTCAACAGCGATCGTAGGATCAAATGGCATGCGTAGCCTCTACCCACTACAGCTCACTAATCTTTTATCCTCACCCTTTACTTCACAAAACTAAACGAATTCAGCGTCGAATCCAGTGCGTTGGACTGTACACCCGTGTTGTTTGCATCGTTTAATGTCGTTGTTACGGTATATGTTTTACCGTTATGCTCCAGAACGATTTGGCGACCTGTATAGCCGATACCTTCGTCCACACGGTGGAATGTAAAGGACACTGCCGGCACACCGGCAAACGTTACATCCTTAACTTCCTCCACTTTGAGGTTTTTATAGTTCTTGGCTTGCTTATCATAGAAGTCCTTAAGCTGGGACACCGTTAATTCAAAGGATTGGTCGTTGTCGATTTTAATGGAAAAACGTCCTCCGGTAAATTGATACTCTATATCTCCCAATTCAAATTGATCGCTAACCGCAGTCCAATACCGTGGGATATTTACTGTATATTCATATGCTTTAGACGTCTTTTTGATCGTTTTCGTTTTGTCCGCCAGGTAGTCATCCTCTTCCAATTGTCCAAAGTTATTCGCTACTGTTTGAAAATCGATTTGAAGCGAAGAAATGAGCGCGTTGAACTGGTCATTTCCCTTGCTTACCTTTTCAGGCACTGCGTATTCAGCCAGGTAGCGATATCCATTTTGCTGAATTAGCACATTGTACTCCTTGACCCATTCATCCCCAAAATTATAGCGGTACTCCTGCACTAATCCCTGAACGCCTGCAACCTCCAGCGGATAAGTCTTTTGTGCCTCATAAGCAGTAGACACAAATGAATCGCTTAGCCATTTTTGCAGCTGCTGGCCCCAGTTCTCCAATTTTCCATCTGCTGGAGCAGAGGTGACTTTCATGCGGAAGCTTGATCCGTCATTGCTTTCATACTGCATTCGTTGGTCGTCCATTCTCCAGCCTGCAGGTATTTTGAGTGACACACCGTAATCTGGATTCCCGGCCTCACGTGTGCCTCCTACTACAGTGGACAAGTCTTTAATACTTTTATCCTGTGCATTAAAAGAGGTTTTAAATGAGTTCAACAGTCCAGCATACTGGGCCAGATCTTTATAGTTCGTTGCTTTAGCATCGGAAAAATAAACGACATACAGTCGTCCGTTGTCATAGTACTGACGATTTTCCCACAGTACGCCGTCCCCATCCTTCGTAATAACACGAGCATAAGGCACTTTCGCTTTCGGGAAGGATTTTCGGTCCACTACAGTTTCTCCCGTTTCCTTGGCTGCCTGCACCAATTGTTGCAACAAATCGTCTGCATTCAGTGGAACCGGCTGTAATGCTGTGTGTACTTCCATATAGTATGCACTGTTCTCGTCCATAAATGTGGAAATACTCTCATCTCCACCCCCCTGACCGATAACGAGTCCTGTTGGATAGTTCATGGACCAATCGTAGTAACTATTCCCGATCTGCGTCTTGCCCTCATCATTATCAATGTTCGGTGATTCTTCTGCTACCGTGCCCGCCTCTTCTTGGGCTTCCATTCGAATGATGATTCCTGCGCCATTCTTCTCCATCTTACCGCCCAGTCCTTCTGCTACTTGACGCAAAGGCACCATGAGGATTCCTGACGACATTTCCGGTGGAGCCGGAAGTGTCACCTTGTGTCCTCTCACCCAGGCTGTACGACTACCGATTGTCAGCGATACAACGTGAGTGCCGCTGGTGATCTTAACCACATTATCTTCAGCTAGGCGAATTTTGCTGTTAAATGCCTTTTTAAACACACCAGCCGGAACCATCAGTGCTCCACTTTTGGAATAGGGTTTCGTAATATTCGCATTTTGGCCGTTCACGATGGCTGTATTGCTGCCGCTTTGCAGACGCAATTCCAATATGTTTTTATCTTGATCTGCTGCAACTGCTGGTAAAGCGGTAAGCAGAAGGGACAATGCGACAGCGCCGACCCCCAGCTTACGCATCATTTTTCTTTGCATATGCTTCACAGTAAATCTCCCTTTAGCTTTATTTTATAGATTGATGAGCCGTTATCGCTCACTTTCCCGTAGCTGAATCTGACGCTTCCTTCGGAGGCGCTATACCGTCATCTACAGCAGCTCCTGATTCATTCGAGTCTTCAAGATCTTCTCCAGACTGAATGGAATCATAAATTTCACCAGTATCCTGTGTCAGTACCAGCTTGCGCTTCACAATATCACCGTCCGACTGCATAAGTACACTCACCGTTTGGCCCGGTTGATAGTTTTTAAGCAGCTCATTGACATCAATGGCGGAAGCTACACGCTTGCCGTTAATACTATACAATTCATCGCCTTCCTTGATTTTAACCTGTACGGCACTGGCTGAGGTGACTTTAGTGACTTTCAAAGGGTCCTCGGTAGGCAACCCCACGATAGCCGACCAGCTCTCTTCAAGCCCTAGACCAAGACTAGCACGTCGAACCTCACCATATTTGAAAAATTGATTGATGACATATTTCACTGTATCCGCCGGAATCGAAAAGCCCATATTTTCAATTCCGACCGCTGAGAACTTCATTGTATTGATCCCGATAACCTCGCCCTTGAGATTGACCAGCGGACCACCGCTGTTACCAGGGTTGATCGCGGTATCACTTTGAATGAGACGATACGCAGCGTTGACACCACGGTTCAGCCCGCTAACAACACCTGAGGTTGCCGAGTTACGAAGTGAAAAGGAGATCGGTGTACCGATAGCTACTACCTGCTCGCCTACCTGTAAACTATTCGTAGAAGCTGCAAAGGTAGCAGGTTTAAGACCGCTTGCCTTAATTTTAATCAACGCCAAGTCACTGATCGGATCGCTGTAGCTGTCGATGATTCCGTAAGATTTTCCGTCCGAGGTTACAACTACGGCATCACCTAATCCTTCGATTACATGCGCGTTCGTAACAATCCATCCATCTGCCCGAATGATGACACCCGTGCCGTGAGCCAGGTTGTATCGGTCTCCCCCTGCTACGGTCTCTCCTGTCGCAGAACGGCCAATGATGCCGACTACCGAAGGAGATACATTTTTAACGACCTGCGGCACACGATCGGCCGATAACGTATATGTACCATTTGCGCTGTTATACGCGCCGCTGGTTCCTAATACTTTATTCATATCACTTACGTTCACATAGACCCCGCCATTAATGACCTTGGCCTTTAACGCAGTTCCACTGCTGGCTGCACCTGCCGTTCCAGAAACACATAGAGCGCTGCCCAAAGCCAGCACAGCTACCCTTTTCCCCATCTTACGCATATACTCACCATTTCCTCTCTAACATGACCCTGTTCTATCAGTTAGTCCAAATCTACCATAGAGGGGACACGCATACAATCGCTTTAAGCCCTATCTTTTTCTAAAAAAGCGCCGTTTGCCACATCCCTATCCTCTCATACTATTTATATTATAAATTTTCCAAATCCTTATATCAAAAAAATAAGCAAAAACAATAAAAAATCGTTATACCCTTTGGACCATTCCTTCGTTTACGGGCATAACCAACTATGATACCATCACATTATATCTTAGTTATATTGTCGGAAATAAAAAATCGTGAGTTCTATATCCAAAATCTCAAGTATAAATAAGACACATGAAGGAGGTTAAAAAGATGGCCTATGAACCCATCTGGAATGCTCATCCCGATAAGCTTAACAAGTTTGAGTTAGTCAAGCTGGAAAAGGATGGTCTCGACGTTATACGTACCATCATCGAAAGCTATGCACACAAAGGGTATGACTCAATCTCTGCGGACGATATGGACCGATTCAAATGGGCTGGGGTTTACCAGCAAAAACCCAAGGATGGTCATTTCATGATGCGCGTCCGCATCAATACAGGGATCATGACTTCAGCCCAGGCACGTGCCTTAGCAGACATCTCCGCACTATACGGGCGTGGTCTTGTGGATGTCACCACCCGTCAGGCTATTCAATTTCACTGGCTGACCGTTGAAAGCTTGCCGGATATTTTCGAACGGCTGGAAAAGGTTGGTTTGTATTCCTTTGAAGCCTGTGGGGACTGCCCGCGTACCATTGTCGGCAATCCTCTGGCTGGCATTGATCCTAATGAGCTGGTGGATACTCAGGAGATTGTAGATGAAGTAAACCGCTTTTTCTTATTGAATCGCGACTTTTCCAATCTTCCGCGCAAATACAAAATGTCCATCTCCAGTAATACGTACAATAATGCACAGGCTGAAATTAACGACCTGTCCTTCACACCGGCAACCAAGATCCTTAACGGAAAAGAAGTGGTTGGCTTCCATGTGATGGTTGGCGGAGGACTATCCGCCAAGCCGCATTTGGCACATCCGCTGGATTTGTTTGTCCGTCCTGAGGAAGTACTGAAGGTTGCTATTGCTGTGACCACCATCTTCCGTGATTACGGCTATCGGGAAAAACGGCACCATGCCCGTCTGAAATTCCTTGTTGCCGATTGGGGCCCAGACAAATTCCTGGCCAAGCTGACTGAGTACACTGGCGAAATGCCGGGACGAGGTGAAGATAAAACCATTGGCTGGCAAGCCGCCTATTTTGACGGTATACATCCCCAAGCCCAAGAAGGTCTGAACTATGTCGGTCTGAACGTACCTGTTGGTCGCCTCAGTGCTGACGAGTTGCATGAACTGGCCGACCTGGCTGACCGCTACGGTGATGGGCAGATTCGTACCACGATGTCGCAAAATATTTTGCTGAGCGGTGTGCCGGATGATCAAGTAGATGAGCTACTAAAAGCTCCCGTGCTGCAACGCCTGACACCACAGCCCAAGCATTTTATGAGCCGTACAGTATCTTGCACAGGAAATGAGTTTTGCAATCTGGCGATTGTGGAAACGAAAAAGCGAGCGATTGACGTTGCCGAGTATTTGGATCAGCACGTACAATTGGATGAAAAGGTGCGCATCCATTTTATTGGTTGCCCGAATTCCTGCGGTCAAAAGCATATTGCCGACATTGGACTGCAAGGCTCGCTCCTTAAGACACCTGAAGGCATGGTTGACGCGTTCGACATCGCTGTCGGCGGGGCACTTGGAGCAGATGCCCAGTTCAACAAGGCACTCAAAGGCCGCGTGCGTGGCGATCAGGTTGGTCCTGTATTGGCAGAGCTTATTCTGTTTTACAAAGAAAATAGGATTGCTGGCGAAAGCTTTTATGCGTATGTACAGCGTGTAGGCATTCCGTCTTTCCAAGAGAAGTTGTCTGCCATTTTACAGTCCAGCCACGTTGCATCCTAGACATAAAGCCCATTAACAGCCTGCTTGTATTTTATATACAAGCAGGCTGTTTCTTATGCCACACCACAGTGCCATACCTACTTGCTACTTCTTCGATTTCATAAAAAAAGACACCGGATTACTCCGGTATCAATATTTTCGCAAAATCGAGTACTATTGGCTTTTGGACGCCTGTTGTAGATGTCACCACCGCGTAGCCTGAAGGAATCTTATATATCAATCCCGTATCATATCGGATGCCGAAGGAGTTATCTTCCTTATAATGAGTCTTCGTTTCCCACACCTTCGTGCCGTTTCCTTTTAAGCCTGTGATAGTAATGCCATGCATCTTCGTGGTTTTACCCAGTGGATCATATTGATCACTGAACTGGACGTACAACTGCTCCTCAGGCAGATACACCCGGTCAGCGGCATAGTCCTCTGTATTACTAAACAATTGCAGACCATTACTTAACACCTGGGTACGCTTGCTGTTTCCTTTAAGCCCTGTTACAGCAATATGACCGCTGGACAACTCACGTACCGCCGCAATTTCCTTACCTGATCCTAAGTCTAGATGGACATCACGGATATTACGACCATACACATCGGCTTGTACTCCCACGGGACCATCTGAGCTGTTCAAAAGCGCATAATATCCATTGTGACTGCCAACCAGCCAACCTGAGGTCACCCCGGCCGTCGTTCGATTCCATTGTATGTCGCCATCTTCTGTGTATTTGAGTACAGTGAAGGACTGCTCCGCAAGGTTCAGTGAGGAGACTAGAAAACTGCCATCCTCAAGTGGCTCCAGTCCTACCCGAGAACCCTGCCCTTGAGATATCAAGCCATCAGTCGGTAATGTTTTGGACCACAAGGGGTTTCCATCCGCGTCCAATCGTGAAGCCTGCAAATCCCGCATTCCGTTCGGTTGGGTATAATCAATCAGAAACAACAACCCACCATCTGACGTCTCCCGCTGGACTCCCCTGCTACTTGTTCCCGGTTGTACGTTCAGGTCCTGCTGGTGTTTCCATACAGTCTCCAGAGAACTGTCCAGCTTGCCGTACGTGACGTGTACCACACTTGCTTCTGTAATGTCCTCGACGTTCAGCATTAAAAACCCACCCTTTGCTGCGGGCTGAATATAATTGTGAGCGTTTTCTGAATCTTTAATAGTTCCAATCGCTGCACTGGTTTCGATCTCGGCTTGTATGGGCGCATACGCCTCGGACACCTCGGAGGCATAGGACGGTGCAGCACTATAACCCAATAACCATGCCGCTATAGTGACTCCTGCTGCCCATGAGTATACACGTGTACGTAGAACTTTACTTTGCTTAATCTTCAAACGTTCCAGCTCCCTTCATGACTTCCTCAGAGATGTGGTATAAATCTTAGATGTGATATAACTATAGACGGTTTCGCTTCAACTAGTAATGGTTGTCACGGGGCACGGAACTTCGTATGATGCTAGATAATCATAAGTTATATATTAACCTCTTCAAGCCCGAGCCTAAACATCCAAAACTCCAAAAATTTAGAGATTACTCAGAGACTTTCTGTCGATGAATATACATATAGATTTATTATTCCAGCGCTTGGTAAACTATGTGTCACATGCTTTAACGCAGGAATTTGATAAAAGTTTTCTTTTTTTACAAAAAAAATAAACCCTGCCAACGGGAAAGCATAAATACGCTAATTCGTATTCTGCCTTCCTGCCTGTGCAGGGTTTCTAAAACATACACTAAATAGTATCTAAAGATCGACGGTCTGGAGCGCTTGGCTGCGCTGTGTATCCCGTTCAAGGATCGGCTTTAAGTATCGGCCTGTATAGGATTCTTCGACTTTTACGAGTTGTTCTGGTGTCCCGGTAGCCAAGATCGTTCCACCGCCGCTTCCGCCTTCAGGCCCCAGATCAATCAGGAAATCGGCTGTTTTAATTACATCTAGATTATGCTCAATAACCAGCACCGTTTCTCCCGAATCAACCAAACGATGCAGCACCGTCAACAATCGGTCAATATCGTGAACATGTAGACCCGTTGTCGGCTCATCCAAAATATAAATGGTTTTACCTGTGCTGCGACGATACAGTTCGGAAGCCAGCTTCACACGCTGTGCCTCACCACCGGACAAAGTAGTCGCTGGTTGACCCAACTTGATATACCCCAAACCTACATCCATCAGCGTCTGAATCTTGCGATGAATCTTCGGGATATTTTCAAAAAATGCTGTTGCATCCTCTACCGTCATCTCCAGCACATCAGCAATACTCTTCCCTTTATACTTAACCTCAAGGGTCTCCCGATTATAGCGTTTGCCTTTGCACACTTCGCAGGGTACGTACACATCGGGCAGAAAGTGCATCTCAATCTTGATGATGCCGTCGCCTCTGCAAGATTCACATCGGCCTCCCTTAACGTTAAAGCTAAACCGGCCTTTCTTGTAGCCTCGAACCTTAGCCTCGTTCGTCTGCGAGAATAAATCACGGATATCATCGAACACACCGGTATAAGTCGCAGGATTGGAACGCGGTGTACGGCCGATTGGCGATTGATCGATCTCAACCACCTTTTCGATATGCTCTAGCCCGCGAATTTCTTTATGTTGACCTGGACGTACTCTTGCACGGTTCAGATCACGCGCCAGCGTTTTGTACAAAATTTCGTTGACCAGCGTCGATTTCCCAGACCCGGATACACCAGTGACAGCCGTGAAAACACCCAATGGAATTTTGACATTCACATTTTTGAGATTGTTCTCCTTGGCTCCGCGAATCTCCAGCCACTTATCTGCAGGCTTGCGCCGCTCGGTATTGACCGGAATAAACTTACGCCCGCTCAAATATTGACCGGTCAGGGAATTCGGATCTTCCATAACTTCCTGTGGGGTTCCCTGTGACATGATCATCCCGCCATGGATTCCGGCTCCTGGCCCAATGTCAATGATATAGTCGGCCGCCATCATCGTATCTTCGTCATGCTCCACCACGATCAACGTATTGCCTAGATTACGCATATGTTCCAATGCACTAATCAGGCGGTCATTATCTCGCTGATGCAACCCGATACTTGGCTCGTCCAAAATATAAAGCACACCCATCAGACTGGAACCGATCTGTGTCGCCAATCGGATACGCTGTGCCTCCCCGCCGGACAACGTACCTGCTGCACGGCTTAAAGTCAGGTATTCCAGACCAACGTTAACGAGGAAACCCAGTCGGCTGTTAATTTCCTTTAAAATGAGGTTGGCGATCGACTGCTCTTTCTCACTCAGCTTCAGTGTATGGAAAAATTGAGAAGCCTCCCCGACAGACAAAGCTGTCACATAAGCGATATTACGCTCTTGAATCGTTACTGACAGGCTTTCTTTTTTCAGTCGGTGCCCCTTACAGGTGTTACATGGCTTTGCACTCATAAAGCCTTCAATAAATTCACGTATTCCCTCAGAAGCCGTATCACGGTAGCGACGCTCCAGGTTCGGGATAATGCCCTCAAAGGTCACATAGGCTTCCTTACGTTGACCAAAATCATTTTCATAGCGGAAACGGATCTTCTGGTCACCTGTTCCGTGCAAAATAAGATTCATTTGTTCTGACGTCAATTGGCTTACAGGAACGTCCTGCGGAATACCGTAGTGTTCGCATACGGACTGTAAAAATTGAGGATAATAAGTGGAAGTTCCTCCACTCCATGCCTGGAACGCCCCATCTTCTACACTTTTTTCTGGATCGGGTATGAGCAGATCAGGGTCAACCACCATTTTAACTCCTAGCCCATCACAATCTGGACAAGCACCAAACGGACTATTAAAGGAAAACATCCGTGGAGACAGCTCATCTATGCTAAAACCGCAAATCGGGCATGCAAAGTTGGAGCTAAATCGCAACTCCTCTTGCCCTATAATATCTACAAGCAACTGTCCGCCTGAAAGATTCAGTGCTGTCTCGATAGAGTCGGACAGACGCGCACGTACATCTTCCTTGACTACGATCCGGTCTACGACCACTTCAATCGAGTGCTTCTTGTTCTTCTCCAATTCAATCTTCTCGGACAATTCACGCAGTTCGCCATTCACACGTACCCGTACAAAGCCCTGCTTGGCTATATCAGTGAACAGTGTCTTATGCTCACCTTTGCGGCCGGATACCAATGGAGCCAGGATTTGCAGCCGTGTCTTTTCAGGATATTGCAAAATGCGGTCTACCATCTGTTCGACGGTCTGAGAAGTGATTTCAATGCCATGTTCAGGACAATGAGGATGACCCACTCGGGCAAATAACAACCGCAAGTAATCATAGATTTCTGTAACTGTTCCGACCGTAGAACGAGGATTCCGACTTGTCGTTTTTTGGTCAATGGAAATGGCAGGTGACAGGCCGTCAATCGAATCGACGTCCGGTTTCTCCATTTGCCCGAGGAATTGACGGGCATACGCAGATAATGATTCCACATACCGCCGCTGTCCTTCCGCATAGATCGTATCGAAAGCCAGTGATGATTTACCTGAGCCGCTAAGCCCTGTCAGGACGACGAACTTGTCCCGCGGAATCGTCACGTCAATATTTTTGAGATTATGCGCGCGTGCGCCTTTGATGATGATGCTTTCATTCGCCAAATGTTTCATCTCCTTAGCCGTAATTCACGTCATCCTATATCGCATCGGATGATCCGATGGAAGTGATATATCGCAAAGAGAACGACCACATCGGCCGTCCTCACTATTTCTTAAAAGCAATCAAACATTCTATTATCAATATGTTGTGCTTCTAGCTTATTCCCAATGTTTAATCAGCCCGCAATTCCAGCAAAGCATCACGCAACTCGGCGGCCCGTTCGAACTGTAGATTCTTGGCCGCATCCTTCATTTCTGCTTCTAGGCGCTGAATGAGGGATTGACGCTCCTTCTTGGAAAGTTTACCCGTCTCATTAGGAAGGTAATCATTCTTGGACTCTGCCGTCTTGGTTGCTTCAATGACATCACGTATCTTTTTACGGATGGTTTGCGGGGTAATCCCATGCTCTTCATTGTATTGAATTTGAATCGCACGGCGACGTTCCGTTTCCTTAATCGCTTTATCCATAGAATCGGTAATCTTATCGCCATACATAATAACACGTCCGTCACTATTCCGCGCTGCCCGTCCGATCGTCTGAATCAGAGAGCGCTCAGAACGCAGGAAGCCTTCTTTGTCCGCATCCAAAATCGCAACCAGCGATACTTCCGGCAAATCGAGACCTTCCCGCAACAAGTTGATCCCGATCAGCACATCGAAGGTTCCCAGACGAAGATCCCGCAAAATGGCCATCCGTTCCAAAGTCTTAATCTCGGAGTGCATATACCGAACCTTGATGCCCACTTCTTTTAAGTAGTCTGTCAAATCTTCAGCCATTTTCTTCGTGAGTGTGGTGACCAGTACCCGTTCTTCACGTTCTATGCGCTGCCGTATTTCATTAATGAGATCGTCAATCTGACCTTTGCTTGGACGCACCTCAATTATAGGATCAAGGAGACCGGTAGGACGGATAATCTGCTGCACCATCGTATCGCATTTTTCCATCTCATACGGGCCTGGAGTAGCCGATACATAGATAATTTGATTCACTTTGTCCTCGAACTCTTCGAACTTCAGCGGCCGGTTATCCAAGGCAGATGGCAAACGAAAACCATGTTCAACGAGAACATTTTTACGCGCCTGGTCCCCGTTATACATCGCACGAATCTGCGGCAATGTAACATGAGATTCGTCGATGACGATCAGCATATCATCTGGAAAATAATCCAACAGTGTATATGGTGTTGCTCCACGCTCGCGGAATGTCAGTGGACCCGAGTAGTTTTCGACACCGGAACAAAAGCCAACCTCTCTCATCATCTCGATATCATAGCGGGTACGTTGCTCCAAACGTTGCGCCTCTAACAGCTTCCCTTGCTCCTTCAGCTCTGCTAAGCGCTCTTCCAGTTCACGTTCGATGTTGACCAGTGCTACCCTCATCGTATCCTCATGAGTAACGAAGTGAGATGCCGGGAAAATGGCGATATGCTCACGTTCACCGATCAATTCACCTGTAAGCACATTAATTTCGGTAATCCGTTCAATTTCATCTCCGAACAGTTCTACGCGTATCGCGTTTTCTCCATGGGAAGCCGGGAATATTTCAACAACATCCCCTCGTACACGGAAAGTACCCCGCACGAAGTTGATATCGTTCCGCTGATATTGAATATCGACCAAGCGGGACAAAATCTGATTGCGGGGTTTCTCCATGCCGACTCTAAGCGAGAGCAGCAAGCTTGAATATTCTTTCGGGGAACCCAAACCATAAATGCAAGAGACACTCGCTACAATAATAACGTCACGACGCTCAAACAGAGAGCTTGTGGCTGAGTGGCGAAGTTTATCAATCTCCTCATTGATGCTGGAATCCTTCTCAATATACGTATCGGAAGAAGGGATGTACGCTTCCGGTTGGTAGTAATCATAGTAGCTGACAAAATAATCGACTGAGTTGTTGGGAAAGAATTCTTTAAACTCACTTGCCAGTTGAGCAGCCAAAGTCTTGTTATGTGCAATAACCAGCGTAGGCCGATTCAGCTTGGCAATAGTCTGAGCGATGGTATACGTCTTACCTGTTCCCGTAGCACCCAATAGAGTTTGATGCTTCTTTCCTTCTGCAATTCCCTCTACCAATTCAAAAATGGCCTGGGGCTGATCGCCTTGAGGTTGGAATTCCGACTGAATTTCAAAAGTCTTATCGCTAACAACGATATCACTCATTGCCCTGCATCACCCTTATCGTCTAAAATGGAAACATCATGTTTTTACACCAATCGAGCTTTAACGTCTTTGCCTGTAATTCTATGTCGATATTTCCCGAGCAATGATACTTGGGAAATATGGTTGAATAAGAATGTTTGTTCCCGTATTATACCTCTTTCTTACCGTGGATGCAAACGATAAGTCTTGAATAGGAGTGAATTAAATTTTGGATATCATTATCGTATTGGGCATCATCGCCGGAATCATAGCATTAATCGGTGGCTTCTTATGGGAAGGCGGCGAATTCACAGGGCTGCTTCAAGGCACATCCGCTCTGATTGTATTTGGCGGAACTTTCGCCGCAGTTGTGATCAGTTACCCTGCCTCCAAGCTGAAGACTATACCCACCGCTCTGCGGATGGCTTTTAGTCGTGAGGACAATCCTACGGAACAATATATAGAAGATTTGGTTTCCATGGCCGCCACCTCCCGCCGATCCGGTGTGCTTGCGTTAGAACGTATATCATCGGAGCATCCGAATGCATTTTTGCGGGAAGGTCTTCAACTCGTTATTGACGGCACTGAACAGGAACAGATCAAACAAATTTTAGAACTAGAGTTAGATGCTATTGGGCACAAACATGAGGGGTACGCCAAAATATTTGAATCGGCAGGCGGCTATGCCCCTACGATGGGGATTATCGGTACGGTCATGGGTCTGATCCATGTACTAGGCAGCTTAACCGAACCTACTGCGCTCGGGCCGTCGATTGCTGTGGCTTTTATCGCAACTTTATACGGCGTTGCTAGCGCCAATCTGATCTTTCTGCCCATCGCGTCCAAAATAAGAGCAGCCAGTGAAAGTGAAATTATCACAATGGATTTGCTGCTGCAAGGTATTCTGGCTATTCAAAACGGAGAGAACCCTAAGCTTGTACGCAAGAAGTTGGAGTTCTTTATCCGCTCAGAGCAAAATATAGATCGCAAACCGCCTCGTCGCTCACGTACAGAGAGCGCTACTCCAAAGGAGGACTTCCATGAGAGCGCGCGCTAAGCGCCGTGGGCGTCAAGGTGGCGGCGGAGACCAACGGGATCGGTGGATGATTACTTATGCCGATCTGATCACCCTGCTGCTCATTTTCTTCGTCGTGATGTATGCCATGAGCAGTCTGGATGCTAAGAAATACGACGTCGTTGTTCAATCCCTTCAGGATACGTTCCACAAGGGAGATTCTATTTTGGAGCAAGGCTCGGGCATTACGGGGACTGCCGATCGTTACACCAGCAAGAATCCACCCGCGACCAAGCAACCGGCCTCTGATAAAAAAGAAGCGGGATCAACCAAGCTCACCGAGCGTGAACAAGCTTTTCGCAAGCAGGAAAAAGAACTGCAAAACCTAATGGGAGTCATCCAGGAATATATTACAGACAACAAGCTACAAAACCAGATTTTCGTATCCGATCAACCACGTGGCATTGTCATTACGCTGAATGACCGCTTTCTATTCGACCAAGGCAGAGCGGCACTCAAGCAGGGTTCTGCAAACACGTTATCCAAATTAGCCAGTCTATTTCGAGATTTGAAAACACCGATTAGTATTGAGGGGCATACGGACAACATTCCATTCACGCGTTCCTCTAACTTATCGACCTACAAGGACAACTGGGAGCTTTCCGGCGCTCGGGCACTGTCTGTACTCCGGTTCTTTATCGACCGAGAGCAGTTATCCCCATCAGGATTCCAGTATGCGGGTTATGCAGATACCCGTCCGGTTGGTGACAATAGCACCGAAGCAGGGCGACAAAAAAACCGCCGTGTCGAAATCACTGTGCTGCGTCAGCTCCAGCAGTAAAACCCAAAAACCTCCCGAGTCACGCCATAACGTGAATGGGGAGGTTTTTTTGAGCTGTATCCTCATGTTACATGGCTTCCGCTCTGATGTAGACGCAGAACAATAAACTGTACGAACAACGTGGATAAGGGCGGCGTACGAGATGTAATAGAGATTATTTTGTTTATGCTATATCTCACTATGTATAGAAGCCAAGGTGAAGTTAGGTTTTATCTTGTTATGATGCTTGATGTTAATAAGATAGGACGAGCTCGTGTTGCTTCTCTTGGATCTGTGAACTTTGGGGTACGCTCTGTTGTCTACGATAGCTATATTTCCAATCACTGTACTTATTAAGGAGCCGATCCAACTCCATAGACTTGGTCAACACCCGTCGATCCTTCAATCCCACCTCTTTCGCCAAATCATTTAATTCTTTTCGCTTTTCTTCGATGCACTCCTCCAATTGTTGCCATTTCACATCAATAAACCTCCTGTTCGGTGTGGTATTTACATTAGTTTACAGGCTGATACCTTCCCCACAGGTTAAAAATATAATAAAACCCATTTCATCCCTTTAACGGAATACATCAAAAAAGCCAATCCAAAGGAATTGGCTTAGAACTATAATTTCTAATTCTCTAATGTCCATTTCCATGTCCATAAGTGCTATAGTTCCCGTTTCCATGTCCAAATATATCCACATTAGCATTGATCGATTTTTCAAAACTAACAAAACTAATTAGACTTAGCGCCAACAAGGAGAACATCGTTAATCTTTTCATCATTTAATATCTCCTCCATTATAAATTCATAATCTTTTCTATGCTGAGATGTGGCGTCTTTTCTGAACCTTTCGAACAAAGCAACACATTCCACAAACTTTGTTTTATTATTAATAATTTTATAAAATTTCAGACTTTCTAAAATAGAATCAAGACCTTGATTTATCCTTTTACTGCCGAAATAGTAAATTGATAGTTTATAATGTAAATCAGCATATCTGTCCACAGTTGGTGCTAGCTGATAATATCCACTATCCAAAAAGAAACTATCATTAAAAACTCTAATTTCCTCTGAAAATTCTGAAAGTATGGCATCAATACTAAATTTATGTTTAATAGCAGACTCAACAATAGTAAGCAAACCAGGCAATACTTCAAGGGGGTTTCTCTTAAGAAAATTAACATACGAAAGTAAACTTCCCTTTTCACCCATTAAAACCCTTAAGTTAAGTTTGTTTGCTTCTGCCCATAATTTAAGTAGTTCAACTTCTTCTAAACCTAGTTCGTCTAGTCCTTCAAACCAGCCTAAATCCGCATAGCCATTAATATATTCCATTGCTTTTTCATACATTCCTTGCAGTTCCAAAGCATTTCCCTTAAGCAAATAACCTTGTCCATAGTAAACAACAAGTGGTCTTTCAGTCTCTAATTGTCTATACTTATTTATATTTTTTCGTTTTTGAATTTCATTCTTATATACTGTTGTTGCTAGGTTCCGTAGCTCGTCAGCATACCTTTCTACCTCTTTCCATTGGTGAAGACTAAAGTAGATATTAGCCAATTTCAGCAAAGCATCCAAATGATAATTTTCAGGAAGTCTATTACGGTAGGGGATGAATCTTAAAACCGCTTCCAAGTTCCTCTCTAAATCTTGACCTATTGAGGCTACAAACAATTTATAATGACTAATTGCTAATCTCTCAGAATGTTGGTACTTTTCATTTTCAATTACACACTCATAGAAAGGAATTGCCTCCTGTAGCTTTCCCCCATCATATAGCTCCTCTGCCAAAGCAAAGATTGTCGGGATGTGATTAAGATCCTCCATTAAGCGCGAGAGCACTTTCTCCACGCATTGCAGGTTTCCTACTTCAACACAGCGTATAAGGAACGGCTTAACTCTTTTCCAATGTGGTCTTCCATCATAAAAACATTCATCCACATACAGGTCATACAACCAGTCTTCGTGATAATTAAGCGCTTTAGTGATCAAGTCCATTTGTCGTACGGAGATAGGCTTAGGCGGATTCCCGTTAAGCATTGCACTAAAAATGCCCCGATTAAGCCCCGTAGCTTGTCCAAAACTATTAAAAGTATAGCCACCAAGTTTTAATTCTTTCTCAATTTCCGAACGAATAGTGGTTGCATTTTCCAATAAAAACACCCCCGGCATATTCAGATGATTTTAAAAATCACCCTCCTCGACAATCAATTACAATATACTAGAAATTATATGAATAAATTGGATAGTGGTCAACCCTTTATTCTACACCATTTCAATATATTATGGAATTTAATGTGTATAAAAGTCCTCACAGCAGTGCTAAAGGTCAAATTTTTTCAGAAATAATCTATCTTATCTTCTTTCATACTACTAGAATGTGAGACAACGAAGCTATTAGGAACGAAAATCCGTTAATTCCGAAAATTACGTGGTATTACATAAGAAAAGTTAGCAGAAGCATCCGATTCAACAGGTTCCTATGGGTTAAGTTTAATACTGTCCTCATTTAGCATATATTAGGCTACTCTTTTCTACTTAATAAGTAAAAAGGACATAGCCTTACTGTAGTTTAAGGAATCATCTGGCTTGCATTATACTGCACTTCTTCAAGCAATTTTTCATATTCCTCCCGTTGTCCGCTCGTGGAATGATCTTTATACTTCTCAAATAATAATGTAATAGACTTGATATAGTAGACTTTATCATTCAATTGAGAAGATGCTTTGAAGCTTTTCAACATAGCATCCATGGCTTTTAAATAAGCTCCTGTATTGAAATAATAGCGACTAAGCTCAAGAAAAAAACGAGAATAAGTAATCAGATTATAATTTGTATGATAGTAAGAAATATTGGTATTTAATTCTTTGAATTTATCAATTTTTTCAGCAAAGAGAGTTAAGATTTCATCTATTGGATAATTGTGAGCATTAGCTGACTCAACAATAGTCAATAGCCCGTGTAATATCTCCGGCGGATTATTTCTAAGAAGCTCAACATAGGCTGGTAAACTTTCCGTTTCCCCCATTAGGATTTCCAGATTTAACTTGTTTGCTTTCGCCCACATTTTAAATTTTTCTGCCTCTATTCTTCCTATATCATCCAGCCCTTCAAAACCAGTTAAATCTGCATAATAAGGAATAAAATCGAGGGCCTTTTGATATAACCCTTGTTTCTCATAGGCATTTCCTTTTAATAAAAAGGATTGACCATAATACACGATTAGATGTCTTTCTGTGTTTAGTGGCTTAACTTCACGACTCTTCAATTTTTCTCCGAGCTGCTGTTGATAGATATTCGTAGCTAGTATTCTTAGTTCTTCAGCATACTGGATAACCGTCCCACAATCATCAAGTTGAAAATAGGCATTAGCCAATTTCAATAAGGCATCTAATTGGAGATTATCAGGAAGATTCTTTCGAAACGGAGCAAATTTTATAGCTTGTTGACGATTATTCTCCAGATCTTTATTCAAAGAGCAGCAAAACAGCCTATACTGACTAATAGCCAGCCGCTCCGAGTGGTAATATCTTTCGTTCTCTATCACACACTCGTAAAAAGGGACCGATTCGTTTTCCTTCCCATCTTTATGCAGTTCTTCTGCAAACTCAAATACTGTCGACACATAGGACAAGTCTTCCGTTAGTCCCGACAATACCTTTTGAATACAGTCCTTCCTCTCTAACTCCACACAGCGCAATAAAAAAGGCTTGATCCGTTTCCAGTGCCCTTTTCCCTCGTAAAAGCATTCATCTATGTACAACTCATACAGCCAACCTTCGGGATATTCTAATGCCTTGGTAATCAAGTCCATCTGCCGAACGGAGATGGGCTTAGGCGGATTACTGTTCAGCATGGTACTGAATGTACCACGGTTAATACCGGAAATTTTACTGAAGCTGCTAAATGTATAGCCTCTCTGCTTGAGTTCGGTCTCTATCTTTGAGCGGATCGTAGGTGTATGTTTCATGTTAACACCTCATTTCAAATAATACTGTTAGCTCAAAATCAACTTCATATTCCTTGATCGTTGGCTTGAAACGCAAAATTAAAGTCCTTCCCAAATTCCTCTTTATGAGTTGTAAGTTCATTATACTGACACTTTGTAGCAAAATTTTTATATTTCTCAAACAATATAATAGATTGTGCAAATACACTTGGATCATTTACTGATAAAGCCAGTTTTATATTTTTAAGAATCGTGTCTATTCCAGCCGTATAATCGTTAAAATTAAATTGATAGAGGGCTAGTTGTAAAGTAAAATTGCAATAATCATCCATATATAATGCATCCTCATTTTCAGAGAACTTTTGAATGTAACCACTAAAACGCTTTAATATATTGTCTATATTAAAAGATTGCTTATTAGCCACCTCTAATAAAGTGAGAATCCCTGGTAATATCTCTTTCTCATTCTCTTCCAGTAATAAAACATACTTTTCTAAATTTCTTTTATCCCCCATTAATAAATCCAGTACATATCCATTAGCTGTTGCATACATTTTTAATTTCTCAACTTCTCTTTGGCCAACCTCATCCAAGCCTTTGAACCAACTTAAATCTGCGTACCTCGAAACAATTTTTTTAGCTTCCTGATAGAATTCTTGCTTTTGTAATGAGAATGCTTGCATCAATAACGCTTGTCCATAATACACTACTAATGATCGTTCGCTGCAATATGGCTCTAGATCTTCATGATTTATATTATCTTGAGCTACTCTATATTCGTATATACGTTTTGTGAGTTCCAGCAATCTCTGGCTACAAAAAATGGTTTGACTCCACTTGTGCAAAGAAGAATAAATATTAGCCATTTGCAATAAAGCATCCAACTGATAAGCTACAGGTAAACGATCTAGAAAAGGAGAAAATAAAATAGTTAGTTTTAAATTTTCTTCTGCATTGGTACCTATTTGTACGCGAAACAATCTGTATTGACTAATAGCCAACCGCTCCGAGTGGTAATATCTTTCGTTTTCTATCACACACTCGTAAAAAGGGGCAGATTCGTTTTCCTTCCCACCTTCATGCAGTTCTTCTGCAAACTCAAATACCGTCGACACATAGGACAAGTCCTCAGTTAATCTTGACAATACCTTTTGAATACAATCCTTCCTTCCTAAATCAACACAACGCAATAAAAAAGGTTTAATCCGTTTCCAGTGTCCTTTTCCTTCGTAAAAGCATTCATCTATGTATAACCCATACAGCCAACCTTCGGGATACCCCAATGCCTTGGTAATTAGGTCCATCTGCCGTACGGAGATCGGCTTGGGTGGGTTACTGTTCAGCATGGTACTGAATGTACCACGGTTAATACCAGATATTTTACTAAAGCTGCTAAATGTATATCCCCTTTGCTTTAGTTCGGTTTCTATCGTCGAGCGGATCGTAGGTGTATGTTCCATTTCAATCCCCCTCAATAAGTTTTAGACATATCGTAAGTGGTGCTTTATATGTAAAATCCACCTTATAGGAAATTCATTTGAGTACAAAATTACGTAAATAGTGAAATAATTGGTCTATATATCCACTTTAATTTATGATGCCTTAGACAGAAGTCTTTATTTAACGAATCGTATGGCATAGAATGAAGTACAAACGTTTATATTCTTCAACTAGTACACGAATATATAATTTTAGCGGTTTATGATGTCCTGTATTTAATTATTTTTCATTTATTTTATCCATAAAAAGGTTATTTTCGTTTATATACTCATTTCAATTCCTTGTACCCTAAATTCCAGTAGAAGCAGGAGATAAAAAGGAAATGGTAGAGTACGGTTCCTAGAAAACAAAATAAAACGCCCCTAGGGAAATTAATCTTTCCCAGGAGCGCGTATGGAGCTAACTACTTTTTCTTCTGAGATATTTGGATGCTGTTGCTGAAACAATCACAAAAGTCATTATGGCAAAATAATGATATGAATCGGAGCTGCCGGCATTGTTAAAAGCCTTGACAATCGCATACAATGCCACCAATCCAATGAGACCGACAACGAACTGAGCACTTCTTCGTGCTGGCTGCTTTGAACGCTTAAATATGAACAGAACAGCAACAAAGCCCAAAAGAGCATAAAACATCAGAAAAGCAGTGACATAAAAAATTGGGTCCATAATCTCACCTACCCCTTCTTTTACATTATATACAATATTATAGTAAAAGTAAGGTATCTAATTCAAATTTCAGTTGGAATTAACCGTATAATAAGCAGCTGGCAACCAATGCAGATTCAGCGTAGTACCTCGTGAACCGTTATAGTTATCCAAACTCGAAGCGACTAAATCAGTTCCTAAAGAAACTAACGCAGCTGCGGCGCTTGCACCCCAAGGTATCGGATTAGGTCCCATAATACCACCTATTGCAGCAGCCAGACCTGATACAGTCAAATATCCTTTAGACTGTTGTTTCAACACATAGGATAGTTGTTTGGTTTCGCTTTGTGACATTGTAATTGCTACTCCCCACCAATACGTGTTCGAGGAAGCATTAGGTGTGATTATGTTTTGCGTTTGAATAGGTGCTTGTCCAGACGGAACGATCGTTTGGTTCTCAACATCTAATTTGGTTTGTCCACTTTTTAGAGATTCATTGATGATCTGAACACCACTAGCAATATATTCGTAGGCTTCTTTAGAGACAACATCCTTACCAGCTTCGTCAATGTAAAGCAGACCGTCCGCACCCGGTTTAATATATTTTTCCAGTCCCTGAGCTGCTTCCAGGTTTTTTTGCAATGTTGCCGTATCGAGATGTTGTAAGGTTACAATTTGAGTTTGGGATTGTTCTTGAAAAGAGTCATTTACATTTGAACTTGCAAAAATTGCACTCGGCGCGACAACAGCCCCTAGCAAACTAAGAGATAAAGCAGTTACAATTAATTTATTCTTCTTCATAGATAATTCCTCCAATTCAAGATATTTTTTTCAAACTCAGTGAAGTTCATCCCCCAGACGGTTATTTATCTTAACCCTATCCTCCTTTCTCCTAGTCCTAAAGAAATTATAATTCTTGATGTGCTACAACCAGCAACGAAATAAACATATCATTTCTTTTTTTACAAATTTATCAATAAAAAAACCAACCTCGAAGGTTGGCCTAATCTGACTGCATATGATCTTGAAGAATCTCAATCGAAATTGGAGGCTTAAACCAATTCCTCTGCTGGGATAATGAAAGATAACTGAGTGTATCCTCTTGCCCTTTTAGTATTCTTCCACGTCTGTTATGGTAAATGGCAAGCTGATACATGTAACAATAATAATAGGTCAATTGTTTAACATCATCAGATTCCTGTAATCTCTTAATTTGCTCAGAATACTTATCAATAATAGAGTCTACATCGAAATCATATTTATTAGCAGTTTCAAGTATAGTTACAAGTCCAGAATGAATTTCTTCAGGGTGATTTTCAAGGAAAGTTATATACGCCGGAAGTATATCTCTCTTGCCTAAGAGTAAATCTAGAGTATAAGAGTTGGCTTTAGCCCACACACGAAATTGCTCCACATCAGCTTCACCTTCTGAATCAAGTCCTTTAAACCAACTTAGATCAGCATAGCCTTCAAGCTCTGCCCTCGCCTCCTTAATGAGTCCTTTCTTTTGCAAAGCTGTTGAGACAGAAAGGAAGCCGTAGCCATAGTAAAATACCAAATTTCTCTCTGCACGCAACCGTGTAGTTGTTCTTCTTTTTTCCTTCGTTATTTGCTGATTTCTATAGATTACATAAGCTAGTTTCTTTAGTTCATGGACGTACTTTTCTACCTCATCCCACTTGTGTAAGTAAAAATATATATTTGTGATTTTATGAATCGCCTCCAGCTGATAACGCTCAGGAAGCAAATTACGATAAGGTATAAATTCTAATACTAACTCAAGGCTTTTTTCCAGGTCAGACATTGTATATGCTTTAAATCTTTTGTATTGGCTTATGGCCAACCGCTCCGAATAACGATATTTTTCATTTTCGATCACACACTCGTAAAAAGGAAAGATTCATTTTCCTTGCCTGCTTCGTGTAGTTCTTCTGCAAGCTCAAATATCGTCGGCACATAGGACAAGTCTTCTGTTAGTCTCGACAATACCTTTTGAATACACTCCTTCCTCCCCAACTCCACACAACGCAGTAAAAAAGGCTTGATCCGTTTCCAGTGCCCTTTCCCCTCGTAAAAACATTCATCTATGTATAACTCATACAACCAGCCTTCGGGATACCCCAATGCCTTGGTAATCAGGTCCATCTGCCGAACCGAGATCGGCTTGGGTGGATTACTGTTCAGCATGGTGCTAAATGTACCACGGTTAATTCCAGATATTTTACTGAAGCTGCTAAATGTATAGCCTCTCTGCTTGAGTTCGGTCTCTATCGTCGAGCGGATCGTAGGTGTATATTTCATTCCAATCCCCCTCTTAACTAAAAAATATATTTTTCGTCTTTTCTAACATTATGAGGTAATTTTAGTTCGTGATTTCTTTAATCTGAATATAAAAGTCAAACATATCCCTTCCTTCATTATCCATTTTAAAGTTATAGAGGCTCTGTACAAAAAAAATGAGCAGAGGATACAATTCCCCTGCTCATTTCAGCAATGTTTTAGATCGAACATTTATCTTAATTAGCTGTCGGCTCGGTTCCCCAAACAAGTACGCCGTTATGATACAAGGTAACTTTAGGATGATCGGCATATGAGGTTTGCGTGCCTTTATACGAATAATCGTCACTTTCGTTATAGTTCGACCAGTCTGTCTTATGAATACGGGTTTGGATATCGCCCGTGCTTCCTCCAGGTGCTAACACGCCTGCATCCGAATTGAAACTGACTTCCAAATAATAATCGGCACCGGTTGCAGCCTTCTCCATTTTAACCAGTTTACCGTTCAGCTTTGAGCAGCTCAGCGTCGCATAGTCGCAGTTGAAAGTCTGCTCACGGTCACCGTCGATTGTGTAGTAGTAGCGAATTTTCAACTCGTTGATCGGTATGGAGGTTGTGCCTTTGTTTACAATTTGGAATTGCGGATTGAGGTGATTATCGTTCACCTTAGTATCTGCTGTGCGATATTGGAGCAGCAGTCCTGTCGTCGGCTGCTGAGTATCCGCTTTCGGCATTGCGCTAGCCGTGTTCGACAGCGTCTGTCCTGCATCGTTCTTCGCTACCACCTGATAGTAGTACGTCGTGTCTGCCGTTACGGCTGTGTCGGTGTAGCTGCTTCCGTACACATCGCTCGCTACGGTGGCGAACGCGCCGTTTTCAGTCGTCGAACGCTTCACTTCATAGCTTTTCGCACTCGCCGATGCTGTCCAGCTCAGCGATACTTTCGCCGTTTCACCCGCAGCGTTCAGCGTGAAGCTGCCTGGTACGGACGGCTGCTCAGTAATGCCATACGTTTTTAAGTTCGTTGGGAGCTCATCCAGCGTAATGACGTTCGGATGATTATACACTTTTTTCAGATGCTCAAGGCTGTTTTGTTTGCCGTCTCTCACAAAATCTCCATACCATGTAGCGAACCAGCTCCAATGAGCTTGATACGCCTTCATCAAATCAGGGTCCGGGATCGGTCCGTTTTCGCTCATGGCGACTAACTTTTTGTCCTTGCCCAATGCAACAAGGTCTTCGTATTTTGCAATTTGTGGGCTGTAATCACCGGCTTGCGGATAAGAGTCAAAGCTCAAAATATCCACATACTCGTCTCCCGGATACCAATCTGGAGCAACAGAATTCCATACCCAAATCAGATTGTTCAATTTGTGCACATTCGTCAAACGGTCGTGCATTAAAATATACAGCTTTTTAACAGGCTCAGGACCTTTGGCGCCCCACCAGAACCATTTGCCTTCCGCTTCGTGCAAAGGACGGAACAGGACAGGAACCTTCGCATCCTGCAACTTCTTCAATTGCCCTGCAATCACATCGATGTCGCGAATAAGTAATTTATAATCCTCAGACTCTGGATGATTCATCGCATATTCTATATCGAATGTGGTCGAATCGGCATAGAAGCCTCTCCACCATTCTTTTCCCTGCGTATCGATCAGACCTTTCGGTGCGTTCCAGTGCCATGCAAAGGTAACGATACCCCCTTGCTTATCCCATGCAATCGCCTTTTCCGCCTCTGTGGAACTAAGACCGTGTTCCGCT
The DNA here is from genome assembly GCF_038008995.1 of Paenibacillus sp. FSL W8-0439. Lineage (NCBI taxonomy): Bacteria > Bacillati > Bacillota > Bacilli > Caryophanales > Paenibacillaceae > Paenibacillus > Paenibacillus sp. FSL W8-0439. The sequence goes on from NZ_JBBPAK010000001.1 coordinate 5,215,784, forward strand.
CTGCTTGGCGAATAGTCGATCAGGTCAAGCGCTGCAATGGCCGGCTTTTTACCTACATTGGCTTGAAGCCAATCAATTTCGTTTATTTCCTCTTGACCAGAGAGCATATTCTTCCCGTATTGATCAACCAGATAGTTCATCAATGCTTTTGCTTCTACCGTCGCATTCGGATTGGTAAGCGTTTTGGTTACCGCATGAGGTGGGCGGTCAGCGGCAGGCTCCAGTCTGACGTAGTCGATATCGTACCAGCCCCAGCCTGTTTCAAAACCGATCGTATTCGCGCCTGCATTCAACAGCACCTTGCCTCCGGAAGTTTCTTTAAAATCAGTCGTTTTCTTAAGCAACAGTTCGCCAAACGCTTTGCCGTTTAATGAGAAATTGGTGCGTTTGTCATCATGAGGAGAACGGTAGCCGATTGTAAGATTGTACAAGCCTGCCGTGGGAGCCTGAATCGTCATCGTCAGAGAATCCCCTGGATTGTGAAAATTCGTTACATAACCAGTACCGGAGTAGCCGGTCCCGCTGGATTCCACAATGGTTCCCTTCAGCGCGCCTTCTTCGGCTTCATAGGGAGCGGGACCGTTTACAGTCGTCTTCGGAACCGCTTTCATAATATTGGATTCGCTCGATCCCTTATTGGTTTTGGCGGTTACTTTGTAATAGTATGAAGTACCGTTTGTTACGTTAGTATCCGTATAAGACGTTTCGGTCAAGTTGGATGCTACAGCAGTGAAAGGGCCGTTTTCATCTGTTGCCCGCTGTACGCTGTAACCTACAATTCCGCCGGAAGCGTCCCAGGACAAATGGACTTTCCCATCACCAGCCTCAGCTTTCAGCTTAAAGCTTTCAGGACCTTCCACTGGAGACGTGTCATTGCCAGTAGTCAGCACAATGTGATATGCCGTCAAAGGCGGTACGGTATAAGTAAAACGGTTGCCTGAAATTTGCGTGATTGGCGCTGCTTCTTTAATTTGCGAGCTGTTTTTATCGAACCCCCATACTTTACCGGAACTGTAAGTCTTCGCGCCGGAAAGATCAAATTGGGCGTCGAATGCGCTGTCCATGCTTTTATTCATGACAACGAGGTGCAGTTCTTTGTCGGATGCATTCGTTACGGAAGCGTGGACCGAGCTATTGACAATATCCGATGTTTGCGCACTAACACTGGTATCACCGAAAGTAGAGTTTTTTCCGTCATAATTGCGATAAAGCTTGTAAGCGGCACTAACGTAGTTGTTGACACCATCCTTTAGCTTCCAGTAGTTTGCCATATAAACATCATTTTTGCCCAAGATACCGAGCACATCGGTCATCGCAATCCCGCCGGAAATATCATTTTCGCCGCCATAGCTATACTCGGTCATTGCCAGCTTGGTTCCCGGATAATATTTATCCACCGACTGCTTCAATCGAGGTAGTATGGGCAAAAACTCGCTGTTCCATTGAGCGATCCAACTATCTTCCTTATAGGTTGGGTCCCACAAGGTGCGAGGTGCCTGCATTCTGGCTTTCTTCGTTTCGTCATTGCCTACCTCATTCGTAATTCGTATGCCTCCGCCCATCGCTTCGGGATACCAGTGTACGTCGAATACATCCAGCAATCTCTTGCCTTCGGCTTGCGAGCTAAGGCGCATTTGATCCAGGTAATAGTCTACGAACCAGCTATAATTGCCTTTTACAGAGTCCCAATCAGGTGCAGTTTGAAGATCTTTATAGGCGCCAAATCCGTAAAGAACCGGCCCAAAAATTTCTGCACCTGCGTCAATCGCTTTCACAGCTTTGGATAAACTGACTGACCGGTCTACCAACTCTTTCGCTCCGACTTTTTCACCATGAATGCGTGGGTGCGTATGCGACCAGAGAGCGGGTTCATTGTCGAGGGCATATCCTTTCACACCCGCCTTTGTTGAAGCAGTGCCGTACTTGTTCACTAAAAAATGGACGAACTCATCCACATAGACCCGATTGTCATTCAGATCAGGCTGTAGTTGGAACGGTGCATTTTTGGCGTTTACGACCTGATTCCAACGAGCGGAAGGGGCCTTTTCGCTTTCCTGCACACTTCCGTTTCCATCCTTAGCCACATAACCGGCCATCGGCAACGTAACTAAAGAATAAGTGCCAAGCTTCAGCGATTGGTCATGAAACGAAGTCGTCACCGCTCCTGGCTTTTCACATTCGGCTTGTGTCAGGCCACCATTACTGCATAAATAGTTATCGCTAGATTGCTGCCAGTCACTTCCTGCATTGGACATATTGTTTTCCCAGTTGTATCCGGTCATTCGATTGCCACCAAGTCGTCTGGCAGCCATATTTTCATCGCCTGCCAAATCCTGATTTGTACCGTATATATAAGGGCTAATAGGCTTACGTTCCTTGGATGTATCTACTTTAATAGTAATAGTCTTTGCCGTTTGACCGTGAACCACAGCTGGAGCAGGTAAAGCCCCCCCTACTATCATCGTGCAGGCCATGACGACAGGCAGCCATTTGGAACGTTTGAACAGAATACTACTACTATTTTTCGCTCTCATACCACTTTCCTCCTTTACATTTGAAAAGAGCAGCCCCATACAAGTACCGCTCCGGCAGGTTTTAAGGCTCCTAAATCCAAACGGGTTTACCGCTCCGGAACAACATCGCCTTACTCTAATCCATAGATTCATTTTTTATAGATTCGTGCTTAAATTCCACCCATCGAAGCTCCAAGTATCTGGTTGATTACACTCTCCTCTCCGTCCGAAATTCAGAATTGCTCGGATCTTCAAATGTTGTAATACAGCTTTGCTATACGTTTTACCGATCAAATCTTCATATCGAACCATTTATGGGACGTAATGTCCATATTCTTAGATTATTCCAAATGGTTATATAGCAGAACATTGACTAGAGTTAACTTATTAAATAACTTTATAGCCTGAATATAAAAAAGCCCCTTAGCAAGGGGCTTTTTTATCTCTACCGTACTTTGTCCTTTTGAATAAGCTCATAGTAGATCCGTGCTGGCTCAGCATCTCCAGTAGATAAAATGTATTCTGCTAAAGGTGCACACAGCTTTTGGAGATAGAAGGAATACAGCAGTTCGGCTGTGTCAAAATGAATGTTCAACACTCGTTTCATCAGTTCTTCAAATTTGTTATAATCCAGTTCTTCCGGGCTAATATCAAAGGGGTATTCTGGAAAGGCTTTTTTTTGAATCTCAACAAATTGATCCTTAAGTTTGGGTTGATTGCCTGATCGTGCAGCCGAAAAATTCATCATAAAAAAGGATACAAAATCTGTCTCACGGTCGCTTAACCCATAATACTCACACCAGCGCATGAACATCAGCGGTTTTACCATATATAAATCTCCTTTAACAAAAGTTCAGATTTATTATGAATCCTACAAAAGTCTAACAGGTTCCAACTTATGTAATATATAGGTTAAGCCCCATTTTAAAATATGATTCCTTAAATGAATTTTGCCATTTAACATATCCCTTATCTTATATTTCCATAAAAGTGGACAACAAAAAAGACCGTTTCAACATCTTAATGATGCTGACCCAATCTTCTCATAATCATCCGTGTATGGATATTCATATTTATTCTAATCTCCTACATAGCTGAAGGGTCACAGGCTGCAAGTAAACACATAGGCTGGCGGCACATTATAGTTTACCTTTTTAATCTGGATATCTGCAAAGAAAGTACGGAAGAAATTGTGCTTAACTTTGCTATACTGGAACGTAATAAACTTGCCTTCTTGGCCTAACACCTCGGCCGTTTGTCCCAAAATGAGGCTGGATAACGCGGCGGGTAAGCTGGTGAAAGGAAGCCCCGATACGATATAATCCACCTTCGAGACTTGGTACTGTTCCATATACCGCGCTACATGCTCGGCCGATCCATGAATAATGTGCACCCTCTCCAAGTGACCATATTTGCTTTGTAATTTTTTATAAAACGATTCATTAGCTTCAATCACTAACAGTAGTGTATCTGGACGTTTGTTCAAAATCAGCTCCTGCGTAAACACACCGGTCCCTGCCCCATATTCAATAATGCACGAGGCTTTGTCAAAGTAAATCGGTGTCGCAATTTGTTTGGCCAGCTGTCTTGAACTGGGTATTACAGCGCCTACGCTGCGTGGGTGCCTGATGTACTCTCGAATAAAGTGAATCGCGTTCATCTTTTCCTCTCCCTGCTTGACACACATGATAGGCATTCGGTTCATCAATGTTTCCCATTACATTATTCATTGTATACCGATGAGAATATTCATTTCAAGCAGGCTGCTGTCGCCATATACAAAAGAGGGTAGCCTTATTCGATTCAAATCAAATAATGACCACCCTCTTGTTGTAATATCTATTGGTCCATGGTGTCCAAATGCGTACCCTCTGCCTTGGATGCTTGTCCCGCTTTGCGTCGTCGTGCACCTATGTGCATGGCCACAATTCGGTAGATGGAGGCCGGCTGTATGGATACGGCCCAGCCTGCGTCTGCATCCGGTGCAAGCACGACCCCTAACTGATGATGATCGCCATCGTACATGCCTCGCTGTACAAACTTGCTCTCCCCTTGCAGATTGCGTACCTCCAGCTTACAAAAAGCAGAGTTGATCCGCAAGGCCTGATGCAGCTCGGCACGGCTGTTCACAACCATGCCATTCACACGGTATATGGCCTCACCCGGCAGTATGCCCATAGCTGTCGCCGGACTATCTGGCAGCACAGCGAGAACACGCATCCCTTGCTCGGGATGTACAAACATCGGACTAAGACGGCTTTCCTCTATATTTCCGTACCAAATCAGCGCTTCATGGGCCAAGAAGGAGAATAACGCTGCCAGCAAGATTAGCGGACTCCACCAGGCCGCCAACAGGCTTAGCAGAAGCAAAGCCACACTGTACAGAAGCAATCGGTTCGAAGTAAGTACTGCCTTCTGTCGGGGTAGCTGGCCGAGCGTCACACTGCTAAAGCCCATCAGGACTGGCAGAGCTGCTAGCATATACCCTGTTCCGGCATCGCCGCCGAACAAAGGTGTCCAGGGAAGCATGAATCCTCCCTGAGCGGGTACCAGTAATAGCAACGGAATGGGCCAGAGATCCTCCATACGATAGCCACCAACCAATCTCCCCCGTTTGCCCTCGACGAACAGCGGAGTAGCTGCCTTTCCTCCTTGCCAGCGAACCAACAGCGCTTCAGCCACATGCAGTACAGCAACCAACACTAAGAGTGCTGGAATATCCAATCCACGGATAGCTGCTACCGATGTCCCGAGCACTCCCCCAGGCTGCCAGCCACTCGCTATGTTCAGAAAAAATTGAACTACACCTAGCAGACCAACCGAATAAGCAAGACACAGGTAACGGACGCGTACCAGCATGAGCAGTAATGTGGCTATCCACAGGCACACGATGGAAGTCGGGTTCAGATGCACGCTGATGAACATTCCTAGAACGGATAGTGCCATCCCGGCAAGCAAGCCACTCCATACGACACGCCAGGTCTCTGCAGCCCAGCTATGCATTCTAGTATGAAATAGCTTGCGCTCCAGTAGCATTTGCCGACGATAGCCAAGCGCGACAATGAGTATCGAGATATAATAAAACGGCTGCAAAAGCAGGTACAAGCAAGCATTCAAGACGCTCCATCCCCATTGTAATGCCCATTCCAAGTCCATTCACACTCCTTATGCCCCTGGTCCGCTGTATAGCGGAGCACGTACATTTCATATCCATTTATTTTATATGAAATTGCCAATGTAGGGAAGACAAACCGACGGACTGCAAATAAATCCCAATAAAAAAGGAGGCTGTTTCCAGCCCCCTTGTTGTAGCCTCACTATTATTTCGCTACGCCTGTCTTCATTTCCTTCCGAATCTCTTCAATCCCCTGCTTGAGTTGATTATCATTTTTCGGATCACGAATTTTTTCAATCAGCTTGGCTTCCATCGCTGATGCTGTCTTCGCATCAATGATGCCGTTAGCCGTCAGCTTCGCCTCTTTTTGGAAAGCCATAACAGAGCTTTCAGTCACTTTGTCAAAATAGCCGTCCTCGCGACCTGGTTTGTAGCCCAAGCCTTGCAGAATGATTTGTGCATTTTTCACATCGCTGCTATTCATATTGTATTTCAAGGACTTTTCCTTGTTCAGCGGTGCTGCCGTAAAGTATTCAGGCTGGTCCACCGCGATGTCCGGCTTAATCCCTTTTTTATGAATCCATGTTCCATTTGGCGTTAGCCATTTGGCAATCGTGATTTTGAGCAGGCTACCGTCACCCATTTGCTTGTCATAGCTGGTTTGTACAGTACCTTTACCAAAGGAGTTTTCTCCGATCAACACTGCGCCAGCGGATTGCTGGAGAGCACCTGCCAGAATTTCGGACGCACTTGCGCTACCTTTATTCATGAGCAAAGTCACCGGATAATTTTTGCGTGAACCTTTGGACTTCTCTTCCTCACGCTTCTGATTTTTGTCTTCCACTTGTACAATCGTTTTACCGGAAGGTACAAATTGCTGTGCAATATCAATGACAACAGAAAGTACCCCACCTGGGTTATTACGCACGTCAATGACGAGTCCCTTAAGCCCTTGTTTTTCCAACTTGGCTAACTCTTCCTTGAAACGTTCTGCCGTATTTAAGGAGAACTGGGTGATCGTAATGACGCCTACTCCATCACTTTCCATATGAGCCGTTACAGTTTCCATATCAATGTTGTCACGGGTAATCGTGTATTCGAGTGGATCAGGAGAACCGTTACGCTGAATTTTGACTTTTGCCTGACTGCCCTTTGGTCCACGAATTTTGGAAACGGCCTTGTTCAGATCCAATCCGTCCAGTGTTTCACCGTTAACAGACAATATAATATCCTTAGCGCGTAGACCCGCCTTTTCAGCCGGAGATCCTTTAATTGGTGTAACTACGACTACTTTCCCATTTTCAGCCGCTACTTCGGCTCCAATCCCGGTAAAAGAGCCTTCTATGGATTGCTCGAACTGTTGTGCAGTTTCTTTACCCATATAAGAGGAATACGGATCGCCAAGCGACTCCATCATTCCATTGATGGCGCCATCCACCAGCTTGGTGCGATCCACATCCTGATAATATTGTCCCTGGATTAGGTCCATCGCTGTCTCAATTTTGCGGATATCACTTCTGGAGGAGGAACTACTCCCCGTTACACTCGCCAGCAGTCCTTCGCCCAGAGCGCTATTCCCTACTGTGGTTGTTCCAGTATAAGCAAAAGTGAGCAGACTGCCGCCAAGCAGCCCGATCACCATCAAGAGTACCGCTGTACTTTTCTTCAACATCTAATCGTCCACCGCCTTCTCTTTATCTTGTATCCTATTTCCTCACAACGCATCCATTCACGAAGTATACGTCTAGCTTGTACGGAATATGTTAATTGTATCCTACTCCGTGTTTCAATGCACATGTTCTTCATTGGATATGAACCATTAAAGCAAAACCCTATCTACAACCGGATTGGTTACAAATAGGGCTTACCTTATCTATTATAAATAGTTCATCGGATTTACAGGTTTGTTATTCTCGCGCACTTCGAAATGACAGTGAGGTCCTGTGGAATTCCCCGTCGAACCCACTTCCGCAATTTTTTGACCGCGTTTCACGGTTTGCCCCGTATGAACCACCGTACCGCCGTTGCGAATATGTCCGTATAGGGTCCATAGTCCGTCTCCGTGGTCAATGACAACCGTGTTCCCATATCCGCTCCACCATTCAGCAACAATGACAACACCGTCCTCGGCTGCATGAATGTCGGTTCCCTGCGGAGCCGCCAGATCAATACCTGTATGGCCTTTAAGCTTGCCGGTTATCGGATGTACCCGCATGCCAAAAGTAGATGAGAGTCGGTAATGGGCTACAGGCGTAGCCAAAGTACCGGATCCGCCCGTATACGTACTGGCTGCCGTATGGCTGGAATTCGAGGCGGCGCCTGAGGATGAAGACGCAATTCGCTTGGCTGCAGCAGCACGTGCAGCTGCTCTAGCGCGTGCTGCTTTGGCAGCCTGCTCCGCTCTGAGCTTGTTCTTCTCCTGCACCAGCGCCACACGTTTGTTCGCGAGGGCTACCAGCATATCGTTTTGCTCTTCACTAATTTCATCCGATTCAGCAATATCATGATCGTAGTTGGCAATCAGTCTTTGCTTCTCTTTTTCCTTCGAATTCAATTGAGCTTTGGCGTCCTGCTTGAGCGCATACAGCTTCTTGGCATTTTTATATTCCGTGTCGAGCTGCTTTTTCTTGCTAACGACCAGAGCCTTGTCCTTTTTATGCTCGTCCAACAGAATTTGGTCCTGCTCCACGATCGTTTTCAGGGAATCTACCCGACTGAGAAAATCACTAAAGCTGGTCGAAGACATAAGCACGTCCATATAGGAGACCGTTCCATCCGTATACATGAGACGCACACGAGTTTCCAGCATTTTTTCCCGCGAATGGATGCGATCAATTGCTTCGGCCAAATCTTTTTTAGTCGCACGCAGATTATCTTCCGTTTGATCGATCTGAACCGCTACACGAGTCAGCTGATCACTGACGCTGTTAATTTGAGCAAGTACCGTTTTCAGGTTTTGTACGGTTTTATTTTTGTAATGTTGAGCATATTGTTTATCTTGAGCAGCCTTTTGCTGCTGTTGCTTGGCAGATTTGGCTTGCTTTTCTAATTGGTTCAGTTGCGAATTGATCTCACTTACGCTTTTGGCATATCCGTCAGAAGGCTGGATTAGCAATGCAGCTACCAACGTAGCAGCCAACACAGATCCTATTTTTTTCAACTTGCACTCCCCATCCTTTATCGCAAAATAACACCGGGCTTCCCCGTTCTATTGAATGACTACGACGTTCCACCAAATGCTTCTTAGACTTTCAAGAACTTGCGCATGGACAGGGTACTGCCAATAATTCCGACCAGCATCCCCAAAATAACCAGCAATGCACTCAGCTGAATCCAAATGCCTTCAAGCGGCATAAGCTTCAACATATTGAGAGCGATATCTCCCTGAACGGCTGTCAGCAAACGCTGATAGCCTGTAAATAAAATTCCTACAGTAATAAGAGAACCAATAAGACCAATAAGCGCGCCTTCGATAAAAAACGGCCATCGTATGAAAAAGTTGGTCGCACCGACCAGCTTCATAATGCTGATTTCTCTGCGTCGTGCCAATATCGTTACTCGAATGGTATTCGAGATCAAGAACATAGACATGATCGCCAGTCCGGCGACGAATATAAAACCAACATTGCGGATCAGCTTAGTAATGGTAAAGAGCGTCTCTACAGTGCCTTTGCCGTAACGAACCTTTAAGATCGGTTTTTCGGGATGCAATGTATTCAGCTTCTCAATCTTCTCGGCCACAAATGGAACCGTCGTTGGTTCAATAACCTCTACCACGATTTTGTCAGGCAGTGGATTGCTGTCCTTGTCAAAACCCTCCAGCAGATCCTTGCCACTGTCTCCCAAATCTTTGCGAAGCTCCTCCAAACCTTGAGCTTTCGTCACAAAGGTCGTTTTGCTGATCTCCGGCATTGCCGCGATTTCCTTTTGCAGTGTTTCACGCATGCTCTGATCGACATTGAGCTCCAGAAATACGTTAACTTCCACCTGACTATCTGCTTGATCAGCCAAGGAGTTGACGTTAAGCACCAGCATAATAAACACGCCCAGTATGAGCAGTGACACAATAATTGAGGTGACGGATGCTACGGACATCCAGCCATTGCGGAATATGTTTTTGAAACCTTCCCGCATATGACGCAAGAAGGTATTAAAAGTCATATCCGTACTCCCCTCTTACCTGGTCTCTTACGATATTGCCATTTTCGATGGCAATGACGCGTTTACGCATGGAGTTCACGATGTCCTTATTGTGTGTCGCCATCACAATGGTCGTACCCCGAAAATTAATTTCATCCAGCAACTGCATGATCTCCCACGATGTTTCGGGGTCCAGATTCCCCGTCGGTTCATCAGCAATGATGACCGAGGGATTGTTCACGATGGCCCGTGCAATCGCTACACGCTGTTGCTCCCCACCAGAAAGCTGGGCAGGCTCACGATTCATTTTTTCTTTCAAGCCAACCAATTCGAGCACTTCTGGAACCCGCTTGCGGATCAGCTTCTTGGGAGCCTCTATAACTTCCATAGCAAAAGCCACATTTTCATAGGCTGTCAAACGCGGCAAAAGCCGGAAATCCTGAAAAATGACTCCGATGTTACGACGAACGTAGGGAATTTTGCGCTGCTTGAGCTTCCCAATATTAAAACCATTGACTGAAATTTGTCCCTTGGTCGGTACTTCTTCTCTATAAATAAGCTTCATAAAAGTCGATTTCCCCGCTCCAGACGGGCCGACTACGTATACGAATTCATTACGGTCAATTCTGACCGATACTCCTTGAAGTGCGTGGGTCCCGTTCGTATAGGTCTTCCACACATCCTGCATTTCAATCACTCGATCACTTCCCGCTGCTTAATCATGTTACGTATAACCTATTATCCATTCGACATATTCCATGCATTTCCTTTAAAAACTTCTGTATTTCATCATACCGTTTATCATTGTAACAAATTTGTTACCTAAATAGTACCGAAAGTTTTCTGCTTTTGGCACATATATATGAATATTATGGCACACGAAATGCTATCAAGCTTATCAGACAGGAGACATCTGCATTATGAAAAAAATTCATTTATCTGTCATTTGGATATGGTCTGGTGTTCTGGCGCTGGCTATGCTGTGGGGAGGACTTCATCTGTACGCCGATAGACAAACACTACCAGAGGGAGTGCGGATCGGAGGAGTCAACGTAGGCGGCATGGATAAAACGGACGCTCTTCGACTGGTGGAGAAAAAACTGGATGCATTGAAGCAGCGCCCTCTGCTCTTCACGGACAGTGACAGCAGTGCACAGGATATAAAGCTAACACTCGGGGAAGCAGGGTTCAGTTATAAAGCGGAGGCATTCCGAAATGCGGTAAAGGCACTCAGCGCGAAGCATCTATGGACTCGCGTACAGACACGTTTTAGCTTCGAGAAGGAATGGTCTATCACACCTTTCCAGCAAGAGAAGATCTTAAAATCCCAATTTGGAGCTGATTGGGAGGAACAACGATACGGCATGCCTATCAATGCGGTGCGTCAGATTGATGCAAACGATCAGGTTCGTTATATTCCGGGGCGCTCTGCCCGGCGCTTGGATTGGCCCAAACTGGACGTCGTAATGAAGCAGGCACTCCCCAAGGATTTTACAACTTCCGAGGAGCCGATCCGAGTGGAATTACCGTTCCACCAGTTGGAGCCGAAAATTACGGTCGACAGTCTGCGCAGCGAAGGTATAGAGCGTAAAATTACCCAATTTTCCACCAGTCTCGGCAGTAGCTCGGAAGGACGTGTGTATAACGTTAATTCGGCGGCAAGCGCCGTTGATGGTTTAATTCTCAAACCAGGTGACATATTTGACTACGGCCAGGTGATTGCCAAGGCTGAGCGCACCCATGGTTTTCGTGAGGCTCCAGTAATCGTGAACGGACGGCTGGAGTCCGGCATTGGCGGTGGGATTTGTCAGGTATCCAGCACGGTCTATAATGCAGCGCTGCGAGTCGGCTTGGACATTGTCGAACGCCGCAACCATTCCCTGCCAGTCAGCTATCTGCCCAAAGGCCAGGATGCGACCTTTGCTACAGGATCCATTAATTTTCGTTTTAGAAATAATACCGGCAAACATTTGCTCCTACGTGCCGCGGTCCAAAATCGAACGCTTACCGTCAAAATTTTTGGTACATTCCCACCCAATATTTCGTATGAGCTTGAATCTCACACCGTTCGCGTACTCCCCATACCCGTAAAGAGAATACGTAACGACTCACTCCCCTCAGGCTTCTATCAAGTCATTCGGCAGGGGAAAGAAGGGTATGTGGTAGAGACCTTTCGAATAAAAAAGGTAGATGGAAAACCCGTCGAGCGCACCCGAATCAGCCGCGATACGTACCGGGCGCAGCAGCGCATTATAGCTAGTTATGGCGGTAGCACATCGTCTGAGCCACAAACACGCGAACTGGAGAAACCTATTGTGGAAGATGGCATAAGCGAATAAACGAAAAAATCCCCCTTCACTACTGGCTGGATTGGTTCCAGACAGAGTGAAAGGGTTTTTTTTGTTTCTAAATTACTCGCTGCGTTTACTCAAAACCGAGATTTCTACAGGCTCACTTTCATGGCCGTCTGTATCTTTAGCTTTGATCACCAGTCTAACTGTCGCTTTTTGAGTAAGCACACTGATGCTAAATGTGCCGTCATCTTTGGCTACTGCACTGCCGATAGGCAGATCGTTGGAATAGGCAGTTACTGTGGAACCCGCTTTTGCTGTTCCTGTAATTGTACCTTCACCATCGTACACATCGTTGACTTTCAGTGCATTCGAAGTAGCATCCGCGTCAGTAGCTGTGTCTGTAGTCGTATCGGTATTTGTAGTTGTCTCTGTGCTTGTCTCTGTTGTTGTAGAGTTGTCCGTAGTAGTTGTACTATCTGTGCTAGTACTTGTGCTGCTATCTTCTGTTTCACTGCCAGAAGTAGTCGACGTATTACCATAAGTGGAATTTGTCACGTTACTGTATGTGGAATCCGTTACCGTTCCACCAGGAGTCGTCGTCAGATTATCAACAGGGCTCAGGTTATAACCGGATGCAGCATCCAGAATAGCAACCGCCTCTGCACGAGTCAGCGGCTTCAGTGGCTGGAATTTACCATCCGGATAACCGTTGATGATTTTTTGCTCCGCAACAGCCGCTACACTTTTCTTCGCCCAAGATCCGATTTTGTCGGAGTCAATGAATTTAGTAACATCTGCTGCGTTACCCGCAGTCAGCCCAATAGCTTTGCCAATAATCGCAGCTGCTTCCTGACGTGTTACCTTACCATTTGGTTTGAGCTTGTTATCTGCATAGCCGCTTATGTAGCCTGCATTTACGGCACTTGTCAGTTCGTTGTATGCCCAGTGGGATGCCGGAACATCTGTGAACGTTCTGCTTCCATTACCGTTGATTTTCACACCACCTGCATATGTTACGTCTGTCACTGCTGGAAGTTCCTGTGTGAACGTTCCCAAGCTGCGGTTCAGAAGAACGATAAATTCTGCGCGTGTGATCGCCGCATCCGGTTTTACCGCCCCATCCAATTGCCCTGTAGCTGACCAGCGTTGCACCTGATCTCCCGCCCAATGGCCGCTTGTAGTTTGAGGAGCAGCTGCCGCTGCGCTGAATGCGCTAAGAATAAGACCTGTACTCAGTACACCTGTAATTGTGGTTCTTAACTTTTTCCCCATGCTATAAATTCCTCCCTCAGATTGGATTCATCAATCTTTTTTAAACACTTTACCAGAAATCAAACCCAAATAACCCCTAAATTAAAAAAATCGTCCCATATAACCATGCCCCCTCCTAATGTAGGATAAATAAGAAACAGGACTTAATGCCTAGTCATTCACTTGGATATGTATATTTGGACAGGTTAAAGTATACTGAATGAATAATCAGTTGTAGGCTGGGACAGGTCAAAGAGATTGCAACCCCCTAGGAAAAGAGGTTTTCTTATGGCTCTTATTCAATGTCAGTTTTATTCGGAAGTTCTTGGTCTAAGCACATCCATGAATGTTATTCTTCCGCAGGCAACCCGCTCACAGATTGGAATGGAGGGCAAGCAAGGAACAGGGCCACATCCGACACTGTATTTACTGCATGGCCTGTCGGACGATGATTCAACCTGGCTGCGTCGAACCTCGATTGAACGCTACGTCGCCTCTATGGGCCTAGCCGTCGTCATGCCCCAGGTACATCGGAGTTTCTATACGAATATGGAGCAAGGAGCAGCTTATTGGACCTTTATTAGTGAAGAATTGCCGGCTTTGGCACGTTCATTCTTTCCTCTGTCGGACAAACGTGAAGACAATTTTGTAGCTGGTCTTTCTATGGGGGGGTATGGTGCCTTCAAACTGGCACTCCAGCACCCAGAACGCTTTGCAGCCGCTGCCAGTCTTTCGGGGGTTATGGATTTACACGCATCCCGTACCGATCCTATGCAAAATGCCATGAGTCCAGCGGAATGGCTTAACATTTTCGGGCCAGATGAAATACGCGGAACAGATCACGATTTGCTGGAGCTGCTACAATGTCATACCACCGCGGGGACCTCACTCCCCCGACTCTACCAATGCTGCGGTACGGAAGATTTCTTATATAAGGGAAATCAGACTTTTCGTGAAACATGCACCTCTCTTGGAGTTCCGCTGACCTACGAAGAAGGTCCTGGAACTCATGAATGGGGATACTGGGACACCAAAATTCAGGATGTACTGGCATGGCTACCGCTTAAATGACACTAAACAGGCAAAAAAATCCCCGCAGCCTTCCTCCTCGCACCATGCGAAGGGAATAGGCTCCAGGGATTGTTGTTATGCCTATCATCAGGGATTAGTCGTTGTCTCCGTCGTTGGAGATCCATTAGTTAGTGCCTTAGGCAACACTTTATACAGACGCCACTCGCCGTTAAACTCACGTTCAAGCTGAACCCATGGGGCACCATGCTCATATAAATTCGGATATACCATATTAATCTTACTCAACGGCATGCCTGACATAATCTTAGGTACAAGGATATAGTCCACATGATTGTCCTGCGGATAACTTAATGCTTTATTGAACGCATAATCACTGGTGATCAGAAAACGTTTGGGATATTGGCTGTAGACGATCATCGTGTAGGCTGAAGCCGAATCTGTCATAATGGTAGACTTCGGCAGATGCTCATCCAGCCAAACGGCAATCTTACGATCTGATTCTTGTCTCACATAGTTTACATTCCCCGTGCGTGTGAGAAAGCTATTCTCATCCGGTGCAATATCCGGGCGAGTCAACGCATAGGAGAGTAATCCAGCGGTAAGTAGCAGACTGACGGACACTAGACCAAAGGCCGCCCTCCGCCAACGTCCCTGAAGCTGGCTCAACTCATAAGGCAACCAGGCTACGGTAATTGGGAATACATACATAAAGTAGCGGAACCAACCGTACGAGGATTGCCGCATCATAAGTAAAAACTGCAAGCCTGGTACAGACAGGAACAATAACAAAATAATCAAGGTTCCCCACCGGAACAAGCGTCCACTCAACAGACGAATGAACAAAATAGCAAACAACGGTACAGAATACCAGATAGTTTTGGATGCAATAAACTTCAAAGCCACCAGCGGATTGGAGAAAATCTCTACAAATTTATCATCATTCAGCAGCTCTGCCGATTGGGCCGTGTTCGAGTACTCTGAATTCAGGAAATAAAAAGCGTTCCCCATAATAAGATAGTTAAAGAAAATCCACAACAGCCCGGAAAAGACCACGGGGAGCAGAAGAAGCAACCAGGTTGCCTCGACTTTATGCAGCTTTTCCCGCAGGGCCAGTTCACGTCTACCCAAGTTGCGATGAAGAAATAAAATCGCCAAGACCACGCCAACAGCCATGGCCACGCCCAGAGGCACCGCTTCATAACGAGTCCAAAACGCCATGGCAAGTGCTAACCCAGAAACAATCAGACTTGCCGTCATGCGGTCCTTGAGCCACAGCGCAAATTCAATCACCGTCATCATAATGAAATATATGTATAACGAATCGCTTAGACCGTTGGCACCAAATAGTAAAATAAACGGATTCAGTGCATACAACAAAGCCAGCAGCAAGCTCATCCTAGAGCTAATCCCTGTTCTGACACCCGCCCGATATAGCAGCATAGCGGTCAAAGCAGAAAAGGTAGCACTCAGAATAACAGCAGCCAATCCATAGGAGGCTAATGCCGGAAAGATTGGATACAGCAATAGAATCACCATTTCCAGAAGACTGGGTAGTGGATTCCAGATAAATCCGATAGCGCCCAGATGCGGGTCGCGGCTGTACAGCACATAAAATGCGTTAGCTACCCGACTGAGCGCGTCTGTGTGCATATATCCCAGAACATAGCTGAAATAGATGCCCGCAGATAGCTCCAATGCAAGTATAAACACAAACAGACCTATAGCCATCCATCTGCTTGCAGACCATTTGCGAAAGGACATTCCTCTCGTTCCCCCTCAAACTTCTTGCGGTGGTGCAGCTGTAGGGAGCTTACGCCCTCCAGCTGTATCCTTCCCTCCGCTACGATGCACTAAAATACAATAAAATTATTGCAGTTCTTCAATGCTCTATCTTGTACAATCGCCACTCCCCATCAAAATCATGCACCAACGAGGCCCATGGCGCCCCCTTTTCAAACAGATCAGGATAGTTCCGGTTCACCTGATCCAGCGGTACCCCTTCTACCAAGCGCGTAACCAAAACATAATCCACTTTGGAAGCGGGCAGATCCGTTAAAGATTTCCCAAAATCATAATCACTCGTTATCATAAACTTCTTCGGCATTTTACTGCTCAAAATAATCGGATAGGCCGTGTAAGAATCTGTCAAAATGAGAGATGAACCATAATGTTCATCCAGCCATGACCCTATTTTCCGTTCAACAATTTGTCGAGTATAGCTTTCATTGCCACTATGCGTCAGATAGCTATGCTCATCCGCCGCAATCGCGGGATTCGTCAGTGCGTAGGATAACAAGCCTGCTGTTGCCAACATTCCTGCCGTTACCAGTGAGATTCCGATCCCCCGCATTTTCCCCTTCAACAGACTAAGCTCATACGGCAGCCAAGCAACCGTAATCGGGAATACATACATAAAATATCGGAACCAGCCAAACGAAGAATGCTTAAGCATCAGTAAAAGCTGGAGCCCAGGTACTGATAAAAAAATAGCCAGCAGCGTTAATGTGCTCCAACTCCACAGACGTTTGTCCAATAGGCGTATAAGCAAAACGGCAATCAACGGAGCCGCATACCATAAGGTCCGTTGCCCGACAAACTTTAGCATCAGCATAGGGTGAGCAAACATTTCTACAAAACGTTGATCCTCCAGCAAAGCCGCTGATTGTGTGGAATTGGAATATTGCGAGCGTAAAAAGTAAAGCGGGTCGCCCATGATAATCCAGTTAAAAAAGAGCCACAGCAAACCGGAAAAGACAAGCGGCAGCAACAATAGAAGCCATGTCGCTTCTACCTTGTACAGGCGCTCTTTTAAAGACAATTGCGTTTTAACGTTCTCTCTGTTTGTACGCCACCGATGCAGAAAAAAAATCGTCAGTAATACGCCCAAAGCCAGCGCAACCCCCAGTGGGACTGCTTCGTAGCGAACCCAAAATGCCAATGCAAGCGCAAAACCGGATACAATCAAATTCGCCGCCTTGCGATCCTTAAGCCACATACAGAATCGACTCACTGTCAACAGGATAAAAAAGATATAGGGCGAGTCACTCAAGCCGTTGAAGCCAAACAGAAACATAAACGGATTCAGTGAAAATAACAGCGCAATTAGCAAACTAGTTACACCGTGAAGCCCTAGTTCTTTTCCCGTCCCGTACAATAATGCTGCACTCGCCCCAGCAAACAGGCTGCTCACAATCACTGCTGCCAGCCCGTGGGAAGCGAGTGCGGGAAACAATGGATAGAACAACAGTACAATGAGTTCCATCAAACTCGGTAGTGGATTCCACACAAACCCAATAGCACCCAAATGCGGGTCACGACTATACAGTACATAAAATGCATTTGCTACTCGACTGAGCGCATCGGTATGCATATAGCCAAGATGCCATGCAAAATAAACACCCACGGCTAACTCTAGAGCAGCAATACAAGCAAACAATGACAACAACTTTCCATGTTTCCTTACGATCATGAAACCTCTTTCTGACGCTGTTGCGGAACGGAGAAGATCCAATAGCGGTTCCAGATATAATTATGAACTGGCACGATGATGGTAGTTAAGACTTCACCGATCAGATACGACCAACCAATCCAGTGAATGGTTACGTACATCAGAGCGGCATTCAGGAGCAAGCCGCAGGTGCAGACCAATAAATATTTAAGAAACTGAGTGCGGCTCCCTTCGCCGGTAGGCTCGAACGTCCAGTTACGATTCAGCACATACGAAACGAGCAACGTAACGATAAAGCCTATGGTAGTAGCCGTTACTGCAGGTATTGCAAACAGCTCCACCAGCAGCACAAGTACACCGACGTGAATGCCTGTACCCAGCAGTCCGACAATACCGTATTTAATGATTGGATACTTTAGATACGAACGTCTGATCATGTTGATTAAACTCCCTATCCACCCACAGTCGGTCAGCATTCGCCCGTTTATCTGCAATTAGATAACGGGGTCTGGCTTTGACTTCGTGATATATGGCGGCAATATATTCTCCTACCACTCCAATCGACAGCATAAGTACACTACCGATAATCAAAAGCAGTAAAATGACAGTGGTAAACCCGGTCACAGCGTCACCCGTTATTTTGTGCATTAAGGTTTGAATCCCCAACACGACCGAAATCAGCATGAAAATGAGACCCATTAAACTCACTACCCGCAAAGGTACCGTCGAAAACGAAACGATCGCTTCCGCAGCCAATCGAAATAGGCCTAACGGACTCCAGCGGCTTGGACCCTCTTCTCGTGGAGCCACCCGGAATGTAATCTGGGTTTTACGAAAACCGAGCCAGGCGGTCATCCCGCGAAAAAACGGCATACGCTCTGGCATCGCCATCCAGGCATCCACCACTCTTCGATCCAGCAGCTTATAATCGGAGGCATCCTTTAGATTAAAGCCCGTCAAACGATTCAAGGTTGCATAGAACAAAGAAGCTCCGAGCTTTTTGCCTACAGACTCTTCTCCCCGAAATTCTTTCACACATTCAACTAAATCATAACCTTCATTCTGCCATAAACGCACCATTTCCCCGATCATCTCAGGAGGATGCTGCAGATCACCGTCCATGACAATGATCGCATCGCCAGATGCATTTTCCAAACCTGCGCACAACGCCAGCTCCTTACCAAAATTCCGACTCAGCCGGAGTGCGAGCAAAGAGGGCATACGACGGGACAATTCGGACAACTTGAGCCACGTATCGTCTTTGGAACCATCATCTACAATAATAAGCTCATAACGTGAGGTGACAACAGACAGCACCCCATCAATCACCTTAAGTGAACGCTCAAGGTGTGAGCCTTCATTGTACATGGGAATGACGACGGATAAAAAAGGATTTTTGGTCTCCATTCTTGCTCCTTCTTTCTTCATATTCAGGAGGACTGTGCCGGGGTATCATCCAAGTCATGCATATCGGTCAGACCATGCGTCGTCTTTTCCCAATAGAACGGCTTGGTTATAAGCTGCCAAGCTGCTTTTATCGCAGCTATACTCATAAGTACCCAATATAACGGCGAGAGTAGCCCATATTTGACCATCGCGTATGAAAATGTTCGTTCACCGCGTTCTTCCAGCTCACCGATGACCCAATACATGCCGGCCACATTACTGAATACGAACAGAAAGTTACCGATATAAAATTCCGCGCTGGCCAAGTAGTACACATAACCCGGGAACAGCTTGGGAATAAAGGACAACTCCCAGCCAAACCATAAAATAAGCAAGCCCCAAAAAATCGGGTTTAGCAATGGCAACATCGGAGTCGCCAGAATCATCACCTGAAAACCGAAAAATCCTTTCCAGCCCACTTCGCGCACCAGCTTAACCGGATTGCGCATATGAACCAGCCATGTCTGCATATATCCCTTGATCCAACGTGAACGCTGACGAATCCAGTTGCCCACGCGGCTGTTCGCTTCCTCCCATGTGCGGGAATCGACAATGGCCGTTTTATAACCACCTTTATACAGACGAATGCCCAGATCGGCATCCTCGGTTACATTATAGGGGTCCCACGCATTGATATCTTTCAATACAGATACCCGGAAATGATTGGACGTACCGCCCAACGGAATGGGGGTGTCTAACTGCATAATTCCTGGCAGCAGCAATTCGAACCACATACTGTATTCTTGTGTGAACCAGCGGGTCAGCAAATTTTGTGTGCTGTTAAAATAATTGAGCTTCGCTTGAATACACGCATAATTCTCAGGCAGTGAATCAAACGCTGCAATGACCTTTTTAAGTTGGTCAGCATCGGGACGATCCTCAGCATCGTAAATGACGACAAATTCGCCACGGGCCCGAATAAGTCCATAATTACATGCCTTCGGCTTAGTTTTCGGCAAGCCGTCGGGCACGACCAGTGTCGTGTAATACGCTGGCAGCTTCATTTCCCGTAGCAGCTCAATCGTCTCAATGTCGTCCTCTTCGATCAGCAGCCGTACATCCAGCTTGGACTTTGGATAATCCAGCTGTTCCAAATTCCGCAACAACATCGGAAGCACGCCCGCTTCCTTATACATCGGAACAAGAATCGTATAGATCGGCAGTCTTTTTTCATCCATGGCGTCTACCTCTTCCTTCGTGAAGCGAAGCTGCGCCCCACGCCGGGAACCGAGATAGATAATACCAAATTTGAATAGCGTCATAGCAAAATAAAACAGCTGAATCATCATATTAATGATCAGCACCGTTTTCCAACTGTTCCAGAGGAGGCCAAGCAGTGTGATCATTCCCATAGCTGCAAACACCCAGAGCTGTCCCTTGGTAAAGGTGGTCCGCGCCGAATTATGCGGTTCTTTTTCCAATAGCCCGGTCGTGCTCTCTTGCATCATTTCCTCACCGTAGATTTTACCCCAGAGCTGCTCCATCTCTTCCTTCGTTGCAAGTACCTGCTCTACCGGCATACCCAGAATTTCTTCCAGCTTCAAGCGTCGCTCCTCTGGCAGTGGATCACTGACCGCTACAATATAGCGGTTCATATATTGGTGGATGACGACCACGCCATAAGCCATGGCCACTTGCTCGGGTAGCTTGTACGCCGCATCCAGCGCCAACTCCTCACCAATACGCCCGATTCGGTTCTGTGTAGCAATCGCGCGGTACAAATCTGCTGGCTCCAGCATTTGCAATGACAGCAAAATGTCGCCGAGCAGTCCGCCGCTCTTCGCCTGGAACTCGAGCGCACGCTCTAGCTGCTCCGGTATAATATAGCCGGAACGAACCAGCATATCGCCCAGTCTCTCCTTGGACTCATCACCATCAATTTGCTCTTGTAGCTGCTCAGCTGTAATGAAACCCATCTCTACAAGAATATCGCCCAGTCTGCCACCGTAACGCTTCTGGTTGCGGATAGCATCTGTCAGCTGATCCCGGGTAATCATCCCGTTCTCCACCAGCTGATCTCCCAGACGGGCCTTGCCGTTTCGTCCGGTCTGCGTTCCTGCTGCCGCCTCTCCGCCTTCTGCACCAGGGATACTGGAAGCAAGACCTATAGCTGCTCCTGCCGCTGCTTGTTCCTGCCCAGATGCATATTGGACTTGCGCCTCCTGCACCTGTCCATCCTGTATTCCTTCATCCAGCAATTGTTCCACAGCTGCTGCTGTATCATTGGCATTCTGTAAAGCCTGAATACGAAGTTCTGTATCCTGAAGTCGCCGTTCCAACTCTTCGATATGAAAATCAAGCTTGTACAGTATCGGGGCCTGCTCTGCACGCTGAGCCTCTAGCTGTTGTTGCAGTTGTTCGATTCGCTGACGCTCTTCTTTTATTCTTCTCTTGGTTTGGCGAATTGAAACTCCTCCAACCTGCCACCTAAGCTTGTCACCCATGAATTCCCGCCCTTTCAATCCAGCGCCGCTCTTCCGCAAGCGCGTCCGCAAGCAGTTGCTTTAACTCGGTATCCCGCTGCTTTTTCCGCTCCAGCGCCGCGTGGAAAAGCTCCCGCTCCTCACGTAGCAACTTCTCTGCCTGGATTCGCTCCTCATGCAATGAGGATACCAATCCATCGGCGTCAGAAGCGCGATAACCGATCCAAGCGCTCTTTAGCTGACGCGTCGTTCGTTTAGTTCTCATAATACCTCCCTGGATCGTCCCGACTCTGCCTTTTGCTATGTCGCTACTTAAATATTTTTAACGGCTATTCTTTCGAAACCAGGGCACACCTGTTTTCTCATTCAGGCCCTTCCTTTACACATTTATGCAATTTTCCTGGTCGAAAAAACCAATAATAACTTGACAATGAAATATCGCATATGCTTCTTGTTCTATTGAATTGGTAATTCAATGAAAAACTTAGTGCTATTCTACCATAATCATAGTAGGCGTAGTATACAAAAATGTAAATTCTAGAAACTTTCACACTAATGTATGGATAGGTATATAGAACTAGTTATTAAGCCTCGTGGATGATATTCTTTCAATACATCTATGTAGTTCATGGTTATTCCGAGCATAAATCTTTCAACCCTCTCGGAAAACACAAAAGACACCGCGAACGGTGCCTTTGAGAACATAGCTGGCAAATATTCTTAAAATCTGATTTTACACAGCATCCCGTTGCTGTGCAAGAGAATAATTATTTCTTCACAGATTAATTTTTTGGCTTATGATTTTCAAACCATGTTGACGTGTTCACTAGAAGCTGTTCACTGCGTCCAATGGCTGCCTGCACCTGACCGGTGGCGGTTCCACCATACACATTCCGAGCATTGACTACCGCTTCTGGTTGAAGCACCTCATAAATACGCTCGTCGAACAGATCCGAAAACTGCTGGAATTCATCCAGTTTCAGATCAAGCAAATACTTGCCCTGCTGGATGCAATACAGCACCGTTTTGCCGATAACCTCATGGGCCTGACGGAACGGAAGCCCCTTGCCGACCAGGAAGTCCGCAATATCCGTTGCGTTGGAGAAATCCTGGTTGACCGCTTGACGCATGCGATCCTTGTTCACCTTCATGGTGGCGATCATCGGAGCGAACAATTGCAAGGCTCCCTCCAGCGTAGCAACCGTATCGAACATCCCTTCCTTGTCCTCCTGCATATCCTTGTTGTATGCCAGTGGCAAGGACTTCAGTACTGTCAGCAGACCGACGAGGTTTCCATAGACACGCCCGGTTTTGCCACGTACTAACTCCGGTACATCCGGGTTTTTCTTCTGTGGCATAATGCTGCTGCCTGTGCAGAAAGCATCATCCAGCTCGACAAAACCAAACTCCGTGCTGCTCCATAGCACCAGTTCTTCACTCAGACGGGACAAATGCGTCATAATCAGCGAGGCCCCGGCCAAAAACTCTACGATAAAGTCCCGATCACTAACAGCGTCCAGGCTATTTTCATAGACGCCATCAAAACCGAGCTGCTCAGCTACAAAATGACGATCAATCGGGAAAGTGGTTCCAGCCAAAGCGCCAGCCCCGAGCGGCAACACATTGATGCGCTTGTAGCTGTCCTTGAGTCGGTCAATATCACGCTCTAGCATAGACACATACGCTAGCAAGTGATGCGCGAACAAAATAGGCTGCGCACGCTGCAAGTGTGTGTATCCAGGCACTATTGTGTCCAGATTGTCCTTGGCCTGCCCAATTAATGCAACTTGTACATCATGCAGCATACCCACCAGCGATACCACACGTCCGCGCAAATACAAGTGCATATCCGTTGCCACCTGATCGTTACGACTGCGTCCAGTGTGCAGCTTACCGCCGACCGGACCAATGGCCTCGATCAGGTTTTTTTCAATATTCATGTGAATATCCTCATCCGAAACGGAAAATTTAATTTCCCCACGGCGGATACGCTCCAGAACGGTGTGCAGTCCCCCCTTGATCGTGTCTGCATCCTCCTGCGGAATAATACCGCATTTGCCCAGCATGGCCACATGAGCTAAACTGCCTTGAATATCTTCTTCCGCCAACGCCTGATCAAACTCAATAGAAGCCGTATATTCCTCTACCAGTTTGTTCGTTTGCTTTGTAAATCGTCCGCCCCATAACTTACTCATTGCATGATCCCCTCTCTGCAATAACAAGCCGCCCTCGTCGTTTGGACAAGAACGGCCCGCATTCCGTACATTTTTTTGATTACATCTTATTTATGATTTTGTGTTACGCCCGCATTTACCTTCAAACGCAAAGCATTCAAGCGGATAAAGCCTGTGGCATCGCCTTGGTCGTAGGCTTGCGTCGGATCAGCTTCCATGGTTGCAATGTCTGGGTTGTACAAGCTAACCGGACTTTTAACGCCTGCACCGATAATATTGCCCTTGTACAGCTTCACGCGCACCGTACCACTGACATTTTTCTGACTCTCATGAACCAGTGCCTGTAAAGCAACACGTTCCGGCGCGAACCAGAATCCATTGTACACCAAGGTAGCATAACGGGTAATCAGGCTATCACGCAGATTCATAACCTCGCGATCCATTGTGATGGACTCCATTTTGCGGTGAGCTGTGAACAAGATTGTACCACCTGGTGTCTCATAGACTCCGCGGCTCTTCATACCCACAAAACGGTTCTCCACCATATCTACGCGTCCGATTCCATGCTTACCGCCCAGTTCATTCAGCTTTTCCATCACTTGTAGCGGAGATAGCTGTTCACCGTTCAAAGCGACGCAATTGCCTGCTTTAAATTCCAGCTCCAAATATTCTGCTTCATCAGGCGCGTCCTCAGGCGCGTTACTAAGCAAGAACATTTCTTTATTTTCAGGAGCGCTCGGATCAAACCAAGGGTCCTCCAGCACGCCGCTTTCATAGCTGATATGCAGCAGGTTGCGGTCCATGGAGTACGGCTTGGCTGCAGAAGCGGTTACCGGAATACCGTGTTTTTCCGCATAGGCAATCATTTCTGCCCGGCCCGGGAACTGGTTGCGGAACTCTTCCAGCCGCCAAGGTGCAATGACTTGGATGTCCGGCGTTAGCGCCGCCGCGTTCAGCTCGAAGCGCACCTGATCGTTGCCTTTGCCTGTTGCGCCGTGGGCAATGGCTGTTGCTCCCTCGGCAATCGCAATATCGACCATCCGCTTAGCGATCAATGGACGTGCAATACTCGTTCCGAGCAAATATTGCCCTTCATATAAAGCACCCGCCTGAAACATCGGGTAAATAAAATCCTTGGCGAATTCATCACGCAGATCATCGATGTACACTTTGGAAGCTCCCGTAGCGAGTGCTTTTTCCTCCAAACCGTCCAGTTCTTCCTTTTGTCCGATATCTGCGGTAAATGCGATAATCTCAGCATCATAGGTTTCCTTGAGCCATTTCAGAATGACCGACGTATCCAGACCGCCGGAATATGCGAGTACGATTTTTTCTTTTGCCATTGTTGAAGTCCTCCCCGAATGCTTATACCTCTATCTTCTTTACGATCAACTTTATCCAATTAAAGCAACTAGCAACGCTTTTTGTGCATGTAGGCGGTTTTCCGCTTCATCAAAAATGACCGAATGGGGACCGTCAATTACTCCTGCACTCACTTCTTCCCCACGATGCGCAGGTAGACAGTGCAGGAATAAATAATCTGGCTTCGCGAGCTTAACCAGCTCCTCATTCACCTGGAAGTCGGCAAAAGCAAGCTCACGCTCCTTCTGCTCTTCCTCAAAGCCCATGCTTGCCCACACGTCTGTGTAGATCGCATCGGCATCTTTTACTGCTTCCTGCGGACTTTGCGTGATAACAATTTCACTCCCTGTCTGTTTGGCAATCTCACGAGAAACCGCGACCACACTCGGGTCAGGCTCGTATCCAGCTGGACTTGCAATGGAGACATGCACTCCGAGCTTCGCTCCACCAATTAAGAGGGAATGCGCCATATTGTTGCCGTCTCCGATGTAAGCCAGTTTGAGTCCTTTCAGCTTACCCTTTTGCTCATATAAGGTTTGATAATCAGCCAGCACCTGACACGGATGCGCCAAATCGCTCAAACCATTAATCACAGGAACGGATGCATAACGCGCCAACTCTACGACATTATCGTGCCCAAAGGTCCGAATCATAATGCCATCCAGATAACGTGACATCACTTGGGCCATGTCGCTAATCGGCTCTCCGCGTCCCAGTTGAATGTCATTTTTGCTGAGGAAAAGGGCATGCCCGCCCAATTGATACATACCGACTTCAAAGGATACCCGTGTGCGTGTGGAGGATTTTTCGAAAATCAGCCCAAGCGTTTTCCCCTTCAGCGGCTGATAAGCTTCTCCGTTTTTGTGCTTACGCTTAATTTCAATGGCGAGATCAATTAAATACTGGATCTCCTCTGGCGAGTAGTCGTCCAGCTCTAGAAAGTTCCGTCCTTTCAAATTCACCTGTTGCAGTGCGCCGCCCTGGCTCATGCGATCCTCTCCTTTTACGCTCTAATCTCGGATGCTTCTGTCTTTACACTAAGCTACGTGCTCCCGAATCAATTCAGCAATCCATGCTACAGCCTGATCTATTTCGTCTTTCGTTACATACAGGTTAGGCAACAGGCGAATCACGTTCGGTCCTGCTGTAATGAACAGAATGCCCTTCTTCTGTCCTGCCAAAACAAGCTCTGCCACCGGCTCCGCACACTCAATCCCGACCATCAGACCTTTTCCGCGGATATCCTGGACAAAAGGAATATCTCCAAGCTGCTTATGCAGACTCTGCAAGAGATAATCTCCCATTTCGGCAGCGCGTTCTGGCAGCTTGTCATCAATAATCGTTTCAACGGTCGCTTGAACTGCTGCCATAGCAAGCGGTGTACCCCCGAACGTAGAACCATGACTGCCCGCTGTGAACGCTTCACGCAAATATTCTTTGCCTAGCATTGCACCGACCGAAAAGCCACTGCCCAGTCCTTTCGCCAATGTAAAAATATCCGGCTCAATCCCATAATGCTCAAAGGAAAACAGCTTACCTGTCCGTCCCATACCTGTTTGCACCTCGTCAATGATCAGCAGCAATCCATGTTCCTGGCACAGCTGGGTAATCACGTCTACGAAAGCAGGGTCTACCGGATACATGCCACCTTCGGCCTGCACCATTTCCAGCATAATTGCCGCTGTATTCTCATTGATCGCTGCTTCGAGCGCAGCCTGATCATGAAGCGGAACGCTTTTGAACCCGGCGGGAAGCGGTAAAAAGCCTTCTTTTACTTTGTCCTGACCCGTAGCAGTCAAGGTTGCCAGCGTCCGTCCGTGGAAGGATTGCGTGAACGTAATGATTTCATAGCGACCGGTCTGCTTCACCTTCTGGTGGTAACGACGCGCCAGCTTAATGGCAGCTTCGTTCGCTTCAGCTCCGCTATTGCAGAAGAACACGGCATCTGCGCTACTATTAGCTGTCAGCAAGGCCGCGGCCCGCTCCTGCCCAGGAATATGAAACAGATTGGATACATGCCACAGTTCATCGATCTGCTTTTTCAACCGCTCCGCTACAGCTTGAGGCGCATGGCCTAGATTGGTAACAGCAATACCTGACATGAAATCCAGATAACGTTTGCCCTGATCATCCCACAGCCAGCTTCCTTGTCCTTTCACCAGTGTAAGCGGGTATCTTGCGTAGTTTGGAAAAAGAGAGCTATCTGCCTGCGTTTTTGCCGTCCCCTTTTGCGCTTGCGCTCCGCTTCCATTCGTACTTGGCATTTCCTCGCTCACCAGCGTATTCGGTTCCTTACTCATGTCGTTCACGCCCCTTTATCGTTTGGTTATATAGGTTGAGCATATATTGCAGTTACTGCATACGCACAATGCGTGTTCCAATTGATTCTCCGCTCAGCACACGGCTGAGTACCTGCGGTTCGCTGCCGTCAACGATGACGACTTCCTTCACTTTTCCGTGAATGCAGGCAATAGCCGCTCTCACTTTCGGGATCATACCACCGTAGATTTCACCCGTGCTGATCATATCTTCAATTTCCTGTATGGTGATCGACTCCAGAACCTTCTTCTCTACACCATTCTTTTTCAAAATACCGGGTACATCCGTCACAACAATCATTCGACTGACGCCGAGATGAGAAGCAACCGCGCCCGCCGCTGTATCGGCATTAATGTTATAACGCTGACCGGATCGATCAATGCCAATAGGCGCAATAACTGGCATATAGCTCATGTCCAGCACACCGGTAATAATCGAAGCTTGAACAGATGTTACCTCTCCTACCCAGCCGACCTCTGTAGCATTTGGCACAGGCTTTGCTTCAATTAAATAGCCATCACTGCCCGACAAGCCCAGCGCTCGCCCTCCGTGCATCCCTATTCTGCGAACAATCTGCTTGTTAATGCTGCCTGCCAGCACCATTTCCACGACATCCAATACGGGTTCAGTCGTTTTACGCAACCCGTGAATGAACTCCGTTTCGATTCCCAGCTTCGCCAAATTGTCAGAGATCGCAGGCCCGCCGCCATGTACAATGACTGGTTGAAGACCTTCCGACTGCAGACGGGCCAAGTCGTCAAAAAAGGAATCAGGCAACGCAGCCAGCGTACTTCCTCCGCATTTCATCACAAAATTACGACGTGCCAGTTTCGCTTGATCCGCGTGTCCCACTGCCGATTGCATATCATCTCTCCTTTTCTCCTCTGCACAATTTTGTGCGATTTTCAAATGATGCGAAAAACTATATCCGCTCACTTCTTCTATTAACTATTAAAAATCCATCTGTATTTAAATCTGGTATCTATGTCCGATAAGCCGCATTAATCCGCACATAATCGTAGGTTAGATCACAGCCCCATGCTGTAGCCATTCCGTTCCCGTGATGCAAGTCAACGATAATTTGCACCGTATCTCCACGCAAATAGGAAAGCGCCTCGGCTTCATCAAAAGCAACTGGACTTGATTGGCTCAACACCACAATATCACCCAAACGGATGTCTACCGTATCTGGATTGACCGGTTCTCCAGCACGTCCGACGGCTGCAATAATCCGTCCCCAGTTGGCGTCTGCGCCAAAAACGGCTGACTTCACCAGACTGGACCCAATTACGGTCTTGGCTATCGCCTGGGCAGAAGCATCGCTTACCGCTCCGCTTACGGACACCTCTACCAGCTTCGTAGCACCTTCCCCGTCACGGGCAATCGCCTTCGCCAGCTCCCGGCAAATATAAGTGAATGCCTCAGCAAAAGCCCCCCAATCAGGATGCTCTGCGTTCAACTCGCTGTTGCCTGCCAGTCCGCTTGCCATAGCGATTAGCATATCGTTCGTACTGGTATCCCCATCGACCGTAATCATATTAAAGCTAGTATCCGTGGCCTGCTTTAATAGTTGATGAAGAGCCGTCTGTCCGATGACTGCATCACAAGTCATGAAAGCGAGCATGGTTGCCATATTCGGATGAATCATACCCGATCCTTTTGCCGCCCCGGCGATGTGCACGGTCACACCGTCCACTTCAACTGACACGCATGCTTCCTTTTTAACCAAATCCGTTGTCAGAATGGCTTGGCTAAATTGCTCCGCTCCATCGTTTGCCTCGCTCATCCGCTCAGGTAGTGACGATATACCGCCAAGCACACGATCCATTTTCAGATGCTCACCAATTACACCCGTCGAAGCAACGGCTACATCGCTCTCTGCCACACCCAGTTCACGAGCAGCGGCCGAACGCATAGCGTAAGCGTCCTGCTCCCCTTGCTGTCCTGTACAGGCATTGGCGTTCCCGCTGTTCACTACTATCGCCTGCAATCGACCGTTTGTCAGGCTCTCGCGAGTCACCTTCAGCGGTGCAGCCTGAAAAACATTGGTGGTGTACACCGCAGCAGCTGTCGCCTCTACCTCACAGCGAATCGCGCCGATATCGTTGCGGTTCGTATTTTTCAATCCACAGTGCAATCCCCCGGCTGTAAAGCCACGCGGAGTTACGATGTTGCCCCCATGTACGACTGTAAACCCTAATTTGCCCATAATTATGTGCCCTCGCCCGCATTATAAGGAATGAATGGCAGCCGGACGCTTGCGTTCTCAAACCTGCCCGCTGTCGTTCTCCTGTACCTGTTGCGTTTACGTGCTACTTACGGATATACCGGTATGAAGCCCAGTCCGAGGTTCTCCTCCCATCCCATCATCAAATTTAAATTCTGAATCGCCTGCCCAGCGGCACCCTTCACAACATTATCAATGACAGAAATAATCGTAAGACGCCCAGTACGGGCATCTGCTGCAAAACCGATGTCGCAGTAGTTCGAACCAAATACTTCTTTTGTTGCCGGCCATATACCTTCGCCACGTACACGGACAAAAGGATGGCCTTTATAATAATCCCGGTATAACCCGATAAGGTCCTGATCCGTATGATCACCTTTCAACGTGACATAAATTGTACTCATGATTCCTCGCGTCATAGGCACCAGCTGTGTCGTAAACGTAATTGTAACGTCCTCGCCCGCAACATCACCCAATACCTGTTCGATCTCAGGGATATGTTGGTGCTTATTCACCTTATAAGCCTTAAAATTCTCATTCATCTCCGCATAATGTGAAACAAGACTTGTTCCCCGACCGGAGCCGGATACCCCGGATTTAGCATCCACAATCAGTGACCGATGGTCAATCCAATCTGCCTTTAAGGCAGGAATAATTCCCAATAGTGTTGCCGTGGGATAGCAGCCTGGATTCGAAATAAAAGAAACACCAGCAAGCTTTTCTGCATACACCTCGCTGAGTCCGTATACCGCTTGCTTGAGATACTCGGGTGAAGCCGCAGGCTTTTTGTACCATGCTTCATACGCTTCCCCGCTTCGGAGCCTAAAGTCCCCGGAAAGGTCAATCACCTTCAGTCCGACATCCAGAAGCTGTGGCACTAATTTGGTGCTAACGCCTGATGGCGTAGCTGTGAAAACCAGATCAGCCTTGGCAGCAATTTCATGGATATCGACACCGTCCAAATCCTGTACCACAATATCCGTCAGATGTGGAAACCCATCACTAATCGGGACACCCGCGCTGGATGAAGAAATAACAGATACAATCTCCACCTGCGGATGATGAACCAAAAATCGAATCAGCTCCACTCCGCCATATCCAGTGGAACCGACAATTGCTACCTTTAGCTTGCTGCTCACAGACCTTCCTCCATTCCGTCCCTATGAAATATGTATTATTATACGACTCTATTCATATAAATACAACACCTCATGTCATGTTATTCCTCCAAATTTAAAATATGCACTCTTGCCCATTCTTTTGGCTGCCAAGCTGTACAGGCTACAATTAAGGAAAACAAAAAAGACAGACCCCCTTGCGAATCTAGTCTTCTATTTTGCATAAGAAAAGGAGCGTTCCCTTTATATATTATCTTGTATATTGGTATTCATCCGGTTTATACATTTGCTGCACTTATGTATTCGTTGGACATTGAATAGGGTATAAAGAGTGAGTATGTACGAAAATAAACCTATACGTTAGGGGTGCTACACATCAAAACATATACAGCGAATTTAGTGATAGATGCTAAAGCCAAGTTAGGCGAGGGTCCCAGTTGGGATCATCAGTCGCAACGTTTATTTTGGGTCGATATTGAGGGTTTTCAATTACACATTTACGATCCATCTACAGGCACAGATCGTACCATAGATGTGGGCGAACATATTAGTGCAGTCGTCCCTTATCTTAAAAATAAAGTAATCGTGGCCATGATCAGCGGTCTATACTGTTTGGATATTGAAACAGGAACCAAAGTATTGATCCACGATCCTGAGGAAGGTAGATCAGGAAATCGATTTAATGATGGTAAATGTGATCCTGCAGGACGTTTTTTGGCAGGAACTATGAGTTTAAATGGCGAACGCGCGCAAGGAGCGTTGTATAGTCTGACCACAAAGGGAAGCGTCTCCTTACTGATCGATAAAGCTTCCACATCTAATGGCTTAGCCTGGAGCTCAGATCATCGTACCATGTATTATATCGATACTCCGACCTTGGAAGTGGTCTCCTTCGATTACGATGTGACACAGGGCACCATTAAGAATAAGCAAGTGGTAGCTAGATTGGATGAAAGTGAAGGATATCCAGATGGCATGACCATCGATGCAGAGGGCATGTTGTGGATCGCGCGTTGGGGCGGTAAACGTGTTTCTCGTATCCATCCTGCTCAGGGAGAAGTAATTGCTGAGGTTTCACTTCCAGTCAATTGTGTGACTTCATGTGCTTTTGGCGGTGAACATCTGGATGAGTTGTATATCACAACTGCTCAAGATGGCGATAATACCGATCAACCACTAGCAGGCGGTTTATTTATGGTCAAAACCGGAGTAAAAGGAGTACCGACCTCATATTTTAATCAAGGACAAGCAGCAGATTGGCTTGATCTGTTACCAAAAAAGGCTTGATAAAGCTGTACTGAAAAGAGAAAAGCCCACTACATCAGTGGGCTCTCCTACATTGATTCAGTTAAGAGCAAGCGTCCAAAAGACCACATTATGCTAGCCTTCCCTTTTGAACCCTTCACCCAATACCTCACGTGTATTACTAATAATCACAAAAGCTTCCGGGTCTACCAAGCGAACGAGCGTTTTGAGGCGGGTTACCTCGTTTTGCCCGACTACAACCATAAGTACAGGACGTTCTTCGTTCGTGTAACCCCCCCGTCCTGCAAGCTCTGTCAAACCACGATCCAAATCCTGTAAAATAGTTTGCGTGATCTTTTCCTTTTGATTGGATATGATGTAAGCCACTTTGGAGTAGCCTAATCCCATTTCTACAGCATCAATAACCTTGCCGGTTACAAACAAGCCAATCAATGCATACAGAGCTCGCTCCGGCGATAGGGCGAAACCAGCTAGCGTGATTACCGTGCCATCCATCAGCATGACACAAAGAGAAAGGCTAAAACCGGTATACTTTTGAATAATCTGCGCTAAAATAGCCAGTCCACCCGTCGAGCCTCTGCCCCGAAACACAGTGCCCAAGCCCAATCCTACTCCGATTCCACCATACAGCGAAGCCAGCAACGGATTGGTTGTCGGGACTGCCCAATCCTTCGTCACATAAACAAATAGTGGCAGCATGATGCTGCCCAGCAGGGAACGCAAGCCATACTTTTTTCCTAACAGCAGTACTCCTGCTATAAATAACGGAATATTCATTCCCCACTGCGTATAGGCCGGTTCCAGGCCAAACAGGTCCTCGCCCAAGATAGACAAGCCAGATACACCCCCGGATGCAATCCGGTTGGGAAGCAAGAACATGTTAAAGGTCAACGCTGTAATGAAGGAGCCGAGTATAATTAGCAAAACATCGGTCACGTTACGCGCTGGTCCACTGGCGGCAATCAGAGGCTTACGCCTTCTTCGGCGGGCAGTGGGAGGGTTCAATTGAGACATCATTCACGTTCTCCTTTAATAAAAATACCGTCACACAAAAATTCCTACAGGCCGCAGGCACGTAGACTGCGGTTCTGTAGGAAAACGTACAGACAATTATTCTGCGTCCAGCTTAATTTGGCTGCGAAGGTAACCATCGATGAATGGATCGAGATCGCCGTCCATCACTGCCCCGACGTTGCCAGTTTCCACGCTGGTACGGTGATCCTTAACCATGCTGTATGGATGGAACACGTAGGAGCGGATTTGGCTACCCCATGCAATATCGGACTGTTCACCACGGATTTCGTCCAATTGCTGCTGTTGTTCTTCGATCTTGCGCTCGTAGAGCTTGGAACGGAGCATCGTCATCGCACGTTCACGGTTTTTGATCTGGGAACGTTCATTTTGACAAGTCACGACAATACCAGTAGGCAAATGCGTAATCCGAACAGCT
Organism: Paenibacillus sp. FSL W8-0439; assembly: GCF_038008995.1. NCBI lineage: Bacteria > Bacillati > Bacillota > Bacilli > Caryophanales > Paenibacillaceae > Paenibacillus > Paenibacillus sp. FSL W8-0439. The sequence continues at coordinate 5,249,362 of NZ_JBBPAK010000001.1, forward strand.
GAGTCGGTCGTATTAATATGCTGACCACCTGCACCGCTGGCCCGGTACGTATCAATTTTAAGATCTTCTGTGCGGATCTCAATATCCACATCATCCGCAATTTCTGGTACTACATCACAAGACACGAACGATGTATGTCGACGACCGGAGGAGTCAAATGGAGAGATACGAACAAGCCGATGTACACCTTTCTCCGCCTTGAGATAACCGTAGGCATTGTAGCCTTTGATCAAGAGGGTTACACTCTTAATTCCCGCTTCATCACCTGCCAGATAATCCAGGGTCTCTACCTTAAAGCCTCGTTTTTCACCCCAGCGTGTATACATACGCAGCAGCATTTGTCCCCAGTCCTGAGACTCGGTACCGCCTGCCCCCGGGTGCAGCTCCAGAATAGCATTAAGCTTGTCATAGGGCTGATTTAAAAGCAATTGCAGCTCAAATTCCTCCAGCTTGCTCAGCAGGGATTTGATACTGTTTTCAACTTCTCCAGCCAGCGCTTCATCGCCTTCTTCTTCAGCCAGCTCAACCATCATACCTGCATCTTCATATTCCTGACGCAGCTGTTCATAGCTGTCCACAGAAGATTTCACAGCATTCATTTCAGCAATTACGCCTTGGGCCTTTTCGTTATCATCCCAAAAATCAGGCGCTGCCATCTTTTCCTCAAAGTTCGCGATCATTTCCTGTTTGAGATCTAAGTCAAAGAGACCCCCTAAGGTTTGTTAGTTTCTTGCCTATTTCTCGTAAATCATGTTTTACACTTGGATCAATCATGATGTCATTCTCCTTTTAATATAGGGTTAGGGGGAGTAAAAGACTTTTGAGTTACGGCTGGGTAAGAGACGCTGCGCGAATGATTTGATCTTACGAACGCTGACGCTTCTCCAGATTTAAATCCTCCGCTTCGCTCCCGACCGCCGTAAAGTCAAACTGCTTTTAAATAACAGGCTCTGGTATGTGAGCCAGATCAACTGCTGAATTCACTGACAAGCAAGCAGGGACCTACTTGCTTGTCATAATTGTTTTAAAAGAACTAGGAGAGCACAGTCATCACCATATTCAACCTGGCCATCTCGCAGAAGAGTTATATTGAATACATCAGTGTCGTCCCCTGATGGCACAAAATGGCCGACGGTCAGTGGTTGAACTGCCGCCTGCCATTATATGCATTGCAGAGGATAGTGTATATCAAGATCTATCCCTTAATTTCAATCCGTTATTTTCTACGCGGACGCGAAGGAGCGGATTTCTTTTTGGGAGCCGCAGGTTCGCCACTCGTCGAGATTTTATCTTCATCAACGACAGCCTGACGCTCTTGGTTGGATTCGATTTGTGCTTTCATAATGTAGGTCGCAACTTCCTCTTGGATGCTGGCGATCATAGCATGGAACATTTCAAAACCTTCAAATTGGTATTCACGCAATGGATCAGTACCACCATAAGCACGCAAGTGAATACCTTGACGCAATTGATCCATAGCATCAATATGATCCATCCATTTGCTGTCAACCGCACGCAATACGATAACCTTCTCGAACTCACGTACCATTTCTTCGCCGATCATCTCTTCACGGCTGTGGTATCTGTTGGTAACTTTTTCGAAGATCATATCGACCATCTCTTCTTTTTCCTTACCCCACAGATCGTCGCGCGAAAGTGTGTTTTCCTCAAGCAGGTTGTTGTTCACATACTCTGCAACTTCTTCCAGTTCCCAGTTTTCAGGGATATCATCACCACAGTGAGCTTCCACTACACGCTCAATGACAGGCTTGATCATGTCGAACACAATTTCCTTGATGTTCTCTGATTCCAGCACCTCACGGCGTTGTTTGTAGATAATAGCACGCTGCTGATTCATCACGTCATCATATTGAAGAACGACTTTACGCTGATCAAAGTTATTCCCTTCGACACGTTTTTGAGCTGATTCGATAGCACGCGAAATCATACGGCTCTCGATAGGCTGATCTTCCTCGAAGCCCAAGCGCTCCATCATATTCAGTACGTTATCTGCACCAAAACGCTTCATTAACTCATCGCCCAGCGATAAGTAAAACTGTGTGGAGCCCGGATCACCCTGACGTCCTGCACGTCCGCGAAGCTGATTATCAATACGACGGGATTCATGACGTTCTGTACCGATGATGTGCAAACCACCGAGTTCTGCAACGCCTTCGCCCAGTACGATGTCAGTACCACGTCCAGCCATGTTAGTAGCGATGGTAACCGCGCCAGCTTCACCTGCACGGGAAATAATCTCAGCTTCTTCCGCATGATATTTGGCGTTAAGTACTTTATGACGAACGCCTTTGCGTTTCAACATTTCAGAAAGAAGCTCCGAGTTTTCAATAGAAACCGTACCTACCAATATCGGCTGGTTCTTTTTGTTACGCTCCAGAATTTCGTCTACTACAGCATGGAATTTGCCCTTCACGCTCTTGTATACTACGTCAGGCATATCTACACGCTGGTTAGGCTTGTTCGTCGGAATTTGGAGCACTTCCAGACCGTAGATTTTTTTGAATTCTTCTTCTTCTGTTTTCGCTGTACCCGTCATCCCCGCCAATTTGCGGTACATACGGAAATAGTTTTGGAATGTAATTGTCGCCAGTGTCATGCTTTCATTTTGGACAATGATGTTTTCCTTCGCTTCAATAGCTTGGTGCAAACCATCACTGTAACGACGTCCAGCCATCAGACGACCTGTAAACTCATCGACAATCAGGACCTCACCATCAGCCACGACATAGTCCACATCCAAACGCATAATAGCGTTAGCTTTCAAGGCTTGTACGATGTGGTGATTGATTGTAACACTTTCCTGATCGTACAGGTTTTCAAGACCAAAGAAATTTTCAGCCTTGGATACGCCGTTTTCGGTCAAAGCAACTGACTTCACCTTAATATCCAACGTGTAATCTTCTTCAACATTCAGGCTCTTCACAAAACGATCAGCCGCAAAATACAGCTCGGTCGATTTTTGAGCTTGTCCTGAAATGATCAATGGTGTACGAGCTTCATCGACGAGAATGGAATCCACTTCATCAATGATACAGAAGTACAACGGACGCTGTACCATCTGTTCTTTGTAAAGCACCATATTATCGCGCAGATAATCGAACCCGAACTCATTGTTTGTACCATACGTAATATCACAAGCATAAGCTTCCTGTTTGGCAGCATGATCCATATTGGCCAGGTTCAGACCTACGGTCATTCCCAAAAAATTGTAAATTTGTCCCATTTCTCCACTGTCGCGTTGTGCCAAATAGTCATTGACTGTAACCACGTGCACACCTTTGCCCAACAGAGCATTCAAATAAACCGGCAATGTTCCCACCAGTGTTTTACCTTCACCGGTTTTCATTTCTGCGATTTTTCCTTCGTGCAACGCAATACCGCCGAGCATCTGTACGTCATAGTGACGTTTGCCCAGCACCCGCTTGGACGCTTCACGAACCGTTGCAAAAGCTTCCGGCAGCACTTCTTCAGCCGTAGCACCTTGTTCAATCCGCTCTCTAAACTCCGCCGTCTTGGCTTTCAGTTCCTCATCCGAGAGCTTCTCAAAATCAGGCTCTATTTTATTGATCAGTTCAACCGTCTTCATTAAACGTTTGACGTCACGTTCATTTGTATCCCCAAAAATTTTTTTGACAATTCCTAGCATGGTTTACCCCTTTCGCGCAAAACAATTAATAGAATCAATTTCACAATAAGAAAGGGTCCATGATGAAATTGATTCCCGATATGTTTGACAGGCCCGGCTATACCAGCCCATCGTGCGATGTTCTTTGCATAAATTGTAACAGTTTGTAGGACATGCCGCAACACAAGCAGCCTCCAGATTTGCATCCGGTTAAAGATACCAAAACAATTGACGCACGAAATACACAATTGGTTACACCTGTCCAAGCTGAAATTTTCAATCATGTTTACAATAAACATATAAAAGAGCCCTATCCCGCCAGGTTCGCAAGGATAAGGCTCGTGTTATGATCATTTTCCTAATATCCATGAAGCATGCTTCAATCGAAAACATTCTATTCACTTTAAAATGTGATGAGTTTCTGCTTCACAGGCTATTCTCGTTCGATCAGACCGTATTTACCATCATTGCGTTTGTAAACTACGTTAACTTCCTCATTATCAATATTAGAAAATACGAAGAAATTATGTCCAACCATGTTCATTTGCAGAATAGCTTCTTCCACATCCATAGGTTTCAACAAGAAACGCTTGGTACGAACGACTTCCAGCTCATCCATTTCCGCATCCTCATCTTCGGCAACAGCCACGCTACCCGCTGGATCTTCCACAAAAAGAGTTTTCAAACTACCTTCCTGCCGGAATTTCCGGTTAAGCTTAGTTTTGTGCTTGCGAATTTGCCGTTCTAGCTTGTCTACCACGGCATCAATGGATGCATACATGTCATCGCTTTCGTCTTCGGCACGGAGTACAAGCCCCGGCAAAGGAATGGTTACTTCTACAGTGTGCAAATCTCTGGTTGTGCTTAACGTTACACTTCCATCAGACGTCGGGGGTGCATCGAAATACTTCTCAAGTCTGCTGAATTTCTTTTCAACGTAGTCCTTCAAAGCGTCGGTAACCTCGATCTGTTGACCTCGTACTGTTAAGTTCATAGGGCACGCCTCCTTTGCCCCTTCAGTATAACACATATGTTAACGCCAAGTAAAAAAACCTATCAACATTTCGACGGATTTTTACAAAATCCCTCATGATTCGATAAAACGCTTCCAATAACGCCATTCTATGAAAAGGGTCATGTTTAATTTTAGCTCGCATACATATGTGAATAATGAAGAGATATTTAAATAGCTACTCCGCTGGTGTCGTGACAGATTTACTATTTGGAGCTCATGCTAATCTATTTTATCGAAGGAGGAGGGGGCCATATCAAGCTGAATCAGGTATAGGAACTTACGCCGTATGCAAGACCTGATTATCATGCAGGCAATTTATACGAAAGGATCATTACACCCAGCCCAGCTGGCTCTTCCCCTTCAAAAATCTCTGAGGTATCTAATTGGGAAGAGATGGAAAGTAGGAAGTTAATCCATGGCTTTTATTCAGCGTTACGCAACGAACCAGACCGGGGCTATTACCTTTATAGGGAATACACTCGGGCTGGCACGTTCTGCTTCGGTAGGGGTGCCGGGTACTGCGACCAGCATCGGCGCTTTCATCACAACCAATACAGCCTCACGCTTCGGCACGTATCCATTCGGCACGACTTCTGCCTTTGCCAGTAACTCATCGACAGCATTCCTCGTGCTCCCTGCGGGCAGTACAGTGCTGTATGCTGAGCTTATTTGGGGAGGAAGCTATGCCAACGGCAGTACCAATGTATTGTCCAGCACCAGCAACCCAGTCACATTTCAGACCCCTGCTTTATCTACTACAGTCAGTCCTGAATCTGCAACATCGGTCAACGTCACCAGCCTCAGTACCTATGTAAGAACCGCGAATGTAACAAATCTGGTCATTCAAGGCGGCGCAGGAGCGTATACGGTCGGAAATGTGACGGGCACCATTACGGTCCCCGATTCTACCAACACCAACCACGCTGGATGGACACTGGCAGTGGTATACAATAACCCGTCTCTCCCCTTCCGTAACCTATCGCTGCGTGTAGGCGGTGAAGGAGTTAGCAGCGCTACTGGCTCGGTCAACGTGGTAGTGAGCGGGTTTGCCACGCCTGTACAGGGGACTTTGCGCGGCAGGGCGTTAATTAGCGCCCAAGAGGGTGACGTGGATATCACCGGGGATCGTGCGTTATTTGGACCTACCACATCCAGCTTAACTGCGCTGTCTGGGCCCAACAATTTTTCGACTAATTTTTTTGCGTCGCAAATTAACGGGGATGACGGCACATTGGTCACGACGGGGACCTTCGGTACCACTAATGCGGTGAATGGGACACCTGGGACGCAGGTCACGGGGGGACGGCAAGGCTGGGACATTACCAACGTCGATATCTCCTCCACACTGCTAAACAGCCAAACCAGCGGTGTCCTCCAACTAACCACTAATGGCGATATTTATACCGTTAATGCCAATGCCATTCAAATTGATATCAATGCTCCGCTGGTGACCCTAACCAAAACTGCTAGCTCTACGGGGTTGGTTATTGGCGATACAGTTACTTACACGGTTAACATTTCAAATACGGGGCTTGTCAGCGCGTCTAACACAGTACTTACCGACACCATACCAGCCGGAGCTACCTTTGTACCCGGCAGCGTTATTGTCGCGGGCACTGCCCAGCCCACAGCCAATCCTGCAACAGGTATTACAGTGGGCAGCGTAGCTCCTTCTTCCACGGTAACCATTACATTCCGAGCAACAGTCACCTCATTGCCAGCCAATGCGCAGCTAGGCAATCAGGCATCGGCAGCCTTTTCCTTTCAAACCGTGCCTGGCGGGCCTGTCATCTCTGGTAGCGTTCCGTCCAATACTGCGAGTACACCGATCTATCAACCCGTTATCGGGATTGTTAAAAGTGCCAATACATCGGCTGCTACAGTAGGAGACACCATTACGTACACGTTTCAAATATCCAACACGGGTAGCATTGCTGCGAATCTCAACTTTACAGAGAGCATCCCGGCGGGCTCATCCTTTGTTCCGGGCAGTGTGACCATTGGCGGTTCTTCCGTGCCTGCTGCCAATCCTGCTGCTGGCTTTTCAGTAGGAACGATTAATACGGGGTCTACTATACCGGTGACCTTCCAGACCCTCGTCAATGCTGTTCCTGCCTCTGGCAACTTGACAGATCAGGCGACTTACACATACACCTTTACGCCACCTGACGGACGTGTATTGAATGGAAACGGCACATCCAACACGCTCACCATTCCTGTATCCTCGCCGAATGTGACCGTGACCAAAGCCTCTTCCTTAGCGGCTGCTGCTGTTGGAGAAACCATTCAGTTTACGATAACCGCCACAAACAACGGCATTGCAAATGTGACCAATGTCGTGGTGACTGATCCGCTACCTAGCGGAGTTGCCTTCGTACCCGGCAGCGTCACTGTAAACGGAACACCAGCTACGACAGCTTCGCCTGTAAACGGGATTCCAATTGGCACTTTGGCTCCAGGCGCATCGGTAACAGTTGTTTTTCGAGCAGCCATTAATTCATTGCCTTCTCCCTCGCAAATCAACAATCGCGCAACTGTCAGCTTTACCTCCGGTGCCTTTACCGGATCATCGTTGTCCAATCTTGTAGCTATACCTGTCGTGATTGCAGCGCCAACGATTACTAAAAGCGCAAGCTCCAACCGTGCCAGCGTCGGTGGAACGATTACTTATTCATTTCTCATCGCCAACACCGGTACAGCCGTGTTAAATACGACCTTAACGGAAACTGTACCGGCAGGCTCCACCTTTATTCCAGGGAGCGTCATTGTTGGTGGATCTTCGGTTCCGGGGGCCAACCCCAATACCGGAATTCCAGTAGGCACAGTGAATCCTGGAGCACAAATTACAGTCTCGTTTCGCACCACAGTAGACTCTCTCCCACCCGGAGGTGGATTAAACGATCAGGGACAGCTCCAGTATTCCTATCAATTGCAAGACGGGAGAACCCTGTCGGGCACACTTCTTTCAAATATCGTTTCCGTATCCATATCGCTCCCCAACGTAGCAGTAACCAAGTCTGCCGGATTCACATCCGTTAGTGTAGGCGAAACGCTAACCTACAGTGTAAATGCCATTAATAACGGAATTGATCCCATCACCAACGCCGTGATTACCGATCCGCTCCCTAGTAGTGTGTCATTTGTACCCGGGAGCGTAACCGTTGGCGGTTCACCTGTGAGCACGGCTGACCCCAGAAGCGGTATTCCTGTCGGCAACATCAGCGCAGGCGCATCTGTTCTAGTGTCCTATGCCGTGCTGGTCAATGCCGTCCCGTCCGTACAGCCACTGCAAAACACGGCCAGTGTCAGTTTTACCAGTGGCACCTTTACCGGAACCTCCCAGACGAATACGGTTGCTGTGCCCGTTTATCAGCCGCGTATCAGCGTCGCCAAATCTGCAAGCACAACAGCAGCTACGATTGGCGACACGATTTTGTATACCTTGTCGGTCACAAATAGCGGCAACTATAATGCTTCTGTCACGCTGACTGATGCTATTCCTTCCGGGTCTACTTTTATAGAGAACAGCGTGGTAATCAATGGTGTTAGTCAGCCGGGAGCCAGTCCAGCAGCAGGTATTTTTATCGGAACCGTGTCACCGCAAAGCCCGATCACACTGACATTTCAAACTGTAGTGACCTCTCTTCCAACGCAATCTGTACTGACAGACCAGGCCAACGCCGCCATTTCCTTTACGCTGCCTGATGGGCGAGTGCGAACAGATAGCTCATCATCCAACGTGTTATCCATTCCTGTGTCTGCGCCAAATGTGTCCATTTCAAAGACCGCAGACCGTTCCACTGCCATTCCAGGCGATTCAGTGTTATACACGCTGACAGTACTCAACAACGGTATCCAGGCAGTGAACAATATGGTCGTTTCCGATCCGATCCCGCCTGGCTCCCAATTCACTGCGGGCAGCGTAACACTGAATGGCATCGCAGTGGCTAACGGAGATCCGGCATTAGGTATCCCGGTTGGGAGCATTGCCCCAGGAGGAGGGGCGACGATCACGTTCAGGGTCACGGTATCCTCTCCATTGCCGAGCCCACCGCAGCTCACCAATCAAGCGCGTGTCAGCTATACCAGCGGCGCTTTTTCAGGTGTTTCAGTATCTAATCCGGTGACAGTAGCCGTCAATGCTCCAGTGCTAACTGTAAGTAAAATTGCTGACCCCCTACAGGCAACGGTTGGCGATATCGTTACGTATTCTGTGGCAGTGACCAACAATGGAAACATTGCTGCTGCTGCCACATTAACAGACAATATCCCCACAGGCTCGGCACTGGTGCCGAACAGTGTGGTCGTTAACGGTACTCCTGCTCCGGGTGCCAGTCCCGCAACAGGTCTGTCTATTGGCTCCATTGCACCAGGAGCCACAACTCAAACAACTTTTCAGGTGGTGATTACTTCCGTGCCTTTACCTCCCCAACTCACCGACCAGGCGAATATCAGCTTTTCCTTTCAACCGCCCGATGGCCGGATTGTTAACGGCAATGTTTCGTCCAATATCGTCACAATTCCTGTTTCATCGCCCAATGTGCAGGTCAGTAAAAGCACCTCGGCAACTGATGCCGTTCCTGGTGATACGATAACCTATACTATTACAGCTACCAATAGTGGGATCGCAATCGTAACAGATGTCCGCGTGACCGATACCATTCCGACAGGCTCCTCTTTTGTTCCTGGCTCCGTTATCGTAAATGGAACAACGCTGCCGTCAGCCAGCCCCGTGACCGGGATTCCAGTCGGTTCTATCGCAGCCGGGGCGTCAGCAACGGTCACCTTTTCCGTGTCTGTTAACAGTCTACCTGATCCACCCCAACTGAGTGATCAGGCCACGGTTTCTTTTACCAGCGGCACACTGAATTTCACCTCACTCTCCAACACCGTTGTCGTTCCCGTTTACCAACCTATTATCAATCTCGTTAAAACTGCTAATATGAGTCAAGCAACCGTAGGCGATACCGTTGTCTATACACTGACCGCCCAAAATACAGGTAATTTAGCAGCAACAGCTACCTTTACCGATGCCATTCCATCAGGCTCCTCCTTTATACCCAACAGCGTCACCGTAAATGGTTTACCTGTTGCTGGGGCTAACCCCCAAACGGGTGTGGTGGTCGGAAATATTGCAGCAGGAGCCTCTGTCGCTTTAACCTTTCAAGTGGTCATTAATGCTGTCCCTACAGGCTTGGGGCTGTTAAATCAAGGTTCGGCCACATTCACTTTCCAGCCGCCTGACGGTCGAACATTAAACGGAAGCGTCCAATCCAATCCGGTGTTTATTCCTGTATCCAATCCAGATGTCACCGTGACCAAAACAGTCAATCAGACATCTGTAGCCTTTGGAGATACCATTACGTACACCATTACCGCAGCAAACAATGGCATTACACCGGTGACAGGAACGGTCTTTATCGACCCGATTGCCGACGGCACTACTTTTGTACCTAACTCCGTACAAGTCAACGGTGTCACTATACCGGGAGCCAACATTGCCACGGGCGTGTCCGTGGGCACTGTCCCTTCTGCCAGCTCGGCAACGGTCTCCTTCCAGGCCACAGTAACTTCCTTGCCAGCATCAGGTTTGTCAACGGATCAGGCAACGGTCTCCTTTAATTCGGGGGCTTTCGCAGGCCAATCCGTCTCGAATCAAGTCAGCCTGCCTGTATTTCAGCCGATTTTGAATGTGACCAATACTCTGAGCGCAGATCGTGCAACCGTAGGGAATACGCTTGGTTTTGTCATCACTGTCACGAATACAGGCAATGCGCCCGCAGAGACAGTCGTGCTTGATCTGTTATCCAGCTCGCTTAGCCTGAATCAAAATAGCGTGTTGGTCAACGGTGCGCCTATTCCCGGGGCAGACCCGATTACAGGCATTAATATCGGCTCGGTCGCCCCAGGTGCGACGGTAACCGTCTCATTTAGCGCCGTGGTCATATCGGTACCACCTGGCTCTATACTAACCAACCAAGCCACTGTGAACTACACGTTCCAACTGCCGGATGGACGAACATTGACCGGCAGAGGTGCAGCCTTGCCCGTATCCATTCCGATCTCATCACCGAATGTTACAGTCACGAAGGCTGCTGATGTGGCAGTCGCTGTCGTAGGTGATTCGGTTCCCTACGTCATAACTGCGTTCAATAACGGACTCGATCCTGTTACTGGCGTAATCGTCACAGACACCATTCCTTTCGGAACCGTCTTTGTACCAGGCAGCGTTACAATCAATGGTACTCCTGCTGTTACGGCCAACCCGCAAAATGGTATTCCTGTCGGGACGCTTGGAGCTGGTGGCGGAGCCACTATTCGCTTCTTGCTTAGTGTACAATCGTTGCCGTCACCAGCGTCCATTACTAATGAAGCGACCGTCAGCTTTACTTCGGGTGCATTTAATGGATTTTCTGTATCTAATCCCGTTACCATCCCTGTGTACCAACCCATCGTCACTGTATCAAAAAGTGCAGGAACGGGAAGAGCTACGGTTGGAGATACTGTGACCTACACATTCTCTGTTACTAACTCTGGGAACATTGGCGCCGATACCGTCCTTACTGATCCGATTCCAGCCGGGGCTGCCTTTATCCCTAATAGTGTAGTGATCAACGGCACGGCCGCACCTGGCTCAGATCCAACCGTCGGGATTCCCTTAGGTATTATAGGCGCCGCTACGACCGTCGCACTGACCTTCCAGGCAGTTATTACCTCACTGCCCGCGTCGGGTACACTGGTCAATCAGGCGACCGCTGCTTTCAGCTATCAGCCACCAGATGGCCGTGTCCTGACCGGAAGTGCAGTATCTCCGGCCGTGACCGTCTCCGTCTCTTCGCCGGATGTGGACGTTATCAAGACAGCCTCTGCCACAGTTGCCGTAGTCGGAGATACCATTACTTATACCGTGGTCGCTACGAATAACGGAATCAGCCCAGTCGTGAATGCCGTCGTATCTGATCCACTGCCGCCAGGCACCAGCTTTGTCCCCGGCAGTGTGACCGTGAATAGCACATCTGTGCCTGCTGCGTCACCAATCTCAGGTATCCCTGTAGGCACCATTGCAGTAGGTGGCTCAGCAGCCGTTACATTCCAGGTCTCCGTTGCCAGTCTGCCTCAGCCGCCGCAAATAACCAACCAAGCGACTGTCAGCTTTACTTCAGGCGCGTTGACCTCGTCTTCGCAATCCGATCCGGTGACCTTGCCCGTTTATCAGCCGATCATCGGCCTGACCAAAACCGCTAATACCATCAACACACAGATCGGATCGACATTGGTCTACACCTTGACGTTAACCAATACTGGAAATATCGCCGTTTTACCTGTTCTGTCGGATAACATTCCTGTAGGTTCTGAACTATTACCTAACAGCGTAGTCGTTAACGGCATCCTGGTGCCAGGAGCTTCGCCAGTTACAGGCATAACACTCGGATCACTGGCCCCTTCAGGCAGTATCACAGTAAGTTTCCAAACCATCGTCTCGTCTCTGCCAACTCCGCCTATACTGACCGACCAAGGGCAAGTGAACTTTACGTACTCACCACCGGATGGTAGAGTGCTGAGCGGTACTGTCACATCCAATACAGTTAATGTCGCTGTGTCTGCACCTAATATTCAGGTGACTAAAACATCCAGTCTGGCAGCCGCTGTAGTTGGAGATACGATCAGATATACACTGAGTATTACGAATAGCGGTGTGGATTCCGTCACAGATACCGTTGTAACCGATACAATCCCAGCAGGTACTTCATTCGTTCCGGGTAGTGTCCTTATCGACGGGGTACCTTTCCCTAACGCCTCGCCCATTGCTGGAATTGTCATTGGAAACGTCGCACCTGGAAATACATTTATCGTGAGTTTCCAAACTTCTGTCCAAAGCTTGCCGCAACCACCACTGCTCACGGATATTGCATCCGTCACATTTACCAGCGGAACGTTCACCGGCACTGCCTTTTCCGATCCACTCATCGTCCCTGTGTTCCAGCCGTTAATTACACTTACTAAAGCATCGAGCACTGTTAACGCCTCCGTCGGCGATACACTAACCTATACGATTACAGCTGTGAATAACGGTAATATTGCAGCTGCCCTTACGATCAGTGATAATATCCCTGCCGGATCATCATTCCTTGCCAACAGTGTCAGTATCGCTGGCAGTCCACAACCTGGTGTGTCCATCGAAACGGGCGTCCCGGTTGGATCTGTGCTGCCGGGCGGAACGGTATCCGTAACTTTCCAAACCGTTATCAATGCTCTGCCTAATCCACAGGTACTGGTCGATCAAGCATCAGGCTCATTCACTTTCCAACTGCCGGATGGCAGAACCGTATCAGGATCAGTTGTATCCAACACAGTTAGTATCTCTGTATCTTCGCCAGATGTGAGCATTGTCAAAGGAACAGCAGCTACAGACGCCATTGTCGGCGATCTCATCACCTATACCTTGGCTGTCTCCAACAATGGAATCAGTACTGCCAATAATATAGTGGTTTCAGATATCATTGCGGCGGGAAGCTCCTTTGTGAATGGCAGTGTTACTATAAACGGAACCTCCTTCCCTGATGGAAATCCGGGATTCGGTATTGCCATCGGTACACTCATTCCTGGAGCCGTTACTACCGTTACATTCCAGGTTCGAGTTGATTTCTTGCCTACACCTGCACAATTAACCAATCAGGCATCAGTTAGCTTTACCAGCGGGGCATTTACCGGCAGCTCAACATCTAATGTGGTGACTATTCCAGTCTTCCAGCCGATCCTGACAGCAGTCAAAACAAGCAGCACCAACAATGCCACCATAGGTGACATCATCACCTACACGATTGTCGTATCCAACACCGGAAACATTGCTGCCTCAACTACGGTAAGTGACAATATTCCAGACGGCTCCGTATTTCTTCCAAATACAGTGACGATTAACGGCATCGCTGCTCCTGGTGCAAGCCCAGTTTCCGGCATCCCGACTCCAGCTATAGCACCAGGACAATCGGCAACCGTTACTTTCCAAGTGCTGGTATCCTCCATCCCTACAGCTGTACTACTGGTAGATCAGGCTGAGGTAGGCTATCGCTTTAATGCTCCAGATGGCCGAGAGGCTAGCGGATTCCATTTATCCAACATCGTTGAGGTTGCCGTGTCACCGCTAGATATCACCTTAAGTAAAAGCGTAAGCTCACCTTTCGCCACTACTGGCAATACCCTGACGTATGAACTCGTGATTCATAACGAGGATGCGGACACCGTGCAAAATGCCCGTTTGCTGGATACATTGCCAGAGGATATCGAGTTTATTACAGACTCAGTTCAGATTAACGGGTCTACCGTGGCTGGAATCGATCCTAGTGATGGCATACCGTTGCCTTCATTAGAAGCGAATACCAAGACCCTTATATCCTTTGAAGTCCGTATCGCAGCTACCGAACAGCCGGGACCGCGTACCAACCAGGCCCGCTTGTTGCTCACAAATGGTGAAGAATCGAGTGCCATTTTGTCCAATCCTGTGACGGTTGCTATACTCCAGCCTGTAGTGAACCTTACGAAATTAACCAATACAGAGATCGCACATCCGGGTCAAAGCGTCACCTATTCCATCATCGCGGAAAACACCGGAAATATTGGGGCCTTCGGCTTGTTGGCTGACTTATTGCCACCTGATCTCTCCTTTGTTCCCGGCTCTGTTTCGGTTAATGGAATTGCTCAATATGGTGCCAGTCCAGAACAAGGTATTACGCTAGGCGCTATTGCACCAGGAGAAAAAACGACTACTGTCTTCTCCGCACTTGTCGTTCGTGTCCCTGAGTCGGGCTTACTAGAGAATCAAGCTTCGCTGACTTACTCCTACCAGTTACCAGATGGACGGAGCCTAGATCAGGAGAGCACTTCGCCTTCCGTCTCGGTTAAAGTAGCCGCTGCCGATCAAGGAGCCTTGTCAGCTGTGCTGCACACGACGGTATCTACTGTCGCATTGGGCGATGCTGTGCCTTATCAGCTGACCCTTGTTAATGATGGAGGCTCCGTCGTTACCGACATCGTGTTAGCCGATTACGTACCAAGTGGCACCATCATAAATCCGGACAGCTTGAAAATTAACGGTTCTCCATCTGCCTCTAGCAAGCCGGGTGAATCACTCTTTATCGGTAGCTTACAGGCGGGACAGACAATTAACGTATCCTACACCGTAAATGTTCAATCTCTGCCGGTCGGAGGACGTCTAAATAATAACGTGCGACTTCAGTATGCTGATAGTGGCGGTGCGAGCGAGGTCACCAGCAATACCGTGACTGTAGCTGTTTTTGATCCGCAGCTTTCCGCAAACATCTCCACAGAAAATAAGGAGGCTCTAGCAGGAGAAACCCTGACCTACACGGTACTGCTCCATAACTTTGGCAACATTACTTCAGAAGTTATTCTGCAGAATTTTATTCCTGCCGGAACCCTATACATTCCTGGCAGCATCCAACTGGACGGTCAATCGTTGGCAGAAGCCGATCCTGCTGTCGGAGTTAGTCTAGGTTCTGTGGAACCTGGTCAGTCATTGACCCTGACTTATCAGGTAAACGTATCCGAGACACCACCATCTGGCTACATCGTAAATCAAGCTGCCTTTACCTACTCATTTACATTGCCTGGAGGAAGAATCGTACCAGGCACATTGACTACCAATACCGTGACGATCCCAGTGGTATTCCCACTGCTTGAATTAGTGAAACAGGTGAACACCCATGACGCCTCTGTAGGAGACACTCTGACCTTCACCATTCAGATTACAAATAAGGGGGGAATCTCGGCGCAGTATCCGTTGTTCACGGACCCATTGCCGCATGGACTTGTTTATGTGCCCAACAGCCTAACTGTCCAAGAGAAAGCACAGCCAGGCGCAAATCCTGGCACTGGTATTACGCTCCCGGATATTGCACCAGGAGAGACGCTCACCCTTACGCTCCAGGCACAAATCCGTGAAGCACCTGCAGATGGTACATTTAGCAACCAGGCCACCATCGAATATAACTCGCGTCGTAGTGGTGGAGAGACCTTGAAGGAAACCATCCAAACTAATACCGTAGATTTGACTGTCATCGCAGCTATTCCTAAACTTACACTTAGCTCCAGCGCTTTGCGTGTCGCGCAAGAAGATACCCTGTCCTTTACACTCCAGGTGGAAAACATCGGCAACACTCCGCTGGAGGAGCTATTGCTCACAGCACCATTCTCAGCCGAAGATTTCCTTGTACTGAGAACCGTCACCGTGAACTCTGTGCCAATTCCGCATCCTAATTTGCTCCAAGGTATCCCATTAGGCCAGCTTGATCCTGACCACAAAGCCGTCATCGTCTTCTCCTTCGATATCGAATCTGCACTCCGTGCGTATCTGATCGCTCAGGCCATCCTGCGCTATCAATTCCGTTATCCAGACGGACGCGTAGAGAAACAATCTGCCTCCTCCAATACCATTTTTGTGGAGATGGCTGACTTTGACAGTTCTCTAGAGTAAACGTTTTGTTATGTTGAGCCCCTTACCACCGTGTAAGGGGCTCTTTTATGTATGTAGAAAACATAAAAAAGCCCTGGAATATATTCCAGGGCAGTTGCTAGCGCGTTATCCATTGCTAACCATCTTACCAATTATGTAGGTCGGCTATGCCGGGGATGATTATAATTTGGTTACGTTAGCGGCTTGTGGTCCACGTGCGCCTTCGACGATGTCGAACTCCACGTCTTGTCCTTCTTCAAGTGTTTTGAAGCCTTCTGTTTGAATTGCGGAAAAATGTACAAATACGTCGCCGCCGTCAGCCGTTTCGATGAAACCATAACCTTTTTCTGCGTTAAACCATTTTACTTTACCTTGCATGCACTAACATTCCCTTCGTCATCAAATGAAGTGAAGCTCTCGCCCACATTTTTGACTATACCACCCAAAGTTATCCATTGTCAATTGGAATTGATAATGTTTTCATGTATAGTTATTCCATATATAATACAATGGGTAAATAGTCAACAACTTTGTTCCTTGATCTTCAGAACTTGAACTAGAGCAGACTTACTAATCATGTTTTAAACTACATTTTAGAGTCTGAAACGATAAATTGATATATTTTTTTGTTTCTAAGGATTCTTTTTTCTTTATTAGCAACTATATAAATGTTAAAAAGCTCTCGCCTACACAATAAAGTGTGGTTGACGAGAGCTTCTTGGATTAATTTCATACGATCCATTATAACGCTATCAGGTGTATAGTTAGATTCATAACCTCTGCGTTGCGACTTCATGTAATCTGATTAGAGATGGTTCATAGTTGTACATCACTGCTGCTTTGTAATGCTCAATAGCTCTCTGAATGTTACCTGTTGATTCATAAAGAACCCCCAAATTATGATGAGCTGCGAAGCTTCCAGCCCCCCTTACATTTCCTTCTTCGCCTGTATCACCTACTTCTAGTGCTTTTTTATATAATTGTTCAATACTAGGAAGAATGCTTTGGTATTTTTGAGGATCGCTAATCATTAATTCCAAAAAAAACAGGGCAGAGACAAAATAGAAATCAGAAGAATGCCCCATAAATTTTTCCTCATGATCAAAGACTGTTAAACCTTCCTTAAGGTTCCCGGAAGAGATAATAGCATACATATAATTGACTATAATACTGGTCGAAATAGTCTCTTTATGGTCCATTAACTTATATGCCTTTTTAAGATTATTGAATTCTTTTTCAGCGTCTCCCAACCCACGATATTCTTTAGCAATTTGATAATAGTAATAAGAAATATCAGGATTCTCTTCAATTGCTTTCTGCAATAATGGAATATTTCTATCATGTTTCTGAGTTTCCATATATCCATCATGCATAATCTCTACATTTAATTTTACTCTGGGTAAATCGGATTGGATTTGTTCGTGAACATTCCCAACATACCGACAATATGATGGAAATATCCTAGAAATAAAACAATGTTCATAATTTAGCCCGTCTTTAGAAGTAAACTTGCTTGTGTGTTTAACCCTTCCAATTTGGGGGCCATCCGCTATAAAAGCGTTAATAATATCCTTACATTCATTGATGATGAACTCATCTGCATCCAAAACCATACACCAGTCTGTTGTAGACTGTTCTAATGCAAAATTGCGAGCATCCGCAAAATTATGATTCCATTGATAATCGAATATTTTCGCTTTATAATCAGCTGCAATTAGTTTAGTACGATCCGTAGAGCCAGTATCTACAATTACTATTTCATCAACATTTTCTACTGCGCTATCCAAACAACGTTTGAGTACTGCTTCCTCATTTTTCACAATCATAACCAAAGAGATTGTCGGTTTCATAAAATTATCCTTATGCCAGATTTAGCTTAAACTAATACTTCCATGAGCTTCTGATACCATGTAAAATCAAGATTCTTAAGCTTGAGCATGTACTCTTCAGATAATTCTTCTTCTCCTATATGTTGAAGGAAATAAGCAATATTATATATAACCTCTAAATGAGTCTCATCAAGCGCCAGTGCTTCATCAAATAAAGGAAGGACTTTTGCAATTTCTCCCTGCTCAAAGTGAATGACCCCGATAGTATTCAGAACCTCTACTTTATCCGCTACACTAGATAGGAACTTAACATTTCTTAATATTTCATCATTAGTTTGAGAAGATGTAACTTCAAATATCTCTTGCTTATTAATATGACCGTTCTTGATATCATTCATAATATCCAGAAGCTGATTATTACAAGCAGAAATAATATATTGGTAAACTTCAAATTGATTTAAGATTTCATTTGGGGCAACTTTAGATAGTCTTTCAAGTCCTTTGACTGCAGTACTATCTCTTGGCAAATTAACTCCCAAGAAATCCAGATTAACAAACCCACTATTGATAAACATTTTTTGAATAGATGCTAATGTAAAAAATCTTACATGTGTACGATCTAGAATCCCGGCATCAGCATACTCCCATTTTCCATCTAACAATTCATTAATAACGCTATAGTGCATTATGTTGGGTATACTTGCTAATATTTTTCCGTCAGGCTTCAAAAATTGACGCATATTTTCAAGTGTCTTCCAAGGATCATATAGATGTTCCAACACATCCCCAAAAATGATGTAATCAAAACTTCTTTGCGGGTATGGCAGATCTCCGTTCTCTACATTGTGTGGAATAACATCAGCAACTAGAGAAGCTATACTAGCTGAATTTTCGTTAAGCTCTATACCATATAGTACACTATTTTTAAATTTATTCTTGATTCCGAGGAGAGTTCCCCCACAGGCACATCCAACCTCAAGTACAGTTATTTGAGAAGACGCATCAGCCTCAATAAGATTAATAAGAATATCTCGCTTATGTTGCGAATAAATAGGGTTAAACCCCCATTTTTCTTCAAATTTTTTAGCATTCTTTTCTAAAAGCTCATTAAAATAAGCATTGTTCTCTTTAAATGATGTACTGCCATAATGATGAATAAATGTATCCTTGCATAGCAATAACTTATAACCATTTTTTCGCATGCGAATGGAATAATCGTCATCTTCATAATTCCCTGGTGAGAACCTTTCATCAAGCAAACCTATTTGCTCAACGAGACTTTTCTTAATAAGCATACAAAAACCAACTAATTTCAAGCGTTCTTCCCAAGATAACGGATTGGAGATATTGTAATCTTTAGCAAATGAATGCATGTCATCGATATTTTCATATGGAACATCAATTTCTTGAAAATAGGAAGAATTGTTTGTAACACATCCTACTGCCCCAATCTCATCCGAGCTATATAATGCTTTTAGAAGATTTGAGAGCCAGTTCTGAGTCACGATTGTATCGTTATTGAGAAGAAGGATTTCAGTACCCGTAGCGACCTCTATTCCTTGGTTGCATCCTGCTGGGAACCCATAATTTTCCTTATTCAAGATCGTTACAAGATCTGTTTGCTGTGCTAACCATTCGGCCGTATCATCCTGAGAAGCATTATCAACTACAATGATTTCATATGCATTTTCATGGGTGTATTTCCGTATACTTTCAATACATTGTTTTGTGTACTCTAGCTTGTTATATGTTAAAATGATTATGCTGGTTTTCATAGTTTACTCCAATACTATTTTTTAGTTATTGCACATCTCCATAAGGAAGGATATATCAGAGACGTAAGGGTAATTATCAACTAGTTTATTAAAGTAAGATTTCTTCCCCTCTGGTTCGGATATGCGAATAATTGGATAATACAAATGTTTTTTTTCTGGTGATAGCTTTAAACTCTCAGCAAAAAATTCTAAAGCATCTTCCCTGTAACCTTGTGCCTCATGATAAAAAGCAAGATTTTCATAACTTCTATCATCTAGTTGTTGACGTGACAATAACAAAGAATAGTAATTCATTGCTTCTTGCATTTGGTTTACGCTAAAGAAATAGTTTCCAACGTCATTAATCAACTTGGGATGATTCGTATAATTTACTAAATTATCAAACTCCTCATAATATCCGAGCAAGAATAAGTCTTTAGCTAATAAGAACAACTCAGTTGAATAGTTTTCAACAACATCATCACTTACTATTTCTTTTTTTTCCATGAAATTGTACAATGCATTTAACAACTCATTGTCATCACTGTCAGATGATTTGAACAAATCCAACTTGTCTTTTTGTTTAAAAATCATACAACCAATGATTAACTGTCGTTGTAAAAATGAATCTTTTTTTATATCCGAGGATAACCTTCGAACAGATTCTGCCCACAATTCTTTATTCTTATTTATCAAAGCATACCTAAGCTGGTCTCGATCTGTTAATGTTACTTCATCACGGAGTAAGTCATAATAATAGTTCACCATACGATGATTTCCTAAAGCAAGGAACACTTTAAAAAGAATAAGACAATGTGACATTTCCTTAGTGTCATAATTCGCATCTAAAAACCTTCTTATAGACTGTTCATTGTCGTTCAAGCTTAACCATTCAAGCAAGCTAAATAATACATTCACGTTCTTTTTATCCCTAAGAAGCTTTTTACCAAGCCAGTATACAGCCTCTTCATTACGGCATAACCGAAAACTTAATTTAATTAATTGATTTACTGGAACATCATACCCGTAAGCAGGATTTACAAGCCAGGCAGTTGACGCAAACCTAGCCTTTCGATCAGCTTTTTCAATAGCCTTTTTATAACACTCAATTGCTTTTTCATAAAAACCAAAGGATTCGTAATGTGCTCCTTTTATAGTAAAGTACTCTGGGTAAGATCTAAAATTAGATAGTCTTTCTTCCGTCAAAAACCAGGAGTCTTCTAGTTTGTCATTTTCGATATATAGGGAGATAAGTGCAATTAAGCAATATGGATACCAAGCACTTGTTTCATCTGCCCCTTCAAAAGACTTTTCATAGGCCTCCATTGCATTAACAATATCATTTGTAAACCTGTATTGATTCCCCAAAGTAAACCAGTCGTAAGCACTCATGTCTTTTTGATGTTGCATCCTCCCGAATATTTCCATATTACGATTATGCTTATTTTTCTTTACTATAGTTTCCTCCTGATAGCCTGTGTGGTATATACAAAGCTCTGTCATTTGTGTGTATACTTTTCCATTCTGCTCACCTACACACAATTGTTCATGAATAGGGCGATAAAACTGTATCCCCATGAAATTAGGAAACAATCGAGTTACAGGAGCAGTCGATATTTGATCCATTCTTTCCGACGAGCCTGAGTAATTTACTACAGTAAGCGTGTATCCTACACCAGGCTTAGGAGTTTGTTGGGTTATAAAGTTCAGCCACTTAGGTCCATCATCAGCAGATAGATATTCATCTGCATCTAAAACTAAAACCCACTTGCCTGTAGCAAAACGAATGGATTCATTACGTGCGGCTGCAAAATCATTAGACCATTCATAATCGAAAATGAGATCCGTGTATTCTTGAGCTATCTCTTTTGTCCGATCGGACGAGCCTGTATCCACAATAATAATCTCATCAGCAATATTTCGTACACTGTCAAGGCATCGAGGAAGCAATGCTTCCTCGTCCTTTACGATCATACACACACTAAGCAGCTTCATCTTTTTACCAACCCTATTCTTTTCCCATTATTAATTCCTTTTGTCAAAAAATAAACTATCAGGTGTATATTTAGCATTGTATGCTGCCTGTTGACCTTGGATAGTCCCTTTTTTTGCAAACCACTCACTAGCTTCCGTTTTATAACTCTCCATTTTGCAAAGAATAACTTTGTCGAAACGAGTAAGTTGCTGAATTCGTTTTTTGTCTGCTTCAGTAAGACTTTGTTGATTAGAAATGATTTTAAGGGAAATTACTTCTCTTTGATCTGCATACTGGCTTAATTCTGTGTAACTAACTTGATGAATTCGTTCTATAAGCTCTATCGTAATATTTTCCAGCTGGGCTACATATTCCTGAACAGCAATCATTCAATCGACTCTGCATTATGATTTAGTGATTTTATAGCTGTATCCCAAGCGCCCCTTAATTCTATTAAATGAGAAATGACTTCTTCCGCAGGTACTACATTCTTTTTCAAGTTAGCATTGATAAGTTGGTAAAGCATATATTCATACACTTGATAAAGGGTGGAGGAAATCGGGAAATCATGATTTAAAGCGGCAATAAGTTCATTGATAGCGGCCTGTGCTTTACACAAGTTCGTATTAGCTTTTTCATGATTTGTTTCCTCTATCCCCTTAATTCCTGCCCGTATAAAACGGATCGCTCCATCATACAGCATTAGCAACAATTGTCCTGGTGAAGCAGTTTGCAATTGGGCTTGTTGATACTTTTGATAGGGTGAATTAATCAAACCTGGATCGCTCCTTTAAAAAGATTGTTTTTAACTAAACATACTTGAAAGGCTGGATGAGGTGCTATTGTATTTATTCATGGCCGTTTCCATTGCAGTGAATTGTTGATAATATCGGGTTTCTATCATTGTAAGCCTGTCTTGTAGAGCATCGATCCGTTTATCATAATCCGATAACTGGTCTCCTATTTGACTCTTGGGCTGGAAAGCTGCTGTTAAATCGGAACTAACTTTCGACGTTCCAGCCTTATCCGCCAGACTTTGCAGAGCTCCTTGGTTGGTCTTCTTCAGCCGACTGAATATACCATCCGAACTTGTATAGTTCGTTGAAGATGAATTATCCGTCTGCCCGAATAAAGCAGTTACGTTTTCAGGAGTGGTTTCCAAAGCAGCACGCAACTTCTTCTCATCTACGTATAGTTTTCCTTTTTCACTATAGCTACCAGTTGTAATTCCGATCTGAGTCAAATTGATTTTTTCACCATTCGGTAGAGGTACGTCTGTTATAATAGCTGACCTCATATCACTAAGTGTTTTGTCTACAATGGAATCATTTTTGAGCATACCACTCTTAGCCTTGCTTTCCCAGAGTGTAATCTCATCTTCCTTCATATCCTTTCTCTGATCACTGGTCAACGGTAAATATTTACGATAGCGTTCTTCACTTGTTTTTTGGTTTAATGTCGAAAGTGTATCATTATACGCCTCAACAAAAGATTTTATAGTGTTAACCATTGCGTCAACATCCTGCGAAACTTCAATTTGTGTTGACTGTCCTGTCGGTGTAGTTCCATTTAAACTGATTTCCACACCATTAACTGTGAAACGATTCGAGGTCTGCTCTGTTGTCAGACCATTAATTTCAACAATCGCATTTACCCCTTTTACTACATTAGCTGTTTTAAGCCCGAAGCTTTGTTCAAGGAGTTCTCCACCTAACGTAATATCCTTATTCCCTGTCTCCTTGTTAGTCAACGAAATCTTGCCAGATGAGGAATCATATACAGCGGTCACCCCCGCTTTTGTACTTCCATTAATTTTTGAAATCAGTGAGTCGATTGTATCGTCCGCAGTAAAATTTATAGTATCTGCTCCTACATTAATACTGGTTTCAGTACCCGCATAGATATCTGATAGCTTTGTTGTACCAGGAGTGGCAACTACCGTCCCTCCAGAAGATACAACATTAGAAGCAGATGCCAAATTAGTGACTTTAATATTTAATACAGAATTCACAGATGCTCCAGTTGCTGTGGCAGTGAGCACATTTGAAGCTCCTGTAACAGTTGCTTTTTTCGAATCGATAGCACTACTTAAACTAAAATTTGTTAATTTTTCATTAAAAGCAACCAGTTTTGTACTCACTTGACGATATCCGTCACGTTTCCACTCGGTCAGTTGTTTCTGCTGATTGAGTTTGTTCAATGGAATACTCTCTGTAGTCATTAACTTTTTGACCATTGAATCAATGTCCATACCCGATGCCAAACCGCTAATTCTCATTGTCATAACTAACCCTCCTGAATATTAAGCCTTTTTATCAATAATAAGTCCGTTCATCTCCATAAAATTCGCCGCTACATCAAGGAGTTTTTCGCGAGGCACCTCCCGAATTAAGTCCCCCGTCTGTTTATCAAAGACCTTAATCATAATTGCGTGGGTCTCCTTGTGAACGGAAACCTCAAACTTTTTTTCAGGTCCCTGTACAGCTCTAATTGTCTTTTCTAATTGCTGAAGTGCATTTTCCTCTTCACCAGACAACTTTACGACTGATTGGTTAACATATTGCTGATTTATAGCTATAATTGATGGTTCATCTGCGACACCCTTGGGCGAGATAGATTTCACCTGCCCTGGTATTGGGCCAAGACCAGAAATACTATTATCCACAACTTACCCCCCTTATCGTGTTGAAGCATCATCAAGAACGTTTTTAATTTTAATACTCTTTATATCGGATAATGAGTGTTAATTATGAAGGGAATAACAAAAAAGAGACCTTGAAAATCAAGGTCTCTTCTAAGGAAAAAGTATAGATTAACGAAGTACAGACAAAATACCTTGTGGAGCAGAGTTTGCTTGTGCCAGCATGGATTGGGAAGCTTGCAGCAAGATGTTGTTTTTGGACAAAGCAACCATTTCTTTAGCCATATCTGTATCACGGATACGGGATTCAGCAGCAGTCAGGTTTTCTACAGTAGTGCCAATGTTGTTGGATGTATACTCCAGACGGTTTTGAACAGCACCCAACTTAGCGCGTTCTGTCGAAACAGCTTTAATTGAATCTTCTACACTAGCGAGTGTTGTTGCAGAACTCAAACTAGTGAACGATGTAGTTGTAATAGAAGCAATAGCGATAGTACTGGAAGCTTTATCATTAACCGTAATGCTTGCACCAGCAGTAATAGTGATACCATTGAAGGTAGTTTTAGTCATAATTTCGTCAATTTGCGCACCCAGTTGATCCAACTCTTGACCAATATTATCTTTATCGTTAGTGCTATAAGTTCCGCTTGCTTTTTGAACGTTCAGTTCTTTCATACGAGTCAGCATGGAGGATACTTCGTTCATTGCACCCTCAGCAGTTTGTACGAAAGAGATACCGTCTTGAGCGTTACGTTGAGCTTGCTCCAGACCACGGATTTGACCACGCATAGATTCGGAGATGGACAAACCAGCAGCATCGTCAGCTGCGCGGTTGATACGCAGACCGGAAGACAGTTTCTCCATATTTTTACTTGCTGCATTTGTGTTCAGACCCATGTTGCGGTGTGTATTCAATGCCGGAATATTGTGGTTGATAATCATTGTAAATTTCCTCCCTGAAATGGTTTAATGCCCACATCCTTGTGGTATGAACGTCTTCACAGGTCGGCCGCCCTGAAGAATTACCGTTCTACAATATATATCGACCTCTCGCACAAAATTGTTTATAGCATTTCAAAATTTTATTCAGTAATCTTCCAATATCAATTGGACATATTCATTTTTTCACTAATTTTTGCTTCTCTCTCCCATTTCCAACATGGCAGTCTTAAGAGCTTCAAGGTCCATAACTGCGTTTTGATTGTTATCCTGAATTGCATCAAAAATTTCTTTGCGATATATATCTATATCTTTTGGTGCTGATATACCTAACTTTACGTTATCACCTTCAACAGATAATACAGTTATAACAATGTCATTATGGATTACAACGGACTCACCTTTTTTACGGGATAAAACAAGCACTAAGATTCACCACCCTGCTCTTCATGTGTTGGCTTCGGCCACAATGCATCTCTTGTAGTATAATCAGTATGTTGTAAAACAATTTGTTTGCCAATAGACTTCTCTACATTGAAAATTAAAGGTGCAAGCAAGTTGACTGTTACTTTTTCCCTATTACTATGCCAAGTCACAATACAGCGAACTTCAATCTGCTCTCGATCTGTCACACCGATATCTGCAAGTGTATCATTGGATAGTTCAAACTCATAATCAGATACAAAATCAAATGGATTGATTGTAATAAACGTGACTGTCGCCTCTTCTACGGCGCTCAAAATACTGAATAATTCATTATGCTCTTGTAGCTTATATTCATGTAAATGCTCAAAACCGGGTAATCCCTTCGGAAAAACAAAAACCGCTTCTTCATCACGACATCTTATTTCATTCAATTTCCGGGTCATTTCTTATCCTCCTTAAAAATCAACAAAAGAGCTACGGATTTCCATCCATAGCTCTACAGTACTAATGTCAAAGATTCTAAAGGCTAACGCATAAAATCCATTAAAGAAGGTTGCATGATCTGAGCAGATGATTTCAAGGCTGCCTCATAAATAGTTTGGGCCGAGGTTGCCTGAATCATCAAACTTGCAATATCAGCATCCTCAGTTTTAGATTGCAAGGTTGTTAAATTCAGATTTCTATCATCCAAACGAGATTGCACAAGTTGTACACGGTTTGTCCGTGCACCAACCTCAGACAAACTAGCCTGCATTTTTGTAAAACGCGATTCAATATTAGCAGACTGGACACTAATAGCGCTATAGTTACCAGTTGTTAAAGCGGCGCTCAAGTTGTCCATAACTTTAAAAACATTATCCGCATCCGTTGAAGCTCCAAAAAATTCACTCCCAGGTGTATTTACCTGAAATGTGGATTGATCCCCTATTGCATAATTTACAGCACCTTGATCTGTATCAATTTGGTCATAACTAGTCGTGGTACTGGTGAGTTCATAGGGGGCCTGATCATATTTTTGGCCATTAAAAATATACTTACCACGGATTTGGCTGTTTCCAATATTGGTCATTTGTTCCTTAAGCTGATCGACCTCCAACTTAATTGCATCGAGTCCAGATTGAGGAACCGTTTCACTCGAGGCTTGAACCGTCAGTTCCTTTAACCGTTTCATGACATCTCCAGCCTGCTGCATAGTAGAGTCGGTAAAATCTAACCAACTCACGGCTGCATCTGCATTGCTGGAGTATTGCTCATTAGAAGCTAACTCAGATCTATACCGAAGGGCATAAGTTACACCTACAGGATCATCTGAAGGTTTATTGAGCTTACGTCCGGTTGTGATTTGGTTTTCCATTTTATTCATATTGCTGTAGTTACGGTTCAGGTTATTGAGCGTTTGCATGCTCATCATCCCCGAGGTTACTCGAATCGCCATACGCTACCTCCTACTAACAAAAATAGAATTAGAGTCCTACACGGCCTGTACTATTAATTAGCTTGTCCAACAGCTGATCGAATGTCGTCATAAAACGAGAAGACGCACTATAAGCATGCTGAAATTTGATCAGATTGGACATCTCCTCATCCAGAGACACTCCGCTGACAGATTGTCTACTTAAATCTACTTGCTCCGTCAGGAGCTGCGCATTCTGTGATTGACGTTCCGCTTCCTGAGTCTGAACCCCAAGCTGCCCGACAATAGAGCTAAAGTAGTCATCCACTGACGTTGGATTGGATAAAGCCGCTCCAAAATCAAACTTTACATTCTTCAAGTTAGCCATAGCCATAGCCAAAGCATTGTTCCCGAGTATCACCTTCTCACCGGTCGTACCCGTTCCGTCTACCCGCATTGAAGTTGCAATTTTATTAGGGTCATTTTGTATGTCAGGATTTAACGTAATATTACCAGCTGTAATCGCAGCACCATCTTTAGAGGTGAAAAAGGCATCCCCTTTAGTAGGAGTTGTGCCACTAATTGTATAACCCAACTGATGAAGGCCATTGATCCCTTGGACGGTAACTTTCAAATCGCTTGTTAAAGTCCGGTTATTATTTGCATTAGAGTAGGTAACCGCTGTATTATTCGGTCCTGTATTCAACACCGTTCCTTCAGGAAGCACAGTACCTTTAGGAAGGGTCACTTCAATATTTCCATTAGCCAGTGTATTCGCCAATTGATTCATCTGATTTTTGTAATCCGCAACATATCTGTCACGTGACAATACCATTCCGTAAACTTCGCCGCCAGTCAAGGTGCCACCTGTAAAAGCAGCCTGAAGGCCGTCTGCAGTTACTGGAGTAAGTTCGCTACCAGTTACAACCATTTGTCCGGCTACCGTTACTTGATATCCGTTATCTAATTGGGTAACTTGCACGTTAGCTAGTTTAGACAACTTATCAATCGCATAATCTCGCTGGTCTCTTAAATCATTTGGATTATCCCCTAAAGACTCCAACTTGGTAATATTGCCGTTTAAATCTGCTACAGATTGCAGAAGAGAATTCATTTCTGTTGTTTTTAAAGTAATATTACTAGTTAAATCTGTCTCCAGCGCATCAAGCTGCTTACTTGTTTGATTCAAGGCATCCGTTAAAGCCAACGTAGTTTCTTTAACAATCTTACGGTTAGTTACGTCCTGAGGATCTTGGCTTAAATCCGACCAAGCATTCCAAAAATTGTCCATTACTTTTCGCATACCTGTGTCAGAAGGCTCATTCATAATCGTCTCGAGCTTATTCAAAGTATCGTAGCGGATACTCCATCCACCTAAAGAGGAGTTTTCATTACGATATTGGTCATCTAAAAACGTCTGACGAACACGCTCAATAGCAGTGAATTCTACCCCTGTGCCCATTTGACCTCGTACAACAGAACGGTTCAAACCATAAGCTTCCATAGATTCTGAAGCCTTCATACTAACCACTTGTCTGGAGTAACCCGCTGTGTTGGCATTTGAGATATTGTGTCCAGTTGTATTTAATGCCGCCGTTTGTGTATTCAAGCTTCTTTTTGCTGTTTCTATACCATGAAATGTTGAGACCATATTTTCCTCCTTCAATTAGGCGCGTGTATCAAATAGTCCCGCCCGTACAGCTGATGTGCTTTTGTCAGCTGGACGCTGATAAACCGCTTCAGATTCCGCATAATATGACATACTCTCAATGGAAAAATCAATATAGGAAAGCGCCTGTTTTATGAGCTGTTGATTCAACTCATTTAATTTTTTCAATTCTCCAAGCGTATCTGCAAGATTTTTTTGAATTTGAAGGAGGCGCTGCTTATCTTCTACATCGAACACAAGACGAGACAACTCTGTAATATTAAGATTCAACTTGGATTTAATACCACGTTCCTGCAAAAATTCATACGCTGCCTGCTGGCGTTGATCATCCAGCTGTTCAATGTGTCTGGACATCTTCGATTCCTGATTCATGACTTGTATGAGCTGCTCAACCTTATTTGATATCAGTGCTTCTTTTTTCTGAGTTCCTAATGCAATTAACTGCTCGTGCGCCTCTCTAAGCTGTTCCAGCACGTCAATCAAACGCTCTAAAGGCATATCCTTCACCTAGCTTTCGGAAGACTGCTTAAAGAAAGGTAATAGCTTCTCTGCAATTTTATCGGCATCCACACGATAGGTTCCAGAAGCTACTTGCTGCTTAAGCTCCTGAATTTTCTTAACGCGGTCTGCATCACTGCTGCGGTTCAGCATTTCCATTGCTTCTGGAGAAATGGAAACCTCGTCCTTACGGCGCGACTTCTTAAGCTCCTCCTGGCGTCCTGTTTCAATATTTCGCTGATATGGATTAATAGCTCCGATGCGGTTGGTCTCGTTAATTTTCATAACTTCCACCTTCCTTAGTTATTTGATATGGTCAGAATGTATCAGACGACATAGCGTCGAACATGGTTCGTATTATGCCTTACTTCTTTATTTTGGGCATGGTTGCTAAAATAAAAAAACCGATAAGCTCTATAAAGATTATCGGCGGTATTTGAAACTTTTTGAATAGCTGAATGCGTATTTAATTCCCCTGTACTAGTTTCCACGAAGTTTATCAATCGCGCTGTAGGTACCTGAGCCCATATTATTACTTTGATCCTGATTACTACTTTCGCGTATGGCCTGATTCAGGTCTTTAGTCAGACGTGTTCGACAAGAATCGCACATATGCCCTTCACGAATCGGTATCCCGCATACCTCGCAAGGATACGTCATATTGGGCGCATTAGCAATGGAAATACGTCCCTCACGTATAAATGTCGTGATCTGTTTAACAGAGACACCTGTAGCTTCCGAAAGTTCATGCATATGAATACCTTTATTCTCACGTATATGTTTGACACACTGTTCGTATTCAACCTCAATTTCTTTAATACAGTTCTGACAGATTCCCCTAACATTCATAATAAACAGCTTTCCACAGCGAGGACAGTTATCCAAGTTCATCCTCTGTAGCGCCCCTTTCCAATTTCCGGTCTTTTAATTGCTTTTATCCTTACATTACCTTATAGCGAAGAGCCCCGTCTATCAAATATTTCAAAAAAAGTTTTTTAGATTTAACACAACTCCACATTTCGTACGTTATCATAGTAAGAGTTATAATAGGGGAAGATTCAACGGACAAAAATCCTCCCATTTCTATGTACATTAATATGCAACAACATAAAATGCAGAGGCAAATAAGCCCTTCTAATCCAGCCTATTACATGTGAGTATTTATCGTCAAACATTACTCCGTACTTTAGAGAAAAAAATAAAATAAGCGCCATTCCAGTTATTCTCGGGAACAGCGCTTCATTATCATTAAACAGCTATATATGAATATGGTTAAAATGTAGAAATAAAATGAGGGGAAAACCGGGCGAAACAATCCTCAGAAGAATTCATGTTCACCTGTGCCCCGAACACAATCAAGAAAATACTATAAATTCGGGGGATCGGCGTCCATACGAATGCTCCGCACATGGAGTGTGGGTATTCATAAATCTCATACACCTAACATCATTTCAACTTATAAGCTATCTGAAATTAAGCTAGATGTACCATTGGAAATTTGCAGCCCAAAAAAAACAAGCGATTTTACAAATAATTATTCAAAAAAAGCATTGTTTTAATAGAGGCCTTCCCGTATACTATAGTCAAACGCTTGGTTTAATAAATACATTTTATAAAACAGTTTATAATGTTAATTATTTATTTGTGTTTGTTTGTGGCACTTGCAGTTCTTGGCCAACTTTAACCAGGTTGTTGATTTTAACCAGTTCTTCGACAGTTACACCGTATTTTTCAGCAATAGAAGCCAGTGTGTCACCTTCTTGAACATTTACAATGATTGTTTTTACAGTTGTTGCTGGTGCTTCAGTTGTAGTTGTTGCTGGTTTTGTGGTTGTTGTTTGGTTGTTGTTCTCTGTTGTCGATTGAACAGGTGTTGTAGTTGTTGTGTTCTCAGTAGTTTCAGTTTTAAAGAACTTAGCTTCAAATGCTTTTTGTGCAGCTTCTTGTTGTTCTCTCATGATTTGGTCTTCCAATTGTTGTACTTCGTCATCGGAGCTGGATTTAGCCATTACTTGACCTGTTGCAAGTGGACTCAACAAAGATACTGCACCTAAGCTAACTGCCAACATGCTAGAAACTGCTACTTTTTTCATTACGTTTTTCATGATTTTGTTCTCTCCTCTTTTTAGCTTTAAATTTTAATTAACTGCTTTACTACTGAGCGAGACACTCCCAATGTCCGCTCTTTTGTCGTTAGCTGATCACTTATTACCAATCATGTTAGCTATCAACAGATAGAAATTGTACTCCTCTTTTCCAAAAAAATCAACCTCTAAATTGAAATATTCTGATTTCATCCCTCACTTCCTAACTTTTTGTTCGTCTCTATATTTTTATTATATACCTCTCTCTAGCTTGTTGTCAAATTCTGCTGATTGTACGGATTAAAAGGCTTATACTCTATCATTTAATCCTTCTTTCAAAAGAACTATAACCTTTTTTTCATAGTTTCAAGCATAAAATTATGGAATATAATAGAAATTTAGACTCACGATCTCGCTAGAGTCAGGCAAAAGATAGCCAAATGTACTCCTCGTTCTAATGCCTTTTCTCTCAAAACACGTGCACACGCCTGCAATGTACTCCCCGTTGTATAAATATCATCTACAAGCAAAATTGTAACGGAATGCATATGCTCCATTGCACGTTGAGATTCAGCTTTTAAAGTAAAGGATTTCATCAAATTCATCATATTGGGGTGAACAGAAAATGCATTATTCATTGTATTCATGCGTTCATTTTTTGATTTAAAGCTTTGCTTGCCTGTATCTTGCGGGCGAACAAGTAAAGGTAGAAAGGGGAGCTTATTTCGCTTTGCAATCTCTTCTGCCAAAATTTCAGCCTGATTAAAGCCACGCTCTGTCAGCCTCTTTTCACTTACCGGGACACAGGTCACTATATCTACATCCCACAAAGATTGCTTGAAACGATTACATTTATGACCTGCAAACTCATGTCTCATCGCCTGATAGGCACGGTTCATGATTTCGCCCAGCAGGGGGCCAAACTTTTCATTGCCGCGGTATTTAAACTGTCCAATCCATTCTTTCATCCTCGGCGTATAACTGGTTGCACTCCGATTACATACATAATAACGCACTAATCGGTCGGGCCTGACGCAATCTGGACAAGACGTCGGACGTCCACAATGTGCACAACGAATGTTGTAAACCCAAGGAATTTGGTTCGAGCAATGAGTACAAAGCCCAGTAAATTCGGAAAAATGACCTGTGAGAGTGCCGCAAGCAACACATGTTTGCGACTGACGATGGAATAACCAATTCAAAAACAAACGGGTTCTTGGAAACATCTCCATACCAAAATGCACCTTTCTTGGTAGTTTACGTACCGACATTGTTTCAGGTTTCACATTTCCAAAAAAACTTTTTTTATTTAATGCATTTAGTGCTTCACCAATTTCAGATATCCTTTTTTCCGAGCCAATGCATTCATACGTTTAATCTGTTTAATCGCTCTCTTTTGACCACTAGTCCATTGAGGAGATATAAAAATAACACTACCACATGGGTCATCCTTAGATCTTCCCGCGCGGCCAGCCATTTGGACAAGGGATGCTTCATCAAAAAGACTGCTGTCCGCGTCTAGTACATACACATCACTCCGCGGAACAGTCACTCCCCGCTCCAAAATAGTGGTTGTGACCAGCACACGTATTTCAGTAGCCCGAAATAAACGCACTCTAGTGGTTCGTTCTTCATCCTGCGATGAGGTACCGGCGATAGGTATATCAGGAAATTGTCTAATCAGCAGTTCCACAAGACCTTGAATATGTGAGATTCGTGTCACAAATAGAAAGACCTGCGCCCCTCGTTGAATGGATACGTTTAGGCGCTGAACAAATGAAGCAGGAAGCTGACCTTTTTGCAGCCACTGATGCACTGGAGGAGTCCCCAAACGAATTGGGACAGGTAGGGGATGACGATGAAAACGAACGGGAACCTTGGCATGTGGCAGTTGACCACGTGCAGCCTCTTTCTGCAAGGGGCGCGGTGGCGTAGCAGACAAATAAATAAACTTTCCTTCCCGCTTACATACTGCTTGGGCAGCAAAGGCAAGCATTGGATCATTGTGATAAGGAAATGCATCAATCTCGTCAATTACAACCAAATCAAAAGAGTGGCGATAACGCAACAGCTGATGTGTTGTTGCCAGTGTCAGTTGTCCCCTTTGCCACCGTTCTGTACTCCCTCCATAAAGCGTCACCATGCTAACCTGGGGAAACGCAACTGCCAAGCGAGGTGCCAATTCCAATACCACATCACGGCGCGGTGTTGCTACGAGCGCTGTCCCTCCGCGCTCCAACACATGCTGTAAAAGCGGAAACATCATTTCCGTCTTGCCCGCGCCAGTCACGGCCCAGAGCAGAAATCGTTCGGCCGCAGAATCGGGTACTTGCCGGCCAGCAATCTCCCAAGCACGCTCGCCAGATTTGGGCGATGACTGCTCGTTGAGGGCAAGAGTGCTGCCATGCGCAGCGGCAGCACCTAATTCCTGGCGCGCACGCATGCTGCGCCGGAATAATTCGCGCGCTCGTTGCCATTGGCCTGCCGGGCGAGAGCATTTTCGCACCCCTCCGGGTGGTGCGGCCAAAAAGCACAGCGCTGCTTCGGCGGCGGCACGTTGCGCAGGGCTCAGCCCCCAGCGGTCGAGATTCGTCGCCGGGGTTGCCTCTGCCGTGCGCGGCATGGCAAGTTTCGCTGTACCGCGCAGCAGCAACGAGCACTCACGACTGCGTCCAAGCGTCAGACATGTCTCGCAGTAGGCGCACGCCTTACGACCGCACGATGCGCAGCTTGTGCGGTGCACCTTTCCGCTGCCACAACGGTTGCAGCGGAGTTCCTGTCTACGCGCGGCAGACCAGCGCGCACGTGGTGCTGGAGCGAGACCATCAGCAAAGCTGAGTCGGCCTTGCAGATATGCAAGTTGCGCAGCTGAACGCCAAGTATGCTCCAAATCCGGGGCTGCCTCTGCTAGCAATGCTTCAGCTTCAGGAACAAGCAACTGGCGTCCTGCCAACAAATGAGTCAGCTCGTTCGCTTGTCGTGTTAAACATTCCATATCCAATCCATTTACTCCCGTGGCGAGCTTCCGGTTTTGAATAGAACGTACAGTTCCTATTGTTTCTTGTCCCTCATTCCCATGTTGAGTGCGTGAAACCCACCCTTGGTGCCGGTCCCAAATGCATATATTGTCTACTCCTCCAGATAAGATCCGTTCTCCATTAGAAGACTCAAGAACCAGCTCATTCTTTAGCTGTGCAAGAGTATAGGCCCACCATTGTCGATCCCCCCACCGCTCCATATCTGCTAATTCCTTAAATCTTCCACACAGGCTTACTCCCCAAGACAAGGGAAGCTCGTCTCCTAATAACACCCACCTTTCGACAGCATTCTCCTGGTGCTTATCTTGACACCACCACCATGTCATATCTACTCGAATATCCACAGATAATCGAAGATTCCAATTTCCTTTATACCTGACTGCATATACTGCAATTTTCATCTTTGTTCTCTCCTCTCATTCATCATTGTTCCTAGTTCTTATCACCCCAGAGAACAGCAAAAAAGCACACTTCCATGGCTATTAGCCTGAAGTGTGCTTCACATCAAACAGATTTCAACGAAATCCCTATTGTCTTGCATATGCAACTGTCTATAAATATTTATATCTGATTTTAACCACGATGTCCACAGATCCCTGTCACTAAGGAACAAGTGGGACGCCCGCCAACGGGTTTGCTGTTCTAAGATCAATAACAACCTGTTTTTCACCGCCTGACTTCGGCAAAACCGGGTTCCCCGGTGAAAAACGACATGAGATGACTGAAACATCCATATGACTATAGCGCACCAGCCGGGTCAGAATCGGTAGCGTATCGTCTATAGATTCATCATCCAGTACCGTTACATGTAGCGGCCTCCGGTGTAGCCAGGCAAGGATACTCAATGAACGCATCACCCATTCCACACGATCTCCATCATTGGATGTAATCACAATGTAGCGAGTCGCACGACGATTCAGCGATGTCGTGTGAGCATCTTCGCCATTGTGATAAGCCTGAACCGCCTGTCGT
Organism: Paenibacillus sp. FSL W8-0439; assembly: GCF_038008995.1. Classification (NCBI taxonomy): domain Bacteria; kingdom Bacillati; phylum Bacillota; class Bacilli; order Caryophanales; family Paenibacillaceae; genus Paenibacillus; species Paenibacillus sp. FSL W8-0439. The sequence goes on from NZ_JBBPAK010000001.1 coordinate 5,284,711, forward strand.
ATATACATGAGATGCACGACTGCAGCTCCCACACCGTATATAAGCAATATCCAAACCAAGTGAGCCGTCACGAGGGTTCCACCTCCTCCTATAGCGACAATATATGCCGTATAACAGGAAGAGGTGTCACGGTTATGTACTGGACTTCCATACGAGCGGATATCTCGCTCTAAAAGAGAGGCGGTACAGCATTCATATCTAGGCAGCTGCATCGTCTAATACATGAAAAGACTACACTTTACAGCGTAACCCATCCATATTTGATGGAGTTAATAACTGCTTGTGTACGGTCATCCACTTCCATTTTTTGCAGAATACTGCTGACATGGTTTTTGACCGTTTTCTCGCTAATGAATAAATATTCACCAATCATCTTATTGCTCTTGCCTTCGGCCATCAGACGTAACACTTCTGCTTCACGACGAGTCAGCGGATTATTTTCACCTGCGACAAACTTCACGCCTGCTTCCTTAGTATGACCTTCCGCCATAGCCCCTGTTTCATTCAGGTAAGTCATCCGACGAAGCTGCTGAATAAGCTTGCCCGTTACCTTCGGATGAATAAATGCATATCCTTCATGTACTGAACGAATAGCATTAATGAGGGACTCGGCTTCCATATCTTTTAACAGATAGCCATTGGCTCCCTTGCGCAACGTCTCGAATACATAGCTTTCATCATCATGAATGGATAAAATGATCACTTTGACATCCGGGAACATCTCCCGTAGTTTTTCAGTTGCCTCTACACCATTTTCAATTGGCATATTAATATCCATCAGAACAATATCCGGTTTCTCTACGTTGCAGAATTCCAACACTTGAATGCCATCGCCACATTCTCCGATGACCTCAATGTCGTCCTCCATATTCAAAATACGTTTAAGTCCTTCACGAAACAACTGATGGTCGTCCGCTAAGAGAACTTTAATGGGTGCATTACTCATTTCCTGATTTTCCATGTTGTTACTCCTTTCCCTTTTCCACGTTGGTTGGGATATGAATCACTATCTTGGTGCCTTGATTCTCAGCTGATTCGATCTCCATTCTCCCCTCGAGCAGTTCAACCCTTTCCCGCATACCAATCAGACCAAAATGCCCATGGTCTTTGCTTTTTTGCTGAAAAAGCTCTGGCTTAAAGCCCAGACCATTATCCTGCACAACAATTTTTACAAGCTGTGCCTGGTAGGTAATCTCCACAAGCACATAGGTAGGGTAAGCATGCTTGGCAGCGTTAGTCAAAGCTTCCTGGATCAGACGGTAAATGGCTGCTTCCATCGCGGAAGAGAGACGGTGTTCCTTGCCCCTTGTTTCAAAAAGCGCTCTAATCTTCGTTTTTTCTTCAAAATCCTGCACATATTTCCGGAGCGTCGGAATAAGCCCCAGGTCATCCAGGGCCATGGGACGCAAGTTGAAAATGACCTTTCGCATTTCTTCAAGACTGGAGCGAACTTGTTTCTTCAAGTCTACTATTTCGTCCTGAACCATCTTAAATTCCTGCTTGGCGATCATTCTTTCCACAATTTCCGTCCTAAGCACTAGATGCGCAAGGAGTTGCGCAGGTCCATCGTGAATTTCACGGGATATGCGCTTACGCTCCTCTTCCTGAGCCAAAATAATTTTCAGACCAATAAACTGCCGATTTTTGGCCGATTCAATGATCCGCGTCACTTGTCCCAATTCACCCGATAAATATTCCAGCACGACCCCCATCTGCGAACCGATAGTTTCGGCCCGCTCGACAGAAGCCTCGACACTTTTGGCCCGCTTTTGAAGATCATCTCTTCTGGCTTTGAGATACATTTCCTTCTCGCGAAAAATCATCACATCGAGTTGAAGCTGTGTCGCCTTCTCATAAGCCTGTTTGATATCCTCTTCCGAGTAACGGACGAAATCACGGCTGACCTCAGTCAACCGAATTCGGGACCGCCGATAGTTCATTTCCAGCTGGTCCACTTTTTCGATCGTTTCTGCCGTTTCCTTCAATACGCTCTGAAGCTCTTGATTTAACGTAACCAGTTCGGTCCGGGCCGTGTCCAATATTTCGAACATCTGATATTTGCTGTTCTCCATCACCTGGATGGCATTTTTAATGACTCGGTCTATGATATCGGCTTGAAAGTCCACAAATGTTCTACTCCAATCCTAGCATTTCAAGTATATATCATACCATATCATGACTGGAGGGTGATGGTCTTCGTTTCTTGTTCCCATTTTACAGTCATTCCTAACTGTTCAGACACCAGTCTTAATGGGACTAAAGTCCTGCCTCCCAGTACAATAGGTGCAACTTCAGTGCTCTGACGCTTTCCGTTTAGAATCACTTCTTTTTTTCCTACAGTCAAATCCATCAGCACACCACCGCGCATAATGGTGATCCGCTGATCGCCCGCATTCCATTTGGCTTGTCCGCCAAATGCGTCCAGCACATACTTAATTGGAACATATGTCGAACCATTGCGAGTCATCGGAGCTGCATCAATCGTTGTTGGCGTTCCATTTACCGTCATTGATTTTTGACCGATCGTCATCTGAGCTGTTCCCTTTTTAAGTCCTTCTGTGCCGACCGTCCCCGGTGTATTAAAAGAGATATTATCAAAAGCGACCTTACCTGTCTTAGCGCGCTCATCCTGACCCTCGGCTACATTGACCACATAGAGACGTTTCAGCTTCGCCGGATAGGAAATATTCAAACTGCTCATATCTGCGTTAATCGTTTTCCAGCCGTTCCAGTCAATCACTTTGGCGAGATCAATGTATGCCGTTTTGCCTTGAGCATCCTCCAGCTCCGCACGCAGCCAGTTCAGACTCTTATCCCCTTTGACATCAATCGAGATGGATGTAGCTGCCTGCTCCAACGTCTTCCCGGATGTGCCATTTAATTGAGCGTAAGCATACATTTTGCCACTGCCGTTCGTCATGTCGTAGCTTAGCTCCAGCACTTTGGAATTGGCATGGTCTCCATCCCCTTGTACAACAGCCGCTGTACCGGTAACACCTTCCACATTTGAAGTGAAATCAACCGGATACGAAACATTTTCGAAGTTTTCCCAGTTATTTGTACTTGCCCCGCCAGCGGACAGGAAGACAACCGCACTGAAACCATCGTAGCGACCAATAGCATAGCCTGTTTTCACACCCGCATCCACTGTATTTACCGTAAGCTGATTGTCCTTAACGTTTCCCTTAAAGCCGATGAATTCCCATTTGAGCGCATCTGATGTAATGCTGACACTCTGTCCATCTTTCGTCTTGGCCGTTATCGGTACTGCGATTTTAGCTCCTGCAGTAAGCGAGCCTGTCCCACTTCCTGCAGTAAGTGATGAAATTTCATCTGCTCCAAGCACGGTGACCTTGGTTGTCGCACTAGCTGAGCCACTGGATGCAGTTAAAGTAGCAGTTCCCGGTTTGGCTCCCTTCACAACACCGCCGCTCACGGACACAACAGCTGGGTTGCTGGACTTCCACGTCACTTGTACTTTCGAGGTATCAAATGGATTGTAGTAGTTGTCGTAGCCTTTGAAGGAGTAACTTCCGCTCTGACCAATCAGCAGCGTTTTATTGCCCTTGATGGTAAAGCCTTTGAGCGTTCCTTTAGGAGCAGTGGTATATACTCCCACTCCATTTACGATGCTACGTTGCTCTGTACCATATTCTGTATTGAATGTAAGCCCTGCTGTCGTATCTCCCAAATCACGAGTTACCATGGTGGTAGAGCCGCCACCATCGAGGTTCATCCCCTTCCAGACACCAATATCTTTCATCAATGTTTGCAGCTCGCTCAAGGATACACCAACGCTGTTCCCATTCTTCTCAACGGCGATGACATAGGTATATCGCTTGTCACGGGAATATCCCAAAGCCGTACGCGCACGCGTCCCGCCTATACTTGTCGTACTTCGGGAGAACGAAGTCTTCTGTCCGTCATTTACTAATATGGTATGTCCACCGATCATCATTTGTAGGTTGGAAGGATCTACTTCACTCCCTGTCGATTTGACACGAAGGTGATAGTTCGTTTCTACAGTCTGTCCCACAGTCAGATGCGCTTTGGCATAATCCGCTGCTTTACCGTGTGTACGCAAAATATAGCCATCCTGCGGAACAGTCATATTCAATGTAGCATTTTCGGAGACTTGCGTAACCACGCCATTTTGTACCAATATTTCAGTAGGCGTTGTCGAACTGTTTTTAGGTCGTTCAATTGCTTTCCAAGCAGATGTATAAATATACATAGCATTGGAGTGACTATAGCTGCTCCCACTCGTCTCAGGCGAGTACGAAGCCTTATTCATCCCTGCCAAAGAGAAGGAAGACCCATCACCAGCTTTTACTGTACCTTCAAAAGTAAATTGCTCAACCATCGGTGAGCCATCCTTCGTTACTGCAAAGGCATACATCCCTGTTAAATCAGAGGGAGTAGACATCAACACCCCTTTGGACACCTGTCCACCGATCGGTGCTCCCTCGCTAGAGGTATTAAAATAATCCCCGTTCACACCAGCAACCGCACCGGTCTCTTTTGCCATACCGCCTGTACTCTGACGGGTCGTAAACTGTCCGTTCTTCCCAGTCATGACATCCAGCTTTACGTACGGATTTTGCAGGTCTACTCGAACGATATCAGCCAGCGCTGTTCCCTTGGACCCTTTAAAACGATATTTCAATAATGTTGCGCCCGAAGTAATGATCTCCTCACCCAATTTTACCGTTGAACCGGAGGCAGCACTCGCGATTGGCGCAGATATCCAATTATTTAACGGGACTAGAACCCCAGTTCCGGCAACCGGACCGACCCATAATACTCCTGCCAGCGTTAAAACAGCCCATCTTTTAGCAATTCCTTTGCCATCTACTTTCACTTTGCTCTGTTTTCTATTACTTAAAAACATTTGGATAATAGCTCCCATCTTCTTTGTATTCAAACGGATTAATCCGCACATGTACTCTACCAATAAACAAAAAAATCCTCTTATGTTAATAGACTTATTATAAAGGCAAAAGTTCCGAAATTCCGCCAACTAATTCATAAAATCCAAAACAGTGAATTGACGAATGCAATATAGGCGCACTATAATACACATGGACTAATGAGTTCATTTTAAACCAATTAGTTTAAACTCGATTTTATGACCCTATCGGAAGGAAGGATAATCATGAATAAACAACGGGCCATCATCATGCTCACCTTATCAATGAGCCTCGCAATTGCCGGATGTTCTACCGAAAAAAAAGATGCTGCTTCAGGTTCATCCGCACAGCCGACCGTTGTGCGCACTACAATCGTCAAAAATACACCACTCCATACCGCCTATGACTTGTCAGGCACCCTTCAGGCTTATGAAGAACGTACACTGGCCTTTCAAAATGGAGGGATCGTCGCCGGCGCAGAGGTCACTACTGGCACTCTAGTCCAAAAAGGGGCAATCATTGCCCGTCTAGATGATGCTGACTACAGGCTACAGGTTGCACAGGCAACGGCCTCTATCCAAGAAGCTTTAGCCGGTATAGATAACGCACAGGCTAACCTACAGGCAGCTGCCTCTGCCATTCAATCCGCCGATGCAGGTATTACGAGTGCTCGTGCAAATGTCAGCAAGGCCAACAAGGGTGCGCGCGCTCAGGAAAAACAGCAAGCACAAATCACTGTCGATAAGGCACAAAGCGCCTATAACAAGGCCAGGACGGATAGCGAGCGGACACAAAAGCTGTTTGAGGCAGGTGCAGCTACCGCGTCGGATAACGAGAACGCCCGCCTGAATGCAACTGCTGCTCTTCAAAATCTGGAGCAAGCAAAAGCTTCCTTATCTCTTTTGCTGGAAGGGGCCACAGCCGAAGAGCATCAATCTGTCCAAGCTTCCTTTCAGGATGCGATTGCAGGTAAAACTAAAGCTCTTGCAGCCAGCGAACAAGCAGAGGCTTCCCAGAAACAAGCACGTGCCAACTACGAAAAGGCCCTTGTCGCCAAGGACCAGGCGGAGCTGGCATTGTCACGCACCCGTTTAACTTCTCCCGTGAACGGCGTAATCTTAGACAAAATCGTGAATACAGGTGATTTGGTCGCGTCGGGCCAAGCCGTCTATCGCATAGGCTCCACCGACCGTCTTAAAGTACTCCTTCCCGTACCAGACAGTGAAATTAAGGATTGGAAAAAGGGACAACAGGTGAAGGTGGCACTCTATGATGAGACTCGTCATGGTATGGTGTCCAACATCTATCCTTCAACCAGCACCGATACGGGGCGGGTTAACGTAGAGATTATCATTGCCAATCCACAGCGAGACTGGTTACCCGGCCAGGTCATTAAAGCTGCGCATCAGGTGACAGACAAGAATGGTATTCTTGTGCCTGCTGAAGCAGTCATCAATACGGGAAGCAAGCCTTTTATTTTCAAAGATATTCAAGGAAAAGCGGTTAGAACCCCTGTGGAGCTTGGCAATCAGGTTGTAGATAATCAATTGCAAATTGTATCCGGGCTTCGTGAAGGAGAACGTATTGTCATTAAAGGGGCAGAATCCCTGTTTGATGGAAATGCGATTCAGTCGGAGGAAGGCGGACGTCCATGATTGAGTACATCGTAAAAAAGCGAAAAATAACATTGCTGTTTTTTGTCATGCTGATTGTAGTTGGAGCTTTCGGTTTTTTCCAGTTACCACAGCAGGAAATGCCAGACGTGACCATACAGAATGCTATGGTCACAACCGTTTACCCCGGTGCTTCGCCACAAAAGGTAGAACAAACCGTAACTAAAGAGCTGGAGAAACGCATCAAGGAGGTTGAAGGTGTTAAAACGATTAATTCGACTTCTGGCAACGGATTCTCCTCTATTCTAATCGAATCCAAAAATGGAGTGGATCCTCAGACAGTTTGGGATAATATGCGTAAAAAGGTGCAAGATGCACAAGCCGATCTTCCTCAAGGTGCTGAGGTGCCTGTTGTAAATGACAAGCTGACCAGCTCGTTTATCGGCTCTTATGCCCTGACCGCCGACTCATCTGCACCACTGTATAAACTAAATGATTTGACCACCACCTGGAAAGATCAACTTAATACGATTTCCGGCGTATCCAGTGTCAAATTCAATGGTCTTCCTGACCAAGAAGTACGTGTCCGTATCGACAATCAGAAGCTCCAGCAATATCAGTTGTCGTGGGGACAAGTGGCACAAGCGATCCAATCTCAGATCGATCGAGTTCCTACCGGTAATATTGAATACAACGGACGTACCTATCAACTCATTGTTCGTGAGACCGAAAAAGCTGACGAATTAAATCAGGTCATTTTGACACGTACAAAGGAAGGTAATCCTGTTTATTTAAGAGATATTGGAACAACTGAGCTGGCACATCCTGAGGCAGAATATTTCGCTTATGTAGAGGGTAAACCGGCCATTACGCTAAGTATTGGAGCGGAAACAGGCACAGACATCCCCTCTATGAGCGAAAAGGTCAATACCAAGCTCAAAGAGCTGGAGAAAACACTCCCCGTAGGTGTTCACTTACAGACTCTCTTTGCACAAAAGGATCAGGTAAACCATATCTTTGACGACTTAAAGCGTGAAACGATTCTGGCAATTGCGGCTGTTATTCTCGTTTGTATGTTGGGCTTGAATTTGCTCACCTCTGCTTTTGTCGCGCTGGCAATCCCTATTTCGGTTTCGATTGCCATTATCTTTCTACCTATGTTCGGCATTACTTTAAATCAGATTTCCGTTGTCGGTCTGATCATTGTACTCGGCATACTCGTGGATGATGCTGTAGTGGTAAACGATAATATTGAGCGCAGACTTACGGAATTAGGAGAATCACCCTCCGTTGCAGCTGTAAAAGGTACCAAAGAGGTCATGCTGTCTATTTTGGTTGCAACATTGGCCACCATCTCAGCTTTCGCTCCACTGTTGTTTCTTCCCGGAAATGTAGGTGCCTTTATTAGACCCATTCCCGCCATTGTTTCTCTGACCATGTTAGCCTCTATGATCATGTCCCTCACGATCATCCCTATTTTTCGAGAATGGTATGAAAAGCGCAGACAGACTCGTCATCCTCAGGGGAAATCAAAACCAGTAGGCTTGCTCGGTCAGCAGATTCACTCTTTAAACAAGCTTTATTCACAAAAGCTGATGCCTAAAGTCATTCAGCGTCCCTTGCTGACGGCTATGGTTGGACTCATGCTTGGAACAGCTGCTTATGGATTAGTTCCCTTTACATCCGTTGAGCTTTTCCCTGAATCAGAAGACCCTCATGTTGCACTAAATGTAAAAATGCCTGTAGGCACTTCCATTGCGGAAACCGATCAGGTCGTTAAAGATCTTGCAGGCTGGATCAAGAAGCAACCTGAAACTTCCAAGGTCGTTTACAGTGCAGGAGGGACTGCTCCCCAACTGTTTAGTGACATTAATAGCATGGGTGGAAATATTACTTATAACGAAACCGTAGGTCAGATTGCTATCGTCGGAAAAGAGAACGTATTCGATCTCAATTCGACAGTTGATGCCTGGGAACAACATGTTAAGAAATCCTACCCTGGCGTCACGGTTACCATGTATGTTCCCCGTCTTGGGATTCCAGTAGGTAAACCCGTTTCTATTCGTATCTCAGGTCAGGATTTGAATGAACTGCAAACCCTTGCCCAAAAAGCAAAGGAGCAGATCGCGACAGTAGAGGGCACAACGGGCATCGTAGATGACATAGGAATTGAACGATATGCCCTCGAGCTTGAGGTCAACAAACAAGCCATGGATCAATATTTAGTAAGCTACACAGATTTGACTCGTACCCTTCTTCTGTTAAAAGAAGGAGCTCAAGTCAGTCAATTCGATACTGGAAGCAGTCTGGTAGATATCAAAATGTATTTGAATCACAGTAACGAGGAGCCAAGTAAGCTTTTCCAACAACTAAGTGTAGTGAATGCAGCCGGAAAGCAAATTCCATTAAACCAGCTAGTACAGATTAAGCCGTCATTTGCTATTCAGCAAATCAAGCATTACAATATGGAGCGGACGATTACAGTCGAAGCCGACTTGAACGGACGAACTGCAAGCGAAGCCATGGTAGATGTGGAAGGCAAACTGGCACAAATGAAGTTCCCTGAAGGCTATAAATGGGAGGTAGGCGGTGAAACATCCGATCAGTCTACCATATTTGCGGATTTAGGGAAGCTGGCGATCGTTGTAGTCTTACTCATTCTACTCTTGATCACGATGCAGTTTTATTCACTCTCCATTCCTATTATTATTATGACAACCGTGTACCTAGCAGCAGCCGGCGGGATAATTGGTATTTTTCTGACTGGTATGCCCATCGGTTTTATGAGCATCATGGGAATTATCGCACTTGCGGGCATTGTTGTGAGGAATGGGATTGTCTTAATTGAATTTATCGAGGATGCAAGACATGAAGGAATGGAATTAAAGGAAGCCGTAATACAAGCAGCCGCTGCTCGTTTCAGACCGATTTTATTGACTTCCCTGGCTGCCATTGTAGGTATGATTCCCTTAGCACTATTGGGAAGCCTGCTCTTTAAGCCACTAGCGTTCACCGTTATTTTCGGTTTGTTATTTTCGACCTTGTTAACTTTGTTTGTGGTGCCGTCCTTGTATATGATCATGGCCAAGTACAAGATGCACCGACAACTCAAAAAACAGCAGCACACAGTTATTACACGTGACCAACCTTTGTAATGTATGAAGTGGTAAATCCGCATGCTGTCGAGTTGGTTCCTGGAGGGAAGTATGTATGGAAAGTAAAAAAAATGATATTTTACAGGCGGCCATTCGGCTGTTCTCCAGAAAAGGCTATTATTCAACATCTGTTGAGGAAATCGCCAAAGAAAGTGGGATGGCAAAGGCATCCTTCTATAAATACTTTCAAGGGAAAGAAGAACTGCCTTTGGAAATGTGTATCATTCTGGAGAATAACATTGAACAAGACATCCGGGCTCTCTACAGTAAACCTGATCTTTCTAAGCACGATAAACTGCACGGTTTTATTGTACTTTATTTGAAAAATCTCGTTGAAAACAAAGTGTATCTCATGATGGATCTTCCTGAGCCTTCCATGCTTATTTTTCAGAATGAACAACTCAATGGTGCGTTTGAACAGCATGAATACAAATTGTACAAATGGGTTCACGACTGCCTAATTGATATTTTTGGACCAGGCATTGAAGATCATGCATGGGATATAACCTTTGTACTGAAAAGCATTGTGTTCGAATATATTCGCTTCTTTGCCGATCGGATGAATGATGAAACGATTGAGCATCTAACACAGTTTATCATCTTCTTATCCAGTTCCTTGGCAACCAGCCTGAGCAGTGCTGATTCCGCTCCACATTTGTTCTGGAGCAAAAAAGGCTGGTTACCCGAGAGCGCACTAAGTAATCCCTTTGACCAAGGTCGTCAAATTAACGGCCTGCTCCACTCCCTGGAAGACAGTATACTGCTTTCTTCGTGGAGCACAGAGGAGAAACAGGAGTGTCAGCAAATTTACGCTCAATTAAAGGAAGAGGCTCTGAAATCGAACCCTCAAAAAGGTCTCTTAAAAGCTCTTTTTGCGTATTTGGAGCAATATAAGGAAGTACAAAAGGTGTGTCATTTACTCAGAAATTTATTGGGTCTCGCACCGATATCCGAATAGTGATGTGAAATTAAGTACACTATGGCAAGTTCATAATTAATAGCAGAGCATATCAAAAAAAGACTGTCTCATGCATAGCATGAACAGTCTTTTTAGGTTAATGCGTTATTCTGATAACTTACGAGAATTATAACCCCGCTTGCTCTCTCAGAATTTCCGCTTTATCTACACTCTCCCACGGTACATCCAGATCTGTACGTCCAAAGTGGCCATAAGCAGCTGTTTGCTTGTAAATTGGACGTCGCAGATCCAACATTCGAATGATACCTGCTGGGCGAAGATCGAAGTTATTTCGGATCAGTTCAACGAGTTTTTCATCACTGACTTTTCCTGTGCCGTATGTATCGACGTTAATCGAAACAGGCGTAGCTACACCGATGGCATAAGCAAGCTGAATTTCCACCTTGTCAGCCAATCCAGCTGCCACGAGGTTTTTCGCTACATAACGAGCAGCATAAGCAGCAGAACGGTCCACTTTTGTTGGATCTTTACCCGAGAATGCTCCCCCGCCATGACGTGCATAACCACCGTACGTATCCACAATAATTTTACGGCCTGTCAGACCTGCATCCCCTTGAGGACCACCGATAACGAAACGCCCTGTTGGATTAATGTAGTACTTGGTTTGCTCATCCAGCAATTCGGCAGGAACAACTGGCAAAATAACCTTTTCCTTGATGTCTGCTTGAATCTGTTCCAAAGTTGTATCTTCTGCATGCTGCGTAGAAACCACAATAGCATCAATACGAACAGGTTTTCCATTTTCATATTCTACCGTTACTTGAGTTTTACCATCTGGACGAAGGTAATTCAGCGTTCCATCCTTACGCACTTCAGACAAGCGTCGTGCAATACGGTGAGACATAGCGATAGGAAGAGGCATTAGCTCAGGTGTTTCGTTCGTAGCAAAACCGAACATTAATCCTTGGTCACCAGCCCCAATGTTTTCTGTTTCCTTATCTACTTCAGCAGGATCACGGCTTTCCAGGGCAGCGTTAACCCCTTGAGCAATGTCTGGCGACTGTTCATTCAAAGAAGTCAATACAGCGCAAGTATTATAGTCAAAACCGTATTTTGCACGTGTATAACCAATTTCCTTAATCGTATTACGAACAATGGATGGAATATCCACGTATTCCGATTTGGAGCTGATTTCACCAATGACGAGAACGAGACCGGTAGCTACCGATACTTCACATGCTACCCGTGCATTAGGGTCATTAGCCAAAAAGGCGTCCAATACAGCATCGGATATCTGATCACAAATTTTATCCGGATGGCCTTCTGTTACAGACTCGGACGTGAACAAATGACGACCTTTTACAGACATGAATTTCAACCTCCCACAATTAAAATACATGAGGATTTTAATAAATCCTAACATGGCATGGCATTATTCAGTTACCTTCAACTCAACAAATGACGGAAGATATCTTTTACACCTGATTAACAAAAAATGAACCTTTTCCGGTAGGAAAAGGTTGCGTACAAGCCTCAAATGCCATGATATCCTATTTAAAACAAGGTGTCAATTCATGTCATCCAAATAACAAAATTCGAAAATGAAGTGAGTTTACATGCGAACCATTATGATCCACATGTAAATAGCTCCAGTTTATACCTACTATTTGTTTAAAATCTATATCAATAATTACAATTTATAATGTACCAAATTCAGACAGGCTACGTTCAGCGGATTGTATCAATCGTTTAGTAATTTCTCCACCAACGGAACCATTTTGTCTTGAAGTTAAATCGCGCCACTCTACATTTTGATTCCTTGTAAAATCCCCTAATTCTGCAGCAAATTCACTGTCAGCATTTGGATGTATATGTGCATATTGAGGATTATAAACAGGTAACCCAAACTCGGCAGCAATTTCATACTTCAAATCATCTAACCTCGCACGGCTTTCGGGAATTAATCGTCTTTGACTTCTTGACGCCATCGTATGCACCCTCCACTCAATGAATTATTTTTCATGAAGTTAGTGTGCAGTGTTTAAAGTCAACTTAGCCAAGAACAATTTGCTATCCCAAGCAGTATTTAAGAAAAAGAGTACCTTAAAAAGAGATAGACACCAGTTATTGAACAGTATAGCCGCCTCGTACCATAACGACTAGACCAAACTTCTGCCCTTCTTTTACTTGAATACCTCTTCCTTCTCTAGGAAACGATAATAAATGATTTTTTTCGACAGCCTGGTTATGAACAATTTCAGTTCCAGAAGTAATATCAATAGCACCACTGGCATCCATGCTGTACACAACAGCATTTCCATTACGTAAAATAAATTCTGCCCCAGCATTGGCAATCAGTTTCTGACCAGGCTTTACATCAACAACCTTCAACGCCTCTGTCTGCTCCACCGTTGAACTTTTAGCTGCATTAGAGGTTACTGAAGATGTTGTATTGGAAGTAGTGGAGTTTGCTGTTGACGCAGTCGGGCTAGTTGTTTTACTACTAGTGCTGCTTGCAGTTCCCCCACCTTTGATGGCCTGAGCAATTTTTTGGTCAACATAGCTTTTGGTTACGACTGGATCATCAGCTGTTCCAGGTTGTCCAGAACTGGAGGCTCCATTAACTGAATTGTTCATCAAAGAGCCAGCCACAATTCCTCCTCCAAGTAAAACAGCAGCCAACGATACTTTATAGCGTGATTTCATGAAAACCTCCTACTGCAGTTATAACAAGTATAGGTAAGCTTAAATTATTGCGCGCTTGCTCCAGCGGAACCTTGCATAGCCCATGGCTTATTGAAAGCCAGCTTCAAAGTATCAATACTTGACACAATATCTTCCGCTTGTTGTTCAGCAGTAGTCACTTTCAAATTAGCCTCGTAAACCTGAAGCTCAGTAGCCAATCCAACATCAAATTGCTTTTTAGCCATATCGGCCGCGCTTTTTGCACTCACCAAACCAGCTTGGATCTGTGAGTATTGGCTTTCCAATGCCTTGATATTGTTATAAATTGTTCTCACAGCTTCTTCTAACTGTCTCTTTGTACCTTCTGTAGCATACTGAGCTTTTTCAACATTAAGTTGTTCAGCTTCATAAGGGGTATTTCCTGCAGTATTGAAATTATAAAGTTTCAAGCTCAGTTCGGCCAAGTCCACTTTTTGCTCACTCAACCAAATAGCAGTACTACTAGTGAGTACTTGGCTTACTTTTGTCTCTACATTATCTTTAAATTCAGAATAGACAGGCTTATCCTTGAGTTCGTAACGTTGTTCTGGCTTGTAGCCAATCACTTGGTTCAACGACACATAAGCACTATCCAGATCTTTTTTTGCCTTTTCCAAAGCAGCTTGATTTTGGGTCACCTGATTAGTTGCTTGAGTAACCTCATAATCACTCGACATTTGATTATCTCTCTTGATTTGTGCAACTTTAAGCTTGCGCTCAGCATCTTCAATATTCAATGCAGCCAGCTTAACAGCATTTTGCTTTTGAAGGAGCTTGTTATAAAGATCTTTCACATTATATTCAATACCCTCTTTGGTCATATCTAAGTTTTTCTTAGCAGCCTCATAATTTAGATTCGTTTGAGCATAGCCTTTAAAAGCTTTATCTTGACCTTCATCACCTGCTTCAGCTGGAACAAAGTCAATATTCTTGCCAGCTTCTTTCATAATTTTACCTGTTTGGTCAATAGTCGTTTCTGCTGTTTTAACTGAGGTACTATCGGCTATAGCCAGTTTAACTGCATCAACATAGGTCAAGGAGTCATTATAGTAGGTATCATAAGTAACTTTGGTCACAGGAGCTGCGAGTGGCTTACTAGACAAGCTATTTGCGTCAGTAGTGCTACCATTAGCTTGATTGGAAATAGTAACTGTTCGTGTCCTCTGATCCCAATTTACTTTGGCGCCTAATGATTGGCTCACAAAACGTAAAGGAACGAGTACTTGCCCCTTTTGAATTTGAGTTGCTGCATCAAGCTGTACCGGATTGCTGTTTTTATAAGCAAGTTTAGAACCAATATTTAAAGTTAATGTATCGTCATTTTTAGATGCTGTTACTTTTTTGGCTTTGCTGTCCCACTCCACTTGCGCTCCCAAGCTTTCAAAAACACCACGAAGAGGCACCAAGGTTGTATTTTGACTAACTACTGGAGATTGTGTATATTGCTGAGTTACACCGTTAATAATAACCTTTATATCACCTGACTGAGCTCCTGCAAGATTGGCAAACGCAGAAGTAAGAACCAGTGTGGATAGTAATGCCGCTCCAAAACGTTTCATAATTTCTCTCCTTTGTCAATAAGACTAATAAAAGAAAAGGGCTCCAAAAGGAACCCTCTTCTCATCTAATTCAGTTAACTCAAAAGAGTTGCTCTTAAATTAGTTGTTGTTTTCAACAGTTACTGTTTTAGCAGTTGCATCATAGTTGATGGATGCATCCAGCGCTCTGCTCACCCAGAAGATAGGCAGTACAGTACGGTTTTTGTTAGTTACAGCTTTAACGTCCATACGAATCACAGAACCGTTAACAGTCAACAGGTTAGTGTTCAGTTTGATTTGAGCAACGCGGTCACCTTTAATCAGGGTAACTGTGGAAGTTGCTTTGTCAAACAGGATGTTTTGTGGGGATACACCCAAAGCTTCAGCTGCATAACGTACTGGCAAGTAAGTGCGTCCGTTTTCAGCATAAGCAGCTACATCAGCTGTTTTAGTTTCGCCGTTCACAGTGTAGGAAGTGCTTCCCAGTGTGAAGACAGCTTTAGTTTTAGTAGCACCTGGAGCTGGAGTTCCAACAGTTGCGATTGCTACTTCAGCAGCTGCAGTGTTGTTGTCTTTCCAGTTTTGAGTGTTGTCAGTTGCACCTTTGTATGCAGTGTAAGAAACTGCGCTACCTTTCAGCTTAGCAACGATGTCGCCTTGAGCTACAGTACGGTCAACAGTCAGCTTAGGAGCGGAGATTGTGATTGTACTTGGAGTAGCAGATTCGCTGTCGATGTAGAAGCTCAGACGGCCTTTGTTACTTTCGCCGTAAGTATCAGTAGATACGCTCTTCACTTTAACGTCACCAGCTGTAACTTTTACTTCTGGAGTAGAAGCAAAACGTACGCCTGTTGGCAATTCCAAGATTACTTCACGGCTACCGTCTTTCTTAACGAAAGCTTCTTTAGCAGCTTCAGTGATTGTGATATCGCCAACTTGTTGATCGCCCAGACCGATTGTCAGGGTTGGTTTGGAAGCAGCAGCCAGAGTAACTGCTTGTTTCACAGTTGCAACCTTAACATTACCGCTCAGACCTTGGCTACCAGCAACTTCAACGTTCAGATCGCCAGAGAAACCTGGTTGCGTAGCAACTTCAACGTTTTTCAGTTTCAAAGTACCAGCGTCAGTTGTGCTGTTAACGTTTTTGAAAGTCAGTTTCAAAGTACGTTTGTCAGAGTCAGTGTAGGAAACATCTGCTCCACCCAATCCGTTAGTGTTTTCCATAGAACCAGCAAAGCTGCTTCCTGGGTTGTTACTCTTGAAAGTTTCCTGCCAACGAGCACCTTCAGGCAGACGCAATGTTACAGTACGTCCATTAACAAAAGATTTAGCAACAGTTTCTTTGATTACGATATCGCCAATTTTTTGCTCGTCATGACCAGCAAGAATAGTTGTTGGAGTAGCTACGGATACGCCACCACCGATTTGACCATAGCTACCTACTACCAAGGAGCTAACGTCAGTTGTTGCATTACCAGAAATGCTAACTGTTACGTCGCCTTCTTTAACGTTAGTTTCGTCATCTACGTAGAAACCAACAGGCAATTGGAAAGATGTTTGTTGACCACTTACTTTATCCAAAGACAAAGTCAATGTGTCGCCATCTGCAGAGTATTTTACGTTTTCTGGTTTGATATCAGATCCAAACAGAATAGTAGCAGCGGATTTAGGAGCAGAATCCCATTTGAAACCGCTAGGCAATTTCAACTTAATGTTGTTGTTACCCAAAGAGCCAGCTGTCTCTTCTTTAACTTTCAAAGTTGCAGTGAAGTTTTCTTCACTGGAAACAGTGTCAGCAGCGGACAAAGAAATTTGACCAGAAGAAACCACGTTACCGATCACTACTTCACCACTAGTCAAACCGCTTGCGGAAGCAGCATCAATAGCAACTTTGATTGGTCCATTGCTTGGTCCAGTTACATTAACTTTACCAAAGTTCAGATAAAGATCAGCAGCATCAGCAGAGTTACTGAAATTCAACTCAACTTTTGCAGATTTGTTAGTCAACTTAGTAACTACAACTGCATCTGCATCTTTATAACCAGTAGATTCAAGGTTTTCAGCGTCGTCGTTATCTTTTGGATCAAGATATACGCCCAAACCATAAGTAGCGTCAGTAGCAGTCTTTACGCGACTAACACCGTTCCCAGCACCAGAAAATTCAAAACCTTTTGGCAATGTTACTGTGAACGATGCACCAGGTCTGATGGAAGCTTGGCTAATGTTAATTTTTGCTCTACCCAATTCAGCATTAGGTTGTGCACCAGAACCAATATTAGGATTATTCAGGGTTGTAAAGCTAGAAGCTGCATGAATTGCAGTTGGTGCAGTCAAAGCTGCGATTGGAGCTGCAACACCAGCAACCAATGTTGCTGTTGCCAGCACGTTGATCATCTTTTTGTTAAACTTTGTCATAACCTTTTTTTCTCCTCCTTGAATATAAACAGAAATATTATTTTTGTCTTTTTGTCGGATCTTGTCACTCATCAGTCGTTACACCTCCTTTCCGAGCTTTATGAGAACCCTTATAAAATGATATCTGTGACAATATCACAGAAGCTTGGAATCTAGTTGAAAGAAAGCGTCCATTTATGACGTACTCCAGTATTATACAATGTGATAACAATGCAGTAAAGATTTTTTTTAGCGAATTTTGTCTTTACGCTTTTGTACCCCTTTGTTTCATACTCACCCAATTAGACGTAGCATGGGTCCAAAAAGTTGCGTCTGTTTCAAAAAAAAAAAAATTATTTTTTTTGATTATGTATTCCGCTTCCCACAGTCATAATTATACTATTGAACCTGTTCCTCCGTCATCCTACAACTTTTACCTTCTGAACCTTAAATGTACAAGGGTATTTTCTGTACATTAATCTGGTCTCTAAGGGAGTATATTCGTAACGAATAATCCATAGAATACATAAAGTACATAAAGACTATAGATTCCTAAGAAATCTAATATCTAATACACTTTAAATAGTAGAAATGACGGAGGATAGGAATATAACGTAAATATAACGAAACAAATTATTTTACTACATTAATCTTCGCGCCATCAGAAAGCAAACTTACACCCTTAACGACAACATTTTGTCCCTCAGTAAGCCCCTTGGTTATTTCAACCTGTTTGGCACTTTCCTGGCCTGTCTGCACTTCTACCCGCTTAGCAACAGTACCCTCGACTACATATGCATACTTCTTCCCTGCCTGCTCTGTAACGGCGTCCTGCGATACTAAAATGTTTTTAGGAGCCTCTGTCTTCATATATACAGTTACAACCATCCCTGATTTTAATTCGCCAGAACCATTAGGAACCGAAATCTCGACAGGATATGCCTTGAGGTCATTATCCATTACCGGATTGACGGCCGACACTCTGGCTTCAATGCGCTTGTCTAACGAGTCCACACCTACAGTTACAGATGAACCCACCTGCATCTTCAGAAGCTCTGATTCAGAAACGTTGACCTTAGCAATGATAGGATTGGTATTCGCAATTGTAACAACTGCAGATTGCGCACTAACCATTTGCCCTTGGACTCCTGTTACTACCGATATAGTGCCGGAAATCGGAGCTTTGACTACAGCATCCACCAGTTGACTACGCGCTGTGTCTAAATTCGCTTTGGCTTGATTAACAGAAGCACGCGCTACGTCTATGCCCGTTTTCTGTTGAGCAAGACGTAATGACTTCTGAGCATTATTATATGTTGTTTGCGCACTTTCCTTGGATGTTTGAGCATTGTGCAGCGCGATCTGTGCATTCTCCACTGCAGTTTGAGCCTTTCGATATGTTATTTGGGACTGCTCTAACTCGGATTGAGATAGAGCACCCGCACTAAACAACTGTTGGTTGCGATTAAGCGTATTTTGTGCATCACGTACGGAATTTTGAGCATCAACCAAGCTGGTCTGAGCTTGAGTAATGGAATTGTCTTGCTGTACAAGCGCACTTTTGGCTTGATCCACACTGGACTCTGACTGTTGCACAGATTGCTCTGCGCCTGACTCAGCCTGTTTTAAATTGGCCAAGGCAACCTGATATGATTCCTGGGATTGCTTAATCGAGTCCCGTATATCCTTTTGATCTATAGTAAACAATGTGTCGCCTTTGCTTACCTTTTGCCCCACTGTAAGGTTAATACCTTGAATCTTACCACTAATTTTTGGAGATACTTGAGCCGTCTCCTTGGGAGCAAAGCTTCCAATAATACCTGTTGAGTCGTTAATACTACCTTTGGCCACTTTAGCCACTTGAACCGGAATGGCTTGCTGTGCGGCAGTTGGAGCGGCAGGGGCTTCACCCCCACCGCAACCCGCTAATGCAACTGATAAGAGCAAAGTTGTAGCAATCAGAGCACTTTTTTTATTCATTATGTTTCTCCACCTCACCTTATATATGAACACTTTTTTGTAGTTTCGCTTCTTTTTTCAGTTGTCTCTTTGCCTGTCTTTTCAATTTCCGATCTTTACGTTTTTGTATCATATTATCTAGGATAACGTAAACAACCGGAATAAGAATCAATGTAATAATAGCAGCGAAGGATAATCCGAATACAACAACTACCGCCATCGGTGCCTGTGTCTCGTTACCACTGCCTGTAGCAAATGCCATTGGAAGCAATGCTAGTACAGTTGCCAGCGTCGTCATCAAAATTGGACGTAACCGTTCAGACGCTCCATGAATAATGGCTTCATCTCGATCTTCGCCTTCTTTTCGAAGCTGAATTATAAAGTCAATCATAACAATCGCATTGTTGACGACCAAACCGACGAGCATGATATAACCGGTAAATGCTGATACGCTGAGGCTTGCTCCTGTTACAGCTAAACCGATAAGCACACCAATTACCGTAGGTGGAACTGAGAACATAATAACAAATGGTGTAAGCAACGATTCAAACTGTCCAGCCATAACCATATAAATCAGCACAACTGACAGCAAAATAGCTATCGCTAAGTTCATAAAAGATTCCATCATTTGTTCATTTTGTCCGCCACCCGTATCTGCACTATAGCCTTCTGGGAAGTGAGTACTTTTCAAAAGAGAATCTATTTTTTGATTAATGGTAAGAATATCCCCTGTTCCGTCGATATCAGCTGTAATCTGTACTTGACGGGTTTGGTTTTCACGAGTAACAGTATCGGGTACACTCCGTTTATCAATACTTGTTACTGATGATAAAGGAACATCAATCCCCTGCGAGGTGGTAATACGCAAGGCTTGTAGAGATGACAGATCATGGCGGCTTTGCTCTGGCAATGATATCTTCACATCAATCTGATCATCACCCGTACGATAGCTTGTGGCGGCTGATCCATTAAATGAAGTATTAACTGCAGATAAGATTTGAGTTGCTGACAAGCCATATCGACTAGCAAGCTCCCGATTAACGGTAATTTCATATTCTTCACGAACTGCACTCAAGCTACTTTTGACATTAACGGTACCCGGTATTTTTTTCACATCCGCAACGAGATTGTCTGAGAGTTCACGCAGGACGTCCATATCGTCACCTTTTAAATTAATGTTAACAGCCTTTCCACTCGAAAGACCTGTTGCAGATGCTAGTGTAATCTCTGCATCTGGAATACTATCAAATTTCTTACGAAGGCCTTCAACTACAGCGTCTGTTGGCTGATGCCCATCCTTCAGCGTTACATTTATATCTGCCGAGTTGGATGGGGCTGCACCTGAAAAGCCTGAGTTGCCACCAGAACCAACCGTGACTGTCATTTTATCCAGATCAGGAACTTTCAAAATTTCTTTTTCTATACCTTGAACTACCTTTTCCGTTTCTTCCAAGACTGTTCCATTCGGAAGTTTCACATTAATCGAAAATTCACCAGTATCGGACTCAGGGATAAATTCAGCCTTAACCAAAGGAACCAAAGCACCTGCCGCCACAAACATTAATAAAGTAATGATTAACACAGATTTTCTGTGGTTAATTCCCCACTTCAGTACACGTCGATAGCCACCCTTAAATTTCTCAAATCCGATATTAAACCACACAATAGGGTTAATACCTTTATAAGTACCTGAAGAGTAAATGGATTCATCTGGTATGGTAGGTAACCAACGCGAGCTAAGCATCGGCACAATTAGAAGGGATACCAGCAAAGCAGCGATGTGAGAGAAAATTACAGTTAACGCCAACGGTTTAAATAGAACCCCTGCAATTCCATCAACAAAAACAACTGGTAAAAATACTACAATCTGTGCAAGTGCAGATGCCATAACCGCATTACCCACTTGCTTGGAGCCGTCAATAGCTCCTTGTAGCATACTTTTGCCTTCATGTCGCTGCCTAAAAATATTCTCAATAATAACAACGGCAAAGTCGACGAAGGATCCTAACCCCAAAAGCAAACCGCTCAATGAAATAACATTAATGGTTTGTCCGGTGAAATACATCATCATAAACGTTGCTACGAAGGAAATTGGAATAACGATCGCAGCAATAATAGTAGAACGTATACTGTTCAAAAATAATAGCAGTACAATGGCTGCGATAATAAGCCCTAATATAGCATGCTCTATTAGCGAGTGTACGGAGTCTCTAATAGGCTTAGAAGCATCTGTTACCATTTCCAATTGAGTTCCCGCAGGTAACTCTTTCCGTATTGAATCTAAACTCTCCTTCACTGAATTGGCGATTGAAAGAGTATTTCCACCTGTAGCCTTAGTAACAGAAATATTAATACTTGGCTTTCCATTAAAGGTAGAAATAATAGTAACATCTTCGGTGGAGTCTTCAACAGTCGCAATATCCTTTAATTTCACGCTTCCCTTACCTACAGGGATTGGCGTTTCACCCATTTCCGAAACAGCCTGATATTCACCTTGTACCCGAAGCTGAATTTGTGTATTACCACGATATACAGAACCAGCAGACCCAGCAATGTTATTAGCCGATAGCGCTTGGCTGATTTGGTCCAGAGTAATACCATAGCTTTGTAGCTTGGCCTGATCTACAGTGATCTTTACGAGTCGTTCTTGGCCGCCTGACATGTTGGCTGCGGCTACTCCCGCAATTCTTTCAAGTCGCGGCTCAATAATATCTTCAGCAATAGGCTTCAGCTTGTTAATATCCTGGTCCCCTGTAAAAGCGAGGGTTATAACTGGTGTTGCGTTAAGATCCAATTTAAGTACGCGTGGCGAATTTGCCGCCTTAGGAAGAGAGCCTCTAACCCCATCGATTTTATCTCGCATATCGAGGGTTGCCTGATTTATATCTACTCCCCAGTTAAATTGAATCATGACCATAGATGTTCCTTCTGAGGACTCGGACATGATCGTATCCACATTCTCGATAGAAGCCAGATTTTTCTCAATAGGTTTAGTAACCAATTCCTCAACTTCTGTAGGTGTTGCATTTGGAATACTGGTCACCACTGCAGCATATGGCAGCTTCATATCCGGCATCTGCTCTACAGGAAGCCTTAACGCAAAAATACCGCCCCCGATTAACAAAGCAATAATTAACATAAATACTGTTACAGGACGGCGTATTGAAAACTGAGACATCTCATCACTCCCCACTCACTTCTCTATGTAATATTTAAGCACACACATCCTCTACTACGATGAAATAGGCGTAAAGTTTCAGATAAATGCGCAAAAAAAACATATATAAAAATAATAAACACATTTTGAGATAAATCCTTAAAAAAAAGCAATTTATTACAGTCGTTTAAGGCAAATCAAAAATAAAAAAAACGCCGTAATGCTTATCCAAAGTATTCATCTCACTGATATTATGGCACAGGCCCGTAATTCCAGTCAAATAGCTGATTTATAAAAAACATCCCTCTCATGTATATGAAAGGGAATTTCCATTTCGCATGGAGGGATGTTTAATAATTACAGGTTTTTGATTGATTAGATTTTAGGAAGCAGTTTTTTATCAGCCATAACTTTGGCTACAATGATCGCTGCATCTCCGCGCAAGGTCAAGGATGTAGGGTTAAACATATATCCTTTTTTCGGATCACTTGCATCTACAGGAGACCCTGTGATAAAGCCTTTCTTGGCGATAGCCAATACAGATGCTTGCGCATAGTAATCGATCTTGTCCGCATCTTTAAAGGTCTTGGACAGATTTTTCATGATCTTGTCATGATCTGTTTCCAGCTTCAAATTCAATGCCTTGGCGATAATGACCGCTGCATCTTGACGTGTGATTACATCTTCCGGCATAAAGATTCTTGGTTGCGAACCTTTGACAATACCGGCACGCGCAGCTGTTTCAATATAACGATAATCGTAGAGCGCATCTGCGGATATCGTGTTTGGAATAGACACATCGTCGAAATGCTTCGCTCCGCTGAAATTAAGCGGAATTTGCAGACCTTTCACAATCATCGACGTGAATTCGCCTCTTTTAATATAGCTGTCAGGTCCAAAGCTATTAATTGGATCCATTGGGTTCATAACACCTTTAGCCAAGATCGCTTCGATGTAATCTCTGGCGTACTTGTGCTTAATGACATCACTATATGTTTCTCCAACCTTAGCAACTACATAATAGCCAAAACGATCAAACGGTACTTTAATGGTATGTTTCTTCGGATCCACCACACCACCAATGTTCTGCCAATCCTTCAAATCAGGATCAAAAAAGAACACCGTCATTTGTTTCCCTGCATCCTGAGCAATACTGCTATCGTACGTCAGCGTCAATGTAGCACGCTTGGAAGGCACTAGCTCGTTAGACGGGTCACGCCAGTAGAAGTTTTTGATTTTGCTGCTGTCATTTTGCGATTTGTTAGCCAATTGATATGGATCAGCACCATATGTTACCGGATCGTAAGCATCTGTTTTGATATCATCAGCTGTACCTGGGTCAATCCAGAATACTGGACTGGACTTGGTAAAACGACTTGGGAAATCTCTGTTGAAGTATCTACTTCCATCAGCAATCAAACTCTGCATGTCGGACAATGCTTTTTCAGTTTCAAATTCATGACGGTCTACCACGCCATCTTCGCTATTCGCGATCGCAAAGTACAAAGTATGACCAGAGAAAACCTGGTTTTTGAATTGCTGTGGTTGATCGTAATCCCGACGGATCAGGCTCGTTCCCTTCGCGAAAGCAAGTGTAAGATTACCATCAAACACTTTGTGCGATGTTTTCATCGCTTCCATGTACTGCTCACCAGGAATATTAGTAGGCACATACTTAACAGTGATGGTCTGTTTTAATTTTTCCTTCCCCACTGTAACCACTACATCAATTTTATTATCTTTGTTGGCTTTTAAACCTGTAACGATGGCTTTATAAGTTGATGGGTAATCCACAGTACCATCATAATCAGAGTCGAAACCTTCTTGAACTGCTGTTTCTTTACCTACTGTAACACTATCTGCATTACCTGCATTTACAACAACTTGTACAAAGTTTTGATTCACGATCCGTTTTTCAGGAAGCGGACGCAAGATATCAAAAGATGTGGATTGACCAGATACTTGCAGTCGGAAAGTAGCAAACGGCCCGCTCTTGCCGCTATTGTACAAGGTAATGTTATAAGCTACTGGCGTTCCATCTTGCGAAATAGTTTGGTTTTTCAATACAAAACTGAAATACTTTTTGTCCGGATGGTAGTATACGAGCAGATCTTTTAGATCTTTGCTTGTAAACTTATCCGTAGTAGCACCAGAGTTGTATGCCGTTTTGGCATCTTCTGCTGAGAAGAACTCGTTATTCAGCGTCCAGTTAACCTCACTGTCGTCTGATCCCTTAATCTCTAAAATGTATTGATCTTTATTGGCAATATCACTTAATGAACCACTTACCTGATCCGCTTTACCCAAATCAGCAATACTGAAGGTACCAAAGATATTGATATTTTTCAGAGATGTTTTGTAGTTAGTGTCATCTACTTTAGTGAAATTTGCATCTTTTGCTTTCGGTGCAATTTCGCTATACTTCGGCGTATTGCTCAAGCCGCTAACAGGTGTAAAAGGAATAATGCCCTGTGTGTTTGGAACAGGAATTACTGGAATATTCGTTTGTGTAAAGTTTACTTTTACCGTATTGCTGTACTCGATGCCTGGCTTGAACACAAACTTGATTTCATTATTTCCGTTTGCCAGTGCATTGGCAGCCGCATCATAGGAGGAAGCAGCCAGCTTAAAGTTGGCTCCTGAGCCATCAAGATCAACTAATACGTTGTTCACATACAAAAATACATTTCGGTTACTGCCAGTGTAGTGAATATCCGCTGCATTACTTACATCCAGCAATTTACCTTTAAAATAACCCAATTGATTCAGTTTATAGGTGTTTAAGTTTGCACTCGATGTATTCAACGGAATTTGTTGACCATCATAAATCGTATCGTATTTCATGAATGGACCCTGCAATAAGTTTACAGTAGCCTTAATCAATTTGCTTGAGTCACCATTCAGGTAGAAATTCAGTACGTTTTGTCCTTCTTTAGGTAAAGTATCTACGTAAGCAACAATTTTTTTCACTTGTGTTGACTTACCATTGATTGTCCGAATCACATCTTGGGGTGAACCCACGGTATGAACGGATACACCAGAAAGCTCGCTAATTGAACTAGGTGTACCATTAACAATGATAAACTCCATACCTACAGGCACAGATGGAGCATCTGTAGTCTTGTTCTTCATAGAACTTCCCGTTAATTTCATAGCTTCATCTATGGCAGCAGCTTGATCAGACCCACTACCATTAATTCTATTCAACAGCTGATTATTAAAATCAGGGAGAAAGTTCACGTCATCAATATAAGGCTGAGTGCTGCTACGCAATGTAAATTGGACCGCAGATGCATTTGAACTCGTCCCATCTCCAAACCCTACACTTAGAGATGCACGAATCAAGTGGTCAGTTACGATACCATCAGGCACAGTTACCTGGAACGGATATACTTTGTAACCACTGGATGTAACCACATTGGCTGTATCAATCGTAGCATCAATTCCATTGGTATCCCCGATTGCGCTACCGTTATTACTTACATCCGTAAATCTAGCATTAATTTTGCTCACTACTGGATCAGTTGCTCCGGAAGGAACCAAAACATTACCTTTCAAAACCACGCCGCTTGTAGACGATACGGTAAAGTCAGGCGAAGTCGTCAGATCAGCAGACACATTGCCGTCCTTATTCAAAGTCAGATCAGAAAATTCAGGTTTCCCCGTATAAATCGTAATCTCACGCGTAACCGTAAGAGCCTGAGTTCCGTTGTTCACTTTAATCGTCACTATATTTTTACCCGGACTGAGTACAACACTACCTGTTAGTTTATAGCCGGTATAAGAGGAGACATTATACGAATTACTGCTTTTTGTTGAAGTGAGCGTTACACTGTCAGCATTAGGAGCTGTACCTTGAATGACTACTTTCACGTCATCTGCGCCGCTATTTTTTGCATCTGTCAGCACTGCTGTCTGATTCTCTAGCAACTGCTGGGTTTGGCCATTCAGCGTAGCAGACAGATCATATAGCTTGGGTCCATCCTGATACTCAATGTAAATGGAATCCTTCATTTCGGCTGAATTTTGACTGCTTTGGAATGTAATTCGGTTCAAACCAGGGAACAGTTTAATATCTGAAATTTGAATTGTAGAGCCATTGACCGTAATTCCGCCCTTTTGACTCTCATTTTTATTAACTACTGTAAGGTTTGTTCCATTTTTGGAGAGTTGGAATACACTATAAGATATAGTACTTCCATTCACTCCGTTAATCGTACCGTTAACTGTAACACGGTCGGTGTTTACCATTCTGGCCGAATCCGCATCATATTTTTCATTTGGAAAAATGAAATAAGTTCCTGTCGCAGCATGAGCCGTACCTACCAGGGCCGCCGGCACCAAGCCAATGATGAGACCAACCGTCAGCAACATGGATAGCAATCGTTTCAAATCATTGTCCTCCTTTGATTCTGTCGCACCTTGGGGTACGTAATCATTCATTACTTTTTTTATCGGTAGCAAACATACAAAAAATTAGTAAATTCTCAAAAAAGGAGGGAGTTTTTTTACAGCAAACATCAAAAAAGCCTTCAAACCCGCGGTATACCGCTAAGCTTGAAGGCTTACATTTAAATTAAAATTATAATTTCGATCGCGTCTGGGAATCTGGCTTAGCCAACAACCGAATTAGTGTGTTAAGAACAGGACGTTTGGTTTTGCCAACGAGCCCAATAACTTCTGCCCCGATCTGTAGGAAGAACATCATGATACATATCACGACAAAGGTGACCCAGTTGGCTTCATTAAGCGCAGCCGACGATTGAATCACGGCTAATATACCGAAAAATACAGCAATACCGTAGATAATCAACACCGTCTGTCTGTGGCTGAAGCCTAGTTCGCGTAAGCAGTGATGCAAATGGCCTTTATCCGGTGAGAATATCGGTTTTTTCTGCAACTTGCGACGAATAATAGCAAAGAATGTATCTGACAAAGGCACACCGATAATAATCAATGGCGTAATAAATGATACGATAGCAATTTGCTTGAACCCAAGCATTGAAAGCATAGCCAGAGAGAAACCTAAAAATAAGGACCCTGTATCACCCATAAATATTTTTGCAGGATGAAAGTTGAAAAACAAAAATCCGATAATACTGCCCAACAGCACAAGGCAAAGCATGGCTACCATGTAATTGCCCATTAGTAGTGACATCACAGCGATCGTTCCAATCGCAATTCCTGAGACACCTGCAGCCAGTCCATCCAGACCGTCAATCAAATTGATGGCATTGGTCACACCTACGATCCAAAAAATCGTAAGCGGAATGGAAATCCAGCTTTCTAAGGAAGAGTATGCATCTTGAAAAGGTACATTTACAAAATCCACACGAATATCAAAAGCAAACACGACCATACACGCCACGGCAATTTGAGCCAAAAATTTCAATTTTGCATTAAGATCAAGACGATCATCGAGAGCACCGATCAATGTAATCAACGTACCACCAATCAGAAAGGCTGCAATAAAGTTAATATCCCGCGAGGACAGCATTCCGTCAGGCACAAAAGGTAACATCGCCAATAAGGACAACAGAAATGCCAAGAAAATCCCCAGACCGCCAAGGCGCGGCATAATTCGGGTATGTACTTTTCGGGCATTCGGCACATCGACGGCTCCAACCTTCACAGCGAATTTCTTGACGAGCGGTGTCAGTAACAGCGCAAGTCCCAGTGCCATGATGAAACCAATAATATAGATCAATAACATTTGATCATTCGACCCCCAATTTTAAAGCAATGCCTTTTCAGATGTAACCGCATTGAATTATACTCTGATCAAAAATAAATACCAAGCCTCATATTCTGGCAAATTAGCGGGTTTTAAAGGCAGATTCAAGCTATTTATCACACTTTTGTGACGTTTTCTTTTTCACGCATCACTTTCACTGCGAATTTCGGCAACGCAAGCATTCTTTTGTAACGAGTGGGCTCTTTTAGAAGTCTATATAACCACTCGGCTCGTAGCTTTTGAAACAGTTTAGGTGCGCGTTTTGTTTTGCCTGATATAACATCAAAACTACCGCCGACCCCCATCATCACCGGCACACCAAGTTTCTCCTTGTATTTACCAATCCAAGGTTCCTGTGTGTCCGCTCCACGTGCTACAAACAACAAATCAGGGTTCGCTTCACGAATAGCCGCAATCACTGCTTCGTCCTCGTTAGGACCAAAAAAACCATCGCGCTTGCCACAAACCGTAATTCCAGGATAAAGCTCATGTACCCGCTGAGCGGTCGCCTGAATCACTTCAGGCGTCGATCCAAGTAAGTAAACTTTCCAATGATAGTTTTCTCCAGCTGCGAGCAATTCATGTAACAAGTCAAAACCCGCCACCCTCTCGGGTACAGGATGCCCAACATAGTTTGCAGCCCAGACCACACCAGTTCCATCCGGAACAATCAACTCTGCCTGTTTCATCACATTCATATACACTGGATCTTCCAATGCAGCCATTACCATAATCGGATTGGCAGTGATCACTTGATGGGGGCGGCGAGACTTCACCGCCTGAATTAATACATTTAATGTATCTTTCATATTAAGCCTTGATACCTGAACACCGAAAATCGGGACGGTAGGCACACTCGTAACCTTATCAACTGTCACTGTATCCATCATCCTTTGCGACACAAGTAATTAACGATATGTTGTGCTGGTAAGCGAGCCTCACTTTTTAACAAAGCAATTGCTGCCCCCTGGCTCTCAATCCATTGACTGCGCTGATCCAGCAGTCGTATGGACTCATTAGCCAGCTTTTGCCCATCCAGTGCATCTGTAGTACCTACAGGCTGGCTACCAACACGGCTGAGGAAATGATCAATTTTGGGATCGTAAGATATCCCCAACGGGGGCACCTGATGGGACGCTGCATAAATTAAGCTGTGCAGCCTCATCCCGATCATCAAACTACATCTGCTGACTTCCAAAAGCATCTGCTGCGGATCGGTAACTTGTTCACACATGCTGACAAGGCTTCCCGTCCCCCTAATATCCCCCAACAAATCCATTACCATCCTTGAAGCCTGTACGTCGTCAGGTAAATGGAATGGCAAGAAACGCAAGTGAACACGGCGTTCCGCGGCTAATCTTTTTAAGCCGTCTGCAATAGCCGTTAAATCGCGTTGTTCCTTATCCCAGTAGCGTACAGACACACCAACGACCGGGAGTTTATCCTCATCAGTCTCAGTTGCTGCATTATGCAGCTCGGAACCAGAGGGCAAAGGAAGCCCCATTACAGGGTCAGGAACAACATGAACAACCGGGCGTTTCAGTTTCATGGTACCCAGCAAAGCAGCAGATTGCTCATCTCTGACGGAAACATATTCACAGCGTTGAAACACAGATCGGATCATAGGATAAAATATCTTCCGCTGTACCGGGCCCATGCCCTGAGCGTATACAAACGTAGGCTTTCCCGCCCATTGAGCCAGTTTCAGAATCGCTAGATAATAAGGAATGCTTTTAGGGCTTGTAGCATCCTGGAGCAGACTCCCGCCGCCACTAATTAGCCCATCGCTGTTTTTAATCGCTCTCCGCACTTCTCCTAGGCTCATACGCGGAACAGCTTCTACTCCGTACATTTTCTGTGTCCAAGCAGGGTCAGAAGATAGAACAACAGGCTTGACCGTAATCCCCGCCTGACGACTCTCCTCTTCTAAAGCAGTCAGAATCGACTTGAGCACCGCTTCATCCCCACTATTGCGAAACCCGTAATAACCCGAGATTATTATCGTTTTAGCTGTGGTGACCATTTCTTCCAACATCCTTCCAGCACTTGCCACACGACAATTGCAATGATTCCCAGCACCAGACCCAATCCCAATCCCAACAGCCCGCGACTAAGCGAGAGTGCAGCTGGAGAGTGAATGTGAGCGAAGGTATCCACCATCGAGGCTTGACCAATAGCAGCTATGATCAGCAAATAGATTGCTTTGCGATATTTCAAAGCCAAGAATATCCCTGCAATAAACAGTGGGTGAGCCATTAAAAATTCCTTATTACGCGGGCGTACACCAAACGCATTCTCAAGGAAATTACGGAAAACCAGTTCTGTGTTCGACACCGTACCTGCGTTTCCAGTACGAGTCAAATAGTAGTAGCCTGCCGCTGCGATAACAGCCAATGCGATAACCCACAATACAGTAATCGGCGTACGTAACAGTTTGGAGATTTCCTCCCGTATAGAAACGCCACGATAAAAGAAAATATAAATCGCAGCCAAGAAGATCGGCAGAATGTGAAGCAAGCTTACACCTCTAAATTGGTTTAACACCAGACTGTAGGCAATGCTGTTCAACAGTGCAATAACAAAAGGCACTGCAGCCAGCGACAAGATCGCTGTCT
This sequence comes from Paenibacillus sp. FSL W8-0439, assembly GCF_038008995.1. Classification (NCBI taxonomy): domain Bacteria; kingdom Bacillati; phylum Bacillota; class Bacilli; order Caryophanales; family Paenibacillaceae; genus Paenibacillus; species Paenibacillus sp. FSL W8-0439. Next base: position 5,315,429 of record NZ_JBBPAK010000001.1, read on the forward strand.
GTACGTATAGTATAAGCGTTTGACTCAAACGTTGACCTACAGAAAGTTCAGGTCCCTGTTCACGTTTAATTCTGATCGTACGCACTGCAATGATCATTGCAACCGTAGGTCCGCTAATCGCTGCGAGCAGCGCCAAACCTTGTTCCATTAAGCTGGAGTTCAAAACATAAAGCCCTGCAGAGCCTACCAAACCGAGTGCAAATGCAAGCAGAGTCAATGCCGGAACGAAATAGGACACCATTATGGAGAAGAAAGCTAGTGCACCCAGTACGACGATCATTTTGAGATAGCGCTGAATGGAGGAATCGACCACTTGGAACGGTTCAGCTTGTCCAAGTTCAAACCCTTTTTTCTCCATTCGTTGTACAGCGTTGCCCGGTTTGTCTAAGCTGTGAATCAGGTTGTCAACCGAGTCTTTCACCTTGGCCTCAGCAACACTACGACTAGGCGCGGTATTCAGATACAACATGCGAATATTCCGATCCTTGGTGGCCAGTGCAAAACGATCGGCCAACGTTTCCACATCGAGTGTTGCATCTTTATCACTTAGTGAGTATAGACGCACCACATTATAATGGATATCGTAAGCAAGCTTATTGAAGCCTGCCTGCGGTTTTTTTAAGTTTTCGATAGCAGCTAGGCCAATATCATATTTGTTCAGCAATTTAGCAAATGCCGCTAAGCTATGCTCTTTCTCATTATCAGTAAAGCCTTTGACTGAATCACCTTCAAACAAAATGCGTTTTACACCATTTTGCTGAAAAGAAGCCAGCATCTCTTCCGTCACCTCCTGGTTATAGGGAAGGCTGTCACTCATGCGTGGAACAATAAAAAATCCTTTGCTCCGAAGCTGCTTCATAGCAATCGGGTCAGGCTGCATAGGCTTGAGATACGCATCCTCGGGGGATGTTTCCACAACAAGCCCCTCCTGTCCCTGATAACTCCACGGCTTTACGTTGATGCCCAAACTTGTAAACGTACGTAAAATTAACGGCTTTAGTGCCTCAGCATTTTCTTTGTCAGCGAAAACAACGTACGTATAATTCTCATTTGCAGGTGAAAGACGTTTTTCTAGATCCGCAACATTCTGAGTCGTATATGTTACAATACGGCCCGCTTTACGGAAATCATCCAGCGTACTTTCATACATCGCCATGCTGTTCACACCAGCCTGTTGTAAGCGGTCAAGCTGCTCATTCAGATAGTCCTGCGGATGAGCCTGATACGAAGCCGCCTCCGTCAAATCCCGATAATCGAATACAATCTCTACTTTTTTACTTGAGGATTCTGTCTTTACACGATCGGCGATGACTGGAATGGAAGCCAGCAAGCCAACAGCGACCAGAATCCACAACCATTTTCGAGAAGTCGTATTCCAATACTGCCATTTCTGATACACCAAAGAACCTCCTTAATATTCGGGATTTTGCAAAATTCAATGCTGCCCACTTGCCATTCTGCCCTTTAGGTAGGTCACTCATTGAATTTTGCAAAATCCTCCGTTGCCGGAATAAGCCTATTTTCCCAAAGCCTCTTCCAGGTTATTCTGCAATACAGAGAAATGACCTCCACGGCGTACTGCCCTTTGCCGTGAGAGGTCACCGATTACTCATTTCATATCTAATTACCTTAACCTATTCTATTATAAAGGGAATTTTCTCAAGCGTCTACGCGAGCCATAACAGCATTGACCAGCTGACTGATTCTTTGCTCCGCGTCTGACAGCGAGGAACCACGTACTGCAAAATATACCTTGATTTTAGGCTCTGTGCCCGAAGGACGCAGGCAGAACCATGAACCGTCCTCCAATAAAAACTTGAGTACGTTTTCCTGCGGAAGTCCGTCCAGGCCTTGAGAGTAGTCCAGTACTTTGTCTACCTTCACACCTGCAATCTCTTGTGGTGCGTTGCTGCGCCAATCCGTCATTTTGCCCTGAATTTGCTCTACTCCATCCTTACCCTTGAGTGTACGAGACTCCAGCTTCTCAAGGAAGTAGCCAAACTGCTCGTACAGCTCTTGTAAAACATCATAGAGCGTCTTGCCTTGCGTGCTGTAATAAGCAGCAGCTTCAGCGATCAGCATGGCCGCCAAAACAGCATCCTTGTCACGAGCATAATTTCCTGCCAGATAGCCGTAGCTCTCTTCATAGCCAAACAGGTAGGTATACTCGCCAGTTTGGTCAAACTGGTTCATTTTCTCGCCAATATACTTGAAGCCAGTTAGCGTGTTAAACACTGTTGCTCCAAAATGCTCAGCAATAACTGCACCCATTTCGCTAGTTACGATGGTTTTGATAACTGCACCATTATTCGGAAGCTTGCCGGTTTCTTTCAGTTGATTCAGCAGGTAGTAAACCATAATGGCGCCGGACTGATTACCGGACAAGACCACATATTCGCCATCACGGTTTTTCACAACTGCCCCCATACGGTCAGCATCAGGGTCTGTTCCGATCAACAGATCTGCACCAATTTTCTCACCCAGCGCAATGGCCAGTTTGAACGCATCACGTTCTTCCGGATTAGGCGACTTAACGGTTGAAAATTCTGCATCTGGCTGCTCTTGCTCAGGCACAATATGCACCTGTTCAAAACCGATTTTTTCCAGCACACGACGAACAGGTATATTTCCAGTACCATGAAGAGGTGTAAACACAACTTTGAAGTTTTTGCCCGGTCCAGCTGCAATCAGTTCCCGGTTTACACTCACACTGGCTACCGTATCCACAAACGCTTCATCTTCCTCTTCTCCAAGCCAAACCAACAATCCCTGTGCCTCTGCTTCTTCACGTGTCAGACTTTTGATGTCAGCAAAAGAAGGAACCTCACGAATATAGCCAATCACCTTTTCAGCCTGATCAGGAACAAGCTGACCACCTTCATTATTGTATACCTTGTAACCATTGTACTCGGGAGGGTTGTGACTCGCTGTTACAACAATCCCTCCACTGGCACCCAAATGACGTACACTAAACGAGAGCTGTGGTGTTGGACGCAAGGAAGGGAACAACTTAGCTACGATACCATTGCCCGCCAGCACCAAAGCTGCATCCAGAGCAAACTCTGGCGAAAAATGACGCGAATCATGTGCAATGACAACTGAAGGTTTTCCTTCTTTGCCAGCATGCTGCTCTAAGATATAGCGAGCGAGCCCTTGAGTCGCACGTCCAATCACATAACGATTCATCCGGTTACTGCCTGCCCCGATCACTCCGCGCAGACCGCCTGTACCGAATTCCAGTTCTTTGTAAAAACGATCCTCTAGTTCTTGGTCGTTGCCTTGCAATGCGCGCAACTCCTGTTTGGTTTCTTCATCAATATAAGGGTCTTGCAGCCAGCTCTCAATGCCTTCTAATGCTTTTTTACTCAACTGCGTCATACGGAATTTCCCCTCTCCATTTTTGGGTTGTCAAAACAGGATCTCTATGTACACATGCACTCGGTTCAGACGTCGTGCTTATGTCGGCAGGGCTTGTCTATTGTGGTGGGTCTGATAAAGCAAACATAATCTCGCCCTCAGCTACTACCGTGTCGCCCACTTTCGCCGTAGCTTTCCCTTTGCCAAAAGCGCCTTTGGAACGAGTAATTTCCACTTCAAGTGTCAGCGTATCCCCAGGGACTACCTGTCCACGGAAACGGAAACCGTCCAACCCTGCCAAAAAGCCGATTTTGCCGCGATTGCTCTCTAGGTGCAGTAATGCGACTGCTCCGACTTGCGCCAACGCTTCAGTGATCAACACACCAGGCATAACGGGATAACCCGGAAAATGTCCAATGAAATGAGGCTCAGTCATCGTTACATTTTTAATGCCTACTGCTCTCTTCCCTTCCTCCAGTTCAATAATACGGTCCACCAACAAAAATGGCGGTCGATGCGGAATAATCTCCTGAATTTGATTAACATCCAATTGCAATTTGTCCATTTAGCTTAATAACTCCTCCCGCTTGCAGATTTCACTCTGTTCAGCCAGAGTTACTGCAAGCATAATATTACCCCGCTAACGCTGTATAAAAACAGCTCATCACGGCAACAATGTTAGATATCCTTCACCTACTGCAGAAGTGAAGGTTGAGATAAGGGGCTTTTTCCGCCGGTTACGCAACCAGAGGCGAGAAGAAGCCCTTTTGCTCGTGCTTGGTTTTACCCCGCAGTGTTATAAACTCCCCATCATTATACATTCATCAGGTGCAAAAAGAAAATTATGCGGAAGTACCATATTTGTTGCTCCTATTATGGAGTGAAGCGAAGTTTCAATTGAGTCAAGGTGAGCAGGCTAAGGGGGATGGATCATTCTTCCGATCGCTGTTATCCTCAGATTTTCCATTATATAAAACCCAAAAGGGTTAAAATCCGAGGATAAAGGCGAACGCTATCGCTTCTTCAGAACGATTCCATCCCCTCCGCCAAGTTATTTTTGACTCATAAAGAAAGCTCGCTTCAATAATACTCGCTTGTCGTGAAGGGCAGAGAAACAATCGGAGGGCTCTGCGAATGGCCTACATTGGCCGTAAGCCAATGCGTGCTGCGCTGGCGGCTCTTGCCGTTGGAGATAAAACAAAACCCTGCGCCACTGGCACAGGGTTTTGTTTTATCTATACTCCCCACACAATCGCGGGTGGTTTATTTTAATAAGAGTGGCCCTAATGGCGGGTAGCTAGCGGAGCGAAGGATTTGAATCTGGAGAAGCGTGAGCGTTCGCCTTTGCAACGGGATTTTTACATCTAAATAACTTATAAAATAAGAAAATTCCGTTGCAACAGCGATCGTAAGATCAAATCATTCGCGAGCGTTCACTTCCCGCCCCCACTCATTAAAGTAAACTAAGGCGCAAATATAAGATCAATGACATGCTGCCAGGTTTTCCATTCAAATACGCCTGCCAGCCCTTGCTTACCTACAATTACATATCCTGCAATTAAGCCGCCTAACAGCGAGAACAGGAGCAGCAACGGAACTACGAAATAACGAGCAGTACGCCAGCGGGATTTAGTCTTTTCAGGCATCGGACGGGAATCAGATTGTTCTTCCTTCATCACCAAATCCTTAAGCCCTCAAATTGTTAGCCAGGTTCATCATCGTATCGCTAGAGGTTAATGCCCGTGCCGCCATTTGATACATCCGCTGGACTTGCATCATATCCGTCATTTCGCCCGCTAAATCCACATTAGACTCCTCAAGATAACCGGAACGCACAGATACGTCCGTTGGAACAGCACCTGCCACCCCTGCTGCACCGAATACGTCGGCTTCTGTCACGCCATTTGCTAACACAAACAGGTTATCATCCCGCTGTTGCAAACCTTCTGGACGCTGTACATCCATTAGCTTAATTCGCTGACCAACTGTCGGAGCGCCAGTTCCATTAGCACGAATCAGCAATTCGCCATCGGAGTTAATAGCTACTTTGGAACCCGCTGGTGCAGTCACAGGAACATCGTTATTATCCAGCACAGAATAACCTTCGGCAGTGGTCAACATCATCGTCTCATTATCATTCGGATCAGGAATAAAATGAAAGCTGCCATCACGCGTCCAAGCTTTTTGCCCATTTCCTTGGATTTCAAACAAAGCATTCCCCTGGATCGCCAGATCGGTAGGAAGTCCCGTCTCCTTGAGCGGACCTTGCTCCATATTTTTCATAATTGCGGCCGTTTTGACTCCGTAGCCCAAATTATAGCCGAGCGGCATCGCCCGTCCATTTTGGAGATACGTCGAAGGCTGTTGCTGCACATTAGCCAATACATCTTCAAAGGAACCCTGTTTACTCTTATAACCAACTGTATTGACATTGGCGATATTATCGGCAATTAAATCCAAACGCTGCTGCACACTGGCCATAGACACCATTGCGCCAATCATGGAGTTGTTCATCACTTACCCCCTGTTATACACGGCCTACTTCGTTAACGGCCTTGTCCAAGCTTTTATCATAAAATTGAATAACCTTCTGATTCGCTTCATACGCTCTTAACGCAGCCATCATATCCACCATCGACTGAGCAGCATCTACATTAGATACTTCCAGATAGCCCTGGCGAACAGATACAGTATCGTTAGCGGTCATCATTCTAGCCGTAGCACCATCCGTATCATTCAGACGGAAATTACCGTTGCCCTCACGAACGAGCTGGTATGGCCGATCAATAACACTAATTCCAAGCGTCGTTCCGAGCAACTGGTTAGATTGGCTGTCCACCAATTGACCCCGTTCATTTACTTTAAGCGCTGAGACAGGCCCCGTCAATTGAATTGGGTTTCCATTCGTATCCAACACTGCTGAACCAGTCGACGAAAGCAATGCTCCCGTTCCATTTACTTGAAAATGTCCGTCACGTGTATAGCGGACATTACCATTATTGTCCCGTACCGTAAAAAACGCTTCTGGACGATAGGTGACTTCACCGTTAGCATTGATGAATTTTCCCGCCTGATCAAAAGCCATAGGTCGACCAGTAGCCGGGTCATTCACATTAATATTGGACTGTATCGCAAAATCCGTAGTTTGTCCACTATCCTTCAACGCTCCCTGAATGTAAGGAGAGAGGCTTTCCTCAGCAAAAACGCCAGTATTAAGCTTGCCGACCGTGCGGTCCGGGTTATCAGGGTTTCCCCCCGTCATGGAAATAAGCATTTCGGGGAATGAGCGCTGAACGCTATTCTCCTGTTTATATCCCGTGGTATTCATATTAGCAATATTTTGCGTCACAGTGTCATGACGTCGTTGTTGTGTCATCATTCCGGCGGCCGCAGTATATAAACCTCTCAACATGTATCGTGCACCCCAATCCTATACTCTGCTCATCAATTATATGCTCGCATGGAGGCACTAAAGCCAAAATGCTAGGCAACCTGCCTGACCGCACACGAGTCTCTTATAGTCACTATCGGCAGATTAGAACTTTTTCTTAACCACATGATCCAAATTATCCAGCATAATTCCTGTACCTTTAACGACACAATGCATCGGATCTTCGGCAACCAGCACTGGAACACGCAATTCTTCAGCAAGCAGCTCGTCCAAACCACTAAGCAACGCACCACCGCCAGTCAAAATGACACCACGGTCAATAATATCGGCTGATAGCTCCGGTGGCGTCTGCTCCAGTACAAACTTAGCTGCAGCTACAATCGCTGACACGGGATCTCTCAGCGCGTCCTGCACTTCTTCCGCGGAAATACTTAACGTTTTGGGCAATCCGGATACCATATCCCGTCCACGGATGTCCATCTCAGCACGTCGTCCGCTCGGATGCACGGTTCCGATAGCAATCTTGATATCCTCAGCCGTACGTTCCCCGATGAGAAGCTTGTACTTCGTTTTCACATATTTCATGATGGCTGTATCAAATTTGTCCCCTGCCATTTTAATAGAAGAAGCTGTTACAACATCTCCCATAGAGAGGACTGCAACGTCTGTTGTTCCGCCACCAATATCTACGACCATGTTGCCGCTAGGCTCAAAGATATCCATTCCGGCCCCGATGGCAGCCGCTTTTGGCTCTTCCTCCAAAAATACTTCTTTCGCCCCGCTACGCTCCGCCGCTTCACGAATCGCTTTTTGCTCCACTGAGGTAATGTTCGTCGGCGCACAAATCAAAATACGAGGGTGGCTGTACCAGCTTTTACCCCCTACCCGATTAATAAAATATTTTAACATCGCTTCCGTTACTTCAAAATCGGCGATGACACCATCACGCAATGGACGGATGGCTATGATATTACCTGGAGTACGTCCTACCATACGGCGCGCTTCTTCTCCAACAGCCAGAACTCTTTTTGTATCGCTTTCTATCGCAACAACGGAAGGTTCGTCAAGAACAACCCCCTTACCTTTGACGTGGATAAGCACGTTGGCCGTACCGAGGTCAATACCAATATCATTACTGAACATATTAAAAAGGCCCCCAAAGTGATATTTTAAAAAGCTAAGATTCGACAAGAAGCGGCAAATATATGTATAAACCTACGGTTACATGTCATTTTTCGTCTTGTACCATCTTTTAACATATCATACTTCAGGGGGTTGATTCAATGGCTTTGCCAGCCAATTCACTATATATTTTTAGGACTTGCCAGAAACAAGAATTCCCCTTCTTTTCCCACTCGTTTTTTTGTATTTAATTTTCGTCGCTTCACCCCCCCGCAGATGGCGGATGGATTTATGGTATTCGAGAATGTGCTTCACCTGATCGGCAAGATCCGGGTTAATTTCAGGCAGCCGTTCGGTCAGATCTTTATGCACCGTGCTCTTGGAGACACCAAATTCCTTGGCAATCGTACGGACCGTATTCCTTGTTTCCACGATACAGCGACCGATTTTGATGGTCCGTTCCTTGATGTAATCGTGCACGCTCCCGCCTCCCTACTGTGGATAGTTTGGTACATTATATGAGGAGCGTGCCTATATATTCGCGGTTTGGTGGTAGACATGCTTCGGAAGGCCTATTTATTTGGCAAAAGTAGCTTATGTTTACCTTATGCGCTAAAACTACACAAGAAAAAAGCAGGGAATATGAATTCCCCGCTTTGCATGCAAAGCTATGACCCATTTATTTTTTAGGAAGCAGACCTGTTGGATTCACCGGCTTGTCATCCTGGTACACTTCAAAATGCAGATGTGTTTTCAAATCCTTTTCGAGCTCATTGCGACCTGCTGAAGCAATCACATCATTTTGTTTCACTTGATCGCCTTCTTTTACTTTCAGATCGCTCAAGCTTTGGTACACTGTTTTGAGATTATTATCATGCGTGATTTCTACGACGTTACCTACCAGCGGATGTTGTTCCACACGGGATACTTTCCCACTCAGTGCAGCTCTCACTTCAAACGCTTGATCGTCGGACCGAGAAAGGTCAATCCCGGTGTTAGCGGTAAATGTTTTATCGTACTCTACCATAGCTGCCGCTTGCTCATCAGCCGTCGCGTTTTCGTCAAAGAAAGGCTTAACGACCTGCACTGCGCTAGCATCTGCCACCGGCCATGCGATATTTTCCGACTGAGCAACAACCTCCACACTTTCTGGTTGTTGTTCGTTAACATCGGTACTCACTGCGCTTGTGCTTTGTACCGATGGACTAGCTGGGTCTGGTTTGAAAGACTTATGGCTAGCATCCTGATAGACCCACACTAAGGTTAGTATAATGGCTGCTGCGGCAATGTAGGCTGCCGGGTATGCCCACCTTTTGGACAACAGCTTTTTCCACGAAGACGGCCGTGAAGCTCTTCCACCCTGAAAGGTTTTGGGTGTATCTTCATGATTTTGGTTCTGGTTTTTATTTTGTTCACTCATTTGCTCATCACCTCAGTAACCAGTGTTACCGGGCGCAACTCTTTTATACTTCAAAGTTACGAAAAATTTACTAACTTAGAATACGAGAGGCATTCGCAAAAGAAATGCCAGTATAATAGTGAAGAAGAATCTGAGTGGCCGTATGGCCTTCCTTGGCCATTCCGTTGGCTCCCCACTGACTCATACCGACGCCATGGCCATAACCGTAGGTCGTTATAGCAATCCGATCCCCTTCGGTCTTCCACGTAAATTCAGCCGATCGTAGCCCTAGTTTGTTACGAATCTCCGGTCCCGTAAAGAGCGAACCTCCCACCTCAATCTTTTTGATGCGATGCCCTTCTGTTTTGGAGAGTATACGAATCTCTGGCATACTCCCCCCTCCAGTAGAAGCAGTGACCGCAGCACGACTCAATCCTAATCTATCGAACAAGCTCTGACGGCTCAGTGTAACGGTTTCTGTAAAACGAGGAGCCAACTGCTTGTCCCATGGACTGGACACACTTCGTAAATAGGGCACGGCCTTCGCCCATACATCCTCTGAATTTTCGGTATAGCCGTTGCTGGTAGAAAAAAAAGAAGCTGTAATGGGTTTGCCATCATATACCATGATTGTATCCTTGGTGTCGCGTACAGCCTGACGAATTTTAGTCAGATCTGCGGATTTACCAGAATGCTCCCATTCTCTAGTAAGTTTAGCTTTGGAGATGTAAGCCTGGTGTTTAACGGTATCTGTCACATCTGCGCCCGCCGGGGCACCACTGGTATCATCAGCCAACAAACGCCGGGTAATGAAGGTACGCGCGGCAATGGCCTGTGCCTTCAATGCCTCTTCCTCAAAGCTGGGCGGCATTTCAGCTGCTACTACGCCGACAATGTATTGCTCCAAAGGCAGTGTCTCCGTCCGGCCAGTAGACGTGACGTACACCCGCACGTCCGGCTCTGCCGCAGCTGGCACGCTGCGCGCTGGAGCAGCCGGTACGGCCGGCATCGGCGGGACACCCGGCAGGCGCGTAACGGGCGCCTCGCTCTTTGCCGCCGTATTAGGCTGCGCGGGTGCGGCTGTGCGGCTCCCAGACGGCAAAGGCTGCACTGCCTGGCGTGGCCATGCCATTAGTGCGGGCACCGCCATGGCAAGCACCAGCACCCCTGCCATGGCGGCAAAGGGCAGCCATGGGCGGCGGCTCCCCCAACGTGGGGCTCGACCGGCTACAGGCCGCAGATGCGGCTGCGGTCCCTGCCGCCTGCTTGCGTCGCCTGTGTTACTGGTCGCTGTTTCAGCATCAGGAAGCATCGCACCGACAGTGTGTATAGTGGAAGTCAACGCTGTGGTACGCCGATGGGTCTTGGCGATAGGCGGCAATGCGCCTGTTCTGTCTGGCTGCTGCTGCATAAGCTTATTTTTCTGCAACGAAGTTGCTATAGATCCAGAGCTTTCCTTCGCAAGTGAGGTCTGGCGATGTTCCTTAGGATGATGAATTGGTATACGGATGCGAACCTGTGAATCTTTCATAGGCTGAAACCTCCATCAAAGGGTTAAGTGTCCGGCTAAAGTACACATATACTCCAGCAGATATTCTCAATCATATGAGGTCGTCCACTTTGATAGAACCGTTTTGAGAGAACTGAAAGAATGAAAAAGACAGGCAGCAAAAACACAAAAAAACCAAGTCCTTTCGGACTTGGTTCTAATGGTTCAAGTTAATACCTATGCCAATACGTTAAAGGTTAGGCGAGGGAAGGTTGAATCTTCTTGAACAGATTCCCTGACGTTTCTTCTGCCACAACGCGTTCTGTGCTGGCCGAATGATCCAGTTTGGATTCATCTACAGTCACTCTGTAAATATCCGCTCCCAATCCAGTCAGTTTTTCAGCCAAATGAACGTAACCACGATCGATGTGATGAACGCCAGATACCTCCGTTGTACCTTCTGCAATAAGTCCAGTCAGAATTAACGCAGCACCTGCACGCAAATCTGTCGAGGTTACTTTCGCGCCTGTCAGCTTAGCATTGCCAGTTACAATCGCCGAACGACCTTCGACCTTAATTTCCGCATTCATGAGATGAAATTCATCCACATGCATGAAACGATTTTCAAACACAGTTTCCGTAATGATGCTCGTTCCTTCAGCGGCAAGTTGAAGTGCCATCATCTGAGACTGCATATCAGTTGGAAACCCAGGATAAGGCAGCGTTTTAACATCAACGGCCTTTAGCGGCTTATCCGCAATGACACGAATACCATTTTCATCGGGTTGAATCGTTACACCCATTTCTTCCATCTTGGATATAACCGGTCCCAAATGATCGGATATCGCGCCTTCTACATATACGTTCCCGCCTGTGATCGCAGCAGCAACCATATAAGTACCTGCTTCTACCCGGTCGGGAATGACCGTATGTTTTACACCATGCAGCTTCTCAACGCCTTCTATACGAATTACGCCTGTGCCTGCACCGCGTACTTTGGCTCCCATGCCATTCAGGAAGTTGGCGAGATCAACGATCTCAGGTTCCTTAGCAGCATTCTCAATGGTAGTTACGCCCTCAGCAAGAGTAGCGGCCATCATAATATTCTCGGTTGCTCCTACGCTGGCTACATCCAAATAAACTTTAGCTCCGCGCAGACGACCGTTACTTTTAGCTTCAATAAAGCCCTGGCCCAAGCTTATCTCGGCGCCCAACGCTTCGAACCCCTTCAAATGCTGATCAATAGGTCTTGTTCCAATTGCGCATCCGCCTGGAAGCGAGATTCTTGTACGTCCCAAACGTGTAAGCAATGGCCCCATAACCAAAAATGATGCGCGCATTTTCCTAACCCACTCGTAAGGGGCTTCACAGGAAATTATCTTCCGCGCGTCAACACGAATGACCTCGTCTTGGTATGTAACGCCTGCTCCTAAGGACTCCAGCACTTTGTTAATGGTCATCACATCGTCTAGAGGAGGTGCATCCATAATAACACTTTCTCCTTCTTCTCCTAACAGAGAAGCGGCGATGATCGGCAGAACTGAGTTTTTGGCTCCGCTGACTTTGACACTCCCGGTCAATCTGTTGCCACCGCGGACGATAAATTTGCTCATCTATGGTTCCCTCCGCGCGTCATTTCTCTTTTCCATTTTTGAAAAAAAGAACATATTCCGCTATTTTCATGCCTTGCTTTTTCATTACATAAAAAAACAAGATTTTACTAATACCCTAACTGCCATCATACCACTGATTAAAACAAGTATACAAGCGTTTTTTTGTACTTGACGACCATTGCGTTCTAACTGATTCAGCCAGTTATACATGTATGGTTCTTTTGTTTACCATTGTTAACAATATGGCACGATGTTATTCGACAATTCCTGCAACATCCACAGTCATAAAATCATATAACCCGCCTACTTCATGTTAAAACAAATTCTAGAGCATCTGGCTCCAAGAGATGTAGTTCAACAAGAAACCAGAAACCAACTGTCCCAAAATTATAGCAAGAAACAAGTGCAGCAATCTGCCCTGCGGTCCTTTGGGTTGCCGGATTAACAAATCCAGCTTTAAGCTTTGCAAAGCCCACCAAGCTAACGCTATACAGACGAGCGATACGATCATGGAGATCAGCGCGGTCATACTCGCCGATTGACTTAACTGTTCAGCCAACTGCTGCTTCCCGTTCATCCGTAATTCCTCCCATCTGCGTCACAGACTTCTTTATAATACTCGGCGAGCGCCTAATATGCCAGTGCTATTTCTGTTTCCAGTACATTTATTTCGACAAAATGTGAATAATCACTTCTGTTTCGCGAATTTAAAAGGTACTAAATACCTAGCCATCAAACAAGAAATAGGACTATATTTTTGGAAAAGACAGCTAAAAAAGGGCTCGATCACAGTGATCGAAGGAAGCAAAGGCGTCACTTACCTTCTGCAGGCATTCTTGGGCAGAAGTTATGAAGTGGTCTCTTTGTCATTCCATCCGTATACTATGCCGAACCCTTTTAAAATTCCACTCAAAATCCAATATTAATTCTTATTGGTTCTGATACTTGTAGCATTCAATCGGTTAAGCGCCCGTTGCAGAGCGACTTCTGCCCGATGATGATCTAACTGTTCCTGCTTGCTCTGGAGCCGCAGTTCTGCCCGCTCCCTTGCCGCACGGGCACGCTCCACATCAATATCTTCGGAACGTTCCGCACTCTCAGCCAAAATGACCACTTTATCTTTGCGGACTTCAACAAAGCCCCCATTGACCGCGATCACTTCAGTTTGACCACCGATTTTAATACGTATCGGTGCAATCTTCAAGGGAGTGACCAAGGGAAGGTGTCCTGGTAAAATCCCAAGATCGCCTTCCGAGCCGCGAACACTGATGCTGTTTACCTGTTCCGTATAGACCAGGCGCTCCGGCGTCACAATCTCTAGTAAATACGTGCTCACTTGAATCCCTCCTGGAAGCTGTCCACAGACAGCTCACTTCGTAAGGCTCGGCTATTCTCTGCCTGTATGTTTACAACGTTTTAGCTTTTTCAACTGCTTCTTCGATGGCTCCTACAAAAAGGAAGGCCGCTTCTGGAAGGTGGTCATACTTGCCCTCCAAAATTTCTTTGAAGCTTCGTACAGTTTCTTTAACCGGCACATATTTACCCGGGAAGCCGTTAAATGCTTCGGCAACATGGAAAGGTTGTGAAAGGAAACGCTGGATTTTACGGGCACGTGCTACCAGCATTTTATCTTCTTCACTCAACTCGTCCATACCCAGGATCGCAATAATATCCTGAAGCTCATTGTAGCGGGCCAAAATTTGTTTTACCCCTTGCGCTACATTATAATGCTCTTCACCCACAACGTCTGGAGCCAAAATACGGGAGCTTGATGCGAGTGGATCAACCGCTGGGTAAATACCCATTTCGGAAATTTTACGTTCCAGGTTCGTTGTAGCATCCAAATGGGCAAACGTAGTAGCAGGAGCCGGGTCAGTGTAGTCATCCGCAGGCACGTAGATTGCCTGAATGGAAGTAACCGAACCTTTTTTAGTAGAAGTAATCCGTTCTTGCAATTGACCCATCTCAGTTGCCAGCGTAGGCTGGTAACCTACTGCGGAAGGCATACGTCCCAACAGGGCAGAAACCTCAGAACCTGCTTGGGTAAAGCGGAAAATGTTATCAATAAAGAGCAACACGTCACGGCCTTCTTGATCACGGAAATACTCAGCCATCGTCAGACCTGTGAGTGCAACACGCAAACGCGCACCCGGAGGCTCGTTCATTTGTCCAAACACCATCGCAGTTTTGTTGATAACGCCGGAATCTCTCATTTCATGGTACAAGTCATTTCCTTCACGTGTACGTTCACCTACACCTGCGAATACAGAAATACCACCATGCTCCTGAGCGATATTGTTAATCAATTCTTGAATGGTTACGGTTTTACCTACACCAGCACCACCAAACAATCCGACTTTACCACCTTTGGCATAAGGAGCCAGCAAGTCGATAACCTTAATACCAGTTTCGAGCATCTCTGCTTGAGTTGTCAGTTCTTCGAAAGAAGGCGCTTGACGGTGAATCGGATTTCTAGCCGTTTCACTCATATCAGCACCATTATCAATTGGCGTTCCAAGCACGTTAAATACACGTCCAAGAGTAGCTTCGCCGACAGGTACCGAGATAGGCGCTCCCAGATCTATTGCTTCAGCTCCACGAACCAAACCATCTGTGGAAGACATGGCAATACAACGCACACGGTTGTCACCTAGATGTTTTGAAGCTTCGAGCGTCAGATCAATTTTGACTCCGCTCTCCAGCACAGTCCCAATATGAATGGCATTCAGAATTTCCGGAAGCTGCCCACGTTCAAACTCAACGTCGACAACCGGACCCATGATGCTCACTACGCGTCCTTTGTTCATCTTTTGGTTTCCCTCCTACAAGCTTGCACAGCCGCAAATCCGAACCATTCTGATTGGTTTTGCGCCCGCAATTTATCATAATAGTGTAGACCCTGTTATAAAACAGTCGCAAGAAGTCGCATTAAGACTGAGCGTTAGCCCCTGCGACAATTTCCGTAATTTCCTGGGTAATAGCCGCTTGACGAGCACGGTTATAGGTTAAGGAAAGCTCTCCAATCAACTTGGTAGCATTCTTCGTAGCTGATCCCATTGCCGTCATCTTCGCTCCCAGCTCACTTGCTTTACCATCCAGCAAAGCGCCGTAAATGAGCGTTTCCGCGTAACGCGGCAGCAATACTTCAAGCACACCTTCTGGTGAAGGTTCATACTCATAGTTAATTGAGGATGAAGTCGTAGCAGAATCCGGTGTTGCCATCGGTAACAAACGATCAACTGTTGGAATTTGAGTCAATGCGTTGACAAAGCGGTTATAGCATAGATAAAGCTCATCAAATTCTTTAAGTTCAAAGCCTTGTACTGCCTTGCTAGCAATCGTTTTGATATCTGCAAATGCAGGTGTATCTGACAGATCTGTTACCGATTCAGCGATAGGAAATTCACGACGTCTGAAATAATCCCGTCCTTTTCGCCCAATGATGAAAATCATAAATTCATCCTGTGAACGGTGACGTTCAGCAATCGTCTGCGTAACCTGTCGCAAAATATTGGCGTTATAACCACCAGCCAGACCACGATCAGATGTAATGATGAGATAAGCCGTCTTTTTAACTGGACGCGTCTCTAGCATTGGATGCTTGATGTTATTCGCTCCAGAAGCAATGCTACTCACAACTTCTTTAAGCTTTTCCGAGTAAGGACGAGCCGATTCCGCTTTTTCCTGAGCTTTTCTCAGCTTGGATGCAGCGACCATTTCCATTGCTTTCGTGATCTGCTTCGTACTCTGCACACTTTTAATCTGACGTTTAATCTCGCGCATACCTTTTGCCATGATTTCACCACCTTCAAGCTTTGACAAAGCCAAAGCTAACTTCGTAAGATTCAAATCCAGCCGGACATATGTTAAAGGGCCTGTTAGTGAGGGTAAAACATGCCAAGGAAGCCACAACCCAGAGGGTACGCTTCCTTAGGACATCTTTCATCATAAACAGGCAAATTCCAATGTATTAAACCGACGTGGCGAATGATTTTTTGAATTTCTCGATAGCTGCCTTCAAAGCTGCTTCATTATCAGCAACCAAGTCTTTCGTGTCGCGGATAGATTGAAGCACATCCTGATGATCGGACTCCATGAAAGACAGGAAGTCTTTTTCAAAACGTTTTACATCCGCTACAGGAATATCATCGAGGAAGCCTTTTACAGCAGTATACAAGCTCACTACTTGTTGCTCTACAGCAAGCGGTTGGTTAACACCTTGTTTCAAAATTTCCATCATGCGTGCACCGCGATCGAGACGGGCTTTAGTGGATTTATCCAAGTCGGACCCGAATTGGGAGAACGCTTGAAGCTCACGATATTGAGCGAGATCCAGACGCAGGGAACCTGCAACCTTTTTCATCGCTTTAATCTGAGCGGAGCCACCTACACGAGATACGGAAATACCTACGTTGATCGCCGGACGTTGCCCTGCATAGAACAAGTCAGCTTCCAGGAAGATCTGTCCATCCGTGATGGAAATAACGTTAGTTGGAATATACGCAGAAACGTCGGAAGCCTGTGTCTCGATGAACGGCAATGCGGTAAGTGATCCGCCACCGAGCTCATCATTCAGCTTCGCTGCACGTTCCAGCAAGCGAGAGTGCAGGTAGAAAACGTCACCCGGATATGCTTCACGACCCGGTGGACGACGCAGCAACAGGGAAAGTTCCCGGTAAGCAGACGCTTGTTTAGTCAAGTCATCATAAACAACGAGGACGTGCTCGCCTTTGTACATAAAGTACTCACCCATGGCACAGCCAGAGTAAGGAGCAATGTACAGCAATGGTGATGGTTCGGAAGCAGATGCCGTAACGACAATCGTGTATTCCAGCGCACCATGACGACGCAATGTTTCAACAACTTGAGCAACCGTGGATTGTTTTTGACCAATAGCAACATAAATACATTTCATGCCGTTGCCTTTTTGGTTCAAAATAGCATCGATTGCGATAGAAGTTTTACCTGTTTGACGGTCACCGATAATCAGCTCACGTTGGCCACGACCAATCGGAACCATCGCATCAATAGCTTTAATCCCTGTCTGCATAGGCTCATGTACCGATTTACGGGCCATAACGCCTGGAGCCTGACTTTCAACCGGACGGAATTCTGTTGTAGCAATCGGTCCTTTACCGTCTACCGGTTGTCCCAGCGGGTTAACTACACGTCCGATCATTGCTTCGCCTACAGGGACTTGCATGATCTGACCTGTACGTTTTACTTGACCACCTTCGCGAATGTCGGAGAATTGACCCAAAATAACAACACCGACATTGCTCTCTTCCACATTGAGCGCCAAGCCCAATACGCCAGTGTCGAATTCGACCAATTCACCGGCCATAACTTTTTCCAGTCCGTAGACGCGGGCAATACCGTCGCCGACTTCAACAACAGTGCCGACTTCAACGACCTCGATATCATTTTTATATTGTTCAATCTGACTTTTAATCAATGAACTGATTTCCTCAGGTTTGATACTCAAGTGTGTTCACCCCTATCTTCTATACTCGTCTGTTAAAGGATTTCTCGAGACGATCCAGCTTGCCGGCCAGACTGCCGTCGTACAGTGTATCGCCGATAACCACTTTCAATCCGCCCAGCAGACTCGGGTCCACTATATTTTCCACACGGATTGTTTTATGTTCACGGGTTCCGAATTCCTCGGCTACCGCTGTTTTTTCCTGATCACTTAAAGCATAAGTCGAATACACCTTAGCATGGGCAATTCCCAGCTTGTACTCCTGAATATCGAGATATCCGGCCAGGAGAGATTCGAACAAATCTGCTCTACTGCGCTGAATCAGCAGCTTAATCGTGTTAATCAGCGACGCAGACAACTTGCCTTCAAAATTGCTAGCCAGAACCTGAAGCTTGACTGCTTCCGTAATGTTAGGAGAATTAATGAATTTACGGATTTCAGCATCCCCCGATACAGCTTCTACAAAAGCACGTAGCTCCTGTTCGGTTTCCATAATGGTTTGCTCCTGCTCCGCTACTTCATACAAAGCTTTCGCATACCGTTTGGCAACTACCGTATCTCGGCTCATGCTTTGCCTCCTACCTCTTTAAGGTATTGGTCGACAAGCTCTCCCTGGACTTGGTCTTCCTTAATTTCCTTTTGAATCAGTTTGGAAGCAATTTGTACCGAAGCTTTACCCACTTCGCTGCGCAATTCAGCAACTGCCTTATTACGCTCGCTTGTGATTTCACGAACAGCTTCGTCTTTCAGGCGGACAGCTTCGTCTTTGGCCTGAATAATAATTTGTTCCGCTTGCTTGTTACCTGTTTGTTTTGACTGCTCTATAATATCGTAGGCTTCCTTACGCGCCTGCTGGAGAGCCTGCTTTTGCTCCTCAACATAAGCAACAGCCTGTTCACGTGTTTGTGCCGCCTCATTCATTTGCTGTAACACGAGTTGACGCCGCTTTTCCATAACGGAAAAGAGGGGGCCAAATGCATAGCGCGTCAGTAACCAGTACAAGATCAAAAATGCAATGATAGTGAAAACGATACTTGTCCAATTTAAACTCAATTGAAGTCACTCCTTTCCGGTGAACGTCGGTTCTGGGTCTTTCATGTTCCAACGAACAAAGAAGGCGCGGATGGCTGTGCCTTCCCCGCCAAACCTTGCTTAGTTCAATTCATTAAGCCTTAGCGTAAAAAATAAATGCCAGAACGACACCGATAATAGGTAGGGCTTCGACCAGACCTACACCGATAAACATAATAGTTTGTAAGGTGGACTTCGCCTCTGGCTGACGAGCGATACCTTCAACTGTTTTACTTACGATCAGACCGTTACCAATACCTGCGCCAAGCGCACCCAAACCTACTGCGATAGCTGCTGCTATTAATGCCCAAGCTCCCATTTTAAAAATCCTCCTTAGAGATGTGTATTTGTATTGTACATGTATTTGCAGTTAAGCGCGAAGCGTACTCCTGAACTTAACTAAAAACCTGAAACATAATTCACCTAATGTTCTTCTTCATGTGTGTCAATTGCCTGTGATATATATACGAACGTCAAAATGGTGAAGACGAACGCCTGAATGCTACCGACAAAAATACTGAATCCCTGCCAGACTACGAGTCCCAATACGGAAGCAACCATACCTCCCACACCGAGTGCTGTCATTTTCAGCAGAACACTAATCAAAACTTCGCCGGCAAAAATATTACCGAATAGACGCATACCGTGTGTCAATAGTTTTGAGAACTGCTCAATCAAGTTAATTGGCAAGAAGAACGGAAATGGCTGAACATAATGCTTGAAGTAAGCTTTGGTATTACGGAAGATCCCCAGGAAATGAACCAGGACAAAGATCATCAATGCAAGTCCAATGGACACCCCTGCATCTGCGGTAGGTGATTTCCACCAGCTGATACCTACATGGGCAGCTTCGCCTGGGTGAGACGCCTGTGCTTGTTCTAGTGCTTCTTTCACTGGAATGATTTCATGTCCAAATACTTGGGCACTTTGCACATTATCGAATTCAGTCACAATCCCGAACGGTAAACCCAGCATATTGCCCACGAAAATGAACATGATCAGCGTCATCCCCAAGGAGAGGAATGGCTTCCCTTTTTTCAAATCCATTGTGCTGGAAATCAATCCTTGAACGAATTCTACAATCCATTCCATAAAATTTTGCAGCTTGCTCGGATTGTCCACAGACAAATTGCGTGTTGCAGCAAATGCCAATCCAAATACAATCGCGCAAGTCACAAAAAGCATAATAATGACGGACAAGTCAATGTTAAACCCGCCCAATTCGATAATCGGTGATTCATGCAACATGTTTTCTCACCCCTTTCTCAGTTGAGCCATTATTTTTCCTGTAGCGTGAATATGATGCCTATAATTAAAAGAAGAAACTGTCCAGTTACCAGACTTGCCATTACAGCGATCTCATGGAAATAGGCTGGGAATTCCATAGCCAGCACCACTGCCAAAATAGAGGTCGCCAATCGAACGCCAAAGCCAATCCCCACCTTTTTCTTCTTTCCTTCACCGGCAGCCGCACTCGCAACCTGTCGAATCTTGTAGGCCATATATAGCACATTTAGACAGCTTACTCCCGTTCCCAGAATGATTCCGTGAGCAATGTCACGATGTTGGGGCATGAAGGCGGAGACCAGGAAACACAGAGCCATAATCATAAGCGCTACGATCCATAACATCTTTTGCATTCGGGTCATCTCATTCATTTATCCCTCAGTACCTTTCCGATCACAAGGGCAATACTCAATGCGCCTACAACCAAGCCTGCGAGAACGCTTACGCCAGTCCAGATTCCAGATCCACCAAGTTTGGCATCAAGCCATTTTCCGGCATAGAAACCACCCAGTGTGCATATCGTCAAATCAATGCCGATCGCGCTCACCAGTCCTATAGCCTTAAAGGCATTTCCGGTGTTGTTTCGGTTGTTGTTTTGCTTGGAAGGTTTGACCACTTTTCTCATGTCACCCCTGCAATTCCAGTCCATTTTACTTAAATATAAGATGCTTTGTCAATTGAGATATTTTAGCGCCCTAAAGTATAAAAATCAGTCGACAAAGCATCTAAAAATGCTGTATCCCTTGGTAACCGTACAGTTTAACTGTATGCTTACCTTGTAAAGATTAATTATTACGAACGGACGCCTTTTGTGAACATTGTGTGAAATTCTTCAGGACGTTCTGTTTGAACACCATAATGGTGCAAAATCGCATTGACAATTCTTACAGATGCCTGTCCATCACCGTAAGGATTCGCTGCCTGACTCATAGACTCATACAACGCGGAATCTGTCAAAAGAGCCTTGGTCCGATTGTACACGTTCTCTTCACTTGTACCCACCAGTTCCAAGGTACCCGCTTCAATCCCTTCCGGTCTTTCGGTCGTATCACGCAGCACTAGGACAGGTACTCCGAACGAAGGCGCTTCTTCCTGAAGACCACCGGAATCAGTAAGAATCAGATGCGTGTGTGGATAAAAATTGTGCAGGTCCACTACATCCAGCGGATCAATCAGCTTAATACGCGGATGGTTGCCCAAAATTTCAAATGCAGGTTCCTTCACAGCCGGGCTCGGGTGAACTGGGTACACAATTGCAATATCCTCAAACTCATCTGCGATCCGCTTAACCGCATTAAAAATCTGACGATGCGGTTCCCCTTGGGATTCCCGGCGATGTGCTGTCATGAGAATCAGGCGCTTGCCCTGAGCCCAGTCCAGTACCGGATGCTCGTAGTCCTGGCGAACTGTATACTGAAACACATCAGTTACTGTATTGCCTGTTACATATATTCGCGATTCAGGTTTATTCTCCTTCCGCAAATTTCCAGCCGATAAAGAAGTAGGCGAAAAATGCAGATCGGACAGCACACCTGTGAGCTGACGATTCATTTCTTCAGGATATGGAGAAAGCTTGTTCCATGTCCGCAAACCTGCTTCCACATGCCCTACTTCAATTTGCTGCATAAAGGCTGCATAGCTAGCCAAGAAAGTCGTCAGCGTATCGCCGTGAACCAACACGATATCAGGCTTGGCTTCACGCAATACGGGTTCCAGACCTTGAAGTACACGTATGGAGATTTCATTGAGTGTCTGGCGATCCTTCATTACATCCAGATCATAGTCAGGGTGGATATTAAAAACTTCCAGAACCTGATCAAGCATCTGGCGATGTTGAGCTGTTACGCATACTACGGACTCGATATGCTCCGGATGGCGCTGAAGCTCCAAAATGAGAGGTGCCATCTTAATCGCTTCCGGACGCACACCGAAAATTGTCATTACTTTGATTTTAGACATTTTCTGTTGAACCCCTTTTCATAATAAACGTCTGCTTCCAGATCTTCCGTGATTCAGATAGATGATCTGTCTTAGCGTCCATAGATTGTGCCGAACCGCTAAAAGCAGTCTACTTAGTTCCGTACAAGCGGTCTCCCGCATCCCCAAGACCCGGAATGATGTAACCATGATCATCCAAACGCTCGTCCAGTGCAGCGACATAAATGTCTACATCAGGATGCGCATCCTGCACAGCTTTCACTCCTTCAGGAGCGGCAATCAGATTCATCATTTTAATTTGAGTACAGCCTCTTTTTTTCAACACATCAATCGCTGCGATCGCCGATCCACCTGTTGCAAGCATCGGATCAATTACGATCAATTCACGTTCAGTTACATCCGTAGGCAGCTTCGTATAATATTCTACGGGTTGCAATGTCTCAGGATCACGGAACAATCCCACATGTCCTACCTTTGCTGCCGGCAAAAGCTTTACGACACCATCCAGCATACCCAGGCCTGCACGCAAAATCGGGATAAGGCCCAACATACGACCAGAAATCACTTTACCTTCAGTTTCAGCAACTGGAGTCTGTACCGTAATGCTCTCCAGCGGAATATCTCTTGTAATTTCATAAGCCATCAAAGTTGCTACTTCATCAACCAGTTCACGGAAATCTTTCGTGTTGGTCCGCACATCGCGGATAAATGTAAGTTTGTGTTGGATCAAAGGGTGATCGCAAACCACCAGTTTTGCCATAATATATTCCCTCCGTTGCTTCTTCAGATACTGTGTTATTTTTAATAAGTTAGCAAGTATCCTTCATAAATCCTAATCATTATATCATTCTAATCGTGCTTTTACACTAAAGGCTGTATATGTAGAAAAATCATAAACCTAAATTAGTATATCATTATATAGGTGCTACTCAATATACAGTTCAATGAACAAGAGACTGTCAAGTGACAGTCTCTTGCCAGAGTCTTTATTGATGATAATTATAATACTACCATACTGCTTTGCCACTGCATGTATACGTGCAATTTGAACTACATGAAAAAGTACATGTGGTTGCACAGCCACCTGTACAGGAAAAGCTACATGTTCCACAATAGCCTTGAACATCTTCTCTATTTCCAACATTTCTTTTGGAAAATAAGTTTCTCATATTTTTCACCTCCTTTCAGGAGTAATTGTCTAACCATTAAGCATTTACTTCACTCATCACCAAGTTTATTTCATTAGTATTAAAATCAATGGTCCAGTTAGAGTTAGGGTGTCTTTTCCATTGATACTTCTTTGAAGTACAAGACCACCAGTTCTCCATAGCTACCATAGTCTGACCGAGATCTTTTACAATCCTTTCATATAAATCATCTTGAATCATTGCAGCATCATTAAAAGAATTGATTAGTTCTTGCAATGCAGTTTTTCGTTCATACAATTGTAAGATTTCCTCTTTTTCGGAGTCTAGTACGACTCCAACCATTTCATTTTTCATAATTTGCACCCCTTAGTTAAATAAAGTTATTAATTAATCAATTGCTTTAACTTTGTTTTATGAAACTTATGAATAGGATCCAAATAATCTACACTGTTTAATCTATTTCTACATTTTATCCCCTCTTTCTCCAGACAATTTTTAATTTGAACCGAACTTTCCCTTTCAATATGACTAATGATACATTGAATCTCAGAGGGCACATTGATTTGATTCGTGAGTTTATGATTCAAATATTTACATCTGCTGCAGTGGAATGCATCACATCCATTGCATAATGGTGATTGTTCCAAGCCCACTAATTCATTTGTTATCAACTTCTTATCTAGCTCAAGATCGCAAACATATCTTTTAGAGTCTTCAAAGTAAAAAGCAGGGCACATATAAACTTTTCCATTAGGTGCAAGTGTGAATGTATTCTCTCCAGCACCACAGTTACACATTTTATCCAGTTCTAAAATATCAGTCAGTACATTAATCTCCAAGGGGCTCCCCTCTTTGTAACTTTCAATTATTATCTTGGAGAGTTTTCTTAACTCTCTTTCATAACTGTCCAAGTTTTCTTTCTTCCAAAGTTCGATATCATCTAAAATAAGATTAATTCTATTAAAGTTAAGCTTTAAACCTTTAATAAACCCTTCAATATTGGTTATATTCTCCTTATTTATCTTGAGAATGCATAATTTCTTATCATTTTTATCTGTTTGTGTATTTTGAATTTGATTTATATCGTTATCGAAAATTTGTATAAATTTATTACCTTGGTGATAATTAGTTTCACTCATTCGTAGTATTGATGCATCAGCGTAAGGAAAATCTCCTAGTAGAATAGGCGTTAAGTTTTGGTTTTCGCAAAACTGCAACCCAAGCTTATAAGTCTTCTCATCCATATATTCACTTTCTAATCCAATTTTACTTTTGTATGAACAATGCGTTGTTATATGATCTGATTCCAAAAATATTAAATACTTCTCTTTCCCATCTGGCACTGATACTGATGGCTTTATTCCTGTTCTTTTTTCGAACTTGTTCCAGAAGTAATAATTCGCATTACAATTCGCTTTATGCATCTTACAAATAAACGTTGCCCTTTGAAATATGGTATCTGTATATGCAGTATCATAATTATGTCCCACACACCATGCGCATCCAGAAGCAACTTCACAATTGATACACTCTTCTGTACTTTGATTTTGAAGATTAAGTAACATAAAAGGTCTTAAACGGTTTTTATCAATTCCAGTGTGTATATTACCTATGGAGTATCCAGGTCTGTTGCTTAAGGAGTAATCGACGAATCTGACACACGGGAAAAAGTCACCTTTATAATCTATAGCAAGCATTTTCCCAACTCCACAAAAATTCTGTTTTAGCTTTTCCTCATCAAGTGGCTTACCTAAATTTTCTTCAAAGAACCTTACATTATGATCCTTCCATAGATCGTGATCTAAAATATAATCTGCCAAATCTTTGAGTTGTTCTTCAAAAATTTGGTCATCTCCTTCTTCCCACACATCCTCAAATATTACATTTGCTGACACATCATTTATTCCTAATTCCCACAAACTGATTATACTATCTTTAAGATGTGGTAAATCATCATGCGAAAAGGTAGCCTTAGTGTGACTATTTGGAAACTGACTTTGCCACAACGAAATATTATTCTTCACAAGATCGTATGAACCACTACCATCAGGAAAAACTCTTTGCATATCATGTTTGGTCTTATTTCCGTCTACACTAATTCCAATATTCAACTTACTATGGTTCTTCTTAATAAATTTTTGAACTTTAGGTGTATGGTATAAAAGACCATTCGACGAGAAATTAAAACGATAATTGTTAAACCAAGGATGATTCAATTGATACATCTGAAATTTTATATAATCACAAATTTTATCGATTAGATCAATTTCTAGAAATGGCTCACCTCCAATAAAGTCCCAAATCACCGCTTTTTCTGGGAAATCTTCCGGATGACTCAGTATATAATCAACCGCTTTTTTGGCAATTTCGAATGTCATTTTATTCTTATGATTTTTACCTACTATATAGCAATACTTACAAACTAAGTTGCAGTCCTCAGTAACACAAAAAGTAATTTGCTTTCCTTCTTCTGCTCTCCACTCTTCTACTGTTTTACCTAACATATAATTCAGTGTACTCATATTTTCCCTCCCATAATTCCTCTTTCTATTAATGAATTTATTTCATCATACCTAAATTCTCTTTTGCTAATCAATCTGGCTATATGACCACTTATGAAGGCTGCTGCTATACTGGAACCCGTTAAATACTTATAATTTGGAATTTCGCCAATTCTCCTAACATCATTAACATTATCGCAAGCATAAAAATATTTATTATTAAAACAATAATTTTCAGGATTTAAATTAGATAAACCCAAGACTCCAATAACATTCTTTAATCTAGCAGGTAAGGATCTAACTTTATTATTATTAGCAGCAGCTACAACAAAGACTTCATGTTCTCTAGCTTCATACGCCAATTTTCTCAATGGCTTTGCATACCTAAATTTTTTCGTTCCCAAACTCATGTGTATAATATCGGGATTACAATCTATTGCCCTCTTAAAAGCATATAGTAATACTCTTCCGTCAGATCTTAGTTGTTCATTTAGTATATTCATACTTATAAATTCAACGTTCGGCGTGATATGCTTGATGGCCATTGCGACCGCTGTTCCATGATCGTTATTATATGAAAACTGTTTTTTCTCCAATACAATACCATTAATATCCAAACTGAAGTGTATAGATTCCTTTACATGCTCTACGAGTCCTCCTTTGTCTGTATCTATTCCGCTATCTAAAACAACAACTTTGACAGGCTTAAAAGCAAAAGTATTATTTTGAATCACCTTCTTCCTCCTTATTATTAGATTGACATTTCAGAGCTAAACAGATCTATATAATTTTTATTACTAGTTAAACTAGTATGGTTACCACTCTCAATAACCTTTCCCTTATCAAGGATGATAATTTTGTCACAATCAATAACATTAGATAGATGGTGCGCTATAATGACTATTGTATGGTTATGAGAAAGTAAGTTAAGTGTCTTATTAATAAAGTACTGTGACTCATTGTCTACAGAAGAAGTAGGTTCATCCAACAAAATAATCCTAGTATTTCTTAATATTGCCCTTGCAATTGCAAGCCTTTGTTTTTCGCCACCCGATAAATTGGAACCGTTTTCACCAATTATAGTTTCATACCCATTCGGCAAATTAATAATAGTGTCATGTATGTAGGCCTTTTTACACGCTTCATAAAGGTCATCAACAGCGGCATCAGGATTAGCGACAAGCAAATTTTCCTTTATTGATCCACCAAAAAAATAAGGCACCTGTTGAACAAGCGTAATATACTTTCTAAGACTAAGTTCATCAATTTCTTGTAAGTTATAATTATCAATATATATATGACCACTTAAAGGTGAATAAAATCTAAGTAATATATTGAAAATTGTTGATTTTCCAGCACCACTTCTTCCTACAATTGCTGTTTTGGAGAAAGGTGATATTTCAAAGGTTACATTATCAAGAATTACACGTTCCGTCTCATAGGATACAGACACATTTGTGAAACTTATTCCTCCAATTAAATTATCCGTTATCTCTACCTTTTTTAATTCCAAGTTGTAATCTTTTCTATCCATAACAGCGAATATTCTTTCAAGTGATACAATTAATCTTTGAAAATCAGCATTGAATTCTGTAATTTGCATTAATGAATTAATTAATTGAAATGAATATGTGTTTAAAGCAATAAAAATTTCTATAGATAATGTTTTAGTTTCAACAACAAGATATGCACCTATCAAAATTATAAGAATTTGGATAATGAAGCTAACAATCTGAGCGAGGTTTTGAGAAATAGCCTGCAAATGTACAATTTTGATTTTTTTTAATTTAAGTTTTTCCGTAGCAGTACCAAAGTTAACTAAATTCTGATCTTGTATATTAAGATTTCTAATTTCCTTAATACCAATTAAAGACTGCTGTACTATGAAATATATATAATCATTAATACTAGAAGCTTCAGTACTTCTACCTTTAATATGCTTAGAAAATAACCTTATAATCAAATATAAAATTGGAATTAGCGCAACAATTAAGAGAGCTAATTTCCACTCAATGAAAAAAAGAGTTACGCCTATAGCCAAAGACGTTAGTAAATTCACGATAAAGTGCACCGACTTACCCACAATGACGTCAGCAACTATCTCAGTATCATTATGTAACTTAGAAATAAACTCAGATACACCTATTTTGTCAAAATCATAAATTGATAAGTCCATTATTTTCTTATATAACGTTTGTTTTAAGTTTAATATAATAGATTCATTTAAAAACGAAAAAAAATGCGCTCTTCCGATATTCACCAGGGTCTGAATTAAAAAAAATATTATAAAATATAATGTGAATTTGTATAGTTCATTTAGGTTTTGATCGTATAAGGAAGTAAGAATTTTTGCCCATAATAAAGGCTGAGCAAGACTTAATATAACTGAAGCTATGATCACACCTAAATTCACTAAAAATTGTACTTTATAAGGACGGATTAACATCCACATACGTCCTAGTAATTTTAGCGTTATCGGATGTTTAATATAATCCATAAACTAGCCCCTCGCCTTGTGACTTTCAAATCTCTTAACATATAATAATACAATTCATTCCATATTAATGTGATCATTCTCTCAAATGAATATTTTTTTGAATAAAAGCAATTTATATACAATAATATGCAAATGAAAAAGCTTATCCGATAAATGAATCGGAAAGCTCTTTCATCTATGCTTATCTATACTTCAGATTGTCCCACGCTCCCTGAAATTGCTGAAGCATTTCGTCCTTCGTAATAACGCCTGCGATATAGGCTTGTATACTACTGCTTAAATCCTGATTTAGCCCCTTTGGAAAGCGCTGGAAGTTCCAGCTCCATATCTTGCCTTCCTTCACGTGTCGAGATATTTCCGCACCCAAATCACCTGTGGTCTCGTCACTAGACGTGATACTTTTGAAGGCAGGAACGAACTTAAACTCCTTGGTAATATAATGCTTGCCTGTTTCTGATGTGACCAGCCAGTTGAGAAATTCCTTTGCCTCCTGCTTCACAGGCGAGTTTTTGTTGACAACCCAGTTCGAGGCCACTCCCACAGCCAGTTTGTCTCCAGTAGAAGAATTATTGTCTATAGGCGTAGGAAGAATACCCAAATCCAAGTTAGGATTAATTCCATCTATTTGCGGCTGCGTCCAGTTCCCCTGGTGCATCATAGCGGCCTTGCCTGTTGAAAACAGTGTCACTTGTGTATTGTAGTCCGTTGTGAGCGGATTGGGGTTTCCATATTTTAAAGTCAGGTCAAGCAACTTCACCCACTGATCGAACACGGGGTTACCAGGAATGCGAGCAGTTCCTTGGTTTAAATCCGCAACATAACTTTCCGGGTTCGGCTGTCTGGCAAAGGGGATATTGATAAAATGGTTTCCCAGAACCCACCACTCTGCATAGCCGTTAGCAAAAGGGATAATCCCTGCTGCTTTCAGTCGCTTGGCTGCTTCCTCCAATTCATCTAACGTCTGAGGCAATTTGGTTATACCCGCTTTTTTGAACAAATCCTTATTATAAACAAAACCAAATCCCTCCAGGTTCATAGGCTGTCCATAAATCTTACCGTTAACCGTCATCGGCTTACGGGCGAAATCGTCCAGGTCCTTCACCCATGGCTGATCCGACAAATCCTCCAGATACTCAAACCACGTATCACGATCCTGGTAACCCTCATTCGTGAAAATGTCCGGTTGGTCGCCTGAGGCGAATTTAGCCTTCAACGAAGCACCGTAGTCCGTACCCCCACCGACAGATTGAATATCCAGCTTGATACCAGGGTGCGTTCTTTCATACTCAGCCTTCAGTTTGTTCAACGGTTCCGAAATCTCCACTTTGAATTGATAAATGTGTATCGTTTTGGTCCCACTCTGTTGAGCCTTTGTATTACCACAACCTGCAAGCATACACGTAAGCAGCAACATCAGGGAGATGACAAGCAGCACTGTCTTTTTCATCCGATAACCCTCCCATCAGCCTTTAACCGCTCCGGCCGCAATGCCAGAAACGATATATTTTTGCATCACCAGAAAAAACACAACGATCGGCGTGATTCCGAGCACCAGTGCGGGCAACGCCAAGTCCCATTGCTTGGTATATTGACCAAACAGCATATAGGTCGCAATCGGAATCGTACGCAGCTCAGGATCATTTAAAATGAGCGAAGGCAGCAGATAATCATTCCAGATCCATAACGTATTCAAAATAAGTACGGTCACGAACATAGGGAGCAACAGTGGACAAACGATGCGAAAGAACACCCCGTAACGAGAGGAACCATCTACTCTCGCCGCTTGCTCAACCTCAATAGGCACCGTTTTAATAAAACCATGAAACAGAAAAACTGATAAAGGCGCTCCAAAACCCAGATAGCACAAAATCAGTCCTGGTATGCTGTTGTTCAGGCTCAATACGTTGGACACTTCCATAAGCGGCAACATAATCGATTGAAAAGGTACGACCATCGCAGCCACAAGCAGCCCGAACAGGAACCGATTAAAAAGAGTATCATGCCGAACCATTTGGTAGGCGGCCATCGAGCTGATCAGCAGCAAAAGCGCATTGCTGACGATGGTGACGATCAGTGAATTCCCCAGTGCTGTGGGAAAGTTTATTTTATTCCAGGCGTTAGCATAGTTTTCAAAACGGAAGGTTGTCGGCCACGAAGCGGAATGAGCCAAAATGTCTCCAAAAGATTTAACCGAGTTCACGAGCAAAAAATAGAACGGAATTAGAAAGATCAACCCAATCACAATAAGCAATATTTCAGCTACCCATGTGCTCAAACGATAGTTCGATGTTTTTTCCATTACATTTCGACCTCCTTTTTCTTCGTGAGGCGCACCTGAATGCTGGTAATGATCGCAACGACCACGAAGAAAATCATAGCCTTAGCAGTTCCCAATCCAAGTCGATTATTTGTAAACGCTTCATTATATATGTCCAACGCTACAGACTCTGTCGCCTTGAATGGTCCACCCTTTGTCAAAGCCAAATTCAGCTCAAATACTTTAAAGGACCAGGATATCGCCAAGAACAAGCAGACGGTCACTGCTGGCATAATAAGCGGCACCACGATATGACGCAAAACCTGTCTTCGGCTCGCACCATCAATTTGGGCTGATTCAATAAGAGCATGCGGGACATTATTTAGAGAGGATATGTAAATAACCATGAGATAACCTGCGTATTGCCAAACAAACACAATGACAGTTCCCCAAAATGCAGTCGGCCCATCACCTAACCACGGCAGTTTGAAAAAAGAAAGCCCTGTGGCCTCTCCCACCGCCGAAAAGCCGCGTACAAATATAAATTGCCAGATGAAGCCGAGCAGCAAGCCGCCGATCATATTAGGCATAAAAAATACAGTTCGCAGTGCATTGCGGGTACGCAACGGCTTTGTAAGCGCATAGGCCAGGAAAAAGCCCACCAGGTTAGTTAGAATGACACCACATACGGTAAAGCGGACCGTAAACCAAAATGCATTACGGAAGTCCGGATCATCTTTAAAAATATGAATGTAATTCCCTAGTCCGAGCCATCGGACATGTTCAGATACGCCATCCCAGTTCGTCATGGAATAATACAGCCCCAACAGGAACGGAATGACCATAATTAAGACGAAAAACAACGCCATCGGTCCTACAAATATGAGCTGCTGCAATAATTGCGCGGATTTTCTTTGGCTCAATGCAATCACTCCTTTGTCGTAGATCATGAAGGAAAATGCGCATAAATCCTTACTTTAATCGCTTATTACCCAAAAACGTAAGTTTCGAGTCGTCTGGAATCAAAAAAAGGCTGTTCTCCCTTCGCTAACGAAAGGAAAACAGCCTTATCATATAAAGATTAAAAGGAATGGCGATGAATTAGTATTGTGTTCCTGGATAGATCGGGAACTTGTCTGTCAACTCGCCCACCGCTTGGCTTGCTTTGGACAATACAGTATCATCTTTTGGATTTTTAAGAGTATCAGCAATAATTTTACCAATTTTAACCATAGCTTCTTCATCCATACCACGAGAAGTTGCAGCAGGTGTACCAATACGAATGCCGCTGGTAACGAACGGACTCGTTGGATCGAAAGGAATGGCATTTTTGTTGACCGTGATACCCACGGAATCCAATACATGCTCCGCTTCTTTACCTGTAATATTCAAATTGCGAGTATCCAACAGCATCAGGTGATTATCCGTACCACCGGATACAATGTTGATTCCCTCTTCCAGCAGTGTTTCAGCCAGCACCTGTGCGTTGCGAACTACGTTTTGCGCATAGGTTTTGAATGATGGCTGGAGCGCTTCACCCAGAGCAACTGCTTTGGACGCGATCACGTGCATCAGTGGTCCTCCTTGAGTACCAGGGAAGATAGCTTTATCAATCGCTTGCGCCCACGCTTTGCGAGTCAGAATTAGCCCCCCACGCGGACCACGCAGCGTTTTGTGTGTCGTTGTTGTCACAAATTGGGCATGAGGAACTGGACTAGGGTGAATCCCTGCTGCCACGAGACCTGCGATATGTGCCATATCCACCATGAATAAAGCACCTACATCATTAGCAATGGAAGCAAAGGCTTCAAAATCGATAGTACGCGGATATGCACTTGCACCAGCTACGATCAGACGAGGGCGGTGCTTGAAGGCTGCTTTGCGCACTTCATCGTAGTCGATGCGGAAGTTGTCTTCACGTACACCGTAAGCAGCAAAGTTATACAACAAACCGGAGGCATTAACCGGGCTTCCGTGTGTTAAGTGGCCGCCATGCGCCAGATTCATACCCAGTACAGTATCTCCAGGTTGAAGAGCTGCCAGATATACCGCCATGTTAGCCTGCGCTCCAGAGTGAGGCTGCACGTTCGCATGCTCGGCGCCAAATAGTTCTTTCGCACGGTCACGTGCAATATCTTCGACGATATCTACATGCTCACAGCCACCATAGTAGCGTTTGTTCGGATAACCTTCAGCATATTTATTGGTAAGCACGGAGCCCATGGCTTCCATTACTGCTTCACTGACGATATTCTCAGATGCGATCAGCTCGATATTGTGGCGTTGCCGTTTCAGTTCAAGCCCCATTGCTTCCATCACTGCCGGGTCACTTTTACGCAGATGTTCCATCATGATTGATTACTCCCTCTCCATGGTCAAATTGTTGGGTATACAAGCAAATGCCTGCTCCTCTGTTGGGTACCTCATCATCAATGCAAAAAAGATCAGTACAAACATGCCGACATGCCAAATGCTAATCGCAGTTTCCGCCGGCTTCTTGTTCCAGACTGTACACTGCCCGTTGTCCGCCAATAAGTGGAGGACGAGTGAACGCAGCCGTCACACGTGCTTCACCAATCCAGCGAAGGCTTGGGCGAAACGGAACGGCAATCGGGCGCAAATGCATGCCAATCAGCGTTTCGCCGATGTCTATCCCGGCATGAGCCTGCACATTCGCCGCCAGACACGCATCGTCCATAGAGCGATAGGCAACAGTAGCCATAGAGCCCCCTGCTGTACGAACAGGAACAGCCGCAACCTCCATCAGGCCTAATCGCTCCAGTAAAGAACGTTCAACGACCAGTGCTCGGTTCAAGTGCTCACAGCATTGAAACGCCACATCAAAGCCATACTCTCTGCGAACGGATTCTACTCCAGACAACACTTGCTGAGCCACATCCAGCGCTCCTGCTGTGCCGATCCGACTTCCAGCCACTTCACTCGTGCTTGCGCCAATAACCAGCAGGCGACCAGCTTTAAGACTGGCCACTTCTGCAATTTCCCGCACGACAGAAGCGGTCTGTGCTTCGAGTGAAATCTCATGATCCAATTGTTCTACCATTGGAACCTCCTTTGGTTGAACAGCCTCTCAGAGACTAGGCATGGTCCCATGCCCCAAGTTCAACACACTCTCTCCTGATCACAATCTGACTATATTATAGCCGATG
Source organism: Paenibacillus sp. FSL W8-0439 (assembly GCF_038008995.1). Lineage (NCBI taxonomy): Bacteria > Bacillati > Bacillota > Bacilli > Caryophanales > Paenibacillaceae > Paenibacillus > Paenibacillus sp. FSL W8-0439. The sequence goes on from NZ_JBBPAK010000001.1 coordinate 5,349,148, forward strand.
TTTCAGATTTCGAGCAGAAAAAATGGAAGAACAAGAAGGCAACAGAAGATCTGCTGTAGCTCGTATACGAAAAAAGAGCAGTCCACACCTATGTGGAATTGCTCTTTTGCCCAGGCGACCGGCCGTATATCCGATGCTCCATCGTGGTTAATCCCACTTTTGTCGCCAGTTACATCGGATTCTCATTTTTCCACCTTATCTTAACGGATTAACTGTCGAAAATCAACAGATTCCGTACAAAATAGAGGAATGGTACCGACTTTATTCGGAAGATCCCTTTAGCTTGTCCAGCAACTTATGCAAAGCTACACGGATTTCCGCAGCTGTGACATCGTAGTCCTCCCGCGAACCGCCAAACGGATCTGAGATATCGAAGCCCGGAATCCGTTGATGTAATTCAATCATTCGCTCACGTTCCTGCGCTGATAGCTCTTGTCCAAGTGAAGCCATCAACTGCTGTGAAGCATACAAGCCGTCTAATTCCTGTACGTCCTTCAGCACTGCGTCACGGTCCTCCACATATTCCTTCAGCGTAAATACTTTGCCCGCCGTTTGTGGAAACCGTTGAATGACATGCTGTTTATGTCCTTGCGTCAAGGTTAAGATCAGATGTGCCCACTCGGCAAGTCCGTCGCTTAAAGGGGTTGAAGTGATCTGGTCGGATATATCGTGATCACGTAGAACCGCCTCTGCATGCCGGGATATCGACGCCCCGTCCATCGCAGCTACTCCAGCGGAACGCACTTCCAGTTCCAGTCCATGCTCAGCAGCCAACTTACGCAGCATCCCCTCAGCCATTGGACTGCGACAGGTGTTCCCTGTGCATACAAATAAGATATTCTTCAACGTCTTCACCCCCCGTATGTTGAAAAAATATATAAACAGAGGATTACTCAAATCCTGTATTTATTTTACACTGTCTACGTTAAAATCAAAACATAAACATAAAGCCGAATGCCAGCAAAACGGCACCGCCCACCGCTTCTCCATAATCCCCCAGATTGCGGCTGACCTTGCGCCCCAGTAACAGCCCCAGCATCGCCATCGCTCCCCCGCAAAAACCAAAGGCCAGAACAGTCAGCACCAGGTCACTCTGGAACATCCCCAGGGACACTCCCACAGAAAATGAGTCAATGCTCACCCCAAGTGCAAATAGCAAAAGACCCAAAGGCGACCGATGATCCAATACGTGTACGCCGTCTCCCTTGAAGGAATTGTACACCATATGCCCGCCCAAAAGGATGAGTAATCCCCCTGCGAAATAGGTCGTCACATGGCCTAATAAAGAACTCATATAATGGCCTGTGAACATTCCCAGCAACGGCATCAGGATGTGAAAAAAACCAATCACAATGCTGATGCGCAGCACGTCTCGCAGGCGTATCCCCTTCATACCGATCCCTACGCCCAGCGACAGCGCATCCATCCCTAGCGCTACCGCCATGATCAGAATCGTTACAACCTGCCCAGCATCGGCAGAGGCTGCCAGCATACTCCATCCCTCCATTATCCGTCTGTTCTTGTACACGTTATGCGGACAAGGGGCAAATCAGTACAAGCAGGTACTGAAAATACCCAAAACAGAGACGAGGAGAGAGGAGGAATTAAAATAAGAGACTCCATTCTTTACAGAAGCTACAATCGGATAATTCGATGACCTGCCGCTTTAAGCAGTCGATTCATGACGGCGTCTCCCAATCCCTTCGGCGGGCAGGCTTCCGCCAAAATGTAGGTGACGCCGTCTTCATCGCAGCGTCGGAGCACGCCATATAGACGCTGCGCTGCCTCATGAAGCGCGTCCAGCTTGCCCAGCGTGTAGACCCGTTCTCCGGCGTAGCCGGCGGCATGGTCGTCGAACGCGAGCACCGCCGTGCGCTCCCCGCGCGCGGCAGCCTCCGCCAGCGCGTCGCGAATCCAGCCCGTAACTTCAACAGGCGACGGGCCTTGTACCACGCTCAAGCGGCCTCGCGGCGCGTAGTGCGTATACTTCATGCCCGGCGAGCGTGGCGCCAGGCTGTCGACATCCTGCCCCGGTGTGGCAGCCAACGCCGGGTCCAATACGACGGCGCGAGCAACCGCAGCGAGCTGTTCAGCCGTCACGCCGCCAGGGCGCAGAATGGTGACGGTTCCGTCGTCACCCACTTGCACTACCGTGGACTCCAGTCCCACCCCCGTGGGACCTCCGTCCAAAATACCGCCGATGCGACCCTCCAGGTCCTCCAGCACATGCTGTGCTAGAGTCGGACTGGGTCTTCCCGAGCGGTTGGCGCTTGGTGCAGCCAGCGGACAACCGGCTTCCGTGATCAAGCGCAGCGCGATCGGATGATCCGGCATGCGCACACCGACCGTGTCCAAGCCTGCTGTCACACGCGATGACAGTGCCTGCGGCACTACCGGCAATACGAGGGTCAGCGGTCCTGGCCAAAATGCATTCATCAGCGCTCGGGCTGTATCGTTAATTTCCACTACCATACCTTTTAATTGAGCAGCATCGGAAATATGTACAATGAGCGGGTTATCGGAAGGACGACCTTTGGCAGCAAATACCGCCTCCACCGCTTTAGTGCTGCGTGCATCGGCCCCCAGTCCGTACACGGTTTCCGTAGGGAAGGCTACCGTCTCTCCAGCCTGGAGAAGTACGGCGGCCTCGCGTATGCCCTTTTCCGCTGCGATCAGAGCCTGTCCAGCTGAAAGTTCATCAGAACCATCCCCGTCAGTGTTGTTCACAGAATCAACTGAATCCACTTTTTCCACCTCAAAAGACGAGATAGCAGATACAGTCGTGCTCTCTACAGGAACCAGACATCTCACATCCCACCAGTGTGTATGAGAAGGCTGTAACGCCTGCTCCTGCTCTGCTATCTCTTTTTTCACAAAACCTACGTGCAAGTCGTGCATTTTATTCACTTTATCACTCATATCAGATCATCCCATATCTTATTGTCATACAGGCCATTTCATGGCCCTGATCCCCAAAACCTACTTTAACAAATCAGTTCGATTTGGCTCTGCCCTCTGTATATCTATCGTAAGTTCCATTATAACATATGGGGAAACTTACACTCTTGTTCTCTTTTCCATAGCGCTGACGAAACATTTAGGCAAACAAACCACTCACCCAGTTCCACAGCCCCGTAAGGGCATCCCACAGGAAAAAACGTACTTCCGGCTCCTTGTCAGCGGCGTTCGTTCGATTGTCTTCATGACTTGTTTTTGCCGATACAGTTTGTGCTGCTGCTTCACCACTGCCTGCATCAATAAAGCACAACGGCGGGAACAGCACACACCACCAATTTTGCCCTTTCCCTTGCCCCAGTGTAACCCGAAGCGCCTCATAATTCCCTGCCGGGTAGACAAGACCACCGTACATTTTCGTCGGAAAAGGTACACTTGCCAGCTCCACCTGATGATCATACGCTATACCGCGAAGAGCCAGTTCTTCACCTACCAAGCGATCAATTTCAGGTAAATGTGCGTCAATCAACACTCTGGCTTGATTTAGGCTTTGTGGATTGTCCAGCTCACCCACCCACGCATTCATCTGCTGCACGATGGCATCCCGTATTTCGCGCTTAACCAACTGATCCTCTGGACGATCTGAATTAGCCAAAATGCGCAGTCGAATGGAATCGTGCGGAATTACCTTCAACCCTGTGGTGGCCACTTCAGACGCTAAAGTTCCTCTTGCCCCCGTGGTCATAGCTGCATCTGTTTTTTGACCCTCCCAAGACATCATTAATATTGAAATACAAAAGAGTATCATTGCAGCTTGCTTTATCCAACTTCTCATCTTCGTCCCCCCAAACCCAAACTCTATCATGTCTATCAGTCTGTCCGGTTTGGGAGAGTCTAAACCTATGAATCTCGTAAAATAATTCAGGCTATTGCAAGCTAGATCGTCACCTAGGAATATAAAAAAGCCCAGATTTCACAATCTGGACTCTTTTGTTGCACCGTTTCAACTCGTAAAAATAACTATTAATATTAAGCCACAACCCACCTGTACTAGGCTTTTTTCGCCTTCGTCAAGCTTACTCTGGAAGGCTGCGGCAGGTCATCCTCTAGCTCCTGACCATGCACCTTAATGCTCATAACTAAGCCAATACTAGCCATGTTAATAAGCAACGAGGTACCGCCATAGCTTATGAACGGGAGCGTAATCCCCGTAAGTGGCATAATGCCCAGAAACGCACCAATGTTCTCAAAAATCTGATATAGCAACATGGACACAATCCCGACAATAATATATGGTCCAGCTCGATCCCGGCATTCCAGCGAAATCAGGATCATTCGATGAATCAAAATAAAATATAGCAATAGCAGAATGGATGAGCCTACAAACCCAAACTCCTCTGCTACAACTACAAAAATAGAATCCGCATAGGTATAGGGAACACGTCCGGACTGTACCGAGGTTCCTTGCAAAAAGCCCTTGCCCATCATCCCGCCAGAAGCTATGGCCAGTTTGGCATTTTTCGTATGATAAGATGCCTTCGCAGTCGCTTCTTCTGGTACCAGCCAAGGGTCTAAACGCTCTACCCAGTGACTACGTCCAATGCCTTTCATAAAGGAATCAATCTCATCATGAAACGAAATATACGCTTTGATCCCGCCACCAACGGCGACTGCAAATACGATAAATCCGATTAGCGCATGGGATGCCTTCACATTACCAATCCATAGCATACCAATGACGATGACAATGTAACCGAGCGCATTACCCAAGTCATTTTGTGCCATGACCATGGCAAATGGGACAAAGCTCACCAGAGCAACTGGAAGGACATCCTGAATAAAATACAGCTTGCTCTTGCGCTTTTTAATCAGCATATACGCCAAAAAAATGATAAGGACCAGCTTGAATACCTCAGCAGGCTGGAGATTTAAGCCACCAATTTTCAAAAAGCCTTGGGAGTTATTAACCGTCCCGCCAAAAAAGCCGAGAATCAGCAGAAATATCCCGCCTCCATATACATACAAGGCTTTTTTAATGAATATCCGAAAATCAACTATCGCTAAACCCAAGATCGCTACAAAGCCCAATATATAATACCCGATCATCTTCTGGTAATCGTTGCCGTGCTCTGCCAAGTTCGTAGGACCCCTACCAGCACTGTATACCGTTATGATACTAATCGCCATGAGCAAAACCAGAATAAAAATAACCGGACCATCAATTTTTTTCAATTTCTGAAGCATGATTTCCCCCTGAGCCGTTTCTCGGTCATACTCCTCTTATTCTAAAGGAAAGACTCGCAAAAAGAAAATGCAGCATTACTCCAAGACGCCTAGGACATGTCGCTCGATCCCCGCAAGGTCAGGAATGATTAGAATGTTCTTCCAATGGCCTGCCTGTTCCAGCAGGTCAGCCACGTCTCTGGCCTGTCCCATCCCCAGCTCAAACCCGATTAGCCGGGGTGGGGCCTGAAGGAGCCCAAGCTGCTCCAGCATTGCCCGATACGGGCCAAGCCCGTCAGGACCGCCATCCAGCGCCATTCGCGGCTCATGGTCGCGCACCTCTGGCTGCAAGCCAGCGATGTCAGCAGCCGGGATATATGGCGGGTTGGACACGAGGATGTCCACCGCTGTTCCCGCAAACGGCACCAGTAGATCGCCCTCGCGGAATTCTACGGCTGCGCCGTTTGCGGCGGCGTTCTGGGACGCCATTTCAAGCGCAGCAGCAGAAATATCCCCCGCTGCTACGTGCCAGCGCGGCCGCTCAGCCGCCAGCGTCACGGCAATCGCGCCGCTACCCGTGCCAATGTCGAGCGCGTGCAGAGCACCGCTCGACCACAGCCGGTCGCCGTGCTGGAGTATCGCCTCGACGAGCAGCTCTGTCTCGGGGCGCGGAATCAGCACCGACGGTGAAACCGCGAACGGGCGTCCATAAAATTCCTGCCGTCCGATAATATACTGCGCCGGTTCACCCGCAGCTTTGCGGGCGATGATCCGTTCCCACGTCTCCTTAACGGAGGAAGGGAACGGATCGCCCAGAGCGGCGTAAAACCTCGTACCTTCCAACCCAAGCACATGTTCCAGCAGCAAGCGGGCATTATGCTGCGGCTCCAACACGCCGCAACTTCCTAAAAAAGAAGAAGCCTCAACTAAGGCTTCTCTGACACTCATGTTCCGTTCCGGCGGCATCCGATACACACAATCGCGTTCGTTCCCCAAAACTTAAACCTCTTGTTCCATCAAATCAGCCTGCTCTGCAATCGTGAGCGCTGATACGATTTCTTCGATCTCTCCGTTCATCACCTGGTCCAGCTTGTGCATGGTTAAACCAATGCGATGATCCGTTACACGGCTTTGCGGGAAGTTGTAAGTACGTATACGCTCACTGCGGTCCCCGGTACCTACTTTGCTCTTACGCTCGCCTGCATATTTGGCTTCCTCTTCCTGACGCATCATATCCGAAATACGGGCACGCAAAACTTGCAGCGCCTTCTCCTTGTTGGAGTTCTGGGATTTGCCGTCCTGGCAGGTTGCCACAATACCTGTTGGCATATGCGTTACACGCACCGCCGACTTGGTTGTATTAACGGACTGACCGCCCGCACCGCTGGAGCAGAAAGTATCCACGCGGATATCCTTGTCTAAAATTTCGATATCTACTTCCTCTGCCTCAGGCATCACGGAAACCGTGGAGGTAGACGTATGAATACGTCCGCCAGATTCTGTTGTCGGAATCCGCTGTACACGGTGTGCGCCACTTTCGAATTTCATTTTGCTGTAGGCACCGCGTCCGTTAATCATGAAAATAACCTCTTTAAAGCCTCCAAGGTCATTCATGTTCGCATCCATCAATTCTACACGCCAGCCTTGTGTATCTGCATAACGAGTGTACATCCGGTACAAGTCCGCTGCAAACAGTGCAGCCTCGTCCCCACCCGCAGCACCACGAATTTCGATAATAACGTTCTTATCATCGTTCGGGTCCTTCGGCAGCAGCAAAATGCGGATTTTCTCGTCCAGTTCCCGCTTACGGGCACTCAGCTCTTCGATCTCCATTTTGACCATTTCACGCATCTCGTCGTCAAGCTTTTCAGCCTGCATGGCTTTAGCAGCGTCCAGCTCCTCAACGACAGTTTTATATTCGGTATATGCTTCATAAGCAGGCTGTAAATCAGACTGTTCTTTGGAATAATCTCTAAGTTTTTTGCTATCGTTCGCCACATCCGGATCGCAGAGCAGTTCGCTCAGTTTATCGTAGCGGTCCGCCAATGATTGCAATCGGTCCAACAAGCGATTCACCTCTTCAGTTAAATTAATATGAAACCAGCTTTGAATTCACTGGCTACAGCTCTTTATTATAACAACTAATCGATTAATTAGCTACATAAAATACTTGCTAATTTAGGATTTTGCAAAAATCAACAAATCAATTGAAGTCGAATAAACAATATTCCGCTAAAGATTTGGTAACAAACTCTCAATCAGGAAAAAGGAATACGAATCAAATAAAAAGTCGCCGCCCGGGACAGGCAGCGACTAAGTAAGTTAGTACATGCGGATAACACATATACAATGACCTAATATGTTTGTATATAAACCCTGTTTGCTATACGCCGAGATGCATTCTAAACATTAAAACGGAAATGCATAACGTCTCCGTCCTGCACCACATATTCCTTGCCTTCCAAACGAAGCTGACCACGTTCTTTGGCCCCGTTCATAGATCCAGCAGCGACCAAGTCATCGTAGGATACAACCTCAGCGCGAATAAATCCGCGTTCAAAATCCGAGTGGATTACGCCCGCAGCGCCAGGTGCTTTTGTTCCTTTGTGAATAGTCCATGCGCGTACTTCCTGCACACCTGCTGTGAAATACGTATACAGTCCCAGCAAGCGGTAAGCTGCTTTGATCAGACGGTTCAGACCAGACTCAGCCAGCCCTAGCTCCTCAAGGAACATTGCCTTGTCTTCGCCTTCCAGCTCAGCAATTTCAGCCTCTACTTTGGCACTGATCGGTACCACTTCAGCATTTTCCGCTACTGCAAATTCACGTACCTTTTGCACATATGGATTGCTGTCAGCTTCCGTTACACCATCTTCACTGACATTAGCCGCGTACAATACAGGCTTCATTGTGAGCAAATGAAGGTCGCGTATAATCAGCTTTTCGTCTTCTGACAATTCTACGCTACGTGCAGGTTTGTCGGCATACAGCGATTCCTTGATCCGTTCCAGTACTTCAACCTCTTGGGCATACTGCTTGTTGCCGCCCTTCATGTTCTTACGGGAACGATCAATGCGCTTGTCTACACTTTCGATATCCGCCAGAATCAATTCTAGATTAATCGTCTGAATATCGCTGATTGGATCAATTTTGCCGTCCACATGAGTAATATTCTCATCTTCAAAGCAGCGTACCACATGAACAATGGCATCTACTTCGCGAATATGAGCCAAAAACTTGTTACCCAAACCCTCGCCTTTGCTGGCACCTCGTACAAGCCCTGCAATATCAACAAATTCAAAAGCCGTTGGTACCGTTTTGTTCGGTACTACCAGTTCAGTCAGCTTATCCAGTCGCTCGTCCGGTACTTCAACGACCCCTACATTAGGGTCAATTGTACAAAATGGATAGTTTGCGGATTCCGCCCCCGCCTGCGTTATTGCGTTAAACAGTGTTGATTTGCCCACGTTCGGCAGACCCACGATCCCCGCTTTTAAAGCCATAATCAGAACAACTCCCGTTTATATAAAATATGCGCTATACCCTCTGTTAGTTTACCAACCCACATTATATAGGAGAACCTATACATGCGGCAAGCATACGGCTGTGAATTTAGGATTTTGCTGCATCCCTATTTAGATAGCTTTATTTAGATTTCCTTGCTCATCTGGATATCCGTAACCCGATAACCAGACTTGCGATATACATGTAAAGCCCGCTCATTATGCCCAAATACATGCAGACCGATGCGAACCGCACCCAGCCTCCGAGCTTCTTGTTCCAACGCCTGCATCGTCAACGTACCCAGGCCTCGCCCCTGATATGAATCGTAAACGAGAATATCCAGCAAAAAAGCTTCTTTGCCTTGCGTACCTTCTGTAATGTTGAACCAGATATATCCCGCTTCCTCGGGGCCTTGACCCACACTACCTGAATACTCAAGCATGTACAGGTGAGCATGGGGCGTATCCAGTCTTTGTGGCAAAAATGTTGCAAAGCTTTCCTTTGCCCGTTCCGGTGCCTCTTCCACCGTCCACGTGCCTGCCTGGATTTTCTCCTCCGCATAATCAGCGAGCGAGCGCTGCTCAAAGCGATCATACTGCTCTGCGTTCATCGGAACCAACTTAATGAATCCACTCATCCGTTCGCCTTCTTTCTTAGTCTGGTCGTTTCTTTAAGACCTTCGATCCCAGCTACTCCGATGCCAAACATGACTGTACGCAATTCCAGCTCTACTTGCTCCAATCGCGCTTCCAATGCCTCGCTGGAGGTGACCGCCGAGCCAAGCAAAGAGCGACCGAAGCCTGCCATGTCAGCGCCCAAAGCAAGTGCTTTCGCAGCATCGACACCGTTTTTCAGTCCACCGCTACCGATCAGAGCGCCATTAGGCTGGGCTGCTCTAACCTCCACGATACAATCAGCGGTCGAATTGCCCCAATCGGCGAACGCCTCTGCCGCTGCACGGCGCACAGGATCAGGATTGCGAAATTTCTCCACTTGGCTCCAGCTTGTCCCGCCCGCACCTGCGACATCAATAAAAGCAGCGCCTGCATCATATAATCTCGATGCCGTCTCACCATCTATGCCCCAGCCTACTTCCTTCACGCCTACAGGCACCGGAAGACGACGACACAACTTCTCAATGCGCTCAAGCAGCCCGCTAAAATCCAAATTCCCTTCAGGTTGGAATATCTCCTGCAAGCCGTTCAAATGCAGCACCAACATATCCGCTCCGGCAATTTCCACTGCACGCTGGCAATCGTCCACACCAAACCCGTAGTTCAGCTGCACTGCACCCAGATTGGCAAGGATCGGGATGCTAGGTGCTAGACGGCGAACTGCAAAGGTTGAAGCCAACTCTTCTTTTTCCACCGCAGCTCGTACGGAGCCGACACCGAGCGCCCAGCCGCGTCTCTCTGCTGTCTCTGCCAACCGCTCATTAATCGCTCCTGTCTCGGCGCTACCGCCTGTCATCGAACTGATGAGCAGCGGTGTCCGTACAGTGCGCCCCATAAAAGTTGTATCTAGACGCACCTCGTCAAAATGTAGCTCCGGCAAAGCGCAGTGCTTAAAACTATATCGCTCCAGTCCGCTGGTAATGCCGTGTCCGGCCACATCTTCCTGCAGACAAAGGCGGACATGCTCAATTTTCCGTTCACCTGTCTGCGTGGCAGGCAACAAAGAGCCGGATCTGTCTGAGCCGTCAGGTGATCCATTTTTATTTTCTGTATTACTCATCTATGTTCCACCTCATCCAAAGTCAATCTGTGCATTCCATCAGGTTCGTGAAGCACAAATAAGACCGTTCCCGAACACGGTAACCGATCTATTTATCATCTCATATATCAAATATCTAGGCCCTTAAAGCACTATTTTAAGATATTTTCATTGTATCATGGATGGAAAAATATATACATGACCGTGAACATTTTTCTTTGCCTATGGGATCGAAAAGCAGCACCTGCTTAAGATGCAGCTTCTCTGCAAAATGCAAAATACCCCTCCGAAAGTGGGACCCCAATCAAGCAGGATTAAGGTCGTCACAACCTTCTTTAGCTCTTCATCGAATCAGGTATAGTTGTAATATTTTCTTGTGGTTCCTTTGTACGCCCATGTCCAAATTTGAAAACGAGAATACCACCGATAATGACCAATACACCAATCAACTTATTGAAGGTAAACGGAATCTTCTCTAGTCCAAGCCATCCTAATGAATCCCACAATAAGGCTGTACCTAATTGTGCCGTCAATACGATGGAGATCGCATAGGTAGGGCCAAGTCGCTTCATTCCTTGCACCAGACAGAACACAACGCCGACACCAATCATGCCACTAAACCAGTACCACAGCTGCATATGCTGTAAAGCAAATGTATTTTTCCCTTCAAAAATAAGACTCCCGAGCAAGGAAGCCAAGAACCCTGTTCCCAGTACCAATGTCGTTGTGGCCCATGAACCTGTCCGCTCATTCACCTTATTATTGAATATCGTTTGCAGACTGACCAAAGCACCTGCGATAACTGCCAATATAAGCCCTAATAACATATTTAACTCTCCCTTGATAGTCCCTTTATTGTGCTGCACTTATTCAAAGCACTATGATTACAACGATTCATAAATATTATGGCCAGCCAGTTCACTCAAACCTTTTCTGTCCTTAATGACAATATAGCCTTTTGCCCGTTCAACCAATCCCTCTTCGATCATCTTGCGAATGACACGGTTGAGGTGTCTGTAGCTGGTTCCGATCAAATTCGCCACATCCACCAGACTGGATGCCCGTAGTTCCTCATGAAAGGCAGAATTGGATTCGTCAAAAGAAACAGATAGCAGGTAGCTCGCAAGCCTAACTTCCACCGGGTACATCAGGTTGAAATTGGAGAAATCAGAGTCCAGGCAAAACTTCCGCGTGACAATATCCAATAGAAATTGCAGCAAAGGAGCATAATCTCTGCCGTACTTATTCATCCATTGATGATGAACACCAATCACATAGATCGGCGACACTGCCTCTACTGTATTGATGACGTGACTATTACGAATATATTCAACATCTCCTATGACCTCGATCGGTGTTTTGAAGCAAAGGATCAGAGTCTTTCCTTCTGTAGAGCTGGTAAAAATTTTGACCTTGCCCTGCACCAGAATATACAGATGCTCAATGGCGTCCCCCTGCGAACAGAGCTTTTCCCCTTGCTCCAAACGATGCAGCGACAAATAGGGATGTAGTGGCTCGTAGAGTATGGATTCTAACTGATGCAGATGCAAAAAATACTTTAGCTGCTCTTGATCCTGAATTTCTCTCATTGCTTAGCTCACCTTCATTTTCTACGTTCTAAGCTTTTTCTATAAATAAAGTTTTATTTTAGAGTTTTAATATAATGACACCCGCGATCATCATACCAATACCTATAAATTGTGGCAGCTTCATCTTCTGCTTCACTATGCCGAACCATCCTTTGATGTCTACCAGGAAGGTTAAACATAACTGAGCAATCAACAGCGCCGAGATTGTGAACGTAACCCCAATATGTTGAATGGCTGTGACTTCACTAAATATAATGATAGCCGCAAAAGCACCACCCCAAAGATACATCGGCTTTACCTGTTTCATTTCAGACACACGACCATCCTTTGTAAACATCCAAACTGATGCTGCCAAAATAAAACCTATTAGCTGAGTAACGGTAGCCGCCTGCCATGTCCCGATATCCTGGCTAATCCGTGTATTCGCTACCCCCTGTAACGTAATACAAGCGCCTCCCAGAAAAGCAAACAAGATTCCTCTCATAAATCGTTATTCTCCCCATATAAATGACTTTTGTATCTATTTAAGTATAGGTCAGCCTGCCTATAAAGGACATATGTCCTCAATTAATAAAACGTTCTTCATTTCATTCCGTTCAGCATTCCGCTTCAATCCTGTGGACTTGCGGTAATAATTAGACAGTATCTATATCATAATCTGCATGTTCGGTCACGATAAAATGGAATGCAGCATTCAATGGAGGAGCTGATCGTCGTATGACTAAACAAAATCCGCTGCATTCTGCACCGGAATCCCAAAGAAAATTCATGTACAAGGGCCGTGCTCTTAAAATCGCCATTTTGGTCCTTATCCTGTGGCTGATTGCCGTTATGCTGTATCAAACCCATAAACCATTGCCTCCGTTCGTCTCTTACGAGAGTCAGGAGTATTCAACGAACGAGGTAAACTTTTGGACGGATTTGACCTACCCTACTGGGGATGGAAGCACTGTACAACATGAAGGACAAATTTTGAATCGTATGCTCGGAATCATTGATGAAGCTCAGCAATTTATCGTCATTGACCTGTTTCTGTTCAACGATTATAAACATAAAGGGCAGCACTTCCCCGAAGTCAGCGCGCAAATGACCCAGCATCTTATCGCCAAAAAGAAAGCCCATCCTGAGATGCCTATCTTTTTCATTACAGATGAAGTCAATACCAACTATAATTCTGCTCCCAATCCTTTGTTGGAGAATATGAAGCAAGTAGGAATTCAGGTCGTGCAGACCGATGTAGATCCATTGCGGGACTCCACGCCCATCTATTCAGCGGTGTGGCGCACCTTTTTCCAGTGGTTCGGGCAGCAAGGCACAGGCTGGATTCCCAATCTGATGGCCAGTGACGGACCTGACGTTACGGCTCGCTCCTATTTAAAGCTGTTAAACGTCAAAGCCAATCACCGAAAATTGGTTACCAACGAGCAAACTGCTCTCATTTCTACAGGCAATGTTCACGATGCAAGTGCCTATCATTCCAATGTTGCCCTAGAGGTGAAGGGGCCGATCATCGGAGATATTTTACAAACAGAGCAGGCGGTATTGGACTTCTCGGGCGGAGGGCAACTTCCTGTCTACACACCTCAAGCAAAGCCCCTATTCCCATCAGGTAAGGACAGCTACCGGATCAAATATCTCACTGAAGGCAAAGTGTATACCTCCATTTTGAATGGCATTAAGCATACGAAGCAAGGTGACAGCATTCATATGGGCATGTTTTATTTAGCTGACCGCAAAGTATTGAATAGCCTGTTGGATGCCTCGGCGCGCGGTGTGAATATCCAATTGCTGCTGGACCCCAATGAAAACGCGTTTGGTCAGGAAAAAATAGGCATCCCTAATCGTCCGGTTGCCCAAGAGTTATCCGATAAATCGGATGGAAACATTCAAATTCGCTGGTATCATACTACCCATGAGCAATTCCATACGAAGCTGATTTATATTGCCAAGGCACAAGGAGAGCATTTGATTTGGGGTGGCTCTACCAATTTGACCCCCCGTAATTTGGATGATTTGAATCTGGAGAATGAACTGTGGGTGGCCGCTCGGGCGGACAGCAAGCTGACCCGACAGGTGACGGCCTATTTTGATAAGCTGTGGAATAACCGGGGAGCTGAATACAGCCTGGAGCTGGCGGCCTACGAGGATCATTCAACATTTTGGAAAGATATTGTATACCGTCTCCAGGATATTTTGGGCTTTACTACATTTTGACTCTAAGATCTGCTTCCATATCCACAGCTCATCGTTTGTACATTACAGCAGTGGTGAAAGCAGCCGAGCGAGCGATTCCATCAAACGTTTGAACAGACGCTTTTTCATGAATTCCTCACGTACGATCAAGCTGGCATTGTGCAAATCTCGCTCATAGTCGTTCACCATCTGCTGCACACTGTGTGTTTGAATCAACAGAGCGTTCACTTCAAAATTCAAATGGAAGCTGCGCATATCCATATTGGCTGTCCCAATAGTCGCAACTTCCCCGTCAATAATGAGAAGCTTGGAGTGAAGGAACCCTTTTTCATATTCATATACCTTGACTCCCACCTCTAGCAACGATTGGAAGTACGAATGGGATGCGAGAAAAGGCAGCCATTTATCCGGTTTCGCGGGGAACAGAATACGCACATCCAACCCGGATAGAGCAGCCATCCGCAAAGCAGTCAGGATATCTTCATCCGGGATAAAATAAGGAGTGGCAATCCAGACGGATTTTCGAGCGGATGTAATCATGGAGAAAAAGAGATTTTTAAGCACTCTCCGCTCGTTATCTGGACCGCTGGCAATAATCTGTACGCCGCCGTCCGTGATCGGTTCAATATCGGGAGACAGATATTCGCTATCCAGCACCGATTCGCCCGTCATATGAAGCCAATCCTGTAAAAATATAAGTTGCAGCGTCCGCACAGCTTCGCCTTTCACAATCATATGTGTGTCACGCCAAAAGCCGTAGGCTTTATTGCGGCTGAGATACTCATCTCCCACATTTAGGCCACCGATTAATCCAATATTACCGTCGATAACTACAATTTTACGGTGATTACGGTAGTTTACCCGGCTGGAGAAGAACAAAATCCGAGCGCCGCCGTATGCAACAACCTCGACTCCTGCATCTTTCATTTCCTTCAAAAATGCCTTCGATAATTGTATACTACCGACCGCATCGTACATAAACCGAACCTTAATACCCGCTTTAGCCTTCTCGATCAAAATTTTCTGAATGCTGGTACCAATATCATCCGAGCGGAAAATGTAATATTCCATATGGATATGATGCTGCGCCTTGCGCAGTTCTTCCAGCAGCGTGGAGAAGGTTTCATCCCCATTATTCAGAATCTGGGTTTCTGTCGCAAAATAAATCGGGGAGCGTGCCAGTCTGCGCGCCAGACGCATCAACTGCTGCTGCTCATCTGTAAAGCAGGTCAAATCTCGTTTGACCCGCAAAGCATCCTTTTCGATACGCTCATAAGCCTGTTGGTCACGCAATGCCTTTTTGTCATACTTACGGCGCTTGAATACATTTTGCCCAAACAAAAAATAAAGAGGAAGTCCAACGACTGGCAGCAACGCCAGCAGCAAAATCCATGACATGGTGGTGGAAGGATTACGATTCTCCGTAAAAATAATCAGACTTATGGAAATAACCGTCAGCGTGGAGAAAATACTGATGACAGTTCCTTCATTTTTACCGATGTAATTAAACAAGCCAAAATAATAAATAATAAACACCATAGCCGCGATCAATACGGCCAGTAAGCTTCGCCTCATAACTAACCTCACTTCCAATGGACTGCATTTAAACAGGTATTCCTCATTATATTGTACATGAGCCCCTTATTTCTTCCCACTTTTTTATTTAAATGTTGAATAAAAAAATCCAAAGTACATTACGAAATGTTGATGGGTTGACACTTACTTTTTTTCATGTAAAAATAAACTAACGAACGTTAGGTAGGTGATGATAATGGGAATGGAAGAGATTCGAAAGGCCGCTCTTTTCCAATTTGCCGCCAATGGGTATGAGGGAGCATCCTTGAGCAGTATTGCCGCCGAGGTTGGAATCCGAAAACCGTCTATATATGCGCATTTTCAGGGCAAGGAGGATCTGTTTTTGCAGGTGGCACGTTATGCGTTTCAAGAGCAGAATTTACGTGTTTTCGAATACTTTACGGAACGCAAAGAACAGTCGCTGGAGCATACACTGCATAATTTCCTGTTCTGGATGGAACAGGAATATGAGGGCAACAACTCAGCCAAGTTTATGCTCCGCTTTTCCTTCTTTCCGCCTGTATCTTTATATAACGAGGTACTGAATATTGTGAATCCTTTTCTGGAACAAATGGAGCGAAAATTAACTCGTCGCCTTCGAAATGTACGGGATCGGGAACTCTTTAGGCATATGGAACCAGCAGATGTGGCTTTAGCCTACATGACACTGGTGGATGGAATCATGGTAGAGCTACTGTACAGTGGAAGCACCAACTACCACCGAAGGCTGAACGCTGCATGGCCTATTTTTTGGCGTGGGATTACGTTAACTTCATCTCATGAAGGGTGAAGCAGTCGTAATTGAAAATTATACTGAATTGAGGAGAAATTCATCATGAATCGCAGTTGGATTTACGTTTTTGTTGGAGGCCTGATTGAGGTCGTATGGGTATCAGGCTTGAAGCATGCAGATTCTGTACTCACCTGGGCTGTAACTGTGCTGGCTGTGGTGGCCAGCTTTTATTTAATCATGAAGGCTGCAAAGCGTCTGCCTGTAGGCACGGTGTATGCTGTATTTACCGGACTGGGGACAGGGGGAACCGTCGTAGGCGAAATGCTGCTTTTCGGGGAACCGTTTCAATGGTCCAAAACGCTGCTAATCGCCCTTTTGCTAGCAGGTGTGATCGGCTTGAAGTTAGTTACCGATCGTGATGCTCAGGAAGGGAGTGGTGCATAATGGCTTGGATTGCATTGGTTATCGCGGGATGCTCGGAAGTGCTTGGAGTCATCGGCATGAAGGGAGTTACGGTCGGTAAAGGGTGGAAGGCTTTAGCACTTATGATTTTATCCTTTATTCTTAGCTTCTCTCTGCTCAGCTTCGCCATGAAAAGTTTGCCGATGGGAACTTCTTATGCCGTATGGACAGGCATTGGAACCGTCGGCAGTACGATTACAGGCATGTTTTTGTATGGTGAGCAAAAAAGCGTACTGCGTGTTTTATTCATCGCCATGATTCTTGCCGCAGCATTGGGCTTAAAGCTGATTTCTTAAAGGAGTGATGCCTTGTGATTACCACCGTAACACTTAACGCAGCAGTGGATAAAATCTACACGGTTGCAGGCTTTGGACTGAATGCCGTTCACCGCATTGAAGGGGGCTTAACGGTACCAGGCGGCAAGGGCGTAAATGCCGCTCGTGTCATTCGCACGCTAGGTCAGCCTGTACGGGCGACCGGGTTTGTAGCTGGACATACCGGACGGCTGCTCATCGACGGGTTGAGTACGGAGGGCGTAAGCGCCGATTTCATCGAAACGGCATACGGGGAAACCCGTCTCGCCATAACCGTGCTCGACCCAGCTGCCCGCACGCAGACCGAGCTGATTGAGAGCGGCCCGACCGTTGGGCCGCTTGAACTAGCCGCACTGCGGCGCAAAATCGCGACCCTTGCCGAGGATTCGGCTTGGGTTGTTCTCTCCGGCAGCCTGCCACCCGGCTGCCCGTCCGATCTGTATGCCGAGCTGTGCACGCTGGCAAAGGAACGCGGCGCGCGCGTGGCGCTGGACGCGAGCGGCGAAGCGCTGCGCTTGGGGCTGCGCGGGAAGCCCGACCTCGTAAAGCCTAACGAGGAAGAGGCCGCCCGCTTCGCGGGGATCGACGCCACGCGCCCAGATGCCGCTGAAGCAGCGGCATCACAGCTGCTGGAAGCCGGAGCGCAGCTGGCCGTCATCTCTCTCGGCGCACGCGGGGCACTAGCGGTAACGCGCGATGCACGCTACCGGGTAAGCCTGCCGGACGCGGACATTGTCAGCGCGCTCGGCAGCGGTGACGCCATGGTCGCCGGGCTAGTTAGCGGCGCGGTGGCGGGGCTGGAGCTCCCTGCCATGCTACGGCAGGGAGCGGCCTGCGGCACGGCGGCTGCTCTGCACGCCATGGCCGGCAAGATCGAGCTTCAGGACGTGGAACGTCTGAAGCAAGGAATTACGGTGACGCTGGTGTAATTCAGCGTCACTTTTTTTATTTCATCCAATCATTCGCTTAATTTAATGCTACGAATATCAGCTTTCTGAATGATTTATGTTCCAAATATGCGTTGCCGGATGACTTACAACAAAACCCTGTTTTCCAGTATATTTTTCATACAAATATGCGATTTGGAAGGCCCCAGCTTGACTAGTGAATCCTGAAACTCTGCAATTTCCTCTACAGACGCGCTTTGTACCTTAATGAGATAATTAAATTCCCCACTGATGCGGAATAAATCGGTAACCTCCTTCGCCTCCTTACAAAAACCAATCAGTTCTTGGCAATGTTCTGTTTTTATCAGAATAAACGTAGTTGTCCCCCGATCCAGTTCCCGTAAATTAAATACAGCATTATATCCAGAAATAATCCCTCGTTCTTCAAGCTTGGTCATTCTTTCTTTAACGGACGGTTGTGACATCGAAATTTCTTTGCTGATTTGGGAAATCGTTATTCGCGCATCATGCTGTAACAATTTCATGATTTTGTAGTCTATCTCGTCTATGTGATGCTGCATATCAAGTACCTCCTGATTTGGATTTAAAAAGTAACGTTTTTCATCTAAAATATCTTCGGTTTCATAACCAATATAGTATAAAAAACTTATTTTAAATATATATGTAGCACATAATTATTCATATAATAAGGTTTACTTACATATAAGGAGGATCTGAAATGAGTGTGAAGGGACTAGCTCATGTGGCCATCCAAGCCCGTGATCATCAAGCAACCATTGCATTTTATACCGAAGTACTGGGATTTAAAAGAGGACATCACTGGAGTCTTCCATCCTTTCGGATTCAAGAAGCTTCCATGCTGATCTCACCTGACCAAAGAACCTGTCTCGAAATCTTTGATAACGATGCCGTCATTCCTGCCCAAGGGAAAAAGGCTGCATCCGAGCAGGACATTGCTCATGGGGCTTTATTACACCTCGCATTTTACGTAGACAATGTGGATGAAATATACCAAAAAGCCCTTGTCCACGGAGCAAGAACCTTTGTGGAGCCCAATCAGCTTACACTTGGCGAACCTCCTCTAGTAGTCACCAATGCATTAGTCCACAGCCCTAATGGTGAGGTTATCGAATTTATCGAGGATGTTGATTTTGACATGTCCCAATCGAGCAAGAAGTAGTCCCCACAGCTATTAAAAAGATCCACTTCCCGGGGAAGCGGATCTTTTTTTATACTCCATTCATCTCCACCTTATTCTCTATGGAAAAATTAAACTATTCCTAAGTATATCCGATATATTGTTTATCACTTGGTTTGAAGGAGTAGATTATCATTTCAATTGATTTCAATGTGTACTGGTTTCATTTTAGCTCCGATCTGCTCATGCCGTTGTTCAGCTTGATCGGTCTGCTGCTCATCTATTTCGGATTCAGAACGATCCGTCGCCACCGTTATCGTAAACGCCACTGGGTCCGTACCAAAGGGCAAATCGTTGACGCGCATATCGAAGTAGACATAGATGTCGTTCCCTTTGACCGTGATGATCCGGTAGACACCAGCTACACCCGCCGATTAAAGGTACGCTTCTATACCGCTTCAGGTGAAGTCGTGGAATTCTGGAATCCTTATAGTACCAATCTCAGCCTCAACCGGGTTGGCAGCAAGATTAAGGTACTATACAATCCGGCCAACCCTCGGGACGCCCGAATTGCCGGCGGTGTAAATGGTGCCGGCTGTCTGGCCTTTATGTTGTTTTTGATCGGTGTCCCCTTTGCTTTGAGCGGTGTATTCGCTTTATTGAAATTTTTCTTCTAACAAGGCTTGGGTCACATACTAGTCATAAAAGTTATCGCCATATAAATGGCCAGACCCAAAATAATCAGTGCCGATATTTTGTTGAGCATAGTACCAAACTTTCCTTCTGAATCCATACGTCCTACAAGCCGGCCCGCCGTTGCCAGACCCACAAACCATATCCACGATACTGACACGGCAGCCAGACCGAAGGCCCAACGTTCCCCGCCGTTATATTGAAGGGAGCTGGTTCCAATTACACCAACCGTGTCAAGTATGGCATGTGGATTCAGTAGCGATACCGAGGCAGCAAAAATCATCTGGCGTTTCGGCAGCATCGGCTGGCTTTCTCCCGAGGAAGCAGCCTTGGACCTCCAAAGAGTCCAAGCCATATACAGCAAAAACAAACAGCCCGCCGCATAAAGCACATTCGTGAGCCATAGAAATTGCTGCAAAACAAGGGATACACCCCCAACGGCAAGCGTGATCAGAATGGTGTCACAGATACCCGCTGTAATGACCGCAGGCAAGGCATTGCGAAACCGCGACTGGGACGCCCCCTGATTAAACACAAATACATTTTGTACCCCTAAAGGCAAAATCAATCCCAATGCCAATAAAACGGCATGAATAATAGCTTCCAGCATGTTATGTACTCCCCCAAATTCATTGCTTAATATTCTCTAAATGCTTCTAATCCTTCCGGAACTGCTCTAACACAAGCTTGTAATCCTGAGGTTTGTTCATGTTGAACACGGCATTGTGCCACATATTCTCTGTCACTCCCGGCATGTCCTCTATAGTGGCATAACGAACATTCAACGTTTCCAACCATTCGGTGAGACGGAGCCGTTTATTCCGCAAACGTTCCTCAGCAGATGGCAGTATGCTCCGATGATACACTCCCAGCAAAGGATGCAAACGTCCAGCCACAGAAGCAATTACCGCTTGCAGTGGTGATTCCGCTGCTTCTTTGGGCGCCGCCCACTTTTCAGTTAAAACGAGCAAGGCTTGCAGCACTTCCAGCTGTACAAAAGGCATATCACAGGCCACGACTATTCCCCATTCGGTAGTAGATGCAGATAAGCCTGCATGAATACCACTCAAGGGTCCCATACCCGGATAGATATCAGATATAGTCTCAATACCGCTCAGTCCATATTCTTGATCGTCACGAGTGACTACTACCACCCGTTGGACCGCCTGCTGTAAGGTAATAAATGTCCGTTCAAGCATAGTAGCTCCCTCAATCTCAAGCAGGGCCTTATCCTGTCCCATTCGGCTGGAACGTCCTCCTGCGATGATAATACCAGTCACTTCCACGGAAAACTCCTCCTTTTTTTCTAAAAACAATCACAAATATGCATATGGAATTTTGGACAAAATTGAAATTTACATAATTGTAATTTTATTGGTTTGTTAACCCTTTCAACACATGATACATTGGAATAAAGAACATTCCCACAGATCGACATCGGTGCGTAGTTCTCTATCGGGCTAAGAAAGGAATGGCTTGTCTTGCAAAAGAGAGAAATTCAAGAGACTCCCCTATATTCCCTAAAGCTATATAACTTTTTTCTATATGGAGCTATGGTCATTTTCTCCAGCTTCTTTCCGTTGTATCTACAAGATATCGGCATGGACAAGCTGGAAATCGGGAGTCTGATGGCCATCGGACCTTTTGTATCTGTATTCGCGAATCCTTTCTGGGGATATACAAGCGACCGCAGCCGAAATCTCCGACGTATCCTACTATTTATGATTATAGGTACACTGTTACTGCTCCAAGCTTTATTTCATGTTCACACGTATGTCATGATTTATGTGTCGATGATTGGCTTTTACTTTTTTCAAAGCCCGTTATTTGCCCAAAGCAATACCCTGATTCTCAGTTATATTGAGGGCACGGACCGGAAATTTGGTTCATTTCGCATATGGGGTTCCTTCGGTTGGGCTGTGACTGCGGCAGTTGCCGGCATCGTTGTTGACCACACAGGAGTATCCAGTATATCGACTATCTTTACGATACTGCTTCTGGCTGCATTGATCTGCACTTTGGCAATTCCACCACTGAAAAGCACTGTGGAGACGGCAACCATTCATTTGCGTGGCTTTGGCAGTATTATATTAAACGGATATTTCATATCCTTCATTTTGTTAGGCATCCTTGTATCAATTCCTAATTCAATCAACGGCGCCTTTATGTCCTTGTACATCACCGAACTGGGTGGGTCCAAGCTGATGCTTGGTTTTGCCGTTTTTATGTCATCGGTATTCGAAATTATTGTCTTTTTACTGTTTGATCGCTTCTTGAGGAAAAAAATGACCGTGATGGTCGGCTGTTTGGCACTCGTCAGTTTGCTGTTTGCCTTACGTTGGGAACTCATGGCGCTGGCTACAGACCCGATCCAGATCGTGTTCATTCAGGCACTTCATTGTGTCACCTTCGGTGGATATTTCTATGTAGGCACCCAGTTAACCGTCCTGTTCACTCCTGCAGCATACCGATCATCCGGACAGGCCGTATATACCTTGACTTGGAGTGGTATATCCGGTATCGTAGCAGGTTTTGCTGGCGGTTGGCTATTCCAGAACTTCGGCGGTGAAATGATGTACCATGCAGGTGTCTTCTTCGCCCTGCTGGGCTCTGCGGGATTCGCTATCATGTGGTATATGCTGTACAAGAACGGCTACCAGCCAGGGCATGGCGGCGAGCACAAACCAGGCGAGCATAAACCAATAGAAGAAGCACCACAACGACAATAGAGTGTCTTCAAGTCAATGGACATGTTCTGAAGAACGGTTGTGCGTAAAATAAAGGAGTCTGCCGTTGGCAGACTCCTTTTTCACTTGGTCGCACGAAGCAACCATCCGTCCCACTGTTTCCAACGTCTTATTGCTTAGGCAATTGGAAAGAGCTTTTCAATGATACCACACGGTTAAATACAGGCTCACCCGGTTTGGAAAGCTTCGGATCTACACTGAAATAACCATGACGGAAAAATTGGAACTTGTCCTGCGATTGTGCTTCTTTCATATTCCGCTCCACATAGCCATGAGCAATTTCCAAAGAGTTCGGATTTAATTGATCAAGGAATGTTTTTTCCGATCCATCCTCTTCCAGCACCTCTGGTTCCTCTGCGTTAATCAATGGCTCATACAAACGGAATTCAGCCGGAACAGCCTGAGTAGCCTCAACCCAATGGATTGTACCTTTCACTTTACGTCCCGTAAAGCCCGATCCACTCTTGGTTTCTATATCATAGGTACAGTGAATCTCCGTTACATGACCGTCCGCATCCTTAATGACATCGTTGCATTTAATGAAGTAAGCATGTTTGAGACGCACCTCATTACCAGGGAACAAACGGAAGTATTTGCTCGGCGGATTCTCCATGAAATCCTCACGCTCAATATAAATCTCACGAGAAAACGGAATTTGGCGTGTTCCAAGCTCCGGATTTTCTGTATTGTTCTCCGCCTCCAGCATTTCCACTTGTCCTTCAGGATAGTTCGTAATGACCACCTTCAACGGATCTATAACTGCCATCGTACGAGGAGCCTTAAGCTTCAAATCCTCACGTGCAAAATGCTCCAACACCTGCAAATCAATGACTCCGTAGGCTTTGGAAATGCCTGTCTCATATACGAAGCTGCGAATGGCCTCTGGCGTATAGCCGCGACGACGCAAACCGGAAATGGTCGGCATCCGTGGATCATCCCAACCGTCTACGTGTTTTTCATCAACCAGGAGCTTGAGCTTACGTTTGCTGGTTACCGTTTGAGCTAGATTTAGCCGTCCAAATTCGTATTGATGAGGTACGTTTTCCATCTCGCATTCAGCTACAACCCAATCGTACAGTGGGCGTTGATCTTCGAACTCCAGCGAACAAAGCGAATGGGTTACGCCCTCAATTGCATCTTCCAGCGGATGAGCATAGGAATACATCGGATAGATGCACCAGGTATCGCCTGTATTGTGATGGGCCGTGTGTGAAATGCGGTAAATAACTGGGTCACGCAAATTGATGTTTGGCGAAGCCATATCAATCTTGGCACGCAGCACCTTTTCACCATTCTGGTATTTGCCTGCACGCATCTCTTCAAACAGCTTCAGATTGTCTTCCACACTGCGATCCCGATAAGGGCTGTTTTGTCCCGGTTCTGTCAGTGTTCCGCGCGTTTCACGGATTTGGTCCGCACTTTGGTCATCTACGTAGGCTTTCCCCTTTTGGATCAGCAGGATAGCACGCTTGTACATCTCTTCAAAGTAATTGGAAGCAAAATGTTTTTCTTCCCATTCATAACCAAGCCACTTCACGTCCTCCTGAATGGAGTTCACGTATTCCGTGTCTTCCTTCGCCGGATTGGTGTCATCAAAACGCAGGTTCGTGCGTCCTCCGAATTCATCTCCCAACGAGAAATTGATCCAGATGGCTTTAGCATGTCCAATATGCAAATATCCGTTGGGTTCAGGTGGAAAGCGTGTAACAACCTCCTTGACCTTACCCGTACGTAAATCCTCTTCAATAACATTTTTAATAAAATTGGGGGGAGTAATCGGCTTCTCCACACTAATCAACCTTTCTTCCGTATAATCTGTATACAACCTGTTCCCTTAAATATACCCTTTCACACCGCATAACTCAATAAAATGAAAATCGGGATGCTCTCTTCAGCAAAAAAAGATGCAAGTTATGAAAAAGAGTTAACATTTTCGGCAAATAAATTCGTTATAGTGTATATATCTTTTATTTTACCGGAAAAGGAGACCCACCCGTGTTTAAGCTGTTGATCGTCATCCTGCTGTCTATGCTACTGTCCTCTTCCGTTATGACTACCGATCATCCTTCTTCAAACATGGTGACCGAAACTGCATTATCTCATCCGCTGGCCAGCGCGCCAGAAGACTCATCTGTCCGCTTATATGCCGTGAGCCCGTCTCAGGGGCTCTTTCATTCAGCCGTACTGGAAATCGGCCAGCAGCGCCGCACATTCCAGTGGTCGGGCTCGGCGGATATTTCCACCGCACCACAGTTATTTTACAGAGATGTAAACGAAGACGGGATCCGTGAAGCCGTTGTCATTCTCACGCGTGCCTCGGGAACGGGTGTGGAATTGCAGGAGTTGCATATTGTTAACGTACAGACAATGGAGGAATATGCCGTTGAATCAGCGGAAAATGCTGTATCCCAGCGAGTACACAGCTCCGTGGAGCTACGTGACCACAACCGCCAGGTACATATCGCTGTTATGATTGACGGTACTACACACACGATGGACCCCAAAGCGTCTGTATTTTACGATGATCCAGCCCAGTTTACAAAGCATCTCGATTTTAGCTCTGTTGTAATGTATGACGCCGAACAATTCCCACTCCATGCCACTGTATCCGGTAGCGTATCGCCAAGCGAATTTGTAGGGGATTTGGATCTGAAATATGTATACGAGCAGGGGCGGTTCCGGGTGGGACCTATAAAATTTGAAGCTTCCTCTCCCTTTTGACGACTCTCGCAGAATAAGGTAGCATGGGATTAAATGCTAGACTGGCTGGTTTAGCGATTTTCCGAGTGAAAGAGGGGATTAATCATGTTTACATATGCGTTGGACGAACGCACAGTCCTTCGGCCGCTCACCAAGGAGCATGTGCAGCCTCTGTTTGAGCTGATCGAAATGTCCCGTGACCGTCTGCGTCAATGGCTTCCATGGGTAGACTCCACCACGGAAATCAGCCATACAGAGCAGTTCGTGCAAGGCGCCTTGAAACAAGCCGCAGAGAACGGTAGCCTGACCGCTGGAATTTGGATAGACAACGAGCTTGCTGGCATCATCAGCTACCATGAGATCAATTGGGCTCACCGTTCGGTTAGCATCGGATACTGGCTTGGGCACGGTTACGAAGGACAGGGTCTCATGACCAGTGCCTGCCGCGTATTCGTCGAATATGCGTTGGTGGAGTTGGACTTGCATCGGGTCGAAATCCGTTGTGCAACGACAAACCGCCGCAGCCGCGGTATTCCAGAACGCCTGGGCTTTGTGCTCGAAGGCATTGTACGCGAAGCAGAGTTGCTGCCAGATGGCTATATGAACCACGCAGTGTATGGTATGCTCCAGAATGAATGGAAGCAACTTCGATAGCCTTGTACTGCACAACAACGCCGCAGGCCTGATCAGGTCTGCGGCGTTGTTGATTATGAACTGGACATCACAACCGAATGTTGCTGCCTGTCTGTCTGTATCCTCCGGTCTATTTTAGGAAATAGGCCATTAGAACATCATCCACAAATTGGCCTGCGATATAAAACTCCTCATGCAGCCGCCCTTCAATTGCAAAACCGCATTTTTCATAAAACATAAGGGCTTCCGTGTTACAGGACAGTACACGCAAACTTAACTTGCGGATGCCCTCCGCAGCTGCAATCTCCTTCATGGAGTTCATAAGCGCCGTCCCAATACCTTTGCGATGATAGTCTGGACGTACAGCTATATTTATTTCGAGTACATGACAATTACTAGCCAACAGCGTTGGAGGACGAAATCCAATATACCCGCAGAGCACTTCCTGTTCGATGGCAACCAGTTGAGAGCCTGGAGGCGTATTGCGCAGAAACTCTCCGCGCGACTTCCATGACAGCGAAGCAGGAGCCGTGCGTTCATTCCATACCAATTCATCCAGCGCAATCAGATCAGGAGCATCCTTCATCTCCGAATGACGTATCGTCAAGGGTTGACTTGTAAACAATTCCTTTCAATCCTTCCTGTGAAGGCTTTCCTGAGCAATAACTGCAACCATTCGTCACTTATTGTACCATAATCGCAGCTCATTACTGAACTTTTATTAGGACTTAAGAACTGGGAACGTCCACCTTGGAAGAAGTATCAAAATCACCCATATTGTGACGGTAACGATTCAACCAGCTATGCAGGACAAAAAATAGAATCGACAACACCGCTACGCCCGCTGCCAGCCAAAGTGTAGGAGGTAACCCACCGCCATCATACAACTTCCCCATAAAATAAGGTCCCATCACCCGTCCGGCTGCACCAATGCCCCCCACAAGTCCAATGTAAAAGGGTGCGCCCCGACCTCCATGATCAGACAGGAATGCTGGAACCGCAGGTGCAATCAGCATTTCTCCCAGAGTCGCCAGTACCATAGCGAATATCATCCCAGTATAGTTCTGTGTGCCCAGTATGACAATATAAGCTGCCAAATAAAATCCTCCAGCCCATGTCATTTGCGCAGAAGCGTGATGAGCGTACAGCCGTTTGATCCAGAAAATAATAGGTTGTGCGGCAAAAATGAGAATACCATTCAACGTCCATAATAATCCATACATCGTTTTAGGCAAGCCCTGTTCAATAATATGGGGAGAGACTCCCGTATTCCAGATCGAATTGCCGAACCATAAAAAAAGCGAGCCTAACCCCACAAAGAGATACAGCCTGGTATCACAAAATAGCAACCGAGCGGGTATTTCTTCTTTTTTCATCACAGACTTGCTGAGCTGGACTTCTCCCTCTTCCCGATCTACCCTGCTTAGATAAGACCAGAAGAATCCAGCAAATACCGCAGAAGTCACCCCGTTCATCACAAAGCTGAGCTGATAGGAAAGGTCGGCCAGAACGCCGCTCAGTCCCGTTCCGAGTGCCACCCCAATATTGTTCGCGACATAAATGATATTAAACAGCTCTCCACGTCGGTCAGCAAAACGAAAACCTACAAAGGCCTGAATCGCAGGCACAGATACCACATTAAAAAAGCCGATAAAGCCCATCATGATGACAAAAGCCACCCAATGACCACTGGTAAATGGAAGCGAGAGAAGTCCCAACGCATTCATGGCCAGTGAGCCGACAATCAGTTGCTTGGCTCCAATACGATGATAAAGGGCTCCGCCCAGCACTTGACCAAAAATTCCGCCTAAAGACTGCACTAAAATTGCAATCCCCGCATCTTCCATACTACGGTTCAGTTCGTCAAATACATACATGCTAACGAGCGGCCACATGAGGGAACTTCCGGCGGAATTAATCAGGCTGGCAATGAGAAATACTTTTACTTCTTTCGGATAAGACTCCAACCATTTCATATGTTTTGCTTCTCCTTTTGCACCTGGCGCCATGAAAGGCAGTTTCTCATTGGCGCTTCACATTCACCACCGTTGAGAAAAAAGTAGCCCCCTGCCCCATATCCGACAGCCGGTCAGAGGTTAACGCATTGGCGCGCTGTCTGCGTCCTTTGCCTTTCCACCATAATCCTTGGCTAATCACCGTGCCGGGCAGCATCAGATCGGTGACCTTGGCTTTCAATTCATACATTCCCCTGTCATTCCAGACGGTAACCGGATCACCATCTGCGATGTCTCTTGCCTGAGCATCCTCCGGGTGAATTTGCAGCAAGGGCTCCCGTTCCAAGCGCTGATGTTTGGGCAAATTAGCAAATGTAGAATTCAAAAAATTATGGTTTGGCGGTGAAACAAACATCAATGGAAAACGATCATCCGCTTGCGGCCGATGCTCTCCGTCATACCCTTCGACCAGCGGTACATAGGAGGGCAATGCAGGCAGACCTGCTTGTTTCATCTTTTCCGAATACAACTCTATCTTGCCTGAAGGCGTAGTTAAACGCTCCAAATAAGTAGCCTTTGGCGTCATATCGAGCTTTACAAAAGGCGACTTTGTTAAGGCATCCAAGGTTACACCATTGAGATAAGGGTTCGTTGGATTATCAAGCGCGCCTGCGATCATATCCTCTTCACTTTCCGTAAAGACAGCTTCATCAAAGCCCATTGCCTGTCCGAGCAGGCTAAATAGCTCATAATTGCTTTTGCTTTCCCCTAGCGGATCAATAACAGGCTTCTGCATCTGGATATAGTGGTGCCAGTACGATTTGTATAGATCTGTTCCTTCAAAAGAAGACGCAGCAGGCAGCACAATATCTGCATAGCAGGCCGTATCGGTAAGGAACAGGTCATGAACAACCGTAAACAGATCCTCTCGTTCAAATCCCTCCGTTACCCGTTGCGAATCGGGTGCTACAACTACTGGATTACTACAATATACGAATAACGCCTTAATCGGCTGTTCCTTTTGTAGCAGCGCCTCTCCAATCCGGTTCATGTTGATCACCCGGGCATCCGGGTTCTGTCGCAGATCAGGACGCTCCAGATGGGCGCTGTTAATCTTGGCATAAGCGCCATTGGAGCGCGACGCTCCTCCGCCGTGCTTCAACCATTGTCCAGTGAGTGCAGGCAAGCATGTAACTGCGCGTACGTTCATACCGCCATTATCATGATGCTGAAGCCCATTTCCAATATTGATATAGGCCGCTCGCGCCTTTCCGTACATTTCCGCCAAACGGATAATATCCTCTTTCGGCACGCCGGTAATCCGCGAAACCCGCTCTGGTGTATAGGTCTTAACATGCTCACGCAGTTCCTCGTGACCTACAGTATAGCGATGTAAAAATTCGTCGTCTGTCAGTCCCTGATCAAACAGTACATGCATAACCCCCAGCGCAAGCGCCGTATCCGTACCCGGATATAATGGAATGAACCAATCCGCCCATTGCGCCGTCCGGTTGCGATGAACATCAATTACGACCACCTTAGCACCTTTTTTACGTGCTTTCTCAGCCAATACGACCTGATGCATGTTGGTGCTAATGACATTTCCACCCCATACAATAATGAGATCTGCATCTTCTGTATCCTCCGGGCTCGTGCCGCCCTTAAACCCCATAACGGATGCCCAGCCTTCATTCCCAGCCACGCTACAAATCGTCTGATCCAGCTGGCTTGAACCTAGTGCATTGAAAAAGCGACGATCCATTCCATCCACACTCAATACGCCCATATTGCCATAAAAGCTGTAGGGGAGTATGGATTCCGGTCCATCCGTACGTATCAGCTCCTTGAACCGACCTGTAATGGTATCGACTGCTTCCTCCCAGCTAATTCGTTCAAATTTCCCTTCCCCTTTGGCACCTACACGCTTCAACGGATAAAGCACCCGATCCGGATCATATACGCGCTCGGTCATATTGCGGACTTTGTTGCATATAGCCCCTTTGGTAATGGGATGATCCGGATTACCAGTCACCTTGACTATCTTTCCATCTTCCTTGTGAAGCAGGAGCCCACACGTATCCGGGCAATCCAACGGGCATACAGCCGGAAAAATACCATTCTGCTGCTCCGTCATCCGCTGTCCTCTTTGTAAATTTTGTTGAAGTGTGGCCTCAAGAGGCGCGCTATTGCGATGATCCATGGTTAAATGCTCCTTTCCGTTACCGTTTCCAAAAATTACACTGTTCTTATCATATCTACAGCTTTGGCCTATGGCAAGAGAAGGATTTTACCACACAGTAGCTCTCCAAAATATAAAAAAATCCGTCTGCTGCATAGAGCAAAACGGAATTTTAAAAAGTATAATTATTTATTTATCATTCTGTTTCATCATTACATACCCAGGGTAAAAGAGATCAAGGCATTATGGACGAGAGCACACTCATCCTCCATGCCAAATCATGGACCACTCCCAAAAAAATCCGCCATGACAGGTTTCGTTCCCCCGGGCCTGTCATGGCGGATTTGCTTTGTTTATTGCTTCATAAAGTAACGTGATTATGCATGATCACTCAACGGCTTGGATGTAACTGAAGAAGTAGTTTGAGGTTCATTCACGGAATGTGTGTTAGCTTGAGTTTTTTTCAGATAGGCCAGCCAGTAGGCTCCAGCCACAAACAGACTGCCTCCTACCAAATTCCCCAACCAGACCGGAATAAAATTCATAACATACTCTGCCCACGAAAAATGACCTGCAAATATAGCCGCCGGAATGAGAAACATATTGGCAACAACGTGCTGGAATCCAATAGCAACAAAGGCCATGGTCGGGAACCAAATTCCCATAATTTTGCCGCCGATAGAGTCTGTGCTATATGCCATCCATACAGCCAGTGCTACGAGCCAGTTACATCCTATACCTGATATAAAAGACTGCAAAAAGCTTTCATGCAGCTTATGCCCTGCCATATCCACCACTTTATCCAGGTAAGGACCCGTTTCGGTCAAGCCTAGAACATGCCCAAAGAAAAACGCAACAAATAATGCACCTGCAAAATTACTGAGCGTAATAATTGCCAAATTACGAAGCATGGCTCCTGTCTTAATTCGTCCTGCCCATCTCGCCAAAGGGACTGCCATCATATTACCGGTCAGCAATTCCCCACCAGCTATCAAAACTAACACCAGACCTACAGGGAACACCGCAGCTCCAATAAAGGTAGCAATGCTTCCCCATTCTTTAGGTGCACTTGCAATAACGCGTATATCCAGCAAAAACCCGAGTGCAATAAATGCACCTGCCAAAAATCCCAATACCACCGCCACAGTCCACGGGTTGTTCGCCTTGGCCACTCCTGTTTCCACCGTCTTTTCGGCAATTTGCCCCGGTTTATAGCTTGCCATCTGCCCCCGCTCCTTTAATATCTTTTAAACAAAATATTCTTCTTTCATATTTTATTTAAAATCAGTGATTTTGTTTGTGAAAAAAATCACTTTCTCAGCTATAAAAAAAACAGCCCTCGAAAAAGGACTGTCTTTCTATTTTATTACATCTACTGCTACTGCGCTGCTATGCGCTTTACATTTAATTATATTCTTCCTTTTCAACGGCTTTCAAGAACCAAAGTACTCCGCCCAGACCGATGGCTGCGACAACTACAAGAAAAAGGATATAAAACAAACCCATTATCTACTTCTCCCCCTAATCCTTATGCTCTCTATATTGTACTATAAGGATTCATCCGTACGCTTTCAGATTGTTGACAAACTTATGAACAATGTCACAGACAAATCGGATTATACAGTAACTGGGTTCCGTTCGGATATTGTAGGCAATGCCTGCAAACCTGCCGCGTTCAGGAAATTCCAAGGCTTGTTATAGTGCGGCTGGAAGAAGAAATCGACAAAGGCCAACTGATCAATGGTCATATGATTTTGAATGGCTACAGACAGGGTGTTAATGGATTGCGTCAAATCGACCTTCGACATAATTTGTGCCCCAACAATTCTCCGTGTCTCCTGCTCATATACAACCTTCAGCAACACCTTTTCAGAAGTTGGCATAAACTCAGGACGGTAGCTGTCCTCAATGGTTACAGCTTCTACAGTCATCCCCTCGTCCATTGCTGCGGCTTCCGTCATTCCTGTTCCTGCAATATTGTCTTCGTAAATTTTGATACCCGAGGTTCCTTGTGTTCCCATGTAGGCAATGGTAGGTTGTACCAGATTACGTGCCACCAGCGTACCCATACGAACCGCATTGGTCGCCAATGGGATATAAGCTGTTTTGCCGGTTGGATTATAACGAATTGCACAACTGTCGCCTGCTGCAAACACGTCTGGGCAGCTACTTTGCATATAATTGTCCACAATGATCGCACCGTTAGGCAACATATCTACCTGACCTTTGAGCAGATCCGTTTGAGGTCGGAAACCGATACAGAGTATAACAAGCTCTGTTTCATATTCTCCTTTGGAGGTCACGACCTTACTTACTTTACCGTTAGTCCCCTCAAAACGACTTACTGTCTCGCCAAGTACCAGCTTAATGCCATGTTCTCTCAGGGAATTCTCAATCCGGTCTGTATACTCATGGTCTAAATACTTATTCAATATACGATCAGCACTGTCGATCAGCGTTACGTTCTTACCGTTCATTTGAAAAGCTTCTACCAGCTCAACACCAATGTATCCAGCTCCCACGACAGTAATGTTCTGTACGTGCTGAGCTTTCTCAATGATTTCATTCGAATGATTATAGTTTTTGCAGAGCAAAATATGATCAAGTTCAATGCCTTCCAGCTTCGGAATAATTGGCCACGATCCAGTAGTCACAATCAATTTATCAAATGTATCCGTAAATTCCTCACCGGTTTGGAGATTACGTGCATGCAGCGTCTTGCCCGCTGTATCTACACTCGTTACCTCATGAAGCATCTTGGTCACTACACCCATATCAGCCAGTTGATCTGGGGACGAATAAAACAATCCGTGCGGATCTTTGACGACACCACCTACATACAGTGCAATACCACAAGATAAAAATGAAATATTGTCATTACGCTCATAGACCGTAATTTCGGCATCTGGATAACATTTAGCTGTGTTGACTATGGCTGCCGTACCTGCGTGTGTACATCCGATAACTGCTACTTTCATGTTGAATTCCTCCTTGGTGTGTGGGCATAAAATGTATAATAATTGTGAATACTTTCACTTAGATAACTCATTACTTCTTGTGATTTATTTCACTTCATGCGCTTATTATAGTGTGATATTTTTCACATTACAATAGCTTTTTATGGTATTCACAATTTGTCCACATTTTAAAAGGCAAGGCTATCTGAACTCAGCCGTTTGCTGAAATCTTTTTTGCTCCATTCAGTTTTCCCTACCTGCCTCTTGATTATGCTCCTGGAACAGACTTTCACACGATACGTCAATCTTTAGGCAAATGCGTATGTAGGGAATAAAAAAAGGTCCGTTTCCCCTAAGACAAGCGGAAATCAGACCTTGTTTACACATATACTTTGGAATTACACGAAGCTATTATAATAACTGCTCAATGGCAGTTTTCATCGCTTCTGGTGACTCCTTGGGCTCAAAGCGTCCCACAGGCACACCTTCACGATTCACAATGAATTTTGTAAAATTCCACTGAATTGTACCATCTTCCTGTTCTCCAGGCTGTTGCTTCTTCAGATATTCAAACAGAGGGGCTGTATCTGGTCCGTTCACATCCACTTTAGCGAATACCGGGAAATTAACCCCGTAATTCAATTGGCAAAATTCAGCCGCTTCCTCGCTGCTGCCCGGCTCCTGACCGCCAAACTGGTTGCAAGGGAAGCCTAAAACAACGAGTCCCCGATCCTTATATTCGTCATAAAGCTTTTGCAAATCCCCATATTGCGGGGTAAGTCCGCACTTACTAGCGGTATTCGCAATAACCAGCACTTTACCTGTGTAAGTTTCCAGAGAAACCTCCTGATTGGCTGGTGTTACGGCATTATATGAATAGACAGACATATAGCATCCTCCTTCGTGTCGCTTGGTTTAGGTTCTCAACCTATTTTACCCAAAACGTGACGGACATGCCAATATTCACAAACCCTTACCGTGATGCTGCCACTTGGCGCACCCTCTAACCTCTTGCTGCTACTTGTGGTCTAGCATCACGCCGCTCAGCAACAGAACCCACCGTTTGTTTCTCTTCTACATTCATTCCCTTTACTGCTTGGCTTACCGCAGGCTGACCAGCCAAAGCATACGGAAGACAGAGTGGTACCCCCGTACGAGGATCAGTAACAATATCCGCCTCAATTCCGAATACCTCACGCAGCACATCTGGGGTCATAACCTCCGTCGGGGCTCCTACCGCCTTCGCTTTCCCTTTTTTGATCGCAATCATATGCTGAGCATAGCGGGCTGCGTGGTTCAAGTCGTGCACGACCATAACAATGGTGCGTTCTGCCGAAGTATTCAGATACTCTAGCAGATGCAGCACTTCCAGCTGATGCGCCATATCCAAAAATGTAGTCGGCTCATCCAAAAACAGTATATCCGTATCTTGTGCAAGCGCCATAGCAATCCAGGCACGTTGACGCTGCCCCCCAGAAAGCTGATCAATCGGACGATCGTGAAATTCGCTCATTCCTGTTACTTGGATGGCCCACTCTACCATTTTGCGATCGTCCGCTTTCATGGAACCAAAACCTTTTTGATAGGGAAAACGTCCGTATGATACCAGTTCCGTCACGGTCAATCCTTCCGGTGCCGTCGGATTCTGCGGCAAAATAGCCAACTGCTTGGCTACCTCCCGGGTGGATTGCTTATGAATAGATTTACCATCCAACAGAACGCTACCGCCTTTAGGATTCATGATGCGAGCCATCGTTTTCAGAATGGTCGACTTACCGGAGCCATTTGCACCCACCAACGCTGTAATTTTCCCTTGCGGTATTTCTACGTTCAGATCTTCTACTATCAATCGATCTTCATAAGCAATATCCAGATTTGCCGTTTTCAGACGAAACATTTGGAATCATCCCTTTCCCTAATCCAATATATATAATCACGGGCTTAACGCACGACATTCATCAAAACTTCATTCTATCTTTATATAATAAAGATATTGATAATCATTATCAAGTGTTAACTCACAAAAAAAGATCACAGCCCTCAAGCTGTGATCTTCTGATTCTGGCCATTCGCATTAAGCCTGTACAGAGGACAGTCCAAATGCTTCAGCCATGAGACGTATAGATTTCATTTTGGCATCGAAGTCGTGAATAATGCTCGCAACCATGATCTCCTGCGCATTATAGTCCTTGGATAATTGCTCAAGCTGACGCTTGACCTGTGCGGGTGAACCAACCACCATACGCTTGCGATTCTCACGAATGCGCATCCGGTCATATGGCGTATACGGATACGCAAGCGCCTTTTCGACGGAAGGTGTTCCTGCAGAACGCGTTCCCTGTTCCAAAAGCACCAGGGACAAGTCCATGCTGGATGCCAAACGATTGGCCTCCTCATCAGTATCCGCACAGATCGCAAATACGGAGACAAGCGAACGCGGTTGGTCACTATGCTGGGAAGGCTGGAAGTTTTCCTGATATCCCTTCATAGCACCTGTGCCGCCTTCACCATTAATAAACTGCGCGAACGCAAAGCCTACGCCACGCTCGGCGGCCAGACCCGCGCTATCACCGCTGGAGCCAAGCAGCCATATTTCCGGCACAGTCTCTACGAGCGGCATCGCCTGTAGCGAACCGAAGCGATGCTGGCTGCCTGTGCTATCGTGCAAGTAGGCTAGCAGATCATCCAGCTGCTCGGGGTACAGATCAATGCCGCCCCGCATTTTCCCCTCCTGCAAAGCTCTGGTAGCAATCGGCATTCCTCCGGGCGCTCGCCCCAGACCCAGATCAATGCGCCCCGGATACAATCCCTCCAGTACCCGGAAGTTTTCCGCTACTTTATAAGCGCTGTAATGGGGCAGCATCACACCGCCCGACCCTACCCGAATCGTCTGGGTACGAGCAGCCAGGTGTGAAATCAATACCTCGGGGCTGGACCCTGCAAGATTAGAGGCAGCATGATGCTCGGATACCCAAAAGCGATGATAACCCAAGCGTTCCGCCTCTATAGCAAGCTCAGCAGTCTTTTGTAATGCTTGTGCATGCGTCATGCCTTCCGATACCGGAGATTGGTCAAGAATGCTGAGTTTTATCATAAAAAGTCTGACCTTTCTATTTTGGAATAAGAATAAGCATTAAGTATAGCACGTAAAGCCACAGTTAACCAAGAGGGGCAAAATAGTAGATTTAACGCGCCCATTAGTCATGTTTACTTTTCATAGAGACTGCTTTTTACTTTACTTTATCTGCTTCATAAAGATGTGAACGCTTTTGAAAAAAACTAAACAGATGGGTCACGATGACCTTCAAGACGGCATAACCTGGAACAGCCAGTACAATCCCTACCACACCAAACAAATTGCCTGCTGTCAAAATAACAAAGATAATCGTAATCGGATGTACTCGAAGCGATTTGCCCATAATTTGTGGTGAAATAAATTTACCCTCAATAAGCTGGACAACTGTCCATACGATAACCATTTTGAGCAGCATGATCGGTGAGGTAACTATAGCTACGATTAACGCGGGTGTAATGGCAATTACAGGACCTAAGTAGGGAACCACGCTCGTAAAAGACGCAATGACCGCAAGCGTCAAAGAGTAGTCCAATCCAATAATCAGATAACCTATATATAGCAGCACTCCAATACAGAAGCTAACAATAATTTGTCCACGAATGTACGAGCTGACCTGATGATTCATTTCGGTCATGATACGATCTGTCTCTTTACGAAACATAGGTGGAAGCATTTTTAGAATCCACTGCGGCAGCTTGTGTCCATCTTTCAGCAAATAGAACAGAATGAACGGAACCGTAGCGATCGCAAGCACAGTTTCCGTAATCACACCCAAAAAGCTTCCCACACCCGTCCATGCATTATTGATAAAGCCAGATAACTTTTCAGAAGCTTTGGAGGCCAGTTCAGATGGATCTATTTGAATGGTGTTCTGGAACTGGTTCACAAAGTTACTGCCAATCAGTCGCTCAAACTGTTGTTTGACTTGCTCGGTATAGGCAGGGACATTTTGGATAAGGCCCTGTATCTGATCACGGATCACAGGTACCACCGACGTAACCACAATAGCGATAATCCCTATAATGAGCAAAAACAGAACAACAATGGAGTATACTCGCTTTACCTTATTCCGCTCCAGTACATCTACCAACGGATTGAGTAGATAGTACAATACACCGGACAAAATGACAGGGAGAATAATCGTTTTCAGCAGCACGATGACAGGGGTAAATATGTATGAAATTTTGGTAAGCACTAAGATATTCAAGCCGATCAGCAGCAGTACCAACAGGAATAACACAAACTTGTTGTTCAGAAAAAACTTCTTAAACCGGTCTTTCCATGCCGGAGTTATTTCCACATGACATTCCCCTTCTCTTTAGACAGATGAGTATACGTTCTTCATAATTACGATATATTTTTGGAACAAAATATACAAGGTTATACCCAAATAAACACAAAAGCAAACAAAGTTGTACGTTATTGTACGAACTTCGCTTGCTTTGAATGGTTATGGAGTATCATTTGTCGTGGTGGCAGCCTCCACCGTCGTAGTCACAGGTTTGTTTTCTTGATCAAAAAGATTCTGTATGAACCGCTTGAGCTTCCGCTCATCCACACCCAACACCTGTGCACCCTTGATGGTTTCCCCGCGCACCAGTTCATTTGGCGGGATTTGCTGCTTCGCTACTGTTTTAGCATCGATATTAAAACCCAATGAAGCCAACTGCAGCATTTCCGTTGTACTCAGATTCGTTTCAATATAAGGAGAAATGCTATTTAAAATACTTGGCAGTTTAATGAGCGACGAGGTCGATTGTATTTTACTGCCCAGTTCGGTAATGAATTTGCGCTGTCGCTCCGTACGTGTAAAATCCGAAGTCGCATCATGACGGAAACGTACATATTGCAAGGCTGTTTTACCGTCCATGTGCTGCATTCCCTTTTTCAAGTCAATATCAAACTGGTGTTTGTCTGCCTTGGACGTGTAATGCATATCTTTTTCGACATCCAGGTCAATACCACCTACAGAGTCAACCAGTGCAATGAAACCATTAAAATCAGTATATACATAATATTGAATCGGTATGCCCAGAAGGTCGCTCACAGTCTGTCTGGTCAAATCCGGCCCACCGTAGGAAAAGGCAGCATTCAATCGACTTTGCCCATGACCCGGGATCTTGACATACGTATCACGAAGAATCGACATAAGTGTGGCCTTTTTCGTAACCGGATCAACAGAAGCAACCATAACCGAGTCAGAACGCCCTGAATCTTCTCCACGGGAATCTCCGCCAAGCAGCAGAATATTTACTCTTTCTGTTCCATCCCATTCCGGTGGGAGTGATACCTCTACAGGTTGTACATTGGTTGAAGTTTGGGTTTGCGGTTTAAATTTCGAATCCTGTCCGGAAGCAACCGAAATTTGGTTCGTAAAATGATATATAG
This sequence comes from Paenibacillus sp. FSL W8-0439, assembly GCF_038008995.1. Lineage (NCBI taxonomy): Bacteria > Bacillati > Bacillota > Bacilli > Caryophanales > Paenibacillaceae > Paenibacillus > Paenibacillus sp. FSL W8-0439. The sequence goes on from NZ_JBBPAK010000001.1 coordinate 5,387,783, forward strand.
AATAAGCATAATATCCGCCCACTAAAAGGACTGCAGCAGTCACAGAAATACCTAGCCATTTTAAAAATTTTCGCATATTTTCGGGTAACCTCGCTTTTATTCATCATCGTTCGGCTTTTAAAAGCATACCCTTCCGGCAAGTTATCTGTCAATTCGCGTCGTATGTTCTAGGGGCGTTATTCGTATCGGTTATACCTTTTCTTCAGGGTCTTTTTGTGTTGATTTTACAGCATGGAGGTCGTCTGCATACCACGGATTCAAATGGACAAGCACCTCATAAACCCGCGGCTCCTGCTTCATGACGGCCCTCTTGATCAGTCGGATAATATCGTGTCCCTGCTGAATCGTCAAAGAGGCATCCACTGAAGCTCGGATATCAACGATAATATAATGGCCATGCTCACGGGCACGAATACGATCAATACGCTGAACCTCGACTACACTCAGTGCCGCTGCTGCGTAGCTTTCGATTTCCTCGGTTGCAATGGCCTTCTCCATGAGCACATCTATGGATTCGCGACCCATTTCCCACGCCAATTTCAGAACCAGCAACGCCACTACGAACCCCGCAATGGGGTCGCCGTAAGATAAAATCGGAATATCCCAATGTTCCCCGATCAGTCCTAATCCGATCCCCAAGACAGCCGCTCCCGAGGCATACACATCAGCCAGGTGATCTTTTGCCGTCGCAATGAGACCCTGACTATTGGCCGCTCTGCCAATACGAATCGTGTAGATATACAGCCACTGTTTCCAGAGCAAGGAAATAATGGCGGCCACCAATGCCAGTATATGCTCCTGTGGCATCGGTTCGAACAGTGCGGCAATGGAATGATAGCCGATAAATATGCCTGCCCCGAACAGTATGACCGCCACCACACTAGCACCAATTACTTCTGCCTTGCCATGACCATAAGGATGATCCTCATCCGGCGGCTGGCTGGATATTCTCATCGCTCCCAGTGCCGTTGCAGAAGCAATGACGTCCCCGGCGTTATGCACACCATCGGCCACCAGCACCTTACTGTTGAACATGAGTCCTGCGATTATTTTGATGCCGGTTAAGAGGATGTTGCTGATCAGGCTGATCCATGCTGAGACCATGGCACGCTTGCCCATATCCTGTTCCTGCATGATGTATAACCCCTCCAAATTATCTTTTAAAAAATGTCCTGACCGCTATTCGGTTATCTCAGGGCATCTTTGGTTGCTCTTTATCTTATGATGCTGTTCTTACAGCGGCATATATGAAGATTACAATAGCCCCGGAAGATGAGCCTCCCCGGGGCTATTATGATAACCATAGTGGAGCATTCTATGAGAATACCCCCATTTTATCTACCTGGACCGACCGCGTCGGCCTCCTTGACCTTGACCACCACGCGGACCGCCTTTGGCTTGTCCACCGCGTCCACCTTGGCCTCCGCGTGCGGAACCGCCGCTGCTACGGTCATATCCGCTACGTCCGCTGCTTTGGCCTGCCGAACGACCTTGACCTCCGCGTGCAGAACCGCCGCTGCTGCGGTCATATCCGCCACGTCCGCTGCTTTGCTCTGCGGAGCGGCCTTGACCTCCGCGTGCAGATCCGCCGCTGCTGCGGTCATATCCGCCACGTCCGCTGCTTTGGCCTGCCGAGCGGCCTTGACCTTCGCGTACAGAACGGCCGCTACTGCGGTCATATCCGCCACGTTCACTGCTACTGCGGTTGGAGCGACGCTCGCCGCTTGCACCGTCACGACGCCCCGCCTGTTCGCGGCCGCTGCGGCGTCCGCCGCCAGCATCGTTGCCGCCAAAGGAACGGCGGTCGTTTCTGCCTGAGCGGTCATTTCTACCCTGCCGCTCAGCCGTATCGGGAGCAGATCTACGCTGCCCGCCGCCCTCACTGCTGGTGAATGTGACACCAGCGACTCTTTGGATGTTCCGAAGCTCAGGAACATCCCTTGGCGTGGCGAGCGTCACCGCAACGCCTTTGCCTCCGGCACGACCGGTACGTCCGATGCGGTGGATGTAGCTTTCGGCATCCTGCGGCATGTCATAGTTGAAGACATGCGTGACGCCTTCTACATCGAGGCCGCGTGCGGCTACATCTGTCGCTACGAGCAATTGAAGTTTCGCTTCACGGAACGCCTTCATCACTTGCTCCCGCTTGTTCTGGGACAAGTCCCCGTGCAGCTCACCGCTCTCGAATCCCATCTCCTGGAGTTCTTCATTCAGTTTGGAAGCCCGGCGCTTGGTACGGCAGAAAATAACAGCCAGATACGGACGATCCGTATTCAGCATATCTACCAATGCCTGTTGCTTACCACGGTCTGTTGTTTGCACAACGACCTGACGGATTTGGCTCACGGGAACGGAAGAAGCCGATTTCACTTTGACATCAACGGGTTCGTTCATATAGACACGAGCCAGCTTGCGAATACCAGCTGGCATCGTAGCGGAAAACAGCATGGTTTGTCTCCGGTAAGGAACCTCCTGAAGAATCGTTTCCACATCGTTCAAGAAGCCCATGTGTAACATTTGGTCAGCCTCATCCAGGACCAGCATTTTAATGCCGCCTAAATCAAGCGTGCCACGTCTCAGGTGATCCAATAGTCTCCCAGGTGTACCAATAATCAGTTGTGCGCCACCTTTTAGTTTACGAAGCTGACGCTCCACGTCCTGTCCTCCGTAAACAGCTAGCAGAGATAAACTCGGTTCCGCAGCAGCCAAGCATTTTGCTTCCTCTGTAATCTGGAGCGCCAATTCACGCGTAGGTGCAATCACGAGCGCCTGCGGATGCCGCTTGTCCAAATTCAGCTTTTGTAGAATCGGCAGTAAAAACGCAAGCGTCTTCCCCGTGCCCGTATGTGCCTCGGCAATCACATCCTGACCTTCCATCAACAGTGGAATGGACTCCTGTTGTACAGGTGTTGGCGCTGAGATGCCTTGCTCTTTCAAGGCTTCTACCCAATGTTGCTCCACGCCTAATGCTGTAAAATTCTTCAAGTTGTATTCACTTCCCTTATCTGTATTCAATATGTGTCACGTAAAATAGGTTCATGTGCCATATGACATCTATCGTTCCATAGTTCAGAATTCCCATTTTTGTATCGGTTCTCATTCTCCCCTTTTCAGGAAGGGAGCATATCCGTTATCGTTGAATCTGTTCATGTAACTCAACATACGGCCGCAAGGCGGCTCAGGCCGTTCCATATATGACTTTCCTAGTATACGCGAAGTTGAACTGGTTTCCAAACGATTTTAACGAATCCCGCAAAAGGTGAATTCAATCACCATGTCATATATTATGGTAGGATAATTGGTAATTCATGAATAAAGGGTGGATGCTTGTGGTTAACAACCTACATTATAATTTCATAATGACAGGTTCCTTGTCGGAGAAGCACACTTTGTTTGCCGAAGAGTGCTTTACTAACTTGTTCGATTGTTTTGAAGCGCTCTTGAATATATCAGGAATCCGTAACACCCGTGTGTCTGTCTATCAATCGAAGAAAGCCAAACACGGCAAGATCCGCTGGGACAAGCAGGAGCTGCTCCGCATTGTAACCGATGATGAAATGACTCCTTTGATGCTGGTTATAGAGGCTCCTAGCATCAAATCGTCCTATAACAAAGGGACGACGCCGGAAGTGTACATTCTTTTGTCCAATGACCATATGGGTCAATCTTCCAACAATTGCGGGATGCTTGTTTCGATTCGTCAGGACGTTTATGAACGTATTGACCGAACAAGCGTGGAAGACGTTATGCTGCAGCTCAGCCAGTTAATAAAGGCAAACAAACTGTTACATAGCTCCCGCAACTTTTATGCTGGCAGTAAAGCAAGAGCTATTATGGATATTCTCCCATTTATGCTCGAAAAGGATACCCCGGATATGAAGTATGTTTTTCAATCGTGGACTCCGTACCCTTTACGTCACACTTAAACTATCCGTCATCCCATTAACCCTAGGAGGCTGCAATTTATGCAAATTCAAGTTCACAATATTGAAAAAAAAGAAAACGAATATCTCATTCATTATCAAGCCGGAGGAGCACTGCCGTTCGTTCCGCATGATGTTGTCCTGATCCATGGCAAACAGTATTTTATAGGTACGATTTTGAAAGTAGAATCGGAACAAGTCCTTATCCGTATCAATCCAGAATATGAAGACCAACTGACAGGGGCCATCGGACTGGAACTGGCTTTCTCTCCAACCGTTTCTATTCAAGGTGCGGACAGCATTGTAGAAAAGCTCGGCTATTTTCCACCTTTTCACTATGACCGAGTCACGGCTGCCAATATGACGAAAGACCAGATTACACTGACGATTGAGCTATCCCCCACTAGTGTGCTGGTTCCTAAATCACCGGATCTGGAACCTTCGGCTGAGGCACCTGTGATCCTTGAAGCTTCAGCGAAAGACATTCCACGCTATGCAGTGACGTTTACATTTCTGGAAACCAAAGAGCATGTATTAACCCCTGTAGAAACAGAAAATATTATCTTGCAGCTTGATTTCCGCTATGAAGAAGCAGACATGGTCGTTGATATCGATGCCTTGTCGGGACTGTCAGGTAGCTTTCTGTGCAGAGGTATCCGTGCAGAGATTACGGAACTTCATGAATAAACAGGAAGCCCGTGAGCTGTTGCGCTGTCATTCGTTTATTCATGATGATCTGGAGCATCCCAAAATGCAAAGCGGATTTCTAGGGATGCTTCGTCCCTTTCAAGGCGAACTGATCGAGGACAACTTCCATGAGCTCATGACTATCATTGAAGTTCTGGCAGATGAGTTGGAGAAACCGTCCGTAGAACGGGAGCTTATATCCGCTCTGTGGGGAATTTGCCAATATACACGGGCATGGGCGTTGTATCCTGATAGTATGCTGCAACGGAATCACCTGCTGACCGCAGAGCAGATTAGTACCCTTGACGATTGGATTGATACAATCTCCTATGCGATTATGGTGCTGCTGGAGGGGGGCGGAACGGAAGAGGCTTTATCGAACTATAGACATAAGAGTAGGTAATACACAATGCCAAAAGTAATCTGGCTAAGAAATAAGGAGGGTATATGTCCATACAAACCGATGATGAGGGAAAGACATTTTTATCTATTTTCCCTACACTATCGTATGAAGATCGATTGGTATCACTACGCGAATTAACAGCGATCCCCCAGCCTGTGGAGGACACCACCGCATTACTTTTGCAGCTTGCGCAGCAATCATCCGAGGAAGATCTGCTTCGTATAGAAGCGCTGAAGGTCATCGGACTATATGCAGATCAGAGCCAGCAGCCGATGATCATGCGAGGAATTCGCGAGCTGCTGTCCAAACCTGATGAAGATGATGATGTGCGAAACGCAGCTTTACAAACTTTGGCATGGATGCCTTGTTCAGAAGCAGAGCTATGTTTAGCTTTGGACATAATCTGCAGTGATACATATATCTTAGTCAAGGGGGCCGCTTTTGCACTGCTCCGCGCACATAAAGCCAACCCTTTTGCACTACATGCGCTGAAGCAATTATTGCAACATGAGGAATTCGGCGCATCTGCCCAACGAGAGCTGTCCACATAACCGACAACTAAAGGAGAATTACTCTACTCATGCGTGTAAGAATATTTATATTCATATTGATTATCGGAATTATATGTGTGCCTGCGTATTTCATTATGAGCAGCTTTGGGTTATTCCAAAATGAAAAGGTGCTCGTACATTATAAGGTTGCCGTTGAGGTAAAGGGTAAAAAGTATGATGCCTGGCCTTTAATCAGCAGCTATACCGCGATCGATAAAAAAGGGGACCATCGTCAGCTCTATTATCAAGCAGAGGGCTCAGGCATAGAATACCTGTTTCAACTCGCATATGGACAATATGAACTCAGACCCTCCAAGGATAATCCTTTTCTGGACGGGGGAATCCACTACACCATGGACCATCCCGATTATGTGCGTGAGGAAAAACAGTATGAGAACGCCAACGACTATTCGGAGTTAACCCATTATTACAATCAACAAGAGCAGGTTATTTATACTTACAATCCTGAAGCCAAGCTCGACAAAACCTATGTTCGCTCCATCATCACCGCTGGGATGACTCGCACCACTGGTAATTCAAGCCGTGCGGTAAAGGATAACTATATCAATATCAGTAAGCTGTTTAAGGACAAGCTGGGAGTGAACGTGAAGGTAGATGTTGACGAGGACAACAAAATCGTGACCCTGTCCATGTCATAATGAACGAAAAGAAAGGAAGGCGCTACGGATGACAGAAACACATCATGTTAAATTAGGACCCGCTTATTTGGATGGTTGGGTTGTGCCCGAAAACCCGGAGGTATGGGTCGAGCAGGAATGGACAGGTAAGCTCCGTTCACAGGCCGGAAATACGAAATTCCACATTTTTTATTATGGAGAGTTCATGGACGAGCTGATCGCTGTAACGGAGTTTGCACCCCAGCTCATTATTGCAGAAGATGCAGTCACAGGTGAGCAGATCGTGATTTTTGATGGAACCCGCCATGGTTACGATGCACTGCTGTGTGAAGTATATACGGAAGAACAGCAAAACAATCGCACTCCCCTGCTACCTTATCTGGACGATGATGGTGAAGATACCTTTGAGGTGACCGTGACTGCTTTTTATAATGTTGATTGGGATGACGAGTTTGCAGATGATGTGGATGAGAACGGGCAGCTGGAGTTGATCAGCGGCGAACGATGTGATTTTGAAGAGGTAAAGCGAAATGGCTTTGATGCGATCAGTATTACGATTACCAGCGCTAAAGGTCTAAAAACAGAGATCATTCAGGAAGAGCTGGCCTGACGATGATATTCAAAAGAATCAAACATCAGGAAGGCGATATTTTTGTTATCCCCATGCATGACGGCCGCTTTGCGGTATGTCAGGTGATCTGCGCGCTGTATGGTCGATTCAAAAAGGCGTTCTCCTTTGGGGTGCTATCCATAGGTCAGAATCAAACGTACGAGGATGAAACCACCTATCTCTCCTTCACACATTACCGGGGTCGATTTGAGGTTATATTCACCGCTACCCAAAATCTGACGAAGGGAGTATGGCCCATTATCGATCATCGCCCTCTATCCGAGGAGCAACAGCAGCTAAAGTATTTTAATTGTGCGGGCCATCTGTATTGCGGGGATGAATATATACGCAATCTGGAACTGGAAGAATATAATCAATATACTGTAATGGGCGTGGCTGGATATGAGCTAGTACAGCAATATTTAGCCCAAACATAAAAGCTAGAAGAATAGCAACGCAAAGAGCCACCTTAGACTTCGAAAACTAGGGTGGTTCTTTAACGATCTAAAAGGGTTCAAATGTATAAGGGAATGGTGTACGATGTGTTCCCAAAATCGACTTTACACGCTCCCCATCCAGCAGCGCTTCGACGAAGCTATACAAATCAGGGGCTGCATACCGAAAGTTGCCCCATGTGCGCAGATTCAAAGCATAAATTAGGAATTCCCCCCGTTCATCAGGCGATTGAACATCCCAGACCAGCAGGTCATTTCCTTCACTGGAAGCGAAGGGAACTGCATGCTCCAATAGTTCCGGGAAACCATCTGGCTCCAGCGCCGCTTCTTGTAAAATCTCTTCCGATTCCAGTACATCATCAAACCAGGCACGCCAGTCATAATAACGATGGAGCCATGAATCCGGGTGATCACCGAGAGGAATATGGATGTTCCATAGACCGAATAACCGCCCGTAGCCGAGAGTTTTGACGTAATCTATATAGGAAGGCGGAAACCCTCGACCGTTTTCAAAACGATGCTCTATAAGAAATTCCTTATCATAGTAGGCCTGGAATTGCGGACGCTGCAAACCTGTAAAAATGCTCATATACCCATTCTCCTTTGCACTACGTAATCCTATTTCCACGCTTCGGCACATTGAAAAGGCCTTTTTCAAGTGTTAAAATGGAAATAAGATGTATATTCTAAAAAAGAGTGAAGATGCGTCAACATCCTCACTCTTTGGCAACAGCCGCTTTTAAGGGCGGTGGCTGCAAGTTTACGATACATGAAATAGACCGGTTCCTACCACGGGCGGTCTATTTCTTTTTATGGAAGGAAAGAATCAGGACCCTCACCTCCTTCACAGGAGACTAGCCGACCGCCCATCTAAGCCATTCTGTTGTTAAGGAATATTATAACATATGATATATAAAAAGTACGTTTTTACGCTCTTTCCGAAAAGGAGGAACGAACATGGAGCAAAAACGCTTCAAAGATGAATATGGATATAAATATGACTTTGCCGCCGTGATCTGGAGGGGAGAACAGGTAGCTGTCCACTGCCCTCGCTGTCAGAGTCAAGCTTCTATTTCCAAATCAAAGGAAGACTGTTATTACGTTGTTCGTTGCTCTCATTGTTACTACACATTTCAGCAGCCAGAATCGTATAAATTCTATGCACGCGGCGTATGCAGCCACTGTGAGCGGTATTTTAATATCGAAATTCATGATGACCGAACGGTTACTCACAAAAATACAAATATACACTGTCCGCATTGCGAGACACGTAATCAGGTTCCGGTGCATCGTATGCAGTCACGTGAATGGCATACGGACGTGATCCAAAATGGAAAAGATCCTATTTTCCAGCTCCAGCTGTACTTCCTTGATTACTATCGGGGGAAACCAGTCTGGGCTCTTAACCGGATACACCTGAATTACCTGCTCTCCTATATCTCTGCCGAGTTGCGAGAAAAACCCTCATCCGGTATGATGCGTACGGCTTCCCATTCCATTCCCAAATACATTAAGGATGCTAAAAATCGCCAGGCCATTTTGAAAATATTACAAAAGCTACAGCATAAACAAGCGTCTAAGGGAGAGCATTACCAAACATGAGTATACAAACTTTTGACAGCCTAGAAGCACTGATCTAGGCCGTTTCCCAGACCATCAGGTGCAATCTTGGCTGGAAATGGCGACTGTACAGGATGTTATTGAAGTGCTACGCCGCAGTGGAAGCGAGCCAGATATTCAACACATTGCGCAGGGACTGCGATATGATCAAGAATACGATGCTTTTATGGAATAAGCGGCTCCAGTAACTCTTTTACCTCAGGGACAGCCTGCTTCAGGCTGTTTTTTAGTTTCTTCGCGCCACCCCATATACGATAAACGAGCATCTCTTGTTCGTAGTCTTCCAGTTGTAGAAGCACATCTACTAACGCCTGTGCCTGCTCCACACTTTCAATGCCAGCCGATTTTAGTGGTTTGGCGGAATCATTACCTGCCAAAAGAATCCTCGCCCAAACGGGGATCGTATCCGGTGTCAGTCCATGCGCCTCAGCAAATACAGCAGCGTAACCGTCCTGTACCGACTGATGCTCACTGTCTACCAGCTTCATATAACGATTCACCAGCGAAAAATACTCCGTTCCTTTAAGTCCTAATCCCATCACCGCATAGGTTCCTGGCATCGCCGACTTCTCCCCCGGCTCTACATCGTTGTACCACTTGAATTCTTCCATCACGGTCTCGGCATATTCCGCCAGCAACGGAAGCAGCGAAGGGTATTCAAGTGCATTGGCAAAGAAACGATGTAATGCAGATTTGGCCAACTTGGGTACGGGTAGATAGTTTTTCACTTTGCTTTTAAACTTCATCCCATATTCCTTAGTAAAGCCTTTCCGTAATATATCACATAGATATATGAGTGCTTCTCTGTAGCTCTCTTCTTCCTCAGAACGAATCTGAACCTCTAGTGTTTGCAAAATATCATTCGCTTGGCAGGTGACACGCTCGCTTGTATATGACGCTGGAATGCTGCCTGATCCGCTCTTAAGCCACTGAACAGCCTGCTCTGAGCCCAGTTGTGCAGCAATCTCCAAATACTTCTGCCGTGCATCGGCATCGGTCAGACCCACTCGCATCGCGGTCAGCAGGAACATCTCCATAACCGGGGCGGGAATATCTGAAGGAAGAATATCGGGTCTCACCGTATAATCAAGCCCGTACCTTTTTTCCTGATCTGTATACTTAGCCAAAAATTCATCTTCAGCCCAATGCATTAAGCCTCTGCTCAGCTGATGCCTCCATGCTTCTTCTCGCTTGCGGCTGACCTGCACTTTTGCATCCATTCGATTCAGCAGTTCATTCACCCGCTGGGCGTCTACAGGGTACAAATGAGGATCAAGCAAGTGCCTTATTAAGAAAAAATCGTCCTCTTCCTTTGGCATAGCTCTACTGGCAGGATTGAGCTTCTGCTCCACAAACTGTTCAATAGAGGCTAACAGGTGCTGCCGCTTATCTTCGTTCAGCAGCGAGAATGTAAAATGACTGGCCTTATTCTCCAAGACCACCTCCAAATGAAATTCCAGCCGATAACGAAAAAACATAGGACCAAATTCTTCCGAATTATACAGAGCCGCTATCCGTTCTTTGAACACTGGCATCCATTCATCCTGCACCTGCTGGAGCGTCACTTCCTCCGTAAAACCAGGAATTTTTGTGTCTGGTCTACGATGATCCCAATCAAACGGTTCGTAGGTATCCACCCATACCCCATCTCTCTTACAGGTAACTTTTAAGTATTCATGAATCCCTTCGTGAAGGACGCTTTTGTTCTTGAATTCCGCGATGCGCTTTTGCTCAGAAGCGTATCTCTGGTCAATCTCTTCAAAAATTGGATCTATGTAGGCCTGTACCCCCGATGTCATACGATGTGTTCCCCTTTCGTACCCTCACAAATTGTAGTTCTTACATAATTGAGATAGACTAATATTCAACTATTTTATTTCCTGATTATAGCATATCTCTCATTTACATTTGGGCTCCATCCCTATAGATAGAGTGCCGGAAAGCAGGTGTATTCTTCATGTATTGGGTTTCCACACGACACACGCCAGTGGCTGCCGATGAAATGACAAATTTCGAACATACCCATGGCATAACTTTACCAACTCCCTATGCTTCATTTCTCACCCAATATGGGCCAGGCACCTATTGCGGCCTGCTGGTGATTGAACCGCCTGATCCTCAACTTTTGCAATCCTATGCAGATTACGAACTGTGGACGCATGATGATAACTGTCCGATCACCGCGCAACAGCTGGGCGAGTGCGTGGTCATCGGTAGCTCCATAGATGGTGATTTTCTAGCGGTGCATCCTCAGATCGAAGGGTTGCTTTGGCTACCGCGACATTCGGAAGTCATTACTATGAAGCCATTAGATGTTCAAACCCCATTTACAGATACGGTGGAGCATATACTACGGGATGAATTCGGAAAAACAGAGCCATTCCCCCGTTATTTCGAACCTGTCAGTCTGGACAGAACCGCGACATTCCTACTATTTAATCCCCCGGATACGGCAAAAGCTTACGATCCAGCCAATCCGAATGATCAAATTCCGGAAATAGCTCCGGCATCTACACAAGTATTGGCTCAGCGGTTTAAACAGCATTTTGACACAAACCTATGGATCGAAAACGAGCATACCTGCATGGCTTTTTTCCAGCTTCTTGGCGGATATGTGCGCTTCAACTATGCATATGGACGCGAAGTGGCGATCATTTATGAACCCAAGGCGATAGCACTTCATGATGAAATTCTATCATTCTTGCAAAAAGAGCATTGCCGAGTTGTAGAATAAGAGGAGGACGAATACGAATGACAGTACATTTTGCATATACCTTAGAAAAGCTGGGAGAAATCGCTGATCGTCTGAGACAAGGTGGAATGCCTGACGTGGCATACCAATGCACGAAGGGGATTTCCGAAGAGGAACTGACTGAGCTGGAGGAACGGCTCCAGATCACTTTGCCTGCCTCCCTGTCTGAATTATTAAAGCGGTGTGGCAGCTTACATCTGCTATGGTGCCTCCCTCAACACTGTGTTGTAGTCGATGAACCAGAGTATTCATATGAAGGCAGCCATGACCTTGAACAAGAACCGACTAACCTTGACGATATTACAGGAGAATTTGGCTGGAATTATGAGGATATTGGCTATTTTACATCCTATGGAGAAGATACCGACTCAGCAGCGGACGAACAACGATATCTTATTTTGAACTATAACGGTGCTGGTGATCCGATCCTGCTTGATAGAGCGACATCCGCAACAGAGCCAGCAGTGTTCTGTTATGAGCATGAGTTGGACCAGTTCACGCTGCTTGCAGAAAGTCTACCTACCTATATAGAAACCATGCTTACCTTGCACGGACTATGGCTGTGGGACTGGTCTAACGTGTTAGACGAGCATGGTATTCAGCTAAATAGCCCGTCGCTGCAGCTGTGGCAACGCTGGTTGGATATGTTCTGCACGATGAAACTGGAGGATGCCCGGTCGTTGGATACACTGATCCACTACACCACCATGCATGGCGTAGATCATCCTGCTGTACTGCAGGCTTTCCAGGCCTATGATCCAAAGGATATTTTTCTTGCCTGGGAGCAGCGCATTCAGTGTAACCCGGCCCAATTCGCTACATGGGCATTTTTCGTTGGGGAGACCGCAGGTATTGGGGCTGCTGATTGGGTTCGCTCCTTATGGGAGCCGGACACGGATACCGCGCAAGCATGGAGACCTCCCGCTTCAAATAACACACATGCTAGGGCCGCATTTATCTCGACACGTGCCTATCTATCCGCCCGCTGCCTGCCCGAGCAGGAAGGGCTTACAAAAGTTTACAATGATCTGATACAGCATAGGGCGAAGGATGGCAAATTAGAAGGATACACCGTTAGCGGGCAGTTACAGCATTTTCATTCCCCCCAGGTCATCGACTGGATGCGGGATAAGGTCAATCATCCGGTTGATGGCTGGGCAGTACTTTTCGCCTACTCACGTCCTACAGATGAGCAGGTGATTGAATGGCTATCCGGTAGCGAGCTTCATCAGAAAATTGCAACCGAGGCGCTGGATATCATGATTCAGCGCGATCTTCTGCCCACTCTAGAAGCAGACGCTTGGGCTAGCATCTCAAATCTGCTTCATGCTTCTTTACAGCTCGTGGTGCTCAAAAAAGATAAACGTCGCATTGAAGCCGTGCTTCAGCAGCTTTCACATTTGGAACTTCGTTAACACTGGAATCGACGTATGCAGACTTGCATGTATGGGGTGTGAGGATAAAAAATGAGCCGCTGCATCAGCGGCTTATTCCCCGAATAAAAGTATCTATAGTAAATGAAATCAATTCATCATTTGATTTTGCCATAGGAAGTTCAAAATTCAGGAGCAAAGAAGTCAATCCGTGCAGCATACTCCATACGGATCTAGCCATCAGGCGCTCATCTCCTTGAATGATGCAGCCTTCCTCCATAGCGGCTTTGAGTCCGCCCTCAAGCAACTCAAACCCTTTAAAACTCCCACTGTCTATAAGGGTAACCGAGCTTACAGATTCAAGGTTGCTGATAAACAGGATGTTGTAGTATTCGGGATTAGCCATGCCAAAACGGACATAAGCATCGGACACTGTTTTCAGTGTGTCCAGAGCGTTCAGTCCGGCTGCCTGTGCTTCATCCACGCGCTGCTGAAGAGCCTTCAGGAACAAAGCATTCCCTTCTAACAGCAGTTCACGAACAACCGCTTCCTTATTGGAGAAATAATGATAAATAGTCGTTGGTGAATATTCGATCTGATCCGCAATTTTACGCATGGAGACTTCAGCATACCCTTGGTTCAAAAAGAGAGAGCGGGCGGCCTCAATGATTTTGCGGCGGATCTCACTGCTTTCACGTTCTCGGCGTTTGATATGTTTCATGAGTAGATATACTTGCCCTTTCTGCCTTCCCCAGTTTGGCGGCGATACGATCAGCTTCCATTATACCCGAGTTCATAGCTCCTTGAAACCCGCCACCAGGCTGTGTCCAGGCCCCTACTAATGACAGACGGTCCACTGCTGATTTGCGCTTCAGTCTGTGTATGCCGGACTGCCTCACCGTTTGCGCGTAACCATAAACGGCTCCGCCGGGATTAGCAGTATACCGCTGCATGGTGCGTGGTGTGCCCAACTCTGCCACCACGACCTTGCTGCTAAAACCAGGATATAGCTGTTCAAGACATTCCAGTATCTGCTGTGTTACTGCTTTCTTTTTGGCTTTATATTCGGGACGTGCGCTAGGCCAGTTCTCCAATCTGTCCAAAAACGTAACAGCGATGACACCCTTTCCCGCTTCATTGAGTGTAGGGTCCATGGCGTTATAATTTGTGAGCATCCAGTTGCCTTTCATATACTCGCCGCTCATCATGACTTCATAATCCGTCTCCGAATCCGGCTCGTTACACAGGATTAAGTCTTCTTCGCTGATCCCAAGCTCATGAGGCTCGCATGATAGCCCTAGGTACAGCTGAGTGAGAGACGTGCCAGTTTCCAGTCTGGTTACAGCCTCCAGCTCGCGACGGGCGGCATTGTGACTCTCCAGCAGACGGCCATAGGTATGATGGGGACTGATCCCAGACACAACCCAGTTGGCTTTATATACATCCCCTTTTTTCAGACGTACACCAGCTGCTTTACCGCGTTCAAGTATAATTTCAGATACCTGACTGCGCAGGTGGACTTCTCCTTCAGCTGATTGAATAGCTTCGACCAGCGCATTGGACAAGGCCTGTGCACCTCCCTGAATGTAGTACGTCCCCTCCAGATGATAGCCGATCCAGGGAATAAAAAAGTACAAAGCCGCCAACCGCTTCGGGGGCAGCCCATAATAGGGCCAGAGTGCAGTGAAGAACTCCGTGAATCGGTCAGACAAGCCAAACTGACTTACAGCCTCCCAGGTGGTCATTTTCGTCCAGCGGAAGAAGGTGCCTGCTTTGAACAGACCCGCCAGCTTACGCCAGGAAGTAAGGGAAGAAAAAGCGGTAAAGCCTGTCTCAAAACGGCGAATGCCCGCGAATAGCTTGTCAATGGCTGCTACCTCAGCAGGAAACATGCCTTTGAGGAGTTGCACATACTCCTGCACATCAGATGGGATATCAATGATCTGCCCTTCCCAGCGAATGGAGTAAGGGTGCTTTTTACGGAGAGGAACGATTTGCTGATCCACATGGCAGTCCTTTAACATCCGACCGAAGCTGCCTTCTTCGAGTCCGCCGACGCCGTGCAAGGAGACATCAAAGGTATATCCCTTTCGTGTGAATTCAGTAGCAAAGCCGCCAGCCAAAGTATGACTTTCAAACACAGCTGTCCGGTAACCCAACGCAGAAAGTCTGGCTGCACAAGACAAACCACCCAGCCCAGCACCAATGACAATAACATCATATTGGTTCATGATTTCATCTCCCTTATTAACGTCGTTATATAAGTTAACAGTGTTAAGTTAAGGAGATTATATACCATCGTATCCCGGTTGAGAAGGAAAATTTTTTATAAAAACATCCAAAATTGTAGCGCTTTCACTTGTCAGATTCCAATGAGGATGCTATCCTTCAATTGGGATTGTTACTGAAAAGGCAAAACCCGAGTACACTTGTGTACCCGGAGTTTGCCTTTTTTTGATTTGTATGAGTTCCACAGCATACAGTCAAGCATCCTGAGCATATAGTAAGCGCTTTATAAAAACGCCAAAGGAGATTATCTTATGCAAAAAAGACGTTTCGCCCTTGTTCTACTATCTTTCGTGCTCCTGCTTACGATCTTTTATCCATCCTCCAGCTCTGCCGCAGCAGCCGATGTTCCAGCACCACAGGCAACCCTGCTTACTAAGGTACAGCCTCTGGGTGAGGTTGTTTCTGCCGTTGTAATGAAATACAGCACCAATATTGACGGATCATCCCTGTCCACTTCCAGTTTTCAGGTTCAATCTGTGCTTAATGATGTATACGCAGACAGAACTGTGACTGGTGTATACACCAATGATACTGGTGCCATCACCAACCGCAGTACTCATGGCAAATATGTCGTAATCGAGCTGGACACGCAGGATAAAAATGCAAGCACCCTTACTTACGATTCGACAAGCGCAGTCAATCGTATTAATCCGCTGAACTATTACATTAGCCAAAAGAAAGATATTGCAACTTCGAAGAAAACAGTCGTGTCTGCGACTGCACAGACTGTAAAAGCAACCGATAAAGTGACACCCATCGTAGACGATTTTCAAAAAAACACTTTTGAAAATAAAGACGGCTTCAAACTGAACTACTTTACGTTTGAGCCTAAAGTAGAACCTGGCAAAACCTATCCGCTGGTAGTATTCCTGCACGGAAACGGCGAACGTGGTGACGGAAACGGGGTTAACCTGTTAGCGAATGCCGGGGCCGTTACTTGGGCTTCTCCTGAGCAGCAAGCCAAGCACCCATCCTTCGTCATCGCTCCTCAAAGCCCGATTGACCTAGAGCATAAATTTATTTGGGCAGATGAACCGCGCAACAGTGCTGTTGCCGATTTGGTACGTGAAACGGCCTTGAAATATCCGATCGACACCAACCGCATCTATATCGTAGGTATTTCTCAAGGAGCTATGGGGACATGGAGATTGTTAGAAAAAAATCTTGATCTGTTCGCTGCTGGCGTACCGATTGCCGGACTGACCAACTATGAAAAGGCTGTTAACATGTATGCCCCTGTTGACCCTGCACACGTTGAAGTATTGAAGAACGTTCCTATTTGGGCCTTCCATGCGGTGGACGATACGACAGTAAGTCCTAAGAACTCAGAAGAAATGGTTGCTGCTATCAAAGCACAGAACGGAAACCTCATTCACTTCACTGAATACGAAGCAGGGATTATCAAACCTACAGGACACTTCTCCTGGGTTCCGGCTTTACAAAATCAGGATATGATTGAATGGCTGTTTGCACAAAAGAAATAAAAAAAGGCACCTGCCTTCCTGTGTACCACCATCAGGAAGGCAGGTGCAATATCAAAACGAGGAGACTAAAAAATTTGACACTGGTATTGCCATTTGCAGTTAACTTGAAGCTTGTTACTTCGCGCGCTTCGCAGCTTTGATCGTTCTCAAAGCCCGTCTGCGCGTTACCTTGTTCGGACTGCTGAGCTGTCTTCTGGCAGTAGCCACATCCGTTTTAGCCATGTGTAAAGCACCATCCTATTCACTTAGGCTCATATTGGGAGTCTGCGCCTAAAGGCTTAAATGATAATGAGAATCATAATCATTTAAAATTATATAATGAAATTTACGAGCATGCAAGAGATTTTGGGGAAGTATTATCTCGATTAAAAACTTGCGAATCTCCCTTTGCCCATATGAAAGAAGCGTCGGGACAGCAAGCCCAACGCTTTTTTATACTTAATAGCAATTTATACGATGATTAATTAACCTTGCCGCCCTCCACAACCAATTGATCCGTAAAGCCTTCTCCGTAAACGGAGGTCAGTGTGTCCTTATAGGCTTGATGGACAAAATTTTCTTTACCCAACGTAGCCAGTTCGTTGTTGATCCAATCCAACAGTTCCTTATTTCCCTTCGCTACTGCAGGGGCAATCGTATCTTGACCACCGAAGGCTGGAATGCTTACGGTAAAGCCGGGATTGGCCTTAGCCCAAGCGATCAGCTCTGTATTATCGTTCGCAATGGCGGCACCGCGTTTGTCTTTGAGAGCCGAGAAGATTTCGGTGTATTGATCGAATTTGAGCAGCTTGATGTCAGGATAATTTTTCGTAAAATAGGTCTCTGCTGTCGTTCCCTTGGCAACAATCAGCTTTTGATCCGAGCCCTTCAATTGGTCAATCGTGGTGATGGGAGCACTGTCGGGTGACACAATGCCAAAGGATAATTTCATGTACGGGTTAGCAAAATCGACTTTTTCTTTACGTTCATCAGTCACAGTAAAGTTAGCCATAATGATATCTACCTTGTTGGATTCCAAATAGGCAACCCGGCTGGCGGCATCCACCAGAACGAACTCCACCTTCGACTCGTCGCCCAAGAGGTCTTTGGCAAACCGTTTCGCAATATACACATCAAAGCCTTGATTTTTCCCTTCTGAATCTACGTAGCCAAAAGGCGGCTTATCCGCGAATACACCGATTCGAATCTTGCCATTCTTTTTAATGTCCTCAATTGAAGCAAATTTAGCCGAGCTTGAACTACCATTGGTATTACCGCCTCCTGCACATCCCGCCAAGCCGACGAGCAGCAAGCTCAAAGCCAGTAATAATGTTGTGAACTTCATCCCTTTTCTCATCTGTATTCATCCCCTTATTTGTCAGCATTTTGCATCATTCGGTTTCTTTCGCTTCTGGGTGCAATATAGAGGACCAATAGAAACATTTCGATCTCTATATTGTGATTGGAAGTCGCTCATGGGATTGATGCAAAATGCTCATATCGTTTCGTACTGAAATATATCCAGAAAGTGCTGGGCACGCTCTGTTTCCGGTTGGGTAAAAAATTGCTGTGGTGTAGTCATTTCACATATCTGTCCTTGATCCATAAAAACGATACGATCTCCTACCGACTTGGCAAACCCCATCTCATGCGTCACGATAATCATCGTCATCCCCTGTTGGGCCAGCTCTCGCATGACATCCAGCACCTCTCTGACCATTTCCGGGTCCAAGGATGCGGTGACCTCATCAAAAAGCATAATTTCAGGATTCATACACAGGGCGCGCACAATCGCAATCCGTTGCTTTTGCCCGCCTGATAATTGTCGCGGATACGCATCCTTGCGATCCAGCAGACCGACTCGCTCCAAGAGCTGCTCCGCTTGCGCAAGCGCCTCCTGCTTGTTTCGCCGCTGAACCTTAAGCGGACCGAGCAATATATTTTCCAAGACAGTCATATGCGGAAACAGCTCATAGTTTTGGAACACCATTCCGATATGCTGCCGCACCTCACGCCAATTCACCTTTTTATCTGTCAAATCCTGTCCTCTATAACGGATATCTCCGCCCTGGACTGGCTCCAGACCATTGAGGCACCGAAGAAGCGTGCTTTTTCCACATCCCGAAGGACCGAGAATGACCACGACTTCCCCTTTCCTTACGTCCAGACTAATCTGCTGCAGCACTTTTCGGTCGCCGAAGCTTTTGTCCAGCCCTCGAATTTCCAATAAAACCTCCACAGCCTCTTCCATGACACCACCCCATCCTGCTAATTTTGCCATCTGCGTTCAAATCTTTTGGAAAGTCTGGATAACGGATAGCATACAAGAAAATACAATATAAAAATAAAGCCATACACCCAAAAGGATGCCGAAGGCGCTTTGATTACACCAAGCTCAATAATCTGCTGCCCAACCTTGACCACTTCCACTACACCGATCAGTACCACGAGTGACGTGGTTTTGATCATCCGTGTCGCCAGATTAATAGAACCCGGAAGCATTCGGCGCACCGCTTGGGGAATGAGCACATGACGGTATAATTGCCAATAGGTTAGCCCTAATGCCTGCCCGGATTCCACCTGATGCTTAGGCAGTGATTCCAGCGCACCACGTACGATGTCACCAATCTCGGCTGCTCCCCACAGACTGAATACGATAACGGCCGTTAGTTCCCCGCTGATATTCACATTCAGCAAAGGCGTAAATCCAAAATACACGACATACAACCACACTAAAATCGGAATAATGCGAAATGTCTCCAAATAAAATCTCAGCACAAATCGAATCGGTCTTGATTGTAAAGTGCGTAGCAGACCCATCAAAATGCCTAGCAGCGTACCGATAATAATGGAGAGTAATGCAATTTCCAGCGTAACGAGCAATCCCCCTAACAGACGCTCAAAATTCGAACCCTCAAAAAGCACATTAATCCCCGAACTCAGCATATCGCACCTTCCTTTCCACCCACGTCAGCAGCATCGACAAAGGTAAAAGCAGAACGAGATATGCCAATACCAGCAGAATCAACGATTCTGTCGTTTTGTAGTACATACCGATCAGGTCCTTTGCCACATTCATCAGATCTAGTAAAGCAATGGCACCCACAATGGAAGTCTCCTTGAGAAGAAAAATTGCATTGGCTCCCAAAGACGGAATACTGATGGCAAATGCCTGCGGCAAAATAACATATCTCGCCAGTTGTATCTTGGACAGTCCGAGACTCAGCCCGGATTCCGTTTGGGTTTTACTCACGGCTTCGATTCCACCACGGAACGCCTCAGCCATATAGCCCCCGCCCAAAAAGGTCATGCCCACAATGGCACATGTCATTTCGCTCATATGCAGACCTATTTTGGTAAACCCGTAGTACAGAAAATATAACTGTACAAGCAGCGGCGTATTTCGGGAAAGCTCGATATAGGCTACAATAATTCCACTAATTCCTCTCACCCTGTAATACAGCACTATGCTACACAGCAAACCGACGACTAATGAAAACAGAATAGCAAAAAAGGCAATCTTCAACGTCAGCCACATGGCTTCTCCATATAGCGGCAAGCTTTCTACAATAAACTCCCAGTCTAAGTTCATATGTACATACCTTTCAATTTTCAATTATTCCTATGTATTTGCTATGCTTAATAACAATGATTGTATTCCTGCCCAATTACCACGTCAATACTTTGATGAAAATTTGTCATATTTATCTATGATTTAGAAAGAAAACCGTTATCTTATTTCAGAAATAAATGAAAAAAAGCCCAAAATGGAAAAATTCCATTTCAGGCTTTGCTTTATGCTATACGATTCATCACACGATCGGCTCTGTAACTACAGGACCACCGAGCTTTTCCACAATTAAACGACTTTCCTCATTTAACCCTTGTAAGGTAATAGATTTACCTGCGTTTCTGTATTTTTGCAGCACCTTGCCAATGGCAGTAACCGCCGAGTGATCCCACACATGTGAATGGCTAAAGTCCACTACAACGCGCTCAGGATCATCCGAAGGTTCAAAATGATCGACAAAATGAGTCGTTGAGGCGAAAAACATCGGCCCTCTGACATGGTACACCTTTGCTTCCTGATCCTCAGTCGCACTGATACGGATTTTAGCCATTTTCCAGCCAAAATGCAGGGCACTCAACAGTACGCCTACGATCACGCCCTTGGACAAATCGTGCGTAGCCACCACGATGATGACCGTGACCACCATAATAAACGTATCTGCTTTGGGAACCTTGGCGATGTTTCGGAGCGACTTCCAATCCACGGTTCCGATACACACCATGAACATGACTCCCACCAATGCGCCCATAGGTACTTCCTTTACAACACCGCCAAGCACGAGCAGCAGAAAGGCCAAGAACACCCCAGCCGTGAAAGTGGACAGACGTCCTCTTCCGCCTGAGCTTACATTAATGACGGATTGTCCGATCATGGCACAGCCACCCATACCCCCAAAAAAGCCATTTACAAAGTTGGCAATCCCTTGCCCACGGGCTTCCCGGTTTTTATTGCTTTTCGTTTCGGTCATTTCATCCAAAATACTGGCTGTCAGCAGTGATTCCAGCAGTCCAACCAGCGCCATCGTAAAGGAATATGGCAGCAATATCCGCAACGTGTGCCACGACCACTCAATTTGCGGCAAATGGAATGAAGGCAGCGAGCTGGTCAGCGTACCGATATCCCCTACCGTTTTGACATTCAATCCAAAAACATACGTAATAATCGTCATGATGATGATTGCTGTCAACGGGGCGGGAATGCTTTTCACAAATCTCGGTAAAATATACACAATGAGCAATGTCCCCGCTACCATCGCGTACATGATCCAATTGGCTCCATGAAAGTGGGTTAGCTGTGCCATAAAGACGAGGATCGCCAGCGCATTCACAAACCCGGTCATGACCGGCTGTGAAATAAAGCTAATAAAGCGACCAATTCTCAAAACACCCAGCAGTACCTGAATGATCCCAGCCAAAATAGTAGCTGCAAACAAATACTCCACGCCATAATCTTTGACCAAACCAACAACCACTACAGCTACAGCCCCGGTTGCTGCCGAGATCATCGCCGGACGTCCACCTGCAAAAGAAATGACAATCGCCATCGAGATGGAGGCATACAGTCCGACCATAGGGTTGACACCTGCAATGATGGAGAAGGCAATCGCCTCTGGTATCAATGCCAGCGCCACGGTCATGCCCGCAAGTATATCAGCCCGGATATTACCGAACCATTGTTGTCTAAGATTCATACTGTTTCGTTCCAGCCTCCTATATTCACAGAGAACAGCATTTTGACCCGCAACCCGATCTTGCTTTGGGCATCCGTCCAGCGGTCAAACGCTAAGGCTCTCCTATCATTCAGCTCGTCTCTCTCAAACGAACCCCTTCCGTTACATCCAGTCCATCATTATAACGCAAGGGATTCGCAGAGACGAATGAGTTAAAAGGCTGTTTACAGAATGAAAACGTCTATTTACTTGAAATAGCGCCCGTTTTCTTTATCTAATTCGTTTTCTTATATTTAAAATTTTCGTAATTCTAAGATTCCAACCTACTAAAGTTTATCACCTTAACTTCATACTCTGATTCTGCGAACTGTAGATCCTGATCCGCCGTAACCAATACCAATTGGTTTATAATAGCTGTCGCAAGAATCAGAGCATCTGGGGTCTTAAGCCTTCTTGCAAACTTATCCTTTTGCTCTCTTCTGATACGACCCGCTTTAATTGCGATCTCTGAATTAACTTCAATAAATTCCCCGCCAAGAAAAGGTATCGAGCCTAAGTCTGTTTCAGTGGACAATCCAGCTATAAACTCGGACTGAGTTATAACAGAAAAGAAAATATTCTCTTTATCTTTCTCTGCTTGTTGTATTACTTTATCCAAGGATGTATCAAGTCTATGAAGGGCAATAGCTGCATTCGTATCAAATAAATACCCCATCTAATCCCAATCCTCCCTGGATTGCTTAACACTCTCCTCGATCTCAAGCAACTGCTCCTTGCTCAGGCTGCCTCGGGAATTCAGAACAGCTTGCAACCCTTTGGGTAACGGAGACTCTAAATCAATGACCTCCGTTTCCCCTTGTTTGTTCTCAATAGTAACTTTTGATGGTTCAAACCCAATATCACGAAGGAGACTTAGGAGACGTATTCGATGTATATCCGTTAATTTTTTTGCCACTAAAATCACTCCTTAGCAAAAGATTAGTTTCCGATCATAGCTTGTTTGATTCGTTTTCTTATATTTAAAATTTTCGTAATTGCTGCACAAGCTCTGATAGGGATTCAGCAATCTCTGAGTCCGCATAGCGCTGGAGCAAACTCTCAAAATCAGGCAGCGCTTGCTTTAGTAACCGACAGCTATAGACATAATAGCTCCAAAAAGCTACCGGATCATAGCCACGTGCTTCTTCCTCTTCCCACTCCACTTCATCATCTTCTGGAGCGCTGTCTACCGGCCATAAATATTTTTCTTCTAGCAGCATAGTCAAGGATTCTACAGACTTCTGTGAGTCCGCTTGTAGATTTTCCATGTCCAATGCTTGAACAACCGTATGGTACAAATCCAACTCACTCAGCGTGATATCCTCCGGGCTTCTCGCATGCATATTCCGCAATAAGAATAGTAGCGCCCATGGGGTAACCTGCCACAATGTACCTTGATGCTCTATCAGATCAGCGATGGCTGCATACTCCCTATTGGATATCAATTGCGGCAATTCCGTGCCCCTACCATAAGGAGTAGTCAGGCGGTGCCACGGTACATCTGTAATTTGAAGAGTATTCATTGAGACAGTGTTCATCTTATGAGTGTCCATGACGCCTCCTTTGTTGTCGATATCTAGAATCTTCCTGATTTAAAAATAGAATATAGTAAAAAGGCAACCATCAAGAGCGCTACAACAAAACCAATTTCAATCGCAGGTACGTTCCACAGCATGGTCGCCTGATGATTTAGTGATGAACCGATAATCAGCCCGACCATAATAATGCTGAATGCTAACAGCACAATACTGAATGACAGGCGATTGCTGATCTGATCCAGCTTGCGCAAAAGCTGTTCCAGCTCTGGTACGGTAACTTCCAGTTTTAGCTTGCCCTTGCTGATAATTGAGGTCAAATGCCTCGTCTGTCTCGGCAGTTCCATCAGCGTCTCCACCAGCTCGGTCGCACCACCCAACAGCTTGCCCCGAATACGGCGACCGCTGAAGCGTTCCTTCAGCAGCTTGTTGCCAAAAGGCTCGGCCAAAGCAATAATGCTGAGATCAGGGTCCAAATGCTCTACGACCCCTTCCAGTGTCAGCAGCGTCTTGCCAAGCAGCAGGACATCCGATGGCAAACCAATCCGATGGCGCTGTGCTGCGCCAAACAGGTCGTTCAAGGCATCGCCAATGCTGACCTGTGAGAAAGGAACGTCCGCGTAATCTTCGCGTATTTTGTCCAGATCGGCTCGCAGTGCATTCAGGTCAGTATCCGGTTCGACCAGCCCTAGTCGTTCGATGGCGCGAACCATAGCATCGGTATTTTTGCGCATCAGGGCGATCATGAGAGAAGCGAGATGATTCTTCATTTCTTCGCTTAGCCTTCCCGCCATGCCAAAGTCCAGATAAGCGAGGCTTCCATTATTCAGGACGAGCAAATTCCCCGGATGGGGATCGGCATGAAAAAAGCCCTCTATAAAAATTTGATGCAGCATGCTGTTGACCAGCCGCTGCGCCAGTTCTTTCAAGTTATAACCACGGCGCAATAACTCTTCACGACTCCCTAAGTGAGTTCCGTCCAGAAACTCCATGGTCAATATACGTGAGGAAGTATGGTCCCAGTATATTTTCGGAATATAGATATGTGGGTCCTGCTCAAACTGGAGCGCAATCTTTTCCGTGTTACGAGCTTCATGGTTGTAATCCAGCTCCTGAATGAGCGATCTCCCCAGCTCTTCTACCATCTGGCGAAGCTGATAACGCTCCACCCATTCCCAGCGCTTGGCTGCCATTGCGGTCAGTTCCCGTAAAATGTCCAAATCCCGCCGGATGATGCGATTAACGCCTGGACGCTGGATTTTAATCGCGACCATTTCGCCGCTGTGCAGCTTGCCCAGATGCACTTGCCCGATCGAAGCAGCCGCCAGCGGATCATCGTCAAAACGAACCAGTATGTCCTCTAATGACGTATCCAGCTCCTGTTCCAGAATGCCACGCGCCGTGTCAGGCGAAAAAGGCGGTACCTGATCCTGGAGCTTAACCAGTTCGCGAATAATAGGCTCTGGCAGCAGGTCAGCACGTGTACTTGCCAACTGTCCAAGCTTGATGAATGCAGGCCCCAGGTCCTCCAGCACAAGCCGAATCCGTTCACCTAAGGTTTTGGACTCGGGGGTTTCTCTCGTTAGCCACTTGCGGGGCAGGGATAGCAGCTGGAACAGTCCCATTTCTTCCACCATATAGCCAAAGCCATGACGCGCCAGCGCCATGGCAATTTCCCGGTAACGACCGGCGTGCTTCATGCGAACGGCCATTTTAATCCAACCGGTTCGCTTCTTCAGCGTCACTCGAACCCGTAAGCGCCGCCTTTTCTTTTTCCAGCTCCGCTACCTTTTTTTCCAACAATGCCACACGCTGCTCCAAACTTGTGACATCATTTTCGGTAGGTACTTCCAGCTCCTGCAAAATGCGGCTAACCTGCTCGCGGATCATGGTTTTGAATTGTCCCTGCTCCTCTGCCCCCCGTTCGATCAGACGATCGACCAGCGCTTTGGATTCCGAGGGCGCAAGTTCTCCACGGTTTACAAGATCCTCGACGGCTTTCTCCACCTTTTCTTTGCTGACAACGGTGAGGCCCCACCCCAATGAGATGGCTTTTTTGAACAAATCGCTCATAATATATCCTCCCCTACCTGTGATTACCTATAGTATAACCTGAAAAGGGGAGCCGCATAAAGTTCGCAGCTCCCCCCACAATGGTTGGAATGAATGATTATACTTAACCTGGAAAGCGTCCGGCCCACTTAGCAGCCTGAAGCAGTAGCTTACGGTATCCCTCGTGCTGGAAACTTGGCTGATTATGTCCAGGCATCAGGTAGACGACTCTGCCCAAGCCATAGGACAATGACCATGCAGCTGGCCACCACTGACCTTCATACTCGTATTCCATCAACAGTGTTTTTTCAGTGAATGGATCAAAATCAAAACGATACGGCTCCTCTTGAATCTCGAACGGCTCGATTCCTTCCATAATCGGATGATCCGGCTCTGTTACCTTGAAGGAAAGCTGCTCCGCTGACGGATGCCGCAGGAAACGTGCTCCCATGAGCTGTGCAATTTCATAACGTCCTTGCAATGTGATTCCGTTATGCAGCACAAGCAGTCCACCTCCGCCGCTGACGTAGGACAGCAGTCCCGCTGTTTGTTGAGGAGACAGAACCTCCTTACGGCTATCACAATACGAGATGCATAGATCAAATGAAGCTAGATTTTCCTTGAGCAGCATTTTACGATTCTCACTGCATTGAACCGTCATCCAATCTTGTAAAATATGACTAATCTCTTCGTCCACCCCTTGTAGCGGGTGAAACTCCGGATATGAATAATCTCCTAGCAGCAATGCTTTTCTTTTTTCCATCATAAATCCTCCTTGCCTGACTTGTATATAAGGACTTTAAAGGCGGGTCCCGTACCAACGGTCTCTTGTTTGTGGGGTCAAAACGCTCTGAAAAAATCCTTTGGCCCTCATCTATTTCCCATAACACCGCCATCGTTGTCCAAGCTACGGCATATATAAATAATTCTACAGACGGCCTATTAAATCCTTTAGCAGAAGATTATAGCATATATGTTCGCTCGGAATAAACTAATTATAAATTTATAAACATGAACGCTGGCGATTCCGCCCGTTTATGGTATACTCGTAAGAAAAAAAGTGCGTCCATGCATGAATAGCAATGAAGGGCCGCTTTTCGTAAGAAATCTATGCTTGCGGTTATAGAATTGATAAGAATTGCCTCAAAGCTTATACATTCTATAAATCTTAAAACACTGGGGAGGTTGCATGAATGAAAAGGACTGGAATGACCCGGCCCTTGGACAGCTTGGGACGAATTGTGCTTCCTAAAGAGTTGCGCATGACGATGGAGATTGACATCGGCGATCCATTAGAGTTTTTTATTGAAGACCAAACACTCATGCTCCGTAAGTACAAATCAACCAATTGTATATTTTGCGGTTCGGTTGATACCAACACCTATTTTAAAGATCAGTTTATCTGCGATGCATGTGCCACCTCGATGAAAACGGAAGATTTACTTCCGGTCACAGCGACTGAAACCCAGTCACCTCCACTGAAGCAAAACATGCATATGAAAAAGATTTATCAGCGCACGGATGTTATTTTGGAGAAAATGAGAGAGCTTATGGAAGAACATCCAGCATCTTCACAAAAACAACTCGCTTCCATGCTCGGCGTGAGTCAGGGAAGGATTTCCCAACTGAAAAAGCTCATGTAGGCGAATCGCCCAAAAAAACAATGTATACGCTTCCATGTTATGTAAGATTTAATTCTCTTTATATTTAGAACAGCCGGACCCTTATAGGGACCCGGCTTTTTTGTGTTTTAGTCGTAAGCTCGGCATTTTTCAACCCAGCGTGCTGCTGCCTTGGGTAGAGAAGCGAGATGAATGTGTGTGTAGGCTGCCAAGAGGTTCCCTTTGGCATAACCTTCACTCTGGAGTCCGCGCATCCCCTTGGTTTGATAGGCAAAGGGATAGGGGGCGGCAGATTCATCATAGCTCATGACCGAATAATGAAATTCATGTCCCCGAATCGTCTCTCCAGCCTCCAGCAGCAAGCAATCTTGCAATGCGGTTGCTTCCCGGTATCCCAATGCAGCCCGCTTCTCCTGCATGCGAACGTCCGAAGGGATCACCCCGGCCATGTGGTGGGCGTGACCCGCCCGATCCGTAAGTGTCCGGGCCAGTATCATATAACCACCGCACTCGGCGAATACAGGCATATCCCGGCTCACTGCGTTGCGGATATCTTGCAGAAAGCCCGTATTGGCAGCGATATCTGCCGCAAACTCCTCAGGAAAACCGCCGCCCAGATATAGGCCGTTGGCGTGCTCAGGGACGCGCTCTCCCGCCAGCGGACTAAAATAGACAATCTCTGCTCCCGCTTGGCGCAGCAAATCCATATTTTCGGGGTAGTAGAAATTGAACGCCGCATCTCTGGCGACAGCAATGATGGGATGTTCCCCAGTCTTGACTTCATGTCCTGCTGTGGGAGGCTGATCTGGAGGAAATAATGGGTGCTCGGGCAGACTGAGCGGCGGAGCCGAATCCGCCAATGCCCGGAGTGCATCCAGATCCGTACCCGCGCGAATCAGCTCTGCCGCCCGTTGGAAGAGCGGCTCCAGCTCGCCGCGTTCTACAGCAGGCACCAGGCCCAGATGACGCTCGGGAATATCCAATCCGTCATCGCGCTTTAACCAGCCGAGCACAGGGATGCCGCATTCCTGCTCGATTGCCCTTTTGACAATGCCGTAATGCCCTTGGCTACCGCAGCGATTCACGATTACGCCCGCAATGCGCAGCTTGGGCTCCAAGCGCTGAAAGCCGAGCACAATAGCGGCCGCACTGCGTGCCATGCTGCGTACATCGACGACCAGCAATACCGGGCTATCCGTCAGCATGGCGATTTCGGCGGTCGAGCCAATATTGCTGAGCGGGTCCTTGCCGTCATATAGCCCCATGACGCCTTCAATCACGGAGATATCTGCGCCTTCAGATGCGCGGATAAAGGTTTCACGCACCGTATCCGGCGAGGTCATCCAGGAATCGAGATTACGGGAAGGCGTTCCGGTCGCGGCCGTATGATAGGTCGGATCAATATAATCCGGACCGCACTTAAATCCCTGCACTCGCAGGCCGCTGTCGGCGAACGCCTTCATCAGCCCGAGAGTCACAGTCGTTTTGCCCGCGCCGCTGCCCGTACCGGCGACAACGATACGACTTCTGCGTGCCGTGGCAGACGAGTCTAGCTGTATAGCCTGCTTCATATCGTCAGTCATAGGAAACCCGCGCTACAGACAACGTCATATTTCCGCTTTTTTTCTTCTCCAGCAGCCAATGGTCCGCACCGGAAGACAACAGGGCTGATGGTTCGCTGACCCCATAGGCGCCAGTGTATTTGAAGACAGTTTCCGATGGATTGGGAAGCTGCACCATGTTCAGCTCTGACGGAGTGTACGTCACCAGCTCCCAGCCGTATTTGGCGCAGAGGGCGAGCAAGCCCTCTTCATCCTTTTTCAGATCAATCGTAGCAATATTCCGTACGCTTTTTACAGACAAACGCAGCTCTTGCAAGGTGTTCAGCACCCCAGCTTCCAGCTCCTCCAATGCAGTTCCCCGATTGCAGCCAATGCCAAGCACCAAGCTTTTAGGACGATACAGCACGCCATTAGAAAGAAATCTCTCCTCTTCCTCAGGCTCTAACAAACGGTCACTTACGACCAACGCGGCGTTGAACGATTCTTGTACCGCTTCCGCCATTGAGGCATATACCTTGATATGTGCAGGTACTGGCTTGTCATAACGCCACCAGTTCCGTTCGCCTGTCTCTTGTATGAGTACAACGGGCTCCTCGTTCACAACAGCGGCGCTCACAGGCGTGGCCTTGTCGAAGCTATCGACCACCCAACCCAATTCCCGACCCAACATATCCACTGGAATCGTGCCCTGCACGTCCGATGCAGTCGTGATTACCGCACGTGCCCCCAGTACAGCGGCTACATGACGGGTCAATTCATTTGCGCCGCCCAAATGCCCAGACAGTACGCTAATGACATGTTCTCCGCGATCATCAATGACGACCACGGCTGGGTCTACCTTTTTATCCACCAAAATCGGTGCAATCATACGAACCACCGCACCGAGGGAAATAAATAAAATAATACCGTTATATTGTTTGAATAAATCCGGCAAAATCAGTTTGACCGAACCTTCGAACAATTGAATGCCACGCTCCTGCTCGTCTCCACGCTCAAACTTGGACATGTAATACACATCCGTACCCGGAAAGCTGGCTCCCAAATTGCGGACCATCTCGACTCCATGCTTCGTGATCGCCACAGCGGCAAATGGATTACTCACCAGGCTTCACTCCCTTTCGGTAGCCGTGGGTGAACGACTTGTCATACAGCTTGGAACGATGTGCGTCCTTGTCCACTAACCCCGGGTCGAGCGCCCACCCTGCCAAAATCATGGCATGCATCGTAATGCCTGCTGCACGCAGATCGGCTGGCAATTGGGCAAGTGTCGTGCGGACAATCTTTTGATCCGGCCAAGTTGCGCGCTGCACAACGGCTACAGGCGTGTCTTC
Organism: Paenibacillus sp. FSL W8-0439; assembly: GCF_038008995.1. NCBI lineage: Bacteria > Bacillati > Bacillota > Bacilli > Caryophanales > Paenibacillaceae > Paenibacillus > Paenibacillus sp. FSL W8-0439. The sequence goes on from NZ_JBBPAK010000001.1 coordinate 5,417,928, forward strand.
GCTCCAGCCAGCCGCCAAAAATTCAACGACTACCTTCTTCGCCAGCGTTGCACTGAGGAACAGCGCCACTGTACAGTGATGGGATGCCAGATCACGCAGCTTTTCACGATCCGGTACAGGTGTACGGCCTTCGGCACGCGTCAGAATGACCGTCTGCGTCAAGTCAGGCACGGTTAGCTCTGCACCCAGCACGGCCGCAGAAGCAAAGACCGAGCTGACGCCCGGTACGATTTCGTAGGCTACTCCGCGCTGCTTCAGCAGCACCATTTGCTCCAAAATCGCACCGTATACTGCCGGATCACCTGTATGTACACGGGCTACACTGTGCCCAGCCTGCACAGCCTCGCTCATAATCTCGACCTGCCGTTCCAGATCCATGCCTGAGCTTTGCAGTACCTGCGCTTCCGGCTTGGCCGTAGCAATCAGCTCGTCGTTCACTAGTGAATCCGTGTACAACACCACATCTGCCGTGCGTAGAATCCGGGAGCCTTTGACCGTAATCAACTCCGGGTCACCAGGGCCTGCTCCTACGATATATACCTTTGGCTCCAACGTCATTTGCTCACCACCATTAAACTCAAATATTCAAGCTCCTGTCCGCGCAGCTCACGGGCGTTGTGCCATACCATTTCATAAGGAGACGTGACTTTGGTAATGACAGAGGCACGATCGCCAAGATTGAGCTCGTCCAGCACATCCAAAATCAAATCCAGTACCTTGGCAACCTTGATAAACACGACCGTATCGTGATTCTCAATCGCCCGCTTCATCGCTGCCCGATCCTCCGTAGCCGGAATAATACCAACCTGCTGATCTCCGTCAGCCAAAGGCAATTCCAGCGCTGCCGCTGCTCCCAATACAGAAGAGATGCCTGGAATAGATACAATCGGCACCTCGGGATGGAGATCCTTCATCAGACGCGCCAAGTGAATAAAGGTACTGTACAGATTAGGGTCTCCTTCTGTGACAAAGGCTACATCCTTTCCTTGACTCAGAGCTTCCCAGCAAGCAACTACCGTTTTGTTCCACTCCCGCTCCAGTACAACCGGGTCTTTGGTCATTGGAAAAATGAGTCCCAACATCTCCTTTTCCTCCGGGTTAACGTATAATTCCACAATCTCGTGAGCATACGATTTGCCTCCCCGGCGCTTCTTCGGATATGCCACAACTTCACATTCCTGAATCATCCGGTACGCCTTGACCGTGATCAGCTCGGGATCACCCGGCCCCACGCCTACGCCGTAAAGTGTTCCTACTGCCGCCGTATTCATGCTGTCTCTCCCCCTCTTGATTTACCAGCTTACTCCCCTGCTGCTCCGTCAGCCACGTCTACCGGCGGCTGTCCTGTAATAACATATATCGGATTTAGACCATCAAAGCGTGTCATATTCAAAATCGGCTTGCTACGCGCTGTTTGCAGTAACGTCACCGAGGTTTCGAGTCCTGCGGCTTGCATCGCCTTCATACCGTCATGCAGCGTCTCAATGGTTGCAGCATTCACTACAATTCGCCCATCCTTACGCAGACGGGAAGCGCACAGACGAATCAGTTCTGCCAGTTCTCCTCCACTCCCGCCGATAAACACGGCATCCGGGTCTGGCAGCTCGTCCAATCCGGCAGGCGCTTTGGCATGGATCACTGGAAAATCAGTGCGGAATTTGACCTTGTTCGCTTCCACATTGGCCAGATCGCCTTCATTCTTCTCAATGGCAAACACTTGCCCGTACTTGGCCAGCCGCGCACATTCCACAGCTACAGAACCGGAGCCTGCGCCGATGTCCCATACGATGCTTCGCTCGGTCAATCGCAGCTCGGACAAGCTAAATACGCGCACTTCACGCTTCGTGATCAGCCCTTTTTCCGGCTTGCGCTGGTGAAATTCCGCATCCTCGAAGCCAAATCCCCGGCGAATTGCTGGCACGTCTTCTCCCTTACGGCGGCGCAAAACAACCACGTTCAGGGGTTGGAAGGTTCCCTGCGCCATCTCTTCCAGCGTATAATGCCGATACGTCTCATCTGGTCCTCCCAAATGCTCGCCGACAAAGGCATCATATTCCGTCATGCCAAAATGCAACAGATAAGCGGCAACCGCGGCGGGATGATTGCGGTCATCCGTCAGCAGCGCGATCTTGTTCTGTCCATCGATCCGCTGCGCCAGTCCGGTCATCGGACGACCATGTACACTTTCCAGCACCGCATCCTGCCAGCTTTCACCAAGACGCGCAAATGCCAGTTGAACCGAGCTGAGATGGGGTAAAATATCCAGGTGCTCAGCCCCCAGCTTGGCAGACAAATAGCCTGCAATTCCAAAAAAAAGCGGATCGCCTGACGCAAGCACGACAATATCCTTGTGCTCACGCAACCGTCCCAATTCTTCCACCACGGCGGATAAGCCGCTCTTTAATGTTCGTTTTTCTCCTGCGGCTGCCTCGAAAAAGGCTAGCTGGCGCTCACCACCAACCAGCAGGTCGGCACGCTCGATTTGTTCCAGCGTCTCCTGCGACAGACCTGCCGCTCCATTTTCACCGATACCAATGACACGAATTACTCTACTCACCGACTCTCGCCCTCCCCAGCACGTTCCCTTTCAGCGTTACCAGTACCATTTCCACGGTGATTCCACCACCTGCATGCTCCAGACAATGCTGACACCCATAGGTACATAACTTTTCAAAAAAGCTCAGCGCATTCGCTTCGGTCATCATATCCGCCACCTGCGTAGCTGTATTCGCCTCAGCTACTGCTGTTGCAAGCGACTCATCCACACCTGCCTCACGCGCAACCTGGGCCAAAAATCCAAAATCCACCGGAGCGCTCTTGGAATGAACCATCATGACGCCCTGAGCAACCTTCGACAGCTTGCCGGGCATACCGACGAGAATAATCTTTTTCATTCCCAATCGTTTGCCGTGCTTGACTGCAAAGCCGACAAAGTCGCCCATCTGAATAAAGGCTTCTTCCGTCAGCTGATCATACATTTGCATCGCATATTTTTCACTGCTGCCGCCTGTGGTCAGGACAATTTCCTCGCAGTTCATCGCTTGTGCAACCGATATAGCCTGCACCACGCTGGCTTTATAAGCAGACGTGGAGAACGGAACGACTACACCGCGTGTGCCCAGTATGGAAATACCGCCAAGAATGCCAAGTCGCCCGTTCAGCGTTTTCTTGGCGATTTCCTCGCCGTCCGGCACACTGATAACGACACGGACACCCTTGGCCGATCCGTGCTCCTCAAGCACGCCAGATACGGCCTCCGTAATCATCCGGCGCGGCACCGGATTGATCGCGGCTTGCCCGACAGGCACAGGCAGACCGGGCTTCGTTACCCGCCCGACGCCGATGCCGCCGTCCAGCTCAATGCCCGGCTCCTCGCGCCAGCTAACAGAGGCGCTAATTCTCGCCTGATGCGTGGCATCCGGGTCATCGCCACCGTCCTTGATCGTCGTGCAGGAAGCTTCGTCCGCATCCAACACAGGCTCGATCAGTTCAAATGCATGATCGAAGCCCGCGGGCAGCGATATCACCGCTTCCTTCGGCGCTATGCCCGTAATGAGCAGTTGTACCGCTCCTTTGGCTACTGCAGCCGCACAGGCCCCCGTCGTAAAGCCTGACCGCATCGGCTTGTCCGACGCGGGAGCTTCACCACTTTTCATCTGTTTGGGCCTGTCGGCGGACGCCGCTTCCTTTTCCATGCCAATTCCTCCTTAACCTCTTCTGCTGATCATGCTCTAATTCATTTCATGATACAGCAAACGGACAACCGCATCTAGCGGACAGCCATTAAGGAGATTGCATTCAATGCTGCTACGACAATCGTGCTGCCGCCCTTGCGTCCAATATTCGTAATGAACGGAATATCCATCTTGCGTAGCTCGTCCTTGGATTCTGCCGCCGATACAAAACCTACGGGCATACCAATCACTAGTCCAGGCTTAGCCGCTCCTTCTTTCACCAGACGAATCAGCTCCAGCAACGCTGTCGGCGCATTACCAATCGCATAGATTCCACCTTCGCCCGCCTGAATCGCTTTGCGCATCGAAATAATGGCACGTGTCGTGTTCAGCCTTTTGGCTTCTTCCATCACGTCCGGGTCAGATATGTACACATGAACATCCCCGCCAAATTGACGGATGCGATCCTTGCTCAACCCCGCCTGAATCATCTGCACATCTGCCACCACCGGCTGTCCTGCGCGAATAGCTGCAATTCCGGCTTCAATGGCTTTTGGATGAAATACCATGCTGCGGCCCAACTCAAAATCAGCAGATGCATGAATGACACGCTGTACGACAGGATATTGTTCAGCTGTAAATGGATGCTCTCCCAATTCTTCTGTGATCATTGCGAAGCTTTTACCCTCAATCTCCTGCGGCTGTACCGTTAGCGGTTTAAAGTCTGTTTTAAAGTCCATGGTATCGACCCACTCCCTTATGGAAAATTAGTTTAGGAAAAATAACTGCTCGTGTATTAAAACAACAGATATTTCTATTAAAACACGCATTTTAAGATGACTATATTTTAGATACATGCCAGCAGTCGTTATGGATTAACTGAACCCGTAGGGACTTGAACCAACTCAAATGGAAATCTTCCCTGTTGCTGTGCGCAATGTATCAATTACTCCGTCGAAATGATCAAATACCGTACCAAACTCTACTTCCGGTCTGGAAATCAAAATGACGTGAATACCCAGATCCAGAGCAGATTGAACCTTCTCATCCACTGCTCCCGTGCGTCCGCTTTCCTTGGTGACCATCACGGTTGTACCAAAGTGCTTGTACAATGCTTCGTTCATCTCACGGGAAAAGGGCCCCTGCATGGCAATAATATTTTTTTGCTCCATCCCCAGTTCGCCGCATTTCTCCATATTGTCGAGGCGCGGCAACATACGTGCAACCAGACGAATCTCCGGGTCTCCGAGTAGATGCTTGGTGAATGTGCCGAGCGTCTTACTGCCCGTCGTAAGCATGACAGAGCCTTTGAGTTGCTTAGCAATTAATGCGGCCTCTTCATAAGAAGACACAATATGGAGCAATGGATGATTGTCATACACCAGTCCCGTCCGCTCGTAGCGAATATAAGGAACTCCAGACTCGCGAGCAGCTGTCATCGCATTCGCATGTGCTTCTTCTGCAAAAGGATGACTGGCATCAACAACGGCCTGTATCCCCTTCTCCCGAATCATTGCACCCATTTCATTGGCTGTCATTCGGCCTGTACGTACGTCCAGCCCTGCTTCGGACAAGCTGGCCGCCGCGCTTTCGGTTACGACCGAAGTTAATACGTTAAAGCCGGTGTCACGGATTTGCAGCGCCAATTCCCTTGCATCGCTCGTTCCGCATAGCATAAAAATCATGAGCCATTCACCTGCCCGGTTACGTTCACTACAGACGGCGCATGTGAATGATCGTGATCATGGTCATTATGGCTGTGAGCATGGACATGCGTATGATCGTGAGCGTGGCTGTTTGTATGGTGCTCGTGATGGTGATCATGCTCATGTGCATGATGGTGGTGATGGTCATGCTCATGGTCGTGATGGTGATCGTGGTCATGGTCGTGATGATGATGGTGGTGCTCCTGCGCTTCCAGACGGAACTGGCAGTTATCGCAATTAGCCGTAACCTTGCCGAACAAGCCTTCGTTAGCTCGCTCCAGCACCAGCTCAACTAATTGAGGATGGAAGCCAAAATATCCGCCCATTTCCACTTGTAATGCAGGGTGAGCCTCGGCGAATTCCTGAGTCATTTCTCCAATGCGCTTAATCAGCACACCCGTGAATAGAAAATACGGAAGCACGATAATCTTTTTGGCCCCCAATCGTACACAACGCTCTAGGCCATCGGGAAAAGAAGGCTGCGTCACACCGATAAAGCTGCTTTCTACCCACGTATAAGAAAGCTTCTCCCACAGCATACGAGTGATTTTGAAAAAGTCACTGTTCGCATCTGGATCGCTGCTTCCGCGTCCTAATACAAGTACCGCTGTTTCTTCGTCAGATACCTCGGTAGATGCCTCGACAGCGCTATTCATCCCTGCTGGAACTGCAACAGGGCGTGCCTCTTTCAAGCGGTTTAGCAGTATGCTAACGATTTTTTCGTGAACGCCAATCGGACGTCCGTATACAAATTCCACCTGCGGGTATTTTGCCTTTGCCCGGTCGATTGCCTTCGGAATATCAATTTTGGCATGCACTGCTGCGAACAAAATAATCGGAATAAAAACGACACGTGTCGCCCCTTTGTCCACACACGCCTGTACTCCTTCGGCAATACTTGGGCGTGCCAACTCCAGAAAACAGGTTTCTACACACGTATCTGGCGCCCGATCTGCCACCGCTTGCGCAAATTCCAGTAGTTCCTGATTACCCTCTGGGTCACGACTTCCATGTCCAACCAACAATATTGCATCCACTGCTGTGTTTTCCTCCTCATTATAGGGATAGCCTACATGACGCCCTATTTTATATATATGCTTGTATCCAGTTCATCAAGCCTACCAACCCACTAATCACCACAAACCGCATTCACTTCTACTGTTGCTGGTGCATCTTCATGTCGGAAGCCCGCTACGATGCCTACACGTTTGAAAAATTTATGAAAACGCTCATTCGGATGGCCTTTTTCCTTGTATTCAGCGATAATGTTCTCCACGATATCCGTAATCTGATCACCCGGTATCCCTTCCGCTACGGGCTGAGCAGCATGAGCATTACGGCCAAATTTTTTGCCACCGAGGAAAAGATCGTATCCTCCCTTGCGATAGACGACTCCGATATCCTCCAGCACCGCTCCATAGCAGGCCATGCCACATCCGTTCAAAGCAATACTCGTTTCTTTGGGTGCCTGTAGTCCTCCAAGTACAACCTGTAGATGCTCAGCTACAGGCACAGCGTCATCCTTCTCCATATTGCAAAAATCGCATGCCTTCACTTTAAACACATCGCCGATCGGCATGACAATAAATCGTTCATCACGCAGCCGTCCGACCAGTTCCTCGGGGTCTAGGCATGGCACGCGCAGCACGATCTGATGATCTGGCGTATATTCCAGCTCGCCTTCATCACCCGCTACCTCGGCAAGCAGTGCCATCTGCCGAGCAGTGAACTTCTTGTTTCCCACACCAGGGGAAACACCCACCTCAAACAGCGCAGGCTTGCCAAAGCCGCCTGACGCCTTCCCAGTCGTAGCCACCGTTGCCGTTCCGACGGCGCTCTGGGCGGTAGGCGCTTGCCCGCTCCAGCGAGCATTGGCTTCGCCCGGCAGCTTGCCGCCGACAGCTAGGCGGCTTAGTGCCTCTGCTGCCAGCGATGCTGGAGCCGCTCCGGTTGGCTTCGCGGGCGCAGCCTGCACGGTAGCCATCGCTTGCGGGCGTGCCTGCGTGGCAACCGCAGCGCTGCTCGCGGAAGGCTCGGGAGGCGCAGTCAGAGCTCCGCCTCCCTGCGGTGTATCCAGCGCGCGATCCTCTTGCGCGCCCAGCGACCACGGCTCCGCTTCCGTGCGAAGCCGCTGATGCGGTTTGAGCACTTGCTCGGTCGCGTCCAGCGTGTATTTACGCTGATAGCCGCGCGGAGTCACGATTAACCCGTCATACACTGTCGTCGAGGAATTGCCGATGATTACGGTCGTCAGCATCCCGATATCATGGTTCAGCATATCTTCCAGCGTCGTTACAATAACCTGCTGACGTTCACGATAAGCACTCTTCACCAGTCCAACTGGAGTTTGCGGATCACGGTAACGGAGCAAAATGGACTGCGTCTCCACAATCTGGCGGGTACGTCGACCACTGCGCGGGTTGTATAAGGCAATCACAAAATCAGCCGAAGCCGCAGCTTCTACACGCTTCACGATCGTTTCCCACGGGGTCAGATGATCACTCAGACTGATTGTGCAAGCATCATGCATAACCGGCGCTCCCAACAACGAAGCACAGGATTGAATAGCCGAGATCCCCGGCACAACTTCTACCTCAACCCCGTCCTCGCGACGCCAGCCTTTTTGCATCAGCACTTCGTACACCAGCCCTGCCATGCCATAGACCCCAGCATCTCCACTGGAAATGACGGCTACCTTCTTACCCATCTCTGCTTGGCGAACCGCCTCCTGCGCACGGCTCACTTCTTCTGTCATCCCTGTGCGTACAATCTCCTGTCCGTTCAACAACGGACGAATCAAATCAACGTAGGTATTGTAGCCGATAATGACCTCACTTTCGGCCAGCGCATCCAACGCCCGTTTTGTGATATGTTCCATATCTCCTGGTCCAAATCCAATCACCAGCAATTTTCCTAATGGGCTCATCGTGCTCCTCCTATCATCCTTTTCAGGGCAGCTATACTATCTATTTCAATAATTTGTGGCATCCTTTAACTCAAAAAAACCCCATCCTGCCCGGATGGGGTTCCTATGTACGTATCTCTCTTACCAGACGAAACAGCGTAAGAAGACAGTTCTTGTCTTCCTCCTATCTGCCGTTGTTTTCCATCTGTTTTGTTTACGCTTCAAACGCTGCTGCACGTTCATATCCACGCAAACCTGTAACCAACATGGAAAAAGCAACGTGTGCCTGATTTCCTGATTTCGTACACCCATCCTCTCCGCGAAGGTTAACGGTGCATACAGATCAAGGTAGGTCTCCTGGCTTGGCATCAACGGATTCTCTCGTCTTCCCCGTTTTGTACGAGTGACCATTTAAAAGAACCCTCTTCCTTACAGTGGCGGGACCGCTCGGGACTTGCACCCGATTCCCTGTTACCCTTTGCTCAACCGCAAAGGCACCTTGTCTGTCCGCTATTTGATTATGGGTCTTATCATAACCTTGCCTCAATCAGTTGTGCAAGCACGAAAAAAGCTTTATTTCAAGTTATCTGCTTTATTTTTCAACATATGCAGCAGTTCATCCGGGTCCGCAGATATACTCAGTAGCGCTGGATGATCAGCTCCGGTAAACCCTTCCTGCACGCTATGACGTACCATTTCTACCAACGGGTCAAAATATCCATTCACATTCAGCAGCCCAATGGGCTTGCGATGTATACCGATTTGCGCCCAGCACAATACCTCGAACAGCTCCTCAAAGGTTCCCAAGCCTCCCGGAAGGGCTATAAACGCATCGGCCATCTCGCTCATCGCCGCTTTACGTTCATGCATGCTTGCTACCTCAATAAACTCGGTAACTCCCCGATGAATGATCTCTGCATCGAATAACAGGGTGGGCATAATGCCGGTGACCTGACCGTCACCCGCCAACAGTCCATCCGCCACCTTACCCATCAGCCCTCTGCTGGAGCCACCATAAATTAAACGGATATGCTGGCGAGCCATAGCTTCACCCAGCTTGCCTGCCGCCTCAACATATACCGATGAATGTCCAGGTCTGGACCCTGCAAATACACAAATAGAATTCATAAACGTCTCAGCTCCTGTCCTCAATATCATGCATCGAAACTTATTCATTATATTAGATAAATATTTTCGCTATAACAAAAAACTTTGTCGATGCATGTCCAACAAAAAAAGATAAAGACCTCGTAGGCCCTTATCTCTATTTTACTCTTTATTAGTAAATATAAGCTCATTTTTAGCTTACTGCTTTTATCAGTTCTAGCTCATTTCAAATGACTGTTCACGCTCTTCAGACCACAGCCATGCACCGAATCGCTATGTTCGAAATATTTGCCCAGCTCCACCATCATCGCACCCATGCGCTCTTCAGTTGGAAATACGACTCGTTCAATCCCTTCTTCCAAAATGGATTGTGCAGTCACCTTGCCTACCGATACAGCAATGACATCTTCACGAAAAGCTTCCAGTAAATCCTCCATTCGATTTTGCTCTCTCGCATATTGGGCCAAAAATCGAATTTGCGGACCACTCGTGAACGTAACGGCATCAATCGTACGGTTTATAACATCATCTAGTAGCGCCTGCAATTTTGCTTCTTCAGGTGGGATATGCTTATAAGGAAGTACTTGGCGGGTCACTACGCCTTGCTCATCCAGCCACTCTACCAACCGGGGGGCCGGGTCTCCATGCAGTTGCAACAGTACTTCCTTCCCCTTCAGATCATATGGGGCAAAAGCCCGTGTCAATCCGATCAAACTTCCGTCCTCGTCCCGTACTGCTGGCGTAAAGCCACGCTTTTTGAGTCCATTGACCGTCTTGTAGCCCCGTGCTGCAATGTTGGAGGATTGCAGCAACTCTATAATCTGCTCGGCCACGCCCATATCCTCTGCCATATCGAACAGAGCATCCAGTCCCATACCTGTCGTGAAGATGTACCAGTCCGGAGGGTTCTTCACCCACGATACAACAGCGTTGCGCAGCTCGATATCATCCAGAAAAACAGTCCCCTGGGCCGGGCGTTCTACTGGCTCGCCCCCCATCTTCATAACTAGCAACGCCATTTCTTCTGCTTTACGGGGACCGGCAAGAGCGACTCTCTTACCTGCCATGCGTTGTGCCATGCTGTTGCCTCCCTTGTAGATGTCGTATTTCTTTCTACCAAGTATACAATCAGAGAGGCAAAAGACAAATAAGAATTACTTTTTCGATAAATACAGTAATCTTATAAGTGGGCGTGTCCTGTTTCGCTTTCCTGCTGACCTTCTTTCTGATCACTTCTATCCCTCTCCCTGCCAGATGATGAATCATCATCACCTCTCCCTTTAAATTTGGGTCGGAGCAACATCCACAGCAAGAAGGGCATGAATACAAAAAAGATGACCATCACCGCAGTCCATTCCCGGCTGAAATCATAAATTTGTACGATGTTGGAGAACAGCATAAACGAACAGACATAACCTAACAAACCTAAGGGCCAAACCATCAGACTCCCCCAGACATGGGCAAACATGCGCTTTACCGCCAAACTGGTAACGTACAGATCAATTCCAATCTTCGTAAGAAAGGCTGGTACGGTCAGTGCTGCCACGAACAAGTCGAACCGATCCAGAAAGTCCGTTAGTTGCAACTGACGCACCAGTTCATACGATGGATAAAACAGTCGTGACAAGATAGGAACTCCAATCACCAACTCCGACAACAACACCAGCATGATTATAATAGCGGTTCCGAGTAAATGCCCCAACCACGCACTACGTCCATTATAGCTCTTCCCAGAAATCACAAAGGGAACCATCATGATATCGGCCATATAACCTAGCATCCGCCAACTGCCTTTAATAACTCCATCTACTTCCGGATGTAAATAGGGTCTCAGCATCGAAAAATCCATATTACCTCCAAAAAAAAGCGGCATAGTCAACAGTGTCACAATCAACAATGGCACAAAAATCTCGGTCATATTGACAAGGGTACTTATTCCACCTTTAACCATAAATGCCATAGTCAATAGCACAATAAGAGATACGACCACAATTGGAGTCAGCGGCAAAAGAACCACCTCCACCAAATCGGTAATAATCCTCAAATCCCGCGCAAAAATGATCAGAAATAAAATAAAGTAAATTGCAAGCAGCACACGCCCCGACACAGGGTGAGAGCTTACCATCGCCTGCATCAGATCCTGATCAGGGAAACGGCGTTTGAGTTTCAACATCGCACAGATCGGCAAGCAGAGCACAATGGCTGCAATTATACAGGTCCAGTAGGCATGCTGATTCGCGTGATCTGCTGCCTGCGCCGGAGCATGTATAAGGGTAATACCGACCTCCATCAATACACTAAGCAGCACAATTTGTCTGGTTGTGAACTGTTTCATGCAGGTACATCCTCCTTTTGCCCGCAGGCATCCATTACACGATTTACAACGCGGTGGGGAGCCACTTGTCAATAAATCGGGTCAGCCAAGTAGCCACATAAACAGTGCTCTTCGTCGATGTGCCGTAAATCCAGATACCAATGCTAATGACATACAGTACGCGGGAGACCCAGCGATTGACGGCAGGTGCATTGCTAATACGTTTACGGTCAATCAGATACATGAAGAGCATAGCCAGCAATAAAGGTAATAGAAATACTTTATTCATTCTGGATTTGCTCCTTTTTGACCCCGAATGGTTTGGTGACCGCCCCGATATTCTCAATATGCACGACCGGATCTATGGTGACCTCCACCTTGGGATACAATTGCGCCCACTGAGGTTTAATCCGTTTCCACTCATCCGGGTGATTGGTAATAATAGCCCGGCCCAGGCCAAGCACGTCTGAATGATACTTTTGCTGAATTTCCTTGACAGCCTCTCCCAGCTCCCTCTTGATCTCCTCGACCGTCTGCTGCTCCAGCCACTTCAAATTCTCCTCTCTGGAAATATCGAAGCTCGTCTCATTTTCCTTCACATTCCCATTGCAGTTCATATGAACCGTCATTCGAATCTCGTCCCCCCGAATAAAGGGCTCGATATGGACTTTATTTTCGATGAGATGCACAGATATGTAACCTCTACCTTTGGGAGGGGGGATAAAAATTTCTGTTTCCTTGGCTTGCTCCATACCCAACAGCAGAAACCGACTGAGGTGATTATCAATAACCCCTGTTAACCTGTCTTGTCGAAAGACAGCCAGTCCATCGACCTGAATATTTGTCTTCTTGTCTTTAAGACTATCAGGCCCATTCTTCACCAGAGACATTACCGGCACTACCGGATCAATGCCTTCCAGCAGGACGGAATTCATCAGCAATTTAACGGAACGAGGTTTCTTCATATAGGAAAAGTTGAGCTCACGCACCATTTCCGCTGGATATTGCTCAATCGGAGCATCTGCCTGAAGCATTTCCATCGCTGACCCCTTTGTAATAACAACAAGGGAAGACAGGCGGTTCTGCGGAATACGTGCAATGACATCCATCATTTTGCTAATCCCTTCTCGTGCCAGCGTCTCCCCGAACAGCAGCACCCGTCGATGAGAGTAATTCAGTGTTCGCGAAACCTCTCGCTGTTCCTCAGTACTTGCTCCCCGGAAGCTTGGACCTGTTTTGGACTCCAGGTAGTAGGACTTCGTACCACTGGTACCTCCCCCTCCTCCTGTGCTACCCGAAGATCCGAGCTGTCCGGGCAGAGCAATTTGCATCGTTACCCGGTATTGATCGCCTTCCTTATCCAGTCCGGTACCCATCACAAAGGCCACATCATTCACTTCACGGCGATCCCAACATCCTCCCAAAAGAACAGAACAAAGCAGTAGACAACAAAGTACAGCTGCTTTACGTATTTGCTGTGTATTTGATGTGGGCTTCATCACCATCCCTCCTCGGTTTTAGGCGATCCATTCATCTCTTTCTTCGCTCGTTTGTTGTTGTCCTTACCAATCCATGAAGGACGTTTGGTCATTTTCCACCAAGGTGCACGGACGATAATATCCTTTTGATCCATATGGTTGTACGGGCTATATCCACTCATATAAGGGACACCAAACGATGTTAGCTTGGTTAGGTGCGTAGCAATCAGCGTTGTCGCAATAATGATGCCAAACAAGCCAAATAAACCAGCCATCAGCATGATTGGAAATCGCAGCAGACGAACCGTAATGGCAAAATTAAAACGTGGTATGGTAAACGAGGCAATACCTGTGAGCGACACAACGATGACTATTGGCGCCGATACGATCCCTGCCTGTACCGCGGCCTGCCCAATAACGAGCGCGCCAAGGATACTGACGGCCTGACCGACCGTTTTGGGGAGACGAATCCCTGCTTCCCGTAATGCCTCGAAAGAAATTTCCATCATCAACGCTTCCACCAAGGCTGGAAAAGGGATGGATTCCCGAGCCGCCGCAATACTCAATATGAGTGTCGTTGGCAGCATATCATGATGATAGGTCGTCACCGCTACATATAATGCTGGCAGAAAGAGAGCCATGATGAGAAAAAGAAAACGAATCCAGCGCACCATATTACTGATGAAGAAGCGCTCGTAATAATCTTCGCTCGCTTGCATCATTTGCCACATCGTGACTGGTCCAATCAGGGCAAAAGGCGTGCCGTCCACAAAAATGGCAAACCGTCCTTCCAGTAATTGCGCGGTGACGGTATCGGGACGTTCGGTGTATTCCATTTGCGGAAACGGTGAATATGGGTGATCCTCAATCAGTTCCTCAATATATCCAGTCTCCAGAACACCATCAATTTTAATATCGCTGAGGCGCTTTTTAACATCCTCCACCAGCTTCGGATCTATGATCCCTTCAACATAGGTAAGGACGACGCTCGTTTGAGTTTCTGTTCCGAGGGTCATGCTGTGCATCTTGAGCTTGGAGGTCTTCAGCTTGAATCGTAGCAGTGCCGTATTCACGCGAAGCGTCTCCGTGAAGCCCTCACGCGGCCCGCGAATAACAGCCTCGGTCTGCGGCTCCTCCACGCCACGGCGAACGCCTCCCTTGGCGCTGAAAATATAAGCACGAGCCGTTCCATCTACGAACAGAGCGGCATTGCCGTCCAGTATCGCTGCCGATACCTGCTTCCATTCGTCCATCGTTTTGGTCTGGGACATGGAAATACGAGTCTCATCCAACGGCTCCAATTTGCCGTTCACTTCAGGGTCCTTGAGCATCATGCCCAAGATGACAGGCCGCAGAATATGATCCTGCAAATCTTCTGATTTTACCGTACCTTCGAAATATGCCAGCAACCCTTTTCGTTCAGGGGAAATCATGAGCTCTCGGTAGACGATATCAGAGCATTCCTTGAAAATATCACGCATTGCGACCCTATTGTCTTCTAGACTGCTGCGCAGTGGCTCTTCCAGCCATGAAGACTCAGGCAGCCCTTTGGGCACACGAGCATTTCGTGTTTTGCGTTCAGCGGCTGGAACCGCTCTCCGGCTCCACGGTAGCTTTGGCAGCTTGGGAAAGCGCCCTTTCTTCATCGTTAGTCCCCCCTTTACGAATAAACCGATCAGTTAATATGACATATAGGATGTACCAGCCTGCAAAGGATTATGTATCCAATGAACTCACCATCTTGAACTCATAACAAAAAGACCCTGCAATGATGCAGAGCCTTCGAAAATCGATTATACATCCGAACATTTATGATTAAGAAGATTTAGTCTCCCCAATACTCCTCGGGGTGGTATTCAATCTCAGAACCGGCTTCGAACGTAAGCTCACCGATCTGAGCATGATATTGCACACTTTCCGGGGTGACGTAATACCAATGCTTTACCACGAATCCGCCATCTGCGGGCGTTACAAAACGAAATACGTTCAGCTCCTCGCTGAAACGCACAATCGCCTCCGCTGCCTCACTCGGCAACTCTTGAAGCGTGAAGCGAAACACGCCGTCCGCCGATTCCAAACGACAATCGAAACGCTGCTTGCGGCTGTCAGCAAAGCTTCGCCCTGTGACGGCATGCTTGATCAGCCATGTTTCCTGCTGCGCCATTGTGCGCACCTCCTTTTAGGGCAAATCAATCAACATATAAAAAACAGAATCCTCTGCCTTCAGTGATAGCTTCGGCTCCTCCCCTATACGAGCAGAATCTCGCTCTTGCAGAAGATGCTCACCGTTGACACGCAGTGAGCCCTCGATAACGAACAGGAACACGCGCCGACCCTCGGCCTGTGTAAATTCTACTTGTTCCCCGGGCTGAAGCTTGCTTAAATAAATCGTTAAATCCTGATTGATTGAAGCTATCTCACCCTCCGTGCCGGGTACACGCTTTCCAGCAACGACAGGCAGGAGCTGACCTTGCAGACGTTCCGTATTGAACGTTGTAGTCTCATAGGAAGGTTGCAATCCTCTTGTGTGCGGACTAAACCACAATTGCAGCAGACTGACATCCTCGGTTTGCGAAGCGTTGTGCTCCGTATGAATGATGCCATGCCCCGCTGACATTCGCTGAATGCCTCCAAAACGGGTCACCGCCACATGTCCACGGTTGTCTTCATGACGCAGCTCCCCATACAGCACAATGGAGACAATCTCCATATCGCTGTGCGGATGTGCCCCAAAGCCCCGACCCGGTGCGATGACATCGTCATTACAGACACGCATAGGACCAAACGCTGTATTGTTCTCATCCTGATACTCCGCGAATGAAAAGCTGTGGCTCCCCCGCAGCCATCCCTTATCGAAGCTGAATCGGGAAGCAGCCGGATATATTGTAAACATAATAGCCCTCCTTCAAGGATGAACAATGAGATCAAATCCCTCTCATTGTACCCGAGCCCAAGCCATAAAGCTACGCTTCTGTCTGAGTGGTAATCTCATCTATAAAAGACTGCAAGGTACTGGTAACGAAGGCCTCCTTACGGCGGATAAACACCGTTGTCACTTCATTGTAAGGCTCAGGGATGGCATGACCGCACACAAGACCTTGAGCCACCAGCCCGCTGATCGAGGATTCGGGGAAGACGGTCATTCCAATGCCTGCCGCTACACTGCCGATAATCGTCTCAAATGTCCCAAACTCCATGATCCGCTTGGGGATAATCCCCTCCATTTTGAGCCAGGTTTCCAGTCTTCCCCGATATCCGCAGCCTTTTTTATATACCAGGAGCGGACGAGTTGTAAAATCGTCAACCGAAAAGTCATTTCCTTGAGATACGAGGACCAGCTTTTCCTGAAATACATCAAACTGTTCAATGAGCGGATGCTTGACTGGTCCGGTTACAAAGGCTCCATCCAGTCGCATTTCTGCAACCTCCTGCACCAGTGATTCCGTAACCCCAGCCTTGAGGGACAATTCGACATCCGGGTACTTACTGTAGTAAGCATGTAAAATGGCCGGAAGGGCAATGACAGTCTCCACGATACCAATCTCCAGTACCCCTGAAGGTGTGGATGTGTTCTGAAACGCATGCTTCATTTCCTCAAATTGCGATAAAATGCTTTTCGTATATTGCAGCAGACGCTTGCCCTCAGCATTGAGGATCATCCCCCGCTTATGTCTATAAAATAAAGGCGTCTGCAGTTCCTTTTCCAGCAGCTTGATTCTGGCCGTTACATTGGACTGGACGTAGCTAAGCTCGGCTGCAGCCTTGCTGACACTGCCATGTGCAGCCACCGTCTGGAAAATGTTTAAATCGTTCAGATCCACTACTGTTCCCCCTTATTGTGAAGGGCAAGGACCACCAAAATTGACGCGCCTTGTCACTTATCATCATTTTAAATGATCATAATGTTTATTTTCAATCATTTTACCAACAGCTTCCTATCCTTTATGATGTGTCCATAAGATATGTCCGCTGAGACCGGCAAGGAGGAGCTTTTGTACACCATGAACAAACAGATCATGACCGGATCTTTACTATGCCTGATCGCCAGTATGTCCTGGGGGGCGATGTTTCCGGTTTCGCACATTGCATTACAGCATATTAATCCACTGTACTTTTCATTTTTGCGCTATTTATCGGTTACACTCATATTAATAGTGCTATTGTGGCTCAAAGAGGGACGGACTGCATTTCGCTTTGAGGGCAAGGGCAAGGTGTTATTGTTCTTCGGAACTATGGGATTTACCATTTATAATATGGCCGTTTTCCAGGGACAGCACGCGATGGGGGCAGCAGGTACCCTTGTAGCTGCTATTATGGAAGTGCTAATGCCGATGATCTCCATTGCGATGGTGTGGATCATGACCCGTAAAATGCCTCCAAAATATACATTAATCAGCATGTTGATTGCGCTGGCTGGGGCATTACTGGTTATCACGAACGGCAAATGGACCTTTTTCACGCTTGCCGGACAACATCTATTGGCGCTGCTGCTTATTTTCGTGGGTGTCGTCGGTTGGGTCGTATATTCCATGGGAGGCAGTCATTTTGCAGGGTGGTCTACTCTTCGATATTCAACCTTGACCTGCCTGCTTGGAACTCTGGTTTCTTTTGTAGTCGTGACCTTTGCCTCTGCTTTCAACTGGATTGCAGTGCCGGATTGGCAGCACGTATGGTCAGTCAAATACGAAATGAGCTTTATGATCCTGCTTCCAGGGCTAGCGGCCTTGCTGAGTTGGAATGCCGGAATCCGCAAGCTGTCTCCGCTAAACGGTATTCTATTTATTAATTTTGTACCGATTACCACGCTGGTACTTATGTATTTCCAAGGTTATGCCATTAGCCGTTTTGAACTGTACGGGACTGTACTGGTCATTTTCGCACTGATTCTGAACAATATGTTTCAGAGAAGCTCTCTGCGTCCGTCCAACAGCTCACGGGGTGCCCGTTTCCGTCTGAATCGTCGCAAGTCGTTCAACGGTGACTTCTAACCCTGCGACCCAAAGTTATGATAAAACATCAAAAAAAGCGCCTGGATACGGAATATAACCTCCGGTATCCGGGCGCTTTTTATCATTTCAGGATTTTTTTTCAACCTGGAAACGTCCAACCAGTTCGCGCAGCTCCTCTGCCATTTGGCTCAGGTCTGCTGTGGATGAAGCAATTTCCTCGATGGAAGCCAGCTGTTGCTCAGCCGCCGCTGAGATCGACTCGGTGTTGCTCGCTGCCTCGTCCGAGATGTGGGAAATATCGCTCATAATATCTGCGACGCCTACAGTCCCCCTCGCCATTTCCTGAGTCACTCCGGTAATGTCATGGATATGCCCCATCGCGCGTTCGACAGCCTGACTAATCTCTGCAAAGGAATGCTCGGATGTGGTTACCGAATCAATACCTTCGGATACCCGTGCCCGCGCTTGTTGCATCGCACCCAGTGCATGGTTCATATCCAGCTGCATCGCTTCAATGCGCTCCGAGATCAAGGTAGCTGATTTGGCGGATTCCTCAGCCAGCTTACGTACCTCTGTAGCAACCACGGCAAAACCCTTGCCATGATCCCCAGCGCGTGCGGCCTCAATGGATGCATTCAGTGCCAACAGATTGGTCTGTTTGGCAATACCAGATATAACACTGATAATATTCACGATTTCACCGGAGCGTTCATTCAGCGAGTCCATAGCCTGTCCCAGATCATGAACAGTCTCGTCGATGTCATGCATCTTCTGTACAGCCTGCGTAGCAGCCCTACTGCCTTCCTGTGCCGACTCGGCATTCATTTTCACATGTTCAGATACGCCCACCATGCGCTCGGATACATCCGCTGCTTGCTGAGCCAGCCCCTCCATACTCACAGAGCCATGCTTAACGCTTTGCAGCTGACGTTCGCTGCCTACAGCTACTTCTTGAATAGCAATTGTGACATGCTCAATGGCTTGGGTCGTCTGATCTGCACCCGCAGCCAGCTCCTCTGCCGAAGAGCTTACCCGGTCTGTCGTTTCACGCACGCTTCGAATCATCGTGCGCAAACTATTCACCATGGTTTGAAAGTGAGCTGATAGTTCGCCTACCTCATCTGTTTTTCCTGTTTCCAAATCGCCCGTCAAATCTCCTTCACTGATTCGTTCTGCTGATTTTTGCAGCTTACGAATCGGAACCAGAACCGAACGGGTAATTAGGAAAATCGCGATAAGCGCAATTACCAACGAGGCAGCCAGCACGAAAATCGTTACATAACGAATGGCAGCGGTGGCATCGCTAATCTCGGATTGATAGAAGGTGCCTGCAATTTTCCAGCCGGTATCCTTATTCGTTACATAGGTCAAATATTTCTCGCGACCTTCATGCATATATTTAAAATTCCCGCTCGGCGCAGTATACAGCCTATCAAGTGAATTGTCCTGAGGAGATGAGCCTGGTTTAACCGTAGGATGGACCACGAATTTCTTCGTGTGATCCAGAATGAGGATATATCCCTCCTGACCCACTTTAATGGAGGCCAGTTTACGTACACTTTCCAGATTCAGAGAGATCCCGATCACGCCAGACTGGTCGGAAAGCGTCTGGGATACGATAACTACAGGAATACCTGAAGAATTGATGATAACTGGGGTGATCGCTACCTTGCCCGGTTGCTTCATCGCTTCGATGTACCATGGTCGTGTGCGAGGATCAAATGTCCCTTCGTCCTTTTTGGGCACCCCCCGGATCATCAGCCCCTTCGGTGTTCCCACAAAAATATCCTTCGCGTCTTCGTGTAAGCCTATGTATTGGATCAGCTTGGGCTGAATCAAGGGACTATTTGGTCCGTCAATCATCGAACCGTCGAGGCGTTCCGCCAAATATCGCACATCTTCAATTTTACTGGCGATTGCATATTCAATCACGGAGTTAGCCGTCGTTACCCCCTGATTTGCACTGCTGTAAAGCTGTTTTTCCATAGCATTATATGATGATTCATAGGTTGCAATGGAAATACTTAAACTTGGAATCAGCAAAACAAGTAAAAAGCCTAAAATCAACTTGTTCCTGAGTGTCCATATGGTCTTTCTTTTTCGCGTTGTTGCCATGTATCTTTCTTCCCCTTTGCTCAAAAAGCGATATTATTTCATTACATTCCATGGAAGTTATATCGGCAGAAAGTAGCAAATCATTTACAAAGAATTTTCATAAAGGAGAAAAACAAAAACCGCATCCTATGAGACTAAGGATGCGGTAATATGAACATTTAGACCTGTACGTTACTATTTTCAGCCTTTTTACGGCCAAACAACTGATCCACCGCCAGAAAACGCCCACCGACAAGGGCTTGCTGAAGACTGGTGAACAAAATCAGGAGATCAAATTCAATCGAGCCAAAAGGCTGTCCTTTTTTTGCAGTCAGCAATACACCGATCATTACGATGGTCAATGCCGCTCCAGCCAGTCGTGTTCCGATACCCAGAACCAGTGCAATCCCTCCAACCAACTCAACCGTAGCGACCACAGGAGCCATCCAGCCAGGGAGTCCGAGGCTCTGGAAGAAGCCGGAGGTTCCGTCTAGTCCCTGAAACTTTTGTGCACCGTGAACGATAAAAATAACTCCTGTAAAAATTCGTACCAATAACAATCCAATATTCGCAAGCGTTTGATTCATAAGCTCATCTCCTTTAAGTTGTATACCGATTAGATAATTAACACTACAAAATGTAGTGTTATACATATCAAGAACCGGTAGCGCACAAGGCGCCACCTTCTATGATACATATTGCCAAACTAGATTAACGCCAGTGTAAACATAAGCGTTAACATGACGAGTACATAGCCTGAAAACATAATCGAACGCCAAGGCATCTGAATGGTCGGCTTTTGTTGAGGGTCTAGAATACGTGAGATACGATAATTAATGGACGTCTCTGCAAAAGAGGAACAAGCGGCGGAGTTTACCAGACGGGCATTAGCGGGTGTCATACTCAGAAGCTTGAGCAATGCGCTCCCAATCCCAACCGGTGAACCGGCTCGGTAAATCGCTTCGTTGTCCGCCAAGATTTCACGGGCCGTCTTGTAATGGTTGGTAATGTGACGTAGCACCGGCAAGTAAAACAGCTGTGTAGCGCACATTTGCAGGAACCAGGTCTTCAATGGATCATAATGCTTCATATGATAGGCTTCATGGTATATAACCGCTTCTTCCTCATGCTTGTCCAGTACGGACAACAGTGCAGAGGACAATACAATTCGCGGCTTCCATAACCCCATGGTGAAGGCAGCAGGCTTGGCATAATCAATGACCCAAATTCGATCGGTCCCGAGTTCGCGATATCGCTCACCCAGTGCTTCGGTCAACGGCAGGTCGCGCATTCGGTGCAGTCTGCGGAAAGCCGCCCTGGTAGCCATGCACTGTCTGACTGCTTCTCCTCCGGCGATAGCGAAGGTTACAAAAACCAGTCCGCTGAGCGCATCCACCATGTAGCCGATTCCGTAGTGCTGCAACAAACTTCTGCAAATTTGAAACACGTTAAAATTCAATTTCCAGCCGAAAACATGCTGCCCGGCGTACATCCCCATCTGCATAAGGGCAAAACCCGAAATCAAGGCGCCTGCTGTAAACAGTAATTTAGAACGTGTTTTCCACATCGTCTACATATCCTTTTTCCATTGTTTAATTTTTTGTTCCAAACGTTCGATCAAAATCGGGTCAGCTACTTCCAGAGCATCAATCATATGGTTAACAGCAAGTGGACCAAATTCATCCACCAGTTCGTGACTCAGCTCTTTGGATTGCTCATCCATAAACTCTTCTCTGCTTAAAACAGGACGATATAAGGACGTTCTCCCGCGTATACTTTTGCTCAAAATCCCCTTTTCCACTAAACGGTTCATCACGGTCATTACCGTATTGAAGTTAAAGTCCCGATCCCCCTCCAATGCGGTCTGCACTTCTTTGATACTCCGATCCGAAGCGGACCATAAAATATCCATGATTTTGGCTTCCAGAGGCCCAAAAAATCGGTTAAGTCCGGTTTCGCCAGCTTTAAAATTCAGTCGTTTCATAAGAAGCACCTCACACTACCGATTGTAGTGTATGTATCCTGATAAAGTCAACTGTCACACCTAGTGTCAGCTTTAGGCACCGTATACAAACCGCCGAATGGTATCCATCCGGCGGAATTTATCGATACTCATAACCTTCCGTTAATCTGCTAATCTGTATCCTACACCTCTTACGGTTGCTATATATTCAGGCTCCGCAGGTCGATCGTCCAGCTTCTTGCGCAAACTTTTGACATGCACATCCACAACATTGCTGCCGCCGACAAAATCGGTTTCCCAGATATCATGCATCATTTGCTCGCGCGAGATCACTTTTCCTTGAGAATCTATCAGCTTCAATAGCAAATCGTATTCCGTTTTGGTTAGATTCAATGGATTCTCTTCCTTATATACCAACATTTTATCACGGTCAATCCAGATATCCTTGAACACTGTACGATGACTGGTTTGCGCTGCCTGGCGGGAAATCACCGGATGACGCACAATCATCCGCTCAATGTCATGCACCATTTGGTTGGATGCTAGTGGCCATATCAGTACCTCTTCCGAAGGAAGCAGCTCATGCGCACGTAAAGACATCCGATCCTGAACCACATACATGACTGGTGTGTCTTTCATATATTCATGCTCAAGATCATTGCGGATACTCAGCAATTCACGCCGTGGATCAGTGGCGGTCAAATCGTAAATCAAGAGGTCGCTCCCCAAATGACGCTGCACTTCAGGCTCCCAGCGATGGAAGACCATTACGTCAAAACACGCATCTGACAACGTACGCACCACACCGTGGACTACACCCGGTACGGAACTGATCAGGATGATGCGACGCGTGGTCGGACAATACAAAGGTTCATTAGAAGGAACGGTCTGCACCGCAGGTGTAGACGGGTTAGACAACATTGATGTCCAACTGCCCTTCACCCGTCTAGGCATGTCAGCCACTTTAATACGATTCGTTACTTGATTCGCTTGCTTTGACATTCCTTACACACTCCTCCGAATACGACATGGGCATGGGCAATCGTATATCCCGTTTCATGCGCAACCGTATCAATCCAATCGTGTGGGACTTCACTCATCACTTCATCTACTCGGCCGCATACCTGACAAATAATATGCTGATGATCGTCCATCCGACCGTCATAACGACTAGCAGCTTCCCCTAGTTTCAGCTCACGGATTAATTCCTTATCCGTTAAATAACGTAATGAATTATAGACCGTTCCATAGGCCAGATTATATCCGCGCTCCATCAGCCGATTCATAACATCGGCAGCAGTAGGATGATCGTGAGCCTCACGGACCACATCATATACCGCTTGGCGCTGCGAAGTTAAATTTAAAGTTCTCATACCGCATCTCCTTAACCAACGCAGATTATATTTATTACAAACTTATAATCACAATAAAAATTAATTTAGAATAAGTATAAATCTTAATTTATTTCAAGTCAATGAGATCGGATAAATTGTGCCGCTTTGCAACACAATGTATACATGATATACATTTAGCTCATGGAGGGATGTTTGATGAAAACACTTTGGATATTTATGCTTTTTATGCTGCTAATGCTTGGGACAAGTGTGTCAATAAAATGGCTTTTCGGTATTCATCATCCTTGGGAACCTATTTCATTGGCTTTTCGTACTATGCGACCATCAGAATATATTGTGCTGGTGGGAATGCTCATGGTGCTCCTTATAAATGTAGGCAAAAAGCCAATAGGAAATGCATTTCGCTTCCTGTTCTCACAATGGTCACGTTTCCTCAAAGTTTCCACTTCTTCCTCTGCTCCTCCGCAAGAGAGCCATCAGAAAGAACAAACAAGGGAAAACGTAAACAAATAATGGGTGAATATAAATGAGGGATAGTCGTCCAAATTCAAAGTGCTCACTCAGGCTCGTTGCCCCTATCTGTGACCATAGTAAAACAAGAATACCGCAAGGTATCAGCGCTTTTCGGTATGGTAAACCAAATACATCCGATATACCTACCACTACAGCATAAAAAAACAAAGCCACTTTAAAAAAGTCTCCGATGATAATGGACATCAGTACAATAACATCTGGACGCTGCACATATTCCGAAAGCTGCACATTCGCAAATGTGCTTAATAATGGAAAAATAGAGCGTTCCGTTATACTCGTACCCAGCACGGTTACATTTAATATTGCAACTTCAACTAAAACGATACCCCCGGCTAAAATACTCACGTATCCGGCTTTGATGAGCTGTGAAGGTTTTTTTACACAAGGGACAAACATCATGAAACAGATCATTTCACCGTATGGAAAAGCCAAACGTTCCCTTATAGCTGACATGAGAACAGGCTTAACCCCCTGACTCATTACGGGCATCAGCTCCTCCAGATGAATACTGCCTGATAAGACTAATAACGTATTCCCTAAAATCATTACAAGTATGATCACTGCAATAAATACTTGTCCTGTACGAGCCAACACTTCAAATCCAAGCCAAAGGACATAGATTGTACATATAACCATCAAAAAAGCGACGACCAGGCTTGGGGTTTTTTCCAAAATAGAAACACGCACCAATTCAGTCTCATCACGTAAATTTCTGCTGGTCAAATACAAGAAAAACACAATATAGAGTATTCCTATAACTGTTCCGCCCGTCTTCCCGATCAATTGACGGGCATACGTGGTCAACATCTGGCCAGGAAACATTTCTGCTGTGTAGGTGTACATTCGGAACAAAACAATCCCGATAGCCATAGCGATCATCTGAACAATCCATGTATTTCGGTCATATTGATTATCCATATTAATAATGACCGCATTCCCTAGAAGAAAATGGAACATGAGAATGAGCATTTGTCCGGTACTGATGTATGTTTTATTGGCAAGACCATTACTCACGAGACATTCTCCTTTCCCCTTTTATTCCGTGTCTTTTTCAACCATGACAAAGTAAGCAGCAAAAAAGGAAAAAATACGGCAAAAATCGGAAACAGCCATTTCAGCACAAACTCGCCTGTTTCAAGATGATCTTGATAGCCCAGTGCCATCAATACACAGGAGACCAACATGATCAGCCCAAAGGGCAGGATCAGCTTATGGTAAGACATTCTCAATACATCCTCTGCCGCTTTAACCGCGGCATAATAAAAAATGAAGATTTTGAAAAAATCGAAGATAATAACGGTCATAACGCCGATGACATCGACTCTGTCAATAAAATCAGATATTTCGACCTTGCTGATCATAGAGAGCAAAGGGTAAGTAGCCCGTCTGAACACGTCCTCTCCTAGTACAAGTACATTGGACAACGTAACCACAGACAGGAGTAGCCCTCCTAGCAATATAGCGGAGACTCCGACCCCGTTGGCACGATAGCCCTTTTTTAAAGTGGGAAGGATCATCGCGAACGTAACCATCTCACCATACGGCAGCATTACGGCTTGCGAATAAACAACTTGCCATATCGACTGCCAGCCGTGCTCGGCTATGGGTAGAATATTGTCTATATTCACAATACCCGCCAACAAAATCAATATATTCGTAACGAGACCCAGCAGCAGCAGCAAAATCAACATGATAATGGCTGTCCGGCCTGCAACTTCGATTCCCAAATACACCACATACATGACAAGTCCAATCATTAAGGCACAAATGACTGTCAATGGCGTATGCTGAAGTGTCCGGTCAGCAATCAGGATCCCTGTGTCCCGAAGATCCCGTGCTCCGCCATAAAGAAAAAATACGATATATAAAAAGGCAAGAGCCCCCCCTGCTTTCTTGCCCAAAAGAACTCTGCAATACTGTGTCATGAGCAAGTTAGGAAAGCGTCGGTGAAGGCTGCCATAACATACAAAAAGCACTGCCCCGAAAATCGTGGAAATGAGGATGGCGATCCATGCATCCTTACCCGCATCCCTTCCGGGAATAGACATCATGGATGTGCCCAATTCAAACAGCACCATGAGAGAGATCATTTCTTTTATACTTATCTGTGTCTTTTTCATCGCCTTCCCTCCTTCCTGATTTCACTAGTTGGCTTCTCCCCTTGAGTACGGGTTGGTTCGCGACTGTGTATGCTTCAGTACCGAAGTCACCTGAACACGAACGGTGCTTTCTGCAAAATAACGGCTCCATTCGGAAGAGCGTTTTTCCCACTGTTTGGGGTACTTCCTTTCCAGAGCAAGGCCTAACCCGAATACATCGCTTCCGGTACGCTGAACCTCTTTGACCGTTGATAAAATGATTCTTTTCATTTCCTCCGCCCATTGCTCCTGCAATTGTTTCATTACCTCCGGGCTTTTCAAGTTAATGGAACACTCGGCTTCCTGAACCGCCCCGGTTTGCTTCAAATGAATTACAAAAACAGGATCTCCTTGCTCCATCTTACTGTCTATAGTGGTTTTAGAAAATAAGGTTTCAATACTAACGCTTCCCCCTTTCTTATCACAACTCAATGTTGTTTCAGCACTTTTTACCTTGTTGTTGATCAAAGACAGGCCAACTGCTCGGTCATCGTCCAACCAGCGGACAAGACGGTCTTTTTGGAACACTCCCATCCCTTTAATGCGAACAACCGCTTCCGGTAAAACATTGTCCACATTGTCCTTCCGTGAGGCCTGCTCCAAATTTCCATTTACTTCTACGCCCGTAAGTACAGGACCGCCCCCTTTATTGGACATGCTGCGAATGACATCGTCGACACTCACCGCGTAATCCCCAGCGTACAAATTTTGAGATATTTCCAGCTTTCCTGAAATATCATTAGCAGGAATACGGCCGATCGCAGTCATGGTTGTTAGTACATCCTTTCCTGTCTCACCGCGCGCTATCAGCATTTTTATCGTCAGACGGGTCTCCGTATACCTTTCCAGAAAATCCAGCGTGTCCCCAATTCCACGCCGTGCCAACTTTTCTCCGATGACGACCAACCTGGCATGCGCCAGGGAAATAATCCGTGGAACCTTTTGCGAAGCCTTGCGGATCGCTTGAAATAGACTTTTCCCTCTTTCCCGATACAAAACGACAGGGGTATCTCCTCTCGCTTTGGCCCCGGCGATTTCATCTGCCACGATCACTTGCAGGGAAACTTCGTAATCCGACTCCCCAACCATATCAATTCCTATCCCCGCTACTACTGCTCTCTGGTTTAACTCCACAGAATCCCAGCAACCGGATAACAATGGAGCGAACAGTAATAGGACCAAACACAGTCTCCCTATTCTCCCCTTTAAGGTTACTGCACTTTGTTCATTCCTCTTCCCCTGATACACCCTGATTGCCCCCCTCCTGCATCGGCGTGGTTTTATCCGAAGGGGAATTTCCGCTTCCATCCTTCATTCGTTTCTGGTTCTTAGACGTAATGCTTTTAGGACGTTTCTTCATCATCCAGAATGGGAGTCGCAATACGGCATCCTTTTGACTCTCCAGCACAAAAGGACTGAAAGGCGCCATGTAGGGCACCCCGAAGGAACTCAGACTGTTCATATGAGCGATCAGCGCAATCAGCCCCAATGTGATGCCGTATAGCCCCATAAACGCAGACAGTATCATGAAAATAAACCGGCACAATCTCCCGGCCACTGCCATGTTATAGGCCGGGATTGCGAAACTGGCTATTCCCGTCAGGGCTACTACAATCGTGAGCAGCGGGGTGACAATCCCGGCTTCCACGGCCGCTTGACCCAACACAAGCGCACCTATAACAGATACCGTTTGACCACCTGCACGCGGCATACGAATACCCGCCTCACGCAAAATCTCAAAGGTAATCTCCAGAATAAACGCCTCTAGAAATGCCGGAAAAGGAACGGATTCCCGCTGAGCCAATATGCTGATCAGCAATGGAGTCGGTATCATTTCATAGTGATATGTTGTTAAGGCAATGTAGAGAGAAGGCCCCAAAATAAGAATAATGAAGCTGATATATCTAATGAGCCGAACAACCGTCGCCATATCGTAACGTTCTTCATAATCCGAAGAATTCTGAAAAAATTGGGCAAATACTGTAGGCATCACTAGTACAAACGGAGTTCCGTCTATAATGAGCGCCACTCGGCCCTCCATAATATTGCTGCTGATGGTATCGGGTCTTTCCGTGTTAAAGATCGTTGGGAAGGGTGTGAAATGATTTTCTTGTATCATCTCCTCAACCATGCCGGACTCAAATACAGCGTCAATATTGATGCTTTCTACCCGTTTACGAACCTCATCCACGACGCGTGGATTTGCAATATTCTTCATGTACAGCATGGCCACATTGGTGAGGGACGTGCTTCCCACTTGGAACATCTCCAGTGTGAGATCGGAGCTTTTAATCCGTCGCCGGACCAGAGAAATATTCGTGAACAGGGATTCTACAAATCCATCTTTCGGTCCTCTGACGACTGTCTGTGTTGTTGGCTCGCTCACCGCGCGTGTCTCTCCCCCACGCGTGCCGCACGCAATGGCTTTTGGGCAGCCTTCCAATAGGATGATCGTGTCTCCCATTAACAGTTGTTCCATCATGGAACTCCAATCATCGCAGTCCTTCACTTCTCCCAGTGCAAGCGCGTGACTCTGTATTCTTGCGTACAGCGCTTCTGCGCTCTCCACCTCAGCAGCCAATTCAGCAGATGGGCGGCTAAGCATGGATCTCATGATGAGTTCATTCACCGTATCCGTTTTGGCCATACTATCCAGAAATACAATAGCGGCGGGAACATTCGCCTTAATCCCAACTTTAAAGCGGCGAATCAGAAAATCTGGACTATCTGACGTCAATTTCTTAATTTGCTGCAGGTTGGTTTCCAAGCAAGTCTCGATTTTTAAATAGCGCGGAGAATTTCCATTATTCTTATCCGCACCCAATTTTCTATTATGTTTGCGATAGGGATAGCGAATCATGAGCAAACCTCATCTCCAAAAATGGCAGCAGTAAACACTACCTATTTCCTAATTAATGTATCTTTGGAGTATGCTCAATCTATTCCCAGTTATGCACCAAGTACAGGATCGAAACATTATAAGCCAACCTAACGTAATAAATTTCAATTAAATTTTTCTTTTTTAAGCCTAATGTCAGTTCTTTTTGATAAAATGAAGGAATATGCCTCTCGGGAGGGTTAGCATCTTGTTTAGTACGTTTTTTGTAAATACCTGTATCCTTGTCACCTTTTTGTACATAACCGGTCTTATTTCGCAAAGGTATAAAATCCGCCTACACACCTTAACGCACAAGGTACATTGGATTGGTGGCGCTCTTTTTGGGTGCTATGGCATTGTTATCATGTACTACTCCATTCCAGTAGGATTTAATACCATCGCTGATCTTCGACATCTGGCTATCGTAGCTACCGCAACTTATATCGGCGCCCCAGCTGCGCTTATGGCAACGCTTTTTATATGTTTAGGCAGACTATTGCTGTTTGGTATCAACACTCAAGCCATCGTAGGCGCCATTTTTATGCTGCTCGCTGGTCTGGGGTGTGCTGTACTGTCACATTTATCCTGGTCGCGTTTACCCAAGCTGATTATGATGAATGTTTTTGCTTTGGGCATTATATTCTGTCCCCTTATGATAAATTTGAAAAATCTCGATGATGTTCTGCACGTGTATCCGCTCCAATTCTTCATTTCCATGGTCGGCGGATGTCTTCTGTACCTCATTGCTGAATCTATCAACACATCCAATGAGCTGTTACTTCGACTGGAGCATACCTCCTACACAGACCATCTCACTAATTTAAGCAATAGAAGACAGCTTGAGTTCTCATTGGAAGAGCAGCTTCCTCAAGCTCGTCAACGTCATGAGCACTTATCTGTACTGGTGTTGGATATTGATCACTTCAAGGAAGTCAATGACACCTATGGGCATGCGGCAGGAGATGCAGTGCTGCGCCAGCTTGGGCAGATTTTAATGGAAAAGTGCCGTACTAATGATGTAGTCACCCGCAGCGGGGGAGAAGAATTCACCGTACTCTTGCCGAATTGTGCTTTTCGGCAAGCATTACGCATAGCTAATCAGATTCTTAGCGGAGTAAATCAGTATGAGTTTGTTTTAGCCGACGGACTTATTCTTAAAGTTACCGTGTCCATCGGCGTGACCACCTTCCCTGGTACAGGAGAAGATATATCCGGAGCAGCCCTGCTGGAACAGGCGGATAAAGCACTATATGAAGCTAAAAAAGCAGGACGTAATCGGGTTTGCTCCTATGAAATATAATTTGAGGCATGACCTTTACACAGAAATAGCCGATACAACCCTCTCTTGAGGATCGTATCGGCTATTATCCTTTTAAATGAAAAGATGTTAATCTCTTGGGGAAGGTGAATTGGTATCCTTATCTTCAATATGATTGCAATTCCCTACCACAAGTGATGTACGCTTGGCGAGCGAAGCAAGCGTATGAGATTCCCATACTTCCAGCATACGACGTTCACTCTCAGCTAAAATCTCAGATACGGCGATCGCCAACTCCCCGCAAAAAGGGTTCGTCTCCGGTTCATGCATCATCCCCGGGAAAATGGGATCACATATTTCAATGGCGTGGTATATATCAGCAAGTGTAATATGATCCGCCGAACGGGTAAGCACATAACCTCCCTCGCGCCCTTCACGTGCTGCAATCAAATCAGCCTGCACAAGCCGTGTCAGCACCCTGCGCACCAAAGTGACCTCGCAATCAATGGAGCGGGCAATAGAACCGCTGGCACAAAGCTCCCCGTGTTTTTCCAAATAGACAAGCGCCTTTACCGCAATTCCAAGCCATTTGGGCGTTGCGGTGCGTAGTCTTTTTTCATTATTCAAATGAGATGACACCCCTAAGCTGTAGAAACTTCGTTGAATGCATTGTACGTGATGTCAGATGTAAGTTCAAGCCTGAAAGCCGGAACCCTCTGGATCCCTAACGCCCAAAGTAAAATGACCTAGTCGCACTTCTCCACTAAGTGACAGATAAACATCCCGGATGCCGGAGGTTGACTGTACCTTTTCCGAGAGTGTCACCCATGCTTGTGCCCCTCCTGTATTGCCCACATTGATGCGTGCCACAGCTTGGCTGTCTGGCCCATCCAAATGCAGTTCAATGGCTGCATCACTGCTGTTGCCTGACACGCGGCACTGAAACTCGGCTACACTCACCGTATTCATGTCTACGCCATGAAAAGCAATCCAACCAGAACGTTGCGCTGAACGGGGACGTACACAGGCCTCCCTTTGCTCCTTGCTTTCATCCAGCAGGATGTCGAAGCAATCATCAAAGTTTTCAGCTCGTATCCTTGGTCCAGCTTGCCGTGGTGGAATAACTTCACCTCGAACGTACACAGGATGCTCCAATCGAATATCTGCTGAGGAGGCACCTGCCAGCAGTGTATATTCACCCGATTCAACGCAATAACAATCCCGTGTGACATCCCAAATCGCCCAATCCTTTACCCGAACCGTAAAAGAGACCGTTCGCGTCTCACCTGGCTCCAAGCGAATGCGTTGAAATCCACACAGTGTCTTCAACGGGCGCTTTACGCGCGAGGCTTCAGAGCGTACATACAGTTGTACAACCTCTTCGCCAGCAGCTTCCCCCCGATTCGTCACATCTACCCACACCTGGATAGTATCTGCGGCGTCAAGTGTAGCCATAGATTTAACGTTATCCTTATGGGCGTCTGTATGCAGATCACTATATTCAAATGGCGAATACGTTAGCCCGTGTCCAAATGGATATAACGGTTCACCTTCAAAATATTGATAGGTACGACCGCCACGAATAATATCATAATCCCTGATATCACCCAATTGATCCTCATTCTGAACCCAGGTCATGTTCAGACGCCCTGCGGGTGCGTAATCTCCAAACAATACATCCGCTATGGCTGTACCATGCTCTTGTCCCGCATGAGACGTATATACGATCGCTGGAATATGCTCTTGAAGCCAAGGAATCGCAAAAGGATAGCTGCCCGTCAGAACCACAATCGTATTCGGATTGACGCGATATACTTCCTCGATAAGTCGTTGCTGGGAAACAGCAAGTTCCAGGCCTGGGCGATCATTCTCTTCCTTTCCGTTAATGAGCGGGTGATTTCCAACGAATACAATCGCTGTATCTGCCGCTTGCGCAGCGGTTATCGCTTCCGCTAAGCCATCCGATACCGTCTCAATACGGAAAGTCGTACGGTCGGAGTCTGTGACGTTAGGTGCAGGAGTTGCGGATTCCATCACCTTTAAGGAGCCTTCCGTTCCTGCGATCACTGGCTTACCGTTCCATGTGGTCCACAGATGCTCCCCTGTTTCCACAGGAGTCAGTCCAAAGACCTCTTTAACATACCAGCCATACGCTTCAGCAGCTGTCACACGAAGCGTCTCCTCATCGCTCGTCACATAGGTACCCAGATGTTCATCATGCAGTGTCACGCTGCCATAGCCCCAATCTGTCATGGTCAATACCGTTGGCTCTCCATCCTGGGACAAGCGCATATCGCCAGAAGAATTAACTATGAGCTTCGCGCCATCAGTCGATGCCGTCAAGGTCACACGATCTTTGGCATCGGAGTACACGACACGTTCCTCCGCGCCCCCGCTTTCCAGCTTGGCACGAATCGCCTCCAGCGGTGTAACCCGGTAAGGTAGCGTACCGGAATACCAGTCGCGGAACACCTCATTGCCATGCAAACCAATGACCGCTACTTTGCCACACTGGGCAGGGTTCAATGGCAAAAGTTCCTGCTCATTTTTGAGCAGTACGATCTGCTCCCTCGCCGCACGCAACGACAATGCACGGGCTTGCTCTGTCATTAAAGCCTCCTCCCCGATGGAGGCATAGGGATTGTCTGCCGCCGGATCAAATTCCCCCAAACGAAAACGAACACGGAACGTATGGAACAATGCCCGATCCAAGTCCTCTTCTTGTAGCGAGCCCTGCTCCAAAGCTTCTCGAATCGCCTGCTTGGAGAGCTCTGCATCATCGGTAATGCTGTCAATTCCAGCGCGAATAGATTCAGCCACGCCCGGCGTATGGGAATCGTAATATTGATGGTCGTTTACAATCCCCATCACATCACCCGCATCACTTACGACAAAGCCGTCCATTCCCCATTCGCCTCTGACAATATCGTTAACACCATGGTATAACGTAGCAGGCGTCCCGTTAATCAAGTTGTAAGAAGTCATCATCGACTGGGCTCCGCCCTCCGTAAAAGGCTTCTCAAATGCTCTTAGATAATATTCTCGCAGGTTTCGTGGGTCTATGCTGGAGGAGCCAATACCCCGGTCCACTTCATTATTGTTACCTAGAAAATGTTTTAACGTCGCAACCGCTTTCAAATATACCGGATGATCACCCTGTATCCCTTTGACTAACTCCTTCGACAATTCTCCCGTCAAATACGGGTCTTCGCCGTAGGCCTCCTCATTCCTTCCCCATCTTGGGTCACGCTCCATATCCACTGTAGGCGCCCACAGGGTAAGACCGTTCAATTTTGGATCACGACGATAGTAGACACGCGCCTCATCTGCAATAACAGAGCCGATCTGACGCATTAACTCCGTATCCCAAGTACAGGCCAAACCCACAGGCTGAGGAAATGAAGTGGCCTCCCCCAACCAGGCTATCCCGTGTGCTGCTTCCGTACCGTGCTTGTAAGCTGCAACTCCCAAACGGTCAATGGCCGGCTGGTATTGCAGCATAGATTCGATCTTTTCCTCTAAGGTTAGTCGCGACACGAGATCCCGTACACGCTCATCTAGTTGAATCTTCGGATCTTGAAATAAATATTCGATACCCGTTGTTTCATGACTCAAATCCGTCATCTCCTTAGCTTCATTAAGATGATAAAAAGTTATGCACGAAAGCGCTTTAATATATCATAACGAAAAAGGAGTACACCAGCAACAATACCGAAAACATCCTAAATTGGATGAAATACAAACCGCGGCATACGAGAAAAAAAGTTACAATTTCTTTTTCTTATATAAAGCTAAAAATGATATTTTTTGGTATAATCAGGATATATCATTGAAGGAGGAAGCGCTGATGAAAAATACCGGAATGACACGGCCTCTGGATCAGCTGGGGCGAATTGTACTCCCTAAGGAAATGCGCACCACTATGGATATCAATATCGGTGATTCGCTTGAATTCTTCGTAGATGAAGAAGGATTTGTATTAAGGAAATACACGGGTGTCTCCTGCAAATTTTGCGGCGCAGTGGATCATTTAACTTATTTTCGGGACAGCTTTATTTGCGCTGATTGCATCCAGTTATTAAAGAACGATGAACATGTACATGCCACAAGCAATGATGCCATCCAGGCTCAAGAACATACCAAATCGAACCAAGCCAACACTACCTGGCAGCCCAAGCATTCCAGAGTGCAACAAGGTGAAATGGTAAAAAAGCTCCGCAAGCTGATTCAGGAGCATCCGAACCTGCCACAAAAAGTGTATGCAGAAATGCTCGATATTTCCCAAGGCCGTGTGTCCCAACTGAAAAAGCTGCTCTAAACCTTCTAAAAATTTTTTTCCCAATATCATATACGATGTACTCGAAAACCTACTTATTTCACTGTAACTACAATGGCCAGGTGTAGAGTAAGGTGCATATCTGTGGATGTGTCCCTTATTCTATACCTGGCCTTTTCCTGCTTCTCGCCTCTATCAATGTGACAATAGTCACATACTCTCAATGTCTACGTATATACAATATATAGATCGAAACAATTGGTTATCACTAGATATCATCAATATGTTGTTTTTGTGAAAAATATATATTTTTTACTATATGGAGGGTTTTACGATGAAGGTGCTGGAGGAACATCATTTATACGACATCGGTGAGCGAGTCATTGGGGCACAAGATCTGGACATGCTGCGGGAGAATGCAAATTTAAATGGAGAATCGTTCAGCGGCAAAATGAGCAAGCTTGGCTCGGAATATGCCAAATGGTATGCGCGCCTGCGTGTGCTTCCGCCTGAATTAACAGACGCGATTGACCATGGATATGTATATGTTCACGATTTGGACCAATATGCGCTCGGAACTACAAATTGTATCTTTATCCCATTTGGTCGTTTGCTACAAGACGGTTTCAATACAGGCAATGGCTCTGTACGCACACCGCAAACAATTATGTCTGCTATGGCACTGGTCGCCATCATATTCCAGTCTCAGCAAAATAGCCAATTTGGTGGTGTCTCTGCCAATAAAATAGATTGGGATCTAGCTCCATACGTTGCTCGTTCCTTCCGCAAGCACCTGCGCAAAGGACTCCGGTTGTTCAAGGAAGAAATAGACTCCAACTGGTCTGATGACGAACTGCATTTAGCCAATACCCATTTGCAAGAAGTCTGCCCTCGTTCATACTCATTTGCCTATGAGGAAACGGAAACAGAAACCCGGCAGGCCGCCGAGTCGCTCATTCATAACCTGAACACGATGAGCAGTCGGGCAGGGGGGCAAATTCCGTTCACTTCACTGAATTACGGGATGTGTACGTCTGCTGAAGGTCGGCTTGTTTCGCAATCGCTGCTGGAAGCCACGATTCGCGGACTGGGCAGCGGGGAAACTCCTATTTTCCCACAACATATTTTCCAATGTAAAAAAGGAGTCAACCAGGCAGAAGGCGATGTCAACTACGATTTGTTCTTAAAAGCGGTAGAATGCTCCAGTAAGCGGATGTATCCCAACTTTGTGAATGTGGATGCTACCTTCAATCTGCCTTATTACCGCGCAGATGACCCGGATACCATCATTGCCACGATGGGCTGCCGTACCCGTACCATTTCTGACCGTTTCGGCAGAAACCGCCAGAGCGGCAAGGGCAATCTCTCATTTAATACTATTAATCTGGTACGGCTCGGGATTGAATATGGTATTTGCACAGGCAAGCGTCTGACACCTGACCGTGACCGCTTTGACGCGAGACTGGAAGAGGTTATGCGAATTGCAGTGGACGGTCTAATCCATCGCTATCATATCCAGACCAGCCAGCCAGCCAAAGCCTCGGACTTTATGATGCGCGAAGGGGTATGGGAAGGCGGAAAAGAACTGGCACCTGATGAGAAGGTGGGAAGCGTCCTAAAGCACGGTACGCTTTCGATCGGATTTATCGGGCTGGCTGAGTGTATGAAAGCATTATACGGAAAACACCACGGAGAGGATGATTTTGTATACCGTGAAGCACAGCGAATCATCACCTCCATGCGCGTGTATTGTGATCGAATGAGTGAACATCACAATCTAAATATTACACTGTTTGCGACGCCTGCCGAAGGGCTGTCGGGCAAGTTCACATTGCTGGACCAACGTGACTTCGGAGTTATTCCTGAGGTCAATGACCGGGAATATTACACGAATTCCTTCCATATTCCGGTGTATTACAAGCTCCCGGCTGCTCGTAAAATCAGCTTGGAGGCTCCGTTCCATAATCTATGTAATGCGGGTGCAATTTCATACATTGAGCTGGACGGTAATGCGCGGAATAACCCGGAGGCGTTTCTTAAAATTGTTCAATACGCGCTGCATCAGAACATTGGCTACTTCTCCATCAACCATCCGGTGGATCGTTGTACGGAATGCGGCTATGAAGGGATTATCGGGACAAGCTGTCCTCAATGCGGCACGGATGAGGAACACACGCATTTTCAGCGTTTACGTCGGGTAACCGGATATCTGACAGGTGATTATACCGTTCGTTTTAATGCTGCCAAGCAAGCCGAAGTTCGCGACCGGGTGAAGCATAAGTGAATTTTTGCGGCTATATTCCAGAATCTCTGAATGAAGGATACGGCCTGCGCACCGTTGTATTCATTAGTGGTTGCCGCCATGCCTGTCCCGGCTGCTTTAATCCAGCTTCGTGGAACTTTCGCGCAGGGGAGCCATTCACGCCTGAGCGTCAACAGGAGGTCATCCGTGATATCATGGATAATCCGCTGTTGGACGGATTGACTCTCTGCGGGGGAGATCCTTTTTTCTCAGCAGCAGAATGCTCGCAATTTGTACGTGACTTCCGCGCGGCTTGTCCCGACCGAACCGTCTGGGCCTACACAGGCTTTGTCTACGAAGATCTGCTCATGGATCAGGAGCGACAGGAGCTGGCACTATTGTGTGACGTGATTGTAGATGGCCGTTTTGTTGAACAGCAAAAAGATCTGACCCTCCCCTTTCGGGGCAGCCGTAATCAGCGCCTGGTAGATGTGAAAGCCAGTACTCAAGCAGGTTACACCGTTTCATTAGCTTAAAGGCGATGTTCTATTTAGCAAGATGCTATACCAAAGACAAGTCCCCCACGATGGGTTGGGCTTGTCTTTTTTGCATATAACTAACAGATTCCACTCCAGTTTCTATTACTGTTTCTATTGCACATCCTGTGAGTTTCACTTATGATGGTGAACAAGTATACGAGTGCATAATTATTCGTCATACCTTAATCTTATAGTTTGGAAATAGGTGTCTGTTCTATTCAGATCAGACTTAAAAGGGAAGCCGGTGCAAATCCGGGACGGTCCCGCCACTGTAAACGGGGAATGTTCAGCTGCTCATACACCCACTGGTCCACAGACCGGGAAGGGATGCTGAACGTCATGATCCGTAAGTCAGGAGACCTGCCTATTTTAACAACATCGCAGTACCTACGGAAGATAGGGAGGTGTTAAGAGCAGTCGCCGTATTTTTGAATTTTAATCGCGGAGGCATTCTTTCCCCTACTTATTTTTAGCCTTGGGGACAGAATGCCTTTTTTGGTACGTAAAAATAAACTGGCTACCACTTAGGAGGAAACCTACATGTCCATTAACGAACGATCTACATTGTCCGGTTTGACTAGCAGTAATCTGGGATATCCGCGTATCGGCGGGAACCGGGAATGGAAGAAAGCACTGGAGCGCTTCTGGCAGGGTAGTATTAACGAAAGTGAACTGCATAGTGAGATGAAAAGATTGCGTCTGGAGCATCTGAGCAAGCAACGTGACAAAGGGATTGATCGCATTCCTGTCGGAGACTTTTCCTATTACGATCATGTGCTGGATACATCTGTGATGTTCGGTCTCGTACCCGAACGGTTCAACTATCGTCCTACAGGTCCGGTTCCTCTGTCTGTGTATTTCGGGATGGCACGTGGGCAGAAGGGAGCTACCGCCAGCGAAATGACCAAATGGATGAATACCAATTACCACTACATCGTTCCCGAATTGGAAAATGCGGCTCCAGTGCTCACTGAAAATAAGCCCTTACTCGCTTATCGTGAAGCAAAGCAGGAGCTAGGTATTGACGGTAAACCGGTTCTCATCGGTCCCTACTCATTTGTTGTTTTATCCAAAGGCTATGATCGTAAGGATCTGGCCTCTATTATACGAACCTTCCTGCCTTTATACGCCCGAGTCCTGTCCGAACTAGCAGCAGAAGGCGTACAATGGGTCCAAATCGATGAACCTGTCCTGACCACCTCATTCCCAGTAGAGGATCTGGATATTATTCAGGAGGTCTATGAAGCTTTGACCCAAGCTGCTCCCTCCTTAAACATCATGCTGCAAACCTACTTTGGTAGCCTAGATCATTATGAGCGTCTGACTGAACTTCCGGTCCAGGGACTGGGTCTTGATTTTGTCTATGATGATGGCGAAAATCTCCAGCATATATCGCGACATGGCTTCCCCAAAGGGAAAACGCTGGGTGCTGGTGTCATTGATGGGCGCAATATATGGCGCAGCGACCTGAATGCCGTGGCTGCGCTGTTGGGCCAGTTAGCAGAACAAATCAATGCAGAACAGCTTATCGTGCAGCCATCGTGCAGTCTGCTGCATGTGCCGGTCAGTCTGGAAGCAGAGCACAAGCTGGACCGAGAGCTGGTGCATGCCCTAGCCTTTGCCGATGAAAAGCTGGATGAAATCGCAGTCTTGACGGCTGCACTTGGTAAGCATGATCCATCCGCACTTGCCAAGCTTGAGCAAAGTGCGGAAGCGGTAGCCCGCTTCAACAGCTCAGCGGCAAGGGTACAGACAGCTGCCGATTTGGCCGACCTGTTGGCAAAGGAGCCACTATCACGCAGCGTTCCTTTCGCCGAGCGCCGTATAATTCAGCAAAATAGGCTGAAGTTACCCCCACTGCCTACGACGACCATCGGCAGCTTCCCGCAAACTGCTGAGGTTCGCAAGGCCCGTCTGTACTATCGCAAAGGAGAATGGTCTGCCGAGCAATATCGGGCATTCATCCAGCAGCAGATCAAGGAATGGA
Organism: Paenibacillus sp. FSL W8-0439; assembly: GCF_038008995.1. Lineage (NCBI taxonomy): Bacteria > Bacillati > Bacillota > Bacilli > Caryophanales > Paenibacillaceae > Paenibacillus > Paenibacillus sp. FSL W8-0439. The sequence continues at coordinate 5,457,325 of NZ_JBBPAK010000001.1, forward strand.
TTGATATCCAAGAGGACATTGGCATAGATGTGCTTGTACATGGGGAATTTGAACGGACTGACATGGTTGAGTTTTTTGGCGAAAAACTAAAAGGCTTTGCTTTTACACAAAACGGATGGGTGCAATCTTACGGCTCCCGCTGTGTTAAACCGCCGATTATTTACGGAGATGTGTCGTTCGATCAACCAATGACTGTGGAAGAGACGGCATTTGCCCAATCGTTAACCTCCAAGCCAGTTAAAGGAATGCTTACAGGCCCTGTGACCATTTTGAACTGGTCCTTTGAACGCAATGATATTCCACGCAGGCAAGTTGCTTTGCAATTAGCTCTGGCATTACGGGCAGAGGTAGAGGCACTCGAACAAGCGGGTATTAGCATGATTCAGGTGGATGAACCCGCAATTCGCGAAGGGCTCCCGTTGAAAAAAGAACAACAGCGGGCCTATCTGGATTGGGCGGTTCAAGCCTTCCTTGTGACCACGGCCACTGTTGAACCTGCGACCCAAATCCATACACACATGTGCTATTCCGAATTCCAAGATATGATCCAGTCCATTTCAGACATGGATGCCGACGTGATTTCTATTGAAACCTCTCGTAGTCATGGTGAACTGATTGTTAGCTTTGAGGATCAGGTGTACGACAAAGGCATCGGTCTGGGCGTGTACGATATCCACAGCCCGCGTATTCCTGATGAATCAGAAATGCTAAGCATGATTCAGCGTGCCTTGCGCGTACTGCCAGCAGATTTGTTCTGGGTTAATCCAGACTGTGGGCTGAAGACCCGTACCAAGGAGGAATCTGTTGCCGCGTTGCGGCAAATGGTACAGGCGGCTCAAGCAGCCCGAGCCGTGCTGTCTGTATCCAACTAATATTTTTATTGTATCCAATCACGTCATTATATCCATCATATCCTATTCCCTTTTCGGTCTTTCTATTAGAGACCGGAAGGGAGTTATTTATTCCAAGTCATATAATGTATATAAACCTTGAATATGCTCGATTTTTAGCTGCTTCAGATGTATACCTAAGCCATGCTCTCGATCCCAGGAACAATTAAAATTCAAATATAGTTCATCCTTTTCCGATGAGTCGGAAATCAGTATAGATATAAGCTGCATTCGATCCAGCAATTGCTCTGGTCGCTCCACATAAGGCGCATATTCATTAGGGTCCTCTCCCCATGAGCTGTATGCCTTCCGATACTTTTCCACGATGTCTACATAATGATGGTATATGGACTCCAATACTTGAGGATGGATCGCTGACGAACATGCCATATACTTCTCCCATGTCTTTCTCTGAGGTTCCGTAGGTTCTTCTATAGCCTGTGCCTGTTCTTCAGAGTCGGCTCCCACGATAAATTCGACTTCTACCTCCGACGGATGCCCGCAAAAATCAAGATGTACCACACCACGCAGTACAACCTCCTCCGACACATCCCAAGTCTCATCATCCTGTTCCAATTCCCTATACCAGTGCTTCCAGTCCATCCTTTATCCACCTCTTCATAATAGGTAATCTTTAGCTCTATTGAACACTTTACAATCTATCATTTTAATGAATGAAATTAAAGTAACATTCTATGGGTGTTTCCAGCCAGAAATCGAGGAATTTCTAAATAAAACTACTTTATTCTACAAGATTTGCTATTCGTGTAAGCCTTCAAGAAAGAAAACCGGCCCATTTTGACCCGAAGATTTTATTATTAAAAATTTAGTACCTTGCATTAATCAGTACATGATGTTAAATTATACCTGACTACTGATTTATAATTAGTACCCGTGACAAATTATGCACAAACACACGTTTCTTCCCCTTATTCCGAACGACACCTATGAATTATGATTACATCAGGAAGGGAGCATCGCTCGTGAATGTGAACATCCAATTCAAAAAAGGGGTACTGGAACTATGCGTTCTAGTTCTAATTGGACGTAGAGACCGCTATGGCTACGAATTGGCTCAAGCCGTCTCCCGTCATATCGAAGTAGCAGAGGGAGCCCTATATCCACTGCTTCGCCGTCTGGTATCCGAGGGATACTGCACGACGTATTTACAGGAATCGACCGAGGGCCCGCCCCGTAAATATTACCGGCTGACCGATACCGGCAGCCATTATACAAGATTACTTACACGGGAATGGAATGATTTTGTCCATCATGTCGCAAGCCTACTGAAGGAAGGAGATCCTGATGAATAGAAAACAGTTTCTTACAGAGGTGGAGCAGCGCCTATCTCCTCTCCCTGCAGAGGTACGCCATGAGTTGCTTAGTGATTTGAGCCAGCATTTTGACTACGGCTTGGCCAATGGAAAAAGCGAAACTGAAATTGCCCATGAGTTGGGGAACCCAGAGGATATTGCCCGAGAAGCATTGGATGTTCCCAATGTAGGCTGGAACGCTTCCCCTCCACTTCGCCAAGGAAGCTTCGCACGCAATCTTTTTACTTTCTTAGGGCTGCTGTTTCTCAACTTGTTGATCTCCATCCCGATTCTAGCTACCCTATGGGCGGTATGGGCTTCATTAACCGCAGTGGCGGTCAGTTTCGTTGCAGCCCCTCTACTCGCCGTCACTGATTATGCGCTCAACAGCACCTTTTACCCAACCAAATTCTTCTTCTCCATCACGTTAACAGGTATGGGGCTATTGCTGCTGCCTGGGGTACGTTATCTCCTACTCCTTATGGTAAAGGGCACAGTGCGATACTGGAAATGGAATCAGACTACCCTGAGGGGAGCTTACTAACAACATGAATAAAATGTGGTTTATTGCAGCTGGATTGTGCATTGTCATCGGTGTAGCCGGAATGGTGGTCTACGGTGCTCCATGGAATCAACAAGTAATGAAAGAAACAACAGCTATAAATAAAAAATGGACATTCACACGTGGTCAGCTTCAAAACCTGAAAGTGGACAGTTCTGATGATGTTTCTATTTTGTTCACTCCTGGCTCTGGCGACCAAGGTACGATACGCATCAGCGGAGAAGTTCAGACAAAAGTAGCCGACCAGATTCATAATGCCCGAATTGAGAACGGTAAGCTTACCATTCAATCGAAGCCGGCCCCTTCCTTGTCATTCTTTTCGTTTACCCCTGATTTGGATCAAACGATTACTGTAGAGATGCCTGCTGGGGAAACACTAGCTGATCTGCAGGTAGATACACATTCAGGAAATGTAAAACTTCAAGATGCCTCCGTGGAGAATACTTCTATTACTGCTACCTCAGGCACTGCCGAGATTACAAACCTCCGAAGTACCCACCTGATCGCAAATCTAACATCCGGTAACTTTATAGCCAATCAGCTTACAGCAGATATGGAGCTAAAGCTTACTTCAGGAGATGTCACCATCCGCGATTATAGCGGTAACGGCCTTCTATCCCTAACCTCAGGGGAATCTAATATTACGCAACGCACCGTATCCAACTTGGAAGTGAATTCTGATTCCGGTGATGTAAATATTAAGCAGGCTCCCGATTTTAAAGGTGTCTATAATGTCCACTCTGACTCTGGAAGCATAAACACTCCCGAATCTGTTCCCGGCGCCGCGAGCGTGATCAAGGTCGAAACCACTTCAGGGGATATTGATATTTCCAAATAGGAGGCTACTACATAATGTCTCATCAGGCGAAGTTTGGTTCAAGGGGTTTAACCTAGTATAATGTAACCATGTGCTCAGATGCACAACCACGTTATATAGTGATAAGGAGGAGACTGGATGGAACTTAAAAACAAAACAGCCATTATTACAGGAGCCAGCAAAGGAATTGGTAAGGCAATTGCCGAGACCTTGGCCAAGGAAGGCGTTAATCTGGGGTTAATCTCACGCACATTGACCGACCTACAAAAGCTGCAGGATTCACTGGGAAGTACATACGGTGTGAAAGTGGTGAGTGCTGTTGCAGATATATCAGATCGTACACAGGCCGCTGCTGCTGTAGCTTCACTGGAGCATGAGCTGGGTGCCGTCGATATTTTGATCAACAATGCAGGCATCGCCACCTTCGGCACAGTCGCAGATATGGACCCCGAAGAGTGGGAACGTATTATTCGCGTAAACCTGATGGGAACCTATTATGTTACACACGCCGCTCTTCCAAGCATGCTGGCACAACAGAGCGGAAATATTATTAACATTTCCTCCACAGCAGGGGAACGAGGTTTTGCAACAGGCTCGGCATATTGCGCATCCAAATTTGCTTTGATGGGCTTCACGGAAGCACTGATGCAGGAAGTTCGCAAATCCAATATTCGGGTAACCGCGCTGACTCCAAGCACGGTCAATACAGAATTGGCGGTAAATGCGGGATTGAATATTGGTGACGAGGACCGCATGCTTCAGCCGCAGGATTTGGCCGATCTGACATTAGCTGCATTGAAGCTGCCGCCACGGGTTCAATTAAAAGTAGCCGGCATTTGGACAACCAACCCACAGTAATTCGACATGACATCTTAGATTCATTGGCTGCACCAAGCTCCGGCAGACGTAATTGTTCGTCATGCCGGAGCTTTTTTTAGGATAGCTATACCAAAACAAACTGTAATATAAGCGCTTTGTACTTCCAGCATACATAACATACAATTCCAGCAACCATAAGCGCATTCCAAGAAAGGGGAAAAATGATGAAGAATACAGGAATGACACGACCACTAGACCATTTGGGACGCATTGTGCTACCCAAAGAACTGCGCACTTCTATGAATATTAATATTGGAGATGCTCTCGATTTTTTTATTACACCAGAGGGACTGATGATTCGCAAGTATACGGGGGTTTCTTGTTATTTTTGTGGTGCCGTTGATCATTTAAGCTATTTCAGAGATCATCTGATATGCAAGAGTTGTATTGAGAACCTGAAGAGCGATAATCCCTCCAGTCATTTGAGTGAAGCACGTCCTGTCCAGCCGAAGAAAAGAAGGAGCTACAGAAATCAGAATGAGCTCCTGAATAAACTTAAGCAGCTCATGGAGGAATACCCTAATGTCTCTCAAAAAGAATTAGCCGAAATGCTGGAATTGTCTCAAGGTCGCGTCTCACAGCTTAAAAAGCTGCTCCTTTGAATCTATCCGTTCACCTCGTTTGTTAAAAATAATAAAAAAAGAGCCTGTCGGCTCTGGAATCATTCATTATTACGCAATGTCAGACTGCTCCATAATCGGGACTCGATAGGCAAGCAGGGACTCGTCTATTACGGCAGAAATAAACGATGCTTCTATTTCAGGCACCAGTCTAAGCGCATAGTTCCATGCGTTTTCCTCAATTTGCAGCGCAAGCCGTTGCCGGGTCCCGATCATGTTCTCTTGCTCCATCGCATCGGAGAGACCCTCTAATTCAGTATCGGCGGCGTGCCCGATCTCATGCGCAAGCACAACCGTAAAATACTCCTCAACTCGATCCGCGCTGCCGAACATCTGTAAACATTGTGTTTCAATAACATCCGTATACATGGTAATGGCGTGAGCATGCATAGCATATTTGCCCCCAATTAGCCGTCCACCAGGAAAACGTTTCTCCAGCTTCACTGTTACGCCTATAGCAGCCCGTTCCAAAAGCTCAGCGACAATGCGCTCTGCCTGATTTCTCTCCAACTTAGCTTCGCTCCTCAAACCAAGATATATAAAGTTATATTTACGATATAACTTATGAAATTATGAATGTACTCATACAATACATAGTACGATATTATACCTTTTTACAAAGGAGAATACCATGCCAGAAGATTATTATTTAGGCTGGGGAACACTTGCCCTTATTAATGCCGGGTTGGCACAGTCCAAAAATCGGAGCAGGCTTAACTGGTTTGCGCTCTCACTACTTATAGGGCCGATCGCGACCTTATTGATCGTTGTATGGGATAAACCGGAGTCCTGATCCAGCAATTAGTCTCCCGTTAGGTTAACCAGAATGAAAAGGACAACCTTGCGGCTTTTCCTGAACTCCAAAATTCGGCTTCACAAGCCGATTATCGTAAGAACTATGAAAAATATGTGTGGTTGCTGGGGATAATGGTGGAATCAACCACGTCCAATTACCTGTCAGTGCGCGGCCAGCCTTGGCTTCCCGTTCCTCAAACAACTTAAATTGGGCCGCTGCGGTATGATGGTCAACAATGCTGACCCCCGCTTTTTTAAAAGAATGCAGCACAGCAATGTTCAACTCCACCAGCGCCCGATCACGCCATAGCGTTGTTTCACTCGTCGTATCCATCCCCATCAGTTTTGCCACCTGTGGCAACATATTATAACGGAAGGTATCCGCAAAATTACGGGCACCGATTTCTGTTCCCATATACCAGCCGTTAAACGGAGCTGCTGTATAGATGATACCGCCAATCTCCAGTGTCATATCCGAAATCATAGGCACAGCATACCAGCGCAATCCCAGAGTGGCTATACAAGAGAGTTCTGGATGCTCAATAGGCACCTCCATCACCAAATGTTCAGGAATATCAAAGAACTTGGGAGGCTGACCCCCCGCTTCCACAACCAGCGGCAATACATCAAAAGCAGTCATCGCTCCTTGCCACCCCATATCCCTACAAGCATTGGTGAAATCCACCGAGATTGGATCCCCGATGACCCCTTGAGCCGTTTCATATCCAGCGTAACGAATGAGTTGATGGTTCCAGATACGAATATTCGGCTGTCCCAACTGGGAGGCACGAAATACAGTAAGCGTTGGCTTAATTTTACCGCCGTTTGTTCCTATACGGATATGCTCCAATAGCTCGTGAACTACTTGCGTCGCATCTGACGCTCCACGTGCATCCCTGACCAATAGCTTGTCCCAAAACAATCGACCGATACAACGATTGCTATTCCGCCAAGCCATAAGTGCCCCGTGTTCCAGCTCTTCGTAAGTATGATCGTATGTTCCAGTAGTCTCTATGTCGTGACGAATATGAAGAAGCCGGGCTTCCGCATCATCGCGGCTTCGACCCAGCTCCTCATAACATGTATATATAAACTGCTCCGCTTCATGCAAAAGCTGTTGTTTCACTTCCATAACCTACACCCCATCCCGGCAGCTCACTTCCTTATGAGCCTGTGGTCTTCCATGCTTCTTTGTCATTATACTCCAGTAGCAGGCCGGAACCAACGGGATGTATATCTTGTTCACCTGATCTCCATATCCGTGGAAAACACTCCCAGGAACTTATCCCAGATATGCGCTAAGCATCCAGATATGTTTATCCATTTCTTCTCTCAAGCCATTCAGAAGATCCTCTGTCGCTTTGTCCTGTGCCGCTTCTGCTGCTTCCATACCATTAGCCAGTTCAACAGTAATCGTTTTAAAATCGGCTACAACGGACTTCACCATATCTTCAGCTGTCTGCTCGCCTGCGGACTCCTGAATAGCTGACAGTTGCAAATGCTCCTTCAAGGTCGCAGCAGGACGGCCACCAATAGCCAACAAACGTTCAGCAATCGTATCTAGATTAGCTGTTGCTTCGTTGTAAAGCTCCTCGAATTTAGCATGCAGTGTGAAGAATTTAGGTCCTTTTACATACCAGTGGAAATAATGCAGTTTTGTGTACAATACAGACCAAGTAGCCACGTGTCGGTTCAATGCCTTGTGCAGTTCTTGAATTGCCTCTTGTGTAGGTGCGTTCGTATGATTTAATGTACTCATGTGTAAAATCCCCTCTCGTTATGATTCATAGTATAGTTGAGTGATGCTTGATACTCGCTAGCAGTAGTGTCTGATTTTCTTCTAAATCCCATGCGTAAAACTAAAAAATAATTAGCAATTAATTTAGACTTAATCTAAATCCTGTTTTAATTATAACACTATGTTAGTGTTTTTCAAGCACTTTATTAGAGTTTAATCATGAAGATTATGTGAAGTTCCAATTGATTAATATTCATCAAGTACTCCCAACGCATCATAAATAGGTTACAACAATAAGCCTCTACAAGATGTTAATTTTGTCTGCTACATAATAAAAAGAGCCGACCCGCAATGGATCAGCTCTACTTTTATTCTTATATTTCAGAAGGTTCCACGATTAAGGATACAACTTTGCCTGCATTTACATCAATCAAGCCGTGATCGGTAATTTTCAAAGCCGGGCTAACTGGCAAAGAATGAGTACTGAGCGACATGATTGGATTGTAATGGCGATAGCCCAGCGACAGTAAGGCTGAACGCAGTTCCTTCACATGGGCAGCAACCATTTCTAGTGGTCCTTCTGTTAAAATTCCGCCCACCGTTAACGGTAAATGGGACAGCACCTTGCCATTTTCAACTACGCAAAAGCCCCCTTGGCTGGATAAAACCGTATTCGCGGCCAATATCATATCTTGCTTGTTATGCCCCACGACCAACAAGTTATGGTTATCGTGCGAATAGGTGGTTGCCACTGCCCCGCGTTTAATCGTATCTCCCCCGATCAAACCGTAAGCACGGTTGCCGTTCTTGCCATACCGCTCAAACGTAGCAATGAGTCCATGTTCACCATGTTCCCATACCAGTTCACCCTGCTCTACTTGTGCAGGTGCAATCCGTTCGCTTGTAAAAGTAGATCCATCCTTGACCATCATAATACGGCATGGATGTGCGCCATCAGCTACATCCAACTTTACAGTAAAGTCCTGCTCCGTAAGCGGATTGAGCTTCACACTTTGATAAAAGTGGGCGGGAAAGCAACTTTTTACCGGTGCCTGATGGTATTCCTCGAATTTATCGAATACCTTGAGTCCGTCCTTATAGACTTGCTCTACATCAAATTGCTCCAGATCCGATAGCAGCACGAAGTCGGCTATTTTCCCTGGCGCAATGGTCCCGCGGTCATGCATACGCATCCGGGCAGCAGGAGTATACGTCGCTGCATAAATCGCATCCTCAGGCTTCATTCCCATCCCGATCGCTTTACTTACGATGTGGTTCAGATGCCCTCGCTCTACGAAAGAGTCCGGCATTACATCATCCGTTACGAAGCAAAAATGTTGTGCCACGTCTTCCTGAATGAGATAGTCCATCACCTCAGGGGTCATGGATTTTTCCTGGATCTCAATAAACATCCCGGCGGCCATTCTGGCCTTCATACCCTCAATGCTTTGGTGGGTATGGTCTGAGCCTATTCCTGCATAGATCAACTGATGCAGATCCAGATCAAGCAACTGCGGCGTATGGCCTTCAATGATCAGCTCTGGGTAGTTTTCACGAACGTGACGTAAGATGCGGTTCGTCTTGCTCTCCGGATCACGAATGACATCCACATAATTCATAATTTCACCCAGACAGATCATCTCACCCGTTTGTAACAAAGCATCAATTTCGGGGATGTCAATTTCACCCCCTGAGGTTTCCAAAGGCGTCGCTGGGACAGAGCTAGGAATCCCGTAAAACATATCAGCTACGCAATCCTTGCTGGCCTCCATCATTTCCTGAATGCCTTCCAATCCGAAAACATTCGCCATTTCGTGCGGTTCCGGTACAATCGTCGTGACCCCATTGCGAATGAGTCCATAGGAAAAGGTCGCTGGGGTCACCATGGTACTTTCGATATGCAAATGGATATCGATTAGGCCGGGAATCATATATTTCCCGTGCCCCTCCACAATTTCAACAGCCTCAAAAGACTCCAGACCACGCTGACCGATATACATAAACTTGCCGTCAAGTATAGCCACATTGCCTTCCTCGAACGTCTTGTAGTAACTGTTATACACCTTCACTTGTAAAATCATTTTGTCTGCACGCATGATGTATCTCCTTCATCGAACCCGCTGATTATTGGACCAGCACCATTTTGTCTGCCGGAAAATGCAGGGTAACCCGTTGACCACTCAAGTAAGGCGTATCCATTTCCTGATTAGCCGTAAAGTTTCCCTTCGCTGTCTCTACCACATACTGATAGCTGCGCCCCAGGTAAGTACTTACCTTAATGACACCGGGAAGCTCATTTTCTCCTGTCTCGTTGCCTTCTGTTCGAATGACCAAATCATCCGGGCGAATAGCGCCTTGGCGAGCACCTGGTTGGACTGTACCCTGATTACGCACTACGCTAAACGAAAGGTCGCCTGTATTCAGTCGAATACGTTCCCCTTCTTCAGTGCGCTCGTCAAAGCTTAGAAAATTATTAAACCCAATAAAGCGGGCGACAAATTCGGTCGTCGGATATTTAAAAATGGTCGATGGAGCATCTAATTGCTCGATGTTCCCCTTATTCATAATCGCAACCTGGTCAGAAATCGAAAAACATTCCTCCTGATCGTGCGATACATATACGGTAGTGATGCCCAGTTCCTGTTGAATACGGCGGATTTCTACGCGCATATTCACACGCAGGTTAGCATCTAAGTTACTCAAAGGTTCATCAAACAGCAGCAGATCGGGTTCAATTACAAGCGCTCGTGCAATCGCCACACGTTGACGCTGCCCGCCTGATAATTCGCCGGGGAAACGTTTTTCAAATCCCCCCAGGCTCACCGTATCCAGCATAGTCATAACGCGTCGTTTTACATCATCTTCTTTTACTTTACGCAAGCGTAAACCAAAGGCTACATTATCAAAAACTGACAAATGCGGGAAAAGCGCATAACTTTGAAATACAAAACCGAAGTTCCGTTTATTCACTGGAACCCGGGTATAATCCTTATCACCAAACAAAAATGTTCCTTGTTTAGCTTCGAGAAATCCTGCAATAAGACGAAGTGTAGTCGTTTTGCCACAACCACTCGGTCCGAGCAACGAGAGCAATTGCCCCCGTTCGAGCTGCAAATCGAAATCCTGCAAGATCAGTTGGTTGTCATAAGCGACCGAGACGCGATCCAGAGTAAGCAGTGCCATAAGGTTGAAGCCTCCATTACCTTTTAGTGAAGTAAGACAATCCCATCAGTCGTTCAATCAAGAACATCAGGATACCCGTTAAAATCATCAGCATAACCGAGATCGCTGCAATCGTCGGGTCAAAGTAATTCTCGACGTAAGTCAGCATTTGAATAGGCAGGGTGCTGAAGCCCGGTCCTGTCATGAAGACGGAAATGTCGACATTGTTGAATGATTCCAGAAAGGCAATCAGGATAGCCGCAATAATACCTGAGCGGATGTTGGGTAGAACCACCTTGAAAAAGGTTTCCAGCCGTCCAGCTCCCAAACTAAGCGCTGCTTCCTCAATCGCAAAATCAAAGTTAGACAAACTGGATGCAATGACCCTTATAATGAACGGCAACATAATCACTGTATGTCCGATCAAAAGTCCAGCGTATACCGGCAAATGGTACACAATGATCAAATAACGCAGCAATGTAAAACCAAGCACAATACCTGGTATAAGTAACGGGGAAAGGAACAAGGCATTCAGCGCATCCTTCCCGCGAAAGGAAAACCGACTAAGTGCATAAGCGGCTGGCATACCGATTAACAACGCCAAGATATTGCCCAGCAGAGAGACGACAATCGACGTTTTGAACGTGGACATAAACAAATCCACTTCAAAAATATTTTCATACCAGCGCAAGGAAAAGCCCTGCGGAGGAAATTTTAATACCGTGCCCGGCTCGAAAGAAGTGACCGATATGATCAACAGCGGACCGAGCAGAAAGATGAAGACCAGCAGGCTAAAGAAGCCTAGTCCGTAATGTTTCTCCCGCATATCCACCTACCCCTTCGGATTGAGTTTATGGGCCGCCTTATTTAAGAGACCGACCACGATAAATGTAATAGCAATCATAATTGTTGCGATAACAGAAGCTAAAAACCAGTCGTTAAGCGTCATCGCATTTTGATACAAAAATGTAGCGATAACCCGCTGTTTTCCTCCCAGCAGTGCTGGGGTCGTATAAGCCGTCAGGCTGCCTACGAAAACAAGAATGCTTCCAATGATCAGACCCGGAACAGACAGCGGGAATACAATTTTACGAAATGCGCTGAATCTGGAAGCTCCAAGACTCTGAGCAGCATGGACAAGATCACCGTCGATATTTTCAAGCACACCAATTAGTGAAATAATCATCAGCGGCAAAAACAAATGGACCAGACCAATAATCATCGCTGCCGGGGTGTATAAAATATTCAGCGGCTCATCCACGAGTCCTAAACTCATTAGCACGTTGTTTAATAACCCCTTGCGACCCAAAATGACCATCCAGCTGAATGATCGCACCACCGGACTAGTCAACAAGGGGAAGATAGCCAGCGCCAGCAAAATCCCTTTACGACGCGGGGCCTTTCGTGAAATATAGTAAGCCGTCGGAAAACCGAGCAATACGCATACGAGAGTCGTTACGACACTGACCTCCAGCGTAGTCAGCAATATTTTCAGAAAATAAGGGTCCTTGAAGAAATGGAGATAGCCTTCTAAGGTGAATGAGCTGTTCTGTACGAAGGTCGAACCGATCGTCAACACAATCGGAATGACCATGAACACCGCCAGAAAGAGCAAACCTGGCAGCAGCAGCCAATACAAGTATGTTTTCTTCATGGGTAGCTCCTTGCGGTTATCAAAATGTTATTCCTTGTTCAGCACCTGGATAAACAGTTCCAGAAAAGCTTCGCTGTCCACCTGTTCGCACACAGTCATATTGGGACTATGATTGAGGCGGTTCTGCACATCGCCTACCGTTTGTCCGTCACATATGCGACTGGAGGTTTCCACGTCGACATATAACAGCGAGGTATCAACTATCCTCGAATTCAATGCCACACCTACGGCAAGCGGGTCATGAAGCGCACACGCTTTTACGCCGTTGCGTTCTTCATAACGCTTGGTATACACGGCCGTGCTTTCAGCTACATAATTACGAATCTCTGGACGGGTCAGACGAGCAATATGATCGGCAGTCAGCAGCGCCTTCCGTGTTACATCCAGCCCCACTTGTATCAATCGACCAAATCCTGCGTGAAATACGATCCGTGCGGCTTCAGGATCAGCGTACATGTTATACTCCGCTACAGGTGTGATATTGCCGCATCCGTGAATAACGCCGCCCATAAAAATGACCTCATGGACGTGATCCGTCAGATCGGGACACTTCAGCAGCGCCAACGCCAGATTGGTGAGCGGTCCGGTGCAAACCAGCGTTACTTCCCCCGAGTGAGCCATCACAGTCTCAATGATAATATCTGGTGCGAAACCTTCGGATGCAGAGATGGCTGGGACTATTCCGCTCAATGCGCCTCCGATGCCGTCTTCTCCATGAACACGGTGCTCGTGCAGGCCTTTGCGTATTAATGGAGCCTCTGCCCCCCGATAGACCGGAATATCCGGTCTATCCAGCAGGTTGAGGATTTTGCATGTATTCAGTGTTGCTTGTTTAAGTGAAACATTACCGCATACTGTAGTAATCGCTTGGATATCCAGCTGACCACTTTTGGCCGCAAGTAAAATACCCAACGCATCATCAATGCCTGTATCTACATCTAATATGATCTTTTTCATTATTGTGCAACTTCCCGGTTCCAGCGATCTGTCCATGCCTTGATATGATCGTTAACGAATTTCATATCCAGCTTGGTCAGCTTATTCACTACATCTGCACCGTACGTAATTCCCTCTGTATCCGCACCAGACAGTACCACCTGTGTATTCACCGGAGAATCGACCTTTGCTTTGGCGGATTTTTCTTGAACTTCCTTGTTCAGCTGCCAGTTGATGAACTCCTCAGCCAGCTCCTTCTGGTCAGACCCTTTTACTACATTAACTGTGTTCATTACTGCGTAGGCACCCTCGTTAGGAGCCACAAATTTCGCCCCTGGCACAGCTGCCTGCAAATCTTTGAAGTACATTTCCATAATCGGACCGCCCGCAATTTCCTGCTGGCTAAACATGTTTACGAACTCAGACGTTTTACTATAAAACTTAACAATATTCGGACTCAGCTCTTTCAGTTTCCCAAAGGCTTGGTCTTCATTAAATTCCTTGCTACCCGCTACCTTGGAGGCCGCATCCACCATCATCGGTCCAGCCGTTGCCGTAATATTCGGCAGAGTCACGTTTCCTTTGAATTCAGTGCCCCACAGATCAGTCCAGGAGGTCACATCTTTTTTCACCAGCTCCGGATTATAGGCAATACCGAGGCGTCCAACTGTATAAGCAGGTCCATATTCCTCACCCAGCGGTGCTTTGGCAATATCATAAATTTGGTTCAAGTTCGGCACTTTACTGCGATCCAACTTCTCGAATAGCCCTTGTTGAATCCCCTGTTGGGCATAATAATCAGACAGATAAATCAGATCGACATCCGTGCTGCCTTGACTGATTTTGTTCAATCGCTCCGCATTATTTCCGATTTCTACAACAATATCAACGTTATGCTCCTTTTCAAAAGGTGCGTACACTTCTTTATTAAAAAAGTCCTCGGAGAAGCCCCATGTGGAAATAACTAGTTTCTTTTTCCCATCAGCTGAGCCATCTTTTCCATCTGCCTGACCACCAGTAGCATTGCTGCCGCAACCTGCCAGTACCACAGATGCCAAGGTCACAGCCATAAATCCTTTAAACCACTTTTTCATATGAAACTCCCCCTGTTTTTTATTCTGCATACCTTATGACACAAAAAAGAAAAGTACTCTTGTAAAACAAGAATACTTTTCTTCGTAAACAAAGAATAAGTTGATCCCGCTGCGCGTTATAACAGGTTCTCCCCTCAGATAGATCCGAAGCGAAAAGCCGAATATCCAATTTTATTAGGATTCTTTCAGTATGATGTTCGTAATGGCCCACTGCGTTGCTGAATCATAATCGCGCAGTAAAGCTTCTATATCGAGCTCCATATCCTCAATCAGCTTCTCGCGAAGTCTCTTCTTGTACAGCATGGACATTCGGAAATCCACTTCCAGCTTCAAGCCGGGGGCTTCCACTTCCAATGCCGCCGAGCGTGGAGAACGCCGGTGCTTCGCTACAAAGGTAACAATGTTGTTCTCAACGGTGGCCCGCAACAGCGTGGTCCCGAAGCCGAACAGTTCCTTTGAAACTTCATTGTAAATCTGGCACATCCGCTTCTTGCTTTCGTTACTGTCGAGCAGCGTCATGAACCCACCCTCATCAGCATATTACGTACAATCAATCTTTCAACACGATAGATTATACATAAATATGCGATAAATAGCAAACTAAAATCCCTGATTCAATAGTATACATCGCGAAAAAGCGAACAATATGTCGAACTTTGTAGCTTTAGAACATTTTTACACTTACCGATTTCAAAAATCTCGGTTTAGATCCATCCTATCAAAGGACCGATAACAACGAAAGGAGATAAGTAGCTATTTCCATTGATCAGATGAAACTTACATTAACTGTAGCCCATACAACAATGCTCCAAAATAACAGCAACTTCAAGCTACAGACTCCAAAGATGCTATTTTCGCATTTCGGGAGATATTTTTTCTTCTACTATATATGTAGTTTTTATGTACACACCATTAAACCGTACCCCGCAGAAGTCCCCTAGCGATAGTACGGTTCTTTTAAGTTATGTAGCTGGCACAACAACATAAAGTTAGCTATGATATACGCCTAATCACCATTGTGCTGCTCGTTTGCGCTTTTCTTCCCGCCGATCAGCTTCTTCCATTTTGCGAATATAACGTTTCAACTGCTCTTTATGCTCATCCAACTCGTGTATCCGTAATGTGGTTCCTTGGAGGAACGCCTCCATTTTGCGTGTTAATTCAGCAGCTGATTCACCCCGCCAGTCTTGCAGACGACTATATATAGTTTTCATCTGTTGCTCCTGATGCTGAAGTCTTTGCTTTAGCTGCTCGCACTGCTGTACAGCCCTCCGCAGATCCCCCAGGCTCAAAGATATTCTGCTCATCTCTTTCGCCTCCCGTTGTGTTCTTCCAGCTGCTCTTTCTTATTGATCCACCATCGTAAATTCCTGACCCTTGCGATCGATGTACTCTGCTATCTCTGTAATTGATTCCTGATACCAGCGATTAATTCGATCCAGTGTCGCCGTAGCACTATGCGCAAGCGGGGTCAAAGACTGACTTTCACTTGTTCCGATATGAGCCTGAAATAACTGAATGGACGCACGGGTATCACTAGAAAATCCATGCAAGCTAGAGCGCATCTGATTAGCCGCATGCTTTAGCTCTTCAGGTGTTAATTGAATTGTACCCCCATTTTTGTTGCCTACAAAATAAGCTCCACCATTAGCGCGGCCATTTTGTTGGCCTGCTCCCATCAAATTCACACCTAGGGCATTAGCAGCAAACTGACCGAAGGCACCCAGTTGTCCACCGTAGCGTTCGACCAAATCGCCCATAACTTGCTTGAGCTCTGCCTGCGCAGCCAGCATTTGCTCGTACGCTTGGACCCGCGGATTTCCTTCTACCAATTGTCCATCCATGGTGTACAGCGGATTGCTAATATTTCCACTTCCATCAAATGTGAAATGATCCATGCTATGCGTCGCTTCACCCAATACCGAATTATAGAACTTCGTAATCGGATCTTGCTGCATCATGGGCAACGTAATCGGGACATATACAATGGGAGTCCATTGGGGTCCCAAAAAAAAGTTGGCCCATTTATTTTCTCTTTCGACTGGTAATGAAACAGGAACAGTGATTTTGGCTTCATTAGCCGTCTTATAATCATTGTCTATAAAGTAGGTTGCACCCACATGTGGCTGTGCATCATTAACTCCCGAACCAATAGTATCTTTCGGGTTGACATAAGCGACATTCGTCTTTCGAAAATCTCCATTTTCTACCTTCTTTTGAAGATCATCCGGTAATAGATGTACAATGCTTGGTGGATTATAACTGACGGATGTCAGTCCATTCCGCACCGCCACATATTCTGCCTCCGCTCCTCCTAAAGAATGGCCTGTGGTCGTTATCTCAGCAGAGGGATACTCTTTTTTTACAACATCATATAGATTTTGAGCTTGTGTAAATTGATTATTCTGATACTTTTCCTCATATTGAAGAAATGCAGTTTGCACTTGTGGTGGGAGTTTAGCCACCTCTTCCTTATTATTTTCATAATAATGATGGACTTCTTCCAACGTTTTCGCACGTCCTCCGACAACATCGCTGAAATCCGTTCCCCAGTCCATCGCTACGCTCCACTTGGGCCGATCCGGAGGTTCTGTTCCCCTGTAACCGATGATCACCTGATTGGTTTTTTCGTTATGGAACACCGTCGCATCGAATCCAGAACCGTTTGTGTCATGCAGCATAGCACCTTCAGGTTCAACAATCTTCCAGTCAGGAAGAATTCTGCTTTTAGCATCTTTAGCAGTCAAATCCCGGTCATACACTCTATCTGCAATGGTCCAATATGTTTTGTCGTTAATGTAGGTCAAGTTATTCCCACCTTGTCTATTGTGTAAATATATTATAGAGTTATGAAAAAAGGTGATTACCAGAAAAGGAGAATTGTAACTTGAACAGAAAAATCCAACTGATTCTGGCACTTATTTTAATTATTATGTATTTAGGAGGTTGTTCCAGCTTGTCCGACAAAGAGAAAAAAGAATTAGTAGACGTCGCCACTCCGATCGGCGTGGAATTTATTAAAGAACACTATAATGCTGATTTCATACTAAAAGATTATGTTGTGGACGATCCGGCTATCCACTCAAGAATATATCTGTATGGGTACATTAAAGGTCACGAAGACAGCAAAATTACTATTTATTACAGTTATAAAACCAAAGAAGTAATCGACGTCTCTGGGCCAGATTGGTTTATCGACAGCGAAGTTCCCAAATACAAGACCCCTTCTTCCTGAGAAGGGCTATTATAAATGTTAACGTCTAATTTTTCCCAAATTAAGAAGTAGTATAATTATAGTGCATCCTATTTACGAGTGATATAGTCGAGAGGAAAAATAAGTATAAAGTCATTGGATTCAGTATTTCTGGTCATAGTACATAGTTTATGCGGAATAGGTCTTTGTAACTGTATGTTAGGTGAAAGTTGCACAGATGAACATAGAAATAAGGCTCCTAAGGAGCCTTATTTACTCGTTGCCTGACTTATTTAACGTTTTTCACTTTGAGCGAGAGGTTGATTTATATAAATAAAAGGATATTCGCCTTTGCTTATTTTACGTTTCCATTCTTGAACCATATCTTCCTGGGTCGGCGTTTTCTCATTCACGATTGCTCCTGTAGTTACTTTAGCCATGCTTTTCCCCTCCCTTGGTGGTTTTATTTACTGCGTCTTTATCTTTTCTCCAGTCATTTTGATGTTTCCGTCCATTTCGACCAAACTCATTTTACATTTTAAACCGATGCCATCTTTGGCTGTGACTTGTATGTTGTTACCCGCATTGAGTACTAGGTTTCCATCAGCCTTAACACGGATGTCCTTTTTACTCCGCAATTCGATGCCATGGTCATCTAGCAGTCGAATCACTACTTCATCGTCGTTCCCCGTGATTAAAATTTCATTTTTCTCAAATATAATGGCTTTGCGGTACTTGGTCATAAAGATCTTCGTGGACGGGTCCTTAATAAAGTCGCCCCCTTTGGATCTCTTGCGGATTGAATGAGTTACGATGGCGTCCTTTTCTTTAGCGGTCGGAAAGTAAATGTCTACAAAGTCAAACAACTCCGGCATACAGTACCATCCTGTATTTCCTTCCGATGTATAAAATGTAGCCGTTGGAAAAGCGTAGGTTTCCTTTACGTTCGGCTTGACCTTGTCCATTTCGTAAAAGAAAACCTTCACATGATCCTGCTCGATTCCAATGACCTTGGACTTCAACGAGATGCCACGAATGCTCTCATTTACAATCAAATCCTGCTTCATTCCATCCGCTGTAGTCAGCACATACTCATGCCACAAAGCACTATGACGTATAAACGCCACAGACTGCAGGACGTATAAAGTTTTCCCTTTAAATTTAACCTCAGCCCCAATTTGCAGTAGGACATCTTTGGCTCCTGTCGTTTGCACTTTATAATACAAAAGGTTGTCGTCCTTGCCGGAACCTGGTTTGCTTTTTCTGGTCATGGAGTAGTTATACTGTTTGAGCTCCCCTTGATTGACACCATCCGGTAATCCAAAATAAAACTGAGGTTTTTCTCCAATCGGATCAGGTATCAGTCCCCAACCGAGTCGAGACGCTATACGCTTCAAAAACGACCAGTCTGTTTCATCGAATTGCATCGTAAATTCCTGTAAAAGCTGGTTTTTTAAGCGGCTCGTACAATTGGCTTTGGGATAGGATTTGAGCACATGTTCGAGCAATACTTGCAGCTTCATCTTTACATTTTGAAAAGTTTGTCTATGAAGCACTTCATCCAGCTGGCTTGTATAGGATAGAGCTTCGACGACCAAATGGGCTACATTGGACACCAACGTGATTCTAAACTGCGCGACTAATCCTCGAAATAATACAATCTGTTTATGATCATCATTCACATAAGATACAACTAACTTCGTCCCTGCTTCCATATGATCTGTATATTCTTCCATTTGGGCACCCGTTAACACACCTGTCAAAAAGACTTTCACATGCTCATTCATTTTCTGTACAACTTTAACTTTCGGGTTTTTAAGAGATAAAACCGTCCCGTTATATTTGATGATTGGATATCCCATGTTACCGCTCCCTTTTGTCGGTTAGTTTACGTTAATCCGTTGTTTGCTTACGTATTGAACGACATCTTGAATGGTTTGATTATGTCCCTGATCGTTAAGAGTCTCATCTAATGCAGGGATCGTGGTAAAGGTTTTATTTGTTTTCTGAAAATAAATATCCGCTATAGGGAATTCATCAACTCTACCAGGCCCATGAATCCCGTTGTCAACATCGGCAATGATGATAACATCCTTCAATCCATCCTTATTCACATCCTTGAAGGCCACTGCTTCTACTCCTCCGTAACGTGCAACCCACTCACGGTTCCCGTAGAAATTGGGGAATGGATATAGAATATGTTCTTGGTCATCCAGTAGGAAGAAAAAGAATTTACGAAAACCTTCTGGATACCCATATGTGGATACAAAACGTACTTTTCCAAAGCCTTCGAGAGTAGTTTGAAAAGACTGCGACTCTTCAATTTCATATTGGTCGGTATCCAATTTTTCACCGCCAACTGTGGAAACAGACTGATCCTCAACAGAACTTAGCTCACTCCATAGTTCTTTATTCTGCCTGATATTCTCTGGAATTTGTGCAAAATGAATTTCATACTCCGCATGGTCCCCTACTACATGAGCCATAGGTACACTCATCCCCAACGAATCATTTGTGAGATAACTAAATGATTCCATTTCTACTTCCGCAAGCGAACCTTTGGTTACATCTGCGTTTGCTAACAATTGCATCAAATCATCTTTTGTGAAATCACCGATTAATCCTTGTTGCTCCGGCTGAACAGCTGTAATCTTCCCGCTTTTTATAAGCTCAATAAAAGGTTTCTCGACCTTTACCAGATCCCTCAATCTTATTCTTGAAGCCTGCTTCATATCCAGGTTCGTCGTATAAAACATATGAGTAGGATAGGCTGCGTCCTTCACATAACGAATACCCGTATATTGAACGCTCAAGAGTCGTTCACTTTGTCGTTTGATCTCATAATCAATTTCGACATGGACTCCAGAATTGGAATCCGCATAGTCGTTTAATCCTCCTAAAGCTTCGGTCTTAAGAATTTGGTTTAAAGATTTTTGCTTTGCAATATCCTTGAGTTTTGTAATTTGAGGGTATTTAATCACGATCCCATTTTTTGAATACTTCTCTCGAGTGAGCTCATAGCTTTGCAGTTCACCATGAGTATTCGAGGCGATGCTATATTCGGAATCAATACGGACTTCTCCACTTTTGGAGAACTCAATGATAAGGTTTTGTTCAGAAAAATCACTGTTTATTAAGAAACCATCACCGTGGTCTAAAACCTCGATACTCATGCTATCATGTTGTCGATTCTCGATAATAATAGGCTCATTCGTATCCTTGTTCAGTTCCCACGCATCCGGGAGCTTCATCTTACCTACATCTATACTTTTCTGCGTCCACTTTTGTCCAGACAACTCCCACAAATCAACAAATACGGGGTCTGGATAATATATGGAAACATGTCCCCCTAAACACAACTGTATTCCTTGGTCTGAATCTCGAACCACAAAGTCTGTAGTCAATTCTGGCCCGCCATCCTCAATCATCTGGGCGTGTACAAGTTGCTTCGAACTCCACCACTGAATAAATGTGTATTTATCTCCGATCGTACCTGTCAGCGTTTAGGTGCTCTATAATTGACAATTCTAACGTTTAGCTGCCCACTTTTTAAATGAAACGATTTTGTTAAGATAGTGAGATTGTTATCGAATTTTTCTACTAATTCTCCATCCTTCATCTCTACACTTTCTGGCTCGTTTAACAACAAATTAAGTTCCTGTGTGAACTCCTCAAGCTTGTTTTGTCTGATATTAGAATCCTTATTCTCATCGTTGACTATACGAAGTTTTTGAACTAACGCATCCAACATTTTCGAATAAGAAATCGTTTTAACGTCATTTTGGAGAGAAAGTGTATGATTTGTTTCTGTTGCTGGAGGATCCTGTCCCTTCATGCATCCATTCAGCACTACACAGGAAATGAGTAATAACAGCACATAACAAATTCGCGCATACTTCAAGTAACTCATGCTGGAGATCACGTTTTCTACAATTTATCGTTCATCTCTATACTCATAATCTTCCACTTGCCTGACTGCTTTTCTAACGTAAATACAAGTCCTTGGTTTGATTCCTCTTCTTCTGAGCTACTCTTTACCAAAAACACCCGCTGATTAGCCTCATAAGCAATCTCTTTTACATTCAAGTCTAATCCTGTATAGTCCATAGCGGAAAAATCTATGATACTTTCAAAATTATTTTTTGGACTTGCTGACAAAGCAATAAATTCCGCCATTTCAGGCAAGTGTATAAAGAAGCGATTCCTAAGATAATGATCCTCCAAATAATTTTGAATAATGTCTTTGGGATCCGTGGGATATACAAATTTTTTATTCTTATTTTCATATAGTACTTTTGTTTTTTCGGGTCCGGTACTGTCGAATTTTTGATAAGTTATTATTGTATGTTTCTGAGTATCCTGAAAACGGTAGTAACTCACATCCTCAAAAACACCATCTTTATTAATGTCCTCTAGCTTCCTGCTCCCTTGCCCTGTTGCTTCTGGATAATTGTAATTCAGGTTGCTAATTCGGTTATGGTCTACAGTAAATATAGAGAATCCTTCGGCCTCATCCACTTCGCTAGTGGAATATACAACTATAAATTTTTGTTCTGTTTGATCCAGCTTCATAATTTTCATGTCTGTATTAAGATGTGCAACCATAACTGGGTCCTCTAATTTACCAATGATGTGATAGCCATCATCCTCCCGGACTACAAATATGTTGTCAATCCCCCCTTTTTCTAATCCAAAAGCAAGCACATATTCCGGCTTTCCATCACGGTCCAAATCTTCTTTTAATACTTTTTGAAGCTGCTCATTTGGGGGTTGGACTTTCTTTATAAACTGATCTAATCTGTTAGAATCTGCGACGTAATTTCCATTTCTTTTATTAATCGGATTCGCAACATTACTATTTCGATCTTGTTTTTGAGCAGCAGACTCTGGCTCAGTCACGGCTTTTTGCTCTATCACTTGAGTGCTAGGATTGGTGGGGTCAACTGCCTGCTGCTTCTCATTCGTAGGTTCTACTGAACATCCATTCAAAAACAGACTAGTTAACAATATTAACAATAGTATTCTATTTATAAAGTTGATTTCACAAAACTCCCTTTTTTATATTAATTACTGCACGTTTATCCGTTGTTTGCTTACGTATTGAATGACATTTTGAAGCGTTTGATTATGGCCTGTTTGATTAATATTCTTATCCAATTTAGGAAGAGTAGTGTATGTGTTATCCTTTCTCTGAAAATAAATCCCCGCGACAGGCAGTGTCTCTATTCCGTGTGCATTAACTCCGGTGATATAATCAGCAATAATAACAATATCCGTACGTCCATCCTGATTCAAATCCTTAAAACTTACTGCTTTGATCCTATCAATCATTTTACCGTTGTTACCATAAAATTCGGGGAATTCGTACAGGATCTTGTTTTCCACATTTTTGTCACTGTTAACTTCCAAAAAAAACTTTGCTTGAATCAGATCATTCATATCCTCATCTTTTAAAGTGGATATAAACTTTACTTCTCCCCATCCATTAAGAGGGGTGGTAAATGATTGTTCTCTCTGAATAGTATATGGTTCTAGATCAGGATCGGGCTGAGCATCCTCTTCTACGTAATCACCACTACGTTGCTGCTTAACAGATTTTTCCATGTTATATTCAATAAAAATATTATTTACTTTCTCTGTTTTAGTATCC
This sequence comes from Paenibacillus sp. FSL W8-0439, assembly GCF_038008995.1. NCBI lineage: Bacteria > Bacillati > Bacillota > Bacilli > Caryophanales > Paenibacillaceae > Paenibacillus > Paenibacillus sp. FSL W8-0439. The sequence continues at coordinate 5,480,628 of NZ_JBBPAK010000001.1, forward strand.
CAATTAATACTCAAATGTTGGCCATCTTTGGAGTAAATAACATTACCATTTTTCACAATAATTGGTTGTCCGTAAAGTTGTAGTACTTTGCTAAGTGTATCACCAATCTTCAATCCTCTTTTGGTTTTAAACTTGGGATTCTCCAAGCTCACAGCTACTAGATAACTTTCACCATCCACCAATTCCTCCCCTTCAAGTTCAATTTTAGATAAGACTACAAAATCAATTTCTGGATCTTCATATTTAGGATAAGACAAGCTCCATCTTCTATATGTTCCATTTCCACTAACATATCCCCGATTGAAGTTATCGTATCCTTCACCATAACCCCACTTACGGATAAGTTCTTTAATATCCGTATTTTTATCAATCTTGTGCGACCGATATGAGACTTCAAAGTCGTCGTCCTGAAGGAGTTTAGGATCGGCAGATACAACATTTTTGGCTTTGTCTGCTTTTTTATCTGGATAGTAGCCAGTGTCTTCTTGCTTAACTTTGGTGGTAGCTGTTTCCCCACTATTAAAATCATGGAAAGACGAAGAACTACATGCAGTTAACGCCAATATCATTACAAGCATTATAATGAGATAACCGTAGCCTTGCCTGTACATATCTTTTCCTCGTTTCTCATTATAGTTATCGTTTACCAACGATTGTCCACTCTCCGTTACGTTTTTTTTTGCTATCGTTACCATTTTGCACAGGCTTAAAATTAACATTAGGCAGCTTAATACCTTCGGATGCAGCAATTTTCTGAGCCACACTTTTATCGAGACTCAACAGATATTGTTCATAGTTAGAAGCTTCATTCCCACTAAATAAACTGTAAACTTCCTGCACATGTTCACCCCAATGGTTATCACTAGCATATTCCCCGCAATCAACTTGCTTTGATTTCATTCTAATGATTGGTGTGATCCAATTACAATATTGAAAAACGTTTCCTTTACCCGTAATCCCACTCAATTTATTGTTTTTTACTACGGCCTTTCTGAATTCCTGACCATAGTATATATAGCCCAATATTTTCCCAAATATTAAGCTATTGGCTTTCATCAAATCTTTAGCATAATTAGTTTCAGCACCATGTTCACCATCGGCTGCCCTATTTGTACTGCTAGTATTAAAACTGCCTGTTCCTTCTTGAATAATAATTGCTAACAAAAAACGGGGATCAATCTGAATGTCATACATTTCTTGTATCTTTTTTGTAGCTTCCCACAAACCGTGTATCTTTTCCTGATTCCATTGCATTTTAGTGAATTTTAATGAGCGTCTTTTAAATGTTTTTTCAGCTTTAGAACTACCGTTATACTGGAATTCAGCAGGTATCCATTTTCCAGCCGGAGTCTTTACGTTCGTTTTTATAGGTTCATCTTTCGATTCAGTGGTAATGGGTACTTCTGGTGGTGCTTTAGTACTCGTATCGATCAAACCTAGCTTCTCGCGAATTGCTCGTCCAGCCTTCTCAGCAGCCAGCTTTTCCCTGATATCTCCGCTTGCCTCCGCAGTCATCCAACGAACGGTTTCTTTTTGCATCTGTTCTTGAGCCCACTTGGGGAATGTGGCCATTTCACGTAATTTGCTTCGCAGCCCCTCTGCTAGCTTTTGTGCTTTACGCATGCCAACCTCATCACCGTTGGCTTGAGCAATGTACCAGTCCTCTTTGTATTTACGCAGCCAGGACTGGGCCCAGTCGGGGTAATTCAGTTTCTGTTTCTTCTGTTCTGCCACCAGATCAAAAGCCTGTGCTTTTCTGTGTGCATTAGCGGTTGTTAAAGCTTTCAACATAGGGGTTGCACCAAACGTTGGTTCTTTCCACTTCATATGCCTTCTCCTTTGTTAGGGATGCTAGAAGAATCGTATCTCCGACATACAGGTATCGTGATATTTGGTTCCTCGCTCTACGGCCTCAATCGATATTTTTACAAATGAAGTATGAATGGGCTTATCAAGAAATTCGTTTCTTATAAAATCATTATCTACCATTATGGTCTGTCCATTTGAAAACTCCAGTTTCATTCGTTTAACTCTATTATTTGCTTGGAAAGCATTAGATGACTTAGCTAAACCATTGATAAGCTCAAACCCCTTTAGTTCTTGCATAGAGCCGAAATCAATTCTGATCCACTCCCCGATCCCGTCTCCCTTAACTCCTTCACACCAGGCTGTTCTCGCATCTCCATCCATGATGTTACGGGCAGCATAGGAGTTCCCCGCCTGATCTGGAAGTGTAGATGAAGCAACAATTCTCTGTGCCGGAATGTTTTTCCGATATTTCATCAAATCCGTTGTAGTTTGTATCCATTGTGTAGGGGACACGTTATAGCCTATCCTGTGGAACACATTGGAGTATTTTATAGGCAGACCTGTTTGGATGTCTCGTTGTTGGATTTCACCCTTCAAGTTCAAATAAGCAACCCTGTGGTTATCCGAGGTTATAACAGGAGAGTCTGTGGCTTTCATTAGTAACTTCTTCTCCCCAGTCCTGATATTGAGCACATAAGCCTTATCATTATCGTTTGAATAAAGGACCATTTGATCGTTATACAGCCACTGTTCAATCTGTATGCCGTCTAATCCTGACTTGATTTGTTGGATTAGCTTGTTCTTGGACAAGTCATAGATCAATATATTATGGTTACTATCTACAAGGGCAAATTGGTTACTGTCAGGTGAGAACACGGGAAGAACGAGATAGTGACCATCGTATAAATGTCCTAATGCTTTCGTTTTCTGCATCTGATTTATATAATAAAAAAAGGCAGCATTCTCTGTGTAAACACATTTCCGCAAGTCAGGAGACATAAAGGCGTAGTCCCTATTCGGCACCTTAAATTCAGTTATTTTCTTTGTGGTAGACAGATCAAAGATTTTGATCACTAAATAATTCAATTCGGTTGACTCTCTACATAAGGCAATACGCCTGCCATCATCCGAGAACCTATCCAGATACAACTCAGATTCAGGATACGCCTCACCTTCACTTGCATGTAATTTACCTATAATGTCGTCTAAATCAATATAGGTATTGCCTGTAGGATCATCCATGTCAGCTAAAAAATCCATAGGCATGTTTCCATTTTCCGCTTCAAACAACAACCAATTTACGGACTTTTTTGGTGGGGGAAGCTTCTTGGACTGAGAGACAGCAGCATGGGTTTCATCTCGCTCTGGTCCTACTTTTTGGCTCTCGTTCGATCGTATACAGCTACATAGCATGGAAAAGATTATGACTAATAACGCGATTTTACTTATCTGCATCATAGATTTTCCTCATTTTCTACAATTCATCACAATAACTTCAGCTCACCTATACATGTATTTGGGAAGTCCACGCCTTTTTTTACTTCTAGGATAGTAATCTTTACGAAAGAAGTTCGTATAGGTTCATCGAATTTAAAACGTGTGTCACTGTTCTCAAGCACTGTCGATTGTCCATCCGAGAAATCAAGTTTCATCCTCTGGATGGTATTCATGTCTATATACTTATTGTTAACCCATATAATTCCATCAACCATCTCTATACCTCTGACCTCTTGAGCTGAACCCAAATCTATAGTTACCGTTCCCCCTACTCCACCTGTCTTAGATCCTTCACACCAAGGGGTTAAATTATTATCATCCGTTAAATTGTCCACACGAAAAGAACGATTCCCCTGATTAGGCAATGTGGAAGAGGCCGTTATTTTTTCCACTTCGACCTTGTTGCTATACTTCATATAATCGGTTTTTGTATTTATCCACTGTATTGGTACTACCCAAGTACCTTCTCCATTTACAATGGACGAGATATCTTCTTTTTTTCCACTGGCTATATCAATCATGAACATTTTTACAACCTCATCATCTGCCAGTACTAATTTTTTTTGATCTGGAGATAGAATAAAGTCGCCCTCATTTTTAGTTATAAACTGTACTTTTCCAGTGGATATATCTAGTGAATAAATATCGTTTATGAAAGTATTATCTTTTTTATAAGTTGTATAAATAAGTTGGTTCCCCTGACCCCATTGCATAACGCTGGAGACACCAGTTCCTACAAGCAGGCGCTTTGCACCACTATTGCCAGACAGATCAAGCATTACGATTCCTGACTGACCATCCACAAAATAAAACTTGGTGTTATCCGGTGAAAAAACTCCTTGCCCATGAGAAATATTGCTCACGTCTGCTTCACCCTTTTCATTCTTCACTTCTGTAGTTCGGTTACTTATTGCATCATATAAACACAAATGCCCATTCATTACATATAAATATTTACTTAAATCAGAAGAGACAACAGGATATTGGGCAGCTGGCGGCAATTTAAACTCTTGCTCTTTTTCTTCCGTATCCAGATTGTACACTTCAATAATAAGTGGCTCCTCTGGTTGCTCCCCATAAACATCTCTTATAATCGCCATACGACTGCCGTCACTTGTTATTCTCCCGACATCTACCTGTGAGCCGCGATATTTTATACGTTCTTCACGAGTTTGCATAGTGTCAATCAGTTCGTCGATACGGATATTAGTTTTTCCAGTAGGATCATCTAAATCGGTCAAGAATTGAACTCGATCTTCTACGCCTTCTTGGCCATTCAAAAGCCAACTTTCTTTCTTTTCAGTCCCCTTTGCGGCATCCTGATTTATCTTAATTTCATTACTTGATGGTATATTGGGAGACTGCGAAGATGTAACAATGTCTCCATCTGTGGTTGCTGTACATGCAGACAACAACACTGAAAATACAATAATCAAAGCCACTTTTATATAACGCATGATTTCCCCTCTCTTTACACTCTCCAAAAATCCCCTTCATTAAGCGGGTTGTCCCAATTCTTTATGTGATTCTGTACTTCCTTATCCCTATTTATTTTTAATTGATCCATCGTCTTGAATAATACGCTTAACTGCTATTACGTTTGTATATATACGACCGTAAGACCCCTTCCAATCTTTGCTTAATTTATCTATCGTTACATTATGAGAAGGCTTTATATCTGAATCCATTTCACTAGGCTTAGTTGCGTTACCATGCTCGTGAATAAATTCCCCATTCCCGATATACATACCTACATGATTTGGTTGTCTTCCCTCCCTTTTTTTCCAGTCAAATAATATTAAGTCACCTAACTTCAGGTTTTTATAATCCCCCTTAGTGCGTAAACTTTGGTGGTCAACCTCTATCCCCCGATTGATTTGGTCTCTTGTAGTACCGCCTATATGCACATTTAATATGGTCAAGTACACCGAGGAACTAAAATCAGAACAGTCCATATATATAGGTGGGTTATTAGGATCTAGCTTCATCGTTCTAATTTTGGTGTCCATACAATAAGGAATTTTACCTAAAAACTTCTTGGCGAATTCTACAATGGCTTTCCTTTTCTCCTCGGCAGAACTGCTGGAAGGTGTAGGCTTCGTTTCCTCTTTCAACGGTTTATCAGGAGTAGTCGGCGTGTTCTTGCCCGGTTCCGTTTTCGTTGTTGGAGCTGCTGGCGTTGCAGCCTTATTAACCTTAGGCCATGGAAGAATACCATTGGCTACTTGATGCAGGTATACGGCCAGTACATCCCGACCATAGCCCTTATTCTCCAGGCCGTATTTTTTCGCAAAATCATGCAGTGCGGCGTTAAGCTCTTTATCCCAATCGCCTGTAGTTGGTAGCTTGTACGAGAAGCTGTCTGGATACTTCTTGGCAAGCTTGTTCAAATTCTCTCTGGCAAGCTGACTGTTCACCCCGTACTTACTCCGCAGAGCGGCCGCTTCCTTAGCCATAGCCTTTTGGTCGGCAACGGTCAGCTTATGGGCCGCATCTGCGTATTGCCCGGACAGTTCCTCCAGCCGATTCGCATCCAGATAGGATTTGGCTGAATGACCACGAATCAGCTCGTTGATTAGCACGTTGTCACGCAGTTGGTTGGCGAGAAGATGCATCTGCTTTTGCTTGGCCTTGTCGTTTGCGCCATGCGCTTCCCACCATTGGGACGTGTATTCATGCATTTGCGCTCTGGCCCAGGCAGGCATACGATCTATTTCTGCCACCTGCTGACGCAATTGCTTAGCCTTGGCCGCTGCTTCCTTGGCCCCCTTTTTGTCCCCTGCTGCCACGGCCTTGTAGTAGTCGGCTTTGTACTGAAGCAGCAAATCCTGTACCCATTGTGGATATCCCTTCCCCTTCAATTCTTGAATCAGGGATTGATAAGCTTTCAATTCGGCATCAGGCATCTGATTCTTCATAAACTTACTAGCCTTGATATGAAGTGTTCCATCGGTTCGGATATAGCTGGTTTTGCACGTCAGAGATATTTCGCGAGTAGCGGTCATCTGTACCTTTTTGCCATGCAGCACCAGGTCTGTATCGGCGTGAAAGGTAAGATCGTGATGACTGTACACGTGAATACCAGATGCAGGATTTAAGCGTACAAGTATCTTGTCTTTCTGGGTGGAGAGGGCCAATTCCTTATCATCGAATCTCGCCACTTTTTGTGATTTGGTATGAAGCAGCTTTCTGGATGGCTGGCTGATTTCATCTCCTGTGTAGTCTCTCTTACGCAGGGATTGAACTACACGAGCTTCCTTTTCTTTGTTGGATGGAAAATACAAATGGACATGATCCCCAAGCTCGGGCATGCAATGCCAGCCGATCCCATCACCGGTATACATAGTGGGGTAAGCAAACCAGCACCCTTCAGCTTTGGACTGCGTGGAATCTACGGACAAGTGAAGTTTAACGGATTCGTTTTCGCTATTTAATTCAATAACTTTCCCTTCAATAGAAGCACCTTTGATAAACTGATTATGTATAACCTCCCTCGGAATGCCCGCTTCTGGAACGAGAACGTAGTCATATGTCATAATGCCCTGCTTCATCTCTGCATGAATCTGATCAATAACCCAATGCTTTCGTCGAAACAAGACCACATCTCCAAGTTCAAAACGTTTCGTGTCCTCCACTTCAGCATACGTATACTGGGGGCCTGACTTTGTTTTTTGGAGGGAAAAGTTAATGCTGCTCAGTTCACCTTTCACCTGTTCTTTTGAGGTACCTAACCATAGTCGCGGAAATACGGATGTAATCTCGGCAATCAGTCCAGTGTGCAGATGAGAGGCCATCCTTTTCAGAAACTCCCAATCACTCTCCCCATACTGAATAGTAAAGCCGCCCAGCTTTTGGTTGCTGTCTGTCAGGTCAATAAAATCGCCGTGTGGATAGCTATCTATAAGCTCCCGAAACAATTGATAATACGTCAAGCTGCTGTTTTGAAACGAACGATTTTTCCGTTGTCGATCCAGCATATATGTAAAAGAGGCTGCCTCTATGTACATGTGATATACACCATTTTTGAATCCAATTCTAATATGGGTGACGATTCCTTTAAAGATGCTTACTGTGCCTCGATCTTCATCCATCTCGTATACCTCTAGCACATCCTCATCATGCGCTAAACCATCATATTTCGCATGATCTTCATCCGGTATGAGAGCAGTGATGTACACTTTGCCGTGCTCATTTACCTTCAGTGTCAATTGAACATCCAGTAGACGGACAATTTCATACGGCGCATTCACTCTAATATTTCCATAAGTCAGCACAGTTCCTGCCAGTCCCATCTTACTCCCTCCATTTGTCTTAACATGTGATGTTTCTACAATGAGCAGCTATTCCTGCCCATCTGACGTGAATGAAATTTTTCCGCACCACATGCATAGGTTCGTGGAGCAGCTCATCAGAGCCGGAGATTGATCTACGTATACATCCTTCTTTCCATTCAACCAAGGCATAGACACGCTCGGTATGCAGGGTTGCGGAATGATTCTCCCAGAATTGCCCTTGTTAGCAGAAGAAACTGTAGGATTGTGCATACTACGGCACATGCCGAAAGATGGGATATGCGTCTGCGGGTGAAAATCCTGAATATTCCCCTGCAATTTATCACCAATACTAATCCCCCTGTTAGCTGAAACACTAAACCTGCCCGAATGACTTCCATAGGTACACTGTATCTGTGCCCCGTCCACTACATAGCTCTCACTCATGATCGGACTCTCCTTTATATAGACGGCCTCTCCGTATCGACCTTTTGTAATTTCAAGCCAGCCAGATTAAACTTCAAAATACATTCAGCTACATCTAGGTCCACAATGATATGCTGATTGGCATGCTGAACCCTGAATATCTTATGATTCTCGACTGCATATTCATCTAAAATGATTTTCTTCAGTGTACCGTCCCTATGACATTCGCTAAGTGGTGATAAACACATCAGGCTAGGCGGATGAGCCAGCCAATACCTCGTTTGCTGCATACGCTGCATATCAGCAAAAACAATCAGCTTCCAGCGTAATCCGGCTTGGTATATATCAAAGATTTCCTTTAGTTGCTCAGAAACAATGGCTACTGGTTGCTCTATAAAATCAATATAGTCCGCATCGCCTGATACATAACATTGCAAAATAGACTCTTCATCAGTACACAATGAGCGTTCTGCCCATTCCAACATTTGTCTACGATTTGTCTCTACTGGAAACATATACTCTGTAATACGATTATCCTGTTGAATCATGTAGTACTCCATAAGCTGTTGGATACACCACCTCACTGATTCCTTTATACTCTCCTATTCTTATTTCCAAATCGTTCTCGCATTTCAATGCTTGGAATTCAGGGAGTTGTACAGCCTGCTGTATAGCGTCTTTAGCTAATTTCAAAATGTATTGATGAAATTCCCACGCAACCTGAAGGACATATCGCTCGACATCAGGCTGAATAACCTTATTCATATAAGGTTTTCGAAGCTGATTCAGTTCGTCCTCCAGTTCTGCCAACAAGCTGAACGACCAGACTGCATCATAGAATCCATGACAAGGACGAGGATCAAAATACCAGTTTGGGCCATAGACTTCGATGATATAGTTATAAATACGCTCCCTTAGATACGTGCGCCTCATAGAATAGGTAATGTAACCAATTGCTGTCTTGTCCGCTTCTGCAGAATTGGCTTGTAAGCAAATCGTTTGAAAAGATTGGATAAAGGAAAAGATAAGCTCTTCTTTTCTATGCTCATATAAAACCGCTACCTGACGCAATTTATCATTCAACATATTTTCCCTATAGGTCTTATGGAAGTGTTCTAGGGCTTCCCGTCTATTCATAATCCCACCTCTGAACCTATTATATAGAATATTTACATGATATTACTGGTTCAATTCTCCTATTTTATTACACAATTTTCATATCATGAGATTACATATGAACTTATGAAAACAGAATGAAAATAATCATATTTCTTCGTGAATGTGTAATAATACAAACAAAAACCTTCCCAGAAAGGCTAGCATTCGGCCTGCGACATGAAGTTTTGTGCAAACGAATAGGTAATTGGAAATAGAAGACTCAGGTTATAACGAAATAATCATGTATAATTAAGGATACGCTCCAACAACACTTTCAGAGAACCAGAAATGGGGTACACAAACTACTAGAGTTTTGATAACCACCACTTTGCATCAGGATTGGAGACACATGACTACTTCACCTACAGGTTTTTATAATAGTATTCAAGAAGCTACCGCACACGTCATTGATGTGCTGAGTGATATTTTACATGTAAATACCATTTTTATTGCCGCTAATGATGGGGTTACCAATGTGATTTTAGATTCATTTAACCGGGAAGAGGTACTGGTTCGCAATGGTGAGGAGCTTCCTTTTGAGCTTAGCTATTGCAGTCTAGTGCTGAACCATTCCGCCGATTATCTCACCATTTCGGAAACGTCTACTCACCCGCATACATGTGGTTTAGATGTGACTAAAACCATTGGGAACCACTCATTTACAGGAATTCCTATTCGCATGAAAGATGGTCAGGCTTACGGAACCATTTGTGTTTTGGATGCGCCATCTGCCCATTTGACAGAAACGGAAATAAAGGCTCTTCAGGCTATGGCTGTATTTCTGGGTTATGTGGTAGAACTGGAAAAAGACAAGTTCGATGCTGAAGTCTCTTCTATGAACAAGCTGGATTTGATTTCTTCCCTGAGTAATAAAATTCGGTTTTCGCTCACTGAAATTTGGGGAGCCACGGATCTCATGCTGACCACGGAGTTAACAGAAGAACAACAGCAATATATGAGTATCATGGAGTCGAGCAGTCGCTCACTTTTGATGCTGCTGAATAATATTTTGGATTATAGCAATATTGAATCCAGACAGATTGATGATCTTGAGGACCCGTTTGACCTGAGAACGATGATGGAAAATGTGTTGAGCTTGTACACAGAAGTAGCTGTGCAACGGAATTTAGAATTGAAGCTGGATTGGAATCTTGCCAGTTCGCCTATTTTTATCGGGGATGAGGCTAAAATTCGGCGTATGCTGATTAATTTGGTGGATAATGCAGTGAAGTTTACAAGCACAGGATCAGTCATCTTATCTGCAACCACTCAATCTGTGACCGATGCGCCTGAGGTTGAATTGGAAGTACGGGTGAAGGATACCGGAATTGGTATATCTCCGAATAAGCTGAAATTGTGGCTTGAGCATGACCATGGGTACTCTCCCTCATATGACAATCCCGGCTTGGGTTGGCAGATTACCAAACAGCTGTTGAAACGACTGAATGGTAAAATGACAGGGATTAGCGAACCTGGTAGAGGGACGGAGATTACGCTCCAGTTTACCCTGAAAATATACCAGGAGTCAGCCTGAACAAACGGTAGGCTTGCGATCATATTGGGCCAATTAATAAAACCCGTGACAGATAGCGTCACGGGTTTTAGCTATGCATACGCACTAGGCAGTATGATCACTGTATGCCACACGTTTGTGGACAGTTGGACTTAGTAACGTTTGGGAGCAGCCTGCTTGGCCAAATCCGCCATATACGTAAAGAAAGCTTCCGGGTCTGTATCATATACCAGGTTCACAGGGCGTCCATCCGCCTGTTCCACCGTTCTGCCCTGACTTGGGCCTTCTGCGATAACGCTGCAATGCACCGTCTTTTTCTTGACAATATCCGGGCGTCCTACAGATGCAGTGGTCAGTACATCCCACAGGTAATATGTTGAGTTGGTCTCGCTATACACGAGCGGAGGACATCCTGCGTAACAATTGCCCAGGAAATCAACGCCTTCATATCGGCGCTCGGCAGCCCAACGATTGCGTACGGCTGGAGTTAAAGGCACTTTGCTTGTGCTTTCCAGCGCTACCAGATCAATTGTGATGCCGCTTTGCCATACTCGATAGGCCGCTTCCGGGTCCCAGAACACATTCCACTCTGCGGTACCATCATGCTCCGGCTCCTCCACATTCCCTTTTTCAAAGGTGCCGCCCATCCATACCAGCTTTTCAATCTTGGCCTCAATATCCGGTGCTTCATCCAGCGCCCGTGCCAGATCGGTTAGCGGTCCAGTGAATAGCAACAGCGTTTTACCTTCAGCTCCGCGTACCTTTTCAATTAGATGCTGATGAGCTGGCAGGGATGAAAGCGGTGCTTCCATTCGCCCCGATTCATTCAGCACAGGTAATGCATCTACATAGAAGGAATGTAAACGCCAAGCGGCAGGAAACGGATTTTTACCGCGTGAATTAGACTTGGCGACTTCAACAGGCCCTTTATTTTGTCCAAAACGATCAATAATTTTACGGCTGGCATCCGTCGCCGGCTCCAGGTAACCATCTGCTGGAATAACCGATACTCCGGTCAAATGAACCTGTTCCATCTGAAGCAGCATAAACAGGGATACTAGATCATCCACTCCACCATCATGATTAAAATAAACGTTTGTCTGACTCATCTGTCTCTTCCTTCCTTTATCCCCGTAAAACAGGCTTGTTCTTTTATCGGCAACCATCCTTCATTATGCCTGATCGCTACACAGGAGTAAATGTGTGATAGTACGTGCATCAGGGATTTTTTTATCTGCTCCATGCTTAAAAAAGGTAGAAATGTGTGTAATAACAGGGTAGAGGCATGGGTCCTAATCGGAAGCGTAGGAAGGAGAGATGCATATGACAGTCCGAACAATAGAAGAGTTGGAGCAGATCCGCAAAGAGTGTAAATCCATGGTGACGAAAAGGGCCGCAGCTTCAGGGGGAGCTGTATTGGTCCCCATTCCAGGGGCTGACGTTCTTGCTGATGTCGGCATTTTGATGCAGCTACTACCTGCCATTAATGAAAAATTCGGATTATCTGAGCAGCAGTTGGAGGGTCTGGATGCAGAAACAAAGTCGATGGTGTATGGCTTTATCACTTCAATTGGCAGCAAGCTAATCGGACGACTCATCACCCGAGAAGCCATCGTGAAGATTTTGCAGAAAATGGGCATTCGCATCGCCACCAAGCAGGTTAGCAAGTTTGTCCCTCTACTGGGGCAAGGACTAGCCGCAGCGATTGGCTTTACTGCAATGCGGACCATTGGCAACCGGCATATTGATGAGTGCTACGAAGTGGCCAAACGCCTGCTGGAGCAGCAAACTGCCGCAGATACGGCACGCAACTGGACAGTACCACAACAGCCTCTAGATCCCGTGGGAGTTGATCAGTTGCCAAATCAAAATCCGGCAGCAGCGATTCCGCTACTGCCGGCATCCCATAAAGAATAATTTTTCAGACTTAGTATTCTCCAATTCTCCAGCACGGGGTAACACAGGTCGAGACAGCCCCTGTATCTCCGTGCTTTTAACCATCTACCTTGGCTCCGTAGGAGCGCGCCACTGCTACGGCCTGCTCGATATCCAGCTTGGCTCCAGTTATGTCCAGATCTTTAAAATTCACGCCATCCATCTTCGCACCGCGCAGGTCTGTTCCTTGAAGGTGGGCTTTGTGCAGCCTTACCCGAGTAAGATCCGCCTCCCGCAAATCTGCCTTTTCCAGATGGCATTCGGATAAATCAGCTTCCTTGAAGCGTATTTTTCGCAAATCCTGTTTTCTTAAATCTGCATGACGTAAGTTCGTATAGGACCAGTCTCCGCCCGTAATCGTGATCCCATCCATATTTGCCCCTGCAAAGTCTGAACCTACCAGCTTACAGTTATCAAACCGGACTACAAACAGATTCGCGCTGGTGAATAGACAATTGGTAAAAGCGGACTCCTTGTAGTGAGATGCATTCAGGATGGCTCCGGTAAAATCACAGTCCACAAAGGTACAACCTTCTACAAGAGACTCACTCATCTCTACACCCCGAAAGCGACAACGGGTAAACTCGCAATTTCTCCACTCGCCTTCTCTGGCATCCATTGAGCCAAAATCACGGCCTTCATAGACCTCATCTGTATAAAAGAACATATTTCCCTCTCCTATTCCTTATCCCCGACATCAGGGATTCAGCTTTTCGGCAACGACCGCTCAAAACCGTTTTTCATTTTTCCAAGCAAACCCTTCATCATCTTATGATCCTGTGGCGTAAACTCAGACATGCATGACCGAATCAGCTTCGTATAATAAGGGACTATCTTACTTAATAGCTCTCGTCCTGCCTCTTTTAAGCCGACAGTCACCATCCGTCCGTCACTCTCATGAGCCACACGTTCAATCATGCCATCTCGCTCTAATCCGTCGATCAACCCCGTCATGGTTCCACGCGTGACATCCGCTTTTTCCGCTAACTCCGATGGTGTCATGCGATGCGGCGCATGACAATGCAACAGACTAAGAACAATAATCCGGCCCTGAGAAGCCCCCAACTTGGTCAAATCTGTATCCATTTCCCTGAAAATACCGTTAGCCAAGCGCGCAAATGTCACAAAAGTCTCTATATTATCTACTTCGGCATCCTCATGTCCAAAGCTACGCAGCACCCCGCGTATGGAGTCATTATGAAAATTAAAATTCATAGTCCATCCATTCCTTCCTTAAATCCGCTTGTTCCGTCAAACGGTAGCTTTTCCATTCGTCTGGCAGCAAAGAAGCATATGGCTCCTTGGCAAAACGATCATCTACCAGGACCAGCAGCCCTTCGTCATGCTCTGTGCGAATAAGTCTGCCACCTGCCTGAAGAACCTTGTTCATCCCTGGATATACATACGCATAGTTGAAACCATTTCGTCCCTGTTCCGAAAAATAATCCCGCAGCACATCCCGCTCCGCTCCAATTTGCGGCAAGCCGACGCCGACGACCACTACCCCGTTTAAGCGATCACCCGGTAAATCGACGCCTTCAGCAAACACCCCCCCCAGTACGGCAAACCCAAGCAGGGTACGCTCTTGCCCAGGCTGGAAGGTGTCCAGAAACCGATCACGCTCCGGTTCGGTCATACCTGGACTTTGTACCAACGTATCTGCAGACACGTCCCGAAGCATGAACTCCTCGTATACCTCACGCAGATACGGATAAGACGGGAAAAACACAAGGACGTTCTCTTTCCGCTCCGCAACTAATCCAGCCAGCATATCGGCAATCGCCCCTTTGGAACGCTCACGATCCCGATAACGGATGGAGAGCGGCAGCAGGCGTACATCCCATTGCTCCTGACGGAAAGGGGAAGGGACCTGTAACGTATAGTCTTCCTCGCTTGCTCCAAGCATGTCCCGGTAATAAGCAAGCGGTGTCAATGTCGCCGAAAAATATATAGTTGAGCGGTAGTTCTTTACAGCCTGTCCCAGCAAATGCGAAGGATCGAGGCAGAACAGCTTGATCCTCACCTCACTGCGCCCCGCTTCAATATAAGTAACGTAACGTTCATCGTATAGAGCAGCGATTCGCAGCATATTTTGAGCGGTAAAATACGTATCCAGAAGCAATGCGTAGGCCGTCCCCTCACTGCTTGCGCGGCTTGTACTGCTCCCCGTCACCAGTTCACGTTCAGCAGCTTCCACAAAAGGCACTAACAGCTCTAGCACCCCTTGCGGTGCTGATGTTTCCACTGCTTTTCCTGTATCTGCATGCAGCTTGCGCAGCGTAATCATATGTGCGTTCACTGCACTCGCAGCCGCAGCAATCTCAGGGCTAAGCAACTTAAATTCTCTCTTCAGTTCCAGAAAAGAAGATTTCAGGATTTCCGCCGAAAACATGTCCCGACCGCGTTCCACCAGATTATGCGCCTCATCCACCAGCACAACACCTTTTCGCTTGTGCTCCTCCAGCAATCTTTTCAGAGAAATCCGTGGATCAAAAACATAATTATAATCACTGATTATACCATCCGAGGCATACGCCACATCTAGCGAAAATTCAAAGGGACATACCTTATGCTTGCGCGCATAATGCTCAATCACCGCCCGCGTCATTAACGTCTCATTCGCCAAAATATCGGACACCGCACCGTTAATCCGGTCGTAATAGCCCTCGCACATGCTGCATGCTCCTGCATCGCAATCATTTTCATCCTTGAAGCAAATTTTATCCTTCGCCGTCAACGTTACCACATGCATGTGCAGCCCTCGGGCCTGCATTCGGGCATATGCCTCTTCAGCTGCTGCCCGAGTGGTGGTACGAGCCGTTACATAATATACTCGCCTAGCCAGTCCTTCGCCAATCGCCTTAATCGCAGGATACAAAGTGGATACCGTTTTACCAATACCTGTGGGTGCTTTGGCAAACAGGTTAACCCCTTCGGCAATCGTCTTATACACCGAACCCGCTAGAGTTCGTTGACCTGAGCGATACGTGTCAAAAGGAAACTCCAACATAGCAATACTGGTATCCCTCTTCTCCGCATGTGCTCTCAGCAGGAATGCATACGGTGCATAACCAGCAATCATTTCCTGAGCGAAAGCCTCCAGCTCTGCAAAAGCTAGCATCCGTCTGAAGCGGCGAATATTTTCACTGTGTGCTTGTACATAAGTAAGTTGAACTTGCATGGAATGATGCTGTTCCTCACGAGCAATCATATAGGCATACAGAAATGCTTGTGCCCAGTGCACCGGCTGGCCGTCCCCCTGAATATCTTCGAGGGGCTGAGAGATTGATTTAATTTCATCAACCGTCCATACGCCATCCAGCTCAATCAATCCGTCACAGCGGCCTTCAATGATAAACAATTCGCCCTCATACAAAATTTCTGTACGTAAATGCACCTCTTTGCGGTCATGCTCCTTGTAACCTTTCTGGATAACCTGATGCACGCGAGTTCCTTCCTGCATACTGCTATTCGAACGAAAGCCGCTCTGAATGCTGCCACTTCGATGCACATATTCCACAAGTGGACGCACCGAAATGTGAATTGGTTCCTTCATACGATCACCCGTTCCGGTCATAGTCCTTACACTGTACCACGTAGATCAACGAAACGTAAGGGACATAAGAATCGTTTGTGGTCGATTGGTATTCATTCATATCTACTTTTTACCGAAATATAGAAACGAGGCCTTTTACTTTATTCCCAACGATACTACAACTCACATTACAGCATAAAGGACAGGGATATGTTAAAAGAATTAATTAACAATTTTGCGTTATTAACGAGCTTCTTATTCTTTGGAAATTTATTTTCCCGGAAATATGAACGTTACCTGAAAAATCACGCACTCATTCATCGGGTAATGAACGGTTTAATGCTGGGTCTGTTTGGCATTCTGTTAATGATGACCGGTTTATGGATTCGTGGGCACTTTGTGGTTGATCTGCGCCAACTGGCGATTATCATATCTGTTTATATGGGGGGATCGGTATCTGGTCTGCTGACCACCCTGATCATAAGCCTGTACCGTATTTACATCACTGGAGGTTGGACGGATATTTCTTTGACTGCTACTGTCAATTGCTTCATGACATTAGTCGTTTCACTTATCTTTATTCGAGAAAAAAGACTAACACTCAGCAAATGGATGTCAGCCGTGCTTGGAGCTGTTGTTGTGTCGCTGTTATCTACTTTCTTTGTGGCTAATCCTCCGAATTCGGAAACTATTATAATAATCACAACCGTTAAGATGCTTGGCGGCTTGTTCACTTATTTTATGATGTCCCATATCAAAAAAACAGAACGGGCTATTCATCTGCTGGAAGAAGCTGCAAACCGGGATCATTTAACCGGGTTATACAGTCCGCGTGCTTTTGATGCGCTGTTCGAAGAGGTACTTCATGCTTCCAAGACTACAAAAAAACCCTTTGGACTCGTGATGCTAGATATTGACCACTTTAAAAAAATTAATGATACGTATGGCCATTTGAACGGAGACACCGTCTTAAGCCAACTGGGAATTCTGTTAAACCGGAATCTACAACAAGAGCATATCCCTCCCGTAAAGGCGGAGAGGAATTTGCAATTTTACTCGGAGATTGTGATACCGAAAAGGCGGCAAGCTTTGCTGAGAAGATTCGGAAAGCTGTGGAAAATGAATGTTTTCTCTTGAATGACGGAACCATAATCTCTTTAACCGTATCCATCGGAGCAGGCAGTTCTCCTGTCATTGCATCAAGGCACTTACTCGAAAAAGCAGACGAAGCATTATATGAAGCTAAACGTTCAGGGCGCAATCGGGTAAAGTTGGCAAAACCATAATTATTAGTCGCTAAATGTCAGGAAAGCTGGATTAATGTTAATAAAAAGTGGTAAAATGGAAATAACATCGTTATCAAAAAAACTTCTGCCGCTAGTGGAGACATGCCTTACAATCGACATGGGGGGTGGGCTTTGTGAACCTCGAACAATTGGAAAAACTCATGGAAAAAGAACGCCGTGAACTGAATCGCATGGCTGACTTACACGGATTAAGAGATGAACGTGTATTGGACAAATCCTCCAGGCTTGACCGTATTATGGACAAGTACCTTCACACCAAGCGCGCAATCAACCAAACACACTCATAAAAGCAAGCTACTTCGCTGCCCCTCAGGGCAGCTTTTTTATGATGTAATCCACTTCCGTCCTTCTCACCGACGACTTCCACCATATTCTGTCCGCAACAATCGCTGTGTGAAGGATATCCACTCTCTGGCAGCAAAGGACAGATACCGATCGTTCCGCCAAATCATCCCCAAATGCCAAGGAATGACAGGGTCCACCAGCGGAAGAACACGCAAACGTTCGGAATCCAAATCCCGGCATATCGCCTCCGGCAATAACGCTACTCCCAGGTTGGCAGCAACCATTTCGCTAATCAAATCCCATTGAGAGCTTTCGTAGACTACACGCGGCTGAAAGCCGGCACGAACACATTCGGCAATGATACGGTCATGCAGCGTAAAATCCTCACGGAACAGCACAAACGCCTCCTCTGCTAACGCAGATAGCGGCACCTCCTTGCACTCAGCCAATGCATGCGTAGGATGAACGAGCAGATTCAGCTTTTCCTCCACAAATAGAAATGTCTCGAACATATCGCCAACCGGTGGCAGCACAATCACCCCGATGTCCAGCGCGCCAGCTTCTACGTCCTGCTCCACTTTCTTCGCTCCATCCTCGAACAATTGAATCGTCACATCGGGAAAGGCCTTGTGAAATTCTCCAATGACACGCGGAAAAAAGCTCGATCCGACCATAGGAGGCAGACCAATGCGGATATGTCCTTTTTTCAGGTTCATCAAATCACTCAGTTCCGAGGACAGGCTCTGAAAGGACTTCACAATCGCTTGGGCCTGAAGCTCAATGACCTTGCCCGCATCCGTCAGTTCGATTTTTTTGCCAATCCGATCGAACAGAGTAACTCCCAATTCTTCTTCCAGGCTTTTAATCGTCTTACTGATCGTCGGCTGGGTAATAAACATGCTCTGTGCTGCCTTCGTAAAGCTGCGCAACCGCGCGACTTCCAGAAAATATTGCAAATGTCGGATATCCAAAGCTACACCTTCTTCCATAGACAAACGGAATGGACTTCATTCTTTATATGCATTTTACTCATGAAAGCTTGTGATGTAAAATTTCATTACAGTTTGAAAATAACGGATCTCGAAGATAGGAGACTTTATATATGAAAAGCTTCATACGCGGTGTCCTTCAGATCGCCGTCCTGATGGCCTTTTCGCTCATCCTGAACGCGGTGGTCTCCTGGCTCCACCTGCCTGTACCCGGTAGTATCATCGGTATGCTGATTCTCTTTATTCTGCTGCAAACGGGCGTGGTT
The DNA here is from genome assembly GCF_038008995.1 of Paenibacillus sp. FSL W8-0439. Lineage (NCBI taxonomy): Bacteria > Bacillati > Bacillota > Bacilli > Caryophanales > Paenibacillaceae > Paenibacillus > Paenibacillus sp. FSL W8-0439. The sequence continues at coordinate 5,499,619 of NZ_JBBPAK010000001.1, forward strand.
CGACTAAGCTGGATCGAGGTTGGCGCTAACTGGTTGCTGGCCGAGCTGCTATTATTCTTTATTCCCTCCGCTGTTGGCGTTATGAATTATTGGCCGATGCTGGAACACGACGGCATGAGCATTATGCTGGTCGTGCTGCTCGGCACCTTCCTGGTGATGGCCTGCACAGGTATGATCGCCAGTCTGCTTGGCAAACGAAAGGAGCATAAATCATCATGACCGGTCTTCTATGTATTATATTAACACTTGCTATTTACTGGATGGCCAAACGCATGTACCGCGCATTGCCCAAGGTGTATTTGTCCCCATTGCTCATTACACCTGTGGTTATCATTTTGATTTTGACGCTGACGGGTGTGAACTACCGTTCTTATAATTCAGGCGCTCATTTTCTATCCATGCTGCTACAGCCAGCTACGATTGCATTTGCTGTCCCTTTGTACCGATATTTCCCTGTGTTAAAAAAACACGCGGCTCAAATCGTGCTTAGCGTGTTATCTGGATCTGTCGTAGCCGTGCTGTCCTCCATGGCGCTCGCCAAGTGGATGCACCTGGACTCCTCGCTGCTGAGCAGCCTGATTCCTCGCTCCATTACGACACCTATTGCGATGAATGTATCGCAAACGATTGGCGGTAATCCGACGGTCACGGCTGTATTCGTTATTCTGACCGGATTGAGCGGTCTTATTATCGGCCCGATGATTGTCAAACTATTTCGGATTGAAAATGAAGTTTCACGCGGGGTATTGCTTGGTACCGGTGCTCATGGTACGGGTACTTCCAAAGCGTTCGAGTTCAGTTCGTTGACAGGTACGATTTCCAGCATCTCGATGGTGCTCGCCGCTCTCTTTACCTTGGCGGCTGCCCCATTCCTGTTCCACCTGATGCTGTAAGCCATCTGTATACAATGAAGCAGCGATTCTCTTATGAATAGAGAATCGCTGCTTTTGTTTTGTAAGACCCTTTTTCGCTTAAAGTAGTGGTGAGAAACGAAACGATTGTAGAGAAGCGGAGCGGTAAAGGATACGCATCCCTCACGCTGTATCAGATAGCTTTAACAGCGCTGGCTTCCGCCTCTACCTCTACAGGTGTCACAGCTTCATACAGATAAGCATCCAGCTCAGTCGTATATTGGCGTTCTTGCTCGGCGCTCCAGCCTGCGTACTCGGACATCCATGCAATGACAGCCTGCTTCCAGCGCTTCACCTCGTCAATCTGAAAGAACAGTGCTCCAGTGCGACGTATGAAAAAATCAGACGGTGTCACCGTCATTTCCTGTTCCATCGCGTACAATAGCGGAACACGCACTTCTATAGGCAACGCCGCTTCCGTCTCGGTGGCGTTCTTCATGCTCCGTGTCGCTATGGCGAACAGTCGCTCCACATTTGAGCCATAGCGAGCAGCCCATGCTCTGGCGGTTTCTGGCGACAGACCGAGCGCGGCACCCGCTGCGGCTTGCTTGCTCACGAAAGCGTCCCAGCCCGCCGAGCCGCCTACATTGCCGCCCGAAATCGGGATATGCCTTGTGCGGCATGCCCGAAAGCTTTGCCCATGCAAGCGGCCCAGCTCCCGTACCGCGCGATCCACGACGAGTTCGGACATTTTCCGGTAGCCTGTCAGCTTGCCGCCTGCAATCGTGATCAGACCTGAACGGGATTCCCAAATTTCGTCCTTACGTGAAATTTCCGAAGGGCTTTTACCGTCTTCATAAATGAGCGGGCGTACTCCTGCCCAACTGGATTCCACATCTGCAACCGTCAGCTTCACATCCGGGAACATCCCGTTGATCGCTTGAAGCACATACGCCCGGTCTTCGGCGGTCATCCGGGGATGCGACGTATCCCCCTCATATACCGTATCGGTCGTACCTGCATAGGTTTTGCCATCACGCGGGATCGCGAATACCATGCGTCCATCCGGTGTATCGAAGTACACTGCCTGTTGAAGCGGGAAGCGCTCAGCATCGAATACCAGGTGGATACCCTTCGTCAGGCGAAGCACCTTTCCCTCTTTGGAGCGATCCATTTCCCGCAACGTATCTACCCATGGCCCGGCAGCGTTAATGACCAGCGAAGCCCTGATCTCGTATGGCTTTCCCGTTACCCGATCGGTTACACTGGCGCCGCTTATTCGTCCGCTGTCATACAGCAGCTTGTCAGCCTTGGCATAGTTCACGGCCAGCGCCCCTCGTGTAACGGCTTCCTTCATCACCTCAATCGTCAGGCGAGCATCGTCTGTGCGGTACTCCACATAACTCCCGCTTCCCTTCAGTCCTTCTCTCTTCAGCAAAGGCTCGCGCTCCAGCGTAGCCTGGATGTCCAGCATGCGGCGGCGCTCACTACGCTTCACGCCAGCGAGGAAGTCATACACCAGCAGACCAATCGAGGTGGTGAACGCATTAAATGTGCCACCCTGGTGAAAAGGAAGCAGCATACGCTCCGGAATGGTCACATGAGGGCCATTTTCAAATACGATAGCTCGTTCCTTCCCGACCTCGGCTACCATCTTAACCTCAAATTGCTTCAAATAACGAAGACCGCCATGCACCAGCTTGGTAGAACGACTGGATGTGCCTGCTGCAAAATCCTGCATTTCCACCAGAGCCGTCTTCAAACCACGATCCGCAGCGTCCAGCGCAATTCCCGCCCCTGTAATGCCGCCACCAATAATTAAAATATCAAAATGCTCACGCCCCATACGTTCCAAAACAGCCGTTCTCTCCTGTGCAGCAAATCCCTGTTCTCCCATCATCTATCCCTCCAATTTCGTACATGTCTGCTTTGCCATCTGACACCGAATCACCAAAAGATACAAAAAAAGACCACGAACATCGCTGCGGCGGATGCCGAGCGGTTCATGGTCTCTCCAAGTCTCCTGACGAGTATTAACTTATCTATATCGTAGCATACACAGTACACGATGAAAAGGGGAATCTGCCTGTTGTCAGCTGACTGCCTACTGTCGTAAAACCACCTTTACTTGAACGCCATCGCGGCATGGACCGCCTTTTTCCAGCCGCCATATCGTTCAGCCCGCACTTCTTCACTCATGGTCGGAGTGAAGGTTCGGTCACTCTGAGCATATCCCCGGACTTCATCCAAACTGTCCCAGAAGCCGACTGCCAGCCCTGCCAAATACGCCGCCCCCAGTGCCGTTGTCTCGTTCACAGCAGGTCGTTCCACAGGCAGATCGAGAATATCGCTCTGGAACTGCATCAGGAACTCGTTCATCACTGCGCCCCCATCTACACGCAATGAGCGCACAGGTACACCCGAGTCGCTCGCCATGGCGGTTAGAACATCTTTGGTCTGGTAGGCCAGCGATTCCAGTACCGCTCGTATAAAATGCTCCTTGGATGTTCCCCGTGTTAAGCCAAAGGTCGCGCCGCGCACATCACTGTCCCAATACGGGCTGCCAAGACCCACAAAGGCTGGGACAAAATATACACCCTCCGTTGAGGTCACCCGCGCCGCATACGCTTCACTGTCTTTGGCCTCGCGGAACATACGCAGCCCGTCACGCAGCCACTGAATAGCAGACCCGGCTACAAAAATGCTGCCCTCCAACGCATACTTCACCTGACCGTTCAACCCCCATGCAATGGTCGTAATCAGTCCATGCTTTGATTCACAGGGTTCATCTCCGGTATTCATCAGCATAAAGCAGCCCGTACCGTATGTATTTTTAATCATGCCTTTGTCAAAGCAGCCCTGACCGAACAAAGCTGCTTGCTGATCGCCCGCCGCTCCGGCAATGGGAATTTCCTGTCCAAAAAAATGATAATCCACCGTATTCGCATATATTTCGGAGGATGACCTCACCTCCGGCAGCATAGACGCAGGAACGCCGAGAATATCCAGCAGCTCCTCATCCCATTTCAGCTCATAAATGTTGTACATTAGCGTACGAGCAGCGTTGGAATAGTCCGTTACATGCGCTTTACCGCCAGACAGTCTCCAGATCAGCCAGGTATCGATTGTACCGAACAACAGCTCTCCGCGTTCCGCCTGGGCTCGCGCTCCTTCAACGTTGTCGAGTATCCATTTGACTTTGGTACCCGAAAAGTAGGGATCAATGAGCAGCCCTGTTTTGCTATGAAAAGTTTGATCAAGTCCACGGCCTTTCAAGTCCTCGCAAATCCCGGCCGTTTGCCGTGACTGCCATACCAGCGCATGATATACCGGCAGGCCTGTATGTTTATCCCACACCACCACAGTTTCCCGTTGATTGGTAATGCCAATTCCAGCAATTTGACCGGCTTTCACACCTGATTCCGACAGACAAGAGGCGATGACGGCCAAAATAGAGCTCCATATTTCATTCGCGTTGTGCTCTACCCATCCCGGCTGGGGAAAATACTGCGGAAACTCCCGTTGTGCCTTGTACACCACTTTCCCCTGCCGATCAAACAAGATGGCCCGCGAACTAGTTGTGCCCTGATCCAAGGCAAGAATGTACTGTTCCATCATTTTTCAGTCTCCTTGCTTTATGTATGTTGCCTACTTGATTCAAATAGAAGCTATCGCTTATAGTGCTCAAACAGTTGTTTATTGGAGGTGGTAACTGCTGTAGCTCCCGCTGCCAACGCCGCCTCCACATCCTCAGGGGTACGAATAAGTCCGCCAGCCAAAATGGGAATCCCTGTACGTTCACTGACCTCCGCAATCATCGGTGGCACAACACCAGGCAGCACCTCAATATAATCGGGGCGCGTTTTTTCCACCAGTGCGTAGCTTTTTTCCAGCGCAATCGTATCCAGCAGGAACACTCGCTGTACAGCAAAAATTCCCTTTTTTTTGGCGGTTGCAATCACCCCGGAACGGGTCGAGATAATCCCAAATGGCTTAATCTCCTGACACAAATACTCAGCGGCATACTCGTCATTCTTCAAACCCTGCACCAGGTCGGCATGCAGAAGCATCTGCTTGTTGCGGCTCCTTGCCATCTGGTACAAGTTGCGCAGCTGCGCTACATGCGTATCCAGAAAAACAGCATACTCATAAGAGCTGTCCAAAATATCCTCCAACTGCTTCATGTGCTTAGCTGCAGGTAAAATGCGTTGTCCCTGAAATGGCATGGATATCCTCCTTAGGCCGAATGGCGGTCAAATTCGTTCAAATTTTATATTATCACTCTGGTCGACGAACGTGAAGCGGTTCCATAAGAATATCCCTTTACACTCCATATATTCCTTTATTTACAAACCACATCCATGGATCATCTCATGTTCTTTTTTTGTACTTTTTGGTTGTCCGTATGTCTATTACTTTTTCAGAGAATTCGCATAGATTGATATTAATCTTTCAAAGAATGGAGTGAATAGAATGGGTTTTTATGTTCGTAACAGTACGTCTAACCCTATTTCAGTTGCCGTTGGATACTATGATTCTGGTTGTAGTCCTATCACCTATGCTAAGAGAGGGTGGTACCGTATAGAACCCGGTAGACGCGCATTTCTTGTAGCTGGATCAGCCGCAAACCAAACGTTTTATGTCTACGGACATGACAGTTTTGGTAATTCGTGGGGTGGTGATTTCTACACAGATGTTCCTAGAGAGGCTTTCACAAGATGCTGGATAGCAAGTTGCCAGGGCCAGGGCTGTAGAAGCGTGGGGTTCGAGGAGATCAATGTTGGCAATTTTGAAAACTACACTCTAAACCTTGTAGATAGTACCCAAAGTGCATCTAAGTCAAGACGTACTCTAGTGGCGAAAAAAAGAAAAACCAATTTTAGATTAGGGAAGTTCAGCTTTATAAAATCACCTGGAAAATTAGGTAAGTTAGGCAAGAATAGAAAACCGCTATATGGTAAACGCAAATAGAATTATATAAACAGAACCAAAAGAAGCACCTCCCGCCATGAGCTGGGAGGCGCTTCCTTACATACTAACTGTGTATTCCTTCACTCGTCTATACAATTAGCCCCCAAACCCTTGGCGCAGCCACGAGGTAGCAAGCGTGATCGCACCGCGCTTGGCCGCGGTTTCCGACAATGGGTTCAGCATCACAAAATCGTGTATGATGCCCTGAAAGCGTACAGCGGTTACATCTACCCCAGCTTCACGCAGCTTGTTCGCATAGGCCTCCCCTTCATCACGCAACACATCGGCCTCGCCTGTAATAACCAGCGCACGCGGTAGCCCTTTGAGCTGATCCGTGGTGGCACGTAACGGGGACGCCGTGATCTGCGCTCGTTCGTTAGGATCTGTCGTATATTGATCCCAGAACCATTGCATCCCTTCACGGCTCAGGAAATACCCTGTGGCGAACTCATGGTACGATTCCGTATCAAAAGAAGCGTCCGTCACCGGATAGAACAGCAACTGTTGCCGAATGGCAGGGCCACTGCGTTCTTTGGCCAGCAGAGTTACAGCTGCAGTCATGTTACCACCGACACTATCTCCAGCAATCGTCAGCGTATCGGGCTTCAGCCCATGCTCGCGCCCATGCTGTGCCACCCATTGAACGACCGCGTAAATTTCCTCAATCGCCGTCGGATATTTAGCTTCAGGTGACAAGCTGTATTCAGGGAATACAACAGCTGCCTGTGAGCCTACTGCCAATTCACGAATCAGACGGTCATGCGTATGAGCATTACCGAATACCCAGCCTGCTCCGTGGATATATACAATGACCGGGAGATCACCTGACACCTGTTGTGGACGAACAATTCTGACCTTCACCTCACCGCCAGGGCCACCTGGAATCGACAGATCCTCCAGATCTGCGGCAGGTTTATCTGCTGGACCGGATTGAACCTCATTGACCGTTTCACGTCCTTTTTCAGGACCCAAATCATACAGAAACGGAGGCTTGGCATTATCGTCTGCGAATTTTTGCGCTGCGGGCTCCAGCTGTACTTTTTTACTCATATCGTTTCACTCTTCCTTTCTTATTTGCGGTCTACATGTATTCAATATGGTTTACATTTATTCATTCAGTATCACCTTATATTTAAACGAGTTCCTCTCTTTCCAATCGGAGGACTCTATTTTGCCCAAAGAAGAGCTTGACTTTTATTTTATGTTGTAACTATAATGGTTACATATTAAAGTTCAAGTATGAACATCATACAACGCATGAATTAAGCCAATAAATCATCCAAATTATTTTTTAGGAGGCTATTCTATTATGAAAATTGCAGTTATTGGTGCAGGCGGTAAAGCAGGAAGTAATATCGTAAAAGAAGCATTAGACAGAGGGCATGAAGTAACCGCCATCGTCCGTGACCCAGCTAAAGTAACGGATAATCGTGCAGCTGTAGTACAAAAAGACGTTTTTGACCTGAAAACAGATGATCTGAAAGGTTTTGACGCCGTTGTTAATGCTTTTGCCGCTCCGTTCGGACAAGAGCATCTGCATGTAGATGCAGGTAACGTGCTAATTGAGGCTCTCCGCAATGTATCCGGTACTCGCCTGATTGTCGTAGGTGGTGCAGGCAGCTTGTTTACGGATGAATCCCAGACACTCTTGGTCAAGGATACTCCCGACTTCCCTGATTTTGTATATCCAACAGCTCATAACCAAGGAAAGAACCTGGACATTCTACGCGGTACCAGCGACCTGAACTGGACGTTTATTAGTCCTTCCGCGGAATTTGCTCTCGGCCAACGTACAGGCTCTTACCAAGTGGGCAAAGACACACTACTGGTTAATTCCAAAGGTGCAAGCTATGTCAGCTATGAAGATTATGCAGTTGCCGTAGTAGACGAAATTGAAAAACCACAACATTTGAATCAACGTTTCACCGTCGTATCCGAGTCCTAATTCTACGACCGAACCGAACATTCCAACATAAAAAGACCCTTCGATCACTTTCCATCCTGCTTGGAAAATGAATCAGAAGGGTCTTACTGTATGTCTGGTTCGTCCAATCTTCTACTGTTTAACTCGGCTTACAGTCTTCCTGTCACTAAAACTTAGCTTAAGAATTGGAGGTGCAGCCAAAGTCGTCAAAATAACGGCAATGATGACTGATGTAAAATACTGTTGTGCCAGCAGGCCTGTTTGCAGCCCGGTGGCTGCGATAATAAGCGCAACTTCTCCGCGAGATATCATGCCAGAACCAATCGCAAGCGAGGAACGGGTATTAAAACCTGTCAGCCGCGCGCCGATGCCTCCTCCGACCAACTTCGTCACCAGTGCTATCAGGGTCAAAACAACAACAAACCCAAGCTGCTGCCCCACTCCCTCAAAAGATACATTTAAGCCAATGCTGACAAAAAATACTGGCACAAAGATGGAATAAGCGATGGGCTCCACCTTTTCTTCTACGACAGCCTTAAAGCTTGTTTGCGAAATGGCAATCCCGGCAGCAAAAGCTCCGATAATGCCCGCCATACCCATCAAATCTGCAAAATACGCAAAACCGAAGCAAATGACCAACGCAGCAGTAATCACAGCTTCGGTCACTTTGAGGGGGGCAAGTATTTTCATAATCCATGGAACAACGAACCAGCCACCCAAAATAGCTACTACGAAGAAAACTAGCTTTTTGCCAACAAGAAGTCCCAGCGAAGTTTCTCCGCCCATACCGAATATACTCATCATGACCGCAAGCAGCACCACGACAAGCACATCATCCAGCACTGCCGCACCCAAAATGGTCGAGCCTTCTCGGGTATTCAGCTTGTTCATATCCTTGAGCACTTGCACTGTAATGCTTACGGAAGTAGCACTCAAGACAATCCCCAAAAACCATCCTTCATGCACGGAAAATCCAAAGGCTTCACCAACTCCAAAACCACAGAGTAACGGCAAAATAATACCCCCGACCGCCACTGCTACCGCAGGTTTCCAGTTGCGCCGAAGCTGATCCAGATCCGTCTCCAGCCCGGCAATGAACATCAACAGCAACACGCCGATTTCAGACATATCATGAATCAGCGAATCATTTTGTACCCATCCCAAAACTGCCGGGCCCAGCACGATACCAGCGATCAGCTTCCCCAATACCGCAGGTTGACCGAGCTTAACCGATAAATGGCCGGCTACTTTTGTAAACAATAGAATCAAAAGAAGATACAATATAAATTGCATAGGTTAATAACCTCCTTTTATTTAATCCTTGAACTCATTTGCGCATCATCTACAATTGAAGAAAACGGATAATCATAAAATGCAGAACAATCGTCCAAAATATGTGTCTGACCTTCAACAGACCACAACTCGCAAAATAAAAAGGGAAACCCTACATACAGCACAGGTTCCCCTAAAAAGACATAAAGGAGCCTTGGTGACAGGCTCCTCCGATAATTCATATATTCATTTGATGTTGTCGGTCATCCTTGCGCAAACAAGTAACTTTATCATTTAATTATATCTCTTCTTTAAACCCCTGTAAACGTCATTGAGTCAACTTTTTGTTTTTTCCACATACCGGGCACAGTATTCATGCTGCAGCATACTCATCAAAATCGAATCATGGTATTCATAATTGTAAAATAAAGCATCCCGCTGCACACCTTCACGTTGAAAGCCTACTTTTTCATAGCAACGGATGGCCTGTTCATTAAAATCAAATACATTCAGCTCAATCCGATGCAGGTTACAAATACCGAATCCATAGCCTAGCATGAGCACAAGCGCTTCGGTGCCGTAGCCTTTACCTTGATCCCCATGCTCATTGATCGCAATACGGATGTTGGCGATGCGATTCAGGCTATCCATATCCTGTAGCGCAATATCCCCGATGACACGATCATCTTCCTGAAGTGCAATGAGCAGCAGCAGGCTTGAGGAATCCTGTCCTTTAGCTTCTATATAACGAGCAATTTGCTCTTTGGTAAAGCTTCGCTGTGTGCCCGTCAGCCTCCGCACTTCCTGATGAAACAACGTATTATAATACAGCTCGGTGTCCTCCACGTTAATGGGACGCAAGTACACTCGTGATCCTTCAAGCAGTCGTGCCACTGGCGTTGCGGACGAATAATTTTCAGTCAACATGATCTCTCCTATGCTAAAAATATTGATGCTACAATAATATAAATTTCTTAAATGGAAGCAAACGATTACGCTAGATCGACATTTTGTTCAGTCGAAGGGGGAGGATCAGCAAGAGACTCGCGCCAAATTACAGATTGAAGCAGAAGTCCTGCCAAACCCAGGATTCCAACAGACATCCCGATCCAGACAAAAGCCGTTCCTGCCCCTGCTATTCGGATCAATACTCCCCCGGTAAGCGGCGAAATGACCATGATCGCTCCAATCACGGTACTTTGAATACCGAAGACACGCCCCACCATATCAGCAGGGGTTTTGGCTTGTAATATGTAATTCTGGGTGATAATGTACAGACCATTCCCTACACCTAGCATGGCCCCGATCGTAAGCAGTACGGGTAGTCCTGTCCCGGGCTGCGCCCAGCCTAAAGTGGCAATCGCTCCGCCAATCAGCACATAGCCTCCACCGAGTCCCCAGCCTGCGCTTATACGATTCAAGCGATTAAGCACAAGCATACAACCAACAGCGCCAGCACCTATGGCGGAAACCAGCCAGCCAAGCAGCGATTCGTTGCCCGGAGCGAGCACTCTCAGCAACGTAGGGAACTGGTAGTCGATCATAAGAATGGCGATCAAGCCGAACAGCCCGAATATGAGCGTATGCAAAAGCATTCGACTGCGCCAGAGGAACGCCCAACCCTCCCGCCACTGGCTGAAAAAACGGGATACATAAGCAGGCTCTCCCTGCATCTTGGCATCATCAGCCCCATGCGCTGTAACCGATGTCGACTTTCCGAGCTGCTCGTCAGCACCAGCAACCGCTTGCTGGTCTGTGCTGGCCAGCGCCGGACCGATTCCGCGCAGCGGCCATAGCAAGAGGCCGGAGCAGAGGCGCAGCAGTGCATTCAGGATAATGCATGCTTGCGGGGACAGCACAGTCAAGGTCATGGCGCCCAGCAATGGTCCCGCCACTTTGGAGGCCTGATTGACCAGGCCATTCAGTGAGGTTGCACGGAATAGGTCGCCACTGGCGACTACTGTACGAGTCAAACCTTGCTGTGACGGCATTTGGAATACGCCAGCCGCCGCGCGCAAGCCGAGCAAAGGCAACAGCCACACCGGACCAGGGACGGCGAGAATCGTCAGCGTCAATAAGGCGACAGCTACATCGCAGCCGATCATCAGTCGGGCCTTATGTACCCGGTCGGCTAACGTGCCTGCAATGGAACCGAGCAGCAGACCCGGTAGCGCCATAACTACCGGAATCAGCGCAATCAGCATCGGGTCAGCTTCCCAGCGGTAAGCAACAAGCACCTGAATGGCGATAGCATCAAACCAATCACCAAAGGAAGCAGCCGTATGTGCCGCAAACATCCGCCGAAAATGGCCATTACGCCAAATGCTAGGCGTGGACTGCAATTCTTTCTTTTCCTTCATTTCTACTCACCCTGCTCTCATTATCTGCTTCTTTAGCAATAAGAACATTCTAGCGGGCCTATATCAGAGGAAAATCAGACAGCTAAAAAAATCAGGCCACAAAAAGGATCTGCTCCAGCCAGCACCTCAGCGCCGAACGACGCAGTGTTAAGCTATTGTCCCGATCAAGTTGATCGTATTGAGCCGCATACTTCTCTTCCAGCATGGGATACGGGCCGCACAACTTTAAGAAACTGCGAATTTGACTAACCGCTTTGATCTTTAGCAGTTCCTGTTTTGCCATATCAAGGGTGACCAGCCCCTCATCCATGAGCCTCTCGGCCTGGTCCACATCTCCAGTACGCAACAGCATAAGTCCGCGCAGCAAGCGATAACGGCCCAGTTCGCGCAAATACGGAGCCTCTGACAGCATGCCTTCCAGACGATCAGACAGTTCGGCAGCCTTTTCCATATGATTGGCGACCAGATGCATGTACATTTCCATAAGCGCAACCGGCATCTCAAATTTATCAAGATCATCCCGCTCCATAACCTTGAAGGTCAGTGGTAGACCTTCCTGTGCGCGTTCAGGTTGTCCATTCTCCACGTAAGCCTCCAGAATATTGAGGATACGTAATTCCCGCTCCTGATCACTGGACAGCAATCCGCTGGCAAGCGCACGCTCACATAGGGCAAGCCCTTGATCCGTTACCCCTGCGGTGCACGTATAAAGCAGCAACATCCAATACAAACGGTCTGCGGGTGCAAAATCCTCTTGCTTCAAAAACCAAGCTACATCCGCCTGTACAAAACGGGTATACATTTGATAATAGGCAGACATTTGGAAACCCATCTGCTCCTGCTGTTCAGCCAGCGCTACGATGGAATCGCCTTGCCCCAGCAGGTGATACTTTCGAAAAAGTCCATGAACGGCGTCCTGTACTTCCTGATCGTGCAAAGAAGGATGATTTCGTGGTTGTATGCCAGTCAGGGTCAAGCTGTAGCCATATCCTCTGACCGTATGAATACGGAGTCCATTCCATGACTTAAGTTTTTTGCGCAATCTATAGATATGATCATCCACTGTACGCTCCACTGGATATTCCAGTGGCCACACACGATCCAGCAGTTGTTCCCGGGTGAACACCTGATTCCGGTTATCGTATAAAAAGCGCAACAATGCAAACTCTTTAGCCAACAACATAACACGATCTGCATTATAGACCACACTGTAGCCATCTGCATCAAATTGCAGCCTGATCATCCACCTCGCCTCCGACATATCGTTTCTTAGCTGCACCCAGCCCTGTAAACATAAGCAGAACACTCAGGCACAAGAGTAAAAGCAGCGGAATTGTCCAGCCTTGTGTCGCATCATGCAAATAGCCGAACAGCGTCGGCCCAGTCGCTGCTAGCAAATAACCAAAGGATTGCGCCATACCTGACAGCTCTGCTGCCTGCTGCGGTGTTCGCGTCCGCAAATTAAAGAACATCATAACTAGCGGAAAAGCAAAACCACCCGCTATACCCATACAAATGACCCAAATCACACTCCACTGTGTAGCCCCGAGCAGAAATCCACCCAGACCTATAAAATAGAGCGCAGCCATAATCAGAACCAATATCCGCTGATTCTTCACTCGCGCCGCCCAAATAGGCACAATAAAAGTAAATGGCATTTGCGAAAATTGCATCACAGACAGCATCCATCCCGCAGTCTCTGAATCCATTCCCTGTCCGCTCATCATTTCGGGAAACCAGGCAGCAGGAACATAGAACAGGGCAGATTGCAGCCCCATAAACAGCGTTACCTTCCAAGCCAAAGACGATTTATACACATTCACCGTTCGGGCAGATACTACCGCTTGACTAGCCGTTCGGCGCGCCTTAAGGAGCTGCGGCACCCAGAGTAAAATACCTAGGACACCGACAATCGCCCAAATCCCCAAAGCACCGCGCCAGCCCATTCCTCCATTCAGAGCCAGCGGTATACTCAGACCGGATGCTGTTGCAGCGACCACATTCATGGATACGGAATATACGCCGGTCATTAGTCCGCTGTTGCGTGGAAATTCCTCTTTGATCAAACTGGGCAGCAAAACATTGCACACAGCAATAGCCAGTCCCAGCATCGCAGTCCCGACAAATAATGCAGTCACCCCCAGCGTCGAGCGCACTACAATACCTGCGGTCAACAGCAGCAAGGCCGCAAAAATAATAAGGGAAGATCCGAAGCGCCGCGACAGTTTGGCTACAAAAGGCGACAACAGTGCAAAAGCAAGCAGTGGGAACGTCGTTAACAGACCACTTAGTGTATTCGAAATATGCAAAGAATCCTTAATCAAACCGATAAGAGGTCCTACCGAAGTAATCGAGGCGCGCAGATTGGCACCTACCAGGATGATCCCTGCGGCAAGCAGCCAAGGACCTGCATGCCACAACGATTTGTATACCAAAGCTCGTTGGTGTTGCTGTGAACTCATCTCTCCATTCTCCAATCCATTCTGTATTATGCTCAAAGGCTCCAACCAAGTGTAACGGCTGGAGCCTAGGCAATTTTTATCTCATTAAATTATAAAGGCATTCGTGCCATATGCATAGGATAGATCGGCGCAGCGCCCCAAATCTTCATATTCAGCTTACAGGTTCATCAAACAAATAAAAGCTGCCTGAAAGGACAAGTTCCTTTTGAGGCAGCTTTCAGTTCATAGCTTCGATGTGATTGGCGCTGATTAACGTACCAGCCAGCCGCCATCCACCGCCAAGATATGACCATTCATGTAGTCCGAACCCTGACTGGCGAGGAAAACAACAACCCCCATCAGGTCAGACGGATCACCCCAACGACCCGCAGGAATACGTGACAAAATCTCTTGATTGCGATTCTCATCCGCACGAATTGGAGCCGTGTTCGCCGTAGCAATATAACCAGGGGCAATCGCATTAATCTGAACGTTATGAACCGCCAGTTCGTTCGCAAATGCCTTGGTTATACCAGCTACTGCGTGCTTGCTTGCTGTATATGGCGGAACGAACTTGCCGCCCTGGAAAGCAAGCATAGAAGCGACATTAATAATCTTCCCGCTTTTTTGCTCTACCATTATCTTCGCCACTTCCTGGCTCAAATGGTATACAGCATTCAGGTTGATTTCCATAACAGCGTCCCAATCTTCATCTTTATACTCCAGCAAAGGAGCGCGGCGGATCGTACCCGCGTTATTGACAAGGATATCAATTTTGCCAAATTCCTTGACACACTCTTCTACAAGTTTTTTAATGGATTCTTTCTCAGTCAGGTCAGCCTGGTGAAAAGCAAACTTCACACCCGTTGGCTCCAGCAGACGTCTTGTTTCTTCATAATCATCATTGTTAGCTACAATGAACAGGTTTGCGCCTGCTTTGGCCAAAGCTACGGAATATCCTTGACCTAATCCACTGTTGCCCCCTGTTACAATCGCCGTTTTACCTTTTAGACTAAAAAAATCCAATGAAAAATCGTCCAGTCCCATGCCTACGCCTCCATCACAAATTAGTATAAAAACCTATATTTTCTGAAGCCTACAACGCTGCACGTACTTCTTTGTATTTAGCCACATAACGCGCTGCATTTTCTGTGATCAAGTCGTAGCGACCTTCCTTGGCTGGAGCCGTCAAATTGCCTCCAATTCCCACGGCAACACAGCCGTTACGCAGCCAGGTTTCCATATTATCCAGGTCAACGCCACCGGTTGGCATAATCTGCACGTGAGGCATTGGCCCTCTCACGGCCTTAACAAAGTCCGCCCCCATCGTATTGCCCGGGAACAACTTCACGACATCACTACCCAATTTCATGGCTTCCTTGATCTCATTCAGCGTCATGCAGCCAGGCATATAAGGAATAGCGTACAAATTGCATAGCTTCGCTGTTTCTTCTTCAAAAGAAGGACTCACAACAAACTCTGCTCCAGCCAGAATAGCGATTCTCGCCGTCAGTGACTCCAGTACAGTTCCTGCACCAATAACGGCCCGATCCTTAAATTCGTCTCTCAATCTTCGAATGACCTGATCCGCATCTGGCGTGGTAAACGTAAGCTCAATATTATCCAAGCCGCCTTCAATACAGGCTTTGGACATTTGATACGCTTCCTCCGCTGTGTTTCCCCGAATGACTGCGACAACACCAACCGAAGTAATATGTTCCAAAACTTTCTTTTTCGTCATGTTCCTGATCCTTTCCACGAATGGGATGACCATGGTTCCTCAGCCGCTTGCAGGTCTACGTTCCAATGCAATGATTAACGCAACTCGCTCATGGCTACCTGATCCATGTCCTTGTATGTTTTATTTTCACCGGCCATGCCCCAAATGAAGGTATAGCTGCCTGTAGCTGCACCGCAATGGATAGACCAAGGCGGAGAAATAACGGCTTCATCATTTTTCATGACCAGATGGCGTGTTTCGTTCGGCTCACCCATCAGGTGGAACATTCTGGCGTTTTCGTCCAGTTCAAAATAGAAATACACTTCCATGCGACGGTCATGAACATGTGTCGGCATGGAGTTCCACACACTGCCGTTCTCCAACGTGGTCATCCCCATAACCAGCTGGCAGCTTTGAATGCCTTCGTCATGGATAAAGCGACGTAACGTACGGTTATTGGCTGTTTCTTGCGAACCCAGACTTTCAGACGGCACATCGGCAAAAGACTGCTTCGTCGTTGGATACGTGGTATGAGCCAAGGCTGAAACGATATAAAATTTCGCAGGCTTTTCGCTGGAATCGCTTTCAAAGATCAACTTCTTAGCACCTTTACCTACGTAGAGACAGTCTTTTGTGGCCAGCTCGTAAGTTTCACCATCCACCTTGACCGTACCGCTGCCGCCGACATTAAAAACACCCAGTTCACGGCGTTCCAGGAAAGTTTCCGCTTTGATTTGATCGCTACCTTCCAGTGCAACAGATTTATTCACGGGATGAATGCCCCCGATAATGACACGATCTTCATGCGTATAGACCAGCTTTACTTCCTCAGGTACAAAAAGCTCCTGGATCAGATAGTGCTGACGCAACTCTTCAGTCGTAAAATGCTTGGCATGTTCGGGATGAGTTGAATAACGCATTTCCATAAAAACATTCCTCCTGTTTAGATAAACTTTTTTATCAACGGAATTGTTATAAAAGCGGTTTCTAACTCTACTTCTTAGCTAGAATTGTAATAATTATCTAAGAGTGTGTCAACCCAAAACTTCATCATTCCTAGAAAAAGCCTTAATATTCGCGGATTTTTATACGATTTTTACCTTTTGATAAACAAAATCATATTTTTTTATCTACATTGCCCAAAAAGTTTTTAGCAAATATATCAACTTACTCATTGTGAAAAACCGATTTATGTGATAATTTCATTTTATTCAAGCGGTGCATACGCTTACAGATTTAGTTTACTAAACACAAGGAGGAATTCAAATGACCGCAACATTGGATGCTGTTACCTTTGGAGAACCCATGGCTATGTTTTACGCCAATGAAGCAGGCTCTCTGGATGAGGTGCGTTCATTTACCAAAGCGCTGGCCGGGGCGGAGACGAATGTTTCGGCCGGTTTGTCGCGTTTGGGGCTACGAGCTGGACTCGTGACCAAGCTCGGCGAGGATACGTTCGGCAAGTTCATTGCCGATGCACTGCGTCAGGAGAAGATTGACACCCAAAATGTTATGTTTACCAAAGACCACTCTACTGGGATGCTGATTAAATCCAAAGTTACTAGCGGCGACCCTGAGGTCGAATATTTTCGCAGGCATTCCGCCGCTTCCACACTGAGCATTGCTGATTTTAACGAAGCTTACTTTGCTGGGGCTCGCCACCTGCACTTTACAGGTATTTCTGTCGCACTTTCCCCTGAATGCCGCGACTTCGCCCGACATGCGAAGCAGTTTATGAAAAAGGCAGGCAAAACCGTATCCTTCGATCCTAACCTCAGACCCAAGTTATGGCCTGACACACAAACGATGGTGGAGGCGATTAACGAAGCATCCGAGGGTTGCGATTGGCTGCTGCCAGGCATCCATGAGGGTAAAATACTAACAGGCTATACTTCGCCTGAAGACATCGCTTCGTTCTACCTCGATCGCGGCACCTCGCTGGTGATCATCAAGCTGGGAACCGAAGGCGCCTATTACAAATCCGCAGATGCAGAGGGATATGTCAAGCGTTTCCGCGTAGATCATGTCGTGGATACTGTCGGCGCAGGTGACGGCTTTGCCGCAGGTGTGATCAGCGCGCTGCTGGAGGGATTACCCCTGGCTGAAGCGGTCAAGCGTGGTAATGCACTTGGTGCGCTGGCTGTCATGTCCGCTGGAGACATGGACGGCTATCCGACACGAGCCGAATTGGAAGCTTTTTTGCTCAGCGCCAGCACGAATTAGTCTGGGCTCATTCCCCGCATAACCTTCATCGCTATGAGCGCAAGCTCAACAAGGCCGCATCCAAAGTCAGCCTTAACTTCCAATAGCCCGTATTCGCATTTGTGTGACCTGAGCAGCATGCGCATACTCAGGTCACACAAAGGAATACGGGCTATTTTTATAATATGTGGCATGGTGCTCATCTACAGCGTTTTGACGGATTCTCCTCGATTGATATCCGGCACAAATCGGTAAATAATCGGAACCGACTCGCCGCCTTCCTCAATGCTGGACAGCAACGTTTTTGCCGCCTGCTTCCCCATATCCGCAATCGGTTGTGTAATGGTCGTAATCGGCGGATTGTAAATATGAGCAAACTCCGCATCGTCAATCCCGATAATGGACAGCTCTGCCGGAATGCGTATACGGCGAGCATTCACATACTTTAACACCTCAGCCAACACGATATCATTCCCGGCCAACAGTGCAGTCGGCGGCTCCGGCAGTTGGAACAGCTCCTTCAGCGTCTGCTGGATTTCTTCTCTCGGCACGCTGTGCATATATTCTTCACGAAATGGCAAGCCATGCTCCTCCAGCGCCTTCTTATATCCGCTGAGCCGCTCCACTCGTGGAGTAATCCGATTCAAGCCAAGGGGCAAGGTAATCAGCGCAATTCGTTCATGCTTGTGAGCCACAAGTTCCTGAATCGCCAGCTTAATCGCCATTTCGTTATCCAACAGCAGGCTACGTGTATTGACACCGTCCACCAAGCGGTCCAAAAACACCAATGGATATTTTTCACGAATGAGCTGGTTGTAAATGTCTGCATGCTTTCCTGTCGGGAAGATGATTAGGCCGTCCACTTGACGGGCCTTGAGCATCTCAATATACTGACTTTCCTTGTCA
Source organism: Paenibacillus sp. FSL W8-0439 (assembly GCF_038008995.1). Classification (NCBI taxonomy): domain Bacteria; kingdom Bacillati; phylum Bacillota; class Bacilli; order Caryophanales; family Paenibacillaceae; genus Paenibacillus; species Paenibacillus sp. FSL W8-0439. The sequence continues at coordinate 5,518,266 of NZ_JBBPAK010000001.1, forward strand.
GGGTTTTCATCGGCGTTGCAAATGATCACCTGAATGCCAAAGCGCTGCAATTCCTCCTCAATCGCACGGATAGACTGAATCGACAGCGTATAATCAATGTTGGCTACAATGACTCCCACCATAAACGTCCGGTTTTGCTTCAAGCTGCGGGCTAGCCCGTTAGGCTGATAGTTCAGCTCTTGAATAACCTCAGCGATCCGGTCTTTGGTTTGGTCGCTCATATATTTATATCGTTTGTTCAGAAATTGCGAGACTGTGCTTTTAGACACTCCCGCCTTCTGGGCAACATCTTCAATCGTCGGCTTCTTCATCGGTACACTCCTTGTCTTTCATGTACTGCGTTAGTGCAACAAAAGTATATCTTTCTTTTAGTAAATTTACCATACTTCTATTTATGAATGCCATTATGATATATTCTGAGCTTAAAACTTACCTGTGGCGCCACTGCGCGTTTTTTTCATATACAGTTCCTGGTTCTCTGCTATTTCCTCTCTATGCAGCAAAAAGAGGCAGCTCAAGATGTTCTCTTGAACTACCTCCACGTATACAACTCTATCGAAAAGCTAGATTCTAGCTAACCCGAATTATTACTTGGATTAGTGCGCCGGAACAGGCGTTGCAGGCTGATCTGGTGTATCGTGCTCGACCAGCGAATGCTTCTCCCATAACCGGCTTCTCCAGCGGGCATACATGATGACAGCACGAGTCCATTCATCAGCAGCAATCGCCAGCCACACACCAGCCAGTCCCATATCCAGCTTGAATACCAGCAGATAACCCAGCGGCAAGCTCATGCAGACCATGGAGATCAGGCCCATAAAGACCGGGAACTTGGCATCTCCAGCAGCACGCAACGAGTTAATAATGACGATATTCGTCGTCCGGCCAGTTTCCAGCAGAATGCTAAGTAAAATAACCTGTGCACCCAAACGAATAATTTCAGGGTTTTCCGTAAACAAACCGAGCAAGGGTACACGGAAAAAGATAACTATCGCATCAATGATCACAGTCACGAGCAGCGCCCATTTCACACTGCTCAATACACGTTTATAAGCCGTATCCTTCTCTCTGGCTCCCACGAGTCTTCCCACTACGATAGCTGTTCCCATACCAACTGCCATACTGAACAAATAAATATAGCTCGAAATATTATTGGCATATTGACGTGTCGCCATTGCTTCTGCGCCCAGATAGGTCACGTACAGTGTGAATATGAGCTGACACGACTGATACATGATGGACTCCAGCGCGGATGGTACACCAATACGCAATATTTTTGAGATAAATTTTTTGGATAAATGGACGTAATATTTCCACTCGACACGGACCTCAGTTACCCGGTACATCAGCCAGAAGAAGATCAAGAGACAAATAAAGCGGCTACCTACTGTAGAAATAGCAGCACCCTCTACACCGAGTGCAGGCATTCCCCAATGTCCCAAAATCAAAACATAGTTGCCGACCACGTGGATCACGTTCATAAAAACCGATACATACATCGTTTCTTTGGTAAAACCGTGCGTACGAATGGTCGCCGCCAGCGAGTTAATCAATGCCTGAAGGAAAATGGCCCCCCCGACGATACTCATATAGGATTCCGCGTAAGTCAGAATATCACCCTGGACATTCAGCCATTGCAACATATGAGTACCAAACACAAGAAAAATGACGCTTAGCAAAAGACCTACCATTAAATTCAGAGTAATGGCCGTACCCGTCACCTGGGCCGCTTCGACTAGTTTCTTAGAACCGATATATTGAGCTACGACGATAGCAGCGCCGTTGCCGATAACCTCCAGTACAAGGATAGCGATTGAAATAATTTGATTGGATGCGCCCACACCCGACACTGCATTATCAGATACAGAGCTGAGCATGAATGTATCGACGCTTCCCATTAGCATAAACAGGAACAATTCAAGGAAAATAGGCCATGTCAAACGGAACAAATTCAGTTCCTTGGCTTCGGACAATACCGAACCATTTTTTAGTGCTCTGGTTGTCATTCATTCACCTTTCTTCATAGAATATTTAACGATCAAAGGGTATGTTAGCACAGTCATTCTGAAAATACATCCCGTTTACGTAAAATGATTTGAAAAATGCGTAAGAATTCATTTATCACTCTCTTTATAATTGATTATCGAACTTTATTGAAATAGATTGTTGCAAGAATATATCCATAATCCGGTATTTTCGACGTAATTATAAGCTAAAGGGTATAATAGATTAAGAGCTTGTGAGCATTGCCGCTGACAGGCTGTGCAGATTGTTGTATGCTGCATAAGCATAATTTGTATATTAGAGATGGAATATATAGACCAATCATAAGCTTAAACGGTAATAAAGGAGGCTTTTACAGATGGCTCAGTCATTTCATGCCCTTGTCGTCGATCAGACGCAGGACGGTGAAGTTCAAGCAGAAGTGCGTTCTTTGGAAACTGACAGTTTACCTGCTGGAGAGGTATTGATTCGTGTCGCTTATTCCAGTATCAACTATAAAGACGGGCTTGCCGCCCGCAAGGATGGCAATATTGTCAAAGCCTATCCATTCGTACCCGGCATAGATTGCTCGGGAACTGTCGTCTCCTCGGAGGATAGCCGCTTTAGCGAGGGACAAGCGGTACTCGTTACAGGCTACGGGCTGGGTGTGTCTCAATTCGGAGGATTCAGCCAATACGCGCGTGTGCCTGCGGACTGGGTAGTTCCGCTTCCAGACAGACTCACGCTGAGAGAGGCGATGATTTTCGGGACAGCCGGATTTACCGCAGCCCTGTCGTTATATCGGCTAGAGCAAAACGGCGTTGCACCGGAGAAGGGCAAGGTACTCGTCACCGGAGCAACGGGTGGCGTAGGCGGTGCAGCCATTGCCTTGCTGCACAAGAGGGGCTACCATGTCGTAGCCAGCAGCGGCAAAGCCGAATCGCATGATTACCTCAAGGCGCTCGGAGCAGCCGAGGTTATTTCGCGTGAGGAGGTCTACGACGGTGCCGAGAGCATCCGACCGCTAGGCAAGCAGCTTTGGCAAGCGGCTGTAGACCCTGTAGGCGGAAAGCCGCTCGCTTCGCTGCTTAGCCAGATCGCCTACAACGGCTCTGTTGCCGTGAGCGGCCTGACAGCAGGCACCAAGCTGCCTACGACGGTGCTGCCGTTTATTTTGCGCGGTGTAAATCTGCTGGGCATAGACTCTGTCTTTTGCCCCTATGACACCCGCGTAGCGATCTGGAAGCAGCTCGGCAATGACTGGAAACCGGAGCAGCTGGAGCAGCTCGTTGAGCGCGAAATTGGCTTGGCTGACCTGCCAAGCGCGCTCGAAGACATCCTGGCAGCCCGCTCACAGGGTAGAACGATTGTACGGCTAGCTGATTAAGCGGGATTATGCCCGCAAGCTATCCGTTAGCGTGTTTTTGCCCCGAAGGAGTGCTCATCCCGTAGGGGCTAGCAATGAAACATATAAGAAGCCTGTAAATCTGCAGTTTTGAGATTTACAGGCTTCTTTTTTTGTGTGGTACATTGGAGAAAAAGTGGACACATCCGAAGCGGACGATCTATTTTTCACAACCAAATGAACCTTTTGAGGACTCCAGTTGTTATATAGGTAAATTGTACGAGAAAGGAGAGCCATCATTGCAAAGTAATCGAGAGTTGTTTGATCTATATCAACGGGATGTATACCGAACCTGCTATTACATGGTCCATAATGCCTCGGATGCAGAGGATTTAACGCAGGAAGTGTTTATTACTCTGTTTCGCAGTAATCGCGAGCACATCGAGCAACTAAAAGCCTGGATCATGAAAGTTACGGTCAATCATTGTCTGAACCATCTTAAACGCCAAAAAAGCCTGCATTTGAAGGTAGCGGCTAATCCCCATCTCTTTACTGGAACATAAGGCAAGCCTGTGGACAGGCAGGTGGAGGAACGCGAGTCGGCTGAGGAATGGGCCATTTACATGAACCGCCTTCCGGCCAAAATCCGTGCTGTGCTGACACTTCGCTATATGCATGATTTCACGCTAGCGGAAATATCGAAACTGCTGGAAATCCCGCTGGGAACCGTCAAATCCAGGACACACAAAGGACTAAAGTTAATGGAGCAAATACTGCGGGAGGCTGGTGCACAGATTCCCAAGCTGGAAGGAGAGAACTATGAACAACGTAGAAAAGGTATTGAAGCGTAAGCTAAATGAAGATTCGGAAATAGCCTATCCTGACTTCGATGAGATGTGGAACCGGATGGAACAGGCAGGATATACTGCCCCTACGCTAACCGATGCTTCCGATTCATTCACTCCACACCAACATAGAAATTGGCGCAAAATAGCCATCGCTGCCTCCCTGAGCGCACTTCTCGTTGCCGTTCCCGTCTATGCCGCCATTCATTATAATTGGGGCAATCTGCTGCACGGAAGAAGTGGAATTGAGACAGCATTAGCTCAAGACCTGGGACAGCCATTAGAACAGTCTGTAACCAAAGACGGAATAAAGCTGACGTTGCATACCGCTATTGTCGATGAGAACCGGACTGTAATTCTGTACAGCCTGGAGGTTGGAAAACGCGCAGACAACGAGTTTTGGAATGTCAAAGGGGTATCGCTTAAAAATGCTGCGGGAAAAAGTAGTGAAGGGGAATATAGCTTCCAACAATGGGATGAGAAAAACCAACGCTATAACGGCTACTTTGAAAGCGATTGGACACCGCAGCAAGAAACAGAAAACGTGCGGCTGACCGTGGATCATATTGAGCTTACCAGCGTTCAGGAATTGGATTTGCCGCTCGATATCACATCGCCTCAGAAACAGACTTTCAGGCTAGATCGTAACGGTCTACAAGATATGAAGGTACAGGTATTCGAACAAGGTAAGGACAAGCTGATGCTGTCATCAGCAATTACCTTCGATTCCTCCATACCAAAAGAATGGGACAATCCGCAAATTATTGCCTACAAAGATGGGAAGCCTGTGAACCCCCAATCTGGAGGGACATTTGGTACACCCGGTGAGAACGGAGAATACACAGCCCAGCAGTATTTTACTAAAGGGGATATACCAGAAGGGCAGACTACTTTTAAACTGCAATATGCACAAACGGAGAAAAGTATACATGAACCCCTAAACTTTGACCTGCAGCTAAGCAAGAAGAAAATGGAGAGCGGGACGATTAAAAGTGTGCTGAATACCCCCTTGGAGAACGGTAATCCGAATTTCATGCTGGAACAAATGATTGTCACACCGACACAAATCCGTGTCACGATCAGAAGCGAAAAGAAATTCGCCATGTTGCCTTATCAAAAATATTTTCTTTCTGTGAACGGCACAACGTTAGAGGGTAATCGTTGGTCTTCACCAGATCAGGACCACGATCTGAATACGATCCGTTTTGAACGGCCGGCCCATCTTGCGATTACCCGAGATACTCCCATTACTTTTACAGGCAAATACAAGGTTACGACTCATTCGGATGACAAAACGCCGCAGCATTTGACTGATATTTCTGAGCAAAAGCAGACGATAACGACGCAAATCGGCGGCTATCCTGTGAAGTGGACCTACTACAAACAAGGAGTAGATTTATTCGTAGAAACCGAAAGTGAGGATACTCACTTTGGAGGGATCAACCAGACGCATATGGGTCTGGGGAAAGAACGGATGATTGGCAAGCCGATCACAGCCAACTTCGCCGGAGACGGCAATAATAAGGCAGTCGATGTCTACAAGAACTTCAAGGGAAAGGAAGCTTCTATTTATATGTTCTACTATACAACAGACGACCCGAAAGCCGAGACGACCGTACCCTTGCAGCCTTTGACTAACAATAGCAAAACATCCAAATAGACAAAGCTATAAAAAGAAGGTTCTCTATACCTGTGTGATTAACGGTATAGGGAACCCCTTTTTATTGGTCTAATGAACCCCTGTCTGCGGCGAAGCTGTGATATCCCCACCTTACTTTACAGAGCCTTGCGTAACACCATTGATAATCCATTTTTGTGCAATCAGGTAGACAATAATCATTGGCAGCAAAGCCATCAGGTACGAGGCAAAGGCCAGATTAAAGTCAGTATTGAACTGTCCCTGGAACACATACTGGACGAGCGGTAATGTATATTGCTCCGCATCGCTGATAATAATGAGCGGCAGCAAAAAGTCATTATATGTGGACAAACAAGTGAGAATCCCCACTGTAGCACTAATCGGCGCCATCAGCGGAAATATAATACGCCAAAATGTCCCCCATGTCGTCGCACCATCTACCGTGGCTGCCTCTTCCAATGCCACTGGAATCGACCGAATATAACCGACATACACGAAGACATTAAACGCCAAGCCATACACCGTATGCAGCACAATGAGGCCCAACAGATTGGTCATATGTAGCCCCGAGGCCAGCTTTACAATCGGCAGCATGATGATCGGGAACGGAATAAACATGGCGCTGACAAAGTAAAAATATAATCCTTTGAAAAAACGCCGCTGCATATTGCGAGCAATGGCATAAGCAACCATCGAGTTGGTGAGCAAAGTGAGTATGACCGTCGATGTTGTCACCATCACACTATTCTGAAAAGCACTGAAAAAATGGGTCATTTCCACTGCACGACTAAAATTTTCCCAATGCAGCTCCGTCGGAAAGGCAAAGGCGGAATGCGCCATCTGCTCGGGATTTTTGAGTGCAATCGTCACCGTCATATAGAGGGGAAACAGGATAAATATTGTCCCCAACGCTACCAGAATCAGCACAGGCCAGTTGGTACGTCTGCTTGCTTTCATCAGTTATCCATCTCCCTTCTTTGGAGGAATCGCAGCTGTAAGATGGAAATGATCGCGATCACAATAAAGTAAATCACAGAGTTAGCTGACTGATAGGCAAATTCTCCTCCTCTAAAGCCTCCGGTGTATATCAGATGAGAAATCGACTGCGTGGCCCGTCCCGGTCCGCCGTTCGTCAAGGCCACGATCTGATCGAATACCATTAGGGAATTTTTCATCGCCAATACCATATTGATGGTAAAAAACGGAGCAATCAATGGAAAGGTAATGCTCCAGAATTCACGCCATTTACCTGCACCGTCCAGGTTGGATGCCTCATACAGACTGGTCGGAATCGTTTGTAATCCTGCCAGATAGAGAATTGTATTAAAGGCAATGCCCTGCCATACGGCTACAATGACCACCCCCACCCAAGCCAACTGCTCGCTACCCAGGATGTTGGTCGATAGTGAACTGATGCCCAGATTTTGTCCCCAAATCGTAAACACGTTCGAGAACAGGTAATTGAATATGTAACCTACGATCAACACGCTCAAAATATTAGGCAAAAAATAAATCCCACGAAAAAAGTTGCGAAACCGTATTTTAGCGTTCAGCCCCATGGCAATCAGCAAGCTGAGAATATTAATCGCAATGGTAACCACAATCGCAAATTTGAAAGTAAACCAGTAAGCATTGCCCACATTGTCGTCCTGAAACAAATTAATATAGTTCTTAAATCCGACAAAGTGATACTGATGCCCGAATCCGTTCCAATTGGTAAGCGAATAATAAAATCCCTGCAAGGCAGGTAAGGTCAAAAATACAAAAAACAATAGCACCGCCGGCACCGTCATCCAGTAAAAAGTCGTCAGTCGCTTATTCATGTCTCATCCTCCTCCCCTATCGGCGGTTAGCTACCTTATTCCACTCCCGATCGAGCTTGGCTAGATAGGCGTCGATATCTCCATTTTGCAGGAAAGCCTGCACAATAGAATTCAATTGGACTGCTTTGGGAATATAATGATCGGCAAAATCAATGACACGGCCTGATTTAAAATACGGCAACAACTCTGCCACACTCGGGTCATCCTGTGTGACTCCCTTCACCGCTGAAAACAACGTTTGTTCCGTAATGTATTGATTGCTGTTCTCTGGCTTCAATAGGAAGGCAATGAACTCTTCAGCTTCCTTTTTATGCGGGGTGCTTTCCGAAACAGCTAATAGCGTATCTATTCCAGACACTAGCTTGACCGCCTTTGCGTCATTCCCTGTAGGGAACGGGAAAAATCCGAGTTCCACTTCCGGGTTGGCTTTGCGAATTTCAGATATAGCCCACGAGCCCTGAATGTACATCAGTCCCTGCCCGTTAGCGAAAGCACGGTTCCCGTCAGCATAGTTTTTGCCGAAGTTATCACTATGTCCGTATTTCAGCAGCTCCAGCTGCTTTTCCGCAACCTCGCGGTACTTGTCCTGAAAGGTGACCTGATTCTCACGCCGTTGCAGGAAAAAATCAATACCCACCAGGTTCGGACCCAGTGCATTAAAAGGGAGGTTCGTCTGCCAATCATCTTTATATGTAAAATAGAATGGGATCTTGCCAGCGGCCTTGATTTTTTGCGCTGTTGCAATCAGTTCATCCCATGTTTTGGGCACCTGTAATCCCATTTCCTTAAAAAGCGTCTTGTTATACATCACACCATTCGCATTCGCAGCATAAGGAATTCCATACACAGGATCGACCCCGGTCACATCCTTAAGCATTTTGAGGTAAATCGGGTCCACCGTACGTGGTAATTCTGTATTTGCCAGATCCGTAAAAATACCGCTTTGCGCCAAAATGGAGTAGGTATCTGTGGCCCCAAGCCCCACAATGTCAGGTACATCGTTTTTGACAACCCGTGTCAATAGCACCGTTTCTGCCTCTGGCGGGTTAACCTGTGTCACTTCAATACCAGGATGCTCCTGATTGAATTGAGCGATCAGCTTATCGAATGAACCCTTAGCCTCCGGCTTATTTTGGAAAAACTCAATTTGCACCTTGCCTGAAGCGTCGCCCTTATTGCATGCGCTTACAACGATCGTTAGCAGCAGGATCGCCGCTAGTGCAGACAGCCTTTTGACCCCATTCCACATGCTCATACCTCCTTTTCCCCTATGTCAATCTATGCGGGACTAGACAATTAATACCCGTCCCTGGCGAAAAAGAAACGATACCGTAGAGGCAATCACCTTCCCGAAGTCCAACACCGTTCGTATTAAAAAAAGATCCAGCTAACCTTCAAACGGTCGCGTGGATCCCTTTCGCTTTTATAATGTTCGGGTTACAAACTTATTTCTAAACAATCTTCTTTTGCCATCGTGTAAAACTAATAATCATGCAGGCTATAATCATTCCTCCTGCACACATCCAAAATTCAAATGAGTTGTCAATCCTTAGAGCAAGCAATATTTCTCGAAATGGGTCCATTAACATAATGAGTGGCCTAAACAACTCGAAGAGAAATACGGATAAGATAAGAATCACTATATAAGCAAATAACGGCCGTGACACAAACAAACACACAACGCTACTCAACATGAGCTTTACCAGACAAACCAGCGTTAATACCAAATAAAACCCAAGTATGTAGGGTATAGCGTCCGACCGGAAAGAGGCAACGGATGACCCATATTTAAAAAAAGTAGAGCTGTGCGGAAAAAACAACCATCCAGCGATTACACCTATAAGCAAGCTTGTCCCCATAAAAATGACCGTTATGGCTGATAGTGCTAGCAACTTGGCAAGCCAAAACTGAAAACGTCGATACGGTCGTAACACATATAGCCTATAGGCTCCAGAATAGAGATCTCCGCTTAATTGGTCCACATACAGAATGGGCAGGATTGCTGTAATGAGAAATAAAGCAACCTCACTCATCATCAGCCACGGCAGATTGAGATTATTTACGACCACAGTTCCTTCACCAAAACGTAAGACCTTCGTACCCGTTACTTTATGGCTCCATATAATTGCGATCACGATTAATATATAGGCTATATATAATAAAAGACTGGATTTGCGATTCCAAATTCGTTCCATTTCACTTCGCCATATTCCTAGCACGAGGAAATCCCCCTAATACAGATAATCATCGGTCACAAACCGGCGGTAAGCCCCCCAAGTAAAAAAGATAAGATATAGACTAACAACGGTGATAATCGCTCCATTCACAGACAAATTCCCCATTAAGGACCTATCTAGTCCTGTATGCTGCATATATGGAACAATCATAAATGCAATCACATTGTATAAGTAGGGGATATGAGAAACCAAAGCGGCCAATTTTAAATACAATGAATCAAACAACAGTGAGCCCAGATTGTATACCATACAAAAACCGATTGCATACGTTACACTCTTACTGTACATCGCGACAAAGCAGTAAAAGGAGCTTATTGCCAATAATGAGGCAAGTGCCCAACCATAGTATTCAAGCATCTGTAGTCCCTGAGATCCAGACAGTCCCGCATCACTTATATCATATGAAAGAGTCCATACTTCAACGATCACCTGCGAGGATACTGCAAATGCCATGAGAAGAAGCAAGATAGAAGTATTCAAAACCAACAGCTTACCCCAGAAAATCTGACCGCGGGTAAATCGGCGCATAAACAACAAACGCAGTTGCCCGCTTCGAAATTCCTCTGTGTATACAGCAGCCGCTAAAACAGCCACAGCTATATTACATGCTAAAAACAAATTCTCACGCAGACCCGTAACGACAAAGTTTAGGGATAATACCTCTACAGGAATCTTCATCGTGCGCAAGAAGTATACTCCTGTCGAACAGGCTAGCATTGGTGTACATAATACCATGAGCCAGAACCACTTTCGTCTCCATAATCTCTCGAACTCGCTGTATACTAATAACTTCATAGTCCCATTAATCCCATAAAGGCATCCTCCAGACGTTGGCCTTCCTTTATCAGCTGATCAGCGGGCCCCTGCCAAACTAGCCTACCCTCTTTAATTACAATGAGTTCATCGCACATCTGTTGCAATTCATCCAGTAGATGACTGGAGATAAAAAAGGCATAATTCGCAGAATCACGCAGCTGAAGCACAATATCTCTCAGCTCTCTCATCCCCATGGGATCAAGACCGTTGGACGGTTCATCCAGCAGCAGAAGCTCAGGAGCGCCCAGCATGGACTGCGCAATACCTAGTCTTTGCTTCATTCCCAGCGAGTAGGTTTTCACCTTGTCATCCCCCCGCTTTTCCAGCCTCACCTTTGTAAGCAACTCTTCGATATGTATCTCCCGATCTGAGGGCGCAATTTCAGAATGTAGCCGTGACAAGTTGCGCAAAACCTGCCTACCTGTCATGTAATCAAAAAAGACTGGAGATTCAACAATGGCCCCTACCTTGCATAACGCCTTTTCCCGATCAGTGTGCACATCATATGAAGCTATCTTTACAGAACCGCTGGTTGGCTGCATTAATCCGGTCATGATTCGCATCATTGTAGTTTTACCGGCCCCATTAGGCCCAATAAATCCATATATCTTTCCTTTTTGAAGCTTAAAGGAAACACGATCTAACAAATACCTTTTTCCCATTTTTTTCGTCACCTGGCTGACCTCCAGCAAGGAGTCCGACATACTATTTCCCCCATTCATAACGAATCGTAAAATAGTTTCAACGCGGGCATTGGATATATAAGATTTCTATTGACGACACAAACTTCAGTTAACAATGATCCACATTAACCATACAGTTTAAAAAATACCACATGTTGCGAAATGTAAAAGGTTCGCTTTATATGTAAAATAAAATATAAATAATTTATAAATGTCATTTAATATAATAGATGGTTATTAATTTTGGTGATAATGTCTTCACCATACAAAATAGCCCTTCGGCAGACGCGCTACCTCAGGGCTATTCTTTATGCAAATATACGTTGCCTATCTTCAGCAACCAGCCTGTTGCCTACTCCAGTTCAACCCACTCGCCGAGCAACGTGTCCAGCTCCGCTTGCAGTCGCTCACGCACGTCCCACAGCTCCGCCATGCGTGCTGTGTCGCTGCTTGTGCCGAGCAGTTCCAGCTCGGCATCTGTTGCCGCCAATTCTGCTTCCTTGGCGGCAATCGCCCGCTCCAACCGCTCGCGGGACACAGCGGGTGAGCGGGATGGCTTCGCGACCTTCGCTCCGCGTGCCCCACTCCGGGCATCGGGCGCCCCCAATTGACCTGCCGCCCCGGAGCGAGCACGGCTCGCATCGGCTCCGGTGGTCGCCCCTGTCCGCGCAGCCGTTCCCGCATCATTGCTCGCTGCACTGGCGGGCGTAGCTAGGCCCGCGCCCGAGCCGCCACCAGATGCGGCTCTACCTGCAGATGCCGAGCGTACTCCTGCATCCGCTCCACGCTGCGAGTGGGCGTTTTCCAGCTCCCGCTTCTTCGCGCGGTATTCATCAAAGCCGCCCAGATAAAAGGACAGCTTTCCGTTTTCCAGCTCCCACACGCGTCCAGCCAGCTTATTCACAAAGTAGCGGTCATGGGAAATGGCTAGCACCGTTCCCGTGTAGGTGCCCAGCGCTTCTTCCAAGGCCTCGCGGGAATCGATGTCCAGATGGTTGGTCGGCTCATCCAGCACCAGTAAATTCGGCTTTTTCATAACCAGCAACGCCAGCCGCAGGCGAGACCACTCCCCACCGGACAGCATACTCACAGGTTTAAACACATCCGCACCATAAAATAAATACTTCGCCAGCTGCCCGCGTGCTTCGCCTTCTTCCAGCCCTGCTTCCTCCTTGAAGTAAGCAAGCACCGTCGCCCGGCTATCCCGTTCTCTCTCTTGCTGCGCCAAATATCCGTACTCGACGCGTGCGCCCCATTGGACCGTGCCTGCATCTACGCTTTCCTGACCAAGCAACAGCTTGAGCAGCGTCGTTTTGCCTGCACCGTTATCGCCTAGCAAGGCTACCTTTTCACCAAATTCCAGGCTGCCTGTTGCCCCGTTTAATATTTGACGTTCTCCATAGGCTTTGGTGATGTCCTCGAATTGAAGCACCCTGCGACCGGAACGATCCTCCAACTTTAGGTGAAACTCCGCACCTTGAGGGTCCAGTACAGGTCGCTTCACCAGCTCCATTCGTTCCAGCGCCTTGCGGATTGAGGCTGCTTTTTTGAAAAACTTTTCATTATCGCCATTGCGTCCCCACTCTTCCAAACGGCGAATGGTCTCTTTCATCTTTTTGATCCGCTTTTGCTGCTCCTTATAATCCTCAAATTGCAGCAGCAGACGTTCTTCCTTCTCCTTAACGTAGCCGCTGTAATTCGTATAGTACGTAAAGGCCTCGCCATCCTCCAGTTCGATCATCTTGCCGGCAACTCGATCCAGAAAATAGCGATCATGGGATACAACCACACACGCACCTGTGTATCCCTGCAAAAATTGCTCCAGCCATTCCAATCCTTTCAAATCCAAATGGTTGGTCGGCTCATCCAGCAACAGCAGATCTGGTCGTCCAATGAGCTGTGATGCCAGCGCTATTTTGGTTTTTTCTCCGCCTGAAAGTGACCCGAAGTTACGCGTATACATAGCTTTGGGAATACCTAGCCCATCCGCTATCTGATCCATACTGGCATCCATTTCATAGCCGCCGTTACGCTCAAACCGCTCTTGTAGAGAAGCATACGTTTGCAACAGCTTCTCTAACAGCTCGGGATTCGCTGCCACAACCGGATCTGACATTTCCCGTTCCAGTGTGGCCATCTGATTGCGGCAATCCTTCAGTTCACGATAGGCGTAAGCCAGCGTTTCGTATACGGTGAAGTTTTCAAACTCTGCCGGGATTTGCGGCAAGTAGCCGATTCTCGTATCTTTGGCGATGACGAGCTGCCCTTCATCTGGGCGGGACAAACGTGCAATTAGGCGTAATAGGGTGGTTTTGCCACTTCCGTTGCGACCGATAAGCCCCACCTTTTCTCCCTTATGGATATCAAACGTTGCACCATCTAAAATCAGATTGGCAGCGTGGTATTTTTTCAATTGTTGACCGTTTACAATATACATGTTCAGGCTCTCCTTTATATAGGAAGACCCTTACCCAGGTAACACAAAAAGAGCCGCAGGAGCAACCCCGCGACTCTTCGGAAGGTACAGCAATCCGTTCGAGTTAAGGTAGGCGTCTTCTCGCGATGTTTACAACCGTATGATTAAAATTGGACAGACTTCTCCCGTTGTATGGAAAAGCATGAACAATGCCAGCCATAGCAATCGGCAGCTGGCTAATACGGTTGTTCAGCATCTCGTGATTCACCTACCTCACCCCCTTCTTCATAATTAGAAGTAGTATAACATGTTTTCTCGTTTTATAAAAGAGGACAATGACCTCCCACCTAAGAAACAGAGTGGTGTCCTCTGACTGTCTGCGATGCCCCTGCTCTGGTAATCGAAAAAACGCCGCAGACAAAAGCAACAATCACAAATGCCCCGCCTACCCAAGCGTTTGTGGCAACAGACTCGCTATTCTCAATCACTACCCCTCCCAAGGCAGAACCGAGAGCGATCCCGACCTGGAGTGCGGAGAAATTAAAGCTTTGCTGAATACTACCCGATTCGGGTGCATTTTCAATAAGATAACTTTGCATCGGGGGCGACAAGGCCCAACTCAGAATCCCCCAGATGATCAGAAGCGGCGCAAACATATACACCGAGTGAATCGAGAACGGCAGCAGGAACATCACGGCGATAAACACACCCACGACGATGAGAATGCTTTTCGCTGTGCCGAATCGGTCTGCCAAAGAACCGCCAATAAAACCGCCACTCACTGCTGCTAGCCCAAAGACGAAATAGGCCACACTCACCCACGAGGCGTTCAACCCCATCAGGTTTTCCAAAAACGGAGTGAAATAAGCATATAACGTGTAGTGTCCCGCCAGTGTCAGCGTTGTTACCAGATGGGCGCTGATTACTTTAACATTTTTCAAGGACTTCAACTGCTCACGCATAGGCACAACATGCTCTGTTGGAATCCGCTCCATAAACAAGTGCATAATGATCATAGAAACTACGGTCAACAAGGCAATGATCAGGAATAGCACCCGCCAGCCAAACGCATTTCCAATCAGTACCCCGGCTGGAATGCCTAGCACAATGGAGGAACTGACCCCCATGGAGATTACACCGAGAACGCGGGCTTGATAAGCTTTGGACACCACTTTGACTGCAATGGTTAGCGACAATGTCACGATCAATGATCCACTGGCAGCAGTAATGATACGAGATATAAACAACACAGCATAGTTCGGACTCCAGAAAGCCAGCAGACTTCCCAGAATAAAGATAAACATCGACCACAAATACAGTCGCTTTCGTTCGATTTTGGCGGTCAACGCCAACAAAGTCGGCCCGGCAATAGCGTACACGAGCGCATAGATCATGATAAGCTGTCCTGCCGTGCTTACAGAGACATTCAAATCCTGTGCAATCTGGGGCAGCACGCCACCGATAATCAACTCCACCAGACCTACCGTAAAGGTCGCAATGGTTAAAATAACTACTTTGAAGTTCATTACATTAGCTCCTTTGCTGTCATGTAAATCCCTCGTATCACGCAAAAAAATCCTGACCACAAGAAATGTACAAGACGTACATTTTTGTAATCAGGATTTATCGGTTCCTGGTAGAGACCCTCAAACCATATTATTGAGGTTATACAAATGGGGCATTCATTTATTACGCTTCACGAAGGTTATAGCTATTACTATAAAGGAGCCTCTGGTTAAGTTCAACCCCTACAGCCGCAAAAATTCGCTCATGGCACGATCTGACAGATAGGGTAAATACTCATGACCGTATTCGTGATACACAAGCAATTCCTTGTTCGATACGATTTTATTGTACACCGCAAACTGTGTGGAAGGTGGACAGATGATGTCCGATAGTCCTGTCACGAATAGCACCCGTCCTCGAATACGGTCTGCTAAATGTTGAATGTCAATGTAGCCTAGACGGTGAAATACTTCGCTCTCCCGTACATGATTGGGATCAAACCAGCGAAAATAATAAACCAGTTCCTCATAGGCCGATGTCGTTGCATCCAACGCCCAGGCTCTTTTATAATCCGACAGGAACGGATATACCGGTACCGCCACACGGACACGAGGCTCCAATGCAGCGCAAGCAACCGTCAGCGCCCCGCCTTGGGAGCAGCCAAATGCACCGATCCGTTCAGGGTCAACCTGCTCCATAGACATTAGAATGCGCACCGTCTGTACCGTATCCAAAAATACGTTGCGGTAATACAACCGATCCGGGTCCGGGTCGTCAATTCCGCGAATAATATGGCCGCGAACCGTCGTTCCCTGAACCTGCAAATTGTCCTCAGACAGCCCACCTTGCCCTCGGCAGTCCATAGCTAGCACAGTGAATCCGTGTGCTGCATAACTCACCTTGTCGAACCAGTCGCCACTGTCGCAGGAATACCCATGAAACATAGCCAGGGCTGGACCTTGTTCCGTAAGATGCTTGGGACGAGCCAGCTTCCCATGAACCCTCGCTCCGCCCACTCCAGTAAAATACAGATGGTAACACTCCACCAGCGGAGAGACAAAATCGGCAGGCTCCAGTGTATATTCTAGCGACTGTCGTTCCAGCTCCTGTAGCGCCCGTTCCCAGTATATGTCAAAATCCTGCGGCTTTGGATTACTTCCAATGTATGACTGTAGCTGCTGTAAAGACATATCCTCCGGCATGTAAAATTCCTCCTACATCCGGCCTGACTCACGGTCATCTGCGACTACTTCATCCGTTGCGATGACATACTTTATAATGTCAGATACTGTCGTGTATGCGATACCTACATACGTATCAGCAGCTCCATAATAAATCGCAATTCTTCCGGTGTCCGCATCATGCAGTGTAGCACACGGGAACACCACATTTGGCACAAATCCCCGCTCTTCGTACCATTCCTCTGGGGTCAACACGAAGTTGGAGGAACGATATTTAACTTTGGAAGGATCATCCAGATCAAGAACAGCTACTCCCATGCTGTATACCAGTCCATTGCATGTGCCTGTCACCCCGTGATAGAACATCAGCCAGCCCTCTGTCGTCTCAATCGGTGCTGGTCCGCCACCAATCTTCACCGATTGCCACCAGCCCTGACCACCCTTGCTCATTACATGACGGTGCTTACCCCAATATACCAAGTCAGGGCTTTCACTCAGGAAAATATCACCAAACGGCGTATGACCACTGTCGCTCGGACGGGATAGCAACATAAAGTTTCCATTTAGCTTGCGAGGCAACAGCACTCCATTGCGATTAAACGGCAAGAACGGATTTTCCAAGCGCACAAAGCTTTTGAAATCCTTCGTTTGTGCGATTCCCAGCGCTGCACCATAGAAATCTGTACACCAGATGATATAATACGTGTCTTCCACTCGAACCAGACGCGGATCGTAAGCATAATTAGGCTGATATTCATTTCCTTCCTCATCGACCATATGCAGACGCTCTGTCTCAATGTCCCAAGCCAGCCCGTCGTCACTCCAGCCGAGATGCAAATGCGGGCGTCCATTAATCGTTTCAGCACGGAATATCCCTACAAACCGTCCTTCATACGGAGCTACGGCACTGTTGAAAATACGGGCAATGCCAGGCACCGGATTTCGTCCAATGACCGGATTCTCAGTATGCCTCCATACTGGAGCCTCACTGCCTTCCGGCTTATCCTGCCAAGGCATTTTCGACAAGCTGTCTCCTACAATTCGTACGTTACCTACATCCAAATCCACATTCAATTTACTCATACTTAACTCTCCTCTCACCTAGACACTTCATTTTATTTTTTTCTATTTCACTGAACCCTGTGCAAATCCGTTATAGATATATTTTTGTAATGATAAAAATGCAACCAGCGTCGGAATAATCGCAATGATGATGCCTGCGCTAATGACTTCCCATTGCGAACCGTATGGCCCTTTAAACTTAAACAGTGCCGTCGATATCACCTGAAGGCTTGTTTTGGGCATATACAGGAACGGGGTGTAAAAATCGTTGTAAATATTAACACCCTTGATGATAATTACCGTCACAATAGCAGGCTTCAGCAGCGGCAAAATAATGCGCCAGTAGATGGTCAGATAGGAGGCCCCATCCAACATGGCTGACTCATCCAGCGCCACCGCGATGGAATCCAGAAACTGAAGGAAAATATACACCGCGATAATATCGGTTCCCAAATACAGTAAAATGGCTGCCCAAGGTGTGTTAAACAGTTCCAGCTTGTTAATGATCTGGAATGTCGATACCTGTGTTGTCACCCCCGGAATGAGCGTGGCGAGCAAGAACGCACCCAGCATGAGACTTTTACCTTTAAATTTAAAGCGATTCAAAATATACGCGATCATGGAACCGGTCAACGTAGCCCCGATGATGGAAATCAGCAAAATAAAGGCTGTGTTCAAAAATCCGGTTAGCATATTTCCATCCACAAAGGCCTTGGCGTAGTTCGCCCAGTTCAGCCAGTTCACCGGGGGAGTCAGAGGACTGGTTGCCGCATATTCAGCCTTTGTCTTCAAAGATGCAAACAAAATCACAACAATCGGTAGTAGAGCAATGAATGCACCCAGTAATAGCGCGGCGTATTTGATGCTGTTTGCCAGTATTCTTTTCAGCTTATACATAGTTAGTCCTCCTCCCCCCGAATCAGCAACCGCTGAAGCAGCGTAACAGCAACTACGATCAGTAGCAGAACAACCGCCATCGCTGAGGCTAAACCAACCTTGCTGTATTTGAATGCGACATCAATCGTTTGAATGACGAACGTCTTACTGCCGTTGGAGCCACCAGTCATAATGTAAGGAATATCGAAGGCACTGATCGCGCCACTAATCGCCAAGATCAGATTCAGCTGCAAAATTCGCTTAATGGTCGGCAAAATGATAGAGCGGAACTGATGCCAGCGGTTGGCTCCGTCGATATCGGCTGCTTCGTACAGATCACTGGATATGGAAGAAATCGCACCTAGAAACACAATAAAGTTAAAGCCCATGTATCTCCAGATCGACGTACCCGCCAGCGAAATATTAATAATCTCCGGGTTGCCCAGCCACAGCTTGACATACGAACCCAATCCCATTGCCTGAAGCAGTGTATCAAGGGTACCGTCTGGCTTAAAAAAGAATAGAAAAATAAAACCAATCGCCACCCCGTTCATCAGGGAGGGAAAGAACAAAATGCCTTTAAAGAAATTTTTAAACCAGGTTTGAAAGCTGAGAATGGTTGCAAAATAAAGGGCCAAACCCATCTGTACAAACGTAGCTACAAAGTAATACAAACTGACCTTAAACACCGAGAAATACTCGGGGTCGGTAAAGATTTTGATATAGTTTTCAAAGCCCACATATTCCAGACGCTTACTATAACCATTCCAGTCCGAAAAGCTGTATTTAAACATATTGATCACCGGCAAGTACGCAAAAGTGACCAGCAGCGCCAGCGGAATAAATGAAAAGGCAACAATAATCGCTAATCTTTGTTTGGAGTAGCTGAGATTCGAAAATTTAAACATGCTGCACCTCCTGGCTATCCGTCCATCAACTGCCACTTCAATCTCTTCTTATGGTCAGTTCAGATGGCTATTTGGCTTCTTTGGCTGCCACTTCAGCACGCGCCTTCACCCATGCATCGTTCAGATCCTTCATAATGGTGTCATACGATTCCGGGCGGTTACCCACCGCTGCCTCAATAATGCGTTTCTTGAAATCAGGTTGCCACAAGCCGATTTCTCCCATCTTGTCGATTTTATCGACAATTCCTTCCTGCCCCTTCGGTGACGGAGTGAGCGCTTCAAAAACAACTCCCTCTTTCTCATACTGCTTCAAAATGGTAGGCATTGCGGCACCCTTCAGCGGACTAATGCTGCCTGCCTGCTCTACGGCATAGTTGGATTTTTCGGTAAACCAGTCCACCCAGGCACGGGCCGCCTCTTTATTTTCACTGTTTACGTTAATAGCGAGGTTAAAGTCACCTGCCAGCGGTACAAGTACCTTGGAGGCATTCGTCGGGAAAGGCATAAAACCGATATCATCCTTGTTAGAAGCTACGCTTTTGATCTGATCAATCGCCCAAGAGCCAAGCACCATCGTACCGATTTTGCCTTGCGCAAGATCCGCCTTGGAAGTCTCCCAATCGGTAGTCGTTGGATCTTTTTCAATCAGACCATTTTTAGCCGCATCGTACAGGACTTTGTACAGCTCATAGTGAGGCTGACCCTTCGTGAAATTGTCATCTGAATTCGGTTGTGTGACATTCACGTATTCCTTCGTACCCGCTACTGTTGCCAGGCTAGACTCCCACTGGGTCAATGCCCAACCAGAGGCATAGTTCGTAAACAGCGGCACTGCCTTGGTTTTGTCCTTAATTTGCTGTAACGCTTTCAGGAATTGATCCGGTGTTTTAGGAATTTGTGTGATTCCTGCTTCCTTGAACACCTTTTTGTTATAAATCACACCCGAGTAAACCATCGCAATCGGAATACCATAGCTGTTACCATCCACTGTACGTTCTTCAATGCCGGTATACTTGTTTTTCATCTCTTCATAAGTACCTAGAGGCTCGAAAAAATTGGGTAACTCTTCAATTGGAATGCTGCCAGGAATTAGCAAGACATCTCCGTAATCCCGAGTCCCCATCCGAATTTTAATTTGACCATCATAATCGGCCAATGCCTGAAAATTGACCTTCACGTTCGGATAAATTTTGTTAAATTCCTTGGCGTAATCCTGAAATACGGTATCCACAATATCTGTCCGCTGTGTGATCACCGTAATTTCCCCTTCCGGTCCCTTCGGATCAGAGCTGGTAGCTGGCGCATCCTTCTTTGAGGTACAGCCAGTAAACAGTCCCGCTAACAAAAGCACGGATAGTAATGACATTAAAACCTTGGACAACTTCATGAGACGACCCCTCCTGTTGTTTTGAATAAGGTTATCGTTAAACTAACAAAATCATTTTATTATGTTAGCGCTTACCGTGTCAATTACTATATTTTTTTGTAATAACAACACCCGAATGTTATGCAGAAACACAAATTAAGTATAGTTGACAGTTTATAAATACATAGATAAGATACCTTTTGTAAGGTTAACGATAAGCTAATAATTCATTTTCCGAAGGAGGCTTTGTCTCTTGGAAACACTAGTACACGAAATTAGACAGGAATGGGAGGAACATATACTCCCATTCTGGCTAGGCTTGAAAGATGAAGCGCATGGCGGATTTTATGGCGAGGTAGACGCGGATCTGCACATCCATAAACAAGCGGACAAAGGTGGCATCGCCACTGCGCGGCTACTCTGGTCTTTCTCAGCAGCAGCCCGTGTAACAGGGGAACGTGCCTATGCAGATGCGGCACGACATGCTTTCATATTCCTGCGAGATCACCTGCTTGACCCATTACATGGAGGAATGTACTGGATGGTGGACTACACCGGGCAACCTGTGGATACGTGCAAGCACGTATATGCGCAGGCATTTGCCATCTATGCGTTGGCAGAATATGCACGAGCTACGGGTGACCCAAATGCATTGCCACTGGCAATGAAACTGTTTCACCTCGTGGAGCAAAAAGGGTATGATCCTGCTCTCCAAGCATACGGAGAACAATATGATCGATCGTGGAACGAGCAGCCTAATGAGCTACTCAGCGAAAATGGAGTTACCGCGCATATTACCATGAATACGCATATTCATGTTTTGGAAGCGTATACCCAATTGCTGCGCGCCTACCCAAACGAAGAGGTTCGGGACGCACTGAAGAACGTGCTGGACATTTTATACCAGCGTGTTTACGATGCTTCCGCCCGGCGGTTGGGAGTATTCTTCGACCGCGAATGGCACTCTCTGCTTGATTTGACCTCATATGGTCACGATATCGAAGCCAGCTGGTTGATGGAGGACGCCATGAATGTGCTGGGTTATCATCCATCCGAGTATGTGAATATGGTGATGGATATTGCCAGCGCGGTAGCTGAGCGGGCTATTCAGCCAGACGGATCGCTCATCAACGAGCGGGAGGGAGAGCGGGTAGATACTTCACGTATCTGGTGGGTACAGGCCGAGGCAATGGTTGGTTTTTACAATGCGTTTCAGCGGACACAGGATGAACGATTTTTGAAAATTGTGCGAAATCTATGGACCTATACCCGGCAGTACATCATCGATCCGCGCACCGGAGGCGAATGGTTCTGGTCGGTTCAAGCGGACGGTAAGCCTGACGCGAGAGAGATTGCAGGCCCTTGGAAGTGCCCATATCATAACAGCCGATTTTGCATTGAAATGCTGGAAAGGATGGATAAACAATGATTCATAACAAATACGATGAGCTGCTAGCGCAGCAAGAAGAACTGATTACGCGCCCCAATGAGGTTAAAACCTCCTTTTACAATGGTATCTATGAACGCTACCTCTATCCGGTGCTCACACGCCATCATGTTCCCATTCACTGGCGGTTTGATCTGGATGCACAAACCAATCCCTTTTTCATGGAACGACTGGGTGTCAATGCAGCACTGAATCCTGGAGCGATCTATCATGAAGGAAAATACATTCTTGTTTCGCGCACCGAGGGACTGGACCGAAAGTCATTTTTTGCCTTAGCAGAGAGCGATAACGGCATTGATCAGTTTCGATTCGTTGACGCTCCCTTAGTATGGGATGATATCGACCCGGAAGAAACCAATATGTACGATATGCGGCTGGTGAAGCATGAGGACGGCTGGATTTACGGTATTTATTGCTCGGAGAAAAAGGACCCTGACGCGCCATCCCACGATACCTCCAGCGCTGTCGCTCAGGCTGGACTGGTCCGCACTCGTGATCTCCGCACATGGACCCGGCTCCCCAACATCACTACCCAGTCCCCGCAGCAACGTAACGTTGTCCTGCACCCCGAACTTGTGGACGGCCAATATGCCTTCTATACTCGTCCCCAAGATGGGTTTATTTCGACCGGCTCAGGCGGAGGCATCGCGTTCGGTCTCTGCAAAGATATTACACAGCCCGTGATTGAACATGAGACAGTCATTGACGAGCGCTACTATCATACGGTATACGAAGTTAAGAACGGCCAAGGTCCTGCTCCGATCAAAACGAGTCGAGGCTGGATTCATATCGCTCACGGGGTACGCAATACAGCCGCCGGGCTGCGATATGTGCTGTATACCTTTGCCACCAGTCTGGAAGACCCTACGCGCGTCATCGCCAAGCCCGGTGGGCATTTTCTGGCTCCTTATGATGAGGAACGCGTGGGTGATGTTTCGAATGTTATTTTCTGCAATGGAGCAGTCGTTAATGAACGGGATGAAGTCTTCATATACTATGCGTCCAGTGATACCCGTATCCACGTGGCGACGACCACGATTGCCCGTCTGGAGGACTACACCTTCAATACACCATCCGATCCATTGCGTTCTCTCGGCAGCGCCGCTGTCCGCCGTGAGCTGATCCATCGCAATGAAGCGCTATTGCAAGCAAGCAACCGTCCTTCCCAGCGGATCTAAGCCGTAAGCTTTATCATGCTTGCGGAACCATGTATACTATCCATAGAACAATTGTTACCCGCAGGCTAATCGTTGTTCTATGGGCAGCTATGCTGCCAATCCTTGTATCTTTACAGAGCAGCTGCACCGCTAAGCTAATTGAATTTCTACAAGCGGATAAGCTATTCATATTCACCCCAGCATTTTGCAATCGTTATCTGAATGTAGGCAAAATGCTTATCTTTTTAAAATTGGAAGGCGGAACAGGAATGAAGAGCAACGTAACGATGCGGGATATTGCAGATAAGCTGGGAATAAGCAGCGTGACCGTGTCGAAGGCGCTCAATGACAAGGATGGGGTTAGCGAGGAACTCAAAGAACGTATTAAAACACTCGCGGGCGAAATGGGTTATCGTTTTAATACCGTTGCCAAGTCCATGAAAGAGGGGCTCACCTATAACATTGGTGTTGTCATCCCTGAACGTTTTACTGGTCCTGGCCAATCGTTTTATTTGCATATTTACCAGCAAATTTCACGGGCACTGGAGCCATACGGCTACTACGGTATCCTTCACATCCTCCATCGCGAGGACGAAGAGCAGCTTAATCTGCCACGTATCTATTACGACCGTAAGGTGGACGGCTTCATTCTTCTGGGCCAAGTGAGCAAGCCATATATTGAGCTGGTACAAACCATGGACCAACCTAAAATGTTTCTCGACTTTTATGATGAGCATGCCGATATCGACTCTGTGGTGACGGATAATTTTTACGGAGCCTACGAGCTAACCAATTATTTGATCGCCCAGGGGCACCGGGATATTGCTTATGTGGGAAATATCTATTCCACCAGTAGTATTCAGGATCGTTTCCTCGGCTACTATAAATCCTTGCTGGAGCACAGGTTGCCCCTCCGTAACGAGTGGGTACTCAGCGACCGGGACGACGAAGGGTCCTATGTTGAAATGGATCTGCCTCAGCCACTACCGACCGCCTTTGTATGCAACTGCGATCAGGTCGCTCACAATCTGGTGCACCAGCTGATTGGTCTGGGATACCGCGTACCCGAGGACTGCTCTGTGGTCGGCTTTGATAACGATGTATACGCCACGCTTATTGTTCCGCAACTGACCACGGTCGGAGTAGACATAGAGCAAATGGCACGTACGGCGGTGGATTCAATAATGAAAAAAATAAGCCATCCCGGCAGTCGTTTTGGTCGAGTCCTTGTACAGGGTCATATTGTATATCGTGATTCCGTGCAGCCCCTTGAGAGGTCATGATCCGTGAATATTCCACAACCAAAAGCCGCTCAGCATGTCGCTGGAGCGGCCTTTGACGTTTATAAACTTTGCAGCGTAATCATGGGCTTACCCCTCAATTAAGAGCGCTGGGCGACAAAGGAATTGCCCGTCCGATTGAGAATCGGCAGCATTCGCATTTCCTGTCCCATCGTGGCTTGGCAAAGTGGACAAGCCGGCTCGCTCAAAAAGGTAAAATCCGTTCTCATCCATCCGTTGCAACCCTCGTTGGTACACGACCAAATAGCCGTATTTTCCTCTGGAATGATTTCCGGGGCCTGGCGTCTGTACATCTATATCCCCCCTTGGTTGTTATAGGGGAACATCCCCTGTCGGCATACTGTTAATTCCGTCCTGTGCGGGTATTAATATGCTCCAACCTACGGAAAATATGCGTATTTTACCAAAATTCTTATTTGCGGATAGCCTTGGTCCAGAAACCACCATGAAATTGCTTTGGCTCCACCGTAATGACAAAAGCCTTGGGATCCAGCTCCAGGATAGACTGATACAGCTTATTCTGGTTTTTACGCTTGGCCAAAATCTCCATTACGAGGCGTTCTCCATCACGTCCACTGCCCAGCCAGGCTGTAACGCCGTACCCTTTGTCTCGCAGCGCATTGGCAATTCCTCCATTGATCTCATTGCTGATCACCTTCACGGTGACATAACCGAGCGCTATTTTTTCCTCAATCCACGCTCCAATAAGAATCCCCACTGCGTAGCCTATAGCGTATACCGCAAGACTTGCCACTTGATCCAGATACTTAAGCACGACATTCAAACCCAACACATAAACTGTAACTTCCACGGTGCTGATGAGTGCAGCAATGTACTTCTGTCCTTTCAGCGTCAAAATCATGCGCAGTGTGTACGCCGATACATAAATAAGTTGAATAACGAGAATAAACAATAAAATTTTGAGCATACGCTCACCCCTTATTTCACGATCTAGTTGACCCCGTCCCCAACATTATGCCCCTGTCTGTGAACTACAGCCTCACGTTTCGTATTACCCTCGCTCGGGTAATGACTAACTACAGCATGCTGAATGAAAGTTTGATTATATGAGGAGGGCTATACCATGAAGGATAACGGAATTAGCGATAAAATCAAAGGTAATGTAAATAAAGCTAAAGGTGAAATCAAGGACCAAATCGGGAACGCCACGGATAATAAGTCCCTTCAAGCTGAAGGTAAATTGGATAAAGCCAAAGGTCACCTTCAGGAAACAGCAGGAAAACTGAAGGATCACAAATAGTCCAACTTTTGATACCCTAACGCACTGTACTCCAAACAAGTCTTGCTGTCTTGTACAGCGGACTTGTTTTATTTTGTTCGGTTACTTTTGGAAAAATATTTACGCAAACAGGGCAACTTTTACAGTCGCTTTTGCGTCTAACTAATATAAGCACAACCAATAACAACCCTTCCAACCTGTTGGATTTTGTATGTATTAATGTTACTCTAGTCTATGTATCAAGCTATAATTCTTAAATAAAGGGGTAGACCAACGAATGAAATCATTGAAGTCCATGAAGAAACCTGTCATCATCACTGCCGTGTCGGCCTTGGCCATCTCCGGGGCTCTGTTCAGCCAATCTACATATGCTGCACAAGTAACTAAGCCGATCCAAGCAGTATATAACAATATTAAAATTATCTATAACGGAACCGAAGTTGCCTCGGATGCTAAAACAGAACCATTTCTGCTGGATGGCGTGACGTATATCCCGCTGAAGCTGGCAGGTACAGCTTTGGATAAAAAAGTAACATGGGATGGCACAAACAAACGCGTAGTCATTGCTGATAACGGCGTTCCTATTGATCAGTCTACGGTTACAGCACTGAACAACCAGATTACGACGCTGACTCAGGAACTGAACACAGCCAAAGCAGCGAACACGACGAAAGACGCTACCATTGCTCAGTTGCAAAAAGACAATCAGACGCTGAAAGATACAGCTAGCAAAAGTAGCACCGATACTTTGAAAGATCTTGAACGTCAATTGAACAGAGACTATCGCGACACAAATAACGCCAATGCAGATATTACTCTGAAAGGTGATAAAAACGATATTACTGTGACTATTGAGTTGACAGAAAGTAGATGGAACGATATTTCGAGTAGCAGACAAAAATCCTACCTAGAAGATATTTCGGAGGATATTTTAAAGACCTTTAAAGATGCTGATATTGAAGGAACCGTTAAAAACTCAAGTAACGGAAACAAACTTGCAACCTTTGACTCCGATAGTAAAGGGAATGTGGATATAGAAAAACTATCCTCCAAAATTGATCTGAGCGAGATCAAAAGGGTCTTGCTCAACGACTTTGATCGTAAATATAACAATGTTTCCATAGACTTTAGCGTAAAGGGCGACTCTAGTGAAGTCACAGTGGATGCGTATGTTAAAACAGATGATTGGAACAGTCTAACCTACTACCAAAAGAATAGAATCCAAGAAGATATTATTTCAGACATTAGAAATAAAAATGTATCACGTGTAAAAGGTGTTGTTCATTCAAACGAAAACAATAGCACACTGGCGACATTCAATTACTAAGTTGAATAAATACTAGAAAATAAGAGATCTTCTAAAAAATAAGACAGGGAAAATAACTCCCCTGTCTTATTTTCATTGTTTCATCTTTAAAAATCTGAACAATTATTGAATCAGCCTGCCCACAGAAGTAATGTATTTTATATAATCACTATCTGCATTAGTTGTACCGATATTTTTTGTATAAATCAAATGACCTGCACTGGTTATTTTGACTTTGTGAAATGAACCGGGTTTAGAATAAGGATCTACACTATAAGTCCCTTTGCTATACACAATCATAGGATTAAAGTCAATTTGTTTGAAGACAGGCGATAAGTCACTCTTATAAGTAGCATAAATATTCAATACACCCTGCTTTTGATCCCAGTCAAAGGAAGTAAGGTCAAACGCATTCGCGTCAATGACTCGGGCTAAGTCTTGTCCCATAAATCGCATAAGAACTGGACTTTCCGTAAAGCTATCATGTCTTAGCTTCAATAAACCACGCTTCGAGTCCCACTCCATCTGCGCATCTGTATCTTTCAACAAAATGGAAACCGGCAAAAACATCGCGTTGCTTTTCATGATGGGGACTGTGTCCATTGTCACCGGCTCACCGTTAACCGATATTTCGGGTGAGCCGATCGTAGCCGTTACATTACGCCCCAACAAATCAACAGCAGCGGTTTTGCTCGCTGCGTTGTAAGTTACTTTACCACCCAGTATATCCCCAGCTACTTGGAGCGGTATAAGCAGTCTCCCCTTTGTATCCACAAAAGGCGAGGCAGGATAGGTGTATAAAACGTAATGATCATTGACCTTCAGGTGTATGGGGGTCTTGGCCTGAGCCGATGTTGAATTGGAGAATGCGGTAGCAAAACTTAGTGCAATCATAATACTGATTAATAACCTGATTTTCATAACGCCCTCCTAGTGATTTTGTTTAGGTTCAAAACCAAAATTACAGCGAAGGAGTCCAGTTGAGTAAGCATAACATGGAAAAATATCTGCCAAACCACATTGTTGTAAGTTCCACCCAACAATAAAGGAAATGACAGATGCTATTCAACATATTTTAGCCTGAGCCATCGTTTAACTATTGTTCTTATCGGTTTGGATTCCTGATCCACACACTTGTATCAAAATGAGTAATATAATCGGTAGGCCAATCAATCGTACCTAACCACTGACTTCCATCCCAAAAAGAGTAATCACTATAATTATCCCATGGATAATAATAATCCGAATTGAATTTCGAGACTACCAAATCTGAAAACTCTCCACCGATAGCACTTCCATAGATATTGCTGCCATCAAAGTTATCTTTCGCTATTGCTGTCACTCTCTTGACAGACATAGATGAGAGGTCCGAGGAGTTAAAAGAGGTTTGCATAACGACGATTTGATTGTAGTAGGCTAACAGATAAGCGTTATAGGTACTATTATCAATATAAAATTTAACTGAATTATACCCCTCCCCATTTACCCACGTCTCTATAGAATATTCATAGCCTCCATTTTTAATGAAGCCTTTGTATCTTTTTTGGCCCGTTTGAAAGGAAAATCCCCCCTCAACCTTTTTCCCATTCTTCGCATCAAAACCATAATATACCCATGGCTGTTCGTTTACTCCTAGATCCCTAACCGTTGGCAAGATCACACGTGCATTAACCCCATCAAAACCGTCATAATCCAATTGAACCCTTGAAAAAGCTCCAGTCGTTCCTCCACTCACTTCCCATGGATTGGGGTTTCTTTTACTTGATATGGATATATCATGTTTGTTCCCTGATTCGCTTATAGAACTTGCTTCTGTATAAGTAGCATCCGTTACACTATCCTCTTTTGATTCAACTTTATCCGCCATACCTACATAACCTTTTTCTGAGCTGTATACTTCTCCATCGAGCGTAAGATATATGTATTCCGATTTGTTAAGCTTCTCCAGATTTTGTTGTAGATCACTATTACTTTTACTCTTTAGTGATGTACTATCCGCTGTATTCAGTAGTTCAGCAATAGATGCTTTTGGATTAACGGCAATCTGGTGTTCTTGAAGTTCATGGACAATGGCCCGCTGTTTGAGATTTTCAAAAAATGCAGCATCGTACTTAGTTGCCTTAGGCTCCGCATAGGCGAGGCTTCCCGAGAATGCGGAACACATGAGGATAGTTGCTAACCCCACGCCAAAAAACTTATTTTTCCTAAACATACACAAACCTCCTAGTTATTTTTCGAAACTAGCATACTCCCACAAATATATAACGTCAACCATAATTTATAATTTTTTCCTAAAAAGATAACATGTCATTTTACATATCATAGTGTATAGAAGATCAACTACGTATCAAAAAAGAAAGTGTGAAATAGCGCAACTGCTTTTGGATGCCGAGACCTTTCCTACAGCTATGTAATTCATAAATACATTAATAATATTTATAAATATAAAGGAATTTTAGCGATGAAAGCAGAATATATCACTGTATTCCACTTTAGAAAGGTGTAAATGTATACGATGAAAAGATTGCTTAAACGTAGAGCCAGGTCGAGCATTGCATTAACAATGACTTTATTATTGGCAATTGCAGCCGTACCATTAGGTACACTGGACGCCGCAGCAGCGGAGCCGAACCAAAACAAGAAGCAGGATGTGCCGACCTTCTCTAATGTATCGGTTCACGATCCTTCGATTGTCAAAGACGGTGACACTTATTATGTGTTTGGGTCGCATATCGCCGCAGCGAAATCAAAAGATCTCACAAACTGGACTTCTTTTGCAAACGGTTACACTACGCCTGGGAATACCCTTTACGGGGATTTATCGAAGAATCTGGCCGGATCTTTCGCTTGGGCGGGTGAGAATGATGCGGACAGCAAAGGAGGATTCTCGGTATGGGCACCCGATGTATTTTGGAATGAGCATTATGTCAATAAGGATGGCACAAAAGGGGCCTACATGATTTATTATAGTGCCTCCTCCACCTATATACGCTCCGCGATCGGCATTGCCGTTGCCCCCAACATTGAGGGACCCTATCAATATGTGGATACCATTGTGAACACTGGTTTTACAAAGGAGACTGCATTCGATAAAAATAGCAAAGTAGATAAAAAGTGGACAAATACGCCGATTCCACAACTCATTAATGAAGGCAAGCTGAAGGGTCCCAGAGCAGGATGGTTTAATGCCGACGGTTCTTATGCGAATCGGGTGTTCCCGAATGCAATAGATGCAGCAGTCTTTTATGATACAGACGGGCGCTTATGGATGACGTATGGGTCATGGTCCGGAGGCATTTTTTTGCTGGAGCTGGATAAAGCAACTGGCAAACCGATCTATCCAGGCCAAGATGGAACGACGGAGGATGGCCGGTTGATTGATCGTTATTTTGGCACCAAGATTGCAGGTGGATACGGTGAGTCCGGGGAAGGTCCGTATATTGAATACAACTCAAAAACGGGTTACTACTATCTGTATGTAACCTATGGCGGACTTGCAGCTGACGGTGGATATAACATGAGATTATTCCGTTCCAAGAGTCCGACAGGACCTTATAAGGATGCCAAAGGGCAGAATGCTGTTCTGCCAGCAAACACCAAAAATGCAGCCTATGGCAA
The DNA here is from genome assembly GCF_038008995.1 of Paenibacillus sp. FSL W8-0439. Classification (NCBI taxonomy): domain Bacteria; kingdom Bacillati; phylum Bacillota; class Bacilli; order Caryophanales; family Paenibacillaceae; genus Paenibacillus; species Paenibacillus sp. FSL W8-0439. Next base: position 5,549,021 of record NZ_JBBPAK010000001.1, read on the forward strand.
CAAATTAATGGGTAACTTCTTGTTCGATAGCCAAATAGGCGATCCAGGTACAGGTGTGGGCTACGGCTATGTATCTCCTGGGCATAACTCGGTGTACACCGATCCTGCTACCGGACAAATGTTTGTTGTCTTTCATACCCGATTCCCTCAGCAGGGGGAGACTCACGAGCTGCGTGTACATCAAATGTTCATGAATCAGGATGACTGGCCTGTGGTAGCTCCTTACCGTTACGGTGGCGAGACGCTTACAAAGCTGGATGAGAAACAATTCATTGGCGATTATCAATATATTAACCATGGTAGTGATTCTTCGGCGACGATCAAAAATACGCAGTTCATTCAGCTGAAAGCAGATCACACTATTAAAGGCGATGTGCAAGGAACATGGCACAAGTCGGGGGATGCGAATATCCAACTAACACTGGATGGCACTGTGTTTGATGGAGTATTCCTGAGACAATGGGACCAGGTAACGAATCAATATATTTTGGCGTTTACAGTTCTATCGAATAAAGGCGAAATGGCCTGGGGCAGTAAGTTCCCTGATATGCCGGATATGACAGTCGTTGACAGTGTGTATCGTGAATTAGATCTTGGCGATACGAGCCGGGTGACGGCTAATCTGACGCTTCCGAAGGAAGGCAGTCGCCAATCCGCGATTATCTGGAAAACTTCAAACCCAAGCGTCATTTCTGATACTGGTGAAGTCAAGCGCCCCGGGATCGGTGAAAAGGCTGTATCCGCTACTTTGACGGCTTCCATCACCAAAGGAGACAGCAGTCGGGATAAAACTTTTAACATTACGGTAGCTCCTTATGAGAAGGCAACATTGACCGCTTCATACCCATTTGAAAATAACCTAAAGGATCAGAATGATGCTTTTGCCAATGGTAAGGTTACTGGTGACCGGATCGATCGTCAGGGAGGAAGTGTATCCTACGCTGAAGGAGTAAGGGGCCAAGCTGTAGTCCTTGATGGACAGTCAGGTATTGCTCTGCCTGAAGGACTCATATCCAGCTCAGCCTATTCTGTGTCACTGTGGGTGAAGCCCAGCGAGTTGACTGTCCATACACCAACTTTTTTTGGAGCTATGGATAGCAACCACTGGGTTAGCCTTCTGCCCAGAGGACCCGAGAAGGATAACACTATGGTCTGGTCCGGCAGCTCAACTTGGTATACTGGCAGTACGGGCCTGAAGATCAAAGCCAATGAATGGACACATCTGGCCTTCACTGTAGATCGTGGGGTATTAGAGGTGTATGTGAATGGCAAAATTCAATTTACCGGCTCAAAGTTCCCGGATGTCTTTACCTCTAAATCTGGAACATTCAGCCTAGGGGTCAATTGGTGGGACCCTGCGTTCAAAGGATCTATAGATGAGCTGAGTATATTTGAAGGCGCGCTCCCTCCTGCACAGGTGGAAGAGTTAGCCATGATGAAGTGAATTAAGACTATTTGTGAAATATGTAAGCATTGCTAGTGTCGAAGAATGAAAAAAAGAGAGCGCTGAACAGCGCTCTCTTTTAATAAACCATATCAATATTAATAGGCCAATGCAAAAAGTCCTTTGATGTGGGACAAGTAACGGATGTTACTGCCTTCCTTCATCAAGGTGGCTACAGCGCCTTTCAGTTGGGTGCCATTCGCACCTACAGTACCGATCGCGTCTGTTCTGCCCAAGCTGCCCAGTGTACCGGAGAACACTGGCGTAAAGCGTTCCATTTTCGCTCCGTTGAAATAAGCGAAGATGTTGTAACCAACTAATTCACCCATTTGCCAAGCCAACTGTGCAGTTGGAGGGTACGGACGCTCGCCTTCACCTGGGAACACTACTGCGCTGTCGCCAGCGAGGAAGATGTCTTCGTGGGAAGTCGATTGCAGTGCGCCATTCACAGTTGCGCGACCGCGGTTTACTTCAATACCAGATGCGCCAACCAGTGCATTACCTTGTACGCCGCCTGTCCAGATCAGTGTGTTCGTTTTGATCGAACGTCCGTCTTTCAAGAGAACTTCGTCAGCTTTCATTTCTGTAATCGGAACACCCGCTACGATTTGAACGCCACGTTTTTCAAGACTTGTTACTGCACGATCAACCAATGGTTGAGGGAAGCCTGCCAAAATAGATGGTCCAGCTTCTACGCAATACAAGTTGATATCTTCGTAGTTGATGCCTTTTTCACGGCAAACTGCAGGCAGTTTGTCAGCATATTCGCCCACCAGCTCAACGCCAGTCAGACCGCCGCCACCGATAACAATGGTAGCGTCCGCTTTGTTACCGGATTGCTTGTAAGCATCCAGACGAGCTTCCACATGTGCACGGATGCGATTAGCTTCTGCCACTGATTTCAGTGTGAAGCTATGCTCTTGCAGCCCCGGAATACCGAAGTATGCCGTTTCACTGCCCAGGGAAATAACGAGAGCGTCATAGCTCAACGTAGCACCACTGGCCAGAGTTACTTTCTTATCGTCCGGTTTGATTTCGGAAACAGTATCCACTTTCAGGATAATATCTTTGTTACGCAACAGTTTTTCCAAAGGAAGCGCCACAGCTTTTTCGGCAATCGTACCTGCCGCCAAACGGTGCAGTTCCGTAATAATTTGGTGCGACGCAAAGCGGTTTACCACTGTAATGGTTGCTTGGCTAGCGTCCATATGCTGGCGTGCTGTAAGAGCGGCCAGCAATCCGCCGTATCCGCCGCCCAAGATCAAAATTTGCTTCGACATGTCCATCCTCCGTTCTCGATCAGGTAATTATTTGCTTTCGCGTTGGCGCTCATTCAGAATATCCAGGAAAGCCTGGCTGAAACGCAGCGTTTTTTGTACATTAGGATCTTTAAGCATTTTGAGCAGGCCAAACAGACCTACACTGCCGTCCGTAGTTTGTACACGGTCATTTGCTTCAATTGCAGCAGAAGCCAATCCTTTAGCCGAATCTGTAACAGGCTTCACAAACTCTCCCATGGAGTTTTTCATATCTCCGATAAAGACAGGGTCAGTTGCCAGACTGCGGGCTACATCATAAGCATCGGTCATCAAAGTAACCATCTCAGTCAACTTTGGCAGATTCTCTACCAGTACGGTCAGCGATTGCTGAACCTCCGGTTTCATCAATTGGTCCAATACATCCCGAGACTCTTTGGTAGCTTCTTGTGTTACGGCCACCTCTTGTTGGTTTTCAGACATGCGTGAACGTCCTCCTTTACTGTGAAAATAGAAGTCCATTCCTTTCTCGTAACCTGCATCATAAACTCTAGCAATAAAACGTTCAATGAATTCGCCCTTAAACATGCAAGAAGCACAGCTTAAACCGGCCTATACCCTAAAGGGCAAGACTGATGATCGCAGATGCCAATTGTATATTGCTTGGACGTTATTCTGTTGTTGTTACTGCTGCGGAATATCTCACGAAGCGCTCCCTCGTGACTACAACAGGCCGAAACGGAACCCTATACCTCTATATTACACCTTTCACAACCCAATCGTCGAAGAAATTTTAAATTTGCACAAATTTCTGCAAATTTTTTATTGTTATTTTAGATAAAAATTAGAATAAGCACGATTTTTGTCTAATTTTACCTTAAAAAAAGGGGCATTTTATACTAGAGATGGGTAATAGAGAGGGTGAGTTTCTGTTTATTAATATGAAAACCAATACAAAACATATTCCTACGGAGGGTTGAACGATGGCTAAAACATTTGCAGATATGGTTCAAGAAGCGAGGCAGCACGTTCAGGGCATTACTTCACAGGAGGCACGTCAGCGAATTGAATCCAATCCAGATACATTCGTTATCGACGTACAGGATTCTCATGATGCAGGTGCTTGCGGCCTAATTCGCGGTAGCGCCAATATTTCACTGGGCATGCTACCCATCCGCGCTGACCTGGACGTTCCACAAGATTTGCGTGATGAACGCTTACGTGACCGCAACCGCTCAATTATCACCACCTGTGGGGCAGGCGGACAAGCTGCATTGGCAGCTTATATACTGCAACAGATGGGCTTTACCAATGTGGCCTTTATTGAAGGCGGAACAACAGCCTGGAAGGAATCTGGCTTTGAAGTAGAACTGTATTAAGGAAATGTAGCCGATTCCCCAGCAAATCGTCCTAGGTGCGTAAGGTGTCCTCAGAAGCATCGGAAGCACCAGAAGGTTCAAAATCATCCGGAATCGGCAGTGGCACGCCAGACTCGATAAATTCCTCTACATCACGGGCTGCTTTAACTTGATTGCACTCGTTGCAGGCGCATACGCAATTTACTGGCGTGGTGTGTCCACCTTTAGCCCGAGGAAGTAAATGGTCAATCGTGTCGCCATAGCCACCGCAAAAAAAGCACGTATAACGGTCACGTTTAAGCACATATTGGCGGAATTCCTTGTTGCTATAAAGTCTGCGGACCGTGTACGGATTTACAATCACCGCCATGCGTTCTCTGACCAGAGTCATCGCCAAATCAAGCTCAATCTCCTGATGCCAGCGTCTCCCTTGGTCGGTTTTGCCTCTTAGTCGAATCATGCCATTGCGATTAAGCCGCAACGCACGGGTATCCGCAGGCTTCAGCCTGCTAAGCAAATGACGAACCCGTTGCCGATGGCGCTCACGCGCTTTGTCCGTGACGGGCTTCCTACGGGGGCGTTGAGAATCATTAGAAGGCTGCGCGGACGCTTCCAGACCGTACGCAGTCGTATCTGCTTCGGAGCTATGCCGTTCCACAGGAGCAGCCAAGGGCTTCATTTCCTCATGGGAAGGAGCGGACTCAACCGCCCGTTCTTTCGGGGCTAACCCCCGACAGGAACGACAAGGACCACGCCGGGAATAAGGCCCCGCCCGGCGACCGGTTCTGCGCTGAAAGTCTGTTAATGGTTTTATCTCCTGACAATACGTACATTTTTTCATCAGCGGTTCTCCCGCTTCATCCTTATTCTGCTGCGGATCTGTCACGTTCATCCCTCCTTCCCTTTCTTGTTCGAGCTTATGGTTTGCCCGAAATCCGAACTATAGCTAAGTTAGATTCATTTTACCGTTTTCACGTTTCCTTTTCTAGCCATCGAGTCGTTGTCATCACTCAAGGTATAACAAATTTTAATGATTTAGCATACGTTATATAGCGATCCATGTTCTTCATCAACATCATATTGACCATCAGACGTTTAGCCCCCCTCACTTGGTGGGTAACTTGTTATATATGAAGGAGGGACGCACATGAAAAGGAACCATACGATGATGCAATTTTTCGAGTGGAATGTCGCAGCTGACGGTTCTCACTGGAAAAAGCTTGCCCGCCTGGCACCGGAACTAAAAGCCAAAGGAATTGACGCGATATGGATTCCACCTGTCACCAAAGGCCAATCTCCTGAGGATACGGGTTACGGCGTCTATGACCTTTACGATCTGGGCGAATTTGACCAAAAAGGTGCAGTACGCACCAAATACGGAACCAGGGAAGATCTGCTGGAAGCTGTCGCATCCTGCGTTCGCCACGGCGTAGCCGTCTATGTCGATCTGGTCATGAACCATAAGGCAGGTGCAGATGAAACCGAAGTATTCAAGGTCGTCGAGGTCAACCCGGATAATCGTAATGAGGTCATTTCCGAGCCCTTTGATATCGAAGGCTGGACTAAATTTACATTCCCCGGCCGGCAAGGGAAGTATTCCACATTTCAATGGAACTTCGAACATTTTAACGGAACGGATTACGATGCAAGTCAGGACCGGACAGGAATCTATCGTATTTTAGGTAAAAATAAAAACTGGAGCGATAATGTAGATGATGAATTCGGCAATTATGATTATTTAATGTTCGCCAATATTGACTATAATCATCAGGATGTGCGTAAGGAAATGATCCGCTGGGGCAAGTGGCTGGTGGATACTCTACAATGCAACGGATTCCGTCTGGATGCAATCAAGCATATTAATCATGAATTTGTACGAGAGTTTGCTACAGAAATGATTAAAAAGCGTGGGCAGGATTTTTATATGGTAGGCGAGTTTTGGAAACCGGATCTGGAATCGTGTCAAAAGTTTCTGGATACCATCGATTATAAAATCGACCTGTTTGACGTATCCCTCCACTACAAACTACATAGCGCTTCCTTGGGTGGTAAGGATTTCGATTTAAGCACCATTTTCGAGGATACGCTGGTTCATACCCATCCCCTGAACTCGGTTACTTTTGTCGATAATCATGATTCCCAGCCGCATGAAGCGCTCGAATCCTGGGTGGAGGACTGGTTTAAGCCCAGTGCCTATGCACTCATCCTACTGCGCAAAGATGGTTATCCCTGCGTATTCTACGGGGATTACTACGGTATCCAGGGACAAACGCCTGTGAAAGGCAAGCAAGCTGAGCTAGACCCGCTCCTATATGCTCGGTACCACAAAGCTTATGGTGAGCAAAAAGATTATTTTGATGATCCCCATACGATTGGATGGGTTCGTCAGGGCATTCCTGAGCTGCACGGCTCTGGATGTGCTGTGGTGATCACCAACGCAAATGACGGGGAAAAGCGCATGTTCGTGGGTAAACAACATGCAGGAGAAAAATGGACCGATTTGACTGGGCATCACGATCATGCCGTGAAGATCGAACAGGATGGCTACGGCGTATTTCCCGTTCGTGCTGGCAGTGTATCGGTATGGGCACTTCCTACCGAGGAAGACAGCCTGGAAACAGAGGATACCGCGAACACTTGATGTATATCAACTCAAAGAGGACAGGATGCAAGGAAGCACCCTGTCCTCTTTGTATATAGAAAATCACTCCGTCACCTTGCTTTGGTTGGCCACAGCCTGTTTTTTTGCCTCTACATGACTCGGATCCCCAAGATAGAAGCGTCGTATAGGATCGATATGCTCATCCAGCTCATACACCAGTGGGATACCTGTCGGGATGTTCAAATCCAGCAGTGCAGTTTCGTCCAAATTCTCCATGTACTTGATCAAGGCTCGTAAAGTATTACCGTGTGCGGAAATGATAACCCGGTCCTTTTTGAGAATCAACGGCACGATCCGTTGCTTCCAAAACTCACCAACCCGATGCACAGTGTCTTCTAGGCTTTCCCCGAGCGGCAGCTCCTCCGGCTTAATATGGCGATAACGCTCTTCCCGATGTGGACTCCGTTCATCCTGCTCATCCAACATGGGTGGTCGCACCGTCAAACTACGCCGCCAAATATGAACCTGTTCCTCGCCGTATTGCACGGCGGAATCCAGCTTGCTGAGCCCCTGAAGAGCACCATAGTGGCGTTCATTCAGCTTCCATGACTTCTGCACGGGTATCCACAGATGATCCAGCTCATCCAAGATATGATACAACGTGCGGATAGAACGTTTTAGCACAGAAGCAAATGCCAAATCAAACGTATACCCAGCCTCCTTGAGGATACGTCCTGCCTCGATGGCCTCATGAGTTCCCTGTTCAGTCAGATCGACATCCGTCCAGCCTGTGAACAAGTTTTGTCGGTTATACACGCTTTCTCCATGCCTCACCAGCACCACTTGATACATATACCTCACTCCTCACCTATCTATCCTCTATGTTTTACCCAACTTCTATGTATTTAACGTAAAATGCATTTTTTAAACCGCCTCTTTCATACAAAAAAGGACGACATTCAGCCGCCCTTCTCTTCTCATCCTACTTGAACATATGCAATAGTCGCAGACCTTAGTCCCTATTGCTAAGCTTAGCTAACAGATCCAATATTCGTACATATAGCCACACTAACGTTACCAGCAATGCAAAAGCGCCATACCATTCCATATATTTGGGTGCACCTTGATCAGCTTGTTCCTCAATGAAATTAAAATCTACGAGCAGATTCAAAGCGGCAATGATGACGATAAATAAACTAATGCCAATACCCACCCAGCCCGTTTCATGGATATACGGAACATTCATACCGAAAAAATTCAAAATAAAATCAACCAACGTCACCAGAAAAATCGCCATCGTACATAGGACAACAAATGAGATAAAGCCACGTGTCACCTTGATGATTCGTTGTGTATACATAAAGAGCATCAAGAACAAGATACCCACAGTCAGCAAAATGGCATTAACTACAATTCCAGGGTACTCATACTCCATAAAAGCGGAAACGCCACCCAAAGCAAAGCCACTCAGAATCGCATATACAGGAGAAAGCAATGGAGCCGTTTTTGGAAAAAAGGATATCGCAAGTGCTACGCCTGCCATCCCAATAAAGCCTGCCGTCAGCAATGATAGCACCTCTACGGTTCCTTGGTAGGTCATATACCAGGTAATACTGCTAGAAACGATAAGTAGGACCAGCAGAAGTAACGTTTTGTTCACCGTTCCTCCGATGGTCATACGTTGTTCGCTAGCTTCTCTTTCATCTTCACGTAAAAAGATGTCATCACGTAAAACCGGATTGCTAAAGCTCATACAGGGTACTCCTTTTCGATGTGTTATTTACGATGTCATATGTATATATCGGCACAACCTGAAAAAAGTTTCAGAAAATTTCAAACAATAAAAAAACTCTAACCTTGCCTTTCGGCAAAGCTAGAGTTAGAGGGTCAAGTCGTTACAGATTAAAAATCAGCGGTAGCAATTTGGATAGTACCTGTTACTGCTCCAACTGGAGTCGCCTGAAGAGCAGCTACCAGCAGCAAAGCAACTTCTAACGTAAGGCTGTTGCCCGCTGGGATTACATAAGTGATCACAGGAGCATTGACACGGGTAACCACAAGATCAACCGGATTGGCACCTGTATTATTCACAGTAATCGTAGCATTATTACCGCCTCTCAGATTTTCAAAGAAGGACTTACCCACACCAGCAGCAAGATTGTAGAATTGCGAAGGTAAAAGAATCGCCATAGTCTTCACCTCCCTTGCGTTTGATAATGTATTCTATGCTCCCAATCTATCAACGTAACGTTAAGTGTCTCAGTAATAAGACACAATTTAAAAGACTTATAGATTAACGTACTCTCTATATATTAAAAGGAGTTGCCCTCTCAGATCCTTTGCCTAATCTGCGGACAACCTGTCATTTTGAAAGGTTAAACCATTTTTTTCATATTATAAGCCTAATCATGATAAAATACGTACCATAATGAAAAAGACCCAAGGAGGATAACCACATGAAACAGGAACTGATTGACCGCCTGACTACATATGTTCAGGTGGATACCCAATCCGACGAAAGCAGCCACACTTGCCCCACCACACCCGGACAGCTCACATTGGGCAACCTCCTGGTAGACGAACTGAAATCCATCGGTATGACAGACGTAACCATTGATGGTCATGGTTATGTAATGGCAACCCTTCCCTCCAATACGGATAAAGAAGTGCCCGTCATTGGTTTTCTGGCACACCTTGATACGGCTACTGAGCTAACCGGCGCAGGAGTGAAGCCACAGTTGACGGAGAATTACGATGGAGGCGATATCACGCTGAATGCCTCGCTGGGTGTAGTACTTTCTCCACGTGAGTTTCCCGAATTGACTCAATATAAAGGCCATACCCTAATCACAACAGATGGTACCACCCTGCTCGGTGCAGACAACAAAGCTGGCATCGCAGAAATCATGACAGCAATCCACTATCTGATTGATCATCCAGAAATTCAACATGGCAAAATTCGCGTTGCTTTTACACCGGACGAAGAGATTGGAAGAGGACCTGAACGCTTTGATGTAGCCGCTTTTGGTGCTGAATATGCTTATACAGTAGACGGCGGACCGCTCGGAGAACTGGAGTATGAGAGCTTCAATGCCGCAGCTGCTCATATTACCATTCATGGTGTGAATGTACATCCTGGTACGGCTAAAAACAAAATGATCCACGCTGCCAAAATCGCTATGGAACTGCACAGTAGATTACCTGCGAATGAAGCCCCGGAATATACAGACGGGTATGATGGCTTCTATCATCTGTTGGAGTCTACAGGCACAGCAGAACAAGCCAAACTGTACTATATTATCCGCGATTTTGATCGCGAGAGCTTCGAAAACCGGAAAGCTTATTTGACAAATATCGTAAAAGAGCTCCAGGCTGCCTATGGAGATAACCGCATCACGCTGGAGCTGAGAGATCAGTATTACAACATGAAAGAGAAAATCGAGCCTGTCAAACATATCGTCGATATCGCACATGAAGCAATGACAAAGCTGAATATTGAGCCCATTATCAAGCCGATTCGTGGAGGCACAGACGGTTCACAGCTGTCTTACATGGGACTGCCTACACCGAATATTTTCACAGGTGGGGAGAACTATCACGGTAAGTATGAGTATGTGTCAGTGGACAACATGGTGCTTGCCACCAAGGTTATTGTGGAAATCGCACAGTTGTTCGAGCAACGCGGCAAGTGAACCACTTATACACACTGACACGTTTAGATTAAATATGAAGGCACATCGTTTCGTAATGGAAACGATATGCCTTTTTTATTGAAGCTCTCATATCCCCTTAAATTTTCGATACCTTTATAACTTTTATCCGTCTTCAGACCGACAATTATATAAGACTATAAAAAATATATTTAGTAAAGAAAGGTAGGCAGTCCACTTGAATACAATAGATGCATTAATTGTAGCCATTCCCTACATACAACAGGTTATGCGTGAGAAAGTAACCCTTGCTCTCTTCGACCGCACTCACGTTCTTGCTTACACCCAATCAGAGGGTATGGACCTCGGCTTTGAAACAGGCTCGGAGCTGCTGGAGGACTACAAAAATTTTGCCATGCTTAAAAATGGACATGAGGCCAGCTTGACCCACATTCCGGCTGAAGTCCTGGGATATCCTCTTGATATGATCAGTATTCCTGTGTTTGACGATAAAGGGGACGTCATCGCAGCGTTTGCCGCCTCCTATAATTTGACCAACAAAAATCAACTGGATCAAATCGTATCCGAAAACCTCTCCATTACCGAGCAACTCATTGAGATGGTGCAGCATGTAACAGCGCATTCGGAGGAGCTACAGGCTACCAGTGAACACATTTTGAAGAACACCCAAATTGCCGTACAAAACTCGGGTAAAATTAATCAGGTTGCTGTATTTATCAAGGAAATTTCCGATCAAACCAACCTGCTTGGATTGAATGCTGCGATCGAAGCCGCACGTGTCGGAGAAGCAGGAGCAGGCTTCGGTATCGTTGCTCAAGAAGTACGCAAGCTGTCCGTAGAGTCCAAAAAAGCGACGGTCGATATCGAGGGAGCCCTTAAGGATGTACAGAACTCCATTCGTCAGATGGAGCAGGAAATAGAGCAAATTGTTTCTTCTTCTCAAGAGCAGGCGACTCTGGTAGGCTCTTTCACCGAAGTCATGGAGCGTATGCAAAAGGCGAGCGAAACGATGCAACATCTGGCCGATAACCTGACTTCCTATATTGTAAAATAAATAACATCGTTTCTTGGCATGAGAAAGGGGAGCGCACTGATCCGCAAATGGCGAAAAAGTGCGCTCCCCTTATTTACACAATCCCTACTGGGTATGACGATCGAAGTCTGAAATCAAGCAGTAAAAGAAAAAACACCATGATTCGAAGGATGCACGGAGTCTAAATCTCCCAATGTATTTCCTATCGGAAGAGCAACACTAAGAAACGCTAAGACCATAGTTATCGAGCTTAATGCCTTTTTCATTATGAAGCCCCCTTAATAAAATGGTTTGGTATTGCTCTTGCTGGGACGGTGTTGCCAAATCTCGGTAAGTTTCGAATAGTGCAACCAATGTTCTAAAATCGGCATCGGCTTCTACCCCAATAGAGAATTGCAGAGAAACAAGGATATAATTCAAGGCAACGATATACTGTTTCTTTTTCAAATAGTAAATAGCTAATTGGTTGACCAATTTTAAATAATATACGCGGTTGGCTCTATCTTCATAACCTTCAAATATCTCAATATCATCGGCAAACTCGTTCAGCAGTTCATCAATATCCCAATTGTTCAAGTTAGCTGCTTCAGTAATACTAACCAATCCTGGTAGTAGCTCCTCGTCATTGCTGTGAAGAAACTGAACATATTCCGGTAAAAGTGCCTTCTTCCCCGAAAGTAAATCAATCATATATAAATTGGCCTTGGCGAGAAAACGGAATCTCTCTACTTCTTCGTGACCGCTTTGATCCAGCCCCATAAACCAGCCCATTTCGCTATACTTCATAATATAATCTCTGGCTTCCTCATACTGGCCTATATTCTGATAATAAATCGATTTCGCTAGATAACTGTAAGCATAATAAAACACCAGCGGGTGTTTGGTGTCCAATGTCTCATACTTGCCGTCCGCAGCATTTCTCAGTTGGGTGTGATACAGGCTTTCAGCCAACGAATGCAAATAATCCGCAACCTTGTTCGCTTCATCCCAATCATTATGCGTGTAGCTGATTCTAAATAACTCGCAAGCTTTATCAAGCGCGTGGCTGTCCGACAACAAATAAATAGCTCCCCTTTGATTCAGGACCTCTTCCACTAAACCCCGCCTCCCTATCCTGAAAATTACGGTCACCCCTAGCCTTGTGGCTATTCTTCAGGGTAGTTATGCTATTAGCCCCATTTTTACATGCCAGTATATTACAAATATAGTCAAAGCCTAACTTGAAGTCAATTTAATCATCGGTACATTCATATTTTTGCAATCTGACATGGATATGTATATTTACGAGTCACGAATAGAGGATTTTCATTATTGAAATAATGCTAAAGAAGACAAAAGATTGGCTCTCTTATGAGTGGTTTTTATGATCTATAGTATCGTCAGGGTAACTACGTTACGAATTAGTGCGTACTTTTCAACCGAATACCGGGGCCTTACAATCAAACCTGTGCACGAAAGCAAAGTATAGAGTACGACTCAACAAAGCATGTACCTATTCACCAAAATACAAATTCACTTAAGGAGTGAAGTTAATAACATGGAACTTCAATTGGCTTTAGACTTGGTAGATATCCCACAAGGTATTGCATTGGTAAAAGAAGTCGAATCGTATATTGATATCGTAGAAATCGGTACGCCGATTGTCATCAATGAAGGACTTCACGCTGTAAAAGCAATGAAAGAAGCATTTCCCAATCTAAAAGTGCTGGCTGACCTGAAAGTTATGGACGCAGGGGGATATGAAGTGCTGAAAGCTTCCGAGGCTGGTGCCGATATTGTGACGATTTTGGCTGTAGCTGAAGATGCAACGATCAAAGGTGCTGTAGAAGAAGCTAAGAAACAAGGCGGCAAAAAAATCCTGGTGGACATGATCGGTGTTAAAAACCTGGAGCAACGTGCGAAAGAAATTGATGCTTTAGGCGTTGACTACATCTGTGTGCATACAGGCTACGATCTGCAAGCGGAAGGACAAAGTCCGTTCGAAGCATTGCAAACCGTCAAAAAAGTCGTAAAAAACTCCAAAACAGCCGTAGCTGGCGGCATCAAGCTGAGTACATTGGCTGAAGTGGTAAAAGCTCAACCGGATCTGGTTATCGTAGGCGGCGGTATCACTGGCGAAGACGACAAAAAGGCTGTAGCCTCGCAAATGCAGCAGCTCATTAAACAAGGTTAATCCCAATGGAGACCTCTCTATATTTATCCGAGGTAATCAAGGAGCTGCAATTCGTTCCACAGCTAATCAGCGATACCGAATCGGAACAGCTGATCCACTCCATCGCTGCTGCGAATAAGGTATTCGTAGCAGGAGCGGGGCGCTCAGGGTTCATGATTCGCTCGCTGGCCATGCGGCTGATGCATATGGGAATTCAAGCTTACGTCGTTGGGGAAACCGTAACCCCTGGTTTGGGCGAGGGTGATCTGCTGATTATCGGTTCAGGCTCTGGTGAAACCAAAAGCCTAGCCTCCATGGCAGACAAAGCGAAAAAACTCGGGGCCTCACTGGCGCTCCTTACCACCTCCCCCGAGTCCACCATCGGCAAACTGGCCGATATCATCGTTAAGCTGCCCGGCGCACCCAAGGACCCATCCAACAAGAATTACCAAACCATTCAGCCCATGGGCTCACTGTTTGAACAAACCCTGCTGCTGTATGGCGATGCGTTGGTACTCAGAACGATGAAGCTGCGCAAGCTGACTTCCGAATCCATGTATGGTCAACACGCCAATTTGGAATAAAACTGCTTTTTCCTTTACGATAACAAAGCAGGCTGTCCCTACATGACCGAGCATGTAAGAACAGCCTGCTTTGTTTGTGTTACATGAGATAACTCTCTTACCTGCAAAGGCCCGAATCTTGGCGAGTGGTACCCAGTTGCCCGGACGTACTGCATAGGATAAGGCAAAATGAAAGGTAGCCATAGCTCCAGCTCTCCTTTTGAACAACTCTACTCCTCTGTCTCAAATCATTTATTCATTACTCCCTACTGGCAGCGGCGGCACTTTGGATGGATCAACCAGCGCCCAATACGCATATTTGGCCTTTAACCGTTCATCGAACAGCAGCGGCTTATCCAGCCGGGCAATCGGGAACGTAGTAAGCCACGTATTGCCATCATCTGTTCCCCAAATGGTCACATTGCTGAGATGCTCCTGCTGTCTTGTAAACATATCGAACAGCGCCTGATAACGATGAGCCTGCCGGATCAGTAGAGCTTCAGGAATCGTTTCGTAGCGATCCGTATCATTAGAGTAGAGGCCCATATCCAGCTCTGTGATCTGATTATCCAGCCCGAGTGAAGCAAACTTTTCGATGGATTGCTCGATTTCGGCAATAGTAGGGAACTCCAGGCGGATATGCGATTGGTGACCTACGCCATCAATCGGTACACCTTTGGCAAGCAAATCACGCACCAGATTGTACAGAAAATCCCGTTTCTTCGGTTCATGGGTATTGTAATCGTTAATGAACAACCGCGCGTTTGGCCCCGCCACTTCCCTCGTGACACGGAACGCTTTTTCAATATAATCGGTTCCTGTAATCTGATACCACTTGCTACGGCGCATGCCGTCTGGCTGATCAGGATCAATGACCTCATTCACCACATCCCAATCGGTAATAACATTTTTATAACGAGCGGCAACAGCACGAATATGCGTCTCCAGGCGATCCAGCAAAAGCTTTTTATTCTCAGCAGTCGGTGTCATCGGCTGTCCATTTTTGTCCTTAAACATCCAATCCCCGGTTTGGTTATGCCACACTAAGGTATGGAAACGAATTTCCAATCCGTGCTGTTTTGCAAATTGCACAATTTGGTCTGCTTCCTCCCAATGGAACTGCCCCTCGGATGGTTGCAAGGAGACAGGCTTCATCGCATTCCCTGCAACAACACTGTTAAAATGCTTCTGTACCAGTTCTCCGTAAGCCCCTTCGGTCTGGAAAGCCTCAATCGCTGTGCCGATGCTGAACTGTCCCTGATATAATCCATGCAAAGAAGGTATGTCCTTCTCAATCGCCAGCGGCGGCACCAGGGACAATTCGAAATCATCCATATAAAAGGAAGACGTCCCTTCTGGCGATTCCAGGTACATAGAAACGGCATCTGTATCATGTGCTAAGGTATACGTGCCAGACAAATGCATCCATCCTCCTGTCGTAATCGCCGTATCGCCTACAACCGTTTCATATGCACTTTGACCTTGGTAATCACGCTGTACGCTGAGCCTCACCTTGGCAGGCTGCTCACCCGGCGCCAGCTTCACCCAGGTGCTGACCGTATAACGGTTGCCCTTTTGCATCGTGGCCGTCACGTCCAGCTTGGGACCGGCATATGCCCTTTGTCTGCCTGTTGTCAGCAGACTGTATGAGCCGGTCCGTGCATCGGCATTCGAGACCTGCACAGTCTCGGCTCCTAAGCGGGATACCCAACCTTGGGCTGTGCCATCTTCAAACCCAGATACAATCCCACTTGTAGGATTCGTTGGTGTTACTGATACCTGTCTAATTTCCACCTCATCCACATAGTAGGCCTGAGCGGGATTCGAGTTCTCCACATATAGCTTCAATGCATTCATCTCCCCGGTAAACGTATATCTCCCCCGAAGCTTGATCCACGAAGTATCTGCTGTTTCCGTCTGTGCTACAGTCTTCCATGCTGTAGTCCCCCCTGTCGGCTGCTGCTCCACCGTAAGCTTAATCACGCTTGGAATTGCCGCATTGCCGTCCAGTTTCACATACCCGCTAATTTCATACTCCACACCCGGCAGCAGTAGCGGCTTCACATCCAGCTCTGCTCCGTTCCAAGCCGCCGTACGAGCGGTTGCCTTCAGACTGTGCGTGCCGCCATAGGCCGCTTCCGTGACGGATGCAATTTGGGTATAAGCTCCCCGGGGCTTCCAGCCGTCACTGTTTCCTTGCTCAAATCCATACGCTCCAATGATCTTCCCTGCCGATAGCACCTTGTCCGAAACCGACGGAGAATGTTCCATAGACGAAGCTGCCTTCGCTACAGACGTTCCCCACCATCCGATAGGTGATAACAACAGCACTCCAGCCAGCACTAGACAAAAAGGCGTATACCAACATGACCGCACAGCAATCCCTCCTGCACTCAAATTTTTGAATTCATATTTGGCACTCTTGGATTATAGTTATCTGCGGATTGGAAACGGCTCTTAGAATGAATGTAAAATATTCACTATCCTTTGACGCCTCCCAAGGTCATACCCTTCACAAAATATTTTTGTAAAAACGGATAGACTAAAATAATAGGCACTGAAGCAACAATCGTCATCGTGGCACGAATAGAGGTAGGCGTAACCGCCTTCGCCAAATTTTCCGACCCTGCAAATTGGCTGGCATAGTCCTGAGCGTTAACGGACGTATTGGAATTTTGCAGAATTTTCATTAGCTCATATTGGAGAGTGCTCCATTGCTCATACGACGAATTGTACAAAAATACATCGAACCAGGAATTCCATTGCGAGACCGCCGTGAACAGGGATACTGTTGCCAGCACTGGCACACACAGCGGCAAAACAATGCGCATAAAAGTAGCAAACTCCCCAGCCCCATCAATACGCGCCGACTCCAAAATCCCCTCTGGCAATCCCTCAATAAAGGAGCGAATGACTATGACATTAAACACCCCGATCAAGCCCGGCACGATGTACACCCAAAAGGTTCCCAGCATCCCAAGCTCACGAATCAAGAGAAAATTGGGGATCAATCCACCGCTAAAATACATCGTCAAAAT
The DNA here is from genome assembly GCF_038008995.1 of Paenibacillus sp. FSL W8-0439. Classification (NCBI taxonomy): domain Bacteria; kingdom Bacillati; phylum Bacillota; class Bacilli; order Caryophanales; family Paenibacillaceae; genus Paenibacillus; species Paenibacillus sp. FSL W8-0439. Next base: position 5,566,138 of record NZ_JBBPAK010000001.1, read on the forward strand.
AAAAGCAATCGAAACAAATTTGCGCAGCACATATTCCGGTCGGCTGATCGTATACGCCACCATTGCGCAGCAAAACACCGAGGTCACTGTACCTGCGACCGTACGTAATACAGAAATTAACGTAGCATGGAAAATCGTCGCTTCCTTGAATACAAATTCATAATTACTCCACGTGAATTCACGCGGCCACAAATAAATCCCGCCCCGAATCGAGTCATTCGCTTCATTTAATGAAACCGCCAACGTATTTAAAAATGGATACAGCGTGAACACCATTAGGCATAGCATAAACACAACATTGCACGCATCAAAAATCCGATCCGAGGGCGCCCGAAATCGCCCGTGTACGGCCTTCCCTTTGCCCATGACTTCCTCTCCTTTCTAAAAAATAGCCTAGTCCTGCACTTAAATCCGATTGATTATTCTTAGAGTTTGTTGGTACTGTTACTTGGAACTATCATTTTGAGTGGTTATATCTAGTGGCAATTGGAGTGAATTATGTGGATTATTTTTGGGACTATAAGAAGTCGTGTTGTAGTTAGTTGGTAAGGTCTTGATGAGGTCCGCGAAGCGGCCTGTTAAAAATCCACTGACCTTCCCTGTAGAATGGATGAGCAAGTTCCCCTGCTACAACCCTCAGTTCTTAAAAAAGTGACTTTACGGAGGATAGCAGCGGAGCGTTCACCTTTATTCCCGGATTTTAACCTATGTTTTTTATTCCAATAAGAAAATCCGGGGATAACAGTGATCGGAAGAACAATCCGCACGCGAAGCGACCTTCTCCCCCGTAACTCACTCTTTTTTTAGAACAACCGCTCCTCCCCTAACCGCTTCGCAATATGATTGGCGCTAAACAACAGAATGAAGCTAACCACCGTTTTGAACATTCCAGCAGCAATGGAAAGCGAAAAGTTCCCCATCTGGATACCATATTTCAGGACGAAAATATCTAAGTTTTCCGAGTAATCCACGTTCATGCCGTTGCCCAGTAAATATTGCGGTTCAAAGCCTGATTCCAGCAGGTTGCCAATGTTCATAATGAGCAGGATGATAAATACAGGCTTTAATCCCGGCAAGGTCACATGCCAAATCCGCTGAAACCGCCCTGCTCCGTCCATCTCGGCCGCTTCATACTGCGAGGGGTCAATCGTGGTCATCGCGGCCAAATAAATGATGGTATTCCAGCCGACATTTTTCCATACCTCCGACGCTCCGAGAATCCCCCAAAAGTAGCTTCCCTCACCCAACCACAGAATAGGTTCCTTAATGAGTCCAAGCCACATCAGCACCTCATTGACAATGCCGCCATCTGCTGATAGCGCCGTACTAATAATGCTGGCCGCAACTACCCACGAAATAAAATGTGGCAAGTAGCTGATCGTCTGCACCACTCGCTTAAATACAATCTGACGAAGCTCATTCAGCAAAATTGCTAGTGTTATAGCGGTAACAAATCCCAGCACCAGATTAATAAAGCTCATCGCCAGCGTATTGCGCATCACCCGCAGAAAGTGTTCATCCTGAAATAGAAAACGGAAATGCTTCAATCCAACCCATTGCTGATCAAGCAGCTTGCGGGCAGGCTTAAAATCCTGGAAGGCAATCGTCCAGCCCCAAAGAGGCAAATATTTAAAAATAAGCAGCCAGATTAAAAAAGGGACGGACATCCATACGAGTGCACGCTGCTGATTCAGCTTGTGTATAAATCCCCTAAAGCCGGTTCGCCGTGAGAGCGGCAAATGGCCCGAGGAGGTCGTAACAGGTGGCGGTGACGTGTAGCTCATAGCTGCTTCCTCCTTTATTTTTTCCCGACCGTCTTGATTTTTTTGGCAACCTCCTTCGTGATCAGCTCCTCAAAGGCCTTCACATCCAGCTTGTTAAACTCGGTGGTGTATTCCTTCCAAATGGCATCAAACTGTGCCGGTGCAGACAGTACCAAGCGCGGGAAATATTTGCGCTGCAGGTCTCCTTTCTTTTGCTGGAAAATCTGCGCAGGCGAGCCTTGATCAACCTGAATGCTCCAGGCTGGGAACCATGGACGCTCGTCAGGTGCGGAAAACATCTGCGAGAAGGACTCTACACCGTTCGCTTTAAGCAGCTTTTTATCACCTTCGGTATACGACATCCGCGCAACCTCAGGCTGCCGTCCGGGGCTAGCCGAGTTGCCGTCGGGCAAGGAAGAACCGTTACCGTACCGCGGCCAGCTGTATTCAAAATATTTGAACCCAAATGAGTCACGGAACGCATCCTCACCCGTCTTCTTAATTTGCTCCTTGGTCCGATAAAAGCGCCCATTTTTATCTACATCATAGGTTTCACCTTTGATCCCCCAGTTGGATAATACCTGGTTTTCGTCGGTCAGCAGATTGTTGAAAAATTTGATGATACGTACCGGGTCCTTGGCACTGACTGTAATTCCGATGCCTCGGTTATTAACAAATGACGACGGATCAAGATACTGATCCTTTATATTCCGGTCGTATACAACAGGCAGCCCTACATATTCCAGATCATCATTACCCGAACGCTTGGAAGCCTCCTGCAGGTTATTTAGAGACTGCCCTGCCTGCCAGCGATAATCGAAAAAGCCCAGCACCTTACCCGAGGTTAGCTTCGCCAAATATTGATCGTAATTGTCTACAAAGGAGGATTTATCGAATAGGCCCTCTGCGTTAAGCTGATTCAGTTCCTGGAGATACCGCTTTGTGATTTCCTCATCTCCATAATCCGTCGCCTGGTGTGTTTTCATATCAATAATCGTGCCGCCATCATTGGGATAGCCTGCCAGATGCATCGGCGCATTCGTAAGCGCATAAAACCTATCCTGCGTGGTTAACGCCAAGTACCCGGTTAATCCCTCGTCTGCATGCTTTTTCGCATAGTTCCGAATCAGAGCCAAGTACTCATCTAACGTTTTTATTTTTGGGTATCCCGCCTCCTTCAACACTCTACGCTGTATCCAAAAAGCTCCCTGCTCTATATTAGGAGCAGACAAATAATCACCGACCACCGCACTGAACGGCAGGAAATAGATATTCCCATCCTCCGCTTTCATCAGATTGTAGTACGGTCCATATACACGCTTGATATTTGGCCCATATTTATCGATCAAATCATTCAGGGGAATAAAAGCCCCGGCATCCAGCAGTTTATCAATCGTGCCATCAGGTACAATCACGTCTGGATAGTCATTACTGGCAATAAACGTGCCGATTTTCGTATTCGAATCCCCTACCAAATGCTCCAGCTTCCAGTTCACGCCGGTCTGATCTTCCAGTATTTTTCCGATCCGCGTTTCATTGGTATTAATGTCTCTTCCCGCCGTGGCATTAAAATACGTGAATGTGACCTTCTCCTTGCTATCTCCCGACGCAGGCTCCTTACCCGAGCTCCCTGAGCAAGCAGCGATCATAGATGCCATCATAATCATTACCAGACTGATGATTCCGAACCTTTTGCTTGTCATGCCAGACCTTCCCCTTTCGGCCTCTTTTGTCGATTGTGTGTGAATACCAAATTGTAAGCACTTTCATTTTATAAAATGCCGTTCATTTTGTTCACCTGTCAATCTATAGGTGTTACTTAGGAAACTATAGGTCCCGATCCGCCGGAATCATTATACGAATTTCTGTACCCTCGCCGGGTGCGCTGCGAATGACCAGCTTAAAGCGGTTGCCATAGTAAAGTTTTAGACGATAAATGACATTTTGCAGGCCTATACGCTCACCCATTTCTTCCTGCCTTTGCATGTAGCCATATAAGCGCTGCACCTGTTCCGCAGACATGCCCACCCCATCATCCCGAACCGTTAGCATCAGTCGTTCTTCCTCATGCTCAAAAAGAATCTCAATGCGTCCCCCATGCTTTAGCGGCTCAATGCCGTGGATACTTGCATTTTCAACCAGCGTCAGTACGACCATTTTGGGAATCAAATTGTCCAAGTCTTCGGAGCGTGCCTGTACATCGTACTGTATTCGCTCACCAAAGCGATATTGTTGGATTTCCAGGAAACAACGGATCAACTCCAACTCGTCCCGCAAAGTAACCCGATCCTTGTTCCACACCAGCGAGTTGCGAAAAATCCGTGCCATATTATGAATAATGCGGGCTGTCTCATCCTCATGCTTCATCAGGCTTCGCATACGAATCGTCTCCAGCGCATTGAACAGAAAATGGGGGTTGATTTGGCTGTGAAGTGCATTCAGCTGGGCGTGCCTACGCTGAATCTCCAGATTTTTCCGCTGAATATCGGCCATATAGACATCGTTAATCAGTCGTTTGATTCTCAGCGTCATCCGGTTAAATTCACCTGTGAGCTGTCCGATTTCATCACTCGACTCCATACCTGGAATGAGTTCAAAATGCTGATTTTTCACCTTCTTCACATGTTTCAGAATGCGATGAAGCCGCACGTTCAGCGAACGTGTAATCCAGATAATGATCAAGGTGGGCAGCAGCATATTCACACAGGTTAACAAGAGCGCAAAATTGCGAGGTTCCTGCATTTCATACAACACTTCATCTCTGGATACCGCAGCCACAATGCTCCAGCCGTTCAGATTATTCGTAAGCACATAATGAGTCTTGAATTCCATGGTGTCATTGGGTAGCTTGAGGGTGCTATAGGCCACGCTCTTATGGTTTATATCAACCTTGGGGTCATTTGTATATTCGACTTCTCCCCGTTCGTTAAGCAGAAAGAGACTCCCCTGCAAGTTCAAGTTATTGAAAATCTCCCGAATGGATGACATTCGCAGCTCTATTTTCAGTATTTTTTCACGACCATTTTGGGAATAAAAATAGTTCATCCGTCGAATCAGGCTGAAGGGGTGTAGCTGCTCAGCGGTACTGTCGTCAGTACGGACAAATATAGGCTTGGACTGGCGTCCAGGCGGGATTTGGGTATACCAGGGGAAGCTTTTGACCCTCTCATCTATAAAGCTGATTCCCCCGGAATCCATTAGTGTTGGATTATCGGTATAAATCGTAATTCCACCCACGGATTGGTACACAGGACTGTAAGTATTGTTTAAAATACGACGTAAATAAGAGTCATAAACAGCAATATAATCAGCAGGGTGGGGATATGTTTCTTCCAACACCTCATTGAGTCGATAATCGGTATAAAAGATAGACGAGATTTCCATCGCATCTTCAAATTCCCGGTAAAATTCAATTTTAATTTGTTCCAGTGCGCGCGTAATATCCTGAATACGCTGTTCTTTCACATTTTGCGAGGTAACATGGTAAAAGATCAGATTGGTCAGCACGATAGGTGTAAAAACACAGAGGAAATAAAGCAGCAGCATTTTATCTCGCAGCCGTATATGATCCAGGATAGTTCTCAGCCTCTTCATTCGCCGGACCTCTCTGGCTCGTACCCAGCACTTAGGCTATTGCGGTATTCACTTGGCGTGACGTGCGCCAGCTTTTCAAACTGAGTCACAAAATAGTCTGAACTGCCGAAGCCCACTCGCTCCGCAATTTCATAAATACGCAGGTCCGTCTGCCGCAGCAGGCGTTTCGCCTCCTGAATGCGCAATTTCAGCAGAAATTCGTTAAAGTACACCCCGTATGTTTTTCTGAACAATTGACCGAGGTATACCGGATTCATGTAAAAGTGAGCCGCAATACTTTTCAGGCTTATATTCTCGGCAGCATGCTGCTCAATATAAGCACGGATGTGCTGGATTCCTCCCTGCTGACATTCCTTGCGCAACGTCCCAATATATTTTCCACTTTCTTCGGCAAAGGCTGTAAACAATCGTTGGAGTTCACCCAACGACAGATTCATATCCTGCCAGTTTATCATCGGTTCCAGTGACTGAAGTGAGCGCTCATTTCCCTGCATGTTTTGAATGACCCGCACGATACTAAGAACGCATTGATGCAGACTCATTTTCATAGCCTCAGGAGCATAATACTCTTCCCGAAAGCTGCTAAATAAATAACCTACGGTCGCGCGTAGCTCTTCCAATTGGAGTTCCTCGATCTGCTCTGTCAAGCTATCCAGTACGTCCTGACGAATGGTCCTATAGTGGAGGGATGGCATTTCATCCTGTAAATAGACAACAATACCGCTAGGGTCATGAATGTATTTATGAAGCACTGCTTCCTTTGCACTGGCATAGGACTGCTGGATATCCCGCAACCGATTCACAGGACTTCCCGCATAAACGAATACCCGAATTCCCAACTGGTTTTTTAGTGACTCCATCCCCTCTATCTCCTGTTGTAGCGCTTTCATAAACAATTCTACTTTGGCTCCAAAACCCTCTAAAAAGAAGTCCGGTACGATAAGACCAACCCGGTTACGATGCTCATGGACATAGAGAGGGTACTTGCCGTCCATTAAACGATGAAGCGCTTGCTCTATAAGCTCCCTGAACTGGAAAAGCGATAGCATGACACCATCGTCACCAGAGCGCCAAGGATGCTGATCATTCAGCTCAACAAGTACATAGTACATACACGTGGCTTCTCCAAGTCGCAGCTGCTGCTCCCAATGTGTCACCACTGCATCATCCACTGGGTTCATCATCATCGTCTCTAACAGCCCGCCTGTAAGGTGGTGTTGATATCGCTGCGCGTTCTGTTGCTCACGGTGCAATCTTTCACTCAGCTTGCGCAGTGTAGCCGAAAAGTCCTCATCATCAACCGGCTTGAGTATAAAATCATGCACTCCATAGCGGAGTGCCTGCTGTGCATAAGTAAAATCACTGTAACCACTCATGATAATAAAAGCAGGATGTTGGGTACCCCGTTCGAGTACGGATCGAATCAGCTCTAATCCATCCAGCACAGGCATACGAATATCGGTAATGATCAGATCCGGGTGAAGACGACTGATTAGCTCCAGCGCATCCTCACCATTATCAGCTTCTCCCACGATTTCAAAGCCACAGGTTTCCCAATCCACAAGTTGAATTAGCCCTTTGCGGGTGAATATTTCATCATCCACCACAATGGCTCGATGCAGCTTCATAACCTGCCTCCTCCTTTCAATGAAACGTTATTTTATTGGGGTTGACTACTTCGCGGGCCTTGCACGATATCCCAGCTGGAGAAATATGGCCTTTGCAACGTATTGTGGCACTTCGAGAGCAGTTTGTACAGACGGGATTTCATCATAAGGTCGCTCCAAAGCGTGAAAACTATTGCCCCCAGCTGCTTCCTCGCCGAACACAACCGTGACCTACAGTGGCTTGTTGATGAACAGACATCCAGCGTTGTCACAGATACAGTCATCCAGCTCAGAGGGGAATGTATAGTCTATTTCGGGGTGTGGCTCTCCAATAAGAAAGCCGCTTGGTCATTTAAACCAAGCGGCTTTCTTATATTTGGATTGCGTTTTCTCTTCTTGTTATTTCTATACTTTATACATTTTGTGCGTAGCTTTCACTTGGCGTTTTGGTCAACACCACATGCAGGCTGGAGTTCGCTCCCGCACCACCACGATAGGAAAAGTGCTCATCTCCGGTAATATGGATCATATCCCCTTGGACAACTTCCGTTTCTTCACCATTTACAGTTACAGTACCGCTTCCTTCAAGAACGAGCAAATATACATTCGCTCCTGGATGATTATGTGTTGGCAGCTCAGCATGAGGGGTGAAGTTGAGAATAAAAATAACATTGTCGGCTTCCTTATGCACAATTCGTTTTGTAAATGCAGCTTCTTTATATTCTTGAAATTGAATAAGGTTTGATTTTTTCATGTGGATTCACTCTCCTGTTTGTAATTGGATTGGGCCTATATAGTCTTATTGTATTTAATTATTACGCTCGTCTTGTGATTGCGATCACAAACATAAATTTAAGTCATAAATACTTTGAAATATTCAAAAATTTGATTTCAATCATCTTTTTCATCATCACATCTAGCTAGAATCAAATTGTGTTAGACAAACCAAAACAACAGGAGGTTATTCCTATGAAACCAGGATTTAAGCTGGCAAAGAATATATATTGGGTAGGAAAAATCGATAATCGTGAGGTACCCTTTCATCGGCTTACCCTATCTAAGGGTACAACCTATAATGCATACTTACTAAAAACCGGAAAACCAACCATTATAGATACCGTAGATATGGCGTTCGGTAGAGAATTTGCCGAAGCTGTAGCGGAATTGATCGACCCGTTGGATATTCAATATATAATCGTCAATCACACGGAACCGGACCACTCCGGCGGGTTGGCGGCCCTTGCTTCCAAGGCAGCAAACGCCACCATTGTCTGCACTGAGATTGCCGTTCCAGAAATTCAGCAGATGTACAAGCTCCAGCATCGGAACTTCCTCGTAATCAAAGACGGGGATCAACTCGATATTGGAGGCAAGACACTGCTATTTAAGGAAACACCTTACCTCCATACGGAGGAAACCATGATTACGTATTGCGTGGAAGATAAAATCTTGTTCCCTTGCGATATTTTCAGCACACACGTAGCTGTAGAGCATCTATTTGCCGATGAGGCCGGTTTTGATATTACCGAGGATTTTATCGGATACTACCAGGCTATTATTCATCCACATCGCAGATATGTGCGTACATTAATCGAAGCTGTATCTGACTTGGATATTGAGATGATTGCTCCTTCCCACGGCTTCGCGATCCGACATGATATTGCCAAATTTATTGATTTGTACGCATCGATGAGCACCGAAACCAAGGATGATAAAAAAGTAGCGATTGTTTATGCCACCTTAAAAAATAATACTAAAAAAATGGCAAACATCCTGAGAGATTGCTTTTTGGAGAACCAAATCAAGGTGGAGCTATGGGATGTAGATAAGGCGGATGAAACCGAGATATTAAATAGTATTGCCTCAGCGGATGCTGTTTTCGTCGGTAGCTCTACCAAATATGCCGACATGACAGGCAAATTGGAAGACCTGCTGCAACAAATGCAAAAGATGAATTTGGAAGGCAAGCTTGCTGCCGCCTTTGGCTCCTATGGCTGGAGCGGTGAAGCCATTGAGGTCGTACAAGATTACTTGAACGGTACTAATATGAAAGTCCAAAGTACTTCAGATGTAATCAAGTCAACGGGTATGACGCATGTGGAATTTCCGGTACGCATTCGCTTCTCTCCTACAGAAGATGAAAAAGTGAAAAAAATAAAAAATGCTGCTGAATTTGTCTCAGATCTGCTGCTTAGTGTTATTTAGCACAGAAAGCTAGAGGAAGTAGGAGAGATGCCGAATGGATAACCAACATTACGTTATAATCGGAGGCGGCGTGGCCGCTATCAACGCGGCAAAAGCGATTAGAGATCATGATGAGCTAGCCGAAATTTCGATTTACGGGGAAGAATCCTCTCTTCCGTACAACAGAGTCAAGCTTTCCAAGGCGCTATTTACTGACTTGCACAGCGACAAAATCCTGATCAAAAAGGAAAAATGGTTTGCCAATCAGCGGATTAACGTTTATTCCGGCATAAAGGTCACCGCGATACACGCAGAGGACTGCACCATCGAAACAATAAATGGACAAACCGTTGCTTATGACAAGCTGTTGCTGTGTACAGGAGCCCATAACCGTAAGCTGGTGCTGGACGGGGCTTCACTAAGGAACGTTCACAACATTCGGTTTCGACAAGATGCAGACAGACTTAAAGCGGAATTGCGAGAGGGAGACCGGATATGTATCGTCGGGGGCGGTATTCAGGGTGTAGAAACCGCCTGGTCCTTCCAGCAAGCCGGATATGCCGTCACCATTCTGGAAGCTTCGCAACGGCTGATGCCCCGTCAGCTAGATGAAAAGGCATCCCCTATTTTGACCCGCCGAGTAATCGAACAGGGCACCCAGGTATGCCTTGGACAAGGCGTAAAGCGTATTACAGGCATGGAGCATGTAGAGGGCGTAGAACTGCAGGACGGCACTGTTATTCCCTGTGAACATGTCGTGTATTCTATCGGCATTGTACCTAATACGGAGCTTGCTCGCCAAATCGGTCTTGATATCAGACAAGGCATTCAGGTGAATGCGCAGATGGAGACCAGCTTCCCCAATATATACGCAGCAGGTGATGTAGCCGAGTTCCACAATAGAGTAGATGGATTATGGGAAAGTGCTATGGAACAAGGGAAAATAGCAGGCACTAATATGGCGGGCGCCTCCGCAGCTTACCAGCGTCCCATTCCTGCCACCCTGTCCAACAGCTATGAATGCCCCTTGTTTTCCATCGGTCTGGTAGATGAACAGGCCTGCGACAACAGCCTGACCCGTGAAAATCAAGTTTCTTATACACGTATGTTCATACAAAACGGCTCTATCTGTGGCGCGATTGGCTTCGGAGATGCTCTTGCTTCACTTCCATATAAAGCAGCCATTACCCAAGGACTCAGTCCGGACGCACCAGAGCTTACAAAAATTTTAGATGACAAGGAGAATTAACAATGAAAAAATATGTATGTCAGCCCTGTGGATACGTTTATGATCCTGCTATAGGTGACCCTGATGAAGACGTGATGCCAGGTACAGCGTTCGAAGACCTTCCAGAGGACTGGGTTTGTCCAGTCTGCGGTGAGGATCAAAGCCATTTTGCCCCTATAGATGATACAAAATAACAAGAACACACTATACTTTTTAGTTTCCCGTTGATGAATGGAGTGAATGAATGTGAATGAAATGTCCTGCCCCTGCCAGTGCGAACAGGAGCCATGTGCCCGCAAAGTGCCTATCTTTTCCTCTTTGTCCTGCGAAGATTTATGCAAGGTTAGCTCCATGATCCGGCATCGAAAATATCAGAAAGGCGAGGCCTTGATTGTCGAGGAACAGGCATCGGATACGCTATACATTATTAAAAGCGGGCATGTCAAGCTGCTGAAGATGACACCTCAGGGGAAAGAGCAAATTCTACACATTCTGACTACTGGCGATTTTTTTGGTGAGTTGAACATATTTAATAACGACGAGCTGAGTAATTTTAGTGCTTACGCCTTAAAGGACACTGATATTTGTATGCTCACCAAGGATGATATGGAGGAGTTGATCCGCAACAATCCCGATATCTCTTTGAGGTTGCTCAAAACCATTACCAAACGCTTGGCACATACTGAAAACCTGGCTCAAAGTCTGGCTACCAAAGACCCGGAAATCCGTATTGCCTACATGATTCTCGAACTTGGACATAAATACGGCAAGCCAGACGGCTCCAATATTAAAATAAATCTCCCCCTTTCACGCGAAGAGATGGCTAATTATGTGGGTGTGACACGTGAAACCATCAGCCGCAAGTTCGGAAAATTTGAACAACTGGGGATTATTCATATCAAAGGTACACGAGAGATTACCATCTGCGATGTACAGAAACTGAACGAATATATGGATTAAATAAAAAACCGCTTCTTTGAGCTTATGGCTTGTGGCGACTTGGCCACTTCCCATTTGCCAAAGAGCGGTTTCTTTTGTTCTTTACATTTTGCTATCAGCTATTTCTCCATCGTTGTGTTCACACCTTGGGATGACGCTCCCCATGTTAATTGCTCCGATGGAAGCTCCGGGAGAACCATGTCCTTGGCAGGCGCAGCCTGAACTGTAGCCGGCCTGGAGCAATCCCACACTACCTTGACCAAATACACAAACAACAACACGTTTAGCAATGATGTTACACACAAAATAATACCGTAATGATCCTGAGAATTGGAGCTATAGAAAATATCAAAGGTGTTCAGGAAAATCGTAAGACTGAATCCACCCGCAAGCCACAAAAATCTGCGATCTCGCAAATACAGGTACGCCAGTACAGCTAACGCGGCCGCAGGGAACAGGTACCGTTCATGCATGCTGGAAGCGAAGGTAAATACACCTGCAATGAGTACCAGTGCAGCTGCTGCTGCGAACTGTGGTTTCCGACTGCGGATATACATCCACCATGTAAACAAAGTCACCAGCACAATGCAGATCATACCCCATGTATGGTAACTGAACAGGAACAGCGTTGTAGTGTCCTGCGTATAATTGCCACCAATGAGTGCGAAGAAGTTATACGCGTTCACCGAAGCATATGGATATTCGCCAACTGTCCCCTTGTATAAATCAAGCAGCCATAATGGCTCCTGCCCCCATGAAAATGGCAATATGACCAGAATGGTTGTCACAACGGCACCACCAATGGACAACAGCCAAGGCTGTATTTTGCGCTGTCTCAGCAGCTCGAAGAACAGAACCGGCCCATAAATAATCCCCTGTGGCTTCATTAATACCGCTATCGTAAACAGTACAGCGGACCAGCCAATTCGGTTTTCCACCAGCAGCACAATCATGCCTACAATCAGCATGGTAAAGAATGAATCTACCTGCCCCCAGAAGGTCGAATTGATAAATACAGCCGGGTTAAACACGTAGAATATAGCCAATCCGAGGCTCACTCCATAGCCGACCCGTTTGCTTGCCAACCGGTACAGCATGTACGCTGTCACGATATCCGCTAATATATTCGGAAGCCGCAGCAGTACGGACATATAAGGAATGAAGGCATCCGTAGAGCCGATTTTACCGATCACATATAAAATATAAATATAGAATGGTGGATAATCACTGGAACCATTCATGTAAAAGCCTGACAAGCTATTCGCTGCTGTCGTAGCCCAGTTTCGGAATAGCATTAAGTCCATGTGACCCGAGATCCATGGGGCGATCGCCATTCTTAAAAAGAACCCCACACCCAGCACAGTCCATAGCATCAGTCCCCGGTTACGTTCCCCGAGCTTCCATTCTTGAGCCCGAAAACGGTACGCAATAAATACGAACGCGCCGAAGAATAAAGCGGCGAAAATCGCCGTCGGAGTAGCATAAGCAGATGAAGAATTTCCATTCCTTCCACCACCCATACCACCGCCTGGACCGCCCATGCCCATTCCAGATCCGTTACCAGACATGCCACCCGGACCTCTGTTGTGCTGTCCGTCTCTAGCAATACCACTGCCGCCCGATGCAGGCGTATCATTCCCGGCCGTTGTGCCTTTGTCACCTGATATCGATGGGTTCTCAGTAGTGGAGTTTGTCGTCTGACCTGTCGTCCCCTGATTCTTGCCGTCAGAGCTGTTCGTCGCATCCGTAGATGCTGAGGACGAATTCTGCTGGTCCTGTCCTACATTTCCTGTTCCACGGTTCCCCGCAGTCTGACCGTCAGAGGAACGTTGCCCCGGCCCTCCCATGCCTCCGCCTGGTCCTCCTCCGAACCCGCCGGATGGGCCTTGCCTAACGGCCGCAGACTGAGACGCGGAACTACCTGAGTAACTCCATAACGACACGATACTAACGGCAGCACACAATATGAGACTAAATAGAAGCATATATTTCAGACCGTTCGCCTTCCAAACGTTCAAATCCGATGCACCTCTCTCTGTTTCTATTTTCCTCATATTGTATCTGCCTTAGCTTAGGACTTTGTGAGTTCTGGCTGAATGTTGGCTGAATACGTAATCATCACACTGAACATTGCTGTTCCATCTCCATAATCGCTTTTTCCAGCTGAGATTGTGGATGCTTCAGCATGTTGCCATGACCGGCTGCTAATAGAGACGGATTGCAAGACGCCAGTTTTTTGGCGCTTGCCAGCGAAATTTCCTTGTTCCAGGTAGCTAGTGCCGGAAAAGGAAACAGCGGCTTGAGCCTTCCCGCCACCGCAACACCACCCCGAGTCTGAAAGGCATCACCTGCAATCAACGCACGTGTACGGGTATCCAAAAATCCCATCGAGCCCGGCGTATGTCCCGGTGCGCTGATCGCCAGCAGCGAGCCCACGTTATCCCCATCCTCCAGTAAAACGTCAGGCTGGGTAAGGATATTCTTTGGCACGCTGCCCCGAATAGGAGTGTTCGGTTCGCCTGTCTCCAACGATACATCACCCTTCAGCAGCCGAGCATCCCGCCTTGAAATGAATACTTGTGCCTCAGGATACTTTTCCTTCAGCTTATCCAACGCACCTACATGATCCCCATGCGCATGGGTAAGTACAATTCGTACAATCGGCTGTCCAATGCGCGCCGCAGCTTGTTCAATACCCTGAGCACTGTATGGCATTCCGGCATCAATCAGGGTAAGCCCCACGTTCTCCTCCACCAAATAACAGTTCACCGGGAACAGCCGGGGCATAAACGTCAATTGATACACATGCTGCACCTGAACGATACGCATTTTATCTCATCTCCTTTTCTTGACCGTAAACTAATTATATTAGTATTATAATTAATACAATTAGTTTTAAGCAAATTTTTTCGTAATATGCCCATCGGAACGTTGGTTTTTTGGTCATACGTAGCGTTAAAGGAAAGGATTATACAAAGCAAAAAGCAGACCCGGAGTCCTGCCTCTGGGTCTGCCTTTGTCCTTATTATGCACATATCTTTCAATTCATCAGCTCTACCGGATGGCCTCAGCAATAGGCGTACTGCCCGACACCAAATCAATCGCACGATGATACGTCTGTTTTTCCTCCAGTGCTGCTACCACCGTTGCCGCTACATCTTCACGTGAGATGGTATGGCTGGTAAGATCTTCACCAGTAGCAACCTTGCCAGTACCCTCATCATCTGTTAGCCCGCCGGGACGAAGAATCGTGTAATCCAGATTGCTCGCTTCCAGCAAGCGATCTGCATAATGCTTTGCCACATAGTACGGCTTAATCGATTCGGGCCACTGCTCCCGGTTCTCCGCATGTAGAGCGCTGACCATAATAAAGCGCCGGATACCCGCTTGCTCAGCGGCCTCCATCGCCTTGACTGCTCCATCAAGGTCGATGAGCAGTGTTTTATCCGCTCCTGTTTTGCCGCCGGAGCCTGCCGTGAACACGACAGCATCGCTGCCTTTTATAGCTGCAGCAATTTCATCAACTGTCCCTTCAAGGTCAGCTACTACCGTTTCTGCTCCCAAACGTTCAAGCGCTTCGGCCTGATCCGGTTTGCGAATTAACGCCTTTACGCGATGCAATTCATGTTGCCCCAGTAGGCGAACGAGATGTCTGCCTACTTTTCCATTGGCACCAATCACCAATACGTTCACTCTTATCCCTCCTGTATTCACGGTCTGTCATCTACTTTATACTGATATATTTTACCCTTTGAGTCTAGGACGCAATCATATGGGCTATATCAGATTGAACTCAGTTTTTTTCTGAATGCTCCACATCTCGCTTATGCTGTAACACGCGAAGACCTGCCCAAAAGGTGTCCATCATCACTTCGATACTCCGATCCACATCCACAGGTAAACCAAAACCACCCTTTTGTTCAAGCGAGGCAAAACCATGCAGAAGACTACGGAATCCCCTCGCTGCATGAATGCAATCTGCTTCGTTGAAACCGTAGCCACTGGATAGCACGGTAATGACAAGTTCCGCTACGCGATCCGCTGCATGTCTTAGCTCGGTATCATTTCGGTCAGTTGCATACAGCATCGCTTCATACAAACCAGGTCGCTCGCGCGCATACTGCATATACGCTCTCCCCATAGCAGTCAGCGCATCTTCGCCTGCTCTGCCTACGGCTGCGCTCACCAATGCCTCCTCTAACTTTTCGAGGCTATGTAATGCTAGCACATGACGCAATCCGTTCAACCCGTCCACATGGTTGTACAAAGATGGAGGACGAATATGCAGCTTTTGCGCCAGCGTAGTGAGCGTGACATCTCCCATCCCACGTTCATTGGCAATATCCTCAGCAGCCTTCAGGATATCTTGTAGCTTTACTCCATTTCTAGGTGACATCATCCTGTCCCCTTTCGTTGAATTCCTATGTAAGGTGATTTTCATATGGATATACAGACTAAGTTCTTATTTTGTCTTAACTAATCCTGTTAGTTTATACAAAGAGGGTCCCGTTTGCAACAGTTCCATCCCCCGGATCTTTTTTAGAAGAAGAGCCAGTAGGATATTACTGATATAATACAAAGAGATTATAGAGCGGATCTGATATCTTTTCCGATTCCCTGCAAAGGAGCTAACTATATCTATGGAATCCAAGCCACTATCAGCTATTGAATTCAATCACGTCACCAAATATTTCACTGGATCGGGGCAGCAACGCGCTGTCCTGAACGGGATTACAGCAAAGGTCCCTCGCGGAAAAATCACGACACTGGTTGGTCCGTCAGGCTCTGGTAAAAGCACACTGCTTTCATTGTGCAATCTCTTGCTAACATCGGATGAAGGAGAAATCAGCGTCCTCGGCAAGCCTATAACCGAGTGGGAGATCCCTGAACTGAGACGAAAGGTAGCATTGGTTTTTCAAGATGCTCCCATGCTTCAGGGGACGGTCCTCTACAATCTCCAGACGGTAGAGCGGCTGCATGGTATGGTACTGGAAGATCCGGTTGGCCTGTTAGAGCGTGTAGGGCTTACCCGTGACCTGCTAGAACAGAAGGCGCAGGAGTTGTCCGGTGGACAAAGACAGCGCTTGGCCTTGGCACGGACGCTCGCGAACCGTCCGGATATTTTACTACTGGATGAGATTACTTCTGCACTGGACCCCGCCTCAGTCAAAGAAGTTGAGGAACTGCTGCTTCAAATGAACAAAGAAGAGGTAACAACAATGATCTGGATTACACATCATATGGAACAAGCCCGCAGGGTAGGCCACGAAACATGGCTGATGATCAACGGAAGACTGGTAGAGCAAGCGGATACGGAGACATTTTTTAATGCTCCACAGCATAGTGAAACCCGCAAATTTGTAGCAGGAGAATGGGTATGACGATTGTTGCCTTGATTCTCTCTCTTGGTTTTGTATTTATCGCCATCGTCATGTCCAAGTCCTTCAAACTCGGTTTGGACCGAGACATTATTATTGCCACGATCAGAGCATCCGTTCAGCTACTGGCGATTGGATATGTATTGCATTTGATTTTCGGGATGCAAAGCTACGCATTTATCGTATTATTCATTCTGCTCATGATCACTGTAGCTTCTCAAAATGTTGCACGCAAAGGACGGTTTATCCCTCGTCTCATGTGGAAGTCATTCCTGACGTTGCTGTGTGTGGAAATCGTTACACAGGCATTCCTGATTGGCCTGCATATCATTCCGGCGACAGCCCGGTACATGATTCCGATTAGCGGCATGATCATTGGCAGCTCCATGATTTTGTCCAGCCTGCTGGTATCACGGCTCAAGTCGGAAGTCCTGCTGCGCAAGCCTGAAATCATGCTCATTCTCGCACTGGGGGGAACCCCGAGACAAGCCATCTTCCCTATACTGAAGAATTGCATACGTTCCAGTATGATTCCAACCATTGAGGGGCAGAAAACACTCGGGCTTGTTCAGCTCCCCGGTATGATGACCGGACAAATCATTGCAGGTGCCAATCCGATTGTCGCCGTGCGTTTGCAATTGCTCATCGTATTCACTACCATGACCTCTGCCATTTTGACCAGCGTGCTGCTCAGCCTGTTCATTTATCCGACATTATTTACCCGCCAGCAACAACTGCGCACAGAGTCTTGGGAGGTCTGATAGAGACGGATACACCTAGTTATTTACCAGTAATTTTCCATATATCAAAATAAAATAAACATGTTTAATTCCTGACACGAAGGTTAATAGATACACGTAGACGCTTTACTAAAATTCGATGAGGAGTGATTGAACATGGCGAACAACAACCAAAATGGCAAAATGAGTCGCGAAGAGGCAGGACGTTTAGGTGGAGAAGCTACTGCTAAAAATCACGACAAAGAATTTTACCAAGAGATCGGCGAAAAAGGTGGCGAGGCCACATCCAAAAGTCATGGCAAGGACTTCTATCAGGAAATTGGTGAAAAAGGCGGCGAAGCCACTTCCAAAAACCATGGCAAGGAGTTCTATCAGGAAATTGGCCGCAAGGGCGGTGAAGCCCGTGGCAATTCGGACCAAAGTGATAGCGACGGGAAAATGAGCAGGGAAGAAGCAGGCCGCAAAGGCGGCGAAGCTCGCGCCCGTCAACGCAAAAATAACTAAGATTGATTAGGATACGTTGTCGGTGCAGTTGCAATGCAAAGGCACAGACTGCATAGAATGCGAAGTAAGTGAATGTTTATGTTATAAAAGCCTACCTGCCGGTGTTCCGGTAGGTAGGCTTTTTGTGTGAATAGTTACTTTTATCAAAAGACCACTTTCAACATCCGATCATACGTCATACAATATACATATTCAGGTTAAATAACCATCTTACATATATTATTACAAATGAAAGAATGGAATAGTCAGATTCTTTTCTCTTGTCGTCTTACTTATTACGTGGATTATGGGGTGGTGCGCGAATGTTGATTACTTAGTCATACAGAGTGAGGCTTCTAACGGAGGTAATATAAAGAATTATATAATTCCTCAAAGTCTATAGTCCCTCCGCTGGTTGTAGGAGAACAATATTATTTCGTATCTGATCAAAGGTACTTTCAACACCCATATATCCGTTATGTAGAGAAGTAAATTGGAACGAGCCAAAAGTGAGCATGCAACTCAAGTCAAATACTCCTGCATTCCGGCTGTTAAGATGGAGTCGAAAGGAGGGAACCCTCGTGTACGAATGGAACGAAATGGTCCAGCTTATGATTGATTGGATTGATAATAATCTTACTTCAGCACCATCATTGTTGAAAATGTCCAATCAGTTAGGCTACTCCCCTTACTACTGTACAAAACAGTTTCATTCTCTGACAGGAATGACGTTAAGGGATTACGTGTGGATGCGCAGGATTAGCCGAGCAGCTCTTGAACTCCGGGACAGCAATGTCCGCATCCTCGATGTTGCCATAAAGTATGGGTTTTCTTCACAGGAAGCTTTTACACGAGCATTTGTAAAAGCGTTCGAGGTAACTCCGGCTGTATACCGGAAGGAACCCCGTCCTATTCCTTTAGCCACTCGCGCCGAGGTGTTCTCTCCTTATCATTACCATTTGAAGGAGCGGGATAAGATGGTTAAGGAGCATTTACAAGAAGCCGAAGTCAAAATTGAGCATATACCAGCACACAAATTTATTGGAATCTGGGATACCTCTTCTCGAAACTACGGCGATTTCTGGAGAAACGGCCATAATTGTGATGAAATTTGCGGAACCCTGGAAAGTATGTCTCACCTCAAGCTTCCCGGACAATTAGGTCAAACTGCAGGCTGGTTCTATCAGAATGGTCAGAAGGGCTATCTGTATGGAATACCGGTTGCTGCTGACTACAATGGAGAGATTCCAGCAGGTATGGAGTGCCGAAACATCCCCGAATCAGATTACCTGGTGTTTTTCCACCCGCCCTTTAACTATTTAAAAAACAATGGAGATGTTATGAGAGTGGTGGAGGAAAAAGCTTGGAATTTTGACCCAGGCAGTATGGGGTATGCATGGGATGAAGAAACGAAGCAGGATTATCAACGGCATTTCCCTGAGGGATACGGCTACGCAGTGTTACGTCCTGTAAAAGAAGTGTAGTAAAAAATCCCTAGAAGCCGCCACGATCTCAGGCTGCTGATAATCGTCTCGCGGCTTCTTTTTTTAAAGGAATGGAGGTATAGGCTATGAAATCCTTTCGTTTTTGGCTGGTCCTAGTCTCTTGTATAGTTATTGCTGTAAATCTTACAGGGTACGACGACTATAATATACTATTGGCTATGATTAGCCCGTTGGTTTGGCTGTATGAATCTTTTCAATTTGTGCGAAAAGCGCATATCCCCATAGCCATTGTTTACCTCACTACAGTGGGTTTCTGGTATCTCATTGGATACGTTGTCGATCGTTTGATTAGAAAATCAAAAAATTAAAATCAATTGAAATTATTTTCTAAATCATCATCTACCTTCTCAGGCTCGTACTCGACTGTTTTATAGTCAGGTGAAGAAGGAATCATATTGACCACAACATTCCTCATTTGTAGCTTGTACTTTCCTTCTTCAAAAGCAAGAATATGCTTGATAGGAGGTAACTCCATATCCTTATACTTCGTTATCGAAGAAACAACAATCTTGGAAGGGTCAGAATCATCCACAGACATGATACGATAATCTATCGGTGTCCCTTGGGCTTTTAGAAAATTAAGTCGTGCCCTCTCTGTTTTAAAACGATAATCATCAGACAGTGAAAGCATCTTATCGTAGTCACGACTCATAGAAGCGTTCATATATTCTGAAAATGTAGAGACAGCAGCCTCTTTGGGCTTATCGGGAAGTTTATAAGGTTCCTTATCCCCTCCAAAACCAGTAGCAACTACGGTCAAAATCCCTCCAAGAACAATCAAACAAGCCAACTTCTTATGTAGCGCAATCTTCAATGAAGAAAACCTCCCTCGCTAAAATTCAACCATATATTTGCAACATATACAGAGTTGTCGCCTTTCATAATAAGTCAACTTTTACTTAGATGCGGCTTGATAATGTTTACATGTATAGTCTTATTTATTAGGGTACTATTTACAGTCGCGCCCATAACCTCTGAAACCCATCTGAGAGGCACCATCACACGATTGGGTGATACTGGCATAACAGGCGCATTAGGCATTATTTTTTCTATATCATTTACATAAGCTACTTTACTGCCAATAGTCAGACGTACGATTTCGCCATGCTCAGAAAAGATTGTAACCTCCTGCTTCTCTCTATTCCAGCTTACACTCTCGCCCAAACTCTCTGATACAAATCGAATAGGGACATACGTTGTATTGGTTGCTCGTTCGATATAAGGATTTGCATCAGATGTGACTTCAACATTGTTTACTGTAAGGACAAAATTGTACAGATATTTAGGAAGTGCAGCATTTGCTTGATCTACGGTTACAAAGCAAATCACCGCAAATAGTATAGTATTAACTGCTCTCTTCAACATGTGATATCTCCTTTTTCAGGTAGAACCGAATTTATGAAACTCATTGAAACTTGAAATTCTACGGAATATGACTATGCAAATAGCTTGCATATCACAAGAATGTATACCTCAACTAAAAGCATACCACATTACCCAATTTCCCCCAATATTAGTCGTAGGCATGCGGGCCTGATTTTGCAGTATCTGTAGAATTTTATAATCTACTTGATCCATTCACTATATCTCCTTAAACACAAGATCTTAATTGATTTATAGAGTAAAAAGAAAACCAGTCCAACACATTGTAAGCGTGTATTGGACTGGTGGACGTGTACACGTTGGCTTCCAGACAAATTAGATCAGCGTATAACCGCCATCCGGGAATAGCACGCTTCCGGTGGTGAACTTGTTAGTCATCAGGTACAACACCGTATGTGCGATTTCCTCATTATACCCCACTCGCCGTAGCAAGGTTACTTCCTTGTATTCCTCAAAAGCCTGCGCCCGCTGCTCCCCCTCGGGGCCGTCCCGCCAGATCGTGCCGGGAGACACCACATTGACCCGTACTGGAGCCAACTCCACCGCCAACGCCTTGCCCAAACTTTCAATCGCGCCGTTAGCCGCTCCATATGTAGCACCAAATCCCATCGGCCGTTGACTGAAGGCTCCAGACATGAGAACGATTGAGCCATCCTTGGAGATATGCGGTACCGCATGCTTGGCAGCAAAATACTGCGGCCAGAATTTTCCCTCGAATGGAGTCTTCGCCTTTTCCGTATCTATGGTGATCGGACCACGTGTATAGCTCGCACCCGGAGTAAACAAATGATCGAATGCGCCGACCTTTTCAAAAAACGCCTGTACTTCCTCTTCCTTTTGATTGTTCAATTGAAAGGTCTCCACCGCTTCTGTAGGAATGACCTTCTTCGCCTGCTCCAGCTTTTCTGCAGAACGGCCAGCGATTACGATACTCGCTCCTTGCTTTGCTGCTTCTATGGCTGTTACCAGCCCTATCCCTGCACTGCCGCCAATCACGACAACACGTTGATTATGTAAATTCATACTATTGTCATCTCCTTTATAAGGATTGTATCATAACTATTTTATAAGCATATATATTTTTATTCGGGTGAACTTTCAAGGGCTATATTCTTGCGATAGGATGTCGGCGACTGACCGGACCAGCGTTTGAATTGCCTGCTAAAATGTGCAATATCCCCATAGCCGAGCAAATCAGCAATTTGCTGCACTGACCATTGCGGATCAGCCAGCAGCAGCTTGGCCTCATGCAAGACAAGCTCGGATAGATACACCCGCGGAGATACGCCAAAAACGCTACGGAATACACGATTACAATGAGATACGCTAATACCCAGTTCGGATGAAATACCCTCGATCCCATCCTGTTTTTCCAACGAGCCGGCCTGTCTATAAGGCTGATTGACCCTGCCCTGAAGACGACTTGCAATCTGATGGGCAAGCTCTGCCTGCACATATCCACGCCCTGGCAGATGAGCGGCTTCACTGGATACAGCCTCCCACAACGTTGCGAACAGTTCGAACACAGCAGATTGAATCCGCATACGCTTTGCCACTGAATCACCATCTATACCTTTGTCTTCAAGCGCAGAAAGACCGAGCAGCTTGCCTAGCGCTGGTCCCATCTGCTTCGCTACTGTGCCATCCGCTGGAAAAAGTACTTGCTCCAAACGACTCAGGAGCGAAAGAAACAATTTATCATCAATGTCGAAATGCATGCAAAAATACGTAAACCCCTCCCCGTTACTACGGCTGGAGTGGACAATTCCTGGGCGCAAAAGTATCAGATCACCTTGTCGCTGGATGAAGCTGCGACCATCCACAACCATGATCTGTTCTCCCGCAAGCACGATGTTAATTTCATATTGCGGATGTTCATGTGGCGGATAGCTCCAGTCTCTTCCGACACTTCGCGTATGAATGGCAAACAGATTGACCGTAGTCCGCACATCGGGAAAAAAGAATTCCTCTGCGGCGACCGTAAGGTTTGGATCATGGGGATGCTTTAGTAAACGTGGTGACGACATGTTTTCCCTCCTAGCTTACTTACATCGATATACTTCAGTATATCGTTTCCAGCGCGATTTGGATAAATAGTTGAGCGATTTGACAATGGTTCCTCGGCACATGTCATGCTAGGCTCTAATTGAAGTTAGTCAATGTTAAATTTTATTATGAAAGGGGTTTCATTATATGTCGAAAAATATATTTTATAACACGCAGCATGCACCTATCGGTTCATTCTCCAGCTTTACACTTGGGTTTAAGGGTAATCGCGGCGGACTCGGCCTGGAACTGGGCAAGCCTGCTGATGAAAATGTATACATCGGGCTGCAATCCAGGGATGGAGGATCGTATGAGGCGCTTCCCTTTTTTGCATCCATACAGGATGAAAGTACCCGCTATGATGTGGAGAAAAAGGATAAAAAAACGGAGCCTCTGCTCGTTGCCTTTGCCGATCAGGACATCACCCGTGAGCTAAAAGCAGGAACCGATACATGGCAGGCAGGCGATTTGACATTCCGGCTGTACTCCCCCGTTCGCCCGGTGCCCGAGCCGGGAATTGCGGGCATAGATGAGCTGCGGGCAGCGTTGGTTCCGGCTGTATTTGCCGAGCTGACGATCGATAATACACAGGGTGCTGCTGCACGGAGAGCCTTTTTCGGCTACCAGGGCAGTGACCCGTATAGCGGCATACGCATTATAGGAGAAGATCCACGCAGGGACGCTATGGATTCTACCCGATTGAAGGAAAGACTCACAGGCATCGGCCAAGGACGAAGCACTGCTATTGTGACCAACAGCAGCGAAGCGGTACCTGCCAGCGGATTTGCGATGGAGAAGCTACTTGGGGAGACCATGGCTGATAACTTATCCTTTGGCTTAGGTGCAACGGGTGCGCTCCTGATGGACGTTCCCGCAGGGGAGAAGCGCACGTACGCCTTCGCTATATGCTTTTATCGCGGCGGCATTGTGACAACAGGTATCGAAGCATCATATTACTATACCCGACTGTTCAAGGATATCGAAGACGTGGGATGCTATGCGTTGAAGCATTTTACCAACCTAACCGCAGCCTGTGTTCAGGCGAACGACTGGATCGAATCGGCGAGCTTGAGTCTGGATCAGGAATTTATGCTCGCTCAGGCCATTCACAGCTATTACGGCAGCACTCAATTGCTCAGTCAGCAAGAGGATGGCGAACCGATCTGGATTGTGAACGAAGGCGAGTACCGAATGATGAATACACTCGATCTGACGGCAGATCAGCTTTATTATGAATTGATTTTGAATCCATGGACGGTGCGCAACGAGCTGGAGTGGTTTGTCCAAAGGTACAGCTATCGGGATGAAGTACGCTTCCCGGGGGAGGAACAGGCCTATCCCGGTGGGATCACGTTTACACATGATATGGGCGTGGCCAATGTGTTCTCCCGGCAAGGGTATTCCTGTTATGAGCTGGCAGGGATTGACGACTGCTTCTCTTACATGAGCCACGAGGAACTGGTGAACTGGCTTTGCTGCGCCACGGTATATATCGAGCAGACACAGGATCAGTCATTTACGACACGTATGCTGCCTGTCTTGTGCGACTGCTTTGAAAGCATGCTACGGCGGGATCATCCAGACCCGGCGCAACGAAACGGCTTAATGGGTCTAGACAGCTCAAGAACCCAGGGAGGGGCAGAAATTACGACTTACGATAGTCTGGATGTATCCCTGGGTCAATCCCGCAATAACATTTATTTAGGCAGCAAATGCTGGGCGGTATATGTTGCGCTGGAAAAGATATTTGCCTCAAAGGGGCTTAACTCCCTTTCACAGGAAGCTGGCTTACAGGCAGACAAATGCGCAGCTTCAATCACCACTCACATGACTGACAAGGGCTATATTCCTGCAGTCATTAAAGAAGGCAACGACTCGCAAATCATTCCTGCCATTGAAGGGCTGATCTTCCCCTATTTTACAGGATGTGAAGATGCGCTTAAGAGTGATGGGCGGTTCGGTGGATATATCCAGGCACTTCGACGCCATTTGCAAACCGTACTGGTACCAGGAGTTTGTCTATTTGAAGACGGAGGCTGGAAGCTATCCTCGACCAGTAACAACTCCTGGTTAAGCAAAATCTATCTGTCACAGTTTATTGCTCGTGAGCTACTGGAGCTGCCTTGGCAGGAAACGGGGCAGGCGGCTGACGCAGCCCATGTCTCATGGCTCCTCCATCCTGAAGAATCCTATTGGTGCTGGAGCGACCAAATGCTCTCCGGTATTGCCCACGGCAGCAAATATTACCCACGCGGGGTTACCGCTATTTTGTGGCTGTATGAAGGCAAAGGGAATCGCCTGACCCTCCCTCAGCATATGAGTCAAGATGAGAAGCAGCATGCCTGAGACGAACGAACCCTCACTCGTCCAAAGGAGGCCCAGATAATATGAGCAAGCGTATGGATATGCCCAAAGGGAGCGGCTATGACGCTTGGCTGCACTATCACCGCGACCAATTTGTAGAAAAGATGCCTGCTTGGTGCAGAGTCATCGTAGTTCATGAAACAGATGATGAAGTGCTTCAGACGGCTGCGAGTGAGCTTCGGCAAGGATTGGCTGCCATGTTCGGACAGCAGCCGAAGATAAGTACCGCTCCTGTCCATGTACCATTCGTTGCGCTGGGTACGCTCCAAGACCATTCATGTATTGCAGAACGATTCAGTGCAGAGGAACAGGCAGAAGTGAGCGCAGAAGGATATCGAATTCGCGGGGTAGAGGCTAAGCAACTGGCTGGTTCAACTGGTCAAGATCACGATGATATCAAAGGACAGTGCGTTATAATTGCGGGTCAGACCTCCAAAGGGGTATTATATGGAGTCTTTCACTTGCTGCGCTACCTGCAAGGAGGACTAGACGGCAAGCTGAAGCCCACTGCCAAGGAATCATTGCATGCTCCCAGTTTAGACCTATTGTCCAATCCAGCTAATCCGATACGCATGATCAATCACTGGGATAACATGGATGGTAGTGTTGAACGTGGATATGCCGGGGCATCTATTTTCTACAACCATAATACCTTTACTACAAATATGGAGCGCCTTCGAGACTATGCCCGTCTACTCGCTTCTGTAGGCATTCAGGCGTTATCCATTAACAATGTGAATGTCCATCAGGTAGAAACTGAGCTGATCACAGATCGGTTTTTACCTGATGTAGCCAAAGTAGCAGCCGTATTTCGCGCCTATGGTATCCAAATCTACTTGAGCATTAACTATGCCAGCCCGATTCAGCTCGGTGGATTAACCACAGCCGATCCTCTGGACCCCGGTGTAGCTGAATGGTGGCAGACCAAAGCACAGGAGGTTTACGCAGCCGTTCCTGATCTGGGTGGTTTTGTGGTCAAGGCCGATTCTGAAAATCGGCCCGGGCCCTTCAGCTATGGGCGCCATCACGCCGATGGAGCCAACATGCTGGCGGATGCGCTACGGCCCTATGGCGGGCGTGTGATTTGGCGCTGCTTTGTCTACGACTGCAAACAGGACTGGCGTGATCGCAAGACGGATCGGGCTCGCGCGGCCTTTGACCATTTTAAACCGCTGGATGGGCTGTTCCGGGAAAATGTCATTTTACAGATCAAAAATGGCCCGATGGATTTTCAAGTGCGGGAGCCTGTATCCCCCCTATTCGGCGCGCTGGAAGCCACTCAGGTACTGCTGGAATTTCAAATTGCGCAGGAGTATACCGGACAACAAAAACATCTATGTTATCTGGTTCCGCAATGGAAGGAAGTGCTCGATTTTGATACCTACTCACAGGGAAAAGGCTCCACCATCAAGCGTATCGTGAGTGGCGTTTTGCATAGCAACAGCGGTTCTGATTCTCCTCGCAGGGAGACTATGGTCCATGCAAACAGCGGTAGTTTCCAGGAGGAGCCAACACATCATGTTCCCAAGCACAACAACTTTGGAATAGCCGCTGTTTCCAATATTGGTGCAGACACCAATTGGACCGGGCATTTGCTCGCCCAGTCCAATCTTTACGGCTACGGCCGGTTGGCATGGAACCCGGATCTATCCGCAGATGAAATCGCAGATGAATGGGTTCGGCTTACATTTAACAATAAAGGTAAGGATGACGATGATACCGAGTTGATTTCTACCATTAAACAGATGCTACTCGATTCATGGAATATTTACGAATCTTACACCGCCCCCCTTGGGGTCGGTTGGATGGTCAGTCCCAATCACCACTATGGGCCCGATGTAGACGGGTACGAATATTCGATGTGGGGCACCTACCATTTTGCCGATTGCCAGGGGATCGGAGTAGATCGGACAACCGCAACCGGAACGGGCTATGCAGGACAATATTTTCCTCCTGTTGCCGAGATCTACGAATCTACAGACACCTGTCCGGATGAACTGCTCTTATTCTTTCACCACGTCCCTTATACGCACATGCTCCACTCTGGCCAAACGGTCATACAGCATATTTATGATACTCATTTTGAAGGTGCAGAACGTGCGGCCCATCTCCGAGACACATGGGTTAGCCTGCATGAGCAACTAAATGAAAGGGTGTATGAACAGGTGCTGGCGCGACTAGAGCATCAGGCTGAGCACGCCAAGGAATGGCGGGATCGAATCAATACGTATTTTTATCGCAAAAGTGGTATTCCCGACGAAAAAAATCGTCCTATCTATTAAGAAGGTTGTCTCATGCAATAGTTGCATACACACTGGGGTTTTCTTTCCCTTATTTTATTGCGGGAATTTACTATCTATAAAAGACACGCGTCTTATTCAGACCTGTGTCTTTTTTTTGCCTGGTCTAATTTAAGCACACGGTTGCTAACGTAAAATGTCATATTTGTCCACCTTGAGTGTGCAATAAATTCTTCTTTTTATGCAACCGCTTGCTCTATACTATTTTTGTAGACGTTTACAAAATGTTGTCGAATTAGACTATGCTTTGGGGAGGATGATCGGTTTGACCTTGTATCGAAGTCTATGGAAAAAAGGGTGTATGCTTCTACTAAGCCTTGTGCTGTCTCTGACCGCCTTCATTGGCTCACCCTCTAATACGGCGAGCGCCGCGGTTGCAGATGATTTTCAGGCTTCCGTTATGGGACCACTGGCGAAAATAAACGACTGGGGTTCCTTCAAAAAGCAACTGCAAACGTTGAAAAACAATGGCGTGTATGCCATCACTACCGACGTCTGGTGGGGCTATGTAGAAAGTGCAGGAGATAACCAGTTCGATTGGAGCTACTACAAAACCTATGCAGATGCCGTGAAAGAAGCGGGACTGAAGTGGGTTCCTATTATCTCTACGCATAAGTGTGGAGGAAATGTGGGAGATGATTGCAACATCCCACTGCCAAGCTGGCTGTCAAGCAAGGGTAGTGCAGATGAAATGCAGTTCAAGGACGAAAGCGGCTATGCCAATAACGAAGCCCTTTCCCCATTGTGGAGCGGGACTGGCAAACAATATGACGAGTTGTATGCCTCATTCGCTCAAAACTTTGCCGGGTATAAAAGTATCATTCCCAAAATTTATTTAAGCGGCGGTCCTTCCGGGGAATTGCGCTATCCGTCCTACTACCCGGCAGCGGGCTGGAGTTACCCGGGACGGGGCAAGTTCCAAGCCTATACTGAAACAGCCAAAAATGCATTCCGTACAGCTATGAATGACAAGTACGGATCATTGGACAAGATTAATACTGCTTGGGGCACCAAGCTTACCAACCTTAGCCAAATCAATCCACCGACCGACGGGGATGGATTTTACACGAACGGCGGGTATAATTCCGCGTATGGAAAGGATTTTCTGTCGTGGTACCAAAGTGTGCTTGAGAAGCATCTAGGTGTCATCGGAGCAGCTGCCCACAAGAACTTCGATTCTGTGTTTGGTGTCCGGATTGGGGCCAAAATTTCCGGTCTGCACTGGCAGATGAACAATCCTGCCATGCCGCACAGCACAGAACAAGCAGGTGGATATTATGATTACAACCGTCTCATTCAGAAGTTCAAGGATGCCGATCTAGACTTGACATTTACTTGCCTGGAGATGAGTGACAGTGGCACAGCACCGAATTATTCGTTGCCGTCCACCTTGGTTGATACCGTTTCCTCCATCGCGAATGCCAAGGGTGTTCGCCTGAATGGTGAAAATGCACTCCCGACAGGCGGCAGCGGCTTCCAAAAAATCGAGGAGAAAATCACGAAGTTCGGTTATCACGGGTTTACGTTATTGCGCATCAACAATCTCGTCAACAATGACGGCTCACCAACCGGTGAGTTGAGTGGATTCAAACAATATATCATCAGCAAAGCCAAGCCTGACAATAATGGCGGTACAGGCAACAAAGTAACGATATACTACAAAAAAGGCTTCAACTCGCCTTACATTCACTACCGCCCGGCTGGCGGAAGCTGGACTGCTGCTCCTGGTGTGAAAATGCAGGCTGCCGAAATTAGCGGCTATGCTAAAATTACCGTCGATATCGGTTCTGCCTCGCAATTGGAAGCCGCCTTTAACGACGGCAATAACAACTGGGACAGCAACAACACCAAAAACTACTCGTTCAGTACAGGCACTTCTACCTACACGCCTGGTAACAGCGGCAATGCAGGAACGATTACATCAGGCGCTCCAGCGGGCACGAATCCCGGGGATGGCGGCGGTACAGCTAACAAAGTAACGGTATACTACAAAAAAGGCTTCAACTCACCTTACATTCACTACCGTCCGGCTGGCGGTAACTGGACTGCTGTGCCTGGCGTGAAAATGCAGGACACCGAGATTAGCGGCTATGCTAAAATTACCGTCGATATCGGTTCTGCCTCCCAATTGGAAGCTGCTTTTAATGACGGCAATAACAACTGGGACAGCAACAACACTAAAAACTACCTTTTCAGCACTGGCACTTCTACCTACACACCCGGCTCTAACGGAGCCGCAGGAACTATCCGAACAGGGGCACCTTCAGGGAGTGTCCTCAGCGTAGTGACTTCCACCTACGCAACCGACCTCAACGAAGTTACAGGACCTATCCAAACAGAAAAACTTTCAGGTGTATCCTTAAACGTAAGCACTTCTACCTACGCACCCAACTCTAACGGAGTTGAAGTAACAGCTCAAACGGAGGCGCCTTCGGGCGTCTTCATCCCTATGGATCTGGGTACCCTCTCCAAGCCCACCTCCCTCAGCACAGACTGGAGCAAACAGAGCATTTATTTTATCATGACAGATCGTTTCAGCAACGGTGATCCATCCAATGATAACTACGGTGGCTTCAATTCCAACAACAGTGATCAGCGCAAGTGGCATGGTGGCGATTTTCAAGGTATTATTAACAAACTCGACTACATTAAAAATATGGGGTTTACCGCGATCTGGATTACCCCAGTAACGATGCAAAAGAGTGAATACGCTTACCACGGCTATCATACGTATGATTTTTATGCAGTAGATGGGCATCTCGGAACAATGGACAAGCTCCAAGAGCTGGTTCGCAAGGCACATGACAAGAATATTGCTGTGATGCTGGACGTAGTTGTGAATCACACAGGTGATTTCCAGCCGGGGAACGGATTCGCCAAGGCTCCTTTTGACAAAGCAGACTGGTATCATCACAATGGTGACATTACAGGCGGGGACTACAACTCCAACAATCAATGGAAAATCGAAAATGGTGACGTGGCTGGACTGGATGACCTAAATCATGAAAACCCCGCTACCGCAAACGAGCTTAAAAACTGGATCAAATGGCTGCTTAATGAGACAGGCATCGACGGGCTGCGGGTGGATACCGCCAAGCATGTACCGAAGGGTTTTCTAAAGGATTTTGACCAAGCTGCCAATACCTTCACCATGGGCGAAATTTTCCATGGCGACCCTGCTTATGTGGGCGATTACACCCGGTATCTTGATGCTGCACTAGATTTTCCGATGTATTATACAATCAAGGACGTGTTCGGACACGATCAATCCATGAGAAAAATCAAGGATCGCTACTCCGATGATCGTTACTATCGCGATGCTCAGACCAACGGTGTATTCATCGACAATCATGATGTAAAACGTTTCCTGAATGACGCATCTGGCAAGCCGGGTGCTAACTATGACAAATGGCCACAGCTCAAGGCCGCTTTGGGCTTTACTCTGACATCTCGCGGGATTCCAATTATCTACCAAGGCACTGAGCAAGGCTATAGTGGCGGAGATGATCCCGCCAATCGGGAGAATATGAATTTCAACGCCAACCATGACCTGTATCAGTACATCGCTAAGCTGAACTATGTGCGCAACAACCACCCTGCTCTGCAAAACGGTAGCCAAAGGGAAAAATGGGTGGACGACTCCTTTTACAGTTTCCAGCGCTCTAAAAATGGCGACGAGGCCATTGTATTTATCAACAACTCCTGGAATAGTCAAACCCGCACAATTGGCAACTTCGATAATCTGTCCAACGGAACCCGCCTGACTAACCAGCTGAGTAACGACTCCGTTCAGATTAACAACGGCTCGATCACCGTAACTCTCGCTCCAAAGGAAGTTAAAGTTTTCACCAAGTAACAGCCACATTCAGTTACATTGATTATTCAGATGTGCTAAAATAAGTTATAGAAGGATATGCTAAAAAAGAGCAAGGATGCTGGTAACATCCCTACTCTTGGCAACAGCCGCTTTGAAGAGCGGTCGGCTGAAAAGGGCTAGCTATTAGAAATAGACCGTGTTTCCCTCTCCAGGGCGGTCTATTTCTTTTTGTTTTGGTTCAGTGCAATAACAATCGTAACGATTAATCCAATCAACGCTATTAATAGCGTGCCGAACATCATCATTAATGTCAGAGCATCCTTAACCTCCACAGGCATCACCTCCCTTCCGGGAGACTTAGCCGACCGCCCACCTAAGCCATTCTGTTGTTACTGGAATTATAGCACGTAAATCCATCCTTTTGCGACAACGTTTTACAGCTTTATCAAACTAATCTCATGTGAACACTCATCGTCCTTTGTTGCTTACACATTCTACTTTGTCTCTATACGGATATAGCTTCTTAACGCCAATAAGAGCCCCAACACAAAAATGAAACAAATACTGATGACTCCTCCAGGGACATTCGTAAATGTTCTGCCCAGTGTGCCGTGCGGAGAAAACAATAGCGGCACGGTCCATGGATAAAAGGTATTTCCAGGTGTATTAACCAAAACAAAATTCAAACACATAACCGTACACATCCCCATAATGGCGGGCACAAATTTTCTCCAGCGAATGGCGAAGAACGTGATGATCGGGATGAGCATAGCGTGCATAAGAATCATTTTGGCGAAGATCCCCAGCTGATATATAACGATTTCAAAGGTTAGCGGTCTGGTCGTAATTAACATACCCAACAGCGCAGATAGCCCAAATGCCAACAGAAGACTGACAGCGATGTACATATAAATAACAAGCAGCTTGCTGAAGTAAAGACGACTCCGACGAACCGGGCTTGTGAACAAGGCCATATGGGTCCTCTCTTGATACTCCCTCGCATAGATATAGCAAGTCAAAATATAGTAGCTCATATACCCAGTCAAAAAGTTAATAAGAATAACAACACTCATAAAGTAGTCATTCCAACCATCACGGTCAATGGAATATTTGGTACTTCCCGTATAACTATAGAATTCCAAAGCAATGGTTAATGCTAAAATAATAATGCTTAACCAAAGAATTTTAGTACCTTTCAGTTTCAAGCACTCTACTTTGAACAGGGCAAGCATAGTAAACCTCCTTTGAAAAATACTCTCCCTCTAATTTCTTCTTTGATATGCCCATAAGGATAAAAACAATCCAAGAAGAAAAGTTATGGATAAACTCAACCACGCTATGAGAGTATTGACGTATATGATCGCACTTCCTTCATTGGGAGACAAAAGATAGGGTACAATCCACGGATACCATTCACTTTTGTACATAAAATTCAAAAATATAACAGTACAAACTGCGAGTACAACCACCATAATGCTTTTCCAGCGTATAGCAAAAAAAGAGGCGACCGGGATGAGCATCGCATGCATCACGCACATTTTGGCAAATACCTGGATTTGATATACCCAGATAGCCATCGTTAAAGGCCGATTTGTAATGAACATGCCTAATACTGCAGACAGAAACAGAACGATAAATAGCGACACAATAATAAACCCATAAATAATGATCAATTTACTAAAATAAAATTTAGCCCTGGTGACAGGCGTGGTAAACATAAAGATGTGCGTGTTTTCCTGGTACTCTCTCGCAAAAATATGACCCGTTAAAATGTAATAACTGACAAATCCGGCTGCAACATTAACGAAAAGGACTATGCCTTCAAAATAGTAGGTCCAACCCCGTTTATCAATTGAATATCTATAAAAAATAGCGCTCAAAGCGAATTCCAGCAGTACAACAGCCAGCAATATAATATAGCTTAACAGGAAGGCTTTAGAGCCTTTAAGCTTAATAAGTTCTGCTCTAATCACGTCGCCCATCCTCTCCTGAAATGAGAGTCAGAAAGTACTCCTCTAGCGTCTGTTTTGAGGTGTGTATCTCATAAACTGAAAACTGACGATCTATTAACTGTCTATTTAACATAGCTGTATTTTCAATTGGACTAAAAATTCTTAGTTGTTGTGGGGATATCAAATCAGATTTAAGTTGCTTCATGTTCTCATACAGAAACGCTTGTACTGCTTTTGCATCGTCTACCTTTACATCTGTATATTGCTCAAAACCTTCCTCTAACCGACTCAAACGATCCTCCGCTAACAGTTTTCCATTATGTATAATCCCGATGTGTGTAGCTAATTGTTGAATTTCGCTTAGAATATGGCTAGAAATAAGAATTGTTTTCCCTTGTTCCTCGCACAACTTCTTTAATAGCTGACGAATTTCCTTAATTCCTGACGGGTCTAACCCGTTCGTTGGCTCATCTAATATAAGCAACTCAGGATCATGAACAAGGGCCCTGGCAATCCCTAATCGCTGTTTCATTCCCAGGGAAAAATCTTTGAACTTCTTTTTTCCAGTATGCTCTAACCCCACCGTAGTTAGGGTTCGTTCAATTCTCCCATCATCCTGTACCCCCATGTACGTACAGCAGATTCTCAGATTATCGCGTGCACTCAAGTTTTCATATAGACCGGGTGTTTCAATAATTGTGCCAATCTTGGAAAAGATGGACGGGTAGTTTTTCTCCAACCGCTCGCCAAATAAAAAAACCTCCCCACTTGTAGGCTCAATCAGCCTCATCAGCATGCGGATGGTAGTTGTTTTGCCAGCTCCATTTTCACCTAGAAAACCGTAGATGCTGCCCCGTTCTACATGTAAGGAAATATCGTCTACAGCTATCGACATCCCAAACTGTTTGCGGAGTTCCTTCGTTTCAATAACATACTGCATTTCTTTCATCCTCCTATACACACTAAATACAACTATTATACAGATTTATCTATCCACAAAATGTAAAAGTAATCACTATTATTCATTTACGATCATTATCCCCATAAAAACAAAACAGGCACCCGACGAAGCGTACACTTCGTTCCAGGTGCCTGTTTATATATAAACAACGTGGGAATACTTAGGCCTCAGTAGCCACGTTGATATTGTTCAGGTACGGAGGGCTTTTCGCCGCGCAGCGCCACCGCTGCATGAATCGCCCAATAAGGGTCGCGCAGCAATCCGCGTCCTACAGCGACCAGATCGGCATCCTCATTGCCGATTACAGACTGCGCTAAGGCTGGGTCATCCAGTATGCCGACGGCGATTACTGGGATGTTCAGCGCCTCGCGGATTTGGCGAGCAAACGGCACTTGATAGCCCGGGTAGTTGCCTGGTTTTCTGGCTCCAGCCGGGCCTTCTCCGCCCGAGCTGACATGGATCATATCTACGCCTGCAGCCTGATATGCGCGGCACAGCTCAATAGCATGATCCACATCGTATCCACCATCTACGTATTCCACCGCGCTGATGCGGAAGATTAACGGCATACCCGCAGGCATTTGCTTACGCACAGCCTGAACGACTTCTACGCCGAAACGGGATAAATCCTTACCATACTCGTCATCTCGTTTGTTCGTAACTGGCGAGTGGAATTGGTGAATCAGATAACCGTGTGCACCGTGAAGCTCGATTGTATCCACGCCTGCTTGAACCGCCCGGCGAGCAGCGTCTCCGAATTTTTGTACCATACCACGGACTTCCTCTGTGGTCAGTGCGCGCGGCTGTTTATAATCTGCATCCGGGTATGCAATCGCTGAAGGAGCAACTGGCTCAGCTGCATCCTCAGCTTTACGGCCTGCATGAGCAATCTGTATGCCAACCTTGGCCCCGTGCGCATGAATACCGTCGACCAGCTTCTTATACGCCGGAATATGTTCATCTGACCAAAGACCCAGATCGTTATCCGTAATCCGTCCATCCGGTTCCACGTCCGTCATTTCTATAATAATCAGACCCGTGCCTCCAATAGCCCGGCTTAGGTAGTGGACATGATGCCAATCATTCGGAATTCCGTCCTTGGCTGTCACCGAGTATTGGCACATTGGGGCCATGACCACACGATTTTTTAACTTCAAATCTCTGAGTGTGTACGGTGTAAACAACGAAGTCTTCAAAACGCTCATCTCCTTTTTATCTCTACCACATAACTAAAAATGCGTTCCAAATTACACGGTCTATTATAAGCATAATCGGCACAGTCCAAACGAAACAAAGAGATTCCCCCAACCAGGGTATCCCTTCGTATTTGCACCTTGCAGTCATTATGTATATCGTAAGATTGTAGATATATTGCACACAATCTATTATCCACAACTTAATAACTTTTTGCAAGTAAATATTTAAATATTATTAAATATTTTTTTGTCTACATTTTTCCCGGCTCTTAGCCATAACACAAAAAGACGCCCTTACGGGCGCCTCTGCGAAACCAATTTTATTGCGCTGAGCCTAATTGGACCCATGCCTTCTCAATCTCTGCAACCGCCTGATCCTTGTTCATGTTACCACTGATATAAGCCTGCATCAGCTCACCAAATTTTTGGTGGAATGTATCCAGCGAGTAGTTGACAGACAGATCACCGGACTTGGATGTTTTCAAAATGCTATCCATTTCCTTAGGCATTTCCAGATCAGGAAGCGGTGCATCCTTAATTGGAGGAATCACCTTCGCTACCTGGGAGAACCAGTTCTTACCGTATTCCGAAGTGTACAGCCAGTTGAAGAATTCAATCGTTTCTTTGGATACTTCGGAGTCCTTGTTGATACGTAGCGCCTGATCCGCACCGGTAATGATGACCGATTGGTCCGCTTTGTCACTCACCGGATATCCCATGATGCCAATCTTGAGATCAGGGTTAATTTTCTTGATCGCTTCCTCATCCCACGCACCTTTACCCGTCATAAATGCAGCTTTTCCAGATGCAAAATCACTTACTCCCGCATTGCTGTCCCGTTCTAGCGGCTTATCTGTACCATGTTTCACCGTCAGATCAATGAAGCTAAAGAAGTTGTTGTACAGCACTGGATAGTCCTTGATTTTTGCTTTACCTGCAATAAAATCATCAACGAGCTGCTTTGGCTCTACCCCGGCATCCTGCGCAGCAGCATCTACATAGTGTTGGAAGATATGCTTCCATACCCACCACTCTTTATATGCATTAGCAAATGGAGTAATGCCCTTCGCCTCTAGCTTGGTAACAGCATCCTGCATCTCGGCAATCGTCTTCGGCGGAGAGGTTATTCCAGCCTTGGTAAGCAAATCTTTATTGTAAATCAAAGCAAACAGGTTCCCCTTGACTGGTAATCCCAGCACTTTGCCGTCACTGGAACTCATATTGGCCCGGACGGCATCCGTCATGGCTGCTGCCAGCGGTTCATTGGTCAGATCGGCGCTATAATCAGCATAGGTGTCGATGTCGCCCCCGGCCGTGGTCTGGAACACATCCGGTGTACTGCCTGAAGCTATTTTTGACTTGAGAATGGTGTTGTAGTCTGCCTGCATGATCTCCAGATTGATCTTTACATTAGGCTTGACCTTTTTATACTCCTCGATGTACGCGTTAAAAGCATCGGTATACTCCGGTGAGGCTGTAAACATGTTTATTGTAACCGTTTTCAAATCATCTTTGCCGCCAGTGCTTTCTTTAGCCGCATCTGTGCCACCACTACTTCCACATCCGCTTAACAAACCGACCGTCAAAAGCAAACTGCCGGATAACGCCATCATCTTCTTTAACATGGATACTCCCCCATCTGTTTGTGATCAACGTTCATGCGCTCATTCTAAAAAATATTGCCTCATTTAAAAAGGCAGATTAGTGAAGCGTTAAGGGTAAAAAAGTGGTTTATTGCAGGCTCACGCGATACTCCGAAGGTGACACCTGATAATAATTGCGAAAAGCCTTGCTGAAATAGTTTTTATCCTTGTAACCGAGCATATCGGAAATTTCCTGAATTTTCAGGCTGGAATCACCCAGGAGCTCCTTCGCCTTGTCCATTCTGACCTTCTGTACATATTCGTGAATACCGTAACCAAATTGCTGCTTGAACAACTTCATCAGATATTCCCGGCTCAAAAAATAGGTTTCGGCAAAAAACGAGATTTTGATATCTTCAAAATAGTATCGCTCGATGTATTTTTTGATCTCTGTAATATCAAAGGGTTGGTTACCCGCCTGTGCATGTTGGACCCCGGCAATGTAGAGCTCCAGTATTTGGTATAGTCTCTGGCTGTAGTCGGCAAAGCTCACAAAATCAGCAGATAGCTCGCCTTCAATCACACGACCCAATTCCCCCAAAGTTCCCTCCTGATTAGACGCAGACATAGGCGTACCCAGCTCAATCGCTGCTTCTCTCAATAAAAAATGGAACTCCCGCAGCAATCGATCCGCATCCTGTAAACGGAAAACAGGACCTGTTGCCAATTGTTTCAGTAGATCGCCCAGGAGTACCTTTGCTCGGTTGGCCTGACCGGTCTGAGCATCCTTTTGGATCGACAACAGCCGATCCGTCCATGGCATTTCCTCTGACGTCCCCATTTGCCGCGGTACCGTATGGAGAATAGATTCCCCTTCCAGCTTCAACACATCTGTATTGTGAATGAACCTCTTGGCATCCCTATACGCAGAAGCCAGCTCCACTACGTCTGAACAGAGCTTGCCCACTCCGGCTGCTACCACCATACTGAACAGCCCATGCAGGTTCGCAACCGCCTTCTGTGCCACTTGTGCCAGTAGGAGGGACATATGTTCTTCTTGTCCTGGGGCCAGGGTACAGATCGAAACGACCTCACGCTCTCTTCGCGGATGGGGGAAGCTAAAACAACGCAACCGTTCATCTGATGTCTGCGCTAATACATTAGTTACGGCAAAATCCATCAGATCGACATCGCCATGAAAACGAGTCCTACGAATCTCATCCCTGTTCAGCAGCCGCAGCACAATCACCCCAAAGCGGTTCCCTAGCTGATCCGCTCCGATTAGTGGAAGCAACGCCGTATTGGCCTGCCTTTTAAAGCTGCCATCCAAAATGGATACATACAGCTTCTCTTTCAGCTTCGGCAAAGACATATTTAGCGTAATGTTTTGGTTAATGAACTCGTCTTGGCTTTGCTTGCGGGTTTCCAGAATGTCCACCGCCTTGCGCAGTGCCTGATTCAGATCCTGGCGATTGATAGGTTTGAGCAGATAATCTACCACCCGTGATTGAATCGCTTGTCGCGTGAACTCAAAGTCGTTGTAGCCACTAATGACAATGGTCAGCAGATGAGGATATGCCTTTTCGATCACACGAAGAAATTCAATGCCGTTCATCTCCGGCATTTTCATATCCACCATCACCACATCGATAGGGTGCTGACCGAGCAGTTCCATCCCCAACCTTCCATTCGTCGCCTCATAAATATGTTCGATGCCCAGACGATCCCAGTCTCCAACAATACGAATGGCCTCTCGTAACGGTTCTTCATCGTCAATAATCAATACGTTATACATGGTCGACTCCTCCCCGGGGAATTTGCATTCTCATTTCCGTTCCCGTTTCATCCGTAAGTATGAATAATCCTGCCTGATCTCCATACAAAAGCTTCAACCGTGTGTTCAAATTCTTCAAGCCAATATGCTCGCTCTCCCGCTCTTCCCATTTTTCGTGGAACGAATCCAACACTATTTTCAGCTTGTCCTCTGAAATTCCAGGTCCGTTGTCCCTGACTGCAATTGTAGCGTCTGTAGCACCCGATTCGGCTGAAATGACGATCAGAATGTCACTTGATACTTTTTCTAGTGCATGCTTGATAGAGTTTTCTACCAACGTTTGCACGGATAATCTCGGAATTGGCAGCTCCATCAGCGTGTCCTCCCATACCACTTCGACCTGAAGTCTCGCCCCGAATCTTGCCTTTTGCAGACCTATATATCGTTCAATATGCTTGAGCTCCTCGCGGGCAGCTACGATATCCTTGCCGTTGATGGAATACCGCAAAGTTTGGGCCAATGCATCCACCATATCCGCCATATCGAACATCTTCCGCTTTAATGCCTGTGTAGATATGGCTTGTAAGGCATTGTACAGAAAATGAGGATTAATCTCAGCCTCCAGCGCCTTGAGTATGGCATTCTTTTCGACCAGCTTCATGCGATAGCGCTCATTAATAAGTTCTTCGGTTCTTTGGACCATTTCGTTAAAGTGCAGCGACAAATATGCAATCTCGTCATGCCCCTTCACAGGAGCCCTTGCCTCAAAATCTCCGGTGCTGAACCGTTTCATCTGGGTAGATAGCTTATGTAAAGGTCGGGTAATTGCGTTCGAGGTCAGGGTCACCAAAATAATAGACACACCTAAAAATAAAGCCCCGATGACATAACTCCAATTC
This sequence comes from Paenibacillus sp. FSL W8-0439, assembly GCF_038008995.1. NCBI lineage: Bacteria > Bacillati > Bacillota > Bacilli > Caryophanales > Paenibacillaceae > Paenibacillus > Paenibacillus sp. FSL W8-0439. The sequence goes on from NZ_JBBPAK010000001.1 coordinate 5,605,834, forward strand.
CGTGTGGTCGTAGCTGCCTCATAAATTTGGCGATATGGAATCGGCTTGATGAGCTGCCACCCGTCCTTTTCACCTGCATCATACACGACTAAATACTCCTGGTTGCTGTTGCTGTCTGACCACGTTACTTGTCCGCTTCCTCCCTCTCCGATCTGGGCCAATACTCCAGAATCACGCATTCGTTCATACAGCGGAAGGCTGTTCACATAAAAGGGAACCCGCTTGGGGCTGATTAGCATCAGTTGATCCCCTTTACCCAGTGGAATATTCCGCATGATTTCATCTACGGCGCTCGTGTTGTAATAAAAGGACAACACTGCCTGCGGGTGACGGGATGCAATCGATCTCAGCACTCGATGGTAAGCCATAAAGCTGGCTTGTGGCGCCACATAGCCCATATCAGAGCGAGACTCCACAAAGGATTGAAAAGATTCGTTAGCAGTGCTAGCCATCGCCTCTTTATACCAGGGAAGCTTGGGAATATCCGTGTTTATTCCTTTGCGTACTGTAATATTGTACGTTTCTCTAGTCACCACGTAGTATTGATGCCGATCCGCCACATACAGATAAATCGCTTCCAGATCATTGCGGGAATAGAACATGTTGCGCAAGTAATTTTCAATGACCATTCGTGCAGCGTAGTCCCGGTTCTCATTGGCAATCGCGTTCATGATATCGTTATAACGAAGCTGTGGAAGGGCCAACTGCTGCATTCCCTCCAAGTAATCCTCCAAATTCTGATTGACCAGCAGCAGATTATTCGTCGTGCTGGCGATGCTATGATTGACCGACTCCTTTTCAATCATCTGATAGGAAATAATCGTGAGTGAGCCCACCACCAGAATAATCACCGAGGTAAAAAGTAGAATGAGCTTGTTCACTAATTTTTGCGTAATCCGCCTCCACATGGATCGAAGGATTGTTCCTACATGCCCTGACATCATGATAACCGCCCCTTTTGAAAGCGTACACATTTTTACCCTCAACTGTTTTCTTAAATCCATTGGTCCGGCCCTAGGGGCTATCCTATACTTTCATTATATCTTAAACAGCTTGGAGCGAAAGACCGGAAAATGCTGAGAAAAAGAGGTGCGTTATGCTGAAAAAAAGGGGAACATGGGGCGACAAGGGCAGTAAGCTGGAATTTGGTTTGTTCACACTGCCCGTAATTTTGTGCATTACAATTGCATTTTATATTCCGTTTTTGATGACGATACGCTATTCCCTGACTAAGTGGAACGGCATATCCAAACATCCGAAATTCGTAGGTCTGGATAACTTCAAGCAAATCCTGCTCGGAGACGCTAACTTTGCACATGCAGCCTGGTTTACGATCAAATATGCCATTTTGTACATTGTACTGGTAAACGTGCTAGCCATTTTGCTGGCGCTCGTCCTCGACATGAAGCTCAAAAGCTCGGCCTGGCTGCGCGCGGCTTTCTTCATTCCTTATATCCTCAGCCTCGTCATTGTCGGCTTTATATGGAAATTCATCTTTATGCAAGGCTTTGAGTCACTGGGACACAGTACAGGCTGGGGCATCTTCCAGCTCAGTTGGCTAGGCGAGGAAGGGCTCGCGTTTATTTCCATTTTGGCGGTATCCATCTGGCAATCCATTGGCTTTTACATGGTCATTTATATTGCAGGCTTGCAATCTGTACCTGAGGATCTAAAAGAGGCTGCCATCGTGGATGGGGCAGGGCCGATTCGGAGATTTTTCAGTATTATTTTACCGATGCTTGCACCCTCGATTACGATCTCGGTCTTCATGGCACTGACCAACTCGATCAAGGTGTTCGACGTTATTTTATCGCTGACTGGCGGTGGGCCAGGAGGTACGACATACAGCATTGCGTATGATATTTACCGAGATACGTTCCAGAACAATCTGTATGGCTACGGAACAGCCAAAGCCTTGATTTTATTCGTTGCAGTGCTGGTCATTACGATTATTCAATTGTCTATTTTCAAACGCAGGGAGGTTGAAGCCTGATGCAACGCAGCCGTACGGGACGTATTTTGCTGGAAGCGGGCATGATTGTATTGTCGCTGTTATTCTTGTATCCGCTGTTTCTCGCCATTAACAATTCGTTCAAAAGCTTCGCTGAGGTCATGACCGACGTCATTGCGCTGCCCAAGCAGCTTTCGCTGGATAACTACGTATACGTATGGAAGTTCATTGACTATCCACGCTTATTTCTGAATAACACGATTATTACTGTGCTCGGGCTGGCAGGCATTGTTCTAATATCCTCCATCGCTGCCTATAAGCTGGCACGGACGAAAAGCAAGTGGAGCTCCGCCATTTACATGCTGTGCATTATGCCGATGCTGATCCCATTTCAGTCTATTATGCTGACCGTCTTGCGCCTGGCGAAAGACTTGAATTTGGCAGACAGCACTTGGGGGCTTGGCCTGCTGTACTGGGGTTTTGGAGCCCCACTGGCAGTGTTTATCTATCACGGCTTCGTGAAAGGCATTCCAGTCGAGATTGACGAAAGCGCCAAGATCGACGGAGCCTCAGGCTTTCGGCTTTTCTTTTCTGTGATCTTTCCCTTGCTGAAATCGGTCACCGCTACTATTGTTATTATCGACGTGATGTGGATATGGAACGATTTTCTGCTTCCGCTGCTCATGGTTAACGGCTCACCCAGCACCAAAACGCTTACGCTGGCTGCCTATACCTTCGTTGGGCAATATACATCAGACTGGCAATATGCTATGACCGCAATGGTAATGGCTGTACTGCCCTCCATTATCGTATTTATCTTTCTGCAAAAATACATTGTTAAAGGCGTAGTGGCCGGGGCCGTCAAAGGCTGAGGCAATTACATCATGACAGATGACCCCCAGAGGACTTGCGTAAAGTTTACGCAAGTCCTTTTGACTGATTGGCTCCACCTTCCTTGACATTTCTCCACATAAATGATTTACTAATTTCATTATTCGTAATTATTACGATTAAGTTATCAAACAGAAAGTGCTGCTGCTTTCCTATCTCGCATTACAGTTACTACTGCACAGTCAACATTTTATGAAACTTTCGAAGGGATGAGTGATTACGTTGGCAAACGCTATGGAAAGAGATGAGAAAATACCGGTCACGGTTCTAAGTGGGTACCTCGGTTCCGGCAAAACTACACTGCTGAACCATGTACTGAACAACCGGGAAGGCTTACGGGTAGCTGTCATCGTCAATGATATGAGTGAGGTTAATGTGGATGCTGATCTCGTTCGCGACGGTGGAGGATTATCCCGTGTGGATGAGAAGCTGGTGGAAATGTCCAACGGTTGCATCTGTTGTACCTTGCGTGAAGATTTATTAAAAGAGGTAGAGCGACTGGCGCTCGAAAAAAAGTTTGACTATATTCTTGTTGAATCCACAGGTATAGGTGAGCCCATTCCAGTGGCCCAAACCTTTAGTTATGTAGATGAGCAAAATGGAATTGATTTGACCAAGCTGACCCGATTGGATACAATGGTCACTGTCGTGAACGCGCCAGAATTTTGGAAAGACTTCTACTCTAGAGACTCCCTTAAGGATCGTGGGCAGGAAGTGGCGGCAGAGGATGTACGCGGCATCGTTGATCTGCTCATAGAGCAGGTGGAATTTTGTGACGTGCTAATCATTAATAAATGCGATCTGGTATCCTTAGAGGAACTCGAACGATTGGAAAAGGTGCTGCGCAGCATTCAACCGAACGCCAAAATCATCCGTTCTGAATACGGCAGAGTGGACCCAAAAGAGATTTTAAACACGCATCGCTTTGATTTTGAAACAGCTAGTCAGGCGGCGGGTTGGATACAGGAAATGAACAAGGATGAACACGTACCGGAGACAGAGGAATATGGCATTGCTTCGTTTGTGTACAAGCGTAAAATCCCATTTCACCCTGAACGTTTGTTAAAATGGCTGGCTCAATGGCCTACTGAGGTTGTACGTTCCAAGGGATTAGTGTGGCTCGCCACGCAAAACCGTACTGCCTTTACATTCAGTCAGGCGGGTAGCTCCAAACAATTCGCACGCGCAGGACTATGGGTGTCTGCTTTGACTGAAGAAGAACGACAATACTATCTCGGTGAAAATTTTGAAAAAACACCCGATTGGGATGAGAAGTATGGTGACCGGGTTACCAAACTCGTATTTATTGGTATCGATATGAACCGGGAAGAAATCGAGCGTAGCTTAGATGAGACACTGCTAACCCCTGAAGAAATGGAACAGGACTGGCGCAAGTTGCCTGACCCGTTTACGAAAAACATATAATGAGTTTGAAAAAGCGCCTAAAGTGATTAACTACCTCCCATCTTAGGCGCTCTGGCCTTATTTATGCTTAACCCATTGCGCGTTATCGATCGGCCAAAAGATCACATCCGCACGTCCGACAATATCCTTGATGGAAACAAAACCAATTGCACGACTATCCCTACTATTATTGCGGTGGTCACCCATTACAAAAATATACCCATCAGGAACCTTGGAATCGGTTATGGTACCGTTTGGAAAGTCCACATTGTTATATAATTCTCCCTTGGCGTGAGCATCTTGGATAGCCTCTTGAATGTATGGCTCCTCTACTTTCTTACCGTTCACATAAAGATGATCACCTTGATACTGAATCGTATCTCCAGCCACTCCAATCACACGCTTAATAAAGTCCTTTTGTTCCTCTTTTACATGAAATACAACCACCTCACTTGCCTTGGGGTCACGAAAATCGTAAATCACCTTATTCACGACCACTCGTTCATCTGTTTTGAAATTCGGTTCCATGGATGCTCCCTCAACAATAAATGGCGCAAATAACAGCCAACGTATAATGAACACGAGCACAATGGCAACAATAATTGCCTTAAGCCAATCGATCATCTCCTTGTTCATTCGCGGTCGCTTTTCCTGCAATGGTTCGGAAGTTGAACTTGTCAAATGCTTCCCGCTCTCCATGCGCTAAACCCACCTTTTCTCACAGTTTTCATTTCTATTATATGTATAATGTTTAAGTATAATCAAATTTTCCCAGTCTAGCAAAACTGTATTTTTAGTTGAAACAAAAGTGTGAACTTTTTTTCACAATATTAAAAAAACAATAAAAAACTGTTGATGCAAACGTTAACATATATTACACTGTGCATATACTTCTTAGAGCGTTTTGGACTTATGATAGATCAATCTGTCCCCCCAGGAGGTGTCCTGTTTTTTTAATGGAAAGACAGCATGAGCGACTTTTATATGTGCTATCTTCTTTTAAAATATGAGCTCAGATAAGGAGGAATTTACATGTTTAAACGGAATGATCGTTCAAAAAACGGCTTTAACGCTCTAAGACTCGGTGTTTCTTTTGTTTTTGCTTCTTCTTGTCTTATTGGAACCGCTTACGCGGATATTCCATCCAACAACCTCCCCTCTACCACACTCACAGAGGAGGCAGTTAGTGCAACCGATTCAACAACTGTTTCCACCACGTTAGCGGCAGGCGATTTGTATGTGGCTCCAAATGGTAACGTGTCCAATCCAGGTACCATATCTAGTCCTACCACCCTCGAAGCAGCACTGACACAAATTGCTCCTGGCAAAACCATCTACCTGCGAGGTGGTAAATACGCCTACTCCTCAACGATTACAATTCAGCGTGGAAATAACGGCAATAACGGCTCACTCAAAGGATTAGTCGCTTACGGTAGTGAAAAACCCGTACTTGATTTCTCGGCTCAGGCCTTTGGTTCAGCTAATCGGGGACTTCAGCTTAACGGGGACTTCTGGCTGGTAAAAGGTCTTGAAGTCAAAGGTGCCGGAGATAACGGTATCTATATTGGCGGCAGCAATAACCGAATTGAAAACGTCGAGACCCACCACAATCGGGATACCGGGCTCCAACTCGGACGCTACTCCCCTAACGCTTCCACCAGTGAGTGGCCTGCGAACAATTTGATTTTGAATTCCTACTCTCACGATAACGCCGATCCCGATAATGGCGAGGATGCCGATGGCTTCGCGGCTAAACTGACTGTAGGATCAGGCAATGTGTTCGATAACTGCTTGGCAGCGTACAACGTAGACGATGGCTGGGATCTGTACAGTAAAACGGAAACAGGCCCTATCGGTGCCGTAACCATTTTGAACAGTGTGGCCCATCACAACGGGCAAACCTCTGATGGAACGTCTACTGCGAACAGTGACGGCAACGGCTTTAAGCTGGGTGGAGACAAAATCAAGGTCAACCATATTGTAAAAAACAGTATCGCTTTCCAAAACAAAAAACACGGTTTCACCTACAATAGCAACCCTGGCACCATTACTTTGACCAACAATACTTCATGGGACAATGGACAAAGCAATTTCGCCTTTGATAAGGGTGAACACGTGTTCATTAACAATCTTTCTTTCGAGGGAACAGCAAGTGATAAAACAAGTGGTACGGATCAAGATAACTCTAACGTCTGGTGGAAAAACAAAAAAACGACGAATGCCAAAGGTCTCACAGCCAGTGCAGACGACTTTGTTAGTCTCGTGCCTTCCATCACTCGAAGTACAGACGGTTCCATCCAGCTGGGTGATTTCCTTAAGCTGGCCAAAGGAAGCGATCTGATTGGCTCGGGTACTCCGAGCGGAAATATAGGGGCACGGTAAAAGCCCCACCTAATCAGGACGCCTGGCCCATCTACCAACCTAGACCATTCTGCATAATATAGCGACCGGTGATTGTCCTCATAACCAGACAAAATATGAGGTGAACAGATCATGGAACGAAAAATCACACTGAAACATACACTTGCCTATGGAAGCGGTAACATGCTGGGAAGTGGTGCACTTGCTATTAGCGGTGCATGGTTAATGTACTTTTATACAACCTTTTGCGGACTGTCTCCTGTTCAGGCCGCAGCCATTTTCTCTGTTGCCAGCATCATAGATGCGGTCAGCAATCCGATCATGGGCTTTATCAGCGACAACTTTCACCGAACCCGCTTAGGTCGTAAATTCGGCAGACGCCGTTTTTTCATCATGATGGGTATTCCGCTGATGCTCGTGTATCCGATGCTTTGGATAGATGGGTTGGGCTTCTGGTATTACCTGAGTACGTACGTGCTGTTTGAACTGGTGTACACCTCTGTCATGGTGCCGTATGAAGCACTAGCGTCCGAGATGACCCGGGACTTTGGCGCACGCTCCAGATTGACCGGATGGAAGGCCATGTTTGGTAAAATCGCCAATTTCGCCGCCGCTTTTATCCCTGGTCGCTTTATTGCTGCTTATGGCAAAGACTCTCCGCTGCCTTTCTTGTATACCGGTCTCGTTTTTGCAGCAATTCTGCTGATTGCCATGGCATTCTTGTACAAAAACTCCTGGGAGCGTCCAAGTGAGGAATTACAAAAGGAACTGGAAGGTGAAGCTCCGCTTTCTTTTATAGATTCCATGAGAAAGTTGTTTGTCGACATTTCCTCAACATTTCGGGTTAAGACGTTCCGTCACCATCTCGGGATGTACCTGGGTGGCTTTTCAGCTGAGTGGCTGTTTACTTCAGCCTTTACGTACTTTATTGTTTTCTCCTTGTTCCAAAGCTCTGAAATGGTATCCAATCTCAACAGCTTCAACTCTGTCATTCAATTGATTTCTACCTATTTCTTCATCCAATTCTGTGTGCGTAAAGGGTTTCGTATGCCTTTCATCGCCGCACTCGTCGTCGTTTGCTTTAGCGTAGCAGGTTATGGTCTGCTCTATCTCACAGGAGCCTCTAATACGATGATGTGGCTATATGTCATCACACTGTTCATGGGGCTTGGTACGGGTGGCGTCTACTACATTCCTTGGAATCAATACACATTCCTTGCCGATGTGGATGAAGCGTTGACTGGTCGTCGCCGGGAAGGTATTTATGCGGGTATGATGACTTTTGCCGGAAAAATGGTGCGGGCTGTTGTCGTTTTCATTCTCGGCTGGGTGTTACAGCACTTTGGCTTTGTATCCGGAGCTGAGAGTCAGCCAGTCTCTGCTCAGCACGCTATCTTCTATGTACTCGTGGTGGGTACTATTGTTCTCGCAATCATCGGGATGATTGCTTCTGTCGTAATGAAGCTGGATATTGACAGCCACAAGAAGCTAATCGCCGAGATTGACCGCCTCAAAAACGGTGGCTCCATGAAATCAGCCAAGCCAGAGGCTCGAAAAGTGTTCGAACAACTAACAGGCTTCAGCTACGATCGGTGTTGGGGCAACAATAATGTGGGCTTTAAGAACAAACCCGTTGATCCTAAGACACACACTCCGTCTATGTAACAACAATAACATTACAGATTAAACTTTACTGAAGAGGTGACTGTATCATGGCAAATTCAACATCGCAACCAACAACAAATCCTACAAAAACAGATTCCTGGGCTGTACGTATGAGCGATTCCGTGATTAAACGGAGTCCGGAATTTTATGAAAAATGGGAATATGACCATGGCGTGATTTACAGAGGTTTGGAATGGGTTGGCGAACTGACAGGCGATCCCAAGTATATGGAATATATAAAAAAACATATGGATCACTTTGTTGATGAAAATGGTGTGATTCAGCGCTATAAAGTAGATGAGTATAATATTGACCATGTGAATAACGGCAAGCTGCTCTTCACTCTGTATCGTGCCACAGGCGATGAACGCTATAAAAAGGCAGCCTTCCAATTACGCAGTCAGCTGGAAAAACATCCACGCACAAGCGAGGGCGCATTCTGGCATAAGCAAATTTATCCGTATCAAATTTGGCTTGACGGCTTGTACATGGGTGCCCCGTTCTATGCTGAGTTTATTCGCGAATTCGGAGATCCGTCAGAGTTTGACGATGTGACCCTGCAATTCAAGCTATGCTACAAGCATACGCGTGATCCTGAAACGGGTCTGCTCTATCACGCTTGGGATGAGAAGCGGGAACAGCATTGGTGCAACCCGGAAACCGGCTGTTCCAAAAATTTCTGGGGCCGCTCAATGGGCTGGTTTGTTATGGCACTCGTCGACGTGCTGGACTACATTCCAGAAGATCATGCAGATCGTCCCGTCTTGATTGATATGTTGAGAGAAACACTGGAAGCCTTGCTGAAAGTGCGTGATAAAGAAAGCGGCGTCTTTTATCAGGTGCTCAACCTGGGCCATGTGAAAGGCAACTATCTGGAAGCATCTGCTTCCTGCATGATTCTATACGCTATGGCCAAAGGTGTTCGCAAAGGTTATCTGCCAGAGCATTATCGCCAAGAAGCAGAAATCACCCGTAAAGGTATTATTGATGAATTTATTACGATTACTGAAGAAGGACTTGTGAATCTGAACAAAACAGTACAAGTAAGCGGTCTAGGTGGTAAAGATCGCCGGGATGGTACCTTCGCTTACTATATCAGCGAGCCGATTATAACTAACGATCCCAAAGGTATCGGAGCTTTCATTCAGGCGATGGGTGAAGCAGAGCGCATCTAAATGATGCGGACTATGTACTTTTAAATAGCACAAAGGACGGTGGCGATGAGCCCCGTCCTTTTCTCATATATATCCTACTTCATAACCTTAAATTCATATCCCTGTTTCTTCAGATATTCTATAATTTGCGGCAATGCTTTGGCTGTTTCTTCTTTACCATAAGTATCATGCATGAGTATGATCGCTTTTTCTCGGCCTTTGACTGACCTCATAAACTGATTAATTAGTGCGGGTGCTTTCTTGGATCTTCCCTCTGCATCCTTCGTTAATACATTCCAGTCCACCTGATGGTAATCCTTTTGAAGTAAAACCTTATCCAGAGCAGCCATTCCTTGTGGATCTCTTCTGTTCCATGTCATGTGCCCCCCGGGGAATCGGATCATTCTGGTGGAGAATTCTGGTCCCAGAATGCTTTTTAAAACCTGATTGTTCTTCTCGATCTCCTGCATAACATGATCCGTATTTACTCGTCTGTTCGGATATAAATACTTATAGTTATGTGAGTACGTATGGTTTCCTATCGCGTGACCCTCTTTGACAATTCTTTTGATAAGGTTCCGGGTATGCTCATTCTCATTGGCTTCTTTTCCTACAATAAAAAAGGTTGCCTTGACCTTTTGCTTTTTCAGAATGTCTAATATTTGGGGGGTGACCGTCACAGATGGACCGTCATCAAAGGATAAGTAGGCCACTTTTTTACCATCGGCTCCATCGGGCATCTTTCCTAGCATTTGCTGATTTAAATATTTTTCAACAAAGGCACCGTCTTCTACACCGGGATCATTTTTTGGAGAGGCTGCTTTATCGTTTGTCCCTGCGCTGGCTTTAACTTTGGATGAGTCCTTGGATACAGAATCTGTTTTTTTAGCAAGCTCCTGAGTCGGCGCATGTGGTTTGCTATCTGAGACCTTTATCGCAATAAAAGTAATGCAGCCTGCCACAAATAATACAATAGCAATCAGCATCAGCCTTCTTTTGTTCCTCTTCAAGCGGTGCTCTCTTGTTCTACTATGTGAATAACCCTTTTCCATTAGATTATGTACCTCCACCCTAAAATAAGAAAAACCACCGGAGCAGGGTGAAAGCGCACCTTACAACGAACATTGGAAAACCGGGAGGTTTGGCCGATGAAAGTTTAAGGTTGCACTTCAACCAGGGGACGGACAACCTACTCCCGGTGGTTTCTTATCTTGCATTTGCATAATTTATGAATATCATTGCGGTTCTGTTCATTAAGATTGCTTCGTTAGGGCCTGAGCCAGTAAAGATGCATAGGCTTTAGCGCCTTTAGGTTTTAAATGTACTCCATCATGCTCAAAATATGAGTTTTTACCGGAGCTTGCTGCATACCAGTCAATCATTGTAATTCGTGGGTCTTGGGATGCAGCTTCAGCAAGATGCTTGTTCACAATGCTCTCCCAAGGCCGAGGTACACGGGTATTCACAAGTATTATATGCTTTGTATCCTTCAGACTGGCGAGCAGATTGGATAGCTGGTCCTTGGTGAAAGCGCCGTTCGTACCCAGCTCAATAATAACCGTCTTGCCCAGTTGTCCGTTCTGTCTCAGTTGCTCCAATACGGCAGGCGCTTCCGCCATTTGGCGGCCGATCCGTCCATCCACAACAGCCCCTGGGAAGGATTCCTGAATGTACGACTGTACATCGAGCATGACAGAGTCTCCAATGGCAGTCACACTAGAGCCATCGCCTGTCATAGGCTTAGCTTGTTGGGATGTGGTCGAAGGTTCCATCTGTGTCGTAACGCCATCCGTAGTACCAGCCTTGACTGCCGTATTTTTAGGCGTCTGGGCTTGGGACGAAGCCTTGCTGTCCTTGACTCCTTGCGGCTTGGTGGCTGTAGGCTCCTTGGAAGCTACGGACACCGTTCCATGAAGCGGCGGCATCGCCTTTGCCTTGGCAATTGGCTGCTCATCACTAGATGCTGCCTGCAACGTTGCGTCAGGAGATACCACGTACAGGTGAACGGTACCCACACCAATACCTATACAAAGCATTGCTGTTGCGGTTGTAGAGATCCATCTCCACCGCATCTGCCGACGAACCGCTGAACGAATTCCTGCAATCCAGTGCCGGAATCCATCATGCCGAATCGGTTCCTCGATATATTTAAACGAGAGAGACGCCAGCAGTATGGTAGCCAGCAATTGTATAACGATACGCATCACATGCACACCATCGGTATCCACCTGAGGTGTCGTTAGCGTGATAACTGGAAAATGCCATAGATACAGTCCGTAGGAACGGGCGCCGATCCAGCGCAGCGGCTTGCGTCCAAGCAGGCGACCGAGATGGCTCACCGGGTGTGCCAATGCTGCAACCACAATAGCAGTGACCACCGCAATCCCCAGCAAGCCGCCGCGGTACAGGGCTGGGTCATATTCATTCGAGGCCCACGCCCAGTGGCATAGCAGCAGCAAGCTGATTGCACCGACGCCATCGAGAAGCAAGCGCGCCTTCGCAGAAGCATGCTCTTTCAGCTTGCCGCTTGGCCATACCAAGGCCAGCGCCGCACCAATCAGTAGAGCGAAGCCGCGTGTGTCCGTGCCATAATATACCCGGCTTGGATCGCTTCCCGGTACGTAAATCACGGCCATCAGGAGCGCGGATATTAACGCCAGACAAATCACCCATCCGGCCAGTACAATACGCTTGGGCATGTACTTCAGCCCAAGCGCCAGCAGTAAAGGCCACAGGATATAAAACTGTTCCTCCACCGCCAGCGACCACAGATGCCCAAGCGGAGAAGGAGGACCGAAACTTTCAAAATACGAAACCTGATGGAAAATAAACCACCAATTGCTCATATACACCAATGCGGCAGGTACATCTCCGCGCAAGGCCGTAAGCCGTGACGGATCGAAGAGCAACGAGCACAGGACAATGACAGCCACAACCGTCAGCATGGCAGGCAGCAACCTTCTGGCACGACGCACCCAGAAATCTTTCATTTTAAAACTATGATATGTATCCCACTGACTGACTAGAATATCTGTAATCAGATACCCCGACAAAGTAAAAAAAACGCCTACACCCAACAAACCACCCGGTAACCAATCCGGATTCAAATGATACACAATGACTGCGATGACCGCCAGTGCTCTTAATCCATCCAAACCTGGCATATAACGACGTTGTGACGACAACCGATTAGACTTCATTTCAGCCGCTGTCCTTCTTGCAAATTCGAACTCTCTGTCTGTTTCAATGCTCTTCTGCCCTTTCCCTCTCCTGCACATCGTCTGTGCGATGCCCTGTAGCCTTTTCATTCATTATATAAAACTTCATAATCGTAATGATTTCATTGAAGTTAAAATTAATGACAATGTTTTTATTATATCATTCCTTTCCACACTTAGGTAACCACTGATAGATATACAAAAAAAGGTATCTCTTCCCTTAGGAAGAAAATACCTTTTTTTTAATTCGTGTCTATTAAAATTTGATGATCCCTGAAGTATGAAGGAAGACCAACAACATCAGGATCGGTGCAACATACCGAAGGCCGAACAACCATACACGGAACCAGAAAGGCTTGAGATTGGCATGCTCGCCAGCAGTTTTCCAGTAATACCCTGTGAATATAACTATCAGTAAGCCGCCCAATGGCAAGAAGATGTTGGACGCTGTGAAGTCAACAAAGTCAAAGAAGGATTTGTCGCCCACCTTTAACTCTGGAACCAACCCCATCGACAATGCAGAAGGGACACCCAGCAACAGACACAGGATCGATACGATGACAACCGAGCGTACCCGGCCCCAACGGAACCGCTCCATAACATAAGCTACCGGTACCTCCAGCAGGGATACCATAGAGCCTAATGCTGCAACCGCCAGCAATACGAAGAACAAACCGCCGAAGAAAGCTCCGAAAGGCATGGCAGAGAATGCAGCCGGTAAAGCAATAAAGACCAAAGACGGTCCTTGGGCAGGGTTAATACCAAAGGAGAAGGTTGTAGGGAAAATGATCATACCTGCGATAAACGCATAGATTAAATCCCCGCCACCCACTGCCAGCATAGCTCCACCCAACGATTGTCGACGATCCACATAAGCACCATATGTGACCATGATCCCCATCCCTAGTGAGAGGGAGAAGAAGGCATGTCCCAAAGCAACCAATGCGGACTCTATACTTAACTTAGAAAAGTCGGGATTCAAAAAGAAGGATACACCCGCACCAGAACCTGGCAGCATGAGAGCGTTAATCATCAGCACGAGCAACAGGATGACCTTAGCAGGAATCAAAATTTTATTGAACTTTTCAATTCCGTTCGATACCCCAAGGGTAACCACAACTGCTGTAAATGCAAAAACAATTAACAACCATACCAACGGTGCATAGCCAGAGGAAAATGAAGCAAACTGACCCGCAAAATCATTATTCGAAAACAGACTTCCGCTAAATGCCTCTACGGCATAATGCAGTGTCCATCCTCCTACAATGGCATAGAACGACAAAATAACAAACGGCACGATAACAAACATAATGCTCATCTTGCCCCAAATTGGATGTCCGCCTACTTTCACCATTGCAGAGGCAGCACTTCCTCGACCTGCACGACCAAGCGCAAGCTCTGCTAAAAGTACAGGCAAACCAACAAGCAACAAGCAGACAATAAACAACAAGAAAAATGCAGCTCCGCCATATTGTCCGGTAATATACGGAAATTTCCAGATGTTACCTAGTCCTGCCGCACTCCCGATCGCTGCCAAAATGAATCCAGCCGACGAGAAGCGTTCATTCTTATCAGACAGGTTATTCTGCCCCTTGCCCAAATTCATGGTATCCCCCTCATTCTCTCTACTTACGCATAAACTTGAGCATGCGTACATAAATAATTTTTTCTCATTATAGCGTAAGTAGGATGTAAGGTCATGCATAATTTTTCACTATTACCGGATTTATTTTCATAATGTTCGGTATCTACACAATACAACAAAAAACTACATTTTTTCTTCAGTATCCTTCTTTATTATGGTATCTCCCATACGATTGGATACTTTTTGGTAAATGTACGAAATAGCCAGCAGGACAACCCCAAATGAGAAATAGGCTACAATCGTGCTTCCCGACGTTAATAGGTGTAGATCGTACAATAGCAGCTTACCTGTAGCTAGCAGAGTCAAGCCCAACCCAAATCGGCGAATGTAGACCACTCGCTTGAGGAAGCCGTATACAATATACAAAATGGCCAGCAGGAGATACACCAGACTGAATACAAGACCTGCGTCTCCCAGACGGAACTGAACTCCGAGAAAGGCGGTAATGATGCCCAACAAATATACACCCATAATGACCGGATATAGCTCATTACTTCTATAATGTCGCGTCATCAGTGCGTTTAGGAAGTCCTTGCTGCTGAAGAATACCAGTACATTAAAGGCTGCCAGTACAATTAACGCCACATAATCAGCAGCCGTATTCTGCGCATAGTCTTCATGCAAGGTTGGAATCGCTACGGTAACCACCAATGCCAGCGCGTAGCCTATGACGTACAATGCCAAGCTATAGTATTTAATCACCCGATCGTACAACAGCTTCACTTTAGGCAGGAAATAAGCTAACACCAGGGATACGCAGGTGAACAACAATACCTTGTACAAGGTGTAATGTGCAAACTCATCGGATACGACGATGTTATACCAATGCCCAGCTTCGTACAAAAGATAGAGGTACACGTTCACCAAAGCTACATACTTAAATCCTTGCATGATATGCATTTCGTACAAACGATTGTTTTTGAAAGCATTCGGACGACTATATTCAATCGCATAGAAGACAGTAACGATCAACATTCCCAGTGTAATGAGCGTATATTTGAGCCCAAAATAATCTGTCTCAAAGCCTGACAACAGATATATAGGGAAATCAATGAAAAAGAATGCGCCCAGACACAATCCTAGAATGCCCCATCCTGCACGCTCCAATTCTTTCAAGCGATAGCGATGTCCATACAATGTAAGAAGCACAGCCTCGATTAACCAGCCCATGGACAACCATCTGACTCCAAACTGGAACGGAATCATGAGAATGGCAAAGGTCAATGATGTCGTATAAAACAGTATTTTGGTTTGTTTCTCCTCTGGAATATATCGCCGAACCCATTGGCCCAAGCCCCCATACACCAAGCAAAAGACGAGTGCCAGTAATCCTTTGTAATCATCCAGACCTGCATCGCCGAACAGAGAATACAGAACGGAACAGCTCACAACTGTATTCAGAGCCAACAAGGAGAAATCCAGCCATGATAGTTTTGTTTTGAGTCGGAACGGCACCCACAGTGTCATCCCGAGATACATCGCAAATGTAATGATTGCATATAGCATGCTGGCTATATTGCTTTCTGATAACCACGCGAGTACAACCATTAATGGGGTATTGAGCAGAAAGCTGATATATTGCACGATGACCCACCGTTTGCGGAAGGATACAAGCAGGATCAGCAGGTTCAGCAGGAATAGATAGCCCATCGCGATATACACGGCGTTTCCTTCCAGCCCGTTTGCTGCCATATAGGAGAACAACGGAAGATATCCCCCTACTAAACCGAAGGAACATATCGTTCGAGATTCATATCTTAAGGACAACAGCACAGCGGTCACCGTAACTAGAACGGACAAGCCTATACCTGTATACATTCCTATGATTTCTAGCAAAAAGTAGCTATAAAAAATGGACCCGTACAGTACAGAAATACCGCCGCCCAAGATACCGAGCGCAAAGGTCTGCTTCTGCTTGCGATACAACCACTCGCCGCCGCCCAGCATCAGCGCTCCTAGCAAAAAGAACGCAACGCCCTTCATATTCCCTGTAAACCAGTTTGAGTATGAGTATTTAAAAGCGGCTCCCACACCCAAGATAATGAGCAAAATCCCCAGCTTGTTAATCCAGTTCAATCCCAGCATCATTTCAAACTGATTCTGTTTCATGCGCTTCTGCATCGTTTCTTCGCTGATCTCTTCTTCCCCGAGCTGATGAAGCTCGTTTTCCGTCTGATGAAGCAATTTGCGCTCTGCTTCCTGAAACCGCCTGCGTTGCTCCATGATCCGGTCACGAATCTCCTCCGAGAACAGTCTCAGTCTAGCGACGATCTCATCCTGATCCTCTTTAAGCTCATGAGTGGTTTGCTGAATAAGCTGGTCCACCCGGTTTTTAGCCCCATATTCAATGGAAGTCAGCCGGTTTTCCCCTTCTGCGGTTCTGGAAGCAAAATAGGTCTCCAGCTTTTCCCGCGAAATGCGAATCATATTCGCCTTTTCGCTCAACATCTGCTCCGTCAGCGCAGTACGCAGCTTTCCATTTTCCTGCTCAATATGTCGTACCCGCTCTTCCAAGTGAATGCAGCGAGCCTGATAATCCTCGAACTTTTTTCGCAGAACCTCGTTTTCCAAAATGATATCTGAAGCTTCGTAATCTGCGATTAATGTTTGATACTCCTTGAGCAGCTTGTTCTGTTCTTGGCGGATCGTATGTAAACGATCTTTAAAATCCTCCATGTTCCCCTCCATCGCTGTCGTTTTGGTAATCATTACATTTTACATGAAATTAAAATAGCATTATAGAGACTATAGCCCATTTTGAACGCTGAATTAAGGCTATTACTTAAATATTCTTCCAGTTTCATTATCACAGATGAAGTAGAATGGAAATACATAAGAAATAAAGCCTACCTTTCCCCTTCGCAAACATGAAATCGAAATTGAAAGGAGAAATATACATGTATTCAGTAAGTGGTACTATAGCTTTGATCGCAAGCATGTCCATGTTTTGGATTTTATACGTTCTAAGAGTCAGCCATTCTGTAGGTTACAATGATGCTTTTTACTTATTTCCACTTATCTTAATCGCATTGTGTATTTATTTTTATTGGAAAGATCATGTTGAAAAAAGGAAGTAATCCAGTGTACTGACTCATGCCCTTGATTAACCTGCCAAAAATTCGTATACTTACAAAAAAGCAAACGACATTGTGCCTGTGAAGAGCATCCAACTCGGAGGCGTTTACGCCAAGGATTATACGTTAGTGTACGATATGGCGATATGTTCCTAAGTAAACCGGACCCGCCCGTTAAAGCGGAGCAAAGTGGATTGGAGAGTCATGACTTCTGTCATGCTGTCCGGTCAATTTGGGTGGCACCGCGAGATCAAAGCGCTCCTCGTCCCATGTGGATGAGGGCGCTTTTTGTATTTTTATCCGAAAAGGAGTGCGGTGTCATGTTAGATATCAAGTGGATTAGAGAGCATCAAGAGCAGGTTCAGAGAGCGGCAGACGATAAAAGAATACAAGTATCGGTCGCAGAGCTGTTAACCCTGGATGATCGGAGAAAGCAGTTGCTTCAGGAAGTGGAGCAGCTGCGCCAGATGCGTAATCAGTGTAGTCAGGATATTGGGGCGCTAATTCAGGCCGGGAAAAATGAACAGGCGGATGAGGCTAAGCGGCAGGTCAAAGAAATTAACGGACGGCTAGATCTTCTGGAAGTCCCGCAACAGGAAGTAGAGCAACAGTTTCAACAGCTCTTGCTTCTAATGCCTAATATCGTATCCCCGGATACGCCGCGAGGCCAGTCGGATCAAGATAATATAGAACTGGAACGGGTCGGAACGATACCTGACTTTGGATTTGAACCCAAGGATCATATGACGCTCGGCCAGCTTCACAACCTGATCGATGTGCCTCGCGGTGTCAAAACAGCCGGTACCCGTAACTACTATCTGACGGGAGCTGGGGTCGCGTTGCACCGGGCTGTACAGCAGCTTGCTGTTGATCTGCTGAGCGAACGAGGATTTCAGCTGCTGGACGTACCATTAATGGTACGCTCTGAGGCAATGCGCAGCACTGGCTTTTTCCCGCTTGGACTGGATCAGACGTACCGTATCGCAGGAGAAGATCAATGGCTTGTAGGCACCTCGGAAGTTCCGCTGGTCTCGTATTACAGCGGTGAGATTGTGGACGTTACAGACCCGATTCGGCTGGCGGCGGTATCCGTATGCTTCCGCAACGAGGTTGGCTCGGCCGGAAGGGACGTGCACGGACTGTATCGTGTGCACCAGTTTGCCAAGGTGGAGCAGGTCATCATCTGTGAAGCGAGTCTGGACGCTTCAGAGCAAATGTTTCAGGAGATTACGCGCAATGCGGAAGATCTGCTTCAACTGCTGGAGCTACCCTACCGCAAGATGGCTGTCTGTACAGGCGATATGTCTCAAAAAACCTACAAGCAGTTAGACATTGAGACATGGATGCCTAGCAGACAGGCTTACGGCGAAACACACTCGTCGTCCCAGTTGCTTGATTTTCAGGCGCGTCGTTCCAACATCCGGTACCGTAATGCGGACGGCAAGCTACAATATTGTTACACACTTAACAATACAGCGGTCGCTTCGCCTCGGATCTTGATCCCGTTACTAGAGCATCACCAACAAGAGGACGGTTCGATCCGCATTCCAGAAGCTTTACGACAGTATATGCCGCAGCATATAGAATTTTTGCGTCCGCCCATGTCATGAAAATATGGGCACACTTTGAAGAAGCGTAGAGCCAATGAGTAGGATTTCCTCATAGTCATAAACACAAAAAAGACGAAGGACAACCATCCTTCGCCTTTTTTTAATGTCTCACTGCGCTTCTGCTTCCCATGCACTAGCAGGGCCAAAAAATTCATAGTGGATATCCGATGCAGGGATATTCCACTCTTTCAACAGGCCGTATACCGATTGCATGAATCCCACAGGGCCACAAAAATAATACTGAGCGTTACGTTCCGGTATCACGGATTGCAGCCAGGCCAGATCCAGATGTCCTTCCTTATGAAAGGCCTGAGCTAGACGATCCTGCTCGGTTGGTCTGCTGTAGCACCACCGAACAGCCGCCTGTGCATGTGTGGCGACTAGTTCTTCCACCTCATTACGCAGAGCATGGTTATCTCCGCTGACTGCTGCGTGGACAAAAGTGACGGGCCGATTCGGAGCAGTTTCCACCAGGAAAGCCAGCATGCTGACCATCGGGGTGAGCCCGACTCCACCACTGATCAATACAACAGGTCTGCGATCTGTCCGATCCAGGGTAAAGTCACCCGCCGGTGCAGATACCAATAGTACATCGCCCTCCTGCACGTGCTCATGCAGATACACAGATACCTTGCCCGCTGGACGAGACCCTACAGCATCCTCTCGTTTTACGGATATCCGGTAGTAAGGTTTTCCTGGTGCACTAGAAAGGCTATATTGACGGATATGAGTATTATGTTCACCCGGAATCTCCATCTTCAAGCTGATATATTGCCCAGGCTCGAATGCAGGCAGCACCTGTCCATCCTGCGGCACCAGGTAAAAGGACGTAATTCGCTCGCTTTCCTTAACCTTTTTCTGTACAACAAAGTTCTTAAAGTCTGACCAACCTCCCTGCTGCTGTTCAGCCTCCTTGTACATTTCAGCTTCCACATCTATAAATACATTCGCAATCACGCCATAGGCTTCGGCCCATGCGTTGATGATCTCATCTGTTGCTGCATCCCCTAGCACGTCCTTGATCGCAGCGAGTAGATATTTCCCGACGATCGGATAATGCTCTGGCTTAATCCCCAAACTACGATGCTTATGTGCAATCTGGCGTACCACCGGAAGAATTTCCTCCAGACGGTCAATGTGCTGTGCGGCCGCATATACAGCATTGGCCAGCGCGCCTTGTTGACGTCCTTGCTTCTGATTCGCATGATTAAATATATTGAGAAGCTCGGGATGGGCCTCAAACATCATCTGATAAAAACGCTTGGTGATTGTAGTTCCGTGTACCTCCAAAACAGGTACAGTCGATTTGATCGTTGCAATGGTTTGCTCACTTAGCATTGTTGTATCCCTCTTTTCTCCAAAATAATGATGAACAAAAGGCGTTACAACATAGCTCCCTTTTGTTAACCTTTAATTAAAGCAAGTATACCCACATAAAGTAACCGTTTATGTGATTCCAGTCACTTTAAATTTGAAATAATGTGAACGTGTCAATGACAAAACGCACAATTATATACATTCCCGGTGTAGATAATAGCACATCCACAAGTAGGCAAAGAGAAGCTCCTTTTAACTCAGCCGACCACCATTCCCATTTTCATTCAGTACCGATTCCAATTTATGATTCGAAAGACTTCAATTTATTCCACTTGTAAACGCTTCCAATTAAGATAGAATCGTAGATGAGGTACCGGACAAGCTGTTCGGGGCCATCCTATCTATATTAGGGAGGCAGATGATATCGTGAAGTGGATCAACAACAGCAAATGGTTAGCCCCATGGATTTGTATTATAATCGCAGTGGTCGGTGCAGGTCTTCAACCCGATGCAGTACATGCCAATACAACAGGCGTTACGCAAGCAACCTATGGGAGCGAGATGAACCCATCGCTGAATGGTTTGGACGCCGCTAATGCAGAACTATCCTTGAGTGCAACAGCAAGCACAGCCATTACGAATGGAACGGATTGGAAGGACACCGCAGGAAACCCGATTCAGGCGAACAGCGGCAATATCCTAAAAGTAGGTTCCACTTATTATTGGTACGGCGAGCACGCTGAGAACTGGAAATTTGAAAAAGTGAACGTATATACCTCGACTGATTTGAAGAATTGGTCCTTCCGCAGTAGTATCCTCACCAAAGATTCCGCTCCCGAGCTGAATTCGAGCAAAATCGAGCGGCCTAAAGTCATTTACAACAAATCCACCGGAAAATATGTACTATGGGCACACTATGAAAATGGCACGGACTACTCACTCGGTCGCGTAGCTGTTGCTACCAGCGATACACCTGACGGGAATTTCACCTACCAAGGCAGCTTCCGCCCGCTGAATTATGAGTCCCGTGATATGACGGTGTTCACGGATACCGACGGTAGCGGCTACCTCATTACAGCTTCACGTAAAAATGGCGGCGCCAATGATACGATGGCAATCTTCAAGCTGACGGCCGATTATACAGGCGTGCAGTCGTTCGTTGGCTGGATTTTTGAAAATGGCTATCGCGAAGCCCCCGCTGTTGTGAAAAAGAACAATACCTACTACCTGTTTACCTCACAGGCATCCGGCTGGTATCCGAATCAGGGTGCTTATGCAACCGCCAGCTCCATGACTGGAAGCTGGTCTGCTTTGTCGCCTTTCGGTGATCCGGCGGCTTACGGCTCGCAAATCCACTCCATCGCCACAATTACAGGCAGCGCAGGAACCAGTTATATCTATATGGGCGATCGTTGGAACCCGCTCAATCTGAGCGATCACAAATTCATCTGGTTGCCATTGACCCTGAATGACTCCAATAAAACGGCTACTCTAAACTGGTACAGTAGCTGGGATATGGATGCTGCCACAGGCACAGTCATCCTACCATCCCTTGTGAATCACGCGCAAGGCAAAACAGCTACTGCCAGTTCAGCCGCATCTGCTTCCCCGGCTTCACTGGGGAACGATGGCAATCCCCAAACCTCATGGAAGGCTACATCTGCATCCTGGCCTGCTTGGTGGCAGGTGGATTTGGGCAGTACCAAGACGATTAACGAAGTGGATATTTCATGGTTTATGTACAAAGGATCTGAGGCATATTACAAGTATAAGATCGAATATAGTACGGATGGCGTTCATTATTCCACCATTGACCGTACGAGCAATACTGCATACGGCTTTACCAGTGACAAAGTTAATTTTCAAGCCCGTTACGTGCGAATCAATCTTGTAAATGCAGTGCTATTCAATAATCCGAACAACTGGTATACTCCGACGGTGCATGAAGTGAGATTGCTTGGCAATTAATTTGCTTCATTAAAAAGAACATGGCAGGAGAGTGCCCACATCAGTTAGGCCTTCTTCTGCCATGCTTGTGCTTTACCATCCGTTTCTTACTCACTGGCTCAACGCATCCGATTCACTGTGGTGAACACAAATTTATCATACCGATGGCGCGAGAATGAGTATTCAAATGGTATCCCCGTATCCAGATAACCCACTTGCTCAATTTCCAAGATTGGGTCATCTGCTGCACAATCCAGATGCTCCCGATCCAGTTCCGTCGACTTGGATGCCCGGATGGTACGATGTGAACCGACAATATTAAGGCCCAGCTCCTCCTTAATATGTTTGTACACCGATCCATACAACACTTCCTCGGTAATACCGCTAATCAGCTTCGTTGGCATGTACGTGCGCTCGATAACATAGGGTTCGCCCTCCACAACACGCAGACGGATCACATGATATACAGGAGAATTGACGTCAATAAACAGATGAGTCGCTACTTCCTCGGATGGAAATTGAACGTCAAAGGCTATGATTTTACTTTTGATTTCTTTCCCGCGCAGTACGTTGGTCAGCCCCAGCATTTCATTCACAACGACATTAACCGGGCCATTGTAGACCGATTTGACGATAAAGGTTCCGTGTCCTCTTTTACGATTCAGCAGTCCGTCCATCACCAATGTGTCCAATGCCCTCTTAATCGTCATTCGACTTACACGAAACTCTTTTGCCAATGAGATCTCATCAGGGATGGGATCATCACTGCAGTAGGTCTTATTCATAATACGCTCTTTGACCTCTTGTGCAATCCGCTCGTATTTGTTCATCTGTCTACCACCTGTACTAAAAATTGTTTTATGTCAGCATTTTACCAAAATATCGGTAGCGCTGGTTTTTCTGTTCTGCAGGCGGGACGTTAAGGTATGACGGTATAGTAAGTATACCGAACATTATACTTTCTCACCAGCGGTATACAGCACAGCTTCCTTTCAGCAATGAAGAAAAAAAGGCGGTCCAAAGGACCACCCCCCACCTTACCTTAGAATCCGTTATTTTCGATCACTTGTTTGAACCAGTACCCACTCTGCTTAACGGATCTTTTACCCTCGTTCTGAAGATCCACGGATACAAAGCCGTAACGATTCTTATATGCGTTCGTCCAGGACCAGTTGTCCATAAACGTCCATAAGTGATAGCCTTTCACATTGGACCCTTCTGAGATAGCTCGTTGGACCCATTTGAGATGCTCACGGATAAAATCAATACGATAATCATCGCGGATCATACCCTGCTCATCTC
Organism: Paenibacillus sp. FSL W8-0439; assembly: GCF_038008995.1. Lineage (NCBI taxonomy): Bacteria > Bacillati > Bacillota > Bacilli > Caryophanales > Paenibacillaceae > Paenibacillus > Paenibacillus sp. FSL W8-0439. The sequence continues at coordinate 5,629,373 of NZ_JBBPAK010000001.1, forward strand.
TGAATTTTTCTTCACCTTGTACGCCCATTCCGTTTTCTGAAATGAAACATTCAATGTTGCCGTAATTTTCTCTGACATTGGTCAGAATGTCGTAAATGCCCTTCTCATAAATCTCCCAGCCTCGCATCTCATTCATCTTACGACCAGGCATGGCATAATAATCGAAGAATCGTTCCGGCACAAAAGGTGCGTCTGGATTTGGGAGACTTTCACGGGCCTTGACTCTGCGCGGCTGATAATAGTTAATCCCCAGCAGGTCTACAGTACCCTGGCGTATAATTTCCCGATCTCCATCTTCCATGCTCGGTACAAATCCCTCTTGGCGTAACAGCTCCACAAGCAAAGGGTTAAATTCTCCCGTCACAGATGGGTCTAAAAAGGAACGGTTAAAGAACGCGTCGCATATTTCAGCAGCCTGCACGTCTGCCGGATGCTGACTACGCGGATAGCTCGGCGTCAGGTTCAAAATAATACCGATTTTGCCCTTATAGCCGCCTTCTCTGTAAGCCTTAATGGCACTGGCGCTCGATAACAGGGTATGATATCCCACCTGTACAGCTTTACCGAAATCCACTTCATTGGGATAGTGGAAATCGTATAGATAGCCGCCTTCCACCGGGACAATTGGCTCGTTATGCGTAAACCATTTGGCTACACGATCCCCGAACAACTCAAAGCAAGTGTTCGCGTAATCCACGTAAGCTTCGACCGTCTCGCGGTTTACCCAGCCTCCTTTTTCCTGTAAAGCCATCGGCAAATCAAAATGATACAGATTCACAAACGGCTCAATGCCCACCTGGTGCAACTCTTCAATGACGGAATTATAAAATTGAACCGCCTGCTGGTTTATTTCACCTTTCCCTGCCGGAAACAGGCGTGACCAGGAGATAGAGAACCGGAAAGAGTTGTGGCCAAGCTCTTTCATGAGTGCAATATCTTCTTTATAACGGGTATAGAAACGGGATGTATCAGCAGGACCGACCCCGTCATAGAAACGGTTCGGCTCCTGCTCAAACCAATAATCCCAAATGTTCGGTCCTTTGCCGTCTCCCTCCACAGTTCCTTCTGTCTGGGTAGCCGAAGCTGAGGAACCCCACCAGAAGTCAGTCGGAAAACGGTATTGAATGGCTTGCTGCTCTATATCTTTCATTTCGGTATGATTCACAGCTCTACTCCTCTCTCTTTTGCAAAGAACAAGTCCACTACACTAGCAGCTCATTCATGTTACATTCCAACAGTTTGATCCTTACCTGCAACGGCTGCTTGTTTAAGCTCCTCTTCCTGCTCCTTACGAACGTTCATCCGATCAATAATTTTCAGGAACGGGAACCAGATGACAAAGACGACAGCCATATTAAACAACTGCAGTATGCCTCCCATTAGAGAACCCGTAGCCATCATTCCACTAAAGAACAACGGCATCGTCCAAGGAACCTGTATCCCGTTGGGCGGCGGTACAATCCCCGTAGTCATGGCAAAGTAAGTAATCAGCGTAACGATCATTGGAGAAATGACCCACGGAACAAAAATAAGCGGATTCATCACAATCGGCAGACCGAATATGACGGGTTCGTTGACATTAAACAGACCTGGTCCAAGAGCCAGCTTACTGACCTGCTTCAATTGCTTACTCTTCAGGAAGATCAGAATCGAAAGCACGACAGCCAATGTCATACCTGTACCACCGATACCTACTGTATAAATATCAACAAACTGCTTGGTGATAATATGCGGCAGTTCCGCTCCTTTGGAGTACGCTTCATAGTTTTCAAGTGCCAGTGTATTCCAGATTGGGTCCATAACCGAGTTGATAATAATCTGACCATGAAGCCCAAAGAACCATAAAAGCTGAACAAAGAAAATAGCAATTAATGTAGGTATAATACCACTGCCCAAATGCACCAGCGGTGCCTGTACGGCATGATAAATCAGATCATGCAGGTTATTGTGAAGGGTCAGTGTAACTACAACATTAATGATCAAAAATATACCCAATGTAATACATGCCGGAAGCAAAGCGGCAAACGATTTGGCAACGGCTGGCGGAACGCCTGGAGGCATTTTAATGACAAAATTTCGCTGTGTCACCCTCCGGTATATCTCAGCCGCGATAAAGGCGACGATCATACCAAGGAACATGCCTTTGGCACCAATCCGGTCCACCGGAATGACACCAGCAATCGTGGCACCGCTTTCTTGTGTCAGTACAAAAGGGGTGAGCATTAAGAAACTGGCCAACGCGATCATACCGCCGAATATGGGCTCGACCTTATAACTTCGAGATAGATAATAACCAATCCCGACGATGACAAATAAGGTCATAATATTCAGTGTGGCATTAGGCGCAATGTTCAGCAGACTGCTAAAAGTCGCATAATTGCCGTCGCCCATCCACCCTTTTAGAAACGGCAGATTAATAATAACTACAATAATGGAGCCAAAAACTGTTAATGGAAATGACAGCATGAATGCATCACGCAGTACAGTAAGATAGCGGTTGTTGTTCAGTTTACCGGCAATAGGTATCAGTATCCGGCTTAATTTTTCAAACAAAGCCTATTCCTCCCCGCGAAGTGACTTGCATCAATAGGGTTGCAAGCATTTCATGTCCCAAAATTCACAAATTTACAGGTCCAGCTATAAACTTCTGGATTTGAACAGCTCCAGCAGCTCTTGAACCAAATCCTTCATGGTAGCCGTGGACATCAAATGATCCTCGGCATGCATTAGAAGGAGTGAGAAGGGAGTTTGGGTTCCTCCCGCTTCCTTCTTAACCATTTGAAAATGGATATCATGCGCGGCACGTAAATCCTGCTTGGCTTGTTTGAGCAAATCGTCCGCACCTTCTACATTTTCATTTCTGTATTCAGTCAGCGCCTGAATCACTTTGCTGCGAGCGCTTCCACTATGCAAAATAAGTTGGAAACTAATTTGTTCTTCCGTCAGATCAGCTATATTAACTTTATCCATTTTTACGTTCCACCAGTTTCACAGCCTGTTCGTAGGCTTTCTTACCGTCAACCATTCCGTAGGCCATCATGTCAATCACTTCTACATGAATACCATATTGGGCTGCTTCCTTTTCCAGCTGTCCTTTAAGAAAACTCATTTGCGGGCCGATCAATACAGCGTCAGCCTTAGCCATGTCCTCTGCGGCTTGATCTTGACCTACTGCCCAAATTTCAGCCTCGTCTCCAATGGACTTAGCATAATCCTGCATCTTAGTAACCAGCAAACTTGTAGACATACCTGAGCTGCACGCCAGTAAAATTTTCTTCATGATTGTTCCTTCCCTTCAAGGTCTGATTGGATGATAACTACTAGAAAACGTTTACAGCGTAATTATAAATCCGCTTTTTGAATTTGTCTATACATTTAACATATATGTATAGACTTTTTTTAAAATGACACATTTTCTTCTTTTTTTTTTGAAAGTGAACTGATCCCTCATCTTTAATCTCTCAATAATAATCGATTTTCACTATAAGAGATTCTGCCAATGATATGTTATTCGATTCTGTAAATTGTTAACATGAGCTACGGAATAGGCTTGATAGCCCCTCCGTAGCCAAAGAATAGCTGAGGTCAGAAGAGATGAGTAGAGACGAGATGAACAAGCATCCTACATGAAAGTAGAGCTTTCACGCACTGAAAATTAGAAAAATTTTGAATATCAAGAAACATTCCTACATTTTTATCGTCTATATTATGGAAGGCCCTACGTATGAGGGCAGGATTCTTTGAAGCCCGAAGTTAAAAATCAACTCACAAAGGAGCTTATGCATGTTGAAAAAGTTAGGATTAGCTGCATTAATTTTGATTACTGGCATCTCTGTTATTGGAACAGGCTGGGCCGCACCCAGCATAACAACCATTGAAGTCTCTAAAACTGCTGTAGATTACAACATTGCTCGTCCTTCAAGCGATGGTGCTTTTCATGATGGCTTATTGGCTGCTGAAACATCTGCCGGAAACCTTGTGTATTACAATACCAAGGGACAAAAGGCTTTCTCTCTTCCCGCCGAGCTTAAACCTGTTGGTGATTTTCAAGAGCAGCGGGCTGTAGTCAAAAATACAAAAACCAATCTCTTTGGGTACATTAATACGAAAGGGACACTGGTCATTCCTTGCCAATACACCGAAGCCAATGTCTTTTCCGAAGGCAAGGCCAAGGTCACCATAGCAGACACCAAAGAAAATGCAATTATAGATCGAACGGGAAAAATCCTTTCTCATTTTAAAGAACATGTGGATTCAGAATATGTATTTACAGAAGGGCTGGCCCTTGCCTATGCCCCTAACACTGGGAAGATTGGTTTTGTGAATGCTTCCGGTAAGCTAGCGATTCCTTATCAATACAAATACAGCCGTAGTTTCTCGGATGGCTTGGCTATTGTTCAAAATAGCAAGGGACTATACGGTTATATCAATACGGCAGGAAAAGAAGTCATTCCACCTCAATACAAATCTGGCGGAGACTTCTCGGAAGGATTGGCTCCAGTACAAAATGCCAAGGGTAAATGGGGATTCATCAATAAACAGGGAAAAGTCGTGATTCCCTTTAAATTTACGGATGCACAGGATTTTAGCGAGGGCTTGGCCAGTGTGAAAAATGCGAAAAATGAGGTTGGGTTTATTGATAAAACCGGAACATTGGTTATTAAATATCAACAAAAATATGACGTTACATCTCCATTCAAGGAAGGCATTGCTTTAGTTGGTAAACAAGCAAACTCATCTGTCTCGAACGGAAAATTCGGTTACATCAATCGCCAAGGGCAACTGCTGACCAAGCTTGAATACAGATCGGAATCTTCTTCCTTCTCTAATGGTTATGCTGTTGCTTTTGTCAAGCCAGGCAAAGCCTTCATTGTATCTAAACATTCTGCTTCAAAATAAAAAAATAACCCTGGAGGCAGATCGAATGGATCTGCTTCCAGGGTTATTTTGACTGCTAATATCTCAAAACCACTTAGTCGTGTGTATAGAATTTTACGCCAGGCAGATCAGCTGCCACCCAAGAGTAATTAATAGTATTACTGTTGTAATTTTTGGTTCCCGCCTGAGCGATCTGTACTTCCTTCAAGATCGTGATCGATGAACCCTTTGGTCTGACGACGACGACATGACCATGTCCGTCCGCTTTTTTGATCCCGATGGTTGGGTACCCGAGGTTTGCTCTTTTTTGAGCATCCTGAAAAGTTACGGAGTACCAGCCCGGCGTGTTGTTACCCAGTAAAGCATCAGCCATTTGATTGGCTAAGCCACTTGGCAAGGAAGCCGACATCGCAGCCATCACGTCTTGTGCAAAAATATTACATTTTGTTCCACCTACCGGCGAATACTTTTTGTTCGTTTCTACCTTAAAACCGTCGATTACAGATGCGTATGTGCTTGCACTTCTAGCCATTGAAAATTCCCCCTGAATATAAGTTGTAGAGGAAATGACGGAGTCGCTTGAACATCTGAATGGCTCCACATTCGATTGATATTAGCTTCAATTCCCTCTCAACTATTAGGGTGATTTCCGGCTTACTTTAACAACGCAATACCACAGAAAACGAACTATATTTTTATAATTTCAATCGAAACCAGAGACTTTGCTCAAAATCAACTTAACAGCAGCCATAATGTGACCCTTATTGTTTAGTCATCACTTAGCTGAAGGCTTTCTTCACTGATTACGGTTGGAACGATAAGCTCAGGAGTAGTCGCAGGCTTAGCTGGTGTAAAATAGTCTGCAACCCCCACCATTATAGCAATGCCAATAAACAGCACGATCCAATTACGATTCTTTTTCATCATCTGTACCTCTCATTCTTCACTGCGCCCGTTCATCCACTTGAACCAGTGGAGCAAATGACTGAATCGGTATTCATGCTGGGAAGCATACGTCCATACCTCCGGCTCTTCACCAGGTTCCTTCCAGACGAGCATGGAAAAGTGACCTTCTTTCTCGCTTGCAACCGACAGCAGCGAAAGACGATCATCCCCGAATCGGTAAGGGGCCGATTCCACCCAGTAATTTCGCATATCGCTGATCCAGCTGCGAAAATGCTGTGTACCTGCGATCCGGAGCACTTCATCAGGAAGGAGCAGATGCTCATGGATGTCCTTCCAATCCCCTGCATATTGGTACCGCATTGCCAACATTGGACTGAGCGGTCTCACTTTCCCTAGAGCCAACGTAGGCATACAGGTGACGGGAACGACCGGGCCAATACGCTGGATAGCATAAGCATGGGCTTCCTCCTTACTCATTCCGTAGGATATAGCCTCCACGAGGAAATCGTTCCGTCTTACACCAAACTGATGCTGGTAGTGTGACATTTCATCCCGTAGCTCTAGTACCATACCTTGTAACGTATCTGTTCCGATCATTCCCAAACACCTCTCATTCCAAAATATAGGCGTGCAATTCCTGTTGCGCTCGATACTTAGCCCAATTGAATTCGGGCCAACTCGATTCTTCTCTCGTCATGCTCATCAAGCGGGCTTGTAAAAACTCATCCAGCGCTCCGTGTTCCTTACGGCTAAAATCAATCAGTAGTGGAATCGCGTCCGCTGATAGCTCACTCAAATATTCCTTGTCTATCACCGATGTTGTACGATACCGTTCGAGATTATTTTCAGCTATCCGTACATCAATACCCACATAATTCACGACGACATAGGCGATTAGAGCGAGTACAATATAATATTTCGCCAGCGGAAGCTGGCGGACATGAATACGCACGGCCGCAACGAGCAGCAGCAAGCCTAGAAAAATCATAAATGCGTGTACCAGATAACGGATATACGTATATCCGTATGCTTCTTCGTACATAACCAGCCGGGTATATCCCGAGTACAGCATCACACCCGAACAACCGACGAGTATGTACAGCAGGCCGCTGTTCAATGTTTGCACTATACCTGAGCTGAATTCAGTCCATTTCAATACACTGATCATCAGCACAAAATTGATACCTGTTACCATAACCAGCTCCCCGAATCCTCTTCTCGCATATTCAGCATACGAGGTTCCTTCTGGCAAAGCACCTTCCCATGCACCAAACAGATATCCGAACTGCAGCACGACGAACACAACATACACCAGGTTCATGACAATCAGCACTGTAGCGGTAATGACAGGATCAAACTTGATTGCGACCGGCTCGTGGTAAGGTACTGCTGCTGCTGACTGAGCCTCTCTTTCCGTATTCCGCGGAGCAGGCTGTACGAATCCCCACAAGTAACAGAAAAAACAGAAGGTAAAAAAGCAGGCCCAGATCAGCCGCGGCAAACCACTCCCAAAGGTCCATGTGCCAATCCATGCGGGTATGCCAGATAACAACTCTTCGAACACCCCATCTGCGGAAGCCAGCAGAGATATAATAATGAGTAGCAACGGCAAGGCAATAAGTAGACCGATTATCACTTTACCCAATACACGCTTACGCTCATCCTTTACATTCCGAAAGGCTGCCGTCTTAAACATTCGAAACGGAGTCACGATATGGCGAAAATTTTGATAAAACCAATGGCTTAGCGCCTGACCGATAATACCGATTTCTGACCAGCCATGCCTTTTTTCCCCGAACAGCAACACCATATGTACGCTAATCAGAGCAGATATAGCCAGGGCGTTTAACACATAGAAGATCGGGTTATCGAACAGCACATATGTCAGTGCCAGCATCATAATGACCACAAACAGCAGACGTCCTATCCATGTAATGGGCTGGCAACGATCTCGATTAAAGGAATACATATACACGTAAAATACAATAACGAAAATAGGCATAGACACGCCCAGCCCATGTCCGAAGAACAGATATTGATGGACCAGCGCCAACACAATGGCGCCGGCAAAGGCGGACAACAACGACGCTTTCGGCAAAGACGATCCACTCACCTTGTCATGCATGGTAAATACCTCCACAACTATGCTTTATAACCCTTATTGTAGATGATAAAATAAGAAGATAAAGAGAAATTAATCAAAATAAAATTTCCTATTTTATAAAAGCAGTTGCGCTTTTACTCAAGCATAGGGGAAACGGAGCATTCCTGAATGAAACTTCACGCCCAATTTTTACGGCTTCACTCCCACGCAGCTGACGACAGAGACGAGAACCATACCATAGAGACTACGCTGGATGAGCTGGCGGCTATTTTTGACTGCACCCACCGCAATGCCTTGATGATCATTCAGAAAATGGAGCAGCACGATTGGATACAATGGACTCCTCGCCGAGGCAGAGGCCGCCGCTCCAGTCTGCGCTTCCTTATTCAGCCGGAAGACATTGCTGTGCAATCCATGATGCAAGCCATAGACCGCCATGATATCAAACGCGCACTGGATGAAATCCGAGTTCATTCACGCTCCTCCACCATGCAGGAGCATTTACAGGGCTGGCTGCTGAATTATTTCGGGCATCACGCGGAGGTGCGCAGTGATCAGCAGCAGATCGACACGCTGCGTCTGCCCATTCGCCAGCAGCTCTATACGCTGGACCCGTTGTACTTAAACTGGCTCGCCGAGTCCTTCGTATCCAGTCATGTCTTTGACGGGCTGGCCCGCCGGGCGAACGAGAGCGGTGAGATTTTGCCGGGACTGGCGCACGCTTGGGAGGTGGACACTACTCGTACGCAGTGGACCTTTTTCCTGCGTAAAGAAGTGCTGTTTCATAACGGCAAAATACTGACCGCGGAAGACGTCGTCTATACCTTTGAGCGACTGAGTCGGGCGCCGGGAAGGAGACTTTACCATTTTATCGTCCGGCAAATTCAGCACGTTCAAGCGTTGAGTCCGACGATGGTACGCTTTGTACTAAAGGAGCCGAACGAGCTATTTTTATCCTTCCTGTGTACCAGCCGGGCTGCCATTGTACCGCGTGAGCTTAATCAGGTGGGTGAAGCCGCCTTTGGCATTCGTCCTATCGGTACGGGGGCTTTCAAGGTCACGGAAATGAACGAAAGCTTGTGCTTACTTGAGGCTTTTGCGCCTTATTTTCAGGGTCGTGCTCATCTAGATCGGGTGGAAATCGTTCAACTCCCGTGGGCGACTAAGCTGGAATCGCCGGATATGGAAGATACCGCTTCTTCTTTTCACATTATCCATAATCCTATACTGGCAAGAGACACGGATACCGCATGGAGCCAGATTCACTCGGCGGCTTCGGTACGCAAATTTATCACATGTAACACACACAAGGATGGACCGCTGCGCAACCCGGAAATACGTGCTCGGATTGTAGCATGTCTGGATCATCGCCCCCTTCCTTCAGCAGTGGATTCATCTAACGCTAATGATTCATGCGAACCACTGGCGGCGTTACAAATTGCCACCATTCCCGAGTATAGAGCGGATGCAGAACGGGTCGCAGCTCAGCTCGAATCCTGTGGATATACGTGTAACATTGTGGCCGCATCCATGAATGAATTCAAAAGTTCATCTATTCGTATGGAGTCAGACTTAATCATCTTTTCTCTGTTTCGTGACCGTGATGAGCAATTGCGTCTGTTTGATCTGTATCTCAATGTATCCGGGCATGTGGAGCCGCATAGCCGCGTGGATATCGAAAGACTGCTGCGCGAAATTGCACGGGAAGCCGATCATACCGTTAGAGCACAGCAATTTGAACATATCGAAACTCGGCTCATGGATGAGCACCAGCTGCATATTTTATATGAAAAGCCCGTTCAGACGGCCTATCTTCCTACTGTTCGCGGCGTATCCTTTAACAGCCAAGGTTGGGTGGATCTTCGTCATGTCTGGTTTCCGCCTGCCCAACCTCCAACTCCTCACACTTGACGGCAAGGACGCTCCTTCAACCTTCAAATGCACTTGCAAATAAAAAAGGTATCCTCTTCATAAGAGAATACCTTTTTTAATGTTATCTAGACCCTCTAAGCCGATGGTTCAGGAGATGACAATGCCCATCCCCCCAGCCCATGACTGTGGACATCGCTAGGGTCTTCTATAGGAGGGGTGACGGGTGGTAAATTCAATAGGATAAAAACATTAAATGCGAGCAGAGAAAAAACGATCTTTTTTATCATGGATGTACTCTACCTCTCCAAGTAAGTTTTTATATTCCTCTTTGTCCTCAGAAGTGGCAGTATGCCGATACTTTTCAAATAGTCCTACACACTTGATGGTGACAGGATTACCATTCAGCACGACAGAATAGGAAAGGCTCTCAAGCAGGAATTTCATACCTTTGGAATAACGATGTTTGTTGAGATCGTAACAAGCCATCTCTGCCAAAAATCGTGCATAGAGATCTGCTGACATTTGCTCGGTATAGGTGCCTACCTTGGCATGCTGATCTGCAAATGCCTCAATTTGTTTTTCAAAGTGCTGCAGTACATGATCTACATTAAAATCATAACGGTTGGCCGCTACCATTATCTTATGTAACCCCACCAGAATTTCGCCCTCATTTTTTTCCAAATAATTTACATACTGTGGAATCACATCCAGGCTACCGGACATCAACTGATACAAATACCTGTTGGCCTCAGCCCAGTTGCTACAAAGGGCCTTCAAATGCCGAGCTTCCTCCGTATCCTCTTGCACCCAGCTCAAATCAGAGTATAGGGATACGTATTCCAACGCCTTCTGATAATCCCCGCGCTCATCCCACACCCCGGCACGGAGTACGTAAGAGTATACAATATACATAAACAAAGGGCCCTTAGGTTCCTTGCCACGCTCTGATTTTCTGGTATTTCCGTATTTTTGCTCGTATTGTACTTTGGCTTTTTGAGCCATTTTTTCAGCAAACCATTCTACTTTATCCCAACGCCGCAAGGAGGCATACGTATTAGCCAAATCTCTTAAGGCATCCAGTTGGTCTGCCTCACCCAATCGCTCTACAAAGCTTTCAAAATGTGTGGCTGCCCATAAATTTTCATCCTGATCATCGCCAACGGTAATCGTAAATAAACGGTATTGGCAGAGCGCCAGCCGCTCCGAATGTTGATACTTCTCACTTTCCGCGACATTTTTATAAATAATGGCCGCAGCCTCCAACCTACCTTCGCTGAATAATTCTTCCGCTGTCTCAAACAAAGCCGGGGCGTATATGAGATAGTCCATGATAAACTCCACGACTTGCTTAATACAATCGAGTTTGTTCAGCTCTGCACAGCGATGCAAAAAGGGCCGAACCCGTCGCCAATTCGGTGCCGTATTCCGTATAAATTCATCAATGTATAGCTCATAGAGGCTTCCTTCTTCAAGCCCCATACCTGCAGCAATCCGATCCAGCAGCAGCATCGCAATTGGCCGGTTACCGTTGATAATGGCACTGATTGTTCCTGCATTAATACCTGTGTTCTCCCCAAACTTACTAATCGTAATTCCTTCTCGTCTGATGTACTGCTCCAGCTCTGCGCGAATAGTGGTTGTTTCCTTCAAATCAGGCACCCCCAGGGATAACTTGCATGATTTCAATACAAAAAAAGAAAATTCCCGTGAATATTCCCTTAATTATACAAAAGAAAGCCCACTTAGCCAACTGCATAAGTACATTTATATCAAAAAATTCAATAATTCTCCGAATTGCCGTATACTACAGGAGGCGAGCTGAACAGCTACAACCAATCGGTCGCAGGAAAGGATACGACAAATGGACAACAACCCAACTATAGAACAACAAATTGCACAATGGATGGTCGCGCAAATCCGTGAAGTGGGCACTCTGAAACAAGAAGATGCCATTGCATATGTACGCTCTGAATACGGAGAGCAGTATGTGTTTATAAGCGAGCATGGTCATGTATCTTTGGAAAAAGAAATCAAAAAGGCATTTCGCAAACTACATGGTGGCCGAATCGCCTGGGATCGTGATGCATTCCTCTGGGCCTGGACTTAACAAGCAAAAGCATCTGCTATAGGCAGATGTTTTTTTGATGATTTAACCGTATATCCTCTGGAGTCGGCTAATTTCCTCCTTCACAAACTGTCGGAGTATTGCAGGCTCCACGATTTCAACCCGGCCGATCCAATCCATCGCATCGCGGCAGGCCGCTTCATAGCTATACATGTTGACGGTTAGAATGAAGTGATTGCCTTCCTGTACAGACTGGATGATTTCCATCCTTTTCGCTAGTATTCCAGCTTGCTTCTTAGTCGCTCGGACCAGAACAGGATAGTATTCTTTCTCTCTACAAAGCTGCTTAAAAGCGCTTTCTTTACTTGTCCAATAATATTCCAGTGAAAAATCCTCAGGAACCTTAAAGACTTCAACAGACGGCTGAATTTCCATAATTCGCTCACACTTAAAAGTCCGAATCTCCTGCCCGACTTCACAAAAGGCAATAAGATACCAATCTCCTTTTTTCACCACCAGTCCATAGGGATGTACATGGCGAGAAGTGCAAGAGCCGTCAGCTTTCTCATATTGTATAGTTATTTTATAGGACCCCCATACTGCCGCTCTCACGGCTTCCAGGCAAGGAATCGCTATACGTTCCGTCCACCACGGTGTATCATCAAAATAAAACCGAGCTTTGGCTTTTTGAATATCGGATTGATAGGGGGCCGGCATCGTCTGTTCCAGTTTGAGCAAAGTATTCTTTAACTTCAAACCCGATTCCGTGGACCCGCCCGTATAAATGCCCATCCCCGTTAAATACAACTGAATGACATCCCCGCCATTCAACTGCTTCAGGTTTGCCGTATAACCCTCCATTAAATAAATTCCGCCCTTCGGACCGGATGCAGTAACAATCGGAACTCCGGCTTCAGCCAGAAGGTCGATATCCCTGTAAATGGAGCGTACAGAGGTTTCCAGTGCCAACGCCAATTCCCTGGCCTTCATTCTCCCTCTAGATTCGATACATAATAAAATCGCGATTAAACGATGCAGTCTCACAATCATACCTCCACAATAGATGGTTAACCCGAAATGAAAAGATGATGCAAAGATTGTTGACACCCTGTTGGCAGCAATAGGTGTGTATCATAGAAGTAAAGGGGTGTAATGGATGATGAATATTGGAATTTTGGGGACGGGATTCGGCGCGTATCATGCCTCGCTGTTAAACAACCATCCCAAGGTAAACAGACTCATTGTATTTGGAAGGAACGAAACCAAGCTGCAAAAATTGAAAGAGGAGCTAAACGTAGAAGTCACACAAAATATAGAGGATATTCTGCTGGATCCGGACGTGGATATCGTCGATCTATGCCTGCCCTCCCACCTGCATAGGTCACATGCCATTGATGCGCTAAAGCACGGGAAGCATGTATTTTGTGAAACACCGGTTTGCTTTCATCTCGAAGACGCTCTTCTTATGCAACAAGCTGAGAAGCAATATGGAAAAAAAATTCTGGTTAACCAGTTCATTAAGTTTGATCCTGCCTATACCTATCTGTACGAGGCTTATCGCCAACAAAAATACGGAAAACTCATTTCCTTGTCCTTGAAAAGAGAAACCCCTCCCCTGTGGGGAGACCTTGGACTAAGTTCCCTCCCTACGCAGTTCATGATTCATGAACTGGATTTATTCACCTGGCTATGGGGTCCATGTGATCCATATACAGTGTGGGGTACAGAGGTAGTCCATCCCGAACAGGCACAAGTTCGGGCTTATTTTCAGCATCGGGATACATTCACAGAAGTCATCGCTTCTTCCCATATGCCGAAAAGCTATCCTTTCACGGTGGCCTATGAAGCTTATTTTGAAAAAGCCAAGCTGGTATTTCATGAGAGTGACGAAAACGATCCCATACCCACTGCATTATTTGAGTATACCGCATCAGGACAGCAAAAAATCAACCTCGAATCCGCCAATCCATACGAAAAAAGTTGGGATCATGCACTTGATTGCTTTGGCGGACATGCGGAATGTCTGATCCCATTGGAGTCGGCCGTACAAGCACTGGAAATGGCCATTGAGATTAAAAACAGACTGGAGCAAGCTCGGCGTTAGCCGGTAGTTAGCCCGTACCTTCGGAAATCAGCTTCCTATCAGGAAGCTGTATCCGCAGGCAGGGACACTTCGTCCGCATAGTTCGTTGCCATAATCTTGGCTACCTCAGCCGGGTCAGTCGTCTGGCCCAACGCCCACATCATTTTCGTTACCAGCGCTTCTGTTGTCATGTCATACCCCGGAATAACACCCTTTTCCAGCACCTTCTGCCCTACCTCATAAATCGTCAGGTCCCCGCCCTCATAAGGACATTGAGTGGTAACAACAATACTCATACCGTCCTTCATCAGATCCTCAATTTTACTGATGAGGCTCCTTTCTTTAAAAGGCACGCCGCCCATGCCAAAGCCCTCAATGACGATACCTTTATAGCCCAAGCTCTGAATAGCATCAAAAATCGCCGGGTTTGTACCTGGAATCAGCCTGAGCAGAAATACTTCAGAAGCATACCTGTCATTGTATGGGTGACGAACGGTATCACGATTTGCAAATACGCCCTCCGTATAGACCACCTTGCCATTCTCCACGAGACCTATGTACGGATAGTTAATACTCTCAAAAGCATTATAGCTGCGTGTTCTGATCTTCGAGCTGCGGCTGCCGTTGATAATCTTGCCATTAAACACGACAAAAACCCCTGCTACCTCGCCACATGCGGTCAGGAATGAGTCAATTACATTTTTTTTGGAATCGCTGTGCTCCGCCAATATGGATACTTGTGACCCTGTCACAACGACGGGTTTGTCCACAGTCCCCAACATAAAGCTCAGGGCTGAAGCCGTATAAGCCATCGTATCCGTGCCATGGGCAATAACAATACCGTCGTATTGATCGAGCGAACGATGTACCATCCGGGCGATGGAAGCCCAATCCTCTGGTTGTGTATTGGTGCTATCAATGCTCATCAGATTGTAGGCATCAATCTCGCAAATTTCCTGGAGCTCTGGAATTTCAGCCAAAATATTTTCAGCCGATTGAGTTGGAGTCAGGCCGTTTTCCTGATAGGAGGAAGAAATTGTTCCTCCGGTATTAATGAACAGAACCTTTTTCATTTGCCAATGTTCCTTCCCGATTACAACTTCACTTTATTGTTCTTAGAATTTATCATGAATAAGGGTGATTAGCTACTTTGCTAAAGAAAAGAAATAATGAAGGATGGTGCATTCATGAATCTGGAGCAGCTAGCAACCGTCATCCCGTTGCTGGAGCATATCGAATACGGCAACACCTCTCGGACCCTGCATCCTGGCTCCGACAGCCATCTCCTGATTGTTGCGCTGCACGGACATGTCACTCTCTCAGCTAAAGACCAAGAGCCGGTTATTTTCACGCAGGGCTTTGCCTTTCATAATCAATATGGCGCTTGCAGCATTCAGGTCCCCAAAACCCGGGAAGCCGAATATATCGTGCTTACGTATCGTGTGCTGCAAGGCGAATCCACGGATTGGACGCTGCATGGTCCGTTGCGTACCTTGAGTGAATACAAAATCAAATATATGCTGGACGAGCTGCTACGAACAACAGCCCCAAGCATTCAGGATGAAGCTGGCGTGGAAAAGGCGGCCCGGCAATTTCGAAAAAGACTACTTCTGGAGCGCTTGCTATTCATTTATATCTATGAGACGCATATGGTGCAGGACAACCACAACTCATCGGTATCTATTGAACAATCCCTGTCTTATATCCATGAGCATTATATGCTCAAGCTGACCTTGCCGCTTCTGGCTGATCGGGCAGGCATGAGTGAAGGACATTACACGGTGTTGTTCAAAAAAGCCACTGGCATGACCATGACCCAGTATTTACGTCATCTCCGTATCCAAAAAGCGAAGCAAATGTTCCAGCAGACCCGACTTCCAGCCAAGGAAGTCGCCCAACGGGTCGGATTTACGGATTATTTTCATTTTAGTCGTATTTTTAAAAAAGAAGTCGGCTGCTCCCCCACCCAGTTTCAAAGAATCTAATAATATAACATGTAACGTCTACAAATCAGACATGGTATAAAAGAGAGGTTACCGCTAAAATTCAAATGAGAATAATTATTATTATCAGGGGGAAACAGGATGCATCATTGGTTTACACGTATATTGGGCCTCGCCTTCACCTTACTGCTCGCTATTAGCTTGGCAGCTTGTAGTTCATCCTCCACGAATCAGACTGCGGCAAACGACAATTCGACGGGTTCCCAACCAGCGAACAGCTCATCTGACGGAGACCGTATCACCGTTCAGGACGCACTCGGAACTGTCACTTTACCAGGCAAGCCTGCACGTATTATTTCAATGGATTTCAGCTTTACGGACATGCTGGTGACTCTTGGTGTGCAGCCTATCGGAATTGCTGATGACGGTACGCCTGAGCTGTTCATGGATTCCGTGAAAAGCAAGCTGAAGGACTACACTTCCGTAGGCTCCCGTTATGAACCCAACATTGAACTGATCAGCTCATTGCAGCCTGATCTGATTATTGTGGATATTAATAAGCACAAAAACGCCCTAACTCAATTGAAAGGCATTGCCCCAGTGCTGGCACTGGACGATTTTCAGGCAGACTATGAGCATATGCTAAAAAACTACACGATCCTCGCTACGGCCGTAGGTAAAAGTGAAGAGGCTCAAAAACGCCTAAAAGAACATCAGGTCAAAATGGATGCAGCCAAAAAGAAGCTGAAGAACACCTCTCTGACCGTACTGCCTGCTGTCGTCAATCCTAAAGGCTTCTTCGCCCATTCGGACCATGCATATACTGGCTCCATTGTAAAGCTGTTAGGCTTCACCGATCCGGTGCACAGCGACAAGGCATATCCCGAGCTGACACTGGAGCAGTTGGTTGAAGCCAACCCACAGGTACTGTTCCTGATGCCGACAGACTCTGCAACGATCGTGAACCAGTGGGAAAGCAATCCCTTGTGGCAAAAAATAGACGCAGTTAAAAACAACCGTGTATTTACGGTAGAACGACGTAATTGGTCCTTGTCCCGCGGGATGCTGGGAAGTGAAAAAATAGCCGAGGACATCGTAAACAGCCTGGGAGAGAAGTAAAATGATCCATTCCATATCCACCAAGAAGCAGAGCCGTTCGCGGTTTCTGCTCTTCCTGTTTTTAGTGTCTTTGATTTTATTAATCCTGGGCTTGTTATTCAGCCTCAAATGGGGCCCCGCCTCTATATCGTGGGCTGAACTGTATCAGGCATTGACCTATCAGCGCAGCGACAAGGTACATCTGTATATTCAGACGCTGCGCCTGCCGTGCACCCTGACCGCCTGCATGGTCGGTACCCTGCTGGCGCTGGCGGGGCTATTGACCCAGCTCACCACACGAAATCCGCTGGCTTCACCACATGTATTTGGCATTAACGCTGGGGCTTCTCTCGCCGTGGTGCTGGGACTCGTCTTATCCGCACAGCTATCGGCAACATCCACGATGCTGATGGCCTTTGCTGGAGCAGCGGCAGGTGCATGGCTGGTCTGGTCGCTGGCTGGATTCGCAGACAAGCAGCCTGTTCGCTTGGCGCTGGCGGGCATCACCATTCATTTCATGCTCTCGTCACTAACAGAGGGCTTCATTATATTAAATCAGTACTCTACGGAGTCCATGATTTTCTGGCTGGCTGGCTCTGTAAGCCAGGCGGGCTGGACAGAGGTACGAATGATTCTTCCTTTTTTCATTGCGAGCCTTGTGCTACTCGTTATGCTGTTGCCAGCCCTGCGACTGCTGCTGTTGGAGGATGAGATCGCAGCCGGACTGGGGCAACGGGTCCCTCTTGTTCGAGCGCTGGCTCTGCTGCTGGTTATCGTAATGGCAGGCTCAGCCGTGGCGGTATGCGGACCGATCGGCTTTGTCTGTCTGATCGTACCCCACATCGCCCGGGCGCTGGTTGGAACACGTCTCTCGTTGCTCGTTCCGATGACAGCGCTTGGCGGAGGACTGCTGCTGGTGTATGCGGATCTCCTCAGCCGCATCATTTCTTTTCCGTTCGAATCGCCCGTGGGAATTGTAACCTCTGCTATCGGAGGGCCGTTTTTTATCTATCTGGCCCGTAAAAAAAGGAGGGGGACACGATGACCAGAACTTTCCATCTTGTGACCACCTTGCTTTTGCTGCTCCTGCTCGGCATTGTTTCGGTCAGTGTGGGAGCACTTCCTATTCCCTTGCGTGATATCAGCTCGGCTCTGATGGATACGCACAGCCGTTTTCATTTTATCGTATACGAGGTTCGCTTGCCCCGGACGTTGGTTGGACTGCTGGCAGGCATGGGACTAGCCGTGGCAGGAGCTATTCTGCAAAGTCTGATTCGCAATCCGCTAGCCAGTCCTGACGTGATCGGCATTTCCAAAGGAGCCGGATTTGCAGCGGCGGCTGTGATTTTCCTGTTCCCCCAGTCTCCAGCCTATTTCCTGCCCTTGGCGGCGTTTGGCGGAGCCGTGGGAACATTCCTGATTCTGCTGCTGCTCAGCCGCAGACTTACGCTGGCTCCAGCAGCTCTAGCCCTGGTCGGGGTCGCTATGGGGGCCATCCTCATGGCAGCCACGCAGTATCTCATCGTAACCCATCCGACCAATGTGAACACGGCTTTGCTCTGGATGTCAGGCAGCCTGTGGGGTCGGAGCTGGCGGGAGGCCATCTCACTGCTGCCCTGGATCATTGTCTTGCTACCCTTGGCCTGGGGCAGCTACCAAAAACTGAATGTTTACCAGCTTGGCGATGAGACCATTACTTCCCTCGGGGTACATATGACTCGCCAGCGCCTGCTGCTCCTATTGCTTGCCGTTACACTGGCAGGAATTTCAGTCTCGGCGGTCGGCGCCATCGGCTTCATCGGACTGATGGCACCCCATATGGCTCGAAGATTTGTTGGCAGCCACAATCAGTGGCTGATTCCGCTGGCTGCCCTGCTGGGAGCGAATCTGATGCTGCTGGGCGACATTTTGGGCAGAATGCTCATTGTTCCACGTGAAATACCCGTCGGGATCATGACAGCACTTGTGGGCGCTCCTTATTTTGTATATTTGCTGCGGAGGGAACGCAGCAGAAGATCATTCTGATTCCCCGATATCCACGGGAAAGAGCCCTCCATTGTACCTGGGGAATATCTCCGAGTACTTCCACCAGTAGCCTGATGCATCTATATATAGCACGCCAAAAAGCACGTCAGACATACGCAGGTTTCCCTTCTCCTGCGATAAGTCTAACGTGCTTTTTACTCTAAGTTCTACCCCTTTCCACGTCATTGTACAGAATTTTACGGTTGCTCCTGTAACGTTCTTTGCCCCAAAGCTTTGCCCAAAAATTGCCGTGTCCGTTCTTCCTTCGGATGATTGAAAAACTGCTCCACTGGTCCCTGTTCTACGATCGCACCATGCTCCATCAGCACGACCCGATCCGCTACATCCCTCGCAAAACCAAGCTCATGCGTGACAATAATCATCGTATTGCCTTCACTCGCCACCTTTTGAATCACGGACAGCACTTCATCCACCAGTTCAGGATCAAGCGAGGATGTCGGCTCATCGAACAACAGCACCTGCGGATTCAGCGCCAAAGCGCGGGCAATCGCAACACGCTGCTGCTGTCCACCCGAAAGCTGGGCAGGATAATAGGTCATACGATCCTTTAACCCGACCTTTTCCAAAATGCCTTCACTGATCTCCCTTGCCTGCTTGCGATCCATCTTTTTCACACTGGTCAGACCAATCATCACGTTGTGGAGTGCATTCAAATTTTTAAACAGCTGATATTGCTGAAATACCATTGCCGTTGCCATCCGCAGTCCGAGAATGTCCTTTTTTCCGGCCTTGGCCGCATCTACCTTCAGACCATCAATTTCAATGCTACCGCTGGTCGGCTGTTCCAAAA
Source organism: Paenibacillus sp. FSL W8-0439 (assembly GCF_038008995.1). Taxonomy (NCBI): domain Bacteria; kingdom Bacillati; phylum Bacillota; class Bacilli; order Caryophanales; family Paenibacillaceae; genus Paenibacillus; species Paenibacillus sp. FSL W8-0439. The sequence goes on from NZ_JBBPAK010000001.1 coordinate 5,649,158, forward strand.
AATTAATGCTGCGCAGCAGTGTGGACTTCCCCGATCCGCTTGGGCCCAGAATGACCACCACTTCTCCCTTACCTACTGTCAGGTCTATGCCCTTTAACACATGATGCTGCCCAAAATGCTTATGAATTTGATGAAGTTGAATCATGCCCTTACTCACTTCTTTCGTAAATTCGAATACGTTTCTCCAGCACAACAAGCCCGCGCTCAATAATGATGCACACCAGCCAGTAGATCAAAGACACCGCAACATAGACCTCAAAAAAAGCCAACGCCCGCGCGCCCATAATTTTGGCCTGCCCCATCATATCGACGACACCAATCATAAAGATAAAAGACGTATCCTTCACTGTACTGATCAGCGTATTTCCCAGATTGGGCAAAGCCACCGTTAGCGCCTGCGGCAATACAATTTTAAGCATAATCTGTGTTTGGCTCATTCCGATGGAATTGGCCGCCTCAAACTGTCCCCGATCGACCGAATGAATCGCTGCCCGGAACGTCTCCGACAAATATCCCCCAAGGTTCAATGAAAATGAAAGCAACGCAAACAGCTCGGGTGGAATGACGTAGACATTGAATTGCTGCAAGAAGCCATATTCGCTCTGAAAATAATACAAAAACTTAGGTATTCCGTAATATACGAGAAACAGCTGCACAATGAGCGGTGTTCCCCGGATGTACGAGACATACAATGTAGACAAGGGTGCCAAGACAGGCACCTTGTATATCCGGATTAAGGCCGTAGCTAACCCGATGATCGCACCCACCAGCATGGAGACAAACGCAATCCATAATGTAACGGGGAGATACTCCACGATCTGGGGAAGGCTTTTCAGCATATAATCTAAATCAAACAGCTTTTCCATAGGAACCCCACTCTATTCTTTACATTGTGATTACTGAGGAATAAATTCTCCACCTGTCCACTGTTCAGACAATTTTTTCAGTGTTCCGTCCGCTTTAAGCTCTTTAATAATCGGGTCGATTTTAGCTTTCAGTTCTTCACCCTGCTTATCCTTCTTGAACACTAGATTGATGTTATCGCTTTGCACAGGCTCGCCCACAGCTTCCACCTGTAAGCCTTCCTTCTTGATCGTTGCTGCCGCCATCACTGGATCATTCACATAAGCGTCCACTCGGCCATTTTGCACATCTTGAAGGTTATCGGACGAAGTGCCTGTATCATTATATTTTAAAATAATTTTGTTCCCGTTCTTCGCATTATACTGCTCCAGTAACTGCGTATAGGAATCGCCTACCGAGGCGGCTACCTTCTTGCCCTCCAAATCCTTGAGAGAATGGATATCCGTTCTACCCTTTTTCACAATAATAACCGACTGAGCCGAGAAATAGGACTCGTCCGAGAACAAATACTTCTTCTCACGCTCAGGATTTTTGGCAACTTCATCTGCGATGATCTGCACTTTATTCGCATCCAGCGCAAGGAATATCGCATCCCAGCCCGAAGGTACAAATTCAATCTTATAGCCGTCCAGCTTCTTATCGATCTCCTTGACTACTTCCACATCGTATCCGGTCAGCTCATTTTTATCATTCGTAAAGGCAAACGGCGGGTAGTCATTTTGTGTCCCCACATAGAGTACCTTATCCCCTGATGCCGCTTCCTTCGAGGAACAACCACTCAAGGCACCCGTTATTAACACAAGAGATAGCCCAATCGCTGCTACCCAAGCAGATTTCTTCATAAATGACATCCCCTTTTAAAATCCAAGTAATTTACTATGATTTTATATTATAACGAGTTATTCAAATAATACAACTAGCAAATTTCATTTTGATTATCTAACCAGATGCTGCACAAAAAAAGACCCTTGCGGGTCAGTTGTTATCTATGAAGTGGAAGACGGTCTGCTGGATGCTCCGGCAAAATGGACGAAATTAAACGTTGCACAGCCGGGTGAGCAGATTCAAAAATCTGATCTTTCTCAGCACAGTGCTCGACTAATTTCCCTTGTTCCATCACAGCAATGCCATCACAGACGGCGTAAGCCGCTCGAATATCATGTGTGATAAACAGATATGACAATCCAAATGAAGTTTTCAGCTCTTCCAACAGAGATAAAATGCGCATCTGATGAACCATATCCAGACTGCTGACGGACTCATCCAGCACGATCAGCTTGGGTCTGAGCGCAATCGCCCGTGCAATGTTAATCCGCTGTAATTGTCCGCCGCTGAATTGATGCGGATATTTATTCCGATCCTCCGGTTTAAGACCCACCCGCTCCAGCAGATTTTCTACCGTTCTTTTTTGTTCCTGCACTGATAACCGCTCGTAATTGTCCAAGGGCTCTCCGATAATCTGTCCGGCGGTCATGCGAGGGTTTACAGCAGAATAGCAGTCCTGGAATACAACCTGCATATCCCGTCGCAATCCCCTGCGTACTTGAGGACTTCCATTATAGATGTCCTGCCCCTGAAACAGCACCTGACCCTCCTGCGGCTTCTCCAGCCCCAGAATAACCTTGCCCAGCGTGCTCTTCCCCGCTCCACTGGTTCCAAGCAGTCCTAGGCAAAATCCGCTCTCTATGGTAAGCGACACATCAGTGAGCACAGGGAGACGTGATTCGGAGCGGCCCAGCCATTTGCGCTTTCTATAGCTATGAGTTACTTCCTTCACTTGCAGCACACGCATTCGCTCCCCTTTTGAAAGTATCCAACAGGCAACTCATCGCCCTACTGATTTATGCCCTGAAGGGACAACTTAGGTCTGGCCTGCAACAGCATTTTCGTATATTCATGCTGTGGATGGTCGAACAACTGAAACACCTCTGCCTGCTCAACAATACGCCCCCGCTGCATCACTGCCACTTCATCCGCCATTTGGGAGATGACACCCAGATCATGCGAGATCAGCAAAATAGACGTGTCATATTCCGTACGTAAGCGATCCAACTCTCTCAGCACCTGTAGCTGATTAACCACATCGAGTGCCGTCGTCGGTTCATCCGCAATAACCACTGCTGGCCGCAGGCACATGGAAATGGCGATCATGACCCGTTGCAGCATCCCGCCACTCAACTGAAACGAATAACGCTTCATTAGCTTGGCTGGATTGGGCAGATTCATATTTTCCAGAGCCGTTATAGCAAGATCATGGGCCTGTTGTTTGGTTAATCCGGTATGCGTGCGGATCGTTTCCATAAATTGGGATCCAATCGTATATACTGGCGTAAAGGCTCTCATCGGATTTTGCATAATAAAGGCGATTTCCTTGCCTCGAATGCGGCGCATCTCCTCAGCTGCCATTCCGTTCAACTCACGTCCGTTCAGACGAACACTGCCTTCCACATCCATCGTCTGGCGATCCAGTAGCTGGAGCAGCGCGTTACAGGTTACTGTTTTACCGCTACCACTCTCGCCGACAAGACCCAGAACCCGCCCCTTTTTCAGTTCAAAATGGATAGGTTCCAGCAGAGATACCGCCCCTGCACCCGTTTTGAGTTTTACCTGCAAGCCACTGACCTCCAGCACCTGCGTCTTGGCTGTGTCCTCCATCGTTGTCCTCACTCCTGTTTTACTGACGTTTGGCAATTCCATATCGGTCGGACAACGCCTCTCCCAATATATTGAAGGCCATTACCACCACCAGAATCATGATACCCGGATAAATCATTAATTCCGGATGACTGCGGATGTATCCCGTTCCCTCATGAATCATGGCTCCCCATTCAGGAGTCGGCGGCTGGATGCCTAGACCCAGGAATGACAACGCGGAGATATCCATGATCGCCCAGCCCATCTCCAGCGTACCAATGACCACAATCGGCCGCAGCACATTCGGAATGATGTGCCGCCGGATAATGGCCCCTGAGGAGGAGCCGCTAATCCTTGCGGCCGCTATAAAATTCTGCTCTTTCAGACTGACGACCATATTGCGGCACATTCGGGCATAGTACACCCACTGCACCAGCATCAAGGCAAACAGCACCTGCATGAGACCTGGCCCAAAAATACCGACAATGCCGAGCACAAGCACCAAGTTGGGAAACGCCATAATGCCTTCGCAAAACCGCATCAGTACACTATCGACCCAACCGCCCAAATAACCTGCAACTGATCCGATCACAACACCGATGCTAAGCGAGGACAGGAAAATTAATGTCGCAAAGCCGAGCGAAATTCGCGCTCCATACAGCAGCCGGGACAGATTACACCGACCCAGATGGTCCGTTCCCAGCCAATACTCTTTTGAGGGGCCTTCCAGCTTATGCAGTAAATTGACTTTAACCGGATCATGGGGAGCCAGCCACGGAGCCAGCGCCATTATGATAAAAAGAGCTGCCAGCACGATAGAGCAAACCACGATTACCTTTTGACCTTTGAACATTTTACGCAACCTTATCATCACTGCTCTGCTCGTCCCTTCGAAGAAATTCGGGGGTCCATATACAAATGCACCAGATCAACGAGCAAATTGCATACGATGAACAGGCATGCCGCCAAAAACACATAGCATTGTATGACGGGAATATCCCGGTTAAAAATGGCTTCCACGAAATAACGGCCAAACCCAGGCCATGAAAACACCTGCTCCACAATAATCGTTCCAGTCAGCAACTTGCCCAGGTTCATGCCCATACTTGTTATTAGCGGAGTAATGGCCATTTTGAGTATGTGCCTGAGCATAATCACACGCTCGCGTATTCCTCTGGTTCTGGCATACTGGACATACGTTTCCTGAAGCTGTTCCAGCACACTGGAGCGCAACAGACGCGTATATAAAGCAATCAGAACCAGCGACAGAGTCAACGTCGGCAACACCAGATGCTGCCACGTTCCCCGACCCTCTACAGGTAGCCAGTCCAATCGTACAGAGAAAAAGAAGATTAACAAATATCCCAGCCAGAACTGGGGAATAGATGCCCCGAAATACGAAATCCCTCGACTCAGTATGTCGATCCAGCCATTTTTACGCATCGCCGCCAACACACCCAGCGGAATGCTCACCACGATGGATAATGCCATGCTGCTTAAGGCCAGCTCAACAGTGGCAGGCAATCGAGCCTTCACCTCATCCCACACTGGCTTGTTGGTCAGATACGAACTACCAAAGTCCAACCGACTGATTCTTTGAAGTGTATGCATATACTGTGTCAGCAATGGCTGATCCAGCCCGAACTCATGCCTTTTCTGCTCCAGAATTTCCGGGGTAGGATAAATATGAGCAGCCGTCAAATAAGCTTCAGCCGGATCAACCGGTGAAATGTGAATGAGTGCAAAGGTAACAAGGGTGGCAAAGAGAACAATAGGAATGACCGCTACCATTCGCTTCCCGATATAGCTAATCATAGTTGTCCTCCTATCCTGTAAATTAACGTTACCTTCCCGTTTCAGTTACTTTCCAATTTCAATTCCCTCAAATGGATTTTCATCCCGATTAGCTGGGAATACAAAATTAGTAATCTTTTTCTGATACACTGCCGTCTTCTTAATATACGAAATAGGTACAATTGCAGATTGCTCCTGAAGTGTCTTCAAGATTGAGGCGTACAGCTCCTGACGCTTAGTTTCGTCTGTCGATGAAAGTGCTTCGTGTACTTGCTGATCCAGATCCTTCTTCATCGGAAGGGCGCTCAGCACCTCAGAAATTCCGAAGCTCTTCTTGGCAATAACATTAATAAAGGAATGCGGATCATAAGGCGCACCGTAGTTGTACCAGAAATACAGATCAAACTGGTTGGATCTAAGCCGCTTGATTTGAACCGTCAGCTCCAGTCCGGTCAGATTCACTTTGACACCCAGCTCTCCCCATTCAGCCTGAATGGTTTCAGCCATCGCCTTTTGGATCGGATCGGTCTTATCGAAAATCAGCTCAAAATCCAGCTGTTGTCCATCTTTCTCCCGTACTGTGCCGCCTGCGGGCAGCTTCCAGCCAGCCTCATCCAACAATGCTTTGGATTTTTCCACATCATAGCCTATTTGCTGTAAGTCGACATTCGTATACGGGTAGTTTTTGGATAAAACCGTATCCGCTGTTTCCTCGAGCCCCGAGGTTACGCCTTCCACCATCGCCTGCTTGTTAAATCCATGCTGGAGTGCCAGACGTACCCGAAGATCTGCCAGCTTGGGATTGGACGAATTGAGCAACAGGCTTCTTGTGCCGACAGGCTCGGACAGCGTGGTAACATACTGATTCGTGTCGCGAAGCTGTTTGAAAGCATCCAGGCTAATAACACCTTCTCCATAAATCAGATCCAGGTCGCCTTTTTCAAAGGCCATTACACGTGTTTCACCATCGGGAATAATTTTGACCGTAATTTTGTCCACCTTCGGTGCAGTACCCCAATAATTCGGGTTACGCTTAAAGGTTGCATACTCATCCTGCTTGTATTCATCCAGCATCCAAGGTCCTGTACCTACAGGTTTCTTAATTCCTTTGGACGTATCTCCATCATCCGGGAACCCGGCTTCACCCAAAAAACGGAACGGGCGAACGACAGACAGATCCTGAATAACTGGGTAGTATGGCTCTTTGAGCGTCATTCGGAACGTACTGTCATCTACAGCTTCAGTTTTATCGAGAACGCCTACTATACCAAGCCAGCTATGCGTTTTCTCATTTTTCATAATAGCGTCAAAGTTCTTTTTCACAATCGCCGCATTAAATAGCGTTCCATCGGAAAATTTCACACCTTTACGCAGCTTAAACGTATATGTCTTGCCGTCCTTGGATATGGTCCAAGATTCAGCCAAGGCAGGCTCTAGCTTGCCTCCTTGCTTGTAGCTGACTAACGGCTCATAAATCATGGATTGTGCAAATAGCTGGGAAGGGTTGTATACGTGAGGATTCATTGTACCAATGTCCCGTGGCCACGATAGCGTGATCGACTTTTCATTGGCAGCTCCGTTAGTAGAGGTGGATGCAGGTGTGTTCTCCTGCTTCGCGCAGCCCAGAATAACGGATAATAAGAGGAGCGTCACCAACATAAAGGTGGCAGTCTTGCGGTGTCGAACGGACATCAATGTATTTCCCCTTTTCTATATATGTGATAATGATTATCATAATCATATTTAGAATAGGTACCACATTATATTTTGTCAACAATATTCGACAAGCAAAGCTCTTATTTATTTTGAATTTGTATAATATTAAATTTATGGATTAATCCGCCAACGTTTGAAATAGAGTACGCGTGTATTCATGCTTCACTAGCTCTTCATCCCAATCCTCAAATATTTCCACGATCTCTCCCTGAACCATGACGGCAACACGATCACAGAACGTACGGGTGGATTGAAGATCATGGGTGATGAAAAGATAGGACAACTGACGTTCGAGCTGCATTCTTTTGAGCATGTTCAGCACGGAGGACTGGGTTGTCGTATCCAGATTGGCGACGGATTCATCGAACAGGATGATTTCTGGTTCAACGGCCAACGCCCGAGCAATGCACACCCGCTGTTTTTGTCCACCGCTTAGCTGCGCAGGGTATTTTTTCAGACTGTCAGCCTCTAACCCTACCGATTCCAGTAAGGAAAGGCAGATATCCAGTGCCCTTACTTTTCGCTCAGGAAAATAGTTGCAGATCGGCTCCATCAGAATATCTCGAATGGTCATACGGGGATGCAGTGAGGAGGCCGAGTCCTGCGTGACTAACTGAATTCGTTTGTACAGATGAATATCTTTCATCCTTCCGGTATGTATGGGCTGCTGATTCAGCCAGATTTCCCCCGAGGTCAACGACTCTAGCCCCAGGATACACTGTGCCAGCGTGCTTTTGCCACTTCCGCTTTCTCCAACCAGTCCAAGGCATTCTCCCTGTCGTAATTCCAAGCTCACTTTCTTTATAGCCTGCTCACTGTGTTTCGTATTGAACCAGCCTTTTCTCCGTCTGCGGACAGGATAAGCTTTGGTGACGTTCTTCAATTCCAATATCACGTTTGCATCCTCCCTTCCGGGGTCATCTCCAATACTCGATCTGCTACGCGACTCATACCCTGACGATCATGTGAAATCAACAAAATAGTGAGCTCGAAATCCTCTCTCAACTGTAAAAGCAATGACAGAACCTTGTCGCGGTTGATCACATCCAGCGCTGTAGTGGGCTCGTCGGCAATAAAGAGGCGCGGGCCGGAGCTTAACATTGCAGCCAGCAGCACCCTTTGGCACATACCTCCGCTTAGTTCAAAAGGATATGATGACAGAATATACTCAGGATCGGCAAAACCGACCTTGCGGAGCAGAGAACACAAATAAGCTTCCTGCCCTGGAGTAGTGCGGCCTCCAGCCAGCTCCGTGGCACGGTTCAGCATCTGTCGCATCCGTGACATTACGCCCTGTCGTCGATGGGTCTGCTGTGATGCAGTGTGGGACGGGGCAAGATCAGCCTGGCCCTGCTCCTTCTGGGCGTGCATTTGGCGCCGCCTGTGCAGTCTAAGCGTATCCGTCAGCTGGGCGCGGACGGTACGGATCGGGTTCAGCCCGCTCAGCGATTGTTGAATGAGCAGGGCAATATCCTCACGGCGCAGTCTTTGCCAGCGCTGTTCATGGAATGGGATAATGTCTTCCCCGTTATAGTAGATGCACCCTTGCGTAACACCAACACTTGGGTCCAGCATACCCGCGATTGCGTGTGCGGTCAGGCTCTTGCCACATCCACTTGGTCCAGTCAGAGCCACAATTTCCCCTGGGTAGACGGAAAAGTTCACATCTCGCAGTAGCGGATTGCTCTCGCTTCCGCTTGCTCCTGCACCTGTACGACTAATCTCCAAATGTTCCACGTGTAACAACGGTTTTTGTACGTAAGCTCGCTCTATCGTATCCTTCCACCCTATGACTGGTCGTTTTCCCACTATTTCGCCGCCCCCTTTTCTGAAAAATGATCACCCAGAAGCTGGCAGGCAAGCACAAACAGCATAATCGCCAAACCCGGAAAGATCATAACATGCGGAGCCACCTGAAAATACGAGGTTGCATCATGCAGCATCACGCCCCACTCTGGCTTGGGCGGCTGTACACCCAGTCCAAGAAAGGAGAGTCCAGCGATCATTAACACCACGTGTCCGATATCCCATACCGCATAAACCAACAATTGCTGCCATACTTGTGGCAATACATAACGTCTTAGTATGCGCACGTGTGAATTGCCGGACAAACGGGCATACCGTACATAGTCCTCCTGGCAGGCTTTTTGAACCAAACTACGGATATAGCGGACATAGCCCGCCCACCGTACCGCAATAATCGCTAAGGTCATGTTAACGAAACCCGGCCCCAAAATACCCACAATCGCCACCGTTAAAATAATATCGGGAAAAGCCAGTACGCCATCGATTCCCCGCATAATCAGCTGATCCACACGTCCTCGCACATAACCAATGAGCATGCCTGTGGGCAGACTAATACACAGCGTTGCTACCGTAATCGCACAAGCGATTAACACGCTTGTCCGAATTCCATAAATGAGCCGTGACAGCACATCCCGACCCAGATGATCCGTACCGAAAGGATATTTCCGGCTGGGTGGTGCCAAACGGTTCAGAAGGTCCACATGCAGAGGATCATGAGGAGCGGCCCATGGAGCCAACAACCCAAGCAGCACGATCAGGCCAAACAGTGCGCCCCCTGCCAGCAAGCTTCCTCTAAAGGAAAGCCGTATCTTTTTCATTTTCAGCTTCCCCCTTAACGCAAACGCAGCCTTGGATCTATCACCGTCTGGACCACATCCACCAAACACTGAACACCTACAATTAAAAACGCGGCAAACATAACATATCCCTGAATCACCGGGTAATCACGCTGCGTAATTGCATCTATAAAATACTTTCCTAACCCTGGCCATGAAAAAATGGTTTCTACGATGACGTTACCTGCCAGCATAAATGATAGATTCGTACCTAACAGCGTGATCATAGGCAGAACGGCATGTTTAAATATCTCAAAAAAGAGAATATGCATACGGGAAAAACCACGAGCCCTCGCTGCCTTCACAAAATTCCGGTCACTCAGCTCCAGCATCTGAGCACGCAATACACGGGCTTGCACCGTTCCCAATCCTGCACCAAGCGTCAGCGCTGGGAGTACTAAATGTGTCCAGTCCTCCCTTCCCATGGATGGGAGCCAGCCCAAGCGAACGGAAAATAGATAGATCAGCAGAAACCCAAGCCAAAAAGAAGGAATTGACGATCCCAGCAAAGCGAACAGCCTGCCCAGACGATCTAGTGGACCGCTGACTTTTAGCGAGGCAGCCAGTCCCATCCCAAGCGTAAGCACCGTCATGACGGCAAAGCCCGCCAAAGCTAGCTCCACCGTAGCGGGCAGTCTGCTCCATAGTTCGTTTAGCACCGGCTCCTTGGACACATACGAGGTTCCCCAATGTCCTGTGAACACATCCCTCAGCCAGTTCACATATTGAATATGAAGCGGCTCATTCAAGCCCAGTTCGTTTCGCAGCGCGGTCAGCGCCTCCCCAGAAGCAGGAACATTATGCGCGGTGAGCAAAATGAGAGCAGGGTCACCAGGGGCCAGCCTCATCAGTACAAAAGTCAGCGTAGATACAACGAATACAATGATGGGCAGCTGCGCCACACGTTCCAATATAAAACGAATCATAGGATACGTTGCTCGTTATTCCGCAATATCAGATTGCGCTGTAATGTAGTAATACTCGATCGGATGAGGTGTAAAGCCCTTTACTCCTTTTTTCACACCAAACACATTGTCAGGGTGCACAATGAACGACTGCGGCAAATCTGTATTGATGATATCCAGTGCTTGCAGTGTTACCGCATTACGCTGTGCGGTATCCTTCGCCAACTTCAGGCTGTAAAGAATATTCTCCAGCGGTTTGGAAGCATAACGGCTTACATTCGCTTCACTTGTAGAGGAGTAGAACATGTCCATAAAATACTGCGGCTCCCCTGTATGGGCCGTGAGCATGCTGTACATAGCAAAATCCCAATCGTTTTTGGTCAACGCCTCATCGATATTTTCCACCTTGCGAATCTTGACCTGGATTCCCTCATTTAGCAATTGGCTCTGAATCACCTCAGCCATGACGGACAGCTCCGGACGCTGAGGGAAGGTCAGTAGCGTAACCTCGAATGGCTTGCCCTGCTTGGTCCACGTACCTTGGGCATCCTTCTGCCAGCCATCCTTTGTCAACAACTGCTCCGTCGTTCCGTCCAAAGCTTTGCGCTCAATCTTACCGAAGGGAAGAATGCTCGGAAACGGGCTGCTTGCTTCCGTACCGAAGCCTCTCATGACGGCGCTCACAATGGACGCGCGCGGAATCAGACTGTCCACCACCTTACGGTTGGTTGCATCCTTGAACACAGGTGATTCCATGTTGTACACAATCATATGGGTGCGCAAGGATGGAGCCGACAGCACTTGTAGCTTGTCGTTCTTTTTTAATACCTCTGCGTTATCTACCGGAATATCCGTCGCTACATCCACCTCACCAGATTGCAACGCCATCAGGCGCGAATTACCGTCCGTAATGAATTTCATCGTCGCTTCGGCCAATCGCGCCTTTTCGCCCCAGTATCCGTCATAACGCTCGACGACCAAGGATTGATCCTTGTTGAAGGCTTTGATTTTAAAAGCACCTGTCATTGCAGGGTAGCTTTGCTCATCTTTCATGGATGCCACATCCAGTACAATCGTTGACGGATCAGCCAAATTGGATACCAGCGCTGCATTCGGCTGGTTTGTCGTAATTTTCAGCGTCAGCGGACCAGTTACATCAATGGACTTCACATCCAGTAAATCCTTCGCCAGATGGCTTTTCTCGATTGAGCGCAGCAAAGATGCTTTTACACTTACTGCATCCATGCTCTTTCCATTATGAAACGTGACCTTATCCTGCACGCTGAACGACCACACATTAGGACTATCATGCTTCCATTCCTTGGCTAGCCAAGCTACAGGTTCCAGTTTTTCATTCAAACGAATGAGTGTCTCACCGGCACCGGAACGCATCACGTCCCAGCTATTATCTCCATGCGGATCAACGCCGGACGGTTTCCACGTATACGCCATCACCAGCTTTTTATCTGCTTGAGTCTGTTGTGCAGACGTGTTCTCACCCTTGCCCGAGCTATCCTCCGTCTTCGTGGCTGCGCCACATCCCGAAAGAGTCATAACTGCCATCAGCAGCAGCAATCCTGTACATATGAACCATGAACGCCTATTACGATTGCCTATCATCCCACATTTCCCCCTCTATCTTGTAAAATCGTATAAACCTAACGCAAAACGCGAAAAAGCATTCCCAACCACTTGATCAGCAGTCAGAAATGCTTTCATTATAAAATGTCAAAACTCACCTCAAAGCCAGCTCCAAAAACATAGAAGGGATCAGATCGGTTTCAGACATTCCGTATGCAGCACGCCTAACCACCTCCCCAGCATCCCGTGGGTCTGACAGTGATGTCAAAACAGGCAGGTCTCCTGACTCCAAGCGTATCTTTCAGGCCTTCCCGGTTCCTCACAGTTCCAGTGGCTTGTTCTGAAAGCTCCAGCAGTACCCTGCTGATGCCTGTATACAGTGGCGGGTCCGTGTCGGAATCTACCGAACTTCCCTTTTAAGTGAACACGCTCAACAACTATCTACATCGTCTCTACGAAACTTCGTATATAGAGTTGTCCGGCTCACACCTGTTTTCTTCCTTTATTCCTTTTTATTACGATTTAGGATTATCTTATTTTGTTGCTACTGGCTTGTCAACAAATGTTGCGTAATAATTTAAATTTGAATGATATAGTGTGAATCAAGACCAAGGCTATTCATTGCTTGCGCGCAATTGAAGGTTGTCTTAACGTTGCGTGCACGCAATTCACGTGTTAAAATTAGGTATAGAGATAACCACCGTATCCGTATACTAAAAAGAGCCTTCGCCGCTCCAACGGCAAAGACTCTTAGGACTTAAAAGGCTGTGGATCACCACCACGGCGCGCTGCATAACTGAATGTTAATGCGAACGAAACCCACCGTTAGGGGCCAACCTAATTACGCGGTGGGTTTTCGCTTGTTCCGAAATTTCCGACGCAGCCAGCGATAAAGCTTACGAATACTAAACACCAGGCTTAGTAACGTAACCATCCAACGCAGCACATCATAGCACGACACAAGGTTGACCATCGGCTTCACCCCCTTTCGGGAAGCTGCGCCGTGATCCGAAAACATCCACCACTATCCAAAGTCCTTAAGGTAGATTATACCATGCCTCTTCCTACCACTCGATAATCCAAACCCCGATCTTCATACAGAAAGAGGGTTTTATCAATAATTTCATGCTGCTTAATAAATAACTAGTTCTGGATAACCCCATGCCAAACAGCCGGAAAAGAGGCTACGCCCTCTCTCCGGCTGTTTTTGTTTATTTCCTATTCATCAAACCTTCTGTGGAACTTCTGAGACATTAACGCCTTTGACCGATTCACCCTGTTTTCTTGCCAAAACAATGTTCAAGACAATTGCCGTAATCGAGCCAGATACGATGCCGTTTTGCAGCAGCATTTTGGCAAAGCTCGGCAGTTGGTCGAACATTTGCGGCAGAACAGCTGAGCCTAGGCCCACGGCAATACTGCATGCTGCAATCAGCAGATTGCTTTCTTTCCGCAGATCCACTTCTGACAAAATAGACATGCCTGATGCAGCAACCGAGCCAAACATGACAATCATCGCCCCGCCCAGCACAGCGTTAGGAATCACTGTCGTCAAGGCAGCCAGCTTAGGCAGCAAACCGAGGACGACCATGATGCCGCCCGCAGCAAAAATAACGTTACGGGATTTGACGCGAGTCAGCGAGATTAGACCCACATTTTGGGAGAAGGCCGTGTAAGGGAACGCATTAAAAATACCGCCCAACATAATTGCAAGTCCTTCCGAACGAAGTCCATTGACGATTTGCTTTTGCTCCACTTTCTGATCAATCGCTTTACCTACTGCTAGATAAACCCCTGTAGACTCGACCATGCTCACAATATTGACGATAATCATCGTACATACTGCCATAATGCTAAACTCCGGCTTACCAAAATAAAACGGCTGCGCAATACTCACCCACGAAGCATCCGCTACAGGAGCAAAATGTACCATTCCCATCGCATAGGCGACTACAGTACCTGCGAACAGACCAATAAGTACGGAAATCGAGCGTAAAAAGCCCTTGGCTACTCGATTGACAAGCAGAATAACCAGTAGTGTAACCAGCGCCAGCAGCAAATTACGCGGCTGTCCAAAATCCGCGCTGCCCTGACCACCCGCTACATTGTTCATCGCCACCGGAATAAGGGATAGACCGATAATCGTAACGACCGAGCCGGTAACCACTGTTGGGAAAAAGCGTAACAGTTTGCCATACAACGGTGCCGCAAGCACCACAAATATACCGGACAAAATGATGGCACCGTACGCTGTCGCCAGATTTGATGTCGAAGCAATTGCGATAATGGGTCCTACTGCCGTAAACGTACAGCCCAAAATGACAGGCAGTCTACTTCCGAAAAAACGTGTGCCCATAATCTGTAATAATGTAGCAATCCCGCAAGTGAATAGATCAGCAGCCACTAGATAAGCCATCTGGGCTGGCGTCAGGTGCAGCGCTCCCCCTACAATTAGAGGGACAGCAATGGCTCCGGCGTACATCGCCATGACATGCTGGAAACCCAGCGCAAATAATTTTTGTTTACTTAACATCCCACATTCTCCTTAACGGGAGGAATTACCGTGCCAGCTTCCTCTATAAAATGGACTTCGCCCGGTGCCATGGAAGCGATACGCGCTAGAGAACGTACGGCAATACCTCTTTGCTCCAACAGTCCACGGCCTTCCTGAAAGCTCTTTTCAATTACGCAGCCAACTCCGGCCAGCTCTGCTCCTGCTTCCTTCACAATATCGGTAAGTCCGACCAAAGCTGCACCAGTTGCCAAAAAATCATCCACGATCAGCACATGGTCGCTGGCATCGAGATATTTTTGGGAAATGCTCACCTGATAGGTTTCCTGCCGAGTGAACGAGTGAACCTCTGCGAAGTATACCTGTTCATTCAGCGTGATCGCCTTCTTTTTCTTCGCATAAATGAACGGTACTCCCAAAGCAATAGCAGTGGCCATAGCAAATTGAATACCACTAGCTTCAATAGTAAGCACCTTGGTAATTGGAGCACTGCCGAACAGACGTGCGAACTCCTTACCAATCTCCAATGCTAATGCTGTATCCACCTGATGGTTCAAAAATGAATCTACCTTTAACACCGTATCGGATAAAATTTGTCCCTCTTGACGAATACGTTCTTCCAAAGCTTTCATTATGCGAATATCGCTCCTCTGTACTTAAAATAGAATAAAACCTGCAAAAACCAAAAAAGGACAAGCTCCCTTGAGTCGTTTCTCAAGTGAAGCCTGTCCTTGGGGTCGTAATCCCTGACGGATTGGCGCACAAATAAAATGCCCGCATTCATCCGAAGCTGATGCGCTATCACTCATAGTCGGACGATTACAGTGGTCATCCGGTAGAAACTTTTGGGCCATATCCCCAATATTATACGAGTCATATGAAATTGATATCTTGTATACTACACCCTCTGGCGGGCGGTTTCAAGACTATTTTTCATACAAACAGCGGCATTTGGAGAACCTTCCACAATTTGAATATCGCAACAACACACCGATCCCTGTTTGAGGTATATATATAGTAGAAAGCAGATATTAAAAAACGAAAAACAATACAAAACAACATTTAAAATTAATTTTATTTTTAAATTCAAAAGAAAAACCAAAAATTATACTTCCGTTTATGTTGACTGCACAGACAAACGGAAGTAGTATGGAATTAGTTAAGAAACAAAAGGCAGTCTTTCAGGCTGCCGGGATTTCATCCATGCAAGGAGATTAGATATGAACAACTATCTTGCTGTTGATATTGGAGCTTCAAGCGGAAGACTCGTGAGTGCAACTCTACAAGGTGAACAAATTCACTTGCAAGAACTTCATCGTTTCAACAACTCCTTTACTGAGAGGAACGGGCACGATTACTGGAATATAGACAATTTATTTGATGAGATCATCCAGGGACTACAAAAAGCCAAACAAAACGGGATTGACTCCTGTACGCTCGGCATTGACACATGGGCTGTAGATTACGTGTTACTTAATAAGGAAGGTCATCGCATCCATGAGGTGTACGCATACCGCGATGCACGCACTCTACATGTCCCCGATAAGCTGCACCAGCTCATCAGCCGAGAAGAGGTATATGAGAAAACGGGCATCCAGGAACTAAACTTTAATACCCTATATCAACTGTTCGCCCATGATCGGGAACAACTCGCCCAAGCAGATAAAATATTGATGGTACCCGATTATCTGTACTATCGCCTGACAGGCATTATGGTCAATGAAATGACCAATGCATCCACGATGCAGCTTCTCAACGTGAACACCCGAGAGTTTGATGAGGACCTGCTCTCCCTGCTCCAGCTTCGGCGCAATCAATTTTCGGAGCTGGCTGAGCCTGGACGTGTTCTGGGCTCCATCTTGCCGGAGCTTGTTCGGAAACACGATCTTCCCGACTGTCAGCTCATCCTTGTGCCTACACACGATACCGCCTCAGCGGTTGCAGGTGTTCCATCATCGCGAGAGGAGTCTTGGGCTTATATCAGCAGCGGAACATGGTCGCTATTGGGTATGGAACGATCCCAACCCTTGAATACCAAGACAGCTATGCAGGCGAACTACACCAATGAATGGGGCGCTTACGGCACGTACCGTTTTTTGAAAAATATCATGGGCTTATGGATGATTCAGGAGGTTAGAAGAGAAGGTGGTTCTGCACATAGCTTTGCCGAATTGGCCCAATTGGCTTCAGCAGAGACACCGTTTGTCAGTCTCGTCCTCTGTAACCAATCCTCTTTCTTAAATCCGGATAGTATGACCCTTGAGATTCAGAGGTTCTGTGAAAAAACCGGGCAGCCTGTCCCACGCACACCTGGCGCGCTCGCCCGCTGTATTTTTGACAGTCTGGCCTTAAGCTACCGGGATGCTTTACATGAGCTACAACATTTAACAGACGAAACGATTACGAGATTGCACATTGTCGGCGGAGGCGCTAACAACGAATTACTATGTCAGCTAACAGCCGACCTTTTAGAAATTGAGGTTCAGGCAGGACCTTCCGAATCGACGGCCATCGGCAATATTGTCGTGCAATTAATCAGCTCTGGTGCTCTTGGAGATCTGAAAGCTGCTGGCCGAACCATAGCCAATTCCTTCCCGACTCGGCTATATGAGCCGCAACCGGTGGAAGGCATTGGAGAGCTTCTGGATCGCTGGGAACGCCTCAAGATACAAGCAACACCCCCTATTCACATATCTCAATAAAGGAGTAAAGCCATGAACGAAGCCATTGAAGCGAGTTATAACGAAGCGAAAAAGCTGTATGCCCGCCACGGTATTCAGGTGGATGACGTTTTACGGAGGCTCTCACAAATCAAAATATCACTGCACTGCTGGCAGGGAGACGATGTGCAAGGATTCCTGTTCAAAGATAAACAGCTTAGCGGGGGAATTGCCGTAACAGGTAGCTACCCGGGCAGAGCAGGTACGCCAGATGAACTACGTCAGGACTTGGAAAAAGCCCTATCGCTCATCCCTGGTAAACACAAGGTTAATCTGCATGCGATCTATGCAGATACTACAGAACAAGTAGATTTGGATCAACTGGAGCCACGCCATTTTCAGAACTGGGTAGACTGGGCCAAACAGCAAGGGCTTGGACTTGATTTTAATCCGACCCTGTTCTCCCACCCCAAAGCGGAGGACGGCTTCACCCTAAGCCACAAGGACCCGGAAATTCGCGATTTCTGGATCACACACTGTAAGAAATCACGCAGAATTGCAGAATATTTTGGAAAGGAACTCGGTCAGCCTTGTGTCACAAATCACTGGATGCCGGATGGTTACAAGGATACCCCGGTGGATCGCTTGGCTCCAAGAGAACGTCTGCGGGATGCTCTGGACGAGATTTTCAGCGAGGAAATTAGTGAAGATTACAACATCGATGCAGTTGAAAGTAAACTGTTCGGCATCGGTTCGGAAAGCTATGTCGTCGGCTCTCATGAGTTCTATATGGGTTACGCCCTGACACGGGGGAAATCTATCTGTCTCGATTCTGGTCACTTCCACCCGACAGAAGTCATTTCGAACAAACTGTCCTCTGTGCTGATGTTCACCGATCAATTATTGCTACACGTCAGCAGACCTGTTCGTTGGGATAGCGATCATGTCGTGACGATGGACGACGAATTGCTGGACATTGCCCGTGAGCTCGTTCGCGGTGAGCTGCTTTCCCGCACTCATATCGGCCTTGATTTCTTCGATGGCAGTATCAACCATGTGGCTGCTTGGGTCATCGGCACACGCAACACCATCAAAGCGTTGCTTCGCGCCATGCTGGAACCGATTGAGGAACTGAAAAAAGCCGAAGAGGAAAGAGACTTCACTACGCGGCTTGCCCTGGTCGAAGAGTTTAAATCCTATCCGTTTGGGGCTGTATGGGATTACTATTGCGCTCAAAACGGCGTTCCCGTTCGTGAGGAATGGCTAACCGAGGCTAAAAACTATGAACAACGAGTCCTGCTGAAACGGTAACTACTGCACTGATCATTTTATATTCATATCATCCAAAGGGAGAGATCATCCATGACTACTGTGCTGGAGAATCAAAAAGAACGAAAATCAGGACTGGATATCCCATTTGTTCGCGAGATGGCGGAAATTACGCAAAACATGTGGAAATTCGGCTGGGATGAACGCAACGGAGGAAATGTAAGCTATATTCTGGATGAAGCCGAGGTTGCCAAATATATTGATATTCACAAAGTCATTCGAACGATTAAACCTGCTTTCCCCGTGAATGAACTGGCAGGCAAATATTTTATCGTCACTGGATCAGGCAAGTACTTCAAAAATGTTATTGCCGATCCGGAAGCCAATTTAGGAGTCCTGCGTGTATCCCAAGATGGTGAGCAGCTAGAAATTTTGTGGGGCCTCAAGCATGACGCGGTTCCTACCAGCGAATTGCCGTCTCATTTTATGAGCCATATTGAGCGCTTGAAGGTCGATCCCAACCATCGGGTTGTAATCCATAATCATGCCACCCATGTCATTGCCATGACCTTCATTCATAGTCTGGACGAAAACCAATTCACCAAAACGCTGTGGGAAATGTGTACCGAATGTATCGTAGTCTTTCCAGACGGTATCGGTGTAATCCCTTGGATGGTGCCAGGCTCCAGCGAAATCGGCCGTGAAACAGCGAAAAAAATGAAGGATCATCACGCTGTATTATGGCCTCATCACGGCATTTTCGGAACAGGTAGCTCCATTGATGAAGCGTTTGGCCTGATTGAAACGATTGAAAAAGCAGCGCAAATTTATATGCTGATTGCTAAGCATGATATCCAGCAACGTATTACAGATCAGGAGCTGTCGGATCTGGCTAAAGCCTTTAATGTTACTCCAAAAGAAGGAATCCTAAAAGTATAAACACAGGCTAATCGTATAGCGCAGGACTCTATAAGGCTCCACGGCTCGTCTCAAACCAGCCATGGAGCCTTTACCGTTTTAATTTTATAACCCTAAATTCCAATGAATTAACTTGTAATTGTACTTTCCTTTATATACAATAAAATCAAAATTCCCTTATCTCCACCAAAGGAGAGGTGACAATGATGAGAAGAACAAAGAATGAAGATCACTTCGACATCGTGGAAGACCATTATTTCACAACAACCGAACTGGAAAAATCCAGTGCCATTTGGCCAGTCAGACTGGGTATGGATATTTCGAAGGCAAGCTGTCATGTCGGCCCCAAGGCTGTCCCTTATTTTTATTTTATTTTTGTACTTGAAGGTCAAGCTGAGTTCATTTATAAGGAAAAGAAGTATCGTGTGCAAAAGTCTGATGTATTCTGTTTTTTTCCGCATCTTGCCCATGAATTTTACACCGACCAAGAGCACCCGTTACAAAAGGTATGGATTGCCTTTGAGGGACCGAAATCTCTGGCGCTACTGGAGCGGATCGGGATTAACCCCTCTAAGCCATTTATAGCTAACGCAGTGAGCGAGGAAATCCTCGAACTGATCTCCAACCTATTTTCCATCGCCAACGACCACAACAGACAGGGCAGCGATCTGGCCCGCTTAATTACACTACATCAGATCTTCGAGGAGTTGTCCCGCAACACATCTGGTGCTCTGCGCAACTCTGTATGCTCCGATTATTGGCTCCAGCAGGGGAAGGATTACATCGAAATGCATTATTGTGACCGTGTTACAATTGAGCAAATTGCTGAGCATGTAGGTGTGGATCGTGCGCATTTTTCACGTAAATTCCATTCTACCTTCCTTATCTCCCCCGCCAAATATTTGCAAACCCTCAAGATTAACGAAGCGAAAAGATTGCTGGAACAGACCACTTACAATCTGTCGATCATCGCCCAATCTATCGGTTATACCGACATGTCCACCTTTTCCAAGGCATTTAAGAAAACAGCAGGAATCCCACCCCGAGAATATCGCTTCCGGCATCAGTCCCGGCAAGAGATCCGCACTGCCAACGCTTAGTCGGAATCCAGCAACGATACAGGAGAACCACCATCATACGGCGGCTCTCCCTTTTTTATGACCTGATCCTAATTTGTACTTGGTTCTGAGTGCTATCAACGCTATAATAGGCATCAAACCAACAGGAAAGGTACGTGAATTCCATGCTGCGATTTAATGCTATACGTACAGGTTATCTGCTGGGCATCTCACTGATACTGGCTGCGATTATTTATTTTTTCGCCTCCAATTGGGGCGGACTGGATCGGACAGCCAAAATTGTGCTAGCTGTTGCGCTTATTGTTTTGTTCTATGGCTTGTCTTTTGTATTTGCACGTGTTCGTGCTGTTCCTGGGCAACAAGCTTTTCTGTCCAATATATTTCTGCTGGCTGGCTGTGTAGCCTTCGGCGTTTCCGTGGCGTTACTCGGTCAAATTTACAACTCCCATGCAGACAGCTATGGATTGTTTCTCATTTGGTCAGTGCCGGCTTTACTGCTTAGCTGGATCACCCGCTATAATCCTTTTTATATGCTGTCTTATGTATTGATTCATTTGGGGGTATGGCTTTATTTTTATCCAACGATGCAAAGCGCAGGTTATAGCCAACTGGAATCGTTGTCCATTGCTGGAGTGTTCGCAATATTCAATCTGGTTCTATTTCTATTGACGTTCCTTCATCGTATACATTCTGCTCCACTACAATATATGAGCTTTACTGTTCTCCATATAGCTATGTTGGCGATGACCAACTCCTTTGCATTCGATGGGTATGGCCTGATCATGAATATACCGCATATCGCTGTGATTGCTTTAGGATTTTATATATTTATCAAGGTTCGGCTGAATAAAACGTTATTGACCTTAGATGCATTGGCGCTCTCGGCTTTTGCTGTCTTTAAATTTATAGAGCTGGCAGAGGCGTACTCTTCATCTCTATTCTTTGTTTTCGGTTTGATTTTTGTGGCATTGCTACTGACGGGTAACGTATGGTTTTTCCGTTATTTAAATCGTTTGGGAAAACCATCTCCGGAGGCTGGAGAAATACCCAATGAGAACAAAGAAGATATCGCAAAATCCGATGCGCAGACAACTGTTTCCGAAGACCGCAGTAGTGAATGGATCAGCAAAACCGTATCCCGTGTAATCAAAGTGGTTGGAGTATTGATTGGCAGTATATCCCTCATTGGACTGATTATGATTAGCACAAACGTAAATCACACCGAATATGTACTGCTGAGTGTGTCTTTGCTGCTGATGATTACGATGATTGTCATACCGGAGTCCAAGCTGGATTCTGTAGTCCGTTATACACTGCTGACCATCAGCTATATTACCGGTCTGGCGGCCATTCTATGGTCAGACCAGACGTTACTTTCAGTATTATTTCTGATCGTTTCCATCGCCGGATGGTTTCGCTCCAAGGGGAAAAGGCAGCAATTTTTTGCCTATACTTTTGTAAACCTGAATATGGCGACTGTTTTATTAAAGCAGTATCAAGAATGGTATGGTTGGAACTGGACCTATGAATTCATCATCTTCGCCCTATTCGTGCTCAATGCCGTGTTATATGGGGTAAGCTACTTTGTGCTCAAGACAGAGTTAAAAGAACATCTTCGGGATAGCTCATTATTCTTCAGCTTATTGTTCCTGTTTTGGGCGACGTTTTTTGAGGATGTCATTCCACACTCTTATATGTTCATTAATATTTTTTATTTTATTATCGTTACATGGATGGTCTTTGCCTTTATTCGTCACAAACACAAATCGCAGGCCATTACGAGCGTCGTATTCTGGTTTATTTTTATCGGCTTCAAATACTATGATTTATTGTGGACGCTGCTGTATAAATCTTTTACACTGGCGCTGCTGGGGATCATTACACTCGGAATTACCTGGTGGTTCGATCGACGAATGGCTCATAGCGGCAAAGCAGCATTCGACGCCGACCACCGCAGCTTTAGCTTTATGCGCTTAAGCCCGTTACTCATTGCCATCGTCATCGTACTACAGCTGGGGATTATCGGCTATCAGACGGCGAGAAGTGAAACCCTGCTCGCCACAGGTGCCTCCGTTAAGCTCAAGCTGGCTCCTATAGATCCGCGTTCCCTGTTGCAGGGCGACTATGTGGCACTGAATTACGATATTTCTACCCCTCCTTCCAAGGACCCTCTTCAGGAGAAGGATTGGAACCGAGGCAAAGTTAAAGTCGTTCTCACACCAGATAGCCAAGGAGTATACATCTCTGATCGTCTATATCAAGATGGTGAAGTGCTTGCCAATCATGAAATCATTCTTAACGGACAATGGAATGGTTCTCGTATTCTGTACGGTATTGAGAATTATTTCATCCCTGAAGGAACCGGGCGTACTGTTGAACAGAACGCTCGTTACGCCTATATTCGGGTCAGCCGCAATGGAGATGCGTTGCTGGAACGTTTGGTGGAAAGCTGATCTGGATTGGCAAAGAGATAGAGAGGTAGAGAAATAGCGAACGAAGCGAGGCTTTAGAAATTCATTCTTTACAAAAAGCAGGCTGAACCAGGTTGCTCCATTACTGGAGTATAACTCGGTTCAGCCTGCTTGTTCTTTTGCGGCAATGGAGGAAAACTCCATGATAACCTTCCCTAAAAGTTTATCCTCGTTTATACCTCTCTCAACCATGCCACGATTTCTCTAATATCCTGTGGCTGAGTCCGACAACAGCCACCAATCATACGCGCTCCCGCTTCATACCATTGACGGGCACTCTGCCCGAACGTTTCTGTACAAGTATGGCCATGCCATGTCTTGGTGACCGGGTCATATTCCTCCCCCAAATTGGGATATACCACCACCGGCTTATCCGTATGGCTGTGTATTTCGTGAATAAGGGATGGAATGAATTTGGGCAACGTGCAATTGATCCCTACCGCAGCCACCTGCTCGTGCTCATTCAGCCACTTTGCACATGCGGCGACAGACTCGCCGTTACTGATATGCTGCTCATCCTTTGCACTAAAGCTGATCCAGGCATATGTGCCGGGGAATTCCTTTAGCAATCGTGTGATAGCCTTGGCCTCAACCAGACAAGGTATCGTTTCACAAGCTAAAATGTCTGCTCCCGCCTCGATCAAAGCTTTCATGCGCGGCCTGTGAAACTCCATAAGCTGCTCCTCGCTCAGCTTGTAATCACCGCGATACTCTGATCCATCAGCGAGAAACGCCCCATAGGGTCCGACAGAGGCCGCAACCAGCGGCTTGGGACGAGTCTGCTGACTCGCAGTAGCCGTCACATCGGCCCAAAACTCATCTCGTGCCTGTACAGCAATCTGCACCGATGACTGAATAAGCTTCAATGCCTCATTTTCGCTCAGCCCGCGTTGAACATAGCCCTCCACAGTGGCCTGATAGCTCGCCGTAATCGCACAGTCTGCCCCAGCCTCAAAATAATCTCGATGTACACGCTTGATCGAATCTGGATGTTCATAGAGGATTTTGGCTGACCATAAGCTATCGTTTAGATCATGCCCGTGACGTTCTAGTTCAGTCGCCATTGCGCCGTCCAGCACGATCAGCTGAAATTTGTTCAGTATACGTTGTATCGGATTCATGCGGACCCTCCTGCTTGTCTTATCCATTTAACCCACTAACCAGGTTGGAATTAATTTTTTATATTATAGCATGTATGCCGATGAGCACCTCACATTTACATCCTGATGTAACGTATAAATTTTTTAAATTAGTTTCATAAGTTAAATTAATTAGATATTGTTCTTTTTTTCACAAAGTTTTTTTACTATAAAGGTGCAAACCAAACACTTTGGCCAAAAGATCAGGGAATTGCATTGTCACATTTTGCATCGTCATTTATGTGAAAAAAGGTACAAGAGAGGGTTTTATCTATGTCTTTACTAGAAATGATTACAGCGACCTTAACAGATAACAACATTGTCAGTTCTATCGCTTCTACCGTTTTTATTATCCTGCTCGGCTTCTTTTGCCGCAAGAAGGGGATTTTTACCGCAGCCGTAGGAAAGATGCTATCTAAGGTTGTTCTCACCGTGGCTCTACCAGCACTAGCCTTTAATTCTTTCATGCAGGATATCAATCCTACCATATTAAAACAAGGCATGAATGTCTTAATATGGGGGATTCTCATTTATATCATTCTCATCTTTATTTCCAAGCCGTTCTTCCTGAGCTACAACAAGGATAAGCAGGATGTTTTACGGGTACTCACTATTTTCGGTTCTACCACTTTTTTTGGAATTCCCATTGTCGGTGCCATTTACGGTCCTACCGGAGTCATGTATAGTTCCATTTTTAATATAGGCTACCGCATTTTCTTATATTCTTATGGTTATATCAAAATGAGCGGTTTAAAAATGGAGCTAAAAAATCTCAAAACTATGTTTTTGAATCCGATCGTTATCGCGACTTTTATAGGCTTGTTTGTTTGGTTGTTCCAGGGTTATTTACCACAAATGAGTGTGGCTACAGAGGATGGAACCATTCAGCAGTTTGCTTTTCTAAGAATTGACCAAACCGCTGTCTGGCTGTTCAAGCCCATGACTTACCTTGCCGGACTAGCTTCTCCATTGGCCTGGCTATCGATTGGCTCGACTTTGGGTGAGATCAGCTTCAAATCGGCAGCTACAGACAAGACATCATGGTATTACAGCCTTGTTAAAGTTTGGCTAGTACCTATTGTGAACATCGTTTTGCTGGCTTTGTTGACTGTATCTCATATTCTGTCGGTCGATACTGTCGCTTTATCTACTATTGTCATTATGATGGCTACTCCTACAGCTACCGTAGCTGCAGCCTATGCTATCAGTTTTGATAAAGAAGCTGTACTGACTTCCAACGCTTCGCTTCTATCAACTATTACTTCCGTCGTCATGATTCCAGTGTGGATCATTACGCTCAATGTCATTGATAAAATTGGAATTTTCTAAATCAGGGGGAAAACAACATGTTAAAAATCATCTGCTATGGTGTCCGTTCATACGAGAAACCCTATTTCCATGAGCTCAATAAATATAACTTCCAGCTAACGCTGGTAGAAGAGCTGCTAACTTCCAGCAATGCAGAACTGGCGCAGCATCACGATGCTGTTTTGTTAAGAGGAAACTGTGCTGCCAATCGAGAAAATCTTACAAAATTCAATAAGTACGGCATTCAATATGTTTTCACCAGAACGGTCGGAATCAACCACATTGATTTGGATGCTTGCAGCGAATTTGGAATGAAGGTCGCACGCGTCCCATCCTACTCTCCGAATGCTATTGCAGAGTTATCCCTAACGCTGGCTATGATGCTGCTCCGTCACACCGCTTATATGACTACCAAAAGCTCTTTCAAAAATTTTATTGTGGACGAGCATACGTTCAGCAAAGAGATTCACAATTGTAAAGTCGGGATTATCGGGGTCGGTCGCATTGGTCTGACGGAAGCCAAATTGTTTAAAGGATTAGGTGCTTCTGTTATCGGCTATGATGTGTACCAATCGGACGCGGCCAAGGCCGTCGTTCCATTCACAACCTTGGATGAGTTACTGGCAGAGAGTGACATCGTCAGTGTGCATGTTCCTTACCTGCCGGGACAGAACGACCAAATGATTAATGCCAGCTTTTTAGCAAAAATGAAAAAGGGAGCTATTCTCATCAACACCTCACGTGGGGAATTACAAGATAACCAAGCCATTCTGGATGCATTGCTCAGCAATCATTTGGAAGGGTTCGGAACAGATGTCTTTCCTAAAGAGGAAGAACTATTTTTCAAAGCATTTGACCCATGGCAAATGCTCCCGGACCCAACAATCCAGAAGCTTGTGGAGCTGTATCCAAGAGTTTTGGTAACCCCTCATGCGGGCTCGAATACGGTTACTGCGTTATCCAACATGATTGAAACCAGCTACGAAAACTTCCATGATATCATTACAACTCATTCTTCGGACAATCTGGTTCCACTTCCTGTTCTCGCTATGAAATAATGCAGAAAGTCTGGTACACTCATTGGACAATAAAGAACCGCTATCTCCAGATCATACTGGAAATGGCGGTTCTTTTATATCAGGATTGATCTGATAGAGCATTAGTGGTCTTCCAACCTTGTGGTATTCTATCGATTCAATTAGGAAGCCATCGTCTACTAGGAACTGAATATATTTTTTGACTGTAATCCGGGACAAATCCACTTCTCTGGCTAAGGTTTCAACCGAAAAGGGTCCGTCCAGCTCTTGGATACTCTTCAGTATGGTAGTCATGGTCAGTTTGGACAAGTTTTTAGACAGATTTTTTGATAGATTTGGAGGTAGATGTTCAACAGTTTTTTTCTTTTCCACACCCATAGGCTCTTCTTTATTAAAATATTGATCAATGACAGCCTGATTAATTCCGTTCCCTTCCTCCATTACCGTGGCCAGACGCTGGATTTTCTCCACAGCCAGCTTAAAACGTTCAAATGTAAAAGGCTTGATTAGATAGTCCGCCACTCCATAAAAAACAGCTTCCTTCACCGTTTGGATATCCTTTGCAGCCGTAATTAAAATAACCGAAGCATGGTACTGATGCTCCTGCATATGGGATAGCAAGGTTAATCCGCTTTTTCCGGGTAAATACACGTCCAGTAATACCACATCCGGTGTGTGTTTCTGAAGATAATCCTGCGCTTTCTGGACGGTATCTGCTTTACCTACCACATCCAAGTGGTCCATACGCTCAATAAACTGTTGGTTGAGCTCAGCAACCATGGGATCATCCTCAACAATGAGTACCTTCATTCACTCGTCACCTCCAATGTACAGGGCAACTCTACATAGATACTTGTTCCCAGGCCAGGTTGGCTGTCCATTTCAATGATGCCCTGGTGATTATCCACCATGGTTTTAACCAGATTCAAGCCGTAACCCCTGTCCTCTCCTTTGGTTGAGAAGCCATGCTCGAATATTCTTTGTTGCATTTCGGAATCAATCCCCATACCATTATCCTTCACTTTCAAAATGAACACATTTCCCTCGCACTCATAATTTAATTTTAATTCAATTTTGCCGGGTTGCCTTTTTTGTAAAATGGAGTCTATCGCGTTGTCAAAAAAATTGCCCAATATGTGTATGACATCATGAACAATGTCCTGCATCTCTAGATTGGAGACATTCGAGCTTTCTTCCAGTAACACCGAAATATTCTGCTCGCGTGCTTCGTTGATTTTCCCCATAATAAAACCTGCTAACGCCGGAACTTTAATTCTCTCTGTTAGAAAGCCTACTTCATTTTGATACCGGTGATTTAGCTGCTGAATATACTGACTGACCTCTTCATATTTCCTCATCTCAATCAGTCCGGAGATCACGTGCATTTTGTTCATAAACTCATGCGTCTGCCCGCGAAGAGAGTTAATATAATATTTGGTGCCACTTAACTGATTGCTAAGATGAATCATCTCGGATTGGTCGCGCAGCGTAGCCACTGCCCCAAAAAACTCATTTTCTACATGTATAGGGGTTACTGTCGCAATGACTTCTATACCATTCACATAAAATGAGCGGTCCTTGATCTTCTTCTTATCATCAAACACTTTCTTGAAGAGCGCGTTATAAAAGTTGGTATCGATTTGCTCGCCAATCGGTGCCTTCTTGTCTTGATTCGCCAATTGGTACTTGGCCTTAGCTTCCTTGTTCATAAGCATAATTTTCTTATCAGCGGAAATGGCTATAATGCCTTCAGAGACTTCATTTTCAATAATTACTTTTTCACGTAATCGTGTTGCTATCTCTTGTGGCTCCAGCCCAAATAAAATCGTTTTGATTTTTTGCGCCAGAATGATCGCCCCCAGAACTCCACTAAATAGCCCCAGCATCAGTCCTCCAAAAATGGTATACTGCGCCTGCATCAAATCATGATTTAGCGTTCTCATGGTCAGCCCTACACATACAATGCCAATGACCTCATTCTGTTGATTGAATATCGGCGTAAAATAACGGTAGCCTTGACCCAAAACACCGATATTCTCAGAGAAATGTCCCTGACCGGATAGCGCCTTTCTGGCATCATTCAGATCAGAGAACGGCTTGCCAATCATGGTTTCATTCGGATGGGATAGCCGAATTAAATCGTGGTTCAGTATGACTACAAAATCTACATTAACGTTATGCATGACTCCAAGCGAGTAATCCTGGATCTGTCTCACAGGAACTCCCCACTCAACATTACGAATCACATCGTTGTCACTGGCAACCACCTTGGCAATACCCGAAAGTTTTTCCTTCGTATTATCAAAATGCTTGTTAATCACGAAATTACGAATGAGAAGCAAGGATATAATCAAGGAAATAATAATAACTAAAACAACCAAAATAATAATCATGAATTGTAGCGAAACTTTGAATTGTCTTCTCGGTTTCAACTTGCCTTTTAACCGCAACCCTATCACCCAGCTTCTTTATCAAGCTCTCCATGAGAAGAAGAGCCTATCCTGCCCCTATAATCCCTTTTTATTCGACATTGTTTGACAAATTCCCTTCTTATTCTGCAAGCTTTACGCGCCTCATCGGGAATTAACGTAGTCTGTATCTGAAATAGAACAATATGCTGAATAAGGAAAGATCAATCCTCCATAATAAGGACGTATACCTAACGAAAGGGAGGATAACGGATGATTGACAATCTCGAAAGCAATTACGACTGCTCCCATGCAGGACAAGACCTTCACCAGCTCAAGCAGGAGCTCGCTACGCTTCAGGCACAAGGTGCCAACGACCAGGCATCCAAGGAAGCCATTCATCGGCTGGAAAATCAAATTTCGTTCATCTTGAACAAATGCGATATTAACCATTAGTCGAGTCTGGCTGGTTCGGTAAAATACAAAACCGGCTTGCCTAAAAAGACAAGCCGGTTTTGTATGCTTAAGTTTATGCACAAACGAGTCCAAAATTCACAAAATTCCTCGTATCTCATCCAATGACTGCACCTTTTCCTGCTGCATCCATTGTTCTAGTCCATATACCAGCTCAGCCCCTGCATGTAAATGGACAAAATTATACGTTCCCACCTGAATAGCGGCGGCCCCTGCCATGGTAAATTCAATAATGTCCTCCACCGAGCTGATCCCGCCCATCCCGATCACGGGAATCGATACCGCCTGCGCCACCTGGTGAACCATGCGCAAGGCAATCGGCTTGATTGCCGGGCCGGAAAGGCCTGCATACGTGTTGGCAAAGACACTGCGACGCCGACGTATATCTATTTTCATTGCAGAAAATGTATTGATCAGCGAAACGCCGTCCGCGCCTTCATCCTCGCACATCACTGCCATTTGCGTGATGTTCTCTGCATTTGGAGACAGCTTAACAACTAGCGGAAGTGCCGTCACATTGCGCACCTGACGCACAACCTCCCGCGCTACCTCTGTCTGGATACCAAATTGCATTCCACCCTGCTTCACATTGGGACATGAAATGTTCAATTCCACCATGTCAACGCCTCTGCGATTCATTGTACGGCGTTTTTGCGCGTTTTCCGTAATCATGGCTACGGCCTGTACGTATTCCTCCAGATTGGAGCCACCCACATTAGCAATAACAGCCGTGTTCCAGCGAGTCATGTCATCCAGTTCATCCTTCAAAAAAGCCGCCACACCCGGGTTTTCTAATCCTACACTATTCAGCATGCCTGATGCTGTCTCATGTATTCGTTGCCCCGTATTCCCCGCCTTCGGATGAAGGGTTAGTCCCTTGCCGACGATGCCGCCGAGAAGTTCAGGAGAATAGAACTCCGCAAACTCACGCCCAAATCCAAACGTACCCGATGCCATGATAATTGGATTTTTGAACGGTACACCTGCTATATTACACGCCATGGAGATCATCGAACTCCACCTCCTCCACCGGGAATACAGGCCCTTCCTTACATACCCTCCGATTGCCTTCACGGGTACGCATAGTACAGCCCAAACATGCGCCAATACCACAGGCCATGTGTCTTTCTGTTGAAATATATAAACGGGACGCTGTACCCGCCGTTTTCAGCGCGAGTGCTTGCAACATCGGAGTGGGCCCGCAGGAAAACATATTCGCATAACGAGCCGGATCGACCTGTTCGACGATGCTTCCCCCTACTTTGACCTGTACAGATGCTGCCGCAGCCTCGAACGCTTCAACCCCAAAGGCTTGCTGTGCAAAACCCAGATAAACGTCTGCATGTGGGTAATATTTTGCAGCCAACAACAAAGGTGCTGTACCCATGCCACCGCCGATTAAAGCTAGACTGCCCTCGACCTGCGGAAACCCGTTTCCGAAAGGTCCTTCCAACTGAATCTCCTGACCAGGCTGTAATTGGGAAAATAGATTGGTCCCCTCTCCAACAACCCGGTATAAAAAGGAAATGCTCTCTTCCCCGATATCATAAATGCTGATGGGTCTTGGCAGCAGTGGGTAACCATTCCCGCTGCGCAGCATGTAGAACTGACCCATTTTCCCTTTAAATTTGCCCTCTATCTTCATTACATAAATGCCCGGAACGAGCGCCACATTTGAAATTACGTTAGCCATATAACCCCTCCACTAACCACTCACTATAACGTAAAAGCAGCAACTATTACGTGACTATTTTCACATTTATAGTTGGCGTTTTGTTCCATGACTCATGTATAAAAAAAGCGTACTCCTGTTAGAGAGTACGCTCGTACATTTTAACTAATCGCTTCGCGCTCCGCATTGCGGCTGCCGCTCGCATCCTTGCGAATTTGCTTGCTGCGTAGCTGTCCACAGGCCGCATCAATGTCGACTCCGTGCTCCAGCCGAACACTACAGCTAATGCCTTGCTTTTTCAACACATCATAGAAGCCAGTAATCGACTCCGACTCACTCCGCTGGTATTGACTATGCTCATCCACCGGATTGTACGGAATCAGGTTCACATTCGCCAGATTGCGACGATGGCCCACCAGCTCAGCCAGTTCGAGCGCATGCTCCTTACCGTCATTAACATCCTTCAGGAGGATGTACTCTAGCGTAATCCGACGATTGGTTTTGTCCAAATAATAATCAATCGCCTGCATGAGCTTCTCAATCGGGATCGCCCGATTGATCTTCATAATGCGGGTACGAATCTCATTATTCGGAGCATGGAGGGAGATCGCAAGGTTGACGTGTAGATCGGAATCTGCAAATTCAATAATTTTATCGGCAAGGCCACTTGTGGACACAGTAATATGCCGCGGCCCAATCGCCAGCCCTTTGTGATCCTTAATGACCCGAATGAAATCGGACAGGTTCACAAAGTTATCAAACGGTTCGCCAATCCCCATTACCACAACGTGACTGACCCGGTCGCCCGGACGTTCCTGGTCCAGATACAGCTGCACCTTCATGATTTGTCCTACAATTTCACCACTGGAAAGGTCACGGCTCTTCTTCAACAATCCGCTCGCACAGAAGCTGCATCCAATGTTACATCCCACCTGGGTCGTCACACATACGGATAGTCCAAACTTATGCCGCATTAATACCGTCTCAATCAAATTCCCATCCTGCAAGCGGAACAAAAACTTGACCGTCCCGTCTGCTGATTGTTGCTTCACGTGTTCTTCCAGGGTTTCAATAGAGAAGTGCTCCGCCAACAAGCGAGTACAACTCTCGTGAACCTCTGTCATCGCCGCAAAATCAGTAATTCGTTTCCGGTACAATGCGTCCCATACCTGTAATGCCCGAGATTTTTTATGTCCATGCTCCATGAGCCATGCTGTCAATTGGTCTAACGTTAATCCATAAATGGATTCCTTTTTCATGTTCGATCCTCTTTTCACAAACGTTAAAATTCGTATTTCTATATATAAACCCTAGCCATCACGACTCGTCTCAACTATCATTGCATCATAGCATGTTTGAGCGCTCTGCGCTATTCAAACACTTCTTTTATTGTCCCAAATTTTAATTATGAACACAAGGGGGCAGGCTGATGAAACCCTGTTCAACAACAGCACGCAAAGACAGGATGACGGACACCGTGAATGATATGATTACAACCAAGGAAGGTGATGTGGTTGGAATGGTTGGTTCGGATCAAGAACGCACTCGATCTAATGGAAGATAGAATGCAGCAGCCCCTCAATATCGATGAAATTGCAAAGGCGGCCTACTCGTCTCCCTTTCATTTTCAACGGATGTTTTATATGCTGACTGGCGTTACGGTAGCAGAATATGTGCGCAAACGTCGATTGACCCTGGCTGCTCAAGAGTTGAGTCTTTCTACCACCAAAGTACTGGATGTTGCGTTCAAATACGGATATGATTCCCCCGAATCTTTTTCTAAAGCGTTCCGAAAGGTACACGGTATTTCTCCCTCTGAGGCCAGAAACCCGGGAGTGAACCTGAAAGCCTTTCCGCGCATCACCTTCCACCTATCGCTGAAGGGAGATCAGGAGATGGATTATAAAATTGTAGAGAAGGCGGCCTTTACGGTCATTGGGAAGTCCATTCAAGTTACTACTAAGAACGGTGAAAATCTTCGGGAAATCCCAAAATTCTGGGATCAGCTTAACGGAGATGGCACATCAGATCGCATTCATGCCTTGGGGACAGGCGACGATATACTCGGTATATGTCTGGACATGAAGCATGGTGAGGAGACGTTTAGCTACCTTATCGCCGCAGAGGGTAACGAAGACGTAGCAGCCTCGAACGGATTAGAAGCCAGAACCATCCCGGCTGCCACCTGGGCCGTGTTTACATCCATCGGCCCTATGCCTCACTCGATCCAGAAGGTATGGCAAAGAATTTACCAGGAATGGTTCCCTGCCAGCAATTATGAGCATTCAGGCGGTCCCGAGCTGGAAGTGTATACCATGGGGGATGCTCATGCTGAGGACTACCGAAGTGAAGTATGGATCCCGATTACGAAAAAATAAACAAACGAACCGGCTGCCTATTGCAGTCGGTTTGTTATCGTATGCTCAGGACAATTGCCCCAGTTCTTTCTTTAACACAGAATATAGCCTTGCGCTTGCTAGCTTCAGCGGTGCCTCGGTTGCTTTACAAAGAAGACCAAAGGTCATATCGATCAGGCTGCCGCTTAATTGCCTCACCGCTGTTCCTACCGGGACAGGATGGACTAGAATTTGGGGCACAAGGGCAATCCCCAATTCACATTCCACATAAGATTTCAGAGCCGTCATGCTACCAATTTCCATCGTGTCTAACGTGGTTATTCCATGTTCCTTCATGACCATTTCAAGTTTACGCCGATAGGGACAGATGGACGACGTAATAAGTAGGCGATGCCCTTGCAAATCTGCGGGTCCAATGCACTCCTTTTGTGCAAGAGGGTGATGTTCAGGCATCAAAACTACAAAATTCTCCTTAAATAAAGGTTCAAAATATAGTTCTGTACCCAAATCCGGAGCAGAGCATAATGCGATGTCCACATCCCCTTTGAGAATACGCTCGCTTAATGTAGGGGTATTCCCAAACTCAACAGAAATCCGAATGTAAGGATAATGGTTTAAGAATCGCTTTAAAATTTCAGGTAGTCGGTAACTGGCGGTCGGTTCAGTCACCCCTATGCGAATGTCGCCTGCGGTTCCCTTTTGCAGGTTCTCCATATTTTCCTGCAATTGCTCCATATCTTTTACAATATGCAGACTTTGCTCGTAAAACATCCTGCCCGCTTCAGTTAACTTTATTTTCTTGCCCCGTTCAATCAGCTGAACTCCTAGATCGGATTCCAGTCTCTGTATTTGCATCGTCACGGTGGATTGTGCATAATTCAACGCTTCCGCTGCACGCATAAAACTTCCGCAATTCACAATCATCTGAAATGTTTTAAGTGCTTTAATATCCATTCTCCTACTCCTAAGTCGCTCGTTTAATTCAATTTTATTGAATTTCAAGTTCAGTTAATTCAATTATACATAATATAATACATCCTCTACAATGATCCATATTAGATCATATTATTTTTCACACAAAACTAACGAGTTGGATAAGGGGCGGACATACATGGATTTACATCAAAAAGTAGCACTGGTTACAGGAGGCGGTACAGGAATTGGGAGAGCCATATGTATGGAGCTGGCGGATCGTAAGGCTACGGTAGTCGTAAACTATTCCCGTTCTAAAGACGATGCAG
The DNA here is from genome assembly GCF_038008995.1 of Paenibacillus sp. FSL W8-0439. Taxonomy (NCBI): domain Bacteria; kingdom Bacillati; phylum Bacillota; class Bacilli; order Caryophanales; family Paenibacillaceae; genus Paenibacillus; species Paenibacillus sp. FSL W8-0439. Next base: position 5,683,839 of record NZ_JBBPAK010000001.1, read on the forward strand.
AGGAAACCGTACGTAGGATACTCGAACAGGGAGGAAGTGCAATTGCATTACAGGCAGATGTTTCCCAAGATCGGGAAGTTCGAGCGATGGTCGAGCAGATTGTTCAGCAATACGGCACGGTTGGTGTACTGGTGAATAACGCCAGCATTACACATCATATTCCGATGGATGATCTAGAGGCCGTTACGGAAGCGGTGTGGAATGATCTCTTGGATGTCAATGTGAAAGGCATGTTTCACTGTGCCAGAGCCGTGGCTCCTTATATGAAGCATCGTCAACAAGGAGCTATCGTCAATCTGGGAAGTATAGCTGGACAAACAGGGCTAGGTTCCTCGCTACCCTATGCAGTATCCAAAGCAGCCGTCCACGGGCTGACCAAGTCGTTAGCACGATCTCTGGCACCTGATATTCGAGTCAATTGCATCGTACCAGGCGCGGTGGCCACAAGATGGTGGGCAGGTAGGGAAGAACAAATGAAACAATTGGCTCCCCACTTGCTGCTACAGCGCATTTCCACACCTGAGGATATTGCTAGCATGGTCTGCTCTGCTTTGGAACAGGAAGCCATGACAGGCCAGATCATTACGATAGACAGCGGACAAACGCTATAAAGTTACTGGGCTTCTAGGTAAAAAACAAGCCGCCTTCTTAGACAGAAGGTGGCTGTTAAGCTAGAACCTAAAAAGGAGAATGCTCCCGCAAGTTTGCCGGGGCGTTCTCCTCCTTATCTTATTCATAAATGATTTAAAACACTTTATTCTAATGATGATGAATACGACGTTTATTTCTCAAAATGTTGCGAATCATCTTATGATTAGGGAGCTGCCTGAATAACATATGTCCTGGATGCGGATTGGCCTCAATAATCCAGATTTGACCGCTCTTTTCAATAGCAAGATCGATGCCCAGCTCGCGAACCGGATGATTTTGGTCAATCGTGTCGGCAATAATTCTAGAAAGCTCAATGACCTGGTCCAAAATCTCTTTCATTTTCGCTCTGTCATTTTTAAAAACCCTTAAAAGCACTTTGGACAACGGCGCCGCATGTCCTCCCTTCCGATAGTTGGTAACGACCTTTCGAGGTGCAGCGACACGGCCGGTTATCCCTGAAATGACCCATTCCGATTCCGGCTTCTGCATATACACTCTGGCATCAAAAATCGAACCTTTGTACTTGGCTAACTTAAGTCCTTGCTGTACCAAATAACGACGATGAGGTCTCCGATAGCTTCTAATTGCTCTTCTTACAGCGTGGGATCTAACGACTCTGCGACTGGAGCCGCAACGAACCTCATATCTCCTCCCTACCTTTTTCGCGCGTATGATGCCGGTTCCTCCACTGCCATAATTAGGCTTGATAAAGACAGTGCGGTAGGTATCCAGCATCCGTAAAGTCCTTGCATTCGTAATCCAGCGGGTTTCGGGCAAGTGCGAGCGTAAAATGGGATGTTGTTGCATTTCCTTGTATTGAATCATCTTTCCAATGGGCACGAATATCCCTCGATTCTGTTGGGTTTTTGCACACACTACATGAATATGCATCTATATTCTATCTTGGTAACGGCGAATGCCACAGTTTGCTATGTAAGAGGCAAATCTCCTACTTTCTCTAAGCCAAGTCTTCTTTGGTTTCAAAGAGTGAGAGAGGGGTACTATGGGTCTTTACATGACGCAATTATTGTAAACACCTATAAAGTTGATCCCAATAATATATTGGACCAATAACAACTCTAGATATATGATGTATTAAAAAATAACGCGAGGAGGAACGATAACATGTCTGTTTATGATTTTCAAGCAACCTCAATTAACGGGAAACCGATTGAATTGTCAGACTATAGAGGTAAGGTTCTCCTTATTGTAAACACTGCCAGCATGTGTAGCTTCTCCAGCCAATTCGCTGATCTGCAAAAGCTCTATGAAAGACGGAGAGAACAAGGTTTTGAAATCCTTGCTTTTCCATGTAACCAATTCAATGGAAAAGAGCCGGGTAGCAATTCGGAGGTTCAGGGAATTTGTCAAATTAAGCATGGAGTAACCTTCCCATTATTTGAGAAGACGGAGGTAAGAGGCTCTTCCCTTCATCCTTTATTTCAATATCTGACCCAACAGGCACCGTTTCAAGGCTTCGATACCCAGGCCAAAGACGGTCAATGGATGGACGATTTCTTGCAGGATAAATATCCAGAAATATACGTTGGCGACGGTATCAAGTGGAATTTTTCCAAATTCCTGATTGATCGCGGCGGCTATGTAAAAGCCAGATTTGAAGTAACAACGGCAACCTGTGCTATTGACCCTGTCATCGAATCGCTCTTGTAGGTTTCCTGGTCACACTTTAGATTCTTTAAAAAGAGAGTATCAAATGACAAAAACGTATATTTGTCATTTGATACTCTTTGTGTTATCCTGACTTCAAGGAGGTGACTCACACGGTAAGTCAACCGTGTCTCTATGGAAAAATCCTCAGATATACTGACCAAGGAACAGATTCTTATCGCGACAGAAGACACCCTTAGACGTTTTGGTGTAACCAAAAGCTCCGTGACGGATGTTGCCAAAGTGTTAGGAGTAAGTCACGGCACTATTTACCGACACTTTAAAAGTAAAGCCGAGCTTCTTGAAGGCGTGACCGAAAAATGGCTAAATGAAAAGATTATTGATCCGTTAACGGAGATATGCCAGGATTCATCTGTGCTAGGAATATCGCACTTAAAACGATATATACAGACCTTGGTCGAACTTAAGCAGTATTATGCCCGCGATGACGAGGAAATGTTCGAGATGTATACCCGGGTCACCGAGCAAGCCGCGAATTTAATCGACCAACATATCGCCCACATTGTGGATCAGCTCGCTGATATTATTGTGCGCGGGGGTATCACAGCGGATCAGCCGCCCCAACTGGCGCGTACGCTTTTCTATGCCACAGCCCGTTTTCATCATCCCGCACATGCTTATGAATGGAAGAATCCGACGATTGATCAGGAGTTTGCAGAAGTGTGGATGCTTTTAGAAAAAGGGATATCTTAAAATATATAGAAAGAAGGCCAAACACATATGAAGCATTTGGAAGGAAAAATAGCGATTATCACTGGCTCCTCCAGGGGAATTGGACGTGCCATTGCCGAGCAACTGGCTAATCTAGGTGCTAGTGTAGTCGTCAATTATGCCAGTAGTCCGGACAGAGCTAAAGAAGTGGTAGCAGGCATTCTTCAAAAAGGCGGAAAGGCCATAGCTCTCCACGCTGATCTGAGCAAGACGGGCGATATTGAAGCCTTATTTAAGAATACGATTGCTGAATTCGGCAAAGTGGATATTCTGGTTAACAACGCCGGGCTGATGATTACCAAACCTCTGGCTGAGGTGACCGAAGCTGATTTTGACCAACAATTCGCATTGAATGTAAAAGGTACTTTCTTTGCCTGCCAGCAAGCGATGAAATACATGGAGAACTACGGGAGAATCGTGAACCTGTCCACGTCCGTGATCGGACAAATGTTCCCGGCTTACAGCGTGTATGCGGGAACGAAAGGCGCGGTGGAGCAATTTACCCGTCAGCTAGCCAAAGAGTTCGGAAGCAGGCAAATTACGATCAATGCCGTGGCTCCCGGCCCTGTCAACACAGAGCTTTTTCAGGCAGGAAAAACAGAGCAACAGATCGAAGGCATGAAGAAAATGAATGCTATGGGTCGTCTCGGTGAACCGGAAGATATCGCTGATGTGATTGAGTTTCTGGTCAGCGCTAAATCGCAGTGGGTTACCGGACAGACCATCCGCGTGAATGGCGGATTCATCTAAAAGCTGGAATACATGAAATGGAGGCTATACACGTTCATGATATTACACAAAGGCGAGACCTTATTTCGACAAGGGGAATCAGGCCCTTTATATCACTTAAAGAGCGGCTTGTTAAAAATTGTCCGAGTCCATGAAGACGGCTCGCAAATTTTAGTTAATGTAATTGTGCCCGATGAAACCATCCCGCACCACTCCCTCATCAGTCCCAATCCCTATTATGGTACCGCGATGGCGCTGGTCACCTCTGAGGTTGAGGTTCTGTCGCAAAAAGAATGGTACCTGAAGCTAGAGCAAGACCCGGCTCAATGTCGAGCCATTGCTTTGCAGCTACAGGATAAGCTGCGCATGATGCAGCAACGAATTGACCAGCTCACGGAGGTATCGCCTGCCGAGAAGCTTCGGAAGCTTCAACGCTGGTTCCACTCCTACATCGCACCCGCTACGTTAACAGACGTGCTGACGCAGGAGGAAATTGGGCAGTTCATCGGGCTGCGCCGGGAGACGATTAACCGGCTATTGCGTGCTTCAAGCGCTCCATCTGCAAAAGATGATGACGATAATGCATCTCGATGAGTCTAAACCACTCTCCCGCATTCAACGCGCCAAATCCGGGATGAGAGACGGTAGACGACCCTGTTGATTTGTCAACGGTCGGCTCAATCTCTCTCATTTTACGGATCACCACGTTTAATCCTTCTACAATCTCTTCTTTGCTCGTCGGTTGGGGGGGAGTATACTGCGGAGATGGTGGAACTTGGATACGTATGGGTGGAAAGCTTCCCAAGTTAAATGCGGCTGTGCCCGCCTCCGTTTTATCCCCCTTCTCCCCATTAGACTGTAGACAAAGGTCTATGTTCCTAAGATGCATATAAAGAGCAGAGTTCACCAAATGAAGATACATTTGTCCAAGCGACCATTGTCCCTCCTGCGGTGTGTACTGCAATTGCTCCAAGCTGAAGCTGTCCAATTCAAGAAGATAGTGTTGTACCGTTTCTTCAAAACGCTGTAATGTTTCGCTTGTATTCATATAGTAAATGCCCCTCTCTATCAAAGTAGCTTTACTATACAAGAATGCTACTGACAGCATTATGTCAGTAGCATTTCAACATTTTTTCCACTTCCGTACGGACGCGCTCGCGAAGCGATTCAGGCTCCAGCACCACCACGTCTGCACCCCATCCAAGTATCCATGATAGTAACTCCTCTGGCTGTCTGACGCGATAGAGTACATGCAGTCCATCTGCATGCTCCTCCATGGACTCCATGTAAAAATGGTTCGCTTCCTTCACTTTATCTACAATATTCGAATTGGCTTGTATGCGGACATTTACATGGCGGTCATCGGGTTGTTTATAATCCTGCAAATTAAAATCACTAGGCAACTGATAGCTATCCTCCAGCATGATCAGCTCGTCCATACGCGACAAACGGAAATGTCGCAACTGCTGCCGCAATTCGCATTGTCCAATCAAAACCCACGAACCATGCAGCAGTACAAGACCATAAGGAGCGACCACACGCACACTTTGGCGATTCCCGTCAGCCTCTGGCAATTTTTTGGAGTAGCTAAACCGAACCTTCCGTTTGTTCAATACAGCGATGCGCAGCGTTTCCAAATACGTTTTCTCTCTCTGGTCTACCCCTTTACCCACCGCCAGCAGTCTAATGGTCGTCCGCACCTGAGAAACTTCCCTGCGAACGCTCTCTGGTAAAATAGCTTCAATTTTTCTGCGTGAAGCTTGTGCCTTCATGCCATAGTCTGTATCAAATTTTTGTTCGACAAAATCTGCTCCGATTAGCAGTGCCACAGCCTCTTCAACAGTAAAGCTTACAGGGGGCAGGAAGTATCCCTCCATCAAGGAGTATCCAATGCCCGGTGCCCCTACAATCGGCACGCCCGATTCGCTTAAAGCCTGAATATCCCGATAGATCGTTCTCACACTTGTTTCGAAAATCGCCGCTAAATCCTCGGCCCGTAAAATATCGTTACGTTGTAACTCTAGCAAAATGGCCAGCAACCGGTCGGTTTTGTTCATACTACATCGCCCCGTCCTTGAAAGGATCTAAATGCACGAATTTAAAAGAGCAATAAGAGCAGTGCACGACTGCGGCTTATTGCTCTTTTGTCATAAAGCAGTTGCTTCTTTATTTAAAAAACACTTTTTCAACGTTATATTTAGCCTTTTGCGAATTGATGATGTAGGTTTCATAAATTTCACGATCTACCGCATCTTCCACAATACAGACCTCAATAATCGCCACTTCGTTCCGATTGGCCTTGATCGGCGATACGTTATCTTCAAAATGCTTTTTGATTCTTGGTCTTAGCTTTCTTGCTTTACCAACGAACAGCAATTCCTCCTGTGCGTTGTAGAACATAAAGATACCAGCCTTATCTCTAGGAATCAGGTGGAAATCTGTAAATCCGTAAATATGGCTGAGCTCAGGGTTAACCTGTTTGGTAATCGTGATATCTGGAGTTGGAATCGTTATATTAATCACTATGTCACTTCCTCATTCTATATAGGTGTAAATACTATCATAAATCCTGCGCTAACACCATTTAATAAATCCTTGCCCGTCACTAAACAGATCGGTAGGAATTTTATGAATTACCTACTATGCGAGTAGGTTGGTTTCCGTTACAATATGTCAGTGTGATTCTGGCATCGGCAGATTGACGCGTACTTGAATATTATTGGAGGCTTCTATTTTTTCATGCAAAATGAATCTCATTCTAACGTAAAAATCATAACGGCCGATCCGAGCGCGATCGGCCTGTTTGGCTTGGCCATTGTAACGCTTGTAGCTTCATCCCAAAAGCTTGGTCTCACTGATGGCTTGAGCTTTATTATTCCTTGGGCTATTTTCCTTGGTGCCTTTGCACAGCTGTTTGCCTGCATTCAGGATGCAAAGCATAACAACACCTTTGGCATGACGGCATTTGGTGCTTACGCCTTCTTCTGGTTAGCCGTAGCTAGTAGCTGGATGATTAAAATGGGCGTATTCGGCTCAGAGCTGGCATCAGCGGTGGATGGCAGACAGCTCGGCTTTGCCTTTGCCGGCTATCTCATCTTTACGCTCTTCATGACCATTGGAGCCATGGAGACGCATAAGGTTCTATTTTTTATTTTTGTGTTGATTGATTTTCTGTTCCTCGGCCTTAGCTTCGATGCATTTGGCATCGCCCCAGAGGTGTTCCATACCATCGCTGCTTATGCTGAAATGGGCATCGGTCTACTCTCGCTGTACGGTACAGGAGCTGCTGTCCTGAATGCACATTTTGGCCGTACATTCCTGCCCGTAGGACGACCTTTCGGCATTTTCAAACCACGTCCTTAGTTGCATACGTATATCTCCAAAGCCGCCTTTCGCGCCGATCCGCGTTAAGGATGGCTTTGGGGATATAAGGCTGGAATTACTCGGCTTGCTACTAGATGCTGCTTATTAAAGTTAACTTGAAATCAAGTGTTGCCTTGTATCGCTGTATCTGAACTAAACTGCAAGTGCAGTATTGGTATAATAACAAAGTGAAAGGAGATGATATCGTTGAGAAAACGGCTGAACAATGGAGTTAATTGCACGCCGACTAAAGGCTGTCCGGTGGAAGTAACCTTAAGCATTATCGGCGGAAAGTGGAAAGGAATCATTCTGTACGAATTGCTGGGTGGAACTAAGCGGTTTCAAGAACTGCGGCGAGCACTTCCCACGGCCACCCAAAAAATGCTGACCCTCCAACTGCGAGAGTTAGAAGCAGACGGTCTCATTCACCGCGAAGTTCATCACCTTGTTCCGCCAAAAGTGGAATACTCGCTAACCCCGCTCGGGGCTTCGCTTGAGTCAATACTCACCCAAATGAAGGCTTGGGGAGAACGATTTCAGGCCGAACATCATCTCTCCGACTTTCAAACCTGAAATAACGAACCGGTGTAATAAATGAAACTGAGGATAAAAAAAGTGCCTAATTTACAAATCTCCGCGTGTCGGATTAAGCTAAAGATGCTCGCCGGCGAAATCCTAGGACGTATGATCACCGTCCGACATACAGAGGAGAATGAATATGAGCGCATATGTTATCGTAGATATAAAAGTAGAGGAAGAAGCTGTTTTCAAACAATACGCAGAGCTAGCAGATGCGCTGCTGCAGAAAGTTCCGGGATTCCGCAACCTTACGCTAGATCCACAGCCCGAGACACTGGAAGGCACATGGAAGCCGTCAATAGTCGTAGTTCACGAATTCCCGACTTACGAGGCTGCCAAGCAGTTCTATTATTCCGATGACTACGCGCCCTTAATTAAGCTGCGCCAATCAGGAACTCAAGCTAATGTTATTCTGGTTAACGGAAGAGCATAAACTCCTGTTCTGCTACTTTGCATATATTAGGACAATCGCATTCAAATTAGGTAACTAGCTTATTTAATTTCATAGTCATTAAATAAAACAAACTGCTACGTCCTATTAAGGACGCAGCAGTTTTTCTAGTACAACGTAAAAAATGTAACCGTACACCTCCGCCAGCATCTTGTTCTCCCCCGGAATGAAGGTAACACCATTCCATAAAATTATAGAGTGTCCCCTGCGACAGGCTTCATCGTTTTCTCCGCCATTCTGTCGATTGTCCAGACTAGTCCCCCCACGGCAAGAGTGGCGATGACCGCCATAATTGCTGTTCCGCCGACATGCAGTAGCAGCACGGGAACCCACAGCAGTCCAAGTATACGATGGATGGTTCGCATCCACTTGTTACGTACTTTATTAATATAGAAACCGTACCCGGAGATAGCCAGTATAATAGCAAAGGCTGCTAGGCCGGAGTAGGTTTTGTGATCTTGAAATTTGGTAATCAGGAAATAGACACCATGAACGGCAATAAGAATCAAGGTCGCCCAACCCAGCAGTTTATGCAAGGAGTGAAACAACTTTCCGGCCTTTTGAACCAACATTGACGGTGATCTCAGTTTCTTCTTAAACCAGAACCAACAGAAAGAGGCCGCCCCAAGAAAAACGGAGATCGTTCCCAAGGTGTTAAATATTTCTCCGTTTCCCCCACCACCTTTTCCTCCGGGACTTCCGCCCATGTGCCCTGGTACTTTGCCGCCTCCCGGAGGTCGCATGCCAGGCTTGCCACCGGAAACCGAGGACATGTAGTAATAGTAGATTACGAGTAGAGCCGCTACCGTAACTGCAATGATTGCCGGAATCCAAACCGTCTTTTTCGTCTTTGTTTTCATTAGTTATGCATCCTCCCCGGGAAAATTGCCTTGATTGTACCCAGTCAGGCTGAAAACAAGATGAAGGCTGGCTGAAAGTATCCCTTTTTAGGGTATATAAAATCATACAATGATAACAATGTATACAATAATTGTAGTCAAAGGGGTGCTTGTGAAAATGAAACAAGATGAAAATCATGTCGCCTTTCCGCAATTTCCAGAATCGTATTGGTTAGCTTCAACTGACATCCCCAGTTTTCCCAAGCTCAGTGAAGATATTCAGGTGGATGTTGCTATTGTAGGTGCGGGGATCACGGGTATTACCACTGCTTATTTACTGTCCAAAAAAGGGCTAAATGTCGCAGTCGTCGACGCAGGGCGGATACTTCATGGAACAACAGGCCATACGACCGCCAAAATTACCGCACAGCATGATTTGATCTACAGCGAGTTTCTTTCACATTTTGGCAAGGAGAAAACTCGGCTCTATTACGAAGCCAACCGTGATGCTCTTGAATTCATCAGACAAACGGTAGAAGAGAATCATATTGATTGTCAATTTACAGAAGAAGATGCCTATGTTTATACAAGTGCAGATACGCATGTGGAAAAAATCGCCGACGAGTATAAAGCTTATAAGGAACTTGGCATCCCGGGAAGTTATGTCGAACAAACACCTCTGCCTTTCTCAACTAAAGCAGCTATTATGATGGAAAACCAGGCTCAGTTTAATCCGGTTCCTTTCTTAAGGTATTTGGCAAATCAAGTCATTCGGCAAGGCGGGAAAATCTATGAACAGACTACCGTTGTGGGTGTGGATAAAGGAAACCCTGCCATCATTAAAACAAGCGACGGGCATAAAATTACCTGCAACCATGTCGTATCCTCCTCTCATTTTCCGTTTAATGATCCAAACAGTCTTTATTTTGCGCGATTGCATGCCGAGCGGTCTTATGTCCTAGCCGTCAAGACGGACAAAACCTATCCGGGTGGCATGTACCTAAGTGCGGAAACCCCCAAACGTTCGCTTCGCTCTGTACTAATAAACGGTGAACCGATGGTCATCGTCGGTGGCGAAGGCCACAAAACGGGTCAAGGAATCTGCACATTTCAATACTATGAAGCTTTAGAAAAGTTCGCAGAGCAAACATTTGGGTTAAAAGAAATCGTCTATCGCTGGTCGGCACAGGACCTGTATTCGTTAGACAAGCTCCCTTACATCGGGCAGGAATTATCCGATGTTCCTAACATCCTCGTGGCTACGGGCTATAGAAAATGGGGGATGACCACAAGTGTCGCAGCGGCTTTATTAAATACGAATCTGATTACCAGAAAGGAAAGCCCGTATCAGGATCTTTTCTCCCCTTCAAGATTTCATGCAGACCCCGACATTAAAACATTTGTGACACAAAATGCGAATGTAGCTAAACACTTGATTGCCGGGAAGCTGGGAATCAGCCACAAAAAAGCCGAAGAACTCCAGCAAGACGAAGGGGCAGTCATTCGGCTGAATGGCAAAAGGGCAGGCGCTTACCGAGATTTACAGGGGACACTGCACCTAGTGGACACAACGTGCACCCATATGGGCTGCGAAGTTGACTGGAACGAGGCGGAAAGAACATGGGATTGCCCATGTCATGGCTCTCGCTTTTCATATCAAGGCGAAGTAATTGAGGGACCCGCTAAAAAAGCACTTGGCAAGGTTGAAGCCGAATAGAACGATCCTTTCGGAATAAACCTAGTTATGCTGGACAACATACCTTCGAGAATCATAAAAGAAAGGTGATCCTATGATAAGCCAACAGCCTACATTAGCGGCGCATGAGTCCCTAGAGATCCATGAAGTGCTTAACTTCAAAACGTTATGTTTAGCCAAGTCCAAATTAATGCAGGGCTTAGTATTCGATCAAGAGCTAAAGGATTTAATGGAAAAAGATGTTCAGCAATCTATTCAGGCTATTGCTGATTTGCAAGCAATCTACGCTAAAGCACCGTTTCAAGCACCTGTTCCTGACTCCCGTCCAACACCAATTTTAAATTGAGGTGAATGATGTGACACCTAGCCAGACCCAGTCCGCCAAAATGGATTATGTGGACCCAAAAAACTCATTAAATATGCCCGAAATGGCAGACACGACACTTGCAATGGATTTTCTGGTTCGCGTCAAGGAAGGGGTTCGGAACACAGCAGTAGCTTTAACAGAAACCGTCTCTACCGATGCCAGAACCCTATTGCGCCATCAACTGCATCAAGGTATCGCGCTTCATCAGGAAATTACTGAACTGATGGTACGGAAAAAATGGTTTCATCCCTATGAGCTGCAAAAGCAATATCAATTGGATCAACTGTCAGCTAATAAGACGGTGGACATTAGCAAGATGAAACTGTTCCCAGACGATACCACACGCAAAGGTATGTTTGATCGCACGCCGGACGAACATATTGGAGGGAATCAGGCATGAAGGCAGTGACCTATCAAGGTATCAAAAACGTTGTCGTTAAAGACGTTCCTGACCCACGTATTCAAAAAGCCGATGATGCGATTGTCAGACTGACGACAACCGCTATTTGTGGTTCAGATTTGCATCTCCTTCACGGAATGATTCCGAACTTACAAGAAGATTTTGTTATCGGGCATGAGCCAATGGGGGTTGTAGAAGAAGTCGGCAGCGGCGTGACTAACTTGAAAAAGGGAGATCGCGTGATCATTCCGTTCAACATCGCGTGTGGTGAATGCTTTTACTGTAAAAACCAATTGGAAAGCCAATGTGATCATTCGAATGAAAATGGAGAGATGGGCGGTTTTTTTGGCTATTCCGGAACAACCGGTGGATATCCAGGTGGACAAGCTGAATATTTACGTGTGCCTTTTGCCAACTTCACTCATTTCAAAATTCCGGAGAGTTGCGAACATTCTGATGAGAAGCTTTGCCTGATTGCTGATGCCATGACTACTGCATTTTGGAGCGTCGATAACGCCGGAGTGAAGGCTGGGGATACTGTCATTGTTATAGGCTGTGGGCCAGTAGGTCTATTAGCGCAAAAATTCGCCTGGTTCAAAGGGGCAAAACGAGTCATTGCGGCAGACTATCTGGATTATCGTCTGCAACACGCAAAGCGCACCAATCATGTGGAGATCGTGAATGTGGAATCGCAAGAAAACGTCGGCAACTATCTGAAGGAGATGACCAAAGGAGGCGCAGACGTAGTTATTGACTGCTCCGGCATGAGCGGCAAAATGTCTCCGCTGGAATCCTTAGCTTCAGGTCTTAAACTTCACGGTGGAGCTTTGGGAGGCTTAGTCATAGCTACACAGGCTGTCCGCAAAGGGGGCACTATTCAAGTTACCGGGGTATACGGCGGTCGATATAACGGTTTTCCGATGGGAGATATTTTTCAGCGAAATGTTAATTTGCGTACGGGACAGGCTCCTGTTATTCACTATATGCCTTACATGTATGAGCTGATAGATACGGGGAAGGTTGACCCTGGTGACGTTGTCACACACGTCATTCCACTAAGCGATGCTAAACGCGGATATGAAATTTTCGATACCAGACAAGACAATTGCATCAAAGTTGTACTTAAACCTTAACTATATATTGGACTGGAGGCAAATGTTATATGGTGTATGGCCTGCACGAAACACTTGAAGTCCATGAATTGTCAGCATTCAAAACAGTGTGTCTTACCAAGTCTAAAACAATGCAAGCATTGATCTCTGATCCGGTTCTCAAAGCTATTTTGCAAAAGGACGTTGACCTAACAACACGACAATTGCAAGAGCTGAGTAATGTTTTAAATCAAGCCTCGTCATCACAGGAGGTGGAGCAATGAATATACTCTTGGAGTATTTGACCGGACTCAATACGTTAACCGACCAAGTGATTGCTGCTGATTTTTTAAACACCGCCAAAAGCGGTGTGAGAAATTACGCTATGGCCGTAACGGAAGCGGGAACTCCAGAAATTAAAGCTATGCTTACAAAACAACTGGATGAAGCTATCGATATGCATGAGCAAATTTCAACGTACATGATCGAACGTGGCTGGTATCACCCCTGGAACGTAAAAGAGCAGCTGTCGGTGGATCTGCAAAATATCAATACTGCATTGCAAGCTCCTGTTTTGTAAAAGGATGCCTTCGGCATTATACGAAGCACGTTCCTGCTTATATATAAAGTCCTTAAGCCGTCTTTCACGCCGATTCGTGTTAAAGACGGCTTAAGGGGTTATCTCGTGATTCTTATTATTCCGCTTGCCAATTTGGCATCCGCTCTGCCGGGTAACGAAGGCCGGCTGCCATTCCTTTAGGGATGATGGCGTTAATCGTCTCCATTTCTTCTGCGGACAAGCCCACATCAACTGCTCCTGCATTTTCCTCTAAATACGTGACCCGTTTGGTGCCGGGGATTGGTACAATTCCCTCTTGTGCAAGTAACCAGGCCAAAGCAAGCTGAGAAGGCTTGACTCCTTTTTGAGCCGCAAGATCCTTAACATGCTGCACGAGATCCAGATTCTTTTGGAAATTTTCGGGCTGAAAACGTGGCGCCGTGCGACGGTAATCATCTTCTGCGAAATCATCCAACTTCTGAATTTGACCGCTCAAAAATCCGCGTCCCAGTGGACTGTAGGCCACAAATTCGATGCCCAGCTCCTTACATGTCGGTATCACTTCATCTTCTGCTTCCCGGCTCCATAAGGAGTATTCCGTTTGCAGTGCTGTAATCGGGTGTACCTTATGAGCACGTCTGATCAGTGCAGGAGACGCTTCAGATAGCCCCAGATAGCGGACTTTTCCCGCTTGGACCAGATCACTCATCGCCCCTACTGTTTCTTCAATAGGTACATTCGGGTCAACACGGTGCTGATAGTACAAATCAATCACATCTACACCCAATCTTTGCAGGCTACGATCACATGCCTGTTTTACATATTCAGGACGGCCGCTTACCCCCATAAATGCACCATCTTCCCCGCGCATAATCGAAAACTTGGTAGCTAACACTACTTCATCCCGGTGGCTCCGCAGGATTTGACTGATCAGTTTTTCATTTTTCCCCACACCGTAGACATCTGCTGTATCCCAGAAGTTGATCCCCAGCTCCAACGCACGATGAAGCGTTTTGATCGATTCCTGATCATCCAACTCACCATAATACTCGGACATTCCCATGCAGCCCAGACCCAGAGCGGATACTTGAAGGTCGCTGTTACCCAGTTGTTTCTTTTTCAATTTTATCACTCCCAATTTGTCAGAATAGCCATCGCCTGTCCTAATCCATACGTTACACCCAGTATGTTACTACTTAAAGTTAACTTTAAGTCAAGCATTGTCTCGTACGCAGTATTTCATTTTTTTTAATAAAATTTGATGATTAGGTTGTAAGGGGCAGCTGTAAATTGCCATTACCCGTACTTTAAGTGTAACGGATCTCAAAAAACAAATGGGAACGGCAATTAAGTACAAATCCATTATTAGCGGCGGTAGTCTGTCACTGAAGAATAAGGAAGAAGTATGGCTCAAGGAGCTGAAAGAGATTGAAAACTTCGATTTGAATGGAACCTTGCAGTACACGGAAGCCACGGGACGGACAGGCCTGGGATTCAAAGTCGTGAATAATATTTGGCAGGTCTATCTGGTTGTTCATAAAAATGAGACGCTAAAACAACTTCGCAATTATTTTATCAAACAGGATTGCTTTGAAGCCGTTCTTCTTGATGGTGGGGGCTCGTCCGGTATTCAACTCAAAAACTCTGCAGGTACAATGGTTAAGAATGCGCAAACACGTTATATCTACAACATGGTAAAACTCATTAATATCACCTAAACCTTATGATATGACGTGCTTTTATAGGAGTAAGGTTCCTTACCGGCCTCCTCTACAATTCATCCAGCACGACCATTTCCAATGCCAGGAAAACAGAGGTTGCAGGGTACACATAAGAAACCTCAATGGGTTGCCCACCTGTAATTCTTCTGGATTGATTAATTGCCTCCGCTGTCCATCCATCTGCTTATAAATATGTGTATCTGGGATAGATATATAGACCGATTGGATAGGTTTTTCCGTAGGATCAACATTTTCAGGTATTTCTTTGGCAAATTGAACAGACTGTTCAAATCGGATCAAATAGTTCGTGGCAGGGGCTGCTAAGGGTTAATATACTCGCTAAAGATGAAAGTATACAGAAATGGACGGAAGCAAGATTTCCTTTTAGACCATCTGAGCTGACTGAGCCCAAATCTTTTAAAATGATGGATGATAGCCTGGAGTTGGTTAGGGCTTCACTTAAGGAATCGCAAGCCGACAAAGGGGCATATGAAACTGTCATCTCATTCTACGGGAAGATGGATAATGAAATAATGCATGAGGAGTGGAGAGCATATGATGCAGTAGGTAAGCAGTATAACGTACTTGCTATAGAGCGATCGTAGGGCAAAGCAGACTTATGATTCTGGATTACAAAGCTAGATCAGATTCCAGAGGAGCTTATCCTGGTAAGGGAAGTGGTGGATAAACGATACAAAGATCCTAACTGGTCAGTATTGCTCAAATAATATGTAGAGAAAGAAAAGAAGACGTTCTGATTTTATCAGAACGTCTTCTCTTGGGTTGGAATGAGATATGAATCAGTCTATCGAAACAATTTGCCATGATCCACCCTTATCTTTTTCAAAATAAAAGGTATACTGTACATCAGGTGAAGAACCTTCTTCTTTAGTAAGCCGTTTGCCTACTACGGGTACCAATACCCGATCCTTTTCTTTTATAGCTTCGGCAATCCCTGTAAACTTCACTGGATGCTCTAAGAGATAATCGTGACCTGTTCCAATGTCTGGAGCAAGCGCAGCATGAAATTGATTCAAATCGTTTGATACAAAGGCGGCTATAGCCGCTTTGAGTTTGGTTATCATGCCATCCTCAATCAGAGGATCTTTAACTTCATTCCATTTGATCTCGTCCAAGCTATGCTGGACAGCTGATTGACCGGGTTCTTCTTTTACTGCCGATTCTGAGGTTGCTGGCAGTACCGTTTCATTGGTGGATGGACTTGTTGCTTCCTGTTTTCCACAACCAGCAAACACACCTACACTTGCAGCAAGGATAAGAATAGAAATAATTCGAGCAGGTTTATTCATGTTAAATGTACACATCCTTTCTCGTTCTTTGACGAATACAAATGAAGAAAATTACAATAATCTTATAATAATTTACTCTATTTTTTAAATTATGTAAAAAACGAAGGCATCAATCGAATGATACCTTCGTTTATATTCTATTATATACCCTTTTTTAGGGTGAGTAGAGGGCTAGTAAGGCCCTCTACTTGATTATGAGATTACCGCAAGGCAACCATAGAGAAGACTTTACGACTATCGCCTGTTGCCTTAGGGGTTCCCGCTCTCATCTGTGCAGAACCAGAACCATCAAGGAAAATACCATTCACCAGCGTACCGGAACTGACCTTTTCTTTAATGGCAGAACGGAACTGTGCAGCTGAGCATTTCGTGTTTGTAACCACGAGCCATATATTTTTGCCAGTGTTGTATACCAAACCTGCACGCTCTGCATTACCTGTGCGGTTTGGCATATTTTCTTTATCCGCTTGTGCGGCCCATCCGGATTCGTTATTCAATCCCATACTGATCCCACCTTGAGCCCAGTACTGATGGCGATTTACTACAGCAAGACTTGCTGCCGAGCTTACCACTTGCACAGAGAACTCTCCTTCACGAGAATCCCATACCAGTGTGCCGCGAGCATACTTTGCGTTCTCATAACCAGAGCCGTATGACCCTTTGCTACCACCGACTGGAACGTCATTGTTTACTGCAATCGTGAGCAATGCACCTGAAAGAAATCGAAGAAGCTACCATTGATACCATCTGTACTCTGGTTCGCAATCGTGGAACCTCCAGGAAGAGCCTTCATATAAACGCTGTTTGGGGATGTTTTGATTGTGTGCAGGACGACTCCGTTAGATGCTGTAACTTGTGAATATGTGTATGCCATAATTCTTACCACTCCTATTAATTATTTTTTAGTGGAAGAACAATGAGGGGGAATCCATCTTCAGCGCTCCATTCCCTAGCGCTTACTGTGATGCCGTATTGCCTTCTCATATATAAAGGAGTGGAATACGCATTTTTTACAACCAATTTTATAAAAAATATAAATGATTAAACTTTACCACAAGCCGGTGCTCTGCATTCGACCTTGCTCAAAAAGACAGAACCATCTGGTCTTGGGGCTTTGCAGGTCACGGGGAGCTAGGGACAGGAAAGGTAAGGGATTCTGCAAAGGAGCCTGTTATAAACAAGTATATTAATGATGTGAAGGAAGTGAGGGCAGGTGGTCAGTTTACTCTTGCGCTCAAAAATGACGGTACCGTGTGGGCCTACGGGGAAAATAACTTTGGCCAACTCGGCAATGGCACCAAAGGAGCTTCTGCCTCTTCCGTTAAGCCTGTGCAGGTACAGGGTTTGGAGGATATTGTAGCCATTAACGCTGGGGATAGCTTCGGTGCAGCCTTAGACAAAGATAATCAGCTATGGGTATGGGGACGCGGTTATGATGGTGCAATGGGGCAGGATGATAAAGAAGACCAGCCTACCCCTGTTCAATATCGAATTGGTGATATCAAAACCTTTACAGCAGGACCTGACCGCATATATGTATTGACCAATAGCGGAGAAGTATATGCTTCCGGCAACAACTCTTCTGGAAAGCTTGGGGATGGAACTTCTACTTTTAGAAGATCACCCGTATTGATCAATGTTTCCAATGTAAGTAGACTGAAAGCA
Organism: Paenibacillus sp. FSL W8-0439; assembly: GCF_038008995.1. NCBI lineage: Bacteria > Bacillati > Bacillota > Bacilli > Caryophanales > Paenibacillaceae > Paenibacillus > Paenibacillus sp. FSL W8-0439. The sequence continues at coordinate 5,701,660 of NZ_JBBPAK010000001.1, forward strand.
GGTAAAAGTCAAACTTTTGCACTTAAAAATAATGGAACTCTTTGGGGTTGGGGAACGAATAATGTCGGGCAGGTAGGTGATGGAACCGATGTATTTTCTGTTAAAGTCCCATCCCAAGTTGTAGATGACACCAACACGCCACTAACTGATGTAGTAGCATTCAGTGCAGCAGGAACCCATTCCCATGCGCTGACGGCCGATGGAACGGTCTGGTCCTGGGGATCTAATGGAAATGGTGAGCTTGGTATCGGCAACGTCAAGACCCAATATGCTGCTACGAAAACGAATTTCCCGAATCCATTTTCTAAATAAGCTCCGTTCTCTCCAATTGAATCAGGGCAGGTTCAATCAACTGTCCTGATTGCTTTTTTATTTTCATATAGAACCTGCTTTATTATAAAAAAACTATTGTTATGTATGAACAGAAGCGCTTCGCGGCTTCTGAAAGACGGCGAGAAAATTCATTTACAGAGCTAAGGCCTCTTCCGTGATCTTTTTTATATCAATGGATGAAGGCGTTTCTTCCTTAACCATATCCGGCAGGATATTTTCCAAAAAATACTCAACGCATTTCAAATTAATATTTTTGATTTTTACAAGCGCATTGCGATACATCACAATAAATTCCTTTTCGGTATTCCCCCGCTGAAGCTCGGCAAACGCTTCATACACCTGATCCATTTTATCCGCTACTTCTAAAATTAAGCCTTCAACAGAATCATCTTTACCTTCTCTTAGCTGCTTGCGGAAAATTGCTTTAAAATCCTCGGGAATATTCTCTTCTATAAAATACTCAATCATACCCTCTTCAACTTGCTGGATTAATAACCGTAGTTCCTTGGAGGAATGCTTAACAGGCGTTTTAATGTCTCCAATAAAAATCTCGCCGTAATCGTGACTGCTGGTAATCTCGTATAGCTTTTTCCAATCAATATTGAGGCCGTTCCTCTCTTCGATATCAGCCAGGGTTTTGGCATATTGCACGACTTTCCAGGAATGAGCCGATACACTATGTTCCTCGAATTTAAACTTGCCTGGACAACGAATAATTCTTTCCAACTCATTTAGGGATCGAAAATAGGTGTGAATTCCCATCAATACATCCATCCTTTAACGGTATGAAATAGTAGATATAAACCAACTATAAACCTCAACTATTAACAGCAGATTATCGCAATATCAAGTTGACTCTTTCACATATAGCACATAAACAAATTTTGCTATACACTTTATATAAAAAAGTAAAAGTGGTGAAATCGTTGTTTAAAATCTTGCTGATTGAAGATGATGAAACTTTGTTCCATGAAATAAAGGACAGGTTAACTCAATGGGCCTATGATGTGTACGGCATCCGGGATTTTAGTAAAGTCATTCAAGAATTCACAACGATAAAGCCCGATCTGGTCGTGATTGATATTCAATTGCCGAAATTTGATGGTTTTCATTGGTGTCGAATGATTCGATCCCACTCTAACGTCCCGATTATCTTCTTATCATCGCGGGATCACCCTACGGATATAGTAATGTCAATGCAGCTTGGAGCGGATGATTTTATCCAAAAACCCTTCCATTTTGATGTACTGATTGCAAAATTACAAGCGACACTTCGCCGTGTATATAATTACAATACAGAACCTGTTTCCCTGAAAACATGGCGTGGAGCGACGGTCGATTATGAAAAAAATGTAGTAGCCAATGAGGCTGGCTCCATCGAATTAACCAAGAACGAGATTTTTATTTTGAAGCTGCTGATTGAACAAAAAAATAAAATTGTCGCACGAGAGGAATTAATTAAAAGCCTCTGGGATGATGAACGTTTTGTCAGCGACAATACCCTGACTGTCAACTTGAACCGCCTGCGTAAAAAATTGGACGAGCTGGATTTGGGCTGTTTCATTGAAACAAAAGTGGGGCAAGGCTACATGGCTACAGAAGAGGCACCTGCCTATGATTAAAAAATACCTTACAGAGAGGCGGAGCTGGATTCTACTTTTTGTATGCCAACAAATGCTGATCCTTCTCATTGCTTATGTGGATACGGCAATCCCGTTGATACCGATCCTGTATGTCGTTTTCTTATCTATGTTGGTTTTCCTGGTTTTTTTAATCGTTCGCTATCCCAAGGAAACCAAGTTCTATAGGGCCTTGGAAGAATGGGAGGGGCCTCTCCAATTAACCGGAATGGGCGAACCTGAAAGTCCATTTGAGCGAATCATTGAACACAAAATTGTCCATCAAACCGAACGACTACAACAGATGATCTCGCAAAATCAATTGACTCTGGAACACGAAAAGGATGAGCTGTTATCATGGATTCATGAGGTGAAAACACCTTTAACCGCCATGCATTTGATGATTGAGCGACTGGATGACAAATCTCTTAAGGCTCAGCTAACTTATGAATGGCTGCGAATTCATTTACTGCTGGACCAACAGTTGCATCAGAAGCGCATATCTTTTATTGAAAACGATTTGTACGTCGAGCAAGTAGATTTAAAATCTCTGGTTTTTAAAGAGATCAAAGCATTACAGTCATGGTGCATCCAAAAAGGGATCGGTTTTGACATCCGACTTGAGCACATAGAAGTGCTAAGTGATGCCAAATGGCTAGCTTTTATCATCAGACAGCTCTTAACCAATGCCATCAAATATAGCGATGCCAGTGATATTATCATTCACAGCTATGAACATAAGGATCGAATACAGCTTGAGGTTCAAGACTTTGGGCGTGGGATTGATCCGAAGGATATACCTCGTATTTTCGAGAAAGGTTTTACATCCACGACCCAACATTCCGATCATACTTCAACAGGCATGGGGTTATATTTAACGAAAAAGGCAGCGCAGTCCTTGCTCATACATATAGATGTGCACTCCAAACCGAACACGGGTACTACCTTCACTTTAATTTTCCCCAAACGAAATGATTTCGTAAGTATGATGAGCATGTGACAGAGATGTCACATGCTTTTATGTATTGTTCGCCCAATCAAGGGAAAAGCATCGGCACGATTTTTATAATAAGGCTACAAGAATAATAAGGAGTGCATCGAAGTGAATATTTTAGAAGCCCATAAGATTCACAAAAGCTATGGTAATAAGCTAAATATGCAGGAGGTTTTGAAGGGAATAGATATCGTTATTGAGGAAGGTGAATTTGTCAGTATTATGGGAGCCTCCGGTTCAGGTAAAACCACTCTACTAAATGTCCTTTCCTCCATTGATAAAGTAAGCCACGGTTCCATTAAGATCAATGATATCGAAATGACGAAAATGAAAGAAAAGCAACTGGCTGAATTCCGCAAACAGCATTTAGGCTTTATTTTTCAAGAGTATAATCTGCTGGATACGCTCACCGTGAAGGAGAATATTCTTTTGCCCCTATCTATCACCAAAACGTCTAAAAAAGAGGCCAACCGAAGATTTCAGGAGGTGGCTACAGAGCTGGGGATTTATGAGCTCAAGGACAAGTATCCCAATGAAATTTCGGGTGGACAGAAACAGCGTACATCTGCGGCTAGAGCGTTTATTCATGAGCCTACGATTATTTTTGCCGATGAACCTACGGGTGCGCTTGATTCGAAGTCGGCTTCTGATCTATTAAACAAGCTGGGTCAGCTGAACCAAAAGCGCAAAGCAACTATTATTATGGTCACGCATGATCCTGTTGCAGCCAGCCATTGCAGCCGAGTCATTTTTATGAAGGATGGGCAAATGTATACGCAGCTTCATAAAGGCGTGCAGGAAAGGCAAAGCTTCTTCCAGGATATCATGAAAACCCAAGCAGTCTTAGGCGGGGTCCAATATGAACATTAATCTGCTCATTCTAAAGAATTTGAAAAAAAACCTGAAAAATTATTACCTTTATGTTTTTGCTCTTATTTTCAGTGTTGCGCTCTATTTCGCCTTTGTCACATTACAATACGATCCCTCCATGGACGAAGTGAAGGGCTCTGTTAAAGGTGCAGCTTCTATACGGGCAGCATCCGTCTTACTAGTCGCTATTGTATGCATTTTCCTTTTGTATGCTAATAATATTTTTATAAAAAGACGCAGTAAAGAAATCGGCCTATTTCAACTGATCGGAATGACAAAAAGTAAAATTTTTCGCATTCTAAGTGCTGAAAACTTAATTTTATACTTCGGTTCTCTTTTCGTTGGAATTGGGGTTGGATTTTCTTTTTCCAAATTAGTGATCATGATCTTATTTAAGACGACGGGCGTCGAGGCTATTGCCACTCTATATTTCTCGAACCAAGCACTGACTCAAACACTCATCGTTTTTGTTGTCATCTACTTGCTGATTATGGTCATGAATTACTCTTTTATCAAAAGACAAAGTATTTTGTCTTTGTTTCGAGTGACCTCAACCACCGAAGGGAAAATCAAGAAAATAACGATCTTTGAGATGATTATCGGGATCATTGGCGTCTCACTCATCGCGTTAGGTTACTATGTTTCCTCCAGATTATTTGGTGGAGACTTTACATCCCTAAATGAACTATTTATGGCGATGGTATTTATTTTGGGCTCTGTCATCATCGGAACATTTCTCTTTTATAAAGGGTCCATCCGCTTTATTTCCAATATCATCAGAAAAAGTAAAGGCGGCTACTTAAACATTCATGAGGTGCTGTCCCTCTCATCCATTATGTTCCGCATGAAATCCAATGCTTTGTTGTTAACCATTATTACGACAGTATCGGCACTTGCTATCGGTTTACTATCCTTAAGCTATATCGCCTATTATTCTGCGGATCAAGCAGCTGAGGATAATGTCCCATCCCATTTTGCCATGACGAATGTGCCGGATGCGGAGAAATTCAAAGCGTTACTTCATGAGCATGATATACAGTATCGAGAAAAGAAAATTGAAGTGATTCAAGTCAGTGTGAAGACAGCGCAAATTATGGAGACTCCTATGGAACAATTAAATAAGGGTGCGGATTTCACGACACTGCCTGTCGTAAGCGACCGATCTGTGGAGGATACGGATGTATCTCCAGGCCAAACGGTTTTAACGGGCTATAATGATATGTTACAGAAATTCATGTCCTTGAAAGACTTTGGACCCTTGGATTTGAAGGGGAAAACAGAAGTCATACCTCAACAATATGTGGGTCTAAAAAAGGATTATGTGATTCCCTACTATTTTGCAGCTGGGGGAGTACCCACTGTCATTGTAGACGAAACCATTTTTGAGCGGTTAAAGAAAGATGTAAATCCAGAGATCCAAAAGAAGTCCTCCTTATATATTGGAATTGATATGCTAAACTCAGCGCAGATTGAAGAAGCCGATCGCCTCTTTGCAGCTGCGAATTTTAATGATCAACAAACATCACAGCTTGAAATGAGCAGTAATCAGAAGAGAAATATGGGAGTGATCATGTTTGTCGTTGGCTTTTTGGGACTCACCTTTCTCATTACATCAGGCTGCATCCTTTATTTTAAGCAAATGGATGAGAGCGAAGACGAAAAGGCCAATTATACTGTATTGAGAAAGTTAGGCTTCACCCAAAGTGACCTGCTGCGAGGCATTAAAATAAAACAACTCTTTAACTTCGGCATTCCGTTAGTGATCGGCCTATCACACAGCTATTTCGCCGTCCAATCCGGCTGGTTCTTGTTTGGGACCGAAGTTTGGATGCCTATGATCATCGTGATGGTGCTATACACCGCCTTATATTCCATCTTTGGAGTGCTATCCATTCTGTATTATAAAAAGGTCATTAAATCAGCATTATAACTGGCAAAAAATCAAAAAATGCCCTCAGCACAAGTGCCGGGGGCTTTTCCAAATATTTGAGCATTTTTGTTCCTGCATGTACAATAAAATAACTATTATCGTAACCCCAAGGGGGGGGAGCTTATTTTATTATTAATCATCAATGGCATCGGCATCATAGCGAATATTATACTGGGTTCCTTTATAGGCGTAGCTATTTTTATGGGAATCGTTTTTCTCCTGATTGGCTTGCCTGAGTTTAAAAAATCGCCAAAACTTACGAAAAAGGCCAAAAAAGATATCGCCTATATTATGTCAACACTATTAACTCTTCTTATATTCGTAGTTATTGTTTCTTGGAATATTCATACTTCAGGTGACCTGTTTCTTGAAGGTCCGCTAACACCGCAAATGAAGCTTCACTGGGGGCAAAAGGTTTTGATACTAGGGTTACTGGAGGGCCTATGGGCTGTTATCACCCTAAAATGGCTGTTGCCCATCTTTTTTGATCCCCTGGATCTCAGCAAGAAGCAAATCCTTGTTTTAGTGAGCGGAATTGCATTTAGTGTGGTTTCAGGCATCTATGCCATGCTTGATGCCAGTTAAAAAGTCTCGCCCTTCTCTGTTACGGACAGGAAGAGCGAGACTTTGTTATTGATGGCTTCCCTCAATAGAGGCTCGTGTGAATGCTTAGCGCAAAGGCTCAAAACCCTCTGCTTGCTTCAGAATCTGCTCAATTTGCGCGCAGGTCTCCGGTTGCAAAGTCACCTCGACTGCCTTCACATTTTCCTCGATCTGTGCCGGTTTAGTAGCCCCAATCAGTGCAGCGCTGATCCCCGGTTCTCTCAGAATCCAGGCAAGCGCGAGTTGTGACAAGGTGATACCCAAGTCCTTCGCCAGCTGATCCAGCTCCTGAACGCAGTTGAGAACAGTATCGTTCATATAACTGCTGATGACATTATTGACAGAGGCATCAGCCCCGCGGCTACCCGTCGGTATAGGCTGTCCCGGCTTGTATTTACCTGTGAGGACGCCTTGGGCCAGAGGTGAAAATACAATTTGGCCGATGCCTACCTGACCGGATACGGGAAGTACCTCATGCTCGATATAACGCTCGAACATATTATAGATCGGCTGATTGGCAATCAGCGGGCGCAGATTCAGCCGTTTTCCAATACCATAGGCATCCGTGAGCTGGGCAGCACTCCATTCACTAACCGCAGCATACAGGATCTTGCCTTGAGCTTGAAGATCATCAAGCGCCCGCAGTGTCTCTTCCAATGGAGTGTCTGGATCATAACGATGGCAGAAGTACATGTCGATATAATCTGTGCCGAGGCGCTTCAAACTCGCCTCACATTGCTCCATAATGTGCTTGCGTGACAGTCCTCTGTCATTGGGACCAGAATCCATAGGAAAGAAAACCTTGGTAGAAAGCACATAGCTCTCTCTTCGATAAGGCTTCAAAGCGGCTCCCATAGCCTTCTCGCCTTCTCCACGGTTATACGCGTTCGCGGTATCAAAGAAATTGATTCCAAGTTCAAAGGCTTTGGCAATACAGGTATGAGCTGCTTCCTGCTCGGCGGCTGTACCGTACGTTAACCAGCTCCCCAGTCCGATTTCACTAATTTTAAGACCGCTATTGCCTACATTTCTATATCTCATATCTACTCCTTCTTTCCTAAGAAGCTCGCATTTTTATATATTTTAGCATGTAAACCCTTTCATTAAAACAAATAATAAAGGACTCATGGAGTTACATGAAGGACATCTACCACCCCGACTGCTAGGGTGGTAGATGCTGTAGTCTCATAATCTCAAATCATGTCTACTTGCTTCCTACAGGAAAAAGCGCATCATATGCAGGACAAGGCAGTTTGTCGAGAAACTCCTGAAGCTGCTTCGGTTTATTTTTGTAAATATCCTTTAGGGACGTTCCGTTATAAATATTACCGATGACCACAGGATGACAAAGTTCACAGATCAGAATATCCCCGTTCCCGTGAAGATGAAGCTGCTTCTTACCATCAACACAGTTGGAAAAATATACACCTGGCTCTTCCTTGAAGCCCAGCTCCTCAGCAAAACGGTCCATACAGGTGAAATACAGCACGGTATCGTCTTTCTTGTGTGCAATCAGGTCATGAACGGAACGGACAAGTGCTTCCTTGGTGGAGATCGCGTTCCAATTCGTATGATCCATCACAATGCTGTTTTGGATTTCGTGGATACGCACACCGAGTTCGTATACTTTTTCACTGATTGCTGGCATATTGTTCTGTGTCTCTGCAAATAGCAAAGTTTCCAGCACCGTTTCCAACTTGGCTTCGGTACACAACCGAATATTTTGAACGATTTTCTCATACATGCGAGGGTGAACATGATAATACTGTGCATATTTATCGGCATCCGTAAAGTTGAAGGAGATATGAATGTTGGAAAGCCCCGCGTCACGCAGCTTCTCAATTCGTTCAGGGCTGAGCAAGCTGGCATTGGTATTGAGCTGGGTAGCGATTCCTTTGCTCGAACAGTGAGCCACAATATCCAGACAGTCCTCATACTTCAAGGTCACTTCTCCCCCGGACAGTCGCACACGTTTTAACGTTGGAATATCATCAATGATACTTTTGACCTCTTTACTGCTAATGCATTGTCCGTCGTTCCGCTGATATGCGCAGCAGTAATCACACTTGAAGTTGCAATTAGAGGTGACCCCGACTTCCAGTCCCTCTAGCTCATAAATGCCCGGCTTCTCCAGCTCAAGTGCTTTATATTTGTTCTCTATACTCACTTTCTTATTGTCCTCCCGATCTCAGGCTTGTGTCTTGAATTCCCTTGAGATTATACAGAATGGGAGCGGTTTGTAGATATGACATTGGTAACGGCGAGCTTACTTTACCGGAGTAAGAAATTCTTTATCTATATACTTATAAGTCTCAAATAAACCTTGAGAGCCATAAGGCACATCTAATTCATGTCCATCTAAAGTAATATAGGATTGCCCTGTTACAGCTAACTCCTGATGAAAGGGATCTATCTTTTTAATGTTTTCTACATTTGTAAATGAAAAAACCCATATCTCAGCATTCGTAGCTAAGTCACCCGCTGCAATGACTAATTCGTTGGTTCCATCATGATCAAAATCGTAAACGCTCGCTTGAAGCCTATAGCCTGCTTTCAATTCACCAAACTCGTCAAAGGCTTCCGATTCTCCAGTTGAAGACAAGTCGAGTGGCCAACCTGTAGACTCGGAAGGGAATACCACCAATGTTTTCACTCCGTTAGGATGATCCATCCCTAATACGAGTTCAGCCTTAGTTGCCCCCATTTGAAGGGGTAACTCCACATCAGGTTGGCCTGACGTCCAATCTGCATGAACTAATGAATTCCCCTCTTCTGAACGTATTATAGCTTTTTCTTTAGATACGACCACTTTCATAGATTGGCCTGCATCAGTTGTATTTTCCTTCTTCTCTTCAGAATTTATCGGTTGCTCGGAGGACATATTTTTGGAGATTGAGGCTTTTGAAAATGAATCCGTATTCTTCTCTTGATGGGTTCCACATGCTGTCACAATCAGCAATAAAAACAAAAACATTATAGACGATGTTTTTCTCATAAATTTCAAAACCCGTTCCTTCCTCATTTGTTCTTATATTCCATAAACAATGGTGCTATGTAATTTCCATAGATAATAATAACATATATTGAATAGTGCTCTTGAATCCGACACATCTCCTACAATTGTGATCAATATGTGAACTGGGCATAGTTCTCCTTTCCAAATCCATACTGAATATATCTGTTGGTAATGGAGGCGGAAGATCGTGGACAAAAGGATGAATCTGCTTATGTTCAGCGGCGATTATGATAAAGCTATGGCTGGACTGATTTTGGCCAATACAGCTCGGGAGCTGGATGTCGAGGTTACGATGTTTTTTGCATTCTGGGGATTATCATTGGTTCGTGATCCCGATAAAATGACGCTTGAGGACAAGACCATTTACGAGAAACTTATGGATCTGGTGACTCCCAAGGGGCCTGAAGCTTTACCGCTATCCCATATGAATTTTAGCGGTCTGGGCAAGCTGATGCTGACGGAAATGCTGGAAGACAATGAGGCACCGAAGCTGATCCATTTCCTGAAAGGAGCCCGGAAGAAAAACGTCAAATTTTATGCCTGCAAGCTATCGGTGGATATTATGGGTTTTAAACCGGAAGAATTCATCCCTGAACTGGAAATTATCGAGGCAAAAACGTATCTAAAAGATGCGCTTGAGTCGGATATGCAGCTTTTTATCTAATATATCCTCATGCCTTATCCTGCTATTGGATGAGGCTTTTTATTTTGACTAAATGATGACATTCGCCTATTTTTTTTAACCTATTCCAGCCTCCCTACGTACCCTAAGAAGATAGAACGACTTGGGAGGCGCCGTATGCTCATGGCTCGAATCGGAAGTAGTAACTGTAGGTATCAGCCTTCTAACGAGGCTTATTTCCAAAAGTATCGCGAAAATACAATCGGTTATCACCAGACCTTTGAATCTCCATATGGGCTTAAAAAGCTGATTTATGCGGATTGGGCAGCCAGCGGTCGTTTGTATGGCCCCATCGAGTCGAAAATAGTTCATGAATTAGGTCCATTTGTGGCGAACACGCATACGGAGTCTAATTTGACAGGTACTCTAATGACCCAAGCCTATGAAAAAGCAAAACAAATCATTAAGAACCACGTTCATGCCAATGAACATGATATCATTCTATTCGCCGGGTCCGGGATGACAGGTGCGGTGAATAAACTTCAGCGACTATTAGGATTGAAAATACATGAAAAATTAAAGCACCTCTACCCCATCGCTGAAAAAGACCGTCCCGTTATTTTTGTTACACACATGGAGCATCATTCCAATCATATTTCCTGGGCAGAAACCATTGGAGACGTTGTGTGTCTTCCTCCAGGTCCTGGAGGAATGGTCGATCCAGCTCATCTCGAACAACTGCTGCTTCAATTTCGGCATCGCCCGATCAAGATTGGCGCTTTTACCGCCTGCTCCAATGTTACAGGGTTTGAAGTGCCGATTCACCAGCTATCCCGCAAAATGCATGAACATGGCGGCGTATGTTTCGTTGATTTTTCGGCAAGCGCACCTTATGCGGAGATCGACATGCACCCTACAGATCCCCTTGAGAAACTGGACGGAATTGTATTTTCCCCTCACAAATTCCTTGGTGGCCCCGGTACAAGCGGCGTTCTCATTATGGATTCGCGGCTGTGCCTCCATTGTGCTCCCGATCAACCCGGGGGCGGTACGGTGAGTTGGACCAATCCTTGGGGTGGATACGAGTATAAGGATAGTATTGAAGCACGCGAGGATGGAGGGACCCCTCCTTTTCTACAGGCTGTTCGAACCGCGCTCTGTATTCAGCTGAAGGAACAAATGGGATACAGCCGCATGTTGGAGCGTAAAAAGGAGCTGACCTCATTATTGCTAAAAGGCTTGGGCACCATACCAGGTCTGCATATTTTGGGAGGAAACAGCCAAGATCGGCTGGGAATCGTTTCTTTCGTTGTCGGTCATATTCACTATAACCTGATTGTAAAACTACTAAATGATCGATTTGGCATTCAGGTCCGAGGCGGCTGTTCATGTGCAGGCCCCTATGGACATTATTTGCTGGGCATCGACCAGCAAGCATCTAAGCAAATGACAGACCTGATTCATGAGGGAGACTTATCTCGAAAGCCGGGCTGGGTGCGTCTGTCGCTTCATCCCATGATGACCAATCAGGAAGTCTCCTATATTGTCTCTTCCATACGGGCTATCGTGGAAAACATCATAACCTGGCAAAAAGATTATACCTATCAACCGGAATCAAACGAATGGCGATCTATGAATGAACATCACAAAATAGACATCAGCAAATGGTTCAACTTTAGCAATTAAAAGACTCTTGTCCGTTTCCTTCTTTCAAAATACTCATAAGCTACACTGTAAGATTACTATATGAGGAAAGAAGGGGCGACAATGGGTGTCAATTTTCGCAACAGCACCAATGCGGCTATCTTTCTAGTTTTTGCCTATCCGGACTTCAGCTGTACTCCTGTTAACTACTCTAAAGCAGGCTGGTTTCGTGTGAACCCCGGTCAAACGATTCAAGTATGGAGCGGCTTCGCCGGAGGTAATACGTTTTTCTATTATGCCGAGGATGACTTTGGACGTACATGGCGAGGTTCATACTTCACTCAAGTTCCTGAAAATGCCTTCGATTGGTGCTGGGATACAGGCTGTACCACTTGTAGAAACGTGGGACTGCGGAGAATTGCGGTTAGCCCGTTCGTCTTGAACTATACTATCGACTTTATAACAAGCAGCAGTCAAAGAAAACCTGCATCAACCACACTCCGCATGACGCTGCCTTCCAAAGCAACTCAAGAGAAACCTATCTTGCGCAGAGTTCCTGCAAAACCTAAGAGACTAAAACAAGGAAAGCCTCTCCTGCAAAGACGCATCACGCATAAAAAACGGACTAAATAAACAATGATCTGATTGGCCCCACCTGTACAGATTATTTAGAACCAAAAAAGGAGCGACCTCCTCACATGGTCTGCTCCTTTATCTTTCTCTATACTGAGGTCAATCCGCCTATTTGTTCTCGGATTCCCACTTTGATATCTCTTCACGCACCCGTGGCGCTACCTCTGTTCCCAATAATTCAATAGCTCTCATGACATCATCATGCGGCATCGTGCCGACGGGCACATGCAATAGAAACCGTGTAATGCCTACCTGTTTACGGAGGTGAATGATTTTCTTGGCTACCGTATCAGGATCGCCCACATATAATGCTCCTTCAAAGCTGCGCGCGGCATCGAAGCTGGAACGAGTATAAGGACCCCAACCACGTTCACGCCCAAGCACATTCATGCTCTGCTGAGTGGAAGGGAAAAACTTATCCGCTGCAAGCTCGGTAGTCTCCGCGATAAAACCATGCGAGTGGGATGCAACTGGAAGCAGCGATGCATCATGACCTGCATGTTTAGCTGCCTTTTTGTACAACTCCACCAAGGGTGCAAACTGCATAGGGCTGCCTCCAATAATGGCAAGCACCAACGGCAATCCAAGCAAGCCCGCACGAACCACTGATTCCTGATTGCCTCCACTCCCAATCCATACAGGCAAAGGATTTTGCACCGGACGCGGGTACACGCCCAAATTGTTGATTGCGGACCGATGTCCGCCTTTCCAGGTCACTTTTTCGGATTCACGTATTTTCAATAACAGCTCCAGCTTTTCATCAAACAACTCATCGTAGTTATCCAGGTCATATCCAAACAACGGGAACGATTCGATAAAAGAACCTCGGCCTGCCATAATCTCAGCTCGTCCATTCGAAATACTGTCCAGCGTAGCAAAGTCCTGAAATACACGCACCGGATCATCCGATGAAAGCACCGTAACCGCACTGGTTAGGCGAATTCGTCGGGTTTGTGCCGCAGCAGCAGCCAGTATAACAGCCGGAGCAGATGCCGCATAATCTTTACGATGATGCTCTCCCACGCCGTACACATCCAGTCCTACCTGATCAGCAAGTACAATTTCCTCGACCACTTCACGTATCCGTTGTGCGTGACTGATGACCTCACCGGTTTGGGGATCCGGTGTTGTTTCTACAAACGTGCTTATACCTATCTCCACTTATGCTACCCCCTATTGTATGTTTCATTTTTATTCGGCTGCTTCCAAAGTAAATCATTTTAAAAACCGATATCTTTATATTGAACCTTTTTCGTATCTTTTTCAAGCTCTCCTTTTCTGAGTCTGAAAATCAGGCGAGAGAAGTGCCGAGATCCACGCAGGAAAAGCAGTCTCTTTGTCGAATTTATGGTATGGAATAAATAAGATTTCCATCCCCACACCATGAAAACAACAAGGAGGCACATACATTATGGCTTTTGTCATTAATAATTTAAAGGATAACAGCAATGTTGCCATCACTGACCAATTAGGTGGATTTACGGTACTGGAATACATAACAGATTTGAGTTGCACCTCGGTTGCAGCTGCAAAAGACAATTACTATATGAGCAAAAGTAACATGCGCCGCAAGCAGCTCATGATCGAAATCAATAATAGTGAGATTATGATGAGGGCAGGTGCCATGCAATATACTGTAGGCAGCATGGAAATGACTACTGGTGTAAAAGGCGTCGGAGGCTTAATGCGAAACTTGGTATCCGGTGCTGTAACGGGGACAGGTGCTATTAAACCGCATTATAAAGGCACGGGGACCATTATGCTGGAGCCTACCTACCAATATATTTGGCTCATTGATGTGGATAATGATGACATTGCCATCGAAGACGGATTGTTTTTAGCTTGCGACACCACGCTTAACATATCCGTCGTTGCACGCAGTAATCTTTCTTCTGCTGCACTGGGCGGAGAAGGGTTATTTAATTTAAGCGCCCGTGGAAAAGGAGTGCTGGCACTTCAAGCGCCGATCCCTTCTGATGAAGCGGTCGTTATAGAATTGCAAAATGATGTGCTCAAGGTGGATGGCAACTTTGCCCTTATGTGGTCCAACACCCTACAGTTCACCGTCGAAAAATCGGGAAAAACCAAAATGGGCTCGGCCGCTTCCGGCGAAGGGCTGGTTAATGTATACAGGGGAACCGGAACCGTATGGCTAGCACCACTATGACATCTATTTGGGCATGAGCATTGGAAGCCCAAAGATGCCAAATGCTAGTAAAAAAGGAGAAGCCTCGGCTTCTCCTTTTTTTAATCCTCATGGAACTGAATAGTTTCTCTGCTGTACACTTTAATTCTTTTTGACAAACTCCGATTTTAGCTTCATTGCTCCAAAACCATCGATTTTGCAATCAATATCGTGATCGCCTTCCACCAAACGGATGTTTTTTACTTTGGTGCCGATTTTCAAGACGGAAGAGCTTCCCTTCACTTTAAGGTCTTTAATGACCGTCACAGAGTCACCATCCTTCAGAATGTTACCATTCGCATCTTTGACGACTTTTACATCTTCACTGCTTACGGATTCTGACTCGGCAGACCACTCATGAGCGCATTCCGGGCAAATGAACAGACTGCGGTCCTCATAGGTGTACTCTGAATTACACTCAGGACAGTTTGGCAAATTAGACATGGTATTATGTACTCCATTCATATATTATTTCTATTCCAAGCCTACCTTGGAGTTCCCTACAAGTATATTGGATAATCAGTCGCGGTTCCACTTATGAATGTAACTAAACAGATGCTAACCTTCCTAGGTAGCATCCGTTTTTGACAGTACGGTTATTATGCTTGAATTTGCTTGACTAGTTCACTAATCCCTTGGTTAAGCGGTGTAAGGGGACGCTTCAACAGCTTCTCTAAATCGTTGCTTGCGACATCCAAGGCTCCTTCGCGAATTGCCTGTTGAATGCCTACCACAATAGGGATGGCACCTTCCGGTACTCCCGCACCGAGCATAATCTCGGCATACGCAGCATCGTCCACTTGCTGTACAGGAACGTCTTTACCTAGGACCTCGGCAAGTATGGCTGCCAACTCTTCTTGGGTAATCGGCTTACCGGAGAGCTCGTATATGGTATTCTCATGCCCTTCGCCAGACAACACGGCTGCAGCCGCTTCCGCGTAATCAGCACGGGTTGCCCAGCCTACTTTACCGGACCCTGCCGAGGTTAGCCATGGAGCTCCCGCGAGTACGGATTGGATCGTGCCTGCTTCATTCTCAAGATACCAATTATTACGCAAGAAGGAATAAGGAATACCCGACTCACGTATGAACTCCTCCGTAATACGATGTACAGGTGCAAGGAATAGAGTGCTGTCAGCGGCATTGGCAGCACTGGTATACGCGATGAAGCCCACTCCCGCATGCACAGCAGCATCAACAGCCGCTTTATGCTGACGAATTCTAGTATCATTATCTCCGTCTGCGGATATAATCAACAGTCGGTCTACACCAGCAAATGCCTGATCCAGCGTTTCCGGCTTATCAAAATCGCCATGACGAACGTCAACGCCACGATTACGTAACCCCTCGGCTTTTTCCGGATTTCTTACGCTAACAATAAGATCTTGTGCCGGAACGGATGCAAGCAATGTATCTACCACAATGGCCCCCAGCTGCCCCGTTGCTCCTGTTAATGCGATTTTCATACGAAATCCTCCATTCATATTTTTATTTACTTTTATATAGTAACTAAAAATATGATACATGTCTAATTTAGAGTCTAAAGGTATGCTTTACGGGTAAGGGTTGGTAACCCTGGTAACCCAGACCTTCCACAAAGAGAGGAATATGTGTATGAAGAAAGCTATGGTCATTGTAAATCCCTCTTCCGGCAAAGAGGAGTCCCTCCAACATGTCAGAAACGTAGAAGAAATTCTACGTGAGCAAGGATACGCTGTTACAGTCGAAGAGACGGCACAAGAACTTGATGCCACCCGTTTTTGCGTCACTGCTTGTCAGGAAACTTATGATCTAGTCGTTTCCCTCGGTGGAGATGGCACGCTCCACGAAACCATTAATGGTTTCATGGATCAAGACCATCGTCCAAAACTGGGGGTCATCCCTCTTGGGACGGTCAATGATTTTGCCCGTGCCTTACAAATTCCGCTAAGTCCCGAACTGGCGATCCGTACACTCACTTCTGCTCGCGTGAAAGCCGTAGATATGGGCCTCTTAAACGGTCAAATGTTTGCTAATGTTGTTGCCACTGGCTCGCTTGCCGAATCGCTATCCGCTGTGTCGTCAGACGATAAATCCATGTTTGGCACATTTGCCTACATTAAAGAAGGTATGAAAGAACTGATCAACCATCCTGCCCATCCGCTTATCGTTCGCTATGATGACAAGACTTGGGAAGGCGAATCCCCACTCTTTCTTGCTGCTTTAACCAACTCAGTTGGCGGATTTGAGAAACTGGTGCCCGGGGCAGCAGTTGATGATGGCCTGCTTCACTGCTTTATTTTCAAAAACCTCAATATATTGAATACGGTGACAGCCAGTATATCCTTATTTTTAGGCAACTTGAAGGATCATAAAGACGTCGTTTACTTTACCGCAAAGCATGTAAGTGTCAGCTCCGCAGAATCGGTCAGTACGAATGTAGATGGTGAGGAAGGACCGTCTTTGCCTATTGAGGTTCGTATTCTACCGCGTCATATCGAGGTGATTGTGCCTGAGGAGTCTGAGTAATACGGTGCTTATCCTCAGGCTTGAGGCTCATACTCGCTCAATTTTCCTTCGTAGATCAAATGGAATCGGTCACTTTGCCGAAAATCGTCTGGTGTGATAAGGGCAGGCAACTTGTTCCATATTTTTATGCCGGATCGCTGTAAAATTTCCGCGACGAATTGCGAACAAAAATAAGAATTACTGAACTCGACTGGTTCTTTGAGTGCAACGCCAATCAAGCCCAGTAAGTTATACATATATTTTTGTCGGCTTCGGATAAAAACGTGTAGAACTCTCTTCATTTTTTCGACTTCGCGATTGGTTACTTGAAGCTCGTAGATAACACATGTTGTATTCGGAAATCTGCTGTATGTACCTGTTTTAATATCCTCTTTCACGAAACCACCATCCAGAGGGTTACTGGGGGTCTTTCTCCCGAAGCTGTATAACTCCGAAAGTTCTCGGTCGAAGGAAATGGAGGCGTGATTGTATGGCGCTCTTGTATAGCTTTTAATAACTCTCGTAAGAAACGTTCCCGTATTCGTAAGCAAGATAAAAACGGACTGATCAGCTACCATTTACGAAATTTCCCCTTATCAAGTTTGAATTATTCCTTCATAATAACATAGGACCCCCTTCATGGAATCCTATTTTGCTATAAGTTGGTGAGTCGCAATGGACAGTTCGTTATTCACGTTAACCCTCATTTGTATAGCCTTATTAATCATCCATCTGATTTATATAGTGGTAGCCAAAACACAGCCAAACAAAGACTATGCAGCTATTGGGCTTCGCATCAAGACCTGGTGGGGCATGTTCTTTATCTTTTGCCTGGCAACACTTTTCAATCCGATCGTTTCACTGCTTTCCTTGATGGTGCTTACTTTCTTTGCGTTAAAAGAATACTTCTCCATGATTAGATCTAGAAAAGCTGACCGCAGGTTATTTTTATGGGCATACTTGGCGATTCCTGTACAGTTTTATTGGATTTATATCGGGTGGTATGGAATGTTTATTGTCTTTATCCCTATCTATGTATTCTTGCTGCTGCCGCTCCCTCGATTGATCAATAAAGGAACCGTTGGTTTCTTGCGCAGTGTCAGCTCGACTCAATGGGGACTCATGCTGATGGTTTTTGGACTGAGTCACCTGGCATATTTTCAGTTTGCTACGCCGCAATACGGAGCGAAACTTGTACTTTTTCTAGTGGTACTGACACAACTCAATGATGTCGTACATTATCTGGGATCGCTCTATTTCGGCAAGCGGAAAATCGTCCCGACATCCAATCCCAATATAACTTGGGAAGGCTTTGCATTCGCTTTTCCCGTAACCATAGCGGCTTCCTATCTAATCTATCCGTACCTGACGCCGTTTGATCTGAAATTTGGGATTATTTTCGGCATGTTGATTAGCTTGAGCGGTTTCTTCGGAAGCTTAACGGTTTCCGTGCTGAAGCGAGATTTATTAATCGGTGATGATGATAAGTTCGATGCTTTGAAAAAAAGCTACTTAAGCCGGGTGGATAGCTTGACCTACACCTCGCCCGTCTTTTTTCACGTAATTCGTTATTTTTTCGACTTTATGTAGCAATTGTCTCCCTGCACTCCGCTTCTCACCGTTTTCATTTTAGTGAGCCGGGGTAAGTACTACTGTACCGCAAGCAGTCCTTATCCTAGAAAACAATCTTGAGGAGGCGTTAGAAATGGCAGAGCACAATCATGTTGTAAATAAGGAAGGCGAAGTGGCACTGAACAAAGTAGATGACGCGTTAAATCGGATAGACGACAGCAAAAAGGATGACATTTTGGGCAGCTTTGATTCATTCAAAAGTTATTTGAGCGACAAAATTGAAATGGCTCAAAAAATCGGCTTGAATGAAGAAGTGATGGCGAAAGCAGCTGAGAAGATCGCAGGCTATCTGGCAGCCAAGGAAGAACCGCGCAATAGCGAGGAGAAGCTTCTTCAGGAATTGTGGAAGGTAGGGGACAAAGAGCAGCAGCACGCGCTTGCTCATATGCTCGTACGCGTGGCTCAATCCTCGTAGAAATATTTAATTGATGAAGAATAATATTTTACTATAAAAGAGCAGTCTATCCTTAAATGAGGATAGACTGCTTTTGCGTTTACTATCGTTGCAGCGCGTTCCGTTAGGGATTACAATATGTTCTGCTTAGCGTATGGAATTAATGTACCTGGGACAACAATTCATATGCATCTTCCTTGGTAGTAACCGCCAGAAGTGCTTCTCTGAAATGATCGTCCATCAGCTTACGAGACAGCATTTGCAGCACCTTCAGATGTGCATTGTCCTTGCTATTACGCGGAACAGCAATCATGAAGATTAGTTTCGCTTCACTGCCGTCCAAGCTTTTCCAGTCCACTCCGCTCCGCTTCAATCCAAAGACCACGCTTGGCTTCAGTACAGCTTCCGATTTACCGTGAGGGATGGCAATATTCATTCCAATGCCTGTGGAGCTTTCCTTCTCTCGGTCCAATATGGCCTGTTTAAAACCACTGGCAGAACTTACGGCTCCATTTCTCTCAAGTATTCCGATCATTTCATCAATCACGGCATCCTGTGTCGTTCCTTCCAGATCCAGATCAATCAGATCCATCGTTACAATATCTGTCAACTTCTCAATGTGAATGGCTTGCGAAGATACGGCTGGATCGTTATTTGCAGTTGCTACAGCTGATGACTCGGCGGCAGTCATAGTCATCATAGATTGTTCCGTTACTGCGGCAGAATCTCCAGATGTCTCTTCTCCAGCAACAGCTGGATTTGCAGTTGCAATATCTCTTTTCAGCAGACTCACTAGGATGACCGACACAGCTGCACCGACAATAACGGCAATGAAGAACATCAATACATTGTCCACTGCACCAAGGACGGCTACGATCGGTCCACCATGAGCTACCTTATCTCCTACATTTCCCAACATCGCAATGACTGAACCGACCATAGACCCTGCCATGATACTAGGAATAACACGCAATGGATCTTGTGCAGCGAAGGGAATCGCCCCTTCAGTAATACCGAATAGTCCCATCGTGAATGTCGCCTTTCCAGCCTCGCGTTCTGCTGGTGCAAATTTACGCTTGTTGATCATTGCTGCAAGTCCCATTCCAATCGGTGGAATACAAATCGCAACGGCGATCGGTCCCATAATTTCGTAATTCCCTTCACCAATCATGGCCGAGCCAAATAAAAATGCGACTTTATTGACTGGACCACCCATATCAAAGGAGATCATCGCACCTAAAATCAGTGCCAATAAAATTGAACTTGTACCTTGCATACCTGCAAGCCAACCCGTTAAAGCTTCAAACAATTGTGCGACTGGAGAACCGATGATAAAGACAAAGATTAATCCTACAATTAAGGATGACAACACAGGGATAATAATAATAGGCATGATCGGCTGTAATGCTCGCCCAACCTTCAATTTCCGAATACCCAGTGCAACATAACCCGCCAGGAAACCAGCGATAATTCCGCCGATAAATCCGGCTCCCGCCTCACTTCCATAAAAACTGCCGTTCGCAGCAATGAATCCGCCAACCATACCCGGTGCAAGCCCCGGTCTATCTGCAATGCTCATCGCGATGAACCCAGCGAGGATGGGTATCATAAAGGTAAATGAAGCCGAACCGATATCCTGAACCGTCTTCCAAAATGAACCGTCCGGTATAACCAGACCGCCCGGTGTCTTCTCACCGCCAATCGTCAACGCAATGGCAATGAGCAATCCTCCAATGACGATAAAGGGTACCATATAAGATACACCATTCATCAAGTGGCGGTAGATAGGATTTTGCTTCGGTTTATTCTCCTGTGAGCTAGCTTCGGAGGTACGTGACTCTGCCTGGTACACAGGCACATTACCCTTCATCACCCGCTGGATCAATTCTTCCGGACGGCGAATCCCATCCTGTACTCCAACGACCAGCAGTTTCTTGCCGACGAAGCGGTCTTTGACCACCGTCTTATCCGCTGCAATAATAATGCCATCCGCTTCACGGATCTCCTGCTCAGTTAGTTGATTTTCTACCCCAATGGAGCCTTGTGTCTCGACCTTCATCTCGATACCCAGCTTGGCTGCTGCCTTTTGCAGATTCTCAGCTGCCATATACGTATGTGCAATTCCGTTAGGACATGAGGTAATCGCTAATATCTTCATAGTCATTCCCCTTCTCTCTGGTGTTTCCGCTTACATTGATAGTATAACCGCCTTTTTTGCTGTTATCGGGCGAACTTTTTACCGGAACTTTCGGAAAAATAGAATAATACGGACAAAAAAACAGGACTTATCTATAAGTCCTGCTCCAAAGCATGGCTTTTAATTTAGTTTATCCCTTTAGCTTCCCTAATAGTCTCATCGCATCGGTCTCCTTGGATAAAGCATGAACTAGAGCTGGCTGCTCACTGATTAGGGACAACTCCTTAAATAACTGCCGCATTTCTTCCCGCCCATCCTGTTTTACCGCAAGCAAGAACACAAGCTCCACTTTCTCGGTTCCCCAAGTAAGTGGCTTCTTTAAAGTAGCGACTACAATGGCTGACTGCCTTATCCACTCTGAGCCGCCATGCGGGATGGCTATGCCTCCCCCGATCGTCGTAGCCGACATTTTCTCTCGCGCCAATACGCTGTCCACATAACCTGTTTCCACATATCCTTTGTCCTCCAGTATTTGCGCCAGCTTGGAAATCAATTGTTCGGGACGCTGCACTTCTTGCTGGGGAAAGACTAAAAAAGGTGTTGTGTACTTAAAAAATACAGATTCATCTGCGACTCTAGGTTCCGGCTCATCCATTCGTCTGATCACTTGCTCCAGTTGACGCTCATCCTTGGCATCTAGCAATGGAGAGACGAGAATATGCGGAACACTAAGCTCTGGAAGATCCACGGTTGTAATGATCAGATCCAACTCCCGGGTTGCCAGATAGTCCTGGACTTCTGCCTTCGAAAGAGTTGTCTCCACATGTACAGCCGGAAACTTACGTTCCACCTTTGTGCGCAATAGCTGGGACATACCAATGCCCATGTGACACACGATAATGGCCCTCTGAGGATGACTTTCTTTCTGGTGAAGTCGCTCCACAGAAGCCTGAAAATGTAGCGTTAAATACGCCGCTTCCTCCTCGGGGAACGATAACCGAACCAAATTCCCTACCTCTTCCAGCGTAATAATAACCCGGTCGAACATGTAAGGGTACATCTTCTTGATCTCAGTCAGCATAGGATTAGACACCGTCAACCCATATTGAAGCCGATTCAGGGTCGTATATAAATGGACTTTCAACCCTTTCAGCAACATCTTATCTTTGGAAAAGTCAATCATATTCAGCTCCGACATCCGCCGGACTAACTGCTCAATCAGTTTAGGCAAAAGCGGATGGCTGTCTGCCAGATCGCTGTGTTTCCCCTTGCTATCCTCCTGCTGATAACGAAACTTTCCACCCAACAAATGCAGGGTTAGATAGGCCGTTTCTTCCTTGGAAAAAGGTACGGAAAACAGCTTTTGCAGCTGCCGTAAAAACGCAGTAGCCCATGTAAACTCAACCTTCTCCTGCAAAAAGGCAATGTCTTGTTCGGAGAGAGAAATGGGCTGTCCCAGCTTGGTTCGTTTGACCATTAAGAGAATATGGAGCATGAGACCCTCAAAGGCTTCATCCGTAAAGCTGAGTTCATGATGCTTTTGAAATACTTTTAATTCATGATGGATGGTGGCAATCTCGTGTGGCTCAAACTGCTTGCGCATCATCTGTCCCGTCAACTCAGGACTATCAATCAGCTGATTCATCCGCGCCAAAGCGATCCGCTTGTTTTTCTCAGTGCCTTGAATGGTCAAGCCTACACGCTGCTTGGTAATCAAGGCAAGATCAAAGCTGTGCAGCCAGTCATCAATCTTTTCCATATCTCTACGGATCACCGTCTTGTTCACATAATACTGAGAGGCCAGATCTTGTATCGTTACAGGCTTGGCATCCATCAAGAGCCGATAGGCGAGATGCAGCACCCTCTCCTCATCCGATTCATGCTGGGCTGTACTATCGCCTGCATACAGCCGGTGAAATAAATCAGCCTGCTCCGCTTCACTGATCTCCAAATAAATGCCACGTCCCGGTCTTCTCACCAGATTGGCATTGGAGTGCTTGACTAGATATTCTTCAATTACTTTTAGATCGTTTCGAATCGTCTTTTCTGAGCAATCCGTTTGATCGGCCAGATCCTGCACTAACCACAGTCGGTTCGATTCAGTTAACAACTTGCGAAAAATTTCTACTTGCCTTTTGTTCATTCCAATCTCCTATCTTCCAAAATAAAGAATGTCCAGGCATACCGGGTTATATTTTGTTAGCCTTATATTAGCTTATCGATATACTCATTGTAACCCTACAGCAACATACGGAGTGTATAATAAGACAATCCCAATATACTGGATTTTCAGGAGGAAGAACAGTGATCACCTATTTGAGATGCAATGAAGTCAGCATGGAGCACATTTTCCAGGCATTTTCGCTCGGATTCTCAGACTATTCCATTCGCCTGACCATGGAACAAGACGATTTCGCGGCACGTTTTTTCGGTCCAGAGGGTAATTCACGGAGCCACTCTTTCCTTGCCATGGATGAAGATCAGCCAATTGGCTTGATTCTAGGCGGTATCCGGCAGTTTGACGGGTATAAGACCATGCGTTGCGGCACGCTATGCATCGGTCCAGCTTACCGTGGCCAGGGTATTAGCAACAGGTTGCTCGAATTGCATAAACAAACGGCCATCTCCGAGAACTGTCAGCAGCAGCTATGGCTCGAAGTCATTACGGATAATGATCGGGCTGTCCAGTTCTATAAAAAGCACGGCTATGAGGTACGCTATACGCTAAAATACTACAACGGTACTGTCCCATCAATCTCTCCCGCTCCCTCATCACCGTACATGTTTAAGAAACTAACATTTGATGATGTCGCAGATTTTCGTACAACTCTTACCGACTGTCACATCCATTGGCAAAGTGACACACCTTATTACGCTAACAGCACACAGGAAGTTTTTCTCGGCATCTATGCGGTGAATCAAACCCGAGTCGGTATGATTGCTATGAGTGCTCAAGGTAAAATCAACTTTCTTTGGGTCGATCCCAAACATCGAAACCAAGGCCTTGGACGTACCCTACTTCATAAAGCGGTAGAAACCCAAAAGGTCGAGAAGGTATATATCTGCCTGTCCGACAATCACTCTCTTGAAGGCTTTATCCAAAAAACAGGCTTCTCGAAGGACCCTATTGAGCAATATGAAATGTGTATACCCCTTGATCCAACTACTTCTCTCATTTCTGAGAACGATTGATATATTCTGATTTAACGAGTGCGCACATGCAAAGATCATCATATTTCCCGGACGTAAATTCATACTGGGACAGGATTCCTTCCTGCCGAAAGTCTGCTTTTTCAAGCAAACGCAAGGATTGTGTATTCTCCGGCTCTACTAGTGCCTGAATGCGGTTCAACGGTAGGATATGAAACCCATAGTTGATCACAGCCGCAAGTGCCTCGGACATTAACCCTTGACCCCAATAGGCTCTGGACAATTCATAGCCCATTTCTGCCCGGTGATGACGTTGATCCCAGTTATGAAATCCGCAAGAACCGATGATTTTACCTTCCTTCGTTTGAAGAGCCCAGCGGATTCCCTGATCTGTCTCAAAAATCCGATCATACCAACGGATCTCATCCAGTGCCTCCTGTTCAGACTCAAATGGGCTCAGCCCGTAAAACTTCATCACCTGCTCATCTGAAAAGTATTCCAACATGTCCTTGCTGTCCGTCGCTACCATTTTTCGTAATACAAGACGTTCGGTTGTTATAACCGGAAACTCACGTTTCATATTCTCACCGCCTTCTCCGTTGTTCACTTTCGCAAGCTTTTCCTTGCATACCTACGCCGCTAAGTTCAATATTCGATGATCATTACTTTCTTCTTCCAATTATAATGTAAATGAAAGAATACCTCTAAAGGGATATTTATAATTAGTTCTTTGTTTATAGAATGTTTTCCTAATCATGGATGATAAAAAGACCGTTATATAAGGAGTGTGTTTTTAAATTATGGATTATTAAAATGAGGTGTACGATTTGGAAGACCAGCACATACCACAGAATTCACAAGTAGCAGCAAGAGAGAAGTACATTCGGCATGGGCAAAACTATGGGGAAACAAACAGAATGGCCGAAATATCAAAAACCTACGGTTCGTCTATTTTGTTTAGACGTTGGGGAGCAACCCTTTTTGATTTTATATTTTTTATAATCGGGTATATTTGTTTCTTTATCTCAGTCATTCAGATAACAGACAGATGGTTGTTACCCTTAGTGATTGCTTCCCGTTGCATTCTGATTATAGCTTTCTTCTGCTATTATTTGCTCTTGGAAGGTTACACAGGCTATACGCTTGGCAAATTCGTTTTTCGTATTAAGGTGGTTACCGGAGAAGGAAGACCTCCTGGTTTTCTTAAATCACTCATTCGTACGCTGCTCAGGTTAATAGACACCAATCCATTGCTAATGGGTTCACTACCTGCTGGTATCAGCGTGTTAGTAACTGCCTCTAGACAACGAATTGGTGATTTAGCTGCAGGTACATATGTGGTAAAGGTGCGGGACTTGGAGCCGATTAGCAAAAAGACAATGAGACGGTCGCTCTTCATATTTTTTACCGCAATGGTGATCTTGGGAGCCTCGTTTGTAAATGCTATTTTTGTACTGGCAAACAGTTACAAGTCCAGTGAAGCTCCGGTAAGCAAGCAGGAGCAGAGCTTTGTAAGTAGAGATGGACATTTTCAGATTTCTGCCCCATTAGACTGGTCGACAGACCCGGACCGGGAAGGAAAAGCAGATATTGCGATATTCAATCCCTACATTGAAAAGTCTGTTATCGTACGATCCAATTCGAAGGAGAAATTGGGTAATGTAACGCGCCAGTACTACACAAAGAAAATTCAAAACAACATGACCAAAGAGTTTAACCTCTCTACGGTAGGACCTTCTTCCAACACCACAATTCAAGGATATCCTGCCACTCAGTTCACGATTAAAGGGCAGAAAGATATAAACCATTATGTCACCCATGTATCCATTATTGAGACTGATAATAATTTCTGCCAGATCATCGGGTATACGCCTGCATCAAAATATAGCCGTTTAAAGAAAGAAATTCATGATATTACCTATAGCTTTCGTGAGGTTCGACCTTAGACAGCGTGACGGACCAGGACGAATAATGAAAGAATAAGACGCAAAAGACAGGTGCTCCTTGGAGCCCTGTTTTTTCGCATACAACTATTCTTGATATCTATGATAAAATAGGCTGACATGTTCGGCGCCCTGTTTTATTATATTGTTCAGATGCACAACAAATTGAAAGCCCTTTCAATTAATGTGATACAGTAAAACACCTTACATCACTAGATAAAGGAGGAATCCTGATCTGTTTCCGCTCTCCGAAAGACAAGCCCAAGACATCGTAGACAAAATGATGAAGGATATTCCATACAATATCAATATTATGAATGAACGAGGCATCATCATTGGCAGCGGCGAGAGTGAACGAATCGGAACCATTCACCAAGGGGCTGTTCAGGCGCTCGAAACCGGGAAAATGATTGAAGTGTGGCAGGACGGACATTACGAGAAAAAAGGAACCAATGAACCGATTGTCATTCATCATGAGCTAGTTGGTGTCATTGGTATTTCAGGCAATCCTGACGAAGTGCGTCCTTTTTGCAATATTGTTAAAACTACGGTGTCTCTCCTGATTGAACAGCGTATTTCCTTGGAGCACTTGGCCCATGAGGCCAACCGCAAAAAATCTGTACTGGAAATGCTGTTAAATCATCAGGGAGCCTATACCCAAAAAATAAAAAAAGAAGCTGCTCAATATCACATTGATTTGCTTCTCAAAACTTCGGCCGTATATGTAAAGCATCTTCCTTCCGATCCTGCTCATTTCGCCGAGTTATCCAATATATTCATGCAGCATCCATCCTTTCGTATGGAGGAAGACAGTTATCTCATCCTGATGCAAAATCAGGAACCAACGACCAAGCTACTGGAACCACTTGTACGCAGCCATCCTGATGTGCTGATTGCCATCAGCAGACAAGAGCACAGCATTGCGGATGTTTATATGCAAGCCAAGTCCGCTATGAATGTTGTACTAGCTCTGCGTCCACCTGTGCAGATTGTCTCTTTTGCAGAAGTCGAATTCTTGGTCAAATTAAGCCAAACCAACCTGACTAACACAATCCACCTGGTCAGCAAGCTGGAAGATACCGTGGATTTGCTGGATACGCTGCGAAGCTTTATTAACCATAACGGCAGTGTCTCCTTTACCGCAGATGAATTAAACATTCATCGAAATACACTGCAATACCGCTTGAAGCGCATCCATACCTTAACTGGCAAAGATCCCCGGAATCTCCTTCAGCTTATTGAACTTACGCACGGCTTATTGGCGCTGCATCAATGAACTGCTGTATCACGCCAGATCATGCTGCGATTATATCCTATTTTCGCTCGCCGTCACTCCCGAATTTCTCCACCAATCTCCGTTGGCTAAAGAAAACCGGGGTTACAGGCGAGCGCTCGTATTCCATTGTAATTATATTATGCCGTTTTATGTTCCTCGCCTATCAATCCGATCATTTCTCACTGATTTGAAGTACTCTCGCGATATTCTCGCACGTACGCTCTACGTTTTGTGGCCCTTCGGCCAGCAGCTTACTCAGCTCCGAGGCTCCCGGCACGATGCCAAACACCGCATCTATTCCTTCCTTGTATAGCGTGTCGATCCCTTCCCCGATATAACCTGCAACCGCAATGACCTTTTTGCCTGATTGTTTGGCTACCTGAGCTACTCCATACGGAGTTTTACCGAATTTGGTCTGAAAATCAATGCCGCCTTCTCCCGTCAATACGATATCAGCCGTGGCGAGCTTCTGTTTTAAATCGGTGTATTCAATCACGATTTCAATGCCCTTTTGCAGCGCCGCCTGAGTAAAAATCAATAAACCGGCACCCAATCCGCCTGCTGCACCCGCGCCTGGAAGATCGCGCACATCCTTGCCCAGCTGCTGCTTCACCACATCCGCATAATGGGCAAGATTAGCATCCAGTTGCTGCACCATTTCCGGGGTTGCTCCTTTTTGTGGGCCGAATACACGAGATGCCCCATGCTCCCCACATAACGGATTTGTCACATCACAGGCTACAATCAATTGCACCTGCTGCAAGCGGTCATCCAGTGATGAAATATCAATACTGTCCAGCTCGCCCAAACTGCCGCCGCCGCGTGGAAGAGTATTGCCTGCCGCATCCAGAAATCTAGCCCCCAGCGCTTCCGCCATACCTGTACCGCCATCATTCGTCGCACTTCCGCCAATGCCGATGATAATTTTTCGAATTCCCTGGTTCAGACACTCACGTATTAACTCACCCGTACCATAGGTTGTTGTCTTTAACGGGTTTTTATTGTCCTTATTAACCAGATGGATTCCGCTGGCAGATGCCATTTCGATTGCCGCAGTGGTGCCGTCTCCCAGCAAGCCATATGCCGCTTTTACAGGTTCTCCAAGCGGTCCTGTCACCTCCATGTAACGAAGCTGCCCGCCTGTCGCATCCACCAGTGACTGCACTGTTCCTTCACCACCGTCTGCCATCGGAACGTGGACATAATGGGCTGTCGGATAGACCTTGCGCAATCCTTTCTCCATTGCGATGCACACTTCCTTTGCCGTCATGCTTTCTTTAAAAGAATCCGGTGCCAGTACAAATGTTTTCTCTCTCATTTTGTCACCCCATCGTGAATATTAAAGTATGAATCCATACAATATGGTTGCTACAATCGCCATAGTTCCGCCCACAATAGCTTCATAAGGGATTAATCCCATCCGTTGCTTAATGCTCATTTTCATGCTGTCTGCCGTAACGTGGAAATAGTTGCCCTGTGGTAAGGAATCAATGACGGTAGCTCCTGTATGCACCATCACAGCGGCAGCTAACGGGGCTGTCCCCATGTTCAGAATGGCTTCCCCAAACGAGCCAGTCGCCAAAATAACGCCAGTTGAAGTCGATGCTGTGGCGGCCGCCATCAGGATCCCTGCAAGCGGTGCCAAAAATGTGCCAGAAACTCCCGAAGCTTCAATCAAGCCAACTACCTGAGCAGATAAATTAGACGCAGAGATCAAACCCGCAATCCCACCTGCACCGATCAAGATGAGCACGGTTGCCGTCATTTTATTCAAACCGGAAGCCGAATATTTCAGGATATTGCGCCCTTGTCCCATGGCCAGCATACCTACAATCCCGGCGATCGGCAAAATGTACATCGCGTCGACCTTGAAGTTCGACAGTGCTTCAATGCCAGAGATGGAACCAATCGGGTTAATCATCAGCAAAATAACGGCTACCACCGGGGCTACAATCGCCCGTCCCAATGCTGGGTACTTCGACGTATCGACATCACTATCCATAATATCTTGTTCGGATACCTTCACGCCCTTGTTTTTCAACATAGACGCCACCAGAACCGTCATGATTAATCCGCATATCGCAGGTACCACACCCGCCAACATAACGTGGCTTAAATCCAGATTAAACCCACGCGCCGCCGCAATCGTATTGGGATTCGGAGAGATAATGTTCCCCGCCTTTCCGCCTCCAGACAAGGCCAGCAGAAGAGCCAGCTTGGAAATCCCCATTTTGTTCCCAACCGACAAGGCAATAGGTGCCACAATGAGCACGGCCACGGGAATAAATACGCCTACTGCTGTAATAATCATCGTCGCTAACGCTAGTGCAAGGATCGCTTTACTGCCGCCAAACTTCTTTACAATAGCCTGTGCAATTGTCTCCGCTGCCCCAGACTCCATCATCACGCCTGCCAATACACCTGCCGCGAGCACACGAATGACCGTCCCCATCACGCTCTGCGTACCACTAATTAATACGCTGATCGTTTGCTCCAGATTGGCTCCGCCCAATAAAGCGCCTACAATAGCTCCCAAAAATAAAGCGTAAACCGGATTCAACTTTCTCAATATCAAAATAATTGCAATAGCCAGCCCTGCTAGAGCTCCTATCCAACTGATCGTTAACCCTTCCATCTGTCTAACCCCCCGGGCAATTTTTGATTACGCTTTCATTATATCGATTGCAGCGTGTGAATCATATTGAAGAACAGACGAAATTGATTGTGCATTTGCACAAAAAGGACAGAACAGGCTTACAAAATCAATTTAATGAATACGCTTGCAAATTTAAAATTTTAGATTATAATACTTGTATACAAGTATACTTGATTAATTGAGAAGGTGAATTTATGGTTCTGTCCAGTGAATTCCTATATCCCTCCAAATGGCTTCTCAAAGCCTCTGCTGGGGATCGTGTAACATCCGAGCTTAGAATGCGCATCATTTCTGGCGCAATTGAAAGCGGTACCATACTATCTGAAAATAAATTAGCTGCTGATTTTGCTGTAAGTCGCTCTCCTATTCGTGAAGCGTTAAAAATATTGGCTTCTGAAAATATCATCCGACTCGAAAGAATGGGTGCGGTCGTTATTGGTCTATCAGAGAAAGAAATAGAAGAAATTTATGATGTTCGTCTACTTATAGAATCCTTCGTATTTGAACGTCTTATAAAGATGGACACTCATGATTTAGCAAAGGAACTTAGTAAAATACTCGAAATGATGAAAGTAGCGGTCAAATATAGTGATGCCGATGAGTTTTCATATCAAGATGTCTTGTTCCATGAAACGATTATTCGTGCAGTTAATCATTCATACATTCTGATGATCTGGAATAACCTAAAGCCCGTGATGGAAAGTCTCATTCTGTTGTCGATGCGTATGCGCTTCAAAGAAAAGTATGAAGACTTTACACGCATTGTATCAAATCATGAACTTTATATTGAAGCAATCCAGGCAACAGATAGAGAACTTATGATTAAGTCTTTACATGAAAACTTTGATGATGTTCAAGGTAAAGTAGAAGACTTATGGATGTCCCAACAACTGCTGTCCAAAGGAGTCGTGCCACAAAATGACTAACTACATGTTAGGTATAGATATCGGAACCACCAGTACGAAAGCCGTTTTATTCAGTGAAAAAGGCGAAGTTATCCAACAAGAAAATATCGGGTACCCGCTTTATACACCAGATATAGCGACAGCTGAACAAAATCCTGAGGAGATTTTTCAAGCAGTCCTACAAGCGACTTCGAATATCATGAAACATCACTCACAAAAAAAACTATCGTTTGTTTCATTTAGCAGTGCCATGCATAGTGTCATTGCCATGGATGAACATGATCAACCACTTACGCCTTGTATCACTTGGGCAGATAATCGCAGTGAAGCGTGGGCACATCAAATAAAAGAGGAGTTGAACGGCCAAGAGGTCTACAGACGAACAGGAACACCCATTCACCCCATGTCACCCTTAACTAAAATAGCTTGGATTGTGAATGACCTTCCTGAAATCGCTATCAAAGTTAAAAAATATATCGGAATTAAAGAATACATTTTCAAAAAATTCTTTGATTTATATGTTGTTGATTATTCCCTGGCTTCAGCCATGGGCATGATGAATCTCGAAAAGCTGGATTGGGATGAAGAAGCATTAAAAATTGCGGGTATAACCCCTTCTCAGCTATCTGAGCTCGTGTCCACAACCAAAATATTTACCGACTGTAATTCAGATTTAGCAAAAAAGATGGGGATCGATCCACAAACACCATTTGTCATTGGGGCCAGCGATGGAGTTCTCTCTAATCTAGGTGTCAATGCGATACGAAAAGGCGAAGTTGCCGTCACTATTGGGACAAGCGGTGCCATTCGAACCATCATAGACAAGCCGCAAACAGATGAAAAGGGAAGAATATTTTGTTATGCCTTAACGGAAAAGCACTGGGTCATTGGCGGACCGGTAAACAATGGCGGGATGGTTCTTCGCTGGATTCGTGACGAGCTTGCCTCATCAGAAGTAGAAACAGCGAAACGACTAGGAATTGATCCATATGATGTGTTAACCAAAATTGCTGAACGCGTAAGGCCCGGGTCTGATGGATTGTTATTCCATCCCTACCTAGCTGGTGAACGTGCACCCTTATGGAATCCAGACGTACGTGGCTCATTCTTCGGTTTAACGATGTCGCATAAGAAAGAACATATGATTCGCGCAGCCTTGGAAGGAGTCATTTACAATTTATACACCGTATTTTTGGCCTTAACCGAATGCATGGATGGTCCCGTGACCCGAATCCAAGCTACAGGAGGCTTTGCAAGGTCAGATGTTTGGCGGCAAATGATGTCTGATATATTCTCATCTGAAGTCGTCGTTCCAGAAAGCTACGAAAGTTCTTGTCTAGGAGCTTGTATTTTAGGCTTGTATGCCACTGGAAAAATCCAATCATTTGAAGTGGTTTCTGAAATGATTGGCAGTACCAACAAACATGCACCCAAAGAAGAAGCAACCAAGGAATATAGGAAGTTGCTACCGATTTTCATTAACCTATCCAGAGTATTGGAAGAAGATTATACACGGATTGCTCATTACCAAAGAGGCTTAATTAAACACTAAAAGGATAAATACAGGGGGTAATTACAATGCCATTAGTCGTTGTAGGGATTGGAATTTTAGCATTACTCGTTTTAATCATGGGCTTCAAATTAAACACCTTCATTTCCTTAATCATTGTATCGTTCGGTGTAGCCTTAGCCCTTGGAATGCCATTAGAGGAAATTGTTAAAACCATTGAAGCTGGATTGGGCGGAACATTGGGTCACTTAGCGTTAATCTTTGGACTCGGAGCGATGTTAGGGAAGTTGATCGCGGATTCTGGTGGTGCCCAAAGAATTGCCATGACCCTCGTTGACAAATTTGGTGAAAAAAATATTCAATGGGCGGTCGTAGCTGCTTCATTCATTATCGGGATTGCGTTATTTTTTGAAGTAGGGTTAGTATTATTAATCCCAATTGTATTTGCCATTTCAAAAGAATTAAAGGTTTCTATCTTATATCTCGGTATTCCGATGGTCGCTGCTTTATCCGTAACACATGGTTTCTTACCTCCACATCCAGGACCAACTGTTATTGCTGGTGAATATGGCGCGAATCTGGGTGAGGTTTTACTTTATGGCTTCATTATTGCTGTTCCAACTGTTATTTTGGCTGGCCCTGTATTTACGAAGCTTGCCAAAAAACTCGTACCTGCCTCATTTACGAAAACCGGTAATATTGCCTCTTTAGGAGAACAAAAAGTATTTAAGTCTGAGGAAACTCCTGGATTCGGAATCAGTGTATTTACGGCAATGCTTCCTGTCATCTTAATGTCGATTGCTACGATTATTACTTTGCTTCAAAAAACAATGGGGTTTGAAGATAATAGTTTACTGGCCGCGATCCGATTTATTGGTGATGCATCCACTTCCATGTTGATTTCCTTACTGGTTGCCGTCTACACCATGGGAATCGCAAGAAAAATTCCAATCAAAGATGTAATGGCATCTTGTACAACGGCTATTACTCATATTGGAATGATGCTCTTGATCATTGGGGGAGGCGGTGCCTTCAAACAAGTACTGATTAATGGCGGCGTAGGTGACTATGTAGCCGATTTATTCAATGGAACTACATTATCACCAATTCTGCTAGCCTGGATCATCGCTGCAATCTTACGTATTTCCCTGGGTTCTGCAACTGTTGCAGCTTTAACAACCGCTGGTTTAGTGATTCCGATGTTAGGACAATCCGACGTTAATCTTGCTTTAGTCGTGCTTGCCACGGGAGCGGGTAGCTTAATAGCTTCCCATGTTAACGATGCCGGGTTCTGGATGTTTAAAGAGTATTTTGGTTTAAGCATGAGAGAAACCTTTGCCACATGGACATTGCTTGAAACCATCATTTCTGTAGCCGGATTAGGATTCATCTTAATACTAAGTTTATTCGTATAAACCATGATTTCCGGGCGGTAGATTCCCCACTTATCATTCTTAGAATCTTCTAAGTCGATAAGTGAGGAACTACCGCCTATTTACGAACTGGAGTGATATCACCTTATTTCACTTTTGAACGATTGAACTAGTTGCTTCTGTTGTTCCTTTTGCCTCACCATGTCCTGCACCAAATAGGTTCAATACCACCACGCCAATAACAATTAAAGCAATCCCTACGATACTTCCTGTGTTGATTTTCTCCTTCCAGATCAATACTGAAATCACCGTTGTAGCAACAGCCCCCACCCCTGACCAGATGGCATAGGTCATATTAAGAGGAAGTGTCTTGAGGGTTAGTGAAATAAAGAAGAAAGAGATTACAAACGCGACAATCGTGAATAGAGTCGGATACAGTCTCGTAAAACCTTCAGAAGCTTTTAGCATTGAAGTACCAATAAGCTCACTAGCAATAGAGATTGCCAAGAAAAAATAAGCCATCATTCATTCTCCTTTATATATGTCTTTAATTCTTCTATAATTTTTTGCTTCAATTCTTCATTGGGAAGAGCGAGTCCGAACATTTCGGCAAACCACAAACCGTCTATAGCTAATCGGACGATCGTAGAACGGACCGGGTCCAATTCGTCGTTTTCGATTTTATTTTGGATATTCGCATACTCATCCTGAAGCAGCTTGAGCATGTGAGGGTTCGTAAATTGTGCTGCCGAGAGAGCGGTATACAGGTCACTTGCATCCTGATCCCCGGAAAATGACGTATTCATATAAGCGCGAGTCCATCTACCTTGGGAATGTGTATCGTTTTCTGCCCTTTCATTAAATTCAGTGATAAAGCTAGTCGATAGCTGCTCAACCATTCCCAGAATCAATTCATCTTTATTCGGAAAATGGTAAAGCAATCCTCCCTTACTTACTCCCGCCTTCTTAGCCACCGCTTCTAACGTTAATTTTTCTACTCCTGCTTCTTGGACAATCATAGAAGCTGCTTTAAGTATTAATTCTCTTTTTAATGTTTTTTTAGTTGTGTTCATTCTGATCACCGCCCATTTAACTATACCGTCCGGACGGTTTTATTTCAAGTAAAAGATACGTTTAAGCTAAATAAAAAGAAGCCTTGGGCGTGTAACATTTCAGCCAAGACTTCTTTAAATAAACAACTACCCAGCCCGGACATTTGGCAAAAGTCCGCATCTGTTGGGTTTTAAGTGCCACCTATAGCTTATCTTTGCAGATATTGTCTCAACCATTGGAGTGCAGGACGTTCCGAGCCGTTCGAGTTCAGCAGATGTGTGTTCGCCTTCCAGGTTTGTCCCTGGATATACCCCCAGAGCGTAACTCCCTTCACTGAAGGATGTTGCCAGAGTACCGGAAACTTCTCTTTGTATCTGGCAAGTTGGGTGTTGTCATCTCCAGTTATATCTAGTTCCGACACATAGATCGGCAACCCGGTCGCCGACAGCTTATTTAGTACAGTATTCATCGTGTTGACTGAGACGTTGTCCATACTGAAATGGTGGCATTGAATGCCAATACCGTCAATCAGGCCTCTACTCTTGAGCTGATTAATAATATTGACATATTGGTCGGCTAAAGAAGGGTCGTTGATAATACCATAATCATTTATATGCAGTTTGGCATTCGGGAAAGCTTGTCTAGCCTGTTGAAACGACCATATGACCCAATCCCATCCGGTCGACCCGTCACCACCAATGGCATTGCGGTAGGACGGCTTCTGATGCAACGGCTCATTCACCACATCTACAAACGCCGCATTCGGATAGCGCTGACCTGCTGCTTTAATCCACTGAGTCACTTCCGCTTTCTGATCAGCAGCCGACAGTCCTTTAACCCATCCTGGCTCCTGGGCACCCCATACCAACGTATGGAACTTGAACGGGAAACCATTGCTACGGGCATAATTGTAGGCGGTATCCGCCTGCGACCAGTTCATGTTGTTACGACTGCCTTCAACCGATTCCCACTTAGTCGAGTTCTCCGGCGTCACTTGATTCCAGTATGTCCCGTAACTAGGAGGGACACTGCCCGCAATGATATTCCCCAGAAATTTGCTTCCATTTGCCAGGCCAGCATCAGCCTGGTTGACCAGAACAGATGATAACAACACACCCGCCAACGCCAAACTGCTCACCAGCTTGCCCACTTTAGTTCTTAACATAAAATCTCCTCCTCACACGTATAATTTGATATTACTCTTCCTCAATAATTTAAGCGCTTACATTTCCAATTATAAGAATGAATAGTTGTTTTCTGCTACATGTGAAAGTATAGATTTTACCCGAAAAATCTTACATCATTGCAGAACAGCCACAACACGAATCCCAAACAACTCTGAAACGATAACAAAAGGCTGCTGCGAAAAGTGATATACTCCCTTCACAGTAGTAGGTTTTATTATTCAACCTGTCTATCTTCTTGGGAGCATATCACCTGAAGACCGCTCCTTAATTATTTAAGGATTAAGCGCTCTTGCAATCGCGTCTACATAACTTTGGCTGGCGCGTTGACTTACTTCTGCTTGAGGAACCATCCCTTCAAAATTGTGGAATGTGCCGGGATACAGATGAAATTCGACGTCAACGCCCGCTTGGGCAAGGCGTGCCACATATTCGATCGTCTCATCTCGGAATAGATCGAGCTGCCCTACGCACGTGTAGGTCGGCGGCAGACCAGCCAAGCTTTCTGCTCTCGACGGCACCGCATATGGGGAAACCTCGCTATCTTCGGTACGATTACCCAAGTACATGTTCCAGGCCGTCAAGTTGTTCTTCCGGCTCCATGGTGCATTATCGGCCGTAATTTCATGACTTGATGCCGTAACATTGCGGTCGTCGATCATCGGATATAGCGGCATTTGGAAGATAAGGGCTGGTCTACCTTTGTCACGAGCCATTAAAGCAAGTGCTGCGGTTAGACCGCCACCCCCGCTTGCACCAGCAATTGCGACCCGGTCCAAGTCGATGCCCAGCAGCTCAGCTTCATCGGTCATCCACGTCAAAGCGGCATAACAGTCATCGATGGCAGCTGGGTAGGGGTGCTCGGGAGCAAGTCGATAATCGACCGATACGACGACGCAATTAGCCGCCTGCACGAAGCGTTCGCACAAAGCATCGTCCATATCAGGATGCCCCATTACATAGCCTCCCCCGTGAATCCACAGCATGGCCGGAAGCTTAACATCAGTTCGCTGGGCAGGTTCGTAGATTTTGACTAATATCTCGCCTGCAACGCTCGGAATCATCCGGCTTGTCGTGCGTACGTGTTCCGACTGCTCAATAGGCGGACTCGACAAATAACTTCTGCTCAGTTCTAAATTCTCCTCCAGTTGGAAACCGGGGAATTGTGCAATTACTGACCTTAGTTCTGGTAATAAACGATTTTCAAAATCCATGCGAATCACTCCTATGTTAGGTTATTTTATAGTCTTTTTTCCGTCTCCGCTTCCCACTTGGCTATTTCCTTCCGCACTCGGGGTGCTACCTCTGTTCCAAGTAGCTCAATGGCTCTCATCACCTCGGCATGCGGCATCGTGCTTAACGGAACATACAGCATAAAGCGTGTAACACCTACATGCTTGCGAAGATGAATGATCTTCTGGGCAACCGTCTCGGGATCGCCAACATACAGCGCACCTTCAAAGCTGCGCGCGGCATCGTAGCTGGAACGATCATAATGCGCCCAGCCTCGCTCCCTACCCAATCTATTCATACCTGCCATCGTAGAAGGGAAATATGTATCTGCCGCTTGCTCATTATTCTCTCCGACAAATCCTATCGAGTGCGACCCAACCCTAAGCTGCGATTCATCATGACCAGCGTGCGCTGCTGCTTTCTTATAAAGCTGGACAAGCGGTGCAAAATTTATCGGGTTTCCTCCAATGATCGCCAGCATCAAGGGCAGTCCTAACAGACCTGCACGAATAGCAGAATCCTGCCTTCCCCCGCTGCCTACCCATATTGGTAAAGGGTTCTGAACTGGCCGTGGATACACGCCCAAATTGTTAATGGCTGGCCGATGACCGCCCTTCCAGATTACCTTTTCGGACTCCCGTATTTTAAGGAGAAGTTCCAAATGTTGTTCAAACAGCTCATCATAGTCATCCAAGTCATAGCCGAACAGAGGAAAAGATTCAATAAAAGAACCCCGACCCGCCATAATCTCGGCACGTCCATTTGAAATACCATCCAGCGTAGCAAAGTCTTGAAAAACGCGCACCGGATCAGCTGAAGAAAGCACCGTCACTGCACTGGTTAGCCGAATCCGTTGTGTCTGCGCTGCAGCCGCGGACAGCACCATTGCTGGTGAAGATGCCGAATAATCCTTTCGATGATGCTCACCTACACCAAACACATCAAGTCCCACTTGATCAGCAAGGATAATTTCCTCGACAACTTCACGCAACCGCTGTGCGTGACTTATCACTTCGCCTGTCTGAGCATCAGGCTTTGTCTCTACAAACGAGGTAATACCTATCTCCATGGTCTATCTCTCCCGTTCTAATAGCTTTCTTTGTGTGCCAATTGAATAACAATAAAATATCATACCAACTGGTATGTTATTTTCCCCAGTAAATATAACTCACAAAAAAGAATACTGTCAACAATCATAGTAAATCCACTTTGATTATTCTTTCATATTCACCTCCTCTTTTCGGGAAAGACCAACCTTCATTTGACAATTTTAAGGACTAATTATAAGATAATAACGTACCAATTGGTAATCAAATGAATGTCACTGAACATTATAATCAGATACATGGAGCCATTAAGAATAAAATCATGAGTAACGAGAGGTATTGTTATGGGACGAACCCGCGAATTTGACGAAGAGAAAGTTTTAGATGCAGCTATGCAAATATTTTGGGAAAAGGGATATGAAGCCACCTCATTAAGTGATTTAACTTCCAGAATGGAAATTCAACGCCCCAGTATATATTCCACTTTTGGGGGCAAAAAAGAATTGTTCGAAGCCGCGCTACGCAAATACACGATGTCCCGTGCTTCTCTGATCCGAACCAAACTTCAAAGCATTCCATCTGTAAAAGAAGCATTTCGTACTTTTTTTGAGGGTGTGGTTGAAGAGGAGTATGCGGAAAATCCTAGAAAAGGATGCTTTTGCATTAATACAATGGTTGAACTTGCGCCCCATGATGAGAAGTTTGAAATTCTTACAAGGGAGCATCAAATGTACCTAGCAGTCATTTTTCAAGAAACCATTGAACGAGGGATACAATTAGGTGAGCTTGAGATCGGACTAGATGCGAAGGCTGTATCACAGGCATTAGTTGTATCGTTAATTGGTCTGACCGTCATGATAAAGTCTCGTCCAGAACGATCATTTATTGATAATACAATAGAAGTAACACTGACATTGCTTAAGTAATTTGGAATGGATTCATTTTAGCGGATAAATCTCTATACAACAGTTTAAAGGGCACCCAGTCGGGTACCCTTTGTGCGTAACACATGTTTTCACATATGTTGATATAAAACATGCATTACAATTGCGTATAAAAATGGAGGTTTTATTAATGTCCACGATGTTTTTCTTTCGCTTTTTTCTCCTTTAATTCCCTTATCCGTGCCTTCATAGATTCCTTTTGTTGTTTGGAGTAAGTACGTTTCTCCAACTTACGCTTCTCATACTCTAACTTTAAGGCCTCTTGTGCGTTGGAAGAGACTCCCTTTCGCCTTAATTCATACGCTGCCTGCCTTGCTAGCCGCTTTGGATTGATCTTCTTCGTTTCAGACCCCTTTACAGCCACCTCTTGTGACAGCCGACTAACAAGTTCACACATTTCCTCACGGATAAAATGGAGAATTTCTTCGTCTTTAGGCTCTGTACCAAAAATGTACCTGGCTGCCTTCAATTTCCCTTGGTCCTGCTCCTCCACGACTCCAACCCAATACTGTCCATCATGATAAATCGTAAGCTTCATTTGAATCCCCCTCATTTTAAATCGAAACGATGGACATCCCGAGGGGGGAAGGTTACTGACATGGCACTCTTGCTAATATAGAGTCGTCCATGCGTCTGGACTACCAACCAGACTGTGTTTTTTCGTCTCAGAAAAAGTATAGTTGCCTTACTGGAAAACAGCAAGTTAATCGCTGATATGTATTAGAGTGAACCTAGATATAGAGTATACTAGATGAGTATAAGTTCGGTACACGATGACATGATATATGTAATGGTACTTAAATACAGCGCAGAAGAGGTTGAGAATGAGTCAGAAGCATTTTGCAGATTATCCATTAAGTGAAGAAATTGTGAGGGCTCTGAATAGCTTGGGCTATGAGACGCCAACAGAGATTCAAACGGAGGTTATTCCCGTTGCGCTTGCGAAGAAGGATCTTGTGGCCAAATCGCAAACAGGCAGCGGCAAAACAGCAGCATATGGTATTCCACTTTGTGAGCTAGTAGATTGGAATGAGAATAAGCCCCAAGCTTTAATCCTGACACCAACTCGTGAACTCGCATTACAGGTTACTGAAGACATCACGAATATTGGACGCTTTAAGCGGATCAAAGCAACGCCCCTTTATGGGAAACATCCTTTTCATATACAAAAGGCCGAGCTAAAACAAAGAACACATGTGGCTGTAGGTACGCCTGGACGTGTACTGGATCACATTGAACGAGGCACGCTATCCTTAAATCGAATTGCCTATCTCGTGATTGATGAAGCTGATGAGATGCTGAATATGGGCTTTATCGAGCAGGTTCAGTCGATTATTCAGGCGTTGCCTAGTGACCGGGTTACGATGTTGTTTTCCGCTACTTATCCCGAAGATGTAGCCAAACTATCACGTAAATATATGAACGATCCTGCGGAAATTGAGATTAAGGCGACGGGTGTAACCACAGCCACGATTGATCACTCTCTTATTCAGGTGCGAGAGGCAGACAAACTGGCTCTGCTCCAGGATCTGCTCATTGTTGAGAACCCTGACAGCTGCATCATTTTCTGCCGTACGCAAGAGCATGTAGATACACTATTCAGAGCATTGGCTGACCTCGAATATCCATGTGATCGCATTCATGGCGGCATGGAGCAGGATGAGCGATTTGAGGTAATGAACGCATTCAGAAGGGGACAATTCCGTTACTTGATCGCAACGGATGTAGCCGCCAGAGGGATTGATATCACAAATATCACCCATGTCATCAACTACGATATTCCCCTTGAAAAGGAAAGCTATGTTCATCGTACAGGCCGTACAGGACGTGCTGGCAAAACGGGGAAAGCCATTACTCTAATCACTCCTAAAGACAGCAACCGATTAGCTGATATTGAAGCATATATTGGATTTGCAATTCCGCAAGTAAAAGCCCCCTCAGAAGAGGCTGTAGATCTCCGCAGAGAAGATTTCGAGCGGAACCTACATGTAAAAACTGTGCTCAAAAACGACAAGCGCGAGCAATTAAACCAACAGATTATGAAGCTCAATTTTAACGGCGGTAAGAAGAAAAAACTTAGAGCTGTCGACTTTGTGGGTACCATCGCTAAGCTTGACGGGGTAACGGCAGATGATATCGGCATCATTACGATTCTGGATAATGTGACAGATGTTGAGATTCTGAATGGCAAGGGCCCACTGGTGCTTGAAATTATGAAGAATACGACCGTAAAGGGCAAGCTGTTAAAGGTACGCAAAGGGCATAAGTAGAAGGTACGCTGCATAAAAAGAGTGAGGCCATCCCGTCCAGAACAGCCAAAGGTTTTCGTAAGCTATACAGGCGGGATGGCCAAGTTCATCTCTTGCTCCTCTAATTCATCTTTCCATTTAGCGATATTATAA
Organism: Paenibacillus sp. FSL W8-0439; assembly: GCF_038008995.1. Classification (NCBI taxonomy): domain Bacteria; kingdom Bacillati; phylum Bacillota; class Bacilli; order Caryophanales; family Paenibacillaceae; genus Paenibacillus; species Paenibacillus sp. FSL W8-0439. Next base: position 5,743,434 of record NZ_JBBPAK010000001.1, read on the forward strand.
ATGACTTTGAATTTCTCTTTTAACTGAGTAACACCTTCAACTGGCACATAGCTGTCCAATTCTATATGGAAGTCCGAAATATCTTTTTTATGGTTATACATCTCTTCTAGAATATCAATGATTGTGGAAAGTCTAGATTTAAACGATAACTTATAATCATCTTCGTCCTCGAGTATACATAGATTTTCTACCCCTCTAAAAAAGGAGTTCTCTTCAAAATATAGCTTGTTACAGATCATATGGGCCTGCATCAATGGTTCGCATATTTGCCAATCTGCTTGCTGCATGGCGGTTTTAAGCGATACATGTGCTCCACTAGTGTAATAATAATCTCGATAAAAACACATTGAACAAGAGGCCTTCATTATTTTAATTTTAGAATCTACAGCAGGATACCCTAATACAAATCCTTCAGCTAATAATTTCTTGGAAAAGTAATCTAACGATTTTACGAATAATTGGTATCCAAGCTCCTTACCTTCCTCATCATCTTTATGACAGCAATAGTGAATAATATCTTCATTTACTTGTTTATTTTCATATTGATATCCCATTCCAGCCTCTAAACGATCAATATGAATTTCGACTCCTGCAAATAAGTCATTCAAACTTGTTATTCTGGAATGATTGCCTTTCAAATTTATGTTTAAGTCAGCAGTACATTCTCTATAGAGTATGCAGGTGTCTTTGATATTCAGGTTAACGTCTTGTCTATTCATAAAATTAGCAATTCTCTTGAGATGCAAGTAATCCATTCCTATAAAAATTATGTTCTCATATTCAATAGCCCCAGCATCAGATTGATTAAAATGAACAGCAATACAAACGTCCTCATCGTGTGCTATCAATGTCTCAATACTCTCAATCATCCTATTCCGTAGTGCAGCTTGTCGAGGAAATGGCATGGTTAATCCAATGTATTTTGATTCTAGGTTAGGCAGCAGCTTCATTTGATCATGAAGGTAAAGCATCACACGATCAAAATTATATTTCTTAGCACTTTCATTCATTAGAAACCGTAGACCTCCTTCTTATCAATTCTTAATTTCATTTTACCATCCCCCCACTTCCACAATATACCTTTAACTCTATAAAACTAACTACGTGGGTGATAATTGTTCTGCTTTATCGTATTCTCTTAAAGAGTCGCTAGAACACTTAAAAAAATTTTAGACAAGGTGTCCCTTTTGGTCATCTTCGTTTGTTATACAGATATAGTTTGCTTTTTGATCAGAGGGGGTGCCTAAATCCTTGAATGAGGACATCGAATACAGAATCAAACGAGTTCAAGCCGGCGAAATCCAGGATTACGCCTACATTGTAAAGGAGTATCAGCGTCAGATTTTTGTGTACTGCTGGAGGCTATTAGGAAGTGAGCAGGAGGCAGAAGAGGCTGTGCAGGATATTTTCGTCAATGCTTTTGAGAAAATCAGCAGGTACAAGCCGACAGTGGGCTTTTCCTCATGGCTGTATAAAATGGCCTATCATCACTGCCTGAACCTGATTCGCAGGAAGAATCTACAGCGCAAATTTAAACTTACCCTGTTCACCTCAGCTGACATGACTTCAGACAGTGCAGCGCAGGTTATGGAACGTCAGCTTTTCAGTGAACCGCTGAGCCGAGCGTTGGACCAACTGAACGCGGAGGAGCGTAACCTGCTGGTGCTGCGCATTTTTGAAGAAAAAACGTTTGGAGAAATCGGGGAAATCATGAACAAAAGCGAGGATGCTATCAAGAAAAAATACGGCCGAACAAAAACAAAGCTCAAAAAAATAATGGAGCCCCTAAAGGAGGACCAAAAATGCGTGAGTTACAAGACAGAATTCAAAAACAAAGCCTGAAATACACCGATCTGCAAGACAGGGGGTTCAAAAACATGGACAAGCTAACCGAGCCAGAGAACGCTTTGAAAATTCAGGCTTTTGACGTCTCTGACAAAGTAATGGAACAGGTCTACCAAAAGGCGATGCCCAAAAAAGGAAATATCGGAAAAATCCATTTTCAGCCTCGCTTGACTGTCCCCATCATGATTTTGCTTTTTGTAGTAGGGGCCTCTGTGACCGGATACGCAGCTTCACAATATCTTGAGTTCCGCAACAGTAAGGGCGCCGTTGTATTAAATACCGCCAAAACACCTACCGAAACGGACGCCTCCAAAACGTATACCTCCACCTACGAACGGTGGAACGAAGAGGTGAAGCGCCGTTTGCAACCAGGAGAATATGCTGCTTATTACGTCAAAGACGATTCCATGAATCAAAAAAACCTATCTAATCCGGCCCAGTTTGCGTACAAACCGGCTGAACTTTCAAGTTTCAACAGCTTACAAGATGAAATCAAGCGGACTGAGGCTCCTTTATTCAACAACCCTACTCACCTACCGGATGGCTATCAGTTTGAATTTGGATACGTCTATCCAGTCGCTGCATATCCTGGAATGATGGATAAAAAGGAATATCGCGCTTTAACCGATCAACTGATGCAACAGGCCAAAGCTGCACCGGAGGGTGAAAATCTGTTTATTCAAAAGCTAAGCTGGGACAAGTCAGACTCCTCCTTTGCCCGGTATGCGAAAGGAAACGACTATGTAAACATTACCGTCACCAAATACACTCCTGAAGTCACGAAGACGACCATCATGCAAAATGAACAGGATTCGGCTGAGCAAGTGACAATCAAAGGAACCAAGGTCTATTACATCAGGGCAAGTGAAGCAAGCAAGCCCTTGGAAGCAGGAAAAAACCGACTGGGATGGCTCGATGAAAAAAGACATTTACACTACAACATATCCGATAACCAAGACAGCCCGCTGACCAAAGAAGATTTGGTTAAAATAGCCGAAGATTTGCTTAATGGTTCACCACAATAGCTGCAACGGTAAGATTTAAAAAGAGACTGCCCTTCGCCAAGGGTAGTCTCTTTTTAAAGAATAGTCCCTATACCATTTCCTCACAAACCACTACCGCATACACCATAATCAACGCTTTACCACGGAAGCTGATCATCCATGTAATAGAATCCGCCTGTTGGACCATCCTCTGGCAGGGTCGCCAGTCGGACCGCCGTTTTTGCTCCATCCTCCACCGACAGTTCCGCCTTTTCCCCACCCATCTGCGTTTTGACCAAGCCGGGGTGTACGGAGTTAACCTTCAGATGCGTCCCACTGTTTTTTTGCGCCCAGTAGGCCGTCAGCATATTCAAAGCTGCTTTGGAAGCTGCATAAGCCGGGGTAGCAAGCCGCTGCACCCGTTCATTGGAAAGTTGGAACTGAATCGATCCTATAGCGCTGCTTTGGTTGACGATTCTGCCTGCTTCGCTCTTTAACAGTAATGGCAACAGTGCTTCTGTAATCAAATAGGGTGCGAACGTGTTCACCTCAAAAGTATCTCTGAAAGCATCCCCGTCATAACCCGCTTTTTCTGCCAAAATGCCTGCATTGTTGACCAAAATGTCCAGCCGACCGTAAGTCTTCTCAATGAATTGCGCCAATTCCGCGATATGTGCAGAATTCGTAACCTCCAGCTTCACGCCGACTGCCTGAATGCCATCTTGCAATAGCCCGGCCGCTGCTTCATCTGCTGCTGTTTTTGTGCGCGCAGCAACTAATACCGTTGTCCCTTGCCGCCCCAATTGTCTGGCAATCTCCAGTCCGATTCCTTTGCTTGCTCCGGTAATTAACGCGATTTTGTTTGCCATGATTTATTTCCTCCTCATTTTTATAAAATTGAGAATGATCGTTCTAATAACATGAAAAAAATTTGTTTTCGTGTATCGTCTATGTCTCTAAAATACGTAGATTTAACTCGGCTATCCGTTGCAGCTTTTCTTTCGGAACGGAAGTCCGCACCATCACCCTCAGTCCCGCTAAGGCATTTTGCAGATACTCAGCCAATTCCTTCGCTTCGTACTGCTGTGTGAATTCGCCGTTTTGCTGTCCCCACGTTACGATTTCTGCAAGCAGCTCCTCCGATTTTGCAAAGGCCTTCGTCGCTATCGCATCAATCTCCTCATCCCGAGCTGCTAATTCGACAGCCGAATTCACGAACATGCAACCGGGCGGTACGTCCTCTTCACCATTAATGATAAAGTCGAAAATGAACTGAAGTGCCTGCTTAGCCGTCTGGGATTGCTTGATCCCTGCCGACCATCTACCACTAACTCGCTCTCCGAATCGGTCCATCACTTTAAGAAACAGGGTGTGCTTGTCGGTAAAAGTATCATAGATACTTCTTCGATGGATCCCCATGTGCTCGACAAGATCATTCATCGAGGTTTTCTCATACCCCTGCTCCCAGAACAGCTTCATAGCTTTTTCCAGAACAACGTTTTCCTCAAATTCTTTGCTCCTGGCCATCGTAGCTACCCCCTGACCACTTAGAATAGGTTTGGATTAATTTGCATGACCTTTTGGAAACGATCGTTCTACATTGGTCGCTGATATGTCTTTCTTCTCTGTCTGGCTTTATCCTAACATATCGGGAACGATCGGTAAAGAATTACTTTTCCCCCTTTATAGCCCGCTCCATGATTACTGTAATCACTATAGCAAACACCAATAAACACAGAAGGATTACAAAGTTTTGCACTCGTAAGCAAGCATTTTAGCGGTGGGAACTCCCCACCGCTTCACGTTGTTGCTTATGCGACTGAATACGTATTGTAAGATTACTTTGTATTTTATTAAAATATTTGGATGATCGAGTTACTAGCCATGTAAAATTAACGATGCAGCGGTTCTTTTTCGCCCAGACCCAGCACCTCTGTAGTGGTATTGTGGATCTGTTGGTAAAGCTCTGAGTTTTCCGCTAACGACAATCCATAAGAAGGAATCATCTCTTTTATTTTTGGTTCCCATTTTTCCATATGTTGTGGGAAGCATTTCTCTAATACCTCCAGCATAACGTGAACAGCAGTAGAAGCCCCCGGAGAAGCACCGAGCAATGCAGCCACCGAGCCGTCAGCGGAACTAACCACTTCCGTACCAAATTGAAGGGTTCCTTTACCGCCCTCTGTATCTTTGATCACCTGCACACGCTGACCTGCTACCACGATATCCCAGTCCTCAATTTTGGCGTTGGGAATAAACTCGCGTAATTCCTCCAGGCGCTTTTCATTCGATAACATCACTTGCTGGATCAGGTATTTGGTCAATGCCATCTCTTTTGCCCCTGCCGCCAACATCGTGATGAGGTTATTGGGTTTTACGGAACCAATCAGGTCCAGATTTGAACCCGTTTTCAGGAACTTTGGTGAGAAGCCGGCAAACGGTCCAAACAGCAGCGCTTTTTGGTTACCGATGTATCTAGTATCCAGATGCGGGACAGACATAGGAGGAGCACCGACCTTCGCTTTACCGTATACTTTTGCTTGATGCTGGGCGACCACTTTAGAATTGTTACATACCATAAATAGTCCACTTACCGGGAATCCCCCGATATATTTGGACTCAGGAATGCCAGTTCTTTGGAGTAAAGGTAGACTTCCGCCCCCACCACCGATAAAAACGAATTTGGCAGTATGATATTCGATTTTTCCGTTATCCAGATTATGCACTTTGACTTTCCACGAGCCATCGCTCGCACGTTTAATATCCTTTACACTATGCTTGTATTTAATCTCGACGTTTTTGCTTTTTAAATGGTCAAACAACATGCGTGTTAAAGCACCAAAGTTGACATCTGTTCCAGAGTCGATTTTGGTTGCCGCAATCGGTTCATTCAATGTACGACCTTCCATAATTAGCGGAATCCATTCCTTCAGCTTTTCAGGGTCATCGGAAAATTCCATGCCTTGAAATAGCGAAACACTTGAAAGCGCTTTAAAGCGCTTTTTTAAAAAAGATACGTTTTTTTCACCCATTACCAAACTCATATGGGGTATGGGCCTGATAAAGTCCTGTGGATTACGAATCAAATTACTGTTGACAAGAAAAGACCAAAACTGTCTTGAGAGCTGAAACTGTTCGTTGATATTAACCGCTTTACGAATATCTACAGATCCGTCCGCTTTTTCGGATGTGTAGTTCAGCTCGCACAGTGCAGCATGACCCGTGCCTGCATTATTCCATTCGTTAGAGCTTTCTTCTCCTGCACTTGCCAGTTTCTCAAACACTTTAATTTCCCATTCCGGTGCTAACTCTTTCAGCAATGATCCCAGAGTCGCGCTCATGACTCCGGCACCAATTAAGATAACGTCTGTATTTTTCTGAATACTATTCATAAAAACCTTCCTTATCTCTTATATTTGCAAAAAAGAGCAGGCCCTCCTGCTTAACTGACTCAAGAAGCAAGGCTCCACTCAGGAACATACCTTTTCTATCTCCATTATAACTTAAATATAATCATTTAAAAATTATATCTACTTTTATCTGATAATTATAAATCATTTCTGCTAAAAAGTGAGAATTTTCTTGCGAAAATAAAAATTGAACTCAGCCTTTTATAAGAAACATAGCTGATTTTGTTACTCTCGTGGAATACAGCTTCCCAATAATTAAATCAACAGTTTATGTATATGAATAACCAGGAATTGTTATGTAGGATTTCAAGAATTAATGCGCGATCCATCTTGGGACTGTACGCAAACTGTACAATGCATAGAAATCAAGTAAAATAAGGGACATAAGGCGAAGATCCCCCATGACCTGGACTATTGTTGGAATATTTTCTTTTGTCAGGGAAGAACGGTTTTCGGACTGAAATGCTGAAGAAGCAGAATCTGTAATGATTCTGTAAACCTTGTAGGAATGGGGACTAGAGTGCTATGAGGAAAATAGTAGTTAGTGGGAATACGTACTTGTGGAGTTATAAAACAGTCAGAGGTATTTACTGTAGATCCAAGTTGACTATTATTTCTGAAAATAAAGATATAAAATTTATAATTCAGTTTACTACTAAAGATACAATTGTCACTGGTAGCCCTTTGAATGAGGGATTACGGGTGATGAAAGAGGGTAAACAATATTCTATTAATCTGAACCAACCTAAGTATGTTGCTGAAGTGTTGCAGTATATACTTGATATGGAGTTAGATGTGACAGTGAAGAAAGTGCATGAGCTAAATGGTAATGAATTGTTGGTTAGTATGGGGTATCAGGATGTGACTGGACTTTTGATATGAACTAAGCCTGTTCCACATTCTAAATCAAGCAAAAGGCCTTCCCCGAAGGAATGGCCTATTTGTTATGGAAAGACACCTCATTTTTCATGCCTCACTCTTAGTCACTTTATAGAGAACTTGCTGTTATTTAGGATAAGTTACGTATACACCAACTGCTTTCCCTCTGAATCCCAACGCCATGCCAAATCACCTTGTAGCCATAAACCACCATAGCACTCGTCTATTCCCTTTATCTTCACCCAGTCATGTACTCCCGCCACTGTATTCCTCCCTACTTCCGTTAATGCAACAACGCATTGGTCAAAGAATGGAGTTGTTTTCTTTTGATGATCAGAAAATGAGTGGCGACCTTGAATCTCCAATAGTGCATGTGGTTGCTCCGACATATTCCTCAAACGATACCAAAATTCCAAATCACCCATGCCCAAACCACTTATTCGGTTCCCAATCTGCTTAAACAATTCTTGTGGAGTATTTACTCCTTGCTGGATGAGTTCCAAAGTTGTCTGCTCTAAGATGCCCAGCCCATTGGCGGTAGAAGGTAGACGAGATAGGTGCAGTTCAAGTGCCGCATGAGCAAAAGGCAGGGCAGATGTGTCTTCGTGCAAAATATCAATATGCCGCGTTATATCCGGGGAGGTATATGCTTCCCAGATTCTTTTGCCCATCTCAAGCTCCTGCTGGCCAATCTGCTGCCACGTGCCTGACAATTTTTCTAATTGCTTCGTTGTAAGCTGTCCCAAGCCCCTAAACAGTTCAATACCTGGGTAGTTGCCGATACACAGCAAGCTCAGTTTGGTTTGGCCTAGGGTTTGCATTGAAAACCAGTACAACAAGTAACTTAGCATCAGCTGGTCGAACAAATCGTGCTCAAACCATAGCACGACTTCGTCGTACTTATGAAAGTTATGCAGAGTCTGCTCCTGAGCCTTGCAATTGGATACATAGTCTTCTGCCGGAATCCCGAGAGTTCTCTCCAAGTATTCCGCTCTAGCTGCTCCAGATGAGGGCTCGCCCATTTCAAGGAAAACCGGACCTACCGGATACACTTCTCTCCAGACCAGGATATCTCCGCGAATGTTCCCTTTCCTCAGCTTATCACCAACATGGTCTCCGTTGACTATATGTAGCACCGATTCTCCTCCTTCGTAAATATCGTTAAACATGGATACAAAGTCGCTGACAAGCAGCGAAGCTCTCAGATTATTGCGGGCATCGAACAATCGTTTTTTCAGCACGGATGGAGATACACATAGATAGCTTGATATTTCACCGATTGAATACCCTTGAAAATAGTACAGCTGAACTGCCAGTTTTAACTTGTCAGATAAACCCTCGACGGATTGATGAAGCTTCTGATGCCATTCCCTTCTCTCTGCGATAAGCTCCACATCATATTTCTCTACATCCATGACTATAGTTTCGTCCAACGGCATCATCGTCGGCTTCTTGCGGCGCAGAAGGCGATGACATTGGCGTTCGACAATGATCTTGAACCATCCAGGGAACGCCTCTGCTTCCTGTAACTTATGGAGATTGGCAAAAGCCTCAGTGAACGCTTCCTGAACTGCATCCTCAACTATGCTCCAGTCACCCAGCTTGGTAAATGCTACTGAAAAGGCCATCCCACTAAAATGCTGCACGATCTGCTCCCATGCGATTTGGTCGCCTAGCCGAGCTTCCTCAATCCATCGCTGCACCTCTTGCACCTCCTCTGTATGTAAATTCTATATATAAGTGCCGGTAAGGCTGCAAATGGTTACTTTGTCTAATTAAACTATCGTTTCCCGAGATTATAAATACTTCATCATGATGTTCGAAACAGTCCGCTGTTGATTCTCCCAATCATAATCGGAGTTATCCATTATAAAAGTTTGAAAAGGAAGCTGCTCAATAATGTGCAATTCTAGCTCTCGTCGATGTTCAAGGAACTGTATATATCCATCGTACCCGTGCAACCCCTTATTTTTTCCATAATCCTGCTCCGTATGGTACCAAATCACAAAATCTAGCCACTCTTGAGGCCTCATCGTTTTCACTCGCTCAATCGTCTCACGGACACTAGGTTGCTTCAGATAGAACAAAATTGGATTAAGGTCCTGAATTTGCTCCGCAATCTGTAATACGTGCTGAACAAATCGATCATTTCCAGCATCATGTCGAGCGAGTAATGCACACCCTGGGTTCTGTAAAAAACAGCATTCGAGTATGACCAGCTTATCCTTTTCTCGCTGATTCTTAGCAAAAGAACTCCAACGTTGAACCATCAACTCGCAATATTTTTCTACAGGTATTCCATCGTAGATTTCATAGCGCCGGATTTCCTCATACAAACTAGAAGGAATTTCATTTTGAGCTGATTGCTGCGCAAGCGCGTATGCGATTAATGAGTCGTTACCGCTTAGCGATACAAATGGATCAATATCATGAAATACATCGGCATAGCTAGACCGGAGCCTATCAAGTTCCTCATTCGGCACACATGCAACCGATTCATAATCAGCGGGATGTCGTAAGTTCCCTTCTAAAAATAGCTCTGATTCTATTCGATGCGTGTTTAAGGTGTCCTGTATATATTGGGATAATGTAGATTTTCCAGAGCCAGGTATCCCTTCAACCATAACCAATTTTGTTGCCGCAGATGGTAAATTCGCCATAGTATCACATCCTCATGAATTAAAAATCCTCTGAGAAACAATAAAAAGCATTGGGTCCTGAGGACTGACCCAATGCTTTTATAGATGATCTATAATTATTTAATAATTACGTATTCCAGGTTAACCAGTTTTGCATAAGCAACAATTTGGTCTGTAGTTAGATTCAAGGAAACTACAGTATGGTGACCGCCGCCGTTCTCAATCCATGCTTTAACTCCATCTTGGAAGTTTGGCTTCACGTTCCACAGTACACGGGCCACTGGAAGTTTGGGAGCAGGAACTGTTGGTTCAAATGCAGTAACCTCATTGATCAGCAGTTTATAATGTGTGCCAAAGTCAGCCATGGAAACAACCACACCGTCTCCTGCCTTACCGTCAAATACCAGACGGGCTGGATCTTCACGATCGCCGATACCTAACGGAGAAACGATAATTTTAGGCTTGTTGCTTGCCAACGTTGGGTCAACTTCAAGCATATGAGATTGAAGGATCGATTCCTGACCAGCTGCTAATTCATAGGTGTAGTCTTCCATAAAGCCAGTGGATTGGTTATGGCTCATGACTTTAAGCAGACGATCGAGCGCTGCAGTCTTCCAGTCTCCTTCACCAGCGAAGCCGTATCCTTGTGCCATCAAACGTTGAACGGCAAGACCAGGAAGCTGTTTCATACCGTAGAGATCTTCAAAGTTTGTAGTGAAGGCAGTATAACCACCATCATTCAGGAATCGTTTAATAGCAATTTCATAGCTTGCTTGCACTCTTACGCTGGATTCCCAAGCTTCCTTGCTGTAAGTACCATAATCAAATTCATACAGTTCGGAATATTCCGCGAACAAAGCATCAATTTCTTCTTCCTTCACAGCATTGACGTACTGAACAAGGTCGCCAATTCCGAAGTAGTCAACGGTCCATCCAAATTGGATTTGGGCTTCGACCTTATCCCCTTCCGTAACACCAACGTTACGCATGTTGTCGCCAAAACGGGCAACTTTGATATTGAAGCTTTCGTTATAAGCAACCGCTACATCCATCCACTCTGCGATTTGCTTTTGCACTTCCGCGCGTTCCCAATACCCTACGACCACTTTATTCTGTTTTTTCAGACGGGCATTGATAAATCCATATTCACGGTCACCATGAGCTGCCTGGTTGAGGTTCATGAAGTCCATGTCAATTGTAGCCCAAGGAATGCTTTCATTATACTGAGTAGCCAAATGAAGCAGCGGTTTTTGCAACAATTTAGTACCGCGAATCCACATTTTTGCAGGTGAGAAAGTATGCATCCAAGTGATGACACCAGCAACCTCATCACGATAGTTGACTTCTTTCATGAGGCTGGTGATTTTGTCTGCACTAACTGCCAGATCCTGCAATACGAGCGGATAAGGCAACACACCGCTTTTATTTAAGGCATCGGTCATTTCTTGTGCGTGTGCTTTCACTTCTGCTAATGCTTCTTCCCCATACAGATGTTGTGAACCTACGACAAACCAGAACTGTTTTGTACCTACTGTTGACATAACATTCATCCTCTTTTCTTCGTTTGTTAGTTTAGTTGGTCTTATTTTTGCCCGTAGTAAGCGTCTTTCCCATGTTTGCGCAAATAGTGTTTATCTAGAATACGCTGCGGCAATTCTTCAGCAAAATGATTCAATTCCCGTGCGAATAGGTTCATTTTCGAAACTTCTTCCAATACGACGCTATTCATAACTGCGGATTTCGCATCTTTTCCCCAAGTGAAGGGAGCATGACCCTTAAGCAGGACACCTGGCACTGCTAAAATATCCAGCCCACGCTGCTCAAAAGTTTCGATAATGACACGGCCTGTTTCGGCTTCGTAACCACGATCAATCTCCTCTTGTGTCAAGAAACGAGCACAAGGAACAGAACCATAGAAGGTGTCTGCATGAGTAGTCCCCATTACAGGTACGTCCAGGCCGGCTTGAGCCCAAACGGTCGCCCAGGTCGAATGCGTGTGCACAATACCGCCGATTTCTGCGTAGTGCTTGTAAAGTACGGCATGAGTCGGTGTATCCGATGAAGGCCTCATCTCTCCTTCAACCACATTGCCGTCAAAATCAACAACTACCATATCGCTAGGTTTCATCGTGTCATAGCTAACACCACTCGGTTTGATAACGAATAAGCTGCGCTCACGATCAACAGCACTTACGTTACCCCAGGTGTATTTTACGAGTCCATGTTTAGGCAAATCCAGATTGGCTTGAAATACTTCTTCTTTCAGCTGCTCTAACACGTCAATTCCTCCAGTTTTCCACTAGATTATCTACAGCAGCCTGCTCAATCGCCAGGCCTTGTGTGTAGCGTTCCAAGAATGTTTCGAATCCCTTAACATCGGAACCGTCGGGATGAATTTCTTGTCCCTCAACATCTCTGAATACTTTTTGGTCGAGGAAGTCTTCCAGACTTTCTTGCTGATCCTTGTTCATCATGTAAGAAGCCAGAATAGCCATACCCCACGCTCCGCCTTCTCCAGCTGTTGCCATCACGGATACCGGAACATCCATAGCTGCCGCGACAATTTTTTGTCCAACGATAGGGGTTTTGAATAAACCGCCGTGAGCCAGAATGCTGTCAATTGCGACATTTTCTCTCTTCGTCAAAATATCCATCCCGATTTTCAAAGCAGCAAATGCAGTGAACAGATGAGTGCGCATGAAATTGGCCAAATTGAAACGGCTCTCAGGGGAGCGGACAAACAATGGCCGGCCTTTCTCTATTCCGGTGATGTTTTCTCCTGACAAATAGCCGTAGCTAAGTAAGCCGCCGCCATCTGGATCTGCTTCCAGGGCCTTATTCAGCAACACGCTGAATAATTGATTCGGGTCCGCCTTTTGCCCCATGGCCTCATAGAACTCACGGAACAAGCCCAGCCAAGCATTGAGATCACTTGAGCAGTTGTTGGCATGAACCATTCCGACCGGATTACCATTCGGTGTGGTCACCAGATCAATTTCCGGATATACCGCCGAAAGATCCTTCTCTAATACGATCATGGCAAAAACTGAGGTTCCCACAGACACGTTGCCAGTACGTTTTCTCACACTATTCGTAGCGACCATTCCTGTTCCCGCATCACCTTCTGGAGGACAAAGCGGAATACCTGATTGCAAATCTCCGGATTTATCTAAGATTTTGGCTCCCGCTGCGGTTAGTACACCTGCCTGCTCGCCTGAGATATGAACTTTAGGAATAATGTCTTGTAATTTCCAATCGTAGCCTTTGGCTGCAATGAGTTCATCAAATTGCTTAACCATCGACTCGTTATAATCATGTGTAGTCTCATCAATTGGGAAGATCCCCGAAGCGTCTCCGATGCCAATGGCTTTGTTGCCAGTCAGCAGCCAGTGAATATATCCAGCCAACGTCGTAATAAAATCAATATGAGGAACATGTTGTTCTTCGTTCAATATCGCTTGATACAAGTGAGCAATACTCCATCGCTCAGGAATGTTGAATTGGAATTTATCAGTTAAAGCTTTTGCTGCAGCACCAGTTGTCGCATTCCGCCAAGTCCGGAACGGAACAAGTAATTCACCTTTGCTGTCAAAAGCCATATAGCCGTGCATCATTGCAGAGAATCCTATAGAACCAACCGTATGAAGGGTGATTCCGTATTTTTGTTCAACCTCTTGTTTCATTTCACGATAAGCCTCTTGTAGACCTGTAATAATGCTCTCTAAGTTGTACGTCCAATATCCATCTACCAAGAGGTTTTCCCACTCATAGCTTCCAGATGCGATTGTTTCAAAACGATGATCAATCAGCACTGCCTTGATACGTGTGGATCCAAATTCGATACCAAGTGAGGTTTCTCCCTTAGTAATCGCTTGTTTAATGTCTTGATCCATGCTCACGTTACTCCTCTCTCTGAACAACTGTTATAATCGCAATAATTGAAAGAAGGCGCTTTCTTTTGTTTACAGCCTTAGTATATTTTTTGTGCGTACATTTGTCAACACAAAACCATAGTTATACTTACAAATACTTTGACGAACCGAGTATTTTTCTATTTTTAACTTTAGTATTTATACAGATAGGACAATAGATTATAATAAACTCATAATTATGCTAAAATATGTACATACAAATATTATAGATGCATCAATTAGTATTAGAACAACTTGGAAAGAAGGAATAAAGTGAAACCAAAGTATCAGGTCATCCTTGAGGATATAAAAAGCAACATTCTTTCAGGGGCATACAGCGTAGGAGAACAAATCCCAACGGAATTCGCTTTGCAGGATAAGTATAAAGTTAGTCGCCAGACGGTTCGAAAGGCTATTTTGGAACTATCTAACGAAGGTTTTTTAAGAAGTGAAAAAGGATCTGGCACCTATGTCAGCAACCAATTTCGGTCAAAAACCGGTGGCAATTCCAGCAATAAAACCATCGGAGTCATCACAACCTACATCTCTGATTACATCTTTCCCTCTATTATTCGCGGGATTGAAGCCAGATTGAACGAAGATAATTATTCATTACTATTAGCCAGTACCAATAATGATGTCGCACAGGAAAAGAAAGCTTTGGAGATGATGCTGTCCTTTGGTGTCGATGGTTTGATCATTGAGCCTACGAAGAGCAATCTATATAATCCCAATATCGCTTACTATCTGACGTTCAAGGAACAGGATGTTCCATTCATCATGATTAATGCCTATTATGAAGAGTTGGAGGTTCCTTACTTCTGTCTCGATGACGTACAATCCAGCTATCTGGCAACCAAAGAATTGATCGCTAACGGACACACACAGATTGGCATCATTGCCAAAATGGACGATTTACAAGGGAAGTATCGAATGAAGGGTTATATCAAAGCGCTTGGCGAAGCCAAATTACGCTTTCACCCCGAGCAAGTGCTCTCATTCTATACTGAGACAAAGCAGGAACTGTCCACCAACTTAAAGAAATTCCTGACCGAACAAAGAGACGATTTAACCGCAATTGTCTGCTATAACGACGAGGTGGGATTAGAAGTTGTACATGTATGCAGACAACTTGGTATATCCGTTCCCGAAGATTTGTCCATTATTGGCCAAGACAATTCCTATATTTCCAAAAATGCAAACATCAAACTAACAACATTGACACACCCACAGGAACAAATGGGCCGTGATGCCGCCGACTGGGTTATTAGGAAACTACAAGGGAAGAAGGATCTAAGCAACCAAACCTATTATCAGCCCGTGTTAATTGAAGGAGAGACGGTAAAGAAGAAATTGAAGTGAAGGGGGGAATTTGTGATATTCACATACTCGTAATATACAAAACGCTACTGATAACGGAATGTCAGTAGCGTTTTGGCCTTTTTTGGATTCCTTGCCAGATGCGAAGCGAAATAACTTATCCAGCATTATCACCTGAAAACTAAATCTGTTGACATTTTGTGGGGAATACTGTATATATTCAAAGCCAATATGAAAGGCAGTAGAGGAGGATCTGCATGCACAGAGTGATCAAGATCAGATTTACGCTTTTTTACGGT
This sequence comes from Paenibacillus sp. FSL W8-0439, assembly GCF_038008995.1. Taxonomy (NCBI): domain Bacteria; kingdom Bacillati; phylum Bacillota; class Bacilli; order Caryophanales; family Paenibacillaceae; genus Paenibacillus; species Paenibacillus sp. FSL W8-0439. Next base: position 5,758,720 of record NZ_JBBPAK010000001.1, read on the forward strand.
GAAGTGCCTGAAGCAAAATATTACGGGTACTTGGAGTTGAATCAGGATGGAAATATAATCGCGCTCTACAATAGGTACGGTGAGGAAATAGACATGTATGGCGGACATGAATTTGTTAGGGTAAGGGCACTTGGCAAATTTGATGACCAAGACCGTGATAATTTTTATTCTTTGTTAGAAAGTGATGGTGTAGGATAATCTGCACGATAGGCTGACGATTCCGGTGCCAAGGCACTACGAAAAATCAGCCTTTTTGATTTTATTTGCCTTATAGAGTTGACCGGCACGTTATCATAATCCCCTAACCTCATCTTGTCAAGAAATAATGCGCGAATGAGCGACACCGTGGCGGACCCCCCTTTTGCTTTCGAAATATGAATGAATTTCCGAGTATGATGAGTAATTTCGCTTTTTCCAATTCATCCCACTCCACGTAAAATGATCTTCAGGCGTTGCGGGATAAGCGATGTACAAACAATAGACGGAACGTCATGAACAATGGGGAGGTAGAAGATGGACAATCAGGCTCAAGATGCAAGAGAAATGAAGAGAGGGGCAATATTAACCGCTCTACTCATCGGTACATTTGTCGCTTTTCTTAACGAAAATTTACTTACCAATGCGTTTCCTGCATTGATGAGAGAATTTAACGTTGCTGCTTCGACCATACAATGGTTATCGACCGGTTATATGCTCGTGATCGGCGTACTGGTGCCGGTGACCGCATTACTACAGCAATGGTTCACGACTCGCCAGATGTTTATGTCTGCGATGGCGTTATTTTGGCCGGTACCTGCTTGTGTGCAGTATCCCCGGGATTCGGAATCTTGCTGATGGGCAGGGTTGTTCAGGCTTGCGGAACAGGATTATTGATTCCGTTGATGATGAATACGATTCTCGCCCTCTATCCTCCAGAACGCCGGGGTGCCGCCATGGGTCTCATGGGGCTGGTCATCATGGTCGCCCCTGTCATCGGGCCAGCTTTGTCTGGCTTGATTATCGATACCTTTCAATGGCGATGGCTGTTCTACATGGTGATTCCTATCGCACTGTTTTCGATGATTTATGCATTCGTGTACTTAAAGAATGTGACAGAACTGACCAAGCCAAGGGTCGATCTTGTATCCATTGTGATGTCAACCGTCGGTTTCGGCTGCGTCACCTATGGCTTCAGCCAAACAAGTGTCTCACTTGAGCCTGAAGGTTACGGATCGATTGCAATAGGCAGCCTTTTCTTGCTCTTGCTTGTATGGCGCCAGCTTAAGATCAAAGAGCCGTTGATCGATCTTTCCGTATTCCGGCATTACACTTTTTCTCTGGTTGCGGTATTGATTGTAATTCTGATGATGGTTCTATTCGCCACAACAACATTGCTGCCGTTCTATATGCAGGATGTGATGAAGTTGACAGCATTTGCGACAGGCTTACTTCTAATGCCAGGTAGCATTTTGAACGGGATGCTGATGCCGGTATCGGGTAAATTACTCGATAAATTCGGGCCGAGACCCGTCATTGTGCCCGGACTATTCCTGATCGCCATATCGTTGTGGCTGTTTACCGACATCGACAGTGATACAACACAAGGTTCCGTTCTGTTCAATCATATCCTCTTATTCTTAGGCATGTCATTCGTCGTCATGCCGGCTCAGACAACAGGATTGAATCAACTTCCACGTCACCTGGTTCCTCATGGCACAGCCATATACAATACGCTCCAACAGATTACAGGTGGAATTGGCATCGCATTGTTCGTCGGCATCATGTCGTCTGGAGCCAATCGTTATCTTCATCATTCGCTCAATCCCACTGCAATGCATGAGAAGACACAAAGCATGGTTTCCGGTCTACAAACAGTTTTTTGGATTGAATTTATTCTTGCAATACTTATTATAGTGCTGGGTTGGTTTATAAAAAAGCTACCTGAACATAATTAATTCATTACTAGGCACAGATTAAATCATGTATAGGATCGCTACTCTATTTTAATTGCCTCGATATAAAGTTCAATTCTCACTTCATTCGCGACAACAATCCCGCCTTTTTCCAGATACGAGTTAAATATCAAGCCAAATTCATTGCGTTCAATACTGGCTGTAGAATGAAATCCTACACGTTCCCGGCCGCGAGGGTCTTTGTTAAGTCCTTCAAAAACGGTATGAAAAGTGATGGGTTTTGTTACTCCATGCAAAGTTAGATTGCCCGTAAGTTCATATTGCCTTTCGCCAGCAAGGACGCAGCTGGTGCTTTCAAACGTAATGGTTGGATACTTGGCTGCATCAAGGAAGCCGTCGCTCTTCAGGTGCTCATCTCGTTGCGATTGGCGAGTTGTGATACTATTTGCATCTATGGAAGCCTGAATACCCATGGTTGTTAGGTTGTTGGGGTCAAAACTCAAGATCGCTTGGAAATGCTCGAATACTCCTTTGATTCTATTAATCATTAAATGCGTTACCGAAAACTCGACGGAGCTGTGGTCCGGATCAACTTCCCACTTGATATTTTCCATGAATAAGTTCCACCTCTATAATAAGATTTTGAGAAGGGTCGCTCCCTCTCAAGGCACTGCGATATTCGCATACTCCTAATATACAAAAACGCTACTGACAACGGGATGTCAGTAGCGTTTTAGCATTTTTTTGGCTTCCTCGTTGTCTACAGACAATAAAGTTGTGTTCTAACTTATAGTAACTTGTGAGTGACTGGAAGCTTGCGGAAACAACCTGTGAAGCTGAGTAAGGACGAAGATCGATCAAGGTCAGCAGATTGCAAAGCCGTTTTGGAGTAGCTAAACCAGACCCTATATCGAAACTTAAAAGCAAACGGACTTTTCTCTGGAATCCACTAAAGAGAAGTCGCCGTATTTGTTATGTAACGTTTCTTAGTTTTAAAAATGAGTTTAATCTCTTGTTCTTTATTTCTGATTAGCACGTTGAGAGAGCCATTCTTTTTTCAGTAATGCATATTGATACGTATTCTCGTATTTCGGCGTGCCGTCTTCGTATTTAACAAATGAAACGAATTCCATGAAGCAGCCTTCCTGGCGAAAGCCCAGTTTATCACACAGCTTCTGGGAACGGAAGTTATCGTCCTCAACATAGGCGTACAGTCTCCTTACTTCTTGTTGCGTAAAGAGATATTCTATGAAGGCGTTGGCGCTCTCACTTGCGTACCCTTTCCCTTCAAATCTGGCATTAAAATTCCATCCAATACCATACGTATCCGAATCTCGTTCTTCCTTCATACCAAATAGTTCCCCGATCAGTTCGTTGCTGTCTTTCAGTCATACCGCGATATGGGAGTCGTCACTGCTTCTTTTTTCGACCTCCTCTGTAGCTTCCTCCAACGTCGAAATCTGGTGATCCATAAAGCAGTTAACTCTTGGATTAGCTGTATACTCTAACAATCCGGCAGCGTCGGTTGCGGCAAAATTCCGCAGGATCAATCGGTTGGTTTCAAGTATTTGCATGGATATACCTCCAGTTGTTATTTAAACGGCCAATAAAGTTGTGTACGAGACATTAATGAAACATCACGAAGGTGAGCTTGCAGGTGCCAATCAATTGAAGGCTGATACTCTAAACTTATCCGTCAACATTTTATGGATAATTTATACACGCCTTCCTCACGATTCGTCTTTGTCGAAATAATCATTTGGCAAATGCAGTTCTCGCAAACAGCTGATAAATTTTCCTTTGAAATTCGGATTGCTTTTATATTCCGGCCATACCGCCTTATAGTAAGGTAGCAACTTCTCATGTGGGATAATGCCCCAGTATAAAATCAAGTTATTCAGAACCTGCGGGCCGCCCCCCATCAACATCTGCTCAATGATCTGCCAGCTTTCCAGCTTGTTTTCGCAACTGCGTGCGGCATAGATGGCAGTGGTTTGCATTTTCAGGTCGACATGACACAAGAAAGGCGCAAAGTTCTGAAGCGTAATCGCACCGTAATTCTCCAAAATATACCCTGCATAACGCAACGCTTCTGGGTCGTCAATCCTGTCAAGCCTTTGCAAGATCACTGAAATAAACTTCGTTAAATCCTCAGTTTTACTGGAAGCGTGCAGAATCTGTAAAGCTTGAAGAAAATCCTCATGTTCATCCGATTGCAACAGCTCCAGAAGATATTTTCTACCCGTGTCAAAGGAAGTTTTGCAGATGAGCCTAATGGCTGTGGTCCGATTTTTGGGGCTTTGTTCCGCAATATTTTTCAAAAAAGCAAGGGTTAGCTGAGAGACCTTCTTAAACTTGAACAATCCATCAAGCGCTTTGGCTTGGATTTCTTCGTTTGGAGCGCTCTGATAAATCTGGATCAGTGCATTCTCATCACCCGGCATTCGACTGCCAAACCACCCGATATCATAATCCAGAATAATTTCATCCAGCCAGCGCTCATACCAATCCAGAAAGCTGCCTTCATAGACAAAGAAAAAAGGATGATCGGGATGAAAATCGGAGGTGTACACAATTCTCCCCCTATATTTCCCTTCAAGTACGAGATACATGTCGTATTCGCAGCCTTGGGTACCTATGCACAACATGCCGCCCAACACCTTATTACAGGTGTCGTCATATTCCTCATCGGGAATGTCCTCGTCCCTGGTCAGGGGCTCAATCAGATGGTTCCATTCCTCTTTGGTCATCCCGGGATGCAGAACGGATTTTGCAAGGAGCACCTGGCGCTCGGTGTAGGAAGTTGCCTTTCCAAGTGAATAAATTCCATAGTAGGGTCCGGCGCCTCCATTGCCGATTTTCATTAAAAACAGCGCGTAAGGCTCAGGAAGTGTGACCTGATTGAGGGTTTGCCAGTCCTCTAGCTCTTTTGCTGTAAGCTTCTCTTTAACCCTATATTGATGTGAGGATGCTCCAAACACCGAGAAGTCCGCGTCTTTGCGCATGGCTTGACTCAGTTTGTTTTTTATTCGATCCAGTTGCGTTTCTTTCTTCCTAAACCACATATTTGAACCCTCCTGTTGACCATAGCCAGGTTTCCTTGTTTACTTATCCAGCAATTTTATTGTTTTTTCTATGGGTCGTACCTCTTTAAAATGATATGTATCTAGAGTACCACAGGAAAAATCCATATGAATGGAATCTATATGTGGATTAGACTATAATCACCTTGTTATTCATGTAAGCCACTCCTCATTTCTCGGAAATTAACGACATAATTATTTAATTAAACTCATTAAACGCAGTTCATTTTAAACAACATAGAGTGAGGGAGAAAATAATGAAAAGCCAGTTAAGAAATATTACGGTCGACGGTTATGCCTTCGTTTATTGGTATTCAGGCGGGTCCCGCTTCGTCTTAAACCTATCTCCCAAAGAGAATAAAAACATCAAAGTCACGCTCATCTTCCAGGCAGATCCTCCCTATGAAGAGCCTCGTACTTATTGGGCCTTTTATGATATTTCAGCACAAAATAATAACATGGAAACTGTCCTCCATCTGGGTAAACCCAAGCATATCGCTGAAATTATCTCTTACTTGATGGCAAAACGACAAGAGCTTTGGACCCAGGGGAAACCTCAGGTTCTGGATAATGCCTGGGATTTATTAAAGGAGATGGGCTATTCCGAGTTCAAACCGATTTGGATTAGACAGTGGTAGTGATAAAGGTTTGTGGACTAGCCCCCTTTGACCTGACCACTCAAAGGGGGCTTAAAGTCCACAGGGGTACGATTATTCGTTATTCGGCGTAGTCGGACTAGCCGAGGGCATCAAGCCTTTAACAGCGCCGAGAAACGGGCGAATAGACTTGATCATGCCGTAGCCCATCTTCACAACCGGGACAAATTTCTGGATCATGCCGAACAGTCGCAAGCCGCCGCCGAGCATACCGCCAAGCCCTCCTGCGCCCGCAGTGGAGCCGCCAAGGCCGCCTAACAGCGAGCCCATCATCGGCAGGAATGCCGACACCTTGGCGTCCGGCTTGCGAGAGCGCGAACGGCTAGACGGTTTACGTGCACCGCTTTTCCGGTTGCCGAGACGGACGCCCGAGGCATGCGAACTGGCTCTGCGTTTGAGAGGTCGGGAGTCTTGTTTCCTGGAAGGAGCACGCGGGGGAGCCCCAGCACTGGAAAGTACCAACCCGCCGCGATTAACGTCGGTGATGTAGCCGACATAAGTCTCTCCGCTGTGCAGGGTGACACAGACCGGACGGCCTTGAAACTTCTTAGCCCGTGCACGCATCTCTTTCGATTGTGCCATGGAAGTTCACCTCGCTCACTGATTATAATTCAGTTTACGCCAGGGGCGGGCTTCCTGCTTGTGCGAATGGGGCATACGCACGCCAAAAATCGCCTAACGTGCTCGTTAGCCCCACGCCAAATCAAGAGAATTGCCAAAAACCTGCTACTGGATGTTGTATCTCAGTCGTCCCCACGTTGGCGAAAATATATAGTGATCCAAAACCAAAGGGATAATTGTAATCCTCTTGAAGCAACGTTTTGGGATAACCATCTTCATCTACCTGAAATAAAAAAGAGAATGATTCCTCTTTCAACTTCGTAAAATAATAGTCTTCATTTTGAATAAGTCTCGGGTTTCCGCCTACTTTGATCAAAAAAGGCTGATCCATCGATTTTTTGTCATGGCTTAATTCCCCATCTGAAATTGCATGCTTTACAAGCCCTGGGTTAGTAAACATATCTTTGACACTTTCAGTTGAAGTGGGATGCTCAATCACCTTGACCGAGCAATTAGGATAAATGTTGTTTTCTAAATACTCCTCATAGTCTTCAGGGATGAAGATCGAAATCATGCTCTCCGGTTTAAAGGGATGGACGAGGCTCAAGTAAAAAACATATTTTTGGTTATCTTCGTGGATGAGGTCCGATTGATTATCAAAAAATTCGGGCGCATTCCCGCCGATCCAGCCCGCACTATGCTTGTTCGATAGGATCGACCCCGCATAATAAAGAATACATTCCGTTCTCTCAGCTAAAATATTCATTTGATATTCATTAGGCATTTTACAACTCTCCCTCAAAAAACGCGAAACCCCTTACTCCGCTGCTTCCGCCAGCCATGCTTGCATAGCTGGCGACTCTGCCTGATTCAAACGCAGGGCGATTTCGGTATTGATCTCATCTGGCGGCATGATCTCGACAAGGACACATACAGACTCTCGCGGTTGATTCAAGGCAAACACGCCTTCATCATCGAGCATTTTCATCGCCAGCTCCATGGCCTTCAGCCTCGAATCAAATTCACGATTCCATTCATCAGCTTCAAGCTTCGCAATGGAAGGACGCTCCATAAATAATTGTTTAACATCATCGAAGTCCTCATCCTCGTAACAACAATAGGGTGAATCGGCATAAGACCATTTGATGAGTTCCGCAATCGTTGACCCCGGCGTGTCACTTTCTTCTCCTTGCCTGGCCGCTTCCCTCTCCAAGGCCTCCCATGACCAGGCGGAGATGCTTGGCGCATGTCCCTCTCCAGTAGTAAATAGCGTGCAGTAATAGTAACGTTCACCATTTTCAAAAAGAGTGCGAAAGGACGTCCTAGCCATATCAGCAATTTCTGCCGCCAGCGCCTGTATTTCATGCGTCGGTTCCATGACAATCGCCCCTTAGCCCTATAAAATATATATCTTATTTCCATTATAAAAATTGTTCGTTCTAAATTTACCTACTTTTCGCCTGAATCTTGGAAATGTGTGCGATTAAGGTTCTAATTCAAGGTGCATCTTGGCCTCCGCCTCATCCCATGGCACCGAGTAACCCGCCCCTTTAGCGCAAAAGATAGAGGATGATGTATACAGTGGGTCTGCCCCTTTGCGGTAGCCCATCCGCTCTATGACTTCCTCCGTATTATGACAGCGATCGTAGCCGCTGAACACGCAACGGATACTGCCTCGTCCATGCGTAAAGGATGCAAATTCGGTACTGTAGTTCATGAAAGTCGACACAGGCACCCTGCCCGTGACCACCGCTTGCGTTCCGGTTGTCTGCGGCGGATTAAAAATACCCGAAGCACGCTGAATATCGGACAGCACCCTGCCCATTTCATCGATAGCGACCTTGATTTTGAAATCGTAATAGGGCTCCAGCAGCACATTGTCCGCCTTCTCCAGCCCCTGTCGTAGTGCTCGAAAAGCAGCCTCACGAAAATCGCCACCATGGGTATGTTCTTTATGCGCGCGCCCCCTCAGCAGCGTAATGTTCACGTCGGTGACCGGCATGCCGGTCAGCAGTCCGTGATGCTCCCGTTCATAGAGATGATTCCGAATCAGATTCTGATAGCTGACATTCAGATCATCGGCATGACATCTGCTATCGAACATAATGCCGCTGCCCCTTTCTCCCGATTCAATCAGCAGATGCACTTCCGCATAATGCCTGAGCGGTTCGAAGTGGCCGTACCCCTTCACAGCCGATTGAATCGTTTCCTTATACAAGATTTCTGGTTGTCCAAAAGAGATAGCAAGGCCAAACCGCTCTCTAACAAGCTGCTCCAGCACTTCCAGTTGAATCAATCCCATGACACGGATAGAAATCTCCTGCAATTTTTCATCCCAAACGACGTTCAGAGATGGCTCCTCCGCCTCCAGCGTGCGAAAAGCACCAAGCACCTTCTGTACATGTATCGAATTGTCGAATAATACCTTAGATTGTAATGTCGGCTCCGAATCGTAAGCTAACTTGTCCGATATCGACCCCAGACCTTGTCCGGCCTCGGCGGCGGACAATCCGGCAACCGCAAACAAATCGCCGGCCTCCACTTGTTCCACCGGCTGCGATTTAAGTCCGTTAAACAAGAAGAGCCGCGTAATTTTTTCGTCATATTGAACCCCGCCGCTCTCGTAACTAAGCTGTTCTCTCACCTTCAGCCGACCACCCAGCGCCTTAATGAACGTGAGTCTCACTCCGCCTGCATCGTGCCGAATTTTATAAACCCGCCCCTGGAACGAAGCATTCTCGTCATAAGTGGTTGTCGTCAGCAGATGCAGCTGATCCAGAAATTCAACGACGCCTGTATCCTGAAGCGCAGAGCCGTAAGCACAGGGGAAGAGAAGACCCGCCACTATCATCCTCTGCAAGGCCTTCAGCCAGAAGCCGGAATCCTCTCTCCCCTCCAGGAATGCTTCCAGCAAGGCTTCGTCTCGCTCCGCCATGGCCTCCCGCAGCGGCTCGCCGACTATGCCGTCAGCCAAGCTCTGTGTAATGCAGCATACTTCCCCCGTCAACTGCTGTCGGATGTCTGCCTCGGTTCTGCCTACATCCGCGCCGATCCGATCCGTTTTGTTGATAAAGAAGAACGTCGGAATCCGATGTTTGCGTAGCAGCTGCCAGACCGTCTCCGTATGGCCCTGAACACCTTCAACTGCGCTTACAATCAGGATGGCATAATCAATGACCTGAATCGCTCGCTCCATCTCCGGGGAGAAATCGACGTGTCCGGGCGTGTCTATTAAATAATAACTGTCTCCTTTATATTCCATTACCGCCTGATCTGCGAACACCGTAATGCCCCTTGCCCGCTCGATGTCGTGGCTGTCCAGAAACGCATCCTGATGATCCACCCGCCCACGCGACCGGATACTGTTCGTATGGTACAGCAGCTGTTCCGCAAAAGTCGTCTTACCTGCATCCACATGGGCGAACAGGCCAATCGTTAGTCGCTTCATAGAATCCCACTTTCAACGCTTCTTGTTGATACTGCTCATTTTATTAAAGCATAGAAATTGGGAGCGTGGGTAGGTAGTTGATTTTGAAAGAGGGACTTTTTCTATAAATAGAAAATAAGGGTAACCGTTTAATGAATCTGTAAAAAAATTATGGACCCTTTGAAAATAGTGCTTACATAAACGGTTTAGGATGCCCCCAATTGTATCATTTCTATCCTCCAAATCCCCCACCATTACTTATGATACGGTACAGTCTTTCAAGTAAGCCTTGAACTGTATACTTTGTTAACGAGCACTTAGCATCTAGTTGTTGATTCTTTAAATCAATCTGTTCGAACATGTTTTCATCGCCTTAATAATTGTAGAGGAATTGTATGAGTCCTCGGCGCCTCATTATTTCTTTTGAATAAAGGAAATAATATCGATATATAATACGGTCATTTCTTGAGGGGTTTTATCTAATCCATTTTGAACCCATTGTTCTATTAATCCTAAAAAAGCAGACGTTATAAAAGATAAAAAGTATTCCATGGGCACCTTTAAATTTGCATTGAAGCTTTCATTTTTCTCTAAATTAAAACGCACCTTTTCTGAAAAGGCATTTCTAAATCGAAGATGAAAACCCGTTCTGCCATGATCACTTAAAAATATCTTTAATATTGGCGAATGCATTTTAATAGAGCTAAATAATGTAGCAGCTAATTGCTCTTGTCCTTTTTCAAACGTATGAGTAGACGAATAGCGAGATTGCAATTCATCAATATGATTTCCTAAATCCTCAAACAACTGCTGTTCTATTTGCTCTAGCAAATCGAATTTATCTTTATAGTGCAAATAAAATGTCCCGCGATTAATTTGTGCTATTTTCGTAATGTCCCCTACCGTAATCAATTCAAATGACTTGTTTTGTAAAATTTGTATAAATGACGTTTGAATGAGTTGTTTTGTTTTTCGATTTTTCTCTGCATAAATGCTCACAAGGATCACTCCCGCTTTAAAATTCAACAATCTGTTCAGTTTTGTTCATTGCTTATACACTCTTAAAAATTATAAGATATATGCATGCTACTGAACAACATGTTGAAAATTGAGAAAGGGTGAAATCCATTGAGATTATTTAAAGAAAAATTAGCATGGGCTGCTCCCGTCGCTGTTATATTAATTATTGCTCTGTTCTCATTAAACTTATTTGCTCAAGGAGATCCACAAGTAAAAAATCTGCCAGTTGCACTTATTACGAGTGATGAGGGAGGTCACGTTGACGCTGTAAAAGCAGCAATCGAACAAATGAATAAAGGTATTGCCGGTGAAGAACCGATGTTAGCTTTTACAAATGAAAAAGAAGCAGATATCGAAGAATTATTTGCTAATAAAGAGTATTATGCAGCATTAGTTATTCCTGAGGGTTATAATGATGCCGTACAAAATACCATGACAAGCAACACGCCGGCAACCTTAAAAGTATATATTAACCAAGGATTTAACATGACAGGTGCAAACTTCGCAAAAACTGCCTTAAATGGTCTAATTACGCAAATCAGCAGCAAGTATTCAACAAATTTTGTAGCACAAATGGGCGATCAACAAATCGATGCTAATCAAGCATCCGTGCTTGTACACCCCATTGTTTCTGAAGAAAAAGTATTCAATGCCATCACTACTGCTACAGCAAATGGTAGTGCACCAACATTAATGGCCGTACCTGCTTGGGTAGGTGCATTAATCGGTGGTTTCATTGTATTCCTAGCATCATCAAGCATTCTTAAAAAGGAAATGTTAACACGTAAACAAACATTACGCCTAATAGGTGGTCAAGTTTTATTCGGTCTTATTATTGCCCTATTTTCAGGCTTTACTGTTGCAACACTTGCACAAATGGCTGGTATTAACATGCCAAGCTACTTCTTAATTGCTTTCTTTGTAACGTTTGCAGCATTCTGTTTCTTCTTGCTAGTATCAGCTATTACTGCATGGATTGGAAAACCAGCCATTACATTATTCATGGTAGTTATGATGTTAGGTATGGGTGTTCTAATGACACCACAAGAGATGCTTCCAAGTTTCTTCGTAAACTTTATTCGTCCATGGGTGCCGATTCGCTTTGCATCTGAGGGGTTACGTGAAATTTTCTACTTTGGTAGTGGCTTCTACACTGGCCAGTCCTTCAACATCATTTTAGGAATTGGTATTACCGGTTTAGTCATTTTCCTACTGTCTATTTTTAAACCAGCACGTGTACAAGCAACTAAAGCTGAATAAAAGCATTGATAATCATGTGCACCACCCACCCCACCTTGAGGTGAGACGATACGCACGCTTTTCATCAACGAGGGCAGAAAAGGAGCCATCCCTAGTGGGATAGCTCCTTTTCTTATTCTCAATACGAATTATTCTTGTACAATTCGGAATTTGCTAATCATTTCGCTCACTTGTTGGCTTGATTGTTTCAATTGTTCAGCTGCATTATGCAGATGGGAATACGCTTGACTCTGATCGTTAGAAGCCGAACTTATCTCTTCTGTGGCAGAAGCTGCGTCTCGAGCTACATCGGATATCTTGATAATGGATGAGATGACCTGTTCCCTGCTAACATTCATCTGCCCTATATCCCCATCCATCTCTTGAATCGAACTGATGATTTCCTTTAGCATATCCATAATCGATTCAAATACCGTTCCCGACTCCTGAACAATAAGAGATTGTTCGGAGATAATTACCTCTGTCTGATTCATGACCTGCAACGTTTGAGAAACTTCTGCCTTGAGGCGTGCAATAGTTGTGTTAATTCTCTCTGTTGATTCATAAGTCATGGTCGACAGCTTGCGAATCTCTGTAGCGACGACTGCAAATCCTTTTCCGGAATCGCCGGCACGCGCCGCTTCTATGCTCGCATTTAATGCGAGGAGCTTCGTTTGCTCAGATACTTCATTAATCGTTTGTACAATTGTGGAAATCGTAAGCATCTGTTCTGCCAGGCCTTCAATATGTTGTACGACTAATTGGTTTGCTTCTGTCGTTTGGAGATTGTGATCCTGTAATTTCTTTACTTTATCCATGCCGCCTCTTAAGACGATTTCCGCCTCCGAAGACAAGCTGGTCATTTTTTTGTTCCTTACATTTACCTTTTCAATCGTGTCCGATAGCGCCATCGTTTCACGGCTCGTTGCCTCTGTCAAGGACGCTTGCTCGGAAGCACCAACTGCGATTTCATTAATGCCTGACGTCATTTCCTCGCCGGTTGCCGTTGTTTGTTCCGCGATAAAGGTAAGTTCATGAGCGGAAGTATTTACATGGCCAATCGATTGGCTTACTGTCGAAATGAGTTCCTTCATACGAGATACCATTATATTAAAATCAGCGGTTAATTGCCCAAGCTCATCCTGGGAGAAGGTACGTATATCGACGGCCAGATTGCCCTCCGCAATCTCTCGCACACGTCCACGCAAATAACGGATCGGATGATGGATGGATCGGATGATCAAATACCCAAGCAACGATGAAGCGATCAAGCCTGCCAATGTTAAAAGGATACTGATCAATCGCAGGAAGCTATATTGTTTTTGTGTGCTGTCCAACATGATTTGATTATCATCGTAGTACAGATCGCCTATGTGATCCAAAGCGTCCTCCATCTGGTCAAACTTTTCGCTGCCCTCCTGATAAGAAAGAAGATTCGCCCTTTCACGGACAGTTGAATCCTTTGACGATAATCCGTCAATCACTTTCTTGGAGACCAATTCATACGCTTCAACCGTTGCTTCGTAGTCTTGAATCAACTTTTCCTCATTATCAAAAATAGTTCCAATTGACTTATACTTATTAAGCTTCTTCTTTGCTGACTCCTTTTGTTTTTCGTAATCCTCCAGTTGTTTCGAAAATTGCTCCGACCCTGGTTCATAACTGTACAGCGATCGTTCTGCCAACAGCATCTGATATAGGTCGATATCTGCTGTACGAATGAGATCAATGACTTCCGCCCTAACACTAAGGCTCTCCTCAAGCGAGGATTGTACCCGCTTCAGATTGTAAATCCCAACGCCTCCGATCACAAGGCTAGTGATTACAGTAACGACGATCGTTAGAATTACCTTGTTCCTGATCGTCATCGTGAACTTCCTACCTCTCATTATGCCTCACTCCCATCTAGTCCCTCTCGAGGTAACATGAAATAATATTCGACATCGTTTGCCAAACACCTTTCTATACAGCAGAGTTATGGCGAAATCGTGAAATTGTTAGAAACCAAGAGTCACGCACATGGGATTACGTTTCCAAAACCCATTCTCCCTAGGGAAGGAATGCTTAATTTTTAAATCACAATCGAAGTACTCTGCCCCTTAATCCTTCACTTCATTTTGACAGCAAAGGACCCCTCTGCATGGATTGCAGAAGGGTCAGTGGTTAAAATGGTGTACTGTTACGGTTCACCGTATCGGATCTAACGGCAAATAAAAAGGGTCTGTTTACAGTGTCTCACTTAAACAACCACTTTAGAGTAATCCTGGAGTCATTAATCCGAACGATGAGACGACCGTTACATTCGGATAGGTCCATGCGCTGACGATTTTAGCCATATCCACAACTCACCCACTTGCATTTTTTTACAAATTGGAATCATACTAACATGACGATGTTCGTTCATTATTCCATCCCGCTAAAGAAAGGCCACCTGCCAAAATGGAAATAATTAGAGGTTTGGGGCTGGTCGCAGGGAGAATCATTACCATGATCCCGCTCATGTTGTTTGTCACTTTATTTATGGGGAGAAAAGCCATTGGGAACTTCCTGTTTTTGATTTTTTAGTTATTTTAATTTTGGGAGCTCTTGTTGGAGCAGATATAGCCGACCCTGATATTCGCCACATCCCAACAGCCTTCGCTATCGTTAGTATCGGGATCGTTCAAAAGATTTTCTCAGTTGGGGTACTTAAATTTCGTTGGTTCGGTAAATTGGTAACGTTCGAGCCTATCATCGTTATATCTAAAGGTAAGTTCATAGCTAAAAACATTAGAAAAACGAAATATTCCATAGATAACATCCTGCAAATGTTAAGAGAGGAAAAGATTTTTGATGTCACTCGCGTAGAAATTGCAGTCATTGAGGCAAATGGAAAATTGAGCATTCTCGAAAAGGCCAATCGTTCAAGCTCCTTCACCATATCTTATCCCATTGCTCGGGAGGGGAAAATCGAGAAACGAATCCTCCACGAACCTGGAATAAACGAACTTTGGGTTAATGCCCAATTAGCGGCACAGCAAATTCAAATCAATGAAGTCTTTCTAGCGACAGTTGACGATCTGCATCGTGTATCTATTACAAAATATATGGATAGCGATCTTACAAACTTGCCCCCTGTTCATCACTAGCCTAAGGAGAATTTCATTTATGGCTGTGGAGAACAAGGAGCTTGAAGTTAACCTGGTCATAACAAAATGGAATAACTTCAACGGACGTGGCAAATGCTGAATTATCGAGTAACCGCAGAAAGAAGTTTTCTCATTCTTTCAATTGTTGGGGTATCCAAAGGAATATTAACTGTGACCTGGAGGTCAACGGAGTCCATAGCCTGAAAGGAAAGATGACCAAAACGAAGGGAACCGACAACAGGATGATTAAGCAGCTTTTCACCTTCCGGCACATTTATAACTTGATGCAACGGCCACCATTCCCGGAACTCCTTACTTTGCTGGTGCAGGTCCTCAATAAACTCTCCCCACCAAGGATCCCCGACTGTATTTGCATAGTTGGCCCGAAACTGGGCTAACCGATGTTTGGCGTTCGCTTCCCAACTGTCACCCAGCATCCGCTTCGCATTATTCGTAGTGAATAGGCGCCATATCGAATTTCTATCTCTTGCCGACATTGCTTCGTAATCTCCAAAAACAAGAATCGCGGCCTGGTTCCAGGCTACGACATCCCACCTTGAATTTACCACAAAGGCAGGGCTTTCCCCCTGTCTGTCCAAAAAATCCTGCAGTAGCCGGCTTACCTTGTTCTGTGGCGCTTGATTACTCGGGGGTAAGTGTCCTGCAGCGAGCAAGAAGAGATGTTTTCGCTCAATGTCATTCATTCGCAGCGCACGGGACAAGCCATCAAGCACCTGGATGGATACCTGAATATCTCTCCCCTGCTCCAGCCATGTATACCAATCCACACTGATACCAGCGAGTATGGCAACCTCTGCCCTCCTAAGACCAGGTGTCCGCCGTCTTTCACCGGAAGGCAAACCTACCTGCTCCGGAGTCAGACGGGCCCGTCGGGTACGGAGGAATTCAGCTAATTCTCCGGTCTTTTCGCGTTCCTCCTGCATTTCATCTCATCCCTCCAGTATTTCTTTGTATTCTGGGAGTAACACTCCTAGGTTAATTCCTTCTCTCGTTATTCTATATCATCGATTATATACTGATGTAGTCATATTTAATTACAAGATAAGGTTAGGAGGAGATTCTATATGAACCAACTAAATGGCAATCATTTGAAGGGTGGGGAACGAGCACCGTTATTGGATTGGAACAAGACTTCTCTGGTCGTCATTGACCTCCAAAAATGGATTGGCAGTCAGTATGCTCCTTATTCTGCCGAGATGGTCATTGCAAATTCAGCTAAGCTGGCCAATCTTTTTCGTAACAAGGGGGCTTTTGTGAATCTTGTACACGTATCCAGTAAAGACTTCAAGGATATACCTTCTCCCAAGCTCGATATCACGGTACCTAGATTGAACCTGATAGAGGGCTGGGATGAATTTGTTCCCGAGCTCGGAGTGACCGAGACAGACCATATCATCTCCAAAAAACAATGGGGGGCTTTCCATGGAACAGACCTTGACCTGCAGCTGCGCCGCCGAAATATTGATACGATCGTTTTATGCGGTATATCCTCAGGTATCGGAGTCGATACAACCGCAAGAGAGGCATTTCAGCACGGCTATCAACTTATTTTTGCAATTGACGCCATGACCGGGTTCACCAAGGCCGAACATGAGCATGTACGGGATGTTATTTTTCCGAGGATTGGCCGGATTCGCACAACGGAAGAGATTCTAGAAGGGATTTAGGTTCGCTTTAAAAGGGAAACCCGATTGTGTCTAAAATCAAAAAACGTTTTTAAAAATATGGTTGGCTATGGCTAGCCATATTTTCTGCCATTTATTCACCAAGTTCACACCAACCTACTCCGTCACAGTATGAGGTCGAGTGTGAAGCGAAATTGCGTCATTTGTGATAAGGTTCACCTCATTGGTTGCTTCGGCAACCAAAAAAAGCTGCCGGTACAATACCACAGCTTTCCTTAGCTTAATCTTCTTTTTTAGGATCTAAACCTTTATTATTTCTTATTGCAAGTGACCTCAATTTAGCCACTACAACTGCATCAACTATTTTTTTAATGATTGCATCATTATTCAGATCTTTCTCTAGGTAAACATTGAGTTGTTTAGCCAATAATATTAAATTGTTTTTTGCTGACAATAAATCATTGCTTTTGAGGAATTCAATGGCACTTTGAGGAAGGCCCTACAAATTGCTGCCGACTTCTACAGAAAATATCCTGCCTTAATGGAGTACGTAGGAAGCAATGAGTACCTTTTCAGACACAGTAAAGTACAACTCAGTAAGGAAGCCAAGCCAATCAAAAAACTAGTCCCTACGGTTCAACGACAAATTACCAGCAAAGAAGGTCTTGAACCCCATACAGGGTCTGATTATGATTTCCATAAAGATGTCCCAGAATAAATCACAGTCGATATAGATTTCCCCTTTTCTCCACCTAACATTAAATAGACCGTTCCCGTCCGAGCTTGTTAATCATGGTTTGCCTCTCACCTGCCAGTTCGAATCAACTTTGTTTCAACGACTGTTCATCCTCATCAGACCAAGAGTTTGGCTTCTGCATTTCCTCCAACAAAAATATCAGCCAGCAGTAACAATGATATTGTACGCTGCTTGATTGTCATTAGTATTCAAAGCACTACCCCCTTACTCGCTATATATTAATAAAACGAGTAAGGGAAAAGATTACTCCTAAATTGGCCTTTTTGTTGAAATAGGTGAATTTAAGCGTTTTTTAAGTAGTCTTCTACTGCTTCTCTCCACTCAACTAATTGACCCGACAATTCTGTGTTCGATTCAACTTTACGAAATATTCCTTGATACTGTCTATATGTCTCATTCCACTTAGATTCATCATGATTAGAAAACCATTCTCATGTCACGCCACAAAATAAATATTCTAGGTAAGCTTCCTCAATTGAATAACCATATTCATTTTCAAAATTAAACCTTCTCTGGATTGAGGGCGAAAGCAGGTGAGGTGTGTCAATTAGTTGCTTTTCATCTCTTTCGTATGATTATTCCAACAATTGAAAATACTGGAGGTTCATTTGCTTAAGGAACGAATGGATGAATTAGCTGAGCTGGAAGTGGGGCTTTTGAAACGTAGCTGATATTGAGAACATGCTTAATAACAGGGAGTCCAATCCGATAAATCTGGCCCCTATTCGAGGAATGCTTGGGGAGTTTACACAGTTGTTCGATCAGATTGGTAATGAAAGGGAAAAACAATTAGTGGATGCGTTGATTAGGAAGGTGACGGTTACAAAGGATAAAAAGATTGCTAAAGTAGATTTAGAAATTAATTAAGAGCACAAAGCATATTCCTGAAAATACTATGTATCAGAAATATGCTTTACCCAGACCTACAGTGTAATCTTCAAATGAGTCGATAGATGTATGGACTAATCAAATCATTCACCCGTTCTATAGTAACAAAGGGTTGTTTGTAGATTAACTAAATCTTAGAATGGTAAGTCATCATCTATTAATGACTCTACGTTAATCTTTGCTAATCTTGTATATATATTATCCAAAACAATTTTTTGCTTATAAGGTACTAATCGCTGCATTAATTGGTAAAAATCAATTACCGATGAAACTTCAATATCATTTTTGGGGTTATATGAATATCTCCCGCTTATAAAGCATCTTATTAATTGACTATTATCCTGAACATGAGTTTCGAGAGAACTATGCCGTATAAGGATGGCTAATTTACTCAGTGTTGCATTGAGATCATTGACGGGTTCATATTTACCTATATGCTTAACTATATGAGATGAAAGAGAATCCGCAAATCTTTTATATACTGCTTTTTCTTTAGTAGTGAAATTTATTTCGCCTAGTACCCCTTTAGAAATATCTACGGAAATATCATTAAATGTCGCGTATCTTTCATTCGGATCTACTTTTATCATCTTATCAATTATGTGCTCAAATTTAAAATCAGTAGGTTCCTTACCAAGAACATTGCTAAAGAGCTTTCCAACAAAGTAAATTTCAGTTCGATGGTTGTATATTCTTTCTATAGCTGTTTCCTCTGGTAACTGAGATACAGGCCAATTTAAGAATACACTTTTTCCATCTTGCTCTTTGCTCTCCAGCTTTTTACCAAATCCAAAATCAATAACTTTAACATTCTCATCCTTATCGATCATAATATTCGCTGGTCGAATATCCCTATGCAAAATATTATTAGATTCCAGATACTCGAATGCCGATATTACCTCAGCAAAAATATCAGACCAATTTTTCCCCCAGTAACTTGGCTCAAAATCTGCAATTGTAACCCCATCTATAAACTCCATTTGAAGATATCCTAGTTTGTACTCAGGATACAAGTAATAATTATATACCCTAACTATGTTAGGATGAGATATTCTAAATAGTATTTTAATCTCTTCAACAAAACGCTGATAATTTTCTTCTATATAATTTGTATCCTTTGGGGAGTACTTTTTGAATGCAAAAAACATATCAGTGGTTTCATCCTCAAAAAGATGTGCATCTCCAGTTCCACCTGCTCCCAGAGGCCTAACATGCTTAAATTTCTTTTTTCTATCAAATTCAATTATGGTGCCTGTCTCAATCATTTTCCCACAACCATTCGATATACTTTTTTAATACACGGAAATTCCTCCAATGAGTTAGTAAAGGTTTTCAAAGCGCTACTTAACCCGCCGATATATTTCCTCGTAACCTGATTGCTAAAGCCAAAAATCATCGCCCCAATCCACCTCCTCTATTTACTTCACAAAAAGATTCCAACATACTCTAATTACCTTGACAGTCCCTTAGCAATTCGACTCTTGGCTCTCATTTGTCCCCATATTCAATATGTTAAAGCATTTATTCAAAAGATTTGAGACAGCGACGATGAGAAACACCTTCCGTTTATATAGTGGCACAACAGGTACATTTCATGTTCAGCAAATCAAGTAGTAAACCTGTAACGAATAATTAATCAAAATCCAGCTCGTTTTCAATTTTAACACTCGTTACATTAGACAATGTATACCCTTTAGACTCCTTAGTAAGAGTACCTACACAAGAAAACAAAGACCGATTGAAATGAGCAGTAACAGCCGTTTGGTAAAGTGTTGCAGGTAAATCAAAACTAATAATTCTATCCTTGTTCTCTATGTTAGTGATAATTGAAACCCTTCCTCCACGACTAGCATCTGTAGAGTCCAACTTTTTTACTATCCCTTTTAATTCAAACTCTTCGATAGGAGCAGTATAACGGAGATATTTCACATAGTCTTTTATTAACGAAAACGTACTCTTCTCGAATATAACTTTTCGCTGAGGAATCTCCCTTTGTAGTGGACGAATAGGGGCCCAAGACACACCTATTTCTAATTTTCCAACTTCATTCTCGGGCTGCATTAAAGTTAACGCCTCACAAAGATTCGCACTTACTCCAGTGCTTATTGTCTCTTCGATTCCAACCTCAGTTCCATTCGACAAGGCAGTTCTTAAATGATAAAGACTATTAAACAATGTAAATAAAACTCTTCTTTCAAAAATTTCATCCTGTTCGAACTCGGAGAAAATACTTCCTGCATAGCTGACAGCTTTTAAAGGAGACAAGACCGTGATTATATAGCTACCTCTTTCTGTTTGTCCCATACGACAACCATTCAAGTAATCTCTGGCCTCATTATAAGCCATTCTAGGAAAATACGATTTAGGTGTAATTGTCGAACAAGCTGCGGCTAATATTGTGTTTTCTACACCTTTGGTAAGAGAAGTTGCTTGAATAAGAGGCATTGTTCCACTGTACGTTTCATTTGAAGCTATCCTAAAACGGAGAACGTCTACTCCGCTTAAATTAATTTCATTAATAATTGATCCCATAGAACGATTTTCAATAACCTCTAATGATTTAAACAATTCGATCATGCGAACTTTATAATCTTTTAATACTTGGTTGTGCGGTAAAATCACCTCTACTTCTTCCTCATTCAATGAAGTAAATCTCCATATTGAACCATAATTGTGTTCATAATTATATACCTTTCTCCATCCCTTAGTTTGAAGGTACATTGAGATTTCTGAAGGCTTTAGAGTACTTATTAAATTTTTCCATTCAGTAATCATAGGTCTTGCCTCCGTGAAACCTTCTCCATAAGGTTTTGTAGGGAATTTACATCGAAAATTTGAGATCGAGGTATATCTACTGTAATATTAGAAGTGTTTTCTGTATCCTTTTTACCACATAACGACACCCAATAAGCACAACTACGCATTCTCATGTGATCTTCACTCTGTTCAATCCAGGTGCCTACTTCTTCTGGAACAAGCATTACAACAAGTATTCTTGGAACAAGAGTCCTACCTTTTAAATCCTCATAATTTTTAATAGGTAGGCTAAACTTCAAGAAATTGCTTTTTGGTTCTAACTTAGTAGCGGTGGCTTTTGCTTGTAACTCAATTCTCGGTGATCTCAAGAGCGCCCCATCACCGTAAGTCCCTGAACATGATATAATAACATCTACACTGTCATCGTCTACATCGGGTTTAGTACAACTAAACCCGGCAGCAGCAGCTACAGCTCGTATATATGCGATACTTAATTGTTCTTTCTTATGATTTAAAGTAAGAGGCATATTAGAGTGCCTCCTTATTTCTACATATCATAAAAAACATATGTTTAGCCCCTTTAAGCCCCATTAAAATACCTATAAAACTCTCTGTATCAATTTACTTCTTTATACCTGTATAAATAGGAAAGTATGACTATATATAAATATATTAGCATCACACATACCATTAATCTACAAAAATCAAGAAATAATTCCCAAAATAATTTTCACATCACGTTGCCGTTACTTATGGTACGGTTTAGCTTAACGGGGCTATTGGCGAAATGCGAAAAAAGGTCATCCTTTAGAGAATGGCCTTTCTTTGATGAAGTACCCTTGTGCTTTATTTCTTCTTAAAATACGTTTTGCCTAACTTTTTTAAATATTTCTCTAGATTCTCATCCTCAAGCGAGATCTTATCATCAAATTTTGTCTCATAATCAAACAGTCTAAGATTATATTTTCCATAAGGTATTTCCTTATTTGTTCTTCTTCTTCTACTCTTCTCTAACTTTACTTGGATTGGATTTTTTAGGAATTTAATTAGTTTGTCCGAAGTTATTTCGCCTTTAAGCTCAGGAAAGATGTTAAATTCATACTTCACCTTTTTTGTAACAGCTATAATCCCCGGCTTGTCTCTATTAATGAATTTGGAAAAGGCAGAGTAATCAATCACATACGTATTCTCTATCTTATCTGCCGAACCAACAGGTGGAGTTACAATTAGCATATTAATTATCCTATCAGGTACCCATGTTGAAGGAAGTTGAAGATTTGATCTAACTATTTGTAAGTTGTTCTTGTAGAATTCAGAAATTTCTTTAAGTTGAATATTGATTGCTTCTTCTTTCTTTCCGATAAGTTCATAGAATCCACGATGAGTTATAGGCTGTGAATACGCCTTACATTCGCATAAAAATAAGCATGTTCCAACTACAAATGCTACGTCGCACTGGAATGTCCTCTTAGTTCCATCGTCAGAAGGCCCTTTTGCGTTCAAACCAACCGCATTTATTCCTATTTCTTGTAGATCTTCAATAACCCTTTTCTCAAATCCATATCCCTTAAAATTCATATTTGAGTCTTTTTTCAAGAAGTGACACATTAATACCCTCGTAGAGTCCATAGATGCAATCAGCGAAGGTATTAATACAAACCCACTATTATTTTTAATTCTAATAAGAGGAGTATCAAACAAATCAGAATCGCTTTCTGAAAAAGTTAAATTTTTTATAATTTTATAAATGTTATTATGATTGATTCCACTGTTAATCAACTTATTTTTGAGTTCTTCATCACTTATATGAAAGCAGATGCTAGACAAGCGTAAATTATCTTTAATTATTTGTCTACTTTCTAAAAAGCTCCTACCCAATTGCTTTAAAATGGAAAAGGCCCTTATCCATTCTTTTATTGGCACCTCTAGTACAGTCTGATTAAGGTTATTTAGATAAAAATATTCCTGAAATGAATGATAAGTTATGATTTCATCTTTATTTATAATTCTTCTGGTGGCAACTTAATCGTATTATTATTTGTAGTGATTGCATCAAACTCCATGTGCTCTAATTCAATATTTATCTGTTGCCTTCTTGATTCGAATCTTCCCAGTGAAACGTGGTTTCGTAAAAAAGCCTCTTTGCCTTTTGGTTCAAAGGCTAAGTACTTATCTCTTTTTATTAGCTTACAGTCATGGTATTTCCAATAATCGACAAAGTCCTTTAGGACATTAATTTTATCATAAGCATCAAAGTGGTTTAGAGAACTTAAAACTAATGTTTCATCAATTATTAACTCCGTGTCTAATGAACGTTTTTTGGTTTTTTTATAGAACATTAGGTAATTCAAAATACTGCCAGAAATGTTTGAAAAATAATCGAACATTTTGCTGGTACTCATCTGCACTGAATCGTGTTTAAAAAAAGCATGTTCAAAATTTAGGTTAATAGATAGAGGTTGAATACCGCTTCTAAGTGTGGTTAACATAATCTCAAGTGCTATCAGGAATGACTCTACCTCAAACTCCCTTGATATCTTTTCTGCATCAATATACTCTTGGCTTTCATAGCATTCTCGAAATAATGAATTTATTACATTAGCTTGTTTCCTAAATTCATCCCAATCTTTCGTTACTTGTCTGTCTGGAAATTTTTTGATTATTTCTTCAACTTGGTTTACTAATTGCTCATATTTATGTTTTCCCGGGTAAGGATTAATTAGTAAACCTGTACTTTTCAATATTTTTATAGTTTTTTCGAGACTCTTAAGATTATGTCCATCACAGAGGTTAGAGATCATCTTAATGAATTCAGCACGATTGCTTAACAATGCTTCAAAATTTCTAAACTCTATAAATGTTTCCATGCTATCCCCCACCTTTATTCTATAGTTATAAAAAAATCCGATAATACCGCTCCGCCTCTGTTAAAACCAAATACGTGCTAATATGTACAAAAAAACATCCTGCCAAGTTCAATTTTCAATAAAATCCTAAGTGACTTTCACACGAGATTTCATCTTTATGTAGCTTAATTAGTTGGTTATATCCATGTCAGTTCAGAATTAAGAAAGGAAATAGTAGAAAAGAATAAACGCATACAAGCTCATTCTTCATTACAGTAATTCATTCTCTATCCTCCTAAAAGACCCAACTAACAAAATTTAACTTTAATCTAAGAACATTATACCAAAGGTATGACCTCGCACCTAGTTCAAAATTACTATAATCTCAAGTCCCAAGTTCCGTTGCTGTTATTTATGGTACGATTCACTGTATCTATTGATAGGATAAACTCGGATGATTCAGATACTTCCTTACAATAACATATGACTACGCGAATTCATTAACGTGCGTGTCTACTTCGTGTGTCTTAGGGCATGATGATGTGATATATCGATATCATCGCAAAATCCTCCGGGTTTTCTGAGGAAGAAATGAAACAATCTTGAATTTATACAATAGTTGTAAATCCAGTGATGAAATAACCGGTATGCTTAAAGAATAAATAAACTAGCTGTCTCAAATACTATGAAAATGTTGCCGATAATCGAAATATGGTTATCGGCAACATTTTCATATAAAACTAATGACAGTCAACAGGAGGGAATTATTATTTTTAAGTGGTTGCATGAAAAAATATTATCATTTAATGGTTTTTTTGCTTTTAATTCCATGAATATTATGTTAGTTGTATTGACTCATAAATACCCGATTTTCACTCTGCTTATGATAATATCTACAAGCTACTCAATATATGCTGCGTTTATATTGAGTTGGAGAGTTTTCAAGTCGATAAAGGGATTGAAAGACCTAAAGTATTTTTATATTAACTCTTACTTTAATGATTTGCTTCACAGGAAGAGTATTATACATAATGCCATTAAATTGTTGATCGGGTGTTTTTTATTAGTGTCCACATTATTAGTTGGGGTAGAAGTGATATTTAATCATCCATCCATACTCAACGATAATGATGTTACGCTACCATTTCTCTTCTTGGTTGCATTTGCGTTCATACTAATAATTAGGTTAAGCCATTCAAAAGTCAGTCCTGTGTTAATGATATTGGTTTCGACATTCTTTGGTCTAATGATTCTAATAATCTCCTTCATGGTACTGCTATTAATTATTACTTCGCTACTTGCCTTTTCAATGAAGTTTCTTGAAACAGGAACCCCGCCTTCGTTTACTAGTGCGGAATTTCAGGGCTTTATTGATAATTTAATTCACGTAGGAGTAGGCTTTATTTTCATTGCGTCGGATAGATCATATTTTTTATCGAACTTGCTCGTCTCAATTTTTATTCAGGTACTTATTATCGGTATTACACCGCCATATTTTTTTAAACGATCAAAAAATGCATTTACTTTCGTGAATTACATTTTTAATGCGTTGATACTATTGCTATTATTTGTATCACAAGATGTATCAAACAGCATTAATACATTTGTTATAGGATTTGATGCAAAAGGTTTTGAAGAATTTCTCAATCTAACAAATAGCAATACGTTTAAAGAGTTGTTTGATAAGTTTATTAACGTGACTCTGATGCCATATATCATAGGTTCATTTATAGGATTACTTCTACTGGATCGCAAAGAAGAAGCCTTACAGAAAAAAGCCAGAAACAGTTATTTAACTGCTTTGCATCTTCATAATATTGAAAATGTAGAAGATATTGTTGTTTTTCTAAAAAAATCCGTATACTATGGTGGAGAAAGCTACGAGTTACTTATCAGAAGTAATAATGATTTTATTGCGTACAACAACTCATTGTTAACTGATGAATCCGTTAGTACTTCGTGGGGGCATCGCGTGACTAAATTTATTGGCACCGCTTTTAATCGTCTTCTTTCTGCATTGCAGATAATTATCTATTTCTCAAAATCGATTCCATCAAGAATTTCAAAATTACCGATTGTACTACAGCAGTTTGCTGATAATTACAACTTGCGAACCCAAATGATTATTCTAAGTATTGCTTTTAGCGGGTTCGCTTTGTTTGCACTGCTGGACTTTATTTCAATAAATCGTGAAATTAATACAATGTTTAGATTACTGAAAATATTATTTAACTCACTATCAATAGCCTTTCCCACACTGTTTTTAATTGCTACTGCTAGCTATTTATATTATCGCAAAAGACTTCATATAGCAGTATTCTACTTTATCGCTAGTGTGTTTTTAATAACGGTTCTTACTTTTGACTATTTCCTAATAAAAATACTCATAGGGAGTCTCAAACTATAATTTATATTCACCGTATCTATCGATAGGCACAAATTTGCGTTGCCGTTATTTATGATAAGGTTCCCCTCGATTAATCTTCACCGCCCGATAAATCTGTTCCACCAGCACCAATCGCATCAGCTGATGTGGCAAGGTCATCCGTCCGAAGCTCAGCTTCTGCTGGGCACGGCGGAGAACTTCGTCAGAGAGACCATGACTGCCGCCAATAACGAAGATAACATGGCTTGTACCGTAGGTGCCGAGCTTGTCCAATTCCTCTGCGAGTTCTTCCGAGCTCCAGAGTTTGCCGTCGATGGCAAGTACAATCACGTGTGCTTCACTTTTCACATGAGCAAGGATACGCTCGCCCTCTCGCTCCTTAACCTGTCGAACCTCCGCCTCACTCAGTGTGTCAGGAGCCTTTTCATCCGCTACCTCGATCATTTGGAACTTGATGTATGGCCCTAGCCGTTTAGCGTATTCCTGAATGCCCATGACCAAATACTTCTCTTTTAACTTCCCCACACCTATAAGCTGAATAAACAAATTCCATACCCCTATCTATGTCGAATGATAATGTAAAATCGTATTTACGATCCCTAACTTAAAAACATACCTGTATCATAGTTATTTTAGCACCTGAAACGTCTCTTACCTATCTATTTCCTCTCCGTTACAAGCCTATTCCCTGTTCAGATCATAGCGGATCATTCATTTAGGCCTCATCACAATGGAATGCTTTCAGTTCCGTATTCATCAAGACACTGCATTACTATCTGTCGATATTCGCTGATTTGCTCCGCTGTCGCTGACTCGCGTAATGATTCGAACAATGCTGTACATTTCTTAAATTGACCATCGTTACCCGACTGATCTGCTAGTTGCATAGCCTTGCAAAGCAAGCCTCACTGCATCCTGTAATCTGCCGAACCTCCGATAGTACAAAGCCAAATGATAGCAGTAGCTATAATAGTAAGATATGTTCTCTGCGTCTTCATAACTCTCAAATTCATCAATCTGCTCTGCAAACGTATGTAAGATATCTGCCACATCCAAATGATACATAAGCGCTGCCTGTAATATGGTATTTAGCCCCGGTAATATTTCCTCTAGATTATCCTGCAAAAAGGCTACATATTCCTCGATCAGCTCTATATTTCCAGATAAAATATCTACTGCATATAAATTGGTCTTGGCTAAAAACCTGAATTCCTCGACAACCTGATTGTCTTCTTCCTCTAAATCCTCCATCCACCCTAGCTCAGCATACTTATAGATGCACTCCCTTGCCTGCTCATATGCACCCTGATTCTGGTGAGCCATTCCGCACATCAGGTGACTGAGCCCAAAATAATATACCAACGGACGTTCTAGATTCACATGCGGGATGGGTAATTTCATTGCTTTATGATACTGCCGTTCTTCGTAGATACGCTGGACACGGCTATATAAAATGCCAGATGTAGTCTTTACCTGAGTCCAATTTTCGAAGGAATAAGCCATTTTTAACAGTTGTACGATCACATCTGGTTTGAGTGATTTAAGAATGTCCTCCTGCAAAAATATTACCTCCTCTAGTATATCCTCTTTATCGATTTAGAGTTGCCAACCACTCGTGAGGAGTGACTAAACAGACTAATTATACTACTTAAAAAGCGCAATATAAACCATTTTTACTATATATTTTGACCTGACTTTTACACTTCATCTTCCATAAGCTTATTATGAGGTGGTAATATGGCTGAATTACGCAAGCAAATCGGTACAAGAATCCGAGCTATTCGAAATGCAAAGGGACTTACACAGCAACAACTAGCTGACATCGCAAGCTTGGACTATAGATATATTGGTGCATTAGAAAGAGGAGAGAGAAACTTTTCGATTGATACCCTGGAGAAAGTGCTAACCGCCTTAAACGTGTCTATCAGTGAGTTGATGTTTTCCGAAGAACATATGACTACAGACGAAATGATTCGGCAAGAAGCGATAGATGAGTTTGTTGCGCTCACCAGCAGATTAAATAAAGAACAAATCGGGATTCTTAGACGTGTTAGTAAAGAAATTTCACGCGCGTTCGACTAAGCCATTCCACCCTGAAAAGTCTTAAATAAAACCAAAAAGAGCACCCCACAGGTGCCCTCAAACCTTTTTATATAAAAAACTTAAGCATATAACATAAAAAAGCTCACTTCATGTCCCAGTTGCTTCAAATAATTATAGATCTGGGAACGGTGATGGAACACATGGGTCACAGTCTCAATCTGCCATTGAACCTGTAGATGCCCATGCTCCATATAAAAGGCCTTCGTCGAACGATTCAGATAATCGTCTTCGCTAAGCGAAAGAATGTAAGCCTTATATGCCTCAAAATTCTCCCTAAAAGTCTCAGCCAAGCGCTCGGGATCTTCCACTCCGGACAGGCTATTTTCAATCTCTCCTACTTCTACCTCGGACTTCTCCTGCATAATCGCAAGATCCGAAGCTGGAATAAGCACAAAGTGGTGCACTAACTCCAGCAGCGAACGGAAATTGTCCTGTGGACGAAAGCTCCAATCCTCTGGACGTATTTTACGAATCAAGGCTTCCCCCGTCCGTACCCCGGTCTCCAGCTCATTCAGCAGATGATCGCGAACTTGCAGCGTTCCACTCATATCCTCATCTCTCCTTTGCCATTCTCCTTCATATTTTGAGTATAGCCGAGGGTTCCGAACGTGTATTGTAAAAATCGGACAACTTCCGAAAGTCCTTAGCCGCAGTAAGCGGGGAAGCTCCATAAAATCTGCGAAAATCACGGATTAGATGCGCTTGGTCAAAAAAGTTATGCTTCAATGCCAACTCCATCGAATCGACAGAATCACCATTCTGAATACTGTGTAGAACGCTCTGGAAGCGGACGACTTCACTGAACTTTTTGGGGCTGATTCCGATCCATTGTCCGAACTTACGATTGATCTGTCTTTCACTGATCGCCTCGCGCTCGGCAAGCTCCTTAACCCCCACACTCCCGCCGTTCACAAAGATGCGATGCAGCAGATTTTTCATCAGGTCACAATCGCTTGTCCTACGACGCAGTAGAAGCTGGTTGAGATACTGATCCATTATGCGCACCCGTTCATTAAAGTCTCGTGCCTCCAAAATGCGCTCACCTATGATCTCGACATTCTCGGGCCATATCTCTTCCAAGCGATAATTACCGCCTGTAAACAAATGAGTCGGCATGCAGTGAAAATAGTGTGCTCCACCGGGAAAAAATCGCACTGCAAAAATACGTGTTTCGGACCCTGCTTGTCTGGTAGACACGAACGGATTCGTAAATGTCCCACAGTATGAGAGTTCCTGACGCTTACTCACCGGGTCGTATTCTAATAGAATATCCGTACAACCATCAGGTAATACCCGGTCCACTGCCTCTTCTTCCTCCAGCCAGCCTAATGAAGCTTCGCCTCTATCCGATACTGCCATATTCCGTTCAGAAACTTCTCTAGTAGCCGGACCCGACTCCCAATAGCAGGCTACGTAAGCTCTCAGCGCAGCAGACGGCTTTTGTTCAATATAATATGTATAGGGATCACTTCCATTGACTTGAAGCGGACGAAACAGTGAATGCAGCAAAGGGTCCATCCAACGTTCACTCCTGTCTCAGTACGTGGTGGGGATATATACAAAAAGGACGTTTCTGCCCGAAACGCCCGTGCTTGTTTTTTTAGACGACCAAAAACTCTGCTTTTTTCTCACATTCCTTGCACTTCACTGGAGGGTCCCAATCCGAAAATTTCGTTTCTTTGAGATCGACGACATCCGGTGCATCCTCGTATTCATCGACGAACATATCAATTGCCAGTTCCACATGCTCTTTACATACCACGTACATTCCAGTTGCATCCCTTTCCGTTTGAAGCTCTTCCTGTTGTAGGTGTGTCAAAACCGCCTTCTTTTGTTCTACCACACTTGACGCGGAAAGGAAAGGGCTTGCCCACTATCCCTGACGTTTGGTCTTAAAAATGAGGAAATTACTGACGTTCAGGTCTTCACGGAAATGGGGATATTTCTCAAGCATATCAGCAGACGGCTTCGGTTCGATCATCCCTTCCAACAACAAACCCGACTCCACAATGGCCTGTACATAGCTGCCTAGCGTACGGTGAAAATACAAAAGCTTTTCCTCCTGATCATAAGGAATCGCTTGCTCCAAAGGGCCTTCGTTGAAATATTGATCTACTTTCCAATACAGCTTTTTCCCTGTCTCATCCTTCACCCACCCACTCTGCGGCGTCAGGAAACATGGATGCAGAATAGAAAAAATAAAGCGGCCTCCTAAAACTAATAATCGCCGCATTTCGGCAATCGCCTGCTCATAATGAGCCAAGTCCTGTATGACCATATTGGACACGATCAGATCAAAGCTCTGGTCCCCGAACATCTCCAGCTTCTCCAGATTGCCATGGTGATATGTAATTCCCAACGCTGATGGTGTTCGCTCTTTGGCTAGCCTCAGCATCTCTGTCGAGTAATCGACAGCCTCCACCAAAGCACCCGCCCTGGCCATTTTCCGGCTCAGATAACCTTCGCCACAGCCGGCATCCAGCACCTTTTTGCCTGCGATCAGTCCCATACACTCTTGCAAAGCAGGATTTAGCAGCACTTCACGAGACCGATCCCCTTCTTCAGTGTACTTAGCAGTAAAATTTTCTGCATGCATATTCCAGCGTCGAATGGCCTCTTCGGTGTTCCATGTCCCCATATTTAGCTCCATCTCCCTTCCGTACTCAGTAGCCCTTTGCGAATCCATCTTTCGCGTAGGGTCATAGATTCTACACTCATTTCTGTATTTTTTCAATAATAACGCTTACAATTGTAAAATAACTAATTCACACATGATTTTTACTTGAATTATGCAGGTATTCCATATTGCATTAGTATGATAGTGTTTTATTAGAAAGCGCTTTCAAAAATAACTTTGTAAAGGGGCCTGTTATGTTAAAACGAAGACCCATTTCATTGCTGTCGTTGACGCTTGCCATCACCCTATTGTTATCCACGTTCGCATCCGTTGCCGCTGCTGCTGAAACGGACGGACAAGCACAGCCAGCTGCTGCCACAAGCAATATGCAGTCATATGTGGAAGCCATGCAGCCTGGATGGAATTTAGGAAATTCGCTGGATGCTGTCGGGACAGATGAGACCGCCTGGGGCAATCCGCGCATTACCCAAGCTTTGATCCAGCAAATTGCTGCCCAAGGGTACAAAAGTATTCGGATTCCCGTCACCTGGGATAAGCATATTGGAGCCGCACCCCATTATACCGTTGAATCTGCTTACATGAACCGTGTGGAAGAGGTTGTTCGCTGGGCACTGGATGCCAATTTGTACGTCATGATCAATGTCCATCATGATTCATGGACGTGGGTAAGCAGTATGGAGCCCAAGCATGATGAAGTGTTAGCACGCTATAACGCATTATGGACACAAATTGCCGACCGCTTTAAAAATCAGCCTCACAAGCTGATGTTCGAGAGCATTAACGAGCCCCGCTTTTCTGAAGGGGGAACAACGGATGAAGCGAAAATGAATCAGATGCTTCATGAGCTAAATGTATCCTTCCACAAAATCGTTCGCGCCTCCGGTGGTAAGAATGCCACGCGTCCCCTTGTTCTGCCTGGATTAGATACTTCACCTGCTCAGGCCAAAATCAACGAACTGTATAACACGATAACCAAGCTGAACGATCCCAACCTGATTGCAACCGTTCACTATTATGGCTTTTGGCCTTTCAGTGTAAACATTGCCGGGAATATAACATTTGATAAAGCGGCCCAAAACGATATTGTTCAAACCTTTGATAATGTCTATAACACCTTTGTAGCCAAGGGAATCCCGGTTATTGTCGGTGAATATGGCCTGCTCGGTTTTGATAAACATACAGGTGTTATTGAACAGGGTGAAAAGCTGAAGTTTTTTGAATTTTTGACTCATTACATGAAAGAGAAGAAAGTAACAGGCATGCTCTGGGATAACGGCCAGCATTTGAATCGGAGCACTTACAAGTGGTCTGATCCTGAACTCTTTAATGTCATTAAGGCCAGCCTGAAAGGACGTTCCTCCAATGCAGCTAGTGATCTCATTCACTTGAAGAAAGGCTCTCCTGTTCAGGATACCAAGGTCACTTTAAACCTGAATGGCAACCAGTTGAAATCGCTCAATGCCAACAGCAAGCAGCTGAAACAGGGCACCGACTATACGCTGAGTGGAGATACATTAACCTTCAAAGCCA
Organism: Paenibacillus sp. FSL W8-0439; assembly: GCF_038008995.1. Classification (NCBI taxonomy): domain Bacteria; kingdom Bacillati; phylum Bacillota; class Bacilli; order Caryophanales; family Paenibacillaceae; genus Paenibacillus; species Paenibacillus sp. FSL W8-0439. Next base: position 5,791,277 of record NZ_JBBPAK010000001.1, read on the forward strand.
GCTTGCTCACCAGCCTAATTACTTCCGGTAAACATGGTGAGAATGCCGTTATTAACACCAAGTTTAATAAGGGGGCAGATTGGAATTTTAGAGTCGTCGTGTATGATACACCGAAATTAAGTGCCGTCGAAGGGACTACACAAGCTTTTACCATTCCAACAGACTTCCGTGGTAGCCAGCTTGCGACGATGGAAGCCGTGTATACGAATGGAGGCAATGCCGGTCCACAGGATTGGACACCTTATAAAGAGTTTGGCAATACTTTTGCCCCTGCCTATGATACGAATGGCATCAAGCTGCTGCCTGAATTTTTCAACAGTGTGAAGGATGGTGAAGTCACGTTGAAGTTCCACTTCTGGAGCGGAAATGTAGTGACATACAAAATCACCAAGAGCGGAACCCGCGTGACGGGTACGACATCTTAATCCAAGGTACTGCAGAAATCAAAAAAAGGCGTTCCCGGAAATAAGCCGGAGAGCGCCTTCTTTATAGTTAAGTCTATCATTCAACCTTAGCCTTCCGGCTTATCTGTTAATTTTAACGTCACTGACTCTTCCTTGCCTGCCCGGTAAAAGGTAACTTTAAGCTCATCGCCAATCTTCTTGTTATCATACAGGTAGCGACGCAAATCAAGCGTAGAGTTAATCGGTTCGCTATCAAACGCTGTAATGACATCGTTCAGCTTCAAGCCGCCCTCCTTGGCAGGACCATGGGCCTCCAGAACAACGGCTCCATCCTTGACGCTGTCAGGCAGCTTGAGTTCCTTGCGCTGAGTTTCATCCAAAGGTGCATATTCATTATTGAGGTCCACCGTGTACACCCCCAGATAAGGGCGGGTAATCTTGCCATCCTCAACCAGTTCATTCACCGTCTTCATTACCTCATTAGCAGGAATGGCGAAGCCCAGTCCTTCAACACCTGTATCGGCGATTTTCATCGTATTGATGCCAATCACCCGTCCGTCCAGATCGACCAGCGCTCCGCCACTGTTTCCTTCATTAATCGCCGCATCAGTCTGAATCACATGCTGTTCCCAGTCATATACACCATCCTGATTAATGGAGATCGGAATGATGCGATTCGTATAGCTCACAATGCCGGAGGTCAGGGTGTCTCCCAATCCGAGCGGGTTGCCAATCGCAATGACCGTCTCGCCCAGACGAAGTTTGCTGGAGTCCCCGATATCCGCCACTGTGCTAATGCCTTTATCATCAACGGCCAGTACAGCGATATCACTAATGCGATCCTTTCCGACCAGCTTCGCCTCTTTTCTGACACCGTCTACGGTTACAATATCCAGATCATCCGATCCTTCAATGACATGGTTGTTTGTCATAATAAAGGCTTTGCCTGAGCTCACACGGAAAATGACGCCCGATCCAAGCGCGGATTGTTCCGTACTTTTACCGTCTTCCCCCTTCAGGTTTACGATGCTGACGACGGCTGGGCGTACCTTGGCTGCCGCCTGCACAATCCGATCATACGGATCGCCCGCTGCTTGCCGCAAGGGATAATGACTTGCTCCGGTTACCGCTGTAGTGGAGGGCAGACCTGTAACAAAGCTGAACAGCAGCACGGAAACCACTGCACTCACCGCACCGCTAATGACAGCAGCCTGCACCGGACTTACCCGACGATTCCTGTGCGGCCAACGTCCTCGTCCTCCGCGACGCGCCTTAAATGCCGTTTTTTTAGCCGCACGTGTGGACACCTTCGTTGAATAAAAATCATCATCAAACAAGCCCATGCTAATCCTCTCCCCTTCGTTGTCATGCACCGACACTCACTAAAAAATTAGGGCTATTCGGGCTTGCGCCAACCTATGCTACAGAGAACCTGCTCCGTTGAACATCTCAAATGGATTGAATATCCCCTACCATCGGAATTCAGCAACTAATCGTTCCGGTCTACTTATTAATCACCACAAATGGAACCTTCCTAAGCAACCAAATCTCATAAATTAGCATACACGCCGAATCTGACCCCGAATAGAGGAAAAAAGAGGAATGATTTCCAAACCAATGGACTACAATAGTAACAAGTCTTCTATTCTATTACAAAATGATCGTCTCATAGAGACGTTCTGGCTTGTTCCCGTCCGCTTAAAGCAGCCTATACTTTCGATGAGAGCCTTCCTTCAGAAAGCTTTCTGTTGTTAGCTTTATTGTATCACAGCACTTGGCAAAACCACAGGCAGAACCAAGCTTATTGCGCGCCATTTTAAAAATATTTTTACAGGAGGAATATAGGATGAATTCCCATCGTTCCGCTATGGATGAAGTTCGCATGGCAGCCAAGCTTGCGGATTTGAAAGACGAGCACTACCGTAATACACTGGCGCTAAGTACATTGATTGAGCTACTGGTGGACAAAGGCATAGTGACCCGTGAAGAGGTCGAGCGCAAAGCCGCCGAGTTGGACAGCTTTATGGCTCACTTACCTTATCCCAAGGTGTAGGACGATCATAATACGTATCACACAATCGAAACTCACTATCCTTGTAAAAACAGCCGCGGTCTTCCATTGCCCCGCGTACGGTCAGCTTCGCAAGCTCCATCATATTGTGGTCGCGGCTCAAATGTGCCAGATACGTCCGCTTTGTCCGTCCGGTCAACAGCTCGCTAAGAATCGCACCTGCCATCTCATTGGATAAGTGGCCGATATCACTGAGTATACGGCGCTTGAGGTTCCAAGGATAGCGGCCCATACGCAGCATTTCTACATCATGGTTAGCCTCTAGCACCAATACATCTGCATCTGATATCGCTTGTTTTACCTTATCGCTGACATAGCCGAGATCGGTCGCTACGCTAAGCTTCTCTGCCCCATCATAAAAGCTGTATCCTACGGGCTCAGCCGCATCATGGGAGATGCCAAAAGACTCTACACGCAATGACTCAAATTCCCGTGTCGCGCCTGTCTCCAATATTCTGCGGTTATCATCCGCGATTTGCCCAACAGCGTTGCTGATGGCAAACCATGTCTTCTCGTTAGCATATATAGGTAAATTATATTTACGCGCCATGGCGCCTAGTCCTTTAACATGATCGGAATGCTCATGCGTGACCAAAATACCATCCAACTCTTCTCCGCTCAGATCGCGTTCTTTCAGCAATTCGTCAATACGCTTTGCGCTGAGACCTGCATCGATGAGCAATGTCGTGTCTTCGTTCCGTACAACGGTAGCGTTGCCGGTCGAACCGCTCGACAGCACGGTAAAAGAAATCCCCATATCTGTTCAAGACCCTTCTGTATGTTCTGTCTTTGGACTAATGACATCTCCGTTCATCTGTACATAATACACGCCTTTTCCGTTGTCCAGCATAAACCGCCACACCGGAGCAGCCACCTGGCTATCGGAGTTAAAGGTCTGTCCGTAATATCCGAGCCGGATATCCTTCACTACGGAGTCACGCGGCAAATAGCCATCGATCAGCCTCGCCAAGGCTTTGGACGCAGGCAGCATTTTCTTTGCCTCATCCGAGGGCTGGAGCTCCACTTGAATTTTGCGATACCCTGTAATCTTCTGATTGCTGTAAAACAGAGCCAGCTTCACATTAAAGAGCGGCCACTTGCCCTGTACCAACGGATGCAGTACAAAAGCATCTGCCTGTCCGGATACAAGCTCCTCCTGGACATCCAGCGGATCATACTGATAGCTATCGATATCCTTGATTTGCGGCTCCAATGCCTCCACTAGCGCATCATGAGTGAATACCAGCTTGCTGTCCACTGGTCTCAGCAGCTGCACAAGTTCATCTTTCTCTCCACTATGGACATAGGTGTAAGACAGCTTGGGCAGCTGCGGGGTATCTCCGGGAATCGGAGCCAGCACCTGAATGCTTTTCTCTTCCATTAAACGCTGCGTGTTTTCATCCAGTGAAGTAAAATCCAGATTCGGCCCGGCCGTTTCCTGTGCATCATGCCACAGTTGATAACCCAATACCACATTGAGCAGCAAAAATGTACAGATCAGTACGTTTTTAGCGCGGCTCCAATCCATTCCCGTTCCCCCTTCCTATTATCACTTTGTCTCTTGGTCTGACTTTTTTAATGTTGTATTGGATGCTGTCGTTACAGGAACAGCATGAATCTCTGCAACAGAACCGTCGCTGAACGTAACACGCCACTCTGGGATGAGCTTCAATCCGTCATTGATCAGCTCTGGCTGATATACAGGAGTCAGATCTCTAATCGACTTGCCGTCGCCTACCGTTTGCAGTTGCTTCTCCAAGGTCTCACCGCCTGGGAGCATCACTTTCTTCGAGGATTGCTCCCCACCCTTGAGATACAGCAACGAACGATCATAGACAGATGCCGTTTCCTGCTGGATTTGCAAGGAGATCGTACCAAATCGGAACGATGGCGTATCCAGCACCGGATAAGCGCCATAATACTGCTGGAACATCACACTCGTGCGATTTTCATCGCTGCTTCTCAATTTCATCTGATACGCAGCATCCCAACCGCCATGCTGATTTACAAAATCAACTGCGGCCAACACGTCCCTAATTGGGCTGCTTCCATCCGCTCCCGGTGCACTAGGATCGGTATAGCTCATCCAACGTTGATCCTGCTTGATCTGTAAGCTACGCTTGCTATCTGTATAAATCTGGGAACCGTCTTTTTCCTGAATATTGCGCGTAATGCCCGGATCGAAAAATAAATTCCGCTGCATCTGTTCTGTCGTAAACAACCCGGCATATACCACAGGCTGTACAGTCTCCAGGTCATCCACGGGAATGTAATACTGATTATTCACCAGCTTGTACAACGGGGCGTTTTTCCCAAAATTCACATGCTGCCGAATGTCTTCTACCGTCATATCGAACTGGTTCGCCTCATACACCACATCGCCTCTGGCACTAAAAAAGAGCGCGTGCGGCTTGGCATTCTTTTCGTCGATATAGATCCAGATGCGGTTAATCGTCTCCCCCTGAAATACTGAATCCGGCGTCAGACGCATGACTCGTTCCAGTAATGAAACCGGAACCCCGCCGGAAAATGATAATTCGATCCCCTCATTCTCACTGCGAATCCGTGCCCAGTCCGCTGACTGGATACTCCGGCGTTGGAAATTGTTAAAGCTTCGGCTTTCCAGCCGTGTATAAATCAAATCGTAAAAAGTAACCCCCGGATAAAAAACGGTATGTTTCTTCTCACCTTGATGAATTAGCATCCTATCAGGGAATACAAGGTTCTCAATCTTTTTCTCCTGCCCCATGCTTTCAGTTTTGACATAGTTCGTTTCTGAAGTGAGTACAGAATCACTGCCCGGAAGACGGTAGATCAAAAAATAAGTCTGAACCAGGCTGGAAGCTACCAGCAAAACAAGCGTCCAGGACTTCAAACGTTCCTTCACTGTGCTTCCCTCCCTTCACCCGACATAGGCAGCGTAAAGGTTGTACAAGTTCCCTGACCATATTCAGACTCCAGGAAAATCTGACCTCCATGGGCCTTTACAATTTCCCGGGCAATCGACAACCCCAGTCCTGTGCCACCCATATTGCGCGATCTCGCTTTGTCCACACGATAAAACCGTTCAAAAATTCGGTCCAAATCTTTTTTGGGAATACCAATTCCGGTATCCTGCACCGAAATAGCCAGCATTCCCTCATGGTTGCGGCGAGCCTCGATCCGAATACTTCCACCTTCCGGCGTATATTTCAACGCATTGGACATCAGATTGTCCAGCACCTGATCAATCTGATCACGGTCGATCACGACCTTGCCAATCCCCTGCTCTACGAACATCCCTGAGCGAATGTGTTTTTGCTTCATTTGAAAGGAAAACCGATCCGCGACCTCGTCCAGCATCTCCATCACGTCGGCAGGCTGCATCCGCAGAGGCGCCTCATTGGAATCGAGCCGCGACAGATGCAGCAAATCCGTAACCAGCCGGATCATACGTTCCGTCTCGTTACGGATGACACCTACAAAACGCTCTGCGAGCTGCGGCTCAGCCATCGCGCCATCATCCAGCGCTTCAGCGTAGCTGCGGATCGTCGTCAGCGGTGTGCGCAGCTCATGAGATACATTAGCGACGAATTCCCGCCGCGTCGTCTCCATCTCCTCCTGCTCCGTCACGTCCTGAAGCACAGCAATCGTGCCCGTAATGCCAAATTCCCGCCGATGAATGGGTGTAAAGGTCACGCGGATGACGATGGGTTCATCCTGACCGGCCGGCTCCAGCTGCAAGAGCGTAGAAGCGGACGATCCGCTGTACAGGGCCTCGGTTTCCTCCGGGTCGATCCCCAGCAGTACCGCGATATGTCTACCGGTCATTTCATTCTCATTCACGCCCAGCATGGCGCTGGCCCGGCGGTTGACCAGAATGACCCGGCCATGATCGTCGGTAGCGACCACACCGTCGCTCATATTGGTCAAGATGGAGGAGAGCTTTTCCTTCTCCTCCTCATTCTGCGACAGAGCCTCACGTAGACGTCCTGTCATATAGTTAAAGGCCACGCTCAGCCTGCCGATTTCATCTTCGCCAAACACTGGCATCTGCTGGTCAAACTTGCCCTCAGCGACCTCCGTCGCATGCCGTGTCATCACTTTGATTGGATGCGTAATCGTGTGGGCCAACACCACGCCCAGCACAGCCGTCAACGCGAGCGCAATCAGCATACCTGAGAGAAACACATTGTTAATGCGTTTCATCGTATCGTACAGCTCAGCCATGGAAGCAGCGATGTACACAGCACCGACGATTTTGCCTTGGCTGATGACAGGCTTGGCGACGACCTTCTTGCGGACGTTATCTTCGTCCACCATATATTCCTCGTTATCACGGATTCCTTGGAGTGCGCGGCTAACCACTGTCTGCGTATTTTTACGTCCGACATAGTCAGCATGAGAGCCTTGAGAAGTAATCAGTACTTTGCCACTGGCATCCAGCACCTGAATTTCCGCGCCGCTGAAATCAAACAAGTTATTCACGCGTGCACGCAGACTTTCGACGCTATCTTCCTCCATTTTGCCATCACTGCCACTCAGATCCTGCTCCGCCAGCACGGACAGCATCTCCGCCCGTGCTTGCAAATCCTGCGTAAAATTACTCGTCAACGAGTTCTTCATCGAGCTGACAAAATAGACTCCAATCAACTGCATGGCCACCAAGATTAGCAGCACATAGATAATAATCAGCTTGGCATGAATGGTACGAAAGAAGGACAGCCATCTCATGCCCGCAGGCCACCTTTGCCCCCGCTAACGATATATCCAAGGCCACGCCGTGTCAGGATCGTCTCCGGCTTGCTCGGGTTCTCCTCAATCTTCTCGCGCAGTCTCCGGATCGTCACGTCTACCGTCCGCACATCCCCGTAGTACTCAAATCCCCATACCGCTTGAAGCAAATGCTCGCGAGTCATGACCTTGCCTGCATTTTTCGCCATATAGTACAGGAGCTCATACTCGCGGTGCGTCAGGTCAAGTGGAATTCCGTTTTTATAGGCTGTATACATATCCGCATCAAAAAAGAGATCGCCTACGCGCAGCCCCTGCTTATCCTCCTGTGGGCGGCTTTCCGGCGTGCCTGCTACGCCGCGTTGCTGTCTACGCATCTGTGCCTTTACCCGTGCCAGCAATTCGCGTGTGCTGAACGGCTTCGTCACATAATCGTCCGCACCCAGCTCCAGCCCTAGCACTTTGTCGATTTCCCCATCCTTCGCAGTCAGCATAATAATTGGCGTCTGAAGCTGATGTCCGCGAACCTCGCGGCATACGTCCATACCGTCCATGCCCGGCAGCATCAGGTCCAGCAAAATCAGGTCTGGCTGTTGCTTAACCGCGATATCCACCGCACTGATTCCATCAAAGGCGCAAATGACCTCGTAGCCCTCTTTTTCCAAATTAAATTTCAAAATATCAGCGATAGGTTGTTCATCATCCACTACTAGAATCGTCCCTTGCATACAGCGTTCACCTCTTCTCACGGATCATCATCTATTATTAACTTTCGTTTGTCAGTACCCATAAGATGCTTATTCTATTCTATCATACCCGTACGCTATTCCATTACTTTTCCAGACCCTTTTCTTTACGCAGAAAAAACCATGCCTGCACCTGGCTGTTAAGCATGCAGAAAACATGGTCTTTCTCCTTGATCCTCATCGAATCACATAACTCTCGATTTAAACATCCAATCTATCTTAAATACGTCATTGGATTTTGTGGCGTATTATTTTTGCGAATCTCAAAGTGAACATGTGTGCCTGTGGAACGTCCGGTGCTTCCCATGATACCAATCGCTTCACCTTGCTGAACAACCTGTCCCACATGGACACCAATACTGTTCAAATGCCCGTATACTGTTTGATAGCCGTTGCGATGATCAATCATAATGACATTACCGTAGCCATTCTGCTGACCGGCAAATGTGACGACACCTTCATCTGAAGCTTGAATCGTATGATCGCCGACCAAGTCAACACCTTCATGCATACGTCCCCAACGTCCTCCGAAGCTACTCGTCATGATTGCACCCGCAGTCGGCCAGGCAAATTGGCCCGAGCCTTCCCCCTCGACTTTCGTTCCTCTCAGAACCACCTCGGTAACAGACGGCTGTAACACCTTTTGACCGAGCCATTCCTCTTGCACGACCTCACCGTTCTCCTTGGTCAAACGGTAGTCCATCTCTTTAAGACCTGCTTGTCCCGGTCTGACCACTTTCGTAACTCCTGCTTTCAATTCATCGCTCTGGCGAATCTCTACTTCAGGCTCGATAGCAATCTGCTCGACGACCTTTTCTACCGTTCGTACCGTAACAGGTACCTTGGGAGCCGTGACCTTTAACTCGTCCCCAATTTGCAAGTACAACTCACGCAGACCGGGATTGTTCTGCTTAATCTCCCAAGCCGTCGTATCGAACTTCGTAGCAATCGACGACAAAGAATCGCCTTCTTGCACCGTATAGGTTGTAGGAGCTTCACGTCCCTCGGTCAGTACCTTAACCGCTTCTGCCTCCGTCAGCACCTTGTTCGGATCTGCTTTCACCGGCTCATACGCAATCTTTTCACGGATACTGGTAGACTCCAGCCATGCTTTAGGCGCCTTCGTGCTTGCGCTAGCATGACTACTCCCCACGGATGTTTTGCGAACTAGCCCCTTGATGCCTGAAGCCGTACCTTCACCCGCAGGTGTGTATTTCTTCTGCACTTGCTTTAAAGCCGCTTGTGCCGTCGCTTGATCCTTTACAATGCCAACCGTCTGTCCGTTGACCTTCATTTCTACTCCTTTGGCATAGGCAGTCAGCATGCGGTCCAACTTCTTCAGCGTGGCTGCGCTATCGATATCCGCCTTATATGCCTTTTCTGTGCTCGTCGTGACCGCGCTCGTATTGAGCACCATTTCCACGTCAGGATACTTGTCTTTATACTGCTTGCTCTTCGTTGTATACAGCTGCTTAAGCTGCTGCTCATTCAGGATACTGCCGACCTCAACGCCTTTAACATACACTTTATAATAAGGAACCGTATTGGCACCAACATACTGATTGCTAGCAAAAATAAGACCGCCAACAATCACAATGCCGCCTGCCGTCCAACTTAACCATCTTTTCCGTCCGTTCCACCATGTTGCTATTTTCCCTGCTTTATCGGCAGAATTGCTTTCAACACTTGAATTCCCATTCCTGTGGTCTGGTGATAACTTCCCCTTAGAAACCTCCATGGTTCTCTCCTTTTCAGCATATCCTATCTCTATTAAATGCGTTCATTATTGTCCTTTTACATGATAAAAGTAGCCGTTTTACAAGCTTATCTATGATAATAGTCGCTATCTAGCATTGCATAGTTATGTAAAAGGTTTCAAAAATTTAACCTTTTCACAACACAGTTTACTTTAACATAGCTTTTACAAAGAATTCAACTGCACTCCAATTACTTCCTAGCACGCAAAAAAATCCGCGCCCGGCGCGGATTCTACAGTCCTGTTTTGAGCATTAACATTGCCCATACATTTATGCGTTTTATTTATGCATTATTTAAGCATACCCATCAATTTGTTATATTCCTCTTTGGTCAAATACTTCGCAAGCACCTGCTGAATATCTTGCAGCTCCTGCTCGGTGAGACCGCCTTCCATCGCAGCTGATATTTTCTGCATCTCTTCCGGCGGAAGTTTACTCATAAGAATCGTAAAAATCTCCTGCTTCTGAGCCGCCGGTAAATTGTTCTTTTTCTCCGTCAGATGGTCGGGCGTAATGACCAAATCATGGCCTTCGATACTCGTTTCAGGTGTAGCTGTACCTTCTGCCTGCTGACGCGGCTCGCTGTCTGGTGTTCCCGCCGACGTGGCCCCTTCCTGAGATCCCTTGTCATTGGATGCACCACCTGTCTTATTTTCGCTTTCTTCTAAGCCCTGTCCCATGACAGGCAAAGCATTATCAGGCGGTGTTACACTTCCAGAGTCGCTCCCTGTCGTCTTGCTCTTCCCTGTACCTGTACTTTGATCAGTACCAGCGCTGCCTTTTAGCCAGCCCCATCCCCATATCGGCTGATGATCGAGCTGAATGTTAAATTGCCGTAACAGCGATTGAACATAAGCATTCACGACCACACCGGTCACTGCCAGTGTCAGCGCGCTGACCAGCACCACCGTCATTCCTTTTTTAAGCAGCCATCCAAGCCACCTCATATCCCGTTACCTCCTTATACGCATCTTGCCATGTGTACATCATGAAGTGCATATAGACCAGTATTGACGAGATATGACGATTTTTAACCCTTGGAATATGTAAAACTAGCACCAACACATCCATATAAAAAAGAAGAGGGAGGCATGAATTGCCCCTCTCCCCTTGATTTAGCAGGAAAAGTTATATGATTAAACAGGCATGACACCCTCATAGAATCCTACGATATTTTACAAATAAATCGGAAGCACTTGGTTCGTTTGATCGCGGTTACGACCAACCGAGAAAATAGCGATTGGAATACCTGTCAACTCGGATACGCGTTGTACGTAATGGCGGGTAGTCTCCGGCAGTTCTTCCAGCGTCTTCACGCCAGTAATGTCTTCGTTCCAGCCTGGCATTTCCTCATATACCGCCTCGCACTCTGCCAGCATTTTCAGGCTAGCTGGATAATGCGTGATGATCTCGCCGCGGTATTTGTAGCCTGTACAGATCTTAACTGTTTTCAGGCCTGTCAATACGTCCAGCGAGTTCAGGGAAAGACCAGTTAATCCACTAACACGACGGGCATGGCGCACAACGACGCTGTCAAACCAGCCTACGCGGCGAGGACGGCCTGTAACCGTACCGTACTCATGGCCTGTTTCACGAATGTAATCGCCGACTTCATCGTGTAGTTCCGTTGGGAAAGGTCCATCCCCTACACGAGTTGTGTACGATTTAGCTACACCGATCACTTGTTGAATTTTGGATGGGCCTACACCAGAACCGATACATACGCCGCCAGCCGACGGGTTAGAGGACGTAACGTATGGATACGTACCTTGGTCGATATCGAGCATAACGCCTTGTGCACCTTCAAACAACACCTTACGATTGGCGTCAATTGCATCGTTCAGCACAACAGACGTATCCGCTACATAAGGACGAATAAACTCAGCATATTCCAGATACTGTTTCAATATTTCTTCAACATCCAGCGGCTCGCCGCCGTATACTTGCTCAATCACTTGATTCTTTTCCTTCGTTAGATGGCGCAGTTTCTTTTCGAATTCTTCTGCTTCCAGCAAATCAGCAATACGAATACCGTTACGAGCAGCTTTATCCATATAAGCAGGGCCAATCCCTTTACGGGTAGTACCAATTTTGTTAGGACCTTTGCGGTCTTCTTCCAGCACGTCCAACGTCATATGGTAAGGCATAATGACATGTGCGCGGTCACTAATGACCAAATTTTTCGTGGAAAATCCATTATCATGAATATAAGTAATTTCTTCAATAAGAGCGGCTGGATTCACTACCATGCCGTTGCCAATAACACACTTTTTATCTTCATAAAAAACGCCGGATGGAATCAGGCTCAGCTTATACTTTTTACCGTCAATGAGAATCGTATGACCAGCATTGTTTCCGCCTTGGTAACGGGCCACTACTTCAGCGCTTTCCGCCAGATAGTCCGTGATTTTACCTTTGCCTTCGTCTCCCCATTGTGTCCCCACAACGACTACAGTTGACATGTTTCATTCCTCCGTGGAGTGCCCACAGACACTCTGATTTTGAGCTGACGCGCTAACACATATCTGGCTTCAACCGCCTCAGCGGGCAGGTATGGAGCGTTCTCGGACAGCAGGAAAAAACGTCCGTCGCAGACATTCCGTAAGTTCGGAAAGCCCCGGGCGTAATGATCTCCCCACTGCGTTGAAGCAGCACTATAAGTGTACCAGTACCATTTTTCAAAGTCAAATAAAAAGCGAACATTATATTACATGAAAATAGTATTGTTCGTAATTGAGAGTTTCAATCGTTCTATCAAAATATATGAATTCTATAAAAAAGGCTCTCTCGTAATCGCGATACCCGCGTCGAAAGAGCCTTTTCTAATCATACTAATATATTAACCGGCGAACGCATCCGAATGGGCACGCTCGTAATTAGCGAATTTATTATAATTTTTGAGAAATACCAGCTCTACCGTACCGACCGGGCCGTTACGCTGCTTGGCAATGATAATTTCAATAATATTTTTCTTTTCTGTTTCCTGATTATAATAATCATCCCGGTACAGAAACGCAACGATGTCAGCATCCTGCTCAATGGAACCCGATTCCCGCAAGTCACTCATCATGGGCCGCTTATCTTGACGCTGCTCCACACCCCGGCTCAGCTGGGAAAGGGCAATTACAGGCACTTCAAGCTCACGGGCAATTTGTTTCAATGTCCGTGAAATTTCGGATACCTCCTGCTGCCGGTTCTCGCCCGCTTTGCCACGTCCGTGAATGAGCTGCAAGTAGTCAATAACGATCATACCCAGTCCCTTTTCCGCCTTGAGACGGCGGCATTTGGCACGGATATCAGCCACAGTGATGCCGGGCGTATCATCGATATAGATTTCCGCCTCTGACAAGGCTGCAATGCCCATCGTCAGCTTCGCCCAATCGTCGTCGCCTTTAAATTCACCTGTCCGCATGACGTTCGCGTCCAAGTTAGCCTCGGCACAGATCATCCGCTGCACGAGCTGAGCCGCCGACATCTCCAGACTGAAGATGGCAACCGTCTCTTTTGCCCGTACTGCAACGTTTTGTGCAATATTCAGGGCGAATGCCGTTTTACCTACAGATGGACGGGCAGCCACAATGATCAGGTCATTGCGCTGGAAACCCGCCGTCATCTTGTCCAGGTCAACGAATCCGGACGGAATTCCGGTCGTGTTTCCCTTGTTCTGATGCAGCAATTCAACGCGGTCGAACACTTCCATCACGACATCACGGATGGCGATAAAACCACTGCCTGAGCGCCCGTTGGAGATTTCCATAATCTTGCGCTCAGCATCACTCAGCATACCGGCGACATCCTCGCCACTGCTATAGCCTTCGCTCACAATCTGTGTAGCTGCACGAATCAAGCGACGAAGCATCGCTTTTTCTTCAATGATCTGGGCATAGTAATCCACGTTAGCCGCTGTTGGCACCCCGTGAGCCAGCTTCGCCAGATAACTGACACCGCCGATATCCTCCAGCTGACCTTTGTCCTGAATTTTCGAGGTCAGCGTAACCAAGTCAATCGGCTGTCCGGATTCACCCAGCTCAATCATTGCTTCGTAAATCATTTGATGAGCTTTATCGTAAAAGTCCTCGGTCTGCACCCGCTCCATTGCGGTAATCAGTGCTTCAGACTGAAGCAAAATAGACCCAATAACCGCCTGTTCAGCCTCCAGATTTTGCGGAGGAATCCGATCAAAAAATTCGCCGCCCATAATTATTCTTCAGTCACCTGTACTTTCAGCGTAGCTTTGACCTCAGGATGAAGCTTGACGGTCATTTGAGTCACGCCCAACGTACGAATCGGTTCTTCCAGCTCGATTTTGCGTTTGTCCAGCTTGATGCCTGTTTTAGCAACAGCCTCTGCGATTTGCTTGCTTGTAATCGCGCCGAACAGACGTCCGCCTTCTCCAGCCTTTGCTTTGAGCTGAATTGTAGTCTCTTCCAGCTTTTTGCCGAGTACTTGTGCCTCTTCCTTTTCCTCTTGCTTGCGTTTCTCCTCAGCAGCATTTTGGTTTTCCAGCGTCTTCATATTTCCTTCCGTTGCTGGACGGGCAATCCCACGCGGCAACAGAAAATTCGCTGCATAACCGTCGGATACTTCCTTAACCTGCCCCTTCTTACCTTGGCCCTTCATATCTTTAATGAATATTACTTTCATTCAAATAACCCCTCTTCCCCATCAATTTCGGCCAGTACGTCGACCACTCTGCGCTTAGCTTCCTCCAGCGAGCAATCCAGCTGAACCGCCGCATTCGTCAGATGTCCTCCGCCGCCTAGCCGTTCCATGACGACCTGTACGTTCATGCGTCCGAGTGATCGGGCGCTGATCCCCACCAGACCGTCAGGACGTTCACTGACCACAAAGGAGGCCAGTACATCCGTCATATTGAGTAATGAATCCGCCACCTGAGCAATCAGGAGCTGCGGTATTTTTTGTCCGGGCTCGGTCACCGCAATTGCGATATGCCCATATATCATTTTAGCATGCTTAATAATTTCCGCCTTAGCAATATATTCATCCAGGTCCTCTTTTAACATGCGCTGGATCATCACTGTATCTGCTCCACTACGTCTTAAGAAGCCAGCTGCCTCAAACGTGCGTGAGCCTGTATGCAGGGAGAAATGCTTGGTATCCACCGTAATCCCCGCCAGCAGTGATGTTGCCTCCAGCGGTGTCAGCTGGACCTTTTCATGGATATATTGCAGCAGCTCAGTCACCAGTTCACAGGCCGATGACGCGTATGGCTCCAAATAGATCAGAACAGAATCATTAATAAATTCCTCGCCCCGACGGTGATGATCCACAACCACCACCCGGCTGGCCGTCTGCACCAGACGCGGCTCAATCGTCATTGACGCCTTGTGCGTATCCACCACAACCAGCAGGCTATGCTCGGTCATCACCTGAAGCGACTGCTCCGGTGTCATGAGCGCTTGCGACAGCTTCTCATCCTTGTTTACCTGCTCCATCATTCGGTCAATAGACGGATTGGATTTGTCCAGTACGATATGGGCCTCTACATTGTAAAGTGCCGCAGCCTTCCACACACCGATAGCTGCTCCTATTGCATCCATGTCCGGTATTTTGTGTCCCATAATCAGCACACGGTCGCTCTCCTGCATCAGATCACGCAACGCATGCGCAATGACTCGGGCACGCACCCTGGTACGCTTCTCGACAGCATTGGACTTGCCTCCGTAAAAGGACAGGCGCTGTCCCGCTTTCACTGCTGCCTGATCTCCCCCACGTCCAAGCGCCATATCTAGACTGGATTGAGCTAGCTCGCCCAGCTCCTTGATACTCTCTGCGCCGAAAGACAAGCCAATGCTCAATGTCATCGGTACTTTCAAATCTGCTGTCATTTCCCGCACGGTATCCAAAATGACGAATCGGCTTTGCTCCAGCTCCTGGAGTGCTTTATGATTCAGCATAATAAGATAACGCTCAGATGACAACCGGCGCAAATAAATATTGTATTGATTGGCCCAAGACGTAATCTCGCTGGAAACCTTCGCAATAAGCGCGGTACGCTGCTGATCGTCCATTCCCTGAGCAGCCTCGTCCATATTATCAAGCATGACAATACCAAGCGCTAACCGCTCGTTCTCATACTGCTTGCGCAGTACCGCGAGCTCCGTCACTTCATACAAATATATCAGACGCTCATCAGGCACGATTAGAAACTGATAATGACGCTCATCATGCTGTAATTCCACCTTTAGTTCACGAGCAGACTCTTTTGTTTCCTTTTTAGTGCTTAGAGCGTTTGCGAGTTGAGGAAACAAATCTTGAAGGGGCTCTCCAATCAACGATTGCTCCTCGAACATCTCACTGGCAAAGCGATTGTGCCATTCTACCGTCCGATTTTCACTGTATAAAATGATACCGAACGGCAGTGTACTGATCGCTTCTCCCTCCACCCGCTTGATCCGGAAGGAAAGGCCACTGATATATTGATTCAGTTCCCGACGGAAATCCAGCTCCGTCTTCAGCATCAATCCGCCGAGCAAGAATGATAGCAGCAGTCCTATCACACCCAGTTCCCAGTTGTACATGGAAATACATATGACAAGCACCAGCAGCAGTAAAAACGCCCAGACCGTCTGATAGCCGTGCCAGCGTTTTTGTAGAAATTTAGGCATGACTGTTCACCCTATTTCTTTGATCTTGTAATAGCTTCACGCAGCGGAAAGGCCAAATCAATAATACCTATAATGCGGAGCGGCTGGAACACCAGAACGACGAGCGACAGCAGCAACGCAATCACTGGGCTCATTTTACGGCTATGCGTCCAGAAGTATACAAAACCAATTGTCTGGATAATAAAACATGCATGGATCAGCGGTAGCATACTAATAGAAACCGTTTGAATCCAGCTGCTATCGGAGGAATCCGCTATCCATCCAATTACAATTGCCAGCAGATAGTACCAGATCAGCGTGCGTGGTAGCATCCACTCGCGGGCAGGCTTCATTTTACGTACCGGCACATCGAGACTGCTCAATGCTGGACGTGCCAAAGCATGTGTGATCACTGCCAGTATAAACGAGCTGACGATCATCACATATGGAACTTTACCAATCAGCATTGTACCGAGTTTCTGCGTATCTTCAGCTGTCCAGCTCATATTCGCAAACATCGGATTCGCACTTAAAATCTGCTGTACAATACTGGCCGATATCTCAGCCTGATCCCGAAGGGACTGCGAAAGATCAAACCCGAAGGAATACGTAGCGATAAACAGTACAAACAACAATTCGGCTAAAATAATGCCCGTTCCGGTCATCAACGCCTGAAAAGCAGATCCTCCCTTTTTATATATCCGTCCCATCAATATAGAAGGAATCAGAAAGTAAATCGCAGGAAGCAGCGAATACACATCGAGTAGCGCTATAATTAAAAGCACCGGTATGACGTGAACCAGAAATCCTTTGAAAGGCAGCGATGAAAACAATACAGCGCCAGGCACAATCAGAAAAAATACGGTAATAATTCTAAATGGTGTCAATAGAGTCAGCAGCAGAAGCAAATAAATAACGCTCCATGCTACAGTGGCCAAGCGGAATTTCAACGTTTTCACCTCTTACGCATATGTTCTTCCAGTGCGGAAATGTCCTGATACCAATCCTCCAGCTGGTGTCCTTCTTTTCTGTGCTTTCTTAGCTTGTCGATGAGTAGATCATCCAATTCACGGTAAGACACCCCAAGACGCCTCCCCAGAATATAACTGCTCATCACCAGGCTGGCCAAACAGTCACCAATACGGACTGTACTGCCTTCCCACATCGCCTTAAACAGACGGGAGACTTGGTCAAGCACCTCTGTTTTAAGCCATTCAATAACCTTGGCTCGTTTAACTACATCCATTTCTTTAGGCATATGATGAAGAGTCACACCCCTCTGAAAAAGCTTTATTCTCCATTATAGCATATCCTATTTTGAAAATAACTGTTACCCCATAGGGTAAATCGTTATTTTCAGAGCAGCTTTGCTACTCATTATAAGCCCATGTCAACACTGTTAGCCCCTAGGGTAATAGTAATCTTCAGTGCGGCTTTGCTGCTTATTTTAGCTTGAAGTATTAAGCGATTCCTTGGACACAAATTTCTCACAATACTCAATAATTTGGCTGCGGCGCACGATACCGATAAACCTTTCCATATCATCCACAACGGGCACAAAGTTTTGTACCTTCGCCAAATTAATCAGATCCTCCATATTGGCATCAATGGATACAGGTTTCATCGAAACCCGCAGCGGAACGTCCTTGAGCATAAACTTAGAAGCGTTTTCAAAGGTGATTTTCCCCTCGGACTCTTTCATATGCCACAATAGGTCACCCTCTGTAACCGTACCCGTATATCTACCTTCCTTATCCAAAATAGGAACCGCTGTGAACCGGTGATATTCCATTCGTTCCAATGTTTGCCGTAGAGTAGCATCCGCCGTTACACAAGCGACCTCTTGTTTGGGAAGCAAGAAAAAAGCAATATTCATGAGAAACGAATCCCCCTCAAAATCAAATATAAATCCATTGATTACTCACTGAATGTCCTGTTTGTCGGGAAGCCTCAGCGTCTGCGGGGTTGTATCAGAGTCTAGCCAGTTCGCAATCATAAGTCTGGCATATTCAAGTTCCTGTTCATTAGCCCGGTCATAGTACAGGCCCTTCTTCTTGAACCCTTCCCCCGTAATCGTAAAACTTGAGATTTGTGGATTCCCTTGTGAAATAGCTTGCTTGCCAAGCCCAGTAATAAAGGCAGGTTCCATATCCGTTGTGAAATTGGCCCCCATGATATCGAGCAACTCCGGGATCTTGGTGATTCCGTCGATATTCAGTAGCCTATCGGCCATAGCATTCAAAAAAATTTGCTGACGTTTTGTACGGTTGAAGTCGCTATCTTCCCGATACCTAACATAATACATGGCTTCTTCACCATTATAAAGCGGCTTGCCCGCCTCAATACGGAACTTGATATGCAGCGGGTTTTTATTCTCGATGGGCTGGTCGATAGGTAACACTACTCCGCCCACTGCATTCACGGCATCCTGAATACCCTGGAAATTAATCGTAGCATAATAATCGACCTTATGCTCCATCAGCTTCTCTACAGTGCCCATGGACATATCCTCGCCTCCGAACGCATAAGCATGCCCCAACTTATCAAAATCATCCTCGCCATCTCGATTGGAATCATGTCCGGCAATCTGTACATACGTATCCCTTGGGATAGAAATCAAGAGCACACGCGATTCTGCGGGCCGTACAGCAGCATATATCACCGTATCTGAGCGACCACGTGCCTTTTCATTGGGCCGTTGATCTGTCCCCAGTAATAACACCGAAAAAGGCTCCTTCTGGTAAGCAATGGTCTCTTGGGGCTGTTGTTCCTTGGATTGACGAGGCTGGTAGGATTTCTCCAGCTTGCTTTCCAGCGTCGGTGACACAAACCAGTCAAAAGCCACGAGCGTCAGCTGTTTGCGGAATAGATAGCCCCCTACTGCAACTAAAAGCAAGACAATACATGAAATATATAGAGCGGTAAACCTCTTTTTCTTTTTGGGCTTTCCACGGGTCCTTCTCTTATGTCTTCTCTCCATCATGGCTTCCTTCCTTCTTTCGTCCACAAATCCCATCTCTTCATTAAACCGGATTGATCCCTCATGAAGCGGAAACTTCCCCTCAAAGCATAAAAGGTCTGCTACCTTGTTGTCAAAAGTGCCATGGCGTGGTTAATTCCTCAAACTCATGACAAAAAAGGCTTTGCCCTTACGGTCAAAGCCCTCATTTACGTTTATATAAGTATTCTATGTAGCTTTCAAAGTTATCTTTTATCTTAATGCAGAGACAGTTTCACCAAATTTTGCAATCGTACCGGAAAAGAGGTGGACAGAGAAAAACCATAATCAAACAGCTTCCGTGTCTGTGCGAAACGCTCTTCCTTGCTCGGTGCACCCAGCACTACAGCAACTAATCGTTTGCCATGCTGCTCAGCTGTACCAGTGAAGCAGTATCCAGCATCGCTTGTGTACCCTGCTTTCAATCCGTCCGTCCCCGCATAAGAGTACGGTCCAGCCAAGGAAGGCAGCATCCAGTTCGTATTACTGATGTAAATGCCCTTATCCTTCAATTCCATCTGTGTGCGGCTGGACGTTCTGAGAATCTCAGGATGTGACGTAATCAAGTAAGAGGCCAACTTTGCAGTGTCGCTTGCCGTCATTTTTGTTTCTCCGCGAATATCCTTAGGATGGTTCGGCCCCAATTCACTCTGACCAGCCCCAGAGGCATTACTAAAGCGACTACTGGGTGACAGCCCAATTTGAGCAGCCTTTTCATTCATGCGCTTCACAAAAGCGGACTCATTCCCTGATGAACGCTCTGCCAGCGCTACAGCGGCGTCATTCGCTGAATACACAACCATACTTTGGAACAGTTCAGATACGGTCATTCTTTCCCCATACCGAAGAGACAGATTCACACCACCCACCGTACTGGCATAACGACTAATTCGCACCTCATCATTCCAGCCTAACCGTCCGGTCCGAATATCCTCCAGTACCAATAGCTCGGTCATGAGCTTGGACATATTTGCAGAAGGCATAGGCTTATCGCCATTCACATCCATCAGTAATTCCCCGGTGTGTATGTCCATCAGCACTGCAGCGTCTGCATCCACATTCGGCTTTCCGATCAACAAGCGGGGTCCAAGAGTAATAAAAATCAATATAATAAGTACCGGGACGACAATAGCCCAACGTAACCAATGTTTTTTCATCATCGTAATAACCTCCATATCTTATTAGACGATGAAAAATCCATTTTGTCTGCAATTTTTCGAAAAAAAGATACAATTTTTTTACCTTTTTTTATTTCACGACAAAATATCCGCCAATCCTTGTTACAGGATGACGGATATTTTGCTTCTTCAGTATGTCGTATCAGGCAAAGTGACAGGCTACAAAATGCTGGTCGCCCGCATCTCGGTATACTGGAGCCTCTGTTCTACAGCGCGCTTCCGCCATAGGACAGCGTGTATGAAACTTGCATCCTGACGGCGGATTAGCCGGAGACGGGATGTCCCCTTTTAACACAATCCGCTGCCTTTTGATCGTCGGATCTGGAATCGGTACTGCTGATAGCAGAGCCTTGGTGTATGGGTGTAGCGGATTGCTGAACAGCTCCTCCTTGGAAGCCAACTCTACCATCGAGCCCAGATACATCACACCAATCCGGCTACACAGATGCTCGACTACACTCAGATCATGCGAGATGAACAGGTACGTCAGTTGGCGTTCCTGCTGCAAATCGCTTAACAAGTTAATGATCTGGGCTTGAATCGACACATCCAGAGCAGATACCGGCTCGTCAGCCACAATAAAATCAGGATTCAAAATCAAGGCCCTTGCAATCCCGATCCGCTGCCGCTGACCGCCAGAGAACTCATGCGGATAACGATCATAGTGATATGAGGACAGCCCACAAATGTTCAGCGTTTCGTTGACCTTCTGCCGTAGATCATTACGATCAATCAACCCGTGATCCAGCAAAGCCTCTCCGATCGCCTCACCCACCTTAATTCTCGGGTTCAGTGAACTAAAAGGGTCCTGGAAGACGATTTGCAGCTTTGGACGAAGCGCACGAATCTGCTCCTTGTTTAATGCGTGCAAATCTTCGCCCTTGTACCGTACTGATCCCTCTGTCTTATCCATCAATCTGAGAATCGTGCGTCCAATCGTACTTTTACCGCAGCCCGATTCTCCTACCAGACCAAACGATTCACCCTTATGAATATGAAAGGATACATCATCGACCGCCTTGACATGTCCGACCGTACGCTGAAAAACCCCGCCTGTGATTGGGAAATACTTTTTCAGCCCTTCCACTTGAATTAAAGGCTCGCTCATATTCGTTGCCCTCCTTCTTTCTCATATAGCCAGCAGGCAACCTTATGGCCATTCTCCTTTTCATTCAAGGGAGGGGCCTGATCCTTGCATATTTGCATACAATGTGCGCATCGATCATGAAAATGGCAATTTTCGCCCAGCTCAATGGGGTTTGGCACCTGCCCTGGGATGGAATATAGCCGATCCATTTTCTGATTAATGACAGGCTTTGCCTTTAATAGTCCTTGAGTATACGGATGCTGCGGATTTTTGAACAGCTCAATGACAGGAGCCTCTTCAATAACGTTCCCGGCATACATAACGACCACATAATCCGCCATTTCTGCCACGACACCCAAGTCATGTGTTATCAGCATAATGGACGTTTTAAGCTTATCCTTCAAATCCCGCATTAAATCGAGAATCTGTGCCTGGATCGTTACATCCAGTGCCGTTGTCGGTTCATCCGCAATCAACAGCTTCGGATTACAGCTTAAAGCAATAGCAATCATAATCCGCTGGCGCATACCGCCACTCAACTCATGAGGATAGGAATTGAATATTTCCTCCGATCGCGAAATGCCCACCAAATTAATTAGTTCAATTGCCCGGGCGCGTGCTTCCCTTTTACTCATTAATGTATGCATCAGCAACGGCTCCGTAATCTGTTCCCCGATCGTAAGCACCGGATTCAGAGAAGACATCGGTTCCTGAAAAATAATCGAAATGTCATTGCCGCGAATTTGCTGCATTTGCCCTTTATTGAGTTTTAGGAGATCCTTGCCCTCAAACCAAATTTGTCCGTCTGAGGTGTGGGGAGAATCAATCAACCGCATCATTGTCATCGCAGTTACACTCTTACCACAGCCAGATTCTCCTACCACACAGAGCGTTTCACCCTCACGAATTTTAAAACTGACGTCATTGACCGCTTTGACAGTTCCGTTAGAGGTATGAAAGTGGGTTTTCAGGTTACGAAATTCAATCAAAGCATTTTCCATAAACGTTCGTCTCCTACTTCTTCATTTTAGGGTCCAGCGCGTCACGCAAGCCGTCACCAATCAGATTAATCGCTACAACGGTAATTAGAATACACATTCCCGGTGGTACCCATATCCAGGGCCGTTTGCGGAAGTCAATCAGATTATTCGCAGCCGATATCATGTTCCCCCACGAAGGTGTGGGCGGCACGACGCCAATCCCCAAGTAACTGAGCGCAGATTCTGTAATAATCGCACCAGCCACTCCAAGCGTAGCCGTAACAATAATAGTAGGAATCGTGTTCGGTAGCAGATGTCGGAATATTTTGCGGCGGTCTCTCAATCCCAGCGCTTCCGTCGCCTGCATGAACTCCTGTTCACGCAGCGTAAGAATCTGCCCTCTGACCAGACGGGACAAGCTCGTCCAGCTCAGGACCCCAATAATAAGCATCAGAAAATAAATACGGTTCGACGGATCAACCTTCAAATCCGATAGAACAGCACCTAAAATAATAAGCAGCGGCAATGTAGGCAGCGCCATAAAAATATCGGCAATCCGCATAATAACCGTATCCACGCCTTTACGATAAAACCCTGCCAGCGCACCCAACGTTGCCCCGATCATGACCGAAATAAACGTGGCGACCAGCCCCACTGTCAAAGAAATACGGCCAGCCAGCATCGTACGCAGTAAAATATCTCTACCAAACTTATCCGTACCGAGCCAGTACTTCGCATTAGGGGATAAGTTTTTGTCAGATAGCTTGTAATCATCTAAATGATAAGGTGAAATCATGGGACCAAATACACAAATGATAACCATCAGAATTAATATAACGAGACCTGCTAAAGCCAAGCGGTTTTGATTAAAACGGCGAACGGCGATTCTCCATGGAGACGCTTCAGGACGGATCGCCGCCTTTTGATTCGTTTCAATCGTGACTGTTTCTGCGGACAATAGTATCCCTCCTACTTCAAGCGAATTCTTGGATCTGCCATGCCATACAATACATCAGAAAGTAGATTGCCGATGAGCGTGAGAACAGCTAGGAAAATGGTGAAGCCCAACATAAACGGATAGTCCCGCATACTAATGGACTCCAGGTAGACCTGCCCCACACCCGGCCATACAAATACCTTTTCCAGGATCATTGCCCCACCAAATAAGGCTGGAAGCTCGAACCCGAGCAGTGTGATTGCTGGAATCAGGGCATTGCGCAGTGCATGTTTGAAAATAACCGTCCGTTCCTTCAAGCCCTTGGCGCGTGCGGTACGGATATAATCCTGACGGATGACCTCCAACATGCCTGTACGGAAATAACGAGTCAGGCTTCCTGTACTCAGCATCGTAAGTACGAGTGTCGGCAGGAACATATGCTTGAGGACATCCACCATATACGCCCACGAACCTGCTTCCATCCCTGCTGTAGTCATACCCCCAACCGGGAGAATTCCCCATTCAAGGGCAAATATTTTGATAACCAATAGACCAATAAAAAATGAAGGCAGCGACATACATAAGAAAATGAATAACGTCACGAACTTATCGAATAAGGAATATTGAAACTTAGCTGAAAATACCCCTGCAACAACTGCAATGAGCCAGCTAAAAATAAGACTAAAAAAAGCGATAATAAAA
This sequence comes from Paenibacillus sp. FSL W8-0439, assembly GCF_038008995.1. NCBI lineage: Bacteria > Bacillati > Bacillota > Bacilli > Caryophanales > Paenibacillaceae > Paenibacillus > Paenibacillus sp. FSL W8-0439. The sequence goes on from NZ_JBBPAK010000001.1 coordinate 5,815,458, forward strand.
GAGTTCCATACATAATTGCCAATGACCTTCGTTACCGGCTGCTTATGCTGTAATGAATCCCCCATATTTCCCTTTAACATATTACCGGCCCATATAAAATAACGTTGGTATTCCGGCTTATCCAGCCCGTAGATATGTCGTAGCTGCTGCGCCTTCTCGGCGGTCATATTCGGGTTCTGCTTGGCTGTAATGTAATCACCCGGCACCATGGCTGAAATCGCAAAAACGATAATGGATATGCCAATAAGTGTGGGGATGAGTTGCAGCAGTCTTCGAATAATGTACTGCTTCATATTCATTCCTCCAGACGAATAAAGTGATATGCCCAGCTCGTGAGAGCTGAGCATACGGTTGGCATCCCTTATTGAGCGATTTGAGCGTTATGCAGAGTGAACTCAAAATCTTTGTATGGCGTAATTTCTAGGCCGGATACACGTCCATTCACTGGCCACATATCTCTGCGTTGGTACATAAAGATAGTTGGCAGATCTTTGTTCAACTCTTGATAGAGCTGTTTGTAAATCTGTTTGCGTTTCTCTTGATCCAGTTCATGCTTACCAGCAAGCGTTAATTCATCGACCTTTTTATTAGAGTAGCCGATATCGTTTTGTGCACCATTCGTAATAAAAGTCGTTGTGTCCGGGTCTGGAGTTAAGCCCCAGGCCGCAAAGAACATATCAAACTTGCCTGTATCCTTTTTATCCATAATGGCGTTAAAATCTAAAGTTTCGGAAGTCAGCTTGATGCCTAGCTCCTTATAGTTATTGGACATGATTGGTAGCAAGGCCTCTACTACTGGATTATCAGCAGTTGCGGAGAAGTTAATGGTCAGCTTTTCGCCGTCCTTTTCGCGAATCCCGTCAGCACCAACCTTCCAGCCTGCCTCATCCAGCAAAGCCTTCGCCTTCGCTGTATCAAATTCATATTTGTTGATGCCTTCATCCGTATAAGACCAAGATTCGGTAGATTGTGGAATGTTAATGACATTCGCATATGGGCCATACACGCCCTGTACAATCTCTTTACGGTTTAAACCAATAGTTAAAGCCTGACGTACTTTAGGGTCCTGGAATTTCTTTTCCTTGTGATTAAATGCAATATATCCATAGCCATTGGTCGGCATAATATTCACGTCCAAGAAGCCTAGAGCCTTTAATTCCTCTACATTGTCTTCCGTAACTGTGATGTTGTCCATGTCCGTTTCGCCTGTTTGCAGCATAGACAGGTTTGTTTCTTCTGTTGTCGTTTTGAAAATAACCGATTTTACCTTTGGTGCGCCCTTGAAGTAGTTTGGATTCGCTTCAAGTACGACTTGCTGACCCGGGGAAAAGCTCTTCAGCACATACTGCCCGGAGCCGATTGGTTTATTATTAAGCGCCTTGATGCTGTCCAGGTTACCCTTCTTGAACCCTTTTCCGTAATAAGCTTCTGGCATGAAGTATTGCTCACCCAGATAATCCTTCGTATAAGCTGTTGCTTCTGTAACGGTTACCTCTACTGTATTATCATCGATGACCTTGATACCCGAGATATCATTCGCCTTGCCATCGTGGTATTCCTTACCGCCTTTAATCTTAAAAGATAATATATCGCTTTCTCCATCATAATTCGGATCATGCAGCACTTTGAGAACAAAAGCATAATCCTTTACGGTTACTGGAGTGCCGTCACTATACTTCACACCTGGTTTCAGATGGAAGGTGTATTTTAGACCATCCGGCGATACATCAACCTTCTCAGCCAAACTATTTTCATATGTACCATCTGCCTTCACCTGTAAGAAGGAATCAAATACCGTTCTGACTACATATAAATCGTAAGTTGTTTGCCAGAATAGCGGGTTAAATACCCCTTTAGGTGATGTCATACCTACTACAATGTTATCTTTCCGATTTGTTGCTCCCGGAGGATTTTGTGACAAATCCGTCGCTTTAATTACACCCTCTGTAACTGGTGCGCTGCCTTCATTTCCCTCTGTTTTCTTATCCGCATTACCTTGCTGCGGCTGTGCCTCATTAGCACCTCCACTACATCCTGCAAACAGAACACCAACGATCGTAAGCACCATAAGCAAAGAAACCCATTTCTTCGTTTGCACCATCCTGTTAATCCCCCTTAGTCGGTCTTTATTTAACAGCCTGTCTCATTCCTGCGGTGATTCGTTAAAGCTTGAGGTTTGAAAATGAAGTTTGCACATCCTCCTTACTGTTCCTAATGATAGCGTAGAACACATGTTTTAGACCCTTGGTCAATTTTGTGCACCGACAACCATTACATTTTTATTAAGGTTTATCTTAAGTGTAAAATAATATCACGTCAATATCTTTTTTTATGTAATATGCAATTGCAAAACAACTATTTTTGTAAAGTTTATGAAATTTACTTGTGGGAAATGACAAAAAACTGAGTGTTATGTAATATAAAATAACATTTCGAATGGTTGAAATGTGTACTCTGGCGAGTTGGGGAGCTTGTAATTTCCTAAGCCACTAAAAGGTAAATTATACTTAATGGGTAAACATGGATTGTATTATTAGTAAGTTACAATAGATGGCACTTGTTGTCAATAAAAAAAATCATAAAAAAAGATGCCCCCAGAATTGGGAACATCTTTTCTTTCCACCCACTACTATTCAGTAGTGTAAGGAAGCAATGCGATTTGACGGGAACGTTTAACAGCGATTGTCAACATACGTTGATATTTCGCGCTTGTTCCAGTCACACGACGAGGAAGAATTTTTCCACGTTCGCTGATGAATTTTTTAAGCAGATCTGTATCTTTATAGTCAATGTGAGTAATTTTGTTCACAGTGAAGAAACATACTTTACGACGTTTGTTGCGACCACCACGACGAGCTGGTCTTTTGTTATCGTCTCCGCCTTCTCTTTGTCTGAAGCCCATTCTTTGTCAGTCCTTTCCCAATTAAAATGGTAGATCATCATCCGAAATATCGATCGGTTTTCCGTCATCGGAAAAAGGATCCTGATTGTTTCGCGAGTTATTATTCCCGCGCCCACTATTGCTGTTACCGCCTCCGAAAGGAGACTCCTCACGCATACCTCCACCGCTATTGCCGCCACCGTTGCCGCTATCGCGGTTAGATTCCAAGAAACGTACATTATCAGCAACAATTTCAGTCACGTATACACGTTTTCCTTCATTGTTCTCATAATTACGCACCTGTACACGGCCTTCAACAGCCGTCAAACGACCTTTACGAAGATAGTTAGCGCATGTTTCAGCAAGCTGACGCCAGGTTACGATCGGCAAGAAATCCGCTTCCCGTTCGCCGCCTTGACTTGTAAACGGACGGTCTACAGCCAGGGTGAACTGGGTTACTGCTACACCAGACGGTGTATAGCGCAGCTCTGGATCTTTGGTCAAACGACCGATCAGAATGACACGGTTCAACAATCCAATCCCCTCCTTTGAGCGTTGTTCATTACATAATCACGTACAATAATTAAGCTACGTCGTTCGTAATGAGATAACGAATTACTTCGTCAGAAATTTTCATGATACGCTCAAGCTCAGTAACAACAGCAGGTTCTGCTGTGAAGTTTACCAGAACGAAAGAACCATCACGGAATTTCTTGATCTCATACGCAAGACGGCGTTTAGTTACATCGTGATTCGTAATTTCGCCACCGCCGTTAGAGATGATACCTTGGAATTTGTCGACTGTCGCTTGAACAGCTTCTTGTTCAATGTCAGGACGAATAATGTACATCACTTCATATTTGCGCATTCTTTACACCTCCTTATGGACATAAGGCCCTCAATCTCAGTTGAGAGCAAGGAACGAGCCTAAACTCGCACTAAAACAGTTTACCAAATCGAGCACCTGAATGCAACCTGCAATTTCGAGCACAAGGCTAAAAGCTGTTCACACACAACCTATTATTAGCTTTATACATTTTTATATCACTTCACAAATTTTGCATATATAAAGGAAATCATTTTTGATTAACTACTATCTGTGTGCCCTGATTTCGCATGTTTCTGTTTAAGACAGCGCACAATAACCGTTGCAGTCCAAATTCATTATCTAAGGAGGCACAACCGTATGGGTGAAAAGACTGAGTTCGTACCCGGGGATAAGGTCCCAAATGACGGCGTATATATGGAGGTTGGAGAAAAAAGCTTTCATACTGAAATCCAAAACCCGCAGCAAATAACGTTGGAAAGAGGCGATTCTTTTCCGAAGACCACCAACCATAATCGCAAGTGGAAGAAAAAAACGAAAGCTCGTGTCCACTAATGTATATTTCTTCGGAATCCTGGCCATATTATGATTAGGCGATACAACAGAGAGGTGTGGTTCCGTTGGACAACGTAGCCTTACAAACTGTTAGGAGATCCATTCCGGGCATTAGAAGCGTTAGGTTTGTGTAAAAGGACACTGTCTTTTCAACACGGTATTGCTAGTCAGTACACCGAGTTTCATGATGTGATTGGACAGATCGTATCCTGTTAAAAATGTATCGCCTACGATGGAGGACCTTTGTGGTCCTCCTTTGTTGCATTATCGGACTTTTTGCATATGCTGGTAAAATGCAGATTAATTCAGCTCCTTCTGCTAGAATATATCCAAGTACAAAGACCTACTATCTACGGAGGTTTAAAGATGAGCTATTCTCGTATATTAAAGTGGATATCAGGTATATTCGAATTGGTGCTGGCTGTACCGATTGTGGGAGGAGCTATTGTCATGGGGACTGGCTACTCAGCACTGGGGTTTATGCTTGTCCTGCATGCAGTAACACTTATCCTGTCGTTACGCAATCAGGAAGCGATCTACGGTTCTGTCTGGGGAGTACTCACTTCCTTGCTAGCCTGGATTCCTTTTGTTGGCTGGGCACTCCATTTGATCGCTGCCATCCTGCTGATGATCTCTGGCTCAAAGAGAACAAAACGCTATCATTACCCGCCTAACCAGCTATAACAAAAGAATGCTCCTGACGGCAATTATCTCAAACGCTGTTAGGAGCTTTCTTTTACTTTAACACCTTATTCATTCACCAAGGGGTTCTTAATCATTCTTCGATATCGCTACATTCATTTTTATAACCTAATAATGATTTATTTCCATAAAGCAAAAAATCCCCTACGTCAGCAGACGTAAGAGATTGATCAAGTTCATGAAGTTAGTGGCGGAAAGAGTGGGATTCGAACCCACGCACGCCTTGCGACGCCTAACTGATTTCGAGTCAGCCCCCTTGGACCTCTTGGGTACCTTTCCGCAGCAAGGATAATTATATCATCATTGCTACCATGACGCAAGCTGATTTCTTGTTCACCATGATCCACTTTCTCTGCTCAAATGGTTTCCGAATTTTGCTCGCCAGCGCTGGACTTTGAGCGCAGCACTTTCTTCATATTCTTTTCGAACTTGGCACGCGGAATCAGCACACTATGCTGGCATCCGACACATTTGATTCGAATATCCATCCCCATCCGGATAATTTCCATCTCGTTCGTTCCACATGGATGAGGCTTCTTCATCTGCACAATATCCCCTAGTTCAAACGACTTACGCTCCACCCTTTTCTCCCCCTTTTCTTCCTGACTCATCTTCTTTTTCAAGGGTGATCGCCGTCTCCAGTGCGGCCTGACGATGTTCCTCGTCCTCTAGAGCCCTCTTGATATTATTCTGAATATCACGCTCTACCAAGGCCCCTGTATTCGGCATACATTCCGCCACAACCCGTACGATATACTCTGATGTAGTCATGGACTGAACGCCTAACACATCCGGCATATTAAGTATCTGCGCATTGGACTCTTCGATACCTTGGATCGCCTGTTTTACCAAGCTGACGGCTTCCTCCAGACTACGCTCCGCCTTCATCGGCACATCTACCACCGCCAACGCGTTGGACATGGAGAAGTTCGTTACCGTCGTAATGGAGCCGTTCGGTAAAATATACACCTCACCTTTCCAGCTCACCAGCCTGGTTGTACGCAGCCCAATCATTTCTACCGTCCCCTTGAAAGTTCCCGTCTGAATGACGTCTCCTACGGCAAATTGATCCTCAAATATAATGAAGAATCCGGTAATTACATCCTTAACCAAGCTCTGTGCCCCAAAACCTACAGCCAACCCAAGCACTCCAGCTCCAGCAATCAGAGGGCCTAGATTTATACCCATTTGCGATAGCACCAGCATAATCAAGATGAAATTGAACACAATATTTGTTACATTTTTCAGCAGTTCGCCCACAGTCGTTAACCGTCTGGTATTCAATCGGAATCTGCCGTTATCTCCCTTTTGCTCCATCGACTTATCTATAATTTTATTAATAACTCGAATAAAGATACGTGTAATGATGAAAATAATTACGATTTTCAAAACCACAAACAAAAAGGTCGACCACATCGCACTATCTGTAAGCCATTTCCATACAGCATCCTTCCAATGAATCGCACCTTGCACTACGTCATCCGTGTCTAAATTACCGGCCAACCAATGTATAAAGGTCATGCTGTACTCCTCCTCAAACCAGGGAACCACTCTTTCTATTTCCCACATTCTATTTCCTATCTATATAAGCATATCTCCCGACTTCAAACATACGACTATGAATAATCTACTTTTCCCGAGTATAAAAACGCAAGTTTATCCATATACTAGCTACTATCTTGAGAATAATTGTTACCCGCAGGCCAAGTGAAATCTTAAAAGTAGGCGAGCACAACCTGCACGCTCCATTACAGGACGAAAGGAAGATTCCATGACTCATTCTGACTTCATTCCGGGGCAAGAACCCCTAAGCTTAAAAATATCACACACCGATCCCGGGATCCAATCAGCCATCATCCATCGCTTGCTGTTCCATCTGCATCAGGCACGGAGTCTGCAAAATATCGTCATCATTTGCATCGGCACCGATCGTTCTACTGGAGATTGCCTTGGTCCGCTCGTTGGTACCCATTTGTCACGCTATAAAAGCCCCCTGTTTAACTTGTATGGAACATTAGATGAGCCTGTACATGCTATGAACCTTCAAACGACGCTGAACGGCATACATGACCGATACGAACAGCCTTATATCATTGGTATAGACGCATGTCTTGGACAAACCTCCAGTGTTGGATGCATTCAGGTTGCAGAGGGTCCTCTTAAACCTGGAGCAGGTGTAAATAAAGAATTACCGCCGGTCGGCGATATCCATTTGACTGGTATCGTTAACGTCGGCGGCTTCATGGAATACTTTGTGTTGCAAAATACGAGACTAAATTTGGTCATGAAATTATCAGATATCATAGCTAGTAGCTTATACTCCGCAATTAAGGAGTGGCATTACCGGTCTGTCCTACTTGCTGCGCAAGAGTAATAGCTTCTTTCTCTTCAGGTGATAAGGAATAAGAAGATTGTCCCGCTTCCAGAGGCTTGGCATACACATATGAGCCATCCCGGTTATAAATACCGGTCAATACTATTCCGTCCTGATTATCGTCTACAATAGCCAGAGAGAAGCTTAGATCGCTCCCTCTCTCACCAAAGGCATTATAGCGTTTGATGCCTATATGTCCCTTCAAGCCAGTCAGTTTGCTGCGTAGTGATTTCATACTTGCACGGTGGGCTTCCTGCTCATCTTCAATCGTGTCCATCTGTACCTTTAAATCAATCAGCAGCGTCTCCAAATTCTCTACCCCGCTGCCTGCCATCATGGTTTCATACTTTCGCCGCATCTTCTTTAGCTTTGACCCCTGTACAATAACAACAATCAACAGGATAAGCAAAATAAGCACGATCCCTGCAACAATACCAGCAAGCTGCTCCATGATTAGTCCATTCAATTCAGCCATATGTTTGTTTCTACCCCTCTACCTCAAAAATCATGTTACTGCTTTGCTTACCTTTTATTTTAAACGTTTGAGAACAGCGAGACAAATAACACAAGGCTATTAGTTTATCCATCAAAACCATTCTAATTCCTGCAATTCCAGACAAAGCAAAGACATATCTCACTTTCCATTTCACTCAAGGAGACATGTCCATATTTTTACAGACTACTGTAATAGCTCCAGTAATCTTTCCAAATCCTGCTGGCTGTAATAATTCAATTCGATTTTCCCTTTATCTTTATTGTGCTTGATCTTTACAGTTGTTTTAAAACGCTCGCGCAGGGACTCTTCCATATGGTCAATATAGGGGTCCTTTTTTCGCACCTTGGCTTTAGCTTTTGTTTCTCCAGGCTTATGATCCAACTGTTGTACGGCTTCCTCAAGTTCACGAACGCTCCACTGTTGCTCAATACATTGCATGGCCAGCTGTTTTACCATGTCTGGATCTTTGAGCCCGACAATTGCTCTAGCATGCCCCATAGACAATGTTCCACGTGAAACATGATCTTTAACCTCCTCAGGCAATGCGAGCAAACGGAGAAAATTGGCAATGTGTGAACGTGATTTTCCCACTTTCATGGACAACTCTTCCTGAGTTAAAGAAAACTGATCCATTAACCCCTGATAAGCCACCGCCACTTCCATTGCATTTAAGTTTTCACGCTGCAAATTCTCAATCAGGGCAATCTCCATTACCTGCTGATCTGTAAAATTGCGAACAACCACAGGTATGGTTGGATTCCCGCAAAATTGAGAGGCCCGAAACCGTCTTTCCCCGGCTATAATCTCATAACCTCTCAAGACACTACGCGCAATAATGGGTTGGATAACACCGTGCTGACGAATGGATTCCGCTAATTCCTTAATGGACTCCTCATCAAACGTTTTCCGAGGCTGGTATGGGTTCGCCCGCAACTGACTGAGCGGAATGTCAACAACCTTATCCTCGTCACTGACTGTAAGGGAGGGAATAAGTGCGTCCAGTCCCTTTCCCAACCGTTTACTCATAAGATACCACTTCCTTTGCCAACTCAATATATACCTCTGCCCCACGAGACCGGGGATCATACGTAATAATGGACTGGCCATGTGATGGTGCTTCGCTGAGTCTCACGTTGCGTGGAATAATCGTCTGATAAACTTTGCTTTGAAAATATTTTTTCACTTCTTCAATCACCTGAATACCCAAGTTCGTGCGGGCGTCAAACATGGTTAGCAATACGCCCTCAATTTGCAATGAGGTGTTTAGATGTTTTTGCACTAATCGCACGGTATTCAACAATTGGCTTAATCCTTCCAGCGCGTAATATTCACATTGGATTGGAATAATGACTGAATCGGAAGCCGTCAAGGAATTGAGCGTTAAAATACCCAGCGATGGGGGACAATCTATTAATATATAATCGTAATTATGCTTGACGAGTTGAAGTGATCTTTTTAATCTCAATTCGCGAGAAATAGTTGGTACCAGCTCGATTTCAGCACCCGCTAATTGGATGGTTGCCGGGATAATATCCAATCCCTCAACCTGTGTACTGATAATCGCCTCGCTAGGGTCAACTTCGTTAATGAGTACATCATAAATACAATTTGCCACATCCGCCTTATTGATACCCACACCGCTAGTTGTATTACCTTGCGGGTCGATATCCACGAGCAATACCCTTTTGCCGAGGGAAGCAAGTCCGGCGCCCAAATTCACGGAAGTAGTCGTTTTGCCTACTCCGCCCTTTTGATTGGCTACGGCTATTATTTTTGACACTTCATTCACCTCATAATTTAATCGGAATCCTGCTACGTTCCATGATTGCAAAAGCTCTATGAAGACGTTACTTAGTCCTTAACTTACGGATAACGGCAATTTCAAAATAGAATACGAGTATGCTGCGGTTTTATGTTGGCGTTAGACAGAAAAAGCGGCAATTGCTGCCGCTGTACGCTTCATCCCTTACTTACGTTTGGGAATTTGAATGACAATCTCATAGTGATCCTCATGATCAGATTCCTTTGTTTTGATATCCAACCCTGAGCCAGACACCATATCAATGGATTGACGAATCGTATTCAGCGCAAGCCGGACATCCTTGGTAAAGGAAATCCGCTTAGATTTCTTAATCGTGGATACTTGTTTATAGAAGGCAACTCGTGCCTCTGTTTGCTTCACATTGAGTTCCTTAGCAATCACTTCATCTAAAACCTTGTACTGTAGCTCTTCGGTCTCTAACGACAATAATGCACGAGCGTGACGCTCGGACACCTTCCGCTCCATTAGAGCCTCTTTCACTCTCTCCGGCAAATGAAGCAGCCGTATCTTATTAGCAATAGTGGATTGGCTTTTGCCAAGTCGCTGAGCGAGGCTTTCCTGGGTGAGTTGATGCAGGTCAATCAGCTTTTGATAAGCTACAGCCTCTTCAATCGCAGTTAGGCCCTCCCGCTGAAGATTCTCAATCAACGCGATGGATGCAGCTTGTGAATCATTAAACTCACGAACAATGGCTGGAATCGTCTCCATACCCAGCTTGGTGACAGCTCTCCAACGACGTTCCCCTGCTATAATTTCATATTGTCCATTACGGAAACGAACGACAATCGGTTGAATTACACCATGCGTCTTAATAGTCTGGCATAGCTCATCAATCTTTTCGTCGTCAAATATGGTGCGGGGCTGATAAGGACTGCTGACAATATCCCGAACTGGAATTTGTTTTATTTCGTCCCCATTGGAGCGCTCCGTCAAACCAAATAGCTTGGAAAATTGTTCTTTCATTCCGTATAATACCACCTAATTTCATAATAGCACCATACAAACAGCGCTTCGTGAAAAACAGTTCCTTACGGGGATTGTAGACCCTTCTATATGAAACAGCGCCGTAAGCGGGTACACTCCACGTACTCCCCTGACATTTGTTGTCCCACTTCCCTATATGTATATCTGAAATCATGGGTACGGGAAGCAGCCAACTTACACTAAAACGATTATCTCTATTCTATCACTTTTCCAGTCATAATCCTATCGTCTCTAACAGCTTTTCAGAAGGATAAAAGAATAAATTATGTAGAGGGCATTCGGCAAGGAGTCATCTTAAGCAAGGAGTTTATAAACCATAAAAAAAGTGAATGTTTCACGTGAAACATTCACTTTTTTTCAAACATTTACACTAAAGGTGTTTTCAAAGGAGTACCTGGCTTACGCGGGTATTTCCGTGGTGTAGCTGCTCTTTTTTCAATAATAATCATATGTCTGGCTGCATCCTCAACAGGTAGCTGAAAGGCCTGAACATGCTTGATTTTTCCCTTTAGCTCTTTCAAACTGTAGGAGGCTTCCCTGATTTCTTCCGTTGGGTCGCTACCCTTCATTGCTGCAAAGTGGCCCCCTTCACGGACAAAAGGAAGACAAAATTCATTTAGTACCGCGAGACGGGCAACGGCTCGCGCTGTGACCAGATCATAGCTATCACGATATCCTGCTTTGCGCCCCAATTCCTCTGCCCTGCTGTGAATCAGTTCGACATTTTCCAGTCCCAACTGCTCTACAACATGAGCTAAAAATTGTATGCGTTTGTTCAATGAGTCTACAATGGTCAATTGAATATGTGGAAAGCATATTTTCAAGGGGATTCCAGGAAAACCAGCGCCTGACCCAATGTCAGCCAGGCTCCCCACATCATTTAACGGAACATAAAAGGCAAGTGAAAGAGAATCGTAAAAATGCTTGGTGTACACTGCATCTCGCTCAGTAATGCCCGTCAGGTTCATTTTTTCATTCCATTCGACCAGCACACGGTAATATGTTTCAAACTGCTCTAACTGACTGTCATTAATCACAATGCTATGCTCTGCCAGCCGCTGCTTAAACTGCTGTTGTATCGCGTCCATTAAGATCCCCTCGCTGCCGTTACACGGTTATAGTGCTCCAGATAAACCAGCAAAATGGAAATATCCGCAGGAGTTACACCGGAGATACGGGATGCCTGACCAATGGACATCGGACGGATCTTCTCAAGTTTCTGCTTGGCTTCAATGGCCAAGCCTTGAACTTCATTGTATGCGATATCCTCTGGAAGCTTCTTCTTCTCCATCTTTTGCAGGCGTTCTACATGCATTAATTGCTTTTCAATGTAGCCCGCATACTTAATTTGGATTTCTACCTGTTCTTGCTCTTCCTCAGTAAGAGCTACAGGTGAAGGCGAAATTTGTGCCACTTGTGCATAGCTGATCTCAGGTCGACGCAGTACTGTTAACAAATTACTGCCGTCCTGTATCGGTGCAGATCCGCCTTGCTCCAGCATCTCATTTACATCAACCGGACGAACTTTAGCTAAGCGCAAACGCTCAATTTCTTGCTCTACCTTTTGTTTTTTATCCAAAAAGCGCTCGTATCGTTCATCTGTAATCAGGCCAATATCATGCCCGATCGGAGTCAATCGCAGATCCGCGTTATCATGCCGCAACAACAGACGGTATTCTGCACGGGATGTCAGCAAGCGATAGGGCTCATTTGTCCCCTTCGTCACCAGATCGTCAATCAGAACCCCAATGTAGCCTTGAGAACGATCCAGTACGACGGGCTCTTTTCCCTGCACCTTGCGAGCTGCATTAATCCCAGCCATAATTCCTTGACCCGCAGCTTCTTCATAACCAGATGTCCCGTTAATCTGACCTGCTGTGAACAAGCCAGGTACTTTTTTCGTTTCCAAAGTAGGCCACAACTGAGTAGGTACCATCGCATCATACTCAATAGCGTAACCGTTACGCATCATTTCTACCTTTTCCATCCCTGGAATGGTACGCAGTACTGCTAATTGCACATCCTCTGGCAAGCTTGTTGACAAGCCTTGAACATAGTATTCAGATGTGTTTTTACCCTCAGGCTCCAAAAAGATTTGGTGCTTCGGCTTATCACTGAAACGCACCACTTTATCTTCAATAGAGGGGCAATAACGTGGTCCCGTTCCTTCGATCAGACCAGAGAACATCGGTGCACGGTGCAAATTATCATTAATAATCTGATGTGTTTCCACTGAAGTATACGTCAGCCAGCAAGGCAACTGCTCATTATCCGAGGACTTCGTTTCATAGGAGAAGAACTTCGGCTGATCATCGCCTGGCTGTATTTCTGTTTTGCTAAAATCAATCGTATCCTTATGCACACGTGGTGGCGTCCCTGTTTTAAAGCGAACGAGATCAAACCCAAGCTCTCTCAAATGTTCAGAAAGTCTCAGCGAAGGCTGCTGATTGTTCGGACCACTCTCATACATCAGCTCACCCATAATGATTTTTCCGCGCAGATAGGTGCCCGTCGTCAGGACAACTGCTTTACTACGATACTCTGTGCCCGTCTTCGTAATCACACCTACGCATTGGCCGTCTTCTATAATCAGCTCTTCAACCATGCCTTGACGTAAGGTCAGATTCGGTTCTTTCTCCATCGTTTCCTTCATCGCATGCTGATAAGAGAACTTGTCTGCTTGTGCGCGCAAGGCATGCACGGCAGGACCCTTACCAGTATTTAACATTCTCATTTGGATAAATGTCTTGTCGATATTCCGACCCATTTCGCCACCCAATGCATCAATTTCCCGTACTACATGACCCTTTGCGGGACCACCAATAGACGGGTTGCAGGGCATGAATGCGACCATATCCAAGTTAATTGTGATCATCAATGTACGACAGCCCATCCGTGCCGCTGCCAAGGCGGATTCTACGCCCGCATGGCCTGCACCGACGATGATCACATCATAGTCGCCTCCTTGATATCCCATACCTCTCTTGCCTCCTTATACATTCGAGTCTTCACCCTGAATATGCTCTTGTGTATCTATAACGATAGCAGGCTTAAAACAGCCATGCTTGAATGTTCTACTTGCCCAGACAGAATTGTGAGAATATTTGATCTATTAACGCATCATGCGCAGTATCGCCTACAATCTCACCCAAATGCTCCCATGCCAGCCTTACATCAATCTGGATCATGTCAATTGGAACAAATTGATCAGCGGCCTCATAGGCATCTACCAGCGATTGGCGCGCTTTCTTCAGCAAAGCAATATGCCGTACATTGCTGACATACGTCATATCCGCTGATTCTAGCTTGCCGCTAAAGAATAAATTCGATATAGCCTGCTCCAGCCGATCTGCTCCCTCATTTTCCTTCACAGACATCGGCACAATAAGCTCTTCAGGAACATAGCGCAGCAACAAATCCCGGTCTATTTGGGCCGGTAAGTCCATTTTATTCATAATAACAATCGCTTGTCTACCGCGGATTTGTTCCATTAATGCCATTTCATCCTCGTGCAGTGGTTCGTTGGCATTCATAACGATGAGCAACAGATCCGCTTCACTAACTGCCGTTCTCGAACGCTCTACCCCAATCCGTTCCACGACATCCATCGTTTCGCGAATTCCAGCCGTATCCAACAGCTTGAGCGGAATATTATTAATCGTCACATACTCCTCGATAACGTCACGGGTCGTACCCGGAATATCGGTCACAATCGCCCGTTCGCCCTGAGCCAACGTGTTAAGCAGCGACGATTTGCCTACATTCGGCCTTCCGACAATCGCTGTAGTCAGCCCTTCACGCAAAATTTTCCCCTGCTCCGCTGTATGCAGCAGCCGATCAATTTCCGCTATAACCTGGCTGCTTTTATCCTTGATTAACTCAGACGTAAAGGATTCTACATCATGCTCAGGGTAATCAATGTTTACTTCAATATGAGCAAGTGTCTCGACCAAAACATGACGCAAACGACGAATATTCTGGGACAGCTGCCCATCCACCTGCTTCAGAGCCATCGAAAAGGCTTTATCCGATTTGGAACGAATTAAGTCAATAACGCCCTCCGCTTGACTCAGGTCAATACGACCATTCAAAAAAGCACGTTTCGTAAATTCACCTGGCTCAGCCAGACGTATATTTTGCAGTAGTAACAAATCCATCACCCGTTTAACGGCTACCACCCCGCCATGAGTGCTGATCTCTACCACATCTTCTGTTGTAAAAGAGCGTGGTGCCCGCATCACTGTAACTAAAACTTCCTCCACCTTCTCTTGGCTTTGAGGATCTATAATATGTCCATAGTGTACCGTGTGCGTTGGAGCCTTACTTAAGGGCGTTTTACTACGGAACAAAGCCTCCACTTCCGTGACCGCTTCTGGACCGCTGACCCGCACAACTGCAATGCCGCCCTCGCCGACAGCCGTTGCAATGGCAGCTATGGTATCGCTCAGCATATCGTTTCTACCTCCTATCAAGTAAAAACGGCATTGCCGCCCTTCATCAAGGACGGCACCCGTTTCATTGTGTGAAATATAAGAAAAAAAGCAATGGCTTCTGCAGCTTGCAGAGAGCCATTGCGTCGGATTATTTCTTGGCAATGACAACGCGCCGATTAGGCTCGTCCCCCTTGCTGTATGTTCTAACCAGCGCATGCTGCTGGAGCTTGGCATGAATCAGCTTCCGCTCCTGGGACGGCATTGGCTCCAGTACCACTTCCTTGCCGTAACGAACAGCCTGGTTCGCTAATCGTTCCGCCAAATCCTCCAGCGTTTTCCGCCGACGTGCACGAAATTGCTCGGCATCCAGCACAATTCGGATAAATTTACCAGAATGACGGTTAGCAACAATATTCGTCAGGTACTGCAATGCATCTAATGTCTGTCCTCTGCGGCCAATCAGCATACCGAGCGATGGACCGGAGATATCCAGTGTACTTTCATCCTTGCGATGACGGACATCGACTTCGACGTCGAGTCCCATTCCTGCAGCTGTTTCACGGATGAAACGCACCGCCTCTTCATAAGGATCTATATGTCCCCTGGATGCTTCCATGTTCATCTGTGCTTCCTGCGCAACAGACCCAGCTTGTGATACAGCCTGTCCCACGTCAGAAGGTGCTTGAGCCGATACATGAGGTTCAGCCGTGTGTGTGGTTTCAGGAGACGGCTCAGAAAGCAGCGTAAGCTCCACCTTCGCCTTTTTGACCCCTAGCCACCCCAGGAATCCTTTTGACGGCTGTTCCAACACGTTTACGGTTACCCGTTCACGGCTTACTCCCAGCTGGGAGAGTCCTTGTCTTACAGCATCTTCAACGGTTTTTCCTGATGTCACGACTTTGGTCATCTCGACTTTTTAGCCCCCTTCGTGTTTTTGCCGCCTTTTTTCTTACTATTATTAGAGGAACCTGTTTTCGCGAGACTCGCTGTTTTTACATTAGCCAATGCTGCGTCCTTATCATTATTCCGATAAAGGAAATAGTTTTGAACAATCGTGTAAATATTACTGAAAAACCAGTACAACGGCAAAGCAGACGGGAAGTTATACGACATGAATAGAATCAGCACCGGATAGACATACAGCAAAAATTGCATGGGTCCTTGCTGCGGTGTCGGATTCATTTTCATCATCATCCAAGTTTGGACAAAAGTCGTAATCGCTGCTAGAATCGGCAGGATAAAGAAGTGATCCGGTTTACCTAACTGGAGCCACAAAAAGTCATGATCCCGCAATGCCGAGTTATAATAAATGGCATTATAAAGCGCGATGAAAATGGGCATCTGTACTAACAAAGGCAGACAGCCCGCCATTGGGTTAACCTTGTTTTCTTGAAACAATTTCATCGTTTCTTGCTGGACTCGCTCAGGTGTATCCTTGTATTTCGCTTGAATTTCTTTTAATTGCGGCTGAATAGCCTGCATTGCTCTGGAACTGCGTACTTGCTTGAGTGTAAGCGGCAAAATAATAGTACGCACAATGATCACCAGAATCAGTACGGCCAGGCCATATTCTCCAGAGAACCATTGGGCAAATGTATCCAGCGCATACGAAAACCAGTAAACGACATATCTTTGCCACCAAGATCCATTGGCCAAGTCTGCCGTCGTGTAAGAATTGTGAGCCGCCTGGGTACATCCGGACAGCACAGCAACAAGTGCCAATAAGGCAATCAGGAGGAACCATTTTCCTCGTTGAGTCTTCAAACGCGACACTTCATAACCCCTTTCTTAACCAATCCATTCCAACGTAAATCATACCATATCCTGTAGGACAAAGATACTGACTATCGGCGCGTAGACTTGAGCAGCGAGGCTTTGCGCAAAACGTGCAGCACGCTTTTCTCCAGCTCTTGATACGACTTAGTAACCGCACCCTTACGAACGATAAAAATCAGGTCAATCTGCTCCACCAATTCCTGCTCATGATGGCGCACGATTTCCTTAACGATCCTGCGCATCCGGTTGCGTACAACTGCATTGCCGATCTTCTTGCTAGCCGAAATTCCGACGCGGAACTGCTCTACCTCTCTGCGGCGGAACCAGTACACCACAAACTGATGGTTGGCAAAAGATTTGCCATGGCGGTATACGCGCCCAAAGTCCGCCCGGTTTCGTAGACGCAATTTTTTTTGCACGGCGCTTCTCCTTGCTCATTCTTTTACACATATCGGTAAGCAATCCTTACCTCTTATATAGTAAGAAGTATGGACAATATTCCAACATGGTAATCTCGCTTATTTTATATCCGTTTTCAAAAACTTCATCTAATATAGAGCAGGATGTAGGACTTGTCCCTCTTTTTACACTACATTTCTACAATAGAAGAAGCATCCGATCCATAAATACTTCAATTATGAAAAAAAAGACCACCGTAGTGGTCTTTATGCACGCATTACGCACTCAATACTTTTCTACCTTTTTGGCGACGAGCTGCCAAAACTTTACGGCCATTCTTCGTGCTCATTCTTTTACGGAAGCCGTGAACTTTTTTACGTTTGCTGACATTCGGTCTGAAAGTCGGTCTCATTGTGCTGCACCTCCTTACAAGGAATACGTTTTATATGGAATATACCTAACATAGCAATCTCCACAAAAAACACCTTTGTACATTTAACCACAAATAGCGGTCAAAGTCAATGTACTTCTGAATTCTCTCCCTCTTTTTCACATTCACAAGCCCTCTCCCTCTTTTCGCATCACCCACTCTACTCTTTTCTATCCCTTTATTCCCGATTTTTTCGTTTCTTCTCCATGATCAACATTCATCAGCATTTTACTGTAGCTTACGTTCCTATCTAAAAACTGCCCTTTTTTTCATCTATTCATTTACGGCTTCAATCCAGGCCGTTCCAAATCCCCACTATCAGTTTCGTCAAAAATATTGTCGGAAACGTTACCGGAAATTTTCAACACAAAAACAACCCGGTGTAACCAAAAGGCAACGGATGTTATACACAGATCCACAAAAAGAATGGAATTGTGATTTAAATGGTCATAACCTGTGCATAACATTTTAGAGCAAAAAAGAGTTATTGTCGAAAACTGAACAAATTATAAACAATATCTTGTGTTGTGAATAAAAATTGTACACAACAGATTGAATTTGTGGATAAATAACCACGAGTCATTGAAATACAAGGCTTCTTTTGCTATGATGATATTACTTTTGAATGTGAATATGTTGTTTTACCCTCCATATTATCAACACCCTGTGGATAAAGTTGTGAACAAGTTCAATTTATCCATCTTTTTATTTTTGTGCGGATTCGGGATTCTGGGGATATATTCTACATTTTTCATTTGATTTCGACATATTGCAGTCCCGTTTTGGCCTGCGGGAATAAGAGAACGGATCGTGCCGCACATCCCTCCTGAGAAATATCGCCTTTCTTCTGCTGATCAGCAGTGGAATTTTCCAATACTATTTTTCAGGGCATTTTGTGCTGCGTTCTCTCACTACACTGCCGCATGATTTAGGCGGCGGTATGTCTTTTTATGGCCTTCAACAATATTTTTGTGATTTTAGGCGTTTTGCCGAAGCGCCGAGAGCAGCTCTCTGCAGCTTAATTCGGCAAAATGTCAGGATTTAAAAGGAGTGACGTCT
>NZ_JBBPAK010000002.1:0-6087 GCF_038008995.1 Paenibacillus sp. FSL W8-0439
ACCAAGGCGACGATGCGTAGCCGACCTGAGAGGGTGATCGGCCACACTGGGACTGAGACACGGCCCAGACTCCTACGGGAGGCAGCAGTAGGGAATCTTCCGCAATGGACGAAAGTCTGACGGAGCAACGCCGCGTGAGTGATGAAGGTTTTCGGATCGTAAAACTCTGTTGTCGGGGAAGAACAAGTATGATAGTAACTGATCGTACCTTGACGGTACCCGACCAGAAAGCCACGGCTAACTACGTGCCAGCAGCCGCGGTAATACGTAGGTGGCAAGCGTTGTCCGGAATTATTGGGCGTAAAGCGCTCGCAGGCGGTTCTTTAAGTCTGATGTGAAATCTTGCGGCTCAACCGTAAACGTGCATTGGAAACTGGAGGACTTGAGTGCAGAAGAGGAGAGTGGAATTCCACGTGTAGCGGTGAAATGCGTAGAGATGTGGAGGAACACCAGTGGCGAAGGCGACTCTCTGGTCTGTAACTGACGCTGAGGAGCGAAAGCGTGGGGAGCGAACAGGATTAGATACCCTGGTAGTCCACGCCGTAAACGATGAGTGCTAGGTGTTAGGGGGTTTCCGCCCCTTAGTGCTGAAGTTAACGCATTAAGCACTCCGCCTGGGGAGTACGGCCGCAAGGCTGAAACTCAAAAGAATTGACGGGGACCCGCACAAGCGGTGGAGCATGTGGTTTAATTCGAAGCAACGCGAAGAACCTTACCAGGTCTTGACATCCTTTGACCGCTCTGGAGACAGAGTTTTCCCTTCGGGGACAAAGTGACAGGTGGTGCATGGTTGTCGTCAGCTCGTGTCGTGAGATGTTGGGTTAAGTCCCGCAACGAGCGCAACCCTTGATCTTAGTTGCCAGCATTTAGTTGGGCACTCTAAGGTGACTGCCGGTGACAAACCGGAGGAAGGTGGGGATGACGTCAAATCATCATGCCCCTTATGACCTGGGCTACACACGTGCTACAATGGACGGAACAAAGGGAAGCAAGCCCGCGAGGTCAAGCAAATCCCATAAAACCGTTCTCAGTTCGGATTGTAGGCTGCAACTCGCCTACATGAAGCCGGAATCGCTAGTAATCGCGGATCAGCATGCCGCGGTGAATACGTTCCCGGGTCTTGTACACACCGCCCGTCACACCACGAGAGTTCGTAACACCCGAAGTCGGTGAGGTAACCTTTTTGGAGCCAGCCGCCGAAGGTGGGACGAATGATTGGGGTGAAGTCGTAACAAGGTAGCCGTATCGGAAGGTGCGGCTGGATCACCTCCTTTCTAAGGATATATAACGGAATTTTGTACTTGGTTGTTTGGTTCAGTTTTGAGAGAGCAATCTCTCAAGGAACTTCTGTTAAAACCGTCACGTCCATGTGACAACACAGAAGTCACCACATCCGTGTGGAAGCTTGTACCTTGAAAACTAAATAAGAGTAACAACGACATCAAACTTTAGAAATAAGGCAAAAAAGCTATTGATATAGCAACACAACTGATTACGAAGTAATCAGCAAACTTATTCCAAAACTTTAGTTAAGTGAATAAGGGCGCACGGTGGATGCCTTGGCACTAGGAGCCGATGAAGGACGGGACTAACACCGATATGCCTCGGGGAGTTGTAAGTAAACTTTGATCCGGGGATTTCCGAATGGGGGAACCCACTGTTCGTAATGGGACAGGACATCTATCTGAATACATAGGGTAGATGAGGCAGACCCGGGGAACTGAAACATCTCAGTACCTGGAGGAAGAGAAAGAAAAATCGATTTCCTGAGTAGCGGCGAGCGAAACGGAAAGAGCCCAAACCAAGAAGCTTGCTTCTTGGGGTTGTAGGACACTCCATTGGAGTTACAAAGAAATTCTTTAAACGAATCGACTTGGAAAGGTCAGCCGAAGAAGGTAACAGCCCTGTAGTTGAAAAGGAATTTCCTCCGGAGTGTATCCTGAGTACGGCGGAACACGTGGAATTCCGTCGGAATCCGGGAGGACCATCTCCCAAGGCTAAATACTACCTAGTGACCGATAGTGAACCAGTACCGTGAGGGAAAGGTGAAAAGCACCCCGGAAGGGGAGTGAAATAGAACCTGAAACCGTGTGCCTACAAGTAGTCGGAGCCCGTTAATGGGTGACGGCGTACCTTTTGTAGAATGGACCGGCGAGTTACGATTGTATGCAAGGTTAAGTGGAAGACACGGAGCCGTAGCGAAAGCGAGTCTGAATAGGGCGAATGAGTATGCGGTCGTAGACCCGAAACCGTGTGATCTACCCATGTCCAGGGTGAAGGTCAGGTAACACTGACTGGAGGCCCGAACCCACGTATGTTGAAAAATGCGGGGATGAGGTGTGGGTAGCGGTGAAATTCCAATCGAACACGGAGATAGCTGGTTCTCTCCGAAATAGCTTTAGGGCTAGCCTCAAGATCGTGAGTACTGGAGGTAGAGCACTGATTGGACTAGGGGCCCCTACCGGGTTACCGAATTCAGTCAAACTCCGAATGCCAGTTACTTCAACTTGGGAGTCAGACTATGGGTGATAAGGTTCATAGTCGAAAGGGAAACAGCCCAGACCGCCAGCTAAGGTCCCAAAGTATACGTTAAGTGGAAAAGGATGTGGCGTTGCACAGACAACCAGGATGTTGGCTTAGAAGCAGCCATCATTGAAAGAGTGCGTAATAGCTCACTGGTCGAGTGACGCTGCGCCGAAAATGTACCGGGGCTAAACGTATCACCGAAGCTGCGGATTGTTCTTACGAACAATGGTAGGAGAGCGTTCAAAGTGCAGAGAAGTCAGACCGTGAGGACTGGTGGAGCGCTTTGAAGTGAGAATGCCGGTATGAGTAGCGAAAAAAGAGTGAGAATCTCTTTCACCGAATGCCTAAGGTTTCCTGAGGAAGGCTCGTCCTCTCAGGGTTAGTCGGGACCTAAGCCGAGGCCGACAGGCGTAGGCGATGGACAACAGGTTGATATTCCTGTACCACCTCATGATTGTTTGAACAATGGGGGGACGCAGGAGGATAAGGAGTGCGCACTGATGGATGTGCGTCCAAGCATGCGAGGAAGTCAGATAGGCAAATCCGTCTGACATATTTCTGAGCTGTGATGGGGAGGGAAATAGAGTACCGAAGTTCCTGATTTCACACTGCCAAGAAAAGCCTCTAGTTAGATCATAGGTGCCCGTACCGCAAACCGACACAGGTAGGCGAGGAGAGAATCCTAAGGTGAGCGGGAGAACTCTCGTTAAGGAACTCGGCAAAATGACCCCGTAACTTCGGGAGAAGGGGTGCTCACTTGTGAGTGAGCCGCAGTGAATAGGCCCAAGCGACTGTTTAGCAAAAACACAGGTCTCTGCGAAGCCGAAAGGCGAAGTATAGGGGCTGACACCTGCCCGGTGCTGGAAGGTTAAGGGGAAGAGTTAGCGTAAGCGAAGCTTTGAACCGAAGCCCCAGTAAACGGCGGCCGTAACTATAACGGTCCTAAGGTAGCGAAATTCCTTGTCGGGTAAGTTCCGACCCGCACGAAAGGTGCAACGACTTGGGCACTGTCTCAACGAGAGACCCGGTGAAATTATACTATGCGTGAAGATGCGCATTACCCGCGACAGGACGGAAAGACCCCGTGGAGCTTTACTGTAGCCTGATATGGAATGTTTGTGCAGTTTGTACAGGATAGGTGGGAGCCTTTGAAGCGTGAGCGCCAGCTTACGTGGAGGCACCCGTGGGATACCACCCTAACTGTATGACCATTCTAACCCAGGACCGTAATCCGGTTCGGAGACAGTGTCAGGCGGGCAGTTTGACTGGGGCGGTCGCCTCCTAAAAGGTAACGGAGGCGCCCAAAGGTTCCCTCAGAATGGTTGGAAATCATTCGTAGAGTGTAAAGGCAGAAGGGAGCTTGACTGCGAGACCTACAAGTCGAGCAGGGACGAAAGTCGGGCTTAGTGATCCGGTGGTTCCGCATGGAAGGGCCATCGCTCAACGGATAAAAGCTACCCCGGGGATAACAGGCTTATCTCCCCCAAGAGTTCACATCGACGGGGAGGTTTGGCACCTCGATGTCGGCTCATCGCATCCTGGGGCTGTAGTCGGTCCCAAGGGTTGGGCTGTTCGCCCATTAAAGCGGTACGCGAGCTGGGTTCAGAACGTCGTGAGACAGTTCGGTCCCTATCCGTCGTGGGCGTTGGAAGTTTGAGAGGAGCTGTCCTTAGTACGAGAGGACCGGGATGGACACACCGCTGGTGTACCAGTTGTTCCGCCAGGAGCATAGCTGGGTAGCTACGTGTGGAAAGGATAAGTGCTGAAAGCATCTAAGCATGAAGCCCCCCTCAAGATGAAACTTCCCATCACTTCAAGTGAGTAAAATCCCTCAGAGACGATGAGGTTGATAGGTCCGAGGTGGAAGCGTGGCGACACGTGCAGCTGACGGATACTAATCGATTGAGGACTTATCTAAGTTTTTTGATGTCACGTTACTCTTATTTAGTTTTCAGGGTGCAAATCCTAAATAAATAAGTCTGGTAGCGATAGCGAAGAGGTCACACCTGTTTCCATGCCGAACACAGAAGTTAAGTTCTTCAGCGCCAATGGTAGTTGGGGGATTCCCCCTGCAAGAGTAGGACGCCGCCAGGCAATCCTTATTTCACAGTACCTTAATGGTAGAACTTCGGTTAATAACCGACTGGTCGTAGATTTGAAGTTTAACTTTTAAAATCTGCCTGTGAAATTATTTATTTTCCTATTAACTGGAAAATAATACCTGGCCCGTTGGTCAAGCGGTTAAGACACCGCCCTTTCACGGCGGTAACACGGGTTCGAATCCCGTACGGGTCACCAATAATGGAGGATTAGCTCAGCTGGGAGAGCACCTGCCTTACAAGCAGGGGGTCGCAGGTTCGAGCCCTGCATCCTCCACCATTATGCCGGCCTAGCTCAACTGGTAGAGCAACTGACTTGTAATCAGTAGGTTGGGGGTTCAAGTCCTCTGGCCGGCACCATTTTCCTTTTAAGGAGCCATTAGCTCAGTCGGTAGAGCATCTGACTTTTAATCAGAGGGTCGAAGGTTCGAATCCTTCATGGCTCACCATTTGCGGGTGTGGCGGAATTGGCAGACGCGCTAGACTTAGGATCTAGTGCCTTCGGGCGTGGGGGTTCAAGTCCCTCCACCCGCACCATTAATTAAATAAAGGCAATACGCGGAAGTAGTTCAGTGGTAGAACATCACCTTGCCAAGGTGGGGGTCGCGGGTTCGAATCCCGTCTTCCGCTCCAAATATTGCCGGGGTGGCGGAACTGGCAGACGCACAGGACTTAAAATCCTGCGGTAAGTGATTACCGTACCGGTTCGATTCCGGTCCTCGGCACCATAAGCGCCCGTAGCTCAATTGGATAGAGCGTTTGACTACGGATCAAGAGGTTAGGGGTTCGACTCCTCTCGGGCGCGCCATCGGGAAGTAGCTCAGCTTGGTAGAGCACTTGGTTTGGGACCAAGGGGTCGCAGGTTCGAATCCTGTCTTCCCGACCATTACATGAATATAATATGGGGCCTTAGCTCAGCTGGGAGAGCGCCTGCCTTGCACGCAGGAGGTCAGCGGTTCGATCCCGCTAGGCTCCACTCAATAACTTTTAAATAAGTTGTTGACAATGGTTTTGAAACATGATATATTAATTTGGTCGCTGTTTTTAAAAGCGACAAAGAAATTGCTCTTTGAAAACTGAACAAAACAACCAGTACGAAAGAAGAAAAACACCTCGTTTTTCTTGAATATTTAAGTCAGAAGTTGACTTCTGAAAGCTAAAGAAACAAACACTTTTATGGAGAGTTTGATCTTGGCTCAGGACGAACGCTGGCGGCGTGCCTAATACATGCAAGTCGAGCGCGGGAAGCGGACAGAACTCTTCGGAGGGACGTTCGTGGAACGAGCGGCGGACGGGTGAGTAACACGTAGGCAACCTGCCTGTAAGACTGGGATAACTCGCGGAAACGCGAGCTAATACCGGATAATACTTATCATCTCCTGATGGTAAGTTGAAAGGCGGCTTTTGCTGTCACTTACAGATGGGCCTGCGGCGCATTAGCTAGTTGGTGAGGTAATGGCTC
>NZ_JBBPAK010000003.1:0-3200 GCF_038008995.1 Paenibacillus sp. FSL W8-0439
ATGTATTCAGAAGGAAAGACAAGTGAAACTGTAGATGAAATTCTTGCGAATGATGGATTATTTATGACTATTGATATGACAAAAGATGATGAGCAAGTGAGTATTTATGTTCCAGAAATTCTCCAGGAATTAAATGATCGTATAGCAGAAATGAATGAAAAAATGATGAGACAAGAAAAATTTAATGATGAATTACTTGAGCAGATAAAAAAGCAACAAGAGTTTATAGATGAAAAATTATCTAAAAGAGATGAGGCATTTTTGAGTTCAATAAATAAAATTTTAGATACAAAAAAAGAAATTGCGGCAACAGAAAAAAATCAAAAAAAGTGGTGGAAATTTTGGTGAAGTGGTAAAAAGTATTTCTTGTTTTTTAAAAATGCGACTATCCATAAACTATACAAAAGGCATTAAAAGGCTATCCATAAACTATCCAAATAGCTAAAAATACTATCCATAAACTATCCAAATAAAAGGAGCAAATGACACCTGTTTTTTTACTTGAAAATCTCTTAGAATCCAATAGGCACAGCCTATTTCGCCACTCTTTAAAAGAGAGTGGCACCGGATTCTCTTATGCTCTTTCAAGTAAATATATTGTTTTAGAGAAAATCTTTTTGTTGAATACTTTTTGAAGCGTTCTTTTATTTTTCTTAAAATACCTTAGGAGTCCAAATAAGGCCTTCTGAGGTGTTTTTGTTTTTGTTTATATATTTTATTAGGATGTTTTTTAAAACGTCTTAGAAACGTTCTCTGTTGATTTAAGGAATGGTTTATGATGTAGAAAAATGGAGGAGGACTTTGCATGGATGATTTAACAAAACAATTTAGAGAAATGATGGGTTATAGTAATTCCTTTGATGATGAAGAAGAAAAAATAGAACTTGAATATCAAGAAAAACAAGAGCGTATAGAATTTGAAAGTCAGTTGTATAGAATGGTTAAAAGGCGTAAAAAGAACCAACGTAATATTTGGTTTTTGTATGTTTTAAAATTAGAACATGAAAAAATTTATATAGGTATTACGAATAATCCTAGAAAAAGAATTATGCAGCATTATGATGGCGTAGGGGCAAAGGTTACAAAAGCATTTAGACCAATTAAAATTTTAGATGTAATTAAATCAACGTCAAGTCGTGAATACGTGGAACAAATTGAAAATGATGTTACTGAAAATATGAGAGCACAATATGGCGAAAGAAATGTTTATGGTGGTTATCATGTGAAATTGTAAAGATGATTTTTATTCCTCTTGTTTTGGGGTGTGAGGTTAAGGCTGGGGTGAATTGGCGAAAGCCAAGAGGGGCTAGCCCCTCTTGTTACTTTATATTGGTTAGAGACGCTATTATTAAATTCTAGTACAGATGGTTTTGGCGGTATAATAGCAAGAGCAAGCCGAATGTATTAGGTTCTTGTTTTGGGTATGTTCGGCTTGGCGAAATGATTACACCGCCAAAATTTCGGAAAGCAAGGAGAAAAGAGTGGAGATTTTTTAAGTGTTCTTCTTAAAAAATACTACTCGGACCTTGCTTGGAGAAAAGTCTCTATGTTGAACGGTGTAAGGCCACCTCAAACTTCATTCGATAGAAAAAAGTTATGGAAAGATAAAAGGATCCTTAGTATAAATCGATATTCTTTAGTAATACGATTTTGGAGGTGGTCTTTTATGATTCATTTGGAATTAAAAATTAGCCTGCAGCTGCCGGTAAATTTTTTATTAATTTTATCAGCAATCTATTTTTAATCTATTTTTGATTTTGAGCATAAAAAATGACCTTGAAAAAGGTCGTTTTTTTATTCCTTCTTTACTTGATTTATTTATATGGACACATAAGTAACAAAATGATAGATTTATAGATAACGTTAATAGGTTCCGTTTTTTGGCAAAAAAAATGCCCCATTCCAGCTTGTCGGCAAAAACATTCATGGAAAGGGGAAAAACATCTATTGAGAGTATATCATAAAGTGGTTACCAGTGGAAGAATTACAGAAATTTATTCGTATGAGGAAGGTATTACCATCGGGCTTAAAGGAAAAACAAATAGTAATACAGCAAAAGCAGGTGGAAATATGCCAGAAGAAGAGAGAGTTTTAAGAGAAAAAGACAATTTAAGACGGTCACTTGGAAGAACAGTACAAACATTGCGAAGAACAATAAATGCAAATATCCACGAATGGGGCAAAGAAAAGCCAAAATTTATGACGTTAACGTTTAAAGAGAATGTGCTAGACCATGAAGTTGCTAATAAAGAATTTCGTGAGTTTATAAAAAGATTATCACGAAAACTTTTCAAAAAGCAGAGTGGTTTAAAATACACGTGTGTTGTAGAAAGGCAAGCTCGTGGATCGATTCATTACCATGTGCTATTTTATAATCTTCCGTTTATCAAATTTGATGATTTATTAAAGGTTTGGGAGAACGGAAAAGAACAACGCGGACTGCATATTAATGCGATTGAGGATATTGATAATGTTGGTGCTTATGTCGTAAAGTACATAGAGAAAGACATACAAGCTATGAAAAACGGGTATGACCCTAAAACAGGCAAAAGTGCTAAAGAGAAGAATAAAAAGCTTTTTTTTCAGTCTCGTGGATTAATTAAACCTACAGAAAAAGCTTTATCGGCTGAGGAAGTTACTGAATTAGAAAAGCAACTGATTGATGATAAAGCAGTAGTTTTTGAAGCTGAGCATAACAATGAACATGTTGGAAAAATGACTTACAAACAAATAAAACGTAGTGAAAATTAGAAAGAAGAATTGTCGCAATCCCTTGAGCGACTAATAAAAAAGGGGTCGTTATCCCAAAGAACGACTCATAAATTGGGGTCGCAAACCCATCAAGCGACTCATCAAAATGTGGGCAGGAAAGAAAAATCTAGGAACCGTAAAGGGGCCTAGATTTTTTTATGAGCATATATGAACTTAAATTGAGTTTTCTCATGAGAAAAACAAGGAATGCTTGTGTCATATCACGAATTATTTACGTATGATTGCGTGATAAATACGTGGTGTGAGAGGGTGAGAAAATGAAGAAAGAATGGCTGACTGTTGCAGAAATAGAAAAGGAAACTATGATTCCTCACCAAACAATTAGGCGATATATAAAGATGCATGGGCATCATCTTTATTTGAAAAAACAGCATAAAAGTTATTTTGTTAATCAATCGAGTATGGATGTTGTTTTGAAAATAAGAGAG